>CACSIO010000001.1 GCA_902705865.1 BD1-7 clade bacterium
AACCTGTGCCCGTTTGGTTCTCTTCGCCCTAACCCCCACTTTTTTTCCCAATCCTTTACCGGCAACAAAATTNNANAATNNCCCCCCCCCCCTGATAATTTAATCATCGTGAGGGCAGGATATTTGATTGAAATCGCGCTTTCTACACGGATCGTGTTCGACGCTCAGTCTTTGTGTAACTGAAGCTCGATCTTTCGGGTATCAATACGTTTGCCATTTCCTAAGATTGCGTAAATGTGCGGCATAACATCTGCGGCTGTGGCGCGCCAGGCGGTGAGTTTTCCGCCATAAAGACTAACGATTCCATTGTGAGATTTAATCATGACATCGCGGGGGCGCTTGAAAGCGCTGTTTTGCATTCTCGGTAGAACACGAAGACCGCAGAAGCTGTTAATAACCGTTGCTGGCGTGTCTGGGAAATAGTGGTGGTAAGTATCGAGTAGGTAATCGATTTCACTTTGGTGCGGCTGAATATCATCCGGGCTGCCTTGATAAACCGTCTCCGTAGTCCCTATCAAGCTGGTGCCTTTCCAGGGCATTACAAATATAGCACGACTGTCTTGAGGGGCTTCCAGATAAAAACACATGTCGCTGACCTGGCGATCAATAACGATGTGGGTACCTTGCACAAAATCGACATCGACGGCGGGTGGTACGGGGGTAAAACGGTTGAGGGTTTCGTTAACCCACGGTCCGGTCGCATTGATGACAACGCGTGCATTGACGGTATGGGCATCAGTGGCATCGGCATTCGCGTGTTGCAGTTTCAGCTGGTAGCCATTGCTTGTTCGTGTGGCTGCGACGAGGGTCGTCTCTGATAAACACTGTGCGCCCAAGGCTTCTGCGCTGTTCTTAATGGCGAGTGTGAGTTGTTGGTCGTCTGTTTGACCATCCTGATAGGCAAAAACGGTTTTTAGATTGTCTGTTTTCAAGCCATTGAGGTGCTGCCATTCGTTCTTTTTGATCCATCGAAATCGACTGTAGGGGCTGTTGAGATTGAGTACACGGTAAAGGCAAAGCCCGGCCAATATCATCCAAGCCGGGTACTGGTTGTTTTTATAGATAGGTAGATAAAACCAGTTAGGACTTACCAATTCAGGTGTGTGGCGCAGCATCCAGTTGCGTTCGAGCAAGCATTCACGCACCAATTTAAATTGACCGGTTTGTAAATACCGTAAACCACCATGAATGAGTTTGCTGGATTTACTCGAGGTGCCGCTTCCCCAATCCGATTTTTCAATAATCAAGGTGGAATAACCGGCTGCTGCAGCTGCCTGGGCAACGCCACAACCTTGTACGCCGCCGCCTATAATCGCGACATCTACGTCTTTTGGCATAGTGATTCAATCAACCTGTCGATGGCAAAAGTTTCAATTTTGGCAACACCGCGTTGAAGCAATGTTTTTGCCAAAGTCGGGTTTGCCACCTCGTAGACGACCAGTGGCACTGACGATGTTATTCGAGTACTACGGATACGTTTGTAGTTAATGTAAGCGATATCCGCGTGGGTTTCTGTATACAGGGCTTCACGTTTTGACCAATGACGAAATACGAGGCCGGTTTGTGAGAAGCCAAAATGCTGTTTGGCATTGAGTACTGCAGTAGGGTCAAAACTGATGAGAACGCACTGATGATGAAAGGTTTCAATGGCATTTTTTATGGCCGATAAGCAGGTATCGAGCCCGTGGCGAACGATGGAATCTTCTTTCAGCTCGATATAGAAAGTGACGTTAGGGTGTTGTTTGGCGATCTCGCCTAGTGCGTGCAATGGGGCAATGGTTTGAGAGGCGTATCGGTCACCGAGGCGTATTGGTTCGCTAGCGGGAAGATTTGTTAGGTGGCTGCAGGTGAAATCGAATATGCTCCCCTTGATACCGCTAACACGGTCGAGGGTCACGTCGTGATAAAGCATAGCGACGCCGTCTTTGCTGAGCTGGATGTCCATTTCGACATGCAATGCGCCCGCGGCAATAGCTGCTTGAAAGCCGGATAGTGAGTTCTCGACGTATTGCGATTGCAAGCCGCGATGCGCCACAAATTGCTCTGGCGTAAATACAGCAGGTGTAGAGAGTTTCGACGACATGTTTCATGAAATCCGCTGAACACAAAGGTGTATTGCTGACCTGCGCGGGTCATTAATACAACCATGACGTACATAGGTTGTTTATACAAGAATAACAGCGTTCTAGGTGTGGCGCGGGGAACAACGCCCGTGACCTCAACCGTGGTGACGGGCTCAGCGGTCGATCTTAGTAGCCTTACAAGCCGACACTCATGATGGGCACGCGTCTTCAAGTTTATGTCAACGTGGAAGGCGCGCAACATCGTATTCAAAGAGGAGGTTCAGGCTGGGGTTTTAGAACCGTTCTGCAGCGCCAGTTCGACTGAGCGCTCTAGCGCATGTGACCCTGTTGCCGAGTGTTGATGGCGGCGCCATTTGCCGTCAGTTTGCAATGCCAGAGATAGATTTTGTGTATAACAGGTATCAATGTTCTGACATAGACCGACCAGCATCGGGATATGTGAGAAGGGGTCGTCGGTGCCTGCGCCGGTGAGGCCAACTGAGCCAATATGGTCTGTTGTTACTTGGCCTAAAGGTTGCCATTGTAGCTTGTTTGAATTGCGCAATGCCGTTGCTTGGCCTTCAAAAAAGGCGCTGCTGACAGGCACAAATCCATCATTGGCACCACCGCCATCAAACTCCGCGATGTCTGAAATGTGCTGCCATGTTTTGTCGAACAAAAAACTGGTTTGTTGTTCGGATAACGGATTGGCGGCAACCGTGTAACACGGAATCATGTCAGGAACCTGAATGGACGGGTTGAACGTGGTGACCATATAGTCGCGTGACAGCGTATCGAGCGCTTTGCGAACTTGAAGCGGTTGCGCAGCATTCGCCATGGCGATGAAATCGATCAGATCAGTAATCAATGCGCGGGTTTCTTTGGATTCTGTGTGCTCGGCCAGTGGTGTACCCAGGTGTGGGCCAGCAATGCTGGTAATGCTGGCAATCTTATCGCCATATCCCATACCGCCGATCTCGCCGTGATGAGGCGTTTGGCAGCGATTATCGGTGTCGGCGGCCAATACTCGTGCATCAATTGCCCCTTGGCTATGCGCGATAATGTGTAGCTTCTCTGCGCCGGAATCTTTAAGGGCGCGGTCAACGTGCCTGCTCCATTCAATCACTCGATCTTGCAGTGGATCCAACGGGCTGACTTCATAGGCGTAAACCGAGTACCCCAGCTGTTGCAATACCTGCTTGGCACCGTTGAAATAATCGAAAAATTGGCGGTTGAACAGAGATAGCGACTTGTATCCCATAAATCCGTGCATCAGCAGAATAGGGTATTCATTGTGCTGGTGAGCAGGCGCTTTATCGGTATGTAATGTTTGTCGCAGGAGGTCGTCAAGCAGGGCTTTGGAGCCGGTATAGAATAACTTGCCCAGAGGTTTGGCGTAGCGCATGGTTTACCTTCCTTGTTATTGTTTTCCTTAATGCATGCACGGCTAGTGGAGGTTCTGACCTGATAGCTGTTAATGCTGGCCGTCACTGGCCTCTGTAATGAATTCAGACCATAACATCGTTTGCCACAGGCTGAAAGCTATGCTCAACATAGAGGGATTAGCGGCTGCTTGCAAGTGTTTGACTGGTGGGAATAATCGTCAGGGAGGGGAGGTATCCCGCCGTCGATGTCAGCGGGATAAGAGCACAAGAAATGTGCTTATATTCAGGCGATCGTCGATGTCTCGTTGATCTCTGCAGCGGCTTCTTGCAGCTGTTCAAAATGCTCTAACAATGACTTCAATCGTGCATCGTTTTGGGATTTTTCGTACGAAAGTTGGGTGTTTTCTTGCTTCAGCGTGCTGATTTCCTGCTTCAATTCAGCGGTTTCCATATTCAGTAATTCAATGGTCTCGATTGCCTGAATGATTTTTTCTTCGAGTTGGTCAAAAATATCCATAGATTTCCTGCTAGTGATAATTGGTGGTCAGTCGCCACCACAAAGGCTGGGATAATAGCCGCTCATATCGGCTCTCGCAATGCTGCTATTGCGGATCTTGAACGGGTCGACAGGTTCGCCGACAAAGGGGTGGCGGTAAAACGGGTGTTTGTTGAGTCATCAAACCCAGATTTGTTAGGCATATTTCAAGATGGTCCGGCCGCAGGGCACAGACTGTTCTTAACGAATTGCTGCTTTAATGACTGTCCAGACGCCGCTTTATCGCCAGGTAGTTCGGCATTTTTCCGACATCCTCGTAGAGAGGATCACCTTCTTCTACGCGAATGATCTTATTGCCTTCGACATAGGGAATACTTTCTTCAACCTGCAGCAGTGCGCTATGTAGCAGATGCGCAATGATTTGCTGACGGCTGAGGTGGTAGGTTTCTGCCAGTGCATCAATTTTTACCGAATCCCCTTTGGCGATAGGCACTTCGGTAAGGTGTTCGATGCATTTATCAGCGAGCTGATTTTCCCAGCCGGCTAACAGATTNGTAATATGTGCATTCGACATGTGTTAACTCCAGGTCGTCAGTACAACTCCCTGAGAGGCCGTGTTTACCAGCTGTGGCAAGCACACGCGACGACCGATAGAAAGAACCGATGTCATGTGTGAAACAGGCGCCCTCGTTATTCTAAAGCTAGCTAAACATGCTGAAACCGCCAAGATTTGTGGCTTGACGGTTATCTGGCGCGAGAATCAGTCGATCGTGGCTGGCATTCTCGTGAGGCCACAACGGTCTGTTTGTCTATTCGCCTATCGTTTAGCGGTTTATTTTTTCAGGTGTTGGATCAAGAGGGCCCGAAATCGTTCAACACGTTTGCGATTAACGCCGAGGTCTGAATGACCAACGCGTGATGCACTGTATACCTCGAGATGCTGGTGTGTGGAATCGAGGCGCACCTGCATATCGTCGACAAAACCAAATAGCCCGGAAGTGAATGTCACGATGATCCCGTTATCGTTACTTTCGGTGATTTGCCCTCCCATCTCTTTGATCACAGTGGCGGCCGCAGGAATAACGTCCGCAGGTGTGTAATCTGAGATCGTTACCGGAGCAATAAAGTGGCTGTCGTCAGGCCCCATCAACGATGACACACAGTTCGGTGTTGGTGGGCATTCTGGCAGGCTGGCAGCAAGTGATGGCGTTGCCATTTGCCGTGATTGGTGGCCCACGTAAAAGAGGCCAATGACCATCAGTATTACGAGCACGATAATGACTAAAATAATGATTCGAATCATGGCTGCCTATCTACGTCGCAGTGGCTTAAAGAACTTAGTCGGGTGTTTACGCCTTTGTGCTGTCGTGGTGTTGCACTGTCGCTGTGAAAAACTCCGTTAAAAATCTTCACCGTTGCGGATCTTGCCTTGAACGGCCGTCAGATATTCATCCATTTCATCGTCATTCGCGAAAATCTGCATATCGGGCAAGGCCTGGATGATTTCAAACACTTTGATTATTTGTGGCTGGCGGTTTGATGCACCCACCTTACCGCCCCGGGACTTCATTGTTTTGAACAATTTGAATACCGAACGGATACCCGCTGAACTGATGTACTCGAGGTGTTTCATATCTAACATCACCAGACGTACACCGGGTGCCAGTATCTCAGCGACTTTCGTATCGAACTGTGGTGCGGTGTCGGTATCCAAGCTGCCAATCAGACGAACGATAGCAATGGATTGATTTTCTTCAAAATCGGATGTGATAACCAAAGACATTGGTGATTCCTTTAAGCGTTTTATTGTTGAACCTTCATTTTTGTGGCATTGCATGGGTTGCGTTGAGCACCCGTAGATGCCTCTTGGGTATCAGAGGCATCATATATTCTTGTAGACGTATCAGGGTTCCCGTTTATACCCTTATATTCTTGCTAAGTTACCCGGCTTGCTCGAAACGATAAAATACAGCCAAATGATTACAGCGGCCTTTGCGAGCGTAGGCTTGCTGGTGACTGATTGCTTTGACCAGATGAACGCCCAAGCCACCAATCGGTACTTCATCTTGATGATCAAAAAGCTCGGGCGGCGGCGCATCAACGAGTGGATTATAGGCGATGCCGACGTCAATAAACTCCATTAATACGCCGTTGCTGACCTTAACGAGTTGCCAGACAAGATTGTCATCAGCGCGCATTTGGCCATAGCTGATAGCGTTATTGAGTATTTCCTCAGTTAATAGTTTCAGTTCGCCAGCATGGCTGTCACTGAGTTGGTACTCTATGCAAAATGCATCCAGATGTTTGAATGCTTGCTGGATCGAAGACAGTTCGTTAGCGAGCACAAATCGGCGCACGGCCTGTTGTTCAAAGGCGTGCTCAATAATAAATTGGCTGGTGGGCTGGAACTCCACCACCATCACGGTCATATCGTCCGACTGTTCGTTATCGCCACTGAATTGATGCACCGCATGGAAGCAAGCTTCGCCAATCGCTTCGACCGGCTCTGCCGCGGTCTCGGCTAACAGAAGCTGTAGGCGCTCCACCCCATAAATTTCATGTTGTTGGTTGAAGGCTTCGTCGATGCCATCGGTGAATAAAAACAATTTGTCGCCGGAATTCAACTGCACGGTATTGGTTGGGTATTGGATATCTTCCAACAACCCTAGCGCAGATTGACGCTCGGTTTTTAACAGTCCCGCCTTACCTTTGCGAATCAACAGCGGTGCCTGATGTCCTGCGCACACATAATTTAACTGGCCGCTTGCCAAATCCAGTTGGCCGCACAGCAGGGTTACAAACATGCAGGCGTCGTTGTGGGCCATCAAGCCCTCATTGAGTTCGGCGATCATCTCATCGATGGGTAATTGGGCAGAGACCTGTTGGCGAAATAAGCTGATGGCTTTGGCCATAAACAGCGCGGCACCGACGCCTTTATCGGAGACATCGCCAACCACAAACGTCAGGGTATTGTTACGGACGCTGTAGTCATAAAAATCGCCGCCAACGGTTTTAGCTGGAAGCAGGTGTGCCCAAAGTCGGAATGCCTTTTCGTGTACCTGCGCCAAACCTTGGCCATAGAGCATGTCCATCTGAATCTTGCTGGCGGCTCCTAACTCACCTTCCAGACGGTTACGGTTGGCCGTTTCGCTCTCGAGTTGCCCAACGTAGTCTTTTAGTTGTTTTTGCATGCGATCAAATGCACGGATGAGCGTGCCGATTTCATCACGCCGACGCAAACGGGGCAGGCGTCGGTTGAATTGGCCGGCACCGATATGGCGGGCTGCGTCACTTAATTCAGACAATGGGTAAGTGACTTGGCGCGTCACAAAACCAATCACCAACAAGAGTGTTAATAGCGCTGTGGCACTCATGATCGAAAATTGCAGCGTGTATTGGTGTAACTGACTGAGCAGTTCGGATTCAGGGTAGAGAAGGCCGATTGGCCAGCCTGTGATGGAGAGTGGCACATAAGCGACGATACATTCATCATTGCTGCGAATGCAGGGCGCTTGTGTGAGCCCCTCTTTGCCCGCCAACATCTCTGCCAATAACTGATGCCACTCGGGGTCGGCTTGGTATTGGTTGAGCAGTTCGGAGAACGGCTGAAGCAGGTATTTATCGTTGGGCTCTGATAATACGCGGCCGTTTTCATCCAGCAAAAAAGCATAACCGGTTTTGCCCAGTTGCAGGCGCTGAATAATATTGTTGATCAGCTCTAGGCTGACATCACCGGTTACCACCGCATAAAGCTGGCGTTCACCCTCGATGGTTCGAAATACTGGCACGGCATAGGTGATCATGTGGATCATGCCGCCTTTGTCATCAAAATAGGGTTCAGACCAGATCGGCTGACCTTTTTCTGCAACTTCGCGATACCACCCTTGGTCTTCATAATCGGCATTCATTTCGGCGAGATTCGCGTAACGCACCATTTGTGATTGGTGGTAATAATACGGGGCAAAGCCGCCGCGCATATCCGCCAATTTGGGGTTGATCGCAATTGCGCCGCCGAACAGATTAGCGTTGGTACTGATGGCGTTTTTTAGCAGTTCACGCAGCTTGGTTTCGCTGCCGGTGAAATCTTGCACCACCTGGGCCAGTAATTCGGTCGATTTTTGGACACCTGCAAGTTCAGCGAGTAATTCGTTCACTGAAAGAGACACCTGATTGATAGCCTTCAGCCGGGTTTCGCTGATGATGTATTCACGTGCAATTTGATAGTTATAGGCGGTGATTAGAACAACGCCGATGGCAACAATGAAGCCGACAGAAAACATCAGCCGAAAGTGTAATTGCCAGTTTTTCATTGTGTTTTTCACAGCGTCTTACTGGTTTCCGTTAAGTAGTTCGAGTGCCAACACTGACAGTATGCGCCGATTCTATGCCGAATACCTGGCAACGACACACAACCCTACCTGTTAGACAGCGGGTTTTGTGCGGCAGTTCAACAGATGTCTTTGTTGAATTGCGAATTCTGCCGTTGTTCTGTTCGAGGCAGGCATATTGCCGCCGGCCGGTATGCGTATCGGCTTCTGTTAGAGTACACTATCGCGCCGGATTCGACATAACGCTGGTTTCTCTGTGGCTCTTAAAGCAACTGTATTTAAACTCCAACTGAATGTGAGTGATCTTAATCGACATCACTATCAGGATTACGCCTTGACGGTCGCCCGTCACCCGTCTGAAACGGATGAACGCATGATGGTGAGGATAGTGGCATTTGCGCTGAATGCTGCAGACAATCTCTCATTTGGCCGCGGCCTGAGCACCGATGATGAGCCGGATCTCTGGCAACAAACACTGACTGGCGATATAAGTCATTGGATCGATGTGGGCCAACCGAGCGAAGACCGAATTCGCAAGGCCTGCAGTCGAGCGCAAGCCGTCACGGTTTATGCTTATGGAACCGATAAGGTGCAGCACAGCTGGAAAGACGGATTAGCGACGTTGTCATCACGCTTCGATCGCCTGCACCTGCGTGGGTTGAACAGTGTTGATACCGCCGACTTGGTTAAATTGGTCAACCCTACCATGCAGCTTCAATGTACATTGGATGGCGCCGACATTTGGCTCGGCGATGCGACACATCAATGCCAGCTAGCGCTGCGCGACCTGCAGGAATAAACCATGGCCCGTAAACGCTATCAGCGCAGTGGCAAACCGCCGCGCGAACAACATATCGCAGAGCAGAGCTTTGTTATCGATGAAATGGATAACCTCGGCCAAGGTGTTGCCCGGGTTGATGGAAAGATCACGTTCATTGGTAAAACCTTACCGGGTGAAACCGTAAACGCGCGTGTTGTGCAACGCAAAAAGGGCGTCAGTTTTGCTCGCCTTTCAAGTGTGGATATTGCTGCCGATAATCGTGTTGAACCGGCTTGTCCGCACTTTTCAGAGTGCCCGGCCTGCGACTATTTACATACCGATTACACGTCTGAGCTTGCCTATAAACATAAGGCGTTGGCGAATTATCTGCGCGGTTTAGTCGACTCGGATGTGATCGATGTAATTGCTGCGCCGCAACGTCTGGGTTATCGCAATCGTGTGCAATTGCACTATCGGCATACCCATATTGGCATGGTAGATGGTCGTCGTGACCAAGTGTTGCCGATTCCTGAATGTCAGATTTTACACCCCAAACTGCAAGCTGCGTTTGATGATCTGTATACCCATACAGATTGGGCTAAAGAGCGCGCGGTTGCCGGGCACTGTGAGCTTTATCTGCAAGGCGATGAGGTCAGCATTGAGTGGGATAAAGACTATGCCCATGGTGGGTTTACTCAAGTTAACTCAGCCATGAATACAGTACTTTGTGACACGGTTACCGACTACCTCAACAGCCTGCCTGTTTCCAGTGTGCTAGATTTGTTCGCCGGGCGCGGCAATCTATCAGAAGCCGCTGTGGCTCAGCGTGAGCTGGTTCGACAAATGGTCGATTACACCCCCCATGACAGCGATGACTTTATCGCATTAGATCTATACGACGAAGATGCCTTGCGCGTGTTCGGCCGCAAAGCCTGCCAAAAACAATTCGATGTGATGCTGGTTGATCCGCCGCGAAAGGGGTTCGGTGATATTAACGCTTGGATTCAGCGCACAAAGCCTAAACATTTAGTGTATGTCAGCTGCAATGCAGCAACGTTAGCGCGTGATTTGCGCAGCATAGATCGACCCTATACGATAGAAAAAGTGGCGATGCTGGATTTATTTCCATCAACGGCACATTTTGAATCATTGGTTTGTCTATCTTTTTAGTGAGTAGAATCGAGTAGGTAGCATTGCCGATTCTGCAAATGATGCAGCGGATTCATTGAGTGGCGGGCTGTTAACAGCCTGCATAGACCCAACAAGGAGGCCCTATGCGCCTTAGCAAATTTCTCATGAGCAGCGTTCTGGTTGCCATGTTAACCACCCCAGCTTGGGCCGAAGACAACACGGTACGTAAAATGGCTGAGATGGGTAACCATCAAGCACAATTCACTTTGGCTGAGCAATATTTTCATGGCCGTGATGGCCAGCCGCGTAACCATCAAGAAGCATTTAGTTGGTATCAGAAGGCTGCTAACGGTGGGTATATGCCAGCCCAGTTTACGATGGGCACACTGTACGACACTGGCGAAGGCGTAAAACGTGACCTTGCTCAGGCGTTTAAATGGTACAAAACTGTTGCGAATCAAGGGGAGGGCGCAGCTGCATATAACGTGGCGGTTATGTATGAGAGCGGCGAAGGTGTGGCGAAAGACCCTCAGCAGGCGTATGTGTGGTATTCCATTGCTGGCATCATGGGCTATAAAGATGCATCTCCCTTTGCCAATGCATTAGCGAGCACATTGGATGCGACACAGCTGGAGCAGGCCGACAATACTGTTATCTCAACCGTGAATAGTATTAATGCGCGTATGCGTGAGCGGGTTTCCAACGGCAGTGTTGCGCAGTAAGACATAGGTTATGCTGGCTCTGGGTAATGCTTGCGGAAACCCAGCATCAACGCCGACACTTGCTGCCGCGATCGACTCAGGTTACGTATCGAAAGGCCGGATGAATTTTTCAGCAAAAGCTTCCATGTAACGCTTTTTATCGTCCAAGCTGGCGTTGTCTCCGAGCATCATTCGGTATGGGTAGTTGACCGTGGCGGTCATGCCCTTATCTTGCAAACGCTTGAGCGTATCTATATTGAAACTCTCGGTAAGCGGTACGAGAGTTTCAAAGTGATCATCTGTGCGGCCGCGTTTTTTTAGTGTATCGAACAGGCGGTTGAGTAAGTCGGGGACTTCATCAATGCGATAGCCACGGCCGATCCAACCATCGCCAAAGCGTGCTGCGCGCTCGAATGCATAGCTGCTATCGCCGCCGATAAAAACAGGGATGGGCTGTTTTGGCGCAGGGTTGAGAATAACTTCCGGAAAGTGATAAAACTCACCTTTGAAGGCAACGGGTTCGCCACGCCAGAGAATTTCGACGATATCTAATGCTTCGTTGAGTCGGCGGCCACGGGTATGAAAATCCACATCAAAAATATCAAATTCTTCCGGCATCCAGCCAGCACCGACGCCAAAAATAAAACGGCCCTGGGTCAACACCGACAGCGTGCTGGTTGCGCGTGCTGCTTCATGGGGGCTGCGCAACGCCAGTAGATACACGCCGGTCGTAAACTTCAGCGTGGTTGTATGTGCGGCCATATTGGCGATGGAGATCCAAGGGTCCGGATATTCCCAGTCGTTCGACATTGGCGGAATACCGTTGTGACTATAGGGGTAGTTAGGTGCGATGTGGGTGGGGTAGGCAACGTGGTCGCCGTTCATAAATCCGTAGAAACCGAGTTCTTCGCCAAATTGGGCTAATTCAGCCAATTGCTCGGTTTCAGTCCAGGAAATAGCCTGCCAGAATTTCATCAATGCAACTCTCCGTGCGTTGAATGTGTTCCGGCAAACCTGCAGTAAACCGTGCTAACACGGCTACCGATGTGGTCGATTAGGCCGCACTGGTTTTGCGGTCTACATGGCCGTCGCGCATGTGGTCGAGTACGTCGCCAGTCAGGCTATCGCCGCTAAAGGAATAGGCTTTGCCAAACCCTTTAACGTATCGGCCACGTTCAGGAATCAACCGGAACAATTTGAAGTCTTCTTTCTGACTCAGATTAGCACTGATCTCTCCATGACGATTGACGAGAGTTTGAATCCCCAAATCCCAGCCATCGGCCTGATACTCGATATTCTCGACGCACATTTGATAATTCACACGCTTGCGGGCGAACAAAATCTCGGCGGTATCTTCATCTTCAATCACCAATGCGGAAGCGCGAGGGTTAACCATCAGATTAATCCCGTGTACGGCAATTTCACTGAGTAGAACGTAGATGCAGTCGTCTCCAATCGCGAATGGGGCATACGATGAAAACGGCAGTCCGTTTTCATCAATGGAAGCCAGTTGCAAGGTTTTACGAGAAGCAACAAAGTCGAGGATTTCAGTATCCAGGCGGGCCTGCATAGCGGTATTTTTCATGATTTCTCCGGTTATTCAGATTGAGCGGCTTGCAGAGCCTGAAACGGCTGCAGCTGATGTGCAAAAATGTCACCCTGAGCATCACGCCCAAGGAATATTTTGAATAAGGTGCTGTCGGCATCGTCAGCAAAAACGAAACAATAAGCGGGTCTACCGCGGCGCAATTTGCTCTCGAGCACGATGTGCGCAACACGTTCGAGGTTCAGGTGGCCTTCAAAGCCTTCGCCGCCGCTGTCGAGGTTGTAGTAACCATGCGCTTCGCTGCCTTTAGGGAATGGCCCTTTAAATTCGAAGACGCTGCCGCCGGCAAAAATAATGGTGGTGAGCTTTCCCCACTCGCTGAGTGATTGCAGGAGTTCTTTTGCATTCGCCCCAGGCATACGTGCCGTTGCCGGGGTAAATGGCGCTGTCGTGATTTCTGTCATATCGGCAGGGGATTCCGGTTAGTGAGTGATCGATATATGTAAATGATAAATATTATCGTTTGCATTATCAATTGATATTGTTTTAATATGATAATCATTCTCATTAAGGCAACATCACGTAGCGATCTTCATGCTGTTCAAATCTACTCAAACAGGTCTATTAAGGCGGGCTGTCAGGCTGTCGTTATTGCCGCCAGTATGCGCCGTAGCATTGCCCGTTGTTGCAGATATGCCAGCTGCGTCTTTTGACGGGAAATCCAGAAACACGCCAGTAATCGATACGCCAATCGGAAAAAAGGCAAAGCTTGCAGCAACGACTCCGTTGAATGACGACGATGAAAGCCCGATTCATACCTATGAAGATTGGTTAGCCCTCGCGACGGTTGGAAAACGCGGCTTGACGCCATTGTTGGAACCCACTGATCTGGATTCTGACACACCGGTAAAACGGGTATTAGAAGAGGTTGTTGTTACCGGTACTCGAACGGAACAGGCAGCTATTGATAGCCCGGTGAAAGTCGAAGTGATCAATGCCAGAACCATTGAACGTCAACATGCACGCGACATTGCCGAAGCACTGAAAACGGCGCCGGGTGTGCAATTGCATGATGTTTCGGGTAAGCAGGGTCAAGAAGTCGTACTGCAAGGCATCGGCGCAGATCGTGTGTTAGTGCTGATCGATAGCGAACCGGTTGCAGCCAGTACCGGTAGTGCTGTTGATGTGACGCAAGTTTCGGCTGCCGGTGTTGAGCGTATCGAAATTGTCAAAGGCGCAACATCGGTACTTTATGGTTCGAATGCTATCGGTGGTGTGTTGAATATCATTACCGCGCAGCCAAAGTTAGGGTGGCACGGTAAGTTTGCGTTTGATCTGGGCAGCTATGGTGATCAGAATCCCTCAGGTAATACGTGGCAAATGGCCCGACAACGCACCGACGCGCAGCTGAGCTACGGTGGTGAACTGTTCAACTTCTCTGCTGGTGTTAATGCGCGCTTCTCCGACGGTTTCCAGGTGGATCCTGATCAAGTGAGAAATCAGGGAGAAAGCGGTCACCGTATCAACAGTCATCTTGATTTTGGATTCATGCTGGACGACGAGAGTGAATACGAGTTCGGTTATGAGCGTTATGACCAGGAACTGCGTGCGGATTTTTTGGATTACAAACCAGGCCTGCCTGCGCCGCTTCTCAAGTTGAAAGAAGATGACGTTGTTCGAGAACGATACACAGGGCGCGGAACTTGGCGTTGGGATGATGGCGAAGCCATTTTCCGTGCCTATCACGAGAGCTTTGTGAACACCTCCGTACCGGATGGCATCAGCAATCGAACCGCTAACTTAGATTCTAACAAAGCAAGCTTGCAGATTAATCAGCAAGCGTGGGAGAACCAGGTCTGGACGTTGGGAGTCGACTATTTTGCCGAAACATTGATGCAGGATAAAGACGGAACTTCTGAGCTGGAGCGCCCGCAGGAATCACGAGAAGCCTTCGAAGCCTATGTGCAGGATGAAATCGAGATCGGTAATTTAACTCTGCTACCGGGTGTTCGCTGGCAGTATGACAGTGACTTCGGTGCCCATGCGGTTCCGGCAGTGAATGGTCGTTATGACTTTATTGATGACGGTGACTGGCAGATTTTCATGCGTGGCGGTATTGGCCAAGGTTATCGTGTTGCCAACCTCAAAGAACGTTACTTTGTGTTTGATCACAGCCAGATCGGTTACAAGATTCTCGGTAATCCGGATCTTAAACCTGAGTCGTCAGTGAGTTATCAACTCGGTTTTGTGGTCGCTAATCTGAATCACTTCCAGTTGGATATTAATCTATTTCGCAATGATTTGACGGACCTGATTGAAACAGAAGTTGCCGGCTACGTTGACGACGCCGCTAACCCGCATGTGCTCTATTCCTATGTCAATGTGGCCAAGGCCCGCACGCAGGGCGTAGAAGTGTCGGCGCAATACTGGCCTGTCGATAGCCTTAGTTTACGTCTGGGCTACCAATATTTGGATGCCAAAAACCTGTCTAGCGGATATGCACTTAACAACCGGCCCCGCAATCAGGTAACCGCCAGTGTGGACTATCAAACGCCATTCGGTATGGATCTTATCCTTATCAATCGGTGGTTTGATGAACAGCCGAATTATGAACTGGATAGCGACACTGGTGGGCTGGTGCGCAAGTTTATTACGCCATCGTATACAGCACTGGATTTAAAAGTGAATCAGGGTGTTGGCGCAGGCGTCAGTCTTTATGGCGGTGTCGATAACATTCTCGACGCGCAACGTAACTTCGATTTTGAACAACTGGATCAACGTCCGATTACCGGTCGATTGTTCTACGTTGGTTTCCAATACGACTTCTAAACGCTTTAACCAAGGGGAACGCTATGATCTTTGATAGTAACCAAAAGTTGCCAGCACTGTTGGCAAGTGCTTCAGTTGCAATGCTGTTAGCTGGCTGCAGTGATTCTGATTCTTCCGGCAGCAATGGCGGTGACGGAGATGAACCAAAGCCGTCAGCACTGCAAACTGCTGTGGTTGATGCGTCTTCAGAGACGGCATATTTCAATCTTGTTGATGGCAACGTCGTGGGCGAAAACGATACGTGGCATGTGTCATTTAACCGCTACAACGTGACACTGAATGATCAAGCAGAAGGCGCCATTGGTGACGAACAAGCTGAATATTACGATGACGACGGCGCACTTATTGCCAGCTTCTTTGTTAACGCCGATCTCGCTGATGAGTTGAATAGCCTGAACGCGGTATCAGAAGCAGCCGGTGATTTTGTCGGTTATGGTATCAAGTCGGCGATTGACAGTAGCTGGTATGCCGGCGGCCGTAATGGTTTTGCTGTAGTTCCTGAGAATTACTGGATTATTGGATCCGCTGAAGGTAACAGTTATGCGAAATTTCACGCGGCATCATTTACCGCAGCGCAAAGTGGTGCTGATGTGACGTTTGAGTTTTTTGTTCAAGCTGATGGTGAAACAACCTTCTCAGATACGCCTCTCTCAACCACTGTATCAATGTCAGGTGGTTCGCCAACGACGACCTGTTATGACTTTGATGACCCAAGCAATTCCGATTGCAGCAGCGTGGGTTGGGATGTGAAGTTCCAGGGATTCAATATCTTTGTTAATGGTGGTGTTAGTAGCGATGGTGCGGCGAAAGCCTACAACCCCGAAACCGTTGATGAAGTCACAAACGGCGCTGAGGTTAACCCTAATGCTTGGCAGACTGACAAAGAAAGTAGCATCTTTACCGATTTTGTCTGGCAGGAGTACCAAGCATCTGGTGACCCAAGTGACCATAGTCTGTATCCCAATTATCGTGTGTACGTCATCGATACGGATAAAGATAGCGATGAAGATGAGCTAATTAAGCTACAAATCACCAGCTACTACGACCCGGATACCGGTGCTAGCGCCAATGTTAGTTTCCGCTATCTACCGTTGACTGAAACCACGGAAGAGTAATCGTGCTGCGATTTTTTGAAGGTAAATCCATGATACGTTTTTTGGTTTTGACACTGGCTCTTTTGAGCCAGTGGAGCATCGCTGCAGAGCCCTCGGCCCAACGTCTGGTTGTGGTTGATGGTTCGTTGACAGAGATTGTTTATGCCCTCGGAGCTGAGGATCAGTTAGTGGCTGTCGATACAACTAGTGTGTATCCAGAGCCAGCAACTGGTTTGCCTAACGTAGGTTATATGCGGGCTCTATCTGTTGAAGGTGTGTTGTCGTTGCGACCACAAAAGTTGATTGCCAGTTCTGATGCGGGGCCTCCGCCGGTGCTCGCGCAGTTGCGTCAAAGTGGTTTGGATGTGACGACCATTAAAATTGATGCCTCTGTTGATGGTTTGTATAGCAAAATCGATGAGGTTGCTGCGCAGGTTGGTAAAACAGCGCAGGCCGATCAGTTGAAGCAGAGCATCGCTGAGCAATTGGTGCCTGTGATGCAAACCGTAGCGGCGCATCAGGGTAAAGAGCACCCATCGGCGTTGGTATTTCTTGGCATGCAAGGCAATCAGTTTATGGTCGCTGGCCAGCATACGAAAGCGCAGGCACTGTTGGATTTGCTCGAGATCGATAATGCGGCACCAAGCATTCACGGATACAAACCGTTTTCGCAAGAATCGGTGCTGAGTGCTGATGCCGATATCATCATCATTGCCAGTCATGCAGGCCAAAGGCCAGAAACCTTAGCCAACCGTTTTGCATATACCCGTGCTGCCAAAAACAACAAGGTTATGGTGGTTGATAGCGCGTTGTTGCTCGGATTCGGGCCGCGTTTACCGCAGGCATTAATGCAGGTGGCTGATGTGGCATACGGAAAAACCGCAAAATAATGATCAATAGCCAGATTAAAATCGCCTTTTGGGGGCTCATTGCACTGTGGGTGATGTTAGTTATTGCGGCAACGACGCAGGGCGCCATGGCGCTGTCGTTGGCGGATCTAATGGCAGTGTTTCAGTCTTTCGGCGATGAAATCAGCCAACAACAAGGCAATCTGGCCTTAAACCGATACGTGATTCTCGAATTGCGCTTACCACGTATCGTTACCGCTTGTGTTGTCGGGGCAGGCCTTGCTGCGGCGGGGGTATGCATGCAGGGCCTGTTCCGCAACCCATTAGCTGACCCGAGTTTGATCGGTGTTTCCAGTGGCGCATCACTGGGCGCCGTATTGGTCATTGTGTTGGGTAGCGGCATTGTTATGAGTGCCTGGTTGCAGGCATTTTTATTACCGCTGGCCGCATTTGTTGGCGGCCTGATTGCTACGTTAGTGGTTTATGGTATCGCGACACGGCATGGCAACGCCGATATCCATCGGTTGTTATTAGCAGGCATTGCTATCAATGCCATGGCCGGTGCCGGAGTTGGCTTGCTGAGCTACATTGCGACCGACAACCAGCTTCGTGATCTAACGTTTTGGAGCATGGGCAGTGTTGCCAAAGCCGGTTGGCAAGAGCTTGCCGTTGCTGCACCAGTTATTGTGTTGGCATCGGTCCAGTTAATGCGTTATCGCAAGGCACTAGACAGTTTATTAATGGGCGAAGCGATTGCACGTCAGATTGGCCATGATGTGTTGCGCATTAAACGTGGCATTATTGTTTGTGCGACCTTGATTGTGGGCACCGCCGTGTCGATGAGCGGCGTTATTCTATTTGTCGGTTTAGTGATTCCACATCTTGTGCGTCTGGCGTTAGGGCCTGGGCATCAGCATGTGTTGCCATTATCGATGTTAGCCGGTGCTTGTTTAATGCTAGTGGGTGATTTGATTGCACGTACCGCCGTTGCTCCGGCTGAATTACCCATAGGCTTGCTGATGTCGTTAGTAGGTGGTCCGTTTTTTATCGCGTTGCTGTTGCGACAGCGTCTGTAATTCCTATCTGTGCCAGGAGGTTCTTCTTATGGCGATCAGGGCAAACCAGGTCGATGTATTTTATGGCCGCAAAAAAGTGCTGGATAACGTCAGTTTCGATTGTCAGCCCGGCGAGTTTGTTGCTCTGTGTGGACCTAACGGCGCGGGAAAATCAACCTTGCTGAAGGCAGTCGCGGGCGATATCGGTGTCGACAATGGCGACGTACGCATCAATGGCAGTTCAGTGTGTGATCTTACTCAAGGCCAGCAAGCGTTGATGCGAGCAGTAATGCCTCAGCAGGTGGATGTTGCATTTAACGTACAGGCATCCAGTGTTATTGAAATGGGGTTGTTGTTTACCGACGATGAACGTGAGCGCACGGCGATTGTGGAACTGGTTTCCGGCCTGTTGCGTCTCGACACATTATTAGATCGATCATATCCGTCGCTGTCAGGCGGTGAAAAACAGCGGGTACAGCTGGCGCGTGTGATTGCACAACTGCTGCAAAGTCACTGTGACAATGACAAATACCTGCTGTTGGATGAATGCAGTTCAGCCATGGACATGGCGATGGTGCACCTGGCGTTTTCCGTCGTGCGTCAGTTGGTTGATGACGGTCACTTTGGCAATATCGGCGTGGTTGCCGTGGTGCATGACATCAATATTGCCAGTCTCTATGCCGATCGTATTGTCATGCTGCATGACCAACGCATTTGTGCCAATGGCAGCCCTCGTCAGGTAGTCACTGCGCAGTATATCGAACGTGTTTTTAACACGCCTGTTAGCGTTATGGATCACCCCGAACATGCTTGCCCAGTAGTGATTCAGGGCTAGCGCGAAAGAGATATTACGTTAGGGCTAGTGCATCAAGCATCGTCGAGATAACGCAAATCCGGCCCTTTCGGCACCGTGCCATAGGGGTTGACCNCCTTGATCGAGTAATACCCGTGTTTGATATGGTTGACGTCGACAGTGCGTTTGAAATCAAAGTCGTTATATAGACGTTTCAGGTATTCAAACAAGTGTGGGAAATCTCGAATCCGTTGGCGGTTGCATTTAAACAGGCTGGCATACACCAGGTCGAATCGAATTAACGTTACGAATAGGCGAATATCCGTTTCGGTGAGTTGGTCGCCAGCGATAAATGCCTGATCGGATAAGCGTCGTTCGGCGTCATCCAATGCGGCAAATACGCCGTCGTAAGCTGCCTCGTAGATTGCTTGGGTGGGCGCAAATCCTGCCTGATACACACCATTGTTGAGCTTGTCGAAAAACAATGTGTTGAGCTGATCAATGGTGTTTTGCAATGCAAGCGGGTACAAGTCATGGCGGCTATTCACCTGTTGGCGAAATGCTTGGTTCATCATCCGCAAGATGTCGGCGGATTCGTTATTCACGATGCACTGTTGCTTCTTATCCCACAAAACCGGCACCGTAGCGCGACCCGTAAAGGTTTTGTCGTGCAGGGTATAGAGTGAATGCACATTGGCGCAATGGTTGAGTGTGTCTGCGTCCGCGCCTGCAAATGAGGGATCAAAGTTCCAGCCATCGTCATTCAACACTGGCGATACAACGGAATAGGTAAAATAGGCTTCCAACCCTAGTAACTGGCGTGCCAGCATCGTGCGGTTTGCCCATGGGCAAGTATGAGCAATATAGAGATGGTAGCGGCCGGGTTCTGGGGTAAAACCACCGGTGCCGGTTGGGCCAGGTTGACCGTCCTGAGTGATCCAGTTGCGCACCGACGATAACGGGCGCAGATATTCGCCGTCTTCACCACGCACAGCGCTGTCATTCCAATGGCCTTGCCAAATTCCGTCGACCAGCATGGTTCTATCCTTTCGTAAACGCTTTGATAAACTCTTCAGCAGAGCCTAACTGTTGTGTGTGGATTACTGTATGGCCAAATTGCAAGCGTATCATGGCCTTACGCAGGTACCGATTATCTGATCGTAGGCCATTACCGACAGGCTTTGCGATAAGCAACAAGAATTATCAGAATTTCTTGTTGTCAACGCCTGAACTGCCCGGCGCTTTTCGTATAGAATACGCCCCCTTTTTGACAGCATAAGATGAGGTTGGCATTGAGCGACTTTACCATAGGCCAGCGCTGGATCAGCAATACCGAAGCCGCCCTAGGATTGGGCATAGTGACACAAGTAGCTGATCGTAGGGTAACGATCAGTTTTCCCGCAGCCGGAGAAGAACGTGTTTATGCCGTCAGCAATGCACCGCTGAACCGCATCAGTTATAAACCCGGAGACAGCGTCAAAAATGTTGATGGTGAGGGTTTTACCGTTGCAGAGGTGTTGGCGCACAACAGTCTTTTGATTTACCGCGTCGTTGGTGATGACGACCATGAAGACATCCTGCCCGAGTTGGAGCTGGATTGTTTTGTCCATTTTAATAGCCCGCAAGATCGTTTGTTATCCGGGCAGATTGACCCCCTCAAATTTTTCTCCCTGCGTCAGGATACCCTGAGCTATCTGCGCGACTATCAACAATCGGGAGCCCAGGGTTTGCTGGGACCGCGCGTACAATTGTTGCCGCATCAGCTGTATATCGCAGATCAAGTCGCATCGCGCATGGCACCGCGGGTGTTGCTGGCAGATGAAGTTGGCTTGGGTAAAACCATTGAAGCAGGCTTGATCGTGCATCAGCAGTTGATCAGTGGTCGCGCCGAGCGTGTGTTGGTATTGGTGCCGGATTCACTGGTACACCAGTGGTTGGTTGAAATGCTGCGACGTTTCAATTTGGCGTTTTCGGTATTGGATGAAAATATCTGCCAAGAGCTGGTACACGAGCAAGCCAATCCGTTTGATACTCGTCAGTTAGTGTTGTGCCCATTGTCGTTTTTGGTAGAGCATCCGCAACGTGGCGAAGAAGCATTGGCCTGTGATTGGGATCTGTTGGTCGTCGATGAAGCCCACCACTTGGAATGGGAAGACGGCAATCCGTCGGATGAATACCGTTGTGTTGAAGCGTTGGCACAAAAGGCGGCGGGTGTGTTGTTGTTAACGGCCACGCCTGAGCAACTTGGCTTGGCCGGGCACTTTGCGCGTTTGCGTTTGTTGGATCCGGATCGTTATTACGACCTGAATACCTTTATTGAAGAACAACAGAGTTATGGTGATGTTAATGAGCTGGCGAATGCGCTGATTCAGGCGCGTGAGCAAAACCTAGCGCTGCCAGATACCATTCATAGCTATCTTGGTGACGAAGAGATGGCCGATATCGACATTATGCACGAAAGTGGTGATATCGAAGCGGCCTGTGACCAAGCATTGACGGCATTACTGGATCGTCACGGCACCGGACGGGTTTTATTCCGTAATACACGTGCAGCGGTTGAAGGTTTTCCACAACGGCATTTGCAAGCGCATCCGTTGACACTGGACGAAGACTACAAGGTCAAAGCGCCCGTGGCCGACTGGCTGCAGGTACAAACCATTATCGGACGTCACTGGTTAATCGAAGATGAACGTGTTGATTGGCTGACCGATCTACTCGACAGTCTCGAAGGTGAGAAGGTATTGCTGATTACCAGCCAAGCTACCACTGCCATTGAGCTGGAAGAATATCTGCGTACTCGCCGTGGTGTTCGTACCGCTGTTTTCCATGAAGGCATGAGCTTGATTCAGCGTGACCGAGCTGCTGCGTACTTTGCCGACCCGGAAGAAAATGCACAGTTATTGATTTGCTCCGAAATCGGCAGCGAAGGCCGTAACTTCCAGTTTGCGCATCACATTGTGATGTTTGATTTACCGGTGAATCCGGATTTGCTGGAGCAGCGCATTGGCCGATTGGATCGTATTGGTCAACAGCGGGATATCGAAATTCATGTGCCGTATTACACCGATACGCCACAACAAACACTGCTGAGCTGGTATCACCAGGGGCTTAACGCATTCGAAAAAACCTGCGCCTTTGGCCGCAGCGTTTACGAAGAGTTTGCTGACGAATTAGCCGAAGTGTTGGAAAGCGGCATTGAGGCTGATGTTACGGCCTTAATTACGCAAACTGCCGAGCGTGCCGGTGAGTTGCGCAGTGCCTTGCAGGCCGGGCGTGATCGTTTGTTGGAACTGAACTCCTGCCGTACGGATGATGCAGAAGCCATTATCGATATGGTGTTGCAGGCTGAAAACCGCAAAGACCTCGGTGATTTTGTTGAGCGTGCTTGTGATCAGCTCGGTATCGAAAGTGAGCAGCACAGCGCCAACACCATCATTATGAGACCCAGCGAAAACATGCGTTGTGGTTTGTTGCCAGGCATGAAAGACGATGGTGCAACTTACACCTACTCGCGTGAGAATGCCCTAGGCCGAGAAGACATGGCGTATTTGACGTGGGAGCACCCAACGGTCAATGCGGCGATGGAGCACATTGTTGGTTCTGAGCATGGCAACACGGCGTTGGGTACCATCAAAATCAAGCCGTTGAAAGAAGGCACGCTGCTGTTGGAAGCGATCTATACCGTGAATGCGATTGCACCCAAACGATTGGGGCTGGATCGATTCTTGCCGGTAACCCGTCATCGTGTACTGGTTAATCTGGATGGCAAGGATTTAAGTGGTGTGTTGAGTGAAGACAAACTCAACCCACTGGTGAATCGTGTGAACCTGCAACAGGCGCAAGCACTGGTTAAGCAAGCGCACAGTTTGATCGAAACCTTGGTTGCTAATGCTGAGAGCCTGGCGATGACCAAACTGCCGGAAATCAAACAAGAAGCACTACAAGGCATGCAAGCGCAGCAGATGTTGGAAATCCACCGGATGAAAGCGCTGGCCGAAGTGAATACGCATATTCGCAGCGAAGAAATCAGTGAGTTGGAAACACAAACTGACGCCTTGGCGGCAGCGATTGAGCATGCTGATATGAAACTCGATGCCGTGCGTGTCATTATGGCGGTGTAGTTTCATCATGGCGGCATCAAAAGCCGCCATTCATGTCGCTATCGCGCCTTAGTGCAGTTGAATTCGATCCGTGGCGATGACCTGATGGTCATCGTGACTGGTCTGATTCCAATTGTGGTAAGACCACTGCGCGATATAAACCCAGGTGTTGTTGGGTTCTTCCCCATTGTTCTTTTTGTCGATACTTTTGGCATGATTATGCCAAGTCTTTAGGCTATCACAGTAATAACCGTTGCAAATCTCCGAGCGCAGCTCACGGGGTAGGGCACAGCCCTCTGGTGTGTGGTTGATGCAGCTGTCTGCCATAACAACTTCCGGCCGTAAATCAAGATAGCGTTGCAGCAGTGCCTGCGGCGTTTCGTCAGGGTGATCGTGCAGGTATCGAAAGATGGTAATCGGCACCAGATACGCGTGGTCTTTCCCGATTACGCAGCAACCGCCTTTGCAGTAACTGCAACAAGCATCACTGACCTCTCGAAGGCGATTATCGCCAGACAACAAATCGTCCATCTCTTGGCGGCGCGGTGGTGCGGAATATTCATTATCGTTCGGAAAATCGTCTTCACTATTCGCATCAATCGCGGTGGCGATAATTTTTTTCAGATGCTGTTGATATGCAGATATCCGTGCAACAGAGATTTTGGTGGGTTGCGCCGGGCCTGATGGCAAATCAATAACTGCTGCATCGTCGATCTGGGTCTGCGGATACGCCTCGGCTAGGGCAGCTTGGGTGCGCGTATATTGATGCGCGCGTATGGCCTTGCGCTCGGCGTCTGCACGGATTTGGTTTACGCGCTGCTGATGGCAGTGTTGGATTTTAAACGCCAACTGGGTTTGCGGCATTCCATTGGCGACCAGATGAATTTGACGCGCTAACATAACGCAGCGATGATCCGCGCAACTGGCATAGGGGGTATCGACAAACATATGTTGCGTGCCAGCTGTTAGTGATTCGTCACAAAAGGCACATTGGATGTGTTGGGTATGTGCGTTGACGGGTAGCATCAGCGACTCTTCATGGCGACGGCAATGGGTTGTCGAAGTCTATCTAGACCGTGTGCACTTCTGTGTGTTGCGGTGCCTTCGACGAGTGGCCGCATCAGGTTAGATTATTCAGTAAACCGTCGCCCTGCGTGAATAATACGTCGTTGTAACTCATTTCTTCAGGGATCGCATCCAATAGCTTTTGCTGATAAAAACCCGCGTACAGAACGTTACGCTGCGCGTGCTCTCCTTTGGGGGCAGGCGCTTCGTGGGATACATGGCAAAAGTGTGCGGTCACATCCCCGGGCTCGGTTTCTACCGCGACCAGCGGTAAATCCGGATCATTACCATCAATATGGGTATTGCTCGAGTGTTGGCTACCGGCGAGAAAATGCAGCTGGCCGTTTTCCGCATCGGCGCGATCCAGTTGCACGCCAACAATCAACCCCGGGCAAATCAGATGATGGCCGCCGAGATCACAATCTTTGTGCCAGGCTAAGTCGCTGATACCTTCGACAATATTGGAGTGTTTCATAACGCAATTAATGCCATCCATGCGGTTGCCTGCGGGCAGCAGTTGTTGATCGGCCAGTGCGGCGATTGCGAGCATCCGTGGGTCCGTTGCCAGGCTGCGGAAAATTGCATGTTTCTGATTGAGATAGGTGAGTCGACAACAAAGCGTATCGCCATGGGTGTTTTTGGCCCACCACGATTGCTGATCATCCACGGTTGCTTTGCCGACTTGATCGTTTACAAGAGCCGTGAAGTTGGCAATTTCATCGGCACTAAATACTTGCTTGAGATGCACGAATCCGCAGGTTTGCAAAAAGTGCGACGCTGATTGACGGTCGCGGCGTAAATCGAAAGATTGATTCAGATCCATCGCAGCCAGCGGTGTGGCCATATCTTGACGCCAAATTGGGCGACCATAAAAAAGCTGTTGAATGGCACTGTACCAGTGGTTCAGCAGTGTGAAATCGCCTTTCACAATCTCCAGTTTATTAGCATAAATCAGACCAAACAACGATAACTCTTCATTGATCAGGTGTTGGAAGTTGCTCGGCGAAATTTTGATGATTAAATCTGCCGGCGATTTACTGGCGATGATCTTTAAGCCGTTTTTAATCCGCTCGTACACATACGATTCAGAATCACCGATTTGCCAGCACAGTGCTTGGCCTGGCTGCAGTTGCTGGCCGGCGGCGGCAAGCAGGGAGTTATCGCGAGTGAGTTGCTCGTGAAAATCATGGAAGTGGCTGTGTTGGGTCATAACAGTTCACATTTCTGCGCATCTGTGCGCGAGTTGATTTAGGGCGTTGGTGGCGGCGCCTGATGGGTATTGGGGGCTATGGCATTTGGCTTATGCTGGGTATTTGCCGACATTTTACCGCCGTACAGCAGTGGCGTAGAGACCTGCTCTGCAATCACGGTGATAGTTACCCGTTCCGCACCCGGCGGGTCAAAATCAAAACTATCGAGATCGGTTAGTCGCTTCCACATGGCGAGGAAAAACCGGCTGTTCAGATCATCTTCCAGTACGGCATGGCCGCGTATTTCAATATAGCGGGTGAAGTCTTCATCGCATAGCAAGCAGAGACTAATCGTCGGGTTTTTCACCAGATTAGTGTATTTCTGGCGTTGTTTGAGTGTGTTGAAGCGAATGAGTTTTCCGGATAGGTGCTTTGATCATCTCTGCTTTTAAATAGGTATGTGGGGTTTTGAGAAAAATAAGGGTAACTGGTTCCGAGGTATTGCTTGAATGTACTGAAACGTACGAATTCACCATCCCATTCGTAGATGACGGGGTGTGTAGAGATGTGTCCGTCAAAATGGCGCAATGTACTAATGATTGCTTTCGAACCTTTTAGAATATCTAGGTGTGTTTCGGGTATTGATGGTTTGCTCGGCGTTGTATTCATGGATTCTCCACGATTGTGGGCAGTGTCTATACTCAATGTACCTGAGAGCCCCGAGCATCTGAATTGACGGCCGAAACCAGGATTATGTTGATTTGTCGAATAGCCATGTTGTCGGCTTCATTAGGTTGAATGGACGAGGATAGCTCTGCTTTTTTCATGGAACCCGGATGAGGTCAGGCTACACATAGAGTGGTGGTTGAATGGCCAAAATTTCAATTGAAACATGCTTGAATAAGCTGGCGAGCGAAACCCCTGATCGCGCCTTAATCGTGTTTCCCAATGATTGGCGCGGCAAGGATGTTTCAGTTACCTGTAAAGAGCTTAATACGTCTGTCACAGCGATTGCCAGTGAGCTTCAGTGTATCGTGGAGCCGGGCGAGAGCGTCATTGTGAATGGGCCCCTCGATCTTCGCGCTTTTGAATCCATCCTCGCTTGCTGGCTGGCAGGTACTATCTGTATCCCATTTATCGAAAGGCTGGATCCATTATCGCTAATCGACAAGGTTAAAAAGACTGGAGCGTCGATGGTGCTGTCCTCCAGTGAAGCGGAAGAGCACCATATTTCTTCCCTTCTGGTTCAGAACGATCTTTATGACACATGCGCATGTTTATCGGTTGATGGCATGCGAGACAACAACAAAAACGCTGTTCTTGATAGTTCTCGTCAGGACAGCGCGGCGATGGGGTTTTACTCATTTCAAAAAGGGGCATTGACCCACTATCCCCTCAGCTTTATTACTGAGCTGATGGATGATTGGATAGGTTTAATTGGCATTGACAGTGAGAGTGTCATTTCGAGTTCCATGGAATACGGGATTTTGGCGCAGTTGACAACCTCACTGCTATGCCCGGTGTTTTCTGGTGCTACCTCTATTGTTCTGACCAGCCATCTTCTTTCGGTACCGGCTGCGGCATGGCTTCATGCGTTGGTCGATTACAAGGTAACTGCAGCATTAGCCTCGACAAAGTTCTTGCATGAGGCAATGACAGTGTCTGCTGAAGAGCTGGATCTATCATCGGTTAAAACTTTTTGCTGCGATGAGCGTGCAGAGCCGTCAGGTTTACTGGCGGCTTTTTATGGACGTTTCTTGGACGCAAATTGGAGCCCGGCAACTATCTGCATCGTGTGCCGGGAAAACGGCGATATCATTCGCGACCCGGAAAAGTCACTGATTATGACCAAGCCTCAGTGCACTCCCCCTGCCATGTTGATATCGGCTGATAGTAAGGCCTATTTGGGTAAGAGAGCGTCGGCGATTTCTCGTTTTCTTGAACGAACCTCGTATTCTTTGGAGCAAGTCGCAGGGGCAACACAACGCGGTTCTGAAGATCGAGATGTCAGGGCTGCGCTGGTTTCTCCAAACCCGGAGCAGGTTTGTGGCGAATTCATGTCAGCACTCGAGGCGGTTGCTGATCATCAACCCCATCCCTGGGCGGTTCAGGGCATTGCGAAGAAACCCGGTAAAACGGTGTTTGTTTTTCCCGGTCAAGGATGCCAATGGCAGGGTATGGCTAATCAATTGCTGGAAAAAGAACCCGTATTCAGCCGCGCCATTGATGCCTGTGATGAGGCTTTTTCGAAACACATTGATTGGTCGATCCGGGCAGTGCTGTTAGGCCGTGAAGAAGGTCGTAGTTTGGATCAGGTCGAAGTGGTTAAGCCTGTCCTCTTCTCGATGTATGTCGCTCTCGCTCGTGTATGGCAAAACTGTGGTGTTATGCCGGACGCCGTGGTAGGGCATAGCTTGGGTGAAGTTGCAGCGGCCCATGTTGCCGGAATTCTTTCGATTGAAGAAGCTGCAGAGGTTGTTGCCAAACGCAGTCAGATCTTGAAGCAGCTGGGGGATGATTATGGGCTGACATTGGTGAAATCATCGAGTGCTGATATCGAGAATAATATTCTGCCGCAATTTTCCGATTTAAGTCTGGCGATCGAGAACGGCCCGGATGAAGTTGTCGTTGGTGGGTGTTGTCACGACCTTGAGCGGCTTGAAGCGCAATTGAAGCAGCAGAGCGTATTTTGCCGGCGGGTTGATATCAGTTATGCATCGCACACGCGTCATGTGGCAAAAGTCAAACATCAGCTGTTGGGTATTTTCGACAATATTGTTCCCCAACCAGGCTATGCTGCTTTTTACTCCGGCTATGAAGGCCGACGTTTATCCGCCAATCGGCTTTCTGCCGAATATTGGTACGGAACAGAACGTTACCCGGTCCGCTTTCGCCGCACCGTCGAAGCGCTTATCAGAGATGGATTCACAACTTTTATTGGTGTTAGCCCGCATCCCATTTTGTTTGGCGCTGTGCAATCTGTTGCCGATAATCTGGGCGAAGAGGTCATTTACTCGGGCACGTTGAAACGCGATACGGATAGCTATCTTCAATTTCGCCTTAACCTGGCAAACTTATGGGTACAAGGTTATCCGATCAAGTGGCGGCGCTGTTGGGACCCCAACCATTACGATATTGGTCTGCAGCAATATCTGACTGTTAATGCCCGGCATGTTCGTCGACGGGACTCTCGGGTCGAAAAAGACCAACCGCTGGCAACGCCTGTTCTCATTGAAATCGTGCGCGAGTTGATATTGAAAACGCTGGGCGATGAATCTATGCATCTGCCCGATGATTTGCCTTTTAAGGAATTGGGCATTGATTCAGTGACCGCGGTCGATATCAGCAAGATCCTGTCGTGGAAGTTCGGCCTCAACTTACCACCGACGATGTTATTTGATTACCCGAGTGTAGAGAAGCTGGTGGCGGGTATCGCTGATTATCTCTTTGGCGGAGACCCCGATAATATTGTTGGCGCTTGTGAGTCTGAAGGTGATAAATACGCACGGGAGCCCGTTGCAATTGTCGGTATGGCATGCCGACTGCCCGGGGGTGTTGATACGCCAGACGCACTGTGGGACATCTTGTCTGAGGAGCGGGATGTTATTGCCGATATACCACCTGAGCGCTGGGATGTATCGGCCATGTATGACGAAGAAAAGGGCTTAAGCGGAAAAACCTATTGTCGCCGGGGTGGCTATGTCAGTGACGTTGATCTTTTTGACGCGGAGTTTTTTGGTATCAACGCCAGAGAAGCCAAAAACCTCGACCCTCAGCAAAGACTGTTGCTGGAGATGGTGTGGGAATCCCTAGAGAGGGCTAATATCCTTCCCGAAACCCTGATGGATACAAAAACCGGTGTATTTGTGGGACTCANCCTCTCCGATTACAGCCTTCTGGATACCAAGAATCTGTCGTTGCAAGATGGCTATCGAACCACAGGCTATTACTTGAGCACGGCATCCGGCCGAATCTCTTATACCCTTGGGCTGAAAGGCCCGAGTATGACAATCGATACAGCATGTTCTGCCTCCCTGGTGGCTATCCATCAAGCGTGTAAATCCTTGCAAATTGGCGAATCTGACATGGCCTTTGCCGGCGGGGTGTCACTGATACTTGCGCCTAATATTCTGGTTGAGTTCAGCCAGTTGGGGGCGTCTGCGCCGGATGGCCGCAGCAAGGCTTTTTCAGACAGTGCGGATGGCGCGGGCTGGAGCGAGGGCGGTGGCATCCTGATGCTGAAACGCCTCAGCGATGCAGAACGCGACGATGATCAAGTCCTGGCACTGATCCGTGGCACTGCCGTGAATCAGGATGGCCGCAGCAGCGGATTGACAGCGCCAAGTGGACCTTCACAGCAGCAGGTTGTGCGTCAAGCGATGGCCAATGCCGGGCTCACTATCAATGACATTGATTATATTGAAGCGCACGGCACTGGTACTCCCCTAGGCGATCCTATTGAAGCAGAAGCACTGTCTGCTGTTTTCCGTCGCCGTGAAGCGCCCCTGTGGTTGGGCAGTGCCAAGTCTAATCTCGGGCATACCATGGCTGGGGCAGGTGTCACCGGCCTGATTAAGACGGTTTTGATGATGCAAAATGAGACCATCGTTAAAACGCTCTATTCAGAATCGCCAAGCCAAAAGATTAATTGGTCAAACAGCCCTTTGCAACTTGCACAGACTTCAATTGCCTGGCCAAAAGGAAAGCCTCGCAGAGCAGGGGTGAGTAGTTTCGGCATAAGCGGCACTAACTCCCATGCCATTATCGAATCCTATGATGCGAATACTGCAGACCGTGATGATCCTGCGATACATCAAACGCCGTTGGAAGATTACCTAGTTTTTCCTGTTTCAGGAAAAAATACACAAGCGCTGCGGGCGCAGGCTGCGCATTACGCAACATACTTGCAGAGTCACCCGGACGAAACACTGTTTGATGTGGCAGCAGGGTTGAGCTTGTTCAGATCGGCGTTTGATCATCGCTGCGCAGTTGTTATCCCTGCAGATAAGCGTCAGTTACTGGTGCAATGTCTGCAGTCGGTCGCTGATGGCCAAAGTCACCCTGCTATCGTCGGTCCGCTAGCTGTGCGGCGCTCGAGGAAGCTCTGTTTTGTCTATCCCGGCCAGGGCAGTCAATGGTTAGGCATGGGCTGCAAGCTGATGAACAATCGTATTTTCGCCGCAGAAATGGCAACGTGTGAGAAAGCACTTAGCGCTTATGTTGATTGGTCTTTGGTTGATGTTCTTCAGGGCATTGAGCAAGAGCACACCCTGGCAAATACCGATGTGGTTCAGCTGTCATTGTTTTCTGTGTTTGCCTCCTTGACGGCACTATGGAAAAGTCTGGGTGTGGAACCTGATGTTGTTATTGGGCATAGCCAAGGTGAAGTAGCTGCAGCACATGCAGCGGGCATATTGAGCCTGGACGAGGCCATCCGCATTATCATTGCGCGTACACGTGCCATAAGTAAAATCGCTGGCAGCAGCGGTATGACGATGGTTAAAGCCAGTGACGAAGTTGTGCAAGACTGGTTAGTGTCACAACAAAGCCGTCTTTCTATTGCGACCGTCAATGCGCCAGGTGAGGTTGTTGTCGCTGGCTATTTAGACGACCTGGATGCGTTTGAAAAATGGTTGTCAGACAATGGCACTTTTTGGCGACGTATCAATGTTGATTACGCATCGCACTCAGAATGTGTCGACGGGCTAACAGATGAAATTTTGAGTGCCATAGGCACTGTCCAGCCGCAGGCATCGGATATCATTTTTTGTTCTGCGGTGTTGGGCAAGCCAGTGGCGGCCTCTGAGTTGGATGCCGCCTACTGGGCTGATAACCTGCGTCGACCGGTGAAATTTATGGATGCTGTGTCAGAGGTCTTGGCATCGGGTTACTCAAACTTCCTTGAAATCAGCGCGCATCCGGTACTGCACCAAGCCCTATACGCCATAGCAGAAGCGGCTGAAAAAGACATCGTTGTCAGCCATTCACTGAAACGGGATACGGACGATCGTGAAACGATTGCCAAGTCACTCGGCTACCTTTTCTGTTGTGGCATCGACGTTGATTTTGCTTGGTTTTATCCCAATGTGCGTCGCAGACCCGATCTACCAACCTATGCGTTTCAGAAAAAGTCCCATTGGTTGGATATCAGCCATAAAGACGTTAAAGGTGCCGGGCAGCTCGACACTGGCCATCCAGTACTTGGGCTCTATCAGGCGACTGCCCACGGTGGCGTTTTTATCTGTCAACTCGGTGATGAGGTGCAGCGTTGGTTGCATGACCACAGTGTTCACAGCGTTGGCCTCATGCCAGCTGCGGGCTTTATCGATCTGATGAAAGCGGCAGCAGATTTCTACTTTTCAGCGGTGGGCCACACAGATAATGGTGTGTTGGCGGATATTGAATTTGTGGCACCTTTGCTGCTTGACCGTCCACCGAAACACCTTCAAATCACCATTAGCCAGCCGTCTGCCGATGGAATTTGTGCCATCGCTGTCGCCAGTTCGGACGACAGCATGGCGAGCGCGTGGGATGAGCATTGCCGGGCCAGGGTAGTTAACAGTATTCAATCTCAGGAAATACCCGCATGGCAACCTGAGGGTGAAGTGGTCTCTGTCAACGACCTGTCTGAGCGCATGTCACTGTTGGGTATTTGGGATGGTGACTCGATGCAGGGGCTCAGAGATATTCGCATTGAAGGCAATCGAGCCTGGGGACGTGTTGTCTTGCCGGCAGAGGTTGATATAGATGGTTTTAGTGTGCATCCGGGGCTGCTCGGGGCTGCGATGCAGCTCAATAATCTGCTGTTGCCGGTGCGTGATGGGCTTTACATGCCGGTCGCTGCCAATGAAATTTGTTGGATTGGGCATCAGGTTCGGGAAATCCTTGTTTGCGTGGAAAGCACCGGTGACGTCTCTGATGCTGTCGCAAGATTCAATTTGAGCTGCCTGAGCCCGGATGGCAGCTGGCTCGGATATATTCACGGGTTAACGCTGCAATTTGTTGCGACGACGCATTTGATTCAGTTGTTCAATCGCGGTGAGCTGCCACCTCACAGCTTGTTTGATGTCGATTGGCAAAACACAGTGTTAGGACACATTGATCAGGCGACGAATCTGGTGCGTTGTGAATATGATGTCAGTACGGATGTAGATCACCGCTGTGTTCTCGATATAACTACAGATGCTGAGTTATTGGTGGTGTCCTGGCCAATACCGCAAAGCCTGGAGGATGTGCAGTCGCTTCTCCACCATGGTTTGCGATTGCTGCAGGATCATGTGAGTGAACATCAAAATCTCAAGGTTATCTGGGTAACCCAAGGAGCGTTTCAGCCATTGGTGCAGAATGCTTCAGATGCGCCCTATACATCATCGATACGAGGTATCTGGGGATTCGCCAGAGGCGCGTTGGCAGAGCACCCTGAACTGCAGCTCTGGTTGGTTGATGTCTCAACAGGACATAAGCTGAATGCCGAGGAATATGCCGGCATTCTCACGGATACGCGACGTGAGTGGCGGCATGTTGATGGCGCCTGGCAAGTACCACAATTGCGAGGGCTGAATGGTAAGGTGCTTGAAATTCCGCCATTGCGCAGTGATGGAACCGTCGTGATTACCGGCGGATTCGGTGCACTGGCACGACATGCAGCTCAGTGGTTAGTGACAGAGCATGGCATTCGCCAGGTGTCGTTGCTTTCTCGTCGCGGAGCAGATACAGAACTGCGTCAACAGTTTATTCAAGAGCTCGATGCACAAGGGTGTGCCGTTGATATTATTGGGTGTGATATCGGCAACTGTTCAGAGCTGCGTCGTCAACTCGCAGAGCTTCATAAAAATACGCCGATTCGTGCGGTTATTCACACAGCAGTTTCGTTGGCCGATAACTGGCTGACAGACATGCAGGCTTCTGACATCGATTCTGTCATGTACGCCAAGGTGCTTGGCGCTTGGAATATCCATCAGGTGACGCAGGACCTGCAGATAGAACTGGATCAGTTCATCCTTTATTCAACAGTAACAGGATGGTTTGGCGGTGAAGGCATCGCGAATTACTGTGCGGCGAATCAATGTCTTGATGCACTCGCTGAATATCGGCGGGCGATCGGGTTATCGGCAATGGCGGTTGGCTGGGGGTATTGGGCCGATACGTCAAGCGATATGCTGGCGCATTTTACTGAGGCAGATCATGCGCGGTTTCGTCAGCCTGGTTTTATACCCATTGATGACGCAACAGGCGTGCGCCTGTTGGATGCCGTATTGGCGTTGAATGTTGCCAATCCCATTGCTGCGCCTCTTGAACCCGATGCTTTGGGGCAATTTTACCGCGGACGGCATGGTGTTATCCAGTCATTGATGGAAGATACGCAAGAGCGGCATCAAGAGCGGGATGCATTTGATCAGCTTGATCCCGACCAACAACGGCGTTTGATAGAAAACTGGGTTACGGAGAGTGTTGTCGCTGTTCTCGGACTTGAATCCGCTTCGCTGGATGTCAATTTACCGCTGGCGTCCATGGGAATGGATTCGATGATAGCTGTTGAAATTCGCAACAGGCTTGTTCGTCAAACTGGACTGACTTTGCCCGCGAATACACTGTTTGACTATCCAACGGTTTCAATGCTTCAGGCATATATTGCCAAGCGGCTCCAAAACGGCGCGCAAAGCACGGTGTCGGCGCCTGAGGTTCATGCCGTCGCAAAACCAAAAGATATTGCCATCATTGGTGCCTCCTGCCGTTTACCCGGCAATGTCGATGGTTTGGAATCCCTATGGAAATTGCTGGATTGCGGCGGCGATGCGATTGCGGAGATTCCCAAAGAACGTTGGGATATTGATGCACTTTATGACCCGGATCCTGATGCACCCGGTGCCTTGTATTTTCGAGACGCAGGACTTCTCAAGAACATCGATATGTTCGATGCAGGATTTTTCAACATCAGTAAACATGAAGCCGACAGTCTGGATCCTCAGCAGCGTATCGTTCTTGAGTTGGCATGGGAAGCTCTCGAAGATGCGGGCATTGTTCCTGAGTCCATCGATAACAGTGATACGGGCGTGTATCTCGGGGCCTCCTATTCCGGGTACGATTATATGGGCGCGCAGCGCCTTGAAGATGCTGGTGCCTACTCAGCTACAGGGTCTCTGAGCTCAACCTTATCGGGCAGGGTTTCCTACTTTTTGGGATTGCACGGTCCCAGCATGACCATTGATACGGCTTGTTCGTCTTCGCTGGTGAGTTTGCATGAAGCCTGCCAGGCGCTGCGATCCGGCACCACCAATCTGGTGATTGGTGGCGGTGTTTCAGTGATGGCAACGCCAAGATTGCTGGTTTACCTCAGTCGCTTGCGCGCGTCATCACCGGACGGTCGATGCAAGGCATTCGCTGATGATGCTGACGGCGCTGGCTGGGCTGAAGGTGCAGGTGTTGTGATTCTGAAACGCTTGGAAGATGCACGGCGTGATGGCGATAGAATCCTGGCAGTTATCAAGGGATCTGCGGTCAATCAAGATGGCAGAAGTGCCGGGTTGACAGCACCTAATGGCCCTTCGCAGCAGGCTGTTGTCAGAGCGGCGCTTGATGATGCCGGTCTTGGCATTGATGACATCGATTATATTGAAGCCCATGGTACAGGCACGGCGTTGGGCGATCCGATAGAGGTTGGCGCTTTATCGGAGGTTTTTGCGGCTCGCGATAAGCCTTTGTACCTTGGCACTGTAAAATCCAATATTGGGCATACCATGCCGGCTGCTGGCATCGCGGGCGTGATTAAAGTCGTTGCTGCACTTAAACACAAACAGATACCTGCAACGCTTCATGCGGATTCGCCAACACAGAAAATTGCATGGGATGCAACGCCATTGTCGTTGGTCAATCAATCCATGTCGTGGATGCCTGATCACCCAAGATGTGCAGGTATCAGTAGTTTTGGTATCAGCGGTACAAATGCACACATTATTGTTCAGGAGGCGCCTCAACCAGCCCCGCAAAACGATGCTGAATACGTTGCTGACTCGCCATCGCCGCTAGGGGATTGGGTTGTACTGCCTGTCAGTGCGCAATCCTCAGATGCGCTGATGGCTCAGGCCGCGCAGCTGGGTGAATATGTGAAATCTCAGGCCTCGTACGATAGTGCGTCGATAGCTTTAGGAATGGGGCAATATCGCTCAGCAATGAGACACAGAGGCGCCGTCGTTGTATCTGCTGCCTCCGATGAATCGCTTGATTCTGTAATGGGGGCGTTAGCTGCGAATAATCCCGGAGACTTATCTGACTGTTACGTTGAGCAGGGAATAGCTCAAACAGGTATCCGTCAGGCGTTCTTGTTTCCTGGTCAAGGCAACCAATGGATGGGAATGGGGGCCGGGTTACTCGATGTGCCTGCGTTCAGCGAAACCATGGCAGCGTGCGAAGCTGTATTTAAACCGCTTGTGGGCTGGTCTCTAACGGAAGTTTTGATGGGCAAAGATGCAACGCATTCCCTGGGTGATGTCGACGTTGTGCAGCCTGTGTTGTTTTCCATCTATGTTTCATTGGCGGCGTTGTGGCGCAGTTTTGGTGTAGCACCCGATGCCGTCATCGGACATAGCCAAGGGGAGGTCGCAGCAGCGTGTGTTGCCGGAATTTTGACGTTGGACGATGCAGCACTGATTGTCTCTGCCAGAAGTCAGGCGGTCAAACGACTTAGTGGCACCGGCAGTATGACTTTGATTAAACAGCCTGCCGAGGAAAACCTGGCGCTCATTGAGAAACACCAGCTCAAATTAACGCAGGCTGTTGTGAACGCTCCGGGTGAATTGGTGGTCGCGGGCCCGATTGACGCGTTGGATCTACTGGAAGAGAAACTCACTGAGATGGGGGTTTTCTGGCGCAGAGTCAAAGTCGACTATGCCTCTCATCATGAACATATTGATGCCGTTAGAAATGAAATTCTCGAGGCCATCAGTGGTATAAATCCCATGGACGGTGATATCGCGTTTTATTCGAGCTGCAAAGCCCAGCAGCTCGGTGGTCAATCACTCAACGCGGAATACTGGTTTGAAAATTTGCGTCAAAGTGTTCGTTTTCAATCAGCTATTGAAGTGATGTTGAATGACGGTTTCGGACGGTTTATCGAGATAAGTGGACATCCATTGCTCACTCAGGCACTGGAGCTGATCAGCGAATCTTCAGAGACGCGATTGGCGTTAGTGCACACGCTGGAGCGTGATCTTGATGACAAGCGCAGGATGGCTCAAGCGCTGGCCAAATATTTCTGTTCTGGCGGGCAGCTGAATTGGCGCAGTCTGTATCCTGGGCAGAGCCGGCCTGACGCTCTTCCAACCTACGCCTTCCAACGCCAACGCTACTGGGTTGATGAGTCTGCCGATCTGATTGCTGGTGCCGGGCAGATCGATACCCGCCACCCGATGTTGGGCTATTACCAGTCGACGCCAGCAGCTCATCTGTTCTTCAACCATCTGAGTTTAAAAACCTTCCCTTGGCTTGCGCAGCACAAGATTGTTGGGTTGCCGTTGTTGCCCTGGGCTGCCCTAGTTGAGCTATCGGTAGCCGCCGTGACATACCTGCTGCCTGACTGTGGCGGTATTGTGCTGACCGATTTTTCGTTGGCAGCGCCCCTGGTGATGACCGATGACGGTGCGGATGTGCAAATTGCCGTTGCTGACGATGAATCGCGACGGCAAATATCGATTCATGCCAGAGGTCGTGACGACAGTGGCTGGACCTTGTTGAGCCAGTGCAATTGGGACATCGATTCGTCGATAGGGAGCGCAGACACACTCTCGCCAATATCGCACCTGCCGTCCCAAGACCTGCCATCCTGGTATGACGGCCTGACGGAGCGCGGACTTGATTACGGCGCCGTGTTTCAAGGCATGACGGCGGCACGAACCGACGGAAAAGCCTGGTTTACCGATGTCCATGTCCAGGACTCAGAAGAGACCAGTGACGCATCCGCCTACTGGCTTCACCCCGCCCTGTTGGATGCTGCCTTGCAAGCGGCTATTTTGGCGGTCGGTGCATCTGACCAATTGATTCAGCCGGTTGCTGCATCGCGTATCACCATCCTGCCGGCACGATACAATGCACTGCGCGTGAAAGCCACGCTGGCCGATAACGCGACCGCCGACATGCCATTGATTGAACTGGGACTGTTCGACAGCGAAGGGCAACCGGTGGGAGCCATTCAGCAGTTCCAGACTAAACTGCTCAGCAGCGAACGCATGCGCCGATCCATTGGCGGGCAATCAGATCGGCATTGGCTGCAAAGTAGCTTCATGGCCTACACCACGACCGAACTTGATAACCTGCCTGTGCATAGTCACGGCACCGTTGAACATATGCACCTTGCCAGCATCGAATCGGTCGATGCCCTGATCAGTAAGCTGCGGCAGTTCGGTGAAGACGACATCATGTGTATTCATGTCGCGCCGGTTGACGATATGGCGAAAGCACAGGCGTCCCTGCAGCGTACCCTGGTCATCCTGCGCAAATACGTCGTCGCGGAACTCTCTGCCGCCCTTGTTTTTGATGTGTCCGGCGTTATGGGGGCAGACAAGTCTGCGACCCCATCGATACTGTTGAAAGGCTTGGGGAGCCTGATTCGTGGCCTGCTGTCCGAGATGCCAACAGCCCGTGTTTACCTGGTTGATCGCCCTTACGAAATCTCACTGACAGATCAGGATGTGCGCCGGGCGATAGCATTGAATGAACCGGAGCTGCTGTTTGATGGCAGCCTTTGGCAGGGCCTGCGTTTGCAAAACCTGCCGACATCGGCCGATGAACAGCCGTCAACTGAAAAGGCCTCGAGTGCATGGCGCACGGATGGTACCTACCTGATCAGTGGTGGGCTCGGCGCTCTGGGTCGTCATGCACTGCAATGGTTGGCCACCGAACGCGGTATAAAAGATGTCGTCCTGGTGTCTCGCCAAGGTCGAGCATCAGGGCAATACCCAGCGATACAGGAACTGTGCGATGAACTGGATATTCACGCAGATGTGGTTGCCTGCGACATCAGCGACAAGCAACAGCTGCAACAGGTGTTGGATTCGCTGCAAAAACCCTTACGAGGCGTTATTCATACGGCTGCGGCATTGTCGGATCGCCTGCTGGCGGATGTTGAGTTGGCCGACTTTGATACCGTCTTCAACGCCAAAGTCAATGGCGCATGGCATCTGCATTGTCTGACACAAACCTGCGATCTTGACGCCTTTATCCTGTATTCCTCGTTTGCCGCCGTCCTACCCGCACCTGGACAGGCCATTTATGCTGCAGCGAATCGCACCCTGGAAGCGATCGGTCAATATCGGCGCAGTCTGGGGCTGCCAGCACATGTGATCAACTGGGGCTATTGGGAGGATAAACGTAGCAGTTTGACGGGCAATTTATCTGCCAACGTGATTGCGCAAATGGAAGATACCGGTTTAGTGCCGATTACCCACGCTTTAGGGGATCTGTTATTGGACGCAACGTTGGCTGCCGATCGTGATGTATCGATCGCCACCTGCATGGACCTCAAGCGGATGGAAAAGCACTTTGGTGAATATTTACCGTCGGTTTTAACATCACTGATCACCCCGAAAGCACATTCACAGGGACGTTTTATCGACAGATTGCTGAACTTGCCAGCTGAGCAACAGCCCAAAGCCATCGAATCCCGGCTGGTTGAACATTTTTCTGAGGTATTGGGTTTGAATGTCCTGGATGTTGATGTCGACCGTTCTTTCCAGGAGTTGGGGTTAGATTCATTGACGGCTGTGCATATCCGTAATCGCTTGTGCCGTGATCTGGATCGATCGTTGCCTGCCAATTTGCTGTTCAATTATCCCAATATCACGGAGCTGAAAACCTATTTGGTTGAGGTAGTTTTGTCTGAAGCATCAGCGGATGTCGTGGTTCAGGACGATGTGTTGGATGACCTTCAACATTATCTTAAACACTGCCTCAACCGCTTGCCATCAGCCGCCGGTGATGACAGCCAAAAAAGTGTACTTCAGCGTATGGAGCATATGCTTAATGAATACGTGCAGGCACAAAAGAGCGAGTCAGAGGGTGTTTCTTACAGGGCTGTATCGATAGATGAGATCTCCGACGACGAGGCGATGCGTTTATTGAAACGTCGCCTTGAAGACAGGAAATAAAGCTATGCCAGAAGAACTGAGCTTTCAGAAGAAACTCCTGCAGCTGATTGATGATCAGGACCAGCGCATCCGCGAGTTGGAATCCGCGACGTCAGAACCGATAGCCATTGTCGGTATGGCGTGTCGATTGCCCGGCGGTATAAAGACACCCGATGATTTCTGGCAATTACTTTTGGATGGTCGCGATGCCACGGAAAAAGTTCCAATGGAGCGTTGGGATGCAGACGCGCTTTTTGATCAGGATCCCGATGCGTTTGGAAAAACCTATTGTACGCGCGGTGGTTTTGTTCATGGTATAGATCTGTTTGATGCTGGGTTCTTTGGTATTAACGCCCAGGAAGCCGCCGCCATGGACCCCCAACAGCGACTGCTGCTTGAGTTAAGCTGGCAAAGCCTTGAACACGCCGGCATTGTGCCGAGTGCTCTGAAAGGGACGGAGACGGGCGTATTTATCGGTTTGATGGGCGCTGAATACGATCAGCTGCGCCAGGGTAATGTGCAGGATCTGGATGGTTATCGCCTGAACGGTGTTTCGGCCGCTGCGGCTTCGGGTCGTCTGGCATACTTTATGGGTCTGAAAGGGCCGTGCATGACGATCGACACAGCATGCTCGTCGTCTTTGGTCAGCCTTCATCTGGCCTGCAATGCTTTGCGCGAAAAAGAATGCAATCTGAGCCTCTGCGGAGGCGCGAGCCTCCAGCTAACGCCGGATCTTGGTATCGAATTCTGTCGACTGCGGGGCGCGGCTGCGGATGGGCGTTGCAAGTCTTTCGCTGATCAGGCAGATGGTGCCGGTTGGAGTGACGGCGCCGGTATGCTTGTGCTTAAGCGCCTGTCAGACGCGCAGCGCGACGGGGATCGAGTGCTGGCTGTCGTGCGAGGCTCTGCGGTTAATCACGATGGCCGAAGTACCGGCTTTACGGTTCCCAACGGGCCTTCTCAGGAACGGGTTATCCGCAAAGCACTGTTGAATGCCGGATTGACCGTCGACGATATGGACTTTATCGAAGCACATGGCACAGGCACTCGATTGGGTGATCCTATTGAAGCCGGTGCGTTGGCTGAAGTCTTTCGTCAGCGGCAAGCACCCCTGTACCTGGGTAGCGCCAAGTCGAATTTAGGCCACACCATGGCGGCTGCGGGTGTGACGGGCATTATAAAGTCGGTTCTATCTCTGCAAGCGGGTCATCTACCTCAGACGTTGCATTGTCAGGACCCGAGCCAGCATATTGACTGGCAAGATAGCCCATTGATTTTGTTGCAAACAGCGACAGTATTGCCGGCGTTAGATCGTCCCTATCGAGGCGGTATCAGTAGTTTTGGTGCCAGCGGTACTAACGCCCATGTCGTGTTGGAGTCAGCCCCAATATCGCTGTCCGAAGAACCAGCCGCCGAGACGGCCAGCCCAATAGCCGGTGATTGGCGGCTGATCCCGGTTTCCGGACAAACGCGTCAGGCCCGTATGGATCAAGCGCAACAGTTGCAACAGTTCATCAATGAGCAGTCCGCCGTGTCGCTGATGGACCTGAGTTTTAACCTTGGCCATCACCGCAGTGCGTTCGATGACAGAGCCGTTTGTATTGTTCAGGGCGAGGATCCGGCTGCTCTGCAGGATTGCCTGACCGCGATAGCCGCTGGATCAGAACACCCGATGGTCATCGAGGATAGCGCCAAGCCGTCAGGAAAAACCTGTTTTGTCTTCCCCGGCCAAGGCAGCCAGTGGTTGGGAATGGCCCGCGAACTGCTTGCGCAACCGGCGTTTGCTGCGTCACTGAAAGCCTGTGATGAAGCGTTAGCCCCCTATCTCGACTGGCATGTTCAGGCCGTATTAGCCGGGCAGGATACACAACATGGTCTTGAGGATGTCGATGTTATTCAACCGGTGCTGTTTGCGGTTTTTGTCTCACTGGCGGCCTACTGGCGAAGCCTCGGGGTTGAACCCGACGCGGTAGTCGGCCACAGCCAGGGAGAAGTTGCTGCCGCCTGCGTCGCCGGCATTCTTTCATTGGACGAAGCCGCGCGTGTTGTCAGCGCCCGCAGCCAACAGGTCAAATCCCTAGCCGGAACCGGGGGAATGACGTTGGTGAAACAATCAGCAGAGGCGGTTCAGCAACGGCTGGCGCGCCATGATCTGCACGTGACTATCGCCGTGATCAATGCACCGACCGAGACCGTGGTCTCCGGATCGCCGGACGAACTGACAATACTCGAAAACCATTTGAGCCAGGACAACGTATTTTACCGCCGGGTCAATGTCGATTACGCGTCACACGGCGACCACATTGATGCCCTGCAGTCCGCACTGCTCGATGCCTTCGGTGATATCCAACCGGCCACCACCGCCATTGCCTACTATTCGGCCACCCAAGGGCAGCGGTTAGATGGCTCAGCCCTGACAGCACAATACTGGTTCGACAACCTGCGTCGGCCAGTGAACTTCATGGGCGCCATCGATCAGCTGATCAACAGTGGCTACAGCACCTTTCTTGAGATCAGTGCTCACCCGGTATTGACCACCGCCTTACAAGCGATTGTTGAAGACCGTCAAGGGCAAGCGATAGTTGGCTGGTCGCTAGAGCGCGATGAAAACGATCAACAGAGCATGGCCAAAGCACTGGCCCGGCTGTTCTGCCAAGGCTACAACCTGAACTGGCAGCACTTACTGCCCGCGGCGAAACGGCTTGAGCATCTACCGAGTTATGCCTTTCAACGCCAACGCTACTGGTGTTATGAGAACCCACAAGCCGGCAGCTGGACATCCACACGCATTCCACTGACCGAATTGCAATGGCTTGCACAGCCTCCGCAATGGCCCGCGTCAGCGCTGGCCATTGAACAACAGGCAGCCCCCGACATCACACCCCAGCAGTTGACGGACTGGCTCACAACCGCATCAGAGCAAGACTGCCTCGTACTGCGCTGGCCCCAAGAACTGGGCGGCCTGTTAAATACCGAAGTGATCCAACATGCTGCCAACCTGTTGAGAGTCACAGTGCAACACCATCGCCACGGCTCACTGGTGTGGGTGACACAAGGTGCCTATACCATCGCCGGTGACCAGCACCCCATCTCCGCCATGGCGAGAGGGCTGTGGGGCTTGGTGAAAACCGCGCATGTCGAACATGCAACCTGTCCCATTGCCATCATGGACACGGACAACGACGATCCCCTGGCCCCGGAAGTGCTGCAGTGGATGGTGCAGCAAACAGACCATGGAGCCCTATACCGACAAGAACGCTGCTGGCTGGGTCGCCTGGTTGAAACACCGACCTCCCCGTCGCCCCACGTGATAGACAACCCAGAGCAGGGCAGTTACCTGATCACCGGTGGGCTTGGCGGTATCGGGCGTGTGATGGCCCGTTGGTTGGTGGAACAGCAAGGCGTCAAACACATTGCTCTGTGTTCACGTCAAGGCCTGGCAACCGTCGGCGCTGACGCCTTTGTGGCCACACTTGCATCCGCGGGCGCCGACGTCCGTGTTTATGCCTGCGACTGCGCTGACCGACAACAACTGCACACGCTGATCGAAACAATCCACAACCACCAGCCGTTGCGCGGTATCTTTCATACGGCTGGCGTCTATGACGCCTGCCCGACAGAAGCACTCGATGACACAGCGATAGAAGCCACATTTGCAGCAAAAGTGGACAGCGCCTGGGCGCTGCATGATATCACCCAAGCTATGGGTATTCCGCTGGAGATCTTTTCCCTGTGTTCGTCGACATCCGCACTGCTTGGTGGTGTGCCCGGTGGCGCGATTTACGCCGCGGCCAATCAGTGTCTTGACGCACTGGCTGAGCACCGTCATCAACAAGGTCTGGCGGCGACCGCCGTCCAATGGGGCTATTGGCGCGCAGAAGGCTTGGGGATGGCCGCCAGTTTGGATGACGCCCATATGGACAAGCTGGCGGCGCAAGGACTACTGGCGATTGACGCTACGATAGGGCAACAACTGCTGTCCCGGTTGATGGGGCTGTCTGACAGAGCGGTGGTGTGTGGTCAGCCCTTCGATGTTGAGCGACTGCAGGCATTCTGGGGCACCGGATTGCCCGGGTTATATCAGAAGCTGGTGCCGTCAACAACAGGGCCATCGTCCATTGCATCGGATGAATCGGCAAGCTCGCAATGGCTGACGGAGTGGTATGCCCTAGAGGCAGCAGACCGCAAAACCCGCGTGGATGAGCTGGTGGCCGATCATATTCGCACGGTGTTGGGTTTCTCGGAGTTCATCAACCCAGACAAAGGACTAAGTGAATATGGACTGGATTCACTGAAGGCGGTCGACATTCGCAACCGGATTGTCAAAGCGACAGGGCTGACGCTACCGGTCAACCTGATGTTTGATTATCCGACGTTGAATGCTCTGACAAGTTATCTCTATCGACAAATGGCCGGCGATACCGCTGCTATTTCATCCAGTCCGGGCGAGCGAAACGAACATTCGGATGATGCCGTAGCCATTATTGGTATGGCTTGCCGCACCCCAGGCGGCGGCAATACTCCGCAGGCATTTTGGCAAATTCTGGAATCCGGTGTTGATTGTATTGCGGATTTTCCGGCCAATCGTTGGGATATTGATGCGCTATTTGAGCCGGATAGAGAAACACGTAAAGACGGTACTGTTTATTGTAAGTCAGGTGGTTACCTTGGCGGTATTGATCAGTTCGATGCCCGTTTTTTTGGCATTAATCGTATCGAAGCAGACAGTCTTGATCCTAATCAGCGTTTATTGCTGGAGATGGCATGGGAATCCATGGAGGACGCAGGTGTTATTCCAGACCATCTGTATAACGCCAACGCCGGGGTTTTTGTGGGCCTCACAAGCCCGGACTATGGCTGGCAAAACGGCGGTAATCCGGCATCGATAAATCCATACAGCAGCACGGGTGTTATGCCGAACTGCGCTGCTGGACGTCTTGCATTCACCTTTGGATTAAGAGGTCCTTGTTTATCAGTGGATACAGCGTGTTCCTCGTCGTTGAGCAGTTTGCATCTCGCTTGTATGTCGCTGCGAAATAGCGAGTGCGATATCGCATTCAGTGGTGGCGTCGCGGTACAGACCAGCCCTAGAACACTCATTGAAATGTGTAATGTCGGGGCAACATCGCCAGACGGGCGTTGCCGGGCATTCGGTGATGATGCGAATGGCGCAGGCTGGAGTGATGGTGCGGGGATGTTGATGTTAAAACGCCTTAGCGACGCCCAGCACGACGGTGATCATATTTACGCCGTCATTCGAGCGACGGCGATGTCACAAGACGGTCGCAGTTCTGGTCTGACGGTGCCGAACGGCCCGGCTCAGCAAGCGGCGATTAAGGACGCACTGTCGCGGGCGGCACTGACGATTGACGATGTTGATTACATTGAAGCACACGGAACAGGAACCCCCTTGGGTGATCCCATCGAAGCCGGTGCTTTAACAGACGTTTTTCAAACCCGAAACGAACCGTTGTATCTCGGTACGGTTAAGTCGAATCTCGGCCATACACAAGCTGCTTCCGGTGTGGTTGGCGTTATAAAGACGGTGTTGTCGATGCAACACGGTGTCATTCCTCAGTCGCTGCATACCGACGTACCAAGCTCCCATATTGATTGGGAACAGACGCCCTTGTGCCTAGCGCAACACAACATAACGTGGCCGGACACGGGCAGAGCCCGCCGGGCTGGTGTCAGTAGTTTCGGTGTGAGTGGCACGAACGTTCATGCCATTCTTGAACACTCGCCCGACATGCCGGAATCGCACGTGGATAACACACCGGCTTGTGATGACACTGAGATCGAAGCGGTTTCACCATTGGGTAACTGGATACTGTTGCCGTTGTCAGCAAAATCCGCGAGCGGACTGCCTCAGCAAGCCAGTCAACTGGCGAGTTTTATCCGAACTTCTGTGGATGTCAGTCTGCGTGATATCGCATACATGTTGTCGGTTCATCGTTCAGCATTTGATTACCGTGTGGCGTGTATCGTCAAACAGGATGATAGAGACGGCGCCCTCGAACGATTGCAAGCCCTGGCGAATGATGAATTTCATGAGCGTGTTGTTGCAGGCCGTGTGGTAGATACGAGTAAGACCTGTTTGGTATTCCCTGGGCAGGGTAGCCAATGGTTAGGTATGGGAATCGAGCTGTTGCATAACCCGGTATTTGCTGCCTCGATTGATCAGTGCGAGCGGGCCCTGTCGAACTATGTTCCTTGGTCTTTGCGTGACGTTCTGATGGGCGTTGATGACGAATTCACGTTGGATCAGGTGGATGTTGTGCAGCCCGTGCTGTTTTCCGTATTTTTCAGCCTGGCTGCCGTTTGGGAATCTATCAGCGGGCGGCCCGATGCAGTGATCGGGCACAGCCAGGGAGAAGTCGCCGCCGCCTGTGTCGCGGGGATTCTTTCACTGGACGATGCGATTCGTATTGTTACTGAACGTAGCCGAGCGGTGAAATCATTGCGTTCTGGCAGCAGCATGACCATGGTGAAAATGAACCGATCGGATGCCATTCAGTTGCTTGAAGAAAAGGCGATTGAATTAACGGTTGCGGTCGAAAATGCGCCAATGGAAATTGTGGTAGCCGGCAACATCGATGAGCTCGAACGTTTCGAATCTTTGTTGGAATCAAAGCAATTTTTCTGGCGAAGGATCAATGTTGATTACGCATCACATACAGCGTCTATTGAACAGATTGAAGGTGTGTTGCTGGAGGCCTTTGGTAAGATCACACCGCAGCAGAGTGATGTTGTTTTTTACTCGGCAACACGGGGTGGCAAGCTGCATTATCAGGATTTGGGCGCGTCTTACTGGTATGAGAACCTGCGCCGTCCTGTGGAGTTTCGTTCTGCCATTGAAGAAGTGTTGGCTGGCGGAACAAACCGCGTTGTTGAAATCAGTGCGCACCCGGTGCTTGCGCAAGCATTGTTATCAATCAGTGAGTCCCTTGAGCAGCCGCTTGCGTTGACGCATTGTCTTGAGCGTGAGCGTGATGGTTGCGAGATTATCGCACAGCAAGCCGCCAGATATTGGGCGCTCGGCGGTGTACTGAATTTTTCTCACTGGTACCCCGGCGCTGAACGTGTTTTGGGGCTGCCAACATATTGCTTTCAACGTCAACGATACTGGTTACCGGATGAAGCGCTCCAACTGGCAGGAACTGGGCAGGTGGATAGCGGGCATCCGTTGCTGGGTATCTATCAACCGGGGATTGAACAGGGGCAGTTTATTGTCGATTTGCTGAAGTCCGGAGAGACCTGGCTGACGGAACACCGTTTAAATGGCCAGAGTATCTTGCCGCTCTCTGCCCTGTTGGAAATGATGAACGCTGCTGCTGCATTCCATCAGCGATATCTTAGCATCAAGACGGATATCACTCTCTCCGATATTTCATTGAGCGAACCGTTATTGATACCTACGCAGGCATCGCATTGCCACATCGTTGTTCAACAAAATTCCGATGCAGCGTCTATGCGTGTATCCATTCATTCGAAATCCGCTTTGACATCAAGTGATTGGCGGTTACACGCATCAGCAGAAGTTGTTTCAAGCGCCCCATCGTATTTTTCATCAGATGCAATCTGGCAACCGGATGGCGATGATTTATCCGTTGCGGAGCTGCACAAGCGTGTTGAAAAGAACGGCGTTATCGATGGCCCCTCTTTTGGCGGGTTGCAGCAGGTTTTGGTCGGCGAACATCAAGCCTGGGGATATATCGAGCTTCCTGCTCAGCTGTCGTCAGCAGAGTACGGTGTGCATCCCTGCCTGTTAGGCGCTGCAATGCAGTTAATGGGGGCAATGATCACGAGTGAATATCTGTACATGCCTTTCGGTGCAAAACGCTGTTGCTGGACTGACAAACCGGAAACCGCATGTTTTGCGTCCGTGCGGGTGCAATCGACGGATGAGCAAAAAATGTGTGATTTTGCGTTTTATGACAGAGACGAACGCATCATTGGTGAGTTGTCCGGACTGCTTCTTAAGCCCGTTTCGGATAATCAGCTTGCCGGTTTGCTGGATAGCCATTCGGATGTTCAGAAAGCGAGCGGTTTGTACGACATTCAATGGCGGGTGCATCCAGGTACCGAGGATCGGCGTTCTGCTGTGGCTGTGGGAGACATTGTCAGATTGCGCTTATCGAACAACCCCGATGAACCTACTGTTCTTTTCGAAAACGCGAGGACCGTGGTTATTGATTGGCCTTCAGTGGATTCGATGGCGGCTGTGCATACACTGCTTCACAAAGCACTGGATCAGTTGCAACAGCTGAGTCGTGAGGAGGGTCAATGCGCCCTTATTTGGTTAACTCACGATGTATTTCCGCAAGATCATGCATCCACACATCCGTTATCCATCCTTCTGCGAGGCCTCTGGGGTATGGCGCGCTCAGCGCTTGCTGAAAATCCACAGTTGAGACTCTGTTTGATTGATGTCGAGGGTGTAGAGGTTCCCGATGAAGATACTTGCAGGCAGCTTCTTTCGGATAATGGGTTTCAGGGGCATGAGTACCGATGGCAGCAGGGAAAATGGTACACGCCATATCTGACGGATGCCCATCATGCTGACGCGGGGAGCGTCCTGGTCAGGGCAAGCGAAGGTGCTATTCGATCGGACGGTACGGTTGTAATCACGGGTGGTTTCGGCGCATTGGCCCGGCATGCCGTGCGTTGGTTGATCAACCAGCATGCGATCCGGCATGTCACTCTGGTTTCTCGAAGCCCGGCAAATACTGACTCGAGAATGGCTTTTTTAGAGGAAGTTCAAGAGCTTGGCTGTGAGGTTGACGTTCAGCTATGTGATGTGTCTGATGCGGACGCTGTGGCCGTCCTGTTGAAAGAAACAAACGCGCGCTCGCCCGTTCGCGGCATTATCCATACAGCGGTTGTGTTAGCCGATCGACTGTTGTTGTCGATGACAGCAGCGGATATAGAAACATCGCTTGGCGCCAAAGTAGATGGTGCTTGGCACTTGCATCAATATTCAATTGAGCAATCACTGGATCTCGACTGCTTCTTTATGTATTCGGCCCTGGCGGCCTGGATCGGTTACCCGGGGCTCGCCAACTACTGTGCTGCAAATCTCTGTCTGGATGCCCTAGCAGATCTTCGCACATCGATGGGTTTACCGGCGAAGTCGATCGCGTGGGGGTATTGGCATGATGAATCCAGTGACATGCTGTCGCATTTCACGACGGAGGATTATGAGCGATTTCAGGGGCGAGGGTTTGTTCCAATCACACCGGCACGGGGCAGCCAGCTGCTTGAATCTGCGTTGGAAACGTCTTCGACATGCGTGATGGCAGCACCGTTGGATGTTCAGGTCTTGGCGAAATACTGGTCTGATCATCCGGGGCTGGTGCGCACCTTGTTTGCGCATCAGGATGCACCACAAGCATCCACAAGTGTTCCGGACTGGCAGCGTTTGGACGAGGCCGAGCGTATTGATGGGCTCAGTCATTTGATCACGAAAACACTGTCGAATGTTTTGGGTATTGCGCCGGCCTCGATTCAAGACGAGCAACCGTTCGCTTCATTGGGTATGGACTCCATGATGGCTGTCGAAATCCGTAATCGGCTTTCGCGACTAACCGGCAAAACGCTGGCAGCCAATACTCTGTTTGACTACCCGACCTTGCAGCGACTGAGAGCTCACCTTGAATCGCTGTTTACCGGTAGCTCGCCTTTGTCGGCAAAAAATCAACCGATTAAACGCCGCGGCACTGATGACATCGCGATTATTGGCATGTCGTGCAAGTTACCCGGAGGCATTGAGACGACTGAAGCATTTTGGAAATTACTGGAAGACGGCGGTGACATTATTGATCGCATTCCTATGTCTCGCTGGGACGTCAGCACGTTCTATGACCCGGATCCTGAGCACGCGGGATCAACCTGTTTCACTGAGGGTGGCTTTTTTGATCGCGTGGACTTATTTGATGCCGGTTTTTTCCGTATCAATCGGCGTGAGGCCGATACTCTGGATCCACAACAACGATTTGTACTGGAATCGGTATGGACGGCTTTCGAAGACGCAGGGATCCCGCCGTCAAGTCTAAATAACAGGTCCGTCGGTGTTTATCTGGGCGCGGCTTATAACGGATACGAACAGCTCGGTGTGCATGACTTTTCCGATCCGGATTTGTACACAACGACGGGATCGGCCAGTTGCACCTTGTCGGGACGTGTATCGTTTTCACTGGGATTGACAGGGCCGAGCATGACCATTGATACCGGATGCTCGTCATCGTTGGTTGGCCTGCATCAGGCATGTCAATCTTTGCGAGAAGGTGAATCCGAATTGGCCATCGCTGGCGGTGTTTCGCTGATGGTTTCGCCCATCTCGTTGGTGAAGTTGAGCCGATTGGGTGCCTCATCGCCTGATGGACGCTGTAAGGCGTTTGCCGAGGGCGCTGACGGTGCCGGATGGGGTGAGGCGTGCGGTATTCTCGTGTTGAAGCGTCTGGGTGATGCGGAGCGTGATGGCGATCGTGTGTTAGCAGTCATCAAAGGATCCGCCATCAATCAGGACGGACGCAGTGCTGGGTTGACGGTGCCGAACGGCCCCGCCCAACAACGAGTAATAACACAAGCCCTGGCTAACGCAGGCGTTAACCCGGATGACATCGATTATGTGGAAACTCATGGCACAGGCACCGAGCTTGGCGATCCGATCGAAGCCAAAGCTCTGTCGCAGGTATTTTTAGACCGCTCCGAGCCTTTGTACATTGGCAGTGTAAAATCCAACATTGGCCACACCATGGCCGCGGCCGGTGTGATGGGACTGATGAAAACCGTTCTCGGGTTATCCCACGGTAAAATCCCCAAAACCCTGCATGCCGATGTGCCAACAACCTTGTTTGATTGGCCGCATTCATCATTAGCACTTGCTCCATCGACGCTCGACTGGCGCGCAGCCAATGATTCAGTGCGTCGGGCGGGTATCAGTAGTTTTGGTATCAGCGGTACTAACGCCCACGTCGTGTTGGAGTCATCCTCAATATTGCTGTCCGAAGAACCAGCCGCCGAGACGGCCAGCCCAATAGCCGGTGATTGGCGGCTGATCCCGGTTTCCGGACAAACGCGTCAGGCCCGTATGGATCAAGCGCAACAGTTGCAACAGTTCATCAATGAGCAGTCCGCCGTGTCGCTGATGGACCTGAGTTTTAACCTTGGCCATCACCGCAGTGCGTTCGATGACAGAGCCGTTTGTATTGTTCAGGGCGAGGATCCGGCTGCTCTGCAGGATTGCCTGACCGCGATAGCCGCTGGATCAGAACACCCGATGGTCATCGAGGATAGCGCCAAGCCGTCAGGAAAAACCTGTTTTGTCTTCCCCGGCCAAGGCAGCCAGTGGTTGGGAATGGCCCGCGAACTGCTTGCGCAACCGGCGTTTGCTGCGTCACTGAAAGCCTGTGATGAAGCGTTAGCCCCCTATCTCGACTGGCATGTTCAGGCCGTATTAGCCGGGCAGGATACACAACATGGTCTTGAGGATGTCGATGTTATTCAACCGGTGCTGTTTGCGGTTTTTGTCTCACTGGCGGCCTACTGGCGAAGCCTCGGGGTTGAACCCGACGCGGTAGTCGGCCACAGCCAGGGAGAAGTTGCTGCCGCCTGCGTCGCCGGCATTCTTTCATTGGACGAAGCCGCGCGTGTTGTCAGCGCCCGCAGCCAACAGGTCAAATCCCTAGCCGGAACCGGGGGAATGACGTTGGTGAAACAATCAGCAGAGGCGGTTCAGCAACGGCTGGCGCGCCATGATCTGCACGTGACTATCGCCGTGATCAATGCACCGACCGAGACCGTGGTCTCCGGATCGCCGGACGAACTGACAATACTCGAAAACCATTTGAGCCAGGACAACGTATTTTACCGCCGGGTCAATGTCGATTACGCGTCACACGGCGACCACATTGATGCCCTGCAGTCCGCACTGCTCGATGCCTTCGGTGATATCCAACCGGCCACCACCGCCATTGCCTACTATTCGGCCACCCAAGGGCAGCGGTTAGATGGCTCAGCCCTGACAGCACAATACTGGTTCGACAACCTGCGTCGGCCAGTGAACTTCATGGGCGCCATCGATCAGCTGATCAACAGTGGCTACAGCACCTTTCTTGAGATCAGTGCTCACCCGGTATTGACCACCGCCTTACAAGCGATTGTTGAAGACCGTCAAGGGCAAGCGATAGTTGGCTGGTCGCTAGAGCGCGATGAAAACGATCAACAGAGCATGGCCAAAGCACTGGCCCGGCTGTTCTGCCAAGGCTACAACCTGAACTGGCAGCACTTACTGCCCGCGGCGAAACGGCTTGAGCATCTACCGAGTTATGCCTTTCAACGCCAACGCTACTGGTGTTATGAGAACCCACAAGCCGGCAGCTGGACATCCACACGCATTCCACTGACCGAATTGCAATGGCTTGCACAGCCTCCGCAATGGCCCGCGTCAGCGCTGGCCATTGAACAACAGGCAGCCCCCGACATCACACCCCAGCAGTTGACGGACTGGCTCACAACCGCATCAGAGCAAGACTGCCTCGTACTGCGCTGGCCCCAAGAACTGGGCGGCCTGTTAAATACCGAAGTGATCCAACATGCTGCCAACCTGTTGAGAGTCACAGTGCAACACCATCGCCACGGCTCACTGGTGTGGGTGACACAAGGTGCCTATACCATCGCCGGTGACCAGCACCCCATCTCCGCCATGGCGAGAGGGCTGTGGGGCTTGGTGAAAACCGCGCATGTCGAACATGCAACCTGTCCCATTGCCATCATGGACACGGACAACGACGATCCCCTGGCCCCGGAAGTGCTGCAGTGGATGGTGCAGCAAACAGACCATGGAGCCCTATACCGACAAGAACGCTGCTGGCTGGGTCGCCTGGTTGAAACACCGACCTCCCCGTCGCCCCACGTGATAGACAACCCAGAGCAGGGCAGTTACCTGATCACCGGTGGGCTTGGCGGTATCGGGCGTGTGATGGCCCGTTGGTTGGTGGAACAGCAAGGCGTCAAACACATTGCTCTGTGTTCACGTCAAGGCCTGGCAACCGTCGGCGCTGACGCCTTTGTGGCCACACTTGCATCCGCGGGCGCCGACGTCCGTGTTTATGCCTGCGACTGCGCTGACCGACAACAACTGCACACGCTGATCGAAACAATCCACAACCACCAGCCGTTGCGCGGTATCTTTCATACGGCTGGCGTCTATGACGCCTGCCCGACAGAAGCACTCGATGACACAGCGATAGAAGCCACATTTGCAGCAAAAGTGGACAGCGCCTGGGCGCTGCATGATATCACCCAAGCTATGGGTATTCCGCTGGAGATCTTTTCCCTGTGTTCGTCGACATCCGCACTGCTTGGTGGTGTGCCCGGTGGCGCGATTTACGCCGCGGCCAATCAGTGTCTTGACGCACTGGCTGAGCACCGTCATCAACAAGGTCTGGCGGCGACCGCCGTCCAATGGGGCTATTGGCGCGCAGAAGGCTTGGGGATGGCCGCCAGTTTGGATGACGCCCATATGGACAAGCTGGCGGCGCAAGGACTACTGGCGATTGACGCTACGATAGGGCAACAACTGCTGTCCCGGTTGATGGGGCTGTCTGACAGAGCGGTGGTGTGTGGTCAGCCCTTCGATGTTGAGCGACTGCAGGCATTCTGGGGCACCGGATTGCCCGGGTTATATCAGAAGCTGGTGCCGTCAACAACAGGGCCATCGTCCATTGCATCGGATGAATCGGCAAGCTCGCAATGGCTGACGGAGTGGTATGCCCTAGAGGCAGCAGACCGCAAAACCCGCGTGGATGAGCTGGTGGCCGATCATATTCGCACGGTGTTGGGTTATGCCATTACGGAGGCTGATAGGCTGAGGCCGTTCTCTGAATTGGGAATGGACTCGCTAACAGCGGTGCAAATACGCAATCGGCTGTGCCGAGATATTGATCGCCCTTTGCCGATAAACCTCCTATTTGATCATTCAAATATCGTTCAACTGACAAACTATTTGGTGGATGCGGTCTTGTCTGAAGAGGTCGCTCAAGATGTTGCTCAACCCTACTCAATGACTGGCTTGCAGAGCTACCTGCTAGCCCTGCTATCAGCTGCCGATGTTGATGTTGATAAAGAAACATTGCGGCATATGAGTGACATTTTGAAAGCGCATATTCAGGTAAGGTCGGATCTTACTGATGACGCCTCATCTGATCCCGACTTGATAGATGAAATCTCTGACGAAGAGGCGATGCGCCTCTTAAAACAACGTATCGATTACGGGAAATGACCCTATGTCAGACGAAATAAGTTTCCAAAAGAAACTCCTGAAACTCATCAGTACGCAAGACAAACGTATACGTGAGTTAGAATCCGTGGCGTCGGACTCTATTGCCATCGTCGGCATGGCCTGCCGACTGCCCGGCGGTATATCGACGCCGGAGGCGTTCTGGCGCGCGCTTGAACTTGGTGATGATCTTATCACCAAAGTCCCCGCTGAGCGGTGGGATGTTGATGCGTTCTATGATCCTGACAGAGAAAAACCGGGCACGCTTTATTGTCGAAATGCTGCTTTTATCTCGGATGTTGATCAGTTTGATGCGGGGTTTTTCCGCATATCGAAACCGGAAGCGGAATACCTTGATCCTCAACAGCGGATTATGCTCGAGCTTAGTTGGGAAGCCATCGAACGCGCGGGTATCGTGCCGGATACGCTGAATGGGTCACCCGCTGGCGTGTATATGGGGTGCGGCGGATCGCAGTACCAGAATATGGACGAATTCTGTTTATCCGATCATGGGTTTGGTGTTACCGGTAATGCCTTGAGTACATTGTCGGGCCGGATTTCTTATTGTTTAGGCTTGCGTGGGCCGAGTATGACTCTCGATACCGCCTGTTCATCCAGTCTTGTTAGTTTGCATCAGGCCTGTTTGTCTCTGCGGTCGAAGGAAACCAATCTGGCGCTTTGCGGCGGCGTATCTTTGATTCTGCGGCCATCGTTCCTGATTCAATTGTGCCGATTGGGTGTAACCTCACCGGATGGACGGGTAAAAGCTTTTTCTGATGAAGCTGATGGCACGGGCTGGGGTGAAGGTGCTGCCGTACTGGTATTGAAGCGTTTGGCCGATGCCGAGCGTGACGGTGATCCAATTCAGGCCGTGATCAAAGGTTCTGCTGTCAATCAGGATGGCAAAAGCTCCGGTCTGACGGCGCCGAATGCAGCGGCGCAAAGCGAAGTAATTGCCAGTGCACTTGCTAATGCCGGTGTCGATGCGCAGTCGATTGATTATGTCGAAACACACGGTACGGGGACAGAATTGGGCGATCCTATTGAAGCAGGCGCCCTTGGCAGTGTGTTTCGCAGCCGTTCGAGACCCCTCTATATTGGTAGCGTGAAATCCAATATTGGGCACACGATGCAGGCTGCGGGGGTTGCTGGTTTGATAAAATCGGTACTTGCGTTACAGCACCGTCAGTTACCGGCTTCATTGTATAGCTCAGTGCCTAGCCGGCATATTGATTGGGATATGGAACATCTGCAATTGGTGTCTGAGAAACAACCCTGGCCGACAACGGATTCTCCTGAACGTGCGGGCGTCAGTAGCTTTGGTATCAGTGGTACCAATGCACATGTAATTTTGGAACGTTACAATCCTGAAGAAAAAAATGAGCAAACGGATGAGTGTGATTCCGCCGTTTTGCCGCGCGCTTTTGACCTTATCCCGGTGAGCGCTAAATCGGAGAAAGGCCTGATCGCTCAGCAGGCGCAGTTGACCGAATTTGTCGCATCATCAGACAGTGCCACTACAGATATTGGTGGGGCTATGGCCATGTTTCGTAGCCAATATGAACATCGCTCGGTTTGTTTCTATCGTCACGACGATAAGGACAGGCAAAAACCCTACCGAATTGTCAGTAAAAAAGTCGCTGACCCCGTTGCAGGTGCGGTCGCGTTTATGTTTACGGGGCAGGGTGCTCAGTTGGCCGGTATGGGGAAAGTCTTGTATCAGGTAGAGCCGGTTTTCACTGCGTCGCTTGATGCGTGTGCCGAGGCGTTTGCCAATGAGCTCGATGTACCGTTACTTGATTTGATGTTTGCTGATGCAGACAGTGACAGGGCGCTGCTGATTCACCAGACTGCCTATACGCAACCCTTGTTGTTTTCGTTAGGTTATGCGCTGGCGCAACAGTGGCAGGCATGGGGGGCAAAGCCGCAGGTGTTGATTGGCCACAGTATCGGCGAGATCACAGCCGCTTGTATCGGTGGTGGTATATCGTTGCACGATGCCTGCCGATTAGTCGCGGCACGTGGTCGGCTGATGCAACAATTGCCGGAAGGTGGTGCCATGTTATCGGTCAATGCAGACTCGGAAACGGTGTCAGCGCTGATTAAGGGTGAAGATCGACTGGCAATCGCTGCGATCAATGGCCCAGCCCAAACCGTTGTGTCCGGTGACGAGGCGTTGATCGAATCGTTGCAAACGCGCATTCAAGAACAAGGTATCAAAACGAAACAGTTGAGTGTTTCACACGCGTTTCATAGCCCACTTATGTCGCCGATGCTGACGTCCTTTGAGCAGATCGCTCAATCGATCCATTTTCTACCTCTGGCAATTCCGCTGATTTCAAACGTAGGCGGTCGCCTGTTTAATGCTGGCGAACATCTGACAGCAGATCATTGGGTTACCCACGTTTCAGCGACGGTGGATTTTCGAGCTGGTATGGATGCTCTGCAATCACAAGGTATTGGTTGCCTGATTGAAATGGGCCCTCAAGCGGTTTTGTTAGGTATGGCATCTGAGTGTCTATCGCAGCCGTTGCTGGCACTCGCATCGATGCAAAAGGATAAAAACGAGGGTTATCAGCTGTTGCGGAGCTTGGCTGAGTGGTTTGTCTGTGGTGGAGAGGTCGACTGGCATGGGGTGTATTCGCATCGCCAGCCGCGGCGAGTTGATGTGCCTACCTATGCGTTTCAGCGTAAGCGCTATTGGATGATGCCTGATCTGCCGACCTCGATCGCTGATCCTCATGTTGTTCCCGACATGCGGTTGCAATGGATTGAACAGGCATCGGTATTGGCTGATGAGGATGTGGGTGTTGTCACACATCTCGACAGTAAGGAACTGACAGAGCGTAAGATCAGCGACTGGCAGATTGGTGCCGGTGCCAAAGATGTTCTGGTGATCTATTGGGTTGATGATGTTGATCTCGGTCACGCTGCGGATCTTGTGCATGATGCAGTCCTATGTCTGCAGTGGCTCCTTAAACAGCCGTATCAGGGTAACGTATTGTGGGTGACACGTGGTGCACAATTGGTTGGTACTGAAACGTCTCAGGGCGCAAATGCTAATCGGGCTCTATGGGGATTGGTTCGTTCACTGGAAGTTGAGCGCGACAGCATTGCGTTGCAAATCGTTGATGACGATGGAACGGATACAATGCAGGCAAGCATGATGCAGGCGTTGCAGTCGAATAAGACCGAACGTTGTTTTGCCGTTAGAGATCAGCGCCTCTATGTGCAGCGACTGATGCTGCTACAGCAGAATCAGAAGAAGCCGAAACGGGAGTGGGACACCGCAGGCACCTATCTTATAACGGGTGGATTAGGCGGCCTAGGCCAGCATGTTGCGTGTTGGTTGGCCAGAGAAAAGGGAATCAGACATATCGTCGTTTTGTCGCGACGGGGCTCTGATACACCGCAAGCCAGTGTTTTGCGGGAGGAGCTCCTGCGTTATGGTGCACGGCTGGAGGTATTGAGTTGTGACTGCAGTGACTATCAACAGTTGCGTGGAGCGATTAACAACATCCATGCATCTTCGCATTTAAAAGGCGTGCTTCATGCAGCCGGGCAGTTGGAATTCGCGCTGATTGAAGGTGTTTCGCGGGAAACGATCGACCAGACCTTTGCAGCAAAAGTTGATGGTGCCTGGTATCTCCATGGCATTATGAATGAACTGGATATCGCGCTGGATGACTTTATTCTGTATTCATCTGCATCAGTTTTTATGGGTGGCGTGCCGGGCAATAGTGTTTATGCGGCGGCTAACAGTTGCCTGGATGCTTTGGCCGAGTACCGTGTACAGTCTGGTTTGCCAGCGGTTGCAATGGCCTGGGGAACATGGAATCTGAATGGCGCGGGTATGGCTGGGGCTATGGACGAGGCTGGATTTCAAGGAATGGAGGAGCGGGGTGTTATACCCATTAATGATGCGTTGGGTAATCAGCTTTATTCCAGCTGTTTTCGTCATGGGGACGCGTGTATTGCCGCCCAACCCTTCAATATTGAAAAGCTGCGCGACTTTTGGGGGGTTGGGTTACCACATTTATTTGACCAGTTAGTTCTTGATTCACAGCATGATGCCAACGTCAGCGACACGACAACTCAAGCGCATAGGTGGTTGGAAGGCTGGTCGACCTTGTCAGAATCGCAGCAGTTTGCGGTTGTGAATGATAAGGTCAATGGGTGTTTGATGGATATTCTTGATCTGGATGACCCGGTTAAACCCCGCCGCCCTCTCAGTGAGTACGGTCTCGATTCGCTAACTGCGGTTAAAATTCGCAATCAGTTGATGTCAGAGACAGGGCTTACGTTGCCGGCGAATATCCTGTTTGACTACCCGACGGCGGAAAGTCTGACAAACCTTATCTGTGCGCGTTTGATGGGTGAGCCTCTTGCAGAAGGTCAGTGCGAAACTCTGCCTGAATTAATCGGCACAAGCGAGAATATTGCGGTCATCAGTATGTCATGCCGCTTCCCGGATCATGTGATGACGCCTGAAGCGTTGTGGGATGTGTTTGAGCGCGGNGGAGATGTCATTCGACATGTGCCGGAAAACCATTGGCCGGGAGCCGCGCCATTCGATGGTCTCGATCAGGGCGGCTTTATCGATGATATCGATATGTTTGAACCGGAATTTTTCGGTATCAGCGACCGTGAAGCGAAAAGTCTTGATCCTCAACAACGCTTTCTTCTTGAACTTAGCTGGGAATCGTTGGAAAGAGCCGGTATTTGCCCTGAACAATTGCAAGGCAGTGACACCGGCGTGTTCATTGGTATAGCGGGGGTCGACTATGTGGTGCTGACGTCAGATCAGACTGACGATGTCTATCGGTTGACCGGGACGATGCCAAACACCGCGGCAGGTCGTATTTCATATACTTTCGGTCTTCAGGGGCCGTGTATGACAATCGATACTGCTTGTTCTTCATCGTTGGTCAGCCTTCACCAGGCGTGTCGAGCATTGCAGTTAGGTGAATGCAGTTTGGCGTTAACCGGTGGTGTTACCTTGCAGACAACAGCGAGTACCCTTGAAGCCATGGGGCAGATGGATGTCTCTGCCTCTGATGGGCGGTGTAAAGCGTTCAGTGACCAGGCTGACGGCGCGGGCTGGAGTGATGGAGCCAGCATGCTTGTACTGAAACGTTTAAGTGATGCTGAACGCGATGGCGATGATATTTTGGGCGTCATCTGTGCCTCTGGCGTTAATCAAGACGGTCGAAGTGCCGGGTTGACCGTGCCAAATGGCCCTGCGCAGCAGCGCTTATTGAGGCGCGTGCTCTCAGAAGCTAATCTGGCACCTGACGATATTGATTATGTCGAGGCGCACGGCACGGGTACCAAGTTGGGCGATCCGATTGAAGCCGGCGCTTTGGCGGCTGTGCACGCTAACAGAACATCGCCGTTGTTGATCGGTACAGCAAAATCCAATCTGGGCCATTCGATGGCAGCATCGGGCGTTGCGGGTGTTATGAAGGTGCTGTTGTCACTGCAAAATCAGATACTTCCTAAAACGCTTCATGCTGAGGCGCCCAGCGCAGAAATTGACTGGCAAGCATCACCGCTCAAGCTGGTTCAGCAAAACGCACCCTGGCCCAAAGGCGCCCGAGTTCGTCGCGCGGGTGTTAGCAGTTTTGGTATCAGTGGAACCAACGCTCACGTTGTTATTCAAGAGCCACCGGTTATTGACCGTATTCGGGGAGAAAGCCTGCCTCGCAGAGCCAGCGAAATCCTCTGTGTATCGGCGCGCAGTGAAGATGCCGCAGATGTCTATGTTACCGATATCGAACACTATCTTGAGAATTACAAAAACCTGGCGGCACAGGATATAGCTTATGCGTTGGCGTGTTCTCGAACGCACTTTGACCATCGAAGGGTTCTGCTTTTAAGCGATGGCGGCATGCGACATATTGTGCCTGATAGTGCGTTGAATGCGAAACCAATGGGCTTCATGTTTACCGGGCAAGGCTCTCAATTAGCCGGGATGGGGCGGGCGCTTTATCGTGTCGAATCCATTTTTACTGAAGCACTTGATGCGTGTGAGGAAGCGTTTGCAGGTGAGCTGGATGTGTCTTTGCAGACATTAATGTTTGCCGAGCACAGTTCCGACCTTGCCCAGAAGATTCATGAAACCTGTTATACACAGCCGCTGTTGTTTGCTTTGGGTTATGCATTGGCTAAGCAGTGGCAGGCATGGGGAGCAGAACCTCAGGTTGTGTTAGGGCATAGTGTTGGCGAGATCACTGCAGTTTGTGTTGCCGGAGGAATGCCGCTGGATGATGCGTGCCGTTTGATCGCCGCACGGGGGCGCCTGATGCAGGCGTTGCCCAAACAAGGTGCAATGATGTCAGTGAAGTCTGATGCCGACCATGTGGCTAAGTATATTGACGGGTATCCCGGGATCGCAGTGGCTGCGATTAATGGCCCTCTGCAGACGGTTATCTCTGGAGAAAGCGCGGGCATTGATGAACTGGAACGCGTGTTTAGACGCGATGGGCTAGATTGTAAGCGTTTAACCGTATCCCACGCATTTCACAGTCCGTTGATGATGCCCATGCTGGACGCCTTTCAAGAAGTCGCAGAAAGTGTTGATTATCACCCTGTTCAGGTGCCAGTTGTATCCAACATTCAAGGGCGTGAATTTGCGGTAGGTGAGCGAGTCACTGCATCTCACTGGGTTGATCATGTCATGGCGACAGTTGACTTTAATGCCTCTCTGTCGGTAATCGCTGAACGCAATATTCGGTGTTTGATTGAGATGGGCGCACAGCCCTTCCTGTCCGGTATGGTCGAGGAATGCCTGGATTCTCCAATACTGACGCTCGCTTCCTTACGAAAGGATCGCAATGATAACGTGCAGCTTGCATCGAGCTTGGCACGCTGGTATGTCCATGGCGGTGACGTTGACTGGGAAACATATTACCAGCATCGACAAGGGCTGCGCGTGAATTTACCGACTTACCCGTTTCAACGAAAAAGCTTTTGGGCAGGCGATGCCGGTGACACAAGCTCAGGCGCATCGGTAGGGCTTCTCTATGCCGTTGAATGGAAGCCTATGCACATGGCTGTTGAAAACGAAACCTGTGGCAACATTCATCATGTCCCACTTAATTCTCAGGCGTTGGCCCATCTGCAAGACTTGCTGCCCCATGTGGCAACGGGTGATGTTCTGTGTGTTGATATCTCAGTACCTGAATCCTTTGAACAGGCGCTTGCTTATCATCATCGGGCGTTGGCGGTTCTTCAGGCACTGCTTCAATGTCAGGATGTTGTGATTGGCCACCTTCCTGTGATCTGGCATAGCCATCATGCTCTGAACCCATCGACAGATGCAGATGTTTCCGCCAGCGTGATGAGAGGCGTTATTGGGATGTTACGCGCTGCACGCCAGGAATATCCAGATACCGTCATGCCGTTAATTGATACGGATTTAACAGAACATACCTCAAATACAGTCGATTCTCTGATTGATGTGTTGCTGAGTGAACAGTCTGAACAGGAGTGGTTATGGCGGGATCGTGAATTAATGGTGCCGCGATTACAACCCGTGAAACATCAGGCTGCCATCACCTCCATACGCAACGATGGCTGTGTTGTCATTAGCGGCGGTTTAGGTGCTTTAGGACTTCATCTTGCGCAATACCTGATTGAGAAGCAGGATATTCGTGCGTTGGCGTTATTCAGCAGGCGCGGTATTGAAGATCCCCAAGCGACAAGCGCCATTTCTCTACTTGAAGCAATGGGAGCTCGTGTTGATGTCTATTCGGTTGATGTCAGCGATAAAATGGCTGTGGAAGAGGCATTTACCGATATCGCTAGGTCCGGTCGTATCGTGCGAGGCATTTTTCATACTGCCGGTGTTTTAGCGGATGCGATGTTGTTGGATCAGACAGATGATGATCTGACTAAGGTTTTTGCCGGTAAGGTCCAAGGAGCTTGGAATCTTCATGAAGTCAGCAGAGACCTGGATCTGGATTGTTTCGTTTGTTACTCCTCGGCAGCAGCAACTTTTGGTGGCCTAGGTCAGTCTGTCTATGCGGCAGCCAATATGGCAATGGAAGGCTTGATGGCCCACAGGCGCTTATTGGGTATGCCAGCTCAGGCGATTGCCTGGGGCCCTTGGTCGTCTTCAGATGTGGGCGGTATGACGGCAACGCTCAGCAATGTTCACCAAAGCCGTGTCGAACAGAAAGGCTTGGAGCCTATAACATCACCTATTGGCAGAGAAATACTGACACAATGTATGAATATGCCATCGAGAGATTTCCTGGCTGCCCCCATAAATTGGGATCATCTCTCAAGGCAGGCAGGTGGCCTTGTACCCGGGCTCTACGCGGATCTGATGCATACACAGGGAGAGCATAAGGTATCCTCCTCATGGATTGAGCGCTTGTCCCGAGAGTCGCTTCCAACACAACGACGAGCCATGGCTGATCGTTTCGTCGGTGATGTTGTCAATAAAATATTGGAATGCTCGGTTGATTTGTCTGCCCCATTGAAGGATCAGGGCATGGATTCGCTCGCCGCTGTTACGATCCGCAATCAACTGGCCCGGTATACTGGTATCAAGTTCAGTCCGAGTCTGATGTATGACTATCCTACAGTCATGCGTTTGTCGAAATTCGTTTATGGTGAGCTTGAAAACTTGCCCGCAATCCGTGACGGCATCGAGGAGCGTGTCGCCGATGCTGCGGTAACGCCATTCAATGAAGTATCGGCTTTGGATGACATTGCAGATTATCTGGCAAAAGTCTTAGACGGGAATATGGATCCTGATATCCGTGCAAAAGTTATGTCCTTGAAAACAAAGGTTGACGCGTTTGCTGGTGAAGTCACTCAACAGCAGTCTGTAACAGACAATACAAGCGTGTCAGACACGTTACCAGATGATGAAATTCAGCGACGTTTGCTGGCGCGTCTTGAAAGGGAAAACAAAGACAGAAACTGAGTTTTTATTAAGGGGAGCTGTAATCGAACAACCTTGAGGAAAATTAATGGCACTTGATAAAGATCTTGAGAAGCAATTACTCGATTTGATTGATCGGCAAGATGCGCGTATCGAAGAACTTGAAGCTTCGGTTTCGGAACCTGTTGCGATTATTGGGATGTCATGCAGGCTGCCGGGCAAGGTCACTGATCTTCGCGCATTCTGGCGCATGTTGAATGACGGTATTGATGGTACTGAAGAGGTGCCTCTTGAACGTTGGAATGCTGAGAGTATCTATAGCGATAATCCGGATGACCCCGGCACAAGTTATTGCAAGCGAGGTGGATTTCTCCACGACATTGATCAATTCGATGCAGACTTCTTCAGTATCAGCGGTAAAGAAGCGAATGCACTTGACCCTCAGCAGCGTGTTTTACTCGAGTTGGCATGGGAAAGTATTGAGCACGCCGGCATTTTGCCAGCGACTCTAGCTGAAACACCGGTAGGTGTATTTATTGGATCGACTGGTTCGGGCTATCCAGTTACAACGGCCGGATTGTCGCTGTCCAATTTGGATGGATACGTGGGGACAGGCAGTTCTGGAAGCACGGCGTCTGGCAGAATTGCGTTTGCTCTGGGTCTTCGCGGCCCGGCAGTGACGATTGATACGGCATGTTCATCGTCACTGGTTGCCCTGCACAATGCCTGTCTGGCACTGCGCAATGGCGACTGCTCGATGGCGTTGGTTGGTGGTTGTTCCATTTCCTTTGGGCCTCAGGCTTTTGTTGAATTCTGTCGGCTTCGTGGTATGGCACAGGACGGCCGTTGTAAAGCATTTGCCCAGACAGCAGATGGTGTGGGGTGGAGTGATGGGGCAGGGATGTTGCTGGTTAAGCCGCTTCGTCGCGCCCAAGCAGACGGCGATCAGATCCTGGCGGTAATTCGTTCATCTGCGGTCAATCAGGATGGTCCCAGCGCTGGCTTGACGGTTCCAAATGGTCCGGCACAGCAAGATGTTGTTCATCGGGCGATGGATGCTGCCGGGCTGGGTATTGAGGATATCGATTATATCGAAGCTCATGGAACCGGCACGCGCCTGGGCGACCCCGTTGAAGCCAATGCGTTGAGTCAGGTTTTCAAACATCGCCAGGCGCCCCTTTATCTGGGTAGTGTGAAGTCAAATGTTGGGCATACGGTTGCTGCGGCCGGTGTTGTTTCGATTATCAAAACGGTGTTGGCTATGCAGCACAAAACCCTGCCGCCCACTTTGCATGCAGATGTGCCCAGTCAACGCATTGATTGGATCAACAGCCCGCTGCTGCTGGTTCATGAGGCTATACCGTGGGCAAGCGATAGTGGCGTTCGCCGGGCCGGCATCAGCAGTTTTGGCATCAGTGGTACGAATGTTCACGCAATTCTTGAATCGGTAGAGGAGCCAGTTGACCTGCCGGCTGTTGAGACCCCTTCGGAGGGAATCGTCTTGGTTCCGGTTTCGGCTGCTGATGAGGATGCTCTTCAGAGTCAGCAGCACCGGCTTGCGCGTTTTATTTCCGAGGAACATTCTCGCGTAACGGATGTTGCCTATACACAGGCGTTGCATCGAACACATTTTCGTCACCGATCAGTATGGCTAACCCAATCAGCGGATGGTGCCGGATTGAAAAAGCCGAAAACCGTCGTGTCCAAACGTTCTATTAGTGAGCCGCTGTTAGCCGCTTTTTTGTTTACCGGGCAAGGCTCCCAGCTGTGTGAAATGGGACGTGGCCTCTATGGTCGAGAGGCTGTTTTTACTGCCACACTTGACCAGATGGCTGATCTTTTTTCGAGGCATATCGATCAACCGTTGCTGGAATTACTGTTTGCGAAAGACCATGACGTGCTGAGCCAGAGCATTCATCAGACGGGTTACACCCAGCCTTTGTTGTTCGCGTTGGAGTTTGCGTTAGCCAAACAGTGGATGTCATGGGGTATTAAGCCCGCATATGTGTGTGGTCACAGCATCGGTGAACTGGCAGCGGCATGCATTGCTGAAGCGTTGGCTGTTGAGGATGCTATTCGACTGGTTGCGGCCCGAGGAAGGCTGATGCAAACGTTGCCATCGGGTGGTGCCATGTTATCCGTTCAAAGTGATGCATCAACGGTTTCTGCAGCTCTAGAGCCTTATCCAGAATCGGTATCGATCGCAGCCATAAATGGGCCGAATCAAACCGTTGTTTCCGGTGAAGTAAGCGTTATTGAATCTCTCCATGAGGAATGGAAAGAAGCGGGTATTAAGTGCAAACGTCTGGAGGTATCCCATGCCTTCCACAGCCCGCTCATGCGGCCCATAATCGAAGATTTCAAATCAGTCGTTGGCTCGATTGAGCAAAAGCCGTTGAGTATTCCTCTGATTTCAAACATGGAAGGACGTTATTTCGCCAGTGGCGAGACATTGCCTGCGGATCACTGGGTGAAGCATATTCTAGCGCCAGTGGATTTCTACGCAGCGTTGCGACAACTCGATCAGAAACGCGTGAACACCTTTATTGAGATTGGACCGCAACCCGTTCTGTTGGGTATGGCGGCGGATGTTTCGACGTCAGGTTTATTCATAGCATCCATGGACAAAGAACAACATGATCAGGTCACTCTATTAGCTGCTTTAGCCACCTGGTATGTGCACGGCGGTGACATTGATTGGGCAGCCGTGCAGCAAATTGACGGGGCTCACAGCCAGCGCATCGAGCTGCCGACAACGGCTTTTTCGCGCAAGCGTTATTGGCTGGATAGCTTTTCCGCTGATCTGGCGGGTATTGATCAAGTTCCTACGGATAATGAGCTGCTTGGCATTTATCAGTCGTTGGCGAATTGTGATGTGTTTACAGCCTATTTGAGTCTCAAGCAACAGCGCTGGATTGAGGAACATCGTATCCTTGATCAGGCGCTCTTGCCCGGCATGGGATTGTTGAAGATGACCATCGATGCCATGGTTTGGCTGGGGAAGTCGTCAGCACAGTATTATCAGATTTCGGATTTCATGATTTCTGCGCCACTGGTGGTTAGTAGCGAACCGGTTTTGATCGAAACCATCGTTGATGCTATTGATGACAACCTGAAAAGGGTGAGTGTGTACAGTTGTCGACACCATGGTGAAGACAGGCAGTGGACCTTGCACAGTCAGGCATCGATATCGCCCCTTCGCGAGCTGTCAACAGCGCTGGCAGTGCGACCTAAAACCGGTGAACCGATTGATGTCAGCAACTTTTATTCGGTGTCTTCTGCCGCGGGATATGATTTCGGCCGACGTTTTCAGGGCTTGCGAGAAGCGTTCCGATCAGGTGAAAGCACCTGGGCGCGAATTGCTCCAGAAGTGATGGCACAGGAGCCGTCTCAGAGAGGTTGGCAGGTGGCGATGCTGGATAGCGCACTTCATGCCTGTCGATTTTTCTTTGACGCCGAGGAAGCATCGGATCTTGTTTATCTTCCCTGGTTGATCGACAGCATTGAGATATCGTCGAAAGGTGCCGGTGAGTATTGGGTCAAAATAACGCGTCAGCAAACAACCGACGCGACTGAGTTAATTGGGTTTGATCTTGCGTTTATTGACATGGATGGGCGTTCATTAGGACAGTTTTCCGGTTATCAAATGAAACCCCTTGATGCCGGTAACATGGTCTCGGCAATCTCTCCACGTCAGGAAAGCTGGTTTGAAGTGATCTGGGAGCCGTATGTGCCGGCCCAAGAGATGCCGTGGGTCGATGATGATGAAACCGTGTATTCCGATCTGGTTACCATGGATGAATCCTTGCTGGATCAAATGGCTCCGGACAATCTCCTGTGTGTCAGTGTGCCTGAACAGAGAGATACTGATGATGCGATGAGACTGTATCGCGCTGCCCTGCTGTTGTTTAAGCGTTTAGTGGTGGCTCAGAACAGACCAACTGTGGTGATTCACACACGTAATTGTTTTGGTGCTGACGCGTCTGGTTTGATGCGTGGCATTGGTGCGATGGCTCGATCTGTCAGAGCCGAAAACCCGGACATACGCCTGAATGTTTTGGATACCGGTGATATCGCGGTTGACGATCTGGAGCTTTGCCTTGGTCGCATCGGTAACGATTCTTATGATTTTGATTGGCGATGGGAGAGCAATCAGCTGTTGGTGCGTCGATTAGCAGCATCCGAGTCGACTGAAGACACACATCGACTTCGCGATGATGGCCCGATTCTGATAACCGGTGGTTTAGGGGCTATTGGTTTGCACTTCGCCCGCACGTTGACCACACACTATGGTGTAAATGATCTTGTTCTTGTCACTCGCCGCGGTCTGGCTCACCCGAAAGCTGTTGATGTGGCTAGAGAGTTTAGGGAACAGGGTGTTCGTGTTGAGATTCAAGCCTGTGACGTTTCAGATAGCAGACAGGTTGAATCGTTATTGCTGCAGTTTAGCGAACACCGTCCATTGAGAGGCATCATTCATACCGCCGGTGTGCTCGACGATAGCCTAGTGGCTGACGCCAATGACAACTCACTGCAGCACATATTTGCAGCGAAAGTCTTCGGTGCTTTGCATCTCAGCGAAGCGACCTGGAATTGGGACATGGATCTGTTTGTGCTGTGTTCTTCCTTTGCAGCCACCGCCGGCAATGCAGGCCAATCTTTGTATGCTGCTGCGAATGAAATATTGGAATCAATTGCGGATTATCGTCAGCTGAACGGGTTGCCGGCAATCGCAGTTGCATGGGGTTTCTGGGACAGCGCTGACAGCGACCTAACTGCAGGCATTGCAGATGCAGACCGTCGGCGATTTGAGTCCCGTGGTGTTCGGCTCATCACAGCGGAACTGGCGGATGAATTGGTGAAAAAGGCGATTGATGATGTGTCTGCAAACCGTGTCGCGATTCCGCTGGATTTCCGACGGCTAGCACAGGCACACGGACGAGAGCGCCTGTCATTGTTTGAGCACTTTATACCAAGAGATACGGCGACGAAAAGCGGGATGTCAGGCATAGAGCATATTCTCGATTTGCCTGAAAATGCACGTGAGCGCGCGTTGTGCGCCTGGGTTCATGAGATTGTTACTGATGAACTAGCAACGCAGGTAGACGATCGCAGGCCTTTGAAAGAGCACGGTATGGACTCTTTGCTGGCGGTCAACATCCGTAATCGTATTGCCAAATTAATGGATGAATCTTTGCCAGCCAGCCTGCTCTTTGATTATCCCACTGTTGAAGGTTTAGCTGGCCACTTATTGTCGTTGTTAGTGGGGAGTCAAAAGATTGCCCCGTCAATAGTTGCGCAGGTGAGTGACAGTTCGGATGCGATAGCAATAGTTGGCCTGGCGTGTCGATACCCGGGCGGTTCTGATTCACCGGAGCGTTTTTGGTCGATGTTTGAAGAAGGGCGCGATGCGGTGACTGCGGTGCCTCCAGAGCGTTGGGATACTGCTGCCATTTATGCGGAAGACAACAGTCGTCCCGGGACGTCTTATTGTACCGAAGGAGGTTTTATTAAAGATGTGGATCTGTTTGATGCGAGTTTTTTTGGTATCAACAAACATGAAGCAGATACGTTAGATCCTCAGCAACGCATTTTGCTGGAACTGAGCTGGGAAGCCTTGGAAAGAGCAATGATTCCAGTAGATTCTCTGCAAGGAGAGCCCGTGGGTGTATTCATTGGATACATGGGCAGTGATTATCTCTACAGAACGGATCTGACATCGTTATCGATCCTCGATGGTTACGTTGGCACGGGGGTTGCCGGTTCTACGATATCAGGCAGAATTTCATATAGCCTGGGTTTCACTGGCCCATGTATGACTATTGATACGGCCTGTTCGTCCTCTTTGGTCTCTATACACCAGGCCAGTTCAGCACTGAGAAACGGCGAATGTGATATCGCGCTTGCCGGTGGTGCTAATGTCATTTTAACCCCAAGGGTGTTTGTAGAATTTTGTCGACAAGGCGGTATGGCCAAAGACGGGCGTTGTAAATCCTTCTCAGATGCAGCAGATGGTGCTGGCTGGGCAGAAGGTGCCGGGATGCTTGTGCTTAAGCGGTTGTCTGATGCTGAACGGGACGGTGATAACATTTTAGCGGTTGTAAGAAGCTCAGCGGTTAATCAGGATGGACGAAGTGCTGGGCTGACGGTGCCTAACGGGCCTTCGCAGCAGCGTGTTATTCGCCAGGCACTGGCTAACGCTGGTCTTGGTATTGACGATATTGATTACATTGAAGCGCATGGTACAGGAACAACGCTGGGTGATCCGATAGAAGCTGGTGCTTTGATGGAGGTGTTCAAAGACCGTAAAAATGCCCTGTTTGTTGGCTCTTCGAAATCGAATATCGCGCATACTATGGCTGCCGCCGGGGTTGGCGGTGTCATTAAAACGGTGTTGGCTTTGCAGCATAAAACCCTGCCTAAAACGCTGCATGCTGACAAACCCAGCGAAAAGATTGAATGGCAAAATAACCTGCTGTCGTTGGTTCAGTATACGCAGGCGTGGGAGTGTTCAAGCGATAGGCGCAGAGCAGGTGTTAGTGCATTCGGTATCAGTGGTACCAATGCCCACGTGATTATCGAAGAAGCGCCAGAAAGGCCTGAAACACCAATAAGTACATCCACACAATTGGAGCCCGGGTCTCTCGATATTCTCTGTTTATCGGCTCGTTCTCAGTCTGCTTTGCCGTTACAGAAAAATACACTGGCTCGATATATTCGCGACAATGGTGATCTTGATCGGCCTGACATTGCCTATTCGCTGGCAACGTGCCGCAGTCATTTTCGTTATCGGGCCGCCTGGTTGGTGAATGGATATGATACGGATCTGGCCTCACAGACCTATCTGGTCTCCAAAGGTGACTATCAAGTCGACAAAGCGGCGTTCTTGTTTACCGGGCAGGGCTCTCAGTTGGCGGGTATGGGGCGAAGCCTGTATCGCGTAGAGTCTGTGTTTACCGAGACGCTCGATCGCTGTGTTGACGCGTTTGCCGCGCATTTGGATATCCCATTGCTGGATTTAATGTTCTGCGAGCCAGGATCGGAACAGGAACAGTACATTCATCAAACCCAATATACACAACCTTTGCTTTTCTCGTTAGGTTATTCGCTGGCGTGTCAATGGTTGGAATGGGGTGTCTCATCTGGCTGTGTGTTGGGGCACAGCATTGGAGAGATTACAGCCGCATGTGTAGCAGGTGCGATGAGCTTTGGTGATGCTGTGAGTCTGGTGGCGGCCAGAGGCCGGTTAATGCAAGCCCTGCCAGCCGGAGGCAGCATGACGTCTGTGCTGGCCTCGGCTGAGGCATTAGCGGATTACTTGGTTTCTGCATCAGAAAAGGTCGTGGTTGCAGGGTTCAACAGCCCTGGGCAGACAGTGCTGTCGGGCGCAATCGATGTCTTGGAGGATATAGAGCATAAGCTCAAACAGGACGGCATAAAATTCAAACGACTATCCGTCTCTCATGCATTCCACAGCCCGCTGATGCAACCGATGCTGGATACTTTCCGTGAAGTCGCAGAGGGCATACATTATCGGCCATTGGAAATTCCGCTTGTCAGCAATATGGACGGTTACGAATACGCAATCGGCACTCTACTAACGGCTGAGCATTGGGTGGATCATGTGCTTGCTCCCGTTAATTTTATGGGGAGTATCGGGCATGTTGAAGAGATGGGAATACGGTGTTTTGTTGAAATTGGCCCCCAGCCTGTTTTGACTGCGATGGCGGCTGAAACGCTGTCCCATGAATCGTTGATGTTGCCATCGTTCGACAAAAACCAAGACAGCCAAACGGTACTTATCAGTCTGGCTTCGTGGTATGTGCATGGTGGTCAAGTTGATTGGCAAGCGTTTTATAAAGGGCGATCTCTGCGAAAAGTACAGCTACCCGTTTATGCATTTGATCGTCAGCGATATTGGTTCAGTGAGGATCTGCCTACCAGTGCTGGCGTTGGTCAGTGTGCGACTGAAGATCAATTGCTAGGGATGCATCAGGTACAAGCGTTAGCGGATGTGTTCACCAACAGATTGTCACTGAAGAGTCACCCCTGGTTGGATCAGCATCGCATTGGTGGCCATGCGTTGATGCCAGCGATGGGCATGTTAAACATGTGTTTGCGTGCTGCAGCGTATTTGCAGGCTGCGCGTTATGACACCCTTTTGGTCAAGGATTTTACGGTTTTTTCACCACTTCGTGTGACCGAAGAAAACCTCACTGTGCAACTCATGATTGAGGGTGATGGCGTGTTGAACACGGTTACCCTGTTCAGCAGCCGGGACCCATCGGACAGGGCTTCGGCGTGGACAAAGCACTGCCAGACCGTGATCGGTGACGTTATAGCAGATCAGACAGTCCCTGCTGTTAACTTGCCACAATTTGATGAGATGGAATCACTGAATACGGATGATATGTATCGTCTGTTGGCCGATGCGGGTTATGACTATGGACAGATGTTTCAGGGCGTTAAACAGGCCTGGCGTGGTGATGCCGAAGTATGGACCGAGGTTGTTTTATCACCGGACGCAAATGATGGAACAACCGGATGGCATTCTGCCTTGCTAGATAGTTTGCTGCATACCTGCCATTTTGTGTTCTCGGAGGGAGGAGATGTTGAGGACAGTAACATCTATTTGCCATGGTCGATTGATACTGTTGAGATGGATGTTAAGGGTTTAGACCACGTGCTGGTTCGCTGTGAGCACGTCGTTGCTGAAGATATCCGTGACCAGGTCGTTACGTTTGATCTGTCGATTTACTCCATGGATGGTGAAGCCATCGGCAAAATCAGTGGTTTCCGTCTGAAGGCTGTGGATCGACAGAATCTGGCGCAATCCGTCGCAGGCGAGGTATCACTGCATCATTGTGTGTTCGAGTTGGATTGGCGATCTCTGGACAGTCTTGAGCCCGTCACAAACGCAAACGTTCCTGATCTGCCGGTGATTCACACGGAGGCGAATGTACTGTTTGATATTTCCCGGTCAGGGACGGATCGGGAAGTCTGGGATCCGAACAGTATTGTTGTCATTCATTTTTCTGATATATCCAGAGATGCAATTGAGCTTTATCAGTGCGTTTTGGCGCTGACGCAACACCTTGTTGATCTGGCTGAAGCTCCGTGGGTTGTGCTGCAGACACACCATGCTCTGGATGGCCCGAATACTACGATACAGTCTGGTATCGCGGGTTTCATTCGCAGTGTTAGAAATGAGTCGGCGTCCCAACGCTTTATGACACTCGCGGTCACTGAAGAGGCGGGCTCACCTTCTGAGATCATCTATCAAAACATGGTCTCTCAGCCGCACGAACCGGAATGGTGTTGGGATGGTATTGGGTTGTCTCGGCCTCGAATCCGTCCTTTACCTGAGCTGCATGAAACCAAGACAATGCGCCGTGATGGAACTTACCTTATTACTGGTGGCCTTGGTGCCATTGGACGAACATTTCTCTCCGTGCTTCATCATGAATATGGCATTGCAGATTTTGTTCTTGTTTCTCGTCGGGGAGAAAATCATCCACGCGCAAAAGCCCTTATTGATGAATACCGAGAGATGAACGTCAACATTGATGTTGTGGGTCTCGACATCAGTAACGCCGACGCTGTCAAAAACCTGATCACGTCTATAGGCGATAAACCTTTGCGAGGTATTGTGCATGCAGCTGGGCTCTTGGCAGATCGGATTATCCATAACTTGGCGGATAGCGATGTGGAAACCGTTTTGTCTGCGAAAGTTAAGGGTGCCTTGAACTTGCATGAGTTCTCCAAGCAACTGGATCTTGATACCTTCATTCTGTGCTCGTCTTTTGCCGGTATTACGGGGAACGCCGGTCAGTCACTTTATGCGGCGGCCAACCGAATACTGGATAACATCGCCCGCATGCGTCATACGGCCGGGCAGGCGGGTCAGAGTATTGCCTGGGGACTTTGGTCTGACGACACCAGTGAAATTACTCGGGGTGTAGCGATTGATGCTCAGCAGAAGATGTTATCGACGGGTTTTCCTCCTATAGACCATGAATTGGCAAGCGCCCTCGTTCGCCATTGTCTGACACGGACGGAACCTTTTATTGTCGCAGCGCCAATGAACCGTCAGCGCTTGATACGCAATCACATTGCTGAACAACAAACACTTTTTGCGGACTTTGCGGGTGTATCTGAGCAAACTTCAGCTATCGACGAGGCCTCAGATTTCAATACCCTGCTTGCAGAGGAAAAACCAGATGCGCTGCGGGATTTGATCCGTGGAACGATATCCAGTGTTTTGGGCGTGAGTGTTGATGATGACAGATCATTAAACGAATTTGGTATGGATTCTCTAATGGGTGTTGAGATCCGTAATCGCTTGGTAAAGGCTACGGGTTGGAGTCTGCCGGCAACATTGCTTTTTAAAGTCAACACGGTTAACGATCTGGTTACTGAGTTGTCTGGCAACCTGGACGTTGATGATCAGGTGTTGGACCTTTCGGCTTCTGGAAGCCTCGCGCCGGTTGATTCAGCGCAAAATGATGAACTGTTGCTCTCTGATGGCCAGAAACGAATTTGGTATTTAGATAGGCTGGATGCTGCAAAAGGACAATACAACCTGCATGTATCTGCAGACATCAACAAACCGTTGAACATTGGTTTATTGTCGACGGTATTGACGTTGCTTATGAGTCAAAATGAGGCGCTGCGAACGATTTACGCTGATGATGAGGGTGCACCTCGAGTGCAGTTACTCGGCGGTTGGATGGTTGACTTGGCATTGAATGATTTCAGCGATGTGTCTGAAGATAAACGCGAAGCCTGCGTTGATGAATTTATTGTTCAGGAGTCGCAGAAGGGGTTTGATCTTGCCGAAGGTCCCCTTATTCGATTTACATTGTGCAAATTATCTGATGAACATTATCGTTTTGCTGTAACAGTGCATCATATAAACAGTGATGGTATTTCCATCGTATCCTTGTTGTACCAGATTATATCGGGCTATGAGGCATTTTCGTTCGGTCAGGCCCTGCCTCAGGTAGTTGAGGCAAAATCATACCAGAGTTTTTGTCGCTGGCAGGCTGAGCAAATTGGCACTCCTGAGTGGTTGGCATCAAAACAGTATTGGCGCGACACGTTAGAAGGTGTCGACTGGATTGACCTGTGCGGACAGCGTCCGAGACCTGAGCATTTATCGGGTCGGGGCGATGCAATCGTTATGGAGTTGTCGGCGCGATTGGTTTCGCAAGTGGACCGATTTGCCAAAACATCGGCTGTTACGCCAAATGTTGTCTACCTGGCTGTCTATTCCCTGTTACTTAAGCACTATTCGGTATCTGCTGGCGACAATCTTATCGCGACGGCTGTTTCAGCCCGGCCGATGGGATGGGAATCTACGCAAGGATTCTTTGCGAACACTTTACCTTTGCGTTGTTCGGCAAGCTTGGTAATGACGATCAATGAGCATCTTCAATCCGTCAACCGAACTATGCTGGGTGCGCTGGATCATCAGTTCTACCCCTTTGGTAATATCGTGGGCGATCTAATGGATGATAGATCTGCTATGGACAACCCGTTCTACCGGGTGGGGTATGCCTATGAAGGCCTTGCTGGTGGAGAGCTTCCTGTTGGATGGGTTCCTCGTCTGGATATGGGCGGGGGTGGGCCACAAGATCGCTCTCAGGGAGAAATTAGCCTCATTGTTACTCCCGCTGCAGATTTGATCAGTGCTTGCTGGATATATTCTACGGACATATTTGATCATGCATTTATTGCCAAGATGGCAGAACAGTATATCTGCTTGTTGCAAGACTATGTCGCTGGTGATTTGGGTGGAACGCTCGGAGATCTGCATTGGTGTAGCGATTCTGCTTATCAGAGTCTGCTGGGAAGGGGAGACGGAGGGAGTGCTCAAAATAACGCAACATCCTTAGTTGAGCTGTTTCAGAAACAAGTGGATACGAATCCTCACAAATGTGCGTTAGTCACCGCTGCTGAAAAGCTCAACTACTCTGCGCTCGATCAGATGGCGGATGCGGTTGCGGCAAGCGTCATTGCTGAAACAGGCTATCGCGATCGGCTTGCACCGGATACGCTTGTGCTTCTGGTGATGGACCCCGGTATTACTATGATCGCTGCCATGCTCGGTATTATGAAAGCTGGTGGTGCCTATGTGCCGGTATCGATCAAGTATCCGCCCCAACGTTTACGGTACATTATTGAGGATAGTGGATCATCAATACTGATTACTGATACGACTGCCGCAGAACATATCACCCCGATAGTGAACGAATTTGACCTCAGCATTCAGGTATGTGTCGTTAGTCATTCGCTGCTGTCCGCTGCTGCTCAGCAGATGCCACGCTCATTTCTGCCGGCCAGCAGTGACCTTGCTTATGTGATTTATACCTCTGGAAGTACAGGGCAACCTAAAGGTGTCATGGTAGAACATAAATCTGCCGTCAATCTTGTATGTGCCGAATCAGAGGCTATGAGATTTTCAGCAGATGAGACCATCATTCAGTTATCCGATGTCGTGTTTGATGCCAGTGTTGAGCAGATATGGCTTGCGCTTGCGAACGGCCTTTGCCTGAGCTTGCCCAGTAGAGACAGTATTCTCAATGTCGAAGAAATTGCTGACATGATCGAATCTCAAAATGTCTCACACGTTGACGCGACGCCGGAATACCTATTGCAATTACTCGATGTGCTGCGTGAGCGTGGCGTTAGCCTCAAGCGTGTGTTAAGTGGCGGAGATCGGTTTCGATCAGATATCGCTACAAATACGGTTGCTGAAACAACGTTTAACGCTTATGGACCTTCCGAGGTTACGGTGACGGCAACCCGATTTTGCTGCACAGGGGCTCCCGAGGTCTCGCAAATCATCGGCCGGCCATTGCAAAACCTCCACGTTTATATTCTCAATGACGCGCTAAAACTTGTCCCTGATGGGGCACCTGGTGAACTTTGCATCAGTGGTGTTCAGGTTGCTCGTGGTTATATTAACGCGGAAACCCTCACGGCAGAGCGATTCATCACTAACCCCTTTTGTGCGGGTGAGGGACGAGAGCGGCTGTATCGCACCGGAGATCTCGCTCGGTGGACGCAAAGCGGAGATCTTGAATACTTGGGGCGGATTGACAAACAGCTCAAGATACGCGGATTTCGTATTGATCCAAGTGAAGTCGAAACCGTCATACTGCAGCAGGATGGTGTAACGCAGGCTGTGGTAGGTACCGCGCCGGATATGGAAAGGCCGGCTCTGATTGCTTGGGTAGTACCTGAGAATGAACGTGTACTCAATGCCGACCAGTTATTGGATGCCGTTGCTCAGGCGTTGCCTGCGTTCATGATACCAGCCCATCTTTTACTGGTACCGGCAATTCCTCTTAATCTGTCAGGCAAAGTGGATACTGCACAGTTGCCTCTCCCTGAACAGACTCAGTCGCTTGCAAAAGCGATCTCGGATGACGAGAAGACAATGAGTGCCGTTTGGTCACGTGTCTTGAATACTGTTGATATTGGTTTGGACGATAATTTCTTTGCGTTGGGTGGCGATTCCATTTTAGCCATGCAATTAGTATCTGCGGCTCGGCGTCATGGCTTTGAGCTGCGAGTGCAGGATGTCTTCGCTGCGCCAACGGTTGCACGACTGCTGGCGAGGTCGAAAAAATCAAGTGGGATTAACAATATCATTGCCGAGTCAGGGGAGCTTCAGGGCACTGTGCCGTTATTGCCAATTCAGAAGCATTTTTTCGAACAACCGTATGCTGTCCCTAATCATTTTAACCAGGCATTTGCCATAGGTATTCCGGCGTCGATCGGTGCGAGCACCTTGGTTGATATGTTGAACGACCTGGCCGTGCAGCATGATATGTTGCGTGTTCTTTTCAGTGATGACAACAGCGAAGGTTGGCATGGAACATACGGTTGTCCGGTTTCACAGACACAAGCGCCTCTTGTCATCCTGGATGCATCGACCGACACGAGCCATGAGCAAAATGAGAATGTCGGTCGAGCACTCGCTGATCTGCATACGCGCCTGGATTACCGTACAGGGCCAACATGGGGTGGCATATTTTTTAAGACTGCCGGCGAGGCGTGTCATCAATTGCTGCTAGTTTTCCATCATCTGATTATCGATATCGTCAGCTGGAGGATCTTAAAAGATGATCTGGAAATCATTACTACTGCTTATGACGACAGCCCCAAGCGTTTACTGTTGCCAAAAGCAACGAGTTACAGGCAATGGGCTCAGTGGATTAGTCAATACGAAGATAATCATCCCGATCAGGCTGAATACTGGTTGGCGTTGTCGGAACAAAGCCAGGCTACTCTTGATTGCTATCCGTCTGCTGAACGAGTCAGAGTTCATCGAACGGTTCACCTTGCGCCACAAGATACAGAAAAGCTGCTGAACGCAGTGGGGCCCTTGACGGATTGTACGCTGAATGAATTTCTCCTCGCGGCGCTGGCCCGTGCATTGAAAAATACCTTTGGTGGGAATGCACATTGCGTCACACTTGAAGGCCATGGTCGCGAGACCGGCGATACACAGATGGATCTTTCTAGAACGGTTGGCTGGTTTACAACCCTATACCCTGTGTTACTGACGGCCAGCGATGATCTTATTCTCAGCCTGATTGAGAATAAACAGCATCTGCGCAAGATTCCGGACCAAGGTATCGGTTTTGGCGTGATTGCGAAACACGGGCGTTCATTGCCATTATCACCGGTTCGATTCAACTATATGGGACAGTTCACTGAAACCGAGGCGAGCGAAGGTGGTGATAGAGTCTGGCAGTTTCTTGATGTCGATTGCGGTAAGTTTAGTAGTCATGAAAATACGGATGGCTGCTTACTGGACATTAATGCGGTTGTGCGCAGTGATGGCATCGCCATTTCAGTCGATGCGGCGATGTCGGACACAGGGATTGATAATTTCAGTGAAGCACTTTCAGCTGCGCTAGTCGACGTTGCTGCTATCCTCAGTCCTCGCCATGCTCCGGTCATCAGCACACCCGATGAATTGGGTATTGAGGCCGCCCATACAGCAGAGCTGGCTCAACGGCTGCGAAAGCCAGACATTCATATGTTGTTGCCTGTTACACCCCTGCAAGCCGGCTTAATCTCGCATGAACTGCGAGATCTAGACACTGTAGTTTATCAACCTCAGTTGTTGTTAGGTTTTAACGAAGAACTTGATATCGAGCGATTTAAAGTTGCTTGGCAAACCACTATTTCCCAGCATCCAGCGCTTCGAATTGCGTTTGATTGGCATTTTAGCTATCCAATCCAACAGCTGTATCGAGAGGTACTCTTAGATAGTGAGCATTGGCAAGTTTTGGATATAGAAGGTCTTAGTTCTGATGATCAAAGTGAATTCGTTCGGCGCTATCAGCTACAAGCCCGTCAAAGCCGATTTAACCTTGAAAAACCGGGTTTGTTCAAAATCACCATATTCAAGTACGGCATAGGCCGTTACGGTATATTGCTGACTATGCACCACATCATAGCCGATGGATGGAGTTTGCCGTTGCTGTGGCAAACAATTTGGATGGCATATGGTGGTAAAGATGAAATGCAGCCCGTGTCCAGGGCGTTACAGGTTTACCGTGAATCGATGACGGAAATCCGCAGGTTGGCAGTATTACACCAGCGATACTGGTCAGAATCCCGTGAGGGCTGGAGTGAGTTGACTGGTGCGAGTGATTTATCCGGCCGAAACCTTAACCTTGTTGACGCGGATGCTCTGGTTGGTAATCAGTCTCATCAATTCCAGCTGGATACAAAGCTAGCAGCTTCGTTGAAGACTTGGTGCAGTGATGCAGGCGTTACATTGAGCGCGGTTCTGCAATTCTGTTGGCACAAGATACTTCAGAGTTACTCGGGAGCTGGACGTACCATAGCTGGGGTGACAGTGGCGGGCCGAGAGATTGATGTAAATGGGGTTGAAACCTGTGTAGGGCTTTTTATCAATACCTTGCCTTTAGTCGTCGATTGGGAAGGTGATCTCACAGTGGAAGAACAAATTCATTCTATTCAACGGTCGGTCGCTGACATCAGTGCAAATTCTTGCGTTTCGTTGTCTGACCTTGAGCCCGATGGTAGGCAGCTTTTTGATACTGTCGTGGTATTCGAAAACTATCCGCTGAGCGATAGCTCAGGCGATCTCACAGACATAGTAACGGTAGAAAACGCTCAGGAACTCTCTCAGTTTCCGCTTGCGCTTCAGGTCTTTCCGGATGAGCGAGGTTTGAGGATAGAGTTGATTTATTCGGAGAGTGCTTTTGACACAGACCAGATTGAGTACTTTGCGCATCTCATTAATCGCCTGCTTGAATTGATTCCGCACAATGAACATGCGCTTCCATCGGATTTGGGATTGGTGGATCATGATGATTTTCAATCACAGCTTGGCTTTGGTCGAGGTAACGAACTTGTAGTGATGCCTCACACTTTGCATGGAGCGTTCACGGATCAAGTAAAAGTAACGCCGACCAATACCGCACTGATATTTGAGCATCTGAAGCTAACCTATGCTGAGCTCGATCGACTTTCTGATATCGTTGCGCAACAGGTAGCACGGGAACTGTTGCAGGGATCAGCGATAGAGTTATCAAAAGAAGCTCCCATTGGCGTACTTTTTGATCGAGGTGTTGAGCAGGTCATCGCTGTATTGGCAGTGCTCAAATTGGGTGGGTGTTACGTGCCTCTATCCCCGGCACACCCTGACAATCGCTTGCAGTATGTTCTTGAAGACACACAGTGTGTTTTGGTTCTGGCGGATGCATCTAACCGAAACCGGATAGCAAACCTATGTGCCGGCAATGAATATGGAACTTTAGTTTTTGTGTTAGATTATAACGAATTGAAGACTGAGACATCAGTTGATCAGAACCACAATTTGCCCGTTATTTCTCCTGACGATCTTGCTTATATTATCTACACATCAGGGAGTACAGGCAGACCGAAAGGAGTGATGATAGAGCACAACAGCGTTATCCATCTCATTAGGTCGCAGATAGCCGCTTTTGATGTTAATCAGGATGATGTTTTTGTTTGGTCCTTCAACTTTGTCTTTGATGCCGGTGGCGAAATACTGTGGCGAGCATTGCTAAGCGGTGGTGCGTTGGTGATACCCACCGATACCGCAGCAATGAACCCGGCAGCCATGGTGTGTGAGATCGTTAAGCATGGTGTGACGGAATACTTCGGTACGCCGGAAATGATCGAGAATCTCTTGCCATTGCTTGATAAGCAAACGCATCCCTTGAAAAGGCTTCTTGCCGGCGGCGGCCGGGTATCATCTGCTGTTGCTTCTACGACAATCGTCCCGGAGGTATTCAATCTTTATGGGCCCACTGAGGTCACTGTCGTATCCACTTATACGCCGATAAATCCTTTGGAGGCTCGTCAGATTATTGGTCGTCCAGTGGACAATTTGCAGGCTTATATTCTTGATTCCAATCTGAATCCTGTACCGGCTGGGGCTGTCGGCGAACTCTGTCTTGCAGGGCCTCAAGTCGGCAGAGGTTATTTGAACAGAGTTGATTTGACGGCAAAATGTTTTGTTGAAAATCCATATGACCAGCGTAGGACCTACGACCGTATCTACAGGACTGGCGATAAAGTGCGATGGCTGGAAGACGGTTCGATAGAATATTTGGGGCGCTTTGACAAACAAGTGAAAATTCGAGGTTTTCGGATTGAGCCTGGCGAAATCGAAAATATCATTCGAGATGTTAGTGACATATACCAAGCGTTGGTTGTTGTTCAAGATTTGGCTGAAGCAAGTATCTTGGTTGCCTATGTCGTAATGAATCTTGAAGCGACATTCGATAAGGAAGAACTGAAAGCGTCAGTTTCACGTCAGTTACCTGTCTATATGGTTCCGAATGTCTTTGTTGAATTGGATGCCATTCCTCTCAACGTAAACGGCAAAGTAGATGAGTCAGCATTGCCGAAACCAATCATTGAGCAGAGCGATTACTGTGCACCAAGATCAGATATTGAAGAAAAGTACTGTCAGTTGTGGAGGGAAATTCTGGGTCTGGAACGTATTGGGATTCACGATAATTTCTTTTCGCTGGGCGGCAACTCGATTCAAGCGATGCGATTTATGGGACTGTGTGCATCACGTTTTGGGGTACACATCGATGTTGCGTCCCTGTTTGATGCGCCAACCATCGCTGAACTCAGTAGGGCCGCGCCTGTCGATGTCTATGGTTCTATTGAGCCCTGTCAGAGAAACCACTATCCGCTGTCATATGCGCAGCAACGATTATGGTTTATCGATCAATATAATGCGGATTCTGGTATTTATAACACGTCAATGCTGTGGAAATTGCACGATGACGTTGAATGGGAGAAGTTGGCATCAAGCTTGAAATACGTTATTCAGAAACATTATGCGTTAAATAGTCTTGTTCGTGTTTCGGCAGATGGACAATGCGAAAGCATACTTGCTGACTTCGAACCTGAGATAGCGCACCGGCAAGTTGATCAACAAGCATTGGTAGCGTTCGTATCTACAGAAAAAACGTCTCGCTTTGATCTTGTTAACGAACGGCCAGTTCGCCTGATACAAATCGACAGTGAATTAGAGAAGTACCTGTTGATAGTTATTCACCACATTGCGATTGACGCTTGGTCATTGGCGTTGTTCCTCCCCGACGTGAAAGCCCATTATGAATCTCAGGCGCTCGATCTCATGGCACCTGCGCAAATGCAGCGAGAATGCGAGCCGCATTATGGTGATTTCTCAGTTTGGCAACATGATTTTATCAAAGAGCATGGCGATGAACTGAATACCTATTGGCTCAAGCAGTTAGAAGGTTACGAATTGCTTCAGCTACCAACGGATTTTTCTCGTCCGGTTGATATCGACTATGACGGCCATGACATTGCGTTTGCTTTTGATCGGCCACTCTCCGATGCGATCAAAAATCTGGCTGCGACACACAACACGACATCTTTTAATGTGCTTCTATCAGGGTTTTACATCTTGATGTCGATGTTGAGTGGTCAGCGCGATATTGTTATCGGCACGCCAAGTGACAACCGTGGCCATGCCGATACCCATGAGATTATTGGATGCTTTGTTAATTCGTTAGTTCTGCGTGCGTGTCTGAACTATTCGAAGTCAGCCCGAGATCTACTGGAGCAAGTAAAAACTTTACTGGTTGGCGCCAAGCAACATGAATTTCTTCCATTTGAAAGCATCGTAGAAATGTTAGAGGTGGGAAGAAATACGGGTATGCACCCGGTTTTTCAAGTGATGTTCGCTAAGCACGTTATCGCAAATCAAAACGTTGACATGCCTTTTGATCTGGTGAATGGCGACGGTTCCAGCGATCTGAATACTGAAGCGCGATTTGATCTCAGCCTTTATATCGATGATGAATGTGACGAAATACATGGTTTTTTCAACTATGCCAGTTCACTTTTCATGGAGTCATCAGTTCAGCAATGGAGTGAGCTGTACCGGAGAATCTTAGTGGTGATTGTTGAAAACATCGACATGCCGTTGATGAACCTGCAGCTAATCAGTGAGTCGGAACGTTATCAACTTATGGAGGAGTACAGTTGTGTTGAGACCGCCTGTGTAGACGAAACACCTATCGTTACTCTGTTTGAGCGGCAGGTTGAAAGATCGCCAGAAGATATCGCCGCAGTGTTTGAAGGCGCAGTATTGACATACCGACAGCTCAATAATTGCGCGAATCACCTAGCCCAGAAACTGTACCTTGCAAGACGGGATGCCGGGTCGCAAATGGTCGTCGTGTGCCTTGAACGCAGTTTGGAAATGATCGTTAGCTTGTGGGCCGTTGCCAAGGCCGGTATGGCTTATATCCCTGTAAGCCCTGATGACCCAGTATCGCGTGTTTGCGATGTCGTTGACGATGCCAAGCCCGTGGCCGCGTTAGTATCCGAAACCAGTATGGCAGTTTTCGCTGAGACGAAAGAATCAGGCATGACGATGATATCGACGGATGCGATTCTGCAGGCCAAGGATGATGTGATTGCCAATTTGGATATTGGTTATCGCGTGGAAGATCTGCTCTATATCATCTACACCTCCGGATCTACAGGAAAACCTAAAGGTGTTATGGTTGCTCAACGGGCAGTTATCAATCGGTTGCAATGGCAGATTGATCGGTTTGCGTTTGAGGCAGGCGATACATTCCTATTAAAGACGCCTTTTACCTTTGACGTATCTGTTTGGGAGTTGTTTTCCCCGTTTTTGATTGGCTCAACACTTGTTATTGCCCCTCCGCAGGCTCACCGTGATCCTGAAACCATTCATCGTCTCTTGTGTGAGCATCAAATCAGCCTGGTTCATTTTGTTCCATCGATGTTATCTGCATTCTGCGCTTGGGCTATTCATTGGCAGCATCAGTTACCTTCCAGTGTTCGTCAGGTATTTTGCACTGGCGAGGTCCTGTCGGGGGCTATTGTGAATCAATTTTACGTAATGACTGATGATAGTGTTGGACTCAACAATCTTTATGGGCCGACTGAGACCACCGTTGAAGTTACTGCACAAGAAAATACGCGCGACTGGGCTGCGCGCAAAGGTGTCCCGATCGGGAAACCCATCAACAATGTCCAGGTTTATGTACTGGATACGCACGGTAATTTGCTCCCACCGGGCATACCGGGTGAGTTGTACATCGGTGGCGTTTGTCTCGCTGAAGGGTATTTAAACAGGAATGATCTTACCCAAAAGAGCTTTGTGAGAAACCCCTTCTCCGATCATGAAGACAGTCGTTTGTATCGCAGCGGTGATAAAGTCCGTTGGCTTGAGGGCGGCGTGCTTGAGTATCTAGGCCGACTCGACGACCAGATAAAGCTGCGTGGTATGCGTATTGAGGTAGGAGAGATTGAATCCTACATACTCGAAGTCCCTTGGGTGGCGCAGGCAGCGGTCCGACTAAAAACCCGTAATAATGTAGCGTTCCTGGTTGCTTACATGGTTGCCAAAGATCCAAGCGCCTTTGATGAAACCGCGCTGCGTGATTATCTTGCTCAATCTCTGCCTGTGCATATGGTGCCGACGGCTTATGTCTGTTTGGATGCTCTACCGGTTTCATCGAGTGGTAAACTAGATTCACGTGCTTTGCCTTTACCTGTGATCAATGCATCCGGCTATCAACCAGCGGAAAATGAGCTTCAGCAGGCGATTTGTCGCATTTGGGCTGATCTATTAGCGGTAGAACAGGTGGGCATTGAAGATAACTTCTTTGCGCTAGGGGGCAGCTCGATTAATGCAATAACGATGCAGGCTTTGTGTGCTCAGCGTTTGGATGTCACGTTTGAACTGGCGGATCTGTTTCATACACCCACGGTTCGAGGGTTGGCTGAAGTGATGAAATCTGCTCATAGCCGAGAACTGGTTCACCATGAGCGGGAAGCTTATCCGCTGTCATTTTCGCAACAGCGTTTTTGGTTCATACAGGGGTTCTCTCATACTCGCAATCTCTACAATATCCCTGCCATATGGAAGGTTCAGCCGGAAGCTCAACTTGACGCTTTAGTGGAAGCGTTGATCAGTGTTTGCAGGCACCATCGACCTTTCCGACAGCTAGTAGATATCTGTGATGATGGCGCCGCGGTTATGGTCGAATCTGCACAAATGTTGGAAATCACTACGCGTAGGGTTCCCTCGAATAATTGGCCACAATCTGCCATTAACGATGCATGGGCCGGCTTTGAGCTCACCCAAGATTTACCGCTAAGGCTCTTCTGTTATGAAACTGACGCGGGTACCTTTGTCATGTTAGTCGCTCATCATATTGCGTTCGATGGTTGGTCTTTGGGTCTGTTGTTGGATGAATGGGCGTCGGCTTATGAGATGCTCCTGCAGGGCGTTTCCTTACCATTAGAACTGTCGGGTGTTGATTATAGTGACTATGCAGTGTGGCAGCGCAGCGCTGAGGGAATGGAGGCGCTAAAGGCCGATGCAGAGTTTTGGCGTGAGCAGCTGTCAGGCTATGAAAATCTGCGACTACCAACGGATTTCGAACGGCCTGCACAGATTGACTATTCAGGCCGGAACTTCAATTTTCTGATTGATCAAGACATCATGAGTCTGGTGCGAGAGAGAGCCGCGGAAAACGGCGTGACGCTTTACAGTGTGTTGTTGAGCGCTTTCTATGCGAGCCTTGCTGTCGTCACTGGTCAAAACAATATTGTCATTGGCACACCGGCAGATAATCGGGGTAATCCTCAAATCAGAAAGCTGATTGGCTGTTTGGTCAATACACTGGTTTTACGCGGCCAAATAAACTGCGGCCAAACACCGGCTCAATTGTTCGAACAGGTTCATGACCAGGTCGGCTCAGCGAAACGGCATGAAGCTTTCCCGTTTGAAAAATTGATAGATCTTTTGAACGTTGACAGGGACAGCAGCCGACACCCGATATTCCAGGTCATGTTCTCAATGGATCAACCGGATGCACGTGGTCAGCGTCTTCCCCTCGAGAATCGGGGTGGATTGATCAATGGAAAGGACGTCGCAGCACGCTTCGATTTAAGTCTTCATATCAGTCAACAGGAAACAACATTCGCGTGTTGTTTTAACTATGCCTCCAGCCTTTTTTGTGAGGATACAATCGGGGCGTGGGCGAGTATTTTTACGCAGATCTTGCAGCAATTTTGTTATCAATCGCAGTGTGCCATTCAAGATATCCAGTGGGGTAATCAAAACGATATATTGCCAGATGCTTTTTCCAGAATTGGAAATCGTGGTGGTCAAGGTGATCGTTCGGCGTTGCAATATGAATCGCAGACAGAATCAAAAAAAGCTAAAACGAAAAAAGGCCATATTTATGTTAAACCGGCTACGGCAGAGCAACAGTTTCTTTGCCATCTTTGGCAAGAAATTCTTGGTATTGAGCGGGTTGGGGCAAAGGATGACTTTTTTGATTTGGGGGGAGATTCCATAGTCGCAGTGCAAGTAGCAACGCGAATTAGCATTGAGTTCGATATTGTTTTGCCGGTTTCTGCGGTATTTACGCATTCCGTTGTTGATAAATTGGCGAATGAAATCCTTTATTTGAAGTCTTTTAACGGAGAAGCGCTCGATAGACTTGTGACACCGCTTACCCCTTGCGATACAAGTAAGCCAATAATGATATTGTTCCATGCAGCATATGGCGGATCTGAAATATATCGGCAATTATCTGTTGCACTAGCCAAAGACTATACATGCATTGGCATAGAGCATTATAACCAGTTTGCGGATACCCCTATCAAGAACTTGTCGGAGCTGAGTGAAATCTATGCCTCTGTTATAGAAAAGCACTGCCGCCCTGGTGAGCCAATTCACTTGTTTGGTCACTCTATGGGAGGAAATATTGCTTTTTCAGCCGCCAATTACTTGCGTGAAAAAGGGGTGCCAATTGCAAGGATTATCATGTCTGATTCATTCTGTAATGATTCAGAGGTCGCTGATTACATGGCACAGCACCTTATTGAGCTGGATACTCGAAGTCTACTTTTGGATTTGGGGTTGGACGAAACATCCATTGATTACTTCCAGGATATTTTTGAATCTGATAACGAAATGATCGAGAAAGCACAATTTTATCCGATATCGGATATTCCTGTTTTTCTTTTCAAAGCGTGTAAAACTGATGCGCCATTGAACGAGGAGCATGATCGTTTCAACCAATTTCTGGTTTCAAAAGACTCCAATGGTTGGAGGAAACTAACAGACAATAGTTTATCTGTAACATTATTCGAAAATGAATCCCACAGGTCTATTATCGAGGCTGTAGACAAGCTCTACAGGTGTATTTCGGCAGAAAATCCAGGTGAGAGCATATGAACGGTGAGATGCCTGACAATCTGACTGGTATCGAAAATAGTGATACAGGGTCAACACCTCTTTCGTATGCGCAGGAGCGTCTTCTATTTGTCGAGGAGACAAGCAATATCTCCTTAGGGTTGTTCAATCACAAGATTCTTTGGAAAGTGACAGACCCGTCCAGCATAGAACGATTAACGGATACTTTGGTTGATGTGTGCAGGAGGCACACGGCGCTCAATCAGTGTATTCACTTCGGTGATGATGGTCGTTATTCCATTACTCACCTGGATAATGAAATTTCGATCGAAAAAAGAGAAATTGAGAAAAATCACTGGCCTAATGATGTTATCAATGAAATAGGAAAAAAGTTCCACCTTACACAAGAACATCCGTTCAAAATTTACCATTTTATTGTCGGTGATGAGCACTATCTGATCTTTTGTGCCCATGCCATGGCGTTTGATATTACCTCTCTCGATATATTGCTTGCTGATTGGGTCGACTGCTATCAAGCGATGCCAGACGAACAATCTACAGGCTCATCGTCAAGCGATAGTGGTTTCGATCAATATGCCATGTGGCAAAGGAGTGAAGAAGCACAGGCGGAGTTTTTGCCTCATGAAGCATTCTGGCGAAAGGAATTGCAAGGCTGGGAAACACTCAGGCTTCCTTTTGATGTTGATCGGCCACTCACTATGGACTATCGGTGCGCGAGGTTGTCGCAAACATGTGATGCGGCTTTATGTGAGGGTGTTCGACGACTGGCAGTGGAGCTTTCGGTGTCTGCCGAAGTAGTTTTTCTTTCGGCATACTTTGTTCTGTTTTCGGTCATGAGCGGTCAACGTGATGTGGTGGTTGGTTCGGCGCATTGCGGTCGACTCGACGATCGATTTTCTTCGACAATTGGGGGGTTTGAAAACGCTTTAGTGTTGCGTATGCAGATCGATTCTGGTGACTCGGTAGTTGGGTTTATCAGATCCGTTAGCGATATGCTGGATCGTGCTAAACGTCATGGAATTCTGCCGTTTGAGCGAATTATTGAACTGATGAATGTCGAGCGTGATGTTGGACGGCATCCTATTTTTCAAACCTGGTTTGAGTATAGAAACCCGAGAAATAATTTTCATCCACTGCCAATAGAAAACTGTTCAGATATTTTTCATAGCGCCAGCTTTTCAATGGATCTTGACCTGAAAAGCTTCATTGAAGAAAAAAAGGGAGTCTATGAGTTGGTCATGGAATATGCGGTCGGTTTATTTGACAAAGACACTTTGAATCGTTGGCTCCTGCTTTATCAGAAAATCATCAGTGACTTTTGTCGTCAAAGCGATGCATCGTTGGCGAATTTGGAATGGATTACAGCGGAGGAAATACAGGCCTTTCAAAATACTGTTTGTGACGTGCCAGCGACTGTTACACACGTTGGCTTGGTACCCGAGGTGTTTACTGACGTTGCGAAGAGCCATGCCAATCAGGTGGCAGTGATAGCGTCAGGGTGTGAGATTTCATACGAACAATTGGATCGCCGATCATCAGAACTGGCTTATTGTATGTGTGCCGAATACCGGAGCCGATTCGGTGAAGAATTGCGTTCGGGCACACGTGTGATCATATGTCTGGACAGAAATATCGATTTGATCGTTGCCATGTTAGCGATTATGAAGATGGGCGGTTGTTATGTGCCGATCGGCCCTGATTATCCGCTCGACAGAAAAATGTGGATATTCGAAGACACAAAAGCACCGTTAGTGATTACCAGTGAGGTTTACCGTGGTGAAATGCTGGAGATAGCTGAATGTGGCTCGGGTACCTGTGTGCTCGATGTTCAGCAAGTCAAACTGTCTGAACCTGAATCGGTGGCGCCAGTTGGTCCAGATGCGAAGGACTTAGCTTATGTGATTTATACATCAGGAACAACGGGTAGGCCTAAGGGTGTGAATATGCCCCATGGCGCTTTTTTCGCATTTCTTAGTGAAGTTTCAGGCTGGGTGGGTATTCAAAAGCCGATATTAATGAGTACATCAGCTGCGACATTTGATTTGTTTGAACTGGACTTCGCCTTTCCACTGATTCGCGGGGGAACGCTGATACTTGCAGAGCCTGACGAGGCTGCGCAAGTGTTTACGCGCTATCGCGAACGGATTAATTTGATTCAGCAGACGCCATCGATGTGGAAGGTATTTCTTGCTGAAACGGATATAGATGCTGCAGCCCTGAAGAACGTAACCTCACTATTTGGTGGTGAACCCGTATCGGAGGCCTTGATCAGAAAACTGCGTCTGTATTGCAAGAAAACCATTGAGGCATATGGACCGACCGAGTGTTGCATCTACAGTACGGCAACGTCAGATGAGAGCTTGCCTGCCCGAGTTATCGGTAAACCGCTGCCTGGAGAGAGTGTATGGATATTGGATGAATACCAGCGCGTATTGCCGCGAGGGGCCGTCGGTGAATTGTATATTGGCGGTAACTGTTTGGCTGCCGGTTATTTGAACCGAGATGAGCTGACGCGCGAGCGCTTTATTGAGGCTTCCTTTTTGCCGATCAGGTTGTACAAAAGTGGCGATCTTGGGCGTTGGCGAGAGGACGGCAATCTTGAATGTCTGGGACGCAGCGATGGACAGATCAAGTTGAATGGTTATCGTATTGAACCCGGCGAAATCGAATCAATATTAGTGCATGTCGAAGGTATTAATCAGGCCAGCGTTCAACTCATATCCCGTGAAAATGTCAGTTTCTTGGTTGCCTATATTGTGGGGCAAGGCTGCGACAATCTGTCTGACGAACAAATCGAAAAGTACTTACGGACTTCTCTACCAGTGTATATGATCCCGAACCGCTTTGTCTGGATGGCACGTTTGCCGCTGACGGGCAACGGTAAGATTGATAAACAACTCTTGCCGGTTATCGATACGGTTGAGGGCTCCTATGCACCTCCTGTTACCGTAGAGGAAAATGCCATATGCGGCATATGGCAAGTGTTACTCGGGATAGAAAAAATCGGTATTCGAGATGATTTTTTTCGGTTGGGCGGCAGCTCGGTCTTGGCGGCACAAATGGTAAATCGCATTAATAGTCGGTTTGATTTGTGCATGCGTGTTACCACGGTTTTTCTATGCCCGACGGTTGAGGCGTTGGCGAACGAAGTGCTCTACTTGAAATCCTTTACCGGTCATGCATTGGATGAACTTGTCAATCCGTTGACACCACATTCCGATAAAAAACCACTGATGTTTATGATCCATGCAGGTCTTTGCGGTGCCGAAATCTACTGGCGTTTATCCGGTGTTTTAGCGCAGCGCTATTCTTGTTTGGGTATCGAGCACTACAACGCTTTTGTTGAGGAACTCGAAACGGACCTTAACGAGCTGGCCAAAATTTATGCGTCGGTTATTCAAAGGCATAGCCGTGATGGCGAACCTCTGACACTACTCGGATGGTCACTCGGTGGAAACCTCTCAATGGCCGTTGCCCGTCTATTGATTGATCAGGGGGTATCGGTGGACAGGGTCGTGATTATCGATGCGACCTATGCTGATAAAGAAACACAGGAGTGTTTGGAAAGAGAGGATCTGGCGATGGATATGCACGAGTACTTCCTGCAAGTGGGCATTCATCACTCAGCAATCGTCGAGTATATGGACTATTTCAATAATGATATGCAACTGGCGCAGCAGGCGAATATATCGCCGGTGACGGATGTGCCAGTATTGCTGCTCAAGGCCGGTGATGCTGAGCCAGCGCAAAACGACGGCCATGATAGATATAATCGATTTCTCGTGTCGAAAGCATCCAGTGGTTGGGATGCGATTACCGGAGACAACTTAATCGTGCGGGTCATTGATGGTGTTACCCATGCGAATATCATATTTTCTGTAAACACCTTGGCTGATCTCATTTTTGAGTCAGGACAAGACGTTTGAATAGGTGCATGCTTATGCTGATGGGTGTGTACGATGAATGAGAGCAAAGGCCAATTCCGATGGGGTTTATTCCATAGCCTGATAGCAATTGCCTTTGTCGATGGCGTTAACATTGCGCTGATTTATCCGATGATGCCGCATGTGATCATGCTGGCGGCCCAAAATCTTCCAGCGCTTTCGAATGTGAATGCCTACACGATTATCATCGCAGGTTTTAGCTTTTTGAACCTGATTGGGTTGTGGTTTTTTCTCTGGGCATTACGGTATTTCGCCCTCAAAAAACTCCTGGCCTTGGCTGTGTGGATCGGTGTTGTAGGTTATGCAATCTGCCTGATGGGGTTCTACCGGGATAGCTATCTGCTCATCGTTGTATCGAGAGTGGTATTGGGACTGAGCACTGGCGGTATGGTGTTGACACAGGTCTATTTGTTCTTTCGGCGTGTGGAAACGACTGAAAAAGCCCTACAACTGTCTCTGATTAACACCTTTTCCAACGTTGGCGTGGTTGCTGCACCCGCTGTAACGCTGGTTGCGTTTCATCTGTTTCCTCAGACGTCGTTACGATATGCATTCCCTTTTTTATTGCCTTTGATGGTGTTGTTGGCTGTCGCATTAACACTACCGGTCACGCGATTTCCCGTACGAGAAGCGTCAGAGTTCAGACTTTTCGATCGTCACATACAAGCGGGATTGAATTGGCGCAATCATTCCTTACGTAAGGTTGTCGTATACTCGGTTATCATGCTGTGTCTCGGCGCCATGATTCAAACCGGTCCGTTTACGCTGGAAAAGTATCTTGGGCTGGGGACGTTGCAAATCACTTATATCTATGGTGCTCTGGCTCTGGGCACATTTGTCGGATTTAAGGTTTATGCGTTTCTTTTGCGAAGAATGCCCCTGGAAAAAATTATTAAGTCTGTTTTGATTGTACTGTCGATACACTTTTTTTATTGCATATTCATTCCGGTAAAAATTGCCATTGCAATCGCCATGGTATTAATACCAACCGCATTTCTTGCACTGAATGCATCGCTAATTACAGAAATCATGGAAACATCTTCCGACAAACAGCGATTGTTTTGGATTTGTATCATCGATATTGTCGGTGTCGTATCAATGGTTCTTAGCTCATTGTTTGCGGTCTATCTGGTTGACCTGTCCTACCACCGTTTGGCCGCCCTTTTGCTGATCTTTATGCTGATGGCATTGGTTGCCTATGCGGCGACAGGCCAACGCCAATCAAACCAATAATAACTGAGATGGTTTCCCTCACTTTAAGCTAAAACTTGCTTAAAGTATTAATTTGTTAGGAAAACCATATTAGTAGGCGTCCCATATAATTCATTATAGCAATAGCACATTTACACTCATATGGGATGCTTACTGCGAGGGTTGCCTGAACATAGCGTCTCAGCGACCTCTGCGATATGGGCCCTCCGTTCGGGGCCTTTCAAACCTTTGCTGGCCAGTTGGATAAGATGTTTGTACTCAGGAGAAACTTCGGCGATGGACATGACAGCAAATCAAACATAGTGGGGGATGTGATAGGGCTGTGTAGCTTACACGGGTTACTTCCCTAAGTTAACAAAACGCCTCGGCAAGGTACGCACAGCCTGCAATTCGATTAATTATTTATATTGCCGAGTTTAATAGGCGCTACAGCGTCTAGGTCGCATTATATTCTGTTCTATGCTTAGCACATGAACATTAGTTACTGACTCGGATACATCCATGACTGATACGCTTTCAATTCGCGCCGCATTGTCAGCCGATATGCAAGAGATAGAGCAAACGCTGTTGTTAGGGTTCGCTACTGACCCGCTGTTTCGATTCCTTTGGCCAAAAGCCAGCAGCTATTTGTCCATTGCCGAAGGATTTACGATGACGGGCAGAGCATCGGTCCACGGCGGACATGCAAAAATCGCCGGCGATTTTTCTGGCGTTTGTTTGTGGTTGCCGCCGGGTGTCAAAGCAGATGAAGATGCTTTTGCGGCGTTTTTTGATGGGACCAGTTTGACTCCAACCCAGATCAATGACATCACGGAGAACCATGAAGCACTAGCTCGATGCAAGCCCATCGAGCCATTTTGGTACCTGTCTTTGCTGGCAATCGATCCAGCCTGTCAGAATCTGGGGATCGGCTCGGCTTTGATGAAACACACGTTGAGAGAACTGGATGAGATCAATGCGCTGACCTACCTGGTATCGAGCAATCCGCGTAATCTATCATTCTATCGAAGCCATGGGTTTAAACAGGTCACGACGATAAAAACCGGTTGTATGCCTGAGATGTTTCCAATGCTTCGTCAGCCCAAGAACGGCTGATTTAATGTATAGGTGTTGTCAATGGCCATTAATTTTGCCCCCCCTCAGGGCCAATAATTCTCAGTGAGCGGCTCAATTCGTGATTTTTCTTTGAACTGCCACCTCATTCTACAAACATCGACTTAAAGTGTGCTGTTTTTGATCGTTAACTGCGGGGTTGATCCGGTCTTTTTGATCGATTTTGTTGATTTTTTAACCCGTTATTTTCTTTAGGCGAGCAGAACCCCTCCATCCTAAAGGGATAGAGTTAGGTGCTCCTTGGTGTTAAGTCATAACCGTTATTCTTCAAGGCATTAAAGCACTCGTTTTCAATCTTCCAACGTGCTCTTGCTGCCTTGGTAATCCAAACAATGTTCTTGGCAGTCACATCCACAAATTCGTAGCCCACGTGCCCACCAGCGTAGAGGTTTTCTGTCCCCTTTTATTCGTTTTAATGCTAAACGCTCGGATAACAGTCACTCGGATATCAGTCCCCTTATTGAGAGGGGGATCGTGATACCATCGATAGCTGAGTGTACTTCTACTGCCGTACTATCAATAGAAATTTGCTCCACTTAGATATTAATAATGTCTGATTTTTGAAGAGCAGAAAGAGTAGATCCAACTTATTGAGCTTTACTCAGCGGTTTGCAGGTGTGTAAGTGCGATGCCAGTGTCAGTTACTCAAATTTTTGAGGAGAGGATCCTCGATGATTTGTAATGGGTTGTGGGGCATTGGGTATGGAGCTCGCCAGATTACGACCGTTTACGGTTAACTCGACTGTCCATTTAGTTCTGGCTACGCCACTGAATGGGAAAATAGAACGGAAATTTGATGTCTAGTCCACACTACGGCGATATTTTTTTTGGTTTGCTACGGGTGCCCGATGGCTCTATGCACGAAGACAAACGATTTTCTTGTGTCTGGTGCAACAGCATCCTTAGCCGTAGCCGTGAATAGCTTTAATTTATGGTACTGCACACCAATTACCTTACGTTTCACATGATTGCGAGTAGGGGCCTGAATTTGATGCAGTGTATGCGCGTAGTGCACGGTAATATCTCCAGGCTGCGTATCAATAGCCACGACGGAGCTTTCGCCCAGTTCCGGGTCTGCTGGGGTATTGGCATATTTGTGGCTACCGGCCATAAACGCGGTGCGGCCGGTTTCCACAGTGCCTTCATCCAAATGCAGTGTCACCACAAGCCCGGGGCATAGTAGTGGATGGCCACCGAGGTCACAGAGTTTATGCCAGTGCAGTGAGCGGTTGTCCGCCATATGGCTGCGGTTGATGATGCACTGCACACCATCCATGCACTCGTGAGCCATGGCAAGTTCTGGCCCTGCGTAGCGAGCGATCTGTTTTAATCGTGGATCATCAGCCAGCTGACGGAAGTGATCGTCGATTTCTTCGAGGTAGGCGATCTTGCCCAACTTTGAATCACCGGCAGCGTTTTCGTACCAGCGCCCGTGTGGGTCATCGTCTTCGAGGGCTTGAATATGTTGGTCGAGGTTGTCAGATAGCACTCGATACTCGGCAAACGAAAATACCTGTCTAAATACCACGTAGCCGGTGCGATGTAGGAATCGTACGACATCGTCCACTGGGTCAGTTAGGCGAAATTTATGGTGTAAATCGAGTCGTTTCAGGCTTTGGCTGACCGCAGGAGACCAAACCTCACGCTGATAGTAGAGGACTTGCAGTACGGCAGGCCAATTGCCTAGTTGATCTTTGCTGCCGCGTTCAAACGTGATTTGACCGGTTTCCACCAGACCAAGAAAACTGAATTCCTCGCTGATGAGTTGCTGAAATTGGGTTGTCGACAGATGCACGATAAGGTTTGCCGAGGTGCGTTTGGGCAGCACAAACAGCTGATCATCGCGCATTTGATAGGTATAACCGCGTGCTTCGGCGTCGTTTTCGATACACAAACACAGAGAATCGCTATCTGTAAGTAGGCAGGCGGCTTGCGCCAGCAGAACCTGATTCATGATCAGACGTTGATGGAAATCTACATCGAACATAGGCAGGCTCCTTGTCTTTGTATTACCTGGACACAGCACATGGCGGTGTATGCTCGTTTTGTTAAGCATAGATGACAGGCTACCGTAGTGGTGCCTTATACACTTTGACCGCAGAATGCTACCGATGATCGTTTGGGCGAATCAGAAACGGGTACCTGTAAAATACTGTGGGTGACTGTAAGAGAGCGTGTATCAGTCTCTACGCCAGAATGGCCGCTACGCAGGGGATAAGCGCTTGTTGCGCTGGCGTAAGGCGAGTGCTGTGATGCAGCGTTTTTAGCAGCTTTCGGCAGTCTTGCTCGGTATCAACGTCAAACCAAACCGGTAACTGGGTAATAGCAAAATGCCGGGTTTTGAGCTGTAACTGCAAATCATCGGCGGTTTGCGGGCTGCTGTAGGTAATATCGGGTAGTAGCGTTGCAACCTCCGAATGATTGCTGCCAAGGCAATAAAACCCGCCATCATCGCAGGGGCCGAGCACAACGCCGTTTTCGTGAGTAAGTGTATCAATCGCGGTGTGTAGGTAGTCGATTGGGAGTGTCGGGGAGTCGCTGCCGATGAGCAGTACGTTATCATAGCGAGCGATTAAGCAGGCATAGATATGTGCCAAGCGATCCCCAAGGCTGCCCGGGCCTGTCCAAAGGCAATCTTTACCGTGCCAGAATGCATCGGTGGGCGCGTTTTCTTCAGCCACGGCCCAGACAACATCGACTTCAAGCGCGGCGATCACTTCGGCGGTTGCATCTCGGCTGAGCCGATAGAAGGCTTCGGCATCGGTGGTGCCCACGGTTGCGGCCAGTCGTGTTTTTAGGGGAGATAATCCGGGTGTTTTTGCAAATACAGCGATGACAGTGTTCATGACGACCTGTTTCAGAGTTTCATCTTTGCCAGTGGTAGGCGGCAAATGTGACGTTTCAGCCAGTGCCAAAACTCACGCAGATACTGTTTTGAAAAAAGTCGCAGGTGTGTGCCTGTTGTACTCAGCCAACCGTGTTGCTGGTACTTGCGTGCGCTTGTCATCACCCAGGTTTTTGCTGGTTTGATGGCAATACCTTTATGCCGGGCCTGCCAAATCCACAAATGGTCTTCTCCGTAGGCGGCATTGACGGGGTAGGGCCCGATCTTGTTGAACAGTGATTTGCTGACTAAGAAGGCTTGATCGCCAAAAGGGGCGGTAAAAAAACGTGAGCGGAACCAAACGCCCCATTCATTAACTTCCATCAGGCGTGGGCCATCAGGAAAAAACTTCAGATCGAAGTAAAATACCTGCCGATCTGCCTGCGGCAAAATACGTTTGAGCCGTCGAATGGCTTGGCGTGGGATTTGGCTATCCGCGTGGATGAACCATAGGTAGTCACCTTCGGCGGCTTCAGCGCCAGCGTTGAGGTGTTCAGCGCGACCGGGCGGCGCGGTAATGACACGTAGGTTCAGCGGCAAATGGTCCAATTTATTGAGAATGATGGATTGCTGGTGGCTATCACCGCAAACAACCACAATCTCTGCCTCATCCTGAATCGGACCGAAATCCTGCATCAGGCGCAGCCATGATATTTCGTTAGGCGCAACGGGCACTATGATGGACAGTAGCATAAGGCTGTGGGCTTCCGGTCTCTGACAGCAGTCAGCACAGTATAGCGTTTGTGGTAGATGGGGAAGGAAAAACCCCATCTACACATATATTGAGTTAGCAGCAGGGCGCTTCACTACTCGTTTTTACACCATCATCGGCGCCGCAGTCAAACAGCCCGTAGTGGGTGTCGGCGTTGCCTAGTATATCGAAAAAAGCGGCTAGGCGAGTGTCTTCTAACATTCGAGCTGTGTTGCTGCAAATTGGCATTGGTAAGCCTTTTTCAAACAGGTGATGATCATCGAGAGCAAACTGATGAATGGCGTGTTTGATACCGCCTCGATAGGTGGCGATTTGCCCGAAGTTTTCACAACGATCTTCCAAATCCAGTTTGAAAGCACGCACGGTAATGGAGTAAAAATCTACCATGCCAATTTTTTCGATAATGACCGGGTCGTGGAGTTCAACTGTGCCTTTGCTCATGATGCGAAAATCCTGGCAGCCAACATCGGCCATCATGCGTCGAAAATCTTCGGTGTAGAGCGCGCCTGACAAACATTCGCCTAATAATACCGGGTCTTCTCGCAGAGGTTGAGAGATACGTCGGCTGGCATAAATATCTGAGAAGTAGAGTTCGCCGCCGGGTTTTAGTACGCGAAAGATTTCTTCGAACACGGCAGCTTTATCGGCAGAGAGATTGATGACGCAGTTAGACACGACGACATCCACAGAGTTGTCGTCGAGAAACCCTAAATCTTCGATATAGGCTTTTTCAAAACGGGTGTTTGAACGCGCATAGCCAAACGCTTTGCGGTGAAAGTCATCGTGCGCGCGGGCAACGTCGAGCTGTTCATCGGTCATATCGACGCCGATGACGTTGCCTGATTCGCCCACCAGCTGTGCCAATAGATAGGCATCACGACCGGTGCCGCAGCCTAAGTCGAGAACGGTAGCACCGTCGATTGCTAATGGAATGGGTGATCCGCAGCCGTAAAATTTGTTTTTCACATCATCATGCAGATTGCGCATGAGCGGCAATAAGTGGGCCGGCATGGCATCGATCGGGCAGCAGGCGCTGGTTTTCAAGTCGGCAGAGCTTTGCAGTACCTTGCCGTAGTAATCCTGTACCTTTTCGGCGGTCGTTTTTGCGTTCATGGTCGTTATCTCAATCAGAGGTTTTGGTGGCGTCGGCGTTTTTTTCGGCTGAATACCACGGAATACATAGAGGTTGGATCAATCCGCGCGCGCGCAGTTTCGGATAATGGTCAAGGCCAATGTCCATCTGCAAGTGACCGGCAGCGGGTTGGGCTTCATAGCTGTGAAACAGCCGATCCCAGATTGATAGGTTAAAGCCGAAATTGCTGTTGGATTCGTGCCATACCAGCGAGTGATGCACCCGATGCATATCAGGCGTTACGATGAATTGGCGCAGCAGGTGGTCTAGACGTTTAGGCAATTGGACGTTGCCGTGATTAAACATCGCCAGCCCGTTGAGGATGATTTCAAAGAGCACAATCGTGAACGGTGGCAGGCCCAGAGCGATCACCGCCGCCGTCTTGATAACCATCGACAGCAGAATCTCTAGTGGATGGAAGCGCAAGGCGGTTGTTACATCAAAATCCAGGTCGCTGTGATGCATACGATGTAATCGCCAGAGCGCGGGTACGCGATGGAACAACCGATGTTGCCAGTAAATCAGGCAATCCAAAATCACAATTGCGAGTAGGCATTCAATCCAAAATGGCCATTGCAAGGCATTGAATAATCCGAGTTGTTGGCTTTCTGCCCACAAGGCAATAACGGATAGCCCGGCAGGCCAGAACAGTCGCACCAGTATGCTGTTGATGACCGAAAAACTGATATTGGCAAAACGGCGACGCAGCAGTGGTTCGGCGGGCTGGCGCAAGCCTGCCCATTGTTCCCAGATCAGCATAATGACAAGAATGCCGAAAAAGATACTAAGTCGAATCACTGTATCGGTCATGGTAAAGCCATTACTCGTTAACGAGCGAGCCACCGCAGGAGCTGCCAGCACCGGCGGTGCAAGCAAAGCAGTGATCATCAATGGCAATCGCTTCGTTTACTTCGGCCAGAGCGTTGATATCCCAAATACTTTGGCGCTTGCCAGCCACGGGAATATCGAGCATCTGGTTAAAATCACAATCGTAGATTTGCCCGTCAAAGCCGATAGAAACTAATGAGCGACACATCACTTGCTGAGCCGCTTCAGGATTAAAGTTGTCTTTCAACAACTGCATGTAAGGCACCATTTGTTTGTCGCGCTGCAGCTGATGAGCGAAGCGTTTAATGGGCATATTCGTGAGGGTGTACAGCTGGTGAAAACGGATGCCAAAATCAGCCAGCAGGCGTTTTCTGTAATCAGCTTCGAGGCTTGCTTGCGGCGGCGGCAAACTGGCACCGAGCGGGTTATAGACCAAATCCAACGTCAGATCGCTACCCGGTTGGCCGTAGCCCAGCGTATTGAGTTTTTGCAGGGCGGCAATACTATCGGCGAAAACGCCATTACCGCGTTGTTGATTAACATTTGCTTCGCTGTAACACGGTAATGAGGCAACCACATTGACCTTGTGATGGGCTAAAAACTCGGCCGTATTTTCGTGACCGGGTTGTTGCAAGATCGTCAGGTTACAACGATCGATGACGGTCTTTCCCATCCCACGGATGGCTGTAACANAGCGCTGAAAGTGAGGGTTCATTTCAGGTGCACCGCCGGTAATATCAACGGTATCAACACTCTCTGCTGATTCCAGTAAGGCAATCAGGCGGTCGACGGTTTCGGCGGTCATATTGTCTTGATGCAACGGGCCGGCCTCGACATGACAGTGATGGCAAGCTTGATTGCAGCGTTTACCGATATTGATCTGCAAGGTGTCGATCGTGCCGCGTTTTAGTTGCAGGCGATGATCGTAGAGATAGCTGGCAAAGGTGCTGTCCGGTACGGCAGAAATCACGGAAGCTGGGTTCATAAGCGGCGTCTCAGTGCATGGAAGAGGGTCGACAGTTTAACGGCAACGGCCGGTACATGGTTTTTACGCCAAACTCCGGCTGCTAGTTTATTGGCTTCGCTGTAAGTGGGGTAAATATGTATGGTCGACAGGATTTTATTCAGGCCGAGGCCGTGGCGCATAGCGATGACAAATTCGTTGATCAGCTCGCCTGCATTCTCGCTGACGATGGTAGCGCCAATAATTTTGTCACTGCCAGGTTTGGTTAAGACTTTGATAAACCCGATATTTTTACTGTCGGCGATGGCGCGATCGGCATCTGCCATGTCGTACAGCGTGGTTTCGTAGGCGATGCATTCGGCATCGGCGTCTTTTTCGTTATAACCAACGCGGGCGACTTCTGGCGCACAGAAGGTAGCCCACGGAATCACGCTGTAGTCAGCTTTGAAACGTTTAACCGGGCTAAATAGTGCGTTGATAGCTGCGTACCAAGCTTGGTGTGAGGCTGTATGAGTAAACTGATAGGGGCCAGTGACATCGCCACACACGTATATGCTGGGAACATTGGTTTGCAGAAATGCATTGGCGTCAATGGTTTGATTCTGACGCAAGGTAACCCCTAGCTCTTCGAGACCAAAGCCGTGGGTATTGGCCTTGCGCCCGAAAGCCAGCAGCGTGGAATCAAACGCAATCCGGGTTTCTTCGCCTCGATGATCAAAGACGGCGGTGGATTCGCCGTCACATTGCTCGAATCGCAGGAGTTTATGCTCGGTGCGAATATCCAGGCCTTCGGCGGTAAGGCAGCCGGCAATGATTTTTGCAACATCGTTGTCTTCACGGTAGAGGATGGTCGGTGTCATATCCGCTAGAGTCACCTGCGCACCCAAGCGCGCAAAAGCTTGGGCCATTTCAACGCCGATGGGTCCTGCTCCGAGCACTAAGAGACGCTTGGGTAGGCTTTGTAGCTGCCAGAGGTCGTCACTGGTGAGGTAATCGATATCTTCAAGGCCCTCAATGGGGGGCACTAGCGGGCCAGCACCGGTCGCAACAACAATGCTGCGAGCAGTTAGTGATTGTTCGCCATCTGCGTTGCTGAAGGAGATGCTGTGGGGGCCTGTGAGCCGTGCATCGCCGGAGAAACAGGTGACGCCGAGGCCCGTGAAGCGTTCGACCGAATCGTGTGGCTCGATGGTGGCAATGATATTGTGTATGCGATCCATGACACTTTTGAAATCAATTTCGGGCTGCCTGGGTTTGAGCCCATAGTGATCAGCATGGCGCATTTGATGAGCAACTTTGGCTGATTGAATCAGCGCTTTAGAGGGCACGCAGCCTGTATTCAGGCAGTCGCCTCCCATTTTGTGTTTTTCAATCAGAGCCACTTTGGCACCGGTCGCTGCTGCGATCAGAGACGCAACGAGGCCAGCGGAACCGCCGCCGATAACAATCAGGTTGTAATCGTACTTCGCCATAAGTGCTCCTTGAATGACGTTGATCAGGCCTTGTTACGCAGTTGTTTTAACCAGCGAAGAAAGTGTTTGCTGGCGATGGGGAAAACACCCAGCAAAGCGAAGGCAATCAGTAAGCTTGGTGAGGCAATATCTTGAAGTTGATCAATTTGCCCTAGTTCCGTTCCAGCATAGACGTAGACTGCGGTGCCTGGCAGCATGCCTAATTGACTGACGCCGAAAAATGTTAGGGTTTTAATGGGGGTCAACCCAAACAGAAAGTTGACCATGAAAAACGGAAACAGTGGCACTAAACGCATCGCAAATAAGAAAAATCCGCCTTCTTCTTCTAAGCCTTGATTAATGCGCGTGAGGTTATCGGCATAGCGGGTTTGTAGGGAATCCCGAAACAAAAAACGCGCCAATAGAAAGGCGAGTGTGGCGCCCATCGTACTAGCAAAAGAGGCGATAATAAGGCCGGGAATAAAACCAAAAACACTGCCAGCAAGCAGGGTTAACAGTGTGGCAACCGGGATGGAGAGCGCTGTGCATACGATGTAAATGGCCATGAACCCAGCGATGATTAACACCGGGTGTTCGGCGAATAGCGCAGCGATATCGCCTTGAACCACTTTAATATTGGCGAGCGTAAACACGTCTTGGCCGCCGCTGACAAAAAACACAACAACAGCAATGACGGTCAGTACGGCGACGACGATTTTCACAGATCCTTGTTTCATCATGATATGCCCGCATCCTGTTGGCATGAGGTATGGCACCGGGTGCCTTTTGAACGCTTCATGTGCCTTAGGCTATGAGAGCGATGAATTGGTTGCAACCGGCAAACGATGGATTTCTGATCAATAGGCGTTTTTGTTAATGAATCCTTTGAAAATTGTTAGAAATATAATTTTTAGATCCAGCCAGAGTGACCAATCGCGGATATACGCCAGATCGTATTCGACACGCTTTTGCATTTTTTCGAGGGTGTCGGTTTCACCCCGCCAGCCGTTTACCTGCGCCCAACCAGTGATGCCGGGCTTTACTAAATGGCGCAGCATGTAGCCTTCGATATCCTTACGGTATAGCTCATTGTGGGCAACCGCGTGAGGTCTTGGGCCGACGATGCTCATTTGCCCTTGCAATACATTGATGAATTGCGGCAGCTCGTCCAAGGACGTACGGCGAATAAATGCGCCCAGCGGTGTAATTCGGGCATCGTTCTTCTGTGCCTGTTGAATATGAGAAGGGTCATTCTCGGAGACACTCATCGAGCGAAATTTCCATACCCAGATTTCATCACCGCCAATGCCGTAGCGCTTTTGTTTGAAAAACATCGGGCCTTTGGATGTGGCTTTTATGGCAATCCCGATTGCCAGCATAATCGGGCTTATAAGCAGCAATATCAGGCTGGATAGAACGATGTCTTCGAGACGTTTGAGCAGGCGTCCGAAATCATCAAAGGTGGAGTCAAATACGCTGATCGTCGGCAGATTTCCCACCGCGGACATCTGTGCTTTCATCAAATTGGAAACAAACAAATCTGGTACAAAATGTACTGGGGTCGAGCTATCAGATAAGCCGTGAACAAGATCGCGGATACGTTCTTCATCCGACATCGGCAGGGCAATAAATACTTGATCGTAGCGCTTGGCGCGAGCGTCCTGGGTCAATTGTTGTAAATCGCCCAAATAACGCTCAGCAGGAGTATCTGGCGAGGGGCTGTCGTCGTAGAAACCTTGTAGCTGAAAACCCATCCACGGGTTTGCTTCGATTTCAGCGGCCAGTTTGGCGGCCAGTTTACTGCAGCCTGCGATGGCAACGCTGCGGCTATTGCGGCCGGCACTGCGGAGTCTGATGAGTAGTTTACGAACGCCAACACGTGCAGTTACCAGTAAACACGGCGTTAGCAAAAACCAGATACCAATAACAATCCGTGAGTAGGTTTCGGAGACTTTCAGTGCCCAGGCAATGGTGAACAGGGTGACGACAGTGATCCCCCACGTTTGCAGCACATTTTTAACCGGTAAACTGAGCTCAACACCTCGCCATGATTGATACAGGCGTGTTTGTGCTGCAATCACATAAAACAGCACGGCAGCCAGAATGCCGGCGATGGCATAAGTCGGTGCAGTGACGTCTACACCGCTATCAGGGTGCAGAATGCTGGCAATCAGTAAGCCAAAGAAAACCATGCCCAAATCGAGCAGACGTTCAATGACATTGACCAAGCGCTGGTTACTTCGGATAAGACCGGATTCTACCACGGGCGTAAGAGCCTTTTTATTTTTGTTATCAAGGCATGATACCGCTGTAGCAGGGGTAATCAATGGTTACAGCGGGGTATTTGCGGCCAATGATCTAATTTGTCCGTTGGCCGGTTCGACAGTTTAGGCGCGGAAGCTGTCCTGGTTGGCAAGAAACCACTGGTAAGCATCATCAATGCCATCACGAAATTCGATGCTTGCTTGCCAGCCTAGATCTTTAAGGCGCGATACATCCATGAGTTTACGGGGTGCACCATCGGGTTTGCTGGTATCGAAGGTCAGTTCGCCTTCAAAGCCAACGGCTGCTTTTATCGTCTGTGCCATCTCAGCAATGGTGATGTCGCGCCCGGTACCGACGTTGATATGGCTTAACATCGGATCAGTGTTGGCATCGTAGGTGGCTTTACCAAGCTGCATTACATGCACAGAGGCGGCGGCCATATCATCCACATGCAAGAATTCACGCATGGGTTTGCCTGTGCCCCAAACGGTTACTTCTTCGGCATTCGAGAGTTTAGCTTCATGAAAGCGTCTGATCAGCGCTGGTATCACGTGGCTATTTTCTGGATGAAAATTGTCGTGAGGGCCGTACAGGTTGGTTGGCATCACTGAGCGGTAGTCGGTACCATATTGACGATTGTAGGATTCACACAGCTTGATGCCGGCAATCTTAGCAATCGCGTAGGGTTCGTTCGTGGGTTCCAGTGTATCGGTTAACAGCGCTTGCTCGGTCATCGGTTGCGCGGCAAGCTTGGGGTAAATACACGAGCTACCCAAGAACAACAAATGCTGGCAACCACTGGCATAGGCCTGGTGTATGACGTTGGCTTCCATCATCAGGTTTTGGTAGATGAATTCGGCCGGGTAGGTATTGTTGGCGTGAATACCGCCCACTTTTGCGGCGGCTAATACAACGTAGTCGGGTTTCTCTTGTTGCATGAACGCCTGCACAGCCGCTTGATCACACAGATCAAGCTCAGCATGGGTGCGCGTGACGATATGTTTGTGCCCCTGCTTTTGCAGTAGACGCACGATAGCAGAGCCCACCATACCACGGTGGCCGGCAACATAGATTTTGCTGTTGGTATCCATGATCACTCCCAGACTATTCGCGTGCAGTGCTGACATCAAAGCCTTCACGCTTCAATAGTGCATGGCGTTTGGCTTGATCCAGATCGTGGGCAACCATTTCAGCGACCATCTCTTGCAGCGTTGTCGTTGGCTCCCAACCGAGCTTTTGTTTTGCCTTGGTAGGGTCGCCAAGCAGGGATTCTACTTCGGCCGGGCGGAAGTATTTCGGGTCAATGCGGATGATAACGTCACCTTCACGGATTTTTAAGGCATCGGCACTGATGACATCGTGATCGATGGTGTCAACGATACCGATTTCGTCGACGTCAGACCCCTGCCATCGCAATGTGATGCCCAGTTCTTTAAGCGCAAACTCGATAAATTCTCGAACGGTATACTGCACGCCTGTCGCGATAACAAAATCTTCAGCTTCTGCCTGTTGCATCATCAACCACTGCATTTCGACATAGTCTTTGGCGTGGCCCCAATCACGTTTGGCATCCATGTTGCCCATATACAGACAGTCGTCGATACCCAGTGCGACATTGCACACACCTCGAGTGACCTTGCGGGTGACGAAGGTTTCTCCACGGCGTGGTGATTCGTGATTGAACAAAATACCGTTGCACGCATACATACCATAAGATTCGCGGTAGTTGACGACAATCCAGTACGCGTAGAGTTTGGCCACCGCATAGGGCGAGCGCGGATAAAACGGCGTGGTTTCTTTTTGTGGCGTTTCTTGCACTAGGCCGTAAAGCTCAGATGTGGAGGCCTGATAAAATCGGGTTTTCTTTTCTAGCCCCAATAAACGAATGGCTTCAAGCAATCGCAGGGTGCCCATGGCATCGACATCGGCGGTATATTCTGGCGACTCGAAACTAACCGCAACGTGGCTCTGGGCTCCAAGGTTGTATATTTCGTCGGGCTGAGTTTCTTTGATGATACGTACCAAGTTGGAGGTATCGCTGAGATCGCCGTAGTGGAGCTTTAGGCGCACATTGTCTTCGTGCTGATCCTGGTAAATATGGTCGATACGGTCAGTATTGAAGGACGAGGCACGGCGTTTGATGCCATGAACCTCATAGCCTTTTTTCAATAAAAACTCAGCCAGATACGATCCGTCCTGGCCAGTAATGCCAGTAATCAAGGCGACTTTTTTACTCACAGAGAACTCCGGGGTTGCGCTTGTCTGATGCATCGACAACAGTCTGATGCTAGGGTTTCAAGCGTCGCATTCATTATTATTTTGGCTGATTGTACACAATGCGGCGGCCGCTGATAAGCCGACCTATTTGCCGAAAATCAGTTGCTTGATCAGCAAAACAATAAAAACGGGGTTGGTATATAAATATCGGCGCCACAAACGTTTGGGTTCTTCCATCAATCGAAACAGCCATTCGAGGCCGGCTTGTTGCATCCAGTTTGGCGCGTGTTTTTTGTTGCCTGCAATAAAATCAAACGCCGCACCGACACCTAGCATGGTGCAATTCAGTGCTGCTTTGTTGTCGGCCATCCAGCGTTCCTGCTTAGGACAGCCCAGGCCAACAAACAGAATATCGACATTGGCATCGTTGATGGCTTTTAGGTCTGCCTGGTGTTCTTCGTCGGTAAGTTGGCGAAATGGCGGAGATTTAGCGTAGCTAATAGTAAGATTGGGAAACTGTTGATTCAACACACTTTGTAAGGTGTTCAGGGTTGTTTCGCTGCCGCCATAAAAACCAATGTTAACGGCTTTTTTTTCGAAATGATCACAAATGCCCATGGTCAGATCCATGCCTCTGACCTGCTGCGCTGTGGTTGCACCGAGTAATTTTTGTGCCCAGAAAATCGGGCGACCATCTGGCACTACCCAATCTGCGCCATTGACCTGTTGTTGAAACGTACTGTCTTGCCAGGTTTCGATACACATGTGAACGTTAGACACACAGACATAGCGGCCTTGTTTGTCTCGAGACCAAGTATCGAGGTGCTCGAGGGTCTCCGGCAAACTGGTGACATTCACTGACATGGTAATGACGGACAACTTAGTCATCGATGGCTTCCTGATAGATTTGCATCAGTCGTTGGTAGTTAGCAGCTTCGGTGTATTGCTGTTGGTAGATATTAAACGCATTTTGGCCGTATTCGCTGATGGTTGCTGGAGCGGCTGCCAAGGTTAACACTGCCTCACGTAGACTATCGGCATCGCCCGGCGGGCACAACAGCCCTGTCGATTGGTGAGTAACAATTTCAGCCATTGAACCTAGTCGCGACGCAATCACCGGTGTGCTGCAGGCGAAGGCTTCTGCGATCGTCATCGGGAATCCTTCGTAACACAAGGATGGCAACACGAGAAAATCAGAGGCTTCTAAAAACGCGGGTATTTGCGCGCTGGGAACACGCCCAACCAAGCGAATAGTGTCAGGCAGGTTGGCTGACTGTAGGGTTTCCATCAGCGGGCCATCGCCAACCACAACCAATGGGAATTTGATTCCAGAGAAAGCCTCAATTAACGGTTCTATGCCTTTTTCATCGGATAAACGACCAACATATAGCGCGAATCGTTCGGGCAGGTCGATACCTTGTATGTTTGGGGTGAGAGCATCATTTGGCGCAAAAAAGTTAGGCTTAACGGCAAGTTTTTTTGCTGGAAAGCCAGCTTCAATAAACTTTTGACGGGAAAACTCGGTAAGAGTGATAAAGCGGTCTACGCGGGTATTCCAAGTGTTGCGCCAGCGGTGAACGGCAATATTGCAACAGAGGATAAAGGTGCCGAGTAATGAGCCCTGATAAACCTTATATCTGAGAGCCCAAAATGGAGAGTGATGGATACTGCGCTCACACGGTTTGCCTTGGAACATCAAAATGGCCGTCGGACACACAAAACGATAATTGTGCAATGTTTGCACCACGGGCACGTTGTGTTCACGGCAGGCATCATAAACCGATGCTGATAATCGAGGAAATATATTATGGCAGTGCACGATATCGGGCTTAAAGGTCGATATCTTTATCGCGACTTGGTGTTTAGATGGGCGTGAGTAAATCACTCGTAGGGCTGTAGTGATTTTTTCCTTGATACCTGTGATGTTATCGTTATTGATTTCTAGCAATTCGACCGTGTGCCCAGCACGTTTGAGCATCGCATATTCCTGATGCACCACGCTATCTTCGCCGCCGGCCTGTTGGTAACGATTGTGTAAGATCAGTATTTTCATGGCTTGTTGGCTAAGGCTGCCGCGATGCCGTCGGCAAAATTTTCTGCCATGCGTTCAATGGAATAATGTGCAGATGACTGCTTGGCGTTTTCTTGCAACTGTTTGAGTGTGCCCGGCGTTTGCAAAACTTCTTGTGTTGCTTTGGCAAATGCGGCTGATGACATGGCGGTTATTACGCCGTTTTTGCCATTGTCGAGGTAGTCAATTTCGGGGCTATGGTTCGGGTAGTCCGTGGTTAGCATTGGAATCCCGGCGGCAAAGCAATCGAGTATGCCGAGCCCGACAAGCCCGGGATTTAAGGCGATGTCTGCTGACGTGAAGGCAATGGCTTTTTGATGGCCAAAACGCGGGCCGAGGTAATGGGCGTTTGGATGAGTTTGGCAAAATTTATCAACGGTATCGGCATTTTCGCCTGCGCCGATAAACAAACAATGGAAGTTATCAGTCGAGGCGAAAATTTCACGCAAACTGTCAAACAACAGCGGTAGCTGTTTTTCTGCATACATGGAGCCACAAAAAAGACCGATTTTGGCGGTATCACTAATGGCTAACTCTTGGCGAAACTGAGCCACTTCATCGTTAGTGATGGTGCTCAATTCACGCTTGAAATCAGACATATCAATGCTGTTTTCAACATTGGTGATTCGTTGCTTGGGGAAACCTTCAGCTGCTAAATAGTCAACGGTGCTTTGAGTATAGGCAAACCACCAGCTGGGGAGGCGTAACAAACGTTGTTTGAGCTTGTCTCTAAATGTGAGCTGCTGTGCCTGTAAATTCCGGCCATGCCCCCAGAACGCAAATTTCTTCGTCCCCCACTGATTGAGTAACAAAAGCGGGTAGTTGATCAGGTGTTTGTTGGCCTGTTCTGCTATCACCAGATCGGCCTTGCAGACTTGCTTGGTGAGATGTTGATAAACTACCTTGCCAGAAAGGGCTTCGCGTTTTGGCACGATCACGCCGTATGAGGTTGGCAGATCGGCATTATCGGCTTTGGCGCGATTGATGGCATTAGGCGCACTGTAAGCAACCGTTAGTTGGATGTCTTGATCAGCCAATCGTTGATGCAGTTGATTAAAAAACGGCACCCGGTATTGCTTGATAACTTCCTGGATAATAAGCACCTGTTTTGCCGCCAATGTACTACTCCTTTTCTGTGCCTGAGCGTCGGAACACTGATTGATAGAGGGCTGCAATTCGGGCGTTTTTGTCTTCGGCTGAGAATGCTGTCAGAACGCGAGTGGTATCTTGTTTTCCAGCGACAATATCTTCAATGGCTTTTGCCAGCATCGTTTGCCAGTCAGCAATGTCGCCAGGTTTAGCAAAATAGATATCATTGGATGTTATCGCCTCAAATTGTTCTGTGAGCCCTTGAACCTGGCTGATCAATAACTTGTTGCCGTAGCAGAAGTATTCCATGGTTTTGATCGAGTAAACGTACTCTAGATCGGAGCCTTGTAATAGCGGTGAGGCGCACAAGTGGGCATTCGCAATGGCGCTGAGAACCTCTGCCCGGGGAACTTTGCCGTGATAGGTAACGTCGTCGATCGGTACAGACTGATGGCCGTATATATGTAAATGTGCACGGGTGTTGGTGTGTAGATTGTTTTGATTGTAACGCTGGATTGCCGCAATCAGGATATCAAGACCAAAACCGGGTAAGCCATGGCCGATATAGACGATATCAATCGGGTTTTTTGCCGACATCGGTTGAAGTTGTCGTGAAGCGGGTAGGTGGGGCAAGGCGTTCTTAAAAAAGTGTACGTTGCGAGAATCTCCACGATAGAAGCATCGAAACCTCTCGGGTGAATAATTGATAATGATTAGATCCGCGCGTTGGATCACCCGGTAGATTAATCTGCCGCGCAATGAGCTGATGAGCCAGCGGAAGCTGTATTTTTGGAACGTGCTATGTGCTTCTTTGAGCGGGCAATCTGGCGTATCAAAAATCCAGGCCACATTGCGAAAGAGGCTGGCAAATATCAATCCAAACAGCGCGTGGTAACTGCGTTGAGTTACGATGGCAATGTCATCGCCGCTGCGGGCTTCTGCCCAGAGTGTTTTTAGATACTCCAAGCCTTCATTAACATGCAAAAGCTGCAAATCCGGCTGGAAGTAAAGGCGTTGTTTGAGGTTGAAGCCCAGCTTATCTTCGATTTTATCGTTCGGGTTGTGATTGAACAGCGCGTAAAAGCGAGGCATGGCCGTTGTTATCCGTTGTTGTTTAGCGCAGCGAGACAGTGCTTCAAACTTTCGCGCCAATGGGGAATACGGATCTCGAAATCAGCCTGAAAATCAGCCGTATGCATCACACTGTAGGGCGGTCGGCTGGCTGGTGTCGGGTAATCTTCGGTCGTAATCGGCGATACATCACACGGCGTGCCTGAGAGCTCAAAGATTGAAACGGCAAAATCATACCAGCTACACACGCCAGCATTGCTGTAGTGGTAGGTTTTTACACCACGATGATTTAATTGCGGTAGTATTTTCATGATCGCTTCAGCCAGATCGGCCGCATAAGTTGGGCTACCTACTTGATCGGCAACCACACGAAGCTGGGCATGCTTTTCAGCCAGAGTTAACATGGTTTTGACAAAGTTTTTGCCAAATGATGAGTAGACCCAAGCCGTACGGATAATAACGCTATTATCTGGGCATTCATCCAGAATGGCTTTTTCACCGGCCAATTTTGAGGTGCCATAAACATTGGTTGGAGCTGTATCGTCGCTTGGTCGATAAGGGCGACAACCGTGGCCGCTGAAGACATAATCTGTAGATATATGTACCAGTGAGATGTTTTGCTTTCGAGCTGCCGTCGCAAGATTTTTTGCGCCAATGTGATTAATAGCATCCGCCGTGGTTGGTTCGGATTCAGCGGTATCAACGGCTGTGTATGCTGCACAGTTGATGATGATGTTTATGGCGTTATCGCGACAAAAGGTTTCAACAGCGACGGCATCTGTAATGTCGAGCGTGGCTCGATCAGTGCAGTAAAACCGGGTGTGATTTTTTTCGCCATTAGCGTGCTGCCTATCGGCAACCTGCCGTATTTCGCTGCCGAGCTGTCCATTTGAACCTGTGACAAGGATGTGGGTTTTCATGATTGCGGCTTAATCCTCAAAGGTTTCAGCATCGTTGAGTAGTGGCTGCTGTTGATCCTTCGCAGACAATAACAGATCTTCTTCAGCCAGTTGCCAGTCGATTGCGAGACTTGGATCATTGAACGCAATGCCGCGGTCATGTGATGGTGAATAGAGATTGTCGACTTTATATCCGANCACCGTGTTATCTTCGAGTACAACAAAGCCGTGGGCAAAGCCTTGAGGAACAAACAGCTGTTTTTTGTTGGTGGCGGACAGCTCGATGGCTACGTGCTGGCCAAAGGTCGGGCTATTTTTTCGGATGTCGACGGCAACATCTAATACTCGGCCGCTTATCACACGAACCAGTTTAGTTTGTGCTGCCGGGGAGAGTTGATAGTGCAAGCCTCGCAAAACCCCGCGCTGTGACGATGATTCGTTATCTTGAATAAAATGGATACTGTGGCCAAGAAAATCATCCAGCAAATCCTGGCGAAATGATTCCATAAAACACCCCCGATCGTCGCCATGGACGGTCGGTTCAATGGTAAATACATCGGGGATGCTGGTTCGAACGAACTTCATTGGGATAATCTCAAGGTTCTTTCTTTAGTACTTTCGTTAGCACGTTTTAATAAATACTGACCGTATTGGTTCTTTTTGAGTGGTTCAGCTAACTGCAGCAATTTATCTTTAGAGATGTAACCCATCTCAAACGCGATTTCTTCCAGGCAAGCGACTTTCAGGCCCTGACGTTGCTCAATGGTTTGAATATAATTGGATGCCTGCATCAGCGATTCATGTGTGCCTGTATCTAGCCAAGCGAACCCTCTGCCGAGCAAGTTGACACGCAGCTCCTGTCGTTCGAGGAACGCTTGATTGACGGTTGTGATTTCCAGCTCGCCACGTTCGGACGGCTCGACAGTTTTCGCAATATCGATCACCCGATTTGGATAAAAATACAAACCGACAACGGCGTAGGAGCTCTTCGGCGACGCCGGTTTTTCTTCGATGCTCAGTGCATTGCCGGATTCATCGAAGTCAACAACACCATAGCGTTCAGGGTCGTTAACGTAATAGCCAAACACGGTTGCTTGGTTATCTTGTTTAGCGTTGCTGACAGCCTGCTGCAGGTGTTCGGTCAGCCCATGCCCGTAGAAGATATTATCGCCGAGTACCAAACAAACATCGTCGTTGCCGATGAAATCCTCGCCAATAATAAAGGCCTGTGCCAAGCCATCCGGCGATGGTTGGATGGCATACGATAGAGATAAGCCAAAGTCGGAGCCGTCGCCTAACAAGTTAATAAAGTTTTGCTGATCTTCAGGTGTTGTAATGATCAGAATCTCTGAAATCCCTGCCAACATCAGTACCGAAAGCGGATAGTAGATCATTGGTTTGTCGTAAACCGGCGTTAGCTGTTTGCTCACGCCTTTGGTGATTGGGTAGAGCCTTGTGCCAGAGCCGCCTGCGAGGATGATGCCTTTCATGGTTATTTCACCGTACCTAATCTGTTACGTTGATAACTCCCGTCGAGCACGTGATTCGCCCATTCTCGATTGGCAAGATACCATTCAACGGTTTTGCGAATGCCAGTTTCAAAGGTTTCGATTGGACGCCACCCAAGCTCGTTTTCGATTTTAGATGCATCAATGGCATAGCGTTGATCATGCCCCGGGCGATCTGTAACAAAGGCAATGAGTTCTTCGAAATGGCTGATGCCTGCGGGTTTGTCCGTGATCAGATCGTCCAGAATGGAACAGATTGTTTTTACGACATCGATGTTTTGAATTTCGTTGAATCCGCCGATGTTGTACGTTTCTCCGACGCTGCCTTCAGTAACGACTTTACATAGGGCTCGGGCATGATCTTCAACGTAGAGCCAATCCCGAATCTGGTCGCCTTTGCCATAAATCGGCAGCGGTTTCCCATCGAGCGCGTTCAAAATGACCAGCGGAATCAATTTCTCCGGAAAATGATACGGCCCGTAGTTATTCGAGCAATTGGTAATCACAACCGGTAAGCCGAATGTTCGGTGCCAAGCGCGAACCAAATGATCGCTAGATGCTTTAGACGCGGAATAGGGCGAGCTCGGTGAGTAGGGGGTGGATTCGGTAAACAGCAGCCCAGAGTCGTCGAGATCGCCGTACACTTCGTCGGTAGAAATATGGTGAAAGCGAAACAGCGGTTGTTGTGCTTCAGGTAACTTGCTCCAGTAATCTCGTGCAACTTCCAGCAGATTGCAGGTGCCGACGATATTGGTTTGGATAAATTCAGCAGGGCCGTCGATGGAACGATCTACGTGAGATTCTGCCGCAAGGTGCATGATGGCGTCAGGTTGGAAGCTCTCGAATGCCGCCATCATTGCATCTTTATCGCAGATATCGGCTTGAATAAAGGCGTATCGTGGGTTGGCCTCGATGTCCTTTAGGTTTTCTAGGTTACCGGCATAGGTCAGCTTGTCGATGTTCAGTACGGTGTGAGGGGTATCGGACATCAGGTGGCGGATGACGGCGGAACCGATGAAGCCTGCGCCGCCAGTAATTAGTATCTTCATATTTTTTGTTAACTGCTAATCATTGAATGCAAAAAGGAGGGAGCCTTTTACTTGTATCGAAAGTGAGTAACGAACCGAACGCTAAGCTGTCAGGTGAGTGATACCCTCCCCCCCGTGGAAAAAATGTCATCTCGCCGAATAAAATCTTTTCGTTCTCATTGTACAAATCAATGCGTACGTATTTGAACGCTCCCGCCAACTTCTCAGCAGTGCTTTTTAATAGCTCAAAATTTTCGGGTTTCTCGGGTATCTGGTTAGGGTGTTCGAAAGAGCTATCAAGAATTAGCCCTGTTTGGTTCCAGTTTTCGTCAAGAATAATTTCTTTCGTGAAGCGACCACGATCCCAGATATATTGAATGAATTTAACCTTGCCGTCTACACAATGAAGCTTTATATCACTGGGCAAATTGCCCGTAGTTGTTTCAATGAATTCTTCAATGAAAACAAGGGGTTTGATATGCCTGTAGGGCCATTCTCCGTTTTCGGTCCCATAAGGTTTTATCAATGCCGTTTCAACTGCCGCCCTAGTATTTTCTATCGAAAAATCGATCCTATCCACGATAGGGAAAACTGTTCCAGAATCATGGTTTGTTTTTATGACAAATTTGGCGGGCAATTCCATAAGGTTGAGTTCGTTAAAGCTAGATGCATGTGAGTATATATGCGCAAGATAGCGCTCCCCTATTGTTTCTTGTACGTATGTTCTAGCTAAGAACTTGTCTGAGCAAATGGCATGAAGTTGAGTTTGGTCAAACAGCTTGAGCCACTGAATTTTTTCATTATAGGACTTTGGGCTTGTGAGGTTTGGGAAGGTCTTGAATCTTGTGAAATAGAAATCGTGAATTTCCCAGTAAATGTCTTTGCTTTCTTTTGGGATGGATAGAAGTAAAGAATCTGCTTTCCACTTTATTGGGATTGCTATTTTTTTAATGATTTTTGAAATACATATTTTTATCATTTTTATAGCCTGGCAATATCTTTTAAAAGGCTTTTTGTGCCACTAAACGATGTATATCCGCCGTTTTTGTATAGTGTCAATGCTTTAATCACCCTTTTCAAGCCCGAGCTTTTTACTATGTTAATGCGAGCATCGTAGATTATGTTTGTTTCGGATATATTCTTTGATATTTTTTCAATTCTATCAGAATCAATATGATACTTCTGGTGCAGTGCTTTCTTGTTTGATGCTAACCATTCTATAGATCTAGTGTTCTTTTCTCTTTCGTATTTCAGATAATCTAACGTAGATCCGCGTGCTGCATGCAGGAAGCTATCCAGCCACGTTACTTTTTTGGCACTGTTGATTAGTGTTTTACTGGTTGCGGCATTTGCATGTCGCCGATAGTCTGCTAGTGAAACTCCGAGAATGTATTTGCTGCTGGTGAGTTGGGCACATTTGTGTAGCCAGTTATCATAAGTCACCGGCGGGCTATAATTACTCAAGCATAGCGATAAAAATTCTCGACGCACCGCAGTTGCCATGCCTGTGCAATAGCAATCCATGGGGTCGCCAATGAGGTTGATGCGTTCCAGTTTCTTTTCGCCGATGGGGTTCATAGTGCCATCACATATATCTAAATCATGGATCACTAGGTTCGTACGAGGCTGCTTGGTGAAGATTGATAAAACTTTTTCAATCTTATTTGCATGCCACGTATCATCTTGATCGCAAATAAATACGATGTCCCCCGTTGCTATTGACAAGGCCTTTGCAAAGTTTTTGTTGTAACCAAGATTGTCTAGGTTGCGATGTAGAACAACACGAATACTGGATTGATCAACGAAGTCTCTTAGTAATTCATAACTACCATCGGTTGAACCATCGTCATAAATAACGATTTCATCCGGTTTTTTTGTTTGGGACTCGAGGCTAGCTAACTGATCTTTTAAGTAAGGCATGCCGTTATAGGTGGTTAATGCAATGGATACTGTTAAATTTTGCATTTTTTTAACCATTGCCAGAGCCTGTAAATTACTTTGTGTGGAAGACTGTCAAATCGACGAGCTTTTACCGAAACTTTGATTTCGTTTAGGATCGAGCCCTTTGTGTGTGGATATAGATATAGATACGGATTCTCTTGTCGAGCATTCCATTCAAAAACTAATACGCTGAGGTTATGTTTCCAGCGTACGTAACCAAGTGATAGTTGGTCGCGATTAGTTTTCATCTGAAGCTCATTCCACCACGTTTCCATCGACGTTGAAAGAATATCGGAGGAATGGTTTCGGAAAATTACGTTGTTCTCCGTAAGCCCTAGGTCATCCTTAAAGCCTTGTGACTTGTAGTCTTCTAGCTGGCAATCGGCAGCGTCATTGTCGTCAAGAACCCCTAGCTCCTTACATCTGGCTATTTCTTCGGGAAGCGTCTTCCTATAGGGGTGTTTTAGTAATCCTAACGTACAACCTGATTCGGAAAACAGTGAAAATAAGTAGGAGAGGTCCGTCAATACTCGGATGTTGCCGTCGATATACATGCTATAGGTGTAATCATCGAGAACTTCGTGTGCGAAAAACTTGTAGTATCTATTCGCTAAAGTAGCGGACTCAAATCTGGATGAATCGATTCTTATCGTTTTCCAACCAACCACTTGTACAGATGTGTTACTAAAGAGTATGAAGTCGATACCGGGAGTAGCTCTAACTGCCGGAAATGTCTTGTCGTAATTGTCAATAACACAGGTATAAATAACACAATTTTTGGCCAAGTTATTTTGCATAAATTAACCAGACATCTTTCGAAATACATCACTTTTTGTGACTAATTCATCGAAATTTCCTTGATGGCTAATTCCACCATTTTCGATAAAAAATATAGTGTCACATGCCTTTAGTGTTGAAAGGCGGTGAGCAATCATAATAATCGTTTTGGTTCCATGCAGGCCTGATATTGCCTCCATAATTTTATTTTCGCTAATACCATCTAGAGCGCTTGTTGCTTCATCAAATATTAGTAAATCTGGATCATAATAGAGTGCTCGTGCGATCCCAATTCGTTGCCGTTGGCCGCCAGAAAGCTGAACGCCCCGTTCCCCGACAATTGTCTCTAGGCCACTTTTTAGTGAACCTATGAGCTCTGTTAAATGTGCTTTTTCAATCGCACTTTTTAATTTTTGAGGGCAAATATCTGTGGGTGATATACCAAAGGCGATATTTTCTCTGATAGTAGAGTCGAGTAAAAATATTNATTGCGGCACATATCCAATTTTGTCGCCCCAATTGACTTTGTGGTCAGATTGAAACTTTGAAGATCCGACCTCCATGCTACCAGAGGTGCATTGAGTAAGGCCGCTAATCACATCAATAAGTGTCGATTTTCCAGATCCAGACGGACCAGCAAAACCAACAGTAGCGTTTTTGGGGATGTTTAGACTAATGTTGTCCAGCGCTTTCTGATTTGAACCTGAGTAAGTGTATGACACGTGGTTCAGTTGGATGTCACCATCGAATATGATGGGTACTGCTTTCTTTGACGAGGCGGAAGACTGAACTTGGAAAGCCTGATGCTTTTGTAAATCCTCCGCAATATTGTCAAAGGCTGGCGCGTTGCTTTTAATACTGGATAAGTTAGAAAAAATTGCTTGCATTGCAGGTAGTATTTTTAATCCTGCAAGAGCAAAAACTGTCAATTTGGGTAGGAGCTCGGCGAGATTGTTACTGCTGTCTAGAGACATTAAAATTATAAAACCAATAACGGAACCAAAAGTAACACCTTCCATAATGAATCGGGGGGCCTGGCCTAGTACCCGGATATTGCTCAAATGATCCGCCCACTTTAACGAGTGATCTTTAAAGGCTTCAGAAAAAGCAGCTTGTTTATGCAGTATTAAGGTGTCCTTAATTGCTCCAAAACCTTCTGTTATAACACGTAAACGTTTTTCTGAATGTTCGGACACTTTTTGCCCTGAATTCGTGAGGGAAAGTTTGGAAATCTGGAAAATTATCAAATAACAAATCGAAAAAAATGAGGCGCCAATAACAGCAATAATAGGTTCAAGTAAGAAAACACCTGCAATTAGAAAAAACGTCAGTGTAAATTTGGAAAGTATAATTAACGAGGGTTGAATAATTCCCTGAGTGACTCGGTATGCTTCGTGCGAGATATTATTTGTGAGAGTCGCACTATTTGTATTGGTGTGAAATATCCAATCTTGGTTCACGTAATACTCGTAAAGACGGATGCTGAAATCTGCCCCTAGCCGTGCGCCGAAGCGAGAGAGTTGCCATGAAGTGATCAGAGATAATGTTGTCGAGATTACTAGGAGACCTAAGATAACTATTCCGAGTCTAGCGGCCTGCATATCTTCGCCTAAGATAGACAGGAGCTGTTTAGCGAGGGCGCTGTTATGGATAGACTCGGGTGCTGCGACTAATGCCATGAATGGCGCTATTGAAGCAATGGACATCAACTCGAGAAGTGCTGTCAATACAACAACGGCCTGTAACACCATGAATTGGCGTTTTTGGTTCGGTTGCAATAATGAATATAAGTGTTTCAGTAGGTTTATCATTGTGCTTCAAAGCCGCAGGAGCCTCTGTCATTGAACAACGATACTTAAGCGAAATTGCTTGTTGTCCAAACTTGGCTTTTCACGTCATATGTTGTGCGATGTCGCAGCATTTTGTTCTTATTGTTAGTTAGATAATCGTTTCTGATCAGTGCGTTAAGATAACATACTTTTCAGTTTTGCCGATCATTTTAACTATTCTAAATCGCCCCTTGGTCTAAGAACAGAGACTGGACTGGATAGGTGCTAGCAGGGCGCGGCTTTATGAGTAGCTATACTAAGCTATATAGATATAGGATAAAGAGTATTCGAGTTGATAAGAAAGTGATCGATTAGCAAATTAGGGTAGTAATTATCAAAACTCGCTTTATAATTCCGCGCATCCGCCCGTAGCTCAGCTGGATAGAGCGTTGCCCTCCGGAGGCAAAGGTCAGAGGTTCGAATCCTCTCGGGCGGGCCATATCCTTGTAATTTCAGCCTTATTTTTCAAGCTGATGCATTTCTGCCCGATGATCACACCGTTATCATGCACTTATTCCAAATGTCCTAATTTCTACTGGCGCCAAAGCCCCTTGCGATACTGACGAAGGATAAGCTGAGATAGCGATTAAAGTGTGGATGGTATTCTAGTGATCATCAAACCGACCGAAGCCGGTTTGATGAGGGTGACATTTAGAACTCAATACCCATCTGGAACGCAGCACCGGCATTGTTATCGCTGTACTGAGCGCCTATATCAAAGTGAACCACCAGAATATTCAAACCCATACCTGCGGTTAGCACTTGATCTCGGCTGTCTGCTAGGTTTGTGCGGTAACCGCCGCGCAGACGCAAAACATTGAAGATATCAAATTCAACGCCCGCGCCCCAGTATTGGGTGTCTGGGCCGGAAAAGTAAGGCTCGTTGCGGGTGAGGTCGATATCACTGGTTAACGTAATACCCAGTGGCGCGGCCCAAGAGATACCGGTGCGAACTTGAGGGTTGACGTTGTATTCTGCGCTGGTTGACGGGCCTCTAGCAGGAGTATAAGTTGCTGTCTCGAAGGTATACGGCACAAGGTTTTTGGCGATCAAACCCCATGTCAGTGATTCGTCCGGTAGGAAGCTCATTGCAATACCGATGTCCAGGTTGAACGCGCTATTTTCTTTGCGGTTTTCATCAAGGGCATCACCCAGTTTAAATGTGCCGTCATCGATATCCTGAACCGATGGATTTGCATAAGTACTGGTGATTTGTTGATATTTCGGTGTGATACCGATTGAGACATCCTGGTCGCCAAAGCTGAACTCGTGCGCCAGAGAAACACCTAATTCCGCGATGCCAACACCAGCGATTTCGACACTGGATTGCAGCTCACTTGTTGGATCGTTGAATCGGTTGCCGTCAATAATGTTGAAGGTTTCGGTCGGTTGTCCGCCGCAGGCATATTCGATAATTGGATTGGCGATTTGTTGAATGTTTGTTGGGTCGCTTAAGTTTGCCAAACCATCGACACGATCGATATAGTTATTCAAAATTTGAGAGTCACACGCACTAATAATCGGGCGAGTTTCCAGTACTAGGCTGTCGACACCGGCATAGACGGCAAAACCCAAAAATGAGTTTGGTATCGCGACAGAGAATATGGCGTTGGCGTTAACGTTATAGGGTTTTTCCGACAGTTTATTCAGATCCGATGTTAATCCGGATGCATTTCGGGTGAAATCATTTAAGTCACTGCGGAAGCGTGAGATTTGTCCGGCATTTGGCGTACCATTACCGACATTGGTAATGGTGGTATTCAGGCTGTCGAGGGCATCGCTGAGATTGCCGATATAGTCTTCATCTTGAATGTTAAAAAGAGAATCCACCGCATCCGGGTCAGCAAACGCTGCAACACCGATATTGGGTAGGATAATACTAACGCGCTCGTTATTTGAATAGTTGGATAGTAACGCTGGGTTAAATTGTGGCGCACTACCGGGTTTTGATGAGGCTACACCGGTATCACCCATGGCCATTGATCGGGCATCGAGGGTTGTAAAAGGCGCAGCAATAGCGGTTGATGACGATAGCATCAGTGGCAAAAAGAGCTTTTTCATTGTAATGATCCGTCAATTATTATGATCTAGAGGCAACACTTTTATCATACGGCGACCGCTGGTAAATGTCGATGAAGCCTCTGTGAACATTGGCACGGTTAAGCAGTTTCGAATTCACATTTTTATGGCTATAATGCGCGCAATTTATAAAAGTCATAATGAGGTGAGTGGGCGTGAAATCCGCGACATTAGTATTAAAATCTGCCATTTTACTGGTTCTTTCTACGCTGATGGCAAGTCAGAGCTTTGCTTTGTCTGAAGAACGCGAAGCTGCGATGATCGAGCGTATCAAGCCTGTGGGCACAATTTGCCTAGAAGGTGATGGCTGTGCAGCTGCCAAGGTTGTTGCTAACGCTGAGCCGCGTACCGGTAAAGAAATCTATGACGGTAAGTGTGTTGCGTGTCACGCATCTGGCGCTGCCGGTGCTCCGAAATTGGGTGATGCGGCAGCATGGACTGCGCGTATTGCACAGGGTAATGATGCGCTGTATAGCAACGCCATCAATGGTATCAACGGTATGCCAGCAAAAGGTCTGTGCATGGATTGCTCTGATGATGAAATCAAAGCAACGGTTGATTACATGGTTGAAAATAGCAAATAAGTCGCTGATAGCGCTTATTGGCAAAAAGCCGGCATTAACGCCGGCTTTTTTGTGTCTGCTATTTAAGGTGCAACGTGAGTGCAACTTTTTGGTCGGCCGGTTGCGGAGGGCCAGAGCTTGAAGCTCACGCAATTAATCGAATAATCCTTTTAACCCAGCGAGTGTTTCTTCTGCGTTACGTCGACTGGCATCTTCATCTTTCTCGGTGCGTCCGTGCCATTGCAAATTATCGGTGGGCAATTCATCGAGAAACCGGCTTGGTGTGGTATCGATCATTTCACCGAACTGTTTACGTTTGGTGGCGTATGTCATGGTCAGCTGTTCGCGTGCACGTGTGATGCCGACATAGGCTAGGCGTCGCTCTTCTTCGATATTGTCTTCTTCAATACTGGTGCGGTGTGGCAGGAGTTCTTCTTCCATGCCGATGATATAAACAAACGGATACTCCAGCCCCTTGGATGCATGCAAGGTAAGCAGCTGGATGGTGTCCGTCTCTTCTTCTTCAGATTGGCGTTCCATCATGTCGCGCAAAATCAGGCGATTGATAGCATCCTTAATGGTGGCATCCGGATTATCTTCTTGCTCGTAATCCCAGGCGTTGTTGAGGTTTTCGATCAGCATGCGCACATTTTCCATGCGTTTTTCGGCCGCTGCAGCACTCGGGCTGTTGCCATGCAGCCAAGCCTCGTAGCCGATATCGTCAACCATTTCATACATGGTTTCGATGGGGTTGCCTTCTTCGGCCTGATACATCAGGTTTTGCATCCATTCGTAAAACTCACGAAGGTGGCCAAGAGCTGCTGCGCCAAGTTCATAATCCAAGTTGTGGTCGGCGATGGCATCGTAGAGGCTGAGATTGTGTTCCGTCGAAAAGNTAGACAAAGCCTGCAAGGTCGATGTGCCTATTTTTCGGCGCGGCACATTGATGATGCGCAAGAAGGCATTGTCGTCTGTCGGGTTCGCGATCAGGCGCATATAGGCCATGACATCCTTCACTTCCGTGCGTGAAAAGAAGGATACGCCGCCGGCAATGGTATATGGCATGTTTTCATTGCGCAGCACCATTTCCATCAGGCGTGACTGGTGGTTACCGCGATAGAGAATGGCGTAATCACTGTAGTTTTTTTGATTTCGCAGGCGGTGGGCCATGATCTCGTTGGCAACACGGTTGGCTTCATCTTGCTCATTGGCGCAGCCGATGATGCGGATGGGGTCGCCATAACTCAGCTCGCTCCACAGGCGTTTGTCGTAAACATGAGGGTTGTTTGCGATTAGCGTATTGGCTGCATCGAGGATAACGCTGGTAGATCGGTAATTCTGCTCCAGTTTGATGAGATCCATATGCGGGAAGTCAACTTGCAACTGGTTAAGGTTTTCCGGTCGAGCGCCACGCCAGGCATAGATTGATTGATCGTCATCGCCGACCACGGTAAGACCATGACGGTCACCAATAAGATGACGCACCAACTCATATTGGCTGACATTGGTATCTTGATACTCGTCTACCAGCAGGTAGTGAATACGCTGACGCCAGCGTTCAAGCACGTCGGGATGTTGTTGAAAAAGAAAGACGGGGATATTGATCAGATCATCAAAATCGACCGCATTGTAGGCTGACAGCGCCGCCTGATATTGCTGGAACATCTCTGCGATCATTGTTTCTTGGCCGCTGTCTGCGCGTTGCAGAGCTTGGGCAGGCGTCAGCATGTCGTTCTTTAGTTGTGACAGCGTGTGCTGAATGAAATCAACCATGTCCACGTCAATGTCACCGCGCTGCACGATCAGCTCTTTCAATAGTGCTTTAGCATCGTCAGCATCAAAAATCGAAAACCCTTCTTTAAGACCGAGTAGCCCGCGTTCTTTGCGGATAATTGTGAGCCCCAGCGTATGGAAAGTCGCCACCAGCAAGCCGCGGCTTTGTTTCCCCGGTAAGAGTTTAGTAACACGCTCTTTCATCTCGCGTGCGGCTTTGTTGGTAAAGGTAACCGCGGCAATGTTCTTGGCTTTGACACCGCAATCGGTAATCAGATAGGCGATTTTACGGGTGATGACGCTGGTTTTACCACTGCCAGCTCCGGCCAATACCAGGCAGGGGCGGGAAATCGCTTCAACGGCTTTGCGCTGCTGTGGGTTCAGGGTCGTCATAGAGGCCTGGCGGTGTGTCTGTATGGGCAAATAAGGGGCGCTAGTTTACCAGTGAATGCGCCCAACAGCATGAATTTTCGATCGGCTCAGAGTGTTGTTGCTGGCTGAGCTGCGGCCAGTTGGCGATATTGGCAGGCCTCAAGGCAATGGGCGCGGTTGATGTGTTCGCTGTCGGCAAGATCTGCGATAGTGCGCGCCAAACGCATGGCCCGTTGTAGCCCCCGTGCAGATAGCTGCAGCTGATGGGCCATATTTTCAAGCGCCGCCGTTGCTTCAGGTAGAAAGGCGCCGAATTGGTGCAGTTCAGAACCGGAAAGGTCACCGTTGGCTTTGTTTTGTCGTGCGATTTGGCGTTGATAGGCCTGCTCTACGCGTTCGCGAATACGTGATGATGATTCTTCCGCCGCGTTTTGAGGCCGTGTCATGACTTCAATCGGAGTCGGTTGTAAATGAATGTGGATATCGATGCGATCCAATAGTGGGCCAGACAGACGACCGCAGTAACGATGGATTTGATCCGGTGAACATCGGCAGCGGTTAGTTGTATCTCCGTGATAGCCGCAGGGGCAGGGGTTCATCGCGGCAATCAGTTGGAAGCGCGCGGGAAAAAGCGCCTGCTGGTTAGCACGAGAGATGCAAATACGATGGCTCTCAAGGGGTTCTCGTAAGGCTTCAAGAACGTTGCGTGTAAATTCGGGGATTTCATCCAAAAACAGAACCCCCTGATGCGCCAATGAAATTTCACCCGGCTTGGGTGGATTGCCACCGCCAACCAACGCGACGGCGGAGGATGAATGGTGTGGAGCGCGGAAGGGGCGTTGCATCCATGTGCGTGTATCGGTGCTGTTACTGGTTAGGGATCTAATCGCCAGATGCTGCAGTGCTTCATCGCGGGTCATGGTGGGTAAAATCCCAGGTAGCCGTTCAGCTAACATGGATTTTCCGCAGCCGGGTGGGCCAGAAAACAAGATATTGTGTTTGCCAGTTGCGGCAATTTCCAGAGCGCGTTTGGCCTGGTGCTGGCCTTTTATCTCGGCCATGTCGATATTGTTCTGGGTGTCTGAGGGCTGTAAGTTTGGCGCCAGGCATGTGTTCAATGTGCCTTGCTGGCGAAGAAATGCGCAAATCTCGAGCAGGTGGCCGGCGATACGATGTTTGTCGTCAACGGCAATGGCAGCCTCCGCACCGTTTTGGGTTGGCAGAATCAGTATGCGTTCATTCGATTCGGCATTTTGCGCGGCCATTAATGCACCTTTTACGGGCCTGAGCTCTCCCGTCAGGGCGAGCTCGCCGAGAAATTCAAAGCGATGCAGGCTGTCTGCCGGGATTTGGCCTGAGGCTGCCAAAATGCCAAGCGCGATCGGAAGGTCGAATCGCCCCCCATCTTTAGGCAGGTCCGCCGGGGCTAAATTGATGGTGATACGTTTGTTGGGAAACTCAAACTGGCTATTAAGTATGGCGGAGCGCACACGATCTTTTGATTCACGCACGGCTGTTTCAGGCAAGCCGACCAGTGTAAAGGCAGGTAGCCCGTTAGAGAGGTGAACTTCAATATTCACCTGTGGCGCGTCGAGTGCGCTGACAGCGCGGGTATAAACAGTAGCAACAGACATAACATTCCTTGTTGGGCTGTTGAATGGGGTTTGGTGTTGGTGTGTTAGCTTTTGCTTTCGGCCTCTTCAGATGCGTCGCCGTCTTGTTCTTGATTCAATTCGTCCATCAGGGTTGCCAGTTGTTTTTCCAAGGCATCGACCTTGGCTCGGGTTTTTTGCAACACACTGGCTTGGGCATCAAACTCTTCGCGGGTGACCAAATCCAGCTTGGCCAGAGTATTCTGCACAACCAGCATCACTGAGCGGTGCAGTTCTTCACGTGATTTTTCGCCGGGCAGGAGCTTGCCTGCTTGTTCAGCAATGTTATTGATGACGTCTTGGCTAAAAGGAGGAAACGGTGGTTTGACCATGATGAGACCTGCTAGATATGAATGGCTCAATGATGGTGATTTGATCGATGAAAATCAAGCAGCGTGCAAAGCCTACGATGGGAAATTCAGCGAACCGCGTGCGAATCTTTGGTGTTTATGCGCACGAGACTCTCCAAGTGCATCAAATTGGTTAGCGAGTCGCAAAAATTAGAATAAAACACCTAAAACGGTGCGGCACCTGAAAAGTGCTGATAGGCGAGCACCAAAACCTGCATTAAGATTGTGCTCATGTGCTACTTTGGTGCATGAAGCCTGTACTGTTACGAGTGCAAAAATGAACCGTCTGACACGGTAATAATCTAAGGCCTTGATTTTATTAATAAAATTGAAGTTGGCAAAGGAGTTGCTATTACTCAGACATCAAAAGTCGGAACGATTGTTTTTGTGGCGATTAGTTCAGACAAGAAGAATATTAAGCTATGTCATACTATCGGAGAAAAAAATGAAAAAATTATTTGCGACTAGCGCAGCTGCTATTGCTCTGACCGCCGGCCTGTCTGCTCCTACACAAGCGGACGACCTGGGTATCTCTCTGAATGCTGGTCTTGTTAGTGACTATGTATTCCGTGGTAGCCAGATTTCTGGTGCAGGCGCATACGGCGGTGTTGATTTTGAAGTGGCTGGTTTCTACGCAGGCGCTTGGGTTATCCAGGATCACGGCCAAACTGGCGATTTCGGCAGCACAGGTATTGAGTATGATGGTTACCTGGGTTATGGGTTGGAGCTGGAAAACAGCTTTAACTTCAACGTTGGCTATACCAACTATTCATACTCTTACACCTCGAACCGTGAAGACGAAGTCGGCGGTAGCATCGGTTTCTACGGCTTTGCAGTTTCATACTTCTACGGCTGGAACCACGTTAACAAACTGTGTGATGGCCCGGGCTGTGACAAAGATGAAGTGACTGCATACCAGTACTACGACGTTAGCTGGTCTGGCGACTACTTCGGTGCGTTGATCGGTCAAAAGACAGTTGATACTGATAAGGCAACTGAATACAGCTACTTTGAGCTGAGCACTGGTGGTGAAGTAGCAACTCTGGATGTATCTGTTACTTACGGCCGTCAATTCAGCGTTAAAGAAGACGGTGAAGATGTTGGCGATAGCGGTTCTGACTATTTCGTACTGGACATCAGCAAGTCTTTCAGCTTCTAAGCTGCCCCTCGGAAGCCAGGGTTTCCTGGCTTCTTTCCAACGCCGACAAGATTGTTAATGTAGAGGCCAGGAGAATTACATGAAACTCGTAACAGCTATTGTAAAACCCTTCAAACTGGACGACGTGCGTGAAGCACTCTCCGAAATCGGTGTTCAAGGTATCACCGTCAGTGAAGTGAAAGGATTTGGCCGTCAAAAGGGTCACACTGAGTTATACCGAGGCGCAGAATATGTGGTCGACTTCCTGCCAAAAGTGAAGATTGAAGTTGCCATCAGTGCTGAGTTGTTAGATCAAACGATTGAAGCCATCAGTAAAGCTGCCAATACCGGTAAGATCGGTGACGGCAAGATCTTCGTCTCTCCACTGGAACAAATCATCCGCATACGTACCGGCGAAACTGGCAACGACGCAATCTAACACCTTTTAATAAATCCTAAAAACAACTGTCTTTTTTTACGGACTCTCGGGTCTGTAGGGGGTAGCCTTGACCATGGAAACACAAGTTTTCGAATTGCAGTATGCAATTGATACGTTTTATTTTCTTATTTGCGGCGCGCTGGTCATGTGGATGGCCGCGGGTTTCGCAATGCTTGAGGCCGGTCTTGTCCGTGCCAAAAACACTACAGAAATTCTGACTAAAAACATCGCGTTGTTTGCGATTGCTTCCACCATGTACATGATTTGCGGTTACGAAATTATGTACGGCGGTGGTTTCTTCTTATCTGATGTCGACACAGTAACTTCGATGACTGAAGACGCTGTTTCTGGCGTGCTGTCTAGCCAAGCGGATTTCCGCGGTGGTGTTGAAGATGCTGGCCTACCTTACTCCGGTGCTTCTGACTTCTTCTTCCAGGTTGTGTTTGTTGCAACAGCGATGTCGATCGTTTCCGGTGCGGTTGCTGAGCGTATGAAGCTTTGGGCCTTCTTGTTGTTCGCTGTTGTCATGACAGGTTTCATCTACCCAATGGAAGGTGCTTGGACATGGAACGGCGATGCAGTATTTGGTTTGTTTGAACTGAATTACAGCGACTATGCGGGTTCTGGTATTGTTCACATGGCGGGTGCAGCTGCTGCACTGGCGGGCGTTCTGTTGCTAGGTGCACGTAAAGGCAAATACGGTGAGAACGGTGAAGTTCGAGCGATTCCGGGTGCTAACTTGCCGTTGGCGACACTGGGTACCTTCATCCTGTGGATGGGTTGGTTCGGCTTTAACGGTGGTTCAACACTGCAGCTAAGTGGCGTGAGCGTCGCTAACGAAGTCGCGTCAGTATTTGTTAATACTAATGCCGCGGCGTCTGGTGGCTTGATTGCTGCCCTGCTGGTTGCCTACGTTATGTTTGGTAAAGCGGATCTGACGATGGCACTGAATGGTGCGTTAGCGGGTCTGGTTGCGATTACTGCTGAGCCTGCTGACCCAACGCCATTAGTGGCGACGTTGATCGGCGCGGTCGGTGGTGTGATTGTTGTGTTCTCTATCGTTACCCTCGATAAGCTGAAGATTGACGATCCTGTTGGTGCTATTTCTGTTCACGGTGTTGTTGGTCTGTTTGGTGTACTGGTTGTACCAGTCACTGATGCGGATGCGACCTTCGGTGGTCAGTTAGTCGGTGCTGCAGTGATCTTCGCATGGGTATTTGTGACCTCCCTGATTACTTGGGGCGTGATCAAAGCAGTGATTGGTGTACGTGTCAGCGAAGAAGAAGAGTTCGACGGTGTAGACGTTCACGAGTGTGGTATGGAGGCTTACCCTGAGTTTGTTTCTCAGAAATAAGGCTAAGCCACGATAAAACGGCCCGCGTTAATCGCGGGCTTTTTTTTGTCTGTACGTTCTGTAGGATGTTAGGCATTTCAAGCAAGACGATGGCGGTATGAATAACGATTGGTGGGTATATATGATAGAGGCGGCAGATGGGCGTCTCTATACTGGCATTACCACAGATACCGAGCGCCGATTTGCTGAGCATTTGGCGCAAGCGGGGCTGGGCGCCAAGTTCTTTCGGGGTAACAAACCTGTAGCGTTGGTTTATCGCGCCTCATGCGCTGATCGCTCAAGTGCCAGTAAAGAGGAGGCCAGGATAAAAAAACTGAAACGCCAACAGAAGTTGGCGTTGGTTGATGCCTACCGGCAGGGCAATTGATAGCTGGCGTTACCAGGGGAGTACGTCGCCGTTGGCATGCCAAAAGGTGCCAGTGTTATCTGGATTTAACGCTTCGATGCGTTGTGTTAGGCCTTCAACAGCACCTTCAGGGGCGACATCACCGGCAAACCCAATCATGCGGGTTGATACGAGACCGGGGTGCAACAGCGCAACACTGATTCCTCGTGGCTTGAGATCGATAGCCAGTGATTTTCCGGCGGCATTTAAGGCCGCTTTTGACATTCTGTAACCGTAGTAGCCGCCAGAACCGTTATCTTCGATCGAGCCCATGCGGCTAGTGATCATCGCCACTTTACTGCCTTGTTGTAGGTTGTTTTGCAGTGTCTCGACCACAGCAAGGGGGGCCAGAGCGTTGGTGATGAACTGTTTTTCGATACCGGCGATATCAAAATCATCGAGTGTTTCATTGCTGAGCACGCCAGCATTGTTGATGAGTATGTCGATATGCTGGCCAGCGAGGGATTTCTTTAGCGCATTTAAGTCTGCCTGGCTGGTGACATCGATATGCTCGATGATGCGGGCGGTGGTGGCCTTCAAATCAGCTGAGGCTTTTCGGCAAACCGCGATGACTTCGTCATCCTGAGCTAGGTAGTAATCAACGAAGGCGAGTCCGATACCGCGATTGGCACCGGTGATTACGATAGTTCTGTCCATAATAATCTCTATATTCAGGGAAATTTGGATGACCGTAACAAAAAAGCCACCGGCTTAACACCGATGGCTTTTTGACAGCTTGCCTTCAGAAAAGGTTACTTTTCACAGATGCGGTCGGTACAACAGCTGTTGAGTTCTTTAAAGGCGAAACTCGCGCCGGGAAGCCGACTGCAGAATCCACCGAAAAGCATGGCGCGCTTGTTGCTCATATCCTTATCATACGTTGCTGCGATGGCGGCAACTGCTGCTAACTCTGCACCGCCAGTTTGGACAATTGATGTGGCTGCTTCGACGGCCTGTAAGTCTTTGAGCATCGGGGAACCATCGATTTGTCGCCAATCAGAGTCGTCAGCGCCGAGTAGTTGTATTTGGGCGGCTAACATTTCTGAGTCGCTATGTGCTGCTGCTTCGCCAGCGCTGGCGTTTAATGTCGGTGCGGGGACGCTGCCTCCGAGTACGTACAGGTTGTCGTCGGCACAAAATGCTTTGTGGTCGGCAATTGGTTCCATCGTGCTGGTGGCCATTGGTGTCCAGTTCGTGCCGTCGTCGGAGCGCATAACAACATTGCTGGTACGCAGCTCGCCGTCACTACCGCGGCCGCCAATCAGGTAAAGCTGGTCATGGCATTTTACGACCTGGTGATCGTATGTTGCGGGCATGTTGGTCGTTTCTTTTTGCCAGGCTTGGCCGTCAGCGCTGGTGATTACATCGGCAGTGGTTGAGGCTGGTGTCTCGTCGGTTTTTCCGCCGATTACCATGATTTTATCCGCATGAACAACTGCTTGGTGGCCAGTTTTGGCCAAATCTTGCGGGAACACCGTGCCGACTCTGATGAATGGAAGGATGCTCAGCGTCTTGCCGTCATCCTCAGACATCATGACTTCGCTGTGATTGTTATCCGCAGTTTCAGCACCACCAATCACAAACAACTTGTTACCCATACTGACCATTTGTAGGTCTGAGCGGGGTGTCATGTTGCCGTCGCCGTCCATCGACGTTGGGTTTTCGATGTCCGAAGCGTTAATAATTGTGGGTTTGACCATCTCCCAGCTCATGCCTTCGTCATCAGATACGTGCATGTCGGCGCGCAGAGACTCGCCGTCATCGCCACCCATGGCAATGATTTTTCCTTGATGGTTCACCATGTGATGTTTTTGTCGCGAATCAAAGGGTTCAGGAGCTGAGGATACGAGGCCCATTTCGGTTTGTTCCGGTGCTTTGGCCCAAACATCTGAGAGTATTTGACCGCTTTTGTGAACACCCCCGGACAGTAGCAAGTTGTTCTTGTGACTTGCCGCTTGGTGTTCTGCGCGTGAACGTGCATGGCGGGCTTTGTCTTTTATGGCCTTCCAGTTGGGAATTTCTGTCGACCAAGCAACGCCATCTTTTGAACTCATCGCGTCGCTGCGCCAGTTGCCTTGGTCATCCTTACCGCTGAGCAGGAGCATCTTGTTTTGGTGGACAACCATTTTGTGTTCCATGCGTTTATGAATGGGCTTGCTGGGAGTGAGCTTGGTCCATGTTTTCCCTTCATCCTCAGAAACCCAGATATCATCCTTGGTGCTGTTGCCATCATTACCGCCGGTCATCCATAGTTTGCCGTCGTAGCTGATTATTTGATGGCCGTAGCGTGCACCAAAATGAGGCGAGGGGTTGACGTCCTGCCAAGTTTCACCCATATCGCTGGATTTGATCAAGTCGCTGTGTACTTGGTCGCCGTCTGTGCCGCCTGACATGTAGAGTATGCCTTTGTGCAGTAACATTTGGTGGGCGTAGCGCGGGGTTATCGGCGTTGCGGGTTGGATCGGTGTCCAGCTTTTGCCGTTGTCGTCGGAGCGGTGCATATCGGCTTTAGCGCCATTGGTATCGCGTCCACCGGAAAGCAACAGGGTGCGATCCTTACTGACAACTTGGTGGTCTGCGACGGCAGGCATAGACGCAGTAGTGGGTTCAACCTTTTTCCATGAGCGACCGATGTCATCTGACATCATCACGGTCGCGCTGTAGCCTTTGTCGTTACGACCGCCAATGTGCATGAGATTGCCATCGTGTTCGAGCATCTGATGGCCGCGGCTTGCCGGTAATTGATTGAGTGAGGCCTGGATGCGGTTTTTACCCGACTTTAAAATGTAGTGGGCTTCTTTGTTGGCTTGAGCCGCGGTATCGTGAATGATTTCTCGGGCGCCACTCAGCAGGCTCAGTTGGCCGTTTTCACAGGATGCGTAGTTGGCAATATCACAATTGTGCTCGTTAGAACGGTACAGCTCGTCGTTGCGCTTGGCATCGCGCATGTGAACCAGTGTGTCTTTTGCACCGACCAAGGCTGTAAATGCCGTGCTAGTGGTTTCAGGCGTACTTGATTTGTCATCATCATTGTCACAGGCGGCGATAAACAGCGTCAGTCCGGCTGCCAGTATGAGTGGCGTTTTCATGATCAATCCCTAATGTTTGTGTTCAGATTTACTAGGAAATCAGCTGCTTAACGAAAGCGCAGGCGTTTAGTAATCCTAGTCAATTGCACGAATTGATCAAATATTGATCAATTTGGGGCGGGAGTTAAAAGATCTATCGAGGCGAGCGTCAATGAATAGTGTGGCGAGAAGGAAAATACAGATATAAAAAAACCGCGCCAATGGCACGGTTTTTAGATTGGCAGAGTATACCCTACCAAGCTGAATCGAAAATCGATTAGCAGCTGTAGTACATGTCAAACTCAACAGGGTGAGTTGTCATGTTCAGGCGCTCAACTTCTTCGTTTTTCAATGCGATGTAGGCATCGATCATGTCATCATCCATTACACCACCAGCTTTCAGGAACTCACGGTCAGCGTCTAGCGCTTGCAGAGCTTGTTCCAGGCTAGAAGCAACAGTCGGGATCGCCAACGCTTCTTCAGCAGGCAGGTCGTACAGATCTTTATCTGCAGCATCGCCAGGGTGGATCTTGTTTTGGATACCGTCAAGGCCAGCCATCAACATGGAAGTGAATGCCAAGTATGGGTTACCAGTAGGATCAGGGAAACGTACTTCTACACGCATCGCTTTCGGGCTAGGTACGAAAGGAATACGAATAGATGCAGAACGGTTACGTGCAGAGTAAGCCAGCATTACTGGAGCTTCGAAGCCTGGAACCAAACGCTTGTAGGAGTTGGTAGACGCATTAGTGAAGGCATTGATTGCACGAGCGTGCTTGATAACACCGCCAATGTAGTACAAAGCTGCTTCTGACAAACCAGCGTAAGAGTCGCCAGCCATGATGTTAACGCCGTCTTTAGACAGAGACTGGTGAACGTGCATACCAGAACCGTTGTCACCAACAACTGGCTTAGGCATGAAGGTTGCGGTTTTGCCGTAAGCGTGAGCAACGTTATGTACGCAGTACTTCATAACCTGAACTTCATCAGCTTTTTCAACCAATGAGTTAGGGCCAACACCGATTTCGCACTGACCAGCAGTACCTACTTCGTGGTGATGTACTTCGATAACCAAGCCCATGGCTTCCATAGCGTTACACATAGCGCCACGCAGATCGTGCAGGCTATCAACTGGAGGTACTGGGAAGTAACCACCTTTAACACCTGGACGGTGACCAACGTTGCCGTCTTGGAATGTTTTGTTAGAAGACCATGCTGCTTCTTCAGAGTTGATTTCGTAACCAACGCCAGACATTTCTGCATGCCATTTAACGTCGTCAAATACGAAGAATTCTGGCTCTGGACCGAACAACGCTGCGTCAGCGATACCGGTAGACTTCATGTATTCAATCGCACGTGCGCCGATTGAACGTGGGTCACGGTTGTAGCCTTCGCCAGTGATCGGATCGACGATGCCACAGCGGATGATAACAGTCACTTCGTCAGTGAATGGATCCGGCAGAGTTGCTGCGTCGTCAGGCATCAGGATCATGTCAGATTCATTGATACCCTTCCAGCCAGCGATAGAAGAGCCGTCGAACATTTTGCCATCTTCGAAGAAGTCTTCGTTGATTTCAGTAGCCGGTACAGTAACGTGCTGCTCTTTACCTTTAGTATCGGTAAAACGCAGGTCTGCCCAGCGGGCTTCGCTTTCTTTGATAAGTTTCAGAGTGTTCTCTGACATGGTAATTCTCCAACTTATTAGAGTTTTGGCCTGAGCCAATGGATTTCGGACTAGCTAATGAAGCCCACCCAAATTCGGTAACGGCCCGATTATAGCGACTTTGCTATAGGATGCTAGCGCTGCGACAGGGCAATCAAATGCGCCGTTGGTACTTCTGGTGCTGAAGGTAGCAAATCATGTGCCAAAATCGAAGCGGTGCTAACTCATTGATTTTCATTCAGTTGAGGCCGTCTGGGATAGGCGTCGCTTTCCCTTTGAGCACTATTAGTGTGCAATGTGAATGTCGAAATGCACTTAAATGGTGCGAATTTGAGAGAATATCTTACGTGGATTTTTGCTATCATAGGCACCCGTTAAAATCTGAGTACTGGTAAACGCCCCGCCATGCTATTTGTCGTCAAATACTTCCCCGAAATCATTATTAAAAGTAAACCTGTGCGCAAGAAGATGTGCCGCCGATTGCAGGATAACCTGCTGGCACAGCTGCGCCCATTAGATCCGCAATGCATCGTCAAGATGGAGTGGGACAAGCTCACCGTCGAGCTGCTAACGGATGACGCGGAGACAATTATCGCCGCCAAGGACGTTCTCCGTTACACCTCTGGCATTGCTTACTTTTTGGAGGTGAATGCAGCGACGTTTGAAACACTGGATGATATTGGTGCGGGTGCGCAGGCGGTGTATGGAAGTCAGATTGCTGGNCGTCGGTTTGTTGTGCGTTGTAAGCGATCCGGGAAGCACGAGTTTACGTCACATGATATTGAACGTTATATCGGCGGTTACTTACTACAACGGGTTGATACTGCGGGGGTTGATCTGCATACCCCTGAGGTGACTGTCAGCATTGAAGTGCGCGGTGACATGTTATATGTCGTTAAAGAGCGTGTGCAGGGGCAGGGTGGTTTTCCGTTAGGTGAAGTTGAGCCTGTGTTGTCGCTTATTTCCGGTGGTTTTGATTCCCCGGTAGCCTCATATTTGACGATGAAGCGAGGAATGCCGACGCACTTTTGCTTTTTTAACCTCGGTGGTCGCGATCACGAGTTAGGTGTTAAAGAGGTCTCTTATTACCTGTGGGAGCGTTTTGGTGCTAATCGCCGGGTGAAATTTATTGCTGTGCCGTTTGAGGGCGTTGTTGCTGAGATCCTAGAACAGGTCGAGAACTCCCAAATGGGCGTCATCCTGAAACGTATGATGTTGCGAGCGGCTGAGCGTGTGGGTAAAGAGCTGGACGTGAGTGCACTGGTGACGGGAGAGGCGATTGCACAAGTCTCGAGTCAGACGCTGACGAATCTCGCGATTATTGATTCAGTCATAGATACCTTGGTGATTCGACCCCTGATAACGGCCGACAAAGAAGATATCGTGTCAGTTTCTCGTAAGATCGGTACAGAAGAATTTGCTGCCAGCATGCCGGAGTATTGCGGTGTTATTTCGGTGAAGCCGACCACTAAGGCTCGCGATTATCGTATAGCGAACGAAGAAGAGCGTTTCAATTTCGATGTGTTAGATCAGGCCATCGCAGACGCCGAGTATATCAATATTGATGAACTCGGTGATTTGGATACGCGTGCTGTCGATGTCGAAGTGTTCGAAACCCCGCAGCCCGAGAGTGTGATTATTGATATTCGCCACCCCGATGAGCAAGAGCGTTTGCCGCTGGTGGTTGCCGGTCAGATGATCGAGCATATTCCTTTTTTCCAGCTGCACCGTAAATTCGCTGAACTCGATAAGGGTTATCGTTATCTATTGTATTGCGATAAAGGTGTGATGAGTCGCTTACACGCGGCGCATTTGGTAGAGGATGGACACAATGTTGCGGTATATCGCCCGCCTCACAGCTAACGCCGAACTCTAATTTACATGCGTGTTACTAAAGTTTCATCTTGTGGGCGAACGTTTGATCGAGAACCACAGGAATTTTGTGCGTATTTAGTTATCATAAGCTCAGAATAATATTCAGGTATCCAATTATCATGACAGATCAGACTTTCGACTACATCGTTGTGGGCGCCGGTTCAGCGGGTGCTGTGGTAGCTAATCGACTGGTAAAGGCGGGTAAGAAAACCCTGTTGGTAGAAGCCGGTCCGGCCGATTTACACCCTATGATTCATATGCCTGGCGGCGCTCAGGAAGTCATCAAGAGTAAAAAACTTAACTGGTTTTTGGATTCTGAGCCACAAGAACATCTCAACAACCGTCGCATGATGCAACACCGTGGCAAGATGCTTGGCGGCAGCTCTAACATCAATGGTATGGTGGCTATTCGTGGTAACAAAGCGGATTACGATCAATGGGCCTCGTTGGGTAACGACGGCTGGGATTATCAGAGTGTTCTGACAAACTTTAAAAATATTGAAAACTGGTGTGATACCGATAATGACTATCACTCCAGCAAAGGCGATTTACCGATTAATAAAACACTGGGCGATAACCCGTTGTTTGAAACCTTTATTGAGGCTGGTCTTGAGCTAGGCTATGCGCCTAACGATGACTTTAATGGTGAGACCCAATACGGTGTTGGCCGTTACCATGCCAATATTAAAGATGGCCAGCGTTGGGGAACATCACGCACGTTTGTAACACCACTGAAAGGCAACCCAAACTTTACCGTTGAAACCAATATGTTGGTTGAAAAGGTATTGATTGAAGGTAACCGTGCGGTAGGCATCCAGTGCAGTCGTAAAGGTAAATCCTTCACGTTCAAAGCGAATCAGGAAGTTGTATTGAGTGGTGGTGCTTTTAATAGTCCGCAGTTGCTGATGTTGTCAGGTATCGGGCCAAAGCAAAAACTCGATCCGTTAGGTATTGATGTGGTTAAGGATTTGCCGGGTGTTGGCGAAAACCTGCAAGATCACCTGAGTTTTTTATTTAACTATGGCTGTAAAGAGCCCATCACCATTAATGGCCCTGCGACTAACCCAATTAAGCAGGTGGGTATTGCACTGAATTACTTTATCTTCAAACGTGGTTTAGGTGCGGTGAATTCGATTGAGTCTGGCGCATTTATGAATTCGCACGAAGGTTTGGATGCACCGGATATTCAGCTGCATTTTGTCCCGACCTTAATGTACAACCTGACCGATGATTTACCGAAAGAGCACGGTGTTAGCGTGCGTGCATGTAACCTGACACCTCATAGCCGCGGTTATGTCGATATTGTTTCTGCTGACCCGAAAGCCAAACCTCGTATTGATTTTCGTTTTCTTAGTGACGAACGTGATATTCCACCGTTGTTAGAAGCCTACAAAATTGTTCAAAAGTGGATGCAGGCGAATGCTTGGAATGGCTTGATGACAGAAGAGAAAAAAGGCGCGATGGCGGCAAAAACCGATGAAGAACGCATGGAATTTGTGCGTGAATATATCGAGACGGATTATCACCCGGTTGGCACCTGCAAAATGGGTAATGACGACCAAGCCGTTGTTGATGCGCAGTTGAAGGTTCATGGTATCGAGGGTTTACGCGTGGCAGATGCCTCTATTATGCCGACCATTGTGCGTGGGAATACGAATATCCCGTGCATGATGATTGGTGATAAGTGTGCTGAGTTGATACTGGCAAGCTAACGCTTTAAGCATCTATTTACACATAACAAGAGCCTGAAATACCGGCTTTTGTTATGTGAACACCTTGTGTTTCCTTTTTGCTGAATACTTCTAATGTGGGCTTTTTCTTAGGCTTTAAAACGCATCGGTGAATAACTATTGCCCGTGTGCGAAGGTGATGTAAAACGTCTTATCTTTTCAAGATTTCCTGTCCAGTACACGGCCAAAAAACGCTTCATATTTCGAGATAATGGTTTCTAGTGCAAAGTTAGACGCTTGGTTTTGAAGCCGATCTGATAAATCTCTACGTAAGCTTTCTGAGTGGATAAGCTGTGTTATTTTTTCACGAAGTTCAGATTCGCTAGAGAAGTAACTTGTCTCGTCATTCCATGTTTCATGATAAGCCGCAGAACCTGATTGGATCATGCATGGCAGTCCGACAGCCATCATGTTGGCAAGTTTAACGTTGGATTTGTAGTGCTGTTCAAGGTAGCCGTTGTATTCTCCGCCGCGAGTAATAATACCGATATCTAAATCTTCGAGTCTCTCTGGGTTGATAATGAATTCAACACGGTTTTCTTTCGCGATCTCTTCTAAAATTGGCTGCCAATCGGCGAGAAAAATATCCCTGCCTTGATAACCGATTTTTTTGACAGTTGTTCTGACAGGCTGAGGCTGGAGTGGGGGATAGGAGTGATGGTAGATTGTTGTTGATAGACCAACCAGCGAATGGAGGTCTTCTTCCATCTTTCTATCCGCGAAAATCGCGGCATCGGGCGTGATCGCTCGCCACTTTTCTTCGAAGAGCGACAGCGCGGACGCTGCGTCGGTGACTTTTAGGGAATCACTGGGCTGTTCCCATGCGTCAACGACGTCATAGATGATGGGTTTGCCCGTTGCTTTGATGCGAGCGAGGCATTTCGGGCGTATTTTTTTTACGATAACAAATATGTCGCAGGTTTTCGCCATCCACCAGCTGACGCGGCTGCCGCAGTGCCAATTGGTGCGGCAGGTTGATATCTGTTGTGCTCGGATTTGCCATGCGCCCTGATTGGGGGCGCCCACAAAAAAGGCTTTGTATTTGGATTTCTGCTGGCTTTTGGGAGTCGGGGAGATTTTGCGCGCCGTTTTCATACTGTATGCTCTGGTATCTAACGGCATAGCTGCAGAGGGCACTGCAAGCTATGGGGGATAGATAGGCTAGGTGGAGTACTTATGATTGCCTTGTCGGTCAGTCGTATTGAATGAGTTAGATGAAATGTTACGTCACTTGCATGCTCATCGATATGACATGTATGCCGTGTTAACGATCGTTTTCAATACGTGGAATTTTCTGGGCAGACTTATACAGTTGATAAATAAACACCGGGAACGCAAACAGTGGTATGACTCCGGGGGTATAAAAGCCATAGACAACCAGATATTCCAGCGGTGTTAGAGGAATAATAACACGGTGACCGATAAACAGCGCAGTTATGATCGGGCCAATAATGTTGCAGTAGCAGCCAATTACGAGCATCCAACGGGCGGCGACCACCTGAAACGCGGACACATTTATGCGGTGCCAGAATGAGGCAACGGCGAGTACGACCAATCCATTGGTAATACCTTCCATATGCGCAAACTTCCAGCTGCCGTAGAGTTGCGATGTGTTTGATCCGACTGCCGCGGCATAGGAAAACCCGATACCGGCAGCAAGCCCGAGAAACATAATAATGCATCCATGCATCGCCAGTTGCGTTTGCTGTTTACGTGCGTCGTTTCCCTGCATGGGATTGTGTCCGTTTAGTTCGTCTATCCGTGAACGATAACTAAATCTGCTCGGCATTTAAAGCTGTTGCTGTCGATGAAGTCGTCATCATTGACGCAAATTGTGCTAGAAGTTCATCCCTATCTCGATAACAAAGTTTCGGCCTTGGATGGGAGCATAACGTTTGAGGTACGAGACGTGGTTTTGGCCAAACTGGTTGGTCAAGTTGGTGCCTTTTAAGCCGACCCAGTAATCAATATTGCTTGTGATAGGCTGGAACCGTACCTGGGCATTCAAGGTGGTGTAACCGTTGGTTGTTGTTTCGTTTGCACCAGCTTGTGTCTGCTTGGCAAAGGTTCTGACATCCATGCGCGCAAACCAGTTAGCCCCATCATAATTGATGCCAGCACCGGCGCTGGCGGGTGGAATGCGCGGTACATTGCTGGTTTGCCCCGCCGGTGCGCGCAATAGTCGAGCACGAACGAAGTCAGCAAAAATATCCATCGACCAAGGTGATTTCGCGCCCAGCATCGCCCACTGCATCTGCCATTCGGCACCGGTGAAATAAGCATCGCGCTGCTCAAAGCGATAGACGTCATCACCGTGGAATGGATCCACAAATGGTTTGAGCTCGTTGTAAATGAAGCCGTCAAAGCGGTAATAGAACAGTGAGGTGGTATTGCTCAGCACATCATTGCCTTGATGCCAAGTCAAGTTAGCGGTGTAAGCCGTTTCTTCGCGCAAATCCGGATTGGGCAGTTGATACGACAGTGTGGCCTCATGCTCGCCGTTCCAGAACAGTTGTTCTGCATCCGGTGCGCGCTGGGCGTGGGCAAGATTGAGCGTCAGGCGGTTTTGATCATCAAGCCGAACGCCGCCGGCCGCATTGATACTGACACCAGTGAAGCGCTTATCGCGGTATTCACTGTTTGCTTGTCGGTTCGCGGGACGGATCGGCGATGGGTCAAGACTGATAAAGCGCTGATCAATACGGGCACCGAGCTCCAATTGATAGTTTTGCCAATCGGCCGTTTCAATCGCAAAAACACCAATATCGGCGGTTTGTGTCAACGGCATCGGTGAGTCGTCAGAAAACAAGAAGCCTTCGTAATTCACGAGATTGTCGCCTTGTGATCCATCCCAAGGCAGATGTGACCAATCTGGGATAGCCGGGCATCCATCGTGGCTGTGACAGACTGCGAGATCTTCATGGTTAACATGAATGCCGACGCTGCCTTGCCAGTTACCGATAGTGCTGTGCGTTAAAATGGAACGGAAGTCCCAATTTTTTTGTTCAAAACGTCCCACTGGGGTGCCGTCTTCCAGCTCCCGGTGGTGGTAATCGCTGTAGGCCAGCTCATTGCTCCACCTAGCGATACCGGGGGCGATATCGTAGAACGCTGAGTGGAACTCATAGCGCCATTGTTCGGGTTGAACGCGAATATCTTCGCCATCCGGGTTAGGGATGCCGTAGTCGTAGTTCAGTTGAGAAATACTGACACCCGCAAATCCGAGTGATTCATCGGCCCAGCTTAGCGCTAGATTTCCACCAGAGCCGATCACATCGCTGTTGCGCGTGCGATCGCCAAAGCCGTGGTTATCGCCGNCGCGATAGTCGTCGGTCTGGCGACCAAAGCCCTCCAGATGCAAAATCCAGTTGCCCCAGCCAGCATTCAATAACGCTGTTGCCTGACGTCCGTCATCCACTGAAGAATATTGACTGGTGATTGTGCCTTCAACGCCCTCAAAGGGTTTTTCAAAGATACGCTGGTTGACCACATTGACGAGACCACCAATGGCTCCTCCACCATAGAGTAAGGTGTTTGGCCCTTGAATAATTTCGATTTGCTCGGCATTAACTGGGTCTACCATCGCGGCGTGATCCGGGCTCATGGCGGAAATATCCGCTGAATCCTGACCATTAACCAATGTGCGAACCCGGCTGTCTGATAATCCTCGCAGCACTGGCCGACCGACACCGGCTCCGAAGGAGGCATTAGAGACGCCGGGCGTATTCGCTAGAACAGCGCCAAGCGAGTTACCGGTTTGTTGCGAGAGTGCTTTTTTATCAATAACCGTGGCCGGTTGCACCGATTGCTCAACGCTGCGTTGTAGCGCCGTGGCGGTAATCACAACCTCTTCAACGGCTTTTTTCGTGTGTTTGGGCTCGGCGGTTTCTGCCAGCAAGGTATTACAAAAGACCAGCGGCGAGAGAGTGGTCAGAATCCACGGTGTTTTAGTGTTCGTGATCATGATCATCTCCTGCTTGCTGTGGCGCTAAAACGGTTAAATCGGCGGCTGTTTGGCCTGCGGGTAGCGGAAAACGCTCATGAATGTGTGTTAATGCATCATCAAGTTCGATGCTATAGAGTTTGCCGATGCTGTTGTCTGCGATCATGGCGTTACTGCTGTTTGTTGCCATCAGCAGTTGATCACAGTTGATCGGGCTGAGGGTTTCATCCAGCGTGATACGGAACGCCGTGCTGAATGGCGTTTCCTCGTCATCGCCAGCATGCAACCCGGTGACTTTTGCGGTATCCGTGAGAGTTATCAGAGATTCGCCGGCAAGGTCGATGGCGCAGAGGTTGCCGCTCAGTGGTTGTGCGGTGTTGAGTGGTTCGAGAGCGGTTGCATCATCGTGCAGATGCAACGCAAACAGTTGTTGTGTGCCGGGGATAAAAGCAAATGCTTCATCGTGTTGAGTGGCCCACTGCAATGACGCAATATTGGTCAGCTCTGTATCGATGGCCGTGAACTGCCAAGTATCGTCGTGCTGGTTAAGGCTCGAGAGATGGTTGTCACAGGCCAGCACTAGCGTATCTTCGAGATCCAACAAGGCATGCAGTTGTTGGCAATCAAGGGTAATGCCGAGAGCGACCTGATTTTGATACACCTGAGCCTGGGTTCCGTTAAAAAGCAGGTAGGTTGAAGAGGCTTCATCGAGTAATACTGCCGGTGCAGTTTGGCCGCTTTGCGAAATAGTGGTTTCAAACTCGGTCGCTTCGACGACTTCACTGAATGGTGTAATTGCCGTTTTGGCGCTGTTGGCCAGAACACCAAAATGACCGAAAGCTGCAGAAACTTGGTTGCCGCTGCTTGTCAGGCTCGAAAACTCCAATTCATAATGGCTATCCTCGTGTTCCTCGTGTTCCTCGTGTTCCTCGTGTTCCTCGTGTTCTTCATGCTCCACAAGGCCGACAAAGAGAACTATGTTGGCGGCCATAATCGCAGTTGTCAGGCCGTCACTGGCGGGTGAAAACTGCGCAGCATTGGTGCCCGCATTGTGCCCAGAGGTGGCAAATGTGCCACTGTCGTGGTCCAGCACGTACAGATTTGTTGATTCATGTGTCGTCAGCATAACGGCGGCATTGTCGGTATGTTCGTCGTCGTGACTATGGCCGCCATCAGTGTCAGGCGAATAGGTTTCTGCGCTGCAGGCGCACAGAAGACCGGCGAGTGCAGGGCTGCCTCGGCGGAAGCGTAATAGCAGGTTCATGATTGTCCCGTTGTAATCCGATATCGATAGTGAAAAATGTTATTGATGAACGTCGGACGAAGACACAGTCATGATTCTTGAGGCTAACGAATACCGTTAACCGATAGCATTAGGGGCGTATACCTGCGTTGAATACTGCGTCGTAACCATTACGTGCGCCGAAGTAAAACGGCACAAAGCGTGAGCTGGCAGTGCCAGATCAATGTCGAAACGATGGGCGACGCAGGGTAAAACCCGGTATCTAACTAAGAATCGATGAAGGTGTCAGTGGATAACAACAGGAGGTGCGCGGCTGCAATAGGCTAACAGGCGTTGAGCATTGCTGCTGCCAAGCTGTGAAGGAGGTGTGTAGTGGTAAAGGCTCTTTTCAAGTAGATTGAGCCCTGTCGGTGGTGGTGCTGCAATGGCAGTATTCAGGTGAATACAAAGATGTGACTCAGCGCCATTGTCGGAAACGCCAAAGTGATCCGCATGGTCATGCAATGCCGCGCTGCTAACTTGCAGCGATAGCAATAGTGTCAGCATCAAGGTGCTGAACTGAATGAGCAGTGGCTTTGGCGGTTTCACGTCGGGTACAGATTATATTTAACTGAATGATTTTTAAGCTAACATGTTCGGTGCCAATTGTCGAGACTGTTGAAATATGAAAGTGATTGAAACTTTTCTCGAACAAATGGCAAAACCGTCATCTGTTTATCATTTTTCTGTAAGAGAATACCCCGTTGTCATTTCTTCGACACGATACAGACAACTGGGCAACTGACCAGTTTGCTCTGCCAATGTCGACGTCTGTAGTAACTTCAGAAATGTTTTGGGGCAGGGGCTATGAAAACCGGATGGTTAGTGCGCGCAGGGCGCTATGAAACACTGTTTAATCATTTCGAACAGGAGCACTGCGTGGCAATTGGTTGGCCGGAGCTGGGCGATTTATTGCAATATCGCACTCAAGATGAACTCCAGCGGGCCTGCGAACAGCATTTATCCCCAGTGCAGTTGGATAAAATCTGGCAGATCAGCGCAATGGCTTGGCGCTTTTCCCAAAGTATCACCAAGGGCGATTTGATCGTGTCCTACTGCAGCAAGCGCCGTGAATATATTCTGTGTGAAGATCAGGGTGAATACTCGTTTGATCCGGGCCGTATTCCTTTTCACCCGCATTTGCGCAAAGTCCGTATTCTGGGCTACAAAAAGCGTGATGCGCTGAAAGTAACAACACGAAACAGTGTTGGCAGAACAGCACCGTTATTCCGTCTTGATGACGATACCATCAACGATTTATTGGCATTGCCAGGTGATCAATCTGCGTTGTTGAAAGAAGAGCCTGCCGTGTTGTCGAAAATGGAGCAGAATCTGGAATACCAATCACTCGAATTGGTGAAGGATAAGCTCAGCCGTTTTGACCAGTCACGCCTGCAGACCTTATTGTGCGGATTGTTTGACGTTGCCGGTTTTGGTGCCGAAGTTGTTATGGAGGACGGTGGTAACTGGTCGAAGGTAGCGATTAGTCGCGATGGTATGGCGTTGGGCGGGGTTTCATTGGCGGTGCTGATGCATAAGCATCAGCCGGTAACCGTATCCGATGTTCAAGAAGTTCTCGATGCGTCAGAAGATGCGGAGCAAGGGATTTTAGTCACGATCAGTTATTTGGATACTGAAGCTAAAAATTTGGCACAGAAGCAGCAAGCTCGTTTGAAGGTCTGGGATATCAGTGTATTAGCGCACAAGGTATTGCAACATTACGATAACTTGAACGCTCATGCGCAGGCACTCTTGCCTCTCTCTAAGGTTTATTGGCCGACGGTTTAAGAGGTTCGAAGCCTTAACTCCTAAGCCTCAGGCTCCCAACGGGTATCTAGGTGCAGCGCGTTGCTGAAAACGCTGCTTTTAGCCGGCCCGCCAATCATTTCATCGTAAGCTGTGGTTTGAAGTAGACAAGTTTTTTGTGCGCTGCAGCCGATTAGATCTTTTCGGACCTTTTCTAGGCTAAAGCGTCGGTAGGGGCAGCCGTTATCATCGACGATGCGGTAGTAATGGCCGTCAATAACCGCGGTTATGGTATACAGGCAAGGATCTAAAGAATGGACGGTGATTTCTTCCAAGGACGTTTCCACGAGCAGCCGTTGCAGCGATATCGTTAACATAAGGGCTCCGTTAATCTCAGCGGTATGCCCTAATTTACGGTTGTTGCTCGTGATTGGTTCTGCGCTTTGTTTGCGCACCAGCATTATTTATTCCAGCGGGAAACCAAAAAACAGACGCCAAGCGGTTAAGCCATCGCCCGTTCGGTATCCGAAGCCAATACGATCAAGATCAAACAGCAACATATCTAGGGGTTTGACCCAGCCTAGGGTAAAACCTAATTCCTGAGCATCAAGAATTGAACCGAAGTCGTTGGTCACCTCAGCGCTTGTTTGATCGAGAAAATACCAGTAAACACGGCCATAGACCGACATATACATGGGTTTTTCGAACATTTCATAGCGAAATGGCAAGGTCCAGTCGATGCCTGAGTCGATCGATGAGAAGCCGTCGACAATCAGTGTTCCCTGCGTGCGAAAGCTGGCTCTTTGGAAGCGTGTCACCATCACCTGCTTTTCTTCTGCGGCTTGAAAGTAATAAAACGTGCTCATGCCACCGGCATAAATCAGTGAACTGGATTGCCCAGAGAAGTTCTGTGAATAACCAACATCCAGAAATGGCCGTAGCATGAGTTTATCGCTGACCCAATGATCAAATTCGATACCCGCGGTTACTGTGGCGGTAGCAACGGTGTCGGGGATGCTAACGCCATCGGCGTCAAACTGAAAATCCGTAAAACCCAGTGAAATGGGTAAACGCAGGCGGTATTTGTTGCGACCTTCCTGGTCCGGTTCCACTTTGATGGGAATGTTGAAAACAGTGAGCTGGCCGCCGGTACCCTGATAAAGACCGGAACTGAAGTAGTTCGCGAAGGCGTAAAATGGCGTGAACGTGGGTTCTTCTGCCCGGGCCTCAACATCGGCACTGGCATTATCTGGTTGTTGAGCATGCGAAGAAGTGGCAATCAACGCCAGTAGCGCCAGCAAAAATAACTGTCCCTGAATGGTTCTCATCAGAACAAATTAGTCCTTTTCACCGATATAGGTAAATCGTTGGATAGTCTGACCATCTTTTTCAATGGTTTCTGTAAACATAGTCAGTGGCCGAATCCATAGGTCGAAGTCGCCATATAACGTTCGATAGACGACGTGAGATTCCTCGGTTTCGCTGTGCCTAGCTACGCCGATGACTTCATAGTCGTTGCCTTTGTAGTGACGGTAGCGCCCTAGTTTCAGGTTATCTTTCATTGATTTAGCCTTATTGATTTAAACCTGCATTTTTACGTTATCTCGGCAAATTGGCAACGCAAATTCCGCAGCCTGCACTAGTATTGAAAATCAGGAGTACGGGAGCCCTGTAAACCGTGCATCCGGTCTGATCAGAATTCACAACCAAAAGATGATGTTGTTAAAACGACGTTTGATGATGTGATTCTGACCGGCTGAATATCGCCAACCAGCCGGCTGCAATAGCCGTTTTTCCAGAATTCCCTAACCTTGGCCGACGTATAAGGTCTTAACGGTCTGAAAGGATCTAGCGAGAATGAGGTTGATCACCCCTTAATCCCCCAAGGATTTGCGAAACCGGTTAGCCCTGTGAATCCAAAGGGAACGTTGATTACGGCAGGTAAGCCGCCGTCTTTGACGCCGCTGGGGGTAAATTAAGAATATCTGATGATTTGCCAAGCATGAGGATGATGCGATGAAGAAATCTTATCAGCTGTTGTTAGCAGGGTTACTGCTGATGGCGGTAACAGCCTGTACCAGTTATGTTGATTTGAATAATACGACATTTTATGAACCCGGCTTCAAACCCGGAGGCACTATTTATGTCGCTGCTGCTAACAAGAAAGAAGATGATTCTCTCGAGTTTGCTCATTACAAAAGTAAAATTGAAACGTTTCTGCGCCAGAACGGATATACCATTTCGGAAAACCCTAAAATGGCGCAATCGGTCGCAATCGTCAGTTACGGTATTGATAATGGCAGGGTGAGCACGCAGGTACGGCCAATCTACGGCTACGTTGGTGGCGGTTATTATGATCTGGTATACCCCGGTTATGCGATGCCTAGCTATACCGTTGTTGGTGTCACGAGCGTAGAGCGAACTACCTATAAACGCGCAGTCGCGTTGGATATTGTGGATGGTAAAAGCTTGCGAGACGGCAAAGCCAAACAGATATATTCAGCTCGCGCAGTCAGTAACGGTAGCTGCCCAACGATCAATCAGGTGATGGATGAGCTTCTCACGGGTATGTTCTCAGACTTCCCCGGCAAGAGCGGCGAAACCAAATTCATTCAAGTCGAAGGCAAGATCGACTGTAAAACGGGCAATAATTCCTGATGACCTGAGTTAATTGTTCATCAAAGCCCGCCAAGTTGCGGGCTTTTTTATGGGAGATTTTCAAAAATAACGCTAGTTGGGCAAGAGACACGATGAGTGGGGGAATCCATTGGTGTCTGTTCGGTCATAGGATGATCGCTCCATAATTAAGCCGTTTCTATGAAAGTTCTCAATCCGTTTCGCAAGATCGTTGGTATGTCCAAACGCGACCATCATCAGATACCGAATGCTGATGTGGCGCATACTCAAGCACAAGAATCCAGTGCTCGGGTCATTCATAAGCACTTTCCGAATGTGCCTTTTGTGCATCAAAATCATGTCAATCTATGCGGCGATGCCTGTGCGGCGATGTTGATGATGTATCACGGTAAACAGCCCCCTTACGATATGCACTTGGCACCACGGCATGACGATGTGTGGTTAATGGATCGTAATCCTCGCGGAATTTTAGCCGGTGCTAATTCGGATAGCCTAGCATCCGATTTTCTGGCGTTGGAGTTGATCACTTATCAACTGTATCCATTCGAACGGCGCTGGACAGCCGCCGCGGTTGAAGTGGTGCTGAACTTGTTTGGCCCTTTTATGGCGGCCAAAGATCACGGTGTGTCAGGGCATTGGGTGTTGGTGGTTGGCGTCTTTAATGAAACCATTTACTATCATGACCCGTGGCGTGGCAGAAATATGGCGATGACGGTGGACGCGTTTCAGCGGGTGAATGATGGCGGTGCTGATTCACAAACCTTTGGTGTCAGTGAAGTACAGGTAAATACCCGGCCGCCGGAGCTGAGTTTTATGAATTACCGGTTTGAGCGACATTAATCGATTGGCCGGTTAGTCGAACTGTTCTGTGCGCAGCAAAACCAGTGTGCAAGCCTCGAGTGCTTCAATGTCCTGAGACACAAGCTGTGTGGCGGCTTCATCAGATTCTGTACCCGGATTAAAAATCACCCGGCGCGGCTTCAGCGATAGTAAATCGTCAATATAGGCACCCAGCCTAGACGGGTTAACGTACAAGGTGACGGTATCAATGGGCTCAGGCACATCGGCGATGTTGCGATAGACGGGTAAGCCGTTGATGGTTTCCCAATTAGGTGCAAGTAGCGAAACTTCGTGGCCATATTCCTGCAGCATTTTTAGCGCTTTGTAGGCATATCGGTCGGGCTTCGGGCTGGCGCCGATAATTAAGACTCGTTGCATATGTACCTCGACGTTTGTGCATTCGGAACCCGTAAACGTCAGTATATCAGTGAGTTGGTCGCCTGTGTTGATCAGGGTATCATACGCCTCTTTTCGCACCTTCGGCATGTTACCGAAATGACTGACTTTTCCTCACACTTCCAGATACTTGATCAATGGCTCGTGCGTCACCGGCGCTGGTGGCAATTTCAGCCGTTTCATCACCGTCAATCGATCTGGCGTGATGAGACGCCGGCGTTGCATGCATTGTTGTCTGAATTGAGTGAATCAGAGATCTTGGATTTGTCTGCGCAGCCATCCCGCGTAGCGCAACAACTTGCCCCGTGGATTGATGATGCGCTATTGGGTGTGCAGGTTGAAGCGCAGTTACAGCAAAAGCTGGCGCAGTTTTCGGTCAACCAGCACGAACGATTGCATTACAGGGTTAACGGCCGAAAGTGGCAGCAAATTGTTGCTTTGGCACAATGCGTGCCCCCGACTGGCGAGATAGTGGAATGGTGTGCCGGCAAGGCGCATTTAGGACGCTTGCTGGCATTTAATGGGGCCACCACTACGAGTCTGGAGTGGCAGGCGAGTTTATGTGAGAGCGCCCGTGAATTAGCTGCGCGGGTGCCAGTCGATATGACATTGGTGCACTGCGATGTGTTGTCATCGGATACTGCTTCGTACATACGGCCAACCACGCATGCGGTGGCACTGCACGCGTGTGGGAAGCTTCATACACACTTGTTGCAGAAAGTGGTTGCTGCCGGGGCATCGGGTGTAACACTCGCGCCGTGTTGTTATAACTTGATCCCTGATGCGGTTTACTCGCCCCTGTCTGAGGCAGGCCAGGTTAGTGTATTGCAACTGAGTCGTGATGATGTGTCGTTGCCGCTGAAGCAGACCGTAACTGCTGGCCAGCGTGAACAGCGTCAACGCGATCAAGAATTAGCCTGGCGCTTGGGGTTTGATCTATTGCAACGTGAGCTGCGCGGTATTGATGTGTACCTGCCGTTGCCCACTGTGCCGAAGTCGTTATTGGCCGGTGATTTTCAAACATTTTGCCAATGGGCATTAGCGCGCAAGCAGCTAGATGAGGTTATACCCTCGTCGATTCGATTGGCGGAGATCGAACAGCGTGGGTGTCAGCGGCGGGTGGAAGTACGCCGTATGGAATTAGTGCAATCGTTGTTTCGTCGGCCGCTGGAACTCTGGCTACTCCTCGACATGATTCTGTATCTTGATGATGCTGGTTATGACGTCACTACAGGGACGTTTTGTGATTATTCACTCACGCCTCGCAACTGGCTAATTCATGCAGTCAAAAGCTAACGATTGATCGCGCTAAGTTGGTTGATTAGTCACTCAATCGCTGCACATCAACGCTGACGCGTAGGCCGGGAATATCGCCGCCGCCATAGATGACACCTTTGATGGGGGTAACATCAAAGAAGTCTCTGCCGTAGGCGGTAACGATGTGTTGATGATTCGCCATGGTGTTGTTGGTGGGATCAAATTCAAGCCAGCCCTCTTGCGGCGAAAAACACGAAATCCAAGCGTGGGTAGCATCGGCGCCGACCATCTTTTTTTGACCTGGCGGTGGCAGTGTTTCCAGATACCCTGAGACATAGCGGGCCGGAATTCCCAGTGAACGCAGGCAAGCAATTTGTAAGTGGGCAAAATCCTGACAGACGCCGCGTCGGTGGGCCAGAACCTCTGACAATGGGGTCGCCACTGTTGTAAAACTGGGATCAAAGGTGAATTCGTCAAAAATACGCCCGGTTAGCTCACGCACGGCAGCATTTAATGGCCGGTTATCGTCGAATGACGGGCGTGCATATTCTGCCAGTGTTGAGTCGCGCCGAATCATCGGTGAATCGAGTAAAAACTCTCGAGCGCAGAGCACATCTGGGGCATTGGAATACAAGTAAGCTTCGCGAGCCTCAGCGACACTCATGCCTAAATCCAGTTCGAGGTAAGGCTGGCCTTCAGGTACATCGACGTCACTTTCTGCGGTGATGGTTAAATCCTGATGAGGCTTCTGAATATCGAAATGGTAAGCCAGGTTGCCGAAGTAATCTTCCCGACGATTGATGGTGGCGGGATACGGATTAACGTAGACGTGATGGCGTATCAATGATTGCCGGTCGGTGTCTCGCGGGCACACGCGAGCAACGTTGTAGCAGCTGCTGACGCGTGCGGGGTAGCTATATTCCGTCACATGACGAATGCGATATAACATTCGGTCTTTACTCCTGGTTATTCTGCCCAATAGCCTTTAACCAATTGTGTATAGCTGGCTTTGTGCTCAAAGTAGGTCTCGCTGAGCACGGTGCTCAGGGTTTCCAGGTGATTGTCCAAACGCTCGGCTAGTGCTTGTAAGTTTTCTCGTCCGTTTTCTGTCACCATAGCCAGCTCATTTAAACGGCTGAGCTTTAGGTCGGTTTGCGCTTTCAACACGCAGCGCTCATCGGCCATTAACTCGCGGGTGCTTTGCTCAGCCTTGGGCAATGTTTTGATGTCTTCGGCGAGCTGATCGATCTGAAACATAATAGAACGTGGGTTGGTGGCATCCAGTAACGCCAGATCCAGCCCAGCTTCGATGTCGACGACGGTGCGAAAACGCCGCCGGTAGGTAATCAGCATTTCGAGGGTTAGCAGTAATGCGCGTAGCAGCGTTTCTTGTTCGTTCACAGAGGCTGGCGGAATCAGTAGTGTTTTTATCAGCGTTAATGTTTGTACGGCGCGTTCAATGCGCTTGCCGATACTCATGAAATGCCAGCCGATACCGCGCACGACACTCTCGTGGGTCAAGCCGGAGAGGGCCATTAACGCAGTGACGATCGGATCAAGACACTCCTCAGGAACACCATCCGGGTTATAGCTTACCGCCCGATCGAGCGCATTGAGTGCATCACGTAGATCATTGATCACGCGGATGGTATCCAACGACAGCAGCTCTTTGGAGGCATCCGCGCTGTGGATCATGCAATTCAGGGTATTACGGATACTGCCGCTGCGTTGGCCGTCATTGATGATACTGAGCAGTTCTTGTTCTGGATGCTCAATCAACTCTTCATTGCCGATAAATCCGGGGCGGGTGGCGGTCAAGTGGGTAACGGCTTCCAATAACCGTAGGCGTGGGGTATTCGATATGGGGTCATCACTATTGAGCTGTGAAAAAAGCGTCCGGATTAAACGCAAAGCGGATTCGGCACGTTCTGCATAGCGCCCCATCCAAAACAGGTTTTCAATCGCTCGGCTCGGTAAACTCTGCAATTGCAGGTCGGCGTAATCGGTTATTTGCTCCGTTGCTGAGGGGCTTTCAACTTCCGGTGCGGGGTCGCTGGCGATTACCCAGGTATCTTTGGATTGCACACCATCGCGAATACTGAGCAAGGGTTCTTCATCAGATTGGCTGACCCGTGTGAGACCTCCGGGTAACAGATAATACGAAGATTCACTGGCACAGGCGAAGCTGCGCATCAGCGCAGCGCGACTACCGAAGGTGGTAGGCGATAAACTCGGCATTTGCTTGGGTGCCGGAATGGACTGCGCAACAAAGTATTCCGGGCGGCTTTTCATGGCGGCGCGCAAGGTTTGTTGTTGTTCGGGAGTCATGGCCGCAACATTGCCGGCGGTGATTTCCGGTTGTGGCGACACTGCGCGAATGGTGAGTTGTTCAAAGTTGGCGTCTATCCATGCGCGATCGTCGGCATCGCCGTACCACCACGTACTTACGCTGGCCAAGCGTGGTTCGCGGCCCAAAAAGTGGCGGCTGATGGCGGGCAGATATCGATACAATACCGGGTTTTCCAGAATGCCGGCACCTAACGGATTAGCAATAACCAGATTGCCGGCGCGTACCACCTCAATTAAACCCGCAACTCCGAACTGGGAATCAGCACGTAGTTCTACCGGGTCGCAAGCCGCGTCTTTGACACGCCGCCAGATCACATCCACCCGCTTTAACCCATCGAGAGATTTCATCCATAAAAAGCCGTTTCGTACGACTAGGTCGCCACTTTGAACCAATGGGAAGCCCAAGTAGTTGGCCAGATAAGCATGCTCGAAATACGAGTTATTGCCGGTGCCGGGTGTTAGGATAACGATGCGCGGGTTGTCGATATGGGGGCCGAGACTCAGAAGTTTGGCTCGCAGGCGCTGGAAGTAGGTCGAGAGCCGGTGTACATGGCTGTGACGAAACAGGCTGGGAAATACCCGCGTCATGATTGTGCGATTTTCTAAGGCGTAACCGCTGCCNGTTGGAATCTGTGTTTGATCTGCAAGCACCAGCATTTGGCCATCGGCCTGCTGAAGCATATCGACACTGTGAATAATCAGTTGGTGTTCGCCGGCCACCTGTATGCCTTGGCAGGCGTGTAAAAAACCGGGATGGCAGAACAATGCCTCGGGTGGTATGACCTGCTGGCGAATAAGCGTGCGCTGTGTGTAGATATCTTGCAGCAGCATGTTAAACAATTCGGCCCGTTCTAACAGACCTGCTTCAATGGTGCTCCACTGATCACTGGGAATAATCGCGGGCACCAAATCTAGGCCCCAGATTTTGTCGTTAGTGTCTGGGCTGTTATAGATGTTGAACGAGGCACCGTCGTCGCGCAGCAGACGCTCCATTTTACGTTGGCGCCCCTGCAATTCATTCGCTTCCATGCGTTCAAAGCTTTGAATCACATAATCCCAATGCGGTTCGCGCTGACCGGATGTGTTAAGTGACACATCCATGCTGGCATCCGTGCTCTGATACCGCAATTTGTCGGCGGATGCCTCGGTGTCGTCGTTGGCATTCATGCGACTGTTCTCGTGCTAGTGGCTGAAAGGTGCCTGGGCCAGGCGTCGTAAATCCAATGTGTGTGGGTATTCTGCGGGCGCCTCTTCGACTGGCGGTGCCATGGGTTTAGGCGTTTGTTGATGCGGGAAAAAAGTACGTAATGCTTGCATCGGCCGGCTGGGTGAAATAACGCCCTGTGTATGGCTCAGCGAATCAAAGCGATTGCCACGCCGGGATTGTGCTTCAAATGCATTCACTGGGAAGTGGTCATAGCTCAATCCACCTGGGTGTGAGACATGATAGGTACAACCGCCAATACACTGGCCGTTCCAGCTATCGATAACATCAAAAACCAGCGGTATATCTTTCTCCAGTAGTGGGTGCAGTGCCGACGGTGGCTGCCAGGCGCGATAGCGAACACCTGCAACCCACTCACCTTGTCGACCGGTTGCCCGCAACGGCAGTCGTCGGCCGTTACAACAGAGGATATAGCGATCGTCGTGGATGCCAGTAACACGCACTTGCAGGCGTTCGAGCGATGAGTCGACATAGCGCGACGTGCCGAAGCTCGAGACTTCTTCACCAAGCACATGCCATGGCTCGATCGCCCAGCGCAGTTCGAGGTTGATGTCGCCGAGTTGCAGGCGTCCGTAATGCGGAAACCGAAACTCTTCAAAGGGGCGCAGCCAGTCGACATCAAACGGAATGTCGTGCAAGTTGAGATCCTCAACCACTTCCTTTATGTCGGCCCAGATGTAGTGGGGCAACATGAATTCATCATGCAGCCGCGTTCCCCAGCGCACCAAACGGTGACGATAGGGCTGTTTCCAGAAGCGCAATACCAACGCCCGCAGTAGCAGTGCTTGGACCAGCGCCATGCGGCTGTGCGGCGGCATCTCAAATCCGCGAAACTCCAATATTCCCTGACGGCCCGCCGGACCTGTTGGGTTATAGAGTTTGTCGATACAAAACTCGGCCCGATGTGTATTGCCAGTGATGTCGATTAGCAGATTGCGCAATACACGATCAACAAACCAAGGGGGATGTTCGGTGCCTGGTTCGATCTGGCTGAATGCAATTTCAAGCTCATAGAGCGTTTCGTCGCGGCCTTCATCGACACGGGGTGCTTGGCTGGTTGGGCCAATAAAGGCACCCGAAAACAGGTATGAGAGACTGGGGTGATGCTGCCAGAACGTCACCAAGCTCTGAATTAGATCGGGCCGGCGTAGTAGTGGGCTATCAGCGGGCGTTGGCCCCCCGAGCGTGATGTGATTACCTCCGCCAGTGCCGGTATGGCGGCCATCAAGCATGAATTTTTCGGTGGCGAAACGCGCTTTCCGTGCTTCCTCGTAAAGTGTTTCTGTGGTGTCTTCGAGCATGGCCCACGAATCAGAAGGGTGGATATTGACTTCGATAACACCGGGGTCGGGTGTAATTAGTAGCTTGTTCAGGCGCGCATCTTTAGGCGGGGCATAACCTTCAACGATCACCGGCATCTGCAGGCTTGCGGCAGTTGCTTCAACGGCATTGATCAGGGCGAGATATTCATCAAGATGGGGCAGTGGTGGCACAAAAATGTACAAGTTGCCTTCACGCACCTCTGCACACAGGGCTGTGCGTATAACGTCGTCATTGAGTAGGTCTTGTTCTGCGGCGTTTGTATTGCTGCTCGATGCATGGTCGGTTTCAGCCGCGGATATGGCTGGTTCTGCGCGTAATGGCGCATGCGGTGCGAATGGGTCTGCGCTGACTGGCGGATCTAGTTTTTGTTCGTCGTCGCTGCGATAGGGCAGGGCTTCTAGTGGTAGCCGCAAGCCTAATGGTGAATCGCCGGGCGTTAGAATGATTCGCCCCCGCCGCATCGGCCACAGGCTAGTCTGCCAGTGGCTGCCTAATTCATTGCCGGCAAGCGGCAGTACGTATCCTGCGGGCACATCGAAGCTTTGTTGTAATTCGGCTGCCAGCGCGGCGCGGGCATCGTCATCCGTGGGTTGGTATAACGCCGCTTCAATATTGGCTGGGATCTGCTGTTGCTCGCGTAAATGGTACAGCGCATCCTCGAAGGTTGGCTGGCAAGCGGCATTGTCTACGTGCAGTGTACTTGCCAGGTGCTCGATAAATCGTTTGGCGTCCGCTACGGATAGCCCTGCGTTTTGATCAATACGGGCCAGCCATGTTGGGTTTTGCCACAGCGGGATGTCATCTTTACGCCAATATAACCCGAGTGCCCAGCGAGGTAATGTCTCTCCTGGGTACCATTTTCCCTGCCCATAATGCAGCAATCCGTGTGGTGCAAACTGCGCTTGCAACCGTATCAGCAAATCTTTGGCGCGTTTCAGTTTGTCATCGCCCAGAGCCTCGGTGTTCCATTGAGCAGACTCCATATCGTCAATGGAGACAAAAGTGGGTTCTCCCCCCATGGTTAGGCGCACATCGTCGGCTTTTAGCTGCTGATCCAACGCTATGCCGAGGGCTTGAATAGTCTGCCACTGATCTTCCGAGTAAGGCTTGGTGACACGAGGGTCTTCATGAATGCGTGTTACTGTATTGGTGAATGAAAACTCGACTTCACAGGTGTCTGTGCTGCCTTCAATCGGAGATGCTGCCTGTGGGTCGGGTGTACAGGCTAATGGAATATGCCCTTCACTGGCAAACAACCCTGACGTTGGGTCTAGCCCGACCCAACCAGCCCCCGGCAGGAATACCTCGGCCCAAGCATGCAGGTCGGTGAAATCTGCATCGGCACCTGAAGGCCCATCGAGGGCTTTCATATCCTGTTTTAGCTGCACCAGATAACCGGAAACAAACCGTGCCGCCATGCCGAGCCGCCGCAACAATTGTACGAGTAGCCAAGCGGAGTCGCGGCAAGAGCCGCTGCCTTTGGTTAGCGTCTCTTCCGGTGATTGCACGCCGACCTCCATGCGCACCAGATAATCAACATCACCATGCAGCTGCTGATTAATATTCACCAGACAATCATTGGTATCGGGTTTGTTGGTGATAAAGCGACTTCGCAGGGTATCCAGATATGCCATAACTTTCGGTGTTTCTGGCAATAATTCTAAGTAGGGTAACAGTTGTTTTTGGAGTGCTGCCGGGTAACTAAACGGCATGTGATTGGCGTATTCATCGAGAAAAAAATCAAAGGGATTGATCGAATCCATATCGGTGATGACTTCGACTTCGACATCCAGCGCGGTAGATTTTTCTAAAAACACCAACCGTGCTAGATAGTTACCAAAAGGATCTTGCTGCCAATTAATAAAGTGCTTCGACGGCGAGATCTTCAAACTGTAGGCATGAATTCGGGTTCGGCAGTGCGGTGCCGGCCGCAGCCGAATGACATGCGGGTGCAGTACCACCGGACGATCAAAGCGGTAGTGGGTCTTGTGTCTGATGGCCACACGTATGGTCATGGGCCTTTTCCTCCACCCTGCGTAGGGGTAGTCAGTGATGTTGAAATTCAACGTGCCGATATTGATGAACGGCGCTTCGGATGTGCCTGGATCTAAATCGGTACGTGTTAGTAGTGGTTAGAGAACCATTGTGTCGCGATAGTGCCGTGGCCGCTGGCTAATTCCAGCTGCAATTCATTCAGGTACTCTCTGAGTGCTTGATCAATCTGATGCTGGTGATCGGCGCGCAGAAACGTTTTTTGGGCTTTACGTACCTTCTGAACGGGGCCTTTGTTGTTGGGCAAGTGCTCACAGGCATCCAGAATTTTGTCGAAGCAATGGCTAATAGCCGCCGGATAACTGCGGTCGTAAAGCAAATAATTCACCACTTGTGTACTGCTGACAGTTGCTCGTGTGGTGCGCAGGTAGCTCGAATGGGCACCCAATGAACGTAGAACATTGCCCCAAATCAACTGGTGCTGGTTAACGGCGGTATCATCATCGGCCAAATGCATGTGAGCAGTGCAGCCGGCATCCAGTAACCGTGTTGTCATGTCGGCCCGTTCCAGCTTGCGGCCCAGTTGCATAAACTCCCAAGCCGCGTCGCGAGGCATCATGGTATGTAATAGCCCGTTGATTTGCTGGCAGCCTTTGATAACGCCCTGAAGAAACTCAAACCGTTTGCTGCGATTGATACCCTGCTGGATGTTGTCTTCAACAAATCGATGCAGCTCGTTGATCAGCTCCCAGGCGTCTGCGGGAATCACATCACGTGTGGTACGAACGTTCTCGCGAACACATTGCAGGCAGGCTTGCACGGATGCCGGGTTGGTTGTGTCGCCCAGTAAAAATTTGACCACATTGCGTTCGTCTTGAATTTTGTAGCGATCCCCGAACAGCACCTCAGCACTGTTGATCGTTACTAGTTGATACCAGTCGAAATCGACGCCCCGTGGTAGGTCAAATAGCAGCTTGTCGTAGACATCGACCAGGCGCGCGGTGTTCTCAATACGCTCCAGATACCGTGAAGCCCAGTAAAGCCGTTCGGCGACACGTGACAGCATTATTGCGCCTCCGTGTCGACGATCCAGGTATCTTTGGAGCCACCACCTTGCGATGAGTTGACCACCAAAGAGCCTCTTTTCATGGCGACCCGAGTCAGCCCACCTGTGGTGACCCACGACTGCTTGCCTTGCAACACAAAGGGGCGCAGATCCAAGTGTCGCGGCTCCAACTCATTGCGGCCGATAAAACTCGGTGCGGTCGATAAGGCAATGGTCGGTTGGGCGATATAGTTGCGTGGGTTTCGTTTGATTTTTTCGACAAACTCTTCACGTTCTTTTTTGGTGGCGTGGGGGCCAACAAGCATGCCGTAACCGCCAGATTCGTTGGCCGGTTTAACCACCAGCTTTTCGATATTGTCGATCACGTAATCACGTTGTGCTTTGTCGTAACAAAGGAAGGTTTCGACATTCGGAATCATCGGCGCTTCGTTGAGGTAGTAACGAATCATGTCCGGTACGAAGGCGTAGATAACCTTGTCATCAGCAACACCGGCGCCGGGGGCATTAGCCAGCGCGACTTTGCCGGCTTTCCATGCGCGGAACAAACCCGCACAGCCGACGACAGAATCGGCGTTGAAAACATCCGGATCCAGATACTTATCATCGATGCGGCGATAAATAACATCCACTCGTTCGAGGCCGGAAATCGTTTTCATGTAGACGCAGTTATCGTCCTGAACCACAAGATCGGAACCCTCAACCAATTCAGCACCCATCTGCTGTGCCAGAAACGCATGTTCGAAATAGGCGGAGTTGAAGATGCCGGGCGTCAACACCACCACCACCGGGTGGCTAGTGTGGCGTGGCGACAGGCTGCTGAGCATTTCATGCAGACGATCGGGGTAATCATCGACCGGCGCAATCGTGAGGGTTTGAAAAAGCTCGGGCAGAATCCGTTTGGTGATCGCACGGTTCTCTAGCATATAGGAGACGCCGGACGGCACACGCAGGTTGTCTTCGAGCACGTAGAATTCACCGTCTTTATCTCTGATTAAATCGCTGCCGCAAATATTCGACCAAACGCCATACGGTGGATTAACTCCAACACACTCTGGGCGGAAATTTTTGGAATTCTTCAGTACGTATTCAGGCAAGACGCCGTCTTTAATAATCTTCTGATCGTGGTAAATATCATCGATGAAGTGATTCAGCGCGCTAAGACGTTGTTTGAGCCCTAAGGCGGTTTTATCCCACTGCTTTTTGCTGATGGGGCGCGGGATGATATCAAAAGGCCAGGCGCGATCGATGTTGCCTTCATCGGTATAAACGGTGAAGCTAACGCCCATATCGCGTATTGTCGCTTCGGCTGCACGTCGGTGTGCTTCGACGGCATCGGCATCCAGCTGCCGAAAGAATTTCATCAGCGCACTGCCGGTGCGCCTAGCATGGCCTTGGCTGGAGATCACTTCGTCGAAGTATTCGCCAGGCTGGTATGATTTCCAAATATCCGTCATTCAAGAGCTCCAGACACGACATAAGGTGGGCTGTTCAGCCGACACGCAGTTTATGACAGGGCGCAGCATCCAAAAGTTTAGCTAAAGACGGTCAGTCTGCAGGATTGTCTGTGTGGTGAGCACGCGGTTTGCGGAGAAAATGACGGCAGTAAGTATGGCGGCCCAGTGAAAAATTGGGCGCGCTGAGGGTAGCTATGCTGCCGGGGAGGCCGGCAGCAGCTTGGTCGTGTTACGCACGTAGACCGGTGATAACCGATTCCAAAGCACGGTCAAAGGCCAGTGCACTTTCAATCAACTCTACCTCGCCGCGCTTCAGCCAGGTCAGCAAGTCGGCACTGGTTGGCGCGGCTGCTTTGGTGCCGTTTCGTTTCACCAGAATGAAGTTGTCGGTGTGCTTGATGTAGGCCGCAACTTTGATCTTTTCTTCACCGTCACCACGTTTATCAAGTAGCCAGCTGCCGATCGATAGTTGTGAGGGTAGCGCCTGTAGCTCGGCTTCGGTATGCACTAGAACGTCGGCTGCAGTATCGAGTAGTGGTTGATCCTCCGACAATGGTTGATCGATTGCTGGCGGTAGTTCACTGTCGATGATGGGTGTGTTGGCCAAGGTATCTGGCTCGTCTAACAGGCCGTCTTCAAACAGGCTGACGCTGCCTTGATCAGCCAGTTTTTTATCAATGGCAGATTGCACCGCGGATGGCGCAGTTTCGCTGGCGGAAGAAATATCCGCCGGGCGTTGTGGAGGAACAGGTGGGATGTCTGCGATATCAACGATAGGATCAGGCAGCCCAGCGCTGCTCGGTTCCGGGTCATTGATCAGACTAGTCGCGGGTTGAACCGCCGGTTGTGGTGCTTTAGGCGTTGCTCTTTCGGTTTTTTGCATATGCGGGATGATATGCTTCAGCGCCAGATTTACGTCCCCTTTTTGCTGACCGACTTCGAGCATTTGTGATTGCAGGTCGTAAATGGTTTCTTTTTTATCCTGCTGCATGCCGGACAAAACTTTCATCAATTTTAGCTCTGCCATGGTGGCGGTTTGCCATTGATGATTGTCGGTGTTGTCGTATTTATTATGGATAAAGAACAACACGCTTTGCCAAGCGCCATCAACAAAGGTTTGCATGGGTTCCGGCAGTTGGAAGCGGCCAAAGATTTGTTCGATATGTGCGGCGGATTCCTGCTTGGCGCGATCATGGCGAGCGCGGGCCTTCTCCATCGACACAATGCGGGTTTCGATTTTTGCGGTGCGTTCCTGGTGCTTTTTATTGAAACTATCCAATTTAAAGGCGGCATCGCTGAATACCGCATAGGTCCCATCGAAATGAGCGTTTAGCTCTCGAATGATGCTGGCCATGCTCTTGTACTGGAAATCTTTCTCCGGTTTTTTATCCGGCGACCAAGCAGCACCTTGTTCGGCGATTTTATCCAGCAGTGTTTGTGCCGGGTTGCCTGAATCTGCAAAGAAGTTTTTGTCCATGATGGCCGTTTTGAGCATGGGAAGCTGCAATTGCTCAAGTAAGGCTTTGATCGGGTCGGCAAAATGGGTGTTGGCGAATAGATCTTCAAACAACATGGACATCATGCTGATGGTATTGGCGTTTTTCTTGTCGAGGCTAAAGTCCTTCAGGCCGACATGGTTAGCCAGTTGATCGGCCAGTGATTCATCCCGGTGTTTGGTTTGATAGCCATCGTCATCGGCGGATGCCGGTGCATGTAAGTCATTCAGTTTATCAACGGTTTGCAGCAGGCTTTTATCATCGATCTGCGGCGCCATTAAATCCGATTCAATGACGTGCGCTTTTGCCGTATCCGGGATTTGGAGATGTTCCAACACCTCATCCATATCCGGTGGGATCGGGTTGCCGTCGTCGTCAAACTTAACTTCGTGGCTAACGGAAGCGATTAAGGCCTTACGTTTTTTTGCCGCTTCAATCTTCTGGTGATTACGTTTGAAACGGGATTGACCGTCACTGTCGTTGAGGTCGGCCAATACGCCGGCATCGATGAACAGGTTGTTGGCGATATTGACCAGATCGATGTAGCTGTCGGCCAGCGTTGTCAGCAAATTTTTATAAAACGCAGCACGAACGCCGGGTTCTAATTCGACACTCTTGACGGCGGCTAGGAGATGTTCGGCGAGCAGTATATGGCCAATCGGCAGATCTTCTATTTCTAGATCTTGGCCGCAGGTATATTCAAATCGCATGGCCAACAGGGCCATTTTGGTATTAATGCCGTCGTCTAGCTGTTCGAGAAAATGATCACCGATCAGTTTTAGGGTTAACTCTTCCTTGTCGACAAGTCGCAGATTTTCAAAGCTGCGCTGCACTTCACCAATCACCCCGCGACGCACTTCGCGCTCGATGGGTTTCATCAAACGATCGAAGCTAGCCTTCTGATGATCTTCAAATGCATTGATCATCGACAGCTTGTTGTTAGACAAAGCCGAGACGGATGCAAATGGTGGTTGATCCAATAATTGCTGCGTGCACTCGGCGACCTGCCGAACAGTAGCATCAAGGATTTTTTCCAACGCTTTGGGTGAACCGGATTCCATAAAAGTAACCGCTATATATAAATGGCAGCTTATAATTAGCTGATCAGTTTATAAGGCGCAGCAGAGGAAGTGAACGCTAAAACCCAGAAATTGCTAGCGGGTCGATGATTCCGTGCGGTAGGTGGATGGATAAAGCGTCATAAGTGCTTCATAGAATAGAAAAAAGCAGGCAAGAGCCTGCTTTTTGATGAGGTGACTAAATTTTAGCTTTTGGTAACGTTAGATCACCGATTGGCCAGATTCCCCCAGCGACCGGCAACCCATTGACCGTTGTTTACCCCAAAATTGATATGGACGTCGGCACCTGTGACGATGGCGTCGCGCAGTAAACGGGCTTCATACGCACTGGCAGGCACATCAAATGTTGACCCCGGATATTCGTTTTCACAGGCATTTGAGCCATTCCAAATGTCACCTAGTGCATCGGTAATCACCCAATTTCCATTGCTTAGACGACACGCGTAATTGCGGCTTGTGTTCCAGCTAACGGCAACATAACGATCACCGTTCGCTTTGAATGTGGCAGTGCGACCATTTGCATAGGCGTTGTATACCTGTTCCGGGCCAGCTGCCCACAGTTGTTTGTGGAAGCGACCGCCATTGTTGTCGATATCGCTTTCTTCGAGCATGTCGAGTCCGAAGGCGTTAACTCCATTAGTCAGGCCGATGAGGGCTTCACTGGCAGATACCACATCGTTACAGAAGTAGTTATCGCATTCCTGTGAACGCACGACTGTGCCACTGCGGAAGTGGTTGTCATGAATATTGATTGAGGCAACGCCAATGTTGGTTTCGCTGTTGATCAAAACACTGGACGCGGTATTGCAGCCGTTAGAACCGCCGCTTTTATAGAAAAACACACGTTTACCTTGAGCGCGCATTTGCGCGAAAGTCATGTCGTCGGGCAGGCTTTGGCAAGCCCCCGGTGTATAAACAATATCGCCTAACCAGGCCACGTCATTTTGCAGTTGCTGGTAGCCACTGTTATCGCCGTCCAAGTCGTCTTGAATAAAGAAAAAGACAACGTCATTGTCATCAGCACCTTTCAGCCAGGTTTCGGTTTCAGCCAATAAACGACGCAGTGATACATCGAAAGTGCCGCAGTCAATTGAATGGCAAACTTTGGCGTAGCCATTGCCTTTGGAGACATCCAGTTCAAAGAAGCGGGCGCCAATCTGTAGCTGTTCGATCAAGGCTCGACGGTGATTCGGTCCAGGAATCAGCTGACCGCTAAAATACGCGGTGCTATTGAACGCATTGTGCGAGGCGAGCGTATCGACCTGGTTGATAGGCGCGTGATAGCCAATCGCTTCATTGATGTCGATCGCAGCTTCAGCGTTTGTTGCTGAGCGGCTAAAGACACGGAACGAATCGATGTTGTCTTCTGTCCAGTTAGCCGGACGTTTTTCGAGATTCGAGGTGGAGCGAGTGATATTCATCACCTGACGGCCGTAGTCATAGTTCGGGTATTCGAAAATTTCGACCCGCGCTTTACCCACCGCGACCAGCGATGATGCGTTATTGCGACCCATCACCACATTATTCAGGTCACTGACGCCTTGGCCGGCCTCTGCGCAAGCAGGTGTGCCGCGAAATCCAGGATGCTCAAACAAACAGGCAAAGTCGTCACTCTGGCGTACACCGATGCGAAATGAGCTGATGTTGTCGTTCAAGTCATCCATCTTATAGGTGTTAGCCATTACGGTGGTTTGGGCACCACCATAATTACCATGTTGGTAGATGGTTACTTTGGCATCACCATAGAGTTTGATGGACGAGATTCGGTCATTACGGCTGGAACCTATCCAGCCGCTGTCGCTGGTGTAACACCATTCTGCACCTTGATAATCGTAATGTTCATAGAAGCAGACTTTGTTGGCTTCTGCCAGCGTCTGTCCGGAGGTAGCGGCCAGCAATAGGCTGCCAATCCAATGATGGAATTTCATAATTACCCCTAATGAGTTTGCCGCTGGCAGCAGATGTTATTTTTATCTGATAGCTGCGTTACACGGCATCAATGTTCACAGCGGTTGTCGCTGTACCAATGAACTGCATACCGGGCTTCTTCCGAGCCGCCGGTGAGGGGAATTATTCGTCAATCAGATGACGTTTGTATGAGGTTTTTGTGATTCTGATAGGTTTACGATTGACCTCGCATTCTGCCNGTAAAAACTTGCAGTCAATCTTGCAGGACATTCCCGTTTAAAATTATTGTGCAGCGTTGTTTTGTAGCAGAGTAGCCAGCCAGTCGAAGAGTTCGGGATAGTGATCAAGGTCCAACACAAATTCCTGACCTCGGCTTGCACAACGCAGGCGGCACGCGTGCTGCAGCTGATGCCAGCGCTCGAGATTACCGTGATATGTCATGGCGGGTTTGCCCGGTGAGGGGTAAAACCCCACAGGTAATTGCCAATGGGTAACAGACGGTGCGTCTGCCGCTGTGAGCTGGAGCTCAGATCGAAATCCGGGGAAGTAACCCGCACCAGGTAATGCACGATTAACACCATCAATGTTCAGTTGGGGGCTGGCTACATAGAGGGTGTTATTGCTCACGTCATTCAGATAAAAATGTGGGTGATAGCGCGCCCAGGGGAGTTCATCGGCAGTGAGCGCATCAACACGATGGATCTGACCAATTTGCATCCAGCCCCATAAAACGTGCACCGGAGATGAGTCTCGGCGAAAGCGTAAACCGTTTTCCGTCATTTCAGTGTGCTGAAATAATCCAAAAAACAGCAGTAAATCGCCGGCACCGACGTTTTGTTTCTGCAAATGGCCCTGAGCTGCGCCACTTTGGCCAAACAACGGCTGCCAATCGGGTTGTCGTAGTAGATCATCGGCGATGATGTCGGGATCAAGATGCACCGGGCTGACTATTACCTCTGGCTTAGCGCCCAGTTGACGCAAGCTCTGCGCCATTGGCAACTTCCCGTGAGCGTCAGAGGTCACGGTTAAGTCGTCAAAGCGAATGGGCGATGTGGCGTCGGGAATAGGTAATGCACGCATTCGTCCATCCGGCAGAATCGGGCTAGGTATGCCGCCTGCGCTCGAATCAAACCCCTTGCGGCTAAGAATCAGCTTCATGGCTGATCATTCGTCCACAGTGGCGAGTATTTCTCGAATCATATCCGGCGTCAGGTGCTGCAAATTCAGCACTAATACCAGCTGAATCAGCAAGTCTGCACCCATGATGCCGCGATTGATCTTGTTTCTGAGATTTGCTGCCGTTTGTTTGGTACCTAGCTCTTCTAACAAGCGGCTTAAATCGTCATACTTGATTTTGCGTTTGGACATCTCTGATTTAATCAGACGACTGACCACTTCGCGCCAGCTTGCCGAAGGAATTGGCGATATTTGCTCACTGTCATTTTGTAACATATATTTTACGCATGAATTAAATGTATTTTATTAAAATGATATTTGATCTTTACAGACACGATAGTTTATATATTATGTTGAGTGTTCACCAATGTCGAGTTGAACATTCCATGAATGAGGAGATGGATGTATGACCTGGGATTTACAGCAGTTGGAAGCGCTGATTAGCCAACACGAAGGTTGGGCGGTTTACGCAGAAGACNATGTGTTGTGTGTGACTAACGAAGATGGCCTAGATGCCTATGTTGCCGTCAGCGGCGCGCAAATTGTGGTTGAAACCGCACTATTTGCCAAAAAACAGGTAAGAGATACCGCTGCCTTGAATGAGGAAATCCTGAAAACCCATCAGGTGTTCCCTCTGACCACCATTGCAGTGGCCTCTGTGGACGGTGATGACTACTACATGGCGTTCGGATCGCTATCTTCACAATCGAAAGAAGAAAGCATCATCATCGAGCTGGAGGCCTTGTTTGATAATGTTGCAGGCTTCCTTGATGCCTACGAAGACCATATTAATTAAGCTGGAGATCAACGATTATGAGCGTATGGAAAAAGCTGGTAACTGCCCTTAAAGGTGGAGCAAACGAAGCGGCTGAAGCAGTTGCTGACGGTCAGGCTCTGCGTATCCTTGATCAGGAAATCCGCGAAGCCAAAGAAGAACTCAAGCGTTCGGATCATTCCCTGACGCAAATTATGGCCAAACGTAAGTTGGCTGAAGAGAAGGTGAAAAACCTTAACGTGTCGGTGAAAGAGTATGAAACCCACGCGATCTCAGCTAACGAAAAAGGCGATGCTCAGTTAGCCCTCGACTGTGCACAGAAAGTTGTCGATTTGCGCGGACAGATGGATACTGAGCAACAATATGTGGATCAGTTCACGGCATCAGAGAAGACCCTGAAGCAGAATATCTCGCAAGCTAAAGCGAACCTGCGCCGTATGGAGCAGCAAGTGGATATGGTTAAAGCGACGGAATCTGTTCAGAAGGCGCAGGTTGCGGTATCGTCACGTCATATGGGCGCTAACAGCAAGATGAAAACAGCGGCTGAATCACTGAACCGTATTCAGGAGAAGCAGAAGGAACGTCAAGCGCAAATGGAAGCCGCATCTGAACTGGCATCTGACGAATCTGGCGGCGAGCTGGAAAAACGTCTGCAAGAAGCCGGCATTGGTGGCTCTAACGCATCCGCTGATGACGAGCTGGCGCGTATTCTCGGCAAATAACCGAGCATGCGATAGACTCGGTAACTGATTGCCGGGTCTGACTTACTGAATAACAACAAGGAATCCTATGCCCGTATTGGCAAGGCTTCGGAAGTTGTTTCTGAAGCATTTTATGGACATGCGATGGTACAGCGTTGGGCTGACCATCGCATTTTACGTTGTAACTACCTATTTGCTGCTGTGGCTGGTGGGGGAGCGCGCCCTGATTTCCGGGGTGGACTATTTCTATTGGTTGATCGTGACTGCATCGACGGTGGGTTATGGCGATTTATCGCCGGTAACGCCGGCGGGTAAACTCATTGTGGCGTTCTTTGTGATTCCTTTTGGCCTAGGTTTATTTGCCTTGGTGATTGGTCGAATCGCGACGTTTGTTTCATTTCATTGGCGTAAAGGAGTTCAGGGTTTGAAATCACTAAGCCATCACAATCATATTCTGGTTATTGGCTGGAACGAAAAACGCACGTTACACCTGCTGCGTTTGTTGTTACGTGAGTCGGCGGCGCAAGCTGACGGCCCGAAAATAGCGTTAGCGGTAATGGCCGATATCATTAATCCTTTGCCGGACGAAATCGGCTTTGTTCGAGTCGAAAGCTTTACCAACGATGAGGATATGGCGCGAGCGGGTTTAGCCGCTGCCAGTTGTATCATCATTGATAACCCGGATGATGACGTCACCATGACGACCGCGTTGTATTGCACCGCTCATAACCCGGATGCTCACACCATCGCCTATTTTCAGCAAGATGGGTTGGATACACTATTAAAGAGCCACTGCCCGAATATCGAATGTATGCCATCAGTCGCAGTAGAAATGATGGCTAAATCGGCGATGGATCGGGGCTCGAGTGTGTTACACCATGAGTTACTTAGCGCAGATGAAGGCATGACACAGTTCTCGATGCCATTTCATTCATCATCGCCGGCAACTGTTGAAGCGGTGATGATGGCGATGAAAAAACGCTGCAATGCGACACTGATTGGTATCTCATCCAATGGTATTGATTCGATAGCCCTGAACCCCGCCTGGGATGAACTGATTCAACCTCAGTCGACGCTGTACTATATCGCCGAGCAGCGCATTCGTTTGTCGGCGACAGATTGGAGTGAACTCGATGTTTAAGAAATTGTTTGGCAAGAAAGACGAATTACCCTCCATTACAGCGCCTGAAATTATGGGCTTGCGGTTGGGCGGGGCATTCGAACTGGATGACCTGAAATTACGCCTTATCGAACCTGACCTGATTATCGAGGGTGCAGCCCGTACGCATCTGATTCAGGCGGTCGGTGAGGTCAAACTTGATGCAACGACCACTGTTCTGCGTTTTTACACCGATGACGATGCCTTTTTGCAGGTGTTGCTCGACGGCGGGATGACAGAAAACCACATCGCCGATGTTAAACTCTGGTACTTCTATGACACCACCGGCGTTGGCTCGCAAAATGAATGGGATACCTTACTGAAAACCGGTATCAGTTCGGCCACACGGGATTTGGAAGGCCACACCTTCGAGCGTGTTTGGAATACTACTGGTGGCGACTCGCAGCCGGTAGCGATGACAGAAAAAACTACCGCTGAAGATGGCAGCACTGCGGAGACTGACCAGTTTGCGATGTTGTATGAACGTCAGATAAAAGACGACTTTTTTGAATATATGATGGTGGTTGGCGAAGAAAAAATTATTGATAATCGCGCTGACCGCTGCCGTGTGATTAGCACTGGATTTGATATTAACGCCGCCGATATTTCAATTATCGGTTGATGTTAACGGTTTGCCTCTGGTTCACTCTATGACAATTGCCTACGATCAGTGAGCATAGGGTTCGTATACCGAGGCGGCTGCAACAATAACAACGATTAACTTAACCCGAAGAGGAAACTCATGGACGCTATTACCCATTCTCTGAGCGGTCTGCTCAGTTTTGCCATTTATTTCGCTGTTAGCATGGCGTTATTGATCGCCTTTAAGTTTATTTATAGCCTGATCACGCCTCATGATGAATGGAAGCTGGTTAAAGATGAGCAGAATCAAGCTGCCGCCATCGGTTTTGTTGGCGCTATCATCGGTTTTGCATTGGCTGTTGCCAGTGCGGCTTCTAACTCTGTGTCATTGGTCGATTTTGTGATCTGGGGTGTTGTGGCGCTGATTGCACAGGTATTTGCATTCTTGCTGGTTCGATTTATGTTCATGCCAAGAATCGTCCAGCGTATTACTGATAATGAAATTTCTGCCGGCATTATGCTTGGCGGGATATCTGTCGCTGTCGGTTTGCTTAATGCCGCTTGTATGACCTACTGAGCGGGGTAATGACAATGAAACGAAGCAAATCGATTAATCTTCAACGGATGCGCAAAACGGCGACGCCGTTGGCAACGGGTGTTGCAGCGACGACGCTTGTCGCTTGTGGCGGTGGTCAGGAAGCAGAAGTCTTTGCCAATGTTGATCAGTGTACAGACGCCTACCCTGAGTTGCGCTCGCAATGTGAAACTGCGTACGAAAAAGCGCTGCAGCAAGCGGCCGATAGTGGACCGAAGTACAGCAGCATGTACGATTGCTCAGCAGATTTCGGCAACGACAATTGCAGATCGTATCAACATGGCTCAAGCAATTGGTTTATTCCGGCGATGGGGGGCTTTTTGTTTGCCCAGGCGATCGATAATCGCAGACATTATTACTCATCACCTGTGTATACCTCTTACTCTCGTTACTCTCCGTACTACGGTCGTTGGACTACTGTTGATGGCCATGACTACGGCCGAGCCCGATATGGCAGCAGAGTGCGTGTGGGCAATGATGCCTTTAAGCCCAAACCCAAAGTGACACGCACGATAAGCCGTGGTGGTTTTGGTTCCAGTGTATCGGCCAAATCCAGCTGGGGTGGTTCACGTTCTGCCCGCAGCGGTTGGGGCGGCTAATTAGAGGCAATTGATACGTGTTTCGCTGTAGCATTGACCCGCGCCCTGATTGGCAACAGAAAGCCGATGAATTCGGCTTTCGATTTCACACTATGTATGGCGAAACATACTGGGATGAAACCGCCTATTATCAATTCTCTTTGCGTCAGATCGAAGATGACCTTGAAGCCCCGACCGAAGCCCTGCACCAGATGTGCCTAGCGGCTGCAGAGATGGTCATTACTGATGAACAATGGATGCGGCGTTTCTGTATTCCGGAGCAGCACTGGGACTTTGTACGCGATAGCTGGCTAAATCGCGACCCATGCCTTTATTCGCGCTTGGACCTTGCCTATAACGGCAAAGGGCCCGCAAAAATGTATGAAAACAACGCCGATACGCCGACCAGTTTATATGAAACCGGCTTCTGGCAGTGGTTATGGCTCGAAGAGCAAGTTAAGGCTGGCCGTTTGCCGCGACAGTGTGATCAGTTTAATTCGCTGCAAGAGAAACTGGTGCAGCGGTTTCGGGTGTTGCACTCGCGCTTGCTGCAATCCGGTGACAGCCAAATGCTGCATTTCTCGTGTTGTAAAGACACCGAGGAAGACCGCGGTACCGTTCAGTATCTACAAGATTGTGCAGCCGAAGCCGGCTTTGATGATAAGTTTGTTTATGTCGAAGATATTGGCCTTGGAGAAAAGGGCCACTATACCGATACTGACGATGTGGTGATTGACCAGATTTTTAAACTCTACCCGTGGGAATTCATGCTGCGTGAAGACTACGCGCAACATCTGGCCACAGCCTCGACCCGCTGGCTAGAGCCTCCCTGGAAGGCTATTCTGTCTAACAAGGCCTTATTACCGCTCTTATGGGAAATGTTCCCCGGGCATCCGAATTTACTCGAAAGCTATTTCGAAGACGATGCCAAAGGCGTGTCACTCAGTCGGCATGTGCGTAAACCGGTATTTGCACGTGAAGGCGCGAATGTGTCTATCCATGTTGACGGTGAAACGCTGGAACAATCGGATGGGCCCTATGGCGATGAAGGGTTTATCATCCAAGCCTATCACCCATTACCGCGATTTGGCGACAATTACACGCTGATCGGCAGCTGGTTGATAAACGATGAAGCCGCAGGGATTTCCGTGCGTGAGGACAGCTCACGGATTACCCAGGATCTATCACGTTATCTGCCGCATGTAATACTTGATATCTAAGTAGTGAGATAGAAGGCCGTGCGAATACAAACGACAACTCAGCGCATATTTGAGGGCAAGCGATGAAAGATATTCATCAGTGGTTTGCAGAATATAGTGATAGCCATCAAAACGATTTGAATGAAAAAATTCATTGGCTATGTGTGCCGGCCATTATGTTCGCCATTCTTGGCATACTTTGGATATTAACCCCATTAATACTGGCGTTGGTCATCGCTGCAATACTGGTGTTTTACCTGCGTCTGTCGCCGCAACTGACGTATGGCATGGCGATAGTCGTGTCTGGCATGTTTATTTTGGCACTGATTCTTCGACCTATTCTGTTACCACTGTGTATTACCGTCTTTGTACTTGCATGGATTGGCCAATTCTATGGGCATCATGTCGAGGGAAAAAAGCCGACTTTTTTCAAGGATCTGCAGTTTTTGCTGATTGGCCCGTTATGGGTTTTAAGCTTCGTATTCAAAAAGCTGGGTATTAAATATTAGCTCTTCCATAATGTGTGATACGCGATCGGCGTCGTTTATTTCGATCCTGAATAATACATCGCTGCCTACGTTTGTCCTAGTTGATATGCCGCTTGTCCTTCCCCAATAAAAAATTATATTTTTAACATTGAATTCATATTTTTTATCTCCATTTATACAGTAAGAGCAGCGAAGACTCAGAAGGGTTTCGCTGGTTTTTACTTGTATTGCTTCCTTAGGAGAATATGAAATGAATGCAATTGACCTTACCCCACTTTATCGTAATAGCATCGGCTACGATCGTTTTGCTAACCTGCTAAATACCGCTTTAACTGCGGAGTCTAGTGGCAATGGCTACCCACCTTACAATATCGAAACACTCGGCGAAAATCGCTATACCATTACGGTTGCCGTTGCTGGTTTTGAAGAATCCGAATTAGAAATTTCTGTTGAAAAAGGCGTTCTTGCGGTGCGCGGTAAAAAGCAAAAAGAAGGTGGGAAAAAATATTTACATCAAGGTATCGCGTATCGGAGTTTTGAGCGGAAATTCAATCTTGCTGAATACGTTGAGGTAACCGATGCTGGTTTGAAAAATGGCTTGTTGACGGTGCACCTAAAAAAAGAACTTCCTGAAGCTATGAAGCCTCGGACTGTTAAAATTAATGGCAATGCAGCAAACGTCGATAGTTTGACGAATTGATTTGAGCGGTTTTACTCAACCGTTGATAGCGATGACCACCTGCATGAAGCCAGTGGTTTGGGTTGATGCCCCAGCGGTCTATCTGATCAACACACATTAAATGCTATAAGGCTCCTTGGGGGCCTTTTTTTGTGGTGGGGAATTCACCGGTGGTCTGCTGTGTCCAAGCATCATGTGTATTTACTGATACGCTTAAGTTAAGGAGCACTTGAATCTGCGCTGGCTTTGAGTGTCACAAAGGTTCGATCGAACCGCAGTGATTAGGCTCCTGTCTTACCGTCGACGTTGCATGTTGTTGGGTGATGTAGGTTGATCGCAGACCGGCCACCGGAGGCTGTATGCCGCAAACACTTGAAAGTGCCAATATCAATAATTTGATCCGGCTTTGGCAAAGCATGGGTGCCAGTGCTTGGCCTGATAAACGCTGGCGTCAGTCAGATAGTTGGCCGTTTCGATTATTTCCTGTGGATGTTGATCAATATGACCCGGAGGGGTGGCATCCCGAACACGTGCGCCACGCCGATCGTGTGATACTGCCGGTATTTGAACCTTGGTACCGCAGTGAAGTGTTTCAACAACGGTTGCAGCAGACCGGTTGGCAGGTGGCGTTTCGCCAGATCGCCATGGTGGCTCCCCTGAAGCACGCTGATCCGTCTTTCCGCCTTGCCGACAAGCCCATGGAAATCCTAGAACCATCAACAACGGACGACTGCAGAGCTTGGACAGCGGCTTGCAGTAAAGCGTTTGGCTATTGGATAGATGCCGTGGTTATCGAGCGTTTACTGGGTGACCCAGCAGCAACTTTATTGATGGGTCGCTTGGACGACGAGGTGATTGCAACGGCACTAATTTACCAAACGGGGGGTATTCTAGGTGTGCATCAGGTTGGCGTTATTCCGGCATTTCAAGCTCAGGGTTATGGCCAGCAAATGATGAAGGCGGTCATGCAGCGTTGCTTGATTCTGCCTGAGGCACGTTATGTTACGTTACAGGCTGCCGAAGCCGCGGTGCCTCTGTATGAAAAACTGAAGTTCGAAAAACAGTTTCTCATTCACTGTTACCAGCCAATACCAGACGCCTAATTACGAGTTAGGCTCAACAAGCGATTGTTCAATGGCCTGCTTGAGGTCAAGGCTGTCAGGGCGGGTGCCACTGTTAAAGTGCTGAATAGACTCGCCGTCGGCACTGATCACGTATTTGTTGAAATTCCACGCGGGTTGACGTGATTTTTCCGCCAATTGTTGAAATACCGGCTGGGCCTTGCTGCCTTTAACAGGAGCTGGCTCAAGCATCACAAAGGTGACACCATAATTACGGTAGCAAACATCTGCCGTTTTAGCGCTGTCGTCGTCTTCCTGATTGAAACTGTCGGAAGGAAACCCCAGTACCACCAAACCTCGTGGCGCATATGTTGTATGAAGGCTTTCCAAACCACTGAACTGTCGTGTGTAACCACAATAACTGGCGGTGTTGACAACCAAGACGGGTTTTCCTGCGGTTAGCGCACACAAGTCGACGGATTCGCCTGTGTGCAATTGTTTCGCCGGTGCTTTAAACATCGCTGTGCATGCAGGCGTGGTTGCGCTTGCCATCTGACTTAACATAACCAGAGACAGCAGAGCCCCGACAACAAAGGTGGCCTGAAAGAGGCGGAAGAGGGTGATAGGCATGCGTATTACTCCATGTAGCTAGTGGCATTGGGCTCACTAACTCTTTACGCGTAAGATCCGGTTTTCGATGACCCCGAATATCTCTGGGTAACGTATACCCTGTGTCATCCTTAATTTGTGAGGGGCACATCATGTATCCATTAATAGTGTTTGTCGATAGTCGTTGCCCACTTTGCCAGTGGGAAATGCGGCATTTACGGCGGGCTGATCATCAGGGAATGATCTGTATTCAGGATCTTTTCACTAAAGAGATGGCGACAGACTGGCCTGAGGTAGACCTCGATGCGGCGGTGAAAACCTTGTTAGTTATCGATAGTGAAGGGCACCGTTATTGGGGATTGGATGCGACGCATCAACTGTGGNCGGCTTTAGGCCGTGGGTATCTGACAGCTTGGTTGCGTTGGCCGGGCCTTCGGTGGTTTGCAGATCGTGGTTATCGATGGTTTGCCCGGCATCGGTCCTTCATTTCTTGGATGCTTACGGGTAAACGACGCTGCTCTTGCGCAGGTAACGATCAATCGCCAAAGGGGATGAACGAATCGGAATCTACGGATAGTAGTGGGGCCTGAGGCAGCATGGCTAGCCATTCACGGCTGCTGGATTTCAGGTGTTTGATGTCACTGCTAAGAATGACGGATTTGGATAATCCGGCCGCAGCGAGTCGAGCATAGAAGGGCAGCTGCTCAGCGTAGACGGGTAGTTGTTCGTCGAATGCCTGGTCTTGGTCGAGCCAGTCGAAAAAGTCGGTGTGAAATCGCTGCAAAGCGCCTTTTAAGGCGGGAGTGGCGAGTGCGTCAGGCTGTATATCAAGGCTCCAAGTCATATCATTGCGTAATTCACAGCGTCCTAAACAATGGTCCAAACGCGGGTTTTCCGTGGGGGCGATTAAGCTTAAATGCCAACGCTCGTTATTGAGATACAGCCAGTAGGTGTTGCCTTTTACCGGTTTGAAGCGGAAGTGGGCGCTAAGCACTAACAACGATACATAGTATTGCTGAACCATATGTTGCGGCGTTTTGCGCATAGTCGTTTGAGGTTGGGCAGACTGCCATGCACCGATAACCGGTGTTTGGCCTTTGCCTTGAGGGTTTGCTGGGCGCAGAGTCATAGGGTGTGGTTGCTGCTTATTTGATTGAGGTATAATGCCGACTTGTCTTGCGGCGTAGGTGCACAAGATAAACATTATTACGTGAGTGTTTTAAGGTGAGACCAGTGAAACTGAAAATAATAACAGCGCTTTTAGCATGTTTATTGGTGGTAATGGTTGTTCTGGCTCCGGCTGCGGTGTCGACGATTGTGGGCGGCCCGCTGCTCGTTGCGGTTATTTTGATGACCAAAGCCTGCATTGGTTTGTCGGTGATGGCGACACAAGCTGAAAATCATCAAGGTGCAGATACCCTGACTTAATAGGGCATTGGTTGATGGGTGTTGCTTGTTGGCAGGGCCGTCTTATAGGCGATTGCGATCGAAGCATGATCTAAAATACAAAACAAACGGCCAAAAAAAACCAGGCTTCCTAGCCCGGTTTCAAATTTGATGTTTCCTTACGCCCGAATCCTTGGGTCAATCCCTGATCGTAATGATCAATGCGATCCTTTATGTTTTCCCTAGTCTTACCGTTCGTCCTTCAAGATCCGTCTAAACCACATCCGTTGTGGGGCCTTCTGGCTCTTTTTGCATCCTGCATTCCCTGATTATCCAAGTTTCAGCATTCCTGCTAACGTGCATCCCGGCTAGTCGATCCTTCTCATTGCTCGCGGGGCCTGTCCATGTGATCCCAATGTCCTTGCAAGCGTTTTAATGCGTCCGTGTACCGTTCCTTGGGTAGCAGCAGATCCTCTGCTGGTGTCCGGGGTGAGCTTGTCATCCTTGTGTGTTCGATTCCGTTGAACACTGTTTGCTCGTGTTGCTGTGTTCCTTACAGCCTGTCCTTGTTCGCATGTCGCCGATCCGTTGGCGAGAGTCCTTTTGCGAATTCCTTTATCCTGTTCCTTATCCCTTTGTCCCTTTATTCCTCAATCCCTGTAGGAAGTGAAGGCTGTCAGGTCCGTCTGACGATTGCGCTCCCTGCGCGTCCCTCGGTCCATTCCTTTGGATACAGGCTATCTCTTGCATTCCTTTTCACTGGCGAGTTCCGTTGCCAATGATTGCGTTCCTTGCTCGCTATCAGCGTCCGTTGCCGATGCTTGATAAAGTCCCTATCAGGTCCTTTTGGCTCCTTGCCTAGCAATTGGCCCAGATCCTTCTGGTTTCCGTTTGCTTGATGGTTATTATTCCGAAACTTAGGGGTGAGTAATAGCCGCATATGTCGGTATGTTTTGTAAGACATATCTCACAAATCGCCATAACTGATCAAATAGTGGTCTATTTCGACCGTTTGTTCGCGGTTGGGGATTTTTTCTTTTGGCTGTCGAGTTTGTGTTCGACGGTTTCAAGCCAGAATAGGGTGTCCATAACGGCGACAAATCGAGCCAGATAATCTGGCGAGAGGTCGCGCATTGCGGTCAGGCTGCGAATGGCAAGTTGGTGGGGATTTAGCGGGCCAGGGTCTTGCGGACCTTGGCGAATGGATTGGTTGACCAGGCGTGTTGCGTTTTGGCGCTCGAAGGATTCACGAAATAGGCGTATGGCATTGAGTTCGGTAGGAGCAGTTGTGGCGTCGTCAGCGGCTGTATTATCGGGCTGACCCAGCCATTGTGCCATTGAGGTTTGCTCTTGCTGGCGCAACAGCTGTTCGAGCGTGGTTGCCGTTGTTTGCTGGTCGCCGGTACTGGCCTGATTGAGTAAATCGAGTAACGCATTGAAGGGTGTTTCGGCGGCTGCCGGATCTTGTTGGCCGGCATTGAGCTGTGCATCCAGCCGCTGTAACGCGTCGAATTGCCCGGTGTTGAGCAGCTGCTGGATGTGTGTTTTGTCGTCGGGGTGCTGCTGGCCCAGGCGGTCAGCGCGCCGCTCGGCAGCGGCACAGGCACGGTCAAATGCTTGTGAGTAATCCTGCAACGCAGCAGTGGCTTTTTGTTGCAGTCGATCGGCAATGGCGGCGGGTTTGTTGGACGCACGTTTGATCAGCGATCGAATATAGTCCAAGCGCAGGGGCTCAAACCCCTCGGCTCCCAGCATTTGTAAACGGTCAAGTTGCTGTTGCAGGGCATCCGTGGAGGTTGCGGTAGGCAATCCATTGGTAGACAGGGCTGTGTCTGAACGTCGGTCCATCGCTTAGAGCCCTGTGTGTGTTTCACTGTCGGTGATCACGGGCACCGGGGCCATTTCAACTCGGCGATTCTTGGCCCGACCTTGTTTGTCCGTATTGGGGGCAATCGGTTGCTGTGCGCCGAATGCAGCAGCAAATACGCGGTCGGCAGGCATTCCTGCTTGGATCAATGCGCGGGTGACGGTTAATGCGCGTTGGGCAGAGAGCTCCCAGTTGTCATCGTAACTTAGGTTGCCTGACTGAATGGCAAGATCATCGGTAAATCCACTGACCATCAGCATTTGGTGCTGCTCATTCAAATATACACTCAATGGTGTCGCCAGCGTTTGTAATAATTCTTGGCCTTGGGGCTGCAAATCCGACGAATTTAATGCAAACAAGACACTGCCGCTGATGCCGATGCGGCCATCGTTAAGGGTCAATCGACCCGCAGCCAGAGGTACTGCCAGTGCTTGTTCTAGCTCCATTCGACGCTGTTGTTCGATTTCGCGCTGTTCGATTTCGTTGGCAAGGTTTTGGCTGAGTTCAAGTTGGAACCCGAGTACCCATACCAAAATCAGCACAAACACGCCCACCAACCCTGACATCAGGTCGCCAAAAATCGCCCAAATCGGTGGGCTGGCAGTGGTATTGTTTTCTAGCTCATACATGCTGTATCCCTTCAGCTGGCCGTTTCGACGGTGTTAGCTGGGCTTGCCAGTTGGTGTAACTGGTCCAGCATTTCTTTTTGCGACACCACACTGTGGTCAATCAATTCTCGGGCTTGAGCAACATAGTATCCCAGCTGCTCGTCACTGCGTTTGCCGGCATTATCGAGTGTTGATTCGATCTTCGTCAGGCCGTCGATCATGGCACTGTTGCTGCCTTCAAATCGTGCAACCGCTTCGCCAAAGGCGTCAGCCATGCTGGCAAGATCGGTGGCGCTGACAGCCAGCTCTGTGCTCGATTCGCCAAGTTGCTGTTGCGAGGTAGTAAGGTGTTGGTCGATACACTCACGCAAGTGATCCATCAGGGCATTTTGATGGCTTAGCCACTGCTGGTTGTCGTGTTGTTGATTGGATGTGTTTTGTTGAAGGTTTTGGGTCAAGTCATTGAGGCGTTGAACCAGTTGCTCGGTATCAGCAAGGCGCTGTTGGTCGCGGGCAATGCTGGAGGTCATTTCGTTGCGCAGGGTTTCGATGACTTCTGCGGCGGCTTCCGGTGCCCGGTTAGCGGTCTCCATCAATCGCTGCATGGGGGCTTCGAGTGCCAATCCAAGACTTGCTAGTTGATCGCTAACTTGTTGCTGTAATGCACTCAGACGCTCACTGCTAGCGGTTTCTAGTTGTGCCAATTGAGCAGTGCTGGTTGTTGCCAGCGCGGCAAGATGTTGATTCAACCCCTGTAATTCTTCATTGATATTGTCGCGTTGGCGATCCGCGGCTGAACACAGTTGTTGTGCCGCTTGTTGAAGCTGCTCAAGTTGCTGCGATTCGTTGTTTTGGCGTGCCAGAGTGTCGTCGGCCAATGCGGTTTGTAATTGTGTCGTGAGTGTTTGCCATTGCTCAGCCAGCTGAGTTTGATGAGCCGCTTGGCGGGTTTGAAGATCTGTTGCCGTGGTCGTCAGTGATTCTTGTATTGCCTGCAGAGATTCTTGGCGAGATGTTTCTGCCAGTTTCAAGTTATCGGCCAAGCGTTCTTGCGTTAGTTGCCATTGTTCAGCCAGTTGAGTTTGATGGGCTTCCTGACGGGTGTTTAGATCCGTTGTTGTTGTCGCCAGCGATTCTTGTATTGCCTGCAGAGATTCTTGGCGAGATGTTTCTGCCAGTTTCAAGTTATCGGCCAAGCGTGCTTGCGTTTGCTGCCATTGCTCAGCCAGCTGAGTTTGATGAGCTGTCTGACGGTTTTCTAGGCCCGTTGCTGTTGTCAACAGCGATTCCTGCATTGCCTGCTGAGATTCTTGACGAGATGTTTCTGCCTGTTGCAAGTTATCGGTTAAGCGTTGCTGAGTTTGTTGCCATTGCTCATTCAGATGCTGCTGTTGAGTTTGCATCTCTTGCAACAACTGTGTGGCGGTTTCGCTGAGGGTTTTCTGCAGTGTTGTTTGGGCGTTTTTCTGACTGTCTTGCCAGTGTTCTGTGGTTTCACTGAGGCTGGTTTGCAATTGTTGTTGATGGTTTGCTTGCGCATCCGTCAGGGTTTGCCATTGGCCTTTCAAATCAGCCACCAGAATTTGCATCTGTTCTGCATTATTACTGAGGGTTTGTTCATGTTGTCCGGTGACAGCTAGCAGTTGCTCGGCAAATTGGTGCTGAGAGTCTTGTTGTGACTGATGTTGCTGGCTAACCTGCGCCTGCAGCGTGTCACTCCATTGTTGTTGGCGTGTTTGTTCGCTGTCTTGTTGTTGCTTCAGCCAGCTTTCTGCCGCTTGCGTCGCGCTATGTCGCAGCTCTGTTGCGGCTTCTTGAAGTACTGGTTTCAGGCTTTCGCCCGCCATGCGCCCGCTATCACTGAGGCTGGTGCGTAGCGATTCACCAACAGACGTTGCCAGATCCTGAAACACATTGCCCATTTGATCGTGGTAGGCTTTTTGGCTGTCGATCAGGGTCTCGCTGATGGTTTGGCTGAAGTGTGCAAACTGGGTGTTCAGCGTTGCCAAGGATTCCTGGGTTTGTTGCTGTGCCTGTTGCTGCTGGTAGCGCTCGGAGAAATGGCTGAAGTGCAGGCGCGTCAATTGGTCGAGTTGTCGCACAATCAAGAGACGTTGACGGCGCATTAACGTCGATGCCAAGCCCAACATGGCAGAGGCCGCGATACCTGCAACGGAGGTTCCGAACGCAATACCGAGGCCTTTGATCGGCGCTGCCAACCCATCACGGATCGCCTGTAGCTGGGTATTATCAGAGAGTGCAATAACCGCCCCTTCAAGGGTATCTACCATGCCCGCGAAAGTACCCAACAGGCCAAGCATCACCAGTAATCCGGTTAAGTAAGGTGTCAGTACTGGAACCGGCAACGGTGCGCTTTGGCCGTGCAATCGGCTGGCGACGGCATTGCGCAGGGCAGGGCTCACCTGTTCAACGATGGCATCTACGTTGCCATCGGGCTGTTTATTCGCGCGGTGCAGGGCATTCGAAAGGCTCTCCGTCGCGCGCTGAAATAAACTCAGCTCGATGAAGCCAGCGCAGTAGACTAAGCCGATAACGACGGTGATAATTAATGCCAAGGGGTTGGCGTTTAGAAAGCCGCCGGCGGTCCAGATAACCGCACTCATTCCGAGTAAAAATGCAAAAAAAGCCAGTAGTCGTGTCATAGGGCTGGAGATTCCTCGTTTTCCATTGCTTCGATCATGCCAAGAACCGGAAGGAAACGAAGTTCCAGTTCAGCCAGCATGACGCTTTGCAGTTCCTGATGGTATTGCGCCAGCCATTGGCCGGGTGCTTGCCAAAGAGCGGCGCTGTCGTCCGTGTTAGTGTCAATGTGTTGCTGCTGATGTTGCGTCAATAACTGTTGAAAACGCATGTTCATCAAGCGTGGAATAATTGTCAGCAGCTTGCGCTGATGAGGCAATAACGCGTCGGATACAGCGTTATCGAGTGTGTTGAGTTGCATCATGGCTTCACTGTGCTGTTGTGCGGCCTCTTTGATCTGGTGACGAATGCGCAGAACATGTCCTTCCATATCGCTTTGATGGAGTGTGTAAAAGCGATGGTAGGCTTCTTGCAGTTGCTGCGGTTGAGCAAAGCGTTCGTCCGATAGACGTGGTAATGGCATTGGGCGACCACTGCCCGGGGAGGCTTCCATTGGCACAAAACTGGCCATAATGGCGTCGATGGCATTGGATTGAGCCGCCATAAAGGTGTTTTTGAGTGTCTCGAGATCGGCAGTTTCAGCGGCCTTGAAGCGCAGGCGTGGCAAACTTCGCAGTTGGTCAGACAGCGCGAAGGCATCAGACAAGTCGATAAACTCACCAAGTCTGAGTGCAAAATTTTTATGAGAAACAGGTGTGTCAGCTAATGTCAGGTCACTCAGGACGCGAACCAGCCGGCTGCCCTGATAAGCATCAAATAGCGTGCCCTGAGCCATGTACTTTTATTATCCGAAATCGATGAAACATAGAATATAGAAGAAATACCCGCTGCTTTGTGGCTTCTTGCCATCGTCTGTTTAAAGGTATCACCAGAACGTGGAATTTTCATCTGGGCAAGATGTGCGGCGGAATGTGCAAGTCCTGTGCAAATGTCAGACGGCATTATCGCTATATTGGCGTTGGGTTCAAGCGCGCGGGGANCGAAGGAGGCGTCAATGGCTGTTTGTGCGGGGGATGGTGGTTATAATGGCGAGCTTTTCTGACACCACTAAAATAACGTCATGACAAACCCATCTTTCATCGCCGTTGACCGCAATTTTGATGATCTGGCTGAGCGTTTTGAGAAAAACATCTCAGCCGGTGGCAAGGGCGAATTGCGGCGGCGGATTATTCGGGCCGATATTGAAAGGGTACTTGGCAGTCGCTTACGCTGCCTAAATCCACCATTGCGTGTGCTGGATTTAGGCGGTGGGCTCGGTATTTTGGCGATAGAGCTGGCACAAGCCGGCCATCACGTTGTGTACAACGATATCTCGGTGAAAATGACGGAACGCGCGCAGACGTTGGCACAAGAGGCGGGTGTTGAGGCGCAGATTAGCTGGCATACAGGGCCGTATCAGCAATTTGTTGATGCCGATGATGCGCCTTTTGATTTGGTGTTGTGCCACGCCGTCAGCGACTGGTTGGCGGAGCCTGAAGCATTGTTTCCTGCGTTATCCAATTTGTTGGTGTCTGGCGGTTGGTTGTCGCTGTGTTTTTATAACCCGGCGGGGATGGTTTACCGCAATTTGGTGCGAGGCAATTTTCGCTTTTTGGATAAACAACAGCGTTTTCAGCCAGATACCGGGAGTTTAACACCGCCTAACCCACCAGCGGTGGAGGATGTTAACCGTTGGCTTGCTGAAGCGTCGCTGGATCGGGTGTGTGCCAGCGGGATTCGTGTATTTAGTGATTATGTGCTCGAAAAACGCGGCGGGTTGGCGTTTCCGGAGCAGGTGGCAGAGCGAGAATTCACCTACGCAACGCAGGAGCCTTATAAGTGGATGGGGCGTTACCTGCACTATATGCTGCAAAAATCTTAAGAGGTGGATGATTGCCGTAAAATAGCCAACCAGGCCGGAACGGCGGTATCGATGGCTTCTTGATGGGTTTTTTCCAGTGCCAAACGCTCTTGATCAAGAGCACGTTTTTCTTTGCGTGGCAGGTCTTTCCATTTATCCAGAATGGGGATGTGAGCCGTCGCGTTGGCCAGCTCAGCAAACGCCTTTTGGTGACGCAGCTCTTCGTCGGTCAGCGGCAGAACCTGACATAACGCGGTAATGCGAATGGCGGCTTCGGTGGTGCAGAGCTGCTCATGGCCCTGGTGCAGATCTTCCAGCAATATTCTTACGGATTCGCGCGCAAATTCACGGCGCTTCTCGCGTTTTTCTTCGGCATCTTTTTCTGCCAGCACACGGGCTTTTTTCTGCCGATTTAGCAGATAAAACAAGTAGGCGGTGTAGCCTGCCAGAGCCAGCACAATGGCTGAACCGGCAATGATAAGCAGTTGTTCCAGAGACATGGTATTCACACAGAGCGATAAGATGGAATCAAGTTAGCGGACGGTGAGGTGATTTGCCGTCATCTTTTGATCATCGTCATTTAACAGATGCAGTGGGCGCGAAAACTAACAGAAATTGATCAGTGCATCAATGGTATGCGACGCAACGCCTAGCGCTTAACCGCCCCGCGATTTGCCTTGCCGTGTATTGTTTAGGTTTTGTCGGTAAACGTAAACTCAGAATCAGTGTTCCAGCGGCGAACTGCAGTATTTGCAATAGTCAGCATCTTTATCATGATCGCTACGCGCGCAGTTTGTGCACACTTTTGTGCTGCGGTCGCGGCGCATTTCATTGGCTAGCTCTGCCGTAATAATCCCGGTTGGAATCGCAATCACCGAATAGCCCGTTAGCATAGTTACCGCCGCGATGGCTTGGCCGAGCACAGTTTGTGGGGTGATATCGCCATAGCCCACGGTGGTGATGGTCACAATGGCCCAGTAAATTGAACGTGGAATACTGGTAAAGCCGTTATCAGGCCCTTCGATGACAAACATGATGCAGCCAAAAATCGTGGTGAGAATGGCAACAAAAGAGAAGAAAACGGCAATTTTGCGGCGCGACATCCACAGGCTGCGCAGCAACAGATTGGCTTCCTGGCCATAGCGAATGAGTTTCAGTATGCGGAAGATACGGAAGACCCTTAGCAATCGAATTACCAGCAAATAGCTACCACCGGGAATAAATAGCTCCAGATAACTGGGTAAGGTGGAGAGTAAGTCGATTAATCCGTAAAAACTAAAGATGTAGGCGCGTCGGTTAGGCGAGCAGTAGACTCGCAAAACGTATTCAAGCGTAAACGCGATGGTAAAAAACCATTCAAGCGCATCCAAATAGGTGCCATACACAGCATTTACGTCTTGTATGGAATCCAGCGTCAATGCTGCAACACTGATCAGAATGGCCCAGATAAGTGCCAGATCAAAGCGTTTGCCGGCTGGGGTATCGGTGCCAAAAATGACGTTGTAGATTGTTTCACGGTTGAGCATCGTTGTTCCTGATGGCGGCTACGGCAATGTCGTTATGTGATTTACGCGGTAAATTATTCCAATTTGTGGCGGCAGTTAACAGCACTGTGACCAAATTAGTCGATGTCTTTTTGGTGTTGTGGGCCTCAACGCACCTTATCTCCCCGACTGTTCGTCTTCGCTGATATTGAGTGTTTGATATCGTTGCCATTGGATATTTGGGTGCCAGAAATGGCTAGCTAGGCCGGCTTTTTGTTTGAGCGCGGATAAAAACTCGGCCGGGTGAGTGAGTTGTTCCCACACTACCGGTAAAAATGTTGCTTGGTGTGGCGGCCATGTCAGTATTAGGCCATCAATGCCGGGTCGTAGCTGATCGAGAAGATCCTGCTCCGTATCGGCCTCTAAGTTTTCGGCCGGGCCCAGGATCGACAGGCTGATGGTGATCTGTGGGAGTTCATGGGCCTGCACCGGCGGGAATCGAAAATCATTAAATGCACTTGCACGGGCGTGTTCGTTGATGTCATCCAGCAGTGGTTGGTGAGCGGTCAGTGTGCCGATGCAGCCTCGAAGCTCCCGGGCTTTTTTCAGGGTGACAAAACTGGCCCCCGGTTGCTGCAATGCGGGCGACACAGCGTGTTTGCTTGCGGTATTTTCGTTGGCAGATTCAGCATCTGCCAAACAACCGCGCTCAACGGCCTGACGTGCAATGGCTAACAAATATTGTTTGTCTCGATCATTCAAATCAATGAAGGACATACGCACCATACCCCACCACTTGTTCCGGTGTGCCAGCGGTATCGCCGGAATTGCGAACATCCAGCGTGGTTAACTGCAGCCCATGACGTTTGGCGGCCATGAGTAAGCCATTCAGCGGATGACAGCCGCAGGCTTGATCACCGCGTAAATGGGTTTGAAAGTTCTCTATGGCCTTTGTAGTTCGGCCGTCAAACAGACGTGCTTCTTCATAGCTGTGATAGTGGCTCAAATCGGTACTGATAACGATCAGTGTTTCATCGCCGCCCCACAAGGTATCAAGAACTTGGCAAACGGTTTCCGGTGGGGTGTTGCCGACGACTAGGGGGATTAGAGAAAAATGCGGCAGTATGGTTTGCAAAAAAGGCAGTTGTACCTCGAGGCTGTGTTCCAGCTGATGTGCTTCGGGCATCAGATGAACGCCGGGTAATGATCGAATGGTTTCGATGGCAGCTGCGTCGACCGGTACATCACCCAACGGCGTGTGAAACGCCTGATGCCCAGATAACGCGATGCCTTCGAGTGCGACGCGGTGTGATGGCCCGAGAAGGACTACACGTTGAATCTCGCTGGCGTTGGGTATTAGCGTTTTGTAGGCGTGTGCGGCAACAGGGCCGGAGTACACCAATCCGGCATGCGGAACGATCAGTGCTTTAGGGCGCGGGGCTTCGGGCGATGCTCGCTGCAGATACTGTTCTATATCGGCTTGTAGCTGTTGCGCGTCACTGCTGTAAAAAAGCCCTGCGACGGCAGGTTGGCGAATGGATTGCATAGGTACCTCGGTATTTCATGCCGTTGCTGGTGAGTGTTTGACGCTTTATCGCGCTGAAATATCGATTGTTGTTAACTGTTATCCGTCGAATGTATGAATCACACGGGTAATGACTCGTTGGCCCTGTTGTCTGGGGTTATTATGAGTGTAAGCCATCCTTTGATTCACCACAGGTCTGTATTTGTCGGAGTAACATATGGAAGCCAACCGCCGCGATGTATTGCCGCATCCAACCCATTATTGGCACCGATACGACAGCACCCGCGTTCAATGCGATTTGTGCCCGCGTGCCTGTCGCATGCATGAGGGGCAGCGGGGATTGTGTTATGTGCGAGGGGTAGAGCAGGGTGAAGTCGTGCTCCATAGCTATGGACGTTCATCCGGTTTTTGTATCGATCCGATCGAGAAGAAACCCTTAAATCACTTTCTGCCGGGGTCACCGGTGTTGTCGTTTGGTACCGCAGGTTGCAACCTGGCGTGCAAGTTTTGCCAGAATTGGGATATCAGCAAATCGCGGCAAATGGATACGCTGCAACAAGATGCGACCCCAGCCATGATTGCTCAGGCGGCGAAGGATAACGGCGCGCGTTCGGTTGCTTTTACCTATAACGACCCGGTGATTTTTCATGAGTATGCGATTGATACGGCGGTGGCTTGTCACGAACTGGGCGTTAAATCTGTGGCGGTAACCGCGGGATATGTCTGTGAAGTACCGCGACAAGCTTTCTACCGGCATATGGATGCCGTCAACGTTGATCTCAAAGCCTTCTCTGACAGGTTTTATAAACACCTTTGTGGTGCCGAGCTCGACGCAGTGCTGGACACTTTGTGTTATATCCACCAAGAAACTGCTGCCTGGCTTGAAGTGACGACGCTGTTGATTCCCGGCGAAAATGACAGCAACACAGAACTCGAACAGCAAATTCGTTGGTTTTGCGATCACCTTGGGTCTGATGTGCCATTGCACTTCAGTGCCTTTCATCCGGATTTTAAAATGCGGCACGTGCCAGCAACTGCAAAGGCAACGTTAACATGTGCACGAGAGATGGCTTTGGCAGCAGGGTTGAAGTATGTGTATACCGGCAATGTGCGTGATGTTGATGGGGGCAGTACCTGGTGCCATCACTGCGGTAATTTGTTGATCGAACGCGATGGCTATCAGCTGGGGCAGTGGTATTTGACTGCCAGTGGGCATTGTCGCGGATGTGGCACTGGCGTTGCCGGTGTTTTTGACTCACTGCCTGGAAATTGGGGCGCGCGTCGCCAGCCGGTGGATATTAAAAAATACATGGGAGCAACCTAGTTTGAGGGCTTGACAGAGGTGGTAAACTGACAATTTTGCATCTTTCTGACTCAGGAGATTCCGGTGTCTGCTTCTAAACCTCTGTTACCCGTGAATGTTATTACCGGCTTTCTTGGTGTGGGTAAAACTACGGCGATTCAATCCTTACTGGCACGTAAACCCGCGCATGAACGCTGGGCAGTGTTAGTGAACGAATTTGGGGAAGTCGGCATTGACGGGAGCCTGCTGACCTCGAATGACAATAACCAGGCTAACGATAGCCAGCTGTTGATTCGTGAAGTTGCCGGTGGGTGTATGTGCTGTACCTCCGGTTTGCCCATGCAGATCGCATTGAACCAACTGATTAGCCGTGCCCGTCCAGATCGTTTATTGATTGAACCAACAGGCTTGGGGCACCCTGAAGAGGTGCTAGCCGTGTTGCGTGGGCCAGATTATGCCCATGTGCTGAATGTGCAATCCACCATTACTCTGGTAGATGCGCGTAAATTGAGTGACTCACGCTATACCAGCCACGATATTTTCAATCAGCAGCTGGCGGTGGCGGATTTTGTTGCGGCACACAAGGCCGATGTATACGAGGCTGATGAGTTCGCAGCGCTTAAGGATTATCTTGCCGAAAACCAATGGCAGCCTGAGGCTGTAGATACTGTCAGCCAAGGTCAGGTTCCAATCGACTGGTTATATCGCGCTGCGGCGGCCGATCAATCGGCGGATGTAGACGCTGTCCATTCACACCAGGAGCATTCGCACGACCACTCGCATGACCATGCTAATCATCACGGTGATCATAGCTCGGCGTCGCGGGATACCAACGGTGCGTTGGTAATACCCGAATGTGGCTACCTGCGTGTTGATAACGAGGGGCAGGGTTATGTTTCTACGGGTTGGGTATTTGAACCGGATTTCACCTTTGACTATACCCGTCTGTTTGCTGTGCTCAGTGGTATTCAGGCGGAGCGTATGAAGGCTGTTTTTATCACTGATCAAGGGGTACTTGGCTATAACTTGGCCGATGGCACACTCACGGCGATGCCTTTGGATGACACGATGGATAGCCGTGTTGAGCTGATAGGTGAAACGCGTGATTGCTGGCAGCATCTGGAAGCCGACTTGCTGGCTTGTATCATTCAACAGCCTTAACAGCGACGCAGGCGTGACGTTTGCAGACAATAAATACGGAGAGATAGATGGAAGTCAGTGGAGGACAAGCACTGGTAGTTGCGATCTTGGTGCTGTTTGGCGGCAAGTATCTTAATCGAAAAGTACGTTTTTTGCGGGAATTCAGCATACCGGAGGCGGTCAGTGGCGGCTTGATCGCGTCTCTGGTGTTTACCGCATTCTATGCGTTGACGAATACAGCGATTTTGTTTCCAACGGGCAGCCGGGATGGTTTTCTGGTGTTGTTTTTTACCACCATTGGGTTGTCGTCGCGTTTTGCTCTGTTGCGCGAAGGCGGCCGCATGTTAGCGATTTTGCTGGTGGCTGCGGTGGGTTTTTTGTTTGTTCAGAATCTAGTGGGTGTTGGCGTAACATCCGTCGGCGCATTAAACCCTTACCTTGGGGTGTTGGCAGGGTCAGTGTCTTTGTCGGGTGGGCATGGTACTGCGATCGCCTGGTCTCCGGTTTTTGCCGAGCAGTATGGGGTAAATGGGGCAATGGAAATTGGTGTTGCCTGTGCCACATTTGGTTTGGTTTTGGGTGGGGTTATTGGTGGGCCGGTCGCCCGGTTTTTGATTCGTCGCAATCAGCTCCACGGTGACCCTGGTCAGGAATTGCTGCTGGGGGTTGATCGAGAAAAACATGGCATGATCAATGTAGATTCGATGCTGTCGACGATACTGGTGATTAGCTTGGCTGTGGGAGTTGGGCTGAATCTGCAGGGTCTTCTGCAGCAAGTAGGTATTCGGGTGCCGGATTTTGTCCCGTGTTTGTTTGGCGGTATTTTGTTAACCAATACTGTGCCGTACTTCGCCCCCCGATTTGATTGGCCCACCGGCAAACCGACGTTGGCGTTGATATCAGACTTATGCCTAAGTTTGTTTTTGGCGATGTCTTTGATGAGCCTGCAACTCTGGACACTGATTGATCTGGCGCTGCCCATCATGTTGTTGCTATTAGCACAGGTGATCGCCGCAGTGCTGTTTGCTGTCGTGTTTGTTTACGCTTTGATGGGGCGCAATTATGCCGCGGCGGTGATGGCATCCGGCTATGTTGGTTTGGCTTTGGGGGCAACCCCTACGGCGATTGCTAACATGACCGCGGTAACCAAAAAGTTTGGCCCCGCGCCTGCCGCATTTGTGGTGGTACCGTTAGTTGGTGCGTTCTTTATTGATATCGCCAATGCGGTGGTTGTTAACACGGTTCTGGGCTGGCTTTCTTAATGTGTCGTTGAAATCAGCCCTGTCTCTTTATAGATGATTGGCTGTTTAGGGTTTGTTGAGTGTTATTGGCTCGTTGGCTTTGGCCAAACGATGGAAGCCTGAGCCAAGAAGACGTTTGGCCAGAGCCGCTTGTTTGGCAATGCTGGTGACCAGATAGCGAGGCCCTTTTTTACGCCCGTCGATAATATCCAATAAAACGTCAGCACAACTGCTGGCTGGCAACGTACCTTTGGTTACGCCAGGGTTTTCCAAGCGTTGCAAATGATGATCGTAGCTCAAACGGGTTTTGCGATCGGCCAATACGGCTTTCATGGCACGTAAGGTGTTTTGACGGAAGTTGGCTTCAATGGGGCCGGGTTCAATAACATGGACATTAATGCCTAGGCTTTCTAGCTCCAATCGGTAGGCATCTGCGGTGGCTTCTAGGGCATATTTGCTCATACAGTAAGGGCCGCGGAACGGTATGGTAATGAGGCCGAGAATGGATGAGTTAAAAACCAGTTTGCTGCCTTGGCTGAGGGCGGGTAGTAGCGCATTGGTTAAACAAATTGGGCCGATAACGTTAGTAGTATGTTGCTGGTGCAGAGATTCCCAAGTGGTATCTTCCAGTGCAATTTGAAGTCCATAGCCAGCATTGTTAAACAGCGTATCTATACGATTGTCTGCCGCGGTCAGAATTTCAGCGGCAGCGGTTTCGATGGCGCTTTTATCGGTCAGTTCTAACGCGATAGCAGTTGCCCCTAGTTGCGCGAGCTTTTCTAGGTCATCAGTTTTACGCGCTGTTGCAATGACTTTGTAGCCAGCCTTTAAGCAGGCTTCAACCGAGGCCAAACCAATGCCGGTGGATGCGCCGGTGATAACAATCGTTTTCATAGATATTCCTCGGTGTGTAGTGGCGAACCTAGATTGGATTCCAATCCGATGTTCGTCAGGCTGTCTGAATATAGTCGCTGGCCCGTAGCCGGTGATACGTTGTATTGGCATAAGGGACGATAACCGGGTTAGGGTCAACGATTTCAACCGGAATTTTCCGTTGGCGAGCAATTTCTAGTGCCATATTAGTGATGTTGACGCTGAATGATGTTCCCATAAAAACCATACGCTCTGCACTTTTCATGCGTTGTTCCGCCTCGGATATCCGATAGAGATCGGTGTAATACTCGTCGAATAACAGCACAAACGGTTTATACGAGTGGTAGAGCTCGGGTTGGCCGTTGATGTTAAAAAGTGCCAACAATGAATTGTCGAGGTTTTCCGTATCGACGTTATCCCAAGGTGCAGCGACGATATCTACCGGTTGATCCTGTTGGTGGTAAATCGTCATTTGATCAAGTCGGCCGTGGATAGCGATGTAATTCGGGTTGCCTGCTTTGCCATCCAAGCCATCGATATTTTGCGTAATCAGGTTTTTGTCGGCCAGAAAGTGATGCACATCATTAGGCCCGTGATGCCGGTAGGTGGCAAAACGGTGGTAGTACCAGCGCAAAAATTCACGCGGATGATGCTGGTACATGTGCCGGGTAGCCATTTCTTGTGGGGTATAGTTATGGCTGCCTATCGTCCAGTAGCCGTCTTCGCCACGAAAGGTCGGAATACCGCTTTCGGCACTGACACCAGCGCCTGTGATATATAGGGTGCCATTCTGGTCGAGGTTGGATGTGCTGTCTGTCATAAAACGCCAATTACCTTAGAGTTGCGCGAACGGAGAGGGGAATCTTGTCACCGGTGCTTGGGGGATAAGTTGTTATTGGTTTTGAACGCAGAGCATGAGTATCAGGAATTTATCACGTTTTGCCGTTGTTTTTTCGATCGTGCTGCCGAGGAAAAACGATTTTAGCCCTTTTCGTGTATATTGAGGGTGGCCTTGAAATGTCATATGGCTGATAAACCCTCTCCAATTACTGATATCTTTGTATGCGTTTTCTGACAATAACACTTTGGCTTTTATGTTTGCCTCCCTGCTATGCGGATGCTGGCGATTGTGCTCGAGTGAGAGTCGCCGTTGCGGCAAATTTTGTTTCGACAGCTAAGGTGTTGGCGCGTGCGTTCATGCACCAACAAAGTGACCAGAAGCAAGAAAACCATGAAGGCCGAGATGGTAAACAAGATAAAGAAAGCCGCGATAATCAGATTTGCGTGGATGTGAGCTCGGGGTCTTCCGGAAAATTAGCTGCGCAAATTGTTCATGGTGCGCCGTTTGATGTGTTTTTGTCTGCCGATCAGGCTAAACCACAGTTTTTGATTGAGAAAGGTTTGGCAAATGCTGATTCGCGTTTTACTTACGCGAACGGAGTGCTGGTTTTATGGCAATCGCATCGTGAAGGTGGCGCCACCGGCAGCAATGAGTGGCAATCGTTGGTACAGATACTATCTCAGCCACACCGCAGCCCCCTCGCCATGGCCAATCCAAAGGTTGCACCTTATGGGCTCGCTGCACAGCAGACAATAGAGAGCCTTAAGCTGCCGCAATCTGCCTCTATTCAGCAACAACGGCCACCCGTGCTGGGCGAAAATGTCGCTCAGGTTATGCAGTTTGTGCAATCCGGTAATGCCTATGCTGGGTTTGTGGCACTTGCGCAGGTATTGGCATTACCGGTCGCAGTTCAAGGCCGTTATATTGAGGTGCCGTCATCGCTGTATGACCCCATTGCGCAGGATGCAGTATTGGTAACACGGGGTAAGCCAGCGAACAAAGCTGCGGAGGCATTTATGCATTATTTGCGATCCCCGGCGGCGCGTTCATTGATCGAACAAAGAGGTTATCAACTGCCGGTTTATGCGGGAGGGGAAGGAGCATGATGGGGGCAGCAGACTGGCAAGCATTATTGCTGACTTTGCGTTTGGCAGCGGTCGTGACACTGCTGCTATTGGTGATATCGACACCGCTAGCTTGGTGGTTGGCGACGACGCGATCTCGTATGAAGGCACCGGTGGCTGCATTGGTTGCGATGCCTTTGGTGCTTCCTCCGACAGTCATTGGTTTTTATCTGCTCATTGCTATGGGGCCGGCGGGGTTTATCGGCCAGGTAACGGAGGCGTTAGGACTGGGTTTGCTGCCGTTTACATTTTGGGGGTTGGTCGTTGGCTCGTTGGTTTATTCGTTACCGTTTGTGGTTCAACCTTTGCAAAACGCCATGCAGGCAATCGGGTCACGCCCACTTGAGGTAGCGGCGAGTATGGGCGCAGGGCCTTACGATCGTTTTTTCTCTGTGGTATTGCCACAGGCAAAATCCGGCTATATCAGTGCGGCTGTTCTCGGCTTTGCACATACATTAGGTGAATTTGGTGTGGTACTGATGATTGGCGGTAATTTGGCCGGTGAAACTCGGGTTGCATCCGTACAGATTTATGATCATGTGGAATCACTGCAATATGCGGATGCACATGCGTTGTCGGCGGTGATGGTTGTGCTGTCATTTGTGTTGTTGATTGCGCTTTATAGCGCCCGAGGGCTAACGCGCACATCTAACGGTGTGATCCAAGCAAATAGAGCTCCATCGAATGACTGATCGATTACAGGTTGCCATCACCCGTTCACTACCCGGTTTTCAGCTGGATATGCAGCTTGATCTGCCGGCCGAAGGGGTTACGGCGATTTACGGGCCTTCCGGCTCAGGTAAAACCTCTTTATTACGGGCCATAGCCGGTCTTGACCCGGTTGCTGGGGAGATCAATTATCGTGGTAAAACCTGGCTTGATAGCCATCGTTCGCGGCCAATTAGTGTGCCTTGCCATCAGCGTCATGTTGGGTATGTATTTCAGGAATCCAGCTTATTGTCGCATTTGGATGTGGCGGGCAATATAGCGTTTGCTCGCAGGCGATGTCGCCGACGTTTGCCGGCCGATGAGGAGGTGAGGATACTGACGCTGCTCGGTGTTGAGCCGTTGTTAACAAAGTCGGTAGCGGTATTATCCGGCGGTGAACGTCAGCGGGTCGCCATTGCCCGTGCGTTGATCAGTAATCCGTCGCTATTATTGATGGACGAACCACTGGCCGCACTGGACGATACGCGTCGACGCGACATTCTAGCTTTGTTGAAGCAAGTGAAGGCACATACACGCGTGCCGATGTTGTATGTGAGCCACAATAATGCCGAAGTGGCGTATTTAGCCGATCAGTTGGTGCTTGTTGATAATGGTCAGGTAACAGCCACTGGCGCATTGGCTGACACGCTGGTTGATCACCCGTTGGTAGAACCGATGGTAGTGTTGACAGGTGAAGTGGCGGCTTTGCATGAAAGATGGCAGATGGCAGAAATTCGATTGGCCAGTGGGCCGAAGGCAACGGGCGTGGCTTCAGCAGTCGAGAATACGCGGCTTTGGTTGCCCGCATCGAATGTGTCGCCCGGTGACGCCGTACGTTTGCAAATTCTTGCTCGTGACGTGAGTATTTCACTGTCGCCGGCGAAAGATTCCAGTATTCAGAATATTCTACCGGCGTGTATTGAAAAGATTTCGCAAAACTCCAACTGCATCATGGTAACCCTGCGAGTAAACGGGCAGGCTATGCTGGCGCAGTTGAGCTTGAGAGCGCTGTCGCGGTTACCGTTGACTGAAGGGCTGAATTGTTGGGTACAGGTGAAGTCTGTGGCCCTGATTTGAAAATATTGATAAGTGTGAATGAGGGTAGTTGTCGTGAAACAATCATGGATCAGTGGTTTTCTTGCTTTTATGCTGATGTTAGCGATGCCGGTGTTGGCATCCGTACCGGCGATGCACAATGCCGATGCGAATAACGCACCTGAAACAGTGCAGCGTATTGTTTGGATTGATGTTCGTTCGAAGGCTGAGCATTTTATCGACCGCATTGACGGCGACATGCGTACTGATTGGGAGGCGATTGTTCCTTTTGCAGAGAGTCAGTTCAGCGATAAAAACCAACCGATGGCCTTGTATTGCCGCAGTGGCAATCGTGCCGGGAAAGCCAAGGCAGCGCTGGAAGCAGCCGGATTTACGTCTGTGATCAATGCCGGCAGTATTGGCGATGCCCGTGCTGCACGAACGACGGAGTTGGCGGCTGAGCAGTGCCAGAAAGGCGATAGTACAATAGAAGGTTGTTAGTCTGCGTTGGGCTGGAGGGTGACGATTTTTGTTGAATGATTTGCTGACAAATCTGCTTCCCATCATTGGCGCTTTGCTTCAAACTCTGCGACCTTCCTTCAGGTTGTGAATACGAGCAAAGTGCCGATGAGCCGGATCCGACAATCCCAGGACAAACACATTATTGATGCCTACGGCGTTAAAGCCTTGAAAGCCGCTCATGCGGATGTTCAAAAGCTCAAACGCCGCGGTAAGTTGCCGACTATTCATGGTAATAAGGTCTGGGCGTCTTGTTACGCCATTATGGACTACCTGCAGTCGTATCCGCTGGCAGAGAACAGTCGAGTTTTGGATGTGGGTTGCGGTTGGGGCGTTCTTGCGGCGTGGTTGGCAAAGCAGGGTGCTGACGTCGTTGGTGTCGATGCCGATCGACACATCGGGGACTACTTCGCTCTAACAGCCGAGATAAACGATGTTGAGATGCAATTCGAGCATTCATCGTTCGAGAAGATCATGGGAAGCGAACTTTCTACTTTTAATGTACTTGCAGGGTCAGATATCTGTTTTTGGGATGAACTGACGCCGGTGATTTTTAGTCTAATTGAGCGTGCCCTCAGTAACGGTGTTACTCGGGTTTATATTGCGGATCCAGGTCGGCCACCGTTCTGGAGCTTGGCGGATCAATGTGCAGAAGCGTTTTACGGTACAGTTGAAACCATCGAGTTGACGGAACCGAGAAAATCCAGCAAGTATCTATTGGTTATTCACGACGATTAATTGCAGTCTGCGGGTAGAGTTCTGCAGCCAGGGGTAATCTCAACCATACTGATGGGCAAGCCATCGTATTGGAGTGCCTTGTGTTTTCCAGACTGTTCAAAACTGTTCTGCACCCCGATACCCATCAAATTTGTTTTCCGGTTTTTCTACCTGCTGCGGGTTTAGTGCTTCTTTTTGTTGCTTACTGTTCGCTGTTTCAAGCGTCTGCTAATGAACTCTTCGCCTGGTTGCAATCTGCCGTCGTCAGCCGTTTTGGTTGGTTCTATCTGGCGAGTGTTGCCGTGTTCGTTATTTTTTGTCTGGCATTGATTGTCACGCGATATGGGGATATCAAACTGGGGCAGGATCATGCGCAACCTGAATATTCTTTTTTAGGCTGGTTTTCTATGTTGTTCAGCGCAGGCATGGGTATTGGTCTTATTTTTTACGGTGTGGCCGAACCATTGCTGCACTATATTGCGCCGCCAGTGGGCAGTGGCAATAATGTCGCTGCGGCGAAACAGGCGATGGTCATTACCTTTTTCCATTGGGGTTTTTCGGCTTGGGCCGTGTATGGGGTTGTGGGGTTATCATTGGCGTTTTTTGCCTATCGATTTCAGTTGCCACTGACCGTCCGGTCGACGCTTTATCCATTAATCGGTGATCGAATCTATGGGCCTATCGGCCATGCTGTTGATGTGTTTGCTGTGTTAGGTACCTTGTTTGGTGTCGCGACATCCATGGGATTTGGAGTGTTACAGATCAATGCCGGTTTACATTATCTGTTAGGTATTGAGCAGGATATTTGGGTGCAATGTGTGTTGATCGCCATTGTTACCGTGATTGCGACATTGTCGGTAGTTATGGGATTGGATTCGGGCATTAAGCGGCTCAGTCAGATCAATGTATATCTTGCCGTGGCTTTAATGTTGTTTGTGCTTTTTACCGGCGCAACCGTCACGTTGTTGGATGACTTCGTGCAGAACATTGGTGCGTATCTCAACGGTTTTGTGGGGCGTACGTTCAATCTTTATGCATATCAAGAGACTCATGGGTGGTTGCCGCAATGGAAGCTGTTCTATTGGGGGTGGTGGATCTCGTGGTCACCATTTGTGGGGGTCTTTATTGCGCGTATTTCCAAAGGTCGAACGATTCGCGAATTTATTGCGGGGGTTTTGTTTGTGCCGGCCTTCTTCACCTTCTTGTGGATGTCGGTATTTGGTAATTCTGCAATGAATATCGAGATGCAGTCCCCGGGCGCATTGTCAGACATCATTCAGTCTAATCTGCCATTGTCCTTGTATTACTTTTTGCAGTACTTTCCGTGGCCGACTTTTACTTCTATTTTAGCGACGGTTTTGATTGTTACTTTTTTTGTCACATCAGCCGATTCTGGATCCCTAGTGATGGATACCATTACGTCAGGCGGCGTTGACCACCCGCATACTTGGCAGCGGGTCTTTTGGGCAGTTATCGAGGGTGTTGTTGCGGCGGTTTTGTTGGTAGCCGGTGGTATGCAGGCGTTGCAGACGGCGACGATTGTGAGCGCCTTTCCGTTTTTGATTGTTATGTTATTGATGGTTTACAGCTTGATGAAAGGGTTGAATCAGGAGGGCGTGCGAATGGATGCTGCCTCGCTACCGCCAACCCCAGCGTTGGCGAATACGCAACTGAGCTGGCAAGATCGGCTACATGCAATTATGGCATTTCCTGTACGTAAAGACGCGCAAACCTTTTTGTTAGATAGTGTGCTGCCCGCGTTGCGGGCGATTGTTCGTGAGCTTAAGGACAACGGCATTGATGCTGCGCTGAAGCGTTCGCCATATGAGATCTCTATGTGCGCCGATTATGGCGACGAAGATGATTTCTATTATGCTGTGCGGCTGGTTGGTTATGACGCTTCTGATATTCAGCTGACGGGTACGGATGACAATGATGTAGTTGAGTATTTTCGGGCCGAAGTGCATCTGGCGATGGGTGGACAGGATTACGATATTCTCGGGTATACTCATGAGCAGGTTATCAACGACGTACTTGAACAGTATGACCGCCATATGCATTACTTACACGGCTTGCGCTAATCCACATTGAGTCGTGCCTTGGTTAGGCCTACCATAGCCTGATGTATCGATATTCCGGTGAGATATTCTTGTGTCGCGTTGGTTGCGTGGTTTTATTCGACTTTGTTTGCTGCTGATATTGCTATGTGTGTTTGTGCTTTGGGTTTTGATTTTGCAGCCCAGTATCACACAACGGCTGGTGAATTATGGGTTGGCCTACAAGGGCATTCGTATTACTTGCCTCACTGATATTCGGCCGGGTATTTCTGTTTGGTCAGTCGGTAAACTCTGCGTTAATACTCGTAGTTATGAACTAAAGAGTTCAAACATCAAGGTCTATGATGTTTGGGGGCGGCCTTACGTTGTGATTGGTGAGTCAACGCTTGTGATCTATGAGGCGGAGTCGTCGAAATCTATTNCCGAAAAAGTAGATGCTGCCGGCAAACTTGCTGATATTGAGAGTCGGGTATCTGCTCTAACCTCAGACCTACCATCGATTCATGTTCAATCGTTGACCTTGCATTGGCCCAATACCTTGGCACACCCGCTGCATTTTTCTCTGGATTACTCCGTTCAAGGAAAAGTTCATGTGTCTGGTGATGTGGTGGCCGAAGCCAAAATTGCTGAAGGTGGCATTCATGGATCGGTTATCTGGAATCCGTCACTTGTCGCTGAATGGTTCGGCTGGGACTTGATGTCAATGGAGGCGGTCGCCAGCCCTTTCAGTATCGAAGGAAATATTCTCGGTATACAGAGTACGTTAGATCATCGGTTCGGGTTTGATAGCATTACCTGCAAGCCTTCGTTTGCGATCCAGGGCAACCCCATTATTGAAATCGATATGTTGACCTTTGATGGTCACGTAGTTAATGACTCAATGAAAGGTGGCACGCTTTCGATGGATTGGGTCAATGCGTCATCCTGTGTGGATACGCTGACAAACCCTGTTCAATTAACATTCAATCAACCGTTGTTGTTTTCGCCGACATCGCTGGTAAGCGGCGATACACATATCGGTATCAATAAAGTCGATGTGCAGATTGATACACTAAATCTGGCCAGTGACGGTACCTTTGCATTGGTGGCAAGGGAGGGTACACAGTGGCGGTTGGAATCTGAGGGGCATTGGGCTATGACGCCCTTTGCAATATCAAGCAATAACACTCAGCTTGCTGCGCGCGAGTGGGAATACAATGAAATCTCACTCCAAGATGTCATGGTGCCGATGCAGTGGGCTTGGGATGCAAATCACGGGACGAAATTAAGTGGCGAGGTTGATGTCGCGGCAATACGTATGCCGGAACTGTCTGCTCAGGGGCTGCACGCGGTATTTGATGTTGGGCATAAAGCGACCTTTGTGCAGGTGGAAGTGGCAGCCAGCCTTAATGCTGTTACTGCTGCAACAGTGGAAGAGCTAAAAGTAAGTGATGTCAGTATCTCGTTACATGGTGAAGCCATTGAGCAGACGGATGGAGAAACAGGAGAATATGCAGCGCTGTTTACCGGGACGTCGCGTGTCGGTGAAGTATCAATGGCAGGTGTTTTTTCATCGGATGTCAGTGGGAAGCACTCAATACGCCTATCTGATACAGCTATTGATAGCGAACACTCACTACGGTTTGGTGGTTTGTTAGATATGGTTGTTGCTCAAAGTAAATCCACACTGCATGTTTCGCTGCCGCCGCAGCCGGTTGCCAATATCACGCCCTTGCTGCCTTCGGCGTTACATGTCATAGATTGGCAAGCAGGCGAGTTATCTGCAGCGCTGCAAGGGCCGATCGATGGTGCTGCAGGGGATCTCGCCTTCACAATCGATGATCTGGCGGGCCAGTATAATGACTATCGATTCTCTGGTATTCACATGGTTGGCGATATGCGTGTTTCTTCGACGGGTGCTGAGATCATTGGTGGCAGCGCATCGGCGGAGTTTGTTGATTTAGGTGTTCCTGTTACGGAAATTTCAGCCAGTTTCGATTTTGAGGATGGGCTTAATCGGGTAGTGGATCTGCGTGGGGAGATCTTTGGCGGTCACTTTTCCGTTTCTCCTGTTGCTATCCAAAAAAGTGAGCAACACGTTGATGTGGCCGTTGCGGATATTCGCGCCCGTCAGTTGATTGCGCTGGAGCAGGAATCCGGTATCGATGTTGTTAGCCGTTTGTCGGGACGCTTACCGGTTTCTGTGGCGATGAATTCGATCTCAGTGGAGTCAGGTCGGCTGACACAACAAGGAAAAGGTTCGATAAAAATCCATAATAACGCGGCATTCAATGCGTTGAAGGCGAGTCAGCCAGAGCTTTCAAGTGTGCTGGGCTTGCTAGAAAACATGACGGTAAACACACTGGATTCAGCGATCAGCCTTAAACCCGATGGCTGGCTGCTGATGAATATGCAGATCGAAGGCTATAATGCCGACCAGACGCAGGCAGTAAACTTTAATTACAACCACGAAGAAAATATTTTTACCCTGTTAAAAGCAATAAGAATGGGCGATATTATCGCCGATGAGCTATCGAAGGAGTTGCCATAATGTCAGCGAGATTCCTACTGTTCACAAGTATCGTTATGTTGGCTGCCTGCTCACATCGAGTGCAGGTAGAGGCCAAAGAACCCATAACGATTAATTTGAATGTGAAAGTCGACCACGAAATTCGTGTGAAAGTTGATAAAGAGCTGGATGCAATCTTCAGCGAAGACAGCGATTTATTCTAAGCAAACCACAAGAGGTGAATATGATGAAACTGTTAAATTTATACCGTCGTATAGTCTTAGTGGCTGTTCTATTTGTTGGTGGGGTATCTGCTGCTTATGCGCTGGACCTCGATCAGGCCAAAGCCGATGGACTAGTGGGTGAAACACCTTCGGGGTACCTGAAGGCTGTCAAAGCTTCGAATGAGATTAATGCGTTAGTAACATCGATCAACAATAAACGTATGGCGCAATATAAAAAGGTAGCAATGCAAAATGGCTTAACACTGTCTCAAGTTGAGAAATTAGCCGGTGAAAAAGCGATCAAGCGAACTCGGTCGGGTAACTATATTTTGCGAGATGGTGCATGGGAAGTTAAGTAGCACCGAATAATTGTAGGAAATGAAGGTGTTTGTTCTCGTACTGGCGCGTATTTCTCACAATTACCAAAACAATGCGTTATAAGCATAGCAATTCCGTCACAATTCTTGTATTTTTCAGCGCTTTTCATAATGGATTATGTGCTAGCGGCACTTGTGGTTGGTTTGTGCAAGCAGCTCAGCTAAGGCTAGAGAGAGTGCCTCAGAAAAGGAATGTGAGGCTGAATAAAATGAATACTTGTCTGGGTTATATCGCCAGCCACACGCTGATAACCGTTGGCAGTTGTTAAAGGCAGTATTCACAGGAATAATGATAAATTGGCTAAACAACCAAGTTTAATGATAGCTGGTGTTGGCCAGGATCTTTTATGACAAATCTCAGTTTGAAAAATATTGATGCCGCTTCGAGTCCTCAAAACAGTGCTGAGAACCAGCAATTGTTTGAATTTAAGGACTTGATCGATGGCCTGTTGCGGCACAAAATTGCCATTTTGGTGACTGTAATTGTTTTCACGCTGTTTGCTTTCTTGTACGCGCTTCAGCTCAGGCCGAGCTTTACTGCTACAACAACGTTGATGTTGGGAAGTCAGACTGCGGCTAATGACGGCAATATTGATCGCATGCAGATGGTGTGGTTTATGAATGAATCCCGACTTAATAGTCAGGTTGAAATTCTTAAGTCTCGAGCGACAGCTATGCGTGTTGCTGAGCAACTAACCATTGATGGTCCTTTTGCTTTGCCTCAGGCACCACTACCGTTTTATAAGCGTTGGTTTGCTGATGCCTCGACAGAGCCAAGAATGCTTACGACGAAACAGTTGGCGTCGTATGTCGAGGGGCGTACTCGTGTTGATCGTGTTCGGCGGTCGAATATCTTTAAAGTAAAGTTTACGTCAGCCGATGCAGAAACTTCTGCACTAATGGCTAACGCTGTTGCTCAAGCTTATATCGATAATTATCGTTCAGCGCAAGTTGGCAAGTATGGCGCTAGCCAGGCTTGGATGCAGGGCGAGCTAAAGACATTGGAAGGCGAGCTTAATATTACTGCAGATGAGCTTCAGGCTTTTCAGCAAAAGCATGGTTTGTCGGACATTGGCGGTGCCGAGCAGCGTATTAAGGCCCGGATTACACATTTGACTGGAGAGCAGATTCGTTTGGATCAACAGTTAATGGCTGCGAAGCACAAGGTGCGTGCAATCCAAGAGTCAAACGGTAAAACCTTGCGGCTTGCCCAATTATTTAATGATGATGAAACGGTTCGGACATTGCGTGGTGAGCTTTCCGAGCGGCGAGCTCAAGGTGTTTCAAGGTCACAAATATCAGCTGTAGAAAAAGGGCTTGCAGAGCAAGTGTCGTTTCTCTCGCAAGCATTTATACGAGAGCAGAACGGGTTGGAAGCGCAACTTGGTGCAGTTGAAGCGGAGCTTACAAAGTCAGGTGAAGCAGCTCAATTGATCAGCAAGCAGCTGTTCCAAGCAGAGAAGTTACGTTGGGCTGTGGATGCAAAAAAAGCGCAGTATGAATCCTTTATTCATCGTATTGAAAAAATCGGTGTGAAGGCCAGCGGTGCCTCGGTCAATATTTCTGTTATCGAACCTGCTGTCACCCCATTTGCAAGTCAGGGTCGAAAAAAGGCATTGGTTGTCGCGGTGGGTACGCTGCTAGGGCTTGTGCTAGGCGTTATTGGCGTTGTTGTATATGAGCTAATGAATAATACGATTCGATCTGTTAGGGATGTTGAAGATCAGCTCAACTTGCCCGTGTTCGGTGTTATTCCTGAGCTGGGTAAAGATGCACCCAAGGTCGAATATAGTGGAACTGTGCAAAAAACCGTTGAGGTGGATATTCTCGAAGCGTTTAATGATAAAAAGCATCATCTTTACGCTGAAGCCGTTCGTGCGATGCGTACCAGTTTGACGGTGAGTTCTCTCGATGTAGAGCGCAAAGTTATTATGATCACTTCCACTGCGCCGGGTGAAGGTAAGTCTTCGGTATCCTTAGGCTTGGCCGCCTCACTAAGTCAGATGGGTAAAACCCTTGTAATCGGTGCTGATTTACGTCGTCCAGGCTTGATTCGTAAGTTAGGGATCAAGCCTGGAACGGCGGGCCTTGCGAATGTTCTGACCGGTGCAATTAGTACGCGTGAAGCGATCATTAATATTAACGATGATCTTGATGCGATTATCGCAGGCGTCGTGCCGCCGAATCCTCAAGAGTTACTGCAGAAAGGGCTAAAGGGGGTACTTGATGATTTGTCTGCTGATTACGATCATATCATCGTTGATTGTCCACCGGTGCAAGCAGTCTCTGATGGCGTTGTTATTGCCAAGCAATGTGATGGTTTAATTTATGTTGTTGAGCAGAACCATATTGCAACGCCACAGATAAAACATGCAGTGGGTCGGCTATTGCAAGTGGGTGCTCCGATGCTCGGCGTGGTTGTGAATAAGGTCGATGCGAAAAAATCAACGGATGGGTATTCTGCAGGATATTATCAGTACGACTATTCAGGTTGATTTTATATGAAGTCAAGTTCTTTGAATTTTTTGGCTCTAAATGAATGAAAAGAAAATAAAAATTCCAAGTCCCTTGAACAGGCGTTAGCTTTTCCCGGATAATGCGCGGTTTTAGCGCTTCCGAGTTACCCAGCCGCAGGGCGGAATCGCTAACATGGAATCGTTTGTAGAAAGGCTGTATCAAGATGTTCAAAGAAAGTCCTACGGTAGCTGTCATCGGCCTGGGGTACGTTGGGTTACCGTTAGCTGTAGAGTTTGGTAAGGGGCTCGCTACCATTGGCTTCGATATCGATGAGTCTAGGATTGCGGAACTCAAATCGGGTAATGACCATACGTTAGAAGTCGATGACGCTGAATTGGCATCTGCGTCCGAACTTGTTTTTTCTGCTAATGTATCAGACCTTAAAAGCGCTGATATATACATTGTTACTGTCCCTACTCCAATTGACGAACACAAACAGCCTGATCTTACGCCGTTAAAAAAAGCGAGTCGTATGCTGGGCGAGGTGATCTCGCATGGCAATATTGTTATCTACGAGTCGACAGTGTTTCCTGGCGCTACCGAGGAAGAGTGTGTTCCGATAGTAGAAGCAACAAGCGGCTTGTCTTTCAATCGAGACTTCTTTGCAGGTTATAGCCCTGAACGTATTAATCCGGGTGATAAACAGCATCGGCTTCCTAATATTGTAAAGGTTACTTCGGGTAGCACTCCAGATGTTGCTGATTATGTCGATGATCTATATCGTCGGATTATCACTGCAGGAACACATAAAGCGAGTTCTATTAAAGTCGCTGAAGCTGCCAAGGTTATTGAGAACACCCAAAGAGACCTGAATATTGCGTTAATCAATGAGCTTTCAGTGATTTTCAATAGGCTAGATATAGATACCCTAGAAGTGTTGGAAGCCGCTGGCAGCAAGTGGAATTTTCTTCCGTTCCGCCCCGGGCTAGTTGGCGGGCATTGTATCGGTGTCGACCCTTATTATTTGACGCATAAGGCTCAATCTGTCGGTTATCACCCAGAAGTTATTCTTGCAGGCCGTCGTATTAATGATGGTATGGGGGCTTATGTTGTGGGTCGTATCGTCAAGTTGATGATCAAGCGACGCATTCATGTTGAAGGCGCACGCGTATTGGTGATGGGCTTAACATTTAAAGAAAATTGCCCTGATATTCGCAATACAAAAGTCATTGATATCGTTAGTGAGTTCTCTGATTATGGCGCGAAAGTGGATGTCTATGATCCTTGGGTAGATAAGGCTGAGGCGAAGCGCGAATACGGTGTCGATATCTGTGATACAGCCGTTGCAGGCACATATGACGCCATTGTTTTAGCAGTAGCTCATGATGAATTTAAGGCGATGGGGGATAGTGATATCCGTGCCTTGGGTAAGGATAACAGCATACTTTTTGATATTAAGGCTGTACTGCCGAAAAAGGCTGTTGATTGCCGCTTGTAGCGGCGTTAACAGCATAAGTTGTCGTGTATAAATAAGTAGAGTTATTATGAGTCGCTATCAAGAGATTGTTCAAACGCTTCAAGAAACGCCCAAGGTGTGGCTTGTAACAGGCGTTGCGGGCTTTATTGGCAGCAATTTGCTCGAAACCCTGCTGAAGTTGGGGCAGACAGTTGTTGGTTTAGATAACTTTTCGACGGGGCATCAGCATAATCTCGACGAAGTTCGCGCATTAGTGCCGGGCGATCAGTGGAAACGTTTCCGATTTATTGAAGGTGATATTTGCAACTTTAACGATTGTCAAAATGCGGTAGAGGGTGTTGATTATGTCTTGCACCAGGCGGCGCTGGGGAGTGTTCCTCGCAGTATTGCAGATCCAATCACCACGAATACGAATAATATTGGCGGCTTTCTAAATATGCTAGTTGCTGCTCGTGATGCTGGCGTTAAGAGTTTTACTTATNCAGCATCGAGTTCAACATACGGGGATCATCCGGCCTTGCCCAAGGTTGAGGAGAATATTGGTAACCCATTGTCTCCATATGCTGTGACGAAATATGTCAACGAGCTCTATGCGGATGTATTCGCGCGAACGTACGATTTTCAGTGTATTGGTTTACGGTACTTCAATGTGTTTGGTCGACGCCAGGACCCTGATGGTGCATACGCAGCAGTTATACCTAAATGGACAGCGGCGTTGATAAAGGGTGAAACAGTATTTATAAATGGCGACGGCGAAACTAGTCGCGATTTTTGTTACATAGAGAACACCGTGCAAATGAATATTTTGGCAGCAACGGCTGAGGACTCTGCAAAAAATCAGGTTTATAACGTTGCTGTCGGGGATCGCACAACCTTGAATGACTTGTTTGTGGCAATTCGTGAAGCGTTGCTGTTGAGTGATGTGCCTGTTGATGGCATTAAGCCGGTATATCGCGATTTTCGTGCAGGTGACGTTAGGCATTCTCAGGCGGATGTTGGTAAGGCTAGGGAGAAGGTCGGTTACGATCCGCAGTATCGAATTTCAGACGGTATTGCCCAGGCAATGCCGTGGTACGTTAAATTCTTGGGGCGCGAAGAGAGTAAGTTGACATGAGGCTCCTTATTACGGGCGGGGCAGGCTTTATCGGATCAGCAGTAATACGCCATATCATTACAAATACCCAAGATATGGTTTTGAATGTTGATAAGTTGACCTACGCAGGAAACCTTGAAAGTCTCAGTGAGATAGAGGGCAATCCGCGTTATCAATTTTTGCATGCAGATATTTGCGACGCTGCTGTAATGGCAAGAGCTATAGAGTCATTTCGCCCTGACGCTATCATGCACTTAGCGGCAGAATCCCATGTGGATCGTTCGATCGACGGTCCTGCTGAATTTATCCAGACTAATATTGTTGGTACTTACACACTACTTGATGTGGTAAAAAACTATTGGCAAACATTGGATGTTGACGCTCAAAAATCCTTCCGCTTTCATCATATTTCTACCGATGAGGTTTATGGCGATTTAGATGGGCCAGAAGACCTATTCACCGAAGAAACGCCTTATGCGCCGAGTTCTCCGTATTCGGCATCGAAGGCTTCGAGTGATCATTTGGTTAGAGCTTGGCATCGAACGTTTGGTCTGCCGGTGGTTGTCACCAATTGTTCCAACAATTACGGCCCCTATCACTTCCCAGAAAAGCTCATTCCATTGGTAATCCTCAATGCACTGGATGGTAAACCATTGCCAGTCTATGGAAAGGGGACACAGATCCGTGATTGGTTATATGTGGAAGATCATGCCAGGGCACTTTATCAAGTCGTAACAGAAGGTGAGGTTGGAGAGACATATAATATCGGCGGTCATAATGAGATGCAGAATATTGATGTTGTGAATGCCGTGTGCGCCTTGTTAGAAGAGCTAGCCCCGCATAAACCAAATGGTCTTGCTCAATACATTGATTTAATTACCTACGTAGATGATCGGCCAGGGCATGATTTGAGGTACGCGATTGACGCGGATAAAATTCAGCAGAAACTGGGGTGGGTGCCTCAGGAGACATTTGTATCTGGAATTCGTAAAACGGTGCAATGGTATCTCGATAATCGAGTGTGGTCGCAGCGCGTACAGGACGGATCTTATACGCGTCAGCGTTTGGGCTTAGGGGAATAAGATGAAGGGCATTATTCTAGCTGGTGGTTCCGGCACGAGACTGTATCCGATTACAAAAGGTGTCAGTAAGCAGCTGACAGCAGTTTATGATAAGCCCATGATTTATTATCCGCTGTCGGTACTGATGCTGGCGGGTATAGACGAGATTCTGATTATTACTACACCGGAAGATCGGCAGAATTTTGTTAATTTATTAGGTGATGGTAGTGATCTCGGTATTTCTCTCTCTTATGCTGTGCAGCCGTCGCCTGATGGGTTGGCTCAGGCATTTGTTATTGGCGAAGAGTTTATAGGTAGTGATGATGTCTGCCTTGTGCTCGGGGACAACATATTTTACGGACATGGTCTCACCGAGTTGCTTCGTCAGTCTGTGAATCGTGCTACTGACGAAAAATTAGCTACAGTCTTTGGGTACTATGTCAATGATCCAGAACGCTACGGTGTAGTGGAGTTTAATTCGGCAGGAAATGCATTGAGTATCGAGGAAAAACCAGCAGAGCCAAAAAGCTCATATGCGGTAGTCGGTTTGTATTTTTATCCGAATTCGGTAATTGATATTGCTAAAGAAGTTAAGCCATCCAATCGTGGGGAGCTTGAAATTACATCGGTGAACCAGGCTTATCTCCATCGTGAAGAGCTAAACGTGGAACTGATGGGGCGTGGGTACGCATGGCTTGATACTGGTACGCATGAGTCGTTATTGCAGGCGTCGAACTACATACAAACCATTGAAGATCGTCAAGGGCTCAAGGTAGCTTGCCTCGAAGAGATTGCATTCGAGATGGGTTATATCGATAAGCTAAAATTGCTTGAGCTTGCAGAGCCTTTAAAGAAGAATCAATACGGCCAATATTTGATCAAGCGTGCTAACGAGAACGGTAGGGCTTAGTTATGAAATTTATTCGCACAGCTATACCTGATGTTATATTGATAGAGCCGACTATTCATGGGGATGAAAGAGGTTACTTTACTGAAACGTTTCGCCAAGATGCATTTGAAGAGTTTCTCGGTTTCAAAGTACCATTTTGTCAGGATAATGAATCAAAATCTAATAAAGGTGTGCTGCGAGGATTGCACTATCAACTAGCTCCAGCGGCGCAAAGTAAATTAGTGCGTGTAGTTCACGGAAGTGTGTTGGATGTTGCTGTTGATATCCGACAGGGCAGTGCGACATACGGACATCATGTCGCTGTCGAGTTAACTGGGAAGAATAAAAAGCAACTTTTTGTTCCTAGGGGCTTTGCTCACGGCTTTTTGGTGCTTGAAGACGACACAGTATTTACATACAAAGTTGATAACTTATACGCTCCCGAGTTAGATAGAGGGATTGCTTACGACGATAAACAGCTTGCAGTTAATTGGATGCTGTCAGGTACAGAGTTGCTGCTTTCAGAAAAGGATCGGGTTCAGCCTGCTCTAAAAGATGCCGAGACTTTCAGTGTGAGGGGCGGCTTTTATGAAAACTAAGGTACTTATCACCGGTGCAAATGGTCAGTTAGGTTGTGAGTTTCGTTATTTAGACGCAATAGATCATGCTTTATGTAAGGATGTTGAGTTTTTATTCGTGAGCCGTTCTGAACTTGATATTACCGATAGGGCTGCCATCGAGTCGATTTGTGACTCAGAAGCAATCAACGTTATCGTAAACTGCGCAGCTTATACTGCTGTTGATAAGGCTGAAGAAGAGCCTGAAGAGGCTGATGCAATAAATCATATTGCAGTTGGGTTTCTCGCTGAAACGGCAAAATCACGCGGAATTAAGTTGATACACATCTCAACGGATTATGTGTTCGATGGTGAAAGCGCTAACCCTTATGTTGAAAGCGATATACCAAACCCAATCAATGAATATGGGAAAAGTAAACTTGCAGGTGAGCAGGTAATTCGAGCGATTGCGCCCCCAGATTCGATAATTGTTCGAACTTCGTGGGTGTATTCTTCCTTTGGGAATAATTTCGTGAAAACCATGCTGAGGCTGGGGAGAGAACGGGACGAAATTAGAGTTGTATCAGATCAATATGGCAGCCCGACCAATGCTCGAGATCTTGCAAAAGTAATTTGTGATCTTTTAGATCGCAGTATTCAGAATTCCCCAGAGGTATTGCACTTTTCCAATTCTGAAGCATGCTCTTGGTTTGAGTTTGCAAGTTATATCCTGAAATCATGTGATGTTAAGATATTGCCCATTACGACTGCTCAGTATGTTCAAAAAGCGGCTAGGCCTCAGGGCACAACTATGAATACAAAGAAATTGGAGCTGTTTTTGGGGGGTGACCCGAGAAGCTGGACAGTTGCTTTGGATGATGTTCTCTATGAGCTTTCATAGTGCAATAGGTCCCCTGAGTAAGTTGAGTTGATGCTGTGTTTTCACGAAATCTGGCTGTACGCATATTGTATTTGGTCTTAGGGTTTGCGAACTCCTTTCTCTTAGCAAGAGTGTTGGGTGTTCAGGACTACGGCTTCTATACATTTTGTCTTAGCATCATTGCAATATTGTGTATTCCAGCGCAGCTTGGGTTCCCCACGTTGCTTACCAAAGAATTTGCGGCCTCGCGTGCGAATGGAGTTTGGGGTGAAACTAGAGGGCTTGTGAAGTTTAGCCACATGTCAGTCTTGTTTGTTTCGATTTTTTTAATGTTATTTTTGAGTGGGTATGCATATTGGAGTGGCGCAGATTACACAGATAATCAATTGTTGGCACTTTGTATAGCTGGCGGGCTAATTCCTTTGTTGTCTTTGGGAGCGCTGCGAGACTCAATGCTCAGAGGAATGCACTACGTTATTGCGTCCATGCTTGCCGAGAATGTCGTCCGCCCCGTATTTTTCTTTGTGTTGCTCTCGATAATCTATCTTTCTGGTCAGATTTCAGCTTCTCTGCCAGTGATAATGTTTTTCTATATCATTTTCTCTCTAATTGCATTCATGATTAGTTGGGCATTTTATTTTAAAAATCGGCCCTTAGGGTTAAAGAATGCACATCCAGAGCTCGCTGTAGGTAGCTGGATGAAGTATGTATTTCCGGTGGGTATGGCTACGGCATTTCAGGTTGTTAATGCTCAGCTCAGCTTCATTGTATTGGGGGTTTTTGTGACTCCTGCTGAGGTTGGAGTTTATCGAATTGCAGTTCTTTTTTCAGGAATTGTGACCATATTTCTCCAGGTTGTTGATTCGTATGTTGGCCCAAAATTTTCTGAAATGTATGTTTGCGGCCAGATCGAGGAAATTAATAAGCTCTACCGGAAGGTTACTAAGATTGTTTTTTTTGCAACAACACCATTGGTTATTTTTTTGTGCATAGCCGCCCCAATTTTAATTAGTGGGATGTACGGGGCGACTTTTAGTACGGCAATTACTCCGATGTTCATTTTAGTGTTCGGGCAATTTTTTGTGGCAATTTCGGGGCCATCGGCTCTATTACTACTGATGAGCGGACATCAAAAAGACGCGTTGTCAGCATTGATGATATCTTTTGCTGTGAATGTACTGTTGCACGCTATTTTAGTTGGTAGTTATGGGATAATCGGCGTTGCGGTTTCGAACTGTGTGATGCTTATATTGTGGAAAATTATACTGACTTTCCAAGTTAGGAAACGATTTGGTATGACAATATTGCAAAAAATTGAAAGCCCTAGGGATTGAGTTTAGGTGAACTATTGAAAGCTGTATCATTGGCTAGAAGAATACATTTATATGTGCTAAGTAATGCAAAAAGAGTGTATTCCCTATTGGCATTCCAAAATATAGAGTTTGGAAAAAATGTCTCGCTCCATTCTACTGCCGAAATTATAGCTACGGATGGAGGGAGGCTAATAATTGGCAATAATGTATTGATATCGAAGAATGCGAAGATCTTGGTTAAAGAAGGTGTTCTTTCTATTGGCGATTTTGTGCACGTTGGGGAAGGTACGATAATTGTGTGTAGGGAGTCGATTTCAATAGGGAGGGATTCTCTAATAGCAGAGTATGTTGTGATTCGAGATCAAGATCATAGAGTTCACGATAGACCCATAAGGTCAGCGGGTTTTGAAACTGCCCCAATTCATATTGGCGAAGATGTTTGGGTCGGGGCAAAAGCTACGATTTTAAAAGGATCCCGCATTGGAAATGGTGCGGTAGTTGGTGCACATTCCTTAGTTAATTCTCATATAGGCGAACGTTTCCTCACGCTCGGTACGCCTGCAAGGGAGATTAAGAAGTTATGAGAATTTCGATTTTATTGCCGGATTTGAGAGGGGGGGGGGCTGAGCGTGTATTTGTTAATTTAGCAAATGAGCTGGTTGTTCGAGGTTACCATATTGACTTTGTTCTCCTCAATACAGTCGGGGAATTGCTATGCGATCTTGATTCCGAAATTAATGTAGTTGATCTGTGTGCGAATAGAATAAGGAATGCGATTTCGCCGTTGGCGAAATATCTTGGAGCTGAGTCCCCAGACATTCTTATAGCAGCAATGTGGCCGTTAACGGTAGTTAGTTATATATCCGCGAAGCTAGCTTGTTTTAAAGGGAAAGTTATTTTTAGTGAACATAGCACTTTGTCGATAGCATTGAGAAGGAAGGGGTTCGTGAGTCGTATCGCACTTTCATGGTCCATTCGATATTTGTATAGATATGCTGACGCTATCCATGTCGTTTCTAGCGGTGTTAGAGCTGATTTGTTTGAACTTGGCTTGCCTGCTCGGCTTTCTCCTAAGGTAATATACAATCCTGTTTATACCCCTCGAAAAGTTCAAACAAGAAGCACAGAGCTTAAATTACCAGTAGTTTTAAACGTTGGGGCGCTGAAAGAAGCAAAAAATCAAGAGTTACTTATTCGATCGTTTTCACGAGTTATTAAGCAGGTGCCTGCTGAGCTAATCATATATGGCGAAGGCGAGATGAGGGGGCGGTTAGAACAGGTTATCTCGGAGCTTGGTTTACAAGATTACGTTAGAATGCCTGGTTTTTTGGGGAATATATCGGAGGGGTACGCTACGGCGAATTTGTTTGTGTTGTCGTCCGATTGGGAAGGTTTCGGAAATGTTATCGTAGAAGCTATGGCACACGGCGTTCCAGTTGTGTCAACGAATTGTAAGTCCGGGCCGAGTGAAATATTGAATAATGGAGAATATGGTGTGTTAGTTCCCGTTAATGATGAAAAATTGTTGGCGGAGGCAATTGTAAAGGAGTTGAAAGAACGAAAGTTCGATAGCTCTCTACTGATCCGAAGAGCAAGTGATTTTTCTGTGGATAAAATATGTTCCCAATTTGTTGATCTATTTCAAAAATTAGTCAGTTGAATTTACTCTAGCTTCGCTATCGCATTGATGTAATACGGTTGAAATCAAAAGCGAAAGAGCAACGTAAATTCTATAGTGGGACATGGTTTTGGTGCTTAGAGTATATGTGTTTTTGTAAGAAGTCAGTGAGCCTCTGTGCTCTTTAATGCTGAGTTTATAGCCCGAGTTCTCATGTTTATAGATAGTAAATTTTGGTACTCATTGAAAAACTGATAATTGAGCAAACGTTGACGCTGCGTTAGGTGGCATTGATATTTATGTATTTTGGAGGGTTTGTTGAGTATTCAAAAGAAACACGTCCTGTATGTTTCCTATACAGGGCTAATGGAGCCTCTCGGGAGATCTCAGATTCTTTCCTATTTATTGCGGCTTTCGTCTGACTACAATTTCACGATTGTGAGTTTTGAGAAAACGGAAAATTTGAACGATCTTAAATCGCTACATGCGTTACAAGAAGAATGTGCGGCTAGTGGAATTGAGTGGATCTATAAAGAGTACCATTCGACGCCACGCCTTCTCGCGACAGCTTGGGATTTGTTCGTTCTAGTTTGTTCGGTTGTTAAGTTGTCCCTGTTGAGGCAGTCTTCCATTGTCCACTGTAGAAGCTATATACCAGCTTTTGCAGTATGGCTTTCCACAAGGTTTACTCGGACTCCATTTCTCTTCGATATGCGCGCATTGTGGATTGATGAGATGGTAACAGCAGGAAGGTTGAGCGAAACGAGTCTGTTATTTAAAGTGCTTAAGAAGTGTGAGCGAAGAATATTGAATGATGCTGCAGCTTCTGTGAGCTTGACTGTAAAAGCTGTTGAGTACCTTAGTGCAAATTATCCTGAAATTAATCTAAGTAATATCGCTGTAATTCCTACCTGTGTGAATTTGGAGCTTTTCTTCCCTAGTGAGCGCGGTAATGAATCAATTTATAAATCTACTGTTGTTATTGGGTCTGTTGGGAGTTTATCCAGTGGTTGGTTTCCTCTTGATTGGCTTTTTCAACTCTACTGTGCTTCAAATGCAGAAAAAGAAACAGATCTTCTCATTGTAACTAAAGATTGTGTTGGTGTTGTCGAGCCGTTAGCGGAACAATATAAAGTTGACTTGAATGATATAACTATTCATTCAGTTGAGCCGGCAGACGTTACCAGTCAAATTCATAACATGACATATGGAGTTGTTTTTAATAGCGCATCGGTTGGTCGTTTAGGAAGTTTTCCGACTCGTATGGCTGAGTTTTTAGCATGCGGGATACCGGTAATTGGTAATTCAGGGGTTGGTGATGTCGCCGACATAATTAGGAGATACAACGTGGGCGTGATCGTTGATGATAATTCTACCGAAAGCTTTAAATCTGCGGTAGATGAGATGACAGAGTTATTAAAGGACTCGGAGTTGAAGGCCCGTTGCTTGGATGCTGCAAGAGACTATTTTTCGGCTGACGTAGGTGCTGAAAAATACGAAGCAATTTATCGGCAAATTTCAAATGCATATTAGGGTTTTTTTTGAATATTCTGTTGTTTTCTAAGTATTCGCGGCAGGGGGCGAGTAGCCGCCTGCGTTCACTTCAATATCTTCCGATGATGAATGCTGATGGGTTTTCTGTTGAAGTGTCTCCTTTGTTTGATGATGAGTACCTCAAGAAGCTCTATGATACGAAGTCACGATCTAAATATTCTATTGTTATTGCTTATCTGAGTCGCTTCAGACATGTTTTGATGGCAAGAAAGTATGACTTGATTTGGATTGAATATGAGTTGTTTCCCTATTTCCCTGCGTTTTTTGAGCGAATACTTAGATTGTTAGGCGTGCGTTATGTTGTTGATTACGATGACGCCATTTTCCATAATTATGACTTGTCATCCAGTGTTTTGGTGCGGAAGATTTTGGGGGAAAAAATCGACAAAGTTATGGAGAGTTCATGCTGTGTAGTCGTTGGAAATAATTATTTGAAGGAGCGAGCTCAAACTTCAGGAGCACAAAATATTGAATATTTCCCTACTGTCGTAGACGCTGATCGTTATCTGCCGTCAGCACCTAAGGTTGGCGGGGGTGAATTAGTTATTGGTTGGATTGGTTCTCCGTCAACTCAAAAGTATGTACTTAAGCTAAAAGATGTTATTGCGAAATTTTGCCAGCCAGGCGTTGCTCGTTTGGTGATGGTGGGGGCTAGTCGTGATGTATTGTCTGATTTGAGTGGCCTTAACGTTAGTGTCGAGCCTTGGGCTGAGGATACAGAAGCATCGTTAGTATCTAGGTTCGATATTGGCATTATGCCGCTGGAAGATGGGCCTTGGGAACGAGGCAAATGTGGTTATAAGTTAATACAATATATGGCTTCAGGTAAGCCAGTGATTGCATCGCCGATAGGTGTAAATACTAAACTGGTTACGGAAAGTGAAGTTGGCTTGTTGGCGAGTTCCCTTGAAGATTGGCAGAGTGCGTTGATGGAGCTTATAGGCAGTCCTGAGCTTCGTAAGCAGTACGGAGAAAACGGCCGTAAAGCTGTCGAGCAACAATATTCAATACAGGCTCAAGCGCCTCGCTTGATCCGTATATTTAAAGAGCTATAAGAATGTGCGGTTTTGCAGGGTTCCTGTCTCCTAAAAATACAGATTATGACGCAGCCTCAGTTCTCGAGGATATGGTGGCAACTCTTCGTCATCGTGGTCCGGATAGCTCAGGCCATTTAAGACTTGATTTAGATGCTGAAGACCTTTTTTTGGGACACTCTCGTCTCGCGATCCAAGATCTATCTGAGGCTGGGCATCAGCCAATGGCCTCGGCAGGTAATCGTTTTTCAATGGTCTTCAATGGTGAAATATATAATCATCTGGAGCTTCGGAAGGAATTTGAAAAACTGGCTGATATTGAGTGGCGCGGGCACTCAGACACAGAGACATTGTTGGTGGGTTTTGAACTTATAGGAATACGGGGGGTTATTGAAAAAACAGTTGGTATGTTTGCACTTGCTGTTTTTGATCACAAGCTTCAAAAGCTATATTTGATTCGTGATCGCTTTGGTGAAAAGCCGCTATATTATGGCTGGCAAGGCACTTCGTTCATTTTCGCGTCTGAATTGAAAGCGTTTCGCAAGCATCCACAGTTTTCGCCGCAAATTGATCGAGAAGCCCTGACTGCATATTTTCGATACAATTATGTGCCTGGCAGCCTTTGTATTTACCTTGGGCTGAAAAAACTAACGGCCGGATCAATCTTGACGCTCGATATTAGAAGTCGGGAGCTAGTCGTAGATTCATACTGGTCGCCGGCCGAGGCTGCAGCAAAAGCGCAATGCTCTCGATTCTCTGGTAGCGAGGATGAGGCGATTGATCAACTAGAATCGTTGTTTCGTTCTTCGGTGCAGTCTCAAATGTTATCGGATGTGCCGCTGGGAGCATTTCTATCTGGTGGAGTCGACTCTTCTGCCGTAGTTTCTATGATGCAGCAGGTGTCTGAAGTGCCTGTGCACACATTTTCTATCGGCTTTAATGAGGAGGGCTTTAATGAGGCGGTTCATGCTAAGGCTGTTGCCGAGCATTTAGGTACGTTGCATACAGAGCTGTACGTGTCTGCTGATGATGCACTTAAAGTGATACCAGAATTGCCTTTTATTTTTGATGAGCCGTTTGCTGATTCTTCCCAGATCCCTATGTATCTGGTTGCTCGGCTCGCTCGAGAGCATGTCACAGTTGCGTTATCTGGCGATGGTGGTGATGAGTTATTTGGCGGATACAATCGCTATTTGGCGGCAAGTCAATTGTGGCAAAAATTAGAAAAACTTCCCCTACCTATCCGCAACGCGGCTGGGTATTTGATGACTAGGGTGTCGCCTGATGGCTACGATCGGTTATTCGCGTTACTACCCGGTTTCAAACGTGTTCCTCAGGCGGGGTTGAAAATCCACAAAGCTGCAAGAGCGCTGAAGGCATCGTCAATTGGCTCGTTATATCTTGGGTTGATTTCGGGTTTCGACGATCCCGCGTCATTGGTTATACAAGGTAAGGATGCGCATGGGTTGACGACATTGAATGCTGAGTACTCGGATGTTGAAAAGATGATGCTGTGGGATGCGGAGGGGTATCTTACCGATGATATTCTTGTGAAGGTAGACCGCGCAGGTATGGGAGTGTCACTTGAGGGTCGTATTCCCTTGCTCGATCATCGTATTTTCGAATTTGCTTGGTCATTGCCGGAATCGTTCAAAATTAAAGGAAGCGTCGGAAAGTGGATTTTGCGTCAGTTGTTATACCGGCATGTACCCCAAGATATTATTGAGCGGCCTAAAGCGGGCTTTGCTCTCCCAATTGCTGAGTGGTTGCGTGGCCCGCTAAAACAATGGGCTGAGTCATCGATAGACCGAGAGGTTCTGTGTGATCAAGGTTATTTGGATTGTGAGGTAATCCAAAGGTATTGGCAGGAGCATCAGGCTGGTCGCTATGATTGGTCTCGAGAGCTATGGAGTGTATTGGTATTTCAGCAGTGGCTTGCTGAGCAGGAGAATTGATCGATGCTAGTGTATTGGTTGATGTTTTTACTACCTGCAGTTGCCGCACTCATGATGTCGAAAGTGGATGTTGGTGTTCAGCGTTTGGGATTGATGTTTGTCTGTGGAGCGTTGTTTATTGTTGTAGGCTTTCGTTACCAAGTCGGATGTGATTGGGGAGCCTACGAACACCACTATGATGCGACGGGATATGTGACTAGTTGGGTTGATTGGAGATTGGTTTCAACAGACCCGGGTTATGCTCTTGTTAATATCGTATCTGCGGCACTTGGCGGCGGGGTGGTAGGGGTTAACTTGATATGTGCATTGATTTCATTATCGGGCCTTTATGCTTTTTCTAGGCGGCAGCCAAATCCGTTTCTTGCAATAACGATTGCGATTCCATACATAGTTATCGTACTGTTTCAAGGCTATACAAGGCAGGCAGTTGCTTTTGGCTTGGAGCTATTCGCCCTTTCAGCTATTGCCGATGGAAAATTGCGCAAGTACGTAGTTATGATATTGTTGGCTGCGACATTTCATAAATCTGCAGTTGTGCTGCTGCCTCTTGTAGCGCTAGCTGGTACGAGAAACCGTTGGTGGTCGGTTCTTTGGGTTGGCTCTATAAGCGTGTTGGCATACATAACTTTTTTGTCCGAGCATCAAGATAGAATGTGGGCTGCATATGTTGAGGAAAATATGCAATCGTCTGGTGGAGAACTTCGGGTTATAATGAATGCGCTTCCGGCGATACTTCTTTTGTTTTTCCGAAAACACTTTCGTTATCATAATGAGCTAGAGAAAAATGTATGGTTTTTGTTGGCAGTAATTAGCATTGTATGCATCCCTCTGGTGTCTGTAGCCTCGACGGCAACTGATCGATTTGCACTATACTTAATGCCCCTCCAGCTATTTGTACTATGTCGACTTAATGATGTTGCAAGTTTTTTTAAAAGCGTTAGCAGTATTGCCGTTATTACGCTCTATTTCTTTGTACAGTTTGTTTGGCTAAACTATTCGCATCATGCTTTCTGTTGGGTGCCATACAAGTCATGGTTGTTTGAATAATGAAGTCGATCGTTCTTAGCTCTAATACGTCATGGTATCTGTGGAATTTCAGGAAAAACACAATCATTAAGTTGTTGAGTTCAGGGTGTAGTGTTTATTGTATTGCACCTCTTGATGAATTCAGCGCGAAACTTGAAGGTATAGGGGCTACTTTTGTTCCAATAAAATTGGATGGTAAGAGTACGGGTCTCCTTCGAGAATTGAAGGCTATCTCGTCAATATATAAAACTCTTAAAATTATTAAGCCGGACTTCGTATTTAATTTTACGATCAAGATCAATCTGTATTCTGGTCTTGTTTGCCGGTTGTTAAGTGTTCCCTATGCGAATAATGTTTCTGGTCTAGGAACGGTTTTTTTGCATAAAGGTTTAATATATTCACTGGCACAAAAACTGTACGGCGTAACGAATCATAGAGCTTCCCGTGTGTTTTTTCAGAATAGTGAAGACATGGACAGTTTTATCAAACTGAACTTGGTCAAGGCTGATCGCACTCGACTTTTGCCGGGGTCCGGAATTGATATAGAACACTTTTCCTATACTCAGATGCCTGGTCGAGTAGATACAGTCGTGTTTNTCATGATTGCGCGTTTGATTGCTGATAAAGGTGTTCGGGAATATGTCGATGCTAGTCGGAAGCTGATTGGCCGTGGCGTGAATGTGAAGTGTATTCTCGTTGGCCCTAGTGGCGTTAGTAATAAAACCGCGATAACCGATGATGAAATTGCGACGTGGGAAGCCGATGGGGTTGTTAATTACGTCGGTGAGCAGAAAGATGTTATCCCTTGGATACAAAAATCACATGTGTTAGTACTCCCGTCATACAGAGAGGGGATGCCGAGAACTGTTCTTGAAGCTGCAAGTATTGGGCGCCCGGCTATTGTTACTGATGTTCCTGGTTGCAGGCAGTCTATTGTGGAAAATGAAACAGGATGGTTGTGCAAGGTAAGGGATGCTGAGGATCTTGCTCGAGTAATGGAGATTGTTGCAACTAAGCCGTTGTCGGAGTTAGAGCAAGCAGGGCGCGCAGCCTGCGAGCGTATAGAAAAAGAATTTGCAGAGTCGATAGTAATAGAGCACTACCTCGATTGCCTGAAGGCAGAATAAAAGCAAAGATGCTTTTGTCGCTGAATTTGATACCTATCAATTTTCTAGCCATATTTCATCAAACCGCAATGCTATTTCTGTTAGTGTCCACCTTGACATCCACCTCTGTCTCTTTCTTGTGCAAATTTTGTAATGTGAAGTAGTTCATTTTTTTTCCTATTTTCATTCGAAGTAGGTAAAATGCAGGGGCCGCAAAGGATTGCATCTGTTTGATGCAGCCACTATCACTCAAGCGTTAGACCCGACATATGGAATTCGCAGTAGCTATTATCGTTAGTTTTTTCTCGGTATTGGTCTTGAAGCCTTTTGCCGAACATTTGGGCTTGGTTGACCAACCTTGTGCCCGTAAACGTCATAAGGGAGCGATCCCTTTGATAGGCGGATTAAGTGTCTATCTGGCAACGCTCGTGTCTTGCGTGTTGGCGTTTCCCGAAAACCCCTTCGTGCATTGGTTTTTATTCTTATCTGGCCTGATCGTTATGTTGGGCGTGTTGGATGATTACCTTGATCTACCTGTCCGGTTGCGATTGGTTGTGCAGGTACTAATTGCTGCGGGTCTGGTCTATGGCGCTAATCGCTATATTTATGTGTTAGGTGATTTGTTCGGGATCGGCGCTATCGACTTGGGCTTGGCGGGTATTGTATTTACCGTTATTGCTATGCTGGCTGCGATTAACGCGTTCAATATGGTTGATGGGATTGACGGGTTAGCCGGCGGTCTTGCGCTGAATACGTTTCTATCAATTGCGATTCTGATGCTGCTCAGCGATCAAACTCGATTGGTCGGTTTGCCACTGATACTTTGTGTTTCTCTGATTCCTTATCTGTTATTCAATTTAGGCTTATTGCCTGGCCCTCTGCCGAAAATCTTTATGGGCGATGCGGGTTCGATGTTTATCGGTTTTAGTGTGGTTTGTTTGTTGATTGTTGGGACTCAGTCTGAGACGCCGGCATTTCGACCGGTTGCAGCGTTGTGGATTATTGCTGTGCCGCTGATGGATATGACATGCATTGTTATTCGTCGATTGCGTAAAGGGGAGTCACCCTTTAAAGCCGACCGAGACCATCTTCATCATATTATTATGCGATCTGGGTGTGGTCCGCGCGTTGCTTTGGCGGGGATTCTCTATTTGTCACTGGTGTATTCGACCATAGGAATTGTTGGTGAGTATCTCAAACTGCCGGAATGGCTGATGTTTTCCGGCTTCATCGTTGCTTTTCTGTTTTACCTTGTTGGTTTGGTCAACAATCGCTATTTCGCAAAATCACGCGTTTTTCGGGTGGCTGAGCAGCGCTAGGCTTCTTTATTGTGGTGTTGGCTGTCACAATAAGGGGGGGCACATCAGTCGTGTGTTTTGTTTGAGTCAATGCAGGGTGCCTTGTAATGCTGGATATTCATAATCACTATCTTGCGGGTGTTGATGACGGCCCTGCTGAGTTGTCGGGGTCTTTGGCGCTTGTTGATTTGGCAATTGACCAAGGTATTCAAAAGGTGGTCTGCACACCGCATTACCATCACGGTCGTTATGACTGGGATGCAGGCAAAGTCACGAGTGCATTTGATGCGCTTGTATCTGCAGTTGCCGGCCGTTTGGATCTTGCGTTGGCGGCAGAGGTCCGTTTTAGTGATGAGGTGTTGATCGACCTTCGCAAGGGGCGAGTCCCTTTTATTGGGCGCTGGGGTGAGATGGATGCCCTGCTTTTAGAGATGCCGCATCAGAATGTTCCGATGGGTATAGAGGCATTTTTAAAGTGGCTGAAAAAAGAGGGCATACAGCCGATTATTGCGCATCCTGAGCGCAATAAAGAGGTTATGAAGTCACCGAGGCGCGCGCGAGACTTGTATCGGGCGGGGGCAGTTTTTCAGTTAACTGCAGGTTCGATTGCCGGTCACTTCGGAGAGAATGCTTTGAGTACGGCTAAGATTTTGTTGAGGGAGGAGGGGGTTCGATTTGTGGCATCAGATGCGCACAATTTGAAGCGCCCGCCTGCAATGAAAGCTGCAGCTGATGCGCTTGCTACAATGCATGATGCAGGTGATGTAGATGTATCTGCATCGCGTATTAATGAGTTAATGGTTTTGAATCCTGGTGTGTTAACTGCTGGTCTCTTTGCGTAGCTATTGCTGCTACTGCTCTCTATAAATAGCTTGTCTGAATACCTATTAGCTATATCCCTATTTGATCACTAATGTCCCGTAGTCGTGTAATATTGCGGGCTGTCGGTGGCTCTATGTCGTTTTTCTTCGTTGTGTAAGTAAGTGTTTACATTGTTCTCTGGACGCATATCTTGGTATGTGGCTCCGGCGGTGTTATTGCTATTTCCAATTGCTTCACTATTGGCGTTTCTAGATTAAGTAGGTTTTTGCATGCAGAAAAATATCCCATTTGCACTGATTGGTGTGTTGGCTGACGGTGAATTTCATTCTGGTGAAGCTATTGGTCAGGTGCTGGGGGTGAGTCGTGCGGCGGTATGGAAGCAGCTGCATAAACTTGAGGAATTGGGTGTTGATGTAGAGTCTGTGAAGGGGCGGGGGTATCGGTTGCAAAACTTTGGCGCGCTACTGAATCATGAAGAAATACATAGGCACCTGGGCGGCGGGAATAGTGAGCTTGGGTCGAGTATTGACGTTTGTTGGGAGCTGGATTCGACAAACGCTGAAATGCTTCGTCGCCTGCAGAGCGGGGGCGCGGTCCCTGTTGCTGGGGATATTATTGTTGCGGAGTCTCAAACCGCAGGTCGTGGGCGGCGAGGGCGTTCTTGGGTTAGTCCGGTGGCGAGGAATATCTATGCGTCGATGGTGTGGTCGTTTGAGGGTGGCGTCGGTTCTCTTGATGGCTTGAGCTTGGTAGTTGGGTTGTCAGTGGTTGAGGTGTTAGGTCGGTTGGGGTTTGAGGGTGTTCAGCTAAAGTGGCCAAATGATGTGTTGTGGCAGGGTAGGAAATTGGCGGGTATTCTGCTTGAGATTAGCGGCGACCCGACCGGAATTTGCCATGTCGTAATTGGTGTGGGTATCAATGTTAATATGCGTCCAGCAGCTGTTGGCGCCGTTATTGATCAGCCATGGACATCGCTTAGTCAAATAGCAGGCAAGCCGATCGATCGAAATGCGGTATTGGCTTCACTTGTAGAGCGCTTGAGCGATAACTTGACGGTGTTTTCTCGGGTCGGATTTTCAAAATTTCGTGAGCGTTGGTTGGAGTTTGATGCATTTTTTGGCAGGGATGTCGTGGTTTTGCAGGGGCGTGATCGTATCTTTGGCGTGTGTCGTGGTATTGATGCTCGTGGAAACTTGATGCTCGACGTGGGTGGGCGCATGGAGTCTTTCAATGGTGGGGAGGTGTCTTTGCGCTCCAACCCTGGGGGAGTCTGATGCTCGGTGGCCATTAGTGTGTGGTGGCTCTCCTCCCTGTTTTAGCGCGCTATGCATTGTGCGTTCGTGTGGTATATTCAGTGTTTTGATAAAAATAATGGTTTAGGCATGCGATGGATTCTGTATTTTCTGGTCGTTATCAACCTGTTGGCGTTTGCGTGGTTTCAAGTTAAGCCCGCTGATGAGGCGAGTGGTGTTTCGGTACGTGCGCCGTTGCCGGCGGATTTTGATGCCGCGCCCGCGCTCACGCTTAAATCTGAGTTGTCGGCGAGGCAGTTAGCAGCACGTGACACGCGATCACCTGCTAGGTCGGTCGGTCCAGTGGTGGGTGGGGCTGTTGATGAAATGGCTGATGATGCGATGTGCCTGTTGTTGGGGCCGTATCCGGAAGTTGTTAGTGCGCGGTCTGGGAAGAATCGCTTAGTTCGCCAAGATGTGCCTGCGCAAATAGTAGAATTGGAGACACCGTTGCAGCCACTCTATTGGGTGTATGTCGTGCCTTTGGAATCTCGTCAAAAAGCCATTGCATTATTGCTCAAATTACAAGGGGAAAAGGTTGATAGTTTTATGGTGACTGAGCCGCCGTATGAAAATGCAATAAGTTTAGGATTATTTTCTAAGGAAGATTCAGCAAATCGCGTGATGGCAGAACACCTGTCGGGCGGGTTGAATGTCAAAAAAACGCTACGTGAGCGAACAAGTTCTGCGCTTTGGCTTGCTGTGCAACCCGCTGATTTGCCTAAAATTTCACCAGAAGTGCTGAATCTATTGGCGAACGAAGATTTTTCGATAAAAAAACAAGAAAAACGCTGCAAAAGTGTTGCACTTTTAAAAAGCTATCAATAGAATACGCAGCCTCTCAAGACGAGAGACATTTGGTGCTGGCGTAGCTCAGTTGGTAGAGCAGCTGATTTGTAATCAGCCGGTCGGGGGTTCGACTCCTCTCGCCAGCTCCAATTTTAACAGAGATCGAAATCTCTGTCTCGGTGGGGTTCCCGAGTGGCCAAAGGGATCAGACTGTAAATCTGACGCGAAAGCTTCGGTGGTTCGAATCCACCCCCCACCACCATCTTATAATTACTAGCTTGTTACGGTTGTTGAGCCTGGTGAGCATCGTAAGTGTTCGCGGGTATAGTTCAGTGGTAGAACCTCAGCCTTCCAAGCTGATGATGCGGGTTCGATTCCCGCTACCCGCTCCAATGCATTTGGTAGTAGGCTCAAGTAGCTCAGTTGGTAGAGCACACCCTTGGTAAGGGTGAGGTCGGCGGTTCAAATCCGCTCTTGAGCTCCATTCAAATTATAAGGCGGTTTGCTTGTGGTTTTTCTTGACACTGTGAAAATCCGCATATAGTATTTCGTCTTTTTCTCTTTAGGTATAGGCCAGTAGTTCAATTGGTAGAGCGTCGGTCTCCAAAACCGAAAGTTGGGGGTTCGAGTCCCTCCTGGCCTGCCACTTATGCCCAGCGAGCGTGGTATCGATACATATATGAGTACTAGTGGACAAGAAACGGCGTCTTCAAGCATGGATGTGTTTAAGTGGGTTGTCGTTGTGGCATTCGTTGCTGTCGGTGTTTTTGGTAACTTCTACTTTGCCGATGAGTATTCGCCCTTGTATCGCGCGTTGGCTCTTGTGCCGATGGCCGGTGTTGCATTGGTTGTTGCGTTGCAGACCGCTCGAGGAGCGGCTTTTGCGCGTCTGGTGAAAGAGTCTCGTGCGGAGATTCGTCGAGTAGTGTGGCCCAGCAAGCAGGAAACTACTCAGACAACATTGATCGTATTTGCGGTCGTGGTTGTTATGGGGTTGGTGTTGTGGTTGTTGGATATGGGGTTAAATTGGTTGATTTCCCTGTTTATAGGGTAGGGACGGTTCATGGCTAAGCGCTGGTATGTTGTTCATGCCTATTCGGGCTATGAAAAGAAGGTGATGAATTCACTGAGGGAGCGTGTTGAGCTCCGTGGTAAGCAGGATCTTTTTGGTGAGATACTGGTGCCAACAGAAGAAGTTGTTGAGATGCGCGGTGGGCAAACTCGTAAGAGTGAGCGAAAGTTTTTTCCGGGCTATGTTTTGGTGCAGATGGAGTTAAATGATGACTCCTGGCATCTGGTAAAAGAGACTCCGCGCGTGCTTGGGTTTATTGGTGGTAAGGCAGATAAGCCGGCACCGATTACTGAGCGTGAGGCGGAAGCAATTCTTCAGCGTGTCCAAGATGGTACCGAGAAGCCGCGTCCGAAAACCTTGTTTGAGGTGGGTGAGGTTGTTCGTGTCGCGGATGGGCCTTTCAATGACTTTAATGGTGTTGTTGAGAGTGTGGATTACGACCGTAGTCGTATCCAAGTTGCTGTTCAGATTTTTGGTCGTTCCACGCCTGTTGATCTTGATTTCAGCCAAGTGGAAAAAAGCTGATTTAAGACGCCTTATATAGGCGTTTTTTCAGTTTGAATTTTGTAATAACGGGGAGCCCGTAGGGCGCTATTACCCATTTAGGAGTTTTCAATGGCTAAGAAAGTTGAAGCTTATATTAAGCTGCAAGTGCCTGCGGGTCAGGCAAATCCGAGTCCTCCAGTTGGTCCAGCTCTGGGTCAGCATGGTGTGAATATCATGGAATTCTGTAAAGCATTTAATGCGGAAACACAGCAAATGGAAAACGGCTTGCCGATTCCAGTTGTTATTACTGTGTATAACGATCGTAGCTTTACATTTATTAAGAAAACTCCACCTGCTTCTGTTTTGCTGCGTAAAGCTGCTGGCATCAAGAAAGGTTCTGGTGTTCCTAATACTCAGAAAGTTGGCAAGGTAACTCGTGCTCAACTAGAAGAGATTGCGACAACCAAGATGGCTGATCTGAACGCCAATGATATGGATGCTGCGGTTCGCATCATCGCAGGTTCTGCACGTAGTGCTGGTATTGAGGTTGAGGGCTGAAACGATGGCTAAATTAACGAAGCGTCAAAAGGCAATCGCCGAAAAAGTTGAGCCAGGCAAGGTTTATGCGTTGTCTGAAGCAGTGGCTCTGTTGAAGGAGTTGTCTTCTGTTAAGTTTGAAGAAACTCTAGATGTGTCTGTCAATCTGGGTATTGATGCGCGTAAATCTGATCAGCAGGTTCGTGGTGCGACAACGTTGCCAGCTGGTTCGGGTAAAGACGTGCGTGTTGCTGTATTTACTTCAGGTGCTAATGCTGAGGCTGCCAAAGAAGCTGGTGCTGACTTGATCGGTATGGACGATCTTGCTGAGCAAGTAAAAGGCGGCATGATGGATTTCGACGTTGTTGTTGCAAGTCCAGATGCAATGCGTGTTGTTGGTCAGTTGGGTCAGGTTTTGGGTCCGCGTGGTCTGATGCCAAACCCTAAGACCGGTACTGTGACTCCAAATGTTGCAGATGCGGTTAAAAATGCAAAAGCAGGTCAGGTTCGTTACCGTACTGACAAAAATGGCATCATTCACGGCGCTATTGGCAAGTTGAGCTTTGAGGAAGACGCTATCCGTCAGAATCTTGAAGCTTTGTTGGTTGACTTGAAGAAAGCCAAGCCTGCTCAAGCTAAAGGTGTATTTATGAAGAAGGTCACTCTGTCTACGACTATGGGTCCTGGCCTTTCAGTTGATGTGTCTAGCTTAGCTATCTGATACTCAAGTGAATTTAGACAAGCCGCACTTGTTGCGGCTTTGTCGACTGTGGGCATTCGCCCCGAAAAAGAACTTTGTGGTCTTTGTTGCGCTCTCCGCAAAACATAAGACCGTCAAAGACCGTAGGTGCAGATCGTTTGGTTTGCTTAATCCTTGCTGAGAAGTAATAGCCTACGCAGATGGTGAGAACCCCACTCGGTAACCGCCATTACACTGCAGTGACATCGATGTTGCTGCTTATTTAAGTAAAGCAATTTTAGGAGATCGACCAATGGCAATTGGTTTAGAAGACAAAAAAGCGATTGTTGCAGATGTCAACGTTGTCGCTTCTGAAGCTTTATCTCTTGTGATTGCCGACTCTCGTGGATGTACCGTCGCAGAGATGACTGACTTACGTCGTCAAGCTCGCGAAGCAAACGTTAGTGTTCGTGTTGTTCGTAACACGCTCGCGAAACGTGCTGTTGAAGGTACTGAATATGAGTGCGCTCAGGATTCCTTTAAAGGCCCGTCTTTACTGGCTTTTTCAATGGAAGATCCTGGTGCGGCTGCGCGTATCTTTAAAGATTTCGCTAAAGAAAACGAAAAATTTGAAGTTAAAGCACTGGCAGTTGGTGGTCAGTTGCTGGATGCAGGCCAAATTGATGTATTGGCGAAGTTGCCGACCCGCGAGCAAGCACTGTCTCAGTTGATGAGTGTAATGCAAGCGCCGGTAGCGAAACTGGTACGTACCATGAACGAAGTTCCTGGCAAATTGGTGCGCACACTAGCAGCTGTTCGCGATCAGAAAGAACAAGCATAACTCGCAGGGTCACCCTGTTAGTTAATTGGTTAACCGTAAACGTAAAATTGGAGAGTCACAATGTCTCTGTCTAAAGAAGATATCTTAAATGCAATCGCTGAAATGTCTGTTATGGACATCGTTGAGCTGATTGAAGCAATGGAAGAAAAATTCGGCGTAACTGCTGCTGCAGCAGTTGCAGCAGTTGCAGCTCCTGCTGGTGGCGACGCTGGCGCTGCTGCTGAAGAACAAACTGAGTTTGATGTTGTTCTGACTGCAGTTGGTGAGAAGAAAGTTAACGTCATTAAGGCGGTTCGTGGTCTGACAGGTCTTGGTCTGAAAGAAGCGAAAGGTTTGGTTGACGGCGCTCCTTCTCCAATCAAGGAAGCTGTTTCTAAAGAAGATGCTGAAGCTGCTAAGAAAGAGCTGGAAGACGCTGGCGCATCTGTTGAAATTAAGTAATTTCACAGTACGTGGCAACGTTTCAGTTGTCGTCGCCTGACTGAGTCGGGCGGCGAAAGGGCTAGCGGGCCTACCGCTGGCCTTTTTGTGTTTACACAAAAAAAACATGTTAGACCTACCAGAATTGGTAAGTGAGAACTATTTTTTAAGCTTGGAATTCTGAAAGAAGGTATCTGGGATTGTTACCTTCGTATCATTTCTCGAGACGCGTTGGGGAGTACTGATGGCATACTCATACACTGAGAAAAAACGTATTCGTAAAAACTTTGGGAAATTCCAGCAGATAATGGAGGTGCCGTATCTTTTGGCAATCCAGCTGGACTCCTATCGTAAGTTCACACAGGTCGGCACTCCGCAGGATGGCCGTGCGGATGTGGGCTTGCATGCTGCCTTTAAGTCAGTGTTTCCGATTGTAAGCTATTCAGGCAATGCAGCGCTTGAATATGTAAGTTATAAGCTTGGTGATCCGGTATTTGACGTCGCTGAATGTCAGTTGCGTGGCGTAACTTACGCCGTGCCTTTGCGCGTTCGTGTGCGGCTGATTATTTACGATAAAGACTCTTCATCTAAAGCGATAAAAGATATCAAAGAGCAAGAAGTCTATATGGGTGAAATTCCTATTATGACTGAGAACGGTACCTTCGTTATCAATGGTACCGAGCGTGTTATTGTTTCGCAGCTCCACCGCTCTCCGGGTGTGTTCTTCGATCATGATAAGGGTAAAACTCACTCTTCCGGTAAGCTGTTATACAGTGCGCGAGTGATCCCCTACCGTGGTTCATGGCTTGACTTTGAGTTTGATCCTAAAGATTTGGTATACGTGCGTATCGATCGTCGCCGTAAGTTGCCTGCGACTATTTTGCTGCGTGCGCTGGGATATACATCCCAAGAAATGATAGAAATGTTCTTCGATACTGATTCGTTCACTGTCAAAGGTGAAGACATTAGTCTTGAGCTTGTACCTGATCGCCTACGTGGTGAGGTTGCAGCATTTGATATCGTTGATAGTAAAGATAGCGTTATTGTTGAGCAGGGCCGTCGTATTACTGGTCGTCACATTCGTCAGCTCACTAAAGCAAATCTAACATCTCTACCTGTGCCTCGTGAATACATGTTGGGTCGTTCGTTGGCCAAAGACATTATTGATCAGGAAACTGGTGAAGTACTCATCGAATGTAATACTGAGCTGACAGAAGAGTTGTTAGAAGTTCTTCAGTCGAAAGGTATTGATCAAGTCGAAACGATCTATTCGAATGAGCTGGATTGTGGTCCGTATGTATCTGAAACGTTGAAGGCTGATCCTTCGCGTGATGAGCTTGATGCGTTGGTTGAAATCTATCGCATGATGCGTCCTGGCGAGCCGCCAACTAAAGATGCAGCTGAGAACCTCTTCCAAAACCTGTTCTTTACTGATGAGCGTTATGACCTGTCTGCTGTTGGTCGTATGAAGTTCAATCGTCGCTTGGGTCGTGATGAGTCTGTTGGCTCCGGAACGCTGAGCAAAGAAGATATCGTTGACGTTTTGAAAACCTTGATTGATATCCGTAACGGTAAAGGTGTGGTTGATGATATCGATCACCTGGGTAACCGTCGTGTGCGTTCTGTTGGTGAAATGGCAGAGAACCAATTCCGTGTTGGTCTTGTACGTGTAGAGCGCGCAGTTAAAGAGCGTTTGTCTCAAGCAGAATCCGAAGGCTTGATGCCTCAGGATCTTATTAATGCCAAGCCTGTAGCTGCCGCTGTTAAAGAGTTTTTCGGTTCGAGCCAGTTGTCCCAGTTTATGGATCAAAACAATCCATTGTCTGAGGTAACCCACAAGCGTCGTGTATCTGCATTAGGCCCTGGTGGTTTGACGCGTGAGCGTGCTGGTTTTGAAGTTCGTGACGTGCATCCAACTCACTACGGTCGTGTTTGCCCAATCGAGACACCTGAAGGACCAAACATCGGTCTGATCAACTCATTGGCGACGTATTCACGGACTAACGAATATGGTTTTCTTGAGAGCCCGTATGTAAAAGTTGAAAACAAGCAGGTAACCGGCGAGATCGAGTACTTGTCTGCAATCAACGAATATGAATATGTTATCGCTCAGGCATCTGCGTTATTGGATGAAGAAAGCCGCTTTATTGAAGGTCTTGTTGATGTACGACATCAATATGAATTCTCCAAAATGCAACCTGAAGATGTCCAGTATATGGATGTGTCGCCTAAGCAGGTGGTATCCGTTGCCGCATCCTTGATTCCTTTCCTAGAGCACGATGATGCGAACCGTGCTTTGATGGGATCGAATATGCAGCGCCAAGCAGTTCCTACACTGCGTGCGGATAAGCCTCTGGTTGGTACGGGTATCGAGCGTATCGTTGCACGTGACTCAGGCGTATGTGTTGTCGCGCGNCACGGCGGTGTTGTGCATTCGGTTGATGCGAGCCGTATCGTTGTTCGAGTCAATGACGATGAAGCTCAGCCAGGCGAAGCCCCGGTTGATATCTACAACCTGATCAAATACACCCGATCTAACCAAAACACCTGTATCAATCAGCGTGCGTTGGTTAAGCAAGGTGATATTGTTGTCCGTGGAGATGTTATGGCGGACGGTCCATCGGTAGATATGGGTGAGCTGGCTTTGGGTCAGAACATGCGTATCGCATTCATGCCGTGGAATGGTTATAACTTTGAGGATTCCATTCTGGTTTCCGAGCGTGTTGTTAAAGAAGATCGCTTTACAACCATTCACATTCAGGAGCTAACCTGTGTTGCTCGTGATACCAAGCTCGGTTCAGAAGAAGTCACAGCCGATATTCCGAATGTTGGTGAGTCTGCACTGTCCAAGTTGGATGAGTCAGGTATCGTCTATATCGGTGCTGAAGTTGGCCCTGGTGACATTTTGGTGGGTAAGGTAACACCAAAAGGTGAAACGCAATTAACACCCGAAGAAAAGCTCCTGCGAGCCATCTTTGGTGAGAAGGCGTCGGATGTTAAAGATACCTCTCTGCGTGTTGGTACCAGTACGCGTGGTACGGTTATTGATGTACAAGTCTTTACTCGAGACGGGTTGGAAAAAGACCAGCGTGCATTGGCTATCGAGAAGTCGCAGTTAGATGACTATCGTAAAGACCTGAATCAGGAATACGCCATCATTGAAGATGCAACGTTCGCACGGTTGAGCAAGCAGCTTGAAGGTAAAGAAGTTAAAGCTGGCGCTGGTTTTAATAAAGGTGATGTATTGTCTGCTGAGGCTATCGCTGATTTTACCTCTGAGCAATGGTTCAAGATTCGTATGGCTGAAACCCGCCTGAATGATGAGCTGGATACTGCAGAGAAGGGTCTTGTTGAATTCCGTAAGGAATTGGATGATCGCTTTGAAGTGAAGAAGAAAAAGCTTCAAACTGGTGATGATTTGGCTCCGGGCGTACTTAAGATTGTTAAGGTTTACCTTGCTATTAAACGTCGTATCCAGCCTGGTGATAAAATGGCTGGTCGTCACGGTAACAAAGGTGTTATCTCGAACGTTGTTCCGATCGAGGATATGCCATATGACGGCAACGGTGAGCCTGTCGATATCGTTCTAAACCCACTGGGTGTTCCATCGCGGATGAACGTCGGTCAGATTCTGGAAACTCACTTGGGTATGGCTGCCCGCGGTTTGGGTGTCAAAATCGATAAGATGATACGTGAGCAGCGTGCTGTTGCAGAGCTCCGTACCTTCCTCGAAGAGGTATACAACAAGAACGCGGTTAATAAAGAAGACCTTGATAGCTTCTCTGATGAAGAAGTCGTTGAAATGGCTTCTAACCTGCGTATGGGTGTGCCGATGGCAACGCCAGTCTTTGACGGTGCGGCTGAGGAAGAAGTGAAGGATCTGCTTGAGCTTGCGGATATTCCACGCTCTGGTCAGATCTCGTTGTGTGATGGTCGTACAGGTGACTCATTCACGCGTCCGGTAACCGTTGGTTACATGTACATGCTGAAGTTGAATCACCTTGTTGATGATAAAATGCATGCGCGTTCAACCGGTTCTTATAGCTTGGTTACACAGCAGCCACTGGGTGGTAAAGCGCAGTTCGGTGGTCAGCGCTTCGGTGAGATGGAAGTATGGGCACTTGAAGCATACGGTGCAGCTTACACCTTGCAGGAAATGTTGACAGTGAAATCCGATGACGTTAATGGCCGGACGAAGATGTATAAAAACATCGTCGATGGCGATTACAGCATGGACCCTGGTATGCCTGAATCTTTCAACGTATTGATCAAGGAAATCCGTTCGCTGGGTATCGATATCGACCTCGATACTGAGTAAGCGCTGATTGATATCAGAACGATTTAGCATTTGACATGAGGGGCTGATAAAGCCCCTTGCGGAATATTTAGCACTGAGAGCACACTCTAAAGTGTTGGAGGAAAGGCCTTGAAAGACTTATTAAATATTTTGAAGTCCCAGGGACAAACGGAAGAGTTTGATTCCATCCGAATTGGATTGGCATCGCCAGAAATGATCCGTTCCTGGTCTTTCGGCGAAGTGAAAAAGCCAGAGACGATCAACTACCGTACGTTCAAGCCAGAGCGTGATGGTTTATTTTGCGCAAAAATCTTTGGCCCGATCAAGGATTACGAATGTTTGTGTGGCAAATATAAGCGCCTCAAGCATCGTGGCGTCATTTGTGAAAAGTGTGGTGTTGAAGTTGCGCTGGCCAAGGTGCGCCGTGAGCGCATGGGTCACATTGAACTTGCAGCACCAGTTGCGCATATCTGGTTTTTGAAATCATTGCCGTCGCGCATTGGTTTGTTGTTGGATATGACATTGCGTGATATTGAGCGAATTCTGTACTTTGAATCGTACGTAGTTGTTGAGCCTGGTATGACTACCCTTGAAGCGGGTCAGCTGCTGAACGACGATCAGTACTACGAAGCATTGGAAGAGTTCGGTGACGAATTTGTCGCTAAAATGGGCGCCGAAGCGATTCAAGGCTTGATGTTGAATCTTCATCTTGATGATGAAGTTCAGCGCTTGCGTGAAGAGATTCCAGCGACCAATAGTGAAACCAAAATCAAGAAGCTATCTAAGCGCTTGAAACTTATTGAAGCTTTCATGGCATCCGGCAATAAGCCTGAATGGATGATCATGCAAGTATTGCCGGTACTTCCGCCAGATCTGCGTCCGCTGGTACCGCTGGATGGTGGTCGTTTTGCGACATCGGATCTTAATGATCTGTACCGTCGAGTGATTAACCGTAATAACCGTTTGAAGCGTCTGTTAGATCTTAGTGCGCCGGACATCATTGTTCGTAACGAAAAGCGTATGTTGCAAGAGTCCGTTGATGCATTGTTGGATAATGGCCGTCGTGGACGTGCTATTACCGGTTCTAACAAGCGTCCATTGAAATCGCTTGCCGATATGATCAAGGGTAAGCAAGGTCGTTTCCGTCAGAACTTGTTGGGTAAGCGAGTCGACTACTCAGGTCGTTCGGTTATCGTGGTTGGCCCTACTTTGCGTCTGCATCAGTGCGGTTTGCCAAAGAAGATGGCGCTGGAGCTGTTTAAGCCATTCATTTTCGGCAAGCTTGAAGCCCGTGGGTTGGCAACAACCATTAAGGCTGCGAAGAAAATGGTTGAGCGTGAGCCGCCAGAAGTTTGGGATATTCTCGCTGAAGTTATTCGTGAACACCCGGTTTTATTGAACCGTGCACCAACACTTCACCGTTTGGGTATTCAGGCATTTGAGCCAGTACTGATCGAAGGTAAAGCGATTCAGTTGCACCCGTTGGTATGTGCTGCGTTCAACGCCGACTTTGACGGCGATCAGATGGCTGTACACGTTCCGCTCACACTCGAGGCGCAGTTAGAAGCACGCGCTTTGATGATGTCGACGAACAATATTCTTGCGCCTGCATCCGGTGAGCCAATTATTGTACCTTCCCAGGATGTTGTTTTGGGGCTGTACTGGATGACGCGTGAGCGTGTCAATGCAAAAGGTGAGGCTACTGTCTTCTCTGGTGTCAAAGAAGTTTCACGTGCATATGCAACGGGTTCTGTAGATCTGCAGGCGCGCATCAGAGCGCGTATTACTGAGTACAGACCGGATGAGAACGAAACGTTAGTCGAGAAAACCAGTTTAGTTGAAACGACTGTTGGCCGTGTTTTGTTGTGGGAAAAAGTACCAGCGGGTCTCCCTTTCTCGCTCGTCAACCGCCCAATGGCCAAGAAGGCAATTTCTGCTGCGTTGGATGAGAGCTATCGTCACTGTGGCTTGAAAGACACCGTTATTTTTGCTGACCAGTTGATGTACACCGGATTTGAATACTCGACTAAGTCAGGTTGTTCGATTGGTGTAAATGATTTTGCTATTCCTGATGAGAAAGCAAAAATCATCGACGATGCACAAGATGAAGTTGGTGAGATTCAGCAGCAGTTTACAGCCGGTCTTGTAACTCAGGGCGAGAAGTACAACAAGGTTATTGATATCTGGTCTCGTGCCAATGAGCTTGTCGCTGCGGCGATGATGGATGGCATCAGTAAAGAAATTGTTAAAAACCGTAAAGGCGATGATGAAGAGCAGGGTTCATTCAACTCCGTATTCATCTATGCGGATTCTGGTGCTCGTGGTAGCCCGGCGCAGATTCGTCAGTTGGCCGGTATGCGTGGTCTGATGGCGAAGCCAGATGGCTCCATCATCGAAACGCCAATCACGTCTAACTTCCGTGAAGGCTTGAGCGTACTGCAATACTTCATCTCGACTCACGGTGCTCGTAAAGGTTTGGCGGATACCGCCTTGAAGACTGCGAACTCCGGTTACCTAACACGTCGTCTTGTTGATGTTGCTCAGGATGTTGTTGTTACTGAGGATGACTGTGGTACCGAACGTGGTATTGCAATGACACCGGTTATCGAGGGTGGCGACATCATCGAAACATTGGGTGATCGAGTCTTAGGTCGTACCGTTCTTGAAGACGTTGTCATGCCTGGCACCGATGAAGTTGTTATCGAAGGCGGTACACTGATTGATGAAGAGTGGGTTGTTCGCCTTGAATCCATGGCAATTGATGAAATCTACGTTCGCTCGGGTATTACTTGTGAAACACGCCACGGTGTGTGTTCAGCATGTTACGGCCGTGATCTTGCGCGCGGACATCGTGTTGGTGTTGGTGAGTCTGTTGGTGTTATCGCTGCACAGTCGATCGGTGAGCCGGGTACTCAGTTAACCATGCGTACGTTCCACATCGGTGGTGCCGCGTCGCGTGCAACAGCTGATGATAGTATTCAGGTTAAACATGAAGGTTCTATTCGTCTGCACAACATTAAAGTTGTCGAGCGAGACGACGGTAAGTTGGTTGCAACCTCTCGTTCCGGTGAGTTGTCTGTTATCGATACGAATGGTCGAGAGCGTGAGCGCTATAAATTGCCTTACGGTTCGGTTATCGGCAAGAAAGACGGTCAGGTTTGTGCCGCGGGTGACATTGTTGCCAACTGGGATCCTCACATGCACCCAATCGTTACTGAGGTTGCCGGTAAGGCGAAGTTCAGTGGCATGGATGAGGGTATCTCGATTTCGCGCCAAACTGACGAGCTGACTGGGCTTTCCAGTATTCGGGTTATTGATCCGACAGAGCGTCCGGCAGCGGGTAAAGATTTACGTCCAGCAATCACCTTGGTTGATGAAGAGGGTAACGAATTGTGCCTTGCAGGTACTAACGTACCAGCGCATTACTTCTTGCCGGCGAACGCGATTGTTGGTTTGAGTGATGGCGATACCGTAAGTGTCGGTGACGTACTTGCGCGGATTCCTCAAGAAGGCTCGAAAACTCGTGATATCACCGGTGGTTTGCCGCGTGTTGCGGATCTCTTTGAAGCGCGTAAGCCGAAAGAATCAGCCATTTTGGCCGAGATTTCCGGTACTGTTAGCTGGGGTAAGGAAACTAAAGGCAAGCGTCGCTTGGTGATCACTCCACCAGAAGGTGTAACGCTGGCAGACGGTAAAGACCATTATGAAGCGCTGATTCCTAAATGGCGTAACTTCTCCGTGTTTGAAGGTGAAACAGTTGAGAAGGGTGAAGTTGTTTCGGATGGTCCGTCTAATCCGCATGATATTCTTCGTCTTAAAGGTGTTGTTGCACTGACGAACTATATCGTGTCTGAAGTTCAGGACGTTTACCGCCTCCAAGGTGTAAAAATCAACGATAAGCACATCGAAATTATTATTCGTCAGATGCTGCGTAAAACTGAAATCACCGAAATGGGCGATTCGAGCTTTATTAAGGGTGAGCAGGTTGAGCTTGCGCGTATCTCTGAGCAGAACCAGGTGCTTAAGGCCGATAGTAAGATTCCTGCACAATACGAGCGCGTATTGTTGGGTATCACCAAGGCATCTTTGGCAACAGAGAGCTTTATTTCTGCGGCATCATTCCAGGAAACTACACGTGTACTTACCGAGGCAGCGGTTCACGGTAAGCGTGACTACCTGCGCGGTTTGAAAGAAAACGTTGTTGTTGGCCGTTTGATTCCAGCGGGTACGGGGCTTTCGTATCACCTGGACCGTAAAGAGCAGAAAGAGTCGGCAGATACCGGCGTCAGCGCAAGCGATGTCGAGGCAGCGTTGGCTGAAGCCTTTGGTCAAAGTAGCGATATTTAATCGCTTTTAAGCTGAAAGGGCTTTTTAAAGCCCTTTACAAGGCTTGACTGTACAGGAAGTGATCTATAAAATTTCGCATCCTGTTTTTGGTCGGTAGTTGTGTGCCTGATAGCCCTTCTGCCGGGAAACTGCCCCCCGTTAAAATGGGGGGTGAATAGATTTGGAGTTGAATTAGATGGCAACGATCAACCAGTTGGTTCGTAAGCCTAGAAAACGCAAAGTCGCTAAAAGTGATGTGCCTGCGTTGCAGAGCTGTCCTCAACGTCGCGGTGTGTGCACTCGTGTGTATACCACTACGCCGAAGAAGCCTAACTCTGCATTGCGTAAAGTATGTCGTGTGCGCCTGACCAATGGTTATGAAGTAACTTCATACATCGGTGGTGAAGGCCATAACCTGCAAGAGCATAGTGTTGTATTGATTCGTGGCGGTCGTGTAAAAGATTTGCCAGGTGTTCGTTACCACACAGTTCGCGGTACGCTTGACACACAAGGTGTTAACGATCGTAAGCAGGGCCGTTCGAAGTACGGTACCAAGCGTCCTAAGTAATCTTTTGATTATTTGGCGTTAACTACGCTTAATTGAAACAATTTTTTCATAGTAGGTTCATATACTACAACTCGAGTAAGGCCGGACGTATTTCAGCATGTCGTTGAAGATTTGTTCCGGATGAGCCTGAAGACAAGGTGCAATATGCCTAGAAGAAGAGTCGTCGCAAAACGCGAAATCCTGCCAGATCCGAAGTACGGAAATGTAACACTGGCGAAGTTCATGAACCATGTCATGGTTAGTGGAAAAAAATCTGTCGCTGAGAGTATCGTCTACGGTGCACTGGAAATCGTAGAAGAGAAAGCGGGCAAGAGTCCTCTGGAAGTATTCGAAGAAGCCCTCGAGCAAATCGCACCTATGGTTGAGGTTAAATCTCGCCGTGTCGGTGGTGCGACTTATCAGGTGCCGGTTGAGGTTCGTCCATCACGTCGTCATGCGTTGGCGATGCGTTGGTTGGTAGAATACTCCCGTAGCCGTGGCGAAAAATCTATGCGTCAGCGTCTTGCTGGCGAGATTGTTGATGCGTCACAAGGCAAAGGCAATGCGGTTAAGAAGCGTGAAGACGTTCACCGCATGGCTGAAGCTAACAAAGCGTTCTCGCACTTCCGTTTCTGATCGGATACTGGAGAGTAGATCGTGGCACGCAAAACGCCAATCAGCCGATATCGTAATATCGGTATTTGTGCACACGTAGATGCGGGTAAAACAACGACGACCGAGCGCGTCTTGTTTTACACCGGTCTGTCTCACAAAATCGGTGAGGTGCATGATGGCGCTGCGACCATGGACTGGATGGAGCAGGAGCAGGAGCGTGGTATTACTATCACGTCTGCTGCAACTACCTGTTTCTGGGCCGGCATGCAGCAGCAATTCGATCAGCATCGCGTTAATATCATTGATACCCCTGGGCACGTTGACTTTACCATTGAGGTAGAGCGTTCGTTACGTGTTCTGGATGGTGCTGTAGTTGTATTGTGTGGATCCTCCGGGGTTCAGCCGCAGACCGAAACAGTCTGGCGTCAAGCCAATAAATATCACGTTCCTCGCATGGTTTTCGTCAATAAGATGGATCGTGCGGGTGCTGACTTTTTGTCAGTCGTGTCACAGTTGGGCGAGCGTCTGGGTGCTAACGCAGTGCCTTTGCAGATGACCATTGGTTCCGAGGATCAATTCCGCGGTGTGGTCGATCTAATCAAAAATAAAGCCATCATCTGGAATCAAGAAGATCAGGGTATGACCTTTGAATATGAGGCTGTCCCGGATGATCTTGTTGATCAGTGCGCAGAAATGCGAGAGTTTGTTGTTGAAGCTGCTGCTGAAGCCAATGAAGAGTTGATGGATAAGTATCTTGAAGAGGGCGAGCTCTCGGAAGAGGACGTCGTTGCTGGTATTCGTTTGCGTACGCTAGCTAATGAGATTGTACCTGTTCTGGGTGGGNCGGCCTTTAAGAATAAGGGCGTCCAGGCAGTGTTGGATGCGGTTATTCAGTTTATGCCATCGCCGACGGATGTTAAGGCGATTGAAGGTACGTTGCCCGATAAGGATGATGAAGTTGCGGTTCGCGAAGCAAATGATGAGGCTCCGTTTTCGGCCTTGGCATTCAAGATAGCAACTGATCCTTTTGTGGGTACGCTGACCTTTTTCCGGTGTTATTCCGGTCGTCTTCAGAGTGGGACGGCGGTATATAACTCGGTGAAGCAAAAGAAAGAGCGTGTTGGTCGTATGGTGCAGATGCATTCAAATGATCGGCAGGAGATTAAGGAAGTTTTAGCCGGGGATATTGCCGCGGCAATTGGTCTTAAGGATGTCACTACAGGTGATACCTTGTGTGATGAAAGTGCCAAGATTGTTCTTGAGCGCATGGAATTTCCTGAGCCAGTTATTTCGGTCGCAGTTGAGCCTCGCTCACAGGCAGATCAAGAGAAAATGGGGGTCGCGCTCGGTAAGCTTGCGCAAGAAGATCCGTCATTCCGGGTTCGCTCGGACGAGGAAACTGGGCAGACGATTATATCGGGAATGGGTGAACTTCACCTAGATATTATCGTTGATCGTATGCGTCGTGAATTTAGTGTTGAGGCAAAGATTGGCAAGCCTCAAGTTGCTTATCGCGAGGCGATCACGAAGTCTTGTGATATTGAGGGTAAGTTCGTTCGCCAGTCAGGTGGTCGTGGTCAGTATGGTCATGTTTGGGTTCGCTTTGAGCCATTAACTGGCGAAGATGTTGATCTTGAAAAGCTTGAGTTTGTGAATGAGGTTGTTGGTGGCGCTGTTCCGAGGGAGTATATTCCAGCGGTCCAGAAGGGCATCGAAGAGCAAATGAAAAACGGCGTATTGGCTGGTTTTCCGTTGCTTGGGCTCAAGGCAACTTTGTACGATGGTTCGTTTCACGATGTGGATTCGAACGAAATGGCATTTAAAGTGGCAGCTTCTATGGCAACGCGCAAACTCACAGAGTTTGGTGGCGCCGAAATTTTGGAGCCTGTCATGAAAGTTGAAGTGGTAACTCCAGAAGAAAACATGGGTGACGTTGTTGGGGATCTTAACCGGCGGCGTGGCATGATTCTTGGTATGGATGAAAATCCAGCTGGGAGGGTTGTTAACGCTGAGGTTCCACTGGGTGAGATGTTTGGGTATGCAACTGATTTGCGTAGTGCAACGCAGGGGCGCGCGACATTCACCATGGAGTTTGAAAAATACGCTCCGGCTCCCAGCAATATCGCTGAAGCAATCATTTCTAAAAACGGCTAAAACCAAAACTTTTTTCTAAAGAGGAAAGAAAAGTGTCAAAAGAAAAGTTTGAACGTAATCTGCCCCACGTAAACGTGGGCACAATCGGTCACGTTGACCATGGTAAAACAACTCTGACTGCTGCGCTGACTCGTGTTGCTGCAGAAGTTTTCGGTGGTGAGGCTGTTGCTTTCGATGGTATCGATAACGCACCTGAAGAAAAAGAGCGTGGTATCACCATCTCAACTTCACACGTTGAATATGAAACAACTTCACGTCACTACGCGCACGTAGACTGCCCGGGACACGCCGATTATGTTAAGAACATGATCACTGGTGCTGCTCAAATGGATGGCGCTATCTTGGTATGTGGCGCGACTGATGGCCCGATGCCTCAGACACGTGAGCACATCTTGTTGTCACGTCAGGTTGGTGTTCCATACATCGTTGTGTTCTTGAATAAAGCTGACCTGCTGGCTGAAGATTGCGGCGGCGTTGATTCAGAAGAATACGAAGAAATGAAAGAATTGGTAGACATGGAATTGCGTGATCTGCTGTCTGAATATGACTTCCCTGGCGACGATACTCCAATTGTTTGTGGTTCTGCTTTGATGGCGTTGAACGGCGAAGATGATAACGAGTTGGGTACAACTGCGGTTAAGACTCTGCTTGAAGCGCTGGATTCTTACATCCCTGAGCCAGAGCGTGACATCGATCAGGCATTCTTGATGCCGGTAGAGGACGTATTCTCTATCTCTGGTCGTGGTACAGTTGTAACTGGTCGTGTTGAGCGTGGTATTGTTACCGTTGGTGAAGAAATCGAAATCATCGGTATCAAAGACACTGTCAAGACTACTTGTACTGGTGTTGAGATGTTCCGCAAGATGCTTGACGAAGGTCGTGCTGGTGAGAACGTTGGTGTTCTGTTGCGTGGTACTAAGCGTGAAGAAGTTGAGCGTGGTCAGGTTTTGGCTAAGCCGGGTTCTATCACTCCACACGTTAAGTTTGAATCTGAAGTATACGTACTGAACAAAGAAGAGGGTGGTCGTCACACTCCTTTCTTTAAAGGTTACCGTCCACAGTTCTACTTCCGTACTACTGATGTAACTGGTGCTTGTGAGCTTCCAGAAGGTACAGAAATGGTAATGCCAGGTGATAACGTTCAGATGGAGGTTACTCTGATCGCTCCTATCGCTATGGAAGAAGGCCTGCGTTTCGCTATCCGTGAAGGTGGTCGTACTGTAGGTGCTGGTGTTGTTGCGAAAATTATCGAGTAATTTCGGTAGTTTTTTCGAAAAAAGGGCCGACCAGTTCGGCCCTTTTTTGTCTGATTAAAAAGATTTTCATTGGTTGTAATTTAATCGCTTGGCGAGTGTTGACAAAGGCATTGCACACCTATAGAATTTCGCCTCCTTTTTGCAGTGAAGTGCTGCGTAAAAGGCTATCAAAATCTTTGGAGTAAAGGTCGAATGCAGAATCAACGTATCAGAATCAGGTTAAAAGCCTTTGATCATCGTTTGATTGATGTTTCAACGCAAGAGATCGTTGAAACTGCCAAGAGAACCGGCGCACAAGTTCGCGGCCCTATTCCTTTGCCAACGCGTAAAGAGCGTTTCACTGTATTGGTTTCTCCGCACGTAAACAAAGATGCGCGTGATCAGTACGAGATTCGTACTCATAAGCGTTTGCTAGATATCGTCGAGCCAACTGAAAAAACAGTTGATGCGTTGATGAAGCTAGATCTGGCAGCAGGTGTAGAAGTTCAAATTAGTCTTGGCTAATTAAAAAATAGTATATATATCCCGTCTAAAACTCGGGTGTAACGCTTACTTCTTTCTACGTTAGTGGGCGGCCATAGAGGGTTTCAGCCCCGTACACAAGAGGTCTATAAAATGACTATTGGTTTAGTCGGCCGCAAATGCGGCATGACACGTATTTTTACTGAAAACGGCGAATCTCTTCCCGTGACAGTGATTGAGGTGTCGCCAAATCACATCACTCAGGTCAAAACCGCAGATGCTGACGGTTATGGCGCCATTCAGATTACTTGTGGTGAGCGTAAAGCTAGCCGCGTTAAGAAATCTGAGGCTGGTCACTTTGCTAAGGCGAAGGTACAGGCTGGTCGTGGTCTCTGGGAATTCCGCACCGAAGAATCTGACGAGCAATTTGAAGTTGGTCAGGAGCTGAGCGTGACACGTTTCGAAGCTGGTCAAATCATCGATGTTACCGGTCAATCGAAAGGTAAAGGTTTTCAGGGCGGCGTTAAACGTTGGAATTTCCATATGCAGGACGCTACTCATGGTAACTCTATTTCTCACCGTGCACCCGGTTCTATCGGTCAGTGTCAGACACCTGGTCGTGTCTGGAAAGGTAAGAAAATGGCCGGTCATATGGGTGCTGAGCGTGTAACAACTCAAAATTTGGAAGTTGTGCGCGTAGATGAAGCGAATAACGTGATCCTCGTTAAAGGATCAGTTCCTGGTGCAAGCGGCGGTGACGTCCTTTTGCAGCCAGCCGTCAAAGTTAAATCCTAAGGGGGATGACTGATGGAGTTAAGCATCGTTGCTCCAGGTAATGCAGCTGCTGGAACAGTTCAGGTTTCAGAGCAAGCTTTTGCCCGTGAATATAATGAGGATTTGGTACACCAGGTCGTTACTGCTTTTATGGCAGCTGGTCGTCAAGGTACCAAGGCTCAAAAGAATCGTGCTGCAGTAAGTGGTGGTGGTAAGAAGCCATGGCGTCAAAAAGGTACTGGCCGTGCACGTGCCGGTACGATCCGAAGCCCAATTTGGGTGGGTGGTGGTCGCGCTTTTGCTGCACAGCCTCGTGATTTTTCTCAGAAAGTTAACCGTAAGATGTATCGCGCAGCGATGCAGGTTATATTGTCTGAGCTCGCACGCTCTGGTCGTCTGGTAGTTGTTGAAGACTTTACGCTAGAAGAGCCAAAAACAAAGCTGGCTTCTGCTCGACTGAAAGAGTGGGAAGTAAGTGATGCATTGATCATCTCTGCAGAGTTGGATGGGAACTTGTTCCTCGCTACTCGCAACTTGCCTAAAGTTGACGCAGTTGAAGTTGGTGCTGTTGATCCGGTAAGCCTGGTTAGTTACGAGAAAGTCGTAGCAACTGTGAGTGCTTTGAAGAAATTTGAGGAGATGTTGGGATGAATCCAGAACGCATCTATACCGTACTGCTAGGTCCGCACATTTCTGAAAAAGCAGCTATCGGCGCGGAAGACGCTAATCAGTTTGTATTTAAAGTGGCTATAGACGCCAACAAGCTGGAAGTTAAGAAAGCAGTTGAAAAACTGTTTAAAGTGAAAGTTGAAAAGGTGCAGGTTATTAAGGTTAAGGGTAAGACCAAGCGTAACCGCTACGGTCTGGCAAAGCGCCCTGACTGGAAGAAAGCTTATGTGCGCCTGGAGCAAGGTCATGAAATTGACTTTGCAGAAGTGGAGTAAGAGGTAAGTCGTCATGGCAATTGTAAAACTATCTCCAACATCTCCGGGTCGTCGTCACGTTGTAAGGGTCGTTAATAAAGACCTTCACAAAGGTGCGCCGCACAAAGCATTGCTCGAAAAGAAGAGCAAGTCCGGTGGTCGTAACAATAACGGTCGCATCACTACTCGTCACATCGGTGGTGGTCACAAGCAGCACTATCGTTTGATTGATTTCAAACGTAACAAAGATGGTATTCCGGCGAAAATAGAGCGCCTAGAATACGATCCGAACCGTACTGCTAACATCGCTTTGGTTCTCTACGCAGATGGCGAACGTCGCTATATTATCGCACCTAAGGGTGTGGCTGCTGGTGATTCCGTTCAGTCTGGTGTTGATGCGCCGATCAAAGCAGGTAACACGCTTCCGCTGCGCAACATGCCAGTTGGTAGTGTCGTTCACTGTGTTGAGCTTAAGCCAGGTAAAGGTGCTCAGTTAGCACGTTCTGCTGGTACATCTGCTCAGTTAGTGGCACGTGAAGGTCAGTATGCGACTTTGCGTCTGCGTTCAGGTGAGATGCGTAAAGTGTTGGCGGAATGTCGCGCGACACTTGGTGAAGTATCAAACAGTGAGCACAGTTTGCGCTCTCTGGGTAAAGCTGGTGCAAGTCGCTGGCGCGGTGTACGCCCAACAGTTCGTGGTGTCGCGATGAACCCGGTAGATCACCCGCATGGTGGTGGTGAAGGTCGTACCTCTGGTGGACGTCACCCTGTTTCACCTTGGGGTACGCCAACTAAAGGCTACAAAACTCGTAAGAACAAGCGTACGAACAAGCTTATCGTTCGTCGTCGCGGATCTAAGTAGAGGATTAAGACGTGCCCCGTTCATTAAAGAAAGGCCCTTTTATTGATCTTCACCTTCTCAAAAAGGTTGAAGCGGCTGTTGAAAAAAATGAAAAGCGTCCAATCAAAACTTGGTCGCGCCGTTCGGTGATTTATCCGGAGATGGNCGGTCTGACTATCGCCGTGCATAACGGTCGCCAACATGTGCCTGTCTTCGTAACAGAAGATATGGTTGGTCATAAACTCGGTGAATTTGCTGCTACACGTACCTATAAGGGTCACGTGGCAGACAAAAAAGCCAAGCGCTAAGCACTGCTAAGAGGTTAGAAAGATGGAAGTTGCTGCTAAATTGAAAGGCGCTGCTATTTCTGCACAAAAAGCACGCTTGGTAGCCGATCAAGTCCGAGGCATGAACGTTGAAGAAGCTCTTGCGCTTCTTTCGTTCAGCCCGAAGAAAGCTGCGGTTCTGGTGAGAAAAGTGCTGAATTCAGCTATCGCCAATGCAGAGCACAACGAAGGCGCGGATATCGATGAGTTGACCGTTTCCACAATTTTTGTGGATGAAGGTTTAACCATGAAGCGTATTCGCCCACGTGCAAAAGGTCGTGCGGATCGTATTTTGAAACGCACTTGTCATATCACCGTTAAAGTCTCTGACGGTCAGAATTAGGAGTTTGCCAGATGGGTCAAAAAGTTCATCCTACCGGCATCAGACTGGGTATCGTCAAAGACCATAACTCGGTTTGGTATGCTGACAGCAAAAACTTCGCATCAAATCTGGTTAACGACTTGGAAGTTCGTCGTTACCTAGAGGGCAAGCTGTCTCATGCATCTGTCAGTCGCATCGTTATTGAGCGTCCTGCACAGACTGCACGTGTGACCATTCATACTGCTCGTCCAGGCGTTGTTATCGGTAAAAAAGGCGAAGATGTAGATAAGCTTCGTACCGAGCTGAATAAAATGATGGGTGTGCCAGTGCACATCAATATTGAAGAAATTCGTAAACCTGATCTGGATGCGAAGCTCGTTGGNCAGAACGTTGCCCAGCAGCTTGAACGTCGCGTTATGTTCCGTCGTGCGATGAAGCGCGCTGTACAAAACGCAATGCGCCAAGGCGCACAAGGTATCAAGATCCAGGTTAGCGGTCGTTTAGGTGGTGCTGAAATCGCACGTGCTGAGTGGTATCGTGAAGGTCGTGTGCCTTTGCACACTTTGCGTGCTGACATCGATTATGCAACCTACGAAGCTCACACAACTTACGGCGTTATCGGCGTAAAAGTATGGATCTTCAAGGGTGAGGTTATCGGAGGTCAAGAGACTGAAGAGAAGCCACAAAAGAAAGCCGCGGCTAAGAAATAAGTGGGTGATTAACGATGTTACAGCCTAAACGTACAAAATTCCGCAAGCAGATGAAAGGCCGCAACCGCGGCTTGGCTCATCGCGGTAGCACCGTCGCTTTTGGTGAATACGGCCTGAAAGCTACTGGTCGTGGTCGTATCACTGCACGTCAGATTGAATCTGCACGTCGTGCGATGACCCGTCACATTAAGCGTGGTGGTAAAATCTGGATTCGTGTATTCCCAGACAAACCTATTACTCAGAAGCCTCTTGAAGTGCGTCAGGGTAAAGGTAAGGGTAATGTCGAATATTGGGTAGCGCAGATCCAGCCTGGTAAAGTCCTGTATGAAGTGCAGGGTGTTTCCGAAGAGTTGGCGCGTGAAGCTTTTGAGCTCGCAGCGGCTAAGATTCCGGTTCCAACGGCATTTGTAAAACGGACGGTAATGTAATGAAAGCAGCCGAATTACGAGAAAAGTCAGTTGAAGAACTGAATGCAACTTTGATCAGCTTGCGCGAAGAGCAGTTCAAGCTGCGTATGCAGAAGTCTACAGGTCAACTGGGCCAAACCCACCTACTGACCGACAACAAAAAAGACATCGCACGCGTCAAGACTCTGATAACTGAAAAGGCGGGTGAATAATCATGGGTGAGCAAACAGTCCGTACAGCATCTGGCAAAGTAGTCAGCAACAAAATGGATAAAACCATTGTTGTACTTGTTGAACGTCGTGTAAAACACCCTATTTATGGGAAGTTCATCACCCGTTCTACCAAGCTTCACGCACACGATGAAGTAAACGAATGTAACATTGGCGATACCGTTACCGTCAGCGAGAGCCGTCCTCTGTCCAAGACAAAAACTTGGTCATTGAAGAGCATCGACGTTCGCGCTGTTGAGGTTTAACGAGAGAAGCTTTTAGCTTTGAGGCTATACGATGATTCAAACACAATCATATCTGGATGTAGCAGATAACTCCGGTGCACGCCGAGTTATGTGTATTAAAGTTTTAGGTGGCTCTCATCGTCGTTACGCTCGCGTTGGCGACATCATTAAAGTCACAGTTAAAGAAGCGATCCCGCGCGGAAAGGTTAAGAAAGGCCAGGTAATGAACGCAGTTGTCGTTCGTACCCGCAAAGGTGTTCGTCGTCAGGACGGGTCTCTGATCAAGTTCGACGATAACGCAGCAGTGCTGTTAAACAGCAGTCTGGCGCCAGTTGGCACCCGTATCTTCGGCCCTGTAACTCGTGAACTGCGTTCCGAGCGCTTCATGAAGATTATCTCTCTGGCGCCGGAAGTACTGTAACGGTCGCAGCTAGTAGGTCGAGGAATACTTATGTTAAAGATCAAACGTGATGACGAAGTCATCGTGATCGCTGGGAAAGACAAAGGTAAGCGCGGCAAAGTACTTAATGTACGCACCGACGGTCGCCTTTTGATTGCTGGGGTCAATGTAGTAAAGAAACATCAGAAGCCTAACCCTCAAATGGGTGTTGCTGGTGGTATCGTTGAACAGGAATCACCTATTCAGGTTTCCAATGTCGCGATCTTCAACCCGGAAACGCAGAAGGCTGATCGCGTTGGCTTCCGATTGGAAGGTGATAAAAAGGTTCGCTTCTTCAAGTCTAACAACGCACTTGTAGACGCTTAATAGTAGGTTGTTGAAAATGGCAGCACGTTTAAAAGAAGTATACGAGAACGAGTTGAAGGCAAAGCTAGTAGAAGAGCTGAGCCTCGACAACGTTATGGAAGTGCCTCGTATCACCAAAATTACTCTGAATATGGGTGTTGGTGAGTCGATTGGCGATAAAAAGGCATTGGAAAACGCGGTTAAAGACCTCGAAGCAATCGCCGGTCAAAAGGTTGTAGTCACTAAGGCTCGCCGATCTATCGCGGGTTTTAAAGTCCGTGAAGGTTGGCCGATAGGCTGTAAAGTGACTCTGCGTTCTGACCGTATGTATGAGTTTCTAGAGCGTTTAATCTCGATTTCGATTCCTCGAATTCGCGACTTCCGGGGTATTAGCCCTAAGTCTTTCGATGGTCGTGGTAATTTTGCAATGGGTGTTACCGAGCAAATTATCTTCCCTGAGATCGAATACGATAAAGTAGATAAACTGCGTGGTTTGGATATCGCGATTACAACAACTGCACGTACAGACGATGAAGGTCGTGCATTGTTGAAAGCGTTTAACTTCCCATTCAAAGGTTAAGAAGGCGTTATCATGGCAAAGGCATCAATGAAAGCGCGTGAAGTTAAACGTGCTAAGACCGTCGAAAAATTCGCAGCAAAGCGTGCGGCGCTTAAAGCTGTTATAAAGAGCGCCACTGCTTCTGAAGAAGAGAAGTGGGAAGCGCAATCTGCACTGCAAAACCTGCCACGTGATGCGAGCCCAGTTCGTCAGCAGCGTCGTTGTCAGTTGACCGGTCGTCCACACGCGGTATACAGAAAGTTCGGTCTTTGCCGTAACCAGATTCGCCAGTCTGCTATGCAAGGCGATATCCCGGGCTTGGTTAAAGCAAGCTGGTAATTGCAGGCATAAGAGGAAAACACTATGAGTATGCAAGATCCTATTGCTGATATGCTTACCCGCATCCGAAATGGTCAGATGGCGGAAAAGAAATCGGTAACTATGCCGTTCTCAACAAAGAAAGAAGCGATTGCTCTTGTTCTTGTTGAAGAAGGTTTTGTAACGTCTTCAGAAAAAACTGAAGCTGATGGCAAAGATGCTCTGACAGTTGAATTAAAGTACTTCAACGGTCAGCCAGTTATTGATTCCATCGTGCGTGTTAGTCGTCCAGGCCTGCGTATTTACAAAGGTGCTGACGAGATTCCTACCGTAAATGGTGGTCTCGGTGTTGCGATTGTATCCACCAATAAGGGTGTGATGAGCGATCGTGAAGCGCGTCAACAAAATGTTGGCGGCGAAATTATCTGTAACGTCTTCTAATCGATTTCGATCAGAAGGCTTGATTTAAGAGAATTTTAGTATGTCCCGTGTTGCAAAGAGTCCGGTTGAACTTCCAGGTGGCGTAACTGCTACTTTGAAAGATTCGAAATTGACTGTAAAAGGTGGCAATGGAACATTAGATCTGGATATTCACCCTGCTGTTGCGGTGGAATTCGAAGATAATGTGTTCACCTTCGCTGGTAAGACTGACAAAGATTGGGCCATGGCGGGTACTACCCGAGCATTGGTTAACAATATGGTCGTCGGCGTGAGTCAAGGTTTCGAAAAGAAATTACAGCTGATAGGTGTTGGTTATCGTGCCAAAGCTTCAGGTAAAACCCTGAATCTGACACTTGGTTTCTCCCACCCGGTAGATTATGAACTGCCAGAGGGTGTTAAAGCTGAGACCCCGTCTCAGACAGAAATCGTGATCAAAGGCGCTGATAAACAGCGTGTTGGCCAGGTAGCCTCTGAGATTCGTGCGTTCCGTCCGCCCGAGCCTTACAAAGGTAAAGGTGTTCGCTATGCGGATGAATATGTACGTCGTAAAGAAGCTAAGAAGAAGTAAGGGCTAGGTCATGAGCGAGAAAAAAACTGCAAGATTACGCAGAGCGCGCCGCGCCCGTATTAAGATGCGGGAAATGGGCGTTGCTCGTTTGTCTGTACACCGTTCTTCTCAACACATCTACGCGCAGATTATCGCGCCTGCAGGTGATAAAGTGTTGGCAAGTGCATCGACCCTGGACGGCTCACTGCGTTCCGGAGCAACCAGCAATATTGCTGCCGCAGAAGCTGTAGGTAAGCTGATCGCCGAGCGTGCGAAAGACGCTGGTATTGAGGCTGTCGCGTTTGATCGTGGTGGCTACAAATTCCACGGCCGTGTTAAGGCTCTGGCTGACTCCGCCCGCGAAGCCGGTTTACAATTCTAGAGGTTAATTCGATGGCTTTTAATGATAGAGAGAAGGCAAACCAAGAAGGTTTGCAAGAAAAACTAGTCCAGGTTAACCGTGTTGCAAAAGTTGTAAAAGGTGGTCGTATCTTCGGCTTTACAGCTTTGGCTGTTGTTGGTGACGGCAATGGTAAGGTTGGCTTTGGTCGTGGCAAGGCGCGTGAAGTGCCGGTAGCGATCCAAAAAGCGATGGAAGCTGCTCGTCGCAATACCGTTCAGGTTGAACTGGATGGCGATACTATCCAATACCCTGTTAAAGCGCGTCACGGTGCATCAAAAGTATATATGCAGCCAGCATCACCGGGTACCGGTGTAATTGCCGGCGGTGCAATGCGTGCGGTACTTGAAGTTGCCGGTGTACACAACGTATTAGCTAAGTGCTATGGATCTACGAATCCAGTTAACGTTGTTCGTGCTACTGTAAATGGCTTGGCTGCGATGAAATCGCCTGAGTCTGTTGCTGCGAAACGCGGTAAATCAGTAGAAGACATCTTAGGTTAAGGGTGAGCTCGATGGCTGAGAAAAATATGATTAAAGTGACTCAGATTCGCAGTACTGCGGGTCGACTGAAGTCACACAAAGCGTGTGTAGCCGGTCTTGGCCTGCGTCGCATCAACCACACAGTAGAAGTGGAAGACACTCCTTCTGTTCGCGGCATGATCAACAAAGCGCACTACTTACTGAGCGTTGAGGAATAATCATGGCTGATACAATGCGTTTAAATACGATTAAGCCTGCTGATGGCCACAAAACTGCACGTAAGCGTGTTGGTCGTGGTATCGGTAGTGGTTTAGGCAAAACCTGTGGCCGTGGTCACAAAGGTCAGAAGTCTCGTTCCGGTGGTCATACCATTCCGGGTTTCGAGGGTGGCCAAATGCCATTACAAAAGCGTTTGCCGAAGTATGGCTTCACATCACGCGTTTCACGTGTGACTGCCGAAGTTCGTACTTCTGAGCTTAACGCGATCAATGCAGATGTTATCGATCTGGCAGTATTGAAAGATGCTGACATCATCAACGAAAACATCGCTCGTGCTAAAGTATTCCTTTCTGGCGACGTAACTAAAGCAGTTACTATCAAGGGCCTGAAGGTTACTAAAGGTGCAAAAGCTGCAATTGAAGCAGCTGGTGGCAAAGTCGAGGAATAATCGACTTTGCAGTCTATCCGGCGGAAGCCGGATTCGATAGGGGCTTAGGATAATGGCAAAACAACAGGCAGCTACGAATGCGGCAAATCAGGCGGGAATGGGCGAATTGCTCTCTCGTTTGCGATTCCTGTTCCTGGCATTGGTTGTCTACCGGATCGGAACACACATTCCGGTTCCTGGTATCAATCCTGTACAGCTGGACGCATTGTTTAATCAGAACTCGGATACAATTCTTGGTCTGTTTAATATGTTTTCCGGTGGTGCACTTGAGCGTATGAGTATACTTGCGCTTGGCATCATGCCGTATATATCAGCATCCATCATCATGCAGTTGATGAGTGCAGTAAGCCCTCAGCTTGAACAGTTGAAGAAAGAAGGCGAAGCCGGACGACGTAAGATTAGCCAATACACGCGTTATGGCGCTGTGTTGCTTGCTACGATTCAAGCGACCGGCATGTCTGTTGGGATGGCGTCTCAAGGATTATTTTTTGATTCGGGTATCACAACAATCGCAATTGCGATTGTGTCTTTGGTAACCGGCGCAATCTTCATGATGTGGCTGGGCGAGCAGATCACAGAGCGCGGTATCGGTAACGGTATTTCCATGTTGATCTTTGCTGGTATCGTCGCAGGCTTGCCTGCCGCGATCGGGCAGTCTATCGAGCAGGCGCGACAGGGTGAGTTGAATATATTAGTTCTACTCGTCGTACTATTGATCGCAGTTGGTGTTGTTTGGGCAGTTGTTCGAATCGAGCGTGGCCAACGTCGTATTACGATCAATTATGCGAAGCGTCAGCAAGGCCGTAGAATGATGCAGGCACAGACCAGTCATTTGCCGTTGAAAATAAACATGGCGGGTGTTATTCCAGCGATTTTCGCGAGCAGCATTTTGTTGTTCCCAGCGTCAATTGCACAGTGGTTCGGAGAATCTTCCGATAGCTTGGGATGGCTACAAGACATGGCGTTTTTGATTGGCCCTGGTCAACCGCTGAATATTCTTCTGTTCACTGCATTGATCATCTTTTTCTGCTTCTTTTATACCGCGTTGATGTTTAACCCGAAAGAAGTTGCGGACAATTTGAAACGTAGTGGTGCATTCCTTCCGGGCATTCGTCCAGGGGAGCAAACTGCGAATTATATCGACAAAGTGCTAACACGGCTGACCCTTTTTGGATCTGCGTACATCGCCATCGTGTGTTTAATGCCGCAATTTTTGGTTGTAGCGTTTAACGTACCTTTTTATCTCGGCGGTACTTCTTTGTTGATCGTGGTTGTCGTGGTCATGGATTTCATGTCACAAGTACAATCTCATCTGCTTTCTCATCAGTATGATGGCCTGATGAAAAAAGCGAATCTGCAAACGCGTTGATACTGGACGCGTTTGTTTAATTTATTGGGTCACTAAGCGTAACTGCTTAAGAACATTGGAGAAACACGATGAAAGTACGTGCTTCTGTTAAGAAAATTTGCCGTGATTGTAAAGTTGTTAAGCGTAAAGGTGTTGTACGCGTTATCTGTAAGACAGAGCCGCGCCACAAGCAACGCCAAGGCTGATCGCTTTAGAAATTGGTTGATTTTTGATAAAACAGGCGCTATATTGCTGCGCCTTTCGCAAAACACAAATGTTGGAGATAGTTGAATGGCTCGTATTGCCGGTGTCAACATACCAGATCACAAGCACGCGGTGATTTCACTGACCTATGTTTACGGCATTGGCCGTACCACAGCGAAAAAACTATGTGCCTCCGTTGGTATTGCAGAAGATACTAAAATCGCAGATCTGTCTGAGGAAGTCCTGGATAAATTTCGTGCTGAAATCTCCAAGCTCACCGTAGAAGGTGATCTTCGTCGTGAAATCAACATGAACATTAAACGTCTGCTGGATCTTGGCTGTTACCGTGGCTTACGTCACCGTAAGAACCTGCCATTACGCGGTCAGCGCACCAAAACGAATGCACGCACCCGTAAAGGGCCTCGCAAGCCAATTCGTAAGTAAACCGTTTTTGTAGGAATTCGATATGGCTAAGCCAAGTCAAAAGACTCGTAAAAAAGTAAAAAAGAATGTTGTTGATGGTGTTGCCCACATTCATGCCTCGTTCAACAATACGATCATTACAATCACTGACCGTCAAGGCAATGCGTTAAGCTGGGCAACCGCCGGTGGGTCTGGTTTTCGTGGCTCGCGTAAGTCAACACCTTTTGCAGCTCAGGTTGCTGCAGAACGTGCTGGTGTAGCGGCTCAGGAATTTGGTCTGAAGAACCTTGATGTTGAAGTTAAAGGTCCGGGGCCAGGTCGTGAATCTGCAGTTCGTGCATTGAACAACTGCGGTTACAAGATTACGACCATTAAAGATGTTACGCCGATCCCACATAATGGGTGTCGTCCAGCGAAAAAACGTCGCGTATAACCAACTCATTCAGCAGGAAATTAGAAGATGGCAAGATATATCGGCCCTACCTGTAAGTTGTCTCGTCGCGAAGGCACCGATCTGTTTTTGAAAAGTGGCGTTCGTGCGTTAGACAGCAAATGTAAAGTAGAAGCAATTCCTGGTCAGCACGGTGCACGTCGTGGACGTCTGTCTGACTACGGTGTTCAGCTGCGTGAAAAGCAGAAAGTTCGTCGTACTTACGGTGTTCTTGAAAAGCAGTTCCGTAACTACTATAAAGAAGCTGCACGTATCAAAGGTGCGACTGGTGAAAACTTGTTGCTTCTGTTAGAAACTCGTCTGGATAACGTTGTTTATCGTATGGGTTTTGGTTCAACACGTGCAGAAGCTCGTCAATTGGTTTCTCACAAAGCAATTCTGGTAAACGGTAAACCTGTTAGCATCGCTTCTTATGTTGTTAAAGAAGGCGATACAGTCAGTGTTCGTGAAAAATCCCGTACCCAGCTGCGTATTAAAAACGCACTCGAAATCGCTGGCAACCGCTCTGAAGTTGAGTGGGTAGAAGTTGATTCGACCAAGCTTGAAGGTGTATTTAAACGTTATCCTGAGCGTGAAGATCTTCCTGCAGAGATTAACGAAAACCTGATTGTCGAACTTTATTCGAAGTAATAAACGGACTGATCTTCAGATAGGAGCATTTATGGGTAGTGCGGTTACAGAATTTTTGACACCTAAAGTCATCAATGTGGAAGAATTCAGCACAACACACGCAAAGGTCGTGCTGGAACCGCTAGAGCGTGGATTCGGTCATACACTCGGTAATGCTTTGAGACGTATTCTGTTGTCTTCGATGCCCGGTTGTGCGATCACTGAGGTCGAAATCGATGGCGTGTTGCACGAGTACAGCACGCTTGAAGGCGTCAGCGAAGATATCATTGAGATCTTGCTGAACCTCAAAGGCGTAGCGATTGTTTTGAACGAAAAAGAAACCGCTACGTTGACGCTGAAAAAGAGTGGCCCTGGCGCTGTAACAGCGGCAGATATCCAAGTTGATCACGATGTGCAAATTGTAAATCCTGATCATGAGATTGCGACTCTGGGCGAAGGCAGTGATATCAATATGCGCCTTACCGTTGCTCGTGGTCGTGGTTATTCTTCAGCGGATTCGCGTCTTGGTGACGAAGATGAAAGTCGTTCAATTGGAAAATTGCAGTTGGATGCGTCATTTAGCCCGGTATCTCGTGTGTCTTACATTGTTGAGAGTGCACGTGTCGAGCAGCGTACTGATCTAGATAAGCTGGTTCTTGATCTTGAGACTAACGGTACGCTTGATCCAGAAGAAGCAATTCGCCGCGCAGCAACCATTCTGCAGCAGCAACTAGCGGTATTTGTTGACTTGGAAAGTGAAGCAGAAGCCGAGGCAGTTGAAGAAGAGGATGAAGTAGATCCAATGCTGCTGCGTCCTGTTGATGATCTTGAATTGACTGTTCGTTCAGCGAACTGCTTGAAAGCAGAAAACATTTACTACATCGGTGATCTAGTTCAGCGTACAGAAGTTGAACTGCTTAAAACACCTAACCTTGGTAAGAAGTCTCTTACTGAGATCAAGGATGTTCTGGCAAGCCGTGGTCTGCATCTTGGTATGCGTTTGGATAATTGGCCGCCGGCAAGTCTGCGTAATGATGATCGTGTTTTACACCGCTAAGTGACTTAAGATTAATCGCTAACAAGCAATTGCTGTGATAGCAAAAGCAATATAGGAATTTTATCATGCGTCATCGTCATAGTGGCCGTCAGTTAAATCGTAATGCGTCGCATCGTAAGGCGATGTTTCAAAACATGACATGCTCTCTGGTAGAGCATGAACTGATCAAAACCACTTTGCCTAAAGCAAAAGAGCTGCGTCGCTACGCAGAGCCACTGATCACCTTGTCTAAGGTTGATTCAGTTGCGAATCGCCGTTTGGCATTTGCACGTTTGCGTGACAAAGAAACCGTTGGTAAGTTGTTCAACGAACTTGGTCCACGCTACGAGAGTCGTCCAGGCGGCTACTTACGCATCATGAAGGCGGGTTTCCGCGCTGGTGATAACGCGCCAATGGCATACGTTGAATTGGTTGATCGTCCAGTTGTTGAAGATATCGACGACGCAGAAGATTGATCTTTTGGCGCTAACGTAGTTAGCGTCTGCAGCGATTAATGATAAAAAGAACCTTCGGGTTCTTTTTTTTGCTTTGAATATTCCGTTCGCTAGCGGTCTATGTCGTGGTAGTTGAGCTGGATCAGTAGACGCTAGTTATTGGGTGTAGGTTTGAGAGAACGATTCGCTGGATCATGCGGGGATAGGCGCGAACCGACATAGATGCCGGTTCGCTGTTTGAGGCTTTCGAAACTGAATACCGCTAGAGCAATGATTTTAAGAATTGCCCGGTATGCGATTCCGGCTCGGCCGCGACCTGCTCCGGCGTGCCTGTCGCGATAATCTCGCCGCCTCCCGAACCACCTTCCGGACCAAGGTCGACTATCCAGTCCGCAGTTTTAATAACATCAAGGTTGTGTTCGATAACGACGACGGTGTTGCCTTTATCGCGCAGGCGATGCAGTACTTCTAATAACTGGGCAATATCGTGAAAGTGCAAGCCGGTAGTCGGCTCGTCAAGGATGTACAGCGTCTTGCCAGTATCGCGTTTAGATAGTTCTTTGCTAAGTTTTACCCGTTGCGCTTCGCCTCCAGATAGCGTGGTCGCTGCCTGTCCTAGGCGAATATAAGACAACCCTACGTCAATTAACGTCGTTAGCTTTCGTGATACGGCAGGTATAGCTTCGAAAAAACCGAGTGCATCTTCTACGGTCATATTGAGAACTTCGTCGATCGAATTACCCTTGTATTTTATCTCGAGTGTTTCTCTGTTGTAGCGTTTGCCTTTGCAGACGTCACATGGGACATAAAGATCCGGAAGGAAGTGCATTTCAACTTTGGTTACGCCATCACCCTGGCAGGCCTCACAGCGGCCGCCTTTCACATTGAAGCTGAATCGGCCGGGTTTGTACCCGCGCGAACGAGCTTCTTTCGTGCCGGCGAAAAGCTCGCGAATAGGGGTGAAAATCCCCGTGTAAGTCGCCGGGTTTGAGCGAGGAGTTCGGCCGATCGGGCTTTGATCGATGTCGATACACTTATCGATATGTTTAATGCCCTTTATGGACTTATATGACTCCGGCTGGAGGGTTGTTGCACCATTCAGTTCGGTGGCCGCAATCGGATACAGCGTTCGGTTGATAAGTGTCGATTTGCCGGAGCCTGATACACCGGTAACGCATGTAAATAAACCGAGGGGGATAGTCAGGTCGACGTCTTTAAGGTTGTTGCCGCATACGCCTTTGAGTTCGAGTACGTGTTTTTTGTCGAAGGCGTGGCGTTCTTCGGGTATCGCAATTGATCGTTTACCGTTGAGGTACTGGCCTGTGATAGAGCCTTCAGTTTCTATTATGTCTTCATATGATCCGGAGGCAACGACTTGGCCGCCGTGAATGCCAGCAGCGGGGCCGATATCAACGATATAGTCGGCGGCGCGTATTGCATCTTCATCATGTTCGACGACGATGACGGTATTGCCAATATCGCGTAGGTGCTTCAAGGTTTTTAGCAATCGTTCGTTATCACGTTGATGTAGGCCGATTGATGGTTCGTCGAGGATATACATGACGCCCACTAAGCCAGCACCAATTTGGCTCGCAAGTCGAATACGCTGGGCTTCGCCGCCGGAGAGCGTGTCGGCACCTCGGTCGAGTGTGAGGTAGTTTAACCCTACATCGTTTAAGAACGTGAGGCGGTCGAGTATCTCTTTGAGAATTTTGTCGGCGATTTGAGCCTTAGCGCCGTCGAACGTTAATTCGCTAAAATAGTTGTGTGCGTTGGCAATCGACATACCGGTAACATCAGGCAGGATGTGTTCGTCAATAAACACGTTGCGAGCGTCGGCATTAAGGCGTGAGCCTTTGCAGCTTGGGCAGGCGTGTATGCTAAGAAAGCGTGTGAGGTCTTCGCGCACCATTTGTGATTCGGTTTCGCGGAAGCGACGGTCAAAATTAGGGATGATACCTTCGAATGGGTGGGTCTTTTTGTATATGTCGCCACGGTCATTGACGTAGTTGAAGGTGACGTCTTCGCCGTCGCTGCCGTAAAGAATGACATCGCGTTGTTTTTTAGTGAGTTTTTCGTATGGCGTGTCGGTGTTAAAACCAAAATGTTCTGCAAGCGATGACAGCATCTGGAAGTAGTACACACTGCGTCGATCCCAGCCTTTGATAGCGCCTTCGGCAAGACTTGCTTCGGGATGTGCGACGATCCGATTTTCATCAAAGAACTGTTTTACACCAAGGCCATCGCAGGTCGCGCATGCGCCGTAGGGGTTGTTGAATGAGAATAGCCGCGGTTCCAATTCTCGGATGCTGTGTCCGCATGTTGGGCAGGCGAATCGCGCCGAGAAGACCATCTCTTCTTCGGTTTCCATATCGACGATCGTGGCGATGCCGTCAGATAATTCCAGTGCAGTCTCAAATGAATCGGCTAGGCGGGTTTGGAGGTCGTCGCGAACCTTGAATCGATCGATAACGACGTCGATGCTGTGCTTTTTGTTTTTGTCGAACTTCGGAATGTCGTCTAAATCACAGACAATGCCGTCGATACGTGCCCGCACAAATCCCTGGCTTCGTAGGCTATCAAATACATGCAGGTGTTCACCTTTTCTATCTTTGATAACGGGTGCCAATAACATACATTTCTGCCCTTCGGGCAACGCTAGTACAGCATCGACCATTTGCGAAATTGTTTGTGCAGATAGCGGCAAGTGGTGGGTTGGGCAGCGGGGTTCACCGACACGTGCAAATAATAATCTCAGATAGTCGTAGATCTCGGTTACCGTGCCGACGGTGGAGCGCGGGTTGTGGGATGTCGACTTTTGTTCGATTGAAATGGCCGGTGAGAGGCCTTCAATGTGATCGATGTCGGGTTTTTCCATCATCGATAGAAACTGACGGGCATAGGTAGACAATGATTCAACGTATCGACGCTGGCCTTCGGCATACAGTGTATCGAAAGCCAGTGACGACTTACCGGACCCTGACAGCCCTGTGATAACAACAAGTGCATCACGAGGAATAGTTAGGTCAATATTTTTCAGGTTGTGCGTACGGGCACCGCGAACAATGATGGATTCCATGAAACACCGACAGGCCTCTGAGGTAAACGGATCATTATACGCACAAGGCTTGGTCAATAAAATGAGAGTCTTGATGGGATACCGGCATTGTGGGATGACGAAGGTATGTTTTGGAAGTACACTTGAAGCTCGATTCGACTGGTCTGCACAGTTCCATTCCTTATAGCTTTGACTTCCTTGGTGGTGCGCTTGCGGCTTACGCCGACGAAGGTGCTGCAAGGGTGTTGCTGTACCGGTGTTTGCGGGCTTCACGTGGTGTAGCCATGCAAGGTATTGGTGTTTTTTGGCAGTGCGATTGGTGAATCTGACAGTTTTAAGGTGCCGGCTCCAAACAACGTGTTTACGGTTTGATTGTCCCGGCAAAAATGCCCAAATGTAGGGCGTTGATATTTATTGATACACAGGTATTCGGAGTTTTTTATGGCAAGAGGTGTGAATAAGGTCATTATCGTGGGCAACGTTGGGCAAGATCCTGAATCTCGTTCGTTTCCTGATGGCAGCTCAGTCACCAATGTCAGTGTAGCGACATCGGAGAGCTGGAGAGATAAGCAGACCGGGCAGCAACAAGAGCGCACGGAGTGGCACCGTATTGTATTTCGTGATCGCGGAAATTATCGGTTAGGCCAAATCGCCTCTCAGTATTTGCGGAAGGGCTCGAAGGTTTACGTCGAGGGTTCATTGCGCACACGTAAATGGCAGGATCAGCAGGGTCAGGATCGTTACACTACAGAGATTGTGGCGAACGAGATGCAGATGCTTGATGCACGCACTGATGGTCAGGCTGGATACAATGCTGGCGCTGCCGCGCAGCCAGCCGGAGGCTATCAGCAACCTCAGCAACCTCAGCAACCTCAGCAACCTCAGCAACCAGCGCAAGCCGCCCCTGTGCATAATACACAGGCTGCAGCTCCGCAAGCGCGACAGCAAGCAGCCCCGCAGGCCGCTCCAGCGATGGCGCCACAACAGCCGGGAGCTCAGCCGCAGCAATATCAGCAACCTGTCCAGCAGCCGCAACAAGCAGCGCCGCAGAATACACAGCAACCTGCTGCAGCACCGGCATTTGACGATTTTGATGATGACATCCCGTTCTAAGTAGCAGGTTGAGTACGCGTAATTCGAGATATCTGAGTTGTTTGGGATAGAGGTTGAATGAAGTTATTAGTCGTTCGGGATCACCATACTCTGGTGCCTGAAATCCAGCAGCAGTTAGAAGGTCGTGTTGAAGATATATCCTGTGTGCCGCTGGATTGGCAGTTAGTCGGTGAAACGGTTGATATCGCAGATGCGATCAAGTATCAGAAGCCTGACTTCGTCTTAATGTTGACCGTGTTGGGTCCTGATGAGCTGGCTGAATGGGGTCAGCATTATCGGCAATTAATGGATGATTTAACCAATATCCTGGCAAAATCTGATATTCCGTTGATTTATTTGTCGTCTGCGGCAGTCTACCCTGGGCAGCAGCTCAACTACCTCGAGCATGATGCCCCGGATCCGGTGACGGATATAGGGCGCTTGTACCTAGATATTGAGCGAATGGTGGAGTCGCGGCTTGAGCGTTATATCACGTTACGGTCGGGCTGGATGTTCTCGGAATCGACGCCGAATTTCATGACGTCTGTGATCGAATACGCTTCGTCGAATGCCATGATTAGCGTTAATAGCGCAGGTAAGGGCTGTCCGACGGCCATGCATGATATTGCGAGAGTCATACTTGCTATCTTGCTTCAGGCTGATCTTGATATTGGGGCATGGGGAACCTACCACTACAGCAGCTCTGACGCGGTAATTGGCTTTCAGTTTATTGAAACGATCTTGGCGCAAGCTGCCCAGTTTGATGGTGATATTGATCCAAAGCGGCTGCTATTTGAGCACTGTGACTCACCGCTGGGGGATTTCTATTTTGAGCCGGTAGTGCTCGAATGTAGTAAGTTAAAGGATACCTTTGGTATTCATCAAAAGCCCTGGCGAGCGATGCTGGGCGGTGTTGTTAGAGCATACTTTAGTGAGTTGGAGAAATAGCCATGTCGAGTTCTACAGATCAGTCCATGGCCCAGCTTAATGTCTGTGTGTTAACGGTTTCGGACACGCGTAATGCATCCAACGATACGTCCGGTGATGTGCTTGTCGAAGGTCTTTTAGCGCAAGGGCATAAGCTGAGTGATCGCTGCATAGTGATTGACGATGTTTATCAGTTGCGTGCAGTGGTTTCTGGTTGGATTGCTGATCCTGATGTCCATGCGATTTTGGTCACGGGTGGCACAGGTTTCTCGTCCAGAGACAGCACCCCCGAAGCGTTATCGCCTTTATTCGACAAATCAATTGAAGGGTTTGGAGAGTTATTTCGCCAGCTGTCATACCAGGAAATCGGTACCTCGACGGTTCAATCTCGTGCGCTTGCAGGTATTGCAAACCGTACGGTTATATTTTGTATGCCGGGGNCAACCGGCGCTTGTAAAACGGCGTGGCACGGTATTATTCGAGAGCAATTAGACAGTAGTCATAAGCCCTGCAATTTCGTCGGTGCTTTAAAGTTGGTTTGAGTGAAGTCGACAGTTTGATGAGTGTGGGTTTGGAAGGTGGCGACATGACATTGTCGCAGTAATAAAAAAGGCAGCCTAAGCGCTGCCTTTTTTATTACTAGAAAAAACGAATTAATCGTTGAAGCGCTGGAATATCAGTGTGGCGTTGGTGCCGCCAAACCCAAAGCTGTTCGACATTACGCGATCGAGTTTCACGTCGTTTTCTGTTTCAAGAACGATTGGCATACCATCGGCAGCGTCATCAAGTTGGTCAATGTTTGCTGACGCAGTGATGAAATCATTGTTGAGCATGAGCAAGCTGTAGATGGCTTCCTGCACGCCGGCACCGCCAAGGCTGTGGCCGGTCAATGATTTGGTGGAGCTGACTTTAGGCATGTCAGTACCAAACACTTCTTTCATGGCGCGTAACTCAGGTAAGTCACCTGCTGGTGTGCTAGTGCCATGCGCATTGATGTAGTCGACGTCTCCGTCAATCATATCAAGTGCCTGGCGCATGCAGCGCACAGCGCCTTCGCCGCTCGGTGCAACCATGTCGTAACCATCAGAAGTTGCGCCATAGCCTACCAGTTCGGCGTAGATTTTGGCGCCACGAGCTTTGGCATGTTCTAACTCTTCGAGCACCAATGCACCAGCGCCGCCAGCGATAACAAAGCCGTCGCGATTCGCGTCGTAGGCCCGTGATGCTTTGTCTGGTGTGTCGTTATACGAGGTAGAAAGTGCACCCATTGCATCAAAGAGACAGGTTTGTGTCCAATGCTCTTCTTCGCCGCCGCCAGCAAATATCACGTCTTGCTTGCCGAGTTGGATTTGCTCCATCGCCGAACCAATACAGTGTGCACTCGTCGCACATGCTGATGAAATAGAGTAGTTCAGGCCCTTGATTTTGAATGGCGTAGCCAAGCAAGCCGAAATGGTGCTACCCATGGTCTGGGTTACACGGTAAGGGCCAATGCGTTTAACACCCTTGTTACGCAGGATGTCTGCAGCCTCGACTTGATTCGAAGATGATGCACCGCCGGAGCCCATGATCAGACCCGTGCGGGGGTTTGATACTTGGTCTTCAGCAAGGCCAGCATCTTGGATTGCCTGATCCAGAGCGACGAAAGAGAAGGCTGCCGCATCACCCATAAAGCGCAGAACTTTGCGGTCTATGTGTTCTTTCAGGTCGAGTTCAATGCTGCCCGCAATGTGGCTGCGTAACCCCAGCTCCTTGTATTCCTCTTTGAAGCGAATGCCAGACTTGCCTTCTTTCAGGGACTGCAGCACGTCGGCGACATTGTTGCCGATGCTAGACACGATGCCTAAGCCTGTTACAACCACTCGTCTCATAGTTAACCTCTATAAGTTGTTTGTTAGTGTTTCCTGTTGGCGATCATCAATAACGCTTAAAGAACCTGATCCGGTTGGAATAAACCGACCTTCAGATCTTTGGCGGTGTAGATTACTTCGCCATCACAAGAAACCGTTCCGTCTGCGATACCCATAACCAGCTTGCGTTCGATCAAACGCTTGATGTGCAGGTGATAGGTTACTGTTTTGGACGTCGGTAGCACTTGGCCGGTGAATTTAATTTCACCCGCTCCGAGTGCGCGGCCGCGACCAGGATTGCCTTTCCAGCCCAAATAAAAGCCAACCAGCTGCCACATGGCGTCAAGGCCAAGGCAGCCAGGCATTACCGGGTCACCGGGAAAATGGCATTCAAAAAACCAAAGATCCGGATTGATATCAAGTTCGGCGACAATCTCGCCTTTGTTGTAGTTGCCGCCGTCCAGATTAATATTTGTGACACGATCAACCATTAACATCTTGTCGATCGGCAGTTGTGCGTTGCCAGGGCCAAACAGTCTTCCGTGGCCACATTCGATAAGTTGTTCCTTTGAGAAGGCATTAAAGTGCGTTAATGGATTTTTGGCTGTTGTCGTTGTCATAAATAGCTCTTTTCGGCTGTCCTTCTGGATGGTGATAAATGCGTATTACATTAGTACCGGCAATCTTGATGGCGCTAAGATATTCCGCATTGACCTGCACGGTAACTGTATCTGCAGGTACTTGGATTCATTCTGCGGCAAGCGTCTTTGCATGCTAGCGGACCTGCTGGTACCGAGTGGATGAACGGTATCAGAAATTCGAGTCGTACCCACGGTTGATGGGTTGGTCGTTAATGGTGCATGCAGGTATTATCGGCCAATGTACTATGCCAGGTGCAGTGTTAAGTACGCAGTCATTCTACCGTGTTGCATGTTGAAGTCCATTGATCGGGCAAAAAAACGGCACATTTCAAGCCACTATGAGTTGTTTCGTGGCTGCCGAGAGAGCTTACAATAAGTAAACACAGGATGATTTGGCACCTAGCTTGCTAGATAGGTAGGAATTCCATAAAGTATGCGCAATCTCGCTCTAATAAAACGTTGTAAATAAGGATTTTTTTGTGATTTCCAAGTGTTTGTTTCCAGTGGCCGGTTACGGCACACGTTTTTTACCTGCAACCAAGTCAATGCCGAAAGAAATGCTGCCAGTGGTCAACAAGCCGCTGGTTCAGTACGGCGTTGAAGAAGCCATTGATGCTGGTATGACAGATATTTCGTTTATCACCGGTCGTGGTAAGCGCTCGATTGCAGACCACTTTGATATCAGCTACGAGCTCGAGCACCAAATCAAAGGCACCGGTAAAGAAGACTATATGACCAGCATTCGTCGTGTGTTGGATGACGGTGTATTTTCGTTTACACGTCAGCGTGAAATGAAAGGCTTAGGGCATGCCATCTTAACCGGTGAGAACATGATTGGTGATAACCCGTTTGGTGTCATTCTTTCTGACGACCTGTGTGTGAACGAGGGTGGTGAGAGTGTGATGGCGCAAATGGCTGAGCTGTATAAACAGTTCCGCTGTTCGATTGTTGCGATCATGGAAGTGCCGGAAGACCAAGTACACAAATACGGTGTTATTGCAGGCACGAGCATGAAAGAAGGCTTGTATCGTGTTGAAGATATGGTTGAAAAACCCGCCCAAGGTGAAGCGCCGAGTAACCTTGCGATTATCGGTCGTTACATTTTAACACCGGATATTTTTGACATTCTACGTCGCACTGAACCGGGTAAAAATGGCGAAATCCAGATTACCGACGCGTTATTAGAGCAAGCTAAAAATGGTTGTGTTATGGCCTATAAATTTGAAGGTCAGCGTTTTGATTGCGGCAGTGTGGATGGTTTTGTCGAAGCGACCAATTACTGCTACGAGAACATCTACAAGAAAGAACAAGGCTGAGTGTTATGTCTGAATTAACTTGTTTTAAGGCTTATGACGTTCGTGGGCGCATCCCTGATCAGCTGAATGAAGACATTGCGTATCGTATTGGTGCAGCTTATGCACAGATCATTAAGCCGAAAAAAGTCGTTGTTAACTACGATATTCGGATAACCAGCCCAGCTTTTTGCGATGCGTTATCGCAGGGTTTGATGGATCAGGGTGTTGATGTTTACAACGCCGGTTTGGGTGGTACAGAGCAGGTCTATTTCGCGACCTTCCACTACGGATTTGATGGTGGCATTGCTGTTACTGCGAGCCATAACCCAAAAGACTACAACGGCATGAAGTTTGTCCGTGAAGACAGTAAGCCGATTAGCTCTGATACCGGGTTGCTGGATATCAAAGCACTGGCAGAGGCGAATGATTTTACGCCTGTTGCGGAAGCCGAACGAGGTACGATGCACGAGCTTGATCTTCAAGCAGATTATGCGCAGCACCTATTGGGCTACATTGATACCGATAGTTTAAACCCGATGAAATTGGTGGTTAATGCCGGCAATGGTGGTGCGGGCACTGTGATTGATTTGTTGGAGCCTTTGTTGCCGCAAATCGAGTTTATCAAAGTGCACCATAACCCGGATGGCGAGTTTCCGAATGGCGTTCCTAATCCGTTGTTGGAAGAAAATCGCCCGGCAACCATCGAAGCTGTTAAAGCCCATGGTGCTGATTTCGGTATTGCTTGGGATGGTGATTTTGACCGCTGTTTCTTGTTTGATGAGCACGGTAATTTCATCGAAGGTTATTACATCGTCGGCTTACTCGCTGAGGCGTTTTTGTCTAAGGGTGGTGCAGACGCGATTGTGCATGATCCTCGATTGACCTGGAATACGATTGATATTGTTGAGCAAAGCGGCGGTCGTGCTGTACAAAGTAAAACCGGCCATGCGTTCATTAAAGAACGTATGCGCAAAGAAAATGCTGTGTATGGCGGCGAGATGAGCGCACATCATTATTTCCGTGATTTTGCATACTGCGACAGTGGCATGATTCCGTGGTTGTTGGTGGCTGATTTGATCAGTAAGTCAGGTAAAGGGCTTTCTACTCTAGTCTCAGAACGTGTTGCTGCGTTCCCGTGCAGCGGTGAAATTAACCGTAAACTGGATGATGCCAAGGCTGCGATTGCACGTGTGAAGGCCGCTGTTGAATCTGACGCGAACGATATCGATTATACCGATGGCTTGAGTGTTTCATTTGATAACTGGCGTTTTAGCCTGCGTTCATCAAACACCGAGCCGGTATTGCGTTTGAATGTCGAAAGTCGTGGTGATGAAGCGTTGATGCGTGAAAAAACTGAATGGCTATTGAGCTTGATCGAAGCCTGATGATTGTGCGCTAACACACGTTGGCAAGTCTGTTCAGGCGCTAGTGTGTGATTGTGACGTCAATAAAACCCGACTCAGTGTCGGGTTTTCTGTTTTTGCATATCAGCCTTTTGTGCGGTGTGAGGGTGGCATTCTATTCATGCGACCTATGGGTATTGAACACAAGAGTAAAACGAATGAAAGCAGTGATACAGCGAGTGCAGCACGCCAGAGTCGAAATAGACGGGGCGGTGAGCGGGCAAATTGACCAAGGAATATTGGTATTGCTGGGCGTTGCCCATGAGGATGACCACGCTAAAGCCGGGCGGTTGTTGCAGAAGATCCTGAACTACCGAATATTTGCTGATGATGCCGGGAAAATGAATCTAAATGTGCAGCAGGTTGGTGGTGGTGTGCTGGTGGTTTCACAATTCACGATTGAGGCCGATACGCGTAAGGGCTTGCGGCCAAGCTTTACCACGGCGGCAGAGCCGGCAAAAGCAGAGGCCCTTTACGATTACTTTGTTGACGAAACCCGCAAGGCTTACGACGCTGAGAGGGTTCAAACAGGGCGCTTTGCCGCAGATATGCAGGTGCATTTGCAAAACGATGGGCCGGTCACTTTCATCTTGGAAGTCTGAGATCAGGTTTGGTCGGTTATGGTGTTCTCGAGACCTATAGCGAGGGTAGTTATGTACAACGATTGTTTGATTGATGTAGCGTCACTGATGAAGCCTCAGGCCAATAGAGTGATTCTCGACGCTAGCTGGTATCTGCCTGGGTCTGGACAAGATGGGCGAGAAAATTGGTTGGAAGCAGCCGTCCCAGATGCGCGTTTTTTCGATTTTGATCGACAGATAGCCCTCGCAAACACCGACCTCCCGCATATGTTACCAACGCCTGATGATTTTACCTCGGCAGTTCAGGCCCTCGGCATTGATAGTGATACAGCGGTGGTTGTTTACGATCAGCATGGGTTGTTTTCTGCGCCTCGCGCATGGTGGATGTTTAAAGTCATGGGGCATGACAATGTACGGGTGTTAAACGGCGGCCTGCCTGCATGGATAAGCGCTGGTGGTGAAGTCATGTCGCCGGATGGAAGTGTACCAAAACCGGGTGGTTTTTCTGCTGTCTTCCAGCCTCAGTGGCTCGCCTCATGCGCAGATATCTTGCATCAATGTGATAACGCGTCGGTCACGCTATTGGATGCTCGGCCGTTTGCACGTTTTGCGGGTGATGCGCCTGAGCCGCGACCGGGGTTGCGTTCCGGTCATATTCCCGGTGCGTTGAGTTTGCCTGCGACGGCATTGATCGAGGACGGTTTTTTACTGGCCGATGATGCGTTGGTTGAATGTTTACATGCTAAGTTGGGGGCATTAGATATGTCAGCGCCGCTGATGACTAGCTGCGGCTCTGGCGTTACAGCCTGCATTTTAGCGTTAGCGGCTTATCGTATTGGCTTGCAGCCCGCCGTTTATGACGGCTCCTGGGCCGAGTGGGGGGCAAGTGACACGCTGCCGGTGGTTACCGGCAGTTTACCCCAATGATATTGCTGCCTAATGGCGGCCGGTATCATTGGGTGGTGGTGCGCTGTATTATTACAGTTCAAACGGATAATCGATCAATCCAAGCGCTCTGGCATGAAATGCCAAATGTTCAGCAATAAATGTCTGGATAAAAAAGTAGCTGTGGTCATACCCCAGTTGGTAGCGGATTTGCACATTTGACTGGTCTACAGGCAATTGCGCGGACAGTTGAGGTGTTTTTAGTTGATCATGCAAAAATGTATCTTCGGTACCTTGGTCGATGAGGATGTCTGGCAGTGCGCCTTCATATTGGCTCAGAAGATGGCAGGCGTCATAAGCTTGCCAGGTGTTTTTATCATCGCCCAAGTAGTTGCTGAAGGCTTTCTCGCCCCATGCACAATCAACTGGATTAACAATGGGCGCGAATGCTGAGATTGCGGCGTACTGGCCCTTTTCTCGTAGCCCAATAACCAATGCCCCGTGCCCGCCCATTGAGTGACCACAGATGGATTTTTTGTCGCTAACAGGAAAGTTGGCTTCAATGATTTCGGGCAATTCACGGGTGACATAATCGTACATGTGATAGTGGTGGTTGTAGGGTGCTTGTGTTGCATTGACGTAAAACCCCGCGCCTTTGCCAAAATCATAAGCGTCCTCATCGGCAACATCTTCGCCTCGTGGGCTCGTATCACAACAGACGATGGCAATTCCCAGCTCCGTGGCGGCATGAAAGGCGCCGGCTTTCTGTGTGAAATTTTCATCTGTGCAGGTAAGGCCGGATAGCCAATAGAGCACGGGCAGGCGTGTCGCTTCTGATGCCCGTGGCGGCAGAAAGATAGAGAACGTCGTCTCGCTATTGAGAGTCTTGCTGGTGTGGGAATAGCGTTGCAGCATGCCCGAGGCCACTTTGTGGCTGCCGATGGGAGTTAGTGACATCGTATATCCTCTTGGCGACCCAGCCGGATACTTTGATCCGGCTGTGAATCGCAGGCTTGAATTTAGTAATGAATAACGCTGCGAATGCTTTCGCCGTTGTGCATCAGGTCAAAGGCGTCATTGATGTTTTCAAGTGGCATTGTATGGGTGATAAAGTCATCCAATGCAAACTCACCGTTAAGATAGCGCTCCACATATCCCGGCAGCTCTGAACGGCCTTTTACACCGCCAAAAGCCGTGCCGCGCCAAACCCGGCCGGTCACTAGCTGAAATGGCCGCGTGGAAATTTCTGCACCGGCAGGGGCAACACCAATAATGACAGATTCGCCCCAGCCCTTGTGACAGCATTCCAGTGCCGAGCGCATGGTGTTGACGTTGCCGATGCATTCGAAGGAATAGTCAACGCCGCCATCCGTCATGTCTACAATAACTTCTTGGATGCTTTTGTCCGGGTGGGCTTTCGGGTTTACACAGTCCGTCGCGCCTAGCTGTCGAGCAAGGTCGAATTTGTCCTCATTCAGGTCAATCGCGATGATACGTGAAGCCTCGGCCATCTTGGCGCCCATGATGACGGCTAAGCCAATGCCACCTAAGCCGAATACTGCGATGGTGCTTCCAGGCTCGGCTTTGGCGGTATTTGTTACGGCGCCCATACCGGTCGTGACACCGCAGCCCAGCAGGCAAACTTTTTCTAGTGGTGCGGATTTAGGAACTTTAGCCAAAGAGATTTCGGGTAATACCGTGTACTCAGAGAAGGTCGATGTGCCCATGTAGTGGTAAATCGGTTTGCCATCTTTGTAGAAGCGGGTAGTGCCATCGGGCATTACGCCTTGGCCTTGGGTCTCGCGGATCTTTTGGCATAAATTAGTTTTACCCGACAGGCAGAATTTGCATTCACCACATTCAGGGGTATAGAGCGGGATCACATGATCGCCTACAGCTACGGAGGTAACGCCTTCGCCAATTTGTTCAACAATGCCACCGCCTTCATGCCCGAGAATGCATGGGAACTTACCTTCGGAGTCTGCGCCCGATAAGGTGTAGGCGTCGGTATGGCAGACGCCGGTTGCGACGATGTGCACGAGAACTTCGCCGGCTTTGGGTGGCATAACATCCACTTCTTCGATAGATAATGGCTGGCCTGGTCCCCAGGCGACAGCTGCGCGAGATTTGATGAAGGCTTCAGACATGGTTAGACCTGTACGTTAATTGAGTGGTGTCGGAGTAGGGCGTTAAGCCCTGTTTGACGGTGTTTGCATGATAAGACTGGCACTTGCGCTTTCGCAAGCGTTAAAAGGCTGGTTTCGGCCAAAGCATGACGTTAGACTGCGCGCCCAATCGTGTACTTGCCCAAGCCTTATTCAAATATGACTTTTATCGTTCCGCCTTGCGATGCGGATATTGACATTGTTTATGCCGATTCGCGTATCTTGGTGGTGAATAAACCGTCGGGATTGTTGAGTGTGCCGGGGCGAGATGTGCGTAACCGCGACTGTTTGATTACCCGTCTGCAGGTTGATTTCCCAGAAGCTCGGATCGTGCATCGGCTTGATCTTTCGACATCCGGTTTGATGGTGCTTGGATTGGATGCCGAAGCGCATCGGCACTTGAGTCGTCAATTCGAAATGCGCGAAGTCGGAAAATCTTATCAGGCGGTCGTCGATGGATTTATTGAGGAAGATTCGGGCGCTGTGGATGCGCCCTTAATTTGTGATTGGCCCAACCGGCCACGGCAGATGGTCGACAATGACAACGGTAAGCCGGCACTAACGCATTTTGAAGTTATTCATCGTGATGATGAGCGCCAGCAGACACGCGTTCGGCTCAAGCCGCACACGGGGCGATCACATCAGCTACGCGTGCACATGTTGCACCTAGGGCACCCCATTGTGGGTTGTAAGTTTTATGCGCCGGCCGCTGTTCGGGCGCAAAGTGATCGTTTGCTATTACATGCTTGTGAGTTGAGTTTCGCTCATCCAGATCGTGATGAGCGAATGCATTTCGATTGTCAGCCGGACTTCTGACGCTTTTTACGTCGAAGTAACCGCCGCCTTGCCTCGAGGCGATAACGAATTTTGTATCCGCCCCATACCAATACGCCGATGACGCACATAGCAATCACGACGGTAAGTTCGTATTGTTTGCCGTGCCGTAAAATCATATCGCCTATCAGATAGCCAAGAGTACTCACGACAATCGCCCAAATACCCGCTCCAATCGTATTGAGGATTAAATATTTCAGTGGCGGAAAATTACTTGCGCCGATGGCGAGCGGAGTAATCGTGCGTAGCCCGTACATAAAACGAAATCCCAACACGAGTAAAACCGGGTATTTGTGTAACAGCGAAAATACTTTTTCGGTGCGCACCTGCCAGTGGGGGCGTGAGTCGATATAGGGTCTGCCTTTGATGCGGCCGATATAATAAAACAGTTGGTCGCTGATGAGGGTGCCGGTAAACGCAAATAACATCACGAGCGGTAGCTCAAGATAATGGCGGTGGGCCATAAAACCGCCGATGATAACGATCACTTCGCCTTCCAGCAAAGTGCCGATCAAAATACCGAGATATCCGTATTCTACTACTAGGTGCTGCCAATCCACGGGATACTCCATGCAGTTTTCTCTGCCAGTATAGGTCAGGGGCGGATGTGAGGCGGTAAATTTCAGTGGGCTGAAAATCGTCAGCTGGATGCTAGGTTGGCGTTATGCTCGCAATAAGTATGAGGCGTGATCAACTACGTTTAATACGTATGGTTTTGATATTGTTGTTGATCAGTGTGCTGCGGGCCTTTGCCAATGCGGAGCGGGAGGTAAATGGGCCAACAATAACACGGTGCCAGGTTGTGCCACTTGTTTGGCTGACGCGCTTTTCAATATTTGCATCCAAACCTAACAGGATAATTTCTGCGCGTAGCTGGTTTGCGTCGTTGCCACTTTTGAAAGAGCCAGCTTGCAACGCATAGTTATAATCTTCTTGCTCTCGTTGGGCGACAACTTCGTCCGGGACCTTAACTTCCATATCTTTGAGTGTGTCATAGAACTTCAGTTCAGGGCGCTTGGTGGGGGCGCTGTCGGTGGTATCTTTTGGGTCGTCTAGCCATTTGATGTTTGGCCGTACAACCGGTTCTTCGGAGTTTGCCGATGTTTCTACTTGGGCAAGCTGCCAAAGAAACTGGCCGAACAGCGTAATGGCTACGCCACTGAAAAACAGCACCCAGCCGGGAAGCTTCCGAGCAGGTGGCTGCGCCGCTTGTTTAGCGCCGCGTTTCTTGGTCGGTTTGCTTTTGCTGTTTTTCTTGGCGAAGTCGTGGCTCATGCGTTACATGGTTTCCGGGGCGGAAACACCCAGTAGGTCTAATCCATTAGCTAATACCTGCTGAACCGCTTTGCCTAGTGCCACACGTGCTGTGCGCAGGGTTGCGTCATCCACCAGAACCTTATGTGCGTTATACCAGCTATGATAGTCGCCGGCCAGCTCGCGCAAGAATGTTGCGATGGAATGCGGTTCAAGACGGGTTGATGCGGCTTTAACAACTTCCGGGTAATGCGCGAGTGTTTTCAGTAGCGCTTTCTCTTCATCTTCAACCAGCAGTGTCAGATCTGCGTCGTTGATATTTGCATCGATTCCTTGTGTCGCTAGCTTGGCTTCAACACTGCAGGTACGTGCATGGGCATATTGGATGTAGTAAACCGGGTTTTCATTGCTCTGAGATTTGGCCAAGTCGATATCAAATGTCAGTTGAGCATCCGGGCGGCGGGAAACCAAAAAGTAGCGGGTCGCATCACGACCTACTTCGTCGATCAAATCGCGCAGCGTTACATAGCTTCCTGCACGTTTAGACAGCTTCACTTCTTCACCGCCTTTCATGACCAAGACCATTTGGTGTAAGACATAATCTGGCCAGCCCTTAGGAATACCAGCATCCAGTGCCTGTAAGCCAGCGCGCACGCGTGTGATCGTTGAATGGTGGTCAGCACCCTGTTCGTTGACTACGCGGTTGAAGCCACGCTCCCATTTGTCGAGGTGGTAGGCAACATCCGGAACAAAGTAGGTGAAATTGCCGTCGGTCTTACGCATAACGCGATCTTTGTCGTCACCGTAGTCGGTGGTTTTTAGCCACAACGCACCGTCTTTTTCGTACGTTTTTCCATTGGCGATCAGGCGCTCAACAGCGGCTTCAACTTTGCCATCACTGTAGAGTGAGGATTCTAGGAAGTAGACATCGAAATCCACGGCGAAGGCTTGTAGGTCGAGATCCTGCTCGTGGCGTAAATAAGCAACAGCAAATTGGCGGATCGCGTTGATATCCTCGGCATCACCGATGCCGGTGACAGTCATGTCTTTGGCTTCAACGGTCGCCTTTTGCATGTAAGCATCGGCGACATCTTTAATATATTCCCCTAGATAGCCACCGCCATCAGGCCAGCCGGCATCATCTGGGGTTAGCCCGCGAGCGCGTGCTTGGGTTGATAGCGCTAACGTTTCGATCTGAACGCCGGCATCGTTATAGTAGAACTCTGCGGTTACATCCCAGCCGGTAGCACCCAGCAAACGGCAGAGTGAGTCGCCGACGGCGGCGCCACGGCCATGACCGATGTGTAACGGGCCGGTAGGATTTGCTGAGACAAATTCAACCTGAATCTTTTTGCCTTCACCCAGGTTGGCTCGGCCGTATTGTTCACCTTCGGCGAGAATGGCTTGAATGACTGACCCAGCAGCCGCATCGTTAAAGAAGAAATTGATAAACCCGGGGCCGGCAATATCACATTGGCGCACGATCGAATTCTCTGGCAGTGCTGCAATAATATGCCCTGCTAAGTCGCGCGGTGGCATGCCGGCAGGTTTGGCCAACATCATCGCCAAATTGGTTGCCAGGTCGCCGTGTTCCTTGTTTTTTGTGCGGTCAAGGTTGATGCGGGCGTTGATCTCCTGAGGCAGGATGGCGTCGCTTTGCAGTTGTTGCAGCGCTTGCTCTAGCAAGCTGTGTAATTGCTCTTTCATGGGATTTTCAGGGACGAATTTGAGGAAGGGCGTATTCTATCTCGTTAATGGGTAGCGGCCAAATGCTAAAGGTCACGTCTTTATATCATTGGTTAACTCACGTCTTGTGGATCGATATCCACAGAAAACCGATGTTGTGCCGGTTTTATCAGTGCTGTGGCGGTATCAAGCAGTATGCCGACGGCATATTTAAGCTGAGCGCGCTGGTGTGCTTGCAGCATTAACTGGAATCGAAAGTAATGCGCGCGGCGTTGTAAGTTGGCTGGGTATGGGCCGATAGCGATAATAGGAAGGTGACTGATGCTCTGTTGCAGGTGCTGAAGCAGATTGATAGCATCCTGTGCGTCACGGGCTTCCAGTCGAATCAGTGCTTGAAAGCTAAAAGGCGGCAAGCCCAGCTCGCGACGCTGGGATAGTAGATCCATCGCCAAGCGGCGGTACCCATGGTGAACCAGTTTTTGCAGTTGCATATGGTCGGGGTAGTGGGTCTGAATGAGTGCATGCCCGGGTTTTTCTTCGCGGCCGGCGCGGCCAACAATTTGTGTCACAAGCTGGCCAAAACGTTCGGTTGCCCGGTAATCGGTACCCATTAATGCGCTGTCGGCTTCCAAAATAACGACCAAGGTCACATTCGGAAAGTGATGACCTTTTGCCAGCATTTGTGTGCCGACCAATATGGCGGAAGGTTGCTCATGAATTTGTGCCAGCATGTTTTGCATTGTTTGCTTTCCCGCAGTTGTGTCGCGGTCGATGCGAAACAGCGGAGCATCTGGAAAATGTTGCTTGAGTGTCGATTCGAGCCGCTCGGTACCTGCGCCTTGGTAAACTAATTCGCTGCTCTGGCAAGCCGGGCATTGCATAGGAATAGGGCTGACAGCCTGACAATGATGGCAGCGCAGATGTTGGGCGCGAAGGTGTAGTGTCATTCGCGCATCACAGGCTTCGCACTGGCTAACCCAACCACAGTCGTGGCAAATGAGCATGGGAGCGAAGCCGCGGCGATTGATAAACACCAAGGCCTGCTGTTGTTGCTGGAGGCAATGTGCAATGTGTGGCAATACGGATTCTGCCAAGCCGTCCACCATGGGTTGATTGCGAATATCAACGAGTTCAACGGTAGCTGGAGAGGCATTGCCTGCACGCTCGGTCAATTCCCAGTGTTCGAACTTCTGGGTATCTGCATTGTTGAGTGTTTCAAGGCTCGGAGTTGCGCTCCCCAATACGACTGGAATTTGCTCAATTTTAGCGCGAACACACGCTAGGTCACGCGCTGAATAGCGCAGTCCATCCTGTTGCTTGTACGAAAGATCGTGCTCCTCATCAATGATGATGATGCCCAGATCTTCCGTTGCGGTAAACAGCGCTGAGCGGGTGCCAATGATGATACGGGCAATGCCGGCTTGAGACTGCTGCCAGTAGCGCAATCTCTGCTGATCCGTCAGGTTGGAATGAAAAACGGCCATCGCGCAATCGAAGCGTTTTTGAAAGCGGGCGATCGTTTGCGGTGTTAAGCCAATTTCAGGCACAAGAATAAGGGCCTGTTTGCCTGCCAGTAGCACCCGTTCAATCAGTTGTAGATAGACCTCGGTTTTGCCGCTGCCGGTAATCCCTTCGAGTAATATTGGCCGAAAACTTGGCGGCTGTGCTTCGAAACGTTGAATGAGGCCAGCTTGTTGCGTGTTCAAACCAAAGGGGGAATGGTGAATATGCGCTGCCGTAAATTCCATTTTTGCAGGCTGTTCGGTATATGGGTGTAATACGTCTTTCTTGACCAGATTCTTTAGGGCTGATAGAGAAATACCCGCGGCACCTTTGTTGTCGTCGTTTAGTCGTGCATTTGACTGAAAATAATCGATGGCTTTTTGTTGCTGAATGGCGTTGGCTGCCGGGCGAAAGTCTTTGCCGCTATCGGTCAATTGCCACCCGTTTTCAGAGAGATCTACCTGCTTTTCGCCTTTCCTTAATAGAGAGGGAAGAAGAATGGCAAAACACTCTCCAATCGGATGCTGGTAGTAGTCGCTCATCCATGTTGCCAGCTGCATCATCGTAGTGCTGACGATTGGGGTTGAGTCGAGCACAGTTTCGACATGGCGGAGTTTGTTTGCGGGGAGATCGCTAGTTGCAGTAGTTGCAATGACAATACCCGTGAGCTTGCGGTTACCGAAAGGCACGCTCACTCGGGTGCCAGGCACTGGCAATTCGTTGACCTGTTTGGGGGGTAAATAGTCAAACGATCGCCGTAAAGGGCAGTTGACGGCAATTTTTAGGAATAAATCGTGTGGCATCCCGTGAGTCTATCACGGATACACGTAGAAAATTGTTGAAAACGCTTGCCTGGTGATAATTTGATCGCTACTATTCGCATCCCATTTTAGCCTGTACGGTGCCTGGCAGTTGATATGTTGGCGGATTGAGAATGTCGCGATAAGCCCCTCAATCAAAGACATATTCGGTATCAAATGAGCAAATGCTCGTTGATCTTTAAGGATCAGGTGGCGGTGCAGCAAATTTAAGGATTGTAATCATGCAAGCAGATATTCATCCAAAGTATGCCGATATCACAGCAACATGCAGCTGTGGTAACACCATCGAAACACGTTCAACTGTATGCAAAGACATCCACCTTGATGTTTGTTCTGCATGCCACCCTTTCTACACAGGCAAGCAGAAGCAAGCTGAAACCGGTGGTCGTATCGACAAGTTCAACAAGCGTTTTGCCGGTCGTCGTACCAAATAAAACGACACTGTTTACAGAATTTCAAAAGGCATGGCTACTTAGTAGCCATGCCTTTTTAGTTTTAGGTGGCTCTATTGTGTGTCCAGCGAATTCGTATTTGCTTATGCAATTCAGGGTGTTGTGAAAAACAATAACAATTTGTTTTTTGAACTAAAGCCTATCGATATGCGTATCCATTCGAGAGTTTTGGGGGAGTGGCTCGCCGGTTAGGCAGTATGTATCTGTTAGCGATATGTCATATCGCTAAATCCATCTAAAACATCAAAGAGACCATGCGGCTATCAGAAATCTGATGTGTTTGTTTGTGAGCGGAAGCGCTCTTCTAAATACACGAAAAAACGATCTTAGTATGTTGCAAGGTCAGCATCTCGATGTATTTGAAGCGTGTTTTTCCGACGGTAAAAGCAGCATCTAATCAGGCTAATTTCTAAACGCGGTGTTTCAAAATTAAGCTTGAGGGGGGTGGGTGATTTCTATATCCTTGCACCTCTTGACGATCTAGGCGGAATAATTATGTCGGAAGATTTTAAAAAAGCAGCGTTGGATTATCATGCTCAGCCTAAGCCTGGCAAAATCGCAGTGGCGTTGACTACATCAGCTGAAACCCAAGGGGATTTAGCATTGGCTTATAGCCCTGGGGTTGCTGAGCCTGTGCGTGCGATCGCCGAGAATGCAGAAGATGCTTATCGGTATACTGCCAAGGGCAACTTGGTTGCAGTAGTGACTGACGGATCTGCCATTCTTGGTCTTGGTAATTTAGGGCCTTTAGCATCCAAACCTGTAATGGAAGGCAAGAGCCTACTGTTCAAACGTTTTGCCGGTATTGATTCAGTTGATATCGAAGTCGAAGCGGATGATCCGAAAGACTTCATTAAAACAGTCGCTAATATTGCTAATACATGGGGCGGTATCAATCTAGAAGATATCAAAGCGCCAGAGTGTTTTGAGATCGAAAAAGCGCTGATCGAACAGTGTGATATCCCCGTTTTCCATGATGATCAGCACGGTACTGCCATTGTAACGGCGGCGGGTATGCTGAATGCACTGGAAATTCAGGGTAAATCTATTGACGATGCCAAGATCGTATGTCTTGGTGCTGGCGCTGCTGCGATTGCCTGCATGCGTTTGCTGGTGAGTTGTGGTGCAAGTAAAGAAAACATCTTTATGCTGGATCGTCGTGGTGTGATTTACGAAGGTCGCGATGGTATTAATCAGTACAAAGCTGAATTTATGAATCGCACTGATAAGCGAACACTCGAAGATGCATGTAATGGCGCTGACGTGTTTGTAGGTTTGTCGGGTGCGAACTTGTTATCTGCCGATGTACTGAAAACCATGGCGGCTAACCCAGTCGTATTTGCGTGTTCTAACCCAGATCCGGAAATTAGCCCTGAGTTGGCAAATGGCGCTCGTGATGATGTTGTGATGGCGACAGGGCGTTCAGATTATCCAAATCAGGTAAATAACGTTTTGGGCTTCCCGTTCATTTTCCGTGGCGCATTGGATGTACGCGCAACGGCGATTAATGAAGAGATGAAAGTGGCTGCTGTTCATGCAATCAAAGAGTTGGCGAAAGAGCCAGTGCCGCAAGTGGTGCTTGATGCGTGTGGTGAAGAGAGTCTGACTTATGGGCCGGACTATATCATTCCTAAGCCATTAGATGGACGTTTGCTTGGTACAGTCTCTGCTGCTGTTGCCAAAGCGGCGATTGACTCGGGTGTTGCTCAGTTGCCATACCCTGCGAATTATCCGTTGACGTCGGCGGATGACGTTTAGGTCGGTATTGAGTATCCATAAAAAAGGCCGGCTTATGCCGGCCTTTTTTGTAGTGAGTGCCGCCGATCAGATGGGGCGGTGCAGGTTGGATAGCTTTTTGTTGGTTTGCTTGGCCAAACGATAAAGCAAAACGATTTTTCCGATTTGTTGTACCGCTTCTGCTTTTGAATGTTTGATGACTTCGTCGATGGCTGCCTTTTTGGCTTCACGATCTTCGAATGCAAATTTGACTTTGATAAGCTCGTGATCATTTAGCGCGCGTTCCAGCTCGGCTAAAAGGTTGTCGCTGAGGCCGTTTTCACTGACGATCACAACCGGCTTCAGTTTATGGCCGATGGTACGAAGATGTTTGATTTTTGCCTGTGGTAGCGCCATAGTTGTTTGCCCTCGAATTTGAGGCGGCATTGTAAGGTATTTTTCACAAAAACGTAAAATGAGTTTATGGCAAAGTCCAAAAGCAGCCAGCGATGGCTTGATGAGCATTTCGACGACCACTACGTCCGAGAAGCACAAAAACATGGGTATCGCTCCCGTGCTTGCTTCAAATTATTGGAAATTCAGAAAAAAGACAAATTGATCAGGCCGGGTATGACGGTTGTTGATCTGGGGTCTGCGCCCGGCGGTTGGTCTCAGGTCGCCGGTAGTTTGGTGGGTAGTGATGGCATTATGATTGCCTCGGATATCCTGCCGATGGATTCGATTCCTGATGTTACCTTTATTCAAGGCGATTTCACGGAAGAAAGTGTTTTCGAGCAAATCATGGATGTAATCCAAGAACGCCCAGTTGACCTTGTAATTTCCGATATGGCCCCCAATATGAGTGGGATGCGCGATGTTGATCAGCCGAAGTCCATGTATTTGGTCGAGCTTGCTCTCGATATGGCGCGTCAGGTATTGAGTCCGGGTGGTTGTTTTCTGACTAAAGTGTTTCAGGGTGAGGGCTTTCAGCCATATATGGCGGAGATGCGCTCAAGCTTCAATACTGTGTTAACGCGTAAGCCGAGTTCTTCGAGAGCGCGGTCGCGAGAAACCTACCTCTTGGGTAAGGGTTTTAAGGGGTAGTTGACGGAATTCGGGTGTGCTGAGCGCAGCTGAATATAGGCGGATTGTTAGAGTGCCGCCCCGTAAACTACCGTTCAGACCGCATAAATGGTATTGTGCGCCGATGGCATATAAAAACACCGGCATCTTTTCTTAAATGCGGTTAAAGTGTAAAGACGTCTTTCCAACAGGCGCTATGATAAAAGACAGGCAAATGTTCCTGAGGGTATTCCTTTGAACGATATGGTTAAAAACCTCCTTCTGTGGTTGGTTATCGCGGCAATACTGGTGTCAGTGTTCACTAGCATCAATCCGTCGAAAAGTAACCAAACCATGAGTTACAGCCAATTTATTGACGCTGTGCAAAAAAATCACGTTGAAAACGTGGAAATCAACAATACCACGATTTTGGGTAAGCTCTCTGGTGGTAGTGATTTTAAGGTGGTTCGGCCACCGATTGATGATCCGCAGCTGATTAATGATCTGCTGGAACACAATGTGACGGTTGAGGGGCTTCCTCCTGAGCGTCAGAGTATTTGGGTGCAGCTGTTGGTCGCAAGCTTCCCGATTCTGATTATTATTGCCGTATTTATGTTTTTCATGCGCCAAATGCAAGGCGGCCCAGGTGGTGGAAAAGGCGGGCCAATGGCCTTTGGTAAATCCAAGGCGCGCTTGCTGGCAGAAGATCAAATTAAAACAACATTCGCGGATGTTGCCGGCTGTGATGAAGCCAAAGAAGATGTGCAGGAAGTGGTCGATTTCTTGCGAGACCCAGGTAAGTATCAACGCTTAGGTGGTCAAATTCCACGCGGTATGCTGTTGGTTGGGCCTCCGGGTACCGGTAAAACGCTATTAGCGAAAGCGGTTGCTGGTGAAGCAAAGGTTCCGTTTTTCTCTATCTCTGGCTCCGATTTCGTTGAGATGTTTGTTGGTGTTGGTGCGNCTCGTGTGCGGGATATGTTTGAGCAGGCTAAAAAACAGTCTCCTTGTATTATCTTTATCGATGAAATCGATGCTGTTGGTCGCCATCGCGGCAGCGGCATGGGTGGTGGTCACGATGAGCGCGAGCAAACGTTGAACCAGTTGCTGGTCGAAATGGATGGATTTGAAGGCAATGACGGCGTTATCGTCGTGGCCGCAACTAACCGTGCTGACGTGTTGGATAGCGCGCTGCTTCGGCCGGGTCGTTTTGATCGCCAGGTTGTTGTGGGTTTACCTGATATTCGTGGTCGTGAACAAATTCTTAAAGTCCACTTGCGTAAAGTGCCGGTTGCCGATGATGTGCAGGCGAATGTCATCGCGCGAGGAACACCGGGCTTTTCAGGTGCAGAGCTGGCGAATCTGGTCAATGAGGCATCGTTGTTTGCTGCACGATCGGGTCGTCGCATGGTTTCTATGGCTGAGTTTGAACAGGCACGAGATAAAATCATGATGGGCGCAGAGCGCAAGACCATGGTGATGTCTGAGAAAGAAAAAGAAACAACCGCGTATCATGAGGCTGGACACGCCATTATCGGTTACTTGGCGCCAGAGCATGACCCTGTGCATAAGGTGACGATTATTCCTCGTGGTCGAGCGTTGGGTGTTACGCACTTTTTGCCCGAAGCTGATCGAATTTCTGAATCCCGTTTGAAGCTATTGGGTGGTATTGAAACTCTCTATGGCGGTCGTATTGCTGAAGAAATGATGTACGGGTTGGACGGTGTCAGCACCGGGGCGAGTTCTGATATTCAGATGGCGACGCGCTATGCTCGGGCCATGGTTACTCAGTGGGGCTTTGCAGAAGATCAACTTGGCCCTGTTTTGTACTCTTTGAATGAGCAGACGGGTCGTGAAGACTATTCAGCAGCAACTGCGGAAGTTATTGATAACGAGGTTAAGCGAATTATCAATGACTGTTACACCAGTGCCCAAAAAACCTTGAAAGACAATGAAGATGTTCTGCACGCGATGAAAGAAGCGTTGATGGAATACGAAACCCTTGATTCGCATCAAGTTGATGACTTGATGCAGCGTCGCCAAGTGCGACCGCCCAAAGATTGGGATGATAGTGGCGGCGATAGTGCTGATTCTTCAGATGTCGAAACCGGCAAGCTTGACGATGTCGATGGTAAGAAATCTGACGATCTTCCCGGCTCTGTTGGTGATCACTAGTAACGCAGCCGACACATTTCTTTGTTAGACTCCTTTCGCGAGTAAGACTGAACTAGGCCCCCGGTATATCCGGGGTCTTTTTTTAGGAGCAGTATGACCCCCAAGCTTATCTGCGGTTCCCGTGAGCTGGATCTCTCCCGCCCCCATGTTATGGGGATACTAAATGTTACGCCAGACTCGTTTTCTGATGGTGGAGAGTGTCATTCTGGTGCGTCTGTCGATCTGGATAAAGTGCTTCGTCGTGCAGAGCAAATGCAGCGTGACGGGGCGACCATTCTTGATGTTGGTGGTGAGTCGACACGCCCGGGAGCGGCGCCTATCTCTGTTGCAGAAGAATTGGATCGTGTTGTGCCGGTTGTTGAGGTGATTGCCTCGCGGCTTGATATTGTGATTTCCGTTGATACATCTACCCCCGAGGTTATGCTTGCCGCTAAACATCACGGTGCAGGTATGCTCAATGATGTTAGGGCGTTAACACGGCCGGGCGCATTGGATGCTGCAAAACAGTGTGAATTACCAGTCTGTTTGATGCATATGCAGGGGGAGCCTAGCTCAATGCAGGATAATCCGAGTTATGAAGATCCTGTCGCTGATGTGGTGTCTTATTTGCAAGGGCGTATGGCGGCATGTCTTGATGTGGGGATTTCCCGGCAGCAGTTGCTGATTGATCCTGGCTTTGGTTTTGGAAAGAGTCTTGCTCATAACCTGGCGTTGCTGGCAAACTTGCCTGCGTTTCAGCAATTGGGGGTGCCAACCCTAGTTGGGATGTCGAGAAAGTCGATGATTGCCCATGTTTTGGGTGGCTGTGACGTTAGTGAGCGCTTGCCCGCGAGTATCGCACTGGCAGTGATGGCGGTAGAGCGCGGAAGTAAAATTATTCGCGTGCATGATGTAAGGGCGACCAGTGATGCGGTTCAAATGGCGATCGCGGTGCTTGACGCAGTGTCGTCGGAATAAAAAGATTTAGTGGTGGACTCATCAGAGTGTGTTCGAGAGTGTCGGTGTTTGAGTGGTGCCGATAAATTGCCTGGTGGTCAGTGCGCCTAGTAAAAGGAATAGGATGTAAAATGCGTAAGTACTTTGGAACAGACGGTATTCGTGGTCAGGTTGGGCAAACGCCAATCACACCGGATTTTGTAATCAAGCTAGGGTGGGCTGTTGGTCATTACTTGGTCGAGGCAAATCCGGGTGAAGACTGCACAGTCGTTATTGGTAAGGATACCCGGATATCCGGATATATGTTTGAGTCGGCATTTCAGGCAGGTCTGGTTGCTGCAGGCGTAAACGTTAAATTACTTGGCCCGATGCCTACGCCTGCGATTGCGTATTTGACGCGTACATTCCATGCCCAAATCGGCATTGTAATTTCTGCATCGCATAATCCGTTTTACGATAACGGCATTAAGTTCTTCTGTGAGAATGGCGAAAAATTAAGTGATGAGGTTGAGGCGACGATCGAGCGATACGTTGATATGCCTTTGGTAACAGTCTCTAGTGATAAGCTCGGAAAAGTTATCCGGATTGATGATGCGGCGGGTCGCTACATAGAGTATTGCAAGAGCACGGTGCCGATTGATTTTGAATTGAAAGGGCTCAAAGTCGTTCTCGATTGTGCGCATGGTGCTACCTACCACGTTGCGGGTAATGTGTTTCGTGAGCTGGGCGCGGCGGTTGTGGAGATTGGCTGTGAGCCGAATGGCGTAAACATCAATGATGGTGTCGGTTCGACGTCACCAGAGGCTTTGCAGCAGAAAGTTGTAGAAGAGGGGGCGGGGCTCGGTATCGCTTTTGATGGCGACGGTGATCGGGTGTGCTTTGTGGATGCCAATGGTGAGATTATTGATGGGGATGAACTTCTCTACATTATCGCGAGTCAGTCAGCTATTGGTGAGCCGGGGTATCAGGGCGTTGTCGGAACGCTGATGACAAATATGGGGGTCGAACTGGCCTTCCGTGGTCTCGGGTTAGATTTTGCACGTGCCAAAGTTGGCGATCGTTATGTTAAGCAGGTCATGGTCGAAAATGGCTGGTTGCTCGGTGGTGAGTCTTCCGGGCATTTGTTGTGTCGTGCGGTAGCAAGTACGGGTGATGGTATTGTCTCGGCATTGCAGGTTCTTGCTGCGCTTGGGACTAGTGGGCAGTCACTGCAGACGTTACTAGCACCTGTCCGCAAGTTCCCCCAGCGTATGATTAACGTACCCGTTCAAGATAAGGCGACCATCGCTGAAGAGGCTTCTGTGAAATCGGCTGTTATGGATGCAGAAAAGCAACTGAATGGAAGTGGGCGCGTGCTTATTCGTCCATCTGGTACCGAGGCATTGGTTCGGGTGATGGTGGAAGGTGAAGATGATGCGTTGGTTGCTGAATTGACAGAGTCGTTAGCGGGAGNTGTTGAGGCTGCTGGCGCATAGTTTAGGAAAGTGGGCTTGGCAATATGACGCAACTGTTTTGTTTGTTACTGATTTGGTAAGATTTTTTCAGTTATTTTCACGTATTGCCCTTGGAAACATGTTGTATGTTGCAAGTGGTTTGGTTAGTATTGTCGGCCATTTTTGAGGGGCAGTAAATGCGTCGTAAACTCATCATCGGTAACTGGAAAATGAACGGTTCTCCGCAGTCAGTCACAGCACTGGCGGAAGATCTGTCTTCTGGTGTAAATAATTTGATGTTGGGTTCTGTGGATGCAGTTGTCTGTCCGCCGTCAGTTTATACTGCGGCAGTTGTTGAGTTGTTAGCGGGTACTTCGATTCAGGTCGGTGCACAAAACGTGTGTGCTGAAGCATTGGAGTCTGGTGCATTTACTGGCGAAGTGTCAGCGCAGATGTTCGCGCAGCTAGGTTGTAAGTTTGGCCTTGTTGGTCACTCTGAGCGCCGTGAATATTACGGTGAGAGCGATGCAGTCGTTGCCACCAAGTGTGCGCACCTTCTTGCACAAAATATAACACCAGTTTTGTGCGTAGGTGAAAGCTTGGCTCAGCGTGATGCGGGTGATGCGCTAGATGTGGTATCCGGGCAAGTGGCTGCTATTATCGAAGTCATCGGCATTGCACAGTTTTTGTCTGTTGTTGTGGCATATGAGCCGGTTTGGGCGATTGGTACAGGTCGTACTGCATCACCTCAGCAGGCTCAAGAGGTCCATGCTGCCATTCGTCAATGTGTGGCTGGATATGACAGCGTAACTGCTGAGAGAATGCAGATACTTTATGGTGGTAGCGTTAAAGGTGCAAATGCTGCTGAGCTGTTCGCCATGGAAGATATTGATGGTGCACTTGTTGGCGGAGCTGCACTGGATGCAGAAGAGTTCTGCGTAATTTGTAAATCGGCGGAATAAACATGCTCGAACAATTAATCTTGGTTGTCCACGCTATCGTTGCGATTGCAATCCTAGCGTTGATCATGCTTCAGCAGGGTAAAGGTGCTGAGATGGGTGCGTCGTTTGGTGGCGGTTCATCGCAGACAGTATTTGGTGTTCAGGGTGGTGGTAATCTCCTGACGCGTTGGACGGCAGTTTTGGCTGCGGTCTTTTTTGCTACGAGTCTCACCTTGGCCTATTTTGCACGTGAGAAGAGTGGTGTTGCGTACGAAGTAGATGTGCCAGCGATCCCGGCGGCAATTGAAGTGATGCAGCCGCAGCAAGAAATTAATGAAGAAATTCCTGCGCTACCTGTTAATCAGGCAGTGCCAGCAGAGTCCGAAGTGCCAGTTGTTCCGGCTGATGAGGCACCTTCAAATACTGCTACAGATATGCCGTCAGCGAAGGATGCTGGACAGTAATCTGAAACACTCTTTATGCCGAAGTGGTGGAATTGGTAGACACGCCATCTTGAGGGGGTGGTGAGCTTATGCTCGTGCGGGTTCAAGTCCCGCCTTCGGCACCAAACAACGTTATTTTTACGAAGCAGCTGATTGGTTGACCCTGGTTGGCGGTACGCCTATAATCCGCGCCAAGGTTTTCGGGGTGTTGGAAACCTGACGATACTTAAAATGCGCAGGAAGCCAGTTTTCCTGCAGATTTTCGGTGGGCCTTGTGCCCATTTTTTGTTTCTGGAGATTTAGTAAGTGGCAGATGTTCAACAAATTCAAGAGCTTATCGAGTCTTCGGTGAAGGCCCTCGGCTATGAGCTTTGGGGCGTTGAACTCGTAGGTCAGGGGCGCCAGCAAACGCTGCGAATTTTTATTGAAAACCCCGAAGGCATAGGCGTAGACGACTGTGCTGCTGTGAGTCATCAGGTAAGCGGTATTCTCGACGTTGAAGATCCGATTAAATCAGAGTACTTCCTGGAAGTATCATCGCCGGGTATGGATCGCCCGCTTTTCAAACTGGACCATTATCAGCAGTTTATCGGTAATGGTATTCGAGTGAAATTACGAATCCCTTTTGACGGTCGCAGAAAGTTTTCTGGCCAATTGGTCGGTGTTGAAGGTGGCGATGTTGTGGTTCGTGTCGATGATGAAGAATATGTATTGCCCGTCGATTCGATAGAAAAAGCCAATATCGTATCCAAGGAATAGTGCTTAAAGAGGCGTGATATGAGTAAAGAAATATTATTAGTCGCGGAAGCTGTATCAAACGAAAAAGGTGTTGATGAAAGCATCATTTTTGAAGCGATTGAGCAAGCGTTGGCGACCGCAACCAAAAAGCGCTTTGAAGACGAAGAATCAGACGTTTATGTGGTAATTGACCGAGCAACTGGCGACTACAGTACGTTTCGTCGTTGGACTGTGGTTCCTGATGACCACATGGCTATCTTAGGTACCGAATTTACCACGCAAGAAGCCGCTGAAGTCGATACGAGTTTGCAGATTGGTGATATTCACCAAGAGCAAATCGAAAATGTAGGTTTCGGTCGTATTGCAGCGCAAACAGCCAAGCAAGTTATCGTTCAGAAGGTTCGTGAGGCTGAACGTGCGCAGGTTGTTGATTTGTACCGCGAACGTGTTGGTGAGTTAGTAAATGGCTCTGTCAAAAAGGTTACCCGAGACAATATTATTGTTGATCTGGGCGGTAATGCAGAGGCGTTGTTGCCCAAATCTGAAACCATTGCCCGCGAAATATTCCGCATGGGTGATCGTGTACGTGCAATTCTTAAAGAAGTCTCTACTGAGACTCGTGGTCCGCAGTTGATTATGAGCCGCACGTGCCCAGAGATGCTGATTGAATTGTTTAAAATTGAAGTGCCTGAGATTTCAGAGCAAGTCATCGAAATCAAAGCGGCCGCACGTGATGCTGGCTCTCGCGCTAAGATTGCCGTCAAAACCAATGACGGGCGTATTGATCCTGTTGGTGCATGTGTCGGTATGCGTGGTGCGAGAGTGCAAGCGGTATCCGGTGAATTGAACAACGAACGTGTCGATATTATTCTTTGGGATGATAACCCGGCACAGCTCGTCATTAACGCAATGTCGCCTGCTGAAGTTGAGTCCATCGTTATGGATGAAGACTCTAATGCAATGGATGTTGCGGTTGCAGAAACAGATTTGGCTCAGGCCATTGGTCGTTCTGGGCAGAATGTTCGCCTTGCGAGTGATCTGACAGGATGGCGTATTAACGTCATGAGTGCTGAAGAGTGGAACGAGAAGCAAGAAAGCGAAAGCGGTGAAATTCTCGAAGTATTCCTAGAAGCCTTAGATGTTGATGAAGAATTAGCCCAGATGTTAGTGGACGAAGGGTTCACTGCATTGGAAGAGGTGGCTTATGTGCCACTGGAAGAAATGCTGGAAATCGAAGGTTTCGACGAAGATATTGCACAAGAGCTGCGTGCCCGTGCAAAAGATGCTTTGTTGACTCAGGCCATTGCGTCGGAAGAGCAGCTGGAGTCGAATGAGCCTGCTGAAGACCTGAAATCGATGGAAGGAATGGATACTCATCTGGCATATCAACTTGCTAGTCAGGGTATTATCACCATGGAAGATTTGGCAGAGCAAGCGGTAGATGACTTGCTGGATATAGAGGGAATGGATGCAGAGCGTGCTGGTAATCTGATCATGGCGGCGCGTGCTCCCTGGTTTGAGGAAGGTCAGTAATCCATCACCGGTAGCACAGCAACGTCGAGAGGAGAAGAATTCGAATGGCAGAAGTAACCGTCAGTCAATTAGCCGATACAGTAGGAACCACTACAGATCGTTTGCTTACCCAAATGAAAGAAGCGGGGTTGACGCACACCTCTGCAGACGAATTTGTATCAGAAGACGACAAAAAAACCTTGCTGGGGCATTTGAAAACCAGTCACGGTTCAGTAGAAGAGCAAGGCGAAAAGAAAATTACGCTAAAACGTAAGAAGTTGACCACCCTGAAAACCGGGTCTGGTCCGGGCAAGAAAACCGTCAATGTCGAAGTTCGCAAGAAGCGAACAATCGTCAAGCCATCGAAAGAAGAAGCCGCACTTGCTGCTGCGTCTGAAGCGAGGAAGGCATCAGATTCTGTCTCGGTTGATGATGAAGTTGTTGTGGCAGACGAGTCTGTTACTGAAGAAGCTGCGCCGATTCTAAGCGAAGCAGAGCTGAAAGAAAAAGCGCTTCAGGAGCAGCAGCAGGCTGAGCAAGATGCGAAAGTAGCTGCTGAAGAAAAAGCACGTTTGGAAGCTGAGCAGAAAGAAGCGGCTGAACAAGCTGCTCGTGAAGCGGCTGCAAATGCGGCGCGTGAAGCTGCTGAACGAGTTGCTCGCGAAGTAGCAGAAAGAGCTCAAAAAGAAGCCGAAGCACGAATTCGAGCTGAATTGGCTGCGCTTAAAGAAGAGCGCACGTCATTGGAGGCTAAAGCGAAGGCAGACCCTAGCGACCCAGAAGTTATGCGTCAGTTAGCGGCAGCCAAGCGTCGAGAGAAAGAGCGCACTGACGCGGAAGAGCGTGCGGCACGACAAAAAGCCAAAGAAGAAGAGAAACGCAGAGCTGCTGAGGAAGAAAAACGCCTCAAAGAAGAAGCGATAGCGGCTGCAGCTGCGGCGAAAAAGGCAGAGTCAGCGAAGACAGAGACCAAAGAAGAGTCTGATACTGAGTCTTCAGGCAAGAAGATGCCAGCGCGTAAGCGTACGAAAGAGCTGGCTACCCCCGTTGTTGATGACCGTAAACCTAAGCGCGGCGGTGGTAAAGAGCAGCGTACTCGCGGTAAAGGTCGTAACCATAACTTGCGTTCACAGCTAACTGCAGATGGTGAATTGCAGGAGAGCAGTGGTCGCGGCGGACGTCGTAAGCTGAAGAAGCTTAACGTCAACCAGCAGAAGTTTGAGATGCCTACTGAGAGAGCCATTCTTGAAGTTGAAGTTGGCGATGCTATCAGCGTTGGCGATTTGGCCAAGCAGATGAAAGTTAAGTCTGGTGAACTGATCAAACAACTCATGCGAATGGGTGTTATGGCGACGGTTAACCAGCCGTTGGATCAGGATACCGCCGTTCTTATTGTTGAAGAACTGGGTCATAAAGTTAAATTCGTGTCTGAAACCGAACTGGAAGATCGTCTGATCGATGATATTGGCCGCGAAGAAGGTACGCTCCAAACAAGAGCGCCAGTTGTTACCGTTATGGGTCACGTTGACCACGGTAAAACATCATTACTCGATTACATTCGTGAAACACGTGTTGCTGGCGGTGAAGCCGGTGGTATTACACAGCACATTGGTGCTTACCACGTAGAAACCGATCGTGGCATGGTGACATTTTTAGATACTCCTGGGCATGCTGCGTTTACAGCGATGCGTGCACGTGGTGCACAAAGTACGGACGTTGTTATTCTGGTTGTTGCTGCTGATGATGGTGTGATGCCTCAGACAGAAGAAGCGGTGCAACATGCACGCGCAGCTGGCGTACCGATTGTTGTCGCAGTGAACAAAATCGATAAAGAAGACGCGGATCTGGATCGTGTTAAAAACGAACTGGCTGCGAAAGATGTTATCCCTGAAGATTGGGGCGGTGATGTGCAGTTTATCCCTGTGTCTGCGCACACTGGACAAGGTATTGATGAGTTACTGGATGCCGTTCTGCTGCAATCTGAGATGCTAGAACTTAGCGCCGCTGCAGATATTCCAGCGCGTGGTGTTGTTATTGAATCGCGCTTGGACAAAGGCCGAGGTGTTGTTTCAACCGTGTTGATTCAACAGGGTACTTTGAATAAAGGCGATATCGTTCTAGCCGGCGAATCATTTGGTCGTGTCCGTGCGATGATTGATGAAGTTGGTCACGGTATTGAAGTTGCCGGCCCGTCTATTCCTGTAGAAATTCTAGGCTTGAACGCAACACCGAATGCTGGTGATGAGTTCTTCGCTGTTGAGTCAGAGAAGAAGGCCAGAGAAGTTGCTGAGTTCCGTAACCGCAGAACCCGTGAAACTCGCCTTTCTCGTCAGCAAGCTGCGAAGTTGGAGAACATGTTCAACTCCATGGGTAGCGAAGAGAAACAAGTTCTTAATGTTGTTCTGAAGACTGATGTACGTGGCTCCCTTGAGGCGTTGCAAAATGCATTACTGGATTTGGGCAACGATGAAGTTAAAGTGTCGGTCATTAGCTCAGGTGTTGGTGGTATTACCGAGACTGATGCGAACCTAGCTTTAACATCGAACGCAGTTGTCTTTGGTTTTAACGTACGAGCCGATTCAGCAGCTAAATCGCTGATGGAAAATGAAGGCGTTGATTTCCGCTATTACAGTGTTATCTACGACTTGATTGATGATGTAACGAAAGCGCTATCTGGCATGTTGTCGCCAGAGCTTCGTGAAGAAATCGTCGGTGTTGCAGAAGTGCGTGATGTCTTCAAATCACCGAAATTTGGTCTCATTGCGGGCTCTATGGTTATCGAAGGAACCATCTACCGCAGCAAGCCGATTCGTGTTCTGCGTGATGACGTTGTTATCTACGAAGGGGAACTTGAATCCCTGCGTCGTTTCAAAGATGACATCGGTGAAGTTCGAAATGGTCTTGAATGTGGTATCGGTGTTAAGAACTACCAAGACGTTCGACCTGGCGATAAGATCGAAGTCTTTGATGTGAAAGAGTTTGCCCGTACGCTGTGATGCTGATGCATCGCCGCGTTTCGGAAAACAGTTACTGATGTATTGCAAAGTAGATAGTTGATAGATGGCAAGAGAATTTGGTCGACCCCAGCGTGTAGCTGATTTCTTGCGCAAAGAATTGTCGCAATTGATTCAGCAAGAAATTCGAGACCCACGTGTAGGTATGGTGAGTCTTACGGATGTTGAGGTCAGCCGTGACCTGACTCATGCCAGAATCTATATCACTATTCTTGGTTGTGACGATGCCGATAGCGCGAAAGAATCGGTCAAAGTACTCAATGGTGCAGCAGGATTTCTGCGATCCTTGATTGCCAAGAGTACAACGATGCGTACAACACCTTCATTGCGCTTTTTCTTTGATGAAAGTGTTATTCGAGGCAGTCATCTGTCTGCGCTGATCGATAAAGCTGTCGGCAGCCAAGAGCAAATATCTGATTCCCAAGCGGATTCATCGGACGATAAGGACTAACAGGTCGGTGGCTCGTCGTAAAAAAGGTCGTCTCGTAGACGGCCTGCTCTTGCTAAATAAACCCAAAGGCGGCTCATCTAACGGTGCTCTGCAGACGGTAAAACGACTGTACTTCGCACAGAAAGCCGGTCATACGGGGAATTTGGACCCGATGGCAACCGGAGTTTTACCGATTTGTTTTGGTGAAGCGACCAAGTTTTCTCAATATCATTTAGACGCTGACAAAGCTTATACGGCGACCTTGCGATTTGGCGAGGTTACCGAAACAGGTGATGTTGAAGGTAGTATTCTGCAGTCAGTGGATGCGTCCGCAGTCACTGAGGCGGATGTTGCGCTTGCTATTGAAAGCTTCCGTGGCGAGATTACTCAAGTTCCTCCAATGTATTCGGCACTGAAGGTGAACGGTCAGCCGCTATACAAGCTGGCTCGGCAAGGCATTGAAGTTGAGCGTAAGGAGCGACAGGTTACTATCTACGAGTTGACCTTGTTGGCATTTCGTGAAAACGGTGCACATCCTGAGGCGGATATCTCGGTCAGGTGTAGTAAGGGAACGTATATTCGAACCCTGGCGGAAGATATTGGTACGATGCTGAACGTGGGGGCACACTTAATTGCTCTTGAGCGTACGCAAGCCGGGCCTTTTCATTTGCAAGACTGTATCAACATTGAGGATCTTGAAAGTCTGAAGGAAAACGAAGACTTTGAAGCGATGGATAATTTGTTGTTGCCGGCCGAGCAAGCAGTAAATCACTTCCCATTAGTGGAAGTTGAGGAAACCGCGGGTTATTATATACGGCTTGGTCAAGCAGTGTTGGTGCCGAAGGCACCCACTGAAGGCCTTGTTCGCATTCGAACCGAGCAAGGTGAGTTCCTCGGAATTGGTAAAATATTGGACGACGGGCGTGTTACGCCGCGTCGTTTAATTGCATCTGACGGTCAGTAAGTACCCGTTAGATGCATTCCAGACATTGGTGTCTGGCAAACTTTCGACCTGTCTGTAAATATGCGCGGACAGGCCGCATTATTCGCATATTATTGAAAGAGGTTTTAATTATGGCTTTAAGTGCCACAGAAAAAGCAGCAATTGTTAAAGATTACCAAACAGCTGAAGGCGATACAGGCTCTCCAGAAGTACAGATTGCGCTGTTGACCCAAAACATTAACAAACTGCAAGACCACTTTGCGTCTAACAAAAAGGATCACCACTCACGTCGTGGTCTGATTCGTATGGTTAACCAGCGTCGTAAATTGCTGGACTACTTGAAGCGCAAGAACGGTGATCGCTATACAGATCTGATCAAGCGTTTAGGTCTACGTCGCTAAGCAGCAGCACCTACAATCGAGCGTTTGAACTGATCGGCCCTTTATGGGCCGATTTTCGATCAGGGCTCTAAAGTGTGTGTATGCTAAAAACGGAGAATATAAGTGAATCCAGTAACAAAACAGATTTCGTACGGTAAGCATACCATTACCCTGGAAACAGGGCGCGTTGCTCGTCAAGCTACCGGTGCGGTATTCGCATCGATGGATGACACCAAAGTATTGGCAACGGTCGTAGGCGCGAAGAGCGCTAAGCCCGGTCAGGACTTTTTCCCACTTTCAGTACATTATCAGGAGCGTGTATACGCTGCCGGTAAAATTCCTGGTGGATTCTTGAAGCGTGAAGGTCGTCCTTCAGAGAAAGAAACACTAACATCTCGCTTGATCGATCGCCCGATCCGTCCGCTTTTCCCTAACGGTTTCATGAATGAAGTTCAGGTAGTTATCACTGTACTGTCAGCGAACAGCGCATTTGATCCTGATATTCTGGCTATGGTGGCAACCTCTGCTGCGTTGTCGATCTCCGGTATCCCGTTTAACGGACCGATTGGTGCGGCACGTGTTGGTTTTACTGATGCTGATGGTTACATGCTGAACCCAACATATGAAGAGCTAGAATCCTCTCGCTTGGATATGATCGTTGCCGGTACTGAAGATGCCGTTCTGATGGTTGAATCAGAAGCTGACGAGCTTACCGAAGATCAAATGCTGGGCGGTGTATTGTATGCCCATCAGGAACTACAGGCGATTATTGGCCTGGTTAAAGAATTTGCTGCTGAAGCTGGCAAGCCACGCTGGGAATGGGAAGCTCCTGCAGCTAACCAAGCATTGATCGACGTAATTACTGAAGAGTACGCGGAAAAGATCGGCGAAGCCTATCGCATTACGGATAAGTTGGACCGTTATTCTCAAGTAGGCGTTCTGAAAGACGATGCTGTCGAAAAGTTCGGTGGTGAAGATTCAGAATTCGCAGATGCAGATATCCAGAAAACAATCTCTGGTCTGGAAAAAACAACAGTGCGTCAGCGCATCCTTAGTGGTGAGCCACGTATTGATGGTCGTGACAACAAGACGGTTCGCCCGATCGAAGTTGAAGTTGGCATGTTGCCAAATGTACACGGTTCTGCATTGTTTACTCGTGGCGAAACGCAAGCGATCGGTGCGGTTACGTTAGGTTCTACCCGTGATGCACAGCGTGTTGATCAGTTGCATGGTGAGATCCGAGACGGTTTCATGCTGCATTATAACTTCCCTCCATATTCTGTTGGTGAGTGTGGTCGTATGGGGGGTGTTGGCCGCCGTGAAGTTGGGCATGGCCGCTTGGCGCGTCGTGGTCTGGCTGCAATGCTGCCGACTGAAGACGAATTTCCATACGCAATTCGTGTTGTGAGCGAAATTACTGAATCTAATGGTTCAAGCTCAATGGCATCTGTATGTGTTGGTTCTCTGTCGTTGATGGACGCAGGTGTTCCTGTGAAGGCGCCTGTTGCTGGTATCGCGATGGGATTGGTGAAAGAAGGTAATTCCTTTGCCGTCTTGACCGATATTCTGGGTGATGAAGATCACTTGGGTGATATGGACTTTAAAGTAGCCGGTAGTTCTGAAGGTATCACTGCATTGCAGATGGATATCAAGATCGAAGGTATTACTGCCCAAATCATGGAAATTGCCCTCGAACAAGCGCAACAAGCGCGTTTGAGCATTTTGGGTGATATGAACCAAGTGTTGGCTACAGCACGTAGTGAGACAGCGTCTAGCGCACCACGTATCCATACCATGAAGATCGATTCTGATAAAATCCGCGATGTTATTGGTAAAGGTGGCGCGACTATTCGTGGCATTACCGAAAGCACTGGTGCTCAGGTCGATATTGAAGACGATGGCACGATTCGCATTTACGCACCAAACGGTGATTCGTTAAATGCTGCAATCAACGAAGTTGAAGGTATTGTGGCTGAAGTTGAGCCGGGCACTATCTATAAAGGTGTGATTACCCGTATCGCCGACTTCGGTGCATTTGTTCGCATTTTGCCGGGCAAAGAAGGTCTGCTACATATTTCTCAGATCGCTCACGAGCGTGTTGAGTCAGTAACAGATTACCTGAAAGAAGGTCAGGAAATTGAGGTTAAGGCATTGGAAGTCGACAACCGCGGTCGCATTAAATTGAGCCGCAAAGAGTTGTTGCCTAAGCCAGAGCGTACACCCTCTCAGGACTGATCGCCTCGTGTGATCCTTGAGTCTGCTACCTAGGTTGCAGACTTACTAAAAGAGAGGCTCCGGCCTCTTTTTTAATGCCTGTTTGTGGCGCTGAACTGGCGTTCGACAGATAAGGTAAGGTTAAGTTGTCTAGAGTTACATTGAACGAGTAAACTACGTTTTTATCTACTATGTCTGAATCTGGCATTTCTATGTTGCGTAAAGCTGCCGCTATTTGGGGGTTTGTCGGGGTCACCAGTTTTCTGGGGTTCGCCGTATTTCGCCTCTATGACAACACCTTTCAGGCTTTCGAATCCAATTTGACACTTTTTCAATGGGTGCTGTTGTTCGCTAACATTGTTTTTATGTCGTATTCGGAAGGCTATAGAGGGTTTCAAAAGAACTTCTCGCCGCGAGTCGCTGCGCGAATTCGTTATTTGAAGGACAGCGCTGACTTGAAATCCGGGCTGTTTGCCCCGGCTTTTTGTATGGGTTATTTCGGAACGACCCGGCGCCGTCAAATTAGTGTAATCGTATTAACGTTGGCCTTGATGGCGCTTATATCTGTGGTGCGTACGTTGCCACAACCCTGGCGTGGTATTATTGATGCAGGGGTTGTTGTTGGCCTAACTTGGGGGCTGATATCACTGTTTGTTATGGTGTGGTTGGCTTTCACGTCAAACGATTTTGATCATCCGCATGAAGTTCAGTAATGGGCCTATGCCTGTATTGACACTATCACTGATACTGTACGCAATATTATAAATAGAAGGAAAAATCCTCATGAATAAGGCTTATCTTTCCACTCTGATACTGGCCGGCGTGCTCAGTGCATGCTCTTCGCAGCCTTCAGTGACGGACCAGGATATTCTTATTGCCAGTAACCGTGGCGAACTGCTGAGCCTTTATTCACAGCTTGAGGATGAACTGAAAGACGTTAAACCGTCGAGCGCGACGGCAACGGAAATCAGATTGAATCTTGGGAAAGTCGGCAAGAAGATTGCGCAAGAAAAAGAACGACAAATACTCGATCGACTGGACCGTGATATTCCCGGGCAGACCATGACGGTGCTGAGTCAGACGATCGAAGACGCTCTGGCACTGGAGCCCTATGACAGTGCGACATACTTGGCCCTGCGGCTTGAACTTGAGCAGGCATTCAATGACAAGCAGCTTGCCGTTGAGCAAAAAGAATCGGAATTTCAACGTCTAGGCGATGATCAAGTCGCCCGCAAAGTTGAGTTGTTAGATGAAATGGCCGCGATATACGGTGGTGATAAGGCCGCTGAGACATTAGCTCGTAAACAAGCCTACATCGACAGTACGATTCAGAAGGCCCGTTCAGAAATGCGCAGTAAGCGCTATGAAAACGCACTGTCTCTGGTGAATCAGCTTGAGACCATTGTGCCTGAAAACCCAGCGCTTAAAGAGCTTCGTAAAGGGCTGTCATTCGGCGAATATGAGCAACAACTATGGGACGCGCTTGCTGCCGGTAACACGGATGAAGCCTATTCCTTGCTGATTCACTTATCGAAAGTCCCTGGGTATATGGAAAGCCATGCGGATGTCGTATCAATCGCCGATGACATCAGTCAGTATTTCATCGCGACTGGCAATAAGGCGATGAGCAGCTACTCCGTTGTTTCAGCCTATCAGGCCTATTCGAAAGCTAGAGCGCTCAAGGTAGCGACAAATAAAGCTGCGGATTACACCACGGAAGAACTCAAGTTCATCGAGTTTGTTGCTAAACGCGCTCGCGGCTATTTGTCGAAAGACAATGTAATTCCTGCCTACGGATATCTGAGCGTACTGGAAGAATTTAACCCTGATCATGAGTTGCTGGTTGAGCACGCGCAGAATATTAATAATCGTGTGCTGGATATGGCTACGATCAAAATTCTGGTTTCTGACTACGCCGATGACGCCAAAGGCTATCAGCTGGGTAAATTGCTGACTCAATCGCTATTGCAAACGTTCGATCGACAGCATTTACGTGATGTCACGATGACATTGGCATCGTCAGTAAACGCATCGGATATTGCAGCGATTAGCGAATCTGAGAACGCACTGAGCTACTACTTTATGAGTGGTGAGATTTTGCAGGCCGGCGTTCAAACACTCAATGATACGGAAAACGAAGCCAGACGTGTTCATGTCAGTTATCAACGCATTGAGAACCCGGATTACATTGCCTGGACGAAACTTTCCAAGCGGGAAAAGCGCAACGCCTCTGAGCCGCCAGCGACCATTGAACAACCGGTTTACCAGACGGTGAATATTGAGCACCTGAATATCGAAAAAAATGCGGAGGTTTATTCAACCTACCGTGTTGTTGATCACACACGAACAGAGGTGTTTGTGTCTGATGCTTTGTCTGAATCTGTCACGCATGCATCCAAGGGAACAAGCGCACTTGAGCAAGGTGAATTTAAACAACCTGCTGTTGCTGCAGACGTCTTAGGCGACAAAGAGATGTTGGACCAGGCGTTGGTAAAAACTGCCAATGCGGTTTCTCTCAAAGTGTTGGATAGCCGCGTCAAATTCTTTGATGTTTATACCCAAACTGCCGACAAGGCGATGGTAGAGAAGTCCTACAATCAGGCGTTAACGTACTACAGTTTGCGCAATGTCATTAACCAAGCTGGTGCTACGCCCGACGAGTTACTGCTGAGCAAGTTGCGTTTAAGCACCTTGTACTGGAAGTAATTCACACGGGTGATATGGCGTGGCGTTGAGCCATGCCGATTAGCTTTGGTAGGATAGATTTACACACCTGCAGCGGCGGTTTCAGGGCTATTCAGCAACGTTTGATAGATGTGAAAATAGGAATCTGCCATTTTCTCTGCGGTAAATAACTCGGTAAAACGCTGATAAGCGTTGCATCCCATTCTCTCCGCATATTCCTCGTGTTCCCATAGCAATTCCATTGCCGCCGCAAGTTTTAACGGCGATTTAGGCGGTACAGTCAGTCCGGTCTCATGCAGTTTATTGACATAACTTGTGCCTGTGCCGATCTCACATGAAATTAACGGCTTCTGATGCATCGCGCCCTCAAGTAGGCTGATGCCGAAGGCTTCTGAGCGCTCGTCTGATGGAAATACAACTGCGTAGCAGGCTTGTAGCAGCTCTACTTTTTCGTTTTCTGATACGTGGCCGAGGAAGTGTACGTTGTGCAGCCGTGCTTGCTGTGCTTTCTCCCTGATGGATTCCCCGAGAGGGCCGTCGCCTGCAATAACGATGGGTAAGCGCGAGTGTTCGGCTGCTTCAAGCAGTGTTTCCAAGCCTTTGTAGTAGCGAAGTACACCAACAAACAAAAAGAATCGGCGACCAAATCGGCGTTGCCACTTTGAAACGTTGTTGATTGACACGCTAGGATAACTTCTCGGGTCGAGCCCAATAGGTACAACATCGACCTTGTCACGAAACCGTTGCAGAACTTGGCTCGAAACAACGTAATTGGGNGAGGTGGCCACGATACGATCAACCGACTGAAGAAAGCGGTGCATTAATGGTTGATAGGCCTTCAGCAAGTACTTTTGTTTGACGACATCCGAGTGATACGTCACCAGAGTCGGTTTATTGTGTTGCCCGAGAAAGTGCAGTAAGTCGGCAAACGGGTAGGGAAAATGATAGTGAATCAAGTCAGCTTCAGCGGCCAGGCGCCGGAATGTCGAGACCGCCTCCAGCGATACAGGCGTTGATGCGAACTCCAACGTGGTTTTGCATTGAGTGACTGAATGTGTGCCAGGGTCGTAACCGGTTTGAGGATTCGGGCTTAGAGACAGCACATGATTGTCGATACCCAGCTTTGCGGTGGCCTGAGACATCTGCAGAATACATTGCTGAATACCGCCCATAGAATCAGGCAGATAGGTTTTGAAAACGTGTAATACCTTCATATGGCTTTCTGATGTCGACTCTTTTGCAAGTTTCACAGCGATGTTCTGCTCATGAATTTCCGTGTCATTGTTTGGTGTAACTCGTTCTGTTCGTGATCGTGGTAACTCTCGGAATCAAAACGAGCGTGTTGGTATCTTGAAACTAGGCGTTTTGTGGCATTTGTCGAGAAATACACCGCATCACGAAACGCGATTTTTGTCATGAATGCTTGAGTGGTCACAAAAGGGATTTGGCGAGTCTTTCAGGTGACGGCTGGGCTCGCCCTCCGCGCAAAAACTGCTATAAATTAAGTTTCTTAATCACATGATGGCGAATGCTGACGTTAGGATGACGCGGTGATACGAACGTTTTTCGAGTGGGTGACAGTGACCCCGATGGCTTTTTTGCCAATGGTTTTTCTGCTGAGTTTCCTGGCGACTTACGTTCTTGTGCGTGCGGGAATCCACCATCGACTGCTCGATCATCCTGACATGCGAAGTGCTCACCGTGAGCCAACACCCACCGGCGGCGGTGCGGGCNTTATTTTGGTGTTTTTTCTAGCCATGTTCGTTGCTGGTGAGCAGAGCCGTATCTTTGTTGCGTGCGGGTGTTTGGCACTGGTTAGCTGGATCGATGATTTTTGGCCGCAAAAAGCATTGGTTCGATTAGTCGTGCAATTAGCGCTGGCCGTTTGGATTGTTGTCGGCCTGTGGCCGTTACTTATGCATGAATATCCAACGACCCGCCTATTGGCGCTGGTTGCCGCCGCGAGTTTGGTGCTTTTTTTGGTTTGGTCGACCAACCTCTACAATTTTATGGATGGCATCAACGGGTTGGCTGGGCTGCAAGTTATTACGGTCAGTGGCACTGTGTTGTTAAGTCACTGGGNCGTTGGTGGGACGGCAACGATGTCACTTCACGTATTGCCCGTTTTGGCGGTGTGTGTTGCCGGATTTGTTGTTTGGAACTTTCCTAAAGCCCGAATCTTTATGGGGGATGCCGGGAGTGCTTTTTTGGGGCTGTTGTTTGCGGCGCTCGCGGTTCAGGATTTGGCATTGAGTATGCCCTTGTTTGTTAGTTGGGTTATTGCGCAATCAGTTTTTTATGTGGATGCCAGTCTCACCCTACTGCGTCGCTTTGTCGATGGTCAGCGATTGACGCAAGCGCACAGTTCGCATGCCTATCAACATGCAGCGCGCCGTTTGGCAGGACACACACCGGTTACTGCGATAGTGGTGGGCATTAATCTTTTTTATCTGTTGCCGTTAGCCGTGTTGCAGGCAGCAGGCTGGATGCCTTCATACATTGCCCTGCTGTTAGCGGTATCTCCATTGATTATTCTCGCTGCCGGGTTTGGTGCAGGTACAACGCCGCGAGTGGCACCAATCTGAAATTCACGCAGTAATATTTCATATCGCTTCAAGGATGATTATGCGACAAAAACTCACTGCCTTACCGCGTTATCAAAAACGGATCATTGCAGTTGTGTTTGATGTTGTCTGTGTTTGGCTGTGTTTTCTGGCGGCAATGATGACACGTTTGGGGACTGACCTTGTGAGCGGTTTTGTTCATCAGGCCCCGGTTTTCGTCTTTATGCTTTTGCCGTTGTCGGCGATGCCGTTTTTTGTGCGAATGGGGCTTTACCGCGCGGTTCTGCGATGTATGCGCCAAGATGCGATGTGGAACATCGTTAAAGCCGCGGGCTTTGCGACACTGGGGCTTGTTGTTATGGATAAGCTGTTATTAACCCAGTTGGTGATTCCTCGCTCTGTTCCGCTGATTTATTGCCTCTATCTGGCGACGGCGTTGTCAGGTACACGTTATTTGATGGCTCGCTGGCTGATTGGCTCGAATATTCGCACCGTACTATTGCAGTGGGTACGTGTGTCACGGGCTCCGACACACTTATCGGGCCGGCCTGTTGTTTTGGTGGGAGACATCGATGTGGCAGCGCAGGCAATTGAAGTGCTGGATAGCAGCCGCCAGTATATGCCCCAAGCAGTGATTGATATTCAGGGCCAGAATGCGGGCGGTGAAATTGCTGCTCGCAAGATTTATCAGTTGGATGATATGGCCAAGGTTGTGCTCAAGCATCAGCCTGCACAGATATTACTGACGTTGTCACCGAGGCCACGTAAAGAGCGTAGAAGAATCATTAAACAGCTCGAAGTTTTTGGGCTACCGATCAAAACGATTCCCTGTTGGCACGACATCACGGCCAATCGAGTGCGCATTGATAGTTTTCGTGATCTCGATATTGCCGATGTACTCGAGCGCGATGAGGTGCCCTGTGACCCTGCCTTGATGGCGAAAAATATCGATGGTCGTGTCGTATTGATCACCGGCGCGGGAGGATCCATCGGTGCAGAGCTGAGTTTACAGGTTCTGCGCCAGCATCCTGCCATGCTAATTGTTGTCGACCAATGTGAATACAATCTTTACCAGTGCGAGCAGAGGCTTACAGCCGAGAGCAGCGAACAGGTCGACATTGTTGCGGCACTTCTGTCGACGCAAGATCAAACATCGTTGGTGAAGTTGATGCAACGCTACTGCGTTGAGACGGTATTTCATGCTGCCGCGTATAAGCATGTGCCTATGGTTGAGCACAATGTTATTCAGGGGCTTGCCAATAATCTTTGCAGTACTATTAGCGTTGCGCAGGCGGCGGTGATTGCTGGGGTGGGGCAGGTCGTATTGGTTTCATCGGATAAAGCCGTGCGGCCAACCAATGTCATGGGAGCAAGTAAACGCTTATCTGAGTTGTATCTCCAAGCTCTAAATCATGTAGCTGAATTCGCCCCGCTATCAATCGAGCAGCATTGTAACGGCGTTAATTCTCAACAGCTTCACGGATGCTTGACTCGACGAACCCATTTTGTTGCTGTGCGTTTTGGTAATGTTCTGGGTTCAAGTGGCTCAGTTGTTCCTTTGTTCAAACAGCAAATCGAGCAAGGTGGCCCTGTCACTGTCACACATCCGGAAATTACGCGCTATTTCATGACGATTCCCGAAGCGGCGCGGTTGGTGATACAAGCCGGTGCGTTGGCTGCGGCAGATGTTTATGTGTTGGATATGGGCAAGCCGGTTAGAATTGTGCAGCTGGCGGAACGACTCATACGTTTGTCGGGGCTAACGGTGCGCAGTGATAATAACCCTGAAGGTGATGTGGACATTGTGTTTACTGGATTAAGAGATGGCGAGAAGCTCTATGAAGAGCTTTTGATCGGTAATGACCCTCAGCCAACACCTCACCCAGGAATTTTTTGTGCCAATGAGCAGCGTGTGTCGTGGCAACAGTTAACGCAGTTCTGGGATTTGTTATCGGCGGCATTTGTGCGTGACGATGAAATCGAGGTACGTCAGTTAGCGATTGATTTCGTGCAGGCGGTTGATCAAGGCGAGGATGTTGAGGCCTGGCTTACTGCCGCATTAGGCAAGCCTGATGCGCCGGTAAAAAGCACATGCGATGTTACGCAATTGGTTTCTTCCGGGCACTAATACTTCATCAACAACGATATAGCCGATGTAATCAGAACGTATCTTCCAGCGAAGGCATTTCATCGGCGGCTGCCGCATCTGGTGCAGGCACTGCTGCGGTCGGTGCAGCAGGTACAGCGATTGTTGAATCTACCGTTGAATCCGGTGCTATTACTTCAGATTCTGGCAGAGGCTGTGCTGTTGCTGGAGTTGTTGAAACAGAGGCTTCATCAGAGTCCGCATGCCAACCCTGCTGCATTGCAATATCAAATAGCTGTGTGTTTTGCGGCGATGCCTGGCTAGCTTGTGCGTGGAGGTTACGCGCCATGCTGAGGTGTTGGCTGTCTAAGTTGGCTTGGATATCTGGGATCATCTTGGCCACAACAAGCTCAATTCCGGCTTTGGCTCTAGCATTTTCAGCATCCAGAGCGAGAGCTTCCTGGTATTTCTCCAATGCATTATTTTGCGCCGGTGAATAGTAATCACCTCGTTGGAAATACGTATCGGCTTTGGCCAGTAATCCGTTGGTCTTCACTTTGCGGAAAAGGGCGTCGGCCTTGGCTTTTTCAGCGGCTGCAGCGGCACGTGCTTCAGTTTGGCGTTGTTCTTCGAGTAAGGCATCTTCTCTGGCCTGACGCTCCGCTTGAATCCGCTTTTCTTCGATGGCTTTACGTCGGGCGTCATCAGCACGCTTTTGTTCGGCGGCGAGTCGGTCTGCTTCGGCCTTACGTTGTGCTGCTTCAGCAGCTTGTTGTGCCGCTTTTTTGGCAGCTGCCGCTTGCTGTGCCTGCTGGGCTTGTTGGTCAATTAATGCTAAACGTTCAGCTAAGAGCTCTTTCAGGTTGGCAGTGCTTTTGGCGTATTCGCCCATGCTATCAAGGTTGCCAATGTAACTTTCGGCGGCTTTAAGGTCGTCATTCTCAATAGCGCTTAACGCCAGGAATGTCAGCTTTGAGCTGATATTATCGATACCTTTCAATGCACGTGCATTGGTCTTTTCGATGACCAAAACGGCCTGATAGCTGGCAAATGCATTGGCATCCTGTGGTGCCAGATAGGCTTGAATTGCCATGTGGTCTTCAGCGTCATTTAGCAGGTTTTGAATGCGTACGAGTCGAGGGTCTGCTTGAGGCTCGGGTGCAGGCGTCGCTATGGGAGCTGCTTTTTGTATACCAAGCATGGCTTGCATGTTTTTGTGCAAATCCATTAGTAGGGCATTGCCGGGCATGACTTGGGGGGCGAACCAGATCGCAGCCCCCGCACTGAGTGCCAGCGCGGCGGCGGTGGCGGTTAATAGCCCCGCATTGCTGCGTTTTGTGCCGCTGCTGTTGTCAGTTGAGGTGTCTGGGGCTGCCGATGGCTCGCGTTGTTCCGTCACCAATTCAAGATCTGTCACTGCATCGTCGTTGCGGCTGGCGGTCATAACCGGTGCTGAGGAAGGTGACGATGCCGGGTTCGTTAGTAACCGGTCCGCTTTTTGCCAGCGGCGAGCTGCGCTCTTTTTCAGCAAGCCAGATAATAGTTCAGGGTAGGGTGTTGCTGCATTATTGAGTGCGGGCGGTGCGGATTTAAGGTGTTGTTGCTTCAGTGCTAGCGGATCTTCAGCGTCAAATGGCAAAGAGCCGGTGAGCATTTGATACAATATAACGCCCAGTGAATAGTAGCTGCTTGCCGTTGACTCGGCTTCGGCCTTAATAAATTCGGGGCTGATGTAGCGCAGATCTGCACCGTCAGAGTGGCCCAGTTGTTGGAACAGTTGATCAATATAGAGATTGCAGAGCAACGTTTGGCCGTCTTCGGTGGTCAAAATATCGGCGGGAGTGAAGCGCGGTGCTGGGTGTCCTGCCAGAGCCAGTTCATCCAGTGTCTTGGCAAGGTCATAAACCACCTTGAGGGCCATGTGTTGGTCAATGCCAGCATCCATACGTGCCTGTAATGATGGCGACCCGGTAAACTCGGCAACAATATAGTAGGTGTCACCACTTACACCGGCGTCTTTAACTCGGCTGACCCCATTTAGACGAATGGTTTTAAGCCGGCGCATGGCGCTGACAAACAGATCGTGATTTTGAATATGTGCCGGTACTGGAATCTGAGTAATCAGTACCGTTTCGCCGGATTCCGAATGGGTGGCCAGCTGCTGCGCGAAGCGCGGGTGTGGATAACGATCGATGGTTTCGTAGCCTTGGATATTCAGTGCCATGTTCTTGCTATCTTGTTGTTATTTTACGGTTACCGTATTTGCAGCCTCAGCAACGTACCCACCCACGAGTCATTGTCTGTTGCCATCCCAAACCCAAAGTTTTCAACCATACACTAAAGCGTTATGAATCTGAATCCGCTTTAGTGGTTTTGCAGGGGCTTGTGATGCGGTTAATTTCACTGGGTTCTATGGCTGTGAATGGATGTGCATTAACGCCATCTAGAGGTGTTGAGGGTGACAATTTAGTCATTTTGTTTTGTTTTTTTCGGTGTGAATAAAGGGGTAATTCCGTTACAATTCTGGGGTTTTTATACCCCCTGGTTAATTATTGACCGGTTTTCAATCATCTTAGGAAACTGATATGAGCAAAAGATATCCTATGCCAATCCCATTTGGCTGGTTCGGTGTTGGCTATTCCGACGAACTGGAAAAAGGCGAGTCACGCCCGATCAAATATTTCGGCAAAGAGATGGTGATCTTCCGTACTGAAGATGGCCAAGCTGTTGTTCTGGATGCCTACTGTCCGCATCTAGGTGCTCACCTCGGTTACGGTATTAACCAGGAAGCTGGCCAGGGCGGTCGTATTGAAGGTAATACCATCGTTTGTCCGTTCCACGCATGGCGTTTTGATGATACCGGCACCGTGACAGAAATCCCCTACGCGAAAAATATTCCGCCAAAGGTTGCCAACAAGCAGTGCCTGAAGTCATACCCGGTACAAGAAAAGAACCAGGTTATCTGGGTTTGGTACCACCCTGATCCAAATCAAGCTCCACTGTGGGATGTTGAGGATCTAGAGGAAGCGAATGATCCGGCATGGTCTGAGTACGAGAAGTACGAATGGATCATTAAAACCCATCCACAGGAAATGGGCGAAAATGCTGCTGATCCTGCACACTTCCGTTATGTGCATCAGGTTGCTGAGTTCCCAGTTTGGGAATCTGTCCAAGATGGCCACAAAACTCATGGTATCCAGCGTGCAGATATGCAAACGCCACGTGGTATTGTGAAAGGCAAGATCATGACGAACAATGCTGGCCCAGGTCAGGCATGGACACGTTTTGAAGGTATTGCTGAAACTTTCTTGCTGTCGCAAATCACACCGGTTGATGAAGAAACCGTACATGTACGTTTTGCTTTCTCCCAGCCTCTGAAAGATGGCAAAAAGCCTGAAGGTGGCGTTGAAGCCGCAATCATTGGTGATATTCGTAAGCAGTTACGTGAAGATACCCCGATTTGGGAAAACAAAGTATACCGCCCACTGCCTGTGCTGTGTGATGGTGACGGCCCAATCGCTAAATTCCGTAAATGGTACGGCCAGTTTTATGCAGAATACGACGGTAATTTATAAGTCGTTTGAGGCAATGAAACACGCGTATTGATATTACAATACGATTTGAAGAAGGCAGCGTAAGCTGCCTTTTTTGTGCCTGATGGTTTTATACCTGGTTCAGCGATTTAGTCGTGGCTATGGAAGTTTTTGTGCGGGAGGGTTTGTTGCGGTGTCGTTGTTTGTATCAATGAACCAGAATTTTTTGATCGGGGGCAGCAGAGCTAGCCCCCCGCCGGCGGCCAACCCCAGAGTATTGGCAATCTGGTCGTAGACTGAGCCGGTGCGGTAGCCGGTACTGGCCTGTAACAATTCGAGCATCACGCCGAGAGCAAAACCGGTAATCAACCATTCCAAAAACCGGCGTTGAGAGGTACTGGCGATTAGCGCGAGTGTTGCGAATCCGTCATAAGCGATAAAGTGGGCGAGTTTATCCCACATTAGAGGATCTGAGCTCTCTGACGGTGGTTTGAGGCTCAGCCAACACAGCAAGACGATGTAACCTGTTAGTAGCACGTGAGAGAGGGTAAAGCGAATCATAAGCCTAGCGGATTCCCGTGAGGTTGAATTGGTGTGTTGTTGTTATTGCCGGCGTGTGATCAAAGCTGCGTTCTATGATCCGGCAGCGCCCCGTGGTGTCCATAGTTAACAAGGTGCTGCAACGCGTGCCATAGTGCTCGCTCTTGATGAACGTACTTGATAGCAGACGTTCCGTGTCGAGCCCGATGCCTGTATCCGGCAATTCCATATCGTCGGCTTGGGTGGCATCTGCCATAACGTCAAACCACTGCTCTGGCTGAAAGGGTTCTGCCAAGAGCGGCTGTATGCGGTGTTTGCCTTGGCGTACTTTGGGCCACGGTGTGTCGATGACGGCGTTGCTTAACCCGTACAGACCGGGTTCAAGGTTGAGTACTGGGTCTGTGCGGTTGCTGGCGTAGTGAATGCTTACCTCAGAATCATGGTATTCACCAAAAAGGCAGTTAAAACCACTATAACGTGATGAGTCAGCTGCAAGACGGTCACTAAATTGCTGTGCCGACAACTCTTCCTTGAGCCAGAGCACGGGAATATCACCGCGGCTGAGTTCTGCGGTTTTAATGTCCATTTCGCGGTAGTTGGTCACGACTGCAAATCGTCCGTTATCAGCGGTGGCAAGCCAAGTGCCACCGGCTTCTTGATCCTGCCCGGCATAGAGCTGGGTCGGTGTGTTGTTGGGCCATGGATGCAATAAGCTGGCAGCGCGTCGGTAAAATTCATCACGGTTGGCGGCGATGATTAGGGGGTAATTCGGATGCTGTTTCAGTGCGATAAATACCAGACACATAGCCAAGATACTGCGTAGGGAATAGAGCTGCTATTTAATGGGTTTCGTTGCGACATGGCAAGTGCTAGGCTTTAGCGCCGCAGCTGGAGCTCTTTATGTTGACAACGTTATTGATATTTTTGGTGATGGGTGCCGTTGCCGGTTTAATCGCGGGCATGTTTGGTGTTGGTGGTGGGGTGATTATTGTTCCTGCGTTGGTTTATGTGTTTTCTTTACAGGGAATTTCTGCTGACGTACTTACTCATCTTGCTGTCGGTAGCTCTCTTGCTGTGATTACCGTGACGGCAATTTCGAGTGTTTTGGCGCATCATCGTAATGGCTTTGTGCAATGGCATGTGTTTCGCGTGATGTTACCCGGCTTGGTATTGGGCGTCGTTGGCGGTGTCATGGTTGCGGTCAATATTCCGGGGCATATCCTGCAGTGGACGATGGGGTGTTTTTTGATCGTTGTCGCATTACAAATGCGCTTGGCGCTAGTGCCCACTCGTGAAGAAGGTAACTTGCCCGGCGCACCGGTACTTTTAAGTGGCGCGGGTGTTACCGGTATTATCTCCGCGCTGTTTGGTGTGGGTGGCGGCACCATCACGGTGCCTTTTTTGACGTTTTTTGGCATGCGCATGCAACAAGCCGTTGCAACATCGGCAGCATGCGGTTTGCCATTGGCGGTATTTGGAGCAACGAGTAATATCGTTGCTGGCTGGCAAACGCCTGATCTGCCTGCCTACGCTTTGGGCTATGTTTATTTGCCTGCGGTGATGGGAATTGCGGTTGCCAGTGCGCCTGCGGCAAAAGTCGGGGCTCAAATTGCAAAAAACTTATCTGCCACCAAGTTGAAACGAATTTTTGCCATTTTTCTTGCTATGATCGGCGCCTCAATGATCGCCAAGGCTACAGGAATTTTCTGATATGTTGGTTCACCCGAATATGGACCCGGTCGCGATAGACCTGGGATTTGTGCAGATACACTGGTATGGCCTGATGTATCTGGCTGCGTTTGCCTTCGCCTATTGGATCTGCCGGTTTCGAGCGAAGCAGGGGCGTGCGCCATTTCGACCGGATCAGGTTGATGATATCGTCTTCTTTGTCGCTATGGGCACCATTATCGGTGGGCGCCTAGGATACATGTTGTTTTACAACTTCGGCACTTTGGTGGCTGATCCAGTATCCCTTTTCCGTATTGGCAGCGGCGGAATGTCATTTCACGGCGGTCTTATTGGCGTGATGCTGGGGTTGGGCTATTGGGCGCGTCGGGAAAAAGTCGCCATTGGTGATATTTTCGATTTTGCTGCACTGGCAGCACCTGTGGGCATGGGTTTCGGTCGCTTGGGTAATTTTATTGGTCAAGAGTTGTGGGGGCGTCCAACGGATGTGCCTTGGGCGATGGTGTTTCCGCGTGATCCTTCGGGGCTTGCTCGTCACCCGTCTCAGTTGTATCAAGCATTTCTCGAAGGTATTGTGCTCTTTGCCGTCATTTACTGGTTTACATCGACCACGCGGCCGCGCTGGGCAGCAGCGGGTTTGTTCGCTATTTTATACGGTATTTTCCGCTTTCTGGTGGAGTTTGTGCGTGAGCCTGATGCCCATATCGGATTCGATTTGTGGGGCTGGATGTCCCGAGGGCAACTACTCTCGATACCCATGATAATGATAGGCATTCTTGTTATGATGATTGCCTATTACCGAAACGTTCAACCGGTGTTTGTCGATCCGACGCCACCCAAGACTGATAAGAAAGCCTGATTATATGCAGCAATATCACGATTTAATGCGACATATCCGCGACACTGGCGTGGATAAAGGTGATCGTACGGGCACCGGCACACGCAGTGTTTTTGGTTATCAAATGCGCTTTGATCTCAGTGACGGGTTTCCGTGCCTGACCACTAAAAAGCTGCACTTGCGTTCCATTATTCATGAACTGCTTTGGTTCTTGAAAGGCGATACTAATATTGCTTACCTGAAGGACAATGGCGTCAGAATTTGGGATGAATGGGCAGATGATAACGGCGATTTGGGGCCGGTGTATGGTTATCAGTGGCGCTCGTGGCCAACGCCAAACGGTGAGCACGTTGATCAGATTACCCAGGTCGTGGAGCAAATCAAAAACAACCCCGATTCCCGACGCCATATTGTGAGTGCTTGGAATGTCGCTAACGTCAATGATATGGCCTTGCCGCCATGCCATACGATGTTTCAATTCTATGTAGCCGACGGCAAATTGTCATGTCAGCTATATCAGCGCAGTGCTGATGTGTTTTTGGGAGTACCGTTCAATATTGCTTCATATGCGCTGTTGACCATGATGGTTGCCCAGGTATGTGATCTTGAGCTCGGTGATTTTGTACATACGTTTGGCGATGCACATCTATACAGCAATCATTTTGAGCAAGTTGACCTTCAATTGTCACGAAAGCCGGATACACTGCCGAGTATGAAAATCAATCCAGATGTAAAAGATTTGTTTGCTTTTACCTTTGATGATTTTGAGTTGGTCGATTACCACCCTCAGCCTCATATCCCAGCGCCTGTAGCAGTTTAAGTTTTAAATAAAAAAATCTAACAAAAAAGATACGTAGAGAGTCACAAGGAAAGCAATGAAAGTCGCAATGATGGTTGCCATGGCTGAGAATGGCGTTATCGGCAAAAATAACCAGCTTCCCTGGTATCTTCCTGAAGATTTACGCTGGTTTAAAAAAAATACACTCGGTAAGCCGATTGTTATGGGGCGTAAAACCTTTGAGTCGATTGGTCGACCATTGCCGGGTCGTACCAATATCGTTATAAGCCGGGATGCCTCTCTGGTATTGCCTGAAGGGGTGCGTTTAGCCACCACGCTAGATCAGGCCTTAGAAATCGCTGAAGCCGTCGCATTGATAGACGGTGTTGATGAATTAATGGTGATTGGCGGTCAGCAGATCTATGCATTGTGTATGGCACGTGCTGATCGCTTATATCTCACCAAAGTACACGCAGATGTCGAAGGAGATGCGACGTTTGAAGGTTTTGTTGAATCAGACTGGCAGGAAATCAGCCAGGAAACTCATCAAGCCAGCGGCGCTAACCCTCACGACTATAGCTTTTGTATTTACCAGCGGGCTGGATGTTAAGGAACTGAAATAAAAGGTTCATATAGCGGTGTTAACCTTGCGCCGCTTTCGACGATCAGACTGCTCCGGTGGAAAGAGTAAATCTAACGACGTTAAAAAGACGTTAAGACGAAAAAAAGTTTTCAAATCGCAGGTAGCTACTCCAATGAATACACAGATAAAGAAGCTCCTATTGGTGCTTAGTATCAGTGCCGGTACATTTGCCGTTGCCGCTGATCTGGATGATGTAAATAAAAGCCATGAGCGTCAGGCGAAAGCAGCGCAGAAGTCGCAGCTAAAAGTTGATGCGCTGGCAGAAAAGACCGATAGCCTCGAACAGGAATATCGTCAGAACCTCAAACTGGTTGAAGACCTGAAAGTCTATAACCGCAAGTTTGAAATTCAGACTGAAAACCAGGAAAAACGCCTGCAGAGATTGGAAAAATCCATTGCAGATGTTCAGGTTATTCAGCGCCAAATTACGCCATTGATCGAGCGTATGATCGACTCTCTCGAACAGTTTGTATCACTGGATGTGCCTTTCGAAAAAGCAGAGCGTGAGCAGCGTATTGCCTTTTTACGTGAAAACGCAGATCGCCCTGAGCTGAGTACCGCTGAGAAGTTTCGTCAGGTTCTTGAAGCTTATAAAATTGAAAACGAATACGGTCGCAAGATTGATAGCTACACAGCGACCATCGACATTGACGGCACCGAGCGTGATGTAACCATGCTGCGCGTTGGTCGTATTGCGTTGCTTTATCAAACAGCTGATCAAAACTACACCGGTATGTGGGATAAAAACTCCAAGCAGTTTGTTGCGTTGTCAGCTGGTGATTATAAATCTGCCGTTCGCAAGGGTATTCGCATCGCCAACAAGCAAGCCAACATCGATATTCTTGAACTACCCATTTCGGCTCCGGAGGCTCAATAATGAAGTCGTTACTTAATATCGCCTCATCTGTTGTATTAGGGGCTTTCCTGCTACTACCGGTTGCGGCACAGGCACAACAACAGGCTGTGAGCTTGGACGAACTGCTGAAAAAGGTTGAATCTGGCCGTATTCAGGAGTCTAAAGAAAATCGTCAGCGTGAAAAAGCGTTTGCAGCAGATAAAAGCCAGCAAGCAAAATTGTTAGCCAATGTGAAAGCTGAGCTGGCTCAACAAGAAAAACGCAGTGCTGAGCTAGATAAGTTGTTCGAAGAGAACGACAAGAAAATTGCTGAAGCTGAAAAACGTTTGCATGAACGTATGGGTACACTGGGCGAGCTATTCGGTCACATCACCAGTGCCGCTGGCGATACTCGCGGCAACTTTGAAAACTCGCTGGTCAGCATTGATCACCCAGGTCGTGAAAAATTCCTGGATAACCTGGTTAAAGTGACCAGTGAAGGTACTGAACTTCCGAGCATTGAGCAGATTGAAGGTTTGTGGTTTGAGCTTCAGCGCGAAATGACTGAGCAAGGCAAAATCGTACGATTAACTGCTGATGTTGCTCGCGGAGAAGGAACACAACAGGAAGGTATCGTTCGTATCGGTACATTCAACGCCATTACCGACAAGGGTGAATACCTGAAGTACGAAGCTGGGCGTCTGTCAGTTCTACCACGTCAGCCATCGGGTAAATATGTTAGCGAAGCAGGCGCACTTGCCGGTTTGCAAAGTGGCTTCACTAAAGTCGGTATCGACCCGACTGGCCCTAGTGGCGGTAGCTTGTTGTCTGCACTGATTGATACGCCAACAATTGTTGAGCGTTGGCATCAAGGTGGTTTGGTAGGTTACGTGATTTCGGGCATTGGTGTACTGGCTATTCTGCTGGCTATTTTCCGCCTGATCGTTTTGTCTGCTGTTAGTGGCAAGGTACGTTCACAGCTGAAATCAGACACACCGAATGAAAACAACCCGCTGGGTCGTGTTTTAGCTGCTGCACAGAGCAACAAAGATGCAGATGTTGAAACCATGGAGCTGAAACTCAACGAAGCCATCTTGAAAGAGTTGCCGAAGCTGACTTCCGGCGAGTCTTTGTTGAAGATCATTGCTGCGGTTGCACCGTTGCTGGGCCTGTTGGGTACGGTTACCGGTATGATTTTGACCTTCCAGGCAATTACTATCTACGGTGCAGGCGATCCGAAAGCAATGGCGGGCGGTATCTCATCCGCGCTGATTACAACTGTACTGGGTCTGATTGTTGCGATTCCAACGATTCTGATGCACACCATCGTGGCAGGACGTTCGAAGCACATCATCCACGTATTGGAAGAACAAGCGGCTGGTATTGTTGCTGAACATCAGGAAGGCTGATCCTCATGTTTGCGCAAATCAGTCAATTCATGGATGCCGGCGGTGAGGTTTTATACCTCATCGCAGTACTCACATTCCTGATGTGGACGCTGATCTTTGAGCGTTTATGGTATTTTCATACCGCACTGAAGCATGATGTGAGCGCGGCGCAAGCTGCTTGGGAAGGGCGCAATGAGCGCAAATCCTGGCATGCAAAACAGATTCGTCGCCAGCTGATCTCGGTTGTTTCTCTGTCGATTAACCAGAATATGCCAATGATTCGCACCATGGTAGCGCTATGCCCCTTGTTCGGTCTGTTAGGGACTGTCTGGGGCATGATTGAAGTGTTCAATATCATGGCGGTTACCGGCGGTGGCGATGCGAAAGCAATGGCGGGTGGTGTTTCCAAAGCGACGATTCCGACAATGGCAGGTATGGTAGCTGCGTTATCTGGCGTATTTGCCAATACCATTCTGACGCGAATCAGCGAGCGTGAAACTTTACTGCTGGAAGACAGCCTTGTAATGGATCATTGATATGTCTAGATCATCTTTGCCCAAATCTCAGGAGCCAAATGGTGAAATCGACCTGACGCCGATGCTCGACGTTGTTTTCATCATGCTGATCTTCTTCATCGTGACGGCGACGTTTATTAAAGAGCCCGGCATTGATGTTGTTCGACCGGCGGCTAAAACCTCTGAGGCTGTGACCAACCAGAATATTCTGATTGCGATCAACGCTGATGGTGAAATTTGGCTGAACAAACAAAAGCTGAAAGATCATCAGGTTAGCTCGGAGATCGCCAAGATGCATGCAGAGAATCCGAAAGGTGCGGNTGTTATCCAAGCGGATAAAGAATCCACTGCCGAGCGGGTTGCGCGTGTCATCGATGCGGCTAAACAAGCGGGTGTATCTGATATTTCACTGGCAACGAGCAAATAAACACTATGCAGTATTTACGACTAATTATCGGTGCGTGTTTGGCGGCAGTTGTAACAGTTGGACTGCTGATGCTGATGGAACGCCTCATTCATTCGGAATACGAGCCACTGGAAGACCAGGGCAGCCGGAAAATTGCTGATATCAGCATGGGTGAGACGGATATCGAAACCCAGACACAGGATAGAAAGCCAGATAAGCCCGACGAAGCTGAAGAGCCACCGCCGGAGCTGGAACAAATGGATATGCAAGACAGTGCGGTTGATACCGAAGGTGTGAATGTAACGCCGACGATGAAAGCCGATCTCAGTTTTGGTGGCGGCCCGGGTTTGTCATCCGCAGATGGTGAATACCTGCCGATGGTTAAGGTTCAACCTCAGTATCCACGTCGTGCACAATCACGAGGTATTGAAGGCTACTGTGTTGTTGAATATACCGTGACCAAAACCGGTTCTACGCGTGATCCTGTTGCGATCGACTGTGTGCCGAAGGGCATATTTGAACGGACATCCGTTAAAGCGGTGTCGAAGTTTAAATATAAACCTCGAGTTGAGAACGGCGAGCCGATTGAAGTTCAGGGCGTACAGAATAAGTTCAAATACAAGTTGGCGGATTAATTATCAGCCGAGAATAGTCGGCAGATAAGTAATTTGGTACACAACGTGTGAGAGGTAACGCAGCTAACCTGATTGATAGGCTGTGTTTACCTTTTTAACGAAGACAGACGGTGATTCGATGAAAAAGGGTTATTGGAAAGCAGCATCACTGGCGTTAGCCGTGAGTCTGGTGCCTATGGCGCCAGAGATGGCGCAGGCTGCCAATAAAGAGGCGCAGGCCCAGTACAAAAAGAAGCAGACCAAAGCGCTACGTGCTCCCATCTTTGAAAAACTGATGGAAGCGCAAGAACTGCAAGAAGCAGGGCAGTTCGATGATGCACTCAAACTATTGGATCGGTTAAAACGCCGTACCGGTAAACGAGCGTTGAAGCCACATGAAATGGTACAGTTGTACAACTTTTACGCTTACGCATATCTGGCTAAGGAAGATTATCCCCAGGCCATTAAAAGCTTTGAGAAGCTGCTGAAAGAAGACGAGCTAACACTCGGGTTGGCGGTAGCGACGAAGTACACATTGGCGCAGTTATACTTTGCCAATGACGATATTCCAGCCGGTATCGATATGCTCAATCAGTGGTTTGAGATTACTGATAAGCCCACACCGGATGCACATATTTTGTTAGCTCAAGGCTATTTGCAGACTAAAAACGTCGATAAAGCGTTACCTGAGCTGCAAAAAGGCTTCAAGTTAGCGAAACAGATGGGTAAGGAGCCGAAAGAAAACTGGTATTCCTTATTGCAGTACGCATATGCCGAGAAGAAACAACACAAGAAACAGGTCGATGTACTGGAAATTCTTGTTAACCGCTGGCCGAAGAAGAATTACTGGCTTGCGCTGGTTGGCGTTTACGGTGAGCTGAACGACGAAAGCCTGCAGTTGTATGCATTGCAGTCTGCCTATCTTCAAAACATGCTGGATAAAGAGAGCTATATCGTCACTTTGGCACAGATGCTGTCGGGTGATGGTCAGCCTTATCGTGCGGCTAAAGTCATGGAGAAAGGTTTCGAAGATAAGCTAGTAGAGCCAACCGGTAAAAATCTCGAACGTACTGCGGAATACTGGCGTAGAGCGCAAGAAGTTGAACGTGCGATTCCACTGTTGGCTGAAGCCGCTAAATTGTCGGAAGACGGCGGTGCAGCTATGCGCTTGGCTGGTTTGTACATGAATAACTATCAGTACAAAGATGCGGTTAGCGCATTGCGATTGGCGCTGCAAAAAGGCGGTTTGAAACGCCCACTGGAAGCCCGCTTTATGCTGGGGCAGGCAATGTTCCATAGCAAAAACTATGGCGGTGCCCGCAAGGAGTTCAACTCGGTTATTGCTGATGGCAATAAGCAAAAAGACGATGCCAAATCCCAGCGCATGAGCAAAATGGCCTCGCAGTGGAAAAAGCACATGCAGGTTGAAATCAAGCGTGAGCAGGACATTAAGAAGTACCTGAACTCTTGATCTGATGTTTATCCTAACGTCAGAATCTGTGTCGATTGCAGGTGGCAGTCTTGCCACTTGCAGTGTTTAAATCGAGATGTCGCAATAGCGGCCAGGTTTAAACCGCTTTCTTCCATTCCCTTGCACATTCCTCCAACACCTCAACGCCTTTTCTTTGTTGTTTGATCCCGTTCGACTCTTCGTAGGCATCACACTCAGTCATTGCTCTCAGGTGAGTGATTGTTGTGTGGGCTTCATTGAGACGTTAGATGTGGCTGCTGGATGGCGGAGTTAATGGGGAATATCAACCCGAAAGGACGAAGCCTTTCCGGTTGATATTGGCGCGATGTTACCCGACAGTTAGACGTAAATGCCTTTGGCGTGCAGGTCTTCAACCGTCAGTTGAATACCCTCTGCCAGTGACACTTTGGGTTCGTATCCAAAATCTCGACGAGCCTTATCAATCGAGTAATAGTGGTGGGTGACCATGTACTTGATGGCAAAACGACTCATGCCGGTTTCTTTTAGTGTTCCACCCTTGAGCATGTCCCAACCTTCGACGCAGGCCGCAACGCTATAGGCTAACCAGAAAGGCACCTTTTTCGTGATTTTTGGTTGGCCCATTGCCACAACAAAGTCTTCAACAAAATCAAAGAAGGCCATAGGTTCACCGTTAGTGATGAAGTAGGCCTGCCCGTCTACCTTGCCGGCAGGGGTTAGATGCTCTTCGGCTAACATCACACCGTCGACCAAATTCGAGATGTAGGTAAAATCAGACAGCTTGTCACGGTTGCCGACGGCACGTGTTAATTTACCGGCTTTGGCACGATCAATAATGTTGGGAATAAAACGATTATCTTCCGGTCCGTAAACCACATGTGGGCGAATGGCACAAACGGCCGTATCGCCTTTTCCCGCAAATGCCAAGGAGTCTCTTTCAGCACGTATTTTTGAATCTGCGTAGTCGGCTTGCGAGATGGAGGAGTAGGGCAGAGTTTCGTCGCCGTTCTCAATATCTTTACCTTCATAGACCGCAGACGCCGAGCTGATATAAACCAGCTTGGGAATCTTATGAACCCGACAGGCTTCCAGAATATTAAGGCTGCCGCCATGGTTTACATCCCAAACCATTTGTTTTTGCACCTGCTTGGTTAACACAATGGAGGCGTTGTGGATGATGCTATCCATGCCTGCGCAAGCATCGATTACGGCGTCTTTATCGCGAATATCCATATTTAGGAACGTCACATCGTCGCGGAAGGGTTTGCCGCCGAAATCCAGTACGGTGACTGTATGGCCGGCATCGGCAAAACCGTTCACCAAATTACGGCCGATAAACCCACAGCCGCCGGTGATCAGAATACGTCGTTTTTCCATAGTTACATTACTCAGCTGTCTTTATAAACGGGTGGTGGAGTTAGGCGTAAGTACCGAACATCTTGTCCCAGAAGGGGAAGATAGAGGCGTAATTGCGATTTAAATGCACACCGTGGTGAATATCGTGGCGTTTGGCCCAGTAGTTGGCTAAGCCCATGAACTTGCTGTCCCACACGATATTGGCGTGAACCAAGATATTGCAGGTATTGTAAATAAATAGGGCTAACAAAAAGGAGGCGACAGAAATCGGGCCAACTAACACCGTGGCGAATAGCAGCAGGAAGACGCCGCCAATACCTTCGAGTGGATGAACGTAAATGGACTCAAACGCGGTCGGGTGGCGAATATAGTGGTGTACACCATGGCAATGTTTCATCGCTTTAGGGTGGTGCATACAGCGGTGAAAAAAGTAGTACATAAAGTCATATACCATCAGGGTCACGATAGCCTGAAAGATCACCTGATACCAAGGCACCGAAACGGTTGAAATCAGCTGCTCCTGCAAGAAGATTAGCGCGCCAAAAATCATCATCAAAGCGATGCTCATATTGCCAATCACATTGATGATTTTGGTTTTTAAGGTCACGCGATTGGGGCGTGGCTCGCGAATGCGACGATCAGGATACTTAACAACGGCTGCGTATTGCATACCTGCCATCAGAATGCCTGACCAAGCCAGGACAATAATGACACCGATCAAAAGATCTTGTGGCATGGGGTTACCTCCTAAAAAACGTTACTTTTATTCTGTTAATGCATGACGTTAACGGGCATGGCTTGAACGATATCTCAGCGTGAATTCAAAGCTGTCCGAACGTGCTATTTAAAAAGTTATTTAGAAAACTTGGCCATGATTGAAACGCCAATCAACGCCATCAGATTTTTCAGTCTGTAGCCAATACCGCGCCCAAACAGCAAACGCATGGAGGCTTTGGCAGAGTCATAATCTTTGCTACCCACCGGAAACAGCGCCGGTGGGATTTCCAGCGGAAAGCGATCAGCCAATATGGCTTTAGGGGTGGTATATGCACGTAGTCCATCACGGCCATTCATGACGCCGTAACCGGAATACTTAGTGCCGCCAAACGGCAAATCCTGATTTACATAACACAACCCAAAATCATTGATGCAGACGGCACCCGATTCGATGCGGGAGGCGATTCGGTCGCCGCGCGCTCTGTCATGGGTGATGACAGACGATTGCAGACCAAGGTTAGAATCGTTTGCCATGGCGATGGCGTGTTCTTCGTCATTGGCTTTGAATACCAGCATGACCGGGCCAAAAACCTCGGTAGTGACGATATCCATGTCATCGGTTAGATCCGTCAAGATAGTCGGGGGGTAGAAACAACCGTTGCCTTCGGGGCGTTTACCGCCAGCCAGTACGGTTGCACCTTTGGCGATAGCATCGGTGACGAGCTTCTCGGTGATGTCGACTTGAATCGGCGTTGTCATGGCGCCGACATCGACATTGCCACCACGCTTGGCTTCGCCCTGGCGCAGGCTATTGGCTATCTCGCCAGCACGTTGGCAGAATTTGTCGTACATGGGAGCCATCACGATAATGCGCTCTGAGGCGACGCAATTCTGGCCCAGATTGATAAAGCAGCCACCAATGGCTGAGTGTACGGCTTTTTCTAAGTGGGCATCATCACAGATGATCATTGGATCTTTGCCGCCGAGCTCCATCACAACTGGGGTAATGTGTTCGGCCGATGCTTGAATAATACGACGGCCATTACCCACGGATCCGATGAATAGTATTTTGTCGACACGTGCACTAATCAACGCTGCACCGGTATCGCCATAGCCTTGTACTAGCTGCACGGTATCTTTACTGAAGCCTTCTTTCTCTAATGCCTGATTGGTGATTTTGACAAATTTATTGGAGGCAAAGGCAACTTGCTCTGACGGCTTTAGAATCACTGCATTGCCTGCCATCAATGGCGCGACTAACGATGAGATAATGTTTTGAAGTGGGTAGTTCCAGGGAATAATGCAGCCAACGACGCCGAGAGGGACATACTCAATGCGGCCCTTCTTGTGCATCAATAAACCTGAACCCACTTTTTCAGACTTCAGGTGTTTTTCGCCGTATTTATTCAGCCATTTGATTTTGTTACAAGTGGGCATCACCTCGCCCAGCAGGGCGTTTTCGTAGGTTTTCCCTGCGTCTTTTACAATCAATTCGCAAACGTCATCGACGTTTTCCAAAATATAATCGCTGATATGATTGAGCACTGCCCGACGTTGTTTAAACGTACTGTTTGCCCATGCTTTTTGGGCTTCGCGTGCGCGTGCGACAGCCGCTTTGACGTCGTCTGGCGTGTCGATTGCGACGTCACCGAGATATTCGCCATTCGCCGGATTGGTGCAAGGAATCGCAGTTTGTGCTTGTTGGTAGCTGTTCATCAGGCGGTCTCGCTCGCAGTTTGCGGGGTTGAAGAGGATTCGTGTGTACTCGCGGTTGGCTGCAAGCCGTGTTCATCGAGAATAAAGTCGGCGGCTCGCAGGCCGATCATCATGCTGGGGGCGTTGATGGCGCTAACTGGCACTTCGGGAATCACTGAGGCATCGGCAATGCGCAGGCCGTCGATGCCTTTGAGGTGAAGACGTGGGTTCACCGGAGCGTCGTCGTTATCGCCCATCATGCAGGTGCCGCAGAAGTGGAATGTGGTCATTGTTGCGCTGGCGATCCACTGTTTTAGCGCTGAAAATTCCGTGGTTTTCGCCCCGGCTGATAGCGGCTGATTGCCCCATGCCTGCATTTGCGTCTGCGATGCGATTTGTTGTGCACGTTTAACGCCGTTGATCATGGTCAGCAAGTCGTCGGGGTGCTCATAATAAGCTGGGTTGATAATGGCTTGATCACGTGCATCAGACGAGCGCAGGGTTAATGAACCGCGTGATTCAGGTTTGCCGAGAATCACAACAATGCCGTAAATTTGATCGACAAAACGCCGTAATGGTGAAATTTTGAAAGCTAGGTTTACCAGCGAACGAACGGCTGTACGGGCTGCTTTTTGACGGTACAGTATTTTCGGTAAAACAATGGTCGGCACCATGCGCAGCATCGATTGGTGTAACGTAATCGGTGCTGAGAAAAAGGCAAAGCAGGTATCAGGCTGTTCGGCGGGCAATGCCGTCAGAGCATTGACTCGATCAAAGGCATACAACTGCGGGTAACCGAAATCGGTTTTCTGTTTACCCCTAAAAAACATACAAACGTTGGGGTGATCATGCAGGTTTTGACCGATGGCAGGTTGGATGAGTTTCGGCTCGATGCTGAACTGATCTAACACGGTAGCTGGGCCGACTCCGGATAGCATCAATAATTTGGGCGTTTCTAATGCGCCGGCTGCGAGAATCACTTCTTTATTGGCGTAAATACGCTGGCGTCTGCCGTATTGTTCCACTTCAACGCCCACGGCTTTGCCGTCTTCGATAAGCACTCGATGAACCAGGGTTTCGGTCATCAATTCAAGGTGGGGTAAGTTCGCTTGATGCAGATATACTTGGTAGGAACTCTGGCGTTTATCACCCTGGTAATTCATGGCATTGTGGCCAATAAAGCCTTTCAGATCGCCATCCATCAAACCGTCTTTATGGGCGAAGCCAGATAGGTTACCAGCGTCGATAGCAGCCTGAGTAAAGCCGGTGGCTTCACGTGCCTGCGGCTGCAATTCTGCCTCTAGGCGTTTGAAAACCGGGCTGACGTCCTGCCATTGCCAGCCTGCGGGCCAGCTGTTGAAATCTTTTGCATCACCGGGTGTGTAGACCATGCCGTTGACGGCTCCCGAGCCACCCGCTGTCCAACCGGTGCCTTGATACGCGCTGCGGCCGTTCAGACCTGTGAGCTTTTCACTGAAGCGATCACGCATCACGTTATCGTTGGCAAAGCAGTATTTGAAGCCATCGGCGCTGAGTGTTTCGGGGTTTCGCTCTGCGGCAGGGCCCGATTCGATAACCAGAATGGTGGCATCCGAGCGTCTTGCCAGTTCGCCCGCAAGGGCTGAGCCGGCCGAGCCGGCACCGACAATAATAAAATCGATTGTGTTTTCCATGATGACTACTCGGAATTACTGGATAAACGGGGCGTAGGAGTTTGTCATCATCATCTGCAAACAGACCCACATGCAGTAGAGGCCAAAGATGAACCAGGGTGCGTTGGTACCCAGAATGTAGATCATGTTTTCGCTGAATTTCAGACGTTCATAACGTTTATTGACGATAAAACTGACCCAATACAGGGCTGTCATGTACGTCATTTGATAGAACATCAGCAAACCGATCAAACCCAGTACTCGGGCTTCCAGAAAATGCACTGATAAGCCGATATGGAAAATCAGGCCAGGGATCAATGTCCAGAAGCCGTTACCGATATCGGCAGCAAAACCAAATGTACGGCGGTCAGCGTAGGAGCCGTCAAACTGCGAGTAGGTGGCCCAAATCTCTGACCAGACTGTCGGCGAAAGTGCTTTGGATATCGGCACTTTGCGCATCATGAAATCGTTAACGGGGGTGTTTTTGTCGTCAAGATGATCGCGAGTATAAATGGCGTTGCGTTCGGCAATAAAATCGATGCGCAGGAATAGACAGATTTCCCAGAAACAGATCAATAGATTCAGGCACAAAAAGAAGGCGACCAAGGTGTAGGTCAGCGTGAGTTTTTCGTGCATGAGATAGTGCAGTGAAAACGACGCCCCGACTAAGGCGATCAAGAAAAAAATAATCCAGCTTATGACGCGCATGGGCCAATTAACCTATCTAATGTGGAGACGTTCTTAGGGGTATTCAGTGACGATAAACGGAGGAGTGTCGTCAGCGGGATATAGTAAACGATTGTTTGCTTTAAAGGTCAACAATTATGTATGAAAAGTTCAACGCGTATTTACTAATTAACAATTGTGGCTAGTCACGAGTGTAGCTAGGGAAGTAGCCAAGGCAGTTAGGCATTACAGCTACTGGGGCTGCGCCAGTGTTGGGTGATCTTTGCATGTTCGGACTTCGCTGTGATACGCACAAACAAAGGCATCGGTAGCCATTTAAGGCGCGGTTGCTGGGGGTTAATCCAGGCTTTTTCCATGATGGTATGGTTTTTTCCGGGGCTTAGGGTAAGCACTTCATCCATGATGAAAAAAGCGTTTTGGCGGATTTTTTCAACCGTTATCGGGTGGCGAAAAACCAATGCACTGCTCACGCGTAGTGCGATTGTCTGCCGGCCATTTGTATCTTGATGGTTGGCGGGTACGGGGATGATTTCAATCAGTGATGCGCCGGTCCAGCCACTGACAATTAACGATTGCCCAGGCTCGATGACTTCGGTAAATCGCGGCAATGGGTAGTAGGCGAGAACTTTTTCGGGCGCTGTAATGAAGGATTTAATCTCTGCGGCGCTGGCATGTAGATGAAACGTGTCGCGATAAATGAGTGAGTGGGTCGAGCACATGGTGTGTTCCTGGTCGGCGATTTGAACATTGTTCAACGGAATACCGTGTATGTCTAGCAGCGCATTTTTGCACCGCGGGGCTGCAAATTTGGTGTATTTACGCACGAGCTTTGCTTGGCTAGACTGGGCCACTTGCCGTTCTGATCCCAACTGATAAAGATTGTTATGTTACGTGCTTTTCGAAAGACCTTGCTGAGACCTCCATTTGCGCCGACCGTTGATTTAGCTGGCCGGCATTTTATTGTTACTGGTGCATCCAAAGGCTCTCTCGGTTTTGCCACGGCAAAATGTTTGCTGGAATGGGGCGCAACCGTTACGGTCACGCGGCGCTCTCAAAGCCAGGCGGTTGTTGATTTATTGTGCGAATCGATGCCACCAGAAGCGCGTGAACGTGCCCTCGCACACGACTTAGATATTGGCGATATCACCTCCACCAATGCTTTTGCCGATTGGTATTTGCAAACGGGTATGCCGCTGGATGTTTTGATCAATAATGCCGGTATTCATCTGGATTTAATGTCGAAATGGACAGCCCCACAATTATCCGCAGACGGCTTTGAAATTCAGTGGCGGACAAACTATCTGGGCACGGTACATTTAACGCATCGTCTGTTGCCTCGCCTGTTAGCTTCGGCTAAGCGAGATGGTAATGCACGTGTGGTTAATGTTGTCTCCATGCTACATGACAAAGGCATCAACGCGGATTTCTTTGAACAGACTCGACCGTATAACTCTTGGAACGCCTACGGCCAATCCAAGCTCGGTTTAGTGCATCACACGCATCAACTGCAAGCGTTGTATAGCGACTTGGGATTGCAGGCGTATTGTCTTCATCCGGGTGCTGTTTTCACCAATGTGGCGGGTAAAGGGTTGAGTGGCAATCCAGCAGTCGAGCGCATTCGTAATGCCTTTGCTCCCATTGAGGCTTTCTTTTTGAAGACGCCAGAAGAAGGCGCTCAGACACAAATTTTGTGCGCCACTGCGGATGGTTTGAGTGGTGGCAGTTACTATCGTAATTGCCGAATTGCTAAGGCATCAGCGGATGCTACTGATGTACCGACCGCCAATCGTTTATGGAGCGATACACTGGGATGGTTAGATGATGTGTGTGCTGTTGATTGAATGTGTTGACCAATGATGCTTAAAGCCGGAGCGTCTTTGACCAAGCCAATATATTTGCAGATAAAACGCTTGTATGGTCGCTGATACTGGCGTTAGTATCTAGGCTTGTTTTATTGATTATTCACGACTGACAGATCACTGACCATGCAACTGCACACCGCGCAAAAACAGCTAGCCGCAAAAGTCATTGCCCTCCGATGGGCTATGCTATGGGCTGCGCGCGCCAATAAGTGTGTTAGTTCAGCTGCGGTGAGAGGTCAGAATCGATATCGATGATTGAGAAATAAAAGATAAAGGCAAAGCGTAACAGCAAAAAGCCATCGAATTCTGAACCAAAAAGCCGCAGCTTCCAGTCTGCGGCTTTTTCGTTTTAGCCGCCGATGAAGACTGTGGCATCGATCGGGGGAGCCGAACAATGCCAGTACTAGGTAATTACCTGGCAGTTATATTTATTTGGTCAACAACGCCACTGGCGATAAAGATCAGCAATAGTGGCCTTTCTGCATTTGCGTCGGTTGCACTGCGAATGGTGATGGCGTTTGTGTTGACGGCAATTGTTATCGCGATGATAAAACACAGCGCTGGTTTGAAGCGTCGCCATTGGCCTTTGTATGTGGTGTCGAGTTTAGGGTTGTTCCCTAATATGTTGGTCGTTTATCTGGCGGCGAACTACATTCCTTCAGGCTTAATCTCTGTGATGTTTGCGATGACGCCAATCGCCTCCGGACTATTCGCATCCCGCATGTTGGGTGAACCCTTTCTTGTTGCTCGCAAAATGTTGGCGTTGCTGGTGGCATTGTGTGGATTAGCCATGATCTTTCTTGCACAGGCGCAGTTGGGCCCGGATGCTATATTCGGCATTGGGTTGATGGCGCTGTCAGTGGTTATTTTCAGCCTGAGCCAAGTTGGTAGTAAGTATCTGCAGCAGCGATATAGCGCCGAGCCGTTGGAGCAGACCTTTGGCGCGTTGACGTTTGCGATTCCCGGATTTGTTGCGAGTTGGTATGTGTTTGATGGTGCGGTGCCCACGGTGTTTGAGGCAAGCAGCCTTTGGGCGGTGATCTATCTGGCGGTGATAGGTTCGCTGCTCGGGTTTGCTGCGTATTTTTCGATTCTCCAGCAGCTTCCGGTCGCGCTAGTGTCAGTTATTCCGTTGATTACGCCGATGTTGGCGTTGTGGTTGGGGGTCGTTGTGCTGAACGAAACAATATCCCTGCCGTTAGTGTTAGGGAGTGTGCTGATCCTATCCGCATTAGCGGGTTACGATGGCACCCTTGTTGACCGGCTTCGGGGTTATGCGGGTAAGCTGGTTCGTCGTCAAACTTAATAGCGAATGCCATCACAGGTGTTGCCAGTCTCAGCACATTGGTAACACCCGTGATGATTGTTTGTGGGGGAGGAGTAGAATAGTTGGTGTTGTTACATCTGTGACTGCATGTGCTGAAATTCTTGGAGTCGCTGTCTGGCGGCATCTTCAGCTGCTTGAATGTCAGCTGCAGAAGTACCTTGGCATGCCTCTGGGCTAATTTCAGCCGGGCGGTCCGATATAATGGAGCTAACGCCGAGGCCTCGCAGTCGTTCTGCATCGGCACAGTCGTTGACAGTCCATGCTGCAACTCGATAGCCATTTTTAAGTATTTCACTGACGGTGGGTGCCGTTAGTGATTCGCCGTGCAGGCTGAGATAGTCAAGCTCAAGGGCCTTGGCGATAGATTCCCAATCCTCGGGCAATGCTGTTGTCAGGTAGCTCATTTCGCCGGTGTACCCGATGTCGCGCATATGCTCGAGTGCGGTTTTATCAAAGCTTGAAATGTGCATTTGATTCATCGGTAGCTGAGTTGTCTGAATGGCCTCAAGCACTTTCTCTGCCAGTAACCGCGTATCTGGATCATTGGGTTTCAATTCCAGGTTGGGGTACATGCCTAAAGCTAGGTGCAACGTAATCCAGTCATCCAGTGATGGCACGGGTTCGCCTGTAAAATCTTCATGGAACCAACTGCCGGCGTCTAGGGCTTGGAGTTCTTCTAGGGCCATATTCCTGACCTTGCCTTTGCCGTTAGTGGTTCTGTCGACGGTATCGTCGTGCATGATAACCGCTTCATCATCCTTACTCAGCATGACATCGGTTTCGGTCCAGGTGATGGCTTTCTGGTTCGACACTTTCACTGGCGCTAATGTGTTTTCAGGGCCGTATTCTGCGGCTCCCCGATGCGCAACTAACGCGCCCATTGCGTGAGATGATTTACTGTTGATAAACCAGACTAAAAATAACACTGCACAGGCAGTGTAAAAGAGCCAAACACGTTTGTTCTTCATAAGCGTTTCCCTCGCTAGTGATTAAATCCGTGTTGTTGGAGTGGTTGATAGTATGGGTGTTCCCCTGATTTGACTTGGAGAGACAAGTAATCTGCTAAAGGTCGCAACGGGTGTTTGGTTGGTTCTTTTTTATAGTGCCGTTTGGTTTTATTCGATCCCTTTTAGTTGTTTTACGAAGGAGCGAGTGAGTCAGTATGCTGTGCCGTATGCAGAGTGTCGCCCCTACGGCTAAATGGTGCTTTATCGTGTATGAAATTGAGCTGAGCGTTGTGGAACTTCTCGAACAACCGGTTATCAATAATGCACCTTTTCAATGCAGAGGTAGTCCATTGACTACCTGCACCCAACCAATGAGATTCCACGATGGATACTGATCGACCGCCGAGTAGTAACGTAAGGAGAGCCTTAGGCTTCTAAACAGCGGCGTGCGCATGCCGGTGCTGTTCAGCCTCGGTAGATATCCTCGATTTCCGATACTCCTCTCTTCTTACGATACTTGTTGTTCCAAACATGGCTGCAATCCGCGCATAGTTGTGCGTCTTGTTGACGTGCTTGTGTGTTGGTCGCTGTCCTTCGCGGTGATGTCGGGAGGCTTAGTTATGAACCTTGCTAATAATGCGCTTTTGTATACCCGTGAAGACGCCGAACACCAAAGCTTAATGGGCATCAATGCGATTGAAATTCCGAATGGAGTTTGCACGGATGCGGATTGTGACTCTGTTGAGGTTTTGGTATGGATCGAACAACTCCCTGCCGAAGAGGCTGTGCATGTGCTGAGTGCGATGCCATTCGGTGATGTCAGACACCTTCTTTATCTTATGCACGAGCGCGGGTTTCAGCGCCATGCGACGGATATTCGCAGGGCGCTGGCATTGGATACTGTGAACCAAGAGCCCATGTCTATGGATTACATGAAGAGCGGCGTCGCTGCGCATGTAAAAACACGTATTGGCTGGATTGTCGGTCTCAGCATGATGGGCTTTTTAACCGGCATGATTATTCAGAAGTTTGAAGATGCTCTGAGTGCGTTGGTGATTTTGGCGTTTTATATTCCGGTAATGGGCGATACTGGCGGAAATGTCGGTTCGCAAGCCGGCGTTATGATCGTACGCTGCCTCGCAACAGGCGAGGTGAGTTTGCATCAGTGGCGAGAAATTTTATGGAAGGAGCTGCGCGTATCATTGGTGATGGCAGGCATACTGATGGGCGTTGTGATGGCGCGTGTATTACTCACGGGAAACGGCTACTCGCTGCCGGCGGGTATTAGCTTGTCGATGATTGGCGTGTCGGTTTCTATTGCGATGGCTGTGCAAGTGGTTACATCAACACTGATGGGGGCGATGCTGCCATTTGCCGCTCGGTTGTTGCGTCAGGATCCCGCAGTATTAGTGAGCCCGTTATTGACCTCAGTGTCGGATATCACCGGCATGTTGATCTACTTCTATACCGCAACGTGGGTATTGGGATTGCATTGATAGGTGTGCAGAACTACTGGAGTCGATCAGTAATGCGTGATTCAAGACCGTAAAGGTGAAGCGTTGGGAGGTGGTGGAGAAATTGCAGGCAATAAAAAAGCCGATCATATGATCAGCTTTTTTAAATACTGGTAGCAAGGGGCGGATTCGAACCGCCGACCCCATCATTATGAGTGATGTGCTCTAACCAGCTGAGCTACCTTGCCAAAAGAGGTGCGCATTTTCTACGCTTTATTGTTTGTTGTCAAGCACTTAAACGTTAAATCTGAAATGAACAACGTCGCCGTCGCAAACCACATAATCTTTGCCTTCCAGGCGCCATTTTCCGGCTTCTTTAGCTCCGGCTTCGCCGTTGCCTGCAACGAAATCATCATAGGCAACCACTTCTGCACGGATAAAACCTTTTTCAAAGTCAGTGTGAATAACACCGGCGGCTTGTGGGGCGGTAGCGCCTTTTTTCACCGTCCAGGCACGTACTTCTTGAACGCCAGCGGTAAAGTAGGTGTGCAGGCCAAGAAGCTCGTAACCGGCGCGAATAACGCGATCCAATCCGGGTTCTTCCATGCCAAGATCAGCTAGGAACTCGTCGCGTTCTTCGTCTTCGAGTTCAGCAATTTCGGCTTCGAGTTTGTTGCAGATAACCACAACAACGGCAGCTTCGTCTTCGGCAATTTTACGCACAACATCTAGATGTGGGTTGTTTTCAAAACCTTCTTCGTCAACGTTGGCGATGTACATGGTTGGCTTGACGGTTAGCAGGTGAAGTTGTTTCACCAATGCGTGTTCGTTGTCATCCAGCTCGAGAGAGCGAACCGGGTGGCCTTCATCCAAATGTGGTTGGACTTTTTCCAATAAGGCCTTCATGGCAACTGCTTCTTTGTCGCCGCTTTTTGCTGTGCGGGTGTATTTTTGCAGCTGTTTTTCAACGCTTTCGAGATCAGCCAATGCCAATTCAGTGTTGATAACATCGATGTCGGATGCCGGGTCGATTTTAGACGCAACGTGAATAACGTTTTCATCTTCAAAGCAGCGAACCACATGGGCAATAGCATCCGTTTCACGGATGTTCGCCAAGAATTTATTGCCCAGGCCTTCACCTTTGGATGCACCGGCAACAAGACCCGCAATATCGACAAATTCCATGGTGGTTGGAATCGTGCGCTCTGGGCTAACGATCGCTTCCAGTTTATTCAGGCGCGGGTCAGGAATTGAAACAACACCGGCGTTTGGGTCGATGGTACAGAAGGGAAAATTTTCCGCATCGATACCGGCTTTAGTCAGGGCATTAAACAACGTAGATTTACCGACATTAGGTAGACCGACAATACCGCAATTGATAGCCATGGTGTTTTCCTTTTGATCAGGATGCTGAAAAACTGTGTAAGTGGTTCATGGCTTTTTGCCAGTCGCCGGCGAGTAGCTCGGGCAAGTAGCGGGCGGCTTCGTCAACCGTGGCCATGATGTGTTCGTGTTCTTTGGGTGGTGCTTTCTTCAACACGTAATTCGATACTTCTTTGGNGCTGCCAGGGTGGCCGATGCCAATACGTAGTCGGTGAAAGCTTTTGTTGTTACCCAGTGCAGCAATGGTATCGCGTAGGCCGTTGTGACCGCCGTGGCCGCCGCCTTTTTTAACGCGTAATGTGCCTGGGGGAAAATCCAGCTCATCGTGTGCGACGAGTATTTCTTCGGGGGCAATTTTGTAGAAATTAGCCAGCGCTGCGACCGCTTTGCCACTGAGATTCATAAACGTTGTGGGTATCAACAGCCGTACTTGCTGGCCGTGAATGTTGCCCACGCCGGTTAGCCCGAAAAATTTGGCCTCGGTTTTTAATGGAATATTATGCGTACGCGCAATGTCTTCCACAAACCACTGACCGGCATTGTGTCGGGTTTCAACATAAGAAGGCCCGGGATTACCCAGGCCTACAATCAGTTTCAGGTTGCTCACCTGCTACTCCACTCTAACGGGCGAATTAGCCGCGTGCAGCTGTAACTTTTGCCAGAGGCAGATCGTGATCAGCACCCAGACGCAAGTCTGTAGACTCAACACCTTCAGGGAAGTTGATGTCAGAAAGGTGGATGATGTCGCCAACTACGCGCTCAAGCATGTCGATTTCCAGGAATTCTGGCAAATCTTTCGCTTTACAAGCAATGTGAACCAGTTTGGCATCCAGTTCCAAGCTACCGCCTTGTGTTTTCACGCCAACACAGGTTGTGGTGTTGGTGTAGTGAAGCGGAACGTTCATTTCGATGATGGTGTCATCTGCAGCGCGCTGGAAATCAGCGTGCATGATAACGTCTTTAGCAGGATGGCGTTGTAGGTCTTTGATGATAACCGGTGTGGTTTTTCCATCGATGTCCAGAGTCAGAACGCTGGCGTAAAAGTGCTCAGCTTCTTGTGCTTTCCACAGATCTTTGTGGATCAGTGACAAAGATTGCGCTTCACCGCTGCCGTATACAACTGCAGGAACTTCGCCAGTAAGACGTAGGCGGCGGCTCGCACCTTTCCCTAGATCGTTACGGGCTTTTGCATTAATAGTGATTTGTTTAGACATGATTGTCTCCTTAAGGGTTGCTCCGTTAGTACCCGCGACCAGGATTCCAACGGAAAAATCAGGGCGCGAATTATCGCAGTGTTAATCGTAATAGACAAGCTGATATGGTTGAATTTTGTGCAATTGACAGGCTGATTTGTGAATAACTGGAGAGAAGGGTGTGAAAGTTGCAGTGGGGTGCAAACGCGAGGCAATAAAAAGCCCGCAGTAGCGGGCTTTGGGTATCACTGTATCTTGATCAGTCGAAGAGAGCGCTGATCGATTCTTCGTTATTCACGCGTCGAACGGATTCAGCCAGGACGTTTGCCATGGTCAACTGTCGGATGCGTGCGCAGTTCAGTGCTGCGGGTGTCAGCGGTATGGTGTCGGTAACAACCAGTTCATCGAGCTGGGAGTTGTTGATGTTGTCGATGGCTGCGCCGGATAAAACTGCGTGTGTACAGTAAGCAACAACACGTTTTGCGCCGTTCTCTTTCAGGGCGTCTGCTGCTTTGCACAGAGTGCCGGCGGTATCGACCATGTCATCAACCAGAATACAGGTGCGATCTTTAACGTCGCCAATGATATGCATGACTTGAGAGACATTGGCTTTCGGGCGACGTTTGTCGATGATGGCCAGATCAAGATCGTTGAGTTGTTTGGCAACAGCTCGGGCGCGAACAACGCCACCGATATCAGGCGAAACGATCATCAAATCTTCGTAGCTCTGGGTGTTGATGTCATCAATCAGTACTGGCGAGCCATATACGTTGTCGACAGGCACATCGAAGAACCCTTGAATTTGTTCTGCGTGTAGATCAACGGTTAATACGCGATCTACGCCGACGGCAACCATCATGTCGGCAACAACTTTTGCAGTAATAGGTACGCGTGCAGAGCGTACGCGGCGATCTTGGCGGGCGTAGCCAAAGTAGGGTACTACCGCGGTAATGCGTTGTGCTGATGCGCGACGCATGGCGTCAACCATAACAATCAATTCCATCAGATTGTCGTTGGTTGGCTGGCAGGTCGACTGAATGATGAAAACGTCTTTGCCTCGCACGTTTTCATTGATTTCCACAGTGATCTCGCCGTCGGAAAACTTACCAACGGTTGCGTCACCCATGCTCATATGCAATTGCTCGACCACCTTGTGGGCGAGGTCAGGGTTAGCATTACCTGTAAAAATCATCATTTTTGACATGTTGGCACCTGCGGGATCTCTGGCGAACAATTGGGTTGGGTTTCGGCCAATACAAGGACGCTGACGGCTGTATAGGCGTCAGTTGTCATGTTTGACAGTGGGGCATTATGAATGATTTTTTGAACCTTGAACATAGTAGCGAATGGCAGCAAAAATCAGGTTGTTACCTGGTTGATGGTCGTCATAGAAGGTTCAGAAAGAAGAATAAAGTGGCTGGGGTGGCAGGATTCGAACCTACGCATGCTGAGATCAAAACCCAGTGCCTTACCGCTTGGCGACACCCCAGTAAAAAGCTTTACCATATTAACATGCATCTAACATAGATGCTACAGGTGATTGGTTGAGTCCTTGGCAAACATAGCACTCAAATTGACTGCTTAATTCACCATATGCCTGTTCGGCATCTTCTTTGCTATCAAAGGCAGCAAAGACGCAGGCACCTGTACCTGTCATTCTTGATCTTCCAAACTTTGATAATGCAATCAATGCTTTATCGACTTCTGGATGGAGTTTTCTGACGAGCTGTTCGCAATCATTTTTGAACAACCCTGAGTCATCCTGCTCAAGAAAGGCCGCTATTCTCATGATTTTCGTGTTACGTGTCAACAACGAATGTGAAAATATTTTTACAGTTGAAACATGGGCTTGCGGAACAATCAGAAGGTACCAAGGTTGGCGAGGCTCGAGGTTGGTGAGTTCTTCACCAATTCCTTCTGCCCAAGCGGCATGTCCGTGGATAAAAATCGGTACATCCGCCCCCAGCTTTACGCCAATTTCTTTCAATTCTGCGATAGATAAGTTGCAACCCCATAGGTGGTTTAGTGCCAGAAGGGTGGTTGCTGCGTTTGAAGAGCCGCCGCCAATACCACCGCCCATGGGTAGACGTTTTTCTACATAAATATCTGCGCCGGCATCGATACCGCAGGCTTCTTGCAAAAGCCGCGCAGCTTTGTCGATCAGATTATCCGGTTGGGGGACGCCAGCAAGTTCGGGCGTGATATGAATTTCGGCATCCTGACGTGTGCGAAAATGCAGGGTATCGCAGAGATCTAGAAACTGAAAAACTGTCTGTAAATTGTGATAGCCATCATCGCGTCGCCCGCAGACATGCAAAAATAAATTGATCTTGGCCGGGGCGGGCAGGGTTAATTCAAAGCTTGGGGGCGTCGACATATTCTTTAACAATGATGGTAACAGTGAGGGCTTCGTTCATTAAACGAATGCGCGCGGGTAATTGGCGATCACCAATAGGCTGGTATCGGCTGAGTTGAATTTGCCATTCGCCACTGCGAAAACCGCTGAGTTGTTGGTTGGCGTTATAAGTGATGTCGGTTTCATTACCTGTGGTTTGGCCGTTGAGCCAGGCATAGGTATTTTCGATGGGAAAGGACCAGCCGGTTAGCGATTGCAGCAGTGTTTGTGCAGAGGGGGCAGATTCAATATAACCGTCGGCGCGTTCGATGCGGGCATAGCGATGGTCACCGATCAAGGTGAATTGCAGTTGGCCAAATCCACTGTACACATAGATTGCAAACGCATCGGCTTGCTGGCTCCACTGAAAAATTCCAGACGTTGTGCTGCTCCCGGTTTCACGAATGCCGATTTTCCCAGAAACTTGCCAATCCGGATTGTCGAAGTCCGATGTCAGAGGGGGCGTCGCGCATGCGCTAAGGCCAAAAACGACGAGTAGTAAACTCCAGCGCAGGAAGGAGCCATAGTGATGAATAATGTCAGGCCGTATGTGGAGGCGAGAGTGGTACATTGAGTCGTTTGATCGTTTCTTGTAAGTGTTCGTGATCAGGGGTTTCGAGCAGCGCATCGCGGAAAATCTGTGTTGCTTCGTTTTTTCGTCCAATACGCCATAAAATCTCGCCCAGGTTTGCTGCTACTCTGCCGTTGGGCTGGCGTGCCATGGCATCTTGCAACAGTCCGAGAGCCTGATCGATTTGACCCATACGGTATAGCACCCATCCGAGGCTGTCCAGCACGGCGGTATTGTCTGGGGCGTGCTGATAAGCCTTTGTTAGTAGGTCAAGCGCATCATGTTCTCTGCCTTGAGTGGCAAATAGCAAAGCCAGCTGATGCATTGCCTGCACCTTAGCGTCATTTTTAGGCATGGTGTCTTGTATGGCGGCCAAAAGATCCTTCTCCCGGTTGGTGTGATCACCGAGCTGACGAGCTAATGCGGCGCGCTGTAAATATAGGCTTGCATCGGGCGACTGCTGGATAGCGTAGCTCAATACATCGTGTGCATATTGTGTTTTGCCCTGTTTGTTCATCAGGCGGGCTTCAAGCAAGGCCAAGCGATTTTGCACCGAGGCGGAGGTGCCTTGTTGATGAAGTCGATCTTTCATTTTCTGAACGCGTATTTCAGCGTCACGCCATCGATGCAGGTCGGTTTCGATTTGTATTAACTGAAGGGCGAGTTTGTTGGGTTCTCGTGGGCTTTGAATATGTGTTAGATGATGGGCCGCATCGGAGAGGTTATTGTCGCTTATAGCTATCTGGCCGAGATAATAATGGGCGCTATCCGGTTTGAAGTTGATCTGGAGCTGGTGGCGAAGCAGTTTGCGGGCTTCTTCGTAGTTGTCGTCTTGTAAATTCAGCAGCGCAAGATTCATCACGACCGGGCCGTGCCCTGGATTGAGTGTGAGTAAAAATTCAAATTGGCGGCGTGCTAATGGGCGGTCAAACTTACTGGCCAAAAAAGCATATTTTAAACGCTGGTTAAAATCGTAAGGATCAAGATCCGTGGCTTGTTGCATGGCTCTCAGCGCACCCTCTGAGTTGCCTTGCCGTAAATAAACCTGCGTGGCTAATTCGAGAATATTGCTGTTGCCGCCATGGAAGGTAACCGCCTTGTCGAGATGGTGGTTGCTTGCCGCAACGTTGCCAGATGCTTGATAAAATAATCCGATGGCAAGGCGTAGGTCTGCACTTGTCGGTGTTGCGGCGGTATAAATCAGTAGAGATTCGTAAACTTGATCCAGCGCAATGTCATTACGCACCGCAATATTAACAATGCGCGTAAAATCGGTGGGGTGGCCCAGCTGCTGCGCGTGGCGCATGCTATCCAGTGCCAGAGTGATTTTTTTGTTGTAGGCAAAACCCACGCCGCTATAAAAGTAGGCCTCGGCATCGTTCGGCGCCAGATTTCGCCAGCGTGTCGCCGCTTGCATTAACAGTAATGGCCGATCCTGATAAAGTGCCAGCCGCGTCGCTCGTCGAGCCAGATACGGGCTATTCTGTGTCAGGCTTTGTGCAAAATACGCATCAAGGGCTTGTGTGTAATCTTCGCGGTGGAGCGAGAATTCTGCCACCAGTGTGCCGAGCATAGCGTGTTCGGATGCGTGAGAGAGAGATGGGCTGTTTTTTGCATCGATGATATCTGTAAATAGCAGGATGATGCAGCAAAGCAGGCACCGCAGAGGTGTGGTTACAGCATTCGTTACAGCCGGGGTTTCGCATGCCATTTCGGTTGCCGGTTGGTGTGAGATACAACGAAAGCAGTTGAATATTTGTACGGCGTAAGAACAAGTTTAGCATCGTAAACGTGGGTTATAAGATCAAAACATAATAATGGGAATAAGCGCAGTTATGATGCTTATTGGCTGTATTTGGCTTCGCTAAAGTCAGTCAACTTGCTAGAATAGCGCTTTTTGAGCAGGTATATCGCAGGTAATGGCTTTAATCGCCTTGGGCATTAATCACGACACCGCCAGTGTGGAGATCCGCGAAAAGGTCGCGTTTGCTCCTGAGCAGATGGTGTCGGCTTTGCATTCATTGTGTCGTGAATCTGGCCTGGATGGCGCCGTTATTTTATCAACCTGCAATCGCACTGAGATTATTGCCAGCGGTACAGAGCAGGCTGGCGACGAGATTCTTCATTGGTTAGCGCATTTTCATGCCTTGCAACCGACATCGTTGTCTTCCACCCATTATTCCTATCAGGGCAGTGAAGCCATTGCTCATATGATGCGAGTGGCGGCCGGACTGGATTCGCTAGTGTTGGGTGAGCCTCAAATCCTTGGGCAGATGAAGTCAGCCTATGCTGTAGCGCAAGAAGCCGGCACGGTTTCCCGTGATCTTAATCGCGCGCTGCAACATACGTTCAATTATGCCAAGCGCGTTCGAACCGAAACCGCGATTGGTGAAAACCCGGTATCGGTTGCGTTTGCCGCGGTTAGCCTTTCACAACGCATTTTTGCCGACCTTTCTTCGACCAAGGCGCTGTTGATCGGTGCGGGTGAAACCATTGATTTGGTTGCCCGCCATTTGCTGGAGCAGGGGGTGGGTAGCCTGATCGTTGCCAACCGCACACTGGCGCGGGCTGAACAATTAGCCAGCCAATATCGTGCTGAGCCGATTTTGTTGTCGGATATTCCTGATCGTTTACAAGACGTTGATATTGTTATTTCATCAACCGCTTCACAGTTACCGATTCTGGGTAAAGGGGCTGTTGAACGTGCCATCAAAAAGCGCAAACATCGGCCGATATTTATGGTCGACATTGCCGTGCCGCGAGATATTGAACCCGAAGTTGGGGATCTACGCGATGTTTACCTTTATACCGTTGATGATCTCGGCGATATCATTAGCGAAAACAAAAAGGCGCGTCAGAACGAAGTCGTTAAAGCAGACATCATTCTCAAGCAGGGGGTTGATGACTATGCCAGCAGCGAGCGCGCCAATCAGGTGGTACCGATTATTCGTGCATACCGGCAACAAGCGGAAGAAACACGTGATCAAGAAGTGGCGAAAGCGCTGAAGCAACTCGCCAACGGTCAGGATGCGGAGCAGGTGATTGAAAACCTGGGGCGTTTGTTGACCAATAAGCTGATACATACCCCGTCGGCCAATCTCAAAAAAGCCGGCCAAGCCGGGCAGGACCAAACAGTCGCGGAATTTGCCAGCCTGTTTGATTTACAAGAACACCTCAGTCAGAACACAGATTCTGACGGATAAAACCATGAAAGAGTCGATACGTATAAAACTCGAGACCCTTGCTGACCGCTACGATGAAGTCGGTCATTTGCTGGGCGATGCCGAGATCATCAGCGATCAGGATAAGTTTCGCGGCCTGTCGAAAGAATACGCTGAGTTAGAGCCGGTGGCTCAGGCCTTTGCTCGTTACTTACAAACCCTGGCGGACATTGATGAGGCGCAGGTACTTTTAGACGATGACGATCCGGATATGCGCGATATGGGCAAGGATGAACTTGCAGCTGCCGAGTCTGAAAAAGCGTCAATGGAAGTTGAGTTGCAGCATTTGCTGATTCCGACCGATCCCAACGATAGCCACAATGTGTATCTGGAGATTCGCGCTGGAACCGGCGGTGATGAGGCCGCGATATTCTCTGGTGACCTGTTCCGTATGTATTCTCGGTATGCAGAAAATCAGGGATGGAAAGTTGAAGTCGTTAGCGCTCGCGAAGGTGAACACGGCGGTTATAAAGAAGTGATTAGCCGCGTCGCGGGTGCGGATGTTTACGCCAGTTTGAAATTTGAATCCGGGGCGCATCGCGTTCAACGTGTGCCGGAAACTGAATCTCAAGGACGGATTCATACATCCGCCTGTACCGTCGCGGTCATGGCCGAGCCGGATTCGGTCGATGCCGTTGAAATCAACAAGGCAGACCTGCGTATTGATACCTATCGAGCATCGGGTGCGGGTGGTCAGCACGTTAACAAAACCGATTCGGCGATTCGTATTACCCATATTCCATCGGGGCTAGTTGTGGAATGTCAGGATGAACGATCACAGCATAAAAACCGTGCCCGGGCGATGTCGCTCTTGCAAGCTCGCTTGATGCAAGGTGCTGAAGACGAGGCCGCCAAGGCGCAGGCCGATGAACGAAAGAGCCTGGTTGGTTCCGGTGATCGCTCAGAGCGCATCCGTACCTACAATTATCCTCAGGGGCGAGTGACTGATCATCGAATCAATCTGACGCTCTACAAACTGGATGAAATTATGCAAGGTGATATGTCCGTGGTGGTTGATCCCTTGCGCCGGGAATATCAGGCAGATCAGTTGGCGGCCATGTCGGCTGATGATTGATCATGGCATTGCCTTTAATCCGCGAATGGCAGGCACAAGCATCTGAACAGCTAGTGCGTGCCGGGGTTGATGATTCCCCCGAATTGGATGCCAGTTTGTTGTTGCAGCATGTACTCGATTGCAATGCCAGTTACCTGATGGCATGGTCTGATAAATCACTCACGGATGCTCAAATCCATTCGCTGGCCCCGCTGCTTCAGCGGCGATGTCAGGGCGAGCCGGTCGCCTATCTTCTGGGCTACCAAGGTTTCTGGACGCTGGATCTCAAAGTGTCCTCAGCAACGTTAATTCCGCGTGCAGATACTGAGCATTTGGTTGAACAGGTGCTGGCGTGTTATTCCCCGAATGATGTTTTGCGTGTTCTTGATCTTGGCACCGGTACGGGGGCGATAGCCTTAGCCCTGAAAAGCGAGTGCCCGCGCTGGGATGTATGGATGGCAGACATCAGTGCTGATGCGCTCACGATTGCTTGTATGAATGCTACTGAGTTGCGGATACCGGTTCGCGCATTCCAAGGCAGTTGGCTTGATGCGATAGCGCCGCAAAGTTTGGATGTGATTGTCAGCAATCCGCCTTATATCCGAGATGATGACCCTCATTTACGTTCTCTGCAGTACGAACCACATTCTGCACTCGTTGCTGACGAGTGTGGACTTGCTGATATTCGCCAGTTGGTCGCGGGTGCGCAGCGTTGTTTGCAGGCCGGTGGCCGATTGTTTATTGAGCACGGTTACGATCAAGCGACTGATGTTAAAGCGATATTCGATGCAGCGGGTTTTACTGATGTGCGGTGCGATAAAGACTACGGCAATAATGACCGATTTACCTGGGGTTATTGGCCCGGTGAATATTAGTTAATACCGACAACACAGACGAGGTCTTGCAATGAATGACGAGGAGTTACTGCGCTACAGCCGGCATATCATGCTGAATGGCTTTGATATTGAAGGTCAGGAAGCCCTGCTGAATGCCTCTGTTATGATTGTTGGTGCGGGTGGATTAGGGTGTCCGGCTGCAATGTATTTGGCTAGCGCAGGTGTGGGGCGGCTGGTGTTGGTTGACCACGACCATGTGGATGCAAGCAATCTGCAACGTCAGATTGGTCATGGCGATGATCAGATCGGCAGGGACAAGGTCGACTCGTTGGCAACGACGTTAAAATCGTTGAATCCGGATGTGGATCTGGTTTGCCTTGCCGAACGTTTAACCGGTGATTTGGCGACTCATTGGATTCCGCAGGTGGATGTTGTACTGGATTGTTCAGACAATTTTGCCACCCGTTTTCTAGTGAATCGGATTGCTTGGCAAGCCGGCGTGCCGTTGGTCAGTGCCGCTGCGGTGAGGGCCGAAGGTCAGCTAGCAGTGTTTGATCCAAGAAATGCTGAGAGCCCGTGTTATCGTTGCCTATACAGTGAAGATGCAGGCGATGGGGCACCGAGTTGCTCTGAAAACGGTGTGCTCGCACCGTTGGTTGGAATCTTTGGCAGTATGCAGGCACTTGAAGCCATTAAGTTAATCAGCGATTACGGTCAGGTAACGCCCGGGCAATTGCTCGTCGGCGACTTGTTTTCGTCTCAGTGGCGCCAGCTGCGCCTGAGTCGCGACCCGGATTGTCCGGTCTGTGGCGAGTGTTGATGCATAACTTCTGCATCATGAAAAAGTAAGCCGTGCTATACGTTAAGGAATAATTTGCCGAATACACGGAGCGTTGTCGCCATGCTGGATGCAATACGGAATGCCTATATACAGTTTTTACGTTGCCTGAAACCTCTTGATGGCGTGGCCCCTCTGCTGCTGCGTTTGTACCTTGCGCCGATTTTCATCCAAGGCGGCTACAACAAGTTTATTGCGTTTGACGGAACCGTTGAATGGTTTGGCAACCCGGATTGGGGGTTAGGCCTGCCATTTCCAGAATTTCTGGTTGTGTTGGCAGCAGGTTCGGAGCTAGTTGGTGGAATTTGTCTGATACCGGGTATTGCAGTTCGCCTCTTTTCGATTCCTTTGATGGTTACCATGGTTGTGGCGATTTTTACCGTGCATTTACCCAATGGTTGGTTAGCCATCTCTGATGCCAGCAGCTGGTTGGCCAATGAGCGTGTGATGGAGGCGGTGGATAAGAAGCAGCGAATTGTTGAAATACTGCAACAAAACGGCAATTACGATTGGCTGACGTCCAGTGGCCCGATTACGATTCTCAATAATGGCGTGGAGTTTGGCGCGACGTATCTATTGATGTTGTTGGTTTTGCTATTCACGGGTGGCGGTCGTTATACGAGCATTGATTATTGGTTCAGAATTCGCAGCGAAGATAATTAAAGGCGGCTGTGAGTGGTATTTAGTGAGACCTAAAAAAGGCCCTTACGGGCCTTTTTTAGGTCTGTTGAAAAGATGTATTGCTCAGTCAGCTTTAGCCGTGAGATGGTATTTCTCGTGCCATAGGCAAGTTGCACCGCAAATTGCCGCGGGAACAATAACCAAGTTCGCCAGCGGGATCATGCTCACTAAGCTGATAGAAAGGCCAAATCCCCAAGCTGGGAAGCGATCTTTGCCCATGGTGTTGAGCAATCGTTTAAAAGGGACTTCATGGTTGTCGGCCGGGTAATCCAAATATTGAATGGCCATCAGCCAGCCACTGATGAGTATCGTCAGTACATTGAGTCCGGGTATAAACAGCAGCACAATCATTAATATTAGCCACTTGAGACTGGCCACAAACTTTTGAATTTCTCGCATAACGGCTTTCGGCACCATTGCCATGAATGCCTTCAGTCCAGAGACGTCATTGGTCGGATAACCCATTAGCCCCTCAACCTTCTCCGATAGCAATGCGTTGAAGGGCGAGGCGATAATATTGGTCAATGTAATAAATCCGTATGAAAGAAACAGCCAGAAGGCCAAGGCGTAAACGGGCCAGAGAATATAGCTTGCCCAGCTCAGCCAACTTGGCAGCCAGGCTGAGATATCCTGTTGCCACTGACCAATAAGATCTATGCCCCAACTAAACATGGATGCAAAAATGATGAGGTTGATCGCCAGTGGAATCATCACATAGCGCCGCAAACCTGGCCGTGTGACAAGCTTGAGGCCATCCAATAGCATCAGAAATGGTGGATGAAGTGGTTGTTGGTTCATTGTTGACCTTGAGATTGTCGAATTTCCTGAAGGCATTTTTCGCAGAAACACGCGGCCGGATCAAGTGAAGATGTGGCTGTTGGCGAGGTTTTTTCTGCGTGGTGGGTTGGTAATTGCATGCACCAGCATGTTTGTGCAGGCTGGCCGTTGGCGATCGCACACTGGTTGGGGGTATGGCAGCGTGGGCACTGGTTGTCGTTCATGGCGGTTCCAGCTGTGGGTGGTGAATGTTGGCAACTTGTTTTCTTTGTTAAACAGGATAACCTGCTGCTGCGGTCATGAAAAATTAGTCATCAGACTTTGAAAACTGATGGAAACTGCAACACGGTATTGTGTGTGATCTTTAATACGATACAATGCGTTTCGATATTTAAACTCATTAACGGGATGATAAACCGATGGCGAATGAATTGTTAGAGCAGGTCAAAAAGTCACCCGCAGCTGTGGCTGTTCATGATAAACGTGCGTGGATGTCAATTTTTGCAAAGTACCATGTTGTCGAGGATCCTGTAGGCTCTACTCCGCACGTTGGTGGCTTATATGACAACGCAACCGGTGCGCGTGGCGACGGCGCTCTGTCACGGTTCTTTGATTGTTTTATCCAGCCTAACAAAATTGGTTTTGATGTTCTGCAGGATGTGGTTTGTGGCAATCATGTTGTGCGCGATTTGAACATCAATATTGAGATGTCGCCAGCGGTGAAGGTAACGGTGCCAATGCATCTGTTATACGAACTAACAGAAGAAGATGGCGAGTGGAAAATCCAGCGCTTGGCGGCACATTGGGAATTGATGCCGATGATGGGACAGCTGTTTGGCAAAGGGTTCGCCTGTGCTGGTGTCTTGACGGGGTTAACCGTGCGTATGCTGAAGTTGCAGGGCATTGGCGGTATGTTGGGCTTCTCTAAGGCCGTGTTTAATATCGGTAATGCCGGTAAAACCGGGGTGCATCAGATGCTGCGCGCTATCAATGGTGGTGAAATGTCAGATTTGATGAGTCAGTTTGAATCAGATGCTGCCTGTGTTTATGTGCCTTACGGCGATGAGCCGATCTGTCCTTCACAGGTGATTGAAAAGTCTGGAATTGAAAAAATAGCGCTCGGAAAAATACTGGCGGCTGGCGATACAGTGACGGCTTCCGTGACAATTAAGGTTGCTGGTGATGAAAAATCGGGTGTTTTGATGGCTGATTTCAATCGAAAAACCAAAAAAATCATGTCAGCGCGATTTTATTTTGATCAGTTGGCAGAAGCCTGATTTTTTAAGTGTATGAAACATATGGGAATTATCCGTTTTAAATGCGCCCGGTATATTTTGTAGGATATATCGCACACGTTTTTGCGCGAAATCGACTATTTCCTGACCACTGCTTTTACCATAATTAAAACCGTGCAAGGAAGCACAGGCAAGGATTGCACTGTCAGCCGTACTAGGGATTAATGGATGATTTGGGTACGAAGGGATTAGCACTACGGATGAGTGCCACAGGGAACACGGATGGACATGGACGTGTAAAAACGCTGACGTTAAAAGGGTAGCAGGGTTGCTAACTTTTGAAGCCGGGAAGGATTCCCGGCTTTTTTCGTTCTGGAATATCGTTTTTTTGTCTCTACGCTCGTTTTAGCCTGCTTGCCTTTCCTGTCTTCGCAGGTGATCTATCTGAGTTGCCTATATTTAGCCTATTCGGCCAGCACATCTGATCTTCAGAATAATCACGCTCAATACTCAAACGAGATGCTTTGATCCAAGGTCTAGCTCAGTGTGCCGGTGTCTCTCTGTTCCTCTCTCGATAGGTCGGAGCAAAATTATTCCTGCAAAAACGTATCGTCGACCATCTCCGGTAAAAATAGGCACCAGCGGTTTTTGTCACGTTTAGCGGCATACATGGCTGTGTCTGCGTATTTGATCAATGTTGTCTTTTGACGTGTGTGCGCGGGGTACAATGAAATACCGATACTGCCGCTAACGGCGGGTTGTTCGGGCAGCTCTTTAATCGGCTGGGCGATGATTTCCAATAACTTGCAGGCAATGTCGTTCAGGTTGGTGATGTCGGTGATGTCTTCAAGAATGACGCCAAATTCATCGCCACCAAGTCGCGCCACGGTATCCATGCCGCGTAGGTTTTTTTGCAAACGTTGGCTGATGGTTTTGAGCACCACATCGCCAGCATCGTGCCCCAGTGAATCGTTGATGGGTTTAAATCCATCTAAGTCGATAAAAAGTAGGGCGGTCATATTTTTGTGACGGTCGCTACGATGCAAAGACTGTTCGAGGTTGTCATCAAATTGCAGGCGGTTGGCTAAGTTTGTGAGCGGGTCGTGTGATGCCAAGTGGCGAAATTTTTGGCGCTCTGCGTCACGCTCGGCCTTCAAGCGACTGTTGAGAGAATCATAAACAAACATCAAGCCGATCATGGCACTGTAAATAATCAGCCAGTGCGACAAGTGCTGCATCGGTAATGAGCGTTCGCTAAGGAGCTGTGGAAATGCAAAACCCTGCGTGCTGGCGATAATAAAGCCGATATGTAGCGTCAGGATAATCTGTGTCCAGAGCAGGCCTGCGCGTTTATTGATCAATACAAAGGCCATGATAATTGGCAGAATATTCATTGGGGTCGCTGGTGCCATCATGGGGCCGCCAGACACGGCAACGCCGGCCGCAATACCAAAGGCAGTTGCCCCGACCATCAAGTGTGCAGCGGCAAGAAACCACGCTTTGAAGCGCAGTAGCCACAACGATATCAGAAATCCGACTTGCATCGATATGCAGATGCTGAGCGCGAAATAGCGCCCGGTTTGACTGATTTGTTCCGAAATAGAGAGCCAAATATCTACGGCTGAGATAATGGCAATGTAGATCCATAGAATCGAGACGAGTACACGTGCTTTATACAGTGTGTCACTGTCATCGGTGAGACTGGAGTGCAGGCAGCGGTCTAGCAACATGTTACAGCTTATTATTGTTGTTTTTTCAATAGACTACCCGATTGCTGTGGGGCTGTCAGCTTTTTGCGAGAGGGGCGGGGATGGTGTGTTGTCAGAGGAGGGGGCACCCGACAAAAAGTTCTGCCGGGTGTTTTTTCGTGCAGGCGCGTTATGCTGCGCCGTGTTGCTTCAGCACTGTGACGTACTCTTCGCCCTTGCGGTGTGCATTGACAATCGCCAGCGCTGTTTGGCCTTCGGCATCTTTGGCATTTACATCGCGGTTAGCTTCTTGGAAGAACGTCAGAAACTGCTCGAAGTTCTCAATACGCATACTGCGATAGGCGTTGATCAGTACATGGAAGTCTGCGTTGACGCCGGCAGGCGCTTCCAAATTGAGGAAGTCACGGACTCGCTCGGTTGTCCAAACTTCGTCGAGAACTTTTTCTTTGTCTTTCTTCAGCATAATGTCACCTTCTGTTCAATCGTTTGCCCAACCGACGCGAATCGGGCAGGCATTGAGCCAACGATATCGGCAATGTAAATATGTCGATATTGTTGGCTGTTGTTTCGGTATGGTTGAGTGCTGTTGATCAGTACTTAACCGTTAAGTTTTTTAGCTAGAATTTTGTTGATGATGCCTGGGTTTGCCTGACCTTTGGATGCCTTCATGATCTGGCCAACAAAAAAGCCGGTCATTTTTTTACGTTTTTCCGGCGGCGCGTTTCGGTATTGTTCGACTTGATCCGGATTGTTGGCGATAACCTCATCAACCATCTGTTCCAGCGCACCTTCATCGCTTTCTTGTTTTAGTCCTTTGGCGTCAATCACGGCGTCGGCATCACCTTCGCCCGCGCTCATGGCTTCAAACACCTGTTTGGCGATCTTGCTTGAAATGGTGCCATCTTTGATGCGTTTGATCAGGCCGCCGAGGTTCTCGGCACTGACTGGACATTCGCTGATGCTGATTTCCTGTTTGTTGAGTAGCGCTGCAATATCGCCCATCACCCAGTTGGCTGCGAGCTTGGCGTCGTCACAGGCGTTGGCGGTTGTTTCGAAGTAAGCTGCCATATCAGCGTCGCCTGCCAGTATTTCTGCATCGTATTGCGACAGGCCGTAGTCACTGACAAAACGGTTTTGGCGTTGGTCTGGCAACTCTGGCAATGTGGCGCGGATTCGCTCGATGGTTTTTGCGTCAACTTCGATAGGTAGTAAATCTGGGCATGGGAAGTAGCGGTAATCATTGGCTTCTTCTTTGCTTCGCATTGAACGTGCTGAGCCGGTTGCACCATCATACAGACGGGTTTCCTGAACGATTCTGCCGCCATCTTCGATGACTTCAATCTGGCGCTCCACTTCCAGTGCGATGGCTTCTTCCATGAATTTGAACGAGTTCAGATTTTTAGTTTCTGTGCGCGTGCCGAGCTCTGGGTCGCCTTTTAAGCGAACAGATATGTTGACGTCAAAGCGCATGGACCCTTGTGACATTTCACCATCAGAAATACCGATGCTTTTCACAATAGATTGCAATTTTTTAGCAAAAGCCACAGCTTCTTCGGCGTTGCTGATATCCGGCTCAGTAACGATTTCTACCAGGGGTGTGCCAGCACGGTTGAGATCGATGCCTGACATACCCACAAAATCTTCGTGCAGCGATTTACCGGCGTCTTCTTCCAAGTGCGCATGGTGAATGCGTATCACTTTGGTAGAGCCATCAGCAAGGCTGATTTCGACTTCACCAGCACCGACGATAGGCGCGTCCATTTGGCTGGTTTGGTAGCCTTTTGGGGAGTCAGGGTAGAAGTAGTTTTTTCGTTCGAACACCGAATGTGTGCAAATTTCTGCACCGATAGCGAGACCAAACTTAATGGCATTTTCAACGGCCATTTGATTCACGACGGGCAGGGTGCCTGGTAAAGCAAGATCAACTTCGTTTGCTTGGGTATTGGGCTCTGCACCAAAAGCGGTAGATGAGCCTGAAAATATCTTGGATTGGGTGGCCAGTTGAACATGTATTTCAAGGCCAATAACGGTTTCCCACTGCATAATCTGGCTCCCTTAACCTTGCTTGGCAAACGCAGCGACGCGCTGGTGCCAGTCAGTTGCTTGTTGATATTTGTGTGCCGCATTGAGTAACCGACTATCGCTGAAGGCGTTGCCTATCAGTTGCATGCCAATGGGTAGGCCGGCATCTTCGCCACATGGCAAGGAGATTGCTGGCAAACCAGCGAGATTCACCGAGATGGTGAAGATATCTTCCTGGTACATTTGTACAGGGTCGGCCGATTTTTCGCCGATGCGAAATGCCGTCGATGGCGCAGTCGGCGCGAGAATCAAATCAACGTTATCAAACGCTTGATTGAAATCGTTTTTCACTAGGCGGCGAATCTTTTGCGCCTGACGATAATAGGCATCATAAAACCCGGCAGATAGTGCGTAGGTTCCGACTAAAATACGGCGCTGTACTTCCTCGCCAAAGCCTTCAGCACGTGTACGCTCGTACAGGTCTTCAAGATTGCGTGGATCATCGCAGCGATGGCCGTAGCGAACACCGTCAAAGCGCTGTAGGTTAGCTGAGGCTTCAGCAGGCGCGATAATGTAGTAGGCCGGAATCGCGTTCTGGGTTTGCGGCAAGGTGACTTCCTGAATCGTTGCGCCCAGTGATTCGTAGGTTTTTACCGCAGCGTCAATGGCGGCAGCGATATTGCTGTCGAGTTGATCGGAGAAGTATTCTTTTGGCATGCCGATTTTTAAGCCATCGAGGCCTTTGTCTAAATCTGCCACGTAGTTGTCGTGTTCGCGTTGAATGCTGGTGGAGTCTTTGGCATCAAATCCCGCCATCACATTCATCATCAGGGCTGCATCTTCGGCTGTACGAGCCATTGGGCCTGCCTGATCGAGGCTGGATGCATAGGCGATCATGCCGTAGCGTGATACTGCGCCATAGGTGGGTTTCAAACCGGTGAGGCCACAGAAAGCTGCGGGTTGGCGAATGGAGCCGCCGGTATCGGTGCCGGTTGCTGCAGGCGCAAGATGTGCTGCGACAGCAGCTGCGGAGCCGCCAGACGAGCCTCCGGGAACGCGTTCGAGATCCCAAGGGTTTTTTACGGCACCGTAAAAGCTGTTCTCATTGGAGGAACCCATCGCGAACTCATCCATATTGGTTTTACCCAGAGAAACTGTGCCGGCTTGGTTGAATTTTTCGATCACGGTGGCGTTGTATGGCGCAATGAAGTTGTCCAGCATTTTTGATGCTGCGCTGGTACGAACGCCGTCCGTGCAGAAAATATCTTTGTGGGCCAAGGGCACGCCGGTTAATGGTGATGTTGCTTCTCCATTCGCCAGTAGAGTGTCCGCCGCGCGTGCCTGCTCAAGAGCACGGTCGGCCGTTACGGTGATATAGCTGTTGACGCTGCTGTCGAGGCTATTGATACGATCAAGGTAGTGCTGAGTCAGCTCAATACTTGATACGTCTTTATTTTGCAGACTCTGAATCAGTTCTGTCAGTGTTTTTTGATGCATAGCAGGCTCCGGGTTACTCGATCACTTGTGGCACAAGGAACAGGCCAGCTTCGGAATTAGGGGCGTTGGCAAGTAGCTTGTCACGCTGATTGACTGCGGTGACCTCGTCTGTACGCAGGATCTGTACTGCGTCATGCGGATTGGCCAGTGGCTCTATCTGGCTGGTATCTACTTGTTGCATCTGATCGACCAGTGCCAAAATTTCATTAATGCTGTCAGTGACAGCGGGCACCTGGCTATCCTCAATGCGGATACGTGCAAGGTGGGCGACTTTGGCGATGTCGTCCTTGGTTACGGACATAGCTTGCTCCAAAAAACTGAATGATTCGCAAATTAAAAATCGGTTCGCAATAAATTTGACGGGCGCATAACTTACCATATTTACGACTTGCCCAAAATCCCTGTGACTGCTAGAGTCGGCGGATTTACAACTTATTGCATATACTTGCTGAATTCGTGCTGGAATCATCGCCGCCGAGCCCTTCTTTTTACGTGTTATTGAGGTTTGAGAAGGGTTGGTTGCTCGCTGACTTTTTTGCTAATTTTGTAGGTTGAATCGCTAACAACTAGTTTTCAGGTTTGTTTTTGCGATAAAGCCGGCGTGTTATGTCTGCGTTGATGCTGGCTGGAAATCGAGCCTTCAGGATAACTCTAAAAATGCTTTTTAAACGAATTCGTGGTTTGTTTTCTAACGATCTGTCGATTGATCTGGGAACAGCCAATACGCTGATTTACGTGCGCGACCAGGGGATTGTTCTGGATGAACCTTCTGTTGTTGCTATCCGCACGCATAATGGCCAAAAAATCATCGAAGCTGTCGGCTCCGATGCAAAACGTATGTTGGGGCGCACGCCGGGCAACATTACGGCTATTCGCCCATTGAAAGACGGCGTTATTGCTGACTTCCAAGTGACTGAAAAAATGCTGCAGCATTTTATTACCAAAGTGCATGAAAATAAATTGATCGCGCCGAGCCCACGGGTATTGGTGTGTGTGCCTTGTCAGTCAACGCAAGTTGAGCGACGCGCCATTCGTGAATCTGCCTACGGAGCGGGTGCCCGTGATGTACGCTTGATCGAAGAGCCAATGGCGGCGGCTATCGGTGCCGGCCTAGCCGTTGAAGAGGCCAGTGGTTCGATGGTTGTTGATATCGGTGGTGGTACTACCGAAATTGCGATTATCTCACTTAACGGTATTGTTTATTCGGATTCAGTCAGAGTCGGCGGTGACCGTTTTGATGAGGCGATTGTTGGTTTTGTTCGACGCAAATACGGCAGCTTGATTGGTGATGCCACGGCCGAGCGTATTAAAGAAGAAATTGGCAGTGCTTGCGATGATGGTGAAGTGAAAATTATCGACGTACGTGGCCGTAACTTGGCTGAAGGTGTTCCTCGAAGCTTCACACTGCGCAGTGATGAAGTCCTCGATTCGTTGCAGGAACCGCTCGCAAATATCGTTTCCTCAGTAAAAAGTGCGTTGGAACAATCTCCACCGGAGTTGGCCAGTGATATTGCCGAGCGCGGTATTGTGTTAACCGGTGGCGGCGCGTTATTACGTGATCTGGATAAACTGCTTGCTCGTGAAACAGGCTTGCCGGTTGTTGTTGCTGAAGATCCGTTGACCTGTGTTGCTCGCGGTGGCGGTAAGGCAATGGAGATCATGGATATGCACAAGCTGGATTTGTTGTCGACAGACTAAGCTCTTTACGCATCGTTGCTAAGGTAGGCAGCCATCAAGCCGATATTCCAAAAAGGACCTTCCGTCATCGCGCGGCTTGCTGTTGTGTGCATGCTGCTGGCGGCGGTACTGTACGTCGATCATTCCACTGACTGGCTGAAACCGTTCAAGGCCAAAGTCATGCAGTGGGCTGAGCCTCTTTATATTGCCTCCGAGCTGCCCAACCATCTGACGCGATGGATTCAGGGTAGCACCAGCTCTGATGACGAACTCAAAGTCGCTAACGCTCAGTTAGAAGCTGAGAACCTCGTGCTTAAAGGCAAGGTTCAACGACTTGTGTCATTGGCGATCGAAAACGTGCGATTGCGAGAGCTGCTAAATTCGACCTCACTTCTTGAAGAAAAAGTGTTGGTTGGTGAAATTATCAGTGTCTCAGCGATTCCTCAATCCCATCATGTGGTTCTGAACAAAGGCATGGACGATGGTGTCTTTGAAGGCCAAGCCGTTATTGATGCCAAGGGCCTGTTTGGGCAAGTGGTTAATGTTTCTGATACCAGTAGTCAGGTGCTGTTGGTTTCCGATATTCGTCATGCCGTTCCGGTGCAGGTGAATCGCAATGGTGTGCGCGCAATTGCCGAAGGCACAGGCGATTTTTATCGTTTAACGATTCCAAACATTGCACCGACAACCGATATTGAAGAGGGCGATATTTTATCGACCTCCGGTCTTGGTGGCATTTTTCCTGTGGGCTATCCGGTCGCACAAGTTACCTCTGTTGAGCACGAAAAAGGTCAGCCTTACCTGACCATTGAAGCTCGTCCTTTTGCCCTACTAGACCGCAGTCGCCACGTGTTGTTGTTGTTCAGTCGGGAATATCAGAATGAAGGCTAATCTGCTTATTTGGTCAACGGTATTTTGTGCGTTGATGCTGAGTATTCTGGATATGCCCAATTGGTCAATGTTGGGTCGGCCTGAATGGGTCATTCTGGTGCTGATTTATTGGGTGTTAGCGATGCCTGAGCGTTGTGGCGTGCTATCGGGCGCTTTCGCTGGGTTGTGCCAAGATTTAATCATGGGTTCCCCTCTGGGCAAACATGCGTTGGCCTATGCCTTTGTATTGGCCATTGTGATGGTGATGCACAAGCGGCTGCGGATGTACGATATTTGGCATCAAGCGGGTATCGTCTTTCTATTGATACTCTTCCAGTATCTCATCATGTATTGGGTTGATCTGTTAGTGGGGTTTCCTGCTGCTGGTTTATGGATCATCTTCCCAGCGCTTATCAGTGCATTAATTTGGCCATGGCTATTAGTGGTATTGCGCAGTCTTCGCCGTCGTTTTGGCTTAATGGTTCGTATTGGCTAGCCTGACGCGTATGTAGCGATTCATTGAAACCGTGTTTCGAGGTGTATGTTGAACATAGTATTAGCATCGGCGTCACCGAGGCGTCTGGCATTGTTAAAACAGCTGGGTATCGATGCCAGTGTCAATGTTGTGGATATTGACGAAACACCGTTGCGATCGGAAGCCGCGCAAGATTATGTATTGCGTCTAGCTGCAGAAAAATCCTTGGCAGGCAGTCAGCAGGTAAATGCCTCTGATTGGGTAATAGGTGCAGATACCTGTATTTGTATCGACGATTCTATTATCGGTAAACCGGATGACTATCCGCATGCGCAAGCTATATGGCAGCGATTGAGCGGTGGTTGGCACCAGGTTTGCACCGCTGTTGCGATGACCCATCAGCAACGTACCCAAACGCTTATCAATGTGAATCATGTGTGTTTTGATACAATCAATGAAGAACAGATGCGGGCATACTGGGAAACCGGCGAACCGGCAGATAAAGCGGGTGGATACGCAATTCAAGGATTGGCGGCGGCTTGGATTCAAGAAATCCGTGGTAGTTATACCGGAATCATGGGATTACCCCTTTTTGAAACACGCCAACTGCTGATTGCAGCTGGCTACAAAACTCAATTGTGAAGGCTTATGAGTGACGAGATATTAGTCAATGCAACACCGATGGAGACCCGTGTCGCTATCGTTGAAAACGGCATGCTGCAGGAAGTATTTATTGAGCGAACGCAGCGCCGTGGCATTGTAGGAAATATCTATCGCGGCAAAGTCGTGCGTGTACTGCCCGGTATGCAGGCGGCATTTGTTGATATTGGCCTAGAGCGCGCCAGTTTTATTCATGCCAATGATTTTGTGCGTTCTAACGGTGCCGGCGGCGAAGAAAAAGACATCCGCGAGCGTGTGCGCGAAGGCCAGATGGTAACCGTTCAGATCACCAAAGATCCGATCGGCAATAAGGGGGCTCGGGTAACTGCCTCGTTGTCGGTATCATCCCGATATCTTGTTTACATGCCTGACCTAGCGAATTCCGGTGTATCTCAGCGCATCGACGATGATGGCGAGCGTAATCGTTTAAAAGAGATTGTTGCGGCGGTGACTTCCGAGCATTTTCCTGATTTGAAAGGCGATTTTATTGTTAGAACCGCTGCCGAAGGCGTCGGGGAGACGGAAATTCATCAGGATATGGCGTTTTTACACCGCCTTTGGTTATCGATCACCAATAAGCAGACATCGAAAAAGCCCGAACGCCTGTATGAAGACTTGCCGATATCCCTGCGAGTTTTACGTGATTTGGTGCGACCTCAGGTCGAAAAAATTCGAGTCGATTCGCGTGAAACCATCGGCAAGATGCAGGAGTTTTGTCATTCTTTCTGTCCGGAAGCTGCGCCATTGCTTGAATGGTATCCGGGCGAGCGGCCGATCTTTGAACTCTACAGCATTGAAGACGAAGTGAAGAAGGCCCTCAGTCGCAAAGTAGATCTCAAATCTGGTGGCTATTTGGTATTTGATCAAACAGAAGCGATGACAACCATTGATGTTAATACTGGGGCCTTTGTCGGTCATCGAAACTTGGAAGAAACCCTGTTTAAAACGAATCTGGAAGCGGCAAATGCCTTGGCGCGTCAGCTACGTGTGCGCAATTTGGGGGGGATTATCATTGTTGATTTCATTGATATGCAAGACCCCGAACACAAGCGGCAGGTACATCGTACGTTGGAGCGGGTTTTGAACAAAGATCATACCCGCACATCCATATCCGGTGTTACCGAATTGGGCTTAGTGCAGGTTGTGCGCAAGCGCACACGTGAAAGCCTTGAGCACATGTTATGCGAGGTTTGTGAGACATGTGACGGCCGCGGCACGATAAAATCTGCAGAAACTGTCTGCTATGAGATATTCAGGGCCATACTGAGAGAAGCTCGGGCTTACGACCATGATTCGTATCTGGTGTTGGCCTCGCAGTCGGTGATAGATCGACTGCTCGACGAAGAATCTTCTAATGTCGCTGATTTGGAGGACTTTATTGGCAAGTCCATACAGTTTCAACTGGAGTCGGTTTATACCCAGGAGCAATTTGATGTCATTCTGCTATAGCTGCTGTGCACACAGAGCAGTAAGGTCGGGCATCTAGATCAATGAGAATCTGGACTCGGCTACTTAATCTGCTATCTCAGGCCGTCATTGCCGCGTTTATGCTGGTGGTGTTGGTGAGTGCCGTGCTATCGAGTCTGTTTTCTTATTATCTACCGCGTATTGATGATTACCGTGCCGAGGTACTGGAAACGATCAATCATTATACCGGTGATATCACCATTAATGCGGAACATATCAGCGGGTCTTGGCAGCCCTTCAAACCCGCCCTGCAGCTCGGTGGCGTTGAAGTCCGGCGTGATGATTGGGAGGCACCGCTGACGTTATCATCGGTTGATGTTGAACTAGACCTGATCAAAACGTTAGCAAAACGTGCGTGGTATTTTTCCAATATGTCGGTGTCACGGTTTGGGTTGTCATTGGCTCAAACGGATGATGGCGGATGGAGCCTATCAGCCATCAGTCAAGATCAAACCACCCAGCCGGTTAACTTAAAAAACTTGGTTGCCAGGGCCTGGAATATCGGTCGGCTGGAGCTGGGGTCGCTGAATTTAGTATTACACCCTAATCATACCGCTCCCATTGAGTTACCGGCGCTGGCGTTCGAATTCACGGATAAGGGCGGTAGTCATCGCTTAATTGCCAGCCTCAAGCGTGATGAAAAAGTCATTACCCGTTTACTGCTCGATGCGTATGGGCAGCCTTACACCAAAAACTTCCGTTCCAAGGCCTACCTCGAAGTCGAAGACTTACCTTTGGCAGATGTTACAACGTTTGCGAAAAATCTGGGCGCGCTAGATAAAGGGCTATTTAAAAGCCGCCTTTGGCTCGATTGGGCGGCTGATGACTTCACAGTACTGGGTCAGGTTCAGCTCACCAACGCGACTGTACTGATCGGAGATGAGCCTGAAAATCAAAAACCGCTAATGCTCAAAGAAGTGCGGGCCGATATGCGGTTTGAGTATCTTGATGGCAATCTGCAAGCGTGGTTTCCAGATGTGTATCTTGAAAACGAAGTGGGGCAGTTAGATTTGGATGGTCTCTATCTTGCTAAAGATGAGCACCTCAACCTGAAGCTGCGAACGTTAGATATTTCCCAGTTGTTTAGTTTTGTGCAGGGGCTGCCAGTCAGCGATAAGATGCGTGATCGACTGAATCTATTGGCACCACAAGGGAAACTTTCAGGCACGCATGTGCGTTTTACGCCGGAGGATAAGAGCGCCGGCAAACCCTGGGATGTTGATTATGCAACCAAGTTGTTGGATGTAGACGTTAATCCGTGGCGCTCGGTACCTAAGCTCAGAAATGTCAACGGCGTTGTTTTTGGCGAAAAATTCGGTGGCCGAGTTGAGTTTGATACTGAAAATTTAGTCATGGCCTTTCCGCAAATTTATACCACCGAAATGCAGTTTGATCGGGCGCGTGGTGTTATTGATTGGCAGTACGATAAAGATTGGATCAACATCGGTGGTTCGCAGCTAGATGTGGATGGAAAGTATGGTGATGTGAAGGGAGAGTTTCATGTCATGCTACCGGTCAATGAAGAAATCAAATTGAGAGAGCCTGCGCGTTTGTCATTGGATTTAGGCATTCGCAACAGTGATGCCAAATATCGGCAAGAGTTTATTCCGCAAAAGAAAATCGATCCGAAGTTGATGGCGTGGCTGAATGATAATATCCATAGCGGGAAGATCAGTCAGGGCGGCTTTATTTATAACGGCCCGGTATCGAAGCCAAAAGGCAAAAATCCGCTTGATGAAGATGTCACCATGCAATTGTGGCTGGATATTCAGCAGGCCAGTTTGACCTATTTGCCGGGTTGGCCGGATGTGTCCGGCGTGGACACCGAGTTGCTGATGGATGACCTTGCAGTTACCGCGAAAATTGACCGTGCGGAAACAGCGGGCATGCGTTTACACGATGCGACCTTCAATCTCACCCCGATAGGGCCTGACGGCACAAAAAACCGTGATCAAGCGATTCGCATCCGTGGCCAAGCCGAAGCAACCAGCACCCAGGTTGTTGATTTTCTGACGCTGCCGGCAATGCCGGAAGCGACACGTGAGTTGCTTAAAAGCTGGAAAATATCCGGCGGCGATGTCAATGCATGGCTGGATATCAATACGCGTTTGAAGCGTCCTACTGAGAATCTGGATGTGAAGGTGGAGAGTCAGGTGGCGGGGGTCGATATTGATATCCCCGAGGCAAATGTCAAAGCGTCGAATATTCGCGGCAAACTCGATTTTGATCTCAAGCGTGGTATCTCAAGCCCGCAACTCAACGCCACTTTCCTTGGCCAACCAGTGACGGCGAAGATTCAGGCGACCGGTAGCCCAGGTACGTTCAGCTCGTTGATGACATTTGATACGGCATTGTCGGTCGATGATCTAAACCGCTGGAATCACCAACCGATCAACGCGCTGTTGTCGGGTAAAACACAGTTCAATGGTGAAATCAGATTCGGTGGGGACAATCCCTACGTGAAAATTACCAGTGATATGGGAGGTGTTGCCGTGGATTTACCGGCGCCATTGGCTAAGGCGGCTGACGAACCTCGTGAACTGGTGATGACGTTGCCGTTGAGTTTCAGCAATGATCGAAGAGAGCTGGTGTTTGCTTATGGTAAAAGTGCAGATATTCGATTCCTACTGACCCCTGAAGGGCTTCGGGCTGGACAGATTAACCTCGGGGTTAATAAGGTCGGATACGAAACAGGTGCAATATCAGTCGGCGGTCAGCTGAGTCACGCGGACGTTGAGCAGTGGTTACGAGTGTTTGGCAAGTATACCGAGGCGGAGAAGGATTTGCTGAAAGCGCCTGTTGAACAAAATGCATCGGGCAATAGCCTCATCAAAGAGACCTCTAACTGGCATGTTAATGTCGATAAATTGAAAATTCGCCGTATTGATGCGTATGGGCAAACTGTATTTAACAGCGTGGTCAGTATCTTTAATACGACGGATTACTGGCAAATACTGCTGGAACACGCCCAATTTGACGGTATTTTACGGGTTTACAATGATCCATCTTTACCCATGAATCTGGATATTAACACCGTCGATATTGGCCTGCTGATGAGTGATAAAACCGCAGGAACTATCGCTGTCGAAGAGAGTGCGTCAACCAAGTTTCCGGATCTGAATGTTAATGTCGATAAGCTTTACTGGAACGGCGACGATTTTGGCTCGTGGCGTTTTAATGTCAGGACAACAGACAAGGCGATTATGTTGAAGGATGTTTTCGGTAGTTTTAAATCTATGCGATTAACGTCAATCAGTGAAGATAAACCGGCGCAGGCAACCTGGAACATTGATGGCTCCGGAACATATATTCAAGGGCGTTTTTCTGGGGTTAATTTAGCTAATACGCTGCAGATGCTGAGTTATCAGGAAGAAATTACCAGTGAGAGTTTCAAGTTTGATACCGAAATTTATTGGCCTGGTAGCCCTCAGAATTTCTCGATAAAGACTTTGCGTGGTTTTACCAATGTGCTGATGAAAAACGGCAGTTTTAACAACATCGATTCATCGTCGGCGAGTGCACTGAAGGTGTTGGGTATTTTAAATATCAATCTTCTTTTGAAGCGGCTACAGCTCGACTTTTCTGATTTAACTGCCAAAGGGCTCGCATACGATGAGGTTAAAGGGCGCATCGATTTTGACGATGGTTTGTTCGATATCGACAAGCCCCTGGTTGTGAAGAGCCCGTCCTCGAAAATCAGTCTGAATGGCTGGGCGGATCTCAACAATCAGACCATTGATATGACGTTAGGGGCCACCTTGCCGCTCGCAAGCAATATCCCGTGGCTGGTAGCATTAGCCGGTGGTTTGCCAACGGCAGCCGGGGTTTATGTGATCAGCCGCCTGTTAAAGAAGCAGGTTGATGCGCTTTCCAGTGCAGTATATTCGGTGACGGGTGATTTGCAGGACCCAACGATTAAGTTTGAGAAGTTGTTTGATACTGGAAGCCGGCGATCCCGTTCGCGGGATCTTGATGCCGGAGAGGAAGACCCTTTCCCCTACGAATAGCCACGTCTATTTTTGCGTAACTGGCCTATCCATGGATACTGCTAGCAAGGCTAGCCAGAGTAAGTATGAGTCGTAAACGCATCCTGCGTTTCGATGTGATAATACGAGATGTCCCATGCACGATTCCCCAACCCTTCATGTTGCTGCGGTACAAATGGTCAGTCAGCTGTCTGTTGAACATAATCTACAACGCGCGAAAGAACTGGTAGCGCAGGCTGCCAGTGACGGTGCAAAAATGGTTGTGTTACCTGAAAATTTTGCGTGTTTTGCCAATCGTGAAGCGTTATTGATGGCTAAAAATGAGCTAACGAAGCCGATACTCGTACCTGCACTAGCGGCGATGGCGAGCAGTAATCAAGTATTTTTGTGTGGTGGAACGCTGCCGCTGGTTGCCAATAACACTGAGACACGTGCCAGCGCAGCAAGCTTAATGTTTGCACCGAATGGCAGCGTGGTGGCGCGATATAACAAAATCCACCTGTTTGATGCGAAGGTTGGTGATCGTCTGGGCTGCTATCGTGAATCTGATACTTTTGCACCGGGGAATGAATTAACGGTGGCCGAAGTTGAAGGGTTTGGTATGGGGATGAGTGTCTGTTATGACTTGCGATTCAGTCGCTTGTATCAGCAGCTGCGCGCATCGGGTAGCGATGTGTTTTTGGTGCCTTCGGCATTTACTGCGGCAACCGGGAAAAAACACTGGGAAGTGTTATTGCGAGCCCGAGCGATCGAGCAGCAGTGTTATGTCATTGCGGCCAATCAGGGAGGACTACACGACAGTGATCGCGAAACCTTTGGGCACAGCATGATCATCGATCCTGATGGTGAAGTTATTTCCCGGATCGAGCGCGGCGAAGGTGTCATTCATGCAGTGTTGGAGCGGGATCGCATAACATCGATTCGTACTGCGATGCCATGCTTTGAGCATCAACGCTGTGATTGATAGCCGAAGCTAGCGCCGGCCGGCACTGGTGGTTAGGTCGATTCTTCCTTTAGTGACTTCAATACCTGAAACAGTTTGCGGTAGTTCTTCGGCGGCTTGTTCAGTTTCTTTTCTTGCTGGGCGGCACGAATCAATTGTCGCAGCTGTTGTATGTCGACGGCAGGAAACTCCGCAATGACCTGGTTAAGGGCATCTTGGTCTCCGGTCACCAACTGATCTCTGACTTCTTCCAGTCGTTGAAACTCGCGGGCCAGTTTCTTACGGCCATTTTTGTAGTCGTCGTAGGCCTGTTGAATCGGCTCAGCATCAATGCGGCGCATGACTTTACCAATATATTGGTACTGACGTTTGAGTGCCTGGTTGCTTTTTATGCGACGAGTTTCTTGCAACGCGCTATCGAGCTCTGCGGGGATTGGGAAGCTTTTGTAAACGGCGTCAGGAACTTCCAATAGCAGTTTGCCGAGATGTTGCAACGCTTCAACTTCACGTTTGATCTGGGTTTTGCTTTTTAGTTCGAGACCGTCGTCATCGATATTTTCGTTATCAGTCATGAATTAGTATCTTCATTGGTAAAACCAGGTCGCCAACCCGAGAAATGCGAAAAAACCGGCGATGTCGGTAAAGGTTGTCAGGATGACGCTGCCGGCCAATGCCGGGTCGATATTCATCCGTTTGAGCCCGATGGGTAGTAGAGTACCTACAAGCCCGGCCATGACCAAATTTAGTATCATGGCTGATGCAATGATCAGCGCTAGCGTCATATCACCGTATAAAAGCGCGGCAGCAGCGGCCACAACAACGGCCCATACTGCGCCATTGAGGAAGCCGACCACGACTTCCCGGTTGAGTAACCAGCCAAAGTTATTCTTGCCGATTTGGCGCAGTGCAATACCCCGGATAACAACCGTCAGTGTTTGGCTGCCTGCGACACCACCCATACTGGCAACAATGGGCATTAGAACCGCAAGTGCCACGACTTTCTCAATGGTGCCTTCAAAAAGTTTGATGACCAACGACGCCATGATCGCGGTGAGCAAGTTGACGCCCAGCCAGACTGCACGTCGCGGGAATGTTTTGCTGACCGGTGAAAAGGTATCTTCGTCATCGCTTAAGCCGGCCATGCCGAGCATGTTGTGTTCTGCATCTTCACGAATAACATCAACAACATCATCGATAGTAATCCGACCCAAAAGTTTACCGGATTCTGCCACGACAGGTGCAGATACCCAATCATACCGTTCAAACAGTAGGGCAACATCGGCGGCGTTCATGTCCACGGTAATCGTTTCGATATCGGTGGTCATGATTTCCCGTACGGTCGTATTTGGATCACTTACCAATAGCCGTGACAGTGGCAGTACGCCAACAAACTGGTCTTTGCGGTTAACAATAAAGATGCTGTCGGTGGCGGGTGGTAGCTCTTCGTGACGGCGGATAAAGCGCAACACAACATCGAGTGTTACTGAGGCCCGGACCGTAATCAGGTCCGTGCTCATTAGGCCGCCAGCGGAATCCTCGTCGTAGCTGATGACTTCTTCAACACGCTTTCGATCCTGCTGCCCCATCGAGAGCAACACTTCTTGAATGATGCGATTGGGTAGCTGCTGGAGCATGTCCGCAACGTCATCAGATTCGAGGCCTTCGGTTGCGGCAACAACCTCTTGAACATCCATTTGTTCCAGTATCTGGCCTTGCACATCTTCGCTCAAATACTGAACGATTTTGCCTTGATTTTCAGGCTCTACGAGCTGCCATATGATATGGCGCATACGTGGTGGTGACGATTCGAGTAGATGCGCAACATCTTCCGGCTTGAGGCCGTTAAGCATATGAGCGACCGACGCAAAGGTGCCACTTTGCATCGCATCATTCAAAACCTCCAGTTGGTGCTGTAACTGGTTGGTGCGCGATTTGTGTGTACTCGGCATGATCAGGCTCGGTCAGAACGTAGGCAAATTATCGGTGATTTAGCCTCTTTTCTCAATGAAATGCATTGAAAAGGCTAGTAATTCAATATCTTATGATGTGTTTTTCGTTTGAATTAATCATCGGTTTCGTCGAAGCCATTTTCAATCAGTTGGATGATGGCTTGAAGGGCGTGTTCTGCATTATCGCCTTCACACTCGACGGCGACTTCGGTGCCAAGGCTGGCCGCCAGCATCATTAATTCCATAATGGATGTGGCGTTGGCGTGCCGATCACTGGTGTGAAGCTTAATGTCTGCCGAAAACTCTGCGGCAAGGCCGGCAAGTTTGGATGATGCACGGGCATGAAGGCCACGTTTGTTGACAATAGTGGTACGGGCTTTGGGCATATCAGGCGAGGCCTTTACTGATTTCTCGGTGATAAATCTGCACATTGTTGCGGGATTTGGCGAAATGTTCTTGCAGTTTTTCACTGAGAAATACCGAGCGATGCTTGCCTCCGGTGCAGCCGATCGCGACGGTGAAATAGGAGCGGTTGTTGGCTTCAAAACGGGGAATCCAAGTCTCCAAATAATGAACGATATCCGTGTACATTGACGTTACTTCGTCTTGCTGGCTGAGGTAGTCGATAATCGGTTGCTGTGTGCCGTTGTACTGACGAAGGTCTGGCTCCCAATACGGGTTTGGTAAACAACGGACGTCGAAGACCATATCTGCATCGACCGGGATGCCGGTTTTAAACCCGAATGAGGTAAACAGTAATGCCATATCGGCATTGTCGAGGTCGCTGCTGATTCGTTGTTTGATCAGTTCACGTAGCTCGTGCACATTCAGGTGGTTGGTATTGATTTGCAGGTCAGCAATGGTGGCTATCGGGTCCAGCAGTGTTTTTTCATGCTGAATCGCTTGCTTTAACGATAGATTGCTTGAACTCAGCGGGTGTTTACGCCGCGTTTCACTGAAGCGTTTGATCAGTGTCGGGCTATTGGCATCCAGGTAGATAACTTGTGTGTCTACGTCGTCGCCAAGGTCGTTAACCAGCCCCGTCAGGATGGCTATCTCGCCCGTTTGGTTGCGCGCATCAATGCATACCGCAAGGAGTTGATTACCTTCAGGTTGCGCGCGTGTTTTCTCAATTAACGAAGGCAGTAGGCCGGCTGGCAAGTTATCAATGCAATAGAAACCGGTATCTTCCAGTACTTTCAGCGCTGTACTTTTTCCTGACCCTGATCGGCCGCTTATGATGACGAGTTTCATAAGTCGTTTTGCCCCGTTGGTTGTAGAGTTCCGTTAGCGAATCATAGTACGTTTGTGCATCGGTCAATGGTTGCTGGGTTGACGACACGAACAATACCGCAGTTTATATGTTGTGTGTGACCATTTCGCGATCGCTTTAACGGCATGTTAAGAGTACATGATGTTCCTGTTATCGGTTGAGAGGAAACACATGCTGTTGACGCCACCCAGTTATACGAGATTACGTATCAGTACGCTTACTTTTGTGTGCTTTTTTCGTAGTTAAGCGCTGCCATATAGAGTTCGTCGTTTGTTTGGGCTTTGCGCAGCTGATTACGGAATTCAGCTTGATGGAATAGCTCTGCTAGTGAAGAGAGTATTTGCAGGTGTTGATCATTGGCATCCTGGGGCACCACCATAACAAACAGGATATCCACGGGCTGATCGTCCGGTGCATCGAAATCGACGGGCTTTTTTAACTTGATCAGTAAGCCGATTGTTTCGGTGATATCGGAACAGCGGCAATGTGGGATGGCAATTCCTTTGCCAATACCTGTGCTACCTAAGCGCTCTCGTGCATTGAGATGCTCGAGTAGGTTGTCGGCATTGATACAAGGCGACGCAGGCTGACTTTGCCCTAATCTATCTGCAATAAACTCGAACGTACGCTTTTTACTGCTGGTTGCAACATTGCAGGCGGTGCGCTCGGGGGTCAGAATGTGCTCAATAATCATAGGGGCGGTTTACCTGATGCCAGGTCAATCGGGAAAAGCCTGTAAATTGCGGTGTTCACTGGACTATCAGCACAGGCGATTGTTATTGAATGAACTGCAATACAGTGTCTGTATTGTCGGGTTTTGCTGGCGGCATATTATAGCGGTGAAATCTCTGCGTGGCTGCATGTTCACGCACGAAATATGCGCTTTCGTAAAAATAGTCGGTGTTGTGTATTTGTAGGTTCAAATAGTTTTGGTTTGTAAAGGTAGTTTTTTTGCTTTAACCGATTGCTGTTTGGTAGTGGGCCAGCACGTTTGAAGAAATCGCTGATGCCAGGGCGGCATCAGCGAGGAGGGAGTTACCCTGCTTTTTGACGACGACCGACGATTTTTTCTTTGTGTTTGATGATTTGACGGTCGAGTTTATCAACAAGTGTATCAATCGACGCGTACATATCGGTCGATTCGGAATGTGCAAATACATCGCCACCGGCTAAACGGACAGACGCTTCAGCTTTCTGACGGCTTTTTTCTACAGAAAGGGTGACTGTGGCATCGGTAATATTGTCGGAGTGACGCTCAAGTCGTTCCATCTTGGTGTTTACAAACTCACGCAGAGGTTCTGTGATTTCGACATGATGACCGCTGATGTTAATTTGCATAGATTATCTCCTGGTGCCTATATGATGTGTTTACAGATTTCGCGATCAACATCTTCGATGACCGAATCAATTGATGCGTAAATGTCGGAGCCTTGGTGTCGGCAGGTGATATTGCCGGAGGAAAGGTGCGTGGACAGCTCAACCTGGTAGTGTTGATTGTCATTGTGCAACAGCGTCATAAGGGGTTGCCCGGTTTGCGGGCCATGACGCTGGATGTGTAACATCTTGGTGGAGATGTAATCACGTATATCGGGCGTAATATCAACATTACGACCTTCGATCACAATATCCATTAAGGTCTCCTGACATCGGGAGCAGGGACGCTTGTTGTGGGGATCAGCTGGGCAAAGAGACAATCTTTTTGGTATGTGTTCTTCTGCCACTCACCTGATCTTGTTTCACAACAGGTGCGGTCTGCTCCGACCATCTGCCCGGGGGCAGATAACCCAACCTAGCCTTTAAAAAACCGCTAACGAAATTACCATTAGACGTGCTTTAGCGTGGGTTGGAACTAGCCAAGGCGCTTACGCTCATTAGAGGGCGGAATTGCCATGGATTCGCGGTATTTAGCAACTGTTCGACGAGCAACTTTAATACCTTGTTCTGTTAGCATATTCGCGATCTTATTATCACTCAAGGGTTTTTGTGGGTTTTCGCTAGCCACAAATTTCTTGATAATTGCACGGATCGCAGTAGAAGAACATTCGCCGCCCTCGGCGGTGCTAACGTGGCTCGAAAAGAAATATTTGAGCTCAAAAACACCGCGCGGAGTGTGCATATATTTGCGTGTGGTCACACGTGATACTGTTGATTCGTGCATATCGATACTTTCGGCGATATCGGCTAAAACCAGCGGTTTCATGGCTTCTTCGCCGTATTCAAGAAATCCGATTTGATGTTCAACAATGCGGGTAGCGACTTTGATGAGAGTTTCGTTGCGGCTCTGAAGGCTTTTAATAAACCAGCGGGCTTCCTGCAGGTTATCACGTAGAAAGTTGTTGTCGTCACTGTTGTCTGCCCGTTTGACCAATCCGGCATAACTCTCGTTGATGCGTATCTGTGGGGCACAATCGTTATTGAGCTCTAGTGTCCAATGCCCTTGAATCTTCTTCACAAAAACATCCGGCACTATGTATTCCGTAGTGCTGGATTCGATCATATCGCCCGGGTGGGGAGTCAGTGACTGTATCAGCGTTATGGCCTCTTTCAGTCGGCCTTCTTTGAAACGGGTTTTGCGTTTGAGCTGGGCGTAGTCGTGTGTTGCCAGGAGGTGTAGGTGACTATCAACAATGGTCATAGCGTCGTTGACGAAAGCGGTGTTTGGAGGAAACTGCTTCAGTTGCACCAATAAACACTCGCGTAAGCCCTCGCTGGCAACGCCTACTGGATCAAATTGCTGGATCATCTGGCGAACAGCTTCAAATTCCTCGAATTCAACGTCGAGTTCGGGAGTCAGCGAGTCATAAATTTCTTGGGCTGGAGCACTGAGAAAGCCAGTAGGTTCAACCGCGTCGATAATGGCCATGGCCATGGCTTCATCGGTGGCTACCAATTGGGTGACGTTGAGTTGCCACATCAGGTGATCCTGAAGGGTATCTGCTTTACTGTTTTTGTAGTCAAAATCGAATTCCCCGTCACTGGGGGCTGGGCCACTGGCAACAGCGGCTGAATTTTGAAATACGTCATCCCAATCAGAATCGGTACTGAGCTTTTCGGGGATTTGTTCCTGCCATTGTTCGTCTTTGTCGAAGGACGCGCTGTCATCAAATTGTGCGCTTTCGTCGTCAGTGTTATTGGCGGAATCGGCCTTGCTGTTTGAGCTATCGTGATTGGCGGCGTCGAGGTTGTCGGCAGATGATTCCTGCGGCGGTATTTCCTCGTCTACCTCAAGCATCGGGTTGGAATCCAGCGCTTCTTGTATCTCTTGCTGAAGATCCAATGTCGATAGTTGCAGTAGCCGAATGGCTTGTTGCAGCTGAGGTGTCATTTTCAGCTGCTGACCGATCTTAAGTTGAAGTGATTGCTTCATAAAATGCTCGAATCTGACTCATACCTTGCGAAAAACCGTTTCTATCGCCCGAGGGTTCGTCACTTCCGATGTGTGATTCGTTAGGAATCGGCGAAACAGAATCCTAGTGTATCGACGCCTTATGGGGGAGGCAATACGAAGTTGGCAAAAAAATTGCGTACAAAAGCATGATTATTCGCGGAACTATTGATCAGATGGCTTGCGATGGCGCGCAGGGTGGCGCCGGAAGGTACATTGGGCCGCAGTAACGGCTTCTCGAAAACGGATGAAATTAGAGGCTAAATTGATCGCCCAGATAGATGTCGCGGACTTTTTGGTTGTTTAGTACCGTTTGAGCGTCGCCGCTGGCGATGATATAGCCTTCACCAACAATGTACGCGTGTTCACAAATATCCAGAGTTTCACGCACATTGTGATCAGTGATAAGGACGCCGATATTTTTCTGTTGCAGGTGTAATACGATCTGTTTGATATCGCTGATTGAAATCGGGTCAACGCCGGCAAAGGGTTCGTCGAGCAAGATAAATTCAGGGTCTGTTGCTAAGGCGCGGGCGATTTCAACACGTCGGCGTTCCCCGCCTGATAGCGCCATGCCAAGGCTTTTGCGAATGTGGGTGATGTGGAATTCTTTCAGCAGTGATTCTAATCGTTCCTGCTTTTCTTGTTTGTTGATTTCTCTGCGTGTTTCCAGAACAGCCATGATGTTATCTTCAACAGATAGCTTGCGAAAAATTGAGGCTTCTTGGGGAAGGTAGCCAATGCCTTCGCGGGCGCGCCCGTGTACGGGAAGGTGAGTGATGTCGCTATCGTTAATGAGGATGTCACCGTGATCTGCTGGAACGATGCCAACGATCATATAAAAACAGGTGGTTTTGCCCGCGCCATTTGGGCCAAGCAAGCCGACAATCTGACCCCGTTCAACCTGCAGTGAAACATCTTTAACTACCTGACGGCCTTTGTAACTCTTGGCCAGGTTTTTGGCGGTCAGTGTGGTCATCATTTAGATCCTGTTTTTCGCAACTGGCTTTGTGGAGGCAAAACGATCTCAACGCGTTTGGGTTTGCCGTTGCTAGCGTCTTTACTGCTGCGTGCCTTGAACATCTGTGCCTGCGATTGATATTCGATGTGGTCGCCTTTCATCTCAGACTTGCCTTGCTTGAGGTAGGCATTATCAACAAATGTGATGGTTTCGCCGGCGATTTTGTAATGAATTTCGTCGGCTTCACCGTACATGGTTTCTTTATCGGTTGCCGGTTTTTGCTGCAGTTTAGCGGGTTGACCGACCGCCTCTGCGTAGGTCACTTCGCCTGAGGGCGTTGAGTGAATGGTCACTTTCTCGCCTTGTAGCTTCAGCGTTCCTTGTTCCAAGTAGACATCGCCAAGATAGACCGTGATGCCGGTTTTTTCACTGTGGGTTGCTGAATCGGCAGTAATCCGAATCGGCTGCTCCCGATCAGATGGCATTGCCTGCACGGTGTTGATCGCAAAAAAAGCCAGCAATAGGCCTATTCGACTAACAGTGTGTTTAGGGCTTGTTTTTTTGCGGGGCTTTCGCCGGGTCATAGTAGCTCTCAACATCATTATGAAGCTCGATTAACTCGGTGTCCAAATGGATGGTCATGCCACGTCCTTTGGTATCACCTTCCGGAAACGTTATGGTTACTCTATCTGGCGTTTCGATCAAGCCTTGCTGTTTTTTATAAGTCAGAATTTGTGTGGTCAGGCGTGCCTGATCATCGGCGCGATAAAGGACGACATTATCCTGCATGGTAACGGTTTCTTTATCGGTATCGTATTGACCCGCGTCAGATCTGCCGTACCAGGGGATTTTTTGAGCGAAGTACTTTAGGTGTGGTTGATCTAGCTGTATCACGGTTGACCCGAGAAAGCGTTGGGCATGATCGCTTTTCAGGGATACAGCAAGTTCGCCCGTTTCATCAAAGTCATGGCTTTTGACATTAACAAAGTAGCTGTCAACGGTATCGCTGACGTTGGTTTCACGGGGCTCAGTAACGCCTTTGAAAGAACCGTCATACCAGATCAACGATGCGACTACCAACAGCAGAAAACCGATACCGATGCCAAGCCTGTTCACTCAGAGTCCCTCATAAATTCTATGGCTATCGTCGCAGGCGCTATTGCACTAGATCTGTTGTACATAGCTGCCATCCGCTGAAGTCAGGCGACCCCGGCCTTGAGAATTTGGTGTAAATGGACAATCCCAATTGGGTGTTTGTCGGTGTTGACGACAACGATAGAAGTAATGCTGCTTTCTTCCATCTGATTCAATGCTTCTACGGCCAATATATCACCGGTAATGCTTTTTGGGTTTTTGGTCATAATTTGAGTTATCGGGGTCTCGCGCAGGTCATATCCCATGTCGAGGCATCGACGTAAATCGCCATCAGTGAAGACGCCTTCCAATACACCCTCCGGGCTTAGCACGGTGGTCATACCCAATCCTTTAGCACTCATCTCAAATAGGGCATCTTGTGCAATGGCGTCCATATCAACCCGAGGAATCTCAGCACCTTTTGCCATAATATCTGAGATTTTTAACAACAGTTTGCGACCCAATGCACCACCAGGGTGTGAAAATGCAAAGTCTTCTGGGGTGAAGCCTCGTGCTTCCAACAGTGATACTGCTAGAGCATCGCCAAGAACTAGAGTTACCGTTGTGCTGGCTGTGGGCGCTAAATCATGTGGGCATGCTTCACGTTCAACACTGATGTCCAAATGCACTTCGGCAGCCTTAGCAAGTGTGGAGTCTGGGTTGCCTGTCATGCTAATGAGTGTCGCACCCATGCGTTTAATTAATGGCACAATCGTTAGAACTTCGGATGTGGTGCCTGAGTTGGAGAGAGCCAGAACCACATCGTTGGAGGTAATCATGCCGAGGTCACCGTGGCTGGCTTCACCGGGGTGTACAAAAAATGCGGGTGTTCCGGTGCTGGCGAGTGTTGCTGCGATTTTATTGCCAACATGCCCTGATTTGCCCATGCCGGTGACGACAATACGGCCTTTGCATTGCAGCATGATGTCACATGCATGACTGAAACTGGCATCGATGCGATCTTTCAACGCACTGACAGCATTAATTTCAATGTCCAGCGTGCGGATGGCAGATTCAATAAAGGAGGCTGTCATGGGTAAAACCTGTTCACAATTGGATGTACAAAACGACATTGTAAGCCACATATGCGGTCAGCAAAATGCTGCCAGCTACTTTACCAAACGGCTTGCCACGACGATAGTCGAAGGCCATAAGGGCTGCCAGAAGGCAGGTTAAGCCTAGCATGGTTGCGTAGTCGCGAACGAAAACACTGGGGTCGAGCGGTTGCGGTGATATCAGGCCGGGAACCGCCATGACGACCAGTAAATTGAAAATATTGGAGCCAATAATGTTACCAAAGGCGATTTCGTGGTGGCCGCGCAGGGCGCTGGCGACAGATGCGGCGAGTTCCGGCAAGCTGGTGCCTAATGCGACAATCGTTAAGCCGATAATCAATTCGGGTACTTCAAAAACACGTGCAATGGTCACGGCGCCATCAACTAGGAATTTGGCACTGATCAGCAAAACAACCAGACCAATCACAAAGTTCATCCAGGCTTTACTGGTCGATAGCCCTGTTAGAGAATCAACTTCGTCTTCATCGGTGTCTTCTTCAGGAGACGCATTGACCTGTTTTCGATACAGATAAAACAGAAACCAGCCAAGGCCGGCAAATAAAAGCACGCTGTCATACCAATCGACTTGGCGGTCGTATAAAACAAAGCCCGCTAACAACGATACGGCAAACAGAACCGGCAGCTCGCCAATTAACACCTTGCGGCTAATAGGGATGGCGGCAATTAATGCAGTGGCACCTAAAACCAACCCTATATTGGTGATGTTAGAACCGAGAGCGTTACCCACAGCAATACCGCCAGACCCATCCAGTGCAGCAAACATGGAGACGATAATTTCAGGTGCGGATGTACCGAAGGCGACGATCGTCAAGCCGATGGTGAGCTTGGACATGCCTGAATTTAATGCGATGGATGCTGCGCCTGAGATGAAACGGTCAGCACTCCAGACGAGCGCGATCAGGCCAAAGAGTATATATAACGAAGCTTCAAGAATCATAGAGTGCGGCAGCGTGGGTTAAATTAGGCGGAATCGGCATGATAAGCGATGCAGGATTATACAGAAAACATGCTCGATTTATCATTTTGGAGTGAAATAAATCGTTGCTAGTGGAGCGCCCGCAACCCCTTTATTCCTCTCGTCGCGTGAATGTTCGAGGTGGTCGCAAAATTCACATGAAATTTGATCCTTTTACTGGTCATTCGGATATTTGTCGTTATGATTGCCGTTTATTTTGTCATACAGCCGTGTGGTAGTAGCGAAACGTGTGGCCTATAGGCCATGGTTAGAGAGCTTCTCGGCGTGCTGTGGCTCGGTGAACCTTGACGGAGAGGCTTATGAAACTGAAATTAGTTATGGCGAGCGCCATAATGAGCTGTGCGGTTGCAACTTCTGTTGCATACGCCAAAGTGTCTACAGACCAGGCTGCAAAGCTCGGTGGCGATGAATACACGCCGATGGGCGCAGAGAAAAAAGGCAATGCTGCCGGTACTATTCCTGCGTGGACTGGTTCGATGGACAAAGTGCCAGCCGGTTTGAAATATGAAGGTAGCGGTGACATTTACCCAGACCCGTACGCCGCTGAAAAACCGTTATTTGTTATCGATTCAACCAATCTTGATAAGTACCAGGCAAACCTAAGCGATGGCCAAATTGCGTTGGTTAAGAAATTTCCTGACAGCTTCCGTATCCCCGTATACCCGTCTCACCGTGATGGTCGTTTCAACAAACTGGTTGAAGATCGTACCAAGTGGAATGCGACTAACACTGAATTAGTTAATGGTGTTGATGGTTTGCGCAATTACACCGGTGGTGCTCCTTTCCCGTTTCCAGAGAACGGTGCTGAGGCTATCTGGAACGCTCGTACGATTCATCCGCACCCAACCATCGTTGGTGTGTTGGACGACATGGCTGTATACCTGAATGGCAATCGTCAGATGCGTCGTCAGATGTATGTGTCGGAATTCCCGTATTCTTATAAAGAAAACGAAGTGGGTAAGGTTGATGAAGACATTAGCATCAATGCCGGCTTGATTCATGTAACGGTTGAGCAGCCACGTCGTCAAAGTGGTCAGATGACAATCGTACATGAAGCATTGGATCAGGTTCAGCACGAGCGTAAGGCTTGGGTATACATTCCAGGATCTCGTCGTGTTCGTCGTGCACCAACCGTTGGTTATGATACGCCAGACGGCCCAGGTGGATTGGTAACTGTTGATGATTCATTGGGTTTCAACGGCGCATTAGATCGTTACGATTGGAAATTAGTGGGTAAAAAAGAAGTTTATATTCCTTACCACAACTACAAATTTGATGATCCAAAAACCAGCTATGAAGAGCTTTTGACCAAAGCGCATCCTAATCCAGATTACATGCGTTATGAATTGCACCGTGTATGGATTGTTGAAGCAAACTTGAAAGAAAATGCACGTCACGTATACGCGAAACGTCGTTTTTACATCGATGAAGATTCTTGGCAGATTGCTTTGCTAGAGAGCTATGACGGTCGTGGTGATCTTTGGCGTGTGGGTATTTTGAACACCCTGTACGACTACGCACTGCAAGGTTACGTTGCTCGTGCACAGACATTCATTGATTTGCAATCCGGTGCCTACATCACATTGCGTTTGGTAAACCAAACTGCGCCTGTGAACTTCACCGCTGAGCCAAAAGGTGAATCTTACTACTCACCATCTAACTTACGTAAGATGGGAACGCGTTAATCGATCTTTCGGTTAAACGAAAAAAAGGCCGCTTTATGCGGCCTTTTTTGTGCGTGTCGATTTTTCGTGATAGTGGCGGAGCCTTATTTTAGTCGATTTAGCCCGTTAAAGGCGGCAATACGATAGGCTTCGGCCATAGTAGGGTAATTGAAGGTATTGTTGATGAAGTAATGAATGCTGTTTGCCTTGCCCTTTTGTTTCATGATCGCCTGGCCGATATGAATGATTTCAGTGGCCTCTCGGCCGAAGCAATGTACGCCCAAAATAGAATGGTCATGCGCATGAAACAGAATCTTCAGCATGCCTTGTGACTGCCCACTGATTTGACCGCGCGCGGTGTCTTTGAAGAAGGCTCTGCCAACCTCGTAAGGGACTTTCGCTGCCGTTAATTCGCGCTCTGTTTTGCCGACAGAACTGATTTCCGGAATGGTATAGATACCGGTAGGTACATCATCAACGTAGTGCGTTTTATCGCCAAGAATGGCCGTGTCTGCAGCCGCAACGCCTTGGTTGTAGGCAGCACTGGCCAATGACGGCCAGCCAACAACATCACCCACGGCATAGATGTTTTCGACATTGGTCTGGTAGCCTTTATCGACTTCCAGTTGTCCTCTGTGGTTGGCTTTAATGCCGACACTGTCGAGGTTCAATGTATCTGTGTTGCCGGTTCTACCGTTACACCACAGTATTGCGTCGGCTCGAATGCTCTTGCCGGATTCCAAATTCAAACAAACGCCATCCTCACGGGTTTCAAGGCTCTGAAATGTCTCTTGATGGCGAATGGTGACACCGCGATTCATCATGTGATAAAAAATGGAGTCAGAGATCTCGTCGTCGAGAAATTCCAGCAAGCGCGACCGGGTATTGATCAGGTCAACTTTGATCCCCAGGCTTGAAAAAATAGAGGCGTATTCACAGCCAATAACGCCCGCGCCGTAGATGATCAGGCGTCGCGGTGTGAATGGCATATGTAGAATCGTATCACTATCAAATACGCGCTGGTGAGTGAAGTCGATATCCGTAGGCCGGTAGGGGCGCGACCCGGTAGCAATAATAATATCCTTGGCGGTGATCTGGTTGCTGGTTTTGCCGTCGGCGCGAATACGCAGCTCATTTTTACTAATGAATGAGGCTTCGCCGTAGTAATAACGTACCTGGTTGCGCGTATAAAAACGTGAGCGCATAGATACTTGTTTTTTAATGACATCCGAGACGTTTTTAAGCAGGTCTTGATACTGCACACGTTGCCCGAGCTTTAATTCCGGTGTGATCGGGTTTTCTTGGTATCGCAAGTAGCTATTTACTGCCGACCGCAAAGCCTTGGATGGAATAGTGCCGACATGGGTACAATTGCCACCAGGGCTTTCTTTGTCGTCGATAATGGCAACACGTTTGTCGTGTTTGATGGCGTTAACAGCGGCGCTTTCGCCAGCAGGGCCGGAACCAATCACTACAAGGTCATATTCGTAATCAGGCATGGATTTCTCGCGGGTGCATGCAAATGGCAGATTGTTTGATGAAGTATAAGGTGGTCATTCGGTTTCTTCAGCAACTTGTATACCAAACGCTTGGGTTGCGTTCGGATGTTGCTATCGGCTAAGGCAGACCGCTGACGTATAGCTGTATGCCCGTTTTTAGCACATTTTTACAGTGCATAGGCACTTGAAGTGTGCGGTAGCGGAAACGAATAAGATCTAACACGTCTAATGTTGGTGACTTCCGGCTATGGGCCAGTATCCCAACGTCCCTTCCAGGCATTCATGACTTTTTCGGTATACACAGTGCGTGGGTAGCTGCCATTGTAGCGTGCCAATGCCATGCTTAATCCGCCTTTGCCTTTTTCTCGCTGGATGTAGTATTGAAGAATACGACAACCATAAGACAAGTTGGTGTCGATATGAGTGAGATTGTCTTCAGGGCGGCCGATTTCGTCTTTCCAAAATGGCATGACTTGCATTAATCCCTGAGCACCGACACGCGATATTGCATAGTTGTCGAATGCACTTTCTATTTGAATTACCGCCAGAACGATGTCGGGGTTAAGGCTGGCTTTTTTGGCTTCGCGATGAATAGCCTTGAGCAGAGATAGCCGGTGTTCATGATCTTTGATGTAACGTCTTAATCGGGCGGATTGACTGACGAGCCAAACCTCGGCCTCGAACTTATCCGTAAAGCTCGATGATTCAGCAATGGTTTGTTTTAAAAATGCACGCAGCTCATCACGTTCTTGTTGACGGCTGGGTTTGTCGGCAGCCTGAGCGTTAAACACGCTCAGGCTGATCGAGATCAGTAGAAGTCTGATAAGCTGATTCAGGCTGCTACGCATGCGGGTTAGCCTGCCAGTTTGGCCTGAATAAAGCCATCCAGTTCGTCCAAGCTAACATTGACCGCATCACCTTCTTTGCGGTTTTTGTATTCCACGGCGTTTTCTTTGAGGCTGCGATCACCGATCACAATGCGGTGGGGAATGCCGATCAGCTCCATATCAGCAAATTTCACGCCGGGGCGCTCGTTACGGTCATCCAGCAAGACATCAACGCCTTGTTCTGACAACTTCGCATAGAGAGATTCAGCAGCTTCGCGCACAGCGTCACTCTTCTGCATGTTTAATGGCACGATGGCTAGCTGGTAAGGTGCTATTGATGTCGGCCAGCAAATGCCTTGTTCGTCATGGTTTTGTTCAATGGCAGCGGCAACTACACGGGATACGCCGATACCGTAACACCCCATGGTCATGGTGCGGGCTTTGCCGTTTTCATCAAGCACGGTTGCATTCATAGCTTCACTGTATTTGGTGCCAAGTTGGAAAATATGACCAACTTCAATACCGCGTTTGATAGTAATGGTGCCTTTTCCATCCGGGCTTTTATCGCCTTCGACAACGTTACGAATATCAGCAACCTGCGGCAACTCGCCGTCGCGTTGCCAGTTAAAGCCTTTTAAATGCGCGCCAGATTCGTTGGCTCCACAGATGAAGTCTGACAGTACTGCGGCACTTCGGTCGACATATGTTTGCAGCTGCAGATTTGGGCCCAGTGAGCCGATGTCGCAGCCAGTTGCGGCTTTGATTTCAGCATCCGTTGCAAATGTCAGTGGTTCAGCGATACCGGTCAGCTTTTCGGCTTTAATATCGTTGAGTTCGTGGTCACCACGCAGAATCAATGCGATTAGTGGCGTGTTACCCTCGGCATCTTCAACGCCTTTGACGATAAGTGTCTTGGCGGTTCGAATCGCGTCAACATTGAAAAAGCGACAGACGTCATCGATGCTGTGGGTATCGGGAGTGGCGACTTTTTCCAGGGCTTCTGTGGCTGCGTCAGCCTGATCTTTATCGGCCAGCCCTTCGGCTTTTTCAATGTTGGATGCAAAGTCGCTATCGGTACTGAAGGCGATATCGTCTTCGCCAGACTCAGCCAGTACGTGGAATTCATGTGATGCGCTGCCACCGATGCTGCCGGTGTCTGCATCAACAGCACGGAAGTCGAGACCCAGTCGAGTGAAAATACGCGAGTAGGTTGCGTACATGATGTCATAGGTTTCTTGCAGGCTTTCTTGGTTTGCATGAAAAGAGTAGGCATCTTTCATCGTGAACTCACGGCCACGCATCAAGCCAAAACGTGGGCGAATTTCGTCACGAAACTTGGTTTGAATTTGATAGAAGTTCATCGGTAGCTGTTTGTAGCTGTTCAGTTCATTGCGAATGACGTCGGTGATCACTTCTTCGTGGGTTGGGCCGAGGCAGAATTCACGGTTGTGGCGATCGTGAATGCGCAGGAGCTCGGGGCCATATTGTTGCCAGCGACCGGATTCTTCCCAGATGTCCGCCGGTTGAACAACGGGCATTAATACTTCTTGAGCACCTGAGCGGTTCATTTCTTCCCGCACAATGGCTTCAACTTTACGCAGGACTTTCAGGCCCATCGGTAACCAGGTGTAGAGGCCTGAGGCCAATTTACGGATTAGGCCGGCTCTCAATAATAGCTGGTGGCTGATGACTTCTGCATCCGAGGGCGTTTCTTTTAACGTGGCGATTAATGCCTGGCTAGCGCGCATGGGCTTTTGACTCGTAAAAATAGTAGTAGGTTTAATGACTTAAATGCTTTAAATTTTACTTTGCTTGATTCCATTCGTACAGAGGCCACTATGTTTGAACTTGATCCTCAGTTGCAGGGCGATAGTGTCAGCCTGGGAAAGCTGGCACTCTGCGAAGTATTACTGGCAAAGGATGCAAACTACCCCTGGCTTATTTTGGTGCCACATCGGGCATCAATTACCGAGATCTACCAGTTGCCTGATGAAGACCAACTGCAACTCTCGAAAGAAGTCAGCTTGGTATCACGCCTGATGGCGACACATTTTCTTGCGCATAAAATGAACGTTGCGGCACTGGGAAATGTTGTCAGCCAGTTGCATGTCCATGTTATTGCCCGATTCGATTATGACCCTGCTTGGCCTGCGCCAATATGGGGGAAAGCCAAAGCAACAGCCTACGAGGCTGAAGAGCTTGAAACCACAATAAACAGTTTGCGAGCCCTTTTGGCCGCAGATTTTGTGCAGGAAGAAAACGCTGCTTAGGATACCACGACAATAGCTTGTCTGGGATAAAAAGACGCAGACTGGGTCGCAGGTTGCAGGTAAATTAGGCAGAAGTTGAGAGAAGCTCAGGGGCCGCAGTAAAGGTATGAGGAGCGATACGAAAGGACGCGCAGTGCAGGATGGGTGTTATGGGGGGCGGGAAAGGGTACAGCTGGATCCCTTGTGTGTTGGTACGAGTAGCTAATCTCGCAATAAAAGAACGCTAAACAGTCATGTCCTTCAAGCCTTTTAATGCACGAACCTTAACAACGGTTTCGGCAGGTTTGGCCTTGAACATCATTTCTTCACCCGTGAAAGGATTAACTCCTTTGCGGGCTTTTTTGGCCGGCTTCTTTTGCGTCACAATCTTGAACATGCCAGGCAGCACAAATTCGCCGCAGGAACGTTTTTTAACGTGACGTTCGATTAGAACGCTGAGTTCATCCAGAACATCGGTAACTTGCTTGCGTGTGAGTTCTGTTTGTTCAGCAATTTCACCAATGATTTGCGATTTAGTGTAGCGTTCGCTGATCGCTGGTTTTTTACGTGTGCTAGTGGTTGCCATGTATGGTTCCCCGTATTCTTATGTTGGACCAACAAAGCCGCAGAGGGCGATTTCGCTTATAGGTATAGCAGTTGCAGCGGTTCCGACAAGCTAGAGCCTATGATTTCCGCTAAATCCGTTCAGATCGGGAAGTTTTTGCGATTGCAGCGAGCAAATTGCTATAATCGCCCGATTTTGTTCATTCGGTGGGATATCTGAGGTCTTTTAAAGCTATGCCGATCTACGAATATCAATGTGAAGAATGCAGCCATCAGCTGGAAGCCATTCAAAAAATGAGTGACGACGCACTGAAGGAATGTCCTTCTTGTGGCAAGTCGACGCTGAAAAAACTGATTTCAGCGTCGGGATTTCGCCTCAAGGGCCAAGGCTGGTATGAAACCGATTTTAAGTCGTCGGGCGCCAAAAAGAATTTGGCCGGTGATTCTTCCGGCAGTTGAGCCTAGAGTGGCTGCCATGTAACGCGATTAACCCATGACGGCAGGGCGAACCTGCCGCATACAGATACAGAATCGGAGCCAGCAGGCTTCCATTCCACAAAATTACTGGAGTATTCCCCATGATGCGCACCAACTATTGCGGCGCTTTATCAACTGATCAAATTGATCAAACCATCACTTTATGCGGTTGGGTCGACCGTCGTCGCGATCACGGTGGTGTTATCTTTATTGACCTGCGTGACCGTGAAGGCATTGTGCAGGTAGTGTTTGATCCGGATACCGAAGAGCACTTCGAGCGTGCCGATACGGTGCGTGGCGAATATGTGATTCAAGTAACCGGTCGTGTTCGTGCACGAGCTGCTGCAACCGTGAATGCGGATATGGCAACCGGTGAGATTGAAGTGTTGGGCAAAGAGCTGGTGATTTTGAACAAATCAGAAACACCGCCTTTCCAGCTCGATACTCATACCGAAGTAGGTGAAGATGTTCGTTTGAAATACCGCTTCTTAGATCTACGTCGTAACGACATTCAAGATCGCTTGCGCTTGCGTTCGGATATTACTTCATCGATTCGTCGTTTTCTTGATGGGCAAGGCTTTCTGGATATCGAAACACCGATTCTGACTCGTGAAACACCGGAAGGTGCGCGTGATTATCTGGTGCCGAGTCGTACCCATGAAGGCAAATTTTTTGCATTGCCTCAGTCGCCACAGCTGTTTAAACAGCTGCTTATGGTGTCTGGTATGGATCGCTATTACCAGATCGCACGTTGTTTCCGTGATGAAGATTTGCGCGCTGACCGCCAGCCTGAATTTACCCAAATCGATATTGAAGCCTCTTTTGTTGATCAAGACGACATTATGTCGATCACTGAAGAGATGGTTCGCGGGTTATTTAAAGAAGTGTTGGATGTTGATCTGCCTGAATTACCGCGCATGACGTATGAAGAGTCGGTGCGTCGTTTTGGTATCGATCGCCCAGATTTGCGTATTCCACTTGAGTTGATCGATATTAAAGATCTCTTGACCGAGGTTGAATTCAAAGTATTTTCTGGCCCAGCTAACGATCCGAAAGGTCGTATTGCAGCGGTGAAGGTACCTGGTGGTAACGATAAGTTAACGCGCAAACAAATTGACGCGTATACCAAGTTTGTTGGTATCTACGGCGCTAAGGGTCTTGCTTACATTAAAGTTAACGATAAAGATGATTTGGAAAACGGTCTGCAGTCACCTATCGTTAAATTTTTGCCTAACGAAGCCCGTCAGGGAATCCTTGAGCGTGTGGGTGCTGAAAACGGCGATTTAATCTTCTTTGGTGCGGATAAAACGAAGATCGTTAATGAATCACTGGCTGCGTTGCGTGTGAAGCTGGGTGAAGATTTGGATCTTATCGAATCTGAGTGGGCACCGGTATGGGTTGTTGACTTCCCAATGTTTGAAGAAGACGGTAAAGGTGGTTTGACTCCGCTGCATCACCCGTTTACCGCACCAGCATGTTCTGCTGAAGAGCTAAAAGCGGCGCCAGAAAATGCGCTGTCGGTTGCCTACGATATGGTTCTGAATGGCACCGAATTAGGTGGTGGCTCTATCCGTATTCACGATGGCGACATGCAACAAACTGTTTTTGAAGTGCTGGGTATCGGCGAAGAAGAGCAGCGTGAAAAGTTTGGCTTCTTGCTGGATGCACTGAAATTTGGTGCGCCACCACACGGTGGATTGGCTTTTGGTCTGGATCGTTTGGTGATGCTGATGACCGGTGCTAAATCTATTCGTGATGTTATTGCGTTCCCGAAAACACAGTCTGCCGGCTGTATGATGACGGATGCGCCTGGGGCGGTAAGCACGCATCACCTCAACGAGCTGAATATTCGTTTGCGTAAAAAAGAGAAAAAAGAGCCGTCTGAAAACACATAATTTTTGGAAGGACTGAGATGCCGGGCGGCAGGTGTTGGCAAACACCGCCTGTGCTCAGTGTCGATAAGGTTGCCGGATACAAGCAACGCTTGCTAATCGTCATTGAATGATGTGTTGTTTGTTTTTTGGTCATGCTATCTAAAAGCGCCTGTCGGCGCTTTTTTTATGCCCGATCGTAGCGCAGAGAATCTCGCCCCAAATTGCCAACTTGTGACTAAACTTATGTAAAAATATACAGTTAACGAGACAAGCTCTAATCCCTGTGATTAAATATCGCGCATGAAAACACGTAAGACACTCCGTAAGATCTTGGGGCTCAAGCCCGCTCAAACGCGTGCTGTATCCGCGGTATATTCAAGGTTTAAGTTTTGACGATCGTTCTGGGTGTTGATCCTGGTTCACGCAAAACCGGCTTTGGGGTTGTGCACTCCCATGCTGGCAAGCACACCTATATCGCTAGTGGGGTTATCCGTGTGGGTGACTACGTATTTGCTGAGCGTTTACGCCGCATATATGAGAGCCTACAAACCATTATTGAAGAACACTGCCCACAAATAATGGTGGTTGAGCAGGTGTTTATGTCGAACAACGCCAATTCTGCACTGAAATTAGGGCAAGCTCGTGGGGCTGCGATTACCGCAGGTGCCATGGCTGATTTACGTGTCGAAGAATACTCGGCACGGCAAATTAAACAGGCGGTGGTTGGTACCGGTGCTGCCGATAAACATCAGGTTCAACATATGGTTAAACATATTTTGAAACTGTCGAAAACACCCCAAGAAGACGCAGCTGACGCTTTAGCTGCAGCGCTTTGTCATATTCATACCGAACGGAGCTTGATCAAGCAGGCGCGTTCGCTGACTCCCGCACAAATTCAACTAAAAAGGTATCAATCGTGATCGGTTGGCTGAAAGGCGAATTACTCGAAAAACACGCCCCAGAACTACTTATTAATGTTAACGGTGTTGGTTATGAAGTCTTAGCACCGATGACCACGTTTTTTGCATTGCCCGATGCTGGCATGGTCGAATTACATACCCACTTTGTGGTTCGTGAAGACGCACAGCAACTTTATGGGTTTGCGAGCAAAGACGAGCGCCGTCTATTTCGCACCCTAATCAAGGTGAATGGTGTTGGCCCTAAATTGGCTTTGGCAATTCTATCGTCGATGGACGCCCCTGGTTTTGTTGCCTGTGTGCAGCACGATGACGTGCAGGCATTGGTAAAAATACCCGGTGTTGGTAAGAAAACCGCAGAACGCTTGTTGGTTGAAATGCGCGATCGGTTGAAAGACTGGTTTATGGAGGGTGATGCGACGTTGGCACCGACAGCGTCTGTTGCACCGGCGCAAAACATGGCGATTACCGAGGCTGAGAGTGCTCTGGTGGCATTGGGATACAAGCCGCAGGATGCAACCAAAATGGTGATGGCGGTGGCTGGCGATGATAGTGACCGTGCAGAAGACCTGATTAAAGCCGCGCTAAAACGGATGAAGTGAGATGATTGAAAACGATCGTATCGTTTCAACAACAGTCGCATCAGATGATATGCAGGATCGTGCTGTAAGGCCGAAAAGCCTTGCTGATTATCGCGGCCAGCCGGTTGTGAAAGAGCAGATGGAAATCTTCATTACTGCCGCTAATAACCGTAAAGAAACACTGGATCATACCCTTATTTTTGGCCCCCCGGGGTTAGGGAAAACCACGCTGGCCAACATTATAGCGACTGAAATGGGCGCGAATTTAACCACGACCTCTGGGCCTGTGTTAGAAAAGGCCGGTGATCTCGCTGCGATCATGACGAATCTAGAACCAGGCGATGTTTTGTTCATTGATGAAATTCACCGTTTGAGTCCAAATGTTGAAGAAGTGCTTTATCCCGCCATGGAAGATTTTCAGCTGGATATTATGATCGGCGAAGGGCCGGCAGCTCGGTCAATCAAGCTGGATCTCCCACCATTTACACTCGTTGGTGCAACCACTCGCGCGGGTTTGCTAACATCGCCATTGAGGGATCGTTTTGGTATCGTTCAGCGCTTGGAGTTCTATTCTGTTCGTGACCTTGCGGCTATTGTTGCCCGCGCGGCGAGTATTTTATTCATAGCGATGGATGACGACGGTGCTATAGAAATCGCACGGCGTTCTCGAGGTACACCGCGCATTGCCAACCGGTTGTTGCGTCGTGTACGCGACTACGCGGAAGTCAAAGCCGATGGGCGTATAACGGGGGATGTCGCGCAGCGTGCCTTGAATATGTTGAATGTGGACGACCATGGCTTTGATCATATGGATCGACGCCTGTTGATGACCATGATAGAGAAATTTGATGGCGGGCCTGTTGGCGTCGATAGCCTCGCCGCAGCAATCAGTGAAGAGCGAGGCACCATCGAAGATGTGTTGGAGCCTTACCTGATTCAGCAGGGTTATATGATGCGGACGCCTCGAGGGCGTGTTGTCACTCGATTGGCCTACCAGCATTTTGGACTTGAGCGTCCAACATCACAAACTGATCTGGAGTTGTTTGACCGTGGTTTCGACCCCGAATAAAACACAACCGCTGGCCGAGTTTTTTTGGCGGGTTCGTGCGTATATTGAAGACACCGATGCAGGTGGTATTGTCTATCACGGCAATTATTTAAATTACATGGAGCGGGCGCGTACAGAATCGTTACGTGCACTCGGCTTTGATAAAACGTATGTTACGGGCGCTGAAATTTTGCTGGTCGTGCATTCGTTGGCGATCGATTATAAGCAGCCTGCCGTGCTTGATGATGAGTTGTTGGTTGAGGCGCATGTTATGGGCCTAAAACGGACTTCCATCACCTTTCGACAGAATATTTTGCGCGGCACTGAATTATTGACCGAAGCGACCGTCAAAATCGCCTGTATCAATAAAAACACAATGCGCCCGGTCGCCATGCCGGATGAACTATCTGCTGCTTTGCGACGTTGGATCGATGTGGGTGAACTTGCCGGCGTTGCCATGTGAGTATCGTTGTTGCTGTCGTTACGTATTGGTGTAAGACCGTTTGAGACGGTTAACAGCCCGAGTAAGCGGCACTGTAAAGACGTCGACGGTTTTGGACGTCAAACAAGACTGAATAAAAAACTTAATAAAATAAGGAGCCCAGTCGGTGGAAGAATCTCTGTCGTTTTGGAGTTTGATCAGTAACGCGGGTATTGTCGTGCAGGCGGTAATGCTGATTCTTTTTTCAGCATCGATGGCGTCGTGGGCAATGATTGTTCAACGAGTACGCTACTTTTCAGCCGCAAATAAAGCAGCTAATGCATTTGAAGACGAGTTTTGGTCGGGTGTTGATCTGGCTCAGCTCTACCGAACCCCGACGGACGAGGAAAATCGAAGTGGCATGGAAGTGATTTTTCGTGCCGGTTTTCAAGAATATACACGCCTTAAGCAACAATCGAGTGCGGATCCAGATGCTGTAATGGAAGGGTGTCAGCGAGCCATGCGTGTTGCGCTCTCGAAAGAAGAAGAGCGTTTGGATGAGCATCTTCCGTTTCTAGCCTCTGTTGGCTCTACAAGCCCGTATGTTGGTTTGTTTGGTACGGTATGGGGCATCATGAACAGCTTTCGGAGCTTAGCAAACATGCAGCAGGCTACCATTGCGACGGTTGCACCGGGTATCTCGGAGGCCCTCGTTGCTACGGCTATCGGTTTATTTGCCGCCATACCTGCCGTTATGGCCTATAACCGTTTTGCGGCACGCTCGGATTCGATGTTGAAGCGCTATCAAACATTCTCTGATGAGTTTTCCAGCATTTTGCACCGCCAGGCTCACGCTAAGGGGCAATAACCATGTCGAAAAAACATCGTCTGGCGTCAGACATTAACGTCGTCCCTTACATCGATGTCATGCTTGTGTTGTTGGTTATATTTATGGTGACCGCGCCACTGCTAACGCAGGGCGTAAAGGTTGAGCTTCCGCAGGCGAATAGCCAGCTGATTGACGGCAAGCCTGATGATGAGCCGCTGATCGTATCGATCAAAGCTGATGGCAGCTTGTATGTGAACCTGGGCGATGCCAAAGAAACGCAAAAGCCGCTGGCTGAAATCAAAGAAATGGTCAAGAAGGTCGTTGCATCCAAGCCAGCCACTCAGGTGTTGGTTTGGGGCGACCATCGTATCGAATACGGCAAAGTTGTTGCTTTGATGTCTCAGTTGCAAGGTATTGGCGTACAACAAGTTGGGTTAGTCACGGAGCCGGGTAACGGATGATTCCCAAAAACCAACAGTGGCTAAAGGAATACCGACTACCGATCATTATTACGGTATTGCTGCACGGCATATTGTTAGTTTGGATGTCGGCGGATTTCGTGGGCGAGAGTTCATTGAAAACTCGGCAGCCCAAATCAATTCAAGCAACCTTGGTGCAGCGCAAAGAGGTTGCCAAGCCGGTGCCGAAAAAGCCGATCAAACCGAAAGTAGATAACACAGCGAAGAAAAAAGCTGCGGCGAGGCGCAAAGCGGAACGCGTTAAGGCCGAGAAAGCCCGTAAGGCGCGAATTGCTAAGAAAAAAGCCGATGCCGCGGCCAAAGTGAAAAAGCAAAAGGCTGCCAAAGAGAAGGCCGCGAAGGTTAAGACAGCAAAGGCTAAGGCTGCTAAAGAAAAAGCGGCAAAAATAGCAGCAGACAAAGCAGCGGCGCAGAAAGCGCTGGCAGACGCACAACAAAAGGCAGAGCAGCAGGCCCGTGAGCAGGATTTGCTCAATAGCATTGCCGAAGAGGAGAGCGCCATGCAAGGTGCTGAGGATGAAACCTTGGCAATGAGCTATATCGGCGTTATTGAACAAACGGTTCAACAGAATTGGAGTCGCCCCCCAACAGCGCGTAACGGCATGGAAGTGCTGTTGGAAATACAGTTAGTACCCAACGGTGCTGTTGTGCAGGTGAATGTGTTGAAAAGCAGTGGTGACGCCGCGTTTGATCGTTCAGCCATTGTTGCGGTAAATAAATCGGAGCGTTTCCCCGAAATTGCTGATTTGCCGAATCGTGTATTTGAAAAGTACTACCGCAAGTTCAACTTGCTCTTTAAACCGGAGGATTTACGCCTGTGAGGATTTGGTTGTGGATACTGGTCGTTTTTGCGGCAAACACCGCACACGCCCAGCTGACGATTGAGATTACCAAAGGGATTGATGACCCGACGCCGATAGCTATTAGCCCGTTTAGCTGGGAAGGCCAAGGTGTATTGTCAGAGAATATATCCGATATCGTCGAAACTGATTTAGGGCGAAGCGGCATGTTCGACCTGATGCCACGCGAAAACATGCTCAGCCGTCCGGATCGGCCGCAGAATGTGTTCTTCCGAGACTGGCGTGCACTAGGGCGTGACTATTTATTGATTGGTCGCATCATTCCTGTGCCGAACGATGCCAATAAGATCAAAGTCACCTACCACCTTTATGACATTATTCGCCAAAAGGTGCTGCTGACAACAAATCTGACGGCCAGTAAAACAGCGTTGCGCAAGCTAGCACATCGTATTAGTGATCAAGTGTTTGAAAAGCTGACAAATATTCCTGGTGCGTTCTCGACACGTATGTTTTATATCACCAGCTCGTTGGATGCCGTAGAAGATCGTGTGTACCGGCTTTGGGTTGCCGATGCGGATGGTGAGCGTGCGCGTGTTGTGTTGGAATCTGATGAGCCGATTGTCTCACCTGCATGGTCGCCAGACGGTCGTCAGGTCGCTTATGTGTCATTCGAAAGCGGTAAACCGGCCATTTATCGTCAGGTGTTAGCGAGTGGGGAACGAGAAAAGCTAACTGACTTCAAAGGCTTGAACAGTTCGCCGGCGTGGTCGCCAGATGGCAGAAAACTTGCATTTGTGCTATCTAAAGACGGGAGCCCAGATATTTATGTGATGGATTTGGCGACCAAAAATGTGCGCAAAATCGGGTCGCATCGATTCGCTATTGATACCGAGCCTCAGTGGATGCCGGATGGCCAGTCGATTATTTTTACCTCTAACCGAGGTGGTCAGCCGCAAATATATCAGGTGGATTTGACCAGTAGTTCGGTGAAGAGGTTGACCTTTGATGGCACCTATAACGCGCGAGCGAGACCAATGCCTGACGGTAGCGGTATTATTTTGGTGCATAGGAATCATGGCCAGTTTCACATCGCCAGAATGGATTTGGATCGCAGCAAAATATATGTGTTAACTGACACTTATTTAGACGAGTCGCCCAGTATCGCGGCTAATGGAAGTATGGTAATGTACGCCACCAAACGTAATGATCGCGGTATCTTGGCTGCAGTATCCATCGATGGACGGATTAAATTCCTTCTGCCATCGGCAGACGGAGATGTACGTGAACCGGCGTGGTCGCCTTTTTTAAACTAAAACTCTGAGAAATCGTTAGAAAGGTAGGAACTCAAATGGAAAGCAAAAACAAACTTAAACTGTTAGGTTTAGTGGCGGCTTCACTGCTGGTTGTTGCGTGTGGAAGCAATGAGCCTAAAGACCAAGAGCAAGCGGGTAATACTCCAGCTTCGTCGACTGAGTCTTCAAACGCAGGTGCATCAACAACAGCATTGGGTGGTGAAACAAACATCACTGAATCCACTGTTGAAGAAGCTCCGATCGCTGCACCAAGTGTTTTCTACTTTGGTTTTGATAAGTCTGCGTTGTCACAAGACACTCGCGAAGGTCTGGACCAGTTGGCTATAGAATTAAAAGGCACCCAGGGCAAAGTACGTATCGAAGGTAACACTGACGAGCGTGGCACACGTGAATACAACCTGGCATTAGGTGAGCGTCGTGCTCAATCTGTTGCTAACTACCTGGCTGTTCAAGGTGTTGATCCAGCACGTTTTGATATCATCAGCTACGGCGAAGAAAAACCTGCTGTATACGGAAGCAACGAAGCTGCATGGGCGAAAAACCGTCGTGTAGAAGTTGTTCGCTAAATACAGATCAAAGCGCTGTTTTTGAATCAAGCCTATGCATGTTAAGCCCTTAAGAATGGCACGACTGGCAAGAGCTATCGGAGCAAGTTTTTTACTTGCTCCGTTTTTTATGGCTCATGCTCAAGTACCTGTTGTTGAATCGAGCGCTTCTGCCGCAAGTGAAAATACTGGCGTTGCTCAAGCCTCATCGTCTAGCGATGTGCGTTCAACAGCGAACCGTGTTAATGCGCAACTCTTCAGTCAGCTGCAGCTTCTGCAGGAAGAGGTCATGCGTATGCAAGGCATGATAGAAACCCAGCAACATCAAATTGAGCAGCTGAAAAAGCAGCACTTGGATGATTTTGTTGGCCTTGATAAGCGGCTCACGGAATTAAGTCAGGCTCGCTCTAATGTTGTGGCACCTTCTATAGCAACTGCAGGCGCTGTTGCTGCAGGGGCTGTGTCATCAACAAACGCTGCAAATTCATCCTCAGGTACTACTGCCGCTTCAGCGGTTAGTTCGACTACTGATGGATCTGCTGCCGAGAAAAATCAAGACAGGGCCGCTTACCGTCATGCCTATGATCTGATTAAGCAGAAGAAGTTTGGTGATGCTAAAGCGGCATTTGAAAGCTTCATTACCAACTACCCAGACAGTATTTACGCTGGCAACGCGCTTTATTGGCTCGGCGAATTGTATATTCTAGATGCAAATTACCCCGCAGCTCAAAAATCTTTTCAAACCATCATCAGCAAGTATCCGACACACGCCAAAGTGGCAGAAGCCCACTACAAACTTGGCAAGGTCTATTTTGATCAAGGCAAGAAAGATGATGCGAAACAAGAAATGGAATTCGTAATAACGAATTTTCAGGGTAAGGCCGATCATGTTGTATCGCTGGCCAAATCTTTTGTTGAGAAGCATTTTCCCTAATCTGATAACGATCTACCGATTCCAATGACGTATGTTTCGTGCTGAGTCGTAACTGTGCGTGTACGGGTTGTGTGGAATTGCCGTAGTTGATCGTATCTCTGGCCCCTCGATTATCTGTTTGTGGGTAGAATGAACCGTTGGATTGGATGCCCTTCTTACATTACTTCGATTACTGTTTTCAACATTGTGGGCAAAGTAAACTGTGGCCCCGGCTGGCTAGATGCGGAGCAACCCTATGAGTGATCAAACATTACGTATCACGGAGATTTTCCATTCACTGCAAGGTGAGGCCAATACCAGTGGTCGTGCCACGGTATTCGTGCGCCTGACTGGGTGCCCTTTACGTTGCGGTTATTGTGATACGGAATATGCGTTTCACGGAGGTATTGTCACAGAGATGGATGCCATTCTTGCATCTATTCGCGCATTCGGTGCTGAATATGTCTGTGTTACTGGTGGTGAGCCTCTGGCGCAGCCCAACTGCAAAAATCTCCTGACATTATTGTGTGATGCTGGTTTTAACGTCAGCCTGGAAACCAGCGGTGCATTGTCTACTGAAGGTGTCGATCCGCGGGTATCGGTGGTTTTGGATTTGAAAACGCCAGGCTCTGGCGAAAGTCATCGGAATCTCTACGATAATATCCCGCGACTGCAAAAGCATGATCAAGTTAAATTCGTGATCTGTGATCGTGAGGACTATCAATGGGCGAGTTTTAAATGTGATGAACTCGGCCTGTTTGAGCATGTTGACGATGTTTGGTTCTCGCCAGTTCATGGGCCGAAAATGGCCGCTCAATTGGCTGATTGGATGGTTGAGGATGGATCTCAGGCACGATTCCAAATGCAGTTGCACAAAATCCTTTGGGCTGATGAACCCGGACGGTAAAGTATTGCGGACTTTTTTGTCCCATTTCATCTCCTATTTTTAATGACTGATTAATTTGAAAGAGTTTTTTATGGCAGCAAAACGTGCGGTTGTCTTGTCGTCCGGCGGGCTTGATTCGACAACAGTTCTGGCAATTGCTCGATCGCAAGGGTTCGAATGTTTTACCTTGAGTTTTGATTACGGGCAGCGGCACCGGGCAGAATTGGATGCGTCAAACCGAGTTTCTGATGCGATTGGTGCTTCGGAGCATCGCATTGTGCGTTTGGATCTCAGTGCATTTGGTGGGTCTGCATTAACGGATATGTCGATTGACGTTCCCGAAGACGACGAGAGTGGCGGTATACCCGTGACCTATGTGCCTGCGCGTAATACGGTCTTTTTGTCTTATGCGATGGCGTGGGCCGAAGTATTGGGTGCCAACGATATCTTTATCGGCGTCAATGCCGTGGATTACTCGGGCTACCCGGATTGCCGCCCAGAGTTTATCTCGGCGTTTGAAGGAATGGCCAACTTGGCGACGAAGTCTGCTGTTGAAGGCCAGAAAATGTCGATACAGGCTCCGTTGATCGATTTGACCAAGGCAGAAATCATTCGTATTGGTGCGAAATTAGGTGTGGACTACGGATTGACGGTGTCTTGTTATCAGGCCGATGAGCAGGGTCGTGCGTGTGGACGTTGTGATAGTTGTCGATTTCGACGTCAAGGATTTGATGAAGCAGGAGTTGCTGATCCGACGCCGTATTTCGCTGAACGCTAAATGAATCGTAGGTCGCTGAATAGGCAGCGATTTCGCGTGTGATATCAACAAATTCACCGATGATATTCTTTCGTCATAAAGTTGAAAAAAAGGCTTGCGAAATTAATAGGGATCATTAATATACGCACCTCCTTTGGGGCCGTTAGCTCAGTTGGTAGAGCAGTTGGCTTTTAACCAATTGGTCGCTGGTTCGAATCCAGCACGGCCCACCAGATTCAAAGAGACGTAACACGAAAGGCTCCTTACTAGGGGCCTTTTTTGTATCTGAAGACTGGATTCGTTCGTATCGCTTTTGCTGTTATGTTCGATCTCACATCGCCGTTGTCACATGTAATACGGCTGATTTAACGGTAATCAGATGAATCTTGGGTAATAAACCCAGCCCTTGATGCCAAAAGAGGTAAAAAGCAGGCCGGAAAAATATTACAATATTCTTTCAATGAACCAGAATATAAGTAATTGACGCCCGTTTCCGAATGCGTAATCCATTATGACTCAAGCCGCCCGAAAACTCGTTCAGGAACATCTTGCACACGGACACCAGCATCTATCAGCAGATGATGAAGCGTTGAAAGCGCGTATCAAACAATTGCTGATTGATAAAAACGCAGTGTTGGTTGCTCATTATTACACCGACCCTGTTATTCAGGCGCTGGCGGAAGAAACCGGAGGTTGTGTTTCTGATTCGCTGGAGATGGCCCGTTTTGGTCGAGACCACGATGCCGAAACGCTTATTGTTGCCGGTGTGAAGTTTATGGGTGAAACCGCAAAGATCCTTACGCCGCATAAAAAAGTACTGATGCCGACGCTAGAAGCTACGTGCTCGCTGGATATCGGTTGCCCGGCTGAAGAGTTCGCCGAATTTTGTGCACAACATCCTGATCGTGAAGTGGTTGTATACGCTAATACATCTGCTGCGGTAAAAGCCAAAGCGGATTGGGTTGTGACGTCATCCATTGCATTGAAAGTGGTTGAACACCTGTCGGATCAAGGCAAGAAAGTTATCTGGGCGCCAGATAAGCATTTAGGCAGCTATGTGCAGAAAGAAACCGGGGCGGATGTATTGCTTTGGGATAGCGCCTGTATTGTTCACGAAGAATTCAAAGCCAAAGGTATTTTGGATTTGAAACATGTTTATCCGGATGCTGCGGTGTTGGTTCACCCAGAATCCCCTGAATCCGTGGTTGAGTTGGCAGATCACGTTGGCTCGACATCGCAGATTATCCAAGCTGCCAAAGATTTGGATAATGAGCAATTTATTGTTGCTACTGACCAGGGCATTTTCTACAAAATGCAGCAAGAAGTGCCTACAAAAGAACTGATTATAGCGCCAACCGCTGGCTCGGGTGCGACTTGTCGAAGCTGTGCAAATTGCCCGTGGATGGCAATGAACGCGCTTGATAACCTGGCAGATGCGTTAGAAAACGATCTTAATGAGATTCACGTCGACCCAGCGTTGGGTGAGCAGGCCATGCGTCCGTTGCAGCGTATGCTTGATTTCGCCAAGGCCAATCTATAATCGGCGAAGTGTTGCTTTCATAGGGGGGGCAGTGCGCGACAGCAGGTATTAAAAGGGCTTATAAGCCCTTTTTTTGTGCATGAGGATAAATCAGAAAGGCGATGCCTGTTTCAGTGCTTCGACTTGTTTGATGCGTAAGTGCGCTCGCGTGGATGCCTGCACATTATCATCAAGTAGTGGCAAGGCGAGATTGAGATGTCTTTGCGCCTGAACAAACGCGCCAATGCGGATATAAAACTCGGCGCGTGCTAAGTGTACGCCGGCAACATTGCCGGAGAGCCCTTCGGTTTCTGCCAGTAAAAACCAGACGCTGGGCACTTCGTTATAGCCCGCACGGAGGATCCCCTTGATTACATCCGATGACGCTTTCGGTTGGTGATTATCAATGAGCTTTTCTGCCAGTGCCATGCTGATGGCAAAATTCCCGGGTGATATCTTGAGGTGTTGACGAAGCAGGGTGATGGCTTCGTTGGTTTTATCTTGTGCCTGAAGTAAGTCTGCTTTGGCAAGAATAAATGCGGGTCGGTGGGGCGAATCTAAATAGAGTTTATCGATGATTTTCGCCGCATCGGCTGTTTTTTCTGCGGCGAGTAAGGAGATTCCCTGGCCGTATTCGGATGCCTTGGGAAACTTCGCCTGAATCATCTCTTCTTTGAAGTGGCGAGCGGCCAGCTTCGGGTTGTTGCTCTCTAGAAAGTAAATGCGGGCTTTCATCAGATGAAAATCAAAGCTGTCTCGATCGCTTTTTGCCGGATAACTGCGGGCTTGGTTAAAAGCATCCGCGACACGGGCATCTGTCAGTGGGTGAGTGAGTAGAAAGTCGTATTCACGAACATCGGTGCGATAGCGCAGAGAAACCAGCATGTGTTGAAACATATTGGCGGCCGCTGTTGGGTTCATTCCTGATTCATACAAGATTTGCATGCCGATGCGATCGGCTTCCTGCTCGTCTAGGCGACTGTATTTTAGGCGGTTGCTGATAGCGGCCGCTTGTGAGGCGGTGAGAGCAGCAAGGCCAGCATCTGCGCCGCCAGCAGCGAGAATTAACAGGCTGCCCAGCATGGTTGCCAGGCTCACAAGACTTTGCTGTTTTTGGCGTTCTAGGGTTCGTGCATAGTGCCGTTGACTTAAATGTGCAATCTCATGGGCGACGACCGATGACAGCTGGTCTTCGCTGTCGGCAAAGCTCAGTAATCCGGTGTTAATGCCGATAACATTGCCGGGTACTGCAAAGGCGTTGAAAGACGTTGAGTCGACCACAATCAAATTGAAGCGTTTTTGTGGCAATGGGCTGTGGTAGATCATCTGGCGGATCAAAGATTGAAGATAGGTGTATAGCAAGGGGTCGTCACTAACTGGAGCCTGACGATGGAATGCGCGCAGGAAATACTGACCTGTTTGATATTCTTGTTCCGGCGAGACAATTGCCGAGCTGACATCGCCCAGGCTTGGCAAGTTGACTTGTGCCATAGCGGGCACAGAACCGAGAGTAAATGTCAGAGCCAAGCTCTGGAAAAAAGTGCGGAAAGTCATCGCAAGCCGGGTCATTAGTAAAGGGTTTCTGGCATAATCCTATCGGAGTTTACCTTTCGGTTCCAAGTCGATAAATGCCATTTTAGCGACATTGTGTCTATCAAAGCATAGCGTGTCATTGTGTTAGCGATTGACGGAACTCAACGGTAAGCTGTGGCAGACTAGTGGCCGTTGAGTAATAGTGTGCACGCCTCAGTTTTTATGTCATGACGCAAATATCATTTTTTTGTGACGTTTGGTGATCTAGCTGGGCAACGGGTGGTTGGCTGCATACGCGGCCCTTTTGTGCCAAGATGCAGCCTAATTGGGCCTAACGTTCTACTCTACGTATTGTGCCATCAGCTGTATAGCCGCTAACATTCGATTGTTTACCGAGAGTGTTATTCATACGGCAAGCGTGAATTACCCCATTTTTTAAGCACTTATAGCTATATCTCCCGAACATTTATATATTCGATAGAGTCTAAGCTATCTGAACTTATCGGCAAAAGAAAATTCCAAAGAAACGACGGAACCCTCAGTGTTGAACTACACGATAACAACAACTATTGATGCTAAAGGGCTCGCATGCCCGATGCCTTTACTCAAGGCCAAACAAGCGTTAAACAAGCTCTCTGAAGGCGACGTGCTGGAAGTATGGGCGACGGATGCCGGTTCATTTCGTGATTTCCACGTATTTCTCGATCAGTCGGCCCATGAATTACTGTTGGCCGAAGAAACAGATGGTATCTTTCGGTATCTGATGCGGCGTGGCCCGTTAGCACGATAATGCACTATCGAATGGCAACCCAACGGGGCATAACACCCTCCATGAAGGAATTCATAACACCATGCTGAATGTGTTTAAAAAATGGCTCGATAATTATCTATCCGATGAGGAAGCCATAACACTGTTGTTGATTCTCGCGGGTGCATTTTTGATCGTCTTGTTTCTCGGCGGTATTTTGGCGCCGGTTATTGCGAGTATGATTATTGCCTTTTTGTTGCAAGGTGTTGTGGTCAAGTTGGGGCGCTGGATGCCACACACGTTGGCGGTAACACTCACCTTTATTGTTTGTGTTGGGGGGTTTACGACCTTGTTGGTATTGACGTTGCCGGTGATAGGTAAACAGGTCAATACACTGGCCCACGAATTGCCGCGAATTGCTGTGAAAGCCGAAAGCTATTTAGCTGCGCTCCAGCACGAAATGCCAACGGTTTTTTCAGATATGCAGATCGATAGCTGGCTCAATCATATTGTGCAGCGCGCAGGAACGTTCGGGCAAACACTGGTTTCTATCTCGTTGGAAACCTTGCCGAATATTGTTGCGGTTTTGGTGTATGGCGTTCTGATTCCGATCTTGGTTTTTTTCTTTCTCAAAGATAAAGATCAGCTGCTTGGTTGGTTCGCCCGATTTTTGCCGCGTAGCCGCCCCTTGATGACCTCCATCTGGCAAGAAATGAACCTTCAAGTAGCCAACTATGTGCGTGGTAAAGCCGTTGAGGTTTTGATTGTTGGTGTTACTACCTATGTTGCCTTTATATTTCTGGGGCAAAATTATGCCTTGCTGCTCGGGGTGTTGGTTGGGTTGTCAGTAATTGTTCCATACATCGGTGCGGCGGTTGTGACGTTGCCGGTTGCCTTGATGAGCTTTTTCCAGTTTGGCTGGGCAGACGGTTTCTTCTATGTAATGTTGGCGTACGGAATTATCCAGTTTATTGATGGCAATGTACTGGTGCCGTTGCTGTTTTCTGAGGCGGTTAACCTGCACCCGGTAGCGATTATTATTGCGGTACTGGTGTTTGGCGGTATTTGGGGCCTTTGGGGGGTGTTTTTTGCCATTCCGCTGGCTACGTTAGTCAAGGCGCTTATCGAAGCTTGGCCAACCGGCAATACATTGAAAAATCTCGATCAGGAGGGTAATTGAGATGTTTGACCAACAGGAGACCCCTAGGATGCGAACGATCAGTCGTTATTTTTCGGTGTTGTTGATGCTGTGTCTGGTTACTGCCTGCGCCAGCGTCTCGCAAGACGACCAAATCATTCAGAGCAAAAATGATAAACGCCATTACCGCTATCTGACGCTCGCCAACGGTTTGCCGGTGTTGCTGATTAATGATCCGGATGCGCAGTTTTCAGCGGCGTCTCTTGATGTGTTTGTCGGCAGTGGCATGGATCCGGATGATCGGGCAGGCTTGGCGCACTTCCTTGAGCATATGTTGTTTCTTGGAACAAAAAAGTACCCGAATCCGGGTGAATACCAGGCGTTTATCAAGGCCAATGGTGGTCAGCATAATGCTTATACGAGCATGGAGCACACCAACTATTTCTTCGACGTAAAAGCCGGGGCGTTCGAGCCAGCATTGGATCGGTTTGCGCAGTTCTTTATCGATCCTTTGCTATCAAAAGATTATGTAGAGCGCGAGAAGAATGCGGTTAATTCCGAGTATCAAGCCAAGATCAAAGATGAAGGTCGACGTAAGCTCGATGTGTTGCGTCAGATCGTCAATCAGAAGCATCCATTTCATAAGTTTTCTGTCGGTAGCTTAGAGACACTTTCTAGTGATGAGCGTCCGATACGTGCCGACCTTCTGGCGTTCTATCAGAAGTATTATTCGGCGAAAAATATGCGTCTTGTCGTATACGGAGAACAGTCACTAGAGCAATTGCAGGCATGGATTGAGCGTGATTTCAGCGAAGTGCCATCTTTCTCAGTGCCGAACAATCATATTTCAGACCCGTTATTCAACAAGGGCGAATTACCCAAATGGGTTAATGTTAAGCCCGAAAAGCAGATTCGTGAGTTAAGTCTGTTGTTCCCGATGCCGGATTATCAAGAGGATTACCATAGCAAACCGACCTTGGCGCTGGGGCATATTCTTGGACACGAGGGGGCTGGTAGTCTCTACGCATATTTGAAGAAAAATAACTGGATTGAAAGTTTGTCTGCCGGTGGCGGCCTGAGTTACCAGGGCGGTAGCGTTTTTTCGATCAATGTGGAATTGACGGCAGAAGGATTACAGCATCAGCAAGATATCGTTGTGGCGGTGTTTCAGGCGATTCATCGATTGCAAAAAGACGGTATTCCCAAATGGGTGTTTGATGAGCTAGCTGAAATCAGCGAGCTGAATTTTGATTATCAAGAAGAAGGTAATCCGCTGCATTATGTAGTCGGCCTTTCGAACGCCATGCAGTACTTTCCGGCCAAGGATGTATTGCAGGCTGAATATGTCATGGATGATTATCAACCGAAGTTGATTGAGCAAGCGCTGGATCATCTGGCTGTTGATAATGTTCTGATAACGGTAGTTGCTGATGGATTTACATCCGTTGACTATTCACCGTATTACCAGACTCCTTACACGGTAGCGAACCTGCCCGCGTCGTTGCTTACTGCCATTGATGATGCGTCGGTCAATCAACAGATTGTGTTACCGGCTCCGAATCCGTTGTTACCAAACAATATGGATTTAATCGCACCGGTTGCAAAATCTGGGGCGGAGCCATTATTGCCGCACGAAATAGAACGCAGTGAGCGGATGTCGCTGTGGTATAAGCCGCTCGATCAATTTCATACGCCGAGAAGCTCCAACTATTATTCGTTCCAGAAATCGGGGTTGAATAAAACCGCGAAGGATACCATTGCGATGGAGCTGTACGTTGGGCTTGTGAATGACAGCCTCACCGATTGGGTTTATCCGGCCTATTTGGCAGGTCTCAGTTTTGATTTTTATGCACATGCTCGTGGTATGAGCCTCAAAGTGGATGGTTTTAGCGATCGTCAAAGCGATTTGCTAGCAGAGATTGCCGAGAAAATTCATCAGGCCACGTTTACAGACTCACAATTTGAGCGATTGCGTGCCGAAGCATTGAGGAAGGTCAGGAATGCCAAGTTAGCACCGCCGTATCGCAAAGCGCTTGGACAATGGCAGCAAGTGATGCGCTCACAATTGTGGAGCTATGCCGAAACTGAGAAAGCGTTAGAATCCATTACGCTTAAGGATATCCAAGAGTTTTCCAACGGCTTTTGGCCAGGGGCATATCAGTTGTCATTCAGTAACGGAAACCTGACTAAAGAGCAGGCAAGGGCCAATGCAGAAGCGTTGCAGGCAGCACTGCAGCGTGATGGCAGCTTCGATGCGAGCCCATCTATCGGTATTCGCAAATTACCCAAAGAACGCAGCTTTGAAGCGGTAGATAGCCCCTACAAAGATGCGGGTTATCTGTTGTATTGGCAAGCTGACGGGATCAGTGTCGACGATCAGGCAAATTGGTTGCTGTTAGCCAAAACACTTGAGGCAGCCTATTTCAACAGCCTGCGTACGGAGCAGCAGCTAGGGTATGTAGTGTTTGCGAATTACTATCCGATGTTAACGATGCCGGGGATAACCTTTGTCGTGCAGTCACCCGTTGCCGATGTGGCAGAAATTCATAAGGCAACGCTGGCATTTTTGCAGCGGGCAGCCGGCGCTGTTGATGCGTTACCCGAGGGGTTGTTTGCTCAGTATCGCTCAGCCATCGTGAAACAGTTAAACGAGCAGCCAAAGAACCTTGAAGACGAATCTGCCCGATACTGGAATGATTTGGCGTTAGGGCTAACGGACTTTGATCGACGCAAGGCAATTGCCGAAGCCGTTGGTGCGATATCGTTAGCTGATTGGCAGGTGTTTGCGCGTCATCAATACCAGAGCTTTCCGGATCATACATTATTGCTTGGCACCACTGCCCGTGAAATTATTGAGAAGGCATTTGGTTCGTTTTTACCGTTGCCGCATAAGTCGTCAAATTCTGCGGACTTTGTCGAATATCCTGCGATTCTAAGGTCGAATACTCAGGGTCGCTCAGACTGAATTTGGTTTTCTTGTAAAAAAACTACATATTTTGTAGTAGTGTGAGTATCACGGACAGATATCCGAGGTATCCGTTGTTTATTGGCGGTTAATTTTGTTCGCTTGACGGTAATTAATGCAGGATATCGCAAAAAATTCATATTCTGCAGAGGGTTATCGACTTGAACCTCGCTCGTAATTATGTAAAAATTTTACAAGAATTCAGTCAAATAGATTCAGATACCTCAGAGGCGCCGTTGATGGCGCTTTTCTGTATGTATCGGGTCGCTCACTGCACAGTGAAGGTCAAGGCTATTAGCCCGCCCGGCACAGCCATGCTGGTGTAAGCTGACTAAGATCAGAGCCGGTTGCTTCCACCGCAGTTAGCCCGAAACACATTACCCGAAGTACAGAAGTTGATATGTATGCCTAAGCAGTTAGCCGTATTAATGTACAAGACGGGGTATCGATACCGTAACAACGAATGGTTGTTGCCTCAACGCAGATAGGAGGTGATCATGCATCAAGATGATAAGGACCCTATAGAGACACAAGAGTGGATCGACGCTCTCGGCTCTGTACTCAAAAACGCAGGCCGTGGTCGTACGGCTTTCTTGTTAAAGACACTGGCTGAGCAAGCCGCTAAAGCCGGTACTCGTTTGCCCCCGGCGATTACAACACCCTACCGAAACACCATCCCCGTGACTGCTGAAAAGCGTATGCCTGGCGACTTATTTATCGAACGTCGCATTCGTTCGTTAGTACGTTGGAATGCGTTAGCGATGGTTATGCGTGCAAATGAGCGTAGTGAAGGCTTGGGTGGTCATATCTCCAGCTTCTCATCCAGCGCAACACTCTACGATATCGGCTTCAATTACTTTTTCCGTGGCCCTGAAAACGGCCACAAAGCCGACTTGGTTTATTACCAAGGGCATATCGCGCCGGGTGTTTACGCGCGTTCTTATTTGGAAGGGCGTCTCGATGAAGACCTTCTGGATAACTTCCGCCGCGAGGTTGACGGCAACGGTCTGTCTTCGTACCCGCACCCGTGGCTGATGCCAGACTACTGGCAGTTCCCAACGGTATCGATGGGGCTAGGTCCTATTCAGGCGATTTATCAGGCGCACGTGATGAAGTATCAGCACAAGCGTGGGCTGGCTGATCATGGCAATCGTAAGGTTTGGGCATTTTTGGGTGATGGTGAGTGTGATGAGCCGGAAAGCCTGGGAGCGATTTCATTAGCCGGTCGTGAAGATCTGGATAACCTGGTTTTCGTGGTTAACTGTAACCTGCAGCGCCTCGATGGTCCTGTTCGTGGTAATGGTAAGATCATTCAGGAACTTGAAGGTGTCTTCCGTGGCGCGGGCTGGAATGTCATCAAAGTCGTCTGGGGACGTCATTGGGATATTCTGTTAGAACGTGACAAAACCGGACTGTTGCAGAAACGCATGGATGAGGTTTGTGACGGCGAGCTTCAAAACTATAAAGCTAACGGCGGCGCGTATACGCGTAAACATTTCTTTGGTAAATACCCAGAGCTATTGGAGTTAGTTAAAGATTTATCTGACGACGATATTATGTATCTCAACCGTGGTGGTCATGATCCATACAAGGTCTATGCAGCCTATGCGGCAGCGGTCGAGACCAAGGATCAACCCACCGTTATTCTGGCGCAAACCGTTAAAGGTTATGGTACCGGTGAAGCCGGTGAGGCGAACAACGAGACGCACTCGCTGAAGAAACTGGATATGGGAAGCCTGAAACAATTCCGCGATCGTTTCGATATTCCGCTGTCAGACGAAGAATTGAAAAACGTACCGTATTACCGCCCAGCTCCAGATAGCCCAGAAATGCAGTACATGCTGAAGCGCCGAGAGAGCCTGGGTGGTTTTATTCCTCAGCGTAACGCAGAAGTTGAAGAGCTGGCAGTGCCGGCATTGGATGTCTTTAAAGGTCAGTTGAAAGATACCGGTAAGCGTGAAATTTCAACCACCATGGCGTTTGTTCGTATTTTGTCGACGTTGGCGAAAGACAAACAGATGGGCGATCGTATCGTCCCGATTGTGCCGGATGAAGCACGTACCTTTGGTATGGAAGGTATGTTCCGTCAGCTGGGCATTTATTCATCCCAAGGCCAGAAGTACACACCGCACGATGCGGATCAGATCATGTACTACAAAGAAAGTGAATCTGGTCAAATCATGGAAGAGGGTATCAACGAAGCCGGTGCAACGTCTGCCTGGATCGCACAAGCAACCTCTTACAGTACCTATGGCCTAAGCATGGTGCCATTTTACGTATTCTATTCGATGTTTGGTTTCCAGCGTGTAATGGATCTGATCTGGGCCGCTGGTGATATGCAGGCGCGTGGTTTCTTGATCGGCGGAACAGCCGGTCGTACGACACTAAACGGTGAAGGTCTGCAGCATCAGGATGGTCACAGTCACTTGATGGCAAACATGGTGCCGAACTGTGTATCTTACGATCCGACATATTCCTACGAACTGGCGGTAATTATTCAAAACGGCATGCAACGCATGTATGTAGAGAAGGAAAATATCTTCTACTACGTCACCGTGATGAACGAAAACTATCAGCACCCTGCGATGCCAGAAGGCGCAGAAGAAGGCATCATCAAAGGCATGTATTTGCTTGAAGAAGCAAATAAGAAAGCCAAGAAAAAGATTCAGCTGATGGGTGCGGGCACGATTTTACGTGAAGTTCGCGAAGCTGCACGAATGCTGAAAGAGGATTGGAACGTCCATGCGGATGTTTGGAGTGTTACTAGTGTCAACGAACTGACTAATGAAGCGCATTCGTGCTTACGTTGGAATGACTATCACCCGGAAGAAACGCCGCGTGTGCCTTATGTAACGCAGCAGCTGCAGGATCGTTCAGGCCCTGTTGTGGTTGCTACCGATTACATTAAAGCTTATACCAATCAGCTTCGTGAGTTTATACCGCAGCAATATATCACTCTGGGTACTGACGGCTTTGGTCGTTCCGATACTCGCGAGAAGTTGCGTGAATTTTTTGAAGTCGATAGCCGTTATGTGGTGATTGCTGCGCTCAACGCGTTGGTGAAAGAAGGCCAGATGAAGGCCTCCGATGTCACTAGCGCGATGAAAAAATATGGCGTCAGCCAGGATAAAAACGATCCACGAGTATGTTGATCCAAGGCGAGACTGACGGGAAAAGATTATGACAACTGAAAAAATCAAGGTACCGGATCTTGGTGGCGCCGACGAAGTTGAAGTCATTGAGGTTTGTGTCAGTGCCGGCGATACGGTAGCTGAAGAAGATTCTCTGCTTGTTCTGGAGTCTGACAAGGCGTCAATGGAAATTCCCTCGCCGATGGCTGGCAGGGTAATGGCTGTTTTGGTTAATGAAGGTGACAATGTTACTGAAGGTTCGGTGATACTGGAAATTGAGACCGAAGGTGCATCTTCTGAGCCTGCCGAGGCTGCGGCCCCCGCAGCTCCAGAGCCTGAAGTGGCTAAGGCACCTGTTGCAGAAGCGCCAGCGGCTGCGTCGTCTGCTGCTGAATCATCGGTTGAGCAGATCGATGTGCCGGATATTGGCGGTGACAATGCTGAAGTGATTGAAGTCTGTGTTGCTGAAGGTGACAGTATTGATGAAGGGGATTCCCTGATCGTACTGGAATCTGATAAGGCTTCCATGGAAGTTCCCGCACCTAAAGCGGGAATTGTGCGTAAAGTCATCATTGTAGAAGGCACTGAAGCAGGTAAAGGAACACCCATTCTTGAGCTTGAAGTGACTGGTGGCGTTGCTGCAGCGCCTGTTGTATCGGCTTCTGCTCCAATATCGCCAGCGCAGGAAGCTCGTCAGGTGCGTTCTGAGCCGCCTCAGGTTGCAGAGCAGCACCAACCCGTTATCGGTATGAGTGAGAGTCGGCCGACCGGCGATGTGTATGCCGGCCCTGCTGTACGCAAAATGGCGCGGGAAATCGGTCTTGATTTGGCCCTAGTGCCGGGTACTGGGCCGCGCAGTCGCATTCAAAAATCGGATGTGAAGGCTTTTATCAAATCTCAGTTAGCGGGCAAGCGTTCGCCGGCTCCGGCAGCAACCGGCGGTTCTGGCATTCCTGCAGTGCCTGAAATTGATTTTTCTCAGTTCGGTGAAGTTTCTGTCGAGCCGCTGACCAAACTGCACAAAATCACTGCGGCAAATATGCATCGTAGCTGGCTGAATGTTCCACACGTTACTGCGTTTGATGACGTTGATATCACGGATCTTGAAGAGTTTCGCCAGCAATTGAAGAAGGAAGCGGAGAAGGCCGGCGTAAAAATTACACCACTGCCGTTTTTGCTGAAAGCATGTGCAGCAGCGTTGAAGAAGCACCCGAAACTCAATGCATCACTGCATGCTAATGGTGAAGATATTGTTTACAAACAATATGTGAATATTGGCATGGCTGTCGATACCCCGGCGGGTTTGATGGTGCCAGTGATTCGTGATGTGGATAAGAAGTCGATCTTTGAATTAGCCGCTGAAACCGCTGAACTGGCGCAGAAAGCAAAAGAGCGTAAACTCAAGCCCGCTGAAATGCAGGGTGGCAGTTTTACCATTTCTAGCCTCGGGCCTATGGGTGGAACCGGCTTTACGCCGATCGTTAACACACCTGAAGTTGCCATATTGGGTGTATCCAAGTTGGATATTAAGCCTCGCTGGAATGGCAGTGAATTTGAGCCGCGCAAGATGTTGCCGATCTCATTGAGCTATGATCACCGTGCTGTTAACGGGGCTGATGCCGGACGTTTTATGGTCGATCTCAATGCACTATTGGCTGACGTTCGTCGTTTGGCGCTGTGAGTAATGTGGGGTTCGTGGCGTAATCAATCAGTGTGGTAGATCGACACGAAAACCCAAGAGAAGATGTAAAAAGCCCGGTATATACCGGGCTTTTTTGTTTGTGGTTATGTATAGGTATACGGTTAACCGTCGTGTCAGTGCATCTTTTTGCGGCTATCGTGCGATGGTTGGTGAAACGACTTGAGTGACCCAAAGGATATCGCGCTGCTGGAATAATCACTGCCAAAGGTTGATGTCAGGCTAGCAACCTGGCTTAACCCTTCGCGTATTTGCAGTTGTGTTAATTCGTTTAGTGGATGGATGTAGGCTGCGTACAAAATACCGTCACTGGTGGCGTAGCGTGCGTCCAACGCACTTTGAAAGTTAGATTCCATCATGGCATCAATTTCATACCTTTCGAGTTTGTCGTACTCGGCGATCGGCGCGACAAGACGCATTCGGTTGTGATGGTCGTCTGATATCAAGTACATAGTGATATCGTCGTAGAGAAAGCGGACGACACCTTCGCTGCCTTCAGAGCGGCTGGCGAGTTTTTTGACTGTGGCTTCGAGTGTTATTTGATCCATCCTTGCCTCACTTTTGCATTATTTCGACAACCTCTTCTGATGAAATATCAGGGCTGGCTGCTGGTGAGTCGGTCTGTCTGGGGCTGCCCTCAGACAGTATTCCTGCGTATTTCTACGATATGCACAAATCCATTATTGGCAGTTGCTAGGCTCTACTATCTAGCCGCAGTTCAAGGTGGTTTCCATCAGGATCCTGCAGGTAGATTGAATCGCCAAACCCCTGTGCACCATACCGGGTTTCGACCGGACCGGTGTTGATACCTTGTTGCTCGAGCCAGTAACGTACGTCGGATAAATCCGCGGCGTTTACTTGTAGGCAAAAGTGATCGAGATTGTTTTCCGTTGCCGTCGGCTTATTGCCGCCAGCCTGCCCCAAGGGGCCAGAGACATCAACAAGGTCGATCAGGCAATCGCCAGCTCGAAGTTGGTAAAGTCCTGCGTCAGTTACCTCCCTTTCGAGTGTGCAGCCCAAGATGGAACAATAAAAACGGATCATCGCTTGAGGTGCAGGGCTGCGTAACACGATATGATCAAGGCGTTTTATTGTAATCATTTAGCCAGTTCTTGCGGTATGAGGAACCTTTATTGTCACTGGGATACATTATCGGGTCAATGTACGGTAAGCCAGCTTTCAGCTTCTTTTTCCTGACCGATTTCAAAATTCTTCACTTCAAAATCCAACATTGAAGTGCCTGCTTTGGTAAGCCAGCGCATTGAGTTTGGCAGGCCAACGAGGGCGATTTTGTGGAAGTTATGGCGATGGGAGAGGCCAAATTTTGCGTCTTCCCACATGGCACCTAATTCAAAACCATCAAAATCATCAGTGAATGAGAACATCAGATCAATGTGTCCGTATTCATTAATGCGAGATTGCAGTGCAGGTTCGAAAGTTTCTTTATAATCGGTGGCGGTAAGCTTGTGAGATGCTTGTACCATGAGAATGTCATCATGGCTTTCAGGTAGTAAACGAATCATGGGAACAACTCCTTTATCGGTGAGTTACCACCGTTGGATTGAAACCCCGGTGGTCTGTTCCTTGGTAATCGTGTTTTACAGTGTTGATATTGAGCATAGTGCAAAAACGGGTATGAGGAGATCGGGTGTTAAGCTTCAACGAAATCTATCAATTGGCAGTGCAGAAGCAGGGCAGTGCAGAGGCCGTCGAATCACGGCTGCCGACCTATTTATCGGATTCCGCGTTGCGTCAAAAATCCGACGACCGTTATTTGTCGGATATCTGCCTACGTGTATTTATGGCGGGATTGAGCCGTAGAATGGTGATGAACAAATGGGATGAATTTGAGAAACGTTTTTTTGGCTTTAACCCTAAACGTTGTGCATTTATGAATGCTGACGAAATGGAGCAGCGCATGTCTGATGCAATGCTTATTCGTCACCTACCGAAAATGAAGGCAATTATCGATAATGCGTTTATGGTGGATGAAATCGCCACTAAACATGGTAGTTTTGGCAATTGGTTGGCTGATTGGCCACAAGATGACACGGTTGGGCTCTGGCTGTATCTACGTAAACACGGCGGGCGGCTCGGCGGTAATTCGGCGCCGATCGCTTTGCGGATATGCGGTAAAGATACATTTCTACTGACGGATGATGTAATTGATTGTTTAGTGCATCAGCATGTAATCGACAAAAAGCCAACGGCAAAAAAGGATCTGTTTGCGCTGCAGGAGCGGATGAATCAGTGGCAATCCGAAAGCCAGCGACCCTTGTGTGAAATCAGTAGGATTATCTCACTGGCGGCATGAGCGTGAACCAACACAAATGCTTGCGGGAGGCCGCAGGCATTTATGTAAAGGTTTAACTCAATAGCTTCGAGTTTCAGTATTGGCTAGGTAGTTCAAAACGGCACTGTTTTTGAGGATCTTCTCGACGGAGTAGGCAATTGCGTTATCAAATGAGCGAGTAATGCCTTCGCTGCTTTTTTCCGTAGGTTGGCCTTCAAATGCAAAGTGCTTTTCAAAACCACGGTCACCAATCACAGTGAAATCCATGTGGATTTTCAGATCTTGTTGGTGCGGTTCTAGGTAAAAGTTGTCGACCTGGATAAATACGTTTTTGTTGAGATCTCCATCAACGGTGCTGTTTTCGTCAATCTCTCGATTAAGTTGGCTGGCGATGGAATTCGCGATGTCGGTATAGCTGGTTTTGAAAGTCACCAGATTGTCCCAAATAACCGCGGGTGGTTCTTCTAGGTTGACGCTGGATACAGCAACATCACCGGATACAACAAAGTCGCGAACGTGTTTGTCGTAGATCGAAACATCTTCGGGTTGGTAAGTTTTAGTGCAGGCGCTCAATGTTGTAGCAAGCAATAAAACGGTGAAAATACGAGCCATGGAATCATCCCCTATCAGATGTCATGAATTCGCACTCTTTTTCTCTATGGCGGCGCTTATTGGGTGTTTAGTTTGAAAAATCACTATCGCGTCAGCGAAAGGCGAATCCTACGAATCCGCCAGCAGATTTCAATAGCAGCAGGCAAAATATGTGCCGCAATCGGTCAACTCTAACACCTTGACTATTTCTTTTTAGGATTTAGGGAGGAAGTCGAGACCTAAGCCGGCATTCCAGCCGCCGTCGACGAGAAACTCACTGCCTGTTGAGTAGCTTGCTTCATCGGTTGCCAGAAACAACGACATGCGCGCGACTTCAATCGCGTATCCGGTGCGTGGAATGGCGTGATTTTTATAAAATGTATTGAGCTCTTCTTCTTGCATGTTTTCGTCGCCACCCATGCCCATTTCGGTGTTTATGCCGCCTGGGTGAACTGTGTTAACACGAATTTTATGATGCCCGAGCTCGTTCGCTGCGGCTTTGGTCAAACCACGCATTCCCCACTTGGATGAAGCATACGCAGACAACGAATTTTTGGCTTGCAGGCCATCGATAGACGAAATATTAATGATCGAGCCACAGCCTGCACGTTTCATTGGCTCTATAGCTGCACGTATACCGTTGTAACAGCCAACCAAGTTGATGTTGAGGATGTGGGTATATTCTTCCGCCGTTTGCTCGGCAATGGATTTAAAGGCCAAGATACCGGCGTTGTTAACCAGCACATTGAGCGGGCCCAGTTTTTCTGCGGCTGCGACGGCATCTTGCCAATTCGCTTCATTGGTAACGTCTAATTTGACGAAAACAGCGGCATCACCGAGCTCATCGGCTAGCGCCTGACCTTTATCTTCAAGAATGTCTGCAATAACGACGTTGGCACCATTTTCAACAAACAGTTTTGCTGTAATGGCACCCATGCCTTGGGCTGCACCTGTGATGATGGCGGTTTTACCGGAAAGACGTAATTCACTCATAATTATTATTGGGTCTCGCTGATGTTATTGGATGAGCAACTGCATCGGCAAATTGCGTTGCAGTTGTCGCGGATCAATCGCGTTTTAGCCGTTGTAGACTTTGATCGAGTCCATATACAAAGTCACGTGAATTTTCAGACAACCACCCGAGGGTTTTATGCATGCGGTTGACGACGGCAGGCTCCGGGCAGTCGCGCACGGTATCTGCAAATGCCTGCTCCAAATCGTTGCCTTGATAATGCAGTTGTTGCTTGATATCGGCGGTATCGTAGTAGGCATCAAGCGTGACTATTTTACTGATTTCGCGCTGGTTTAGCCCAGATTGCCAGCCTAACAGGTGCTGTAGGTAGGCGCCCACGTGAGTGAGGTCGGTAAACCAGTGGCGGTTTAGCTGAGTGATGGTTCGGTCTTTGTGGTTGACGTGACGATTGATGGCTTGCATCAGCTCCGTCCAACTCATGTTTTCATCGCCAATAGTTAGCGCCCCGGATGTGTTCGTGTGTGTTAAGGCGCCTGCAATAGCTTGAGCCAACGAGGTAACACTCATCACATTCATACCGCCTGGGGTAACGATCAAGGGCGTTGCCAAACGGACATAGTTAACAACGTTACGCCACAATGGGATGTGGTTGGGTGTGCTGCCAAATACAAACGGGATTTCCATGATATTAACTTGGAAGCTGTCGCTCGATAGCGCCAGTGCTTCGCGTTTTTGGTCTGCTCGCGATTGAATGTACGGATGGTCGGCCGCGAGTGTAAGTGTGGGGTGTTGCTCATCTAGGTAAGTGAATATGGATCCGAGTACGACAGCTTGTGCGACGCCGTGGAAGCGGGCTTTTTCGAGTAGGCTCACACAGTGGGTGACATTCTCGCGATAAAAGAACGCATACGGGTCACCAGTTGCCGTGGCTCTCTCGTCAGCGCCAGCGGCGTAAACAACGGCATCGATATCGGTAAATAGCTGGTTGAAATCGATCTTGTGAAAAAAATGCAGGTCAGCTTGGTGATAGTCGACGTGATCCAGAAATACCTGCCGGGCAGATTCGACGTTGCGGCAAAATAGGGTCACCTGATGGTTTTGTTGCAGCAATTGGTGAACGATGTGATAGCCAAGAAACCCTGTGCCACCAATAACGAGTACGTGCATGATTCTAATCCTTTAGTTGCAGACCTGCTCAGGCCTGCAATAACAGCGGGTAGCGCTTGCTTGATGTATTCAATCGGCGCGATAGTTGTCGCACCGATGAATAAATGCAGCAATTAGTTATTTCGTTTCAGTCTAACCTGTTCCGTTAACGGATCAAACGTTCTTCAATGAGTTTTTCGACCACGGCAGGCGCTGCCAGCGTGGATGTATCGCCAAGATTATCGAGCTCGTTGGAGGCGATTTTTCGCAGAATACGTCGCATGATTTTACCGGAGCGAGTTTTGGGTAGCTCTGGTGCAAATTGGACGTATTCTGGTTTGGCGATAGCACCAATCTCGTTAGCGACAAACTGACGTAACTCGGCCATCAAATCATCGCTGGCATGGTCGTGTTTCATCAGCGACACATAGGCATAAATGGCTTCGCCTTTGATGTCATGAGGAACACCAACGACAGCGGCCTCGGCGACACTGTCGTGCAACACTAGGGCGCTTTCTATTTCTGCTGTGCCAAGACGATGGCCGGAGACATTGAGCACGTCATCAATACGACCGGTCAACCAATAGTCGCCATCCGCATCGCGGCGCGCGCCATCACCGGTAAAGTAATAGCCTGGGTAGGTCGAATAATAGGTATCGATTAAACGTTGGTGATTGCCGTAAACATCGCGGATTTGGGATGGCCAACTGGCTTTGATGGCCAGAATGCCGGCGGCTTCGCCGTCCAGTTCATTCCCTTTTTCATCGAGAATCACTGGTTGAACACCAAAAAATGGGCGTGTTGCCGCGCCGGGTTTCATCATTGTTGCACCAGGCGTGGGGCTGATCATGATGGCGCCAGTTTCAGTTTGCCACCAAGTGTCGACAATCGGGCAGCGTGTTTCACCGATAACGTGAAAATACCATTCCCATGCTTCAGGATTGATCGGTTCGCCGACGCTGCCCAGCAATCGAAGTGATTGGCGCGATGTACCGGTAACGAATTCGTTGCCGGCTGCCATGAGTGCGCGGATAGCCGTAGGTGCGGTATAAAAGGTGTTTACTTGGTGTTCATCGACAATCTGCCAACAGCGTGAGGCATCTGGGTAGGTTGGCACACCCTCAAACATCAATGTTGTGGCGCCGTTCGCGAGTGGGCCATAAACAATGTACGAGTGGCCGGTAATCCAGCCCACATCTGCCGTACACCAGTAGACATCGCCAATATGGTAATCAAATACATAATGGTGTGTCATGCTGGCGCCGAGCAGGTAGCCGCCAGTGGTATGCATGACGCCTTTGGGTTTGCCGGTAGAGCCAGAGGTGTAAAGGATAAATAACGGATCCTCGGCATTCATGGATTCTGCTAGGCAGGTTGTTGGTTGCTCTGCGGTGGCTTGCTGATAATGCACGTCGCGGTTTTCTAGCCAGTGGATATTCGCACCTGTGCGTTCATACACAATGCAGGTATGCACGTCTGGGCAGTCATTGAGTGCTTGATCGACATTGGTTTTTAGCGGTACGGTTTTGCCGCCGCGAACACCTTGATCCGCAGTGATAACGGCTTGGCAGTCTGCATCGAGAATTCGGTCTTTCAGTGAATCCGGTGAGAAGCCACCAAAAACCACCGAATGAACCGCCCCGATGCGGGAGCAGGCCAGCATGGCATAAGCAGCTTCAGCAATCATCGGCATATAAATACACACACGGTCACCGCGTTGAACCCCTCGGGCTTTTAGTAGATTCGCCAGCTGGCAAACGTTGTCGTGCAATTGTTGGTAAGTGATATGTCGATGATTACCGGGCTCATCACCTTCAAAGATAATGGCAGTATCATCGGCCCGTTCAGGTAAGTGGCGGTCGATGCAATTGACACTGACGTTGAGTTTGCCGTCTTTAAACCACTGAACGTCACCGGTGTTTAGGTTTTCTTCCACAACGTGGGTGAACGGCTGATCCCAGGAAAGAAAGCGCTGTGCCTGCTCACGCCAGAAAGATTCCGGTGTCTCAATCGACTGGCGATAGAGGGATTCGTATTGTTCGTTGGTCATGTGAGTGCGTGCTAGCGCACTCTCAAATACGGGATGGTTCTCGATGATATACATCCGCTGATCCTTGATGTTGTTATTTTTACTGTTTGTTTTTCACTTCTACTTGAGCGCTGCGTTGACGATGCGCACCGCTATGTCGTGACGGATTCGAAAGAGTAAGAATAAAAGCGCGCCGGTGCCATGGCAAGCACCGGTGGGAGATCACTGATTTATGCGGTTGTTGAAAATGCCAGGTTATCGATCAGACGAGTGTTGCCGAGAAAGCTGGCTGCAAGGATCACTGCTTCTGATGATGCCGGCGACAAGGGTTCAAGTGTGCGGGCGTCGGCAATGTTGAAATAATCTACCGTTAGACCCAATGCATTGAGTGTGCCTCTCGCCCATTGCTCAACGTCGTTGGGCGCTGTGCCGTCGAGCACCTGTTGTTTAGATTCGCCAATAATGCGATACAAGTTAGGTGCGAGTGCGCGTTGCTCATCATTCATGTACTGGTTACGTGAACTCAGTGCTAAGCCATCGTCAGCCCGGTGAGTTGGCGCACCGTGAATACGGGTTGGTAGGCAAAGGTCGTCGGCCATCTTGCGGATAATGGACAGTTGCTGGAAGTCCTTCTGACCAAATACAGCGATGTCAGCGCCAACGATATTTAGGAGTTTAGTGACGACCGTGGAAACACCGTCAAAGTGACCCGGGCGGCTTGAACCGCAATGGTGACTGCCTAACTCGGGGACGACAACCTTGGTATGTGTTTCCATGCCGTGTGGGTAGATTTCTTCCACCACAGGCGTAAACAGGAAGTCTGTGTGCTGCGCAATGAGTTTGTCTTTGTCGGCGGCGAGGGTTCTTGGATAGCTATCCAGATCTTCGTTGGCACCAAATTGAAGGGGATTGACGAAGATGCTGACGACGACGACATCGACGTGTTTCTGTGCTTCTTCGACTAACGACAAGTGGCCATCATGTAGATTGCCCATCGTGGGTACGAAACCGATGGTTTTTCCTTGCTGGCGCTCCTTTGCAAGAGCGTCACGCAGTTCAGCAATATAGGTACAAGTTTTCAGGGATACAGTCATGGATACAACAACATTCCTAACGGCGAATTACTCAAAGGTGTGTTTTTCTTCCGGGAAGCTGCCATCTTTCACAGCCTCGTCGTAGGCTTTTAGAGCGCCCTGGATGCTATCAGTGCCATCCATAAAGTTACGCACAAATCGAGCCGGTTGAGGGTTAAGCCCTAATAAATCGTGTAAGACCAGCACTTGGGCCGTGGTATGTGCGCCGGCACCGATGCCTATGGTGGGCACACTGACCGCCTCATCGACACGGCGTGCGACATCGCTAGGCACACATTCCATCAAGATAATCTGTGCGCCTGCCTGTTCCAGCGCGACGGCATCGTCGATCAATTGCTGCGCTTGCTGCTCTCCGCGACCTGCAACGCGGTATCCGCCCAGTGTATTGACGGTCTGTGGCGTGAGACCGATATGCGCACAAACGGGAATGCCACCACATACGAGTGTGCTGATTGTTTCACATAGCCATTGGCCGCCTTCAAGTTTAACCATGTGCGCACCGGCCTGCATCAGGCGTGTTGCATTGCTGACAGCCGATGCTGTATCGCTGTATGTCATGAATGGCATGTCCGCCATAATCATGGTGTGTGTGTTGCCACGTGCAACGCCGGCTGTGTGATAACACATGTCATCAATGGTCACGGGTACGGTAGTGCCGTGTCCTTGCAACACCATGCCGAGCGAATCGCCGACCAGAATCATGTCGACGCCAGCTTGGTTAATCAGGCGAGAAAAAGTAGCGTCGTAGGCGGCGATGACGCTGAACTTTTCTTGGCTGATTTTATTGCGCTGCAACGTGTTGATGGTGACGTTTTTCATGAGTGAACCTCATTGAAGAAACTAGGGTTAAAGTAATGACGGCCATTTTTAATCGTTAACATGTATTGCAACAAGTTGATAAAGGCATCGTCGTCGTTGATAAGGTCAATCTGAGCAGCGTTGATAATGAGCAGAGGGGCAGCATCGTAGTAGTGGAAAAATTCACTATAGGCCTGGTTAATGGTTTCCAGATAATCTGCCTGAATATGCCGCTCAGCTTTGACTCCACGGTCATGTATTCGTTGCATCAATACCGGTGTTGGCGCCTGGAGATAGATCACCAAATCTGGCGATGGCGCTTCCACGGCAGACAGATTATACACTTGATCGTACAGTGAAAACTCGTCTTCATTGAGGATGCTGCGTGCAAAGAGCCGATCTTTTTCAATGATGTAGTCAGCTACATGGCTCGGCTCGAAAATATCGGCCTGGCGCAGGTTTTGTAACTGTTCCGATCGTTTGAAAAGGAAGAACAACTGCGTCGCCAATGCGTTACGTCGTTGGTTTTGGTAGAAATCACCGAGAAACGGGTTTTCGTCAGCCTCTTCGAGCAGTGGCTGATAGTTGAAAACGTTTGCAATGCGTTTCGCCAACGTGGTTTTCCCCACGCCTATCGGGCCTTCAATGGCGATAAAGCGCGGCAATTCGTCGGGATTGATGTCAAAAGGTAAGAGAACCTGGGCGTCCATGGGCTTTGGCTACTGTTTTTATATGATCTGATAGTGGCTTACGTAAATGTATTTTTACATCTGTTAGCGGCAAGCTTATCGCTTTTAGGCGATTTTTTCTAATCCTGACACGTCAGTGTTTAATGCTAATTCGTTAATGACATGACCGTTTGGCATCTTCAGGCTTGATGCAATCTCTGCTAGCGGTATCAGTACAAAGGCGCGTTCTGTCATCCACGGGTGGGGAATCGACAAGCGCGGGTCATCGATACAGGCGTCATTATATAACAGGATATCCAAATCGAGTGTTCTTGGCCCCCAGTGCTTCTCGCGGATGCGGTGGTGTGCTTGCTCGATGGATTGCAGTGCATCCAGTAGTGGTAGGGGCTCCAGTACAGTCTGCAGTGCGACAACGCCGTTGATGAAGTCAGGCTGATCTTGTGGGCCTACCGGCTTCGACCGATACCAGCTGGATTGGGCGCTGATCGTGCCCAATGTTGATATGTCGTCTATCGCTTGATTGACCTGAGTGAGTGGATTATTCAGGTTGCTGCCCAGCCCAATATAGGCCAGATTCATCGAGGCGAACGCCGATTTCGTTGATTGCTGCGTTTACCGCGTTTGCGGTAGTGATTAGCTGTGTTGGCCTCTTCTACTGCGTCTTCGCGTTCGCTGCTATTTTGCGTCTGGAAATCCGTCCACCATTGGCCAAGTTCTTCTTCTTTGGGGTAATCGCCTGCGGCTTCACGAAGCAGTAAAAAATCGTAAGCGGCGCGGAATCGCGGATGCTCGAGCAAGCGGTAAGCACGTTGGCCTGTGCGTTGTGGGAGGCGCAGCTGAAGCTCCCAAATTTCCTTTACCATTACCTGGAATCGTTTAGGAATAGAGGTAAATTGTGTTTGTGCTGATAGCAGTTGATTCGCAGCGGCATGCAGCGCTGCCATGGCTGGCATTTGGTCGTGTTGATATTCTTGTATGAGCTTGGCAACTGAGGGCCAGAGAATAACCGCAAAAATAAATGCAGGCGTGACTGATTTTCCGGTAGCCAGGCGTTTGTCGGTATTGTTCAAGGCCTGATCAATCAACGCGCGAGCAATTGGATCTTGTGTCACTAATTCTGCGTTGCAGAAAAGATATGACAGCAGACCATGCTCAGCGAGGCCATGCCAAGTCGCAAACGCTTGACCCTGACCAAATAATTTGCCGGTTTCGTCAAACAGCCGAGCCGATGGAATTTTACTCAACAGTGGGGCGTTATCGTCAATAGCCTGTGCGGTCTGTGCTTCCAGTTTAAAGCCGAGCTTGGCGGCAAACCGAATGGCGCGAAGAATACGCACAGGGTCTTCTTGATAGCGAACGGCTGGATCGCCGATTAAGCGAATCGTGCCGGCTTCCAAATCGGAGATACCATCGGCAAAGTCATGTACCTGATGTGTTTCTGGGCTGTAATAGAACGCGTTGATGGTTAAGTCGCGTCGTAATGCATCTTCTTCCACAGTGCCAAAGACGTTATCGCGCAATAACATGCCGTGATCATTTTTTGCAGATTGTTTCTTGATGGCATTATCAGACGTGGCGGTAACGTTGTCATGATTGCCACGAAATGTGGTGACCTCAATGATCTCGCGACCATAGCGGACATGAACAATCTGGAATCGGCGCCCGATGATGCGTGCATTCTTGAACAACTTACGAACTTGTTCAGGCGTTGCATTGGTGGCGACATCAAAGTCTTTGGGTTGTTTGCCCAGCATCATGTCGCGCACAGCACCACCCACCAAATACGCTTGGTAGTTGGCTGTGTTAAGTCGCTGAATGACCTTCAGTGCATTGGGGCTAATAAGCCGCTCAGAAACACCGTGTTCGTTTTTAGCTAACGAACTGGCAGGCAATACTTGTTGTTTTTTATGGTTAGACACGAATGAATGACGACTCTGTGCTGATACAAAGGGAGTAATAGCAGGTATTAGGCGCTAAATATAGCAATTTGGTGAAGTACTGAATAGTGGGTAGAGGCTTTCGGCATGAGTTTTTAATGGAAAGTCCGAAATGAAAGGGCCAGATAAATTTAAGGGAAGCTAATGCTTCCCTCGTCCAAACCGTTCTTCTTGTTGTCTTGTGCTTATTCTTATTGTTCGTTAGCCATCTTATTATTGTTATGTGCGTTGTTATTATTCTTGTGCGTTCTTATTGTTATTGTATTTATCTATATAGCTATTTGCGTGCCAGTTTTTTTATTCGCTTTTAAAACAATGGCTTATATGTTTATGTGTCGTTTCGACACTGCATTTTTAGGTTGCTGTTGTTACCTTCGTACCCGTTGTGGGTAACCAATGGTAACGGGATGTATTGGAGCAGATTTGTGTTGCTGTTTTATGTCTGTACTGGATCTTGATAAAGGTCTTTCGACTTGTTGGAGTACCGAGTTTTTGGACAGGAGTGTAGTGTTCAATTGTTGAGTTAGGTGTAGGAGTGAGGCATCGCTCTATCTGTGGGTATTGAAGGATGATGAGTAAAAACTATGGGGAGGAGGTTTTCAATGGTGGCGAAGTAGGTTGCTGTGCTTCTTGTGTGGCCGGATAACTAAAGCTGCAGATAAATTAAAGGGAAGCTAATGCTTCCCTCGTCCAAACCGTTCTTGTTGTTTTTGCTTTTCTTATTATTGTTATGCGCTTTTTATTATTCTTATTATCTATGTTGTTATTATTTTAATGCTCTTTTTATTATTGTTGTCGCAGTTAGATAATAGCATTTGGTGTGCCAACTTTTAATTTACCATTAAATACAATGGTTTACGGTTTTTTGTTGTATTGGGTAGATCGAATTTGACTGTTGGCTGTTACATTACTACTCGGTAAGGGTAACAAACAGTAACGCTGTAAATACGTTGCTTGTATCTGGGGTAGCGTTAGGCGTTGCGACACTGATATGAGTCTATGTATGTGGATAGATTTGGGGGCTTCTGGCTTATTACTGTGCTCAGTGTCGGCATGTCGAGGCCTAGACCAAAATGCGCATCTGTCGTAAATGAACTTAGCTTTGTTCCCCTTGATCGGGCCTTTATTCGCTGTATTGTTCGAGGAGTCTCTAGGGCGCGACTTTCTGTGAGGAATGTGTCGTCAATCGAGTTACGTTTCTCAATCAGCCTGATGCCAGTTTTTGGAGCGTATTGCTTAGGGTGTTTTCTCGGAGGGGAGGGTCTTGGATCTCAAGGAGAGGGGGAGCTATTTAGCGAATTCCAGATAAACGAAAGGGAAGCTAATGCTTCCCTCGTCCAAGCCGTTTCTTTTTGTTGTTATTCTTATTCAGTCGTTTTTATTATTATTGTATTTATTTGTTTTTATTATTATTCGTTTATTATTGTTATTATACTTAATGATATAGCATTCTGCGTGCCAGTTTCTTTAAGTTCATATAAAACAATGGCTTATGTATTTACTCTTCGTCCGGGACCTAGATTTTTCAACAATAATGTTACTCTGTTACCCAGTTGTGTATTCATAGGTAACAGATCGTTTTGTTGTCGCGCACATATCCAAGCGTTCTGATTTTTCATTCGTCGATTTGTTTATCTACTGCGTCAGCAAGTCAATGCCCTCGGACAGACAGGGTACTTTGGCAGGTAGAGTTGTGTTGGTTGCGTGTCGTTGTAATTGGCGGGACGCGACTTTGGCGGGGCGATGTTTGGATGGCTTGATAGACAGCTTGATGGTGAGAGCGAAATCAGCAGAGAGGCGGCAAGTTGCTCACCTCATATTTGCCTCCGGCTTATCTTGCGAGAGGTTTAGGCGCCGCTAGTCTTAGCTTTCTTGCGTGGAATACCAAGACGCTGACGTCGTTCCCATAAACATTTTCGGCTGACACCTAGTTTGCGGGCCAAATCGGTTTCGCTCATTTGATCTTGATGCTCAAGGATGAAGCGCTGGAAATAATCCTCAAGAGATAATCCTTCCTCATTCGAATCTTTAAGCGTGTTGTTGGCGGCTCTAGCCGCGGATACTTCCATATCGCCGTCGAGTGTTTCTAGTTGCACTAGCTCCATGTCAATATCAAACAGATCGTAATCGATCTCTTCAGAGTCAGACAGAATGACTGCCCGTTCGATCACATTTTCAAGCTCACGGATATTACCTGGCCAGTGATATGTGGTCAGGGCCTGAATGGCTTTGGGAGTAAAGTGAGCTTCTGGCTTGTTCATCTTGTCGCAGGTTTTTTGCAAAAAATTGCTGGCGATCTCGAGTACATCTTTGCCGCGGTCGCGTAGCGGTGGCAGGGTGATCTGCATAACATTCAAGCGGTAGAATAAATCTTGGCGGAATTCGCCTTTTTCAGACAGGGCTTTTAAATTACGGTGGGTGGCGGCAATAACTCGAACATCAACTTCCTGAGTTTCTACGGAACCGATACGGCGAATCTCACCTTCCTGCAAGAAGCGTAACAGGCGTGCTTGCGCTTCTAGTGGCAATTCGCCGATCTCATCAAGAAACAAAGTGCCGTGATTGGCGGCTTCGATCAAACCGATGCGGTTGGTATTGGCCCCGGTAAATGCGCCTTTTTCATAGCCAAAAAGCTCAGATTCAATCAGGGTCTCCGGAATCGCAGCACAGTTAACGCAGATAACTTCACGGTTGGTGCGATGGCTTAGCTGATGTATGGCACGGGCGATAAGTTCTTTACCCGTCCCGGTTTCACCGTGAATGAGAATGTTGCAGTCTGTTGGCGCTGATTTTTTAACATGTTTGTAAACCCTTTTCATCGGAGCGCAGCTGCCAACCATTTTGGGCAGTTCGATAAAGGTCGTATCGGATATCTCAATGATGTCGTCTTCACGATGAAGCTGGTGCAGCTCGGTGATGCGCTGCACGGTATTCAGCATTTCTTCATGGTCGAACGGTTTGGCGATGTAATCGACGGCACCCATTTTCATGGAATCAACGGCAGAGCGCATGCTGGCGTAGCTGGTCATGATCAGAACCGGTGTGTCGCCACTCTTGGCGATGAGGTCGGTTCCAGGGGCGCCGGGTAACCGTAAATCGCTGATGATCAGGTCGAAGTCGCCAAGGTCATAGCTGTCGAGCGCTTCTTTTACGGAGCCTGCTTCATCAACCTGATAGCCATTTTTCTCCAGCAAGCGTTTGAGTGCTGTGCGGATAATTACTTCGTCTTCAACTGTCAGTATGCGAATCATAGTCAACTGGAATCTCTTGCCTCAGTGGATAATAACCAATCTTGCTGAACGGTTAAATATTGAGAAAGCTCTGATTGATGAATATATGTTCTCTGGCGGCTTTTCGTGTCTCAACATGTCTTGCCCCCCCTGCTATTCATGCAGGTAGGTGTTTGGGGGCTTTCTCTCGGTGCTGCTACTAATCGAGCGAACCATCGATTGCTAGGTGTTGCGGGTCGGCAGCTTTGGGCAGGCGTATTGTAAAGCATGTTCCGTAGCTTTGTTCTTCGCTGATCGGGCTTTCTACCGTGATGCTGCCTTTGTGATCCTCGATAATGCTATAGACGAGGGATAAGCCCAGCCCTGTGCCTTCTCCTGGGTCTTTAGTGGTGAAAAATGGTTCGAAAATCTGTTCCTGAACGTTGGTTGGAATGCCGGGCCCAAAGTCGGTGACCTTCAATTCGATACAGTTACTTTCTTCAGCCGATTCGAGAAAGATGGGAGCGGTTTGTTCGGAGGCATCCAGCGCGTTGTTCAGCAAGTTGATAAATACTTGCAGCAAGCGTTGCGGGTCGCCTTGCACCCAGTGGTTTTGGTCGATCAAGTTGTCGATTAACTCGCTACAACTCTTCTGATCTAACGATAACAGGTGGATCGCATCGTCGGCACACAGATACAGACTGACGGGCTGATCGCTGGTTGTTTGGCTCTGTGTGCCTGCATGGGCGAAGCTTACGAGTGACTGCACAATGCGGGTAACTCGGTCTGTTTGTGTCAGGATATCCTTGGCGGCTTCATGAATAGCGGGTTCGTCGCTATCGTATTTGAGATTCTGCGCAAGGCACGCAATGCCGGTTATCGGGTTGCCAATTTCGTGTGCAACGCCGGCGGCGAGGCGACCAATCGATGCGAGGCGCTCGTTATGCAACAGCTCTTGTTCGAGCATGGCGGTTTCTGTGACATCTTCGATCAGGATGGTCTGGTTATTATCGAGCGGGCCGTCGCCAATCGTGACGGTTTTATGCAAGGTGATCCACCGATTCTCCTGGTTGATCTCCACTGCTTGTTTGTGTTCGTGTTCTTGGCCGCTGGCGATAAACTCTCTAATGACGTGTTGCCAAGGTTGTGCGAGGTTGTCGATTGATGAGCCGATAATGCCTTGCCCATCGATTCCAGTCATGTCAGCCAGTGTGGTGTTCCACAGTAAAATCTCGCTATCGTTACCCAACGTGCATACGCCGATTGGCAGGTTTTCAATCGTGTTTCTGTGATAACGCCGCAGTTCATCAAGCTCGCTGGCCAAGCCGGTCAGGTTGCTTTTATAGCTCTCAAGCCGGTGTTCGATTAAGTGAATATCTTTGCTGGCGTATTGTTCTGTGTCTTTGGAATAGGGCAGCTGTTGGGTCACAATTTGGCGGGCAACGGTGGGGCCAAACAAACCCGACAGGTTGGCCTCAATCTGACGACGCAACAGACGCAATGCAAATGGACGGTTTTCCGTGATTTGCATGTTGAGTTCTTTGAGGGCGTTGTGCACTTCTTTCTGTGCTGTCGGAAACCCAATTGCCTGGCTCAGTTGATGGATGAATTCTTCTGGAGAACGCAGTGCCAGCTGTTGTCGTGTTGGGCGGCTGAGATCATCTTGCGAGCATATATCGGCAACGTATTGCTGCTCTTTGTCAGTAGGCGTCGCGAAGGAGACCAATCCGAACATCAGCATGTTGATTCCGAGCGAAGCAATGGCAGCCATTGACCAATAGCTTTCTTGACCGAGTTGAAACACATTCAGCAACATGGGCATCATGCCAAATGCATCGGCAGTTACTAGCGGTAACAGGATGGTGATACCCCAGCACAAAAAGCCTGCCGAAAGACCGACAATTAATCCTGCTCGGTTGCCGCGTGGCCAGTATAAAACCGCGAGTATGCCCGGTAAAAATTGGAGGGCCGCGGTGTAGGCCGCGTAGCCAAAGTTGTTCAGCAACGATTGGCGGTGAACCCATTCATAAAGTGTGAAGGCCAATAACACGATAAGAACTATCAAGGCACGTTTGATTTGACGTAACCATGAGTAAATATTCGCGTTTTGACGCGGTGAATAGTACGGCAGGATCAAGTGGTTAGTGCACATGGATGCGACCGCAATCGTCATAACGATTAATGTCGCACTGGCTGCGGCCAAGGTGCAGATAAAGGCAGCGCTTATTAGCCACGGATTTTGAACGATAAAACCCAGTGCAAGGGCGTCGAGATGCACGGGCGTGGTCGACCCAGTGGCCTGATTTGCCCAGAGAATCGGTAAAACAGGTAGGCTGAGTAGCAACAAATACAGTGGAAATGACCAGCTCGCATAATCCAGTGATTTGCGGTTTGGGTTTTCTGTGAGTGTCAGGTGAAATAAGTGTGGAAACGACAGTGCGGCCGCAAAGAAAATAAGCACCAGTGTGCGTGCGTTGTTGGACACTAGGGAGTCATTCAGTTGGTTTAACGCGGCGGGTTGTGAGTTTAACCAGGCTTCAAGTTCTAGTGGTGAATCAAACACCCAGAACAGCGCGGCTATTCCGAGAGATAGGAAGAGCGTGAGTTTAACCAGCGATTGAAACGCACTGGCGACAACCAACCCTTCATGACGACTGTGGGTGTTAATCTGCCGGCTGCCGAAAATCAGCGAAAACAGTGTGATGGCGATACAAAACGTGATCGACAGATAACGTTGGATTTCACTGTGAGCAGCAGCATCGTAGCTGGAGGCCTGTGCTTGACCAAGGAAGACGGCAGATTCGGCAACGTTACTGATTTGAATGGCCATCAGCGGTAATACAGAAATAAGCGTGCCGATGGAAACTAAAAAGCCGGCCCACTGGCTGTTATAACGGAAGCTGAATAAATCCGCCAAAGAACTTAATCGATAGGTGCGGCACAAGTTTAATAGTGGGTGTAATATCAGCGGTGCAAAGATAAACAATGCAGAGGTGCCGAAGTAGTACGATAGAAAGACAAAACCGTCAGAGTTTGCCAGCTCCAATGCACCAAAAATAGCCCAGGTACCTGCGTAGGCGCCGAGCGACAAACTGTAGACGGCAGGGTGGTGAATCAGCGGTTTCGGTAGCCAGCGATTCTCGGCAGCGATGGCGACAATAAAAACCAGCGCCAGATATGCGAAAGACAGCAGCAGAATAGAAGTCAGATCAAACATGTTCAGGATTGACGTTTGTTATGTCGGCGTTGTGCCAAGTAGGCAAAGCCAATGATGATAGCCCAGACAATAAAAGGCCGATACCACTGCGCGTGATTGTTGCTGATCCATTCCTGAATCGGCGGGCTGAAAATAAAAATGGCCAGAATAACCAGCAGCAAGCCTCGATGTATGTACATAGTCTGTGTCTTATTCGTGCAGGCGGGCCGGGTTGGCGCAGTTGCATGGCAGTTGTGGTGGATTCCATCATCTGCGTGTTGTGTGCAGGTTCAGCTGCAAGTTTATAGCACCACCGCAGGTGCTGCAAAACTCTGAGTTTCAGCCTGACACATTATCTGCTGTTGTCAGCCATGCATCGCGGCTGAGGTATTGGCGATCCCAATGCTCAATCGAAAACAATAAAGTGTTGGGAAGATTTAAATGCGTCGGTGGCATCGGTTGATTCAAGAGTGCTAGTGCTTGGCGAATGTTATCGAGTGCTTGGTTGTTGTCGATCGCCGGGGCGTGATTCTGTTTACTGAGTTTTTGGCCGTCAGCCGCAGCAATAACGGGCAAATGTAGATAAGCCGGGGGCGTATGACCTAACGCACGATACAAATAACCTTGTTTAAAGGTTGAGTCCAAAATGTCATTGCCTCGCACGACAACATTGACGCCTTGATCAATATCATCAATGACAACGGCTAGCTGATAGGCGTAAAGCTGATCCTTGCGTTTGATAACAAAGTCGTTAGTGAGTCCATCAGGCCGTTTGGGCAATTGTTGTTGGCCCTGAAGAAGATCGATAAAGGTTTGTTGGATACCATCAGTTTTGAGGCGAATGGCAGCGTTTTTTCCGTTTGCCGACTGAGTCTGATGATGACGGCAAAAGCCCGGGTAGCCTTGTGGGTAAGCGGCTAACTGCTTGCGGGAGCAGGTACAAAAAAAACTATGACCCGTGTCTGCAAGATTCTCCAAAACCGTTTCGTAGCGTTCACTGCGTTGGCTTTGTAGAACCACGGCGTTATCCCAATGCAGATGATGGGCTTGCAGGGTTTCGATGATTTTTTCGGTTGCCCCTGCTTCTTCTCTCGGCGGGTCCAGATCTTCGATGCGCAGCAGCCAGGTACCCTGATAATGCCGGGCATCGAGAAAACTCGCCAGCGCAGTATAGAGTGAGCCTAGATGGAGTGGGCCTGTGGGAGAGGGAGCAAAGCGGCCGATGTATGAACTCATCGTGACAGCAAGGCCGGCTTGTCAGGTTTATAAATATAAACCGAGCGACACCGGCCTATCAGGAGGCGTTACCCGCGTTCCTGTTTTTCTTTGATTTCTGCCAGTGTTTTACAGTCGATGCATTGGGTCGCTGTTGGTCTTGCTTCGAGACGCTTGATGCCAATTTCGATACCGCAAGAGTCGCAGTAGCCGTAATCGTCATTTTCGAGCAGCTCGAGTGTCTTCTCTATTTTTTTGATCAGTTTGCGTTCACGGTCGCGTGTACGCAGTTCGAGGCTAAATTCCTCTTCCTGGGTGGCGCGATCAGCTGGATCGGGGAAATTTGCCGCTTCGTCCTTCATATGAGTAACGGTGCGGTCAACTTCCTGCATTAGTTCAGCTTTCCAGTCATTGAGAATTTTCTGGAAGTGTTCAATCTGCGGTTCACTCATGTACTCTTCGCCTGGAGCTGGCTCGTAAGGCTCGAAGTTACGGAACTGGTTGTCTTGTTTGTTAGGCATTGTGTCTCAAAGTCCGTCAAGTTAACTGCGCCACTGGCGCACTGGAACCAAGGGGTTCCGTTCACAGGTCATTAGGCAATGACAGCTCCTGCCTTCGGAGCGCAGTAAGTTTAGAACGAATGTTCTAAAAGTGGAAGAGTTATAACCTAACTCTCTGTGGCTTAACAAGTTTGGGACCGCCAAATCCATTATATTACTGATATAATGGGGCTATTTTTTATCATTGACGTCACGAGTAAGAATCCGATGCCAAGAACTGCCGATCGATTGAGAGATATTGCCCCATTTCGTGTGGTTGAAGTGCTTTCGCGGGCGAAGGAATTGGAAGCTGCCGGTCGGGATATCGTGCATATGGAGGCCGGTGAGCCAGATTTTGCCACGATTCAACCCATTATTGATGCCGCCAAATCTGCGCTGGATGATGGCGCAACCTATTATACCGGTGCTTGCGGGATTCCCGAGCTTCGTGAAGCTGTTGCTGGTTTGTATAAAGAGCGTTATCAGCTCGATATTCCCGCTAGCCGAATACTGATTACACCTGGAGCATCCGGTGCTTTGTTGTTAATTGCTGCGTATTTGATGAATCCGGGTGATGGAATGATGATGACCGACCCGGGTTACCCCTGTAATCGGAACTTTATGCGTCTGGTTGAGGGTGAGGGGCAACTGGTGGCTGTTGATCCCGCGGATCGTTATCAGTTAACGGCTGCCATCGCGGAAAAAAACTGGCAAGACAACACCGTTGGAGCCTTAGTAGCATCGCCTGCGAATCCCACCGGAGAGATACTGACGCGTCAGCAATTGTCGGATTTGTATGACATTACCCATCGTCATGGCGGTAATCTGATTGTTGATGAGATATACCATGGCCTGACATTCGGCGTGGAAGCCCCTTCGATTTTGGAAGTAACGGATCAGGCGTTCGTCATTAATAGTTTTTCGAAGTACTTCGGTATGACCGGGTGGCGTTTAGGTTGGATGGTGGCTCCGGAATATGCGATAGAGGGGTTGGAGAGGCTGGCGCAAAACTTGTTCATATCGATGTCAACAATGGCGCAGTATGGTGCGTTAGCTGGATTTGAACCGGACGCTTTAGCATTGTTAGAAGAGCGCCGTAATATATTCCATGAACGTCGGGATTATCTGGTGCCTGCGTTACGTGAATTGGGGTTTGGGATTAGTCATGTACCGGATGGCGCGTTCTATGTGTATGCCGACATTTCACGTTTCTCGGACGATAGCTTGAGCTTCTGTAAAATGTTGTTGGAAGATCATGGCGTTGCTGTCACGCCGGGTGCAGATTTTGGTCATCACAAAGCCGATACGCATGTTCGTTTTGCCTACACAACCAGCATGGAGCGACTGCAGGAAGGTGTGCGGCGGTTGCGGGCTGTGCTAGCGCCGACATGAAATGATGGCGAAAGCTGTGGGCATTAGTTCGTAGGTTTGTGACAGGCCCGTGAGTGATCGGGCTGTCAGTGCATTCTAGGGGTTATTCCCAATGAACCATTATCTGTTGATTCTCATCTAGCTCGTTAGGTAGCTGTTGCAATGCTTGGCCTTGGCAAGGGCCTGCGACACATTCACCGGATTCAATCAAGAACAGTGCACCGTGAGTTGCACACTGGATCAGTACATTGTCTGCATCGAGAAATTGATCTTCGACCATCTCTAATTCAACGCCGAGGTGTGGGCAGCTGTTTTTGTAAACAAATATCTGTCCGTCTTTTTTAACGGCAAAGACAGAAACATCGTCGATGATAAAACCTTTCGAGCTATCTTCATCGATGTCGTTGAGGTGGCAGAGTTTTCTATGCATCGTCAGTGGTTAGCAGGCGTTTTTCGGCGGCATCACAGAGTTCCTGTTTGATATCTGCCGGAATATCGTTCCAGTGCTGATCCGTCAGGGCACCGTGGATGGCGTACAATAATACCTTGGATGTTTTAATACCGCGTTCTTGAATTCTCACATAGGCATCAACGGCTCCGACTTCACGCAGGTGGTGGATATCCGAAACGCCGATGGCTTGCAGCCAGAGGGCGGACGTATTGCCAATATTCCTCAGCTGAGTTAGTTTGCTGGGCATAATTCGTCTTCTTTTTTTAATTATTATTTTTCGCTTACTATAGCATTGGAGATTTCAGAGGCTCAAGGGTGTGACACAATTCACTGAATTGCAGGAAAAACAGTTTGGCTTAGTTGAATCTCACCTGATCGAGGTTCAGCAAGGTAAACGAATCTTCATGATGGTGCCGCAGGCAGCAGAAGCACTGGGGTTGCTGCAGGCCGCAGCGGGTAAGGCTGGCTTTGATTTGCAATTGGTTTCTGCGTACCGATCTTTTGAGCGTCAGCATCAAATTTTTACGGCCAAAGCCGAGGGGCGACGTCCTTTGCTCGATGACAATGGCGTTGAACTTGCGTTCGACCGTTTGTCGGACGCTCAGCGGCTTCGAGCGATTATGCGATGGTCGGCGGTGCCTGGGCTTTCACGTCATCATTGGGGAACGGATGTCGATGTATTTGATGCCAATACCATGGCATTGCAGGATGTGCAGCTGGTGCCCGCCGAAGTCGACGATGGCGGGCCGAGCGCAGCGATGCATGATTGGCTTGATGAACGCATAGCGAACAATGCATCGTATGGCTTCTTTCGGCCCTATCAGTTTGATCGTGGTGCGATCGCTCCAGAGCGATGGCATTTGAGTTATCTGCCTGCGGCGGCTGAGCTGCAATGTCAGATGGATCGCGACGTCGCCTTGAATTTATTGCAGGGCGAGTCCGTGCCATTTTGCGACATACTGGCATCAAGGCTGGATGACATCTGGGAGCGGTTTGTTACGGTCGAACCAGAAGGGCAGCCTGAGTGGGTCAAGGCTGCCTTATTGGTATAGTGCTGGAGGAGGCTGCGAAAAGTGGTGGGTGTGCGCTTAGAAGCGCACTTCGATGCCTTGCTCTGCCATAAACGCTTTAGCTTGCGGAACAGAGTATTCGCCGAAGTGAAATATGCTTGCTGCTAATACCGCATCGGCCTGGCCTTTGATAACGCCATCAGCCAAGTGTTGTAGCTCACCGACACCGCCAGACGCAATAACAGGTACTGCAACGGCATCGCTGATTGCTTTAGTTAGCTCTAGATCAAAGCCAGATTTGGTACCGTCTTTGTCCATGCTGGTCAGCAAGATTTCCCCGGCGCCGTAATCAACCATCTTGATCGCCCATTCCACGGCGTCGATACCGGTTGGGCGGCGCCCACCATGGGTGAAGATTTCCCAGCGCTTGGGTTTGTTCTCATCACTGACCTTTTTTGCATCAATGGCGACAACAATGCACTGTGAGCCAAAACGATCAGCGGCTTCTTTGACGAATTCCGGGTTGTGAATCGCTGCGGTGTTGATACCTACTTTGTCGGCCCCTGCGTTTAGCATGCGGCGGATATCTTCCACTTTGCGGATGCCACCACCAACGGTGAGAGGGATAAATATCTCATCGGCGATACGTTCGACAATATTAACCATGGTATCGCGACCTTCATTGCTGGCCGAAATATCTAGGAAGGTAATTTCGTCGGCACCTTGTTCGTTGTAACGCTTGGCGATTTCAACCGGATCACCGGCGTCACGAATATCAACAAACTGAACACCTTTGACGACGCGTCCGTTGTCGACGTCGAGACAGGGGATAATGCGTTTGGCGAGTGCCATGTTTCAGCTCCGGCCCATTAGAGAGGGCAACCGTGTTCTTGGAAAAGGGCGTGTTGGTTTGTGTGGGTTAAACCCTAACTTAACGTCAGGGCTGACCGTTCCAACCTAGAAAATTGCGCAGCAGGCGAAGGCCGGCAACATGGCTTTTTTCCGGATGAAATTGCACAGCGACAACGTTGTCACGCGCCAGTATGGCCGCAAAGCGTACGCCGTATTCACAGCTGCCAATCATGTAATCCTGATTCGGCTCAACGAAGTAACTGTGCACGAAGTAAAAACGTGAATCGGAGTGAATGCCCTGCCAGATCGGGTGATCAACTTCGGTTGCGACGTTGTTCCAGCCCATATGTGGCACTTTTAGGTGGGTGTCGCCGGTGCGAAATTCGTCACCTTGAAACAATCGAACCTGACCGTCGAAGACGTTTAGGCAATCAATGCCGTTATTTTCTTCGCTATGTGTCATTAAGGCTTGCATGCCGACACACACGCCCAGTAGAGGTTGTTTCTGGGCAATCACCTGAGCAACGGCTTTATCTGCGCCAACACGGCGAATTTCATGCATGCAATCGCGAATCGCACCCACGCCAGGCAAAATAACATGGTCGGCGCTCAGGATCGTTTTTTGATCGGCGGTAATAGCAACATCCACATCGGCATCAACATGCTGAATCGCGCTAGCGACGGAATGCAGGTTACCCATGCCGTAATCGATGATGGCAACTTGTTTCTTCATGGTACGTCTCGAATTCAGATCGGTTTCTGCTGTGGCAGAAATTAGAGGCAGCCTTTGGTGGATGGCATTGCGTCTCGTGCGCGTTCATCAAAGGTCAGTGCCATGCGCAACGCGCGGCCGAAAGCTTTGAAGATGGTTTCGATCTGATGGTGGGTATTGCGCCCGCGGATATTATCAATATGCATGGAAACACCCGCATGATTCACAAACCCTTGGAAAAACTCATAAAAAAGATCGACATCAAAGCCACCCACGCTGGCACGGGTAAATTCACAGTGCATCTCGAGACCAGGGCGACCAGAAAAGTCGATAACAACGCGAGAAAGCGCTTCATCTAATGGCACATAGGCATGGCCGTAACGAAGAATGCCCTTTTTGTCGCCCACCGCTTTGTTAAAGGCCTGGCCGAGGGTAATACCGATATCTTCGACGGTATGGTGGTCGTCAATATGGGTATCGCCATTGGCTTTGATATCCAAGTCAATCAGGCCATGGCGGGCAATTTGATCCATCATATGATCAAGGAACGGGACGCCGGTTTCGAAGTTAGCGTCACCGGTACCATCCAAGTTGATATTGACCTGAATTTGAGTTTCCAGCGTGTCGCGCTGAACACTGGCTGTGCGTGCTGTCATGAGGATTGTCACCATTGAATCGTGCAATTGGGAAGCGTTCGACCGGAATTCCCATGCTGCAAATCTGCAAAAGAGGGTGATTATAGTCTAATTCGCCGGGAATCTCAGCAGTTGAATTGGGTGGATGCGGGTGAGGATACGCCGTCTTCAGTCTACGGGCGATGAACGCTGTGCCAGGTAACGACGTTTTGCGCCTTTACCTGGTTTCGGTTAGCCCAGAGCGGGCTCGGCTTTGTGAATGTGCAGTTTGTTGATGATGGATTTGAGCGCCCGTTCGAAGAAACTGCGTTTGTCCGGCTCAATAATCTGGCTGTCACCACTGGCGAGAAGCGCTGATAGATCCGCAATGGAGATGACTCTGGCTTTGACACCAATGTGGTTTACAAACATACACGTCTGTGTGATTGGGCTGCGCCAGACCAGTTTGAGTCGTGCCACCTCTTGATCGGATGTGAATTCAAACCACGTTCCGAAAGGCGTTTGGGCCAGTTGTTTAGCTTGGGCTTGCAGGTTCTGGTCGCGAATGCGCGCGGCATCATCTTGCTCAGGCAATTGCAGGCGCGCACATTCCAGTTGTTGCCCTTCGAATGTGTTATGCAACGCGTCACGAATTTGAGACAGCTGTTGCTGGGCTTCAAGCAGCGACACGCCGCCGGCTTTGAGGATTTCAGCAATATGTTTGAGGTTGGCCTGACGCTGTTGAATGTGCTCGCGCATTTGTTCGCGATCCAGTTTTTGGCGAGTAAAGCCTGGTTGGAAGCATTCGACGAGAGTTGCAATCGGAGGTAGGCAATCACGGTATTCACTGGATGCCTCACCTAGGTTGAGACGGTTGAAGACGATAACTTCCAGCCATAAACCAAAAATGAATTCGACCAATACTTCGGGTACCGGGCTATTGCCGATGATTTCGCGCAGATCTTCAACGCATTGTTTGCGGGCTTTTTCGCGGCGTTCGGTGCTGCGCATTGCTTCAAGGCTGCGCAATTCGGCTTTTTCTGTGCGTTCTTGCAAGGTTTTTTCGAAGTGGCTGAACTGCTTATTGACCTGATCAAAAATACTGGTGTCTTGCTCGTAGCGGCTAAGCACGGTGTTGATGGCTTCTTCAACACGGGTGTAAATGCGCCAGTCATCTTGCCAGCGTGCGGCAGCTCTGGCTAACGTGTTGAGCAATACGCGGGCAGGGTGGTGGGTTTCGGCGAAAAAACCTTTGTCGATAAGCGCCAGTTTGAGATAGGGCGTATGCAGGTAAGAAATCAGGTTTTTGATTTTGTCCGGTATTTCTTCGTCATCTAAAACGAACTTGAATAACAGTCCGACCATGTTGATGTAGTCGAGATCATATTCGGTGATTTGATGTCGGCCTGTCTCCTGAGCAATGCGGTCCAATTGTTCGAAAAAACGGTTTTCATTGTCTTCGACGAGATGATCAATAGGCTTGGCGTTCTTGATGTCTTCAATGGCTGCATTCTGTGGCCCTGACAGTGCCTCAACATAATCGGTTGCAACAATGCTGTGTTCGTTCGGTTCGGCGGTGCGTGTTAAGCCGTAACAGGGGGTGCCGCTCATCGTCATCATGGTGACTTGACGCGGCCTTGGTGTCGCTTGACCTGCGGTTTGCTGGTTTGCCTTGGCTTCTGATTCCAGGGTGTTCATCAGTGAATTCATCAGGAATTCGCTGGCTTGGTTGGTATGGTTCGGTTCTGCTGCGGTATCGGGTGGTGTCGATTCCGGTTGCTGAGGGCTTGTAGATGCTTCCGGTGCTGGCGAATCCGTTGGCGTTGGAGTGGGCGATTCGGTTTCTGTGAAAAGCTGTGGCTCGTCAAATACCATCCCTGAGTCGCTCAGGTAGTTGTCTGTTTGCGGTGCAGGTGTGGCGGCTCCAAACATATCGCTAGCGTGGGTTTCTGCGCCGGTATGTGTCACTGGCGTGCCGTCGCTTAAGTCGGCTGCCGGCGCTGAATGCGGAATATAAGCCGGTGCCTGGTATTCGTTGATGCTACTTTCTGTATCGGAGTCTTCGTCGGTGTCTGTCTCTTGCTGCTGAGGCCGTTCAGGTTGGCGAATCCGCGCGTGATCGAGCTTTTCGCTGATCGACTGATAAAATTCGGCCACAGTATTCAACAGAACTGAGCCAAAGGTTTTGATGAGCCGAATGTCGTCCGAGTTTTCAAGGGCAATATGGTCGGTGGCACTGCGTAAGGCGGGCGCTAATAATTGGGGCGAAAAAATAACGGCTATATCGCGTTGTGCATAGTGCTCGATAGGCGCCTCAACGATAGCTAACAGGCGGCCAATGGCTTGCCAGATAACGTCGTCGTGTTTGTTATAGACTTTGCGGACCCAGTTGCTTGTGGCGATATCCGCTTCTAGTCGGTGATCCTCGACGAGCTGCAGCTGCTCATTCGACACGTTTTCGACGTAACAATAGTGGCCATGAAGATAATCATTAGATAGTTGCAGTAACGTGCTGCTCATTTGTTCCGCAGCGGCATCCTTGTGGCCTTTAAGAAGCTGGATTGTCTCAAGGAGCTCGGTTTGACGGGTAAATGTCGCGGTAACCGTTGTTTCCAAGCACTGGTTCTCGAATTCTAGGGTGGCGTCGAGAAACGTTTTTCGGGCGAACTGATCCCAAAGGTTCAGGCAGGTGGACCAAAGTTGTCGATGTTGGGCTGAGAGTTCTATGGTTTCCATTGTTGGCTTCCCGCGGCCAGCGTTTGCTGATACGCCCTGTTCCTTCGTAGCTACGTTGAACCGCCAGTGTCCTATGACTCCCATCGTCGTTATTGTGCGACACAGGAAAGGCTTAGACGGTCATATGTATTTAACGCGATTGTATTTTCAATCGTTTACACGAATAGCACGGCATTTGTGCCTGGTTGAGCTGCGATTCGTCCGCCTCCATGAGGCAAAGAAAAAGCAAACTATATGCCAGTGTGCACGCTGTGAGAGCAACGTCAGCGTACGCTCATTTTTACACGACAGTATTCCTTTATGCTGCATGCCTGGTTGCGTTGCAATGGTATGGATGTAGCCATTACGCTGCCGTGAACGTGCCAATGGCGGCACGCCCCTGATTCACGGTGACGCTAATAATGGATGTTATCCGACTTAGGCTTCTAACGTTTTTTTACTAGCTTAGTATTGCTTTCCGATTTTATTCTTCTTTTATATCCGCGGATGTTAGTGCGAGTTAAAAGTATCAGAAAACGAAGCTATCTCGTTAGTAAGGCCTAGCTGCAAGTTTTGCATGATACGCGAAGATAGCAGCAATTGTCTGTTGTTACATCAATATTTCTTCAATTAAGATGGGCTCTAGTGGGGTATTTGGGAGCGCTGGAGTGTCGGAGTGGTTAGATTGCATTGTTATCGGTGCCGGTGTTGTCGGTTTGGCGGCCGGCAGGGTGATGGCATGCAGCGGCAGTGTTGCAGTGCTCGAGCAGCACGATGAGGTCGGTACCGAAATTACCTCACGCAATAGCGGTGTATTACATGCCGGGCTTTATTATCCCCAACAAAGCTTGAAAAATCGCCTGTGTATTGCTGGACGTCAGCAGTTGGTGACCTATTGCCAGGAGCATCAAATTGATCATCGGCTATGTGGGAAGTTGGTGCTGGCAACGGATGATAGTCAACTTCCGGCGCTACAGGCGCTGATCGATAAAGCGCGGTCGCAGGGTGTAGCTTTGTCGCGGTTGTCTCGTGCTGAAGTGCGTGAGCGCGAACCTTTAGTTAGTTGTGTCGCGGCGGCGTGGTCGCCAATGACAGGGATTATTGATGTTGGTGCTCTTGTATTGCAGTTGCAAGCGGATATCGAACGTCAGGGGGGCTTTGTATTGTGTCGGCAGCGGGTTACACGTATTGTGCGCCACGCGAACGGGTTTCGCGTAGATGTTCATGGGCAAGCCCCCGTGTATTGCCATCAGTTGATCAACACTGCCGGCTTTGGCGCGGCTGAGTTGGCTTCGGATTTAGTGGATAATGCGCCGAAAGTGTATCCGGTAAAAGGGCATTATTTCTCTTATCAGGGTCACTCACCTTTTGCCCATTTGATTTATCCGATGCCGGAGCCCGGTAATTTAGGCTTGGGTATCCATGCAACGATGGATTTGAACGGGCGAACGCGGTTTGGCCCAGATACGTTGCCAGTCGATACACTCGATTATCGTGTGCCTGAACGGTTCAAGGCTTCGTTTGCTGAGGCAATTCAACGTTACTATCCAGCGCTGGATGTAACACGTTTGCATGCGGATTACGCGGGTATCCGGCCGAAACTGAGTGTCGATCAATTTACGGATTTTCGTATTGATGGCCCCAGGCAGCATGGTATCCCTGGCTTAGTTAATCTGTATGGTATTGAATCGCCCGGTTTGACGGCATCTATGGCGATCGCTGATTACGTTGATACATTGTTGGCGTAATGTGCGCGGATGATCACAGATTTATAGTGCTCATTGAGCATCTGTTAGCATCGAATAAATACATCATGTTTGTTGAGGAGTACTTGTGCAGCCCGCAGAATTTTCGCAGCGCGTACTGGATTGGTTTGATATCGCCGGGCGCAAGGATTTGCCGTGGCAGAAAGACATTTCTCCGTATCGAGTGTGGATATCAGAAATCATGTTGCAGCAGACGCAAGTCGCAACCGTTATTCCTTATTATCTCAAGTTTATGTCGAGTTTCCCGACCTTAGAAAGTCTTGCGGCCGCCTCCGAGGATCAAGTGCTGCATCACTGGTCGGGTCTTGGCTATTATTCGCGGGCTCGAAATCTCCATAAAACCGCACGAATGGTTGTGGAAGACATGGGTGGGATGTTTCCGGTTGATCTTGATGGAATGGTGTCGTTGCCCGGCATCGGACGCTCCACCGCTGGGGCTATTTTAGCCATCGCCAGCGGTAAACAGACGGCGATATTGGATGGCAACGTAAAACGTGTGCTGGCCCGATATCACGCGGTTAATGGTTGGCCAGGAAAAACGCCAGTGTTGAATGAATTGTGGGGCTATGCGGAATCCTATACTCCGAAGGCCCGTGTGGCGGATTATACGCAGGCGATGATGGATCTGGGGGCGACTATTTGTACACGATCGAAACCGGTTTGCGATCAGTGCCCGGTGCAGGAGACCTGTGAAGGGCGTGCGTCTGGAACACCTACTAACTACCCGGGTAAGAAACCGAAAAAGGTGCTGCCGGTCAGAACGACTTGTATGGTGGTTGTTCAGGATGGCGAGGCGTTGTTTCTGAATAAACGCCCTCCAACGGGCATATGGCCGGGGTTGTGGTCATTCCCTGAAATCGAGAGTTTGACGGACTCGGAAACGCCGAATGTGACTGACGTTGCTGAGCAATGGTGTGCGGCAAAGCAGCTTCAAGTGATTAGCGCGGAGCTATTGCCAGGTTTTCGGCATACCTTCAGCCATTATCATCTGGATATTCAGATACTCCACGTTACCACTAATGATCATAGTGCCGCGGTCATGGAATCCGAGCGGGGCCTCTGGTATAACGTTGGCGCGCCCGAAACAATCGGACTCGCAGCCCCGGTCTCTCGAATTGTTAAAGCGTTGCTTAACGCTGAATCGACGGGCGGCAGGAATCAGCGGGTGTTAACGTTCCGCTGAATCACTGACGTGTCTGTGCGCTAGCGATGCGATTGTGACTGGAACTAGAAATACAGCAGGTATTACGATGACTCGAATGGTTTTTTGTACAAAGTATCAACAAGAACTCGAAGGCATGGCGAAGCCGCCGTTCCCTGGCCCGAATGGACAGGCGCTCTTTGACTCGGTTTCTCAAAAGGCTTGGGATGAATGGCAAGCCCATCAGACGCGTCTGATCAATGAGAAACAACTCAGCATGATGGATCCGGAATCTCGCAAGTATTTGCAGGCACAGCAAAAGAAGTTTTTGAATAATGAAGACTTTGATCAAGCAGACGGTTACGTTCCTGAATAAAAACTGACCTAGATTGGCGTGATTTTCGTGATCTCAATGGCTGCGAAGATATAACCCGATTAACTTTTAACCAGTTGAAAGAAAATGAGTTTTTTTGATAAAAAAGCGCTTGACTCATTATCTTGATAGGGTTTTAATACGCGCCTCTCAACGAGAGACGCCCAGTTAGCTCAGTCGGTAGAGCAAGGGATTGAAAATCCCTGTGTCCGTGGTTCGATTCCGCGACTGGGCACCATTATTCAAAAGGCCTGACAATTGTCAGGCCTTTTTCGTTTCTACCCATTGTAGTTATCGGGTGTATTGGCAAACTCTTGTCGATCTTTAACACTTTTTTCATGGCTTGGATTTCTGAGTGTGATCGCTGTTACTCTTTTGTGAGATTTTGCGTGGTATACTAGATTTTGTTCAGATCGATGACGTGCTATTTAGCTGGATGCTGAAGTGCATGTTGTTTGATCGAGCAAAACGGGATAGTCGATCCTGTTCGTGCACCGAGGACGGTGTATTTAGGGGCAACTGGTTTGATTCATCACTAAGGCATTACATGGCAGCACATTCTCATCCTACAGGGCGTTATCGCGCCTACAAAAAAATAAACGGTCGTGAGCACCAGTTTTATTTTAGAACGCTCGAAGAAGCACAAGCGAAACAGAAAGAGCTAGATTCTATGGCTCGGTTGAAACCGAAAAAGGTATTTGCCGACTGTGGGCGTCTTGTTGGTTTTCGATTCTATCGGCACAAACGCAATGGCCATGTTGCTATGCGTGTGCAAGTTCGTATCAAAGGCAAGGATCATCGTACCGAATACGTTTGGCGTGATAGCTTCGAAGCGCTCTGGAATAAAACAATCGATTTGTGGTCCAGTCTTCACGGGCTGCATTCTACCGATTTGCGCGACTATCGGGAGAAAATCCGAGACGCCAAGCGTATTTATTTACGTGACTTGGCAGAGTTGGAATCCCTCGAACTCGCTGGCGCGCTGGATTAATTCAACGTCAATAACACCGATGTTTCTCTATCTGCCGAGCCCACTCTCGGTAGAGAGCATTTTGCCCGATTAATACTTTGTCTAGCAGCGTATTTTTGATCGTGACAGCATCTTCCCTCATCTATTTTCCCGCACCTGCTTGAACAGCTGAAACAATCCATGGTCTGAAAACTGAATTTACCAAGACGTTGTAAGGCGTCGGTGAATGTAATGGCAGGTGGCGCTTTCGTCTTCTATCTTTATTCAGCACATCAGCGAAGGATTGGACAGACCGATGGAATTCAAAGATTACTATGAAGTTCTCGGCATCGATGCGGATGCAGATGCGAAAGCCATCAAAGCGGCGTATCGAAAATTAGCACGAAAGTTTCACCCTGATGTGAACAATGAGCCCGGTGCGGAAGAACAGTTCAAGAATGTTGCTGAAGCCTATGATGTTCTGAAAAATCCGGATAAACGCGCTGAATACGATGAGATTAGAAAATACGGCGCATCGGGTGGGCGTTTTGAGCCGCCGCCAGGGTGGCAATCCTCTGGCCGTCATGACGGCACCGAATATGAGCGGTATTCAGGGGATTTTTCAGATTTCTTTGAATCGGTATTCGGCGGTCGTACCGGTGCGCGAGGTTTTGATTTTAGTGCACGAGAGCGGGTTGAGAAGGGGCAGGATATTGAGATGGAACTGCCGGTGTTTCTTGAAGATACCTTCAAAGAAGAAACCAAAACCGTGTCTTTCGAGGTTACAGGTCTTGATGCTGACGGTTATCGTGGTGCGCATACCAAAACGCTGAATGTGAAAATCCCTCGAGGCGTCGGCGACGGAGAGCGAATTCGTTTAAAAGAGCAGGGCGGAGACGGGTTTAATGGGGGGCCGAATGGCGATCTCTATATTCGTATTCGCTTGGTACCGCATCCTCTCTATGATGTGCACGGGCATGATATTGAAATGGTTGTGCCTGTTGCGCCGTGGGAAGCGGTGTTGGGTACGAAGGTCGTTGTACCAACGCTAGATGGAAAAATCAGTGTGACTGTGGCACCCCACAGCCAAAATGGTAGTCGAATGCGCATTCGTGAGCGCGGTCTGTATCATCGTCATGGACGCGGTGATTTGTATGTGATTCTAAAAATAGTCATGCCGAACGATTTTACGGATGCTGATGAAGCCGCCTGGCAGCAATTGGCTGACGGTAGTCGTTTTGATGCGCGTGCAAACTGGGATGTTTGAAATGACGGAAGCGGTGATGATCGAAATGGATGTGATTGAAGTCTGCGAGATGTTGTCAGTATCACAGAAAACTCTGATTGCAGTGGTTGATGAGGGGATTGTCGAACCCGATGGGATAACGCCTGAACAATGGGTTTTTTCGACACAGATGGTGTCTATCGTGCGAAAAGCCTGTCGGCTTAATCAAGAGTTAGGTGTTGATTGGCCGGGTGTGGCTCTCGCGTTGCAGTTGATGGACGAACTTGAGTACACCAAGTTGGAAAACCAACGACTGCGCCAGCAATTACATCGTTTTATCAATACCTAGCGTGCGCCGCTGGGTCTGCCCGGGTGAGATGAATCGCTGTTTGTAATCCGCCCATCCCCGCATTGAGTGATAGTGCATGCTCTGCCTGATGTTTGATAGCGCCTGCCATCACATGATTGATATCACATTGTTCATCAATATCTGAAAGGCCATACGTTGCAGGGATGGTCTTCTGCGCTAAAACACAAACTGATATAACAGGAAGCGGAGCCGTCATTCTGGTGTTCGGCCATCTAGGTGCAGTTGTTCTGGCTTGATGTTTGACAGTTGTTTTGATTCATTCCACCATGCGTTTTTATATGCGGCTTGGTAACCATGAAAAAATACGACTATGTGAAAACCCGTCGAGAAGACGTTGATGAAATTCCCGAGAAGTGGGTCTGGCTGGTAAGAGGTATTATCAAACGCTATACCCGCTTCAATGTGTGGGTTTATAAAAAGAGCGGTGGCCGGTTGATGAAAAATTTTCCGGGTGGTTTTCCGATTTGCATCGTTGGTATGCGGGGTCGTAAATCCGGGCTTCGCCGTGAAGTTGCATTGATTCATTTGCCCTATGGCGAAAGCCGGTTGTTAGTCGCGTCACAGGGTGGCATGGATAAAGATCCCGTCTGGTTTCACAACATTAAAGCGAACCCCGATATCGATATCATGGTCGCTGGTGATACTCGCGAGTTTGTCGCTCGACAGTTGGGTACTGAAGAAAAAATCGACGTTTGGCCGCATTTATTGAGTTTGTATCCGGATTTTGATGAGTATCAGGCGCGTACCGATCGCGATATTCCGGTGTTTATCTGTGAGCCTGTGAACCCTAACTGATCAATGTGTGTTGTTGGCCGGTGGGTCGGGGTGCAACGTATCTTCATCCGTGACTTCGATACCGGCATCAACGTGTATCAGGTTTTCTAACAGTGCCAGGTTATCGCGAAGTCGAGAGAGATACTTTTCTTCATCACCCCAAACGGCAGTTAGCTCGCGCAAATGCTTGATGTCGTGTAATTTGAACCAAGCGGCTGTGCGGTGAGCTTCGTAAGCCGGTATCCCCAACGCACGCAGGGCCTGCTCGCCGGTATATAGGCTGGAATGAAATGTTTCTCGTGTGGCTTCGGCTTCCATTGCCATGATCTCGTGAGCTTCACGTCGGCCAGTCGCTCGGGCAATGATTCGCACGTTAGGGTGGTTTTTTTGGCAAAAACGAATGATCTGCAGAATTTTGTCATGATCATCGATGGCTAGAATTAACAAATACGCTTCACTGATCCCCGCAGCTTCTAACACATCAGGCCTTGCAGCATCACCATAGTAGGCTGCGTGGCCAAATTTACGGGCAATATCGAGCTGTGTTGCATCGGCTTCTAGTACTGTGATGTCATACCCCTTCGCTCGCAGCATACGACTGACAATTTGACCGTATCGCCCGATACCCGCAAGGATGATCGGTTTGTATTCTCCGGGAAAGTCTTCAGGTGTTCTGTCGGGTTCCGGTACTCGAATTTTTGGTAACGATGTCTCATTCAATAGAATGAGTATTGGTGTTAGTGCCATGCTAAGCGCAACGATGAGTGTCAGTTTTTGTGTGAGAGCAATATCTAATACTTGGTGATCACTGGCAAACGTCAATAGGACAAAACAAAACTCCCCCGCCTGCGAGAGTATGACTGCAAACATCAGCGCTGTTTGTGCATTGAATTTTGCGATTTTGCTGATGCTGATCAGAATAATAATTTTGATCGTAACCAGCCCAAACAGCATGGAGAGAATTTGCAACGGAAACGTAAGCAACAGTTCGAAGTTGATTCCGGCGCCGACACTCAGAAAAAACAATCCCAGAAGAAGCCCTTTAAACGGGCTAATACCCACTTCTAGCTCGGTTCGGTATTCACTCTCCGCCAAAACCATGCCTGCGATGAATGCGCCGAGTGCCGCTGATAAACCTGCCAAGTTCATCAACAAAACAATACTGATGATGATAAGCAGTGTGGTGGCAACAAAAAGTTCTGGGACTTTTGTTGTTGCGACGATGCGAAATAACGGGTTCAACAGAAAACGTGCTGTAGCGACAATAGCACCAACGACAAAGACAATCGTGAGTGTTTTTTCAATCACCACGATAGGGTTTTCGGGGCTGAAAAAGTGGGCTGTTGTTTGCCCAAGAGCCAGCAACGGCAGAATCGCTAACACCGGGATAACGGCAATATCTTGAAACAGCAGCACTGAAAAGGCAGACCTTCCGAGAGGCGTTTTCATCTGGCGTTTTTCATCCAGTAGCTGCAACACAATGGCTGTCGAAGACAATGACAGTATCATGCCGACGGCCAGTGCCTCATGATGATTCAGCCCAAGCAGCCACGCAGGAATTGCGATAGCGAGGGTTGTTGCGACAAATTGTGTTCCCCCCAACCCAAGTAATGTACTGCGTTGTCGCCACAGGGTTGCCGGCCTGAGTTCAAGGCCAACAACAAATAGCATCATAACAACGCCGAGTTCAGCAAAATGCATGATGTCGCTAAGACGATTACCTGCCAGTTCAAGACCAAACGGCCCAACAAGTACGCCAGCGCAGAGGTAGCCCAGCACGGAACCGAGTTTCAGTGCTTTGGCAATCGGCACCGTGATGACAGCTGCGAGCAGAAAGATGAACGCCTGATAGAGGGTTTGGGTTTCATCCATCGTCATGCACCAGCCGTAGAGCGATCAAAGCCGGAATCACGGATGCTAATGAGCAAATTTTTGTATTGCTCAGCTCGGCGGTGAATATCCATGATGCTGAGGGCGGAGGTATTGTCAGTGATCCATGGACGCATGAACCGCATTTGGCAATGTACCGCAATACGTTCAAACGGGTCGAGAATGCGCTCCATGGAGTGATCAGTATCGGCCTGGCTGTTGTCGGCTTGAATATTCAACGGTACCGACGATGACACGACACTTAACCAATGTTTGCCCGCCAGTTCGTGCGGGTAGGCACAGGCGTTGGAGTTGAAGGGAAGTACGCGATCGAGCCATTCTTTCATTAAAGACGGGCAATTGAACCACAGCAATGGATGCTGGAATACCAGTACATCATGGTCTTGTAAGCGTTGACGCTCTGCCGCTACGTCGATATGAAACGCCGGGTATTCTTCGTAAAGGTCAGCGATGGTAATGCCTTCAAGGCTTTCGATATTGGCGAGCAGATAGCGATTAAAGCGGGATTGACGTATCGCCGGATGCGAAAAGATAACCAGAATCTGGTGCTTCATCCGTGAACTCCGACAGGCTGTAGAGGTGGGTCAGTGGTATTGATTCAGTATAGAGAAGAATCAGGAGCCAGCTTCGATTAACTGACGATTAGAGTGTGTTTCGGGTGATTGAATGGCAAGTAGCGGGAAGCACTAATAGTCGTAGGTCGGGAGGGAAAGATAAGAAACGACAGATAAAAATGGGGCCAAGTGGCCCCATTTGATGTGACGTACCAAAAGGCTGTGATTAATCCAGGATTTTGCCCAGATCGAGCAGTTGGTTTTCTCCACTGTTGTCGTCGACGCCATCGTTATCGTTGATGATAAATACGTTGCCATCAGCGGTAACAGCCAAGCCTTCAACCTTTTCAAAGGGCAGGTTGTTCTGGCTGGTCAGGTCGTCCATCAGATCACGAACCAGTGTTTTCTCGACCGCATCACCGTCATTTTTGCCTGTCAGGTCAATGCGATACAGACGCTTGATAGCCGCATCAGTGCCACCTTGGTTGTCACGTTCTATCACTAAGAACTGATTGTTGCCCAGTGATGTGATATCGCTCAGGCCAACCCAGCCACCGTTTTGTGATTCTGCGTCGTCCAGCGTGTAGCTGAAGAAGCTCCAGCTGTTGTCGGCTGTTGCAAAACGTGCAATACGGACTGTTTCTTCGTTATCCCAAGCGCGTTGCATGGCTACGTAAACATTTCCTTCAAACTCCGTAACACCTTCGAACCCAAAGCGCAGCTGAACACTTTCCAGTGCGGCAGGTAGACGATGGGCAGCAGTAACAACTGCGTTAGCGTCGAGTTTCAACAGCAGGTTTGGAGAGTTCACTGGCTTTTTAGAATCGCCAACGGTACCTGAACCTTCTGACACGACCCAGAAACCGCCATCAGCTGCTTTAGCGATGCCTTCAGGGTCAATGTTGATGGTCTTGTCGTCGTTGATCAGGTTTTTAAGATCTTCACTGTCAAAGACATCTTTACGGGCGTCATCTTTGCTACCACTGTCGTCGGCAACGCTCACTGTGGTCAGATTTGCCAGAATGTCGTTGTCGTCTTTCATCATCATCGCATCGGTGATCAATGCGGGTGATTTGCTGGTATCAATTTTAAACAAGCGGCTCTTGATAAAGGCGCTGTCTTCCACAGCATACAGTGTGTCGGCTTCGCCAGCCGATAAACCTGACATGGCCGCCCAAGAAATTGGGTTACCGTTAGCATCGTTCGCTGATTGCAGGCTAGGGTATGCGTTTTTGTTTGCACCGTACTGATATACGTTAATACCACCGCGCAGTTTGTCACCACGGTCGTCTTTTTCGCTCGAAGCAATCAACAGGTTGCGTGACGGAATTGCCAGAATACCTTCCGGGCCAGCTGCGGCGGGTAATGTTTGTTTGTATACCGGGGTATCGGCATCGTTTACGTCATAGACAAATATCAGACTTGAACGCTCTGATGCAATAAACAAGTATTTATCGTCGCCAAATTGACCGACTTCAGCGTTTTCTGGCTCGTTGCCTTTGTTCTCGGAGCGACCTTCTGGATAGTGACCGAAACGTACGGTTAGATGTTCTAGCTCGTTAGCTGAGCTGTAGACAACTTTGCCAAGTGTATTGAACACGGTGAACCCGCGGCTTCCACCTTCAAAGTCGCCTTCATCGGCAGTGGCCAAGAAGTCGTTGTTGATCCAGGTAACACCATCCGGCTCGCGTGGCACGTCAGTCAGGCTGCTGGTGAGTGTGATGTGATCTTCTTCTTCAGTGTCAATCGCTGCAAGATTAACAGTACCTGCAGAGAAGTGGTTGAGGATTTCAGGGCGCATGCTTTTAACAGTTTTGGCTGCATCCAGAGGCTCCATCAAGTAACCAAACTGGACTTTTTCGAGATCGACCAGAACAATGTGGTTGTTTTCTTGCAGAGTCACAACGGCAATATTGTTGTCATTGATGTCTGCGTACTCAGGCTCAGGATCCGATGGGAATTTGTCGGCCAAGCCGGTAAGGTCAACGTCGGCAACCATCCAGTTGGCGGGTTCGCCTTCGGTTTTGATAATCACCAACTTACCTGCTGGCAATTGAGGCAAGCCGCCTTCAACGCCGTCGACAGTCAGGTCTTCATCACGTTCGTTTTCGATAGCAACGACAGCAAAACGGCCATCCTTGCTGACAGCAACAGAATCAGGTTGGCCACCTAATTCGATAATGCGTTCAATGTCAATCGGGTTGGCGTCACTGGGAACACCGGCTGGTAAAGCAGCGACGAGCAGGCGGCCACTCGGCGCGGTGAGGCTTTCAGAGGTATTGACGCCTGCTAGTAAGTAATCGCCGCTGACGGCAACGGATGTTGGTTCGCCGCCGACGTTGAAGATACCAAACCCTTTTGGATTGGCTGGGTCAGTGATATCGATGCCGCCGATGCTGCTTTGTCCACCATCGGTGTAAAACACCAGGTTGCCGTCTTCCGATGCTGCTGCGATTTCAGCAACGGTTTCGTCGTCTGTGTCGCAGGTGTCATCCAGTTGCATGCAAACTGGATAAGTAGCAATGCGTTTGAAATAAGTTTGGGTATTTTGGTTGCAGATGAAGCTGGTGTTCTGTACCTCATTGCTGTCGAGCACATTGTTGGTGTTAGTATCGATGCCGGATTCAACCATCAGGCCGCCTTCTGCGCATTGAATGTGGCCGTTGCTCAGTGGTGTTTGTTTCACTAATGCGGGTATGCCATTCTGGCCTGAGGCTCCGTCTTGACCGGTAGCGCCATCTTGACCTGGGGCGCCGTCTTTACCAGGAGTACCATCTTTGCCATCATCGCCATTACAAGCGGCGAGCATTAGGGGCAGTATGGTTGCTGCTAGGAGTGTCTTTTTAAATGTCATCATTACCTCACGTCGCGGTCACTTCATGGTTAAATTGAGTCTGCGGGCGGATTATCAGAAACTTTGGTGACATGTTGATGTCTTCTTTGTGTCAGGCACGTTGCAATTTTGTGGATACATGATTCTTGTTAGGTGTGCCGGGCAGCTATCAAAAACATAATGTGTTCTTGTCAACTATCCTTACAGCAAACGAGAATTTCTCCCTGCATTGTTGAGTGTTTAATTCGGCTATTGAAGGTGCCATACTGACTTAGGCCCACGCCATGTTTGCTTTCGCAGGAACGACAGAATCAAAAAGGAGTGATCCATGAAAAGTTCTACCGCTGTTGCCGTTGTCGCCGTATTGGCACTTTTTGCCGTTTACTGGTTTTATACTCGGCCAGCTGAAGAAGCACCTGAGACTGTAATGGTTGAAGAAGTAACCCCGATTCAAACCATTGATCGTGATGACGCGGTTATGCTGCCTGAAACACCAGCGGTGGCACCGCAGGAAGAAAACGATGATGTCTGGCTAGAATACAATGCAGGCACATTGGCGATGCCGGACAAACTCGATAATAGTGATCAGCAAGCGAAGGATGCTGTGCAAGATCTCTCGCCATCACTGACACAGTGGCTGGCGAAAAACGAGCTGATACGTCGGGTTGTGATGAACGTCAATGTGTTGGCCGGTGATCAGTTGCCGGAGACATACCCATTTTTCGCTTATGCGATGGCACCGTTTAAAGTACTGCCTACCGCGAATGGCGACACGTTTGTCGCTGACCCCGTTAACCATTCACGCGCTAAGCCGCTCGTTGATGCGCTTGTTGGAATCGATGCCAAAAAACTCGTGGCTTACTACAACAAGTGGCAACCGCGGTTGGATGACGCGTATGCCGAGCTTGGCCGCAAGGGCACATTTAATGGTCGAGTGAATACTGCTTTGGATACGATAGTCGCAGCGAAGCCGTTGCCATCGAAAGCTGTATTGAAGCGTGACAATGTTTTTTATGAGTATCAGGATCCGGCGTTAGAGAATGCCGGCGCGATTCAGAAGTGGTTGTGGCGTCTTGGGCCAGACAATCAGAAAGCCGTTCAAGCGTATGCAAGTCAGGTAAAATCACTACTGAAAAACTAAGGTTATATGTTAGCGGTGAGGGGCTGTTGAAATCTCATGTTTGGAACCTCCACTGAAATAACGTGTTGATCAAAAAAGGCGCCAGCGGCGCCTTTTTTATTGATTCGCCAAAATTACTTCAGCGTATCCATCAGGTCGATCATAAACTCAATTTCTTCTTGCTGTATTGGTGCAAACTCCTCAATAGCCATTGCATCAACAATTGTTGCATCGGCTGGTGACTGCTTCATTTTGCACATCGCCTCGGTCAGCATGTCGGCTTTGTCTGCCAACGATGGCGCAACGGCAAGTACTGGGTGGATAACACTGATCTGGCTGGTCAGTACATTCCTCAGCTGGTCTTTGACGATGCCGGACAGGGCGTTGTAATCGCGTTCAAACAATATAGCTAGATCTGCCTTGCCAGAGATCACTTGGCGGGCGCTGATCACTTGTGAACTTGAGTGTGCCCATTGGCTGTTTTGATGATCAATATCGGCGGCTTCAACCAACATAGTGGCGATCATTTCCAGCGTTGGATCATCGATGGTATCGATGCGGATCCCCGGCTTTAAGTCATCAAAGGATTGAATACTGCTTTCTGCTGAGCAAACCAGTGATGCTTCATCGTTTTGGCCGACGGGTTTAACCAGAGCTTTAAAACCCAAATCGCGAACCAATAAAGAGGCATCAAACGGCCCCGTGTAAATCACGTCGATGTCGCCGTTGCGCATGGCTTCACGTTGCCGGTCGAAATCGTCGTAAAACTGCAGATGAACTGTCTCTCCCAGTATTTTTTGCAGCCAGGTGTTAAACATGTACCAGCCAGAAAGTTCTTTTGGCGCAGTATTTGGTTTAATGCTGAGCGTTAGCTTTGACATACTTCTTCCTCCTTCATGGCCTCGTAAACTGCAACAATTTCTGCGATTTTACTGGGGGATGGCTTACGTCGAACTGATGAGAAACCAACCAGTTCGCCGTTCCGATAGTTCGGAATAACGGTTGCATTGACCCAGTAGTAGCCACCATCTTTGCGCAGGTTTTTCACATAGCCACTCCATTTTTCGCCGCGGCCTGCGGTTTCCCAAATCTCTTTGAAAACAGCGCGAGGCATATCTGGGTGGCGAAGAATGGCGTGTGGTTGGCCGATGAGCTCATCTTCAGTGAACCCGGACATATCGATAAACGCCTGGTTCATATGCGTAATCACACCTGAAGTATCTGTGCGTGAGACAATCAGTTTTCCGAACGGAAAAGGCGTCTCTGTGTCACTGATATACACCGTGCGGGTACTGCCATCGTGATAACTCAGTTGACAGGGTTGCGCATCATCCAGCGCTTGTTCGGGAGTCATGTTCTGCATAAGAATCTCCGTTAGATTTTGGATGTGCCTTTATCAAAGAATGTCGGTGATTTCGCCAATAGCGCGTTTTACATCGAGGAAGATCAGGCCGAGTTTGGCCGACGACTTCGCCATAACGGTCAACACGGCTTCGTCGCCGACGTGCGTCATTAAAATGTACCCGTTGTCACCCTTGACCAATACTTGCTCCAATTGACCGCGACTCAGCTCTATCGCCGTGCGGTCACCGAGAGACAGCATCGCGGCGCTCATCGCACCGACTCTGTCTTCGTCGACATTACCTGGCAACAGTGCTGCTATCGTCAGGCCGTCCGTCGAGATAATGGCGGATGCTTCGATATCAGTTGAACTGCTGTTCAGGTCTGCCAGGATTGATTTGATCATTTCTTCACGCATTGATTAGCCTCATTAACTTCATAGCGCTTTTGTAAAATCCATAACATAGTCATCAATTGATGATGAAAGGCCGAAGTCTTTTCAGCCTCAGGTTTCCCACCCGCAGTGGCGAGAACGAACGATGTGTTAGGGGTGTTCAGTTGAAAAAAGCAGCTCACATCGTTGTTCTGTTGCAGCGCGAGTGATAGAAATTCATCGTGCCGAGGGGACGGTTTTTTGTATTTATTGGCAATGGATGCCATTTCGGCCGCACAGCCGGCGAGTTGCTCTGCACACGCTTCGTTGATCTGGTGGCTGGAGATTAATAATCCCTGCATATCAGCCAGTACGGCGCCGCCGTTGCCGGCGATAAGTTCCAAACAGTGTTGCAGGTCATCGGCCCAGTGTTGGCTGATAGGGATGCAGAATGTTTGTACCCACCCTAAGTCGATTAACGCTGCGGATTCGCGCAGTAGTTGTCGCAAGCCTTGTTGGTGAAGGCGTTTTAGCCATTCGCTGAGAGGCTCTACACCAACCTCTGAAAGCGCTTTGAGCATACACATACGAGTCGGTGTAAGCGCTTCTTCATCGGTATTCAGAATGGCGGCGCTGCCCCGGTGGGATAACCCAACAAGTTGGTTGGCACCCGGGTAGGAGATCAAGTCATTCTGCATCTTGCGCGCCAGGGTCTAGCGTAAAAAGAAGACCCTTCAGCAACAGGCTCATGTCCTTTCGATTGCGGGCATCAACGTCAAAAACGGGGGCTTTGATACCTTGCTTTTGTAGAATCTCGTTGGCCGCACGCGGGCCGAATGCAGGATTGTTTTCACAACGTGTTAAACCCACTGCCACGGCAGTTTTGGCAATCAAATCAGAGAAAGCCTTCAAGTATTCAATAAGGTCGTTCGCAGCGCTGTCGCGTGAGGCATCAATCAGTAAAATGAGCCCCAGTGCACCGTCGGCCAGTATTTCCCACATAAAATCGAAACGCTCCTGACCGGGGGTTCCGTAGAGGTGAACTTTAATGGCGTTATCGAGATAAATAATGCCGTAGTCCATGGCCACGGTGGTGTGGCGCTTCATTTTTTTTACGTCGTCAGACGCATCGGCTTCAGTGCCGACAACATCGATATCGCTCAGGCTGCGTATGGCGGTTGTCTTGCCTGCGCCGACAGGGCCGCTAAACAGAATTTTGTGTTGGTTCACTTCAAGCTCCGACCAATTTGCGCATCAGGTTTTTAATCAACTTGCGCGTCTCCGCAACTTGCGGATACTCGTTCATTTTTGTGGTTTTCGCCTGGCTGTTATCCATCTCAGCAATACCTGCGGCCATGGCTGCTGCGAGAAAGGCGTAGGCGAAATACGGTTCGATATTTAGTTGGTTTGCAACTTGCGCAGCTGTTGCCGTTTGCTGGATCCAGACACTGGAAATTCGCATCGCATGCGGCGCGATATGCCAGCGGGTGAATATCGGCCATTGGCTCAGTTGCAGTGGTGTATTTTCATTGATGCCGTTTGGCAAACGCCCACGGGAGCACATGAGGGCAATTTCCCAAAGTGCTTTGTCGAGGCACATGGCATGAAAGCGTTCTTCCAGCTGCCGATTATTGTTAAGCGCCGGGCGGATCGTGGTGTTTTTGCGGTTCAGCTCAAACCGGCAAAGTGCTTTCAGTACTGACACCTTGAAGTTGATATACAGCCGGTTTGTCGATGCATCGACAATAAGCTGACGGTTTTCACAATGGATAACCATCTGTTGCTCTTTCTTTGCACTCATCTGCTTGGCTCTATCGATATAGCCTTGCAGCGTGTTTTCTGGTGCGTAGAACGGATTTTTGTTGATATCGAAACTAATCGTGTTGCCGTTTTCCCACTGGGTTTTCGGTGCTAGTTTTTCCCAATCCGCTTTGGGCGTTTCGGGAGTGCTATTGTGGCGGGCTTCTGAATCATTAAAGCGTCGGTGTAGCTTTTCACCTGCGGCAATCATCGTTAGTGATGTCACCGGTTTGTTTACCCATATTAAATCGTGATATGGCGTATCTTTTTGGGCTTCGCGAGCGATGGCTATGACGGCTTGCTGGCGTTGGCGTGCCTGTTGAATGGCTTGTTTTCCGCGTGGGTGATCAAAGTCGACGATAACGGCCATCGAACTCATCGGATCTGTCAGGCGGAAGATGTGCCTGCCTTTTGAAGAGATAAAGGCGCGCATGGTTTTTAGCGTGGATGTATTGAACGCATCCAGAGCGATGTCGATAGGCATTGGCAGATTCCCGTGAGTGAGTTGGTATCCTGCCCAGTGTTTCAGCGTCATTCTCTGACAGCGGGGATTCTAGAACGCAAAATTTTTAGACAAGTTGTTTTATATCAAATAAGCCTAGTTATTTCGTTTAGTTATGTGATGTGGTACGCGGAATACATGTTAGTGGGGCGTTATTATCGAGAGTAATACCCTAGAAAATTGCGTTGTAGGCGAGGTGTTTATTGGACTAACGTGTTTGCCTTGTTTGTGATGATTAAAAAAACATCAGTTTGATCACTGGTAAAGGAGTTTTCCTACAATTGAAGTATTTTATAGCCAACGTGTTGAGTAAATAGATCTTGAGGCTGTCGTTTGACCGGTTATTGCCGATAGAAAATAATGAGATTTGAGTGATGTCGAAGCTACAAACTGCAGCTTATACCTTTTGAAATTCCGCATTCAATTCATCAGTATTCGTTTTCAGAGCGTTAGCAGCTGAGTTTGCGTGGTCTGCCAGCTTGCGATTAATATCAACGGCTCTATCTACATCGTTCAACCCTGCGTTAATCTGACGAATAGCCTCTACTTGTTCGGCACTGGCATCAGCGATATTCCCAACAGCGTAAATGAGCGGCTCGATTTGACCTGACACATCATCTAGGCATTGTTTGATGGAATCCGTGTGTTTAACACTGAGGCTGACGCAGCTGGTATTTTCTTGAAGTAATCGGTTAATGGTTGAGGCGGCATCGGCGCTTCGTTCAGCCAACTTTTTGACTTCCAGAGCAACAACTTTGAAACCACCGTTTTCACTGGTTCGTGATGCTTCGATCATGGCATTCAGAGATAACAGATTCGTTTGATACGCAATGTCATTGATGATGTTGTTGATGGACTGTATTTCGTGGCTGAGTGACTGCACCTTGCGCATGGTATCGGTGAGTGTGGTTACCGATGATAGTGAATTGTCGACATGTTGTGATGTGCTGTTGATGGCACCTAAAGCTTGCGACGCAATGCTGCTATTTTGTTCGGCAGTGGCTCCAAGTTGTTCAGACGTGGTCGCTAGTTCTTCAATAGCGGTTTTTTGGTCGATACTCGCTTGCAGCAGATCATCACTATTTTGTTGCAAACTAACCGCACTGTCATTGATGACGGCGCTGTTAATGGCCATATGGGCCAGTTGCTGCAATCGATTTCGCTCATCATCTCTTTCTGCAGCGATAGAGCGATTGATGGCGTCGTAAACCAAGACCAAAGCCGTGCAGATGATGAATGCGTAGACGAAGTTAAATAGCCGGAGTTGATAGCGGGCGGATTCCGGGGGGATGTTTAAGAATTCCAATCCATCTATTTGCAGTAGGCCGAGTGTGAGATAGACCGTCAGAGTGATCATCGACCAGATAAGGCCCTCACGATAGCCAAGCAAAAGAAACGCAAAAATCACTGGGCTGAGTAGAAGCGGGTGCACTTCCGTCATTGCAGGGCCGCCGGTCACACAAATGCCGGAAAAAAGCACCAGATTCAAACTCACAATCACTGCGTGCGCAGCAGGGCGGTAAGCACGCCCTTTTTTTAGCAACGACAGTATCATTAACCAACAAAAGATAAGTGGCAGCGCAATCAGACTGTACGTCCAAATGGCGTTATCAGGTAGGCTGTCTACTAAGATGAAAAACGGAAAAAACCCCAATACGCTGGCGATAAAACACCATAGAGAGCCGACAAGAAGACGTGACTTATATAAAGAGTCTTGTTCTGCGGCGAGCGCAGGCCCAATGGATCGATCGAGAATATCGGTGAGAATAAGCACTTCTAACACTAAATCCCTGTAGCTTATTATTATTTTTCTCGCGTGACCTTAAGCTGCATTCCTGCTGCTAGCGAGTGGCATAGGCTCCAATATACTGCGAACATCCGCTGACACAAAGTAATGATTAAGTATTCGCTCTAAGTTGGGAGGCGGCTCGAGATTGTCAGATGTCCTAGACAATTGCTGTTATTCGACGATACCGAAAGGATAAATAGCCGCGGGATCGGAAAACCACTTGTTTTTCTGTCTATACGCCAACAATAGTGGGCTTTCCGTAACGAGGCTTAATCAAGGCTGAGTGTATTGTTCGCTAATTTTTAGTTATGCTCATTGCTGGCTGAATTGGGAGAGATCGTATGTTGTTTGAACAAGGGAAGGCGCTAGTCTGGGTGGATGATCACATCGATTATGCGGTCTTGTCTGGGTGTTTGCTGCAGTTAACTGAACAACATCACTTGCAAGTACACTTTATCTCCGTTGTGCCTGAAAAGAGCCGACTAAAGTGGCTTGAGCCTATCGATATAGATGAGCTCGATCATGCATTGGTTGATGCCCGCCGCCAGCATATGGAGCGTCGCTTGCGTGACCATAACATTGCTTTTGAGGGTGCATGTTTACATGTTTGCACGGGTAAACCTGCCGCTGCCGTTAGCCAATTTGCCGACCATGGCGCTTTTGATCTTGTGATTAAGGCTGCGGATCTCGGACATAAAACCAGTCCGGATGATATGGCTCTATTACGTCGTTGCCCTAAACCAGTCTTACTGGTGAAATCCGGTGCTGCTCCGATTGAACGGATCGTCGCTGCGATTGATATTGGCGATGAAATGAACCACCTGTTTAATGAGCAGATATTGGGGCAGGCGGAGGCCAGCACGAAAGCCCTGGGCGCTTCACTGGAGTTGGTTTCCTGCTGGTCTTTTGATTACGAAGCTGATCTGCGTGACAGCCCTTTTTATCGACAAAAGCAAAGCAAAATTGATGCTGCGATAACACACGAGCAGAGCCGATTGGAGCAGGAACTTGTATCCATTGGTGAAGGTCGGGCGCAACGTTGCCGTTTGCTAAAAGGCGATGTTGTTGAGTCGCTGAGCCAATATGTTGAAGACAATGCCGTGGATTTGGTTGTTATGGGAACGGTTGCTCGATCCGGGTTTCAGGGCTGGGTTGTCGGTAACACTGCTGAAGAATTATTGCCTGCGATCAGCTGTTCGATCCTAGCGATCAAACCGAAAGACTTGTTTCCTGGTTGATCTTTAGGGCCCGTTTTAGCTCTGTTTCTCGCTAATATCGGCGAAAATCAGGTAATGTGGTGAAAATTTGAGCTTTCGTTTTAATGCGACAGAGGATAAATTAGAGCGTTACGAACAATAAAAATAACACAAGGACGTCAGATATGAGTGTATTCAGCCGCCAGTCGGCTCTTCTAATTAGTCTTTTTATGTTGTCACTGTTGAGTGGCTGCAACACCGATTTTAACTTCTGTATCGTTGATTGTAAGCGTGTCGTGTCGACCAGCTATGGCGATGTGCAGGGTAAGAGTAACAGTGTTGTCTCTACTTGGTACGATATTCCTTATGCGGCTGCACCTGCAGATGATAATCGTTGGCGTGCACCGCAGCCTCCGGCGCCTTGGCAAGGCGTGTTGGAAACCAAATACCGACTACGTGGATGCCAACAATGGGCTGTACCAACTGCATTGTTAGATCGTTTCACTGACGAAGATTGCCTAACGGTGAATGTCTGGGCGCCAGATAAGCCGGGCGATCACCCTGTTATGGTTTGGTTCTTTGGTGGCGGGTTGTTGCTGGGTTCTGCCAATGAGCCTCAATACATGGGCCATAAGTTAGCCAAGTCGCAGGATGTTGTTGTTGTAACGGTTAACTATCGTTTAGGGCCGATGGGCTTTTTGTCGTTACCGGGCCTGACCCAAGAACAAGGGCAGTCGGGCAATTACGGTTTTCTCGATCAAGTCGCAGCATTGCAATGGGTGAATGATGAAATCGCCGCATTTGGCGGTGATCCTGATCGTATTACCCTGTTTGGTGAATCCGCTGGCGGTTTAAGTGTTTGCATGCATTTGGCATCACCGCTGAGCCGAGAGTTATTTGATAACGCGATCGTTGCCAGTGGCCCTTGTGGTGAATGGATGACGTTGAACCAAGCTGACGCCGATGCGCGTGGCGCAGCGTTCGCTGCATCAATGGGCTGTGATCAAACGGATGCAGCAGATCAATTGGCGTGTATGCGCGGTTTATCTGGTGCTCAACTGAAAGATAAAATGAAAATTCAGACCAATGAACTGTTCCGCGTGGATGGCGAAGATTGGCCGTTTTTCCCTTACATCACGCAAGACAATCTGTTTGTCACGGATACCTTCGAAAACATGATTGCCACTAACGATGCATTGATCGATAGTGGTTCGTTAACCCCACAATCTGTGATTCTAGGTACAGTGAAGGATGAAGGAAGCTTGTTTGAAGCCTTGCGTGATCATCCGTCAGCTGCGAATTATTCCTCCTATCTCACTCAGCGTTATTCCGAACTTGATGCTTCGGATATTACTGATGTTGCGAATTTATACCCGGTTCAGGATTTCTTTAATGTGGGTCATGCGGTTTCTCAGATTGCTGGTGACAGGAGTATTATTTGTCCAACCGTTAAAACGGCTAACACACTGGCGGGTGCGGGCTACCCAACGTATCACTATGAGTTTGCTGAATACAGTGAATCGGTATTGCGTAAAATTACACTGGCCCAACAAGGCACTAACCCTCCGCCATTAGGGGTTTTCCACTCGGGTGAAATTGGGTTCTTGTTCGGTGTGCTTGGCCCAACGAGTCAACTGGATACCGATACCCAAAAGGCTGTATCCGCATCTATTCAAGGTTACATGGGAGCGCTTGCTCACACAGGTGACCCGAATCATTCTGATGGGGTAGCCTGGCCGCAATATGATAATGCCAATAAGGCTTATCTGGTTTGGGCTGATGGCTTCAATACAGCCAATGCGCTGAGGGAAAGCTATTGTAACTATTGGATTACAGAAGACTTTTTTGAAGATAGCTTATGATGATCGTCGGCGAAGCGTGTAGGTTTTCAGGCTTCGCTGACAACATCTACGGAACTATGAATGACTCTCCAGCGTCAGGTTATATTGTTTATTATTGCTGCAACGTCAGTATCAGTTATTACTCTTTATTGGATCGTACAGCACAGAATTAACAAAGATTTTACTGAGCTGGAACAAGCCAACACTCTCGAAGACCTGCGTCGATTCAATGCGATTCTTGATTACGATGGTACTCAACTTATCGCCCTGGCTCATGATTGGGGGCAGTGGGATCAAAGCTATCAATTCATTGCAGGAGAGTACCCAGGTTTTGAGGAAGACAACATATCGCCTGCGACGTTAGAAACGCTAGGTGTTGAGTTGTTAGCAATGATTAATGGCGGGTTCGACAGCCAGTTGGCGATTGTCGACGGCGGACCAGAGGTTGGCGAGCGATCGTTGACCACCAAAGAGTGGCTGGATTTACGTCGTCTTCTTAAGTATCAGCGCAATATGGCTGATGATATACCCATCACCGAATTGGCTAAAATTGGTGACACTAATTACCTTGTGGGTAGTTTCCCAAGTACGCGCAACGATGGCACAGGCGAGCGTTACCACGGCTATGTTGTTTTCGCACGTGCAGTGAATGATGGCTATCTTGCTCGTGTGGCGGATATGCTTAAAAAACCCTTGGTTTTTACCACTCCGCAGGAAAAGGCTCGTCAGGTATGGGTTGATTCCTTGCATATCCACGGTTCGATTAACCACAACGATTTTGCTCGGCAACCCCTATTTGCGGTTGAGCTGACCAATACTCGAGATATCTATGCCAAGGCTGAAGCGCTTAACCGGCAATTGATATATACCTTAGTCGCCTTAGGGTTATTGATCATCGCCGCGGCATATTGGGGCCTCCACTTCAGTGTTATTCGTCCTTTGGAAACGTTGCGAAGTTACATGCAACGCTACTCTTTGAGCCGACAATCTGATCCAGTCGTTATCTCCGGTGCTAGCGAGCTTGCTGATTTAGCGTCGGCGTTTAATCATTTGATGGCATCAATCGATAGCGCTCAGGGGCATCTGAATCGAGCGCTGGACGATGCTCGTAAAGCCAGTCGTGCCAAGAGTCAGTTTCTAGCGAACATGAGCCATGAGATTCGCACACCGATGGCCGCAGTGATGGGCTATACCGAGCTATTGCGTTCTGGTGAATTGACCGAGGCAGAGCGGTTGGCGTATCTCGAGATATTGGAGAGCAACGGCAGTCAGCTACTAGCGATCATCAATGACATTCTCGATCTATCAAGAATTGAAGCCGGTGAGCTGCGCTTGGATAAAGTACCTACCAATATGTCTGAGCTGCTGTATGAAACGCTCGAGTTGCTTGATGATCAAGCACACAAGAGCGGGAATACACTCAATTTGCGTGTTTCAGATGACGCCAGCATTAGTATTATGACCGATCCGGTGCGTGTTCGTCAGGTGCTGGTCAACATCATAGGCAATGCAATTAAGTTTACCGATCACGGATCTATCGATATCGACGCCTCAATAGTTGGGAATTACTGGCAGGTGCAAGTACGTGATACGGGAGTAGGCATGGATGAATATGCTCAGAAACACGCATTTGACAGTTTCTATCAGTTTGATAGCACCGATAGCCGGCATTATCAGGGGACCGGTTTGGGTTTGACCATCGCTCGTGATTTAGTGCAAAGCTTGGGCGGCACTATCAACCTCGTTAGTTCAGCCGGGCAGGGTAGTTGTTTCAAGATCACGTTACCAGCTGATGAACCTATTAGTGCGGTTGCATTGTCTGCCCTACCCGGGCCACAAAGTTCATTTTCGGGGCGTACGGCAATGGTTGTTGATGATAACCCGGTGATGTCTTTGTTGATGACCAAGCTGCTGGAAAATATGGGGATGTCTGTAACTGCGTATAACAATGCGGTTGATGCGTTAGTGTATCTTGATGCACCTGACTGCGCCGTTGAAATTATCTTTATGGATATGCAGATGCCTGCCATGGATGGCTATGAGGCAACACGTTTGATTGTTTCTAGAAACCTGGCACCTCGGGTTATCGCCGTGACGGCTTCGAGCATGGAAGGGGATGAGGAAGCCTGTCTGGCAGCTGGTTGCAGTGCCTATTTATCCAAGCCGATAAATACAGGGAAATTGGTTGCCATTCTGGATCGTTGGTTGCCGATGGGGACTGACTCTTGATGTTAGTGATAGGGTTAACGTAGATCGAGTAGTTGGGACACAAACACCAGCTCAACGTGTTGTTGTTCCAGTTCAGGTAGGACCTTTTCAAGCACATTCAATGTCGATGGGTACGGATGGCCGATACCGATGGCATAGCCGTTCTTTTTAGCGACCCGGATCAATTTATTAAATTGCGCTTCAATCTTTGCCTCTTCTTGAATGTTATCCAGAAATATATCGCGTTGTTGGCTGATAACCCCGTATCTGCGGGCTGTTGATAATGCGACGGACTGGTTTGATGTGAGGCTATCAATGAAATACAAATTACGACGCTTCAGGTCTTCCATTAGCCACTGCATTGGTTCCTTGATGGTCGTGAGCTCACTGCCCATATGATTATTCACACCGCGGATATGGGGAATGGCGTCCAGGCTTTCACTTAATACCTGTAGGAAGGTTTCTTTATCCATATCCGGTGTCAGGCCACCTGGGCCTAGTTTGTAATCATTGCTGTTACTCATCGGTGCATGGAGCATGATCTCCTTGCCGCTGGCGTGAGCTTGGTTAGCAATGCTCACGGCGCCTGGAGTGAGTGGCAAAACTGCAAGTGTCACGTTGCCTTTGAGTTCAGCGGTTCGCCGACCCTGGGGAATGTTGTAACCAATATCATCGATGATAATCGCGACGCGCGGCTGTCGTTCTTCCGTCGGTTTATAAATATAAGCGGTAGCCGGTAGCGCCAGCAGGCAGAGAAGTGCTGTTAGTATGCGAAAGTAGGGCTGAGGGCTGCGTGAGTGGTGCAGCTTTGCGGGTGCGCATAGGGGCGAGTCTGTTCGGCACTTAAATCGTGTCATTTCCAGGAAATCGTATTCTCCGGCACATGCCCCTGCGTCAAACTGATGGCTTTGAGGATGTTCAGAGCTTCGTAAAGCTGGAAATCCTCAATCTTCAAATCTTCGGTTTCAGCGACTGCGACTTTATTTTTATTGCCGTCCAAATGACCACTCAGGTCTGCTTCAGTGATCGAGAACGACTCTTCGTCCGGCGTGATCGTGGCCGGCTTTATTTCAATGTCAGGCTGAATCCCCTCAGCCTGGATGGATCGGCCATTGGGTGTGAAGTAGCGTGCCGTTGTTAGTTTGATGGCACGATCTTCTGATAATGGCAGGATAGATTGTACCGAGCCTTTGCCAAAACTGGTAGTACCAACAATCAGTGCGCGTTGATGATCTTGCAATGCGCCGGCAACAATTTCAGAGGATGAAGCTGAGCCGCTATTCATCAAGATAATAATGGGTTGGTTCCCGATCACGGTTTTCGGTGTTGCGTAGTAGCTTTCTTCAACACTGGAAACACGTCCGCGTGTGTAGGTAATCAAGCCATCATCAAGAAATGCATCGGCCACATCAATAGCCGAACTCAATAGGCCGCCAGGGTTATTACGCAGGTCTATCACGACGCCCTTGAGTGGCTGCCCAGCTTTGCGGGTGAGCTCGCGAAGATGTTTGCCGGTTTCACGGCCGGTTTTTTCCTGAAATTGAGAGATACGCAGATAACCGTAGTCATCACCAAGTAAGCGGCTTTTTACGCTTTGAATACGGATAATTTCGCGGGTAAGTACGATATCAAAAGGTTTTCTCTCGCCTTCACGCACCACGCTGAGTGTCATCGTGCTGCCAGATGGCCCTCGCATTAGCTCTAACGCTTCGCCAAGGTTCAGGTCTTTTAACGCTTGATGGTCGATTTTGATAATAATATCGCCAGTTTTAAAGCCGGCACGAGATGCGGGGGTGTCGTCGATTGGCGCGATCACTTTGATGAGTTTGTCTTCCATCGTGACTTCTAAACCGACACCGGCAAACTCACCCCGGGTCGATTCTTTCAAGTTGTCGAATTCGTCCTTATTGAGGTAGCTTGAGTGGGGGTCTAGGCCTTCAAGCATGCCTTTGATCGCGTATTCTAGAAGCTGTTCGTCGGAGACTTCCGCGACATAGTTGCCACGGATTTGGTGATAGACATCAACAAAGGTTCGTAAATCGTCCAGCGGAATCGTGGTCGCTTCGGTTTGAGGCTCGGTGCGCGCGTTTGCTTCAAAAGCCAGGGATAAAAGAATGGGTAGAGCGAGTACCAGCCAGAATGTTCTGAACAGCGATGGTTGATTGTGGCGAGCTTGTGGTGGGGTCAGCATACATGGCCTATTCAGTCTGTTTATCTGCAGGCCGCCGTAATGCTCTGTATTCTGACAGTGTGTGCCCTGTTTTTCGCGGTTCTCAGGGCATCAGCTTTATTATCGCCTTTATCGTCAGTCCATCAGTGACATTGGCCTATCGTAACCACTTCATTGGATTTACCGCTTTACCTTGGTGTCTAATTTCGAAGTATAGTTCCGTATGGTCAAGTCCGCCGGTATTGCCGGCGGTAGCGATCGCTTCGCCGGCACTGACCCAGTCGCCAGGCTCTCGCAGTAGGCTTTGGTTGTGGGCATACAGGCTCATATAACCGTCGCCATGATCGATGATCATTAATAGACCTTTGCCGCGAAACCAGTCAGCAAATATCACTCGGCCATAGTGGATCGAGCCGACTTCGCGTCCGGGGTTGGCGTAAAATGAGACACCTTCCCAGCGCAGTTGGGTGCTGCCGCGGCGTTTGCCGTAGCGATTCTTAAGTTGCCCTTTGACGGGGCGTTGGAGTTTTCCGCGTGTGCTGGCAAAAGGTACGGTATCGCTGGGTAGCTGGATACTGGTAACGGTCTTTTCAACGGCTTTTAATAATTCTTCCAGCTCTTTGCGTTCCAGCCGCAGGCCGGCCAGTTTCCCTTTATCTGAATCGATCTCGGCGTTCAGCTGTTTCAATGTTGATTCACGGGATCGAAGGGTATTTTTCAATGTTGCTTGTTGGTTCAACAGCTCGGTTTTATTGGCCAGTAACGCTTTGGTTTTGGATTGTAATACGGGTTTAACGGTTTCCAGTTCGGCCACGGTGTCACGAAAGGCCTCAATGGCACCGAGATGTGCTTTGTTTAAATAGTCGGCATAAATCAATGAGCGGCTAAATTTTTCAGGGCTCTCCTGATTAAGCAGTACCTTAATGCGTTTTTCCCGGCCAAGTCGATAGCTGGTTGTAATTAGATTGTTGATTTCGTCTTGTTGAGCAAGGCTCTGCAGCTGCAGGTTTTTCTGGCGTGCAAGCAACCCGTTGAGTTGTTTTTGTTGATCACGGATTGTTGTTTGCAAACGTTTGGCGCGAGACTTGAGCTTGCCGAGAGAGACCTCTGTTTGGCGCAGCTGTTTCTCCAGTTTGCGGCTGTGAGATTGCTGTTTGTCTAGTTGTCTTTCCGTTTTGGAAATGACTGATTGCAGCTTTTCAAGATCTTTTTTACTGGGGGGCTTATCTGCCAATAGCGGCAAACTGCTGGCTGATATTAAAAGCAGCAAGGCACATAGAACCCTTGTTGTTGCGGCCTTGCCCATGCTGCTCTCCTTTGTTGTGAAGTGGCTGACGATTACGCCAGCAATGAATCACCAGACATTTCTTGAGGTTTTTCAATGTCCATCAGATCCAGAATAGTCGGTGCAATATCTGCCAAACGACCGTTTTCGGCGGTCAGTTTACGGGCGCTATTGCTGACATAAACCAATGGAACCAGCTCGGTTGTATGCTGTGTGTGCATTTGACCGGTCTCATAATCCAGCATCTGCTCACAGTTACCGTGGTCTGCGGTAATCAAGCAGTTGCCGTTGACTTCGAGTACGGCGTCGGTCACTTGTTTGAGGCAGTTATCGAGGGCTTCAACTGCTTTGATCGCTGCAGTATACACACCGGTATGGCCGACCATATCGCCATTGGCGAAGTTACAGATGATGGAGTCAAATTGCCCACCCTTGATGGCCGCAACCAGTTTTTCAGTTACTTCGGGCGCGCTCATTTCCGGTTGTAAGTCGTAAGTCGCAACGTCCGGTGAAGGCACTAAAATACGTTCTTCGCCAGGGTAGAGATCTTCGCGACCGCCGCTGAAGAAGAAAGTGACATGGGCATACTTTTCTGTTTCGGCGATGCGCAGCTGTGTGCGGTTGTTGTTTGCCAGAACTTCAGGCAGTACGTTAGTCAGTTGCTCAGGCGGGTAGGCGACAGCGGCTTTGATGCTCTCATCGTATTCCGTTGTCATAACAAACGCGGCCAACGCAAGTTTCTTGTCACGCGCGAAGCCGTTGAAATCGTCATCAACAAATGCGCGTGTCAGCTCTCGAGCTCTATCTGCGCGAAAATTCATAAAGATAACCGCATCACCATCATCGATGGCTGCACCGCCGTTTATGCAGGTTGCAGCAACAAATTCATCGTTTTCATCACGTGAATAGGCCTGCTGCAGTGCCTCTTGTGCACTTGTGGCTGTGAATTCACCGTTGGCATGTGCGTATAAATTGTAAGCACGTTCAACACGGTCCCAGCGATTATCGCGGTCCATTGCAAAGTAGCGCCCGATAACAGAGGCTATGGTTGCGTTGTTTTCATCACAGCAGTTTTGCAGTTCTGCCAAATAAGCCTCTGCACTGCGTGGCGGAGTGTCGCGACCATCTAAGATCGGATGCACATAGATGTGTTTCGCACCGCGTTGTTTTGCCATGCGTACCATGGCAAAAATGTGCTCCTGATGGCTATGAACACCGCCAGGGCTTAGCAAGCCGGCAATATGCACGGCTTTATTATTGTTGACCGCGTTATCAATCGCTTTTACGTACGTTGCGTTATCAAAAAAATCGCCGTCGGCAATCGATTTATTAATGCGGCTGATGTTTTGGTATACGATGCGCCCGGATCCGAGGCTCATATGGCCGACTTCGGAATTACCCATTTGTCCATCGGGTAAACCCACGTCCATTCCGGATGTCGCAATTAGCGTGTGAGAATAGTCAGCCAGTAGCTGATTCCAGCAGGGCGTTTTTGCATTGGCAATGGCATTATCTTCGATCGCGTCGCGTTGTCCCCAACCATCCAGAATGATCAAAACCGTTGGTGTTTTCTGATTTGCCATATATCCTCATGCCCAGCGTTGAAAAAGGCGCTATTTTAAACAAAACTACCTGCTTTGCCTATTGTTGACATGGCAGAAGCGCAGCCCGAGTGTGTATAATGCGGGCCTGATTCCAACAAGGTTAATTGAACGGTTTTTTTACCTATGCAGCTTATCTTTGAATTCCTTTCTCAGCAATGGATGTTGGCGGGTGCCTGGCTTATGTTGGCGCTTATGTTGTTTTATCATGAGTCTCGTAAAGCAGGTCCGACTGTCGGTAATCAAGAGCTGAGCGATATGGTTAATCGCGAAGATGGCGTGGTGCTGGATGTACGTGATGGCGGTGAATTTAAAAACGGTCATATTACCAGTTCATTAAATATTCCTTTGAAAGACCTTGAAAAACGCAGTGTTGAACTCAATCGTTATAAAGACAAACCCGTGATTGTGGTTTGTAAGTTTGGTCAAACCGCAACTGGCGCTACCAAAACCTTGCGTGCCGAAGGTTTTGAAAAGGTCTTTAAGTTGCGTGGCGGTATCACTGAGTGGTCTGCTGCGAACTTACCTTTGGTGAAGTAATTCATCGAGCCTTCTTGCGGGGGCATGCCTGTTGGCCCTTGCTGATTCACAATCCTGTCGTAAAAACGAGTTAGACTTCGATGGCTGATATTCAGATATACACTACCCGTTACTGTCCGTTCTGCGTTCGCGCAAAACAAATTCTGGATGCGAAAGGGACGGGTTACACAGAAATACCGGTCGACGGAGACCCTGCACTACGTGCAAAAATGACCGAGAAAGCCGGTCAGCATACTGTTCCACAGATTTGGATCAATGATCAGCATGTCGGTGGATGCACCGATCTGATGCAGCTTGATGCAATGGGCCAGCTAGATAAAATGCTGGCTGCATAAGAAATACACTAGGAGATATCATGGCTGAAAACGAAGCCCAAGCACAAGAATTTTCAATTCAACGCATGTACCTGAAGGATATGTCCTTCGAAACGCCTGCCGGCGCAGAAATCTTTAAACAGCAATGGCAGCCTCAGATTCAACTGGATGTGAATACACGCCATGAGAAGCTGGAAGACAATATCTTTGAAGTGGTACTGACGTTGACAGTCACTGCGAAGCTGGAAGAGCAAACCGGCTTCCTAATTGAGATCCAGCAGGCAGGTATTTTCTTATGCCGCGGTCTTGAAGACGCTCAGTTACGTCAGGTTTTGTCGACTGTTGCACCTAATATTCTGTTTCCTTATGCACGTGAAACCATTGATTCACTGGCCGTTAAAGGTAGCTTCCCTGCATTGATGCTGGCGCCGATTAACTTCGATGCTCTATATCAGCAAGCGTTGCAGCAAGCACAGCAGCAAGAAGAGCAAGGCGAAGCCAAGCACTGATTATTGATGTGAGTTTGCGGGTTTTTGTTGTACAAGAGCCCATGCAAATGCCCATTAAAAAAGCCGTTGTGGAATCACAACGGCTTTTTTGTGTTTGCTCGATAAGCGAGCGATTTGCTTGATAGCTACGTCGTACTATCGGGTTCCGTAAACCACCATGGTTTTGCCGCTGACTTGAACCAGACCTTGTTCTTCCAAGGTTTTTAATACGCGACCTGCCATTTCACGCGAGCAACCAACAATACGGCCGATTTCTTGGCGCGTAATTTTGATTTGCATGCCGTCAGGGTGTGTCATCGCATCCGGTTGTTTGCAAAGATCCAGCAGTGTGCGTGCAACTCGTCCGGTAACGTCTAAAAATGCCAAGTCGCCCACTTTCTGAGTGGTGTCTTTCAGGCGTTTAGCCATTTGACGTGTCAGTTCGAAGAGAAATTTAGGCTCTTTTTGAGTCAACATAATGAATTTTTCATACGAGATTTCAGCAATTTCGCAGGCACTTTTGGTGCGCACCCAAGCCGAGCGAGAATCGCTGGGGTCGAATAATCCCATTTCACCGAAAAAATCTCCGCGGTTGAGGTAGGCAACAATCATTTCTTTGCCTTCTTCATCTTCGAGAATAACCGTAACGGACCCGTCAACGATATAAAACAGCGTGTCGCTCGAATCACCGGCGCAGACAACGGTGCTTTTAGCGGGGTACTTGCGCAAACTGCAGTGGGAAAGGAACAAGTCTACGTTGTCAATATGTGTGCTTAATGGACGATTTAACAAAGCAATATCCCCAGTGCGTCTTATTGTCAATTGTGAAGGAAGCTTAACCTGCAAAAGCGGAGGTTACTAGAGCCCATTATCGATTCCTGGCTGCGAAAATGTGCGTAACGCGACAGTTTTGAATAAAAGGCATATCAGATAGACCTTCTTATAGGTATTTGGGTTCAGTTTTTGCGGAATAGGCGCATTTAGGCAGTTGTGATAATATTCTGCGCCTCTTATTTCAAGCTGATCAGGAATTCGAATGAAAGCAACAGTAAAATGGCTCGATAATGCCATGTTCGTCGGTGAGTCCGGTAGTGGCCATAGTGTTGTTATGGATGGCCCTGAGTCTGCTGGCGGTCGAAATATGGGCGTGCGCCCGATGGAGATGCTGTTGTTAGGGATGGGTGGCTGTTCGACATTTGATGTTATCAGTATCTTGAAAAAGTCTCGTCAGCAGGTTGTCGATTGCCGGGTTGAACTCGAAGCCGAGCGGGCAGACGCCGTGCCGTCGGTTTTCACCCGTATTAATATGAAGTTCGTTGTTAGCGGCCATAAGTTGAAAGAAGCCCAAGTGAAGCGGGCTGTTAGTTTATCTGCAGAAAAGTACTGCTCTGCGTCGATTATGATGGAAGCAGCGGGTGTTGAGGTTTCGCATAGTTATGAAATCGTCGAGCTGGATGCAGAATAAGTGATCCGCATTTCTCTGAGGTGTTTTACTCAGACATAAAAAAACTGGCCGTGAGCCAGTTTTTTTATGTCTTCAATTTGTTCACTGTTTAGTAGTAGTTGCAGGCGGCAGAGCCGCTACTTACTCGCAAAGATCAATATGCCAGGCATAACAAAGAAGGTGCCGAGTACATAGGCCAGAGCAAACGATTTGTTGCCGGCTGCAATATTGGCGAGTTTCTCGGCCATGCGCGGGGGTATTTCCCGCAAAGTGGGAATACCGTATATCACCAGTACGGCAAGCGTATTGTAAAGTAAATGTACCAGGGCAATCTGCAATGCAAAGACGCCTCGATCGCCATCAACGGCAGTGGCCGCGAGCAATGCGGTGACACAGGTGCCAATGTTGGCGCCGAGCGTAAACGGATAGATATCCCGCATACGGAAGATGCCATTGCCCACCAATGGCACCATCAGGCTCGTTGTGGTGGAGGATGACTGCACCAGTACGGTCACAACACAACCGGAAGAGATGCCTTTTACCGGGCCGCGGCCGATCGCTGAGTGGAGGATTTCCTTCGCTTTGCCGGTCAGCAAATGCTTAAGGAATTTACCCATCAGAGTAATCGCGGTGAAGGTCATGGCGATACCGATAAAGATCATCAGAATACCCGAGACTTGAGTGCTTGCACCGAGCGCCAGCAAAAGATCACTCAATTCAGTGATTACCGGCTTGGTAATTGGCTTGATAAAGTTGAAGCCTTTAATGCTCATTGAGCTGCCACCGCTAATAGCACTGGTGAGCCAACCACTGAGCTTGTCGAGGATGCCGAACATTATCTCTAGAGGCAGGAATATAATGACGGCAAGGAGATTAAAGAAGTCATGCACAGTGGCAGCAGAGAAAGCCCGTTCAAATTCTTTATTCGAACGAATGTGGCCAAGACTGATGATGGTATTGGTGATGGTTGTGCCGATATTTGCACCCATAATCATGGGGATAGCGGTAGCAACCGGCAAGCCGCCAGCAACCAAGCCAACAATGATACTGGTAACTGTGCTGGAGGATTGGATCAGTGCAGTACAAACGGTACCGATGACGAGCCCAAGAAACGGGTTGGACGCAAATTCGAATAACTGCGAAGCTTGGCCGCCTGTGGCTGTTTTAAAACCTGCGCCAATCATGCCAACCGCTAACAAGATAATATAGATCGACGTGACAACGGCGAGCCACTCGAGCACGGCGCCTTTCGACAATACTTGCCGCGCTTTATTGACAGTGGTGGTCATTATAATCCCCAGGGTGGTGACGCGTGGTTCAGATGTTGTTCGCTGAACCTTATTAAGATTTGGTATCCGGGTAGTTTGCTCAGACTGTCTCAGCGAACCAGTGGCGCTTTTCTTCGGCGCAGTATACTAAAGTCAGATGATAAATTTATGAAGCCTTTTTCTCGGTTGAGAAGCATGAGCGGCCAATTATTTTTATCGCCAAGTCTTATAGCCGATAGGTTGTAGATGTCATTACTTTCGACATCAGCGTCATCGCCTGTTTGACTGCCGGTTTAAACGGCGTTCCACCTTGTTCGAGTGCCATATGTGCATGGTGGGCTTCGTCTTCTAACATTTTTGTCAAAATGGCCCGCGTTTTATGGTCGTCTTGCGGGATTTCCGTTAGATGCTCTTCGAGGTGTTTGCAGACTTGATCTTCTGTTGCGGCGACAAACCCTAGGCTGATGTTGTCACTGATCGCTCCGGTAAGTGCGCCGATGCTGAACGACAGGCCATAAAATACCGGATTCAATAGACTCGGTTGGCTGTTTAAATCTTGTAAGCGTTCTTCACACCAGACTAAATGGTCAATTTCTTCATCCGCCGCTTGTTTCATGGCATCACGAGTTGCGCCATTTTTGGCAGTGAGTGCTTGCCCCTGGTAGAGCGCTTGAGCACAAACTTCACCGGTATGGTTGATGCGCATAAGGCCGGCAATGTGTTTTTGCTGCTGTTCATCCATTAAATCAGCATCAGAAACGGTGGCTGCCGCGTGTGTATTGTCGGGGCGTCGGGTGGCTTGATTGGCACCCTGGGTGAGTGTTTTCAAACCGTTGTCGAATCGGCTGATCAAGTGATCCAATGTTGAAAAGTGCCTTGCAGTCATGCTTTTTAGTGTCCTCATGTCGCAGGCTTATAATACCATGCTGGCCTTTTTAAAGACCCATACTGCACCCATTAACAGGGGCTGATGTACCAGATAAATAATCAACGATTTCTGGCTGAGCCATTCCACCGGGCGACTGTATCGTGGGCGATATTTCTTGTGCAATTGAAACGCAGTCAGACCAATACCGATTAACACAGAACCGAACCAAGGGAATAAAGGAATATAATCCAAACTCGGTCGAGATAACCTGATCCAGGGCAAGCTATAGTCCCATCCATAATAGGCGAGCATCAGTGCTAGGCCTGCAGGTAATGCCACGTAAGGTATACGCAGGAAAAACAAACCAAGGATGCTCGACAATGCAATATTGTGCAGGATGCCAAAGTAGATCCAGGTACTCTGATTACTCAGGTAGGTTCCAAGGCTGACGAGACACGCTGCGCCAGCGATCTTCAGCCATCGGCGCCAAAAGGGGTTCCATCGAATGCCGCTTGGGTGAGCGATGCCAAGGCTGTAGCCGACACAAATAAGAAACAGGATGAGACAGCTGCGGCCAATAACGGTCGCCCAGACACTGGTGAATGTCTCGTAGCGGATATAATGGAACGCGGCCAAATCGTACATAAAGTGATAAATCAGCATTAATACGATGGCTAAAGCACGAGCATAATCGAGCAGCGTATAACGCTGGCTCGTATTTACAGGGGCGGTGTGGCTGGCGCCGATGGGATTATCCATACATCAGGTCCGGTCAGATCAACAGGGCATAAGATACGTATTATTTGTGACAGTCTACAGGATTCTCCCGGATAATCGTTGCGTGCGGATAAAAACGTCATATTTCTAGAGCCGGCATGGGCTGTATACGGGCGAGCAGCGGCCGTTGATGAGTGCCATTTCGAAGGCTCTGCGCGTTAACTTACATCAGTGTAATTTCGCCGTTCGCGAAATGATCTGGATATTTAGCGCTCATTTCTTTAAAATTTCGCGGTTTTACGTGTGTCTTTATTGGTTGCAGATGAACTGCGACGATAAAGTATTGAAGGCAGAATTTTGGCAGAATCATATAGTCGTGCGGCCGCTGCAGCACTGGATGTGACCGAGGAAACAGAATTAACCTCGGCTCAGCCTTTGCGAAAAGTACAAGCAGCCCGTTCCTTGAAAATTGCAATCCTAGGGTATCGCAGCCATCCGTATGGTGGCGGACAGGGGATTTATATCAAGTATTTGTCCAAGGCGTTGGTCGAAGCCGGTCATGAAATTGATGTGATTTCTGGCGAGCCGTACCCGCATCTGGACGATCGTGTTCGCTTGATAAAAATGCCGGGGATGAACCTTTACGAAAACGGCCTTGGCTCTATTCGCGCACGTAATTTGAGGTCTTGGGCGGATATGGTCGAGTGGTTCAGTAAGCTCACTGGTGGTTTTGCCGAGCCATACAGTTTTGGCTATCGCGTGGATACGTATCTTAAAAAACACGGTCACCGGTACGATCTGATTCACGACAACCAAAGTTTATCTTCCGGTATGTTGTCGATTCAGCAGCGGTTGCCAACAGTTACAACACTTCACCATCCAATCACCAGTGACCTTGAGATAGCGTTGAATGCGTCTACAAAATGGTGGGAGCGTTTACTGATTCGTCGTTGGCACTCATTTTTGACGATGCAGACGAAAGTGGTGCAAAAACTCGACAACATCGTCACGGTTTCAGAACGTTCTAAGTCCGATATTTCTGACGCCTTTGGTATCGATGCGGCAGGTGTTGAGCTGATCTACTGCGGTATTAACACCGATGAGTTTTCGCCGCGGCCATCCATTACGCGTAAGCCACGCCGGTTGATGGCCACTGCCTCTGCGGATCAACCACTCAAAGGGCTGCGTTTTTTGCTGAGGGCTTATGCTCAGCTGTTAAACCAATACCCCGATCTTGAATTACTTGTAGTGGGTAAACCCAAGCCAGGTGGTGATACTGAAAAGCTCCTGCACTCGTTGAAAATTAGCGATAAAGTCCAGTTTGTTTCTGGGATCAGTACCGAAGAGATGGTGGATTATTACGCTGAATCAACCGTAGCAGTAGTGCCGTCTGTTTATGAAGGTTTCGGCCTGCCTGCCGGTGAAGCCATGGCTTGTGAAGTGCCGGTGGTGTCTACCGATGGTGGCGCGTTAACCGAGGTTGTGGGTGATGCTGGTGTGATTGTGCCAGTGAAAGATGCCGATGCGATTGCCAGTGCCGTGGCGGATTTGCTGGAAAATCCGGATAAGGCACGTGAATTGGGTAAAGCAGGCAGACAGCGCATTCTTGAGCGCTTCTGTTGGAATGTTTCCGCCCGTAAGTTTGTCCATTATTATCATGAAGTGATTTCCGAACATGCAAACCGTTGATTTTAAACATTTTAAGTTAGAGAAGGGTGATCGTGTTCTGGATCTAGGGTGCGGTGAAGGGCGCCATGTGATCTCGGCCTATCTCGAAGGTGAAGTCGATGCCGTAGGTGTTGATTTGTGTTTGGATGATTTGAAAACGACGCTGGAAAAAGCCGAGCCGTTTTTGAATGCCGAAGACGACCAACGTTCGTTTGGCCTAACCTCGGCTAACGCACTGCAGCTGCCATTCGCCGATAATACCTTCGACAAAATCATTTGTTCTGAAGTGCTTGAACACATTCCAGATTTTGAAGGTGCACTGAAAGAAGTTGAGCGGATTTTAAAACCGGGCGGGTTATTTTGTGCATCTGTTCCGCGCTTTTGGCCGGAATGGGTCTGCTGGCATTACAGCGATGAATACCATGAAAATGAAGGCGGTCATGTGCGGATTTTTCTGGAGAAACAGCTGCGCCGAAAAATCGAAGACCGAGGATTTACCTTCTATCACCGCCATTGGGCGCATGCGCTGCATAGTCCCTACTGGTGGATGCAGTGTATGGATTGGGATAACAAGGAAGACAACCGGTGGGTCAAGGCCTATCACAAGATGTTGGTCTGGGATATGATGGACCGTCCTTGGGTGACCCGCACCGCAGAGAAAATGCTGAATCCTGCGATGGGCAAGTCAGTCGTGATGTACTTTGAAAAGGCGGCAGCGTAAGTGAGTGGTTTGTTTTTGTCCAAAGGGCTATTCCCGCAGGAATTTTTTCGCCCAACGGTTGAATTTCTGCTAAAAAGCCAACTCCCGGATGGCTCTATTCCTTGGTTTGAAGGTTCTTATGCCGACCCGTGGGATCACGTCGAAGCGGCCATGGGATTGACGATTGGCGGTGAGTACGATGCTGCCGAGCGCGCGTACTTCTGGCTGCGCGATATGCAGTTAGACGACGGTAGCTGGTGGGCTGCCTATAAAGACGGTGAGATTGACAACAAAGAACGTCGAGAAACCAACTTTATTGCCTATATTGCCACCGGTGTATGGCATCACTATCTGATTTCTGAAAACTACGAATTTATTGAAGCAATGTGGCCCTGTGTCGAAAAGGCCATTAGCTTTGTCTTGTCGCTGCAAACCGAACATGGCGAAATCCATTGGGCTGTTGATACACACGGCAAACCCAAAGAAGACGCGTTGGTGACTGGTTGTAGCTCTGTCTTTAAAAGTTTGGAATGTGCATACAATCTCTCTGTTGTTCTTGGTACTGAACGTAAAGACTGGCTGGATGCGCGTGAACGTTTAGGTAAAGCGATTCGCTTTCGCGAGAAAGAGCGTTTTGATCGCACCTGGGAAAGCAAAGCACGCTACTCCATGGACTGGTTTTACCCGGTTCTGACCGGAGCGCTACCTGCACATGAAGGCAAAAAGCGTCTTGAAGCCCGTTGGGATGAATTTGTCGAAGACAATATGGGTTGTCGCTGTGTGTCTGATGAGCCTTGGGTAACCATCGCTGAATCTTGTGAGCTAACCATGGCATTGTTGGCTGCTGGCGACCATGCGCGCGCAGTTACCTTGTATAGTTGGTTACATCAGTGGCGTGTCGAAGATGGCTCTTATTGGACGGGCTATCAGTTTGTTGAAGACCTACTGTGGCCGGATGAAAAACCTACCTGGACTGCTGGTGCGATACTGCTAGCGGCCGATGCGCTGACAGATCACACAGCAGCCGCCTATTTGTTCAAAGAAGTGCGGTTATTGGATACGGCGCAGAATACCCAGCGTATTAACCACTTCTAACTCTTCAAATAAGCCTGAGGCCAGTGCCAGACGATAAATCGTGATCGGTGCTTGGCCGCCTTCGTCCGGATTCGGAAACAAATCGTGAATGCAAAGGATGCCACCAATCTGAACGTGGGATGCCCAGCTGCGATAATCCAGCTCAGCCGCTTCGAAGCTATGGCCGCCGTCAATAAACACCATAGATAACGGTGTGCTCCACATACGTGCTGCGATCTTGGACGAGGTCACCAGCGGAATGACGGTATCATCCAGATCTGCTGCTCGCATGTTCTTGCGAAATTCCTTGAAGGTGTCGTACAGCGCGACTGAATTGTCGTACAAAGCCGGATCATGGTATTCCTCGCCCAGTTGATGTTCTTCTGAGCCACGGTGGTGATCAACAGCATAGACGACGCCGTTATTCTGACGTGCAGCCACGCCCAAATAGATAGTGGATTTCCCACAATAGCTACCGACCTCAAGAATCGGGCCTTTTGCTGATGCTTTCTCGGCATAGTTATAGAGGGCTTCGGCTTCATCCGCAGCCAGAAAACCTTTGACGGCGTCGATATCGACGGGAAGTTCTACGCGCATTATGTCTTGCTCGATTGGGTTAAATGGCCGGCTATTATAAGAAGGTGAGGGGGCGCCCGCAACGAAGCTGGGCTTGAAGGATTGCATCGACGTGAAATCCAGCGATAATCAGGGGTTTGATCAACCAACAGCGATTCGACACTTTGCGCGTACTTTATACCGTTTTATATCTGCATTTACTTCCTTTAGCGTTGGTGCGACTGTATTGGCGTTCCTTGAAATCCGTTGGTTATCGCCAGCGTATTCATGAGCGCTTTGGCCAAGTTCCCGCGCGTAAAGATGATTCGCCATTGTTGTGGGTGCATGCAGTATCTGTAGGCGAAACCATCGCAGCGACCCCCTTGATTCAACAGTGGCAAGCTCAGCATCCGGATTGGCGCATCTGTGTGACAACGACGACGCCCACCGGCTCGGATCGTGTGCGAGCGGCGTTTGGCGATAGTGTGCTGCATTACTATTTACCGTATGACGTTCCTTCGTTTATTCAGCGTTTTATCAGACGCCTCAAACCGTCTGCCTTGGTTATTATGGAAACCGAGCTGTGGCCGAATTTATTGGCAATCTGTAGTGAGGAGAGCATCCCTTCGATACTCGCCAATGGACGTATGTCTGAGCGTTCCATGCAGGGCTATCGCAAGCTGGGAAGCCTTACGCGGCCAATGTTTGAGCAATTGCGGGTGATATCGGCTCAATCCACAGTTGATGCGTCGCGCTTTGTTGCATTGGGGGCGCCTGATGCACACGTTGTAACGACAGGCAGCATTAAATTTGATGTGTCTATCAGCGACGAGGTGCTCGATCGACGGGATGCGCTGGCGCAGCAGTTGCACATAGCCGGGCGAAAAGTGTGTGTATTTGCGAGTACTCATCCGGGGGAGGATGAGCAATTGTTGCCGCTGATCCAGCAGTTGTATGCGGCAGATAAACGATTTCTTGCTGTTATTGTTCCACGTCACCCAGAACGGTTTGATGCGGTTGTAGGCTTGTGTCAGCAACAGGCTGTGTCGGCCATTCGAGTGACCGACAAGCGCCCGGTTTCTGCCAGCACGGTTGTTGTTGTTGGGGATACGATGGGAGATATGCTGGCCTTGTACGGTTTGGCTGATGCCGCGTTTATCGGCGGCAGCTTGATCGACCACGGCGGACATAATTTTTTGGAGGCAGCAGCATGGGGAATTCCGATTTTCTCGGGCAAACATGTCTTTAACTTTCAGAGCGTTGCGGATGCGTTGGTAAAAGCCGAAGGGATGACCTTGGTGCAAGACGCGAACGCGCTGCAAACATTGTTGGGGAGTTGGCTGGTTGAGCCTCGCCCGTGGATCCAAACCGGTGAGGCGGCTCGGCAAGTGCTTGATGAAAACCGTGGTGCATTAGACCGTTTGATGGCAATACTGGAATCTGCGTTGATTGATCAGCACGCTGTGGCAGAGGCTAAGTCATAGTACATGGCTGGGTAGAGGTTGGAGCAGAAGGCAGAAGTAGAGAGCAAAAGAGCGGGCAGATATCGGGGCTCTGAAATAGCTTTCTGAAGGTAAAACAAAAACCTCAAACAGAAAAAAAGGCCGATCTTATTAAGACCGGCCTTTTTACTTTCGATGTATCACGAGTGCTTTAAGGCTTAGTAGGCAGCCATGCTGCCTGGGTTTCTGACGGCCTGCTTCTTCTGTTCAATCCATTGGTTAAGCGCCAGAATGTCTTGTGGTGTCAGTACGCCGGCTGACTGCTTCAGACGCAACAGATCGTTGATGTAGTCGTAGCGCGAGTTACCGTAGTCACGTTGTGCTTGATAGAGTGTCCGTTGTGCATTCAGCACGTCAACAATATTCCGAGTTCCGTAGTTGTAACCGGCCTGTGTCGCATCCAAAGCACTTTGTGCAGAAACAATCGATAGTTTACGCGCTGAAACCTGTTGGATGGAGGTCAGTACGTCGATATGCGATGAGCGCACTTGCTGAACGACTTGGCGTTGTTGCGAGCCCATATTTTCGCGCGCTTGCTCAAATCGGAAGCTGGCTTGGCGTGCGCGGGAGTCTAATGCGCCACCTTGCCAAAGAGGGATTGTTAACTGAAGGGCGATTGAGTCGGTTTGATTGCTGGTCTTAATGTTCTCTGTTTGGAATTGCTCGCCCTCTGTATATCCGCGGCCGTAATTTGCAGCAAGTGATACTGTCGGGTAGCGCGCTGCACGCGCCGCTTTAGCTGAGTATTTGGAGGATTCAGTGTTTTCTCTGGCAATCAGTAAATCCGGGTTTCCTTTCATTGCAAGGTCTGTCCAAGCTTTGCGATCTTCTGGTGTAGGCAACGAAATGGGTAAGTTGTCTGATAACGGTTGAACTGCATCATAGAACCGACCAGTCAAAACGGTTAATGCTTCATATGAGGTTTCTAATGCGCCTTGGTCGTTCAGGCGGGTAACCTTCGCCAAATCGAAGGCTGCTTTAGCTTCATGGACATCGGTGATAGCCACCAAGCCAACGTTAAAGCGCTGTTGTGTTTGATCGAGTTGTTGTTTGACTGCACGTTCTTCTGCTTGACTCGATTCGAGGTTGTTGTGCGCACGTAATACACCTAAATAGGCTTCAACAGTACGAACAATGAGCGTTTGTTGGGTTTTGAAGAATTCGTATTCTGCTTGTTTGGTTTGGTGGTCACTGCCTTGCAGAGAATACCACGTCGCCATGTTCAAGATTTGTTGGCCAAGACTCAAACTCCATTGGCCACCGGTGGTGCTCGATGAATTGAATGTCGACGGGTTAATTGACCCATCGGGAAACCCACTCGATTCACTTTTAGATTTGTTCTGGCCATAGTTCGCAGTTGCGCCGATTTGAGGCAAATACGCAGCCAATGCTTGATCCTTAGCTTCTAACCCAGCTTTTAACTGTGCCTTGGCAGCGCGCATGACTAGATCGTTTTCAACCGCATCCTGATAGATTTCCAAAATGTTTTCTGCGTATACTCGCGGAATAAACGCAAGGCTGACCATGCAGCCGAGAAGAGCGATTTTTGAGCGCATGTGGCTTGTAACCTTATTGTCTAATTCTGAATTTTTTAGAAGTATTAGTTTTAATACTACCAAAAGATAACGGAGCGAAAGTACTAAATGTTCGTTAATTATAAGATCATTGAAAATTTCTTCGCTAAGAGTAGTAAATCCTGATGGTAAAGTGTAGGTACAAGGTCGACATACAGGCATATATGGCTGAGTGCGAGACTAATTACCGACGGATTGGGAAATTACTACCTAAGGATGCAGATGCTGCCAGTTTTCGGATTGTGTTGCCGAATAAGCAAGTTGGCAGGGTTCAGTTGCAAGTTACTGAACGCTGCAAATATACCACGATGGTTCGCCTCGACCAGATTACCGGCAGTGAGTGGTTGGACCAGCACTTTGAATTGCGCCTCTACCATGATGCACGTATGGTCGAGGTGATGCCAAAAAGTGGTACGGGGCAGCTGCGTGGGCGCTATGACTATCCGAATGAAAACATGTGGCATGAAGATGAGAAACATCAGCAACACAAATTTTTGTCAGAGTGTTTGTCATATTGTTTGGCGCATGGGTTAAGTGCCCATAACCCCGAAATTATTGGCTGACGCTAAAACGTTGTAGGATTGCCTGCCAATTCACACTTTGGTAATGAGTCACACGTTTTGGTATTTTCATAAGTTAATGTGCGTATAATCAGAGTTTTACGGTTGTTTTGGAGCCAGGTTTGCCTTTGAAAGTTCTGCAAATCAGTGACTGCCACCTGCCCGATGTGGCGGGGGATACTTTGCTGGGGCTGGATACAGAAATGACCCTAAAACGGGTCTGTGAGCATGCTTTTGCGCATCATCCAACCCCCGACTTAATTGCCTTAACCGGCGATATTACCAACGGCAAAGAAGATACGGCGTATCACATGCTGCGTGAGCATCTGCCCAAAGATGTTCCGTTGGCCTGGTTGCCTGGTAATCATGATAATAACCGTGTGATGCAGCCGGTTGTGGGTGACGAATTCCTGCCGTCGTTGACGATAGGTAATTGGTGTTTGACGTTTTTGGATTCATCCATAGATGGTGCAGTTCCTGGCCTGCTTGAAGATGGTGAAGTACAGCGTTTGGACAGCGTCTTGCGTGGCGCACCGGACAAACACCACCTGATATTCATGCATCATCATTTAAAGCCTGCCGGTTGTGCATGGCTCGATACGCAAGTCGTCAAAAATGCGCCCCATGTCTTGGGTTTAATGGCCGGCTTCCGACAGCTAAAAGCAGTTGCTCATGGCCATGTTCATCAGGCTTTCGAACAAAAACATGCGCACTTTGATATTCTTGCGTGCCCCTCAACCTGTTTTCAGTTCAAGCCGTTAAGCGATAACTTTGCACTCGATGATAAAATGCCGGGTTATCGGTATTTCGAGTTATTTGATGATGGCAGTTACATTAGCCGTGTTGAGCGTATCGAATATATTGAATTGCCTATTGATCATAAGGCCGGTGGTTATTAACCTTGGCTGAATGAACAGCCGCCCCCTTATTATTTATATTCACGGATTTCTCAGCTCTGCAAAGGCCTCAAAGGCCCAGTTGATCGATGACTTTATTCAAGATCGGCAGCTGGATGTCGACCTCCTCAGGCCGAATCTTGCATGTTACCCATTGGCTGCGATCGAACAGCTTAATCAATTAATATCCCAATATTCAAATCGCCCGGTATGCTTGGTGGGTAGTTCGTTGGGTGGCTTTTATGCGCGTTATCTGGCGCTGAAGTGGCAGGTGACATCGGTGATGATTAACCCGGCGATTCGGCCGTATGAGTTAATGCATCACTATTTGGGGGTTAACGAGAACCCTTATACCGGTGAGCAATTTACATTGACACCAACACACATGAATGACTTAAAATCCCTTGCCGTTAATCCCGGCCCAGCTTTTGATCGCACATTGGTACTGATTCAAACAGCAGACGAAGTGCTCAACGCCATTGAGGCCAGCAACTACTATTGTGGTGCCAGTTGCTGGATAGAAAGCGGCGGTGATCATCAATTTCAGGGATTTGAGCGCTATCTGGCGCCTGTATTCGACTGGATATTCAGTCATCAGGCCCCGAAGGCTCACGTAAGCCAATAACAGGAGATACCGACTTGTCTGACTACAACGCACAATCGATAGAAGTTCTGACAGGGCTGGATCCGGTGCGCAAGCGCCCGGGTATGTATACAGAGACTACGCGACCCAACCATCTCGCGCAGGAAGTCATTGATAACAGCGTTGATGAGGCGTTAGCTGGCCACGCCAAGAAAGTTGACGTTATTTTGTTTAAAGACGGGTCTCTGCAAGTCGGGGATGACGGTCGTGGTATGCCGGTGGATATCCACCCAGAGCAAGGCAAGCCGGGTGTTGAGGTGATTTTATCGACGTTACATGCCGGGGGTAAATTCTCGAATGATAACTATCAGTATTCCGGCGGTTTGCATGGCGTGGGTGTTTCTGTGGTCAACGCATTGTCGACCTTATTGGATGTCACCATCCGGCGTGATGGACAGGTGCACAACATCCAGTTTCGCAGTGGTGACAAATCTCAGGATCTGAAGGTCGTCGACACCTGTGGCAAGCGAAATACTGGTACTACGGTGCGCTTCTGGCCTGATGGTCAGTACTTCGATAGCGCCAAGTTTTCTGTATCCCGTCTGAAGCATGTATTACGGGCTAAAGCGGTTTTGTGCCCCGGTTTAACCGTTACATTTGTGGACGAAAATGCCGATGAAAAATGTGAATGGTATTACGAAGATGGCCTGAAAGATTATCTGGTGTCTAAAACCCGAGAATATGAAGCACTGCCGGAAGCGCCTTTTATCGGTCACTTTGAAGGCTCTACCGAAGCGGTAGATTGGGCCGTGCAGTGGTTTGTTGAAAGTGCAGAACTGACACAAGAAAGCTACGTTAATCTGATCCCTACCGCACAGGGGGGCACCCATGTTAACGGTTTGCGCACAGGTTTACTGGATGCTATGCGGGAATATTGCGAGTTCCGTAACCTGGTACCCCGCGGTGTGAAGTTATCGGGTGATGATATTTGGGACAAATGTAACTTTGTGTTGAGTGCAAAATTACAGGATCCGCAGTTTTCCGGTCAAACCAAAGAGCGTTTATCGTCTCGAGAGTGCTCGGCGTTTATTTCCGGCGTAGCAAAAGATTCGTTTAGTCTGTGGCTGAATCAGCATACCGAAGAAGCCGATAAACTGGCTGAAATGGTGATTAGTAACGCGCAAACGCGCCTGAAAAAAGCTAAAAAAGTTGTTCGTAAAAAAGTCACACAAGGGCCAGCCCTGCCGGGTAAGTTGGCAGATTGTTCCGGGCAAGATGCCATGGCCGGTGAGCTTTTTTTGGTTGAGGGTGATTCGGCTGGAGGGTCTGCCAAGCAAGCTCGTGATCGCATATTCCAGGCGATTATGCCGTTGCGAGGGAAGATACTGAATACCTGGGAAGTGGATCCCTCACAAGTTCTGGCTTCTCAGGAGGTGCATGATATTTCTGTCGCCGTCGGTGTTGATCCTGGCTCTGATGATATTACTCAGTTGCGCTACGGTAAGGTTTGTATTCTTGCTGATGCGGACTCCGATGGTGCGCACATAGCGACATTGTTATGTGCATTATTTGTTAAGCATTTCCGGCCGTTAGTAGCAGCAGGTCATGTGTATGTTGCTATGCCGCCTTTATTTCGGATTGATGTGGGTAAAGAAGTTTTTTACGCGCTGGATGAAGCAGAGCGCGAAGGTATTCTGAATCGCATTGAAGCTGAAAAGAAAAAGGGAAAAATTCAGGTAACCCGTTTTAAAGGATTAGGTGAAATGAATCCCCTGCAGTTACGTGAAACTGTTATGAATAAAGACACACGACGTCTTCTTCAATTAAGAATTGAGGAAGACGACAACACCGACGAAATGATGGATATGTTGCTCGGTAAAAAACGCGCAGCGGACCGTCGTCAGTGGCTAGAATCGAAAGGCGACCTTGCGGAGATGTAGTATGTCACCTTCAGCCATAGGCTAGCGCCTATGGCTTATCCAACAGAGCGAAAACTAGCCTTGCAGGTGTGATGAGCCTCGTAGCATTCCATCGACAGACAAGCGCGTCCGTCCGATCAAGATGTTGATGGGGTCGGAGCGCAGTGACAAAAGTCTTCCTCTCCATATATCGACGTATTCACCTCTCCAATCTTTTAATCATACCTTCCATGAAACTAACTGACGGGTTGTCAGTTCTAGATTCCTAGTTTCTAGGATGGGTAAACGATGAAAAATAATTCCATTACGCGCTCACTGATAGTCTTTTTCGGTAGCTTCGGTGTATCCAGCTTGTCATTGCATGCTTCGGCTCAAGTGCCGGAATCTGTTGAGCGTTTGTTGTCTGCACCCAGCTTCGCCCGAGCAGTGGGCGGCCAAAGCCAAACTGCGCAACCAAAACAGCCGCTTGTTTATGTCAGCTTGAAGGGTGAGGAGCTGGCGCGCCTGAAAGCACTGTCGGCACAGCGGCCGGAGCTTGAGATCAGTGCTCACCAAAGAAATGGTGTCACAACCTTTATCCTCTCACCGAATGCCATTACAGCACTGGCTGTGCTCCAGCAGCAGGATGCTGTCACGTGGCTGGAAACGACGTTTCCAGGTGTATTGAATATTGGTTTGATAAGCGCTGGCGGTGAAGAACCGATGACAGAAACGGATTCGTTAGTGCCAATGCACGACGAGGATATTCCGCTGTCGTTTCCCGAAGCCCAGTGGATGGGCTTGAGCGCTTTCTGGCAAGGCCTGAATATTCAAGGTCGAGCGATGAACGTCGGTGTGCTCGACAGCGGCTTTAAATTCATCGTGCCGGATGAATTCGATCCGTTCCCTCGAAAGAACTATGTCAGTAAATACCGTATTCATGGTGCTTTTACGGCGGCAAATAATGGTGAAGATAAACCGCTGAGTCATCGGTCATCAAGCGCGGAGTTAAACAACCCGTATTACGGCGACCGCAACAATGGTTCAGAGAAAAAACAATATCATATTGTCGGCTTGCGCAGCGGTCACGGCACACAAACGAGCTGTGCGGCAACCGGTGGTTATGTGAATGACGAAGCAAATGGAATTAGTGCTGTGCCGCGTGGGGCCTCCTATGCGGCGAGTCTGGTATTTGACTTTGCCGGTGACGAAACGGTGCAGATTGATCCGGCGACCGGCGAATATGTTGATAAAACCGTCGCCCTTAAAACCACCATGGATAGCCTCGCTTGGATCAGCCGGCAAGGTATCGATATGCTCAATTACAGTTTTGGTCATGGTGAACAGTACGCGCAGGCATGGGTAGGGGGAGCATACCAACCAGAGCAGATGGTGAGCCCCTATTCGACGATTGCCCGTGAATTTGACCGAGCTGCATATCTCAATGATTTCCTGTTTTTTAAATCGGCAGGCAATCGATCTGTCACCGGTGACCCCTATGCATTCACGCTCACTGAGCCTGCGGATACCTACAACGGCATCGTGGTTGGCAATATGAATCCCTATTATGTCGAAGGTGCTGATGATGATCTTACCATGCGTAAACCAAGGTCGGCCCATCATCTGAGAGTGGCTAGTGCCCGTGGTCCAACCTTGGATGGACGCAGAAAGCCCGACATAGTTGCCCCTGGCAGTTACGTGGTGAGCTGCACCGTGCCCTATATCGATAGTGAACGTGAAGATTATCGGGCCGTTGCTGAGGCTAGGCCGGTAACCGGCACCAGCATTGCAGCTCCTTTGGCTGAAGGTGTTGCAGGATTGGTCAAAGAAGCCGTGCTCACTCAAGATGCGAGTTCATGGAATTTGTCGGATCAGGCTCCGCGCTTCAGTATGGCAGTAAAGGCCATTTTAATTAATAGTGCCGACAATCGTACGCCAACAAAGTATGAAGCGGGCCGACAAGAAGGCGCGTTAGGCAAAGAGTCTACTATCTGGCCTGACCCAACAAACGCTCAATGGAATAATGGTTACGGCTTTGGTTACATCAGTGCAGCACAGGCTGCCAAAGAGTATGATCATGTCATTCAGGATGCGGTGGGTATTGGGGAAGTAAAATATTATCAGGTGGTTCAAAAAAAGGCGGATCCGGCGGATATCAAAGTTACCCTTACTTGGGAAAAACGCTATCCCTCCAATCATGAACACAAACTATATGACTACGGCTACCCATTAACGCCGTTGCAGATCACGTTAACGCAAGGCAACGCTAAGCGTGGTCAGATCTGGCAAATGGAAGACACCAGTTTGATCGCAAAGACGATGACGCAGCATAAAATCGGTCGCACTGTTTATGATTATTCCTCGAACCCTTGGGATACCCGGCAGCAAACATACACGCCTTATAACAATGTATTGCAGGTGAAAGGTGCCGATAACAAACACATCAAAAGCAGCTGTATCGAAGTGTCTGTCGTGCCTGATCAGGTTAAACGCATTGCTGGTACAAAGACGGAACCGTATGCGCTAGCGTCGAATGTGGTTTTAACACCTGTGGAGAGCTGTTCTGTAGAGGCAGCATATAGGCCTTATCAAGCGGTCGATTCACAAGCTGGATTAACGAATCGCTAACAAAGTTGCATTGGTTCAATTCGATCGATTGTATCCATCACTCGACAACGGGGCATTTCGCGCTAATCAAATAGCGATTCAATGTCTCAACGTCGGGTGCGAATTGCAATAGTCGGCAAATTGCATGAAACGCCCGTTGTCCAAAATTATTGCCGGAGCACACCTAGCAGAGAAAGCCAGTACTGGTACTTTTCTTGTCGAGGCACTTTCCGATCCTTTTCAGATCGCATCTAATCAGGATGTTTGAGGCCCCTTTAGGGGTAATGTCGATTCGAGACAGCGGCGATCAAACCGCGGGAGGCTCGCCCGAATACAATTTCTGGGTGCCGATTAACCCAAGCCGAGTATCATGAATAAAATTTATAGTGGAGTATAAAATAAATATTTCAGCATGTGATATTAAGTTAATGAATGTAGTAAATCTTTATAGTTCTTGAATTTTTTGTTAATTTTATAAATTAATGATATGGATTTATTTTCGTATATATTATGTTTCGAATGGGTAAAAAATACTTAGCCTAACGGTAAGTTCTACTATTGATGTGGAATGTTATATCGTAAATGTGTTCTTCTATTGTCTATTTATTATGAAAAATTTATCGTCGAAAAAGTCGTTGTAGCGCCTTTGGTTATGTTTATGATTTGAGATGTTCAGATGGATATTTGACTATGTACAAGTGTTTCACTTGGATGTTGTTTTTGAATATTGAACGGCTTTAGATTGATCCGCTCCATCAACAGTAGACACCTCGTTAAGCAAGTAAAATTGCTAACTGAGGTGAAACATGACTAAAAACCCCAACCCCGAAAACGTCATAACGATGAATTCAAAGCTGAAGCCTTATTGTTGGCTGAAAAATCGGCGTAACCAAGGCTGCTGACCAGCTTGGATTACATGGCTCGCAGATCTATCAGTGGCGAGCGGCAGCTGAGAAAAAGAGCAATGCCAGTGAGCGTGAGAGTCATCTGGCCACCGAAAATGCCAAACTCAAACGGGAGAAAGCCGATCTGGAAAAGGAAGTTGAATTCCTAAAAAAGGCGGCAGCCTACTTCGCGAAGAACCCAAAGTAGTGCGTTTCCGGTTCATTCAACAGCATGGCCAGCATCTGAGCATCAGCTTTCTCTGTCAGGCGCTAGCAGTATCGCGAAGTGGGTATTATCAGTGGAACTTGAAACGAGACGCCCCCAGCCCTCGCCGACAAGCTCAGCAACAACGAGATAGAGCAATTAGTGAGGCCTTTGACGATTCCAAAAGCCGTGACGGTGCACGTCGTATTCAGGCTGAGCTGGTCGATCAGGGGATGTGTCACGACATAAAAACCATCGCAGACAGTAACCATACATTATAGGTAGCCCCTAATCTGCTGGATAGGGACTTCAATGCTGATGCCCCGAATCAATAGTGGGCAGGTGATATCACTTATCTGTACACCAGCGAGGGCTGGCTGTATCTAGCGGTGATGATCGATCTTTACTCACGGGCGGTGATTGGCTGGTCAATGTCATCAAGGATGACAGCGGACTTAGTCTGTGATGCGCTGAAGATGGCGTTGTTCCGACGTAGTTTCCCTGAAGACGTTATCGTACACAGTGACCGTGGTAGCCAGTACTGCTCAGGCGCTTACCGCGGGCTGATTGAAGAGAGAAAGCTGCAACAGAGTATGAGCCGTCGAGGGAATTGCTGGGACAATGCCTGTGTAGAAAGTTTCTTCCATTCCTTCAAAGTGGAAGCGATTCACGATGAGCCGTTAATGAATCGAGAAGAGATGCGCCGAGCGGTGTTCGAATATATTGAAGTTGATTACAATCGAAAAAGGCGCCACAGTGCGTTGGGTTATTTGAGCCCTGAGAAATACGAAATGAAATTAGTCGCTTAACGAGTGCCCACTTTTACTGGGGCAGATCATATCCAGCGGAATGCCGACATGGGGCATGCCAGCATGGGCACTGATACCGTTATCATGAGTGTTGTGAATGGTGAATATTATGGCGTTAATGATGTCGGATCGATGATATGGAAACTTCTCGAGTGTGATATTACGTTTACGCAGTTAGTGGAAAAACTATCGAACCATTATGGTATTGACGCTTCGAATGGCATGAGAGCCAGAAATTGTAAAGCGCTGTGCGTCTACACAGCGCTTTTTTGTGCGAATTAATCAATCGTCGCGGTTTAATATGCCGTCCAAATCTTTGTCGAGTGCCATTTGATGTCCGGCTCCTGGAACCTCGCAGGTAAAGGTCAGGTGATTATTTGCCGTTTTTGCGCGTTCGATTAGCGCGTCGCTGTCGAGTATTGCATCAGATTTTGCATCGGGGTGGAACGATTTGTTTGTTGGCATGAACAAGTAGGATTTTGCCTTTCCATCAATGATGCCATGCGCGACTAAATCGCATTCGTGGGCATTAGGGCCGAGTATCTTAGACGCAAAACGGGTACTGGCTCGACGCATCAACAGCTCTAGGCGGTCTAGGTGGGCATCATCTGCGGTGCTCGATAGCGTCACTTGCTGACCAACAATCGGTGCAAGGTCACTTTCGAATTCCATCAAGTACTGCACCAGAGCCTGACGCACGTTGTCATTTGGAATTCCCACATGGCCTGCGTTAAATGCGCAGCCATAACGTGCATCTAATCCTGGCGGGCAAGGTAGTTCGCCATTGTCGAAAACACCGCCTTTCAGGAAGTTAAACAGCAAATCAGTCGCGCCGTCGTGCAAGAAACCAAACCCGCGAATTTGATCACGCTGATGTGTGCGTGTATTTGACGGCAAAAAGCCGATACGATCCGGTAGGCCGAACATGCCAACGCGGGTATACAAGTTACGCAGTTGTGGCACTTTGAGGATCTGAATCTCACCACCGTGAGCAATCTCGCCGCGTGTGCCATAGAAGCCTTTGGCCGGGTCTAAACCATGGCAGCCTTCACAGTTAACACCATCTTGCTCTGGGCCGTTGCGCCGTGAATCTTGGGCTAAACCATCAGAGCGTCGGCTGCCGGTGAAAAATGCCTTGCCGGTTGAAGCTGACGCCGACAGCGAATTATCGAGTTGGCGAATCGGGTTTGGTGGCATTTGGGTATGCAGCATAAAGTCTGCGAGGTCATCCACCTGTTGTTCAAGCGTTATAACATCGGCTGATTTTGAGCCGCTATTGACGCTATTTGGTAGGTCAATATCCAGCCCTAACAAACCTTCAAAGGCGACGATGAAGTTCTTGAATGAGGTTTTCTCGTCCAGCGTTTGTGCGGTGTCGGTGCCAAAGTATCCGACAGAGCGGTCACCGCGCCAGTGCATGTGACCATGTGTACTCATGCCGCGTAATGTTTGGGTAAACATTGGGCCCTTCATCGAGGCAATCGTATTTAGGTTGCCGTCACCGTTAATAATTTGCAAAAGCTGGCAGCTGTCATCATTCGGGCCGACGAAATCACAGCCGAGCGACGAAAGTTTGCGGGTCGGGAAGGGTTGGGGATTTCTAGCATTTGAGGAATCCGGGTTGCCGAGGTTCCAGCTCAGCTGGTCGCCGTCGCCATAAATATGGCAGCTTGCACACGCAGCTTCACCGTTAGATGATGAGCGTTTTGCGTCGTATAACATGGCGCGGCCGTCGATAACGGCTTGTGGCTCTGGTGTTGTCAGTGACAGGCGAGCTTCAATTTGTCGAGAATCTGTATTGATGCTAACCAAACTATTATCAAAACGCGTGTAAACATAGAGGCGTTTGCGGGCGTCATCGAGCAGTATGCCGGCAGGGCCACCGTCAACGTCAATGTGATTTTGTTGTGTCGGGTCAAACTCTAGCCCTTGGTTGTCCCATAAGGCGTCGTCGTTGATGTCTTGGGTTGGATACACAGCGATTTTATCGGAGCCCATCGCCGCAGTGTAGAGTGTGTTGCCATCAGCGGTAATTGCCATTTGGTTAGGCATCGCCACTGAGTGATCTTTAATGCTGTCTGGCGCTTTTATCGCGCTGTAGTTGATGTGTTTGTTTAATGGGCGCATGGCAACACTATTTGCCGAAGGATCGATCACTGTGATCTGTGAACGGGCGATATTACCTTGCACGGTTGAGCCGCCAACTTTGCCCGGGCCTTCAAATCGGGTGCTGTTGTTGGCTTCGGTATTGGAGACGTAAATCTGCCCTGACGTCGGGTTAATCGCCATGTTGAAGAGTGTGGTGCCAACATGCGGGTAAGCGGTAACTTCAGTCAATGTCTCGGTATCGATCGCAAATACGTCTTTGTCGGGCAGGTGGAAGCGGATGCCGTTGCTGAAGTTACGATCTTTGGAATCTCGCCATTCGCCGCTGTCGTTATCGTATTGAACAATCATGGATGTCCAAGGTTGTGGAATACCGTCTTTATTAACCCCAGGTGCTGTGCGGCCGCCGGGTAGTTGCCCGTTAGCTTCGCCCTCCGGTGAGCTGATGCGATCAAGCGTGTTGCAGGGTTTGTTACCGAAGTTGTCGTCTTCGAAGCCATGGCACATCACCGATTCATGAACGGCGGCTGTTTGGTTTCCGGAGTGCATGACAGCGACATAAACCGTGCGTTGATCAGGTGTCACCGCCAATGCGCGCGGGGTATCTCCGAACAGAGATACAATTTTTTCGGGATTGCCACCGACGGAGCTTCCGGTGTCGTTGGCATTGAAAACCCAAACATCTGCGCGTGAAACGCCGGAGGTGAATAGTGCGGGATCGCCAGCGCCGTCCACACCTTGTAACGATGCGTGGGTGCGATGCTGGCCCCGATGCGCCGTGGTAATAAAAGCCTTGCCGTTTGCAAACACGATATCGCGTGGTTCATCGCCGACTAAGAGTGTTTTGTCGACATAAGGCAGTGTCTGATCGAAACGTACCACGCTGATGGAATCTGAAATATGGTTGACGACCCATGCGCTGCCGTCCGGTGCAATATTGACAGCCACTGGCCCAATACCCACAGGAACCGTTGATTGGTGTTCCAAGTCGCCATTAGGCAATGTGGTAAATACCTCCAGAGATCGATTGGGAGTATTGGTAATGAGCACTTTATTACCGGTTTTGGCGATCGGCCGTACCGGGCCCGATTCAAAATTCACATACGCCGGGCGTGTATCTTCGGCTGGCGGTGGCGCTGGTGGCGCAGGATCCGGTTTTTTACTGGGGCCACACGCGACGATCAGGCATGCAGTTAGTGCAACTGATGCGCGAAGCGAGTATTGGGTCAGTCGATTTGTTCTCATCATACGGAAGCCTTCATAGTTATCTTTTTGAGGCGTTGGCTCGCCTGTAGGCAAATCAAATAATATTGAAACACATATGTATCATATTTATTTTCTACTTATGATACAAGAATGCTTCATAATACAAATTGTTTAATTTGCGACCGGATTCAGCTTTATGCCCGAGAGCGATCAGCCTTTTTGGCGGGTTGAACATCAAAGGTGTCAGCAAAACGTCGACTATGTGGTTTAAGCTATAAGTAGGTCAGGTTTTATCCGTGTATTGTTTGAGCGCATATTGGAATGTGCGCGGCATAACCTTTAAGGAGCGCCTATGCAATGGCACCAGCTGTTGAATCCGTCCCGTCTTGGCGGTAAACCGCCGAAAGCCGAACCCGGGCGCTCGCCGTTTAATTCCGATCACGACAAAATCATTTTTTCAGGCGCATTTCGCCGTCTTGCGCGCAAGACTCAAGTGCACCCGATGGCGCAGAATGACCATGTGCATAACCGATTGACGCACAGCCTCGAAGTGGGCTGTGTTGGACGTAGTCTCGGTATATTGGCTGGCTTGAAGCTGGCAGAAATCAATCAATTACCTGATGCCGTCTGCGCTGCAGATCTAGGGGATATTGTTCAGGCAACGTGCCTTGCGCATGACATTGGCAACCCGCCGTTTGGTCATACTGGCGAAGAGGCGATAAAAAGCTGGTTTATGAATGCTGGCAATCATCTGCTGCAAAATATGCGTGAAGAAGAAGCCCATGATTTGATTCACTTTGAAGGCAATGCACAAGGTTTTCGGGTGCTAACATCGGTTGAAAATCACATCAATAAAGGCGGGATGCGCCTCACTTATGCAACGCTTGCCGCGTCGATCAAGTACCCATGGACGTCTCTGCCAGCGGCAGAAGGGCAACGGCCGCGGGTGCATAAATTTGGTGTGTTTTCGTCAGAGCTTGAGACATTTCATGAGGTTGCAGAGGCGACAGGGTTGTTGTCAAAATCCGGTGACAACTGGTATTGCCGTCATCCGCTCGCGCATTTAATGGAAGCGGCCGATGATTTTTGTTACGGCATTTTAGATCTCGAAGACGGTCTGGAGATGGAGATTCTTGGCTGGGATGAGTTTTTTGAGATTATCGAACCCGTGATTCCTGCCCCGAGCATGAGTGAGATGGAGGCGGACATTCGTCGGCTGAAGAGCACTCGCCGGAAGCTGCCTCTTATTCGCGGCAAAGTGATTGAAACCTATATCGAAGCCGCATCGGATGCCTTTCTCAAACATCAGCAACAATACCTCGACGGCGATGACACACCGCTGATTGAGCTTTGTCCGCCGCATATTCGTGACTCGATCAAGGCGGCTAAATCCATAGCCCGGCAACAGATCTATAACCATGCTCGTAAAGTGGAGTTGGAAATTGGTGCTTACAACGTTATTGCGACTTTGTTAGATGTGATGTGCCATTCGGTTATCGAATGGGTACATGATCGCGACAATATGTCGTTTCGCAGTCAGCGGGTGTTGGATTTGATCGGCGAACACTCGTTTGATACACGTATTGGTAGTGGTGAGGACCACGGAAAACCCGCAGGTTCGTCGCAAGATTACCTAGCGTTGCGACGCGTTGTGGATTTTCTCAGCGGTATGACCGACAACTACGCGATTTATCTGGCCAAACAGTTTAATGGTATGGCGATTTGAATAGCTCTGTTTACTATTTTTCAGGGTTATTATTAGGCAACTGAGCTTTTTTATTGGGGTATTTCTGCATTGCTTGTTGTCGTGGGCGTGTAGCTAGAAGCAGAGTCAGAGAGATCCGATTCACAGAAGGCCGGTATGTTCGTGTCCAGCATAACGTAAACACGCTCGTCGGCGTTCAGTAACGTATAAAAGCTGTTAACAACAAGGGGCTCTCGTTGGGAGTGACACAGATCGTTTTTAAACTGAGGTTCGTGTTGTTGGTGGCTTCCAGACCATAAAAACTGTGTGTTTTTCAACCCACGCATTAACAAATCTCCGGCACTTATCCAGGCGGAGGCTGGGTAGCTGAGTGAACGGATAAACAGGTTTGCTTCGTACACGGTGCTGTTGCGCGGTGCTTCAGCCGGAACACCGATTACATAGATTTTTTCTTGATCCAGGGATCGAGAGACCAGATCGTATGTCACCATATTCATGACTGATTCATTGAAATCCTGTTGGTTTTTCAGCGCAACGCCCAACTTATAGGACGTAGCAATAGCGACGATGATAGGAAGTATGGCGATGTAGCGCAGCTTAAAGCGTGACCATGACGCCAGCAGTGCCAGCAATACAAAGATAAAATAGAACGTAGGCATGGTTCGATAGGTTGGTGTTGGCTCTGACAACAATACAAAAGGGCCAAATAGAGACAGCCACCATATGAATCCACCAAGAATTAAGCCTGGAATAACCTGCCAGGTCGTCGATGAATGCCGGATGATGTTGGGTATTAATGCCAGCGTCAGCACAACTGATGCAGACAAATAAACAAGTGTCGGGCCAACCCAGTAACTTGCCAGTATGTTGGAGTAGACCGTCATATTGTTGATTAACATCTGCAGCCCTTCACCCGACAGTGGAATGGTTGACGAGCGCGAATTTTCGGCCATGTATAGCGCAGGGATTGTTAGGTAGTAGATTACCAACGCACATACTACGTGAAGGGTCACAAGGCACAGTGTGTATAGTGCATCTTTAAATCGGCCATCGCGGGCGCGGATCAACCATTCGACGCTAAGCAATCCTAGCGTTACATTGATCATGGGTTGGTAGAGGCAGAGCGTACAAAATAGAAGAAAAACCGAACTAAGTGATAACCTCCCTCCGTTATTTTGCTTTTTTACACATTGTGTAAATGCCATCACAGACAGTAAAAATGCCAAAGCCATGCCAAATGCATCAAATCGATATGAGGCATTCGCGAGAAAAAACGGGTTTAGCATCAATAGAGAGGATGCGATCAAACTGCCTTTTCCCTGACGACTTTTCAGATATTGATTGAAGCTATAACCAGCTGCTGCCAAGCAAAAGACCGTCAATATTTGGGTAAGTGGTGCAATATCTGGCAAATGCCATGAAAACGCCGATGCAGCGATACTCTGTACCAAGTCGGCCAATGGGCGGCCTTGAAAATCCCAGCTGCCATAGCCCTTCAGCGATCGTAAAAGGTCATCTCGAAAAAATACATTTGCGTGAATAATTGGATAGATAAAAATCAGTGAAACAGCGGCAAAGAACGATAATTCACGTTGTTGTTCTGCGTTAATATTGTTCATTTTTATTCTTTACTCTGCCATGTTGATTAGCTGGCTGATGCCGGAGTTATCAGGTTTCCTGTGTCTTGAAGACAAATTTGTTGGCGATTAAAAAACCAACAATCAGGCTAAAAGCAGAAAAGAACACAGCGGTAACCAACGGTGGCCATCCCGTTGTTTCTGCAAATACACCGGTTAAGAAGCACAGGGTTTCTATGCAGATGACATAGCTGATATAGCGGGGTGTCGATGTGTAGGTATTGACCATTCACACCGATGCATATCGCGTTATCAGACCGATCATATTGTTATCGTTATTCATCGTATTGAGTGCCGCCGGTTAAACGTTTTATCGGTAGGCGAAAACCGCATATTTCGGCAAATGTAAAAAACTGATCATATTATGTCGCTTCGCTAATGTGCACGCAATGAGTATCACGTGAGGGTCTTGGCAATCGTGTTGTTCGTTGAGCCGGATGGGATAGTTTAGGGCCTTTGTTAACGTGAACACAAAGGCCCTTGTGATATTATGTTACGGCTTAGATGGTGCAGGGCCGTTTCTATCCAACACCAGCAACAGTGCAGGTAGCAAAAAGTAGTCATAAATCAGTGCGGCAAAGATAATGATCGCGATCATCATGCCCATATTGGCGTTGGCGAGAAATGGCGATAGCGTTAGGCTGCCAAAGCCGAGCGTCAATACCAGTGTCGTCACCAAAATAGCCGGGCCAACGTGGCGGAATGCGTAACGTACGGCATCCTCGGCGTTGAGCCCTTGCTCCTTGCGTGCACGAATGTATTTGCTCAGAAAGTGCACCGTATCATCTACCACAATACCGATGGTGATACAGAGTACGTTCATCAGTGCCAAATTGATTTCGCCATTATAGAGCGCCCAAAATCCAAAGCCGGCAATGCCCGGCAGCATATTCGGGGCCAGACTGATGACGCCATATTTGAACGAACGCAGAATGCCCATTAGCACTAACGAGATAAAAAACAGCGCGGTAAATGCCGATAACAAACTATTGCCGAGAACGTTTAGTGCCAGATGAGACCACATCGATGCGTCGCTGGTACCGTAGTCGCGCATGTATTCTGGCAGGTGTCTTTGTTGCCATGCGTAAATGCGATCTTGAAGATCAACCATGTTGTTAGCGGGCATGCTGGGTAGGCTAACGACCAAACGTGTGGCGGATTCATCGGCGTTGATTTGGTTGGTGAGATCTTGGCCTGCGGGCAGCGAAAAATTGTAGAGCAGCAGATACTGTGAGGCGAGTTGGCGATCTTCGGGTACCTGATACCACGCTGAATCATTGGCGTGCATATTACGGTTCAAGCGTTTGATCACATCCACGTAGGAATGGACGCTGGTAATTTCAGGTTGTTTACGTAGCCACTGGGTAAAAGTATCCAGTGCGTTTAAATAATCCGGTTCTGAAATGCCTCCCGCACCGATTGCCTGGATGGAATACTGCAAGGTATAAACACCCCCAAGCGCATTATCGAAGGCATCGGTCGAGGTACGGTATGGGTGTGGCGGTTTGATGTTTTCTGTCATGCGTTCGGTGATGATATTGGTGCTGGCAGCCCAGGCGAGTCCGGCAGAAACCAGCAACGAGACCCATAACATACCGTGACTATGGCGAATGACTTTTTCACTGCTCCAGTTGCTGATGCGATTCAGAATGGATTCTGCGTTGGCTTTGGATCTTACCGGCATCATCCATAAAAACGTCGGTAGCAGTGTCAGAGAAAACATAAAGCTGATCACGACGCCGATAGCAACGATATTGCCAAGATCACGTGATGGCTGCATCTCTGAAATATTCATGGATAAAAAACCGAGCGCGGTAGTGACGCTGGTAAAAAATACCGGCTGCAGATTGATGCGATAACTCTCGGCCATTGCGGCCATTTTCTCCATGCCGCCGCGATAAAACTCCAGATATGCCAGAACGATATGCACGCAGTGCGCAACTGTGGTGATCACCACAATGCTGACCGCAGAGATCGACAGGGGCGATAACGTAATGCCCAGCCAACTGGCAATGCCTAGGGCACTGACGGCGCAAAAGCTAGCAGTAAATGCGATCGTTAACATCGAGAGCAGGCTGCGCAATAAAATAGCCAGCAGGGTATAAATCACTAGATACATCAGTGGAATGAACAGTTTAATATCTTCAACAGCTAGCACCATTGTCGTCGCGTTACCCACGACATTGCCGTTGGTATACACATTCAACTCAGGGTATTGCGCACGAATTTGATCCCGTATTTGTTGAACATAGGTCGTCACGACCTGTTTTTGCTGTTCGACATGGCCAAGAGTTTCATCAAAGTTGGCCGTCATCACCACGACGGTGGCGTCACCGGCTGGGCTGACTAGGCGATAGCGGGTTGCTGGGTCGTTCAATGCTAGAGATTCAATCGCCTGAACATCGTCAGCCGATTTATCAGCGGCATCTTCGATCAGGGCTTCAACATAAAGATCATCATCTTCAGCCCAGGAGTGTTGGTAGTTACTGAGGCTTTCAACGCGTACCACATGAGGGGCCAATTCCAGCTCTGCTGTAGCGGATTCAATCAGTGCGAGATACTTTTTGTCGCTTAACAGGGATTGGCCGTCTTTGTGTTGGATCATCAACAGGGCACGGTCGGCATCACCGTAGATGTCAGTGAATGCGCGCCAACGCTGCATATCTGGATGATCTTCGCCGAAAAAGAACGCCGTGCTGCTGTCGAATGTCAGGTGTTTAAGGCCCGCACTGGCGGCAACCAAAATGACGAGTGAGATAAAAAACCAGCGCCAGCGGGCGTGGAACAGGTGTTGAATAATGGCGGATTCCATGAAGGCTCCTCAGCATTCGTTCAGCGCTTTTTGGCTGATTGAAGAAGAAAAGCGGCGGCATGTTCCATTTGCTGCTGCAAGTTGTCGTTAGGGTTGTTGGTCCAGTGCAAGGTCACGTTATAGTGCGTGCCGGTCAGCATGCGGTCGAGAAACTCGATATCAAACTGGTCGGATAACGATTGGTGTTTGCGGCCAACCTCAAGCACCGGCATAAACGTCATGGTCTCTGCGGGCAATTGGTCGTGCGTTGACTGGTTCATCACAAAATTCACTAAGCCTTTGGCAAGTGCTGGGTAGGCGGTCATCTCATCAGCCAGGCTCTGGTATGCGCGGTTAACGGCGGTATCAAAGTCGCTGGCGTTATTCGCGGCGTCTTCCACCAACCGGTTGCATAGTCGGATCATCTCATCCGACATATCAGAGAGCAGATCTCGCTTGGTCGGGTAATGGTTATAAAAGGTTTTCTCGGCGATGTCGGCGGCGTTGGCGATCTCGGCAACGGAGGTTGCTTCGATTGGCTGATCAACAAACAGCAGCGTGGCTGCTTTTTTGATGCGCCCGCGCATGTTTAGCCGATTTTTCTCTCGACGAGAGAGTGGTTCTGCAGACATAAAAAAGCGCCTCGGCGAATAACGTCGAGGCGCAGTATAAATTTTACAGTCGCACTGTGAAGTTACAGTATGGCTATAAAAGTTATTGGGAGGTAACCCTCCCTGAGACCTAAGATGGGGAGTTTACAGGGATTGGATCAAACCATCCTTGATCCAGCGCATTAAAGTTGATGCTGCGATTTGTGGAGCTTCGTCTTCAACCACGTGCTCAGTGAGTGTTTCACACAATGATTCAAAAGAGTCACCGGTAAGCGCCTGCTGCAGCAACAAGTGTTCTATGTCATTGATATGGCGGAATTCCGTCAAGCGTTCATGGTTACGCCAGATCAGCCAACATTGTTCGGCATTGGAGACTTCTGGTGGCGGGTTTTCTTGTTTCAGTGCCTGCCAGATATTGACGGCATTGGATGGGCTATTGAATAACTGCACGCTAGGGTGAAAGGTTAATTGGATCCCCGGCCAAGATTCAGGCGCTAACTGTTGCAGGGTATCCAGCGTGATTCGATGGGCTTCGGGAGCATCAAAAGCAACCAATAATAAACGTTCAAACCTTGCTAGTTCGCTGATCACGGGTAAGTTGCTGAAAGGCACATGGTTGGCCAAAAACTTAGGTAGCGGGTCGCAAAAGTAGCGCAGTGATGGATTGTCTGAGCGATGATATTGCAAATAGCCGATGACCATCTGGTCAAATAAATCATCCCCAAGATAGCTGCCGAGAACCTCGTGGTCGGTCTCGATGGTTTCCTTCAGGCGCATGCGGTAAGCGCTATGGTAGATGGACAAACGCTGTTCCGCGTTCAGTGCGCCTTCATCCACAATCAGCGATTGTGCGTCGTTGGGTTGATCTAAAATATGGCCGAGCATTTCACTCTGCAGGTGTTTCAGGGCATCAAGTTCCATCAGGCCACCTCGGTTACTATGGGCGTTAGCTGTTCAGCGCTGAGTGTTTTATGCGCGATATCCCGAGCAATGTCGAGCTCAGCGGCAAGTTCGTTGAACGGTGGAATGTTAGCATCGCGTTCAATCATCGTGCTGACAGCGCCGAAGCGTTTTAAGGCGCGGGCGTAGAGTTGCCATACATCATCACAAACATCGTGGTCATGGGTATCGATAATGTGACTACCATAATCGGTGTGGCCTGCCAGGTGAATTTGGCGAACGCGGTCAACGTCGATGGCATTGAGATAGTCGTCGGCATCAAAATCATGATTGCGTGCACTCACATAAATATTGTTTACATCCAGCAGCAGCTGGCAATCGGCGTAGTTCACCAGCTCGTTAACAAAATCCCATTCTGTCATGGTTGAGGCTTGGTAATTCAAGTAGCTGGAGACATTCTCGAGCAAAAATGGCAGGCCGATGTGATCTTGCACTTGTTTTATGCGGTCTCCGACATAGCGCACGACTGCCATGTCATAGGGTAGTGGCATCAAATCATGGGTATTGGTGTTGTGCACGCCTGTCCAACAAAGGTGATCGGAAAACCATTGGGGCCGTGCGATACGTGTCAGCTTTTTGAGCTGTTTGAGATAATCCTGATTCAGCGGATCTGCTGAGCCGAGTGACAATGAGACACCGTGCATCACTACCGGATGACGCTCACGAATGGCTTCGAGGTAATACAGCGGTTTACCGCCGGCGACCATGTAGTTTTCGGAGAGAATTTCAAACCAGTCGATGTTGTGATCGTTATTCAGAACATCATGAAAGTGGTCTGTGCGAAGGCCGAGGCCGAAGCCGAGAAAGTGATTCGCCATAGGGTGCCGTATCAAAAACTGTCAGTGAAAAACAGTTTACAGCATAGATGCTGTTTAGTGTTCCACCAGTGTGAAGGTGTTATTACGTTTGATGTACATCATAAATGCCCTGAAAATACCTTGCCGGGCAAGATACTTTCAGGGGTGATCGCATTCGCGTGCGGATCAGCTGCCGGTTTTACCGCCGACATCTTTACAGGCTTTCTCGCCCATCAATACAAACCCAGTCCCTTTGCAAGACGCCTGGCCTTTACAGGCATTGTTGGCAGTCGCGCAATCGTTGTGGCCTTTGCAGAGGTTAACGTCATAGCAGTGAGACAATTCTGCAACAGATGCTTCGCCGCGCCATTCGTCTTTAACTACGCCGCCAATATCAGTACAAGCTTTTGTTGGCATAGCAACAAAGCCTGTGCCTTTACATGAGCCTTGTCCGCCGCAAGCGTGGTCCGCTGTTTGACAGTCATTGTGGCCTTTACAGCTATTTACGCCATAGCAATGGGCCAAATCCGTTGTCGTTGCATCGGTTGATTGCGCTGGGGTATCACTACAAGCGGCCAGTGCTGCTGCAGCCATGGCAATGGCGCTGCCGGTGAAAACGGTTTTCTTGGAAGTTTTCATAGGTGTCCTTATCAGGTCTATCTTTGGTTAAATCCGCAATCGGTATACGACATTCAAGGAAACAGCGTGTCCCGATGCTGCTTATCATAGGCGGCAACTATCACAAAATGATGCACCAGCATTCACAATTTAACCGCTGATGTTTGCAAACTTGTGATAACCTGCCGGATGTTACGACAGGGTGACTAATTATATGTTGGTGATTTTTGGGGCGAGCGGTTATATCGGCGGCCATGTGGCAGAACAAGCAGCCAACAGTGGCTTGCAGGTAATCTGTCCATTACGTCGGATGGGCGATCACGCTTGGTTGAGGCATGCCAACATCGAGATCCAGCCGGTCGATTATACCGATGAGGCTTCTTTATTAGCGCTTTTGGCACAAGCTACTGTGGTGATTAACTGCATTGCAGACACACGCTTACACATCAGTGTGGCAGAACGTAACCGCACCGATGTTACGTTAACAACTCGGTTATTCCGCATCTCGCAAGAAGCGGGGGTCAGCAGATTCATGCAACTGAGCACGGTTATGGCTTATGGGTTTTCACGCCCGCCAACAGCCATCGATGAGCAGTATCCAACTACGCCCACCCACGGTTACAATCAAACAGCCATTGATCGAGAGCAATCTTTGCAAGCAGCCTGGAAGCCAGATTCTACTGAGTTGGTCATGCTTCGGCCTGCCAATGCAATCGGCCCGAGAGACACCGATTTTATACCGCCGTTTGTTCAAAGCCATCGCTTGCGTGTCTTTCCGGTTATGGGGTTTCAGGATTGGCAGTTTTCATGCATTGATGTGCGGGATATCGGCCGAGCGATGGTGCATCTTGCCAATGGTATTGATAAAACACCGGCGATCTATTTGGTGAAAGGGTTTGATATTTGTTGGTCTGAGTTTCATGAAGCTCTTGATCGCCAACTTGGCAGCAAGAGTTGGGTAGTGCCTAGCCCAGTGATAATGATGAAAGCGATCGCTGCATTATTGGAGGCGGTTGTGCCCTATGGGCGTGAACTACCGCTGACGCGGTTTTCGGTCGATGTTATCAGCCACCATACGTTGTTTGACGATAGCAAGATTCGTGCGAGTGGTTTCGATCCGAAATATGCTTTAGCGGATTCGTTATCCGACACTCTGGGTGATAAGTGAACCTGTGATTTGGAGGCAGGCCTGGTTGTTTCGGGTGCTCGGTCTGCGGCCATCTAACGATAAATAACCATCTTCGATTTCAGCTTAACTTCTATCCTCATTCACTGGGTTAAGTGCAATGCCAATGGTGTTCAGCGGGCTGTCCCTATTGTCACCATCAGGTGATATATCCAATTCTCCATTCGCACCAGCGGTATGAAATGTTCACCGGTGTTGTCTAAGCTATTAGCCGGCCTTGGTAAACCTGTATCAGCTACTCCGGGGCGATCTCGCCATATTTAGCCATCACGACAGGGCATTTCGAATGAGTATTCATGTTATTAATCATCCCTTGGTTCAACATAAACTGGGGCTACTGCGTGACAATACGATCAGCACGCGCTGCTTTCGAGCGGTGGCGAATGAAATAGCGAGCTTGCTCACCTACGAAGCGACTCTAGCGATGGAACTTGAAACCACCACGATTGATAGTTGGCAAGGGCCGATTGAGGTTCAGCAAATCGCCGGAAAAAAAGTCACCATCGTACCGATATTGCGGGCGGGATTAGGCATGTTAGATGGGGTTTTACAGTTAATTCCGGGGGCACGTATTTCGGTTGTTGGTCTGTATCGGGATGAAACCACACTCGAACCCCACCGCTATTATCAAAAGTTTTGCCCGGCCATCGAGCAGCGCACCGCCCTAGTGGTTGACCCCATGTTGGCAACGGGCGGCACCATGGTGGCGACATTGGATGCACTCAAAGAGGCCGGCTGTAGCGATATTTCTGTGCTGGTATTGGTAGCCGCGCCAGAAGGCGTGAAGCGCGTCCTTGATCAGCATCCCGATGTTGCAATCTATACGGCATCTGTTGACGAACGTTTAAATGAAAACGGCTATATCATTCCTGGCTTGGGCGATGCCGGTGATCGTCTTTTTGGAACACAGTAAACACTGGCTTGTGACTTTGGTATTCTCAAGGTTGGTATCAATGAGTTATGGGTATGTCGTCGTCTTCGCAAATATCTGAATCATCCGCGCCGGTTTCACCGCAAGCCGAGACGATTCTTGCACGTTTACCTGATCCTCGATTAGCGCCTGCGATGCCATTACCGAGCGACATTGCCGGTTGGCAAGCGTATCAAGCGCAGGTCGAAACAAACGCCTCGGCGAATGCCGTTGATACGCAGGGCGTTATCGTGAGTTCCACAACACTTGGTGGCTTGCCGGTGATGGTTGTGCGTCCGGAATCATCGGCTGCTTCAGCCTCTGCCGTGTATTTTCACGGCGGTGCCTATACCTGTTTTAGCGCTCGTACTTCTTTGGTGACGCCGATTCAATTGGTTCGGCGCACAGGCGTTACTCTCTACTCCATCGATTACCCATTGGCACCGATAAGCCATTGGCAGCACACAACAACAGCGGTGTTGGCAGCAATGCGCGCGCTTTTAACCCTGCCAGATTTTGCCAAACATCCTTGGGCGATGATTGGTGAATCCGCCGGCGGCGGTTTGGCTGCTGCGATGGTTATGATGCTTCGTGACAATCACATCGATTTGCCGGCCGCGTTGTTGGCGTGGTCGCCTTGGACGGATTTATCTGCCAGTGGTGATAGTTATATTCAGCGGCAAGATGTAGATCCGTGTTTGCTATATGAAAACCATCTGCAACGCGCCGCGGCAGCGTATGCACCGACGCATGCTGAACGTATTTGTGCTGAGGTGTCGCCACTGTTTGGCGATGTTGCTCGAGGATTTGTGCCAACGCAGATACAAGTCGGTAGCCGTGAAATATTGTTTAGTGACGCCAGCCGATTCGCTGATAAGTTACGTGGGGCCGGGCAGTCGGTAGATTTTCAGATATTTGAAGGGATGCCCCACGGGTTTCAAGGCTTGATGCTGGATGCCCCAGAGGGCCAGCGTTCATTGACGATGGCCGCGGATTTTTTGCGACGTTACCTGTTGATCGAGCCGTGAAAGATTGTGAATCTCAACGATGCCACACGTCGCCAACCAATGACGATAAACGCAAAAAACGCGCGTTACGGGTATCTTCCTGCAACGCGTTTTCGCTGATGAAGTCTTCCACTGAATGCTCTAAACCGAGTAAATCAATCACACGCTGTTGCACATCACGCTGCGAAATCTTGGGGTTTTGAGGGCTTTGTTGCTGAATCGCTTCCAACGCCAGATAACCTTCATCGGTGCAGATAGAACCACCCAAAGCCACATAGGCGAGTGGGCGCTCGATATGCAGGCCATTGTTGAGGGCAATACTGCCGTCGATTTCTTCAAAGCTGTAATACAAATCCACGTCTTCGGTATCGTGCATACGTAGCAGCTGTGCTTCGGTAAGAAAGGTGATTGCTGTGCGCACGCCAGCGCCAGTCACGGGGTGAATAGTTGCAGGTAAAGCCCCGTAAGGTGAAAACTGCGCTGCATAAACAATGCTGAAATCCTGCAGCTGCCCAACCATAACGGGGATGCCGCTGGTGTACATGTCATTGTGATCGCGATATTTGCGATCCAGGGCTTCGGCAGCAGAATTAGAGCCATAACCGATGACCGGAATACGGCCTTCAATCAGCTGTTGGGCTTCTTTTATAGGTCGGCTTTCACCGCGGATAAAATGATAACAATCCTCAGCGACGGCATACGGGTAGCGCAGGCTTCGGTCGATTGCTGTGGCACGGTCGATACGTCGAAAGCTATCGGCCATTAAGCCGCATCCTTCTGTTGTTCAACCTCGGTTTCTGCGGCGTTCACATAATTGGTGTGCGGTGTGGTTGAGGTGGCGATAATGTCGGCCGGATTATCGGCATTAACAAAGCTGAAACCGCAGTTTTCAGGGGTTAATTGCTCAGCTTCAATACGCGGGTACTTGCGGCAGCTGGGCGGACGAAAGAAATACACCGAACAGGTGTAATTATCGTCTTTGTCTTGTTTTAAAAACGGGCAAACGTATGGAAGTTTGCAACAATCACCACAGCCGTTACAGCTACCAACACGGTTTGAAGCAACCGGTAGAAGACTCGTTAGAAATCGCAGCAGTTTTTGAAACACATCGGCCTCCGCATCTTATTGTTTTGGCCCCTACCATACAGACGGTGGGCACCCAGTTGCAAGGCCTGTTCCGCAACGGCCCGGCTTGTTTCACAGAGTTTTGACCGAGAAGACGGCTTTTTGCTCAATGGCACAGGAATTTTCGCCATAAACCTGCCTACAAGAGGTAATTCTGTGGTGTTTTGGGAGGTGAGTTGCCCATTTTTTATCGCAGAGTCGGGTCATCGCGGAATCTATTTATCAACGAGTCGTTAATAGGCGAACCCGGCAGGTGTTTGTTAACACATTCTGCCGAGGCGTTGGTCATGCGATACTTAGCGGAGCTATACGCTGAGTGGCGTTTAATCCAATGGGCACGCGGTTTGGTTCTGTTCAGAAGCGTAGACACATAAGCTGATCAAACTGTTGACGGGGGCAGTCGTAATATCATGCAGATCGCCTTTCAGTATCATATTCCCATTGTTAACTGAGACACCGTTACTCGACAGCCGCAACCCGAATACACGCGGCAAGGTGTGAGCAATATAGCTCGGTGTTTCGCTGCCCAAATTCCATAGCGCTTGTGGTATCGATGGCAAAACGAGCTGATTCACTTGATGGAAGTAATCTTCTGCAATCGATGGGAAGATATCGAGCAAAATACGACGCGATTGCGTTTCTGTTTCGCGTGCAAGCTCCCCAGTTAGATGAATGCCATTAACTTGAATATTGGTGTTTGCTCGAGGGTTCATGATCGAAAATACCGTGCTACTTGGGTCGCGTTTGAGATTCAGTCGCCCTTGAGCATCGATAGCAACATCAAATCGGGCCTCCAGATTCAGTGCCGCCTTGGCCAAATTGATAACGCCATCGCCGGGGTCGATATCCAGATCTAGTTCGGCATTTTGAATGACTAAACGCATGGTGTTGTTTTCTTCAAATACAACATGCGGAGCGTTAGTGACCGCGATTTTTATCTGGGAACGCTGTACGACTTTACCGACGGAGAATGGCAATGCTGCCTGAATCGCTCGATTAATTCGGTTTGTCAGTTGGCTATCACCAGGCTCTGATATCGTATTGATATCATCAAACAACTGAGCTGCGTATTGCATTGCCAAGTGTTGATTGACGGTGTTTTCTGACAGTGCGACTGAAACCTTGGCATCCGTAGCTTGCATAAACGGCATTGGCGAAGGTGTATTGAAGCGCGAACCGAGTATTGGGTTAAGTGCTGAAAGGTGTGCTGTTGCATTGGTAAATTGGCTTCCCGATGCAACGGATAGAAACAGGCCATTTTCTGTGGTTCGAGCCTCTCCAGGCGCTGTGGTAGTGGCATATTCGAGTGCGTGGTTTTCCACAATCGGACGAGGAGTGGAGCTTGTTGCTGGAATAGATAACGCAGAAACTAGCACGGCATCTGTGGTGTTCCAATCGGTGTTAATTGCCTGTGATAAGGTTGCGCGGAGTTGATTTATCAGGGATACATTCAAGGATACACGTGTTTGTGCCCAGCCTGATGAAATAGTGATATCAGACACCGGTGCTTTAGATTCACCGCTGGTGCTACAGCCTATCGCACAGCGTGTATCAGCGATTTGTGGAACACCGATATCAGCCTGGATACTTTCGTTGTCGGGTAGGTCTTGGAGATATAACCCGAGAAGAAGTCCATTCTGACCATCGGCTGCGGCCTCTGGGCGTGCCCGCAAATTCAGTGATATTGATAGTGGTTGTGTCGCTGGGTTTTCACTATCCCAGGTTAATGTGGCGTGAGTTGTTTGGCCATCATGGGTGGCGACTAGCTTCACTGATAGGAAATCAAATGTCAGTTTTAGGCGAAGATCCAAGTCATATTGGTCGCTTGCGGAGTTCACCGACTGCACTTCAACACGCGGCTTTGCAGTGTCGGCGATCGCCTCAAACTGCAGATCGCAGGTTGCTATATTTGTTTTCAATAAGCTGGTGCAGAGTTGTACTGCTGTGGCTGGTGCAAATAATACAGAATCTTCGCGTAAGCGAGCATTGATAACGTCTGCTAACCACGTATTGATCGGGCCATAGGCTTCATCGTTAATCTGTAACGACAGTGCATTGGCTATGGGGCGGCCATAGGCAACCATGGCAGTTGTAGCTCGGATTCCATCGTCGTAGTTTGCAGTGAAGACGTAGTCTGGTTCGCTAGTTGCCGAGGCTACATCTAGAGGCACCTCAAGTTGGCCCCAAAATCGATCATTTAACACAAGCATACTAGTGGCATTCGCAGATACTGACTGTAGGCCTTTTTTATGCGCTCTACCGGCCACAGATGCAACCGCTCCCGACTGCGGCAAGGCCGACACGGTAGATACTTCGGTGATGACGACGGCTGGTGATGTTACGTTCGCGCTGAAGTTAATCGAAGCTGGCAATGAGTTCGTGGCTGATATAACCAGTGTGTTGATGTTGTCGTCGTTAAGATATCCCTCGATTGAATCGAAGCTTGCTTGATAGCGTCCATCGTTTTGCAGGCTAAACAGATGTGTGACGGTTATATCGTTCAATCTCACTTTATTTAGGCTTGCATTCGGCGATGTTAGCCTAAATGTAAAATGCTGGCCGGATTGTGGTGTGATGTTTGTAGTCTCAGTGGGGTACACAATTGAGATGGATTCCATGGGTTGGGGAGATGATTGACATCTTTCATCCCACCAGTGACCAGACGCCTGTTCACACTGATTTTGTGTGGGGCATGCATCCAGATCGCCCTGCGCGCAGAAATCGATCTCGACACAGCTGTCTTTGTTGTCACTTAGCTCGAAGCGCGGGAAACATGTGACGGTTGTTCGGCTGTAGGTTTCGCAACCGGGAGTTCCGTCGCCAAACGCCAGAGATCGAAAACCTCCACCCTCAGGAATGCTTTCGAAGCAGGCGTGTTCTCGACAAACTGCATACGCATTCGTATTGGTTTGTTCGCCCCATTCGAAATATTCTGTGGTAAATGCTTGGCTGAATTCATGGAGGCACTGCGGATAAGCTTTTGTGTCTGGCGTACTTGGGACGGTATGGGCGCGGTAGCGTGTAGTGTTGTTGTCGTCACTTGATGAGGTTGTAGCTTGGCATGCGTATTCAATGTTCAAGACTTCATTGTCTTCGAGAATGTCGTTGTTATTTTCATCTAACCCCAAGAGCATTTTAATCCCGCCGGTGCTGCAGTGCGCCCCTGGACCTTCTTCGGCAGTGCGTAATAACGCGAATGTTATGGAGGTATCACCGGAGGCTGTGTTCTCTCTGTTGCATAATGTATACGACTGAGTAATTTCGCTAGTATCGATGGTACGGTTTAGATTAGTGTCGAGACCTGAGTCAACTTGTAAACTACCGGCAAAGCACCCGATTATGAACGGAAGGTTGCGTTCGTTAACGATCAGCGCAGGCGGGGCAGGAATATCTCCCTTGGAATTGGACGGTTCATCTGATGAACTAGGGCCTCCACACGCAACGAGTGTTAGAGATAATGCGCTGATGATCGTGCGTGTCCAACGCGTGCTGGAGAGTTCCATCGGTGAATCCTTGTGGCCAATTATGTGCGTCCATCACTGGCAATGATTCGCCGGCGTGTAACGTAGAATTTACGTATTTTATCGATGAAAGGTCACCAAAACAATTTTGTTAGTCGATAGGAGGCGTAGATATTCCAGCAGTTGAGAGTTTGCGTGAATTGTCCGTTCACTCTTAGGTTTGAATTGGCAACACATACTGAGACCCGCCCGGCGCCTTTGTGAAATCGGTTAGCTCGGTGAAATATTCATAGTCATTGCCCTCAGCACGATCGTAAGGCGCAGAAGGAAGCCAATAACCGTAGATGATATCCATGGTTTTGTTGACGGTATCGGCTTCGACAATATCGATATCAAACACGGCGACCGTCTGTGCTGGGATCGAGTGGGACGTCATACCCGGTGGCAGTTCGAAATCCTCCGGTACTGCGACGGCAGTGAGATAGGTGACCTCGGTTTCTGTATAGGTACCTGATGGGCTTAGCGTTAAACCATAAAACGTATCAGCTTGGGTTACCGGTAGCTGAGGGCAGTGCTGGAGCAATTGCCACCAGGCCGGTTCAAGTAAGTGGCAGTAGGCCGCATTGCTGAGAAAGGGCGACGGGATTTGTGTTGCAATGCCCGCGAGGTGGCGAGCGGGGCGCTGTTCGATGGTTGGCTCCAGTTGCATATCGTGCCATCGGTGGCTTAACAGCTCTGGGTTGAGCTGTGGTTTTTGTTGCAGGCTGGCGCAGTCGCTGTTGGCGCGAAATTGTTTGGGTGTTTGACCAAAGTGGGATTTGAAAGCACGGGTGAGGGCTTCATGGGAGTGAAAGCCAACATCCAACGCGATTTCCAGGATGCCTGCCGGTGTTTCACGCAGTAACAGCGCTGCTTGCGTTAGCCGGCGGCCACGAATGTAATTGCCTAGCGTATCACCGGTGAGGCTTTTAAACAGACGCTGAAAATGCCACGGCGAAATGTGCAGTTCTTTTGCTAGCGGCAGCGCCTGAATATCGCCATCGAGGTGATTTTCGATCCGATCGATAATAGTCTGAAGCTCACGATACTGTCTTGGATTTGCGGGTTTCATGCTGATGGTGGATATCCGTGTCGGGTGCCAATGCAGTCAGTGCAATAGCGCACAAATGATCAAGTTTCCCTGCGATCGGCTCGCTATGCTCTTTTCAAAGCTTACCGGAGACGAATCATGCGTGCAGCAGTGTTTTACCATTATGGTGATGAAAATTGTGTGACAGTAACAACCTTGAAGAAACCCAAGCCGTCGGCCAACGATGTGCTGGTGAAGGTGATGGCAACCACGGTCACGTCTGGAGATTGGCGCATGCGTCGAGCCGACCCTTGGGCGGTGCGATTGTTTGCTGGGTTATTCAAGCCGCGTCAGCCTGTTTTAGGCACAGAGTTCAGCGGTGTTGTTGAAGCCGTGGGGGCCGATGTCACTGGGCTTCATGTTGGCGATCGCATATTTGGCAGTAAGGGTATGAAAATGGGTGCACATGCCCAATACGTTAGCCTAACTGCCGATGGCTGCCTAGTGGAGTTGCCAGATAACCTAACCTATGAACAAGGTGCGGGAGTGATCTTTGGTGGTGCCACCGCGTTGACATTTTTACGGCCGTATCTTGAGAGTCGCCCTGCACAGCGATTGTTAGTGATCGGTGGTTCTGGTGCGGTTGGTACCTATGCAGTTCAGCTTGGGCGTATGTGGGGTGCTCACGTAACGGCAGTGTGCAGCGCTCGAAATCATGATTTGGTGCGATCATTGGGGGCAGAGCAGGTTGTTGATTATGAAAAACAACCGCTGCCAGATCCGGGTAACCCTTTCGACATTGTGATTGATACTGTTGGCAAAAGCAGTTTCTCCAAATGTCGGGAATTGTTAGCCGACAGCGGGGTTTATTTGTCGGTTTCGGGCGGTTTGCGTGAATGGGGGCAAATGCTATTGAGTCATTGCCCGTTGTCGTCTGGCCCGCGGGTTGTTTGCCGAATTGTGGATGAGAATGCCAACGATGCTAAATGGTTAGCCGACTATCTGGAGCGCGGGGATCTAACGCCGGTGGTTGGGCAAACACTGGCGCTGGAAGAAATTCAGAAGGCGCATGTTATTGCTGAATCCGGACACAAAGTCGGCAATCTGGTGGTCAATTTATGGGAGACATGAATCCGCTTTTATACACGTGTAACGGTTAAGAAGCGGCCACCGTAGGTTGGCTGCCTGTCTTACGGGCGTTATTTTACGATTTCATGTCTATGTTGTAGTGCAATTTGTATTAGCCCGGTTTTAGCCTTCATGTATGGCGTTCAAGTCTGATCATCAGACAGCAGATAATGTCTGTTAGTCCTTGTCATTACTGCCTGATGCCTGACCGGCAAGGAATACACAAAATGGCACGCAGTAGGTCAGCAGCGCAGGGATCCAGCGAATACTGGCATCGCCAAACAAGGCATCAGACTGATTGATCAGCAACAATACGGTGCCAACAAATGCTGCGACTCGCAGGGCTTTAAACAGCACCTGCGGCCGCAATGAGCCCGTTAGTTGAGCGATCATTGATTAACCGCCTTTGGCGACGTTTGCTGAACCAGCTGAAGTTGCTTAGCGGCATCTTGCAGCGCGGTGCGTAAACCTTCTTCGATTACCGGGTGATAGAAAGGCATCTGCAACATCTGCTCAATGGTCGTGTTTTGCTGGTGTGACCATGCAAGCAGATGCGCCAAGTGTTCGGCAGCTGGGCCAAAAATTTCTGCGCGCAGAAAACGACCATCAACGGAATCGGCGTAAACTTTTAGCATGCCTCGGTTTTTGCCCATTACGCGGCTTCTGCCTTGACTATCAAACAGCACTTTACCCTCAACATAGTGATGTGCTTCGACATCAGCGAGTGGTAAACCAACACCAGCGATTTGCGGGTCTGAGAAAACCACTGCGAGCGGTGAGCGGCGTTCAGCTGGCGTTACATTTGGGTATTGGCCCGCATTGTTGCCAGCAATTTTGCCTTCATCAGCGGCTTCATGCAGTAGTGGCAAATCGGCATTGGCGTCGCCAGCAATAAAGATATGATCCGGCGTGGCTTGCTGTGTATGCGGGTCGTAGAGTGGTACGCCCTTGGCATCGACAACAATGCTGGTGTTCTCCAACCCTAGGCGGTCTGTATTGGGTCGACGTCCAGTTGCGGCGAGAATGTAGTCGAAGGTTTCTGTAACGGTTTCACCATTGGTGTGCTCGAAAGTCACGGCAACGCTAGCATCTTGTTTTTCAACGGCAGACACCTTGGCTTTAGTATCGAGATAGAATTCATCGTTGAAGGCTTTAACGGCGTAGTCACGGATTTCTTTATCCTGAAGGCCTCCGAGTGAGCCGCTGCGGCCGAAGACTTTGACGCGCACGCCAAGACGATGCAATGCCTGACCGAGTTCCAAGCCGATTACGCCAGGGCCAAATACGGCGACGCTTTCGGGGAGATCGGGCAATTCAAATATTTCGTCGTTGGTGAGCAGTAAATCTGCAGCACCGGCCAACAACGCTGGGTAGTGCGGGCGTGAACCCGTGGCAATAACGATGCGTTTAGCTTCAACCGTGTAGGCATCGTCAACTTGCAGGGTGTTGTCGTCGATAAAACGGGCAAAGCCGCGAATTTTGTCGTTGGCATCCCAGGCTTCGACAGTTTCTTCAACAAATCCGACAAATCGATCGCGTTCACGCTGCACGCGCTGCATCACTGCGGGGCCATCGATATCGATGCCTCGGCTATGTATGCCGAATAAATCGGTGTGCTGGCTATGATGGGCAGCATCGGCTGCGGCAATCAAGAGTTTGCTGGGCATGCAGCCAACCCGTGCGCAAGTGGTTCCGTAGGCAGCACCTTCGATCAATATCACGTTATTGGTGTGCTTTTTGGCTGTGCGGTACGCCGACATACCTGCGGTGCCTGTGCCAATGATGGCGACGTCGGTTGTGAGATGTTTCATGATCAGTGTTCCTTATTCTCAACGTTCACCCGGAAGGTGATGTGATGATGCGAGCAGCCGTTGAATCAGGCCGCAGCGCGACTGACATCACGCAGGTAGTCAATAATGTCTCGGGATTCGTACAGCCATTCAACGCGGCCGTTGTCGTGCTCGATGCGCAAGCATGGGACTTGTGCGCGACCTCCACCTTTGACCAACTGTTGACGATAAGGTCGATGGCGTTGGATGTCTCTTTGTTCAACATTCAGTTTAAAGTGTTTCAGTGCCTGACGTGTCATCGCACAAAATGGGCAAGCGTTGTAGTGATACAGAGCGAGGTTTTCAGTGGTGGGCATGTTGTCTCTCCGTTTAGGGTGTCGATGTCGTCTGTTGATGTATTTTGTCGATATAGTGTGTCGATGAGATTCATTATGGTGATTTTTGCCGGACAAAATATGCTGATATGTCGCTGTTTTTTGTCTTTTTGACGGGTTAAGCTGGGTGTCAGTTCCTTTTTGTTGGCAACAGTGATGGATGCATTAACCGATGTCTTGAAGGCAATTCGCCTCAACGCCAGTACCTATTTTTGTTCGGATTTCCGGTCGCCTTGGGGCATGGATGTCGGCGGCGGCGCTGGTATGTTTCATGTGGTGGTGGAAGGAACATGCTGGCTGTTGCTTGATGGTGAGAGCACGCCAAGACAACTGGTTGCTGGCGATATTGTGGCGTTTCCTACCGGAGGGGAACATTGGATGGGGGATAGCGCCGATGTCGCAGCGCGCCCGCATCTTGCTGGCGATAAAGTGGTAGAGGGTATTCTGTCGGGCCAGCATCCGTTTCCGGTGGCAGAATCTGCGGCTGAATCCGATATGACCTTGATGTGCGGTTCATTCACCTTTGATTCGTCTATTAGCCATCCGCTCATTCGTGATTTGCCCTGTTTTATTCAGTTGAGCACACGCGAGTCCAAACTGGGCTGGTTGGATAACATCGTGCAGGTAATGGCGCGTGAATCCCGTTCACCATCGCCCGGTTCTGAAGTGGTGATTGATCGTTTGTCAGAAATTCTGTTTATCGAGCTGTTGCGTCAGGATATGCAATCGCAATCGGTTGACCGCGGGTATTTGTCTGCGTTGAATGACCGAGTGATTGGGCATGCATTAAACGTGATTCATGATGATGCGATGTCGGTCAAAGGGGTGGAAGCACTTGCTACGGAGGTCGGGTTGTCGCGCAGTGCGTTTACCGACCGTTTTACACAGCTGGTTGGGCAGAGCCCAAAACAATATTTAACCGATTGGCGTATGCATCAGGCTAAAGCCGCACTGCAAGGATCGGAAGAATCCATGTTAGAGATTGCCGAACAGGCCGGGTTTTCATCCGAGGCGGCTTTCAGTAAAGCTTTCAAAAAGTTCTTTCACGAAACGCCGGGGGCGATTCGTCGAGCATTTGCGCGTCAGCGAAAATCCGGCTGAGAAATTCCTCGCCTTAAGTGAGTGGAATCAGTAACTCGGTTTGCAGTTGGTCTTTCTCGGTTATTCTTGGGTCGTTTAAATACAGTTCGATAGACTCAGGCGCTAGAGCAAGGTTGTTATCTTGCGCCCAAACGGCCATGCGTTTATAGGTGTCGCCCACTTCTTGATACGGGCCAACATGCACTGCTCGCACATAACGGCGATTGGCTAGGATCTCTGAGCGGATATCGTCGACATGGGGTATCGGCGCTGATATTGGCATGCCCATTCTGAAGTGTGAGGGTTTGGAAAAAACCTGAATTAGAGTCGATAGAAAACCGCGCTTAGCCTCTGCTGACCAGTCGATCTCCAAAAACCGTGCATAAGGGGCGAGAGTGCAATCGACGCCTGCTTGTTCGGTCACATCCGACAACACCTCAAAACCTTCACGCATAGTGGCGGGCATCTTCCACATAGCGGTGTTGACGTCGATCTCGATCACCGGGCCAAGTTCTTTTTCAACAACGTCGATAGGGGTTGCCATAAGTCGCGCTCCTGTCCATAGCCATGCAGAGTGTCAGACTATACGTTGTGTATGACAGGATTTGTCGACATTTATTGATTGAGACAAGTTCGAGAACTGAAAATAATCGGATTGTTAATAGTGGTTGCGAACGAGGTCTCAATTCTACTGCTCAGCGATTGTAACAACGGTTTTAACTGCATCAGGGCACTAGCCGATCAATGCCCACATCAGTAACAGCGTTAAAATGACAAGCACATGTACGCTGCCGGTGAAGAAACGTGCCCTTATCGGAATCGCCAGAGTCTTTTTTAGCGCCTGTTTTTTGTGGGGATGTAGCGCTTCAAATTTTGGCCACAAGGCCATTTCAACCAAGTCGCGGCAGCTGCGATAGCGAACTATAGCAACGGCATCCCACTGCTCACTGCCGCGAGGCAGCCCCCAATATTCAATAGCTTTGCCGATGACTTTAGACATCAATACCGGGTGGCCGGCGTGTCTCAATAACTGCTGCATAAAGGGTTTAGAGTAGGTTTCTAAAGCTTGGATAGACTCACGTTTAGGCTCGTTAAAGGCCAACAGATTGACCATCAAAAAACCTTTGCCGGTATCGTTTTCCAGCAGGGTTGGAATAACCGACGTTAGATGATCATTGGTGCTGTCGGCTTCCGGGCTCATTGCTTGCAGTTGCTGCAGGATAGCGTCAACTTCATTGGGCAGGATGCGTCGGTTTCTTCGGGTAAGGGGGCTGTAGCCTTCATACCAAGCGAAGAAAACCACGTACAGAATAATGAAGGCGAGACCGGTCATGATGTGTCCTTGCAGGAATCTGAATAGTCTCTATAGCGTGGCATCGGTTTGATTTTCTCTCAACCGATACAATCACGCCGAGTTGCAATAAAACAATCTCATTGCGGCTATGTGGGCAAGTACCTTGGGCATTGATCAGGTAGTACGGTGCGAATGGATACCCGCGTTAGTCGCTGCGATGATGTTGTAACGACTAACGCGGGGCAATGTGTGTTTATCGGTTAGTGCTGAACTGTGTGCGGCTCTGAGGTGCAGCAAATTGTGCTTCCAGAATGTTTAAGCCGGCGTCGGGTTCAGCGACCCATTGCGCTAAACATTTTGGTTTTTCAACACATGGATCAGTAAGCGTGTGCAGGAAGGAGACCAGCTGCTTGACCTGTTTATTGGATAGATCCACGTTCTTCAGTGGTGTATTGCCGTTTTCTTGTCGCCGCTTTACAACCGACAGTGCTTTGCGCGTATTGGCTTCTGCATGTGTGTTTTGTAGCCCGGGCTGGCTTAGGTTAGTAAGGGTGAAATCATAGTTGTTTACGGCTTCTTCAACATTCAAATGGTGGCGGACGACGTCTTCCAATGTTTCATAGCCACCGGCATGGCTGTAGGGGTAAGTGGCAGACACATTCAGCAGTTGTGGGGTGCGGAAGCTGTATTTGTCTTTGATCTTGCCGGTCTCCCGCATGCGGCCAAAATCATCGGAGCCGGTGACACCATCGTCTTTGCCCCGGCCAATTTGGGGCATGGCTAGTGCGTGAAAGGCTTCATCTGAGAAGTTCTCACCATTGTGGCAGGCTGCGCAACCTGCACCGCCTTGTTTAACTTCTTGGAAAAACAGTGTTGCGCCGGCTTTTTCTTGTCGATTGATGGCGTGATTGTCGCCTTCCATAAAGGCTTGCCAAGGAGAATCTGTGAGCCATTGGGAGGCTTCATACTGTGCAATGGATTCAGCAATGCGGCTGAAGGTGATAACGGCTTCGTCACCGTAAACCCGATCAAACTCGACCTGCCACTGCGGGTTTGCCGACACACGTTGGGCCAATGCATCGCGAATCTCGTCATTGGATTTACCCTCAAAGGCCGATGAGGCCATTTCTTCTGGCGAAGTAACCGGGAATAAAGCCTGGCCATGAATCAGGTTCGGAGCCTTTGGGTCGGCAACACCAAAGGGGGTGTCTGGGGTGCGGACACCGCCATCAGGCAGTGCTTCGACGCGGCCATCTAAGAACATCACTTGCTGCCACAATGCCGCATTAAAGGTTGTTGGGGCAACGCGCGGTACGGTTGGGCCGCCATCGTAAAGCATGCCTGTGGCGCGGGCTCTGGTTGCGCTGTGAGTGCGCCCGGGGCCTAGTAAATCCGGAATAGTTGCTTGTGAGCCTATCGGCAGTGACAGGTGATCGCCGCCGCCGAGCAGCGGATGATGGCAAGAGACACAGGCGGTATCTTTGTCGCCACCCAAGTCTTTACTGAAAAACAGTTTTTTGCCGAGCTCGGCTTTCGGGGCTGTGGGTGGTGGAATCGGTTCAGTACGCGGTTGTTGGGAAACACCTGTGCTGTAGTATTTGGCCAGGTTGCGTAATTCGACATCATTAATGGATTCAGCGCGAATATTCTCGGCGCCGGCGAGCACAAGGCCAAAGCAGGTCAGTGCCAATATTTGGCGGTTTCGCATAGTGTATTCCTTCACGTGCGGTGTGTCCGGTGATAATGCGCCGGAGTATACGGCTGGTATTTTGTGCACGGCAAGGGGATGGATAGGGATAAAATGTCCACAGGTGACATTTTGTGCATGGGCGTTTGTTACCCATGAAATGCGACTTTAGAGGTTCCCTTTATGCATGTTTGAAGAGCGAGGGAGTATCAGGCGCAAGCGGTATGCCAGCGCCTGATCGGTTGGTTCGTGAGAGCTGATGCAATCAAGCGTTACTGGAACTGCGCATCCAGCAAATTCAGCGCACTGTTGGTCGCCGGAATCCAGCGGTCCATGCAGCTTTTATCTTGGACACAAGGATCGGTTAACGTGTGCAGGAATGCCATTACTTGATCAACCTGTGCATCATTGAGTGCAACGTTTCTCAGGAGGCTGGTATCAGCGTTTTGACGCGCTTCGACGACTGCCATGGCCGCCATGGTATTCGTTTCGGCGTGCTGTGACTGCATATCAGGCTGTGCCATGCTGGCCAGCGTGAAGTCGTAGTCTGCCAGTGCATCTTGCGGATTTAAATGGTGGCGAACCGTTGCTTCGAGGCTATCGTAGCTGCCGACATGCCCGTATGGCCCGGTTTCTGATACGTTCAATAACGTTGGTGTGCGGAAGCGGTATTTGTCGTCCATCAGATTCGTTTCACGCATCCGACCGAAATCGTCAGCTTCGTTGTCGCCGTTACCTTTGCCACGACCGATTTGAGGCATGGCTAATGCGTGGAATTTTTCGTCGGTAAAGAAATCGCCACTGTGACAGCTCGCGCAACCCACACCACCTTGGCTCGGGTGTTTGAAGAACAGCATCGCGCCTTCTTTGGCTTGTTTGCTGATGGCGTTGTCGTTGCCTTCAACAAAGGCCTTCCAGGGGGTATCGACAAAGTGCTGGGATGCTTCGTAATGAGCAATGGCATCGGCAACGTGGGTATAGGTAATGTTCGTATCGGCACCAAATACGTTATCGAACTCGATTTGCCACTGTGGGTTGTTCGCCAAGCGTTGCGCAAGTGAACTGCGGATATCTTCGTTGCTGTCGCCTTCAAACGCTGAGGCGGCCATTTCTTCCGGTGATGTTACCGGGAAGCGTGCCTGTGCGTGCACCAGGTTCGGGGCTTGATCGTCTGCCTCGCCGAGGTCAACATCCGGGGTGCGGATGTCACCGTTAGCCAGTTTTTCTATACGACCGTCGTGAAAGATGGTGTCTTTCCAGAGGGCGAAGTTAAACGTCGTAGGAGCATTGCGCGGTACTGTTGGGCCACCGTCGTAATGCATACCGGCGGCATCGGCTTTGGTTTCGCTGTGTACTCGGCCTGGGCCTAACAAATCAGGAATGTTAGCGTGAACACCGATCGGTAGTGAAAGATCATCGCCGCCGCCAAGGTGAGGGTGGTGACAGGAGACACAGGCTGTGTCTTCATCGCCGCTAAGATCTTTGGAGAAGAATAACTTCATCCCCAGTTGTGCTTTTGCGTCAGTAATCTGTGGGGCCGGCTTGATTTGAATTTGGTCAGACGGGTCACCGTCCATCCCTAACGTTGTCACCATAGTGCGCAAAGCGCGGTTGTCAAAGTCACTGGTGTCGTTGTCATCATTATCGCAGGCAGATAGCAGCAAGCTGGCGCAGGTGGCCGCCAGAAGGTGGGAGTATTTCATGATTGTTTACCCTGAGAGATGTCGCGTGTTTTTGTTTTAGTCCGTTAAATTGTCGAAAGACAAGTTGGTGAGGCGTCCCTGATCATACAAAAAACGTGTGTAGCGTCTCACTGCAAGAAATTATGCGTGAATTTTTATAAAAAATAAAACACTGCGATGTAGTTGGCCTCTGTTACATGCTGCTGCGGGCTATTGTGTGCTGTCAGGTAAACATAAACCGGGCAATAAGCGGCGTTTGATATAGCCACGAAAGTCGGCTTCGTGGCGTGGGGTGCCCGGCATTGCGATGAAGGATAGTGCGCTACGAATCCAATGTTCGGAGATTTCTTCGGATTGTTCCATCAGCGTTGGGTTGGCTTCAAACGCTTCAGCAAATGCGATCTGACCAAATTCGGCAAAGGTGAAATCTTTCATGCCCACATCCTGTAAAAAGGTGCTGCCGGGGGCAAATATCTGCGCCAGAATCGGATTTTTGGCAAAATTATCCACCACATAGATAAAACCGGTAATAAATTTTTCAGCGATATCTGTTTCGTGGCGTGCAACATCGGCAACCTGCAAACCAAAGGACAAACCTTCGCGCTGCAGGGCGGCGGCGAGAATATCGTTTTTGTTGCGAAAGTGTTTATAAACTGTGGGCCGGGCAATACCGGTTTTTTCGGCAATGCGGCGAATCGATATTTTCGCCATACCGGTGTCACGGATAGCGTCGAGGCAACCGTCAATCAGGCGATTGCGCATGATTTCTTCGCTGGTTGGGTAGTCACCCTGGTAATAGTGTTCCATAAAATAACCCTGTTATTTGCCGCTATAGCCATTATATCGGGCGTGACAAAGAGCGCCATAAATAACAGTTAATAAAATAATGTTTGAATAAGGTAACACATTTTGAAATAGTGTTACCTGTTGTTGTGACTATTAATTTCGAGAGGGGAATGCCGTTGAGGTATTCGACTCTCTTCGTTTGGAGGCGTTATGTTAATTGCAAAGATCATTCTTTTCATTAGTGGTGCGGTATGGCTGGGTTATGGCGGCTGGTTATTTGTCGACCCTAAGGGGCTGGCTTATATGGGCTTTGGTCTCGATAACTGGAGTGCCATTGTTGAAGTGCAGGCTATGTATGGCGCCGTTGAGTTTATGTTGGGTGTGTTCGCGATGATGGGCATCATCAACCCCAAGCGTTATATGCATTCTGCACTGGTAGTGTGGACATTTATTTTCGCAGGCTTGGTCGTTGGCCGTATTGTCGGTATCGCGCAATGGGGCGGTGACTGGTGGCTGACCTTTGGTGCAGAAGGCTTGCCGGCAGGTTATAACCCTGGCGCACTGTGGTTTTATGAGGTTCCTTCGCTGATTTTATGTCTGATAGCGTTGAAGCAAACCCATAAATTGCCAGAACTTAACTGAGGGCGCGGATAGTGGGTGATTTGAAGCCTGAACTGAAAGTGCGCCATATCGACTTTCAATTCCCGGATGATATTGAGTTTCAATGGAATCCGGGCAACCCTTACTGGGGGAATTTCGTAAATTACGCGACTTTGATTGCACCGGCGTTTGAGCGTTACTTTATTCGTGCCACGCGTGATGCAATGCCTGCGATTCGTGACCCACGTATAGCTAACGAAGCCGATCTATTTTGTAAACAAGAGGGGCAGCATTCCAAACATCATCTGGCACATTTGAAGATGCTAGTGCAAAAATATCCGGGCCTTGATGATGTGCGCCGGCAGGTGGCAGAATCCTACGAAAAACTGTATCAGGAAGAATCCCAGTCATTCCACTTGGCCTATGCCGCGGTGATTGAACTGTGTTTTGGGCCGTTTGCGAGTTTCATCGTGGAGAATCGCGACAAACTGTTTATCGATAGTGACCCGCGGATTGCCTCGTTTATCATGTGGCATATGGTTGAAGAGTTTGAGCATCGAAATTCAGCGATCGATATATTCAACCATGTAGTGGATTCCTATTGGGTACGTTTACGTACAATTCCTCGAGTATTCCATCACCTGTTTCAGATTGACGCCATTTGCCGCCAGGGGTTGAAAGATCACGCACCTGTCGTTGCCGGCGAGGTGGGGCCATCAGAGTCGATACCGTTTCTAAAAGATATTCCTAAAACCAGCCTAGCCAGTTTGGTATATCACCTATGTTGTACCTTTCTGCCGTACCATAACCCGAACAACATCAAGCAGCCGGAATGGGTATCTCAGTGGTTTCGTGATGAAGCATCGGGCATGGATATGCGCGATTATTATCCGTCGGTAGCCCCCTAGCACAGCATCAGATAAGAACGCTGATACTCAGAGACAAAATATGAAAAATTTGAATAAAAAAACCGCACTGATTACAGGTGCGGGCAGTGGTATTGGTGAACAGATTGCTCTGGCTCTGGCTGCCAAGGGCTGCCATGTTGTCGTCACCGATATCAATATTGATAATGCTGAACGTGTTGCTGTCGACTTGCGCAGCCGCGGCACGGAAGCTATCGCATTGGCATTGGACGTTGCTGATTACGATGCATTTGAATCGGTTGCCGAGCAAGCCATCGCTTGGAAGGGGTGTGTTGATATTTTGGTCAACAACGCCGGTTTTATGATCGGCGGCTCTGTTTCTGAGATTGATATGCCGATGTGGCACAAAATTACGGATGTGAATGTGTTTGGTGTCGTTAATGGTGTGAAAGCGTTTGAGCAACACATGAAACGTCGCGGTGAAGGTCACATCGTTAATGTTGCCTCCCTGTTTGGTTTGCTGCATTTGCCCTATGTATCAACCTATGCGATGACTAAAGCTGCGGTTGTGGGTTTAACCAATGCATTGCATGGTGAAATGGCCGCCTACGGTGTTGGTGTTACGCTGGTTTGCCCGGGTTCAGTGTCGACCAAGCTGGTGGATAACGGCTCTTGGGCAGATTCTAAAGGCGGTAACTTTATTCCGGAAATGTTTGCCAAATACCACACCTCAGATGCGGTCGATATTGCGGCTCAGATCGTTAAGGGTATCGAGAAAAACAAGGCTCAGGTGATGGCGGGCAATGACGCTAAACTGATCAGTCGTTTGGTGCGCTGGGTGCCCGGGTTATTCCGTTGGAGCAGCCAGAAGTTAGGGCGTGAGCTGGCTGATCAATAGGTGCATTACGCAGGCGGAGCAGGGCTCCGCTGAGCGATATCCCCTGCGTCATTTGCCTTCATCGATATTATTTCTCAGCGAGTAGCCAAACACGCTCAACAACGGTTACTTCAGGTGCAAATTTGCCGTCGACGGTGCGGCTGAATACTTCGACCCGCTGATGGGTATTGTCATAGTGGGCTTCGAGCTCAGCCTCTGCGATGGCAAACGGCGGCCCCTGCATTTTTTGGGTGTCGTATCGGTAGGTGACCAACAATTGCGGCGCACATTGGCTGATGGCTTTGATATGTGGTGCATAACGGCTGCGCATCTCTTTGGGCAATGCGACTAATGCGCCGCGGTCGTAGATTCCATCCACCTGACCGAGCTGTTCAGTACTTAGCGTTAAGATATCGCCTACCCAGACGGTGATATTTTCCGCTTCGTAACATTTGTGTGTGCCGCTATCACTGATCCTGGGTTTTTTACCGAGCTCGGTAAAAAGCTGCTGCACGGCGGGTTCATTTAATTCTGCCCCGACGACTGCATAACCGTTGTCGAGTAGCCAGTGGATATCCAGTGTTTTACCACACATGGGTACAAACACGCGATCGCCAGTGGTTAACCCCAAATGATGAAATGTATCGGTGAATACTGGGTTGGCGCTGGCTTCGTGCCAGCCGGTTTCTTTGTTTTCCCAGCGCTGATGCCAAAAATCTGCTTTCATACGATGCCTCGCTCAGCCTGTTCATATGGATGAATCAGGGCTTGTGGGTAGTGGTGGTTTGACGATAGCATGCCACTTAAAGTCGACTTTAGGTCAAGGTGATTTTTGAGGGTTATGATGGATATTGCTGATGTGGTGAAACAATCCGGGCTGCCAACTTCTACCTTGCGATACTATGAATCCAAAGGGTTGATTCAGTCAACGGGCAGACATGGTTTGCGCCGTCAGTATGATGCCTCTGTGTTGGATCATTTAGCCTTGATTACGTTAGGAACCAAAGCCGGTTTTTCGTTGCAAGAAATTGGTGAAATGTTCCATCAAACTGGCCCAGATATTGATCGTGACAAACTGAGTGCCAAAGCCGATGAATTGGATCTACAAATCAAAAAATTAACTGCCATGCGCAATGGTCTGCGTCATGCGGCGAAGTGTGATGCGCCGAGTCATATGCAGTGTCCGAATTTTTTGCGGATGTTAAATGTGGCAAACAAGACCGTTCAACGTACAACCAACAAACTGAAGCCCTAGTTATACGTTGAACGATCATGTCGAATTCTTGTTAATGGTGGGTCTAGATCTAGCTTGATCCTTTGTACAGCCGTTCGCGGCTGTGTTGCGAGCATTGAATAGCAGCCTCAAACAACGCTCTCAAACACGGACTACGGGGTTGTTTGAACGGCTTTTGCCCGTTCGACGTAATCCTGATAGGCCGGCAGAGCGATAGCTGCAACAATTCCCGTTACCGGAATCAAGAAAAAGATAGCGACAACGGCTCCCATGCTGCGAGGGTTTGGCGGTGGAGGGCTGCCGTACTTGTTGGATGAAGGTGTACCGGAGACGAGCATTAACACTAATGTGAAAATGCTATTTACGATCGGAACCAGCATAAGAAACATATACGCACCGGTAGCGTTCATGTCATTTAAGCGGCGAATGCCGAGTTTGACGGTGATAATAATCATCGGAATCACCAGAGCAACAACGGCGCTGCCGATAACAATTTCTGAAGAATCTGGAAGGATAAACGCACCCGCTGCAACAACAAGGGCTATTGCCATATAAAACAGCAGCATGACCGCGAGGGAATACCCGAGGTATCTAAGTCGGCCGATACGGCCATTGGTGAATATACCCGTCTCACAGTATTTGCCTGTGATGGGGCCAGGATCGAGACCAGTGGGGGCTTGATAGGGGTTTAGCGTATCCATGCTTGTCATAATAACTCCTTGTTTTAAGCACGACGATTGTCGGTTATAGCGCTCCTTCGCTCAACTCTTTTCTGAGTTTGCCTGATCTTGTTTGGTTCAGCGGAAGAAAACAGGTATTTTAGCCCCGCCTTGGCAACTGACTGATTGCAAAAGATTAAGTAGTAAGTTGATGCGTGTCAGGTACAGTAAGTTTTCAGTGTCAGAGAATATGGAGTTAGCAGTTTAATAGCTAATTCGTTCACAAGTTTTACCTCGAGAGACGTTGCAATGAGTAGTTGGGATCACGAAGTTGATGTTTTGGTCGTCGGTTCCGGCAATGGCGCCATGACGGCTGCGATTGCTGCCAAAGATTTGGCTGATGCCGATGTGTTAGTTATTGAAAAAGCCGATAAGTTTGGCGGCACCAGTGCCTTATCGGGTGGCGGTGTGTGGGTGCCTAACAACCGTTACGCCAAAGAAGCCGGTATGGTGGATAGCTTTGATGATGCCTTTACGTATCTGAAAAATACCATTCCTGAAGATGTAGCACGTGAGGACATGATTGAAGCCTACCTGAAAGCCGCTCCGGAGATGGTCGATTTTCTGCATAACAATACACATATGCGGTATGTATCTCTGGAGAAGTATCCGGACTATTACTCCGACCTGCCCGGTGCCAAAAATGGCCATCGTTCGATGGAACCTGAGTACATCATGCTGACAGAATTGGGCGAAGATATCGACAACTTCAATGATGGCGGCACCATGTATATGTTTTACAAGTTTGCCCTGACTCAGGTTGAAGCCCAGGTGTTAATTGGTCGTCTCAAAGGGTGGTTGAAGATTATGGGGCGTATGGTGCTTGAGTATTACACCGACTTCCCGTGGTTACTGAAGCGTAAGGGTTTTTCACGCAAAACCACCGGTGGCGGTGCCGGTATCGTGCGGTTATTTCTATCGATGCGCGATCGAGGTATTCCACTGTGGTTGAAATCGCCGATGAAAGAGCTGGTGGTTGAAGGCGGCAAAGTCGTCGGTGTTGTTATCGAAAAAGACGGCAAGCCCATGCGCATTCGTGCTAAGCGAGGCGTTATTCTGGCTGCGGGTGGTTTTGAGATGAACCAGCAAATGCGTGAGCAATATCTGCCGAAGCCGACCAATACACAATGGAGCGCCGGTTGCAAAACCAATACTGGTGATGCAATTCAGGCGGCTGAGAAAATCGGTGCCAAGCTGGGGTTAATGGATAATGCGTGGTGGTGCACAACCAAAGTTTTGCCGGATCGGCCGTATCCGTTTTTGAGTATTATCAATAAGTCATTGCCGGGCAGCATTGTGGTCAATAGCCACGGCGATCGATTCTCTAACGAATCGCAGAATTACATGGCGTTTTTGCAGGAAACCTTTGCGAAACACACTGACGAAAAGCCTTGTGTGCCTATGTATATGGTGTTCGATGAGGATTTTCGCAAACAACGCAACGTATGGCCTGCGGTGATGCCAAAGTCCATGTTACCCGATGAGTATTTCAGCAGCGGGTTTATGGGGCAGGGCAAAACCGTCGAAGAGCTGGCGAATAACCTCGGCATTGATGCTAAGGGCTTGCAGCAGACGGTATCTCGATTCAATGAATTTGCTGAAACCGGTAAAGATCTGGATTTTCAGCGTGGCGATGCTGCCTATGATCGTTACTATGGCGATCCCGAAAACACCCCGAATCCGTGTTTGGCAAAAATTGTAAAACCACCGTTTCATGCGATTCGATTGGATGCTGGTGACTTCGGTACCCAAGGTGGCATGATGACTAACGTGAATGGTCAGGTGTGTGATGAGGCGGGTAACCCCATCGCTGGGCTTTATGCGAGCGGTAACTGCACGGCTGCGGTTTTGCCGACGTATCCTGGGCCCGGGTCAACACTGGGGCCAGCAATGACGTTCGGCTATGTGGCGGCTCGGCATATTGCCAATACAACGACGAAGTAACTGTCGATTTATCAGGCGGCGCACTTTTGGCAGGTGCGCCAACATTGTGTTAGCGCAGACAGCTGTGCCTGAATGTATGGTTTCAGGCCTGCTTGTGCAATTGTTCAGCGCGTGTTTTCAAACCACTCGCTTCACCGTTTAATCCGTTTTTCATAAACTTTCCAAAAAACAGGCTGGCTAAGCCGCTACCGCTACCGGTAACGTTGAGTTCAACACGATAAACACACTGAGTATCCGTAACAGGTTCAATGGTGCGTTTACGTTCGCCTTTAGCAAACAGGGTAAACCACCCAAGGTCACACCAATGAAATACGTATGGGCGATCTGCGGTTAACATACGGTGACGGAATTTCGGGCGTCGATTGCCCATTACCGAATCAACCACCAGATCGGTACCAGGCTCCGGCTTGCCTTCTACACGTTCGATCCACGGATTCCATTCGGCGTAGTTTGGGAAATCTGCGATCACATCAAACACGGTCTCAGCGGGGGCGTCGATTGTGCGTTCTTCGATGTAGTGTAGAGGCATATAGGCTCCGTTAGTATCAGGCGGCGCTCAGCGCCGAAATGAATTGTGAGGGCTCAGGACGGATACGGTAGTCATCGGTTTGATCAAGGTAGATGACCTTGCCGTTTTCGTCGGTAATGATCACGGTAGGGAAGGCTGTGTCAGCGTCATAACCGGGTAAACCAAAGGGAACGCCGCTTGAGTGATCCAAGCCAAGCGCTATAGCGCCAGCGTTATCGGTATCGACCAGAAAGCCTAAGGGTGCATCAAATCGTTTAGCGAGATCCTGGCTGTGTTTCTGCGACTGAGAACTGATGAAAAACACATCAGTGCCAAGGTCTGCCAGTTGTTTGTATTGCGCACTGATTTCATCAACTTGAGCAACACACAGTGGGCACCAGTTACCACGAATAAAGATCCACAGGCGTTTGTTGCCGGTATCGGTGGTGCTGATCTGGCGTCCGTTGATATCAGTAAAGGTATGCTCAGGCATGAGTTTGCCTTTTTCCACTTGGGTATTAGAGCGATCCAGCGGGGTATACCAAAAGTTGTAGAGCATTGTGCCGATTAGGCCCGGAATAGCCGCCATGGCAAAGGTCGTGAGGTTGAAATCGACCAATGTCAGCACCGTACCGGTGACAGCACCACCGATTTGCACAAATAAAATCGGGTGCGTACGCGCCACATTGGCGACACCTAGGTAGCCAAAAAACGCAGCCATGGGGGTTGTTGCCAAAAAGACACCTAACCAACGTAATTGGAAGCTCTCAAATGCCATTTGATAAACAGCATATGCAGAGCAGCCGATCAGCACCAGCAGCAAGGGAATGGGAAAGAAACGTTTAACCTGATTCATGATATTTGCTCTTATTGTCGGGCTGCTGATGTTTGCTACCGACCTTCGTCATAGTAACGAAGACAGATCGCCAACGGTTAGCAGATTTCTGCCCTTGGCTGTTGCATCAATGCAACACAGTGGCTTGAATAGTTTTTTGTCGCAACTCGTCATTATTCGTTAGTGACACCTGGGTGCAAGAGTACTGCAATGATTGTTATCAATTTATGATGATTAGAAACACTCTAACTCGTATGCTCAAGCGCTAATCGTGCCCTTACTCGGAGAAATACGTGGCATTAATGAAAGATAAACTGGCAGAGCGTGAAATCGGACTAATTGCCGGGCTATTGAAACAGGCATGGCCTGCCTTTAATGCGGATGGTTTTATTCGAATGGCCGAAGACGAGCTTGATCAGCGAGAGTTGAAAGACCGCGTTCGACACATCATTGCTGCCATGCAATATCACTTGCCTGACGATTTCGTCGAGACCGTAGAAATTCTTCAGCGTTTGCCGGCGTTATGGCCACATAGCTTGGATGATGAGGCGGCAAGCTTCAGCGAATTTGCAGGTTGGCCTTTGGTGGATTTTGTCGCTGTTGCCGGAATCGATCAGCCGGAGATTGCCTTGCCCTTATTGGGAGAACTCACGGGATTGTTTTCGGCAGAGTTCGCGATACGCTCTTTTATTGCCGCTGATTGGCCGCTAACACTCTCGTTTTTGCAACAGTGGCAGCAGTCGGATAATCACCATCAACGTCGCTTGGTTTCAGAAGGAACACGCCCGCGTTTGCCGTGGGGCGAGCGGTTGCCTGCGTTTATTGATGATCCCACGCCCGTTTTAGGGTTGTTGGAATCCATGGTTGATGACAGCAGCGAAACAGTGCGCCGATCAGTGGCGAATAACCTCAATGATATCGGTAAAGATCACCCTGGCCGTGTAACCGCATTTCTCAAACCTTTTAGTGATGTTCACGACGATAGTACTAACAAAACTGCGAATGAAAAGACGGACAAAAATGCCAGTAAACAACGCCAACGACTCGTGCGTCATGCGTTACGCTCCCTGATTAAAGCTGGAGATACAGATGCACTGGCCCTGATTGGTGTTCGCGCGGATGTATCGGTGCAGTTATCGGGCTTCAATGGCTCAGAATCTGTTTGTTTAGGTGATGTTCTGGCGTTTGATTTTCAGCTTAAATCTACCGCCGAAGAGGCGCAAATGCTGGTAATCGATTTTGCCATTCATTTTGTGAAAGCTAACGGCACAACATCCGCTAAGGTGTTCAAACTGAAGACCTTAGAGCTGGCGGCGGGAAAGACCCTCTCGGTGACGAAAAAGCACTTGCTGAAACCCATCACCACACGCGTTTATTATCCGGGGTTACATCGGTTGGAAATATTCGTTAACGGAAAAAGTTATATGCAACACGCATTTGATCTGGTGATCTAAGCTTCACAGCCACACCAAAAGGAGTGCAATGATGAGCGCAATAAACAAGCAGGTGGCTACCTCTTCGCTGGCAGATCAAAGTCTGGCAAGCCTGATGGCGATATTTGATAGCCGAGATGTTGTTTTGGGCGATGATGCATTGCCTTATGCGGTGGATGAATCCCGAGCGTTGACGCCGCAGCCGTCGGCGGTGGTGTTCCCACGTACCCACGAGCAGGTTGTTGATTTGATGCATTGGGCACGATCAAACAAAGTGCCGCTGGTGCCTAGCGGTGGTCGTACCGGGTTAAGTGGCGGTGCTTGTGCGGGCGCCAATGAAGTCGTTGTGTCGATGGAAAAAATGAACCGAATTTTGGATTTTGACCCGATTTCCGGTTTAGTTCGGGTGGAGGCCGGGGTTGTATTAGAGACCTTACAAGAATATTGCACCGAGCGCGGCTGGTATTACCCCGTCGATTACGCGTCCAAGGGCAGTGCTCAGATGGGCGGAGCTGTGGCGACCAATGCCGGTGGCATTCGGGTATTGAAGTTTGGTATGACGCGCGATTGGGTTGCGGGTATAAAAGCCGTTGATGGTACCGGTGAGACGCTCGATATTGATCGCTGCTTGGTAAAAGATAATTCCGGTTACAGTGTGAAAGATCTGTTGGTGGGGTCTGAAGGTACGTTGGCAATCGTTACTGAAATTACCTTCCGATTGACGCGCCCGTTGGAGCATCAGCATACGTTGTTAGTGGGTATCCACGATCTGGATCATATGGTTGATGTGTTTGGTAAAGCACGTAATTTGGCACAGATGAATGCAGCAGAGTTTTTCAGTGAATCTGCGGTGCGAGTAGTAACGGAATTACATGGATTAAAGTCGCCGTTCCACGAGCATTATCCATTTTATTTGTTGTTGGAATACGACGAAGCGGGCCTAGATATTGATACCTTGGCCGAAGTGTTTGATGGCCTTGATGTGATTGTTAGTCGTAATGAAAAACAGAAAGAATATATCTGGTCTCTGCGTGAGTGGATTTCGTCGTCAATAAATGCGCAAAAGCCCTATAAAAATGATGTCGCGTGCCGTATCTCGCATATCAAGGAATGGTTACACGATCTAGAGTCGGGGTTAAACGCCGTGAATCCGGCCGTTAACTTTATCTGGTTTGGTCATCTGGGAGATGGCAACGTGCATATCAATGTACTGCCCTCGCCTGATATGGCGCGTGTTGCATTTGACGTATTGCATGAACGGTTTGATCAGGTCATTAGCGAAATTGCCAGTCAGTACCATGCCACTATTAGCGCAGAGCATGGTGTTGGTGTTCTGAAAAAGGACATGCTGCCGGGGATGTTGAGCGATGCTGAGATGACAATTTATCGAAAAATTAAACGTGTTTTCGATCCGGATGGCATTTTAAACCCTGGTAAGTTGTTTGACGGCTAATGGCCTGTCAAACATCGGATGCCAGTGCTGATGACGCTTGTTGATGGCGGTGGGTTTTTTCGTGCATGTGCAATAACATGCCTTCACGCAGGGCGGTTTTACTAAAAATAATGCGTTTGATCGCTAAAATATCCATGATGGCTAACAAAATTGCTAGGCCGGGTAGTAGTAGGTCTCGTCGGTTTTCTTTTACGCCGGGTAGGTCGATATCATCGGTGTGTGACAGCTTCATTAGTGTTTTTTGTAAGGATTTTAGCGCGTTACGGTCGATGTGCTTTTTGCTGAAGCCGTTCTCCACACACACATTTTTAAGTAATTTGGCCGTGCCGGATGATGCGTAAACCGTATCAAATTCGCCAGTAATTTCTTCAAGATGTTCTTGTAGTAGAGCCTTTGCAGCTTTTTTCGTCGATTGCCATGCCTTGTCGGTGATCGCACCATTAGCAAAGTGTTTTTCCCGTAAGGTGACGCAGCCTAAAGTTAAAGAAACAGCCTTGTGTAATTTGTTCTGTCTGCCAAAAGCAAATTCTGTGCTGCCACCGCCGATATCAATGACTAGGCGTTTTTCGTCGTTGTCGGGCAATGCATGGCTGACACCTTTGTAGATCCATCGCGCTTCGGTCTGGCCATCGATAATCTCAACGGGCATGCCGAGTTTTTCAGCTTCCACCAAAAAATAGTGGGCATTGTTGGCTTTGCGCAGGGCTTGTGTGCCGCAGACTTTAATCTGGCAATGTGGGTATTGGCGTATGTGTTCCGAGAATTCTTGCAGGCAATCTAACCCGCGTTGCATGGCTTCATCGCTGATGCTGCCAGTATTCACAACGCTAGCCCCCAAGCGCACCTTGGTGCTGTAGCGCTCGATGATAGTGATTTTGTTGTTAGACACTTGCCCAATTAACAAGTGAAAGCTGTTAGACCCTAGATCAAGGGCAGCGTAGTAATCCTTTGGGGTAGATTCAGGCACGATATTTTTTGGGTACATCTTTGATAGTTATGGTTTTTCCTAAAATCATAAACCAAAGTTGTAGCCAAATCATGAGTAAATTGGCTTTGTATTCCTGATTCGACGCGATTTCGATCAGCGGTGATAATCCACTGCCTGTATCTCAACATGATGTTCGCCAGCATTAAGGTTAAGTTGAACGCTGGTTGTGTTGTCTAACACCGTCATTGACTCACTGACATCCTGGTCACCAGCGAGTGAATTCAGATAGATGCCTTCAAGTGCACGAAAAGGCTGCCCAGCACTGTAGTAGAAGTGAAACTTGATATCGGCTGCGCCGTTGTTTTTGAGTTGAAAGCGACAGATACCCGTAGGGCAGAATACGTTGTAGCTATTGTCTCCAAGAGGTGTGATTTTTGAGGTTCCACGACCGGCAGCAATTTGGCGTTCATTGTTGTGTTCGCTCTCTTGGGTGTGCTCGCATCCGCTAAGGACTGTTGTGGTTAATAAAACCCCGAGCAGGGCAGGGAATAGGCGTGAGCTAAAGAGTGAGCGGGGAGGTCTGGCTGACATGCGGTGGTTCTCCTGATCATTGACGCAGAGGGACGCAGCCGAGGCTGGCCTTTGCAGTCTAGTTCATTCTGTCACCAGTCTTTGAATGGCCGTCGACTCAAGGCGCTATTGTAGTAACGATCGTCATCTGACACTTCTTCGCCAATCCAATCCGGCTTTTCAAACGCTTCATCAGTATGCGAAAGTTCGATCTCGGCGACGATTAGCCCGAGGTTGTCGCCCAAAAATTCGTCGACTTCCCAAATGTGGTTACCTATAGGCACACAATAACGGTACTTGCTGATGGCACCGGGCTCAGCGAGAGCAATCAAGGCTTCAGCGTCGGCTTTGGGAATAACGTATTCAAATTCCTGGCGCTGGATGCCCTGGTTTTTGCTTTTTATGGTGAGCCAAGCATCATCGCCAGAAATGCGCACGCGGGTCGTTCGCTCAGGAGCTGAATTAAGGTATGCCTGACTGATTAGACGCGGCTCGGCGATTGACTGGTAAGTATCACGAGTAACTAGAAACTTGCGTTCGATTTCTTCAGCCATGAGTGGTTATTCTGTAGTTATTGAACGTGTTTAGATTGATGCTACGCGGCGTTGGTGGGCGGGTATCCCGTTAGTATTCGTTTTGATAAGCGTCGGCAGCGAGGTTGTCGAAACGGGTGTAACGACCGATAAATGCGAGCCTGACCGTATCCGTTGGACCACTCCGGTGTTTGCCGATGATGATCTCTGCTTGGCCTTTGGCCGGGCTGTCTTCATCGTAAACCTCATCCCGATATATAAACATGATGATATCGGCATCCTGCTCGATGGCACCAGATTCCCGCAGATCAGACATAACCGGGCGTTTGTTGGGGCGTTGTTCGAGTGATCGGTTCAGCTGTGATAGGGCGATGACGGGGCAGTTGAATTCTTTGGCGAGGCCTTTCAATGACCGTGAAATCTCTGAAATTTCGGCAGTACGGCCTTCAGAACGGCCTGATACGGTCATTAGCTGCAGGTAGTCGATCATAACAAGGCCGATTTCACCGTCGTGGTCACGGGCGATACGGCGTGTACGCGAGCGAACTTCCGTCGGTGTTAGCGCCGGGGTGTCATCAATGTAAAGCGGTTTGTCTTTGAGTTTCTGTACTGCTGCTGACAACTTTGGCCAATCATCATCCTGAAGATTACCGCGTTTGATGTCGCCCTGATCGATCCGACCTGCGGCGGAGAGCAAACGTAACATCAGCTGTTCACCTGACATCTCCATGCTGAAAACGATAGCAGGTTTAGGCGGATCATTTTTAAAGATGGCGGCTTCAACGAGGTTCATTGCAAAAGTGGTTTTACCCATGGCCGGTCGAGCTGCAACAATAATCAGGTCGGTTTTGTGTAAGCCATTGGTGAGCTTGTCGAGGTCGGCAAAACCGGAGGACAGACCCGACAGCATGCCTTGGTTGGCAACCAGGTTTTCAATGTTCTCGACTGTGTTTTTTAGTATCGGGTTAACGGAACGCGGGCCGCCGTCATTGGCGCGGTTTTCAGTAATCGCGTTCAGCTCACGCTCAGTCTCGGCAATGATGTCATCAGCCGCACGACCTTCCGGATTGCGGGTGATGTCGTCAATGTGATTTGAGAGCAGCAGTAATTTGCGGCTGACGGACTTTTCCTGAACGACTTTAGCGTAGGCTCGGATGTTAGCGGCACTGGGGGTGTTGTGCGCTAATTCGGCAAGATAAGCGAGGCCGCCGGTGCTTTCAAGTGCGTCGTGTGTTTGCAGGCGATCAGCCAGTGTAACGACGTCAATCGGGTGTTCGGATTCGACGAGCGACACCATCGCCTGAAATAGTTGGCGATGCTCTTTACGGTAGAAATCTTCACTGGTAATTAGGTCGGCTACATCGTCCCAACGATCATTAGCAATTAACAGGCCGCCGATAACGGCTTGTTCTGCTTCCATAGAATGCGGTGGCAGCAGGGTCTGCAGATCCAGTTCTTCTTCAAATTGCGATGGTGGTGATAAGGGTTCTGCGTTTTCCATGGAAGGGTTTCAACTGGCAATATTAAACAACAGGTTGACGATGGGCTGGTATCAAAGCCTAGAGGAAAGCCATCTGACGGGCAAGAAGAAGTTGCCACAGGGAGGGAAAAACAAAAAAGCGAACGCGAGGCCATAAGCCTCGCGTTGCCGACAGGTGAACTGTTTCGTCAGTGCTTATTCAGCAACAACGATAACAGTAACAACAACAGTTACATCGCTGTGTAACTGAACTGCGATTTCGTATTCACCTGTTTCGCGGATAACGCCTTCTGGCATGCGAACTTCAGCTTTAGCAACTTCAGCACCAGCTGCAGTGATCGCATCAGCGATGTCACGTGTGCCGATAGAACCGAACAGCTTGCCTTCGTCACCAGCATTGGTTTCGATGCTGATTTTCAGATCTCTCAATGCAGTTGCGCGTGTCTCTGCAGCAGCCAGCTTTTCAGCTGCAGCTTGCTCAAGACCAGCACGACGTGCATCAAAGGTTTCAACATTGGCTTTGGTTGCAGGAACCGCTTTGCCAAATGGGATCAAGTAGTTGCGGCCGTAGCCAGCTTTTACGCTTACCTGGTCGCCAAGCTCACCCAGCTTGCCAACTTTTTCCAACAAAATAACGTCCATAACGTCACCTCTTACCTGTCTAATTTTTTACGTTCTGCGGGTTCTGCTGCGAAAATCGGCGATACTGTCGATAATTCCAACAAGTACCAAGATCATTTTCAACGGATCCCATAACGTCAGTACGATATAAAATAATACGTACCACGGAATTGCGATTTTCTTCTCAAGCGCAAACGCATGAAACAGGGCAACACCGGCAATCAGAAATGGAAAAAACGCGATCCAGATCCAAGTCAGGTACTGCTCACCAAGATTCATCAGAACCCCGGCCAGTAACAAGAAGCCAATAGACTCAACACGGCTAAGTTTCAGTGCGTGAAATTCACGTTGAAACCCTCCCGGGTTATACAACTTTGCCTGCCACGAACGCCCGAGTATGACTGCGAAGAAACTGCCGATTAGCGTAAATGTTGCTAACAGGCCGGCAACAAACGGTGTTTCGATACTATCCGGTAATAGCGCTTTCAGCTCCGGAGCATCTGCCATTTGTTGCTGCGCTTCCTGCATGAAACGTGCGTAAACATCGACATAGCTTTGAAGCGACGATGTTGCCAGCAGTTCCAATGCGACTGCAGCAACAAGGCTGCAAATCGTCAGGCTTACCAAGCTGTATGACCAGCTGGTCGTGCGTCTCAATATCAGGCTGGTAATCCAGCTGCTGGTAATGATCAGCAAAGGTACATAACTGTCACTGTATGCTGCCACCGCGATGGTGGGCAGCAGGCCCCAGAACCACAATTGGGTGCCTTGTTTCTCACCGAGTCGCAATCCCACGAGGGTAACTGCAGCTGCGGCTAATATGCTGCCTGGCCAAAATATTGGACTGGTTGCTATGGCAATCAGTACAAAGGCCAGCGCTTGATTGCGCCCCCGCATAATCCATTGTGCGAACGGGAGCATCTAGCGAATCAGTCGTGCTGATCAGTGTACGGCAGCAGAGCCAGGTAGCGGGCACGCTTGATAGCAGTTGCCAGCTGACGCTGATACTTGGCATTGGTGCCAGTAATGCGGCTCGGTACGATCTTGCCAGTTTCTGAAACGTAAGCTTTCAGAGTGTCCAGATCTTTGTAGTCGATTTGTTTAACGCCTTCGGCGGTAAAACGACAAAACTTTCTACGACGGAAAAAACGTGCCATCTGTAACTCCTCGCTTATTCTTCAGTGGACTCAGCTGCGTCATCTGCTTTTTCAGATGTCGCTTCTTCAGTCGGTGCTTCTTCTGCCTTAGCTTCTTCTCTAGGCGGGCGAGAATCCTGAGAGCGACGCTGTTCGCGGCTTTCTTTCTCTTTTTCCATTTTCAGAATCGGCGACTCTTCAGTCACAGGCTCGTCAGTACGGATAACAATGTTACGCAGAACAGCGTCGTTGTAACGGAAGTTAGTTGCCAGCTCGTCGTAAGCAGCTTGAGACATTTCAACGTTCATCAGCACGTAGTGTGCTTTATGAATCTTGTTGATCGGGTAAGCCAGTTGGCGGCGGCCCCAGTCTTCTAAGCGATGTACTGCACCGCCGTCGGCATTGATTGTCGCTGTGTAGCGTTCAACCATGCTAGGAACTTGTTCGCTTTGATCCGGATGGACCAGAAATACGATTTCATAATGACGCATAAGTTATGATCTCCTTTAGGGTTTGCCTTCTATGTATGCGTACACAGTAAGGTAAGGAGTTAATGTTCTACCTAAGCGGCTGCGGCAAGCCACAAACGCCAGGCAAATTTAAGGCCGCACATATTAGTGGTATGCTGGTTAATATGCAAGCAGTTTTGGTAGTGGCGAAAGCAGGGTTTCTGCCCCATGAGTGGTAGGTGTCACGAGGCGGAGGAGCATTAACGGCGTTGGCGTACCATTTCAAACAGACACACCCCAGTTGCCACAGAGACATTGAGGCTGGATACAGTGCCTGCCATTGGTAATTTGGCCAGGTAATCACAAGACTCGCGAGTCAGTCGGCGCATGCCGTCACCTTCTGCGCCCATGACCAGTGCCATCGGGCCGGTCAGATCCATATCGTAAATCTCTTGTTCCGCTTCACCCGCGGTACCGACAATCCAAATGCCGCGCTGTTTCAGTTGTTCAAGTGTACGTGCGAGGTTGGTCACAGGGTAGCTGGGTATGACTTCAGCGGCACCGCAGGCGACTTTACGAACAGTCGCGTTGAGGCCAGCAGACTTATCCTTTGGGTAAATAACAGCATGAACACCCGCAGCATCGGCAGTTCGTAGGCAGGCGCCGAGATTGTGAGGATCTGTAACGCCATCAAGTATGAGTAGTAGGGCGGGTTCTGACAGTGTATCTAGCAGATCTTCAAGGGGTAGTTGTTGCTGCTCTTTGACTTCAATCACGATACCCTGATGGCGATCAGAGTCGGCTTTTTGATCCAGTTGGCTGCGTGCTGCCGGCTGACAACTAATTTGATAATCTTGAGCCATGGTAAGCAAGCGTTGTAGGCGCTGGTCCTGACGCTTTTTGTCGTACCAGAGTACGATGACACTGCTACTTTGATGTTTCAGCACACTTTGTACAGCATGCAGACCATAGACGATTTGAGACACAGAAGCTCCGCGTAATTCAACGACGACGCAGGCGCTTAGCGCGCACGTCGTTTAGGTTTCTTGGTAGAATTCTTGGCGGTGGATTTTACGCGGGATTCATGCTTCTTTTTAGTCTTTTTGGCGGGTTTCGCTTTTTTCCCTTTTTTGTCGGCACCTTTGCTTTTGTTTTTTTGCTCAGAGGTGTTGCTGCGGGTATCGGCTTTGTTTCGTGCCGAACGGCTGTCTTTACCGCCGCGCGAAGGTCGTTTGCTAGGTTTGCGGAGGCCCGCATTGGCGCTACTGCGTTTGTTTTGAATGCGAGTCTGATCACCATCGGCAAGCGTCAAATGAACACGGCGTTCATCAAGCTCTATTCGGGATACCACGACATCCAATCGGTCTCCGATGTGAAATACACGTCGGGTGCGTTCGCCAATAAGGCGCTGCTTGGCAGCTTCAAAGGTAAAGAAGTCTGCGCCTAATTGGCTGATATGGACCATACCTTCGGCGTAGAGGTCATCCAGCTCAACAAAGAAGCCAAATCCGGCAACACCTGTAATAGTGCCAGTGAAGCGCGCGCCTAGGTGCTCTTGCAAGTATTCACATTTAAGCCATGCCATTACGTCCCGAGTTGCATCATCCGCCCGGCGCTCTGTCATGGAGGTATGTTCACCCAGAGCCAATAAGGCTGCCATGTCGTAAGGGTAAATGGCGTTTTTCTTCAGTGGTTTACGGCCATCAACACGTTTGACGTGTTTGCTTTCAATCTCACTGCGAATCACTGATCGGATAGCGCGATGCACGAGCAAATCCGGGTAGCGACGAATGGGGGATGTAAAGTGGGTATATCCGGGATACGACAATCCGAAGTGACCACGGTTATCCGGATCATAAGACGCTTGGGTCATGGAACGTAGCATCATGGTTTGCACGATCTTGGTGTCTTCACGGCCTTTTAGCTGTGCTGATAGCGTGTAATAGTCTTTCGGATTAGGATCATCGCCACCTTGCAGCGCCAGGCCACGTTCGCCCAAAAAGTCACGAAGGTTATTGAGCTTTTTCTCGCTCGGGCCGTCATGGACGCGAAACAGGGCTTCCATGTTGTGTTTTTCAAGAAATCGCGCGGTCGCTACGTTAGCGCACAGCATGCATTCTTCGATTAATTTGTGTGCGTCGTTGCGAACCACAGGCACTATGGCATCGATTTTACGTTCTGCATTAAAGATGATGCGGGTTTCGGTGGTTTCAAAATCCATCGCGCCGCGTTGTTCCCGTTGTTGGCGCAATGCGTGATACAGGCGATGTAATTCGTCGATATGTTTCACCAGACCAGCATTGGATGCGCGGATCAAACTATCCGGGTCGTCCTTTTCTGTCAACATTTTGCCGACTTCTGTGTAGGTCAGGCGGGCATGCGAATGCATAACAGCTTCGTAAAACTGATAGCCACTTAAACGTCCGTTGGCACTGATGGTCATTTCGCAGACCATACATAGACGATCAACAGCAGGCTTCAGTGAGCACAAACCGTTGGAGAGTTTTTCGGGCAACATGGGAATAACACGTTCGGGGAAGTAAACCGATGTGCCGCGAGTGTGTGCTTCGATGTCCAGCGGTGAATTAACGCCGACATAGTGCGACACATCGGCAATCGCTACCCATAGGCGCCAACCGCCGGATTTCTTTTTCTCGCAGTAAACCGCGTCATCAAAGTCGCGGGCATCCTCGCCATCTATGGTTACCAGCGGCAGTGCGCGCAAATCAATGCGTTGACGCTTTTCATGGTCGGATGGCGCGTCGGCTAATTTGTCTGCTTGTGCTTGAGCGTCTTCGGGAAACACATAAGGAATGCCGAAGCTACGGGTGGCGATGTCGATTTCCATGCCCGGATCAAGGGTGTTGCCAAGCACTTCGGTAATCACACCTAAAGGCGGCTTTTTGCGCTCAGGTTGGCGAGTAATGCTAACCACTACGATTTGTTGGTGTTCGACGGCGATACCGTGGTGTTGCTCGATATAAACGGTGTGCTGAATTTTCGGGTTATCCGGAATCACACGCATGTTGTCACCTTCGATGATGACTTTGCCGATCACGGTTTCGGTATGGCGTTCGGTAACTTCCAGGATTTCACCTTCGAGCTTACCTGAGGATTTTGTATGCGTAACAATGACGCTGGCTTTATCGCCATCGAAGACTTTGCGCATTTCGCGAAAGCTGAGATAAATGTCTTCGGTGCCGTCGTCTGGGTGTAAAAAGCCGAAGCCATCTTTGTGGGCGATGACTTTGCCGTTGATCGCATTTTCAGTATCACGCAAATCGTACTGGCTGCGACGGTTTTGTATAAGTTGGTTGTCTCGAATCATTGCACCGAGTCGGCGACGCAGGGCTTCTTCCTGTTCAAAATCAACGCCGAGGATTTGGCAAAGTTTGCCGAGTGATAAAGGTCGGCCAGCTTCTCGAATGGTTGCGAGGATGAGTTCGCGGCTGGCGATAGGGGAGTCGTATTTGGCCGCTTCACGTGCGGCGAAAGGATCACGGTTCCTTGAATTTTTCTTCATGTATACCTTTTAGGTTATTGATGTTTGACTGCATTTACGTGGTTTTTCCATTAATAAGTGAACCATAGCAGGTGATTATTTTGTCGATGCACGATCGTCCAAAATTCGTCTGTTTCCTGATGCAGTGGCTGTAGTCTGCGTGATTCAGATGAAAAAATCACGCGACATTGGCGTATTTGACTGCCGATATGCGATTTTGACGTATTTTGGTGCGGTTCTTTTAACGATTGAGTGTGTCTAGAGGCGATAGATCGGTGAAATGGCGCTTAATGGTCGGAAGCGACGGTGTACAAAAGGAGAGTGTAAAGGGAGGGATGTGTGTTCAGGGGCGGCGATTAACTCGCCTCTGAAGCACCTGCAATTAGTTGGCAACCTTCGATAAACTGCGTCAACTGTGCGTCATCCGGCCACTCTGCCTGTTCGACAAAATACAGCAGTGCATATTCAGCATCAGAGCGGGCGTCGAACGGACCAACATCAAGACCCTCGCGAGTGCGGAAAAACCAACGGCCGTCAGTTTCCACAAAACGATCGGTGCGGGCTTGTTTTTTGCCCGATGATTTTTGTTCGCCGGACCGGGCTTTCTTAAGTAATTTTGATAGCATCTTTTCTTATTACTTATTTATAGGCACGTATGGCGCCATTGGGTGCGATAGTGAAATACAAAAAGTGCGATCGATTTTTATGTGTATATAGAACGATTTAGCACGTTTTATCATTTTTTGTTATTGAGATGGTTTATTTACGCGTTTGGCACATGCTGTGATGCCTCGACAGTACCTCGTGTACCGGTGTAAACCAATCCCGTGTGGCTTTCTAATTGTAACGAAAATTCTTTGCTGGGGGGTTAAAAAAACACTTTATATCTCAAAAGGATATATGTTTATAACGGATTTTTTGACCAATAAATCGGCGTAAAGCCAGAGAGCAAAGGCTTCTCAGTGCAAGTGTTAGTGTGATGTGTTTCACGCTTGCATATAACTTTTAGTTTTAAATAGGGTTCTTCTTGGCGTATTTTTGGTGATTGGTGGCAGTTTCGACCAAAGAGGTGTTTGGTCAAGCTTTGAACGCGGCTGACATGTTTGGGCTTTTCACCGAGAAAACGATGCACAAAATAAAATGACCAAACTCTTCTTTAATGCCGCTCTAAAATATGTACCAAGTCGCCTTCCGTTATAGTGCTTTGCTTACAGAAATTAGGGAGGAGTGCCACTCTCGTATGAGGTTTTGCCAAGGCGGTGGCTGTTGGTAGTACATTGATAGGGTTATTAAGCGGGTGGTTGAGAGTTCTTTGAACGGCTGTTGTTTTTGCCATGGGTCGGCAATCGGCTGGTATTCCCCAAAGCCGGATACTGTAGCTTGAGTAGTTTGGCTCGGCAGAGATACATTGGATTCGCACAAAAAACCTCTGTGGAGGTGCCAATCAGAATGGCTCGATAGTTGTTATTGCGGAGATCGCCGGTGTCGACTGTATTCAGTCCATCGACCACTTGTTCTTGTCGTAGCTTGGTGCGTTCAAGAAGCTATTCGCTGAGTGCCGTCGTTTATTTCTGGTCAGCAATTGCTGACCAGCGGATGATTTTCTCAGTCTCAGTCTCAGTCTCAGTCTCAGTCTCAGTCTCAGTCTCAGTCTCAGTCTCAGTCTCAGTCTCAGTCTCAGTTAAGTGGCTTTATGCCGCCCGAACAAAATAACGAACAGGCTGACAGCGGCCATATCGATCTATCGCCGGGGCCTTTAATATGGCGACAACGTTGTTTCGATTGTCGTAAAGATAGGTCGCTGTTTGGCGATTTTTGATCTTATTGCCACCAAAAGTGCGCACGATATCCTGAAATGACGAATGAGTAACTTGTTGAAAGCCATCATCGCTGGATGTGGCTCGCTTGGGTTGTTCAACTGACGTGTTGTTGGTTGCTGGCGTGTGTTGAGCAATGCTCTGTGCCATGTCTTGGATGACGCTCTGAAGTGCTTGTAACCAACCGCTTTGATGAAACGGGGATGGTGCAGATTGGGGCATTACCTGGGACATTACATGAGACATTACACATACCTCTATTGATGTTTGGAATGCGTTCAGTATATGTATGGATTTACAGTGTTTCAATTATTTTCTGTATTTATATACAGTATTTTGTGGCTGGTGAATTTATGAGGGCGGGATAGCGGGAATGGATGGCGGGGGCGGTGGCCGCCCCTCAAATAGACTGAAACTAGTTCGGTCTATGGTTATTTCGCAGATCAGGCGCCAAGGAAGAAAAGCGCGTTCTTGCTCACTGCGACGTTACCCATATAAAGGAAGGTTACAACTGCCAATGTAAAAAAGACCGCACGTTGTGTGTTGTTTTTTGCCTTCTTTATCGTAAACAGACCAAACACGATGTAAGCAACAAGCGCAAAGATTTTCGCAGTGACCCAGCCATAAACGAAGGGATAGAACCCAGTAACTAACACCAAGCCGATTGCTGTCAGTAATAAAAAGGTATCAATGATATGAGGGGCGATTTTAACAAACTTCTTTTCGAGTAATGCCGAACCTTGGAATGCCCATGTAGAGCGGGTTAAGAAAAACAAAAACGTCAGTAGGGCCAACATCATGTGGCTGTGTTTAAGGGCCATATACATGGTTAATTCTCTCCAGTAGATTTTCTAATCGTTCTTTATAGTCGCGTGTTGTTATTTTGTTGGTCGGCGCTGGTCAATTAGGTTGTGGGTCAGTCGTTTCGGTAGCGATGACTTTACAGTGAATCTCGCCATGTGCAAGGCGTGCCTTGATGCAATCGCCGGTCGTGACTTGAGTATATGTGCGAATGACCTGATTCTGATCGTTTTCAACAATGGCATAGCCACGTTTTAGTGTTGCTAGTGGGCTTACTGCATCAAGCAGGTTTGCTTGTTGGGCAAGTCGGTTTTTGGTGGTGGTCAAATTCGACTGACTTGCTTGCTGTAGGCGTTTCAATAAGCTTGAAACCTGCTGTCGTTTTGATTCCAGCTTGTGTTTGGGTTGATGTTCATTGAGCTGGTTAGCGATAGTTTGCAGGTTCAGGCGTTGCTGGAGGACTTGCTGACGTTGTAGGTGCTCAAGCTGTGTTTGCTTTTCGGCGAAAGCGGCTTTGAAACCAAGAATACGTTCGCCCGGGTGAATCAGCTGTTGGCGTTTTTTCAGCAGATTGTGGCGCAGGGTGCCAATGCGGGCAGTGGTCAGCTGCAGTAGCTGGCGTTCAAGAAAGTCGAGTTGTTGGGCAAGCTGATGTTTGTCTGGGCTGATCATTTCGGCCGCTGCAGACGGGGTTGGTGCACGCACGTCGGCAACCAAGTCGCTGAGCGTAACGTCAGTTTCATGGCCGACGGCACTGATCACAGGTATATCGCATGTATAAATGGCGCGCACGACGGATTCTTCGTTAAAACTCCAGAGATCTTCCAGCGAGCCGCCGCCTCGACCAATAATCACTGCATCGAACGGGTCATCAGGGTGGCTATGCTGCCATTGGTTTGCCCGACCGATAGCAGTGACGATTTCTCCTACGGATTGTTCGCCTTGAACCGATGTGGGAATAAGTGTCACTCGGAGTGCTGGGAATCGGGCTTGAAGCACGCTGAGAATATCGCGGATCGCTGCTCCCGTAGCGGACGTGATGACGGCAATATGGCGGGCTTGTCGCGGCAATGGCTTTTTATGCTGCTGGTTAAATAAGCCTTCGTGCTGCAATTTTTGTTTCAACTGCTCAAATCGACGCTGTAATGCCCCTAATCCGGACTCTTCCATGTAATCGACGATTAGTTGGTAGTCGCCCCGGTTTGGATACAGGCTCACGGAACCATGAAGAATCACCTCCATACCATTGCCTGCTTGAGTACGAATAAACTGATTTTTATTACGAAACATGGCGCAGCGGATCTGTGCCTGGCTGTCTTTGAGTGTGAAATACCAATGGCCAGATGCTGGACGCGAGAAATTGGAGATCTCACCTTGAACGGCAATTTTGCCGACATGCATTTCCAAAACGCCTTTAGCGTACTGGTTGAGCTCGGATACGCTCAGGACAGGTTGTTGCGGATTGACGGTTCGATTCATGGGTTACGCGGCCAGCGGTTATTAATTTAGTCGCCCAAATTGGTATAACCTCTGGAATTTTTTACCTTTTTGTGGAAAACAATGGTGAAACCAGGGTCTAACGGCGTTTACGGATGGACGCCAAGAAATTATAATCGTCCGATTATACCTGGCCAACGCTTTTAAGGTGTGTTTTATGTTGCGTATTCGCGAAGAAGCCCTGACTTTTGATGATGTCTTACTCCAACCTGATTATTCGGAGGTCACGGCGCGTGATGTTTCCCTGACAACACAGCTCACTCGCAATATCCAGTTGAATATTCCGCTGCTCTCTGCGGCGATGGATACCGTTACTGAAGCGCGATTGGCTATTGCTATGGCGCAAGAAGGTGGTATTGGTATCATTCACAAGAGCATGTCGATTGAGCAGCAGGCTCGTCAGGTGCTTGCCGTTAAAAAACATGAAAGCGGCATCGTTAAAGATCCTATCACTATTCAAGCCAATGCAACATTGCGTGATCTGCTTGAAATCAAAGAAAAGCATAATATTTCCGGTGTGCCGGTTTTAGATGGCGACGATCTCGTTGGCATCGTAACAAACCGTGATGTTCGTTATCAGACAGATTTGGACGTACAAATCAAAATGGTAATGACGCCGAAAGATCAGCTGGTCACCGTTCAAGAAAGCCCAGACGCTGAAGAAGTCAAAATTCTGCTGCATAAGCACCGTATCGAAAAAGTACTGGTCGTTGACGAGAGTTATGGCTTGCAGGGCATGATCACGGTAAAAGATATTCACAAGGCACAAACGTACCCGATGGCATGTAAAGATGATCAAGGGCGTTTGCGTGTAGGTGCATCGGTGGGTACTAGCCCTGATACTGATGATCGTGTTGCCGCGCTGGTTGCTGCTGGTGTTGATGTGTTAGTGGTTGATACCGCACACGGGCATTCCAGAAACGTCATTGATCGTGTTAGCAAGATTAAAGGCGACTATCCGGATGTTGATGTAATCGGTGGGAATATCGCTACTGCTGAAGCTGCCAAAGCGCTTGCTGAAGCCGGTGCTGATGCCGTTAAGGTTGGCATAGGCCCAGGTTCGATCTGTACGACACGTATCGTTACTGGTATTGGTGTGCCGCAAATTTCGGCTATTTCAAACGTGTCTGATGCCTTGGCGGGCACTGGTGTACCGATGATCGCTGACGGTGGTATTCGTTACTCTGGTGATTTGGCCAAAGCAATCGCTGCTGGTGCTAACTCAGTCATGATGGGTAGCATGTTTGCCGGTACTGAAGAGGCGCCAGGCGAAATCGAATTGTATCAAGGACGTTCGTACAAAGCGTATCGCGGCATGGGCTCAATTGGTGCCATGGCGAAGACTCAGGGTTCTAGTGATCGTTACTTCCAAGATGCCTCGGCAGGTACTGAAAAGTTGGTACCTGAAGGTATTGAAGGACGTGTTGCTTATAAGGGTGCATTGGCCGCCATTATCCACCAAATGATGGGTGGCTTGCGTTCATCAATGGGATACACCGGTAGCCCAGACATCGACACCATGCGCACTAAGCCTCAATTTGTTCGTGTCTCAGCAGCAGGTATGCGCGAGAGTCACGTTCACGATGTCACCATTACCAAAGAGTCACCGAACTACAAAGTTTCTTCCTGATCATTTCAGGTGTGTGGCTAAAGAATCTGGGATTGGCGCAACGCGCATCAGAGATTCTCTAATTCAAGCCCAGCCTTTCTAGGCTGGGTTTTGTTTTTTCAACGGGCCTTGTTAGCCCACTGTCAGAGAAATTAACCATGAGTCTTAATATTCACGAGCAACGTATTCTTATTTTGGATTTCGGTTCGCAATACACGCAGCTAATTGCCCGTCGTGTACGTGAAGCGGGTGTCTACTGTGAGGTGCGTTCCTGGGATATTGATGCGGAAGGTATTCGTGAGTTTGGTGCTAAGGGCGTCATTCTTTCCGGTGGCCCTGAAACCGTTACAGAAGAAAATTCTCCGCGCGCTGATGATCTTATTTTTGAGCTGGGTGTGCCTGTACTTGGCATCTGTTATGGCATGCAAACTATGGCAGAGCAGTTAGGTGGCAAGGTAGAAAATGCCAGCAAACATGAGTTTGGTTATGCCAGTGTTGCAGTGTCTGGTGATAGCAAGCTGCTGGGCGGGTTGTCTGATTACGAAGAAAATGACAAGCCGATGCTGGATGTTTGGATGAGCCATGGCGATAAGGTCGTTGAAATGCCTGGCGGGTTTGAGCTGATGGCCGAAACCGGGTCTGCGCCGATTGCTGGCATGTATGATCCGCAAAAACATTTTTACGCGGTGCAATTCCACCCAGAAGTGACACACACCTTGCAGGGGCAGCGTTTGATTGAACGTTTTGTTCATGATGTTTGTGGTTGCGACTCTTTGTGGACACCACAGAACATTATTGACGATGCCGTTGAAACTATCCGCAAGACAGTCGGCACTGACAAGGTGTTGCTGGGTCTTTCCGGTGGTGTTGATTCGTCCGTTGTTGCGGCGCTACTGCATCGTGCAATTGGCGATCAGTTGACCTGTGTATTTGTTGATAACGGGTTGTTGCGTTTGCATGAAGGCGACAACGTTATGGAAATGTTTGCGCAGAACATGGGTGTTCGCGTAATTCGCGTCGATGCTGAAGATTTGTTCTTGGGCCGCCTTGAAGGTATTTCAGACCCCGAGCAGAAGCGTAAGGTTATCGGTAACACCTTTATTGAAGTGTTTGATGACGAAGCAGCGAAACTGGAAGGTGTTAAGTGGTTAGCGCAGGGTACTATTTATCCGGATGTTATTGAATCTGCGGCTTCCAAGCACGGCAAAGCACACGTCATCAAGTCTCACCACAATGTAGGTGGTTTGCCTGACGATATGGCTTTTGAGTTAGTTGAACCATTGCGCGAGTTGTTCAAGGACGAAGTCCGTGAACTTGGTCGAGCGTTGGGCTTGCCGTACGATATGGTTTACCGTCACCCGTTCCCAGGGCCGGGTCTTGGTGTTCGAATTCTGGGTGAGGTGAAGAAGGAATACGCTGAAATCCTGCGTCGTGCCGACGATATCTTTATGCAAGAGTTGCACAATGCTGATTGGTATCATCGCACCAGTCAGGCCTTTGCTGTATTTGTGCCGGTTAAATCGGTGGGTGTTGTGGGTGATGGCCGACGCTATTCTTGGGTGATTGCTATTCGCGCTGTTGAGACCGTCGATTTCATGACCGCGCGATGGGCTCACTTGCCATATGATCTGTTGGAGACTGTTTCGCGTCGTATTATTAACGAGGTGCCAGAAGTCAGCCGCGTAACATACGATATTTCATCCAAGCCACCAGCGACCATTGAGTGGGAATAACGTTCTTTTCCCTGTTGGGAATTCAGGTGGTTGGAATTATCTTAGAGCGCTAAGCCACGCTGGGGTTAGTGCTCAGGTTTTTCTGCGCTGAAATTGAGGGGCTGGTGAGGATGCAAGATACCAATGCCGAATACTGGATGGCGAAAGCGCTAGAGTTGGCTGAACAGGCAGCTTCGTGCGGTGAAGTACCAGTGGGTGCCATTGTTGTATGTGATGGTCAGATTGTTGGTCGGGGGTATAACCAGTCCATCGGTGCATGTGATCCGACAGCCCATGCAGAGGTTATGGCGTTGCGAGATGCAGCTCGTCGAGTGGACAATTATCGGCTGGTGGATTGCGACTTGTATGTGACGTTAGAGCCTTGCTCGATGTGTGCTGGCGCTATCTTGCATGCACGTATTAAGCATCTTTATTATGGTGCAACTGAGCCGAAGTCTGGCGTGGTTGCCTCGCGCCAGCAATTTTTTGATCTCGATTTTCTTAACTATGCCGTTGAAGTAACTGGCGGTGTCTTGGCCGATAAGGCGAGTCAGCAACTCAGTGATTTCTTTCGGATGCGTCGTGAGCAAAAGAAGGCGTTAAAGCATTCTTCACTCGGTGATAGTGGGTTATAACGTATCGAGAACTTTCAGGTTTAACGCTGGGTGTGTCTGGCGTCAGGTTCCGTAAGGTTTTATGCGGCTTTAAGAGTGTTAGGCGCCCTTATATTGAGCGTTAGTTTGTTATCTGCCGTTTTTTCAACAACGGGTTCTTCTGATTCAGCCTTTTGAATCACACTGTCTTCATAGCTTTCAATATTGATACTGCGCTCATTAACCCTATTTTTGTCGAGGTTTTGACGAAATGCGGCCTGTTCGGCATCACTGTATGGAAAGCGCCATTCTAACAAGTCAGAAAAGTGACGGATGTTTTGTACGTATCGTACCGGTTCGCGACCGCGTGCGTGACCATGACGTGTGAAGCGGTGCCATTGTTTCTTTTCGAGTAGCGGTAGGTAACGTTTAACGTCTGCCCAGCGATTGGGATCGGCGCCATGAAATTCAGTGATGGTGCGTGCGTCTATCAGGTGACCAAAGCCGACATTGTAGGCGGCTAAGGCAAGCCAGCTGCGATCCGGCTCTTTGATCGTGTTAGGTAGACGTTTACGCATCTTGTTAAAGTAGGTTGCGCCACCACGTAGGCTGGAGGCGACGTCGAGCCTGTTTTCAATGCCCAGATCCCGTGCAGTGCCCAGTGTTAACATCATCATGCCTCGAACACCTGTCTGGCTGCGTGCACGCGGATTCCAGTGTGATTCCTGATAGGCGACAGCGGCTAATAGGCGCCAATCCATACTGTGCTCAGTGGCGATTTGTTCGATTAAATCTTGATACCTGGGCAGGCGTCTTTCTACACGACGAAAGAATGTGAGCGAGCCGATTGGGTTTGCATCATCGGCGTGGCCAAAAAAACGTTCATTGAGATGATTCAGTGTGCCATCAGATTTAATGGCTTCGAAGAATATATCTAAGTCTTCGGCGAGCTTTTCATCGTGAGTCGGTGGTATGAGCCAACTCAGTGATTCGGGGTAGTAGATGTCAAAGGCGACCTTGGTACGGGTGTAAATTGCCCGTAGCCCAAGATAATGGTGTGAATCAACCAGTGTGTGGTCAATCGCGCCATCGTGAACTTGTTTGACCAGTTCTTCGAATGGCTTATCAACAAACTGCCAATTGAGTTCCGGGTAGTGTTCCTTCAAAAAGGCATATTTTTGCCGGTATTGTTCAGTATCCCGTACAACTATTTTTGTACCGATTAAATCGTCAAATGCACGCGGACGGCTGCTGCCGCGGCGATAGATTAACTGAGTTGTGACGTCGAATATGTGGGCAACGGGTAGTACGTCATTCTGTCGGCTAAAGGGTATCGGCAAGCCAGGAAGGGCTATGTCGGCTTGGCCTTTCATCATGGCATCGTACAGGTCGACCTCGTCGTCGGCGATAATGAGGTTGAGATCGTAGCCATGCTCACGAGAAAACTTTTCCAGCAGCGTATATTCGAAGCCATCGGCGCCCTTTGGGCCTTCAAAGTAGGTGGTTTCTGATATGACGGTAATGGCTGTTAATGTCGGGATTTCTGTGGGGGCGGGCAAACCTGAACTGGACGCATTAGCGGCATCAGCGGGGATCTGCTCATTTTCAGAGCAGCCGCTGACGAGCGCTGTCACCATCAGAATTGTCATCAGGGTGAGTGCGCAAATCCGTCGCAAAATGTAGTTAAGGCGGGTGTGCATGTTGTTATTCTAATCGGGACAACCTTTTTTAGACAGTGGCATCAGATCTTTGGTTCGATGACGCTGGGCGAAGTCAAGGGCGTGGTGCTCACAAGATGGTTGCAGTTGTCGACAAAAACGCCATAAATGTTTCGAAATGCTCAATAAAAGCACCAAAAGCAATTGTTGGAAGTTTATGTAGAATTTTTTGTAATAAAAACACTGGTTGGCTATGCGGTAAACGACTACCGGTCGTTCGGTGTGTTGGGCCGCTCGACGGCAACACAGTAATCAATGAATTTCCAGTAAAAAACTAGTAAACTATCGCGCCTTGAAATTCCCTTCGACCCGTTGAGATGACTCTTTATGCTGATTATTCCTGGCAGTTCCGCATTATCAGAATTTCGTCGTGACAAGCTGCAGCAGAATCTACGTGAGCAATTGGGCTGTGATGTTGTTGTATCCGCCCAGTTTATGCACTTTGCTGAAGTCTCCAGTGAGCTCGATGCGGATGAGCGTCAGGTGCTGGAAGCGCTACTTGAGTATGGCCCAGCAGCCGATGCAGTGAGCACTGACGGTGAATTATTTCTGGTGGTTCCACGTTTGGGTACGATCTCGCCGTGGTCCAGTAAAGCGAGTGATATTGCCAAAAACTGTGGATTGAAAAAGGTTGATCGTATTGAGCGCGGTGTTGCGTATTACATCACGCACTCCCATGGCGGAGATGATGCGTCGCAAGTTATTGCTGCGCTGTTGCACGACCGTATGGTTGAAACAGTGTTGGATTCGAACGCAGCGGCGGCCGGATTGTTTGAGCACGGTGAGCCTTCGCCGATGCTGCAAGTGCCTGTGCTAGCGCAGGGCCGTGATGCATTGATTGCCGCAAACGGCCAATTGGGTCTGGCGTTGGCCGATGATGAGATTGACTATTTAACCGAGCGTTTTGTCGAGCTTGGCCGTGACCCTAATGATGTTGAATTGATGATGTTTGCGCAGGCAAACTCAGAACATTGTCGCCACAAGATTTTCAATGCCAGTTGGGAAGTTGATGGTGAGTGTCAGGAGAAATCACTGTTCGGCATGATCAAAAACACCTATCAAAATAGCCCTGAAAACGTTTTGTCAGCATACGCTGATAATGCTTCGGTTATTTCCGGTAGTGTCGCAGGACGTTTTTATCCTGACCCAGCAACCGGTGAGTACGGTTTTCATAAAGAGCCGATACATATATTAATGAAGGTCGAAACCCATAACCATCCGACGGCTATTGCACCGTTTGCCGGTGCAGGCACGGGTTCTGGTGGTGAGATTCGTGATGAAGGCGCTGTGGGTCGTGGCTCCAAGCCAAAGGTGGGTCTGACCGGTTTTAGTGTTTCGAATCTGAATATTCCAGGCTTTGGTCAACCTTGGGAAGCTGAATACGGTAAGCCTGGTCGTATCGTATCCGCCCTGGATATCATGATTGAAGGGCCGATTGGTGGTGCTGCATTCAATAACGAATTTGGTCGTCCGAATATTTGTGGTTACTTCCGCACCTACGAAAACTCGGTGCTGTCAGTTAACGGTGAAGAAGTACGCGGTTATCACAAGCCCATTATGATTGCCGGTGGCATGGGTAATATTAAAGAAGAGCATATTGATAAGCCTGAGTTTGATGCGGGCACTCAATTGGTTGTGCTGGGCGGCCCTGCGATGTTGATCGGATTGGGTGGCGGCGCGGCATCGTCTGTGTCATCCGGAAGCTCTGATGAACAGCTTGATTTTGCATCAGTGCAGCGTCAAAACCCTGAGATGGAGCGTCGCTGTCAGGAAGTTATTGATCGCTGCTGGGCTATGGGAGCAGATAATCCGATCGCTTTTATCCACGATGTGGGTGCGGGTGGTTTATCCAATGCGTTTCCTGAATTAGCGAAAGATGGCGGATGTGGCGCTAGTTTTGAGCTGCGTAAGGTGCCGAATGATGAGTCTTCAATGTCACCGCTGGCTATTTGGTGTAATGAATCTCAAGAGCGTTACGTGATTGCGGTAACGACAGAAAATTTGCCGGTATTTGAGGCGATTTGTCAGCGTGAGCGCTGTCTTTACGCCGTTGTGGGTGAAGCACAAGAAGACAAACATATCTCGGTAAACGACACGCACTTTGATAACAAGCCAGTTGATCTACCGATGGACGTGCTGTTTGGCAAAGCACCGAAGATGCATCGTACCTATGAGCGCACAAGTGTTGAGCATGTGGCGTTTGAGTCGGCCAATATTGATATCAATGAGGCTTTAGATCGTGTCTTAACGCTGCCGGCAGTTGCCAGTAAACAGTTTCTAATCACCATTGGTGATCGTTCTGTCACCGGTATGGTTGCGCGAGACCAGATGGTGGGACCATGGCAGGTGCCTGTTGCCGATGTTGCGGTGACTACCACGGCATATGATGTTTTCACCGGTGAGGCAATGGCAATGGGTGAGCGCACGCCGTTAGCATTGTTAGATGCGCCGGCTTCGGGTCGCATGGCCATTGCAGAGTCGCTGATGAATATTGCCGCTGCGCCGATTGCACAAATGTCGGACATCAAGCTATCAGCAAACTGGATGGCAGCAGCTGGCTATGGCAGTGAAGATCAAGCTCTGTTTGAAACGTGTCAGGCGATCGGTATGGAGTTGTGTCCGGAATTAGGCATTGCAGTGCCTGTGGGTAAGGATTCGATGTCGATGCGTACCGTTTGGCAAGATGGTGACGAGCAAAAGGCTGTTACCGCGCCGTTGTCGTTGATAATTTCTGCCTTTGCACCGGTAACCGATGTACGTCAGGTACAAACACCTCAGTTGCGTATGGATCGTGGTGACTCGACGTTGTTGTTGATTGATCTTGCAGCAGGGCAATCACGCTTAGGTGGTTCTTGTTTGGCGCAAACCTACCAATCTTTGGGTAATCAAGCACCGGATCTTGATGATGTTAACCAATTCAAGGCGGCTTTTGATGCGTTGCAGTCGTGTGTCAGTCAGTCATTGATTAGCGCTTACCACGATCGCTCGGATGGCGGTTTGATCATTACACTGCTGGAGATGGCATTTGCTGGACACTGTGGTCTGGATGTTGATATTTCTGCCTTGGGTGATGATGCAGTTGCAGTGCTGTTCAACGAAGAGTTGGGCGCGGTTGTGCAAGTGCCTAACGATAATCTCGATGCGGTGAATGCAGTGTTCCGTGATCATGGTGTTGAGGCGGTGCTGAAGTCTGTTGGACGCCCTGTGGCTGGTGATAGTGTGGTGGTTCGTGCCAATGGCACGGATCTTATTGCCGGTAAGCGTTCGGTTTATCATGCGCGTTGGGCAGAAACCAGTTATCGAATTCAGTCACTGCGTGACAACCCGGCTTGTGCCGAACAAGAATTTGCCAAGATAACCGCAGACGATGCGGGCATTAGCCCCGTTGTGCCTTTCGATGTGAATGAGGATGTTGCCGCTGAGCTGATTGCCACCGGGGTTCGTCCCAAAGTCGCTATTTTGCGTGAACAAGGGGTTAACGGGCAGATCGAAATGGCTGCCGCATATACCCGAGCAGGGTTTGTAGCGGTTGATGTGCATATGAGTGATATCATCGCCGGTCGCATCGATTTAGCCGATTTTGTTGGCCTAGTCGCTTGTGGCGGTTTCTCTTACGGCGATGTTCTGGGCGCCGGTGAAGGCTGGGCGAAAACAGTGCTTTATAATCAGGAGTTACGTGCTGCGTTTAAAGCGTTCTTCCATCGCACTGACACATTTGCTCTGGGCGTTTGTAATGGTTGCCAGATGATGTCGCAGCTAAAAGAGTTGATTCCGGGTGCTGATCACTGGCCGCGTTTTGTGCGTAATACCTCTGAACAGTTCGAAGCACGTTTTTCACAGGTTGAAATTACAGGATCTGCCTCAATCTTACTTCAAGGCATGCAAGGCGCGGTGATTCCGGTTGCTGTGGCTCATGGTGAGGGGCTTGCTGAGTTTGTATCAACAGATGCTGTTTCTGCAGTCGGTGACCAAGTCGCTCTGCGTTATGTGGATGCTGCGCACAAGGCGACTGAAATGTATCCGGATAATCCTAACGGCTCGCCTCAGGGTATTACCGGTTTGTGTTCCGAGGATGGTCGTGTAACTATCATGATGCCGCATCCGGAGCGGGTTTTCCGCGCCGTATCTAATTCTTGGGCACCGGATGCCTGGCAAGAAGACGGCCCATGGATGCGTATGTTCCGTAATGCACGTGTCTGGGTTGGCTAACTCGCTTTCGCAGCGTTGTGCTGGGTTTGCTTATGTACTTCGGTTTGGATTAGCCGTTACCGAAGTACACTAAAAACCGTTGTATGTGCTTGTGTCTTCAATGATTTAATAATGAAAACAGGCTATTGGACGCGGTGGTGGCAGACTTTAAATGGTCATATTGATGTCGTTTAATCGTCTGCTCGCGCAGCTTCGCCAGAGTGTTGCTGCGCAAGGCGAAAAATGCCGCTAGGCTATGTAGCGGTGAACAGGAAATAATTATGAATAAATATCCTTTATGGAAGTACTTGCTGGTACTTTTTGTGCTGGCGATCGGCATCATATATTCAGCACCGAATTTATACCCGCCGGATCCTTCCGTGCAAATATCTGGCTCCAGCGGTGGCCAGATTTTGGGGCCGAATGTCGAGCGTAGCGCTGTAGATGCATTGAAAGCTGCCGGCATCGAACATAAATCGGTGGAGTTGGAGCAATCATCCATTCTGATTCGTTTGAATCATATGGATGATCAGTTGCGTGCGAAAAAAGTCGTCGAGCAAGCATTAAAGCATGATTATGTCGTTGCATTGAATTTGGCGCCAACGACACCCGAGTGGCTTGAAGCAATCGGCGCTGAGCCTATGAAGCTGGGTCTGGATTTGAGTGGCGGTGTTCACTTCTTGCTTGAGGTTGATACTAATTTTGCTATTCAGAAGCGCATCGATGGCTACCGCGGTGAAATTCAAAAGTTACTTCGCGAAGAGCGTATCCGTGGTGTTATTACCGAACAAGCCTTGAAAGTTGTGGGTAAATTCAAAACAGAAGAGCTGCGTGATAAAGCCGTTGCTGTAGTCGCTAAGCAAAGCCGCGAACTCAGTGTTGCTGAACGAGAAGAAGGCGGCCAATATCTGGTTGAGTGGTACTTGAGTGAAGCCAAGGCTAAAGAAATCGCCAATCAGGCAGTGTCTCAAAACCTCACTGCATTGCGTAACCGGGTGAACGAGTTAGGTGTCTCTGAGCCACTGGTGCAGAAGCAAGGAACAAACCGTATCGTTGTTGAGTTGCCGGGTATTCAGGATTCTGCGACCGCCAAACGAATTATTGGTAAGACGGCTAACTTGGAGTTCCGCCTCGAATCCAATGGTAAGGGCCCAAGCCAAACGTTTGAATTTCGAAATGGAGACAGCCGTCGCCGTCAGGCCGCGTTAGAGCGTTCTGTCGTGATTACTGGTGATCAAGTTTCTACAGCAAGTACCAGCTTTGATGAAAACGGTCGAGCTCAAGTCAACATTACATTGGATAGCCGTGGCGGCCGTCAAATGCATGCAGCGACCAAAAACAATATAGGTCGTGGCCTTGGCGTTTTGTTTATTGAGCGTAAATACAAGACGCGTACCGTCACTGCAGAAGACGGTAAGCAAGAGTTAGAGCGGATTCCTTACTACGACAAGAAAATTATCAGCCTTGCTACGGTTCAGTCAGCGTTAGGTGTCCAGTTCCGTATTACGGGTCTCGATTCTCCACAAGAGGCGCGTGAACTTGCACTGTTATTGCGTGCGGGCGCATTGGTTGCCCCGGTAGACTTTGCTGAAGAACGTACAATTGGCCCATCGCTGGGTGAGCAGAATATTGCCAAGGGTATCAATGCCGTAATGATTGGTATGGGGCTTGTGCTGATATTTATGTTTGCGTATTACAAGGTCTTTGGTCTTTTTGCCAACGTTGCTTTGGTGATGAACCTAGTTGTGCTGGTTGCAGTAATGTCGATCATTTCAGCGACGCTGACCTTGCCGGGTATTGCCGGTATCGTCTTGACGGTGGGTATGGCGGTTGATGCCAACGTACTAATATTCGAGCGAATAAAAGAAGAAATCCGCAATGGGCTATCGCCGGCTCAGGCGATAGGCGCGGGTTACGATAGAGCGTTTGTTACCATCATGGATTCCAACATCACCACGCTGTTGGTGGCAATTATTCTCTATGCCATGGGTTCAGGGCCAATTAAGGGCTTCGCGGTAACATTGTCTATCGGTATTCTGACTTCCATGTTTACCGCCATCATCGGCACACGAGCCTTGGTTAGTCTTGTGTATGGTAACCGTTCCATTAAGAAACTGGCGATTTGATCATGAAAAGTGAAAAAATATACAACTTTATGGGGCGCCGTTACATCGCCCTTGGATTGTCAGTTACCTTGTTGCTGGTTTCGATCGTATCCCTAGCTGTTCGTGGCTTGGATTTCGGTTTAGATTTCACCGGCGGTACGTTGATTGAGCTGGGATATCAAAAAGAAGCCAACCTTTCTCAGGTTCGTGAAGACCTAGAAGGTGCTGGTTACGAGAACGCGGTCGTACAGTTTTTTGGTGCGGATACCGATGTACTGGTTCGATTGCAAAGCGATGATCCTAAGCTCGGTGATAAGATATCCACCCTATTGCAGAAGGATAACCCGGGTGTTGAGCTGCGCCGAGTTGAGTTTGTCGGGCCTCAGGTGGGTGAAGAGCTGAAAGAGCAGGGCGGTTTAGCGATGTTGCTGGCGCTTGCAGTGGTATTGATTTATATCGCTATGCGATTCCAGTTTAAATTTGGTATTGGTGCAGTAGGAGCGTTGGTTCACGATGTGATCATTACATTGGGAGCGTTTTCGTTGTTTCAGTGGGAATTTGACTTGACGGTATTGGCGGCTGTACTGGCCGTTATCGGTTACTCGTTGAACGATACTATCGTTGTTTGTGACCGTATTCGGGAAAACTTCCGTGATATGCGTAAAGGTGAATCTGTTGAGGTGATCAATGCATCACTGACACAGACTCTCAGCCGTACATTGATGACATCGATTACCACGTTGATTGTGTTGATAGTGCTGTTTTTTGCTGGTGGTGAGATGATTAGCGGTTTTGCCGTTGCGTTGATTATCGGTGTGACGATCGGTACTTATTCATCGATCTATGTGGCCGCGAACATTCTGCTGCTGATGCATGTCTCTCGTGAAGATCTGATTGTTGCGGTTGTTGAGAAGGAAGGTGAAGAGTTTGATGAGATGCCTTAACAATGCAGCTTAATAGATCTCATTAAAAAGCCGGCTGATGCCGGCTTTTTTGTTTCTTGATGTTTGTTTCGTTGATTTTTTATAACGTTATGGGTATTAAGGGGCTAGTCGAGAAATGTCCCAGGTAGCATCTGAGCGTGTGTACAAGAAGCGATCATGCAAGCGGTGTTCACCGCCTTGCCAAAATTCCATACTACTGACGTTGACGCGAAACCCACCCCAGAACGTGGGCAGTGGTACTTCATGGTTTTCGAATTTCATTTTCAGTTCAACGAACTTGGCTTCAAGCAGTTTTCGTGCCGATAGACGTTCACTCTGTTGGCTTGCCCATGCTGCCAGTTGGCTTTCCTTAGGACGTGAAGAGAAATATCGAAGCACTTCGTGTGTTGGTACCCGCTCAGCAATGCCGGTTACGTGGACTTGTCTTTCTAGCATATGCCAGGGGAAGTGCAGGCTGATACGTGCGTTGTTTTGCAGCTGTTGGGCTTTTCGTGAACCCAGGTTGGTGTAAAAAACGAAGCCGTTTTTGTCGAAGTGTTTGAGTAATACGATGCGTTGGAAAGGTTGGCCGTCAGCATCGACGGTAGCGATGGTCATCGCTGTTGGGTCGTTGATCTCGGCGTCAATAGCCTGTTTTAGCCAGTGCTCAAACAAACTTTCTGGGTGGTCAGGCAGATCATTGCGACGCAAGCCGCCCATGGTGTATTCGCGCCTGGCTTCTGAAAGATCCATAACAAAACCCTGGGTAGGACGTTGAGGCCACGCAGAGTATGTGTGGCCCACGGCAAATGGTGTTGCTTGATATCAGGATGTGCTGGCCTGATCACCCATGATCGGTTGTACAGTTTGTAGTGTTGCCTTAAAGGCGCGAGGAGAGCCGCACACAATGTTGCCTGATTTCAGCATGTTGTTGCCGCCGTTGAAGTCGGCAACCAAGCCGCCGGCTTCCTGAATCATCAGAATGCCTGCTGCCATGTCCCAAGATTTTAGCCCCATTTCCCAAAATGCGTCGTAACGACCGGCTGCGACATAGGCCAGATCTAGAGATGCTGCGCCTGGACGACGAACGCCTGCGCTGCCTAGGGTCATGGTTTTGAGTATTTGCAGATATTTGTCCATCTCTTCTTCACTGCGGTCACCAAAAGGGATGCCAGTGCAGAATAGCGCGCTTTCTTTTTCATAGCTCTTACGTACACGCATGCGACGGCCGTTGACTTGAGCGCCTGCACCGCGTGATGCAGTGAATTCTTCGCGTTTAATCGGATCGTAAATAACACCGTGTTCGATACGGCCATCCTTGGTGCATGCAATGGATACCGCAAACTGTGGAATGCCACGGATAAAGTTTGTTGTTCCATCCAGAGGGTCGATGATCCAGGTGTATTCGGCGGTATCCGGATCGCCTAATGTTCCCATTTCTTCAGAGATAAACGCATGATCAGGGTAAGCTTTCTTCAAAACGTATATAATGGTGTCCTCTGCAGCCTTGTCGATTTCAGTGACAAAGTCGCTGGCGCTCTTGTTTTGAACTTCAAGCTGGTCAAGGTTTTCCATCGCCCTTTCAATCGTATCACCGGCTTTTCGTGCTGCACGTAGTGCGATATTGACCATTGGATGCATAGTATGACCTGCTCAGATGCGTTGCTGGGAAGAAAACGGGCCGATTATAGCGATTTTCGGGATTTTTGCAGCGGGTTAGACACAATAAGACTGAATTAATTGTTTATTTAAGGTAGGACAAAGTGGCTGAAAGCACAGCGCTGGATCGAATTCGAATCGTATTGGTAAACACTACGCACCCCGGAAATATCGGTGGCGTGGCGCGAGCGATGAAAAACATGGGGCTGAATAAGCTGTATTTAGTGGAGCCGAAACGGTTCCCCGATGAGGAAGCGGTATGGCGCAGCGGTCATGCATCGGACGTGTTGGATGATGCCATCGTGACTCGCGACCTCGATGAGGCACTCGAAGGTTGTGGTCTGGTTATCGGGACCAGCGCGCGCGAGCGGCGCATCCCTTGGCCATTGATGAATCCTCGCGAAGCGGCGGCCGAATGCATCAATGAAAAAGGTGATCACGATGTTGCCATCGTGTTTGGCCGCGAAGATCGGGGCTTAACCAACGAAGAGCTCCAAAAGTGCCATTTACATTTAAATATTCCGACGAATGATGAATACAGTTCGCTAAACCTAGCCGCAGCCGTTCAGGTTGTGGCTTATGAATTACGCATGACGGCGTTGGGTGATGGTCTCCCGTCAATGAAGGCGGATGTTGCCGATAAGCGTGAGTGGGATGTGAAACCTGCGAGTAGTGGCGCGATGGAGTTGTTTTTTGATCACCTGCAACAAGTGTTGGTTGATATCGAGTTCCTGGATCTGAACACACCTCGGCAAACTATGACGCGAATGCGCCGTTTGTTTAACCGAGTGCGAATGGATGAGATGGAGCTAGCGATGATGCGCGGTATTTTGCGCAACATTCAGCGGGTGAAGCAGCGAGCGGATAAAGCGCCAGAAAACGATTAGCGCCCAGAGGCGGTATTTGTGGTTTTTTCGATGTCTCAGTATAATGCCGCGCCCATATACCCGACTAAATTAGTCGGATATATTCTTGACTAAAATACTCGGGTATTAGATACTCCGGTTACTTTCAACAGAGCCTCGTTATGCGTTTAACTACTAAAGGACGATACGCTGTCACTGCAATGCTGGATCTGGCAATTAACCAGGATCAGGGTCCCATTGCGTTAGCTGATATCTCGGCACGTCAGGAAATATCCTTGTCATACCTTGAGCAGTTATTTGCCAAGTTGCGCAAGCGTTCGTTAGTGGTCAGTGTGCGCGGTCCCGGCGGTGGTTACCGTTTGGGTAAAGACATCAATGAGATATTTGTTGCCGATATTATTGATGCGGTGGACGAAAATGTTGATGCAACCAGCTGTCACGGGAAGGGTGGCTGTCAAGATGGGGTTACATGTTTAACCCATCATCTGTGGTCTGATCTGAGTACACAGATTCATGGATTTCTTAGCAAGATCAGTCTGGCAAGTTTAATAGCTCGTAAAGAAGTTAAAGCCATCTCAGATCGCCAGCAGAAACTTGAGCTGGAAAAACAGCAAGGTGATATCGCAAACGATGATTCAGGCAGTCAAGATCTGAAGGCTGAACAGAAAAATATCGTAACCAGCGATGTGCATTAATCGAGATGATTGAGGTCGAGCATTCAATGAAACTACCGATTTACTTTGACTATTCTGCAACAACACCGGTTGACCCGCGTGTCGCTGAAAAGATGGTGGCGTGTCTGACCCCCGACGGAAACTTCGGTAATCCGGCGTCCCGTTCTCATGCCTTTGGTTGGAAAGCTGAGGAAGCGGTTGAAAACGCGCGTCAGCAGGTTGCTGATCTGATCAATGCCGACCCTCGTGAAATTGTCTGGACATCCGGTGCGACTGAGTCGGACAACTTAGCCATTAAAGGCGCGGCGAACTTCTATTCGAAGAAGGGTAAACACATTATTACTTCGCGTATTGAGCACAAAGCGGTACTTGATACGTGTCGTCAGCTTGAGCGTGAAGGGTTTGAAGTCACCTACCTAGATCCAGATTCTGACGGTATTATCTCGCCAGAATTAGTACGTGATGCAATTCGTGAAGACACCGTCTTGTTGTCATTGATGCACGTAAATAATGAAATTGGCGTGATCACTGATATCGCGGCAATTGGCGAAATTGCGCGTGAAAATAAAGTTATTTTCCACGTTGATGCGGCGCAGAGCTTCGGCAAACTGCCCATCGATATGGCCGAAAATAAAGTTGATTTGCTGTCGATTAGCGGTCACAAAATATATGGCCCGAAAGGTATTGGTGCACTTTACGTTCGTCGTAAGCCGCGTATTCGTCTTGAAGCACAAATGCACGGTGGCGGCCATGAACGTGGTATGCGTTCAGGTACTCTGGCGACGCACCAAATCGTTGGGTTAGGCGAAGCCGCTGCAGTGGCCAAGCAAGACATGCAGAAAGATACTGAGCATGCAATTGCACTGCGCGATCGTCTGTGGAATGGCGTTAAAGATATGGAGCAAGTACACGTTAATGGCTCTTTTGATCAGCGCATTGCCAGCAATCTAAATATCAGCTTCGCGTTTGTCGAAGGTGAGTCATTGATCATGTCATTAAAAGACCTAGCTGTTTCATCCGGCTCTGCGTGTACGTCGGCAAGTCTTGAGCCTTCATACGTATTGCGCGCTTTAGGCTTAAGTGACGAGCTGGCACATAGTTCGATTCGCTTCAGCTTTGGTCGTTTCTCAACGGAAGAGGAAGTGGATTACGCGATTGAAAAGATTCATACCGCGGTCAGTAAATTACGTGAGTTGTCGCCTCTTTGGGATATGTACAAAGATGGCATTGATCTGAATTCAGTAGAGTGGGCGGCCCACTAACGCGGGCTGCGTCGAGGAGAGATATCATGGCATATAGCGATAAAGTAATGGACCATTATGAGAACCCTCGTAACGTGGGTTCCATGGATTCCGGTGACAAGCACGTTGGCACCGGTATGGTTGGTGCACCCGCCTGTGGTGACGTCATGCGTTTGCAAATCAAGGTAAATGATGACGGTGTTATTGAGGACGCCAAGTTTAAAACCTACGGTTGCGGTTCGGCGATTGCATCCAGCTCATTGCTGACCGAGTGGGTCAAGGGCAAGACCCTTGATGAAGCACAAGAAATTAAGAATACCGAAATTGCTGAAGAGCTGGCCCTGCCGCCAGTAAAGGTACATTGTTCGGTTCTTGCTGAAGATGCTATCAAAGCGGCGATCAGCGATTTGAAAGAAAAACAGTAAACGGGAATCGCTGAGTTATGGCTATTTCATTGACCGAAGCAGCAGCAGCACATGTTAGAAAACACTTGGTGCAGCGTGGTGAGGGTTCAGGTATTCGTCTGGGCGTAAAAACCACCGGCTGTTCGGGTATGGCATACGTGTTAGAATATGTCGATGAACCTGCTGCGGAAGATACTGCATTTGAAGGGCATGGCGTCACCTTGTTTATTGACCCTAAAAGCCTGGTTTACCTCGACGGTACTGAATTGGATTTTGTGAAAGAAGGTCTGAATGAAGGTTTTCAGTTCAACAATCCAAATGTATCTGGCGAATGCGGTTGTGGCGAAAGTTTTACTGTTTGATTTAAACTGAATTAAATTCAGTTTCAGGGCGATCAATGATCGCCTTTTGTCTATCTGAAGGCCTCATCTGAACTGACTGATATTGGATAGTCGCATCGACACATCGCTGTTGGATGTTGTTGTCTTATTCGTTGTTATCTTCAGCGTTCCGTAAAGAGTATAGAGTTTTGCATACCTCACAGAGCTATTTCGAGTTATTCGGCCTATCTGCGCAATATGACATCGATGAAGATGCATTGTCAGTAACCTATCTCAAATTACAGCGGCAGTTCCATCCGGATAAATTTGCAGCGGCGACAGCGCAGCAGCAGCGTGTGGCACTGCAATTTGCAACGACCATCAACGAAGCCTACGAATGTCTCAAGCACCCGGTGCAGCGCGCTGAGTACTTGATGAAGCAAGCAGGGCATGATCACGAAGAGCATACTATGCAGTCTGATGGTGCGTTTTTGTTCCAGCAGATGGAGTGGCGTGAAGCGCTTGAAATGGCGTCGAATTCGACAGCACTCGAAAGTATTGTTGCTGAAACCCAGGGAGCGTTGGAGCAATATCAACGGGGTTTTGATCAGGCGTTTAGTCTTCAGGATTATCAGACTGCGCAGCTGAATATTGATAAAATGCAGTTCGTTTACAAATTTAGTGCTGAGCTGCAGCAAAAAGCCGATTCAATTACGGAAGCCTAAGCTTTATGGCCCTGTTACAAATTTCTGAACCTGGCATGTCGCCAGAACCACATAAACGCAAAATTGCTGTCGGTATCGATCTGGGTACCACCAATTCCCTTGTGGCATCGATGCGTCATGCGAATCCGGCGGTATTGCTCGGGCATGACGGCAGCGCGATTGTACCTTCGGTGGTTCGTTATCGCGCTGATGGTATTGATATCGGTGTCGAAGCCGTCGCGCAACAGTCTATCGATGCAGAAAATACGATTGTCTCTGTTAAGCGATTAATGGGTCGTACCGCAGGCGATGTTCTTAAAATCGGCAACCAAGCCGGTGTTTCATTTGTTGAGCGTGATGATAACGTGCCGGGTATTCAAACCGTTGCTGGGGTCAAAACTCCGGTGGAAGTCTCCGCAGATATTTTGCGTGTACTTCGTTTGCNGGCTGAAGAGTCGATGGATGGGCCAGTGGACGGTGCTGTTATTACCGTGCCTGCCTATTTCGATGATGCACAGCGTCAAGCAACGAAAGATGCCGCGTCATTAGCTGGGCTTAAAACCTTGCGTTTGCTCAACGAGCCAACAGCAGCAGCTGTCGCTTATGGATTAGACCAAAAAAATGACACTACTATCGCCGTTTATGATCTCGGTGGCGGTACGTTTGATATTTCAGTTTTGCACCTCTCGAAAGGGGTTTTTGAAGTGTTGTCCACCGGCGGTGATTCTGCGTTGGGTGGTGATGATTTTGACCTTGCGATTGCATCATGGGCAAAAGAGCAATTGGGTATTGGCGATCTTGATGCCGGCCAATATCGTGAGTTAATGCGTCTTGCTAGAGCGGCTAAAGAAGCCCTGTCAGATAGCCAGGAAACTGAGCTGTCTATAGCGTTTGCCGATGTATCGATTAATCTCAGTCGACAAAAATTCGCTGAATTGGTTGAGCCGCTTGTTCGTCGCAGCCTCGATGCTTGCCGACTAGCGCTGCGAGATGCGGATTGTTCAGTCGACGATATTGATGAAGTAGTTATGGTTGGTGGCTCTACACGAACTTTGTATGTGCGTGAGCAAGTCTCGGCCCTATTCGGTAAGCCGGTTTTAACGGATATTGACCCAGATCAGGTAGTTGCGCTCGGTGCTGCCATTCAGGCAGATATTCTGGTAGGTAATAAACCGGATAGTGATCTGTTGTTACTGGATGTGATTCCGCTGTCTCTCGGGCTCGAAACAATGGGTGGCTTGGTTGAAAAGGTAATCCATCGTAATACAACGATTCCGGTCGGTATGGCGCAGGAATTCACCACCTATAAAGACGGTCAGACCGCGATGGTTGTGCATGTTCTGCAGGGTGAGCGCGACCTAGTCGAAAACTGTCGTTCGCTTGCGCGGTTTGAATTGCGTGGTATTCCGCCAATGGCTGCCGGCGCTGCAAAAATCCGTGTGACGTTCCAAGTCGATGCTGACGGGTTGTTGTCGGTGGCAGCTAAGGAAACCGAATCGGGTGTGCAGGCCAGTGTTCAGGTTAAGCCGTCGTATGGATTGGGTGATGAAGAAATTACCAATATGCTCAAATCCTCCTACGACCACGCGGCAGATGATAAAGATGCACGAGCGTTGCGTGAGCAGCAGGTGGATGCAGATCGGTTGCTAGAGTCTCTGATTGGTGCGATGCACGATGATGGTGACGCATTGCTAAGCGATACCGAAAGTCAGCAAATTGTTGCCGAGATGGAAGCCCTGGCAAAAGCCCGAAATGAGCTGGATGCTATTGCTCTGAAACAAAAAATTGAAGCGGTCTCTCAGGCAACAGACTTTTTCGCTGCGCGACGTATGGATGCAGCAATCAAACGAGCCCTGGCTGGCCATACACTCGAAGAAATCGACCCGGACCAAAAATGATGGGTAGCGAGGATTTATCATGACTAAAATTATCGTTCTTCCTCATGAAGATTTATGCCCGGAAGGAGCGGTCATTGAAACCGATCCGGGTGTTTCTGTTTGTGAGGCAATGTTAAAAAACGATATTGAAATCGAACATGCTTGTGAGCTCTCGTGTGCTTGTACAACCTGCCACATTATCGTGCGCGAAGGGTTGGATAGCATGGAAGAATCCGATGAGTTGGAAGATGATATGCTCGACAAGGCGTGGGGGCTTGAGCCTGAGTCGCGTCTGAGTTGTCAGGCAATTGTTGCCGATGAGGATTTGGTAGTAGAGATTCCGAAGTACACCATCAATATGGTATCTGAGCGTCATTGATTTGGGGCGGTGTTTGGTTCCGCTATTGGTTTGTAAAGGAGAGAGCGCATGAAGTGGACAGATGTGTACGATGTGGCAATCGCATTGTCTGATGCACACGACGGTGTTGACCCATTAACGGTTAACTTTGTTGATCTACGCAATTGGGTTATGGCCCTTGAGGGTTTTGACGATTCTGCGGATCGCTGCGGCGAAAAAATTCTAGAAGCGATTCAAGCTGCCTGGATTGAAGAGGCTGAGTAAATATCAGCTTTTCATCATCGGCAGTGGCTTTCGCGAATATGCGTAGTCGAACGGTTTGTTACTGACGCTTTTGGGGCCTTTGGCATCTGGGTATTTATTCAATCCTTTGCTATCTTCAGGCCCACAGCAGTTAGTTACAGGCCTAACAACACGGTGTGATACTTTTCACACGGATAAACCCCGGTTTGCAACGTTTTTGCGCCGGGGTTTGTTGTTTTTAGGTGAGCTGCTGAATCCTTCCAGAATGATAAAGTTAGCGAATAAGGAGATATGTGATGCATCCATTAAAGTACGGTATTTGCCTGATTTTACTGGTCGTTAGCAGTTGGGCTCAGGCCATTGAATACCAGTTGGATATCAAAGGAACACACGCGTTTATTCAGTTTCGTATTCAGCATTTAGGCTACAGCTGGTTATATGGCCGTTTTGATCGATTTGATGGACATTTTAATTTTGATGCCAAAAAGCCTGCTGCAGCCAGTGCTGACATTGAAGTTGATATCGCTAGTTTGAATACCAACCATGCTGAGCGAGACAAACATTTATTGNGTCCAAAGTTCTTTGATGTAAAAAAATACCCCAAGGCAACATTCAAAAGTACCGGTTATACGCCGAACAATGATGGTTCTGGTGTATTAACCGGTCTGATGACTATCAAGGGCATTACCAAACCTATTGCTGTTGAGGTTGTACGCATCGGCGGTGGTCCTGATCCTTGGGGTGGCGTCAGACAGGGCTTTAGTGGGCAGGCCAAGATTTCGTTGGCAGATTTTGGATTTATGCAAAATTTGGGGCCAAGTTCCCGTGAAGCCGAACTGATTATTGATCTTGAAGGTATCAAAAGGTAACTCAACGGGCGGTGATCGTGCGAAAGTCTTCGCGACTGGTGCGGATTTTGCGTATAATCGCCGCGGTTTTTATATGTCATTTTCGGAGAAAAATTAATGGCTACAGAGCGTACTTTATCCATCATCAAACCTGACGCCGTTGCTAAAAATGTTGTTGGCGAAGTTATCAGCCGGTTCGAGAAAAACGGATTGACTGTTGTTGCTGCCAAAATGGTGCATTTAGACGATAAAGCAGCGGGTGGTTTCTACCAAGAGCATGCTGAGCGTCCGTTTTACGGTGAATTGGTTGAATTCATGACTTCTGGCCCAGTTGTTGTTCAGGTCTTGGAAGGTGAAAATGCCATCGCCAAAAACCGTGAACTGATGGGTGCAACTAACCCAGCAGATGCTGCGGAAGGCACCTTGCGTAAAGATTTTGCTGAGTCTGTTGGCCGTAACGCTGTTCACGGATCCGATTCTCCAGAATCAGCGGCTCGTGAAATCGCGTATTTCTTTGCCGAAACTGAACTTTGCCCGCGTTAATTAGGATTTAAAATTACCATTATGGTTGCAGAAGCTTCACCACAGCGCCAGGCAGAACTGGCTCCGTATACTGATCCGGATACCGGCAAGGTTAATTTGCTGGGATTGTCTGCTGAACGCATGGAAGCTTTTTTTGCAGTGCTGGGAGAAAAACGTTTTCGTGCCCAGCAAGTGCTCAAATGGATTCACCATTTGGGGGCTGAACAAATTGATGATATGACGAATATCAGCAAGAAATTACGTGCAAACCTCAATGAAATTGCAGAAATTCGTGCACCAGAAATTGTGATGCAAAAAGATTCCAGCGATGGAACGCGCAAGTTCATTATGTCTGTGACCAGTGGTAGTCAAATCGAAACGGTTTTCATTCCTGACGGTGATCGCGGTACGTTATGTGTGTCGTCTCAGGTGGGTTGTTCGCTCGACTGCAGTTTTTGTTCGACGGGTAAGCAAGGCTTTCAGCGCGATCTGAAAGTATCCGAGATTATTGGGCAGGTTTGGTTGGCGGCGAAATCTTACGATTCGTTGATGCCTGGTGCTGATCGTCGCGTTACAAACGTTGTGATGATGGGCATGGGTGAGCCACTGCTGAATTTCGACAATGTTGTAGATGCCATGAATTTGATGCGCAACGACTATGGCTATGGAATTTCCAAACGTCGTGTGACCTTGAGCACATCGGGTGTGGTCCCGGCGTTGGCGAAGCTGTCTAGCGTGACGGATGTGTCCTTGGCGATTTCATTGCATGCGCCAAATGATGAGTTACGTAACGAGCTGGTGCCGATAAATCGTAAGTACCCGATTGAATTATTGTTGGCAACATGCCGGCAGTACATGGATGACTTACCTGACACACATCGGGTAACTACGGTTGAGTATACTCTTATCAAAGGGGTGAATGATTCGACCGCTCAGGCTCAGGAATTGGCCATATTGTTGAAAGATTTTCCCTGTAAGATTAATCTGATTCCGTTCAATCCGTTTTCTCTGTCGTCTTATGAAAAGCCAGGGCAAAATACGATTAAGCGCTTTCAAACGACGCTGATGCAAGCGGGCTTTATTACCACGGTGCGAACGACGCGTGGTGATGATATCGATGCCGCATGTGGCCAGTTGGTCGGTCAGGTCGCGGACAAAACGCGGCGTAGTGCACGTTATCAACAAAAGCAGGTTGATGAATCTGTTGTCAGAATCATAAAGTGATTACATACTAACCGGTATTCCTTTATATATTGGTAGGGTAATCAATAGGCTGTTTGTATAAGGCAAATGGCTGGTCGAAAGTAGGTGCAGCATCAACCAATGTATATTGATTGTTCAGTGGCATCTTTCGACAACAGAAAAGACCATTCAAAGTACCTGGCAAAAATTAGCGAATAATAAATGCAAAGCCGTCAGAAATACCACGCATCTTTCCCGTCCTCATTTCGTCTGGCAGTAATAACATTGCTGGTAGCTTTCGTGACCGCATGTGTCACTAGCGAGCCCAAACTTTTTCAAGATAACGTCTCGAAAGATAAAGAAGTAGAAGCACGTGTGCAGATTGGTTTGACCTATCTGAATAAGGGCGAGCCAGAAAAAGCCATTATGCAGTTGAAGCGCGCACTGGATGTGAATCCTGATTCTGCACGTGTGAATGAGGTATTGGCGCTGGCATTTGAAAACGCACAAGAATACGACGTCGCCAAAGATCACTTCAAGCGTATGCTGTCTCTGGATAGTTCGTACACGCGTGGTCGGGCAAACTATGGTTATTACCTGATGCGTCGACAAGACTTCAAAGAAGCATACAAGCAACTCAATCTGGTTATCGCTGACATTTATTATTCTCGCCGGGCGGCAGCTTTTCAGCAGCTGGGTTATGCCGCGGCGAAAATTGGCAAAAAAGATGACGAAGTTGAGTACTTCTACACACGGGCCTTGGGGCTCGATGAGAGTTTGACCTCTGCAATGATAGACTTGGCGCAGATTTTGTATAAGAACGAGGTTTACGCAAAATCGCAAATCTATTTGGATCGCTATCGCGAGAAAGTGAGACCATCGAGCGCAGAAGCCCTGTTGTTGGGCATTAAACTCGCTCGCGTGTTTGAGGATAAACACGATGAGGCTAGTTATGCTCTGGCTCTCAGAAACTTATACCCAAGATCAAAGGAATATCTCGAGTATATAAAAGATATCCGCGACGCGGATGACTAACTTGGGGAAGTTAAGGTGGACGTAGCCGTTGTACCTGTTAACGAACAGCTAAAAAAGGCTCGTAAGAAGGCCTCGTGGAGTCAAGAGCGTGTCGCAGAAACGCTGAATCTGACTGTCAGTGTCGTAGCTCATCTAGAAAACGGTGAGTTCGACGAATTGCCAAAAGGTCCATTCGTGACCGGTTATATCCGCGCTTATGCAGGTTTATTTGATCTTGATGCGGATAGCTTAATTACTGTACTTCATTCGGAACACAGCGAAAGTGCACCGCTGGCGCCTGAGGATTTTCAGGAGCCGGAGATGCATAACACGAAGCTGAGTGCTGGCTTTGAACATAAAAAGTACCGCACTGCATACGGCATTGCTGCTGCTGTTGGCATGCTGGTGTTGCTGGCTCTTTATTCGTTGTTGCAGGCAACACCTGAGGCTATTGGCGATACCTATGAGCAGCACGATGCGGTAATGGTTAAGCAGGCGTTGGCGAGCCTGGTCCGCGAATCGACGAATCTTGGCGCCTCAAACACGTCTGATTACACACCCTCTGCAACGGTGAATACGCCACAATTACTGCCAGCAGTAGCCTCGGCAACTGTCTTGCCAGTGAAGGCTCATAGTGGTGTTGAAGGCACCTTGGCGATGCGATTTTCCGGCGATTGCTGGGTTGAAGTGAAAGATGCCGACGGCGAATTGATCCTTGCGTCCGTTAAAGGTGCTGATGATGTTGTGCAATTGGAAGGCGATGCGCCGTTTCATGTGACTTTGGGTTATGCGCCTGCGGTCATGCTCAGTTATAATGGCAAGCCTGTGAATATTCAAAGTGGGCGAACCAATGTCGCCCGATTGGTTGTCGGAAACACCTGAACATGAAATTTCAAGCAACGATTGCACGTCGAAAGTCCCGTCAAATAATGGTTGGTGATGTACCAGTAGGTGGTGATGCCCCTATTAGTGTGCAAAGCATGACGAATACAGAAACCTGTGATGTCGATGCGACAGTGGCGCAGATTCAGCGTCTGGAAGATGCTGGCGCTGATATTGTTCGGGTTTCAGTGCCGAGTATGGAGGCCGCCGAGGCTTTTGGTGAGATCAAGAAGCGGGCAAATGTTCCCTTGATTGCCGATATCCATTTTGACTACAAAATTGCTCTGCGTGTTGCTGAGTTGGGCGTCGATTGTTTGCGCATAAACCCCGGTAATATCGGTAAAGAAGATCGTATTAAAGCCGTTATTGATGCGGCCAAAGCGAACGATATCCCGATTCGTATCGGAGTTAACGCGGGTTCTCTTGAAAAAGATCTGCAAAAAAAATACGGTGAGCCAACCGCTGACGCGCTAGTTGAATCTGCAATGCGACATGTCGAAATTTTGCAACGTCATGATTTTGAGAACTTTAAGGTGTCGGTTAAGGCATCAGACGTTTTTATGGCGGTCGAAGCTTATCGCAAGTTAGCCACAAAAATCGAACAGCCTCTGCATCTAGGTATTACTGAGGCGGGCGGTTTGCGCTCCGGCACGGTCAAGTCATCGATTGGCCTTGGTAGTTTGTTGATGGATGGCATCGGCGACACTTTACGGGTATCGCTGGCCGCTGATCCTGTCGAAGAAGTCAAAGTCGGTTTTGATATTCTAAAATCCCTGCATATTCGTAGCAACGGTATCAATTTTATTGCGTGTCCAAGTTGTTCGCGTCAAAATTTTGACGTTATTAAAACCGTTAATGCCTTGGAAGAGCGCTTGGAAGATGTGCGAACGCCGTTGGATGTAGCGATTATCGGTTGTGTGGTGAACGGCCCGGGCGAGGCAAAAGAAGTCGATGTCGGTTTGACCGGCGGTACGCCAAATAACTTAGTGTATGTCGACGGAAAGCCGGATCACAAGCTCAGCGAAGATGAGCTGATCGATAGCCTGGAAAACCTCGTTCGCGAAAAAATTCGTGAAAAAGAAGCCGCAGATGAGCAAATCATTGCCAAGACCTAGGGCTTTCAACAATAATAAGCCCCTTTTTATTCGCCTGAACACAACGTTTTAAGCTCTTATGTCTGCATCAATTCAACATATTAAAGGCATGCCCGACCTGTTGCCGGAACAAACAGGTCTTTGGCAAGCAGTGGAATCCATCGCCACCGGGTTGCTTCAAAGCTATGGGTATAACGAAATTCGTTTGCCGATCGTAGAATATACCGATCTTTTTAAACGCTCTATTGGTGAGGTTACCGATATCGTCGAGAAAGAGATGTATACCTTTCGTGATCGTAACGAAGAGTCGTTGACTCTGCGTCCTGAAGGCACTGCCGGTTGTGTGCGTGCAAGTCTGCAGCATCGGTTGTTGGACAACCAACAGCAGCAGCGTCTTTGGTATAAAGGCCCAATGTTTCGTTATGAAAAACCGCAAAAAGGCCGTCAACGTCAGTTCCATCAATTGGGTGTTGAAACATTCGGTATTGCGACCGCCGACATTGATGCAGAGTTAATTGTATTGGCTTATCGTCTTTGGCAGCGTCTTGGTCTTCAAGACCATGTTGCTTTGCAAATTAATACCATTGGGTCGTTAGAGGCTCGTAATGCGTTTAAGACCGCTTTGGTCGATTACCTGACAGCATTTAAAGATGATTTGGATGAAGATAGCCAAAGACGTCTTGAATCCAACCCGTTGCGTATTCTTGATTCAAAATCAGAACGTACGCAGAGCATTTTGGAAAACGCTCCAGATTTGCATGATTACCTTGATGAAGACGCGCAAGCTGAGTTTGAGCGGCTGAAAGGGTTGTTGGATGCGATGTCGATTCCTTATACAGTAAATACCCGTTTGGTGCGTGGTCTCGACTACTACAATAAAACGGTTTTTGAATGGGTAACCGACGCTTTGGGCGCTCAAGGTACAGTATGTGCGGGTGGACGTTATGACGGCCTAGTGTCTCAGCTCGGCGGCAAGCCGGTGCCTGCTGTTGGTTTCGCCATGGGTCTTGAACGTTTATGCTTGTTGATTGCTGAAGTCACAGAGCCGCCAGCAGACCCTCAGCAACTGGACATTTATTTTGTTATTGCAGCAGACACTGCGCATTATGCTCGTGCAATGACAGCCGCCGAATCGATTCGCCATGCGAATCCTTCTGTTAATATGGTGACGCACTGCGGCGGCGGTAGTTTTAAAAGTCAGATGAAGAAAGCCGATAAAAGCGGTGCAGCATTTGCGCTGATTGCCGGCAGTAACGAATTAGAGCAGGGCGTTGTTGCCCTCAAGCCTTTGCGTGGGGATAAAGCGCAAGAGCAACAAAATATCGCTATCGAGCAGTTGCCCGAAGTGATCAAACAATTATTTGCAGCCTAATCTGGTAAACACCAGCGAATAAGCAATAAGGATTAAACGTGGATAGCTATCGTACAGAGGAAGAACAGGTCGAGGCGATCAAAAAGTTCTTCAAAGAATATGGCACGAAAGTGCTGGTGGCTGTGGTTGTTGCCGCGGGTGCTTTTTTTGGTATCAAGAGCTACCAGCACAATGAGCGTTCAGATCGTGAAGCGGCAAGTACCTACTACAACCGCATGGTAGAGATTGTGCCAGCTCAAGGTGCCGTTTCTGACGAGGATCAGCCGGTTTTTGATGCCGCTTACGCAGCATTGTTGAAAGACTTTTCCGATACCACTTATGCCAGCTATGCTGCCTTCTTTAAAGCGCGCATGGATGTGACTGACGGTAATTTGGATGAAGCTGAAAAAACCTTGCGCTGGGTAGTTGAACAGCAAGTGAACGATGAACTGGTCGGTTTGGCGAATCTGCGTCTGGCGAAAGTGCTGGCTGCAAACGAAAAAGCCGAAGATGCGTTGGCACTGGTTAAGCAACCTCAGGGCGGTTTCGCGAGCAGTTATGCTGAAACCGAAGGCGATATTCTGGTTCAATTGGGTAAAAATGAAGAGGCACTGACAGCTTACGAGAAAGCTGAAGCCTTGCGTGATGGTCGCGAATCGATGACCAGCAGATTGTTAACGATGAAAATCGATAGCCTGAAAGAAGGGCAGCAGGACAAGCTGCACGCGTTTGGCGCAAGCTCTGAAGAAGCTGAAGCGGATAAAAACGCCGAATAACGCCCACAATAATTAAAATACCGGAACCCACAGGCCAATGATAAAAAGATTTAACCTGAAGCCCCTGCTTGCCGTTTTTCTGATTCTTTTTATCAGTGCTTGTGGTTCAACCGATAAGCCTAAGCCAACGCCGCTTGAATCTTTCAAGCCCGAAGTCAAACTTCAGTATCTCTGGAGTCGTAAGATTGACGAGTTGGGTGTTTATTTCCAAAAATTTGAAATGCTCGACGATGTCAGCTTCATCTATGTGGCAACCGAAGATGGCAAGGTTTATCAAATCTCAAAGGATGACGGCTCAACCGGTTGGGATGTAAAACTGCCGGTACCGTTGACTGCAGGCGTTGGTCTTGATCGTGAGCGTGTGTATGTTGGTACTCTCGATGGTCGTCTAGTTGCTTTGGATAAAAACACCGGTGAAGAAGTGTGGCAAAAGCAGCTCAGTAGTGAACCGGTAAGCCCGCCATCCATTTCTGACGACCTATTAGTTATCCACACTAATGATGGTGCGGTTTATGCCATCAACACCGATAATGGCGAGCAGCTTTGGAAGTACAGCTCCAATATGCCTTCGTTAACTATTCGCGGAACCAGCCCTGCTCAGTTTTTTGCCAACTTTGTTGCCGTTGGTTTAGCTAATGGCAAACTGGTAATTCTGGATCGCGCAACCGGCCAGGCTCGCTGGGAAAACAAAGTTGCTATTCCGCAAGGGGATACGGAAATCGAACGTATTGTTGATGTCGATGCGCGTCCACTGATTATGCGTGATAAATTATTTGCCGTGAGTTACCAAGGTCGCGTTGTTGCTTACGATTTGCAGAATGGACGCACCTTATGGGCTGAAGATGATTCCAGCTATCGAGACCTTGCTGCTGGCTACGGTAACCTCTATGTGGCGAGCAGCGATGGGTCGTTGATCGCATATGACGAAGATTCAGGTAACATCCGTTGGGTTCAGGATGCCTTGCTCTACCGTCAGCTGACTGCGCCAGTGCTGATTGGTGGTTACATTGCGATTGCTGATTTTAACGGCTATCTGCACCTGCTTTCACAAATTGATGGGCATTTTGTGGCCCGTAAACGTATCGACTTTGCGCCCAAGGGGCGTTGGCATAACGATCGCCAATGGAATGTTCGTCGTATGCTGAAACCTAATTCTGGCGTTCGAGTGCCAGTTCTGGTTGATGGTAACCGTATATTTACACTTGCCAATGATGGCAGTCTCAAAGCCTTCGAACTGTTTGAAATCCAATAAGTCCGATTACCGTGATAAGCGGTAATCTTTCGCTTTTAACCGATGTGATCATTCCATGCTCCCAGTAGTTGCCCTTGTCGGGCGTCCCAATGTTGGTAAATCCACGCTATTTAACCGGTTGACCGGTTCGCGTGATGCCATAGTCGCGAATTATTCGGGGCTTACCCGTGATCGCAAGTATGGCGAAGCCAAGATCGACGGGCGCCGTTTTATGGTTATCGACACGGGTGGCCTTAGTGCCAGTGAAGAAACCGATATTGATCGTGAAATGGCAGCGCAGTCGTTTCAGGCCGTTCAAGAAGCCGATGTTGTTTTGTTTATCGTTGATGGGCGAGCGGGCATGATGCCAGACGACGCTTGGGTGATCGACAAGCTTCGTACCGCCGGAAAACCATTCATGATGGTGGTGAATAAAGTTGATGGTGTGAACATTGATGTGGCATTGGCGGATTTTTACAGCGTCGGTGCAGAGTCTTTGTATCCGATCACGGCGACACAAGGTCGTGGTGTAGGTAATCTCATGGAAGATGTTCTCGATCGACTGCCTCCACCGCCGGAAGAAGATGATGCCAATGCCAGTAAAGGCACCAAAATTGGTATTGTTGGCCGTCCCAATGTGGGCAAGTCTACTCTGGTAAACCGCATGTTGGGCGAAGAACGCGTTGTGGTTTTCGATATGCCGGGAACGACGCGTGATTCCATTTATATCGATTATGAAAGGCACGAGAAGCCTTACACATTGATTGATACCGCAGGTGTAAGACGTAAGAAAAACGTACGGGAAACCGTCGAAAAATTCTCTATCGTTAAAACCCTACAAGCGATTGATGATGCGAACGTTGTTGTTCTGGTTGTGGATGCCCAAGAAGATCTTGTTGATCAGGATTTACACTTGTTGGGCTTATGCATTCAGGCGGGTCGTGGCTTGGTTCTTGCGGTTAACAAATGGGATGGCTTGGATCAGGATCAGAAAAAACGTATCAAGAGTGAAATTGATCGTCGTCTTAACTTCATCGATTATGCGGAAGTCCACTTTATTTCAGCGTTGCATGGTAGTGGCGTGGGCAAACTCTATGAGTCTGTCGATCGAGCTCATGAATCTGCAACCAAGAAGCTGCAAACCAAACGTTTGACCGAAATCCTTGAAGTCGCGTGTGAGCAGCATCAGCCGCCATTGGTGGGTGGTCGTCGTATTAAGTTGCGTTATGCGCATGCGGGGGGCTCTAATCCACCGATTATCGTGATTCATGGTAATCAAACGGATAAGCTGCCGGACCATTACAAACGCTATTTGGAAAAGACCTTTCGCCGTGAGCTAGGTTTGTGGGGTACCCCAATCAGGATGGAATTCCGGACTTCTGAAAACCCGTTTGAACACAAACCGAATAAGCGCTCCAAGAAAGAAGTATTTCGTCGTGAAAAGGCTCAAAAACGTGGGCGTCGCGGCAATAACAAGCAGTCTCCTCGCTAAGCGAGCCACTGCGCAGTTATCAAAATGACGCCATTTGGCGTCATTTTTTTTAGCCGTTGTTATAGCAATCTGTAGATTTAACCGTCACGAGTGAGCCGTTTTCTTGATAAATGTACTTACTTTTTCTTCAAATTCTGCCGGATTGTCGACCATCACTGCGTGGCCAGCACGTGATACGGTATCCAGCTCGCCGGTTGGAAGGGTTTCATAGGCCATCTTTTCAGCAGTTTTTCGGCCCAAAATTGCGGATGCTTGCCCGCGCAGTATCAGTGAGGGGCATTGAATCTTACTGAGGGCATCCCATAGCTCTTCATTTAATGGCGCTTTCAGGTCAGAGGCATTGCCGTTGTTGGATTCTGGGTTCCATAGCGCCGTACTGAAAGCCGGGTCGGTTTTAGGGATCCACTGCTCGTTATGCCATTTAAGGCCGTGTTCAGCCATTTTTTGCACCCGTTCAGGCTCTGCAAACACATAGATATTCGCCAGGTATTGCCGAAAACTTGCTTGATCGGCAAAGAAGCGGGGCGTATTTTCTGCGTCCTGACGAACTTTTTTCACCCCAGCGGCACGTACGTCCGGGCCCGTATCCGCGCAGATGAAACTGATCGGTTGAAATTGGTGGCGTGCGATCATCAGCATAGCGACGCGAGCACCCAGCGAGTGGCCGATGATATGCCACTTTTTAAACGGCTGAGTTCGAATCAGTGCCATGACGTCAATGGCCAGTTGAGAGTGGCTATAGGTTTCGTTTGGATCCCAATCAGAATCACCATGACCACGAAAGTCGACACTGATAACCGGGTAATGATGGTTCAATCGAGTGCTTAATCCGTCAAAAATATGCGCGTCGTTGGTGAAACCGTGTAACAACAGGCAGCATGTTTCGCTGTTATCGTGGGGCAAATACAGGTAGTGGAGATTGAGGCCATCATCGGCCTGATAGTAGCGGCTTTGCATCGTGGTTGACTTTGAAGTCTCTCGCGGTAATGTTGAGTTCAAATCAGCTATTGTACGACCTAACTGCGATGACACAAGTAACACAAACCATTCAGGGTAAAAGATCTACGCGCATACACTCGAGTTGGCTGCCTGTTCTGCAAACAGAATTTGATATGCCTTACATGCAAGATCTACGTGATTTTTTGCAAGCAGAAAAGACCGCGGGGAAAACAATCTACCCCAAAGGCGAACATATTTTTGCTGCGTTTGATGCCACGCCATTGGATCAGGTGAAGGTCGTTATTCTTGGGCAAGACCCATATCACGGCGACAACCAGGCCCACGGGCTGAGCTTTTCTGTGCCGCCGGGTGAACGTGTTCCTCCGTCGCTGGTTAATATCTACAAAGAGCTGCATGCGGATACCGGATTTATAATCCCTCAACATGGTAACTTGGAATCTTGGGCACAGCAGGGCGTGCTTTTATTGAATAGCGTTCTAACGGTTGAGCAAGCCAAGGCAGCTTCGCATCAGAATCGTGGCTGGGAGACGTTTACCGATGCAGTTGTTGATGGATTAAATCAGCATCGTTCAGGGTTGGTATTTATGTTGTGGGGCGCTTACGCGCAGCGTAAGGGGAAGAAGATTGATAGATCGCGGCATTTAGTGTTGGAAGCGCCACACCCATCACCCCTGTCAGCCCACCGGGGGTTTTTGGGTTGTCGGCATTTTTCGCAGGCTAATCAATACCTCCAAGCACACGGGGAAGCACCAATTCATTGGCGGCTCAATCCTTGATAGCAGGGCGTGTCAAAGTGCTGAATAGTGTTGGTTATACAGACCGCATGTGCTGATGCAGTCTGAGCAGGCAATCTTAGCTTGAATGTCTAGTTATCGGTTACGCATCCACAGTATATGGAAGTGGTAAAAAATCGACGATATCGACAGCGATATCGTTCACAAATAACACTGGGGATTCTTTGGCTGAATCAGTTAGTACCACCAAGATTTCCCATGCTTGTGAGTCCAATTGCACTGAAGATGCGATGTTCCCTTGATTCTGTGAGCCAGCTTCTAGGCTGATGTTCGCGCCTGTGGTGATTGTCGCAGCAGCATCGGCAGAGTCTGAACGAACAATAGCCGCATACATATGGCGCTTCATCTTGCCGAGATATTTCATGCGAGCGACGATTTCTTGACCGGTATAACAACCTTTGGTGAAGCTGATGGCCGGGGTTTCCTGGTAATTCAACATTTGAGGGATAAACAGCTCGGCACTGTCTGCTTCAACAAATGCCAAGCCGCTTGCTTGAGCGATCAAGGTCGCTTGGCGACTGTCTGAAATCCACTCTGCGGGAACATCATTAAAGAATGCCGTCAGCGCTGCTGACGTTCCGGTTACTTGATAGGCGCTAAGATTTACGTTAACACAAACAATGATGACGTCATTCGACACCAGCTGTGCGTAATTTTCGGTCGGTAAGCTATCAGTTTTAGCGGCTAACCATGTTGCTGCAGCAGTGCCGTGTAACCCGACACAGGCGATATCTGTCTGAGATATTTCTGCTTTCGAGAAAACGATGTATTTCTTAAGAGCAGCAAGGGCTGCTTCGGCGATACTCTCGTGCAGTTGCAGGCGATAGCACTGTTCGTCTGATCTGCTGATGCGAAAAGACGACAACATTCGCCCTTTAGGCGTGCTGTGGGTGCCTAACCCGGCCATAGAGGTGGTAAGTTGATTAACATCACAACTGAGCTGACCTTGTAGAAATGATGCAGCATCCGGGCCTTTAACTTCGAGTGTGACCTGATCTGTCTGGCCATAGACTGCATTGTCTTTCAAGGTCAGTGGCAAGGTGGCTTCGCCGGTGGATACCAGCTGCTCGATTGAGCGGTCAGACATGGGGAGAATTCCTCTGGGGTTGTGGATACCTGATCGATGTTTCTGCTGTCGGACGTCAAACTACAGGCCATATATTGGCAGGCAAACGTTTTTTATCGGATGCTGCTTGGGGCCGGTGATCCGATCAGGATTTTTGACACGGTTGGTGTAGTGATTGGATCAATCGCATATAATACGCACCTTTACTCAGAAACTGTAGATGCATATGTCTGACAATGATAACTCACGTGTCTATTGGCACAGTCGCCGCGGCATGCTGGAAGTTGATCTGGCTTTGATGCCGTACGCGAAAGAAGTTTATCCTTCCATGAGTGATGAGGATAAAGCGATTTACCGTCGTTTGCTCGAAGAGGAGGATACTCAGTTGTTTGCTTGGGTACTAGATCGGGAAAAGCCTGAAGATCCTGAGCTGGCTAAAATGATGGGCCACATTCTTGAATATACCCGTACACCTAAAGGCTGAAATCAACGACACCCGATTTGCAATGAATCTGGCGTTTGTTTTGGTGGCAGTGGTCAGTGTGTTGCTGGCCCTATTGTTATCGCTTGATGATAATCGGGCGATAGTTCTTTCCGTCGTTATGTTCTTGCTGCCGTGGATTTGGCTTGCTGAGACATATCGGATGCTTAATCGCCAAAAAACCAACAGCTTGTTATTGGTTGATGGCGCTTGGCACTGCCGGTTTTCGCAAGCACACCCGTGGCAATCGATTGAACCTCCGAAACTGCTCTGGTGTGATAATGCGGTGATAGTGATGGCGTATCGTGTGGGCGGGCGTCATGGGCACCAGTATTTTTATCTTACCCCGCGTCGCGCTAATGCTCGACTCTTTCGGCAGTTGCTTCGTCGGATCCGTTTCGACGGTTTTTCAGATGTGTCTGGCCGCACTGCGTTATAGTGCGCCCTTATGTGTTAAGACATATTTGAAGATGTTATGGCGTTTTCCCATCGATAAAGCCCATGCTTGATTCGCTATGAAAATCTGGCGGACAGAGGATGGTATCCCCTGAATCTGGCAGCATGTTGGGGTAGTCGAGGTTGTAGTGCAGCCCGCGACTCTCTTTTCGATTTATCGCGCTATGAACAATGATCTCAGCGACCAAAACCAAGTTTCTTAATTCCACCAGATCGCCGCTGATGCGGTAGTTGCGATAGTAGTCTTGTACTTCTTGTTTGATCAAACTGATCCGATTGAGGGCGCGTTTTAGGCGCTTTTCACTTCTGACAATGCCGACGTAATCCCACATTACCTGACGTAGCTCATGCCAGCTATGCGAGATGGTGACGTCTTCCTGAGATTCTGTAACACGTGATTCATCCCAGCCCGGGCTGTGATTGATGTCGTCGACATCATCAATTGTCCCGCGTATGTGATCGGCCGCAGAGCGGGCATACACCAAGCATTCCAGCAGAGAGTTGCTGGCCATGCGATTGGCGCCATGCAATCCGGTGAAAGCAGTTTCGCCAATGGCTAGTAGACCGGGTAAATCGGTTCGGCCGGCATCATCAATAACGATACCACCGCATGTGTAGTGCGCGGCAGGTACGACGGGAATTGGCTCTTTGGTGATATCGATCCCCAGCTCTAGACACCGCTTAGCCACAGTTGGGAAATGCTGGCGAATAAATGCGGCTGGCTTGTGGCTGATATCCAGATAAACACAGTCGAGACCTTGGCGTTTCATTTCATGATCTATCGCCCGTGCGACGATATCCCGTGGGGCGAGTTCTGCTCGGTCATCGACGTTTTGCATAAACCGTTCGCCGTTGGGCAATTTAAGTAGTCCGCCTTCGCCCCGGACAGCTTCGGTAATCAAGAATGACTTTGCCTTAGGGTGATAAAGACAGGTTGGGTGGAACTGATTGAATTCCATGTTGGCCACCCGGCACCCAGCACGCCATGCCATTGCAATCCCGTCGCCGCTGTTGCCTTCGGGGTTGGAGCTGTAGAGATAAACTTTACTGGCTCCTCCGCACGCGAGAACAGTGAACTTTGCGTGGAAACAATCAATGCGCTGGCGCTGTTGATCCATGATATAAGCGCCAACGCATCGGTTGTTCTGTTTGATAAGATCGATAGCGATGTGATCTTCGAAAAATGTAATATTCGGATTCCGACTAGCTTGTTCAATCAGAACGGTGGATACTGCTCTTCCAGTCGCATCGGCTGCGTGGATGATACGACGGTGGCTATGGCCGCCTTCTTTTGTCAGGTGGAAGTCTTCCAGATGGTTGTCAGTTCGGCGGTCAAACTCAACGCCTTGTTCGACTAACCACTCGATGGCCGCTTTACTATGCTCCACGGTAAACCTGACGGCGTCTTCGCGACAGATGCCAGCGCCGGCATTCATGGTGTCTTTGACGTGCAGGTCAATGCTGTCTTTGTCGTCGAGAACGGCAGCGATTCCGCCTTGGGCATAGTAAGTACTGCCTTCGCGCGCTGCATTTTTACTGATAATAGCGACTTTAAAGTTTTGCGCTAAGCTAAGAGCCAGGCAAAGCCCGGAAGCTCCGGAGCCGATAATTAAAGCGTCGTAGTGGTAGTGTCTATTCATAGCAAACCATAGCAAGGTTTCGATACATGCCGAAAGCGGAGTATAATGGCGCATCAGTGGAGAGTTAACACCATTGCAGCGGTTAATGCCGATTATTTTGCAAAAGGCGGGAACTCACTGAAAAATCGGCGGTCTCAATGTGAGCTAACGATAATAAAGTCCGCTGATCATTTTTTGGAATGGGGTATTCAATGGCTGGTGATTCGGATCAGCAACTCGTAAAGCGTGTGCAGGCCGGTGACAAGAAGGCATATGATCTGCTTGTCCTGAAATATCAACACAAGATAGCCGGGTTGGTCAGTCGCTTCATTTTTGATGCGGACGAGGTGCAGGACGTTACTCAAGAAGCGTTTATCAAAGCTTATCGAGCTTTGGGAAACTTTCGTGGTGACAGTCAGTTCTACACTTGGCTTTATCGTATAGCAATTAATACAGCGAAGAATTATCTGGTTGCCAGAAATCGCCGCCCACCGGGTGTCGATATCGACGTTGCTGATGCTGTTCATTTTGAGGGTGAAAGTTCGCTGAAGGATATAGCGACGCCGGAAGCCAGCATGATGAGTGATCAGTTGATGGACGTGGTCAATCAGACAATCAAGCATTTGCCGGAAGATTTACGAGCAGCATTGACGCTGCGAGAGTACGATGGACTCAGCTACGAAGAAATTGCTGACGTCATGAGTTGCCCGGTGGGCACCGTTCGATCTCGGATTTTTCGTGCAAGGGAAGCTATCGATAAAGAAATCAAACCCCTGCTGGAAACCCAGCGCATTGAATGAGATCGGAGACAGTTATGAACGATCAACAAAAAGAAGCCCTGTCCGCACTGTTTGATGATGAATCCAGTGATTTTGAGACCCGTCGCCTTTTAGGTGAGCTTGAGCATACTGAACGTGAGCAGTTTGGTCGTTACCAGCTGATGCGTGATGCCATGCAAGGTCATTTGGAAAACACGAACGACATTGCCTTAAATATCAATATCGCCGATGCAGTATCTGCTGCGATTGCTGATGAGCCAGTTCCATTAACGGAAGAGCAGCCTAAAAAGGTGACGCGTCCAGCTTGGTTGAAACCCGTTGCAGGGTTTGCCGCCGCTGCGTCTGTCGCATTTGTTGCGGTATTGGGGATACAAAACCCAGATGTTGTTAATCAAGGCTTTATTGCCGATGGTAATGTCAGTGCCAGCCGTATGCCAATTAGCGGCGATCTTGGGTTAAGCCAAGTTAGTGGTACCAGTACTATTCCTCTAGACCAAGCTATTGATAACATAGATTTGCAGAAGCAGGCTGATCAACAGCGTTTAAACTACTATCTGCAACAGCATTCGCAGCATGCCGCTTTTAATACCGGCTATGGATTGATGCCAATGGCGCGTATGCAAAAAGAAGAATACTAAAATACGGATTAACTAGGATAAATGGAACGCTTATGCGTCGCTTAACCAAGGCCTTGCTTGTCATCGCCCTGTTGCCCGCGCCACTATATGCGCAGATTCAGGATAGTGCTCAAACGCTTATAGAGCAGATGGGTACACGTGCTAAATCTCTGAACTATAAAGGTTATTTTACCTTTGAGCGGGGAAGTCAAAGCACCAGCTATTTTATTGCGCACCGGGTTGATGATGGTGAGCAACGCCAGCGCCTGTTTTTCATGGATGGCCCTGAAGAAGAAGTGGTTATCGACGGCCACGGGATCAATTGTTTGCATCCCGGAGATAAAGCCAAGCGTGCTTCCTCAGAAGATGTGCAGTCTTTGTTGGCTCTATCGCAGCCTAAAGCTGGTATCTGGGAGCATTATGAAGCCGAAACCGTGGGTAAGGCGCGTATTGCTAATCGCATAACGACCAAGGTTCTACTGAAGCCAAAAGATACGTATCGTTATCCTTTTGTCTTTTTTATCGATAATGAGACTGGGTTGATGCTCAAAATGTTGATTCTTGATCAGCAGGGCTATCCGCTTGAGCGATTTCATTATGTCATGATCGAATATAACGATGTTTCCGCTGAAGATGTTGCTCCTGTACTGGAGTCAGCGCGCACTATTACGCACGTGAAAAAGGATACTGTACCGGAAAAAACGACAGAGAAGTTATGGGAGCTACGCTGGATTCCAGAGGGTTTTCATGAGGAATCTGCGTTCATGAAAACCGATCACAGTCAGGCGTTTGATGAAGCTCATATGTATACGGATGGCCTGTCAGCATTTTCTTTGTATGTTGAGCCTGTGACTAATGCGTTGAGCCAGCAAGGTACGAGTAAACAACTGGGCAGTACCGCTGCTGTTTCGCATTATGTGAGTGTGGGTGATCAAATATTTTTGGTAACTGTCATTGGTGAAATTCCGGTGACAACAGCGCGACAAATTGCGGCCTCTGTTAAGTTGAAACCCTAATGATTTGTGAATCCGGAAAAGTTGTTGCGGTTGATGGCCCCTGGGCTTGGGTTGAAACCTTGCAGATGAGTGCCTGCAATAGCTGTTCAGCAAAAGCCGGATGTGGCCAAAAGGCTTTGGGTAGTATTTTTGCCGGCAAACGTCATTTAACGCGTGTTAGTTTGGCTTCTGATTTGGAGGCTGTTTCACTTGGTGATGAAGTTGAGTTGGGTATTGACGAAAACGTTATGCTCAAAGGTTCAATCTGGGTGTACATGATGCCTTTAGCTGTCACTATTCTTGTGGCGCTCTTATTTGTTGAATTGTCCTTTTTTACCTCTGAAGACATTAATGGCATAGCTGGTGCTCTTGTAGGCTTTGTTATATCTATGTTGGGTCTGCGCCTGCATGCATTTCAACATCGAAATAATCCGCAGTATCGCCCAGTGTTGCAGAGAGTTATCACGCCTGCTGTTAACACGAAATCTTCTGAGCAATTGGTTCTCGCACAAGAAATCTAGCGACTACTGTGCTTTCCTGTCGGCCCAGTTGGTGATTTCTCCAGCCTGTATTCACGCCACTGATTGCTATTTGTTACATCAAAAATACCTTAAACCGATAAAGTTGCGGACTAATGGGCTGGTTGGCCCATAAGTGCATGTGCAAAGGTAGGCCTGTTTAAGGTAGAATCCCTGCTTTTATATTCTCCAACAGGCTTTGCGCAAGTGGCTGATTTAACACATATTCGAAATTTCTCCATTATCGCCCATATCGACCACGGCAAATCCACCATCGCCGACCGCTTTATTCAGCATTGTGGCGGGCTTTCTGATCGTGAGATGCAAGAACAAGTGCTGGATTCGATGGATATCGAAAAAGAGCGCGGTATCACGATCAAATCCCAAAGTGTGACGCTCGACTATAAATCCCGCAGTGGCGAGATTTATCAGCTAAATTTCATCGATACGCCCGGGCATGTTGATTTCTCCTATGAAGTGTCCCGTTCATTGGCAGCCTGTGAAGGTGCCTTGTTGGTTGTTGATGCCGCTCAAGGGGTTGAAGCTCAGTCTGTAGCGAACTGTTATACGGCGATCGAGCAGGGGCTGGAAGTGCTTCCAGTTTTGAACAAAATGGATCTGCCGCAAGCAGAACCTGAGCGGGTTGCTGAAGAAATCGAAGAAATCATTGGTATTGATGCGACAGATCCAGTTCTGTGCAGTGCTAAATCTGGATTGGGTATCGAAGATGTTATCGAACGTCTTGTCGAAACGGTACCAGCACCAGAAGGAAACCGTGAAGCGCCGCTACAGGCGCTGATCATCGATTCCTGGTTTGATAATTATCTTGGTGTTGTGTCTTTAGTGCGTATCGTGAATGGTCGATTGTCCGTTAAAGACAAAATCGTCGCCAAATCACTGCGTAAGGTTCATCAGGTTGACGGTGTGGGCATCTTTACCCCCAAACGCGAAGAGCGCAAAGTGCTTGAGGCCGGTGAAGTTGGTTACATAATTGCGGGCATTAAAGATATTCACGGAGCTCCAGTGGGCGACACCTTAACGCATTCAAAAGTGATGGATGATGTCGATGTCTTACCCGGTTTTCAACGTGTTCAGCCAAAAGTCTATGCGGGTGTGTTCACAGTATCGTCAGATGACTACGAAGATTTTCGTGAAGCGCTGAATAAACTCTCCCTTAACGATGCTTCCCTGTTCTTTGAACCGGAAACCTCCGATGCCCTGGGCTTCGGTTTCCGTATCGGTTTTCTTGGGCTGTTGCATATGGAGATCGTTCAGGAGCGACTTGAACGTGAATACAATCTTGATCTGATTTCGACGGCGCCGACAGTTGTCTATGAAATTATGATGAAAGACGGTGAAATAACATACGTGGACAGTCCTTCAAAGCTGCCCGACCCGTCGACCATCCAAGAAATGCGTGAGCCGATAGCTCGTGTCAATATTTTGGTGCCTGAGGAGTTCTTGGGGAACTGTATTACTTTATGTACTCAGAAACGGGGCGTTCAAAAGGACATGCAGTTTGTCGGTAAGCAGGTCTCGTTAACCTATGATGTACCTATGTCGGAAGTGGTCATGGATTTCTTCGATCGCTTGAAGTCAGTAAGTCGCGGTTTTGCATCATTGGAATATTCGTTTGAGCATTTTGAAGTGTCTGATCTGATTCGTCTGGATGTGCTTATCAACGGGGATCGTGTCGACGCCTTGGCATTGATTGTTCACAAAGCTGAGGCACAAAATCGTGGCCGTTTACTGACAGAAAAAATGAAAGAGTTGGTGCCTCGGCAAATGTTTGATGTTGCTATTCAAGCGGCTATCGGCGGTCACGTCATTGCGCGCAGCACGGTGAAAGCACTGCGTAAGAACGTAACGGCGAAGTGTTACGGCGGAGATATTTCCCGTAAGAAGAAATTGCTGCAAAAACAAAAAGATGGCAAAAAGCGCATGAAGCAGGTGGGCAATGTGGAGATTCCACAGTCTGCGTTCTTAGCTGTGCTGAAACTGGATGGCTGATTATGGAATATATCAACTTACCGCTACTTCTCGTTGTTTTGACGTTAGTTGGCGTTGCAATTTACGTCTACGACTGGATTTTGTTGCGGCCTGAGCGTCGTCGTATTGAAGCGGATTTGCGCCAAAAGTTTCCTGCTTGGAAACAGAAAAGAAGCGATGATCACAAGTCTTATACTGAAGCGCTTGACGGTTTGGCTCCCAAGCCATGGTGGGTGCGTGAAACACACTCGCTGCTACCGATTGTTGTGTTCGTCTTGGTATTGCGTTCATTTATCGTTGAACCGTTTCAGATTCCATCATCCTCAATGGAGCCGACGTTGGATGTTGGGGATTTTATTCTGGTGGATAAATTCAGCTATGGCTTGCGTTTGCCGGTTACAAATACTGAAATATTGGCAACCGGTGAGCCTCAGCGCGGCGACGTAATGGTGTTCTTTCCACCCAATGATGACCGCTACTTTATCAAGCGTGTGATTGGCTTGCCCGGAGATGTGATCGACTATCGCAACAAGGTGCTGACGATTAATGGTGTCCAACAATCCCAAGAAGAGTTGGTGAACTTGGAACTTGACCCAAATCAACGTGATCTCTACCGCGAAGATTTATCGGGTGTTGAGCATGAAATTTATCGTACGCCGCGTGCGTCTGATGCACGATATCCGGTAAGATTTCCAGTGAAGGTGAAGCCAGGGCATTATTTTATGATGGGCGATAATCGCGATAACAGCAGCGATTCCCGTGTGTGGGGGCAAGTGCCAGAGGATCATATTGTTGGCAAAGCTTTCGCGATCTGGATGCATTGGGTAGACTGGTCGTCGCTACCGAGTTTTTCTCGTGTTGGCTTGATTCAATAACAATAATAATCGAGATGCTGACAATGAATTGTGGTGTCTGCATGTCAAGAGTGGTCTGACTACACATTTAAGAGAAGGGGTGACGTATGAATCAGGCTAATCGTCTGTCAAAACAATCGGGTATGACTGTCATTGGTTTCCTGATTGTTGTCGTAATCGTTGCCAGTCTGGCGACGATTAGTGTCAAAATGCTGCCAGCATACGCCGACTATTACATGTATCGAGATCTTTTTGATCGTGTCGCGGAAACGCCGAATATCCGCAGTATGACAAACAGCCAAATTGAGGCAAGTATTATTAAGCGAATGCGGACTAACCAATTGAAAACACTGAAAATGGATGATGTGTTTATTGGTGATGACAACGGTCTTTTAGTGCTTGAATTCGCATATAAAGTCGAGAAGCATATTGGTGGCAACGTCGACGTTGTCATGACATTTGAATATACCAAAGAGATCGAATAGACGTTGAGTAGCCTGCCATCATTACTGGAACGCCTGCAGTATCAGCCGAAGGATGACGCCCTTATTCGGCAGGCCCTGACACATCGAAGTTTTGGAAAGGATCACAACGAACGACTTGAATTCATCGGCGATGCTTTGTTGGATCTCGTTGTTGGCGATGCGCTGTTTCAGCGTTTTCCTGAGAAGCCGGAAGGGGAATTAAGTCGTTTTCGGGCCGAGCTTGTAAAAGGCGAAACACTCGCTGAATTAGCCCTCGATCTTGATTTGGGGAGTTATGTACGACTCGGCCAAGGTGAGCGCAAAAGTGGTGGTGGAAAGCGCCAGTCGATTTTGGCGAATACTTTCGAAGCCATCATTGGTGCTATCTATATGGAGGCAGGTTTTGACGCTGCCCGACAAACTAGCCTGCAATTATTTGAAAGCCTGATCGATTCGATCGAACAGCGCGCCAGTCACAAAGATCCAAAAACAACCCTGCAGGAACATCTGCAGGCGCAAAAAAGAAAACTACCGATATATCAGTTGGAAAGCACAAGTGGTCAGCAGCATAGCCAAACATTTTTGGTCAGTTGTCGCTTGGTTGATCAGGACGTGTCTGTTGAAGCCAGCGGACGATCCAAGAAGCTTGCCGAACAGCAAGCGGCAGCACTCATGCTTGAACAGCTGACATCCAGAGAGACGTTATGACAAAGCAGTGCGGCTACGTTGCCGTCATTGGCCGCCCGAATGTGGGCAAATCTACCCTGATCAATAAGATTTTGGGGCAAAAGCTCAATATCACATCACGCAAGCCGCAAACGACACGCCATAATGTGCTGGGTATTAAAACGGAAGATGATTACCAAGCCATCTACGTGGATACGCCGGGGATGCATTTGTCGCAGAAAAAAGCGATAAACCGGATGATGAATCGCTCTGCCGAATCGGTAGTGCACGATGTTGACGTCATTGTGTTTGTGGTTGAGCGCCTTCGCTGGACTGAAGAAGATACCCTTGTGCTGGAAAAAATCAGCAATGCCAAGTGTCCGGTAGTTCTTGCCATTAACAAGATTGATCAAATCGAGGATAAGAGCAAGTTACTGCCGTTTCTCGAAGAGATCTCTGCCAAACGGCATTTTGACGAAATTATTCCGTTGTCGGCGAAAACGGGTCACTCGGTTGAAAATCTCGAAATGCTGATCAACCAGCGCTTGCCGGAAAGCGGTCATTTCTTTGACGAAGACCAACTTACGGACAAAAGCGAACGTTTTCTGGCGGCCGAGATTGTCCGCGAAAAAGTGATGCGCCAATTAGGGCACGAACTGCCCTATGCCACCACGGTTGAAATCGAGCAGTTTAAAGCTGAAGGCAAAATCGTTCATATTGATGCGTTGATCATGGTCGAGCGGGATTCACAGAAATCTATCGTCATTGGTAAGCAGGGTAGTCGTTTGAAGATGATCGGCTCTGAGGCGCGGCATGATATTGAAGACTTGCTGCAATGCAAAGTGATGCTGCAGCTTTGGGTGAAAGTCAAACGTGGCTGGTCTGATGATGACCGTGCGCTGAAGAGCCTAGGTTATTTGGACGAGTAATGGCTGTCGATGCTGATCAAGGATAGAGGGTATTTACTGCACTTACGCCAATATCGTGAAACTAGTGCGATTATCAGTGTTTTTTCAGCCGAACATGGTGTGATTGCTGGTGTTCTCAAAGGTGTGAGTGCCAGTAATCGATCGGGCCAGCAATTGCGAGGAGCTCTTCAACCTGCCAATGAACTTGATGTGTTGTGGTTGAACCGTTCTGGTTTGAAAACTATTCGTCAGGTTCAGCCGTTTCGGCCTCAAAGTCAGCAGATTGCGGCAACACGCAACTACCTTTGTATTTCTTATCTGAATGAGCTGACCTTAAAGTTGTTGGCTGAAGACCAACCCCATGCATTTTTGTTTGAGCTTTATGAGCAAGTATTGAAAGGCTTGTTGGTAAGTCAGGCTTTGACGGATTTTGAACGCTTGCTGCGTATCTATGAGTCTGCCCTGTTGATTGAATTGGGTGAGATGCCTGATTTTACCGAAGATTGCGATGGCAACGCGGTTGTGATTGATAAGATGTATTCATTGATTGCCGGGCAAGGCTTACGTATGTGCCACGAGGTGCCAACAACGGAAACTGCGTTGACTGGTCATCAGGCTCTAGCGTTGTCTGAATCATTCAATACGCGCGAGTGGCAAACACCGGATATTGCCCAGCTTGCGAAGCAAGTCTGTCGTTATTTAATCGATCATGCATTGCACGGTAAAACGCTGAAATCGCGACAACTATATCGCGAAATGATCGTGAATAAAGATCCCCTATAAACATTCCCGCAACCATTCCGACGATTTATATTCCCTCGTACTTAGGTTCAATTTTCAGTTACAGAAGCTTGTTGAGTTCATTGCCCAGTGAATATGTTTGGCTCCATGCCAGCACTGCTTCTGCTTCGCGTTCCAATGTTTCGCAATAGCCGAGAGTGTTACTGTAGCGCTCTTCTTTTAAGGCTTTCTCGAACTCATAGCAGGCACTTTTTAGTAATACCACACCCGTATAACAGCAAGCGCCATGCAGCTTGTGTACATGCGTTAGTACCATGTCGTAGTCGCGGGATTTTACATGCTGCTGAATATCATTGATGTCAGCCGGTAGGCGTTCGATGAGCATCTGGAACATATCTGCGGCTAAGTCGGCTTTATTGTTAGCGAGTTTTAAACATGCATGAACATCGACGGCTGCGTTCTGCGTCGGGTCATTATTGGTTTGGCAATACTCACGTATTGCATCACGGATTTGGGCTTCTTGTACGGGTTTGGTCAGATAAGCGTTGACGCCAGCAGCGAGTAGCTTGTCTTTTTCGTCAGCCAGCGCGTGGGCAGTGAGTGCAATAATGGGGGTGTCTGTATGTTCGCGAATGGCCTTTGATGCATCAAGTCCGTTCATAACCGGCATTTGCACATCCATAAAGATGATATCGAAGTCTTTTGCTTGCGTTGCTGCAAGTGCCTTCTCACCGTTGTCTGCAGTATCAGCTTCGACATTTAGGTCGCGTAGCAATACGGTCAGTAGCTTCAAGTTTGCGGCGTTGTCATCAACTGCAAGGGCGCGGACCGACGTCCCCGTCAATGGTTTGGGCTGCTCATGGATACTGCTATTGTCGCTCAGCTCAGGGCGTATTAGACGAGCGAGTGTTCGATAGAGAACATGTTCACTGACAGGTTTAGAGCAATACGCTAAGTTGGCGTCATGGAAACACGAGATTTGTGTCAGCGAGATGGGCGTCAAAGCCGCGACACGTGTGTGGTACTGCGCCTCCAAACGCTCGATGGTTTCTCTGGCATCTTGAATGTCAGTGTCGGGTGTAAAGCTATACAGTATGGCGTCGGCGTGGAAGCAGTCTAGGCATTCCTGCAGTTCGGCTTCAGTCGTGGCACAGTGCGCGTGAACCTGCCAACTCTGCAATAAGCCGCAAATCGCACGGTTTGACGGTTTGTGTGGTTCAAGAATCACGACCGACTTACCTTCAAGCAAACGCAAGTTGCTGACGGGGGGTTGGCGCTGAAGGCGTAATTTAAGATTCAAATTGAAAGATGTTCCGACATGTTTCTGGCTGGTCGCTGATATTGTGCCGCCGAGCATTTCGGTCAAACTTTTTACGATGGCAAGACCGAGCCCGGTACCGCCATATTCACGACTAATCGAACGATTTCCCTGGCTGAATGCTTGAAACAGCTCACTGCACTGGGTTTTATCCATGCCGATGCCGGTATCGCTAATGGTGGCATGAAGGGCGACGTCACCGCTTGAGTTGTCCTGGCTTTCGAGCTCGACGCGTACGACGACTTCGCCAGAGTCGGTGAACTTGATAGCGTTGGATATTAAGTTCGAAAAAATCTGTTTGATGCGGGTTGGGTCGCTGATCAGATAAACAGGCACATCCTGATAAATCATTAGCGTGATTTCTAAGTGCTTTTCGTAAGCCGCTGGCGCGAACAGACTCACCACTTCTTCCAGTATCTGACGCAAATTAAACGGTGCGCGCTCGAGTTCCAATTTGCCAGCTTCAATCTTGGAAAAGTCGAGAATATCATTGATGATCGTTAGCAAACCTTCCGAGGATACCTGGATGGTTTCGAGGTATTCCTGCTGCTGAGGCGACATAGTGGTGCGTTGCAGTATCTTGGTAAAGCCGATAATACCGTTGAGCGGTGTGCGAATTTCGTGGCTGGTATTTGCGAGGAATTCAGATTTGATTTTACTCGCCTTCAAGGCCTCTTTTTGGGCGATGCTGAGTTCGATGTTCTGGATTTCTATCGCTTCGATAGTCTCCTGCAAATCACTGGTGGTAAGCTCGACCGAATGGCGTAAGTCGTTATATTCCTGTTGGCGCATTTGGCCGAGTTCATTAAGTGAATCCGCCAAGCGCTGAAAATCACCGATGCTGAAGTCGTCATCACCCACCACCGGGTCTTCTTGGCGTAAGCGTTGAATGTTAATGGATAGGTTGTCTACGTCTTTATGAATGCGTTTACTGAAGCGGTAACCTATTAGAATGGAGAATGCCAAAGCCAGCAGCAGGATACTGTAAAGTTGCATGCTGGTGTTGTAACGGTGAACCGTGAAATCTGAGGTGTTGTATTCGATCGCGACCCAACCTATGCGACTGACTGACGGTGTGCCGTTAACGGTTTGGCCGAGATTGCTGGTGTATTCTTGGCGTTCGATGGGATAGAGAAACCCTAGGTTGTCGTCATTGTGGTGAGCAATAATATTCGTTTCATGCCATGCCAACAGCTTTTTAAACGGGGGTAAACGAGGCCCAGCATGGGCTAGAAGGCGACCATGGGTGTTAAAGATACTGATGCTGCGCAGGCCTTTTTCTTCAAGACTAGTATTGGCGATACTTTGCAGCACGTTAATTTGGTCATTCAGTATCTCCACTCTGGCAATATTGGCTACCTGCGCGGCGGTGGCTTTGCCGCGTTCATAAACAAATGCATCAATATTGCGGATGTTGGCGTAATTCAGGTAGATACCGGCAGCCAGTGATACCAGAACGGATGGCAGTACTGCGAGTGTCAGGATCTGAAGACGGAGTCCTTTCAGCATAAGGCAGCTTTCTTGCGGTTAGTGACAGTGATTGATGATCGGTTATCGGCCGGTTTGGATTTCCCGAAAGATTATGCAAAGGCCGTGCACAAGTTTAAGTGTACGGCCTTAATGCGGGGAATAAAACTCCGTCGCGTGTTTTCAGTGCGCCATCGCGGTAAACTATCGCCTTTTAATTGGCCGGAATTCGAAGGATTATGTCAGATATACAATTTCCGACACTGGATCAGTTTGTTGGTAATACCCCCTTGGTACGGCTTCAGCGCTTGGTTGCAGGTAACAACAACCAGATTTTGGTCAAACTGGAAGGCAATAACCCGGCAGGCTCAGTCAAAGATCGGCCGGCACTCAGCATGATTCAGCATGCGGAAGATCGAGGTTTGATCAAGCCCGGTGATACGTTAATTGAAGCAACCAGTGGCAACACAGGTATTGCTCTGGCGATGGCAGCGGCGATTAAAGGCTACAAAATGGTATTGATCATGCCATCACACATGAGCGCTGAGCGTAAACAGGCAATGTCTGCTTACGGTGCCGAATTGATTGAAGTGACCCGGCAACAAGGCATGGAAGGTGCAAGAGACTTGGCACTATCTATGCAGGTGGCCGGTGAAGGGCTAGTGCTGGATCAATTCGGTAATGCCGATAATCCACTCGCTCATTACGAGAGTACAGGCCCCGAAATTTGGCAACAAACACAGGGCACGATTACGCACTTTGTGAGCTCCATGGGCACAACCGGCACGATCATGGGTAATTCACGTTACCTGAAGTCTAAGAACCCGGATATAGAGATTGTTGGCTTACAACCTGCCGACGGTGCTCAGATTCCGGGTATCCGACGTTGGCCAGAGGCATATTTGCCGAAAATTTTTGACGCCAAGCGGGTCGATCGTGTCATTGATATTGAGCAGGTCGAAGCTGAAAATACCATGCGTGATCTGGCCTGTAGAGAAGGTATCTTTTGCGGGGTTTCCAGTGGCGGCGCGGTCGCTGGTGCTTTGCGTGTCGCAGAGCAGACGGAAAACGCGGTTATCGTTGCTATTATTTGTGACCGCGGTGACCGTTATCTCTCCACGGGCGTTTTTAATACTGCTCAGCGCTGACGTGTTCGTCAGACAATACGATATTCTGCTGCCTGTCATCTGGTAGCCAAGGCAAGACATATGGTTCAAGTACGAGACGCTTATCCGTTGACCCAAGACGGACAAGTAGACATTGATGGCTGGCTCGAACGATTGCCAGATCATGGTGCAGATGCGCGTTCAGGTGCGCTGCTTAAGGCTGCTGCCGAATGCGCGATGTCTGTAGAAAACACCGAAAAAGAAGGGTTGAAATTCTGGGGTGAGGGCTACAGCCGCTTCTTGACCGGTCTTGAAATGGCCGAGATCCTTGCTGATTTGAAACTGGATCAAGATACTTTGGCTGCTGCCATTCTCTATCGCAGTGTGCGTGATGGTGTTCTGTCATTGGATGCTGTTATCAGTGAATTCGGCGATACGGTCGCCCACTTGATTGATGGTGTGTTGCGCATGGCGTCGATCAGTGGCTCGACTGCTGCGCTTACCCAAAACAAGGTACTAGGGCAAAAAGCGGCACAGTCTGACCATATGCGTAAAATGTTAGTCGCTATGGTTGATGATGTACGCATGGCATTGATCAAGTTGTCAGAACGTACCTGCGCGATTCGTGCGGTTAAAAACAACGACGAGCGTCGTTACAAGGTTGCCAAAGAAGTCTTCGAAATTTATTCCCCTCTGGCACACCGTTTGGGTATTGGCCATATCAAATGGGAGCTTGAGGATTTGAGCTTCCGTTACATGGAGCCCGAAGCCTACAAGCGTATCGCAAAACAACTGGATGAACGTCGTCTCGACCGGCAACAGTTTATCAATGATGTTACCGAACAACTAACGACTGAACTCGACGGTGCGCATATTGATGGCGAAGTATTCGGTCGTGCCAAGCATATCTACAGCATCTGGCGCAAAATGCAGCGCAAGAAGATCGAGTTCTCAGAGGTTTACGATATTCGAGCGGTGCGGATTCTCGTCCGCGAAGTACGAGATTGCTACACCGTATTGGGGATTATCCATACGTTGTGGAAAGCAATCCCTAACGAGTTTGATGATTACATCGCTCTGCCTAAAGAGAATGGCTATCGCTCGTTGCATACGGCGGTGTTTGGCCCCGGTGCTAAAGTACTTGAGGTGCAGATTCGCACCTATGATATGCATAATGAAGCCGAGTTTGGTGTTTGTGCGCATTGGCAATATAAAGGCGCAGATGGTGCCAGTGGTAAAACCGGCGGTTATGAAGACAAAATTGCCTGGCTTAAACGGGTTATTGACGAATCAGATGACCCTGAAAGTTTGAGCTCGATTGCCTCCGAGTGGTCGCAAGATGCCGAGCAGTCCCAGATATATGCCTTTACTCCCAAAGGCCATGTCATCGAATTGCCCCATGGCGCCACGCCGTTGGATTTTGCTTATCGAGTGCACACTGAGATCGGTCATCGCTGTCGCGGTGCGAAGGTGAATGGCCGTATTGTGCCGTTAACGTACCCCCTCGAAAATGGCCAGCAGGTTGATATCCTGACCGGTAAAGAAGCAGAGCCCAGCCGTGAATGGCTGCGCCCAACACTGGGATACCTGAAAACGAACCGCGCACGGGCTAAAGTGCGCTATTGGTTCAAACAACGTGATCGCNATCAAAATATCCAAACTGGCCGTGTATTGCTGGAACGTGAATTCAAACGCTTGTCACTGACCAGCCTGGATTACAAAGCGGTTGCGACCCAGCTGAAGTACGATTCTGTTGAAGATATGTATGCAGCAGTTGGTGCAGGTGATTTAGGCACCGGTATTATCTTGCGGACGGCGCAAGAGCTTACGAACCAAAGCGAGGTGGATCAGCGGCAATACGAGTTATCATCAACTTGGAAATCTGCCAAACCGAGTACTCGTCCACCGCAGTCAGATAGCATCCGTATCGCCGGAACCGGGAATATGTTGACCACCATGGCATCGTGCTGCAAAGCCGTGCCGGGCGATCGAATTGGCGGATACGTTACCCTTGGGCGCGGTGTGTCGATTCATCGATTGGACTGTGGTCAGCTGCTTCATCTTCAGGAAAAAGAACCTGAGCGTATTATCGAAGTTTCGTGGGGTGATGAGCCTTCCTCCACTTACCCTGTAGATGTCAGCATTGAAGCCTATGACCGCTCAGGGTTGCTGCGCGACATCACGGCATTGTTGGCGAATGAAAAAATCAACGTATTGGCGATTAACACCTTATCTAACATGTCGAACAATACCGCAGATATGACTGTGACTATCGAGATTACCAGCATTGAATGGCTGAGCCGCATGTTGGCTAAAATTGATCAGCTGCCGAATGTTATTCGTGCCTACCGATCAGTTGGGTAGTAGCGCTAGATCTTCGATGTTTGTTCAATACGCTTTATGACTCGCAACAGGATGCCCGAGCAAGATGCCTGAACAGTATTCATTGGAAGATCTCTTGTATCTGATGTCGCGACTTCGCGATCCGGATGGCGGTTGCCCATGGGATCTCAAGCAGGATTTTTTATCGATTACCGGGTCGACGGTTGAAGAAGCCTATGAGCTTGTTGATGCGATTCGCCATAACGACCGAGACCATATTGAAGAAGAGCTTGGTGATGTTCTTTTTCAAACGATTTTTTATAGCCAGCTAGCCCGTGAAAATGACTGGTTTGATTTTCATCAGGTTGTTGATAGTCTCACGCGGAAGTTAATTCGCCGACATCCGCATGTGTTTCCTGATGGTGATTTGAAGACGCGGTTCGATGGCGACATCGACGTGGAACAAGTGCGCCGCCAGTGGGATGACATTAAGCTGGCCGAGCGCGCAGAAAAATCCCAACACGGTTTACTGGATGATATTCCTGATGCATTGCCCGCATTAATACGCGCCCAGAAAATGCAAAAGCGTTTGTCGTCTGTGGGATTTGATTGGGATAGCCCGTTAGCTGCTATCAGTAAGCTCAAAGAAGAGCTGGCAGAATTGGAAGATGCGATTGCTAATCAAGATGCAGCGAATATCGAAGAAGAAATGGGTGACTTGCTGTTTTGTTGTGTGAATATTTCGCGACACCTTAAAGTTGACGCCGAAAAAGCGTTGGGAATGACCAATCATAAATGTGAACAACGCTTTCAATTTGTAGAAAACAACCTCCAATCACAAGGGAAAACACCTGAAGATGCCACGTTGATGGAAATGGACGATCTTTGGGAGCAGAGCAAGCTGAAGAATAAGTTGCAGAGCCAGTAAATACGTAGATTTAGCGCTTGTGTTAAGAATCTTCTGACTAACTCTAAAGCTAGGGTGTTTTGTGACGGAGTTCGCCTGTACGTATATCCATGGAAGTTGAAAATTAATCTTGTTTCTATCAGGGCAACCTAGTAAGGTTGCTCGTCCAAATTTTCGTGCCGGATATTCTGGCGCTAATAATCACGATGATGGAGTGTTTCGACATGCGTCTGATTTTGTTGGGTGCGCCCGGTGCAGGTAAGGGCACCCAGGCACAGTACATTACAGAAAAATATAATATCCCTCAGATTTCCACAGGGGACATGCTCCGTGCTGCAATCAAAGCAGAATCCGAGCTTGGTCTGAAGGTCAAAGGCGTTATGGCTTCAGGTGGCTTGGTATCTGACGATATCATTATTGCCTTGGTCAAAGAGCGTATCGCTCAAAGCGACTGTGAGAATGGATTCTTGTTTGATGGATTCCCTCGCACGATTCCGCAAGCCGAAGCGATGGTTGAAGCGGGTGTAGAGCTGGATTTCGTCGTAGAAATCGCGGTACAAGATGAAGAAATCATCAAACGTCTATCAGGTCGTCGTGTGCATCCTGAATCTGGCCGTGTTTACCACATCGAATTCAACAAACCGAAACAAGCCGGTTTGGATGATGTTACCGGTGAAGCACTGGTTCAGCGTGAAGATGATCAGGAAGATACCGTACGTTCACGTTTGAGTGTTTACCACGATCAAACCGCTCCTCTGGTAGATTTTTATCAAAATCTGGCAGGCGAAAACACGCCGAAATACGTGCGCGTTGAAGGTGTTGGATCCGTGGATAACATCCGTGATGCGATATTTGCTGCATTGGCATAAGCCTATCTTGCAATCACATTGCTATTGGGTGGACATCCGTTAAACACGAACCCCACGATGGCAATCTGATAATTCAAAAAGCCCGCATTTATGCGGGTTTTTTACGTTTAAATAGTAGTAAAGAGTTTTGTTTCGCTAAACGTGAACGAAATGCCTAGCCGTTGCGTATAGTGCCGTTAATCGTTGTCGGCTATCATGCGAGCCATAGCATTTAAGTGTTGGGCGTTCATCGTGTTGTTTTCAGAAAGACGGACAATTAAACGATAACAGCCTGAGCTTTTTAACTGCCTGCAAGGTAATCAAAGGAATCTCCATGTCAGATAAAGCATCGTTAGCGGTCCTTTTATGTAATCTGGGAACACCGGAAGAGCCAACTCCAGCCGGCGTCAGGCAGTTTCTAAAGCCCTTTCTTAGTGATCCTCGGGTTGTTGAAGTGCCGAGACCGATCTGGATGCTGATTCTGCATGCGTTTATTTTGCCTTTTCGCCCCAAACCGGTCGCAGAAGGCTATAAAGGGATTTGGAAAGAATATGGTGGCTCACCGTTGCGAAAGATTACCCAGAGTCAGGTGGAGAAGCTCCAGCAACAGATGTCAGAGAATTCAGTGTTGGTGGATTATGCGTTTACCTATGGTACGCCCGGCCTTGTTGAGCAAATAACACATTATCGAGACAAAGCTGAACGTGTTTTGATATTGCCGTTGTACCCGCAATATTCGTGCTCGACGACCGCAGCAATATACGATCAGATCGGTAAATATAACTTAGGCCAACGCGACGTTGCCGATGTTTACGTGATTAAAGATTACTACCGACAATCGTTATATCGCAAAGCCTTGGCCGAGTCTGTCGACGCGTTTTGGCAAAAACACGGACGGGGCGATCATTTGTTGATGTCTTATCACGGTGTGCCTCAGGCCTATGCCGACAAAGGCGACCCGTATTACCAACAGTGCCTTGATACTTCTACCAACTTAGCGGCTGATCTGGCACTTGCTGAAGGAGAGCACACCGTGAGCTTTCAGTCGCGATTAGGCAAAGCTCCGTGGTTGCAACCTTATACTGATGTCACGGTTCGTGAATTGGCTGCAAAAGGAGTTAAAACCCTAGATGTTATTTGTCCGTCGTTTTCTGTTGATTGTCTGGAAACATTGGAAGAAATCACCGAAGAAAACGGCGAATATTTTACTGAGGCCGGCGGCAAAACCTTGCGGTTGATTCCGTGCCTGAACGATTCTGCCTCCCATATTGATATGATGGCTGCTATCATTGCGCCCTTTGTCGACGTTCAGGCTACCGGCCAAAAATAGGCGCTCATGACCCAATTGTTAGCAATCGAAACCAGTGCAGCACGCTGTTCTGTCGCTTTACAGGTAAACGATCAAATCACCGAAAGGTCGTTGAGCGGTCAACGCTCTCATACCGCATCACTGCTCCCTTTTGTGCAAGAACTATTGGCGGATGCAGGCATTGCGGTCAAAGACCTGGATGCCATTGTCTTTTCAGCAGGCCCGGGCTCTTTTACGGGTATCCGGCTTGCCGCCTCGGTAGCTAAATCACTTGCGTATGCAGCCGATATCCCCGTTGTCGCCGTTAGCTCTTTAGCGGTGTTAGCTCAAGGTGGTTATCGATGCCATCAACTGTCAAGCTGCGGCGTTGTTAGTGATGCGCGCATGGATGAGCTGTATTTGGGGCACTATGCGCTAGAGACGTCACCGGCAGGCCCTGTGATGGTGGCCAAAAGTGCCGATGATCTCGTTAAGATTGCAGGTGCCGATATACCTGATCTCGACTCTTGGGTGACGAATGATGCAGCCGCCTTGTCGGCTATTGATGTTGTGGCGCACCTAAGTTTAGAGGAAGTGATTTCCTCAGCCGTTGATGCGCTGGCACTTGGTCATTATGCGCTGCTTAATGGTGACACTTCGACAGCCTTGGACGCCGAGGCGATCTACCTACGCGGCAAAAGCGGTTGGAAGACTACCGCTGAACAAGGCCGCCCCGCCAAATAAATCCGATTGTTTGACTGGCTAATCGCTTCTGAATGATTGCTATGTCTGTTAGGTCTATTGTGTTGTAAGGAATTTCATGGATACATTGCAAGTCATTCTTCTATCGTTGATTCAAGGGATTACGGAATTCCTGCCGATTTCCAGCTCTGCGCATCTTATCTTGCCGTCGCAATTGCTTGGTTGGACAGATCAAGGTCTGGCATTTGATGTGGCAGTGCACTTTGGTTCTTTGATTGCCGTCATGGCGTATTTTCGTGCAGATATCCAACGCATGCTGATAGCCTGGACAGGCCATGTCATTCATCGCCGTGCCAGTGAAGATGCCGAATTAGCCTGGTATGTCATATTGGCAACGATCCCAGCGGTCGTATTCGGGTTGATTCTCAACATATTCGGCGAAAACCTGTTTCGTCATCTCTGGATCATCGCCGCTACGACCATCGGCTTTGGCATCTTGCTCGGTGTTGCCGATCTAATGTATGAGAAGCGTCCGGCTAAAGACAATCGATTAACGCTTAAGCGCGCCATGATCATCGGTTTTGCGCAGCCATTGGCGTTGATTCCGGGCACTTCTCGCTCAGGTATCACAATGACGGCTGCGTTAATGTTGGGTCTTAGTCGTGACCTTTCTGCGCGTTTTTCGTTCTTATTGTCAATTCCCTTAATCTTGGCTGCCAGCTTGTTGAAAACCAAAGATCTGATCGAATCAAGCGCGGCTGTTGATTGGCAAACCTTGGGTTTGGGGGTTGTTGTGTCGGCTCTTAGCGCCTTCGCCTGCATACACTTCTTTTTGAATGCGATTAACCGCATGGGCTTCATGCCTTTTGTAATCTACCGCTTAGTATTAGGTGTGTTTTTGTTGTTTGTGATTTTCTGAGGTTAGTCATTTGGATCCGTTAACCGGTAACGTTACTCGCCGCTTTTTCAGCTATGCCGTTCCTACGGTGTTGGGAATGTTGGCGATGTCGTCTGCCGGAATTGTCGACGGTATGTTTTTGGGTAACTTTGTTGGCGCCAATGCGATTGCTGCGGTCAATATTGTTTTGCCGGTGTTCTCCTTGATGATGGGGTTAACACTGATGGTAAATGTTGGCAGTACGGTGATTGCCGGGGAGTTGCTTGGCCGTAATGAGTCACAGGCTGCCAGTCGAATATTTTCGCAAACCCTGGTGTTGGTAACGCTTCTTGCCGTGATATTCGTTACCGCCATTATGTTCGCCCTAGAGCCGGTAATACGGCTGCTGGGTGCCAACGAGCAACTTGTGGGAATTACAGCGCAGTATCTTCGCATCATTATGTTGTCGATGCCTGCTTATATGTTGGGCATATGCCTTTACTACTTTGTACGCCTAGATGGGCGCCCTAAGCTGGCGTCTGTTGCTTTGTTGGTGAGCGCGCTCGTAAACATCGTCTTGGATGCATTACTCGTGGGCTGGCTGCAATGGGGTATCGAAGGTGCTGCCTATGCGACTGCGGCATCGTATGTGATCTTGGCCGCTGTGCTTGTGATGCATTTTATTGCCGGTAAGGGGCAGCTTAGATGGTGTTCGCCCATGGGAGGCTGGCGCCGTACGATAGCTGCCTCGGGAAATGGCTTATCAGAATTTGTGAATGAGCTTTCAGTAGGGGCAACCACCCTGATTTTTAACTGGGTGATGGTGGAGCGATTCGGCACGCAGGGAGTTGCTGCGTTTGCGGTCGTCAATTACATCGTCTGGATCTCCATGATGATCCTGTTTGGTGTCAGTGATTCGCTACCTCCAATGATGAGCAAAAACTTTGGTGCCGGACGTATCGATCGTGTGCGAAGTTTGCTGCGGGTTGGATTGGTAACGGTGTCGACTATTGGCGTGCTGGTGATTGTTGTGTTGTTGATTGTGCCAGAGGCTTTAGTTGATATCTTCCTGAAAGACGATGCGGTTACCACGCGCCAGATTGCCCTCGAGTTTATTCATTGGTATTGGCCAGCATTTCTCTTCAGTGGTGCTGCGATTTGTATCTCCGCTTACCTTACGGCGTTGCAAAAACCGCTGCCATCAGCGGCGATTGCGATTAGTCGATCATTTATTTTGCCATGTGTGTTTGTTGCTACGCTGCCCCTTGTTTGGGGCAATACCGGAGTATTTCTTGCTATTCCACTGGCGGAAGCCTGTACATTCATTCTTGCTATCGTGCTGATGATGCGCATTTCTTCAACTGTCCGTTGAATCATCGTCGTTCAGGACACTTTGAATAACCGCCATCATAAAGGCGGTACTGGTGCCAAATAAAATCAGTCCGCCCATGGCTTCAAACGTGCTTAAAATCTGCCATTCAGGGGCTAGCGTAATGTCTCCATAGCCTAATGTCGTTGCTGTAACCACAGAGAAATAGAGCGCGCGTTCGATCGATTCAAACTGCTCCAGATGAATATAAACTACGGCCCAGGCCCACGCTTCAGCGGTATGTACTAACAGAATAATAACGACGGTGGATGAAAAAATAGCGGAATATTTGGTCACCATCCATGCGGTTTTAAAGCGGACAGTCAGATATTTCAGCAACTTCACCAGTAACACCAATGCCGTGACGTGAATCATAACGGTAAACAGCACAATCAAGGTACCGAGGATTAACTGGCCGTTGAAAGATGCTTCGTGTATGAACGAAATCAATGTTGCTTCCCCTGAAATACTGAACAAAATGTCTGTGGTTGGTTATCTGTGAGTTGTCAGGATAACGATTTATTGCTGTGGTTGTTAGACCTATAAAACTTATGTTCTAATAGCGAGTAGTTATTTATTAACAAGGATTGTTAAGCATGTTTGAAGGATTAAGCAAGCTTGATCATAGGGTCAATTACTACGTTTTACTCTGTGCTCTGCTCTCAGTGCTCTCGGGCTCTTTCATTTTATTACACGGTAGTGGTGCCTCAATTGACGGCACGAACATTACCGGTTCGATCGTGGGCTTGGTTGGCTTAGTCTATCGAATTCCCATGGGAGATGTTGCTCTCTGGCGCAGCTTTGTTGCTTTCCATGGTGATCTACCATCGCTGGGCTTCTTTTCTCTCGCACTTTTTGTGTCGTACGCGGGTTCGTATTCTGCCGGTAGACTCTATCAGTATCTTTTTTCGCCTACCATGGTATCGCTGCCTCCTGCGGCTATGCCTCTAATGGCCGCTGGACAAGCAATTCCGTTTGTCGGGCCGGCGCTCTTGCTGTTCAGCGGATTGCAAAAACTCCATTGGCGACATGTTTGGCCGTGGTTGCTGTTCGTTGCGATTCTTCAAAGCATGGCTTTTGTTTTGTTCGCAGAAATTGTTAATGCGGCAATATTTATCGTGGTCAATATGAGTGTTGCTGGAGCCGTTTTCTGGGTGGCGAATACTGCGATCTCTATTTTCCATCGTCGAACCCATACTGAGCGTTATATTGGTAGTTATCAGGGATCACGATTCCCTGTTGTGTTTTGTGACCAAGGGGCTGAACAGGCCGTTGATGCGCTGAGTAGCTTTTTGAATAGTGTGCAGACCACGTATCAGGTTGCTGTGTGTGTGGATCGCGGTTTTGTTCTGCAGCAATCTGACAAAATTGATTTGCTGATGCTGCAATTAAATGAGCTTCAAAAACGCCGCAGACGGATGCAGTTAGTCGAGGCCCCACTTCTTATTACTGGTGGCGAAGACAACAAAAATACGCAAATGACCGAGCAGATCTTTCAACAACTGATGGATGCGGGTGTCTCGAAAGATGGCATCCTAGTGGTTGTGGGTGGTGGAAGTTTGCAAGATCTAATGGGCTTTGTCGCGGCCAGCTTTCGTGGCGGGCTTCAAGTGGTGAGAATGCCAACCACAGTGCGTTCGCAAATTGCATCGCCGGTGGTGGTCTCTTGTGGTGTGAATGCGTTTCATCAACGCAACTTACTTGGCGCCTTACACGTTCCCTCGGCAGTGGTTATTGATCCGTGTTTCACAGCTTCGCTTCCGCATCGAGATCGCCGTGCGGGTATTGCCGAAGCCGTCAAAGTCGCTTTGGCCTATGACAGGGAGTTTTTTCAGTGGATAGAAGCGCACGCGCAGAGGTTTCAAACGTCCAGCGATGGTGGTTTACATGCCTTGATCAATAGGGCCGCACAAATCAATATTTGTCAGCGTGATGCCAGTAGCGAGCCCGATGCGTTTTGTTCTGGTGCAGGGTTGGGGTTGTGGGCAGCCAACAAATTGGAGGCGATGAATCGCGACATGCGTTATGGCGAAGCCCTGGCATTGGGGCTATCGATTGATGCTGCCTATGCGATGTCGGCAGGTTTTTTACAGAAGCAAAAGCTTGAGCGGATCTTAACGCTTCTTGAAACGCTCGGCTTTGACTGCTGGCACGCAAGCGCGAGCCAACGAACAGCCGACGGGCAATGGGTGCTTTATGGTGGCGTAGAAGAATACACACGTTGCCATGCCGATGAGCGGGTGCCCGTGATTGTTAATTTGGGCGAGATCGTATCGATTGATGTCATTGATCGAGGATTGCTGATGCAGGCAACAGATTACCTCCGCAGTCGATATAAAAATCACAATAAGGCGTCATCAGCGATGCTGAAAACCGGCTAAACGCGGGTTGCTACTCATTTTCAACCATGTGGTGCCTGGAAAAATTGCGCTATTATGTGGGGACAACACCAATTATTAAGTAGCTGAGCTATGTCGGAACAGAAAAAGCCGAACTTTGTTTTCTCCATTATCGGCATCATTATTCTTATTGCGCTGATCTATCATTACACGGCAGCGTATTTGGAACGACAAGAAACTCACGTTGTAGAAGGCATCGAACAGAAGATTGATCGCGACATGGTGCGTGATATGGAGCTACCAGAGAAGAAAAGTAGCGATTCGTCAGCGTCACAGTGAATTACAGAGCCATATTGAAAGAATCATTGGCGTAGTGTCTGTCGTCAAGATTTAGGGCTTGCACGCAGGATTCAAGATTTTGAGAAGTACCTGAGAAGTATCTTAGCTGTCGTTAGTGTTTGTGTTAGGTGTATGTTGATTTAAGCAAAGCCAGCCAACAGAAGGATTTGTTATGCAATGTGGTCTTCGTCAATTTGATCTCTGGCGTTTATCTCCAGTTTCTTCCAAATTAGGTATTCTAGGGGTGGTGCTCTGCGCGGTATTTGCGCTATCCGCGTGTACTGAAAAAGAAAAGGAAGCGCTCGAAGAGGCGTTGTTGAATCCGTCACCGGGTAAAAGCAGCGATAAAAATGGCGAGGGGTTCAGCGGTATTGAATCGTTGGAAACCGAGGATGCCAACTTTAACCGCCATATTTACCCCACCGGTGGCATTCACAATGACAAAGGCTGTGGCGAGTCACCGTGTTTGTTTTTGCGACCTGCGCAAGCGCCTGAAGATCCGATCTTTCCCGATTGGTGGACCACTGAATGGACGATGTATCGGGTCCACAGTAATTATCAGAATAATCCTCCGCCATATACATCACCGCCTGAACGCCTGAAGTCCGATGATTTTGAATCGTCTACCGGAAAAAGTTGGTACGACTCAACTTATGTACCGCGTCACCATGATGGCACTCGGTCAAACTTCGGTGCGTTTATGCAGCATTTTGAAAAGAAATGTTTGCCATTATTCAAAGGAAGTAACGACTATTCTTGCTCCTTTGTCTCTCTAGGCAATAAGACGTATTTAATTCGTTACGATGATCGGCCCGATGAAACCCCCAAGTGTTGTTTGTTTTCGCCGATGAATCATCCACCCCGCCTCGATTTTGTGAAACATTTGGAGTATGACATTCGTCGTAGTCAGATGCTGGGTGGCACTGTGGATGTTTACACACGGTTATTCGGAAAAAAAGCCGAAAGCCTGTTAGGTTATGCGTTTGAGAAAGAATCACGGCCCGACAGCTTTGATGAGCGTGCAGAACCCTACAGACATCCGCACTCGATGTTTTTCACGGGTTCTACCGCCAAACCCGCACCGGATGCGCCGATTGTCAGTATCAATTACAACAACTTTCGAATGGAGAAACCTGCGCCGTCTGAAACGTGGGACATTGTTGGTAAAACCTGCCCGAAAAAACCAGAGTGGTGCTGCCTCTATGGTAGTGACTGCAATAAAATACCAGCTAGTCGTCGAAGCTCACGGCCGGCCAAGGCTGCGGAGTGACTTAGAACGGTAACTCTGCACAGGACGTGGGGTCGTTAACAATAAAAGGATGTAACTATGTCAAACAAGCTGACTGCGATATTTTGTGGGGATGCGTTGGAATATATGGAGTCATCGGTACTTGAGATGGGCGATGAGTTTATCAGCCCCAAAGCACTGGTGATTCTTGATGATTATTGGGCAATGTGCGCGAGAAATCAGGCATTAGTGAAGCTCAATCATTGCATGTCGCACGTCAAAAGTACGCCTCAATAAGATGTTGCTTTGATCTCTACTCTGGCGGTTCCCTTCAAATAGGATTATTATTAACACTGTTTAAATAAACAGTGTCGTATATGCGCCTTTTTATTGCCGAAAAGCCGAGCATGGGTAGAGCCATCGCCGATGCCTTGCCCAAACCCATTCAACGAAAAGATGGCTATATTGTAGCGGGTAATGGCGATACTGTTAGTTGGTGCATTGGCCACCTGCTAGAACAAGCCGAGCCTGATGCCTACGATCCACATTATAAGAAGTGGCGGTTGGAAGACCTGCCTATTGTTCCCACTCAATGGAAACTTCGACCCAAGCCGAAGACCCGCAAGCAACTCAATGTACTGAAGGCCCTGATACCCAAGGCGACTGAAATCGTTCACGCCGGTGACCCTGACCGTGAGGGGCAGTTGCTAGTGGACGAGGTCATTGATTTTTTGCACCCGCCATCCCACATCAAACGTGATGCCAAACGATTGTTAATCAGTGATTTAAATCCTGCCGCGATTCGAACGGCGCTGGATAAGCTGCATAGCAACCGGGATTTTATTCCGCTGTCTGTCTCAGCATTGGCTCGCACTCGGGCAGATTGGCTGTACGGCATGAATATGACCCGCATGTGCACGCTGTTTGGGCAGGGGCAAGGTTATCAGGGTGTGCTGTCAGTAGGGCGTGTTCAAACACCGGTGCTTGGCTTGGTTGTTGAAAGAGATCGTCAGATAGAAGCATTTCAACCACACCCGTTTTATGAAGTCTGGGCGCAAGTAAAAACCACCAAAAATGAAAATTTTGAGGCACGTTGGTTGCCGTCTGAGACCTGCGATCCTTGGCGTGATGATGAGGGGCGTATGTTGTCGCGGCCACTGTGCGAAAATGTTATTCGCCGCATCTCGGGTAAGGAAGGGCAAGTCGTTAAGGCGGGCGATAAAGTTGGCCAACAAGGACCGCCATTACCCTACAATTTATCCAGCTTGCAGATCGACGCAAGCAAGCGCTTCGGCATGAGTGCAAAGCAGGTTTTGGATACTTGTCAGGCGTTGTATGAAAAACACAAGCTGATTACGTACCCAAGATCGGATTGCCGCTATCTGCCAGAAGCCCATCATCGAGAAGCCACGGCTATTACAAGTGCCATACCTGCGTTCGCGACTGATCTAGCACGTGCCGCACAAGATGCCGATACCAAGCAGCGAAGCAAAGCCTGGAATGACAAAAAAGTCAGTGCTCACCACGCCATTATTCCAACGGCTAAAACGTCTGCGAGCCATTTATCGCGCGAAGAAACGGGTGTGTACACACTGATTGCACGTCAGTACTTATTGCAGTTTTATCCAGCCTGGAAATACTCAGATCGTGAAATCTTGCTAACTATCGAGGGGGGAGAGTTTCAGGCGAAATCTCGTCAAACCCTCGATGCTGGTTGGAAAAAGCTGCTGGAAGACCCGAATTATGGCGGGCGAGCACGAAAGGTTGATGCTCAGACTGATGGAGCTTCAGCGGAGAATGATTCGGCTAGCCAGCGATTACCTGCGCTAACAGTAGGTGAATCTGTTGATTGCACCGGTGCGCGTTTGCTGGAAAAACAAACACACCCTCCGAAACCCTTTACAACGGCGACGTTGTTGGCGGCGATGACAGGCATTGCCCGATTTGTTGCCAACCCCGAGATCAAAAAAGTTCTGAAGGAAACCGACGGGATTGGCACTGAAGCAACCAGAGCGCAGATTATTGAGTTGCTGTTTGATCGTGGCTTTTTGGTGTATCAAGGTAAACAAATTCGATCGACAGAAACCGGTAGGGCATTGATCAGCAGTTTGCCGGAGTTAGCTGCGTCGGCTGATCTCACCGCGCATTGGGAAGCCAAGCTTGGCGGTATGGCTGAACGTCAGGTGAAATATAACGAGTTTATGCAGGCGATGAAGGTTGAGCTTGGCGAAGTCATGGGGCAGGTTCAAAGCTCGGCATTTTCGCATTTACGAGGCAAGGGCACTGCGTCTTTTCGCAAACGCAAAAAGTCGGGAACGGGAAATAAATCAGGATCGACTGCGGCGGCTAAAAAAACGTCTACACGCAGTAAAAAGCGATGATACAGTAAAAACGAATCAGTTTAAGAGCCTATATGCGGGCTTGCTTCACCCGCTTCCTCAAGATTGCCGCATCTGATGGTGATTGATCGATTGCAGCCCCCTCGATAGTGGCGGGTTAAATAATCGTTAGTGCAGCTTCGGCTGAATAGGAAGGCTAGCGGTAATTTCAGCTTCAGCATCCAGCAGTGTGTCCAATCGAGCCTGAACCACGTCATGAGGAAAGTACAACTCGGCGAGCTCACAAAATAGCGTGAAATGGCGTTTTTCGCTGCTGGCGATCGCTTTGTACATTTGTTTCAGTTGGCCTGGCTCCAGCGCATCAGCAATCAATCCAAAGCGCTCCGCGCCTCGGGCTTCAATGATGGCACCGCAGAGCAGTCGATCGAGAAAATAAGCCTCTGAACCTTTGCGAATGTGTTTGCGAAAGGCATTTACATAGGCATCTTTTTCATCTGCTCCCAACGTTAATCCGCGTTGATGAATGACTTTTATCACTTCTTTGTAATGGACCAGCTCTTCAACGGCTAGGTCTGCCATTTCATCCACGAGTTCTGTTCGATCCGGGTAGTGCGAGATCATGGATATTGCCATGCCGGATGCTTTTTTTTCGGCAGCAGCATGATCAAGTAGAAACGTATCAAAGTCGTTCATGACACACTGTACCCAGGCGGGTGATGTGCGAAAGCGCAAAGGAAAGTCGTTTGTCATAGGTGTTTTGTGATCCCAACATCGATATTCAGCAGCGGCGAGTATATCAGCAACCCGCGATGAAGACCTGCTCCAGAAAAATTAGTCATCTGCAGGTAGAACCGTTACGAATTTCGGTTGCCGAAAGATGAATGAAGGGTTTTCGTCAGCTGATCAGGTGTGCGGTTACTCAGACAATCTGACATCGTGGGTTAATTAATCACACCAGTACGATTATACTAGCGCGCTGGAATAAAATAATTTGCAGGTGAGACGAATGATCATCAAACCCAAAGTGCGCGGTTTTATGTGTACAACAGCCCATCCAGTGGGTTGTGAGGCGCATGTTAAAGAACAGATTGACTATGTGGAAGCACGGGGCACGATTGAAAATGGCCCTAAAAAAGTCCTAGTTCTAGGGTCATCTACAGGCTACGGACTAGCATCACGGATTTCAGCCGCCTTTGGCAGCGATGCCGCGACGATCGGTGTTTTCTTTGAAAAAGAAGGCTCGGAACGTAAGCCAGGAACAGCAGGTTGGTACAACTCTGCCGCATTTCATAAATATGCCGAACAGAAAGGTGTGTACGCCAAGAGCATTAACGGTGATGCCTTTACCCATGAAATGAAGCAAAAAGTAATTGATCTTATTAAACAAGATCTTGGGCAAGTGGATTTAGTGGTATACAGCCTTGCTGCCCCACGTCGTCAACACCCGGATACGGGTGAGCTGCATAAGTCGACACTTAAGCCAATTTCGGGTGATGTAACCGCGACCACGCTGGATACCGACAAAAAACAAGTTAAAAGTGTATCGTTGGAAAAAGCCAACCAGCAAGAAATCGACGACACCGTTGCCGTCATGGGTGGTGAAGATTGGCAGATGTGGATTGATGCACTGGATGAAGCAGGCGTATTGGCTGATGGTTGCCAAACAACGGCTTATACCTACATTGGTGATCAGATTACCCACTCAATTTATTGGGATGGCACGATCGGCGCGGCTAAGAAAGATTTGGATAAGCGAGTTAAAGAAATTCGTGAAAAGCTTGCGAGCAAAGGCGGTCGTGCCTATGTCTCCGTGCTGAAAGCTGTAGTAACGCAGGCAAGCTCAGCGATTCCTATCATGCCGTTGTATCTAGCGCTGTTGTTCCGCGTTATGAAAGAACAGGGGATTCACGAAGGGTGTATCGAGCAAGTTTACGGGTTATTCAAAGATAGCTTGTATGTCGAAACCCCTGAAATGGATGACGAAACACGTTTGCGCGCCGATGGCAAAGAACTGCGTCCGGAAGTGCAACGTGCCGTTGAAGAGTTGTGGCCTCAAGTAACCAGCGACAACATCGACGAATTAACTGATTTTGCCGGCTATCAGGAAGAATTCCTGAAACTATTCGGCTTTGGTGTAGATGGCGTTGATTATGCTGCGGATGTAGACTCTATTGTCGCCATTGACCAGTTGGTTGATGCCTAAACGCAGCGATATTTATCCTGATGGTTTTAACTGTGGTTGAAATCATCAGGGTATTTATCAGATTTGCAAAAATCTAACGTATCACCATTGCCGTTTCCATAAAGCTGAGACTATGCTCAAGCGAGTTTTAGCTTCGTGCGGTGATTATGAACCACTCCATGCTATATGACGCAAACTTCGAAGACGGTCCAGTCCAGCTAGGCCGTTATTTATCACGTATCACTGCCCCTAACCCTGGGCCGATGACAGGGGGTGGCACTAACACGTATCTTATTGGTCGCCGAGACAAGTACATTATTGTTGACCCCGGTCCAAGTATCGATTCCCATATCGAAGCGATTCTTCGTGCTGTTGGTGGTGCTGATAACATTGGTTTGATCTTACTGACGCATATGCATGCGGACCATAGCCCAGCTGCTGTGCCTCTGGCCGAATTATCCGGTGTGCCGATTTATGGTCGCTCGCCGGTTAATGATGATTATCAAGATAATTCCTGCCAACTGGCTGAAGAATTGCTTCACGATCAGCGAATTATTTTTGATGGCCTCAGCGTACGCGCTATTCATACGCCGGGCCATGTGAATAATCATGTGTGTTTTCTGCTTGAAGACGAAGGCATATTGATGACCGGCGATCACATTATGCAGGGATCGACTGTTGTGATTATTCCACCACATGGTGATATGAAGGATTACATCGACTCGCTGCATTTGTTGAAAAACTACCCACTTACTGGCCTTGCTCCCGGGCATGGCGAGCTGATTTCGGCACCCAAAAAAGAGATACAGGGGATTATCGAGCATCGTTTGAGGCGAGAAAGCAAGGTTGTTGATCGTATTGAGGGATTGGGTGAGCCTGTTAGCCTCGAGCAGTTGACGTTAACCGTATACGATGATGTTGACGAATCCCTGCACCCTATCGCGCAGCTATCGTTGCAGGCACATTTACTGAAACTCGAACGTGAGCAGCGTGTGCTTCATCGCAACAAGTTATGGCATTGGCTCGGCTAAAAGCCAAAAAATTAACTTGAACACCCGCATATATATGCAATAATGCTGAACATATATACAGTATTTTGAAGTGTGCCACGCGGAAGTGCAGATGTAACCAATAGCAGCTCCGTTGCAGCAGACGAATATCGGCCAGCACGTAATTATTGATCAGGTGAAATTATGGACGACAATAAACAACGCGCGCTTGATGCGGCAATGTCTCAAATCGAACGCCAGTTTGGTAAAGGCACCGTCATGCGCATGGGTGACAAAAAAGCCGAAGCCATTCCGTCAATCTCGACGGGCTCTTTGGGCTTAGATATTGCTTTGGGCATAGGCGGTTTGCCAAAAGGCCGTATTATCGAAATATATGGTCCTGAGTCTTCAGGTAAAACCACGCTGACTCTGCAGGCTATTGCTCAGTGTCAAAAAGCCGGTGGTACTGCTGCATTTATTGATGCCGAGCATGCGTTAGATCCAATTTATGCCCAAGCATTGGGTGTTAACTTGGACGAATTGATTGTTTCTCAGCCTGACACGGGTGAGCAGGCGTTGGAAGTTACCGATATGTTGGTACGCTCCGGTGCTGTTGATCTGGTGGTTATCGATTCGGTGGCCGCATTAACACCCAAAGCGGAAATCGACGGCGATATGGGCGATTCCCATATGGGCTTGCAAGCACGTTTGATGTCGCAAGCACTGCGTAAGATTACTGGCGGTGTTAGCCGCACCAATACGATGGTGATCTTTATCAACCAGATTCGTATGAAAATTGGTGTTATGTTTGGCAGTCCAGAAACCACAACCGGTGGTAATGCATTGAAGTTTTACTGCTCTGTGCGTTTGGATATTCGTCGAATTGGCTCAATCAAAGACGGTGATGAGATTGTCGGTAATGAAACTCGCGTCAAAATCGTCAAAAACAAAGTCGCACCCCCATTCAAGCAAACTGAGTTTGTTATTGCATTCGGCAAAGGTGTTGATCGGATGGGCGAGATTATCGACCTGGGCGTGAAACAAGGGCTTATTGATAAAGCCGGTTCCTGGTATAGCTATCAAGGTAACAAAATAGGACAGGGTAAAACCAATGTGTCCAAGTATCTTGGTGAGAATGATGGAATTGCGGAAGAGATTGAATCTCAGATTCGAAAACAGCTATTACCTGAGCATTTGACTGCGGATATTGAAGTTGAAAAGGCGGTTTCCGAAAAAGGTTAATTCAACGTGGCAAGTGCCTCAAGAAGAGCGATCGTCAGAGATTTCTGCTGATGAGGCATCTTTGCCAGACGAATCTCCTGCTGACGTTGCAAAAAACTGTCGCCGAGCAGCCATGAACTTGCTCGCTCGTCGAGAGCATAGCGTCAAAGAATTGAATCGAAAGCTCAGGGAGCGTTTTCCTCATACTGAAATTCGACAAGAAGCTTTACTGAAACTGACGTGTGAAGGGTTGCAATCTGATCGCCGATTTTCAGAGAACTACTGGCGTTGGCGTGCTGGCAAAGGGTTCGGCCCGCTGCGTATTCGTCAGGAGTTGCGGCAGCGCGGTGTTGATGATAGTGATATCTCACATGGCCGCGAAGAGGCAGGCATCGATTGGCACGCCATGATTTATCGTCAGTTCGAAAAAAAATATGATGGGGTCGCGCCATCGTCTATCGAAGAAAAAGCGCGTTATGTACGTTTTTTTCAATATCGAGGCTTTTCTTCTGATTTAATTCGAGAGCTTTTTTAGATTCAGCTCAACCATTAAATCGGTAGTTGGAGCGCGCCCATTGTTGAGGTGGGGTGAGTGAATAGAGCGTTTCACTCATTCTGATGCTTGAGTTAGCCTTGCTTTCCAGCTTTCCAGCTTTCCAGCTTTCCAGCTTTCCAGCCCTTGCTGTTATTTTGAGAATAAACTGTAGATGCAGGAATAGACGTCGATTACGATGTTGAAGAGTCGTCGTTATCGGACTGTGAGGAAGAGTCCTTAATCGTCTGTTGCTGATGTTCGTGCGGTGGTTCCTGCCAGTGATTTTCCATCAGCATGGTTTCTAAAGGTTTACGTGTATCCCACCCTTCCATTTCGAGCATGGGTTTGTCGTAAAAATTGGTGACCTGGCCAATGCATAATATAGCAATGGCTTCTGCGCCTTCCGGTAAGCTCAGAAGCTCGGCAAGACGTGCCGGCTGAAAGATAGATACCCACCCCATGCCGATACCTTCGGCGCGTGCTGCCAGCCACATATTTTGAATGGCGCAAGATGCGGACGCCAGATCCATTTGAGGCAGTGTTCGTCGGCCAAAAATATAGTCTTCACGATGATTTGTCAGGCATACGACCAAGATTTCCGCGCAGTCGTTGAGTCCTTCGACTTTTAGGCGCATAAATTCATCTTCGCGGGCATCCAGCGCTTTGGCAGTGGCAATACGCTCTTCTTCAACGACGGCTTTCAGTTGTGTTCGAACGCTGCTATCGGTGATACGAATAAAGCGCCAGGGCTGCATAAAGCCAACAGAAGGTGCTGCGTGTGCGGCGTGAAGAAGACGGTCGAGAGTGCCTTCGGGCAATGCTCCAGGTACAAAATGTCGCATGTCTCTGCGCGCAAAAATGGCGCGATATACGGCATCTTGGTCGGCATCTGAAAAGGCGTGTGGCAATTTACGGGAAGTCATAGTGAGGCGGGATGTACAGCAGAAAACCGCCCCATGGTAGCTTATTTAAGGAGGAAAATCACATTCACACTGGCTCTGATTTCCTGAGGCTTGATTTCTAATGGTGCTTTGGATTTACGGGCATTCATTCCGTCAGATGCCATTTCAGCCATCATCATGCGTGGCATGGGGTTTGAACCTCCGGCTTCTTGCACCGAATACACTTTATCGATATTACGATCGATAGCTTTTGCGATAACATTGGCTTTTGCGGATGCACGATCGAGAGCTTCAACAAGTGCCTTGTTGCGATGCTCATCAATATTGTCAAAACCAGCGCCGTTTTGGCGGTATCGAGTGATGTCCAATTTTAATATTTGGTCCACTAAATTGGAGTACTGATCCAAGCGATAGAGTTTGACGTTAACGTTTCGTGTGATTTTTTCTCCAACGTATTTACGTTTATTGTTTTCATAGCTGTAATCAGGATTTGAAGAAATTTGGCTGGCGCGAACATTCGAATCATCGATATTCATTTGCTTCAGTGTTGTTAGCACCTGCGCAATGATGTCGTCGACTTCCGCTTTCGCCTTAGAGGGGGATTTCTCTGTTTTGGTGACTTCAATACTGATGTTGATGTAATCGGGAATTGCTTCAATTGTGGCTTCAGCAGCGACGGAAACATTGGCTCTGTCTAGTGCATGAACCTGTTGGCTCATCGCAATAGATACCAATAAACTGGTGAGACTGAGTATCAATAGAATACGCATAGTTCTGGCCCGCGACGTGATCATTATTATTCAACCTTTGTCATTCAACATGTTATCGATTAATGACAGCAACGACAGCGGTAAATTAGCTGCAATGCATTGAATATTTGAGCTACTGCACAATTTGGCGGATTTTAGCCCAAGATGGTGACCATTTTATGACGCGTTTTAGGGGAGGTTGCGCAGAGATTCGGTAAGGCGGGCGTTTAGTGGGGTGTCGATATCAAGCTTTAACCCCTGATTGACGATAAAACCGTTAATGAAATCAATCTCGGTAGGCCGATGATTCAGAACGTCTTGCCGCATTGAAGAGCTATTCTCTGCCGTTTTTGCAATAACGTCGTAGACACGTGATTCTATCCCTTCAAGCAAATGATCAATACTCAGAGCAACTGCGATTGCATGGCATTCCTCGAGTATGGTGGAAATCATTGCCCTGGCTTCAGGGATGGTTGCTAGTTGGCCATTTTTACAGTTGAAGTGGACCGTCAGAGGATTAATGCACGCATTGATACAGAGCTTTTGCCAAAGTGCAGGTTGAATATCCGGATCGACAATTTGATCGAGGTTTCCAGCAAATGGCAGTTGTTCAAGATGTTGTTGTGCTGCGGCGTTCATTGGCCCCCAGCGCGTAATGCCTTTGCCGGTATAGGCGACCGAAAATGGGCCTTGTTTTAAGGCACCTTGCGCAGTCACGCCGGCAAATACCGGTAAGTTGGGAAACGTTTCCGCTACTTGTTGTTGTGGCCCCATGCCGTTGTGAAGAAGATATATATGCGCATTTTCGGCTAAATGATTGGCGAGAAGGTTGATGCCATCGAGTGCTTGAAAGGCCTTGGTGCAAACAAGAAATCTGTGAATTTCATCGGTTGTTGAGGCGTCGCAAATATCGACCATGACATCGCCGTGCCCGATGCAAGCGATACTCTGCTGTCGGGCTTCAGACGTTCTCAGTAGCAGCGACACCGGATAGCCAGCTTGGCGAAGATGCCATGACCACAGCAAACCAATGCTGCCCGCACCTAATACATGGATACGCTGGGTTTCAGGCAGTGAGTGATTCATGCGCTTTATGCTTTTTGCCATTGGAATAACCACGATGCCAAGCCGAGAAAGATCATTGCCATCACACTGAGCGTTACCAATTCCGGGGCAACATCGACCAAGCTTGCACCATTAATCATGATCTCTCGCGATGCTCGTACCATATGTGTTAGAGGCAAAAAGTCTGCAAGTCTCTGCATGGCAATGGGAGTGTCGTCGAGTGAAAACCAAACGCCGGATAAGAACATCATGGGCCAAGTGAACATATTCAATAAACCACCTGCCAGCTCTTCGCTCTCGGTGCGAGCGGCGACCAGCAGGCCCATTGAAATCATCGTGATGGCGCCCAGTATTGTGACAAGAAAAAACACCAGCCAGTTGCCTTCAAAGCGGAGATTTAATAGCCAATAACTGCCGATAAATATTGCTGTGTTGGCGGCAACAACGATAAACAGACGTGAGGCAACTTGTGCTGATAAAAATGCGAGGGGAGAAATCGGAGTGGCCTTCAGACGTTTAAGCACGCCATTTTTGCGGTAGCGAACAATCACGTAGCCAACGCCAAACAACGAGCCAAACATAATGTTCATACCCAATACACCAGGAATGACCCATTCCACATAGCGTATGGCTTTTCCTTCAACCGTTACCACGGAATATCCATGATCTCGTCCTTGGATTAGATCGACAAGCAGCTGGCTTTGAATAGATAAGGGATTAACAAATACCGTTGTTGTCGCCGGGTCTATCACAGCATGAAGTTGGTGTTGTCGAAGGCGCGTTTGGGCGTAGTCGACATCGTCGTATTTTATGGCTTCGGCATAGGGCGTATCTAAAAAGGCCAGAGTTTCGGGTAGGGTACTTCCATTGAGAATGCCGATTTTTACGAGTTCTTCCGGGTCGCCCGAAAATGCGACAGCACAGCCGGCGATAATCAATATTGGGAACAATAGTGCCCATGACAATGACCCTTTATCGCGGTAGAACTCTTTGTTCCGAGATTGCCAGAGGATGAGAAAAGATTTCATAAGGTGTTTGAATCCGGGTTACTGGCGCAGGTCATGGCCGGTCAGTTTGATAAAAAGATCTTCCAGGTTTGGGGCAGATATTTTTAGGCTTGATAGCTCAACCTTCTCGGCTACTAGGCGGGCAACAGTAGCGTCGACATCGCTGCTATTGAACCAAGCACGCTGTTCGCGGATGTCGTCAGGGGTAAGGTCTGCTGGGTGTGGTGCTGGCAGCGCGCCGCAGTCGATGGATACCGACTGATACGGAAAGTGTTCATCTAATAGCGCCTTGGGGCTACCTTCGGCAATAATTTTTCCTTGATCGACCAAAATCATATGGTCACAGAGCATTTCTGCTTCGTCCATATAGTGGGTCGTTAGGATAATGGTTTTTCCGCGATTTTTGATGTTTTTGATGAGCTCCCAGAAGCGACGACGTGATTGCGGATCGAGACCCGTTGTGGGTTCATCAAGGAAGATCAGTTCAGGGTCGTTAATCAGCGCCAGTGCTAACAATAAGCGCTGACGTTGGCCGCCGGATAGCTTAGTGGCAATTTGACTGCGGAACTGCGTCAGGTCACATAGTTCAATCAGGTGTTCGATGGGTTGTGGGCTACGATAAAAGCTGGCAAACAGCACCAGTGTTTCTTCTACGCTGAGGTAATCCATCAGTGCTGTTTCTTGAAACTGGATGCCGATTTTTTCAGCAAAGCCTTTATCGCGCAGTTTGCCGTCGAATAATATTTCGCCACCAGTTGCGCTTTTGATGCCCTCGATGATTTCGATCGTCGTCGTTTTACCTGCACCGTTCGGCCCTAACAGGCCAAAACAGATGCCCTGCTCGACAGTGAATGAGATACCATTGACGGCGGCCAGCTGTTTATAATGTTTGGTTAAATTGCGTACTTCCAGAATTTTTTTCATTAACGGGCCAGAGATTCAGCATCGGTAGTTTCTCGATTATACGAGCTTGGTAGAAAAAGGGAGAGATCGCATCGTGAAATTTCAGCAAGGCATGATTATCCATGACTAACAAACACAATAAGGATGTTGAAACGGCGGATGCTCCGGCATCGTCTAAGCTGGCGTTTTTTTCGGCGTGGCGTGCGTATCTAGAGCCTAGGGTGCTGGTTATGCTGTTTCTTGGGTTTTCTGCCGGTCTGCCTTTGTTGCTCATATTTGGCACACTGGGTTTATGGTTACGTGAGGCCGGATTTGATCGCGCAGATGTGACCTACTTCAGTTGGGCGGCGTTGGGGTATTCGTTCAAATTTGTTTGGGCGCCCTTGGTGGGGAGCATGCCATTGCCTTTTTTGACACGCTGGTTTGGCCAGCGACGAGGCTGGCTGTTGGTGAGTCAGACACTGATTATCGCCGCAATTACTGGGATGGCGCTTATCAATCCCGCCGAAGTCGATAACGGTTTGGTGCTGCTGGCGGTGTTTGCTGTGATGTTAGGATTCTCGTCTGCGACACAAGATATTGTTATCGATGCCTTTCGTATCGAGTCAGCACCGCAAGCGCTTCAGGCGATGATGTCGGCGATGTATGTGGCCGGCTACCGAATTGGAGTGCTTGCAGCGGGCGCTGGGGCTCTGTTTCTGGCGGACTGGTGGGGCTCTTCTTCTGACCTTTATGTTTATGCGGCGTGGCGGCATACATACCTATGTATGGCGTTATTAATGGCCGTTGGCGTTGTAACCACGCTGTTGATAGCCGAGCCTGAATCGCCGGAAACTGCGGATATAAATAGCTTTACTCATCGTGATCATGCGCTGTTGTTCCTGACTTTTGTTGTCGCTGTAGCGGGTTTTGTGCTCAGCTATTTTTACAGTGCTGATTTGGCCGTGGATTTACGTGCGGGTCTTGCTGATGTGCTGAATAATAAGGTTTTGGGCAGCGTCGTGATTGAGGCTGGCCGATTGATCAGTGCAGTTGTTATCGCTCTATTAATAGCACGAACGCTGATCAAGTTGGGCGTGGTGAATCGACAGTTGTTAGCGCATTCGTATATTTCGCCGGTGTCTGAGTTTTTCTCCCGTTACTCGCGACAGCAAGTATTGCTGCTGTTTTTGTTGATCGCTTTGTATCGGATGTCAGACATTGTATTGGGTGTTAGTGCCAATCTGTTTTATCAGGATATGGGGTTCAGTAAATCGCAAATCGCCGGTGTTGTTAAGGTGTTCGGTTTTGGTATGTCGCTTCTTGGCGGTTTTGCGGGCGGTATATTGTGCTTGCGAATGGGGGTTATCCGCACATTGTTTGTTGGCGGTGTTCTATCGGCAGCAACTAACTTACTATTTGTTTGGATGGCCCAAGTTGGTTACAACGTGCCTATGTTGTACCTCGTTATTTCAGCCGATAATCTAGCTGCGGCATTGGCGGTCGCTGCGTTTGTTGCTTTCCTCTCTAATCTTGTCAATGTCTCCTTCACAGCAATGCAATATGCGATCTTTAGTTCGTTAATGACCTTATTCCCTAAAATTTTGGGCGGTTATTCTGGATCGTTAGTCGATGCATTAGGGTATGCGCAGTTTTTCACTTTAACTGCGTTGATGGGTTTGCCTGTTCTAGTCGTGATTGTGTTGATACGGCAGAAAATTCATGTGGATGAACCACAGAAAAGCGATCTCTGAGCCGAGGATATTGTTTGTCGGTGATCGTTATGACGAGATTTTCTGATTTCGTTATGGCTAGGCTACAGGTGGATAGTCAAACGGACGTTAACATTGTATTATTTGGCGCTGTTTTCTGGCATAGATCTGAATCAAAGAGGCACGAATAAATATTGGCTGGGTCTATTGCCGTTTCGAATGATAATAACAGGAGTAACTGATGTCCCCTGAGAACCTACAATTGGCGCAGACGCTTGTCGAACGCGCTGAGGCAATGATTCCGACATTGAAAGAGCGTGCGCCCGAAGCTGCGGCCCAAGGCCAGGTGCACTCTGAAACCGTTCAGGAAATGGCTGATGCCGGTTTCTTCCGTATCGTTCAGCCTAAGCGCTGGGGCGGTTACGAGCTGGATCCACAAGTTTTTTTCGACGTTCAAATGACACTGGCACAAGGCGATATGTCTGTGGCCTGGATTTTGGGCGTTATCGCTATCCACAACTGGCAGTTGGCGTTGTTTGATGATCGCGCTGCACAAGACGTTTGGGGCGAAAATGATGCAACACTGATTTCTTCATCGTATATGCCTGTCGGTAAAGTAGAGCATGTAGAAGGCGGTTTGAAGTTATCTGGTCGTTGGGGCTTCTCTTCAGGTTCTGAGCATTGCGAGTGGGTATTCCTAGGTGCGATTGTTCCACCAAAAGAAGGTGATCCTGCTGGCCCACCAGATATGCGTACCTTCCTGATCCCTCGTAGCGACTACCGCATTGAAGAAAACTGGGATGTACTGGGCCTTAAAGCAACCGGTTCTAACGATATCGTTGTTGAAGGTGCATTTGTACCTGAATACCGCACACACAAAGCTGGCGACGGTTTTGCGATGCAGAGCCCGGGTAATGCTGTTAATGAAGCGCCATTGTTTAAAATTCCATTTGGCCAAATCTTTGTTCGTGCCGTTTCTTCCGGTGCTATCGGTGCATTGGAAGGTGCAGTTAACTCGTTCATCGACGTTGCTAAAGCGCGCGTTGGTGTTAACGACGGCAAGAAAGCATCGGGTGATCCGGATGTTCAATTTGCGATCGCTAAAGCGCAATCCATTGTTGATGAATTGAAGCTGGTTCTAAATCGTAACTTCGATCGTTTGATGGAGCAGGCACGCGGTGAAGGCGAACCACTGAGCATGGACGAGCGTATCAAGATGCGTAACGATTCTGCGGCCGTTGTTCAGCGTTGTATCGAAGGTGTTGATCTGATGTTCAACAGCTGTGGCGGCGGTGGTATTTTCCACAGTCATCCGGTATCGAAGTACTTCCTGGATATCCATGCAGGCCGTGCACACGTGGCTAACCAGCCAGGCAAATATGCGCGTAACCTCGGTGGCGTGCAGTTGGGTGAGCCGAATGGTGACTTCTTCTTGTAAGAAGTGCCATCGATAGTTATACCCGAGCATTCCTAAGGGTTTGAAACCTGAGGAAAATGCTGTAAAAATCCCTGTCTTATGCAGGGATTTTTTTTGCCCGTTTAATCATCACAATAATAGGAGTGTTTATGCTAATTCATGCCAATAATCGCTGGCAGGCCTGTGGCTGGCATCTGGTACTGAGTTTTTTCATCTTTGTTGCCTGTGCGGCTTGGTTGTATTTTGTTTGGTTTCCGGGGAGTTTTATCAAACTGGGTGGTGTGCATGGGATTTTGTTGATTGCTTCAGTTGACTTAGTGGTAGGGCCCTTGTTAACCCTGATGATTTACAACCCTGCCAAGCCTCGTAAAGAGCTGGTGACTGATTTGAGTATTATTGGTGTCATTCAATTGGGGTGTTTGGTTTATGGCTTGTGGGCGGTGGATTCTCAGCGGCCTGTGGTGCAGCTGTTTGTGGATGACTATGTGAATGTGATGAATAAATCAGAAGCTGCGGAAGCAGGTATTTCGATGGTGGATCTCGGTAAGTTTCCGGGCCCATATCCGAAAAAACTGTTTCTTGAGTTGCCGGAAGATAAAGCCAAAATGGCAGTGTTTATTGTCAGTTCTCGTTTTGCTAAAGGCAAAGATGTAACGCGGCGATTGGATTTGTATCGGGCTTTGCCTGGCACTGAAAATGCGGGTTTGACAGCGCGGTTATCTGAGCTTTCAAAAGCTAAAGATGGGCGTTGTTACAACGTAAAAGTTGAATCGGTGCATGGGACATTTAATGGGTGCTGGAGTCGTAATGCGGGTGTTATTAGTATCGAATGACCCAGTTCAGTGCTTTAAAGCATGTTTAAAGGAAGCATTGTACCTCGCAGAGCTACAATGCTTCCTTTACTCATTTTTGTTAGTCGCTCGGTGCCTCGCATTTATGTTGATCTAAATCCTCACTGCCTTTGCCGAATTGAATGGCAGTTGTTGTGATCCCTAAGTAAATTGTTTTTGTATGCACTCCACCCTGTGTAAGTTTATGAGAGCGCTACTCTAGTCATGCGAGATTCTATCGTAAGATATTCTTTCTAGAATATACGGTATAACTATGTATGTCTGAGCCATTGTTTAGCAGGTGCTCGTATCATCGCCGAGCAAGTGAGCGCGTCAGTATTGGTGGTGCAAGTTGGTGATGTTGGCCGTGCACGGTAATGGGGGTATGTTCCTCGCTGGCGTCAATGTCTGTATGAGAAATCGAATATTGAAAAAGAAAAACCCCCAGCCGAGGCTGAGGGTTTTTCTTTAGCCTAAAAGACGGAGGCTGTATAGTCAGCCTCTGCCTTTTAATGCCTGATTAGCGACATTCGCTTGGTGCATAAGCAGCTGGCAGAGAGCCGTTTACCAAAGCTGGTAGGAGACGCCCAGCTGATACAACATTAGATAGGCTTGCACAACCCCAATCGATAGTTCCTCGGTCGCCGGCAGCGATTGCAGCAGCTAACTGCACAGGAGCGGCACCCGTTTGAATGTAAGGGGTGTAAACCAGTGTTGAATTCGCAGGAATTGTACCGACATTGAGATTGTTAAAGGTAACGGTTACTTCACCCGTTGCATTATCGATTTGAACGCTATTTACATATTTACTAACGGCACCGTTATTATTTGCTTGTGCATTGTAAGTGTCGGCAGCTGCTTCTAGTTCAAGGATAGTCGGGCTGCTAGTCGCGATAAACTTCTTCGCGTCATCCGCTAGGCCAACACCTTCAGTGATACGTGCACGAATAATGTAATCTTGGTAAGCAGGCAGGGCAACAGCTGCCAAAATACCGATGATCGCAACAACGATCATCAATTCAATCAAGGTAAAACCTTTTTGCATTGTTTTCATAGTTATTCCCCTTGGAATCTTTGTTAGAACTATCAGACAACCTAACGCGGTTAAATTGTGCTTGGATGAGAATTAGCATGATGCATGCCAACTTTTTCACATGACGTTTTTCTTGCCTTGTAGGCCATTTTTTGACGAAATCAGCTTTCGCGATTACGCCGTGGCTGGGCTGAAAGTGACAAAAAGTGTCAGTGTGGTGGTGCTGCCGTGATCGTACATCAGTTATGGTTGTCTTCAATTTCCATTGGCATATATACTCTGCGCAGGCATACACGAAATAAAAAGAATAATTCAACGTAGGGCTTCTACATGTCATCTGCTATTGCAATTCCGGGGTTAGGCAGGCGATTGATCGCAGACGGCTTGCTGACAACTGAGCAAACCCAAGAGGCGGTTGCCAGCGCCAAGCGAGATAAACAGGCATTCAGTTTTTATTTAGCGTCTAACGGCTTGGTTAGCTCCTTAGAAATTGCGAAATCGGCCGCTGACGAATTTGGCAGCCCGTTCCTGGATCTAGACGGTTTTGACCCAGAAGCCGTTGAGGCGGATTTAGTCTCTATCGATTTGGTGAGTAAACATTTTGCTATTCCTCTACATAAACGTGGCACACGTTTATATGTGGGGGTTGCCGACCCAACTGATCTGCGCGCACTTGATGAAATCAAGTTCAGTACTGGCCTCAACGCCGAGGCAATTGTTGTCGATGCGCTAAAGCTAGCGGATCGCATCAAAGCATTGCTTGAGCAAAACGAGTCAGCAACGGGCACCGGGTTGGAAGATCTAGATGACGGTGATCTGGATGATCTCGATATTGAAGCTGTTGATGAAAGCGGCGGCGGCAAAGATGATGACGGTGGCAATGAGGCGGATGAAACGCCCGTTGTGCGTTTTATTAATAAGGTCTTGTTGGATGCCATTCGTATCGGCGCGTCAGATATTCATTTTGAACCCTATGAAAAATCCTACCGTGTGCGTTTTCGTACCGATGGTATTTTGGATGAAATCGCCAAGCCACCGCAAAAAATGTCGGGCCGAATGGCTGCGCGTTTAAAAGTTATGTCGCAAATGGATATTTCTGAGCGACGGGTGCCACAAGATGGCCGTATAAAGATGAAGTTGTCGAAAACTAAATCCATTGATTTTCGCGTTAACACGCTGCCGACGCTCTGGGGTGAAAAAATCGTATTGCGGATTCTCGACCCAACCTCTGCGCAAATGGGCATTGATATGCTCGGTTACGAGCCTTTCCAGAAAGACCTTTATATGGAAGCGCTGCATTATCCGCAGGGATTGATTTTGGTGACCGGGCCGACGGGCTCCGGTAAGACGGTATCTTTGTATACCGGTTTGAATATTCTGAATACGGCAGAGCGTAATATTTCCACAGCGGAGGACCCTGTTGAAATTAACCTTGAAGGCATTAATCAGGTTAACGTTAACAATAAGGTGGGGTTAACATTCTCCGAGGCGTTGAAGTCTTTTCTGCGTCAGGATCCTGATATCATCATGGTTGGGGAGATACGAGACCTCGAAACGGGCTCGATCGCCATTAAAGCCGCACAAACCGGCCATATGGTAATGTCGACACTGCATACTAATAGTGCTGCAGAAACCATTACTCGTTTGCTGAATATGGGTATTCCGGCGTTTAACTTGGCGACATCGGTGAGTTTGATTATCGCTCAGCGCTTGGGGCGCCGCTTGTGCAGTGGCTGTAAAGAGCCGGTGGAATATCCGAAACAAATGTTGCTGGACGAAGGTTTTACTGAAGAAGATCTCGAAACTGCTGAATTGATGAAGGCAGTTGGGTGCCCTAAATGTAATAAAGGCTATAAAGGCCGTGTGGGTATCTACGAAGTGGTTAAAATCACACCCGCTTTGCAAGAAACGATTATGGAAGGTGGGAACTCGATCGAAATTTCTAAGGTCGCGCGTAGAGAAGGCTTCAATGATCTTCGCCGATCAGGCTTAATAAAAGCGCTTCAGGGTGTTACCAGCCTTGAAGAAGTTAACCGTGTTACGAAGGACTAACCGATGGCAACCGCTAAGGCAAAACAAAAAACAAAATCCTTCACATTTGCATGGACTGGAATGAATGCGAAGGGCGAAAAGGTCTCCGGCGAGCTCGAAGGCGCCAGTTCAGCCATTATTAAGGTGCAGCTCAAAAAGCAGGGTATTGTCCCCAAACGTGTCGTTAAAAAGTCGAAGCCTTTGTTTGGTGGTGGCAATAAGGCCATCAAACCTGGTGATATTGCCATTTTTACCCGGCAATTGGCGACCATGCTGAAGGCCGGTGTGCCATTGATCCAGTCGTTTGATATCGTTGCCGAGGGCTTGGAAAATAAATCTATGGCTGAGTTGTGTGTGAAAATACGCAACGAGGTCGCCGGTGGCGCCAGTCTTGCCGGAGCATTAGCTAACTACCCGCGTTATTTTGATGATCTGTTCGTTAATCTGGTTGATTCTGGTGAGCAGGCTGGTGCTTTAGAAACCATGCTCGAAAGGGTGGCAACCTATAAAGAAAAATCCGAGGCGTTGAAGTCAAAAATCAAGAAAGCGATGAAATATCCAATTACGGTATTGTCTGTTGCAGGCGTCGTTACCGGGATTTTGTTGATCAAAGTTGTTCCTCAATTTGCTGAGCTGTTTGAAGGCTTTGGCTCCGAGTTACCCGCATTTACGCAGATGGTTATGAACTTATCGGAATGGGTTCAAGCGTACTGGTTCATTATTCTGGTATCGATCATTGCGATTGTTTTGGCACACCGAGAGGGTAAAGTGCGATCGCAGGCCTATAGTGACCGAGTGGATGCAGTCTCATTGAAATTACCGATTGTAGGTAAGATCGTCACGGAATCGGTGTATGCGCGTTTTGCTCGAACGTTATCGACGACTTTTGCTGCCGGTGTGCCGCTGGTTGACGCACTTGAATCTGTGCGCGGTGCGGCTGGTAATGCGGTATATTCCAAAGCCTTGAAGAAGGTCAAAGACGATGTTTCGACAGGTATTCCGCTGAATGTTTGTATTCGTGCATCGAATGTATTTCCGTCAATGATGATTCAAATGATCGCCATTGGTGAAGAATCCGGTGATTTGGATGGCATGTTGAGTAAATTGGCTGACCACTATGAGACCGAAGTTGATGATTCTGTTGATAGTTTAACCTCTCTGATGGAGCCATTGATTATGGCTGTGTTGGGTGTTCTGGTTGGCGGTTTGATGGTTGCTATGTATCTGCCAATCTTCATGATGGGGCAGGCCATTTAATGTTTGATACGCTGACTCTAGACTTGGCATCAGCCGGGTTAGAAGTGTTCTGGTTTGCATTTTCATTAGTGGTTGCCGTCAGTTTGATGATTGGCAGTTTTTTGAATGTAGTGATCTATCGTTTGCCGATTATGATGCAGCGTCAGTGGCAGGCTGAGGCGCGATATTTGTTGTCGGGCGATGAAGAGCAAAAGGTTGACGCCGAAGCTGGTAGTCGTGATGAGGCAACATTCAATCTTGCCTATCCTGGGTCTGCGTGCCCTCATTGCCATACATCAATCAAAGCGTGGCAAAATATGCCTGTGCTGAGTTATTTGCTGTTGAAGGGCAAGTGTGGCAATTGTAAGGCACCGATATCACCTCGTTATCCTTTTGTTGAGGCATTAACAGCGTTGCTGGCAGCTGTCGCTTTTTTTCAATATCCGGTGTTGATTCAGCTGTTGCCGTTGCTCTTGTTAACGTACTGCCTGGTTGCATTAACCGGCATTGATTTTGACCATCAATTATTGCCTGACTCCATCACTTTGCCGCTCTTGTGGCTAGGGTTAGCGCTTAACACGGTTGGGGTGTTTACCGATCTGTCGAGTGCTGTATGGGGTGCTATTGGCGGTTATGGTGTACTTTGGCTGGTATATTGGGCGTTCAAGCTGGTTACTGGTAAAGAAGGTATGGGTTATGGTGATTTCAAGCTAATGGGGGCGTTAGGTGCCTGGTTTGGTTGGCAGGTCTTACCCAATGTGATTTTGCTGTCTTCTGTTGTTGGCGCCATTCTGGGTATCGCGTTAATTGTATTGCGTGGTCGTGATTCGCAACAACCGTTGCCGTTTGGGCCGTTTATCGCTATCGCTGGTTGGTTGACGGTGATGTTTCCTGAGACCTTAACCGTTAGTCAATACCTTCACTCCTGATGTTGGCGGCAATTAGGCCGAGTCCATTAGTTTAGTGGCTAGGTGGGTGTTTTTAATTCGTGTTAATTGCACATAAACAAGACACAAAAAAGGCGCATTAAAGCGCCTTTTTTGTGTCTTAAAAGTCGATTTAGTCAACGATACGCATCGATAGGTCAACGGCTACAACATCTTTGGTCAGTGTACCTAGGGAAATAAAATCCACCCCTGTCTGTGCTACATCGACGAGTGTTGCGTCAGTAATGCCACCAGAAGCTTCAAGCTTAGCTCGGCCGTTGGCGCGCGCTACGGCATCGACTTTATCGGTATTGCTGAAGTTGTCGAGCATGATGATATCAGCACCTTGCTCAAGGGCTAGATCGAATTCGGTTAGGTTTTCAACTTCGATTTCAACGGGTTTGCCGGGGTGGTTCGCTTTTGCTTGTTGAATCGCGCTTTCGATGCCACCACATGCGCTGATGTGGTTTTCTTTAATCAAAAAAGCGTCATAAAGACCAATACGATGGTTTGCACAGCCGCCGCAGGTAACGGCATATTTTTGACCTGTGCGTATTCCCGGAATCGTTTTGCGTGTATCCAGTAGTGTGACGTTAGTGTGCTTCACGCGTTGCGCGTAGTTCCAGGCTTTGCTGGCGACACCGGATAATAGTTGAAGGAAGTTAAGTGCTGTGCGCTCGCCTGTCATCAGGCTGCGGGCAGAGCCTTCGAGTTCGAACAGCACATCATTAGCGCTGACTCGGTCGCCATCGTCACAGTGCCAGGTTACTTTGACGTTATCGTCGAGCTGATGAAATACCTCGTTCACCCAGTCACGTCCGCAAATGGTGGCATCGTCACGGGTAATGATACGCGCACGCATTATTTGCGTAGCCGGGATCAATTCGGCAGTGATATCACCATCACCGATGTCCTCTGCCAGCGCTTGTTGCACGCTTGTGATCATGTCTGGCCGCCAGCTTTCCGGAAGTTGCATGTGAATATCCGCTGTGTTGTCGATAGAAAAGCGGCGTATCATATCAAAAACTGGTTTGTGTGAGTATCTTTGGGAGACTCGGGCTAGTGTCGCTTTGCGAGATGATGGTTAGATGCTGTGCAGTGTCACAATATTTCCAAAAAAAGCACGGCTAGGGTTTTTCCGGCAGCGTGCGTTGGCATAATGGGGTGAGAGTGATACGGCTTGGTTGTTGTGTGAGTAGTTATATCAGGCTGCTAGTATCAGAAATACGATCGTAATGGATGGAAAGCCGCTATGCAGTCAATGCTCGATTTATATCGTGAGGTGCTCAGAGACCCGCTTCAGAACGCGGTTGAGGCTCTATTTGATGCTGCAGATACCGCATTGGTGAAGTTGGCAAGTGAAAGCACGAGCAACCATGATCAAAATTTGCATTTTGATGAGGTGCTGAGTCTGCGTGTGCAGCGCCCGGAAATTTGTCGTCGTTTTGTCGCCGAAGTGCTGGGGGAATCAGGCCAGTTGCCCTTTACGCCTGAGCCGGGTGAGTTGGATGCTCAGCAGGCACAAAGCCTGCAGCGAATGATGCGCCAGCAACCTGAGCAATGGCAGGGCACCCCAGCATTGTTTGCTGGTCTTACCGATTTGGGCCATCGGCATGAGACATTGGCGTGGGCGCAATCACCGTTGGCACCTATAGAATTTTGCCAGCGTTTTATGTCAGTACTGACTCATGCGCGTTTATCGATGCACTGCAAGATGCTGTTGGTTCGCTTGTTTGAGTCACGTTTGTATGGGCGGCTGCAGGATTTTGTGACGGTTCTGAATCAGCGGTTGATCGATGAATCGGTGTTACCTGAATTAAAAACACCGCAGCCAGTGCTGCAGCAATCGATGGATCGTATCGTCGAGCGTGAACTCAATCGTCGGGCGATGTATTTGGCATCAGCGGATCATCTGTTTGAAGATTTATTAGAAGAAGCCCAAGTTGATGTGTTTGAAGGGTTGGACGACGCATTGGCAGAAGACGTGCTACTGAGTGCCGACGCATCGATGGATATCTATAATTGGGCCGATTGGCTGGAGAGGTCAGGGCAATGGCCTGAGCACCTCAGTAATGAGCAGCAACAGCAAATCAGCCTTGTTCGCCGTTTGCAGAGCTTTTTTGAAGCTTTGCTGGCTGATGATGATATGCCAGCCATTGGCCGCTACCTGATTAATCAGCTGCAGTTACCTTACCTGCGCCTTGTGCTGGCCGATAGTGGTTTTTTTGCTGAGCAAGGGCATCCCGCACAAAAGCTGTTGGCTGAGATAGTCAATCTTACTCACACCTGGCAAGTGCCGAAAGATGTGATGGATTTTCATGCCAATCGATTCTATTGCCTATTGAGTGATTTGGTTAGAGCCTGTGTTGAAGCAGAGCGCATCTATAATTTCGATTTTCATAAGCAATTAGCTGAATTTATCGCGCTTCGCGAAGCGCAGCGACAGCAGATGCAAACGCGCAGTCAGTGGCTGCAAGATAGCGAAAGTGAAGCCGCGCATGCGCAAGCGGCGCGAGATGCTGTTGATGCTTTGTTGGAATCACGTTTGTCTCTTGTATCGCTGGCAGAGCGTGTCGATGCGAGTGTGTTGGAAGATTTTAGCAACGTACTTTATAAAGCAGCTCTGTCTGAGGGATTGGATAGTCACAGTTGGCGCAATGCCATTGCCTTATTGGATCGTCTGCTCAACAGCTTACGCCCCGCCGTCGATTATCAGTCGAGGCCGCAATTTTTGCGGATGGTGAGAAACCTGTTGCCTGACCTGCGGATGAGTTACGAAACGATCGGTGTTGAGCCTCAAGCGATGCTGGAACATTTTAAAACCCTGGAAAAAAACCATAAAACTATCGTTATTGATATTGTGTTGATGAATGGTGCTGAGGCGGATGTGGATGATTTGCAGTTATCGGTTGCTCAGCCGCCGGAATCCGCGGATCAATCTTCTTCTGTTGCAGAAGTTACCGGTGACACCGCTCACGACATGATTTTCAGCATCGGTACCTGGTTAAATTGGCAGCGCGGTGACACCGTGCGTCGTTGCCAGGTGGCGGCTTACATAAAACATGCGGACAAATATATTCTCACTAGTCGCTCGGGCGATCGTATTGGTGATTTACTCGGTGTTGAGCTTCATCGGTTAGTTGCTTCGGGGGATGTGATGGTTGTGAAATCCGGCCCGGCGTTTGAGTCGTCTTTGGAACATGTTATTGGAGATATGCGTGAGCAGCGACCTGAATAAGCCCGCATCACTGATTGGTACTTCCCCTGATATTCGAATTGCTCAGTTTGAAGACGGTTGGCTGGTAGGGGCGGCGCATCAGAGATCGCCGTTTTACAATGATCGACCTCAATCGAATGCCGGTTGTGTAAGCTTGATCGTGGTACACAATATTAGCTTGCCGCATCGTCAATTTGGTACCGGTTATGTCGATCAGTTATTTCTTGGGCAGCTAGACTGTTCGGCGCACGCGAGTTTCGCCGATCTTGTTGGGGTTGAGGTTTCCAGTCACTTTTTAATTCGCCGATCTGGTGAAGTATGTCAATTTGTCAGCGCTGACAAGCGTGCATGGCATGCCGGAGTGTCGGAATACGTGGGTCGTGATAACTGCAATGATTTTTCCATAGGAATCGAACTCGAAGGCGCAGACGATGTACCTTATGAACCTCCCCAATATCAACAGTTGGCGGTCCTATGCGCAGCCTTGATGGGCGAATATCCGAGTATTGAGCCAGGCGCCGTGACGGGGCATAGTGATATTGCCCCAGGGCGAAAAACCGACCCAGGGCCGGTGTTTGATTGGTCTTACTTTCGGCAATTGTTGGCGACCGAATTGGGTATCAAATCTGAAGGCTGATTATCCGATGGCGTCATCTGCTTTTCATCTAGCTGCCGTATTGTTGGTCAGCGGCTATCATAATAGGCATTGAGATTCAGATATACTGGTGTTCTGACGATACACGCATACGTCTTGGTGGCTCCATGCTGTTAATTAACAACTAAGATATGTTGATGTAGTCGACGGTTCTTGTTCATTAATGCGGCAAGCAGGTTGTGTTTGTAAGATCTGTGGATTCGCAATGTCGATAAGGAGCGCCAATAAGGAATAACATGGACTTTCTCGCGATAATCATAGTATTGGCGATGCTTCAGATATGGGGCAGCTTGACACCTTACCAAAACGATCATGTTTTTGACCGCTGGCATGCTTGGTTTGTAACAACGTTCCGGTCACCGCCTTGGGCATATGGAGCCCTGCTCATCCTGCCTTGTATTGTGCTGATGGTTGTTATGGCGGTCATGGCTGATTGGCTTTGGCATGGAGTCGGTTTGGCGCTAACGGTATTGGTTTTGTGCTATGCAGTTGGTCGTGGGGAATACAATCGACACTTGCAGGCCTACATTACTGAGTGGCAAAGCGGATCGCGTGAGCGTGCCATGTTCGCGCTTCAGGGCTTGTGCGATGGTGCGTTGACGGGGTGTTTAGAATTTGATCCTAATGCCGACGATGCAAAGGCGCATCAGCGCGCCATGCAGGTGATGCTGTTAGCGGCGCTGCGGCGTTTGTTTACGGTGCTTTTCTGGTTCGTATTTATGGGTGTTGAGGCTGCACTACTTTATCGTTTGGCGCTACTGGCACAGACTCGGCCCATGATCCGAGGGGTTGTGTTAAACCCAGTGGCGCAGGCCTATCAAGATCAAACCATTGGTATGATTACTCGTATCATGGAATGGCCGGCTGCGCGTTTGCTGGCACTGACATTCGTTGTTCAAACACGTATGGCTGACGTATTGCGGATATGGTGGCATAATGCGCCGTCATTGGAAGTGAGTGGTGTCGATGTACTGTATCGTTGTGCCGCAGAAGCGCTTGCGATTACGCCCGAGTCGTTGTCGGCATCATCAGATAGCGAGGCGCTGAGCGGCGCTGACGTCGAAGAGCAAACTCGAGGCCTTCAGCTGTTGCTCAACCGTTCTTTGATCGTTCTTGTTGTACTCACTGGAATATACTGGCTCGTGTAGCGTCGGTTAATGGATTTTGCCGATTCGTTTGCACGCCTCTGACCTCAACCTGTATTGATCGTTGGTTGGGGGTATCAACCTCGTTGGATTTTCACTTGATAGAATTAGTACTAGGCGGAGCTCGCTCTGGTAAAAGTCGTTATGCCGAGCAGACGGTTCTGGCCGCTGAAAAACCGCTTTTTTATGTTGCGACGGCCACAGTTTATGACGACGAGATGCGCCAGCGTGTTACTCGTCATCAGTCGGATCGAACGTCGCATCATCAGAGCTGGACCACCATTGAAGAGCCTTTATGCTTGGCTGATGCACTTGCACCGCTGCTGGCACGTGATGTCTGTGTTGTTGTTGATTGCCTGACACTGTGGGTGACAAACTGCCTGCTGCATGAAGATTCAAATCGATGGCCGGCAGAAAAACTCGCATTGTATTCCTTGTTAGAAAATACGCCAGCAGCTCGATTAATCATGGTCAGTAACGAGGTGGGGCAGGGCATTGTGCCGCTCGGTGAATTGAATCGTCGTTTTGTTGATGAATCCGGCTGGTTGCACCAGGAGCTTGCCCAACTTGCTGACAAGGTAACACTGGTGACGGCAGGTTTGCCGTTGACCCTGAAAGAGGAATCCTCATGACGTTATGGTATGAACAAGCTGTCGCGGCTCCCGCGGCAGATTGGCAATCTAAAGCTGAAGCCTATCAACTAACGCTGACCAAACCACCTGGAGCGCTTGGGCGTCTTGAAGAAGTAGCGACGCGATTTTCTGCGTATCAAAATACCCTTAAGCCAGAACTCGCGCGTATTGAGGTTGCTGTGATGGCGGCAGATCATGGTATTGCCAACGAGGGTGTCTCTGCGTTCCCACAAGCTGTAACGGGCGAAATGATTAAGAATTTTGCCAGTGGCGGGGCTGCGATTTCGGTGTTGGCTCGACATATGGGGGCGCACCTCACGGTTTATAACCTAGGGAGTGTGCAGCCATTGCCCGAGATTAACAGCGTGGTTGATTGCCGTATCGCGGCGGGAACCGCCAATTTTGCGGTATCCGCGGCGATGACGGATGCTCAATTGGATACGGCGTTAAATATCGGGCGTACTGCCATCGATGGCGCCGTTGAACGCAGGGCGCAGCTGTTTATCGGTGGTGAGATGGGGATTGCGAATACCAGTTCGGCGGCTTGTCTTTGCGCTCGTTTGATGGGGTGTGGTGTTACTGAATTAACCGGCCCAGGCACTGGGCTTGATGATGACGGCGTCGGTCAAAAGGCGCGAATTCTAGAGACAGCGATGGCGTTTCATAGTGAGGTCAGCGAACCTCGTGACGTATTACGTGTGTTTGGTGGTTTCGAAATTGCCGCATTGGCGGGTGCGTTTATTGCTGCGGCACAAGCGGGTATTCCGGTGCTGGTTGATGGTTATATTGCTTCTGCAGCCGCGTTGGTGGCGGTACGTATGAATCCGACTATCACTCCTTGGTTGCTGGCATCTCATCGTTCAGCCGAACCTGCTCACCATCGTATGTTAGAAGCACTGGTGTTAGAGCCTTTGGTAGAGCTTAGTATGCGTCTGGGCGAAGGATCAGGAGCAGCGGTAACCGTGCCATTAATTCAGTCAGCTTGTCGGTTACAAAGTGAAATGGCCAGTTTTGCTGAAGCTGGGGTGAGTGAGAAGCTATGACGGCAATGAAGTGGCAGGTGACGACCATTGATATTATTCGTCATGGTAAGCCGGAAGGCGGCGAGATATTTCGTGGCCATATCGATGTGCCATTGAGTCATGATGGATTTGCTCAAATGGAGGAGGGCGTTGCCAAACTGAAAACCCACTCTGAATCGGAGAATTGGGATCTGGTTGTTTCCAGCCCCTTGATTCGCTGTGCTGAATTTGCCGATAGGGTCGCGCAGCGTGATGGATTATCTCTGGTGACCGACGAGGGTTTTAAAGAAATCTCGTTTGGTGATTGGGACGGTAAAGCGTTTGTTGATGTCAAAAAAGACTATGGCGAGCAGTTTGACAATTACTGGCGTGATCCTGTGACCAATACTCCGTCGAATGCAGAGCCCTTAACTGACTTTGCAGGCAGGGTTGATCAAGCATTGAGTCGGGTGATTGCAGATAACCGCGGCAAGAAAATCCTCCTGGTCACTCATGGAGGGGTTATCCGTGCCATTTTGAATCAAATATTGGCTGCGGCGATGGATTCATTTTTACGATTTGAAGTGCCTTACGCGAGCGTGAGTCGTATTCATATTTATCACGATGAAGGCCAGGACTTCCCTCAATTGGACTTCCATAATCGCTGAGCTTTCCGCGCTGTGACCTGCGATTTTCTGTGGTTGTATCTGCCCGTCGAACACCTATCTGGAATAGCCGCGAGCGCCTATCTGGTGTAGAATCGCGGCATTTTTCTCGAATCAAGTGAATTGCCATGCTAGAAGTCAATCCAATTATTCAATCGATTAAAGACCTCACCGAGCGCACCGATGCGCTCAGGGGGTATCTTTGACTACGCTGAAAAGCAAGATCGTCTGCAAGAAGTAGAGCTTGAACTGGGTGAACCCTCCGTATGGGATGACCCGGATAAAGCCCAGCAGTTGGGTAAAGAGCGTTCGTCTTTGGAGGCCGTAGTCGCCACTATTGATAATATGACGACAGGTCTTTCTGATGCACAAGACTTGCTGGATATGGCGGTTGAAGAACAAGATGAAGAGACTGTTGATGCAGTTGTGGCTGACCTAGACCAATTGACACAAGCGCTTGAAAAACTCGAGTTCCGTCGCATGTTTTCCGGCGCGATGGACGAAAACAATGCCTACATGGATATTCAATCCGGTTCCGGTGGTACAGAAGCGCAAGATTGGGCGGAAATGCTCCTGCGAATGTACCTGCGATGGGGTGAATCAAAAGGTTTTAAAACCGAATTGATGGAATGTTCTGCTGGCGATGTGGCTGGTATTAAATCGGCAACAATCCGTTTTGAAGGCGATTATGCCTTCGGCTGGTTGCGCACTGAAACCGGCGTTCACCGCTTGGTTCGTAAGTCACCGTTTGATTCCAATAACGGTCGTCATACCTCGTTTGCTTCAGCGTTTGTTTCACCAGAGGTTGATGACAATATCGATATTGAAATTAACCCTGCCGACCTACGAACAGACACCTATCGGGCATCCGGTGCGGGTGGTCAGCACGTCAACAAAACCGATTCTGCGGTGCGAATTACTCACGAGCCAACTGGTATCGTGGTGCAGTGCCAGAGCCAGCGTTCCCAGCATGCCAACCGCGATTTTGCTATGAAGCAGATGAAAGCCAAGTTGTACGAGTTGGAAATGCAAAAGCGTAACGAAGAAGCCCAGGCGCAGGAAGACAACAAGGCCGATATCGGTTGGGGTAGCCAGATTCGATCTTATGTTTTGGATGACCAGCGCATCAAAGATCTTCGCACCAATGTACAGAGCAGCAACTGCGGCAAAGTGCTGGATGGCGATATCGACATGTTTATTGAAGCCAGCCTGAAGAGCGGCCTGTAATTATCGAAAGGTTTAACGCATTATGAGCGACGTAAAAGACGAGAACAAACTGGTTGCAGAACGCCGTGGTAAATTGGCCGCGATGCGCGAGCAGGGCAATGCTTTTCCGAATGATTTCCGCCGTACGGATTTAGCGTCTGAGCTGCAATCGGAGCTGGGCGAAAAAGAAAAGCCCGAATTAGAAGTGCTCGACCGCAAGGCAGCGATTTCTGGCCGTATTATGGCAAAACGCGGGCCGTTTTTGGTATTGCAGGATGTCAGTGGGCGTATTCAGATGTATGTGGATAAAAAAGCCCTGCCAGCGGAGCTGAGCGCTGCGATTAAAACCTGGGATATCGGCGATATTGTATTCGCAAAGGGGCCAGTGCATAAGTCTGGTAAGGGCGACTTGTATGTTTACGCCGAAGAAACTGGCATGTTGACCAAGTCACTGCGTCCGTTACCGGACAAATTTCACGGCTTAACTGACCAAGAAATGCGCTATCGTCAGCGCTACGTTGACCTCATTATGAATGAGGATTCCCGTGACCTATTTACCAAGCGTTCACAAATCGTCGATGCGATTCGTCGATTCTTGCAAGATCGTGCATTTTTGGAAGTTGAGACACCAATGATGCAGGTGATTCCCGGTGGCGCGACCGCGCGACCTTTTATTACACATCACAATGCGTTGAGTCGTGATATGTATTTGCGTGTTGCCCCAGAGCTGTATCTGAAGCGTTTGGTGGTGGGTGGTTTCGAGCGGGTTTTCGAAATTAACCGTAATTTCCGAAATGAAGGGTTGTCGACGCGACATAATCCGGAATTTACCATGTTGGAATTTTATCAGGCGTATGCAGATTACAAAGACCTGATGGATATCACTGAGGCGATGATTCGCCACGTGGCGGAAACCGTCATGGGTACGACCGATATTGTTAACACCACCCGTGATGACAATGGTGATGTGTTGGAGTCAGTGACTTACGATTTCGCCAAACCGTTTGAGCGTTTGTCTGTTGTTGATTCGATCCTTCATTACAATCCTGATCTATCGTTGTCTGATCTTGATAGCATGGAGAGTGCGACGAAAGTTTGTGCCGATCTTTCTATTCCGGTGAAATCGATTTGGGGTTTAGGCAAACTGCAAATTGAAATCTTTGAGAAGACGGTTGAACACCGATTGATTCAGCCGACGTTTATCACTGAATACCCGACTGAAGTTTCGCCTTTGGCGCGTCGTAACGACGACAACCCATTTGTAACGGACCGCTTTGAATTCTTCGTCGGTGGCCGTGAAATCGCCAACGGTTTTTCGGAGCTTAACGATGCAGAAGATCAAGCTGAGCGTTTTCAGCAGCAAGTGGCTGAAAAAGATGCTGGTGATGATGAAGCTATGCATTTTGATGCCGACTACATCGCAGCCCTTGAATATGGATTGCCGCCAACGGCCGGTGAAGGAATCGGTATCGATCGCCTGGTTATGCTGTTGACGGATTCGGCATCGATCCGAGATGTGTTGTTATTCCCTCATATGCGCCCGCAGGTTGCTGCGAAGTCATCTGAAGATGCAGAAAATGTTGACGGCGAATCCTCTGAGGGTTGATTGCTGGAAAATAGGTAGCTAAGAGGCATTGTCATGATTGTTCAGGCAGATATCGAGCAAAAACTAACTGGTGCTTTAACACCTGTTTACCTTGAGATTGTTAACGAGAGCCATATGCACAGTGTGCCGGCGAACTCGGAAACGCATTTTAAGGTCACAGCGGTTGCTGAGGCTTTTTCGGGCAAGCGCAAAGTCGCCCGCCATCAATTGGTATACGGCGAGCTTAAACAGGAGCTTGCTGGCCCGGTACATGCCCTGGCATTGCACCTTTACACTCCTGAAGAATGGGCTGAGCGGCAAATGCTGTCGCCAGAATCACCTAATTGTTTAGGGGGCAGTAAAAAAGATCCCGGTAACGATACCCCTAAGCATGATAGCGAGGCTGGCGTCTGATGGATTACGTCGTTGCTGCGCTCTACAAATTCGCGCCTTTGGATGATTACTTGGCTATGCGTGATCCGCTATTGGAACGCTGCCGTGCGCTGGATATTAAGGGAACGCTGATTCTGGCTGAAGAAGGCATTAATGGCACAATTGCAGGCACGCGAGAGGGGATTGATAGCATTCTTGGCTACTTGAAAAACGACGCAAGACTCGCAGCACTTGAACATAAGGAATCTTATTTTGACGATCCACCGTTCTATCGGATGAAGGTCAAAACCAAGAAAGAGATCGTCACCTTAGGTATTGATGGTATCAACCCCAATGAAGCGGTTGGTCAATATGTTGAGCCGAAGGATTGGAACGCATTGATTAGTGATCCTGATGTGGTGCTGGTTGATACGCGTAATGATTATGAGTTTGAGCTGGGCACTTTTAAAGGCGCACTCGATCCGGAAACGGACAGCTTCCGTGAATTCCCTGACTATGTTGCTCAAAACCTTGATCCGGCTAAACATAAAAAAGTCGCGATGTTTTGTACTGGCGGTATACGCTGTGAAAAATCCACCGCGTTTATGCTAAAACAAGGCTTTGATGAGGTTTACCACCTGCAAGGTGGCATTCTTAAGTACCTTGAAGAAGTCCCTGAAGAAGAGAGCCTATGGGACGGTGAATGTTACGTTTTTGATAACCGGGTTGCCGTTAATCATGCCTTGGAAAAGGGCGATTATGAGTTATGCCACGGTTGCCGATACCCCGTCTCTCCGCAAGACAAAGCCTCGCCGTTATATGAAGAAGGTGTGTCTTGTTCACGTTGCCGTGAATCGCTTTCTGATGATCAGATCAGCCGTTTTCGAGAGCGACAAAAACAGATGCGTTTGGCTCGCGAGCGTCGAGAAAAGCATATTGGTTCGGCGATGGAGTCTGCATCTTCCGAGAAGCGGTCAGGCTGATTGTCGGGAAGTCTCTGCATGACGATTGTCGAATCCTCTGAGAATGATCTAAACGCCGTGGGGCAGCCTGCACAGCGCACTGTCGTGGTTACCGGCGCAAGCCGTGGCGCAGGAAAGGGCATTGCTCTGGCACTTGCCCAGCCCGGAACGACTATCTATGTCACTGGGCGTACGAGTCGATTGGGCGAGGCATCATTGCCAGGTACAGTGTTTGAAACCGTACGTTTGATCGAAGAGCGCGGCGGCAAAGGTGTCGCTGTTGTTTGTGATCATGGAGATGATGAGCAGGTTCGACAATTATTTGAGCAGGTTGAGCGTGAGTCAGGCAGCTTGGATATTTTGGTTAACAATGCGTGTGCCGTGCCTGAGGCATTGACCGATGCCCTGCCATTTTGGGAAAAATCCTTGCGACAGCTGGATATCCTCGATGTGGGTATGCGTTCGCACTATGTTTCGAGTTATTTTGCAGCCCCTCTATTAGTTAAACAAAGCGGCAGTCTGATTGTACACACCTCATCTGCGGGTGGTCGGTGTTATATGCATGGCCCTGCTTACGGTGGCGGCAAAGCAGCAGTCGATAAATTTGCCAATGATATGGCTGTGGATTTTCGCGCTCATGGTGTTGCTTGTGTTTCCCTGTGGATGGGGCTAATGAGCACTGAACGCACCCAAGCGTTGATGGCGCAAGAGCCTGAGAAGTATGGTGGCATGGAGGCGATGTGTGAAAGCCCAGAATTTCCGGGGCGGGTGATTGATGCGCTATGGTGTGATCATCAGCTCATGGAAAAATCCGGGTTAATTTTGGTCGCTGCGCAGCAAGCGTTGGAATATGGCATTACGGACGTTGATGGATCACAGCCATCATCACCGACCGGATACCTTGGCGAGCCTGCGCAGGCGAATCCGGCAATTGTTGAATAGTCGTATCAAATCGCGGTTTAATGTCCGTTAATTAGATATTTGATTCTTGGGAGTGGGTATGGACATCATCAACCGGCCTCAAATTGGTTATCGAAGTGCTCTAGCGCTTGTTGATGCTGCATTGACGACAGCCGAAGCAATGGGTATTCAGATATGTGCGTGTGTTGTTGATGTTTCCGGGCGTGTTGTTGCGCAGGCAACAATGAATAACGCCCCGCATATTGCCGAGGAGCTTTGTCTGCGCAAAGCGAGAACGGCTTTGCTAGGCATTTCATCGGCACAGTTTGCTGAGGCTGTTGGTAGTACAGGTTCGATTGCCCAAAGTATGTTACATGTCGATCTGACATTGTTAGGGGGCGGATTGCCCATTTTGGTTGATAGTATTAGTGTTGGAGCTTTTGCCGTTGGTGGTGCAACGGTGGATCAGGATGTCGAGTGTGCGAATCGAGCACTGGCACAACTGCTTAGCGAATAATGATTAAAATAAATTTTTGAAGGACGCGTTGTATCCATGGCTAAAGTTATTCCCGTTATACTTTCTGGTGGCAGTGGCACTCGTCTCTGGCCAATGTCACGCAAAGCTTACCCCAAGCAATTGTTGCGATTAACTGGCCCCAATACCATGTTGCAGCAAACTGCTTTGCGGGTAACCCACCTTGATGACCCCATTGTTGTGTGTAATCAGGATCACAGATTCATGGTGGCCGAGCAGCTGCAGGAAGTCGGCATCAGTCCGTCCAATATCATCCTCGAGCCTGTGGCCCGTAATACTGCACCGGCGATTGCGTTGGCCGCTATTAAGGCGCTCCAGATAGATGAGCAAGCCATTATTGCGGTATTCCCAGCGGATCACCTGATAAAAAACCAAGACACTTTTGCCGAAGCCATTGATGTTGCTGTTAATGCGGCAAGTGACGGCAAATTGGTCACTTTCGGTATAGTTCCCAATGCACCAGAAACCGGCTATGGCTACATCCGTTCAACTGGTGAAGGGGCGAGTGCGGTTCAAGGGTTTGTTGAAAAACCCAACTTGGAAACCGCTCAATCTTATGTCGATAGCGGTGAGTACTTTTGGAACAGCGGCATGTTTGTTTTTAAGGCCAGCACTTATTTGTCTGAATTGGAAAAAAACCAGCCAGCTATGGTCAATGCATGTCATGCGGCTTTGGATGCAGCCATTGAAGATTTGGACTTTTCTCGTGTCGATAAAGACGCATTTAGCCAATCGCCCGATGATTCAATTGATTATGCGGTGATGGAAAAAACCGATGCAGCTTGGATGGTTCCATTGGATGCAGATTGGAGTGATGTTGGCGCTTGGTCATCTCTGTGGGAAGTGATGGACAAAGATGCGTCGAATAATGTGTCGCTCGGTGATGTGATCGCAGAAGATTGCAGCGGCTGTCTGTTTCAATCTGAAGACCAACTTATTGCAGCAATCGGGCTAGAAGATATCGTTGTTATCGATACTAAAGATGCGGTATTGGTTGCCAAAAAAGACCGTGTGCAGGATGTTAAAAAGATTGTCGAGAAGTTGAAATCAACAGACCGCTCTGAGCATCTTCTGCACCGTGAAGTATATCGCCCTTGGGGTAGCTACGATTCGATTGAGAACGGTGAGCGTTTCCAAGTGAAGCGAATCACGGTGAAACCGGGTGCTAGTTTGTCATTGCAAATGCACCACCACCGAGCTGAGCATTGGATTGTTGTTGAAGGTACGGCATTGGTTGAAGTGGATGAAAAACACTTGATGTTAACAGCCAATCAGTCGGTTTATATCCCGCTAGGGTCAAAACATCGCCTGACCAATCCGGGCAAGATTCCTTTGGAATTAATCGAAGTGCAAAGCGGCACCTATTTGGGTGAAGACGATATCGTACGATATGAAGATAACTACGGGCGTGTTGAAGCCAAGATTGCTAATAAGCAGTAGCGCTGAGACTAAACGGCTCGCCGGCGAAAATTCACACTAAGCATCTGTATTGCATCGGTTCGGGATTACTGGCTTTGCCAATAACTAGGGGATCTATTAGAATAGATCCCCTTTTGTGTCTCTGGAACTGGAGGTTGTACATGCCCATCCCTGAAGGTAAATACGCCAAGCTCGCCAATGGCTACACCATGCATTACATCGAGCAAGGTGAAGGGCATCCTGTGGTATTTCTTCATGGCAGCGGTTCTGGTGCCAGTGGCCACAGTAATTTTAAAGGCAACTACCCGTTTTTAGCGGCCAATGGCTATCGCGTTATCGTGCCGGATCATATCGGCTACGGCTATTCAGATAAGCCGGATGATGTTGAATACCCACTCGATTTTTATGTGGAATGCATCAAGCAAACATTGGATGCCATCGGCATCGACAAATTCTCATTGATTGGTAACTCGCTGGGCGGTGCTATTGCACTGAAGATGGCGCTGGATTACCCGGATCAGGTTGTCAGCTTAAATCTGATGGCTCCCGGCGGTATTGAGGATCAGCCTGATTACTTCACCATGCCCGGCATGAAGATCTTGCAGGAAATTTTCTCCAAGGGTGCAGATAAGGCAGCACTGGAAGAGTTTATTCGTCGCGGCTTGGTATATAACGAGTCAGTTGTGGATGACGAATTGATTGACGAGCGCTGGGATATTTACACCAAGCAGAACGACCAATGCCTGAAAACCATGCGTGTACCGAATCTGGCAGATCGCTTGGGTGAAATCAAAGCACCGAGCATCTGTTTCTGGGGTATGGAAGAAAAGATGATGCCTGAGACCGGCATTATGACCCTTGCAAACGGATTGAAAGATACCCGCGTTATTTTGGTCTCTGAGTGTGGTCACTGGGTTATGGCCGAGCATCAAGAGATGTTCAACGAGTATGCCTTGAACTTCCTGAATGAAAAAACCGGAAGCTAGTCGACGATAAAGATATTCTCTGCCCGGTGGCGCTCGCTGCCGGGATATTTCTCTCAACATGAAAACCAACAGCCTGTATCAGCGCTGTTGCAGAGCTTTAACTATGGAAAAAGAACAAATTAATCAGCTGGGTGACGAGCTTTTTGAAGCCCTTCAAACCCAAAAAGCGATTTTACCGCTAACCGATCGTGATATTGGTATCACCATCGATGACTCCTATTACATCTCGTTGCGCATGTTAGAAAATCGCCTCGAGAAGAATGGCGAGACCGTTGTTGGCAAAAAGATCGGTGTGACTTCAAAAGTGGTTCAAGAAATGCTCGGCGTGCATCGTCCGGATTTTGGTTTCCTGACCAATGTGATGGAATACCCAAACGGTGGCGACACACCGATTGCGGGCAATATGATTTCACCGCGCGCAGAAGCCGAAATCGGATTCAAACTGAAGAAAGATCTGAAAGGCCCAGGCGTAACTGAACAAGATGTATTGGATGCAACCGATTACATCATGCCTTGTTTTGAAATCGTTGATTCGCGCATTCAAGACTGGAAAATCAAGATTCAAGATACCATCGCTGACAACGCTTCTTGCGGTACCTATACCCTAGGTACCGATCAAGCCGATCCTCGTGAGCTTGATTTGCCGAACTTGCACGTAAAAGTCTGGAAGAACGGCGAATTTCTGAGTGAAGGTAAAGGTGAAGCCGTACAAGGTAACCCGCTAACCGCTGTTGCGTGGTTGGCAAACACATTGGGTGAATACGGTATCCCGTTTTTGGCTGGCGAAGTAATTTTGTCCGGCTCGTTAGTGCCACTTGAGCCTGTTGTTGCTGGCGACAAGATGGAAATGGAATTGGAAGGTGTTGGCCGTTGTTCGGTTAACTTTGTTTAAAATACATGGCGAAGAGATGACCTATGAGCAATAAAGTAAAAGTAGCCATTTTGGGCTCCGGTAACATCGGTACCGACCTGATGATTAAGGTTCTGCGTACGTCAGAACATTTGGAAGCTGCCGCAATGGTAGGTATTGATCCTACTTCTGACGGTTTGGCTCGCGCTGAACGTATGGGTGTTCCAACAACTGCAGAAGGCATCGAAGGCTTGCAGAAAATGGCACACTATGACGACATCAAAATCGTTTTTGATGCGACCTCAGCATACGCACACAAAATGCACAACGAAATCCTCAGCAAAGACGGAAAAACCGTTGTTGATCTGACACCTGCAGCGATTGGTCCTTACTGTGTGCCGGTTGTTAACCTGGAAGAAAACCTCGACAAGCAAAACGTCAACATGGTGACCTGTGGTGGTCAAGCGACTATCCCTATGGTTGCTGCTGTTAGCCGTGTCGCTAAGGTTCACTACGGTGAAATAGTTGCCTCTGTTTCTTCTAAGTCGGCTGGCCCAGGTACGCGTGCCAACATTGATGAATTCACTCAAACCACTGCGCGTGCGATTGAAGGCGTTGGTGGTGCTGAAGTGGGTAAGGCGATCATTATCCTGAACCCGGCTGAGCCACCAATGATCATGCGTAACACCGTTTTTACCTTGTCTGAAGTGGCTGACGAACAAGCCATTATCGACTCGGTAAACAAAATGGAAGCAGATGTACGTACCTACGTACCGGGTTATGCGCTGAAGCAAGACGTTCAGTTTGAATACTTTACCGATGAAAACCCACTGCACATCCCTGGCCGTGGTGATTTCACCGGCATGCGTTGCTCTATCTTCCTGGAAGTGGAAGGCGCTGCTCACTACCTGCCTTCATACGCGGGTAACCTGGATATCATGACCTCTGCAGCTATGGGTACTGGCGAGCGTATTGCTCAGCTGAAATACCTGAAAAAAGCGGCTTAATGCATGGGTAACGAGAGGAAATTACGATGATCGATCCGAAAAAAGACAAGATTTATATTCAAGACGTTACCCTGCGCGACGGCATGCACGCTATCCGTCACATGTATGGTATTGACCATGTTAAAGCCATCGCTAAAGCGCTGGATGATGCCAAGGTAGATTCTCTTGAAGTGGCACACGGTGACGGTTTATCAGGCATGTCATTCAACTATGGCTTTGGTGCTCATACCGATAAAGAGTGGATTGCCGCGGTTGCTGAAGAGCTGACCCACACCAAATTGGCAACATTGATTCTGCCAGGTATTGCGATCAAAGAAGATCTGCAATGGGCATGGGATATGGGCGTTCGCTCTGTTCGTGTTGCAACTCACTGTACTGAAGGTGATGTTTCTAAGCAGCACATCGAATTTGCTCGTGAACTGGGCATGGACACCATCGGCTTCTTGATGATGTCACACATGAGTGAGCCTTCTAAACTGGCTGAGCAAGCGAAATTGATGGAATCTTATGGTGCTGAGACTGTTTACGTTGTTGATTCCGGCGGCGCTCAAAACATGAACGATATCGCCGATCGTGTTAAAGCACTGCGTGATACCTTGGATCCAAACACTGGTGTGGGTATTCATGCGCATCACAACCTAGCGTTGGGTGTGGCTAACTCGATTGTTGCTGTTGAAAATGGTGCAAATCGTGTTGATGCGTCATTAGCTGGCATGGGTGCGGGTGCGGGTAACGCGCCATTGGAAGTATTCATTGCAGCTGCAGAGCGCATGGGCTGGAACCACGGTACTGATCTGTACAAACTGATGGATGCGGCTGATGACCTAGTACGTCCGTTGCAAGATCGTGAAGTGCGTGTTGACCGTGAAACTCTGTCTTTGGGTTACGCCGGTGTTTACTCAAGCTTCTTGCGTCATGCCGAGCAAGCGTCTGAGCGCTACGGCCTTGAAACGCGTGATGTCTTGGTTGAACTGGGTCGCCGTCGTATGGTGGGTGGTCAAGAAGATATGATCGTTGACGTTGCGCTGGATATGCTAAAAGCGAAAGAGAAGGGCATTTCTATTGAGGAATACTCTGCGTCAATCGATAAGCGTGGCCGTAAGCAACAGGCTGTGACTTAATCGATATCGACTGAGCTGCAAAACGGCAGCTCATTTCGCAAAAAAGGCGCCTTTATGGCGCCTTTTTTTGTTGTTGGGGTCGAGTGAGGGAAGCTTGCCAAAAAAACTCGATGTCTCGCTATGACTTCTGCTCCGGATCAGACTTATTCGTGCGCCATATCCGATGTTTTAAAAAGTGTCGTAATTCTTTATTGAATAGCAGGCTGTAAATGATGCCGCCGATGGTACCAAACAGGTGGGATTCTACAGCGACTTTGCCTTCATCCATAAAGCCATCGATCAAGCTATGCGAGACAATATTTTCATAAGTAACCCTGCCGCCGAATATAGCCATAACGATCAATGCCAGTTTTGGCTCTTTAGGCAACATCGCCAGTGCCCCGATAAATATCCAACCGTACAGCGTATCGGAGAACCCAACGTAACTGCTGTAGTCAAAAGCGAAAGTCAACATACAAAAACTACTGAATATGCTGATGAGAATCGCAGATAGAGGCCAGTGGATGGGTTTTATGTCGTGGCGAAACACAAATAGACAAAGTGCAGATCCACCCATATTCAACAGGTAGTGCTTCCAATCTAGATGCACAAAATGCGCTGTTAGTATTCGCCACCATTGCCCATGTTCAATCAGGTTTTTGTTGTACGATGCCCATTCGCGACCGTCGGTGATCTGTGTCATTACGCAGATCAGAACCAGCGCAATATAGATGACTAACACCGCTTTTGTATGGCGCTTGATTTCTTCTGAGGGCTGATTCATAGTGCGTTACCGGATGTCGAGTCGCCGACAAAATAACAACAGTGGCGATGTTATGGCAAGTATATACAGCTTGAATTGCGACGGGCTGAACGTCAGTTGGTCTGTCCACACTGCTGAATATGTGAGCAGATATCAATCATTAACTAAAGAGAAAGAAAAATGCAGGTACAAAGTCTCGGGTATGTCGTAGTCGGATCTACGGATTTGGCGAAATGGGAAGATTACGGAGTCAATGTTGTCGGGATGATGAAGTCTACATCAGCGCCTGATAATGGTTCCGTGTATCTGAAAATGGATCAGCGTCCGTTCCGTTACCAGGTTATCGAAGCACCGTTTGATGGTTTGCTCTTCGCTGGCTGGGACTTGGGTACTGAAGATGCATTCAATGCCGGTCTTGCGGAATTGGACGCAAAAGGTATTGCCTATGAAAAAATCGAAGCAGCAGATGAATTAGCCGCGCGTGCCGCGTCTGGCTTAGCGCGTTTAGCTGATCCTTCAGGTAATCAGTTGGAACTCTACTGGGCGACAGGTTCACTGGCTGACGACGGCGTTGCTTTTGCTTCCGGCGCAGACGTTGAAGGTTTTGTCACCAATGCTGAAGATGGCAGTGATATGGGCTTGGGCCACGTTGTGTTGCACGCGCCAACTGACTTCGAAGGTGTGCACGATTTTTATGCCAGCATGGGTTTCCTTGATGCGGATATCACCGATATGTCTGAGCAAGGCATGGGTAAAATCTACTTCATGAACTGTAATTCACGTCACCACAGCTTGGCTTTATGGAGCTGGGGTGCGCCGTCACCAGAAACAGATTTCAAACCGAGCCCAGAGTCAAAAGCTCCCGGTTGTGTTCACCTTATGGCAGAAGTTGCCAGTTTGCGTGAAGTGGGTAGCTGCTTAGATCGTGTGAATGAGCGTGAGATTATGGTTGTGTCTTCCTTGGGCGAGCATATCAATGATGAGATGACATCATTCTACATGCTGTCTCCAGGCAACTTTGCATTGGAGTTTGGTTTCGACGGCATGCAGTTGGATGCTGAGCATGAAACAACGCATAACACTGAGGCGTCTATCTGGGGCCATAAGTGGCAGGGTTAATTTTCTGAAGCAGGCAATAAAAAAGGCAGCCTAGGCTGCCTTTTTTATTGTCATTACATCTTGGCGTGACGATGTAGCGCAGGTTAGTGCGCTACTAACGTGTCTTAGATGCGAATGCCGCCGTCCATTTCAATGGTACGGCCAGTAACGTAATCGTTTTCGCAGATATAAATCGCGGTCATACCAATTTCTTCAGGCTCGCCCAAACGGCCAAGTGGAATCATTTTTTCCATTTTTTCCAAGGCTTCCGGTTTCATGGATTTCACCATTTCTGTGGCGATGAATCCCGGTGCGATACCTGCGCTGCGAATGCCGTAGCGAGAAAGTTCTTTTGCCCACGTTACAGTCAAAGCAGCAACGCCAGCTTTGGCGGCGGAGTAATTGGTTTGCCCCATGTTTCCGGCTTTCGACAGGCTAGAAATATTGATAATGACACCTTTGGTGTCTGTCTCGATCATTTTGGTTGCAGCTTCGCGGCCGCACAGAAATACGCCGGTCAGGTTAACATCGATCACTGACTGCCATTCTTGTAAAGACATACGTTTCTGGACTTCACCATTTTTGGCTTTTACCATCAACCCATCACGGGTAATGCCGGCATTGTTGATCAAAACATCAATGCTGCCCAGGTCTTGGACGATATTAGTGAATAGGGCTTCTACTTGCTCTTCGTTGGCGACGTTGGCCTGATAAGCTTTTGCTGTTGCGCCTAGAGCTTCGCAAATGGCAACGGCTTCGTTCAGCCGATCTTCGTTCATATCAACCAGAGCCAGTTTGGCGCCTTTTTTGGCAAAACACTCTGCCATTGATAAACCAAGGCCTTGTGCACCGCCAGTGATGGCTACAACCTTATCAGTGATATTCATAAACAATCCTCAACGAATTAATGCCTTGCCGACGCCGCCGGCGCTTTTTGAAGGCGGGCATTATTACATATTTTGGTGCTATTGGGAGACGTTGCGGGGTTGTAAATGTCAACAATGACACTATAAATGGAAGTTAATGGTCTTTTGGAGTTTCCCATGCGTTTGTTGTTTCCCCTTTTTCTGATTATCCCTGTCATCGAGATGATTCTGCTGATTAAAGTTGGTGAATGGATTGGTGTAATGCCGACTATCATTCTTGTCTTCTCAACGGCAATTATCGGAGTGACATTGCTTCGTCGTCAGGGATTGTCGACCTTGCTGCGAGCGAACAAAAAAATGGAGCAAGGGCAAGTTCCGGCAGAGGAAATGGTTGAGGGGATGTTGCTGGCTATCGGTGGTGTGATGCTGATTGTCCCAGGGTTCTTTACCGACTTTCTTGGTCTTCTGTGCCTCGTTCCTCTAACGCGGCGAGCACTGGCGCGGCGCTGTATCAAAAACGGCATTTTTGTTCAGCCGGGTATGAGTGGAAGCTTCACGTCTACCACGTCATCCTTCCGTCGAGCTGACGAAGACATTATCGATGGTGAATTCCGTCGAGATGATCAGGACCAAATTGAAAAAAATAATTAATTTTGTTGTTTCCCCTTGAAATGCTCCGCCGTCATCACCATCTAAAGATCAAAATTGATAGATCTAAAGCTATTACAGGCTTTACTGTTTACGTTTTTTTAGAGTGTAAGCACTTAACAGGAGAATGAATCAAATGAACATCCGCCCTTTGTATGACAATGTCGTTGTAAAGCGTGAAGAACAAGAAGCCGTTTCTGCCGGTGGCATTGTGTTACCTGGTTCTGCTAAAGAGCAGCCTAACCAAGGTGAGGTTGTTGCTGTGGGTGAAGGGCAACATCTGGATAACGGTGACGTTCGTGCTTTGCAAGTGAAAGTTGGTGACAAGGTTGTGTTTGGCAACTATTCAGGCAACACCATCAAGGTTGATGGCGAAGAACTGATCATCATGCGTGAAAATGAAATTTTTGGTGTGATTGGTTAATCAAAAACTGTTGATTCCCAATCAATTGAACAAACCAACTGAATAGAAATTTAAGGATACGAAGATGGCTAAAGACGTACAATTTGGTGATTCGGCTCGTCAGAAGATGCTTGCAGGCGTTAACGTTCTGGCAGACGCAGTTAAAACAACATTGGGCCCTAAAGGTCGTAACGTTGTTTTAGACAAGTCTTTCGGTGCACCAACCGTGACTAAAGATGGTGTGTCTGTTGCGAAAGAAATCGAACTGAAAGACAAGTTCGAGAACATGGGCGCACAAATGCTAAAAGAAGTGGCGTCTCAGGCATCCGATGTTGCTGGTGACGGAACCACAACGGCGACCGTGTTGGCGCAGGGTATTGTTAACGAAGGCCTGAAAGCGGTAGCTGCAGGCATGAACCCAATGGATTTGAAGCGTGGCATCGATAAAGCCGTTGCTGCTGCTGTTGAAGAAGTACAAAAAATGGCTAAGCCATGTGCGGATTCTAATGCGATTGCTCAGGTAGGTACTATCTCTGCTAACAGCGATAGCCAAGTGGGTAGCATCATTGCTGAAGCAATGGGTAAAGTTGGTAAAGAAGGTGTTATCACCGTTGAAGAAGGTTCTGGTCTTGAGAACGAGCTGGACGTTGTTGAAGGTATGCAGTTCGACCGCGGTTACTTGTCTCCTTACTTCGTAACCAACACCGAAAACATGACGTCTGAAACTGAAAGCCCTTTGCTGCTGTTGGTTGATAAGAAAATCTCCAACATCCGTGAATTGTTACCTTTGCTTGAGCAAGTGGCTAAAACCAGCCGCCCGCTAATCATTGTTGCTGAAGATGTTGAAGGTGAAGCACTGGCAACGTTGGTTGTAAACAACATGCGCGGTATTGTTAAAGTGTCAGCATGTAAAGCACCTGGTTTTGGTGATCGTCGTAAAGCCATGCTGCAAGATATCGCTATCTTGACTGGCGGTACGGTTATTTCAGAAGAAGTAGGTCTTGATCTGGAAACCACAACACTGGAACATCTGGGTTCAGCTAAGCGTGTAACCATGGATAAAGACAACACGACTGTCGTTGATGGTGCTGGTGATGCAGCAGCCATTGAGACGCGCGTTTCTGAAATCCGTGTACAGATTGAAAACACATCATCTGACTACGATCGTGAGAAGCTGCAAGAGCGTGTTGCTAAATTGGCAGGCGGCGTTGCAGTTATCAAAGTTGGTGCTGCGACTGAAGTCGAGATGAAAGAGAAGAAAGCACGTGTTGAAGATGCGTTGCATGCAACTCGAGCTGCTGTTGAAGAAGGCGTTGTTCCTGGCGGCGGTGTTGCACTGGTTCGTGCTATCCGTGCGATTGTTGACCTAAAAGGCGACAACGAAGACCAAGATCACGGTATTGCTGCGGCATTGCGTGCGATGGAGGCACCAATGCGTCAGATCGTTGCTAACGCAGGCGATGAAGCCTCTGTTGTTGTTGATAAGGTTCGTCACGGTGAAGGTAACTTCGGTTACAATGCAGCATCTGGTGAATACGGCGACATGGTTGACATGGGTATTCTGGATCCAGCTAAAGTAACACGTACTGCGCTGCAGGCTGCAGGATCTGTTGCGGGTCTTATGGTTACCACTGAATGTATGGTTACTGACATCGTTGAAGAAGGTGCCGGTGCTGCTGCTGGCGGTATGCCAGATATGGGCGGTATGGGCGGTATGGGCGGTATGGGCGGCATGATGTAAGCTGATCCGCATCCACATGTTTGAAAAAACCCCTCTTTAGTGAGGGGTTTTTTTTGCCTAGCGAAACTTGGCAGTGCAAAATAGGTGGTTGGCTAGAGTTAGAGTAAGTGTAAGTGTGCGTCTAAATCACACTTTTTAGACATTATGGTCGGCATGTCGAAGGTATTTGGCAGTAGAGGTTTTACGATGACAATGAATGCGATGTTCAAGCGCAGGGTAGCGCTATATTTATGGTTAGTTGCGGGTTGTTTCGTACCCTTGGTTGCGCAGGCCAAAGCGGTTGCTTCTGAGGCTCCACATCAGCTTATTTCGCAGACAACGGATAAATTGTTAGTGCTGATCGACGGTGCTAAAGATTATTTTGACAAAAATCCCCAGCGCTATTTTGAGGAATTGTCGGTGATTGTTGAGCCGATGATCGATTTCAATTCCTTTACTCGCGGTGTCATGGGTGAGTACGGTACTCGCGACTATTACCGTTCGCTATCACCAGAGCAGCGCCGTGTTTTTAAGGCTGATTACAAACGTTTTGTGGCAACGTTTCGAGAAGGCTTAATGCAAACCTATGGTAAAGGGTTGTTGGCGTTTAATGGGGAGAAGGTAGTGGTTGAACCGCCTTCAGAGAAGGACTTGCAGCAAGTTGCTGCGGGCAAAACCGTAGAGGTTCTGCAAATTATCAAGGGCAATGATAAAAGCTACGAAATCACCTACAAAATGCGGCCCAACAAAGCGGGTGAATGGAAGTTGCGCAATGTCACGATTGATGCGATCAACGTTGGTCAGCTATATCGTAAGCAATTTGCTGCAGCGATGGATAAGTATCAGGGTGATCTGGGCAAAGTGATTAGCAACTGGATCGAAGAATCATCTGATGCAGAGAAAGAGGCCCAGAAAGTCGCGCGAAAAAATGCCAGCGTGAATTCTCAGGAAAAACAATGAATTTCGGGTCATTTGCCCGTCTTTTTGCTAAACTATCGCGCCTTTGTAGACTCGACGGTACATTGCTATGCAGCTTGAAGAACTCAGTAGTTTGTTATCAGAGGCGTTCCCTGGCGCGGACGTGGACGTCGAATCTGACGGTTCGCATTTCAATATTTTAATTGTCAGTGATGCTTTTGAAGGTATTCGTGCCGTCAAAAAGCAGCAAATGGTATATGCCGTCATTAACGATCATATTGCTAATGGCTCTATGCATGCAGTGAATATGCGCTTGCACACACCGGCGCAGTGGGCCGAACTAAATTCCTGATGGGTGTCTGAAGACTTCATGGATAAGCTAATAATTGAAGGTGGCGCTACGCTAAGTGGCGAGATTCGTATCTCGGGCGCCAAGAATTCTGCATTGCCAATTCTGGCAGCAACTTTGTTGTGTGATGAGCCGATAAGAATCTCTAATCTGCCACATTTACATGACATCACGACCATGATCGAGCTATTGGTCAGCATGGGGGTTGATGTCACGATCGATGAAAAAATGGCGATTGAAGCCAATGCCGCAACGTTAAATTCCAGTGTTGCTCCTTATGAGTTGGTTAAAACCATGCGGGCGTCGATTCTTGTATTAGGCCCACTTTTGGCGCATTACGGTGAGGCGCGTGTCTCGTTCCCTGGTGGTTGTGCTATCGGTAGTCGTCCTGTTGATCTGCATTTGCGTGCACTTGAGGCAATGGGGGCCAATGTCGACATCGAAGAGGGTTATATCCATGCTACGTGTGATGGGCGTTTAAAAGGTGCTCGTATCGTATTTGATATGGTGACGGTTGGCGGTACTGAGAACACCATCATGGCAGCGACTTTAGCAGATGGCGTCAGCATTATCGAAAATGCTGCGCGCGAGCCAGAGATCGTTGACCTGTGTGACTGTTTGGTAAAAATGGGCGCCAAAATCGAAGGGATTGGTACGGACACCCTTACAATTGAAGGTGTTGAGCGGCTGCACGGTGCAGAACACGCTGTGATGCCTGATCGTATCGAAACCGGCACGTATTTGGTTGCTGCGGCTGCGACGAGAGGGTGTGTAAAACTTAAAGATACCGACCCGAGTTTGTTAGATGCAGTGCTTCTAAAGTTGGAAGAAGCCGGTGCGGTTATTGCGTCTGGTGAAGACTGGATCTCATTAGATATGGAAGGTCGTCGTCCGAAGGCTGTGAATATTAAGACAGCACCTTATCCGGGGTTTCCAACCGATATGCAAGCACAGTTCACGGCGTTGAATTGTATTGCCGAAGGCACGGGTACGGTCGTTGAGACTATTTTCGAAAACCGCTTAATACAAGCGCATGAAATGAACCGCATGGGCGCAAGCATTCAGCTTGAAGGAAAAACGGCGGTTGTAACCGGTTGTGAAGTGTTGAAAGCAGCACCTGTCATGGCGACTGATTTACGTGCATCTGCAAGCCTAGTTATCGCGGGCTTGGTCGCAACTGGGCAGACAGTGATTGATCGCATCTACCACATAGATCGTGGTTACGAATGTATTGAAGAAAAGCTGCAGTTACTTGGTGCCAATATTCGACGGGTTCCTGATTGATATGTATGAATCTCCCTTAACGATCGCTTTGACCAAGGGTCGTATTCTAAAAGAAACACTGCCGTTACTTGAGGCTGCGAACATTCGCCCGATTGATGATGTTTTTAAGAGCCGCAAGTTGCTGTTTGAAACAAATCTCCCCAATGTTCGGTTACTGATTTTGCGCGGCTCTGATGTAACGACATATGTGCGTTATGGTACTGCCGATATGGGTATTGCCGGCAAAGATATGCTGATGGAATACGGTTGTGAATCTGCTGAGCAGTGCGGCGATCAGGGTATCTATGAGGTGCTTGACCTCAACATTGCGCGTTGTCAGTTGATGACGGCAGGCAAGGTTGATCAAGCGCCAATTCGGGATCGACGTATCAAGGTCGCGACCAAGTTTATTAACGTTGCTAAAGCGTATTATGCTGAGCGTGGCGTGCAGGCCGACATCATCAAGCTCTACGGCGCAATGGAGCTGGCACCGATTATGGGGTTGGCCGATGAAATTATCGATATTGTCGATACGGGCAACACGCTGAAAGCGAATGGTTTAGTGCCGTGGGATGAGATTGCTGATATCAGTTCACGTTTAATTGTGAATAAAGCCTCGATGAAAATGAAACACGCAGATATTCAAAATCTCATCAACTGTATTGCAAAAGCAGTGGGGTGAATGTGATGAGTATTGAAAGCACTATCAAAATACAGCGTCTAGATAGTCAGGATGCCGCTTTTAAAGAAACCCTGGATAAGCTGTTAGCTTGGGATGAGGTCTCTGACGGCGCTGTAGTGACGATCGTTGAAGAAATTCTTCAGCGTGTCAAAAATGATGGTGATGAAGCACTTCTTGAATACACCCATCGATTTGATCATTTGCAGGCTGCATCTATGGCCGAGCTAACGGTCACGCAGGCGCGTATTCAAGCTGCCTGTGAGCGTATCGATGACGATGTTTATAAGGCATTAGAAACCGCCGCACAGCGTATTCGTTCATACCATGAGCATCAGCGGCAGGATAGCTGGCAGTATACGGAAGCTAACGGAACGGTTTTGGGGCAGAAAATCACACCGTTAGATCGTGTGGGAATCTATGTTCCCGGTGGTAAAGCGTCGTATCCATCGTCGGTATTGATGAATGCGTTGCCAGCGAAAGTTGCCGGCGTTAACGAGATTGTTATGGTTGTCCCGTCACCGAATGGTGAGCTGTCTGATATGGTATTGGCTGCCGCTAAAATTGCGGGTGTGGATACTATTTTTACCGTGGGTGGAGCGCAGGCAGTTGCTGCACTCGCTTACGGAACTCAAACTGTTCCCAAGGTCGATAAAATTGTGGGGCCGGGCAACATCTTTGTTGCGACCGCAAAACAAATGGTATTTGGTCAGGTTGGACTGGATATGATCGCGGGGCCTTCTGAAATTCTTGTAATTTGCGATGGAAAAACAGACCCTGATTGGATTGCCATGGATTTGTTCTCCCAAGCAGAGCATGATCAGAACGCGCAGTCGATTTTGATCAGTGATGACGCTGCATTTCTTGATCAGGTTCAGGCTTCGATCGAAAAGTTACTGCCAACCATGTCTCGTCAGGACATTATCGAGCACTCATTGGTGAACAGGGGCGCGTTGATTCATGTTGCTGACATGGATGAAGCGGTTGCGCTGAGTAATCGGATTGCGCCAGAGCATTTGGAGTTGTCTGTGGAAAATCCGGATGCTTTATTGCCGAAAATTGCACACGCAGGTGCGATTTTCATGGGGCGTTACACTGCTGAGGCGCTTGGAGATTATTGTGCCGGTCCAAACCATGTGTTGCCAACCAGCAGTACGGCTCGTTTCTCATCGCCATTAGGGGTGTATGATTTTCAAAAACGCAGTTCGGTCATTAACTTTACGGCTTCTGGTGCTAGCGAGTTGGGCCACGTTGCCTCTGTACTGGCGCGTGGTGAGTCTCTTGAGGCGCATGCGCGGTCGGCGGAGTACCGAATTAAGCCGGATGACGAGTGATCTGTCAGTATAGTCATTGGAGGCTTTAGAATTAAAAAAGGCGCTTAATTTAGCGCCTTTTTTACGTCTGTATGTTTTGTCTGGTATGTTTCTTTGAGCTAACGATCGCGTGTGGGTAATCGTTTATTTACTGGGGTGGGCGAATACCTAAAATCGCATGGGTTTTTGAGCGTTTTCCGTCGCGAATAAATCCAATTTCAATTTCCTTGCCCGGTTCAAGGTTTGCTACTTTCAGCAGCCCTTCTTGGCCACTGGTAATCTGTTCTTTATTGATCGCGATGATGATGTCATCAATGCGAAGGCCTGCTTTGTCTGCTGGGCCACCGCGTTGAATATCGGTGATGATAACGCCTGAAGTCTGATCGATACCCAGTTGTGCGGCAATAACACGATTGAGACCGGTTACATCAAGGCCTAGCCAGCCGCGGATGACCTGGCCATAACGAACAATATCAGTGAGTACTTTGGTCGCAATCTCGATCGGTATCGCAAGACCAATGCCTGTAGATCCGCCGGTTTGAGAATAAATTGCCGAGTTGATGCCGATAAGTTCGCCGTAACCGTTGATCAGTGCACCACCAGAGCTGCCCACATTAATCGAAGCGTCTGTCTGAATGTAATCTTCATAAGTATTCAGGTTGAGTCCGTAGCGACCTTTCGCTGAAACGATGCCAGCGGTGACGGATTGCCCGAAACCGTAAGGGTTACCAATGGCTAGCACCCAGTCGCCGACGCGCATGGCTTCCGAGTTGCCAATTTTCGCGGGTTTAAGGTTGGGTAAGTCGATTTGAAGGATCGCAAGATCGGTAGCGCGATCCGTGCCGACGACGCGCGCGAGTGCATTACGCCCGTCATAGAGGAGGACCAAGATTTCATCCGCGTCTTTGATCACGTGTAGGTTGGTGATAATAAGGCCTGCATCATCGACAATAACACCTGACCCGAGGCTTAGTTCGCGGCGCGTTTGTAGGCGCTTTTGGCGCTGCCGTGATGCATAACTATCCGCAGATGTCGCAGGTTGTTCTGAGTGCTTAGTGGTGTAAATATTGGCGACAGAGGGGGCTGCAATCGCAACTGCGTTAGCAAAGGTGGGTACGTTGGTGGGCGTCGAGTCACCCTTGTAACCAACAAAAAATGCGGCCAGTGCTCCGATTAGGAGTCCGGCGATTATCATGTGTGAAAATTTCATTGCGGTCAGAAATCGTGGCGGGTTTCAGATTGTCTTCTAGCTTACGCTATAATCGCGCCATTTCACATTAGATTGAAAGAGTGATTAATACCATGTCGAGTCCAACGCTGGCGGAACTAGAGAGTTACTGCAACGAAATGCTGAACATATCAGCCTTTCAGGATTATTGTCCGAATGGGCTGCAAGTTGAGGCAATGGATCCGAAGGCGCCGGTAAAAAAAATCGTTACTGGCGTTACGGCATCGCAAGCACTGATTGACGTCGCTATCGAGCAGAAAGCCGATGTATTGTTGGTGCATCATGGCTACTTTTGGAAGGGTGAGAGCTCGAGTTTGGTCGGCATTAAGGGGTGTCGAATCCGCGACCTGATGCGTAATGGTATTAGCTTGATTGCCTATCACCTGCCGTTGGATGCTCATCCAGTCATCGGCAACAATGCGCAGCTGGCTAACTTGTTGAAGATTGAAACCAAGGGCGGGCTGGATAGCAGTGAATACCCGGTCGGAAACTGGGGAGAGCTAGCTGCGGCGCGAACGGTGGCTGACTTTGCTGAAGATATACGGGCTGCTCTCGGTCGCGAACCGCTGGCTATTGGTGATAGTGCACGTCAAATTCAGTCAGTGGCTTGGTGTACAGGGGCGGCCCAATCCTATATTGAAAAAGCCGCAGCACTGGGTGTTGATGCATTTATTACTGGGGAAATTTCTGAACCGAGTGTGCATCTTGCGAGGGAGTTAGATGTTGTTTTCTATGCTGCCGGGCATCATGCAACTGAGCGCTATGGCGTGAAGGCGCTTGGCGAGCATTTGAGCGAAGCGTTTAACCTAGATGTCGTTTTTGTGGATATTGATAACCCGGTGTAAAACTAGCCGCTATTATCTGCGACCCATGTTTGCACCTTCTTTATGATGAAGTGCAAACATGGTTGATGGGTATCAGGCGTTTTGCGGGTCTTTTTGAGTATCTGAGGATGGTGTTGCTGCATTCGCTGCGATGGCGTCAGCAATGTTTTCGATTGGCTCTTCGGTCAGCTTCACCTTTTCCAGCCCATAATCTTCATTCAGTGCACCCTTGTCGAAGGGGGTTGCGCGTGGAGCGTAGTCCAGCGGTGGTTGCACCGTATCCGGTTCTGAAGACTCTTCAATACTGACTTTATCATTAAGACGTTTGATGATGGGTTCGTTGTTGTTAACCGGTGTGGTGAGGCCGTTTGCCCCAGTCGCCAAATGGTTGTGCAGGTCTCGGTATGTCTCTGCCAGTTGATTTAGCATTGTCGAGGTTTCTACAAAGTGCTCGGTAACTTCGTGCTGGTATTGCTTTAACTCGTCCTGCTTTTGATGCAGATGCTTTTCGAGTTCTTTGTTTTTGTCCTGTGCGTCTGACATCCGTAATGTAATCAGGGCACCAATAGCTGCACCAACGAAGAGGCTGAGAATACTGCAGATAAGTAGTAGCTGATTGGGTTCCACTGGACGCTCCTATAAATAATTGTGCGGCAATTATAACGCCCAGATAGAATTGGCGAAGACTTTTTCATTGCAAATCCTTCATTAATTGCGAAAAACAGTGGTTACAGGTAAAGTACCGCGCAATTTTAAGGCCACAATACAGCTATCATGACGACGCCACTTTCAAGGTATCAAGACGATCTCAAACGCGATGATTTTCAATTCGACGCTGCTCAGCAGGACGCGGTTGAAAAGCTAAATGCCGTATTTGAGGCTCTGGTTGCCGAGGGGAATCAGCAGAGAGCGTCGACTTCGTCGTTAGGGCTGTTCGGCAAGCTCAAGTCACGGATAACAAGGCCGGAGCCAGTTCTCCCCGTACGCGGCCTGTATTTCTGGGGTGGCGTTGGTCGGGGTAAAACCTATCTGATGGATGTGTTTTATGAATGCCTGCCGTTCGAAAGAAAATGGCGGTCTCACTTCCATCGCTTTATGCAGTACGTGCATGAGGAGTTGAGAGCGCTTGATGGCGAGAAGAATCCATTGGATATTGTTGCGCGTCATATCGCAGATAAGGCACGGGTTATTTGCTTTGATGAATTTTTTGTCACGGACATTACGGATGCAATGATCTTGGGTGGGTTGTTTGAAAAGCTCTTTGATATGGGGGTGACCTTAATCGCTACCTCCAATATTGTGCCCGATCGGCTCTATGAAAATGGCTTGCAGCGTGCACGTTTCTTGCCGGCAATTGAGCAGCTAAAAATTCACTGTGAAGTAGTGAATGTTGATGGTGGGGTCGACTACCGTTTGAGGGCGTTAAGGCAAGCAGAGCTTTATTATTGTCCGCTTGATGCCGGGGCACAAAAAAGCCTGGAACAAAGTTGGGCTTCTTTAGTCCATGATCAATGCAACGCAGATCTTGATATCGAGATCAACGGGCGTATGATTCCAGCACAACGCGAGAGTGATGGCATTGCTTGGTTTGATTTTGATGTCTTATGTGATGGGCCTCGTAGTCAGAATGACTACATTGAGCTGGCACGTATTTATCATACCGTGTTATTGAGTAATATCCCTGAATTGGGATTAGGGCGAGATGATCAGACTCGTCGTTTTATTAATCTGATTGACGAATTTTACGATCGCCATGTGAAGTTGATTGTGTCGGCAGAGAAGTCGATAGACACGATCTACAGCGGTGGTAATTTGGCGTTTGAAATTGAACGCACGCAAAGCCGGTTGCTGGAAATGCAATCGCATGAATATCTTGGGCTTGAGCATAAGCCGTGACACCCCGGAATTCGGGAAAGAATTTAAACAAAAACCAGAAAAGCAGAGCGCATTAAACAGATTAAATTGAACCCCGCGTAGATCGGCACTTTGGCATTTGCTCGCACGTTGCTTAAATGTGAGTGGCTCGGTGGTGTTGTGCAATGGTGGGGGTATCGTAAAATTACGCTGTGGCCGGTTATTCCATCCCATTGTACCCGTTGAATTATGGAATAATGTGCCGATATCCTTAACGGATGTTGTTTGCGGACGTTGTTTACAAATATTGTTCAATTCGTTTAGTTGTTAGTGCACTAGCAATTCGGGCGCAGCCCAAATGCCGCAGGGTGGTAAGGTGTTTCTGCAATCACATATTGTGCTTGCGGAGCTATCTTCGTTCCTGTAGTATTCGCGCTCCTTATCGAATGCGCTCCTTAGTTTTAGGCGGAAGAAATATGAAAACTTACAGTGCTAAACCAAATGCTGTAGAGCAAGAGTGGTACGTTGTTGATGCTGAAGGTAAAACTTTGGGTCGTTTAGCGTCCGAAATCGCGCATCGCCTGCGTGGCAAGCACAAGCCGGAGTATACTCCTCACGTAGATACCGGTGATTACATTGTTGTTGTGAATGCTGAGAAAGTTCACGTGACCGGCAACAAGGCGAAAAACAAAATTTATTACCGTCATACTGGTTATGTTGGTAACTTGAAGTCAATCTCTTTTGAGAAGTTGATCGACAAAGCACCTGAGCGTGCTCTGCAAACTGCAGTTAAAGGTATGTTGCCAAAGAACCCTTTGGGTCGTGCAATGTTTTCAAAGCTGAAAGTGTATGCTGGTGAGTCTCACCCACATGCAGCACAACAGCCTAAAGAGTTACAGATTTAACGGAAGCATATTTTATGTCAAGCACACAATACTACGGCACAGGCCGTCGCAAGACATCGACAGCTCGTGTATTTATCGCCCCGGGTGAGGGAAACATCACCGTTAATAGTTGTTCTTTGGAGCAGTACTTCGGTCGTGAAGTAGCTCGAATGATCGTTAAGCAGCCACTTGACGTGGTTGAAATGCAGGATAAGTTTGATATCAACGTAACTGTAAAAGGTGGTGGTAGTTTTGGTCAGGCCGGTGCTATCCGTCATGGTCTGACTCGTGCTCTGATTGAATTCGATGAGAACCTGCGTTCTCCGCTGCGTCAAGCAGGTTATGTGACCCGTGATGCTCGTGAAGTTGAGCGTAAGAAAGTTGGTCTGCGTAAAGCACGTAAGAAACCACAGTTTTCCAAGCGTTAATTGCATACTGGATCTGTACAAAGCCTGGGCGGTTGCCTGGGTTTTTTTTTGCGAAATTATAGCTGAAGTAATCAATATGCCGCGTCAGCGGGCGGCTAATTACCTTGTTTATTACAAGGTTTTTCATTACTATTTGCGGCGATTTTTTTTGCGTTATATAAGTCTTGCCCTGGTTTAGGGGTGAAAAGACGGGGGATTACCGATGAGCAATGATGGTGTGAATACTTCACGTCGACGTTTTTTGGCCACATCGACTGCTGTGGTTGGAGCGGCAGGTGCTGTAGGTGTTGCTGTTCCGTTTCTAGGATCCTGGGCACCGAGTGCCAAGGCGAAGGCTGCGGGAGCACCTGTGAAGGCAGATATGAGCAAGCTGCGACCTGGTGAGCTGATAACTGTTGAATGGCGAGGCAAGCCTGTCTACGTCATGCGTCGTACTGAGGCGCAACTCAAAGATTTACCTTCTCTGAATGATCAACTTCGCGATCCTGAATCCAATGCCTCAAATCAGCCTGAGTACGCGAAAAACATCGATCGTTCTATCAAGCCGGAATATTCAGTATTAATTGGTTTGTGTACACATCTAGGTTGTGCACCGAAGCCACGTCCTGAAGTTGCTCCCGCTGATCTTGGTGCTGATTGGAAAGGTGGCTTCTTTTGCCCATGCCACGGTTCAAAATTCGATCTTGCAGGTCGTGTTTATAAAGGTGTTCCTGCACCGACGAACCTGGAAGTTCCTCCTTATAAGTATGAATCTGAACTTGTTATTACCATCGGTGTAGATGGGGGTGCCGCGTAATGCTTAACATGTTGGTCAGTTTACGAGATTGGGTAGATGCCCGTCTGCCTATTATGCGCGCATGGGACACCCATATGGGTGGTTATTACGCGCCAAAGAATTTTAACTTTTGGTACTTCTTCGGTGTTTTATCACTGGTTGTTTTAGTAAACCAATTGTTGACCGGTATTTGGTTGACGATGATGTTTGTACCTGATGCGGAAAGAGCTTTTGCATCTGTTGAGTACATCATGCGTGATGTAGATTACGGCTGGATTATCCGTTATATGCACTCCACCGGCGCGTCAGCGTTCTTTGTGGTCGTTTACCTGCATATGTTCCGCGCCTTGCTTTACGGGTCATACCGTAAGCCTCGTGAGCTTGTATGGGTCTTCGGCATGTTGATTTTCTTCGCGCTAATGGCCGAGGCATTCTTGGGTTATATCCTACCTTGGGGACAAATGTCTTACTGGGGTGCTCAGGTAATCGTATCGCTATTCGGTGCCATTCCTGTTGTTGGTGAGCCATTGGTTGAGTGGATTCGTGGTGATTACTTGATCTCGGGTATTACATTAAACCGTTTCTTCGCCCTGCACGTTGTTGCTGTGCCGATCATTTTGCTGGCGCTAGTTGTTCTTCACTTACTGGCTCTGCATGAAGTAGGTTCTAACAACCCAGATGGCGTTGAAATCAAGAAGCACAAAGATGAAAACGGTATCCCGTTAGACGGTATCGCATTCCACCCGTACTACACCGTTCACGATATCGTCGGTATTGTGGTGTTCTTGATGGTATTTGTTTCGGTTATTTTCTTCTTCCCAGAAATGGGTGGTTACTTCCTTGAACATGCCAACTTTGAAGAAGCTAATGCACTGAAGACACCAGCACATATTGCGCCAGTATGGTACTTCACACCATTCTACTCAGTACTGCGAGCGGTACCTGATAAGCTGTTTGGTTTCATTGCTTTCGGTGCCTCTGTTGCTATTTTGTTCGCATTGCCTTGGTTGGATCGTAGCCCGGTTAAATCCATTCGCTACAAAGGCCCAATCTCTAAAATGTTCTTGTTAGTGTTCACGGCTACATTCCTGATCCTGGGTGTGTTGGGTGTGAAATCTCCGAATGTTGAGCGCACAATCTTGGCCCAAATCTGCTCCATTATTTACTTCACTTTCTTCTTGGCCATGCCTTTCTGGTCGAAAATTGACAAGTGTAAGCCAGAGCCTGATCGCATCACTATGAATGGTGGGATTGGTATCGCGGGTAGCTTAGGTGCTGTGCTGATTATTGCCGTTTTGACTGTCGGACCACTATGGCTTGTTGAGTGGTTGCATTCTGTTAACCAAGCTGCGGCTCACTAAGGGGAATATATAATGAAAAAACTGATTGCATCTTTATTCCTCAGCTGTCTTTCGGCAGTATCTCTGGCAGCAGGTGGTAACGTGCCACTGCTGGACTTTGAATCAAATCTGAAAGACGAAGCAGGTTTGCAGCGTGGCGCGCAAGTGTTCATGAACTACTGCATGGGCTGTCACAGCATGAAATACATGCGTTATGAGCGCCTTTCTACGGATTTAGGTGTTCCTGCTGACTTGGTAGAGCAGAACTTGATTTTAGATGGTTCAAAAATCGGCTCTTTAATGACTAACTCAGCTCCTGAATCGCTGCAGAAAAAGTGGTTTGGCGCGGCGCCACCAGATCTGACGTTAGTTTCTCGTGCGCGTGGTGATGCGTGGTTGTACAGCTACCTGAAAGGTTTCTATACCGATCCAGGTCGTCCATACGGCTACAACAATCTGGTATTCAAAGATGTCGGTATGCCAAATGTATTGGTTAACCTGCAAGGTGATCAAACGTGTGAGCCTGGTTTTGCCAAGGCTGCAAACGGTGGTGTTAAACGCGACACGATCACTTATGAGCCGATTGAAAATCCGAATGACCCTTGTGGCCGCACGGCGCATGTAGATGGAACGGGTACCTTGAGTCCGGAAGAATTTGATCAAGTTGTTACCGATTTGACCAACTTCCTGATCTACGCAGGCGAGCCAACCAAGCTGTATGACCGTACTTTCCTTGGAATGGAGTTGAACAAACGTGAAGTGATCGGTGTATACTGCCTGTTCTTCCTTGTGTTCTTCGGCGTATTTGCTGTTCTGTTGAATCGTGAATATTGGAAAGACGTACATTAAGACGTCTTCGTTAGACTAACTGTCTGCGCTATGGCCTGCTTTATGCAGGCCGTTTGCGTATTAAGCGACTACGCTGTTAGTCTGGTTGTCAGGGGTACTCCTGATAAAAATGCAGGTTGGATTCGCTTTCCCGATTAAACCGAATGTTTCGACATATATAACGCACGTTTAATGTCGAAATTTCAGCAGAATAGGGAATGAATTGGCTGCGGCATTGCCAGATGAGTAGCTGTCGTCACTGGAATTGTTTCAAGAGGTTGCAAAATGGGTGTGGTTACAAAACGATCTTCAATGACGTTTTATTCCGATGGTCAGGATCAATACAGCCATCGCGTGCGCATTGTTCTGGCAGAAAAGGGCGTTACCGTAGACATTATTGAGTGTCTGGGTGACAACAAACCTGAAGATCTTGCGCAGATTAATCCCTACAATTCGCTTCCGACTCTGGTTGATCGTGATTTAGTACTCTATGAGTCAAAAATCATTATGGAATATCTGGATGAGCGTTTTCCTCACCCACCACTTCTTCCGGTGTATCCGGTTGCTCGTGGTGAGAGTCGCTTGTTTATCCATCGTATCGAAAAGGACTGGGCGCACCACGTTGATACTATCTTTGCAGCTAAAGATGCGAAGGCGGTAGAAGCATCACGTAAAGCGTTGAAGGATGGTTTGATGGCTGTAGCGGCAATCTTCATCGAGAAGCCTTACTTTATGAGCGAAGAGTTTACTTTGATCGATTGCTGTATGGCGGCTATTTTGTGGCGTTTGCCGGCAATGGGTATCGAGATTCCGAAGACCAAGCAGACCAAGCCTTTGTATGAGTACATGGAGCGTCTGTTCTCTCGTGAATCCTTTAAGGAAAGCATGTCTGAGCACGAGCAGGATATGGCTCACATCACCGTCAAAGCTGGCTAATGATGACGCCTACACGCCCTTATTTCTTGCGTGCAGTCTATGAATGGATTCTTGATAATGAATGCACGCCCTTTCTGGCAGTGAATGCGGATGCGCCAGGCGTAGAGGTGCCGCGTGAATATGTTGAAGATGGCCAGATTACTTTAAATTTGGCGCCTTCGGCTATCGTTGACTTACAGATGACGAATGACGGTATCGAGTTCTCGGCACGTTTTTCAGGTGTTGCACAGCTTGTGAGCGTGCCTATGGCTGCGGTTATGGGTATATTCGCACGTGAAAATGGCCAAGGTATGGCATTTCCTGATGAGCCTGGCTTTGACGTAGATGTTACTGAAGAGGACGCCGATCAAGGCAATGCGCCGGAGCCACTCCGAAGCATTGATGGTATTCAGGAGTCAGATGCTAAGGTGTCGGATGAAACTGCCGGAATTGATCCTTCTGATGATGACCCCGAGCCACCACGCCCATCGGGTAGGCCTCAGCTGAAGGTCGTCAAATAGTCTATTAGTGATGGTTCATGGACGCGTATATAGAAAATATAAATCGGGTGTTCCCCGATTTTTTTTGTCTGCAATTTGGTGATTGGGCGTATCGTTCTATTTTAACTTCGGTATAGCGTCAGCGATGGCTAATCTTGTTGTCGATGTATTCAAACACTTTGATAATACGCTTGATCCCTGACACTTCTTGCACGGAACTGACCACGCGCTCAGATTCTTCTTGGGTGACAAGCCCCATCAAATAGACAGATCCATTTTCGACGATAACTCGAACTCTGCCAGAGTCAATTTTTCCGTTTGTCAGCAGGTTCGCTTTGATCTTGGCTGATAGGTAGGTGTCTGATGTGCGCTGGCCGAAATCGGTTGGTGCGCTAACTTCCAATTCATTGTGCACGCGTCTGACATGCCGGATCTTGCCTGCAACATCAGTAACCTTGCTTTTTAATTCTGGTGTAGGGGTTTGTCCAGTTACCAATACGATGAGATTGTAGGAGTTGACGTTGATGTTTGAGTCTTTGTCCAATGCCTTGTCTGCACGATTGATATTAATGCTGGCCTTAGATTCGATGGAGGAATCCTCAATGGAGATACCCATTGTGCGCTCTCCATAATCTTCGTCTACTGCACCGTCGTTGGTTGCAGCCATAAAGCCCGTGCAACCATGAAGTATTGATGCCAATAAAAGTATTGATAGCGGGAGTGTTAATCGTGTCATAGATTAATTCCGAAAAGCGCTTGCTCAGTTAGCTGTGCCAAAAGTTGGGCAATCAACAGCTGTTGTAGCGTGTGATCGGTTGCGGTGCTGTTGATGTTCACAACAACGTGTTCTGGCGGCACGATGGCGTCACGGACGTCATCTGGGCAGCTGCACACAACGATAATCCGTAGTTGGGATTCAAGTGCGGAGGCGATTAATGGTGGGAGTTCGCTTGTTGCTGTTTGGTCTGCAAATACAATAACGACATCGCCAGCATTGGCAAACGTCGTTAATGCCTGTGTTAACGTTCCGTGACTCTTTCCGTTTAGTTGCATTGCGGGTAAACCAGGGCGTTCGATATATCGCGAGTGCACCAAGTGATGAACAAGAAAGTTGGCCGCGACATCGTAATCTGAGGGGCTGAGGGCAAGAATCTTCCCACCTTCGGCAAGGCAGTGGGTGATTAGATTGGCAGCTTCTGCAATGTACGGCGTTTGTTGTTCATACAAAAGGCTGTTGGTTGCGTTCTGTTGATCAAAAAAGCGGGTGATGTTTTCAAAGATTGACATAGTTATGAGTTAGCTACAAAGGCTTGCTTAATCCAGTCGATATCCAGGTGGTCGGGGTCGCCTGTTATCGAAATTGCGTCAAAACGGCATTCATAATGCTGATATTTTGCCTGTGTCTGCAGAAAATACTGCGCACAAGCCGTTAATTTTACTTGTTTGTCTTTGGTGACCGTGTCGAGCGGGCTACCGTAGTTCGGGTTTCTTCGGAATCTTACTTCGACGAATACCAGTGTTTTATCATCCTTGACGATTAGATCAATTTCGCCGCGACGACTGTGAAAGTTGCGGGTTACCAGTTGGCAGCCTTGTTCTTTCAGGAAGTCGAGTGCGACATCTTCGTAATAGTCACCAATGGTCTTGGTGTTTGTTCCTAATCTGATCACGATTCCATCCGTGAGCATCCTTGCTCGGTCGATTATTCAGTTTTTGTGTTTGCTTCGATCTTAATGGGTATTCCCTTTTTAAACTCAGCGTAATCCAGTTGACGATGGACGTGCTGGTTTAAGACGCGTAAGTCGCCTGTGGAGCCTGGATATTCTCTATCTTCGAGATAGGCCAGTAATAAGCCGCGTTGACTTAAAATATAGGCGTCTTCCCCGAATGCAAACAGGCGAATCAGTGGCGATTTTTTGTATTTTTTAGGAATGTCCTTTTTGCGTTCGATAACCCGCGGCGCGTCAGTAATAACCATGCCGTTGAGATCTTGGTTGGCTGATGGGTCTGGATAGCCCTTGTAAACATTCGAGGTCGCGTACATCGGTAGGTTGCCAGCTTTATGGTAGGCGAATAGGGGTCTTAGCGGTTGCGCAGGTGCGCTTTTCGAAAACACAACAACTAAGTCTACATCCTGACGCCGTCTTGGTTCGCTGGTGAAGCGGGTGTTGGTGAGTTGTGCGATTTCTCTTGCTCGACGATGGCTCTGGTCGATGTTTAGGAGCTTTTCAACTACGGGAGATTGTCCGCGTGTTGTTTCGAACGTTTGTGACGATAGGACAGTATTTCCTAATCCTTCCCACTGGCGTGTGAAATAGGCTGTAGCGTCTTTCGCCCAGCCTAAGTCTTCAGAGAGGATGATGACGCGACGATAGTCTTCGTCGACCGCCTTGGCGATTAATGAATCGATTTCATCTTCTGTGGCTAGGCTGAATTCCAGTAGGCCTTCAGGCAGATGTTCGGCGTTAGTGTCGTTAAGTGCAATGGTCGGAACCGGTAAATGTTCGAGAGACTGTAACTTAATGAGCTGGTTTTTAAGTAATGGGCCGATAATCAAATCTGCCCCGTCAGCGATGGCTTCATCATAGGTCGCGAGGAAGTCAACGGAAGGGTCGGCAGAGTAAAAGCTAATTTCCGTGCGACTAGGGTTCTTATACCATGATTGCATGACACCATCTCGAACAGCATTGGACCAGCGTTTGTATTTGCCATCAAATGGTAGCAATACAGCGATATGGCGCGGAATCTGCCTTCCTGCAGCTTGCACCTTGCCAATATCTGAAACCGGGATAAGCGCTGCCGGATGAGTGGGGTGGGTAAGTTGCCATTGATTGATTTTGTCTATTTGGTCACTGAAGGCGATGTCGGTGCGTTTGGTCAGTTTCGCTAATTCGACCCATTGTTGCAGTGTCGGGTCCGACACAATGGTCTCAGGCGCGTCGGCGAGGGCATTAGCGAGCTGCCATATTTTCTCGTGATTATGCAGGTAGGCTTGTTTGTTCTCTTGCCATAGGTCGGCCAATTGTAGGCGAATACGAGCGCCTTTGATCGGCTGGCTTTGGGCTTGCCATGCATCTGCGGTAAGGGCCAGCGTTTGTGTCGCAACATCCGCAGAGGCTTCGGTCAATAACTGTTGGGTTGATGCTTTATCCAAGACACTTAGTGCTTGCTCAGGCGCATCAGTTGCGAGAAATAAGCTGGCTTTGGCGTTAATCAGGGCCAGATTGTCATTCGCTGATTGCAGGTTGTTCTGGTATTGCTCGGAGAGAGAGTTGATTAATTGTGAGGCGTGAGAGTAGTCTGCGTTGGCGATCGCTTCGTAAATCGTTGTGAGTTGCCCGTCGAGCATCGGCGATACCGATAGACTCGTTACCTCGTCGCTTGGGGTGATACTCCCAGCGACCGAGGGCGTCGTGCTGCAACTTTGAAGCGCCAGTGCGCCCACTAACAGAAATGGCAGGAAAATCTGCCGTGTTTCATTTACCATTAAGCGCCTCAAAACCTGATCTTGCAGCGTTGTCCGTATTCCGGCCATGTTTCTTGTCACCCCACAACACAATTGTGAGTGTTGCAGATATGTCTTCTGTTTTACCATCCGTTCTATACATAGTCGCCACACCTATTGGCAATATGGCTGATATGACGCCTCGCGCCAAAGAAATTCTGGCGAATGCCGACATAATTGCTGCGGAGGATACCCGGCATAGCGCGTATTTAATGCGCCACTTTGATATTAGGACGCCAATGCTAGCGTATCATGAGCACGCTGGCGAGTCTCAAACCCGCAAACTGCTTGAGCTATTGGAAGAAGGCAAGAGTTTGGCCTTGATTAGTGACGCCGGAACGCCCCTTATTTCTGATCCTGGGTATCCGCTTGTTGCCGAGGCGCACGCGCGCGGAATCAAGGTATGCCCAGTGCCTGGAGTTAGCGCCATTATTACGGCATTGTGTGCCGCAGGATTACCAACCCATACGTTTGCGTTTGAGGGCTTTTTACCTGCTAAAGCCGCTGCTCGACAGAAAGCCTTAGCGTTGGTTGCCGAAGAGAAGCGAACATTAGTGTTTTACGAGGCGCCGCATCGGATTGTGGAGTGTCTATCGGATATGTGTGAGGCTTTCGGTCACTCTCGAAGAGTTACCCTTGCTCGTGAGTTGACGAAAACGTTTGAAACGATCCGTCAAAATAGTTTGGCGGAGCTGCTTGAATGGGTTCGGAATGACGATAACCAGCAAAAGGGTGAGATTGTCTTGGTTGTGGAAGGTGTTGAGTATGTCGCGCAGTCTACACTATCTGACGATGCTCGTTCGCTGGCTGCGCTGTTAGTCGATGTATTGCCGCCGAAAAAGGCGAGCAAGATCGTCGCCTCTCACTACGATTTGCCGACCCGTGACGTATATGATTTCTTACTTGGCTTGAAAAATTAGTAAATCTTGTTACTCTTTCGGGCAGAGTTGGCTGGATAATCGCTGCCGGTGTTATTCGTAACGCCGGGAGAGGAAAGTCCGGGCTCCATTGGGTAGAACGCCAGGTAACTCCTGGGGGGCGCGAGCCTACGGAAAGTGCAGCAGAGAGTAGACCGCCGATGGTGGTGGCAATCGTTCCGCGATTGTTAACACACAGGTAAGGCTGAAAGGGTGCGGTAAGAGCGCACCGCATGACTGGTAACAGTTCATGGCATGGTAAACCCCGTTCGGAGCAAGACCAAATAGGAATCCTACAGGTGTGACCCGCACTGGATTCGGGTAGGTTGCTAAAGGCATGTGGTGACGCATGCCGTAGATGAATGATTGTCCACGACAAAACCCGGCTTATAGGCTGACTCTATTTTCTTCTCAACAAGTTCATTCGTTATTCTCAAATGATCTAATAGATGAGCCGAAGTTAAAGTAATACTTTAACTTCGGCTGCTATCTTCCTTTGCTTGTTCGTCTTATCTTCCTTCTTGATCCCCCCTGTTTCTGAATTCCTTCGGAAAATTAAGTACTTATACGCATTTTCCAGTGCTTGAACTGCTTGAAAGTGGTTGTCTAAATTCCTATAGTGTCTTCATGTGGTGAAAAGTGGTTTAAAGTGGTTTTTTCTGGAAGATAATGTCGCTATCGCTAAGCGGAAGGGGTGAAGAGTGTTTCGGGGGGTTCATGCCATTAACATGGATGCTAAAGGTCGCATGGCAATGCCGACTAAGTATCGTGACGGCTTAAAAAACTCCGATGACGGCCAGCTCATAGCAACTATCGATATCCAGACCCGCTGTTTGTTGATCTATCCCTTATCCGTTTGGGAGGACATTGAGCAGAAACTTCAAAAATTACCCTCATTAAATGCATCAACACGACGATTGCAGCGTCTCATGCTTGGCTATGCCAGTGAACTTGAGTTGGATGGCAATGGTCGTGTTTTACTACCTGCAGCGTTGCGTGAATATGCAGGGTTGGAAAAAAAAGTGGTATTGGTCGGTCAGGGCGGCAAGTTTGAGCTCTGGAATGACGAGCAGTGGGCGGCTGAAACGGCGCAAGCGATTGAGGATGCCAATAGCGGCGATCTTGATGTGCCGGACGATATCCAGAACCTGGTCTTTTAAAGCCAGCCAAATAAATACATAACGAGAAATTGCCAAATGCATCAGTCCGTATTGTTACAGGAATCTGTAGACGCTTTGATTACCAAAGCCGACGGCTTCTATGTGGACGGAACATTCGGCCGTGGTGGGCACAGCCGCGCAATTCTCGGTTCGCTTGGTGATAACGGCCGTTTGCTCGGGTTTGATAAAGATCCGCAGGCAGTCGAATACGCCGCGGCAGAGATTAGCGATGATCGATTTGAATTGTGGCACGGCAGCTTTGCCGAGATGCGTCAGGAAGTTGATGCGCGCGGCCAGCTTGGTCAACTGAACGGCATATTGCTCGATCTTGGGGTTTCTTCACCGCAGCTAGATCAGGCAGATCGTGGTTTTAGTTTTATGAATGATGGGCCGCTTGATATGCGGATGGATACCAGTGCGGGTGAAACTGCCGCAGAATGGTTGAATCGCGCGGATCAAGGCGATATTCGTTATGTTCTCAAGGTGTATGGTGAAGAAAAGTTTGCCGGTTTGATTGCGAAAAAAATTGTTGATCGCCGTGATCAGCAGCCGTTCGAACGTACTCTCGATTTAGCGGATTTCATCGAACAAATCATCCCGAAGTCGGTGAAATTGAAAAAGCATGCTGCAACACGCAGCTTTCAAGCCATCCGAATTCATATCAATCAAGAGCTCGATGATCTGCAGCGATTGCTTGCTGATGTTGTTGATATGTTGGCACCCGGTGGTCGTTTGGTGGTGATTAGCTTCCATTCGCTGGAAGATCGGATTGTTAAACAGTTCATTCGGGCACAAGAGCGTGGGCCTGTCATTCCGCGTAATATCCCGATATCGACAATCGCACGAGACCCGCATTTAGTTAGCGTCGGTAAAGCGGTTAAAGCGGCCGATGCGGAAGTAAGCGAGAACGTCCGTTCGCGCAGCGCCATTATGCGAATTGCTGAAAAGGTTCTGGGCAATGACTAGCTGGAAGCTGTCTTTGCTACTCTGGCCGGCAGTTATTCTGTCTGCATTGGCTGTGGTTTTTACCACGCATGCCTCACGTCAGAATTTTATCGCTTGGCAGAACCTGATCAAACAAGGGCAGGAGTTCGAGGTCGAATGGGGGCAGTTGCTCATTGAGCGAAGCACCTTGGCGTCGTATACACGTTTAGAACAAATTGCTGCTGAAAAGCTGGATATGGCTGTGCCAACGGCTAAGCAGATTGTCGTTGTTGCGCAGGGGAGCCAGCCATGATGGCCTCCTTTAAGCGCTGGCTAAGCGCTGAGTGGCGCTTTGTTTTAGTCGCTGTGGGTTTGTTGTTATTGGCGATGTCCCTAGTCGGCCGCATGTTGATGCTGCAGGTATTGGATATCACCCATGGCGTCGATTTTTTGAAACGCCAAGGTGACAGCAGAACCGTTCGTGTAGAAAAAATTCCAGGGCCGCGTGGCATGTTGACCGACCGCAATGGTGTACCGTTGGCGATTTCAACACCCGTAGTCGATATCATCGCTGACCCAGCGCATTTAGTATTTACCGATGATGAATTGCAGCAGTTGGCTTTCTTATTAGAAATGCCAGCTGCTGATATCCAAAGCAAACTTGAGCGTTATCAGGCTAAGCGTTACATGCTGATCAAACGTGAGGTATCACCAATTATTGCTGATGCAGTGGCGGAATTGCGCATTAAAGGCATTAGTGGTGAAGAAAAATACCGTCGTTTCTATCCAGGCGGAGAAGTGACTTCCCACTTGGTCGGATATGTAGATCGAAAGGGGCGCGGGCAGGAAGGTTTCGAAAACACCTATAACACTGCGCTGCAAGGCGACGATGGAAGACGTGTTCTGCTCAAAGATTTACATGATCGAACGATAAAAGTCTTACGACAACCGAAAGATCCGGAGCCCGGAGATGATATTGCACTGAGTGTCGATATGCGACTTCAGTATCTGGCCTATCGTGAGCTGAAAACTGCCGTAGCCAAACACAGAGCCGATGCCGGCTCTGTTGTCGTTTTAGATATTCACACTGGAGAAGTGTTGGCGATGGCGAATCAGCCGGCATTTAATCCCAATGATCGCAGCCGAATGAACATCGCCAGTGTCAGGAATCGTGCAGTTACCGATGTATTTGAGCCGGGTTCAACGGTCAAGCCCTTGGCGGTATTAGCAGCATTGGAAGCTGGAAAGTTCTCGCCTGACTCCAAGATTGATACTAATCCGGGATATGTCCGTGTCGGCAGAAAAACATTGTTGGACCCTGTGAATTACGGGCTAATAGATGTCACCAAAGTGATTACGAAATCTTCTCAGGTTGGGATGACAAAAATCGCGCTGACGCTTGAGCCTGAGGTCGTGCCCAGTATGTTGCGTCGTCTGGGGTTTGCGCAGCCGATTGACAGCGGCATTCCTGGTGAAAGCACTGGTTATTTCCCGTATCGCGAGCGCTGGAGAAAGATTGAACAAGCGTCGTTGTCTTTCGGACATGGGGTGTCGGTAACGGCAGCACAGTTGGCCAGAGCCTACGCAACGGTGGCTGCACGTGGGGAAATTCGCCCTGTTAGCTTTGTCAAATTGAGCGAGCCATCCAAAGGGGAACAGGTTGTTGCTCCTGCGCTTGCTGATCAGGTCATTGGAATGGCTAAAACTGTTGTTGGTCCTACGGGTACGGCGCGTAAGGCTGCATCAGACTTATACAGCGCGGCTGGTAAGACAGGAACAACCCATAAAGTCGGTGCCAAGGGTTATGAGGCCGGAAAGTACATTTCAATCTTCGCAGGATTTGCACCTGCTGATAACCCTCAAATCGCTGTTGTCGTTGTTGTTGATGACCCTAAAGGTCGAGAGTATTACGGTGGTGAAGTCGCTGCGCCCGTATTCTCCGCCATTATCGAAGATGGCTTGCGGTTGCTGAATGTTGCGCCGGATATGCTGTCGCCAGAGTCTAGCGAAAGCCGGCTTGTGTCGAGGGGGATGTGATGAAAGCCATGCCTCTTTCTCAGTTAGTGGAGCTGTCTAATCTGACTTATGACCCAGAAGTGCGTGGTCTTGAGCTGGATAGCCGGAAAGTGGGTGCCGGCGATCTGTTTGTTGCGCTCAAGGGCGCACAATCCGATGGTCACGATTATATCTCGCAGGCGGTTAATGCAGGTGCTGTCGCTGTTGTTGCAGAGCGCCCGGTAGAGTCTCTCGAGCCGGTTAGCGTGCCGAAAGACGTACCGTATATTGTATTGGCAGATTTACGGAAACGATTAGGTGCCATTGCTCAGCGTTTTTATTGGAGCGATGTTGATGCCATGCCAGTTATTGGCGTTACCGGCACGAATGGCAAGACCTCAGTGTCTAACTATGTTGCACAGCTGCTGCGATTGCTAGGGCAAAAAACCGGCGAAATTGGCACTTTAGGTGTAAATGTTGGTAATGGTTGGGAAGCCACAGGTAATACAACACCTGACGTATTGGCGACACATCAATATCTGCGCAGTATGAAGGATGCGGGCTGCCGTTACGCAGTAATGGAAATTTCGTCCCACGCTCTTGATCAGGGGCGTGTTGACGGTGTGAATGTTGTGGCGGGTGTTTATACAAATTTGAGCCACGATCATCTTGATTATCACAAAACCATTGATGCCTATCGTGAGGCAAAGGCGCGGATGTTCAGCATGCCAAGCCTGCAGGTCGCGTTGATCAACGATGACGATGATAGCGGGCACTCGATGGCGGAAAGTTGCCCGTCTAGTGTGGATGTTGTGCGCTACTCGTTAGTTAATCGAGGCGCAGACGTTCGGGTTTCGGATCTCAACTTTGTCGGTGGTCGTTATCGGGGATGCATCCATGTTGGTGAGCTGGATTTGCCATTTAGTGCGCGTCTCTCCGGTCGATTCAATATTTCCAATATGCTTGCAGCAGTAATGACGGTGTATCGACTCGGATTCGATTTAGACGAAACTGTTGCTTTGGTTGAACAACTTGAGCCTGTACGTGGAAGGATGGAATCAGTCAATAATGATTCCGGTGCACATGTTGTTGTTGATTATGCACACACACCGGATGCACTGGAAAAGGCATTGGGGGCATTGCGAACCGAAACCCTTGGGCGGCTGCTTTTGGTGTTTGGATGTGGCGGTGATCGTGATTCGACCAAGCGTCCTGCTATGGGGCGGATTGCAGAAGCATGGGCCGATTTTACCTGGATTACATCGGACAACCCGCGAGGAGAAGATCCGCAGGCTATTTGTGCGGATATCGCCACAGGCTTCGAATACGATGATTTCTCGATTGTTGTCGACCGGAAACAGGCGATTATTCAAGCCATTGGCGAACTCGAGCAGGGTGATACTTTACTCATCGCCGGAAAAGGCCATGAAACCTACCAAGTGTGTGGGGATACAACAGTCGCTTTTGACGATGTTTTTGAGGCGCGCCAAGCGCTTGAGCATGCTGGAGGTGTTTCGTGCTGAATTTAACGCCTCGAGACCTTGAACTGATCACATTAGGTGAGCTGATTGGCGATGTGACGCACGTGGATTCTCTGGCGCGAGCGGTTATTGATAGCCGTCACATTGGTACTGATGATGTGTTTTTTGCGTTTAAAGGTGAAAAAGTAGACGGTCATGCGTTTTTGCAGGCCGCCAGTGACAACGGCGCGGCGTTGGCGGTTGTAGAGCAGCGACAAAGTAACATCGGGTTGCCTCAGTTAGTTGTTGATGATTGTCAAAAAGCCATGGCGCGTATCGCATTACATCGACGCAAACAGTTTTCTGGCGTCTTGATGAGCATGACCGGAAGTTGTGGAAAAACCACCACAAAAGGCATGTTAGTCAGCATTTTGAGGCAGCGCGGTAAAACGGATGCGACTGAAGGTAACCTGAATAACGAGTTAGGTGTGCCACTAACCCTAATGAATATGGATGCGTCCAGTGACTATTTTGTTGTGGAAATGGGGGCGGCAGAGCGCGGCGATATTCGTTACTTGATGCAAATTGCACAGCCGGATATCACAGCGATTACCAATATTGGAACCGCTCATATTGGTCGATTTGGTTCCAGAGAGGCAATTGCAGAAACTAAGGCTGAGATATTTGCTGAGTTACAGGAAGATCATAAGGCGGCGATTAACCTGGATGACGCCTATGCCAGTGATTGGCTTGAACTGTTAGCCGATAAAAAAGTGCATTCACTGACATTTTCTCAGCAATACGACACGGCTGATTTACTCGCCAGAGATATCGTCAGTAGTTTCGAAAGTATTCAATTTACCTTGTGCTATCAGGAGCAGACTAAGGCGGTGAAGTTACCTGCTACCGGCAGACACAATGTATCAAATGCATTGTGTGCTGCGGCGATGGCAATTTTAGCGGGTTGTTCTCTGGATGATGTTGCTACAGGGCTTGCAGAATTTGTGCCTGTTGCCGGTCGCTTGGCTCCTCTGAAGGGAAGCTGGGGCGGTCCGCTTCTTGATGACTCCTACAACGCAAACCCCGGATCTGTTCAGGCGGCCATCGATGTTTTGTGTCAGTTTGATGCGCGTCGCTGGTTGGTGTTGGGTGATATGGCTGAACTTGGTGGATACACCGAATCTGCGCATCAAGATATTGGTGAGTATGCGCGGTCGGCGGGTGTTGATGAGTTGGTTGCTTTTGGGGAGCAGTCGAATCATACGCTGGCGGGGTACTTTGCTGCCTCCGCGAGCACTGATAAAAAGACAGGACGGGCGTTCACTGATCACGACAAACTCGTGGCGTTTTTGCGTCAGACATTGCAGCCAGGGGATGCTGTGTTAGTGAAAGGATCGAGGTCGTCAGCCATGGAAAAGGTTGTTGAGCCGCTATTAATAACGAAGGTTTCGGATTAACCATGTTACTTATTGTCGCCAACTGGTTGTCAGAATATATAAGTGCATTTCAGGTATTTAACTACCTGTCCATGCGTGCCATTTTGGGTGTTCTGACGGCCCTGACTATTGCTCTGATTATGGGGCCGGTCATGATTCGTCGTTTGGTTGATCGCCAAATCGGTCAAACCGTGCGAACGGATGGGCCGCAAAGTCATCTGTCGAAATCCGGCACACCAACAATGGGTGGTGGTTTGATTTTGATGTCGGTGGGGGTATCAACGCTGCTATGGGGTGATTTGAGTAATCGTTTTGTCTGGACAGTGTTAATAACAACGTTTGCCTTTGGTGCGATAGGTTGGGTGGATGATTACCGTAAAGTGGTTGAAAAAAACTCCCGAGGGCTGCCCGCACGATGGAAGTATTTATGGCAATCTGTATTTGGTTTAGGTGCCGGTTTGTTTCTTTACTATACGGCTCAAACACCGCAGGAAACGCAGTTGTTTGTTCCGTTTTTCAAAAATATCGCCTGGAGTATGGGGCCACTGTATTTAGTGTTGACCTATTTCGTTATCGTCGGGGCCAGTAATGCGGTCAACCTGACAGATGGCCTTGACGGTTTGGCGATTTTGCCGAGTGTCATGGTTGGGTCGGCGTTGGGCATCATTGCTTATCTCTCCGGCAATGTGGAGTTTTCCCGTTACTTGAATATTGCTTACATTCCTGGCGCGGGAGAGTTAGTGGTGTTCTGTGCGGCGCTGGTTGGCGCAGGCCTAGGGTTTCTCTGGTTTAACACTTACCCTGCGCAAGTATTTATGGGCGATGTCGGCTCTTTGGCATTGGGTGCTGCATTGGGTGTTATTGCCGTTATTACGCGGCACGAAATCGTATTTTTCATCATGGGCGGCATTTTCGTCCTTGAAACCGTGTCAGTGATTTTACAAGTCGCTTCTTTTAAATTAACCGGAAAACGCATATTCAGAATGGCGCCTATCCATCACCATTTCGAATTGAAGGGGTGGCCTGAGCCGCGTGTGATTGTTCGTTTCTGGATTATTACCATCATCTTGGTGTTGGTTGGATTAGCAACACTAAAACTGCGGTAGATATCAATCAAACCCTATCGACGTCACGAACGTCGATAGGTAGAAACAAATAGAGCTAATAGGAATAGTTGGGAAGAAATGGAATCAACATGGGGTAACAGACAAGTTGCTATCGTCGGCATGGGACTGACGGGCTTGTCGTGTGCGCGATTTTTTAATGCGCGCCGGGTTCCTTTCCGTGTTGTTGATAGCCGAGAGCAGCCGCCTCTATTGGATCAGTTTGTGACTGAATTTCCTGCGGTGGAGTTTGTCTGCGGTCCATTTAACAATGATACCTTTGGTGCTGACGATGTTTTAGTCGTAAGCCCTGGCATGCCGATCACTGAACCCTCAATTGTTAATGCCTTAGACAATGGGGCTTTGTTGACAAGCGATATTGAGCTGTTTATCAACTCGATCAAACGCCCGTATATCGCAATCACAGGCTCTAACGGTAAGAGTACTGTGACGACTTTAGTAGGCGAGATGCTCAACCATTCGGGCATTCATTCCGAGGTGGCAGGCAACATTGGTCGACCAGTATTAGAACAACTGCTGGAGGGGAATCGTCCGGATATCTTTGTGTTGGAGCTTTCCAGTTTTCAGCTGGAACGACTGCCGTATATGGGAGCAGCGGCTGCAACGATATTGAACGTCACAGAAGATCATATGGATCGCTACGACAGTATGGACGATTACCATGCTGCAAAATGGCGTGTTTTTGAAGGTGCATCCGTTGCTGTTGTGAATCGTGATGATGCGACCACGTTTTTACCTGTATCAGTGCTGGAGCAAACACCCGACCAGATTATTGAGTATGGCCTTGGGCCGTCTGCTCGAGGGTTTGGTATTCAGGATGATCAGATTACTTATCAGGGCGAGCCAGTATTAGCGACGGATACGCTCAAAATCAAAGGGCGTCATAACCAATTGAATGTTATGGCTGCGATGGCGTTGTGTTTGTCTTTGAACTTGGAAAAGCGGGTGTCGTTACCGCACCTTGCTGACGCCGCAATTGCTTTTAAAGGCCTCGAACATCGTTGCGAGTATGTCGAAGAGATCAACAATGTCGTTTTCTATAACGACTCTAAGGCAACTAACGTAGGGGCTGCTGTTGCTGCTATTGAAGGGTTGTCTGGCGATAAACCGTCCATCATTCTCATTGCCGGTGGCCTTGATAAAAACAGCGACTTTTCACCCTTGGCAGATGTTTGCCAAGTGCATGTGAAGCATACGGTGTTGATTGGTCAAGATGCAGAGAAGATTGCTGATGCCCTAGCGGGGCAGTCTGTATCGAGAGCAGAAAGCTTGGAGTTGGCCTGTGCAGCCGCCTTATCGCAAAGTTCGGATGGTGATTCGGTTTTGTTTGCTCCTGCTTGTGCCAGTTTCGATATGTTCGAAAATTATGAGGCCCGTGGCGATGCGTTTCGTCATGCTGTGCTCAGCATTCGTTCTCAGGCAGGTGATGCATGAACATGCTGACTGAGCACTTCCGTTTTATCGATAAACGCATGTTGGTGTTGGTTGGTGCGCTTGCCTCAATGGGTTTGATCATGATGGGGTCAGCATCGATCGATTATGCTGCCCATAAATATGGTGCACCGCATTTTTATATCGGTCGTCAATTTGTGTTTTTGGTATTGGCGAGTATCGCCGGTGTTGCCGCTTTTATGATTCCAACCAAACAGTGGTATCGCTTTGGATGGTTGGCTTTGTTAATGGCATTTGCGCTGTTGATCGCAGTATTGATTCCTGGCATTGGCCGTGAGGTGAATGGCAGCATGCGCTGGATTCCTCTAGGGCCGGTTAACTTACAAAGCTCGGAGGTCGCCAAACTATTTATTCTTATTTATATGGCGGGCTATCTCGTGCGGCGCCAGGATGAAGTTCGTGAACGATGGGTCGGATTCCTAAAGCCGATTGCTGTCTTGATGATTGCCATTGTTCTGCTGTTAAAAGAGCCAGATTTTGGTTCTGCGGTTGTGATTATCTTTGCCTGCCTCGGGATGATCTTTTTGGCAGGGCTTGGGTTGCCTCAACTGGCAGCGTTGGTTGTTGCATCGCTCGCCTCGGTGGTGCTGATGGCAGTATCAAGTTCATATCGGATGCAGCGATTAAAGTGTTTTGTCGATCCGTGGCAAGAATCCCATCGCTTCGACTGTGGTTATCAATTAACGCAGTCGTTGATTGCGTTTGGTCGTGGAGAGTGGCTGGGTTTGGGGCTTGGAAACAGCATTCAAAAGCAATTTTTCTTGCCGGAAGCCCATACCGATTTTGTCTTTGCCATCATCGCTGAGGAACTCGGATTTCTTGGCAGCTTGTTTACGCTTTGTTTGTTTTCAGCACTGATTGTTCGAATCTTTCGACTGGCTAAGCAGGTTCAGGAGCAAGGCGAACTGTTCAATAGTTATTTGGCATCTGGCATAGGCTTGGTGTTTTCAGCGCAGATTTTTATCAACATTGGCGTGAACATCGGTTTGCTGCCAACGAAAGGGCTCACCTTGCCATTTTTGAGTTATGGCGGAAGTAGTTTGATTGTTAGTTTTATGATGGTGGGCATATTGGCGCGTATTCAGGCCGAAGTAGCCAGTAAAGGTGCAGTTTCCTCCCGACAGAACGAAAAGGGCAGGAGATTGGCGACATGACACAAGAACATGGCAAAAAACAGGTTCTGATCATGGCCGGCGGTACTGGCGGGCATGTGTTCCCGGGATTGGCTGTGGCTTCAGAGTTGTTGGGTGATGGGCACTCAGTGACTTGGTTAGGTACGAGAAAAGGTATCGAGTCGCGTTTGGTTCCTGAGCAAGGGATTGATATTCAGTATATCGATATCACAGGCGTGCGTGGTAAAGGCGCTGCAGGTCTTTTGTTAGCGCCGTTTAGAATCTTGAAGGCCTTGTTACAGTCTCGACGTCTGATTCGGCAGATTAAACCAGACGCTGTATTGGGCATGGGGGGATTTGCTGCAGGCCCGGGTGGGTTGGCTGCGCGTTTGATGGGAATTCCGCTGGTTATCCATGAGCAAAATGCCGTCGCCGGAACAACAAATCGAATATTGGCACGTTTTGCAAAGCGCATATTACAGGCGTTCCCGGATGCATTCCCTGCCGGTGAAATGGTCGGAAATCCGGTGCGCCAGTCGATTTGTGATCAGCATGCGCAAGATATCAGTACTGCTCAATCACCAAGTCAGCAAGGCGCTAGCGTTCTGCGTGTTTTGGTTGTTGGTGGTAGTTTGGGGGCTAAGGCGATTAATGATGTTATGCCAGATGTCGCCAAAGTAATGGGGCAGCGTATTCAAGTTCGTCACCAAACCGGTAAAGGGCATGTTGATGTTGTGGCTGATGCGTATCGTCAAGCTGGGTTAGATGTTAGTACGGATTTGTCTGCGAATACCGGTGTTTGGGTCAATGCGTTTATCGATGATATGGCGGATGCTTATCAGTGGGCCAATTTGGTTATTTGTCGGTCTGGTGCCATGACCGTGAGTGAAATCGCAGCAGCAGGAAAAACAGCCGTGTTTGTGCCATTCCCGTTTGCTATTGACGATCACCAGACGGCGAATGCCCGTTGGTTGTCAGACAACGACGCCGCGGTTTTAATGCCGCAGCCAGAGATGAATGTAGACAGTTTGCAAGAAGTTATTGAATTGATGGTGAACGATCCACAAGTGATCGACACCATGCAACAGAAAGCCAGAGAAATGGCCATAGTGGATGCCGCAACGCGTGTTGCCGGTGTGTGTCTGGAGGAGGCGTTATGATCCAAAGAGTTGTGCCAGGGATGCGCCGAATAGATCGAATTCACTTTATCGGAATCGGCGGTGCCGGTATGTGCGGTATTGCTGAAGTATTAGTTAACCAGAAATACGAAGTGTCTGGTTCAGATCTGCGAGAATCTGCCAATACCGAGCGATTACGCTCGCTCGGCGCGACGATTTTTATCGGTCATGCAGAAACCAATGTTGATGGTTCTGACGTTGTTGTTGTATCCACAGCGATTGATGAATCTAACCCGGAAATTCAATGGGCACGGGAACATCGCGTACCTATCGTTGCGCGGGCAGAAATGCTGGCTGAGTTGATGCGTTATCGGCATGGGATCGCCGTTGCCGGAACGCACGGGAAGACCACGACAACCAGTATGATTGCTTCGATTCTGGCTGCAGGTGGACTGGATCCGACCTTTATTATCGGCGGGTTAGTCAATAATTTCGGCAGTAATGCGCGTTTGGGTGAGAGTCATTACTTGATTGCGGAAGCGGATGAAAGCGATGCGTCGTTTTTGCATCTTCAGCCGATGGCTTCGGTGATTACCAATATCGAAGAAGACCATATGAGTACCTACGATGGCGATATTGAGAAGCTCAAACAGACGTTTGTAGACTTTGCTCATAATCTACCGTTTTACGGCGCGATTGTTGCCTGTATCGATGATCCGATTGTGCGTGAAATTTTACCGCGATTAGGTCGTGCGACATTGACCTATGGTTTTTCTGATGATGCTGACTTTCGTATCAGAGATGTACAGAGCGACGGCATGAGTAACTCGTTTATTGTCGAATATGCAGAAAGCGCTGAATTGCCGATCACTATTAATGTGCCTGGTCGACATAACGTATTGAATGCGACGGCTGCTGCTGCGTTGGCGATTGATGAAAATGTCGCCGCGGAAGCGATCATCGATGGTTTGCGTTCATTCAATGGTGTTGGGCGTCGTTTTCAGGTTTATGGCGATTATGCAGTCGGCGACGGTACCGCTCGTTTGGTGGATGACTACGGGCATCATCCGACGGAAGTGGCGGTAACGATTGATGCTGCACGTGAAAGCCATCCGGACAAACGTGTGCTGATGATATTTCAGCCGCACCGATATAGCCGCACGAAAGACTTATATGATGATTTCGTGAAAGTGCTTTCCGAGGTCGATGTACTGATTGTATTGGATGTTTATTCTGCGGGCGAAAAACCCGTTGTTGGTGCAGATAGTCGCAGTTTATGTCATAGCCTTCGTCAGTTGGGTAAAGTTGATCCAGTACATGTGAAAACCATTGATGATGTGCCCGATGTACTGGCGAAACTGGTTGAAGCAGGCGATTTGGTTGTTACGCAAGGTGCTGGCAATGTAGGTACCCTTGCTGAAATGTTAGCGAAGCGGGGGTTGCAATGACGAATAGCAATCTACTGCCCGATAACGCCCGGTTGGCGGTACTGTTCGGTGGCGAAGGTTCTGAACGCGATGTTTCGCTCAATAGTGGAGCGCAGGTTATCGCCGGATTTAAGGCGTTGGGAATGGAGCCTGTTGCGATTGATGTGCCGACACATCAATTGGCCGATGCGATTAAATCAGAACGTATTACGCATGCCTTTATTGCTCTGCATGGTGGCGACGGCGAAAATGGCACGGTTCAAGCATTGTTACGTTCGTTAGATGTGTGTTTTACCGGTAGCGATACATTAGGCTGCGCGATCGCGATGGATAAGCAACGTTCGAAATTGATCTGGCAGGGCGCAGGTATTCCGACGGCAAACTTTGTTGTTGTTGATCGTCGGTCCGACTGGAGCGATGTGAAGGCATTGTTAGGTGAGAAAGTCATGATCAAACCGAGCCGAGAAGGCTCGAGTGTAGGCATGGCTGTGGTCACCAATGCAGATGATTTTCGCACGGCAGTTGATCAAGCTGCACGTTTTGATGACGAAATTCTTGCTGAGCGTTGGATCAGCGGTAACGAATATACCGTAGCGATTCTTGGCGATCAGACGCTGCCGATGATTCGTTTGAAAACGAATCATGTTTTTTATGATTACGACGCCAAATACTTATCTGACGATACCGAATATTTGTGTCCGTGTGGGCTGGATGCTGAACAGGAGCAAGAGATCCGTGCAGTCGCATTGAAGGCATATCGCCTGCTGGGTTGTTCGGGTTGGGGTCGTGTCGATGTTATGACGGAAGACGATGGTAGTTACTTCTTGTTGGAAGCGAACACTTCACCGGGAATGACTGACCACAGCTTGGTACCGATAGCAGCAGCAGCCGATGGTATGGACTTTAAGCAGTTGGTGGGGCGGATTTTGGAGTTGAGTGTAACGCCATGAATAAACCCGGGAGCAACAAGCGAACAACTGGCAAAAATAAGCGCAATACCCAGCGCCGAGGAGTCGTTGTCGCCCAAGAGCGTCGTCGTGTGATCGATACTCTGAAGGCTGTTGCCCCGTTGGTTCTGAATAAAACGTTGCTAACCGCAGCCATCGCGATCGCAGCTGCATCGGCTTATGTCAGTATGCGTGCTGTTGAAGAGGTATTGGATGTTCCGTTGGAGCAGGTTGCTATTACCGGCGATATCCAATATCTACCGAGACAAAATGTTCAGGCGATTATTGAAAAAACGGCCCGAGATGGTTTTGTAGAAGTTGATCTTAAGCACCTTTATGCGTCTCTAAAGGGATTGGAATGGGTTCGTGATGTATCGATCAAACGCACATTACCCAATGGTTTACGTATCGAATTGTTGGAGCAACAACCCATCGCGTATTGGAACGATGATGCGTTGATCACATCGTTCGCTGAAGTTATTACACCCGCGCGAGTGCCGGATATTACTGGTTTGGTGCGGATGTCTGGAAACGATCACCAGGAAGTGTTGGCGGTGTATAAAAAGACAAAGGCGTTGTTGCCGGAAGAGTACAGTCGTATCAGAGCATTGATGATTGACGACAGAAAGGTTGTATCCATTGTGTTAGCTGATGGATATGAACTGGTAGTGAATAAGGGGCAACTGGAGCAGCAGTTAGGACGTTGGCAGGACATTCTGGCCTCGTCGTTGAGTGACAAACTGAACCAGGTTGAAACAGTCGATTTACGATATAGCAACGGCGCAGCGGTCAGCTGGAAAGCGACGCTGGCCCAGAGCCATAAGTTGTTAAACGGGGGCCATCACTAATGGCAAGCGAACATTCCACAAATAAGATCGTTGGTCTCGATATTGGTACCTCCAAGGTGGTCGCCATCGTCGGAGAGGTCAACACGGAGGGGGAACTGGAGATCATTGGTCTTGGTTCACACCCATCACGTGGTCTTAAAAAGGGCGTTGTCGTTGATATTGAATCAACGGTGCAGTCGATTCAGCGTGCCGTAGAAGAAGCGGAGTTGATGGCTGGGTGCCAGATTTATTCAGTTTATGCCGGTATTGCCGGTAGCCATATTCGTAGCCTTAATTCGCACGGTATCGTTGCTATCAAAGACAAAGAGGTCATGGAAGCCGACGTCGAACGCGTCATTGATGCAGCTAAGGCAGTGGCGATTCCTGCCGATCAGAAGGTTTTGCACATACTGCCACAAGAGTACCTGATTGATTCACAGGAAGGCGTGAAAGAGCCCTATGGTATGTCGGGTGTGCGCCTTGAGGCCAAAGTGCACCTAGTAACCGGTGCGGTGAATGCTGCTCAGAATATCGAAAAGTGCATCCAGCGTTGTGGTTTGGTCGCTGAAGACATCATTTTAGAGCAATTGGCCTCCAGTTATGCCGTGTTGACCGATGACGAACGCGAGTTGGGTGTTTGTTTGGTAGATATTGGCGGCGGCACATCAGATATCGCCATTTTTACAGAGGGTTCAATCAAGCATACAGGTGTTATCCCGATTGCAGGTGATCAGGTAACCAATGATATCGCTATGGCTTTGCGCACACCGACACAGTACGCCGAAGAGATCAAAATGAAATACGCCTGCGCATTAGCGCAGCTCGCCGGTGCTGACGAAACCATTAAAGTGCCGAGTGTGGGCGATCGCCCGCCGCGGGATTTGTCGCGACAGGCACTTGCCGAAGTTGTCGAGCCGCGTTACGACGAGTTGTTTACGTTGGTGCAGGCGGAAATTCGTCGCAGCGGTTACGAGCAGATGCTTGCAGGTGGCATTGTGTTGACCGGAGGTACCGCAAAAATGGAAGGCGTTATCGATCTTGCGGAAGAAATATTTCATATGCCGGTGCGTTTAGGTTTGCCGAATCAGACAGGCGGCTTGCAAGACATTGTACGCAATCCGATATACGCAACAGGCGTTGGTCTATTGCACTATGGAATGAGACAGCAGTTCGCGCCACTTCCTGGTACTCAGGTGCGCACTGTTCAGACTGGTGTTCTAGAAAAGATGAAGCGCTGGTTTCAAAATAATTTTTAATGTTAACGAAGACATTTTTCTTTAAGGAGAGGGGAGAAAACAATGTTTGAACTCGTAGATAACCAACCTCAGAGCCCGGTGATTAAAGTCGTCGGCGTCGGCGGTGGTGGCGGTAATGCTGTGAAGCATATGATCTTCAACCACGTAGAAGGCGTTGAGTTTATCTGTGCTAACACAGATTCGCAGGCTCTGGCAGATGTGGAAACCCGTACCGTATTGCAGCTTGGTAGCACCATTACCAAGGGCTTGGGTGCAGGTGCAAATCCGGAAGTTGGCCGTCAGGCAGCTATGGAAGACCGCGAACGTATCGGTGAAGTTATTGCCGGTGCTGACATGGTCTTTATTACCGCAGGTATGGGTGGTGGCACCGGTACGGGTGGTGCGCCAGTTGTCGCGGAAGTTGCTCGTGAAATGGGCATTCTGACCGTTGCTGTGGTGACCAAGCCGTTTAAATTCGAAGGTAAAAAGCGCATGCGACTTGCCGATGAGGGCATTAAAGAGCTCGCTCAGCATGTTGATTCACTAATTACTATCCCAAATCAGAAACTTGAAGCGGTTATGGGTGGTCAAATCACGCTTGTTAAGGCGTTTGAAGCTGCTAATGGTGTTCTGCATAACGCAGTACAGGGAATTGCAGACCTGATTATCCGCCCGGGTTTGATTAACGTCGATTTCGCCGACGTCCGAACTGTAATGTCTGAAATGGGCATGGCAATGATGGGTACCGGCCAGGCCAGTGGTGAAGAGCGCGCAGTGAAAGCTGCAGAAGCTGCGATTTCCAGCCCGCTGCTGGAAGATGTGCACCTTGAAGGTGCGCGCGGTATTCTGGTCAACATTACTGCGAGCGAATCCTTGGGCTTGGGTGAATTTGGTGAGGTGGGTGAAACCATCGAAGAATTTGCGTCCGATAACGCGACAGTGGTTGTTGGTACTGTTATTGACCCAAATATGGGCGATGACATTAAGGTTACTGTTGTTGCCACAGGTTTGGGTGATGAGCCTGTACCTGCCGCGTCTCAGCCGCAGCATGGAATTCGCCAACAAACGCCTGAGCCACCGGTGCTTGATCCAGATGGTAAAAGCGGGTTGGAAAATAACCAGGATTATTCTGGGTATGACCAGCCAACCGTGATCCGTAAAAAGGGTCTTAAAACGGTTCCTGGCGGAGCTCCAGCAGATGCTGTCCAGAAAGATGATATGGAATTGTTGGATATTCCTGCATTTTTACGTCGCCAAGCTGACTAGCATAAAAACAATCAGATGAGTGTTAAGCAGGTCTCATTTGCTTGGCACAAGATCTGGCATTCTTTATGCTGGCCTTTATTAATTGTACGGTGCTCTGATAGAATTGCGCGCTATTGAAAGTCCGTACCCTATAAATAGGTAATAAGATGATTCGACAAAGAACGCTGCGAAACCCTATCCGTGCAACGGGGGTGGGTTTGCATACAGGTGAAAAAGTTTACCTGTCACTTAAACCTGCGCCAGTTGATACAGGTATAGTGTTTCGTCGTGTTGATCTGAATCCGGTGGTTGAAATTAAGGCATTGGCTGAAAACGTTGGTGATACAACGCTTTCAACGACCTTGATGAAGGGTGATGTCCGTGTTTCAACCGTTGAGCACTTGTTGTCAGCAATGGCAGGCTTGGGCATTGATAATGCTTTTGTCGAAATCAGTGCATCTGAATTGCCTATCATGGATGGCAGTGCCGGTCCGTTTGTATTTCTGCTGCAATCTGCAGGCATAGAAGAACAAAATGCACCGAAGAAGTTTATTCGCATCAAAAAAGAAGTGACCATCAAGCAGGGTGACAAAGTCGCAAGCTTCCTCCCCTTTGATGGCTTTAAAGTCTCGTTTGAGATTGACTTTGACCATCCTGTTTTTCACGGTCGCAAGGCTGATGCAGCAATAGACTTCTCAACCACGTCTTTCGTGAAAGAAATCTCCCGTGCCAGAACCTTCGGATTCATGCATGAATTCGAGTATTTGCGCTCTAAGGGTCTGGCTCGTGGGGGTAGTGTAGATAACGCCATTGTTGTTGATGATTACCGTATTCTCAATGAAGACGGTTTACGCTACGAAGATGAATTTGTTAAGCACAAAGTACTCGATGCCATTGGTGATCTATACTTGTTGGGTAACAGCCTAATTGGTGAGTTTAAGGCGTATAAGTCTGGGCACGCGCTTAACAATGCAGTATTGCGCGAGCTGATCCGTCGTGAGGATGCCTGGGAAATGGTAACTTACGAAGAAGGTGAAGCGCCTATTTCTTATTCGTCGGCCATTGTGGCTGTTTAAGTGGCCTTGTGTTCGCCTGAGTGCGCAACACTGTGCAGTAAATAAAAAAGGCGACTCTACATAGTCGCCTTTTTGTTGTTGAAACGCCTATGAAATTCATTGTCATTGACAGCGAGCTCAGTCAGTCAAAGAGCTACGATTTCGACCGCCGCTGGATACACGTCTTTCTTGCGGGCTTGGCCGTGCTGGTCCTATGCCTGCTAACTCTCACTTGGGTGGTTGTCGAACGCGGAAACCGTATCGAAGAAACCCGCGCTCAGCTGGATGGCATCCAGCAAGATTTGCTGGCTCAACAATACGATCTTGATAGTTATTATACCTATGCTGAACGGGTCATGACCGAGCAAGCTAAGCGCGCCGGTATGATGGAAGCACGCATTTCACGTGTTGAAGCACTGGGTGGTCGTCTAGCTGATACCGCTCAGATTGCGGATGAATTTGATTTTTATTCCCTTCCAGCCATCGGCGGCCCTGCAGAAGAAGATCTGGCATTGGTGCATACGACAGCTTTACCATCAGCTGACGAGATGACAGATGAGGGCGCGTTAGCGATTCCTGAAGTGGATGTTGTACCACAATCGCTCATTGAGCCTGAGAGTGTCTCTGAAAGCTTGCTAACCGATACCTATAAAAACCTTGAGCAAAAATTGCGTTACCGCCAGCAAGAGCTGGTGTCGTTGCAAAACTTGTTGCTGGATGAAAACATTCATAAAGAGCAGTATCTGGCGGGTAAGCCGGTCTCTTCCGGCTGGCTTTCTTCAAAGTTTGGTAAGCGAATTGATCCGTTTCATGGTCGAGTTGCTTGGCACAAAGGCGTGGATTTCGCCGGCGACTGGGATTCTCCGATTCTCGCTGTCGCTTCCGGCGTTGTTGTGTGGTCCGGTGAGCGTTACGGCTATGGCGATATGGTCGAAATTGATCATGGTAATGGATATGCAACACGATACGGGCATAATCGGAAAAACCTGGTAAAACTGGGTGACGTTGTCACCAAAGGTCAGCAGATTGCTGAAATGGGCAGCAGCGGCCGTTCGACTGGCCCTCATGTACATTTCGAAGTATTGAAAAACGGTAAGCAAGTAAACCCCCGCAGGTATATTTATCGCAAAGCGTTCTGAACGCACTGGCTAGTGCGCTTCAAATCTTCCGATACCCCGTCTTTCTTCTTGGAACCGATGAATCCGGCATGGATATTATGCTCATCGGCGTAAATCGTCCTGATATGGGTTGTGAGTGTGTTTTTGTTCCGCTCTGACCCTTGAAAACTCAATATACGGTGTCATATATGTCGAACAGGGCAAATATGCCGCCGACTCTGTTTTATCAGGGACATTCTGATACACTCCTACCACCGCGAATGGCAGGAAATACACAGCTGGATAGGTTCCATGTTAACGAACATTGTAAAAAAGGTTTTTGGTACCAGTAACGACCGCGAAGTTAAGCGTATGCGCAAAACGGTCGCGGTTATCAATGGCTTTGAAGAAGAATTAAATGCACTCAGCGATGAGCAGCTACAGGCGAAAACGCCCGAGCTGAAAGCACGTTTAGAGGCGGGTGAGTCTCTGGATGAAATCTTGCCTGAAGCTTTTGCTGTTGCCCGAGAAGCTGGTCTTCGTTCATTGGGGATGCGGCACTTTGATGTGCAGATGCTCGGTGGTATGACTTTGCATAGCGGTCGAATTTCGGAGATGCGTACCGGTGAAGGTAAAACACTTGTTGCCACTTTGCCTGTCTATTTGAACGCGCTCACGGGCCGCGGTGTTTATGTTGTTACCGTGAATGACTATTTGGCTTCTCGTGATGCCAATTGGATGCGTCCACTCTATGAATTCCTCGGTTTGTCGGTCGGCTCTGTTGTATCTGGTATGGATCCAGCCAGCAAAAAAGCCGCTTACGAAGCTGATATCACCTACGGAACCAACAATGAGTTTGGTTTTGATTACCTGCGCGACAACATGGCCTTCACACTGGAAGAACGTGTTCAGCGTGACAAGTATTTTGCCATTGTCGATGAAGTTGACTCCATTCTTATTGATGAAGCCCGCACACCGCTGATTATCTCTGGTGCTGCAGAAGACAGTTCAGCGCTCTACACCGCGATCAATCGAGTGATTCCTTCGTTGAAAGAGGCGGAGGTTATCGAGAAAAATGGCGAGCAGCATGTGGGTGAGGGTCACTACACGCTGGATGAGAAAACTCGTACGAGTGATTTGACCGAAGAAGGTCACGATTTTATTGAAGGCTTTTTACTGCAAGAGAAGCTGCTGAATGAAGGGGACAACCTCTATTCTGCTGCAAATCTGAAGCTCTTGCACCACGTACAAACGGCATTAAAAGCCCATGTGCTTTTCAGCCGCGATGTTGATTATATCGTTCAGAATAACCAAATTGTGCTGGTTGATGAGCATACAGGTCGTACGATGGAAGGACGTCGTCTTTCTGAGGGTTTACATCAGGCGATTGAAGCCAAAGAAGGTGTTGCGATTCAAAGCGAAAGTCAGACGTTGGCATCGACAACCTTCCAAAATTACTTCCGCCTGTTTGAAAAGCTCGCCGGTATGACCGGTACAGCGGATACCGAAGCGGCTGAATTTCACCAAATTTATGGGCTGGATGTCGTTGTTATTCCGACTAACAAGCCGATTGAGCGTCAGGATCTCAACGACGTTGTCTATATGACAGTGGAAGAGAAATTCGAAGCTATCGCTAAAGACATCGTCGAATATCGTGACAAAGGAGCCCCGGTCTTGGTGGGTACTGCCTCGATCGAAACGTCAGAGCGCATGTCAGCGATGCTGAAGCAGGAAGGTATTGAACATAAAGTACTGAATGCCAAATTCCACGAGCAAGAAGCTGAAATCGTTGCGCAAGCCGGTCGCCCGGGTGCGGTAACGATTGCTACCAATATGGCCGGTCGTGGTACTGACATCGTGTTGGGTGGTAACTTAGAAGCAGAGATGGCATCGATGGACTCAGATGCTGCTCGGCATGAGGCCACTGAAGCGTGGAAGCTGCGCCATGAGCAGGTACTGAATGCCGGCGGTTTGCATATTTTAGGTACTGAGCGTCATGAAAGCCGTCGTATCGATAATCAGCTGCGTGGTCGTGCTGGCCGTCAAGGTGATCCGGGGGTCACACGTTTTTACTTGTCGCTTGAAGATGATTTGATGCGTATCTTTGCCTCAGATCGTGTACGCAACATTATGCAAGCACTGGGTATGGAGCGTGGCGAAGCTATTGAGCATCGCATGGTGAGTAATGCGATAGAGAAAGCACAGCGCAAAGTTGAAGGGCGTAACTTCGATATTCGTAAATCGTTGCTTGAATTCGATGATGTTGCTAACGACCAGCGTCAGGTTGTATACCGTCAACGTGAAGATATTCTTACTGCGGATAGCCTGACCGACGTTATTGAAACTATTCGAAAAGACGTTGCCGCGGGTGTATTTGCAGCGCATATTCCACCACAAAGCCTTGAAGAAATGTGGGATGTCCCTGGGCTTGAGCAAACCCTAGAGAGTGAGTTTGGCCTTTCTCTGCCGGTTGCTAAGTGGTTGGAAGAAGACGACAAGATGAATGAGTCGGCGCTACAGGAGCGTATCGAAGAAGCGTTTGCGTTCTCTTACAATCATAAAATGGACGCCGTTGGCGACCAGCGCCACCGCTTTGAAAAGCATGTCATGCTGCAGGTTTTAGATGGTCTTTGGAAAGAGCATCTCGCCACCATGGATCACTTGCGTCAAGGCATCCATTTACGCGGTTATGCCGGTAAAAACCCGAAACAAGAATACAAGCGTGAGTCCTTTGAACTCTTTGAGCAGATGCTTGAAAGTGTTAAATACGATGTAACTCGCTTCTTGGCGCGTGTTCAGATTCAAACGGAAGAAGAGATTGCCGCCGCAGAAGAGCAAAGTCGTTTAGAGCATGAGAGGGAGCAGGCAGCTGCTCGTACGACTCATGCTGATGCCTCTGCGTTGGCGGCAGCACCGGAGCAGTCGGCTGAAGGCGAGGCGCCAACAGCAGAGCCAGCTCAGCCGTTTGTGCGAGAAGGACGAAAGGTTGGCCGTAACGAGCCGTGTCCTTGTGGCTCGGGCAAAAAATACAAGCAATGCCACGGGGCGCTTGAATAATTCAGACATTTTCTGAATCTATATATTCAATAAAACATGCCCGATACCTTTTCAAGTTATCGGGTTTTTTATTTTAAGGTTTTCTGGAGAAAAAATATGGCTGTTGGGGATGCACCACTACCGGCTTTTTTTGCGATTGATGGGATCCGTATCGGTACGGCCAATGCTGGCGTCAAGCAGACTGAGCGAGCGGATGTTACTGTGTTTGAGATTGCTGAAGGTTCAACCTGTGCAGGTGTTTTTACGCGCAACGCATTCTGCGCCGCCCCTGTGCACATCGCCAAAGCGAACTTGGCGGCAACCGCTCCACGCTATTGGCTGGTCAATACAGGTAACGCCAATGCAGGCACTGGACAGGCAGGTTTTGAGGCTGCTCAAGCATGCATCGATGCGTTAGCTGAAAAAACAGGCGTTGCTGCCGACACTATTTTACCTTTCTCGACTGGCGTGATCGGCGAGCCATTGCCGTCGGCAAAGATCGTCGCCAGTCTTGATGATGCATTGAAAGGCCTAGGTGAGAGTCGTTGGGCTGATGCAGGCAGCGCCATCATGACCACTGACACACGCCCAAAGGGCGCAATACGCGAGATCTCGATTGCCGGAAAAACAGTGCGTATTTGTGGACTGTCGAAAGGCGCAGGCATGATTAAACCTAACATGGCAACAATGTTGTCTTATGTGGGCACTGATGCTGGTGTCTCGTCGGAGTTGTTGCAATCAATGTTAAATGAGGCAAACAGGTTGTCTTTCAATCGGATTACCATTGATGGAGATACATCAACTAACGATTCTGCCGTTATTGTTGCCACCGGGCGCAGCGGTGTTGATGTTGATGCGCTTACCGCAGAAGAACAGCTTCAATTTCAGACGGTACTGACAGATATCTACACCGAGCTTGCTCAGTTGATCGTGCGCGATGCAGAAGGCGCTAATAAATTTGTTGCTGTTGAAGTCTCTGGTGCAGCTTCTGAATCCGAAGCCGAAATGGTGGCATATACCGTTGCCGAATCGCCGTTGGTGAAAACCGCACTGTACGCGTCTGATCCTAACTGGGGGCGTATCCTTGCGGCGGTTGGTCGAGCGGGAGTTGAAAGCCTAGCTGTTGAGAACGTTAGCATCCGTATCAACGGTGTTTTGATTGCAGAGCAGGGTGGTCGGGCCGCGTCTTATACGGAGGAGGCTGGCGTTGAAGCGTTAACGCCCGCAGACTTGTTGATCAATATTGATCTGGAGCGTGGGTCGGACAAGGCGACGGTATGGACGTCAGATCTCTCCCATGAATACGTTACCATTAATGCTGAATATCGGACTTGATCCATTTGTGTGTGATATTGCGCCAATGATAGAGCTAAGGTGGTGAGAGGGTGAGTTTTGGCTGACGATAAGAGTAAAAAAGCAATAGATGTTGTTGCTGCCATCATTTGGAGTCAGGCGGGGGATCGTATTTTGGTGTCTCGCCGTCCGGAGCATTTGCACAAAGGCGGGTGCTGGGAGTTTCCCGGTGGTAAGCGTGAGTCAGGTGAATCGGACTTGATTGCACTGGCCAGAGAATTAGATGAAGAGCTATCGGTGACGTTTCGTAGCGCTTTACATTGCCAGTCGTTGGTTTATGAATACCCTGAAAAAACCGTATCGCTGGCGTTTTATCATGTTGGTCATTTACTGTCGGAGGAGCCGAAGGCGAATGAGGGACAGTTATGGCAGTGGGTTGAGCCTGCGTCATTGTCGACGTTGGCATTTCCAGAGGCCAATCAGCCAATTGTTGACGCGTTGACTGCTTTAGTCGGTATGCCTGTGCTGCAAACGCTTGAGGCGATATCCGCGTAAGGTGGTTGGTTACTCGTCAAAGGAATACCTTGCCGGTGCAGTCGGCAGGTATTGATACTTGATATGTGTAGCGTGTATGCGATTTAGATACTGTGGTTTTCTAGGTCTTGTGAAAACATATCTTCCCATTCAGGGCTTCCGGGCAGCACATTTTCTTCGTTAGTCCAGGCAACAAAATCTTTGTTTTTGCAGCGCGCTGAACAAAACGGGCGGTGCTCATTATCTGCTTGCCATGTCAGTTCTGTCTGGCAGCTGGGGCATTGATATTTCATCCTATCTCCTGTCTGGCGTGTGCTGATATGTCAGTGCATGCTAAATGGTTAGCTAGCTACTGATTTTTCCGCTGCTTTTTCCAGATAAATGGCGTGCAGACGTTCTACTTCGTGATCCAGGTGATCCAGGCCGGCAGTGTTTTCGATAACGTTATCGGCATGTTTCAAGCGGTCTTCACGAGAAGCTTGGCTTGCCATGATCCTTTTTACCTGTGCTTCGTCATTTTCATCACGTTTACAGGTTCGTTCAATTTGTAGTGCTTCAGGCACATCGACGACAACGACGCTGTCACAAATTGCGTTCTGCCCAGATTCCACCAAGAGCGGCGAGGCTAAAATCGCATATGGGCTTTTGGCGGCGCATATTTGGTTGAATACTTCTTCGCCGATCAGTGGGTGTAACAGGCTTTCTAACCATTGTTTTTCATTGGGATCTGCAAAAATGCGTGTACGAAGCTCGGCGCGATCTAATTCGCCGGACGGTAGGAGTATATCACTGCCAAAATGCTCAGCAATTTGAGTCAGTGCTGGGCGACCTTTTTCAACGACAACACGAGAGCAAAGATCGGCATCGATGACATCAATACCATAGGTTTCAAAACGATCAGATACGGCTGTTTTGCCGCTGCCAATACCGCCAGTTAGGCCAAGAACGAACATTGGAATAATCCTGCAGAAAAGCAATGATTGTATCAGGAGAAATAAGAGAATAACTACAAAGAAATGGTAGCGGGGGCTGGATTTGAACCAACGACCTTCGGGTTATGAGCCCGACGAGCTACCAAACTGCTCCACCCCGCATCAGAGGTGTGCATTATAGATAGGCGAGGAAGCCTGTCAATCATAAAATACGAATTACTTATAAAAAATTAAGTTTTTATGAAATTCTGGTTATATAACGATCAGGTGCTGGTGTTTGGCTGGTTTCAGGCTGAGTGTCTATAGTTACCGGCAATAAAGATAAACCGGCAGGGATGCACTATGACGAATATTCGTGCGAAACAAAAATGCTTGGCATTGGCAGTGTCTATGGGCGCTGCCGATGTTTGGTCGGCTGAAGAAGCTGATCTTCAAACACAGGTTGACCAGTTGCAGGAGCAAGTTGAGGCATTGAGGGAAGAACAAAAGATTGTTCGTACCATGATGGATGCTTCCACTCGACCGATCTCGGATCGCCCCAACTTTGGTATTGATGCGCCCGTTGAAGGGTGGGTGGTTGCTAGAGACAAGTCTTTCCAGTTAATCATCGGCGGTTATGCTCGGGTCGACTTGCTGTATACGCCCCGCGGTGTCGGTGATGAAGAATCCTGGACCCCTGCGACCATTCCAGTGCGCTCTAGCCTAGATGGTAAATATTATCTGAATACGTCAGATGACTTTGTTGAAACCTCTAATCAGTTTCGTTTTAACGTTCAGCAAACACGTCTGAATATCGAATCCCGTACTTTTACTGATGCAGGCGAGTTGAAGGTTTTTATTGAAACCGACTTTTGGGGCAGTGGCCAACTCCGATTGCGCCATGCATATGCCGAATTTAAAGATTGGAAAATCGGCAATGTTGATGGTAATTGGCTGGTCGGTCAAACTTGGAGCTCATTCATTGTTACGAGTAGCTGGGTTGAGGTGTTGGATTTTCAGGGGCCGAACTCGAACTCAACTCTGAGGCTGCCGATGTTGCGTTGGCGCCAGTTTGTTAGTGATCACTTCATTTATACACTGTCACTGGAGCAAAACCCTTACGATACTAATGCGACAGACGTGTATGTTGATGGGCGCCGTGCGGAGCCCAAGGCGCTAACAGGAACGTTCCCGATGTTAGTGGCTGCGTTTGTATTCGGTGATGATCGCACGAATGTGCAGGTGTCTGCGGCGTATGCGCACATACGTGCTGATGTGGAGTTCGAGCAGCCGCCGCAAGATCCGATTAGACGAGAAGAGCAAATTAATGGCACGGCGATTAATGTGGGTGGCTCTATCGGGTTAACTGAGGTGGATAGCCTGAAGTATTACTTTGTTTATAGTGATGGTTTAGGGCGGGTGATTGCCGATTTGAACTCTGGATTTGCGCAAGGGGTCTTTGGTTTTGATCAGCAAGCGCGCGTTACTCAGCTAGCTTCGTGGGGTGTGCAGATGGGGTATGAGCATGATTGGAATTCCAGCATGCGCAGCGCTTTTGTCTACGGTTATGTCGATGTTAATAACGCGCCGTTACAAAATCCGATGTCATTTCACTCATCCGAATACGGCACTGCCAACTTCATTTGGTCACCGGTGGATGAAATGATGGTCGGTGTAGAATTTCAGTACGGAATGCGTGAAAACTTGAATGGCGATAATGACGATGCAACACGTGTGCAGTTCGCTACTCAGTATAATTTCTAGAAGATTGTAATGAAGATAAGACTAAAGGAAATAATAGAAAAAATAATGAGTTAGAAAAACTCAAAAAATGGTAGCGGGGGCTGGATTTGAACCAACGACCTTCGGGTTATGAGCCCGACGAGCTACCAAACTGCTCCACCCCGCATCAAAGAGAGGTGAATTATAGGTATGCCGGCTTTTAAGTCAAGCACGAATATTAAATAAATGGTTTTATTCATCATACCACTGCTAAGGTGGTTTTTTTGTGCTGCTAAAAACGGCCGGTAAACGGTCAATTTTGCATCAGTTCGTATGATTTTTGGGCGAATGCGGTGGTATTTATACTATGCAAACGGGCGACATTCGGTAGAATACGCGCGCTTAATCGAATGTAAGGTGTGCAGCAGATTATGGATAAATTTTTTGATATCCGTCCATACAGCGATGATGAAGTCATCGATGTGATCAATCGAATTATCAATGATGACGAGTTCGTCAGTGCGATTACTCGCCTGCGGTTTCCGGTTGCAGCGTCTTTTTTAAAACCGATACTTGCGCCTTTTATTCGAATGGCTGTTCGTAAACAAGTGAAGGGTGTTAATAGTGTTCGCACCTTTCAAATGAAAGTAGAAAAGTACTTTCTACATATGCTAGAAACCACTACGACAGATTTTACGGTGTCCGGATTCGAAAATGTCGCGACTGCCGGCCCTTGTAGTTTTATTTCGAATCATCGAGACATCGTACTAGACCCCGCTGTTGTCAATTATGCGCTGCATATCAACAACCTGGACACTGTGCGAATCGCTATCGGCGACAATCTGTTGACCAAAGACTTCGCAACGGATCTGATGCGCATCAATAAAAGTTTTATCGTAAAGCGCTCTGCGAAAGGCCCGCGCGAGCTATTTGGTGCATTGAAACATCTTTCGGCGTATATCAATCATTCAATCAAAGAAGATCAGCATTCAATCTGGATTGCACAGCGTGAAGGTCGAGCTAAAGATGGATTGGATAAAACTGATCCGGCAATTTTAAAGATGCTGACGCTGGATAATCGTAAAATACCGTTTGCTGAAGCGGTAGACTCGCTCAATATTGTGCCCTGCTCGGTATCCTACGAGTATGATCCGTGTGATCAAATGAAAGCCAGAGAGCTGCATAGTATTGCTACAACAGGTTCTTATACTAAAGAAGAACATGAAGATGTTCATAGTATTGCAAGTGGTATTACGGGCCAGAAAGGTCGTATTCATCTCTCTTTTGGTGAGCCTTTAACGGGAACGTTTGAGGATGCGGATGAAGTAGCAGCGTATCTGGATAAACAAATTATCGGTTTGTATGCTCTTCACCCTACTAACTATTTTGCCTATGCCATGTTGCATGGCAAGGAAGCTGAGGGTGTCTATGGCAGTCACGGTGAAATTTATTCACCTGCTGATTTGCAAAGCGAACGCAATGCGTTTGAGAAGTATATTGGCGATGTTCCTGAAGCGCTGCGCGACTATGTGTTGGCATCGTATGCGAACCCCATCATTAGTAAAATGAAATTTGGGTTCCTCTAAACCAATTCTCGGTACTTAAGATATTTGCAGTGACTAAAAAGGCACCCTTTAGGTGCCTTTTTAGTCTGTTGAGTTGTTAGTTGATACGAATTTTAAGTTCAGGTTTGGTTGCTGGTCCAGCTATGAACCGCTGATTGAAAGCGTTTGGCGTATTGGATGTAGAGGTTCACATCTTCGCAGGCAGGTGTTGCTGCCCATTGGTTGATGGCGTTATCCAATTGTGTGCGAACATCCTGCTGGGTTTTTTGCCCTAATCCGCCGGCGAGTTTCTTCATTTGAATCTCCATACGCGATGCGGTGTCTGCCTCGGGCGTTTCGGCATCGAGCAGAATCTCTAATTCCAAGCACTGATTCTTAATCTGTTCGGCTGACGGCTTTTCTTCAGCGTTTGCACGCTGCTGAAGGTTGGAAAGCCAATGGCTCGGTAAATCATTATCGGCCTCGGACTCATCTTCTGAGCAGATGGTGATGAGTCGATCAAACTGATGTAGCCATGCTGAGTGTTTTTGTTGTTTACCGGCCTGTTGATATTGTGACCACTGTCGCTCGAAGCTTTTTTGAACAGCAGCTCGGGCTTTGTGAGGTAGTTCGTCAAGCGCGTTAAAGTCTGTTTGCAGTTGGCGTGCTGTTTGTCTTAATTCAGCGGCTTTTTCGGTATCCGATTCACTCGCCAAGTTGGTGGAGACCACTTGTAATTGCTCAATCAGTGAATTGGCTTGAGTCAATGATTGTTGGCGCTCTGCATCGGCACTTTGACGCTGCTCTGAGCGTTGCTGATAGAGGCTGTCGCCAGCGTCTTTGAAGCGTTGCCAAATTTTCTGCCGAGGCTTGTGGTAAACAAGGCCAACAGATTTCCACTGTTCCAACAAGGTTTGATACTGTTCAATTGCCCCGTCGACGCCGCCGGTATCATCAATCGATTGCGCCAGCGTTTCTGCTGTTTCTGCCAGTTGTTCCAGTGTTGAGAGGTTGGCTTTTTTGTAACCTTGTAGTTTATCGCGAATAACGCCGGCGCATTCAGAAAAGCGCGCTTGCAGTCTTTCGTGTTCATCGCGTTCAACGGGAGAGAAGCGTTTCCATTCTTCCACGACTTTTTGGTACAGCTTGTCCAAAGCGTGCCAGTCGGTCGATTGCCAGTCGTGTTGATTTAGATAGGCCTCTAACTGTTCACAAATTTCCTGGCGTTGCTTAGCATTGAATTGGCGCACTTCCTTTTGTTCGTGAAACGCATCACGGCAGGGTGAGTAAGCCTTCTCACCGAGCTGTTTAAAGTGTTCCCAAAGAGACTTGTTTTGGCAGAATCCTAGTTGTTTCCACTGATCTTGCAGCTCGTGAATCTCCTTGGCTTTTTGCTGTGCTGGTAATTCAATGTCGGCGAGCTTTTCCATCGCTTGGCAAAGCTCTTGCCGTTTAGGTTCCGTGGAGAATCGTTTCCAGTCATCCAATTCATTTACCGCAGCACTTAAGCGCGACAGTGTCGGTTGAAAGCGGTGGGCAGCTTGTGATGGCAGCTTTTGTATTTGGTTGCGCGATTTTGCTAGCAAACGGCGGGCGTCATCAGGCTTTTTGGCATCAATGGCAGCCTCTGCATCATCAAGCCACTGCTGTACTTGTTTGCCGTTGTCTTGTTCCTGGTGTCGAGTCTGTTGCAATTGCTCTTGTAGGTATTGCTGGCGCAGCTGAAGAGGCTTGGCAGCATCAGGCAACAGCGCTTGTGATTCGCCTTTTAGACCATCCAGCAATTGGCTCAGTTGTTTCAGCTCGCGGCGCATGACCTTGAAGTCGTTGCTTTCGGCAGGTGCGGGTGTGCTTGGTTGATCCGTTGTGGCGGTGTCTTGCAGATACCGGTTAATGCGGTTAATGGCATTCAGCAACTGTGCGGCTTGGTTAAGCAGCGCTTTCATCTGCTTGTATTCGCCTTTGTCCACAGCATCTTCATGTGTGTCGAATGCTTGTTGAAAACTGGTTTGTTGCTCTTGTAATGATTCTGTTGTCGTTTCGCCTCCGTGTTGCCAAGTCGAGAGCGATTGAATATGTATTTGGATTTGCGTGGTTAATTGGTGGGCTTCTTCGCGCTTGATGGCTTGTTGTTTAGCAAACTCTGCGTTATGGGCTTCCAATTCTTTCAGCGAGGCAACCTTATGTGTCAGCTGGTCTACTTGTAGCTGAACGGTCTCGGTGGTTTTGGCGTCGATGTCCGTTGAGGCTTGCTGAATTTGTAGCCAAGCCTGCTGGACGGCCATGACCTCACCTTCAAAGTGATTGACTGACTCATGGCTCAGCAAGTAATCCAGTTTATTCTGAAGCTTATTGAGGGCTTCTAACTCGGTTTGGCGAATAGATTCTGCCTGTTTGAAGGCTTCGAGTTTGGCTTTGATGGTCTGTGCCGATTTTTTGTCGCGGCCTTTAACCAATGCCAGAGCTTTCTTGAGGCTTTCTTCGGTTTCCAATTTGGCCACAGCAGCTTGACGAACTTTGTGAGAGCCTGTTTTTATCAATGTAAGGAGGCTTTGTTCGTCTGTTAGGCCGGCGAGCGCAAGTTCGCTAAGGTTGTCGTTGCTGCTATAGGTAATGATGGCATTTAGCAGCTCCGTATCTAGGCACTCAATTAATAGTTGCTCAGCATCAAAAGCAGCCGTTTGCGAAGGATCTGCAATGAAGCGTGCCCATTGACGCAAAAACTCTTGCTTTTGCTGCGGCGAAGAAGCGCTGCGCGCCAGTGCAAGCAGAGTATCGGCATCCTGAATTTTGCTCATTGCGAGTTCGCGCACATCTTCTGCTATATCTGAGGAGGCGATTTGTTTTAGAATGTCCAGCTCGTTGGCGCTGAGTTTTTCTACAGCAGCTTTTCTTACCTCAGGGTTTTCATGTTGCCACTTGGGGCGAAACAGCTTATTCAACATCGTATGGACTCATTATTCAGCGGTAAATAATCAAATTTTCGGCGTCTCGATCTGTTGTCTGTTTTTTGACCCTTTTGCTGTGGCTCTGTTACGCCAAATTGTAAATTGGCGTAAACGTGTCGTCACACAGATAAAAAATCAGACAATAACCAGACATAATATGCCGGGCAAAATACGTAGGCTAGTCGGTTTTTGACAGGAAATTGATCGTTAATGAATCAGTTTCTCATTGTTTGACCGTTAGCTAACGCAAGTAACCATGCAATCTTAAACCAAGCTCCGAGTAATATGCTAACCCAGGCGCAAAAACAAAGTATTCAGCAGGCCTACAGCGCTTTTCTGAAAAATCGTTCATTAAAGCCTCGCCAGGGGCAGAAAATGATGATTGGTCAGATCGCCCGTACTCTGGGGGCTATTGAACGTGACGGAGATGGCAATCGTATTAACGATGCCGGTGTTTGTGCGATTGAAGCTGGAACGGGAACCGGTAAAACTGTTGCGTACACGCTGGCTGTGTTGCCGCTGGCAAAAGCACTGGGCAAAAAAGTGGTTATCTCGACGGCAACCATTGCGTTGCAAGAGCAAATTTTGCAGCGGGATTTGCCGGATATTCAAAAATACAGTGATTTGAATATCCGTTTTGCCTTGGCTAAAGGCCGTGGGCGATATCTTTGCCTGAGCAAACTTGATCTCAATCTGAACGCCAATATGGATCAAGATAATCTATTTGGCTTTGATCAATCTGCACAAAGTGATGATGAAGAACGTGTGCAGGTATTCGAAACCATGGCCAAGGCACTGTTAACTGGCGACTGGGATGGTGACCGAGACAATTGGCAAGGCGAAATTGACGACGACGACTGGCGTGCGCTGACAGCCGATCGAAATCAATGTACAGGCAGGCGTTGCCAGCATGTGGCCCAATGTGCATTTATCAAAGCCCGAGAAACACTGTCGACAGTAGATTGTGTGGTAGCAAATCACGATCTGGTGATGGCGGATTTAGCGTTAGGTGGTGGCGCTATATTGCCTGCCCCCGAAGATACGATTTATGTCTTTGACGAGGCTCATCATTTGCCGGATATCGCATTGCGGCATTTTGCCGGGCAAACGCGTGTGATTGGCGGTATGCATTGGTTTGATCAATGCATGAAAAGCATTCAGGAAATTGGCTCTGAGAACGGCGGTTTTATCAAATTACTCAATCGCCTAGATCTGGTGCCGGGCATGTTGCTGGAGCTGAAGCAGCTTTATGGCCAGTTAAAACCCATTGTTGAAGAATTAGTCGCACCTCTGATGGCGGAGTTGGGTGATTCTATGCACTTGCCTTACCATCGATTTGAAGGGGGAATGATTCCCGGGCATTTACATCAATTGGCAGAAGTGCTGCGCAAGCGATTCTCTGAACTGGTTGATGAATTGATGGCGGCCCACGATGTGCTTAGCCAATCACTGGATGACAACGATACCGGCCTAGCCCTGCCTGTGGTGGAAACACTCTATGCCGACGTTGGTCAAATGTTAGGGGCGGCAGAGAAACAACTGGCATTGTGGCAGGCGTACAGCGAAGAGCTAGAGGATATCCCTGAGTCACGTTGGATCCAGTTAATCGAATCCGGCGGTTTGATCGACTATGAGCTTTGCACCAGTCCGTTATTAGCAGCTAGAACACTACGTTATTATCTTTGGAGTCGTTGTTATGGGGCGGTATTAACCTCGGCTACATTAACCGCTCTAGGCGAGTTTCATCGGTTGGCCATGCATGCCGGGATCCCCAAATACACAGAGACTTCGATTGTACCGAGCCCCTTCGATTACGCTGCTAATGCACGTTTCTATGTGCCAGGGCTGAAATCAGACCCCGGTAATCACGATGCGCATTCCGAAGAAATTGCGAGTTTTATTCCGCAGTTATCTGAGGGCTATCAAGGCGTGCTGGTGTTGTTTTCATCACGCCGACAGCTGCAAGATGTTTATGATTTGTTGGATGCGACCTGGAAAAGTAAAACCCTGTGCCAGAGCCATATGAGCAAACAAAAGTTGCTTGAAGAGCACCGAACAGCGATTGATAACGGTCATCAGAGTATTCTGTTTGGGTTGGCAAGCTTGGCTGAGGGTGTCGATTTGCCGGGCGAGTATTGCTCTCACGTTATTATTGCTAAAATTCCGTTTTCGGTACCGTCTGACCCTGTCGATGCCGCACTTGCCGAATGGCTTGAGGGGCAGGGGCGTAACGCTTTTATGGAAATCTCCCTGCCGGAAGCCTCGCAACGTTTGGTGCAGGCATGCGGTCGTTTAATTCGAACTGAAAAAGACGGGGGGCAGGTCACGCTGTTGGATAAACGCATTGTGACAAAGCGTTATGGACGACAAATACTCAATGCGTTGCCGCCTTTTCATAGGGTGATTGAACCCAATCACTGATGCTCAGGCATTCGTTTGAATGCCTGTCTTATTTATCGATAACGAAAACTCTCCATGGCTATGTCATTTCTTGAATCCCAGCACCCTGAATTAGATCTTCTGCTCGATCGTGTTCAGTTTGAATTGGAGTCGCTGCTGCTATGGGGCGCTGAGCCTCCTGCACCGGCATGTTTGGCGAGTCAGGTGCCGTTTGCTGCAGATTGCATGGCGTTTCATGAGTGGTTGCAATGGATATTTCTGGCACGATTAAGGGCCATGCTCGGTGGCGCGGGTATTTTGCCGCAGGGCAGTGATGTTGCTTCTATGGCGGAGGTATGGCAACAGGTGCAGGGTGTTGATGCGGTTGAGCTGATCAGAAACTTAAAGTCTGTCGACCGGTATCTGAACGGATTGTCGAACCGCTAGACTAAGTTTCTACACCACATGTTTGGATGTTGAACGAAAAAAACGCCCGTTACGGGCGTTTTTTAACTTGAAGACTGCTGTTGCGCGTGACTGGCTGGTAGTGATTGCTAAGGGGCCCGCTAATGCAGCGCGCCGCTCCAGATGCTTTACATTGCTTGGGCGATCAATCGCAATGGATGTCGATGATCTTTTGCGATCGTTTCAGCTCTTTATTTTTGGCTTCAATGGTCATGATATTGCCATCGGGATCAAGAACCAGCGGTTTTGTGGACATGATGCGATAATTTTCTCGCGCTTTTCGGCATGTTTCTGGGTCTTTTTTCGCCTGTACGGTTTCAGGCGCCTGTTGCTCAGTTGAGGCCGTTGTCGGCAAGCTGGGTAGAGACGATGTTGGGCGACTCGGGGCTTTGTCGCCGTAGGTTCTGACTTCTTCGGTATCAACACCTGCGGGTGGGCGCTCACCGTAGTGGGTTTGCCCGTCGGCATCGACCCACTTATAGAATTTTGCAGCTTGCACTGTTGTAGTGCTTAGGATCAAAAGAAGTAACAAAGAAAACAGGCGCATAGTGGCCATCTGGAATACCCTGTGTGTCGGCTTGTCGTTTTTCTTCCATTGAAATAGGTTTTGCGTGAGATTTCAATGTTTGATGCTTTTTAAAGTCCAGAATTTTTGCTCCATCACGCCGATAAGCCGAATCTGGTTCAAAAGCGAGTGGATAAATACAGTTAAGTCTCGTATGAGGGGGCTCTCTGGTTGACTTTGTAGTCGTAAAAGTCAACAATTACCGGCTATTTTTCAGACATTTGCAGTACTGGAATAAAGCCTACAAACCATCGCCTAAATCTTACCCTCCGGCGGTAGCAGAACCCGGATTTAGCGCATACAAATTTAGAGGTCAAACAGCTGTGGAGTTGTTATCTGGCGGCGAGATGATCGCCCGTGCACTGAAGGCAGAAGATGTTGATTTCATCTTCGGTTATCCTGGCGGTGCCGTTTTACATATCTATGATGCCCTGCACCAATACAGTGAGATCCCTCACATTCTGGTGCGCCATGAACAGGCTGCAGCACATGCTGCCGATGCCTATGCACGCGCAACCGGTAAACCGGGTGTCGTGCTTGTTACTTCTGGCCCGGGTGCAACTAACGCCGTTACTGGTATTGCTACGGCGTATATGGATTCGATTCCGATGGTTATTTTGTCGGGACAGGTTCAAAGCCACCTAATTGGCGAAGATGCCTTCCAGGAAACCGATATGATCGGTATCTCTCGTCCAATCGTGAAGCATTCGTTTATGGTCAAGTCGCCGGAAGATATTCCGGATATGATCAAAAAGGCATTTTATATCGCCAGCACTGGGCGTCCTGGTCCTGTTGTCATCGATTTGCCAAAAGATATGACTCACCCGGATCTGAAGGTCCAATTTGAATACCCTGAAGAAGTGAAGCTGCGCTCTTACGCGCCGGCTGTGCGCGGTCATGCGGGGCAGATCAAAAAAGCCATTCAACTTCTGATGGGATCTTCCCGCCCAGTTATCTATGCCGGTGGTGGTGTTGTTCAGGGGAATGCTTCTGACGAACTAACGCAGCTGGCAAAACACCTGAATGCGCCAGTAACCAATACCTTAATGGGGTTAGGTTGTTTCCCGGCTTCGGATGATCAGTATGTAGGCATGCTGGGCATGCATGGCCATTATGAAGCCAATAACGCGATGCATCATGCCGATGTTATTTTGGCATTGGGTGCGCGTTTTGATGACCGTGTTACCAACACGCCGTCGAAGTTTTGTCCAAGTGCAAAAATCATTCATGTGGATATTGATCCTGCCTCGATTTCAAAAACCATTGATGCGGACATTCCGATTGTTGGTCCGGTTAAATCCGTACTTGTCGATATGCTTAAGCAGCTTGATGAAGTATCACAGGAAGTTAGCCTAGATAACTATCGAGCCTCACTGGGACAATGGTGGGAGCAAATCGAAGAATGGCGTGAAACCCATGGTTTGTGGCGGAAGCCCTGTTATGACAAAGATAGTGGATTGATTAAGCCACAGCAGGCCATTGAAATACTTCACAAGGTCACCCGCGGTGATGCTTTTGTATGTTCTGACGTTGGTCAGCATCAGATGTTTGCGGCGCAGTATTACCGTTTCAACAAACCGCGCCGTTGGATAAATTCCGGTGGACTCGGCACGATGGGCTTCGGTTTGCCAGCGGGTATGGGCTGTAAGTTGGCGTTTCCGGACGATGACGTTGCGGTTGTGACCGGCGAAGGCAGTATTCAAATGAATATTCAAGAGCTCTCGACGTGTACGCAATATGGTTTGCCATTGAAGATTATTAATCTGAACAATGGTTATCTGGGAATGGTAAAGCAGTGGCAAGATATGCAGTACGGTAGCCGCTATAGCGAAAGTGTTTATGAAGATTCTCTGCCTGATTTCATCAAACTGGCTGAAGCATACGGTCATGTTGGGATGCGCATCGATAAGCTCGAAGACCTTGAGCCTGCCATGAAAGAAGCCTTTGCGCTGAAAGATCGCTTGGTATTTATGGATATCTACGTTGATCGTCACGAGCATGTATACCCAATGCAAGTTGCTCCGAACGGTTCTATGCGTGATATGTACCTGAGCAAGACGGAGAGAACATAATGAGACATATTATTTCCGTTTTGATGGAAAACGAACCGGGTGCTTTGTCACGTGTTGTCGGTTTGTTTTCTCAGCGTGGGTACAATATTGATTCGTTGACAGTTGCGGAGACGGACGATCCGTCATTATCACGTCTGACGTTGACGACTACATGTGATGAAACCAAGATTGAGCAGATCACCAAGCACCTGAATCGTTTGGTTGAAGTGGTTAAGCTGGTAGATCTCACTGAAGGTAGCCATGTTGAGCGCGAATTGATGATGATCAAAATCCGCGCATCAGGAGCACAGCGTGCAGAAATCAAACGCTGCTGCGATATCTTTCGTGGTCAGATTATTGATTTGGGGCCGTCGGTCTACACCATCCAGATTACCGGCGCTAGTGATAAGCTGGATGCATTTATCGAAGCCGTTGGTGATGCAACCATTCTAGAAGTTGTTCGTACCGGTGTTTGCGGGATTTCCCGCGGTGAAAAAGTACTGACAATCTGAATCGACAGTGCTGACAGCGGTAATCGCCTTGAGTATTTAATCGAATTCATAAAAAAACGCGGCATTAGCCGCGTTTTTTTATGGTGTTTTATCGGGCAAGCACTGTGATTGGAAAGTGATTTGTCTAAACCATTATCAGAAGGTATAAACAGGGCAGATCATTAATCCGTGACAAGCCTAGTGTCGCACAGCCGAACCAGGAGTTCAGATGACTGACAAGACGTATACCCCGCCGAATGTATGGACGTGGGATGAAGAAAGTGGCGGGGCCTTCGCGAGTATTAATCGGCCGATTGCCGGTGCTACTCATGCAAAGCCGTTACCGCAAGGTGATCACAGTTTGCAATTGCATTCGCTGGCAACACCTAACGGCGTTAAAGTCACCATCATGCTCGAAGAACTGCTGGAAAAGGGCATCGCTGAGGCTGAGTATGACTCTTGGCCGATCATGATTACCGAAGGTGATCAGTTCAGCTCAGGGTTTGTTGAGATTAACCCTAATTCGAAAATACCTGCGCTTGTGGATGCTGGTGTACAGCCGCCTCAGCGTGTTTTTGAATCTGGCTCGATTCTGGTCTATCTGGCCGAAAAGTTTGGCGCTTTTATCCCTGAAAGCCTTGCCGGGCGTACAGAATGCATGAACTGGTTGTTTTGGCAGATGGGCAGTGCGCCGTTTTTGGGTGGGGGTTTTGGCCATTTCTACGCCTATGCGCCGGAGAAGTTTGAGTACCCCATCAATCGTTATGCCATGGAGGTTAAGCGCCAGCTTGACGTCTTGGATCAGCACCTCGCACAAAATACCTATATGTGCGGTGACGAATACACGATAGCTGATATGGCTATTTGGCCGTGGTATGGCGCCCTAGTTTTAGGCGAATTGTACGGTGCGGCCGAGTTTCTTGACGTCACCCGCTATGCCCATGTTATGGGGTGGGCGCGCAATATTCAGCAACGTCCGGCAGTGAAGCGCGGCGTTATGGTTAATAAGACATGGGGTGAGGCGCACGAGCAAGTGCCCGAGCGCCATAGTGCGAGTGATTTCCCTGGTTGAATAGCCGTTTAGATGGGCGTGTCGCCAAAATGCGCTTTGGCAAAGGCGACACGTTCTTCAACCGTTCGAGAAATACCTGCTTGTTCCTCAATAAGCTTCAGTCGCGGCTTAAGGCCGGTATCGTTGGCAATCTGAATTGCCAAACCAGGCCGAGCATTGAGTTCTAGAATCAACGGCCCAAGGTTTTTATCCAATACGATATCGGTACCGATATAGCCTAAATCTGTCACTTCATAGCAGCAGGAGGATAGATGCAGCAGGGTATCCCAATGTGGGATTTCAATGAGTTTAAAATTGTGTCCGGTGTCTGGGTGGTGACTAACTGCCAAGTCAAACTGCACGGCATTCACTGACTTGCCAGTGGCGATATTAATGCCGACACCGATTGCACCTTGGTGCAAGTTGGCTTTGCCGTCAGAGGCTTTTGTCGACAGCCGCAGCATCGCCATGATTGGGTAACCCTTGAAAACAATCACGCGTATATCGGGAACGCCTTGATAGCTGTAGTTTTCAAAAATTGGATCGAATTGCACTAATGATTCGAACATGGCGACGTCTGGCTTGCCGCCGAGGCTGTATAAACCACTGAGAATATTGGACACATGCCGTTGCAGTGTATGCAACGAAACTGGATCGCCGTTAGCCATAATCCAGTTTTCACCACGTTTACCCCGGATCACCATAATGCCTTTGCCGGCACTGCCCTTGGAGGGCTTAATCACAAACTCCTCATAGCTATCGAGCACCTTAGCCATGGTTTTAACCTGGTATTGGGCTTCGATAACATGCAAGAGCTTGGGGACGGCAATCCCGGCATTCTCAGCAATGACTTTGGTTTTCAGCTTGTCATCCACATTTGGATAATGCTTACGATCATTGTAAGGGCCGATATAACTGACATTCCGCTCGTTCATGCCGAGCAGGCCCTTTTCTCGCAGTTTGGAGGGCTTGGCGAACAACATTACTTGTCACCCTCTTCCACCATTGGGCGGAAGCGACGAAGTTCAGTCAGGCGATAACCGTTGTAAGAACCAAGTAGCAGCATCAGCGCCAGCAGAATGTAGAGTACTTCGGGGAAATTGAACGTCAGGTGTTCAATGTAAGAATTTGTCATTACCAAGAAGGCGACCGAGGCCATCGCTAAACTACCGAATCCTTGAATAACCACTTCTTTCGGGCCCTCTTCTTCCCACAATACCGACATACGTTCGATCGTCCACGCCAGGATGATCATGGGGAAGAACGTAATCGTCATCACCTGTGTCAGGCCGAGTTTCGCGCTGATAATGCTGAAGGAGGCCATAATCGCTATGACCACGATCACCACCGCGGATATTCGCGCCACCAGGAGTAGGTTGAGCCGCGTCAGGAAGAAGCGGATCAGCAAACCGACCGAAACGATTGAAATAAACATGATGATGCCTGGGATTAGCTGGGTCTGCACGAAGGCGACAGCAATCAATATGGGCATAAAGGTGCCTGATGTTCGAACGCCCACAATCACTCGTAAGAAAACCACCACTAAGGCGCCAAACGGTATCAGTAGGATTTTCTTAAAGGCGTTTTGGCTTTCACTCGGCAAGCTGTAAATCGAAAAATCAATCAGAGCAGGGCTGTTGGCTTGTTTGTCAGTGGTCTGCATCGCTACCTGTTTGGCAGAGAGCGGTGATTGAATAACGGAGAAGTCGACACGTGAATTGCGCCCGCCGGTAACCTCAAGTAATGAATGGCCTCCACGACGCCAGAGCATAGTGCCTTCAGGAACACCTCGTTCGGCCGTGATCGGGTTTAGTGTGGCCCACTTGCCGTCGGCAAAGGTCTGAATAAAGAACACCGGAGGCTGGCGGCGTTTACCGTCAGCCAATTCAATCCCCATTGCTAGGCGTGCAGGGGTTTCTGTTACTGCAAACATACCCAGCAATGTTTTCGCTTTTGCTTCACGGCTGTTGGTGTTAGTGAGCAGCTCAACATCTGCACGATATTCTGGGCTGTTGAAGAGTTTGATGAGCTCGATGCCAAAGGTCAGATTGCTCGATGACATTGCTGTCGCTTCACGTGTGAGCTTGGTGACGATACCCTGCTCGATACTGGTGTATGAGGGTACCGATGGAATGCTGGGGACATCGGCTTCTGTCGATGGCTGAGGCTCTGGATTATCGACTGCGCGGATACGATAAGTCAGGCTTTGTGGGCCAGTAGCTGTGCGGCGTGTCCATTGGGCAAAATTGTTGCCGCTGTCTTCCAGTTGGTTAAATCCATAGCCGTCTGAAGATTCTGTTTCATCGAGGATGATCAGCTTGCCGTCATTTTGCGGCAAATTCAGTTTTACTGTAATCGGTCCACTTGCAGGGTCAAATTTTACCGTCGCGTCGATGGTCCATACCGGAACCTGCTGGCCTGGCGTGAGTGGAAAGTGCAGCACCTGACTTTTATACCAGGTAGCGCCACCGCCAATGGCAATCAGTAAAAACGCCAGAACATACAATATGGCCTTGTCAGACACGATACACTTCCTTCGTTATTCGTTTTTGATAGATTCCGTGTGAGAAGAAACTCAAGAACTACTTATTGATTGTTTTCGGGCGCGCTGGGATGCCCTGGTGGTATTTCTTGGACACATCGACCATCAGCATACCTTGTAAAAAATTACGCCCGATCAGTAGTGGGTATTCATACTTGCTGCGATCTGTCAGGTTAACCTTTAAGGTTTGTTCTTGGTTACCAAGAATCAGTGTCATCATCACAACCGGGCGTTTGACGCTCTGAGCACCGTGGCGTTTGATGGATACACGACCGAGTAGTGGGCGCGTAATTTCAACACGGTTGCCGTCGCCGTCAGGTACATAGAAACGTAGCCAGGTTTTGCCGTCACGTTCGAACTCTTGTAAATCGATGGCGGTCATTGATGTGCTTGTTGCGCCGGTATCAATACGCGCTTTCATCACCACATCGCCGGGGATGATGCGAACGTACTCGTTTTCTCCAACCACATCCATTCGTTTAGGCACTTTGGCCGGAGCAGGGCATTTGCATTCTTCTTTGGCTGTTGTAGGTTGCTCTGCCGGCGTTGTGGTCTGTTCTTCGGGAGGCTGTGGTGACGGTTGTTCATCTTTGGGAGTCGTTGGCATTGACTCACATGCAGCAAGGGAAAGTGCCAGAACAGCAGCCGTGATTACCGAAGAAATTTTCCGAAATTCCATGCTTTTATCCTGCTTCTTTGCGATTGCGATTATCGTAATTAAGTTGTTGCATTATGTTTAAAATCTGGCCGAACTATACATTAGGCAATGATGGCTATCTATCCAAGATAGCAAATCAGTGTGTTAGTTCTCCATAGTCTTGATGAATCACAAGGTTTTCCGATACCTGTGCTGATTCTCAGCGGTAACGGGGTGATGGTAGATGCGACTCAATCCATTCTTCAGCCTCGCGGGTCAGTTCCAAGGCTGTCTTTCCGTGAGAGCTTACAGGCTCTGAAAAGTGTACATCAATTGTACCGGCGAATTTGTCGAACCCCTTCGATGGCCAAAAGTACCCGGCGTTGTGGGTCGCAAAAATAACTGGTACATTTGCCGCAATCGCAAGTGCTGCGCCACTGCGTGCATACTTCCCCTTACTATCGACCGGTGTGCGAGTGCCTTCCGGGAATATTAATACGGGCATGTTGTCATCACGTAGGCGGGCTAGCCCCTGATTTTGAATATCTTTCAACGCCTTACGCGGGTCGTCGCGATTGATGGCGATAGGTTGTAAGAGAGATATGCCGTAGCCAATACCCAGGGGTGTTTTCAGCAGTTCTTTCTTACACACAATACTGATGGGCTGAAGCACATTCACCAGATGGAATGTTTCCCACTGACTTTGGTGTTTGGCGATCACCACATAGGGTTGATCCTTTGGCAGTTGATCCATGCCATGGAATTGATAGCGTATACCGCAGCAGGTTTTCGCCAACCAAATCACCATGCGGCTCCAGATGGTTAAGTAGGCGAATCTTTTTTGATAGGGTATTAATCGTACGAAGGCGATTGAAAACAGGGTATAGAGGACCGTAAAGGCCGGTACACTGAAAACAAAGAGGGCGGTCCGTAGACGATTGACGGGTTTAGGTTGTGACGGCATTCCTCGGGTTCCTGACTCGGCAGAGCGTGAGATTATCGCTGAAACCCTTTGAATCTCAAGAGGTTGAAGGTTTTTTAACCATTTGATTGCCCTCAAGTAAATGAAGAGACATCTTTTTGATTTTTTTGCTAAAAAAACTTGACCGAAAAAGTAAAACCATTAATATACGCAGCCTCTCAGATATGTCCCCTTCGTCTAGTGGCCTAGGACACCGCCCTTTCACGGCGGTAACAGGGGTTCGAACCCCCTAGGGGACGCCATATTTGCGGGAATAGCTCAGTTGGTAGAGCGCAACCTTGCCAAGGTTGAGGTCGCCGGTTCGAACCCGGTTTCCCGCTCCAAAAATTGATCCGGCATAGCTCAGCGGTAGAGCAGTAGACTGTTAATCTATTGGTCGTTGGTTCGATCCCAACTGCCGGAGCCATTTTTGAAACGCCCACATTTATGTGGGCGTTTTTTTTTGCGTAAAATTTATAGTGGAATGGCTTTCTTCGTTTTTCCTCTCATTTAATATTTGATCCGGCAGACGGTGATGTCGTAGCGTTTTTGGATTTGGCATTAGTTAAACATGCGGCGGGCCAATAGCAGCACAAATAAGACGCTAATCATTAATAACTCCGCATTGCCTTGGAAAAACAACGAGAACGTTGCGCCCTGAGGCGGCTTCTCTTTGCTGGACACTACGTTAAAGTCACTCACGATAGGCAAATGATCGCTGAACTGAACAAGCGCTTGGAGCAATTCTATGGGGGCTCCGTTGCCCGTTTCGATGCCTTCCCCGAGTAAGTGCGTGCCGTTGTTGCCGATGACACGAAATGTTCCTGTAATCAGCTCAAGACCGTCGGCATCAACAAACGCTGACGATGCCAAATGAAAATCCAGTCGGTCATCCATATTGGTTCTTGGGTTCTGGCTGTGTACGTCTTTAAACAAGGGATTATCACGCCAGTCGCCAACGGCATCCGCGGTATCGTGAAAGGCATTATCGTTAGTGAGTTCAGCCCAGCCAGGCTCGGTGTTACTGATGAAGTTAAAATCGCCTGCAAAAAGAATGCGCGAGTGAGGGAGTGTTGCAGCGTCGGCGAGCAACAATTGGAGCTCCAGAAGGCGTTCAGTTCTATCGCTGGATGACGAACCTGATTTGAGATGAATCGAGTACACGTAAAAATCCTGTGTTTCAAAACCATCAATATGAAAACGCCCTCTAACGATATGATGGGTCAACGCAGTTGATAATATGGTTTCCTCCAATAGCGTCAGTCGCGATGCGTTGTAGATGATGGCTGTGCGATCGCCACCACCGTCAGCAGACGATACGATCGAGGCATAAGATTTTGGGTACTCGGTATCGAGTAATTCGTTGATGCGATTCAATGATCCGGAGTCAGATTCTGAGAGCGTCAATATGTCCAATACATCGGCTGCGCCATGTTGTTCTTGAGCGCGGATATGTCGGAAGATAATTAAGAAATCTGCGTAATCTTCAACGTCGTTCGGACCATTAAATGTATTGTACGAAGCGACCCGTAAGTGGTTTTCAAATAGTTGGGTGGCAAAAAGCGTCGGCGAAAAAAGAAGTAAGACTAGAAGAGAAAGCCGGAGAATTATCATATTTACACCAAAACAAAACCCCCTTCGCCATTCGGCCAAGATGGTTGTCGTACGTTAGAGATTATAGAGAGTCGACATATGCGCGGATCGTGCGGATAACGAGTTTATCCAGGGAACCCATGAACGGTGCTGCGGTTTATGAGCCCTGTGCCACACCTTGCTTGTTTGGCCGGGTACGGGATCGCAAAGTGAAAGCCCTTGGCATTATCTTGGTCAGTGACATGACCGGTATCGATAAGGTCGAGGATGTTGTCGGTGGTGTATTCGTTGCTTGGGTATGTGTTTGTTAGATTGGTAGGGCGTTCTGGTTTTTTGAATTTCAAGAGATGCTCATTTTATTATTGGTAACGTATATTTTTTATTTTATGGATGGGTATATGGGTTCATGGAAAAATTAAGGAGGTTAATGTATATAAAAATATGAATATATATTTGCTATTGAATATTTTTTAAGTGAATAAATTAGTTGTTTGTGCTTCGAATAATTCCTGAAAATAGATGGTGGTCTTCGGGGTTTCCTTCCAGAAGGGTTCCGCTGTTGGCTTGGCCGCGAACGAGGCGATTGCGTGACAGTAGGCCTTTTTTGGTTGAAAAAAGAGCGCCGGTATTGAAATCAATTTCCCAAGCTTGAGCCCCAGTGTCATCGAGATCACTGTTGGAGGATGTCCAATAACCTGCAGCTACGGTATTCGGGAAGATGTTGGTATATGTGTTCGGTGCGTTGAGCTGGGCAGCGGTAACCAGCGTCCCGAATTCGTTCCAAGAGGGGACACGCCAATCACTGAACCCGCATAATGCTTGTGCATTAATGTCTGTCACATATTTGTCAGTGTCGCAGCGTGCGGTGTCTAAACAGCTATCTGAGCCAGCGGTGCCGGTGCCTGGGCTTTGAGTAGTAGTTGCGGTTCCAGTATCGCCAAATCCTTCTTTACCGACCAAACCTGGGTCATACCAAGTATATCGGTGAAGCCTACCTTGAAGGCTGGTGTTGTTCTGTTTGATTTCCCAGGTCAGGCCGGTGCGTTCGTCTGTAGCGCATGTCCAACGATCCCGACTTGCTTTGTTAGCTGTGCTGTCATCGAAATTCCAGGAGCTAGACTGATCGCTAAGTGTCGCGCCTGACTGGTCGAGTTTAATGAATGTTGTGCGTGGAGATTCGATGGCAGGCGCTAGACAGCCTGAAACAAATGCCAGTGGGATTAGTCCGAATTTGAAATATTTATTCATTATTTTTATAAACTCCCTTTCGATGGATTGAAATATGAAAGATTAATTACAATGATTAAACTCATAAAGTAAGAATTAATGAAAACGTTATATTTGAAATGATAATATTAGTGATTATAAATATTTTGTAATTTATCCGTAATTCGGTTTACGAGATTTCAATCAGAATAGAGTGTTAGGTATTTGCTGGTAGTCGAGGCTCATAATGTCGTTACAAATCATCCTCATTGAGGATGATTTGTAGGGCCGCGATACGTCAATTTTGAAGTCGATCTGTGTGTAAGGTCCTGTCGATAGCTGCCAACTTAGCGAGAATGTTGAGAGCCTTTGATTTTCTTGGTTGAATCAAGATTAGGGAGAGTATGGGGAATTTAGTTCTTCACAGTTGGAGATGGGCAATCGAAATAGCTGAGTTTCAAATGTTAAGCATTTTAAAAGGCCCACAACAGTGGGCCTTTTAGTTCAAGCAAATCTGACGATTTCATATAACCGCTGCCGGCATTAAAGCCGTGTTATGCCTTGTTCGCGGTTGAGCCGGTTCTCATCGTTTAAGCCGATGATGCGTTGTATCAGAATATTTTTGTCATTGTCTGAGCCAATGTTGTCGAGGCTGACAACACCGCGCACGGATGCTCGGGCGCGTGCCATGGCTTGGTGATCCGGGTCTCGAATAGCGCCGATGAGAATGTCACGGCTTTCTTCAACAAACCGGTGGATGGTGTTGCGGCTGGCCGCTTTGGAATCTTGATGTCTAACGGATGCAAACATGGTGGATCTGCCTGAGCCAACAAGACCGGGTTGGTTAGTTTGGTAGACTTTCAGTTTCTCTTCGCTTTCTGAGACTTCTTCACGCACTCGCTGAAGATGGTTGTGCAGCCTTTCGAGGTCACGTGTTTTTGCCCAAGCACCTGAGGTACTGGGTTTGTATTGCATGTGAATAGGTTGGGATTCATCGCCGGCATGATGGGTAAGAACAACAAACTGTTTCTTAGCTTTGAGCAGGTCGCCCATGCTCATGGTTGCTAGTTGCTCTGGTGTGATAACTTTTAATGACTCGATAGAGCCGATGTAAAAAATATCGCCGAACTCTCGCACTAGTAACTCGAAATCTCGGGGCTTGCCGAAGTGAAACTTCAGGAGGACGACTTCGTTGGTTGAGCGAATGTGATTGAAAAAGTCATGTAGCTCTGGGAACACAATGCCTTTCGCACTTTTGGCCGAGCCATGCATGAATCTGAGATCTTTCAGGTGCGATTTACCGGATGACGAGGCGCCAGTTATGCGAATATCAAAATAGCGAATCCCCAGATTAAATTGCTCGATGAGGGTACAGGTTTGTGTGACCGTGTAGATCCTAGCGAGTGTGGCAATAATGCTTGCGCCCATGCCGGATTGCATGGTGTAAGTTGCTGCGTCGTGACTGCCGGGCAAAATAAGATCTAGCAGGGTGCGGTTTTTGAAGTCGAATTGTTGGTGAATAAAATTCTCCATCCATTTCGCTGTATCGTATAACACTGCGCTGCTTTGGCCTGTAACAATCGAGGCGAGTTGTGTTGAACCAACTTGTGGTGGCGTATGGGTTCCTGTAGGCATGATGGTAATCCTGAGTATGCAGCTAAACGGAAAATTGCTTTGTTCAGTGCCCGGCGTTTTTTAATCGGTTGCCGTTGAGCGGTAGTTCTAAGGCGATGCTGAACGTGGCGTTGGAAATACAGTTGAAGTCAGTTGTTTGTCTCTTAAGTTGTAGAACGGGTCGTGTCTATTTGGTTCTGGGATTCAGACCGGCTGCTTTAAGCGTTGGCAGATGGCTTCTTGCGTCACTATCCAGCTGTCAGTTTGTGCTCGGTTCGATAAGAATGGCGTTAATTGTAGCCACCACTTTTCAAAGCTTATCCAATCCAAGTCGGGTGTTGCTGTGCCCTCGAGCGTTTTCCAACGATCGCTGGAGTAGCTGGGACTGTATCCTGGTGTTGGATGGCAAGAGAGCGGGTGACCAATGGCCATCGCATTACCAAAATCCAACAACATTGGTTCAGGCAGTAGAATCATATTGGCGGGCTTAATATCGCCATGGATAAAGCCGGCTTGGTGCAGCATGTCTAAGCAATCAATCAGCTGTTTTGCCTTTTGTAGCACCTGCGGGTAGTCAGCAGGCTGAATATCGACGGCGTTTTTTCCGGGTATTAACTGAGTTGCAATCCAGCTGCCGTCACTACCCTGACCAACAGGTATCGGGGTAAAACGGCCGATATGTTGGGTGTTGTGCAGGCATTGAAGTATCCGGTATTCGTGAAATAATTGTCCGGGTTTACTGAATTTCAATACAACTCGACATTGCAGTACGTGATCCCATGCATGACGAATCGGATGCGCCGTTTTTGAGTGCCCCTGCGATGGCGATGCTGAAATACGGGGCACATTGCCAGCGATGCTATAGCGACCTCGCCATCGCCGGCTCTCGAGTTGGGTTAAAAATTCATCCGAATAGTCAAACATCATTAAAAAGACGCGGGTAGTTTCAGGTCATTGAATAATTGCGGTGTTAAACGCTGTTGTTCATCTCGAATACGGTACTGCAATCGGATGGTCTCCACATTGTTTTGATAGTCCATCGTTACAATGTTCCCACTTTCGGCATTGACCCTTTCTTCTCCGGCAAACAAAAACCTCAGCAATGCCCAGTTTCCGGCATAGGTTTGTGTTGCTAAAACGCCTGCATTGTTGAAAAAGCTGACTTTGATCGTTTCAGACTGTGAGTCGATAGGCCATTCGAGATTTCTCCAGATACGTGGGCCTTGCGCATAACTGAACAAGGCTTGATCTGCGGTTACGTCGAAGTGCGTTGCGTCGGGAGACATACTGACCGCGCGCATATGTATCGGTAACGACAGCTTTTGGGATTCGCCAAAAAATAGCAGTCGGATTTTCTGTACCTGTTGGAGCTGGTTCAAAAAGTAGGGGTCGATAGGGGTTTTTTGCCCTCGGATATCATTCACTTGCCAGCGGCCGTTTTGAAATACCACAAAAGGCTCGAGCATAGAGGCAACGTACTTATCGACTGTACCTTGAGGTTTGAAAAAGTCAGAAAAGGCTTTGTAAGACGCTTCTCCGCGGCCTTTCTCGGATAACGGGAATAAATCTGCCAGTGATGCTTGATACACTTGGTAGACGTTCTCGTACCACTGTTGATTCATGTAGTCTTTAGTGGCGCTGAGAACATATCGCCAGAGTATGTTTTGCATCTGGCTCACCCAACGTTCCACAGGTGCGGGAGCCGCCTGTTTGACGATATTTGTATCAAGCACTCCTTCGGTCTGCCCTTTGACCTGTTTTTTAGCCCAGTCGTAAAGTGCTTTATCGGCGTCTTTTTCTCGCCGTGCTAAATCGATGGTGGTATCGGTCTTTTGAATCGATCCGATCAGGTCGTTCAACGCTGAAGGTGTGGGCTTGCCTTTTTCATCGGTGGTGCTGGCCGTATATTGATGCAGTTGCAGGAATGCATTGTCGACGATGTAAGCCGGTTCGTCGGAGATAAGTTTCTTGCGTGCGGCAGCATCGGTTTTCTTCTCGAGATCCGAGGACATTTCTAACCGGTTGATCAGTGATTTTGCCTCTTCACCTTGGCTTTTTAGACCGATCCTCGCCAGTTTGGTATTGGTTGTTAGCGTATCCAAGACCTGAATAAGCGGATTGTTTGTTGTGTTGGATAAACTTTGTAAGGCTTGGAACAGCGACTGATCTGATTGAATTTGTGCAATCTGGATATTATCCGCAAGGTTTTTCCAGTATCTGACATACTCAGCAAAATAGAGCGTTTGTAATCGGTTACTCAGTGCCACCATCTGGCCGCTGGTTGTTTCAGAGTTATCGTTGAGGAGTTCTTTGTATTCCCGTGCCAGCTCTTGAATCAATGGCGAATCGGGTGAAATATCCAGCTGGCTATAGCCTGCGCTGGTGAATAGTAGGGGAATTTCGTAGCCAGTAAATGCCCGTGTAAAAACAAAAACCTTATCGAAATCCGTGCCAAATTGACTGCGGATATCAACAATTTCATTCCAAGGAGTCAGACTTTTTAATCGCTGATAAATCAAGCGATCAGGGGGAATGCCTTGTAGCTCAACACTCACTTGCCGGAGTAATGCTTCGTCACGAGGGTAGAGATTTGGCAATTTGGAATTCAGTAGATCGTCCATTAACACGGTAAGATCTTGTCGCTGCGCTTGGTTGATCATCATCTGATTTTGCAATGCGTCGACCAGAAACAACTCCAGAGATGAATAATCTGCAGTTTTAACGTTGTATAGGGCCTTGTAGTAGTACATCAATTCGAATTCACGCTGAGCGTCGGCGGCGTGCAAACTATCGCGCAATGATCGGTTGAGCGCGTGTTCGAGCTTCGGAAACAGCCAGATTTGTAGCTGATGCAAATACGATTCCCGAAGCGCTTCGGTGGTATGGCTGACATCAGGCGCAACCAGATTGCTCCAGTTATCGAGCTTTCTTGCGCGTTCGACCAGTTCCCGCAGGCCAAGTAGAGGTGCGATAAAGTCGGCTGTGTCTGGGTTGCTTAATTTGGCGAGTTGCTCGTTGTAGCTGTGTTTTGCTTCTAGAGCATCTTCTTTAAATGCGAGAAACTCCGACCAATCATCGGCCATCTTGGTGCTGAACAAACTGATCGCAGTTACAACGACCATAAGCCCGAGAACCCGTAGGCCCAGATATAAACGGTTGCGAAACCGGTTGATGCCTGCGAGGCCAGCTTCGGGCAGTAATACAGAGCTTACCCACGTTGATGAAAAGAAGCTGCGTTTGAGCTGTGAATGCTGTTCTGACGGTTTGACGTTGAAACCGAGATCATGGGCAATACGACGACTGAGTAAGTCATTTGATCGCCCTCGACGGAATGTGCTGGCGAGAAAAAAACCACGTAGCCAAACGACTTTTCGTTGGTGAATTTCGACGCTGAGAGTAGCCAGAAACTGCTGGATCTGGGTCATCATCGGGTCAAGTTGGTAAGGTAGCGCCATGATTGACAGTGCTTCATCGGCTTTTCGTGCAACGTGTAGATGCTGCATTTGTTGTGTTGCCAAGTCTTTCAGCATCTTCTCACAAGAGGCTTTTAGCTGTTCCTGATCGAGAGCTACCGGGCGCTTTTGAGGCAAACGAATGCCCATGGGTTTATCGCGAGCAGTGGCCTCGTAGGCTTCAAAGAAGTGGGTGAAATCAGACACGCTGTCGGATTGTGAGATGAGTACGTAGACCGGAATCGATAGTCGAGTGTGTTTATAGAGCTCGAGTATGGCTTGCCTGGCTTCTTGAGCCAGCATCTTCAATTTTTGTGGTTCACTGTTAACAATCGTGCCTGCATCAGTATTGTAAATGATGCCGTTAATTGCCTGGCGTGGGCGGTACTTCATCAGTTGTTGTAATACACATTGCCAAAGCGGGTTGTCGGCACCATCGTTGTCGAAGATGCGCGGGCAAATTTCGATCACTACTTGATGCTCATTCCACCAGAAAACGAGGTAATCAGAGAGTTTTCGATTGTCGTCATCAACAAACAGTGGGTCGAGTAAATTTTGCGTCAGGAAGCTACTCTTGCCGGAACTCTCGGTGCCGATCATCAGGTACCAAGGCTTTCGGTATAGTGAATCGTGCGATGAGGGTTGGCGCTTACGCATTTCGTGCACGGCATGGTCAAACAGTTGACGAATCAGCTCGATGTCTTGCTTTATCAGTTGTGCTTGATCTTCCCCCGGATTCATTGCGTCCATGCTGTCGTCGGGCGTTTGTTTAGGGGGCTGTTTAGTTTTTCGATTGATGAATGTATGGATGCCACTCATTAAAAAACTAATTAGAAGCATCGGCAATGTGATTGCCCATTGCAGTAGCTGTGGCTGTTTAAGGTAGTGAACCAGAAAACCACTGGTCGCAGACAGGATCAGTGCGATGATACTGCCAATCAAGAAGCCTTTTTTCTTTAGCATGTTATTGCTTCTCCCTGATAAAGGCACCGAGCTTAAAGGTATCGTTGAGATGTTTCTGAACGGATTTCGCGTTAGATACCGGGCCGTCTACTAATACAGCCAATATGTAGAATTGTTTTTGGCGTGAGATTGACGTTTGATAACCCAACTTTTGTAATTGATCTTGCAGCTCCAGCAAGTTTTCTTGTCGCTTAAATGTGCCAGCAACAACCTCCCAATTTGCCGTTGATTGTATGCGCGAAGAAACCGCTGCGTTGCGTGTTGGTAATGGCTGTGCGATTTTCTTGGGCTTTGGCGTGGCGGCTTTTGGTTTTGGCGTTGGTTTTTTAGCCGGAGTGGGTTTATCGAGCGGTATTTGAACCGTTTGCGTTTGGCTTGGTGGTGTTTGAGGGGATTCGAGCGCCGATAGCCCTTTTTTGTGCAGCATCATGGTTGCTGCCGATGTCATCCCGTCTGTGACAAAGGGCGGTCCTGCTTGTTTTAACCCGGGTCTTGCTGTTTGTGTGAGTGGTCTGAATGCTTCAACCAGTTCTGCTTCTTCATGTTGATAAAAGAACCAGGAAGTTATCCAGCCGCTAGTCATCAGAATAATGGCCGCAATGAACCAAGTTTTTAAAAACTGACGCTTCTTGGGTGGGCGAAATGGAATACGCTGTGATTCGCTGGAGGCCGTCATTACCGGCGGTGGCCGAAAATGTTGAATCAGATCATAGAGCTCTGCTTTGTAGCGCGCGATTTCACTGGTAGAGCCGACATTCTCGACAGCACGATAGCGGCCCAAAAACCCAGTGCAGAGAATGATATATTGGAGTTCTAGAAAGTCGACAAGCTTGGATGGTTGAAGCTTGGCTTGTTCGAGCAAATCAAAAAAGACCTCACCACCGTCACGTTGGTTAAATATACGGCTCAGCAGTGATTCGTTCTCCCAGCTTAGTGCTTCACCCCATTCGCTGTGAAGGATGACTTCATCCAATGCAGCAGCCAGTACAAAACAACTCTTATCGATAACGCTGGGGTGATAATCCAAAAACAAGCCTTGTTGCCGGAATGCGACCAGTTTATCAATCAGCGTTTGGCGCACTTGCTCGCCGTTTTCTGGCGTTGTTACGCGCGATAGGCTGATCAAATAACTGATCAATTCACTGGCGGCATTTAGCAGCGGGTTTTGATAAATCTGTAACCCTAGTTCGTGACCAGTATCAATCGGCAGGTCTCGCACCCATTCAGGGGCCGACTCTTTAGCCGGCTCCTTTGATTGGGAAGGGCGGTCAACCGGGATAGTCGGTTCGTCATCGAATATCTGCGCCATAAGCAATCCCTTACCTGATTAGATAGAGTTCGACGTCTACATCGCCTAACTGACTGTCTACATGCAGCGCCAGTAAATCGTCTTCTTCGATGAGTTTTTTCCAGAACGGCGAGGCTGTATCTATCTCGAAGTAGGACGCATTCGGTGCTGACTTAATTTCTGCCGGCGCTACCGATAGCGGGCGCAGCTCAATGCCTGAAAGCGCATTCCTGACGATTTCGGCAATGTGGTTTTGCCCTGCCATTTTGCTCACTAGCGGGAATTGGTGAGCAGTTTGTACAGCACCAAGTGACGAGGTGACTGACAAAATAAACCGGCGTGATTGGTAGAGTTTTCGGTCGGCCACTTGTGTGCGTAGTAGACGACGTTTGTCGAATAGGCTGGAATCCCACTGCAGCACTGATACCGACTCAACTTCGATTTCTCTGAGCAATAGCCTCAGATCAGCAAGAATGGGTGAAAATGTTTGGTACAGGTTACGATTGTTCCATGTTGGGTATTCCGGAGGCAGTTTGGCGTTGAGGGCGTGGAATTCACCGACCATTTGCAGCATGCCTTCGTAGAGTTTCTGTGGCGGTGTACCGATTTGTTCTGACCAGTGGCGAAGAAGTGGTAGCCAGCGGCCTATGGCTTGAATCCAACGATCATCTTCAACTAGGGCGCGGAAGCTCTTGCCGCTTGATTCTTCCGTCAGGCGTCGAGCTATCGCGGTTGCCCGTGCTTGCATCTGACTGAGCAAATCTTTAATCGATTCATCGAGAAACTGAGAGACCTTGTAGGTCAGGCAAGGAGGAATGAACGTGCGATCAATAACCAACTGGTCGTTGTTGTACTCTTTGATTAACACGATTGGAATCGAGGTGTAATCTTCGAATTGTTCGTCTTCTAGCTGCAGTTTGATATTGAGCTCAGCGACGGCCATCGACAGAGGCTCACTGCTTGATCGGCTGCTGTCAAAAATCTCTGCTTCTGCGCGTTTGAAACGGCGCTCTTCGTTTTCTTCGCCGACATCGACCCGGCCGGTACGATGCACGGGTAGCGTCAGATAGACGAGTGAATCTTTAGTGTCTTCGGGAATGTTCAGCATCAGAGCCTGCCGCAGATGAAACGGTGTGCCGTCTGCGAAGACGCCCTCGGCATAGCGGACACCGATTTTTCCGATGGCCATAGCATCGGTATCCAACTCAAGATATGAGAGGCCGTACTGATGTGCCTGTGCTAACTCATTAAAGCGACGAAATTGGGTGAGCAGGTAACGTTCTTGCTGCTGAAAATGTTGAGGGCTGATGAACATGCCCTCTGACCAGACGACCCTTTGGGTATCCATAAACTAGTCCTGTTTTCGCGTTGTAATGCTTGTTCCGTCAATAAAGATATCGACAATTACGTTGTCTTTTACGGTAATAGCGGTGGTTTTCTTATTGCTCGCCTGCTGGTAATCCGCAAATCCGCCAAGAATGCCGAGATAGTGGGTTTTGGCAGCCAAGGGCAATTTATGGGTTCTCTTGCTGCCGGGTTCTACGCCGATAAATACGCGTTTTAATAAAAGGGTGTCTTTGAGTGCTTCCTGATCACTTTCAAATAGGGTAATAAACGTATTTTGGGTGAATGCAAGATCGTCAGATAATTCGTACACGCGTATCTCTAAAGGGGATGGCTTGCCCTGAAGATTTGGGTTGATATTCTTGGCGGCGTGTATGTTGATCGTCAGCATGTATTGCTTTGGCGCACTGGAGCATGCGCCAATGAGTAGCGATAAAATAACAACAGATATTAGGCGCATCAGTGGTTTTCCCTCTGTTGGAGCATGCGGCTACATTCATGGAAATATGCGCGGAATTTCACGCTCCAATCTTCGTTTTCAAGCTGACGCCGGAAGAACTTTTTATAGCTGTCCCAATAATTAGGTTTGCTGAACCAACTCTTTTCGCTGAGGTGGCTGAAGAGGTCTTCGAGGGCTTCAGGATCCAGGTCTTTTAACAGGCGGTTTATAGCCATGTCTGCTGCTTGTTCGTAGAGGCGTTGTTGCTTGTTTTGCCAATTCAGCAATGCGGCAACATCAGTTGTTGCCGGCGCTTGGTTGAGGTTTGGTGTAGATACTGGGGCTGCAAATTCTTCCCCCTCAGAAGGCGCTTCTGAGTGGGCTGGTATACGCATTCTGAAGGCATCTGAAAACGGGTCATCGTCAAAGCCGATGTTATCGCTCAGGTCGATCAGTGGTTTGTCAGAATGTCGTTGCGGCATATGCTCTGGATTTTGTCCGGTAAACGGATCTGGCTCGATGGTTACAGGGTCTGGGGTGGCGAAAATGGGCGGCAGAGTGTTTGTGTTTGGCGGTGGTTCCGAAGCAGCGTCACTATTGGCGGTTGTGCGTGTTCTAAAGGGGTCGTTCTTCTGCGTTTCAAGCACGGGGTCTTTGCTTTGCGCCTGAGCCGGTATGAAGCAAGAGCACATCAGTCGATACCCTCCGATATCGACAATATCGCCGTCATTAAGCGTCGTTTGCATACCTTCGCCGAGCGGTTTTCTAGCGCCGTTGATAAACAACCCGTTGGTACTTTGATCTTGTATGCGATAACCGCGTGCACTGCGATTAATAACGGCATGGATGCCGGAAATTTTGCGAGTTTGATCACTCAGCTGAATCGACGCGACGTAGGAACGTCCGATGGTTCCACCGTCGTCGGGTAGCTTGAGAATCCAGTCCGTAATTGTTTCGCCTTCAGGCGAAGCAATAATTTTGAAGGACAGCGGCATTAGCACATCCCTGATTTGTCAGTTTCAAACAATCGATCGTTTAATCGGGTACAGATCAATCCCATTTATGGTTTTCACTGCCTTCACGTTAGTTGAAGGTCTGTGGTGGTTTGTTCCCCGGTTTGTTGTCAATGGCTGCTCTTTACAGGCAGTTGGTCAGGAAACATGACGAGAATCACTGCAAAGCATAGCCTACGTGGTGTAATTCGGCTTTTCAGGTCATAGCATTGCACCTTGTATTTTTTCATGGGCTGCAAGGTCTGCTTTGTAGGGGAAAACGATTTTACCGCTATGGCCAGGGTGCTTCGTGCATAACCAGCTACTGAATCCGAGGCTTATTGAACCTGCTGTCATCCGCAGGCAGGGCAGCATACTTGAGTCGATGTTGATAAAAAGGCGCACACGTACAGTGGAGTGCAAATACTGATAAACCAGATTACAAATCGCATCTGCTAACCGGTTATCGAGGCGCATATGTTCCATTTCATCTGCGCTTTTTGGATAAATATGAATGTCCAAAAATTGGCTAAATAAGGCTGCGCTATGGCCGGCAAACATGGTGACACCGAGTTCGTTGTTGTGCTTTTTTTGGCCGATTTTGCTGCAGTCCTGATCGTAGATATCCTGATAATATGCGGCAGTGTTTATTACCTCACAATCGATGCGAAAATAGTCTTTCAGGATGGCCTCAAGGCCAAAAATACATAGAGTTCGGTTAGCGATCAGGCCTGCATATTGTAGCCATTGTGGCTCAGCGGGGAGCCCGTCGGAGAGGTCGCCGAGTAACTTGGTTAGTCGGTGTGAGATGGCTTTTTCTTCGCGTAGCCACGGAAACGATTCTTCTTCTGACTGCAGTGGCAGCGAGTGTTTCACCTCACATAAATGTGCCAAATGGTAGTGACGGTGATTGAAGCCGTTGAAAAACGTAATCAGTGCACTGTCGTTTTGGCTGAAATAGTGGTTGAGCGCCTCAGAATAGTAGGTTCGGGGGATGACGCCACGCACACCAAAAAATGCACCGTGGTTGCAGGTGATACGCCAGCTACCGTTGTGGAAGCTAACTTGGTTGACTTCGTATTCGCTAACTTTCGGCAAATAGTCGGCATGGAAGCGAATTGGAAACGCCTGTTTAATGTGCGTGAAGTGGTGTTTCAGCGCCTGAATAGTGTACGTTAGTGTGAACGTGTTGGGGTTGGATTCGACCAGGCTTAGAGCATTGTTTTCCATCCGCACCTCCTCGGAAATGTTTTGTACGGTGTTTTTGTGCCATCCAACATGATGATCAGTTGGGTAAAACTGTTAGCGTCAGAGAAGCAGGCGAAAAAGCGATCGAGTAAGTTCGCGATAAGCTCAACGCCATAGCCTCCCAGGCGTTCAGGATTGATCACGACGGTAATACGTGAGCCATAGGTAAAGCAGCTTTTTTCATTGATACGGGTCGGTGCGACAATTTGTTCGTTGTCGATTGATGTTAACGAATCGATATAAGCTTGGTTTCGGGGGTCGTTATTGAAGTTGTAGATGCTCAGCATGGTCTTGAGCGTATCAAGTGGGCTGTCCGAACCGAACAATGCATGGTAGTTAAAACACAGGTGTGCCAACAAAGGCCATGCATCTTCTTGGCATTGTTGAACAAGAACACGATGTGTGGGGCGCCTTAGTAAACGTGCTTCACACGAGAGAGAGATGGATTCCCGGCATTGCATAGGAGTGCCAGGGCCCAGTTGCACAGCGTGATCGGCATTGGTACAGGTGGTATGTAAATGTAAAAGGCGGCTGCTTTGTTCGGCAGATTCATGTGCCAAGTCGGCGATTTGTAGGGCCGAATTCAGCGTGCCATTTTCACCAACATTTTGACTGAGGGACCAGCGCAGGCCAGGTCGGTTGTCGTGGTATTTTTCATTGAAGAGCTCAGGCACATCGTGCGCTTTATGCTCCGTGCGATCGACTACACGGTCAATGGTGAATAGTTCGAGTTCATCCGGCACGGAAGCATCCAATACCACCGGATATTTAGGTTGGTTAAAACTGGCTCGCAGTGGCTCGGCGATAATGGGTTGCAGGTTAACAACTGGGGTTGTGTAGAGGTGTATTTGTTCTGTCGACAATGAACGCGCCAAATCTACGTCCAGAGAATCCAGAATGATGCAAACCTCCGCCCGTGAACTTTCAAATTTGTCTTTCACTTGGTCAAAGTCGATGGTGAAGCTGTGATACCGATCGTGATACATAAAGAACTCGGTCATCAGCTTGAACCCATGAAAACTCCGAGGTGTGTATGGCAGTACCTGTTGCAGATCACTAAAGCCAGCAGGTTGGAGTAGTTCCTTATCTAAGCGGAAGTACTCATTGTAATCGTGAACCAGAATTTCGCGGACGCCCCCAAGTAGCTTGTCATAAAGTCGCTCTGCGGATTGACCTTCGCCACGTAGATGAAACTCCAATAGCGGCACGGTGATTTCGCTGAGCGGGATGGACGGATCGAGCGTTTCGAATTCCAGCGCGATCATGGCCTTGCCGTCTAGGTGGGAAAAGTGGGGGTTGTCATCGAAAGGGGCGAGTCGGCCGGTAACCCGAGAGAGTTTCATCGGGTGAACTTGGGTGTCGCAGCAGGTTCGCATGACGATGCGTTGTCCTTCTGCTGTCACGGCATCAAAATGCGTTCCCGCAGGGATTTCCTGTGTTGCGTTCAAGTCTTCGTCAGGAATAAATTCCATCATCGAAAAGGATGGCAGCGGTCTCAGGTAATGAGGGAATAGCAATCGAAGCAGGCTGTCTGTGAATTCCGGATAGTCATCATCGAGCCGTTTGTGGAGGCGGGCGTTGAGAAGTGCGACGCTTTCAATCAGCCGGGTAATTTGCGGGTCGTCGACACTATTTTTGCTCAGACCGAGCCCTTTAGCTGCACCGGGATGCATTTCGGCAAATAGCTGAGCTTCTTTCGATATAAAATCGAGTTCGCTGTCAAAATAATTGAGTAACGACTCTGACATGCCTTTTTCGCTCCCTAGCGTTTATTAGAAGAAATCCAAGTTGGTTTTTCTGATATTCAAATGGCTGGTTGTTAAATCTAAGGATGATTCCAAAACCATGGTTTCTTCGCCGTCGTCGCTTCCGATCATGCCTTCGATGCGAAAATGAAGTACGTTAGAGTGTTGCTGTTTTTCGTCCTGTACAACGCTGACATGGCGGTAGCGCGGTTCAAACGTAATAATCAGCTGGCGAATTTCTTCCAAAAAGGTTTCGATGTTGGCTTTACCTGGCGCGGAGAGAACCCGTTTCATGCCGTAGCGCGCGACGGATGCATCGATCCTGTCTGTTAGGTCGTTACGGTCTTGCCAAACGGGCGACCTGCTCGACATTAGTGAGATCACGTTTTCGATAACCGAATCCCGCTTGCAGTCGATGCCACCATCCCACTCGCCTTTCAGTTTGATCAAAATACTCATGGTGATTGCTCTCTTTTGAGCACAGTGAGATGTGTTGGGGTGATCATTTGAGTTCTCCGAGCTCGAAGGCAGAAAGCTCTGTTTTCAAAATGACTTGTGCTTCCATCTGTTCGTATTGATATTGGGGGTGAAGCGCAATTTGGCAGTAGTAGCGCGTGCTATCGACCGGGTGCACCATAAATTCGACATGAACCTTGCGTAATGGGTATCGAGCCATAATGGAATCATCGGCATAGTCGACGTCGCTCACATATTGTTGAAACCATCGGTCGATCTGACGACGGCAATCATCAAGGCTGTTATAGCTGCCGTTTTTATCGCGAATTTGTGCTTTTAGGTAGTGTCCGAATCGGCACGCCATCAACGTGGTTTGGAGCATGCCTGCGGATCGTTCTTCACGGTCGGTGGATTGCCAAACTGACTGATTGCTGAAAAATCCGACCTGATCTGTCAGGTAAACAGTCGTCAGCGGCATAAAACCGGCCTGGCTCCAAACAGCGTCGTGTTCAGCAAAGATATCGATGTAGGGCACGATCGGCTGTTGGTAAACGGTAACATTCGTAACCAGTGCGCTGTCTGCGTCGCCGTCGGCGTCCATTGCGCGAAGAAATCCAAACCAGCTGATGCGGTTATATTCACGCATGACATTTGCTGCAACGAGATAGGCACTGTTGCCCCAAAGGTCTGCGTTGTCGGATTCGGGTTGGTTAAATTGAAAGCCTGCACAAATGCCTCGCCATGGGCCTCGAATTTTGACCCTAGGTATCGTTGCACATATGAACCGACTCGATGAATGTGAACGCAGTTGCTGCCAAGCGCTGAGGTCGTCGCTATCAAAAATACGCATCAGGCGGCGGTGATCGTGAAAGGTACGTTCTGGGTCTTCGGCAATAAATGATTCGTGAACGCCCAATATTATCGGGCACAGGGCTGTCTGGCCGAGTTCGCCGAGCAACTGGGTGGTAAACAAGTCGTCATAGTTGCTGAACAGGTCGATGTTCCCTGTTAACAGATGGTCCATAACAATGAGCCCAAATGGCTCGCCACCGGCAGTATCCAACTCTTGGGAGTAGGTTTTTCGGAACAATTGTGTGCGGCGTAATTCAAGGGAATTATTCAGGTCATCTGAGACATCATCCCAGCTGAAGTCGAGTAGTTTGATTTTGATATAACGTGAGTTTGCTGGCATCGACGCTAGCGAATATACACTTAGCCATCGCGCTTCAAGGGCTTTGAAATCTGGATTTTCTATGATTTCTGCCAGTTGCGCGCTGAGAAGATCATCAATCTTGTTGATCAATTGAACGAGCAGTGTGGCGAATTCGTCGGTACGCTGGAAGCGAACGGCGATTAAAAGTCGCCTCAGCAAAGCCTTATCGACTTCGCTGAGGCAATGGACTCTTCCTTGCTGTGACGCTTCCATAGGTCAGTGTTAGCTCAGTTAGTTTGGAATACGTGCGACCATCCGCAATGAGGTGGTCAGCTCTTCCATTTGTAACCAAGGGCGAAGCCAGGCAACCGCTGAATAACTACCGGGTTTACCGACTTGCTCCTCGACTCTGACTTTTGCTTCAGCCAATGGATACTGCGCCTTGGCGTCGTTACCGATAGCATTCGGGTTCACGTATTGGTGAATCCAGGTATCGAGCTCTTTTTCGACGTCGGTGGCTTCGAGGTTTGAGCCCAAACGATCACGACCGATAACTTTCAGATACTGAGCGATACGGCCCGATGCCATGGTGTACGGCAAGCGTGCAGAAATCGCAGCATTCGCAGTCGCATCAGGATCGGTATAGGTTTTAGGTTTGTGTGCCGTTTGTGCACCAATAAAGACGGCGTAGTTGGTGTTTTTGTAATGCACTAACGGTAGGAAGCCCAAATCACTGAGTTCTTTTTCACGCTCATCGGTGAAATTCACCTCTGTCGGGCATTGCTGAGCAAGGTCTCCGGCGTCGGTAAAGTAGGTGAAGTTAGGTAGGCTTTCGACTTTGCCGCCATTCTCTGCGCCACGAATGGCTGTGCACCAACCGTATTGGGTAAATGCATTGGTCATGAGCAAGCCGTGCTCAAAGGCCGCATTACTCCAAGTGAAGTCGGTTGCCGAGTTTGGATAAGGACGATGATTCTTGTCTAATGGAAACTCCTCAAACGCGAAGGATTTTACCGGTACCGTGGTCGATCCATAAGGCAATCTGGCCAAGGTCCTCGGTAGCGTCAAACCCACATAGCGGGCATCGTCGCTGGCACGAAATGCATTCCATGCGGCGTAGGTTTTTGCATCAAAGCCGGCGGCAACAGGTTTACCCTCAGCAAAGGTTTCGAAGCCCTTGTAGTCAAACATCTCAGGGCGGGTAGCTGTAACCAGCGGTGCATGTGATGCGGAGGCGACTTCAGCCAGATATCGCAGCAACGAGACATCTTTGTCACCATAGCCGAATTCATAGTCGGCCAACATCGCGCCAAAGGGCTCACCACCGGCGGTGCCATATTCTTCTTGGTAAACCAAGTTAAAGAAACGTGAGCGGTCAATCGCAGGTGCGCTCTCAAACTGATCGATCAATTCATCTTGTTCATAATCGATGACTTTGATTTTCAGTTGTGGCCCAAGGTCTGAATTTTTAACCAGTTTCTGAAGGCCCATCCAAGAGCCTTCGAGTTTTTGGAAGCTAGGGTTGTGCAACACTTCCGTGAGCTGCTTGGAAATGAGCTCATCGATTTTATCGATGGCATGCTCGATGGTTAATGTCAGGTTTTTGTCCCAAACAACAGTGCCCTGCATGGCCTCAACGGTCATGACGCTGAGTAAATCCTTGGTGGTTTCCTCTGCGGTTAATGCGGTTGCAGCGATAGCACGTTCAACATAGTTGACCGGCAGATTGTCGGTATCAGTGATGGTTTCTTTAGACATTATTTCGCCTCCTTATCAACGCCAAGTTCTTTCGCCATTTCTTCAATAGCTTTAGGTTCCTGAAGTACTTCTTTGAGCAGGCGTTCCAAATCTCTTGAACGATCCGCTTTGCTCAGCAGAGTTTTCAGTTTGTTGCGAACCTCGACCATACGCTGCAAGGGTTCGATTTTGTCGACCAATGTCTCGGGATGAAAGTCACGCATAGATTTGAATTCCAGGTCTACCTGGAATTCAGAATCGTCGTCCGCCATTTTGTTGTCGACTTTAAATGACAACTGCGGGCCGATTTTTGACATGACATCGTCAAAGTTGTCTTTGTCGATACCGATAAAATCTCGATCTTCCGGATCCGATTTTTGATCGGAGGGTCTTTCTCCCGAGAACTGTCCGACTACACCAACAACAAAAGGCAGTTCACGTGTTTCCATGGCGCCGTTGGTTTCGACATCGTAAGTGATGCTGACGCGGTTTTTACTAATGCGTTTGTGTTGAGCATTAAGAGCCATAATGTTTTACCTTTTAAGCAGGTTTGTTGTTCAGCCTGTGCTGGGTTATTGGGCGCCAGACAGCATTTTGCCCTGTGGAACACTGTATGAAACGAGGCCGCCCTGCTGCATGTTGCCGCCGTCATCTTCATGCCAGTGAGTCTGATCAATCTGAGTGTAGGAAAACGCCAGATTTTCGTACGGTTGAGCACCGTCAGATCCGCTAACGTTGTATGAAACTATCCGTGCTTTCAGCAGCTTGATTTGGAAGTAGACTTCCGCGCCGGATCCGTCACGGGTAGGCTTGGTGAAGGCGACCCAAACGGTTTTACCTTCTGTTCCCGGGCTATAGAGGAATGACAGTAGACCTTCTGATCCGCTGTCGACTTCTTTGCTGACGTTAACTTCTGATAAAGCAACCATGCCGGTATCGGAGTTATTGGCGTTACCGATGTCCATGGTGACACCGCGCACGGCACTCCATGAATAGGAATTCAGCGCGACCCAGCCGCTATCTGGAAGTCCTTCAACGGTTGCACCGTCTTTGATGTCGACACCTTCGATTCGCATGTAAATACTAGCCATAAGTATTTCACCTTTTGTTTAAGTTAGTTGTTGTGGGTTAGTTATTGAGCATTACCATAATTGGCTGCCGTTTGAGTTGGGTTGCGCCGGCTCTGGAGGTTTACTGACTGGAGGTTCGGCGACTTCAACAGCGTTTGATTGTGTGTTGTAGGTTTCGGGTTGAGGGGTGTGGATTTGATGGGGTTCTGTATTGGTTGCTGGCACGGCCGCGGGTGGTGCGGATACGGGTGGCAGTGGTCTGGCATCGTTCAACCCCGTTAATTTGAAAATAGATTCCCGGGTGTCCGGTTGATCTTTGAGTAGCTCGCTTAATAGCTCATTCAATGGCATAGCTCCCCAGCGGATGGCTTTGTCTAACAGATAAGCAACCGGGCTATGTGGTTCCGTACGTTTAAAAAAATTCGCTATATGACGTAGCTCTCGATATGCAGATTCACGTGTGTATCCGTTATGCGCCTCTACTCCTGTACCAGACAGCGGTTGCTGCTGTTCATTCGAAAGATTCGACATGTTTTTGCCCTGCGCAGTTTCGTTGTCGTCAGAATTTACGTGGTTTACCTCGGTATCAGTGGCTAAATCTTCTGATGGTGGGGGGCGCAGATGTTCGAGTGTGACCCCTGAGATCTGTTCCATCGCGGTGATCATTCTTTCGACGTGTCGTTTTAGAAAGACGAAATTCGGTGCTGAGTTAGGTTGGTGGCTCGCTTTTTCGCTGAACGTATGGTCGAGCTGTTTTAATGTATCGCTGATGCGTCCTAGCGTGAGTAATTTGGCGCATAGGTGATCATATTCCGCCGCAAGGCTGCGGTTAACGATCTGGCGTAAGGTATCCATTTCGCGGTGAACTTCGGCACTGGTATAGCGATAAAAGGTAATGTCTCCGATGAGTGAGACGAGTTGCAGCGGCATGTAGAGTAGGCCGCTGCCATCGCTATCACCGAGTAATGGCAGTAGCGATTTGAATTTGAAATTCGTTCGTTCGATGGCTTGTTCGTCGCTGCCTTCAGTTTTAAGGCGATCATCCGGAATGCATGGCTGCAGTGCTTCAAAGTGCTCACTTGCCCATCGGTCGAGTGTGATCAGGGTATTTTCGAAACCTTCGAGTGTGGGATCCAAAACGACTTGTGAGGTAATCAGCCAGCCGAGCAATTCCACATCTTTGGTTTGCGTGGTCAAGCATGTGAAGAGATGGTCTGATAGGGTTTCCCAGTTTTTCAGATTGGTTTCTATCAGTGATTCAGATATCAAACTGCTTTCAGTCAGCGCACGCATAGAGGTTTGCGCCTGATTAAAATCATTGCGCAGCGAACGATAGTTGTCGCCTTCGAGCTTAAGATAGCAACCCGCAAAACGTGCCTCTTCAATAGGCAGCATAAGCTGGTCGATGTGTTCGGCGGAAATAATCAATGCCATTCTCCCCGGGATCACCGGTGTCAGGTACTGCAATCGCATTCTGAAAATTAGACAGCCACTGATGCATTGGTTGCGAACATCACGCTCTTAGGCCTGTCTATCTGGCCAGAGATCAACGCAACTCTCGATCAATAAATGTAGCCGAGATTTGCAAACCTTGCTTCGAAGTCGTCGGGAAGCTGTGGTGATTTACCGAGATCTGTACTATCAATTGGGCTGAGATCTGATGTTAAAAATGGCAAATAAAGTGCGAACTGTTTCTGTTTTTTGAATAGGTAATATGGATGCACCTTATGGATCTCATACACCAAATTAGACAGATTGAAGACCGCTTGTCTGGCGTTCGGCAGTCATTTCCTTGAAAACGGTGACTCACTTTCATGTCTGGAATGCGAGTGCGGAGATTGAATGGCAGATTCTTATACGCAAAAACAACGTCCGTTGCTGGTTTACCTAGATAGCGACGGCCCATTTATTGGTACCTACCTTGATTGCCAAGAGCAGTTATCGGGTGACTTGAAGCTGACAGTGGAATTTCGTAGTGAGAAGGAAATCGCCCCGTCAGTGCTGGCGAAGCCCGGGCGAATCGAATATCAACCTATGGATAGTGGTAAGCGTGAAATGCAACGCTGTTTCAGTGGGTTGATCGCGGATATCGAGCATTTAGAAGTGATTACCAGCAAGGATCAGTACCGATACCGTGTGTCGATGTGCGACCCCTTATCGATGTTGGAATATCGGCGTCATTGTCAGATTTTTCAAAGCCAAGAAACACGGGCAATTGTTGAACAGGTTTTCAAAGATGCGGGATTGAGTAACTACTTATCCATGGATGTGCAGAGCCCTGGGGTTAATCACGAGTATTGTGTTCAATTTGATGAGACCGATGCAGCGTTTGTTCGCCGCATGCTTGCATCCGAAGGCTGGCACTACCATCTGGATATCAGTGCTAAACAGCCGAAATTACTTATCGGTGATAGCAACCAGATCTTTAAAGATACGGATCCGTCGTCAGTGCCGTTTTCGCAGGAGACGGAAAACCGTCAGCAATCAATTTTTACATGGCACAACCGCTCTCGGGTGAGTGTCAGCAATGTCATCGTTGCCAATCACAGCCAAGAGCTGGCTGAGTATTTAGATTCTGGTGCCCGCCAATCTTCAGATAGTAGCAAGCAGTCTGATCTTGAAGAATATCATTATGCTGATGGGCAGTATCAGAAAGAAGATGTCAGAGCCGCAGCGAAAACCCGTATGGAATCATATGATACGAACAAAAACCCGGCCGAAGGCGAATGTTGTTTACCCGGTATGGCACCGGGTTACATGTTTAAGTTGGAAGATCACCCGGTTAAATCGAATAACAGTCGATGGCTTATCACGCATGTGCATCACCGTATCTTAACGACAGAAGATGCCGTAGAGCGTGAATATCAGAATCGTTTCAGTTGTGTACCAACTGACCTGCAATGGCGCCCTGAGCCTATGCATAAGCCGCGTCTGCATAGTTTGCAGAGCGCTGAGGTCACCGGGCCGGATGGCAAAGAGACGAACCAAGACAAGATGGGCCGTATCAAGGTGAAATTTGATTGGGACACCAAAGGCGAAAGCAACGAGAAAAGTTCGTGTTGGATACCCGTTTGTCAGAGCATGGCGGGCAACGGCATGGGGGTGCAGTTTGTGCCGCGAATCGGCGATGCTGTTCTTGTTGCATTCATTGATGGTGATCCAGATCGACCGGTCGTTGCGGGGTCGCTTTTTAATGGTAAACATGACCCGGTATACGATACTCCCACACAAGCGGGTATTCGCAGTCGATCGACGCCTGATGGCAATAGTGACAACTACAATGAAATTCGTTTTGAGGATAAAAAAGACAGTGAAGAGCTGTATATGCAGGCTGAAAAAGATATGAATCTGCTGGTTAAAAATGATCTTGGAGCAGAGATTCAAGCCAACTTGAAAACGACAGTTGATAAGAAGACAGACATTGAAAGTAAAGAGGATATGAGCGTCACCACCGACGCCCAGATGTCGTTGAAATCCAGTAAAGATATGTCGCTTGAAAGCGATCAGAATTTGAACGCTAAGGCGAGTCAGGATGTGGCGATTAGCGCAACCTCTAATGTCAGTGTGGATGGCCAGCAGATCAAAATTTCCGGCCAAACCAAGATAGAGCTGAGTGTGGGGAGTAACTCCATTAGCATCAGTCCATCCGGGGTTGAGATATCTGCCATGAAGGTGTCAATTTCAGGGCAAACGCAAGCCGAGCTGAAAGGGGCTATGGTCACGGTTCAAGGGCAGGCCACGGCAGATTTGAAAGGCGCGATAGTGAATGTTAATGGAGATGCCATGACGAATGTTAAGGCTGGCGCCATGGTTCAGGTGCAAGGCGGCATCACAAAAATTAACTGAGGCAATTATGATAGAACCAATCAGAACAACCTCGCTATTAAAGATTCCGCAGAATCTTGCCAGTGATATTTGTGCGCATTACGATCAGAGTGATGAAACAAAAGCGTTGTTAACGCCGGATTTAACACCGGTAAAGTTGATAAACGCGTTGATCGATGATGAGCAGTGGCAAGAACTGGTGTTGTTTATCGCTCACAGCTTGCCGGTGCGTGAGGCAGTTTGGTGGGCGTGTTGTTGTTTGTCGTTGCGCGATGACTGGAGCCCGGCTGAAGTCGATGCGATTCAGGCAGCTAAAGCATGGGTGAATCTGCCCGATGAAACCTCGCGGCGTTACTGTGAAACGGTTGCGGCCATTGCAGATTTGCAAACAGCACCAGGGTGGGCTGCGCAAGCTGCGTTTTGGAGTGGGGGCAGCATGATTGCGGCAGACCAACCCTCGGTTGCGCCACCGGCCTTTTTGTATGCGCATGCTGTTGCAGGTGCTGTTAATCTCTGTGCCGTGCTACCGGATGGTTTGGAGGCGGCAAAGCGTTACCCAAGCTACATTCGTATCGGCTTGGATATTGCCGCCGGTGGAGCTGGGCGAGAAACAGATGATGATAATTTTGGTTGATATCAACAGAGGTGAATGATGTTAGCATCCCGTGCGACAGACATGCATGTGTGTCCTATGCAAACACCCGCCATTGTGCCCATTCCACACGTTGGTGGGCCATTACTGCCGCTGCCTAATACGGTTTTGATCGGCAGTTTACCGGCGGCAACGATGGGCCAACCCTGTATTTGTGTTGGCCCTCCAGACAGCGTCATTATGGGAAGCATGACGGTGCTTCTACAGAATATGCCCGCCGTGCGAATGGGCGACCCAACAGCACATGGTGGTACGGTGATTCTTGGTATGCCGACGGTTTTGATCGGCGGGTAATTGGACGTTGATTTAAAGGAAAGCGACCAGCCAATAATGCGGCTGATCGCAGCGGTTTTCTATTCTTGTGTATACCGCAGATCCGCTGCTGGATGAAAAATACCGTGCAGACAGCGCTCCAATGTTGCGTACTGAAAATGGAACCCTGCGTGTGTCGCTTTGGATGGAAAAACACGCTGCCCTTGGAGCAGCACTTCAGATGCAAACTCCCCGATAATCAAATTGGCAACGAAGCTCGGCATTGGAATCATGGTCGGACGTATTAAAGCCATGCCCAATGTTGAGGCAAAGTATTGCTGAGTCACCGGATAGGGTGCCGTACCATTAACCGGGCCATCGATTTCATCCACTTGCAGAAGAAAATCCATCATGCGGATCAAGTCCTTACGATGGATCCAGCTCCAGTATTGTTTACCAGACCCCATACGCCCGCCCAACCCCAGTTTAAATGGCAGGATCATATTTTTCAGCGGGCCGCCGTCTTTTTCCAGCACGATGCCAGTGCGTAATAACACAACCCGTACGCCTAATGGCTCTGCATTGATGGCTTCTTTTTCCCAAACGTTACAAAGGCTATGTGAGAAGCCTTTTTCTGCGCTTGCATCTTCATCGAGCTCACGGCTGCCTTGATGGCCATACCAACCGATCGCGGAGCCGGATATAAGCACCGCCGGGCGTTGTTGACGTTGTTCGATCCACTCGACGATGGTGCGTGTTGTGCTTACACGACTCTGGATAAAGGTTTGCTTGAGCTGTGTAGTCCAGCGTCCGCTGTTGAGTGATTGGCCTGCAAGATTAATGACTGCATCGATGTTTTGGTCTGCGGCAATGTCGTCGAGGTTATCGACATAGTGGCACCTGTCGTGCATCAGCCGTTCTGTGTTGTTTTTGTGGCGGGTATATACCCAGACATTTTTATTGTGGCTGAGCATGTATTCGCACAGGGCTCTACCAATAAAACCCGTGCCACCGGTCATAAGAACATCTTTGTACTGCATTGCTAATCCCCCCCGTTTTTATCGGTTTACTTGAATGCTAGTGAATAAATTGTCGACGTGCCTTGTTCGTATTACGCATAATGGAGCGAAAATGATTAGCCTTGATAAGGCGTAGTGGTTGAAAGGTATTTATGGCTAATAAAAAGCGTGCAGCAAAAACTGATCAAACCCGAGAAACTGCACAGGCAATCACTCGGCGCAGTGGGCAGGTTGCGGAAGACAAAGCGCAGCGTCGAGCGGTGACTCAGGCGATTGCGGATGGCATCAAGGAATACAAGCTGCAACAAAAAGCCAAACAGCGCGATCAGGATAAAAAGCTGAAAAAAGCGCAGGCAGATGCCGAACGTTTACGTGGCGAATATGAAGAAAAGCTAAAGGCGCTGAACGTGCAGGGCGATCAAGCTCAGGCAGGCAGCCGTTTACCCTGGGTACTGTTGGCTGCATCCTGGTTGGTGTTTGCGGCTGCAGGGGTTGCTGCTTGGTTTGTTGGCGCGTAACTCGATAGCGAGTGCTAGAGCTGGTTGATGTTATTTTTTTCCATCGCCTGAAGCACCGGGATTTTGGTTTTGACCATGCAGGGTGTCTGTTGTAATTGTTGGAAACTGTCGATCTCTGCCAGCGACTTAACCACGGGCAGGTCGCCGAGTTGCAACTCCATGTATTCAAGTGCGGCGACAAAGACGATATCGGCTAAATCGGTCGGTTTGTCAGCTGAGCGTTCCCGCAAATACTGTTTTACGTGGGGCTGAATACGGATCAAGGCATCACGTGCTCTTTGCGCTATTGGGTCGAGTTGCTGACCATGAAACTTTTGATACATAGCTAGCTGATAGGCTTTGTCGAGCATGCCTTTGACAAAACCTAAACGATTGAGCATAGGTGCCCGTTCTGATCCCCAGCCATAGAGGCGTTCCTCGTTGCCGATGCGATCCAGGTGTTGGCAAATACACAGGCTCTCTGTGATCGTCAAACTGCCTTCGGTAATAAACACCGGATCTTGCGCTAGCGCGCTAATCTCCAGCAATTCTTCCGAATTTGCCCATGGATCAATCCATTGCAGTAGGATTTTCTCTGATACCCCTTTGAATTGAGCAGCAGACAGAACCACACGCGCGTAAGGTGATGTAGCGCTAAGAAACAATTTCATCGAAGCAAACTCCTAAAAATTGGCTGGTTGATCAAGCAGGCAAAAGCAAACAAGCATCGTCAGAGGTTAAGAATCAGGCGTTAATTCTGCGTCATATTAACCATAGAGACAATGATGCATTCCGTGATTGTCGGCACGACGGCCATCGTGTCTTTATCTAATGCTAATGTGTCCGTTGTTTGCCTAATGATCAATAGCAAAGAATGGACCAATGCCCAATATTCATTTTATCACGTCGGTACCAATGCCATCTTTGTGTATTCCGCCATTTGAGGAAGCTGTTCAGTAGCCCCTGCTGCGTCACTGTCGTTCCGCTGTCCCTCCTTGTTTGATCTAACTGCATCTTTAGTATGAACGACCCCAGTTATCTGTTTGACGGTCTTCGCTGATCAGTTTTGGCTTCTACACTTGAAGAAAGGCGTTTTAATGACGGAGACGAGTCAATGAATAAATCAGAAGCCCTGATAAGGAACATGAGTGCAACGCTGTTATCGGTAATTCTTGTTGCAGGCTGCTCTGATGAAAACGATAGTGGCGGCGCTCAGCAGGTCGAGCCCGATACAAAATTTTTATATACCTCCACTAACAGCCCTTCGGGTAACCGTGTAGTTGCCTTTTCAGTGGCGACTGATGGCTTGCTGCAGGAACTGGGCAGTTTTCCGACCGGAAGCCCAGGAGATGCTGACGAGGGCGACTTTGACGGACAGGGCGCGATTCGTGTTATCGGCGATTACTTGTTGGTTGCCAATGCGGGTGACGTTGCCGATGAAGCAGGTATTGAAGACGGTAACGGAAGTATATCGGTGATGAAAATCGCGCTGCAAACAGGAGAGCTTACCCGCATTGACCAAAACGATGACATTGATGGAATTCAGAATATCGATAGCCAGGGCATCCGGCCAGTCTCCATTTCTGTGCGGAACATGGATGGACAAATTTGGGTCGTTGTTGCGAATCAACAAAGCAATAGTGCCTGCTTTGATATTTCAAACGCAACGGGTGTAGCTGATTGTATTGATCAATTCGGAGATCCGATCAGTGACGTATTATCAGCGGCGGATACTGGCCTGAGAAATATCGTTTTGTATCGATTTGACGAGGGCAAGCTAGCGTTTGTGCGTCGTTTGGATACCTATGCTGCGGGTTATGGTGGGCCGTCTCAAGTGAGCTTTAGCCCTGATGGTACCAAACTGGCGGTGACTAGCTGGGGCATTGGCCATATTGCGTTTCCGGCGATGCCAAACTTTCAAATGGCCAGCAGAGTTTATCTTTATGATGTGGAGCTATCGTCTACCACCCCCGATCTCTCAAATCGACGCTATTTTGAAAACCCGGGTATTTCGGGCTCGGTGGGATTCAGTTGGTCATCGGATAGCCGTTTTGTATATATCTCCAGCTTCGCATTATCGCAGGAGGAGTTAACCAGCAACTTGATCGCGCTTGATACCTTGAATACGGATACGGTTTTTACCAGCGATAGCACGTCAGAACCTTCTGGAGCTGGTTATATCCCATCCGAATTGCGCCCAGGCGCATGTTGGACATGGCTGACCCCCGATGATTCTCGGCTTTATAGCGTTGCGTTTGCTACCAACACGGTCGGTGTATTCGATGTTGAAGGCAGTGATCTTGAGCGTCAGCAGCTGATTGTTCGAACCCAAGTACCTGGGCGTGATACCAAAGATCTTTATGTTGCTCAAAACGGACGTTTTGCCTACGTGCTTGGCGGTATTTTTAGTCATACCGTGTCGATGTATGACATCAACGCCGATGGACGTTTGGTTGAAAAAGCCGAATCACCATTGCAGGTGCAGGCATCCCGTCCGAATGGTAACAATGTATCGGATCTGGAGCATACCTATTTAGGCATTGGTGGTTACCCGGCGGGATACACCGGGTTTTAGTTGATCGAGGGGCTAATCTCTGGAGCGTGGCAGAACATCAACAGAGACGTTATCGCGGTAGCTAGCGGGTAAGTGCAATACCGCTTTTTGGTGCATTTCTGTAAACCAGCCACGGGTTTTTAGCGTGATTTTCTGGTGTGCAGGAGCAACGGGTTCTGAATCTGCGTGCCACTCGATCGTGGGTTCAAAACCATAACCCTCAAGCTCTGCATGCATGTAAGGTTGAACCAGCTGTTTGTCGTAACGGATGGTGACGCGCGCACCGTAGGGTTTAACCGTAATCGCTTTCGGGGTATCAAAGCCGTAGTAACGCTCGTGCGTCTGATCAAACGGAATCGACACCAACATATAGACAACCGATGCGGCTCCCAAAACACTCAGGCCGATTACGGCTAATTTCTTTTGGCCGGCAGTGCCTGGCTGTGAACGTTCAGTTTTACCGTCAACTAACCAGTAATAGAGAAAAAAGCCGGGCATCGTGCTCATGTACATCGCCCACAAAACGTCCGACAAAAAATGCCCGCCGCCAACAATGCGTGCCGCACCGGCAAGACTTCCAAGCCCCAAAGCGAATGCCAGACTGGCTTTGCCTGCTAGTGGATAGCGGCGACGCCAAAGCAACCAGAAGACCATAAACGCAAAACCAACCGATGCGTGGCCACTCGGGAATGACTTTGCGTTGTCGTAGCCGCCAAATTGCCAAGGTTTAACGTAATCGAATTCACCGCCAAATTGCTCCAGCTGTGCGGGTCTGGGACGCCCCCAATGTTCTTTGAAAATCGCGTTCACTAGCACGCCGGGGCCAATAACAAATGCGAGTAAAACCACCAGCGTGGGGCGTCGCCAACTGGCCATTGACGGCTTCAGGTAACTTAATCCGATGAATAGCAACGTACCTACTAGCACGAGCCCGCTCATCACCGGAATGAGTTCATAGATAAAGTGCCAGAACGGTGCGTACTTCAGCGGAAAGGAACGACCTTCACCGCTGTTGTAGTATCTACCTGCCAGATCGGTATCAATGGGCCAGATCCAGAAGGGAATCGTCGCCAGTATGCAAAAAAATGTCAGGCCGATCAGGATGCGGCCATAGTCTGTCGAAAAGAACGCGCGCATGGTAGTTCCGTTAGTAGCCTTTAAAGTTTTTTGCTTGTATCAAGTAGTAGGTTTCAACCGGTTTGTATTTGCCCCAACGTTTGATCACAACGGGTTCAGAAACCGATTCAAAATCCTGTTTGAGCCCGCCAGGAACACGCTTCTGGAACACCAGTAAAAACTTGCCCTGTACCGGCTTTTTGAGGCTGTAATCCAGCTCGTAATGGTTGTCTAGATGATCCGATGGGTTCCATACATAAAGATGGGGAAATTTACCGCGCAGCTGATAGGCCGTTTGTGCCGATGCGACACGCGTGTTGGTCACGATGTCGCAATCACCACATTTAGCTAATTCTGCTTCAACTTGATCACGCCAGTGGTGCCAATTACGTACCGTTTTGAACATATCCGGCCCGTTGGTTGCATCCGGACGAGCCCAATTTACGATCGTATCACTGTGGTAAACCACCACCATCAACAGAATGTTTGTTGCCAGCATGGCGATTTTTAGCGCGCGCGAATCGACCATCATTCGCCCGGCAATCACTGCAGCGGCTATGTATGTGGGTGCCGCCCAATTCGCGTAGGCACGGCCTTTTAGTGCTTGAGCGGTAATAACCAGTAAAAACACCACTGAAAAAAGCAGCAATAACCAATCCGTTGGGGTGCGTGTGCCAGCTTGTTGTCGTGCAAATCGAAACAGCCAAACAACAAAGATGCCGAAGGATACCGGCCCAAAGATACCAAACTGTTCACCGATAAACGTGAGTGCTTTACTCGGGTGCAAGCCTTGAACACCTTTGGATGAAAGTTCTGCAGTATGGCGAAGGGTTGGCCATCCGTTGTCTGCATTCCAAATCACATTCGGCAAAAAGATCAGAACAGCAATCAAACCACCAACCCACACCTTCGGGTTGCTAAAGTGGTAACGATAATCGCGGTTAATGGCCACCATAAGCAGCGCCGATACAGCAAATATGCCCATCGTGTATTTGGTCATCAAGCCGAGCCCGGCAGCAACCCCTGTGGCTATCCAGAGCCCCCAGGTGTTTTTTTCGAGTGCTTGGGCGAAAAAAATCAAACTCAACGTCCAGAAAATAAACAGAACGACATCGGTGGTTATCAATAAGGATGACAACGAAATCGCAGGCATGGTGATAAATGCCAGAGCGCTCCAAAATCCCACCTCTTTGGATTTGGTCAACATATTGGCTAGGTAGTAGACGAGTAATGTTGTTATCGGGTAGAAAATCAGCGCCGGCGACCGAATCGCGTGCTCGCTACTGCCAAACATATCCGTGAACGCGCGAATAACAACCGCAAGCATGGGGGGCTTAGAGTAGTAACCCCAATCTAAATGTTGAGACCACAGCCAATACTGCGCTTCATCAAAGTGCAAGCTCATGTGCTGGTAAGACCAAGCCGTCGCAGCACGATAAATTGTCAGCACGACAATGATCATCAGCAACATCGTCAACGATGTATAACGAGATGAGTTTGTGGATAGCGCGTTCAAAATCAAAGTCCTTGATTGAGCCATTGATGACGAATTATAGGTGTAAGGCGCACAATGAAAGCAACGAGTCTGTCGGTGCTTCCTGCTAAGTGTAAACGCAGATGGCTTAGCATGCAGGGTGGCCTTGGCCGCGCGAGTATATCATCTTTATTCTGTAGTCCTGAACCTCGTTAGTCTGGCAGACAACAGGTGAATTGTTATAATGTTTCGCATTCCGCTATGGTCTTGCAGCGCTACTGTATTTTGTTACCTATAAATGTAGGCCAGCGGCGTTCAATAGGACATCTATCAACATTAGTAAGAAGGAACTTCCACCATGTTAAACGTCGGATTCTTGTTACGTCACTCGAGTTTCAAGCATTTGAGTATCCGTCTTGTTGCACTGATTGCTGCGTTAAATGTCGGCGCGTCTTTTGCTCAGGAGCAAGGCTCAGTCAAAGACCGCTCGAATGTGACATTTGGTATCAATGCAGGATATGCGGCATTCAAACCGTTAGGGAATAGCGCACCTAAATACGATGGCAGTTACACAACCAACCTTTATGTCGGTTACAACTTCACTCGCTCTTTCGGGCTTGAGGTTGCCTACGGTATTTCTGGTGAATTTAAACCGGAAGACGATGCGCAGTTTTCGGGTATCGAGTCATCAACGTTACGCGTTGGCCCTACTTTTTGGGGAGAATTAAATAATTGGCTGGGTATCTACAATAAAATCCAATACGCCGATGTCACGCTGAAGAACAAACAAAATGCCGACAAGGGCGACTTGAGTACCAACGGTGCCTACTATGAAGTCGGTTTGCTCTGGGAGTTATCGCCGAATATCGGCATCACAACCAGTGCTGCGTATTTATGGACGGCGGGTGACGATAATAACTTTTCTCAAATTCAAGGCTTGGGTGGTTTGCACTTTCGCTTCTGAGTGATTTCGTTTCTAAGTGATAGCGGCCGGTTGGTTGTTCACCACCGCCGAATGGGATGCAGCGCAATCGTATTGCGTTGCTCTTGCCTGTGTTTCAATGCGGCGATCGCCTGCTCAAGTGTCACAACGTCAAATCTAACCTGATTGCCCGGTATGAGTTGGGCAACCTTCGGCCAGTGAGTTTCCATCAGGTATCCAATTTTTGGATAGCCGCCAATGGTTTGGTGATCATGCATCATAATAATCGGTTGCCCAGACGGCGGTAATTGCACGGTGCCGGTTGCCATACCTTCTGACAAAACGGTTTGCGAAGGCATCTTTATAACCGCCGATGATGTTAATCGGATACCCATGCGGTCAGATTGCGGCGATACGTTGAAACACTGGTTAGTGAGTTGCTCTTCCAGTTGTGCTTGTTCAGTCGGTGACCACTGGGTGTTGTTGGTGTTGATCACTATGCCTAATGTGTCAGGTAGTGATTGTTCACCATAGGCTGCACCGAGCTGCGAAAAATCTGATCGACTCAATGCTTGTTCGATACACGCTGTCGATGAGGTGTTTGCGTACAATGTTTGGGATGCTGTGATCGGCGGTAAAAGATCTTCTCGATTACAGGTGCTGGCGCTGTTAAACAGCTCCGGCGATGCAAAACCGCCAGCGATGGCTAAGTAGGCCCGTGCGCCGCTTTTTGAATAGTCGAGCGTCAGCAGATCTCCCGGTTTTAAGTGAGTGCTTACCCACTGTGAAACCCTTTTTCCGTTTACCATCACGTTCAGTGAACAGCCGGTTATTGCAATCGAGCAGCAGGTCAATGCGCGTGCTTTATAGCCACCGAAGGCGATCTCGATAACGGTTGCTCCCTCCGTGTTATTGCATAGCCGATTTGCCCAGTAGTACGCATCGTTGTCGATAGCGCCTGCGGTTGTCATTCCTAAATGCGCGACACCATAGCGGCCTGTATCTTGAAATTGGGCGAGGGGCCCTGGAGCGATAATTTCAAAAGCTGGCGTGGCGGAGGCAGGAATTTTCATGCGTTAGCATCCTGCCATTGCTGTTGTGATAGGCATTCAAACCGAACTGAATCACCGACACGAAATTGACAGGGATCCTCGCGCTTCAGATCAAAAGGTTGGAACAAACTTGCGGGTGTATGGCCGATGATGCGCCATCCACCGGGTGAGGCTGTGGGATATACCGCAGTCATTGTCTCTGCCAGTGCAACCGCTCCGGCGGGGACGCGTGGCCGGGGTGTTGATCGTCGTGCGATGCGATATGCGTCGGGCATGTGACCCAGATAGGCAAACCCCGGTGCGAATCCGATCACGCACACGCGAAATTGCTGATTCTGATGCTGTTCTATGAGGTATTCTGGTGTGATCTTTAGCGTTTCTGCCGTTGTGAGTAAATCCCAGTCTGGAGAAAAGTCATAATAGACAGGGATGACATGCTCGCGGCCGATATGTTGCACAGAGGTATTTTGCCAGTCATTGAGCAACGTCGTTAGGCACAATTCCATGGAGGCATGGTCGGTTAGCAATGGGTCAAAAACCACAAGTACTGTGTTAAACCCGGCAACACAATCCAGTAATCCTAAAGCCTCAGATGTTTGTAGCTGTTCAACCAACCATTGGAGTTGCTGGCTGAGTTCTGCCGATTCTGGCGCATTGATTCGCAACATCAGGCTGCGTTCGTTTTCCCGCGTTAATTGCATTGCCGGCTGTCCAGCTCTATTGAATTCAGTGTGCATGCTTGGAGAGTAGGGCCCGTATTGCCTTAACGCCCTCGATGGCATCTGGGCTGTCACCATGTACACACAATGTATCGACCTTTAGCGTCAGTACTTTGCCCGATACGCTGCAAATATAACCCTCTTGTATCAAATCTTGGGCCTGTTTCAGCATGCCTGCGTGATCATGCACTGCATTGGGTTGGTTACGGGGTACCAATAATCCCTCGTCGGTATACGCTCTGTCGGCGAAGGCTTCAAATAACACTGCAACACCCAAAGCATCTGCCATCGCTTGATGAGACTGCCATCGGTTTGTTGCTTGCAGCATCAGGGCCACGTCGCCATGAAAGCTTTGCGTTGCCTGCATGACACTGTTCAGAACCTCGTCATCCTTCATCATGTCGTTGTACAGTGCGCCATGAGGCTTGATGTAGCTCATTGTGCAGCCAATTGATTGTGCAAGACCATCGATTGCGCTGGCTTGATAGAGGATCAATGCGTGTAAATCGGCATCACTGATGTTCATCGAACGGCGACCGAAGCCGGCGATATCCGGGTATGACGGATGTGCGCCGATGGCAACATTGTGTTCTTTAGCCAGCTTTAACGTTTTCAGTATGGTAGTTGGGTCGCCAGCATGAAACCCGCAGGCGACATTTGCACGGTCAATAAATGGAACTACTGCCTGTTCATCGGTCACTTGCCAAGCGCCGAAACTTTCGCCCAAATCGCAGTTCAGATCAATTGATGTTGCTGTCATTCTCTGCCCTTGCATGGTGGTGTAGCAAACATGATTTAATTTCAGGTTGGATGCTGAAACCTTTCTATACTGTGGAAACTCGATTTTAGGTCTTGGTTTATCGATTCGACCGAAATCGTACCTGTGAATAATCTTATGGATAATTAAGAAGGAGCTCAATTATGGTGACAGAAGATACTCGCACGATGAAACAGATTGGTTTGTCGATCGGCGGCATGGCAGCCGTTACCTTTGTGCTTGTTGTTGTAGCACACTTGGTCGGTTGATGAGATCTTGAGCCAATCTTTTGGATATTGAACAGGCTGTTGCTGATTCGAGGCGTTTAACCCTAGCGACCAGCATCAACAGTCGTCTTCTTCGGGCCGGTTTTGATCGGCCCGATTGATTCATCAAGCCTACCCATTTGCGTTATCGCCTTCGATTGAAGCATCAGGTTTCAGTCGTTACGTGTCGGCCTTATTAGCGCTCGTAACCAGTTAAACAGGCCGTTATCCTTTAACACCATATAATCAATTTTGTCATACCAGGTGTTGAGGCCTTCTGGGTCTTTGTAGAAGTCATTACGGGTACGAAAATCCGCGTCGGCGTCCAGTTGTTTGACCACTTTTGCCGGGTTACCAGCAACAATAACGTTAGCAGGCACATCTTTGCTGACGACTGATCCTGCGCCGACAATCGAGTTTTTGCCGATGGTTACGCCCTTCAAAACCGTGCAGTGATCGCCAAGCCAGACATTGTCTTCAATGATGATCGGGTTGACCTCTTTCGGTCGTGAAACGCGGTCATAGATACCGTGCCAGTCTGAGTCAGTGAGATACACGCCATTCGCGAGCATAACGCCATTGCCGATGCGAATTTCATCACAAGCACTGATGCGTGAGCCGGGGCTGATAAGCACACAGTCGCCAATGGTGATTTTGCCTTGGTCGGGCTCGTGTCCCCAAACCCCAATGCGTACTCGCTGATCAGTCTCAGAGATAACCGTAACGCAGCGGCCGATCCGGATATTGGGCCCGGATATTTGGGTAAACCAAGGTTTCATAAACGTCGGATGATCACCCAGTTCATCACATTTGGGTGCCATAAAATACTGTGTATACCAGTAGCGGTATTTCAGGTATGCCTTCTTGATATAGTAAGGCCTGCGATCCTGACGCATAAGCACTCCAATGCTCGAGCAAAGGCGCATATTGTGCATGAAATAGCCGTTGAAATCATCCATATCGCCGTTGAGTAAACCGTTGAAAGTGATATTAATGTCATCTTTCACTGGCTGCTTACGCGTGAAAAGATGCAGCGCTTCTGGTAAATTTCTTGCCGCTATTATTCCATTCAAATAACAAGAGAGAATTTTATGGTTGCCGCATTTAAAATCGCGACTGCGATAGGTTGGTTAGCTATTGTCGCAAACTGGCTATTTCCGTTTGGTGGGCAAATGCAGGAAATATTGCATTGGTCGGGTATTTTCCTAGCAGCGGCTCATGCCGTAGAAGTGTTTGTCTTTTTGCCGAAAGCCAAACGTGCGGGTGGCAATCTGGGCTTACATGCGGTGCAGTTGTTTCTATTCGGTTACGCTCATAACATGGCGCTCGATCAACAACTGGCAGCGACTACTGCGTAGGCGTGAAGTGAGGGGAAAATCTGACATTCAGTGCTCCGTTTTTCTAACGAGGAGCACTGATATCTAGACGATAACCCTGACAATAGGCCGCCTGTGACGGCCCTACTTGAGAAGGTACGTTATTGGGCTGATAGCGCCTTGAAGTCAATAGCATTGGCGTAGGCTTTTGCATTCGCAGCGTTATCTTTGCTACCACCGGCACTGACACTAAGAACGGTTTGGCCGTTGTTCAACTGGAAGTGTAACTCGTAGGTACCATCTTCATTTTGCACGAGTGCCTTTTGGCCGTTAACTGTCATAAAGCGCATGCCAGACATCGAGGCTACCGATGGGTTGGCAAACATCATTACCATCGCTTGCACCATTGGGCTGTCGGTTAACATCGTGATATCTACGAATGCTTCTGCTTTGGTATATGTTTTGTGAACCGTTGTGCCACCGCCCATCATACTGCCTGCAAACCCCTCGGACTCACTATCTTGTGACTCCCAGCCTGCTAATGGTTTAGGCATTAAATCACTAACTTTATCCGCTTTAGCTTGGCGGGCGAGTGTCGATGCATAATCCCATTGGCTGGCAGCTTCGCCAAATTTCCCCGACTTGTAGAGTTGTAACCCTTCGTTGATGGCGTCTTCGACATCATCAGCCAAGGCCAAGCTGCTAGACAATAGCGTAGCGGCGATAATGGCGGCAGGGATGAAAGAAATCCGCTTCATTTTGTAGTCCTTCTAGAGCATTTTAATACGTCGATGATGGGCAGCGTAGGTTTGATCCGAGCTGCGTCAGTGTTTTCATTTCGGCGATTACCTTAGCAGAGTCTCGCAAAAAAATGGCTGATGTTTATCATAAACCGCCGTATTTTTGGGTGTTTTGTCGGTATGGTCGTGCGCAAATATCGTGCAGTCTACATGTGTTCTTTCACCTTTGTTTTCAAAGGCTGCTCCTAACAACATCTTGCATTTTTTGCTTGGAAACCCTCTCTCCAAGAGGGAAACCGCTCGTGTAGACAATATTACCTTGGGGGGCATCTTCTATCCCGTTGGTCGAATATGCTCTTGTTTGGTGCGGGATGAGCATTCTATTGGTCGTCGCGTGCACGGTTCTTCGGTACACTCAAGCATTGAGTTGACGCCAAATCGGTCGCAGGAATACAGAACCGGGGCGTTGCTTTCCCCTTGGCAACATTCATAACAACAGGGAGGGGTGAATGTATGTATTTTGACGCGTCGACATTACGACAAAACGATTTTATATCCCGATTGGGTAAGTGGCAGAGTACGTTGGATGTCATGACAGCCTGCTACGATGCGGTTTCCGGCGTTATAACGCAATACACCGCAGATTCGTTCAAGGTTGCCGTTTGTAATGACACCAACCAGATCGATATCGACGTCGGAGACAGTATCTCTTGCGAATTGAATGTATTCTGCCGAAAAGTGGTCTTTGATGAAAAAGATCTCTACATTCCAGATGCGTTGCAAGACAGCTATTGGGACGACAACCCATTGGTACAAAGTGGCATTGTTTCCTATTACGGTACGTTGATCCGATGGCCTGATGGTGCGCCCTTTGGCACCCTGTGCATTATGGATCGTAAACCCACGGATTATGATCCAAAGTTTCTGCAACTCATTGATAGTTTTCGGTCTTTAATTGAGGCTGATCTCGAATTACTGATACGTTTCTATCGTAAATCCGAGTTTGTTTCTTCCCTTAGCCATGAGATCCGCTCGCCTATGAACGGTATTATCGGCATGGCTGAAGCGTTATTGATTGAACCTTTATCTGAGACTCAACGACAAAAGGCTCAAATTATCCGGGATTGTTCCATGGATATGCTGACGCTGTTGAATGATGTGCTCGATATGGCAAAGATCGAAGCCGGCAAATTCACGTTGGAACCAGAAGTCTTCGATGTAAAGCGTTTGCTGTCATCCACTCAGGCATTGTGGCATCAGCGCGCTTCAGACAGAGGGCTGGAGTTACGCATAGATCTTGCCGATGAAATACCGCCTTACCTGTTTGGTGATTTGCAAAAGCTACGGCAGATTATTTTCAATTTACTCTCAAACAGCATCAAGTTTACAGACGAAGGTTATGTGTGTTTGCGGCTTAAATCGCAGCCGATGGGCCGGCAGAAGTGTTTGCTATTGGTTGAAATTGAAGACACCGGCGTTGGGATGGATGAGATGACGCGCAAACAGATCTTCCAACCTTTTTATCAAGGTGCGACGCCGAAGCAGTCACTCGGCACGGGCTTAGGTTTGTCGATTTGTCAGAACATGATCGAGATTATGGGCGGCGACATTGGTGCTGATAGTTTGCCGGGCAGAGGGTCGTGTTTTTATCTGTCGGTGCCGATGCAATTGCCGGATGCGAGAGGCGATACCCACGATGTTGATGGCGGGCGTATCGTTGATCGCTACATGAAATTAAAAGACAAACGCGTCTTGGTAGTTGACGACAGCCCGGTCAATTTGCAGGTAGCAGACGTATTACTGGGGTCGTTGGGGTGTCAGCCGGTTTTAGCTGATTCTGCCGATATGGCGCTTCTTCAGATAAAAGCGCAACGTTTTGATATTGTCATGATGGATGTGGTGATGCCTGACACAGACGGCTTCGCAGCAACGGCGTTGATACGAGCCTTGGGAGGGTGGTGCACGGAGGTTCCAATCATCGCTGTTACCGCCAATGCGCTGGGTGATATGCATGAAGTCTGCGCAGCAGCAGATATGAATGGGTATTTGCCGAAACCCGTTACGATCGAGAGCCTCAAAGCCGCGCTTGAGAGTGTGGTTTGTCTTCAACGTGAGCCCCCGAAACCGAAAGCGCAGCAAGGTTAATCCATTGGCGAAATTGCGGGGCCTTTGGGGCTTACTCTAGGGTCGGACGAATAGGTGATGTAGCGTGTAGCTATAACTTTTCGGCGGTGTTCCCTTCCGATAAGGCTGTTAGTGCCATCTGTTTGAAGGTTTTCAAACATCCCCTGCCGGCAGGGTTTTTCGCTTTGCAAAAGCACTGCGTGCTATAAGCCAATGCATCCAAATCATCAAAAAATTCCGTTTGCTGATCTCGTGCGATATAGGCATTAAATGCCTCTTTGGTAATGCCAAAGCAATAACAAACCGTCTTGTTTTTTATTTGCTGTGCACTCTGTAAATCATCGATTTGAAACGCGCGATCAACAGAGAAATAGCTGGTATTGCAGGTGTCGTTCAGGCAATAGAAATAAGGCGTATCCGAAAAATCCTGTTGATTCAGCGGAAACTTCACATGATGCCGAATCGTCACTTCCCTCACTTTCTGCCCTTTGTAATTACAGCTGGGGCAAAGGTGTGCGTCACCGAAATTTGGGGCGACCTCAGATACGGTTGCCATCATCGCATTCCTCGAATCAGTAATGCGATAAAAAACAGCCCGCCCAAAAAGCCGGTAATAATCCCAATGGGCAAATCCTGCGGTGCGAGAACGGTTCTGGATAACACATCCACCCAAATCAGAAACAACCCGCCAAACACGGCTGAAATCGGCAACAGACGTCTGATATCACCGCCGACAAAATAGCGACCAATATGAGGAATCATCAACCCGACAAAACCAATTGCGCCGGTATGTGCCACTAACACTGAGGTTAACAATGCACTGGCGATAAACAGCTGCATACGTAGACGCGTTACTTGAATACCTAAGCTTGCCGCCGTTTCATCCCCGATCAACATGGCATTGATATAACGAGTATGTAAACGTAAAAAAATAAAGCACACTATGAATACAACAAAGGGAATCAATAAAAAATCCCATCGTGCTAAACCCAAACCGCCAAGCATCCAAAAGATTACCTGATGCCCGGCTCGGTTATCTCCGATAAACAATGCAAAGTTGGCTACCGACATCAGTACAAACGATAGAGCTACGCCGCACATTAGCAAATGCGTTGCACTGAACATGTAGCGACTTTGGCTCACTAACGCAATGATAAAGGTAGCCAGTAAAGATCCTGAAAAGGCCGCAATGGGTAACGTTAATGGGCCAAAAAATTCCCCTGTATGAACAGTAACAATAACGGCACCGAGAACCGCGCCCGAAGAAATCCCTAGTAAGTGAGGGTCTGCCAGTGTATTTCGCGTTATGCTTTGTAAACATAGCCCTGCTATCGCCAGGCCTGCGCCGGTGATGCACGCCATAAGCGTTCGTGGAATGCGTAGTTCCCACACGATATTCTGAATACCGAGAGGTACGCCACTGTCTTGTGCGTTACCGCTCAGATGCGCAAGAATAATCTGATAGATCTGTTCTGCCTGAATACTCGTGGTGCCCATACTAACCGCCAGCGGAATAGACAGTAGAATCAATACTGCACCAATACTGCATAGCAGAATAAAACGTTGGTCAGGTGTTAGTGCAAGCTTGGGTTTACCAGATTTTGGTGTGAGAATTGGCATGATCAGAATTACCGCTCTGGCTTAGAGCGAAAGAGAGCTGGGTGAAATGCTTCTGCTAATTTGCGCGTGGCCGCAACATTTTTAATCCCCGGTGTTGCTTCGGCGTAGTCAATCGTTACGAAGCGCTGATTTTTGATAGCAGAAACATGGGATAGCCCTGGATGTTGTTGCAAAAAAGCAATTTTTTGTGCGGCAGTGGTTTTACCGTAATCGACGATTACAATCACCTCAGGGTTACGCTCAGCTACTGTTTCCCAGTTGGTTTTTGCCCAGCTGCTGGGTAAATCATTAACAATATTCACACCACCGGCAGCTTCTATCATGGCATTTGGAATAGCAAATGCACCCGCCGTAAACGGGGCGTCTTGGCCGCTGTCATACAAGAAGACGGATACCGGTTTTTCTTTGTTCGCCGTGATACTTGCGATATCAGCGATTTCGGCTTTTAAAGATTCAACCAAGCTTTTTGCTTTTTCCTCCACGCCGAATATTGTTCCTAGATTCAATAAATCATTGTAAACATCCGAAAAGTTGGCGGCCTTTTTCGACATGATATGAATGCAAGATTCGGTCAGTTCATATACCGAAATATCAAAAGGTTTTAGTGTATGCGGGGTTAATGGCCCGCCAGGGCGCATCCCATAGTTCCAACCGGCAAAGAAAAAATCGGCGTTTACGGCGAGCAAGTTTTCTATCGAGGGCGTTTTCTCTGCGAGCTGAGGTAAATTCCCCGCCTGTTGTTTAAATTTATCCGTCAGCTTAAGGTAACCACTGATGCCGGAATACCCCACCATTCGATCTTGCAAACCCAATGCAAACATCATTTCCGTTAGATTGATATCGTGAGACACCGCACGTTCAGGGGGCTTGGTAAAGTTTAATTGGCGGTCACATGATGAGACGGTTGTGGCATGCGCAAAAGAACTGGTTAACACCAGCCCCAGCAATAGCGTGTAGGCTTTCATATCAATAAAAACTCAATCGTAGTGACCCGGTGCTCGGGTGTTGATCGCTAATGGCGTTGACGTTAAACACCTGCTTGATGGTTTCAGGGGTAAAGACCGCTTCTGGCGTGCCTTGTTCCACTAAACGCCCTTGATGCATGATGGCAACTTCGTCACAGAAATGTGCTGCCAAATTAAGATCATGCAAACTGCAAATAACGGTGATTTTAAGGCCTGCGAGATATCGCATAATGGATAGCTGATGAGCGATATCCAGGTGGTTAGTGGGTTCATCCAAAATTAGAAGTTCTGGTTTTTGATACAGTGCCCGGGCAATCATAACGCGCTGCTTTTCGCCACCGGATAAATTCTCGTAGCTGCGTTTCAGTAGCCGTGAAATATCCAGCTCGGTATTAATTTGCTGCTCATAGTCACTATAGCCGCGCCGATCTCGGGAGAGAAAATCTCGATGGGGAATACGCCCCAGCCTCAACAACTCATCAACACATAGGGGTATGTCTGCGGGATGCTCTTGCAACACAACAGCCAGTTTTTTAGCCAGATCTTGTGATGAATACGAGAGCAAACTTTGGCCATCTAGGGTGATTGACCCCTGATCAGGTTTTTCGCTGCGATAGAGACAACGCAGCAGGCTGGTTTTGCCACTGCCATTGGGGCCAAGAACACCGACGAAATGCGATTGTTTAACGGTTAAATGCACATCGTCAAGAATACGGGCCGGTGTACCGGGAGGCTGCCAGCATAATTGGTGGGTTTGTAGGTGTATGGAATTATCCATAGATGCCGACAGGCCCGGTTTTCACGCCGAGCCCATCCTCTTTTTAGAAGCTAAAATGAACCGCAAACTCCGCACTGCGTGGTTCGCCCAAAATCCGTTGCGAGCCATACGGGGCTAAAATGTAGTTCTTGTCATCAGACAGGTTTTTGCCCAGTAAGCTCAATTGCAGATCATCAGTGACTGCCCAACGAACGCTGGCGTCGTAGATGGTGTAAGAAGGCAACTCGTTTTCGTTTTCATCATCAGCGAAGCGTTCACCGACGTAACGTAATCCACCGCTCATCATCCAATCATCAACGAACTGCCAGTTCATCCAGAGGTTAGCGGTGGTTTTGGGTACGTTGCGTGGTGTATTGCCACTTAAGTCAACATTCTCTATCGGGTCGCCAGTATTAGGGTCTTTAGCTGTCTTTTCAAACGTATCAAATTTGGGATCGACGAATGCGACGTTAAAATTGATGTCGAAGTTGTCCACCGGGCGCAAGAAAAACTCAAACTCGATACCTTGAGAGGACTGTTGGCCGATTTGGCTCTGATCTTGACCGAACGGTTCTGCGCTCAAGATGTCTTTTTTGACAATATCGTACAGCGCTACGGTGTATTGCAGGCGGTCATCCCAGGTTTGATGTTTCAAACCGATTTCAAATTGGCGACCCTTTGCCAGTTTCAAATCTGGGTTGGTGGCAGAAAGAATCGATTGAATGGAATCGACAGCTTCGCTGGCCTGACCATAAATACTCAGGTTCTCAATTGGCTGGTACACCGCGCCCAAACGCCAGCTGGTACCCGATAAATCATTATCGGTTTTGCTAGCTGGTTCGGCATTCTCGGGTAGCGGGCCATTAAATCTGGCGAAGTCTTCACGTTGAAAGTCGATTGCATCGTAGCGCAAACCGCCGATGACAGCGAACTGCTCGGTGATCTGCAAATGCTCGTCAAGGAAAACAGCATACTGGAGGGTCTCGCTGGTGAAGTCTTTTGTCGTTTTGCTGAAAGCGACGTCACGCCATAAGCCGGGGTTCGGGTTGTGCAGATCAACTAGATCTGGTTTTGGGCCAGCATATGGCCGGTTATTGGTATGCGTAAAGTCGATTGAATTGACTTCAAAACCGACATTCAAACGGTTCTCCATATCGCCGATCTTATAGTCAAACAGAACGTCGCTTCGGTTACCCAATTGTTTTTGATCGTGAAGGATTTCCAGGAAGAAAGAGCGATCAACCTGGCTGGTCTCTTCTTTGATCTGATAGTCTTCAACGTTACGCCAATGACGTTTTGCCGTCAGATAATACAAATCATTGCGGAAGGTAATGTTTTCATTGATTCCCCAGCGAACGCTCAGGCGTGGCCAAAGGTCTTCATATTTCACGATGCCATCACGCACGTTGTAGTTGTTTTCACGGATCGAATCGGGAACCTTTCCGTTAGATAGCGTAGGTGCTCCCCAGTAGGGCGCTGCATCAACATCGGCATAATCGACACTTAACTTGATATCTAGATTTTCTAGCGGGCGAAACAGCAATGAGCCGGCAAGCGCTTCACGTTGCTCGCCACCAAAATCTACGTAGCCGTCGGTTTCGTGATAAACCGTATCGATACGGTAGGCTACTTCATCGGTAATGCGTCCACCTGAACCATAAGCGAAGCGGCGCAGGCCAAATGTACCCGCTGTGATGTTGACATCGTGATTGATGTTGTCGAACGTTGGTGCTTTAGGTACATAGTTAACGGTAGCACCAACGGCGCCTACACCATTGATTACAGATCCAGGTCCTCTTAACACTTCAATTTTTTGAAGAGTCCAGGTGTCTGCCGGAAAAGTTGCCGCCCCTGCGCCGACGTACAAGCGAACACCGTCATAAGTTTGCACGACTGAACCGTGGCCATTGAAACCACGCACGGCCACGGATGACCCGCCATTACCAGGGCTGGCGCTGGAAGCAAAACCGGTAGCACGAGTAACAGCTGATAGAGAGGAGAAATCACCCTTAATGGCGATATTTTCTTTAGTAATAATTTCAACACTGCTAGGTACATCGATGATTTCTAGACCGAGCCGGTTGGATGCATCATTCTGTGCATCTAGGCTTAAGCCACTGGAGTCGGAAATCCCGATTACAACGGTTTCTTCGATATCCTTATCTTTTTCGTTAGCCGATAGGGATGGCGAAAGTGGCAATACAGACGTCAATAGGCCGAGATAAACGTATCTTCTAGTAGGATTCAACTGGGAACACCTCAATCGTAAAACTGCTTAGTCGAATGAGGGAGGGGGAATACAGAGGTAATACGATAAGCCCACGCTGTCTTTTTTGCCGTAATGTTCTTGCGTTTAACCGCTCAAACATTTCAACCACGTAGCTCAGCTTATAGTGCGACAGATATGCCGAGATATATCCATCGTTATCGTGTGTCTACCACTCTATGAAGCCCTCCGCTTCATGCCATGTTTCTTCTCTAAAGGCAGGTATCGGGCTCTCACTGAGTGATTACCGTTGCGGGGGCAGCGTAGGCATTGTTCAGGCACCCCATGGTTTGCCTGAATTCACCATACTTCCCATTTAACCTATCCAAAAAATATGGGGTATCTTCCGATAGGCACCTTTAGGGCCGCGCAATTTAGCATGCCCTATACAATTCGTGCAAGGTATCGATGTTCTGAGCCGACAGAATGGCTCCCACTATTTAGCGATCGCTTTGTCACTAATTTATGGCTATTCGTCGTGGGGCAAGAGATCAGTGAATAGAAATGGTATGTATCGAGTTCCCATACTGATAGCACGTGATTGAATACCTGTCGTTCGCGGTCGATACTTCTATTCATTCAAGGGAGATTTTGTATGAAACACGTTGAAGGGCCAAGCAAAGAAACGCTGAGAAAACGGATAAAAAAGCTGGAATCCGAGGGCTGCTGCCGGGTTACTTATAAGGGCAGTTTGGATGACTTAGCGAAATCGGACCCTAAAGACATGGATCCATTGGTTCGCCGTGTGCTTATGGCGACGAGAAAGTTTAAGTCAGCCTAAACCCAGTACGATGGCTGGGTTTTCTTGTTTGGTGCCAGAGGCTGGGCTCGATGGTCCGACATTCGGCCGGCACGCATTTCCGAAGGAAATTTTGCTCCTCTTAGAACGAAAAAACCCAGTACGATGGCTGGGTTTTCTTGTTTGGTACCAGAGGCCGGGCTCGATGATCCGACATTCGGCCGGCACGCATTTTCGAAGGAAATTTTGCTCCTCTTAGAACGAAAAAACCCAGCACGATGGCTGGGTTTTCTTGTTTGGTACCAGAGGCCGGACTCGAACCGGCACGCTTTTAAGGGCGGGGGATTTTGAATCCCCTGTGTCTACCAATTTCACCACTCTGGCAAGAGGGGACGCATTATAGCAATGTGTTTTTCGACGTCAATAACCTGTTTGTAATATTTTTTACTATTTCTCAATAACTTATGCCAACTTGAGCGATTGAGGAATCCTCAAATACTCAATTAGTAACCGGTTATCGGCCAAATCCGTTGTCATTGTGCTGTAACACTGCCAAATTCCGCGCAATTTGCCTATAATGCCCGGCTTTTTGAGACATCCTGTTTCCGGCCTTTGTATGCAAACCTCCGACTTCGATTACGACTTGCCCGATGAGTTGATCGCGCGTTACCCAACCGAGAAACGCACGGACAGCCGTTTACTCACAGTCGATGCCTCAGGAAACCTGGCTCATCATACCTTTGCCGATATTGCCGGCATGATAAATGCTGATGACCTGCTGGTGGTTAATAACACCAAAGTGATTGCTGCGCGGCTCTTCGGTCAAAAAGCCAGTGGCGGAAAGCTAGAAATTCTTATTGAGCGTATCGAGGATGATACAACCGTACTTGCACATGTGCGTTCATCTCGATCACCTAAGCCGGGTGCTGAATTGCAGCTGTGCACCGACGAAACCCATCGCCAGTTAACCGATAACAGAGTCACCATGCTGGAGCGTCAGGGCGCGTTGTTTCGATTGCGTTTTGATCGGCCGGTGTTGGATGTGTTGGAGGAGATCGGCCATATGCCCTTGCCTCCTTATATTGATCGTGCTGATGAGTCGATGGACAAAGATCGTTATCAAACGGTTTACGCTAAAAATGCCGGGGCCGTCGCTGCGCCAACGGCTGGGTTGCACTTTGATGAAGCATTGATGAAGACTCTGCGTGAAAAGGGCGTATCGATTGCTGAAGTCACTTTGCATGTTGGCGCCGGTACGTTCCAACCCGTTAAGGTTGAAAACGTTGAAGAGCATACAATGCATAGTGAGTGGATTCATGTCGGTGAATCTGTCGTTGATGCAGTAAAAGCGTGCCACGCACGCGGCGGGCGAGTGATCGCTGTTGGAACAACCGCGGTGCGTTCGTTGGAATCAGCCAGTCAGAAGGGCGCAATTGCGCCGTTCACCGGCGATACCGATATTTTTATATACCCGGGTTATCGCTTTAAAACGGTTGATGCCATGGTGACAAACTTTCATTTACCCGAGTCGACACTGTTGATGTTGGTGTCAGCTTTTTCGGGTTATGACGAGATGAAGGCTGCGTATCGAGAAGCTGTGGCTGAGCGATACCGTTTTTTCAGTTACGGTGACGCGATGTTTTTGCAACAGCATGTTGCTGAATAACATCATCGTCGCGTTATTTATTTTTACTAACAAAATGAGCATGTCATGACAGATCGCCAATGCCATATGACTTTTACTGTGAATGCTACTGATGGCAAGGCACGTACGGGTTACTTGGAGTTTCCGCGAGGCAAAGTTCGCACGCCTGCGTTTATGCCGGTAGGCACCTACGGTACGGTCAAGGGGATGTTACCCCGCGATATTGAAGAAATTGATGCCGATATTATCTTGGGTAATACCTTTCACCTCATGTTGCGCCCGGGTACAGAAGTAATTAAAGCCCATGGCGACTTGCATGATTTTGCTCAATGGCAAAAGCCCATTTTGACGGATTCTGGTGGTTTTCAAGTCTTCAGTCTTGGGGCAATGCGTAAGATTAAAGAAGAGGGTGTGACGTTCCAATCACCCGTTGACGGCTCAAAAGTATTTATGAGCCCCGAATCATCTATGCAAGTGCAGCGTGATCTCGGTGCCGATGTTGTGATGATTTTTGATGAGTGCACACCGTATCCGGCCACTGAAACACAAGCAAAAGATTCCATGCAGTTGTCTCTGCGTTGGGCGCAGCGCAGTAAAGACGCACATGGTGATAATCCCGCTGCGCTGTTCGGTATTATTCAGGGTGGTATGTTTGAAAGCTTGCGTGATGAATCGTTGGAAGGACTCACGAATATCGGTTTCGACGGCTATGCCATCGGCGGTCTTTCTGTGGGTGAGCCGAAAGATGAAATGCAAAAGGTATTGGATCACGTCACACATCAGATGCCGGATGATAAGCCGCGATATTTGATGGGTGTTGGAACACCTGAAGATTTGCTGGATGGCGTGATGGCGGGCATCGATATGTTCGACTGTGTGATGCCGACCCGCAATGCCCGTAACGGGCACTTGTTTACTTCAGAGGGTGTTATCAAAATTCGTAATGCCAAGCATAAGAAAAGCCTAGAGCCGCTTGATCCGACGTGCGATTGCTACACCTGTAAAAATTTCACTCGTGCATATCTACATCACCTCGATAAATGTAAAGAGATGCTCGGGGCACAACTGAATACCATTCACAATCTGCGATACTACCAAGCGCATATGGCTAATATTCGAGAGGCGATTGCAGAGGGTCGGCTAACGCAGTTTGCGAGTGAATATAAGGCCAGAATGGCGGCAGCACGTGAAATGCGACCACCGGCCGATGTAGTGAAATAATTCGATTACAGTGTAAAGGGAACCTCTAAAAACTATCTTGCTCGCGCTGACGTCGTTAAAATCCAATTGAAATCGGTCATTTATCGTACATAAATCGAGAGTCGTCCCGGCCGTTTTCATCGAATTTTGCCCCGTCAGTGCTTCGCCGCCTACGCTTTTAGAGGCTCCATTAAATCTGCGATGCTGTTAGTTTACGAACGCGCAGTTGTTACAGGCACAAAAAGGGATGCTCATGTACAAGTTTTGCTTTTATGTGCCGTCTGCAGACGCAGTAAAGACCGCTGTTTTTGCGACGGGTGCTGGTGCGATTGGTGATTACCGCGAATGTTGTTTTGAATCTGCGGGTACTGGGCAATTTCGCGCGTTAGATGGCGCAAACCCTGCCATTGGTTTGGTTGGTGATCTTGAACATGTGGATGAACTGAAAGTCGAGCTGGTGTGTGCGACTGCACATATTCTCGATGCTGTTCGTGCGATGATCAATGCTCATCCGTATGAAGAGCCGGCTTATGAAGTATGGCCAGTGCTGACATTGGCTGATCTTGAGGAAACACTCGGATGAATGTGTTCGAAATTGATGGGAAAGCGCCGAGTTTTGATGGCGAAGGTCATTTTATTGCGCCGACAGCGACGCTAATTGGCGATGTTCGTGTCAAATCCAATGCCAGCATATGGTTTAACACGGTTATTCGGGCCGAGAATGATGTTGTTACCATCGGCGAAAATACCAATATTCAAGATCTGAGCATGCTGCACGTGGATCCTGGGTTTCCGCTGTATATTGGTGACAATGTTACTGTTGGGCACAAAGTGATGTTACATGGCTGCTCGATTGGTGAAGGCACGCTGATTGGCATGAACGCGGTTGTTCTCAATGGCGCTCGTATCGGTAAAGGCTGCTTGATTGGTGCAAATGCGCTGATTACCGAAGGGATGGAAATCCCTGATGGCTCGATGGTGTTGGGTAGCCCGGGCAAAATTGTTAAAACGCTGGATGAAGAGACACGCGCTTTATTGCTGGCGGGCGCGGGTAACTATGTAAAAAATGCTGACCTGTTTAATCGGACGTTGCGACGTGTCGCCGCGGATCATAAATAACCTCCAATATTGAGATGACTGAAAATGACTGACGAAGTAGCATCACCTTGTGTGTCCATCTGTGTGCTTGATGATAAGGACGTGTGTCAGGGATGTTATAGAACTGCACAGGAAATTACCGACTGGACTCGCTATGATAATGCAGAAAAGAGCGCGGTGAATGCCAAATGCCAGGAACGATTCAAGCAGGAACAGAAAGTTATCTTCAGTTAACTCCGCCTACGGCGATCCGTTTCGGTCTTTATATTAGAACGACACTGGCATCCGCTTTGCTGTCGATCGGCTGCGTGGCGGCACATGCTGACACCTGTATCAATGGCACGTGGCTATTAGACTCCAACGCATCAAGCGGGTTATCGCGCAATCACTCTCGTGAAGTGGATGCCTTTCAAAAGCGCTCATATGCCACAGGCTCTGATGCCGCCAAAAAGAGCGGTGATGTTGGCGCCAAGATATCCCCTAAAACCGGGCTTCCGGGTTTTGTATTCGATCAGTCACCACTCGACGTTGTTGTCGACGATGGCTGGGTCACTTTTTCCAGTCAACTGCAAAACCGGCGTTTCAGCACTAATGGTGCAATGCGCCAGGTTTCGCTCAGCAATCTGAATAAAGCCAATTCAGTGATTGCAGGTTGGGACGATCATCACTTGATTGTTGAAACAACCACTCCCCATGGCTCCTACATTGATGAGCAGTTTTCCCTGAATCCTGAGGGTGAATTAGTTATCAATTTACAGGTTTCTACAGGTTTGACTAAACCCTTTGCATTCATCAAGGTCTATGAGCGTAAAGAACCTCTTGATCCGAAATGCCTAGCGCATTTTCGGGTGAAGCCCTCGGCCGCTGCGCTTAAGTGAACTCTAGCACTAGCTAGCAGCCGAATTCGCCAATTTACCGATCTTGATGAGGTAATGGTTATTCGCGATAGGGTGTAACAAAAGGTTCGTTGGGTTGTCATGCATCTGACACTTTAGCTGATTAAATTTGATCGAATTGTGATCAGTAAATTGACTGGTCATCACTGGATGTACTCGTCTCAAATCGTGTACGCCGTTACTTCGAAATCGAGCCAGTACGCTGGTTACATCAACGATGCGAAGTTTGTTCGATAGATAAACATTGGGCAGGCGTAATACGATGATTGAACGATACTGTTTAGGTATGCCCGGATGTAGGAGTTTCTAAGCGCAAACGTTATGTAGGTGTTTAGGTTCTTGGCTCAATGGGTAGAGAAAGCTGAAAGCCCGGCCCAGCAAGGAAATCGTGAAAACGAAGCTGTGTCGGATCTGCTGATGCAGTGCCGGTATCCGCATGAAGGCGATATCTGGTTGAGGATGACGTAAGTTATTGTGCCTGATAGTGCTGACGACTGAGTTGTATTGGATCTCCGTCAGTGCGAATGTGCCGGTTACTTATTGTCGCTCCCTTAGCCTTGGTTACGTCTGATTGAAAGGCCTGTTGAAGCTGGTTTAATTGCAACCCGAAGGTTAAAGCATGATCAGTGTTGATGCGGTTCTGGCAGAGAAACTGCCGCATTTTTCCCGAAAGCACCCTGTTCTCAATCGAACGCTCTCTACTATCCTCAAGTATTTTCTACATGAACGCGAATTTCAGGCGTTCGAAGAAAAATACCCGCATCTCGAAGGGTTCGATTTTGTCGAACAGGTGCTTGAGTACTTCGATTTTGATTATCGCGTATTTGATCGAGAAGTCGCACGTATTCCTGATACCGGGCGCGTTGTGATAGTCGCCAATCACCCGATTGGCAGCCTCGATGGCTTGGCTCTTCTGAAGATGATCAAAGATGTGCGCCCTGACGTCAAAGTTATCGCTAATGAGCTGTTGTATGCAATTGAACCGCTACGTTCTCTGTTGTTGCCTGTCGATAACATGTCGAATAAGACCCGCAAGGAATCCATCAAGGACATCCGAAAATACCTAGAATCCGACGGCGCGGTAATTATATTCCCAGCGGGAGAGGTATCTCGGTTCGGGCCATCAGGTATCAAAGATGGCCGCTGGGATAAGGGCTTTCTGCGATTTGCTCAAGCCACCAACGCCCCGATTCTGCCGTTGTTTGTTAACGGGCGTAATTCACTGTTTTTCTATGCCTTGTCGTTCTTGTCAAAGCCAGCAAGTGGCATTTGGCTGGTACGAGAAATGTTTAAGCAGGCAAACCAGCATGTCGATGTGAGGGTAGGACATGCAATCTATCCGGATCAGTATCAAAACTTGGATCTTAAAATCGATGCCAAGGTAAAACTGTTCAAAAAATACGTGTATAAGCTCGGTAAGGGAAAGCACCTACTGGGTTTTGTGCCTGACTACGAAACGGTGGCGCACCCGGAAGATCGTTTGTTATTGAAGCGTGAAATTCGTCAATGTGAGTTGCTTGGCGAAACCTCTGACGGTAAGAAAATTTACCTCTATAACTACGCCACTAATTCGGTGGTTATGCGTGAAATTGGTCGATTACGTGAATTGACCTTCCGCGCAGTAAAAGAAGGCAGTGGTAAGCGTCGAGATGTGGATTACTACGACCATTACTATGATCACATCGTCTTGTGGGATGATACTGATCTTGAAATCGTCGGCGCATACCGCTTAGTTCAATCCGCGAAAGCTCTCGCTCACGAGATGCCTGAAGACAAAAAATCATTGTCGAAACTCTACACTCAAACGCTATTCGATTTTAATCCGGCAATGGATCAGTGTCTGGAAAATGGTTTAGAACTGGGGCGTAGTTTTATTCAGCCACGATACTGGGGGCGTCGTTCGCTCGATTACCTTTGGTACGGTATTGGTGCGTACCTGAAAAAGTACCCGCACATCGATACCATGTTTGGCCCGGTTAGTATCAGTGCTGCATATCCCGATGCTGCAAAAGATGTGTTGGTGTATTTCTATACTCGCTTTTTTGCTTGTGAGAGTGCGTTGGTTTCTGCCCCCAATGAGTATCAAATTTCGGACAAAGAACGTGCACGTCTGGATGCTGCATTTGACGGCCTGAATGATTACAAAGCACGTTTTGCCAAATTGCGTGAGTTGATGGGCGAGTTAGGTGAATCGGTGCCGACACTCTATAAGCAATACACTGAGCTTTGCCATGAGGGCGGAACGGAGTTTTCTGGCTTCAATGTTGATCACCAGTTTTCTGATTGCATCGACGGCTTTATCGTTGTTCATGTGGATAAGGTGAAAGAATCTAAACGCCAACGCTACATTGGTGACTAATTTCATCGACGCTTATTTCAAGCGTCGATTCTTCGATTTGATGGTTGGCGCAGTGGTTGATGGTGTTTGTCAGGCTGCTCGACATCGTTTTCGCATCTGTTCTATTGGCCAAGATTACTGCCGGTGTAAGTTGCGGTTAATTTTATCTCGCGTTGGGGAATTCATCTGTGTATGGAGATAAAGAAGCCGCTGAAACACTTGAGCAGCTCAAGGTTCTCAGTGGTACCAAAACGGATTATGTTAATCACCGTGTGTTGACAACGCGTGAGCATCAGGGTGAATCCTACGATGTTCATGCGTTTTCCATTGGTACTGATAAACCCGATGTGCCTGTCATTTTTTTCATCGGCGGCATACATGGTATTGAGCGTATTGGTGCGCAGGTTGTTCAGGCATTTCTGAATCACATGTTGCAGCGACTCAGCTGGGATTCAAGCGTTCTCCATATTCTCGATAATCTGCGTTTGTGGTTTGTTCCGGTTGCTAATCCAGTCGGCTTTCGTTTCAACATGCGCAGCAATGGGCGTGGTGTCGATTTGATGCGCAATGCACCTCATGATGCCACCGGTAAGGTGAGCTTTCTGGTAGGCGGGCAACGATTGACGAGAGGCCTCCCTTGGTATCGTGGAACACCGGGTGAAATGGAACCAGAATCTGAAGCGCTGACCAGCTTGGTGCTCGAGGAAGTCGACCGTGCGCCTCTGACGATGGTTTTAGATGTTCATTCCGGTTTTGGGGCTGTAGACCGGTTGTGGTTTCCGATGGCTTCAACGACGGACCCTGTTCCTCACCTTCCCGAGTTTTTTGAGCTTAATCAACTGCTGCAGCGCAATAATCCGCATCATAACTATGTATTTGAGCCGCAGTCTCGACACTATGTCACTCATGGAGATTTGTGGGATTACACCTATCAACGTGCATATGAACACGAAAGGCTGCTATTACCTTTAACGCTGGAGATGGGCTCATGGCGCTGGCTGCGTAAAAACCCTTGGCAGTTGGGCCCAACGGGTTTGTTTAATCCCGTTAAGCCTCATCGAATTCAACGGGTGCTTCGCCATCATTTGAGTTTGTTAGAGTTTTTAATTCGGGCAGGTTTTTCGTGGGAGAACTGGCTGCCGGCCAATGAACGGCAAAGGCAAGCGTTATACCGAGATGGACTGGCGATGTGGTATCAAGATGAGTCGTAATATTGTGCTTTTGCGTGGACTTGCTCGTGGCAGTCGTCATTGGGGAGAATTTGCCCATCACCTTCAGGAACAACTCCCTGGGGATCGGGTTGTTTGTGTCGACTTGGCGGGCAATGGCCGGCGGCACCAGGAGCGAAGCCCGCTGACCGCAGATGATGCAGTCAGCGATCTACGCGAGCAATTGCGTGAGCAGGGGCTACAGCCGCCTTACCATGTTATTGCCCTGTCGTTGGGTGGCATGCTGACATTAAACTGGCTGGTGCACGATGATTCGGCGATTGCTGATGAGGTAGCATCGGCGGTGGTGATTAATACCAGCCACGGTAAGTACAACCCTGTATACCATCGAATGCGGCCGGTGGCATTGCAACGGTTGCTGATGGCTCTGTGGCTGCCGGTTTCGATGCGTGAGTCGATAGTTTATCAGTTGACTGTAAACACTCGCGGGCACCGTAAACGTCGCACAACGATTCGTGAGTGGATTGCGATTCAGCGTCAAAATCCGGTGTCGGTTCAGAACTTCTACCGGCAGATTAAATTGGCGGGTAGTTTTTCCAAACCGTTAAAGATTGAGCCTCGCCGCTGCCTTTTATTGGCGTCTACGCAAGACCGACTTGTAAACCCGAAGTGCAGTCAGAAGTTGGCAAACCGTTTTGGATTATCTGTCGGGTATCACAGTAAAGCAGGTCATGATATGACGTTTGACGACCCTGATTGGGTGGCTAAGCGCGCACTCCAGCACTTTTTTGGCGATGCTGCTGGGGAATAAGGCTTTGTATGTAATGGCGGCGCTGCTATTACCCAGCACGATGCCGGGATTGAGGCTGCCTTGTGGCGGTTTTTGAAGTGGAGCCAGAACCTTACGAGAGCATATGTGCGTGAGCAACAGCCACTAAGACTCCTGAGGTCGGAAGCAAAGTGGCGTTACGGCAAGCTGTTAGGTCGATCTGATTATTTTACGACAGGTACGATTTCCTGATCTTCAATGTCGACCAGGAATTTTTCCTTGCCGTTTTCAGTGATCAGCTCAATCGAATAGTAATCCACATTTTTCTTCGCTTGAATTTCACCGTCAATGACAAAACCGTGGTATTTATCGAGAACCATGCTGATGGCTTTATCGAGCGGGAATTTTACTTTAACCGCCTTATCAATAACGGCTTTGTGGTAGCTTTTCTCGAACCAGGTATTTGACGCATATTCGCGTGCAGACTGAATTTGGCCGGTAGAGAGGTTTACATAAGCCGTATGTTTCTTGTTGTTGTCCGGGTTGATCGTGCGGATCTCATAAACCAAACCAACGTCCTGCATTTCAAGGTCATATTCATAAATAAGACCGGGAAATGCCTTGTTAACGAGTTCAAATGCCTTGGCCGGCGTCGTTCCTGATTTTTTTATCACGAGCTGAGCGATCGCGGCGTTCTCATAATCCGCTAACGTGACGGCTGAGAAGAAGACCAACAGGGTTGATATGAGCGTTTTTCTGATAATGTTTTGCATGGCAATTCCTTATCCGTGGTGTTTTGAGGAAAGAATAGCAAAGAAACCACGAATTGAAGGTTAGAGGTGGCCTCTGAGAAGCGGTTCACTTCGCTCATGCGATTGATGCTGATTATCGATATCTTAAGGATTAACGGTGGCGATGGGTTAGTAAGCGTTACCCGGTGCGATGGGCCCTACGGTGTGTTGGCGATAAATAAATTGTCATTTGCTGAAAATGACAAGTCGCTTCAAAATAGTCGCCTGATAAATTTAAGAGGTCTCTATCGATGACGACGCCATTAATTGTATTACTTATTCTGTGCATCCTGCCGCTGTCGTGTGGCTGGATCAGCGGATATTTTCGCCACAAACAGCTTGGAGAAGTGGATAACAAGCACCCTCGCGGTCAGAATGCTCAGCTAACCGGTACTGGCGCGCGTGCTTGTAGCGCTCAGAACAACAGCTGGGAAGCACTGGCACTTTATACCGCTGCTCTTTTTGCGTTGTACTCTACGCAAGTACCTGTGGCGGACTATGCACTTTGGTGTTGGGTATATCTGGGTTTGCGTGTCGCTTACACCGGATTGTACTTGGCAAATCTGGATGTTTTGCGATCGATTGTATGGCTGGGTTCATACGCGATTCTGATGTACTTTTTTGCGATGGCGCTGTGATTCTGGCGGCCCATCGAAAATTAATTTTGAGCTAAGTGATTGATAAATATCAAAGGCCGTAAAATTACGGCCTTTTTTTATTTGAAAATATTCAAGAACACCCCCATCTAAAGAGTATCGCAAGATAAATTGGACCGATACTCATGCAATACGATCGTTTGACCAAAACGCTGCAACAGGCATTGGCTACCGCACAATCTCAAGCCATGTCTGCTCATAACCCATCGATAGAAGCTGAACACTTTTTTCAGGCGCTGCTGGATGACAATACTGGCTACCTGATCAATATTCTTAATCGTGCCCAGGGTGATTTGCCCGAGCTTAAGGGTGCCGTCAAAAAGGTGATTGATAATCTGCCTACTCTGGGTGACGCATCTGCCGGGGCTGAAGTTCGAGCATCGGGCGAGTTAATGCGACTGCTGACAGAAGCCGATAAATTAGCGACTAAAAAGCAAGATCAGTATGTTGCTGTCGAAGTATTTTTGTTGGCGATTTATGAAACGTCTATCGGGCTGAAGAAACTGCTCGAGTCTGCTGGGTACAAAAAGCCTGAAATAGAAACCATTGTTGAAGATATTCGAGGAGGTGAAAGCGTGTCCGAGCAGAATAGTGAAGAGAATCGCCAAGCGCTGGATAAGTATACCATTGACCTGACTGAGCGCGCTGAACAAGGCAAGCTCGACCCGGTTATTGGTCGCGATGATGAAATTCGCCGAACGATCCAAGTATTACAGCGGCGGACCAAAAACAATCCGGTGATTATCGGTGAGCCCGGCGTGGGTAAAACGGCGATTGTCGAAGGGCTTGCTCAGCGTATCATCAACGGAGAAGTGCCAGAAGGGTTGAAGAGTAAACGTCTGTTGTCACTAGATCTTGCCGGTTTGATTGCTGGGGCCAAGTTTCGTGGTGAGTTTGAAGAGCGTTTGAAGGCTTTACTGAAAGATTTGTCGAAACAAGAGGGGCAGATCATTCTGTTTATCGATGAAATTCATACCATGGTTGGCGCGGGTAAAGCTGATGGTGCGATGGATGCTGGTAACATGCTGAAGCCGGCGTTAGCGCGCGGTGAGTTGCATTGTGTGGGCGCCACAACATTGAACGAGTACCGTGAATTTATTGAAAAAGATGCCGCGCTTGAGCGTCGTTTCCAAAAAGTATTGGTCGACGAGCCAAGTGAAGAAGATACCATCGCCATTCTCCGCGGGCTTAAGGAGCGGTACGAAGTTCACCACGGTGTTGATATTTCTGATGCGGCGATTATTGCTGCTACCAAATTGTCGATGCGTTATATCACTGACCGCAACCTGCCGGATAAGGCGATCGATCTTATCGATGAGGCGGCAAGCCGCATTCGTATGGAGATCGATTCCAAGCCAGAGGCACTCGACAAACTTGAGCGGCGTTTGATTCAGTTAAAAATTCAGCGTGAAGCGGTGAAAAAAGACAAAGATGAATCTTCCAAAGCCCAGCTCGATCAACTGAAGGAGGATATCGCCGAAGCAGAGAAGGCCTATGCAGATTTAGAAGAGGTCTGGAAGGCAGAAAAATCCGCGTTGCAGGGGTCTCAGCAAATCAAAGCTGAGCTTGAGCAAGCTCGGATGGATTTGGAATTGGCGAGTCGTGAGTCGAATCTGAGCAAGATGTCTGAGCTGCAATACGGTGTTATTCCCAATTTGGAAAAACAGTTAGAGGAAGCCTCCAAAGCCGAAGCCTCGGGTGAAAAAGAGACCAACAAATTACTGCGTAATCGTGTAACCGACGAAGAAATCGCAGAGATTGTCTCCAAGTGGACGGGCATCCCCGTCACTAAGATGATGGAAGGTGATCGCGATAAGTTGCTGCGTATGGAAGATATGTTGCACAAATCGGTGATCGGTCAGGGTGAGGCGGTTAAAGCGGTATCCAGTGCCGTTCGCCGCTCACGGGCGGGGTTATCTGATCCGAACCGGCCCAATGGTTCATTCCTGTTTCTGGGTCCAACCGGTGTGGGTAAAACGGAACTGTGTAAAAGTCTCTCCGAGTTTCTATTCGACACCAGTGAAGCGATGGTTCGCATTGATATGTCCGAGTATATGGAAAAGCATGCGGTCTCTCGCCTGATTGGTGCGCCACCGGGGTATGTGGGCTATGAAGAAGGTGGTTATTTGACGGAGGCCGTGCGTCGACGTCCATACTCGTTGATTCTTTTGGATGAAGTTGAGAAGGCGCATCCGGATGTGTTTAACATTCTTTTGCAGGTATTGGATGAAGGCCGGCTTACGGATTCGCAAGGGCGTACTGTCGATTTCAAAAATACGGTTATTGTTATGACCTCGAACTTGGGCTCTGACATGATTCAATCATTAACAGGGACCGCCAGCAGTGACGAAATTAAAGATGCCGTGATGGAGGTTGTCGGCAAAAATTTCCGACCAGAGTTATTGAACCGATTGGATGATGTCGTCTACTTCCATCCGTTGGGTAAAGAGCATATTCGTGATATTGCCAGCATTCAGCTGCGCCATTTGCAAAAACGTTTGGCAGATAGAGAGCTGTCTCTTGAGGTCAGTGACGATGCGATGCATGTCATCATTGAGCAGGGCTACGATCCGGTTTATGGTGCTCGCCCACTGAAGCGTGCAGTTCAGCGGTTGATTGAAGATCCTCTCGCAACAGAAATACTCAGCGGCGAGTTCAAATCCGGCGATACCGTGCATATTGGTTGTGAGGATGAAAAACTGATATTCACGCGTTAACTGCGTTTGGCATAATAAACAGGCACGGCGGCATAGCGCCGTGTCATTTTTTAATAACCTTGCGGTCTAACATTTTCGCTTTTATTCCTTTATCATTTTTGCTTCGGAGAATTTAAAGAAAGGAAGCTTCAATGATATCCCCTCTAAAGCAGGTTTTTTCTGCCGCCGTTTTATCTTTTTTCATTGCTGGATGTATTCCGGAAACAACAACGCCAACACCTCCGCCTCGTGATACTGCGTTACCGCCGCTGACAGATAATGGATCTATTGAGGGTGTTTGGCGTCTCAGTGGTGAGATTGAGTCAACTGTTTTTAAGCCTGGCCAAGGTCAAGGTGTGGCAGTTTTTAGCTACGAAGAAGTCGTTCGTATTACAGGAACTCAGACCTCGACTATACAATTTTATCAATGTGGTGAGATTGAACCGCGTCAGTTTGATTGGCTTGAATCAGATGGACATCGCTGGCGAGGAGGGGCTGGTACTGTAAATACTTTTGATGAAATTAGTTTCGACAATGGTGGTAATCTCGCTATTACCTTGATTCGAAGCAACTCTGTTGGTGTAAATACGCTGCAGGCTGTAAAAATTTCGCACACACAAAGTTTTGATACTGGCGATGTGTTTGTACAAACGGCAGATGGATTTTCTGAAGGAACATTAAGCACGGGCAACTTCGACATTAGTTGCTACACAGCTCACTATGACGGTTCAGAAACTTTCAATGACGTAGAGACAGCCTTGGAGTCAGGGTTGATTGTCAATGCTGTCCAGGCAGGTGTTGATGCTTTCAAAGTTGATGTCGGTTTTGATCTGATAGACAGCGTTATGCTGTCGCGTTGGCTAGATGGCGAAGAGGATTATTTTTTCGAAAAATTACTTGAAAGTGATAATTTGAGTTCAACCATTCAATGGACGGATACCGGCGTTAATGGACAGCTGACCAGCAGTGATGCAGATGCCACGTTAGATATGACTATATCGCTTGAGTACTGATTACCTGTATCGGTAGTTGATCCTTAGGGAGGCTCTGAATAATTCTCGGCGCAATTTAGCTGCTTTAAAAGCAGTTATTGCTCGCGATATTGTCCTCGGTCTCCTTCGTTAACACAGACTGCCCAGTTGTATTCCGGGCCACACATCAGGTTGTTAAGTCGATTAGCTGCGACTCTATCCACTCAGAAATTGACTGATACACATCCGTGGCGTTCAACTCATTAATGATTTCATGTCGAGAATTTTCCCAGACTTTCTTTGAAACCCTCGCCATACCTGTACCCGTCATTGCATCGTAGAGTTTTAGTATTCCTTTGCCATTCGCAGTTGCTGGATCTTGGTCACCGCCAATAAGGAAGATGGGCAGGTTGCGGTCAATGTTGCTGATGGCATTTATTGTATTCATTGCCATCATGGCCGCGAGAAACTCACTCCATAATTCATTGCTACACCGAAAACCGCAATAAGTATCTTCGACGTAAGCATCGACTTGGTTATCGTCTCGGCTTAGCCAATCAAAAGTAGTTCTGTTAGGTTTGAACTGTCGATTGAATTGCCCAAATATTAGTTTGTCGATAATCGCGCTTTTACCCGTGCGCCCGATACGCAGACTTTCTAACTTAGTCACTAGCAAGGCTGCGGCGAGTTCGATGCGAGGATTCAAATTCAAGCCAGATAGAATACACGCATCAGGATTTACCTTATGCCAAGTTAACGCGCTGCGCGCTGCTTGAGCACCCATACTGTGTCCGAGTAGAATAAGAGGGCAGTTGGGCCAGAGTGTTCGCGCGTGTTTTTCAACGAGATGTAGGTCGTTTAAAACGGATTGCCAGCCATGGATGTTTGGCTCGAATGAGAAGGTTCCGAGCTGTTGCTCAGATGTGCTTGGCCCGTGACCGCGATGGTCATGAGCGATAACGGCATAGCCCTGTTGATTGAGGTAGCCAGCAAAGTCGCTATAGCGCCCGGCGTGTTCGGCCATACCGTGAGTAATCTGTACGATGGCACGAGGGTTTTCTAGCGGCCACAAATACAGCGGAATCGTATGGCCGTCTGGGGCCTTAAGGTATGTGGTTTTAGTCTCAGTCACGATTAACCCTCACGCGTTCAACGGCATCCAGCCAGCCTGCGTATTGGCTATCACGTTCGGCCTTGGTGATCTGGGGTTCAAAAATCTGATCGACGCGCCATTGCTCGCTGATGTGTTCGAGGGAGCGGAATAACCCGGCTTTCAAGCCCGCCAAGTACATGGCTCCCTGCGCTGTGGTTTCGACGTTTGATGGACGGTCAATGCGTCCGCCTAATACATCCGCAAGGCGCTGCATTAGCCAATTATTGGTTGTCATGCCGCCGTCAACGCGCAGTAATTCTGGGCGCAGCCCATCTTGTTCCATGGCTTTTTGCAGATCTTTGGTTTGGTAACAAACAGATTCAAGCCCAGCGGCAACAATATCTTCAATACTCGATGCCCGCGTTAGGCCAGAAATCGCACCTCGGGCGTCCGGATCCCAAAACGGCGCACCAAGGCCAGTGAATGCCGGAACGAGAAACACACCGTGGTCTTTTCGTGAGCGCTCAGCTAATTGTTCGCTGTCGCTTGCCGTACTGAGCAACTTCAACCCATCACGTAACCACTGTATGGTCGCGCCAGCAACAAAAATACTGCCTTCGATGGCGTAGGTCGGCTTTCCGTCTAACCGGTAGGCTACGGTCGTTAATAATTGGTGATTGGAGTTGATTGCTGTTTCGCCAGTATTGAGTACGAGAAAGCAGCCGGTGCCGTAGGTGCTTTTCGCCATGCCTGGTTCAAAGCATGCTTGACCGACAAGGGCCGCTTGCTGATCGCCGATCAATGAATATATTGGGATATTCGCATCTAACCATTCCACCTGAGTGGTGCCATAGTCATCAGCGCAGTCACGCACTTCAGGCAGCATATTTCTGGGTACATGAAAGAGCTTGAGTAGTTCATCATCCCACTGCTGGTCGTGGATATTGAACAGCAGAGTTCGGCTTGCGTTTGTTGCATCGGTAGCGTGTTGCTCGCCGTTGGTCAGATGCCAAAGTAGCCAAGTGTCGATAGTGCCGAATGCCAGCTCGCCTGCCTCAGCCTGGGCTCTGGCACCTTCAACATTGGATAGAATCCAGTCGATTTTGGTNGCGCTGAAATAAGGGTCGATAAATAATCCGGTTTTTCGATGCGCTTGGGTTTCCCATTCTGACGATTTCAGCGACTGGCAGCGTTCTGCGGTACGTCGATCCTGCCAAACAATTGCCGGGTAAACCGGTTGGCCGGTGTCTCGATCCCAGACGATGGTGGTCTCGCGTTGGTTGCTGATGCCGATACCGGCGATTTGACTCGCCGCAATGCCGGCAGTGGTAATCGACTCTATGACAGTTGCTTTGACGGTTTGCAGGATTTCTTGCGGATCATGTTCAACCCAGCCGTTATTGGGGTAGTGTTGGCTGAATTCCTGCTGCGCGGTTGCGACAACGGCACCCTCGTGATCAAAAACAATCGATCGGGTGCTTGTCGTACCTTGATCGATGGCAAGTATGTATTGAGGCGTCTTGGCAGTCATAGCATCGTCATTGTTGTTTTTAACGGATTATTACAAGCATAGGATCTCTGATCCAGCGTAAAATGAGGGTATCGGGTTTCTTTGCTAGATGGGCCCTGATACGCAAAATTCATTAACGAGGTGAGTGTGCAGCAGATATTTAATGTTGAGGTTTCAGGAGCCGGCATGTCAGCGCCGGTTTTGCTTGCTGAATCCTCTGGGTTGTCGATGCAGCAGATTAAGCTGGCGATGCAGAAAGGTGCAGTTTGGTTACGTCGCGGGCGCAAGCAGCAACGCCTGCGGCGCGCTAAAAAACCTCTGAGCGTCGGTGATGAGCTTGTTTTTTATTATGACCCGGAGGTGTTAAACCAGCAGCCTCCGACAATCGAGCTAGTTGCAGATCATCAGCAGTATTCCATCTGGTTCAAGCCTTACGGTGTGTTCTCCAGCGGATCACGTTGGGCAGATCATTGCGCGATGGATCGATTGGTGGAGCAGGCCTTTGATCATCAGCGCCCGGTGTTTCTTGTGCATAGATTGGATCGGGCGACATCAGGATTGATGGTGTTGGCACATACGCGCGAAATGGCGCGTGTATTTGCCGGTTTCTTTGAGCAGCGCACGATTCGTAAAGTATACCGAGCGATTGTGCATGGCGATGCAGAGATGTTTGTTGATTCGGTTGTACTGGATGAGCCGGTTGATGGCAAATCGGCGCGAAGCATTATGGAGCGCGTACGGGTGGACTCCGCCGGTTTGAGGGCGGAGGTCAGTGTTGAGTTAAAAACCGGTCGCAAACACCAAATTCGCCATCACCTGGCACATGCAGGATATCCGATTGTGGGTGATCGTCTGTTTGGGCGAGGCGAAGAAGATGGCCAGGATTTACAGTTGCAGGCGCGTTTTTTAGCGTTTACTTGCCCGGTGACTTTGCAGCCTGTTAGTTTCACGCTGCCGGAGGCTTGGCGTATAAGTCTGTAAAGGAAGGGCCATGGCTGATTGGAAGATCTTCTCGAAAGTGCACCGTTCGTTATTCAAACTCTCTGGGGGGCGGTTGGGCAATCGCCTAGCGGGTATTGATATGGCGATGATTGATACAATTGGGCGTAAAAGCGGCAAGGTTCGTACGGCTCCTGCGGCTTGCTATCCTTATCAAGACAGTGTTGTTGTAGTTGCCTCCAACAATGGCGGTGACAAACATCCCATCTGGTGGTTGAATTTGAAGGCGTATCCTTCAGTGAATGTTCGGTTGGGGCAGGAGCAGTTTAAGGCAGAAGCCATCGAGTTGCGTGGTGAAGAGCGTGACGCGATTTGGCCGACTATTATTCGACTAAACCCGCGCCAGAAAGCGTATGCAGAAATGACAGACAGACTGCTGCCAGTGATTTACCTCAAGCCTGCTAACGAGCGATCTTAAATACTTTGGCGGTATCGATCACGTTATTTTCAAGCTTTTGCACTTCAATCACATAATCACCTAGGCGAACAGAGGCGTTCGCTTGAGGGAAGGTTTGCAAGTGCTCAAGAATCAGGCCGTTTAACGTTTTCGGGCCGTCAATGGGCAGTTTCCAGCCGGTGTGGCGGTTAATATCCCGAAGAGTTGCAGAGCCCTGGATGATCACAGACCCGTCATCCTGATCGTCGAAATCGTCGGAGTCTTCGATCAAATTCGAAGTGAACTCTCCGACAATTTCTTCGAGAATGTCCTCCAGCGTTACTAGACCCATCACCGAGCCGTACTCATCAACCACAATGGCAATACGGCGTTTTTCTTTCTGGAAGTTAACCAGCTGCTGATGCAACCCGCTTAGGTCAGGTGTGAATACCGGTTCTCTGATAGCCTCACGAAACAGCTCCTTNCTGAAGCCTTCGTCTCGGCCGAGCAATTTGCCGACATTACGCATATGGAGAATGCCGATAATATTATCGATATCGTCTTCATAGACAGGAATGCGGGTGTATTCGCAGTTTTGTAGCAGGCTAAGAATGACCTCTTCACCGCTATTGATATCAATGCCGTAAATTTCGTTTCTCGGCACCATGATATCTTCAACTGTTGCGTGTTCGAGGTCGAGAATATTCAGCAGCATGCCCTGGTGACGATCAGGTATTAAGTCGCCGGCTTCGTCAACAATTGTGCGCAGTTCTTCAGAGCTAATATGATCGCTATCGGTCGAGTTTGCTCGAATGCCGAATAATCGAAGGATAACGCCTGTGATAGCATTCATGGCCCATACAAATGGGTAAAAAATGATTAATAGCCATTTCAGAAGGAAGCTGGCCGGAAAAGCGAAGCGTTCTGGGTAGTAAGCCGCGATGGTTTTCGGTGTGATTTCCGCAAAAATTAAGATAATAATTGTCAGTACAACGGGCGCTATAGCTAACCCCGCATCGCCATATAGACGAAGAGCGATAACCGTAGCAATAGTAGAGGCGACAATATTGACCAAATTGTTGCCAATCAGAATCATACCAATGAGCCGTTCAGGGCGCTCAAGCAACTCCGATGCACGTTTGGCAGACTTGTGATTGTTTTTACTCAAATGCCTCAGGCGATAGCGGTTCAGCGATAACATGCTGGTTTCCGAACCTGAAAAAAACGCCGAAATGAGTATTAGCAGCGCTATAAGGCCAAAAAGAAGGCCTACATGTATGTCGTCCAATGAATTTACCCTGATGACTGAAGCAGTTTAATCTTGCAGGAATATCGCCAAATTGGCAATGCTTAGACCTTTTGCAATATGACTTCCAAAGCAAACTTTGAACCAAAATAAGCCAGCATCAAGGCAAAGAAGCCAGCTAGTGTCCATTTCGCGGCCGTTATGCCGCGCCATCCGCGGCGGTGATGGCCGATCAGCAGTGTGGCGAAGACACACCAGGCAATAATCGAAAGTACGGTTTTATGAAGCAGATGTTGCGCGAACATATCTTCAATAAAAAGAAAGCCGGAGCCGATGCCGAGCGTCAATAAAATAAAACCAAGCAGCAGCATCTCGAACAGTAATCGCTCCATCGTCATCAGTGGTGGAAGATAGCGGAACAAACCATTGAACGAATGCTGGCGTAATTGTTGTTCCTGAGCTGCGAGCAAAACCGCTTGAACAGCAGCCAGCGTTAATATGCTGTAGCTTAGAATCGATAAGACGATGTGAATGATCAGGCCAGTACTGGTAACCAGTTTGTCGGTAGGGCTGGGAACAAAACTGCTAACGAGCACGCTCAATGTGGCAAGCGGGATGACAATGGCGATCAGGTTGTCGATTTCCAGTTTGCGCAATTGGGATATCAGCGAAATTGCAGAGATAACCACAAAGATCAGTGACGAAACACGGTAGAAGCCTAAATGGAGTGCTTGTCCCAGAAATACGGTGTAATGCAAGGATACGCAGTGGGCGACGACGGCTAACGCAAAAGTAGCTGTGAAACTCGCTGGCGCAGTCTGGCGGATACCCTCACGTGTACACCGGATAAGATGCTGTATCAGCAGCAAAAAACTGATTGCGTACAGTGTGGAAGTGACAATAGCAGACAGTGTTAGCATTGCAGTCAATAAATCATCTCTGATGGTGGGTTTGATTCTCGGGAGCCCATTATTTGGCGAATTGGCCGAAGGACCGTGCTACCTAACTATGTAGCCCGAATGATCAAACATGCGCTTTAATCCAGCGTTATACAAGACCACCCATTGTATGGGTGATTGGCGGGAGAGACAAACCTAAAGACCCTTTTTCCGGAATTTCTGCGTGAAACCTGCAGTAAATCTGCCTCTGCTCAGTTATAATCGCCCGCTATTTGCTTTAATCCCGCTCAGCCGTTGCGAGTGGAATCACCTGAAATAACTTCGAAATTGCCATATTGCCGGCTGTTTCAGAGCTAATTTGAGCAGGTGTTGTTGACCACTGCGGCTACCGGTATCGGATAAGAAGAGTAAACCCTATGTTTGAGAATTTAACGGATCGGTTATCCGAAACGCTGAAGTCGGTCACGGGTCAGGCCAAACTGACGGAAGACAATATTAAAGGTGCCTTACGCGATGTGCGGATGGCGCTGCTTGAGGCGGATGTTGCGCTTACGGTTGTCAAAGACTTTGTTGATGGCGTTAAAGAACGTGCTGTCGGTAAAGAAGTGCTGTCGAGTCTGAGCCCTGGGCAAGCTTTTGTTAAAATCGTACAAGACGAATTAGTTCGTGTGCTGGGTGCAGATACCGCTAAGTTGAATCTGAGCCAGCAGCCGCCAGCCGTTATTTTAATGGCGGGTTTGCAAGGTGCGGGTAAGACAACCACTGTGGGTAAGCTTGCCAAGTATCTCAAAGAGATCGAAAAGAAATCTGTCATGGTGGTTTCTGCCGATGTCTATCGTCCCGCGGCGATTGAGCAGCTGCGTACGCTGGCAGAAAGCGTTGACGTTAAGTTTTTCCCATCTGATAACTCTCAAAAGCCAGTTGATATTGCCAATGCGGCTATCAAAGATGCCAAACTGCAGTTTTGCGATGTGTTGATTGTTGATACCGCAGGTCGTTTGGCCATTGATGATGCCATGATGGACGAGATCAAGGCATTGAATGCAGCCATTACACCCGCTGAGACGCTGTTTGTTGTTGATGCGATGACTGGTCAGGATGCTGCGAATACGGCAAAAGCGTTTGGTGATGCATTGCCGTTAACCGGTGTTGTTCTGACCAAGGCAGATGCGGATTCTCGCGGTGGTGCTGCGCTTTCTGTGCGTACTATCACCGGTAAGCCGATCAAGTTCTTGGGTATGGGCGAGAAAATCGACGCTCTTGAGCCGTTCCACCCGGATCGTATCGCTTCACGTATTTTGGGTATGGGTGATGTTCTGTCTCTGATTGAAGAGGCTGAACAGAAACTGGATAAGAAAAAAGCCGAAAAGCTTGCCCGCAAAGTATCCAAGGGTAAGCGTTTTGACCTAGAAGATTTCCGTGATCAGCTGCAGCAGATGAAAAACATGGGTGGCATGTCCTCCATGTTGGATAAGATGCCGGGTATGGGCGGCTTGTCTCAAGTTGCGCAGGATCAAGTCGACAATAAAATGTTTGTGCAAATGGAAGCCATCATTAATTCCATGACTCCAGCAGAGCGACGTAACCCTGATTTGTTGAATGGGTCGCGTAAACGCCGTATTACTCAAGGTTCCGGAACGCAAATTCAGGATCTTAATCGTCTGCTGAAGCAGCACAAGCAGATGCAAAAAATGATGAAAAAGATGTCACAGAAAGGTGGCATGCAGAAAATGATGCGCGGTATGCAGGGTATGATGGGGCAGGCCGGGCTTCCAGGTGGTTTGCCGGGCGGTGTTCCGGGCATGAATAAGCGTCGTTAAATACGCCCCTGATCTCTACCAAATTCACTGATTAATCTCGGTATTTTACGCTGATCGGTAGTCCGATTGGCCAATTTGGTCGTTTTGTTTTCAAAAAAAGGTTTTCTTGGCGGCGTGATTTTTGTAGAATGTCGCGCCTTTGAAATTGGGTTGAAATTTGACCCATCAATACGATTAACGAGCGGAACATACGCATGGTAACAATTCGTTTAGCACGTGGTGGCTCTAAGAAGCGCCCTTTTTATCACATCACTGTAGCTGACAGCCGTCGTTCACGTGATGGCCGTTTCATCGAGCGTATCGGCTTCTTCAACCCGATCGCACGTGGTCAGGAAGAGCGTCTGCGTCTAGATTCTGAGCGTCTGAACCACTGGGTAGGTCAGGGTGCACAAGTTTCTGAGCGTGTAGCCAAGCTGGTGAAAGACGCAGCTGAAGCTGAGCAAGCTGCAGCCTGAGCCTCGGGTTCAGAACTGCAGGATTAAAACCGTATGTCAAAAGCTGATAGCGACGCATACCTGGTTGTCGGCAAAGTTATTGGTTATTACGGTTTGCGAGGCTGGGTGAAGGTAAAGTCGTTCACGCAGCCTGAAGACAATATTCTTTCGTACCAAGACTGTTTTATTAAACAGGATGGCCAGTGGCAGCCCGCGCAAATTGCGGCAGGCAAGTTACATGGCAAAGGCTTGGTGATGAAGTTTCGCGATTCAGATGATCGTACCGCAGCAGAGAATCTCGGCAAGTGTGAAATCGCCGTGCTCTCCACCGCGTTACCTGAGCTTGCAGCAGATGATTATTACTGGCATGAGCTGTTGGGTTTGGAAGTACGTTTAGGCGGTCAGTTATTGGGCAAGGTTAGTCATTTGCTTGAAACCGGTGCCAATGATGTGCTGGTTGTGAAGCCTTGTGCAGGAAGTATTGATGATCGTGAGCGTTTACTGCCTTATCGCCCGGAAGTGATTTTAGCTGTTGATCTGGAAGCCTCATCCATGAGTGTGGATTGGGATCCGGACTTTTGATTGTCTGATTGAAGGAATCAACGACTTAATCCATGAAATTCGGTGTGGTAACGCTTTTCCCACCCATGCTAGAAGGTATTACCCAGTTTGGTATAACTTCTCGGGCGGTGAAAAAAGGTCTGATCAGTGTTGATTGCTGGAATCCTCGGGACTTTACTCAGGATCGGCATCGCACCGTAGATGATCGTCCGTACGGCGGTGGCCCCGGCATGGTGATGATGATTGAGCCGCTTCGACAGGCCATTCATACTGCCAAGCAAGAATTGGTTGGGAATACTCAAGATGATACTGACTTGAGTGAAAATCCGCCCAAAGTTGTATATCTCTCTCCGCAAGGGCAGGTATTCAATCAGGCGAAAGCCAGAGAATTAGCAAGCGAGTCGGCACTGATATTGGTAGCCGGCCGTTATGAAGGCATCGATCAACGTTTGATTGATTATGAAATTGATGAAGAGATTTCCATCGGCGACTTTGTCGTCAGTGGTGGCGAGTTGCCAGCCATGATGGTGATCGATGCAATAGCACGGTGTCTGCCTGATGTATTAGGGCATAGTGACAGTGCAGTAGAAGATTCGTTTTTTGAAGGGCTGTTGGACCATCCCCACTTTACCCGGCCAGAAGAAGACCTAGGTGGTCATGATTCTGACGGGGAGATTGGTGCACATAGTAAGTGCCAAAAGGTCCCTGAAGTCCTGTTAAGCGGAAACCATGAGTTGATCAGAGTGTGGCGTTTGAAGCAGGCTCTGGGGCAAACATGGTTGAAGCGACCAGATTTATTAACCGACAGATGCCTGACAGATGAAGAGCAGCGTTTACTGGCTGAGTTTCAACAAGAATGGCAAACGCTGAAAGAGCATTTATAGGAGCATGACATGAGCAAGAACAAAGTGATTGCTGCAATCGAAGCAGAACAAATGGGTAAAGAATTGCCTGAGTTTGGTCCTGGCGACACTGTTGTTGTTCAGGTTAAAGTTAAAGAGGGTGACCGTGAGCGTCTGCAGGCATACGAAGGCGTTGTTATTGCCAAGCGTAACCGCGGCCTGAATTCTGCGTTTACCGTGCGTAAAATGTCTCACGGTGTTGGCGTTGAGCGTACCTTCCAAACTTTCAGTACCTTGGTTGACAGCGTTGAAGTCAAGCGTCGTGGTGCGGTTCGTCAAGCGAAGCTTTACTACTTGCGCGAATTGACTGGTAAGGCTGCACGTATCAAGGAAAAACTGGCTAAGAAAGCTAAGTAATTCCAGCAGATTTGTATTTTGGTACGTCAATATCCTTACCCTTTTGCATGATCGTAATGTGATTAGGCAATGCCTGCAATGGTTAGTATTGCAGGCATGGGTAAGTGAGTCGGGGTAGTTCAAAATACCTAGCAGTTGTTAGCGATTATTTTTGTGATCGCATGAAAAAGGCGCTTTAAGCGCCTTTTTTGCGTTTGGGTGTCACCGAAAGGCAGCCTAATGGGTTTGAAGGCTATGCTTTGGCGCAATGCAGATTCAGTATCGATGGGCGAGGTAAGCTGAAAAGTGGATGCAGTGATTGATCAGTACCTAGACGCGGTCTGGATGGAAAAAGGATTGTCGGAAAATAGCTTGGCGTCCTACCGAACGGATCTATATCTCTTTGACCGCTGGCTTGCGCCACAGGCAAAAAACCTCAAGGGTGCCGATAAAATCGATGTGCTTTCGTACCTTGGGCATTTGAATGAGCAGGGGCGATCTGCACGTTCCGTAGCACGTTTATTATCCTGTTTGCGTGGGTTCTATCGCCATGGATTGCGGGAGCGATGGATCGACGTTGATCCGACACTGGATATCGACTTGCCAAAGTTAGGGCGCCCGTTGCCTAAATCTCTAACGGAAGAAGATGTTGAGCGATTGCTCGATGGTCCTAACGTTGAAGACCCGCTGGAATTGCGAGATAAAGCCATGCTCGAGCTGCTCTACGCGTGTGGTTTGCGGGTCACGGAGTTAACCAGCCTGCAGTTGCCGGATATTAATCTGCAGCAGGGGGTGATTCGTGTAGTCGGCAAGGGGGGGAAAGAGCGCCTAGTGCCTATCGGTGATGAGTCACTCTACTGGTTGCAAGAGTATTACCGGCATGGGCGGGCTGAGTTGCTAGGTGGCCAGATTTCAGATGTCTGTTTCCCGTCGCGGCGAGGGCGTATGATGACGCGCCAGACATTTTGGTATCGCATCAAACATTACGCGGTGGTCGTAGGTCTAACCAAGCCGCTGTCGCCACATACTCTTCGTCATGCATTTGCAACACATCTCCTGAATAATGGCGCCGATCTGCGTGTGGTGCAGATGTTGCTTGGTCATAGTGATTTATCGACGACGCAAATCTATACCCATATTGCCAACCACCGTTTGCAGCAATTACACGAGCAGCATCATCCGCGGGCTTGATGTTTCGGGTGGTAATACGAGGGGCGGCACATGTTGTTGTCATTGTATTTTTACGGCAAGATGAACCTATCAGTAAACATGTTGTCCAATGATTATTAGTTTTATGTCAGACATACTGTATTCGTTGTTTGTCACTGTTTCTATGGATGCATGTGCATGGGAAGTGTCAGATACTTTCGAAAACTACGGGTGTGTTTCTGCCGATAACAATAAATTACCTGATAGCACTGGCTCGATATAACAACATAAATATGCCACTCTGATCTGCTCTATTTCACCGTTGGGTTCTCGCCTTATTGGGGTTGTCTCGACGCTGAGCTAGTCTACAGAGCTTGGTAAGTGTAATAACAATGATTCAAAGGAAAACCGAATGACTCTTCTGCGATTTGTATTCTGTGTGTTCGTTCTGGCGGGTGCCCAGGCATATGCCGCTGAGGCGAATAAAGACATTGATGCTTTTAAACAAAGTTTTTCAGCCCGATTGGCAAAGGTGAACCCGGCGTTTCGTATCGAAAGTGTTAAGCCCACGGATATGCCTGACTTTTTTCAGGTGCAAATTGCTGAAGGGCCGTTGCTGTATGTGAAAAAAGACGGTGATTTTATGTTTACCGGTACCATGTATCAGATGCTGAACACTGAGTTGGTCAATCTGAGCGAAAAGTATGNGTCACAGGCGCGTTTGGCTCTGATGGACGATATGAAAAAACAAGACACGATCGATTTTGCACCACAGGGCCCGGTGAAGACGAAAAAAACCATTTACGTATTTACCGATGTTGATTGTTATTACTGCCAGAAACTGCACGCAGAAGTGCCAGAGATGAATGCTTACGGTATCGAAGTACGCTACCTAGCGTTTCCTCGTGCAGGCATTGGTTCGCCTTCATACAATAAAATCGTTTCGGCTTGGTGCGCAGATAACCGCCAAGATGCGATTACTAAATTGAAAAACAAAGAAACTATTCCGGAAGCAAGCTGCGAAAATATGGTTGCTGAGGAATATGCATTGGGTAAGGCAATGGGCGTGAATGGCACGCCAGCGATTGTTCTTGAAGACGGTACGTTGATTCCTGGCTATCGCCCTGCTCGCGATATGGCAAAGACACTGGGCTTATAGCACCCCTTGTTAATATGAGGCGGCAACTCTGACGCCTCGTCTTTTCGAATGGCAATCATAAGCCATTGATTTCTCTCGGTCGGGGTGGTTTGACAAGCCCCGTCTCTGCCCGTAAAGTAGCGCACGCGCGCCATCCCAAGTGGTTTTCAACGTTTTTCAGTGTTGGGTGCATGGTCATCCAGCACACGATCTAGCTGTATTTGTAGAGGATATTCATGAAGCCGGTAAATATAGGTATCTGTGGTTTAGGCACAGTCGGTAGTGGCACTTTTAATGTTCTTCAGCGCAACTGCACTGAAATTTGTGCGCGTGCCGGTCATGATATTCGTGTCACACATGTTGGTGCGCGTCGTGATAACCCTGCGTGTGATCTTAATGGTGTGGTTGTTGAGCGCGATGTAATGGCCGTTGCTCGTGCACCGGAAGTAGACGTCATCGTCGAGTTGATCGGCGGTTGTGACATTGCTAAAGACCTGGTGATGTTGGCGATTGAAAACGGCAAGCATGTCGTTACGGCTAATAAGGCGCTTATCGCACTACATGGCAATGAAATATTTGCAGCCGCGCAAGCCAAAAGTGTCAGCGTGCACTTTGAAGCGGCAGTTGCTGGTGGCATTCCGATCATTAAGGCAATCCGTGAAGGATTAGCGGCGAACAAAATCGAATGGTTAGCGGGCATTATTAACGGCACCGGTAACTTCATCATGACTGAGATGCGTGACAAGGGTCGTGCCTTTGATGATGTATTAAAAGAAGCGCAAGAATTAGGTTACGCCGAGGCTGATCCAACATTTGATGTTGAAGGTATCGATGCTTGTCACAAGTTGGTTATATTGGCGTCGCTGGCTTTTGGTATCCCGCTGCAGTTTGAAAAAGCCTATACGGAAGGCATCAGCGATATTGCCCCGGCTGATGTGAAATATGCCGAAGAATTAGGTTACCGAATTAAGCATCTTGGCATTGCTCGTCGCACAGACGCAGGCATTGAATTGCGTGTTCACCCGACGTTGATTCCCGCTAAGCGCCTGATCGCCAATGTTGATGGAGTTATGAATGCTGTATTGGTCAGCGGTGATGCCGTCGGACCAACCTTGTATTACGGTGCTGGTGCTGGCGCAGAGCCGACCGCATCATCAGTTGTCGCCGATATTGTTGATGTTGCGCGATCCATGGATGTCGTCAACGATGAGCAACGTGTCCCTGCGTTGGCATTCCACCCAGGGCAAGTAGATGTCGACGATGTGTTGCCGATTGATCAAGTACATACCGCATATTATATGCGTATGTCTGCGATGGATGAGCCGGGCGTTGTATCCAAAGTCGCTCAGATCCTCAGTGATGCTGGCGTCAATATTGAAGCCATGATCCAGAAGGAGCCTGCTGAAGGCGTGAAGCAGGTTGATCTCATCATTCTTACCAATGTTGTTGTTGAAAGCGCATTGCAAACCGCGGTTAAGTCGATCGAGACCTTGTCAGCGATTACCGGCACAGTCCATAGCATCCGTGTGGAGTCTTTGGGCTAAGCCCTTGTTGCGATGGGTGCCTGAGACTGTGCACCGAATAATGGCAATGAACGTTGGAATAAATACACAGAATTTCGCCTGGCAGGGCGATTGAGGTTTAGACGTGAAATATATCAGTACCCGCGGCGAAGCCCCGGCACTCAATTTTGAAGAAGTTATGCTGACTGGGTTGGCATCCGATGGCGGTTTGTATATCCCAGAGACGCTGCCGCATTTCTCTAAGGAAACCTTGGAGAGCTGGAAGTCCCTAAATTATGCCGAGTTGGCATTTGAAATCATGAAGCCCTTCGTTGATGGCGCCATCCCAAATGATGAGCTGAAGGCCATTATTGATGACTGCTATGCACAGTTTCGCCATCCTGCGGTAGCACCATTAGTGCAGTTAGGTCACAACGAGTGGGTATTGGAATTGTTCCAAGGCCCAACACTGGCATTTAAAGATTTTGCGCTGCAAATGCTTGGGCGTTTGCTGGATCATGTACTTGAGAAGCGAAATCAAAAAGTCGTCATCATGGGGGCGACTTCTGGTGACACGGGTTCAGCTGCGATTGAGGGCTGTCGTCGTTGCAATAATGTTGAAATCTTCATTTTGCATCCACATCAGCGTGTATCTGAAGTTCAGCGTCGTCAGATGACAACCGTTTTGAACGATAACATCCACAATATTGCGGTTGAAGGTAACTTCGACGATTGTCAGTCAATGGTTAAGGCAAGCTTTGCCGATCAAAGCTTCTTGCCTGAAGGCAAGCAGCTGGTTGCCGTTAACTCGATTAACTGGGCGCGCATTATGGCGCAGATCGTTTACTACTTCTACGCGGGCATTGCCCTAGGTGCGCCAAGCCGCGAAGTGGGCTTCTCTGTACCAACAGGTAACTTCGGTGACATCTTTGCCGGGTACCTCGCCAAGCAGATGGGCCTTCCGATTAATCAGTTGATCGTTGCGACCAATCGCAATGATATCCTGCATCGCGTTATCGCTAATAATCAGTACGAAAAGCATCCGCTGGAACATACTCTGTCTCCAAGCATGGATATCATGGTTTCTAGCAACTTTGAGCGTTTGTTATTTGATCTGTTTGATCGTGATGGCGCAAAGCTGTCTGAATTCATGCAGCGCTGCAATAACGAAACCGTGTCGTTGCCCGATGCTGCATTTACTAAGGCTCGTGAGTTGTTCGACAGCTTTGCCGTTGATGATGAGCTGACGTGCGAAACCATTGCGCAAGTGTGGGATGAATCTGAATATCTGCTGGATCCACATTCAGCCATCGGTGTGAAGGCAGCGCGTGAAGTTCGTCGTAGTACAGACACGCCGATGGTTACTCTAGCGACTGCGCACCCAGCCAAATTTGCGGATGCAGCGTTAAAATCAGGTCAAACAGAGGTGCCGCCATTGCCGCACCATATGGCAGACTTGATGGATCGCGAAGAGCGTTTCTCAGTTGTTGATAACGACCTGGCTACAGTGCATAGTTTTATGCAGAAGCACATTCGCTGATTCAGAGAATTCAGTAAAAGATAATAAGAGCGCCGCCGGGTTTTCCGTCGGCGCTTTTTTTTGTTTATTATTCTTTCACGTTCATCATTCACAGGCTGTGCTCAGTGTTCCTTACCAAGCAGATTGTCCGTCGCCCTCAGGTTGATCAGCATCAGCTGCCGACATCCCTTCATCCCCTATTGCGCCGGTTGTTGGCCAGTCGTGGCATTGTTGAGGATCATCAGTTACAGCACGAGTTGGCTAACCTTGCTGATCCGTATCTGATGAAAGGCATGGCGCAGTCGGTAGATCGCTTGCAACAGGCGTTGATCGCTCAGCAGAAGGTTGTCATCGTAGGTGATTTTGATGCTGACGGGGCGACCAGCTCGGCGCTGTGTATGCTGGCGCTGACAGCAATGGGTTTTGTGAATGTCAGTTTTACCGTACCTAACCGATTTGAGTATGGTTATGGTTTGTCACCAGCAATCGTTGATGAGCTTGGTTGGCAGAAGCCAGATTTGTTGGTGACCGTCGACAATGGCATTTCTAGCCTTGAGGGTGTTGCGTTGGCGAATCAGCGGGGTATGGATGTGGTCATTACTGATCACCATCTGCCCGGTGAACAACTGCCAGCTGCGCATGCGATTATCAATCCCAACCAAGCAGGGTGTGAATTTCCGTCTAAAGCACTGGCGGGTGTTGGTGTTGTTTTTCATCTGCTGATTGCGTTGCGCAAACGCCTGCGTGAATCCGGTTGGTTCAGCACCCAGCAGATACCGGAGCCCAATTTAGCCAATTATCTAGACATCGTTGCACTCGGTACTGTCGCCGATGTTGTGCCGCTGGATTACTACAATCGAATTTTGGTGGCACAGGGCATAAAACGTATTCGTGCAGGGCGCATGCGTCCGGGTATTCAGAAGCTTTTAGCATTGGCCAATCGTGATCATCGACACATTACCAGTACCGACTTGGGCTTTGTACTTGGGCCTCGATTAAACGCGGCTGGGCGTTTGGATGATATGACGCAGGGCATTATGTTACTGATGACAGACTCTGAGCCACTGGCTGCGGAACTCGCACAAGTGCTGGATGAATTTAATCGGGATCGAAAGCAGATTGAGCAACAGATGCAGTTTGAAGCGCTGCAGATTGTTGACGAGGTCGCGGGTCAGCTTGAATCTGTGCCTCGTGGCCTTTGCCTTTTTCATCGTGAGTGGCATCAGGGCGNCGTTGGTTTGGTGGCCTCGCGAATCAAAGAGCGTTATCACCGACCGGTAATTGCGTTTGCGCCGGCTGATGCCGCAGATACGTCGGCAGATATCGAATTAAAAGGTTCGGGGCGATCCATCAAGGGGATTCATTTACGTGACGTACTTGATGAAGTTGCCAGTGCAAACCCTGGGCTACTGGAAAAATTCGGTGGGCACGCGATGGCGGCGGGGTTAAGTCTACGTCAGAGCCAATTACCTGCCTTTGAGGCGGCGTTCTTAGCGGCGCTGGATCAAATTGCAGATGATCAAGTGTTTGAGGCATCGCTGGAGTCTGATGGCGAGGTGGAATGCCGGGACATGAATTTGAATACGGCCATGTTAATACGTGACGCCGTGCCGTGGGGCCAGGCGATGCCTGAACCGCTATTTGAGGGGCAGTTTCGTGTTGTTGGTCAGCGTTTGTTAGCTGGTAAACATTTGAAGTTTCAGGCCTGTTACCCTGATGAGCAGCAGCCCGTTGATGCCATCTGGTTTAACTGTGATACCGAGCAATGGCCTGCCGCAGACGGGGCGCTGGTGGATCTGGTTTATCGAATGTCGATTAACCATTTTCGTGGTGATCAAATCTTACAGCTGATTGTTGAGCAGATGACCGTGCGGCCTGCATGAGTGACTCATGAGCAGCGTGATGATCGAGGTAAGTTTGCGTTGGATCAATTTGCTGAAAAAATGCAACAAAAAGCCCGGAGTTTATTCTCCGTATAACACCATTTCTAATATGAAGATGTTAGAATGTTGACCGCTTTGAGCGGCACTGAATTTGCAGTGAAGATGTCCGATCGAATTCGGTTTCAGTAAAACACGCGTAAGCTTGCGGTTTTATTGGAAAAATTCGGTCTTTTACCGGAATCTTCTGCCTTATTATCAGGCAGGTCGATATTCAGAAGGCACTATACTGGTGCGTGATGGTTGTAAAATCGATTAGCATGCAGAAGTTGCCGGCGCTTAAACACGACCCATTGATATCTCCTTCTTCAAGGTTTGATGCATATGCACGAAGGTACCATGGAACGCCTTTGGCGAACCTCCCACATATCCGGCGGAAACGCTGATTATGTTGAGCAGCTCTACGAAAATTATTTGAGCGATCCTAATTCCGTTGATCAGATGTGGCGCGAATATTTCGATAAGTTACCGCGAATCGAAGGCGTCTCGACGGAAATTCCTCACTCTCCGGTTGTTGAATATTTTGAATTAGCCGGACGAGCTAAACACCGACCGGGTGTCTCTGCCGAAGGTCAATATAGCGGTGAAGCGACCGAATACGAGCGTAAACAAGTATCGGTGGTTCAGTTAATCAGTGCGTATCGTCAGCGTGGCCACCAGCACGCCCAACTTGATCCGCTGGGCTTATCGCAGCGTGAGTCTGTTCGCGATCTGGAGCTAGGGTTCCACAAGCTATCGGAAGCCGATTACGATACCGTTTTCCAAACGGGTCAGCTGTATATCGGTAAAGACGAAGCGACCCTGCGCGAAATTCATCAAGCGCTGGAGCAAACCTACTGCGGCAGTATCGGTGCAGAATTCATGCACATGACGGACACTGAAGAGCGTCGTTGGATTCAGCAACGCATGGATGGTGTTCGGTCAAATCCGGAATACACTCCAGACGCCAAGAAGCATTTGCTTGAGCGCTTATCAGCCGCCGAAGGCTTGGAAAAATACTTGGGTTCACGATACCCAGGCACCAAACGTTTTGGTCTAGAAGGTGGTGAGTCTCTGATTCCCATGATGGACGCCATGATTCAGCGTGCGGGCTCTTACAAAGTACGTGAAGTTGTTATCGGTATGGCGCACCGAGGCCGGCTTAATCTACTGGTGAATATTCTGGGCAAAAACCCATCAGAGCTGTTTGCTGAGTTTGATGGGAAATTCGAATATGTCGGCTCAGCCGATGTGAAATACCACCAAGGCTTCTCGTCTAACGTGATGACAGAGGGTGGTGAAGTGCATTTGGCCATGGCCTTTAATCCATCTCACCTTGAGATTGTTTCGCCGGTTGTTGAAGGGTCTGTACGTGCTCGTCAGGATCGTCGTCAGGATTCAGTGGGTGATTCAGTCTTGCCGATTGTTATGCATGGTGATGCAGCCTTTGCCGGGCAAGGCGTGGTCATGGAAACCTTCCAGATGTCGCAAACACGCGCATACGGAACCGGTGGCACAATCCATATCGTTATCAATAACCAAGTTGGCTTTACGACTAACAAAAAAGAAGACGCGCGTTCGACTGAATACTGTACTGACGTTGCCAAGATGGTTCAGGCACCGATTTTTCATGTCAATGGAGATGATCCGGAAGCCGTTTTGTTTGTCACTCAGCTAGCGACGGATTTCCGTCAACAGTTTAAGAAAGACGTTGTTATTGATCTTATCTGCTATCGCCGTAGGGGCCATAACGAAGCTGATGAGCCGTCGGGCACACAGCCGCTCATGTACGAGAGTATCCGTAAGCAGAAAACCACGCGTGATTTGTATGCCCAACGCTTGATTGACGAAGGCATGTTAACGGAGGCAGACGATCAACGTGTTGTTGAAGGCTACCGTGATGCGCTGGATAACGGAGAGCATGTTGCCAAGGCATTGGTTAAAGAGCCTAATCGCGAGCTTTTTGTCGATTGGACGCCTTACATCGGCCACCGTCATAGTTTCGAGTGCGACACGTCAACGGACAAAGACCAGCTGAAAGATATTGCCAATCAGCTGACTGATATTCCTGATGGTTTTGTCCTGCAGAGACAGGTATCCAAAATCATTGAAGATCGCAAGAAGATGACGGCTGGTGCACTCGAAATCAACTGGGGTTACGCTGAAAACTTAGCCTATGCAACATTGCTTGCTGAAGGCTACCCAGTGCGTATTACTGGTCAGGACGTTGGTCGCGGCACCTTCTCCCATCGGCATGCGGTTTTACATAATCAAAAAGATGGCAGCACCTATGTGCCGCTCAAGCATGTTGCGGGCCAGCCGGAACGCATGACCATCCATGATTCGTTTTTGTCCGAAGAAGCCGTATTGGCTTTTGAATACGGATACGCGACTACAACGCCCGACTCTTTAGTCGTGTGGGAGGCGCAGTTTGGTGACTTTGCCAACGGTGCTCAGGTAGTTATCGATCAGTTTATTACCTGTGGTGAGCATAAATGGCAGCGTTTGTGTGGTTTGACCATGCTATTGCCGCATGGTTATGAAGGGCAGGGGCCAGAACATTCATCTGCGCGATTAGAACGTTATTTACAGCTATGTGCAGAAAACAACATTGAAGTCGTTGTGCCAACGACACCCGCGCAGATATACCATTTGCTGCGCCGTCAATCCAAGCGCTTGCTACGTAAGCCGTTGATTGTATTTACACCAAAGAGCCTATTGCGGCATAAGTTGGCAGTTTCTTCTCTGGAAGAGTTGTCGGATGGGTCGTTCCACCCGGTTCTTCCCGAAGTGGATGCCAACATTGATGCAGACGCCGTAGAGCGCGTCATTATTTGCGCAGGCAAGGTGTATTACGAGCTGCTGGAAAAACGTCGGGAACTCGAGATCAGCAATATTCCGATCTTGCGTATCGAGCAATTGTATCCGTTCCCGGAAGAGCAACTGCATAAAATACTCATACAATATCCGAACTTAGGAACGCTGGTGTGGTGTCAAGAAGAGCCGAAGAATCAGGGCGCTTGGTATAGCTCGCGTCATCGTTTCTTCCGCACAGCATTTTCGGTGAATGAACAAATTGAATTGGTTTATGCCGGTCGAGCGCCATCCGCATCGCCGGCTGCTGGTTACATGGCGTTGCATATCAGCCAGCAAGAACAATTGATTAATGATGCTCTAGGGTTGTCGGATTCCGACATCGCTCAGTAAGACTTTAAGGATCTCTAATGACTATCGAAATAAAAGCGCCCCAGTTTCCTGAGTCAGTTGCTGATGGCTCTATTGCGACTTGGTATAAGCAACCCGGTGAAGCGGTAAAACGTGATGAACTGATTGTAGATATTGAAACTGATAAAGTTGTTCTTGAGGTGGTAGCACCCGCTGATGGCGCACTGATTGACATCATCAAAGGCGAAGGCGATACCGTTCTCAGTGAAGAAGTTATCGCCACCTTTGAAAAAGGTGCAGGCACTGCCGCCGCGCCAGACGCCGTTGCTGAGCCAGCAGCTGAACCTGTTGCGGGTGCAGCCGTTAGCCCCGCGGCTCGCAAATTGGCAGAAGAGTCTGGTATTGATGCCTCGACGATCGCCGGTAGCGGAAAAAACGGTTTGGTTACTAAAGAAGACGTTGTTGCCGCGGTAAGCGCGAAGGCTGCAGAATCTGTTCCCGAACCTGCTAGCCAAGCGAAAGCTGTGGTTGCAGATACGACGCCAGAAGGGCGCATGGAGCGTCGTGTACCGATGACGCGCATGCGTACGCGTATCGCAGAGCGTTTATTAAACGCGACCAACGAAACCGCCATGCTAACGACATTTAATGAAGTTAACATGCAGCCAGTGATGGAGTTGCGTAACAAGTATAAAGACTTGTTCGAGAAGACCCACAACGGCACTCGTTTGGGCTTTATGTCATTCTTTGTGCGTGCAGCCACTGAAGCATTGAAACGTTACCCTGCGGTAAATGCCTCGATCGATGGTAACGATATCGTTTACCACGGTTACCAAGATGTCGGCGTTGCCGTATCAACCGAGAAAGGCTTGGTGGTTCCGGTACTGCGTGATACCGATTTTATGGGGCTGGCCGATATCGAAGCGAAAATTCGTGGTTATGGTCTAAAAGCCCGTGATGGAAAATTAACCATCGATGAGATGACTGGCGGAACCTTCACAATCACCAATGGCGGTGTTTTCGGATCGATGATGTCGACGCCGATTCTCAACCCACCACAAGCGGCCATTCTGGGTATGCATGCCATTCAAGAGCGTCCAATGGCAGTCGAAGGTGAAGTCAAAATCCTACCGATGATGTATCTGGCGTTGTCATACGATCATCGGTTGATTGATGGTAAGGAAGCCGTGCAGTTCCTGGTTGCCATTAAAGAACTGTTGGAAGATCCAGCGCGTATGCTGTTGGATGTTTAACGCACGACAGAGGTAAACCCGCAAATCGGGCGCAAATGTTTGCAACCCTGTTTGATGCCATATCAGTACTGCTGATGTTGGCGTTCAACGGTTAAATGATCAACGGGCTTTTGGCGGAGAGATAAATTGCGCCTCAAGCCTTGGAGAAGGGACAAAACATGTCTGAAAAGTACGATGTAGTAGTTATTGGTTCTGGTCCTGGTGGTTATGTGGCGGCGATCCGAGCTGCCCAGTTAGGGCTCAAGACCGCTTGTATCGAAAAGTGGATGGATGCAGATGCGAAGCAAGTACTCGGTGGTACCTGTTTGAATGTGGGTTGTATTCCCTCTAAAGCGCTGTTGGATTCTTCGCACCGTTTTCATGATGCGCAGCATAATTTTGATTTGCACGGCATTGGAACTGGCGAGCTGAGTGTTGATGTTTCAAAGATGATGGAGCGTAAACGATCCATTGTTAACCAATTAACTGGTGGTATTGGTGGCCTCTTTAAAGCCAACGGTGTAACACCGATCCAAGGTACCGGTAAATTGCTGGCGGGTAAGCAAGTTGAAGTAACTGACGCGGCTGGTGAAAAGACCATTTTAGATGCTGAAAATGTCATTCTTGCATCGGGCTCGGTACCGGTTGAAATTCCTCCAGCACCTTTACATGACGGTGTGGTTGTTGATTCGACGGGCGCGCTGGAGTTTGACTCAGTACCTGAGCGTTTAGGTGTTATTGGCGCCGGTGTTATTGGTCTGGAGTTAGGCTCCGTATGGTCTCGTTTGGGTTCTGAAGTGATCGTGATTGAAGCGATGGAAGACTTCTTGCCATCGGTCGATAAAACGATCGCCAAAGAAGCCAAAAAAATCATGACCAAACAAGGCTTGGATATTCGCTTGGGTGCACGCGTGACTGGCACTGAAGTCAACGGCGATAAAGTGACCGTGGGCTACTCCGACGCTGATGGCGACCAAAGTGAAGTTTTCGATAAATTGATTGTTTGTGTTGGCCGTAAGCCAGTGACTGAAAACCTGGTTTCAGCTGATAGCGGCGTCAGTCTCGATGAGCGTGGTTTCATCTTTGTCAACGACAGCTGTGTAACCGGAGCACCGGGCGTTTACGCTATTGGTGATATCGTTCGAGGCCCAATGCTAGCGCATAAGGCGTCAGAAGAAGGCGTGATGGTTGCTGAGCGTATTGCCGGTCAGAAGCCACAGGTTAACTACGAAACGATTCCGGCCATTATTTACACACACCCTGAAATCGCTGCTGTAGGTAAAACCGAAGAGCAACTTAAAGCCGATGGTGTTGAATACAACGTGGGTATGTTCCCGTTTGCGGCCAATGGTCGTGCACTGGCATCCAATGATAGCGAGGGTATGGTGAAAATGCTGGCAGATGCGAGAACTGATCGCATTCTTGGCTGCCATATCATTGGGCCATCAGCGGGTGATTTGGCCCAGCAGATTGTTATTGCGATGGAATTCGGTTCAACCGCTGAAGACATTGGCTTGACCGTATTTGGTCATCCAACGGTATCTGAAGCTGTCCATGAAGCTGCTCTGGCCATTCACGGCCATGCAATTCATAAGGCAAATCGAAAAAAACGTAAGTAAATCCTCTGTTTGGTCGTGGCTTGCGAGTCAGCAGCGTGTAGATATGTCGGATTTTTTAAATTTCGGTGTCGCTCTTGCTACCACGGCCAAAATCTAAGAGAATTGGCGCGCGATTTTTAGGCGCCAGTTAATTTCGGTTGTTTATTGATCAATCTCTTTTTCGATCCGCAGGGTTGGCGCTTCAAAATCATGCCCTTACCTGTGGGTGCGCAATCGACGCGTTTGAACGATGGGGGGTAGGTTCGGCCTACCAATCAGTAACGGCATCGTTAGATGTCATAAAAAGTGGTAAGACGACATGAATCTTCATGAGTATCAAGGCAAGCAGTTGTTTGCTGAATATGGTCTGCCTGTTTCTAAGGGTTATGCGTGTGACACCCCTGAAGAAGTAGCAGAAAAAGCAAAATTGATCGGTGGTGACAAATGGGTTGTTAAAACTCAGGTTCACGCTGGTGGTCGTGGTAAAGCTGGCGGTGTTAAGCTGGTTGATAGCCCAGAAGCTGCTGCTGAATTCGCTAAAAGCTGGTTAGGTAAAAACCTGGTTACCTTCCAAACAGACGAAAATGGCCAGCCAGTATCTAAAATTTTGGTTGAAGATTGCACTGACATCGCTGACGAATTGTACTTGGGTGCAGTTCTTGATCGTGCATCTCAGCGTATCGTTTTCATGGCATCTACCGAAGGTGGTGTTGAAATCGAAACTGTTGCTCACGAGACTCCTGAAAAGATTCTTAAGTGTGAAATCGATCCATTGGTTGGCCCTCAGCCATACCAAGGTCGTGAGTTAGCGTTCAAATTGGGTTTGAACAAAACTCAAGTTGGTCAATTCGTTAAGATCTTCATGGGTCTGGCTAAATTGTTCCAAGACAAAGACCTAGCGTTGATCGAAATCAACCCACTGGTTATCAAAGAAGACGGCGACCTGCACTGCCTGGATGCCAAATTAGGTGTTGATGGTAACGCTCTGTACCGTCAGAAAGAAGTTGCAGCAATGAACGATCCATCTCAAGAAGATGCACGTGAAGCAGCAGCTGCTAAACACGACCTTAACTACGTAGCACTTGATGGCAACATCGGCTGCATGGTTAACGGCGCAGGCTTGGCTATGGGTACTATGGACATCGTTGCATTGCACGGTGGCAGCCCAGCTAACTTCTTGGACGTTGGTGGCGGCGCGACTAAAGAGCGTGTTGCTGAAGCGTTCAAACTGATTTTGTCTGATGACAAAGTTAAAGCGGTTCTGGTTAACATCTTCGGCGGTATCGTACGTTGTGACATGATCGCAGAAGGTATCATTGGTGCAGTTAAAGAAGTTGGCGTTAACGTTCCAGTTATCGTTCGTCTTGAAGGTACTAACGCTGATCTTGGTAAGAAAGTACTTGCTGAATCTGACCTAGACATCATCGCGGCTGAAAGTTTGACTGACGCAGCTGTTCAATCAGTTAAGGCAGCGGGGTAATTATCAATGTCTGTATTAATCAATAAAGATACTAAAGTTATCTGTCAGGGTTTCACTGGCGGTCAAGGTACTTTCCACTCTGAGCAAGCGATTGCTTACGGTACGCAAATGGTTGGTGGTGTAACACCGGGCAAAGGCGGTACTGAGCACTTGGGTCTGCCTGTATTTAACACCGTTAAAGAAGCTGTAGAAACAACCGGTGCAACTGCATCTGTTATCTACGTTCCTGCGCCTTTCTGTAAAGATTCTATCCTTGAAGCAGCTAACGCTGGCATCAAGTTGATCGTTACCATCACTGAGCACATTCCAGTATTGGATATGCTTGAGTGTAAAGTTAAGTGTGACGAGCTGGGTGTACGTTTGATCGGCCCTAACTGTCCAGGCATCATCACTCCTGGAGAGTGCAAGATCGGCATCATGCCTGGTCACATCCACTTGCCAGGTAAAGTAGGCATCGTATCTCGTTCAGGTACTTTGACTTATGAAGCCGTTAAGCAAACAACTGACTACGGTTTCGGCCAGTCTACTTGTGTTGGTATCGGTGGTGATCCAATCCCTGGCACTAACTTCATCGACGTACTGGAATTGTTCGAAAACGATCCAGGTACTGAAGCTATCGTAATGATCGGTGAGATCGGCGGTACTGCTGAAGAAGAAGCGGCTGCTTACATCAAAGCAAACGTCACTAAGCCTGTTGTTTCTTACATCGCTGGTGTAACTGCACCTGCTGGTAAGCGTATGGGTCACGCTGGCGCAATCATCTCTGGTGGTGCTGGTACTGCTGATGAGAAATTTGCTGCTCTTGAAGACGCCGGTGTTAAAACCGTACGTTCTTTGGCGCAAATCGGTGACGCACTGAAAGAAGTAACTGGCTGGGAATAATTCCTGACTGAGTGACTTTTTGAAGAAACCCGCTGCAGCTTCGCTGTAGCGGGTTTTTTATTGCCCTGAAATTAACACGTTTATTGCCCACTATTCAGTTTTCTGGAGGGCAGAATTTTTACGCGTATAATGTCATGATGCGCCGCGTAACCCGCGTATCTATTTTCTTATGGCTGAGTGCCCAAGGAAGACACCGTGCAAACGATGCAATACATGCCTGCCAAGCTTCAAAAGTTCTTAATTTATACCCTGGGTTTTGTGGCAATCTGGAGCTTGCTTGGATTTCTGGTTTTACCGTGGGTAGCCCGCGATCAGGGCGTTAAGCAGTTGTCACAGATGCTAGGGCGAGATGTACGGATCGACAAGGTAGCATTCAACCCGTGGACGCTTGAACTATGGATAGATGGCTTTGCTATTGGTTCGGAAAAAGGGTCGCCGGTTGTTGGCGATGGTGGCAAAAGCAAAGATGCGATACTGGCATTTGATGCCTTTTATACCAACTTGCAGATGCGTTCGATCTGGCGCGGTGCGTTATCGTTGGAAGTGATTCGCCTCGATAAACCCGCCGTTCATATCAGTTTGTTGAAGCCCGGTGTTTTCAATTTCACGGATATCCTTGCCTCTCTTTCGGAAGATAGTGCCAATGAAGAGGCTTCGAAGAACGACGATGCTGAAGGCGACAATGCGCTGTTTCCAGTTCAAGTTGCTGACATTGACATCAATGAAGCTGAGTTCGTTTATCTGGATCAGGTCAGAGCCAATCACCCTTTTATTATTCTAGCGCCGATCAGCTTCAAACTAGAAGGCTTTACAACGCTGACCAATCAAACCGGTAACGATTTCCAATTGAGAATCACCGGCGAGCGTGGTGGAATTGTTGAGACNCAAGGCGACTTCACCTTTAACCCTATAGGTGTCAAAGGGCATTTGGATATCAGTAATATTGCTCTGCAGCCGTTTTTTGCTTTTGTGAATGATCAGGTGGACTTTCACTTAGCGTCAGGGCGTTTTGGTCTTGCGAGTGATTTCCGTGTTATCTCTGGAGAGAAAACACTGTTTAAACTGGCTGATGGCAGTGTTCGTTTAACCGATCTGGAATTACTGGATGGTAAGGCCACATCAAAAACGGCGGGTAAGGATCAGGACGCGCTGATTTTCTTGAAGCTGCTATCGATTACCGGTATTGAACTGGATTCTGAAAAACACGCAGTTGCTGTTAAGAAAGCCCTGGTCAGTGAGCTTAATGTCGATACGGTGATTGAGCCGGATGGCAGTATTAATCTAGTCAATACCCTAGCGCGCACTGAAGCGGATGCGACAGCCGCTAATGCTGATGAAGAGGTTGTAAGTGCCTGTGTTGATATCGAGACAGAAAGTGCCGCTAATGAAAGCAAGGCTGAGGCGACCAAGGATACGACCGGCAAGACTGCGAGCGAAACGGCTAGCAGTATTGCCAATGAGGGCACCGAAGAAACAGAAAAAGCCCCAGCAGAGCAATGCAACAGCAGCGCGTCTGCGGTAGCAATTGCCAGCACAACACCGCAAACCGCACCCGAGTGGACATGGAATCTGAATGTCGCTCAAATCGAAAAAACCACCATCCACGTAACCGACAAATCACTGGATGAGCCCGCCCGCATGGCGATAGATGACCTAGCGATCAAGCTCGAAGATATTCGCCACACATTGACCAATAGTATGCCGGTATCCGTGCAAGCCCAAATCAACCAGCAGGGTAAATTGGATATCTCAGGTCAGGCAACAGCTCACCCGGTTACCGCGGCCTTAAAACTCGTGGCGGATGATATTCACATGGGTGTTATGAATCCGTATGTGAAAAAGCTCACACGTTCGCAGCTTAAACGCGCCAACATCGATGCGAATCTCGGTATTGATTTTGCCTTGGATGCCAGAAGTAAACCCAGCAAACTGGAGTTAACCGGTGATTTTTCCATTAGCGATCTGGAGCTTGCGACATTGACCCCGGATGCACCATTGGTGCAGTTTGAAAGCATGGCTGTGCAAGTTGAAAAGCTATCGGTATTTAAAAATGAATACCATATCAAACAGGCATCGTTGGTAAATCCCATTGTCTATTTCGAGTTGTTGGAAGATGGTTCGACGAACGTGGCGGAGATGACTCAGCAGTCGAAGAAACTCGAAAAGCCGATCAAAGAAGGGTTAGACGAACTGGAAATCACCGCGGAAAAATTCGAAGGCAAGCCGCTTAAATTACTGATCGATACCATTCAAATTAATGATGGTGATCTGTCGTTTACCGACAATACGGTCAAGCCCGTGTTTAACCTGCATGTGAAGCCGATGGATCTGGTAGTCGAAAACCTGACCAGTGAAGACGAAAATGCCAAGCTGACTCTGCAAAGCCGGATGAACGATTCGGCGACGTTGNCGGCGCGTGGAGTGATGAATGTGATGCAGGAGCAGCCTAGCATGGATGTAGTGGTGAAGGAGCGGGGCTTGGCAATGAAGCCGTTGTCGCCATACTCGGCGACTTATGTGAACTATCCGATCGAGAGCGGCATTATGTCGTTTGACCTGAATTACAAACTGAAAAATGACTATCTCGATGGCCAGAATAATTTCCGTATGGCTGATTTGAAAATGGGAGATAAGCTCAATAACCCCGATGCATTAGATTTGCCCATTCCATTAGCACTAACATTTCTGCGTAATAACCAAGGTGTTGTCGATTTGGATATGGATGTAACAGGGCGTTTGGATGACCCGAGTTTCGATATCGGTGATGTTATTACGGGGGTGTTCACCAATATCATATTCAAGGCAATTTCATCGCCATTTACCTTATTGGGTACATTGGTCTCCGGAGATAAACAGTACAAAAACGTGTTGTTTGCGCAGGGAAGTGCAGAACTGGATAGCGTCAGCGAAGCGCAACTCTCAGCATTAGTCGATTCAATGCGCAAAAATGCAAATTTGGTTACTGAGATGACTGGTACAGTCGATTATGAAGCAGACAAAGAAGCGTTGTCGGCTTCTGGTGACCAATCGAAAGTTGCGTTGCAGGCTTTGGCGGATAAGCGCGGGCAAGTCGCCTTCAATTACGTGACACAGAAACTCGGAATTGCGCCAACACGGGTTTCGTTAAAAGCCGAATCTATCAGTTCATCGGACCGTGATGCATCGGTACGTTTGTTGATAGAAACTCAGTAGACGTATCAGCTATGCAGTCGCTTTTTCAACATTGCGCATGTGGTCTGAATTTGTAAGTCAGCTCAATGCCGCTCAATGCCGGTACAATGTGTGTTGTTAGGTATCTCGATGGATAGCGGGCAGGTCGAATACACTTTATACCGCTAGCCTGGATATGTTTTCGAGCGGAAGGCATCAGCTCGACCGACTTGGTATCGAATCTTTAATGTCCAATGTTGGACAACGTGAATGCTGTTAGCCGTTTTAGTGGTTCAGATTTTTAAGGTCGGCTAATTTAACGGGCGATCTGAAGAAGCAGGTTGTGTGGGAACTTGTTGTATAAGGATGATGTAACCGCGCAATATAAGGCATTTTCTAGGTGGGGCGCACGAAGCGCATCGCGTTACGGGGCTTTTCGCCATCATCGATCAAGCGGAATTTTGACCCTGTTTTGAGAGTCTGACGTATCCGGCATACAATGCATGCGCCGACCAGTGGGTGCGTCGGTGCATATTTTCAGTGAAGAGGTACTACTGATGAGTCAATCCAGCGAAGATAAAAAATCGGCCAAACATAAGGCCAGTATGAAGAAGCAGAAGGAAAAGGTGGATGCCTCGATTGATGCTGCTGATATTGAGCGTGGCGTTGTTATTCTGCTAACCGGTGATGGCAAGGGTAAATCCAGCTCGGCTTTTGGGATGGTATTGCGGGCATTGGGCTATGGCTACAAAGTTGGCATCACGCAATTTATCAAAGGCGAGCAGTTGTCGGGTGAAGAAATTTTTATCAAGGAAAAACACCCTGAGGTGAGCTTTTATCAGATGGGGACTGGCTTCACTTGGAATACCCAAGATCGATCAGGCGATATTGAAGCGGCCAAACGCACGTGGGATTTTGCTCAGCGTCAGCTGGAAAACCCGGATCTGCATTTAGTTGTGTTGGATGAGGTAACTTATATGCTGGCCTATAAATACCTCGACGAACAGGCGGTTTTGGATGCCATCCGTAATCGCCCACCAGAGCAGTCAGTAGTTCTTACTGGTCGTGGTGGCGGCTCGGCGATTCGTGAGCTTGCAGATACTGTGTCAGAGATTAATGATGTAAAACATGCGTTCCGAGCGGGTGTTAAAGCGCGTCGAGGCGTTGATTACTAAGCGCGTATTTAGAGCCTTAGTGGTTATGCTGATGTATTAGGTGATGCATTGTTTGATCAAGATAAAACCTAGTGTTTATCTTGACCTGCGCCCGGTTGTCTGAGGATTTTCGGGCGTGTACATGCATAGAGTGCCAATAGCGTAATGGTGTAGCCGAGGATGCGTGTGACAGCGCTGATGTTTTCCGGTCGATGATAAAACAGCGACGCCGGATTCATCACGAATATGATCAAGACCAACAGTGCCAGCCAAGTGCTGCGTCCATCAAGCCGAGGAAACACCAGCGCCTCGCTTTTCTCCCTTAAACAAATCCATATCATCGTCAGTGTCGTGAAATAGGCAAAACTATGAATACGCGCGACATCCCAAGCTAGGCCGAGTATCGCCAGCGGCGATAGCATAACTGCGAAGATCAGTGCCGATGCAGCCCAATGGGCTTGCATCCAAAGACGGCGTAATACCCATATCATCATCAATAGTGGAACCAGAGATCCTAAAAATTGTTGGGGGCGAAAAATGCGTTTCGGTAACTTGGGTAGCTGATTTTTCAAGAAGTGAATAACTGAGGTGTTGTAGCCTTTTTTGACGTCGATAATCGTTTTTTCGCTAACGATATGCAGTTTTTCAATAGCCTGTATATTTGGCGGTTGCACGATGTTGCGATCAATCGCGTGTATCTGCAGCACACAAACAATGGAAAATGCCCCCAGGGGAACTACTAAAATGGGCCAAGCAAAGAGCATGCATTTATTCCAATGGAAGGTTTTTTGGTTCTCTTTCTTGATGCGCCACTGGTGAAGAAATACCGCGGCAACCACAACAGGGAAGCTGATCAGTAATGTTGATTCATGAATAAACATAGATATCGACTGCAAAATAGCCGGCACCCAAAGGTTGCCTTTAGTGACGTAAAATAGGGCCAGCATGGCAAGCGTCATGATAATGCTGTCGTAGTAGCCGACAAGCTCGCCGCTGAGTACCGTCACGGGCGATAGCAAAAATGCAGCCGATAGCCACACCACGCGTGTGCCGAAACGCAGGCGGATGAGTAAATCCCGGATGATTAGTCCGATACCTATCCACATTAAACAAAAAATGAACAAACTCACCGCATCAATTTGGTGGCGGATGTCGCCTATGCCTTCCGCATGTATCCACGGGTCGAAGACGGTGCCCGGCAATCCTCGTTTAACAAAGCCGTGACTGTAATTGATCAGCCATTGAGCGATAGCCCAGTCGTTGGGTAATTGGATAGCTCGACTGATGCTGATCGCAAAAAGGATGCCCAGCAGAGTTGAAATTGCGAAGGAGTTATGACGGAAAAGCATAGGCTTAGCGAGGTTTTAGCCAAATGAATAACAGTGCAACAACCGCGAGCGACATTGGGTAAAACGCCCACGCTGCAATGGCGACCGGGTCTGTCTTGAAGCTTGCTCCGAGTAATAGAATCTGTGCTCCCCACGGAATCAAACCTTGGATAACGCAAGAGAAAATGTCTAACAAGCTGGCAATGCGCTTCTTACTGATCTTATAGGTGCTTCCCAAATGGCGTGCGGCATTGGCGCTGACAATAATCGCAATGGTGTTGTTTGCTGTGCCAAGATTGACGCTGGCGACCAAGGCTGCGATCCCCAGCTCGCCACGACTGATATGTGATGATTGATCGAGTTCTTGTTCGTTATTGGATGCTGTGCGAGTAATGGCTTTTTCAATCACAGTGATGATCCATTTTATTCCGCCTGCGCGTTCCATCAATGCGCNGATACCTCCAAGCATCAACGATAGTATGACGATATCGTGCATTGACCATATGCCCGTAGCGATATCTGCGAGCAGTTGATACCAGTGATAATGGGTATCTGTAACAACGCCAATGATGCCAGCCAAAAGAATGCCGCTGATCAATACAATGAATACGTTAATGCCTATCAGCGCCATTACCAGAATTGCCAGATAGGGAGCGACTTTGATCCAGTCGACAGGCACATGGTGATTGACCGGTGCGTTGGGCGTAAGAATAAAGTACAAGATCACCAAAAAAATCGCAGCAGGCATGGCGATACTGAAGTTCTCTTTGAATTTATCAATCATAGCGCAATCTTGTGAGCGTGTTGCGGCAATGGTTGTATCCGAAATGATTGATAGGTTGTCACCAAACATAGCTCCGGATAGCACGACACCAGCCATCATTGGCAGCGGAATGCCGGCTGTTTCAGTAACGCCTAACGCTATCGGTGCCGTGGCGGCAATGGTGCCCGTTGAGGTCCCCATCGCTGTGCTGATAAATGCGGTGATAAGAAACATCCCAGGCAACAGAAACCAAGACGGTATCACGCTTAAACCAAGGTCGACGGTAGCGGTAACGCCGCCAGTACTTTTTGCGACAGCGGTAAATGCGCCGGCGAGCACAAAAATAAAACACATTGCCAATACCGTGCTGTTACTTAGCCCTTGCCAGAAAGTAACGACACGGTCGGAGAATTCAGCCCGTTGTAGTGATTTTGGCGGTAGTAGCATGGCCAGTATCAACGCAGGAACAGCTGCCGTAGATGGGGTGATCTGGTAGAAGCCGAACGTGTTCCCTTGAAGCGTAAAATAGATTCCGCTACCCATGAATACACATAGGAAAAGGGCGAGAGGGCTTAACGCAATTGCTCTGGGTTCTGGGGTGTTCACGTGACGTCAGATTCCGTTCCGAAGCATTGGGATATCTGAAGATTAGCTCAAGGGGGCCGCATACTCTAACTTGCAATGCGGTTTGTCCGTTCGGGTATGCCCATTTACCGTCAAATGGGTGGTGACAAAACAGGGGGGATCACACTAAAATGGCGCGCTATTTCATATGTCGTTGCGCGGTTTGCCCTATTTGCGTAGCAAGGTACTTAACCAATAATAAACAGATCACGGATTAATGATGAAAAATACGGTTTTGGCGGTGGGATTGATGGCGCTGTCTGCTGCGTCTTTTGCGCAGGAAGATGGAGCCCTGGATGAAGCCAAAGGTTGGAGCGGTAACATTGAATTAGGTTACAAGGCGACTTCAGGTAATACGTCAGAAAACGTTCTGACATATCGTCAAAAGATCATTTACGAAGCCACTAAATGGAAAAATACCATTGGCTTGAGTGCCGACAACAACACCAGTGACGCGGTTAAAACACAAGAGCGTTACTACGTGACTGAGCAGTTGGATTACAACTTCAGCGCTGAGTCTTATGGCTTCTTGCGTGGTACATACGATAAAGACCTGTTCAGCGGGTTTGCCTATCAAGCCACAAGTGTGGCCGGTTACGGTCACAATATTGTTGATAACGACACCATTGGTTTTAAGATCGAAGTCGGTATGGGTGGAAGCTACCAAGAAGCAGAAGATACCAATGAATCAGAACAATCTCTGATGGGTTTTTTCTCGGATGACTTTGTTTGGCGTTTTGCTGAAACCACCGAATTAGGTCAGACGCTCTCTCTGGAATACTCAGAAATCAATACAATTACCCGTGGTCAGGTGTATATCAAAAATACCATGCTGAAAAACTTGTCGCTAAAGCTCAGCTATGGAGCCAAATACACCAGTGAAGTACCTTCTGGCCGGGAGCATCTAGATACAGAATTCCTAGCGACCGTCGTCTTCGATTACTGATCTTAACTCTGGCCAGGCGATAAGCTCTGGCCTGGAAAACAACTTGCTGAAAGCACCTGCCTGGTATGTTCAAATCAGGCAGATGTTGGCTCTTTGTTGCTAAAAAGACTACACTAGCGCGAAGGTTTAACGGCTATATGGATGGCCGCTGGTACCTTTCACAGGCCTGATATGCCAAATGAATTGTGCGGATGACGGCTCCACGAATAATCCTGACTTAATTGTGTTCCGGTGATGACTGAATAGGTTTCTGTGATCCTCAGATAATCTTCTATGCGCTTAAAAAGTATCAAACTGGCAGGTTTTAAATCATTTGTAGATCCGACGACGGTGAACTTTCCGGGAAATCTCTCGGCTGTTGTTGGGCCAAACGGTTGTGGCAAATCAAACATTATTGATGCCGTGCGATGGGTTATGGGTGAGAGCTCCGCGAAAAACCTGCGTGGCGAATCCATGACGGACGTTATTTTTAATGGTTCGCGCGGCCGCAAACCTATTGGACAGGCATCTATCGAGTTGGTATTCGATAACTCGGATGGTGGTTTGGGTGGTGAATACGCCTCCTTTTCTGAAATTGCTATCAAACGCCGGGTAACGCGAGAAGCGCAAAATCAGTATTTCCTCAACGGCGAAAAATGTCGCCGCCGTGATATCACCGATATATTTTTAGGTACCGGCCTTGGCCCTCGCAGCTATGCGATTATCGAGCAGGGAATGATCTCTCGTTTGATCGAATCCAAGCCTGAAGAGCTGCGTGTTTTTGTCGAAGAAGCAGCGGGTATTTCCAAGTACAAAGAACGTCGTCGTGATACTGAAAATCGTATGCGACGCACGCTCGAAAACCTTGATCGATTGACAGACATCCGTGACGAACTGGGTCGTCAATTGCAGCACTTGCATCGTCAGGCACAATCGGCGGAAAAATATCAAACATTCAAAGCCGAAGAGCGCTTGTTAAAGGCGCAGTTGCAGGCATTGCAATGGCGCGATCTTGATCATGCTGTGTCAGCACGGCAAGAAGATATTCAACGATTCGAGCTGGATGTTGAAGCGGCTGTCACTCGACAAACAGCGTTAGACAGCCGTGTCGAAACGTTATTTACGCAATCGGGTGAAGCCCGCGATAGCTTTAACTTGGTGCAAGGGCAGTTTTACAATCTGGGTGCTGAAATCGCTCGTGCAGAGCAGAGCCTACAGCATCAGAAAGAGCGCCATAAACAGCTGTACGAAGATCTTGCTGCGACTGAAGAAAGCTATCGTCAGGCTGAATCCATGCTGCTGGATGATAAAGCACGCTTGGAAGAGGCTAATGAAGAGCTGATGGAGCTAGAGCCAGAAGTTGAAATTCTGGCTGAGACTGAAGAATCTGCACAAATGCAGTTGTTGGATGTTGAAGAGCGTATGCAGCAATGGCAGAACGAGTGGGATGCCTTTAATGTAAAAGCTGCTGATGCGCGGCAAAAGGCGGAAGTGCAGCAATCGCGTATTCAGCACGGCGAAACCGTGATGGCACGTATGAGCGAACGTTTGCAGCGCTTTGACGATGACATCGCTGAATTATCAATGGGTGATGTGGATGATGATATCGCCATGTTGCAAGAAAACCTGAGCGAGCTTGAACTTACCCTCGAGGCGGATCAAGACACCTTGCAAACCCTGCAGGACACCATCGAACAACTGCGGCATGAAGGTGAGCGTCACCGTCAGTCGCGTGATCAGTTACAGTCGCAATTGCAATCCTCAGGCGGACGTATGGCTTCTCTTGAAGCCCTGCAGCAGTCTGCGATGGCGCAAGACAATGATCATGTTAGTAACTGGTTGGCGGCGAATCAATTGCAAAACGCGGCGACACTTGCCGATCAGTTAGATGTTGAGAGTGGTTGGGAGCAGGCTGTAGAGACTGTCTTGGCGGCACAGTTGCAATCAGTGTGTCTCGATGAGGCAACCATTAATCAACTAGCGCCGGCAGCCAGCGACTTGAGCAGCGGCATCATACAAATACTAGAACCGTTTGACGGGCGAGGTTATGCCGGTCATCACGGGTTGATGCCATTGCAGCAGAAAATCACAGGTAGTGCGCCTGTTGATGGTTTGCTGGCGGGTATCTTTGTTGCTAACGACCTTGATCAGGGGCTTGAAAACCGTTCAAGCTTGGCAGCGAACGAATCAATTATCATGCCTGATGGCTTGTGGTTGGGGCCGAACTGGCTGCGTTGTATTCGTGAAGAAGACGCCGCGGCAGGGGTGTTTAAGCGTAAACAGGCGATTGAAGAATTGGCCGCAGAAATCTCGGAGCTGACCGAAGCTGTCGATGGATTAGATGAAACCGTTCAGGCCAATCGTGAACAGTTGCTCGAAAAAGAACATAGCTTGGCAGACGCACAGCAACGTTTTAAACAAGCAGCCCAACAGCAAAGTAGCGTGGCTTCACAATTAGCTGAGCGTAAGGGCAAGGTTGAGCAAGTGCTGCAACGTAAGACGCAGCTCATTGAAGATCAGCGTGAAACCCGTGAGCAGATGCTAATGGAACAAGAGACCATTGCTGAAGCGCGCGGCACGCTTGAAGATGCCATTGAGGCGATGGATGCAGATACAGAGCGCCGCGAACAGCTGGTTGATAAGCGAGAAGATGCGCGGCGGCAGTTAGATATGGCCCGTGAATCTGCACGTACCAGTAAGGATCGTGCGCACCAATTGGCGATGCGCGAGCAATCATTACGCAGTCAGGTTGATAGCCTGGCTCAAAGTTTGTTGCGTGCTGAAGGGCAGCTAGAGCAACTTGTCGTGCGCAAGCGCCAGTTGCAGGCGGATGTGTCGACACAGTCGGATCCGGACGAGAGCCTTGAGCAAGAGCTCGAAGCCTTGTTGGATAAACGCTTAGGTGTTGAAGAGCAGTTGGCGGAAGCGCGCCGGCGTGTTGATGGGATCGATCATGATATGCGTGACGCGGATCGAGAGCGAAATACCTTAATTCAAGAAGTGCAGGAACACCGCACGCGGTTGGAACAGGCACGTTTGGCATCACAAGGGTTTCAGGTTCAGCGCGATAACCTCAACAAACAGTTGGTCGAAGCCGAATTTGATCTGACAACCGTGTTGGATGGCTTACCTGAAGAGGCCAATGAGTCGTCATGGCAGGAACAGATCGAAAAAATTGCGTCAAAAATCAGCCGCCTAGGCGCGATTAACCTTGCCGCCATTGATGAATATAAACACGCCTCAGAGCGTAAGAACTATCTTGATCAACAAGATGAAGACTTGAAAAAAGCACTGCAGACGCTCGAAAATGCTATTCGTAGGATTGATCGTGAAACCCGATTGCGATTTAAAGATACATTTGATCGTATCAATGCGGGTGTGCAGGAGTTATTTCCTAAAGTGTTTGGCGGTGGCCGGGCCTACCTTGAAATGACAGGTGATGATTTGCTGGATACCGGGATTGCGATCATGGCGCAGCCGCCGGGTAAACGAAACAGTACCATCCACTTATTGTCGGGTGGTGAAAAAGCTCTAACGGCAATAGCACTGGTATTCTCAATCTTCCGATTGAATCCTGCGCCGTTCTGTATGCTCGATGAAGTCGATGCGCCGCTTGATGATGCCAATGTTGGCCGTTATGCTCGCATGGTCAAAGAGATGTCAGATCAGGTACAATTTATTTATATCACACACAATAAAATCGCGATGGAAATGGCTTCTCACTTGTTGGGGGTCACCATGCATGAACCAGGGGTGTCACGAATGGTTGCAGTGGATGTGGAAGAAGCTGCAGAACTGGCGGCAATGTAGTTGCCTATCCCCGCTCAATACCTGGAGCTTTTTTCGAATGTGTTTGAAAATGATACAAACGGGTGAGAAATAAAGCGTATGTTCGTCGATAAATCGGCGTTCAGTGATCCAATGCAAAGGCCTAATGGGTTTAAGCTGTTACAGTGATTACAGGTGGGATAGGCGTTTAATCAACTACCAATGTTAAATAATAGGGGATTGCTGCCAAGCTGAATGGTCTGTTGTTTATGATCTTCTAACAAATAGATCAGGCAGGGTATTCAGCCGATAAAGGATTATTGATGTAATTATGGGTAAATACAAAATAACGATGACTCCGAACAATCGAATCATGGTCAGTCTAGCTGGGTGGAATTCACAATGGAATTAAGCATCAGAGACTGGCTACTTATTATCGGTATTCTTCTGTTGATGGCAGTGGCCCTCGACGGAATTCGCCGTGCTCGACAAGAGCGCCGAAACCAGGTGCGTTTGTCCCGAAACGCAAAGCGTGCAGCGCGCAAGGCCGAGGATGAAGATCCCTTCAATAGCGAGCTGCCTAACGGTGGCGCACGTGTTGCAGATAACAAAAACATGTCTGAGGATGGCGAAGCTGATTCAGATCTGCACGCTGCGGCAGATTTTTCTGCCGACTCCACATCAAGTGCTGCAGATGACGAACTACGCCCTGAGATTGCTTCCACATCGGCAGATGCCCTTGGAGTGAGCGGTGCAGCGCTTGATGGCGATGATATAGACCCATTGTTTACTGATCCATTCAAGGTGCAGCGCCAGCCCACAGAACGTACCTCGTCGTTTTNGTTGTCAACGCAAGATGTTGAAAATGATCGAATGGATACCTCGCTAAATACAGTTTCAGATAGCGATGATCTCGCCATGCCAACAATAAAGGCAGAACAAGCGGCCGATGTTGGCGTTGAATTGGATGACAATCCGCATATTGAGTCAGATCCGGAAGATATCTTGGTATTGCATGCATGCGCACCGAAAAGCAAACCGTTTGACGGCGCTAGGTTGCGACAAATTTTGGATGCTTGCGACTGTCGACTTGCTCGTCAGCACATCTACCACCGTTTTGAGCGTGAAAATGGGCATGGCGGTGTTCAATTTAGTATTGCCAATATGGTTGAGCCGGGCACGTTTGTGGATATCGATCGTGAAGATTTCAGTTCGCCAGGTGTGNCGTTTTTTCTGCGTTTACCCGGGGCCGACGATCCAACTGAGGCTTATAACTGCATGATCGAAGTCGCTCAAGCTTTGGTGCGCAATCTTGGTGGGAGCTTGAAAGACGAAGCCCATTCAACGGCAACCGAACAAACGCTAGAACATGGTCGAGAGCGTATTCGTGAATTTCTCAAACGTAAATTGCTGAAATCTAATTAATGACTGACCCCAGTTCCCTGTCTGAATCTCAAGCTGCCGAGCGTGTTCACACACTTCGGCAGCAGCTTGATACATTCAATCATGAATATTATGTCTTGGATTCGCCGTCTGTTCCCGATGCTGAATATGACCGCTGTATGCGAGATCTACAAGCATTGGAAAAGGCCTTCCCGTCACTGCAGTCTGAGACTTCCCCGTCCCTGCGTGTAGGTGGCGTGCCCCTCGATAGTTTTCAACAAGTGCGGCACGAGTTGCCAATGCTCTCTCTCGATAATGTTTTCGATGATGAGCAGTTGTTGGACTTCGACCGACGAATCAAGGACCGGCTGAAGACGTCTGATGATATCGAATATGCTTGTGAACCGAAGCTTGACGGCATTGCTATCAGCCTCATGTACCGTGATGGTGTGCTTGTGCGCGGAGCCACTCGTGGTGACGGCGCGTACGGAGAAGATATTACGGTCAATGTTAAAACGATTCGATCGATTCCGTTGACGTTGCGCGGTGCTGGATTCCCCCCGGTGCTTGAGGTGCGTGGCGAGATTTATCTGCCAAAAGCTGGGTTTGATGCGCTTAACGTTAAGGCGCGGACTGCTGGCGAAAAAGGGTTTATGAATCCGCGCAACGCGGCCGCGGGTAGCTTGCGGCAACTGGATTCGCGGATCACTGCGACGCGTCCGTTGGAAATGTGTGCCTACAGTGTCGGGCTGGTTGAAGGCGGCGATTTGCCGGGACACCATGCATCGATACTTGAGCAATTGCATGAATGGGGATTTCGAATTAACCCTGAAATGCGTGTCGTTGGCAGTATTGCCGGGTGTGCTGAGTATTACGAACATCTTGCCGGTATTCGTGATTCGTTGGCGTATGACATAGACGGTATTGTTTTTAAGGTGAATGACATCACCTTGCAAGAGCGGTTGGGATTTGTGGCGCGAGCACCGCGTTGGGCGACTGCGCATAAATTTCCGGCGCAAGAAGAGATGACGCAATTGCTCGATATCGAGTTTCAGGTTGGGCGTACGGGAGCGATTACGCCGAAAGCGAAACTCGAACCGGTGTTTGTTGGTGGGGTTACTGTTTCCAACGCGACGCTTCATAACGCCGATGAAATCCAACGATTGGGTGTTCGAATTGGCGATACTGTGGTTATACGTCGGGCCGGTGATGTTATTCCACAGATAGTCAGTGTTGTTGAGAGTCGTCGCCCGGCGACCTCCACCGGCGAGGTGGTATTCCCGTCGGCATGTCCGGTTTGTGGGTCGGCTGTGGAGCGCACCGAAGGAGAGGTCGTTGCGCGCTGTTCCGGAGGCATCTCCTGTATGGCACAAAGCAAACGTGCGATAGAGCATTTTGTATCGCGTAAGGCAATGGATATCGATGGGCTCGGGGATAAGCTGGTCGAGCAGTTGGTGGACGAGGGTCTCGTCGCCAATATTGCCGATCTCTATCACATCCGATGGGACGATGTGGTTAAGCTCGAGCGCATGGGTGAGAAGTCGGCGACTAACCTGCTCAGCGCTATCAAAAGCAGCAAAGTAACGACACTGGCTAAGTTTCTGTATGCCTTGGGCATCCGAGAAGTTGGTGAGGCAACGGCTAGAGCCTTGGCGGACCATTTCAAATCGCTTGATGCTATTGAGGCCGCCTCCGAAGAAGCGTTGCTCGAGGTCGATGATGTTGGCCCTGTTGTGAGCCGCCATATTGTGATGTTTTTCGCCAATGAACATAACCGTGAGATTGTTGAACGGCTGATAAGTGCCGGTATCGATTGGCCGAAAGTTGAAGAAAATGACATCGGCGGCAAATCATTAGACGGTATGGTTATCGTTTTGACCGGTAATCTGGAGTCTATGGGCCGGTCTGAGGCTAAAGAAAAGTTGCAAGCACTCGGTGCCAAAGTGACGGGCTCTGTATCGGCAAAAACCAGTTTATTGATTGCCGGCCCGGGAGCTGGTTCTAAGCTGGCAAAGGCAGAATCTCTGGGCATCGACGTAGCAGATGAGCAAGACTTAATTAAAATGTTGGGCAGCGACGCTTAAGCACTGGTTATGCGAGTGTGGGGCGTTGCTGATGGCTAGCCATTTTTGGTTGAGCCGACGTTTGTCGCTTCAGTCTGAAGCCCGGATGATTTCCTGCAATAGTTACTAATGTCCAAGCCATAAGCACGTCTGATCATGATAATAAAACCCTTGTGCTCGATTGCCGGATTACTCTGCCTAGTGTTGTTAACCGGCTGTACTACGTCGCCTCCAGCGAATATGGACGATGTTTGCGAGATATTTCGCGAGAAAGACGGCTGGTATAAAGAAGCGGCCAAAGCTCGAGATGAATGGGGAACACCGATTCCTGTCATGATGGCATTTATCCATCAAGAATCCCGCTTTGTTGCCGATGCACAACCTCCCAGAACCTGGTTTCTCGGATTCATTCCGGGCCCTCGTAAGTCGTCCGCGTATGGATATCCGCAAGCGAAGAAAGAAACTTGGCGCGGATATCAACGTGCAACGGGCAATTATGGCCATGACCGCGACGATTTTGGAGATGCAGTGATGTTCATAGGCTGGTATAATCACGCCACTTTTGAGAGGAACAAAGTTCCTAAGTGGGACAGCAAAAAACTGTACCTTGCTTACCATGAGGGGCACGGTGGTTATGCGAGAGGGACACATAATAATAAAAAGTGGTTGCTGAATGTCTCCGATAAAGTGGCAAGCCGTAATTGGATGTATGCCCAACAGCTAAAAACCTGCGAGAAGGAACTCCGCCAAAGGAAGAAGTTTTTAGGGATTTTTTAATACTTTGTGTGTCTTAAGGCTGGCGGGATGACCCTAAAATTGGCTAAAATTCGTCGCCTTTTGTGTAGGCCGTTGCCTAACCAGCATTTAGATCGTTGCTAAAACGACAAGTTCGTTGTGCAAACGGCATGTAGTACGGGCACAAGGTTTAGTGATCCAAAACGGTTTTGAACACCTTAAAGACAGAGTTTTCAACGTCGGTTGATCATATCTCAGCAATATGCAGGAATTCAGTTTTGAAGCCAACAGATATTAAGAACCCCGAATATTTTCACAAGGTGGTGGACTGTCAGTATGCCTGTCCGGCCCACACCCCTGTACCTGAGTACATTCGATTAATTGCTCAGGAGCGTTATAGCGACGCATATATGGTGAACTGGGAATCGAACGTGTTTCCCGGCGTATTGGGGCGTACCTGTGATCGCCCATGTGAGCCTGCTTGTCGTCGTGGCCGTGTTGATGAAGAGCCTGTTGCGATTTGCCGCTTGAAACGTGTCGCGGCAGACAATAAAGACGACGCTAACATTCTTTCTCGCATGCCTGAGATTGCGCCAAAAAATGGTAAGCGCGTTGCGCTGATTGGCGGCGGTCCTGCGGCATTGACTGTTGGACGTGATCTTGCGCCACTGGGTTATGAAATCGATTTGTATGATGACCAACCCGTCGGCGGTGGTTTCATGCGTTCTCAGATTCCTTCATTCCGTCTTCCGGATGAAGTGCTGAATCAAGAAGTTAATTATGTGTTGGATATGGGCATCTCGACCCACTTCAATACCTATGTATCCAGCCTTAAAGAAATTCTCGACAAGGATTACGATGCCGTATTCGTCGGCACCGGTGCACCACGTGGGCGTGATTTGAGCAAGTTGCCTGGCCGTGAAGAAGGTGATTCTAGCATCCATGTTGGTATCGATTGGTTGGCTAACGTGGCTTTTGAACATACTAAAGCCGTTGGCAAAAAAGTATTGGTTCTCGGTGGTGGTAACACTGCGATGGATTGCTGTCGTACAGCACTGCGCTTGGGTGCTGATGACGTTAAAGTGGTTGTACGTTCGCCGTTTGCAGATATGAAAGCCTCACCTTGGGAGAAAGAAGATACCCAGCACGAAGGCATTCCGATTATTGATAACCACTCTCCGAAAGAATTCCTGATCAAAGACGGCAAGCTGGTTGGCATGAGCTTTGAAGTTGTTGAAGCGGTTTATGACGACGCGGGCAAGCGTTCACTGGTGCCAACGGGTGAAATCGTAGAATTTGAGTGTGACGATGTTCTCATGGCAATCGGCCAGGAAAACAGCTTCCCATGGATCGAGCGCGATATTGGTCTTGAATTTGGTAAGTGGGATATGCCAGTTGTTGATCCAGTTACTTTCTGCTCCACGAATGAGCGTGTCTTCTTCGGTGGAGATGCGGCATTTGGACCAGAAAACGTTATTACTGCAGTAGCACATGGTCATCAGGCTGCGGTTTCGATTGACCTTGCTCTGAACGGCAAAGAACTGACTGATCGTTTGGCTCCGGGCACCAATCTGTTGAGCCAGAAAATGGGTATTCACGAGTGGGCTTATGATGCCGGTGTTGTCGAAGATGACCGCCAGATCGTGCCACTTGAAGATCTGAAAATTTCTTTGAAAAGCCTGAAAACAGAAGTTGAATTAGGCTTTGACGAAGATCTAGGTTTTGCTGAAGCACAACGTTGTTTGAACTGTGATGTTCAGACCGTGTTCTCCGAAAGTCGCTGCATCGAGTGTGATGCCTGCGTCGATATCTGCCCGACAGATTGTATTACTTTTACCCCGAATGAAGATGACGACGCTGCGCTGCGCAATAAGTTGTCTGCACCGGCGAATAATCTGACACAGGATCTCTACGTTTCTGAAGATTTGCCAACTCAACGTGTCATGGTGAAAGACGAAAACGTATGCCTGCATTGTGGTCTGTGCGCTGAGCGTTGTCCGACCTCTGCCTGGGATATGCAGAAATACCTGTATACAGTGACCAAGGCAGGGCAATCAGCATGAGCAATACATCCACATTAAGCACAGTGAACAGCGTGAAAAGCATCGAAGCAGTTAACGACTTTGTTATCAAGTTTGCCAATGTTAACGGTACCGGTTCTGCCAGTGCGAACAATATGTTCGCCAAGGCTATCTTCCGGATGGGCATTCCGGTAACGCCGAAGAATATTTTCCCATCGAACATTCAAGGTTTGCCTACTTGGTATGAAGTTCGTGTGAGTGAGAAAGGTTATACCGGTCGCCGTGAAGGCACTGATTTCATGGTGTCGGTCAATCCGCAGAGCATGAAAGCAGATATCGACGAAGTGTCGCCGGGTGGTTATTTCTTTTACGATAATACCAAGCCGCTGAACAAACGTGTAATGCGTGATGACATCACTTTCGTTGGTGTACCACTGACTGAAATGTGCTTGCGTGAATATACTGACCCACGTCAGCGCCAGCTATTTAAAAACGTTATTTACATCGGTGCGTTGGCTGCGCTGCTCGATATCGAGTTTGAAGTGCTGACACAAATGATTGCCGATCAATTTAAAGGCAAAGAAAAACTGATTGCGCCTAACGTTCACGCGTTGGAGCTGGGTTACCAATACGCCAAAGAGCATTATGCATGCCCTTGTACGATCCGTGTTGAACGTCGTGACTTAGTTGGCGATAGAATTTTGATGGACGGCAACGATGCCTGTGGTTTGGGTGCTGTCTATGCCGGTGCAACCGTTGCAGGTTGGTATCCGATCACACCATCAACCTCAGTGGTTGATGCGTACGCCAAATACGCCAAGCGTTTGCGCATTTGCCCAGGAACCGGTCGCAAAAAATACGCGATTGTTCAGGCGGAAGATGAGCTAGCCGCTATTGGTATGGTTATTGGTGCAAACTGGAATGGCGCACGTTCCTTTACGGCAACATCCGGCCCTGGTGTGTCATTGATGTCTGAGTTTTTGGGTTTGGCGTATTTTGCTGAAATTCCAACCGTTCTGATTGATGTACAACGCTCTGGTCCATCCACCGGTATGCCGACTCGAACTCAGCAATCGGATGTATTGTCGGCCGCTTATGCGTCTCACGGTGATACCAAACAGGTATTGTTGTTCCCGAGCACGCCAAAAGAGTGTTTTGACCTCACTGCCGATTCTTTTGATATCGCAGAGCGTTTACAGACACCGGTTATCATGTTGACAGACTTGGATCTGGGCATGAACGATCATATGTCTGAGCCGCTGGAGTGGGACGACTCACGCGCTTATGACCGCGGTAAAGTATTCAATGAGCAAGATCTTGAAGAAATGACTGAACGCTTCGGGCGTTACTTGGATGTTGACGGTGATGGCATTCCATTCCGCACATACCCAGGTACTCACCCAACGAAAGGGTCTTTCTTTACTCGTGGTACTTCACGTGATGAATATGCTGTGTATACCGAGAAAAGTGAAGAGTATGTCGACAACATGGAGCGCCTGCTGAGAAAGTGGGAAACCGCTAAATCTGTTGTTCCTGCGCCGATTGTTTATCAAGAAGAGAACAAAAGTAAGTGTGGTGCGATATTCTATGGCACATCTGACGCGTCTGCATTGGAAGCGCTGGATATATTGCGTGAAGAAGGCATCGAGATTGATGCGCTGCGTGTTCGTGCATTCCCGTTCAACGATACCGTTGACCAGTTCATTGAAGATCACGATACCGTATTTGTTATCGAGCAGAACCGTGATGCTCAGTTGCGTACATTGCTGATCAACGAAATTGAGTGTAACCCTGCGAAGCTGACTCCTGTGCTGTCTTATGGTGGTATGGCGATTACTGCGGATGATATCGCTAAGAACATTCGCAAATTCCATCCGGACAGCAAAGTTGTACCGTTGAAAACCAAGCGTGTAGAGGAGAAAGCGTAATGACATTCTTCAAGCCAGCATTCCGTCACCCGGATCTGCCAGCTAACAAGCTGGGTTTTACTAAAAAAGACTATGAAGGGGCAATCTCTACCCTTTGTGCCGGTTGTGGACACGATTCTATCAGTGCTGCGATTGTGCAGTCGTGTTATGAGCTGTCGTTGCCGCCGCATCGCGTTGCCAAGTTGTCAGGCATTGGTTGTTCATCAAAAACACCGACGTACTTCCTCGGTAACTCTCACGGTTTTAACTCTGTTCACGGTCGTATGCCTTCAGTAGCAACGGGTGCCAACTTGGCAAACCGTGAACTGACCTACATCGGTGTATCTGGAGATGGTGATAGTGCATCGATCGGTATGGGACAGTTTGCGCACGTTGTGCGTCGTAACTTGAACATGATGTATGTCGTTGAAAACAACGGTTGTTATGGTCTTACTAAAGGTCAGGATTCGGCGACTGCTGATATTGGTTCTAAGAGTAAAGCTGGATCAGTGAATCCGTACGAGCCTATCGATCTTGTGGGTATTGCCTTGCAGTTGGGTGCAACGTTTGTTGCTCGTAGCTTCTCTGGTGATAAAGAGCAGCTGATTCCGTTGATCAAAGCAGCGCTGTCTCATCAAGGATTTGCTTTCATTGATGTTGTCTCTCCATGTGTTACGTTCAACAACAATGTTGGCTCAACCAAGGCTTACGATTACGTACGTGATCATTTGGATGCAACATCGACGGTTGATTTTGTACCTGTGCATGAAGAAATTACTACCAAATATGGCGAAGGCCAGTCTCAAGACGTTGCTATGCATGATGGCTCTATGGTGCATCTGCAGAAGTTGCACGGTGATTGGGATCCAAGTAACCGCCAGAGCGCACTGAATGCGTTGGCAGATGCGAAGTCGAAAGGGGATATCCTAACGGGCTTGTTATATGTTGATGCAGAAAGCCAAGAGCTTCATGAGACACTGGAAACTGTTCCTGGTGCGTTAAATGAGCTCACAGAAGCTGATCTTTGCCCAGGTTCAGGTGCATTGGCTAAGATCAACGCCAGCTTACGCTAATCGTTTTTCGCTTTTACGTTGATTAAGCGGGCCTTTCAAGGCCCGCTTTTTTTTGCCTTGTCGATTTGTGCTGGCGTTATTTTTATGGAGGTATCTTAGTCGTAAGTTGTTGAAAACTAACTGTTCGTTAACCTTTTTCTGGTGAAGTCTTCATAAAACTAACCTTGATCTACATCAAGTATCTCGGTAAGTTTAAAGGCCCTGAAAACACGGCCTGTCGCCCGTTAGGGGCTGCGCCAGTGTTGTGCAGAAAAGGTTGAGGCTGCGCCAGAACGGTGCTTTTCAACGTCTTTGGCGACATAGCTTGCCTGTTATTCCGTTGGCTGGATTACTGGGTCGTCTATCGGTTGATATCGGACAAAATAACAATGATAAAAAAGAAAGCGTTCTCACTAGCCGGCTTTTTCAAAGGCGAGGCTGCTGGCGGCATCTTGTTGATGCTGGCAACGCTGCTGGCACTGATTGTCGCAAACTCCCCTGCAGCTTACCTTTATGATTGGTTTATCAATCTGCACTTGAGTGTTGGGGTTTTTGAAGATGATTTCCTGTTTGAGATCGACAAGCCTCTGCTGCTTTGGATTAACGATGGACTGATGGTCGCGTTTTTCCTGGTTGTTGGTCTTGAGCTGAAGCGCGAAATCGTCGAGGGGGAACTATCAGAGCCGAAAAAAGTTGTCTTGCCTGCACTCGGTGCAATTGGAGGCATGGCAGCACCCGCGCTGGTTTATGTGTATTTTAATTGGGGCAACCCCGACGGTATTCGTGGTTGGGCGATTCCTGCTGCGACCGATATTGCCTTTGCGCTGGGTTTGTTGTCCTTGTTGGGGCCTCGTGTTCCGGTCAGCTTGAAGATCTTTCTGACGTCGTTAGCCATCTTCGATGACATCGGTGCGATCGTTATCATTGCAGTGTTTTATACCGCCAAAATTTCATTGGTCTCGTTGGGCGTGTGTGCTGTGTGTATCGCCATTTTATATATGATGAATCGCATGAATGTCGAAGACCGCCCGATCTATTTCTTGGTCGGTATCATTATGTGGGTTGCGATGCTCAAATCAGGCGTGCATGCGACACTGACGGGTGTAATCTTAGCGATGTTCATTCCTATGCATTCACGTAAACGCCCGGGTGAATCGCCATTAAAAGAACTCGAGCATGAATTACACGCTGCGGTTGCCTATGTTGCGTTGCCGATTTTTGCGTTTGCGAATGCAGGCATTAATCTTTCCGGAGTTGGTATAGCGCAGGTCGTTGATGATGTCCCTTTAGGTATTATACTGGGTTTATTTATTGGTAAACAGGTCGGTATATTTGCGCTTTGTTGGTTGGGCATTAAATCCGGACTTGCAGCAATGCCAGCAGGTATGAACTGGAAGACCTTATATGGGATCTCTATTCTTTGCGGGGTTGGTTTTACCATGAGCCTCTTTATTGGTGGTCTTGCCTTTGAAGAATTGGGCCTCGATAAACCTTTTGATGAGCGTTTAGGTATTATTCTTGGTTCGCTACTCTCCGGTACTGTTGGTCTGGCTGTGCTGCACTTTCTGCTGCCGAAGGAGCCTGCACCGGTTCTTGCGCACTAGGCTTTTCTCGGCCTCTTAGTTATTTGTACAAACTATATAAGTTATCTATATCAAATCTCTATGTAGGCTACTTGCGTAAGCTACAAGTAAAAGCACCTGCGAAGGGTGCTTACGTGATATGTGCCGGTGATCGCCGGCATTGGCTTTGAGTGTAGGTGAGTTGTTCCGTGGAATTTCCGTTTATAGAATCCTTCGATATTTTTTCGACTCCGGTCTTTGTTACACAATTACCGGATGCCGGTGATCGATTTGCAGCCTTGATGCAGGGCGTCCGAGAGTGTCAAAAACAGCAATCCACAGCGATCGATAGCGATGTCGCTGCGGTGGCGAAACAGCATATGGACGAAAGCCACCTGCAACTCCTTGAGGTTGAAAACCCGGCTTTCGAAGATTTGAAACACCAATTGGAGGTGTTGGTACTTGCGGTTGCTGAAGAGGTTAATGCAGAACATTGGCCCGAAGGCGAAGTCGCTGTAGCCCGGATTACTGAATCCTGGTATCACGTGACGCGTAACGGGGGCTACCATGATGTGCATTCCCACCCCAATTGCTCGTGGTGCGGTATCTACTGTATTGATGCCGGCGACTGCAGTATTGAAAAGCGCAGCGGTGTAAATCGTTTTTACGATCCAAGAGTCAATGCAGAACACTATATCGATGCCGGCACTCGCTACCTTAGTGACGAGGGCGTTTGGGATATCGTGCCGCAGGCGGGGCAGTTGGTGATTTTTCCGTCATATCTCAAGCATTCAGCGTTACCCTACTTTGGCACTGAAGACCGTGTGGTGATTGCATTTAATGCGCAGGTCCACTTTGTGGATCATGATACTCCTTGTTAGCATATTGTTTTACCAAGCGTGTTTCTTATATCCATTAAACGGGGTTGATTTTTTGTTGGCGGAATGTATTGTTGAGTAGCCGTTTAGGACGGCACGAGATGAAGATTTTTTGACACAAAAAGGAGTTTGGTCATGATAAATAATGCATTTCATTTCGGGCGTAATTTTGCCCTCCTTGTTTCTCTGATGGCTGCGATGTTGACTTGGGCCGGAAAGCCGGTCAACGTCAATGAAGCAGATGCTAAAGTATTGGCGGATTCGCTGGATGGAATCGGCCTGAAAAAAGCAGAAGCAGTGATTAAATACCGTGAAGAGCACGGTAATTTTAAAGCCATCAAAGATCTTGTAAATGTTAAAGGTATCGGCGAGAAAACGCTGGCTAAAAATGCTGAGTTTATTCAGCTGTAACTTTTGACGGACGACTACCGTACCTGATAAAAGCGGCCATGTGCCGCTTTTTTGTTTACTGCAAACAATGACCGATATGGTGGTTAGATTCGTGTATATAATCTCTGATTTTTTGGACAAACTGATCAGACACAAAATAATAAGAAGTCAGTTTTGAATAAAGTTATTCACACCAGTCTCTTGACTGTCATTTTGGCGGTAATTGCCTATGCGGTTGTTGCATTCCTGTCGGGCGGTGAAGCGGTTTTTGGTGCCATTGCGCACTTGCCTGCTGAACTCTGGTTAGCGATTCTTGGATTGTCGCTGGCCAATTATCTGCTCCGATATATCCGATGGCATCTCTACATTACCCATGACGGCCATGCGAGAGTGCCCCACAAACAGCACCTTGCGGTTTATTTGGCCGGTTTTTCGTTAACCATGACCCCAGGCAAAGCCGGTGAAGCGATGCGCTCACTCTACCTGAAGCCGTATGGTGTGGCGCATCAACGTAGCATGGGCGCTTTTTTTGTTGAACGTATCCTCGATTTGTTGGCGATTTTGTTAATGGCGGGAATGAGTGTTTCCTTTTTGGCTTCTGACTACTCGGTCACTGCTGCTGTGGTCACCGTTAGTTTGATTGTGGCGTGTTTGGTTGTCATTAAGATTCCCAAACGCTGGATCATTGAATCTCCTCTGGTTAAACGTCTTCCTGATAAGCTCAGGCATGCCATTGTTTTTATTGAGTCGATGCTAGATAACGCTAACGATCTGCTATGTGTACGGTTGTTGGTCGTCGGGTTATTGATTGGTATTGTCGCCTGGGGGCTGGAAGGCTACGGCTTGTATATCGTTATGCAGGCGTTTTCGCCCGATTTAGGTGATCTTTCACTGTCGATGGCGATATACGGAATGGGCATCTTACTTGGTGCATTATCGCTTTTACCTGGCGGTGTTGGCGGTGCAGAGGCAGCGATGATTTTTCTGCTGGTTAAGGTCGGGTTTGATGAAGCCTCGGCTGTCGCTATAACATTTATTTGCCGCTTGGCAACGCTATGGTTTGCCGTCGCAATCGGTGGATTGATGATGATGTTATTACCCCTATTAGGCGTTAAGTTGCCAGAGAAGAAGGAATCTGTGTGATGACTAATGATACACAACGCCCTTTAGTGGTTGATCTTGATGGCACGTTGATTAATACCGATACCTTGATGGAAAGCTTAATGCTATTTCTGAAGGTAAACCCGCTGCGGATTTTCCTTCTGTTTGTCTGGGTATTAAAAGGCAAAGCCTATTTTAAGCATCAGGTGGCAGAGCGGGTCGATTTGAACGTTGCAAGCTTGCCCTACAATGACGCTGTACTTGATCTTATTCGTTCGGCACGAGATGCCGGGCGCCCTTGTTATTTGGCTACCGGTGCTGTTCATAAGTATGCGGATGCGATTGCTGAATATACCGGGTTATTCGATGGCGTCTATGCAACAGATTCGGCAACTAGCGTCAATTTTACCGGCAAGGATAAGGCCGAAGGCTTAATTCGTCAGTTCGGAGAATTTGAATTCGACTATGTAGGCAACTCTTCGGTCGACTTGAGAGTCTGGAATCATTCACACACCGCTTATGTTGTTAGTGCCTCATCGTCGTTGTCGGCACGGGCTGCTGACGTATCGAAACACGTGGTTAAGTTAGATGCGCCGAAGCGTACGTTGAAGACCTGGATCAAAGGCATTCGTGTGCACCAGTGGGTGAAGAACTCCTTAATCGCCATCCCTTTGTTTACTTCGCACCAGTTTCTTGATGTTGAGCTGTTGTCGTTGGTGGCTTTAGGTATTTTGGCATTTTCTTTGGCTGCATCCAGCGTTTATGTGCTGAATGATCTGCTGGATTTAGAATCGGACCGTCAGCATCCTAGTAAATGTAAACGCCCATTCGCCAGTGGAGCTATTCCCGTACACTATGGATTGGCGTTATTCCCGGTATTGCTGTTTTCGGCTTTTGTTATCAGTCTATTTTTGCCTCTGCCGTTTGTTGCTGCGCTAGGGCTTTATTACCTCTTGACGGTGGCGTACTCGTTTAAGTTAAAGCAGGTTATTCTGCTCGATACGATTGTGTTGGCGGCGCTGTATACCATGCGAATTGTTGCCGGTACTTTGCTGATTAATGTCGCGTTTTCGTTCTGGTTGTTGGCATTTTCGGTGTTTATTTTCCTGAGTCTTGCATTGGTGAAACGTTATACCGAATTGGTACTGATGATGGCCAAAGGGGAAACGAAAACCATTGGCCGTGGATATCATGGTACCGATGCTCCAATTGTGGCGGCTTTCGGCTGTGCTGCGGGTTATATCGCCGTGATGGTTTTGGCCTTGTATGTTAATAGCGCTGAAGTTTTAGAGCTGTATTCAAATCCGTCACTGTTGTGGCTTGCGTGTTTAGTGATGTTGTATTGGATAAGTCGTGTGTGGATGCTAGCGCATCGTGGTCAAATGCATGATGACCCGATTGTTTTCGCGGTAAAAGATATGCAAAGCCTCGTTACGGGCATTGTGGTTGCCAGTGTATTTTTCCTCGCTACGTGAGCCGGCTTGTGGTCTGTATGAGTTTGCTTAGTAGGCACAAGAATGTTGTGTTAAACGCGATAACTAATCGATGCGTATTGTTAAATGAGGGGAATCTCAGTGTCTAAACAGTACTCTTGGGGGCGTTATCCGGCTGTGCAGCAACGACCTGTTCGGCTGGCTTCTCGGCACAATCGTTTACCCTCGATTGAACCCTTCTTGCCCTATGGCTTAGGGCGCAGCTACGGCGATTCATGCCTGTGCTCTCACGGGCATCTTTTAAGTAGCCAATCTCTCGATCAGTTTATCCAGTTTGATCCAAAGACCGGTGTTCTGCGCTGCGAAGCGGGCGTTACTCTTGCCGAGATTATTGAAGTTTGTTTGCCGCATGGCTGGTTTTTACCGGTAACACCAGGAACCAAGTATGTCACCGTTGGTGGTGCTATTGGCAACGATGTTCACGGTAAAAATCACCACAGTGCCGGCAGCTTCGGAAATCATGTGCAAGCGTTTGAATTGCTTCGGTCCGATGGTTCGCGCCTGTTGTGTACTGAATCCAGCAATAGTGAGTACTTTCGCGCAACCCTCGGAGGGTTAGGGTTAACCGGAATGATTACCTGGGCGGAGCTGCAGTTAAAATCGGTTACAAGTCGCTCCCTCGACGTTGAGAGTATTAAATATTCACGCCTCAGCGACTTTTTTTCCTTATCAGATGAAACCACCGATGACTGGGAGTACACAGTTGCCTGGCTAGATTGCACTGCAAAAGGTAATGAACTTGGTCGTGGGCACTTTATTCGCGGTAAACATGCGGAATCTGATTCTACGCAAGGCCTTGCGCCGGGTATGTCGATCGAGCATGGCAGCAAACTTGCCTTTCCGGTGGAATCCCCCATATCCTTGATCAACAACCTCTCGGTACGTGCCTTCAATACGCTCTATTATCAGCGGCAACGTGCGAATGTTGTTCGAAGCCAGCAGGACTACGATCCCTTTTTCTACCCGTTAGACGGTATTCTGAATTGGAACCGCATGTACGGAAAACAAGGTTTCTTGCAGCATCAATGTGTTATTCCGGTTGATACCGCGGCGGATGCCGTCGAAGAAATGTTGAAGCGTATTAGCCGTGCAGGCATGGGATCGTTTCTGGTCGTACTGAAGATGATGGGTGCTGTTGCCTCCAAAGGGATGATGTCATTTCCGATGGAGGGTGCAACACTGGCGATGGATTTTCCGTTTCAAGGAAATAAAACCTTAGCTTTTTTGGATTCGCTCGACGAAATTGTTCGCGAAGCAGGCGGCCGTTTGTATCCGGCGAAAGATGCTCGCATGTCGGCGGATATGTTCCGTAGCGGCTTCCCTGCGTGGCAAGATGTTGATGCATTGCGCGACCCTGCTATCACGTCAGATTTCTGGCAGCGGGTTGCCGGGTAACCCGATTTTCTACCATGAGGCCTCGGCCTGCTAACGATTTAAACACTATGAATATTTTGATTATTGGTGCCACGTCTGCGATTGCGAAAGCAACCGCGCGTTTGTATGTGAAGCAATCTAACGTGAACTTTGTGTTGGTGGCACGAAATCCGGCAGGCTTGCAAGAACTGGCGGCAGATCTGACTGCTCGAGGTGCGGCGTCAGTTAGTACGCTGGAAAAAGACTTCTCTGAAAATCAGGGTTACGAAACCGTTGTAAACCATGCAACTGAGCAGTTGGGTTCTCTCGATTTGGTATTGATGGCGCATAGTATTTTAGGTGACCAGCAGCAATGCGAGGCATCTGTTGCTGCGATGCAAGAAATGATGCAAGTAAATGCTATTTCGAGCATGAGTTTATTGACCTTGTTAGCCAATCAAATGGAGTCACAGGGTAAGGGAACGATTGCGTTCATCAGCTCTGTTGCTGGTGATCGTGGCCGCCCGAGCAATTATGTGTACGGCAGCAGTAAGGCTGTGGTTACTACCTTCTTGCAAGGTTTACGGGCACGGCTGGCGAAATCAGGTGTGCATGTTGTGACGATTAAACCGGGTTTTGTTGATACGCCGATGACCGCTGAAATTGAAAAAGGCGGCCCACTTTGGGCACAACCTGATGATATTGCAAAGGGCATAGCTCGCGCCGTCGAGAAGAAATCCAATGTGGTGTATTTGCCGTGGTTCTGGCGCGGCATTATGGCCATTATTATCCATATCCCTGAATTTGTTTTTAAGAAACTTAGTCTTTAAGACGTTGGGTTTTGAAAAGACGGCTTCCACTGAGATTCACCACCTGCGATATAAAAGTTAAGGTTAACGATGAACCACTTTGACGTATTTAACGGCGATGCTGATGGCATCTGTGCATTGATTCAGTTGCGTCTGGCTAACCCAGTTGATAGTCAGCTGATTACCGGTGTAAAGCGCGATATCAAACTGCTAAGTCAGGTCGTCGCAGCTGTAGGCGATAAAGTCACCGTGTTAGATGTTTCAATGGATAAAAACAAACCGGCACTGGAATCCTTGCTCGCCCAAGGCGTTGAGGTTTTCTATTGTGATCATCATGCCAGTGGTGATATTCCGGACTCTACGCATCTTGATGCCTTGATTAACCTTGAGCCTGATGTCTGCACTAGTTTACTGGTTAATGGCCGCTTGAATGGCGCACATGCGCTGTGGGCTATTGTTGGTGCCTTTGGTGACAACCTGAAGCAAAGTGCATTGGCTGTAGCGCGTCCGTTGAGCCTCGATGCTGTGACATTGGATAAACTTGAAAAACTCGGTATTTATATCAATTACAACGGCTACGGCGCTGCGATCGAAGATCTGCACTTTGCGCCGGAGGCACTTTATAACGCGATGGTACAGTGTGTTTCACCGCTGGATTTTATGGCCGGTGACAACCCAGTATTTGAAGCGTTAGAAGCCGGATACGTCGCCGATATGGCGAAGGTTGATTCACTGGAGCCGATGACAGCGTTTGATCACGCTGCCGTTTACCAATTGCCGAATCAGAAATGGGCGCGGCGCGTGAGCGGCGTTTTCAGTAATGATCTAGCCAATGCAAACCCGGATCGTGCCCATGCGGTGCTGACCGAGCTCGACGGTGGAGACTTTCTTGTTAGCGTGCGCGCGCCACTAAACAATAAACAAGGCGCCGTTGATATCTGCTCGCAGTTTGATACCGGGGGCGGTCGTGCAGCGGCAGCGGGTATTAACCGATTACCTGCGGATGAGGTGGTACGTTTTATTGATGTTTTTGCCGCGTATTATCGTGAGTAATTGATACTTATTATTCGCACGCAGTCTGAAAATGACCGTTACAATCGGGTTCCAGACTGCGAGTATCCTGCTAGACTCCCACCTGTGTATTAAATCCTAAACAGGCCTGACTGATTTCTTCCATAGTGTCATTTAATCTTCTTCTGACCTTCACAAAAATACTTCTCCCATGTCACACAGGATTTGTTGAATTAGCGCTTGTTGTTGCTTATTCAAATCTATTGGGAGAAATCATGAAATTGCTGAAGGGAATGCTCTTGGCGTCGGCGTCTGTCGGTGCACAAGCAGAGCTTATCATTAACGAATTTGATGCAGATCAGCCAAGTTCTGATACGGCAGAGTTCGTTGAAATTTTTGATGGTGGTGCAGGAAATACATCGCTGGATGGCCACGTTATCGTGCTGTATAACGGCAGTGATGATGCGAGTTATGATGCGATTGATTTAGATGGTTTTTTAACGAACGCTGATGGCTACTTCGTGTTATGCAGTGATAGCGCCACCGTTGCGAACTGTCAGCTTGATACTCTATCTCAGTTACAAAACGGCCCTGATGCAATTGCGCTTTATCAGGGTAGCGCAACTAGCTTTGGTAACGACACAGCCATTACATCGGCCAACCTGATTGATGCAGTGGTATACGGCACCAATGATTCTGACGATGCTGGCTTGCTGATTATGCTAAACGCTGGTCAACCACAAGTTAATGATACTGCCAGCACCTCAGCTCAACGTTGTGTTAACGGCTCTGGTGGCGCGCTCAACACTGACACCTATACCAGCGCAATTCCTACACCTGGCGCTGCGAATGCGTGTGCTGGCGGTGGTAATGGCGGTGGCACGACTGATTTAGGGAGCTGTGGTGACGCTGCACAGTTGATTTCAGGTATTCAGGGCAACATTACGAATATCACTGCAGATACTAGCCCTTTGGTTGGTCAAACGGTTGTTGTAGAAGCGCTGGTTACTGCTGATTTCACAAAAGTCGATAACGACAACCCGCGTTACAACGGCTTCTGGATACAAGAAGAAGAAAGTGATTACGACGCCAACGATATGACGTCTGAAGGCATCTTCGTCTATTCGAACGATATTGCTGTTAGTGTTGGCGATTTGGTGCGTTTGAAGGCGCAGGTTGATGAATTTGGCCAACAAACACAGCTGAAGACTGTTTCTGACAGCACAGTGTGCTCCTCAGGCAACAGCCTGCCAGCGCAACAGAATGTTACCTTGCCGGTTTCTGATCTGCTGGATTTCGAAGCTATTGAAGGTATGCGAGTAAGTTATAGCCAAGGTCTGATTATTAGTGATCTGTTTGGCAGTGGTTACGGGTTTGGTAACTTTGGGCAGTTCGGTGTGTCGTCTAAGTTACATTTTCAGCCGACTGAAATTGCCGAGCCTGAATCGGTAGAGGCAGCCGCTGCTGCTGAGCTGCGAACCCGAGATTTTGTTCTAATTGACGATGGCGTGTCTGCTAAAAACCCTGCGTTTATTCCTTTCCCGGATGCCAGTGGGTTCAGTGCACTGAACCCGATGCGTATTGGTTATACCGTGCCAACCGTTGACGGCGTGATGCATGGATTCAACGCCTTCCGCATCGTTGTTCCAACAGATATTACTATTGTACCTTCACTGCCTCGTACTGCTGAGCCAGAAGTTGCTGCTGATGCGAACTTGGTGGTAGTGGGCATGAACGTTTTGAATTACTTCAACGGTGACGGAAACGGCTCCGGTTTCGGTGAAGATTTGTCTGGGCCTGCTAAAAGTACCTTCCGTGGTGCAGAAACCTATGAAGCATTCCAGATGCAAGAAGCCAAAATTGTTGCTGCGATTCAAGCAACCGATGCAGATATCGTGGGTTTGATGGAGCTGGAAAATGACGGGTTTGATGCAGATAGCTCAGTTGCTGATCTTGTTGAAGCGCTGAATTCCGGGCAACCTGCTGAAGATCACTACAGTCTTGTAGATCCTGGTACTGCCAAGATTGGTGATGACGCCATTGTTGTCGGTCTGATCTACCGTGCAGACAAGGTAAGCCTTAAAGGTGATGCCGTGGTGCTTGACGAAACCAACTCGCCAACCGATGCAAACGGCGTATTATTCAACACGGATAAAAACCGCCCTGCGTTAATTCAGAGCTTTGAATTCCAAGGCAACGTGTTAACGGTTGCCGTCAATCATTTGAAATCCAAAGGTTCTGCCTGTGGTGAGCCTAACGAAGGTGCTGATGGCCAAGCTAACTGTAATATCATGCGTACTCGCGCAGCCAAAGGTCTGGCGCAGTTCCTAGCGACTGACCCTACTGCATCCGGTAACGACAGTGTGATGATTCTGGGTGATCTGAATGCTTACAGTAAAGAAGATCCGATGGATGAGTTGGAAACAGCCGGCTACACCAACCTGAAGTACACTGACAAGGCGACGGAAGTTCAGCCATATTCGTATTCCTTCAGCGGCTTTTTGGGTAGTCTCGATCACGCTTTGGTTAAGGGCAGCCTGTTAGGCAATGTTGTGAGTGTCGATGCGTGGCACATCAACTCGGTTGAAGATACGTTGATGGACTATTACACCGAAGCGAATGGTCACCCGTTTGACAGTATTGATAACTATGCCAATGCGGATGCATACCGTTCTTCTGATCACGACCCGATTGTGGTGGGTTTGAAGTTTGATGATAACTCTGAGCCCGATCCAACACCGGATCCTAAGCCAGATCCAAAACCTCAGCCACCGAAGTTCGGTGCGTTTATGCCATTCATGTTGTTGCTGATGGTAGGTTTTGCGGCAGTGCGCCGTAAGCGTTAACCCATTTAAGCGGCCAGCAATTGCTGGCCGTTTTCGCGTTGCAGAAGCTTCGTTTTATTCCCTTAACACACCCTGCCTTTAACCTTTCTGTATTATTCGTGACTTGCCTAGTGCTCAGATATCAGGCTTTTGCAATACCAAGCTTGAGAGATTCAACTGCGCGGTTAGTACATTATCTTGATTAAAAACGCGTATCTGTGTGGTGATAATCCCGTGCCCGGGTTTAGACCGAGACAGACGTTTTTCGATAAATTCGGATTCGATATGCAGTTCGTCGCCAGCAAAGACTGGATGCGGTAGTTTGACATCTTGCCAGCCGAGGCCAGCAATAACCGCCATTTTTTCATCGCTTAACCTATGTGTCAGTTTCACCGCGATGGCAATGGTATGAATACTTGATGCGAACAATCGGCCCATAGGCGTTTGACGTGCAACATCTTCGTCCAGATGAAACGGCATCGGATCAAATTCACTGGCAAACGTCTTTATTGCTTCAGCGGTAACTTCATGGGTATCTGTCGAGCGACGGATATTATTCAATGTGATGTCTTCGTAATAGAGCATAAGCGCGCATCTTCCTGTGGCTTAGAGCGTAACTCGGGTATAAAAGGCGATTCGGTGAATAATTGTTGTCTGATGATTAGGCAATAGGTGGTCGAAAATTACCAGTGACAATGCCATCATGAAAGCAACGGATACACGCGCAGGTTAAGTATGGGATTTGAGATAGAAAACAAGCTGATTATTGCGGTGTCATCCAGCGCATTGTTTGATTTGTCGGAATCCGATCGGGTGTTCAGAGAGCAAGGCAGTGAAGCCTATAAGCGCTTTCAAGAGGCCAACGTTGATACGGTGCTGAACAAGGGCGTTGCCTTCCCGTTTATTCGCCGTTTTCTGTCGATTAATCGTAGCTTTCCAGACGAACAGCCCGTTGACGTGGTGTTGTTATCCCGTAATTCACCAGCAACCGGGCGTCGGGTATTTCGGTCTATGAAACACTACGGGTTGAATATCTCCCGTGCAGCATTCATGACGGGGAAATCCCCTTATCCATACATACCTGCTTTTAACGCGGCGTTGTTTTTGACGGCGCATGCGGAAGATGTGCGCCAGGCAATTTCAGCCGGCTACCCAGCAGGCCTTGTACTGCCGTCGTCGGTTAATGATGACAGTGACGATGCAGAGCTGAGAATGGCATTCGATTTTGATGGCGTAATCGCTGATGACGAGTCGGAGCAAATCTATAAAAACCGTGGTTTGCCGCAGTTTCATGATCACGAAACGAGTCGTGCAGACCAACCGCATAATCCGGGGCTTCTTGCCAACCTGTTTAAGCAGTTGTCGCAATTGCAAAAATTGGAATTATTGGCGAGCGAGCGTGACCCTGATTATCAGCGCTTGATTCGAACAGCGATTATTACTGCGCGCAGTGCGCCAGCCCATGAGCGAGTGATTACCACGTTGGAAGAGTGGGGCGTGAATGCCAATGAAACCTTTTTTCTCGGCGGGATTGAAAAGCGGCACGTGTTAAATGTGTTCCGGCCACATATCTTCTTTGATGATCAACTGACTCATCTGCAGTCGTCGGATGACAATATTCCCATGGTGCATGTGCCCTTTGGTATTGCCAACGAGCTTACTTCTGGCAAGCAAACTATTGGCAGTGACTGCACAAAAGACGCGCCGGAGTCCGGTTCAGATTAGCGCGCCGTCTTGGCCGCAGATACTATCAATTACCCGATAATTAATCTGGGCTGCAGTTGACGAGCACTTCGCCAATGTGAGCAGTGTTAGGCAGTTCTAGTAAGGTTGCTGTGAGCTTGGCAATGTCTTCAGGTTGGGTCATGTCTGCCGGGGTGATGTTCGAATGTGTTGTCGCCATGTCGGTATTGACCCAGCTTGGGCAAACGGAGGTTGCTCTGACGCCGTCATCCCAGCCAATATTTTTTAGCCCTTGGGTTAAGGCGTATTGAGCGAATTTGGTCATGCCGTAGCCGATGTTTTTTCCTTTGACCCGTTTGCCCGACATGCTGACGAGATTGATAATACGGCCTTCATCACGGATTTTCAGGAAGGGCAAAGCGGCACGGCAAATACGCAGAGTGCCTTTGACGTTGACCTCATACATTTCATCAAGCAGGTTTTCGTCGTCATCGATGCCAAACGGAATCAGTAAGCCAGCACAATGAACAAGCCCATCAATACGGCCAAAAGCAGCGTTGACGGCATTAACCCATGATGTCGCAGAACTTGCGTCTTTAGCATCGAAGAAGCCATGATGGCAGTGCTTGAGATCTTCGGGGATAGACTCCGGATGGCGAACGCCTAAGCTCAACGTATAACCCAGTGTATTCAGGTGTCTCGCTACCGCTAGGCCTATGCCGCGATTCGCGCCGGNTATGAGTACGACTTTGTCCATGATCTGTTCCTGTAGGTTTACGATTAAGCCGCTAGTGCTTTTGAAGCGAGTCGTCGGCTTCCGGCGAGTGATGATTCAGCCATGGGGTGTTGCGCTTAATTGACAAGTTAGCCGTGTCAGCGCGTTTTCAACCCGGTAAATACGTTGACCCATGGAGATCGTTTTTACGCCTTGTTGCTGGAGCAAGTCAATTTCGTAATCGGTAAAGCCGCCTTCTGGCCCAATCACAATCACGCGTTTTTCTGTACTCGGTGATGGCATTGGCTCGGCGTTGTAGGGGTGTGCGACGAAAGCTTGCTGGCCGTCAATGATAGTCGGTAAATGATCTTCCACAAAAGGTTTGAAGCGCTTGTGCAGGTGCAGTTCAGGCATTACAGTATCTTTTGCCTGGATCAATCCCTCTTCAAAGTAGGCTTTGCATGTTTCCGGCTTCAGTGCCGGTGTTTGCCAATAGCTTTTTTCAACTTTGTAACTGTTGATCAAATGTAGTTGTTTGATACCAAATTCTGCCGTGTTTTTTAAAATTCGACGCAGCATCTTCGGGCGCGGCAATGCCAAAACAACGGTTAACGGCAGCGGTGCGGGAGGAGGGGTGTCGAGGGTGACATGCAACGTTGCTTCTGTTGAATTGATCGACAGTAATCGTGCCGTGCCGCAAAGACCATTGATCAACCCTACGCGCAGCGCATCGTTTGCCTGGCTGCCGAGAATTTCGTTAATATGGTCGAGTCTCTGGCCGCACAAGCGCACATGTTGTGGGTCGAGAAAGTCATCGGATCGGAGTAGTAACAGATTCATAGAGGTCATATTGATGATGGAGCGCGGCCTAGTTTATCAAACCCTTAACGATCTGGCCTCCTATCCCTTTGCAAATAAGCGTTTTGGAGAAACTGGTGGTGGCGACCATGTATAAATATCATTCTTCACTCATCCGCAACGGTATCTGCACCTTGCTAATATCCGTCGGTATTGCGTTTGCGGCGAGTGTGCAAGCAGCAACGATTCAAGATTACCAGGCGGCGGTGATAGCTGCTGATAAAGAACAAGGGCCATTGCCAGTGATGGATCAAGAGGGTGAAATTCTTTTGCCGTTGTCGGCCGCTTATTTGATACAGCAGGAGTTAATACGTAGTCGCACGGATGCAGGTGCTGTTGTTGCGGGCTTTAAAGCGGGCTTGACGACAACGCAAGCGCAGAAAAAATTCGGTGTTGATGGGCCTTTGGTTGGTGTTTTGATGCAGGGTGCGAAGCTTGAAGATCCTATATATCGATTGCGGCCCGGTCATAAAACGGTCGTAGAGCAAGAGTTGGCATTTCGCTTGAAAGGTGATGTGTTGAATAGCTTTGGCCCACAAACGCCGTTGTCGGATATTGTGGATGCCGTAGCCCCAGCTATTGAAGTTGCCGGCCTTGGATTTACAGCAAAGCCTTCAGCATTTGATATCGCCGCAAATAATGTTGCTAATCGTGCCTATTGGGTTGGGGAGTGGAGGCCGCTGATCGATGTGACTCGCAAGGCGTTAACTGATACGCCGGTGTCACTGGTATGCCAGAATACGTCTGTGAATACATCAACCGCTGGCGCCACGTTGGATGGCCAGCGTTCGGCGATTATATGGTTGCTGAATGCTGCGTTACGACAAGGTTATGCGCCATCCAAAGGACAAGTTTTACTAACCGGTAGCTTAGGGGATATGGTGCCCGCCAAACCCTGTAACTATACCGCGACCTATGGTGAATTCGGCAGTACACCGTTTTCGGTGGTGGGTGCCGGGCCCAATTAGCCATTGCAGGTAATTATCTGAGGGCTCAGGTGCTTGGGCAGATGACCAAGTAACTGCGCAGAAACCACATACGTGGAACCAAGCCTAACGTTAGAATGGAACTGGGCTGAGAAATTCCATCGGCTCTTCAGTCTCCGGATGACGAAACCCTAGCTCTGTCGCATGCAGCATCAAGCGCGGCGACATATGAAAAGCTTCATCAGTTGCGTATAAATCGCAACCGATAATCGGGTGGCCGAACGTACGTGTGTGAATTCGCAGTTGGTGGGTTCGTCCGGTTAACAAATCCAACGCGACGCGTGTTGAATTTTCCTGCTTATTTCTGCTCAGTACTCGGTATTTGGTTATTGACGATTTTCCGGTTTCGTAGCATATCTTTTGCAGAGGCGGATGTTGCCAGTCTTTTGCGATTGGGTAGTCGAGGGTTCCCTGATCGTGTTCAAGTAGGCCCCATAAAACCGCGGTATAGGTTTTGTGGATCTGACGCAGCTGGAATTGCCTAGCGATATGGGCACATGCCGTTTTGTGCAGAGGCACGACCATGATGCCGGAGGTATCCAGATCGAGTCGGTGAACCAGCGCTATGTCTGGGTGGTTCGGTTGCAATCGACTGAGAACCGAATCATGATTATCCGGATGCTTGCCAGGCTGGCTAAGCAGAAACTCAGGCTTACTAATGACAAGAATATCGTCATCTTCGTAAAGGGTAGTAATGGCCTGTTCGCACTTGGGCACGATGTAAGGAAACGGCTGGGGCTGCATGCGGAAGTTATCAAGTCAGTAAAACGCGAACTATATCGAAAATGCCTACATTGAGAAACCTGCTTGAAGAGAGCCACAAAGATCTGCATCAATGGGTGCTGATGCATCAGGAGGCGTTGTTATTGCGTCACGAGAATAATTCTAGGGTCGCTCTGATGGGGCTTTCAGAATATTTACATGCCCATGTCAATTTCGAAAACAGTCACATTTTGTCTCGAGATGATCTGGATGAATGTCGCTGGCCTGTGCGAGTTTATCTAAAAGAGCATGACAAATTATTGAGCTTATTGGATAAGAATCATCAGCGTTTTGAACACTTTTGTCACCTTAAAGGGCGTGCGCAACGTCTCTACTTGATTGAGTATCTTGATTCTCTTAGCAGCTTTTATCACGTCATGGAGCACCATGAGCAGCGCGAAGAACAAGACTTGTTTGATCGTTTGCCCGTCGATGAGGGCATAGCGAAGGTGTGGCAAGAAACAGAATCTGCCTTGATAGAAAAGTGGCGTGATGAAAAAGAACGTCTCAAGGTTTGGCTGGCTGAAAACTAAAAAAGGCTACGATTAACGTAGCCTTTTTTGTAGTGGGAAAGCTGTTAGCACCAGCGTCGAGTTCTTGCGTTCGGCGCTACGTTTAGCACTAAATGTCTAAACCTGAACGTCAGTGCTGTTTGCTGTCCCTTTGTCTTCCTATGAACCTATTTGCGTAAATCTAAGTGCATAGTTTCTGCACGTGATGATTACGCAGCGGCTTATGCGTCAGACTTTTCTGGAGTTGCTTTTGGCGCTGTAGGAGCAGGTGATGTGCTCTCAGCTTTTTTTACTTCTGGCTTTTTGGCTTCAACTTTTGTTGTCGCTGGTTTTGCTGCCGGAGTTTTAGCTGGAGCTGCTTTCGGCGCTACTGACTTTGTCGCAGTTTTTGATGCTGCTGGCTTAGCCGCTGTTGGTTTTTTCGCTGCTGCAGCTTTCTTTGGTGCTGTTTTAGCGGTTGCAGGTTTAGCCGCGGTGGTTTTTTTCGTAGCAGTGGCGGCTTTCTTGGGTGTTGCTTTTGAGGCTGCTGGCTTCGTAGTAGAAGGCTTTTTCTTAGCTACCACTTTCTTTGGTGCTGCTTTTTTAGCCGGTGTACGTTTGGCTGGCGCTTTTGCTGCCGGTTTCTTTTTTGCTACAGTTTTGCGTTTGGCTGCTGGTTTTGGTGTTTCTCCAGCGGCTGCACTGTCAGGTTTAGCCCCGCGAGCGACGGCCTTTTTAGCTGCGACGCGTGCTTTTGCCGATTTTGCCCGTGCGAGCTTCATCTCTGCTTCACGGCCTGCTTTTTGAGCTTTTCTTGCAGCTGCTAGTGCGGCTTTTTCAGCTTTCTCTGCGCGTAGCTTTTCAGCTTTTGCAGATTGTCTAGCTGCTGTACGAATGTCTTTCTCTTCTTTCGCGATACGATCTTTTTCTAACTTGATATCATCGCGGATAATACGAGCTGCCAGTTTTTCTTCTTCTGCTTGAATGCTCTTGGTTTTACGAAGATCGCGTTTTGCATCGCGTAAAAGGTCTTTTTCAGTTTTTAGCTCTGAACGCAGTACATTCAGTACTTCACGTGCCTTGTTAAGTGCTGTTTCAAGCGTTTTGGTATTGGCTTTGCGTTTTTTAGCATCAGCCAATTTCTCATTGGTTGTGCGAAACTTATTGCGTGCAGTAACAACCTTCTTATCAAGTTGCGGAATCTTCTTTAGGCTCTGGGCGACTGCTTTCGTTTGCAGTGACACCAGTTGTTTTTTTAGTTTATCGATTTCCTTTTGAATATCTTCAGCAGTTGATAAAGCACTGTTTGCAGCAGCCATTGTATTACCTTTCATTAGTCAGTTAATTTTGAATGATCAATCCGTGTGTTTAGTCCATTTTTTATTTCTTTGAGTTCAACACATCCATGATAGAAAGTTCAGATATCCCAATCTGGACTTCGATGACCCGTAAGCTTTAACCCGATGTTCTGTGAGGTTTTTGCTTTTCTTATTGTTCTTGTGTCTTACCTTTGATGCATTTAAGGCGTATTGCTCAAATTGATTTCTAACAACTCGAGTCAATGATTAGCCAGCTATTCTATAGATTCCTAAGATTCCGAGTTCAGTATCAGCCGATCGATCGTTGTCTTGAATGTCGAATGATAACCTAGAGATCTATCTCAAGACCTATCTCAAAGGGGGCATAAGATTAGACTAATAGGTTAGAACAAGAAATATAAAAAAAAAGTAAAATTTCTGTCAAATTTTATGTGTTGTATGAATTTTAGGAAAAGAGCCTGCCTAATTCAAAGAATTAGTTAACATGTTAGGAAATTTGTGGAGGCTAATTTTAGGGAATCGGAAGATAAATTTGTGATGGCTGATAAACCGCACTGCCTGATAGAAAACACATTCTTGTTTTGTCTATCAGGCAGCCTTTATTTTTATATCTTATAGAACGCTACCGTTAGGTAGATAACGATTACTTGAGTGTTGGCGTATCCATAGCAGTAGTGTTTTATCTAGGCTTTCGCCACGACTTTTCAATGCACGGGTTAGACCGATAACCGGAGAATCGTTGCCAGCTTCCAGTTGGCTGTTGTGTTCTTCAGCCAGTGTAAAAAAGCGAATCAGCTTGATAACGTCATCAACGACAAGGCTTTCAGTGGCTTCTTGCCAGAATGTTCGAGATTGTTTCATTAGCGGAATCAATATTGATAGGGTTTCTGGTGGCAGGTTTTTGCACTGGCTTTCTACAATTTCTTCTGCACCCCATTCGATATAGTTGGCCAGATCCGTTTCTTTAGCCTCTAGTTTTTTATTGGCAATGTTGGGATCCCAGGTACCAAGGGTCATAGTTTTCTCCGCGATTTTTCGCATTGGCGTAGATTGAAAAAATCAAAAACCCCAAAAAATATAGGGTTTATATCAGGGTTGTATAAAAAGACTCGGCTCGTTTGTATTCACGCCTGAAGCACACACGTACGCCTGTTGTTCGTGGATGCCATTGTAGGAAATTCGAAAAAGATCGCAAAAAAAATCAACGCTGTGGCGCATTATTATTGTTAAACTGTATGTGTATACAGTTTTTGGCGTGTGTTTTACCTGAATTTTGAAAATATTTCTTTATCCACATCTCTTGATCGTCTGAACAATGGCCCGAAAAATTATCCACATCGATTGTGATTGCTTCTACGCCAGCGTTGAAATGCGGGATAATCCGTTTTTACGAGGGCGTCCTGTTGCTGTTGGCGGGTCTGCGAAGGGGCGGGGAGTGCTGGCGACGTGTAATTACGAGGCGCGACAGTTCGGTTTGCATTCTGCGATGCCAACTGCCATCGCATTACGGAAGTGCCCGGAGCTTATTCTTGTGCGGCCGCGATTTGATGTTTACAAACAAGTGTCTGAACAAATTCGAGCCATCTTTTTGCGTTATACGGAATTGATTGAGCCTTTGTCTCTCGATGAAGCCTATCTTGATGTGTCCCAGGTTTCGAGTTTTAAAGGCAGTGCAACCTTAATCGCAGAAGACATTCGACAACACATCGAAGCAGAAACTGGCATTACGGCATCGGCGGGTGTTGCGCCGAATAAATTTTTGGCAAAAATTGCCAGTGATTGGCGTAAACCGAATGGCATTTATGTGATTCGCCCACAAGATGTTGACGATTTCGTGGCAAGCCTGTCGGTGAATAAGATCCCGGGCGTTGGTGCGGCGTCGATGAAAAAAATGGATGCACTCAATATTCGCACCTGCGCAGATCTGGCAATGCAATCTGAGGCCGTTTTGATCAAGCACTTTGGCAAGTTCGGCCGGCGGCTGGCTCGCCTCTCTGTGGGTCATGATACGCGGGAGGTGGTTGCGCACAGGACGCGAAAGTCGTTGGGCGTCGAAAGAACCTTTCATCAAGATGTCACGGCGCTGTCGCAGGCGCAGGAAAAACTCCCTGATTTACTTGCAGAATTTCACCGGCGGTTTGCGCGTATTCAAAAGGACTACCGCATCCGCAATATGGGTGTGAAGTTAAAAACATCAGACTTTATGTTGCATACGATGGAAACTCGATCGTCTGAAGTGACCCTCGAGCTGGCAACGCAGTTGCTCCAGAACTTATGGGATAAACACGGTGGTAGGGTGCGCCTGTTAGGAATTACCGCGGGTTTGGATGTTGGCAACACGGTTACAGGCCAACAGTTGGCTTTATTTAGGTCTTCTGCCGGCTCTGGCCCGGATCTATTCGATGATAAAGTGCCTCTGGATCAGGATGTCGTTCAAAATGTTGATCAGATGTCAAAACACGATGCTGATTCGGAGACAGATTAGCGGATAATGCAGTTTGATCTTCAATTCAGCTGATGCTCAACGGCTGACTCAAGTGCGCTCCTTCTAGTTTTTTGCCAACGATGAGACGTTTTAGCGTGGCTTGGGTGTTCTTGTCAGTGCCCAAGCAGATACCTCTTTCGCACCTGCGGCTTTGCAGATGGCTGCCAGCGTATTCATCGTACTGCCCGTGGTTATTACGTCGTCAACAAGCGCAATGTGCTTTGCTTTGACGGGGTTTCTGATCGCGAATACGCCTTTCAAATTTTGACGCTCATGGCGCGATAAGCCCTTTTGTTCGGGTTTTTCACGTGTTTGCACAATTAAATTTGGGTGAAAATTTAGCTGCAGGCGAGTAGCAACAGCGTTGGCGAGAAGGTGAGCCTGGTTGTTGCCGCGTTTGAGGTTTTTGCGCCAATACATAGGCACAGGGACGATAGCATCAACGGGAGATGGCTGAGATTGGTGTGGTTGATGATGTTGGTTGCTGATTGCATCGCATAGGAGATCGACTGAGGTTTGGATGGTGGCAATATCGGCCTGATGTTTGATGCGCCGAATCCAGTGTTTTGCCGCACCTTCGTATCTTAGTGGCGCGAGCGCTTGGTCAAAGGTAGGTAGCTCCTTCTGGCAGTTGCCGCAGAGCGCGATATTGGCAGGCATTGGCAGGGCGCATCGCTGGCAACAGTAGATATTGAGGGGTAAATCTTCGTAGCAATACTCGCACAGGCTTTGTGTTGTTTGTTGACCTGTTTGCCCGTGTTGTTTGTTTGACACCAACCGGCTGCCACACATCAAGCATTCGTATTGCAGGTGCCCGCGTAAACCTTGAAGCGAGCGGGTAATATGTTTGCTGGCAGGGAGTTGCGTTATCTTGTAAACCATTTCAAATCCATTTGGTTGACTAATCCTTTAAACTCCCTATCATTGTGCGTTTGTTACCCTGTGTGAAACAAGAGCCTCTGAGGGATATCCTGCTCAGTCTGGTGCCAGAATAAGACAAACACGTGTCAAGAATGCAGATGCTAGACCCGCATCGCATCGCATCGTTCTGGTGGACTCAGCTGCGCCTTTACAGTGGCTTCACGGGTTATCGACGGTCGAGCGTATGTTATTCGTTCGCCGGTAAACCGGTTTAAGACGTTAAAGAGATCTCCGCATGAACGCACAATCTAAATCCCCAGCCCGTCACGACTGGCGTAAAAGTGAAGTTGAAGCGCTTTTTAATTTGCCGTTCAGTGACCTGATGTATCAGGCGCAGACGGTGCATCGTCAGTTTTTTAACCCGAATGAAGTCCAAGTAAGCACGCTACTTAGCATCAAAACCGGTAAGTGCCCGGAAGATTGCGCTTACTGCCCGCAAAGTAACCGTTATGATACCGGTCTTGAATACGAAGAGTTGATGGAAATTAAAGCCGTTATCGATGAAGCGCAAGCAGCTAAAGATACTGGCGCGACTCGTTTTTGCATGGGTGCAGCATGGCGCTCGCCAAAAGGCCGTGACATGGTCAAGGTCACTAAAATGGTTGAGGGTGTTAAATCACTCGGCATGGAAACCTGCATGACGTTAGGCATGTTAACGGGCGATCAGGCGCAAGAGCTCGCCGATGCTGGTTTGGATTACTACAACCACAACCTCGATACTTCGCCTGAGTATTACGGCAAGATCATTACTACTCGTACCTACGATGATCGTTTGAACACCATCCAGAATGTTCGTGATGCGGGCATGAAGGTTTGCAGCGGCGGTATTGTTGGTATGGGTGAAGCGCGTGAAGACCGCGTCGGTTTGTTGATGGAATTAGGCAACATGGCGATTCATCCGGAATCTGTGCCTATCAATATGCTNGTGAAGGTTGAAGGTACTCCGCTGGATATGCAGGACGGTGTTGAGCCGTTTGAGTTTATCCGCACCATTGCTGTTGCTCGCATTATGATGCCTGAGTCGCATGTACGTTTGTCAGCTGGTCGTGAAGAAATGAACGAACAAATGCAATCAATGGCGTTTCTTGCTGGCGCTAACTCTATTTTCTACGGCGATAAGTTGCTGACAACCGACAACCCAGCAGCTGATAAAGATCGTCAGTTGTTCCGTAAGTTGGGCATTAATCCTGAAGAATACGTGATTGATGATGTTCATGCGCAAGAAAGCGATGCAGCGAATATGGGGCAAGCAAAACCGGCAGCATCCGAGCTGTTTTACGACGCTGCCATAAACTAGAGTCGATTCGATTGAACGAATCCGACCTGTCTTTTCAGACGCAGATAGAGCAGGCGCTTGAACAGCGCCGAACTTTGCAACGGCTGCGGCAACGTAAGGTTGTTGCAAGCCCGCAAGGCGCCACCGTTGACGTCGATGGTAGGCTTCTGCGTTGTTTCTGTTCCAACGACTACCTAGGGCTGGCTAACCATCCACGTATGATTGCTGCGATGCAACGGTCTGCCGATCAGTTCGGTGTCGGTGGCGGTGCTTCACACCTTGTCAGTGGCCATTCTATCGAGCATCACCGGCTTGAAGAAGCCTTCGCAGCGCGTACTCAACGCGATGCAGCCTTGTACTTTTCTTCTGGGTTTATGGCCAATATGGGCATATTGACTGCACTGTTGGATAAACCCGATGCAGTATTCGAAGACAAACTCAACCACGCCTCATTGATTGACGGTGGTCTACTCAGCGGTGCACGTTTTCAACGCTTTTTACACAACGATTTGAGCAATCTCGATAAACGTTTGGGTAAAACCCAGGCTCGCAGAAAACTCGTTTGTGTCGATGGCGTATTCAGTATGGATGGCGATAAGGCCGATCTGCCCGGTTTAGCGTCACTGGCGCAACAGCACAATGCGCTGTTGATGGTTGATGATGCTCATGGTTTTGGTGTTCTCGGGGAAAGCGGCGCTGGTTTGTGCGAAGAGCAGGGCGTAAGCCAGGCACAAGCACCGGTTTTGATGTGCACCTTGGGCAAGGCAATGGGCTCTTATGGCGCATTGGTCGCAGGCCCGCAATGGTTGATTGATGCTTTGATACAGTTTGCTCGTTCGTATATCTACACTACCTCGACACCGCCTCCCGTTGCGGCAGCAGCACTGGAAGCGTTTTCCTTGCTTGATGATGAGGCCTGGCGCCGAGATCACCTGCACAGCTTGATTCAACAATTTCGAGAAGGTGCAGATGCTGCGGGTTTATCGCTGATGCCATCACAAACGGCGATACAGCCTTTGCTCATTGGTTCAGATGCTGATGCGTTGGCTTGGCAGGCGGCCTTGGAAGAGCGAGGATTCTGGATTTCTGCAATTCGTCCGCCCACTGTGCCAGAAGGTTCTTCGCGTTTACGTATTACACTATCGGCCGCGCACAGTATTGATGATGTCGACGCATTACTTGATGCGCTTATTGCCGTTAAGGCCTTGATGCCACAACCTGCTTCAGAGGGGGCCGCATGAGCTGGCAGCTCACGCATTACAATAAAGAATATGCCATCAACCATGATGCACGAGTGCCTTGTGTGTTGATCCCGGGTTGGAGTGTCGATAACGATATCTTTGAATGGCTGATGCCTGCACTGGCCCAGGATTTTAAACTGTATACCGCAGATGTTGGCTGTTACTCCGATTACGCCGATGTGAAAGCCCTCGTTGATGGCCTTGCACAAACGCTTGCCGACGAGCTTGAGCATCCAGCCTGGATTGTTGGCTGGTCGATGGGAGGAAATATTGCTCTTGATTTGGCACTACGATATCCGCAGCAGGTCGAAGGTTTAGCGTTGATCGCCACAGGTTTGTCATTTGTGCAACGAGACAGTTGGCCGGCAGGCATGCCGGAAGCGACCTTCGAACAGTTTTCTGCCAGCCTCGGTAAAAATGTCAAACGCACGCTGCAACGCTTTGATCGATTACAGGCTAAAGGCGATGACGAAGAACAGAGCCTGACACAATCACTAGCAGGCTATCGGCAGCAACAAACATTGGCGAGTCAGCAAGACCTGCAACATGGTTTGGCGCTGCTGGGCAGCTTCGATCATGTTGAAGACGCTTCGCAGTTAACTGTGCCGACGCTGTTCTGTTTTGGCAGTGACGATGCCTTGGTAAGCGTTGAAGCTGCTGAACACACAGCGACATTGATACCACGTGCCCATGTCCATGTTTTTGAGGGGGCAGCCCACTTGCCATTTCTAACCTGTACTGACGTATTCTTTGACGCATTCGATGCGTTACTTGAAGCCAATCAGCAACAACATACCAAACGTAAAGTGGCTAAATCGTTTTCTCGTGCGGCACCCAGTTATGATCAAGCATCGGCGGTGCAACAATGGGTTGCGCGCGCTTTGTTGGATAAGCTGCCGTTGGATGTTGGTGCACGCTGTGTTGATGCAGGTTGCGGAACCGGCGTATGGACCAACGCGCTAGCGGCGCGGTTCGATCATGTTATTGGTCTGGATATGGCTGAAGGAATGCTGGAATACGGTCGAACCCATCATTCTCAAGTGAATGGGTGGCTGTGTGCCGATGTTGAGCAGCTGCCGTTGGATGATGCATCTGTGGATGCTTTTTTCTCTAGCTTGGCTGTGCAGTGGTGTCATTCACTGGAGCCCATGCTGCATGAATGGTATCGGGTGCTAAAGCCTGGCGGCTATGCCTGCCTTGCGACTTTGGGGCCAAAAACCCTATTCGAATTACGCAAGAGTTTTTCTCATGCGGATGAATATCAGCATGTGAATCGTTTTATACCGGCAAACAAAGTGTGTGAGCAAATTAACCGTACAGGTTTTGATATCGAATTGTGCCAAGTTGAGCACAAGGTCATGCGTTACGATACCATGCGCGGATTATTGCGAGATTTGAAGGATATCGGCGCGCATACCGTTGTTGAAGGTGGCGTTTCGGGTTTGATGGGGCGCCAGCGTTTCCGTAAAGCAGAATCAGCTTACCAAGGATTTAAAGATGCCTCTGGTTTTTTGCCCGCAACTTATGAAGTGATTTATCTGGTGTTAAAAAAGTAATATGGCCAAGAATTTTTTTGTCACAGGTACCGATACTGATGCGGGTAAAACATTCACCAGCGTGGCCTTGTTAAAACTCGCGCAGCAACAAGGTTTGCGTACGTTAGGGCTTAAACCTGTCGCAGCGGGTGCCGAGTTGATTGATGGTGTCCTGAAAAACGATGATGCACTGCAACTACAAGCAGCATCGAGCGTGCAGTTACCTTATAGCCAGATCAACCCGATTATTTTTGAGGAGCCAATTGCACCGCATATTGCTGCTCAAAATGCCGGGCGTACGGTTGGCGTTGCACAGCTGGCCGGATTTGTTCGGGGTGCGTTGATGCAACCGGCAGATTTTCGCGTGATCGAGGGTGCTGGTGGTTGGCTTGTTCCGTTAAACCCACAAGAGATGCTTAGCGGTGTGGCAAAAGTTCTGGAACTGGATGTGATTCTGGTTGTGGGTATCAAGCTGGGCTGTATCAATCATGCGTTATTGACGGCTCGGGCGATCCGTCAGGATGGGTTGAATTTTGCCGGTTGGGTAGCTAACTGCATAGACCCGGATATGGCCCAGCAACAAGAGAATATCGATACACTCAAGCGTATGTTACCCGCGCCTTGTTTAGGTGTGTTGCCTTATGCCAAGGCCGGTGAAGCGGATCTGTCTGCGCTTGAATTGCCCCTGGCTGGCTAGTGTGTGGCTATCGTATGTGAGCCTGGCGTTAGGGAACAGAAGACACGACCAAACCAAGCGCGCTCAAACAATCTTTCAATCTGGCGCCTTCCAAGGGTTTGCTGAGCGCCATATCAATAATCTCTCCACACTGTTGATCTAACAATCCAGCATGCGCAGACAGCATGATAATGGGTTTTCGTTCTAGCTGATTGTCGACTTCATATTGACGAATTAAGCGAGCCGCCTCTTTGCCATCATAGATCGGCATTTCAAGATCAAGCACGATAAGATCAATGCTGGCATGTTTGTCTTTGTAGGTATCAACCGCTTTTTTGCCGTCGGTGGTGAGGATATTGTCTATGCCAGTGTTACTTAGCATGCGCGTTAGTATCAGGGCATTGACCTGATTGTCTTCGGCAATTAGAGCCAGATATCGACGCGCCGTCAAATCTTCTTGACGGGGCGTCGGGGCTATCTTTTCATGAGCCAGTATTTCCGGTAATTCGAGTAACAGTGCGCGCGCGACGGCTGGCATTAAGTGCAGTGCGATGCTTTCGGGGACGATTACATCACCTGCAGATTCGGTCGAAAATACATGTAACAATCGCCCCGGGTTTTGTGCAGCTAAGCCTGCCAGTTCTATCGCATTAATACTGTTAGTAAACCAAAGCAGTGGTTGTCGTAAGTGATCCGGCTGCGTGTCATCCAAAGTACCGCCCAACGCGATAAGTTCATTGATCATGGCTGGCGGCAGGGCGTCATTGTTGTTGATAAAGGCAAACCCTTGCGGTGCGGGCTTAGTCAGAGAAGTGAATTGATAATTTTGAATGGGAATCGTAAACCAGAACGTCGCGCCGCTGTTCTCATCGCTGCTGAAGTCAATGCTGCCTTGGAAAAGTGCTACCAAGCTTTTACATATGGCTAAGCCCAAACCGGTGCCACCATGGATGCGTGTTGTTGATGGGTCTGCCTGAGTGAAAACTTCAAACAGGTCTTGCTGCTGCTCGCGGGCGATGCCGATCCCTGTATCATTGATGGCGAAGCGCAAACGAGGTNCTCCGTTATTCTCGACCCAGTCTACGGTCAGGTTTACATGGCCTGCATCGGTAAACTTGATCGCATTGTTGAGCAAGTTCCCCAATATCTGGCGCAAACGCAGAGGATCAGTGGTGATCTCAAGCCCGGCATTGATGTTGGTGTCGACGTTAAAATCGATATTTTTCAGGTTGGCCTCTGCCTGATAATTCTGAACGACGGTTTCCAGCCATTGGATGAGATTGAACTGTGTTGGCTTTAGTTCGATTTTCCCAGCATCGGCTTTGCTGAAATCGAGAATGTCATTAATCAATGCCATCAAGGTGTCGCTTGAGCGGCGCATGATGTTAATCAGACGACGGTTGGAGGCATCCAATGCACTCGTTTGGACAAGCTCTAAGGCTCCGATGACACCGTTTAGCGGCGTACGAATTTCATGGCTCATTTGGGCGATAAACAATGACTTGGCGTCATTGGCTGCGCGGGCAGTTTCGGCTTCTTGGCGTTTTCGAGCGTAGCTGCCGCGCAGCTGGAATACGTGCGCTGCGATCAAACTGAGCATAGCGCCGACCGCCACGATCAACAGCAACCGAGTGGTGATAAAGGTGCTGTTGGCATTGAGTTCTTTGAGTTCTATGGTTGAGGCCAGATAAATATCAAACGGTTCGAAATAGCGTGCCCAAGCAACTTTGCTGGTTTTATGTTCTGGTTCATCGCGATTTTTCGGCCAGTCGTAAACAAAAGGTTTACCGGAATCGGCATTGGCTAAAATGAGTTGATAAATGTGTTCTAGGTTCAGGTGTGGATCAGTGTTCGCCATCACTTGGCCGATTAAATCCGAACTTGGGTGAAATACGATGCGTTTGTTGGAATCAACGCCGGCAAAGTAGCCGTTTTTTCCAAATCGATAATCGGCGATATGGTCCTGAATTTCATCCATCGCTAGTTGGCGATAATTGGCGATTTCATCTTCTATTTTATCTTCGTAGTAGGCAGACATCACATACCACTTGCGTTCGGGAAGATACAGATAGTACATGGATTTTCTTACGGGTGAGCCGTCTTGAGGGTTGGTCCACTCATAGCTTGAAAACCCTTCTAGTTCACCGTCGAGAGTTCGATCTCGGATATCGTAATGGGTATCAAAAATCGATTTGATGATATGCGCAGGTAGCCGTTTGCCAAGGTCATCCAGAGACTGATGATTAAACCGGTCGTCAGGGTGAGAAAGCGTATAGCCTTGTTGATCAACAACCCAGAAATAGTTGGTTCTATCAAAGCGCAGTTTGCGAAGTGCTTGAAGAAACTCGTGATGGTTCGCATGCAGTGATAGTTGTGATTCGGATTCAATCAGATCACTGACCATAGTGACCAGGCCTTTCAATTTTTGCTTTTCTGCTGCAATAAGACGCTCACGCCAGAGCTCAATGGCCTGGTGTTTACTGAGCATGAGTTGGTGCAGATTGTCCATCTGCAACTGGCCATTTTTGTCGTCGTCGTGGAGGTTGCGATGTTCGACCTCAGGTACGATCGATAGGTAACTCAACAATCCGAAAGCCAGCAAAAAACCGATAGCCAACAAGGACGTCAGAATGAAACCCTTGTATCTGTCTGAAGTGGTTGTGGCTTGTTGGCGCATTGATAATTGGCCTTGCAAACGCGGTTTATCGATATTATCCGCTGAAAGTAGCATTGATGGCTCCAATCATACATGAGATCTAACGATAAATGTACGAACGACTAGGTTCAGTGTGAAGCCTGTGCGCTGGTCGTTGTAGGGGTGTGCGATGATGAGTGAAGTGCTAAAATACCGGTTTTGAATTCAGGGCGAGTAATATGTCGAAGAGTTATGAAGTTCAAGGTTTCGTTCATTCAATCGGACAAACAACCGAATACGGCAACAACGGTTTCACAAAGCGTGAATTCGTGATTAAAGTCAGTGGCCCTGACGAAAACCCGACGTACCCGAATTATGTGGCGTTGGAGTTAATTAAAGACAAGTGCGCCCTGATGGATCGCTTTCAGATGGGGCAAGAAGTGAAAGTTCAATTTAACATTTCGGGCCGGCTGTGGACTGGGCAGGGCAAGCCAGAACGTTGTTTTACCAGCCTTCAAGCATGGCGTGTTGAAGATGCGCAGCAACAACCGCAGCAACAACCGCAGCAGCAGGCGAATAATCAACCGCCGATTGCCGACGAGCAGTTTGGCGGCGGCGGTATTTCATTGAATGAAGGTTTTGACGACATTCCGTTTTGATTTTAGCGGGACTGATATCCCCTGATTGATTCACACATACCGCGAATAATTATCGTGGTATGTGTGAAGTGCGTTATGGGCCGTAGGTGACAGTAATGCTATCGACGGTTCTCTGTTGTATCCCCTGAAGTACCCCTCCGCCAGTGAATGCTCGATCTCGTCGACCATTATCGATTTTCATCAGCATTAAGATCACATTGCAGCTCGTCAGGTTGCCCCCGGATGGAATTCCGGCCAATTGGTTGGCTGATAGTGTAATAGTGCCTGGGTCACCGGAGCGCGATATAGAGTAATTCAGCGACTGGCCATTGTCGCAGGTTGCATTGGTAGAAATTGCAAAAGCATTGGCAGAGCGAGGGTTATCCCAAGTAATCTCCACATTTTCGTTGGATGAAAAAGTCGTTCCCGCAGCAGGCATGATGACATTTGATGCCGTTGGCAAGGTGATAAAGTTTTGTTGGGCATCAAAGACTGAGCCTTGGGCTTCCGTATGCAGGGCAATCTGAAACTCTGATCCAGCGTTAGCGGTGTTGAAACTTGTTGTATAGAAATACCGATCGCCGTCTTGTTGTTCATTTAAATTTTGGTTGTTGCTATTCAGGCTAGCAACCAAAAAGTCGGTATCTGGTTCCAAAGTGATGCGGGTTGGCATTTCAGCGCCGCTTTCAAAATCAAAAAAGCGGGCGGTAATTTGGGTATTCATACCATCAGTGGAAAGTGCTGTGGCATTCATACCGAGGCCACCGCGTGACGATGAGCTGCTATCAGAACTGCAGCCAGCAAATATAGCGCCTGCTGAGAGAACGAGTACGCCAGCAGTTACTGGCAAAAATCGAGATTGAAATTCCATTGTTGTACCTCCATTGACCGTATCGATAAGCATGGATGCCCATCGCAGGATGTCAAAACGTCGTAGATGACCGGCAAGATTTGCGAGGCAAAAAGCGCGGTTTTCCGGATCAGCGGTTGGGTATTTTCATTGCCTTTTCAAATGCCAAAAATAAGTGTATAAATATACAGTATTTTGAGTGTGGGAGGATCCTATGAAAGTTGCAGCAATACAGTCTATTGATATACCCCAGCAGATGGCGCTTGCGCTTTTTTTGTCGGCATCTGCGGATGTTGCATCCCTAGTGATGGATAACGAAGACGCAACGCCACAAGTTCCAGCGCTGGATTTGGCAGATTATTTACCGCATTCGAGTGATGGGGCGATGGCAACATTTGCGGCAGATAGCAGCATGCAGGCGCAGGGCATATGGGAGGGTGATTTATTGTTGGTTGACCGTGTGCGCAAACCGGCTCATGACGATATCGTTGTTGCCAGCGTTGACGGCGATATTTTATGTTGTTTGCTGGATATGAAAAATAGCGTGCTGGTATCCGGCGACTCGGAACAGGCACCGATACGTCTGTCAGAGCATGTGGGTTTGACCATAGAGGGTGTAGTCACTCAGTCGATTCGTCAGATTCGCTAGGTGGGAGATCGATTCTGAGGCTGAACAGCGTAACAATATTTGTGGTATCGAGCTGGTGTTGCTGCGCATGACCGGAGGTTTCCGGCCATGGCTGTGATCATCGGGTTAGTCGTTTGTTGGTTGATAGGTGGTGCCCGGCCAAGCATCCTGAATTTCTTCAGCTTGTAACTGCGCATTGAAGTGTTCCCAGATAATACCGTTGGCATCGGTATCCATACTGAACGAGGTCGCAGAAGGGTCTTCAAAGCCGAGGTGTCTTAGCGAACCTGGCGCGCAATGCGGGTCGTTGCGTACTGATAGGTTAAGTGTTGGGGTGCGCCACAGCGCGTATTGGTCATCAATAACGACACAAGGCGCACAACCAAGACGCTGGGTATAGTCAGCGATTGTGGCGGGTATGTCTTCTGTCGAAATAGCAATATGAAGTCTGTTCATCGAATATCCTTATTCTTAACTACAAAGTTCATCCATTAATCTAGCTGATACCTCAGTGCCTGTGATCAGTGACTACCAAGGTGTCATTGTCTTGAATGCAGGCTATGCATATCCATGCATGCTGCTCAAAGGCTATCAGTTCTTACCGTATCTTTCATCTGTGTGTTGGCGGTTTGCGACCTAGTCGCTTGTGTTGCATTGTATCCATGCTCGTGCTGCGTGGTTGAAAATAAAGTCGGCATTCAAAGAGCTAACATGGCGAACATCGCCATGTGCTGGCGGGTCATAATCTTCCAAGCCTTCCAGCGCTAACGGGCTAGCCATGGTAGCTTGTGGGGTGCGTTCGTCGGGCAGTTGGTCGATATGCAATTCGGCACCGCTCCAGATCATGCCGTCGCGTTCTACCGGTGATGGGCCTTCAAGGGTGGCGGTTACAAATACCGCTGAGGTGCCTGCCAGCTTTTTATAAGTCATGGGTGCTCCGAGGTAAAGTTCGTTTGTCGACGTTACTGCGGAAGTCGGGTTAGGGTTTTGATGCGGCGCAAAGGTTGATCAGGTAAGGCGACAATCATCAACGACCTATCGTTTTTTGATGAAAATCGCCTGCGCGAAAATGCCCGTCAACTCCAGGCTAGAGTGAGCCTTGGTATCATGCAGTTTGTTTGCGCACGACAACACTGCCAATCGAGTAGCCAGCACCAAACGAGCAGATAACGCCGGTATCGCCGGGCGCTAAGTCATCCTGATACTGGTGAAAGGCAATCACTGACCCCGCCGAGCTGGTGTTCGCGTATTTATCTAATATCACCGGTGCTTCTGCTTCTGTCGGCGTTCTGCCCATTACACGTTTAGCGATGAGTTCGTTCATCGATAAATTGGCTTGGTGCAACCATAGCCGCTTAACGCCATCAGCCGACATATCGCATAGACGCAGATGCGTGAGGATGTGGTCTGCGGCTTTTGGGCAAACTTCTTTAAACACTTTACGACCATTCTGTACGAAGAGTTTGTCGCGTGTGCCAACGCCATCAGGCGCAGCGCGGTTCAAAAAGCCGTAATTGTTACGAATATTGTTGGAGAACTCGGTTGTCAGCTCACAGCCAAGAATATCAAAGTAGGTGTCGGTGGCGACGTGGTCGGCCGCTTCAATCACCACTGCTGTGCAGGCATCACCGAAGATGAAGTGGCAATCACGATCGCGAAAATCCAGATGGCCGCTGCAAATTTCCGGGTTCACCATCAATACGGCTTTTGCCATACCCGCTTGAACTGTGGCAACCGCATTGGCAATGCCGAAAGTTGCTGAAGAACAAGCCACATTCATATCGTACGCGAAGCCTTGAATCCCAAGAGCGTTTTGTACTTCAATCGCGATGGCTGGGTAAGGGCGCTGCATGTTTGAACAAGCCACAATCACACAATCAATATCATCGGCACTGCGATTGGCGGCGGCCAGTGCCTCTTTGGCCGCTGCTACGGCCATTTCTGCCTGAATCGACAGGGTGNCGTTCTTGCGTTCGCCGATCTCGGGGCGCATTTTATGGGGATCAAGAACCCCGGCTTTGTTCATCACATAGCGGCTTTCAATACCCGATGCTTTTTTAATAAATTCCGTACTCGAATATAGGCGAGCTTTGTTTTCGTCGTCATCGAAATGGTTGTCGATATAGGCATTAAAGGTTTCGACCAGTTCGTCGTTGCTGATTGACTCCGTTGGGGTGAAAAGACCTGTGCCTGTGATTGCACAGCGGATTGTTTCTGGCATCAGCATTCCTCAGTGATTGTCGTTCAATAGATCGTAAACATTGATGTATAGCACTTCGTTGGCGTAAATTCGTGCGATTGGCACACATAAACCACTGACGGTGCTGCAAACTTATTGATACTAGCGGGGCTGACGTTGACTGGCATTGGCCGAAGGCCCTCAATGTGAGTATTCAGAGACCAAAAAAGGGGCATAGTTACTGCCGTTTATCGCCTTGGCGATGGCCTGTTTGTGTTTAATCGCTAGAAACATAAAAATCGACGTAGTTGTGATCCGATAATTCCTTGAGTTGCGTAATATAGGGCTGTTCCAAGCACCTAGCGCACGGGCCTATTTCCCACATTTCCGCTACCGGTGTATTTGTGCTGAAGGAATGTACAAAAGCGGCCAAAATCTATGACATTTTCGTCAAAAAAAGCGCTATATGTCATAGAAAACCGCAAAGTTTGCTGTGAAACTAGAGGCCTTTACGATCGGTCATAGCCAACATCGGCTGCTGCCTTTACTATCAGGCCGGTGTTTTTATTGATTTACCCTAATTCAGAGGATGTACCATGCCAGACTATAAAGCGCCTTTACGTGATATCCGCTTTGTAATGGAAGACTTGCTGGACAGTGATGCTCACTACGCTTCACTGTCAAACGTCAATCTGCTTGATCCAGATACCCGTGAAGCCATCGTCAACGAAGCGGCTAAATTTGCCGAAAACACGCTGGCGCCAATGAATCTTTCAGCGGACGCTGAAGGTTGCCGCTTCGAAGACGGTAACGTTTACACCCCAACAGGCTACAAAGAAGCCTTTGCTGCATATGCACAAGGTGGNTGGGCAGGCATGACAGCCTCTGAAGAGCTGGGCGGCCAGAATTTGCCGGGCTCCATTGGTATTGTTGTTAACGAAATGCTCGGTGCTGCCAACTGGGCGTGGAATATGTATACCGGTTTGAGCTTTGGTGCTGTGAAGTGTATCGGTTTACACGGTACTGACGAACAGCGTCAAACCTACGTGACCAAGCTGATTGAAGGTACTTGGACAGGCACCATGTGTCTGACCGAAGCCCATTGTGGCTCTGATGTCGGCTTGTTGCGTACCAAAGCACAGCTGAATGACGACGGTTCATACAACATCACAGGTAACAAAGTATTCATTACCGGTGGTGATCACGATATGTCTGAAAATATCATTNACTTGGTATTGGCACGTGTTGAAGGCGCACCAGAAGGTACCAAAGGTATTTCTTTGTTTGTTGTCCCTAAATTTATGCCTGATGCAGACGGTAACCCGGGTGAGCGTAATCCAGTCTTTGCCGGTTCTATCGAGAAGAAGATGGGCATCAAAGGTTCAGCGACCTGTGTGATGAACTTCGATGCGGCGAAAGGCTTTATCATTGGTGAAGAGAACACCGGTTTGGCGCAGATGTTCACCATGATGAACAACGCGCGTTTGGGCACAGCGATGCAAGGTTTGTGTGGCGCTGAAGGTGCATTCCAGGGGGCTCTGACTTACGCTCGTGAGCGACTGGCAATGCGTTCTTTGACTGGCCCTAAGAATCCGGAAGGCCCAGCAGATCCGATCATTGTGCATCCTGATGTTCGTCGTATGTTGATGACACAAAAAGCACTGGCTGAAGGCTTCCGTGCGTTCTTGTACGAGATCGCGTTTGAAGTTGATAAAGTCGATTCTCACNCTGATGAGGCTGTGGTTAAAGCTGCAGACGACAAACTGGGTTTGTTGACACCGATTGCAAAAGCATTCTGTACCGAATTGGGCTTTGAAGCGGCGAACCTAGGTGTTCAGGTATTTGGTGGCCACGGTTACATCCACGAACACGGAATGGAACAAATCGTTCGTGACGTGCGTATATCTTCTGTATATGAAGGAACAACCGGTATTCAGGCGTTGGATTTGATCGGTCGTAAGGTAATGGGCACAGGCGGTGAATTGCTGCGTACCTATACCAAAGAGATTCACAAGTTCTGTCAGGCTGAAGGNGAAAATGACGCAATCAATGACATGGTTGAGAAACTCGCAGCAGCCAACAAAGGTTGGGGTGACCTGACTGTTGAACTGGGTACCAAAGCGATGGAAAATGCGGAAGAAGTTGGCGCAGCATCCGTAGACTACCTGATGTATGGTGGTTACTTAGCGCTGGGTTACACGTGGTTGAAGATTGCCAAAGTAGCGTCAGAAAAACTGGCCGCAGGCACCAGCGAAGAAGCGTTCTACAAAGCCAAGCTGGCAACTGCACAGTTCTATTTTGATCGCTTGTTGCCTCGTACTTTGGCGCATGCAGAATGTGCACGCGCAGGTGCTGAATCAACAATGGCACTGGAAGAGGACGCATTTGCGTTTTAAATCCTTCCTGCAGGCGTGACCTTTCGCGCTTGTAAGCCTCTGCTTCGCTACCGACGGTGCCATTTATCGTTGGTAGCGAAACTCCCTTCCGATTTCCCCGTCTGTATTTGCCGATCGTTCCTCATTTTTGTGTTGTAAGGTCAACGAGGTCGTTGCCGAGTGTTGCTACACTCAGAACCTCAGCTTGTAAAAGCCCGAAACATGATTAACCATGTTTCAACCAACTCACTGACTGACATACAGGTGGACGTATGCCCGCATATAAAGCTCCGTTAAAAGACATGCAGTTTGTACTGCACGATGTTTTCAATGCTGGTGAACAATGGGCTAATAACCCGTTATTTGAAGACTGTACGACTGACCTTGCAGATACGTTGCTTGATGAAAGCGCAAAGATTTGCGAAAACCTGATCGCGCCGCTCAATCGACCGGGCGATGAGCAAGGTGTGCGGCTCGAAAACGGTCAAGTTTATACGCCTGATGGTTTCAAAGATGCCTTCAAAACGTATGCCGAAAGCGGCTGGGTGGGCCTAGGCGGTAACGCCGAATACGACGGTCAAGGCATGCCGAAAATGCTGACGTGCTTAGCTGAAGAGATGTTGCATTCGTGTGGTGCCTCCTTCTGCCTGTATTCGATTTTGACATCCGGTGCTGCCCTAGCGTTGGATGCGCATGGCAGCGAAGCGTTGAAAAAAACCTATCTACCGAAGATGTATTCTGGTGAATGGACCGGCGCGATGGCATTGACCGAGGCGCATGCCGGTACTGATCTTGGCATGATTCGCACCAAGGCAGAAGACAACGGCGATGGTTCATACAAGGTTACAGGCACCAAGATTTTTATTACCGGCGGCGACCATGATTTGACGGATAACATTATTCATCTGGTACTTGCCAAACTGCCGGATGCGCCTCCAGGGCCAAAGGGTATCTCGTTATTTCTGGTGCCAAAGCACAAGGTCAATGCGGATGGTTCTATCGGTGAGTTCAACAACGTCAGTTGTGGTTCGCTGGAAGAAAAAATGGGCATCCATGCATCAGCCACTTGTGTGATGAATTACGACGGCGCCGAAGGTTTCCTTGTGGGTGAGTTGAATCGAGGTTTGAATGCGATGTTCACGATGATGAACTACGAGCGTTTGTCGGTTGGTATTCAAGGGTTGGGTGCTTCACAGTTGTCGTATCAAGGCGCTGTTGAATATGCCAAAGACCGCGTTCAAAGCCGTGCTCCAGGGTCGAAAAAAGTCGGCGCGGCCGATCCGATCATTGATCATGGTGACGTGCGCCGCATGTTAATGACGGTGAAAGCACTGGTCGAAGGTGGCCGGGCCTTTTCGGTGTACTGTGGTATGCAACTCGATAAAGCCAAAGCCGGTGATGAAAACGCTGAGAAGCTAGTGGCACTGCTCACGCCAGTTTGTAAGGCGTTTATGACCGACAAAGGTTTTGATGCCTGTGTTATTGGTCAACAAGTGTTAGGCGGCCATGGCTATATTCGTGAATGGGGCATGGAGCAGCAAGTGCGCGATACTCGTATTGCACAGATTTATGAAGGCACGAATGGTATTCAAGCGATGGACTTGCTGGGGCGTAAAGTCGTGGCTAGCCGTGGAGCGCTTTTAACGGCTTACCTGGCTGAAATTAATGCGTATCTTGAGACAATCAGCGATAATGTGCACCTTATGCCGTTTACTGAAGGGCTGAAGTTCGCTGCTAACACCACGGAACAAGTCACCAAAGCGATTTTTGGCCGTTTGCAAGATGATCCACATCTGGTGGGTACTGCGGCGAATGATTATCTGCACATGATCGGTTATCTGAGTTTTACATACATGTGGACAAAAATGGCTGAAGTGTCGATTTCCCAGACCGACGATGCCTTCCATGATGGTAAAATAAAGACCGGTTTGTTTTATGTACAACGCCTGTTACCCCAAATGTCTGCGCTGGCTACAGCCATTGTGCAAGGGAGTGAGGCGACCATGGCGCTTGATGTGGCGCAATTCTGAGGAACCCTGAATGAATGATGTGAAAGATGTCGACGTGGCGGATAATGGGTTTAATGCCGGTATTGAAGCGCCAACGCCTTCTGAGAGTGAAGATCGCCCGAAACTGAGCGACGAAGATCTCAAGCGTGTCGAAGAATACCTGCAAAGCCCGATCCATCAGGTTGAACGTCGAAACTTCAACCCGTGGTACTTTTCTCTGCTGACTATCGGCTCGGTGACGAGCCTTCTTGGCCTTGCGGTATTAGTGGTTAAGATGTCGGGGTTAGAGGTCGAATAATCGGCGGCCACGCATCATTTCAACACATCGGATTGCGCGTTACGCCGCTGTTCGATGTGCCTTTCTGATATACCGTCATTCTTCGTCTCCTACATACGCCTTCTTGTGTTTCGTGCGATATCGAAGCAACGCGTTTTCATCCCTGAATACGCGCTCTCAAAAACGAATATCAGTGGTTATAATACCCGATCAACACTGCTGAATGCACCGTTAACTTCCAGTGTTACCGTTACGGTTTGATCCGAACGATTGCGCCAAAACCACCCATGTTTGCCATCGAATGCAGCAGTGAGTTGGCCTTCATCCTTGGTGACTTGGCGGCCCTTGCCGTAACCATGGTAACGAATTCCCGGTGCGTCGGCGTGGGTGTCGAAATTGACATGGCCAGTATCAACTTGCCAGATAAAGTCGACCTGTTGGCCCTTTTTCATCGCCAGTTTGATTTCTGCTGCTTCGCCGGGTGCTAATACAACGGTGCGCGTTTCTGTCGTAGCAGCGGGAGCTTGTGAATGTGAATGACCCGTGTCACTACCATGATCATGTGCCGTGTTTTGCGCATGCTGATGGCCGTGATCATCTTGAGTGTTTTTCGTCGCTGGCGCTGTGATAGGTTGGGCGCTGTGCTGGTGGGTTTCTTCTGGATTTTGATCAGACGTTTTTGCATGGTTGTGAGCATCGGCATGGCCGCCAAGATGATGATCGTGGCCACCGCTGTCGTGTTGATGCTCTGTTGACGTATGTTGATGATCATGAGTATCAGGTTGCGGCTGAGTTGCAGGCGTTTGCGCAGGAGCGGTTGCCGAAGCATCCTTGGCAGCGTCAGCGGCTGCTTCATCCGCCAATTGTTGTTTGATATCTCCCATTTGGGTTAAGCCCATCAAGCGGCCAGCGCCTGTTGGATCAATACCATATTCGGCAGGCATAACGACGGTTGTTAATAATACGATGGCGACAACAATCGATAGCGCGGTGGATTTTATGAGTCGATCAGTACTAGGTAGATCGTCAGTGTTGGGTCTGTTTGCGTTGTACATAGGAAATCCTTGGAAATTAGTTAAGCGACGAAATAGCCAATCAGCTGGTAGCCTGTGAGTAAAAAGCCGGCTGTCATCAGCAACACATTGGCGTTGTAGGCTTGTCGGTAGAAATTGTCAGTGCGGCGCCAGAAGCCCATGACGATCAGAATCGCCGATAGCGCCAGTAGCTGGCCGATCTCAACACCTACGTTAAAGGCAATCAGATTGGGCAGTAGGCCATCAGGCGACATATCAAAATCCTGTATTTTGGTCGCCAACCCAAAGCCGTGGAAGAAACCAAAAATCAGTGTCGCAACTTTGGTATTCGGTTGTACCCCAAACCAGCGTTGATAAGCGCCGAGGTTATCCAGGGCTTTGTAAACAACTGACAAACCAATGATGGCGTCGATCAGGTAAGCATTGGCGGGAATGTTAAAATACACACCCAGCAGCAGTGTTGATGAATGACCAAGTGCAAACAGGCTGACATACAAGCCGATGTGCTTGAGTCGATAAAGAAAAAAAACCACGCCAAAAAGAAACAGTAAATGATCATACCCAGTCACCATATGTTTGGCGCCTAGGTAGGCATAGGGCAGAAGATGTATGCCCGAAATTTCTTGGATATAGCCCTGATCTCCAGCAGTTACGCCGTGAGCGATCGCGCCTACCGACCATAAAGATGCGGCGCAAATCACCAGCAGGCGCCACCAGTCAGGGCGTCTGAAAAAATTCGTCATATGAAACTCTCTTGTTAGTTGCAGGCACACGTACGCACGAACGGTTTGTGTACCGGCGAATGTAACGGAAATGAATGCGAAGACGGTTACCACCATCGTGCGGTTTGGCATTGGATGTGGCGNCAGTCAGAACAGCTAGACGGTTGGAGGGGGTACCGGAGGTGCGTGGTGAAGGCTAACCAGCTGCCGGTGTGGAGAGGGTTGAAGGCAATCAGACAGTTTCAGTATCGATGAATCAAACACATACGAGAGTGCTAACAAATTTATATGTACATGCTCCGCATCGTGGTCGTCGCTCGAGTGCGTGTCGTAGGCTAAATGGGAGCTATCTGCAGTGGCTTGCGCCTCGGCATGAGTCGTATCGTCGATCGATAACGGATGCTGATGATTGTTGTGATGGTCGCCATGATCAACGTCGGAGTGCATATGATGACCATCGGTATCATTCAACGTTGCGGAGGTTTCTACGTGTAAGTGCAAGCCGCCATGCCCATGATGGGATTCAACAGATACATGAGCATTGGCCGTGAGGGCCGTGCTTAGTAAGCTGAAAATCATGAAGATGATGGTAAAAAGTTTCATCAAGACCTGAATGATTGGTATGCGTAGGGGTAAATCGTTGCGCGAGTCTACAGATTAACCGAGACACTGACAACGACGGAGCTCTCAGTGTTGGCGTTACAGAGCTTTCGGCGTTGGTGTTAAAGAACTTTCAGCTAGCACGTGGGTAGGGTTTCTATTTAGTCATTATGCATGTGTCATTCTGAGGCATATTCCACCGGTAACATCAGCGCTGCAGTGAGGAAACACACCGCCCCTGCGAACGTGAAAAACACACTGAGATTGGCGACCCAGTCAGGTAGTGCGGGCGTTGAATAAAATGCCATAAATGCTGACAGTTGAAAAAACACTGCCCCGAGCGCATTAATAAATACCGTCCAACCACTCCATGATCGGGCATTGAACGCCCAAAATCGGTGATACTGCTCTAGCCATGCGAAATAGCTGGAGACCAAAAACAGGATTGAACCCAGCATATTGGGTGTCCAAATCCATAAGTTTTGCTGCGATATCGTTAACCCTGATCGCAGTGTATCAAAGGTGTTGAAGTTGAACATAATGGTGCCACCGAACTGCGCCAGGCAGCTCCAATAGCCGAGATTTTTGTGGCTAAACCCCCACCAGCGAAAACGTTGCTGGGGTTGACGAGTAATATCCCCATTGATGGATTCGACCCATTGCAGATAACCTGCTGTGGTAAAGAAACATGAACCAGCGGCGTATAGCTGATTTACTGAAACGCCTGCGACTTGTTCTGTTGGCAACCACAGAAAAACGGCACTGGCGAATGCAAACAAAAAAGCGCCGACGGTGAAGCTTGCAGCAATGGCATAACCCAGTATTTGGGCTTTCGTCAGTGTAGCGGGCCACAAATGTATCGCCGATGCTTCTCGTAAGGCATGCTCAAATACATGATGAGCGAGGCTATGATCAGGTTTGATCGGTAGCGCGCGAAGACCTTTGCGACAGCGGCGTGATGATTGCCAATGATGCCGAGAAGTAGATTGTATCGCGGTAATGAATGGACCGGTGTGATGATACCGTGTTTCATCGCTGTTGGCGGGTGATGGCGTATCGTCGTGCGGATTCACAGTACTAGGCCTTGGCTGAATGTCTTTCAAGCATATGTGACTCTGACAGATTCGCCGGTGACTAGGCACAAAAAAACCGAGACGCTTTGCGGCTCGGTTTTAAGAGTGTAATTACGAATTTATCAGTGCTACTGATATGGGCAGTACCGCCGATAAAATTTATCGGCTCGATAGAATAGCGCCGCTAACCTACCGACAGATCATTCTCCGCTTGGTTTGGTACTCTGGCAAATATACGCTTGTAATGTGGACTTAGTTTTCGAACCGAAGTCCGGTGACCAGCCAGTAGACGTTTCACGCAGGGAAATTGCATAGTTAGGGTAGCTGTCTTCTTCTAGCAGCCAGTAGTTGGCGTTGCCATCAAGTTCGAGCACGTTAGATAACTGGCTAAATGTCGCTTCATCGTAAGCATCTTTCGACATTAGTGACGCCGACTCATCTTCACATGCGGCTTTAGCTGCATCCCAAGTCAGCTCGGTGTCTTTGCGCTCGAAGCATTGTCCGTCATAAGGAACCTTGCTATCACCGCACGAGCCATCGTTGCCAATATACTCTGTCGAGATTGAGACAAAACGTGCCATCGCATCGTCATAATTGCTGAATGAATATCGGTATTCTGTATTTTCAGGATTGTCTGAATTGGCATAGCGGAAGGCATCATATGAAGAGCTCGTCCAGTACCAAGGTGTTGTTTCCTGTGCAGATGCGTGGTTAACGAACACGGCAGAATCGAGTGTTTGTTCGGCTTGGCCGTCAACGTCTTGCGCGCGCAGTGCCTGCAGTTGTTCAACTGTCGGCAATGCCCAGTTGGATGCGCCGCACAGTACCTCTGTGTTCAGAGTATCACGACGAGACTCAGCCACTGTTTCTTTGGCCAAACCAATGTCATCACTGACGAGCATGGTCCACAGCGTCGTGGTACGGAAGTTCGTCGTTTCAACGGCTTGTTTGACGCAGCGCCAGCCTTGTTCAACCGTTACGGTAATGGCTAGCTCCGCACCTGTGGCGTCGATCTTCAGATAATCACCCGGTAACGGAATAATCGGTGTTGGCAGTGTTGCCAGTTCGACTTTTCGTTGAGTGTTAGCGGTATCTAACGCAATACGTTGAGAATTGTAATCTGCCCCGAGGGTTGCCAGTAGGGTGCTGATGTTGTCGGCTGCAGCTGTTGCTCGAGTGAGTACAATGGCTTTTTGCAGATCCGTTGCGGCAGAAAGATTGTCGTACTGTGTTAGTAACGCAGTCCATTCGTTTACAGTCTGTGTCGTGCGATCGTTACGATCAGTGATGAGATCACTATAGCGGATCTGTTCATCTTCTAAGGCGAATTCTCGTGCCGCGTACTTTTCTGAATCATGCAACACGTCATATTGGTTTTGAGCGAGTGTTAACTGTACTTGAGTGTTGGATAACTGCTCGCCGAGAGTAGTCAGCAACGCTTCGAGTTCGCCTGTTTGGTCAAACGCTGCACCGATGTTATCGGCGGTGTCTGCTGACGTATTAACGGTGACGGCATCGATTGATGCTGCGGTCGCGTCTGCCATGTCTAACACGTTGGATGCCGCTAATACGGTTGTATCAAAGTGGTTACCAGCGGCAACATCATCACGCAGATAAACGGCATAACGTACGCGGTTCGGATAGCCGTATGAATCGCTGAGGCTATCGGAATGACGCCACAATTGCATCAAGTCGTCTTGGTCGTCGGTGACATTGAGCCAAAAAAACAGGTCGTCTGTGGCTTTTGCACCAGCGAAGTAATAGTCGCTGCTAATCGGCTTCAATAAAGCGAACTCTTCTGCAGTCGGTAATCGCCAATCGGAGAAACCACAGAGGTTTTGCTGATTTAGCGTATCTGCGTGGGTATTCGCCGCCGCTTTAGTGAAATAAGCGTCGCTGGTTGGGTTGTCGATGACTTTAGTCCAGTGGGTACGACCGGCGGCATTGCTATCAATGATGCATGACCAAGCTGCACTGCTATCAGTAACTTCAGAGCCATTGTTGGCAACGCGGCGGAAGCGATCATTACGAACGGCGCGCAGTGCGAAATAAGGCGCCGCCCCCGGTGTTTCGGTAAACTCATCACCGCTGATTTGTGCTGCCGTCGGGTGCAAATATTTTACGAAGTCATAGAAGCCGGTTTGTATCTCGCCATCTGTATCAACGATACGGGTGTTGGTCCAGTAATAGGGTTTAAGCAGATAATCCGATGTTTCGGCTCGTGCATTGGCTTGAGTTGCTAGTGCATTGTGGTGTTTAAAAACATCGGTATCGATACTTTTCACCGCGGCGTTATCAGCCAGTGGTGAGGTGTTTAACGTTTCCATCATAGCGACGGTGGGTGATGTCCAATCGGCAAAACCGCAGTAGTTCATATCGTTGAGCAGGGTCAACATATGTTGAGCCATGTCGTCGTCGGAGTATTGTCTCTGCAGCCCATTGGCTTCTTTAAATCGTGTTGGGTACGATGCGTCGGGTTCCCAAGTATAACTCCAAAACAAATCGGTGCTTTGATGCCCGGCCGGTGTATAGCCGAGGTCAGCGAAGGTTTTATCGGCAGGGATCAGTAACATCCAGGTATTTTGGTCTGCGCTTGCCAATGCATTGCCGTCGGCGTCTTTTATTTGACGAACACAGGCGTAATCAGTCGCATCGTTTGCCAGTTCTTGGCCAGTGATGCTGATTTTTACAAATGCATCACTGGTGGCTTCGCTGGTATCGCACGCAGAGCCAATACCATCGTTATCGGTATCAGCTTGATCAGTATTTTCGATGAGGGGGCAATTGTCGGCCGTATCTAATACGGTGTCGTTATCGTCATCGGTATCACAGGCGTTACCTTGTGTATCGCCGTCAGTGTTGAGTTGATCTGTGTTGGCAATGTTAGGGCAGTTGTCGGCGCTATCAGCGATGGTATCGTTGTCGCTATCCGTTACGGGTAGGTCGGTTGCACTAAACATGACTGCGGGTACTGCTGCGAGCCAGGCTGTTGAAAGCGCTGTAGCATCTGCCGTTGGGTTGTCGACTTTTGCCTGCTTTAGCGCGGTTAATGCGATGCTATCGATTTTTTCCCAGGCTTTTTGTTCGATGTAGCCTTTTTGTGCGGTTACATTCGGGCTCAGGTTCATCCCTTCAGCAGCGGATGCTTGCACTGTAAGCACCAGGGTTTTAGCCAGTAGCGCGATATCGCTGTCTTGATCATCGATATAGTCAGCCAGTAAACGATCCGCACTATAGCCGAGGCTAGTTTGCAAGGCTTGGCGAGCTTCTGAAACCGACAAACCATTATTGATATTGATCGCTAGCAAGGTTGTTAGTGGGGTGATTAATCCATTGTGATTGGCCGGTGCCATCAAGACAAAATCTTGTTGTACCAGACCATTGTCGTCAAGGTCACGGGTCGTGTTCGCTTTTGCTTGTGCAAGCAGTGCTTGATCGATAACCGATTGCTTGAGAAAACGGCCTTGGTTATCCGTTAGCTGACGAGCTTCATCGGCATCACAGGCGATGTTTTCATTGGTATCTACGCACACCGTGGCATCTTGTAGATAGCCGTCAATGACGAATCCATAGGCTGAGCTATCGTCAGTACCACCCCCGCCGGTGGGTGGTTGTGTCGCCGGCAGGTCTTTCGGCGCGCAGGCGGTTGTCGTAATTATGGCGGTTGCCAATAATGTTTTTTGCCAAGATGTCATGGGGTTCCCCGAATTAAAGCGCGTGGCTGCGCCGGTCATTGGTATCCACTTCTGGGTATAAAAGTGGTTCCAAAAGCTCACCAGATTGAATGTGATCAGGCGGGATAATCACTGATGAATTTATTTGCAAATGATAATCATTAACATTAAATCTATTCAGTGATAATTTCAACCACTGAATAGATACGTTAGGTTTATGGTTTTTCGGTCAAGACGCTGATGAGATGCTCAGATTGCAGTATTTGCGGTAACACGATCGGCTCTGAACCCTTGCCAGCTGGGTAGTACACGTATAAAGGGATGCCGTTACGGCCGAAGCGATTGATATAGTGTGTGATCTCTTCGTCGTAGTCAGTCCAGTCACCAATCATCAAGGTAATGTTGTTTTCCTTCATGGTGTTCCTGACGTCGTCTGTATTCAGTACGCGGGCTTCATTGGCGAGGCAGGTGATGCACCAATCTGCGGTGAGATCGACAAATACGGCGTCACCGCGTTGGCGGTAAGCTTCAAGGGTCTTTTCGGAGAATACGACATGGTCTTGATCGGCATGCGCATTACTCACGATCGCGCCTTGATGAAACAGCGAAGAAAATGGCAAATATAACGCAGTAATCAGCGCTACTAATCCAACAGTGCGATACACATGCCCCTGACGCTGCCAGGCCCATAGTGTCAATGTGGTAAGTAAACAGCCAGTTAATATCAGGGCGACGGCGTTAGAGCCAGCCTGATTTGCCAGCACCCAGGTTAGCCAGATCGCGGTAGCGTACAGCGGGAATGCAAAGAGCTCTTTGAAGGTATTCATCCACGCACCCGGTTTCGGTAATAAACGTGCAAGCGCAGGAACAAACCCGATTATTGCTAGGGGAAACGCCATACCGGTGCCTAGCGCTGCGAAGATTGTTAGTGATACCCAGGCTGGTTGTGTCAGCGCGACACCAAGGGCAGAGCCCATAAATGGTGCTGTACACGGGCTGGCTACGAGTACTGCCAAGACGCCGGTAAAGAACGCACCTTTGGATCCTTGTTTCGTGGTTAATGATTGGCCGGTGCCCATAAAGCGTTCACCAAAATGCCAAAAACCCGACATGCTCAGACCGAGGGCAAAGAACAAATAGATCAACACACCAACAAACCACGGATTTTGTAGCTGAAACCCCCAGCCAACAGCACTACCACTGGCACGAACAGCTAACATTATGGCTGCAACGGTGACAAAACTCACTACAGAGCCGGCCAGATACGCGAGACTTTGACGTCTGGCCTCAGCGGTTTCTGTGTGTTGTACCAGTTGGAATACTTTGATACTGAGAACCGGAAAAACACACGGCATCAAGTTCAAAATCATGCCGCCGAAAAAGGCACTTACCCAAGCAAGGAGTACGAGCTGCCAATCCGTTGTGGCGGGAGTTTTCGGTGCCGGATTACCAGCATCGGGTTGCTCCGTGTCTGTTTTCTCTGCGAGATCCTGGGCTTTAGTGTCGCTGACCAGTTGTTTTGCTTGGTCGGCGGTATAGCTGAGTTTTCGCGGTGGATAACAGAGCCCTTTGTCGGCACAGCCCTGAATGGTGACACTAAAATCCTGCTGGTCAATTTCATCCAGTGGTATGGCGACCTGAATACCGTTTCGATAGGTTTCAACGGAGCCAAAGAATTCATCGGATTTCTCTAAGCCTCGTTCAATCGCCATCTGGTCAGCATTCCAGCGACCTTGGTCTTCCCAGTTGAAGTTAAAGCCATGGCGATACAGATAGTAGCCGTCTGCAATCTGCCAGCGCAGAATCAAACGGTCACCCTCAATGACATGATCAGGTACATAGGCAACATCAACATCCAAAAATGTTTCTGCGTTGTCTATGTTGTCGAGAGGCTCTAAAAGTGGCCCCAGTGTTTGAGCCTGCGCCTGAGATAAACTCAGGCACAGGCTCATAAACAAGCCGCTAAGCAGCGTTCGAAAAATGATTCGCATCGTCTGTTGCTCCCGGTTTTAAGGTTTCAAAACCAAAGGAAACAGCAGCTGCATGCTTGTCGCTTCGCCACGGAATTCACCGCTAATTGTCGCCGTTAAATGGGCGTTTTGCGTTGTAGTCGTGGTGATAGCACCGGTATCGGTATTGATATCACTAGACGTACTTGACCAACTGATCGCAACACCATCGATATTACTGAACGATTGCGGTAGATAGAGCGAAGTACGCACATCGGTTAGATCAGTATTACCTGCCAACACCACTGCATCCGTGAGTGTTTGAGCCGCAAGACTCATCGGTGATCCTAAACCTTGCTGGTAAGTGAGCGTGCTGATCGATTGATTGTTGGCTTCCAGCAAAATCACGGCATCGTTCATTGCTTTGAGTTTTGTTACAGGCGTTTTAACGTGGTCGAAAACTTGATTCAACACGAGTGATGGCAATAGGTAACTGCGCACTTTGTTGTCTTGTGTTAGTACAACCATGAACTGCTTGTTGGGTGGAATCGCAACATGCGCTATGGCACTGTCGAGCGTAATGCGGCGTTCAACCTCGGGTGCCTGTTTGTTGTTCAAGTTGAAAACAATCAACTCGTTGCCGTTGTTTTCGTAGGCGACACCTTTGTTGTTATTATCAAAGAACAGCAGGGCTTCCGGAGATTGCACTGTGCCAGCCGTAGGCCAACCCACCGCAGAAAGTGATTCCAGATTCACCATAGCGATGCCATCATTTTCATCACTTACGATAGCGGCATAAAGGTTATTGTTGGCAACATCGATACTTTGCAGGTTGGCTTCGGCATTAAACGGGGTGAAGCTGCTGCCGTTTGCTTCCAAAGTCACTGCATCGAGAGAGAAAACACGCTTCGGTGTAGTTATTAACAAGCGACCGCCGTTATCGCTCAGTGCCATCATCGTTAGGTCATCATGTAAGCAAGACGCTTCTTCTTCAGATGGCTTAGCAGGATCGCTACCGTCAGCGGGTACTGGGTCAACCGGAACGAAGACGCTGGCACCTGCCAGAGTATCTACTTGAATCTGCCCTGCTCTTTGTTGCATAGGCTCAAACGCCAGCACAGAATTGCTTTGGGCGCTGGCTGTAGTGTTTGTCGTTGTTTCAGAGTCGGTTGCATTCAGATTGATGCGATAAACACCGTATGAGCCTGTATCGGCGCAAGCGAGTGTCGAATCACTGATAAATAAGTCAGAGCCGTCGTTGGTGAGTGTAAACAGTACCGAAGGGTTAGCGGTTGATACAACCCGGGCGATGTTTGAAAGCCCTTTACTCGAGGCATCTGTAGTTGTTGGAATCGTTGGGTAGCTAGTAACTTCGCCGGATGCACCAGATTCTGAATCGTAATCATCGTCGTCGTCATAATCAAAATCGTAATCGTTGTCATCATCGAAATTGACCGAGCCCAAGCCAAGGCTATAAACCGGTAGACTGTTAGCTTCTGCGTTGTTCTCAGCACGAAAACGCGCCTGTGATGCGCTGGCGCGTGCTGCTAACGCTTCTGCAAGATCTGCGTCGGCAGGTGTTTTAATGTGGGCAGCCATTGGCCAGGTTTTAATTTCATCATCACTGGTAGCAGCGACAATAATGTTGTGTTGAAAGTGGCTGTCGAAGTCGACGATAGTGCCTTTAAACCCATCGTTTACGCGTTGCAAAATTGCAGTTTGGGTTTGGCAACGTGCGTCGATGTCATCGGCTGTTACCTCTACATCGAAACGTCCCGCTTCTACCATGGCGTCAACTGCAGCAGCAATCGAGCAGTAGCGGTTGTTGTCACTGGCGTTAACGGCTTGCATAAATGATGCTTGTAGCAACGCAGCATCGGCCTCTGGGCCGCCTTCAACGAGATACGTCGCAAAGTCATGACCAGGAAAACGCTGGTTAAGATAATTTACCACCTTATCAACTGCTTTCAGCCCAGGTTGGGTTTCATCCCACACCAGTGGGTTATGAATCAGCTCGCTTTGTACCAGTGTTGTAAACGGGGTGATTTTACCTGGCGTCGTGCTAGCTGGCGCTGTTAGGAATAATCCATCAGCCCGCTGCATAAACAAGTGGCCGCCTGTTAGGGAAACAGACGCATCGGCAGATTGCAGTACTTCCTGCTGTTCTACGCTGCTGCAGGTACCAGACAGGTTAGTGTCCATGCAAGCCAGAGAAGTGGGTTCGTTTTGAGTATTGCTGTCAGAGCAGGCTGTGGAAATAGCGGAAACAGCACACGCCAAGGCTAGGCGTTTGAGAGTGAAGCGCGAAGAATGCATAGATGCCCCTGATGCGAATTCGTGACTATAAATCAAGTGATAACGCTAGTGATTATCATTTAGATTGACATGTTAGAACGCGGCGCATAGTATCACCGGCGTTCGCTTCGAGTGAACAAAAAAATTATCTTTTGTTGAATTTTTCACGGATAGAATAATTTTGGTTCGGGGGAATCATGAAAAACGTTATATCTACTATCAAGTCTGGCCTGCAGAATTTCCGCAATGACGAGTCTGGTGTTACCGCAATTGAATATGCCGTTATCGCTGCCGTATTAGCCGGTGCGTTAGTTGCTGCTATTGGTGGTGATTCCGGGTTGGGTAAGGCTATCGAAACATCATTCAACGACATCAAAACTGAAATCACTAAGTAAGTAATTTTGATAGGTGTAGATTAGTAACCTTTCGGTTAATGGGCTCTTACCTCTTGCAGATCGTCGTGTTTGCGATAGTGATTCATACCGCGATAACAGATTACAGACATCGAATAATTGCCAATAAGACCATTGTGATTGTGTTTTTTATCGCATTGATCCGGTTCTTTTTGGGGCAGTCATATTGGCATTCAGCGGTACTGTTGTTATCTGTCGTAGTGGTGTATTCATTGTTGTACACACTTAAGATATTTGGTGCAGGCGATCTAAAATATTTCTTCGTTATGGCACTGTATTTTGGCGAAAAAAAGTTTTTCAATTTTTTAATTTCTGTTTTTTTGTTAGGTGGTTTGTGGGCGGTTATATACGCAGTAATTGAACGTTACTCGCAGGTACAGCAAGCGTTGCCCGGTATGCCCTACGGCGTTGCGATATCTGCAGCCACATTGCTGGGTATGTTGTTGATGCCAGAATCACTGCTTTTATCGACTTTTTTACGAATGATTTAACCCGATTTTTGGCGGCATCGCGTTTCGATGGCCGTTGTTAATCCTAGTAGCTAGTGCATGCCCTTCACGGATGTAGACGCGCACACTGAATACACCACGTTCCACATTCTTGATAGCCACCATTGGGTAGCCAAATATGCATGCAAGAAAGATTTTATGGCTGACCTTCGGCCTCGCACTGGCAGGGTTCGTCCTGTTATTGCTGAGTCTGTTACGGGGGGATGAAACGCCGACCACGTCAGTAGCGTCTGAGCCTTTACCTGTTCAGGCCAGTGAGGAGAAGTCCCGTCAAGTCTGGGTTATGACTTATACCCGCGCTTTGGCTGCAGGGCAGCGTTTGGCAATGTCAGACCTTACTTGGCGGCCGATTTCACAGCAGCAAGCTGATGGCTTGGTTGCCTATGTTGTTAAAGATTCAATGAAACCGGAATCCCTCAAAGGTGCAGTGTTGCGTCGTTCAGTTACTACGCGCGATGCTGTTAACCCTTTTGAGTTGCTGAAGCCCGGCGATAGCGGATTTCTCGCTGTACAGCTACGTGAGGGTATGCGCGCGTATTCGATTCAACTGGAAAAACATGAAGCGCAAGCTGGCTTGGTTGCCCCCGGTGATTTCATTGATATTTATGGCACTGTTGAACGCATCGAGAATAGTGACGGCGACCGTATTTACCAATTAGAGAGAGCCTACACGGCCGCTAGTGGTGTTCGTGTATTGGCTGTTGATCAACGTGTGGTTGAAGATTTTTCTTCAGAGGAGACTGAAGATAGCGGCAAACAAAAGCGTTTGATCGTGACTGCAGAGTTAACCCCGAAACAAGCAACGCAAGTCGCTCTGGCAGATGTTCAGGGAAAGGTGACTATCGCTATTCGACACCCGGAAGATATTGCGCGTCCGTTGCCGGTAACACGCATGACGGATCTCTTTCCTGAAAACCGAACCACGCGCAGTGGTGGTGCTGCCATGTTGATGCGCGGCATTGATGTTGAAATTCAAGGGAGCATCGAATGAATATCTTCCTGAAAATCGGTGTAGTGATCCTAGCCGTGTTGCAGGCAACAACGACAATCGCTGCTGAGAAAACAATCAACATGCATGTCAGTGAAGGCCAATTGCTAACACTCGATCGCGATGCGGCAACGGTGATGATTGCTGACCCGGGGGTTGCAAACTTCCAGCTGCCAGCGCCCAAAAAACTGTTTTTGTTTGGCAAGCAAGCCGGCACGACTAACGTTTTTGTGCTGAATATTAACGGCGATACGATATTTTCTGGTGTGATCAGCGTACGTGAAAGTGAAGTGCGACTGCAACGCATCCTCGATACTGCATTCCCCGGTAGTGGCGTTAAAGTGACATCGACTGAAAATAACGTCGTGCTCTCCGGTTCGGTGTATTCACCCCGCAAAGCCGCCGATATGGTCGGTTTCGTTGAATCGCATCTGTCCGATCCTGAAAGCCTAATTAATCAGCTTAAAGTCACTATGCCAACGCAGGTGAACATTCGGTTGCGGTTTGTTGAGATGAACAAACGTGCCAGTTCCCGATTGGGCGTCACCTGGGGCAACCTGGTATTGGAAGAATCCGGTAGTAATTTACTGCGTGTCAGTGTTGATCCATTTAAATGGATCGCGAATGACCCAGGCTTCGATGATTTTGGTTTGTTGAAAACCGGCGCACAGATTGATGCACTGGCAGTCGAAGGTCTTGCGACTGTGTTAGCCGAGCCTAACTTGACCGCAACTACCGGTGAACCTGCGAGCTTCCTCGCGGGCGGTGAATTCCCGATGCCAATCAGTAATGGCCTGAATGCCTATACGGTGGAATACAAACAGTTCGGTATCTTACTAAACATCGTGCCGACCATTCTCGACGATGGCCGTATTCATTTAGAAGTGACCCCTGAGGTGTCGATGTTGGATTACCAAACTCAAATTAACATTGGTGCTGTTGTTTTACCCTCATTGCGGACGCGTCGGGTCGATACCACCGTCGAACTCGCTTCGGGCCAATCCTTTGTGTTAGGTGGGTTGTTGCAATCGAGCGATGCGACTGAAACATCAAAATTACCGTTTTTGGGCGATATACCGGTATTGGGCGCGTTGTTTCGTTCCACTAGCTTTCAACGAGATGAAAGCGAGTTAGTAGTAATTGCCACTGCCTACTTAGTGGAACCCGGTCGTGAATCTGATTATCAGACGCCATTGGATCACTACCAACCGGCAACGGATCTTGAACGTTTGTTATTTGGCAAGATGCGTGGTGATTCTGATACCCACGTTTCTTCTCATCCGGCTCGTGCATTGCGTCTGCGCGGTGACAACGGGTTTTATTACTGATGGAGTATCGTATGGGTAGTTTTACAAGCCTTGGTTACGTTTGCCGCGTGCTCGCATTGACCGTGGGGATGATTGGCGTTGTTACGCCAGCGCAGGCGATAGATACCTCGGGCCATTTAAGCGTTAAAGCCAAGATGATTCAAACGAGCTTGCCGCTATCGCGCGCGGGCGTAAATTCGCAAACGGTTGACGCGTTAGAGCAGCTATTCAAACAAAAGCAAATCACACCTGAGCAACTCAGTGCCGTGGTGACATTGGCTCCATCGGATGCACGTTTACAGACAAAAATTCAGCAAGTGCTGGTTTCACTCGGCATCCGAAGTGATCTGATACAGGTGCAGCGCAATGCTGAACAAACACCGAAAACAGCAGCATTAGCGTTGGAATATTACGTGGCCACTGTTGATAGTTGCGATACCGGCCATAACAACGAATTCGGTTGTAGCTCAACCAACAATTTGGCTGCAATGGTTGCTGATCCGCGTCATCTGGTTCAACCCGAGGTGTTAACAGCGACCATGGGCGATGCGGCTGTGCATGCAATTAAGCGAGCAGTACGATCCCCTGATGCACGAGCGTTAGATCAATCCGGTAGTAGTGATGATGTGTCGATACGCCTGACGGGAGATAACTAATTATGAGCACTATCCCGAGCACTATCCCGGAATCAACTGGCAAACTTGCCTCAGCACGCGCCTTTTTATGTAGCACACAGCACCTTACTGATTGGCAGCAAATTGCTAGTCATCTGTCGTTTGTTGATTTGCAATGCATGGGCGGCGGTATGATGGCCGCAGCAGAATGGTGTCGTCAGAATACATCGCCAGATTTGTTGATTGTTGATGTGTCGGATTGTGATGACATTCTATCGAAAGTCGACACCCTGGCAGATGTTTGTGAGCCACACACCAAGGTTGTGGTGGTTGGCCGTGATGCTGATATTAATTTGTTCCGACGTTTGATCGGCATGGGTGTGTCTGATTATTTACACTTTCCGCTGGATCAAAACACGGTTGCAGATGCCTTAGCGAATGTCATCGGCAGTACTCAAGGGCGTGAACGTCTCGGTAAAACATTGGCAGTTGTTGGTTGTGGCGGCGGCGTCGGCACCACGTCTGTGGTGGCTAATTTGTGCTGGCATTTAGCTTATGCAGAGCAGGTTAAAACGGCTGCATGTGATTACGATATTTATACCGGTGATCTGGATTTGCTGCTGGGCAGCGAAGCCAACAGCCAGTTTCGTTTGTTATTAGGTGATGCGGGTCGACTCGATGATTTATTGCTGGATCGTGCCTTGGTCGATATTGACGACAGACTCGCATTGCTCAAAGCCGTAGGTCCGAATAATACCGAGCAAGACATCACCATTGATCCGGCGGCATTACCGATGGTGAATCACCTTCTGCAGAAACGACACAACTATGTTGTGTGGGATCTACCGCCCCGTGCTGTGTTTAATGCTGGCGGCCAACAGCTGCTGTTAGGGGCTGATACCTTGGTGTTGGTGCTGTCGAATACGCTCACTAGCGTGCGCCAATTACACTACTGCCTGCAGTTGGCTCAACAGCGCCCGGGCATGCGTGTATTTACGGTGTTGAATCATGTGCAAAACGATAAGTTTGCGCATTTGAAGCAGGCGCAGATTGAACAAGCCATCAATCGTCCTATCGATATTTTGCTGCACCATGAGCCACAACGCATGATTCGCGCTCACGAGTCAGGCAAGCCGATGGTGGCTGATAGCGTGCCCGACGATTGGCAGGAGGCCATGCAACGGTTGCTCGGCAAAACGGTCGAGAAGCCATCGTGGTTGCGCCAGATGTCTGAACGATTAAGTTCGCGGCGATAGTGGGGTGATACGTGTTTGGTCGTAAAGCAAAAGAAGCAACAACTCCTATCGCTACCAGTGATGCACTAGCGGGCATAGAGCCATCTAATCAGGGTTTGGCAACCGGTAGTGATCATTCGAGCAGCACGAGTTCAACGGTCATCGGCAAATCCTACGTTGATAAAACCTATGCCGACAAACCTTATGTCGCATCGCCGGTATCGGTCGCACCCGCTGAAAAAACAGCGCCAGCAGATGCGCAGACCCACCAATGGCGCCTGGCGATTCGTCAGCAGATCTTTGCTACGATTGATCCGGCTGTGGCGGTGTCTCTTGAAAAAGAACGATTACGCCAGCAGTTGATACAAGGCGTCAACCAGATTGCTAGCGACAATCGATATTTGTTATCGGAGCCCGAACAACAACAGCTCGCAGAGTTGCTACTTGATGAAATGCTCGGCATCGGCGCCATCGAGCCATTGATGCATGATGATACCGTCACTGATATTCTGGTAAACGGCCCTAAAGATGTTTTTGTTGAACGTCACGGTAAGCTACATCGCGCTGAACTTGAATTCACCGACGAAGAGAGCCTTAAGCATGTCGCTCGCCGCATTGCCTCCAGTGTTGGTCGTCGTATCGATGAATCCAACCCTATGGTAGATGCACGTCTTGCTGACGGGTCACGGGTTAATATCGTGATTCCGCCGNTGGCACTCGATGGCACCAGTATTTCAATTCGTAAGTTTTCACGTTCACGCCTGTTGTTGGATGACATGGCCGCACGTGGCAGTTTGTCGCCTGCGATGGCAACGGTGCTGAAAATCGCGTCTAGTTGCCGGTTGAACATTTTGATTTCCGGCGGTACGGGGGCGGGAAAAACGACCTTGTTGAATGCGATGTCGCGTTCGATCAATCACGACGAGCGTATCGTGACGATCGAAGATGCGGCCGAACTCAATTTGCAGCAACCGCATGTTGTTCGCCTTGAAACACGCCAGCGAAGTGCCGAAGGCACCGGTGAAGTTTCACAGGATCTACTGCTACGTAATGCACTGCGGATGCGGCCTGATCGCATCATTATCGGCGAGTGCCGGGGTGGAGAAGCGTTTCAGATGATGCAAGCGATGAACACCGGGCACGATGGTTCGATGTCGACGTTACACGCCAATTCACCAACCGACGCTTTGATTCGTTTGGAAAACATGCTGTTGTCTGCCGGCACCGGCTTGCCGATTCCTGCGATTCGTCGGCAAATTGCCAGCGCTGTGCATTTGGTGGTGCAAATCAGTCGTATGCGTGATGGCGTGCGTCGTATTACCAGTATCACCGAGATAAACGGGCTCGAAGGCGAGACGATTCTGACACAGGAGATCTGCGGATTTGATCAACACGGCATCCGTAATGACGGCCAAATAGACGGCCAATACCGACAGCGTGGCATCGTGCCAGCCTTCGCTGAACAGGCGAGTTACTATGGCTTGGATAGAACCTTGCTAGATGCGTTAGCACTGCAGGAGCAAGATCATGTCGGTTAAATTATTGCTGTTACTCGGGTTAATGGCATTGATCTTGTTTGTTGCACTGATGCTGTTGCTCGATACCTCGGCCGAGCGTGAAAAAGCACTGAAAAAGCGGCTTGCGGCTGTGACTGGTCGACAAGAAACGTCATCACAAGCCATCGGGCAGTTGTTGATTCAGCAACAACAGGCTGCTGGCCTCAATGGATTTATCCGTATCCACCGTGAACGCCTGCAATTGTTAGGGGGACGTCCTGTTGTTCTCAAAATAGCGGGTATCAGCGCGCTAGGTGTTGTGGTGCTGTTTGTGCTGATTAAAAAGTTGGCTTTGAGTTTGGCGGCGCCAATTCTGTTGCCTGTGTTTGTGGCGTTATGTTGGGCGCAGTATCAGTGGCTTGAAAAACGTTATCGTGCAGAGTTTACCGAGCATCTGGTACAGGCCGTTGAGCTGATTGCGCGTGCTGCCAAAGCCGGTAATGCCGTGCCAGCAGCACTGCAGCAGGTAGGCGAACAGGTGCCAAACCCGACGGGGCAGGAGTTCACCCGTATTAGCCAGCAATTACGTATCGGTGTGCCGTTAGAGCAAACGTTAGGCGAATCAGTCGCGCGTATGCCTGTGATGCAGTATGCGTTTTTCAGTGTCACCTTGTTATTGAATCAAGATAAAGGCGGCCGATTGGCACACGTTATGGAAACCTTGGCCGCGACTTTGCGGGGCCAGAAAACCACCTTGCAGAAAGTTAAAACCATGACGTCAGAGCCTCGCATGTCTGCGTTGATCTTGGGAATTATTCCCATCGTTATGTTTGGTGTAATGAAACTGGTTCACCCGGCCAATGTGGATTTTCTGATGGAAGACCCAACCGGTCGGAAGATCCTTTTATACATCGTGATTAGCGTATTAACCGGGTTTCTGGTGTTGCATCGGCTGACGCGGGTGGATATCTGATGATACTTTGGGCCGGATTGATTCTATTAGCTGCCATTGGTGGCGCATTGATGATTCAGCACGACATCGCGCATCAAGAGTTGCTCCACAAGCGTTTGTCTAACGCGGTTGGGCAACGTATTCGCGATGAAGACGAAGCACCGCATTGGTCTGTGATACTCACAAGCCTTAACCCGGCAGGGTTTATCCGCGCGGGTGAGCGTCAAAAATTGCTTGATAAACTGGCGGCGGCAGGTTTCGAGCAACCCCATGCGTTGGCAGGTTTTGCGGCAACTAAAGTGAGCTTGGCTGTGTTTGGTGGCGGTTGTTATGCACTCACGGCAGTACAATGGAATACACAGGTACTGCTTTTCTGCTTGGGAGCGGCGGTGATCGCTAATCTGATACCCGATTACCTACTCGAAGGACGTATTAAGCGTAACCGTGCACGGATTCAAAGTGATCTGCCGCAGGCTGCTGAACTGTTAGTGATATGCGCCGAATCTGGCCTGACGATCGATGAATCCTTATTACGTGTTGGTCGTTCGTTAGTGAGCTTTAGCCCACAACTAGCACGTCAACTGTTAGTCACTCAGCAGCAGCTGCAAATTCCGGGTAATCGTCAGCGTGCGTGGCAGGCGCTGGCAAAACGCGTACCGGTCAATGGTATTGAAAACATGGCTTACCTGATGGTGCAAAGTGAGCAGTTTGGTACTCCCGTTGCGAATGCTTTGCGAGCGATCGCGGAAGAATCACGTCAGCATCATATGTTGCAGCTGGAAGAAAAAATCGGCCGTATGCCGAGCTTAATGAGTGCGCCACTGATCATTTTTATTATGTTCCCGATACTGGTGATGCTCGGTGCACCTGCCTTTATATCGGTTATTCAATCATTGAAGACGGGGCTATAGATCATGCGCAACTTTATTAACGGAGTATGCTTGGCACTGGTATTGCCGCTGGCAGCTTGTAGCACAACTTCCGAGCCTAAGCCTTCGGTACCCGAGTTAACGGCAGAGCGCTCGGCACAGCTATCGTTCCAAAGTGGGCAGTACCAACAAGCCATTAAACACTATAAAAGCCAATTGCAAATGCATGCTGACGATCGCCATGCCATGCTCGGTATTGCGCGCAGTTATTTCGCACTCAAACACTATGAAAAAAGCCGCTGGTGGGCCTCACAGGCACGCAATAATACTGTTGATGGGGGCACCGAAGATTCGTTAGCCGCTGATAAGTCGAAACTCGACAAACTCACTGTCGATGCCAGCATTTTGATGGCGCGAAGCCAGATTGTACTGGGCGACTACACCGCCGCCAGCGACAATGCGGCGTTTGTGCTAAACCAAGAAGCCGGCAGCTCGGTTGTTAACGAGCTGGTGAATGACAATACCGCTCGTTTAAGTGCTTGGCTCATTCAAGGTACGGCCCTAGATTACCAAGGAGAGCACGCTCAGGCGCAGGCGGTTTACCGAAATGCTTTGGCGCAGTATCCGGGTCAATTGAAGCTAAAAAACAACTTGGCGTTGTCGTTAATTTTAACGGCTGACTATCGTGCTGCGGTCGACTTATTAATGCCCGTTGTGAGTAATCACACAGACAATGCCCGCGTACGTAATACACTCATTTTAGCGCTGGCGATGCAAGGTCAGCTTGCTACGGCACGTGATATTTTACTGCGAGATATGACCGTGCTGGATGCGGATGCTTACTTGGCTCAGCTCACAGAAGACACAACATCAACTGTTGCGATTCCTCTTGGAACTGCTCTTGCAAGCCCTGCTGAGGATACTCGTCAAGACGCTTCTTCGGCGGTATCTGCTGTTAGACGTGCCCCCGAGGTAACCCCCTGATGCGTCGGCAGTTACAGGCCTGTTCTCAGACTCGGCAACGCGGTGCAGCCGCAGTGGAGTTTGTGATTATTGCTGGCGTGTTTCTCACCACGTTACTGGCGTGTTTTGAATTTACACGGCTAATGATGGTGCGTGCAGTGTTTGAGCACTCGCTGGCCGAAACCGTTCGCATCGTAAAAGTTAAACCTGCCGGCACCAATTTCACCGCAGCATTTAATGAAACTTGGCAGGCTCAAGCACAGAACTGGGCTTGGCTGAAAGCCGATGCCGATTTGGAAATTACTAACGGCTTCTACGATCAAACCGCAACGCTGGCCAGTGATCTTAAAGCGGGCAATGTCGGTGGTTCGCAGTCGGGTAGCCAAGCGCTGGCGGTGTACGATATTCGTTATACCGCTGCCAGTTTAACGCTCGGTAATTTGTTACCGGAAGTCGTATTTCAACAGCGTCTATTGGTGCAACATGAACAGTAAGTGCGCTGAGCTTATAGGCAATGGATATCGTCAACGCGGCAGTTCTTCGATTGAATTCGTGTTGATATTGATTCCTTTGTTAATGGTGTTTTATTTGGGGTTCGATCTGTCGCGCTATTTGCAAATTGGCGCCTCCCTCGATCGTCACGCTTATAGTCTTGCGCAAGTGGCGTCGACACCTGATCGCTGGCGATTAGATGCGGATAACGCACCGCAGCTCTCTATCGATTCGCCGCAAGTAGAGGGCTATCGGGATATGCTTCAGGGCCTGTTGTTACTGCCTGCCAGTGACGCGAATCGCATTGGTGTTGATCTCTACCATGTCTCCGAAACAGCCGTTGAACACCAGCAAGCTGGGCAATGCGGTGGTACGCCGCCTGCCATGAGTGGGGTAACCAATGCGGTCAGACTACTCGGAGCAAAGCAGGCCGATGAAGCCGATCGTCATGTGTACGCTGTGCGTGTTTGTTACCGGCCTGCCGTGGTGAGTTTCTTCCAACGATTGGCTGAGGGCACATTGCTGCCAGAAGAGTTGTCATCCTTTGTTATGTTGCCGGGGAGAATTCAATGAAGCGCCACGTGGTAAAAAACCGAACCTCTCAAAGTTTCGCTAGGCCCGCTGCTGAGCGCCTGCCCATGCCCATGCCAAGAGCTATCGGGCGGCAACAGCGTGGCAATGTTGCTATCAGCGCGGTCATCGTATTGCCAATCCTACTGATGATGGTGGCTTTCAGTATTGATGTATCCAACCAGCTGCGGGTTAAATCCCGGCTAGCTGATGGTGTTGAAGCAGCCGCGCTCGCTGTGACTTTGCGCGCCGATGACAGTAGCTCAAACAACAAAAAACTGGCGCGGGCTTATCTACGTCGCTTTTTTGAAGGTAGTCGGCCCAACGTTAACGGCGTGACTCAAAGCAATAACCGTTTTGATGTCGCTGCACAGGTTGATGTCGATATGTTGATGATGCATCGCTTTTTTGACGATGCCGATGAGTTACGACATGAAACAAGCGCAGCTGCACAATACCGCAGTGTTCAGGAAAAACGCATGGAAATTGCGTTAGTGCTGGATCTCTCGGGCTCGATGTCATCACCAGAGGCGTTTGGCCCAATGATTGAAGCAACTAATCGGCTGATGGATCTGGCTGGCGACAATGTTGCGATATCGATCGTGCCTTTTTCGGGTGGTTCCGGTACGGATAGTAACGGCAATGGTGTGGGGTATTTTGCAGCATCGGTGAACCCTCGTAAGGCTGTAGCGGGTAAGTCGCTAACATGGCTGCCGGATGTGAATCGTAATTATTGTGTAAAAGGTGCTCAGGGTTCAGCTGCAGACGCGGCGCGTGACTGGAACAAAACACCTGATGAGTTAACCCCCGAATATCTGGAACAAACCGGTGGTCAGTATCTGTCAGAAAATTGTGTTGAATACCCAATCTTGTCGCTCACCCATGATCGGCAAGTGCTCAAAGATTATCTGGCAACCATTGTTCGAGAGAACCTCGATAGCTCAGATTCGATTATCTATGAAGGCATTATTTGGGGCGCTCGTGTGCTGTCTGATGATTGGCAAGGGTTTTGGGGCGGTGATGATTTGCCCACCTCTGATCCGGATGTTGAAAAACACCTCATCATGCTGAGCGATGCTGCGGACGCGCCGTCGGCCGCAGGCTTTTATCTGCGCGATATGCTGCGCTACTACTACGCCGGTGCTGCCTATGATCTTTGTGATGATATTACCGGCATTCGATCAAAGAATATCAACCTTCACCTGATCGGCTATCAGACTAACTTTAACTTTGATACTTGGACTCGATGGATCTATGCGACCGGTTGTTTCTTACCTGAAAACATGACCCAAGCCGGCGACGCGGATGGCGTTATCAGTGCCTTCGAAGAAGCGCTGTCGGCTAGCGCTTCTAGTCAATCCCTTATTCTTGTTGACCCTAAGTAATTTTTTTTGGAGAAATTATGACGTTTATTATTCGCCAATTTGCCCTGTGTTTGTTGGTTGTTAGTAGTCTCAGTGCACATGCCTATAAAAGTGGCGACATGGTTACTCCTGAGATTGCTGAAGAATTGTCGTTGAGCAAACGTGTGACGATTGTCGATTTTTTTGCCGCTTGGTGTGTGTCTTGTCGGATAGAGATACCGGTGCTGTCGAAAGCCTACGAAAGCATGGATCAAAGCCTTATCGAAGTCGTTGGAGTGGATGTTGATGACACGCTCGAAAAGGCGCAAAAATTTCAGAAAGAAATGCGTGAAAAGGGCATGACTTTCCGCGTGGTGAATGACATCGACCAATCCATTATCCAAGCCTTCGGCCCCAAAGGCATGCCTGCACTGTATTACATTATTGACGGTAAGGTGGTGGGCGCACGCTTAGGGGCAATTCCGCATATCGATAAACAGGTGATGGCCGACTTGAAGAGCCTTGGAGTACTGAAATGATGCATCAAGGTCGATTAGTGATTGGGTTTCTCTGTGTGATAGCCCAGCCGCTCGTTGCGCTGGAGATCGAAGAGAGTGAAGGCGCAACTCGTAACCTGCAAATGTGGGAATCCCCCTCCAGCGATACTACTGCGCGAGAATCTGTCGATAGCAGTCAGCCTGAACTGGCACCTGCGCTTCAGTTTGGCGGTGAACTAGGTGGAGAGCTCGGAGGAGAGCTGGGCGCAAGCCTAGAAGAAGCCGAAGAAAGCGAACCATCCATGCTCGCGTTCGTTGATGAGTTGCTCGGTATCGAGGAAGTAAAACCTTGGGAGAAAGCCCGCCTTGCAGAGCAACCGATGAAGCCCGGTGGCGCGCAACCCGCATTTACCAAATTTAGCCGTAAGGTCTATGCCTCGAAAGAGGCGACACGTGGCGGCACCGGTGTTGGCGGCGGTGGCTGCGGCTGTAACTGAACCGGCTTGATCCGGTTCACGTTGTAGATCCTATTTGTACACCTGCGCTGGTTGGCTCGGGGTGAAAATGATCCGTAAGGTGCCTTCGATGATGGAAGAAGGGCATCTTACCGCTGTAAACGGGCGTTAGCTCGATGTTCACTGATAATGAAAATGACACCACGTTCCCGCGGTTTGGCAAGATTCACTGCATTAGGCGCCACCGCAACAACCTTGCTACAAAGCCTGAGTGCGCACGCTGAAGATAAAATAGGCCTGCATTACCTGCACTACCAAGAAGGTGATGATCGTATCACTGTGGGTGATACGGTACTCAGCTTTGAAACCGATCTTGGCGTTGATCATACATTGGCGGGCTCTGTCGGTTACGACTCTATCTCTGGTGCGTCGCCTGCTTGGCAAACGACAACGCCGATTGAATCTGCAGAAGATCTTGCCAACCGTATTCGTCGCGTTGAACAGGCGCAAGCAGCTACGCCTGAGATCATCTTGTTCTACGAACCGGATTACCGCAACTATGCGGTCGAAAAGGTTGAGTTGGAAGACACACGAACATCCGCCGATGTCGCATGGACATCTCGCGATAAAAAACGTAACGAACTGACTGTGGGCATCAACTACTCAGAAGAAAGTGATTACGTTAGTGCAGGGGGGAATGTGCAGTATTTGCTATATGCCGACGATAGCAAAAACCGCTCTTACCGTTATGGAGCAGCGTTCCTCTATAACGTGAGTGATGTGTTTACAACGCTGTACCGAGATGTTGACAAAGAAAATCTCTATATCGGTAACTTTGAGACTGGTGTCAATCAGGTATTGAGCCCTAACAGTTTCATGTCGGTGAACGCGTTTTTTAACTATGAACACGGTTATTTAAGTAACCATTATCTGACGATTCTGCGCCAGTATGATGCTAATGCCGATGGTGAAATTGGTCCAGAAGAAGTCTTTCTAGCAACCGATACACGCCCAGACGAACGTGTTGGCGGTGGTATCGCAGCAAACTTTGTTCAGTCGTTTGGCGATTCTGTCGCTGCTCAGTTTTCATACCGCTTTTATGCCGACGATTGGGATATTCAGTCTCATACCATTGATACCGAGTTAAGCTGGCAAGTGACAGACCCGCTGTTGTTGTATGCCAAATACCGCTGGTATACCCAAACGGGCGCCTGGTTCTTCAAAGATGCCGATGCTCGTGATAATCAGTTTGCCATTGTTGGCCCTGGTTCGGCTGATGAACGACTGGGTGCGTTCAACGCATACACCGCAGAATTGGGTACACAGATCTATTGCGGGTATGGGCTATACGTCGATTTTGGTGGGGCCTGGTATGAGCAAAGTAACGGGTTTAATTCGGTGTCACTCATGGGTGGCTTTACGAAAAAGTTCTGAGGTAATCGCGATGTATAGACACCGATTTAATTGCATGACGGTTGCCTGCGAAGTGATATTGCATGGCGTTATGGATGATCACGCCAAGAGTATTGTGGCAGCTATTGAAGCGAATACACGCCGGCTTGAAACCAAGTATAACTTTCATAACCCCTACTCATGGTTGAGCAGGGTGATTAACCAGCGACAAATAGCCGATGTGCCGGTGGATACTGAAACCTGGAAGATACTCAGCCACGTAAAAAACTATACGGCTTATACCGGTGACCTTTTTGATATCACAGTGGGCACCCTGAAGCAGGCAAACACGGCAGAAATACCCGAGCAGCATGCAGCGCAAGTCGCTGAACTTCGCCAGTATATGGGAGATAAGGTTTGGTCGTTAGATGACGACTGCCTCCGCTTCACCAATGCCCATTGTCAGTTTGATCTCGGTGGCGTTGTTAAAGAATATGCCGTTGATGATGCTGTGCGCATTCTGAAAAAATATCCGATGTCTGGGGCGCTGATTAATTTTGGCGGTGATATCTATGTTTACGGAAAAAAAGAATCCGGTGATCCATTTCGCGTGGGAATAAAAAATCCCAAGAATCCGGCTGAGCCTTTGTGCATGGTTAAAATTGAAAATAAAGGCCTTACAACATCCGGGCACTATGAAAGACAGCGCAATATAGCGGGTGAGGCGCATTCACACATCATTGGTGATATTGATCGTCGTATTTTATCAGTTACCGTGGTTACTGATACGGTATTGGAATCCGGTATCTACAGTACTGCATTAACAATGGACCCGACACTTGAGATCCCAGCTAGCGCTGCACGCTTGTTTATTGATGATCAGCTTGAAATTCATCAATCGTTCGCTAGTTGTTCTTCATAGTAATTTCGTTAGAGTTTATTTCACGCTGGGTTTGATTTGGTGAAATAGATATTTCTGTTGTTTTTAGATTCTTGAGCGTCGGCAAAAATTTTCTTGCCGATGCACTTTTCGTTAGTTTCTTCCGGTTGCTTAGCAATTGCTAATGCAGGAAGACGTCATTTCTATAGCATTCGTATCGATCGGTCTTCGGTTGTTTTTTCGGCGAAGCCAAAGCCCTTTGTGTCCCCCTTGTTACATAGGGCTCTTCGCCGTTTTTACCGATATTCCCCGTCATTTTTCTCAATAATAATGATAAATTAATCGGAAGATACTGAATGAATATTCAACCATTCAAACAACTTGCCAGAGTTGTTGTTGCAGCAATACCGTTAACCTTCGCAATTTTTGCGCAAGCACAAGTAGCACCGGTAGCGTTGTCTCGGCCTAATATTTTAGCGTTTGAGTTAGAATCTCAGATTTTGAATGAAACCATGTTGATAGAAGTGGCACTGCCTTTATCTTACGCGAGTGCGCCTGGAGATAAAGAGTACCCGGTAGCCTATTACGGTGATGGTGGATTCATGTTTCTGATGGTCGCTAATGATAATCTGCGTCTAGCTTCTGGTGGCAATTACTTGCCTGAAATAATTACTGTTGGCGTTGATTTCAAAGACTATTTGAACCCTTGCAAGCGCTTGCAGTGGTATACGGCAACAGCCATTACTGGGCATGAGGTGTGTGGTGACGTTGGTGGAGGCGCTGATGATTATCTTTCGTTTCTCGAACAAGAGCTTAAGCCTCTGATTAATGCACAGTTTAAAACAGATGAAAATCGTGAGGTGTTAGCAGGGCATTCTCAATCTGGAGCACTGGCGTTGTATTCACTATTTACCAATACACATCTTTTTGATGCCTACATTGCTGCAAGTCCATCAGTGTATTGGGCAAATGAGCATTTAATGACAGTTGCTGATGAGTTTATCGCTGCCAATGTTGCAAATGTTCCCTCACTTTATCTATCCGTGGCGCTGAATGAATTGGGTGACGACAGTAAAGGACCTGAAGTGGTAGCAGTGAATGAGGCGTTATTTTCTCAGGTGTTTCGTATGCATATGAAATTAGAAAGTGCATCGATTTCAATACCTCTAACGTTTCAATCATTTGCTGACGAAGATCATGCTTCTGTCGGTGGTCGGGCGATGCACGACGGTATTAAAACCCTATTTGCTGAGGGTATTGCTCAATGATTCACTTAATAAATCGAGAGGTGCCTCGAAAAGGTAGTCAGGATGAGGAGCAACAAGGGAAGAGAAAAGAACCCCAAGAGCAAAATAGAAAGGTAAAGTGCTCCATGACACAACGTCGTCGAATCTCAAAAGATCGCAATCTCTTGTCGACTTTGATGGCGGGATTCATGTGTGTCAGCATCGGCGGCTGTGACAACGGCGCCTCTGACGATGGGAGTAAAGTTCGCCTCAATGTCGAGACGCCAGCAGTGTTTGCTGACGTGCAGTTAACAAGTCGCAATGGGGTAATTGCTCGTGCAAAAACGAATGAAGACGGTATTGCTGAATTGGTTGTGTCAGCCGAAGATGTTGTTACTACCGGCGATACTAAAGGTATGCTCGTTCGTTTATCTGTCGATGCAAACAATAGTGGTCGTTATCTATGCATGGCAGAAGACTGCGGCAGTTTCGATGGTGAACTTATTCATGAAGGTGAGTTGCTGCCAAGAGAATTGACACAAGGCCTGAGCTTATTGAATTACCGCTACCTGAAACCCATGGATAGCGTGACTGCTAGCGCAGCCCCAGAATTTGAGACGATTCAAGTTACCTATTTGGGTGCTTTGGCCGCAGAGGTGATGAAACAAAGTCTTACCGAAGATCCTCTCACAGTGACTGACTATTCCACCCAAGCGGAGGAAGCGTCGCAGGTCGTTGTGGCTGCATTGAATATGCCTTTATCGACAACAACCGACTTGCAGACTTGGAAGCCAGCGACAGCTGACGTGGATGTGCAGCAAGAGGTATCGCTAACAGATTTGATCAACAGACAAATGAGTCGGTCTTTCGTTGGAATACCTCCGGTATCAGATACCCCATCGATTATGGCCGTTGTTTTAACAGAGCAGTTGTCGCAGTTAGGGCGGGCAAAGCGGTTAGGATTTCAACCAGAATCAATATCCGCGATGCGTGGTTTGGCGATAAACCACAAATCCAACTTTGGGTCTATGCGCGTTGCAGATGATAGCTCGACGGCTGCACAGATGGCGATGTTCAGACAGCAGCAGGATGTCGATATGGAGCGGTTGCTCCATAGCGTATATGCCGGGCCTGCGACACAGTAAGATAGCGATACGGGATGTATTGATCTGAGTATTAGGTCATATCGCTCGAGTGATCTGCTTGAGTACCTTGTGATAGTGCTGCAACGGATTTGCGGCATTCGACTTCTAATAAGTCAATAAACTTTGTCAGAACTGGGTTCGGTGCTTTGCGTGTTCCCCACACTGCTGCCACTCGCATTTGTGGTAGGTCATTCAGATCTCTGCACTTAAGCTGCACGAGGCTGCCATTGCTGAGTTCATCCTCGATCTGATGATGGGCCATAAATCCCCAGCCCGCGCCGTGACAAATTAACGATTTCTGCAACCGGACGCTATTGACGGTATATAAATCGGTGACGCTAACCCCATAGTTGTAGTCAACCGTATCTGCAGGGTACGGCGACATTAATACTTGTTGGTGGTTATCCAGCTCAGCGTATTCGAAGGGCTCATCCAGAGCCGCTAGCGGGTGGTCCTGTGATGCGATTAACATAAGATCACAGGCGTAAAGCTGTCGACCATCTAGGCCTTTGATCGGTGCTGCATCCCATAGCTGGGCAATCAGCAATGCTGCTTCATGTTGAAACAGCTTTTGCATGGCAATGTCGACGGAGTATTCGTGGATTGTCAGCTGAAATTCCGGATGAAGTCGAGTGAATGTGCTTGTGGCACGGGCTAGAGGTTCAATCGGGATCATCTCGGTGATCGCAATCGAGACGTTGGTGGCTATCTGTTGCCGCAGATTGTCGACTTTGGATTCCAGTCGTTCAACTCGTCGCATAATAATGCTGACGTCACGGCGCAATGTAATGCCGTGTTGTGTTAATTCTGGCCGGTATCCCGATCGGTCAAATAACGTCAAACCGAGATGCTCTTCAAGCTGCCCGATGGCATAACCAACCGCTGCCACGGTTCGATTTAGCCGTTTGGCTGCGGCTGAAAAGCTACCGAGTTCCACGGCGTGTTCAAAAACAATCAATTGATCCAATAGGTTTGGGTGCATCTGTACAGATCCTATAAAATTGCTTTAGGGATTCTAAAAAATTATTAGATATTTTTTGATGTCTCGATTTGAAATACTCCGTCACCTGCCTGCGAGTGCTCACAAATCAGGCAGTCACCGTCGAGTTCTGTGCAGATGTTGTTGCGCTCGTACGGTGATGACCCTTTATCGTTCGATACTGACAGGAGTAGAACGGTCGATGATTGATGAAATAAAAAAAGTCCTACTGAATCTCGTACCTTCGACACCGGATTATGTCTTTGACCACCTACAGGGAAGTATGACCTTACGCAATTTTTCAGCCGGCGAGTATCTTTGTTGGCCTGAATCAGCGTGCGCAAATGATGATTCAGCGCAACACTATCACTATATTAAAAAAGGTCTCTTACGCTGCTATTACCAGAGACCGGATGGCAAAGAATTCAACACACGTTTTGTGCATGAAGGGCAGTTGTTTGCCAATGTGCTTGCGTCTGCTGAAGGGGAATGTGCCGAACTATATGTGCAAGCACTAGAACCTGTTACAGCTGTTCAGTTGATGTCGGTTGCTGATTTACGCAAGCAGAGCGAAACCGATATTTACTTTGCCCGTTTCATTATGCGATGTATGCGATCAGCGTATATCGATCGAGAAAATCGTCAATATATGTTGCAGTCTGCATCAGCTGTTGAGCGTTATTCATATATCAGGGGTGCATTTCCGCAGCAGTTGCTGGCGCGTATACCCCAATATCATTTGGCATCTTATCTGGGATTAAACAGCATTACATTCTCGCGTGCTAAAAAGGCGTTTTTGACTCAACAAAACAGTCAGCCGGTGGCCTCAAATTTTGCCTTTGCATCCATCTAAGCAATCACTGTAAGCGGCTTTAGGCCACAAACTGTGGCCTTTCTTGTAGACTCCACTAAGTTTTCGATAACTGTGTCAGTCAAATTGAATACCTCTTTTGGCAAGGTGTGCCTCGTTTACCTCAAGCAAGTTTTTAAATGTTGGCATGAAGTCGTTTTTTAAACCACTTGTCAGGTTGGCGAGTGATTTCGCTGCCTTTGGCGCTTCAAACGGATTACCGGATAGCATAACGCCGCGCAGGTGCTCGACCGATCCATAAAACCCTGAGATTATTTTTACTTGTTGGTAGGGTACTTCAAATATCGATGAACCTTCCTGCATGGTTTCCCACAAAAATGTATCGAGCTGATAACTCTCGGCGCGCATGTCCATGGCATTGTGCATCGGATCTTTATTAAACTCTTCAACCCACGCATCGATTTCTTCGAGATTCGCAGATAGCTCATTATACAATGCTCGATTGACAAAATAGGCACTGCGTTTGGACTGCAAAGATTCAAACTCAATGGCCTTTTCAAATCCTGAATTAGCGGCAAGGTAGACGCCGACGATCGTTGCGACGAGGGTAAATATCTGGCCCAACCAAAATTCGATGTTGATACTGTTCATGAATGCATGCTCTGGTAGTTTCGGTGCTGTGGTAAACGATTTTTGGATGTCATAGATCTACTCCTCTTGGAAGAAGAGAGATCTATGTGTCGTTCAAAACGGGCGTTGGCTAACGATCAGAAATGATCAACACCCAGTTGCTCTTCAAGACGGTCAGCCATGCCGGCAACGATGACGACAGCATGATGTAGCTCTTCCTTGTCAAGGTCACTGAGTAGCCATCGAGAGGTGGCTACCAAATGTGCAGTTTCACCTTCGCCATCAATTGCCCAATTCGAGAACGGCTTTTGTGCGTTTTCTTTCAGCAGAGTTATCGCCATTTCTCTGCCAAGTTGATGGTTTGGTAGGCCGTCCATCTTCAGAACAGCAGACGAGACTTCGACAATTTGTGTGCCATTCCCGAGATCGTGGTGTGCAATCACGACCCGTTGAGAGCGACCTTCACCCATATCGAATAACAAGCTAATTAAATCTTCGCCTTCTGTGTCAGTTGTCCACCCGAGGGCGGCGGTATGTTGATTGATCGTGTTGTGAAATTGTTGGCTCATGTTGTTAGCTCCGAAGATTAAAAGTTGTCTGCACCAAAGCGGGCTTCCATTTCGTCAGCCGCGAAAGCAATCGCATAGGTCGCGTGCTCGAATTCGGCACTATCCATGGTGTTGAATAAAAGCTCTTTTGTGGCAATGATGTGTGGTGTGTCGCCAATGTCTTCGATGGCCCAACCGAGATTGGTTGATAGGCTATTTTTGTGCAGCAGCTCGTTGGCAAAGTTTTGTATATCATCAGGTTCAACAGCGCTCAGAGCTGCCGCAGGTGATGTGATTTGTATAATAGTTTCGTCACTGCTTATCGACCGCACAAAAAAATGTACGCGCTGGTAACGTTCGTCACCGAGAGCAAAATCGGAGACCAGATACGTTTCAGAGTGGGCTTCGAGGGTGGTCCATCCGAGTTCCAACGCGTAAGAAAAAATCTTGTCAGTTTCAGTATTTGGAAATGGGTTGGGGTTACCCAATGTACTTAGCCCAACAGAATCCATGACTTTTTTAAGTAGTGGATTGTTACTTGATCCCAGGTTGGATTCTTTTACTTGTTGGGTGATGGCCTTTTTCAAAACTTTTAGCATGGCGGCTTCCTATTGTAAGAATGCGAGAATTTGCTGAACGAAAGATGCATCGATTTTCAGGTGATGGGCAATTTGGCGCAGCGCATCAAGCTCCCTGTCGTCGATGTTTTGATCGGCACGTGCAATGACGACTAAGCGCTGAATCAAGGAGCATTTTTCCGGTGCGGGAAGGTTTTTGATGGGAACAACAGCAACGTCAAATACCGATTTTGCGAGTTCTAAAGGCGTGTCAGACTTTTCTAACTCATCGATATAACTATCAAAGATGGTTTCACCAACCTGATCACGCAAATTGGCGGCTTCACTGGCAACGAGTTCGCCGTCAGCGTATGCGNCCCAGGCGCCTGCCCAGAACAAACATTCATCTAACAATCGTTGTCTTTCCTCATCCGGTGTCGGCTCCATAAACGCCAGTACAGTGTTTATTTCGTTGTCTAACGATTCGATATCCAACATGTCTTCGGTGACGGGCCGGTTAGTCAGTGTCAGGTAGGGCTGGGATCGTGAATATAGGTCGACGGCCATGACACGAATAGGATTGAACGGGTGGCTCGAGTAACAATGGGATGTATCTTCAAGATTATTGGCAAGATCACCGAGGTCTTTTATCTGGTTGGCGTACTCTTTTATGTCGAAACGGATGACCGGTGCGGCGACACCACAGGAAAGCTTCAAAAATGCACTAATAGCCGCTTCGGGTTTTTCACATACATATAAACCAGCACGATCAGCTGAAATTTCTGCACGGCGACTCCAGCTCATGAGTCGCATTGCGTCACTGGCATCAATAGCACTGTCATTGAGAATGCCATGTGTTGGCAGGGATGCGTGGTTGAATAATGCATGGCCAAGTTCATGGCCGACGACGAAGTTGATTTCGTCACTGTTCATGCTTTGAAGAAGACCTGAGCTGAAGGTGAGAATAATACGACCGTCTGCCAGTATCGCGCAGGTCGCATTGGGCTCAGAGCTATTGTAAATGTACACCTCGATATTTTTATCGTGAAGGCCTAGTTTTTTGCTGGCAACCTGGATTTGCTCATGTAATTCGGGAGCAATGGATGCACTAATTCTCAAACCTTGGCCTAATAAGCTGCGTCGGTAGCTGTCGTCGTTGGCTTCCTGCCGCCTTTTTTCTGCGAGTACTCGGATTGTTTTGTTATCCATCAAGGCATCGTAGAGCGTGATGTCAGATGAAAAACGTGTGTTTTTAGAAATAGTATTCATGATCGTGACGTTTATCGTTGCATGGGAATGGTTCACTCATTTCGAAAAAGTCGGTTTTTCTTTTGAGTAAATGATTGCATAGGAATAATAGTCAGAGAGAATTGATAGGCATTAGCAATTGCTAAATTTATAAATTATAAAAATATAGAAGTGATTTGTTGGGGGATTCTTATTATTTTAAATCGGTGTATGTGGATTTATATAAATGTTTATTGTTGTGTAATATTTATATCCATATTTACAACTTATGGGGAGTATAAAGAAGGTGGCGTGATTGCTATTCGATCGAGTATTTCAGTATTAAAGTGGCTGTTTTGATTGAGCCAGTATTTATTGAGTATTATCCAGACCATCGAACAATGTCTTAAGCCAGCCGATGTCTTCAGGGCCGAGATAAGCAGCATCATGTTGCTTTTTATCTGAGTAAACATCTTGGTATACATGCCAGATCGCCGTTTCGGTCAAATAACGCCAGTTGATATTTTCGAGCTCAGGCAGAGAACCGTCGGCAAGGTTTGGGTCAACCAGCGGGTCGTGTTGTTCCACGTTGGTGCGTAGACAAAACTCGAGTTCTTGTAATATCGGATTAATAAGACGCAGGGTTGTAGCTTCAGAAAACTCTCGTGCAACCCGTTTTTCAGCCTTTTTGATATCTCCTTTCAATTGCCATTTACTCAGCTTTTCGCCAAGCGGTCGAATGCCATGTTTATTCAGCAAGCCAGCAGGGCCGGGTAATACGGCCTTAATAGCAATGCCAGCGCCGACTAAGGGGTTGACCAAGGCAGTTAACCCACCCACTAACAGCATGCCATAGGTCAAACGACTGTCTAGCGTGTCAATACTGTTCGCTAAGTCTTCCAATGAATTGGTTTCTAGGTGCTTTCTTTCTTCAGCGATTTCTTTTGCACAAGCAATCATGTATTCGCGTAGTGCAACTTCTGCAGAGGGCGTCGCGAAGTGAAAAACCCGTCGCTTCGGCAGATCATTGATATCAGGAATGGTTTCCGGCAAGCAACGCATTGTATGTAATGCGAATTTGTAGGGTGACAACATAAAAGGCACGACAAAATAGTGTTTTTCATCGTACTGCTGTTCATCCGTCGGTAACGATTTTTCAACGGACATAAATATCGGTAAGCCATTGACGCGCTCAACAACCATCGACACACCAGAAGACACACCGTTTTTCGCGTGTGCTGCCAGCCCCGATAGGGACCCGATACCTTTTTTAATATGTTCTTTCATGATGAATACCCACTGCGAGACAACGTGGCCAACAAAACCGGAGCCTGCGTGGTCGTTCTGATATTGACGTTTTTCAATTGTAATCACTGGTGAACGATGACGCATTAGCAAATGCTAAGGCAATGCTGCTACGAATTCAGTAACCTGATGGCGTTCATTCAATGGATGCCGATGTATGGGCGAGTTTGACTCATATTTACGAGTATTTGCTCGACCCTTTTCGATAACTTACCGCGAGATAGCGATCATCGCCGTAGTGCCTAATGACCAATCTCTCCGGTTACTGTGTGCTGCATACTAATCAATAAATCGTAATGTGGTTAAATATGCAAATGAGAACAGTTAACATTTGCATAAATGTATTTGTTTGAGTAAATTCCCCCCCCTAAATCAACTTAGGGGTATAGATATTATGTTGATCCGCTTTGCTACTACATTCACATCATTAGCGTTAGCCACGAGTGCTGCCTACGCGAATGACACCACCGAACAGTCGAACCAAGACGCTTCTCGTACCAAGGTAATCGTTGAAGAAGTTATTGTTACAGGCCAAAAAGTCGAACGTTCACAAATGGATACTGTAACCAGTGTTTCTGTGATTTCGGGAGAGGCCATCGACGACGCAACCGGGCTTGATGATTTCTACGATATATTGGAACGCATGCCCAACGTCGCGCGTAACGGTAGCTTCGATTTTTCTATCCGTGGAATCTCGGGTAATGGCCCGACCAATGCAAACAATGGTGCAAGCACTATTGGCGTGTTTCTCGATAACAGCACGCTAACTGCCCGTTCGTTGCAAGCCGGTGCATTAAGTACTTGGGATGTTGAAAGCGTTGAAGTATTGCGTGGCCCGCAGTCAACAACATCCGGGCGTAATTCGTTGGCAGGCGCCATTTATATCAACACGCGTGATCCGGAGTTTAATTACGATGGCAAGGCGCGTGCATCCTACGGTGAATACAATACCTACCAAGTCGCTATTGCTCAGAACGTTGCTGTTACTGATTTTATGGCGTTTCGTCTGACGGCTGACCGTCAACATACCGATAACTTTGTTGAGAATAAAACCATTGATGGCAACGATTGGGATCGTGAATCCAATACGTTGGTCCGTGGTAAGTTGTTGTTCACATTACCGGGTGACGGCGATCTTTTGTTTACCGCCAGTAACAGCAAGTTTGAAGATTATGGTGATGACGGTGTTATCAATAATGTTGAAGACCGCGTCAATATTTTCAATACACCAACTACGTGGTTTACCGATGTTAATAACTACAGCATCGAGTATACACAGCCACTGACGGACGTTCTGTCGTTCTCATCGAATACCGGTTATGTGGAGTCAACGTTTGACCGCGATAGCGATGCTGATGGGCAAGCTGGTGAAGCCAATCTGAAGCAAGATTCGATTGAAGATAACTTTAGTCAGGAATTTTTGCTTAACGTACAAGCGGATAATTTACGTGCGGTTATTGGCCTTTGGTATGCCAATGGTGCGTTGGACGACAGTTATTCAACACGTGATTCTTTGGTTGATGCGGATGAGGGTGGCCCGATTCCAGCGGTGTTACTCGATTTTTCTAATGAATCGCGCGAAAACTACGAAAACGCAGCGTTATTTATGGATTTTGATATCGTTCTGTCGGATTACTTCACGTTATTGACGGGTTTACGTGCGGATTATGAGCGTCGTGAATCACGCATTCTATCGTCGGGTGAGCGTAAATCTTCAACAGGCATTCCGCAGGCTGATGCGTTGATTGATGCACTGATCTCTTCCCAGGCAGGTGTCTCTCGTGGTGCAAGTGATTCGTTCAATCTACTGCCAAAACTAGGTTTTAACCTGACGTGGAATGACGATTTGACGACAGGTTTTGTTGTTCAGCGTGGTTATCGCCCAGGTGGTGTGAGCCTTAATGTGTTGCGCTCGCAAGCTCATGAATACGATGCAGAATTTACAACCAACTATGAATTGTCGATGCGTGCGGAGTTTTGGGATGACCGTGTCTTGCTGACAACCAATATTTTCTACACAGACTGGCAAAACCAGCAGGTAAATGTTGAGGGTGAAGGCGGTCGTTTTGATTCGATGATCGTTAATGCGGGTAAATCACACCTCTACGGTTTTGAGCTAGCGTCGAACATCTTCCTGATGGATGGCTGGACATTGGATGCCGGGATCGGTTTCACCAAAACCCGCTTTGATGAATTTGAAGAGCCAAGCGTGGGTGCCGACTATGCAGGTGACGAGTTCCCAGCTGCACGCAAATGGACTGGTAACATCGGTACAACGTACCGTGATCCGAGTGGCTTTTTTGTTAGCGCAAATACCAGTTTTGGAAGCACAGCGGCTCCGCGTCTTGGCACCGACTTAACCCTAGATTCCTACACATTGGTTAATGTGAAAACCGGTTATGAAGCCAAGCATTGGGCAGCCTATTTGTACGCGAATAACCTGCTGGATGATGTATATGCATTAGAGCGCTATGAAACGAGTCAGTTTGGCGATGCTGTTTTAGGTGCTCCTCGTGTCGTTGGATTGGTAACTGAATTTAACTGGTAACCGATCACTCTAGAAAACGAAACAGGCAAGAACGTGAAAACACGATAGCGATATCGGTTTTCACGTTTTTCGTTTGTTAGGCAACAACCTATAGAGAATACAATGATGAATAAACAGCGCTGGCGTTTTGTGCTTGCTGGCCCCGTCGTTTTTATCGCTGCGATTGCAGTGATGAGCGGTGCTGCCGTATGGATGCCATCCGGTGTAGCCGGTGTTAACAATATTGTATTGCCGCTGGCACTGTTTCCCGCTATTTGGGCAGTGCTTTTTTTCTATGTCTGTCTGACAGAAAACCTCAAGCGTGCTGGCTTGATTACGGGTTTGTTGTTGGTTGCCAACGTGGTGTTGGTTGTTGTCGACGTGATGATTCAGCGAGGGATGGTATGAGTACCGCCATTGATAAGTCAGATAGAACCCGCACACACCGTATTATGTTAGCGTTGCATGGGTGGTCGGCGTTAGTGTTGGGCTTACTGCTATATGCCGTGATTGTTACGGGTGCTGTGGCTGTATTTGAGCATGAGATTGGTCGTTGGTCTAACCCATTGCCAAAGGCGAATGTGTCGATTATGGCGCCTGGTCTTGACGATGCTATTCGACAAATGGGCGACACTATTGATCCGGCCTACATGGATGAGATTGCACTATTTCCGGGGCCTTCGGATCGCCTGAGGGCATATTTTCATTATCATGGCGAAGATACCGTACGCGGTGTTTTGGCTGAATTCGACCCGAGTACCTGGACGTTGCTCAATCAGCGTGAAGGTACGCAAGACGAGTTGTTTGCCGTTGACCAGACTGGTGCATTGGCGCGTTTTTTAGTCGATCTTCATGTGCGGTTGTATTTGCCATCTCCTTGGGGGTTATTTCTAACGGGTGTTCTTGGCCTGGCCATGTTGTTGGCTGCGATCACGGGGTTAGTTATTCACCGCAAGTTGATCAAAGAGCTATTTTTATTACGCATCAGTACCAAAAACCCTTTGCTTAGCCAGCGTGATCGTCATGCACTCGCAGGTACTTGGAACTTAGTCTTTGCCTTTTTGTTGGCGTTTACAGGTAGTTTTTTCAGCTTTGCCGGCAGCTTCGGTATCCCACTGATGGCAATGATCGCGGCCGGTGGTGATGAGGAAAAACTCGCTGAAACCGTCATCGCTATGCCACAAGCCTACGATTCGACGCCAACACCGTCAGCTAGTCTCGATGATTTATTGGCAGATATTCAGGGACGATATCCTGATGCCGGGCAGCCGCTCTCCATGAGTATCGAACGTTGGGGGAGAGCTGATGGTATCGCCTTAATCGAGATGGCAGCTGAAGATGGTCAATTTGGCGAGCGCTCGTATCTATATTCTCTTGCTGATGGCCAGTTTATGCGCGAGAAACCGCAAATTGGCGTGCAACCATCCTTTGGTAGTGGTTTGCTGGATGTACTCGGGCCGCTGCACTTTGGTAACTTTGCTGGATTTACCTCGAAAGCCCTGTGGTTTTGTCTAGGTATTGCCAGTGCCTGGGTTGTTTATACCGGCATGATGTTGTGGTTCAGGCGGCGTGAGGGTGAATGGAAAAAAACCGAACTAGCCACCGTATGGATTTGCCTCGGCTTACCCCTTGGGCTTGCGGCAACCCCCGCGGCGTATTTTCTAGCTTCACATATTGGTTTATTGCCAGCGACTGCGATCAAAATGGTGTTTGTTGTCGTTTCAACCCTTGCGTTAGCGAGCTTATTGTTGGTTGGCGAGCAATCGTTTCGGCGATTCGTTGGCTGGGCGCTCGCCCTGTGCTTTTTTGCCGCACCCCTGACACGAATGCTCAGTGGTGGTATTGCCTGGTCACCGGCGTTCGCAACCGGGTATGCAGATATCGTAGTGATTGATGGTCTGTTGTTATCTGCGGCGCTATTTATCACATGGCGACAGATACAGGGGTTAAAACAACCGCAAGAGGAGATAGCGTATGACCGCTAGTTTGATGGTGGTGATTGTATTGTCGATTGCCGTTCTTGCGTGGACAGATAAACAGCAGCTGCGTGCGAATCGTCAACGCCCAGGTAAGGCCGATCAATGGCTTCAGTCGCTAAAACCTGCGTGGTGGGGGTTAATCGCTTTGGTACTTGTTGCTGATGTGCTGATGAATAATTATACCGGTTTGGTATTGCACCTAGCAGGCTTGTCGATAGCAGGTTTTGGTGCTGTGTTGATGCGGCGTTCTTTGCGGCAGTAATCTAACGTTAGTTGATGGCTGCTCTATCTGATGCAGCCTATTTTGTTGATTGCAAATCACCGCCCCCGATAATCAAGTGGGTTTTTCGAACTGCTGACGCGCTGCGGCAACACGTGCTCGTGTAATACACGTATGAGAATGGTCGTTGATCAGCCCCATAGCTTGCATAAAGGCATAGCAAGTTGTTGGGCCGACAAACTTCCAGCCCATTTTTTTGAGCTGTTTGGCAAGTGCGATCGACTCTGGTGATGTGGAGGCAGTGAGTGGCTCTTCCGTCGCAGGTGTTGTGGGCTCAAAGCGCCAAAAGAAAGCCGCCAGTGATCCGGCTTCGGCTACGAGTGCTTGCGCGCATTTCGCATTGTTGATCACTGCTTCAATCTTGCCTTGATGGCGCACAATACCCGTATCGGTCAGTAGGCGTTTGATATCCTTTCTGTCGTATGTCGCAATTTTATTGAAGTCAAACCCGTCAAAGGCAGCTCTGAAGTTATCACGTTTATTGAGTATCGTGCGCCAGCTTAAACCTGACTGAAAACTCTCAAGACACACCTTTTCAAACAAACGAATATCATCATCAACCGGAAATCCCCACTCGTTGTCGTGATACGGCACAAAGTCAGGCGTGACGCTGGTCCATTGGCATCGTGGTTTGCCATCAGGGGCAATAAAATCAGTGGTCATGGTGGAATCTCGAGCAGAGGTTAAGCGAGGCTAGTGTACCAGATGCTAGCCAATCAATGCCGGGTGACGTGCATTTAAACGCTCAAAACAACCGACGTGAATCAGCATGGCTTCAAAGAAGTCAGTGATCATATCTTGCATCAATAAGTAAAAACGCAGCTGGCCGGATGCTGTCATGCACTTAGCCAGCTCTCGTCCGCAGTCCATCATGTCAGTGAGAATTTTTTCGACTTGTTGGGCATTAAATTCACTCTGCGTGAGTAGTTGACGTTGCCATTCATCAGACGATCCGATTTGGAATAAAAAACGGGCGTTTTCCCATAAACCGATAAAACGGCAGATCAGCGATTCGGTACGAAATTTATCGGCGTCAGCGGTTAACGCCTGGCCGGTAGAATTGACGCCTGTTTGTCGTGCGTTATGGAGTGATAACATACGTTCACGCAGCATCGTTGGTCGAATGCTGGCCATGAGGTTCTCAATCGTGTGCCGGGATGGTGCTTTGTTATAACCGGCTGCTTCACTGAGTGTTGCTAGTGTCATCGCGTCGAGTTGGTCGAGGCCGCTGAATACCCACATGTCTTGCAATGCTGCGGTGTTGATATCCAGTGTTTTTTCGTATTGTTCGAGAAAGCCAACAAGCAGTTGCTGGCCGCGTTCGATATGATTCAACACAGGTTCTGTGGTGTTAGTGTCGTGAGTTAATTCGCGGTGCGGTGTATGCGTATAGATGAACTCGAGTAAACAGCCGTAGTGTTGGACGAAGCTCGCATAGGCGGAGCCTGATTCNGGCTCCGCCAAAACTTGGTTTTTTGGGCAAGCTTCTCGCTCGGCACGCACTGATTTGATATGTAAATTTGCACAGAGATAACGATTTTTGCGTTGTTCGAAACTGCCAGCCTCGAGAAAACCAAAATATTGAAAGGATTGCCGGCTTTGAGGCTGCGCGAAGGCGTAGATTTGCTTGCAGCCCTTGATAGCAAGTGATGCTTCAATGTTTTCCATCAAGGTTCTAACGACGGGAGCCTGTTCATTGATTGTTGCCATTTGAATCTGTTTCAAAATGGCATATTCACCCGTGACGGAGACTTTCACAACGCAAAAGCCCAGTATTTGTTGGTTATCTTGCACCATGTAAACCTGATGCTGCTGGCAGCGCAGGGTTTTCATCAACGTGTGCGTGGTGTGCTGTACTGATTTACTTGGCGAGGAGCTTCCTGTGCCTTGGCATTGGCCGTCACTGTCGGGTTTGATGTTGATCTGTGCGAGAGATTGGGCATCTGCTGGTGTTGCAAGGTTAACTTCCATGGTATTTCCCCGGCGAATGAAACGCATGCGCGATTCTTCTTTGTGGTCGAATTTCCAGCAATGCTAGCAATACAAACGGGGGGACAATGGGCCAGTCATCATTTGTCATTTCGCTGTGATAAATTTGCTATCAAGCCACGGTAATTGTGACAACGGCAGAGAAAAAACGATGTTTGGGGTGATGATAGGTAATAGCGATTTCACCTGTTTACTAGCTGAGGTGAGGTGGCTTCTGCGGATGTATTGATTGGTATTTTGAGTTAGCGTTCAGATATAACGTAACTATTGAAATCAAAAAGTAGGTCGCGATATCCTGAGGGAGTGGAGCATTGCGCCAAATTTGCCGATAGAAACTAGCACTCTTCACACAATCTAAACCTTTTCGAGAATACTGCGATATGATGCCAGGGAATGAAATTCTTACAGCACGTTTACGGCTGCGCCAATGGCGCGACGACGATCTGCAATCGTTTGCACGTATGGGGAACGATCCACGGGTTATGGCGCACTTTCCGAATTTATTAACTCAACAGCAAAGCGACGATCTTGCCCACCATCTGGCCCAGAAAATTCAGCAACAAGGCTGGGGCGTGTGGGTTATCGAAACACTCGGTACGCGCCGTTTCGCTGGCATCGCAGGTCTCAATCATGTAGCTGAAGATTTGCCGTTTGCTCCGGCGGTTGAAGCTTTATGGCGGGTTGACCCCGCATTTTGGCGTTTAGGTTATGGTTACGAAGCGGCTGAAGCCGCCATTCGCTTCGGTTTTGAATCGCTGGCGTTGGATCACATTGTCGCGTTAACACACACGGGTAACCTGCCGTCGATAGGTCTGATGCAAAAGCTGGGTATGACGCGCCAAGATGAATTTGAACATCCGGCCTTACCGGCAGCGCATAGATTACGGCCGCATGTGTTGTATCGATTGGCAAGAGAAGCACAGGCAGTGCCCGTCTGATACACAGTATGAAGAGGAGGGGTAGAACGAAGCGGGATCTCTACAGCACATCGGTTGTCTCAAACAATGCGTGGATCATGTCTTGAGTCATGTCTATCGAACACCGCACGTAGGAGAGCATTGTGAACAATACCGTTTCAGGAACCCCGGCCCCACACTCGCAGCCAAGTGATGGCATCGGCAGTGAAGATTACGCCAACCATCTAGAATCTCTCTACCAAAGCCTCCATCGTCACCCGGAACTGTCGTTTCACGAAGAGCAGACATCTCAGCGCATTGCGTATGAAATGCGAACTGCTGGTTTTGACGTAACCGAAGGGGTTGGCGTGTATGGCGTTGTTGGTGTGTTGAAAAATGGTGATGGCCCGACAGTGATGATTCGCACAGATATGGATGCCTTACCGATTCACGAGAAAACCGGCCTTGCCTATGCCAGTGAAACCGACGGTGTAATGCATGCGTGTGGGCATGATGCCCATATGACAACGGTGATCGGTACCGCGCGGCAGCTAGCGCGCCAACGAGATCAATGGCAAGGCACTTTGGTGGTGATTGGCCAGCCGGCTGAAGAAATCGTGAGCGGTGCCCAAGCTATGTTGGATGACGGGTTGTATCAGCGGTTTCCGCGCCCGGATGCGGTATTGGGTTTACATGTTGAGCCTTCAGGGACCTTGCCCGCCGGTACCGTGGGTTATTGCTCTGGGTTTCTCACGGCGAATTCCAGCTCCGTTGATGTTACCGTCAAAGGGGTTGGTGGGCACGGTAGCGCGCCGGAAAAAACCATCGACCCAGTTGTACTCGCAGCAGAGCTGGTGGTGAAACTTCAAACCATTGTTAGCCGTGAAGTATCAGCGTTAGAGCCGGCCGTAATAACGGTAGGTTCGATTCATGGAGGCACCAAACACAACATCATTTGTGATCAAGTAAAGCTAGAATTGTCAGTGCGCTGTTACGCTGATGAAACCCGCGATTTTCTCTATCGCCGCATTCAGGAAGTGGCTGAGGGTGTAGCCCGTACTGCTCGTGTTAGTGACGACCTGTTGCCGGTGGTCGAGATCCGTAATGGCGTACCTGCATTGTATAATGACCCATCATTTACCGATCGGGTGGTGGCTCATTGGCACAGCAAGTTTGGCTCACAGTTTGCGCAGCCAGTCAGTAAAGTGATGGGCGGCGAGGATTTTGCGCTTTATGGCCGCCAATCGCCTGACATACCGATTATGTTTTTCCTGCTAGGTTCGGTAACAGAAGAGCAGCTGCAGCAAGCAAAACGGCAAGGCAAAGATATGCCTTATGTGCACTCACCGCATTACAAACCGGCACCGGAGCCGACGATTAAAACCGGCGTTGCAGCGATGACTGAAGCCGCGTTGTGTGCATTTCAGTCAACGCATTGACGCTGGGGGCTGCTTTTAAGGCTTCATAATTTCAAGCAAGCTTGCCCGATATTTGGGGCCATATGTCACGCTGCCGATCGGTACGTTTTTCGACATCGCATTCTCGATCTTAACGACCCACTCAGGCCCGAATCCTCCACATAATTCGATCGTCTGCACACCGTCGTTTGCTAGGCGTGTTGCTGTTTCTACGATGGAATCGTCGTTTTTTGCCGAAGGGTCAAAGCCAACGCTGATAAAGGTGCAGTGTTCGTTTTCACTGACACTGGTATGAGTCGCCGGTGAAAAGCCCGGTGAAAAATAGAAAAAAGCCCACTTTTTTAGATTTGGCAGCATGAAAGTCCCCATTGCTGAATGGTTTGAATAACTGTTCAGGCTCAGACCTGCTTTGTTGGTTCGGGTTCCAATGAGCAAGGGGAGGGCTGTAGTGCTGGGAGTGCGAGGTTAGCGTTATTTTTTTGCCAAGCGCTCAGGTTTGATTGCCCACCAAACAAAGCCGAAAAATAGAAACTGTATCGGTAAACGGATGTACAAAAATGCCTGAGGAATGTCTGTGAAATCTTCCGGATGCAGCGCCATATTGATGTTAGCTGGGTAAACGGCAACGATTAATGCAAGTAGGCCATACCCTGCCAGTAATCGTGTTTGGGGCACTAAAAGCCCGATAGCACCGATAATCTCAAGTACGCCACTGATAATCACCAATTCTGTGTGGTAGCCCAGATACGCAGGCATCATCTGTACAAAAAAATCCATCACCACAAAATGCGCGATGCCGCCAATCATAAAAAATAGGGCGATGATAAGAAGAGGGGTGCGTGGCATATCGTTAGATTCCTTGTGGCCTTGGAGATTGCTTAAAACACATGATCACTAATGCTTCAATGCATTGGGTTGGTGAGTCGGTAGACGTTATCATACGGTTTCATTTCGAAGAGTCATCACAGAGTCGGTGGGTTTGCCGATTTGGCGTTGCTCACGTTGGCTCCTCGGTATTTCCAACAGACGTTTTCAGATTCTATGTATTAACGCGGCCCGCCAAAGCGTAAGCGAAACTCCGCGGGTGATAAGCCCATGGTACGTTTAAAGATCTTCCGAAATGCCGATACATCGTTGTAGCCAACTTGGTAGGTAATGGATTCAATACTTTGTTGCGAGGATTCCAAAAGATCGCACGCCTTTTGTACTCGAACACGTTGCAGGTACATCAAGGGGCTCAGTTCTGTATTTTCGGTAAACCGTCGCAAGAGTGTGCGTTCGCTTAAATGAGTGTGCTTTGCGAGATCGGGTATACGCAGCGGTTTGGTGTAGTGCTGCTGTAAAAAATGCTGTGCTTTTACGACCGCGGCATCACCGTGATCGAAGCGCGGTGAAAAGCTACTGTAGTATTGCTGTTGTCGTTTGGCGGTATCTACAATCATGTACCGTCCTAGTTTTCGCATCGTTGCTGCGCCGGCGTATTGTGCAACGATTTCAAGACCAAGGTCTACCCACGACATCAAGCCGCCAGCACTGATAATATCGCCGTCGTTGACCAAGATTTCTTGCGCATCCAGCCGTAATTGAGGGTAGGCATCAGCCAGTTCGTTTGCCAAGGCCCAATGTGTTGTAACTGGCCTGCCATCAACCAAGCCCGTTGCAGCTAGAATAAAACTGCCTGCGCAGGCAGAACACAGCACACTTCCTTGTCGATGGCGTTGCAGTAGCCAATCGATTAGAGCGTTGGCAGGAGTGCAGTAGTAATCCCCTTCGACACTCGGTGGCAGGAGTACCAGTGTATAGGCGGCGTTGGCGGGCAGGTGATCTACGTGGGCGCAATCAACAATGAATCGGGCTTCTGCGGCGTCTTCCTCTGTCACTCGGTTCGCCAGCGCAAACAAATCTTTCCAGCCGGCGATGGCCGACTGCATTGCACCGGGGTAATCGATCACGAGTACTGAAACAGGCGTAGATTGCATATGGCGTAAATAACCCTGTGAATGTCAGATTTGACTCCAGATTATGTGATTTGTCAGCGGCATACTAGCCCTGATGTTAAATACACAGCACTGGAGTACACCATGACACAAGCCTTACTGATTATTGATCTGCAGAATGATTACTACCCCGGCGGCGAATGGGAGTTGCACAATATTGCACTCGCCAGCGCCAATGCGAAGCGAATATTGGCAAGTCATAGAGTTCAAAAACGCGCGGTTTTTCATGTGTACCACGAGTTTGAAAGTGCCGATGCGCCTTTCTTTAAGCCGGGCTCACCTGGCGTTGAAATTCATTCAGATGTTGCCCCGATTGAGGGCGAAGCCGTTGTTATGAAACGCAAAGTGAATGCCTTTATTGACACAGATCTGCACCAGCAGTTGCAAGCGAACAGCATCAGCGAGCTCGTGATTATCGGCGCGATGAGCCATATGTGCATTGACGCAGCGACGCGTGCGGCTTCCGATTTAGGATATCAAGTTACCGTGGCAGAAGACGCCTGCGCGAGTCGTGAAGTGACCTTTGGTGATGCGTCGGNCTCCGCCGAAGATACCCACAACGCGTATATGTCGTCGTTGAGTTTCGCGTATGCGAACGTCATTACCACTGAAGCGCTGTTGGCTGATTAATCGGCTTACTGTTACTGCTCGATGTGCCGTAATTCCGAGTGCCTAGGATACCTTTGGCGGGTATCAAGTGTGAATTCGGGTACGAGCGCATCGAGTGGTTTTACTGTTGGTGTTTCTATTATTTCTATGGTGCTTTGCGTGTCTTCTGTTTTTTCGGCGGCTTAATCGGTTTAGGCGGCAAGGTTCTGATAAAGGCTTCGCAGAGATCAACCCAACGTACCAGATCGGCATCGCTTTCATACCCGTCGGGCGATACATACACCAAACCCTTCATAGGCTTGCCGGTAAAGTCCATTTCATCAACATGTGGGTCGTTTAAGCAATCGTCGTAGTGGTCGGGGCCAACACGCGCCATTAGCATCTCACCCAGGATGCCACAGCACATATGCTCAGACACCATAAAACAAAGGCCGCCAAACATACGTTTGATGTCAACATCCGGGCGACCGGAAAAATGCATGGAGAGTCTTTCAGCGAGCCCTTCATCGTAGGCCATGGTGTTTATTCTCGAGGGTTGTTATTCATTGCGAGTGTACGATAAATGTTGGTGTTTGTGCATGGCGATAACGGTAATAGAACTGGCCAGAAATATGAAAAGTGAGATCAGAGATTACCTCTTTTGAGAAACTACCGGCGCTCGATCAGAACGACGATGACTCCCTGAATGCGTTTTCATTGTTCAGCAGCGTATAAACGGCATGTTGTTGATGTCATTGAAGGTTTTGGCAACAAGCAGGTTTATGACTCTTTACCTGTTGCTATGTGTGTCGGCATTTTGTGCGGTGTTTCCGCTCGATACGTGATCTGGTCGTAGCTCTCGAGATAACCTGTAGCGGCAAAACATCCAATGACATAGACTTGCTAAAAAAAGCCACTAGCTATAACGGTCAATAATAATGAATACACGCCTGAAACGCCGTGCTAATCGTGCGATCAATGCCATTGGGCTAACGCTATCAATGAGCTTTGTTCACGTTGCGATGGCCGAAACACGTTCGATTGACATTGATGGTCAATCGTATCCTTTGCAAGTCGAAGTGGTGGACACCTTCGCACAGGGCACGGACGGCTCTCAATCTGCGACACATTATGCTGGTGCGTTTACCGACGACATCAACGGCTGGGTGCGCTTCTCTGAATTTTCTGATGGCAGCTTAGCAGGCCTTGCTGTCATTAACGGGCAACTTCATGAGATTAATACTGCAGCTGCGGGTTCTAGCAACGGTGATGTGTTTAATAAACTAGTTGCCGGCAGTTTGAGCGACGGCGATCAAGACGCCACTTGTGGTGTTGACGGCAGCAGCTTTGATCTGCCCAATGATGGTGGCTCACATTCTGCTCTGTTGGTACCTGCGGAGTTATCTTCATCGTATTCTGATTTATGCGGCACTCTGGTTGATGGCGTTTGTATCGCAGCCAACCTTGAAGTTGTTTATGACCAAAGTTTTATCAATACCTTCAATAGCGCTGGTACAGCTAACGCCAACGTCACCAGCAATGCTAATGCACTATTGAATATGGTTGAAGGCTATTACGCTAACCAATTCAACATGCGCTTTAACGTGCTGACATCACGCTTTATTACCGATAGCGATAATACGCAGGGTGGCGGTCAGTTTGTGAGTAGCACAACGGTTTCTAGCGCTTTACTTGAAGAGGTAACATCCCGTAAATGTGATCAATTCCGTGGTAGCGGCACATGTGGTCAAGTACTTTCGCAATTCTATCGATCGAATGGTTCCACAGCGGCGAAATTTGATCATCTGCAACAAGAGCGCGCGCTGCTGCACTATGTTACCGGACGTGATTTTGATGGCTCCACCATTGGTGTTGCCTGGATAGACGGTGCTTGTAGTAATTTTGCGGTGGGTACGGGGACATCACAGTTATCTTTTAGCGGCGGTTCCGTCAATATGGCGCGCACAGCTGCGACTATCGCGCATGAAATTGGGCATAATTTGAATGCCTCACACGACGGAGATCCCAGTGGCAATAGTCCTTCGTGTCCTACGTCAGGTTTTGTGATGAATTCACAATTAGGCGTCACCCCGACCGAATTCTCCAGCTGCAGTGAAGACGTTGTTTCCACGAAAATCGCTTCGCAATCCTCGATCAAAAACTGCTATCTACCGCCTGTGAACGTTGCAGTTGTTGCGGATGCTGCGCCAGCGAGTATTACTGAGAATACGGCTTTTACTCAAACCTACGCGGTATCGGCATCTACAGGTTTTGGTAGCCCTGATAGCGCCTCAGTGACTGGCACAGTGACCAATGCCTCAATCAATACGGCGAGCTTAGCCGGAGCTGCATGTACGGTTGCGGGTAATGGTTTGAGCTTCACCTGTGCCCATAATAATTTATCTGTTTCTCAGCAATTAGCTGTGGATTTAACACCGCAGCAGAATGCGACGTTGTCAGTATCTGCCGTCGTGGTTAACGCGTTTGAAACATCGACAGCGAACAATACTGTAGCGACTAACTTTACCGTTGGCGCTGGTACAACAGATCCTGACCCGGATCCGCAGCCAGAACCAGAGCCGACTCCTGCGCCAGCCCCGAAACCACCGGCATTTGGTGCGATTAACCTGATGGCAGCGTTTTCATTGTTGTTGGTCTTGTATCGTCGCCGATTAGTTTGATTCGAGGAATGAGTTACTCTCAATAGGCTGCTTCAATACAGCCTATTGGTTTTTACTCTAACGATTTTTAGCTGAGCGCTTCATACTGTTACGCTGGCTATATAGCCACTAGATGTTATGTAATACACAAATAGTGGCATTCCAGTCTAATAACTAACAATTCAGATCGGTGACCCATACGATGCTTGGATTGTCGGCTCAGGCCAATATGAAAGCGATGGAATACAGTGATTTATTAGGCTTTTTTACGAGAAAATAGTTTACCGAAGAGAGCCCCTAATCCAACAAGAATAAATACTCCGAACTTTTTAAGGAACAGCAACGCTATCGCGAAAAAACCTGTTTTCGCAATCACCTTGCCAGCAACCAATGCACCGAGCCCGTAGGCTGCTACTTTATCAATTTCAGGATCGAAGTCGCTGTATTTTGAGCCCTGGTCGAACTCTGCTACGGCTAAAACATCAGAAATATTGGCATCTATCGTTGCTTTTTGATCCATGTCGGCAATGAAATTTAGAACCAGCACACCTTTTCGGCCGAGTACTCGAATGTTGTAATTTAGAGTATTTGTTTCTTGATCACCGAATTTGATTTCTTTTGCCCAATGCAATTTCTTTTCGTTTACGTCGTAGAATGGAGGCGAAGCTCAACCGATTAATTTTATTGGCTCGTAACCTTCTTTGACTCGTTCATTACTAGAAGACTGAGTGTCGTCCTTCATTTGACTTAAAAGATCGTTGTAATCAATATCGTCGGCGTCTTCATCTGATACATAGCCATCTTCTTCGTATTCGATAGTCACAGCCCAAGAGTCACTATCGAATGGCGTTGTATCAGCCGGAAATAGCATGCCCAGTGTGTTTTGGCTTGGCGGGTTTCCCCAAACTTCGACAAGAACTGTTTCTGAATCTTCAGGACCGAGGTAGTAGAATTTTTCTTGGATATCTAATACAGCATTCGCCTGATCAATTTTTACGACGCCGGACTTTCTATCCAAAGAATCCCAAATTCCTTTGGCCCAGGTAATGTATTTTTCCTCCTCGGGGGACATTTCACTGTTATCTTCAGCGAGAGAAAAAAACGATAAACTACAAATTGCCAACCCCAAGATCATTCGATAAATCATTTCAAGCCTTGTTTTTAATCCGATTGTTGGCGCTCTAATAGCATTCAACTAGCGGTTGATAAGCAACGAAATACTCCGGATACGCAGTGATATCAACGTCGATAAGATCGATGCAGCCGTCTTCAGTGCTATTTCTTCAGCCAATAAAAAAGGTATGTGTGAATTGGAAAATATACGATCGTGCCGACGCGGAGATGAATTCTCTGCTTAAGCGACAATACGAGCGCCGACACTATACATAAAAATTCAGTAAAAACGTTAGTTTCTAGAGTTGGTAGTAGGTTTTGATGGGGTGGATTAATACTGATTTTGTTATTTTTTTGTACATAAAGGCGTACTAAAGAATATGTATAGTGTCCAAACTAGGTAATACGCACTCAAGACGTATGTGTTTCTAGTGTGAGATAAACCCAGCAAGGGTGTATCAGATAATTAACGCCGGGAGCACATGTCGTGTAATGAATTATTCAGCTCAGGCAATCTCATAGATCAAAGTCGATACCCCCACTGCTTCTAAAAACTCTGCCGATCCCTCGAAAGAGTAAACCAACCCCTTGGTATGGAAGTTCAACAACAAATTCGATGATATCGAGTATCCAAAGCCCATCGTCGGCATCGTCTTTTTTTCGATTTTTAGGCCAGATCAGATGCGCTATGTAAAAGGCTGCGATAACGCCAGCGAATACATACATATCAAACCCGTAGCTGAAAAGATCGACAATCAGATAGACACCGGCAACGAATGACGCGACCGACATTACTATTCTAAACAGTTCCATGTAGTTGGGTGCTCCTAGGTTGGGATTCTGTCATGAGAGCGTTACTCGGCTTCTGCCGGATCCTCTTCTATCTGCAGTGCTTCGGCATCATGCCAAGGCTCAGCGCACACCTCCGATGGCAAATTGATTTGATACGTAAACTGGTTTGAATACTCAATCTCGGGTGCTTCATTCACTTCGCATATTGTGTACGCTTGAATGTCTTGTGCGTCAAAATAGAGCTTTTGGTAGTGGTGCTCCGTGCGGCAATCTCTATTCTTGTCGCCGTTTACGTAGAAATCTGGGGTCTTTTTGATATTCAGATCGTGTTCTAACTCTGCAGATATGTTGAAGGTATATTGATGGTCGCCATTCATAAACTCACTTTCTGTGAGATGAGAGTAGGTGCTGATATTGATGACGACATCAGCGCTGGTGGTGTTTTTAAATTTTGCATCTTGATAGATATAGTCTCTCGGGCATTTTTCCATCCGCGCGCAGCCAGTTGTGTCGAGAACAACCAGTATGAAGAGCGCACTAATCATCGCGAAGATTTTATTGGTTGTGATTTGCTTGCTCATGAGTTGTATTCCATAGCAGCTACCGGCTGATTTATGGCGGTTAAAAGGCGCCGAGCAACACGTTCACTAACGCCCTCGTCAGTCCAGTATTGGGTATGGCTCAGCGGTGTCCAACCCGTTAACGCGCTGCCCACATCCAATGGTTGATCATTCACAATGCTGAAGCTGTCGCCCATTTGTTTTAATGGCCAGCCCAATACATCGTCGGGGTCGTAGTAGTTATCCCAGCGGAATTGATCATTGGGTGCGGCAAAGCACTGGCGCTGATCAATTCCTGAAACAAACAACGGAATGTTGCAGCCGATGGTAATTAGCCCCGCCAAAGAATGAAGACGTAAAAATTGATTCTGTTGCGCCGACCGGCTTGGTGCGGCGTCAAAAATATGCCGATTGTGCTGAGCATCCCACAGATAATTACAGATCACCTGGCACCCTAACGAATGCGCGATAATCACCACAGGTTTTGAAGGATCATTGCCAAGATCGTTAAGTGCGTTGAGTAATGCTGTTTGAATTGTCTGCTGTGTTGCTAGGTACTTGTCTTGATTGTGCCGCGCGCTGTATTCCAGCGACCCTGCGTCACCAAAGCTGTGTAGAAAAAACCGCCGCAGTTTTTGAAAATCCATATTGTTGCCCGGTGCCGAGATCATATCCTGCCAGAGTTTATTCTGTGGTTTTTGCAGTAAGTCAGCATATTGCACTTGCTGAAATGAGACTTTTCTCCAAGCATCCCCCATGGTTTGTTGCAGGTTTTTCGCCAGCGGTTGTGCATAGTTTTTTGGGTTTTCTCCCATGCCATGTAAGGTGATCAGCGCGATCTCTTTCATGTCGACATCCTTGTTATTGTCACTTTTGATAAGTGCAGTATGCCGTGGAATCTATAGCGACAAAAGAAAAACGATAGACCTATGTTGTGGCATCCGAAGTAAAGGTGTTTAGTCTTAGCTTCCTAGCCAATTGATAGCAATGTGATGACTTTTATCTGAGTGCGAACACGCTTGAAGTTTCAGCAACGAAATTGCTGGGTTCAGACGATCAGACACTATGTCTAGAGAAATACCTGTGCAAACGTTAAGCCCCCCCAAAGTAGATAGCGGTCACCTTGACCGTGGCGGAGTTCTGAAGATTGCAGCCGTGCCATATAACTAAACCGAAAGCCGTCCTTGAATGCAAACGTAAAGCCCGCCCAAGCCTCGCCAATCATGATACGTTTCTCATCTAACGAGTATTTTACTTCGCTATGGCGAAACTGCCCCTGCAAAAATGCGTTGTAGACACGCGCCTTTAGGGTGATGCCAGCAAAGAAATAACTCTCGGCATGGTTTGTTTCTATATTCGATGATCCCGATTGCTCACCATAGTTACTCACCTCGGGCTTGAATGCCCACCAAGGTGAGTTTAAAGCCCCCGCTCGCATGCTCAAGCTCCAGCTGCCTTGTGTTAAGTAACCAAGGGAGCCCGCAAATGTACTCTTCATTTCAAAATGCGGAGAATTCAAGGGTAAAAATGTTTGGTGTGCCATCGAGTAGCGAAAAGTGGGTTCCCCACCTGCGCTGATTTGATTGCTCCATCCTTGCACATGATCAGTGTTAAGCAATGTATGAAGGCCGTTTTGAATCTCTCCCACTAACGGCAAACCAATGACGCCAACCGTGATGGATGTTTGCCATGCTTGTTTTCTCAGTGCATCAACGCGTTCATTGGCGGTCGAATAAAAAATCAAGCTCGCATATGGTCGGTCATCTTGGATCGCTTCAGTTGCATTGGTTTGCAGTGGAGTTAAGGCAAAAAAGCCGAAATCGATACTTCGTGAAACAATGGCAAAACGTGCATCGTCGATACCAAACAACGTATCTAAGCTATTTACGATGGGGGCAAGTGTCCACCAATTTGTACTAGGAGCTAACCCACCCACGATAAAAGCCATGCCAAACGTGTAGTCAGCATCTTTCGTTCCAGGCGTAAAAATGTCGTTATCGATCATTAACGTCCAGCTTTCACGGTTTGGATTTTCACCAAGGCGCTGAATATTTGAAGCCTCCAGCGAAAAGGCTTTCGTTGCTTGTAGCTGGAGCAGAAAAACAAGCATAAACAAAGGCGTTCGTAACAACATAAATCACCTCAATCTTACGGAGGGTAACCAACGCTCGCGGCGATATGGCTGAGATGAAACAAAGGGGGTTATAAGAAACGTCGATTATAGTGAAAGTTCGCCTATTTTTGCTATCAAAACAGTCTCCATGAGAAGAAATAACGAGGTTAATATTCTGTCTAAAACCCGCTTAGTCTGCTGTTCAATGTTGTTTTCGCTTTACCTTCAGAAAATTGATTTTCATTCATAGTCAATGTGGCTTTGTCTTTTTTCTGTCGAGAAATATATGCGTTTGGAGTCGGTCGCAGACGCTAGATTTATGCAGTACGATGTTGAATCGTTCTCCTCAGCATCCGGAACAACAACGTTAAAGCCTTCATTTCGAGACAGCAGAAATTACATGCAGGTATCTTTTGCGGCTCGCAACGTGTAACCGGCGAGGCTGATGTGGCTGGCGGGGCGGGGGAGTAGAGCAACGATCTTTAGGCTATAAATAGCATCTGGAATTAATTACCAATCATAGTGTTTTAGTTATTCCGGTGAATATTCTCTGTGGTCTGTATCTCTATAGCGTGTCATCAAATATACAACCGGTGCAGCTGCGCGCGTACAGGCTCAATATAACAGCGAGCTTTGCGTAGCAAAGCAACCAGCACCGGTGACCTCGGGTATTTAAAAAATAGGGCGATTTACGCAAGAAGCGTATCGCGGAATGCTTTCATCGAAAGACAATGAGCCTGAGTTACCAGTATTGAGGTCGACAATATCTACCTCGAATGTTTGTGGAATGGCGTCCGATGCGGTGCATAACTCGCGTGTCGGAACACCAATGTTGAGCAAATAATTGGCGCTTAGCCGATTATAGATTCCCACATTGTCTTCCACGCCTTGTGTTGCTTGATCGCAGCTCCCTGCAGCAACAGGAATAGTGCGTGTGGCGGGTGTTGCAATAATGTTGTCGTCCAAGCTCCACGGTGCAACGACTTCAATCAACCGGCAGCCACCGAAATTGAATCGAACGCTTTGTGCGCGCCAGCGCCAATCTTCATCATTACATTCACCAGAAAAACTTCCCGAGCTTACTGTGCAGCTTTCGCCCTGAAAATTGGCCTGATCAAACAACTCAATACTATCGACGATGACTCCAGCGTTGATCGAACCCGGGTTGAACGGCAACTGGGCAATGGCATGAGATTCGCCGCCGTTAAGATTTTCTAAGCCAAAGCACTCGGCTTCAGAGTTCTCATTGAAAAAGCTTGAGTTGTGATGCAGACACGCCTGTAAAGGCAGAGGATAGGTCTGTTCATTGTCGTCTGCGGCTACCCCTCCGGCGTAGATACACCCCAGTAGCGCTGTGCATAAAGTACCCTTATTGATCATCATGATATTTCCTTTTAGCATTGATTAACTTCAGCGAAAAACCGTTGAAATTCATCTCCCTTTTAGCACCCGCTAATCATTGAATTAAAGCGATATGCATCAACCAATACCGTAAATGAGACTTTTCGTTGTGGGCGTGACACTCCTGTTACGTTTGGCCCTGTGGTTGCGCCCTCTGGCTCAACAACAGTCTTGAACCCACATGTTCTTGAACGAGCCTTTAACCGGTCGAAATCCAAAGCCTGCCAATATCCGCTTTGTGTCGAATGAAAAAGCGCAGGTATAGCAAGGCTTTTGGGTGAACACATCACACCGGATTTTGCGAATGGCGGATACCACTGTTTTATTGGCTGATGGTGTGGTGCCGAAATAAGCACAAACGTATAAACCCTCGTAGTCATCGAGTGGGCTGCATATGTGGCATCTCTGAGGGATGGATGTTGAAAACAGGCCGCTTTGAATGCAGGTTACCCCCAAACCGGATAGTGGAATCATGTAGAAGAACATCTCCATTGGGTCACCACTCGCCCAAAGTGAACACTTTGTGGTTTCGTGAACGGCAACCGCTTCGTTCACTCCGCCAATGGTTAATCCATATAGGGTGTGTACTTTTCTAAATCCATACTTAATTTCAGGCTGGGTGGCTTCGTGAAATTGTCGATCTATAGCGACGTTTCGAATGGATTGAACGCGATCGTGCATAGTCGATGTCTCACTATTTTTATAAAACCTGTTCAACAATAAAACTCACTGAACACTGGGTAAATGCGATTACAAGTTTAGGAGCTAGCAGCAGAATAGTGTCACGATTTGTCGATATATTGATCACAATGAGGTTGTGGTAAATCGAGATTTGATAAAATGATTGTGCGGAAGCCCAGTTAATCACATCTGTGATACGGAGCCTTTTTGCGGAATAAAATAGAATCAAACGAAAAAATTGTTAAGTAACGATATAGCAAAAAGCTCAGAGGGCGAGCTTCAATATGAGACGCGATTCCGCTTTTAGTTAGCTTGAAAGATTCACAGCCTAAGCGGTTAATCGGCGTCGGAAACCTCAGGGCGCTGCGCGGGTAGTCGCTATATGCGACTAAAGTGTTGCAGCAAAGTGCGCGAATATTTCGTCGCTGGTCATCTCTTTGGTTTGATTCGAGAAGCAATAGTAGCTAGGGCGGCGGTCACTAAAGAACTGCATGTTCATTTCCAACCCGTCTAAATTGGGGAACAAACCGACTGGCATATTATATTCACCTGATTTCTTAAATTTAAAAAACAGGTGTGTGCCACACTCAGCGCAAAACCCTCTATCTGCCCATGCAGACGAGGCATACACTTTGACATTATCCTCGCCTTTAATTTTTACATCCGTGCCACATTGCATGGCAAAAAAAGGCGCACCTCCCCAAGCTCTGCAAGAATCGCAGTGGCATACTGTGTACTTTGGATTAACGTTTCCGACTGCGATTTTCACGCTGCCACATAAACAGCTTGTTTCTATATCTTTCATATTGATAAAGCCTTGGTTGATCTACGACGCTGTAACGTCATAAATACGGGCGTTAATACCAGCAAATACCCAATACGAGGGGTTATGCTGGCGACTTGTTTAGTACTCTACTCGTAAAAGCAGATTTTATTATTGTCGAGATCTCGCACATACGCTGAAAAACGAGGCCCGCGCGGATTCGGCTCACCGTCGCCGCGGCCGCCTAGCTCAATAACCTTGTTATAAAGGCGTTTTACTTCGTCAGTAGAGCCAACGCTAAATCCAACCATTGTACCGTTACCATTGCTGGCAGGCTCTTCATCAAACGGTATGGCGACGGCAAAGGCAAAATCTTCACCCTGCCAGTAAGCCATTCTATCAGTTGATGCTAGGTAGTTAATGTCGGTGTTTTCGAAAAGTGAATTATAGAATGCGATTGAGGCATCCATATTGTTTGTGCCAACAACAAAATAGTTCATCTTCATGGGTGGGGCTCTCCTGTTCAATGGAAGACCGACTATATCCGAGCCCTCCTGACAACGTGTGTCAGGAGAGTTCAGCAAGCACCGGGGAAGCACACGAAATATGAGACTATCTCTATCTACTAACGTCGCTATTCCTTAACCCAGCGCCAGGCATCCTGCAAATTGCTGGTTTCAAAATGCTTCTCACTGATACCGGCTAGTTTTCCAAACGGGCTGTCGGCTGCAACAAGCCACCCCAACACCTTGCTCTCAGAAACGATGGCGAGTTTGTTCATGTTTTTCAAATTTTTGAAGGTCCACTTCAAATCATCGTAGGCAGCATCAATGCCATAGTGAATTTTCCCATCTAACAAAATGAGTATATTGATGTTTCCATGCTCTTTGATTAGGTCGTCAAATACCGCTATCCATTTGTTCTCTTCTTCAGAATCAATCTTGCCGGATACTTCGACTCCGATTATCGCCCCTTCGCTCTCTGGCAACATGTTGATCATCGTTTCTTCCTCGTTTAATGATGAGTGGTCAACTAAATATAGGCCTGCTTGAGGCTTGTACGCCTGGGGCGACTTACAAACTATCGATAGTGCGCCTTAGATTGTCCCTGGCAGGTACCTCAAATTTATCAAAGAAGTCAGCATGTGAGAATATTCTCTGTCTGTCGAGAAATCCCAGCACTAAAAATAATGAGATTTTAGGAATAAAAAAGCCGGTGTCTTGATTCAGCGAAAGCTTATATCCAGACACCGGCATAACTGATCTGAGAGATCGTGTTTAATCACCTTGTGTTAGTCCGGCCGTGGGCGGCCGGTATTCAAGGTGATCAATCAAGCTGCGAGTTTAAGCGAAATCCTTATTGGCGTATTGTTCCTTTTTGTCCAAGTTAGTCTCGGCAATGTTAAGCGAGGATGTGCTCGCTACATCCTTGATATTCATTTCCGAGCCTGAGTCGGCACCAAAGCCGGCCATCGCTTGTTGCAGTGAGCTAAACTGCGGTTGTTGGTCTTTGTTAAGGTAATCCTCGGGTTTAAACACATCCTCTGGCTTGAGGAATTTATCTGCCAGGGTTTTGCTATCCCCAAGCGGGTCGCCTTTAAAGCCTTCGCCGGCATCGAGTTTGTCGTTCCCACCCCCGCCAACCAAGGTTTTATCATTACTGCCCGAGGTCATATCGCCGTCAGGTGCAGCGATTTCTTGCTTCGTTGTATCAGCGTTATGACGTGTCTGACGCAGATAGATGTCGTCGATAGACAAACTCACAGCAGCGTCTTTCTCGGCGCTAGTCTGTTCAAGGCTATCAACGATATCGCCAACCGATAGGTCCACATTGTCTTTCGAGCGAATGTGCAGTGATGCGACATCATCATTGTCGGCAATGCCCTTTAGGATCAAGCTATGCCCGGTATCCCGGTTTAAGATCGTTAGGTCACTGCCGGTTTTTGCGACATCAACATGACGTGCCAACCAGTTTTCGTTCACGGTTATAGCACCAGAGGTGTCATCTGCCGGATGGAACTGGCTGGTATCCACTGTGATTTGAGAATAGTGCTGAAGTAGATCATCACTCACCGCAAAGTCGATACCGCCGTCTTTAGGCGATAGCAACAGACTTTTCACGTCGTCAAGTTGCGGAATATTAAGTGCTTGCGTTGCATCCATACCGGCTAGCGCCAGAATATCGACAATACCGTTGTTCAGCACCGTCGTAATATCAAATTGCCCAACAGCGGTTGCTGCCCCATCTGCACTGACGCGATACAGGGTATCCTGATGGGTCGATGCATCTGTTTGACGAATAAATGCAGATTCAGATTCAGCGTTATATCCCAAATAGGTACCGACATCGTCGCCATCTAAACCCTCTGGTTCGACCAAGGTGCCGAATTGTGAAAGGTACCAACCCTTCAGGTGGTTATCCGCGTCAAATACGTTGAGCGTGTCACGTTTGCTGGCATCGGTTGGCAAGGTGTTACCGGCATCCAGCCAGCTCTGTTTCACTCCGGAGATGGTTAGGTGATTGTTATCAACCCCATATACCAAGCCTGATTCGGTAAAGACTTCAAGGCCGGTCGCGGTCGACAAAACATTCGTTAAGGTTTCATCAGCCAGAATGCGTTGTGCCGCTGGCAAGTCAGTTTTCCCAGGCACATCCAGCAAGGTGATGGATGGGGTCAGCGAAGGTTTTTCAAATCCAACGACATGTCCGGCTTCGCCCGCTTTAGGTGGCTGAATCATAATGTCATCGATATTGAAGAAGTGATCTTTGGCGTTTCCATCAACACTATACAGTGTCATGTGCGCGCCATCTGCAAGCGTAATGCGTGCATACTTCAATGGCTTGCCATTAGTATCGCTGCGCAAGACCGACGTACCTGTTTCTATCGTTAAGTCTTCTCGCGAGACAATATCAAGCCCACTGAGATCGAGACGATCTTCACCTGCCTTGAAGCCGTGCACCACATACTCAGCATTCGATTCGACGCTCGATAGCGTCAATACGTCGGCTTCTGATGTTGCCTCTGCGACACCAATTACCGTTCCCGTCAGGCTTTCGAAGCTATCTTTTGTCAATAACGATTGACGATAGAGTTGTTGGTTTTTGTCGTCGTATAACCAGGCGGACTTACGATCGCCGTCAATACGAACTAAGCGTGTGTTGTCGCTATCGGAAACATTCGCAACAAGAACATTTGTGCTCAGTGGGTCATACCATGTTTTCAAGGAATGGCCCGGTGCATTGCTTCCGTCAAAATTAGCTTTAGACAACACTTTGCCGTCGATATCGATCTTCAGATTTGACGGTCCTTGCCCGTCAAAGTACAAAACATTGATATCGTAAAAACCATCAGACTCTGCCGTAAAGCTCGCTTGATTGGCGGAAGATTTCCAATTGTCGTCAGTGAAAATAGTTTCACCGCCAACTGTTAAACGAACACCATCATCATGCAGCACGTTGAAGTTGTGCTCACCTGCGCGAAGATATATCCGCCCGGTGATGTTATGAACCGCATGATCATGCACATGGCTGCCCGCATCTTTCTGGCTTAATTCGGCATGGCTTTGTAGAAAATCATTTAAGGTATGGTTACCTCCGGCTTCTCTGAAATCCACACTGTCGATGACATAACTGGTTGACTTACCACCCGCCAGTATTGCGGCTGCCTGTTCGAGGGATGTTACATTCTCGTTTTTGCTGTTGTAATGCACTTCGCCGCGCAGCGAAAATTCCTGCGCATGCACCGACGCATTACTAACACCATTAATAAGTACTGGAGGTGCAGTGGTTAATCCCAGTGACGCGCGCAGCGCCAATGTCTTGTTATCACCGAAGTGAGTCTTCAAGGTAGATTCCCAGTCATCATGTGCCGCAACCCAACCATCCGACACGGCGATCAGTGTTGCATCACCACTGCCACTAACTAACCAGCTAGCGCCTTTATCGTCATTGACCAACAAACCTTGAGCGACAGCCGCTAGTGTTTTAACGGTGGCGCCCGTTTCGTCAACGCCGATATCCGGTAGATTGACGGCTTCCGTAGGAGAGCCTGCAGAACGCTGGCTATAGAGCTTTTTGTTGGTGGGATCGTAATAGAGATAACCCGCCGCTGGCGATACAGCTGCGGTTTCATCAACAGACACTGCGCCTTTCGAGGTAATCGTTGCGCCGGCGTTGGTTCCTGATGAAACCAGTACCAGTTTGTCATCGCCACCCGGAACAACTGGCCGCAGCACGTCGCCCGACCCTGGCAATACATAAAGTGGAGTGTTTACCTGCGTCGCATGCCCATGCCAGAAATCCTGCAGCGAGCCGCCGCGCTCGACAAAATCCAATGCTTCAATCGTGTAATAGATATCAGGCTGCTGTTTTTTCGTTATGCTATCGGCCGTTCCCAGTGAGTAGATGCCTGATGGCGAGAACCAAGCTTTGCCGTGCAGGAACTGGTTATCTGGGCCACCGAAGTGGTTTTTGTCCAATGATTGCCCATCGATTTTGACTCCCAAATACGCTGAGCCCGTGCTTTCAAAGTACAACGCATTGAGATCGTAATAACCGGTTTTATCTGCAGTGAATGTTACTTGTGTTTTATGGCCTCCATCCCATTTGTCTCCTTGAACTAGNGTCTTGCCACCCAGCACAAGCTTCAAACCATCGTCATGCGAAATCTCAACCGCGTGACTGCCTGCTTGTAGGTAGATCTTGCCATCAATATGGTGAACGGTTCGGTCGTGAACGTGGTTGCTGTCACCTTCGGTTGGCACTACACGTACCTGAGGCGATAACTTCACATCGGTTGAAAAGCGGCTGATTAGTGCTTTTCCATCAACGTGCCCGCTGTCGCGCAATTGTGCAAACAAGGTGTTATCACCGATCACGCTGTCTAGCACCAGAGTGCCTTTATCTTCATGGAAGAGATAATCCACATCATGACCATTGGCCAGCGTTTGTCGAACACGGGTTAAGATTTTGCCATGTTCTTCTACAGCTCCTAACACAGTAACCTTGTCTTTAAATCCAGGCAGAATCGCATGGCTGATCGTGTGGTGATTATTGGCGTCTACAATATCCAAGCGACGTGATTTGGCATCATAGAAGACCACTTTCGATTTGCTGCTATCAGTACTTGATTGCAGGAACCCGACCAGATCAGCATTGGGGTGCTCTTGCGAATACAGCATGCGGGTGCCGTCACGATCGTAGTAAACGTGATCGTAGACTTTACCGTCTGCATGGTAGCGATTGACCGTTGTGACGACATCCAAACGTCCTTGGTCTTTCAAGGATTTTAAATGGCTGGCTAAATCACCGCGGGCCTTGCCGCTGTTGTGGCCATCTTTATTGATGGTTTCGCCGTTAACGAAGATAGCCATGGCTTTGTGCGTTTTGAAGTCGATCGAGGAAATATCGCCATCGGTACTGTTCAGCAGCACGTTTGCATTACCTAGATCACCGAATTGCGCTTTGGCATTACCCACCCATACCGTGTTGTCGTTAATGCGCAGGTTTTTTGATCCCACATTTGAGGTTTCAATAATCCAGTTGCTTTTGTTCGGTGAATGAATGTAAAGCTCGGCATCATCATTCAGTGAGAGGGTGTAATTGCCGCCATGACCATAGATATTGTGATAGATCTTACCGCGATATTCTTTCGGAATATCTGGGATCACGATTACTCGATCACGATCGTCTAGGTTAATCTGCACACCGCTGCGTTGATATTTGAAATCGATATCATCGATGGTGTATTCACTGGGCGTGACATAGAAGTCATAGTCGAACTTCTTATCGCGTTCGATACGGCGAATAACATCAAAGCCTTCATCGTGACGGGTGGTTGAGCCTGGCAAGGTGTTCCAGCTGTAAGAAATCGTCGACGTATGCGGCGTAACCGGCGCGATAAAGATCTTGGCGTTACGCTCTTTCGATGACAGATTTGCCGATGATCCATAGCCGATCTTTTCCCGTACGTTCAGAGCCTGTTTCTCATCGCGTACTAAAGTTGGAAAATCGCCAGGCCAGAAGAAGTAGTTTTGTGCGCCACTACCGGTTTTACCGTGGTGTGTCCGGTAGATGCGGTGTGTGCCAAAGGAAACTTTGCCGTTGGTGAAATCGACTTTATCGACAATGCCTTGGCCAACGGGCTTAACAATGTCTTTGGAGCCGTCATAAAGGAAGCCGCCATTTTTATAGGTTTTATCGATTTCACTGAAGAACTTGCCCACACGTTTGGCATCATCAGATACCTGTGTGAAGACCTGCACCAGTGCAGTGATACCGATACCCAAGCCCGCAAAAATGACGCCGGCTCCGCCAACAATCGTACCCGCAGCGGCAGCGCCCGCAGCCACAGCCGTGGCCTCGACTGCGGTGGCAGCGATAGTAGTAATACCCAGCCCGAGTGACACGCCCCCAAGGCCAACACCGGCAACATCAAATGCCAATTGCGTACCGATAACGGCTTTCTCAGATGCTGACTGTGCTTGGGTCAGCTCATAGATGTCTAGGCCGGTGCTAGCCAGCCCCGCGAGGATATCAACCCCACCGAAACCAATAGAAGCAGCAGCCGAGACCGTTTTGCTGGCCGCGCTCGCTTCCTTAACAACGGTACGACTGATGTTGATGCCTTCTTTGACCAACTTGATCACTTCAAGGCCATCAAGTGCCAGGCCATAGGCTGTTTGTGCCAGATTCAAATACTGATGAGCACGCAGTACAGTGGCCAGTTGAGAGCTATCAGTCTCTTCAGCCAATTTTCCACGCTCCAAAAAGCCAACCAATGCATGAATCGCAAAGGCGGCGTTAAGGCCGTTAACGCCTTCGACATCCGGTACATCTTCGCGCAGTTTGAGGGCGCCGGAAGCATCTGGTTTGTAGGCTTTTAATGCCGTTGCATCGTTTTCATCAACAAACTGACGAACGCGGAAAATGTCAGCGCTGTCTGTGTGAATCGTTACAGGCTCCGCTGTATCATCCGCGGTATTTACAAAGTTAACCTGGTAGTTGCCACCGTCCAGTTCTTGAGCGGAAGACAGCAACGGTACCCAGTCGCCAGACAAACTATTTGCGGTTCGAATCTCTTCCACACTGTCGACAAAACTACTGCCTAAGCGGCGCGCCAGCTTTTCGGAGCGCAACCTTGCCATCATATTGCTTTCAGGAACCCGGTAACCTCGATCATCACGAGGTGTGAAGCCCGCTGGGTCTGCGACGTCAACAAAGTCATCAAAGCCACCGGCACCACCGCCGAAGGGTTTGTCGATAGCGTCGATGAAGTTATCGAATGAATCGCCAGGGTGTGTATCTCCCAGCAGCTGGCGATAGTGGTCTGAATCTCCCGAATCCAGAAAGCCACGCGCGCTCTCAAAACTGCTATCGGCTTGGTGCAGAGATTCATACGCATCCAACACGGATGTGACCCATTGCGTAGCAAAGTGATCGTAGTCGGCCTCCGAATTAAACGTACCTTTGTACTTTTCCAGAACATCCGCAGCTTGTTGAATGGTATCGCCGATCAACTGGCGTTGTTGATCTACCGATCCCGCATAATCTAGCTCGACGAGCATGCCCGCGCCAACGATGTGTTTAATGGCTGAATCCAACCCTTCGTGGCCTTCCTGAGGAGACAGCGAAGTTAAATAGCGCTCAAGTAGTTTGTCGATGTAAAAGTCTTTATAGCCGCCATCAGCCAGTAGCTGTTTGGCTGTAGAGCCTTGTTCTTTTAGCAGGCTATAGAGTGCTTCTGGGGTAACCAACTTAAGAAGCTGGTTATTCAGGGTATCCACATAGCGTTCACGACTACTAAAGTTCGCCAGCAAATTACCGACTTCTTGCGCTCGTACTGAGTCAAATTTGCTAACACTGTCAGTATCAAGCTCAACCGCCAAGTCACTGATTAACTGCGGCAGTTGCTCAACAACATTGGTATCGGGAAGATCGACATTCAATGCATTCGCCGTATCCACCAATGCTTTTTGTTGTTCGCGAAGCGCTGAGATACTTGCGCGTAGCAGCTCTTGGTTTTTCTTAACCTGCTGCCGTATCAAGCTATCGGTAGGCCCTCCGTCTTCGATTCGACTCACAATCTCAAGAACCTCGGTACCAGGCTTACCACTCAGACTGGTATCGCCCGTTAGACGAACCAACTCATTAATGGCCAGAGTCTCAAGATTCAAGTAACGAGAAACAATGGTTTTTTGTTGCTGAATGGCCAGCGGCGCGCTGAACTCAGGAAAGGCACGAAAAACGAGCGCGGTGGTTTCCGGTACGGTGTCTAACACCTTATTGATGAAGAGTTCGGGCTTTTCACCAAAGGTCGTTTTAAGGATTTCCAACATGCTAGAGACGTTCAAGCCAAGCTTGCCTGCATCACCGTTACGTACGGAGATCACATACTCTGAGGTATCAGCAACCAAGGTTGCAAATGCCTCTCTTACCTTAGGATTTGATGTGATTTCATTGTCTGATTTCAGCCCAAACTCAAGCAGTTTGAGTGACAACATACCGCCTAACGCTTCTGGCCGGCCTTCTGCAGCCGTTAACGACCGATAGAACTGAATTGATTCAGAGACGGTATTAACATCGGCTTCCAGACCGTCGCTACGTAACCAGGTTAAGCGCTCGACAAACTTTTCTGTGAATCTGAATGGCGTATTGCCTTCTTCGGTCGGTAGATACAGTGCATCGCCGTTGTCGAGTGTGACGCGATCATAACCTTTGACGTCTGAGCCAGGGTCAAACGGGGCAAGCTCCAATTGTCCTCCGTCGGATTTAACGAAATAAAATTGATCAGGCGTACGATGAATACCACTGACATCTGCAATGTTTTCACCGAGCGCTTCCAAGAGCGGTTTCGGACTAAGATTGGCATCCTTAAACACTTTTTCGGCGTCGGGTATGGCATCTACCAAGCCGGCGTTGAGCGAATCGTTCTTACCATCGCCATCCTGTGCCGCTTGAATAACCCGTGAGAAATCGTTTCGAGAACCGGTATCGGTATCAAAGACCTTATCAGCAACGCCTAATTTATCAGCGAAGGCACGAAGCGCAAGCACAGCAGCAGAATCTGGAGTGCCGCCCATGATTCCGGCAGGGCGATCTAATCCTGTGAGATCGTTTGGAAATTGAGAAAAGTACTTGGACAAGTCCGTTACCCGGTCGAGAGAACCCTTTAACTTGTCCGGCCCATAATCAAAATGATCAAAGAAAAAGTCACCGTAGATCGCTTGAACCTGTGCTTTAACCTCTTTCGTAAATTCGACCATGTTGAATCGGCTATTCAAAAGACCGTCAGGCAATTGCTGACTTGCAGCACCTGCAGCCACTAAAATATCAGCTAATACTAAGCGTGCGGAGCGATCGCCGTCTCCGTTCGAGAAGGTGCCATGTGGCGGTGCGTCATGGGTTATTCGGTCGTAACGCAACAATGCCACCGCAGTAGCGACTTTAGGTAGATCTTTTTCAAGAATCTGATAGCGATTGGTGAGTTCTGCTTGAATCAATTCTCGATTAGAGCCACTGATGCCGTTGTTAATTTTCGGATCTTGAAGTGCTTGATCCAAAAAGCGCAAACGCTGATATTCACTCTGTATTTGATTCAGATAAGTGTAAGTTTGATAGATGTTATCGAAATACACCGCACTGTCGGGCAGTGTAATCTGCTTCAAACGATCATTGATCACATACTCGGGAATATGCAGAGATCGCGTTGCTGGCGAATCCGTATCGCCTGCATCAAATGGATAAAAAATCGGCCCCGGATTACCACGCGCTTCATTGATGGTGGTTTCAGAAATCCAGCCTGCAGGTGCATTGAGCGGGTTGTCGATAAACGATAGTTCGCCCACAAAACGTGAGCCGGATGCCAAGCGTTCTTCAATACCACCGTTACTCCATGTAAAGGTTTTACCGTCACTCAGTGTAATTGTGTGTGTGCCATCAGCGCTGGTTAAAAACTTGTTTTGTGATGTTACATGCCACAGCTCGTGATAAGCCGCACTCAACTGTTTATCAGGAGTTGCGACGCGATCCAATATAACCTCAGACAAAACACGCATGTCTGCGTCGGTTTCACCCAAGATCATTACGGATGTAAATCCTTCGGTATCTTGGCTTAGTTGTTGTGGGTTACCCACCCCGAGGATGAAACCACCGCCATCAGCACCATAAACGTCTTTCAGAACAGAGCCATCGCGTTCTGCGACTTTTGCTGCTGCGAATATCTCTCTAGCGAATAAGACATGATCAGGTTTACTGGAATCCAACCCGTCGGAAAGAATCGCAAGCGCCTTGCTGATATCGCCGGCAACTGCCGGATCCGATACGGTTCGCTCCGGCCCACCAGCGTACGTCAAACCAATTTTCACGCCGGGTATATTGGAATCAACAATACCGTTGTAGGCAGAGTCATTGGCATACTTTGAAACAATGCGGCTAATACCCCCAATCGCCAGTGGTTCAAAATCAGGATCCTGAAGCCGCGCCAATTGCATTGCTGGTGTTAGCTCACCAACCCAAGGCAATTGAACCGCTTCGTTACCGGGTGAGGTAACTCCCAGATCAGCGACGTAGCGATCAAATTTTGCCAACTGGGAAAATACATCGTGGGCTACCTGTGTGGTTGTTACATCGCCCGCTGATAGACCCGAAGCGATTTGCCGCAAGCTATCAAGATCTGTAGAAACCAGCCCAAACTCAGACTGAAAACGTTCTACCTGTGTCTCATCACCGCTCACATAGTCGCGATAGTAATCCAGCGCAGCAGTGATTGAATCTTCTAAAGCGCCCGCATTAACCAGCTCTGTATGACCGGGAATCGATGTTGGTGGTGCAGTTTGAGCGGTGGGCAAGTTAATAGAGTGATCAACAACATCTTCGATCGACTGCCTAAAATTATCGAGACGTGTTGAAAGTGTGTCATCAAAATACCCAGTGTTGCGGGCGATATCGATTTCAGCAGCAAAGCGCAGCGCCTGACCATCGAATTTATTCTGCAAATCACTGACTTTGTTCAACCAACCCACATTGACTTCGTTTAGCGTCGGATCACGAAACACAGTAACCGCATCAACCAAATCACCCAGATACGACGATACATAATCTGCATAAGACTGCTGGCTCACGCCGCCGCCATCAAAGAAACACAACCCCTCAATCCCCTGGAAAAGTGCTTGTCTCATAGCAGGAACGTGCCATTGCACAACGTCACTCAGTGTTGTGTCGTGACGGCAGATATGCCACTCAAGTTGAGTATATGGAAACGCATGCACCAGCACATCACTGAGTTCGCTCACCGTTAATTTGGCATCGGGTTTCAGCAGTACGAGGTCAAAAGACAAAGCATGAGCGTCACGAATGTCATCGAGCAGATCAACAGGGTCAACAGCCGTTAGTTGATAGTTGGTTATAGACTCCTTGAATCCTATGCGGTCAAAACGCTCTATTTCTGCATCAGCGTGGATGAAATGCGACAGGCTAGACAATAAACGTGTATTGGCAGGAGTTAAAAAAGTATGCGTTACTGGGGCAGAGTTTATGAATGTCTCAGGTACTTGTTCATAACCTCCGTGCGCAAATACGACAGCGCGCCTTTGCGTTCGCTCATTATTCGGATTCTGGATCACCCAGGCATGGTCTGTTGTCTTAACGTGATAGTTTTGTGATAGTTCGTCGTAAAATTGGGATTGATTCGCAGTTTTTTGAACGTGCATATAGGCCTCGTCATTGTTTATGAGGTTGTCACATCAGGGGTGAGAAGACAGTTGATCAAAAATCCCAATTTGAAAAACGAATTTACTAAAGGTGAGAATAATTTTATCAGTCTTATTTAGCCTTCGAGTACTTCAAATGGGATAGCGTGTTTCCGTCTCTATAGGTAATGAGGCAAATCAATTTAAAAAGTTCAAACACATGCAACTATGTCCCTCGTTCGTCGAACGGAGACAAAATATGAATATATTTCTGGTGTTTTTACGAAAATCCCGATAGGGCATATGAGTGCATACCGTTGTATGCGGTATGCCAAGCATAGCCACAGCAAGTAATCGCTTTTAGCTGAACGAACCCAGCCGTGTGGCTCGGGTGTTTATCCAGGTAGTGACTCTTCCGAGGAGCTTTGAGATGTTATAACGTCTTTAAAACCGGCGGAAATCAATAGCGTTACAGCTAAGATCAGGGTTAAAACTAAGAAGCGCAAAAGGACGTAAATCGAATATGGAATATTATATTTGGGAAAATACCGATAGTGATTAGTCGCGAATCGGACCAGACAAACTCATCTTTAGGTTGGCAGAAAAAACATCCCTAATTGCAGTCGCCGAGCCATTGGTCGACATCATTCTGGAGGCGCAGGGTTGTTACGGCCCCGGCTTTGAACATCTTGAAGATTATGGTGAGTTTTTTCGTGAACGAATGCGCTTCAACCGCGACGCTGGTGATTCAGAGTATCAGGTATACCATGGGCCGTTTTCATAATTCGATCAGTTTAGGTGTTTTTCCACTGGGGCAGAGGCTTGCTTGCAGTGATTGTCGGTAGTTGCGGAGTCATTGATTGTTTCAGGGTTGTTTGAGGATGGTTCAACGACTCGCCACCGTTTTCGGGCTTTACAAAATAACACTGCCACCATCAACATGAAGGTTTTGACCGGTAATCCATGCACAATCACTAGAAACAAGCGCACTGATCGCTGAAGCGATATCTTCAGGCTCACCACAGCGTCTCAGTGCAGCTACCTGCGCGCCGTACTGTTTTAGCGATTCAGCGTCTCCGCCTTCGAGTAATGGTGTGTCTGTCATGCCGGGAGAAACGATATTCACCTTAACCTGCTGTTTCCCCAGCTCCTTGGCGAGCACTTTAGTAAAACCCTCCATTGCCAATTTGCTTGCCGTGTACAAACATTGGCCGGGCATGTTCGATGTAGTGGCACCGGTAGATATATTGACTATTGAACCGCCGGTTTCGATCACCTTCGCGGCTTCTCGGCACATCATGAATGTTCCACGTGTATTCACGCCAAAAACGTAGTCAAACTCTTCCATTGTTACGTCTTTGAGTTTTCCAAAATGGCCGATTCCCGCGTTATTGATCAGTACGTCGATTCGGCCATAGTTTTCTATTAATGAACGGAATAGTGAACAAACGCTCTCTTCGTTTTCAATCGAAACCTGAAAGGCTTTCGCCGATCCGCCAATCTCAGTAATCATGGATACTGTTTGGTCTGCGCCTTCTCGTGACTTGGAATAACAGACAGCAACACTGAATCCGTCTTTTGCTAATCGAAGGGCAGTGGCCCGCCCAATACCTGTGCCAGCACCTGTTACTGCAGCGACCTTGTTCATACATCCATTTCCTTCTTTGTATTGTCCGGACATTTTATGGAGTTACGTGGCTTGGGCAAGTGATTACCTGCAATACGCTGTCGCTTGATTTGGGAGGGAAGGGGAGGGGAAGGACAAATTACTCCGCCCCCCCCTGAGTGCGGCCGAAGCTTCATGACGATTACTCTAGCTTTTCGTAGCTAGTTTTTTGCCCGAGCTGAGTCAATGTAAGTTCATCTCCCGTGCCCACTAATTGATATTGCACATCAATAGAATTCGCACTAACTAACGGCAGTGTATAGTTGCAAGAAAATACATCATTTTCGATATTAGTAACCAGCACGTCGATTCCATTTTTCGGGGTTATCGTAAAGCTGTTTTCTGTGAGTTGACTGATCTGGTATGCAGGTAGCGCTAGCTTGTACTTGGAATCCAAATCTAGGCCATCACAATGTCCGAGTAGCAATCTCGAGTCACCTATCACAACACCAGAATAAACGCCTTTTTCATCGATATTTATTGTATAAGAATCTGCTGTAGGAAAGTGCTTATTCTTCCATTGGCCTACTAACTGGCTGCCATTCAATATTTGACGAGAGTTACCCTTTTCGTCGTTATCGTTACACCCATATAAAAGTAGAATGGGAAAAATAACTAATAGATAGCCCTTCATAAATTCATTCTCTGAAAATATTCGATACTATCTAGAATTTGTGTCGTTTCGATGACAGAGGGGCTTTGTACGTATTAACGCCCCGTAGGGCTGCGGAGCGGATTTAATAGCAACGAAGCTACGAGGAAATGCCAGAAGAACCCCAACTTTACTGCGGTAGATTTTCGTACTACCCAGATAATCCTACGCATAGAGCTTTCTACTGAAGAAGACGAGCCTTACTATATCCAAGTATGTTTGATGCAAGCATATGTTAAGTGCTGAATTTGCGACAATTCACCACTCCATGTTCCTCCGCATTTGTTCATGAAAATACGCCGGCTTCCTATATTTTCGAGATTCGCGGGGTTACCAACGCCCGCTACATTGGACGTTGTTTCAAACGGCAAAACCGGGGCCATTTTATCCAATGATTCTCTCATAGCAGAATCGACATGAAAGCCCGAATGGATATAAAAGCTATATGCATCGGGAACTGCGTTTAATGCGTAAACTCGATTAGCACAATGGAAAGAGCCTTGTTTGCAGCATTCATACAATAGGAGGGATCCGAGTTTCATACGACGAGGAAACACATTAATAGATGTAATATTAATGGCTGGGTTGGCAGAATCAGTCATTACAAAATGAAAAAGGATATCCCCATAAAAATCCATATTGCTAGGCATAGATCCTTGATAATTAATTTTTACCCCCTGTCCCTGTGTCTCCGTAAAAGTCTCTATTTCATAACCGGCGTTTTGATGAGTATATCTGCTATTGGATACAATGATATTAGGCAGAAATGAAGATGTTTTTTTAGGTTGAGTGTTTTTTGCACCAGTTATTGATTGATCAATGATTTTAGTTCCAAAGCCACAATGACATATGAATGTGTCTACTCCAACCATAACCCCACTCGTTCCATCGACGATCGTTCTCTTACAGTTAAAGCACTCCATAGTTGAAAGTGTTTCCCATAATTATCTAGAAAGAAGAAGCTAGGTTGGCATTGTTTGTTAACCTGGCTGAATGTTCGTAGTCTTTGGTAGAGGGCCGTTGAGTAGTCATTGATTATTACTCTGTGGATCGCAGACGTTGTTGCATAAAGAATTTTTAGGTAAAACATTTCTGTTTAAAGGATGTTTCATTCAACAACGTAACTGGCAGGCATACCAAGGTCTGTCATCACTTAATGGCTTTACAACGAATAAAAATTTCCACCGCCTGACGCTCACTTCGGGTGTTTCCGTACCGCAACATCTTTGCCCCCTTGCGGGGTGGCACTAAGGCTTTCGCATGTTGTTCACTTACGTCAGGCCTGAAATCAGACCTGACTTCAAGTAATAAGTGCAACGCTGATATAAGTCCCATGGACTTCAGCCAGCTTTGCCCAGCGCTACCTGGTGGCGAATAGCCCTTATTTTAAGGTGGTTTAGCGCCGCTAGAAGGGCTTAACTTAATGCCATTCGGGCAGGAGTAAGTAATCACATACAATACGTTTCTGATGAATGCCTACGCAAGTATTGATGCCGTGTACGATCAGCCGACATCAATACTCACGCGCATATAACGCCTGAGTTCAAGCAATAACAAAGCACACTCACTACGCAGGTTTCGAATTACGTAGCTTTCGAATCACCTTCGTCTGGCTCGTCAATGTCTCCCGATGCGGGTTGAGCTTCGGCATCAAACTCAGCATCTGCTGAAACAAAGGGTTGTGACTCGGCCATATTCACGGTTGATTCTTTCTTGGGTAAGTCGGTCCATACGCGTTTTTCAGTAAACGCCGACCAAACCCATTTTGACCAAGCCAATAAGCGGCTGGCAATCCACAGCGCCCACAGCAACATCACCACACGATACGCAAACAGCGGTACGCTGAAAACATCGGCGGTTGGGAAGTCGCTACCTAGAGCTCGATCCTGATACCAGCTGAAGTAACCGGCATAGCTGCCATTACCGACGACCTTCATATCCGGTGAAGACAATAATCCTAACGGAATAGCACCGACTAAAATCATTGCGCTCACCACCGCACCAAATACCAACAGTATCTGCAAGCTATTGAACGCAGCGCGTGGCATCGATTCTGGCTGTACCCTTTGGTAACGCCAAGCACAAATAAAGAAGAACGCCGCAATCCAGAAGATACCAAAGCCGTTCACCGTGGATAAACCAATACCCAGTAACAACCAATCAACCAGGCTAACAGGGATATTCAGTTGCAGCTTGTGAGTCAACATATTCAATGCAATGGCCGCGAGGATGATTACCAGTATTACACCCCAATACAGCATGGCAGGGCCAATTGGTGGGCCTTGCAAATACAGCGTCCAGCGATCTTTTGGCAGCTCATAGCTGAGGCTAATATTGGTCGCCTGCTCAGGTAATTGGATCTCAGGCGTTGTGCTCCACCATGGCAGTGTAACCGCCTGTTGGAAGCTCACCTCAACCTCTTGAAGCCCCGGCTGTAGCGGCACACGAATCGACGATTCAGTTGGCACATTGAGGGATTTTCCATTCACACGCAGCGACAATACCTTGGCATTCTCCGGCAAACCGATGGGGTAGAATCCGCCTTGGCTCGCCCGCACGTTTAACCGCAGTTCTGATTTTTGCAGTTGTTTACCCGCGGTATAATGCAGGCTGGCTTTTTCGACGGTTCGAGTCGGCCCTTTAATACCTGCCGGCCGGCTCATTGCCAACGTTAGCTTATCACCGGGCCAAGGTTTCCAAAGAGGGCGCAAGGTGCTTACGTTATCGGCTTCTTTCACCGGTGGTAAACCCTGATAATCGACACGCCATAACGACGAAGGTTCTACTCGCCATGTCTCTAAGAAGTGTTTTTGAGCCTTAGCTTCCAGCGTTAGCTGTTCAACTGGCTTCAAACTCGAGCGCCAGTGCGCCGACGACTGGTTCGCCTTCAGCTGAATCGTGACATGACCATTATCGATCGGTACATCGCTCAATACCTGTTCTTCAGGCCACAGCGGCACCCGCACGGTGATCGCGCCTTGATTTGGGGCTAATCGCTGTACGTGTGTTTCTAAACGCCACTGTTGGCCTAGCGTTAGGGTGCGATGCACCAACACAAAGGCTTCTACCGGCGCGGGCTTGAGCGTGGTCTCGTTGGCTTGCTGGGTTTTCGCGCGCGCCGTCAGGCTCAAGCTGTTATTGGGTATGCGTTGATCAATCAACCCATCGACCTGCCAGTGCTCAGCCTGCGCAACAAAGTTATGCACCGGTTGCGAAAAGTTAACCGTCACCTGATCAGCTTGGGTTTTTGCCTGCATTTCAATCGTGTGTTGACCTTTATCTAACCGTATCAACAGCTGACCGTTTTTGCTTTGCACCGAGGCGGGTTTACCATCCACCAAGACCCGCGTCAGCTGCCAATCACCTTTCGGTAACGGTGCTGCCACAGAGGCGTCAGCGTACGCATCAAGGCGCAAGCTAAACCGATTTTTATCAGCGGTTAAGCGACCATTATCGAACCCGACACAATGTGGCAAGCAGACGGGCTTTTTCGTCAATCGCTGTTCCAATTCAGTCATCAAATGTTTCGGCGGGTACTCATCCGCATGGGCTGATGAGCTTGAAGTAATCGCCGTTGATACGAAAGCCAATGGCAAGATTAACGCCGCTATTGCCGATAATGTGGCTGTTGAAGGTATGCCGGATTCTGAGGGTTTTACCACTGCCGCAAGCCGCTGCAAAACAATCACCCCAAAGGCTGCAATCAACAGCACACTGGCAACCAGCCACAAACGCGTCAGCCAAGGTGCACTGTAAACGATATCGATTTTCTGATTCGCCATCACAGGGCCAGAGGTATCTAGGTAAAGGCGATTCCACGTCCAGGTGGGTAAGCCCGGGCCGGTTTGCACTCGATCATTCTCGGTAAGTTGATAAGGGTTAAACGCCTTTTTTCGAGGCGCCTGCTGTACGGTGTTTTCATCGCTCAATGCAGACAGGCTCATCTGGCTCTTTTGCAGTCGCTGAGTTGATCTCGCTTTTCGCTCAGCGTCAGCAAACTCAGGCTCAGCAAAATGCATTGCTTCACCTGCCTGATAACCACTCATGCTGCCACTATACTGGCCTACCTGCGAGCGCTCCAAAGAGGGGTATATCGCCAACCGGAAGTTATCAATCGCAAAACTCACCGTCAGAATCACCAACGCAGCCGCACAAAGGCCTCCGGCCACGCTAAATAGACGATGCCAAGTGCCTTTTACTAAGGGTAGCAAGGAGATAATTAACAACAGCGGCGGCCAAAGCCATAGCGGAGTATCCGGCTCGTGGAAGCTGATCACCAACATCACCGCAGCCAATGACGCGACTTTTATCCCCATCAATTGGTAGGTTGCTGCCACTAAGATTAATACCAAAAATATCGACCAGAGATTCCAATGTGTTAGCCAACTGCCCTCGGCACTGTCGACACCATTCACCATCAGCACACGCCAACCCGGTGGTAAGTGCAAGGTGCTTTCGTAGCTATCAGCATCGGTATGCCAACCGATGGCAGAAAACTCACGTGGATTCTCTAAACGAGAAACTGCCTGCACAGCCACATCCGGGCTACGAATTTCGATGCCTTGCTGGCCTTTGTCATCGGTAATCAACACCGGATTGCCGGCTACTGTGGCACGGCCTACCTGCATCCCTTCGCCAGCGTTCAGTCGCCAGCCTTGAAACATTTGGCCGCCGATATCATCCAATACGGTCATGCCTTTGCCGTCGAAATCGAGCCATAAGTTGCGCTGAAACGCCAATTGATTAGCACGAGGGTGGCTATCGCCACGCTCTTCAGTCGTGATTTTTAACGGTGTATCTGGCGTTAATCGATAGGTCGCCAAATTGCGCCAGCCGCCCGGAATATCAATCAACGAAGTATCAACCGCCGTTGCGCCACTTAACGCCACTTGCCGAATATCTGTATTGGGTACAAAACTGATGTACTCATCGTTTGGCCAGTGTTTACTCTCAGCCTGCATACCCATCGTGGTTGGGTTATCGGTAAAACGAGCAGTCACCCACAGCGTGTATTCACCCGGTTTTAATTGAACACGAATATTACCGTTGGCATCTACGCGTGCTGGCAATCGAGAATCGATGCGAGTGACTTCACTGTTAGCCGGCAACAAACGCCCAAGGTCGACTTCTCGTGCCGAACCACTGACGGATAATTTTAACGCCGTTGTCATCATAAGCGGCACGCCGTCATCCAGTTTACGAAACACCTGCACGTTCAAGCGATTACGCTCGACCTGCTTTTGCTGCGTTTCGGCACGCCCCAGCACTAGCTGATCACCATGGCGATTGACCGTTTGAGATTGTTTGCCACGCGTCAGTGCCAGCAATGCGATGTGCGCCGGTACCGTTAACGATGCCGGTTGTTGTTGCCAACGAAATTGCCCGCTCACTTGATATCGACCCTTAGCCACACGCAAAGCAGGTTTGCCGTTCACATCCAGTAGCGGCGACGTTGTGCGGCGGCTGGCTGACGGGCCCGATAACGCATTCAATTGCACAGCCTGCGGCCAATGTTTGTGATTCCCCGGTAAATAGACCAATGCCTCATCAGAGAGCGTCTCAAACGTATATCGGAAGTTCAGGCCATTGTTGAGTAGCGTCATCGACAACTGCTCAGGCCATAAACACGAACGCGGTGCAGATTTACCGCTCGCTGACGCCAGCCATGGGCAATCAAGATTCGGGTGTTTCTCTTCAACCCATGGAGCCCAATCCGTTTCGAATTGGCTGGCAGTTTGTGCCTGCAAGCTGGCCGACAAACCAGTGATCAGCAGCAAACAAACAGTCAGCAAATATCGTGGGGAGATTGTTAGGTTAGCCATAGGGTCAATCCATTTATCCGACACCGGCCAAGCCGATGAAAATGTACGTGTGCTATTTCTCGGCTGCGATTTCGGCGGCTACTGAATCGGCACCGGCCTGAATAAACGCAGATAATTGGTGTTTGGGATAAGCCTGAATTAAGGCCTGTTCCAAATGTTCTTTTTGCTCGTTGGTCAACTGCTTGGCTCCATTCGCCAAAGCACTCACCTGAGCCCGATAGGTGGTAACATAATCAATTTGACTATCAATCAGAACAGTCGGATTACCTGGTTCACCATGACCCGTAAATAGAGTGTCAACATTACGCAATTCAGCTGATAATTGCGCTAATACAGTCAGCCACTGACGGCTATGACCATCATTCATAAAACCATGCATCTGATTAAATACCACATCACCAACAAACACCACTGAACGACGTTGACCTAAAGTAAAATACAGATCGCTGTTAGATTCAGCGGCGCCCAAATCTCTAAAATGATAATCCAATCCATCCAACGTTAATGTTGTACCATCGCTGACCCAATGATCAGGTAATATTTTTTCAGCTGGCCACTCATCACCAAAAAAGGGCTTCCATTTTACCTCTTTGCTATCAACAGAATCACGGATACACTCAGTAATCCCGGAGTGCTGAACACCAGCACGTTACCCAGCCCGCTTAACATCACGCCATTACCATTGTAATGATCTGGGTGGCCGTGAGTGATAATCACCGAAATTAATAAATCATGGGGTCAGAGTAATTGATCTTATGCGTGTCAATTCATGAAGGGGAATATCAACAACTCCGCCCCCTTGATCTCAAACTGCAAACATTGTTTACGCCAAAAGTACTCGATTCGAGTGAAAACAGATAATGAGCTTCAAAAAAACTCCCGCTACATTCCTGTAGAGGTTTTACATTTATTTTCCCTTACTTTCTAAAATAAGGGACGTATTTTAAAATTTTTGATTTTACATACCGTATATCAAATACGGAAGACCGCTTGAAGATATCATTCAAATTCTCCAAAGCTCTTGCATTTTCATTGTTCTTAAAATGATACCTGGCAACTCTATAATTCACTATGTTAGTTGCCATAGTGTATTGCTTTTTAGTTAGGAGGTTATTTTCTCTTAACGCATTGTATGTTTTAAGCGCATCTAAAGTGTGCGCTATGTCAAATTCACTTGTGAAATTTTGTTCATGACGCCTCATTAAAGTAAGAACCTTGTCATGATAGTAAATTTTATAGAGTACTGAAGCTTTAATGTAATATTCATTCTGTCCTTCAGTAACCTCTTCATTTGCACCGCCAATTTCTTTCATAATAGAACGCCGCATAGAATAAACTGGGTATCCCAAAATCTTATCTGTTAATATCTCGTGCAGTGCATCTTTATGAAAAGAACCGGGGAAGTTGTAAAAAGGAGGGTCTAAAGAACGTTTTTTATCAAAATATTGAAGATTATGAAAAACAAAATTAACATCAGGGTTTTCTGAGAAAATAGAGTGCATTTCTTTTAGTTTAGTTGGAAGAAACAAGTCATCAGAATCCAGAATTGTTAGTATTTCTCCTGTTGCATTTTCAATGGCAATATTACGTAGAATATTTAGCATGCCAACGTGTTTATGTGGAATGTAACGGAATTTATCGCCATATTCTTCAATATACTTCTCAATCACCTCCTTGGTATTGTCTGTTGATCCATCATCCACAATGACCATTTCAAAGTTTTGATAAGTTTGATCTAAAACACTTTGAATGGTTTCTTCTATAAGGTGAGCCCTGTTGTACGTAATAGTAATAATGCTGAACTTCATCTGAGGTTTTCTCATTTTTATAAATTAGTAACCTGTTTGTAAATATTCAAAATATCGTGATGATGCAATACAGATATTGTAGCCACATTTTTTTCAGAAAAATACAGTAAGCACGACGAGAATGGAGTTTAGAAACGCACGCCGATTCGGAGGTGTCAGCAAGTATGGATTCATGGTTGTTTACCAGTGACTCAGCCGCGAAATTCAGGGCTTTATCAATCGCATGCAAATGATGTTGTTCGACATTATTCCACAGCTGTACCACTAACAAGGAAATAAAAGGCTACTAATTTCAACACGCTATCAAGGGGTCAGAGTTGTTGATTTTCATTCGGTTACTTCTCAGCAACTCTGCCCCTGAAAATTACATTTCTAAATACGAAACAATTTCAGGATGTTTTAACGCCTCAATCACTGCGATGGCGATAGTCCCATCAAGGGAGCCTTCCATTGCATTAAAAATAGGGGATCCTTGAGTGCTATCTATGTTGACGATGTTGCCGTCTCCCATTTCGATCTCAACTGAAATCTTACAATTTCTAACGTAAGATCCGAAGCCGACGGTGCAGTCAATTTCATTGACCTTTGATACCAGTTTCTTCGCATCGCCATCACCTGATTTTAAATCTCTTACAGAGATTTCTTTTTCAAGCAGTGTATTGAATCCATCGGTAACCTCTTTATTGTTGTACGCCCACTTGTGGCCTGAGGCTTCTACAAATTTTGTTTCGATGTCTTCTTGATTATTTACATAGTCGACGGTCCCTTTTACATTCAAATCGGGGATTTTTACGTCTTTAATGTTGTATACGCTTGGTGTGTATGTGTGGCTACACCCGGCAATAAGACTAACTAACCCTACTAACGCGAGTGAATTTAATCGTCCTTTCATATCAATGTTCTCCTTTATGGTTCTATGGTGAAATAGCTATTTAGCTGGTGTTGTAGTTGTTGCTTGGATTTTTTACTTTGAATATTTCTATATAACATATTAATAGTGTTAGTTTTATAACGGTACCATAGATCAAAGGTATGATGTCATTCAAGAATAGTTAAAAGCGTTAGTATTTGGGGTTTTTATCACTATTAGATATGGGTCGTTTTAGCGGATTGCTAGGCAGAGTCATTGGTCGTCTAAAATGCGTATTTGCAACGCATTCTTCGTAAATCTTAACGCGACACTCAGCTGAGTGACGGTGGCATAAATAAAAGTGCCGGCGCAAACACTGTGTGTAAGACGTTACAGGTGTATAGCCGGCTAGTTCGGTAATACACCGAACGCTGATAGAAGTCACTTTGGCATCTAGCCCAACGCTCACCATTGTTCCATTAGAATAATTCGTCTACACGCCGGTGCGTTGTTAGCGATCGGTGGCGCATATAAAGAAGGCAGTGGTCACTGCTGAGTGCGGCTTCTGCAATTTGTCTGACAATCGTGTTACCCATCGGGATTTTTCTGGCATGTTCCGCAGCAGGGCTTATTATGCCTTCAGCGATAAGGATCATTAAGGAGAGATTATGAACGCCAGACGTTTTTCTCTGGCAGCCGCGCTAATCACGTTGGTTGCTGCCGGATGTGCTGAAAAGGAACCACCACCTAAACCTGAGGTAGCTCGCCCGGTAAAGGTACAGATACTCTCAGATAAGTTGCATGGCGAAGAGCGTGGGTTTCCGGCGAAGGTGGAATCCAATCAGCGTGCGACGTTGTCGTTTCACGTGGCCGGTACGCTCGATAAAATTCTTGTGCGTGAAGGTGATTTAGTGAAGCAAGGGCAGTTGCTGGCGCAACTGGATCCGAAAGATTTTGAATTGAAAATCGCTGAATCTAAAGCCGCATACGACAAAGCCCAGGCCGACTTTAGCCGGGCTAAAGAACTGATTCGCAACGGTTATATCTCGCGCAGTGATTATGACCAGCTCGATACCACCTACAAACAAGCGCGTGCGTCGCTGGCACAAGCCCGTCAAAACCTGGCGTATACCTCGTTAAAGGCCCCGTATGAAGCGCGTGTTGCCAAGCGTTATATCGAAAACTACGAGCAGGTGCAGGCCAATCAGGAGATCTTCGCACTTCGCGGCGAAGAGCTGCTTGAAATCAGCTTTGATGTACCGGAAGACTTGCTGATTAACCTCAAACAATCCGATTCACCGCCGCCGACCGCAACGACTTTTGCCTGGGCGGAATTCCCTCTTGCGGGTGATAAACGCTACCCGTTAATTTTTAAAGAGTTATCGGCGCAGGCGAACGAAAATACACAAACGTTTAAGGCGACCTTTTTTATGGAGGTGCCTGAGGTCATCACAGTATTGCCGGGCATGAATGCGGTGGTGATTGTCGATTTGCCGAAGAATGCGTTTATCGGTTGGAATATACCGCTGTCTGCATTGGATCAGCGCTCTGGTGAGGCCCAAGTGTGGGTGTTTGACACCAAGAGCCGCACAGCCACGCCCAAAACCGTGCATTTTGAGCCTGACGGTGAACAAACCATTTTGGTGACTGAGGGGCTGAACCCCGGTGATACCGTGATTGTTGCTGGTGTGAGCGAGCTAAAAACCGGGATGAAACTCTACCCGATGCGTAACTATGAACAGGCCGAGCTGGACTAACAGGGAGACATGCGTGTGATGTTATTTAATACCCAACGGCCAGCGCGTCTGGCTATGATGTTTGCTGTTAGCAGCGCGATGCTGTTAGTGGCGTGTGGTGGTGATGAGCCACCGATTGTTGAGCCTGATCGGCTAGTGCGGGTTATCGAAGTCGGGGCGTCAAATCGCTTGGGTGATCGTGAGTTTCCCGCGGTGTTGGAAGCCTCCAAGCGGGCTAACTTGTCGTTTCGTATCAACGGTACCCTTGAAAAGCTACCGATGAAAGAAGGCGACCGGGTTAAAAAGGGCCAAATGGTGGCGCAGCTGAGTCGCTCTGATGCAGCAAACCAATTGGCGGATCGTAAAGCGGCTTATAAGCGATCGTCGGCGGATTTTGAGCGGGCTAAAAAACTGCTAAAAACGGATTTTATTTCGCGTAAAGATTATGACGAAATCAAAGCCCGTTATCAGGCTGATGAGGCGGGTTTGAAGCAGGCAGAGCGCAATATGACCTACACCGGTTTAATCGCGCCGTTTGATGGCTTTATCGCTAATCGGTATGTGCAAAACCACGAGGAGGTGGTGCAGGGGCAAAACATTTATACCCTGCTGAATACCGATACGTTTGATGTGAAGTTTGAGGTGCCTGAGCAATTGATGCTGCACGTGAGCAGCTCAACGGATATTCCGCCGGAAGAAAAAGCCGATGTTAAGATCCGCTTTGCTAGCCGCCCGAATGCGTTTTACACGATGAACTTTAAAGAGGTTGCCACTAAGGCTGATCCGGAGCGTCAGACCTTCGAAGTTACTTATATGCTGCCTAAGTTGGGTGAGTTGAATTTGCTACCGGGGATGACGGGTACCGTGATCGTGCAACTGGCGAACATTCAAGAAGAAACCTACCGGGTGCCATCACGCGTTGTTGTGGCTAACAGCCAATTGCAGCCGCAGGTGTGGGTGTTTGACAAAAACACCGGAACGGTCAAGGCCAAGGCTGTGACCGTTGGAAGGATGACTGGCGAAGAAATCGAAGTGCTGTCGGGTGTTCAACAAGGTGACGTTTTGGTCAGTGAAGCCGCAGGCTTATTGCACGATGGTGAAGCCGTACGCTTGCACACTGTCGGCGAACCAACAGAGGAGGTTAAGTGATGAATATTGCTGAGTTTTCGATACGTAATAAAGTCACCACCTGGCTGTTGATTGTCATTTTGGTTGGCGGTGGTTTTTTGGGTTATGAAGAAATGGGTAAGCTCGAAGACCCAAACTTCACTATCAAACAGGCCAAAATAGTCACGCTGTATCCGGGTGCCTCACCAACGGAGGTGCAGCAAGAAGTCACCTACCACGTTGAGAATGCCATGCAGCAGCTTGAGCAGCTGAAGCGCTTGGATAAAACCATTAGCCGTGAGGGTTATTCGGAAGTTTCCGTTGAGTTTAAAGACAAATACCGCGCCGCAGATATGCCCAATATCTACGATGAAGTGCGGCGCAAAATTCAGGATATGAAACACAAGCTACCGCCGGGCGCACAAACTCCGGTAGTGCTGGATGACTTTGCTGACGTTTACGGTATCTATCTGGCGATGACGGGCGAGGGTTATACCTACCGTGATATGCAAGAAATCGCCGAAGCCTTGCAGCGCCGCCTGGTGTTAGTGCCGGGTGTACGTAAGGTGCAAGTAGGTGGTGTGGTTGCTGAAGAAGTGATTGTTGAAGCCTCGCGGGCCAAAATGGCCGAGCTGGGCATCGACATGGCGTTGATTCAAAAGGTGTTGGAGTCACAGAACGTGGTGGCCGATGCTGGCCGTATTCGGGTAGGGGACGACTACATCCGCATCTCGCCCACGGGTGAGTTTCAATCGGTAGAGTCGATCGGTGAAGTGATTATTACGGATGAAAAGAATCGTTTTGTACGTTTGAACGATATCGCCACCGTGCGCCGTTTGTATGAAGAAGTGCCCAGCAGCCTGATGTATCAGGATGGCCAGAAGGCGTTAACGCTGGCGATCTCGACCATGCCGGGGCAAAACGTCATCGCCGTTGGTGAGGCGATTGAAGCCAAACTGGATACCTTAGAAAACCTGATTCCATTGGGGATCGAGATCCATAGCATCTACAACCAGCCGGTAGAAGTGGATAAATCGGTATCGGGCTTTATCAACAACGTGGTTGAGGCTTTGGTGATCGTATTTGCTGTGTTGCTGGTATTTATGGGTGCGCGTGTGGGCGTCATCATCGGCTCTGTGTTGTTGATTAACGTAGCTGGCACGTTGTGGATTATGCAGATGTTTGGCATCGAGTTGCAGCGTGTATCGCTTGGCGCCTTGATCATCGCGTTAGGGATGTTGGTGGATAACGCCATCGTTGTTGCCGAAGGCATGATGGTGCGTATACGCCGTGGCGAAAACGCGATAGAGGCTGGTAAAGCCGTTGTTGGCCAAAATAACCTGGCGCTATTTGGTGGTACCGTGATTGGTATTTTGGCGTTTTCGGGGATTGGTTTGTCGCAAGACAGCACCGGTGAATTCGTGGGCTCGCTGTTCTATGTATTACTGATCTCGTTGTCGTTGAGCTGGCTGTTGGCAATTACCGTAACACCGATGTTTTGTGCCATGTTGTTGCGTGCGGATAAAAACTTCGACCCGGATGCCAACCCTTATGGCGGCAAAGGTTTTATGATTTTCCGTGGCATGGTGTCGCGAGCTATTCAATTCCGTTGGGTGACGATTCCTTTGGTATTAGCGCTGTTTGTGAGTGCGATATTTGGCTTTGGTTATGTGAAGCAGGCGTTTTTTCCGAATGCCAACACGCCGATGTTTTTTGTCGATGTATGGGAGGTCGAAGGCACCGATATTCGTACGACGCGTGATGATGCTTTAAAAGTGGATGCATTTATCCGTGAGCTCGAAGGCGTTGAGCAAACAACGCTCACCGTAGGGCAGGGCGCTGCGCGATTCTCATTGGTTTACTCGCCGGAGTCACAAACCAGTGCTTATGCGCAGATCATCGTTCGTGTGCAAGACCGTAGCCAGATTCCGGGGGCGATTAATCAAATCCGTGATTTTCTGGCGGATGAATTACCGCACACCGAACCGAAGATCAAAACGCTACGTATCGGCCCCGGTAAAGATGCCAAGATTGAAGCCCGCTTTATGGGGCCAGACCCAGCGGTGCTGAAGCGCTTGGCCGACGAAGCTAAAACCATCATGTATGCCGACCCGTTGGCGATTGAGGTACGTGATGATTGGCGTCAGCCGGTACGTCTTATTCGCCCGATCTTTAATGAAAACGTGGCGCGTCAGTTGGGTATCTCTCGTGATGATGTTGCTGCGGCGTTAGAGATGGCAACGCAAGGTGCGCAATTTGGTGTGTATCGTGACGGTAATCATTTGCTGCCGATTAAGGTGCGCTCTGCTGATGATGAGCGTGGCGATGTGGCGAATCTTCAGGATATCCAGGTATGGAGCCAAGTGCTGAAGAACTTTATCCCAATCGGGCAAGTGGTGCAGGGTTTTGAGACGGTATACGAAGATGCGATTATCATGAGCCGCAACCGTAGCTTGGCAGTAACTGCTAATGCGAACCCGGCGACTGAACTCGCCGCACCGGTGTTTAATGAGTTACGCCCGAAGATTGAAGCAATTGATTTACCTGTGGGTTATCGACTCGAATGGGGCGGTGAATATCAGGATTCCAACGAAGCGCAAGAGTCGTTATTTAGCGCGTTGCCAGCGGGCTTTTTGATGATGGTTATCGTAACTATTTTGCTGTTTGGTAAATTGCGCCAGCCATTAATCATCTGGTTGACGGTACCGTTAAGCATCATAGGTATCACCTATGGCTTGTTGATTGCACGCGGTGCTTTCGACTTTATGGCATTGTTAGGTGCGTTGGCGTTGATTGGCTTGATGATCAAAAACAGTATCGTTTTGGTTGAAGAAATCGACCATGAAATCGCCGGCGGTAAACAAGCGTTAACCGCAATTCTAGACTCCGCAGTGAGTCGGATGCGGCCGGTAATGATGGCGGCATCTACAACGATTCTGGGTTTGATTCCGCTGCTTAAAGATGTGTTCTTCCAGAATATGTCGATCACCATGATGGCTGGATTAGGTGTCGCAACGGTGTTAACTCTTGTGGTTGCGCCGACCTTTTATGCGGTGTTGTTTAAGGTGAAATTCGATAAATCGGCCTAGCGTTTTTAGCTCGATTTTCGTTATTTTTTGCACTAACAAACAAGCCTCAATGAGGCTTGTTTGTTAGTTGCCCACCTCGGTTGGCGTGTTTTTTGCGTAGCTTTATTTGCATTTTTGTTACACGTTTTTTTCTCAATTCTTCCGTAAGTCTTTGTTTAATCGATACTTAAATGGCATTTTTTTCACACTGTTGAGGTTGTCATTCATCTGTGGGCGTGTGTTAGTATTCGACGAATTCCGATTACGGTCGACGCTTGGCAGTCACCGATTTCTTCTGCTTTACAGATACTGTGCCGATAAATGAGTGTTCCTTCTCGCCATATTCTCATCATTGATGATGATCAGATGCTAACTTCTTTCGTGAACGAATATCTCAGCGAAGGCGGCTACATCTCGCATGTTGCAAGCAGTGCGGCGGCTGCGCTGCAGATGGTTGCGTTGCAAAAAATTGATTTGGTTGTGCTCGATCTCGGGTTGCCGGATGAAGACGGGCTTGTGTTACTGCGGCGTTGGCAAAAAAACCTAACGATTCCGATTTTTGTGGTTTCTGCCCGTGACGATGCGGAGACCCGTGTGGCTGCGTTAGAGATGGGCGCAGCTGATTATCTGGTAAAACCCTTTAACCCGCGTGAGTTTATGTTGCGTCTGGCTAACTTATTGCCAAGTGCTGACCGAGCGGCTGCACCAAACGTTCAAGATGTGGCGTTATCGAACGATCCGGCACTCAGTATTGATCTTTATCATCGCACGGTGACGTATGGTGATGATCAGCAGCTAGTGCTGACACGTGCAGAGTTTGATGTATTGGCCTGCTTGGCAAATCAGCCTGGGCGAGCGGTCTCCCGTGATGAATTATTAGATGCGAGTCACTTTCAGGGCGAAACTGTGAATGCCAGCTCCCTTGGTGTGCTTATTCATCGAATACGTAAAAAGTTGGGGTCGATTGTGGGCTCTCAAGAATTGATCGCAACGGTTTCTGGTGTGGGCTATCGCTTGTTGCCCGTCGTTGAGAAATGAGCGCAGCGGATGACTTGAGTTTACCGATTGATATTCAACTACGTTGCGCGCGTATTGAAGCTATAAAAAACTTGTTAGGTGAGCACGCAGCAGGCAGCGCTTTACTGTCGGTTGTTTTGTTTTTGGTGTGCCGGAACCCGGTTAATGAAGTTTCTGGGTTGTGGTGGTTAGTTTCACAGCTGGCTTGCTTGTTGCTGTATGTTCCATGCCATTTCGTGCTTCGACGAAAAAATTCACCGCAGTCGTTATCTCTGAAATTTTGGCTGAGTTACGGCGTTGTTATCGCTGTAGGCCTGAGCTGGTTTGCCTTTCCGTTTTTGATGTTAGCGGACACGGATATGCTGATGCTAATGGTGATTACGATATCCATTTGTATCGCGCCGTTTACCACGGCACCCACGGTAACTCTGGTATCGTTTGCCGGNTTTGCGGTGTATGCCGGGTTGATGTATTTAGGGCTGGTGCTGGCTGTGCTCAAACATACCACGATTCCAACAGTGATTGTGACGGGCTTTATGTCGTTGTTGTATGGGTTTTTGTTGTTGCAGAGCTATCGCATTAACGCACGAATGCTGGGTAGTTTCCGTTCTCGTATTGAAAGCCAGCTCGCCTTTGCAGCCGCTGAAAAAGCCAACCGTGAGAAATCCACCTTTATTGCCTCAGCGAGCCACGATATTCGGCAACCGCTGCAAGCTTGTATGTTTATTGTTGATCATTTGTACCGTAAAGCACCGGAATCACTGTTGCCGATCATTGATAATTTGGATCAAAGTGTTGGCACCATGCGTGAGCTATTGGATGGCTTACTGGATATCTCGCGGCTGGATGCGGGTGTGCTTGAATGCGTGCCGGTGTATGTAGATATTCGTCAGGTGATATCTGAGGTTGTTGATGGTTTTTCTGCGCGTGCGTCACAAGAAGAGAAACCACTGATTTTGGATGTTGGCAGTTATGTTGTTTACACAGATCCCACGTTGTTAAAGCGGATACTCTCAAATTTAATTGATAACGCATTGAAGTATTCGCCAGTGGGCAGCCCGGTGTTGGTATCAACACGCGTCGATGGCGAAAGCATCAGCATAACGGTGCAAGATCATGGGGTTGGTATCAGTGATGATTGCCAGAAACAGATTTTCGACGAGTTTTTTCAGGTTGAAAACTCTGAGCGCGATCATACCAAAGGTCTTGGATTAGGCTTGGCCATTGTGCGTCGATTGACACAGATGTTGGATATTGACGTTGCAGTTGTTTCGTCGGTATCCGTAGGCACCGCGATGACACTATCGATGCGGCACTTTCAAACAAAATCAGCCGATGTAGCGGCTGTTGAACGTGATAGCGTGCTTGTTGATTTTACTGGGTTGCGTGTGTTGTTGATTGAAGATCAAGTTCTGGTACGTGATTCTCTGACGCAGTTATTGGAGAGTTGGCAATGCACCGTGTTAGCGGCCGAATCGGTTGGGTCGGCTGTTGATGTTGTAACGGCGCAAGGCATCGCGATTGATCTGATTATTAGTGATTATCGACTTCGCGAAGGTTCAACAGGGGCGCAAGCCATTGCGGCGATTAATGATATTTCTGAGTATCCGATTCAGAGCATTGTGATTACGGGTGAGTCGAATACTGATGAACTGCGCGATGCAGAAGCGATTGCGGATATCTTGATGTTTAAACCCATTGAGCCGGGCGAGTTGAGATCCGCAATTTCACGGTTGTTGGATGCATGATCAAAGCCGGATTGTCTTTGGGTGTTTGTTTATCTAAATCGTAATCGATCGTGCGCCACATATGATGCACGACCGTGTTTTTCGGTACCTTAGTCGTAATTTAGTCGTAGTCTTCGGGTTGATAAAACGTGTGTTCTTGCAGCACGTTGTCGTCTTGCTCCGCTAGGGAATCCGTGGTTGAAGGTGATTGAGTCGATCCATTTTTTGCATTCGTGCGCGCAATTGTTGTACCGGCGATAATTTGCTGACTTAACCTTTCTGACGGCGTTAGATACCCGTCATTTGGTATTTCGTAGATGTCGGGCAGTGGGGTACTGGCGGTATCCGTATCGTCTGTTTCTGTTTCTGTTTCTGGCTCGGGCGCTGTTTCTGGTTCGGGTGTTGGTTCTGGTTCTGGTTCGGGTGTTGGTTCTAGCTCGGGTGTTGTTTCTGGCTCAGGTGTTGTTTCTGGCTCGGGTGTTGTTTCTGGTTCGGGCGCTGTTTCTGGCTCAGGCGTTGTTTCTTGCTCAGGTGCTGTTTCTGGCACCGGTTTTGGTTCCAGTTCTGGCTTCGGTGCAGGCCCGGAGTGGGGGGGGGGCACAGGCGCCGAAACCGGAACTGGAATAGTCGAGGGTTTGGTGGTCGGTTTATCCACTGGTGTTACGGTGGGTTTCGTCGGAATAGATACTTCAACGGCCGTAGGCTGTTGATCTGAAGCACCAGTATCTGTGTTGTTCGTATCTGTTTGCCCATCGGGCTGCGTGCCTGTAGACGGGGTAGTTTCTTCAACCGGTATTTTGTTGGTTGTTGGCGCAGGGTGCTTGCCATCCGCTTCGTTGCCGGATGAATTATCGTTGCAGCCGGATAGGATCAACGAGGTTACGAAGACAGCAAGGTGCAATCTCATGGTTAGTCCTCTGTGGATTGGGCTTTTTCAGTCATAGATTCACTGATAGCCCGCAGGTGTTTTTCGATCTTGAATAGTGCCTGAATGGCTTCGACAACAACGCGCAACATGATGAATCCGAATCCGATAACAAACAGACCGCGGATGAAGCTGGCGAACGTGAGCATGCCGCCATCAAACATGGATGCTAATCCAGAAAACACAGTAACCACGAGAGTGATCCAATATGCCCACAACATGATTTTGGGGGAGTAGGCATGGTCGAGATAAAAAAGGTCTTTGAAATTCATGGTTGTGATAACTCGTGTCTATTTTTGTCGTTGTCTTTGTTGAGCCTGGTGGCTTGATCTACACCCGATGCGAATGGTTTCTGCATCGGGTGTAGTGCTTCTCAACGCAGTTAGCTTCTTAGTTTGCTAGTGAGATCTAGCAGTACACCATTTACTTTTTCGAGTTGGGTCAACACGGTGTCGATGACTTCTTTCGATGCCTTTGCGGCAAGTTCCAGCGGCTTAATAACAATGTCTTTGATACCGCCGATACTTGAGTTTACGGTGCTTACAACGCCATCGATCGATGTTGTTAGTGCCGACAACGAGCCATTAACGTCCGTGCCTAGCTGCACAACATCGCGTGTGGTTCCGCCAACTGTACGGGTTACAGAATCGATCTTGCCAAATGAACTTGCGGCTTTTTTGTCGATAGTTTCGAGGGTTTTAGTGGCACCGTCGATGACTTTGTCGACTTGCTTGATCTGCCCAGCGATATCGCCTGTGAAGGCGACGACTTTGCGCATATTGGCTTGCAGTGCTTCGCCACCTTGCTGCAATTTGCCGACTTGATCGCAAGTGGTTAACATCGCATCAGCTGCAGCGCCGATACCGCTGACATTCGCGATTTTTTCACAGATACCGTTTATACCTTGCTGCACATCGGCAATCTTTCCGCTGATATCGTGCCTGAACCCTGTGAGCTTGGCTGCCAAGGTTGGGTCTAACGGCATGGCTTCGGCTAATCCTTCTATCGCAAAAACCGTTTCATCAAGTGTATCTAGCAATGAAATTTCACCTGAAAGTATGCGTGTTTGTGTGTCGATCAATACGCCCATTGGCCGAAATACCGCTTCGGCACGCCGTAACTGTGCGCCAGATACATAACTGGCGACGAGCATACCGTCGATAGTGTCGTCTGCACTTTCGCCGTTGTTGAAGACGGTTTCTCCGAGGTACATCAATACCGGCGTTTGTTGCTCCGGTGTGAGGCTGTCGCCCAGATACATGGCGATCAGCGCTTCTTGCTCGATACAAACTTCGATTTCGACATTCGATTCATTGGAGGCAGAGACAGCAACACTGCTACCGACTGTGTAGCTACCGATAATTTTGCCTACGAAGCCAAGCCCCCAACCGGCACCGCCATCGATATCCGCAGAGACGTCGACGCCTGTGCCCATGCCGATACCGATGGTTGTGGATACATTCGAGCACAGTGTGGTCGTGAGAATTGTGTCGTCGAGATAAACCATTTCAGGTTCATCATCTTGTGCAAACGCCATCGGCGCGGTGAATAAATGTGCGAGTGCGGCGGTTGCCAACATGTGTTTGATCATTATTGGTCTCCTAATCACAATCGAGTACGTCGCTAACGCCGGGAATATCAGCCACATCGACACTGAAGCCGAGTGGCCCTGAAATACCTAAATCACAGACTTCGCCAGCCACTTGGGCTACTGCTTCTTCGGCTGCTTCGAGGCGTTCTTGAGCAATTTTTACAGGCAGTTGGGCGACGGAACCAATCGATAGGGATTCAACAATATCGAGGGTGGTTTGTACTTCGGTATTGAGCTTGTTTAACCCGGTCGTGGCGGATGAGCCCGCGTTGCTGGCGCTGGCATTTACCGCGTTGACGGTGTCTTGAACCGTGCCGAGACTGCCACCGATAATTTTTTGCGCGCCGCTGGTTGATCGATCAATCAGCTCACGTGTTTGTCCGACGGTGTCGTTGAGGCGGTTGACGCTATCACCGACGGTATCGGCGGTTTGGTCAATTTCGTCAACGACCACACCGATGCTATTGCTGACGCCCTTTAGTGTTTCAGCGTTGCCGACTAATGCGGTCATCTGCTTGGCTGCATCGGCGGCTTTACCGATGGACTGGTTTAGGTCGCCAACAAAGGTAGTTGTTAGGCTTTGAATGTCTTTCCAATCTTCGCAGATGTAGTCGAGACGCTCGATGAGCTCAGGCGGTAGGTGGGTGATGTTACCAGAGTACAGATCGTTACAGGATTTGCCGATAACATCGAGGTTACCGATATGCCGCTGCATGGCTTTATCGAAGCCGGTTAAGGTATCGTAAACTCGTGGGTGGATCATGGCTTTGCTGTTTTCGGCAACGTCTTTGACGGTCGATACTGCACGGCCCATATCCAACGGATCAGCGGACACAAATGCGTCAGTGAGCGATTCAGCAATGATGTCGTAATTTTGAATAACGCTACGTGAGGTGCCTACGGCTGCATTCAACGACACGGCATTTTTGATGATGCCGAGGGTGACTTTATCCATATCGACCTGCGAGTACACGCTGCGCACCAGATGGGCATTATCTGAATTGCCGTTTTGCAGTTCTTTTTGGTTGTCAGCGTTCAGGCTGACACAGTTTTTGGTATAGATTGCCGCAGTGGCAGTTTGCCCGATCTCTGCACCGACGGGGACTTCAATAATGGCTTCGATGTCTGCGAACAGGGCTTCGAGCCAGCCGCCGCCTGCGGAACCTTCCATACCGGTTCCGGCACTGATATTGGCTCCGAGAGACGCGCTTGTTGTGGCATAGGTGCATAGGGTTGCAGCGTAGGGAATCTGCCCATACGCTGGTACCTCGACCATTTTGGCGCTAACGGGCACTGAACAGGCAATGCCTGTCAGTGCGATAGCGATGAGATGTTTCTTTTTCGTCATGGCTATATCTCGCTAGTGATTAAAGTTCGAAGCCAACGCCCAATGTAAATACGCCTTTCGATTGGGAGGTTGCTGCTGCACCGAAGTTGATGTTGATGCGGGCATCTTCTGCAGCATCAATCCAATGAGTTACGGCGAATGAAACTGCGGCTTGTGTGTCGTAACCGCCCACGCCGAAGTTGTAACGCGTTTTACCTGGCGCGCTTGGCATACCTGAAGATGCTGCGGTTAATGCAGCAACGCCTGCAATACCGGCAGCTGCTTTCTTGCTGTGGTCTTGAACTTCTTCTTCAAGATTTTCGACGCGGTTATCGACAGCGTTTAGCTGGCCGACTGTGGCAGCATCAGAGGCGTGAATACCATCGGCGACGTTGGTAATTCGGCGTTGGGTTGACGATGAGCCGACAGACACTGTGTTGTTTTCTGTCGCAACAGATCCAAAACCTAACGCTACGCTATTGTTGGCAACAACCTTAGCATCGCCACCAATGGCGACGCTGTTAGTGCCGGTTGCTGAAGCATTGTCACCGATGGCGACGCTTTGTGCGGTTTGAGCAACGGCATTACTGCCAATCGCAACTGCGCCGTCGGCGGTATTGCCTGTTGAGGCATTGTTACCGATCGCGATGGTGCGATTTGACTTAGCGTTGGTGTTGCTACCGATAGCGAGCGCGTTTTCACCAGCAGCGTTAGCTGTTTGGCCAATGGCGGTGCTAGAAATTCCAGCGGCGTTCGCACTTTGGCCCAAAGCGACTGCTGCAGTGTTCGATGCGGTGCTGTTTGAGCCTATCGCCATTGCGTTGTCGCCAGCTGCGTTCGCAGTTTGACCCAGTGCAGTGCTTGATAGGCCGGCAGCATTAGCATCTTGACCTAAAGCGACAGCCGCAGTGTTGGATGCAGAGCTGTTGGTGCCCATCGCCATCGCGTTGTCACCAGATGCGTTCGCAGTTTGACCCAGTGCGGTGCTTGATAGGCCGGCAGCGTTAGCATCTTGACCTAAAGCGACAGCCGCAGTGTTGGATGCAGAGCTGTTAGTACCCATTGCCATGGCGTTATCGCCCGCAGCATTCGCAGTTTGACCCAGTGCGGTGCTTGATAGCCCTGCTGCATTAGCATCTTGACCTAGAGCGACTGTTGCTGTGTTGGATGCAGAGCTGTTAGTACCCATTGCCATCGCGTTGTCGCCAGCCGCGTTCGCAGTTTGACCCAGTGCGGTGCTTGATAGGCCGGCAGCGTTAGCATCTTGACCTAAAGCGACAGCCGCAGTGTTGGANGCAGAGCTGTTAGTNCCCATTGCCATNGCGTTNTCNCCNGCNGCNTTCGCAGTTTGACCCAGTGCGGTGCTTGATAGGCCCGCAGCGTTAGCATTTTGGCCTAGAGCGACTGCTGCTGTGTTGGATGCAGAGCTGTTAGTGCCAATTGCCATCGCGTTGTCACCAGCTGCATTCGCAGTTTGGCCCAGTGCGGTGCTCGCCATGCCGGTAGCGTTAGCATCTTGACCTAGAGCGACTGCTGCTGTGTTGGACGCAGAGCTGTTAGTACCCATTGCCATGGCGTTGTCGCCAGCAGCATTCGCAGTTTGACCCAGTGCGGTGCTGGCCATGCCTGCCGCATTAGCATTTTGACCTAAAGCGACAGCCGCAGTGTTGGATGCAGAGCTGTTAGTACCCATTGCCATGGCGTTATCGCCAGCAGCATTCGCAGTTTGACCCAGTGCAGTGCTTGATAGGCCTGCTGCATTAGCATCTTGACCTAAAGCGACAGCCGCAGTGTTGGATGCAGAGCTGTTGGTACCCATTGCCATCGCGTTTTCAGCTGACGCACTACTATTGCTGCCCACTGATACAGATTGCGCGCCTGATGCAGCCGCTTGATGACCGACAGCAACGGCTTGTGCCGCAGTTGCTTGTGCTTGGCTTCCAGCAGCAAGCGTATTGGCTGCTGTAGCATTGCTGCCTGCGCCTACGGCTGTTGCTTGGTCGCCATTAACAACAGCAGCTTGACCGACTGCGACAGTTTGATTGCCGGTTGATTGCACGTTGTCGCCGATAACGGTCGATTGCGCGCCATTCACTTGGCTATCGCTACCAACAAGTAAGTTGTCTGTGCCACCGGATACTTGGTTGGTGTTTCCGACTACAAAGTTATTTTCAGTGGCGATTTGTGTGTTGCCATTGCCGACGAGAGTGTTATTGGCGGCTTGAACACTGTTATTGCTGCCGAAAACAGTAGTGTTGTCAAAACCGTTGACGCCATTGGCAACGTCACCATTGGTGTTGTTGTCGCCATAAATCGCGTTGTTGTTAGCGTTGACAGAGTTACCGGTGCCGTAAACGCCTTGGTTGTTATCTCCATGAACAACGTTGCCAGAGCCGTATACTTCGTTGTTTAAACCATTAACGTCGTTGTCGTTACCGAACGAACGGTTGTTGATTCCCGTGAGCTTGCTATCAGAGCCGATAGCGATAGATTGATCGGCGTTATCGGCTACGGTGATCTGGTTGTTGGAACCTACCGCAACGGTTGAAGCTCCGTTGGTGGTTGATGCGCTGCCAAGTTGGTCGAGTTTGGTTTGAATATCGGTACTCAGGTCGTCTTTAGTGACGCTGCCGTCAGCGATTTTTGACGAGGTAACTGCATCGATTGCAAGGTCTTCGCTGGTGATAGAGCGGTTGGCAATATCTGCACCGGTAATCGAGTTGTCGACGATTTTACTGGAATCGACGGCATCGCTCGCTAGGTTCGTCAGCTCCACAGCGCCTGTTGCTAGTTGGTCGGCGGTGATTGTTTGGTCGGCAATATTAGACGCTGTAACTTCACCGGCGCCGATATCTTCAGAAACGATGGTGCCGTTAGCAATGGCTGCCGAATCAACAGCTGCATCGGCGATATGATTGGCTTTTACCGCATCGTTGGCAATTTTTGTTGAGGTAACGGCACTGTTATCAATCTTGTTGGTGGTAACGGCACCGCCGCCAATGGCTTGCTCATTCACTGCTCCCGCAGCGATTTTTGTGCTGGTGATTGCGCCGTCTGCGATCTTGCTACCGAATACGCTGGCATCTGCGAGTTTATCAAACGTAACTGAACCTGATTGAATAGCGGAAGTCGTTATAGCATCGGTACCGATGTCGCTAGCGGTGATCGAACCATCCTGAATTTTTGCGGAGGTTACGGAATCGTCGTCAGGGATCGTGTCCGCATTAACGGTGCACGACAAACCGATGGTCAGGCTGGTAATTAATGTTGCCAGTGGCGTCTTTCTGAACTGCATGGATATCCCCTGAAAATTCGTTAGTCATAGTTGGCGACTTGATTATCAGGGAAGCGAAAAAAGGTTGTCTATCGGTATTCAGGCGATACGTTAACGGGGGATTAATGCTGTATTAACAAGATGTTAACGGGCATTAACAGGGTAGGTGGTGGGTGTTTTTTCGGGTAAATAAACAGGGGTGTGGGAACAAACAGAATGACTATGTTACGAAGAAGTTACCATTAATTTGAACGGAAAGAAGATATTTTTGTGACGTAGCGCCCAGCCCCTGTGATATCGAATCGGTTCGCTACCAAAGGGGTTGTTTGTTAGGGGCTGTTTTTAGATGGTGGCAGTTACATCCTCTTCAGTAGGCATTGGAGCGGTCAGGCTGGCGCGTTCAGCTGCCCCCATCTGTTTATGCCAAAGTTGTGCATAGCGTCCGTTAGAGGCAAGCAATTGCTGATGATTGCCTTCCTCAACGATATTGCCCTCTTCAACTGTAATGATTCGGTCTGCGTTGCAAATCGCTGAGAGACGGTGAGCGATAATCATCACGGTGCGCCCCTTGGCCATCGACGCCAAGTTGTTTTGAATGATTTCTTCGGATTCTGCATCAAGGGCACTGGTGGCTTCGTCAAAAATTAGGATTCGTGGGTTGGTAATCAGCGCCCGAGCGATAGCGATACGCTGACGTTGCCCACCGGATAAATTCGCGCCGCGCTCTTCGATCATGGTGTCGTAACCCTCGGGCAATTTGAGAATAAAGTCGTGGGCACCAGATAGCTTCGCTGCGTTTATCACCTGATCCATCGATAGGGTAGGGTCGGCAAGTGCGACGTTTTCTCTAACGCTGCGGTTGAAGAGGATGTTCTCTTGCAGCACAACACCGATTTGGCGTCGTAACCAGGCGGGGTCGACCAAGGCAAGGTCGGTGCCATCAACCATCACTCGCCCGGTTTCAGGCACATATAAACGCTGCACAAGTTTGGCCAAGGTGCTTTTACCTGAGCCAGACGGGCCAACGATGCCAATCACTTCACCGGGCTCGATGGTGAGGTTAACCTTCTTCAAAATTTGTGGGCCATCTGGGCGGTAGCGAAAGACGATATCTTCAAATTCGATACGGCCGGTCACGCTGCCGGGGTTAGCGCGATCTGGTGAGTATTGAGGTTCGGTAGGGGTGTTGAGAATATCACCAAGGCGGTCAACCGAGATGCGCATCTGCTGAAAATCTTGCCACAGTTGTGACAACCGCAAGATAGGCGCAGCGACTTGGCCGGCGAGCATATTAAACGCCACCAGCTGGCCAACCGATAAGTGATTTGCAATAACCAGGTTTGCGCCAAAAAACAATACGGCGACCGTGGTTAGCTTGTTGATCAGCTGAATAGACTGCCCGCCGACATTGCCGAGCATATTGGCGCGGAAACCTGCTGTTACGTAGCCCGCCAGATTTTGTTCCCATTGACGCTGCATTTGTGGTTCCAACGCCATCGCTTTTAAGGTTTCTACGCCGGTGACGCTTTCAACCAAAAACGATTGGTTCTCGGCATTACGTTTGAATTTTTCATCCAATCGGCTGCGCAGTGTTGGAGTGATAACCATGCTCACAATGAGGTAGAGCGGCAACGACAGGGCAACAATGAATGTCAGCTGCGGCGAATAGAAATACATGACGATAAAAAAGATGATGGTGAAGAAGGTATCAATCACTAACGTGACCGATGACGAGGTTAAAAACTGGCGGATGTTTTCAAGCTCTCGGATGCGGGCAACCGATTGCCCGACAGAACGACTGCCAAAATAGGCCAGTGGCAACGCCAATAAATGCCTGAAGAGCCGTGCCCCTAATTCAACATCCACCCGATTGGCTGTATGTGAAAATAGGTAGGTACGTATCCCGCCGACGATTACATCGAAGGTAGAAATCAACGCCAGACCAAGCACCATTACTTGCAGTGTGCTTAAGCTTTTATGCACCAATACCTTGTCGATCACTACTTGAAAGAACAGCGGGGTGACCAAGGCAAATAGTTGCATAATGAATGCGGCGACGAGTACTTCACCGAGGAGTTTTCGGTATTTCATCAAGGCCGGAATAAACCACGTGATGTCGAAACCCTTGCCGGTACCGGGTATTTGGCTACGGCTGGTCATGAAAAGCAGTGTGCCATTCCAGCATTGTTCTAGCTCTTCGAGAGTGAGTTCGTTTGGCGTTGCGCTATCGGGGCGCTGTATCAGAACTTTGTCTTCAGCCGCTTTGGCAACAATAAAAAACTGCCCGTCGTTATCACATGCGATGGCGGGTAGTGGGTAACGGTGCAGTTTTTCGGTTTTAGCTGCGATTGTGTGTGCTTTGACTTTCAAGCGCTTGGCCATCACCAGCATATCTTGCTCGGTGAGTGCTGCATTGCCTTTACCGAGGTTGTGGCGCAGTTGCTCTGCCGATGCGGGTAGGCGCAAAAACTTCATCATGAGGGTAAAACACAGCATGCCGCTGTCGGTTTCTTGCGACTCTTGGTAGCCCTGTTGTGTTTCTGTGTGAGCGTTCTGTTGTTCGGCGTCATAGGTTGGCGCGCCGTTTTCTGGAGTCTCTTGGCTTTGATGAACATTTTGCATCAGTAATTCAGACCTTTCGGATGTTCTATGGCGAGGCGTAACTTTTTATGGGCTTGCGGTAATCGGTATTTTTGTGCGAAAACGTCAGCGTTCTTTAAAGCTCTCATCGGAGACTTCTAGCAGCGGTGACAAGAAATATTCGATAATGCGCCGCTTGCCGGTTTTGATTTCAATGGTGCCATCCATGCCCGGCGTCAGCCGCACGTCGGTGCCGTTAATTGGCATGGTTTGGCGAGTCAGATGGGAGAGGCTGGTAAATACGAGTCCTTCTTTTTTGTCTTCGACGGCATCATGGCTGACTGCATCAAGGGTGCCGTTAATCACACCAAAGCGCGTATAGGGGAAGGCATTGAGCTTTATTTCAACTTCCTGTTTATGTTTGATATAGCCGATATCCTGATTTCGAATCTTGCCTTCAAACACAAGATCGACATTATCGGGAACAATCACCATCAAGGGCTCTGCGCCTTTAACAACACCGCCGATCGTAGTCAGCTGTGATTGTTCGACGGTGCCAGAAACCGGTGCGCGAATATGGTGTTCGTGGTCGCGTTCGCTGGCTTTGACGAGGTCTTCTTGGCGCACTAGGGCTTCATTGCTGGCTTTGTTGAGCATATCTAGCACGTGTGAACGGAAATCCGCTTGGGTTTGCAGAACCTCGGTTTGCACAGCATCGTGAGCGGCAATGGCTTTGTTGATCTGCGAGTGCTGCACCTTGACCTCTTCAGATTGGCTGACGTACTGGCGTTTGATGTCGTAGTAGTCGATATCTGTCGATACGCCCTTGGCTTTCAGTGATTCGTAGATGTCGAGTTTCTGCTTGAGTATCGGTAGCGACTTCATCGTTTGAGCCAGCTGACTTTCGATGACAGCCTTTTCGGATTGGCTTTCGATGGCTTGCTTTTTAAGATGTTCAATCTTGTATTGATGGCTTGTGATGTCGCCGTTAATTTGATTTTCTAGATTTTTTCGCTGTTGATCACTGGCGTTGTCGGGGTAGGTGATCTTCATTTCACCTGTGTCGATATACGTGAAAATTGATGACCAATGGTGCTGGTCGATATCCGATGCCAACAAGCGGGCCTGTGCTTGGTCTACCGATGATTCAGATTCAATATTGTTGAGCTCAAACAGTACATCGCCCTTGTTCACATGGTCGCCATTGTGGACGAATATTTGCTCCACGATACCTTCCGAACTTGCCTGAATGGTCTTGACCCGTCCCTCTGGGATGAGCTTGCCGGGGGCAACCACAACCACGTCAACCTTGCCCAAAAACGCCCAACCGATAACGCAGGTAAAGATGGCAATGATCGCCCACATGAAGTACCGACTTCCCTTGGAAGCGGGGCTTTCTGCGATCTCCAGCGCTGCGGGCAAGAATTCGGGGTTTATGGTTGGTTCGTTTTTCTCAGCAGAAACTGATTTCCAGGCCTCGACGGCGACGCCTAGGTGTTTTCGTAAACCATCCAACATGTATGTTGCTCCAGTACCTTGCAGTGCATGTCTTTGTTGGGAGCAAATTTACCACTACACCCTACCCGTGTTGAACCTTAGTTATGTTTTTTGAGCAATAGTTGCATGTGTTTGAACTTTTTAAACGGAAGGGTTTCTTTAGTGAAATAGGGCGGTTGATATGTCGAATATCAAAAAATACATAGTGATATCGTTAGCTGAAAAGCGGATCAACTTGTTATTGAAAATTGAAAAATAACCAACACTTATTTTGCTAGAACGAATTTGTATTTACCTATTTCGTTGAAAATCATGAGGCTGTTATGAGAATGGAAAGCGCTGATAAGATAACAAACCCAGCTGGAAAATTATCACAAAGATATAACGCGCAGAAGGGAGACGGCTATTGGATCATACCTTCAACGTCATCAGCAACGGCTGCAACCCATGCCGTTGTGTTCGCACATGGGGGTAAAGACAATGCACTTCCGAAATTTGTTAATGCGACTCGTGCAGCGTTCAGTTTTTTGGCACCGGCAGACCGACCGCTGCTTTCATCAATCTCGCATTACATTCAATGGCAGGAAGAGTTTGCTCGCTTTGATGTCGTGCTTGCGGGCGAATGGTCGGCGGATTACCGCATTTATCCGTTGGAACCCAGCTATTTGCAGCAATCGGGCATCAACGTGCACGAGCGGGAATTTGACGTCATTCTATTGAAAGACGACAGACACAGCCTGAGCTCGCTTGCTGAATCACTCGACAATGAATCTGGTTACGACCTAATCGAGTGGCATATTTGCCGACACGATAAACCGGCAGTTATCGAAAAGCCTTACCATTTACCGGCGGTTAATCGCGTCAGCGATGAAACGCAGTTACGTTTGTTTGGTGATACTGGCGCGGCCAAACCTTCTGTGACTTACGGCGATTACGTGACATCTTATCTCGGTGAATTGATTGATGCCGTCAAAGTATTTCGTGATCCAAATTTGAATACGGTGAGCTTGCCGTGGCTGGAGAAGGTGAGCCAACTGCAAACCACATTTGATGGGCCGGCGTTGCGGTTTGCGGCGGAGGTAGATCTTGGTAAAGCGACGGGCTATTTCGATACCGGCCTCGTTGGGCGGCTTGGGCAGTATCGCGAATCGATTGAATCCATCGTTGGCCATAAGCTCAATCTGGGTGTTGACCAACAAGCATTACCGACACAGATCCCCGGCCATATTGAGGCGGATAATGCGGCATCTTTGTCTCAGGCGATCACCGATGCGTTTGAGTACTATCACAATAATATCGATGGTGATGATTATCAGGTTGAGCGCTTCAAGTCGGAGTTTGGCTTCAGCCATCAGGATCGCGCCAAACTTGAAAAAATTCAGGTAGGGTTAGATAGCGGTAACTTGCGTGTGGATGCTGTTAAACATGATGTGTTTTCGCGATTAGGTAAGTTTGATCAATATTTTGCAGAGGTATCAAAGGGCGAGATTGATGGCGATGCGTTGCGGATCCCTTGGGCCGAAAACCTCAATACGGCGATGCAACTTGAACGCCTGCAGGATCCAAACTTTAAACCTTTGGCGTTGGGCGATGTGTTTGACCGGGTATCCGGTCTCAGTGCTGCAGATGTTTCAGATACCTTCGGCGGCGTGGTTAAAAGTAATATCCCCGGCGTGCTAATCGGTGTCGAGGTCGATGCCAATTTGCCTTTTGACCAACGTGTTGCGGCGCAGAATGCGCAAGTACAAAAGAACCTCGACATTATCGCTTATGGTCTTGATCCTACGTCGCCTGAACAAGGCCTGTTTGCGCGTCAATTGAACACAACGGCAACTGTATCCAAAGACAACAACACGCTTTTTAACGAGGTTTATCAGCTTGATAGCGGTGGCTTCGTTTTTGGTATTGATCCGGCCGCGGCAAATCAGTCTGCAGACGGAACTCTTAGGGTTGAGGCTGAAGCCAACTATTTGGATCGACATACTCCAAATCAGAGCAAACCCGATATTCTTAGTTATTTAGCAATCGACAGTAGCGATCTTACGCCCAAAAATCTGGTTACGGTGTACCACGAGCTTTGGCACATAATCAGTCAAAATCGTTATCTCGAACACGATGCTAATAATGTTCCAGTGCGGCGTTTACACCTCGACGGAGACAAACAATTCGGTTGGACGATAGGGTTTGATGAGCGTATTGCAGCGGGAACGCGATTTGTTGGTGAGACCCCCTTTATCGACAACCCGCTGGAAACCCCGGCTGGCTGGATTAGCGAAATTACCTATAGCGAGAGTCAGGGGATTCCTGCTGCACTCTTTTATCCGGTAGATCCCGATGAATCGACGCATCGAACTAATGCCAGCAACTCGTTTCGTATTCCCGACTCGTTGATTCAAGAGCGACTACAGCTCATTCAATTACCGGATTCTGCGGTGTATTTCAGCAATCTCTATCAAGTCTTCCATTACCTCAATCAGGTGCAGGAGGAATTCCAGCGGCTGAGAGTATTGGATGGTGCGTTGGATGACCCTTATATCAATAACAATATCTCGCCAGAAAACCGTACTGCCATTGTAGATGAGTTAGTCACGCGTTATGCGATTCTTCAAAAAGACTTACCACGGCTAAGCGAAGCCGCGACGTTTATTACCTACAACCAGGTGACTTCGGAGATGGCAGCAGCAGGCCATTTAACCGGTGCTGCAGGTGAAGCAGCGGTAAGCCATGCTTTGGCTGTAATATTTAGTGGTGCCTCGGTTGTCGGGCAGCAGATTCCAAAAGGGCCGACCAGCTTAGGGGATTTTAGTGAACAGATAAATACTGAGGTTCTCGCGCAGTACAGTAAATTGTTTTTTGATCACTACGATATGAATCCTCAAACCCTGCGTGAAACGCTGGATACGGCGGCGGGGATTGATGAATTGGTTGCCGAAAATACATTCGATTTGTCAGCTTTAGATCGCCCCGAAGGCATTGTTTCGGGTACCCAGTCTGAGGGTCATGTTAAAGCGCTGCGTGTCTTTGCCGACAAACTTGGCTTGAGTGATGCGATTACTGATACCGATATTGGCAGCCCGGCAGACTTCCGCCGCTTGTTGAATTTAGCGACAGGCCCCGATGGTAAGCCAGCCGACTTGTACGATAAATTGGTCGATTCTGTTCCGGATACACTGGCTTCGCTGTCGCGCGACGGGTTGCCGGCCTCGACATTACTCGATCAGATCGCCGCAGAGGTTGATACCGTAGGCGTATTGCAGCGCACGGCTGATCGATTTAATTATGTGACGGAGTCAGGTGACAAACTGAATTTGCCTGTGTTCGATCCGGATACCGCGCCGAAGGGGCTTAAACGCGTGACGCTAGATAATGGCGATATTCTGTTTTTGCCTACGGAGGAAGGGTATCCGGCATTTCGCTTTAAAGAAGAGATGGTTGAACGGTTAACATGGCTGCGCCGGGGCAAACTCGACGCCAATGTTGATACCATTTCGGAATCTGTCCGGTTCTATCAGGCGTTAACCTCACTGGAAGGTCGGCCTCAAGCGTTGGGTGATATGCTGGCGGTTAAGTTGCTGAGCTATTCCGTACTGCCGGAGGAGCTTCTGACTGCACCGGCAATGAAGCGGGCCTTTACCGCTTTTGTAGCAGATACCTCGAGTTTGCTCATTGGTGCCCGGAACGATACGTCGGGTCGGTTGGACATTAATTTGTCCAACGTTATGGATGCAATCTCACTGACGTTTGGCAGCAAGCCTGAGCTATTTATTCGGAAAATATTGGAGGTTGCGCCAGAAGATGCGCCGCTGGTTTTTCGCGCTTTTCCGGAGTTCAGTGCGCCGCTGGCATTGGATCAGCAATCAGATATCTTTCGACGCTATTTGAACATGACCACATTGGCGATCGACGAACTTGCGCGGTTAACGGGCGATACTTCATTGAGCGGCAAACCCGTTGCTGATGTCTTGACCCAGATCGAAAAAATTAACGCTGAAGCTGTGAGCGATCCGAATGTACGTTTGCAGGTTGAACGCAATGTTGAGCTACTTAAAGCAGGCGTCAGCGCTATTCACGAGCAGCAAAAAGTGCTGGTAGATACTGCCAAGGCGTTAGGTTTGGATGTTGCCTCAGGCAATGCTATTGAAGCGACACCCGCTGTTATCTTAGCTCTGACGGATGAGCTAACAACCGATCTGATTGGTCAATTTGATGGGGCGAAGAGTGCGCAGATTGGGGAGTTGTTATCGAAGTTTCACGATAAAGCCCGTTTCACCGATACGCTCAATAACCAGTTATTGAAGTTGGTGACTCCGGAAGCCCTGTTTCGATTGATGACGGACTCTCGCTCGTCGGCGAATCAGTTGTTGGCTGACGATGGCTTCAAAAATTTCTATGTCGACAAACTACTGGATCGATACCTGGGTTCCGCCAATGCGCAGCTAAATCCTGCGGACAGCGCTGATACCATGCGCCACATATTAGGGGCTGGGCTGCTGGTGCAACTGGATTATGCCGGGAAGTTGCCAGAACAGCGCCAATCGATTGCAGAATCGATTCAGGGCTCCATCAAGGTTTTGGAGAAGTACCGGAGTTCGTTCGCCAATCCGGCAGACTTCGATCAGGTCGCGCTGAACTGGACCACGGCTATTTTGAATTCCTACGACAGCCTAGCCGAGAGCGGCTTCAAATATTCACAGGTATTGGATGACGAGACCATCAACACGCTGACCGGGTATTTTGATGATGGTAAAGCACTGCTGCCGGCGAAGTCTCAGGATTACTTTCAGAAGATACTCGATGGTCGTTTGCGTGAGCGAAGCCTCGAAACACTGATCAGCAATGTTGATAAACCGTTTAATACGGATCTAGGGTTCAGTGACTTTGCTGATTTTCTTGATCCGGGCGGTTTTACTCCCCATGACAACTTCAACGTATTGGAACCTCTGGTTCCCGAAGACAGTTTTGTTGGACGGTTACGCAGTGAGTTCACGGCGCGTGAGTTAGGTGCGAATTTCCTCAGAACCATTAACGGCTTGCGCAAAAAGAACAACCTCTCGGGTGATTGGGTGCCGATATTGTCGTCAACCGAGAAACTGGAAAATGGGTCGTATCAGGTTCGTTTTGTGAATTCTGCCGATGACGATGCAACTCCTCGAACGTTGGTTACCGAAAATGCCGATATTTATCGGGTACGCGAGTTTATTGATCATAATGATGCAGCGGTATTAAAAGCCTACAAACCCGATACCTCAGGTGCGCTTGTGCGTAGAGACGACATCGCAGATGTTGATGGTATCAACGGGCTGAATGCTGCGTTTGCTGTGCATGCGCTGATCGGTTTTTTTGAACGTCAGCGTTTGGCCAATGAAACCGAGAGTTCACAGCTAGCCACGGTGCTGCGTGCGCATGAGTATCTGAACCTTGCGCAAACTGCCTATGGCCTTGCAATCGATGGCTTTGAGTTATTTAAGTTAGTGAAAGAGGGCATCAGTATTGGCCGAACTGTGGTTAAGGAGGCCAGTGCAGCCAGTAAAGCGGTGTCTGCGGTAGCATCGATCGGCTTCGGCGGTATTGATGTGTTAGCCGGGTTAGCCAGTGCTGGCTTGGATATCTACGAGCTTACTCAAGCACAAACGGATTCTGAAAAGGCAATTATCGGTACCCAGCTGGCCTTCGATTCAGCCGGCGTATTGTTGGGTGGTACCTCCGTTGGCCTGGGTATTACCAGCTTGGCAGCTACAGCTTCGGGGGCCACTGCGGTGGCGGCAACTGCAGCAACGGCAGGTACTTTGATTGGCGGCGCTGGTGTTATCTTTGCCGGGTTGGGCATCGGTATTACTGCGTTGGTGCAGGCCTACAGTCGGGTTGCTGAAAATGCGCAAGCGGTGGGTAAATTTTTCAATGAGATCGACAATACCTATCGGCATGGCGGTTTTGTTTACGATGCGAAGACGGGCATCGCCAAACCGGTTGGTCAGGGCATAGTTGATAGCGTTGATTTTGTTTCTGGAAACGTCCACTTCGGTACTCACAGAATTTTCCGTACCAGCCATGGTGCAACAGGTAGCGGTCAACAAAATTACTTCTTCTGGTCTGGTGATTTTCCACAATTGGTTCGCGATGAAAGTAAAGCGATTAATGTTCGCGATAAAATCGGTTACAAAGCAGATAACAAGCTCGCCGCTCAGGTGCAGAATGCCAAAATCTTTATTGCACCTATCGCACCGCGTACGTCGACAATCTCATATAGCTGGAACACCTTGCCAGGATCAACGACTCGTCATGATGCCGGATTTGATGTGATTCGCCGTTTGGAGAACGATGGCAAGTTTGACTATGACTTTTACATCTTCCCGAGCGAGTACACGATCGATAAAGTGAAGTTTGACTATCAAAAAACCAATGTCGAAATCAATCTAGATGCGTCTGATCGTGTGATTGTGATTCCGGATATCCCTCAAGCCTATATCGGTAAAACCTTCCACAACCTTCATGGTCACGGTGGGAACTACACGATTGCCGTTAATGATCATGCGGAGCTCTATGTGCATTCAGAAGAGAAAAGCACGTGGATTTTGTCGATGTCGAATCTGGATTCAAAAGACTTCGCGGTGAACAACAATACGGTTTGGTCCGGTAGCTCAAAAACCGTGTTTGGGGATCTGCAAAATGCCAATGTATTGATTAATACTGAAGACGGCGATGTTTACTCGGCGGATTTCTCTCACAATCGTGGCATTGCTGTTTATGTCAATGGAGAGACAGTGGGCGCCGATGGAAAAACCACTCATTTGGCTCGGCCGAACCTGATCGCTCATTTGGAAGATCTCAAAGCGAGAGGGCGCACCGATGAGTTTACCACCATCAATCACTATCACAGTGCCGATGGCCGTGTGTATACCCAGGCGTACTTTGAGCAAGGTAGCAGTCAGGTGTTATACGAATCTGGCAATATCAACGCGAGGTTGATCGGCTTTTTGCAAGCAGACGGTGGGGCGGATCATAGCCGCGTTGCTTTCTACAGTGCTGGCGATCGCAAACTCAACATTGTGGATGCGGCATCGCACAAAAAACTGGCCGATTATGCGTTACCCGGGTTGCGCGGTGAGGTGACCGTGCTGGGCGCAGCGGAAGAAAACGGCGTGATGATTACACGTGTTCGGCAGACACTGGATAGCGGCCAACAGACGGATTTTATGTTCCATAATGATGGCAAATCCATGGTGCTGGATAGCATTATCGGTGACGCGAGCTTTGTTGCCGAAATGCGCCGTAATGCATTAACCAGCACTTCAATACAGCCGTCGGAGTTGGCTAAGTATTTCTGGACCGATGCGCGTTTATCTCCCAATTTACGTATCACTCAGCGTTCTTTACCAGAGGATATTGCGCCTAAGCATTCTGGTCATTTTATTGACGGAGGTATCTATCTCTCTGCCGGTGAACATACTTTCTCAATCAGTCACAGTGGCGGCCTGCGTGTTGGCCTTGGCGGCCGCGATATTATCAGTACCAATAGCGATGATAAGGGTAAGCCATCGGTGGTGAAATTTACCGCTGATAAAGACGGTTATTACGATTTTCACGCGCTGTATCTTGATACGACCGGTGCTGCAAAACTGGGTATTACTGTCGATGGTGAATCGCTTGATAAAGAGCACTTCAGTGGTCCTGGCAGTAAGTTTTTATTGGGACGGACTTGGTCGGTTCCTGCCGGCGTTCATGACATCATTGGTGCCTACAAACAGATGGAAGGCCACCCGGATAGTGTGCTTTCGTATCAGATCAATGCGTTGGATTTCGCTACCAGCAAAGGCAAAAACAGCCATATTGCTGATTTTTGGAATGGCAATGCGACTGCGGTTGCAGCGCCAATATACGTTGTGACGGATACTGGCACAGTCTTGTCTCCCGCGACTGCAGATGCAGGCCTGGTGTTGGTATCGGGTGGCGGTAGTGCTGGTGCGACCTTAACGAAAGGTGGTGAATTGAAGCCGGCTGAAGGGGCCGGTGAGGCTGGCTCGGGTTACATCTATTTTGATGCTAAGACTCATCAGCTTTATACCCAATCTTCTAGCGGTGCCTCAGCCCGGCAGATGCATTTATCCGCTTTAGGTGGAGACGGCGAGTCGCCAATTCGTTCGATTTTGAATGTGGGTGCAGGTGTTCTCGCTCAAAATGAATCTGGTGTTAGCTGGTTGGTCACGCCCGGCGGTCAGCAATCACTGGTGAGTGTTTCCAATCGCTGGATGGCATCAAATGACAATTGGCTGTCGATCTTGCAAGAATACTACGGTGACCCGCGTGCGGTGGCATTGCAGTCTGAGCTGGGTCTCACCTATGCGCCGCCAGTCTTGTTGGGCGGTATGACCGATACGCATTTTGATTCACAGCAGTTCCATCTCGAAGGTGAGGTGCATTACTCGTTATCTCAGTTGGCATCGTTGGCTCAGGCTGAGGCTGTGGTTAAAGGCACAGCCGGGCAGCACTATCAGATCGATACCCTCGATTTCGGTGAACCCGGCGGTCAGCAAACCACAACGGCGTTTTTACATAACAATGCAACGTTGGATAAGGGTGCCGACGGGAATCGTGTTCACGACAATGCGGTGCACGCGATCAACGGTGAGATTTATCTGAAGGCGGGTGAACACACGTTTGATGTGACACACGATGATGGTATTCGGCTGCGGGTCGGTGGCGATACGGTGTTTTCTGATGACGTTTGGAAACCTTCGGCAGGGCATGGCAAATTCACCGCTGAGAGTGATGGTTACTATCAGCTGGATGCATTGTATTTTGATATGGATGGGCCATCGAATCTTAAGATTGTTATTGATGGAAAAACACTATCGCGCGAGAACTTTTCAGGCCCAGGGAGTAGCGACGTTAATCATCAAAAATCCTGGTATGACCCACTCAGTGGCGGTGTGCTGGTGAGCCATGTTGCAGATGCTGAGCAGGTTCGTTTGGTGCGTTTTGATGACGATCGTCAGACGGCATGGCTCTTTGATGACAAAACTCATCGGCTCTATCGCCAAGCGCTAGTGAGTGCAGATCAACTGGGTCACAGTGCTGGTAAGGTTTCACAAGTGGCATCTGGTACACATGGCGCAGATCTGTTTGTGGTAGCGTCATCCGATCAGGCGGTGAATATCGTTATTGATGACTTTAGTGGTGATCAAGACGCGATTGATCTGAGTCGTTGGGGAATCACCGATATCAATGATGTCTCCATTGAAACGGGCTTTTCGGCGTCTCGCGTTGATAGTGCAGGTAACCCTCAAACCTATGCGCGAGTATCGCTACCCAATGATAGTTATCTGTATGTTTATGCCGAAGGTGAGGGTGTAGGTACTGACTTCTTGAGTGCTGACAATCTCCACATCAGTGCGCCGGAGGGTGATAGTGCTCATTCAATTGCACTGTCTGCACCGATTGGTGGGGCTGCTGTTTCATTGCTTGATCAACCTGATCAAAATAGCTTGCCAGAAGCCCACCCCATATTGGCAGATAAAACTCTTGAAACGGCAGTGTCGACCAGTAACGGTTTGGCTGTGTTTTCGGCTGAAGGTGTCGTTTATGGCATTCATGATAATACCCTGTCGATTAACGGTGTTACTCAGGCATGGCTCGATGCTGGAAGCAAATTTGCAGAGGATCAGCATCTACCGGGTGTGCTTGAAGTGTTCGGTGGTCAGCAGCAAGTGGTCGGCTGGTATTTGTCAGATGATGGCGTTGAAATCAAACCTCCACAGGTAGGTTCGGGTAGCCGTTTCTTGGGGTATAACCATGAGAACCACACGGCATTTGTTGCCCAAACAAACGACCAGACGCACCGAGATACACTCTATCAAGTGGGCTTTGATGGTACGTCTCAAGCGATCGGTGATTTTGATATCGCAACGTTGCTGGATGACGGCCAAACGCACGCGCTGGGCTTGGTGGGCGGGGATGCTTCTGCACTGTTGAACATTCCGTTGTTGGATAACGCCAGACATCTTGTGGTATCTCCGGCGGGTGCGGATTTTGATTTAGCATTAACGCCGCAAGTGCTCGAGAGCTATTCGCAGATCACGGTGGATACAGGGTCGCTTTCGGGGCTAATTTCGGGTTCAAATCAACCGACAACAATTGGCGGCAGTGGCACGATTCATGTCAGTCAAGATTGGTTGGCACAACCGGTTGAACTCGCCCGTACCGGTGACGACTTGACGATGTTGAACCAGGATACCGGGCATCGGTTAGTGATCAAAGGCGGTGCAGGTGAGCATGCACCGAAAGATCTACAGATTGCGACTGATGGGGATCTGACGTTGAGCCTTGCTGATCTGAATGCCAGCTTGGCAGCACAATTCCCGGATTCCAAAGACGGCACGGGCGTATTGTCGATTGATGATGTTTATCTTTATCGCGAACAGTTGGCGATTAACGCGGATGCAAATACAGGTTCGGCGCGCGTGATTCCGTCTGATAAAGATGGCTCCATCGCCTCGGCGGGTATGTTAGCGGATAAGTTCATTGGAGCTGAACGTGATACGCATGTGGTGGCTGCAAACGAAGCTCAGGAGCCGCAGTTTAACAACCTGCAGCAATCTATGGCTGGGTTTGGTGGCAGTGCAGCGGGGGCTCTGAATACAGCCGCGAGTACGTTGCAATCAGCGGTGACTTTGGTGAGCGTTGAGCAAGAAAAGGAGAGTGCACTGCATAAAGAGCCAGCGTAGTTGATATCGAGTTCAGGCTTCGATGATGCATAGCTGAGGTTAACGGCGGTTCGATGTGGCGACATCGGCTGGCCGTTAGTCGTTTTTTGTTGATCGTTATGTCTGAGTTTAAGGTGGGCTGGCATTACGATGTTTGCCGAAGGGCTCACGATGTATCGAGAGTTTGATGGAGGTGCTATCGAAGGTGACAGCACCGATGAATTATCTTACCGTTGGTTTTCTATCAATGCGCTGACTCGCCATTAGTTTTCAAACTAAGCAGCTTTGGGTTTTGCACCCATCATAGCGACTTCTTCATCAAAGCGTTTTTGCAACGCTGGGTGTTCGATCACACGATTGTAGTAAGCCGCCGTCACAGGCCAGCGACTGCTATCGAGGGTGTAACCGGCATACGAGGCATTGATCAAGTGTGTTGTCAGGGCTACGTCGACTGTGAACAGATCATCGCCGAACATAAAGCCAGATGCTGGCAAGATGGTTTCGAGGTAATCGAGGCGTTCAGGCAGTAATTCGTCGACGATATTTGTCACCCGTTCTTCGTTAGGTTCTTGGCCCATCATGACGCCGCGCAAAATACGTTCAAAAAAGATGTTACTGGCAGTCTCAGCCAGCTTTGTATCGGCAAATTCTTCCAACCAACGCGCGCGGGCTTTGTCTTCAGGATTAGAAGGCGCTGTCGCGACTTGGGGGTATTTTTCTTCGAAATAGTCACAGATAACCGACGAGTCTGAAATGGTGAAGTCGCCATCGGTTATGGCAGGGATTTTACCGAGAGGGCTGATGGCTTTGAAATCATCCGGGATTTTTCCGGGCATGATATCAATACGCTCATATGCAAGACCTTTAAGCTCTGCACAAACGAGTGCTTTTCTGACAAAAGGGGAGGGGCATACACCGTAGATTTTGATCATTGAATACTCCTTGTTGCGACAACTGTTCAATGGTTTGATTCTGTATTCGACCGATTGTAGCCCTCAGCGAATGCTGATTGCTGGATCTCGATCGCGGTATCTACCATGAGACAATTCGCAATAAATGTAAATGCAGCTGGAAGCTCTTTTTAGTGACTTTTAAAATGAAAGTTACTCCATCCTAAGATACTCACTTTTATTTTGCAAGTAACGAGCGATGTGATATTTTCTCGCTTATTGGTGTCTTCTGTTGATAGGCGTCGACTAACAGACGAAGGCGAGTATTGTGAAAAAAACAGACAACGCGACAGCGTCAAAACAGGTAAAAAAGACCAAAGAGAGAGCTGCATTGCCATTGAGTAATGCCGACCTTGAGGCATTTCGGTCTAATTGTGCACTGGCTAGCGCGCTCGATATTATTGGTGATAAGTGGAGCCTTTTACTGGTTCGTGACTTGATGTTTGGTATTGATACCTTCAGTAAGTTACAAAGCCGCCCGGAGACGATTCCATCCAACATTCTAGCTTCACGCCTTAAACGTTTGCAGGGGCAGGGGCTGATCGAAAAAACACCGTACCAAGAACGACCCGTTCGGTATCGATATACGTTGACGTCTGTTGGGTGGGCGTTAAAGCCGATTTTGTTGTCGCTAACAAAATGGGGTCTAGACAATATTGAGGGTGCTGTTGCGCCGGATTTTGTACGCGATCATATCGAGGCTGCGCAGTTGTCAGCGAAGAGTGATGGTTAGAGTTTATTGTATTGCTGGTGTTACAAGCACATCTGATTTAAAAGGGCGCATATTCTGCGCCCTTTTTTGATCGATATGAAGGTGGTCAAGCGGGGTTATTTTTCGGTATCTGCCGCTTGCTGGATATGACCATCTGCGATAAACCAAGTGGTATCGGTATTGACGATTGGGTACGCATTTTTGCCATCACAGAGAACGCCGCGCGATGGGTCTGGCTTACACTGGTTGGCTACGTCAGCAGATTGCCAGCTGTTGCTGTTGTTAACCCAAGGTTTGTTCATGCAAGGGTCAGCATCTGCCGTATCGTAATCTGCTAGTAAACTAGGGCACTGCGCTGTTTGGTAGTTAGTTGCGCCAACACCTTGTTGGTAGGCTTCAGGCGTTTTGGCCCCGGCGCTGATAATGCCGGCACGACGGTGGCAGTTTTGGCAATTGGTGCCCAGCGGATGTATCACCGGCTCGATATAGACATTCATGGATACGGGGAGTTGACCAACTTTTTGGCCATCAGGGCGCTGGTTTGCCCACGCTGGTGGCGTATCGTTGAAGTACTGTACCGCACTGGCTTCCGATCCGTTGATTTCATACTGAATGCCATAACTGTCGGTGAGTACGTAGTAGTCACGCCATTTGCTGCCAACGTGGTCATCCAGACGTTTGATTTTATCCGGCGAGAGCCCTGAGTATTTAGCTTTGGCGCCATACGCATCACTCTGGCCGAAACAATTTTTTACATTTTGCACGGGGCAATCGTCGAGGGTGTCGTCCATCGGGCTCCACCACACCGACTGGAATGTCCAGCTATCAATTTCTTTGGTATTGATATGCATGGCAGCAACCACTAGAAAATCGCCCGCTTCAAAACCACCGGATTTATCCCCATAAGCCCAGATAGTGGCTTGGTCTAGCAAGGCTCTATCGGTTTCGGTAAAGCCCGTTTGCAAGGCTTCCTCGGATACTTGAATGTGCACAAATGCATCCGCTGGAAACACCTTGGGGTTATGGGTACTGATCGGCGCGGCATTTTTTACGTGCGCGAGTGTGAGCTCTGCATAGAGGCTGTCGGGGCAATCTTCACCGCAGGTATCGATAGCGACGACTTTGTCCCAGGTTTCATAGCCGCGGTAGGCAGAATCTGTCGCATAGTTAATTGAAATCCATTCAGATGGAATCCAAGCGGGCAGTGCACCATAGCGAATACGGCAGCCGGCTTCACCGACTTTTACGCCCGGTTTACAGCCTTTAACAGGCCAGAACATGTGTTTTGTTGAAATGGATGTATCCGGCAAGACGGTGCTGACTGCATCGGTGTCTTTATTTTTGTAGAATTTTTTGAGTGTTTTTGAGTCGTACAGGTCGTTACTCTGCACTGCCTCCCATGCCTGTTCCGACAGTGATTCAGTGGCGATCATGACATCGCCTTGGTTGACGAACGTAGAACCGTCGCAGACGCCTTGGCTATCCGCACAAATAACATTCGGGTGGCCGTTTGCGCTACAGGCGGTCTGCAGTTGGTTCCAAGCTTTAGTTGCTTGAGACCCTGATGAGTTATTGGCGTTGTCGACCAGTGTTTTAGCCTGCTGGGCGGGGAGCTCGCAATTTTTGATGACGACGGCAACGGGCAAATCGTATTTAGGGATGCTCGAGGGTGATGCCGTGGTGTTGACGGTTTGTACTTGTGTTGGGTTGGCGTAGTTTGCAGTTTTGTCCATTCCGAGCAGGCGGTTACCGCCATTCAGCAATGCACCGTGAGCGACGTTTGTGTCGACAAAACGTTTGTTAATTTGCAACAAGCTGCCAGATGTGGGGGCGCCACTTGGTTGGTCTATCGATGCCATGGGTTTGCCGGTGTTTGGCCAAGTCATCCAAATGGGATAGTTACCGGAGCAGGTTGTTTCGTCGCCGAGTTTATTCCAGCAGCCTTTGGTACCGAATTGTGTCGTGGTGTAACTGACGACGTCATTTTTTCCATTTTCAATCGGTTTAATAATGCCGGCCCATAAACCCCAGGCATGATTACGAACGGTGGGGCGGCTGTTTGGCGTTTGGTTGCCGACGGCATCTTGTAGTGGTTTTTTACATGTGTCGTCGTCGATGGCTGAGCCGCACCAGCCAGACCATTTTTCGAGAGGTTGGTATTCGCCAAACATCGAGTAGTTCGCCGCTGGCGGTTTAGGGGGGGTGGTCGTTGGTGGTTCTGATTTCGAGCAAGCGCTAACGAGGGCCAGCAGAATCGCTGGCGCAAGCAGCTGTTGCGCTGTTCGCGTGATTTTCATGGGAGTTCCTTTCCGAGATTAAAGAGGTTATTACGTCAAAGTTGGTTGTTTATTAGGGTATAACAACACCAATATGTCTGGTGTATGTCAAGCTTGTTAATAAACCAACAATACTGGCACAGGCAAAAAATTCTGCGTAACTTCCCATGTTTGAAATCGAGATTGCGATTGGTATTCGGTGGGTATCTAAAGGGAGACGGCGATTGCGGATTCATCTCTGCGTTCGAGAGCTGCTGACATATCTGCTTGTACCTGCCTGTTTTTATCGCATATTGCGCCTGACAGCGCAGCAGATCGACAGGCATATCCGGTGAGACTCTGTATCTCAACCGGGTCGCCAGCAACAAATGCATGGTAGGTGCTGGTGTAGTGGCCCCGATAGGTGTTGATGAAATCGCGCGATTCCTGAATCAACTGGTCATCATTTGGGAGTAGTGCCATCGTTTCTGAAAAGCGCGGGTCCTTTTGCAGAATAGCGATGGTCTCAGCCAGTAGTTGAGTAATTCGTTGGTGCGTTGCGGGGTCGTCCATTAACTCGTCCACCTTGCGCTGATAGATCGCGGTTAGCGGGTTAACGGCAGTATTGATGAGGTATTTTCGCAATACAAAAGCACGGTTCGATGGGGCAATGTCTGCTGCTTGATTGGCCGATACGAGTATATTTTGCCAAAACTTCGCAGCATCGGGCGCGGCAGCAATGCGCCAAGCGGCCTCTCCATTGACGACACGCAATCCGTCGGCGTGTGACGCGTCGAATGCGTATCCGGCCGGGGTGATCGCACGTGAAACCTGGCCTGGTGGAGGCGGGTCAAGAGGGTCAATAATGCCGTTATAGAGAATCAACGTATGCGGGCTTGTGATGCCGGCGTTATGCAGCTCGCGAGCGGCGGTGGGCGCATCGTCAGATTTTGTCGCAAGTATCACCGCATCCACAGACTGATTTTGACGTGACGTGTAATCGCTAATCAACTGTATGTCGCTCTGGCGACAGAGTTTAGCGATGTATTGTTTACGAGTATCGCGTTCACTGCCGTTCGCTGGGATTGCACTTGATTGGCTGCTCGGTAAATCAGTTGTGGTGTTGCCAGTAGCACGGGCTTTTAGTGTGATTTGCCAATCCGGTTGTGACCGGACGAGTTTTTGTGCGATATACAGGCCGATACATCCGGCACCAATCACCAAAATTTGCATGATGTGTCGAGCCTCTAGGTGTGTTGCTTATAGTGCGTGAGTGATTTTGGGGTGGCGATTATAGCTGCCTGCCAACGCTGACAAAAGACTATCGGAAATTCATTCCTATTTGCGCCGCGAACCCGATATTGTTATCACCGTATTCAGCCGCTAAATCAAGTCGAACGACGAGGATGTTGAGGCCAAATCCGGCGGTAACAACACTGTCGTTGGTATTCGAAAAGTTGGTGCGGCCTCCGAGGCGAAGATCGAGTACTTTACCGATGCTGTATTCCCCCCCGATGCCAAAATATTGTGTCGAAATACCTGTGAAATAGGGTTTGTTATCAGTCAGATCAATATCGGAAGAAATGGTTAAACCAAAATGCGAGCGCCATGCGAAGCCCATACGTACCTGGGTGTTGAGGTTATATCTTGTGCGTGTACTTGAGCCATCGGGGCGCTCGAATCGGGCGGTATTGAAGCTTTGCTGAATCAGGTTTTTTATCACCATGCCTAAGGTGATCGATTGGTCTTGCAGGAAGTTCATCGCAAGACCGGCGTCCAGGTTGACCGCATTATGCTGTAAGCGATTGCTGCGCAGCGCATCGAGCAGATCGAATTCACCGTCGTCGATTTGCTGAACAGTGGGGTGGGTATAAAAGCTGGTGATACTCATGTACTTTGGAGTAACACCGACAGAAACCGCGAAGTCTGCAAAGCTGAATTTCTGCGACAGTGAAAAACCGATTTCATTGATATTAACGGCAGCGACTTCAACAGACGATACCAAGTATGGAATGCCGGTATCCGGCGATTTGCTGGTGATAGGGTCGACAAACGCGGGTAAGCCAAATTGATCGAGCACCACAATGGGCAACTGTTCGTTGCGGTCGGTGCAGTTAACGTCGACAAATTTTCCGGGTGAGACGTTGTCGAGAGCGACTTGGGTAAAAAACTCGGTGTAGCCGAGTAACACATCAATATCGCAGTCGCTGATAAAGGGGGTTGTTTCAATGACGGCATTTGCATCCAGATACACGGCAAAGCCGAGATCATCGTTAGGCATCGCGAATGAAATTAATGCGTTGCCCTGAATATTGAACGGGCGATCTTGGAGGGCTTGAAGGTTGTTGGTGAGATCAACTGCGGTGCGTGAAAAGTCAGCAGTGTTCTGTTGAAAGGTTGCCAGGTTGAAGGTATTTAGGTCGAGAATCATGTTCGACAATTGGGTCAATTGGCGTTCTTCATCCAGTGCTTCGAGGGCATCATCAACATCTGCACCAGCAAATGCATTGACGCCAAATCCGGGGATAATTAGCGCAATTTTGGGGGCGGCGGTGTAGTTGCTCAGCAGCGCCGGGTTAAATATCGCGGCACTGGCAGGCTGGGCGGATGCGACGCCAGTATCACCCATTGCCATTGCGCGGGTATCCAGTGTATTAAAGGGCGCGGCTTGCGCAGTGCAAGCAATCAACGCTGTCACCGTCAGGCCAAGCAGCTTGGTTATTTTACGAGGGCAGATCAACAACGATTTCATCTCGACACATCCTTGTGGTTCGGGCTTTATTGAGGATAGAAGCTGTCCTTCAATGCGTCACTGACGCTTTTGACAAGTGGTTGTAATCGACCATGCTGTAAAAACCATAAAACGCTGTTATTGGCGCGAGAAAGGAGTTTTCAGCATGGCATTTCAATGCGAATCTTGGACTAAATCTTTGGCAATACCGGTCGTCGGGTTACTGATGGCGGGTTTTTGGATGGCAGGTTGCTCGGATGACGACGACGATCGCCCATCCAATACCAGTAATATTGGTGCCAATATGTATGCCAATGGCATGCAAGATGGCAGCACCGGCTTAACGGCGACATTCTTCCGCCGAGTAAACGGTAACGATGAGCCAATTCGATTGGATCTCGCCGATGAGCGCGACACGATACTCGCAAGCCTCAACGGTATTATTCAGAATATGACAGAGCGGCTTGCTGATGACATTTGGGTGTATGAAACCTCATACTCCAATGCCAATGCGGAAGATACCCAATTTCAAATCGAGCTGACCGCACGCTCACTCGATCTTATGGCTGTCGATAGCTTTCTCGTATTGCCGCCGGCCAGCAGCTTTTCGATGCCTGCGAGTGGTAGCAGTGTTAACGTCAGTGACACCGTTAACTTTGTTTGGAATAACTCCGGATCAGAATCACCAGTAACGATTGAAAGTGAAGGCACCTGTAATACAGGGCAGCAAGTTACTTTTAGTGAATCGAACTTACCTGACAGCGGCAGCTTTGCGATTGTTGCAGATCAGCTCGCTGGTGAGCCAACGCGCACCGATTTGACCGAATGCACGTTGCAGGTGACTATTATTAAACAGCGTGATGGCGAGCTGGATGAACGCTACGTAGGCGGGGAGGCGATAGCCCGGCAGATGCGTTTTATCGCGTTAACGGTTGTTTACGCGCGGTAGCTGCGTTTGTTTTTTTGATATCGTTTTTTAATAGGGCTGAAGGCCTTCTTCAGCCATAAACCGTCTAACTTCGTTTACCTCTGCGGCGTCTCTATCCTGATTGCCACGCCGCTCATCCAGCATATCAATATATTGCAGCAAGCCGATTTCATTAAACGCATACATGGCGGTGTCGGTTTGGTGATCATCGGTGCTTTCCATCGCTGCGAAGTTGGCGGTTCGAGCGTGATAAAGGCGGTGATGTTGGCTGTTATCAATCAATAGAAGCCCTGGCTGCTGGTTGTATAACAGCCCCCAACCTTCCTTCAATGAGCGGTCGACGAGAAGCTGATGGCGCTCTTCGATTGGCATACTCGGAAATGCTTGCTGGTGTTGATGGAAGTGATTCAGCCCGGTTTCTGACATCACCCAAGTGGCAGAAAACCGGCGTTGTGCCGGTAGCCAGAAGGCGGTTGGGTAGGGTGGGCAATCCTGATGCGGCAGCTGGCAAAGATCTGTAGTGTAGGTGTTGCTGCTGTAACTGTGCTCAAACGGCGAGCGCTGGGCCAAGGTGTGGTTTTGTTTGTTAACGGCAAGCCCGGGTAACTCCAAGGTGCCGAATTCAAAAATAGGCTGGCGAAGCTGCTGCATAAACTCGTAGGCACTGACGTTATAGGGGTATTGCTGCTTTAGAGCATCTGGCACATGAATAATGGCACCGATTTTTTTGCGGTCTAAAGTGTAAACGCCGGTTTCAATATCGCAGTCCTGTTCGATATCGCTGAAGGTAAATGCGCGTTGCATTGCCGGTTTCCTGTTGTATCAATCAAGGGAATGGGAAGATGGTTGAGAACTTTGAAGGCTATCACAGAGCGGCTTTCTATCACATTGACGTATCTATCATTCAGTTCTATTTGTTTTCTGTTAAGGCGGCGTTGAGGGTGATCTGAACCCCTTTGATGCGTTTTTAATGAACAAATATTGAACAATTCAGATGCCTTGTCTGTATAAGACTTATACAGCGTGTATTTAGCAAAGAGGACGTGTTATGGATACATTGACCATTGAAGCATGGTGCAAACCCGGTGCAGACAGCCAGTCGATCCCGGTTGGTTTGATGAAATTTACAGTGGACGAACAGTATCATCTGGCGCTTGAAGAAGCAGAGCAGCAGCTTGAAGATAGTGGCGACTCTGAGGCGTTTGTTGATGTCGATTTGATGGACCTAGACTTGACGACATCGGGTGAGTGCGGATCGTTGGCAGATTGCCAATTCCGTGTCTACCTCGGCGGTATGGATAAACGGGGCCAGTTTCATTTAGTCGGACACCGATCCAGCGATGGTACGTTGGTGTATTCAAACGCGGTAATGGTTGAATCTCTGGGTTAGGGCTTAGGAATTAGTGATCCCCCTGTAATTTGGGCGTTATGATCGGCACTCGCCGAACATAGCCTTCTAGAGATACACATTAAAACAGCCTAAGAAAGAGATCAGAAAAACGGCGATGTTATCAGCATCGTCGTTTTTGTTTGTAAATCCCCCGTTCTTCATCGCTGGTCAATGCTTTGCGCGAACTTGTGAATACAATGATGTTCATAACTTTACCGTAGACAAGCCAGACATCGTTGATGAAGACCCTCTATTTACTCAGACATGCTAAATCCTGTTGGAAAGATACCCATTTAACGGATCATCAACGTCCGCTTAACAAGCGCGGGAAACGCCAAATTCAATGGCTGGGAGAAAGCCCGTTTGTTGCTGCATTAGAGAATGTGCGGCTGTTTTGCAGTGATGCAGTTCGTGCGCATGAAACCTTGCAAGGCGTTATGCAACACGCCCAGATTCATGCAGGTGTCGTGGTTGACCCCAAACTTTATACTTTCGCACCCCTGGAATTGGTGCACTGGCTCAAAGCGAGGCCTGAAAGCAGTGACTTGTTAATTGTCGGCCATAATCCGGCATTAATGGGGTTGATTGACTATTTAGCGCCCGATCAGATTGAGAGCTTTCCGACGGCGACTTGGATAGAGCTGCGCCTGAATATTTCGCGGTGGTCGCAACTTACGCCTTTCTGTGCTGATGTTGCGCGGTATGTCACCCCGGTAATGCTGAACCATGATGCATTTTTACGAAAACTTGAGGGCAGTAAGCAGAGCGACAACAGCCTTGAGCAGTGGTTGACGATGTTGGAGCGCTATCGCCAACCTGCGATGCTGGGGCAAGATCCTGAGTTTCTTCATCAATTTCGAATTTATGCACGGAAACTGAAAGGCGCCTTGTCGCTGCATCAGATGCTGGAAAATGCTGAAGCTCAAAATCAACTGGTGGCACGGGAGCATCTCAAACGACTCATTGCGCTGTCGAATCCGGTGCGAGATCTGGATGTTTTCGATGACTATTTGGAGGGGTGTAAATCACATCTTGGTAGTGAATTTTCGGGTGGTTTGCTAAGCCTGCAGTCGATGGTGGCTGATGAGCGACAAGGGCACTATCGCATTTTGAACCACTTTTTGGATAGTCAGGATTATGAACACGGGCATCAGGTATTGGCGGCTTGTTTAACGAACATGAATGCGCCGATCAAGGTTGGCGGTGAACTTCGCCAGCATCATTTGCGTGAAGTGGTTGTTCGTCGTCATAAAAAACTGAAAAAACGCCTCGGGCAACTTAACTGTGATTGCGATGATGCGGCGTTTCATCATGTGCGCATTCAATTGAAAAACCTGATTAATTCGCAGGATTTAGGCAACACCCTCAAACCGATGACAATGAAAAAACTGGTGCAGTTAAAAAAACAACTGGGCGGTTTGCAGGATGCCTGCGTGCAGCAACAACACCTGTTGCAATATGCGGTGGCGGCGCCGGGAGATGATGCGTTATTGCATGTGGTTGAAGTGCTTCTGCATAACATTCGACGCCAGAAAGAACAGTTGAAAGCCCGTATATGTAATGCCTAGAGAGCATGCTTTTTAGGTGGATTTCGCTATTTTTTAGTGAGTTTTTGCAGCACGGATACGATGCCGCTGATGCGGATAATGGGTTACCATGCGGCTGAACAAAACGAACGGTAATCTGACTATGTCTTCTTTTGATAACACGATAAAAGCCAGTATTCGAACGGTCGAAGATTGGCCGTCTCCCGGTGTGCGTTTTCGAGATATATCCCCGGTGTTAAGTGACCCAACGATCTTTCGCCAGCTAATTGGTGGGCTGGTCGAACGCTATCAAGCTGTTACGTTAGATGCCATTGCGGTGATTGACGCGCGAGGTTTTCTGATTGGTTCACCGCTGGCCTACGAATTAGGGCTTAAACTCATTCCTGTTCGCAAGGCCGGCAAACTGCCAGCACATACACTGTCACAGGCGTATGCACTTGAATACGGTGAAGCTGAGGTTGAAATTCATTCAGATTCCATCGACACTGGCGAGCGAATTCTGGTGTTAGATGATCTTATTGCCACCGGCGGTACTATGGGGGCGGCATGCCAGTTAATTGACCGATTGGGCGGAGATATTGTGGAGTGCGGTACTGTGATTGATTTGCCTGAATTGGGAGGAAGCCAGAAACTAAAGGATAATGGTTTTGCCATTCATGCTGTGTGTTCGTTTATTGGTACAGAATGATTCGGTCATCTTCTTTTTAATATGTACTTTTTGTGCTGATAAACTTTTCGTTGTTCATTTACTTGTTTACCAAGTTTTGTAATTCACTGGATAAAAACTGGCGCAACAATATTGAGAGTGGGCAGTGTTCAGCAGATTTTGGAAACACGGCATACAACTCGATGGATGGAAATTCAAAATCCTCCATAACCTTTTCAAGAGTGCCGGCCTGAATTTTCGGTGTCGCGTCGTAACAAGGGATGCGACCGAGCCCATGGCCAGCTTCAACAAATGCCGTTCTGGCAGCGGCGTTATTGGTTCTTATCGGGCCGTCGGGTACAAGGCTGTATGTGTTGCGATCATTCTTTATCGTTAGATTAGCCGGTGCGGGTGAATAAATAACCCAGGCGTGGTTTTGTAAATCTGCGGCATTGCGCGGGCGATCATGTTTTCTGAAGTATTCTGGTGAGCCGCATAGGCATGTTGTTAGTACTACGAGATGCTCTGCTTGCAGCTCTCGATCTGTGACTGCTGCGCCGCGAATCGCTAGGTCGAGCGGTCGATCATCAAAATCTACGACGCTGTCGCTGAGCATGACATCCAATGTGATCTTTGGATAATTCTCTCTGAAGCGGTTCAAGATAGGCACAATCAGCGCTAACCCGAGGTTAACCGGGCAAGTAATCGCAAGATTGCCGATAGGTTCGTTCTGGAGGCGTTTTATCTGCATGTCAGCGAGCTTGGCGTGTTCACAAATCTGACGGCAGTGATGGTAATAAGCTTCGCCTGCTTCAGTGAGTTGCACACTGCGGGTCGAGCGATCCAGAAGGGTGATCTGTAAACGTGTTTCCAAACGTTTGATGTGATAGCTAACAACCGCGCGTGACAACCCTAATTCGGCAGCCGCTTTACTGAAGTTTCCTTGCTCGACCACGTTGGCAAAAATGGTCATGCTTTTCAGTTGTTCGTGTCTCTTATCCAAATATA
>CACSIO010000002.1 GCA_902705865.1 BD1-7 clade bacterium
GGCCGGAGCCGCAACGCGGCGGAGGTCCAAGCCACGCAGTGGCTGAGCGTGCCTGCGCTTGTTCTGTGCCACCCTGCTACTCTGTGCACCCTGCAAATCAGAAAGCTCGCTGACACGAATTAATGTTTGAACGGCAGACTAACACAACTGATTTGCCAACAAAATGCGACGAAATGAACTGAAAGAAAATGCCCTGCTACCCGCCTAGGACTGACCGGGAGCCGAACTCAAAAAACGAGGAAATCTACGAAGAAAATTGAACTTGCCGACACATGAACCGAACCAACTCAGAACGCTTGGACACGCCGGATTTCACAACCTGAATAAACAAGAAAGCCGGCTTAGAAGACATACCAGCTTTGAGTAATGATTGGGTAAAAGGCTTGGAATGAACACCCGCGTGAAACGCACAGAACAGTTAAGTATATTGATTTCGTCATCATATTTCGATGCCATGTATTATCTTTCTAGCAGTCAATGTGAATATTAAAATAGTAATAATAATCAACAAAATACAAGCATTGTTAGTGATCGCTAGCATAGAAAATATAGTGACTGAATCCGCTAATTAATATTTTTTAAAATCCAACAATTAGGAATAAAAACAATAGCATAGCGAGCAGTGTTCCATCTATTTTTTGTTTCTCATCGAACGAGCAATAGTGGGTGATGATATATACAGTATTCTAACGTTATGTGCATGGTGATTGAAAGTCCCATATTCCAAAGGTCGTAGTTTGTTTTAAGCCCCTTGATCAGCCACGCTTTGTGGTCGTGCCTTTGCCTGCCATCGAGTGTGATACGCATTTACCAAGTATTCGTTTTCGGCGAGTGCTTGCCCGATGTGGGGTATCAAACCCTCCGCTTACAGCGTTTAATCTGCGTAGAGCTCTACCTACACTAACGCCGTTATTACTGTTCTTATTGGTAATTCACGCCTTGGTTCAAATTATGCGCGTTAACGGTGTTCGGCTGGGCGGTTTCGTCACTGCTTTGCTGTTCAGCCGGGGTGTTTTTCTGCTAGGTTGGTGTCTCGAAAAATGGGTTGCGGGCTGAGTTGGGCCTAATTGGAGAACGGCATGCGATTGATTCGACTATTGAAAAAAGATCTTGCCAAAGAGGTGAGTGGTTGGGTCGATGACGACTTGATCTCAGAAGATCAGGGGCACGCGATTTGTGCGCGGTACGATGTGTCGTTGCAGGATACTGACGCGCAGTCGCGCGGGTATGGCTTGCTGGTGGCGTTGGGGTATTTGTTTATCGGCTTGGCGCTGATTACCTTGATTGGCGCGAATTGGGATGAGATTCCTCGGGGGTTGAGGATGGCGGCGTTGGTGTTGTTAACGCTGGCGACCCATGGCTTTGCCCTTAAACGCTATGTGGGTGGTGATAAGCCCAGTGCCTCGCGGTTCTTTTTATTGGGTAATTTGTTTTACGGCGCGGCGATTATTTTGATTGCGCAGATTTATCATTTGGGCGAGCACATGCCGGATGGGGTGTTTTGGTGGGCCTTGGGCAGTTTGCCGTTTGGCGTGTTGTTGCGAAACACCTGGCTAACGCTGTTTAGCGCGGTGTTGTCGTTGGTTTGGTTTTGTCTGGAGTATCAGATGGGGTTCTTTCCGACGTTGTTCCCGCTGTTTATGGTGGCTTCAGCCTATGTGCTGGTACGTGGGCCGCAGAGCACGTTATTGTTTTTAGCCGTTGTGGGCGGGTCGATGCTTTGGGTAGAGGCGGCGCTGGGCTGGTTTTGGGATGGCGGCAGTTATGTAATGGCGCCGCAGCCAGAGCATCTTTTAGTAACGGTGACGTTGTTTATTCTGGCGTTTGCGCTCAGCCAGTGGTTGTTGTTGGTTAACCATGGTAAGGCGCGCGATTACGGCGTGGTGCTGTCGGTGTGGTCGTTACGGTTTGTGTTGTTAGCGTTACTGATCATGAGTTTTGAATCACCTTGGCGAGCGCTGCTTGAAGAAGATTGGCTGCATCAGGCGTCGATGTGGCCGATAGTTGGCATTTTGCTGGGCGCTGCATTAGTCGTGGCGCGGGCGGCTAAGCAGTTGCCGTTGGTCGGTGTAATTTGTGGATATGTGCTGCTGCAAATGGTGGCTGTGGTGATGTGGGGTTCACCGCGCGCTGCGGCAAGTTTGCAGGTGATTGATAACGTGGCTTTGATTGTTTTGGGCATTGGCTTGATTTTGCATGGCATCTCTCGGGGTGTTTCGCATTACTTCTTTATGGGTATTGCGACGATTTTGCTCACGGCGTTTATGCGTTATGTGGATTTAATCGGTGATTATATCGGTGGGGCGTTTTTGTTTTTGATGCTGGCGGCGGTGTTGCTTGGCGCGGCGCGTTTTTGGAAGCATCAGCAGTTGAACACTAACGACGTTGCCACGGGCAGTGGTGATAGGCCGGGTGAGCAGAAGGGCGAGGGTAAGGTAAAAAACCCTGTAAAAAGCGCCGAGGAGAATAACCATGATTAATTCTGATTCACGGTATTCAAAGTGGGCAGTGGGGCTGTTAGCTGCGGTTGTACTGCAGGGGTTGGTGCTGGTTGGCATGGTGGTGAAGGCGGCGTTACCGCTATGGACGGGCACTCCCGTAAAGGTTGCCACCGTGCCGGTTGACCCTCGCTCATGGTTTCGTGGCAATTATGCGCGGTTAAACTACAGTTTTGAGCGCATTCCAGCGGGTGATTTACCTTTTGGTACTTCGTTGCGTATTGGTGAAGTGGTGTATGTGCGATTGGTGCCTGGGTCTGATGGGTTGTATGAGTATGGCGGTGCGTCACTCACTCAACCAGAAACCGGTGTGTTTTTGCGTGGGCGTTTAACGGATGATGGGCCGCCGTACCGGGTTAACTTTGGCATTGATGCCTACTTTGCGCCCAAGGGGCGAGCATTGCAGTTGGAGCGAGAGCTACGTAATGGCGGCGTTGCGGTGTTGATGGTAACGGATAGCGGCCGGGTGGCATTAAAAGCCGTTGAAGCTAATCGGGAAGGTTAGTGTCAACGGCTTGGCAATCTATGAAGATTTGATTCGAGCGTTAGAGCGTTCCGCCAAGGGCTTGTAGGTCGTCTTCGTAGTAGCTTTTGTCTTCACAATCGCTGTTGTATTGCGCCAGTAAGTTGTTGTAGGTGTCGATATCGGTGTTGAGCTGTTGCATTGCGGTTTGCATTTGCTCAACGTCATCGTTGAAGGTTGATACCGAATGGTTGTATTCATCGGCCTTGCGATTGAATTCGTTCACTTCGGATTCTGTGCCAAATTCATCGTTTTGATGGGCGTGTAGGTATTGCTCAATGGCGCTGATATCGGCGTCCATTCGTGTCATTTTGGCGTCGAGTTTGGTTAGGCGTTGTTTTTCGTTGTCGATTTGGCCATCGTAATTGTCGATCTGACCGTCGAGCGTGAGGCAGGCTTTGAGTTGCTCGGGTTTAAGTGTGTTGGCATCGTAAGTTTTGCCGCCAGAGCTGGATAAACCGCGCGCTGCTGCGCCTTTAGCTAAGCTCATTTTCTTGGCGTTGGCTTCAGCGCCAAGCAGTGTTGTGCATACTATGAGTGTAATAATCGCGTGTGTCGAAACGTTCATTGTCGTTTGTGTCCCTGATTGATGGTGTTCCGTTTTTTTATCGATAGAGCGTAGATGTTTGCGGCGACGACTCAGCGGCTCTTATGCTTTGTTGTGCCAGTATAACGCGGAAAAAACAGACTGCCAGCGATTCTGAAAACGGGCGTAAATCGTTAACTTCACTGAGAGGAAAGCGAGGTGGGGTAAGGGATATCGTTGAGAATTAAACCGGAAAAACAAACGTTTTTCCTTAGCGGTTAATCGGTTTCTGCCAGTGTTGGGTAGCTTACGCGCATTAAGCGATCAACACCGGATTCAGGCAACCATACTTCGCCGTCACGGCCGAGAATCTGCCGCACATTGCTATAGGTATCGGAGCCGGGAATACTGCCGATAAAGTCTTCGGTGGCGGGGTCGAATATCCACGTACGGTTGCCGCCAAAGTCACTCACCCACACTTTGTCGGTTTCATCCACATACACGGCGTAGGCTTGGGGTTGTTCGCCGGGGAGCTTCCAGGTTTGCCAGCGTTGTTGTTTGGGTGTGTAGCGGCTTAGTTGGCCGGTGTTCCATTCGCTAACCCAGATGTCGCCTTTCGAATCCGTCCATACGCGGCGTGCGCCTTGTTCCTTGGTTGGCGGTGGAATCACCTTAACCTTGCCGGTTGTGGTGTTGATTTCGCCGATGTAGTTGCCGGCGAGTGAGGCATAAAAGATGCGTCCATCGGGTGTGCCGGTAATGCCGTAGGGGCCACGTTTGCCGGGGGCTTTGTACACGGCCATTTCGTTATTGGCGGGGTTGAGTGAGCCGTAGATGCCTTCTTGGCCGGTAAACCATAAAACTCCGTCGCCGTCGAACGCGGCGGTGTTGAGATTGGCGTAGCCGCTGTGCTCTGGTAAGAACCAGATTGAAATGGCTTCGGTGTCGGGGGCGTAGCGAACGATGGCGTTGAGCCCGCCGTCGGTAATCCAGGCGTTACCTGCTGGCCCTTGAATTACCCCATGCGGTGCTGAGCCTTGGCCCAGTTTGATATGCCGCACGTCACCGTTTGATGGGTCGAGAATGCCCAGTGCACCGGCTTTTTGTGCGGTATACCACACGAGGCCGTTGGGGGCGGGCGCAACATCGTGGGGGCGATCGCCGGGTTTTACCGGAAACACCGTATGGCTAAATTGCGGTGGGCTGGTTTTAGAGGTTTGTGCCGAGCTTGGTGTATTGGCAAGCAATGGCGCGCACAGCAATACGGCGGCCAGCGTGGTTACGCCGGTGAGCAATCCTTTGTTCATGGGGCATCCTGAACGGTTATTCGAGGTTGTTTGCCGTTGGACTCTTCTCACTAGCTGGGTGTTGCAGTAAACCTGCGTAATATGACTGACGGATCACTCTGCGATGCGAACGTGGTGTGCGTTTGTGGCACATGCTGTGGATAGTTGCGGATTCTGCATGTTACTGAGGTCTCATATCCTTTAACCTGCCTTCGGCTTTCAGGTGTATTTACGATACCATCACCAAAATACTAACGGAGTTACTATGAAGATGAAGACCTTAAGCACATTGGCAGCAGCGAGCCTGACATGCGCAGTATTGGCAACACCGGCGCTGGCTGTTGATTACGACGGTTTGGTGAAATCTGTCGACACTGAGAAGGCAAAAGAATCTGTAGACCTCGGCAAGGCGAAAGAAGCCTATGACGAGAAGAGCGTTAAAAAGGGCATGGAAGCAGTCGATAAAGAAAAAGCACAGGCTTCTGTCGACACAACAAAAGCTGCTAAGGCATTGTTTTCAAAATAACGTTCTCTAATTAGTGTTTTCGAAGCAATGCTTTCGAACTCACTGCGTACGATCTTACCGTTCAGATTTCGTTTGAAATCTACTTTTTGGGCAGCATTCGCTGCCCTTTTGCGCTCTTCATCCCATTGAGGGTTTGTACCCAATCACAGCAAGGTGCCGCACCGACGCGCCTGATCGATAAAGGCATCGGCGTCTTTGATGTGTCCGCGCGCGCTTTCTGCTACAAAGGTATCCATTAGTTGTAGGTAGTGGGGGTAGTCGTCAAAGTAGGCATCTGCGGAGGATTCGTAGGTGGTTTGGGCTTTGCCGTCATCCGATACTTTTTGGTTTTTCAGGTGCTTGGCGGTCATCACGTTATCGCCATGCAGTAAAAAATGCTTTGCCACTTGCTGATGGAAATCCGGATGCTCATCACAGGTAGAAGGTGATTGCACAAAATCCAGCGTGTGTTGGTAATACTCGGTATTGGGGTAGCGGCGCAGTTGGTTTGCGACCTTGCGGGCAGAGGCAATATCGTTATCAAACAGGTGGCGGGCAAAGCGATAGTGCAGGGCCGTGGGGTTGTTTGATACCGGCGGTGCGTTGGTTGTTGTTGTGAGTTTTGGGGTTGATACTTCTGTTAATGCATCGGCGGCAATCACGGCGGTGGCATCCGCAGGTTTGTGTAAATGCATTCGCGCAACCTGTGTGTAATGCAGTTGTTGCAGGCCTTTATGAGCTTTGGGGTGCGGAGTAACTGTGGGGGCTTGGTTTGCCATGTGCATCAGTTGAACCAACAGGCGATCTTTGAATTGATCCTGCAATAGTGGTATCAGGCTGAATAGCTTATTCGCCACGCCGGCTTCGTGTTGGTCGTCCATCCATTGATCTAACGAATGTAAGCTAGATGCTTCCGTTATTTGGCCACTGTTGTTTTCATACAGAGTGCAGATCATTTGTTGATAGAAGCCTGCGGTATTGCCGGTGAGCTTCTCAACTAAACCGTTACCAAAGCTATCGCAGTTGGCGGTTAAGTTGTTGCCGTGGTGAAGCAAGTAAGCAAATTTGTCTCGAAATTCTCTGCCGCTATACGGCTCAATGGTTTTGATTGCCTGCAACACTTGTTGTTTGGCGTCGCCAACGGTCATTGTGCTGTTTTCGTGGGTGCCGGATTCTAGTTTGCTAACAATTGCTGTGAGGTTGGTGAGGGTCGCCGGGCTTTGCATCAATTTGCTGAGGTTGATATCGAAAAAGCGGATGTCGTCGCATTGGGTGTTTGAATGAATCAACGAAACCCTGTCGTTCAGCAGTGTGAACAGATCATCAACGTTGTTCAGGTAGGTAAAGTTGCCGATCAAGCTGGCCATTAAAATCCACGACCATTGTGAATCGCAAGCTAACTGCGGTTGCCCGAGATATTCAAACTGACGAGCGGCGATGATGGCGCTCTGGTAGATTTTGTTTTCGTTATCCAGCCATTTGAACGGCTGAATGTAGGTGTTATGTGCTTCGCGGAGTTCATCCAGTAGGGCGTCGTGGAGGTCGTATTCGGTGCTGAGGGCATCTCTGTTTACGTCGATAAAGTCGAACAAACAATCGATACGGTCAGTGCTTTGGGTTGTGGCACATTGGCTGCGAAATTGATCCGTTAACGCCAGTGTTTTGGGCGATGTTACCAGGCGGCGATAACGACGAATGTCGCGCTCTAACATATGGCTGATGAGTAGCTGTTGCAGTTTGTTTTTCGGGGTGCGATTGATGTCGAGGGTGAGTTGATCGTATTTATCGTCGACGCAGGCAACCCAACTTTCGCTTGAGAATAACTGGTTGTAGCGCAGTAATCCTTGATCACTGTGGCGATCTTCGATGCCGTTTGTGGCACGGCAAATGGCTTGCCAGTCGCCAAGAAAATAATCATGTAAACCGGCCAGATGCAGTGCGGTGATGTCGATATCCATGGCGAGGTTGTTTGTATCTGAGGCGAAGCTGTCAGATAACGGCGCGATCAATTGCTTAGCTAATTCTTCAGCTCCTGATGTGCTTTCTACCGAGAGTAACAGTGAGAAATCGGCAATGCCGTGGTGGTAGGCGGGTTTATTGACGCCTAGACCGGCAACCAGTTGCATACGGTCGAAAACAAGCGACAAGGCGATACGTTTATCGTCATCTTGGATATTTTGATGTTCCGATGCCATATGCGGCTTGCTAGAGCCATTGGTGATATTCACACCGGTTGCGCCGAGTGACTTGTAGGGTAGGGTTAATGGCAAGTAGGGGTTGATCGTTAAGTCATCATCGGTAGCGATTACTTCGAGGTAGCCAATGGCGTGTGGGTGATGATTCAGTAAGCGTGCTGCGATGGAGGTGTCTAACTTACCGGTATAGGCAACCGGTGTCTTGATGATGTCGATAAAGCCCTCGTGACCGCGAACGCTTTTTGTGGCGGTACGTAAGGCATGGTCTATCTGTTTTTGCTTGGCGCTGTCGAGTTCAGACGGGTAAAACACAACGATAAATGGGGATTGTTGGTCGCTGTATCGTTCGAGTACGGGGATGTACAAGGCTTGCCATGCCGTAGCGACAACAACAACTAAACTCGCTAACGCTGCGATTCGACGGCCGATGCTCTTTAAGCTAATCGACAAAAACAGCAGATAGAATCCTGCGATAATCAGCGCTGAGGATATCAAGATAAACCGCCGCTCAGAGAATTCGGCAGGTATCCATTGTGAAACTTCAGCCCAGATGAGTAACCCTAGAATACTGATTGCCGAAGCAACAAGGGTTTTGAGCATGTCGGAGGGGGTGTCTGTAATGATCTGCTTGATAGTGTCAGTTATTTTGCCCACGACAGATCCTTTGAAGTTTGTGGCGAAGTGACTGAGGAGGAGTTGTTCCCTATGAGGTTTTTATTCAAACACGACTGTATGCAGAAAAGCAAAAATCGTTAGGCGGGGGTAAATAAAAACCCCACGAGGCTGGACGCATCGTGGGGTTTGAACGGTTGCTACACAACCGGGGTGTTAAGCATGATGTGGGGCAGATTAAGCAACAGCTTGTTCGAGAATCTCACGAGCAACATCTGGTGTGATTGCTTGGCGCTCGCCTAGCGCGACCATACCGTGTTGCTTCAATTGGCCGATGATGGTGTCAATCGCAGTGGGTTTGTCGTCACCGTGTTCTGTTAGTTTTGTTGCCACATCGAGGTTGTTGTAGAAGGCTTCGATGGCATCAATGGTTTTCTCTGCGAGATCACCGGATGCAGGCAGATCAAACACGTTGCGGCCCATTTGTTCTAGCTTGGCACGTTTGGTTTCGATCTGGTTGCGCAGCAGTGATGGCTGAACAATCGCCAGTGAACGTGCATGATCAACACCCCACAATGCGGTGAGCTCGTGACCGATCATGTGAGTAGCCCAATCTTGTGGTACGCCGGTGCCGATTAAGCCGTTCAGAGCTTGGTTGGCTGACCACATGAGGTTGCCACGCCAGCTGTCGCTGTCTCGGTTGTTGAAGTTCTCGCCCAATGTGAGCAGGGTGCGTAGCAAGGTTTCTGCGTAGCCTTCTTGTACCATGGCATCAGTTGGCAGGGTGATGTATTGCTCACAGGTGTGTACCCAGGCATCAACAATGCCGTTCACCAATTGGCGCTCAGGCAGGGTTTTCATCACGTCTGGGTCCATCACGGCAAATACTGGCTGTACCGCAGGTGAGAAGAACGGGAGTTTGTCTTGGTTTTCTGCTTTGGTAATTACCGCGCCAGAGTTGGATTCTGATCCGGTGGCTGGCAGCGTCAAAATAGCGCCCATGGGTGTGGCAACTTTGGCTTGGTGTTTGCCGATCAGCAGATCCCAACCGTCGCCGTCGTATTTGCCGGCTGCAGCAACGTATTTAGCGCCATCGATTACGGAGCCACCGCCAACAGCGAGGATGAAATCAATCGCTTGTTCTTTAACAATGGCAACCGCTTTGTCTAGGGTTTCTTTGGTTGGGTTTGGCTCAACGCCGGCAAATTCAACCCAAGTGTGGTTGGCAAGTGCGGCTGCGGTTTGATCGTAAACGCCGTTTTTCTTGATGGAGCCGCCGCCATAGATAACCAGTACTTTTTGATCTTGTGCAATGGCGTCAGTGATGCCTGCGATCTGGCCCTGGCCGAAAAGAATCTGGGTAGGGTTTGCATAGGTGAATTGCATTTAGAATGACCTCGTTATGGGGGCTTGTGCCACATTTAAATGGAAGGTGGCCTCGGTACGGATTGCATATTAGTACGAAGCTGTGGGGTAAAAAATATCTGTTTCTCTGTTTTAGTTGCCTGATTCTCCGATGATCGTATAATTCGAGTCTCGATAACAGGAGACGAATCATGGCATCACTCGGTGAATTGATGCAGCAGTACGCTGAACATGCCGGTTTTACTGAGCTGGAGGGCCTAGCACCGACAGCCATCGACGGTTTGAGCTTTTATCGCAGTAGTACGGGCAATGAGCGTCAACCTTTTGTCTACCAATCGGGCATTATTATCCTTGGGCAGGGGCAAAAAAAGATACATATCGGCGATACCTCGGTGACTTATGGCCCAGATGACTATCTGGTAGTGGGTGTGCCGATGCCTTTAGAGTGCGAAGCGCAGGTGGGTAACGATGATTGTTTGATGGGGCTGAACGTCAAAATTGATGCCTCAACCTTACATCACATGGTCTCTCAGCTTGAAGACATGGGCTTTTGTGCCGGTAATGCTTGTGCTGATCAACCTCGGGGTTTGCGATCGGTCGCGATGGCTTCGTCGATGCTAAATACCTGTAAGCGATTGCTCGAGACCTTGTGTGATCCGTTTAGTACGGAAATTTTAGGTCAATCGTTGTTGGATGAGCTGATTTTCAGAGCGCTGAGAAGTGAGCATGGCCATGTATTGTTTGCCTTGGCGCATCATGAAGGCCACTACGCCCGCGTTGCTAAAGCGCTGGCGAAAGTGCATCACGATTACGCCAGCCCGCTGACGGTAAATGTGCTGGCCGAAGAAGCCAATATGAGTGTGTCGTCGTTCCACGATGCATTTCGTGCAGTGACGTTGGAGTCACCATTGCAGTATGTTAAAAAAGTTCGCTTGAACAAGGCGCGTGACTTGATTCACGCGCAAGGCCATCGTGTTAGCGAGGCTGCGCGGCAGGTGGGCTACAACAGCGCGTCACAGTTCTCTCGTGAATATAAACGTCACTTTAACGAAACCCCGAAAGGCGCGAGGCTTGAAGCCGCGCCCTAGTATTGCGGCTTGCTTGGGTTATCTGCGGTGTGCGGTTGTTAGCAAGTCTGGCGTTATATCATCAATGCTCGCACAGCCGCTAAGGGCCATGGCGAGTTTCAGCTCTTCACGTAGCAAAGTTAAAACGTGACTCACACCGTCTGCACCATCGACCGCTAATCCCCATAAAATCGGCCTTCCGATAAGCACGCCCTTGGCGCCAAGAGCCAAGGCTTTGAGCACGTCTGTGCCGCGGCGAACTCCGCCATCTAACAATACATCAATGCGATTATCGACACTGGTAACCACATCTGTGAGGGCATCAATGGTGGCAATGGTGCCGTCGAGTTGTCTGCCGCCGTGGTTAGAAACCACGACCCCGGCTGCGCCATAATCGACGGCGCGTTGAGCATCATCCGCACGCACAATGCCTTTGAGTACGATGGGTAAATCCGACAGGCTGGCCAGCCATTCGATATCGTGCCAGTTGAGCGAGGCATCGAGTTGGTCGGCAAAATAATCAAACAAACCGGATTGCCCTTGTTGATCAGGCAGGTTTTTGCGGGCGCTTTGCAAGTTCGCTAGGCATAGATCACTCGGTAGGGTGAAGGTGTTATTGGCGTCTTTTTCGCGTTTGCCGAGCAGCGGTGCATCAACGGTTAAGCATAATGCGGTATAGCCAGCGGCAACGGCGCGTGCGACCAGATCTTGTGTTAGGGCTCTGTCTTTGTGCACATACAGCTGAAACCAACGACGTGTATCGGCGGCGGCACTGACGTCTTCAAGGCTTTGGGTTGCCAATGTGCTGAGTATCAAGGTGGTGTCTTGCTCTTCTGCCGCCCGCGCGGTGGCTTTTTCGCCTTGAGGGTGAGCTAAACAATGGAATGCGGAGGGCGCGATAATCAGCGGTGTAGCGTGTTGCTGCCCGAGGATATTGACGCTTAAATCCTGCCGGCTTACGTCGACCAGCACGCGCGGTAACAGTTGATAGTGGTCGTAAGCGTTACGGTTTGCTGCCAAGGTAATGCCGTCACACGCGCCACTGGCGTAGTAGTCTGCTGCCATGGGGGAAATCAGGCTGCTGGCTTGTTTTTCGTATTCAAATAAATTCTGGGGTTTGTGCATGTGGTTCCCGCGGTTTAGTGGGCTTAAAAGTAAGGCGTTTAGACATTGTTAGACAACAAAATCATTACGAAATTTTTGTGTCAGGGCGCTTCTTTTAAGTCGGTAAATGCATCCACAAACACTGTGCCGTTGGGCGTGCCATGGCCGGTGGTCATATCCCATCCTTCAAGTACTGGGTAGCCGGCAACCGGACTTTCTGTGATTTCGCCGTTAGCTTGTAGGCAAATGATTGCTTGCTGATCAGGCTCCCTGCGAGCACGCTGCAGGGAGCTTTAGTGCTTGATGTTATTAGTGCTGAGTGCATGATGAATGTAACCTGAGAAGCGGTGGTTACATTCAGTATAGAGTTGGCCTGACAGTCAGCTTTAAAAAGCTGAGAGGGTGGGTCAGATGGCCTGCAGTCGTTGTGATAATTCATCAACGTTGACGGGTTTGCTCATAGCGCCATTCATGCCGGCCAGCTCGTAACGTTTTTGGTCTTTCTGTGATTTATTGGCGGTGAAGGCGAGGATATCAACGGGGTGTTTACCCTCATCAGATTCCCATTTACGAATCACTTCGGTGGCTTGGAAGCCGTCAATTCCTGGCATTTCACAATCCATTAGTACCAAGTCGTAGCTGGCTTGCAGTGTGCAGACTTTATCGATGGCTTCCTGACCGTTGTGGGCAACATCCGGTGAAATACCCAGTTTGTTCATTAACCCGACAGCGACGATGACGTTGACAGGGTTATCGTCGACAAGCAAAACCTTGGCGGTTTGTTTATCTCCATCGACCAGAGGAATGTACGGCATTTTGTAACTTGGCTCCCGTTGAATCTCGCCGACTTCAAACGGCATTGTGAAACAGAAGGTTGATCCTTTACCTGGTGTGCTTTCTAGTGTGAGTTTGCCGCCGGCACGTTCAACGACCTTTTTGCAGATCGCGAGGCCTAGGCCTGTGCCGCCATATTTGCGGGTGGTTGAGTCTTCTGCTTGCACAAAAGGCTCGAAGATATCGCGTTGTTTGTCATCTGGAATACCAATGCCGGTATCAGAGACTGAAAATTGAAGAACAACGTTTTTGTCTTTAAACCCGGCGCTGGAGACATCCAGCGTAATGGTGCCTTTCTCTGTGAATTTAAAGGCGTTGCCGATCAGGTTGTTGAGCACCTGGTAAAGACGGGTTTGATCGCCAACGACGCAAACGGGCAACCCGGGTGAGATATTGACGATCATCTCGAGTTGATCATCCGTGCCTGCATAAAAGGGCGCAGTGGCGGATTTCAGAAAGTCTTCAAGATGAAACTCGGCTTTCTCAAAATGCAATCGATCTGAATCCGACTTGGTGAAGTCGAGGATATCATTGACCATATTGATCAGGGTGTCGCCTGAACGTTGAATGGTATCCAGATACATTTGCTGAGTTGCATCGAAGTCGGCGTCTTTCAGTAAGGTGGCCATGCCCAGAATGCCATTCATTGGTGTTCGAATTTCATGGGCCAAGGTCGCGAGGAAGGCGTTTTGTGCCTGGAACTGTGCTTCGGCATGGAGTTTTGCCTGATACAGCTCTTGCGTTCGCTGGTCGACTTTTTCTTCCAATTTTCCTTTGTATTCGTTGAGCTCGGTGAGGCTTGCGCGCAGGCAGTTGTTGAGTTGTTGCAGGGCGGCTTCTTTTTCGGTGTTTTCGATTTCTGCGGCAATTCGGCCAGCAAATACCTGAAATATCGCTGTTTTCTTTTCAGGGTCGTCGATCGGATTTTGGTAGAGCGCGGTAATTAATCCGAGAACCGAGCCGTCACTGGCATACAGTGGCATGCCTATATAGCCTTCGATGCCATGGTCAATTAGGAAATCATCACTGGGAAATATCTCTGCGACATTGCGGGTGTAGGTACAGACTTCGCTCTCGATCTGGTCGGTGACTTTTTCGCAGGGGCCGTTGGCGACATCGTAGTGGAAGTTTTCCATTCGAGTGTGTTTTCTGTAGGCTGATAGCGTTGTGACGGTTGAGCCTCGAATACGGCCAATAAAGGTAATATCTGAACCGATTGCCTGTGCCAGCTGATTGGTAATGCTGTAAAAGAACTCACTACCTCGGGTGTTGGCAATAGCCCCAATAACGGTTGGTATCACACTGACATCGAAGAGGTCATCAACAGGCGGCTTCATAGATATATCCCTTCTGCGTCGAGCCATTGCGACTTGTTCGGCTGATAGTGCGGTTTTCATGGTTTCAGCACCTCGGTTCTTAAGTGCGACTTTATCATTGGTTTTTGGTACGAAAAAATCACAATTTTGTCCCTAAACGTTGTGACACCAAACCATTAGAGTGGCAAGAAGCAGAAAAATTCGTTGAGCTGACGCAGATGATTCTGGCGGGGAAGTTAGCGTAAAGCCTGATGAGCTCGCTGCTTTGTTCGCAGAGGGCTCCCCAGGCTTTATGTGATCTATGCGCGGGCGAAAACCAAGCTGACGTTGGTACCGCCAAAACCGAAACTATTCGACATGATGGTATCGAGGTGTGTTTCTGTTACTTCTGTGATGAGTGGCCAGTCACCCATGCTCGGGTCGCGGTTTTCGACATTGCGTGAGGCTGCCATAAAACCGTTTTGTAGCATCAGAACACTGTAAATTGCTTCGTGCACGCCCGCTGCACCTAATGAGTGGCCCGTTTGGGATTTGGTTGAACTGAACGGTGGGAATCCATCGGCAAATGTATCGGCGATGGCATTCAACTCAATCATATCGCCAACTGGCGTACTGGTGCCGTGGGTGTTGATATAGTCGATAGGGCGATCGGCTTGTTCGCGTGCCATCTGCATGGCATTTCTGGCGCCTTCGCCCGATGGCGCGACCATGTCACTGCCGTCAGAGGCGGTGCCGTAACCGACGAGTTCGGCCAAAATCGTCGCGCCTCGTGCGATGGCGTGTTCGCGTTCTTCCAACACAATAACACCGCCGCCGCTGGCAATGGCAAAACCGTCACGATCGGCATCATAAGGACGGCTCGCGGCTTCTGGGTTGTCGTTAAACTTACTGGTTAATGCGCCCATGCCGTCAAATAAGCAGCTTTGGGTCCAATGTTCAACATCACCGCCGCCGGCGAAAACAATGTCTTGTTTACCCCATTGAATGAGCTCAGCGCCGTAGCCGATGCAGTGGGCACTGGTGGCGCAAGCAGAGGCCATGGTCGCGTTCATGCCCTTAATGGAATATGCCGTCGACAAGCACGCTGAGATGGTGCTGGTCATAGTGGATGTGACCCGGTATGGCCCGACTTTGCGGATGCCTTTGGTTTTGAGCAGCTCGGCGCCTTCAACGATAACATCTGATGATGCACCGCCGGAGCCCATAATCAGGCCTGTTCGCAGGTGGCTGATTTGTTCTGCTTCTAAACCGGATTGTTCGATGGCTTCTTCCATCGCCACATAACAGTAGGCAGCGGCGTCGCCCATAAAGCGGTACAACTTGCGTGGGATAATAGCGGCGCAATCCAGATCTTTGATCATGCCGGCGACACGACTTCGCATCGCTAATTCTTCATATTCGGGCTGGAATTGGATACCGGATTTTCCGGTTTTTAGACTTTCAAGCACATCCTTTTGGCTGTTACCAATGCTTGAAACGATGCCCATTCCTGTGACGACAACTCTGCGCATGGATACCTCTCTGTTGTTCCTTTAACGTTTTTGCAGGGGCGATTTTGCGTATTTCTCGGAAATTTTCAAGGTTTGCCGTCTGACATATGGTTTTCCGCATAGGTGTTACATGATGCGACGTAACGTTCAGAGGTGATAAACCAGTAGAACGTTGCGGCAATCACTGCGTTAATCCAGGTTGCTGATATGAAATACATACACCAGAGAAATACCAAAAATGGCACGGTGAACAGCAGTAGTTTGATCAATCCGTTTTTGATATGCAGGCTGGCATACAGAACAATGAGCAATGTCAGTGAGATATTGACCATCTGTAACGAGTAATCATTCAATGTCGTGATTGCCAGTGCCAGCATGGTGAATACCAGTGTGCCTAACAGGCGTTTGCCGGGTTCAAGTGCCCCCATGCTGATGGGGGCTGCCATATAGCTGATGACATGATAGCCGGAGACGATAACCATCAACCCAGCCCAACTGTCGGCATTGACCAACAAAATCGCGGCGAGTATCCAGTTGACGAACATTGAGCGTCGGGAAACATTATGAACGGGGTTTATTTTGCTCAACCAGCGGGGCATTTGGCCACTCTCGGCCATCGCCGTCAGCATACGAGTGGATGCGCCTAAATATGTGTACCCCGCGGCTGATGGGCTGATAACGCTATCGGCCAGAAGTAAAACAACCAGAAAATTTAAGCCTAGTAAAACTGCGATATCCAGTAACGGGGAGGCGAGGTGAAGGCCTTCCCAGCCACCGACTTTTTCCAACTCTGTGGCGGGTATGGCTGCCATAAAAGCAAATTGTAGCGTCAGGTAAACGCACAACGCGATAATGACTGAAAACAAAATGGCGTAGGGTACATTACGCTCTGGATTTTTGACTTCGCTAGCAAAAGCCACGCTGACTTGAAAACCATTAAACGAATACATTAAACCGGCACTAACAATGGCGCCGAAGGCACTTTTCCAGCCGTAATCAGTGTCCATCGACATAGTGAAGTTGAGGGTTGGGTCGCCGAGTTGAGCGGTGGCATACAGCAAAACGGCAATAGTGATCATCGGGGTAATAGCTTTGATCACAGTAATAACATTGTTAACGCGTGTGAGTAAGTGCACACCGTAGAAGTTGACTGCGAGGTAAACAAGCAGGATTAAAACAGCCAATGCTTTACCAAGCACGGTGAGACTTTGGTTTTCGATCAGCCAATCGGAGCCGATGGCAGAAGATAAATATTGTGTGGTTGCCTGTGCCTCGGTGGTGACAACAGCAACGATACCGAACCAGTTGGCAAACGCGAAGGGCATACCGAATATGCCGTTGTGTGATAGCGCACTGGCGCGGGTGGTGGCACCGCGAACGGGGTAAAACTTCACTATCCGCGTTAGGCAATAGCCAACACTCAGAACCAACACTGCGGCCAGTATCCAGGCAAGAAATGCCCAGTTGCCAGCGTATCGTGCAGTAAGTTGGGCACTGAAAAGCCAGCCAGATCCCATCATGCAAGTAGCACCCAGCATGGTAGCGCTGAATAGCGACATGTGGCGTTTGCGCTGTCCGTTGTGAATCTCTGCGGGCAAAAGTCGTCCCTCTGGTTGCCGTGAGCCGTTTTAGCAAAAACAGCCGATAAAAATTTTTATGCTGCGCTAACGTCCTTTCATCTTAGACGGGGCAGGATTTTTTGCTGGTTTGGTCGCGTGTTATGGCGAATTTTGACGATTTCTGTATTTCATTCAGTGATTTGGGAAACCTCCTGGCATCTGCGTTGTTCCAATAGACCGGAGCGACCGCTGAGTAGGTTTTATTGACCACTGAAAACAGCATCGAACCATGGCTCTTTCCTTCGAATGGGCATTTCTGATGTTGATGGGAGTTATCTGTGGCACCTGATCAAATGAGTCGCTACATCTTTCAAGGTTTGATGAATACGCCGAAGTGTTTCCCCGCGTTTGCATTGTTCGAGGGGCAGGGCAGTGCCCTTTACAATGCAAAAGCCAGTATTGAAGCTTATTACCCGCGGTGGGCAGAGGTTGATGCTTTGCAATCGCATGCGGATCAAGTCGCCCGACTGTTGGCGGCTGAATATGCCCAAACCGGGCGGAATATCAATATCATTGAACTGGGGGTTGGTGACGGGCAAAAAATGTATCTGTTGATGCAGGCTCTCGCAGACGAAGGCTTACTGGAACACACTACATATCGGCCGATAGATCACAGCGCCAGTGCGTTGTCGGAGATCTTGCGCACAGTGTCTGGTTGGGAGTTTCCGGTGTCAGTCGCTCCGGTTAACGCAACATTTTGTGAGATGGGGCAGCACATCAAGGCGGCAGAGCACGAGATTAACCTGGTTGTTTGGCTCGGTTCGACCATCGGTTATCTGACCTCTAGCCAGCGCTACAGCATGATGGATACGCTTTATGAGCAATTAAACCCTGGAGATTATTTGCTGGTTGGCCTGGATCTTAAAAAGTCACCGGAACGCATCCGTGAAGCCTATTGCAGTGAACCCAACCCGGCGTTCTTTTTGAATGCGATTCATGTGATTAATCATCATCTAGGGTTGCAATTGCAGGCCGGTGATTTTCGACATGTGTTTGATTATAACGATGAATCCGGTGAGGCATTTTCACGATTACAGTGCCAGCGCGATATTCTTTGTGAGTGTGGCGGGTATCAGTTTCATTTCGCTAAAGGCGAGTCACTGTATGTGTGCTCGCATCACAAGTTTACGCTGGATAGCTTTTGCACCTTGATGCAGTTTCATGGTTTTGAACCGCGTATCACGATTCAGGACAATGATTGTTTGATTGCTGACTGCCTGACTCAGCGTTCCCGGAAACGTGTGCCCCTGCGTGACGCCACCAATGCCTTGAAGGACATCGCCAACATCGTTATGGGTTCGCCTTTCGATATTGCGAGCTTTTAGGTTCCTCTCTAAGTCTTTGGTGATTCACTGAGATTTTCCTCGGCTGTCTATTTGTTTTTGAATGGCTTAGAATTTTTAATTTTGACAGTCGAGCGGTATGAAAATATTTATCACTGGCGCCACCGGTTTGATTGGCGCTAACAGTACATTGGAACTGCTGCGCGCGGGCTACCAGGTTCGTTTGTTGGTGCGTAACGCCGATAATGCGCGGGCGTATTTTAAGGCGCACGGTTTTGATATCGACGATATCGTGGTTGCAGATATGCTCGATAAAGCATCGGTGAAGGCCGGTATGGCCGGGTGTGATGCGGTGTTGCACAGTGCAGCGATTGTCGACCTGGATGCACGCAACGCAGAGCGTACGCGCGAGACCAATTTGCAGAGTATTGAATCGGTTATTGGCAGTGCCTGTGAATTGGGCATCGGCAAGATACTGTATGTATCCAGCATGAGTGTTTTCTACGATTTCTCGCAACCAGTGCTAACCGAAGAGACACCTATGGCGGATGTGCATGATGCGTATTCGTTATCGAAAAAGCTCTGCGAAACCCGAATTCGTGAATTACAACGTCAGGGTTATCCTATCATTTCAACGTACCCGTCAGCGGTATTTGGTCCGGATGATCCGAAATTGGCCGAAAGCAATAGTGCGATTATTCGGTTTCTTACCTCGGTTGTGCCGCTGACGTCGTCGGGTATGCAGTTTATTGACGCCAGGGATATCGCCATCGCTCATCGATTGTTGCTTGAGGGTGAGCTGGATAACGATAGAACTAAGGAGCGGTATATTCTTGGCGGTACTTTTGTTCGTTGGCCTGAATTAGCGGATCTACTCGAACGCGCAGCCGGACAAAAACTGTGGCGCTTGCCGGTGCCCGGGCCGTTATTTCGAGTGGTTGGTGTGTTGTTTGATTGGGTGCGGCATCTTGTGCCGATTGAGTTTCCGATTTCTCGCGAGGCGACCCGCATCGTGACGCAATTACCGCTTGCTGAGTCATCTCGCCTGCACGCGCGTACCGGGCTAGAGTTTCGCCCACCGCTGGATACGCTGACCGATACCATTGCTTGGATGCGTAAAACTGGCAAGGTTAAATAGCACGTTGATTGGGTAGGATCTGTTTTCGATACAGGTAAAAAGGTACCCGCTCATGCTCATATTGGTAGTGATTGTTATGGTGTGATCGGTGATGCACTGGTTCGATACTTCAGTAAATGATGGGCGATTTTTTGGTGTGTTGATAACGCTTGTGTGACGGACAAGCACAAGGCTAACCTTAGCAAGAGGTTATCTGGAGAAATTTAACGCGCGAGAGTGTCTGAATCGGAATGTCTGTATCTGCGTTGTTTCAATACTAAAAAAACAACGCAGATACAGGATGTCGATCAAACGGCGAGAATAGCGCTTTGTGGTTGAATACCTTCTGGCGCCACCGAGCGGAAATAGAGCTTGCGGGTCTTTCTCAACTGCAGCTTAATTTCGTGTGTCGGCTCGATATGCTGTTGTTCCATCAACCAATCGACGGCTAGGTTGTAGGCGTCGTCAAAACCACGGCAGTCGATGGTAATTTCAGTTTGTTTTCTGTTGGCATAGAGTGAAAAGTACTCGTAGGGCTTGTAGCCTTTACGAGCGCGATATTTTCTATCCATACCTCGGATAAGCCCATCATCCCGGAACATTTTATTAATGCCGAGATCACGTTGCAGCTGTTTAAACCGCTTGTTTTCCTTTACTTTACCTGCCAGCGCTTCGGCAGCCTGACGTCCATCTGTTGTTAGAGGGAAGTATTTTTGAGTCCCTGTTTCGCGGTCGAAAACCCGGTAACGTTTGGGTTCTGTCTTATTCGGATGAAGCATCACAGTCATAAATAAGAAGACTCCTAAAAGATCGTCGTTGTCTGATGGTAACCGTTTGTTGTCGCAACGATATTTCACGTTGTTGGTGTATATACGCCAATACTGTTGAAACGGCTATATTTATCGTTAATCAATATTTACTCAGTGCAGCTATGCAACAATGTATATAAGCAATAGGCTGAAATCGCAGGCGTGTAAGCGGTTTGCTCTACCTGTGATAACTGTAGCCTAGTGCTTAATCGTTGCTTTGTGCCTCTGTATTTATCCCGTTGTTGGAATGCCATTGCAGGGGCTAACAATTAGCTGGCGACCTCGTTATTAATATTGATCGTTATTGCTAATGATCGCTATAACTGTTGATCGTTCAGTTTCAGATGACGATGCATGGTAGATAATCGCTTTGAATCACGAATTGATGCGACCTTTGCGATTCTATCGCTGGGTTCGCTTTCCGCATGCAGTCTGATTCCGGATCTGTCCATTCAGCGTAGAATGCGATTGGAGAGATCGACAGTTTAGCATTTTTACTCGTTGTATGTAGCTTGTATATGCCCAACGATAGTCGCCATGATCGCTTTATGTCTACTGCTATGCAGGAGCTTGAGTTTGCAACTTAACAACGTCGTTGATTTTATATATCGCTGGAATTCTTTGTCTGCCACTGCATTGCCGTGGCGGAAAATTTCCCAAGCTTTTTCTGTGACAGCAGTTTTTCTGTTCTGTTCCCTGCTATCGGTCAATACTTTGGCTGCAGCCACTGAATCTGTCGTGACATCCGCTGGTGTGTTGGATTGGTCATCCATAATTATTATGTTAGCCGGTGGGCTGGTGCTGTTTCTGCTGGGTTGATAACTATGATCGCAATCCCTAGGTATGATTGCGGGGGAAGAGGGGAATAGGAATTTCGGAACCACAATCACTGCCCAAATCATTGCGTTCGATGCTGCAGAGGTGTCTTTGCTCGGGCTTTGCGATTTATTCTTTAGCTAAACAAGATCGGTGGCGATCTGCCGGTATGCTGATTTTTAGCTTGGGTCTGATCTTTTTCGGGATGCAGTCGATGGGTGAGGGTATGGCAACTCTGCGTACCTCCCCCCAATTTTTTACGTTTATGGCACAGGTGAGTCTTCCCGCTTTGGGGATATTAGTTGCTGCGTTACCGGTTTAGTGCAATCGTAGTCGGTAACAACCGGCTTGATTGTAGTTATAGCTTCACAAGACCTGATTGATATTGAGGCAGGTATTGTGATGGCATTGGATGCAAACATTGGCATCTGCATCACGCCAGATTTTTGGGCCTTCAGGTCAGGATATTCCATAGCAGATTGATCAGCTCGCCCTGGCGGTTGGTGCCGGTTTTTAGCAGTAACGACTGAATCTGTGAGCGAATGGTGTTGATCGAAACGCCATTATCCTGAGCGATTTCTTTCGGATCTTTACCTGTGATCATGGCCGCGGCAACTTTGCATTCTGCTTTGGTTAGATCAAATAACTCCATTAACAACTCCTTACGTGTTATCGGTTGCCCAGAGTTGGTATGGATCGTCATGAAGACTGCAGGTTTGGAATATGTTGCCTGGCCCGACATCGGTACGTACCTGAGCACAAAAATACTCGGCACACTTAGGTTGGGTAAAAATAGACCACGTGGTGCCACGCTTTTATTCGCGGTGACCCATTCGATAAGGTCCATCAGCTTTTTTTGTTCCGATCGAGACTTGAGTTTGAAATGGCCTCGGTCGAGTCGAAAACAATCATGTTGCTCGATTAAGGCAGTTGCGCGTTCGTTACAGGATAACACCTTGGCTGTGTCGTCGATGGCGATGGCACTGCTATCGAGGCTGGAAATATAGTCCGAAAAAAAACGATGGGCAGCGTGTGCTGTTAGCACCAGCTTATGTAATTTTGCCGCCCGAAGAATATGCGGTGCCAGCCGCATCAAAATATCTTTGTGCTGCTGGGTGAATCCTTTGCCGGGTTCAAACATGGCGCTACGAAAGCTTAGGCAAATGTCGGTGGATTCGTGCTCAACATCAATGCCGATAATATCAACGATCTCGATAGGCTCGATAAAACCCTTGTAGTAGTCCGATTGTTGAAACGAATGTCGATCGACAACGTCATAGATCGATAGGCACTTTCCTCGGGGTAAATCGAAGAAGGGATCCATCTCCCAATAGGTATTGTTGTAGTCGCTGGCGGCGTCGTGATCTTCGTGGGTGTAAACAATAAAACCGGGGTCATTGCGTTCAGGGCGAGGTTTGCGGAAAACAACGATGGAGGCCGTGTCTGGCATTTTCTCTTGAAGCAAAGTCAGAAACCGAGACCAAGGGTTTTCTTCCATTGGCGCTTCGTAAATGGCCTGTTGGAGTTCGTCGTAGTCGTCGATGGTGAAATCGATGATGTTGGTATCGCTGGTCAGAGCTGTATTCACCGCTGGATTCCGTTTTTATGTTTGAGTAGATGCCATTATGCGTTTGACGACATCACCCATTTGGCTGGGGTGGTTTTCCAATCGTGTCAATTTACCGTGATAGATGCTCGCATTGCATCATCAGTTTGGATGATGCCGATAACAACGTTAAAAATAGTAATCTTTTTTGCGGTTTATCATGCAAATACATGGTGAGGGGCGGGCTTTGCGTTGCCTACAATAATGACTTTAACGATGAGACTCTTGTGATTCCTAAGGTATTACCCGAGTGATACATAGACTCGTCGACTGTGATTTATCAATATCTCGCTTGGCTGCGAGTTAATCGCCAATATAGAGGAACCCCTTTCATGTCAGTTGTAATGGATACACTGCAGCAGTTACAGGCAGTAAACTTGGATCAATTTAACCTGTTTTTGGATTATTGGCTGGCATTCGCGTTGTTGAGTGGGTTGCTGATTTTAGTGGGTGATCATCAACCGATTAGTAATCGAATTGAAAACTCTACGATTCGTAAACTGGGCGGTAGTATCAACAAGCGAGCAGGTTGGATCATTATGGAGATCCCGATTCTGATCGTTGTGTTGTATTTCTTTCTGACGGGCTCCCATGGATGGAATGCATCGGCAGTGATGGTGGCATTTTTTGTGATGCACTACATCAATCGAGCGCTGATCTTCCCTTACCGGATTAAGGTCAATGGCAAAACCATGCCGGTGATATCCATGCTCTCGTCGATGATCTTCTATATCGTCAATGGGTATTTGATTGGGCATTACTTTGGCTCGTTGAAAAGCTATCCGGTGGAGTGGTTGTGGGACCCCCGCTTCCTTATAGGTGCAGCGATGTTTATTGTTGGTTTTGTGATCAATATTCAGTCAGATAATATTTTGATCAATCTGCGTAAACCGGGCGAAACGGGTTACAAGATTCCGCGAGGTAAATGGTTTCGCTGGGTGTCGTGCCCCAATTATATGGGTGAATGCTTGGAATGGATCGGTTTTGCGATCATGAGCTGGAGCTTTCTTGGTGCAGTTTATGCGGTATGGGTATGCTTGCCGCTCGTGTTGCAGGCCCGTAATGCGCATCAGTGGTATCGGGATACGTTTGCGGAGGAGTATCCGGCTAAAAGGCGTGCGATTGTTCCGTTTATCCTTTAATTGGAATCATCGACTCTGGTGATATGGGGCTCCTTCGAAGGTTATACTTATTTACTTTGGGTTGTAATCTCGTCAGCACATGGTGAGTTTGGCTTGGTGTATCGGCTTTTTTGCCTCGAAAAGCCTAGCTTATTTCGAAATACCCACTTAGTAGTGTTTTGATAGCCAATTCGTATAAATATTTTCTTTCATTACATCACTTTGTTTCTATAAAATTACAATTAGATTTAGAAGTCATAAACATTGTGAAGGCATGAAGAAGGGACGGACATAATCGTGATCCTAAAGTGCTTTTCGTCCAGAGAGCCGATAACTAGATAATAATGGCTTGGATGAATGTCAATTTCCTTAGCACAACCACAGTAATTTTCCTGCAAGTTGCTGTTGTGTAAATGGTTTTTCTGTTTGACCTCACATAATAATAACTATTCAAAGGCTTAGGAGTGTCGTTATGGGGTCGTTCTCTTTAATGGGGAAAACAGTCGTAGCACTGTTTCTTATGGCAGCTAGCGGAGTCGCTTTATCTGCCGATGAATTTCGTCGTCAAACTACAGGAGTATCGTCTGCAAATGCAAACTCGTCACTTGGGACGATTTATGCGTTGTCTGATTATGGTGCTCAGAATGGTCTGTGTTCTCGTGATGCCCGCATCGAAATAAAAGGCGGCGATTGCTACTTTAATAACGATGTAAATTTGAAAAAAATCACAAAAGGTAGCGGGTGTGGCGATGCAAAGGCAGAAGCCACACTGCGCACAAAAAGTGGTGCAAAAGTTGCTTGTAACATCGAGTATTATGCTGATCGTTCTTTTAGTAGTAAGACTTGGCCTCGGGAAATCATCAAGCTTAATCAAAAAGTCATTTGGCAGAACACTGGTGCGACGACTGCTATGTCGGGCTCCAATGCACCATTGAGCGCCGTTGCTAAAACGTCGGATTCGGTCGCAAATACCGGTATGGGCATTACATTTTCTCTTGCTTCTGGAAGCTCCGGTTGCTCAGTCAGCGGAACGACGGTTAACTTCACTTCTGCAGGTACATGTAAGGTTAGGGGAACAGCGGGCTCTAATTCTAATTTAAATTCGGCGACCGCAGATCGCACTTGGAGTGTTTTCGGCGATGCTGATAATGATGGCAAGCACGATGGCGAAGATAACTGTATTAATGTGCCTAACGCCAGCCAGCTGAACACCGATGGTGACTCTCAAGGAGACGCTTGTGATACTGACGATGATAATGATGGTAGCGCAGATACATCAGATAATTGCCCATTAGTATCCAACAACGATCAGCTGAATACCGATGGCGACTCGCAAGGTAATGCTTGTGACAGCGATGATGACAACGATACTGTTGCTGATAACGCTGATAACTGCCCACTTGTCACTAACTCTAATCAAGCAAACAACGACGGCGATGCGCAAGGCGATGTTTGTGACAGCGACGACGACAACGATAGCGTTGCCGATGGTTCAGATAACTGTCAGTTTGTTGCTAATACCAATCAGATGGATATACCTGATAACGACGGTATTGGTAATGCTTGTGACTCCGATGATGACAATGACGGAACTGCTAATAATGCAGACAACGATGCCGACAATGACGGTGTAGCGGATGCGGATGAGTTTGGTGGTGATCCGTATGCGGACAACGATAACGATGGCGTTCCTGCTTACTTGGATGACAACGACAACAACGCGGCTATTGGAAACAATGATGGCAAGGTTGAATCCGAATTTGACCCTCGAGGTACGGGTACACCTGACTTCCTGAATCCAGCAGCAGACAGTTCAGCAATTAGGCTGTATGTAGATAAAAAAGTTGATTCGAGCGGCAATGGTCAGAGCTGGGCGACTGCTTTCAAAACGCTAGAAGAAGGTATTACCGCTGCAGTAGCCCCTGGTGATCAAATCTGGTTGGCTCAGGGTGTTTATACACCAGCATCTGGGCGATTCACTATTGGCCAAGCGATCAGCATTTATGGTGGTTTCTTCGGTAAAGGCACGGACTTTGACGGTGAAACGAAACTTAGCGAAGCCAAACTGTCGTTATATCCGACTGTCATCAGTGGTGATATCGGTGGCGATGACACGAATAAGTTTGCCAACGGCATAACACCAACGGCCGATGATATTCAAGGTACGAATACAGATCTGATTCTGTTAATTCGAGATACCGGTGATGAGACTGTGCGTCTGGATAAGTTGTACTTCTCGGGTAGTGCTCGCACGGCTGCAAATAATCATGGCGGCGCGATCAAGATTGATACCAACTCGACTGTTGAAATCACTAATGTGACTTTCCAGGGCAACCGGGTTTCTGGTGCTGATGCAGTCGGCGGTGCTTTGATGGTTGAAAACTCGAACGTCACGGTAAGTGATTCAACGTTTGAATGGAACAAGTCAACCAGTGGTCGTGGTGGTGCGATTGGTGTATCTGGTAGCAGTACACTGACAATGGATCGCGTCACGGTTAACAACAACGTTTCAACCAATAGCGATGGTGCTAAAGCTGGTGGCGGTGCAATTTACGCAGTCGGCAATGGTGCTAACGTATTCCTAGTGAATTCAACGGTTACAGCAAACACGGCAACCAACAATGGCGGTGCTTTCTTTATCCGTGACGGTGCAACAGTTAACTGTGAATACTGTACAGTTGTGAATAACTCGTTGCTTGATACAACGTCTGGCTCTTGGGAGCGCAGCATTGTGTTGGGTGATTCCGGTGGTTCAACGGGTAACCTAGTTTTGTCTCGCAGCCTTGTTGTGAATGACGACGCTGGTGCAAATGACAGCAGCAAAAATGGTCGTACGATTCGTACCTATTCATCGTCGCAGATTACCGACAATGGCTACAACAGAATCGGTACTGATGGCAACGCTGGTGTTTACTACGCGGCGAATGGCGGTAATGAAACCAACTTTGCGATGACATTCAATAATGAAGTTGCTAGCGAAAAAACCAGTAAGGTGATGCCTGAAAATACAGCAAGCAAGTTTGTAAATACTGTTTTGGGTAGTGATGGCGGTAATACCCGTACATTACCGATCATGGAATCCACGGTTAAAACAGACGACTATGCTGGTCTTCGTGATGTTATCCCTGCGGCTGAATGTAACATGGCGGATGAAGATCAACGCGGTTGGCATCGTCCATTTGGCAACGGCTGTGATGTTGGTGCCTTTGAATATACAGATGCCAACGGTTCTTGCTGGGATGATGGTGCAATAGATCGATCTTATGCAGGTACTGGCAACAACTTCTGCTTCAGTACAACCGGCGGCACGATTGATAACATCATCAAAAATACCGTGATTGGTGAATTCCACCTCTGGTTGTCACTGGGTTTGTTAGGCCTTTGGGGCTTCAGACGTCGTATGTAAACTCGCCAGTGTTATAAAATACCGGGCACTGCCCGGTATTTTTTTGCCTGCGTGATCCTGATCTCGATACTCTACATCCGTTGAAAAGCTGTTAGAATCACCCTGCTTTGTTCTTCTTAAGATGTGTTTACCTATGTCAGATCAATTACCCCCGGATATTACCGGTTCATCAAAAAAAGTATCATCGATTTGGTTGTGGATGCCGCTGGCTCTAGGTTTTATGGTGATCGGTTGGTTGTTGCATACACATTACAACGCTGAGGAGCCGCTGCGAGAGGGCGCTGCGCCGTTGCCGATTGCCCATGAAAGCGAGTATGAACGTACGGTTACGCTAAAAAGTGATGGTCAGGGGCATTATGTGTTTTCCGGGTATATCAATGATAAGCAGGTCAACTTTTTGCTAGATACGGGGGCGACGTCGGTGGCAGTGCCTGAGTCTTTAGCATCGTATCTTGGGCTATGGAAGCGCGGAGAATTAATTGCGCAAACGGCCAATGGCAATGCCAAAGCCTGGACGACTCGTATCGATACCATCAGAGTTGGTAATATTGAGATGATGGATATCAGTGGCTCGATATTGCCGAATATGCAGGGTGACCAAATATTGCTTGGGGTGAGCTTTTTGCGCAATGTTCGCCTTATGCAGGTGGGCAATGATTTACAGTTGGTGCAGAAAAAAGAAGGCACCTTATCGATGCCTTGGGATCAGTAAAACCGAGCAACGTTGCCGCGGGCAGATGTTTGGTTGTTACAAAAGAGCTTAATTCAGTGAACGAATAAAGGAATGCATATGACTCGCTCGGGCACGTCTGAAAAAGCAATGAGTCGTTTTACAGCAGCAACGGTGTTTGTGGCTGCGGTTTGGGGTATTTCCATACTGGGTTTTGCCGGTTTTCTGGATGTGATCCCCAAGTTGTATCCGCGGCATGTCAGTGGTTTGTGGGGTATTGCGACCATGCCATTTTTGCATGTAGATATCCCTCACTTACTATCTAACACGTTGCCACTTGTTGTCTTTTCGGTGTTAATTTCGTTGCGCGGAAATAGCCGCTTTATCGAGGTGACATTGATGATCATGGTTATCGGGGGAGGGCTGCTTTGGGTCTTCGGAAGACCCTATTACCATGTAGGGGCCAGCGGCCTGATTTTTGGTTATTTTGGCTATTTGTTAATGCGCAGTTGGTATTCACCGAGTCTTTCTTCGGTGGTTATTTCTGTGGCTGTTATTTTGATTTATGGCGGTTTGATTTGGGGAATCCTCCCACAAGGCCGTAACGTATCTTGGGATGGTCATTTGATGGGGTTGATTGCTGGAGTTCTTGTGGCTCGCTTGTCGTCAACCCGCCATTCAGGCAATAAACGTTGATGGTAATTGAGGGCGTTTGTTCAGCGCCTTGCTACCTTCTTGCTATCGATTTGTAGCGATTGAGTTTTTCCTTTCTTTCCTCGCCTTGCCTATTAGCCTCGGGCTCACAGGTTTATGAACTCATCAAGGGCAGCGGAAATCCTGTTCTGTCATGATATCGAGCCCGCAAGGGAGTGCGCTAATCCATTTGAGAAAATCATCGACCATGGGTTTACCGATAAAGGGGCTACCATGCTGCGGAACAATCATCTCGACATCCATTGACGAGACCATGTTTGCCCATAAACGGCAGGCTTTGTTGGACGCCATATAGCGTTGATGAAATCCTTCCATGTGGGGAATATGGGCTTTGAAATCAGTAACGGGTTGATTGGCGTCATCGTCGACGAGTGATGCGCCCATATCACCAGAGAACAGTATTTTGGAAACCGGATCGTAAAACTGAAAATTACCGACAGAATGTAGAAAGTGTGCCGGAACAACCTTGATCTCTGAGCGGCCAAAATCAATGCATGTGCCCTGATCGGGTACTGAAATAATCCGTTCTTCAATATTACTGTTAATGCGGTTAGTAACGAAGGTTGATGCTAAGTGCGGAAGGAACCGTGACCACAGTTTGGATGTAACGATCTTGCAGTCGGTATGCATTATCCAGCGTGGCAGGGAGGCAATGATATCCGGGTCTTGATGGGATGCAAAAATATAGTCGAGATGGCCTACATCCACGCGTTTACTCAGTTCAATTGATAGCGGGGTGTAGGTTAAATCGCCACCGGGGTCGATAAGTGCTGCACGGCCTTCGTCAATAATAAGAAACTGGTTGGCCTGGATGCCGTGGCCGGCAACCAAATGCGTGAATGCAATGCAGGTATGGCCGTCTTTTTCATACAGTATTGTGGCGTCGTCTTCGAGTATAAGTGGCATTGTTGTCGTCCGAGCAGTGGCACAAAGCGAATGAAATATAGGTGGGTACCGGCTTTTTGATTTGATGCATATCAAATTAGCGCTTTATGTTATAAAACAGCAGGTTCCCTAACTTATTAGCTATTGGTTGCCTGAGAACTGTAGCACTGGATTTAACTTTTATGCGTGTCTCGGCAAATCGATCGTATGTGTTCGAGCACTGGCACTTGTTTTAGTCGAAATGCGTCAGCTCGGTACATCTTGCAAATTTCTCAGTTGTGATTTGTCTGTTAGAGTTTGCCTGATAGAATCATCACGTTTTTGACGGTGTCTCCAACGGAATTATTATTGTTTATAGGGTCTTTTTATGCGGATCGGCATGTTGAATTTTAATCAATACCTTACTCAGCCACTGAGAGTAGTTGTTGCTGTGTCGACGTTATTGTTGGCGACAGCCTGTTCGACATCACCCACCGGCCGTAATCAGATGATCTTGGTCAGTGATGGTCAGATGAATGAAATGGGTAAGGCCAGCTTTGCACAGATGAAAAGCGATAATCCGCCATCGATAGACAAAGCCTTTAATGACTATGTGATGTGTCTGAGCACCCCACTGCTGAAAGCAGCCGGAGAGAACCCAAGCGAATGGGAGGTCAAAGTCTTTGACGATGATTCACCCAATGCCTTTGCTTTACCCGGTAAAAAAATTGGCGTACATACTGGCATGATTAGTTTGGCCGAAACACCCGATCAATTGGCGGCAGTTATCGGTCATGAAATCGGTCACGTACAGGCAAAACACGGCGCAGAACGTGTCTCTATGGGGATGGCTACACAAACGGCTCAACAAGTCAGTGCTGTGGCATTAAACGGTGTTGAGTATGGCGATTACGCATTAGCCGCTATCGGCGTTGGTGCGCAATATGGCCTTATTTTGCCGTATAGCCGCACGCATGAGACAGAAGCCGATTACATTGGTTTGCTGATCATGGCGAAAGCCGGTTTTAACCCTGACCAGGCAGTGGCTCTTTGGCAAAAAATGAAGCAGTCATCCGGTGGCAATGCACCGCCGGAATTTCTATCGACACATCCGGCTCATGGCACACGTATTCGTGATCTTGGTAACAAGCAGGCAGAAGCGCGTGAGCTGTATCAAAAAGCGATTGCTCAAGGTGTCGTTGTTGATTGCATAAAACCCGAATTTTGACGGCCAAACATTGAGCCGGGAGTAGCAGGTTATGATGATTCAGGAAGTGGCAGGTAATGCGCATAAAAACTGCTCGGTGTGCGGTACACGCAGAGCATCTGCGTTATGGATGGCATTTGACGGCGAATTACTCTGTTGCGAGCATTGTGGATTGAAGCATTTGCCTCAGTTGATTGCTGATGCCGTTGTTGCTGAACAGGGGAGTGATATCGAACACGCCAAAGCCCTTATGATTGAGCGTTTTGACCGTGCGGTCGAGCACGCGAATGCAAGAATTCAGGCGAAGGGTAGTTAATTTTCGAATAGTACGGTGCCTTAAACATGGCACTGGCAATGCGGTGTGAATTGTTCATGGCGCTAGGTATCTGATATGCAATATCCCGATAAATACACACTGATCGAGCAGTTACAGCTTGAGTCTCATCAAGAGGGCGGATACTTCCGCCGCACCTTTGCGTCAGGGTTTAGCCAATCTGTGGAATGGAGTGCAGATACTCGGCCTGCGGCGTCGTCTATCTACTATTTGCTGACAGACGAACAACCAACCGGCCACTGGCATCGCAATCGTTCCGATATCATGCATTATTTTCAGCTGGGAGCACCGTTGCACTACCACACGATCTCCCCCACCGGAGAATACCAGCATGTTGTGTTAGGGCCGGATTTGGCTAATGGGCATCAATTGCAGTTATTGGTGCCGGGTGGTTATTGGAAGGCCAGCCATCTTCCACGTGGCGAATACGGACTCATCAGCGAAGCTGTTGTACCCGGTTTTGTTGTTGAGGATATGGATTTTGCAACGGCTGATGATATTGCGGATTTGGTCGAACCTGTGGATTTAAGAGCGTTGTCTGCATTTGTTCGAGGTTTGTAAGTTGCAGGTAGTGTATGGGTGGCGCGGAGTGATTGTTTGATGACATCTTCCGGAGTATTTCCTCCAGGCGGCTTTGGTAATCATTCAGCCACTGTGCGTGTTTATCTGCCTAATCCGCCGCCGGTAAACCCGTTTAATTACCCTGAAAAAATACGGCCATTGTCGGTTGCTGATCAGCATGTGATTGTTACCGAGAGCGGTAATCACTGGCGCAAAATTTTTGTGATTCTCGCCAAGTTAGGGTTAAAATTTCGCGATGAAGGTGATGACTGGCGAGCATACCGGGCTTCGCGTTTACTGAGTGCTGACGGTGAAATGGCGGTGCTTTTTTCACCACCGAATGAAAACTTTGGCGGCGTTCACATCGTTGCTGGCAAGGCATGTGCTGAATTATTGGGGGTCGCTGATAACGTTGTTTGGCTGGATCGATATTTTGCCGTTGATAAGGTCGCGAGGTTGATCGTTTGCCCTTATCTGGATTATCGTCAGCTATCCGATGCGCGACTCGATAGACTGTTAGAGTTGGTTGCTTCCTTGCGGTAACCTTGATTCATCCAGCTTGTGGGTGATTGCATGGTCGGCTTCTATCCTTCATCCCTCTGGTTTCTATCAACATTGGCTTGATCATCCATCATTCGGCTGAGCCGTTTTCGAATCACGCGTTTAGAATGAAAAGCGCTATAGTTGCAGATATACAATCCCATAAAAGGAGTTATGTGTGGTGAAAAAACTCATTGTTCTTTGTTTTCTAATGATACCGATGCTCGGTGTGGCAGCAGATAACAGTGCTTATGATAAGCCGATTGTGATCAGCTCGTTATTGAAAAAACCCCTGGTCGCTGTGCTCCGAGGCATGAATGACCATGGCTGGATTGTTAAAGATCAGAAGCCTGGCCAAGTTGTTGCGCTGTTAGATTATCGTCAGCGCCAAATCACTGTAGATATCAACTACACCAAGAGTGAGATCAGCTTTGCGCCGGTAAGTAGCCGTAAACTCAATTGCAGTGGTACGGCAGAGCAGTGCCCGATTGAAGATGCCTATTATCAAGCATGGCGCAGCAACTTACGGTCGAGTATAAAAAACGCCGCTGACGATATGACGAAGAAAGCGATGAAGGCGCTCGAAAAAGAGTAAATACACCCAGTTCTGTCGGAGGCAACGATGCAATACCATTCGGTTTTAAAGGCATTGTTGCCTTACTTACTTCTTAGCACCTCTCTCATGTCTGCCTTGCTGCAAGCACAATCACTCAATAGTGCTGTTCCCGTTACTTATCAGCGTTATTGTGCACAGTGCCACAATGAAAAAATCGACGGTGCCCCCAGGCCTCATAACGTGGGTGATTGGGCAACACGTGTTGAACAAAAAACGGATGCTCAACTCCTCAACTCAGTAAAGCGTGGTCTTGGCAGCATGCCTGCCGGCGGTAGTTGCCCCAATTGTTCTGATCAAACCTTGAGCGCGGTTATTGCATGGATGAAACCTCGCCCTGGCGATATTAAACAAATTGCTGATAAACCGGATCTGGTGAAGAATCTCCAACGGTTGAACATACCGACGGGTTTTCAAATCTCTGTTTATGCCGATGATATTGAAGAGCCACGGGGTATGGCTCTGGGCGATGACGGTATCGTTTATGTCGGTAGCCGCAAAGCCGGCAAGGTCTATGCCGTACTGCCTGCAACAGAAGATCATGTTGAGCGGCAGGTCAAAGTGATCGCCCGCGGTTTGCATATGCCGCATGGGGTGGTCTTCAGTGATGGTGATTTATACGTTGCTGAGGTCTCACAGATTATCCGATTCAGAGGGATTGACCCATTACGCGGGAAGAGCCCAGCGGCGGAAGTGGTATATGGAGGGATGCCCAAGGTTAACCATCATGGCTGGAAAACTCTCCATTTGGGGCCGGACGACAAGCTCTACTTCCCGGTTGGTATGCCTTGTAATACTTGTGATTACCGATCAAGCCAACCTCTTTTTGGCTCGATTGTACGGATGACAAAAGATGGTAAGGATGTTGAGTTTATCGCGAAAGGTATTCGCCATTCTGTTGGTTTCGGATTCCATCCACAAACCGGTGTGATGTGGTTTAGTGACAATGGTCAGGACTTTATGGGGGATAACTTACCACCCGATGAAATCAACCGTTTGTCTCAGGCGGGGCTAGATTTCGGGTTCCCCTATTTTTACGGCAATAATATTCCTTCTCCCGGTTACGATCGCCCACCCAAAGGCGTAACTCCGCCGGTTTTCGAGCTACCGGCGCACGTTGCGCCGCTAGGCGTTCATTTTTACCGTGGCTCGATGTTCCCAAAATCTTACCGAAACAAACTGCTCATTGCTGAACACGGTTCATGGAATCGCACCAGTAAGGTTGGCTATCGAATATCCACATTGAACATAAAAAATGAAAAAGCATCTGATTATAAGCCACTGATTAATGGGTGGTTGCAGGGCGAATCTGCTTGGGGAAGGCCAGTGGCCTTTCTCGAACTGCCCGATGGCAGTTTGCTGATATCAGATGATAAAGCTGATGTGATTTATCAGTTGCGTTATTCGCCCCCAAGAGCGGACCCATCGCTGTAATTAGGTCTGCACAGACTGGATAACCAGCGCAGGGTTGGCGTGAGTGATTTGTTATGACGAGATTCGACAACTCCATCGAGAGATGTGAGTTGTGGGTTTTTCATTAATGGTGAATCCGCTCTACCTGGGTTTCAGGTTGTCCACCGATGAATAGCAGTAGCCCCGAGTTAACAGACGCGTGCTCAGGGGTGTTGCGAAAGACTTGAGGCCGACGATGAAAATAGGCATCCCTACTGAAATCAAACCCCAGGAATACCGTGTGGCCCTGCCGCCGCATGCGGTGGCTGCGATTGTTCAACATGGTCATGAAGTCATCGTGCAATCCGATGCAGGCAGCCATTCGGGTTATTCCGATCATGATTATATTCATGCCGGCGCAACGCTCGCAGATGATGCGGCAAGTGTCTTTGCCGCTGCTGACATGATTTGTAAAGTCAAAGAGCCTCAGCCTGATGAATATGAGCTATTGCGGCCCGGGCAGTTGTTGTTTACCTACCTTCACTTGGCCGCCAATAAACCCTTAACAAACGCCCTGATGAAAAGCCGGTGTGTTGCTTTGGCGTATGAAACTGTGACCGATAGCTATGGCCGCTTCCCCTTATTAACGCCGATGAGTGAAATTGCCGGCCGCCTAGCCGTGCAGGCGGGAACCTGGTTTCTGCAAGCAAACAATGGCGGAGCAGGCGTTATGCTCTCCGGCGTTAGTGGTGTTATGGCGGGTAAGGTTGTGATTGTTGGCGGCGGCGTGGTTGGCGAAAACGCGGCCATATTAGCGATGGGGTTAGGCGCGGATGTTTATGTTTTGGATGCGCGAATGGATCGTATTCGGGAGCTGAACCTGCGTTATGGGTCTCGCCTGCATACCTGCCTGATGTCTCGCCCTCAGTTGCACGCATTGTTGCCCCATGCCGATATCGTTGTTGGCGCCGTATTGATGCCTGGAGATAAAGCCCCTCATGTTGTCAGTAAAGCCGACTTGAAACTGATGAAACCGAAGAGCCTGCTGGTGGATGTTGCGATCGATCAGGGTGGCTGTTTTGAAACCAGCCGGGCGACGTGCCACGAAGATCCGGTTTATCAGGTCAACGGTATCAATCATTATTGCGTGGCGAATATGCCCAGCGTTTGTGCGCAAACGGCGTCTGTCGCTTTGTCGAATGCGACCTTACCGTATGTGTTGGAGCTAGCAGACGCCGGTTGGCAACAGGCGGTGAAAAACAACCGGTTTCTTGCTGAAGGGCTGAACGTTTGTAACGGCGACTTGACGATTGAAACCGTTGGCCGCCTGTTTGATTTACCCTATAAAAACCTCGCCGATTTTCGTTGAGTGCTTGAGTGCAGGACCATAACTTGCCTTTTCGGCGCTAGCTTAGCTTACGCGAAGGCTTTTGCGCCGAGTGCTTTAGCAACCCGGATGCCGCTACGGCATCCATCTTCGTGAAACCCTTGTCCCCAATAAGCCCCGCAATACCAAGTGTGGTTGATTCCGTTGATGGCTTCCCAGTGTTTTTGCGCCTCAAGCGCCTGCTGATTCAGCAGGAATCGGGCGTAAGTATATTTACCGAATACCTTATCTGGGTTGATTAATTGATTGGCATTTAATGTGATATTCAATACTGGGTTGCAGAGATTGCCGGATTTTCCGAATTTCAGGAAGCTGCGATTGTAGGTCACGATGGAATGCTCGTTTGTATGGTCTTCGGCGAGGTAGTTCCAGCTTGCCTGTGCGGCTTTAGATGCCGGTAAAACATGTTTGTCTGAATTGACTGTGATGTCTTGGGCGTTGTAGCTGAAGGCGCCGAGCGTTGAGCTTTCTTCAGTTGATGGCTGGTCGAGAAGGGCTAGCGCTTGCGGTGCATGACAGCCGAGTATTACTTCGTCAAACGGTACACGAGTGGTGTCATCAAAGACCAGTGTCGGGCCTTTTTTAAGACGTTCTATATGGGTAATTCGTGATTGCGTGTGAATGTTGTCAGCGAAGCTCTCAACCAATTTTTCAACATAGGTTTCAGCGCCCCCCTTGATGCTTAGCCACTGCGGCTTTTTGTCGGTGTCAAGTAAGCCGTTTCGATACAGATAGTTAATGAATGTGCGTATCGGAAAGTTGTAAACATCCTGAGGTGCAGCTGACCAAATAGCACAACCGAGAGGCACCAGATAAAATTCGATAAACTGATCGGTGTAGTTATTATTCGATAGATACTCGCCAACACTTGTTTCGTCGCATAATTCAAAGCCAAAAAGATCGAGTTGTGCTTGTTCATTAAAGCGATGTATATCTCGAATCATTGTCCAGTGTTTAGCTGACATCAGATTGCGGCGTTGGGCAAACAGCGCTCGCCACGAATGGGTGCCGTATTCGTAGTGTGTATTTTGGCTAGTAATGCTGAAAGACATATTGACCGGCCGTGTCTCGATATCGAGCTCTTCGATCAACCGTGCAAAGTTTGGGTAGGTTTTGGTATTGAATACACTAAAGCCAGTGTCGACCGGGATGTCTTTGTGTCCGATTTGTATATCCATGGTATGTGTATGCCCACCAATGTGGTCGGACTTTTCGAAGACATCAATTTCATGGCCCTCTTTTCTAAGTAAATAAGCCGCAGTGAGGCCGGATATACCACTTCCGATAATGGCAATGTGCATAGTCTGTGTCATCCTCAAGTTGGTGGGGAGGGAATTCGCGCACGGCACTCACATTAACGCGGGTAGCTTTTATGGTGACGATGTCGGCTGATCTGTTTATCAGTCTGTGCGATAGAGAGTGATTGGGATGTATTTACGGGCTTTAGATTGAAAAGTAGCGTTGTTGTTTCTTACTAAACGTAAAACTTTATTGGTCGTAGCGGCGTATAACTTTTTTGATAAGGAATAGTGGCAATGAGTGAATTAGAAAAACCCCGTATTGGCATCAGTAGTTGTTTGTTGGGTGAACGTGTCCGTTTTGACGGCGGACATAAACAACATAGCTATATCGATCGTACGCTAGGCCAGTTTTTTGACTTCACGCCGTTCTGCCCGGAAGTCGAAATTGGGTTGGGGATTCCTCGCCAGCCGATTCGTTTAATTGTTACCGATGTTGAAGATCAATGGCGTTGTGTGGGTACCAAAGATCCAACACTGGATGTCACCGAAAAACTGCAATCCACTGCTGAAAAACAAGGTCAGTGGATTCAAGCGCTGAGTGGCTATATCGTCAAAAAAGACTCACCCAGTTGTGGCATGGAGCGGGTGAAGGTATACAACGACAAGATGCCAGGTAAGCAAGGCATTGGATTGTATACGCAGCGGATTATGAAAAACTTCCCGTTGTTGCCGGTGGAAGAAGAAGGACGCATGGGCGACCCAGGCCTGCGGGAAAATTTTATTCAACGCGTATACCTTTATCACGAGTGGCGAGGGATGTGTGAGGCGGGAATAAAAGCAGCTGATCTTATTAATTTCCACAGCCGTTATAAATTTACCGTTTTGAGCCACTCACAACCGATCTATCGTGAACTCGGGAAACTGGTTGCTGGTGTCTCCAAGGATACCGTCGATGAGGTTTCATCTAAGTACATCGAGATGTTAATGCCAGCGATGAAAAAGGTGGCTACACGTGCCAACCATGTCAACGTTTTGCAGCACATTCAGGGGTATTTGAAGAACCAACTGGATAAAGGTGATAAACAGGAACTCGTTGAACTCATCGGTTTGTATCATCGCGGCGAGGTTCCGTTGATTGTGCCGGTAACGTTGTTAAACCATTTGTTTCGCAAACATCCGCATGACTACATTGAACAATCTACCTATATGCAGCCGTACCCTGCCGAGATGCGTTTACTTAACACGATTTGATCGTCGATTGAGATTCACGCAAACTTGTGTCTACAATGCGCAGAAGTAAGCTTTGTGTCGCATTGTGGAGACCCTATTGAAAGCCAAGCTGATTACCCGTGAAGGGTATCAATCTCTTAAAGATGAACTCGACCATTTATGGCGCGTTAAACGTCCTGACGTAACGGCCAAGGTTTCCTGGGCAGCTTCGCTTGGGGATCGCAGCGAGAATGCGGATTATCATTACAACAAAAAATTGCTCCGCGAGATCGATCGTCGAGTTCGCTATTTACGCAAACAGATTGAAGATTTAACGGTCGTCGATTATTCCCCTCAGCAGGACGGGCGAGTGTTCTTTGGTGCCTGGGTTGATATTGAAAATGATGATGGCGATGAGCTGCATTTTCGTATTGTTGGCGGTGATGAAATCTATGAGCGTAAAGATTGGATCTCTATTGATTCACCGATGGCACGCGCACTAATAAAAAAAGAAGTGGACGATGAATTTCAGGTGAAGACGCCCACCGGGTTGGTCACTTGGTATGTTACCGGCATCCGCTACCACAATGATTCATCGGACAGCTCAGTAGAGAATGGAGATGCACCATGAAGGCAATCGCTGGATTATTCGCCTTACTTTTTTCGTGCCAAATATGGGCGCTGGACGTGCTGCTTGATGGTGATGAAACCCAGGGCGGTATGATGTTGGGCAAGGCCCCTTTAACTGCCAAAGTTTGGGTCAATGATGTTTTGGTATTACAAGATCCTAGTGGCCGATTTGTGTTTGGTTTCGGTCGTGATGAGCCCGGTAGTGCTCACATCAAAGTCGTATTTGAAGACGGCTCTGCATGGCAGCGTGTGATCGAGGTTAAGCCTCGGGACTACAATATTCAGTACGTTAATGGCATCGATAAAGCGATTGCGAGCAAAGAGAAACCGCCGGAGGTCTGGGCACGTATTCGTGAGGAGGTGGCACAGGTAAAAGCCGCCCGAAAGCAGGTTTTTCATTTACAGCACTATGCTGGCACGTTTGATTGGCCATTAAAGGGGCCAATCACAGGTGTATTTGGCTCCCAGCGTGTTTATAATGGCGAGCCGGGTCGGCCGCACTATGGCCTGGATATCGCCGCACCTGTTGGAACCCCCGTGGTTGCGCCAGCTGCTGGTGTGGTGACCTTAGCGCACCCGGATATGTATTACAGCGGTGGAACACTGATTATTGATCATGGTTTTGGGATCTCATCCAGCTTTTTGCATTTGAGTGAAGTGCTGGTTGAAGTCGGCGATACCATTGACCAAGGCCAGTTGATTGCCAAGGTCGGTGCTGGTGGACGCTCCACTGGGCCGCATTTAGATTGGCGAATGAATTGGTTTAAGAAGCGTTTGGATCCACAGCTTTTATTGCCACCACAGGCTGAAACGTCCGCTAATAAGGCCGCTTCGTCGGCAGCAAAAACGCATCAATGATCCAATGCGTTCATGAGCGAATGACTAGTGAAAGACAAGCAGGAACATCAATGATTGACGAGAAATTATTAAGCATTCTGGTTTGCCCGGTCAGCAAGGCTCCACTGGAATACAACAAAGATGCCGAAGAGTTGGTATGTAAAGCCAGCGGTTTAGCGTATCCGGTACGTGATGGTATTCCGGTGATGCTGGAATCCGAAGCTCGTCAGCTGAGTGCTGATGAGAAACAAGCCAAGTAAATTATCCCGAGTGCTTACGCCAGCGTGTGTAAGCCTAATTGGAAAATACCTGTGATCAGGTAGCTGTTAAATCCGATGTCATCTGTATTTACGCAAATCATAAACGGCAAGTTGCCCGCGGACATTGTCCATGAAGACGATCAATGTATCGTTATCAAAGACATACATCCACAGGCGCCTGTGCATCTGCTTGTTATTCCGAGAAAACCCCTGCTTTCTCTTGCCGAAGCGGATGATTCGGATGCAGCACTGCTAGGGCATCTGATGTTGGTTGCACGGCGTGTTGCTAACGACGCCGGCATTGGCCATGGTTTTCGCTTGATTGCCAATAACGGTGCTGCCGCGGGGCAGACTGTCGATCACCTTCATTTCCATATTCTCGGTGGCCGCCGTTACGGCGAAGCCAACCTGTAACCGAGCACCTAACACGAACCCGTCCGCACGACGATGATGAGATAATTCATGAGTACACGTCCTACAACCAGTGCCCAGATTCGTGAGGCTTTCCTGCGTTATTTTGAACAGCACGGGCATTCTCGCGTTGCTTCCAGTTCTTTGATTCCGGGCAACGATCCGACGTTGTTGTTTACCAACGCGGGCATGGTGCAGTTTAAAGATGTATTTCTTGGTCAGGAGCATCGTGATTACAGTCGCGCAACCAGCTCTCAGCGTTGTGTGCGCGCGGGTGGTAAACATAATGACTTAGAAAACGTCGGTTATACCGCACGTCATCACACCTTCTTCGAAATGCTCGGTAACTTTTCTTTTGGCGATTATTTCAAAGAAGACGCAATCCGCTTTGGTTGGGAGTTTCTGACCGGACAAGATTGGCTAGGGATTCCCGAAGAAAAGCTGACCGTTACCGTATATGCCGATGATGACGAAGCACATGCTATTTGGAAGGACACTATTGGTGTTCCTGAAGAGCGAATTATTCGTATTGGTGACAATAAAGGCGCTAAATATGCCTCAGATAACTTCTGGGCGATGGGTGATACTGGTCCGTGTGGTCCATGCACCGAGATCTTTTATGATCACGGCGACCACATTTGGGGAGGGCGCCCCGGGACTCCTGAAGAAGATGGTGACCGGTTTATTGAAATCTGGAACATCGTTTTTATGCAATACGAGCGTTCTGCCGATGGCATGAATCAGCTGCCGAAGCCCTCCGTGGATACCGGTATGGGATTGGAGCGTATCGCAGCAGTAATGCAAGGTGTTCACAACAATTATGAAATCGACCTATTTCAGGCGTTGCTGGCTGCTGCTGCTGAAGTTACTGGCGTAAACGATACTGCGAATCAGTCGCTACGCGTTATTGCTGACCATATTCGTTCTGCTGCTTTTTTGATTGTCGATGGTGTGGTTCCGTCTAATGAAGGGCGTGGTTATGTGCTGCGTCGTATTATGCGACGTGCCATTCGCCATGCTTATAAGCTCGGTGTGCGTGATCATTTCTTTTATAAGCTTGTGAAACCACTGGCTGAACAGATGGGTGAAGCCTATCCGGAGCTAACTGCAGCAGTCGATCGTATTGAAAAAATCATTGTTACTGAAGAAGAGCAGTTTGCGAAAACGCTGGATAACGGCATGCAGCTTCTGGATCAAGCATTGCAAAAGGTCAGCGGAGAAGAGATTCCTGGGCAGGTTGTTTTCAAACTTTATGATACGTTTGGTTTTCCTGTCGATCTAACCAATGATATCGCGCGTGAAAAAGGCTTCACGTTGGACGAAGCAGGTTATGAAGCGGCGATGGCTGAGCAGCGTAAACGCTCTCAAGCTGCTGGCGGTTTCAATGTTGACTATACCAAGAACTTCTCGCTCGATGGTGAAACTGAGTTTACCGGTTATGACGCTTTAGACGGTGATGTGACGGTTGTTGCCTTATACCAAGGCGACGCTGAGGTCGATCAACTGGCTGAAGGCGAAGAGGGTGTGGTTGTTCTTGATCGCACTCCGTTTTACGGAGAGTCTGGCGGTCAGGTTGGTGATACCGGTTATTTGAAAGCTGCAAAGGTTGTAGCTGAAGTTCGTGATGTGACCAAGGCGTCAGGTCATCATCTTCATCAAGTGCATATGGTTGATGGCGCTATCTCGAAAGGTGATGTGTTATCCGCAAGCGTTGATCAGGAATTACGTCAGTCGATTGCGCTGAACCACTCTGCGACCCACTTGTTGCATGCAGCGCTACGTGAAATTCTGGGCGATCATGTGACGCAGAAAGGCTCGCTCAATGACTCGCAGAAATTACGTTTTGATTTCGCTCATTTTGAGGCTGTTAACGCTGATACTTTGCGTCAAATTGAAGATCGTGTGAATGAACAGATTCGGTTGAATAGCCCAGTCGAAACTGTGGTTACCGACATGGACACCGCGGTTGAAAAAGGTGCCATGGCATTGTTTGGTGAGAAGTACGGTGATGATGTGCGTGTGTTAAGCATGGGCGACGGCTTTTCTGTTGAGCTATGTGGCGGTACCCATGTAGGTCGAACAGGTGATATTGGTTTGCTCCGCATTCTCTCTGAGTCCGGCGTTGCCGCTGGCGTACGCCGTATTGAGGCGGTGACCGGCAAAGGTGCGTTGGCTCATGATCACGCCAATGAAGCGCAATTGCAGACAGTTGCTGGGTTGTTAAAAGCGAAACCTGATATGGTTGTTGGCAAAGTCGAAGGCTTGCTGGCATCGCAGAAAAAACTGGAAAAAGAACTACAGCAGCTAAAAGCCAAGTTGGCAACGGCGTCAGGTGGTGACCTTGCTAGCAATGCCAAAGACGTTCAGGGTATTAAGGTGTTGGCGGCAAAAATAGAGGGTGCAGATCGTAAGAGCTTGCTAGCATCGATGGATCAACTAAAAAACAAGTTGGGCTCCGCTGTTGTCTTGCTGGCAACCACCGATGACAAGGGGATTGCACTTGTTGCCGGTGTTACTAAAGATCTGATTAGCAAAGTTAAGGCCGGTGATCTAATGAAAGACGCTGCCGGTAAGCTTGGCGGCAAAGGTGGCGGTCGCCCTGACTCCGCGCAAGGCGGTGGTACGGATACGGCTGCATTGCCATCGGTGTTGGAAGGTGTTGCTGAATGGGTTGAATCACAACTGGGTTGATCGTTAGGATTGATAACAGATAGATAGGTTCGTCCATACATGTGTTTATGGCGAACCTGTTTCTGGTGATTAATCTGATCTGTTGTGTTGGAGGCGACGATGCTTTTCGTGAGTTGTCAGTAAGTCTGAGAATATCACCCAATAATGCCCTATAGTCTTATGCACTTTTTTCGTGCATTGACCTTGCCTAATAACTCCAAATTCAGTGTCTATATGTTTCAATTTGGTTGCAATTGTTGTTAAATGTCGCACCTTTACAATTCAGCAGGCGGCAACGCTTGCGAGCTCTGCGATAATCCGATCTACACTAAAAGATACGTGCGATGAGTCTTATTGTTCAAAAGTTTGGCGGTACCTCAGTAGGCTCGGTTGAGCGTATTGAGGCGGTGGCTGATAAAATTGCAGGATATCGTGATCAGGGCCATAGTGTTGTTGCTGTTGTATCGGCAATGAGTGGCGAAACCAACCGGTTAATAGGGTTGGCGCACGATATTCAAGATCACCCGACACCACGTGAAATGGATGTACTGGTATCGACGGGCGAGCAGGTCACTACTGCGTTGTTAAGCATGGCGTTAAACAAGCGCGGCTACACAGCAAAATCTTATAATGGCAGCCAGGTGCGTATTCTGACCGATGATACGCATACCAAAGCTCGTATTAAGAGTATTGACGGAGACCGTATTCGTAAAGATATCGAAGCGGGCACTGTTGTTGTGGTAGCCGGTTTTCAGGGTGTTGATGAAGCAGGTAATATTACAACACTCGGGCGTGGTGGTTCTGATACCACTGCTGTGGCGTTAGCCGCTGCATTAAAGGCTGATGAGTGTCAGATATATACCGATGTGGATGGCGTCTATACGACAGACCCAAGGGTTGTCGAAAACGCGCAGCGCCTTGATACCATTACGTTTGAAGAGATGCTCGAGATGGCAAGTCTCGGCTCTAAAGTATTGCAAATCCGTTCGGTTGAATTTGCAGGAAAATATCAAGTACCACTGCGTGTGTTGTCGAGTTTTGTTGACGGCCCGGGCACACTCATTACATTAGAGAGTGATACAAACATGGAAGCACCGGTAATTTCTGGTATTGCATTTCAGCGTGATGAAGCCAAAATTTCAATTATGGGTATTCCTGATAGGCCCGGTGTTGCTTCTCAGGTGCTTGGTCCGATCAGTGATGCGAATATCGAAGTGGATGTTATTGTGCAGAATGTTGCTGCCGATAACACCAATGATTTGACCTTTACGGTTCATCGGAATGACCTGCAAGATGCAGCTGCTATTCTTAATCAAGTTGCTGAAAAGTTAGGCGCACGAGAAATCGTTACCGATGACCAAATTTGTAAAGTTTCGTTAGTGGGTGTGGGCATGCGTTCACACGCTGGAATTGCAAGCAAGATGTTTGCCGCTTTGGCGGAACTTTCAATAAATATTCAGCTCATTACTACGTCTGAAATCAAAATCTCCGTAGTAGTGGATGAAAAGTACATGGAACTGGCCGTGCGTGGTTTGCACTCAGCTTTCGGGCTGGATGGTGAACCAGAGTCTGTGGAATAAGCAGACACAAGGGAGTAGGAAACAGGCATTGTCCTAATAGTGTTAACACACTAAGGGATGAGTAGGTTAATTACTTGGGAGCACATGTATGTGTTGTGACTTCCGCATGCATGTTAGGCTTAGGAGACAAATATGCTTATCTTGACCCGTCGTATTGGCGAAACTTTAATGATCGGAGACGAGGTAACAGTCACGGTTCTTGGTGTAAAAGGCAATCAGGTACGTATTGGTGTGAATGCACCAAAAGAAGTACCGGTTCACCGTGAAGAAATCTATCAGCGCATTCAGCGTGAGAAAGAAGGTACCAGCGAGTAACTGATCGTTAATTGATCGCTTTGTCGGTGTGCCGAAATGTAAGCATCAGAAAACGTACAGAAACAGGGTATGAGAGGAAAAAAACCGTTGATTTATAACATAAATTCGATATTATAGCCGTCCTCTTAAGGAGAGGTGGCCGAGTGGCCGAAGGCGCTCCCCTGCTAAGGGAGTATAGGCTAATCCCCTATCGGGGGTTCGAATCCCCCCCTCTCCGCCATATGAAAAACCCGGTCTTTTGACCGGGTTTTTTTTCGCTCCATTTTTTTGATTTCTTGCGTTGCTGCCTAACGGTTAGTTTATGTTATTTGAGTTAATCGTACTTTCTGCTAAATGCATTTCTTTTCTTTACAGGGCCGGCTGAATCTATATTCATCCTGAAAAACGATTCGTAGGTTTGCTGTTATCGTGTTCTCGTATGATTTTTCTAAATTGGTGTAGATCTGGATCTATGTCATTGTTAATTCGTTGTTTTTTGCTAACTTTTAAGCTTAGGTTTGATGGCTTGGATTTGATGTGTTGCGCACACTAGTAGATCTGAGTGGCATATGTTGTTTGTCGCTCTTTGCTATTGGATGGGTGAGGAATTCTGATTTGACTGTCATACAAATTAGGTTTTAATCGGGAAGAGCAATCATGGGCACAGATTCAACGTTTCTTCAGTCAGTCAATAAAATGTACGAGCGTGCGGCGAGTATTCTTGAATTGTCGCCGGGGCTTACAGAGCAGATCCGCGAATGCGCCTCGGTGTATGAGGTCAGCTTTCCGGTCCGGATTCGTGGTGAATATCGCGTATTCCGAGGCTGGCGTGTTAACCATAGTGAGCACATTCTGCCGGTTAAAGGTGGGATTCGATATGCCCCTACGGTAAATCGCCATGAGGTAGAAGCATTAGCAACACTGATGACATTCAAGTGTTCGGTTATCGATGTGCCTTTCGGTGGTGCCAAGGGTGGCTTGGCGATCGATCCCTGTGAATACTCGGTGGAAGAACTTAAAACCATTACCGTGGCGTTTACGGGGGAGTTAGCTAAGCGGGAATATATCCATCCTGCGATCAATGTTCCTGCCCCGGATATGGGAACCAGCGAGCGTGAAATGGCCTGGATGGCCGATACTTATCGACTTCTGAATCCGGATAATATCGACGCTGTTGCCTGCGTGACGGGCAAGCCTATCGCTATGGGCGGAGTCGAAGGACGTACCGAGGCAACTGGGCGTGGTGTTCAATACGGGTTGCAGGAGTTTTTCCGAAATGCTGATGAGTTGGAATCTTTAGGATTGACCGCGGGCCTGAAAGATAAACGTATTATCGTGCAAGGATTGGGTAATGTGGGTTACCACGCATCCAAATTTCTCGAAGAAGAAGATGGAGCTCTAATTATTGGTATCGTCGAAGTTGATGGAGGCATCTACAACGAAAACGGATTAGATGTTGATGCGGTACATCGTCATATTCGTGAAACGGGTGGCGTGAAGGGCTTTCCGGGTGCTGAGTTTGTTGAAGATGGTATACAGCTATTTGCTCGCGACTGCGATGTGCTGATACCTGCAGCGACAGAAGGCCAGATTAACACGGATAATGCAGATCATATTAAAGCACCGGTTATAGCCGAGGCAGCCAATGGCCCGGTTACCTATGAGGCAGACATGCTGTTGCGCGCTAAGGGAAAGATGATCATTCCGGATCTATTGCTCAATGCGGGCGGGGTTACTGTCTCGTATTTTGAATGGACAAAGAATATCTCCCATATGAATTACGGTCGCATGGATAAAATGATCACCTCAAGGCGTCAGGACGTTGCTGTGCGAATGCTGGAGTCGGTAACCGGGAAGCAAGTGCCTTCAGCTGAGCGTAAAGCATTGCAGCGTTATGAATCCGATGAGTTGAATTTAGTCCGCTCAGGATTGGAAGACACAATGTATCGTGCTTTCCGTAAAGTACACTTGCTGTATAAAACCTCGGATAAGATCGATGATTTACGTACCGCTGCTTACGTAATTGCTATCGAGAAGATTGCCCAGTATTACCAGAACTATTCTATTAGTGTGTAAAAAGTACATAAAACGATCAATCTAAAGGTTCGATTTTTGCTGCAGATGAAAATTGGCTTTTTTGTAAGAAAGATGCCATTTTTCATGTTGACATCAATAGCTTAGGCCACTAATATACGCGGCCTCTGAGGAGCAACTCGTTATGCGCCAGTAGCTCAGCTGGATAGAGTACCTGGCTACGAACCAGGCGGTCGGAGGTTCGAATCCTTCCTGGCGCACCATTTATTAACATCGATTCTGATGGCAATAAATGAAAATAAACGAGTTTATTATATCGGTATTGTTTGAATGAAGATTCCTATTTTGGAAACTGAAATTTTGGCAATAGACGATAGTACCAAGCGCCAGTAGCTCAGCTGGATAGAGTACCTGGCTACGAACCAGGCGGTCGGAGGTTCGAATCCTTCCTGGCGCACCATCTCTCCCCAAGATGGATTTAATAACTGCTAATTCATAGCGGTTAAATAATTAGAAAATCCGCTTCAAACAATATACTTGCTGTGTTCATGCGGTTGTCGACTGACAATTTTTGTCGACCCTGCAGGTCATATTCTTTTCCTTTTGGCGTGAATTCCCCGTAAATTTGAATCTTGTCACACTTCGTCTGTGCGCTGAGTCCCGTTTTGAGCTGATGTTGGGAATTGGCACGCTATGCGCTATGTCTTCTTATGCATTACCTGAAAAGGCGCGTGATTATGTCGCCGCCGACAATACCGATTGTGACGGCTATTTTGCTGGTGGTTGCACGGGGAGGGGTTATGAAGATCGGCCTGACTTGTTTTTTTATGTTTGCAGCGCTTCACGCCATAGCGCAAGAATGCCACGAAGCTTATAAACCGGCAGTATCGCATTTGCAAAGTGTTGAAGAACAATTGCATCGAGTAACGAATAAAAACGAATATCAGCGCAATGTACGTGAGCGTTATGACACGATTGAGCTGTTAGGGTTTGTTGCGGAAGCATGCGCTAATGAAAAAACACTGACGGCATTGCAGCGCGATCGTTGGTTGCAGATGCGAGATGTACTCTTGCATCTACGAGCCAGTGCCAGAGCGTCAGCGTTTACCAAGTTTTCTGATTGGATAGCGTCAAAAAATGAAGACCTTAATGCTTGTCTGTTAATTACTAACGCGAGCGTTCAGGTCGATAAGGAATAACTCGAAAAACCTGATAGGTTTGGGTGTATGATGCGGCGACGATGCGCGTTGATACCGTTAGGTGCTTGGCGTCTCTGTCGATAAACGCCTTCACCTATTGATGGCTTGCCGAAGATACATTCGATGAGTGACGCCCAAATAATGAGTTAGCGTGTCGTCGCTGCCTTAATCTTCGATAACGATGTCGTATTTTTGTATATATGGCTCAAAGCGTTTGATGACAGTATCACGATCAAGGCCGAACTCTGCAAAATCATATTCATGCTTGCCATGTTTACCCAGCTTGTTTGTATCTGCATAGCGTTGAAAAGCAGCATCGGTTGTTTCCGACAGTGGTAGTTCAAAGGTGTCATAGATGCGTCGAACCACGGCCAAAGAATCGCTTGTGAAATCTTTATACTGGATATCCAATACGCGGCCTGATGGAAGCGCTTGACGTTGTGCCATGCTGGCTTCGACTTTACGGGCGAGATACTCCATAACAGTAGGGCCAAGCGTCTTGCGGTCAAAATCACGTTCGACCATTAGCGCATTCATCATGCTGGCGTAGCTGGTTACTGCTTCTAACGGATTTCTATGGGTGATGATGATGCAGGCATCAGGGAACATGTCGACGATTTTATCCAGGGCCCATAAATGTGCCGGCGATTTTAGTAACNAGCGGTCGCCCGGGCGCTGCCACTGCAGCATGCGTAACATGTCGGCGTAGTAACGGTAGCTAGGGCCGAGGTCTTGTTCTTGAAACCAGCTACCATAGGGTTCCATCATGGTTTCCATGCCAAACTGTACATCACTGAAGGTGTGGTTCAATAAATGGATGCATTCCTCGGGGGTATCTGCCGTTGTGTGGTGGATTTTGCTGAAATCTGGATTTTTACGATTTTGTTCTTCTTGCCAGGCTTTCATCATCAGGTAGCGAGGATCTTCTTTGCCGGGCTCAAAATCTTCGCATGGGTCGGGCGTCATGCCTTCCCACAATTTTAACGGGCGAGAAGCAGGGTCATTTGCCAGTAAGTTTAATAGCGCTGAGGTCCCTGTGCGTGGCAGGCCGGTGAGATAAAGCGGTTGTTTGATCTGCTCTTCCAGAATTTCCGGGTATTGTTTCCAGGCGGCTTCGATACGCATTCGCGTTGCTAATAGGTCGACCACACGGCGGCGCAGACGTTTACGCCCGCGTTCTGAAAAACCGTTGTTGTCGTAAGTTTGCAATAACACCTTAAGCCCTGCTTGAAAGTCGGTATTGCCCAGATCCGTCAAACCGGATTTTTCACGCGCATCCGCAATGACAGTGTCAAAATCAAAATTAATTTCACTCATGAGTTACCTCTTCGGCGCATTCATTGGTTGATGGTGCCTTCAATACCGTAATTAGCCTACCAGCTCACTGAGCATGACGCGCTTACAAACGGGTGNTGGGTGCGTCTCGGCGCGGATCCAGCGCACACACATGGTGCCTTGTTGGCGGCCTCGTGTATCCATCCAGTTATCAAGCCCAGGGTCTTCAGCCGCGAGAACGATCTGTATTTTGCCATCGTCGTTCACACGCGCTGTGTGTTTGTTGAGGTGCACCGGGTAAAAGCGGTAATCGAGGCTTTCTAGCCAATAGTTACCGAGCTGGAAATTCCAAAAATCACACTCCGGAGGTTCTAGTTCGATCAGCAAGGCTTCGCCATCAGCGAGATCAAAATAGCTGTGGTAATAGGCGATATTTGGATCGCCGCCGGCTTGTAGTGCTTTTTCGGGAGAAAAACGGGGCAGTTGATTGGGGTGCTTACGAAAGTCTTCTGTCCACTGACGGAACAGGTCGGCAGTGGCGTGCACAAAAAAAGCAGCACTTCTCAAGGCGTTGTCCATGCGATCTGGGTCGAAATCACGCGGGCGATTGTCGGCATTGATACGCTCGATGGTCACGTCGGCCGGAATCTCAGCACCGTGATCGAGACGTGTTTGGCGAACTTGAATCAGACGCGTTGCTGAACTCATCGGCAGCCAGTTACCGGTTTCTTGGGGTGTCGCTGAGGCGAATACTTCAAAATTACCGTCGGCGTCGATCTGCATATCGGCAGCGTCGAGGTAACCATCGGTATCCAGGCTACCGGTTTTGCCATATCCACCGGCTTGAGCGCCAAAGCCTAGGTAATGCACGGTGTTGCGTTTGCCACGAATGCGGTAGTCAAACTTGCCGTTAACCGGTGCCGCCAGATAGATGTTGTCGGGGTTATCCATACCCATTTTGATGGTTTCGTGCACGGGCTGTCGGAATACCGGTGCATGGGCGTCGCTGGCTTCGACAAAGGATTCTAGCGCCGCACGTGTAAGGCGTGTTAAATAGCGGAAACCTTCTGCTCGGTCGAGCGCGTTGTTGGGTGCATCGGCGTGCATGATAACGGCATGCCCAGCTTCTTTTAATCCATCACAAAAGGCATCCCAGCTTTCGCCAGACATCAGTGCATCGCGGGGTTTATTCTCGGTTTGGCTCATGATGTAAACTCCGTTAGCTGCGGGGGTATAGTTGATTGAATGCCGTTATTGTAGAGAAGCCATTGTCGGTTAAACCATCTTTTTGGATGATCTGCATGAATTTCTTCGTCTCTAGACAAGCGCGCAATAGCGATAACGGTTAAAATGCCCGCATTTATGCCAAATGACCTGAGGTTTTGATTCACATGCAAACACGGTTGTTGCCCTTCGCACTGGGAGCAGCGGTTCTTTTGCCATTACTGCTTTTAGTGATGGTGCTGGTTTTGTACCAGCCGCCGTATAGTCTCTACAGTTTTTCCTGGATTCCTTCTCTGGATATCGCATTGTCGTTTCGGTTCGATGGTTTAAGCGTTTTATTCGCAGGCCTGATTACCGGCGTTGGTGTGTTGGTGCAGCTTTATGCGGTTGCATATATGAAGCCGTATCGTGGGCGAGGGCTGTTTCATCTGTATCTGACCCTGTTTATGTTGTCGATGCTGGGCTTGGTACTGGCGGATAATTTACTGCTGATATTTGTCTTTTGGGAGCTGACCACAGTGACCTCCTATTTGCTGATTGGTTTTAATCATGAAGAGGCAGTGGCACGGCGTAATGCGTTGCAAGCGATGTTAGTCACGGGGGCAGGTGGCTTGTCAATGTTGGCCGGTATGATTCTATTGGGTGAAATTGCCGGTAGTTACAGTATGTCGGTGGTATTGGATAGAGCAGACATGATTGCAACCCACCCGGCTTTTGTTGCCTCTATGGTGTTGATCATTCTGGGTGCTTTTACTAAGTCGGCACAGTATCCATTTCACTTTTGGCTGCCCGGTGCGATGGCGGCACCAACGCCAGTAAGTGCCTACTTACATTCATCGACAATGGTTAAAGCTGGTGTGTATCTGCTAGCGCGGATGTTGCCGATATATGGTAATACCGATATATGGTTTTGGACGTTAACCAGTGTGGGGGCTTTTACGGCATTGTGGTGTGCCATTCTTGCGTACCGACAAACCGACCTGAAGCTGATTCTGGCATTCAGCACCAATGTGATTTTGGGGCAATTGGTTATGCTGCTTGGGCTGGGTTCTGTGTATGCGGTAACAGCGGCGTTGTTGTTAATCGCGGCGCATTCATTCTACAAAGCCGGCTTGTTTATGGTGGTGGGTAATATCGATAAGGCCACAGGCACGCGAGAATACAATGAACTCGCAGGATTGCGTTCCGTGTTGGCTATCAGCTTTTTGGCGGCTTTGCTTACTGCGGCGTCTAAAGCCGGTTTGCCGCCGTCGTTGGGTTTTTTGAGTAAAGAATACTTATACAAAGCGGGGCTTGAGTTTCACTGGGTGTTGGCCGGCGTTATGTTGCTGGTTAATGNGTTAATGGTTGCGTTGTCGTTGCTGATTTTGATTCGACCGTTTTTGAAACCCCATCACCCTGAAGCGGCTGCCATAAAACCGGTGGAGCACAACACGTTCTTGTGGTTGTCGCCGATTATTTTAGCGATTGCATCGATAGTTGTGCCTGTCGCGTTACTGGGTTGGTATCAGCACTTGATCATCGATCCGGCGGTGTCGCATATGGTGCCCTCGCACGCGAGCAAAACCGTAAAACTATGGCAAGGTTTTAACATCCCGTTGGGTTTGAGTTTCGCGACGTTGGTTGTTGGTGTTCTGTTGTACCGTTTCTATCCAACGATCAAACCTATCGTCACTCGAGTGGTTGATGTTTTTCCTACCGGCCCGCAGATCTATCAAACGTTACTGGATGGCATCATGGCGATTGCTCGCTGGCAAACACGCATGCTTCAGCATGGCGCCTTAAGTGGTTATACCCTGCAGTTTTTTATCGTACTTGTCGTGGTGCTTGGTTATGGTTTATCGCAAGGCATGCAGTTGCCGACGCCGAGCATTAATGTGCAGTATTACGAATTGGTGATGGCTATCTTCCTGGTGGTGGCAGCTTTTGTGGTTGTATTGTCCCGTACGTTACTGTTGGCCGTTGCGGCACTTGGCACAATAGGCTTTCTGACAACTCTGGTATTTCTTGTTTATAGTGCGCCTGATGTGGCAAAAACCCAGTTGCTGGTAGAAACCTTACTGGTTGTGTTTATCGCGATTGTGCTGCGTCATATCCCCTCATTACATACGGTGAGTCGCCATTCGCTGCCGCGGAAGTTTGTTAATGGTATTGTCGCAGGCCTAGTGGGTTTAGGTGTGGCTTTGGTGCTCTGGATGATTACGGCGAGCCCCTTGGATTTATCGTTGTCGCAATTCTACGCCGAGCAAAGTTTGCCCGGNGGGCATGGCCGTAACATCGTTAATGTGATTCTGGTTGATTTTCGTGCTTTCGATACGATGGGCGAAATTGTTGTAGTAGTAATGGCTGCGCTGGCAACCATTGCCCTCTTTGGCAGATCGCGGCCTCGTCTGCGTAAGCGAGTGTAACGATGCAAACTCTAATTTTTCGCACGTCGGCGCATATCGTCACTAGTTTCATGCTTGTGTTTGCTGTTTATCTATTGTTACGCGGGCACAATGCTCCCGGTGGCGGTTTTATTGCCGGCTTGATTGCGGTTATTGCGATGGCATTGCTGATGCTGGCTGAAGGGCCGGACTATGTTCGCCAACGTTTGGTTTATTCGCCGGTGATTTATGCCATATCCGGTATTGTGTTGAGTCTTTTTGCGGGTTTTATACCGCTGTTATTTGGCAAGGCATTTTTGACCGGGCTATGGGCGCAAAACTTACCTATTGGTACACCCCTGTTGTTTGATTTTGGAGTGTTTTTTGCCGTGCTTGGTTCTGTACTCACCATTTTGTTGAATGTCGAAGAGGAGCTGAGCTGATGGAGCTTCTTTGGTGCTTGGTGGTTGGTATCATGACCGCCTGTGGTGTTTACCTGATGATGGAACGCCATATTCTGCGATTTTTATTCGGCATGATGCTGGTCAGTAATGCCATTAACTTTGCCATTTTTATTAGCGGGCGCCTGACCCGTGGTAATCCCCCGTTAATTGCGTCTGGTGATGTTGTGCCAGCTGCCGGTTATGCCAACCCTTTGCCTCAGGCATTGATTTTAACCGCCATTGTTATCGGGTTTGGTTTGCTGTTGTTTGCGTTGATTCTCGCGTATCGAGCTATCAAGGATCTTGGTACTGGCGATATGGATAAGATGGATGCCGAACCGCAGGTCAGTGAGGAACAAACATGAATAATATCCTGCTGGTTTTTCCGGTATTTGTCCCTCTACTCACGGCCTGTTTAGTGGCGTTTTGTTTTCGCTCGCGTTCTGCCGCTACGGTTGTTAGCTGGATTGGCGCCATGGCAACATTGCTTAGCGGTGTATTACTGCTGGCAACAGTGATTGAGCAGGGCATTCAGGTGAAGGCATTTTCAGGGTGGAAGGCTCCATTCGGTATTGTGTTTGTCGCCGATTTGCTCAGTGCCGCCATGGTTATTATCACCGGTATTATTGCCGTTGCTGTGGTGTTTTACAGCACTGCAGACTTAGCACGAAAGCGTTCTTACGCGCTGTATCATATTCTTATGCATGTGTTGATTGCCGGTGTGATGGGGAGTTTTCTGACCGGCGATATTTTCAATTTGTATGTTTGGTTTGAAGTCATGCTGATTGCCTCTTTTGGCTTGATGGTGGTTGATGCTGGGCGTAAACAAATTGATTCGGCGGTGAAGTATGTGGTGTTAAACCTCGTGTCGACCATGGTTTTTCTATTGGCGATCGGCTTACTGTATGGCGCAACGGGCACGTTGAATATGGCTGACTTACACGAGAAAGTGCCGCTCATGAATCATACCGTGATGATCGTAGTGGCGGGCTTATTCCTATTCGGTTTTGCCATTAAGTCAGCGTTGTTTCCGGTGTTTTCCTGGCTGCCTGCCTCATATCACAACTTGCCCAGTGCGGTTGTTGCTTTGTATGCCGCGTTACTGACTAAGGTTGGTATCTACGCCATGATTCGGGTGTTTACACTGGTATTTTCGCTGCCCGAAACCGGATTTCAGCCGTTTCTTATTGTGATAGCGGGTCTGACGATGTTGACCGGTGTTTTGGGCGCAGCTAGCCAGTTTAGCGTGAAGCGTATTCTGTCTTTTCATATTGTTAGCCAAATCGGTTACATGCTGATGGGGTTTGCCATCTTTACGCCGCTGGCGATTACTGGGGCGGTGTTTTACATCATCCACCACATTATTGTTAAGGCGAATTTGTTCCTCATGGGCGGTTATTTAGAGCGTCGGTTTGGTACCGATGATCTGGCGAAATTGGGGGGTGTTTATCGGTTGATGCCTGGGTTCTCGTTGTTGTTTCTGGTGCCGGCGTTTTCTCTCGCCGGGTTTCCGCCGTTGTCTGGCTTCTGGGGAAAGTTTCTTGTTATCAAAGCGAGCTTGCTGTCAGAGGAGTTCATGCTGGCGGGTGTTGCCTTATTTGTTAGCTTATTAACAATCTACTCGATGACAAAAATTTGGGGTGAAGCATTCTGGAAACCGCTACCTGAAGGCAGCCAAATAGAGCCAATCCAGCGTTCGGAACAGTTGCTTTATTTGGTGCCGATTATCAGCCTGGCGAGTCTGACGGTATTGATTGGTTTGTTTGTTGAGCCTATCTACCAGCTGGCATCAACCGCGTCGTATACGCTGTTGAATCCAGATATCTACGTGAATGCAGTATTGGGGGCTCGCCAATGAATGTGTTTCTGTTGAATATCCTACTGGCGCTCGGGTGGATGGTTATAAATGGTCAATACCAAAGCACAGATTTTTTAGTAGGTTTTGTGGTGGGTTTTTTGAGCCTTTGGCTGACGGAACCGTTTCGTGGTAAGCCTTCCTACGGTAGAAAGGTTTGGGCGGCAATAGAGCTGTTTATGGTGTTTCTTTATCAGCTGCTCACCTCCAGCTTGCAGGTGGTTTGGGACGTTATTACACCGCAGCATTTAAGTGATCCGGCGATTATTAACGTGCCGATGGATGTAAAATCCGATATGCAGATTATGTTATTGGCCAATATCGTTTCTCTCACCCCGGGTACGTTAACTCTCAATGTTTCAGACTGTCGTCAGTACCTGATTGTGCATGCCATGTTTGGCAGTGATAAACAGGCGGTGATAGATGACATCAAACACACATTTGAACGCCGTATTCTGGAGGTGACCCGTGACTGAGTTAATGATTGTCACCCTGAACATCGCTTTTGCTGGGTTGTTGACGAGCTTTGCTTTGGCCTTTATTCGCTTGTGTAAGGGGCCGACGCTAGCCGATCGAGTAATCGCGTTAGATCTTATTGCGTTTATCGTTATTGGCTTTATCGGTACGTATTCTATTTTTAGTGGTCAGATTGCGTTCATGGATATCGCCATCACATTGGCACTGGTAGCGTTTCTGAGCACTATCGCGTTTGCGCGGTTTATTCTGAAATCGAGTGATTTTAAAGTGTCGCATATTGATAGACCGTTAGATGATAATGGCGATCACTGTGCCGATAACGATCACAAAGGAGACCTCTCATGATGGAATGGCTTGTTGCTTTGTTCGTGTTGTCTGGTGTGGGTTTTACCTTCTTTGCTGCACTGGGCATTCTGCGTATGCCAGATGCTTATATTCGAATGCATTCATCAACCAAAGCTGGAACGATCGGGCTGGGGTTGATCATGATTGGCGTTGCCTTGAATTTTCACGATGTCACCGTAACGTCGCGTGCTGTCGCGATCTGTTTGTTCATCTTGATGACGGCCCCAGTTGCTGCACATTTGCTGGGTAAATCGCTGCTGGAACGTAACTATCCGATGTACTGTGCCGAAAACCGACGAAAAGACTGAGGTTGCTTGCCTTCAGTTTGTAGATCTCTCACTGACGCTTTTGATATGTTGAAATGCCAGTTAGAATGGCTGGCTGTTTCAATATTCTTGTCAGGACGTCAGGGAGTAACATATGCAGGAATACCTCTCGGAGCGTGTTCAAAAACAACGTGATTGGTATGAGCTACGCGCTAACGATAGTAAGCAGCGTTTTTTACGTAACCAGACGGTCATTATTGTTCTTGGGGCCGTTATTCCGTTGACTGTAACCATTGCGAGTTTTCTGGGGCACGCCGAGCTAGGGGCTGTGATCTCAGCGGGTATTTCGTGTGGTATCTCAATCATTGCTGGGCTGGATAAATTGCATCAGCCACAAACCGCTTGGTTTAACAGTCGCGCCTACGAAGAATCCCTCAAGAAAGAAGAGTGGTTTTATCGTTATCGTGCAGGTGACTACAACGGTTTATCTGATCGTGATGCTGAAGTACGATTTATCGAAAACGTCGAAGGTATTATTTCTGCTGATATCGCCCGCCGTCCGGCGAGTCATCGCAACGGTGATAAACGCGGCGATGTGGTAACGGCTCCTAGTTCCACAACAGCAAAGACTGACCAGACAGCAAAACCTCAGTCTGTGCTGCCTGGCTAAATCAACAGCGCTCGCTAAACGAGCGCTTTCGTAGCGCCAGAGATCGATTATTGATCCTGATCGAATGGCGTTACTGGCTGGCCATCGACAAAGGTGGTAACAACTTTGATACCGCTGATGGCGTCATGCGCAACATCCAACGGATTCTTCTCCAGCAGCACGAAGTCTGCTTTTTTACCAACAACAATCGATCCAAGCTTATCTGCCAACTGGTGTTGTCTGGCCGGCTCAATGGTGACGGCTCTCAGCGCTTGGTAAGTCGCCATGCGCTTTTTGTCTGCCATTTTGGTCTGATTGCCTGCCTGAACCTGCTGATTCCCCGGCATCGGCTGCGCGTCTTTGCTGGCTAAGTTGGGGTAGATCCAGGTTTGTCGTGTCAATGCCTGTTCTACCAACCAAAGGGGGCGTGCTGGTGTTACCGGCATATCGCTGTGTAGTGAAAACGGGATATCCGCGGATTGTTCTGCAGCAATCGGGTCGATCATCGCAGCGAGGCCGTGAGGGTCGTTCACATATGCGACATTTTTAACAAAGCTGGGTTTGTCGCCATCTAGAATACCTTGGAATGCAGCACCCCAATAAGCGACGTGGCCGATGGTGTGGCTTGCCGTAACATCGAGTTTTTCGCGCAATCGCTTCACTGCATTGACCGCGTCGGCATCCTGATTATCAACGGTAAAGTGAATCAGCGTATGCACTTTTTGGCAGGCGCTTTGAGCGTTTTTATCTGCGTTTTTTGCGCAATCTTCAGACAGTTCATAAAACGCATTCACAGAAGCCTGACTAGCAGCGTCGCCGTTGGTATGTATGTTGATATAGTTGCCTGCCTCGAAATACGGGCGCAGGTGTTCGGCAATGATTTCGCCATTGGCGTAGTTGGGGTGGCCAGTACCCGCGTAGGAGCAATTGCCATTTTGCGCATAGGGTGTGGTCAGCCAGGCTGAGCACCCTTGAGTAGAACCATCGGCCCAAAGTTTGATGCCTTGAACGCCTAAAAATCCGTTACCTTCCTGCCAGATATCAGACATCGTCGATTGAATTTCTTTTGACGACATTGGCGCCCCGCCAACACTGTCAGAGGCATTCCACGCCATTAGGCTGATGTAACGCATATCGTTAGTCTGTTCGTTAACCAATGCTTTCAGGTAGCGCACTTCGTCGTAGCTTAAGGCACCGCCATTGACGAACGTGGTTAACCCAGCATCACTCAGCGCCTTTATTTGTGATTTGGCTTCAGCGACAAATTGATCGGGCGATTCGTTGAGAAATATTTGCCCATCATCTAACTGTTTCATAATGGTAGTGAAGAAGGCATCGTAGGAACCCGGTTCAATCAATTTACCGGTGTAGTTGCATATGTTCTCACCACTGCAGCTGTAATCGTAACGTGAAGATGGGTCCTTTGGTTGATAACGCGATGAAGTGATTTTCTTTTCGCTGACCCCTGGGCATTTTTCGGCAGACTCACAGGCGTTTCGACCGAGTGTCTCGCGGATTGCAGCCCGGTTGACGTATGCCAAGTGCAATGACTGGTCAATCATCATGACTGGGGTTTCCATATCATGAGCATGATGTGTTTTGTCGGCGAGGTAATTGTCGATGTAGTTTGCCGGGCTGTTGGTGAAATTAAAGATGTCAGACGGTGGCTGTGTTTTGTTGGTATTCATCCGTGATGGGTCGATACCAAAACCGACACGCCATGCGCCTTTGTATCTGTGTTCGTCTGCGAGGAGGAGATCTAAGGCATGATCGATGTAAACCGGGCAAGGTATGTCGCCGACATGGGCTTTTTGCTGGCCGATCGCCTCTCGATGTTCAAACTTTGCCGGCAAACAGGGGGCTAAATCCGCAATTTGTGAAAGCTGAGTGGTGAGCACGATATGGCCATGAGGCTCGATAAAACCGGGCATCAGAGTGCGGCCCTTTAAATCGATAACAGCAGTATCATCAGGGAGGGCATCTGGCAAAGCATCAGATGCGGGTGTTGCTGAGGCGTCTTTTTCGTCGCTTGTTGCTGGTGCTGACATTGCCTTTTTGATGGTATCCAGCTTGCCAGCCATTTTAATCACGCCGTCACTGACCCATACGGCTTCAACGGTCTCAATCCGGTCTTCGTTAGCCATCGAGATAATCGTGCCGCCAGAGAAAAGAATATTGTTGGCGTCAGGTATATCCGCGTGTGTTTCTTCCTTTGAGTCGCCGCAAGCGCTCAACAAGAGACTCGCACAAGCTGTTAGCATCCAGCCTTTGGCGGTCTTTGTTCGATGGTTGATTCGATGGGCGGGTGACCTTTTTTTAAACCGCGTATTTGCATCCATACATTCATCCTCAAAGGGATTCATAGTCGCTACCTGTTGGGCAATGATTGATTGATTTAACGATGTATTCAATTTAGGCCAATATAGAGCAAACACGTTTTTTTTAAAGGTTCAGATGTCGGTGTAATGCGGTGTTATAGGTGCATCTTTGAGTTCAGGCTATATTGGCGGCGCTTTTCAATACGTGGAACATGTTCCTGCGATTGAATGATAAGCCGTGTTTACCCCTTGGCTGGTGTGCGTTGCATATCCAGCCTTTTTTGTGCCTGAAATTCAGGTTTTTTGTCGGAAAATGTCCCGATTATTTGTTCGGTTCGAGCTAACCCAGCGAGCTTGCGCGTATATTTGGGGTTCAATTCTTTGTTTTGTGCCTTTTTGCCCACTACCGGAACTTCGTTATCCTCGGCCAATGCTGATTCTGTGCTATCGGTATATGAATGGTCACTGCAGTGGCAACGCGTCGCGATTTTATATGTGTAGTCGATGTGGAATCGCTGCCCCGGTGCATTAACTCCATCAGTACAAGGCGTGAATACGCATGGATATCTCCAAAGTTGATCTCAATTTACTCTGGTATTTGGATGTTTTGTTGCGTGAAAAAAACGTGACTCGTGCAGCAGAGGCCGTCAATATCACCCAACCTGCGATGAGTAATTGTTTGCGGCGTCTGCGTGATCTATTTGATGACCCGTTGTTGATTCGCACCAGTGACGGCATGGAACCATCCGAAAAAGCCCAACAGCTAGCGCCGCTGATTCGGTCTGCGATTGGAGAGATTGAAAAGGTTATTGAGCCAGAAATGAGCTTTGATCCGAGTCAGAGTACGCGTCTGTTTCGTATTATGGCCAGTGATTATTCTGAAGCGGTATTGCTGCCTGAACTGCTAAGTCGTTGTCGAGAAATGGCACCGGAGCTGCGCTTTGATATCCTCACACCGAGTGATGTTACTTCCCAAGACCTTGAAAAAGGCAAGGTTGATATGGCCATCAACCGCTTTAACTATTTGCCGCAGTCTTTTCATCAGGTAACGCTTTGGCGTGACAACTTTCGTTGTTTATTGAGCGTTGATAACCCTATTGCCGAACAATTTACACTGAATAACTACCTTGAAGCGCGCCATATTTGGGTCAGTAAAACCGGGCTGGGCGCCGGTGTAGGTATGTCGCCAGGGCAAACTATGCGCATGGGCTGGGTAGATGAAGCGCTGCATGATATCGGTAAGCAGCGCAATATTCAGGTTTATACACGTCATTATCAGGTGGCCGGTCTGCTGGCCGCCCAGCCGGATCTTATCGCAACCCTGCCACGGCAGGCGGCATTGTTGCATGCGGGTGATGAAAAGCTCCGTATGCTGACGCCACCGTTTTCGATCGTACCGATAGAATTGAAAATGGTTTGGAGCCCGCTGTTGCATCACAATCGTGCGCATATCTGGCTGCGCAATCTGATCAAACAAATTGTCTCCGAGACGTTACGCAGTTACTAGCGCCTATCTGCCAACGATCACAAACGGTTTGCCTATACTATTAAACCGGTCGGCATAATTGATGTTTAGTAAACGCGATTAAATGGTGTGATAAATAGGCGAGTTGTCTTCAGATAGCGAATTCCCTGTACTCGAGTTATCCGGCGTTGAAACTAAAGCACCTTGTAAGGAATCTAAACGGCTTGCCGGTTCGCTGTCTCTGATTGATCAATTGGGCAGTCGGTAAGTTGATCGTTATTCATCTCTGAAGCAAAGGAAATTACCATGACTGAGCGAGTTCAGAAAGGCGGGCTGCAAGTTGCGAGCGTGATTGCTGACTTGGTTGAAAACCAGATAATACCGGGGACTGGCGTCACGGTAGACAATTTTTGGCAGTCGTTTGAAGAGATCGTCCGCCAGTTTCAACCGCGCAATCATGAGCTGTTGGTAAAAAGAGAGCAAATTCAGGAAAGCATCAACGAGTGGCACCGGGCGAATCACACCAATACTTTTGATCTCCAGGCATACAAAAACTTTTTGCACGAGATCGGCTATTTGTTGCCTGAGCCGGATGGCTTCCAAATACAAACGGATAACGTTGATTTTGAGATAGCGTCTCAAGCAGGTCCGCAACTGGTTGTGCCGGTTGATAATGCGCGATACGCACTGAACGCCTGCAATGCCCGTTGGGGCAGCCTATATGATGCTTTGTACGGAACCGATGTTATCAGTGAAGATGACGGGGCGACCCGCGCCGGCGCCTATAACCCGGTACGTGGCGATAAGGTTATTGCCTACGCGCGCGCTTTTTTGGATGCATCAGCCCCACTTGATAATGCCAGCCACGCTAATGTTGCGCGTTACGCCATTGAAGATGGCACTTTAAAGGCAACGCTTGAACGAGGTGACGTCACCACGTTGTTGGATCACGAGCAGTTGATTGGTTTTAGCGGAACCCCCGAAGACCCTTCCGCGATCTTACTGCGTCATCATGGGCTGCACATCGAAATATCCATCGATACGGATTCGAACATTGGTGCGACGGATAAAGCCGGCGTCAAAGATGTGGTACTCGAAGCTGCCCTTACTACGATTCAGGATTGTGAAGATTCAGTCGCAGCAGTGGATGCAGACGACAAAGCGCAGGTCTATCGGAATTGGCTGGGGTTAATGAAGGGCGACCTCGTTACCTCTTTTGACAAAGGCGGTCGTAGCCAAGAACGCACGATGAATGCTGACCGGCAATACATATCCCCCAATGGTTCTGAGCTTACACTGCATGGCCGTAGCCTGATGTTTGTGCGGAATGTCGGCATCCATATGATGACGGATGCAATACTGGATGAAAACGGTGACGCCATCCCCGAAGGAATTATGGATGCCGTAGTCACCGTATTGGCGGCGATGCATGACCTTAACAATACCAACTGCTTAAGCAATTCCCGCAGTGGCAGTGTGTATATCGTGAAGCCGAAAATGCATGGCCCGGAAGAAGTCGCCTACACCTGTGAGTTATTTTGTCAGATCGAAGATGCATTTGGGCTTGTACGCCATACATTGAAAATTGGCATTATGGATGAAGAACGGCGAACCACCGTTAACCTGAAGCAATGTATCTATGAGGCGCTTGAGCGTGTTGTTTTCATCAATACTGGGTTTTTGGATCGCACCGGTGATGAAATCCATACCTCGATGTTGGCAGGGCCAATGGTCGAAAAAACAGCGATGAAGAAAGAGCCTTGGATCAACGCCTACGAAGACTGGAATGTTGATATTGGCCTTGCCGCTGGTTTACCGGGCAAGGCTCAGATTGGTAAAGGCATGTGGCCGATACCCGACAATATGGCGGATATGCTAACCCAGAAGATCGCTCATCCATTAGCCGGTGCCAATACTGCTTGGGTGCCATCACCAACGGCCGCAGTGCTGCATGCGCTGCATTATCATCAGGTCGATGTTATTAATCGTCAGCATGAGTTACTCAAGCGACCACGTGCCAGCCTCGATGATATTCTGACAATCCCCCTCGGTAACCCAGATGCGATGGGTGCAGAAGCCATTCAACAGGATTTGGACAACAATGCGCAGAGCATTCTCGGGTATGTGGTGCGCTGGGTTGAACACGGGGTAGGGTGCTCCAAAGTGCCGGATATTCATGATGTTGGTCTGATGGAAGACCGTGCAACGCTGCGTATTTCGTCTCAGCATGTGGCAAATTGGCTCTTGCATGGGGTGTGTTCACACCAGCAGGTTCTCGAAACGTTATATCGAATGGCGGCGGTTGTTGATCAACAGAATATTAGTGATCCGCACTATAAGCCCATGGCCCCGAATTTTGATGATAGCGTGGCGTTTCAGGCAGCTTGTGAATTGATCTTTGAAGGAACGGCTCAGCCCAATGGCTATACCGAGTTTGTATTGCACCGCTATCGCCGTGAAGCTAAGAATAGCGATGCCGGAATCTGATCAGGGTACTGATACGCAAAAAACCGGACAATCAACGATTGAGTTGCCCGGTTTTTTTACGCCAGTATTAACGCTACTTGCAGTGGCGAAAGCCCCTTAAGCCTGACGAAAGCGATTCAGAATAGGTGAATCAATCGTATGTTCAGAGGTTTTCCGAGTGGGTGTTGGAGCCTGTGCTGCTTTAGTTTGTGCCGATTCAAGTGCGGTTTCACTGATTGATCGATCGGTATTCGCCATTAAACGGGATCCAATTAATGGCGAGAGTTTAAATAGAAGCTCTGCACGTTTACCCTCAACCAGTGTTTTATCGCGGCTTGCCAATATCAACATACCTTGACCTTTTGCATCGGACGCACTCAGCGGAATACCAAACAAAGTGGTTGAGTGCGTGTTGCGAATCAATTCACGCAGAAAACGGCTGTCAGATGTGCTGACCGAGAATTTGTCGAGGTCTTCGATAATCCATGGTTTATGCTGACGAATATGTTCCTGCATGATGCCGGCAACATTATTGCCTTTGATTTTGGCAGATTTCGCAGACCACCGGCGCATACTAGCTAATGGATTTGCAGCTTCCAGTCGAATGCTATCGTCCGATTGCAACACCACCAAACCGCTCCAATGAATACTGAAATAGTTGGCACAGATGGCCATGATGGCATCGATGGCTTGTTGGGAGTTCGACGAATCGTTGAGTTGATCCAGCAAGCTAAGAACGAGCTTAAACCGCTCGGAAACCGAATTAAATGATCGCGTCATTTGACTGATTTCGTCGTTATTGTTTGCCGGAATTTGATAGCCAAAATCACCATTGGCAACACGATCGCAGGCCACCGCCGTGCGGCGAATACGCAATACGACGCTACCAATGAACCAGAATGAAAACAGCAAAGCACTGACAAACAAAATGCCGGCAATACCGTACCCCAATTTACGATTCATCTCGGTTTGTTGTTGCTGCCAGAGCTCGAGCTGATTGGCAAAATAGGCTGCGGCCTCAGACATATCGCCGTGATAGCGAGTTATCGACTGCGCTGCCCACTCAAGGCGTGGCTCCGCTTCGTTTTCACCAATCTGATCGCGGTAGTCAGTAATAAACAGATCGACCCCCTCGGTGAGCATTTGGGATGCCTGAAGCAGGTGTTGTTGACTCACCGGGAACAGATAGTGCGTTACCGGGTCATCCTTAATAAGTGTGCTGGCGTTTTTTAATAAGGTGTTGTGGTTTTGCAGAGTATCGACGGCCTGATTAAATTGTTTGTGATACAGAGCAACATCACGAAAATAAGATTCGTAATCACGCGGTGCATTATTCACATACGTATCTGCTTGCAGCTGTAGATTGGCGATGTCGTTAACCAACTCAGTCGATGTTGTCGTGAGTGTTGCAAGGTTTTTCTGGCTGTTGATCGAATGCACTTGAAAGAAAAAGTTCGCAACAGCAATACATATCAGCGCGACACAGAAGTACAGCGCTTTCATGTTAAGGTTGAGGGCTTTCATAGTGGTCTTTTTCCATTGAGTGGCCTGCCAAGGCGTTATGGTTTCTGTTTCTGTTAAGCCTAAGATTAACGCGGGCATAAGTTTTAACGATTCTGTAAAGAAAACTTCAAAAGAGTGCTAGTTACTTATCGCAACTCTGTGAAAAGTGGTAATCGGAAGGTTGGGATGATGGAAGGTTCGGTGGTAAATAAAAGACCCGATAAGACGTATTCACCAAGCGTGTCGATATTTGTAACGGTGAAAATCGTGCAGCAGAATTGATATGTTATATAGTTAGTGAGCTTTCCAACGACGATAGGATGAGCGCATGGAGAACCGTTTTTTTGACCTGACATTGATGGAGAATCAGATTTTTCTGGCGGTTGTGTTTGTTATGTCCACCGCCGCTGCATTGCACGTGTTAGTTTATAAGCGCAACGCCCGGTCTGCATTTGGTTGGTTGGGGTTGATACTGGTATCGCCATTGATAGGCGCAATCGTGTATTACCTGTTTGGTATTAATCGCATATCTGACAAGTTGCTTCGTAAAGATGTCTCCGGCCCAGTAACTCGATACGACTATGAAACGCGCAAACGGCTTGAAGAAGCAGCGAATCAAAATCCACAAGTCGCCGCGGTGTATAACACCGGAAACTATCTCGGATATAACGACCCTGCTTGGGCATGTATTACGCCGTATTATGATGGCGGAAATGCCTATGTAGAAATGCTCGCTGCCATTGAAACTGCGCAAGTTTCTATCACGCTCTGTAGTTATATTTTTCATTTGGACGAGGTCGGTAAAAAGTTCATTGATGCATTGATTCGAGCACATCAACGAGGTGTTGTTGTCCGCGTGCTTATCGACGCCGTTGGCTCTAACAAAAAACAACTGCGGTTACTTCGACGCTTTAAAAAAGCGGGTATTTCTGCCCGTCGGTTTTTGCCAGTTTTGATGAAAACGCATTTTTCGAATTTGCGTAATCACCGAAAAATATTGGTTGTCGATGGCGTTGTCGGTTTTACCGGTGGTTTGAATATCGGTCGTATCTACTGGCCGGAAATTGCCAGAGACGACACGGTGCTGGATTTTCATTGCCGGTTAACCGGCCCTATTGTGAGCCAGTTGCAGCAAGTGTTTGTTGATGACTGGTATTTTGTGACCCGTGAAGAGTTGCAGGGGCCGAACTGGTTCCCTGAACCCGGTCGGAATGACTCAAGTCGCCAGGATTCTGGCCACTCAGACTCTGTTTGGCACAACGAAGACGAATTACCCGATAATGCGGTACTCACGCGGTTAATCTGTGATGGGCCGATCTATTCAGAAGAGCGTATCCTTTGGCACTTTCTTAATGCCATTAATGCTGCTCGCCATCATATCCGCATCATAACGCCGTATTTTTTGCCGCCCGAGAGCCTGATCGCTGCGTTGTGCTCTGCATCCATGCGGGGAGTGCGTGTTGATATCGTCACGCCACTGGCCGTTGATCATGTCATCATGCGCTGGGCTTTGCAGGGTAGTGCTCAAGACTTACTTGAAAAGGGCTGTCATCTTTGGCGAACCCCGGCGCCATTTGACCATACAAAACTGCTGTTGATTGATGATACCTATGTGTCGTTTGGATCATCGAATTGGGATGCCCGCAGTCTTCGGCTGAATTTCGAAGTGAATATTGAATACTTCGATTTGTACTTGGCACGTAAACTCATTGCGTTTTTTGAACATAAGCGTTCGCGTGCTGCTAGGTACACCCTCGAAGACCTTAACAGTCGGCGTTTCTGGGTCAAAGTGCGAGATGGTGCGGCGCGTATTCTGACACCCTATCTGTGAATGAACCGTTGCTGTTTGACCCAGTCATAAAGGGATTAAACCGCAGATAGGCGAATCCTTCTGCCAGCAGCGCAGGAGTGGTTATACTCAAGGGATAAAACCTAATTGTTTGGTCAGGGAAGATGCCATCATGAATATTCGTTTGTTATCACTCTCTCGGGTTTCACTGGTTTATCTGTTGGCAAGCGCAGGGTTAAGTGTGTGGTTAAGCGCTTGTTCGTCTGGTAAAGATGATAAAGCCGTTGAGGCTCAAGCGGTATTGACCTCTGCCGATGCTGTTGCCCAGTCATACCGGTTTGCCTACGGCAAGGCAATTGTTGCACCTCCTGGGTACAAGTTGGTTCAAAAGCTCGATGGTGAACTGCCGGGTCAAACCACGCCGCGCTCGTTTGTGTTGATTTTTCGCGAAGAGAGCTCCAACAATTGGTTAGTCGCCTTTCGAGGTGCGACGCAGCATGCGCTCAGTATTGAACCATCCATGTTTAGCTCGAGCGTACCCTTTACTGCAGCAAATGGTGCCAAGCTACCGGGTGAGGTCGCTCAGGTGGCGGCTATGATTTACAAAACGTTGCAAAAACCGCTCATGCAATGGTTAAAGCAATCAGAACCCTCATCGTTGACGATCACTGGCCATAGCTTGGGCGCGCAACTGGCGATATTGTTCTTGGTTGATATTGCGGCCATTGAGGATGCCCCTCAGGCTGATATCAACACGATTGTTTTTGGCGCTCCGCGTTTGGGTGACGCCGACTTTGCCAAGTATGTTGATAGTGACGTCACGAAAAAATATACGCTGAGAGCGTTTAATAACAAAAACGACAAAGCAATCGGCGAATTTTCGACCGGTGCCCAAGGATTTGTCAGAATCGCGGATGTCTATCCGTTGTGCTTCAAGGTGACTTCTGCGCCTGCAGCGAAGGGAAGTTTGATGAAGATCGTTGGGCCGGATCACCTGCTCTCAAACTATATCATTGCACTCAATCATCTGTTCGCCAAACAGCCGTTACCGGCGGACGTTCAGATGTGTGACGTGTCTGATGAGTCTGCAAAATCGTCAGTTGACTCAGGTCAATTGAAGGATCAGAAAACGGATAATCAACCAAAGCCTCCACTGAAGATTGAGCAAGGCCAGCAGACAAAACAGGATCATAACCAAGGCTGATGCTGTAATAATTTGATGATCGTCAGAGCGATGTCATGAGTGGGTTTTTCTTACGCCGCCCTAAGTTTGCCATGGTGGTGTCGTTGGTGATTGCTCTGACGGGCGCAATCTCGATCTTTTTTCTACCGATTTCAGAATATCCCAACATCTCACCACCACACATCCAGGTCAGTGCGAACTATCCAGGTGCCTCGGCGCAAGTGATCGAAAAGACCATCGCTGGCCCTATCGAAGATGCCGTTAATGGTGTTGAAGGCATGTTATATATGCATTCAACCAGTGATAACAACGGTGGTTATGTTCTTTCGGTAACCTTCGATCTTGGCGAGAATGCCGATATGGCGTTGGTGCGAGTACAGAATCGGCTTAAAGTCGCTGAGCCCCGTTTACCATTGGAGGTGCGTCGCTCCGGTGTTCTTGTACAAAAACGCTCGCCTGATCTTTTGATGATTATATCGCTGGTGTCTGATAACCCGGAGTTGGGTGATCCATTCTTGCTGCAGTTTGCCAATGACCATGTACAAAGCGCGTTAGCGAGGGTTCCAGGTGTTGCTAATGCTCAGATCTTTAGCGGTGCATTTGCCATGCGAATCTGGATTGATCCGCAAAAAATGGCAGCTTTGAATCTGGTTCCTCAAGATGTTGTTGAGGCATTGCAGGAACAAAATGTTCAGGCTGCATTAGGTAAGTTTGGTGGTCCGCCGTTTAATGGTGATATGCGCGGCGATCAGATGGTTGAACGTGAGTATGTGTTACACGCGAAAGGACGGCTGCGCACGGTTGAGGATTTCTCTGATGTGATATTGAAGGCCCACACTGATGGCGCGATCGTCCGGCTCGGTGATGTTGCTGAAGTCTCACGCGGGCGTAATTCATATAGTGTGGTTAGCGAAACGAACGGCTCAAGAAGCGTCAACATGGGGATTTACCTGACGCCGGAAGCTAACGCGCTCTATACCGAGGAGTTGATTCAACAACGCTTGAAAGATATGCAGGTCTACTTCCCGCAAGGTCTTTCGTATAACACCGGTTATAACGGTGCGGCATACATTCGTGTTGTGATTGAACAAGTTGTTTTTGCGCTGCTCTCTGCCGTTGCACTGGTGATTTTGATTACTTGGCTGTTTCTTGGGTCAGTTCGTGCAACGCTGGTGCCCGCGATTGCGATTCCTGTTTCTCTGATTGGTAGTTTTTCGGTGCTACTTCTATTTGGAATCAGCATCAACACGATTTCTTTGTTAGCTGTGATTGTTGCTGTAGGGGTGGTGGTCGATGATGCGATTCTGGTGGTGGAAAATGCTCAGCGGGTTATTCGTGAGCGCCCGGATCTAACGGTTCGCGAGGCTGTGGGTGAATCTATGCAGCAGATAACCGGCGCAGTGATTGCAACAACGCTGGTATTGTTGGCGGTGTTTCTGCCTGTTGCGTTAATGCCGGGCATCGTCGGGCAGCTCTATCAGGTAATGGGCACGGTTATTTGCACGTCGGTGGTGATTTCAAGCATCAATGCGCTGACGCTTAGCCCGGTATTGTGCGCGTGGCTCTTGCCTGCAAGTGATCAACATCATCGGGTTTCTAACGAACGCGCATCGCTGCTGTTAATGGCTCAGCGTACAAAAAGTGCCTTTGTGCAGATGCTGCAACGGCTGATGCAACGGCTTCACATCGTTATGTTAGCTATGTTGGTGATTATTTTAACCACGGTTTGGGGTCTAACGCATCTGCCGCGTGGTTTTATTCCGGATGAAGACAAAGGCCAGATTGTTATTTTTGTCCAGCTTCCAGATGCGGCCGCGCTACCGCGCACCTACGCGGCTGTTCAGCAGCTTGAAAACTTGCTCAAACAAGAGGATATCGTGCGTTCCGTTGCGAGCTTATCGGGTACCGGGTTGGGGACGTCTGCTGGCAATCAAGGTTTGTTGTTTGTTGTGCTTAAACCTTGGAGTCAACGTCGAGGGGAGGGGGAATCGGTGTTTGATGTTGTTGCTCGCATCAATAGCAAGGCTAAAGAGCAGATTCCCGAAGCCAATATATTTGCTGTAACGCCACCGACGATACGCGGTATTGGCTCCTCAGGTGGTGTTCGCTTTGTTGTTCAGGATCTAGCTGGACACAGCTTTAGCGAGCTGTCAGAGGCGACTGAAAATATCGTTGAGCAGATCACCCTGTCGCCATCAGTTGGATCCGTGTTTAACAGCTTCCGAGCCAATGTACCTGAACCCTATCTGGATATCGATCGTGAGAAAGTCATGGTGTCAGATGTAAAACTGACGCAAATGTTTCGCACACTACAGGCCAACGTCGGCTCATTTTATGTGAATGACTTTAATGAGTATGGCCAAAACTATCAGGTTATCGTGCAGGCGCAGGCAGGAGCACGGGATTATATTGCCGACTTGAATCAATACTACTTGCGTAACGATCAAGGCGATGTATTTCCGATGTCCGGGTTTTATGCTGTTGATACGCGATTTGAACCGGATTCAGTGACACGCTATAACAAGTATCGAGCCGTGATTGTTAGCGTAAATGCCAAGCCGGGGTACCCAGTGAGTGATGCGATTACGACCGTATCGGATGCTGCGCAACATCTACCGCCAGGGTTTGGATATGATTGGACCGGCGCAGCGTTCCAACGCGTTGCCACATCACAGCATGCGTTTCTGGCATTGGGGTTGGCTCTTCTGTTTATCTATCTGTTTTTGGTCGCCTTGTATGAAAGCTGGATGATACCGTTAGCGGTATTGTCGGCAGTGCCTGTTGCCTTGAGCGGCGCAGCTTTGATGCTGGGGCTTGAGCAACGGGAACTGGATCTGTTCGCCCAAGTAGGCTTGTTACTGCTGCTTTGTATGACGGCAAAAAATGCGATTCTGATTGTTGATGTTGCTCAGAAACGGATGAAAGACAGTAAGGCTCAGCCAGCAGACGCGGCAATTTACGCGGCGGCGCGTCGCTATCGTGCGATTAACATGACTTCCTTCTCGTTTATCTGTGGCGTATTACCCTTGGTTTTTGCATCGGGCGCCGGTGCTGCCGCGCAGCAATCACTCGGTATCACATTAAGCGCTGGCATGTTATCGGCCTTGTTTGCCGGTGTTTTCCTAACCCCCTGCATATTAGTTGTACTCTGTCGTATCATGGGGCTTGGTGATAAAGGCTTGATCAAGTCTGAATAACTGAGCCCTGACGATTTTTGAAGAGAGCCCCCATGATTAAGGCACAACTCCCGGCTGTAACGATTCACGCGCCGATTGACGAAGTATGGCGTCATCTGTCAGCCATCGAGCAATACCCGCAGTGGAATCGACGTGCAACCTTCGACCACAAGAATCAGCCGGTGATTGCTGGTCGAAAGCTGCGAATGCGTGTTCGATTATTCGGCGTTGTTGTTCCTGTGCCTGCAGTCATCGAATGCCTGGAGCATCAACAAGAGCTTCGTTGGAAGGGCGGTATTCCTGGCATTTATACGGGCAGTCATTACTTTCGCCTCGAAGCTGCAGGCAAGGATACCATCATGGTTCAGGGTGAAGATTTTCAGGGCGTTGCGGTGCCGTTGCTTTGGCCAGTAATTAAGGCTGAGCTGCATCGGTTGTATGCTGAAGTTGCTGAGGATTTAGCGGCGGTTAGTGAAGCAGGTAATTTGCTGAATCGCTGAAAGAACGAAGGTTAACCGCCTGAGTTGTTGGGCTGCTAGCGAATTACGAATGGGATCGCACACCGCTGTGAGCTTTTGATGGCTCTAGGAATCTTAGCTGGAGGGGGCGGTACTTCCAAAACAATAAAATGCCGGCGATAAATGTCAGTGTTTCAGTGCCAGGTATGACGGCAAAGAGCCCGTCTTCAGGCATGATTTCAGGCAATAGTAGCACCAGTGATACCGGAATCGCCAAGCTGTGCAGTAAGGATAAAACCAGCGAGCGGATGGGCATCAGCGTAGCTGTAAAGTAATTGATAAAACACATATTACAGCCATTGAAGATAAACACTGGCCAGAACCACGAGAGAAAATGCAGCGCGATTTCACGAGTCTGTTCTTCGTCGTGTTCAATAAACAGATCAATCAAATGCGCTGGTATCAATGCGGTTAGCATTGTCATTAGCAAGCCAAGGGCCAGTACACTGGCGATAGCGATCTGCATAAACTGTTTAATTTTTTGAGGTTGTCGTGCGCCGATATTCTGGCTAATGGTCGGCTGCAGTGCTTGGCTGATGGCAAAGTTCGACATCAGCCCAACCAAGCTGATGTAACTGACGACGGTTGCTGCTGCGATACCCTCGCCACCGTATTTTTGTAGCATCACCGTATTAAAAACCCAACCGCTGGTTGCCGCAGACATGCTAGTGATAAACGAAGAAATACCGTTAACACTGGCCTTGGCTACGGCGCGAATATCCATGGTTGGAATGCGGAATTTGAGGTTGGAAAATGGTGTATGGAAGTAGGCAACAAATAGCAGCAGAGTGAATATTTGCGCAACGCCGGTGCCTAGCGCAACGCCGCGGATGCCCATTTCCAAATGGACGATAAAAAGCCAGCTACACATCACATTGCAAAATGCGCCAATAATCAGCCCGGTTGATGCAAAAACCGGTCGATTATCAATACGAATAAAATAATCCAGAGATCCGGCACACAATAAAATCGGCATAAATAGAAGTATGGTGGTGAAGTACTCTTGGGTGTTTTCCCGCAGTTCACCGGTGACATTCATCAGGTTTAGAACGATATCTAGCGCGCTATACATCGTAATAGAAAAGAGTAACGCCATTGCGATTACAACGGCGATGGTATCCACAAATAGCCGATTAGCGCGCTTGAGATCTTTTTGGCCGATGTACTTACCAACAGTCACTGCCCCGCCGACGGATAACATCGTTGTTATACCCAATGCGGCTGCGGAGATAGGCATGGTAACGGTGACAACTGCCAAAGCGGATGAGCCGATGTAATGGCTCATAAATAGCCCATCAATGATGCCGACCGACGAAAACGCCAGCATGCCAAGAACAGCCGGTATCGCATAAGTAGCAAACACTTTTGTGGGGCTATTCGTTATCGGGTTGATCACGCGTTGCAGTCCTTTGCCGTCGGTGTGGTTCCGGGCTTTATGCTTTTATCTGCTTAAGCATAGTCAATAAAATGGCNGGGCCGGGTAAGGTGCTGTAGTGATGTCTCGCGGGAGTAGAGGCGTATGATTCCAAGTGTTGGGCAAGCGGGGATGGGATTAGCGGGGATCATGGTGAGATAGATAATCACGTTTAACGGGCAGTTAACGTGAAATAGGGAGCATCTTTCACGAACTGATCGAGTGATCAGCTCGTGAAAAACTAACGGCTCGAAATAGACCTTAGTGGCCGTTTACTTTTCCAGTGTGCGGCTGAAAGCCATCGTGTAAGCACCGGTTTCTGGGTTAACTTCCCAGGCTTCACCGGTGAAAGTGGTTTCTGTCACAGTGATCAGGAAAAAGCCAAGAGTATCGCCTTTTTGGTAAAAGGCAGGGTTACGCTCGGTATCGCCCAACGAACGGGTTTTGCCACCAGCACCTGACAAAATGAATTCTGTTTTACCGCAAGAATCCACGGGTTTGGTCCACTGTAGATCGTGATCGTGGCCCGCAATAATGACGTCTACTTTGTCACAAACGGCGTCTTCCAACATGTGTTTATAGGTATGGCCAGACAACCAGATACGGTCATACCAACCGGCGTTTCCGTGTTTGCCATTCGACAAGTATGGATGGTGTGCGAAGGCGATTTTCCATGGGCCGGTACTGGCGGCGATCTTGTTTTCAAGCCACGCTTGTTGTTCGTCGCTGTAACGACCGCGCCAATATTGATGGTTCACATCGGCAACAACACTGGGATTAGAATCCATCGCAAAGAAATCAATCAGCGGAGCGCCGGTTTCAGGCATGCTGAAATCGTAATAGCGGGCAGGCATATTCCATTTGTTACTAGGGCGATTCGGGTTGTAGGTGTATTCAACCTGAATCTCACCTTTGAAGTTGTTAAGGCCATCACCGATGCTGGTGTGGGAGTTATCATGATTGCCTAGCGACATATAAAACGGGAAATCGATGTGGCGGTAAGGGCGCTCAAACTTTGATGAAAATTGCGAGTCGCCGATATCACTAACGCCTTTTTCGTAGATATTGTCACCTAAGCCAATCGCAAAATCACAACCCCGTTCTTCACAGATTGCCTGAATAGCATCCGCTACTTTCTGCTGATTTGCATCGCCTGTGCCCATGTCGCCAATGGCGACAAAACGCACATAATCACGTGTTACCAAAGAGGTTTGCTGATCTGCACTTTGCTGTGAATTCAAGCCATCAACCAGGCCCGATAAATCTTGTTGGCAACCGGCCAGTATGGCTAACGTGCTGACGCTGGCTGCTGTTAATAGTGTTTTCAAAGATGTCATGGTCGGCCCCTATGCAGTGATCGTGAATGATGGGTTGTAAGACGGTGCATATCCTTTTTGAACCGGCTTTGATGGTGTCTGGGCATAACCCTGAGACAGGTGGTTTTCGCCATCATTAACCACAAATGATTTATTCATGGTGGTGTTTTCTGTCACGGTTTCGATGGATTCAATATGGTGCCACTCAGCCTGAATGCGGCTGTGGTTGATATCCAGCAGAACAAACCCGCGATGGTAAAAGTCCAGCCACTTGATGTGAGATGCAATGGTGTTAATGGCTGCGGACGCAAGTGTCGCTGCTGTCTTGTCGGTAATGCCAGGGGAGGTTACCGCCGGTGTGACAAATTCCACACCTAGAGAACCGTTGCCATTGTAAGGGTTGTATTCCCACAACAAGAGTGGATTGGTGGCGATATCGGATGCCCAGCTCGAGTGAATATCACCGGTGAGTACAACGAAGTTGTCGATTTGATTGTCGATCAGGTGGTTTTGCAGGCGTGAACGCGCAGCCGGGTAGCCGTCCCACTGATCACCATTGAATGGCAGTTCGTTACTTGGGAGTTGGGCGATCATCACTTGTTGGCCGCAGACGCGCCAGCGAACGTTGTCTTGTTTCGATTGATCCAAACCGTTGTATAACCATTGTTCCTGATCCCAGCCTAGTAGCGTGCGGTCATCACTGTTACGAACAATCAGGCTTTTGGTTTGTTCGTCACGTGCGTACAAACGTGTGTCGAGCATGAAGAGGTCAATCAGGTCACCAAAGCGAAAGCTACGGAAAATCGCTTCACGATCAATCGGGTTTTCGCGGATGGGCATCCATTCATGGTAAGCCTGAATGGCATCAGACTTACGAATAAACCAGTAGCCTTCATCATTCTCTGAGTTGTGGTTGCCGGCACCGCCATACCAAGAGTCATTAGCGATTTCGTGGTCATCCCAAATACAGATCATCGGGTGCTGCTGATGCAGGCTTTGCAGATCGAGATCTTGTTTGTATTGCGAGTGACGCATGCGGTAGTCGTCTAATGTTGTGATTTCTTTATCTGGCATCGGGATGCGCGCCAGAGCGGTGCCGTCACCGTATTCGCCATTTTTGTATTCGTAAATGTAATCACCTAGATGCAACACCAGATCTAAATCTTCATGGTTTTTAATCGCGCGATAGACATTGAAATGGCCGTGGGGGTAGCTTGAACAAGACGTCATCGCAATGCGCAGGTTGTTGACATGGCCGTCAGGCAGCGTGCGGGTGCGGCCAATTGGTGAGTAGTTTTCTCCGACACGAAACACGTAGTAGTAAGTGTTGCCCGGTTTAAGCCCTGCGGCGTCGACTTTAAGTGTAAAGTCTTTGTGTTGGTTGGTTGTGGCTGAACCAATGGCAACGATGTTATCGAAATCTTCGTCTTCAGCGATAAACCATTCGAACGGTACAGTGATGTCTGCGCTCTCATCGGCGAGTGTGACACGGCTCCATAGAATGACGCGATCTTGCAGCGGGTCGCCGCTGGCGACACCGTGTTTGAAAATATCAGAGCTGGCGTTGAGTAAATTACTTAATTCGACGGAAGGTACACAGGCGCTAAGCCCGGTGACTCCGATGGTGGATGCTGAGAGTTTAAGAAATGTGCGGCGTTTCATTCTATCCCCTTTCGTTTACCCCGAAACCGGCAATGCCGGTGAGCCAATATATGAGCAACAAGTGGTTTGGCTCGAAAACGACCTGCATGCAGTGCCGTCTTTAACAATTCGCGCGAAGTGTAGGGAGGAAAAAAGACGATTAAATGACAGCTATGTGAAAGATGCGTTTAAGAAATATGTAATGCAGAAAGTGGGCGGAATTATCAAAAAACAGGGTCGTTTTTATGATTTTTTTGACCCTGAATTTAACGAATGCACATGTAAGGTCAATGGCGGCTGCGCGGATCCGCCGAGAAGTAAATCAAACATTACCTTGGTTGCTGTGTGTTCTGTGTCGTTCTGTGGATAGCGGTGCCAAGGTTTACGCATTAAATATTACGCTGCAGCACCTGTTGGGTGATCGACAACGTCACCCAATGCCGCCGAATGTCGATGATTCATGACGGAACCGGTTTAAACGGCACGCCGAAGTAGTTGAGTACCAGCACCATAGTCATCAATCGTCCGACATGGTGACCGGCATCGATGAGCCAAAGGCGCCAGCTTTTGTCCGAAAACTGGTAATTGATCGCAAGCGAAGAACCGACAATACCAATGCCGATAACAATGGCAAACCGAAGTAAGTGGGTTGGATGTGAGCCGGTGGGCATCACGATGCCGAGTGCATAGGCGGCGATAAATGTCAGTGCGAAGGTCAGGCCGTAACTGATGGCTGGATTGTCGGGTCGTGTGGCCGGATCAATACCGGCTTCTTTGCACCAGGTTTTCAGAAACAACAGTGGGGAATACCAGATTGCGCCAAACATAAATGCGGCGACGGCAGCAATCAAAACCGGTATTAGAGGAACGGGCGTCATTGGAAAATCCTTTTTCAATCGTGTGTTTACATCCTGAATCAGACAAAAGCTTAGATGATTTGTCACAGCCTCTGTAATCACAAGGCAATGTGAATCGAATTTTTGTGCCGTTCAGGTATCAAACATAGCCAATAAGCGCCTGCATACTGGAGATTGTTATGGTTGAACACAAAATTCATTCACACCCAGAGCATGATCATGGCCCTGGCTGCGGCCATCTTGGCATTCGACATCATGGTCATGTCGATTATCTGCACGATGGTCACTTGCATCACCCACACGGCGATCATTACGATGAACACATCATCGAAGTTTCCGCAACCAACCCTGATGGCTGTATTCCCATAACTTCCTCCGATAGTCACCAACATGGGCCGAATTGCGGGCACCCGCAGATTCCCCATGGCGATCATTTTGACTACCTCGTGGATGGTCGACTGCAGCACGTTCATAAAGGCCATTGTGATGATCATGGGCCGGTTGACGTTGTCGCTAACTAATACGTTACTGGCGTAGAAAATACTTTTTAACGCCTTATTAGGCCGCGAGTTATCCCGCGGCTTTTTCTTGTTTTTCATTCCGTCTTTCATTTTGTAACAACTGATCCGCTAAGGACCTGTAATTATGAACCCGAGTTTATGGAGGCCGTTCCTTGTTGCTGGCGTTATAGCGACTGTACTGGGCGCGGTTTCCTTCTTGTTTTTTGATCGACAGATAGCGCTATTGGCGCACCAATGGTTTGCCGGCACGTGGATCTATCTTGCTTCCGGTGTTATCGACGGCTGGACAAGTTCCAAGCAGATGGCCATTGTCGCCATGCTGATTGGATTAATCGGTGGTTGGCGCGCGCTGTGTGACGACCCTTCGTCAAAAAATTACCTGATTGTGTTCGTTGCCTACGCATTGGCGTATCTCGCAGCGGTTGTGGTCAAAGTAGTAGTAGCGAGATACCGGCCTGATCTTTGGTTTAGTGAAGGCCTGTACGGCTTTAGTTGGTTTAGCCTAGCGCACGAAACAACCTCGTTTCCGTCCGGGCATTCGGTGGTTAATTTTGTATTGAGCTTTACCTTAGCGATGACCTGCTGGAAAACCGCACGTTGGTTGGCGATTTTGGCTTTATGTTATGGGTTTGCGATTGCTGCTAGCCGGATAATATTGAATGCTCACTATTTGGGAGACGTACTGGGCTCTATGGCGGTTGCTTGTTTTTCAATTTCGGTCGTTTTGAGTTTGGTTGAACGCCAGGAAAAGCGTGTGACCCGTTCAGCTGCGATACTCGAAATTGGTGAGCTGGCTGATTAGTGCCGGTTCGAGCGTATAGTCATCAGGCCAATTCAATCGATTGATAGCGATCTCCGAAAACCGCTTGTTGCAAGGCGGGCTTGCCCGATATATTGATGCCTGAATCAATATTTATGAGACCGTTCCGGTGACTGCACGGCACACAGACATTCAATTAGCCCGCGAGCAGAAAAATTCTGCCTATGATGGCGAGTTTATATTCGGGGTAAAAACTACGGGTATATGCTGCCGACCTTCTTGCCCTGCGCCGGTCGCGCACGAGCCCAATGTTGAGTATTTCGATAACATCTGGCAAGCATTGGCGCACGGTTATCGGCCTTGTTTGCGCTGTCGGCCTGAAATTGCTGGCGATCATTTTCAGCAGATAAACTCTGGGGTTGTTGCCGTTGAGCGTGCGTTGCATCTGATCGATGAAGGGTTTCTTAATGATCGCAGTATCGCTGAATTGGCCGACACGTTGGATGTTTCTAGTCGTCATCTGAGGCACTTGTTTGTTCAACACGTTGGCGCGCCGCCGGTACGCATTGCTCAGATGCAAAAGGCGTTATTTGCACGCACATTATTGCTGCAGTCCAGCATGTCGGTAACTGAAATTGCTTTTGCTAGTGGCTTCGGTTCGTTGCGGCAGTTCAATACGGTATTTCAGCAAGTTATCGGCTGCTCTCCAACGGATGTTCGCCGTCAATCTTCTTGTATTAGCGTTTCTGAATTTACTCACTCTATTGTTATTGAGTGCCCTGACGGGGCTGATATTTCCTCAACACTGGCGTTTATGCGTGAGCGCGCGATTGCCGGTGTCGAAACCGTGACAGACAATCAGTATCGCCGAAGTTTTGCGCTCGGTGGCAGCCAGGGAGTGTTTTGTGTTGATTGGGTGGCCGACAGGCGAGAACTGATATTATCGGTTAAGGCCAGTGATATCCGTTGTTTTCGCCGTATCTACCAGCGAGTTCGCCGGATGTTTGATCTGGACACTGACTTTTCTGCCATGCTGCCGATGTTTACTGCCGACCCGCTGCTCGCGCGTGGCCTTGATCGTGGCTGTATTCCACGCCTGCCTCAGGCATTTGATGCCGCTGAGTTTATGATTCGAGCCATTCTGGGCCAACAAATATCTGTTAAAGCGGCAACTACGATTGCAGGCCGAATAGCGGAGCAAGCGGCGCTTGATTTCAATTATAGTGATGCGGACATTTATCGGTTGTTTCCTACACCTGCGCAAATTCTAGCGTTGGATCTTGATGGAATAGGATTAACGAAAACACGACAAGATACGCTAAGGGCGGTTTGCCAAGCGATAGAAGACGGTGTTTTCCAGTTGAACTCTTATCAACGGATTGACGATTTTCGCCGTGATTTTACTGCGATCAAAGGCATCGGTGATTGGACGGCAAGTTATGTTGCCATGCGTGGGTTGGGGTATCGGGATGTTTTCCCTGCCGGTGATTTGGGCGTTCTCAAGGGCTTAGCCGTTGATGGTGTGCGGCCCAGTATTCGTGAGGCAGAGCGTATAGCCGAGCAGTGGCGGCCGTTTCGATCCTACGCAGCTTTGTGTTTGTGGCATAGCGTGGCTGGGCTTGAGGTTGCTGGTAACTCAGCAGGCAAAGATACCGATTAAGGAGTGTTAGGGTGTTTTATACCAAATTTGAAACAACATTATGCCCGATGATACTCGTCGGTGATGATGACGGTATTCAGCAGTTGTACCTTTGTGATGTACAAGGCAGCCATCGTGATTTTGAGATTGCCGAGGGCTGGCAATGGGTGCCGGAAGCATTTGCAGAGGCGCGTCAGCAAATCCAGCAATACCTTGCAGGCGAACGTCAAACATTTGATCTGGTGTTGAATCCTAAAGGCACCGAGTTTCAGCGCTCAGTTTGGCGGGCGCTGTGTGATATCCCATACGGTGATACTTGCAGTTATAAAAACATTGCAGAAGCGCTGGCTAGCCCGAAAGCATGCCGGGCGGTTGGGGCTGCGAACGGAAAAAACCCGATTCCGTTGATTGTGCCGTGCCATCGTGTTGTGGGTAGCAATGGATCATTAACCGGCTTTGCATTTGGTGTCGCGCTAAAACGCCAATTGTTGGCATTAGAATCGTCTGGGCCGGCTCAAGGTGATTTGATCTAATTGGCTTTAGAGGTTCCCTTTGGAGATTCCTATTCGAGCCCTGAGCATTAAAAAGAACCGCCATGGCTTAGAACAGATCCTGCTGTGGAGCCATCACCCGTATTTCATCGTTGATTGATATGCGGCCGGTTTTTAGTATTTTGCAGCATAATCCGCCATGCCCGAGCATCGCCACCAGGCCACCTTCACCGAGTGTTTTTTCCATACGTGAACACGGATGACATAAAGCGTTTGCTTCGAAAATCGCGTCGCCAATTGAAAATTGCTGGTAGCGCAGTGCGTTTAAATTGATTCCCCGGCAGACAAGATTTCGCCGTAGCCACGACGGCGGAAGCTGGGCGTGGCCGGTGAATAATCGTATCTGTTCAATAAACTCTTCCGATATCAGCGTTACCTGACGTGCAGACCCCGGGGTTTTTTCGGTTCGATGGTCGCCTTCAAGGCCCAAATCCTTCAATGCTATGCAGGTATCCACGTCTAACATATCGGCCTTGTGTGCTGGGCGTAAACCGATCCAACGTAATTCGCCAGGTTGAATTTGGTGGATGTATCGAGAGAAGAGTCGTTGTTGAGCGCGCATAGTGAAGTCTTTCAGAATATAAGGTGTTGTGAAACGGGATTTGAAGTAGCGGTATCTGACTCGAATTTTTAACCCGAGCGCTGAGGCCATCGCGGTATTCGCATACGATCGAGTTTGCTGTATGGCACCGTGATGTCGAAGTAACAGTTTGTCATGGACATTTGATGTTTGGGCAGAAACAATAACCTGATTCTAATGGTATTTCTGAATAAACATAAGGTGTTCCTGTGACGATCAAACGTGCTGTTGTTGTACTTTTAATGGGGTTATCCGGTGCTGTTTCTGCCGCGAGTGAGAAAGACTACCGTGCTTTTTTCGATAAATACCAAAAACTTAATGACCAATACAGCCCAGCAGTAGGGGCCATGTATCGCGATGACGCTAGCATTACAATTACTCAGGTTCAGACAGATGGCATTGAGCAATCGATGAAGATGGAGGGGCATAAGCTGAAGGAATTGATTGGCGAACTGATGGAAGTCGCTGAGCAACGCGGTGATAGCAGTGTCTATAAAAATATCACTATTACCCTTCAAGATGGCGGCGCGAAGATTAAAGCTGATCGGTACGGTGAATTAAACTGTTTCGATGACAGTACCTATTTAATGGTGGTATCGAACAAAAATAATACGTTGAAAATAGCTGAAGAATATTTTGAAACACCTTATATGACCCATTGTAAGGCTCCAAAACCTGGAGATCTTGAAGCACTGCTGAAAGGGGTAGCTAAAATAACCAACAAGGAGCTTCCGATTATGCTGGACTCCGATACTCAGCTGGCTAAGGTAAGCTCCGAAGGCTCGACCTTGGTCTACCACTATGTATTAGTTAACTACTCAAGTGATGAATTAGACCCGTTTGCACTGGAAGATCTCATTGCTCNGAATGTAAAACGTCAGTCCTGTATTAATACCAACAGCAAAGGTTTTCTCGATAAAGGTGCGACACTGTCTTATCGTTATGAGAGTAATAACAATAAACAGATGTTGGTTGTTGATATAAAACCGGACCACTGCGGTTAGATAAGTGTCTAGGTAGTTTGGCAGCGATGCTCTTCAGCGGGAAAGCGTGTTTTGAAAGCTCTTTTGTGGAGAACGGGTATGGGGCGTTAGCCCCATTGTATCTTTCTTATATTGGCGTTCAGGTCGACAATTGATTCAGGATTGAGCCTTGCTGGCGACACTCGATAGCAGAGCGACAACCAACGCTGCCCCGCACACGACCATCAAATAATATGCCGGTGCATCGGGTAACCCGGTGATATGTATCAGGTAGAAACAAATCAACGGTCCTAAGCCTGCAAACAATGCAAAACCTAAGTTGTAGCAAGTTGCTACGCCCGAAAAACGGATCTCGGTGTCAAACAGTGTCGGTAAGATAGAAGGGATAACACCCCATATCGTGCCATACAGTGTCGCGCCAGCCAGCATTGGAATCCAGAGATCACCGCTAACCCAGCTATTGAATATCGGCAGGGCAAGAAGAATTGATGCGAGCAAAGAGCCGGAAATCAACCAGCGGCGGTTGAATCGATCACTAAGATAACCGAACAACAGAATGATTAGGGTGGAGGTGAAGCAGCCAACCACGCTGGCGAACAAAAAACCGTCGGGCTTGCTCGGAAGCACAATCTTTAGATATCCGGGAATAAACAAGAAATACGTCGTGATCATCGCAGCTCCAGAGCCGGTGATGAGCACACCAAAAAATGTGATGCGTTTTCTGAATCGAATAACGTGAGACAGCGGAAATCTGACGCTACTTGTTAAATTTTCGAATACAGGGGATTCTTGGATTCGCTTTCTCAGTAGGTAATTTATAAAACCCAGCACTCCGCCAATAACAAAAAGTAAACGCCAACCCCATTGGTGAAAGCTCTCTGCGGATAACAGGCCCGATAACCACCAGTGCGCCAGTGTTCCTAGCGTTACTCCATTGGCCAAAAAGAAAAAGATAACGCCGCTGGTAAAGCCGCGTTGGTGTTTAGGCACACATTCGGAAATATAGGTAATAGCGCCGGGAATTTCTCCACCGATCGAAAGCCCTTGAACAATTCTTAGAATGATCAGAAGTAGGGTGCCGGTAATGCCGATTTGTTGGTAAGAAGGTACAAAAGCGATCAGCAAGGTTGATAGCGCCATTAATAGGACCGTCATCATAAAGGTATTCTTGCGTCCATAAACGTCGCCGAAATGGCCAAAGATAAACCCACCAATCGGGCGAACAAGATAACCAAGTGCGAAGGTGGCGAATGTAGCGAGAATAGAGGTGATCGCGTCACCGGTAGGAAAAAACTGTTCGGCCAGAATGCTGGCTAGCAATGCGTATATGATGAAGTCATAGAACTCCAACATGCCACCAAACCCGCATAACAAGAGTGTTTTGTTTGTCGTCATAGCGCTGTTCCAGCCTCTCGAAGCAAGTGGTACTTGCAACGCAAAGATTTGTTGGCTCTGGTGACGACTGACTCATCAATGTATGAGTATTGAAGAACCGTGAGTGTTGGTATTGATAGCGTTGTTTACGTAACTTATCGGCAACTCATGTCGGTGGATGTGCTTTTGCCGATGTAATTGCATTGCGTTCGAAGCACTGTGTGCGACCTCTGCCTGCATCGAAACTATAGCAGGCGCTGTGTTGTGTCGCCGCGTTGGTTCTGGGCTGAGCCGCAGGGTGTTTATCGAAAAGGGCATCCGGTTTCGGGCGTTGTGTGTTGAAGCAGTTTTTGTGGCCCGAGGCACTGATTTTGATAACCGCCAGGGTAGCTGGCAAAACGCTGATGAAGTTGGCTGTCGGTGAAAGGCTTTTTATGCCAGGGATTAAACACTTTCATCAGTTGAGCACGGATCTTCATGATTGCGATGATGAGTATACGTTGCCAGCGTGGAGGCTTTTTCATGCCGACCGCGTTGAGTAATGTGTCATCGTTCAGGAGCGTTAGAATCAGGGGTTTAATCAACGGGCTAACGATCGCAGGAAACATCTTTTGCATGCCCTCGATCAGCCCTTCTGTAACGATGGTGTTGTCCGGGTGAAACGCCATATTCTGTGAGCGGTAGCTGTCGTACCATTGCACAAATGCGTCATAGGTCTGGGGGATGTTTTCAATATTCATGGCGTTGCCCAGATCTCGAAATTCGAGAAAACTGGCGTCTTTTTCTGCTTGGGTGCGTTGCCGATATCCCCAGTTTTCCATCCAGCGTGCCGGTTCGATAATAAATAAGGCCAGCGTAAACAGGTAATCATCATTTTTGATCGGATAGTGGCCGTGAATCCAATTCAGGTGGTTAACCATATGGCGTCCGCGTTCACTATAAACGGTATCTTCCAGTGCTTCGATCATAATGGCGCGTGTATCATCGAGTCGCTTGAGGCCATGATCTTGATATTGGCGTGTTTGACGCAAAATTTTACTGATGCTGGGTATCCCAAAGGTTTGTATCTGGGCAAATTCTGCGGCCAGTAATATATCCAGTGGGGTGTCGTGTTTTGAGAGATATTGCAAAATGGCGTGATAGTTTTCATCGACACCCGCATCGATGAGTTGCTGCAGGGTTTTGTTATTCCGCAAATAAATCATGGTTCATCTCATTATTCTTATTGTTATAGATTTAACATTAAGTTGGTGGTGCCTACAACCATGCATGGTGTTGTTTGCCTCTCATTGTATCGATAGATTGGCGGGTCGGAGCAGAGAAGGTCGACGGGTAGTGTCTGCGAAAAAATGAGTACTCAGTCTATATTGATGGTCAAAACTCTATCTTATTGCGACTGGTGATGTTCAATGGCCCACACGTGTAATTATCGATCTGAACGAACGATTTCTGCTAACGGCATTGAGCTGGCTTATGACCAGTTTGGTGATGATGAGGCTCCTGTCATATTGTTGATTATGGGGTTGGGTACACAGATGATTGCCTGGCCTGAGCAATTGTGTCGTTTATTGGCCGATGCTGGTTTCAGAGTGATCCGCTTCGATAATCGAGACGTTGGGCTATCTTCTCGAATACCCGGGCCCATCGCGGCCTTACCAAAGCTATGGATGGCCTATCAATTCGGTATGGGAACCGTGCAATCGCCGTATACATTGGAGGATATGGCCGAAGATGCTATCCAGCTATTGGATGCACTCGACATCGAAAAGTCGCACGTCGTTGGCGCTTCGATGGGTGGTATGATTGCACAAATCATGGCCATTAATTATCCGCAGCGGGTGTTAACGCTGACGTCAGTTATGTCGACGTCTGGCCGCCGTGGATTACCAGGGCCCAATCTGAAAATCATCTATCACCTTTGGCGCAAAGCTGTCTCTGACGATTCCAAAGCCTTCGAGCGAACCTGTAATGTGCTGCAATCCATTAGTAGCCCTCGTTATCCGCTCAAGGGCGAGGCATTGTATGCGTTGGTCAAGGCCTCCTGTCAGCGCAGTACCGATCAGACAGGCTATCCGCGCCAACTGGCCGCGGTGCTTTGTGCCGATAGCCGGGTGGATTCTCTAAAACAACTGGCAGTGCCAGCTTTAGTGATTCATGGTGACAAGGATCCGATGTTGCCCGTTGCTGCGGGTAAAGATACGGCTGCGTGTATTCCTAATGCAAAACTGATGGTGTTTGAGGGGATGGGGCATGATTTGCCTGAGCCATTACTGGCCGAATTTTCACAGGCAATCAGCGAGCATGCGTTGCAGGCACGGGCGTAATTTGGTGCTAAAAATGATACGCGCTTTTAGCACTGACCCAGATCCGGTCGATATTGAGCGCCAGTGTTGATATCCCTACCGCCAAAAATAGATCAACAGGGAAGTGTCGGTTGATGGCGCTTTCGAATAGATACGTTGTGAGTGGCACCAGTGTTAAAAGAAAACTCAACCGATCGGGCTTTAAAGCTTGTACGGCAGGCTGAAAGAACAACATCGGAATCACTCGGTTGGCAAAACAAACGAGTATTATTAGCCCCCAAATATGTAGCGATGACGATGCAGTTAATATTCCCGTTTTGGGATTGTTGTACATAATAAATAACGCCGCGGCCACGATCATCATCGGGAAAAAACGTACCGATAGAATATCCAGCGACGTTGCCTGGTTTTTAGCGGCATACTGTTTTGAATAATACGTATAGAAGAATAGGCAGACGCCGGATGCAATACCGTAGGTGGTCGATAACAAGGATTGTCTCGCAGCATCAAAACACAAACCGATCGACAGCAGGCAAAACAGGACTTTAAGCATGTTTTTATTGAATATGGCGCCGATCAGGCTGCAAGACAAAAACACCAACGCCATCGAAAAATCAGCTGAGGATGTCATCGTACAGTAGTACGACAAAATCCATGATCCTGCGATGGATACTGACATCCAAAGCCACAGCCGGGGTTGAGATCGCACGGCACGATAGGCCACCCCTAAGCGCGAAATATTCATCGCGTTGAAGGTTAATGCGGCCATAACGGCAACACAAAGATTCATCATTTCGATGCTGACATGAAGACTGAGTTTTTCGACAAAGACTGAAGACAGTGAGAGTATGGCAATGTATGCAAAGGTATAAGTAAGCCCTTGTCGTTCAGTGTACATGGCTCAGCTTCAGCAACTCGCGCATGTCATGCTCGATGATACGTTGATCATTGTGCGACAAGATGACAAACATAGAGACGTCCATCAAATTGGTGGTGCCTGACGCCTCAGATAGTTTGAGTTTTTCGCAAAAATAAGCGGATTCCAGTTCGCCAAACAATGCAATCGCCAGTTGATATCGTTGCGGGTTGAGGTTGTAGAGATATACCGTTCGATAAGTTTGGTGATTGCCACTTCGATGGATGCCATGTCGCGAACCAATGGGCAATTTACCAGTGAGATAGTGTCGATATACATCGATCTGGTCTTCCGTATAACGACCGGCTGACATGCGGTTGAGAGCACCGTGAAGGCCAGCAATGCGTGGGTTAAGTTCGATGAGATAGCAGTCATTGCCATCGCAACAGAATTCGATGTGCGATAGACCGAATTTAACGTCTAAGGCATCCAATACAGCGAATATATATCCGGCGATGTCGAAGCTGTCGAATGCTTCTAGATCCACTAATTCTTTGTAAATTTCCTTAACATTACCGCCTTCAAATTCCTTGCGAGCTTCGCCGACAGAACACAAGTGGTGATTGCCGTTATACGATACTGTATTGGCAAAATACTGGCGTCCGCGCACTCTGCGTTGCAGTAGAAGTTCCATTTCGTCAAACAACGGCATCACATGACTGGCGGTTTCCATGTAAGACAGAATTTCGTCTTCCGATGATGGAATGCGGAAACCGGCTGAACAAATGCTGGCGTCCGGTTTCACGATAATTTCGCCACTATGGCGCTTGTAGAATTCAGAAATCGCGCTTTTCTTGTGCTGATTCGACATGCCGTGTTTGAGTGTTACCGTATCGATAGCCGGTAATTTATGTTTGGCTAGAGCGTCTTGCATGGCAGATTTTCTAAAACGTAGCGATGTCGTTTTAGGATCATTCCACTGTGTAGGAAACAGTTCCGATAGCAGTCTGTCAGAGTACTCTAAAGATGCTTCTGTGCCGGCTAGGCCATGCACGAGGTGACGTTTTTGTGTGGCCTCGCGTATGTAGTCGCAGTCGCGTTGTAAATCACCGGTGGTGACCAAAACATCCTCGTCGTAGAGAAACTCATCGCAAAAGTAAGTCGACCTAACATCCTTAGTACGCACAACCTGAACATCGAAACCCAACCTTTGGAGCTTCTGCATCAGATAGCGACCGGAATGAAATGGGTCAATCAGTAAAATTGTTTGCATCGCTACCCCATAGGGAGAAACAGCGTTTTCGAGAGCAACATCCATAGCAAAATTTCGCACCGGTTAGATTCAGGGCAACACGATAAAGATCGTGTTTTTTAGTTACTGATGAAGTTCACGCGCCGTCATTTTCTCATCACTGCGACCTATCCAACAATCGCTGTATCTGCGACAAAAAACGAAACTATTCAAACCTCGTCAGTAGTTTTTTGGATAAGAAAAACACTTGAATACTCAGCTCTACAACTATGCAGAAGATTCATTCCATGTTGCTGTGTCGGTTCAGACACTGATCTTAAGAAATAATTCGGCGTTGAATAGTATTCATTCGTAACAAGGGTTAGCCGCGACAATAGCGACAAAAATAGCGGCGAATATTGGGTAAATGACGTTGAACTTTTCGCCTTAAGTTAGGCGCTAAACATGCTTGTTATATGCAGAATATAGATTGGAGAATATATCAGTTAGCGTCGATAAGCTGTCACTACCCTAACTGCAATGCCAATGAGAAAACGGCAACGAGTGCCCAGCAGATATTCAAAAAGGCGGCCGGCCAAGCGTTTTTAACCATCGATGCGATGGCAATGAAGCAGGCGCCGGTAAGGTTACCAAGCTGGTAGTTAGTTGAGTGCGTATTGATGTGACCCAGCGAGTTCAGCGCGAACATCAATAAGATCAGAACGGCGCCAATCCAGCCCAACAGTTCAATAGAATTTCGATTTATCATATTGTCTGCCTTTACGAAGCGGGTTAGATTCTTTTGTGGTGTTCAGGTTACAGACGGTTAAGCCGCTAAACGGGGTTATTCCAATTCACCGATATCTTCATGCCAAAGCGCCGGGTTTTGTTCGATAAAACGTGTCATCAGGTCGATGCATGTAGGGTCGTCGATGATCGTCAGCGTGACACCCTCTGATTTGAGAAATGTTTCATCGCCCTGAAACGTTGTATTCTCGCCAATCACTACGTATTTGATGCCGTAAAGGCGAACTGCCCCGCTGCACATTGGGCAAGGCGAAAGCGTGGTATAAAGTGTGCACGCCCGATACTGTGCTGGGCTCAAACGGCCGGTGTTCTCCAAGGCATCCATCTCAGCGTGTTTAATGACGCTGCCTTCCTGGATTCTCTGGTTGTGACCTCGACCAATGATTTCTCCATCAAGGACAACAACACATCCGATCGGAATGCCGCCTTCGGCGAGCCCTTTTTTGGCTTCGTTAACGGCCTCGTTCATAAGAGCACTGTGGTTAATGTCTGGCATTAATGCGTCCTCAAGGTTATGAGAATTCGAACGTTATGTAGCGATAATAGGTGAGAGAGCTCTCTGACGCCTTAGTTCGGACATAACAATGCGTAGGCGGGCGCTCGCCATCGAGGAATCGGGAAGCAGATAGCATCTTGAAGAGGCATCTTAGGTGCATTCAGAAAAAACAGGCAATAAAAAACCCCGACGCAGTACGACGGGGTTTATATTCCAAACGGTTTGGAATCAGTTTTGGAAAGCTTCACCCGCGGCAATACGCTCACCCATTGCACCTAACAGCGCTGCTGAGCTACCCAGTGTCATTTCCAACTGGCGAGCCCACAGGCTATAACGCCATAGGTGGTAGTCTTTGTCGATACCTGTGCCACCGTGCAAATGCTGAGCAGCATAGCTAACACGGTGACCCGTGTCGCCCGCCCAGATTTTTGCGATCATTACTTCGTTGGTTGCATCCAGTTCCAACTCCAGACGTGAAACAGCCTGGTAGGTGGTTAGTTTCAGGCAGGTTACATCAATGAAGCAATCCGCTGCACGGTGCTGAACAGCCTGGAACGAACCGATTGGCACATCAAACTGGTAACGATCGCAGGTAAACGCAGCAGTTGTGCGTGTTGATTCGTCGGCAACACCTAACTGCATAGCGCAGTATGCGGCAACAGTACGCTCAGAGGTCCACTGTGCGGCAGCTTTGCCACCATCAACAATGAGAACGTCTTCAGCGGCAACTTCAGCACCGTTCATTGCGACTTCAAACCAAGGCTCAAGTGTTGTTGAGCGCTCAGCAGTCAATGTAACACCATCGGCTTTAGGGTCTAACAGGAAGACTCCAATGTTGTCGCCAACTTTTGCTGTAACCAATACACGCTCGGCACGGTTTGCAAAAGGCACAGCGATTTTGGTGCCTGTCAGTTTGTAGCCAGCGCCGCTTGCTTCAGCAACCGTGAAAGGCTCAGATGGGCACTCAGCGCGTTCTTCAGAAAGCCCTGCAGTGATCAGCTTTTTGCCCGCTGCGACAGCAGGCAAGAAGCGTTGCTGTTGCTCTANGGTGCCGAATTTTTGAATTGGCAGCGCAGCGCTGACGATAACAGGAACAACCGGCGCAGCCGCAACGCGACGGCCGATTTCTTCAATAAACAGACACAGTTCGGTGAAGCCGAAGCCCATGCCGCCATTCTCTTCGCTGAAAGCCGCGCCGAGCAAACCGGCTTCAGCCAGCTGTGCCCACAGGTTTTCGTCAAAGCGTTCTTCTAGCTTGTCGATTTCGTTCAAACGCTCTGTGGTCGACAGATCGGTGAGGATCTGGTTAGCCAGCTTTTGAACTTCAAGTTGTGTTTCGTTAAATGCAAAATCCATCAGTCACTCCCCGATTAACGCTTGGCACGTGGCATTGCCAGACCGCCACGAGCGATCAGGTCACGTTGCAATTCATTGGTACCACCACCGAAGGTGATGATTGATGCAGTACGATACAGTTGCTCAAGGCGGCCGTTGAGAACAGCGCTTTTTGAGTCACGCTTGATAACACTGCTAACGCCGAGGATTTCGCCTAGGTGACGGTACAGCTCAACAAAGAACTCGGTGCCGTAAACTTTGGCTGCTGAAGCGTCTTCCATCGACAAATGACCTTTGGTCATTTCAGATGCTTGGCGATAGCAGATGAGTTTTAAGGCTTCCAGACCGGTACGGCTTTTCGCTAGGTTCATTTGAACCCAAGGTTGGTCGATTACTTTGCCACCTTTTGGTAGGTCAGTTTCCATCGCCCAATTCGTTACGTCATTAAACAGTTGAGAGAATGCGCCGACGTTAACCAGTGACAAACGCTCACGGTTCAGCTGGCTGAAGATCAACATCATGCCCATGTCGAGTTCGCCAACCAAGTGATCTTCAGGAATACGCACGTTATCGTAATAAGTTGCGTTGGTACGAACGTCGCCCAGTGTGTGTACTGGTGAGCAGCTGTAGCCTTCAGAGCTGGTCGGTACCAAGAAGATAGAGATACTGCTGTGCTTTTTAACTTCAGGGTCGAAGTTGGTTTTGCACGCTAACCAGATCCAATCGGCATGGTGAGCCAACGAGGTCCACATTTTTTGGCCATTGATAACCCACTCATTGCCTTCTTTTTTGGCAGTGGTTTTCAACGACATCAAATCGGTACCTGCGCCTGGCTCTGAGTAGCCAATGCCCATGATCAGCTTGCCGGCCATGATTTTGGGTACCAGCTCTTCTTTTAAACGCGCGGTCGCGTTTTCAGCCAGAATAGGACCGACGGATTCAGTGGTCAGGAATGGGAACGGGAAGCCCGCACGCATGACTTCTTCAACAAAGATGAACTGTTCCATCTCAGTCAGGCCTCTGCCGCCCATTTCTTTTGCCCAGCCAACGCCAATCCAGCCGTCTTTACCGAGTTGTTCCATGGCTTTCCAGAAAAGCGGACCGCCACCTTCACCGACTGCTTCAGCAACTTCTGCCTTCAGCTCTGGGGTCATTAATTCATCGAAGTAAGCGCGTAATTCCTGACGCAGCGCTTCCTGTTCGGGAGTAAATTCAATTTTCATTGTTGCTCCTGGTTGTCTTAGTTGGATGTATCACTAAGCAGTGAGTACCCCTTACGGAGTGATGGATGCAGCGGTTTAAAAAGTTTTCCGCCAGATGCCATAGATAGTGATTGTTTTGTAAACATCGAGCAATGGCATTAAAGGTCATCTTTGTTATCAAAAGATGTCGTCGCAAGGTTCGCATGGGCTGTTTACGCTGGAGTAGACACTGTTTTGGAGAATATGTGCGCGCTGTGCTGAAGTGCGTAAAGACGTGTGGGGTCAAGATGAACCATTTTTGCCAGTAGATAGTCGAATTTTATCGGGTTTATTGATAGAAACGATTTAACTTAACCGGTAAATCATCAGACAATAGGCTCAGTGTTTACCAATAAACAACTAAGGAAATGCCATGAGCGAGATTGATGCAGTCATTGAACGCCCTGAAACCACCATTGATGGTATCGAATACGGGCCTTTGGCGGCACTGATTGGTGTCTGGAAGGGCGATCAAGGTGTCGACATTGCGCCGGAGCCGGATGGCACAGAGAACAATCCGTATTTTGAAACTATTACCTTTGAACCTGCCAAAGACGTTGAAAATGCTGAAGAGCAGGAACTGGTTGCCGTTCGTTATCATCAGCAAGTGACGCGTACAAGCACTGGAAAGGTATTTCACGATCAGGTGGGTTATTGGATGTGGGATGCCAGGACTCGTACGTTAATGCATAGCTTCACTATTCCGCGTGCGGTAGCCATCGTGTCTGGTGCTGTACTGACGGAAGATCAGTCTAACAACCCAACACCGCTGTTAAAAGTAACTGCGGGAATTGACCCGGATTGGCCCATTGCACAATCGCCGTTTATGGCGCAAAAAGCCAAAACGTTGAGCTACGAATGCAAGATTAAAGTGAATGGCGACAAAATGTCTTATGCCCAAACAACCATGCTGGATATTTATGGCCGTGAGTTTGAGCATACCGACAAAAACGCGCTTAAGCGCGTAGGCGACTAAGCCCGCTTTACCACCTCGTCCAAACCGAATTATTTAGCCGGGAATATCCCGGCTTTTTTGTGTTTTTTTTCGATGAAAAGATACAACTAGAGCTTTAAGTTGAGATGAAAATTCAATCGATGAGCGCGATCAATTTGAACATTATCTAGCGCGAATCCATAAGCGATTGCATCGGACCATTGGTGATCGAAGGCAATGCTCTTATCCTGTGTTGAGTATCTCAGACTAATTTTATGGTCGTCTATTCGCCACTGATAGCCTAGTGATGGCCAGGCTTGGTTAGCAATATAATTGACGTTGAGAATCACCCAGTGATCATAGATAGCGATGGTGTTTGCAAGATACCACCTCACAGGTAATCGCTGGGTATAGGCGGGGTTATTTTCAATGCCGCTAGCAAGGGGGCGAACCACTAATTTACCTTCTGCATTCGTGCCTGCAATTCGGTCGGTGTCTAGCTGTGCTCGTGTGTGAGGGGCTGCATCCCATTGCACGACATAAAATGCGTCTTGAATTGAAAGAAGGTGTTCACTAATGCTGGAATTGAAACCAAATTCGAACGATAGGCCGTAGGCCAAGCCGCGTGGCGATTCGTTTTCGCGTTTGAAAATCACATCGTTTTTATAGTAGTAGTCAAGGTTTGCTTGACCCTGCAGTACCCCGTCTTCAACCTCTAAATTACCGGCCAGATTTCCAGATGTGAGATTTTTAGCTTCGCCGACATCGAACGTTGCTTTTAAAAAGAATGCGTTAATTTTGTGAAAAACTGCGAAACTGGCGCCGACTGAGCTAACAATCTCCGTATCGATTGAATAGTCGTACACACGTTCTTCGAGTTCTCTATCGCTTTTGAAATTTGTGTAGTATATGTACGCTGCATCGAATGAGTGATTTGCAACGCCATCGAAACGCCCAAGCGCAGCAATCGAAAACCATTCGAAGAATGACAGGCCTGCTTCTGCTCGGCTATGTGTATAGATAATCGACCCATTATTAATCGATCGGGGGGTGTCGTTGTAGATATCCACCACACTGAATGCATCCGAATAGTTTTCGGATTCTAGTGAAAGAAATGCTGAAACATCTGCCGCGGCGGGCATTGAGACAAATAGATAGAAAATAAAGGTCGTGTATCGATACATCTGATAAAAGAATATGCCCCTTGTAGGGGCATATTACTGCTTGGAAGTTTAGAGATCAGTAGGTGTTAAACTGGCCATTACTGTAAGTCACTTTAAGACCGAAGTTTAGTACGTTAATTCTCGCCGTTTCTTTGCCGTATGTGATGATCCACTGATTGTCTTCTTCCGTTTCCGATTGGACTTGTGATTTACTAATCATAAAACCTTTGTCGTTGCTGATACTGAGTGCAAGCAGGTTGTTATCAGCTGCAGCCGCAGACACTGTGATCGCCGAATTCAATTGAGCATTGTCGGTGCTTTCGATGGTTAGCATGACGATACCATCATCATAGCCAGTTCGACTAATCGACGCATTGAGTTCTGTGTTGCCGAAGCGTGACAACTCTGTGCGAACTGAGATATTTGCGTTTGCGAGGCGATAGGAATCAGGCGTCTCTTTCTCACGTAGTGAAACAGGTTCGCTGGCGTGAACCAATATTGACACATCATCGCCTGAAGTTGGTATCACTACGTGATCTAGATCTTGTTCAGCTAAGGGTAAGTTTGCTTCCAACACCGAGACCCAGCCAATGTTTTTAATCCGTGTTCCATACATAAGATCCTCTATTCTATATCTGGAAAACCTGTGGATGCTAGTATCGCGGTATAAATAGGTATCGTTTCTTATTATTGATGTTGTTTCGCTGTTACCCTCGATTCTAGTTTTCTCTATAACCTTACCCGAATACGTTGCTTCGTTTTCAAGAGCGAGTTTACTGTAGAAGTCATACGTATCGGAGCTGAGCGTAAATACATTATCTTTCCAGCTATATTTGAATGTAATTTCTTCCGGTGGATTTCGATATGACGAGCGCAGTGTGGCAGTTACTTCGCCATTTTCACTGTTGATGTCGTAGCCTGAGGTATCAATATCATATTCTCCGACGAAATCGTCGGTGTACACGTAAGCTGAGTCGAAAACCCCAGGTCGAAGAACATATTCGTCAAATCCAGTTTCCAGTGGGACGGAAACATCTGTTGGGTTGGTGCGAATAAAATCTGCCCGGTAGTAGTCACTTTGATCGTCGGACACATCAATTTTGACGATTTTTTCGAGTGTGTACTTTTCTCGTGTCACACCGTTGTCATCATAGAAACGCAGTTCATTTTCTGACAAATCGTAACTCATACCTCTTGGGAAACTATCACTGTTATTCAAGCGTTGATTCTTGCCGACTGTTAGATCGGATTTTTCGACTCTAACGCTATACCTGCCCGTCCAAAGGTAGAAGTATGGATCGAGAAAATCGATCAACTGTGTTGGTGCTTCTGCGCCTTTAGGAACAGCTATTTCTCTATCGTTTGTGTAATCCTGTCCGCTAAGGAATAGAGATTTTAGTGTTCTTTCCGACATAGTGTATTTGTCTGAATGTTCAGGGGTATTTAAAATGAATTCATCAACCCCATTCCATGAATAGCTGATCAGATCATAGCTACTATCACCCGGCAGGAATTCCTGCGTTGGTGGTACGTAGGTATCGGCATTGTCAGACGTTGCGCTGATCGATACTTGGATGGTGTTGCTGTCAAATGAGAACGTTCCATCGATATTGGCAGATTTTAGGTTGTACTGAGCTTCTTTCTCAGCATCTTCACCTGGCTCAGCGCGGAATTCGATAAAGTCGTTGTCCGATCGAACCGCGACGATATCAAGCTGGCCTGAAAAATTGCCGTCTAGATTGTTGCGGACGTTTTTACCGGTAAGCTCGGCGTTTAGAATAACTTGGGCTTTGCGTAAGCCATCGACATAAGTTTCTGCATCGTCAGAGTCTATAGATTTAAGCAGTTCTCCGAGAATAATGCCGTCCAGAATGATCCGACCGTCATTGATAACCAGTTTACTGTTCGAATCTTCAATTTCACCGGTTACGCTTGCGGTAGAGCGTAAACTGTCATCTGGGGCATCCAGTTCGAATTCGATATTTCGTAATGCTACGCCTTTGTATGCACCATTGATTACAGCAGAGATTGTATCTCTGCTGTAAGTGAGGTCACCTTCGACAGTAAATGCGTCAGAAACAATATTTTTGACCGGAATACTTATTGCTGTTTCCGGTAAGCTATCTTGATCGTCGATAAACTCGATAATAGCTTCTGTTATTGCGCTTAGCGCATCAATATTGGTTTCGGATTTTTCAATAGTGGCGAGCGTCAGTACACCGTCATTTCTAAGATCGTTAAGCGCGTTATCTTCCTGAGTATTGTATTCAGATAGACCGGTTAACTGATAGACAGTGTTTACGTCATCAAAGAAAGCCTTGATAGTCGCTCTGTCTTGTTCGATGGTTGACGAGTCTCCCTGAATCGGAGCGTTTGGATTTCCGGCAGTTGCCTCAGCGAATTTTGCGAGAACAGTAACGGTTTCGCCGATAGATCCTTCGATGCTTTCAATTAGCTGTGTGAGATTGCTAGCGGTAGCTGGGTTGTCTTTTAATAATAAACGGGCTTTTTCTATAATCTCTTCGACTTCTTCAACGGTGATATTATCAAAGCCATTGACACCCTCAATAAAGCGGTTGTATGCCAGTGTTGAGCCAAGATCGATTTCTAAGGTTTCACGAGAATCAACAGCTGGGGTAAAAATGGATTTTGTTGGGTCTATGAATTCACCAACTTTAATATCGTAGTTGTCATCCAGCTCTACAAGAATGATGCAATCGAGACGTTCTCCGCTTTCTAATACAACTGAATAGGTGCCATTAGCTTCTTGTGTTAGAGAGGTTGGAGTGATGATGCTCGTAACTTTCCCACTGGGGCTAACAATAGCGACTCGGATAGTGTCGAAGCCGACGTTGTCTGCTGCGACCGCTGACGGCGCCATAATGGATACGGTATTTCTAATCGCGTCTTGCAGAAAATTGGCAGCGACAACAGGTTCAAAATCAGGTGTTTCAACGATGAATTTGAAGGTAGTCTGATCTTTGGGTTTATCTTCGGTTGGAGTTTTCCCATCGCTGGTATTATTGCTCCCGCCACCTCCACCGCAGCTAGCTAGCGCCAATGATGTAGTGATTGCTGTAGCAGCCCAGAAGTACTTATCCATGTTCATCAATTGTCTCGATTTATAACGTATCTTTAGAAAAGAACGTTATATCAATATTTCAGAAATATAACAAAGTTGATGTGTCTTGAGTGGTGCGAAAAACGATTTTGATGTAGATGTGGTAAAATCTAACAGTTTTTAATTGTATTGAATGTTGAAGGCGAGTGTTTTTTGAGAGGGAAATGTTAATGGAAGTCGGACCGAAAACTATGCTCATGGCGCGATCTGTTGTGTGAGCCTATTAATGCGGCAAGAATATACTTGGCAGTATATCGGTATCTGTATTGGGTCGGTAAAAACTAATAGGGGTATTTTGAAGCAGTAGATTGTGCATTTGCTGAAAAATGACGTTGAAATGAAGATTCAACGCGTTTTTTTTCCATTAGCGGTGTTTGTTGAATTAAGTTGTCAGTGGCTGCTATTTCTCGGTTTTGCATCGATATACAAAACCAGCCAATGATAAAAGCAACCGACAATGCAATCACAGTCAGGCTATGTTGTTTCATCAACGGTCTTCTCCTTGGATTGTCAGGGCTGCAAAAGTCGGGTGCCGGATGATTTTTAGGTGGAATAGATCAAGGCCCGATCAGTGCGCGTTTTTTATTTGAATTTTTGTCGCGATCGTAACCGCCACGGTTAATTGTGGCGGTGAATAATGTGCTCAATATTATGAGCGTTATCTATTCGATGGATGAAGGGGGCAGGGGTTCCTGCGCGGTTGATGATTAGAGATGGGCGGGAGGCTGACTGTTCTGAACGGGCCGATAGCTTTAACACGCTGATGGCTCTCGATGCGCTAGCGGCACTCAGCGGTGATCTTTGAGCCTAGCTATCACGATGCCTTCACCGACGATGGTGATAACAGCTTGTTGAGTAAGGTCATCGGCTTGTCCTGGTGGGCCTTTCAACGGCTCTTGATAAGTGTGCCCTCGGTAGGTCCAGCTGAGTAGTGCCGGATTATTGTTGTTTTGACGTAATGAAAACCCGAGTGAGCATTCGCTGTGCGCAAGAATCGTGCTGCAGGAAATAACGCCGTGATTGGCAGGAATTCGAAGTGTCACATCATGAACCGGGTGGTTGGTTTGGTTGCGAATGACAACTGAATCGATCGTTGCTTTATCGGGTTGTAGGCGTTGACTCGAACATGCACTGACTAGCATAACCAACAACAAAACAACGGCATTTTTGGCCTTCAGACGCATGATATATAACCAGAATTAAGTGTGTGTTTAGTATCTCCCCGAAACGATCGAAAGGCAACGTATCATACGCCGGTTTGCTAAGCGTTATAAGTGCGGCACGTTATCTTCCACAAAAACCGGTTTTTGCTGGAACCACGCAGGCAAATTAGGAGACAAATAAACACGGCTCTGATATCCGTGTCTATGCTGACTATGGGTATGGCCTTGATTATTTCATTCATTGAAACAGGACGAATCAACATGCTGGGTGAAGACCATTCTTTAGCACATGAATTTCCCGAACACCTACCGGCGATTAAAAATTTGACTCAGGGCGATAAAGGTTTCGCCAAGCAAGCCCGACATTATGATGATTTGGATAGAGAAATCCGCAAACTGGAGCTGAATAATTCGCCCATCGAAGATGATGCTATGCATGCGATGAAACAGGAACGGGCCGAGTTAAAAGACGTGTTGTATCAGCGACTGCTGTCTGAGCAATCGCATTAAATTAAGGAGATATTCGATAGCGCTTTGTTTAAGTCGCTGAAGTTAATCGCTAGAGACTTGACTGGAGATCTTACCAGTAACTAGTAAAACCCTCGTTGAGGGTAGCCAAATAAAACACTGACACAACTAGCCGGGCAATAACCGGGCTAGTTGTGTATCGAATGAACTCCTTGGATTGATTTGGTGCCTACCTATTCACACTGAAAGTACTATCAGCGGGGATATTCTCGGTAAGGTAGTCATCTGAACTGGCGCCTTCTGGGCCTTGGTAGCTGTCACTAAATGTCAGGCTGGAAAAGTACTTCACCGAGCCACGGGCGGCATATCCTTCAATAAAACACGCATAGTAAGACAACACGCCTCGAACGCTATCAACGATCAGGTAGCCATCGGCTAGGGCGTCAGCAATTGGCACACTATTCGTGAATCGATAACCACCTGTGTCAGATGTGTGGTTGGTGTTCGGTAATGTTTCGTTGCGGGATTGGGATTTTGCGGTAATAAATGCGTTTTCGTTAATTTGGGCTTGGCTAAAACCTAAGGCATCCAGCAAATCGGATAACCGCACAACCGTATGTTGTTCTTTGACTGATGCGCCGCTCCAGAACGTGAAGGTTAGGTCCTTCTTCTGCGTTAGCGATTTTACCAGTTCGAGTAGGCCTTGAGGATCATATTGCGTGCCAAATAGATCAATGGTGGTGGGAATCATATCGGATGTCGATTCGACAAAATGGGCTTTGCCCCAGCCGCGATCTTCTTGCGGGTGCAACTCGCGGCGCTTCCATTCTTGGCGCGTAATGTGGTGCGGGGTTTCAGTAGCCGACACGCTGCTGTCGCTTGAAGCGTTGCTGCTATCTGAATCGCAGCCGATAACTGCCAGTGCCGCTGCTGCGGTGCCACTACTGAGTAACAGACGTCGAGTGATGGCGGGTTGGTGTTGTTTCTGATCCTGATCAGGTTGTTTCATAATCGATCGCTCTCGGCCGGTGGCGGTGAATAGGTAACTCCTTTAAATTTAAACCGTATTTGAAAATTTGCCCGAAAACACCGCCGTCCGTTGTCTTATAGAGTTAGTGATGTATTCAGTGCGATAGCTTGAGGAAAGCGTTCATGAAAAAGGTTCTATCGAAACCTACACCCTTATCAAACGAGCTCTGGGTTGCCAGTTTTGTTCAGAATTGCCAAAAGCGTTTAGACGGTGGAGGGTTTCTAGATAAACAAGAAAAAGCTAGCCATGTTTTGATGGTGGGTGGCACAGAATCCCGCCGCAACGCGCTGATTGAATCACTGCTGACTGCATTGCAATCACAGCAGAAGGTCGCTGAAATCGGGTCGCTAACGCAGACATTTTTAATTGAACAGGAAGCCGAACGTGACGATTCCGACCTGACCGATGAAGTGTTTACCGGTACGCCATTAGGTGAACTATTGTGCGAAGTGTCGACGGATGAAGGGGCCGTGTTGCAATTGGCAGATCAACTGGGCCTTACACATCGATTGGAGGTCGGCTTTCGAAAACTCTCTTCCGGTGAAACACGTAAGGCGCTCATCGCCCGCGCGCTGCTGTCTCAGCCTAATGTTTTGTTGGCCAATGAACCGTTGCAAGGGCTGGATACACAAACCCGTCAAGAAGTAGTGGATCTGCTCAACGGATTCTGCAAAAGCGGGATGTTGATTATGGCGACGGATCGATTTGATGTCTTACCCGATACGTTCACACACTTGCTGTTACTGGATGACCAAAAGCTTGAATACGTCGATCTTGTAGCCCAGCCAGATCGACTGGAGGCACTACGCAGCATTCACCATTTGCAAAATCAATCGATTCGATTACCCGATCTACCGGATACGCTAAGCCATATTGCGCCGCCGGCTTTAGATGCGAATATACCCTTGGTGCGGATGAAAGATATTCACGTAGGTTACCAAGGAGAGGCTTTAATCTCCGGCTTAAACTGGTCTGTAATACCGGGTCAACATTGGCAAATCAAAGGTCGTAACGGTAGCGGTAAGACTAGCCTGCTGAAGCTAATCACCGGCGATAACCCTCAGTGTTACACCAATGATATTCATGTATTTGGTTATCGACGTGGCTCGGGCGAAAGCATCTGGGATATCAAACGTTATATTGGATTGGTGTCATCGGATCTGCAATGGGCCTATCGTGTGGCAGGAACTGTACTGGAAGTAGTAGTGTCTGGCCTATACGACTCGATCGGTTTGTATCGCCAGTCTGATAGTCTCGAACAGCGATTGGCGATGCAATGGCTTGATGTCTTGGGTGTACAACACTTGCATGGCATCAGCTTTCAGCAACTGAGCTTTGGTGACCAACGATTAGTATTGATAGCACGAGCGATGATAAAACAACCAGCCTTGTTGATTCTCGATGAGCCCTGTCAGGGGCTTGATACGGTTAATCGCCAACGCGTGATTGCCTTGGTGGAAAAACTACTCGACCAAACTAACGTAACTCTGCTTTATGTGACGCACTACGCCGATGAAGCCGTTCGGCAGGTTGAGCACACGCTGGAGCTTGGCAGCTGATCATTTATGACTGCAATGCTGTCTATATTAGATTAGGGTTTCGCAAACGAGATAACACGTGTATGGAAAAGCAGCATAAAGTAAACCAACCGCTCGAACAGCCGCTCACCGGCAATGTGCCGGTGGACGATGCGCCGGAAAAATTTCTTCGGTGCCTGACGTTGGAGAGCGGTATAAACGCTGCACAACGTGCTGAATTGATTGAACGTATTAAGACTAACTGGCGTGATGCTGCGGTTTCTGGTTGTAACGATGCTGGAATAAATAAAGCGCTGCGCAGCACACGTTTGCAATGGTTACTGCCTGAAGAATTCCCCGATCTTTACCAGCAACTTTGGCAGCTAAGCGAGGAGGCCAATCGGCACTTTCAACTGAGTATTCACGGTATGTCAACGCCACTGCAGCTTGCTTGGTACAGTGCTGAAACGCAAGACCACTTTTGTTGGCACACGGATATTGGCCCTCAACTTTGGCATCGCAAGATCAGCCTGTCGATTCCACTGAGTGACGAAAGTGATTATGAGGGCGGTGATTTGGAATTTATGTTCAGTGAAAAAATTCATCGGCCGACACAAACAGCAGGGCAGGCGATTGTCTTCCCCAGTTTTGCCCTGCACCGTGTAACGCCAGTAACCCGTGGCGAGCGTGTTGCGTTGGTTGGATGGATCTCGGGTGATGAATGGTGTTAGATTCGTCTATCTTCGATCCCGTGCCTTTGTCTCGACACTTCGCCGACCTATCGAGTACCTCCTTAAATGCAACCTACCTTTCCTCTATATCGGTGGGAACCAACGATCAATCTTTGCGGTCATAGCGATAACTTTGATATGTCTCATAGCAGCTGTGGCATAGCTTCAGCGCAAGGATTGCTCTATGGAAGATACACACACGACGTCGCTGATTTTTCACACGCGACGTTACCCCTCATCTGAAACTGCCTCCAGCAACCAACTTCATCATGAAATGCATCAGATGATTCGTTGGGCCGATAGCAAACTGAATTTTTGTGCTTTCTCTGAACATCACATCAGTAATGATGGCTTTATGAGTTCGCCTATGTTGGCATCTGCATTAGCTGTGGGTTGCACCAACAAACTGTTGATTCGTAATGCTGCGGTACTGGCACCTTTACACGACCCGCTTGAGATCGCTGAACAAATCACCATGCTCGATTTATTGAGTGGCGGGCGAGTGAAAACGATATTAGCGCTGGGTTACCGTGAATGTGAGTACCAGTTGTTTGATGTTGATTGGGAACATCGCGGCCAGGTATTCAATGAAAAGCTTGAAGTCATTCTGCAGTTATTAAACGGCGAAACCGTGAGTTATCATGGGCTAGAGATCAAACTCGAACATCTACCGGTATCACCGATCAATGAAATTGTCGGTATTGGCGGCAACAGCCGACCAGCCGCCAGACGAGCTGCACGCGCGGGTCTGGATTATCACCCTGCGTTTCATTGTGCGGACACAGAGGTTGAGTATCATGCTCTGTGCAACAAACAAAAAGTTGATGGACGCTATTATGCGCCAGCCGATAAATTGAGCTTTTTGTTAATTCATGAAGACCCAGATAAAGTCTGGCATGAGCATGGAAAGTTCATGTTGTTTGACGCCATGTCTTATCAAAATATCAGCCATACCTCGCGTGTCAGCTGCCGTGAGTGTGATGCTGAAACTGTTCAAGGTCTTAGAGAATCTGGCGCATACAGCGTATTGACGCCTGATGAAGCTATCAAACACTTCAACACCGACAACAGTATGGTGATTAATCCCTTAGTTGGTGGCATGCATCCGGATATCGGTTGGAATACGCTTGAACTATATCATTCGAAAGTGTATCCGGCGATCGTGAGTCAGCTCGACCGAGATGGGTTTGACGCTGTGACACATTGATATGCGTCGGTACTCAGTATGCAGCATCAGTTGATGGGTATTGTCGCGGATGATAACAACTAATCTTTAGTTGTTATCTGTTCATAGCGAAATCGTTCTAATCTCCCTAATCTCACCGCATCAAACAACTGGCGACTTCGCGTGGGTGTGTAATCACAGCTTCGTGCGGTGCGCTGATTGCTTCAATCGACCAGCCTAGTGCTTCCGCCTTTTGATTGAACACATGGGTATATGGATACTTGGGAAAGGTATGATTAACGTACCTGACCGGTAATTCGGACAGAGGATAAATACGCTCGGGTGCTGAGGTTTGGTAGGTTTTTAATGGATGTGGTGTTAAGTGCTGCGTTGCCCATTGGCGTTGCTCGGGCGTTTCAATACCTAATACATCCAGAGACGGCGGAGGCATCCGGTCGCCACCGAATTGTTGGGCATCGGCAATGCGCTGAGCGACTAAGGCTTCTGGCAGGTAGTCAAAACAGCACTCGCCGGATTCCAGCATCAAGCCGTCAAGAATAACGACTTCTTTCAGGCGATTAATCACATGATCAGCAGCCGCTGCTGCGACACCGCCGCCAAGGCTGTGGCCGACAAGTGTAAAGCTTTCTTCAGGCACGTTGTCATTCAAGTAATACACAAGATCGTCAACATAATCACTGAATGTCACGGTCGATGCATCCTCGTTCACACGTTCGCCAACCGCTGGCATGCAAGGTGTGTACACTACTGCGCCTGAGGCGGCTAGGTAGTGTTTAACGTCGCGCCAGCACCAGGCACCGTGCCATGCGCCGTGAACCAATACGTAGGTGTTCATCGTGTTCTCCGTTATAGACGACTCTTTGCTCTTTGTTTTTCGACTATCCGGTATTCTCGAGTTCCGAAATCGCTGAGCCGCCGGGCGGAAACACCCTTGAATTTAAGTGGTTAGAGCAATACCTCAATAAGAAGATGCCGATGCACGCTCGGGTAAGTTGGCGAGTTGCAGTGCGCCCATGGCTCCGACTATTAATGCAACAACCAGTGTGGCCGCAATACCCATTGGAGTATCGATCCAGATACCCAACAAGGCGAGCACGGCAGACAGCAAGACCCATAAAAAATCACCAGCAGAAAAGTACATTACTAACCGTGCAGAAGGGGCTTTAAGCGCGCTGGCCCATAACAGATGTAAGCCATTGACGATTAAAACCGCCCCCAGTATCTGAATGATGATGGTTGGTGCGGGTTCAGTGGCGGATAAAAACTGGTTAGTTGTGTTGCCGAACAGGGCAAAAATGAGTCCGAAGCTAATGCAGCTGGCCGCATTCATGCGCAGTGTATTTTTTAACGTGATCATTATTACTTCTCCTTGTAAACTTGGTTGACATAGAGAGTAAGGTGGGGAGATTCGCATGTCAACTAGGTTGACAGAAAGAGGCATACCTATGGTAGAGAGCCTCTCGTTGCAGTTGGTGTTTGCCAGCTCATCGTTGCATGAACAAATGACGGCATATCTAACTCGGGCCCTGACGCGAGACGGCTTTGTATCGGTGACACCGCCGATGTTGAATTTTCTCAGTATTCTTGAGTGTGGCGTTAACTATGCCTCGGATATTGCGCGTAATTTGGGAGTATCGCGGCAGATGGTGGCAAAAACGCTGAAAGAACTCTGCCATCTGGGGTATCTCGAACAAATCGATGGCAAGGGGCGACAGAAAATGATTCGGTTTACCGAGCAAGGCGAACACTTGATCTCGGCGGCGCGTCAATATTTGGTGCAATTGGATGAGGTTATTGGTCAGACCTTGGGTGATGATGCACTTGCCGGCATGATCGATGCGATGCAAACGGTGAATGGACTAGCCCAAGCCCAAGCCCAAGAAACATAACCCTGCTAAACCGAGAGCAAGCAGCGACGAAGGTTGTTGTTGGTAACTGTGCTGTCGGTGTTAATCCAATAACTTCTGGTCGATAAGTGCTTGGCCGGTGGCGATGATGGTTTCTTTTATGGGTCTTGGCGTCCAGCCCAATTGCTCACGTGCCTTTCGGGTATCGTGTTTGGAGCGTTGACCCAAATCATCTGCCAATGTGCGCGCAAATGGATGCACTCGGGCGGCAAAACGAATCAGCAAATCCGGAATCTTTAATCGCGTTGGCCGAATACCTTGATCCGCAAAGCTCTTTCGAAGCTCTGCCGCGATATCCCTCAACCAGTAAAATTCAGTTGATAGCAGATATCGGTTTCCTGCGGCTTCAGGAGTTTCCAACGCTAACCGGTGTGCAATGGCAATATCACGCACATCAACGATCGAAAATCCGATATTCGGCATAGCGGGAATACGGCGGTTCATTAACTTCTGAATAATCGACACTGAAGAGGATACCTGCGCCGATAACGGTGGCCCCAGCACTACGCAAGGGTTGCAAACAACCAGCTCAGGTCGCGTGTCTTCTGGTAGGCTTTCTATCAATTGCCAAGCGGCGCGTTCTGCCAGTGTTTTACTCTTCGGGTAGGGGCTGCAGCGCTCGGGCTCCGACCAGTTTTCTTCGGTGTATACTTCCGCGTCGGTATTCACAATCGCTGCTGTAGACGAGGTAAGCACAATACGTTTTACGCCAGCGTTCGCTGCAGCGCGCAGCACACGTTCGGTGCCTTTAACTGCCGGCCCGATTAAATCAGCTTCCTTGCCGTCAATTATCACCGGTGATGCGGTATGCAATACGGCATCAGCACCATCGAATGCATCCGCCCAGCCGCTATCGTCGAGTAAGTCGGCTTCGACTAGATCCAGTGTTTGCAAAACCGGGCAGCTCTGGCGTGCACGTTGGATATTTCTAACCGTACCCACAACGGTGTAGCGATGGCTTAACAGCTCTTGGATACAATGTTGAGCGATAAAGCCCGTTGCGCCAGTAACAACAACTTTCATTGGGTGTTCCTTGTTGAGAGGGGGTTGTGTTATTGGCCTTGGATGGTCACAACCAGTTGTCGGGCACCGCCGTGATTGCGGTGTTCACACAGATAGATGCCTTGCCAGATACCCATATTCAATCGACCGTTGCTGATCGGAATATTGAGGCTGCTGCCGAGCAAGCTGCTCTTGAGGTGGGCGGGCATATCATCGCTGCCTTCCAATACGTGTTTATAGTACGGCGCATCTTCGGGCACTGCGCGGCTAAAATAGCTTTCAAAATCATCGCGTACCGTTGGGTCGGCATTTTCGTTGATAGTGAGTGATGCAGATGTATGTTTGATAAACACATTCATCATGCCGATTTGAATATCGGCCAGCTCAGGTATCTGCTTCACAATATCCTCAGTCACAAGATGAAAACCCCGATGGCGCGCCTTGAGGCGAATGTCTTTTTGAATCCACATGATATCGGCCTTGGCTGGCAGTATTCGATCGAATCAGGCATTTGACACGGTTTCTGTGCGCATATCAAGGCGGCACATCTGCGTGGCAAGCGAATATTTGCGAGTCGATAAATCTATCTCAGCGCTGNCGGAGTTAGTCGGCAGGCTGAGGCAGGAATTAGAAGTCGCTATCGGAGATCGCTAAGAGGAATGGCTCGGTAGGAATGGCTCGGCAAGAATGGCTCGGCAGAGATGGATGCGAATAATACCAAAAATGAGAAGAGCGCTTCGATATAGAGCGAAGCCTGCTCAGCACTGCCCTTCGCACGCCAACAGCAGTGTCTGTGTTTGATGTTCAAGGGTTTGCACACGTTTAAGATCTTGCTCATGCAGGGCGGCCATGCTCGGGCAAAGATCCTGCGGTGGGAGGGCGGTAGTCTCGGTACTCATGGCCAGAATCACGACATCAAGGTCGGTTTCTAACTGCTGTACCTGATGTAATACCTGTTCGTTTAGGGCTGCAAATTCATAGGTTCCTGCGTTCATAAAACACCTGCTAAAGCGAATGACAGAATGCCGAAGGATACCGGCGGTTTCTTTCAGTTTAGGCGAGAAATCGGAGGGTCGATAACCTAGCGATATTGGTTTTCATGCAAAGTGAAAATGGCGGGTAACGGTCGCGCATTTAAAGCCGGAAAAGTGCCCGAGAGTCGATCTATGCCTGTTGCTATCAGGCGTTTTCGATGTGGTCAGTGATTTTGGCTAAAACGGCGATTTCTGGGGACTAATTGGTCCTACCAACGTAGGTCGGATGCCGCATTGCAGGGCGTTTGAGCGTCTATAATCACAGAACGACAATCCCTTGTTTAATCTGCAATATGGACGCAGTGCTGATGCCATTCTATCCAACGAGCCCGCCAATTTGCCGTGAACATTATGCTGAATTCGATATTTGGTATACGGCCCCGCACCGAGAAACAGCACGAGCGATGGTTATTGCTCATGGTGCTCCAGCGACGGATTCTGCAGATATTTTTGATACTGCCTGCATGATGGAATTTTGTGGGCCTGATGGTCTGCAATTAGTATCGAACCCGTTTGATTTTTCTCAGTCTTGGCAAAACACCTGTCTATACCCAGCGGGCCAGCAAGTGGTGAATCACTCACTGACGCCACTATCAAACACCGACTTGGTTCAACTACTGGATAATTCAATAATTGAGAATCCATCGGTGGATATGTGTTTCGTCATTATCAAATCGCCGATTGATCTAAAAACCTTGTGTGAAGCGCCGCAGATCAAAACGCTTTCTCATCTATTACTGCATATATGTCGCCATTCCGATGCAGCTGCAGCGCACTATAAGCCACCATGCCTAGCGTTAATACCTAGTGATCAATGNATAGTGTTTAGCCCAGAAAACACAACGCCAGCGACGACATCAGTAAGCCAACCAACTGCTTATGCTAACTATGTCGGAGACTACCTGACGCAGCTTTCCACATCTTTGGAAAGTGTGAGTGCATTCTCGGCCCAAACGCAGATCACCAAAGCTACCGTTGCGAATCAATTGGTTGTGAATCGCTATAAACCGGAACTACTGAAAATTGCCGATGCGTTTGCGAAAAGTCAGGCAACAGACGTGTATGACGGTGCTTTGGTCCCCCGACTTGAGGCACTGAAAACCACCCTGGATAAACAACTGACATTCACTGACGGCGAAACTGCATTGGATGTGCCAGCCGCAAAAGACACACCACCGCCATTACCCGATTTTTACGAGCAGCGTGTTGCCGGTGCGAGTGCAGCCGTTAAAGCGACGCTGGGATTTTGGCATGATCTTTCATCGGCCCAGCAACAATATCTGGCCCGCCGGCGTGGCTTTAGTGACAAGGATGTAGGGGTGTTGGATGCACTACAAAATCAAATTGAAGGCGGGCCGGCTGATCTGTCAGCGACGGAACAACAACTCTATAAAGTGCTCAATAAAGCCGATGTTGCTGTGGCCTTGTTGGATAGCGCAGACAGTGCAACGTTGCATCCCGAGTCTCCGAAAAAAATAGTTGATGGTTGGGCTGACTCACTGACCGGTGCCCAGCAGTTGGAGAAAACCAAACAAGCGGATTTTCGGTTAGTGACTCTGGGGGNGGAAAAGCCTGCCGAGGGCGGAACTTCATCGGGTATCAGCGGAGTGCTGGAGACTAACGTCAGTGGTGTGTTGGTGGCCGATAACGGACGTGCACAATCAACCGTCGATGCGTTAAATAGCAATTACCGTCAAAAGGATCGTGCGCGCGGGGGCTATTTTGCTGACGATATTTTTACGACTGCGCAGCTAGTTCGCCAACATGCCGCTGACGATACACAAATTTTCGGGCAGGGCGAAAACCGTGCTGAGAAAGGGTTTGTTGTTAATGGCAGCGACGACCAATCGGGTGTTGAATTCTCGTCATTGAACGATAGCAGTGCTGGTCAGGGTGTTGCGAAGAATGTTGCTCAGGTCAACATTCAGTTAGGCGCAAAGTCTGCCGAAGCAGAAGCACGCTTGCACGGTGATTTACAGCAGGTAAACGCCGATGTCGCTTATCGAGAGCCCGGCGGTGACGGTACTTATCGGGTGACGTTATCGCCTGATAATACACTGGTATTTGATCGTAACACTCAGCGTAGCCTTGCTGAGGGTACTGGCCTTTTTGCACCAACATCGACTGAAAACACTGCGCCAGCGTTTGGTTTTAGTAGCGCCAATGAAAGCCGGTTACTGGCTGGCAACAAACCCCAAGTGGTGAATACCGATGTTGGTAGTGGCGGTGGAAGTGCTGGTGAGACAGGCGCTTTAGCAGAGCTTCGAATTACGCCGGAAGCGATTAAAACAGCGAGTACGATCAAACTCAAAGGGGATACTGGTTTTTCATCTCTGGGGTCGGCGCTGGGTGTGGTTAACCAGTATCTAAATTTGGGTGATTCCGCAGCAGGTTATCGGGAAGGCCTGACTCACCCTGAAGCATTATTTGGCGAAAAGCCGACATTTAAGCGTTCGGTGAAGCAAATAGGCACTGACCTTACCGATAACGCTAACTTGAAAGTTCTGTCGCAAGCACTGGTCGCCATCGCTGACTATGAAACCGGGCGTGAAGGGCTGAAAGGTCAAGCCGCATTAAATGAGTTAGCGAGCAATGTTCGTAAGGTTGCTGAACCGGTGTTGGTTGAGGCGGGCGTTCAAGGCGACCCACAAAATAGCCGGCATTTGTCGGTGCGGCCGAGTGAGCAGGGTACGAATGTTCGTTTCAGCCAGGTGTTAGCAGATCATGTTGAGCTGGAATTAAATCAACTGCTTGAAAAGCGGGGTGTGAAGTCATCCAAACGTCAGGCATTGATCGAAAACTTCGATACCACAAAGCTAGCGAGTGATGTGGCGACGCAGCTAGACCAACGGTTTACCCAGGGATCAAGACGTGGTGCGGAAGCTAGCAGTGGCGGAATTCACAGTGAGTTAGTGGCTAATGATGCCAGTATCTATGCACTGCATACCTTTGCCGAGATTTTGGGTGATACAAAAAGTGGTATCGCATCACAGCAGCCAACGGCTGAAACCTATGAAAAAATTCTCACAGCTTATTTTGATGGGGTATCTGAACCACATAGCGATAGCCCAAAGGGGGTGAAGCTAGTAGCTCCCCGTGGGTTGCCTCAACTCGTCGAAGACACTGTCGAGACACTGATCCGGGGAGGTGGTGATCTAACCAGTTTTGTTGATGGTTTACGTGCGTTTAAAGCCGCTAACCCCAACTTGGTGGAAGGGATAAAAGGACAGGCGCTTGAAAAGGCGATACAGCATCTGGATGTTGTTTTACAGTCAGATTCGCTTAATGGCGTGGCGTATGACATTCCGGCGGGGCTAGACGATGCGGCCAGTGAGGCTGCCGGGCGTGATCTGGCGCAGCAGGCAGTAACCATCACCGATGCACAGATACAACCGGGATCCGATGAAGCGGAAGCAGCCGTTCAGTATGTGGATAGCCACGGGGATAGCTTTGCCGATTTCAGTACGGAAGCGCGAAAGGCGGCAGCAGCGGGCAACCCGGTCGATCCGAAAACACCGAAGATCCCGTTTTTTGACGAAGCCTCCGTGCCTGATGGCTATAACCGCTACACCCTAAAGGGGAGCGGCGATGTTGTTTATGAGCCGGTCGATAGCAATCGCCAGCGTTTTATCGTTAAGAAGGAGCTCGTCGATAGTATCAATGCAGTATTCCGTGACCCGACCGAGGTAACCCCAGAGCAGCTGGCGTATTCGATCCAGTATCAACAAGTCGCGTTTGCGGATGCTGGCGCGGCCCAGCTTGGTGGGTATTTGGCAGATCATCGTCGTTCGCTCGCTAGCGCGTTAGAGGCTGACCCTGATAACGCGAGTTTGCAAGCTCAGCAAACGCAAGTTACGGATAAACTCAGTGAATTGCAGAAAACGGTCGATGCTTCAGGCAGCAACTCAGAAAAACGAATCTTTGCAGACCTTCTCGGTAATACCGTTGACTTGCGTAGCAATCAAACCAAGGTATCCAAAGTTGATAATTGGTTATCCGGCAAAGAGTTGTTTGCTGATGATGAAACCATACGTACAGCCTTACAGGATCGTTTTGAGCAATTGAATTTACCGATTCGACGCACGTCTCAAAACCCGGACGATGTTCGTGAATTGGCGGGGGATGTGAGCCGCAAGCTATCTCGTTATGATTCAGAGCTACGCCGACTAGACCGAGACTTAACACCAGATGGCGATACTGGCGAGGGCGTGAATGCGGGTCAGCGAGCTGCACTTGAAGCTCAGCGGCAGCGATATGTTGATGTTGTAGTCGATGTGTTGGGNGCCCCAACGACTTTTGAAGATGGGCAGCTTTCGCAACGGCTAACCGTGGCCGAATCGGTTTTAAATCGATCATCCTCTCTCAAGCGCGATGATGTAAATGTCACCGAACTTCGGCAATCCTTACAGGACGTGACCACGCGTTTGGCCGATGCTGCGATTAATGAATTACAAACGATTGCTAAAGAACCCGGCGATGTTGGTCGAGCAGCCCAATTGGATAGCGCGTTGTTTGATCAGCGTATTGGTTCGGATGCTGCAACGCCGTATAAAGCGTTTCTGTCGACTTTGGTTGATGATCCGAAAACCATCAAACGCATCACGGGCGGCTTTTTGAAAGAAGAGTTATCCCATGTTGATAATCGTGGTGTACCTGGTTCAGCAACCGAATATGAACGTGTTTTCAGCGAGCTTGCAGCAGGGGTAAACCGTGATCAATTTGGGCCAATAGCTGCCGACGTACCGGCGAGTGTTTCGCGCGGGCGCGCGGATGGGCGAACGATTGGTGTTAACGTCTCAGCAGAAGCCTACCCGGATGCGTTTGCCAAGGCCGTGAATAATGCCTTAGTGAGCTTTGCCGCAACCGGTGAAGATGCATCGCCTTTTGTATCTGCACTGTTTACTTACTTGGATACCATTCCGGCAGCGCAGTCAGGCAATGGTGCGGCTAACACGTCTTCGCCCGGCACGCTGACACGTGAGCAATTTGTTGATGCACTATTCGGTAACGACAGTAACACTCACCGCACGTTCGACAATGTGCTGAGTCGAGAGCTGGCCGGCATCACTAAAGTTGATGGCAAACCACTGAACATAGACCCTCAGCTGCGTCAATTATGGACTGGGTTAGCACCCGCTGAAACTGCGACTACTAACCCAACAGATAATGCAGCCGGGCAGTTCCCAGAGATAGCAACTATTGATACCGTTGCGAGTATCACCACGACTACAGACGATGCCGGGCATCGTCAAATCAGCTACAAAAATGCGACCGGTGGTACGCTGGATATTCAGCCCTTTGACCCAGCGCAGCCTGCTGCAGGAAGTCATGCACTAACATTCGCCTCCGGCCAAACCTTGCTAGTCAGTAACGATGGAGAAACCGCACCGGTGGCGGTAACAGCTGATGCGCTCGCCAGCATAAATTGGCTAAATCAACCTCAGGGGCTGGCAACACCGGAAACAGTTCAACAGTCGTTTGACTATGTCAGTGCCTTGGCCGATAACGGACAAATCAGTGCATCCGATTTTGCATCGAAAGTCGCTGGTGCGTTGGCAGATCTTCAAGAACGGGGTGAATCTAGCAAGGCAGAATTTACAGCACTAGCTGACAAAACCTTTAGTTATTTAAGTGAAACTACGCACGCAAGTGATGTGGCGACAGCATTCACTCAGGCATTCACGACGACGCTTGGTGATGACGCCTTGCAGCCGGCGGTTGATCGTTTTGCACCGCAGCTCAGTGATGATTATCATCTGGCGTTACCTGCCCTTGATGCGAACGGCCCGGCACTGCGTGCACAATACAACGAACTTGCCGATTCGCTGCATGAAAATCAACGTTCAGTTGATCAAGGTGTTGTTGATAGCAGTTTTTCGTCGTTGTTAACGCAGGCCAGCACGGATCAGGATTCACCACGGGCAGCTTTGGACGCAGCAGGGCGTTTCATTCTCGATCAAGCCGATACCGGTAACGATGTTTCTGTGTTGGTGCGAGGTGTTGCTGAATTTGTTAGCACGGGGCTGGATATTCCACAGGCTGACGCGAGTTGGCTAGCGGTGATTGCCGATGCGAAATCGGTCGATGGCAAATCTTTATTAATCGCTGATGGCGCACGGCAATCGCTGAAGCAAAACCTCTCTAAGGTTGCGGATCAAACCATTGAGGTGGATCTTGCGACATTGAATGATGCAAATAGTAACGCCCCCAAACCCATAGGCTCACAAACACCGGAAGGCTTTCAGCGTATTGTTACCACCGAAGGTAGCCTGGTTTTACAACCGAAAAACGCGGCAACGGTCGGCTATCGGTACACGGATGCCGCAGCGCAGGCGATTGGCGCGTTTACCGCAGAAGGTAGTAGCGTTTCTGTAGAAGCACTTTCTGCCGGCTTTGATTATTATGCCGGTCAAGTTGCTGCTGGTGCGGGTATCGATGACACCGGATTTGCCGATGTTGTGGCGGATCGGCTATCGGAGCTCGGCTCTCTTGTTAATCCTCAGGCAGAGAAATTCAACGCGTTACTCGGAAAAACGCTGCAGTATCTCGATACGCATACTGAGGCGCAGCCTGCGTTTGATCAGGCCTTAGCGTCACAGTATTCATCCGAAGGTTTGTCGCAACGTACACAAGCGTTGGCGCCACAGCAACTCGCACATCTTCAAGATGCATTACCGATACTTGACCCTACCCAAGGCGATAAACGGCAGGCATTCAATCAGTTTGCGAAAGAGGTGGGCATAGCAACGGTTGATGCGAGCTCTCCGGTAACCGCTGCCCGTTATCAAGACGTTACCACTGGTCTGTTAACCGGCGTTACTGATGAAACCGCTAACGTTACGGCAACGGCGCTGGTTAACGCTGTCAGTGATCTTTCTGCTGCAGGGGTTGATGCCAGTGCGCCCCTTAAGGCTTTGGATACACTTGCGAGCAATCACCCAACGGCGGAAATTCTTGAAACGACTGCACTACTGAGTCAAACGACGGCGATTGAAGGCAAACCCTTGCAGGTTGCTGATCCGGGTTTATTGACAACATTGTCGGCGATTTCTGACCCGCAAACACAAGCTAATAGTCCTAGTGTGGTGGCCGATTTAACCCAACTAGCAGATGCTGGAGCACCTACACCCGTGGGTGAATCGGCACCATCGGGATACCGCCGTTTGCAATTGACTGATGGATCCTTGGTCTTACAACCCCTTGATGGGAAGTCCGCCAGTTACCAATTCAGCGTCGACGCTGTGCCGGTTATTGAAGCCATCAACAAACCTGCAGCTAGCCTGACGCCTGAGATACGTTCAGCGGCATTTGATTATTACGGTAGCTTATCGGCAAATGGCAGCGGTAAGCTCGCGCCACAGACATTTGTTGACTTTGTTGCTCGCCAAACCGACTACTTGTTATCTGCTGGTGACGACGTTGCTTATCAATCACTGGTGCAGAAAACAGAGGCATATTTATCGGCACCGTCAGCCCATGAAGCGATTCAGGCGACGCGTTTGATTTCCCGACTTGAGCGTGTTTATGCCAGTCACAACAATGCTGCTGAATTCATCCAGCACTACGGCAATCAACTGGTGCAAGACGTCAATGTTGAAATCAATGGCCAGCTGCAACGTTTGACGGCATTGCAGGAAAAAGCGGTGGAAAACATCGCGCTGATTGCTGGCGACACAGATCTGCCGAAAGGAACCAGCGAGATATTGGATTACTTCAGTGATCAAAGCCATGTTGACGATCTAAAAGCATCCGGTAATTTGACCGCCGAAGGCGAACAGCAGCTCAGTGCGCATCTGCAATTGCTGAAGTCGTTATCTGCCTTGCAACAAGATGAAACACTGCAGGCGCGGGGGTGGGAGCAGGATTTAACGGGCTTCGGCTATAAGACAGCAACTTCGACTGATCGGTCGGATTTGCAAAAAGGAACCCAAGCGGATGGGCAGCTGGATTTTGAAACAATTGATGAAGAAACCGCCCGCAGCATAGGCAATAGTATCGTCAGTAAACGTAATCAACTGGCAGATTTTGATGCTAAAGCACTTGGGGCTGTGTTGAATCAAACACCGCACCTGAGCGATAGCCAGCGGGCTGACTTTGGTGGCGTTCTGAATACATCTTTGAACGCAGCGATTCTATCAGGCAAAGACTCAAGAGCTGATGCCACAGCTCCTGTGCAGTCAGCATTGAATCCTGATCGTCTGGATGCCATCTTGGATCAAACCCGTATTGCACGCCAGAGTGATGGCGTATCGCAGGCGTTAGAAATTGCCCGAGGTAATGCCCTGGGTGATCGGTTTAGAGAAACAGTCAGTGATCTGCAAAAGCAATATGGCTTAGGCCCGAATACCTCAGCCAGCGAACCGGGAGGTGAGGCTGGTGGTACAACATCCGCGCAGTTTGATGGCGCAGTACCGCTGCTTCAGACATTACAAGAATCGCCCGGTGGCGGTTTTGATATTGATTTTGTTTCCGAAGATGGCGAAGTAAAGTCGGTTCATACTGAAGATACGGTATTTAAAGAGGTCAGCGACCTTATCAGTCAGGGTGTTGATGAAGCTGTTGCTGCGGGGGAATCTAGCGCGTCGCCGGGCAATCGATTGTTTCCGAATCGAACCGGTAGTGCATCGGAATCAGAAGACATTGAACTGCCGGATGCGGAAAACCTCAGCACACTGAATACGGCGTTTGCCTTTCAGGCATTATTCAACTTTTTCGAACGTGGTGCGTTATCGGGGGATACCAGCAGTAGCACTTTGGCAACAGTGTTGAAGGTGCATCAGTTTGTTAACCTTGCGCGTGTCGGTTATGGCGTAACGTTAGATACGGCACACGGTATCAAACTACTGAAACAGCTGTATCAAACCTCCGGTGTAACCGGTGAGGCGATAGAAACCGGTAAAAGCTTAACCGCTGCGATTGGAGAAACCCTGGCCGGTGGGGCAGATGCGGTGTTTGGTGCGTTAAGTGCAGGCCTAGATATTTACGAGTTAACGCAGGCGCAAACCGCCCGCGAAAAAGCGATTATCGGTACCCAGTTGGGGTTTGATGCTGGTTCATCATTGATTGGTGCTGGCGCCATTGCCACCGGTATAACTGGCGCTGTTGCCAACTCAGTTGAGGCATCGGCAACCGCCGCCGTTGCTGCCGCAACAGGGGTAGAGGCGGCTGAGGCAGCAGCAACGGCTGCGACAGCTGCGGCCGTTGGATCTGCAGCGGCAGCGTTAGGAACAGCCTTCAGCATCGGCGGTTCTCTGTTTGCCGGGTTGGGTATTGGCATCGTCGGGCTGGTTGATACGTTTACGAAAATCGCCAGCGATGTCGATAATGTTGGGCGTTATTTTTATAGCATTGGCCGTACTTATAAAACCGGTGGGTTTGTCTACGACAACAATACACGCGTCGCCCGTGCTGTGGGTACAGGCGCTATCGATTCGATCAATCTCGATACTGGCGATATAACCTATGCGGATCAACTAATTGACGCCAGTGGCCCGAATACGTTTTACCCGGAGGATGACTACAAAGCCGCTCCGATTAATATTCCGAAGGCGTTAGGTCTAGGAAAAACCGGAACGGACTACGATTTGATCTTCTCCAAAACCGTAGTCTTACCGGTCGGGGTGCCTGCAGATCGCATCAGCTACGGCTACAACATCGACCCGGGGATTACGACCAACTACTACAAACATGTGAAAACCGGCGTTATTCACGGCGGTTTTGATTGGGGGATAACCGTTACCGGCCCTACCCGAAAAGACTTTTTTGACGATCACACGAATCCGAGTGATCAGGCGCAGTTGGGTTTTGAAGTAGCACGGGAAATCGGTAAGGGCGGGCAGCCATTTCACTTCGATATTTACAACGGTTCGGAGTGGGCCATTCAGCATATCGATGTTAAGTACAAAGCCTCCCACGCTGTCAACGTAACGCTCGGTGCGCATGACCGCACGTTAGTTGTGCCAACCATACCGGCTGAATTTGTGAGCAAGGTGTATTACAACCTCTACGGTAGAGGTGGCAACTATACGCTGGTGCTGGCAGATAACGCCGGCATTAACGCTTATCAAAAAGGTGATAAACCCGCAACGTGGATATTATCTGAGCAAAACCTACATAACCAAAATGTTAGCGTGACCGATCACGGTATTCATATTGGTAGTAGTTACGTCGGTTTTCAGAGCCCGAGGCAGCAAACCGTATTGATACCGTCTCAGTATGATGGTGATGTTTTCAAGGTAGATTTTGATAGCAAACACACCATCGCCCTTTATGTAAATGGTGAAGATTTTGATACTAAAAATCACAAGCCAACCGGTAAGGCTCGGCAGGGCTTGATCCAGCATCTCAAAAACTTAGACGCCAAACATCAACTGCATGCCTACACCAGAATTACTCACTATCACGGCAGTGATGGAAAAACCCTCGACCTAGCGATTTATAATCGTAAGAACAGCCACATTTTGACGCCTGTCGGAGCCGTGGGTAAAGACTTGTTGTTTCTCGATAGTCAGGACCAAAACGTTATTCGTTTGAATGCAGCTCTGACGTCAACACCTGAAACGTATAACCTGCCGAGATTTTCTGGGGATAGCCACTTAGACGGTATCGGTGGCGATAAGCTGCTAGTGCTGCAGGTAACACACACCTTGCCCGGAGGGCATAAAGCACATTTCATCTTCACCGAAAGCAAAGGCGGTTTTGTACTGCAGCGGGTTGATGGGGATAAATCCCTGTTCGCTGATTTGGAGAAAGCCGGCGACAATGCCTTGTCGATTATTCGTGATGCGTTTGCCGCGCCGGTTCAGATTGCTGGATGGCTGACCGTTGCTAACGGAAAAGATCAAACGCTTTCGATTCGAAGCCGTGATGGTTTTGTGTTTGACCCTGAGCAAAACGGTGGAACGCTGAGTGCTCTGGTTGCGCATAATAGCGAGCAAACACAATCTCTAGGCCCAGTAGCTCGTGGTCTTCACGGAGTCGCTTATTTTGAAAACCACGATGTAACGACAATTACCCAGGCAGAGCAATTAATCTCAAAACAAAAAGCCTCAGCAGACTACGATGTCGATACCTTGCGATTCGAAGAGTGGGGGAATAAAGCCAAAGGCACGCTGGGTGATTTTCTCGGTAAAAATGCGAAGCTCAACCATGGTGATGCGAACCACTGGCACGATGATGTTATTCACCAGTTGGATGGCAATATCTATCTGAAGAAAGGTGATCATGCACTGAAACTATGGCATGACCAAGGGATACGATTGCGCTTGGGTGGTCAAAATTTATATCAGAATAACAATTGGGATAACTGGAAATACCCACAAGATTTGACGTTTCATGCGGCTAAAGATGGCTACTACAAACTCAATATTCTTTATTACGAAAAACACGGCGGTGCCATTCTGGATCTCAAGGTCGATGGTAACGACCTGAGCAAGGCGATGATTGATGGCCCTACCGAGAATAAAGATGTCGATACCGATGCTCCGGCGCATCTTTTGGCCCTCAATCACACCACTGAAACGCTGACNACCACCGACAAAGCCGGCAAGACATCAACGGTGTTGCTAGGCAAAAAAGGTGACATTGCAATATCACAGAAGGTTGTCGCCACCCATGAAACCGTCAACGGATATCGCGTAACCACGGATGATGGTCTTACCTGGTTGGTTAATCAGGCTGGCCAGAGCAATTTGGTAGACGTTGGCAAGAAGTGGATCGAGTCTCACACGAATGATTGGCAAAAAAGTTTACCGCGCTTGCTTGATCAGGAGCAAACGGCGACGCCGCTTGCGGGCCTGAATAAATTTCAGAATATTGAAATTCATGGGTTAAATGTCGATACCAATCCAACAGAAACGCAACGAATTATTCATTGGGACGCAGTGAAAAAGGAATTTCAAAAAACGAACACAGACCCAGCCATTATTCATGCATTTTATCAATCTGAGCACTATGCCTCAGAAGATCCTAAGCATTTCATACGATCGTTGAAAGCAATCTATGACCCGACAAGTAAAAAGCTCGTTTTCGGTAACGCCTCTGGCCGATCGGATCGTCTCACGTTGATCGACAGCACCAGCGTGCCGGGCCAGGCTCTGCTCTATGACACACAAACGAAACAGCTCATTAGTCAGGTGATTCCTACAGCGGATCAGATTAAAGCGTCATTCAATGGTTTGTCGTTAGTGACTGATGGCAAACGGGAAGATCAAACGCATTTTATTCAACATGGCAAAGAATTGTTTGAAGGTCATTCCGTGCAACTGCTGCATTACGTGGACAACGCATACCAGATTACNACCGGCGATGGTCGGGATTTTCGATTGCTAAAAACTGGCCCCGAGCTGGTAGGTGTGACGGATACCTGGCTTAAGAACAACAATAACCAGTTGAATGATGATTACCCCACCAATGCACTCGTTGCGGTGTATAACACGGCAGACGTAGGTTTGACGGAGACCTTGCACCAAACAGAAAGCGCGCGTGCTATAGCGGGTTGGATACTGCCTGGAAGCCAGCAAACCCTATTTAAAACCAATGCATTGCCAACAAAAACGCATCTGAATGTTTTGGGTTACAGCAGTAACTACAACGAAGTTTATGTGACATCGTTTAATGACAAGGACTTTACCCAAGATGTTTATCGGTTAGATCAGAAAGGCGGTGCCGACAAATTTGACAGTTACAGCATGGTGAAAGTCGTGGGCGAAGGGGCTAACAAAACCCTGCTTTTAAGCACTGCCGAAAGCGCTGAATCGTTGCAAGTGCCTGCCATTGATGGTGTGAATAATCTAGTTTTGGCAACAGAGGCCGGCAGCGAAACCTTTAATATCAATAATGATGCGCTTTCGAGTTACTCACATATTATTTTCGATAGCGGCGCGAATGCAGATTCAGCGCCCGATAGCATTAACTTTCAGGGCGTTCTCAATGCTAACAATATGGTCGCAACATTGGATAGCGACAAATTGGTACTGATCGACAAGGCCAGCGGGCATACCATTGAGGTTGATCATGCGCTGGGTGGCGACGGTAAATCTGCTGCAAGTCATTTAGTTTTGCATTCGTTGGGGCTGCCGGATCTCAATGTTGATACCTTGGTGAAACAACTTCAATCCAGCAAGGGAACGGATTCAGCCGGGCACCCGCAGCTTTCGCTTCGAAATGTATATCTGAAAAACATACAGTCGCTCAGTAAGGGTTCGAGTGCGTCCAATACGAAAACGGTTGAAAGCGCCGATGATTCTGGCGCAACCCTCAGTGTTGATCATCTAGTGCAGGCGATGGCGAGTATGTCATCAAGAGGCGATGTGAAGATTGATGATCAAGATCGTTCACAGGATAATAACGGCCTTGGGCAAATCACTGGCGACCCTAATCAGCATGGTTAGTACTGGCAGCCCGAGTACATTTTAGTGGGTTGATTTGAGGCGCCTGAAATGCAATACCGTTAGATTTTTTCAATACTAACGGTATTGATTTTGTTTTCCTGATTTTATCAGCCAGTAAAATTAATATTCGGCCTCAGGGTTGCCATACTCGTGTCAGTTGCCCGTCGACATTCATTGTTGCCGCAAGCAGCAAATACACACCAACAACCATATCAAGCGCTGCGCAAAAGTGCGGATACCAATGAGGCACGACTGCGTCGATAATTAACTGATGGTGATACAAATCGTACACACCGTGAAGCACATACAGAGCGCTTAACGCGATGAGTGTCAGGTTTCGTGACTTTGAAAAGAGAAGGGCTGGTGCCAGTAGGTAGGGAATACCCCAGAGAAACTCGGCAACGATAACACCTTGGCTTAAGAAGGCTGCAAAGCCGATATAGATTGCTGGCAAGCTCACCAGGCTTAGGGTAAAGATTAATTTAGCGTTGGGGTTGGTGCGCGCCCAAAAAATCATCGACGTGCCCATTGCTAGGCCAATTAGAATTGAAATCATCGCAAATATCCTTTTTCTTTCAGCCTAACACCAGTGTCTGTGTTTTTGACGTTACAGCCTATCCACAATGGGTGATTGCAGTCGATAAATTTGATGATCCTACGTTGGCTTAAATCGCTAGGGGGTCTTTTCAATGCAGGCGAATGTTCCGGGCAGCCCATCAGGCGCAAGGGTATTATCAACGCGCGTGCTTCCTAGTTCGATGATGCTCCAGCCGCTGTCAAAGTGCGCGACAATGTCTGCTTCTGTAGTCGCACGTGGTGCTGTTGGGCTGGGTAACGCGATGGCAAGATTCAACAAGTAAATTCTGCCGCCAGGTGCCAATACTTGGTGCAACATTTGGGTGTATTGCGTTCGCGAGGGGTCGTCGAGGGTGTGGAAAAAACAACAATCGAGAATCGTCCCGAAGGTCATTCCTATTTCATCAAGGGCAAAAACATCGTGCACTTTGAAGGCGAGTTCTGGGAGACAATCAGCATATTTATCGGAAGCAATTTCAATGGCTTTTGAGGCAAAGTCGATGCCTAAAACACCGCATCCGAGATCGGCGACAAACTTGGACAATATCCCCGTTCCACAACCGATATCCAATACCGGGGATTCTGGGACCCGCTGCATGAAGGCGTCGATAAAATAATGCTGCGGTTTGCCGGTATCCCAAGATGGGTGGCCGTCGTATTCGTGTTGGAATCGTTCGAGCGTCATGCCTTCTTGATGGTTCATCCTAAACGTCCTTTGTTTATGGATTGCTGGCCTTACGCTGATGAGCTAAATTCAGGCGGTTTTGTGAGCGTCTTCTAGCGAGGCAGTATAGTGCAAGCTGAGTCGACCGAGTACGCTAGACCTTCACCTGGTATTTCAAATCGTTAACATCGTCGCCTGTCATCCCGCGGAATCCCCAGCAGTGTGGCGGTTGTTGTTTGATGGTGATTTCAACATCGACTGGCGAAAGTGCTAGGCGTTGTTCGAGCTCTTCAAACAACTTGTAAATCAGTGCTTTGATGGTGTCTTTCTGACGACCTTCCATCATGTTGATTTCGATAACGGTGTATTTGTTTGAGCGCCCGCCGGGGTAAAAGAAATCGTCCGCATGCATGGGCATAAACCGATGCGCGCGTTTGTCTTCCGGCATACCCAGTACTGACATCATGCAGTGATGGATAGCATCAGACAGATCTTTTTTGATTGGATTCAGATGTTGATCGATCCCGTATACCACAATCATTTTTGTATCTTCCTGTCTTTTGAATTGAACACTGCTGATGTGTTAATGGCTGTTTTCGATCAGTGAAATGATCTTTTTGGCTTTTTCAAAGTGGTCTAGTTTGTGTGTCATGATCCACCATTCGGCGGCTTCCATTAATAGCTCTGGGTCGTCGTTTTTATTTTTAAAAAATGCATAAAAAGACACGCCAACGGTATCGCCCTTCTTGGCGATTTTTTGGCGGCATATGTCGATAGCTTTGTTGCGTAAACTTTCACGCATGGTTGGTTTCTCTATACAATAGGTTTATTGATGGGGGCAATAGCCCCTGCAGGACTGGCTATGAGTTTTAACATCGGTAGCTGGGCTTGGATCAGGATCTCAAAATACACGGAACATCTAACAATATGAAGGCGTAGATCCGTCTTTGTATCGCAAATTCGATCTCATAACCTGCGGGGCCAAGGCCCCGCTAGGGTATGAAAATTGTTAGCAGCATGGATACGAACGTTGTTAAGAACTCTGATAAGAAAACTGCAACAACATCCGTGCTATGGAAGCCGTGGGTCAGTCATATAGCTGTCGTAAGTCATGCGTTGATAAACGACACCTGGGTCTTCTGCATCCATCCAGCTGGCGCCTTCAATATGTGGATACGGCATATTCTTCAACACCGGAATATAGCCATCGGTGACGTCGAAGTCGTGATTGCCCCACTTGCCGGTGTAACTTGTTGCACGTTTGGCATCAGCTTCGAGCAAGCCAGAGGGTTCCCAGTTTGTTTGGTTTTCAGTGCCTGTATCGGCGATACCATCGTTGTTTCTATCTCGACCTGAATTACCTACGTGACGCACGATGGTTGAATTTCCGCGATCTTTGATAAACCGCCAAGTATTGTCAGTGGGAGTGTCAGCTAGATCTGGTAAGCCCAAACTGCTTTGACCGAACCCACCAACCAATGCTGCGATCGGGCTTGATGGATCACTTTCATTAGGGATATCAAACCGCATTGCGGATATAAACATCGATACCTGGCTGCTGAATATCGATACCTGGTTTCCTAAACCTTGGTAGCCACCGATAAATCCGTATAACGATATATCTGGGTCAATCTCCATACTGCCATTAGNGTAACCGGATTTAAAAAATACTGGAGCAGACGGTGTTGCCATGAATCCGCCGGCGGTAACAAGACGATTTCCGCGATCACCAATATCGATAAACATATTGCTGTAGGTGCGTGTTACCGTGCCAGAGATAGAGAACGGTGCAACCCGTATTGATAGATTTGATGCGAACCCGGAGTAATCCAATAGGCCTTCGACAAATACACCATCAAAGCTGTCAGTTGCGGCCGTGCTGGTGAGTATATGGCCCGCGGCTTTGACATCAACCAGACCGATGTCCTTCAGGTGAATTGGGTTGAAACGGTCTTTGCCCTTCAAAAATACTGCGTAGTCTGCCAAGTGCAAGCCGGTTATTACATGTCTGCCACCGTCAAGAGTGCCTCGTAGATTATAACCGGGCCAAGGTGTTTGCTCTGTTGAGCGCGCATCGATGTCGCGGTCCAACCGCACGTACATATCAGACATATTTTGGTTAGTTGCCACAGACAGGTTGATCAGATCAAAGCCGATGTGCTCGCTGACAAACTGTCCCTCCAAAAAGCTCACTAGCTCAGTAAAGCTACTGATGGTTAGTGGTTCAGAAGCGTTACCACGTTGAATGTCATACAGGCGCATCAAGACATTTTGTGTCTGTGTGCCCAGCTCTAGTTGAATACTGTAAAACAGCGGGTCGGATTCAGCATCGAATGGCGTTTGTGCGTGAATTTCAACGATACCGTTTACTGGATCAATAAACAGACTGAACAGATCATCGATTGCATCAGCATCGGTGATCAATTCACCGTGGCTGGTTTGTATCTGCTTGATACGGTTAGGAAAGCCCGTTGATGCAATGCGCAATACGGATGATTCATCATTAACATCGGTATGCAGAGCCGTGACGATGTTATCCACGCTGCGATTCTCAACAAGCACGGCGATATGATCATAACCTTCTGGGTCTGGCCCGTCGCCGTTATAGGTATTGCTAGCCGGTACTTCGATGATGACATCTTGCGTTGTGGTGCTTGTGTTATTGCGGCCACTCAGCACGTACGTTGCGGTTGATGCATGAGCACTTGGCTGGCCGATGACTGCACAGCTGTCATCTTGAATAACAATATTCAGGCCCATTGGTAATGTCGGTTCAGATTCACAACGATCAACGGGGCCACCGGTATTCGTCAAAGTCAGCGCTACAGCACTCCCTTGCTGCCAGCTAAAAAAGTTACTGCCGAGAGCGACAAAAGCCGGTGCTTGCGGTGGTTGAGGTTCAACTGTGATCGACATCAGCAGTTCGTCTGTGCCAACAGTATTAGTTGCACTGATTTGGTAATCCTGTGATGCGGTCTCAAGCAATGCTGTACCGTGCACAACGCAGCTGTCGCCCACGATTTTGGTGGATAAGCCTGCCGGTAATGGAGGCGTACTGGAACACGCCGTTGCGGCACCGCCTGCGTTGAGCATATCTAACAACAAAGTATCACCCACGGTTAGGGTGGTTGATAGGTCGGTTTGAGTCATCTGTGGTGACATCAGTGCTGGTGCATCGATCTGTAAACGGATATCGACCGTGCTGTTGCCGCTCGCATTGACTGCTGCCAAACGGTAGTTTTGTGCCGCACTTACTTGCGATACTGCACCACTGATGCCGCAGCCACCGCGTGTTTCATAGATCACCAGCCCTTCTGGTAATGCCGGTGATGCACTGCAGGTGCTGGCTGCACCACCGCTATTTTGCAATTGCAGATTAAAACTACGATGGGTAGTTAACACAAGATTGGTTTCAATGGGTGTTACCAGCTGCGGAGCTGCAATAGCATCCCCTCCGTTGATACTGATAGTTAAATCAGTTGAAGAACTACCTGCGCTGTTAGTTGCGGTAATGCGATACTCAGACGCTGATGACGCTGTATCTGTTGCACCGGCAACGACACAAGCTTCTGGCGATGTTATCAATAACAAGCCTGCAGGAAGTACGGGCGCTGTGCTGCATTGCGCAATCATACCGGCTTGATTCGGGATGGTGATTTGTAAGCTTTGGTTTACTGTGCCGCTTAATGTTTGCGGCTGATCACCCAAATCAGGCGCGAGTAGCGGCTGGCTATCGGTAACGGTAATCCGGATATCAACCGATGTGGCGCCTGTGCTGTTACTCGCAGTAATCTGGTAAGACGTCTGCGGCATTTCTGCTAATGTTGCGCCGGCAACCACACAGTTGTTTTCGGCAGTAACGAGATGTAATCCGTCTGGCAATGAGGGCAATACGTTACACTCGCTAATTGCGCCTCCGGTATTGTTCAGTGTCAATGAAAAGGCTTCATCGGTGTCGAGAGTGAACGCCATTTGGTCCGCGACCAAAATGGGCGCTGATACTGGTGAGACAGCAACCGCGAGGTTTGCCTCACTTGTGCCCGCTGCGTTAGTTCCTGATATCTGATAAGAGGCCTGTTCGGCGGCAATCTGTGCTTTACCATGGATGACGCAGCTGCCGTTGGTGGCGTTTAGCTGTAAACCTGCCGGTAGCTCTGGATTGCTATTACACTGAAAGACCCTACCGCCGTTGTTGTCTATTGAATGGAAGACAGCATCTCCTACTTGAGGCGTTAGAAGGGCAATTGACGATGTGAGATTTGGCAGCGCAATTGCTGGCTCATTCACCGTTAGTGAAAAACCGATCGTGCTAGAACCACTGCTGTTGATTGCCGAAAGCTGGTACTGGGTTTCGGCATTTGGCGCGGCACTGGCGCCGATAACGCCGCAGGTTCCCTGATGTTTATAAATCGCAAACCCATCTGGCAATGTTGGTTGGATGCTACATTCGTTTGCCGGCCCGCCTGTGTTGTCCAATTGAATCGCAAGAACATCATGGGTACTTGTTGTAAAACGATTTTGTGTTGGGTTCACGAGCATGGGTGATGCAAGAGCATCACCACCGATGATGGTGATTGCGAGGGGGTGTGAAACCGCCCCAGCTGCGTTTTCTGCTGTGATGGTAAAGTCGGTACTGGCTAAGGTCGTGTTTGCAGCACCGCTGATCACACAACCATTGGCTGAAGTGATTAACACGAGCCCTTCAGGTAACGCTGGCGACACGTGGCAGGCGCTGATGGCTCCGCCGGTGTTTGGCAAACGAAACAAATAGCTTTGCCCTGCATTGGCGGTTGAGGATGCGGCTAGTCCGTTTTCAAAGGCGGGCGCCTGCAAGGGCGCTTCGTCGGTAATATCTAACTCAAATTCAACCGATGATGCCCCAGCGCTGTTCCGTGCTGTCACGGTGAAGGTTGTTTGCGGCATTTCTGCCAGGGTCGCACCGGCGATGGTACAGCTGCCCCCCGATGGGAGTAAGTGGAGCCCAGACGGTAGCGCGGGCGTAACAGAACATTGGCTCGCCATACCTCCGTCGTTATTCATAAGCATTGAGAACGCTTGTTCAGTATCCAAGCTTTGGTCGGCGTTGTTCACGGCCAGTGAGGGTGCCGCGAGTGGCTTTTCATCGGCTCCGGTATTTTGTTCGGTGTTGTCGCTTGTGCTACAACCGGCGGCCAGAAAAATACTGGCTGCGAGTAAGTGGCGGCTGTGTTTTCTTATTGTCATGTGCTCTCCCCCGAGATAAATCATATGAGCACGGTCGATATTGATACACGCCACATAGCGATGGCGATAGGGTTTAGCCAAATGAATGTCTAACAATTGTGATATGTGATGGAGTTCAATGCTTAGACGTATGAGTGGGTATGGCGGTAAATGATCTTTACCCTAACGATGGTAGGTGCAGGTTAGATAAGTCGCGAGATCCAATTGATGTCATAGAGTTTCTGGCGTGATCGGGGGTGTATAAGGCCGGAAGACGTTTTGTTATTCCGGCCTATCTCGGGGCTTCACGTATTAATGATGGGCGATCCAGGTTACATGTTTGCGCCGCCTTCCATGGCGAGGGTGAAGCACAATAACAGTACAAAAACGGCTGTAACGCCCAATACAATTTTGATCTTTTTCCGCCGCTCGGCTTTGAGTAGATCGTCAATTTTCTTGTTTGTTTCGCTCATTGTATTACCTGTTACGTCGACCGCTGAGCCGCAATGAGTTGGCGGACTTGCGGTATTTTTCAATAGTAGATAGTGCGAATATCACTAGAACAGCATCGAAAATCGATATCCTAACTACCGCGGGGTTAGTGAAAAGATGGTTCATGTAAAACCAAGAATCCATGCACTAACGATTCAAATTGTTCTTTGCATTCGATCATTGCCCAGTGGCCGCAGTTCGAGAATACATGAAGTTCACAGTTAGGAATAAGGCGCATGGGAATCAAGGCAATATCCATCGGGCTTACGCGATCATCGCGCCCCCAGGTGATCAATGTTGGCGCAATAATCGATGGTAAGTGTTCGATGGTTTTTGTTGCGTGCTCGCCTTGTCGAAACGCGGTAATCCGTTGAATCGACTCTCGCGAATACAGTTCACGTGTTGTCGCCAGAGTTTTAGGTTCTGTCGCTTGTTTGAAGCGTGAATCAATCAGCGCATCCGTCACGAGGCTTTGATCATAAACCATCGAACGCAACCATACTTCGACGCGCTCTCGGGTTGGGTCTTCGGTGAATGCGGTGAGCAGGTTTAAACCCTCGCCCGGGAATGCCGAAAACAGATTCAAGCCAATACCGCCAATGGTGGTAAAACTGGTAACGCGTTGAGGATGCTGTGCGGCAATATGAGATCCGACAATACCGCCTAACGAATTGCCAATAATGTGTGCTTTATCGATGTTAAGTTTATCTAACAACGAAACAACAACGTTGACGCAACCGGTAACAGGGTCTCCGCCGACTGAGTCGCTCTTGCCATAGCCGGGCAGATCTACCACGATGCATCGGAAACGATTAGCAAAAAACGCTAGGTTCCCCTGATAGTTTGCCCACCCAGTGACGCCCGGGCCTGAGCCATGAATCAGTAGCAACGTCGGCCCGGTACCTGCTTCGTGGTAGTGCACGGTGCCGTGGTCAAGCTCCACAAACTGGCTTGTGTTGTCTTCGGTGAATTCCATCTTTAATTATCGACCTTATCCAGATTACTGTGCTGACCCAGGTTATGTGTTGGGCTCAATAAACGTTCAATGTTGCTCTTTACCGGGGATTGGCAAATTGTGCATTGTTAAAAAACGTAGTTTATCCCAATAGACTCTTTGCAACAGTATCAAATCATCAACAAGATGAAAGAAACCGCAGCCACGTAGGCCAAGCGGATCTCGCCATTCCAGAATGGCCCACTCGCCATCTTTGAAAATATTCTCAACGATGCAAGCCATATCGGCCGCTGCAAACTCCGCAGCAAGCATAGCCACGATGGCGTTCTTGCCAATCACAGGGTCGTTGGCAACCTGGTGATTAACGCATATAGCATGCTGATTTTGTCGATGCCTCTCGTGTTAAAGGCGTCGACCCAGCGTTGAACTAAGGCTTTTGGGGTCATGGCGATTTCGCGGTTGGTTGAGTGATCGTAATGCAGATGTAAGCACGAAGGGGGTGCTGCCGTGTGCATCTAATATGACTAGTTGATCGGTAAAAGGTTGTGTTTTGCTATTCCGCTGTTTGGATGTTTTTACAAGGTAAAACCATGATGTTTGATAATGGCACGAGCCCCCATATGCGCTGTATGGGAAGTGCTGAGATCGATAGAGCTAGTGTTATATGAAGATAAACAGTTTTTCTATTTACTGAGCCATCAAGGTGTCACGATGTGATTGTGTTGTAAGTAACAACGATTCAATCGATAAATATCACATCACGCAGTTTATCGGCAAAAAACTCAATCCAGACTTTGGCTTTTCGTGTCAGGCCGCGGTGGCTCGGATAAAGCACGAAGTAGTTGATCGGCGGGCTTTTCCAATCAGGAAGTACAGCGATGAGTTCGCCCGATTGGACTAGATCTTCAACTAGATAGCTTGGGAAATTAGCGATACCACCGCCGCCAGCAACGATGGCTCTCAGTGACGTGAAATCGTTAATACTCATACAAGGCGAAATTTCTACCGTCATGGTTTCTGTTTGGGCGCTATTTTTTTTCTGCACCTTTGTGCGCTCTAGCGACCATTCATGCATGCGGCTGGCGTCAGACATAACTAGCGTTTTATGGTCAGCTAGGTCACTTGGCCTATTTGGACTGCCGTGCCGCTCTACATAGCTAGGTGCTGCGTATAATCCAGCCCTGGCGTAGCCCAAGCGTTTGCTCACCAGCGTTGAATCATTCAATTGACCGACCCGAACGACCAAGTCGAAGCCTTCTGCAATCAGATCGACTCGACGATTAGTTAGATCAATATCAAGATCCACATCAGGATACGTCTGCATGAAATCACCCGTATAAGGCGCAATGAGATACTGGCCGATGGCAACCGATGTACTAATGCGTAGGCGACCACGTGGTGTATCGGCGAGTTGATGCACAGATTCCAACGCGCTGTCGGCTTCTTCGGCAACGCGCTGACAGTGCCTCAGATAGCGTTGGCCAGCTTCGGTGACATGTACTGACCGTGTGCTGCGTTCGAGTAGCCTTACCCCTAGTGCATCTTCCAACTGTGTCATACGTCGACTGACTTTTGACTTTGGCATCTTCAATGCCCTCGCTGCCGGCGATATGCCTTGTAGGTCTGCAACCTTGGCGAAAATCAGCATGTCATTCAGATCAATCATGGCTGTTATCATCGATGATTTTTTGTCGTTCTATATTTGGAACAGTATTTTGCTTTTTTGCTGTCTAGTCAATTGTTTTGGAACGATTAATATGAGCACCAACAACGCACGAAACGCTAGTTGGTAAACGTGCGATTCATATTTAATCAGGAAGAGACACCATGAAAGCAATAACCCGCGTAAACCACATTGGCATTCGAGTCAGTGATTTTGAAACATCCCGTGATTTTTACGCCAAGCTGGGCTTTGAATATGTTGCTGGTCCCACTGGCCCTGAGCCTGTAGCTATCGTTGAGCACCCGAGCGGTATCAACATCAATTTTATTCTTAATGCTAACCAGCCTGAAACGAGCAATATCCTGATGGATGTTACGGAAAAACACACCGGGTACACCCACGTTGCCTTGGAAATCACCGACGCCGTTTCTGTTATCGAAGAGCTGCAAACACATGGCATCGAATTAACGGGTGACATGATGCATCCAACGGGTCGATCTATTTTCATTCGAGACCCTGATCGTAATGTTGTGGAGTTTTGTGAGTACAAAGGTCTGGATAGCTTAAAGAACCGATAATGGGTTTAGCTATGGGGTTGTTACCCGGTTGAATGCCCGGGTATCGCACGTCTTCTTCGAAGACCTGTTCAAAAGAATGAAAGGACAAATCATGAAAGTACTCGCCTTTGCAGCAAGCAGCAGTAAACAATCCATCAACAAACAGTTAGTGACGCACGCTAGCAAGCTTATCAGCGGTGCAGAGGTAGAAATCCTCGACATCAACGACTTCGAAATGCCGCTTTACAGCATGGATCGAGAAGCACAGTTAGATGCACCTCTGGCACAAGCCAAGGCATTTTATGAAAAAATCGGCGTCGCGGATGCTTTGTTGATTTCTTATGCCGAGCATAACGCCTCATACACGGCGGCCTATAAAAACCTGTTTGATTGGACATCCCGCATCGATATGAAAGTGTTTCAGGGCAAACCCATGGTGATGCTTGCAACCTCACCGGGGCCGGGCGGTGCTCGCAATGTTCTGGCAACGGCAACGACTTCGGCACCGTATTTTGGTGGAGAGGTGAAAGCTGAACTTTCTATTCCTCGTTTCTATGACGTATTCGACACTGAAAAGAACGTGTTTAAAGACCCTGATACTGCTGCACAGTTACAACAAGCCATCGACACATTGAACGCGGAGCGCTAGGTGTTTCAATGACAAACCCACTGCTCGAACAACCCATTAAGCGTTCGTTAATCATGATGACGGCGCCGGCAGCCTTTGGCATGTTGATGACATTTTTATTCCAATTAGTCGATAGCTACTTTATTGGGAAATTGGGCAGTGTAGAGCTCGCCGCTGTTGGCTTTGCGTTTCCGGCGTACTTTATTATCGTCAGCATGTTCATGGGGATATCCGCGGGCGTTTCATCCGCGGTTGCAAAAATGCTGGGCGAGAAGAAACCCAAGGCAGCGGCATTGGTGACTAGCCAATCTCTCGTGGTGTTCATTCTGCTTGCCGTTGGGCTCGGAACAGGGGGGTACTCATCAATCGCGCCGGTCTTTCGGTTGCTGGGGGCGCCGGATACGATGCTGGGGTTGATTGACGATTATATGCAACCGATCTACCTAGGTATGTTTGCGCTCGTCGGCACGCTAATTGGCAATGCCGCGTTAATGTCGAAGGGCTTGATGGTGAAAAGCACTGCGATTATGGGGATCGCAGGTATCATTAATCTAGTTTTCGATTACGTGTTTATCTTTGGATATGGGCCCATTCCTGCAATGGCTTTAGCCGGCGCAGCCTATGCCACGGTACTTTCATGGAGTGTGAGTTTACTGCTTATGCTGGTTGTATTGCATCGCGAAAACCTGCTGGATGTAACTGTATTGGCCCAATGGAAAAGCTATTATCAGCCGATGCGTGAAGTGATGAAACTGAGCACTCCGGCGGTAGCTGCCCAGATTTTAAACCCGGTTGCGATTGCTGTTGTTACTCGCCTGATCTCACAGTACGGCAGTGATGCGGTTGCTGCGTTTGGCATTGCGACACGTATTCAGTCATTAGGGTTAACGCTGGTACTGGCACTCAGCGTGGTTATTACCCCATTAGCAGCACAGCATTACGGTGCGAAATTGCATCAACGGCTCGATGATATCAGCGCCCTAGCTGGCCGTATTGTTGTGTATTGGAGCCTCGGGTTATATGCCATCCTGTCTTTCTTCGCCTCGGCGATTACGTCGATATTTACTGATGATCAAACGATCATTTATATCAGCCAGCAGTATTTTACCTGGGTAGGTGTATCGTTCACGGGGTTCGGCTTAGTGATGATTACAACGGGGTTTTTCAATGGTGTACAACAACCCGGGTTATCGTTGCGTTTAACGCTGGTGTTATATCTGGTTTTGACGATCCCTTTGGCTATTCTCGGGTCGATGATTGATTTGAAGGCCGTCTGGCTGGCAATAACAGGATCGAATTTACTGAGCATTATTTACGCAAAGTATTTGATGAATCGATGGCGAGAATCACAGGGAATAAAACCTGCTCAAGAGATTTGGCGAGATTACGCAGATAACATCCGATCACTATCCAAAGACTTCGGTACAAAGTAGACATTTGTTTGCTTAGGGCGTACGTAATTCTAACACGCAGCGATGTGTCTGAATAAATAGACGAAGGCGTCTAGCACCCACAACCCCCGCCGCCGCATCCGCCGCCAGCACATCCACCACCAGCGGAATCTAGGTTTGTGATATGCCCCGCACAATAGTAGTTAGGAACATCGGCGTAAGCAGGCATTTCACAGTTGGGTACATAGTAGTAACCGTCGGGAATATTCAGGGCTTTATCCAACGAATACAACAGCGGAATTTTAATGCCCAGCTTCGGGTTAATATCTTCAATCTTGCAAGCGGCGATCCAGCTTCTACGCACACCTTCTTGCGCTTTTTTCGGGTTTTTCATCGCTTGCGAGGGCGTGTGATGAAGAAACTGCCCAAACGCATTCTGACAAAATTGCTGGTACTGGTGGGTATCAAGAATAAACCCGTGCCATGCTTCGTCTACCACTTTTGATGGCATGGTACACCAGCGCAATCGGTTTTCGGCACAGACTAAAAAGAACTCTCGCAATCCGGATTCTACGTGATCCAAGTCTTGCTCTGTGAGAGAAGGATATGCCGAGGCGACTTCGTTTCGTACCGTGTCGGGAAACTGATATGCGAGGATGAATTCGACATTCATCCGATTTTTGTTGAATAGTCGTTCAACGATATTAAACACAACATGTTCCTTTTGTTTGTGTTGAATATGCTTATCGATCTGACGAAAATCGTTTAGAGGTGAGATAGTGCGTTAGANCTGAATTGTGCATGAAGTTACGAGCTCTCAGAGCTAACTTTACTATGCCTGTTTGATATTCTGCAACCTGTGATAGACGTCTCCCGTTGTTTATCTGACTGTTTTTCTATCCATGTGACTATCTCGGATAGTGCTTTTTGGTGCGCCTTACCCGGGCCGAACGAACCAAAAAATCCGTGTTGTTCACCGCGGTACATTGAATCCTGAACATCTACTTGGCTATTCAATAGCTTTTCCGCATAGGCGTTACCCTCATCCCGCAGTGGATCAAGTTCAGCGGTTATTACCAACGCGGGCGGCAAGTCGGTGTGGTTGCTCAGAGTTAACGGTGTCGCCAAGTCGTGCTTTGGTAACTTGCTAGGAAGGTATTGATCCCAAAACCATATCATCTGATTTCGCGTAAGCCCCTGGCCGGTAGCGTTTTCGGAGTATGAGGCGGTTTCAGCAGAATAGTGATCCGTTACCGGATAAATCAGTATCTGGCCTTTAATGGTTTCAGGGAATCGATCTCTGGCTTGTAGAGCGGTTACAGCGGCTAAATTGCCGCCGGCACTGTCGCCGGCCACAAAAATACGCGTTGGGTCGCCGCCCAGTTTTTGCCCGTATGCCATTACCCATTCAAGGCCTGCAAGGCTATCATCGGCCGCGGTAGGGCAGGTGTATTCGGGGGCCAAACGGTAGTCGATCGATACTACTAAACATCCGGATTTCTCACATATATCCCTACAAACCGGGTCGTAGGCATCAATGTCACCGACAACAAAACCGCCACCATGATAGTACACGATGATGGGGCGCGGAGCTGGCGCGGTGGGGGTGTAGACAAACGCTCGAATACAGCCGTTATTCACAGCAATCGTTTCTTCGGTTCTTTTGGCGCTAACAAGCCCTTCGCTGTGTTTAGTAGGGCGCTTTCCCCACCAACAGATCCTCATAATCAGTCGGATAACGAAACGCATCATTTTTGCTTTGAAGAGGTTCATCTACGAGTTTTCCATAAAGTGTTCGAAGTGACACTTTCTACCGCTATCAGTATGGATCATTGATACGATAGAAAATGTCAGATCGACGGTCTGTTGATTTTGGTTTCTATCCGCACACTTCTTTCAGTTTTACGTGGATTTCCATTTCAAGGTATCCATCAACTCTAGGGTCATTTAAATAACGTTCAAGCATTGGAAAGTCATCCGGCTCAAAGCCACTATCGGGTAGCCAATCGGAATAAATGCTCAGTTGTGCATCGATGGTTTCTTCCGGGCTTCCTTTATAATAAAGAACGGCATATTTACCCTTGGGAATTTCAGAAACCTCGAATGGCGCGTTCACTGGTAAATCGTTGCCAATTGCGATGGAGGTGGTGTAGCGGCATTTATCGATCGGCGTGACCGTTGGATTATCAAAAGCAAACGCAAAGCGTTCTTGCTGTGATGAACCGATGCCATTGTTCTCGGCCCAAGCGATGAGTTTATCCCAGGCGGCGAAAATGGCTGTTGGTTCATAGCCGCCTTGTGATGCCATTGTGCAAACGCGCTGGCTGTCTCTTTCTTTTACAGTAATGTTCATCTGTGTACCCTTTAGTTTGGTTGTTTTCATCACGTTATTTGTGATGCGATTAGGGTACAAATCAGATGGGTTGAAGGCTTTTCCATACTTGCTGGATACGTTTCCAATCTTGCTGTTTTTTATTTTGTCGGGGTTTCTTATTTCTGAAGGTGTAAAGCCAAAGTGAATTTTTACGGCTTTAGAAAAGTTCGCGCTAGACGAATAGCCATTGCGATGGGCGACCTCTGTAATAGATAGATCGGTTTTAAATATGAGCTGGTTCACAGCACATTCAAGCCTGCGACGAGCGATATAATCGTTGACTGTTTCATCCATAATGCCGGTAAAAATGCGATGGAAATGAAACACCGAAAAATGGCTAGTTTCTGCCAAATCGGCAAGCAATATCTTATTGGGTAACGTAGCTTCGATATATTGTAAGACTCGATCAATGCGAGCCTTGTATGTTTTATTCATGAAAATTCCAACAGAAAGATCGAAAACCTACCAATGCGAGAGGGTAGATATAAGCAAATTTGGTAATCCTTGTGCAATGGTTTTCGTTTAAATAAGCGATGTAGGGTGCTTTGTGATACGACGATTTTTATCGATAGATAATCGGAGGTGGCACTTCCGCAACAGTAATAAATACAACTAGTCTTTTATCCACGAAAGATATCTTTCGTCGGTATCTTTTACATCCAAAAACAACCAAACCATGCGGTCAACAAACCAGGCTTTAAACACCATTACCCACAGGTTTCCCAGCAGTAAAATCCAAATATTTAAGCTATACAACCCGTAAACGAATATCGGAAACCCAACGCCTGATAAAACCTGCAGCAGTATCGTGGGCGTCACATGATGAGCAGGTATTGGTGCGTCTTTACGGTTTAGATAGATGCGTTCACCAAAGGTCCCCATGGATGCCCAGTTGTTCGTTATCTTTGGCGCACTAAACAGGCGGGGGTTTATCCAGATCCACGCGAACGTTAGCCCGATAAATATCAGCGAATAGTATCCGATCCATTCCCGAGACCAAAAAGCCAAAGACATCAACGGCATGATCGAAAAGCGTGTATACACGCTCCATGGGTTAGCGTGTCGCGCCCAACTTTCGTCATCCATTGCCATCACTTTTTCGGCAAGTTTTGTGATGTCCATATTTTCTCCGTGGATGATTTTTTTGATGATGACGTGTTCTGACGTCTTGTTCGATCGCTTTAGATCTTCAGCAGAAGATCATCATAAAGCGCTGTTACATCTGACGATACGCGATAACGTTCCTTCAATCGAGCAATTAGCAGGCTTAAACAGATACGTTTATATGATCTAACGATCAAGATATGGTTATAAGGGTGAGAGCAATGCTCGGCTTCATATATGAACATCCACCAAACGGTGGGTTTTTTCTTTTCGGCTGTTTGAAATAATCCCCTGTTACCTCGATATTTCAGGAAGGAATGTTTGTGAACACTGCAATTAAATCTCTCACTGTTTTGACTCCGCTGGCACTTTCCGGCTGTTTCGATCTAACACTCAATACGTGTGTAAATACCGAAGCGCCCTGTGTCAGTGCTGAACAGCCAGTACAGCCATCGACACAAAAGCTGATCTTTGTATCTTCAGCAGAAACTAACGGTAGTTTTGGTGGTTTGGTTGCTGCGGATGCAATATGCCAAACCCTAGCAGATACTAGCCTTGCGGGCACACCGTACGAAGGTCAGTACATTGCCTGGTTATCAGATAGTACAACCGATGCCAAAGACAGAACCACCCAATCAACGGCAGCCTACGTTAATTTCATGGGAACGGTTATCGCCCCTGACTTTAACGCTTTGATTACAACCTTTGCGAATAGTCCCGTCGATTTTGATGAAACCGGAAGCGCAGTCGTCGCCAACCTCGCATGGACGGGAACGNTGGGAGATGGTACTAAAAGCCCACTGACATGTAGTGATTGGACTTCCGCATTGCCTGGCGATACTGGGCACGCTGGTGCACCGGAATTCCCAGCGCATTTCTGGACAAGTAACGCCAATAACCCATGCAATTTTTCTATTCGTGTGTATTGCGTACAGCAATAAGCCGATCGCGAAATCGCGGCCTAGATTGGCCGCATTTATCCCTATAGATGGCTTCCCCAATTAGTTACCTTGAGTCGCTTGTATCCTGTGTGCCAGCTTGCACTTGCATCGTCTTCAACCGTTCTGGGTTGTTAGCATTACTGATGCCGTGTTCCAAATAGCGCGCCGCTTGTGCGTGTGCACCATTCTTCTGAAGCTGTTCATAGAGTTTTACATAGCCGTGTGTGAATGACGGCTTAATGGCTACCGCTGTTTTTAAATGTTCGATAGCAGCTTGGTCTTTTTGTTGTTCGATAGCGATCAAAGCAAGATAGTAATGAGGGCGGTGGTTATTGGGACGAAGCAAAATAGCTTGGTTGAGTAGCTTTTCTGCATGGGTGAATTGTTTAGTCGTGACTTGAAGAATACCTAGGTTCATCAAGATCTCGATATTATTTGGCTGTTGTTTTAACGCTCGTGTAAACGAATTTTCTGCAGCCACGTAGTTTTTATCTGCCGTCTGTATAACCCCCTGCCAGTTTAGTAGTGTTGCGTTATCGCCATGGTAGGTGAGCATAGGCTTGATCAGCGAGTTGGCTTGCTCGAAAGCCTGTACTTTGATGTACGCTTTAAGTAGATCGAAATACACCGGGTGTGAGACATCAAGTCGTTTTTTAAGTAGCAGTTGTTCGAGTTGATCAACAAACTGTTGCAGTGGCAATGCACGTATCAACGGCAGTATTTGATAGATTTCGGCATCCTCGTCCGGATACATCACCGATATGCCCTCAATGACGGGGTCACTTTTGGTTAATGGAGCCAAACGCTGAGTCTCTGGCAAAGCGTGCTTTTGGATGCGGTGATCTGTCATTATGACATCTACAACATCTTGTGTGCGTTGTCTCGGCATATGGCAGGTTGCACAGTGTTTTTGGCCCGCCTGTTGTTGGTGAGTTGTGTTCTTGTCGATGGATGTATGGCATCCCTTACACACATTATTGAAGTGCTCAGGGTTGTTTTTCAGTGTGGTTTTTTTATGCGGGTTGTGACAACTGATGCAAGTCAGGGCTGATTGGCTTTCGGTATAACATCGACTGAGTGTCATCCGGTATGCATGGTGGTTGATTTCAAAGCGTTCATTTGGTGTCTGCCCCGCTTTTTGAATATCGATATGATGTAAGTAGTCGTTCAGGTTTTCTCCGGGGCGAAAAGAGTAATCAGCTCGTTTCAGATCTCGGGTGCCGACGAGAGATACACTGGGTAGCATATGGCATTGAAAGCACACCGAATCACGCTGTTTTGGGAGTAACTTAGCGGGGTTTACGATCGCAGCTTTTACCGACTCCAAGTCATGTTCGCCGCTCAGTACCCTGCGAATATGTTTAGCCCCCGGTCCATGACAACGCTGGCAGCCAGTTCCTTGAGGTAGGTCGCTAGGGAATACATGTGGTTGCTCGTGACTATCGCTTTGGGCAGGCGCATTCGGGTAGGCGTTATGGCAAAACATGCATTGGCGTTTAACTTGCCGCTGAACGCCATCATGCTGAGCATTTTCGAACCCTGGACTCATGGCCCATTTTTTATCCTGGCTATACCAACCAATCGGTAATTGAAATAACTCGCCAGATGGTGTTTGAATCAAATAGCTTCGTGTTGTATTTCCCGAGCCCAATATCCAATCCACATTCACTGAATATTCGTTGATTTTGTTGTGCTGTTGATCATGTTGAAAGCGCGAGAAAATGAGTGTGTCGCCTTCTTTTTTCATCTGATAAAAACGCTGGGATGCGGCATGAAAAAATGGTTCAGCATCGAAATTTTCGATGATTTTTGCTTGATCTGGCCGCTTGAACGACTGCGACATCCCTACCTGTTGGTAACTCTCATAGAGGGCTTCGTGGCAGGTTGAACACGCACGGTCGTCGATATAGCCGGGTGCCGCGCCTTCGCTTACATTAAAACCGAGAACCTGATTATCTAAAATGGTTGTGTCGGCATTGAGTGCGGCGGCACTGAAGATGAATGCCAACGATAAGAGCAGTGTGTGTAGAGCAGGAGGGGAGGGCATATCCGTATAACGATATTGTAGTGGCAAGAAATACAACTATACCAGACGCCGTATGTATGCCCAGCGCATGGAGTATAGCACCGGGTGGATTAGGCAATCCGGCTCCCACAGAGTGATGATATCGACATATTAAAACCGGGTGTGTATTTTTTCAGGGTTATCGTACGAAAGTTACTAACCGTTATTCTGGGTTTCTATCTGCAACTCAGCGGTCAGGGCATAGTTGCTATACTGAGGTCATTGTTGCATTAATGCCACTGATGCCCTGACACAAGGTCGGACCGTTGATTCGAGAAATTTACCGCGAATAGTAATCATCAAACTGCGAAAAAAGATGTTTTAGCTGATTTGCACCATCGAAGTATTTGGGGTTGTCGGCTTGCGAACGATATCATTGAGGTTGTCGCTCGTGTTACTCAACGTCTTTGATTGACTGAATAGCATCTCTGTACGTTATAAACGCGATTTTAGCAGAACAACACTGGCCAACGACGGATGCGTGCTTTCTAACAAGTTCGGTTAATGCGCTAAGGCTCAGGGTTTCTTGGGATTGAAGAGGTGTGTTGCCGTTGTCATATGCGTTATTTAGGTTAAACAAACATCCCTCAGAATCAATCAACACATCACCTTCTGCGAAAGACAATAAATGACTATCTGCGTCCTGATCCCATTCTGCTTGAGAGTGTATGAATGACAGCTCGTCATCCCCTTCATACTTAATCACTGCCGGCCATGTAATCATCGTCAACTCCAATATCTCACGCTTCGTGCTGTGGCAATCATGGTATAAGCGCGTTCATCGATCAAACCAATGTGCGGGTTGGTATCTAGGGTATGCCAAGCCCAATACCATCATACCTATTTCTTGCGATACGATGCCGGGGTTCGATCGAAAAAGCGTTTGAAGGCTTTCTTGAACGAGCTATCAGAGCTATATCCTACTTGCTCAGCAATCTCGTATAACGATGCTTGCCCGTGTTCGATTTGTGACTTGGCTAATTGCATTCGGCACGACAATAGATATTTCATGGGTGTTGTTCCCACTAGGTGATGAAATCGGTTCGCGAACATCGAGCGCGACATACCCGATTCATTTGCCAGCGTTTCAATTGTCCAGGGTTGGTCGGGCTGATTGTGCATTACCGCAAGCGCTTTAGATATGTGTTTGTCATTCAATGCGGCTAAGAAGTTTTCATCGTCGTGGTGCAATTGAATGTAGGCGCGTATTACCTGTATAAACAACACTTCGGTGACGCGATCCATCAAAATGCTCTTGCCGGGTTTGTTGCTCGTGGCTTCTGCAACCACCAGTTTTAACGCAGTATCCAGCCAGCTGAATTGTTGCCGGTCATTTTGATTTAAGTGAATAATATCGGGCAACGCATTGAAAAAGGGCTGCTGCGCATCCTGTTTGAATTTGAAGTAACCACAGATGATTTTGAAATTCTCATGCTGACCTTCAAAGGGGTTTTCGTTCGCGATTATGCGTTCAACGATCGGGGTTCCGGGCTGGCAGGGCCTGTCGGGTTGATCCGAAATCTGATGCCGTGAACCATGCGGTAATATCAGAATATCACCGCCAACAAGCGGTACAGGCTCGTCGAGGTGATCCATTCGTAACCAACACTGGCCGCGCTCGATAATGTGAAACGATGCTTTCTCACCTTGCTCGATATCCAACCCCCAAGGCGCACAAAAACAAGAGCCGAAGTAGATGCTGCCGCGCAGGTGCATGGTTCTTAATATGTCGCTGAGTACATCCATAAATCCACCAAAAAATACGATGAGACACAATATGAGGACTATTGGGCACTGAAAATATCAGGAATTCACGAATAATAGTACTCAACGGCTTAAGTTACTATTCAATTGGAGTGTTATTGTGAAAATATCGATAAAAAAAGTAGTGTTCGCTATCGGGCTTGCAACCGGTGTTGTATCAACCAGCCATGCGGGCTTGCCAGACCCAGGTATGGTTATCAGTAAAGGGAATACTGCGGTGGTGATTACGGATCCGCAGAACGATTTTTTGAGCCCTAAAGGTGTGACTTGGGGCGTGGTCGGCAAAAGTGTTGTTGCCAATAATACCGTTGAAAATTTGGATAGCTTATTCAAAACGGCGAAGGCCGTTGATATGCCGGTGTTTGTTTCTCCACACTATTACTATCCGCACGATCACGAGTGGCAACACGAAGGTGCGTTAGAAGTGCTTATGCACAACATTAAGATGTTTGATCGTGAAGATGCATTGTCGCTCAAGGGTTTTGATGGCTCAGGTGCTGATTGGTTAGAGCAGTACAAACCGTATATCAACGACGGAAAAACCGTAGTGACCAGCCCTCACAAAATGTATGGCCCTGACTCTAATGATTTGGTGTTACAGCTGCGTAAACGCGGAATCGATAAGGTGATTTTGGCGGGGATGTCATCCAACTTATGCACCGAGTCGCACTTACGTGAATTGGTTGAGCAAGGTTTTGAAGTGCAGGTGGTTTCCGATGCAACAGCGGGCGCGATTCTGCCTGAGATGGATGCGTATCAGGCTTCGTTAATTAACTTCCGAATGATTGCACATGCAGTCCGCAACACCGAGCAAACCGTTAAACAGATGAAAGCCCACTAAGGGTTTGTTGATCACCCCTTATCGGCATGTATTTCGGCGGGTAGGGGAGGTGTAAAGTAAACGTCGGCCGTGTATAGGCATATACGCGGCCAATCACTACCAGCCATCACTCGCCTCGGTTGGCTCGCTTCTCAGCACTTTTAGCGATTTTGGCGTCAATCCTCTCAGCTTTGTCGGCTCTTTTTTGCTTTTTACGCGCATTTTTAGCCGCTAAGATCTCGATTGCCTCAGGCTTCGTTAAGTTGGGGTGCTTTGCTAGTAACTCTTCGACCTTGTCGTCAATCTTGGTCATGTCTGAACCTCACAGTATGTAAGCGCGCATATTACAGGTATTTGACTATCTCAGGAATCGATAGCTGCAATTCTTGGTATTGTATTGATTATAAACCGGTCTTTTTCGCAGCGCAGGGTTCAGCGCGTGTAATCTGGGCGTTCAGCATCAATCCATTCAAGCCTTGTTCTTGCTCGCTTTCATCTCATCTGCGTTGGGTAAAACAGCTTATTTCCCATATAGTCCATTATGTTGACTAATATCGTAAGCCGCTATAAAGTNCATAGTTGAGACTAGATAGTTGAGACTAATTGAGCAGTGTTCACAACGAGACTTAATCATGGCTAAAACCTTGTACCCCTATAAAACCGTTGGGTTGGACTATTTCGAGCGTGCGCCGTTTTCGGTAACCGTCACACAATCGATGCAATGCAGCATGCCCGCCTTGGTTGAAAGCTTAGCCGGTGACGAATCTTGGTTGACCTGGGCCAAAGGGCTTCGAGCGATCACCTGGCATAACAAAACACCGGACATGATCGGTTCGACACGCCGTGTAGAAATGGTCGGTAACGACATCGTCGAAGAGACGTTCTTTCATTGGGACCCAACCGGGCGCATTGCATTTTACGTCACGGAAGGCAGCCTAAAGCCGGTTAATGTCTTCGCTGAAAACTACGCGTTTAAACAAGTGGATGTCCAAACTATCGAACTTGAATGGACGGTAGCGATTGAAGCATCCGGCGTGGCGGGTTTTATGATGAAGTTGTTTAAGCCTGTGATGAAGATGATGTTCCAAGGCTGGCTTAAAAACCTGAAAAAGCAGATGGAAAACGCCTAGCTCGCGTTTAGCAAAGATGGCGTTCAGCAGAGACTGCAGCGGCATTAGCGCGCAGTCTCGTTTATAAGGTCGCAGCTTTCACTCCCGTGTTTGTGCGCAAATCTTCATACCACTCTTGAATCGTCAGTATCACCTCGTGCGCGCGGCTCTTGCCCTGCTGATCCTCAAATTTGTGGTCAATGCCTTCGAATGAAATGTATTTGAAGTTGCTGTTCGCTTGGCTGCTTACCGAACTTTTTAACGGTTTTTTGGCTTTAGTCAGCATACGGGCTTGATCGGCAGCAAGGGCAGGGGAGACACTTTGATCCATCGCTGCTTGTATAAGCAGCGTGGGTGCTTTCACCCTCGACAAAATGTCAGTTTGATCGATGGTTAGCATGTGCTTCCACCACTGGTATCCATGGCCACTCATTTGAATCGATATCGACTCTGAATGAATAATTTGGTCGGCGAACGCTCTAAAACCCTGCTCGGCTTCATCAAATGCTTGTGGTGGAAGTTCAAGGCGCATGTTGTAAAGAACATCGTCAATGAAAAAACGCCCACCAGCGTTGAGAGAAATAAGCGCGCTTACATCCGTATTGCGTGCGGCAACCATCGCGGCGACTAACGCCCCTTCGCTGCCACCAAGAACCACGATGTCTTTATAGTTATTTTTTGAATTAACGTGGGTAATGACTTTTAGGTAGTCGTCGGTTCTTTGTCGTGGCGAGTCATGCGTGATGTATGACTCTGGGCAATCCACACTGTCGCCGGATGCATTCCAACTAACGGATTGCGTGATTCCATACTTTTCGACGGTTAACACATCGGCGTTTGGAATTGCCTTTGAAAACCGTTGATTGATCGTTTCATTGTGCGCGACGCTGTTGCAATCAGAACCTTGTAACAACACCAATAATGTTTTGCTTGTGTTGTTTGTCAGGTAATAGGTAATCGGCGAGCCGTCTTCTCGATGGATCTTAAGATCCGGATTCGCAAGGGGCGAATTTGCGGCAAGCATTAACGCCAATGTCATCAAAGCTGCCGTTGAAACTTGTGTTATTTTTATCATTAGTTTGTAGCGAGTATCGCGAATCGTTGGCCAACATATTTTTCTATGCTTCACTAATCCGAGTGTCCTCTATTCCTGCACGCTCGAGAATTTCTGTTTCGAACCCATCAATACTTTTCTGGTTCTTTTTTACCCAGTATTTTTCAATCCCGGATTTACCTTGTTTCTTAGACCAATTGGCCAGATCATCACGATCACCGTCATAGGTGAAGTAGGGTACGGACATCCCACATGAGGCTTGAACCAAATCAATATCCAATACAAATATTTGTCGGGAAGCCACACTAAACGGGAATAGATCGCAGTAGTCGCTCCATGTTTCGTCGTGTTGATGCAGCACAGTGGCTGTTCCATAGGCTCGCAGGATCAGTGGCTTTCCATCAAACGCGCAGAACATCAGTGTCATTCTTGAGTTTTTCAGAACATGAGATGCCGATTCATTGCCGCTGCCCGTGAGGTTCAGCCAAGCGATCTTTTTCGAATTTATGACTCGTAAAGAATCACCACCCTTTGGCGATAAATTTACATTGCCGGAATCTGCTGCTGTGCCGACAAAATAAATTTTTTGTTCAGCAATAAAACCTATATGGCGTTTGTCTAGTTCTGAAAATTTCTGTCCCATATTGTGATCCTAATATTCTGTGCTTGATCATGCCGTGAGTAACGGCGCGAACGTTATCATAACCATGTTTGCTAGGTATAAGCACGCAACATTAGGCTTATCGGTAAAGCACATATGTATAGGCCAATACCGAACACGCAATGAGCCATAAGGCTTCTTACTCTAGTTTGGTTAGGCGTCGGTGTTTTAGCACCGGCCACGCCTAACCCAAACGCGGGCTGCATAATAAAAAATGGAAATCCTACTGTAAAAATACCAACCAGGAGTGCTGGCAAGAGGGTTGGCTGATACAGCCATTGACCTCGCGTTAAGGCAATCAGAGCAAGTGTGAAAATCACACCTGTTAGGTAGTGAACGGTCCAGCCGACTGCATGTTCCCCGCGTTTTGGCGAAGACGCAAAAATGCCCGCATGTTTAAAAATACCTTTCGGCATATAGAGAACCCAACGGCCTACAAAGGCGTAATTTAGTGAAGCAATATTAAATACACGTTGTAGGAATAGTGCCCAAGTATCCATAACGAGTGTTGCGCCGAGCCCAATGAAAGTAGCGCAAGTAATAGTGATGATGTCGTTGCTCATAGGAGGCCTCAATATAGATGAGTGATGGATTAGGGGCGCACGAATTGCGTGTTTTTTGATGTCTGAAAATCAGAATTACTGAATTTCCAGTACGCAATCGCGCTGCATTAATCAGCACATTGTTGAATATCACAGCCTATGTTTCCTCGCGGCTTTTGCTTTCTTCGATGTGCCATACCGAGCATGGTATTACTTAAAGTCGACTTTAGGTCAAGGGGTGAATTGATTTACTGTAACGAGGAACGCTGCCTTTTCAGTCAGTTGATTTACACCCATTCGATGTGCCTCGGTGAGATAGAATTCAGGTGACCGGTGCGTTACTCATAATGCATGAATGCGCCGATAGGAACACAACTCGAACTTCTGCCTAATCTCGACGAGCAAGAGCCGGTTGCACCGCAACTTCAGTTTCTTAATGCGTTGGCTGGATCAGACGTTAATGGGTTTCCGTTTCAGGTATCGGATGGACACATTGTCACTACTCAAAATTTTGATTACGAGAGTCGACGTTACCATCAATTCCTTGCGGTTGATTCAGCAAGCCCGAGCGGCTTTACTGAAGTGACTGTGTACATTCTCGATGAAAGCGACGTTGATCCAGAGATATTGATCAGTGAGTCTGTACTCTTGCAAACGACGGCCTCAGAAGGTGATTTAGTCGCCCAGTTACAAGGTCAAGTTCGCGAAAATGTACAGCTGTACAACTGGCAGATCACGAGTGGTAATGACAGCGGTATTTTTGCGATAGATGCTGCTACTGGCAAGATTACTGTTGCTAATGCTGAAGCGTTAGAAAGCACATCTGTACAAGCCATTGACTTGGAGCTTGGTGTATCCAGCCAATTTGGGTTTGGAGAAAATGATCAATCGAGGGAGCTTAGTTCGGTATACTTGCGCATACCTTTGGATTCGCTCTCAACAACACTGTTCGACACAAAGCCCGAAGAACTGAAGCCGACAATACAGCCGGCGCCACCGAGTCTTCCACCGAGTCTTCCACCGAGCATCCCCGCAGGTAATGTTTCCATTACTCTTATCATGTTTTTGCTTGGAGTTTTTGGTCTACGTCGTTTGAGGTAGTCCTTTAGTTGGATGCCTATCTGTTAAGGCATAACGAACGGAATTTATCTCGATTCTGTTTACGTTAACGGAAGGCTCCCTTCAGCATAGTGAGTATTGTTTTACACATTCCGTTTGATCCAGCCCTAGTTGATTTCTAACACTACGCCATTGTGTGATGAAATTCTCCTTATTAGACATCTAGTTTGTCCGTTCAGCATCTTCCCCTTATATGGGGGGAACAATTTTTTGTTGAGCTTCGATAATGTCCGGTAAACCTATCATCGGATGTTGGTCAATGATCAAAACAGCATTGAAGCAAGTAGCTGGGGCAATGACTGTCAGCATGTTAGTCGCATGTGGCGGCGGCAGTAGCAGTGGCGGTAAGGGCGATAACGGTAGCACACCACCGGTAACTAAGCCTGAAGTCACCTTGATCTCAGGTCAGGCCTTCAAAGGGCCGGTTTATCAAGCAACAGTTATTGCGTTTGATGATAGCGACGTTGAAATCGGCCGTACCCAAACCGACCAAACCGGCCAGTACGCGCTTAAAATTACACCGCCCTATTTAGGTGTTGTGCGTGTTGAGGTTGTCGGTGGGCGTTACATTGATGAGGCTACCGGCGTTGAAATTGCCTTAGAAGATGACCTCAGTGCGATGAAGACACTGACAGGCTCTGACGAGACGGTGCATATTACACCACTTACCGAACTTGCTGTTCGACGGGTCAACGATATGGGTGGTGATCAGCCCACGTCATCCGATGTGGCTGCATCCAATCAGGCGGTAGCAAATGCATTCTCGTTGAATGCCAATATTGTTGCGACGCAACCTCAAGATCTTTTAGATGATGACAGTGATAACCAAGGCGCAGGTACAGAGTATGCGTTGGTCATCGCTGGAATGAGCCAGATGATTGCTAACGCCGACGGCGAAAAGTCATTGGGCTCTGTGCTAACCACCATTGATGATGATCTTGGCGATGACCAAAGCCTGGATGATAATCAGCTTCTCTCTGATTTGAATGAAGGCATTAATGACTTCATCGATTCACCGAATAACAAGGCCCAAGTCAGCAAAGACGATACGGATCTTGATACCCAATTCAAACCATTACTTGAGCAACCTGACGCACTCGTGTTTACCAATACCGGGCCATTTTCTGCCCAGTTTGGTGACAACTTTGCTGACAATAGCGTTACCGGTGGCACCGGTGATGGAGAGCTCCGCTATACCAGTAGTAATCCGTTAGTTGCTGAGGTCGATGCAATCACCGGTAAAGTCGTGATTAAGGCCGTGGGCAGCGTTCGCATACGTGCGACAAAAGCGGCTGATACCATCTATCGTGCACAGAGCGTGTCGTACGACTTGGTCATCAATAAAGCCGATCAAACAGGCTTCGCATTTGTTAATGCTGGGCCGGTGCAGTCAACGTATGGTGATGCTCCACTCAGCAATGCTGCCAGTGGTGGTATGGGTAACGGTAGTGTTCTTTATAGCAGTAGTGATAGAAACATCGCCCGAGTCGATGCCACGTCAGGAACGGTTACTATCGTGAGTGTCGGTCGTGTCACTATCGAAGCGGTAAAAGCGGGTGATGCCAACTATCTATCGGCTGCGATGAGTTATGAGCTGGTTATCAATCACGCTCCGCAAGCGCCTTTACAATTTATTGGCGGTAGTGCACTGAGCAATCGCCTTGGTGATGTGGTGAGTGCGAACACGGTGCAAGGTGGGTCGGGTAATGGCCTTGTGCGCTATCGAACATCCGATGTAAACATCGCCACAGTTAATGCGTTAACTGGTGAGGTGACGCCCAAAGCCGTCGGCCAGGTGATTATTTCAGCCGATAAAGCGGGTAGCAATCTGTATCTACCGGCAACTACTGCGTATACCTTAACGGTTACCAAGGGCACGCAAGCCGCTTTCGCGTTTGGTGATTCGCTGTTGAATAAAATGTTTGGCGATGGTGCATTTGTTAATCCGATCATGGGTGGTTTTGGCGCCGGCGCGATAACATTCAGCTCCAGTGATCCACAAATTGCCAGTATTGCCAGTGATGGTTTAGTGACCCTCCACAGGGCAGGGGAAGTGACGATAACCGCATCCAAAGCCGGCGATAGCCAATACGATGCAGGTACAGCCAGTTACAGCCTGATAATTGCCAAACAGAGCCAGCCAAACTTCCAGTTTGTAGCGGCACTATTGAATAAAACCTTCGGCGATGATGCATTCAGCCATGGGCTACAAGGTGAATCCGGTACTGGCGCAGTCAGCTATCGTTCTGCAGACACTGGTATTGCAAGCGTTGATGCGCAGGGCACGATTACTCTTCACTCTGTCGGTAGTGTTGTGATTGAGGCGACCAAAGCGGCAGATAATCATTATGCCGAAGCATTCGCCAGTTTCACCGTGGTTGTGTCGAAGGCGGGTCAAGCGAGTCTGGTATTCACTCAGCCGCAGGTTACCAAATCTTTTGGCGATAGCATCTTCAATAATACCTTAAGTAACTCGGGCGAAGGGCAGGGCGCTATTAGCTATAGCAGTGATGATGTAAGCGTAGCGACGGTCGATGCTACCGGCGATGTCACCATTACTGGTGCGGGTTCAACAATTATTCGCATTCATAAAGCGGCGGACGAGCAGTACGCTGAAAGCCGCGGTAGTTATGTTCTCAATGTCGCTAAAGCGGTTCAGAGTACATTGGCTTTTGAGCAAGCACAGATTGCAAAGACGTTTGGTGATGGCAGCTTTACCCATGCGCTTCAAGGCGGCTCGGGTATGGGGGCTTTGTCGTTCATTTCTTCTCAACTGGCAGTTGCCAGTATTGATAGCAATGGTGTGATCAGCATTCATGGATCCGGCACTGCAACGATTCAGGTGACCAAAGCTGAAGACGCTAATTATCAACGCGCTCAGGCAAGTTTTGAGCTGGTTATCGATCAGGCTCCGCAAGCTCCTTTGCAATTTATTGGCGGTAGTGCACTGAGCTATCGTCTTGGTGATATGGTGAGTGCTAACACGGTGCAAGGTGGGTCGGGTAATGGTCTTGTGCGCTATCAAACATCTGACGTAAACATCGCCACGGTTAATACGTTAACCGGCGAGGTTACGCCCAAAGCCGTTGGCCAAGTGATTATTTCAGCCGATAAAGCCGGTAACAATCTGTATCTGCCGGCAACTGCCGCTTATACCTTAACGATTACCAAGGGCACACAAGCCGCTTTCACATTTGGTGATTCACTGTTGAATAAAACCCTTGGTGATGGTGCGTTTGTTAATCCGATCATGGGTGGTTTTGGCACTGGCGCGATAACATTCAGCTCCAGTGATTCACAAATAGCCAGTGTTGCCAGCAATGGTTCTGTGACCCTGCATAGTGCTGGGGAAGTGACAATAACCGCAACCAAAACCGGTGATAGCCAATACGATGCGGGCACCGCTAGCTATAACCTAATTATTGCTAAACAGAGCCAGCCAAACTTCCAGTTTGTTGCGGCATTGTTGAATAAAACGTTCGGTGATGACGCATTCAGCCATGGGCTGCAAGGTGAGTCCGGTACTGGCGCAGTCAGTTATCGTTCTGCAGACACTGGTATTGCAAGTGTTGATGCGCAGGGCACGATTACTCTTCATTCTGCCGGTAGTGTTGTGATTGAGGTGACCAAAGCGGCAGATAACCGCTATGCCGAAGCATTTGCCAGCTTCACCTTGGTTGTGTCGAAGGCGGGTCAAGCGGGCCTGGTATTTACTCAACCGCAGATTACTAAGTCTTTTGGCGATGGCGTCTTCAATAACACGCTAAGTGAATCGGGTGAAGGGCAGGGCGCTATTAGCTACCGCAGTGATAATACTAACGTCGCGACGGTGGATACTAACGGCGACGTCACTATTGTCGGTGCAGGTTCAACAATCATTCGCATTCATAAAGCAGCGGATGAACAGTACGCTGAAAGCCGCGGCAGTTATGTTCTCAATGTTAGTAAAGCGTTTCAGAGTACATTGGCTTTTGAGCAAGCACAGATTGCAAAGACGTTTGGTGATGACAGCTTTACCCATGCGCTTCAAGGCGGTTCGGGTACGGGGGCTTTGTCGTTCATTTCTTCTCAGCCGACAGTTGCCGGTGTTAATAGTAATGGTGTGATCAGCATTCATGGATCCGGCACTGCAACGATTCAGGTGACCAAAGCTGAAGACACCAATTATCAACTTGCTCAGGCAAGTTTTGAGCTGGTCGTTGACAAAGCAGAGCAAGCTGCTTTGAGCTTTGATCAAGCCACTGTGAATGCCAACTTCGGTGACAGTCGTTTTAATAATGGTTTAATCGGTGGTAGCGGCAGCGGGGCATTGTTGTACCAGTCAAGTAATAACGCTGTTGCCGATGTCGATCCTTCAACCGGTCTTGTTACTGTGCTAAGTGCTGGTAACGCAACGATTACTGTTACCAAATCCAGTAGTAATAACTATCAGTCGGCGACAGCGTCTTATGCGTTGATTGTTGATCGGTCGGCACAAAGCGGTTTGCTGTTTGCCTCTACCACTGTTAACAAGCAGTTCGGTGACGTTACATTTTCTAATGCAGTGGCGGGTGGTGAAGGCACCGGTGCCGTCAGTTACGCATCGTCCAACACGGATATCGCTACTGTTGATGGCGCTGGCCAAGTTTCCATTCATTATACGGGTACTGTGCAAATTACGGTGACGAAGGCGGGTGATGCGAATCATCAAACGCAAACGGCCAGCTTTACCTTGGAGGTTACGCGTGCGGATCAAGCCGCATTGCGTTTTGCAGATAATGTGTTGGAAAAACGTATCGGTGATATGAATGTTGCAAATACGCTAGCTTCGACGGGCAGTGGTAACGGTAGCCTGAGTTATGCGGTATCTAATACGAATATTGCTACCGTTAATGCTAACGATGGTACCTTGCAAGTTCATGGTGCTGGTTCGACGACGGTCACTGTAACGAAGGCCGCTGATGATCTCTACCACGCTGCAACGGCCAGTTTCACGTTAACGGTGGGCAAAGGTGATCAGCAAGGGTTCGGTTTTAATCAAGCTATTGTGAATAAAACATTCGGCGACAGCACGTTTAGCCAGATACCGACTGGCGGTAGTGGTATCGGAAATATTACGTATCGATCCAGCGATCCTTCTATTGCATCAATCAACTCTTCTGGTGAAGTGCACCTGCTCGGCGCGGGCGCGATTACTATTACTGCAACTAAATCAGCCGATGATAACTATCTTGAGTCACAAGCTAGTTATCAAATCGTTGTCGGCAAAGCACAGCAGGCTGCGCTGAGCTTTGGTAACCTGAATTTAGGCTTCGACTATGGCCAGATCTCTCTGATGAACCCGGTATTGGGCGGCAGCGGTAGTGGTCTTCAATCATATAGCTCAAGTGACACAGGTATTGCGTTAGTCGATGTTGGTAGCGGCAGTGTTACCGCAGTTCGCCCAGGTGTAGTTCAGATTCATGTGNCCAAAGCCGGTGATGCGAATTACTTGCCTACAACGGCCAGCTATACCTTGACGATCAATAAGGGCATGCAGCAAACATTAGCTTTCGAACGATCGCAGGTGACACGCGATTTTGCGGAAGGGGATGGGCCTCAAACAGATTTTACCAATGCCATTGTCGGTGGTTCAGGCACGGGGCTCGTTACCTATGATATTAGTGATGCGAGTGTGTTGAAAGTGCAAAGCCCTTCTGTGTTCCGAGTATTGGGTGCAGGTTCAGTTACCGTGACCGCAACCAAAGCAGCGGATGATTATTACCGTGAGATGACTGCGACATTCACGCTAACCGTCGACAAGGGCGAGCAGGCAACAATGAATTTTGATGCTGAGACCGTCAACAAGCAGTTCGGTGACGTCGCGTTTTCTAATGCAGTGGCAGGCGGTGAAGGCACCGGTGCTGTCAGCTACGCATCGTCCAACACAGATATCGCCACCGTTGATGGTGCCGGCCAAGTTTCCATTCAATACACGGGCACTGTTCAAATTACGGTAACGAAGGCGGGCGATGCAAATTATCAAACGCAAACGGCCAGCTTTACCTTGGTAGTTGCGCGTGCGGATCAAGCCGCATTGAGCTTTACGGATAATGTGTTGCAACAACGTATCGGTGATACGAACATTGAAAATACGTTAGCTTCAATAGGCAGTGGTAACGGTAGCCTGAGTTATGCAGTATCTAACACAAATATCGCAACCGTTAATGCTGACGATGGAACCATACAAGTTCATGGTGTTGGGTCGACCACGGTCACTGTAACGAAGGCAGCTGATGATCTCTACCATGCTGCAACGGCGAGTTTCACGTTAACGGTCGACAAAGGCGATCAACAAGGGTTTGGTTTTAATCAAGCCATTGTGAATAAAACATTCGGCGACAGTGCATTCAGTCAGATACCGACGGGTGGTAGCGGTATCGGGGATATTACGTATCGATCCAGCGACCCTTCCATTGCAGTAATCAACTCTTCTGGTGAAGTGTACTTGTTCGGCGCGGGCACGATTACTATCAGCGCAACTAAATCAGCGGATGATAATTATTTTGAATCACAAGCAAGCTATCAAATCGTTATCGGCAAAGCCCAGCAGGCGGCGATGCGTTTTCGTAGCCTGAATTCAAGTTTTGACTATGGCCAGATCTCTCCGGTGATCCCGGTATTCGGTGGCAGCGGCAGAGGTATTAAATCATATAGCTCAAGTGACACGGATATCGCGTTAGTCGATGCCGGCAGCGGTAGCGTTACCGCAGTTCGCCCAGGTGTGGTTCAGATTCATGTGACGAAAGCTGGCGATGTGAATTACCTGCCTACAACAGCCAGCTATACCTTGACGATCAATAAGGGCATGCAGCGAACATTAGCCTTCGAACGATCGCAGGTGACACGCGACTTTGCGGAAGGGGATGGATCTCAAACAGATTTTACCAATGCCATTGTCGGTGGTTCAGGTGCGGGTCTCGTTACCTATGATATTAGTGATACGAGCGTGTTGAAAGTGCAAAGCCNTTCTGTATTCCGGGTATTGGGCGCAGGTTCAGCCACCGTGACCGCGACCAAGGCTGCAGACGATTTTTACCGTGAGATGACTGCGACATTTACGCTAACCATCGGCAAGGGCGAACAGTCGCCAATGAATTTTGATGCTGACATCATTAACAAGCGTACGTCGGATATTGGTAAAACTCTGGTTAACGTATCTCGTGGCGGCAGCGGCACAGGTACGGTTACCTATCGTTCAGACAATACCGATGTGGTTAGTGTAGATAACAACGGCGTGCTGACGTTTAACGGTTTCGGAAGCGCAACCATAACGGCAACCAAAGCTGGCGATACTGATTATTTCTCGCAAACGGCCATATCGCAGATATCCATTGTCAAAGTTAATCAGCAGAGTTTTGGTTTTGCGCAGACCAGAATGAACGTTAGTTTTAATGACACTGATTTTTCTCAAACTCCTGTTGGTGGAAGTGGTTCAGGCATTATTACCTACAACTCTTCCGACGATACGAAAGCGACTGTCGATAGTCGTGGTGAGGTAACCCTTACCGGAATTGGTTTCGTAACAATCTCAGCGACTAAGGCCGGTGATGATGTCTACTTACCTAGCACAACAAGTTACTTAATTGAGGTGGCGCTTGGTCCGCAAGGGTTGTTGGCGTTTAGCGAAGACGTTGTTAACAAACGTTTAGGCTCAAGTTCATTCACTGTACCGCTATCGTCTGAAGGCAGTGGTACGGGGGCGCTGACGTATATTTCTAGTGATACAAATGTTGCTACAGTGAGCTTGGAGACCGGTGAAATCCGGATGCGTAGGCCTGGTAGTGTAACTATTACTGTTCGCAAAGCGGGCGACTCTCAATATCTGAGAACGTCTGCCAGCATGACTCTGAACATAGATAAGGGTATTCAAGGTCCGATTTCATGGGCACAGACATCGGTGACAAAAGCCTATGTATCCAATGGACTGGATGATAACGCTTTGAATGCCAGTGGCGTGGGGAACAACATATATAGCTTTGCCTCTAGCGATCCAACCGTCGCTTCGGTTAATAACAGTGGATATGGCCCGAGCGTGCGATTCAAAAAAGTAGGTACTGCCGTAATCACCGCCTACCGTCAGGGTAATGATCTATGGCTGGAAGGAGACTCTACAAGTTATACCTTAACGATTACGAAAGGCATGCTCGCGCCGATTAGTTTCACAGACAGCCAAATTACTGTTTTTGTCGGGGCCCCTAATTTTATTAACAGGCTTCAAAGTAATCCGAGTGGGGTTCAATATTCGTCTTCTGATGACAGCGTTGCGACCATTACAACATACGGATCAGTTACGCCCCGTGCTGCGGGCTCGGTAACCATCACCGCAACGTTGATGGGCGGCGAAAATTACGTTGATACATCGGCGTCCTACACACTGAATGTTAATCTTCGAGACCAAGATGCGCTGGTATTTGAGCAAACGTCGATCACGCAGGCCTTTTCAACGGATGGTTTTAGTAATCCGGTCGAAGGCGGCAGTGGTAGTGGTGCCTTGAGTTATACCTCTTCAGATACCAGCGTTGCCACTGTTGATGCTAGCGGTGTGATTACGATGATGAGTGTCGGAACGACAAATATATCCGTGTTGAAAGCCGCTGATGCGAGCTACAAATCAACAAGCACAAACTTTGATTTAACCGTGATTAAAGGGCCGCAACAGCGTCTGTTATTTACTCAAGCAGGGTCTGTACAGAAGCAGCTGTCTGATCCGGGTTTTACCAATTCCGTCAGTGGCGGCAGTGGCATGGGTGCCATCAGTTTTGTGTCAGCCAATGTCGATATAGCGTCCGTAGATGCCATAACCGGAGAAGTAACGCTTAACGGTGAAGGTGCTGCCGAAGTTACGGCGACTAAAGCTGGCGATAGCCGTTACCTGCCGATATCGACAAGCTATCGCGTTAACATCGCTAACAATCATATCGTGGCTTTCTATGACGATGCGCCTAACTGGAATGATTACGTTAAAAATGATGGCATCGACCGTTTACAGGCGACAAATACAACCTGTGATTTGCCAAACTTGAGTGATCCGGTGAATTCAGGGACGTTTAACAGCTGTATTCACGGTGGAGAAATGCGAGCGGTTGAGGTTCCTGGTAAATCTGATTGTAGCGGGCTTACGGCAACAGATGCACTGGATGCATTTGTATGGCACTGCGATGCCAGCAGTGACCCAGTGCGCATGGTTTCAATGGGATTAAAGTCGAATGTGATGATGTCAGACCTGCTTGATTTCACCGCTATCGACTGGCGATTGAATCAAGTCACGGTCTCTGACCAAAACGATGATCTATTTACCACGCTTGAAGCGGCTTGGTGGCAGAACCCCGTGAAAGAAGCGATCGTAGAAAACGGATTTACCGAAGAGTCTGTGGTGTACTTGGTACGAGATCATGTCTCTGAGAACATTGCGATTGACGGGGCGAGTAAAATCGCAGTCATCGTTGATCCAAATATTGGATCCTCGGGTTCGGCTAATACCACCGGTGAACAACACCAGATATTCGTTGATGACTCACATCATGTTTGGCTAGAAGCCAATGCCGGTAAGTTTTCTGGACCTGCGTCAAAAGACAATATAAACAGGGTCTACTTCGAAAACGTAAGCTTCTCTGTCTTACGAGGCGCTTACCTAACCGAAGGGATTGGCGGTGTTAGGGCACGTAATCTTTTTAATAGCCGTTTGGAGTCTATTGTAGTCGCTGGGGAATACTCACCGGAATACGATTCGGCATACATTCTCCTTAACTTCTATTTCTCATTTGGTAACAAGCTCGAGAATATCAGCGCAAGCAACGGTAGCTTGGGTCTTCGTCTTGATAATTCTTACAGAAACCTTGTTCACAATGCCATCATCAGTAACGCCAATTCAGGTGTAACACTGCATGCTGCCAATGACTCAGTACTGCAAAATGTGACTGTGGTGAATAGTACCCACACGGGTGTGAGAGGGGGGCTGAACCTGTTCCAGATAGTACTCAACAATTTTACTGTCGTGAACGCTGGCATGATTGGCACTGTGGTTGATAGTGAAAAGGCTGCCTTCTTTTATGAAGGTGCGGCTGCCGCCATCAATAACCTGGCAATCGTCGGTACGGAAACATCCGTTGCCGGCATAGAGGCCGATGGGCAGACGTCAAATAGCAGTATTTACCAAAACCTTGCTATTGATCAGTTTGTTACAGCGATGATTGCAGGGAGCCACAAAAATTATGTCACTGGGAAGTTCATACTGGGCGATATATCGGGATCTGTTTCTTGCGCGAATAATGAGGCAACGACGAGTAACAATAATAATATGTATGCGCTGAATGCTAACTGTACACCGGACGCATCGCCTGCTGATTTTACGCGAGTCAATGCACCGAGTTGGCGAAACAGTGCTTTCGTAGGTTGGGTAACGACTGACGATACAGTCAATGCATCAGACAACAACGGTCTATCGACATCGACGAATTTCGAAGGTACCGGTATTGATTGGGTTGGGTTTGAAAATACGCTACGCCACTGGGCAATTGATGGTGGTTTGTTTGAAGCAGCAACGGCTCTGCCTTGGCAGAATCAAGTCGGCCGCATTGCTGATTGGTCTTTGCGTGCATCGGATAACACTGTGCGAGCGGTATTACCGAAAGTACTCAATGGCGATGCAAGTAACACAATTGCATTTGGTAGTAACAAACCCTTGTTTGGTAACAATCCTTCTCAAGATAATGTTGCGGTTCGCTACTTGCGTAATTCCGTTGAGATATTGAGTGATTTCATTGGTAACGATAACGGCTTGTGTGAATCGAACGAAACCTGTTTGTACACGCCGAATGTTGGCAGTTACCAAGGTCATGGTGCACTGATCTCAGCTGGTGACTTTGTCGATGGCAATACCATTACGGGTGTGACCTTGCTGCAATATGAAACTAACGGGTACTAAACGGGTACTACGAGTAGTGAAAGAAACCTGCGACCTTCGGGTCGCAGTGATTCAAAATACTTATAGTATGTTGGATGGCTCTGCGTTTCAGAATGGGTAGCGCTAGGAAGGGTATCTATGCGGAATAATATATATTGTTAGATGTTATCTTCGACCCAAGCAAGCGCGCGTTTTTCGTGAAATACTATGAATTTATTTTTAAATTCACAATAGACTTCAATGGTGTTTTCGCAGGCTCTGGCTGCCTGATACTTTAGCTCTGCATATTCGTTAGCAATTGCGTTATGTGCGATTAAGTAATCTCTGAAGGCAAGATGGCGTCTGGCGCCAATTGAGCCTTTTTCGAAAGCATGTATCTGGTGAGTGCGATCACTTTCGCCTTTTTGAAAATATCGCCGATCGGGAATGCCAAACTCCCCCTTGCAGTCATACCCGAGACTCTCGAATGCAGCGGTGCAATGATCGAGCTCTTCTACATCGCGCACCTCAATCAATAGATCAATGATCGGCTTTGCAGCTAATCCTTGAACTGACGTGCTGCCGATATGATGTACTAGCAGCTCTTGAATTGGGATCGACGCCAGAATAAGCTGCTTCTCGCGCTCATATTCTGCCGGCCACTGCGGGTTGTAGGGGGCTACTTGAATGACTCGCATAAGATAATGGATGACTCCTTAGTCTGCCTCTGAGGGTTTCGGCTGTTGGGCGGGGATGGTTATTGATAAGCTCTTGGATGAGCTGAAACCCCGGCTCCAACTTGTTGGTCACCTCAATCAATTAATCATTCAAGCAGACTTTAATATCGTACAAGGAGGTGTCAATCTTGCCGTGCTTCACGTGATGCAGTTGGTCACTGCAATCAGCATTGATCTTTTGCTGTGTTTCTTTAAACAACAGATTTCGATTTAAATGCCAATCGGCGAAGTGGGTTACTTCGATCTCAACGAGGTATTGGTACATCGTGCCATTTTTTGTGGCCAGATAGGCATCACGATTGACCACCCCATCCAAATTGGTAACACGTACGGTATCGCCCGAATAGTAATTCAGTGCACCTGATTGCATTGCAGCAATATGCGACTGATCAGGTGTTTTTGCCAGCACTGCCAAGGCAGGATCTCGGTAGCCCTTAGGGCCAAAAAAGTTCAAGGCTGGCATTTGTTCCGGTTTACTGAAAAACAGATGTATATTTGCTCCCGCAGCCACAACGCAGAAACCGATAATGGCAAACTTGATGTGTTTTGATGCAATGTGCGTCAACACGACTGCAAACAACATAATGAGCAGAACATAAACCCAATAAAAATAGCGCTCAAAAAACCAATATGCGGTCAAATAAAAGGTATAGAACAACACAAGTGGGATAGCACTAGCTAACACAATTGCTAATGCTGCGGGTAGCTTCGCGCGTCGAATTGTAAATAAGCAATATAGGATGAACACTAAGATAACAAGTCGTTGAACCAAGCCAGCACTCATTCCCAGTGATTGAATAGCAAATACATCGGTTAGCTTATAAAGTGCAAACACCGGAGCAAGGTTCTTGTGAGGTGTTACCTCAAGAATTTGTCTCACGGCCTTCCCGCTTTCTGGCACGATACTACCAAACTCAAGATACAGGTATATCCACCACGGTAGTATTGTTACCAGTGCCGTTAAAACCACGACGGATGTCCAGCGTATTCCTGCCAGTGCTAATAAGCCAAAGCCTATTAACAGAATCAATAATGCTGTATCGATGCGCGATACAAGCGCGAGGCTGCACGCTATACCTAACAAGCATGCGTGTAGGGTAGAGGGTTTCGACACAACTAAATAGAATAATAAACTCACTGCTAGGCAAAAAAATCCGGCAAGAGATGTTTCAAGACCGTTTAAATCATTGATTAAAACGGCTGGCGAAATAGCAAACAAAAACATACCGAAACGCGCGGCAGAGGTACTGATTGTTTTAGTTAGAAAAAGCCCAAGCAGAATGGTGCTTAAACTACCGATCACCGCAGAGAGATAAATGCTGGCTTTTACCGCTGTATCTAGGTTGTCGAAGAAATGGAAAATGGGTAACTGACAGAGGGTTATTAGAGGCTGAAACCCACTGGTTATAGCTTCTCCGTTGGTTGAAGGTAGCTGGTTGAAGAAGATATTTTGGGTGATAGCTAACGTATAGTAAGTGTCATCGGGTAAAAATAGCCGATCGAGATACGCTATATCTTGTGATGCCAATACTAACCGTATGGCTAATGCTAGTAAGAAAAAAGGCAGATAAATTCGCACAATGACCCAACAACGTGACATCAAAAGATAGTCGCGAATATTATCACGAAATGACGGTTGGATTTAAGAATAAACTAACGGGAACCTCAATGTGTTTCTAGAGAGCTTTTGCCCTAAAGAGCACATAACGACGAAGCTAAGTTGTTTACTTGGTCGATGAAGGCCTAAGTCGGTTTTATCCTGCTCTCAAGCATATCTAAGAATTTTGTAAATCGACGTTGTCTGGTTTCAGGTTTCTTGGCACTGATTAATCCATACGCAATGACATAACGATTTGATTTAGTGAGCGAGTCATAAAACTTTTGTGTTCAACCTTGTTGTATAGGCTTATTAGCTAGCTTTATTAACGCGTATCTGATTACCACCAACCTTGGTGTCGTTAAGGCTCTTGATGGCAGCCTGTGCGTCACCGACCTTAGGCATTTCAACAAACCCAAAACCTTTGGAGTCGCCGCTCTCTTTATCAATAACCAAGTTGCAGTATTGAACGCTTCCGAAAGCCTCAAACAGGTTTCGTAGCTCATCTTCTAGGCAGCCATCAGTCTCGTTAGACAATATTTATGAACGCAACCCAATTCCCAAACGACGCTGAATAATCTGAATAACCGCCAGTATAAGAAGCACAAAGAATAGCGTTGTTGCTCCGCTTTTAACGATCGTCAAGGCGCTAGTTGTGGTTACAAGATTTTCCGAAACATGCGGGAAGTTCTTCAACATAGCGATAATGCCAATATTCTCGAGGTAATCGAATCCGCCAGCCACAAAGGGAATAAAAGCGATATAAAAGAGCTTCGAATCTTCAGGCGTGTATTGCTTCAGTAGCCAAGTTATCAGCAGTGCATACGAAACTGAAAACATCCCCGGGTAAATAAAATCGAGCGGCAACTGAACGGTTAAATAAGCACTTCTACCATCAACACCCAGTGACGTTAATAACGCTACAGCCTGATGATAACTGTACCCGGTAGGAGACATATCAAATAACACAGATTCTGGTGCATAACTCGACACCAATGGGAGCGAGTACACAAGCATTGAGGCATAAACTAAGTTGGTTATGACGAACAACAGAAATACTGTTTTGCCTTGTGAAGCCCGCTGAAAATACGCGATTAGATTATGCATTGTTGTCGTCCATGATATTCTCTAACCACATCGGGGATAGCGCGTCAGTTCAGTGAAGGCGCTAAGACGCGTTAACTTCGAATATTCTAACCTGTTAGAGCCTCCTAAAGCAGAGGCCTAGTTTTTAAAGCTCCCTGAGTTCAAGCAATAAGCGCAACGCCCCACGCACGTGTAGGCGCTATCTTGTTAAGGCCTTACTAATCAGATTTCTTTTTTTGTTTTCGAATAAAGCTGATAACACCAGCTAAAACGCCAACTGCTAGTAGTATCTGAAAAGTCGTACCACTCTCCGCATTCATAACATCGTCAATGATAGGAAGCAGAAAAATAACAACGCTACCCACAAAAAGGGCGGCAATTATGAGACCTATTCGATCGAGCATCATGCAGCAACTTGACCGAATCCACTAGCCTGAAACGCCAGCATATTGGACTTATTTGAAGCTGGATCCATAATTTCAGGATACCTTTCGAGAAGGTAGCTAAGCTCGGGAAAGTTCACTGCGTTTTCAGTTGCCCAAGCAACAACGTCCTTGCTTTTGATTGGCCGGCCACGGCGATCTACCTTAGGGCGACTGAGTCTGTCGCATTCATTCGCTTTAGTTGCAGCAACAAAAAGCGATCCGACACATGCACCAGCGTAGAAAGAAGCTAGAAGACCTGCCGCTGCTGCCGCTTTCTCTACAGCAACAGTTGCGCCCAAAACCTCACCGGCAGTCGCAGCGTTACCAAATGTATGAACCGATGCCAGCGACTATCTCGGTAATGTTTTTCGCTGACGAGTATGCTTCGTTAAATGTAGGAAGACCTAAAGCCTTCAGGTTTTCGTTAAAGTAGTACCCGAAGCTATTGCATTCCATGCTGTTACTCCTTGTAGTGTTTAATTCCTGCTCAAACGGTACCTTATCGGTAATGTTTGATCAACGCTCTAAACTTTATCGATTGGCTTTGTACTTCGCCGCTCCTACGAGCGCCACAGATCAAAGTCGACATCTACCGTAATTTTCTTCGCCCTTCACACCGGATTCAGCTTCTAAGCAGACACTGCTCGAAATACGGTTATCGTTAACGACGATTTTTACCGCGAGTTGTTCTTCGGCCGAGAGCCCAGGCCCAGGCTCAAAGACGCAGGTCGTATTGTATTCAGTAGTCGTATCGTTTGCATCAGTATCGTTAGCCGTCAACTGGCATACTTGGCGAACATTACCCGCCAAAATGCCGTGCCTACCTTCAACATCAGATTTCGCATGATAGTCGTTGAGCAACAATAGCTACGTACCGCTTAGATCATTGTCGCTCGTTTCAAGTGGTGTATAACGCTATTTGTTTGTCTCGATATGATCATCGATCAAGTAGGGATTAGAGAAGAAAGATCAGACGGCTTTCGCCGCTGTCGATCGATGTTAATTAAAGGCGGTCCCGTGCTTTGGCACGTGATCAGATTGAGTCACTAAAACACCTCATTGGCAGATATCTGGCGCTGTTCTATTCAAGCCAATGAGATCAAAGTAGCTTTGCCCAAGCACAATATTGCGAAATGCCTCATCATTCAAATACCGGTTAATGCTGCCGGTAACGGCTACCTCATCTTGATAATCATCATAGGTTTTAGTGACGGCGGCAACAAAATCAGTACCAGGCAGTATTCGTGCAGAGTGCGTGTTAAAAAACTGCACATAGGCCTCACGTGAGGTTGGCTCACGATACAAACTATCAGCAATGATGCGCCACGAAATATCCAAATATAGATTTGGGTATTTATTCAAAAAACCCTCAATAATCCCAATGTGAAAAGAGGAATCAATGGGTAGCAATTCCTCTGAAATTCCCATGTGGTGCCAAACGATGATGTTGTTAGGGTACAGCTCTAATGCCAGCTCCATCAGATGTGCGTACTTTGTTGGATTATCAACACTTCCCAGATCGCTATGAAGTGACAAGGGCATGTTGCGATCGCGCAGTATCGTCATAAATTCTTGCCACTGGCGAATAGCCGCTTCCGGTGTGGCGGCGTGGCTATTGTCAAAAAGTGCTTCTTTAACGAGATTCAACTCGCCCATCCACGTGAAGGCGTTCGGGTATTTTTCGTCCAGCCAACGAATGGTCGATACAATATCTTCAGGCTTTGCTAAATCGGGAAAGGTCATTGCAAGTGTCACGTGGATGCCGTCAGCACCGTTAGTGGTGAGATCTTCTGCATTGGCCAAGTCATCTTCTACGCTCGGAATCGCCGGCACACCCGGGCAATCTCGATAATAGGTGCAGCCGGATGCGGCATCCAACCGCTGGCCGATACCATAGATATTCACATATTGGATGCCAGCGCGTTTGAGGTTGTCGAGCTGATCTTGGTAGGGGATGGCATCACCGCCAAAAGGGCGCATATGGTAGTGGCTATCAACAATGGCCGTAGAAGGGCGGGTATCGCGATTAAAGCACTGCTGAGAGCTCTCTCTGTCAGATGAGCTATTGGAGCATGCCGCCAGCAATAGCGTTATAAGTAGGCCACATAATCGCTGTTTGCTGATGTACATGGGAATTATTCCTGAAAGGTATTCAGGAATAATTATAGTTGCCGATTCAGTGTATGACTGGTTTCACCCCAGCGTTCAATATCGATAGATTGATAGCTTCGCAATCGCGTTACTGTTCCAAGCAAATCAAACGCGAAGAGCCACTGCAATTTATGCCAAAACCGTTAATCCATTTAGTGTCTAAATGCACCACTGCAGGCTCTATTCCGCCAATAGGGCTATTTCGTTCTCGCTTGTACAGCCACCCAAGTTGCGCAGCAGGAGGGGCGAAATCCCCAGTGTCATTCCAATTAGCGCAACTCAAATTAACTAAGTTAACACCTGCCCCCGATGTTCCGGTAAACGCCATGATGTCGTTGTCGGTGTCAGTTGTGCCGTCTTCAAAGTAGTTAACGCCTGCATCAATGGATCCATCCCACAAATCGGCACTTCCAGTTGCTACGGCGTCACCGTTCGTATTTTTTATAACAACATTTGCCCCTAAAGACGACAGATGACTAATTGCATCAACCGTAGAATCCGACATCACTGCTTTAAACGTTCCTGATAGGCTAGGTTCATTATCAGCAACGTTCTGGCATAACGTATCAGCGCCAACCAATGATCCAAAATCCGAGACGATATATGTGCTAGAGGTGACAAAAATGATCTTTTCAATTTCTTCGGCGGGTTTGATATCGGTTTTAACTTCCGGAACACAGCCAGAAAATACGACAGCGGCAAACAAAGCTGTAAGTGGCAAAATTGATTTCATGCGTCGTGATCTCTGTTCTAGAAATTAGCGTTAGTGATTACGTAACAGAGTCTATCTGCCTTGATTTATGACGCAGTATATATCGGTGACTTGCGGACAAAATGAGCGTTTAAAGAGACATTTTGAGCGATACCGCCTAGTGTGACTGTTAATATGTCGCTCCATGGCTGCGGCAAAGCGTTAATGCTGCTGCTGATTTTTTCTCATTGTCACAGGATACGTTCAAGATGATCCGTTGGATAACTGCTGCTTCCGCGATAGTGGGGGCTTCGTTGCTACTATCGGCTTGTTTACCAAGCGCCCCGCCGACACCCAAACCAGAACCTGAGCCCCCCGCGCCACAGGCAAGCGATGCGCGTGATTGTGATGCGTACATTATTCCGTATATGCCGTTTTCAGTTAATTCATCGCAATTGTTTTACGCAGCGAATGTGCCGAATGCATGGAGCGGAGCTACCAGCTCACCCTCATCTGACATTTCTGTTGATGTGATCGATGATCAAGGCACGCATACATCTCTTGGGCAAGTTGCTGTTGTAGCGCCGCAGCAAGTTGTGAAGCTCACAACCCCGATTACACAAGCGTTAGATGCGCAAGGCGTAACATCAACAAAACTCGCTTTACGTATCCAAGCAACTAACCCTGAGAATCTCTACATATACAGTGCGTACCAAACTGCGGCCGATAGAGCCATTGTGCGTGTTGAGTGTGTTAAAGAATAACGCCCAGTCGATGGCGGTTGCTCATACAAAACCTATTCAAAAACTACGAAGTTATAAATGATGATGGAGAACACATACATGATGAGAATAAAGAAAGCAGCTGTGTATTGTTTAGGATTGCTCGCCATTGTAGGCAGTCATAGCGCTCTCAGTGATACGAGCAAAAGAGGCTGTAGTGCATACGTTATTCCTTATATGCCGTACTCCGCGACTTCATCACAGATTATCTATGTCAGCCGAGTACCTGCTAGTTGGGTAGGAGAAGGCAAAGATGAAACCGGAGATATTACGGTGGATGCCATTGATAACAATGGGAACCTCTATGATTTAGGTGTTGTCGCTCAAGCAGCGCCCAATAGTGTTACGAAAATCACTTCACAGATATCGACTGCCTTGGAGAGTAAAGGCTTCACTGGCGGTAAGGTTAGCTTGCGGATACAAGTTGAAAACCCAGAGAACATCTTCGCCTACGTGAGTTATAACGCAGGGAGTGTTCGCGGGTACGTTGATGTTGAGTGTGTGAAGTAGTTATTTAGCGGTCGAACAATCAGTTAAACCCAAAAAACCGGCGAATGATGCCGGTTTTTTTGTAGTTAGAGCGTATAGACACTGACAGCTAATCGAGTATTTCGAACTCAAAGTTGCCAAAAACCATGATCAACAGCGCCATTGATGTAAATGGCGAATGTTCCTTTGCCAGGAATCTCTAGCGGCGGAACGGCGATTTCAGCACCTTGTGCTTTTGCTAGATCGATCGCTTTTTCGATATCCTCTACCAGCCAGTAAGGGCGTACAATGGGTGTTTCAGTCTCTCGCAAAGGCCCACGTACACCAACAATGCCGCCATCGGCCAAATTGCATGTTCTGGCGCCACCGAGAAGCTCATCCGGCTCACCAAATGTAACATTATGGGCCGCTTCGTACCCTGCGCATACTGCACCAACATCTGGAGAAACAATCGTCGAGGTAATGTACTTTCATGTCTATCACTCCTTTTCTGAGCGCCTTATGTTCGCATAATCCACTGATGGGATCATGGTGTTGGGTCATTGATTTTTGCGTGTAAATATCATGCTGTAGACTTTGGCGACTTGTTTTAGTGCGGTAGCGGAGGGGTAATCCACTGTTTCAACGTAGAAAGCCAGATGGGAGAACATGTAGAGGGGAGGGCGACAACACGACATGCGTAAAAAGCCTTATAAACCAAGGCGTATAAAGAGCGTGCACGTGACTATTGATTCGAATGTTGAAGTGCTGTTGAAACGATCAATCGAATACGAGAACTATTCACCGGTTTTCGATAGATCGTGCTGAAACAACCCCAGTTGATAACATTCAACCGGGGTATGGTCTAGCTTAACCTAATAAGGCCAATACTTGTTCATAGCTAAGAAATACGGCAATACAACCGCCAGCTATACCAGATAAATTAGATGGTCCAAATTTAGACATGCTGCCACCGATTAACTCAGCAGCAATCGCTACAATACCAGCAGCAAAAAGAATCTGCGTATAGTTGCCATTGAATGCGTATACACCACCAACAACAAGTGTTGGAACACTAACGTACAAAAACAAAGCGAATGCTTTATTAAGCATGCCGGTTTTTTGATAGTCAGAAAATTGACCCTTAGAATCATCACCTAGTTCACTGACAACTTTTTCACCTAAGTTGGCGGCACCAGAATTTAACTTCCCTTTAGCATTGTATGCAAAAGCGGCAAAAACATTAAGAATGGCGGCCATAATAAGAAGCACGCCTGCTGCGATACCCATTGTACTCTCCTTGAATGAATGGACGCTCAAACTACTATGAGCGTTCAATCGAAATCAAACAAAATATTGCCCTAACCGTAAAGATGAATATTTTTTATTCAAGTAACAATGATTTGGTAATATCGAAATAAATTGGAAAATACTTTTTTGAATATCGACTAGAATTTTGCTTAATCGCCCCAGTATTGCACTGGGGCACTGCCAAAAGCCTACTTCTATGCTCTTAATGTTACATAAAGCTATTTGTTTATTTGAATAACGCCATCCAATTGGCGAACCGTTTCGCCAATAACACTGCCACCACTCAAAAACTCAGAAAGGGTGCCGCTAGTACGTCGAGTCAGAAAGACTTTCGTTGAGCATTCTGCTTCGTTAACCGTGTAAGTAGTTTCTGGGTCAGCCTCTAACGCACCCAGATCGAGCGCATCTAAACCGGTTAATGTATAAGAGCCTGTGTCATCAACAGTGAACGATACTCGGCGTGCTTTATTGGTGACGTACAATAAAATAGGCGAATCGATGTTCACATTGCCGTACGACACATTCATCTTTGTACAATCCGACACAAAATCTATCGAAACGTCGCCGTTGCTTTGTGCTCCATCCCATTGAACGACAATATCATCTGCCACGGTATATACAGCGTTCACCGCAGGAGCAGTGATTTCAGATGGTAACGGTAGCATCACTGTAGATACCGCATCTGCCTCATCATTGGCGCGATCGAACGTAACGGTAATTTGCTCATTCTGATATTCGCCCTCGTAGGTTGACGAATAACCCTTCTTGATAAAGGTGGCAAGGTTTCCAGGTAGCGTGATATCAAACAATGAACTGCCAGGAGTCAAAATAAGGCTGACCGTATCTCCCGTCATACTCTTTTCAACCGACCGTGCGTTCGAGATAAACTGCTCGCTACCACTAACCGTAAACGGCTTATTGTTTTTGTTGGATAACGTAGCGCTCACGATCATTTCTGACTTTGACGCACGTACAATAACATCAGAATTAAAGACGTTAGTCGGAAGGTTAATCGTATCTTCTATACAACCAGCGGTTATGAATCCAAATAGTAGTGGTGCGAATATTTTGTAATTGGTCGCCATAGATATCCTTATCTAGCTCAGTTATTGTTTTTCAGCGGCGTTGACCTAGCAACAACTTCCATTAAGTTATTCGGTTCAATAAGGTTCAACACAACATAAATCGCTTTTATCCTAACAGACGTTAGATCTACATTTCTATGGATTTTCGTAATATTGGAATTGAGNTTTCGATAATGATGGATAGTGTTAGTTATTCATGATTGTTGGATCATAGGCCAGTGTAATTGATCGTGTGCGAATCAATTCATTAACAGGTTTTCCCCCTTGGACTGGATCCTGACGTAGAAACTAAATTTGGTGTTGAGGTTTCTGTTGAAGCAACATTGCCTTCAAAAAAGGTGGTAACAAAGAAGATATTCTAACAATGCTTCAGCATCCAGGGCGAGGGCCCACTTGTGACCCCCTCGGTCCTGGGTAAATGATTTGTACGCACTAATTCATAGGCGGGGAGTTTCAACAACTCTGCCCTTTACCCAATTACTGATACTTTGCTGATGTAATAAACTCTTCAAACGTTTCACACCAAACTACGACCGTATTGAACTTCGAAATATCAATACTAGGCGAAACATCTACTGTGAAGTTTTTGAATGTTTTTACATCGCCAACGAGTTTCATAGAATGTTTTAGACGTTTAAATTCTGTTTCTTTCTCCACAAACTTAGGCGACAAGTAGAGTTTATAATCAGGGCCGGGAGCAAGCTCGCCATTTAGGGTAATGTATTTATCGCCAAGCGAAACTTCACCTTCTCCCCAGTGGAATGCATCACTACCTGCTAAGTCTCTTTTAAACTCAGCTCTATATTTGGCTTGTGAGGAAGCCTGTTCTATTTCAATCTCACTAGGTGCAGGTGGTGCGGTAAGAATAGGTAGAGTGTAAATGCCAATTCCAAAACCGACAGCACCTACCAGTGCGTGCGAAACGATTAAAAATACTGTTTTTCGAATATCCATTCTATTCCTATATGTGTGCGTTAGATGCGATTCTTGATCAATCGGTTTTTTATTACTATTCCCCGAATTATCTTGCCTGAAATCAGACCTGAAGACTGATAATAAGTGCAACGCTGATATAAAGAAGAAGGTCAGCTGCTGTCGGGTTTTAGCGCCTGCAAAAATAATACTCAGAACGTATTCTCTGTGGTGAAAACACGACGACTAGCATCGATTTTAGTAGACGAACGTTGAAACTACTATGAGGGGATATAGGCCGCCGATATTTGCTGCATCGTCGACAGCTGATGTGACTGTAATTCCTCTTGAATTGCTTTGTACTGGCGTGCTGCTGATAGCAGCTTTTGCATAGCGTTTGGATGTGGAATTGAGGCGATAGAAAAAGCTGCATGGCAAAGGCTACCGGATGGCGAATAGCCCTTACTTTAAAGTAAGTTCACACCGCTAGGAGGGGGTAACATAGTGCCGTTCAATTCTGACCTCTTGACCCCGGCGAGAGTGATCGATCATGGTAATGTCTCGACAAAAGGGCAGTTGCGGGCGCCTGCATTGGTATCCATCATCGTCAGCTCGCCTCAGCAGAGGGTACGGTTGAAATAAAGGCCGCGATCTGTTCTGGCAGTGCGATGATTTTTCTGGCGGTTAAGTCCATCCAGGCAAAGGTGCAATAATGGGTAGCGGAGAGTTCACCGTTTTCTTTATAAAGCCGCTGCGCGATCTGAATCGATTTTGAAAACTCCGTGGGTTCAACCGCTTCGATCACGATCGTCAGCAACTCGCCAACATGGGCTTCGCGTTGATAGAGGGTTTCTTCACGAAACAGCACCGGGCCGAGTGCGTGTTCGCTCATAAATGTTTGCGTCAGGCCGATGTGGTTCAAAAAGCCTAAACGGGTATGGGCAAAAAGATCGGCATAGGCACTGTGGCGCATATGTTTGTTGGCATCACAATCCGCCCAGCGAACTTCGATGGATTTTGAGTACAAGGCAACAGGGGTAGAAGCGTCAGTGTTTGTGTTCAAGAGGTATTCCTGCCTGGTTATACAACCGGCAATCTTCAGGCAGATGGCCGGTTTGTCGTTATTTTGCGTTGATCGTATCGATAGCAGACAACAGTATTTCAGCGCAGAGTGTAATCTCGCCGATTCCATTAGGCCATATAAGTGTTTTAAATTGGCCGTTGTAGACATAAAATATGGCCGAATAACCTATTTTTGGTGGTTGATGGATGCCAGACGCCTTTGAAAACCTCGCTATATTCCCAGATGCAGAGCTGGAATTGATCCGTTCCTTTATGGCGAACGAGGGAATCCCCGAGCCCCGTTGGCTACTGGGAAGCGGCCTTGATATGCAGCTTTCTGGCGTTACCGGCAAGCCAATATCCCTCAATCAGTTTGATATGATTTATCGCAACGTCTATCGCTTGGCCAATCGGCCCGGTTTAGGCATTGATTTGGGATTAGCGCTCAACCTGTCGAGATGGGGCATGTTGTCAGCGGCCTTGATGTGTGCCGATTCGTTGGGGCAGGCGTTATCGATTGCGCATGATTTTCGGGAAATTCTTCGCAGTCGTTTCTCAACGGCAAGTTATGTAAAAGACGGCATGATGGTTATCGATCTGCACCCCAAAGCGGATATGACATACCCCGTCAACGAGATCTTTGCCCACGAAGTGTTTATCGGCACACTCACCACACAAATCAGCCAACTCACAGCAATCCCATTTCGTTTCAGTGAAATTCGCGTGCCATACACCCGCCCAGCTTATGCGAAGCACTACGAAAAAGTGTCGCAAACGCCCGTTACCTTTAATGCCGCGGTGGGGCAATTGAAGTTTCCTGTTTCGCTGGCCAGGCAGCCGTTACCCATGGCAAACCGCGTCACACGGCAAGCGGCAATCGGCCACTGCCGTGATGAGCTTGATCGGGTGATTCGCGCGAAATCGGGTGATATTGTGTTCGCGGTACGCAGTATTTTGGCTCAACGCAGTGGTGATCTACCCGGGCTTGCCGAATTGGCAGACATGCTGTCGATGAACCCGAGAACCCTGCGCCGAAAACTCCAAAAAGCGCAGATGCCGTATCGACAACTGTGCGAACAACAGCGCCAGCAAACCGCGATATCCCTGTTAGCTTCGACAGAACTCAGTGTGCAATCCATTGGCGAACGTTGCGGGTTTAAAGACTACGCCAGTTTTCACAAAGCGTTTAAGCGATGGACGGGGCAAACGATTACGCAATACCGCGCCAGCCAAACAGGCAATTGAATAGCCGAATATGAGTAACGAAAGTAATTCGAGCAACGAGCGTAGTGTGACTATTTGAGCCCACGATTAGATGGTGCTGCTGAGTAAATAAGTACCAAGCCCGCGTGCTCATGCCATTGACAACAACCCAGCAGCCACGCCAATCACCTCAACACCTAGTGATCATGGGGTCTTGATCATGGGGTCAGAGTAGAATGGCACTAAGTTAAGCACAGCTAGCGTATTCAAAACTCCTTGCAATAAAGGCTATTCGCCATCGAGTAGCCTTTGCCATGCAGCTTTTTCTATCGCCTCAGTTTCACATCCAAACGCTACGCAAAAAGCCGCTATCAGCTGATAGGTAAAATGCAGACTCAAGCCGTTTAAATTAATGACAAAACCAAGGTCTGAATTACGTACTGAAATGATAGATCAACGTGGCGCTAGGGGTGCTTAACATAGTGCCATTCGACTCTGACCCATTGATCTGAATGTCAAATGTGAGACCTGACCCCGTTCTTTTTCGTGACCCCGTTCTTTTTGACCCCGTTCTTTTTTTTGTAAACCTACCGATTTTCCGTCGTGAGCAATATTCCGACGATTTGAACCAACCCTTCAGCGCTAGTTCTAACTGCTCATAACCCACATTACACAATGTTCAGGCTGCTCGTTGGGTTTGTGCAATTACCGAAGCGCGTCATATCTGGAGGTACAACGAATGTCTGAATCAATTTTGGTTGAAAACGATTGGATTCGCCCGACGGTAGATAATCGTGGATTCATGTTCAAAAAAATGACACGTTTGAGCCGTGATTTTGTCGCGTATTCGGCAACGGCAGATCATCCAGTACTTGATGTTGGGTGTGCTTATGGCGTAGCAACGTTGCCGATATTAGCGCTTAAAAAACCTGTTGTTGCAGCAGACCTTGATCAATACCATCTGGATTGTTTAATTGAGAGCACGCCCGAAGAACAGCGCCCGTATTTATCGACAAGGCATGGTATGTTCCCAGGTGATTTCGAATTTTCGCCGAGCAGCTTTAGTGCCGTGCATTTCTCTCACGTATTGCACTTTTTGAAGGGCGAAGAAATTATCAATGGGCTTGAAAAAGCGCGTACCTGGTTAACCCCAACCGGTAAAATGTTTATCAGCGTATGTACGCCCTATTTAACAAAATTGGGCGTACAAGAGGATTTTGAGAAGCGCCTTGAAGCCGGTGACCCGTGGCCGGGAGAGACGGATTTGACCGTGCATGGCGAGGAATTTATTAAGCATATGCCCGATACGTCAAGGGCGTCTTTCATACACCTGTTTACCAAGCAAACATTAGAACCGCTTGTAGCAAGCTGTGGCTTTACGATCGAGCAACTATATTATGACGAGCTAGTCGTAAATGATGATATAAAGCCGTTTTTCGATGGCCGTGGTCGCTCAATTTTGTCGTTGGTTGCCAGTCGTGCGAAAGAAAATCATCACTGATTTGAAAGCAGCGTTACGCTCTTACTAATTTGCTTTCTTAACACGTATTTGATTACTGCCAACAGTTGTGTCGTTAAGGCTCTTAATTGCAGCCTTTGCCTCACCCACTTTCGGCATTTCAACAAAACCAAAACCTTTGGAATCGCCGCTCGCTTGATCAACGACAAGATTACAATACTGGACGTTGCCGAACGCCAAGAATAAGTTTCGTAGTTCATCTTCTGTCGTTGAGCGATCTAAATTGCGTACTAATAGTTTCATATATAATCCATAACCCTATGATTAACGGGTTTTTTGTTTGTGCCAGCCCACGAGATGTACGGGGGAGCCTAGATTTGCTAAGTGAACGTTGGTTGGATATTAAGTTTATTGGCCTGACCGACAATTATTTATCGAAGGAATAAACATAAGAAAGTCGATGACTCGTCATACTTGCCTTGGTGTCACGCATGCAATAGTGCGAAACTCTCGCGTCATATGCGCCTGGTCACTGAATCCAAATTGTTGAGCAACATCTGCTAAATTCGCAGTGTGATGCTGCTGTAAAAAACCGATTGCCTTTTTGGTCCTCAAAATACGCTGATAATGCTTGGGAGTCACCCCCAGCCAGCGTTTAAATAAACGTTCGATTTGTCGTTGGCTCAGATCATTATATTCACTTAGTTGCCCCGACGCTCCGTCTTGTTTGATGCATTCCAGTGCTTTTTCCAGAGAACCAGGAATCACATTGGAGAAATCCAGATTTTTATCTGCCCAACGGTACAGCGCTTTAATCCGACTCTCGTTATCTTTTATCGTCCGGAGTTCAGCGTAGGTCTGGTAGAGGTTATACCGCTGATCTCGGTTGGGCAGCAATAACGTTGGCTTGTTATAGTGCTGCCCCAAAGCACCATACCCCATTCCTGGATGGAAGCGGATACCCGCAAGTTGCGCCCCAGAAGCGAGACCAATATTCTCCGCCCGTTTGTTTATCGGAAGCATGATGACACCTTCCGGTACAGCTTCGGTGCCAATCGTTATGTCACCAAAAAGATTGAAAATAATTCCACTGCCTGCATCAGAATACAGCGGTTTTACGACGGAATCAGTTGGCGGTACGCATGCCGACCATATTCCTTGAACAAACGCAGACAGGTGCCCAGATGGTTGAGACAGCTGAAAATTAAAAGCGTGTTTAAGCGGTTGATTGTGGTTTATAGCTACCCACCTCCGGCTTAAATGTTTTGGCAATTCGGTTCCAGCTGTTGATGGCATTCGTAGCTATGGTTAAATCTACAACAGCTTGCTCACCTAGCACAGCCACCACGTTCTGATAGCTCTCGTCGTCTACGGGTTTACCTGAGGTTAAATGCTCTGCCCAATCGAATGCGGCACGCTCAAGCTCTGAATACAGAGGCATATCGCGCCACGCGCTTAAGCCAATAATGCGTGCCTGTGTTTCTCCCTGGCTGAGTGCGTCTTTGCTATGCATATCTATGCAGAACGCACACTGGTTGATCTGTGAAACCCTCAGTTTAACCAGTTCCCACGTCGGCATCGTTACGGTTTTAGACATACAAAATTGCTTACGTAAATAGCCTTCTTGATTCATTAAAATCTGTATTGCCTTCGGTGCAAGATCAAGGTAATTTGCGCGTAAATTCATATTCTATCTCCTCAGTAATTATGGAGACAAGATAGCTTGCGACACAAGATAGGTATTGAATATTTCCGACACGTATTATGCGTTAACTCAGCGTGATTTTGAGGCTATATTGCGCCGTAATCTAAGGCGCACAGTGTGAAGCTAAGAGTATGCTTGCCATTAAAGCATGTTGTTTCTCTTTTTCACGATATAAGTCATTACCTTGACCACCATTACGCAAGCAATATCAAAGATCAAATACGCTCCTAATACGAACCACAGCCAAGTGGCGCTTGGAAATATCTGCAAGATGACATAAACAACCGCAAAGTACATAACTGCCCGGAGAGCACTTTCTGGAAGTGTACTTTTTTCGATACCTTCTAATTCTGCTTTCTCTTCTTCATTGATAGGGGGATTAGTCATTTTCTATATCGCAGGGCAGTTGGGTGTTGTTAAGTTATCAGTATATTCTCGCTCAATATACGTATTCAATCACGATCAATGAGATCATGGCGGCGCATCAAAGAGATTCTCTACGTGATGCCAATGTCAACGACTCTGCTCTTTGCGCCTTCATAATTGCCCAACAGCAACCCCTTCACATTCACTGTTTGTTTTGTTGGCGTTTCACCCCGCGATAACATTCACTAAAATAGCGCCTCGTATTTTTATTCTATCTAAATAGAGTGTTTGCAGATGAGCACCGATCAACGCAGTCTCTTGCAATACCACCGACGAATTACCTCGGCGATGGATCATATCCAAACGCATATCAACAACGCCACCGATGAAGGTTTGCAATTAGATGCAGTCGCGAATGCAGCTTGTATGTCGCCGTTTCACTTTCACAAGGTTTTTAAAGTTGTCGTCGGTGAAACCGTTGCCGACTATACAAGAAGGCTCAAACTTGAGCGGGCTGCAGGATTGTTCTTCTATTTTAAGCAAGCCAGCGTCACTGATGTTGCAATTGCGCTAGGGTTTTCGAGTTCTCAAAATTTGGCAAAGTCATTCAAAAATGAGTTTGCGATGACGCCATCTGATATCAAGGCACTGGCCGATGTCGATCATCTGATGCATCTTATTCAGCATCATCGCAAGAATGGAAACGCCACAACGGAGCAGTTTTCATATTCTGACACCTCACATGTTACCCGATGGAAGTCCATGAGTATGAAATCAGCAATGAGCACTTGTAACCAAGACACCTTGAATAAACTTGGCCCACTTCAACTGTTTGATTTACCCGCAAGGCAGGTAATTTATCATCGCCTTATTGGGCCTTACGGCGATGGTTTACAAGCTGCTTCGGCCGATTTGCAGGCGTTTTGTGCGCGCAATGGCATTGCCGTTGGTAACCCCGTAGTAATTAATTGGGATAACCCAAAAATTACCGAACCTGCTCAGTGCCGAACGGATGTGTGTTTAACCCTGATGGGCGATTGCAAAACCCCATCGCCTTACAATATACAAACAATCGTACCTCAAACTCATGCAATCATGAGGGGGCTATTCGACTTTTCATTCGATTTTGGCAGTGTATGGCAACAGCTATTCGACAGCTTGTTTTCGCAGGGTATGACTCCAGCAGATAAGCCCTGTTATAAAGTCATGCACCTGAAAAATAGCGACCCTGCTAAGGGTATTTTTGATGTTAGCTTTTGTCAGGCAGTAGAAACTGTGTAAAACCAATGCTGTTAGTTAGCGGTTTTGTCGCCGTAAGTCATTTAATAACGCTTCTTTGCGGAAGCGTTAGAAATAATCGCCCCAGTATTGCACTGGGGCACTGCCAAAAGCCTACCTCTATGCTCTTAATGTTGCATAACGCTATTTGTTTATTTGAACAACGCCACCCAATTGGCGAACTGTTTCGCCAATAACACTGCCACCACTCAAAAACTCAGAAAGGGTGCCGGTAGTGCGTCTAGTCAGAAAGACTTTCGTTGAGCATTCTGCTTCGTTAACCGTGTAAGTGGTTTCTGGATCAGCCTCTAGCGCACCCAGATCGAGCGCGTCTAAACCGGTTAATCCTGAGTTCAAGCCTGAATTCAGGAACATAAGAAGTTTTTCACAATGCTCAAAAACATATCGAAGAGGCAGTAAGTCGCTCGGGCAAGCCGCCTAGCGTTGCCATCGGCTCCCCTGATCGCATCTCGATTTTCCCCGCATCGGCCGAGGACGATGGTTTGCAATGAGTTATGTCCTGGTGGCGCCTTGTTTCAGCACGCCTCTATTTGCTAAGGGCGGTATTGAGCGCTTGGTCGGCACCGAAGCTGCCGCTGCCACGCAGGGCTAATCCAATACTAATCACTAACAGAGCCAGAGCAAATTCGTAGCCGTTATCGGCCATGAACAAACCGTTCTCCAGGTGAACGCTGACGATAGCGACGACCATGGTAACAGCCAGTATGGCGGCAGTAGGGCGAACCAACAGGCCGAAGATTAACAGCAGGCCGCCAAAGAACTCGGCGCTACCGGCCAGAATAGCCATTAGCAGGCTAGGCTCGATACCGATGGAAGCCATCCAGCCAGCAGTAGCATCTAAGCCATAACCGCCGAACCATCCGAATAATTTTTGAGCGCCGTGGGCGGCGAAGATAACGCCAGCACCAACGCGAATTGGAAGTGTGTCGATACCTTGAGTACTAGCTGTTAAAGCGTTTAATAGATTTTTCATGGTGTTCTCCAGAACTGTATTTAGTTGATGGAGGCCATTCTAGGGGAATCTGCCAATTGGAATAACTGGGTGAATTTGTTTAGAAAGTTCTAAAAATCAGAACAATAGAGGTTGTCATACCTGCGGGCAATCCGCTCACCCTTGAAACCCCAGCCATACGCGATGCCATCAACTGGGTAGCTTTGCCAAAAGGCGGGATAGGGCAGAGATCATGGGGCGGGGTGGCTGCTCAACCTTGCGAAGCCTGAGCTTCAATAGTGCTCGCCATGTGATTCGTGTTTACCACGCAATGTGTATCTCTGTGCCGACGTCTACCAAGCGCATAAACTCATCCATCTCCGTGTTAGTAAGCGCGATACAGCCATTGGTCCAATTGAATAGCTGAGCGATGGGTGCAAACCAACCGAAACCATTTTTTTGGCCGTGAACCATGATAAATCCGCCGGGAGAAACACCCAGTTCTTTTGCCTTTAGTCTGTCGGCTTCGTTTGGGTAGCTTATATGCATAGCGCGGTAAAAAGATGAATCCTCTTTCTTGTAGTCGAGAATATAAGAACCTTCAGGAGTCCTTTGATCGCCCTCTCGCTGTTTGTGCCCTTGAGGAGTTCCACCAAACGCAACATCGAATTCCTTGACGACAAGGTCACTCTTCAAGAGATACATTTTCTTTTCGGATTTATCGACTTTCACAAGGTCAACGCCAGCCATAGTGAATGTCGAAACGCATACTAAAAGTAGGATCTGTAATCGCATCATCATAGATAACGCCTTATGCAAGGGCTGTCAGTTTATGCATCAATAGGCTTCATAATATTTGTGCAATGTTACCTCGCTAATCCATAACGCCCGAATCAGTGAGCTTCAACGTCATGTGTTTTTTGCACCGCGCTAGGCAATGGCCAACGCTTCGCATCAGAAGCAATAATCAGCACAGCTGATCTTCACTTACCCCAAGGGGACTTCTTTTTTTGAAATGTTGATATATACAAGCGCTCGACTTTATTTCTAGCCCACTGTGTTTTACGCAAAAACTTCAGTGATGATTTGATTGACGGATCACTCTTAAAGCAGTTGATATCGATCAACTCAGCTAACTCCGCCCAGCCGTAATGCGCTTGTAATCTCGTTACAACCTTCTCAAGGGTAATACCATGCAATGGATCATTCGGTTGTTCATTACTCATATCTAAAATACACCACCAACACTTTCAGGTTTCACTGCGAATAACAGCTAAAGGATATTAGGCCGCCAGTATATTCCGGCTATGCATGCCGATTCAATCAGGATTACTGTGATCACCGAGGCGGATCAATCGATTGCCAGTGTTTGTTCAAAGTAGTGATTTTAACAATGTTGTCTCCCTAGTCTCTGCAAGTGCTTAGTGTAAGGGCTACCCGTATAGGGATCAGAGGCCTAGTAACTGCGTAGCATATTGGATTGTGCCTTCTCCGGTTATAGGTTCACCTTTCCATTTCTAAGCGCATAGAGTGCTCTCTCTTGCTCCATGTTCAGTGTTCTTCTCGAAAAACCAACAACGATCATGCCGTTGACAAACGTAAGCGGGTACGCGATAGGGCTAACATCTAAGGCGAAGAATAAAGCTGCGAGCAATACCGCCAATATTACAGCCGGAACGACCCGGATACCTAAGTCATAAGGACGACCACAAAACCTCACAGCAAACGCGATGACTATTCCCGGAACCACCATCAGTAAATAGGGAAATTGACCGGATTGGTTATATACATACAGAAAAGTCAGAGAAGGAATTAGCCCCAAAAGCATACCTAAACTAACACCAAGAATACTCTGTTCGTTCTTTAGGGATTTTATCGTCTCACGATGGGCGCAGCCTTTATCAGAGTCAAACTGCGGCGAATCGTATACATCATTAGTCATCTTCAATCCCATTTTTTGATTGTAACGCGTATTGCAAAGGCTGAGTGTTCGGTTAATGTGTTGCCTTTGCGATCGAGAGGTATTCGTTGAATGCATATACTACTTGTTATGCATTGCGATGTTCCGAGTTTAACAGGGAGCGCCAGCGCCATTGACGGTAGCGATAAAACATTTTGGCGTACACCCACGTCAGCGGCGTTAACAATCCTGCCTTGATTTCAACATCATCTATGTAACGACAAGTATGGGCACTAAGGGGCTCAACTTTAATGAGGTGATTCCATGTTGGTACAAGTCCTCCTCCTTCATTGGTATACATCAGGTGCTCTGAATCGTTAATTTTTTGTACACCGATCCGATGTTTCCATGCAGGCAAAAAACCGAAGAATAAAAGTCTCGTACTTTTCGTTACACCTTCTCGCCACTCATGCGGAAATTGATCTGCGTCTGCGAAGCCAAGGAAGCCTTTCGTGACATAAAAAAGCGTACTGCTTTTCTTTACAAGGGGCCATACATCATCTGCTGGCGCATTTAGAATAGAAGATGTTTTTGCTCGCATTTGAACTCCGTACTGGGTTAAGAACGATGCATAGCGCCCAGCACAGCCGTCGGAGCGAAGTTGATGCACTTGTTATTTTTTACAGTGTTCAGGGCGTGTTAGTTTCACATTACTCAGGCTAACGCTTCCAGTCCAGTAGTTGAAACGCCTATCAAAATTATCTCCAATATTGTATATGAATTTGACTTTTTCAAGAAATCGTTCAGACCAGAACTTTGCCTCAATATATGCAGCTTCACCAGTTTTTAGCTCTACTAATTTTAAATCGACAACGCTAGGTATGATTGGGATATTATTGATAGTGCCTCCCTCAAGAGTAGAAAAGTGAAGTTCACTCTCACTTTGTTGATTCTTGAAGTACATGCTTTTTTCAACTTTCGATACGAGCTTTATGTTTGTGTTTGATATGTTTTTCAAATAAAAGCGAGCGAAGTATTCATAAGGATACCGATGCCCTGTCTCTGCCTTTTTGCATAATAGCAATGGAGAGAACATTTCAATTTCATCAGCACACATAATGGAGCTAAAAAAACAGAGTAATATTAAAGCAGAATATTTCAATTTGACTTCCAAAAAAATAACGCTCGCAGCACTGGCCGAGCGTGCCTGCGCTTGTTCTGTGCCGCCCTGCACATCAGAAAGCTCAATGACACAAATTAATGTTTGAACGGCAGACTAACACAACTGACTTGCCAACTAAACGCGACGGAAGAACTTGAAAGGAAATGTCGAGCTACCCGCCCAAGACTGACCGAGAGCAGAACGTTACACGAGAGGAAACCCACGCAGTAAATTATGCTTGCCTGGTTAACTGATATCGACCCCCGTGCTAATCATTTCGTAATGATTGATTAACGTACGTTTCGAGTTACAGCTGTGTTCAATATTTGCAAGATATATACTCCCCAATGTCATCTTCATAACAATAGAAAACAGTCACCGCTGATCACTATTGCCAAATTTCCAACGATGTTGCTGATTTATGCCAAAGAGCTGCCATGAGATACAGTACGACCGCTTTTGCCTCCTGGTTCTTTTAATCTACACGTGTATTCAGCACAGCTACGCCACTTTACTGCAGACAGCGTTATATCTTACCAGGGAACAGAGAATGTTTAAGTATCAAACAATGGTAGCAATTCTTTTTGTCGTAATAACGTCGGGTTGCGATGATTTAGGAGTGCCAAACAATGAGCCAAATAATGAATTTATCGGAGTTTGGGAGCTTGTATGTTTTGAGGGTATTTCAGGTACCTATACTTTGTCACCCGAGTACTATATTGAAGATTATAGAGTTTTCGAAAGTCTAGACTGCACGGGAACAGTCGTTAGAGATGAAGTGGTAGAAACTCCAATAGCTTACGGTGAGAAGATAACAGTAGACAGCGGTATTGAAGCGACAGAAATAAATTACCTCGTTGATGTTGATGGAGAAGAGGTCCATGAGTTGGGGCTTATATATAGAGACGGAAATCAACTATATTTTAGCGGGGATACTAGTTTCGATATAAGACCGATTGATATCAACTTTGACGTTTATATGACACTGCAATAGATATAACGCTATGCAACAGGGGAGTTTTACTCACTGGTGCTCTCAGGATTCTGTAGAGCGTAGCGTTGTAGCTATGCCTGCCCGATTAGTACCTGGAACCGATCACGCAGAAACCTGCCGCCGAGCTCTGCTGGGAAACCACAAAAAGACAATGGAACAGCAACAGATTTTGTAACGCTGTTAATCAAGAACGATAACCAGCAAAACTCTACGACACGAAAGTTTGTCCCGCAGGCCTCATGGTGATATTGCGATGCATGAAAACTAATCGACTGAACTTCGAGTTATCTTGGCGTGTAGAACGAGGACTGAAGCAACCACCAAGAAAAACACATAACGCCTAAAACACAGCTTTACCAAGTCCGAGTGCTTTGAATTGTTAAGCGCCTTTTTAGTATGTTTTAAAACCAAAATCATATTTCTTTTGCCACTGATCATCACCTAAAATAAAATATTCTAGGATGTTTTGCATTTGTAATACAGATTCAGGTGCCTCGCTTATCACAGCATCAATTCTATTATGGCGATTTCTATATATTGCAGACAAACCATCAATGCCATTAAGACTGCCTCCGATCTCCATTGAAATACCAGGTTCTAGAACAACAATAAGTTGATAGAAATCACTTACCCAATCTAATTTATTGATCTCAGAAGAAATAATTTTATTGCTGATTTCTTTTGATAATAAAGCTTGGCCATTACCATAATCAGAAATTAAATGGATACCAACTGTTGTTTCAATTGGATCAAGTTTCCAGTCCGCTGACTCTATTTGAGCATTAGCACTTATGCCAAATAACGCAGAAAATATACCAAACATGAACTTCTTCATTTTGCTCTCCATAGCACATGCGCCGTTTTGTTACGCATTGGATTCAAATGACGTACACTTTTTGCTGACTGGATGTTTTATACTTTCCGATTTTCTTATGAATGTAGGTAGATTAAACAAAAACATTTTTGTTATAAAAATAGATGTAACCATGTGTTTTCCGGCGCTTAGAATATCTCGTTTGAACAGTTCTGCTCTATATTCGACTTCAGTTAGACTAATTAAAGCATATGCACGACGTCCGTACTCAAATCCATCACGCACTCTTAAACTCACTCCCTCTTCGGTATGAACAAACTGCCCATGTGTATATATCATTGATAAGAGACCGATTAACCAAAGAAGAGGGATAAAGATAATCAAATGACGACCACAACTAGCTTCGTAGCTTTCTAGGATGCCCATCCTGTGGGATTCTCGTAAAGTCGCAATCATAAATATGATCAGGTAGAACAATAGCCCATATATATAAAAACCTATTAATAATCGAAGAGTATCATTTAGATCAGCACGAACAAGAAGCAAGTAACATACCTCTACTATTGATAACCCTAAAGCAATAACTGCTAATAGTTTCTCTTTATTCATCTCAGTGTACGAATGCGATCGTGCTGGCCTTGTTAGGCATTTCTCTCTACAACGAAAGTAATGNCGTAATTATTAGTGATTTTACCAACTCTATGTGTCTTGGTATCAACGATATCATTAAGGAGGTCAAACTCCCTATTATTCCAATCTACACCTTCAAAGTCATAAGGATATGGAGAGCCATTTTCGTTTTCTGTATGAATGTAAATGGTATCATCGTAAGACTCTTCATGAATGGACCACCAACATTGAATCTCTTGATCAGATCCAGAACATTTCACCTCAGCGTACTTAAGTAGCTTGTAACCCAAACTCAAACAATACTGCCGCAGTTCTGGTCGAGAATCTCCCTTACCTTTATTGTCCATATGACAATGCCAATAGTCGAACCAAGTAGAATAATCTAGATCATTCAGATTAGAGGTAGCCTCAGACTCCATTTCATTCCAATAGCGTTCAATTCTCTTTTTAAATCTGCGATCCATCTACTTTCCCTAGACCTAACGCTTTTAGCTGTGGCGGCCGGCTTACGGGTCTTTGCAAGGCGGACGACGCACCATTTTGTCCGTAGCCTAAAATTGTTAGGCATGGCCTAACAGCTCTTGCCGATGTTCGATATTTTTACATTTAATGATAATGATACTACCACGGGAGAACTCCATTTCGTGAACCAGTGTTCCATTAGCCTCTAGGCGAACTTCATGACACAAGAGGTCGCCATGCCCGACATCGTTGAACGGTGGTGCCGAAAACTCTTCAGGGGTGTTCATTTCGAAGGCGACTACATCGGTGTATGTGATAAAAATTGACCGGTCATGAAATGGACCAAGAAGTCGAGTCTCTATCTGGATAGAGCGTAATTGCGACCGCTCACCACTTGCAGGCTCTGCAACTGTGATGTGATCTAGCCATGCATCGTGGAGTGTTTCAGGGCTACGCAGATCGTAGTGGCATGTATTTGAAGCGAACTCGTAAACATGGGATGGCAACTTGTTACGGATCGACTCAATGTATTCGAAGTATGGAGTATACGAGGTAAATCCATCTTCATTCTCAGTGATATATTTCATACTTCCATGATGCCTAACGCCTAAGCACGGGCGGCAAAACCAGAGCGAAGCGGCGGTTTTGACGTCCTGAGCCTTTACTTGTTACGTGTGATTTTCTCGATAGTGATTTCATTTGGCAATACAAGATACCTGATGCTCTTTTCGAAGAACGAAACATACCAATTTTCCTCATTATCTTCGATAAACGTATGAAAAGTTCGTACTACTTGGCCGCCACTAAACTCCATGACAAGATCATTCTGTGGAGTAACTTCAACAGCTATTAGTTGAGCCCCTTTTATTGGGTCAGTTACCGCACAACACCTATGGAAGTCTGTTTCATACTCTCCTTTCGATTCATAGGAATCATGTGAAGAAAAATCACCACTACCTATTTTAATCTTACCTTTTACCTCATATCTCCAACTTGGATCTATCCAGAACGAGACTTCACCAAAGTGGATATTTAGCGAATTACACACATTCCCTTTCCTGTCGGCGACCTTACCAATCAATGACCGAAGCTCTTTTTCTAAGTTTTCTCTCTGCATTCTCGATTACACGTAACGCCTTGTTAGCTGCATTGTACTGCGCGATCATTATAAATCTTATCCGCTCGTTCAAATATCTCTTTCTGCTCGTTTAAGCACGCAGCTACATTAGCCCATGTAATAACAGCATCGAAATCTTTGATCGTATCTGCTTTTGGTGTGTATTTTGACGAACACAACCCTACCAAGTAAACCTTACTCCACGGCAATTTCCCTCCTTCTATCATCTCTTTAGCTAAAAGCATTTTTTTGATCTGTGTAGGGCTGAAAATTTGGTTAGCTTTAGCCTCAATCAACACTATCGAATTGTCCGAAAGCACAAATACATTATCGAAGGTTTGTTTCTCGAATGATTTATCTTCTCGTTCGATATAACCTTCTTTTGCAAAATCTCTAAAAAAACAAATTTCGTAACCACTATCGATAATTTGAACATCGACATTTAGGCTCAGCTTATCAGCCAGTAGGTCTCGAATTGGCGTACTATCACTCACATGTGCATGATGAAGATATGATGTAAAAAACACTTCAGTTCTTGTGATTTCACTTAATTTTTTCATCTGAGGCGATCTCTTTTAGCAAAGCCGTTTGTTGCAGCTAAAGCCAACCAGTTTTAGTCCTTGTTTATTTGCTTGTTAGCTGCGATTTTGCTTGCTAGATACTCTATTTGCCCCTTACTCAAAGGCAAAGCATTATGTGCTGGATTTACGACAACACCATGATAATTACCCATTTTAAGCGCCCAATCCCAAGCATCTCGGGGTGGGAATACAAGAGTGTTCACAGGCTGATCAATATACTTTCCAATAGCTTCCCAGTCAGTGAAAAGAGGTAAATACATATTACCTTGTTCATCCGATGTGTTGAGAACTTTTATAATACTATCTTTTTCGATAGTAGATTTACCATTTTCATCTGGCTCAGATGTATGCATTTCATCAGAGAATATAGCCACTAAATAGTTTGCTTTATTTAGCTCAAGTAAAAGATGATATTTTGCTTCGTTGGATGTGTCTGTTCTCAACCTTTCCATTGCCGCAACAAGATTTGGGTTTGTTACAGGAGTATTTACATCAACAGGTGGTGGACCATCGGCACTAGCTTGAGATGAAGCTATTGCTATCCCAGCAAATAGTGATTTTAGTTTCTTTAACACGTTATTATTATTCCATTAAATGTTGAGTGAACTTGATAATGTGATAGCAGCTAACGCCCGCAGCACGGGCCGGAGCCGCATAGCGGCGGAGGTCCAGAAAATACACAGTATTTGCGATCGTGCCTGTGCTTGTTAAATTTTGGTAGTAACACAATTGGCTAATACTATTAACAGAAGAGTCGTTAATGCAAGCAATAAGAACATGAGTACAGAGAGCTTTCCCTCTGTCGATTTAGGTAACGTAATCTCTTGAGGAGGTTGAATGACACTTCTTGCAGGTCTAGAAAAGAGAAAAGCTGAAAACGAGACTAGGCCAGCTACTAAAAAGCCCCACATCACGGCGATGTCAGTGTTATTTTTATCGGGATTACGAAAATGAATATAAGACAGGATTAAGTATCCTATTCCTGCAAAAGCCTGAAAATAGTCCCTTTTAGATCTTCGCCCTGAACTATCCATACTCAGATACCTTCTTAGAAATATAACGCCCGGCTCATCGGCGAGCGTAGCGAGTCCGGTGGAGGCCGCAGGCCGGAACGAAATGCAGCCGCTTGTTATGACGATTGACAACTCAACAAGTAAATTGAAAATGCCGTTATCAGAGTGATTAGTATCTGCAAAAAATAGATAGGGAAAACTGCCGTAGAACGCAGATAACCAAACCTATTCCTGAATCCTCTATCCGCTTTACTAGAAACCACATCCAACGATATCTTCATTTGTACCTTTCTGTACTCCACTTCATTGTCCGCCAAACCAGAAATGTGGGCATACAGCTTGCGAAATGTTTTCTCTAGCATGAAAAAATACGCATCAAGCCACCAAAAAAGTAATACTGGAAACACAACAATAAATGTCAAAGGCCAACTCTTTAGGCTGCTCGCAAGTGCGATGATGGCAGCCATGATAGTAATTGACCAACCTTTTATAACAAAAGAGTTTGCCGCCATTCTATTTATAACACCCTGAATTAACGACAAATGTGTACCAAACAAACCTTTATCCAAAACATTCTCCTAGCTATAAGTTACCAACTTGGTTCTCTCAATGGCGGATTGACTAAATTTTCCATACTAGGATCACCAAATCCAGAATAGAGGTGTGTAAGAGCCCTATAACCCTTATCCCCACAACTTCTAGCTTCCCATGTAAGTAGAGAATTTATATCTATCTCGCTTAAATGCTCTACATCGACCTTATGTTCAAAACCTATGCTGTCGTGTAGCGATTTATCTAATGTCGCAACATGCCTCTCACCAAAATTCTCATTTGATAACTGATGTCGGCGACCTGCATCAGGGTCTTCTTTCTTNGCTATTAGTTTTGAGATTTGTAATTCAGACATTATCCAAGGCGATTTAGTGCGATCCTCTTCGAGATTGCCCGACACAGTAGCGGTCTCCACTGCATTATCAGTATTGATGAATATGAGACACTCCGAAGAATCAATGACACTCGCTAAAGCATTGTTTAGCATCATGTGAACATGGCTAGTTGTATGGTTACGCGTGTCATAATCGTAGTTACCACTTGACCTAAGCGCATGTCGATTATCTATCTCTCTCAACAAATCGTTAGCAAAGCCCCAGACGTAAGAATCGATAAAAGAAGTGATACCAAATCTGTCATATAACCAGTTTGCAACTCTTTCCGCATACGTAATGTCTGAATGTGAATGAGATATAAAAACGTGATACCTGTCTAACTCAGGAAACCATGCTTGTCTGATCTTATTTCCGTCCAAATTTCCTGATTCGCAGTAGAACTCTTCAAAGTTTTTTCGAATCCTCTGGCAGTTAATTTTTAGTTGATCTGTATACGCGTGAGTAGCGGGTATGTTCTCCAGTGTATCAACTTCCAACCTAAAGCCATGGTACATTTTTCATCTCCATATAATTATCCGACTAACTATTATGACATGTTTCGAATATCTATGTATTGAGACGGATCAAGTCATAACGCTTGCCAACACGGGCCGCAGCGAAGCGGAGGTCCAGCACACGCAGTGTGCGAGCGTGCTTGGCCTTGTTATGTGCTTACTTTTTAACATACCGTTTATAGAAAAATTTAACCGATATATAAATACAACTAATGATACAAGTTACCAAAATTACGGAATAGCCGAACTCGAAAAAACCAAATTGCCCACCTTCACAGTCATACGAGCAATCAGAAGCTTTTCCAAAAAGCTTTGCAGACAAGCGAAAGATAAACTCAAAGATGAAACCAAAAACATCATCTCCTAACTTAAGTTGACACTCCATTATCCAATCTCTCTACGGCACATAACGCCTGCAATAACCGGCAGGCGACGCGCAGCGGCGACTGTCCGGCGAAGGCCACAACGTGGCCGTAGCGAAGTTGATTGCCTTGTTAAGTTTCTATCCGATAAATAAAGGCTCCCAGGTCTTCGATAGATTTATTTGGCATGGAAGTCACAGATTCAGGATATCCTGATCTATTAGTTGACCGCCTAATTAACGACCAATCTGAGGAACGAAATATGATCAAGTGCGCATCCGATAAGTACTTTCGTTCCATATCGACCGGAAGAACAAATTTTCCACTACCACTTAATTCGAATACGTACTCAAAGTTTGTCAAAATAACTGGATTATATATGCCACTTTTGCTTTTAGAGTATAGAAGTAGTTCGTAATCAGAACCTTTTACGCCCTCGCCAAGAGATACTCTCCCCGAAATTGTCAATATTTCACCGGTTTTTTCTTGATTAACACCTTCGACCTTCTTAATAGCTTTCGAAGCATGTTGAGCAAGTAAGTAACTAACGTTAAATGTATCACCGACGAAATGCTTTACGTATGGAAACGAGACGATACCAATCCAAATAACAAAAAGTAGTACTAAGCCTTCGCTAGTTGCTTTTGCGTACTTCTTTTCTTTGCCAAATTTGTACATTTCCTTAAGCGCGTTGTAAATCAGTGCCAAAAGACCCCAAAGGCATAAAAAGTAGAAAATCACAGAGATGATGAAATCGCTTACTATAAACTCTTTACCCGCAAATTCACTTAAAAATGGACCAGCCACAAATGTTACTACTGAAACACCTAGTATGGTTGAAATATTTGAGATAATAGCCAGTTTTTCAGTAGCACTTCCACTTATAAAATCACTTACTATTTCTTTCATAAACCCACTTCATTTGACTTAAAAATCCTGACTTCTGACATTTCGCACTCAAAACTTAACAGTTTAATCTGTTGAAAACGTCATAATATTGTTCCGCTATGTATTATCTTCGGAAATATTTATTAGTGACCTGAATATCGATTTTAATCATTGGTTTACAATTTTTGTTAGTAGTCGCTAGCATCGTGAATTTATTGATTCATTAAACATATTTATTGAGCTGTTGATGACGAAATATAAGCATTAAAAACAACAGCATGGCGTACTTTATTCCACATATTCCACGCCGTACGTTGGCGGTACTGTATGTTAAATCAGTAAACTAACAGAGTTAACGTTGTTTATTATGGCGGTATTCCATTGGCAACTCAACATGGCGGTTTTATTGGCAAATAAAACTCTGTGTTTGATCATGCGTGTTTCTTTCACGCGTAGGCGGGGTAGGTGGGTATGCCATGTCGCTAAATAACACCGCTCTTCCCTCGGCGAACTCTGCGCCGAATCAACATGCTTAACCCCAACAAACACACGCCCACAATGCCCAGTACTAACGCTGTTATCACAAGGTCGCGGTTAGTGGTACCCAGCCCGTTTAAAAATCGGTATTTATGCAGCATCATAAAATGCAAACTGTGTAAGCCATGGGCTTGGGTGCCCATGCCAGCGACCAAGCCCGTGCGGGTTTCTACAAATACGCGTGTGCCGTTGTTATCGTTAAAGGCGAGGCGGGTAACCGGTAGGCGTTTCATTACTTGTGGGTAGTCACGGCCAAAGGCGTGATGCACTTGTGTGTTTTCGATGGCATCGGTGGGTAAGGTGTGGGATTTTCTGAAAATCCACAACAACACATCGCGTTTTTGGTCGCTAACAGCAGCAAGCTCGCTGGTCAGTAGGGTGATGTATGCCGTTAGGCCGTTGTTACGATCACAGATGGCACTTTCAGCCGGCAACTCTCAGTTGTTGAGTAAAACTCCGATAGAGGCTATTCATAAAACCTGTCTAGATACTGCGTACAAACGTGACCGGTATCGTGCGGCAGGGTAACCGAGCTTTAGCGTATAAATTCATGTGGCGGTGGTTTCAACAACTCTGATCCTTGGGCCGCGTGCTATGCGCCAACACGATGGCGATGTTGTTCAATTTTGCCTTCAGCATGGCTGGCTTACCACGGTAGGGAGGGGGGGGAGCCGGAAAACAGCGCTGCAATGCCCAGCAGAATTGAAGCAAGAAATCGTATCGTACACGCTGTTTCGGCGGCTCGCCGTGTTAAAGGTAGGCCTAAACTGTTTAAGTTAACGAGCAAGCCGCAATTTGAATTGCATGCTGAAATGGTCGTTCAAAGAGGCGCCGGCACTGCTTAACGTAGTGCTAGTCAAGCCTGATATATTGATTCTTAAAGTTAGCAGTGTGGGCAGCAGAGGGTACCCAAAGTGAAAAATATCAAATTCCGCAGAACTCGCTTCTAGGCCAAAGAAGCCTGGCCGAGTTGTCGCATAGATCAACCGTAGAGCCTGAAAAACATAAAGGACCATCATCCATTGTGATAGATTAAGCATGTAGATGCGGGCTATCATTTAGTTTACATTGCATCTCACTTGAACCTCCCTTATTTTTGGCCTCCATTTAGTTAGAATCTCGATGAATAATATCCAATGATTAAGCGCTTACAATCAGGCCATGTCTCGGCGGACTATCTCGCATTTCTTGATCAAAGCGTTCTTGATAGGGGCTATCCGTCACTATTCTCTAAAGACAATAGCTATGATGTCATTAGTATCGTTGGCCTAAGGTATGTATCTCTTGAAACAGCACTCAAATTTTTTAGCGAGGCGATTGAGGTTACTAGAGATACCGCACTAGGGTTGGATTTTGGCCAGCGCTTAAACATTATGAGCCACGGCCCGCTAACGCAAGCTCTCATAACCGCTGGTAGCAATCGTTTATTCACATCATTATTTTGCAAATATATTAAAACACGCCATTCGTTACTGAACCTTTCCTCTTGGGAGAATCATGACACCTTGATTCTTACTTTAGAGGTTGATATACCCAGCAGTGAAATGTACAGATTTAATATTGATCTCGTTTTCGCAGCCATAGCAAACCAGGCCTTTGAATTTACGAAACAGCGACAAGTGATTAAAGCCGTAACGTTTAGTTACCCTGAGCCAGAAAATATCACGCCCTATTTAAAAGTGTTCGGAGATAATGTCGAATTCAACGCAGAATCCAATACGATTCATATGGATACCGAGCGATTGGAGCGCATATTCACCGGCACGGAAGCGCCATTGCTGCAATTGGCCATCAAGCAGTGTGAATCATTGCTAAAAACGATGGTGAGTAGCGATAGAACACTGGATGATATCAAAGCTTTGATGACTGAAAACGAAGAAGGATTCCCCACTCAACAAGAGCTTGCAAAAAAGCTTAATGTGTCTAGTCGGTCGCTCAGCAGACGGCTTGAAAAACTGGATACTAACTATCGGCAGTTATTGCAACTGTGTAAAAAAGAACGCGCTGAATACTATCTTCGTGATACGGAACATAGCATCGAGCAAATCGCTGAATGGCTCGGATATGATAAAGGCGAGAGTTTTAGCCGTTCATTTAAGGTATGGACAGGTATATCCCCCAGCGCTTTTCGGAAAAACAAAATCTAACATATTTCGCCAAAATTTCAGTCGGTACTCGCCAATTCTCTAGGGTGGCATGGCCCTGTCATAAGCTTTTAGGCAACATTGTTTTCTATCACTTTTTTGCGTGTAGGGTTTCATTAATTTCATTTCGATAATGAAATTTGAGCATTTTCCTCCATAGGTAGTCGTTCTTCGATTACGCGAATCAGTGTAAAAAATGAGGCTTGAAGGTGCTTATAGTGTCAAAAATACAAAATAGAAAAACTGAATTTAGAAAGGCTTTATTAGCCATATCCATCAGTCAGGCATTGATGATGCACTCTGGCGTATTACAGGCAGCGACTATCACGGTTGATACTGCTGATGACGACACAATAGTTAATGGTAATTGTACATTGCGTGAGGCTATTTCAGCAGCTACCGCCAACGGTAGTGTTGATGCCTGTGTCGGCGGTAATGATGTCAACGATACGATTGTATTTGATCAAACGCTGGAAGATTCCACGATAACCCTTGCAGGTACTGAGTTAACCGTAACCAGTGGTCTTACCATTGATGGTGATACCAATGCAGATGATGCACCAAACATTACGGTTGATGCTAATGGTGAATCTCGTGGATTCAGTATCAATACTTCTGAGCCTGTTACCTTGAATGGTATCAAGGTTTCTGGCGGTGTTAATGCAGCTTTTGGTGAGGGCGGTGGCATTTTTGCCGGTAGTAGTTCTAATCTCACTGTTTCTAATTCTTCAATATCTGATAATGGTTCCGCATCGAATCACTATATCGATGGTCTTGGTATTTTCTCCCGCGGAATATTAACACTGGATAATGTCGAACTAAGAAATAACAACCTTGGATCAGGTAGCAATGGACAAGCACTGAATGTAAAAACAGCGACCATTCTCAATAGCGTTATCAG
>CACSIO010000003.1 GCA_902705865.1 BD1-7 clade bacterium
CAGTTGGTTAGAATGCCGGCCTGTCACGCCGGAGGTCGCGGGTTCGAGTCCCGTCCGGTCCGCCACTTAAGCAAACGCCCATGTTTTGGGTGGTTAGCTCAGCTGGGAGAGCATCTGCCTTACAAGCAGAGGGTCAGCGGTTCGATCCCGTTACCACCCACCAAAGCATAAATCTACCGTTGGACCGGTAGTTCAGTTGGTTAGAATGCCGGCCTGTCACGCCGGAGGTCGCGGGTTCGAGTCCCGTCCGGTCCGCCACTTAAGCAAACGCCCATGTTTTGGGTGGTTAGCTCAGCTGGGAGAGCATCTGCCTTACAAGCAGAGGGTCAGCGGTTCGATCCCGTTACCACCCACCAAAGCATAAATCTACCGTTGGACCGGTAGTTCAGTTGGTTAGAATGCCGGCCTGTCACGCCGGAGGTCGCGGGTTCGAGTCCCGTCCGGTCCGCCACTTAAGCAAACGCCCATGTTTTGGGTGGTTAGCTCAGCTGGGAGAGCATCTGCCTTACAAGCAGAGGGTCAGCGGTTCGATCCCGTTACCACCCACCAAAGCATAAATCTACCGTTGGACCGGTAGTTCAGTTGGTTAGAATGCCGGCCTGTCACGCCGGAGGTCGCGGGTTCGAGTCCCGTCCGGTCCGCCACTCTTCATACATTATTTTGTATACATCGAAGTGTGGTTTATTAGATTCTCTTCTTATTTTTCCTTATTTAGTTCTTCCTATTGCTTATCTTCGCGATCTTAATCGACGTATCTCTCGATTTTTTCATTCTCTTTTCTTTATGCGTATTCGATTTTCATCTAATTGTTTTTTCCTTTGTCATTAATTTCTGCGCCGCTGGGATGTGATCACAATACTGATGCCCGCCAGTGTCAGTATTGTTGCCAGTATCAACGTCGGTGTAATTGGTTCGTTGATTAGAAAAAGCCCGCCAACGGCCGTAATACTCGGTACGGACAGTTGTGAAACGGTCGCTTCAAGCAGGCTCAGGTGTTTTAGGGTTAGATACCAGAGGCTGTAAATCATACCTGATGCGATTGCGCCGGAAGCCATAGCGTAAATGGCACCATCGACTGAAATATGAATTGATGGTCGATCTATCACTAGGATAACGATGGCCATTAATGCCACCCATGGCGTTGATTTAACGAAGTTTATCCACGTTTGATGAATTGGAGATGGTGCGCTTCTGCCTGTCAGTGTGTACATGGCCCAGCTACCTCCAGCCACGACCATCAGTGCTGCTCCGGTTAATGGTGGTGAGCTGGCTCCTGGCAAAAACAGCACGCAAAGACCGCCAAATCCGAGAGCAAACCCTGCGATTTCTGCACGATTGAGCCGGTAGCCGAGCACCACGTTGGCTAGTAATAAGCTAAATTGGCCAGCACCAAAGAGAAGTAGGGCGCCAGTTCCGGCTTCGAGCTGTGTGTAGGCGAATGAAAATGCGGCCGCATAAGTGAATAAAAAGAAGCCCCCGGCCCAGGTGTTTTTGGAACTTCCATAGGCGTTTTCTAGATCTTTTGATGGTCGCAGTAGCGTTCCAATAATCGTTAGTGAAAATACGCCAGACAGAAGCCGAATCAGAGTAAAGCTGCCAGGGTCGATGTCATTGTTGGCAAAAGCGAGGCGGCAAAGAATGCTGTTTGCAGCAAATCCCATCATGGTAATGGCAGCGACCAATAGCGGAAAAAATCGAGAGAGTGTCGGCATGGGTATGGATCGTAGGATGAGAGAAAGGAAAGAACTGTAGCATTTTTCAGGCAACGCTCGGGCTTGAATGTTCACTAGGCGATGAAAAAACCATAACGAAGGTGTTAATTTGACGGATTTCATAGTATGTGTGATCTGTCGACCAATATTCACCAAGCGTGATGGTGATCAAATATGTTCTAAAGTATATTGCCTGAGGGTTACAGAAGAAGTGATGCTACATGTTTACGGATGCTGTTTTTTTTATCGTCGATGGCGTTGTCGTTAAAGAAATGATGACAAGCGAATTTGATGCCTTACTCGACGGCATAGTGGATGCGCCAGAATTTAGAGGGCGCAACGTTCAAGCTGTGCACTTACAGATTGATGACTCTCTGATGATTCGGGGGGCGGTATTTTTTTGGATCGGTTTTACCTCTGAAGGTATGGTGGAGGCTGATTGGAATATTCCGGTGCATCAATTGATTCAAGGGGCTAATCGAGGTCCTGATCTCGGTGGTGGCAAGATTCGAATTGTTTGTGCCAGCCAGTGCAATGTGCCTTGGCACCAGCAAAATCTATGGGATCCAACCAACGAAACTCTTCAAGTACTTGTTACGGTAGTAAAACAGAACAAATTAGGCCTTCTCGTTGACGACGAGAGTTTTTTGGATATGCCTGTACTTGAGGCAGCGTCTGTTGTTGTTAATGAGGCGGACATTCCCGTTCTGGACGTGCCTGTTTTAAAGCCTGCCAAAGATCAGGTTGAGGTGGTTGCTGCTGATTCGGCGATGCCCGGCGCTCCAGCTGCAAGCGCCAGCGATGATGATGTGCGCAAAGAGTTATCCGCTCTCAAGGCGATGTTCTCGATCAAAGTTGATAAGTTGCATGCCGATAACGACCACCTGAAAAAACGTTTGCAAGACAGTGTTGAAACGTTAAAGCAGAAAGCACGTGATCAATTGGCACGAATTAACAATGATCATGATGCCGAAGTTGCTCGTTTGAGCGAGCAGTTGCAGCAGGTGCAGAGTCGACTTTCAGCAGAGCAGCAGCGGTATATCGATCTAAAAGAGCAGCAAGCAGAGATGTCTGCTGGTTATCAGCTAGAGCGGGAGAAGTTGCTTGATGATATGCAGGCGATTCAGGCGGTTGATGATCAGAAAATTGGCAAAATCAAATCAGCATTTGAGACAGAGCTTGCGATTCGTCTCGATCAAGAGGTCGCACAGACGCGTAATGAACTGTCAACGCGGGAAGTTGAGATCTTTTATCGTGATGAAGAGATCGCAATCCTGAAAAACGATTTAGCGGCGGTTCAGCGCGAGCGTCAGAATATGCTGGCTGATAAAGATACCAGTACACTAAAAGCGTTAGAGGATTCGGGTGTTACGTTAGTTGCGTTTCAATTGGGGCTTGGCCATATCAACATCCCTATTGCGGATGTTTCAGAGTTTCTTGATAACAAAACTAGCTATTTGGCCAGAAGAAGTAATATTTCGACAGCAGATTTTCATGCCTGGCAGGCGCACTACAATAATCCGGTTTGTCAATTTGCCGAAGGTGATGGGCAGCTTTGTGGCGTTCCACTGGCTCGCGTCGATCAAGTTGTAGATTTTACTCAAGAAATTTCTAACCAGTGTGAAAAACATCGTTTGATGCTGGCTCGCAATAGTCTTGCGGATTCACATTAAGAATGTTGGTTGACGGCATTCAGGCCTTACTTGATGCGGCAGAGACTCCGCCGCCGGTTTCAAAGCTGCAGTCAAAATTCCTGAGAGATGCGGCTGTCCAGGTGTCTGTCGTGCGCTTTGATCAGGTGGATTCGGCACTTTCAGGGAATAAACTCTATAAATTGATACCTTGGTGTCAGCGTGCCGTTTCAGAGGGTTATGACACGCTTGTTAGTTTTGGCGGTTGGCACTCAAATCACCTGCACGCGCTGGCTGCCGCTGGGCATCGCTTAGGGGTGAAGACGGTCGGGTATGTTCGCGGATATTCGCATCAGCCTGAGAGCCCGACGATTCGTGATTTGAAGACACTGGGAATGGAGTTGGTATTTGTATCCCGTGGTGATTATCGTCTTCGCCATACGCCGGAGTATTTGTCAGACGTTAGTCGATCATGGCCAAGTGCGCTGATTATTCCTGAAGGTGGCGCGGGCCCTAAGGGTGTCGAAGGAGGGCGGCTTATGGCGGGCCATGTTTCTCGTTTGATTCAATCTGACGTTATTCAAGCACCTGATATTGTCATGATGCCTGTCGGCACGGCGACCACGTTTGCTGGTTTTGTGGATCGTGATCCGGCGCGCGGAGGCAGCTATGTCGGTGTCGCGGCAGTTGATGATGTTGAGACTATGATGTCACGCGTTCAGATGGTGTTGAATGCGGCTTCATTGGCGGGTGATTCCGCTGCTGATCAACGTTATGCAAGGCAATGGCATATCAATCGTGATTATATCTGTGGTGGGTTTGGCAAAATGTCCCCTAGTTTGGCAGCCTTTATTACCCGTTTTGAGTCGGTATATGGTGTTCCGTTAGATCCCGTATATAACGCTAAGGCCTTTTATGGCCTTGAGCAGCAAATTAGTGATGGATCAATTCCCGCGGGCACTCATGTGTTGATGGTTCACACCGGTGGTTTGCAAGGGCGTCGAGGAATGCAAGATAGAATTGAAAAGTTAACGAGCGCCTCGGCATGAGGGAGGCATCATTCTTAGTGGTTGCAGGCGCTTGTTTTATGAAATATTCCCCGATTTGATAAAGGCTGGGAATGTGATTGGAAGACCGTTAATTACTCCGTAGGTCGAATTTATGTCTGAACCGTTTATCAGTTACAACATACTGCGCTCTTTTGTCCCTTTGTCTGGACTGAGTGATGAACAGCTGAATATTCTATTGGATCATTGTGATTTGATTCAGGCATTTAAAGGCCAGGAACTAGTAAAGATTGGCGAAATGAAGCTTCAGCATTTGTTTCTGGTGCATGGTGCTGTGGGGATGCGGAGCCGAGAGTTTGGTGATGTTGAGGGTGAGTTGCATGTTGGTGGCGAGCGATCGCATCTTCCTTTTGCGCATGAGTTTCCACGTGAAGAGGCAGTTACCGCACTTACTGATTGCAGTGTATTAAAAGTCGACTCTTCTTATCTGGAAAAGATTATCTGTTGGGGGGAGGTGAGTCGTTGCCTGCTGGCAGAAATTGCGTGTGATCCGAGTTACCAGGATGACTATTTCTGGATTAAACGACTGCTTGAATCCAAATTGTTTTACAAAGTCCCCCCCACGAATATTCGTAGTATTTTACAGCGCTTCCAAGAAGTTGATGTGCCGGAAGGTTATGAAATTATTACTGAGGGTGCTGAAGGGACTTGCTGCTACTTTTTGAAGTCTGGTCAGGCAGAGGTGACAGTTGAGAGCTTGCCGGATACGGTCGTTGCGACATTAAAGCCCGGCGATATTTTTGGTGAAGATGCATTGGTTACCCGTAAGCCACGCAACGCGACGGTAACTATGTGTCAGGAAGGTGCATTGCTGAAGTTGGATAAAAAGCACTTCTACGAATTGCTCAAGCAACCTCGAGTGAATATGGTAACGCCCGGTAATTTGCGGCGTTTTGTTGCTGACGGTGCAAAGATTCTAGATGTTCGCACTGAGGAAGAGTTTGACGCGAATCATCCCGTCGGCGCTATCAATTTACCACTACATCTGGCGGCAATTAAGTCGGTGTTGCTGGATCGTGAAACACAATACATTGCTGTTAGTGGGTCTGAAGAACGTGCGAAAGCTGCTGCTTTGTTGTTGTCTGAGCAAGGTATTAAAGCCTATGCACTTCAAGCTGGGTTGTACGCGCTGTAAGCCTCGTTGGAGGGGTGGGGGTGGTTGGCGACGTGCCTTGATTGTGCAGCTACCCGATAGCGAGCTAAGTTCAGCAACCCCCCCCCTCCCTTGTCTGCTCGATAAACCGTTTCTAATCAGTCACTTTTGCCTACCATTTGCGCTACAATGTGCAGCCAACCCTGTCGATTAGCACTGAGAATCCACCCTTTTGCTTCGGATTTAATCGGTGCTGACTACGGCTTCGTGAACCCTTGCCTGATTTGGTGATGAATGGAACCACAGTTTCGGAATATTGGCATTATCGGTCGCGTTGGTAACGATCTGGTGATTGAGTCCGTCAAGGCGCTTAAATCCTTCCTTTTGGCCCGGAATTTGACGGTTGTGCTTGAGGAGGAGGTTGCGCGTGTATTGCCCAATCACAACTTACAGGTTTCTAGCCGCAAATTGATCGGTGAAATTTGTGACTTGGTGATTGTTGTCGGCGGCGATGGCTCAATGCTTGGTGCTGCGCGTGAATTAGCTCGGCATGGTGTTCCTGTTTTAGGCGTGAATCGCGGCGGACTTGGGTTTTTGACGGATATTTCACCGGCCGAAATCGAAGAGAAAATCGATGAGGTTTTGTCGGGTGATTATATCGTAGAGCGTCGTTTCTTGCTCGATACGGTTGTGAAGCGCGACGGTGAGCCTATCGGCCAGGGCAGTGCGTTTAACGATGTGGTGGTGAGTTCTGGCGAAATAGCACGAATGATCGAGTTTGAAACCTATATCGAAGGTCAGTTTGTCTATTCGCAGCGTTCGGATGGTTTGATTGTCTCCACGCCGACAGGATCTACCGCATATTCGCTTTCCGGTGGTGGCCCGATTATGCATCCGAAGCTGGATGCATTGGCGCTTGTGCCAATGTTTCCACATACATTGTCTTCGCGGCCGATTGTCGTCGATGGGAATTCTGAGATAAAGATTGTTATTGGGTCTGATAACCAGATAAACCCAATTATTTCTTGTGATGGGCATTTAAGTATCAAGGCGCAGCCTGGTGATGTCGTATATATCTATAAGAAACCGCACAAGCTGAAGATGATTCATCCGACTGATCACAATTTTTATGGTGTCTGTCGTGATAAATTGGGGTGGGGCAACAAACTCGTTAACTGACATGTTTGAATCGACGACGCTAAACGAACAAAACGAATCTCGAGACTTTGCTGGCTACGATATTGTCGGCGATGTACACGGGTGTGCCGACGCGCTGACCCGTTTGTTAATCAAGTTAGGATACGAGCGCAGTGGATTGGGGTTTCGCTATGCGGATACTGAAAATCCGCGGCAGCTGGTTTTTGTCGGAGACTTAGTGGATCGAGGCCCGCAGATCGCGGAAGTCGTTAGTATGGTGCGTGCGAGTTGTCTCTCTGGTGATGCTCAGATGGTGTTGGGTAACCATGAATTTAACGCCATTGCATATCATACACCGGTTGAGGGCGGGTTTTTGCGCCCGCATAACGAACGCTCTGATCGACAAATTCGAGAAACGCTAGAGCAATTCGAAGATGAGCCTGCGCTGTTTGAAGATCACCTGCAGTGGTTTTCGAGTTTGCCGTTGTTTCTCGAATTCGATAACTTTCGAGTTGTGCATGCCTGTTGGGATCAGATGTTCATTGATCGCTACCTTGATCGTTTTAAGACGCATTGCCTTAATCGTGATGTGTTGGAGGCCTACCTCGATGGTGACCCATTGGCGTTACGTGTTATCAGGCGTCTAACCTGCGGCGTGAACCTCCAGTTACCCGAAGGTGTTAGTTGGAAAGGGCGTGATGGATTTGTGCGTCATAGCTTTCGGGCGCATTTCTGGGCCAAAAACGCCGAAACTTATAATGATGTTATCTTTCAGCCAGATCCGTTGCCGGAGCAGTTGGCGGATAATCGCCTGTCGACCCACGACAGAGATAAGCTCTTTTACTACTCATCGAAAGAAAAACCCCTATTTATTGGTCATTACTGGCTGAGTGGTGCGCCCTCAATTGTTACGAATAACATTGCTTGTTTAGACTATTCGGCAGTGAGTGGTGGGCGTTTGGTCGCGTATCGTATGGATGCAGGTGATCATGGGTTGAGTCAGGATGGGTTTGTCTCGGTCGATGCTTCGCCGCCATCTGGGGTTCGCTGATGAGTGATTTGCACGAAGCGCTAATTTTTGAAAAATCACTCGACGGGCAGGCTATTCAGCATTTTGTGCAGTATCTGCAACGCGCTGGATTCCCTCATCGATTGGCAGAGCAGGGCGATAAGCTTGTTCTCTATGTCTATCACCCTGATCATATTGAAGTCGTCAGATCACTTTTCCAGCGCTTCGCCGATGACGACCTGCCAATCATCGAGGCGCCTCCTGCCTCGGTGGGTTTTAATCCAGTCAATATTCTTAAAACACCCGTTTGTTTTGCTGTTGTTTTATTGTGTGTTGCAGGCTTTGCTGCTTATCTGTGGAGTTTTTGGCCACTGCTTCAGTTATTTAGTTTTCAAGTAATGCAGGTCACGCCTGCGGGTGTGACGTTGGCACCCGCGTCTGAATCGCTCGCTAACATTTTACACGGGCAGGTATGGCGATTAATAACGCCGGCTTTTTTGCATTTCTCTTGGGCCCATATTGGTTTTAACTTGGCGATATTTTGGTTTTTGGCTCAGCAGTTGGAGAAATTTGAAGGCAGTTTGTCTTTATTGAGTGAAGTTACCTTGCTGGCTATTTTGTCGAATGTGCTGCAGTTTTACTTGAAACCGGATGGTCTGTTTGGTGGTTTATCTGGCGTAGTATATGGCCTGATGGCCTATTGTTGGCTTGCTGGAAAACTCAATAGCGAGTTCAAGGTTTTTATGCCAGCGGGTTTGCTGGTGGTCAGCGTTGTTATGATGGTTATCGGCTTTACCGGGGTTTCAAATGTATTTGGTTTCGGTATTGCGAACTGGGCGCATTTGGGTGGTTTTTTGGCCGGACTCTTGTTGGCTTTTGTGCGTTATGGCAGGCTTCGCCAAGTTTCGCAGTGATCGGATCCCCGCTGGGCGTTGTATCACAAGGGTGTATGAATAATTGTGCATCTTGTTGTAAGTGCTGGCATGACCAGTGTTGATTAAATGAGGAGTCGTTATGGACTTTGAACAGATGATTGCGCAGCTTGATGATGCTGCCTACCAGCGTCTCAAGCGAGCTGTCGAAATCGGCAAATGGCCCGATGGACGTGTTTTGTCGAATGATCAGCGAGAAGCGTCATTGCAGGCGGTTATCGCTTATGAAATGAAATCCGAAGTTGCTACCAATGAGCGTACCGGGTTTGTTGATATGGCGGGCTCATCCTGTCACTCTGATGCCGAGCATGGCGAAGAGCCAACAATTCTTAAATGGAAAAACGGTTAGACTATTCGCATAAAACTTAGTCGCCTATCTAGTTATCCACTCTAATTTATCAGGACGTTACCTTGCCCCCCCTCGCTTCAGGTACCATCGTTAAAATGCGTTCGACACTTGCGGACGCGACTACCCCAGTCTCCTATCAGCTCCCTATCGGTGATCAGTTGGTCGATATGAATGCGTTGATTGGTCGTCAAATTTCGCTCACCTATGCGGGCGAAATATTTTGTAATCACTGTGGTCGAAAGACTAAGAAGAGTTTCAGTCAGGGTTATTGTTTTCCTTGTATGAAAAAACTGGCCCAGTGTGATACCTGCATTATGAGCCCTGAAAAGTGTCACTATCATGCCGGTACCTGCCGAGAGCCGGAATGGGGTGAGACTAATTGTATGACAGATCATATTGTCTACCTGGCGAATTCCTCGGGGTTGAAGGTAGGTATTACACGTGCTTCTCAGGTTCCAACTCGTTGGATAGATCAAGGGGCAGTTCAGGCAATGCCAATCATGCGTGTTGCCACACGTCAGCTGTCCGGTTTTGTAGAGATGGCCTTTAAGGAGCATACGGCAGATAAAACCAACTGGCGTAAGATGCTAAAAAACGAAGTTGAGATCATGGATCTTGTGGCTGAGCGTGATCGTTTGATGGCGTTGGTTGAGCCTCAGATCAGCGAACTGCAAGAGCAGCATGGTATTCAAGCCTTGCAAGCACTTGATGAGTCGGAAACTAGAATCAATTTCCCGGTTGTCGAATACCCAATCAAGGTAGCCTCCTTTAATCTGGATAAAAATCCAGAGGTTACGGGTAAGCTGATGGGGATTAAAGGGCAATACCTGATTCTCGATGGCGGTGTTATTAACTTGCGTAAATACACGGCTTACCACCTCGATTTGAAGGCTGAGTAATTTTATCCGGCTCTTTTAAGCGACCGTTACCAGATAATGGAAAGAACATTATGATTGATTCCCCAGCTAAAGAAATTTTTGCAAAAGACTATCGAGCACCTGATTTTCATATTGAGAAGACGGAGCTTCGTTTTGAGTTGGCAGGTGATGCGACTCGGGTTACCTCGCGGCTCACTATTGCTCGTTCTGCCACTGGTGAGAAGCGTCCTTTGGTATTGAATGGTCAGGATCAATCCTTGGTTCAGGTTTCTGTGGATGATGTGATTCTAGGCAGTGACGCATACTCGGTTGATGATGATTTTCTGACAATTCATCAAGTTACTGACGCTTTTGTTTTGGAATGTGTCACTGATATTGAGCCCGAAAAAAATACATCACTGGAAGGACTTTATCGTTCAAACGGTATGTATTGCACGCAGTGTGAGGCTGAAGGTTTTCGTAAAATCACCTACTACCTTGACCGACCGGATGTGCTTAGTGAGTTCGTTACGCATATTTGGGCGTCTGAGGGGCAGTTCCCGGTGATGTTGTCTAATGGCAACTGTACTCGTGATGTTGTCGAGGATGGGGTGCGAAAAGTCACTTGGCACGATCCTTTTAAAAAACCTTGTTATCTGTTTGCACTGGTCGCCGGTGACCTTGAAAGCGTTGATGACTCGTTTGTTACTGAATCTGGTCGTGAAGTTGCTCTGCAAATTTTTGTCGAATCCAAAGATCTGGATAAGTGCGATCATGCCATGCAATCGCTGAAAAATGCCATGCGCTGGGATGAGCAAGTCTATGGTAGGGAGTATGACCTAGATATCTACATGGTTGTTGCTGTCGATGATTTCAATATGGGAGCCATGGAGAATAAAGGCCTCAATATTTTTAATACATCTTGTGTATTGGCCCACCCTAAAACCACAACTGACCTTGGCTTTCAGCGTGTTGAGGCGGTCGTTGCTCATGAGTACTTCCATAACTGGTCGGGTAATCGTGTTACCTGTAGAGATTGGTTTCAGCTGAGCCTGAAGGAAGGCTTTACCGTCTATCGCGATGCGGAATTCTCGGCGGATATGAACAGTCGTACGGTAAAGCGTGTGGAAGACGCTAGCTTGCTGCGTACGGTACAGTTTGCTGAAGATGCCGGGCCTATGGCGCATCCGGTGCGGCCTGACTCATTTATTGAAATTTCAAACTTCTATACGGTCACTATTTATGAAAAGGGTGCTGAAGTTGTAAGGATGATGGCTAACCTGTTGGGTGAGTCGCTGTTTCGTAAAGCAACCGATTTGTATTTTGAACGATTCGACGGTCAAGCGGTAACTTGTGAGGATTTTGTTCGGTGTATGGAGGAGGTATCCGGGCGTGATCTTACGCAATTCCGCCATTGGTATAGTCAGGCCGGTACGCCAGCTTTGCGTGTTGCAGGCCAATATGATGCGGAATCGGCGCGCTATACGTTGTCAGTTGAGCAAACGACACCTCCCACGCCTGGTCAGGATGAAAAACCCGCTTTCCATATTCCGTTTTCTGTTGCTTTGGTTGGTCAAGATGGGCCGTTAAGTTGCGTTTTACAGCAGTCTGGCCAGGAGGCATCGGAATTTGTTTTGGATATTACTGAATCGAAACAAACGTTTGAATTTGAGGGGGTGCCTGAGGCACCAATTCCTTCGTTATTGCGCGGTTTTTCTGCACCCGTCAATATGTCGTTTGATTATTCAGATACTGAACTTGCCCAGCTTATTCGGGCGGATGATGATGGCTTTGCTCGCTGGGATGCGGTGCAAACACTTGCTATGCGCGCGTTGGCCGATGGGAGCGGTGATCAGAGTGGTTTATTGGAAGAGGCGTTCCGATCGCTGTTGAAATCTGCCGAAAATGGCGGGGCGGATATGGCAATGCTGGCGATGTTACTTACTTTGCCAAATGAGATGTATATTTCGGATGTGTTGCTTGATCTTGATCCTGTTGAAATACATAAGCGTCGAAAGGGTCTCAAGGCCTTGCTAGGAAGCAGGCTTCGTGAGCAGTGGCTTGCGTGTTATCGTAAGTTTCATTCTACTGGTGATGACATCGACGGTTCTGCAATGGCGGCGCGTAGTTTAAAGAATATCGCGCTTGAATATTTAATGTCTGCTGATTCATCTTCAGCGCAGGTGTTAGCCCGTGAGCAGTTTGAAAAATCATTAACCATGACTGATGTGTCAGCTGCACTTCGTGTGCTCGAAAACCTTGCGGATGATCGTAATTTAGCAGAACGTGTTCTGGCTGATTTCTATCAGCAATGGAAAGGAGAGTCACTGGTTGTTAATGCTTGGCTAGCAGCTCAGGCAACGAGTGCGCGCGATGGTGTGTTAGATAGAGTTAAAGGCCTGATGGATCATGAAGCGTTCGATATAACGAACCCGAACAAGGTGCGTTCTTTGATCGGTGCTTTTTGTAATCAAAATCCATCGCAGTTTCACGCCAGTGATGGATCAGGGTATGCGTTTTTGGCCGACCGGGTTATCGAGCTCGATAAGTTGAACCCACAAATTGCTTCTCGCTTGTTAACGCCGTTGACGCGATGGAAAAAGCGAGATCAATCGCGACAGGAGCTAATGAAGGCGGAACTTGGACGTATCAAGGCAGAAGATTTGTCCTCGGATGTCTACGAAATTGTCGCTAAATCGCTCGCAGTCGCCTGAGGCTTGGCGACGATATAGATTTACCGTATTTCTAACAATAATAAAAATATCGAAAATCGGCAGGGAGCGCTGACAGGGAAAATATATGATTCGCTCTTTTTTGCTTATTTTAATTGTTTTGTGCAGTCAATTGCCGCTGTCGGCGCAAGCTCAAGACGTTTTTCGTTGTCGAGGCCCAGGTGGTGTTGCAGTTTTTCAGGCAACACCCTGCAAGGATCTTGATGAGGCTGCGGTTCGGGGGCCTTCTCGGGATATGGTCTTGGAGATGCGTCGTTTGGCGAATAAGGGGCGGGCGATTATTGCGGACCTCGGTGCTGACGTGAACTCTATTAAGCGCTGTCAGAAGTCAATGGTGCCCTTCGTTCGAGAGGTGTCGGCTATAAAAACTCAAGTAATGACGTTGGCTGCTGAGAGTCGGGAGTTTAAAAATGGGTATGCCGCGTTGGAAGATTGTGCTCAATGTCGGGCGGCTGCGTCGAGTTATTGTCATCAGGTTGATCAGCATATGGATCGGGTAATGATGACATTGATGCAATTTTGATTTCAGTCATTAAAAAATGGTCTCTTCCCCTGTATAATGCTGCGAAAAAGCATAAGCCGCTTTTGGTTTTAGGAGAGAGAATTTAATGAGCGATTTCAAAAAGTACGAATGTGTAATTTGTGGCTTCATTTATGATGAAGAGTTGGGCTGGCCTGATGACGGTATCGCCCCTGGCACAAAATGGGAAGATGTTCCAGAAGATTGGGAATGCCCAGATTGCAGCATCAGCAAGTATGATTTTGAGATGGTAGAAGCCTAGTTTCCAAAACCTGGTTGCTAAGCATCGATAAAACCCGGCAATAATGGTCGGGTTTTTTGTGCCTGACATATATTGGGTGCGTTGTTTGATTGGTCTTAGAGTAGAGGTGTGTTGTTCAGTGGTGGCTTAGTGAAGATCACGCGAATAAAAAAGGCGGCTATTAGCCGCCTTTTCACATTTCACTGGTACAGGGATCGATTAACGATCGCTGATATCAGTAAAGTCACGCTGTGGAGAGCCAGTGTAAAGCTGACGAGGACGACCAATACGGAAGTCACCACTGATCATCTCATGCCAGTGAGCAATCCAGCCAACGGTACGGCCGACAGCGAAGATAACCGTGAACATGGATGTTGGGATGCCGATAGCCTTCAAGATAATACCTGAATAGAAATCTACGTTCGGGTATAGCTTCTTCTCGACGAAGTATTCATCTTCCAGTGCGATTTGCTCTAAGCGCTTGGCGATTTTCAGTAATGGATCATCTTCAAGGCCGAGTTCTGCCAATACTTCATCGGCAGTTTGTTTCATAACTTTCGCGCGAGGGTCGAAGTTTTTGTAAACGCGATGTCCAAAGCCCATCAGGCGGAATGGGTCGTTTTTGTCTTTTGCGCGTGCAACAAATTAATCGATACGAGACTCGTCTCCGATTTCTTCAAGCATATCCAAAACGGCTTCGTTTGCGCCACCGTGTGATGGGCCCCACAGTGCAGCAATACCAGCAGCGATACATGCAAATGGGTTTGCACCTGTCGAGCCAGTCAAGCGAACGGTTGAGGTAGAAGCATTTTGCTCGTGATCGGCGTGAAGTAGGAAGATACGATCCATTGCTTTAGCTAGGATTGGGTTAACGTTGCTATCTTCGCAAGGTGTGCCGAACATCATGTGCAGGAAGTTAGCTGCGTAATCCAGATTGTTGTCCGGATACATGAAAGGTTGGCCAACAGAATACTTGTAGCTCATCGCTGCCAAAGTCGGGATCTTAGCGATCAGGCGGAAAGCGGCGATTTCGCGGTGCTTCTCATCATTGATATCAAGTGAGTCGTGGTAGAACGCAGATAGTGCGCCAACAACGCCACACATGATTGCCATTGGGTGGGCGTCACGGCGGAAACCGTTGAACAGATTGTTTATCTGATCGTGAACCATGGTGTGATAACGGATGGTTTCAACGAAGCTTTCTTTCTCTTCCTTGTTCGGCAGTTCTCCGTAAAGCAGCAAATAGCAGGTTTCAAGATAGTCAGACTGCTCAGCAAGCTGATCAATGGGGTAGCCGCGGTGAAGAAGGATGCCGTTGTTTCCATCAATGTATGTGATTTTCGATTCACATGCCGCTGTAGAAACAAAGCCAGGATCAAATGTAAATACACCTTTGCTCGTCAGGCTCCTTACGTCGATGACGTCGGGGCCGATGGTGCCAGAATAAATAGGGAATTCGACACTTTCTTGCCCCGGAATCTGAAGTGAGGCTTTTTTGTCTGTCATTACAAACTCCTAGATAGATAACTTCTCGGTGTATAAATGCTGTACTGGCTGCATTTATTAAATATTACAGCCAATCAAGATTCCCGGTGATCTCTCTCGTATGTCTTGCGGATCGCTCGGGTTTCATTGGTTTCGCCAAGGAATAATTTTCGACCCTTGCAACGAAATACCGGCCCCGTTTTTCGCTTTGATGTTGGATAAGCAATTTAATTGTTCGTAAATTGCTCAAACGCCTTTAAAACTGCGGAAAATTGGCCGCTAAAGCCGACCTTTTGGGGTGTCCATACTATAGAGCGAAATCATTAATTGTCAATCGCGGGAAAGAGCCATCAGGCGGAGCTTTTCATTAAACATTGTGTTAGATCAATGATTCCGTTTGAGGGCACTAAAATTGACCGTAAGATGCTGTTTTGGTGCATTTCTGTCATTTGGTCAGGAACTGATCAATACTGCTTATGGTCACCCGTTTGTTTGAATTTGTCATCCCTAGACCCTATAATGCAGCGCGGAATTAAGCCGGCTTAATTCTGTATAGTATGAACAGTTATATGTTCATAAACATAACGCCGCTTTATTTAAGGGCATAACGAGAAGAGCAAGGCCGTGAAAGATAATAGACATGTAAACCTCGATATCTCGACTATCAAACTGCCGATTACTGCGTATGCATCGATCCTGCATCGTATCTCAGGTGTAGCTGTATTTGTTGGCATAGCTGTTTTGTTATGCCTGCTAGACAGCAGCCTGCAATCAGCAGAAAGCTTTGATAGCGTGAAGTCGTCATTGACTGACAGCTTTCTTTTGAAAGCCGTTGTTTGGCTTGTTGTCAGTGGTTTGATCTACCACACCACAGCAGGCGTAAAGCACCTAATAATGGATCTTGGTATTGGTGAGACATTGGAAGGTGGCAAGAAAGGCGCCACTATCACTTTAGCTAGTGCTGCAATCTTGATTGTATTAGCAGGAGTTTGGATATGGTAACTCAGGTAACTAACTTTGGCCGCAGCGGTCTCGCTGATTGGCTTGTTCAACGTGCAACAGCCGTTATTATGCTGGCTTACCTTGTATTTATGGTAGGTTATTTGGTCAGTAACCCCGACCTCACTTTTGATCAATGGAAGGCCTTGTTTGATCAAACGTGGATGGCTGCTTTCAGCACGGCGACGTTGCTAGCTATCGTTGCTCACGCGTGGATCGGTTTGTGGGCAGTTTCAACAGACTATATGACAACCCGTATGATGGGAGCCAAGGCTACTGTTGTTCGTCTTGCATTCCAGGCTGGTTATTCAATTATTCTGTTTTATTACCTCGTTTGGGGTATCAAGATTTTGTGGGGTTAATTCATGGCTATTCGTACGATTTCATTTGACGGTGTGATCGTTGGCGGTGGCGGCGCTGGTATGCGCGCTGCACTGCAACTTGCACAGTCAGGCTATAAGACAGCCGTAATTTCTAAAGTCTTCCCGACGCGTTCTCATACGGTATCTGCTCAGGGTGGTATTACCTGTGCGATTGCATCAGATGATCCGAATGATGATTGGCGTTGGCACATGTACGATACCGTTAAAGGCTCCGATTATATCGGTGACCAAGACGCTATCGAATATATGTGTTCTGTAGGCCCTCAGGCTGTATTTGAGCTGGATCACATGGGTCTTCCTTTCTCTCGTACCGAAGAGGGTCGTATTTATCAGCGTCCTTTCGGTGGTCAGTCTAAAAACTTTGGTGAAGGCGGACAGGCAGCTCGTACTTGTGCAGCGGCTGACCGTACTGGCCATGCATTGTTGCATACGTTGTATCAAGGCAATATTAAAGCGAATACCGTTTTCATGAATGAATGGTTCGCAGTCGATATTGTTAAAAATGATGACAATGTTGTTGTTGGTGTTATTGCAATTTGCATGGAAACCGGCGAAACCGTTTTTGTTGAATCAAAAGCAACTGTTTTTGCAACCGGTGGCGCAGGTCGTATTTATGCGTCGACAACGAATGCTCACATCAATACCGGTGATGGTATCGGCATGGCACTTCGTGCTGGTTTCCCGGTACAAGATATCGAGATGTGGCAGTTCCACCCGACCGGCATTTATGGCGCTGGGGTATTGGTTACTGAGGGTTGTCGTGGTGAAGGTGGTTACCTGATCAATAAAGACGGCGAACGTTTCATGGAGCGTTACGCGCCGAATGCTAAAGATTTAGCCGGTCGCGATGTTGTTGCGCGCTCAATGACGCTTGAGATTCTCGAAGGCCGCGGCTGTGGGCCTGATGGTGATCATGTCTACCTGAAGATGGATCACTTGGGCGAAGAAGTTCTACACAGTCGTTTGCCGGGTATTTGTGAGTTATCGATCACTTTCGCACATGCTGACCCTGTTACTGCGCCAATTCCTGTTATTCCGACATGTCACTATATGATGGGTGGTATTCCAACTAACGTTGACGGGCAAGCATTAACTCAAGATGCTGAAGGTAACGATACTGTTATTGACGGCCTGTATGCTTGTGGTGAAGTAGCTTGTGTATCTGTTCACGGTGCAAACCGACTGGGCGGTAACTCATTGCTCGATTTGGTTGTATTTGGTCGTGCATCGGGTCTGTTTATCGAGAAGTCTTTGCGTGCGGGTATAGATCATCGTACTGCTTCAGAGGCAAACATTGACGCGGCTATGGCGCGTTTGAATCGTTTGAATAGCTCGAAAGACGGCGAAACTGTTCCTGAATTGCGTAAAGAGTTACAGAGCATCATGCAGAACCACTTTGGCGTGTTCCGTCGTGGTGACTTTATGCAGGAAGGTATTAAGAAGCTTGCTGATCTCCGTACACGCATTGAAAATATATATCTTGATGACAAGTCAGATGTGTTCAACACAGCACGTATTGAGGCGTTAGAGCTTCAAAACTTGTTCGAGGTTGCTGAGGCAACTGCGATTGCTGCTGAAGAGCGCAAAGAAAGTCGCGGTGCACACGCGCGTGATGACTTCCAAGACCGTGATGACGAAAACTGGTTGTGTCACTCTATGTTCTTCCCAGCTGACAAGCGCATTGCCAAACGCGCTGTGAACTTCAAGCCGAAGACTGTAGATACTTTCCAACCTAAAGCACGCGTATATTAAGGGGCAACGATATGTTAAAGGTAAGTGTTTATCGTTATAACCCAGAATCGGACAAAGAGCCGTACATGAAGGACTATGAAGTCGATACCCAAGGTAAAGACTTAATGGTTCTGGACGTTCTGGAGTTATTGAAAGAAACAGATTCTAGCTTAGCTATTCGCCGCTCTTGCCGTGAGGGTGTTTGTGGTTCGGATGGTATGAACATTAATGGTAAGAATGGCTTGGCGTGCATAACACCGCTTTCTGAGGCATGCCCAGGTGGTGGCGAGTTAGTTTTGCGTCCGTTGCCAGGCTTACCGGTTGTACGTGACTTGATCATCGATATGACCATGTTCTACAAACAGTATGAGAAGATTAAGCCATACCTGATCAACGACACACCAGCACCTGCTATCGAGCGTTTGCAGTCTCCTGAAGACCGTGCACATCTTGATGGGCTTTATGAGTGTATTTTGTGTGCATGTTGTTCAACAGCATGTCCGTCGTTCTGGTGGAACCCTGATCGCTTTATCGGCCCATCTGGTTTGCTACAAGCGTATCGTTTCCTGATCGATAGTCGTGATACGGCTACTGAAGAGCGTTTGGCTGGCCTTGATGATCCATTCAGTGTATTCCGTTGCCACGGTATCCAGAACTGTGTTCAGGTTTGTCCGAAAGGTTTGAACCCGACAAAAGCAATCGGTCATATCCGAAATATGCTTTTGGCTCAGGGTGCATAAAACCTTCGTTATACGATGATATTTAAAACCAGCCCTTAGGCTGGTTTTTTTATGCCTACTGATTGGCCGAGAAAGGTTCAGCTCATGATTGTTTTGATGCCGAAATAGGTACCTAGGCCAAGAAGAATGCTGTTGGTCGCCACCGCAGCGAGAATAAGCCCCATCACGCGAGATACAATAGATGCGCCAGTTTCGCCGATGAATCGGTAGATTACTGATGCCGCCAGCAACAAGAGTAGGGTGATGCCAAGTACAGCCAACATGATGACTGTAGTAACACTTTGATCAACAAACGAAAATCGGTTGTTATCCGTAAGAAGGACCACAGTAACCATAGCACCGGGAGATGCGATTGATGGAATAGCTAATGGAAATACAGCGCTGTGCATGCCTTTGGTGATCATATGAATCTCTTGTTCCGGTTTACTCTGACCAAAAATCATCGTCATCGCAAACACAAACAGAACGATACCCCCGGCAATTTGAAACGCTGAGAGCGGTATTCCCATTGAGTCCAGTAATACCTGGCCAACAAGAATAAAGAACATAAGTACGCCCCCCGCAATGAGTATCCCTGCGAAGGCGAGCTTTCTTAATTCGCTCTCTCGGCTTCCTGACGCAACGGCCAGAAACACAGGAATTGTTCCCACAGGGTCAATGACTGCCCAGAGCACAATAAATTGGCTGACTAGATTATCCAATAACATTCTAAAACCTCCGCCCTATACACTAATGGTGATTTGGGCGATCAACAAGCATTTGCCTTGCCGTTGATCATCTGGCTGCTATTTTTATTCCTATTCTTAAATAATAAAAATGGAGTTTGTTAGATGCCTACGCGTCGAGGGTTTCTTCAGCTGGGGTTTGCAGTTGGCTCCTCATCAGCTTTATCCGGAAAGGCAGCCGCTGAGCTTATCGCTCCAGATGGTTTGGTGCCCAGCGTGGTTGCGCAACCAAGCCCACCTGCCACTCCCTTTGCCGATCCACTTTACATTATGCCGATAGCTCAACCGGTGGATGTTTCGGAACTTATCCCCGCACCTGATCCCGCCCGTCACCAGAGATATGACGAGCTAGAGCCACAAAAATTCTATGTCGAAGAGATTAATGAGTTTACTTGGCAATACCATAGCGACCCGCCATATAACCAAGGTAGCTGGGGGTGGGGCTTTAACGGGTTAGTCCCTGGGGCAACCTATATTGCGCACTATGGAGAGCCGGTATTGGTACGCCGCATTAATCGGCTGCCGAGTTTGCAGGAAACTCGCGTGAAATTTGCGCTGCCATCGCCAAGTATTCATCTTCACAATGCGCATACTGCCTCAGAAAGCGATGGGTTTCCGACTGACTTCTTCAATCCAGGCGAGTTTTGGGATCATCATTATGGAAACTTTCCTGCGGGTAATGATCCCCGTGAAAAACTGACGACACTCTGGTATCACGACCATCGGATGGATTTTACTGCGCCGAATGTTTATGCCGGTTTAGCAGGCTTCTATCTCTTGTTTGATGAAAACGATACAGGTAATGAGAACGATACACGACCGAGTGCGTGGCGTTTACCCAGCGGAGATTACGACATTCCCCTGATGCTGCATGACGTGCAGTTCGATGAAAACGGCCAGGTTGTTTGGGATTTTTTTAATCGAGAGCCTGTTTTCACCACTATCAACGGCATGCTCGGCGACAAAATTACCGTGAATCGCAAGATTCAGCCCTATCTTGACGTTGAGCCGCGTAAGTATCGCTTTCGCATACTGAATGGGGGGCCGTCACGATTTTATGATCTCCATATGCAGCCGCAGACTGGTGCTGATGCTGAAGAATTGAACTTTACTGTGGTCACGACAGACGGAAACTTTTTGCGTCACCCGATTGTATTGAGTAACTTGGAAGTCGCTGTGGCCCAGCGCTATGACGTGATTGTAGATTTCAGTGCCTTCAAACCAGGTGATGAAATAATTCTCTTTAACCAACTTGAAATGCGACCTGACGGAGCAGGCCCCAGTGGCCGAAAGCTTGATAATGCCGTTGAAAATGCGGTGATTAAATTCAATGTTGGAGCATTAAAGTCGGCTGACAATAGCCGGATTCCTGAGTTTTTTAGAGATTTCCCCCCGATCAATATGTCCGAGGTTGTTCGCGAACGTCTGTTTGTTTTTGACTCTGATAACGGGCTTTGGACGATTAATGGGCGGTTGATGGATCCGAATCGAATTGATATGGCTTTTGAGCAAGGCACCGCTGAAATATGGACATTCCGAAATGCTGGTGCTGGCTGGGCGCATCCGGTCCATAGTCATTTCGAAGAATGCATGGTGATAGAGAAGAATGGCGAACCTGTTGATCTGGATTCTGTGCATGGTGGTCGCAAAGATATGCTGGTGTTGGGGCCAAATGACGAAATCAAACTCTTTATTAGGGAGCGTGATTTCTTGGGTAAATATGTCATGCATTGCCATAACGTAGTGCATGAAGATCACGCCATGATGATTCGGTGGGACATAGTTGAGCCGGGCCAGGGATATTGAGCCGCAGAGATACTAGATAATGAGGTTACGAATGGATAAAAGAGCCTTTTTAGGATTGGTTGGGGGGGCTGCACTTGTCGCGCCAGTGGGGTTGCATTTACTGGGTTCGGGAGCAGGACAAAATAATTCTGATAGTAGCTTGGCGGGAATAAATCCTGACGCTGGAGAAGTGCCGCCAACACAAGGGCGCGGTGGTAATAGGGCGCTGTCTACCCGATTGCAAGATCAGTTTGGCAATATCCATCGTCTGTTTTCTGACCAGCCCGATGAGCACATTACATTGATGCACTTTATGTCGTTGGATGGCCTAGAGCGCAGCGGCAAGGTTGAAAACTTAAAAGCTATCGCTGGACACTTGAAGGATGACCTTAATAGAGACGTACGGCTGTACACAATTACCACGCAGCCCGATATTGATACGCAGTCTGAACTGTTTGCATTTTCTGACCGGCATCAATTACCCGAAGGTTGGTATCTATTGACCGGTAGTTGGGTGGATGTTTTTCGTATTGGAGACAAGTTCACTAAAGGGCATTGGCACCATAACTCAGCTGATGAAGCACAGCGGGTTAGCACCAACTTGTTGCACTACGGTTTGCCTAAGCACGGCCTTTGGGGGGCATTCGGGATTGGAACTGAGCCGGAGTTTGCGGCAAGTCGGGTGAGTTGGCTCAAAGGTGCTTTGGTTAAGCAGGACGAACTAACACGAGCGGGGCCCTCGATTCTGGCATAGCTGGACGATCGGTCCGAAGGCAATGACAAGTCCGATAGGGTAATAATTCATTTGAAAATTATTTTGCACGTTGGGGGTAACTAATGGGCGCATGGCGTAAGTTGGATCGGCCTTTTTGGACGGGAGCGCTGGGTGTTTGGTTGTCAGTTATTGTGGGCATTACCGGTTGCTCAGATAATGATTCGAATGACGATACATACGTAGATCCAGAACCCGGTCATCCGGCACCACAACCGCGGCCAGCGCTTTCGATTCAAGTTACATCAGATGACGGTAGCCGCACTCGCGTGCAGACGACCAAAGGTCTCTTCGAAGAGCGGGATCCTTTTCTCAAGCCACCAGGAAATAATCATCTGGAAACGGTTTATGAAAACGCACGAGATGGCCTGGGGGTTGAAATGGCCCATACGTTGCCGTCTACGCCAACTAGTCCTTATAACTTGCATCCAGACCCGGTAGTGAGTGAAATCAATGCAACGTCTCAGCGAGATGATATCAAGATGCTGTTTGATCAGATGCAGGCGAGTCTTACTAATAGTGATTCGCTAGAGGTCGCTGATATCAATCGGTTGATCGATATTCTTGAAGGAAACCCTGTTCAAGATCGTGTTTATTCAGGGTTTCCAATATTGCACTACCAAGGCCCTAAAAAGCAGAAAACCGTTTCGCCGATATTCGATAAAAACGGTGAGGTTATCGGCGGTAATGTTAATGTTCGGCAAATATGGGCTGACAATCACATTGAATCCGATACAGCCTTTATTGACCCGAGTGCAGTTTGGGATGTTCCTTGGACGATTACCTACACGGTTGATGTGTTGAATCGAGGTACCGACGACTTCTCTCCATTCGTTATGTACTTCGATAGCCCTGAACTGTCGGAAGAAGGAAAGCCAAGGAAGCCCCATATCGGGCTTGATCAGACGTTTTTCCCGATGGAAGACGGTACTCGTGTAGTGTTTGAAATCGGCATGGCACCAGCTCGATATTGGAATCTTACGTACACGTGGGGGTGGCGGAAACATCCGCCGAGGGTGCAGGTTATTGAGAATGCACTGAAGCGTTTCAGCGGCAAAGCCCTGCCTGAATGGGAAATTTCTGTTTTCGGCAGTGACCCAACGGCATCAGAGCAGGCGAAGTTGGATGCAATTGGAAAACTTGGCGATATTGCTCCGGCGAAAGTCATGTGGAACCGAATGCACGACTTGAAAGATCTGGTTGCTGGCACCAATAGCACCTTGACGGAAACACAGCAGAGCAGTGCGTCGGATATTCTAGTTGCAGCCAGGCGCGCATTTGTTCAGTGGAAAGATCGAACCAAGCTTCCAGACGGTGTTTATCATGAGGAAGGCTGTGATTTAACGCTATTGTATGCAAACAATACGATTTATGGCGAATTCGCCGACGGCAGCACCGGTATCTACTACCCGTGGAGTAAACGCGGTGCTGATATCTCGGTTTGCCTTGTAAACGGGGATTATTACGATCACGCCTACACAAATATCGATTTCGGTGGTGCCCGCGGGTGGGAAAATACCTTTCAGAGCACGACAGAGATCGGGGGCGCAGGGCCATGGTTTACATTCGGGCGAGTGCACTGGTGGCCGATAGCGGGAACACCGTCTTTGGGTGAAATCAATGTGCCCGCAGCTCAAACCATCAATGGCTCGGATGTTTATGGAAAACACACGGTTGATATTGAATTCAACTTTGAGCCCTCTCGACGATTGCGCTTCTATCAGTTTGATCCGAAACACCATGATACGGCGGTCTATTCAGTGCACTAGATACTTAACTAATAAACATCTGAGCCAGAATAACAAGGACGTAATATGTATGCCAACAACAGCAAACGCTCAACAAATCGTTTTAAAAAACGCCGTTCAGAACAAATTCAGCTAGCGTTGATCGGTGTTCTTATCGTTGCGGTCATTCTGGTTGAGCGATCCATTATCTCGGCTCCAAAGAGTAGCACGCAATCACAGTGGCTGACTGCCGGGACGAGAATGGAGAACATTGACGATAGGGCCGCTGATAAACGCATGCGTTTATCAGGTATTGCTGAAGGTATTGCGGTTCAGTCTTTAAGTTTGAATACGGTGAACTCTGCTGGCGTGGCCGCAGCACAAGTGGTCATTCCGGCAATCACGCTGGTAAGCTCTGAAGGGAAGACTGTTGATTTACCCTCTGTGATTGGCGGTGACCGCTCCGTTGTGTTGCAGTTTGTGTTTACGAGTTGTCAGAATGTGTGCCCGATAATGGTAACAACGTTTTCTGAATCTCAACAATTTCTCGCGCGTCATCAGACGCAATTAGTGTCCATTTCTATTGACCCGACGTTCGATACACCGGCCAAGCTTCAGCAATATGCTAATCGCTTTGGTGCTCGCGTTGGTATTGAGAGTGACTGGATGTTTCTTACCGGAGCATCGAGAGATATTGATCAAGTAAAGCATGCGTTTGATGCCATCTACAGTGGTTCTAACAAGGCCCATCATAAGCCGGTGATATACCTAAAACCTGAGGCTAGCGAGCAGTGGTATGTGCTGGATGCTTTGTCGGGTGTTGAGACCTTTCAAGAGCAAGTTGCCGTTTTGTTAGAGAGTCGTTAAGGGCGTGTTCCTGCGGTATCTTGCTGTCTCATTCATCGTTATCTGCGGTATGCAGACTCCAACGCTATTCTCGTCAAACGACGCAGCTGACTATTGCCGTTTCTATATGACTGGGCTTAGGTTTGACGGTACTTCTGTACCTGTGAGTTTTGGTAACGGTATGCTGTCGACGAGTGATCGGTTTTCGTGTCATTCATGCCATCGTCGATCTGGGTATGGTGGCAGTGAGGCAGGTAATTACGTGCCGCCGATTACCGGAGCTCATCTTTTTCAGCAAGGCTTTGATGATCGCACATGGTTGTTTAATGATCTTTTTAAGCGCGAACAGCGCGCCTCAGATTGGTCAAGCCTGAGGACCTCTCGAAATCGACCAGCCTATAATGCCTCAAGCTTATTCACTGCACTCACTTTGGGCGTCGCCTCGAATGGTAAAACACTTAGCCCGCTGATGCCGAGATATACGTTGGACCAAACAACGTATGAGGAATTAGTGACTTGTCTCGATTCGCTTTCTGCAAAACACCACGGTGTTAGTGATCAGCAGGTTCATTTTTCTACGATCGTTCATGAGGGCGTTTCACCCGCAGAAAAACGCGCAATGCTTGATGTAATGCACGGGTTTATCCATCAAATAAATCGTGAAGTCTCACGTTGGCAGCAACAACCCGACAATCGTTCAGCGTATTATCGAGCAGGATTTGTCGATACCTATCGTCACTGGAAGTTGCAAGTGTGGGAGTTAACCGGTCAGCCAAATAGTTGGCAGCAGCAACTGGAGCGTTTCTATGCTGCAGAGCCAGTATTCGCAGTGATCGGCGGTATTGTGCCGAGTACGTTCGATCAGGTGGGTAAGTTTTGTAACGAAAATGAGTTGCCGTGTTTGTTTCCTAATACTTGGTTGCCCGGCGTTATCCCTGAGGATAGGCTAACCCACACCGTTTATTTTAGCGGCGGAGCACGTCGCGAATTCGATGCCATGATGACAATAGCGAGTGCGTCGTCTGTGGATCTGCTGTTTGTTTCGAGCGACTACTCAGGCAAATTACCGATTCCAATCGGTAGCGATCTGCGTCGGTTTGCGCATGTTGAGCAGCTAGAAGAACATATCGATCATATTGAGTTCGTAAGTGCGGATAGAACGCGTGGTGAACGATTCAAAATTGCTATTTTTCCAACGTCATTGGGCGGTACAACGGCGCCAGCCATGTGGCGACCGATTCTGAAGCGGCTGCTATTTTTGCCGATTGAGTTAACGCTTCCATCTCCATTCGAGTGGATTATTGAGGATATTCGTAAAAATGAGGGTGGGGGAACACTTGCGGCCAACATCTACATGATCTCACCTTATGCTTCTGTCGGTGATCAAACTCTGCGCTACATGCCCGATAAATTTCGCAGTAGAGCATGGCTCTCTAGCCGCGGTATCCCAGTGACGCATGAGCGTCTACAGTTGAATACGTTTTACGCGATGGGGCTCGTTCATGATGCGATTAGGCATTTGTTGGATGAGTTTTCCCGTCAGTATTTCCTGGAAGTACTTGAGCGAGAGGCAGAAGATGCCTTGAATCCGGGCGTATACCCTGATATTAGCTTGGGGCCTGATCAGCGCATTGCAGTGAAGGCACTAACGGTGTGGAAATTGCCGGCAGGTCACGAGCACTGGCAGCCACTGACTTCAGTGCGTTAGTTCGTTGAGACGGTAATGCCGCTGAGGGGGCTGAGGGGGCTGAGACCCCCGGCGGCTTTGGGGCTTAAAGGCGATGTCGCCCGCTGCAAGGGGGCAGGGTTATTCGCGAATAGGTTGTGTGGAGTCGGGATTCTCCATTGGCCGTATTTCGATGATGACGGCAAATAGGGGATGATCCAAGTAGTGCATTTCGCGACTTCGCATGCGTCTAGCTTCTTCTAGCTTACCTATATGGAGAATGTCTTCAGTACGCAGTGGGCCGGCAGTTTCAGTGAGCGTAGGCGGCTGTTCCAATTGATCCGTTTCGATGGGGGTAGTCTGTGTCGCTGTTGCGGTGTTATCGTCGTCAACGTCTGTCTCAGTATCTTTTGCGTCGTTATCATTAATAGATTGTTCAAATGGCGGTAAAGGTGGGCGCAACCAGCCTTTGGGTTCAGGCGGTGGGCCTGCATTTGCCAACTGCTTTTCGTGTTTTTCAACCTGATCCTCAACCATGATTTGCTCTTCGAGCGGGGTAGATGGATCAAGCAGTGCAGATTCGTCGAGTGAGCCGATTACCATGGTGTCTTGCATTGTAGTGCTTTCGCTAACTGGCTGAAGGTGGTCGTTAGCTGATTCAAGCATCTGCGGCAGCGATTCGATTGCGTCCTCGTTCCAGTGAAGTGTTTTGGTATCTTTTGCTTCAGGTGAAAACTTAGTAAACCAAAGGTTTGCACGGATATGGAGGTAACGTGCTTTGTAGATTTGCAGGGTACCTGCCAGCTCAGGGATATGGTCGATGGTTTCTCCGCCAGTGATCGCTATGTTACGGGCATCTTTTCGGTCAGTTAATGTTTGTTCCCAGGCACGGTGAAAAAGTACCTTATGTTTATGCGTTGCCGACAACTTCTTGAATATTGCCTCATTGCGATAATCTTTTTGAGTCGCGTCCTTAAGAACGAGCGGCATAATTACGGGCGACTCATCGTTGTTGTTTTCGGTTCCGGCTCTGATGTCGTCTGATGAGGCAGGAGTAACTTCTGTATTGAGCAGTGAGTAGGGATGATCTTCACTTTCAAGCACTGCATAGTCACCGTTTGGATAGCTTAGCGGCAAAGTTGTCGGCCAAACTTCTTCGGTTGCGTTGTAGTGTTCTTCATTGGTGAAGACCGTCATTTCTATAATGTATCTATCTTCATACAGATCTTTTTCTGGCTCAGTTATCTGGCCGGATTCTGCAGGTAAAAGTGCTTGTGCGTTACCTATTGCTGATACTGATAGCAGTAACGAAAGCGTTAACAATTTTAGTGGTGCTGTCATTCAAGACTCCCTGGCGACCGATTTTCTGCGTTCAATTGCATCGCGGCCTTTGGATATTGACGTCTTTGTAATTTATGCTTCCAGCTGTTCGAGAATATCACCAATCCATTGGGTTCTCTGTTCAGCATCTTCAGTTTCTCGCTGATATTTCAGCGCCGTTGCTCCGTCGAACGAAAACATGTTGGGTGCGGACTGTACCATTTTCACGAGCTTGAGCGGATCAATCTGTGTATCTTCGGCAAACTCGATGCGCCCGTTGGTTTGATTTGCTGTGATTTTCACGATGCCCAATGATTCTGCACGCAACTTCAGGCTGGTAACGTCAAACAAATGGTTAATTTGCTGCGGTAGTAGGCCAAATCGATCGATCATTTGTACTTTGATGTCTCGCAGTTCATCATCATTTGCACTGTTAGCGATCGATTTATACATGATCAGTCGATTATGCACATCGGGCAAATAGTCATCCGGAATTATTGCAGAAATATGCAAATTGATCTCAGTTCCCTGGCGTAAAGGTTGATCAATATTCGGCGTTTCTCCGCGCTGAATGGATTTAACCGCTTTGTCGAGCATTTCCATATAGAGGGAATAGCCAACCGTTTGTATCTGGCCTGATTGATCGTCACCTAACAGTTCACCGGCACCGCGTATTTCAAGGTCATGTGTTGCTAGTGTGAAACCAGCGCCGAGATCCGTCGCTTCTTCGATAGCATTCAGCCGTTTTTCCGCATCTTTGGAGAGTTTTTTCTCCGCGGGTATTAACATGTAGGCATAGGCTTGGTGGTGCGATCGGCCAACTCGGCCGCGTAATTGGTGAAGTTGTGCCAAGCCGAATTTGTCCGCACGATCAATAATGATGGTGTTGGCAGTTGGTACGTCAATACCGGTTTCAATGATGGTGGTGCAAACAAGTAGGTTAAAACGCTTGTGGTAAAAGTCACTCATGACTCTTTCTAGTTCACGCTCTCGCATTTGCCCGTGGCCGATGCCGATTCGTGCCTCTGGCACCAATGCTGCTAAATCAGCAGCGGTTTTCTCGATGGTTTTTACGTCATTATGCAGGTAGTAAACCTGCCCACCACGCAATAATTCACGCAGGATGGCTTCTTTTAGAAGGTTGTCGTCACTGGCTTTGACAAACGTCTTGATTGAGAGGCGCTTGGCGGGTGGCGTTGCAATGATCGACAAATCCCGGATTCCAGCCATCGACATGTTAAGTGTCCGGGGAATCGGTGTGGCGGTAAGTGCCAAAACATCCACCTGCGCGCGAAGACTTTTCAGTGAGTCTTTTTGTTTCACGCCAAACCTGTGTTCTTCATCGATAATGACGAGGCCCAGATTGTTGAATTTGACGTCTGCTTGCAGCAGTTTATGGGTGCCGATGAGGATATCAACTTGACCGGATTCCAGTTTTTCAATCACTTGTTGTTGCTGTTTCGCAGTTTTGAATCGACTGAGTACTTCAACGTTGATTGCCATATCGGCAAATCGGTCAACGAAGGATTCATAATGCTGCTGCGCCAGCAGTGTTGTTGGTACGAGTACGCCCACTTGTTTGCTGTTGTTAACCGCTGTAAATGCCGCACGCATAGCGACTTCTGTTTTACCAAAACCGACATCGCCGCAAACCAACCTGTCCATGGGGGTAGAGGCATGCATGTCTCTAAGTACCGCCGATATAGCAGATGACTGATCGTCGGTTTCTTCGAACGGGAAGTTTGCAGCAAAGCGCAGGTATTCGCCGGAGTTTGTTGCGTGGGCGAAACCTTTTCTGGCTGCCCGGCGCGCGTAGATGTCGAGTAGCTCTGCGGCCACATCATTGACTTTCTCTGCGGCTTTGCGCTTCGCTTTGCTCCATTGGTCAGTGCCTAGTCGATGTAATGGCGCATGTTCGTCATCGCCACCGGTATATCGGCTAATCAAATGCAGTGATGCGACAGGCACGTAGAGCATGGCTTCGTCGGCGTATTTTAAGGTCAAAAATTCATTCTTTTCACCGTCGAGTTCGATCACCTTAAGGCCAAGGTACCGGCCAATGCCATGATCAATATGAACGACGGCAGCGTTGGGTTTGAGTTCAGTCAGACTTTTGATAACAACGTCGGTGTTATCTTTGTTTTGCCGACGTCTGCGACGTTGTTGAACACGGTTACCGAACAGTTGGGACTCGGCGACTAAATCACAGTCTTCAAGACTCATACCTTGGCTGATAGGCGATACCGTCAAACCTATAGAGGGTTGCTCGGTAACAAATGCCTGCCAATTTTCGATATCCTGATAACCAATGTTGCAGGCTTTGAAAATATCCTGAAGCGCGTCTTTACGCCCCAGCGTTTCGGCGCAGAACAGCAAAGGCGAATTTGATGATGAGATAAATTCCTGGAGCTTACTATATGGGCTGGTCGCGTGCGCATCGATGCTCAGGTCAATAGGCAAACCGGAGGCTAGGTTAAAGAAGCCCTTGGCAGGGTTATCGTGTGGTTGATCTGTAACGATAATACGCGGATAGGCCTTGATTCGGCCGAACAGTGCTTGTTCGTTTGAAAAAAGTGCGTCTGGCGGCAGTAGTGGGCGAGTCCGGTCTATGCCGTATTGCTCATAACGATTTTGAATCTCTTGCCAGTACAGTCGGCAATTGGCTTCGACGGCATCGGTTGTGATGATCAGGCTGTCACTTGGGATGTGGTCTAATAAGCTATCGAGCTCTTCGTGAAAGAGTGGTAGATAGTATTCAATGCCCGAGAACATTATCCCTTGATTGAGATCTTCGTAAAACTGCGCTTCTTTTATGCTGGTATCTTCAAAGTATTGATACCACTGATCTTTAAAGCGTTCGATGGCCGCTTTGTCGATTGGAAATTCCCGAGCTGGCAACACATCGATACTTTTGACTTTATCGACGGTTAGCTGGGTATCTGGGTTGAAGCGTTTGATGCCTTCCACTTCGATATCGAATAGCTCAATTCGAAATGGGTAGTCATTACCCATAGGGAATAGATCGACGATGCCGCCGCGAATCGCAAACTCACCATGCTCGTAGACGGTTTCGACACATTGGTAGTTGGAGGCTTGGAGCTCTAATCGCAATAACTCCGGATCAACCTCATCGCCGATACTGATATGCAGGTTGTTACTGGCAATATAAGGCCTTGGAGCGACTTTTTGCATCAATGTGTTTATTGGTACAAACAAAACGCCAGACTGTGTTTTTGACAATGTATGCAGGCAGCGTAGCCGATCTGACACGATGTCTTGATGCGGTGAAAAACTGTCGTATGGTAGTGTTTCCCAATCAGGGAAATGAAGTACCTGGGTATCCTGAGTGAAAAAGCGTACTTGTGCTTCTAATTCGTTCGCTGCCGCAGTTGTATCGCAGATAACTAAGCAGAATTTCTCACTGCTTTTTACGGCTTCGCTGATTGCATATGCGCGTGCGGCATGATGAAGGTGGCACCAGTAACGTTTATCTGAAGCGCTGGGTGGGATCTCTGGGATTTGAAACGAAATTGCCATGGTTCGGGATCGGTCGACAGTTAAGTCGTTTATTCTAACGTAGGCTCTCGCTGCTGCATAACCGCTTTATGTATGACCGTGTTGATTAATGCAAAATGCTTTGGGGTGTAAGCTAATGTTGATTAATATTTCGACACGATAAATAGTTTAAATTGAATATTGACCAATGCGAGTATTTGGGCATCTTAGAGCAATCGAACGATTTTTATGCACAAATATGGTGAGTTTTGTATCCCCTATGTTTTGTCAAACATAAAAGCGTAAAAAAAACGCTACCATATGGTTGAAAACTCCTAACGTATTGAAAGTAAAAGAAAAATACAAATTGATCAAAAAATGATCAATTTGTATGGGGTCCACATATCTTGGGGTTTAGAAGTATTTTTCTAACCTTTATCCAAAAACATATCCCCAGAATATGTGGACAACTTTTTCTGTGGATAACAACTATGTTGTTTATGTTGAATGTAAGGTGCCACTAACAGTTAGGCAGTGTTATTTCCTTTGTAAGAATACGCCGGTTTCTATATGACTGGTGTACGGAAATTGATCAAACATCGCGCTGCGCTCGATGGTGTGTGTTTGGCTGAGCGATTGAAGGTTTTGCGCCAGTGTTTCAGGGTTGCACGAAATATAAATGATGCGATCGAACCGTTGTATCAACGCAACGGTGTCGTCATCTAGACCGGCTCTGGGAGGGTCTACCAGCACGGTTGAAAATTCATAGTCATTCAGGTTAAGTTCTTTTTCTTTGATGCGTCGAAATTCCCTTTCACCGTTGAGTGCTTGGGTGAACTCCTCGCTAGACATCCTGAGCACTTCGGAGTTGTCTATCCCGTTAATGCGGAAATTGTGGTGGGCAGCGTTGACCGATGTCTTTGAAATCTCTGTCGCCAGTACTTGGCGAAACGATGGTGCTAGAGCAACGGTGAAGTTTCCATTGCCGCAGTAAAGCTCTAGTAGGTCATGCCGCTTTTGGTCTTCATCACAACACTCAATTGCCCAAGACAGCATCTTTTGGCTAATAACTGCATTGGGTTGTGTGAAGCCACCCTCGATTTGTCGGTAGTGCAGAGGTTTACCGTCAACGTTGAGCGTTTCATCGACAAAATCTTTAGAGAGCACGCATTTTTGCTTCTTGCTCCTGCCAATAATGCTGATGTTTAGTTTCTCCTCCAGCTGTTTTGCAGCATCTAGCCATACATCATCAAGTTTGCGGTGATAGATCAATGTAACCAGGTGATCGCCGGCGAGTGTGGTTAAAAACTCGACTTGAAACAGCCTTTCTTTCAGCGTGTGGGAAGCAAAAACTGCCTCGCGTACGGCTTTCATGAGTTGGTTTACTGCATTGGAGCCAATCGGAAAGTGATCAATTCGCACGGGTGTTTTAGGGTTTTGAGGGTCAAACATGGCATACCATGCGTCGTGGCCTTCATGCCAAAAACGAAATTCGGCACGCATACGGAAACCTTCCGTTGGTGAGCGAAATACGGCGAGTGGAGGGCTGTCAAAGTCAGAAAGCAGTTGTGTCAGCCGTTTGGCTTTAGCCTCCAGCAACAGGTCGTAGTCGGCAGGCTTAAAACTGGAGAGGGGCATGTTTTTCTCGTCTTTAACAAACCACAATTATATTCAATCTCAAAGGCTTATGCGATAATTCGAAGCCTTCTAAACTGCTTCTTTGCACTTATTTTTGTCAATCGAAAGGATCAATGGAATGTCTATACTTGTTACCGGCGGTGCGGGCTATATTGGCAGCCACACTTGTGTTGAGCTGCTTGACGCAGGATACGACGTCATTGTTATCGACAATGAATGTAATAGCGACCCAGAATCCATTCGCCGTGTTGAGCAAATTACCGGTAAATCCCTTCGCTATTTGAAAATGGATGTTAGAGACAAACCCGCTCTCGATGCGTTGTTCGAATCTGAGGATATTTCTGCCGTCATTCACTTTGCCGGCTTGAAAGCGGTGGGAGAATCCGTTGCTCAGCCGGTTCGCTACTACCAAAACAATGTTGAAGGTACACTTTGCTTGGTAGACGTTATGCAAAAGCATGAGGTGTTTCAACTGGTATTCAGTTCGTCTGCAACGGTATACGGTGACCCTGCGTCTGTTCCTATTCGAGAAGATTTCCCTCGTTCTGCAACGAACCCCTATGGTCAGAGCAAGCTTATGGTTGAGCATATTCTGCAAGATTTGGGGCGTGCAGATGTGCGTTGGTCTGTTGCTTTGCTGCGTTACTTTAACCCTGTGGGAGCGCATCGCTCGGGCTTGATTGGAGAAGATCCTAGCGGGATTCCCAATAATTTGATGCCGTATATCAGTCAGGTTGCTTGCGGTAAATTGGAGGTGTTATCGGTGTTTGGTGATGATTATCCGACACCTGACGGCACTGGCGTACGTGATTATATTCATGTTGTCGATTTGGCGAAGGGCCACATTCGAGCGGTTGAGAAAGTATCCAATACTGAGGGCGTACACTCGTATAATTTGGGTACCGGGCAAGGGTATTCCGTTTTGGAAATGATCAGCGCGTTTGAGCGAGGCTCTGGCCAGCAGGTTGGTTATCAGATTGTTGCCCGCAGACCTGGCGATATCGCCATGTGTTATGCAGATCCTGCTTTTGCAGAGCAAACATTAGGATGGAAAGCTGAATTGACGTTGGATGATATGACGCAGGATACTTGGCGTTGGCAAAGTGCGAACCCTAACGGCTATAAGCAAGCATAGTTATCGGCTTGTTAATTTATCTGAGCAGGTTTTGGGCTACAGATATAAAAAAAGCGCGTCTGGCGCTTTTTTTATATCTGTCTGAAGTTCGAACTCATGACGGGATGGCGTGGGTTGTATTAGTTGAACCGCTGTAGATTGCGTTCGTTCCACATGTCGCGGGCTTTTGCCAGTGCATCTTCCTGTGAATATTGAGTAGAGTGTTGTTTTAATATAATGGCTAGGGTGCCAATGATGGCATTGTTGGCATATGCGTCTTGGGTGTTCCCGCGCCACACATCAATAAAGTGCTGCATATCGAGTGAATCCATTGCGGGTTCTTTCTCTTCCTGGAGTTTCGGCCATTTTTCTTCAGCGATGAGATGCGATGAGATTGTTTTAACCAAACTTGCTGCGTTCGCCTTTCGCTCGATCTCACCGCCTTCACCCTTAAAAACTGCCATGTTGGGTTGTTTGAGAATTGCCGCAGCTTGTTGGTGTGTTGCTGCATAAGCGGGGTGAAAAATGCTCTGGAATGATTGCTCTGCATTAAGCGGGTTAATTAGCCGGCACAGGGTATGTACTGGCGATCGTAAACCTAGAGTGTTGCGTAAGCTCAATAAGCGGGCGAGTGGGGCGCACATAGCTTCTACTGGCATCAGCGTTATGTTTTGGTTGTCGAGTGCAGTGCTCACGTCTTGCCAGCTCTGTGATACCGGCAGTTCAAGTCTGTTGAAGGCGTCTTCTGTGTAAAGCCTGCCCGCAGTGTGGCCTTTGGCACCATGAATGAAAATCCGTGTTCCCTGGTCGGCGAGTAGCGTTAGTGAAGCGATGAACCAAGGTAGTTGGCGGCGTTTTCCGGCGTAGCTCGACCAGTCGATATCAACATGAATGTGGTTGGGTGCATCAATGAATTCGCGGCATGCAGCCACAAATCCGGCAATTTCCTCTGCGCTTTCTTCTTTAACACGCAATAGCATCAAAAAGGCACCGACTTGAATATCCTCAGCTTCGCCGCGAAGAATCATATTGAAGGCGGTTTTTGCTTCGTCAAACGAGAGTGACCGTGAGCCGGTTTTGCCTTTGCCGAGAATGCGAACGTATTGTGCAAACGGGTGTTCAGTGGTTGTCATGAGCTTAAATACAATTTGGCGGTTTAGGTAAGCCAGCAATTTTGCTGATCAGTTTGGCGGGGCTGCCAGGAAACAGTGTGAGCAAGTACAGGCTTTTGCCTTTCTTATCCCCGAGTTTCAACTTCACCTGTTTGACTAGTGGGCGCATTTCAGGCGATATATCGAACGTTTGGTAATAGTCTCTGGCAAGCTCGATCAATGCCCAATGTTCCGCCGTCAGTGTAATGGATTCCTGTGTCGCGATATCTTCAGCGAGCTCGGGTGTCCAGTTTTCAATGTTGGTGAGAAAACCTTCTTTATCGAACAAATCAGAGTTCATATCAGAACCAATTCAAAACGTGATGGGCATCAAGGCTCAGCGCAACAAATTCTGGCATTGAAATAGTCTTAAAGCCGGGATTGGTGATACCCCGAGTAACGCAGGCTTCTTCGAGCGCGACAATATGGCCAGGTATGTTATCCAATCTTTGCTGGTTCGATGATCCTGTCATCGCAGCATAGGCGGCGTCGTCGATTAGAAGTAGGGTGTCGTCTGCATTGACCATGGGCAGCATGTCATCAATCGCATTTGGCGATAGCGTTCCGAGAATATGAAGTTGGCTCATAAGGTAATTACCTTATCTGCTGAGCGGATCTTGTCGTTGATTTCCGCAGAGTTGATCAGCGTTGGTGAGATGCATAAGGGCTTATCGGTCATTCCTCTATCGGCCAACGACTGGGTGCATACAAATACATCGTTGATATCATAGAGTTCAAGTGCTGGCAGCGTTTTACTGATGTTCTTTCGCTGCAGTGTTTCGGTTTGTTGTTCGTTTTTTAGGGCAAAAACACCGTCACCTAAAAATAGGATCTGTACCTGTTGATCAAACGCTGCTGTTGCCAGAGCCATATCGAGCGACTCTCGGGTCAATGTGCCTTGGTATGGTGGCTTACGTAGAATATAGAGATACTGCATCGTGTGATCCTTTGTCATCAGCCGCCAAACACGATGTGCTGGTCTGCATTATTGACGGCATCAACCCATTGTCCGAGGCCGCTGAGTTCAAAGCCGCTAGCGAGCGGAGCACAGGGCTTTTCGTAGCGTTTCGCTTCTGGCTCATCAAGTACGCCACGCTTTAAGCCTGAGGCAATACATACAACGGCATCGAGCTTGTTGCTTTGTACGAGTTGTTGCCAGGCCGAGCAGATGTTTAATTCGTCTTGAGATGATTCGCTCGTAGCAATTGCGTTATAGGCACCTTCGTTATAAAAAAATAGACGGTAGATCGAATGTCCCTGTTCCAGCAGCGCCTCACAGTACTGAAGTGCTGTTTGACTGGATGTTCCGCCATAAGGGCTTGCCAGTATCATAACCGCGACGGATTTAGGCATATATTGGATTCCTGCACTTGTTTAAAATAACGCGAAGTGGGGATTATGATGAATTATGAGGCAAAAAAAAGCCCCGCATTGCGGGGCCTATCTTACCATATCAGCGCTGATTGCAGGTTGATATGTTGGCGATATTAGTCGTCGCCCATAACGCCAAGAATCTGAAGCAAGCTAACAAAGATGTTGTAGATGCTCAGGTACAAGCTGGCAGTTGCCAGAACGTAGTTGGTTTGACCACCGTGAATAATCTGGCTTGTTTCATACAGAATGTAGCCAGACATGATGAACACGATTGCCGCAGATACAGCAAGGCTTAGCGCCGGGATGCCCAAGAAGATGTTAGCGATGATAGCTACCAGCGCAACCATCATACCAATCATCAAGAAGCCGCCCAGGAAAGAAAAATCTTTCTTGGTCATGGTGACATACGCTGACAATGTCAGGAATATGATACCGGTTCCACCCAGTGCTTGAGCGATAATTGCACCACCGTTCGCCATAGCGAGGTAGTGGTTAAGCATTGGGCCGAGACCAAAACCTAATAATCCGGTGAAGGCGAAAACCGTTAGGATGCCTTTTTCGGAATTTGCCGTACGTGGCAGAACGAACCAGATCAGAACCAATGCACCGATGGAACAGGCAAGACTGGCTCCGTATGGAATGGCGAGCATCATTGAGATGGCTGCCATGATGGCGCTGAAGATCAAAGTCGCGCTAAGTAACATGTAGGTGTTCTTCAACACCTTGTTCATAGCGGGGGCCGATGATCTGCTCGATTCTAACAACGAGTCACGTTGCATTTCTTTCTCCTGAAAACATAGTTAGGTTTAGTTGAATATTACTAAGCCTGCGCCTAATTGCAAGCCAGTGTCATGCGTCTTAAATCCGCATATTCACTGGGGTTAATCAGGCTGACGAGTACTTTCGCTGAGCTAGCAGGCACAAATGACTTCGAGCAACGTCTTGCTGGCGTTATTTGTTTTGCACGACCGCGGCAGAACTCTATTGAATTCGAACCTTCATTGAAAGCTAAGTTCCGGTAGGCTGATTGGACATTTATAAAATTGTTGTAATGTTTTCAGGTAGTTAGTTGGTTAGGCGGGGCGTTGAATTCGTGCTGACTATTCCTGAAATGAAAAAAGCCAGTACATTGGGATATGTACTGGCTTTTTAAATATGGCGGAGAGATAGGGATTTGAACCCTAGGAACGCGTTAACGTTCGCCGGTTTTCAAGACCGGTGCTTTCGACCACTCAGCCATCTCTCCATATTGAATATTAAGTATTTATAACACTTAATAATTTCTTTCGCATGATACCGTTTTTTGACTGTTTTTGCAGTCTTTTGAAATCAGCATAAATGCTTAAATTTCAGTACCTTGCGAAAGAGAATTGAATTATACAGATCCACTGATGGAGATCAATAGCGTCTGTAAAAAAAAGTGTAAAAAACGTGTCTTTTACACTTTTTGATTATTACGTAATCAGTGGGAGCTGAAATTGCCTGAAAAGCATACAGATTCAACCTTCTGACTGTATCCTCAGCAGCTCCCTAAGTGATTAAGCGCCTTGGGTTTTATCCTCTTCGGATGTCGGTGTCACCTCTGTTTCTGCCGTGGTGGCTGAATCAGATACTGCTATCGATGCGTCGATTGGTGTTTTAGCGACTGTTTCTGCTGGCTGTGCGGAGGATGCAGCAGTTTCAGTAGTAGCACCAGAGCCGCGAGGGTCGTTAAGTGCGCGTGCTGGTGCAGTGCGCGTGGGTGCAGGAACAATGCGTGGCGCCAACTCGACTACTGTAGGCTCTGGTGTAATGACGGTTGTTTCTGCCTTGTTAGGGCGGTCTCTTGGGTCATTAGCTGCGCGAGTTTTCGATTTTTCAGCTGTCGGCTTGGCAGTTGCCGGTTCGGCAGTAGCTTTTGCTGTCTTCTCTGGAGCAGGAGTAGGAGTGTTTTGCTTGGGTGCCTCGGTAGGCGTGCTCGGGGCTTTGGCTTCCGTAGGTTTGGCCTCAACCTTAGCTTGCTCGGCCGCTACCGGTGCAACTTGAGTAGTGGCTTCAGCGCTGGCTTTAGGCTCGTTGCTGCTCTGGTCGGTGCGATTGCTATCGTCTGTTTTTACCGCTTGCTCTACTTGGATTGCGGGCTTGGCAGTGCGTTGCTCGACTTGATCGCGAGGTGCTGCATCATTTTTGCTTTGCTTTTGAGGGGCAGTCTCTGGCGCTTTGGTAGAAGCTGTTACCGCGGGTGATGCTACGACTTTTTCTTCCACTATAGGTGCAGAAGCAGGCGCAGAAGCTTTTACCGGACTCGTTTCTGCGGTTTGCTGGTCGCCTTGTTTCTGGCGGTTTTGGCGCTCTTTATTGCGGCGGCTGTTGGCTGCTGCATTGCGGTCACCCGAGCGATCGCGACGTGGGCGTTCAGTACGCTCTTTTCTTTCGTTTTTGTTATCCGTCTGCTTGTCGCCTTGCTGCTTATCTGTGCGCTGTTTGGCTTCGTTCGAACGGTTATTACGATTGTCTTTGTTTTGTTGTCCTTCGGGGCCTTTCTGTTGTTGGCCTTTGTTTTGGTTGTTTGATGAATTTTTGCGCGGGTTGCGCGATTTCTGGCTGTTGCCAGATTCATCGTTACGAGCACTAGATTTGGTGTTTTTGCCGGCCTGATTACGATTTTTGTTGCGATCGTTCTTTGGCTTTTGGCCTTGGCCGGAGCTTGCTGGTTTCTTTTTCGGTGCTGGTGGTTCAGCATTTTCCGGCTCGTATTCTTTGAACAAGGAGGTTACTAAGCGGCGGAATAATGTCTGGGGCTTTTTAACCTCAGGCTGTTTTTCTTCGACAGGCTTGGTTGGCGCCGGCGCTTTTGGTTGAATGGTGCGAATTGCCGCTGCTGGTTGTTCGTGCGGTGCGACTTCTTCTTCAACAATGGTTGCTTCTTCAGGAACATCACGCGGGATCTCGTAACTCGCCTGGGCACCTTCAGGAAGGTCGCTAGCCTTGACGCGCTGCATGGTGTAGTGCGGCGTTACAAGATTTGGATTTGGAACAACAATCACTCGAGTGTTGTGGCGCAGCTGGATGCTGTCGATTTCAGAACGTTTTTCGTTCAGCAGGAAGATACCGACTTCTAACGGTACGTTGGCGTGAACTTCCGCGCTTGCACCTTTATTCGCTTCTTCCTGGATCAGGCGAAGAATAGATAGTGCCAATGACTTGGTTGCGCGAATTGAGCCTTGTCCGCTGCAGCGCGGGCAAACAACGGCACTGGTTTCTCCCAGAGAAGGGCGAAGGCGTTGGCGAGACATTTCAAGTAAGCCAAAACGTGAGATGCGGCCTACCTGAACGCGAGCGCGGTCAAGTTTAAGGGCGTCCTTGACGCGGTTCTCAACTTCTCGCTGATGTTTGTTTTGCATCATGTCGATGAAATCGATAACGATCAGGCCGCCGATGTCACGCAGGCGAAGTTGACGAGCTACTTCGTCGGCTGCTTCAAGATTGGTTCTGAATGCGGTTTCTTCGATGTCGCCGCCTTTTGTTGCGCGGGCGGAGTTGATGTCGATAGACACCAGTGCTTCTGTTGGGTCGATAACAATTGAGCCGCCAGATGGCAGGGTTACTTCGCGTTCAAATGCTGTTTCGATCTGGCTTTCGATTTGGTAGCGATTAAACAGCGGAACTTTGTCTTCATAGAGTTTAATCTTGCTTTCGTAGTGCGGCATAACCTGCTGAATAAATGCCAGTGCTTCTTCGTACGAATCTTTGGTGTCGAAGATGACTTCACCAATATCACGGCGCAGGTAATCGCGAATAGTTCGGATAATGACATTGCTTTCCTGGTAAATCAGGAATGGCGCTTGACGCTCGGAGGATGCATTTGTAATGGCATCCCATACCGATAACATGTAGTCGAGGTCCCATTGGAGCTCTTCCTGGCTTTTGCCGACGCCAGCAGTACGCACAATAACGCCCATGCCGTTAGGGATATCGATTTTGCTTAAGTTGGCTTTTAGTTCATCGCGATCTTCGCCTTCGATTCTGCGCGAGATGCCACCTGCGCGCGGATTGTTAGGCATCAAAACCATATAGCGGCCAGCAAGACTGATAAAGGTTGTGAGGGCGGCGCCTTTGTTGCCACGCTCTTCCTTGTCAACCTGTACGATAACTTCGGTGCCTTCTTTAAGAACATCCTTGATCTTGATTTTGCCCTGAATTTCATTGGGCTGTTTGGTAAAGTATTCGCGAGAGATTTCTTTTAGGGGGAGGAAGCCGTGTCGCTCTGCGCCAAAGTCGACAAACGCCGCTTCTAGGCTGGGCTCAATACGCGTGATTCGGCCTTTATAGATGCTGGCTTTTTTCTGTACTCGAGTTCGGTTCTCAATGTCTAGATCGTAAAGACGTTGTCCGTCAACAAGTGCAACACGCAGCTCTTCTGGTTGTGTTGCATTGATTAGCATTCTTTTCATGATGGTATTCGTGTCCAATGAGTCTTTGAACACAGGGCAGGAGGGGCAGAGGGGTAACGAAGGTATCGAGATAAATTAAATGTGATTCTGGAATCGGGTGAACTAAAGATTCCAAATTTGCATCTGGTTCGAGTGTAACCGGTTTGGGCGTTGTACTCATCACGCTGAGCGAGCCAGCGGTGAATCAGACAGCATGTGACTCAGTGGTAGTCAGGCCTTCCGGGTACTCATCGTATATGACGCAAGTATCACTTTCTTAGACATCGCCAAGCAACATATACATCGATAGCACTTCTACTGTATCGAAGTCATCTTGTGTTGCAGGCTGGCCAGGTGTATGAGAGCTATTTATGGATCTGTTGTGATCCTTCTCTGGTCTGGCATATACCTGATTGTGCGCTGTCTATTTTATCTCTGTTCCAGCTAACTCGAGCTATGCAACTGCTCATGTTGGCTAGTCGATGCAGCGAAGGGGCTTTTGGCCGGGTGTCTCTCGCTGTCGATTTTTCGTTACTTTTGGTTAGCTACAAGCAATGCGACTTATACAACCGCTTGTAATCTAGATTACCGGTAGAGTGTTCTGCAGACACGTATGGGTCTGTGGTGGTTCGCTAGTTTTATGTGACGAGCGACGCCTTCCGTTCAGAACGATGTGAAGCCTGTATTCCTGCAAGGCTTTGGTTCAGTGTCAGGGCCTTGATGTGTCGCTTGTGGCGACATTCAATGACAATACCTGTATCTGCCCAAAATTTGCGTTTACCGCGTGTGGCGAATCAGTTCGCAGGCCTTTGAGCTAGCGTTACTGATGCTGAAGAGTCGTCAATCACCCGTCGATACCCCGGTTTCGATTGATGCATAGTGAGTTCCACGTATGATCTTGCGTAGCCGGTTTATCCCAAAGCGTCAGATTACCTGCTCGCTATCGGGTTCAGATTACGGGATGTCCGATAATCTGTGTTATTGATGTTTCTTGCCACAACTCGGTGAGATACGGTCAATTCACGGGTAACCTAAATACCTGAATCTCTGATCGTTATGATCCTACTGCACCTGTATGTTCATCAACAGGGTTTTATCGCGTTGGCTGGCAGCTAATGCTGACATTCCGGTCGAAATCTAAATGTCGTCATCTAAATGTAGATAAATGACGTCGATCAAACTTAAACGGTGAATATCGGGTTTATTGCCAGATCAACATGTTTTTGTCTGTTCGCAAAAGTACAAATACATTCTTTCTTCATTTCACTCTAGGCGAGGCCGACTATATCAGGCTATTATGCTCGCCCTGTACTTTTCGCCGGCTAGTATAGCTGCAAAAAAAAATTCCAGCAAATTCAGTTTGATAAGGTAGGTATGTCGAAAGACGTTGATAGCCCGACGACAGCGTCCAAGGTTAGGTGGGTTGATATTACTGAGGATGATGCCGGTCAGCGGCTTGATAACTTTCTGTTTCGCATTCTCAAGGGTGTCCCTAAGTCACGTGTTTACCGTGCATTACGCCACGGTGAGGTACGTATCAATAAGAAGCGTGTCAAAGCTGATTATCGGCTTCAGGCTGGCGATCTTCTGAGGGTTCCCCCTGTGCGGGTTGCCGAGCGGCCAGCCGTATTTGTCTCTGATAAAACCCTCGAAACGATTGAAAACGCCATTGTTTATGAAGATGAACAGATTCTGGTGGTTAACAAACCCTCTGGAATCGCAGTTCATGGCGGCAGTGGTGTTGATTTTGGTTTGATCGAAGCTGTGCGGAAATTACGACCAGATTGTAAACGTCTAGAGCTAGCTCACCGTTTAGATCGTGATACGTCGGGTTTGACGATTATTGTTAAGAAATCTCAGGTGTTGCGCTTCATTCATCAGCAGCTGCGCGAAAAATCCATGGAAAAAACCTACCTCGCCTTAGTTAAAGGGCGCTGGCCGCGACGTAAGACGCAGGTTGATGTTGGTTTGCAAAAGAATGTACTGAAAAGCGGTGAGCGAATGGTATACGCCTCGCCGGAAGGTAAGCCGTCGAAAACCCTTTTTCGTATCGCCGAGGTTTTGCAGGGCGCAACCTTGATTGAAGCGAGCCCGGTCACAGGGCGTACCCATCAGATAAGGGTGCATGGTCTTCATGCAGGGTTTCCACTGCTGGGTGATAGCAAATACGGTGATGATGAGGTTTCTCAGTTTGCCCGCCAAATTGGATTAGAGCGTTTGTTTCTTCATGCGAGCCGTGTGAGTTTTCGTTTGCCGGATAGGGCGAAACCTCTGGTGCTGGAGGCGCCGTTACCGGATGAGCTGAAGTCCATTGTCGAACATTTAAGATTGTCTGCAGATGGCGCTTGAATGTTTGTCCGTCAATAACGAAAAAATCTACGGGTCGTTATCAGGCACGTCACTATTAGAAATTGCCGACCGAAGGGGGTATTACGGTGCTAGTTATTTTTGATTGGGATGGAACCCTGATTGACTCCACAGGAAAGATAGTGGGTGCAATGCAAACTGCTATTGAAGGCTTGGGCTTGCCGCCGCTTGAGGACGCGCCCATCCAGAATATTATTGGTTTGGGGGTGCCTGAGGCGATACTTAAATTGTATCCGCATGAGCCTGCCTCTGCGCGCGAATCTCTGCGTGTTGCTTATTCAAAGGCCTTTGTAAAAGCGGATGCGGTGCCGTGCGAGCTCTATGAAGGTGTTGAAACGACCCTGGCCTCGCTCAAAAATGCAAACATGCAGTTGGCTGTGGCAACCGGTAAGAGCCGTAAAGGTCTAGATCGGCAGCTGGCAAAGCTCGGCTGGGCCGATTATTTTGATGCTACACGCTGTGCGGACGAAACAGAATCTAAGCCGTCGCCACAGATGTTGCAGCAGTTACTTCATGAATTGGATGTCTCAGTTGATCGGGCCTTGATGGTTGGTGATACAGAATACGATCTTTTGATGGCAAAAAATGCCGGTATGGCCTCCGCAGGCGTGAGTTACGGTGCGCATTCTGTGGCGCATTTACAGACGTTTGACCCGGTTGTCATCGTGGATCATATGTCTGAGCTCGGTAATTATGTTCTTGGTCGTGCATAAAATCGGCTAATTTAATGGCAGGCCGATATATTTATTGGTGTGTTAATTACCTCCTTGATAGATAAAAGCAGGGTGATATCTATGGAACAAAAAAGTAAAGAGTGGCAATTGCTTGAAAAAGCAGTGTTGGCATCGGTTACCGAGCAGCGGCGGGCTCGTCGATGGCGCATCTTCTTTGTGGTTTTGTTCTTTGTTTATCTATTCTCGATTCTCGGGATAGTCACTCAGAATGCCGATATGGCTGCTGTAGCAAAAACCTCTGAGCATACGGCGGTTGTGCGTATTCAGGGGCCCATTATGGAGCAGGAGCCTGCCAGTGCAAATGCGATAGCAACGGGCTTGCGAGCAGCGTTTAAAGAGCCGAATGCGAAGGCGATCATTTTGGCTATTAATAGCCCGGGTGGTAGTCCGGTGCAGGCAGGTTATGCCTACGATGAAATCATGCGATTGCGAAAGCTGCATCCGGAGAAAAAGGTATATGCGGTGATCAGCGATTTGGGCGCTTCGGCCGCCTATTATATTGCTTCGGCTGCCGATGAAATCTATGCCGACAAGGCCAGTCTTGTTGGGTCTATTGGCGTCATCTCTGCGGGCTTTGGGTTTGTCGGCACGATCGACAAGCTGGGTGTGGAGCGTCGAGTGATTACTTCAGGTAAAAATAAGGCATTTATGGATCCATTTGAACCTTTAAAACCATCTGATGAAAAATTTTGGCGAGATTCGCTGGATTTAATTCATCAACAATTTATTACCGCTGTAAAAACCGGGCGTAGTGATCGATTAAAAGAAACCGACGATATGTTTAGTGGGTTGATTTGGCCGGGCGAAACAGCGTTAGAGCTTGGGTTGGTCGATGGTGTGGGTAGTGCGGGTTATGTTGCTCGAGATATTGTTGGTGCAAAAGATACGGTGGATTACACGGTTTCTAGAGATCCGATTGAGCGTCTGATTCGCCAATTAGGTGCCTCTGCGGGTGCAGCAGTGTATCAGCAGCTTCAGATGTCTGATACTGCTCCTGCCATTCGATAATTGCCTCCGGCTCACCATTTGAGTGCTGTTGGGCGTTTGGGGTAGAGAAATACCGTTTCAAACGATGGTTTGAGGCGGCATTTTTTGATGTTGAGAGGGGGTGTGGTTGGTGAAGGTAGAGTGCTGGTGGTCGGCGGCTATAAAAGGTCGATACCGAACTCTTCAAGCATCTCTACCAAGTCGATGAGAGGGAGGCCGATAAGGCTGTTGGGGTCTTTGCCTGCCATGCTTTTGAATAGAGTGATGCCAAGACCTTCTGCTTTAAAGCTGCCGGCACAATCGAGGGGTTGTTCCCGTTGGATGTAGGCTTTAAGTTGTGTTTCATTGCGGGTGCGAAAAGTGACGGAGAACGGGCAAAGACGCGTGATCTGCTTAGATGAGCCTGAGTGCAACAAACTTAATCCAGTGTAAAAGGTCACAGTTTTGCCTTGGCACCAGGTTAATTGTTTAAGTGCTTCTTCTTCTGTGCCGGGTTTGCCAAATACTTTGCCGTCACACGCGGCTACTTGATCACTTCCAATGATGATTGCGGGCTCTTCAGGTGAGGTTAGCTGATTGGCGGCAGCCTGGGCTTTCTGCTTTGATAGGCGCAGCGCGAGTGCGTCGGGTTGCTCGAGTGACGATGCCGTTTCGTCGATCTCGGGGCTGATGCAGTCAAATGGAATTTCTAGCTGCTGCAATAATTTGCGGCGATAGCGTGATCCGGAGGCAAGAATTATTCGTGGATGAGCGGTATCTGGCATCGGCTTGAGTCCTTTGTTGAGATCCCGAAGTATGCGGTTTTTCGTTGAATTCGCCCAGCTTAGATATATAACGCAAAAAAACGGCCAATAATGTGATTTTTTTTTGACATAAACCTTGTGAATCAATAAGATTGCGCGCCTATGTTTGATGAGCCACTCCCAAAACACGCTGACGTACGTAAGCTAGCATCGCGAGAAGCGAGCTTTGTTGCCAAGTTGGATGTTACGCATTTGCCCCGGATCGATAATATCGTTCTTGATGGTGTGCAATTCGTAGCAATTGATCTTCAGTTTGCAATTGATGATCAGCGGGTAAAGACTATACAAGGCAAGATCAATGCAAGGCTTCAGGTTGAATGTCAACGCTGTATGGAGCCTGTTGCGATTGATGTGCATTCCGATGTGAATCTCGCCATCGTATGGGACGAAGAGCAAGCTAAGAAACTCCGACGCGATTGTGATCCGTTGATCGTGGGTGAAGATGAGCTTGTTAATCTCAACGAAGTGGTTGAGGATGAATTACTTCTGAGTGTACCTTTTGTCAGCTATCATGATCCGGCTGATTGTAAGGGCACACAGAATTATGAAAGTTTAGATCCGTCTTCTGCAGATAAACCTGCTGTAGAAGAAGAAACAACAAACCCTTTTAGCGTGCTGGCAAGTTTAAAGTCAGGCAAATAGGAGTACACAGCATGGCTGTTCAAAAGAGCAAAAAGACCCGTTCGCGTCGTGGTATGCGTCGTTCTCACGATGCATTGACTGGTAAGGCTTTGTCAGTAGACAGTGCTAGCGGTGAATTGCATCTTCGTCATCATATTACTAAAGACGGTTTCTATCGTGGCCGTAAAGTTGTAGAAACTGGCGCTGACGATTAATCGTTAATTGATTTTTAATTGAATCATAAAATGGTTACCAACACGGTCGCCATTGACGCCATGAGCGGGGACTTCGGTCCCCGTGTCATTATTCCTTCGACCCTTCAGTATCTACAGGGTAATCCGGGCACCCGCGTCGTCTTCGTCGGCAAGACAGATGCTATCGAACCTCTTATCAATCGTCGTTTTGCTCATCGAGTGGATGTAGTTCATGCCAGTGAAATCATCGGTATGGATGAAGTTCCGTCTCAGGCGCTCCGCCATAAAAAAGATTCCTCTATTCATGTTGCAGTTGATCTTGTTAAGAATGGCTTGGCTAGTGCGTGTCTGAGTGCCGGTAATACCGGTGCATTGATGGGGGTCAGCAAGATTAAGCTCCGCACGATTGATGGCGTTGATCGCCCAGCAATCTGTGGTGCAGTTCCTTCGCTCGAGAGTCATTCTTACTTACTTGATATGGGTGCTAACGTTGATTGCAGTGCGGAGCACTTGTTGCAGTTTGCGATCATGGCATCGGTGATGGCAAGGGCTCTTGATGGGAAGGTGTCTCCGACGGTCGCGCTGTTGAACAATGGCGAAGAAGACACGAAGGGTAATCATCAAGTCAAAGAGGCGTCAGAATTGCTGGCAGCTAAAGAATGCCTTAATTACATCGGTTTTATCGAAGGTCATCGTATTTTTGAGGCGGTGGCGGATATCATTGTATGTGATGGGTTTGTCGGTAATATCGCGCTTAAAGCATCCGAGGGTGTTGCGACTTATATTATGGATAAAATCCGTAAAGAGATTAAATCTGATCCGGTGACGCGGTTGCTTTCTTGGTTTGCTATCCCCGAATTTCGTCGTGTATCGAGCAAGGTTGATCCTCGTAGGCTCAACGGTGCTGTTTTGCTCGGGTTAAAGGGGGTGGTCGTCAAAAGTCATGGTCACGCAGACCAATTGGCGTTCGGTTATGCATTGGAGTATGCCTATCGCATGTTGAGCGTTGATATTGTGAGTCAGCTGGATCAAGAATTTCAGTCGCTGGTTTAGCGCTTTCAAGTTTCTACTCTAAGGGGTTGTATATGAGTAATTCTTCATTGGCATTTGTATTCCCTGGGCAGGGTTCTCAGAAAATCGGTATGTTGTCTGACGCCGCTGAAGCATTCCCGATTATTAAAGACGTGTTCGCTGAAGCATCTGACGCTTTGGATTATGACATGTGGGATCTTATTCAGAATGGTGAACAGGATGCCATCAATTTGACAGAAAAAACGCAGCCGATTCTTATGACATCGTCTGTCGCTTTGTGGAATGTCTGGAAGCAAGAAAACGGCGCAATGCCTGCAGTAATGGCTGGCCATTCATTGGGAGAGTTTACTGCTCTTGTATGTGCAGGATCTTTGGCGTTTTCAGATGCTTTGAAGCTTGTCCGAGCTAGAGGGCAGTTTATGCAAAGCGCTGTGCCGGTAGGTATTGGTGCAATGGCTGCGATTATTGGTGTTGATGATCAAGCTATCGTTGATATTTGTGCTGATGTCGCTGGGGATGAATGTGTGCAAGCGGTGAATTTTAACTCGCCAGGGCAAGTTGTTATTGCAGGTCATGCCGGTGCGGTTGATAGAGCAATTGTTAAGCTAAAAGAGGCCGGTGCAAAACGCGCGATGCCTTTACCTGTTAGCGCGCCTTTCCATACAGATTTAATGAGGCCTGCTGGTGAAAAGCTTGCCGTTGAGCTAGAGAACATAGCGATTAATACGCCTGCAATACCCGTTATTCATAATGTGCATGCACAAATTGAGGCAGATCCTGCAAAAATTAAAGGTTTGCTCATTGAGCAGATCTATAGCCCGGTAAAATGGACGTCATGCGTTCAAACCATGGTGTCTCAAGGTACTGAGCTCTTGATTGAATGTGGTCCGGGTAAAGTGCTGAGTGGTTTGGCTAAGCGAATCCACAAGCCGTTGACGGCAAGCGCGATTGAGCAGCCGGATACACTACGTCAGCAAGTTGCTGATTTGAGTGCATAAGGCTAAATAGTGTAAATTGTTATGTTCTTGGCCGGTTGTCCGTGAGTGATGTTTGGCAAATTTTACTTTTATTGAGATAAAGTACATTTGCTTTTTTGGGGCCTGGTAGGAAATCATAACGATAAGGAAGTGATAAATGAGTGATAAAAAAGTAGCGTTGGTGACCGGCGCAAGTCGCGGTATTGGTGCTGCAATTGCTGATCGATTGGGTAGTGATGGCTATCTGGTGATTGGAACAGCGACCAGCGATGGTGGTGCAGATGCGATCTCCCAGCGTTTTGCTGATAAAAGTATCGAAGGCGTTGGTAAAAAGCTAAACGTAACTGATGCGGATCAGGTTGTTGAGGTTATCAAGGCCATTACTGCTGAATTTGGTGCACCAACTATTTTGGTAAATAATGCCGGTATTACTCGTGATAACTTGTTTTTGCGAATGAAAAGTGAAGAATGGACAGATGTTGTCGATACAAACCTGAATGCATTATTCACTGTCAGCAAGGCATGTATAAAAGGCATGACTAAAGCACGTTGGGGGCGAATTATTAATATCAGCTCTGTGGTTGGCTCGATGGGTAACGCTGGACAAGCAAATTATTCTGCGACTAAAGCGGGTGCTGAGGGCTTTTCGCGCGCGCTTGCAGCAGAAGTTGGAAGTCGTTCAATTACGGTTAACAGTGTCGCCCCAGGTTTTATTGATACTGATATGACAAAAGAGTTACCTGAGGATCATAAGGCAGCTTTGCTAGCTAAAATTCCTCTCGGTCGACTGGGTGATGTTGAAGAAATCGCAGGTGCAGTTTCTTTTTTAGCCAGTGATGATGCTTCTTATATTTCTGGAAGCACTATTCACGTTAATGGCGGCATGTATATGGTATAAAGGGGAAAGGGCCCCGATGTTTGAATGAAGTGTGACTGAATTTGCCTGATTAAACGAGTTGGTATGATCGATAGCAAAGAAGGTAGTATTTTTATTCAGCATAGAGTGGCAGCTTTTGTTTAATGTGTTAGATTTTCTCCACATTGAAACATCTAAAGTTGTTTCGCTCCCTAAAATCAGAGTACAATGCGCGCACAAGTTTTGTTGTGCTCGAATAGTCAATATGGTCAGGCACTCCATGCCGGCCCGTATGTTTTAAAACAACTGGAGTTAATTGGAACATGAGTAGCATTGAAGAACGCGTCAAAAAAATCGTTGCCGAGCAACTGGGCGTTAAAGAGGAAGACGTTAAAGCTGACGCATCTTTTGTGGAAGATCTGGGTGCTGATTCTCTTGACACTGTAGAGCTGGTTATGGCTCTTGAAGAAGAATTCGAAACCGAAATCCCGGACGAAGAAGCTGAAAAAATCACTACTGTTCAGTTGGCTATCAACTACATCAACGAGCACCTGTAAGCATCATATTGTTCGTTATTTGAATTAAAAGCCGTTTCCGTAGGCTCTCGATAGAGATGCTCTGTGGAACGGCTTTTTTTTAGCGCTGAAAATTGTGCTGTAAATATTGGAGGTCTTTGTGTCTAAAAGGCGTGTTGTAGTAACGGGGATGGGTATATTGTCGCCCGTTGGTAATACCGTTGATTCTGCCTGGAATGCAGTAGTTAATGGGCAAAGCGGCATCAGCATGATTGATCATTTTGATGCATCAGCCTTTACAACCCGTTTTGCCGGTTTGGTAAGAGATTTTGAAGCTGGCGATTTTTTCTCAGCAAAAGATGCCAGCAAAATGGATGAATTCATCCAATACGGTATTGCTGCCGGTATTCAGGCCATGCGTGATTCAGGTCTGGAGATGACGGATGAGCTTGCTGACCGCGCGGGCGTGTCTATGGGCTCCGGTATCGGTGGCTTGGGCATGATTGAAAAATGCAAACACATTATCGACACTAAAGGTCCACGTCGGGTATCGCCTTTCTTTGTACCGGGATCAATCATTAATATGATTGCGGGCAATCTCTCGATTTTACTGGGTCTTAGAGGTCCAAATCTGGCGATCACCACAGCGTGTACGTCAGCGACTCACAATATCGGTATGGCGGCACGCCTGATCCAGTATGGTGATGCCGATGTCATGTTAGCTGGTGGCGCTGAAAAGGCATCAACTCCCGTTGGCTTAGGTGGTTTCTGTGCCGCACGAGCGCTGTCCAAGCGTAACGATGACCCTCAGGCGGCTAGTCGCCCATGGGATAAAGATCGTGATGGCTTTGTGCTGGGTGACGGCGCAGGTGTACTCGTTCTTGAAGAGTACGAAATGGCGAAAAAACGTGGCGCTAAAATCTACGCTGAAATCATCGGTTTTGGTATGAGCGGTGATGCTTATCATATGACGCTACCTTCAGGTGTTGGTGCGCAGCGTTCTATGATTAATGCAATTAAAGATGCCAAGCTGGATGTGAACGATCTTCAGTACATCAATGCTCACGGTACTTCGACAAAAGCTGGCGATGTTGGCGAATCTGAAGCTGTTGAAACCGTTATGGGGGCGGCTGCAGGTAAAGTGGCTGTCAGCTCCACAAAATCCATGACAGGGCATGCATTGGGTGCCGCTGGTGCACTTGAGGCGGTTTTCACATTAAAAGCGTTACAAGAGCAAGTGGCTCCACCGACGATCAATCTGGACAATGTCGACGAAGGTTGTAATCTCAATTACGTACCAAACGTTGCGCAGCCGATGGAAATCGAACATGCGTTGTCGAATTCGTTTGGATTTGGTGGTACTAACGGTAGCTTATTGTTTAGGCGCGTTTGATGCCTTAAACGGCTTATAACAAGGCGGCTATTGCCGCCTTTTGTGTAATTTCTCCATGCAATACATCTGGATCAACGGAAATTCTGATCAGGGTGTTTCTCCTGATAATCGTGCTCTAGCATTTGGTGACGGCTTGTTCGAAACTATGCGGCTTAGTGGCGATTGCATTTCGCATGACCAACTACACCTGCATCGTTTGATGGATGGCTGTCGTCGGCTCAATATTCCCTTTTCTCAAGCAACAGCAGAGAGTGATTTCAAACTTGCATTAGCAGTGGTTGAGAGCTCCGCGCATAAATTCTGGCGTTTGAAGTATATTGTGAGCCGTGGTGCTACAGACACTGGGTATTTTTGCGATAATACGGTTGTTCCGGAGCGAATAATGCTACTTGAGCCGTTTACGCGTGATGTTGTTTCATTGCAGCAACATGGTGTCTCTGTAATTCCTTGCCGTTGGCGACTTTCGCATCAACCAGCGCTTGCTGGCATGAAGCATCTTAACCGCCTTGATCAAGTGATGGCACGTCAAGAGTGGAGTTCATCTGATATCTTTGAAGGCCTCACAGCTGATAGTGAGGGTAACTGGATTGAGGGTACCATGAGCAACCTGTTCGTGGTGGATAAAACGGGATGTGTGATCACTCCGCGATTAGATAATTGTGGGGTAGCCGGCGTGATGCGGCATGTTGTCATGAATACCCTGTGTCCGAAGCTTGGTTTATTAGTTGAAGAAAAGAATATATCGACCTTTGAATCGGCCGATGAGATATTCCTGACAAATAGCTTGATTGGTATCGTACCTGTTACCCGTCTTGCTGATAAAACGTATAAGATAGGTCAGATAACGCGCGGTCTACAGCGCGCACTGAATACCAAAGAATCCGGGTTGTAGTGTTATGAAAAAAGTGGTTCCACTGTTTCTTGTTGCGATTATGTTTTCGGGCATGCTGGGGGCAGGTCTTGCATTAAAGTATCTTGCGCGGCCTCAAGTGGTGCCGGAAACACTGCGTGTGAATGTTGACTACGGTGATTCGGTCAAACGTGTTGCGAGTAAATTGAATTCTGCTGGCGTTTTGGAATATCCCGATCTTTGGGTTGGCTACGTTCGGCTGATGGATCTGGCAGGAAAGATCAAAGCGGGCGAATATGACGTTAACGATGGCGACAGCCCGCTTCTTATTCTCGATAACATGATTCATGGCCGCGTTGTTCAGTACTCAGTCACCTTGGTTGAAGGCTGGACATTAAAAGAGGCGCTTGTTGAATTGCATAGTGCTGACGGCTTAGTCGAAACCCTAGAGCCCGGTGATGATGTGCATATTCTCAAAGCCATCGGTGCTGAAGGCAAGTATCAGCATGCTGAAGGTTTAATTTATCCGGAAACCTATCACTATACTCGAGGCGATAAGGATCGAGACGTATTACGACGTGGTTATACGGTTATGCAAGAAACACTTGCTGATAGCTGGCCACGGCGCGTCAAGGATCTACCACTTGAAACTCCTTATGATGCTTTGATTCTGGCGTCGATTATTGAAAAAGAAACTGCCGTTGATTCGGAACGTCGACAGATTGCCGGTGTGTTTGTCGAGCGACTGAAGCGGGGCATGCGTTTACAGACAGATCCGACTGTTATCTATGGCATGGGCGATAACTACAAAGGCAATATCCGTTTGAAAGACCTCAGAACGCCAACGCCTTATAACACCTACACAATTTCTGGTTTGCCGCCCACGCCGATTGCTTTACCGAGCAAGGAATCGATTGATGCTGCTCTAGATCCGTTGCTAAACGGAAAATTGTATTTTGTCGCCAAAGGCGACGGTAGCCATGCGTTCTCAAAGACGTTGGCAGAACATAATAGTGCAGTGAGAGAGTATCAATTGAAGCGTAAGAAAAACTATCGCTCTACACCTGAGTAACTGCCCAAAGGACTCTGATCTATGACAGCTCAAAAGAGAGGTCTTTTTGTTGTACTCGAAGGTGGTGAGGGCGTTGGTAAGACCACCAATGCCGCCTTTATGCGTGAATACCTAGAAAACAAGGGTATCGAATACAGTGCGACCCGTGAACCCGGAGGGACGCCACTGGCAGAAGAGCTGAGGGAAATTATCTTAGCGCCGAGAGAAGAGTCGATGGCGCCCATGGCCGAGTTATTGCTCGTGTTCGCTGCTCGTGCGCAACATATCGAGCACAAAATTTTACCGGTTATGGAGCAAGGGCAGTGGTGTTTGTGTGATCGCTTTACCGATGCGACTTTCGCTTATCAAGGGGCGGGGCGTGATTTGGGGACTTCGCGTGTTGAAGCCTTGGAGTCGTTTGTTCAAGCCGAGTTGAGGCCCGATTGTGTCATTATTTTGGACGCGCCGGTCGAAATCGGCCATCAAAGAGCGCGTGCGAGGGCCGAGTTGGATCGAATGGAATCAGAGGCGATGACATTCCATCAAAAAGTTCGTGATGCCTATCTGGCTCGTGCTGCACAAGCTCCAGATCGCTATGAAGTTATTGATGCAGCCTTGCCTTTAGTTGAGGTCCAAGTCAACCTTGCCAAGGTGTTAGATCGTTTAATTGATACGTGGAAAAACCATGAGTAGCTGGCGACCTTATCCCTGGCTTCAGCAGAGCTGGGAACATCTTCACAGCTTGCGCCAACAGGGCAAGCTGCCGCACGGTATGCTCATCTCTGGTGACCGTGGGCTTGGGAAAGCAGAGCTTGCCCAAGGGCTGGCCTCTGTGCTTCTGTGCCGTGAGCAAGAAAACGCTGAATTTGCATGTGGCCAGTGCAAAGGTTGTCAATTGCAGCAGGCCGGTACACACCCAGACATTATGCGTATTGGTTTGGAAGAAAAATCCAAACAAATCAAGGTGGATCAAGTTCGTAAGGTCGTTGATTTCATCAATAAAACCTCACAGCAGGATGGTAATAAGGTTGTTGTTATCGAACCGGCTGAAGCACTGAATATCAATGCGGCAAATGCATTGTTGAAGTGCCTTGAAGAACCAACGAAAGACAGCTTTCTTTTATTGGTTAGTCATGCACCAGGCCGGCTTTTACCAACCATTCGAAGTCGTTGTCAGGTTGTTGCGGTATCTAAACCGAAGCACGATGAAGCCAAGGCGTGGTTGCAAGCGCATGTCGCTGCGGTAGATAGCGATCAGGACGCTGAAAAGCTACTGATGCTGGCACAAGACAACCCATTGTTGGCTCAGCAGTATTCTGATGACGGTATCCTCACCGAGTTTGATGACTTGGCCGCACAGTTATACAAATTGTATTTAGGGCAGCTCGCGCTGGTGCAGTATGCAGAGCGGGTGAATAAAGGTGATGTCCCTGTATGGCTTAATCTCAGTCAGCAGTTTTTGTGGACGCTGATTCGTTCCCATATGCTAAAGGTTGCTTTACCCATTGCATCGGTTGAGAGTTTCCAACAAGTCATTGAAAAAGACGGTTTTTCTAAACGCGCGTACCAGATGCTTGAGGAAATACAGCAGGCTATTGCCGAAATGAACAGCACGTCAAACCCGAACACTCAGTTGCTGATTGAGTCATTATTAGTGCGTTGGCAGGCATTTTTGCGCGGGTGACGCATCTTACTGATAGATATTCGAGCTCATTCGGTTGCGCGCTATCCAGTGCAGGTTTATTCAGACCTCACTCAAAAAATATCGGATTCAGAGTTAAGTCTTAAATTCAGATAAGAAGGTCGACCAAGCAGCTTTCGACGTTGAGGAAATACTATGCAGTGGATGATTTATGGTGCCAACGGCTACACCGCACGATTAATTGCCCGTGAAGCTGTCAGGCGCGGCCTACGGCCGATACTGGCAGGCCGCAGTGCGGAAAAAATCCAGCCGCTGGCTGATGAATTGTCGTTACCTGTGCGTATTTTTGATTTGAACACGCCGGGCAGTGTTAAACAGGGCCTCGAAGGCATAGGCATTTGTTTGCATTGTGCCGGCCCGTTTAGTCAGACAGCAAAGCCCATGCGTGATGCTGCTATCAGTGTGGGTTGTCATTATCTGGACATTACTGGCGAATACCAAGTGCTTGAGGACAGTTATCAGTCGCAGGATGCTGCTCGTGCAGCCGGTAGTGTTGTGATCAGTGGCGTGGGTTTTGATGTAGTTGCGACCGATACGTTGGCTGCATTGCTCAAAGAAGCCGTTCCTGAAGCGACGCATTTGGAAATGGCGTTTGCTGATTCAGCTGGCCCAAGTGCCGGTACTGCTAAAACCATGCTTGAAAGCTTGCCGGACGGATTAACGGTGCGTCAAAACGGAAAGTTAGAAAAAATGCCAATGGGGGAGCACCACAAAGATATTCCTTTCGCTGATAAAAATCGACACTGTGTTGCCATCAGCTGGGGTGACATTGTGACTGCTTGGCATAGTGCGCATATTCCTAATATTCGCGTGTATTTCCCAATGGATAAAAAGCAGGTGGGGTTTATCCGCCGTTGGCACGGGATGACCCGAGTGTTGAAATGGCAACCAGCTTTACGTTTTATGCAAAAGGTGGTTGAACGTCGTGTTGACGGTCCTTCTGACGATGCTTTAGCGACACGCCGTACGCAGCTTTGGGGGCGAATCTGGAATGAGTCCGAGTCTGTTGAAAAGACGCTGGATGTTCCTCAAGGGTACCAATACACGGTTCTATCTGCCTTGTTTGCTGTCGAGCAGTTACTGGCTCACCGTGTAATGCCGGGCGCCTATACGCCTTCACAAGCGTTTGATCCGCATACGCTAGTATTGCTAGAACGTGAAAACGCCCAAGATATTGCACTTGAGTCGGGTGCTATCTGATTGATTATTTGAATCAACCTGGTGATTCAGGATCTGTAGAGATCTAACTATCGGAGAGATATTCCTACCTGTCGTCGTTAACGACCTTGATGTTTATTGAACTGGCATTAAGTTGAAGGTGTATAAAGTGGAATAGTAATTCGATAGGAGAGCTTTTATGGATATGCCTCCGGTATCTGGCTGGATATTCGTCATTGTTATTGGTGCAATTCTCGCGACGGTTATCTATAGCGTGTTGGTGTACCCGTTGCTGCGCAAACGTAAAGCGCTGGCACTGCCGTTGTCAGATGAATGGCGATCCATCATAGAATCGAGTGTTCCGTATTACCCGCGCTTTACTTCTGAAGAACAACAACACCTTGAACGTTTGATTAAGTACTTTTTGGTCGAGAAGGTGTTTTTTGGCTGTGCCGGTTTAGTGATAACCGATGAAATACGGGTAACTATCGCCGCGCAAGCCAGCTTATTGGTGCTGCATAAAGGGAGCGATGCATACCCTAAGCTGCATTACATCCTCGTTTATCCCTCTGGGTTTAGTGTTGAGCGCGATCAGGTTGGCGCTGGTGGCGTTGTTGAAAACCGGCGTATGCACATGCTTGGGGAGTCATGGCACAACGGCAAGATCATTCTCTCTTGGGAGGACGTACGTAAAGATTCCCATGAATCGGGAACGGGCCACAATGTTGTTTTGCATGAATTTTCCCATCAATTGGACTCGGAAACGGGGGCCGCTAATGGAACGCCTCTTTTGCCTAACAAAGACTATCAACGATGGGCGAACATCCTTGATACCGAATTATCTGCACTTCGTTATGCGGCGTCGCTGCAGATAGATAGTGTTATGGATAAGTACGGAGCAACTAGCGAAGCTGAATTTTTCGCGGTGGCGACAGAAACTTTCTTTGGGAAACCGTATCAACTTGCTCAACGGCATAGCGAGTTATTCCAGATACTCGTTAAGTACTATCAGTTTGACCCCCGTCAATGGCAGGATGAGCCCTTGTATGAACCTATTGACGACAATGCAGCTGATCGTTCATAAATAAACAATTAGATCTCTATCAATTAGGTTTCTGCCAAAGATGATTCTCAAAGGTCACGATATGCAAGGTCGCTATATGCAAGGTTACCGCCAAGCCGGTCACCGAATTCTCCGTTCTCTTTCTGCCGCGACTTTACTTGGCGCTGCCGCTTTGTCGGCGCAAGTTAGTGCAGAAAACTGGTTGTGCTCGCATACCAATACAAACGATCAAAGAACGATAAACATTATTTACCACAACCCACCAAGCCATGTTCCTTGTGAGGTGGTTTACACAAAAGCTGGAACGACCACGACATTGTGGCGTGCAAATAATCAATCCGGGTATTGCGAGAATAAGGCGGCCGCCTTTGTAGCGAAGCAAAAAGGGTGGGGGTGGCAATGCCAAGAGCGTTCGTCGACCCCGCCAGCGCAATAGCCTCCCGCGTATTAACCACGGGAAGCGTGAACGCTCAGGTGAGTACCAGCACCCCGGTCAGGTTATCTCGTGCTGGCCCTTTGAGAAGGTGGGTTTGAATTGCATTGACGGCGGTTTCTGCAGTGTTGTTGTCGTGAATACACTTAGCGAGATGAGTTTCATCAGTTTCATTGTAAACACCATCTGAGCATAGAAAAAACGCATCACCCAATTGCGGCGTATGGTAAAACACATCAAGTGTTAGTTGTTTGTCGCCCCCCACGGCTCGGGTAATCAGGTTTTTTGCCGGAAAGTCTGCTGCTGTCTTCGCAATGCCTGCATCGATATGTTCTTGTTCGACACTGTGGTCACGTGATAGTGGTATTAAAGCACCATCTCGTACTAGATAGACTCGGCTATCTCCAGCCCAAAACACAGCTGCTTGATTGCCTCGCAGTAACAAGCCGGCAACAGTGCTGCCGCAGATGTTTTTCTCAGAGTGGTTTTCTGCATAGTCTTGAAGCTGTTGATTCACATCATCTAACGAAAAACGTAAACGTTCGAGAACCTGTTCGAAACTGCCAGTATTATCGACGGACTCAATCGCCTGAACCACAGCTTGACTGGCATATGCGCCGTCTGTGTGTCCGCCCATTCCATCGGCAACGACAAAAATGCCACTGGATGGCATCAACAGCATGGAATCCTCGTTCCATTCCCGATAGTTACCCGAATCTGAAAAACCGGCACTTTCTGGAAGCGGATGATAAACACCAGGGCTGATATCTCGTTGTAATACCTTGGCTCTGCTTGCTTGTGCATCAATAGCGGGCGAGATAGTAATGTCTTCGTCAGAACGAATAAGCTGCACCAGATCTGATTCCGAGTCAGATAATTCTTCCAAACATTCGACTGGATCGTTTTCGATGTCAAATTTTGCAGTAACCGGTTGCACTGTGTCGCTATGCTGAGGGGCGGGGATGTCCCATAGCTCGTTGGACGTCTGTGTTGAGTAAGGCGACTCCGTCGTGGTTTGTTTGGCGTCAGAGTGTCGGTTGAGGTAATGGGGTTCTGTGTAATCTGAATTGGGTAATGGTGACGGTTCCTGAGCCTCTTGGTGGTGTTGGCGTAATTCATCAATTTGCCGGCTTGGCTCTGGGCATTTGGGGCCTCGAAGATCCGCGGTTTGCCATTTATGCTCCTTCCACGAACCATCGAGAAGACCTGCAAACTGGTCTCCCGCGGGCAGATTAGCGCACATCAGACAATTACTTGTAGATTGGTCGTTATTCTGTTGCCACCAAAAACTAAATGGGCTCTGTTGTCCAAGCATCGCAGAAAACAACAGGCTGCTTGTCGCTTGCGCAAAACCGTTGTCGTTTGAGACCGTCATCTGCAAGTGCAGACTCTTATTGACCAGTTCACTCATGCTGATCTGTTGAAAAGGGCCGGTATCTTTTACCCATGCCGCATTGAGGGTAGTTAGTTGTTGGTCGAAAGCGTCTGTGTCTGGGTGGTAACCCTCGAGCATATCGAGCATTAATTCTTCAATCGATTGATACCATTGATCAGCAGCGGGGCTGAGCATATGGCAAAAAGCTGTAGCCGGAACCGCTTGAGATATTGTGAGTGGAAAATAGCGCCCGACGCTATCAACACTCGGTACGATCACACCACAATATGCATGATCATCAATGATGCCGGGGCTGATGCCAAAACGCCATATCGGGCTTGTTAGGTAAATGTCGAGCCATTGGCTACCTAACATCTGCTGGCTACGAGCAAGGTTATGTTTTAACCATTCATCCCAGCGATTAAGAAACGCAGGCGTTATCCGTCGATGAATGAAATCTCCGGTCATCGGGAGCTTGCCAAAAAATCCAGGGGTCGGGATCGCCATATCAGATTCCTACAGCTGTGTCGGGCACGAAAAGTACATATTGTTCATGATGCGGTAAGGGTTGGTGCTTGCCCCGGCCATCAGACTGTATTCGGCTTTATAGCCGCCGGCGTCGAATGTCAGGTCAAAACGCTCGGTGTTCCGCGTTTTCTTAACCTGCATTTTGTTGAGCATCCGGAACCACCCCCACGGGCCTTCCTCTTGTAAAACAGCGATTCTGCCGTCGATCTGACGCATCTCAAGACGAGCGCCGGACCCTGGATTTACGCCAGGCCAGGCCAGTTCGTTGGTTAATAGTGGGCCAAACTCGTAGCCGATCATCTGGCCGTCGATATTCAGCTGCAATCGGCTAAGACCGGCATCCATTTGTTTCGGTGTCAGGCTGAACGTAAATTCGGGTTGGTGACTACCGTATTTGAAAAAGGCGCGCTTTATATAGGAAGCTTTTTCAAACGCACGCAGTGCTTGTGAAGACAAATCAATCGGTGCGGTCTGCGAGCGGCGTACGGCCCAAGGTGACTGCGATGCATCAACGTACTTTTGCAGGTGGCGTTTGAAGAAAGTGTCCATTGTGCCGCCATAGCCAAAGAACTGGGCAAAGTCGTCGAGCTGGATATCAGATTCTGCGGCAGGGCTCACCGGATATCGGTTAGCAATGGCACGTTGGCAGAAACCCAGCACTTCGGATGCCCACATTTGATTGAGGTGCTCGACAACGCCGCTTTGTGACAAGCTGGCACTGCGCGAGACGATGCGAGTCATGAGCGGTTTCAGGAAGATGTCTGGTTGGCTATCGAGCATGAAATTCATTTTTTTCAGGATAGCGTTGCCTTTTTGAGCGAGGCCGGGCGGGATAGCACCATCAATACTTTCGTAAGAAATCGCACTCATAAATTTGTAAAGCTCGCTGAACTCATCAAGCACGGGTGTGATCGGCAGTGGGGCAGAATCTCGCGATTTCACGGTTTGGTTCAATTCATAGAATTCTCGGGTGACAGGGTCATGATCAAACGATGCTTCGGTATCAATATTCAGTTCTTGTTGCGTACCTAGCATACGGCTGAGTTTGTTTTGGGCGACACGCACTGCTGTAGATGATGCGACATCGACCACCTCGTTATCAACGAGCGATAAATGAGTCTGTTCACGTACACCTTCGATAAGAAGAACAACCGGAGAATCTTTACCTGATAGGGTGCTTAGCACACGTGAGGCTTCGTCAAATGAACTGAATGGCAAAATGTCGATATCTGCCAGTAAGGCCCGATAGTGGTTTTTGTAGTCATTCAGGTAGCGCATTTCTACCCGCTTGATGATAGCGTTCTGGTCGATCGAATCTGTGCGCGATTGCTGATTGCCATAAACCCAGGCTTCTCCTAAGACGTCTTCGGCAATACGTGCAATCTCGCCGTTCATGAGCTGGCGATAGACCTGTTTGGTATAGAGCGGTTCGATGCCTTCCGAGAGGCTCTTTCCGCTTTTTCGAATAAATACCAGGTCTGCTGAGGCGCGACCGGCAGCATCATAGATTGAGAATTGTGGGTATTTGTCCCAATTCAGTTGTTGGATGCGCGCATAAATTTGTTCATCAAAGCTGATGGCGCGAAGGTTTGCCTGCGTTTGCTCAATCAGTTTTTGATCAAGCGGCATGGGCAGTGGACCAGGTCGCGTCGCAAATAAAGCGTTAAGGTGCTCAACAAATTCAAGTCGTTGCTCGCGTGTGAGTGTGCGATCGAACCTTTTCAGCCAGCTTTCGCGAAAGAATGCATTGACTTCATTGGCATCGTAATGGTCATCAGATCCGAGCATAAGGTAGGTGCGTAGCGCAACGTACTGATAGGTGAGGGGGGTATCTGGGTTCGCTAGCTGACGTTCGAGCATGACCATTAATCGTGCCAGCAGCATCTTATTCAAAACACGTTCATACGCGACGGTATTTTGTGTTTGCAGCTTACTTTGTTGCTGGAGTCCAAAGCCGCTGTACCATGGTGATGACAGCGCATCTTGTGGGTTTTCTAGTGGTATTGTCGTGGCGTCTTCCCGCGTATTTGATGCGTTTCGAATACGGTTTAATGCATCGAGCGTGTTGATCGGGTCAAGATCATAAATCGAAACATCTGACACCGCTTGCTGAGCTGTTGTTAGGTTAGTGGAGACACGATCTACGTAGGCATCATTGTAGAAATAGCTGCCCGCCCAAAAGCTGCAGATGGCGAGTGTAATCAGCGCAGTAGTTGCGATGGTTGAGCGTCTAAGCCAGGCCAGCTTATTTTCGAATTTCTGGTTAGAGCCGGCTAATCCCGCTTCCGGGAATACAATCTTGGACATAACATCCTTGATAAAGAAGCTCTTGCCTTCACTTGCCTGACCTTGCGGGCTGAAACCTGCTTGCGAATTTTGTGCAAGGCGATTGACCAAGCGGTCAATCGGCGTTCCTTCCTGAGTCCCGCTGGTAAAATATACTCCGCGTAACATCGCATCGTGTTCGTAGCGCGTGTTCTCAAAAATATCATTTAAAAACTCGCTGAGTGTCTCTTTGAACATCTGCATTTGTGTCGGAAAGGCATTAATTTGTGCTGCCCGATCGAGATTTCTTTCATGGTGAACACGCTGCACGACACGCGTATTCAAGCGTTGAATCAATTGATCGAAGTTCCAGTCAAACGCTTGCGTAGGGCTGGTATTGCCGTCGGCTGTTCTACCGTCTGGCGATGGTGCTTGTAAATCGAATGTCATGCCCCAAGGTTGTTCACGATCTCTGGCATCGAGGTCTGCGAAGAAGGTTTCGAAACCAGCCAGCAAATCAGTTTTGGTGACTAACACATAGATAGGGAAGTGAATGCCGAGTTGCTCGTGGAGTTCCTTGATACGTTGTTTGATAGCCGAAACATGTTCAGTACGTTTTGCTTTGCTTTGCATTAACAAGTCGCTGGCACTGATTGCGATAAACACACCGTTAATAGGCTGGCGTTTACGATACTTCTTCAGCAATGATAAAAACCCCGTCCAGGCACTAGCATCGAGGTCTTTATTACTGTCTTGTGTCACATAGCGCCCGGCAGTATCGATCATTACGGCCTGATCGGTGAACCACCAGTCACAGTTGCGTGTGCCGCCGACGCCTTGTATTGCTTGCTCGCCTAACTTTTCCGAAAGAGGGAATTTCAGGCCGGAGTTCAATAGTGCGGTTGTTTTCCCGCTGCCCGGCGGGCCAACGATGATGTACCACGGCAACCCATAAATATTCGTGCGTTTGGAAAAACGACCGCCCTTTCTGTTGATGAGTGTCAATGCTTCTTTGAAGCGTTGTTGCAGGGTCGACAATTCCTCTTTGGCGAACTCATCGGCGTTGTCGCTTTCCATTATTGCCAGGTCATCACTCATGGCCTTGTCTTTGCGTTGTTGCATCAGCAACGAAACAAGACGCTTAATTATCCAAATCAAAGTAACGACAGTGATGAGAATAATCTGCGCGTTAGTAGTGGCTAACGGCTGAATAGCACCGATGCTAATGAGGGGGCCAACAACAACGACTAACATCGCGAATAACAGCAGGGACAAAATACCCAGTGTCCAAGGGTTTAAAAGTACAGCTTTTATCTTTTTCATTGTTATCAGCTTAAATACAGGTTGATTTCAACGCGGCGATTGACTGCCCGGTTTTGAGCGCTGTTGTTAGGAACTAGCGGTTGTAGGTCAGCGCGGCCTTCAGTACTGATATTTTTTTCAGGTAACTGGGTGCTTAGAAATTCAGCAATGGACTCCGCACGCTTAGTCGATAGTTGCCAATTGCTAGGGAATTGCAGTGTGCGAATCGGTTCGTTATCGGTATGCCCTACAACGAGGATTGAGGCTTTTTCTCGGGCAATCGCATCAGCGATGCGCTTGAGTAGTGGACGTTTATTCTGGCTAATTTGCGCGCTTGCCGGATTAAACAAGCCGTGACCTGAAACGATAATTTGTATGCCTTCGGCGGTGCTTTTAATCGCAATCTCGCCGCTTTCGATATCTGCATTGAGCGTACGTGATAGCTCTGATACCAGTGTTCGGGTGTTTGTCGCTCTGGGTTTACGCACTAGTTGTTCGATATTGCTGCCGATAGCGGATGCTTGAATTGCAACAGGATCCGAGGCGTGGTTGAGTGTAAAAAACAACGACATAAATACGATTAATGAAAGGCTGATACCGGCAATTAAGCTACCCCACATGAGTCGATTGTCTGCCAGCAGGGTGCGTGCGTTGTGGATGCCATTGACGTTGGGTGACAGCTCGCGGGTCGCTTCAGGGCGATGCGGTTGAATGGCGTGATACAGGTTTTCACTGATTTGCGCTAATTCAAAGTGCCCACCATTATCGAATCGATACTTGCCCTCAAAACCGAGGTTTAACATTACGTAGCAAAGCTCCAGCAAATCAATATTGCTGGCTGGGTTTTGCAGTAATAGCTGAACAATTTCAAAGAACTTTACGCCGCCGAGGGCGTTGTTGTGGAAGGTCATCAGCAGGCTACGCTGAGTCCAGATGCTTTGTGCTCCCCACGGTGTCGACATCACCATTTCATCAATAAATGTGCATATCAGGTAGCGGGTAGTGACGGTGTGTTCTTTCGATACGCCCGCTTGCTGCAGTCTTTCGTCCAATCTTTTGATATCGGCGCACGTTTGTTGAAAGACAGCGTTGGAATCACCGACGTGGTTGGTATTTCGCAGGTGGGTTCCCAGAGTTATCAATGGCGTAGCGGCAGATAACAACAAATTGGGTGTTTGTTGCGTATTGATGGGTTGCGATGTTCCGGTTTTACCGATGGTGCCCGTTGGGCCGGGTGATTGCCGATTGGCTCCGGGATTGGCTGTCGGGCCGGGGGCCCCCACCGGAGTGTTGGGGCTGGCAGGGCGGTTTCTACGATTGCCAGGGCGAGGCACAAATACGGTATGGTCACCATTAGACTGACCAAAAAAGTCTGTGTTGTCTGACATGACGGTTACCTTTGTACTGCCCAGAACTGGAGTTTAATGCCAGGGATATTGCCGGCAATATGAATCGCGAAACCGGTAGAGCCCTTCAGTGACTGCCAAGCGTTGGATGATCGATCTAGCTCATAGAAGATATAACCATCATGGTATGGCAGCTCTCGCGGGTTATATGGCAAGAGCTTTAAGTTGATGCCGGGAAGGCTTGCCATAATGATGTCTCGGATAGTTTCTATCGCGCTAACCTTGGCTTGGTTGTTAAACATCTGTTGCAGCTCGGCGGTAGGCAGATCAGCCTTAACGGCGACGATAAAGGTGGCAGTATCGAATAAGTCAGGATCGTTGACTGGTGCGCGATAAATACCGTATTTCGGTTCTTTGAGCGGTATCGCAAATGACCGCTTCTTGGTCGATAGGGTCGATAGTGCATCACGTAATTGTTGGTCGAGCGGAGCGAATGCGGTATGAAGTTCATCGTGACGATAGGGTTCGACATCGGCCATTAAACGCTGATCAGAGAACGTCGACAGTTCGCCAACTAACATCAACAGATGTTGGTAGAGAGCTTCCGGATGAATCGTGGGTAAACGCGTCAGATGCCGTATCAGCTGCGTATAGCGGTTGATGAGTTGTAGTGACAGGAAATCTTCGACCTCCGCAACACCGCCCGTACCAGTGGCACTGGCTGATATACGTGATGAAAGCTCCTTACTGCGTTGCTGAAGTAATCCAAGGGTGTTTTTCATCAGGCTCATCAAGCGCGGCGATTGACATGCATTGATGCTGGGTGGGATGTGATCTTCATTGAGAGCGATAATTTTGTCTTTCGAGCATTCCACTAAATCGGCTACGCTGATGCAGCTGTATTCTGAACGGCTGTCGTTTTCCAATAGAAGACTTAATCGCAGGCTCCCGACATAGAGGGTTGTTTTGTCATATGTGCTGCTGGTGACATCGTTTACTTCAATTGATCGCGCATTGTAGCGCTGCATACCTGATTCGCTGTGCTCAAAGAATACTTCGGTTTCACTGGAGCGTAGTGGCAGGCAGAGATAGGCTTTTTCGTTGAGAGCACCTTCCTGAATTTCCAGTGGCACCGGCGCAGGATCATCTTCCGGAATATTAAAAGGCGTGCCATCTGGCATAATGCCGGTTGCGGATTTAATCGCGATTTTTCCTTGCTGCAACAGAACACGATCCAGTGTTAGTTCGTCAAACCCCCACAAGTAAGGATGTTGACTATCGCAACGCTTATTGACGTAGCTTTCGGTGTATCGCCCGTCTTGTTGGAAGTGAGCGGGTTTTATAAATAGGCCTTCAGACCAGATAACTTTATTTTCTCGAGACACAACGAATCCTTTTGTCAATTTGCGTCGCAGTTTCAGGGTGCGGGTATCAGCCTGAATCTCGCTTTTAATTCCGTATGCTAGGTAGCCGAAACAGAGGGTTGAATCGGCCCGTTACCTGCCAATTTGCTTGGATACTCAGTCTTTTAAAGCGATATCAACAGAGAGACGTTTCACTTCGATAACCAGTTCTTCGCCTTTTAGGCCAGGCTTACACCCCATGAAACATTTCTCTGGCGTTAATACATGAGCGCCCCATTTGGCTTGGTCCACATCCCGAAATGCTGCTATAACAGCGACGGCCTTCGTTTCAGGCGGTGCATCGAGTTCGATTTCCTTATCTTCATCGGCTTGGGCTTGGAGGCGGGTGACTTTCAGCAATTGGTCACTAAGCGTTTGTTCGGGCTTGCTGTAGAGGTCGTAGAAGCCTGCCTTGGTAAAGTTGCTGACATCGGTAAGATAGAAAATAGAGAGATTGACCGGGCGTGATTCGCCGCTGATATCCGGGTTGATGGTAGACGACGTATTTAAGTAGGTATCGACTTCCAGATCTTTATTCTTATTCGACGAGCAAGCCGTCGACAATAAGAGCATCATGGTGGCGGCGAGCAGTGCTGCCATTTTAGTCAGAAGGTTTAATCTAGATTTCATGATCGTGTCCGTATTCTTAATATTCAATGGCTATACGTATTCTGGTTTCTGAATCGGTGTTAGGTATCATGTTAATTCACCTTTGAGTCAGTCACTTTGACCTTGCTCAGTGGCGCAGTTGTCGTAGGCTTTGGCAAATGTGGCGCCGAGTACCCGTTGAAAATCATCGTCGCTATCAATTCTAAAATCGTCAAAACGTTCGACGTACTGTTGCCAGTATTTGTTTGAACCTACCTTGCCTAGTATTCCGGATCGTTTGTGTCGTTGATCGAACTGTTTTTCAAGGGTGTTTGGATCGAAGCTCTCCAGCAATTCAGATAAACCTTCCTGTAATCCGTGTAATAGCGCGGTCTGATGGATGTTTATGTCTGAAAATGCCTCTTTGATCGCTGCATGTGGTGCCATAAACCCAGGCCTTTGATGCAAAAACAGGTTGTTTATCGCATCTGCTCCATTAGCTGAAAACTTGAGGGGATTGTTTTCTTGGGCATGCAGCAGCGTTTTGCTGACACGAAATTCATTCTTGATTTGAGCTCGCCCCAGCAATAATTGGGTGAGTCCATCCATAATGGTTGGCATTAGAGCGAGCCATTGCTCGGCAACATCTTCAGTGAGTGCTTCCGGGGCAATGTTTTGATTCTCAAATGCTTTTTGTGCCCGTTGCAGAAGGTCGCTTTTGGGTATGTCGGTCGTTACGTGTCGTTGCGCACTGCTCTGACGATTTCGGGCAATCTGCATAGCCGCCTGGGACGCTGACACGGGTGATTTCGGCGCATCATCAAAAAACGTTTCCGAGGTTTTGTTGTGTTCAACCTCTGCGGCTAGATTAGCCTCTGTATGCTGGTGTGGAGTTGTTGAAGGCTGCTGCTGCGGAGTGTCGTCAGCCAGTAAACCCATTAGCTCGGAGCTTTCGTTAGATGAAGCGTAATGTGCCACATGATGATCGTCAGTAGTCGGCAAGCTATTGATGGCCGTTGAGTGTTGTTTTTTTCTGTGAGTATCGATTGGCGCGTCTACTGAGAGCTGATTTTCTGATAGAGAGTTAGGTCCTTGCTGGTGTGAGTACGTCGCCGCTTTCGGAGTGTCAGGAACCGCAAAAAAATCTTCATCGTTCGGAATATTGCCTATACCTGCCGAGCTTTGAGGAATTGAATGTGTTGGTACAGGCACGCTGGCACTCGGAGGCTGATGTTCGGCTGAGAGCTCAGTCATGTCCCAATCAGCCGGTATTTCTAGGGATGAACTGTTGGCTGACGAACTGCTCAGGTTGACGCTAGTTGCTGACAGAGCGGGTTGTTCTCGGCGAGCGAACTGCATGGGTTCATTAAACCCTGATGCGTGCCCGAGATTGGATTCTAAGCCGGATGCGATTGATTGGTGATCAGATGTACCTGCCTCTAGGGTTTGTAGTAGATTGGCTTCGCTGTCGACGCCGCCGATGATATCACCGAGCGAAGGTTCGGTGCTGAGCTGGCTTCCATGACTGTTTTGACCATTCAAAAGCTCAAGCGGGTCTTGGCTCGTTCCTAAAAACGTGTCTATCGCTGCATTGTTAAGTGGGTTATGGATCTCGGGGCTGTTATCTAGGGCTTCACTCGAGGCGGATGTCGATGGCGCATAGTCATCGCCTGCATCCATGGTTGCCATAACCTTGTAATCGCCAATAAAAAACTCTTGTCCATCGGTAATTGCAACACGGTTACCTCGTCCGACAATGGCATCCGAAGCGGCAATAACAACACCGTTAGAGCTGGTATCAGTTAGATAAAAATGGCCATTTTCGAAGGAGATTTCCGCGTGTTTCGACGAAATATATCGCTCCGCATCAGGTAATACCCAGGTATTATTCCAACCACGCCCCAGTGATCCGCCACTGGTTGAAAAACTGCGCGTCGCTTCGTTGCCGAGCGCTGATTTATTCGCGCTGGTAACAGTGAGAATAAGTTCCATGATGTTCTGTTGTTCCCTTACAGCAAGACAATCGGCCGTTGTGTCGATGGTCGATTGTTCAGATAGTGGCGATATGTACCCTCAACGCCTCCCTTGAACACACTAGTTCGACAGTACCTTCGACCCTTTGATGCTGATATTGCCTGAACCTTTGAGGTTGATATTCTTGCCCTTGATGGTGATATCGCCGCTTTTTTTCATCACGATCTCGGCGGAGCCTGTTTTCAATGTGATTTCGTCACCCGCTTGAATGGTGAGCTTTTTACCCACATCAAGAATATCGTCTTTGCCAATTTGTGTGCCTCGGCCATCACTAACAACAAGGGTTTCTTCCTTGCCAATTGTCGTTTTTCGATTGTTACCGATAGTGACATTTTCGTCTTTGCCAACATCCTCAGTGCGAGATTCACCGATGGTGATGTTTTCGTTTTTGGCGACGCTTTCATTACGATTGTTGCCAATGGTGATGGACTCATCTTTGCCAACACTTTCGGTTCTGTTATTGCCGATTTCAGTCGCTTCGTCATTGTCGACGGCTTTTCGGCGATCATGTCCAACCCAGTGTTTTTCATCATTCTCAACTTCGATGGATTGGTTTTTCTCCGCGTGAATGGTTAGCAGTTCATTGCCTTTTAGGTCTTCGAAGCGGATTTCGTTAAAGTTATCGGCCGTGCCTTTTTTGCTGCTTCGGCTCTTAATCCCGCTTTGTGTTTGATTTTCTGGCAGAGCATAGGGCGGCATGTTGTCTGCGTTGTAGGTTCGGCCTGTGACGATAGGCGCGTCCGGGTCACCCTCCATAAACTCAACAATAACTTCTTGGCCAATTCTTGGTAGATGGATTGCTCCCCAATTAGAGCCCGCCCACAATTGTGAAACGCGAATCCAGCAGGAGCTGTTTTCGTCGGATTTTCCGTATCTATCCCAATGAAACTGCACTTTGATTCGGCCGTATTCGTCCGTCCAAATTTCTTCACCGGATGGTCCAACAACAATCCCGGTTTGCGGCCCGGAAATCACCGGGCGTGGAGTCATTGGCTCGGGGCGGAATTGAACTTTGGATGGGATACAATGGAAGTGGTTGGTGAACGAAGTCTCGGTATTGTCGCCACTCTCATAGATGTTTGCGGATGCGTGGTAGTTGCATTCAACGACCAGGTATTCTTGATTGCATTCACTTTGTGGGTGATTGTCGAGTTTGAAAAGCCCACCAGGATGAATGCCTGTAGCGTTACCAGACCCAGCGGACAATGCACTTTGTGAATGCAGTTGTTCGATACGGATATTGGCGTAGCTGTTGCCTCTGTCGCGTTCCGTATATTTACCGGGGTAATCGTAGATTTCAAAATCGTTAAACTTGTGCTTTCGTGTCAACGAGTGGTTTGCAGTAAGACCCGCTTTGGGCTTGGTGAAATCAAACGCATTCAGAGCAAAACTGCCGGAGCGAACGTGCATCTGATAGCCCCATTGCTCGATGTGTTGATCTTCACGAACAACGCTGCCGGGTGGAAAGTAGGGTACGGACTCGCAGCCTTTGATAGACTTGTGGTTAGACGGTGCGTCGGCCAAAACTAACGTGTGTTTGTTTTCTTCGTGCTCGAAATAAAAATAAATGCCTTCCTGCTCGAGTAAGCGACAAATGAAATTAAAATCGCTCTCTCGGTATTGAACACAATAATTCACCGGTAAATATTTCGCTGATATATCAAATCTGAAATCAGAAAAACCATTTTCTTTAAATATATCACCGACGACATCGATAACGCTCTTCTGCTGAAAGATTCGACAGTCAGTCGTCTTTTGCAGTAACCAAAGCCAGGGTTTTATTGTTATATGGAAGGTTGCGTGTCTATCTTCCCACCCAGATGATCCGATGTGGCTGACCAAGCCGTGGAAATGTCGATCGGGTATTGCTTCCTTGCCGCTTACAACGACCGCGACTGGTGATCCAAGCAGTTTTTCCAGGTCGATATCCGGTACTTTGGATTTTGCGATGATATTAAATTCAAACAGGGTGCTGAGGGATTCCGTACCGCTGAAGGCTGTGATCAGTAGATCTTTGTCAAAATTTCCAGCGGTAATGTCGGTTTTAAGCTGAATCGTACGATTGGTTGTCATCTATTGATTCCCTTATTCAATGACAGAAGTAATCGTTGTGGTAGTTGTCTGACAACCTGCCGAATCGAATCGCTTTGCTGAAATGTTCACCAAGCTAGTACGATAGACAGTCTGCGTTAGTTTCGTTTGAGATGTTCCTTCCCAAGTCGTTTCGCAGATAACACGTTCCCTGATGCGGAGGATTCTATAGCAGAGAGATATTCAACGCTAGTGCAATCCTATGCGCTTGGAATCAAACAATTTCGTTATTATGGTGTGAAAGTGTATAAAAATAATGACTTACAATGCTTTTGTGTTGCCAATAATTCTTATCAAACGATTTTTGTTGTCTGTAATGTGAAATAAATTCAATACAGGCATTAATGTAATCAATTTTTTGTTACGACGGTTTCAAATTTTTATAAACGGGTTTACTATGCCTCAGTCGCAGTTCGGTAGGAGTCGGGCTGTGTCGATGTAATGCGCTGGATTTGTTATATGTAGGTCGTATTGATATGTGCGACCAGTACGTTGTTGGGAACAACGTATTGTCATTTCAGCGCAAGAAATTGTGTCATTGTATGGGCATCTGTAGATGCGCGAGTTGCTGGTGGTATATGTCATCACAACACGTCGGGCAGGTGTTTGAGCCCATCATTGGCAGAAAAGGGAATATGTTACGGAACAACGTACAATGGAATTGCTTGAAATTCTTGCCAAGCCCGTATCCGAGGCTGAGCCCTGTGGGCCATTTATCGACGATGTTGATGATCTGGAGTCTGAGTTCATCGCGTTGGAAACCGCGTGTCGCGGAAAAGAAGAAAAGTTTCTTGATGAAGAAAACGCGATTGACGGTGAATCGGCGGATTGGAAAACGGTTGCGTCCCGCGCCGAGCTATTAGCCGAAAAGACTCGTGACGTACGCGTTCTCGTTATCATCGCTAAATCCTATCTTAATACCGGTGGCCTTGAGGGCTTCTCTCTAGCTGTTTCAGCTTTAAGACAAACGTTATCCGGGTTCTGGAGCCACGTACATCCTGTACTTGATGACGTATCTGACGAAAACCCTTGGCGAATTATGTGCCTCAGTGAGCTTGGTGGCGACGAGGTTGTTCAAGAGCTAACGCATCTAAATCTGGTTTCATCTCGACTCGCTGGAAGCTTCTGTTTGCGCGATATCCGTTTAGCCAAAGGGCAGGTTGTGCCAATCGATGATGGTGTCGAAGTCCCTGATCAAAACATTATTTCGGCAGCGTTTGCTGAATCTGAGAGCCATGTTATCGAGGCAGATATGCGTGCTGTCGATAGCTTGCTTGAGTCGCTGGACGCGATTGAGATGCTTATTCGAGAAAATGAATCTGCCTGTTCACCGCCACAATGGAAGTCCCTTAAAGACTGTGTGTTGAGCATCAAGCAAGTCTATCAAGAGTTTGCCAGTGTGCTGTTTGCTGTGGATGAGGCAGCTACTGGTGACGAGAGCGGTGAATCTGTTCAAGCAAGTAGCGCAAGGGTTCCGGTTGCAGCTCTGGATTCGATCAATAGTCGGGCGGATGTCATCAAAGCCCTTGAGAAAATCAATGAATACTATTCAAAACATGAGCCATCAAGCCCACTGCCGTTATTGATTAGCCGCGCGAAGCGACTGGTTTCGATGGATTTTATGGCTATTCTCCGCGACATTTCTCCTGACGGTGTTTCACAAGCGGAATTACTAGCAGGAGTCACAGATGATGATGAGTAAACCTGCCTTGGCTTACCCGATTGTATCGGTACGGTTTGTCTGTTATTCGACTAGATCATCATCTTTTGCGGCTGAGCATGTACTCACAGAATTTTAAATTGTTGATCTGATCGATCGGCAATATTGCGACTTTCGGCTGTTCGCCTATTAGTCGACTGAAAAGGATATTTAAACGCCAGGCATCTGAAGCCTGCATAACAACGAAAAGGAAAGACAGTGAGTAGTCAAAAGTTCATTGCCCAAAATCGTGCCCCACGCGTTCAGATTGAATACGATGTTGAACTCTACGGTGCTGAGAAAAAAGTTCAGGTTCCCTTCGTTATGGGTGTCATGTCAGATTTGTCTGGCGCCTCTAAAGATGAGTTACCTGGTATTCATGAACGCGAATTTGCAGAAATCGATGCTGAGAATTTTGACGATCGATTAAAGTCCATGAAGCCATCAATCAAGTTCAACATTCCTAACGTGTTGACTGAAGAGGGTGGTAATTTGCCGGTTGATATTACTTTCGAAAGTATGGATGACTTTTCGCCTGCTGCTGTTGCTAAGAAAGTTGCTGGTTTGGATAAGCTGCTTGAGGCTCGTACTCAATTGGCCAATCTTGTGACATACATGGATGGCAAGGCCGGTGCTGAAGAGTTGATTACGCGCGTTTTAGGTGATTCTGCGTTACTTCAGTCCCTTGCATCAGCCCCGAAAGCTGAAGAAGAGGAGGCTTAACATGTCAGACGTTGAAGCCACATTAGAAGCGCAGGGTACTGAAACTATCGCAGTCGATGATTTCTCTGCGTTGTTGCAGCAAGAATTCAAACCCAAGTCTGAAAGTGCCAAAGAAGAAATGGCCGCTGCGGTTCAGACTCTGGCCGATCAGGTACTGGCGAATGTCAGCCTGTCGCCGGAAGATGCAGTTGCAACAATCAAGCAACTGATAGCTGAAATCGATCAAAAGCTAACGGATCAGGTTAACCAAATTCTCCACCATGATGATTTTCAAAAATTAGAAGGGTCGTGGCGTGGGTTGCATTATTTGGTAAATAACACTGACACGGACGAAATGCTAAAGATCCGTGTTATGAATGTTTCCAAAGATGACTTGCGCAAGAACTTGAAAAAGTTCAAAGGCTCTTCTTGGGATCAAAGCCCGCTATTTAAGCGTATCTATGAAGAAGAGTATGGTCAGCTTGGTGGTGAGCCCTATGGCTGCCTGGTTGGTGATTTTCACTTTGATCACAGCCCTAAAGATGTGGACATGCTTACCAGTATTGCGCAAGTCGCTGCTGCTTCACATGCACCATTTATCTCAGGTGCGGGCTCATCGGTGATGGGTATGGACACGTGGTCTGAGCTTTCGAACCCTCGTGATCTAGCGAACGTATTTTCAACACCCGATTATGCGCCATGGCGTTCATTGCGTGAGTCTGACGATTCTCGCTATGTTGCATTAACCATGCCTCGCTTCCTTGGTCGCTTACCTTATGGCGCTGAAGGCGATCCGGTTGATGAGTTTGCCTTCGAAGAAGATTGCAATAACGGCAACACCGATAACTACTGCTGGGCAAACTCAGCGTTTGCAATGGCAACCAACATCAATAAAGCATTTAAAGAATACGGTTGGTGTTCACGTATCCGTGGTGTTGAATCTGGTGGTGCCGTTGATGGACTTCCATGCCATACCTTCCCGTCTGACGACGGCGGTGTTGACATGAAGTGCCCGACAGAAGTTGCTATCAGCGACCGCCGCGAAGCAGAGCTGAGCGCCAGCGGTTTCATGCCGTTGATCCATCGTAAGAATACTGATATGGCTGCTTTTATCGGTGCACAGTCGTTGCACCGCCCGGCTGAGTACGATGATCCAGATGCGTCTGCTAACGCAGCACTTGCTGCGCGTTTACCATATCTTTTCGCAAGCTGTCGTTTTGCGCATTACTTGAAGTGCATCGTTCGAGACAAAGTCGGTTCGTTCAAGGAGCGTGATGAGATGGAACGCTGGCTTCAGTCTTGGATTATGCAGTATGTCGATGGAAGCCCTGAAACTTCGTCGGAAGACACTAAAGCGAGAAAGCCGTTGGCTGATGCTCAGGTTGTCGTTGAAGAGGTAGAAGGCGCACCGGGCTACTATTCATCGAAGTTCTTTTTACGCCCTCATTATCAGCTAGAGGGTTTGACCGTATCGTTGAGATTGGTATCGAAGCTGCCTTCTGGAAAAGGGTAAAGGGGGAGACCATTCCAACTACCTGAGCCGGTATTTTCGGATGCCGGTTCTCATCGATAATTGGCGAAAGGTTTCAGGTAATCCTTCCGTTGATGCTGTAACAACGAATTGCCTGATTTAAGGAAATACACAAGGAGAAGTACGATGGCAGTAGATATTTTTATCAAAATTGGATCCATCAAGGGTGAATCTAAAGATTCAAAACACAAAGATGAGATTGATGTCTTGGCATGGAGCTGGGGCATGACTCAAAGCGGTACCATGCATTTGGGTGGTGGCGGTGGTTCTGGCCGTGTAAACGTTCAGGATCTGAATCTGACAAAATATGTTGATGCGTCTACCCCAGTTCTGATGAAGTTCTGTGCGACTGGTGAACATATTGATGATATCACCCTGACTGTTCGTAAAGCCGGTAAAACCCAGCTTGAATACATCAAGATTCACCTGAAAAAAGCACTGGTAACCTCAGTACAAACTGGTGGTTCTGGTGGTGAGGATCGTCTGACTGAAAACGTTACTCTGAACTTCGCTTCGTACGAAATTGAGTACACTCCTCAAGATGACAAAGGTGCCGGCGCTGCTGCAATTACCAGCGGTTACGACATCGAATCTAACAAAGAAGTTTAATTGTAAACTTACTTTGGTAGTTATTTATGCTGGGCAGTGCAGTCGCATTATCGATAGATATTTATATGGGTGGTGTGCGCTGTCCGGCGTATCGCCAATGATCTCTTTGAATAAGAAAAAACTGAGACATTGGAATAACAGGGAAAGGAACATTTTTAATGCAGGCTAAAGATCATATTCGTGAAGCTAGGCTGGATGAAGCATTGTCGGAATTGATGCAGGGAGTTCGTGAAGATCCTGCAGATTCGTCAAAACGCGTGTATTTATTCCAGCTATTTGCTGTTATGGGTGATTTTCAGCGTGCATTGAATCAGCTAAATGTGCTTGGTGAAATGGATGCCAAAACATTGATGATGGTGCAGACGTATAGGCAACTCATTCAATGTGAACAGTTTCGGGAGCACGTGTTTGCCGGGAATTCATCACCTTTGGTATTTGGTGATCCTGAGCCTTCAGTTGCGTTGATGCTTGAAGCGCTGAAATTGTCTGCGGCTGGCGAGCACGAACATGCTGCTGCACTAAGAGCCGAGGCGTTTATCGATATTCGCGCCGCTGCAGGAAACGTTAGTATTGATGGTGCAGAGTCTTTCGAGTGGATAGCTGATGCTGATAGCCGTATTGGCCCGTTTGTTGAAGCCTATATCGATGGCAAGTATTTTTGGGTGCCTTTTACATGTATCCGTAGCATCGAGATTCATGAGCCGGAAGACCTCCGTGATCTGGTTTGGGCACCGTGCGAATTTACTTGGCAGAACGGCGGTAGCGTTGTTGGGTTTATCCCGAGTCGTTACCCCATTGAACGAGGCTCGCAATGCCGTAATGAGGTTTTACTCAGTCGTTTAACCAACTGGAAGCAACTGTCGAGTGAAGAATATGCAGGCAGCGGGCAACGAATTTGGGCGACGAATGCTGGTGACTATCCGATTCTTTCTTGTCGGACAATTAGCTTTGACGCTGACCCAACCGCGCCGACTGAAGTTAATGACGCCGAGACCGAGGCAGACCATTCTGAATTTCATACGGTTGCCTGAATAGACGGCTATGGCAGAGTTAACGAATCAGGAAAATCTTCAGCCATCATTGCTTGATCGGTTGCTCGATGATGAGCCAGAGACGAAAACGGAAAGTCGTGAAAAACGCGTCTTGAATATTCGTCGGTTGAAAGAAGTTGTTGTGCGTGATCTGGCAGATCTATTGAATGCGCTTCATCTAGAGGCAACGGAAGATATCGAGAACTACGACTACGTTAAGCAGTCGGTAGTGAATTACGGGGTTCCCGGTTTGACGGGTTTTTCGATCCACAATCTCGATGCCTATGTGGTTGAAAAAAAGCTGCGCGAGGCGATCTGTCATTTCGAACCGAGGATACTTCGAGATTCCTTGATAGTGCGAATCATTAAAGAAGAAGACAAGATGAGCAATCGATCGTTGACGTTTCAGATTGAAGGACAAGTCTGGTCTATGCCGGTACCTATCGCATTATTATTGCGAACGGAAGTTGACCTTGAAACCGGTGCTGTTCAAGTTAAGTAGGCAATTGTATATCGCTCTATCGGGTCTGTTGATCGTGTTTGAGCTTAAGGATGTTAGATCTTCGTGGAACAGGAATTCTTAGACTACTACAACCAGGAACTTCGTCATGTGCGTGAAACCGCTGGCGAATTCGGAAAAGCCTTCCCTAAAATTGCCGGACGTCTCGGTATGGAAACGCTGGAGGTCTCCGACCCTTATGTAGAGCGGTTGTTAGAAGCGTTTGCGTTCATGGCTGCTCGGGTGCAGATGAAGCTGGACGCCAAACATCCAGAATTCACCCAGCAGCTGATGGATATGGTTTATCCTCAGTATCAATCGCAAATCCCTTCGATGGTTATTTCTCGATTTAGCCCGACAGCGCAGGAAGGGTCGTTAGCCAGTGGTTTTCGTGTCAATCGTGATACGGCGTTGTGGAGTGATGCGTCAGTAACAACCCGTCGTACCGCTTGCCAGTTCAAAACCACACAGGATCTCACGTTATGGCCATTGGAAATGTTGGATGCGCGCTACTTTTCCAGTGATTCTGCTTTATCAGTCGCACAGTGGCCGTGCTCTGAAGGCGTGCGTGCCGGAATTCGGTTAACGCTGAAAGTCGAAGATGGTTTGAATATCCATCAGTTGCCGATGAATCAGCTGCGCTTTTACCTGTCGGGTGAAGGCGAACTGCCAATGAAAATCTATGAGCAGATCTTTGCTAATGGCACGGGCTTTATGATTCGCGCCAGAGACGAGAAGGGTAATCCGAAAGGGGAGCCAGTGCGTTTCGGCTCAGATGCGATCGCGCCCGTTGGTTTTGATGACGAAGAAGCGGCGTTGCCTTATCCAACGCGCAGTTTTCAGGGATATCGGTTGTTGCAAGAATACTTTGCGTTTCCTGAAAAGTTTATGTTTTTTGAGCTCACCGGAATGGCTGAAACATTGGCTGGTTTCGATACAACAGAAGTCGATATTTTGATTACGCTTGATCGCAGTATCAGCGATCTGACCTCTGCAATCGTGACTGAGAATTTTGTATTGAACTGTGTGCCTGCGATTAATCTATTTTCCAAACGCAGCGAACGTGTTCGGCTTGAGGCCGGTCAGCACCGCTATCATGTGAGTGCCGATCGAACGCGACCTTTAGACTATGAAATCTATCGTCTCGAATCGGTACAGGGCTTTAGTGGAAGCAGTGAACCAGACCAAACGTTTTTACCATTTTACGGTAATCACGATCATGCCAGCAATAACATCCATGCAAGTTTTTATACAGCGGTGCGCAAGCCGCGCGAAATGTCATCGTTGCAACAGAAAAACGGGCCGCGATCCAGTTATCTGGGTAGTGAAATGTTTTTGTCGATTGTTGATGGACGAAATGCTCCCTATCCGACTGATCTCAAGCAGTTAGGGTTAGATTTTCTCTGCACCAACCGTGATTTGCCCTTATTAATGCCCGTTGGCTATGGGCATACCGATTTTACTCTTGAAAGTGGCGCTCCGGTTGATTCAATCCACATTGTTACCGGCCCATCCAAACCGCTGCCGGCGAAATCACCGTCTGAAACCAGCTGGCAGTTTCTGAATCATTTGTCATTGAATTATTTATCCCTCAATAATCAAGAACACCATCATGATGCTGTTGCGATTCGAGAGATGTTGCGTCTGTATGCGGATATGCAAGATGCCAGAATCGAGAAGCAAGTGGAGGCAGTTCGTAAAATTAAGTGCGAACCGGTCGTACGCCAAATGCCCGTAAAAGGCGCTGTCGCTTATGGTCGAGGGATAGGCGTAGCACTGGAATGTGATGAAGCCGGTTTTGAGGGGCGGGGTGTTTTTCTCTTTGGCGCAGTGATGGAGCGCTTTTTTGCGAAGTATGCGTCTATTAATAGTTTTTGCGAATTTACCCTGAAATCTACCAAGCGAGGTGAGGTCAACACATGGGCGGCGCGCTGCGGCAACCAGCAAATACTCTGAACTGGTTCAGCGCTGTCAGTGCTGAGCCGTTTCGGTATGACATGTTTACTGTGTTGCGATTTGTTGACGCATGGCACGGCGGTAGTCCGCGTATTGGCGAAGCAATAAAGGCCGCGGATGAAGTTATCGTGTTGCGTCAGGATCCGTCTTTGGCGTTTGCGCCAACAACGCTGAGTCAGTTCCATCCAGCCAAAACACAGCAACTATCTGAAACCAAGGCCTACGATCAGGCGTTAGAAAAACACCAGATGCATAATTGGTTTTTCGGTATCTTCGGGCCGAATAATCCAATGCCTCTGCATATTACAGAAACAGCGTATTCACGTGTTCATAACTTCGGTGATGAGGCGCTGGCGCGTTTCGCAGATGTTTTTCATCATCGAATGATCAGCCTTTTCTATCGTGCTGATGCGAACGCTGAACCAACTGCGGAGATGGACAGGCCAGCAGATAATCGCTTTGATCTGTATTGCGGCGCTTTAGCCGGATTATCGGTAAAACAGCATGAAAACGAGGCTGGCCTTCATGATGCTTACGCACAGCGCCGGGAATGGAACCGTTTGTTTTATTCGGGTTTATTGTCTGTATCGCACAGACCCGCCGACGGTCTGCGTAGTTTATTGACAGATCACTTGAAAATGCCGGTATCCATATCGCACTTTACCGGCGGTTGGTTACCTTTGCGCAAGCAGGATCAACTGCGACTAAGAGCAGATAACCACTTCCAACTTGGCTTGAATACCAGTCTTGGCGCTAATGTTTTTGATGTGCAGCATCGATTTACCTTGCAGCTCGGACCCATGCCAGCATCGGCGTTTGAACATCTATTGCCGCATACACGTGCGTTTTCCAGCTTGAAGGAGTTGATTCGTCTCTATTGCGGCGACGAATATAACTGGGATGTTGAATTGTTGATCGAATCTGATCAAATTCAGCCAAATCAATTGGGGAGTAATTGCCAGTTAGGGTGGACCTTTTGGGCGGGTACAGCAAAGTCTGATGTTCCGCAGGGAAGAAATCCTGCCAGCCAACGACCTGATTACAACGAAGACGATATCGTTAGAGTTCGGTTAAACAATGTCGGGATACCGATTGGCTAGCTAGAATCAGGCTTGGTTTTTATGGTTGAGCTATTTGATAGCCAGCGCATCAAATTGGCGATGTATTGCTTAGGCGACGGCTTTTAAATTTGAATACAGAACACATCGTTATTTAGACATCCGGTAGTGTGTTATCGAACGTACTGCCGAATAAAGGACAAATATTAAGGGAATAATCATGGCGAAAATATTGCGTACTGCGCTGTTCGGAAAGCTAAACCCCCTGGCATTTAAAGCCGCTGAGAGCGCCAGTATTTTCTGTAAACTTCGCAATAATCCAGATATCGAATTAGCGCACTGGATTCACCAGATTTTACAGATTGAAAACTCTGATCTTCGAAAGATCTTGAGTTTTTTTTCTATCAGTAACTCTGCGCTGGCGGCTGACGTTATTCAGTATCTCGATACTTTGCCTGTCGGCGCACGTGGTGTTATGAACTTCTCCCCGGATCTTGAAGAAGCGATCGAACGCGCATGGGTCATTGCGTCGTTGGCGTACAACACTGCACATGTGCGAACAGGCCATTTGATGCTGGGGATTTTGCAGCAACGCCAGCTTTCTAATGTGTTGTTTGCTATAAGTGATGAATTCAAAAAGATTCGCCGTGCTGAGCTTGAAGAGTGCTTTGATGCGATCCTTGATGGCTCCGCCGAAGACAACATGGCCGCCAGCGATGGCTTTGCCGGAGGGACGCAACCGGGCGAATCATCCGGCGCCACTGCACCTGCATCAATGGGTAAGGGTGAAGCACTAGCGCAATACACGCATGACCTTACCCGGCAGGCGCGTGATGGAAAGATTGATCCGATTGTGGGGCGTGATGAAGAAATCCGTCAGATGGTCGATATTCTCATGCGTCGTCGACAAAATAATCCCATCCTGACAGGCGAAGCGGGTGTCGGTAAAACCGCTGTTGTTGAAGGGTTTGCGCACCGTATTGCCAGCGGTGATGTGCCGCCGCCGCTCAAAAACGTATCCATTCTTTCATTGGATATTGGCCTTTTGCAGGCCGGCGCGAGCATGAAGGGTGAATTTGAAAACCGTCTGCAACAGGTCATCGATGAAGTTCAATCATCAGAAACGCCGATAATTCTATTTATCGACGAGGCCCATACCCTAATCGGTGCCGGTGGCCAGGCGGGAACTGGCGATGCAGCGAATCTATTAAAGCCAGCACTCGCGCGAGGTGACCTGCGAACCGTGGCTGCAACAACGTGGGCAGAATATAAAAAGCACATCGAGAAAGACCCGGCACTGACTCGTCGATTCCACGTTATCCAAGTAGAGGAACCATCGGAGGAGAAAGCGATTCTGATGATGCGCAATATGGCGAGTATGATGGAAAGCCACCACAAGGTCCAAATACTCGACGAAGCTATTGAAGCCTGTGTGCGCTTATCACACCGATACATTCCAGCACGTCAACTTCCCGACAAATCAGTGAGCTTATTAGACACATCTTGCGCGCGCGTTGCGGTGAGCCAATATGCGGTTCCTGCGGATGTTGATGATTGTCGCAAACGTATTCAGGCGTTAGAAACTGAGCTTACAATTATTGAGAAAGAAGCCAGTCTTGGCATTGATGCCGATGATCGCAGGACTAACGCGCAGAAACTACTGCGTGAAAATCTAGACTTGTTGGATACGCTTGAAGGGCAGTGGCTTGAAGAAAAATCTTTAGTCGATCAAATTTTGCAGTTGCGTGCAGAGTTACGGCAGGGCGCTCATGTTGTTGAGGGTACCGGGTCAAAACTTGAAACCACTGTCGCAGAAATAGCTACAGAAACGGCCGCAGACGCTTTAGATGGCGGCTTCACGGATGGCAATGTCGCTAAAATTGCAGCGGAAAGCGCTCATGAAAATACGCCTGAGCAAAGAACCGAATCGTTGCGATCCCTGAGATCATTGCAAGAGCGCTTGGCGCAGCTTCAAGGCGAAACCCCACTCATTTTGCCAACTGTCGATGCTCAGGCGGTCGGAACAGTGGTTCAGGATTGGACAGGAATACCTGTCGGGCGAATGGTGAAAAACGAGCTCGAAACCGTCATGAACCTGGCGTCGATCATGGGGGCACGCATTATCGGGCAAGATCACGCGCTTAAAACCATTGCCAAGCGCGTTCAAACCTCCCGTGCGAGCCTCGACAACCCGAATAAACCGATCGGTGTCTTTATGCTCGCAGGAACATCCGGCGTCGGGAAAACAGAGACTGCCTTGGCATTAGCGGAAGCGCTTTACGGTGGTGAGCAGAATATCATCACCATCAATATGAGTGAGTACCAGGAAGCGCATACGGTATCGAGCCTGAAAGGCGCGCCTCCAGGGTATGTTGGATACGGCGAAGGCGGCGTATTAACCGAAGCAGTGCGTCGCAAACCGTACAGTGTTATTTTACTTGATGAAGTTGAAAAGGCGCATCCAGATGTGCATGAAATCTTCTTCCAAGTATTCGACAAGGGCATGATGGAAGATGGTGAAGGGCGCACGATCGACTTCAAAAATACACTTATCTTGCTGACTACCAATGCCGGTACGGACTTAATCAAGAGCTTATGCAATGACCCAGATCTAATGCCGGCACCAGACGGCATCAACAAGGCGTTGCGTGAGCCGTTGTTGAAGCAATTTCCGCCTGCATTACTCGGGCGTTTGGTCACGATTCCGTACTTCCCGCTAAACGACGATATGCTGCGTGAAATCGCTAAAATTCAGCTCAAGCGGGTACAGAGTCGCGTGGCGGAAAACCACGATGTTGCATTGACTTACAATGACGATGTTCTGAAGTTGATAGTTGGTCGCTGTACGGAACAGGACAGCGGCGGTCGAATGATTGACAGCATTCTAACGAATACTGTGTTGCCAACCATGAGTAGTGAAATCATCAATCGGATGATCGATGGTGAAAGTATTGCGTCGATTGAAATTACCGTAACGGACGATACTTTTGCCTACGATTTTGCCTGAAAAGTATTCAAGGGAGTGAATGTATGAAGGTGATATCAGGAGAAGGGCATGTTGCTGAAGTTTGCCAGCGGGTCATCCATGGCCCCATCGTTGGTGAGTTGTTAGGGCTCGATCCTGATGGCGTTCCGCTGGTTGATTACCCTGGCAATACACATGGTATGTTGCACGCTCGCACGTTGATCAGTATGCCATCAAGTCAAGTATTTGAAGGTATGGAAGTGCTACTTCAGTTCGAACAAAGCCTATCGGGGCGACCCATTATTACAGGCATCGTTAGCGATCACCTAGTCAACAACGAGATCAAAATACTGACACTCAATAGTGATTTGATGGAATCTGCGTTGGTCGACGGCAAAAAAGTGCGTGTTGATGCACGTGAAGAAATTGAATTGGTTTGCGGCCGCAGCAGTATCTTGCTGCGCAACGACGGCAAAATTGTTATCAAAGGCATGGAGATAACCAGCCGTGCAGCTGCATCGAACAAAATTCGTGGCGGCTCAGTCAGTATCAACTAGATGTGGCGGGTGATGAGAAAACTCATTTTTTCTACGATAACTGACCTAAAATCTGAGGACGTGTAAATGGGTGTTACTGTTGGCGTGAACATGCTGTCTGTCGTTCATAAAGATAGCGGCGGTGTTTCTATCGCGTTTCCTGATGTTTGCAAAACGCCGACGCCGGGAGGCCCAGTGCCGATCCCTTATCCGAACATATCGAAGGCGTCTGATACTGATAAAGGTACGAAGAAAGTCCTGTGTGATGGTAATTCCACCTGCGTCAAAGACTCCAATTTCAAAACCAGTGTGGGTGATGAAGGTGGGTGTGCCGGTGGCGGTGTCGTTTCAGGTAAGCAAAAGGGCATTTCTGAATTTGTGTTGTACTCGATGGATGTTAAGTTCGAGGGAAAAAACGTCCCACGTGCTTTCGACATTATGTTGCATAACAATAAAAACACGCCACCTATGCCTGTGATGCAAGGGCCTATTATCGTCATTCCTAGCCCGGTCACGGTTGATGAATACTGTGCCGTTTGCCGCGAGAAGATCTGACGATTATGGCCAGATCACGGCAAGCGTTCCTCCGTCAGCTCTATGCGGAGCATCTGGAAGAAGCGTCATTTTTGTATTTACAGCGGCTGAATCTGCTCACAGATAACGAGCTTTCATGGGTTGAGATTCAAGACTTTGAAACACGGCTATATGCTCACTTGGATGCGCTTGTGATCGGCGGGCAACCCGTACTTGATAGGTTTGCAGATTACCCAGCTGCTGATGCGGGAGAGGTTTTCGCCGTTTGCGCTGTATATGGTTTGTCTGACGATTTGTCGGGGTTCATGTTTGTGTTGGCAGCATTGGATCTTTCTGACAATGACACCTGCCGTGCAATGACCGATGCGCTCAACATGCACGCCCCAGCTGCTTGGGTAAAGGATCTTGCAAGGTTGCCGTTTGCAGATAAACCGGCCTACCTAAAAGTGTTAATGCCATTTTTTTATCGACAGAGACTTTCAATGGGTAAGCCCGCGCTTTCAATGGCAAATAACCTGTTGAAAGAAGCACCGATGATGGTGCCTGTATTCGGTCATGCTGATCTGACAAATCAGCCAGCGATTCTAGAGAGTGTGCTTGAATATGTCGACAGCAATGATGTCTTGTTACGCAATCAAGCTGCCATCGTAATGTTGAAACAGCATCAACACGGACCTTTGAAGCAACGCTTAGGTGCGATGCCAGCGGAGACGGTTACCTGGCAGGCGATGGCGGTTGCGATGGATGTTGGTCTTTATCAATTCCTTGAACAAAAATCACCTGATCAACTCAGCGACGATGCGATTAGAGCATTCGGGCTTATCGGACTTCCTGAAGCGATTCCTCGGTTGGTTAGACTATTGTCGAACGACGAGAAAGCTGCCGCAGCAGCTGATGCGTTATTTTCGATTACCGGCGCCCCCTTATACGAAGATGTTTTTATCGCCGATGAAGTCACTGAAGAAGAGCTCTTCCCTGAAGAAGTCGATGCCTTTAAACGTGGCGAGTCACCGATGCATGTGGATCAACGACCTTTTGGGACGAATACACGCCGAATTAGCCAAGATGCCGATCTTTGGTTGCAGTGGCTCACCCAGTTCAAACAGCACTTTGTATTGGGTAAACGTCACCGTATGGGCGCTTTAATATCGCCATCGCAGTTGGTCGCCGTTTTACAGCATGAGCAGAGCCCTCATGAAATTCGACGTTTTACCGCCTGGGAATTGGAGTGCCGTTATCAGAGTGATGTGCTGTTTTCAGTAGCCGATACGGTGCATATTCAGCAGCAACAAATACGTAAATTGGATCAGTGGGCGAACCTCTATGAACATGAGGCAGGTCTGGATGCCGGGTGTTGGCATATTCATCAGGAGGCTGTTGCCTAATGCCACACCCGACAATCGACAATCAAACCCCGTTTCATTTTGAGCATCTTGTTCTCCCTGATGGGAACTTACGACCGCAATTTGTTGGCATTCTTAAGGCGACATTTAGGATTCAGCAACAAGGGCATTTGGTCCCCTTAAAAGAGCAGCCAGGTTTGAATTTGGCTGGAGACCTATTTGATAGCTTCGACGGCAGCTCTGCAGATGATGAGCCAGGTTTGCCGGTCTCTGCATTTGGCGCCGATAATTCCACCGACGCTGGCAGTTCCGGGCAATCTGATGTGGGCCAGGTGGCCAATAGCACCCCCTCTAATATTGCTTTTCGATATGAGCCAGAGTGTGTCGGGTTGAAGCCAAATACCGATATAGTTGTCGTAGGAACAGGTCTCCCACCAGGCCCTGATATGCCGTTTTTTGATTGTGGCATTCAAGTTGAAAGGTACGCCAAAATTTTGCGTATTTTTGGGCAGCGGCAGTGGCAGATTGATCAAGAAGGCGAACCGTTTATTCAGCAGCTTACAACTGCTATGCCAACCCCGCTGAGCTACCAACATGCGTTCGGCGGGATAGATCATGGTGTTATGCAGCAATTCGGCCATCCTTTCGATGAGCGAAATCCGATCGGTATTGGCTACCATCATCCTGATAGCCTTATACGTGAGGCATCGGCATTACCGTTAATTGAAAACCCCAAATCGCTTATTCAGAACTATTTTGATACTCCCGAGCCTGCCGGTGTTGGGTTTTTGAGCCCGTATTGGTTGGAGCGTCGTCAATACGCGGGTACTTATGACGCTGAATGGGAGCAAACAAGAAGCCCCATGTTGCCGGTAGATTTCAATAAACGGTATTTCAATGGCGCTTCAAGCGGCTTGGTAGCGAATGGTTATCTGCAGGGAAACGAAGCGGTTACCTTAGTCAATATCGGGCAACCCAAACAAACGTTTGCTTTGCCGGGCTTGGCGCAACCAAAGCTATTGCTGAGATTGAAAAAGAAAGAGGCTGCTTTAGAGATGCACCTCGATACCGTGGTTATCGATACTGATGACGCGTTACTCAGCTTAATCTATCGGTGTGAATTTGAATTACCCAATGATTCACGAGACATCGCGGGCATCCGGGTCAACGTATCGAACGTGCAGTCACAGGCGATTAGTTTGGTATAGCTCAACGTTACGTTAGAGCCAAAGAGTAGTTGTTTAGTTGGTATCGCTAGTCACTGATCGTTATGGAAGAGGTAGATGGATTTATTTCAGGTTAAGGAACAGTTACAACACCAGATTACAGAGTACGAAAGTGTTGTTGCTGAAGACATGTATGACGTGGCCATCAAGAGCAGGACGTTGTCGTGTTTATCCGATTGTTACCGACGTCGGGCGATCGCCTTATACCTAGATGACATGGATATTCCAGCGTATTTCAATCATCTTGCGCGATCTGCACAGGCTCGCGTTCGCCTTTTATTACTTCCGTTAGATGAAAATGATGCACACCGTTGCGCGAGTATTCTCATGCCATTTTTTGACGCCCTAGTATGTGATGATCGTGATTTGGCGCGTCAGATCATTCTGCATTCACCACCGAATTGGCTCGACGGCGAAGAGTTCGAAGAAGATTTTTACTACGCTCGATTTGTGTTTTCTCTTCTTTCAAATCGGCAGGATACTAGCAACCTTGAAAGTTTACTCGTCGACTTTAGTCAGGCCGCCGACGGCGCTGAACCTCAGCGTGTAGCCTTGTGTGAGGCGCTCTTGAATCAAGATCAACCGGCTTTTTCTTCCGCTTTGGCAGACTTTATTGATGAATACGAACATCGGTATGCAATGCGTGTAGAGATGTCGCCTTCGACCAACGATGAGTTAGAAACCGAACCGTACCTCTGTATTGAAGGATTAGCGCTGTTAAAAATTGCGCGGGTATGCGGTATTCATATTACTGATGAGCAGCCATATATGCCGACGCTCGCTCTCAAGGGCGCAGTCGCTATTCCTTCTATGGCATAGCAATTTATGAATATATGATCTAACAGATACGATTGATCGCTAATTATCGCTTGATGTACGTTACCGCAAAGGAATTTAAATTGGGACTCGAAATAACTGCTGCTGGGATGGCCTCTTCTCTAGGCGATTTTAAAAACGGTTGCGCCGCTGCGCGAGCCGGCTTGAGTCGTGTTTCGCCGCATAACGACTTCAGTTTTTTTGATGAATCAAGCGCAGATATGTATCCGGTGTCTGTTCATGCTGCTATGGGCGATGCATTGGTAGGTTTTTCAGGCTCGGGGCGTCTATTGCGGTTGGCGCACCTCGCTTTGGAGGATTTACTGGAGAACGCTGATGAGGCGTTTGAAGATCTATCACGCACAGCAGTGGTCATTAATATGGGCAGTGGTTACTACTGGGATGAATGTGAACGTCAACAATCAGTCGATCTTGATAGCGTAGATGGTGCTGAACCAAGTGATGTTATTGGGCTTAGAAGTGATCGCAGTGATGAGCGAAGAAAAGCACTCGATACCTATTTCATTCAAACGCTCATACATATGGCAGGTGTTGGATCTGAACCCGGGCATACCGAATTATGTTTTTCCGACGCAGCGGGCGTTGGCGAGGTCCTCAATAAGGCCGAAAGGTTACTCGAGTTGCCGGGCATTGACCGCTGTATCATCGGCGGTGTTGATAGCCTTCTTGATGGATATATGATGCCTGCGTTGATCGAGCTCGACGTTTTGTCGTCTCCAAACAACCCCGCGGGTTTCTTTGCCGGAGAGGCTGCTGTTTTTTTCGTTGTTGAGAGCGGAGCAGGAGGGATGGCAACGTTGTCATCACCACTTGCGGCGATGGAAGCATACGATGACGCCACAGGGGCCGTGGTAGATGGTCAGAAATTGACTAATTTGTTGAATCGTTTGGTCGCTGTTGAGCCGGATCTTACAAATGCCGGCGTGGTAATTGGTAGCGTCAATGGCACTGAGAAACGCGCGATGGAATGGGGTGCTGCACGCATTCATTTACCTCAGGCACTTGCCCATACAATGGATTGGCATCCGGCGGAACACTTCGGTGAAACAGGTGCCGCTGCTGGATTTCTTGCAATTGCATTGGCTCAGCGAGCGAAAGCGCGAGGGTATATGGGGGGGGAATCTTGTCTTATTTATCAGTCTTCACCATATGGCCAAAGAACGGCGTTTGTTCTGAGTTAAAGATTGAGTCTGCCGCTAAATTGTTCTGCACATATCGTAGATACAAAAAAGCAGTGAGCGGGTGATGCCGATCACTGCTTTGATCAATCAACTTTTCGATCTTCGGTTTAGATCAAAACCTGTTTGAGCTTACTTCGCAATAAAACTCCAACGCTGGTTCTCACGACCGTGGAAATCATATAGATGGATATTTGCACCGTTGGCGCTTTTAACCCCGGATACATCGATCGATTTACTCGCGTTCATTTGTGAAAGCAAAGACGTGCCGTCTAGAATCCAGCGCTGGTTTTTCCCGTCATGGCAATGCCAAAGCAGAATGTTTGCACCGTTATTTTGGTTTGAACCGGCAACATCCAAGCACACCGATGGGTTGGCTACGTTATGCAGACGGCCATCGTTATCCATTGTCCAACGTTGATCACGTGCTTGGTCGCTGCACGACCAGAGTTGAACATTTGTGCCAGCGTTAGCATTACTATCACTGCCAGGAATATCTAAGCACTTACCCATTGAACGGATCTGGAATTCACCGTCAATGCCTTTTTGCCACGCGCCTTCGTAGAAGCGGTCATGGAAGTTAACCCATACATGGCTGTTGCCGTTTTTCGCGGCTTTCAGGCTTTCGTTGTCGGCACTGTTCGTTGGCGCATCAAACTTGCCGCCGGCGTTTGCACAGGCACTGGCACCGTCTGTCCACGGGCCGTTGCCCGCAACTACCCAACCGCTGCTTGTGCGGCATGCATAGGGGTGGTGATTGGTACAGGTGGCATCATCCCAGCGGCCATTGCCCCATTGCACGGCACAATCTTGATTGCCACCACTGTTGTTGGGTTCATTGTTGTCAAAGCTCCAAATGGCTGCTTCGAGTCGGCCATCGCTGTAGGTCATATCATCGAGGTTGACCAAGTTACGGCCATTTTTAAACTCTTCGCGAATTTGACTCGCTGAGATCGATGGTGTGACGGCTCCGCCAAAAAATCCGGAAATCTTTGCAACTGTCGTGGCGTCTTCCCAAATCCGGCTCATACCGCCAAGGCTATTGAACGCCATGTTGCGCAGAGACGAGTTGCTTGCGCAATCGCCGTCCTTCCAGAGAACGATTTGTTTACCGGCACCCAGAACATCTGCTTTGGTGAGTGTATTCGGTACTGATTTACAGCCGCCGCTTTGGTAAATCTTGTTACCGAGTGCTGAATTAATCTTGTTGTAGAGTTCGTTATGGCGTCCGTCGCTATGATCTTCGATGTAAAGAACGATAACTTCATCAGCGTTGTCGATATCGGCGAACCAGTCGCGGATTTCGTTGAGTCCTTCCGACAAAAAGCGGTCAGTCAGGCCGCAACCGATGTGCAGGCTACCCAGCTCTTTACCAATGCCTGAGTGGCATAGAAGTAGGTCATCACCCCACTGCCATGGCCAGCCTTTGGTGTGGGCTGTCCAGTGAGCATCCAGCTCGATAAAACGTGCGCCCATTCTCAGCTGGTCGTAGATAGAGTGTTTCTGCTGTGGATCCAAGTAGCTGTCGATGTCACGATAGGCTTCAGAGTTATAGGTATTGTGTGACCCGAGTGTGCTGCTGTCAGAAAGACGGCTGTAAATGTCTAGTCGGCGTTGGTAATCTGACGCACGGCCAGCCCAACTTTCCTGTTTCTCCAAAATTGGATCTGAATCGCCACCGGACCCTGATCCGCCAGCTAAAACCGGTACCGCAATAGACAGTAGTGCGAGATTCGCCAATCGCTTGATTGATGATTTCATCATGATTGCCCCTAATTCGTTTTATTATTATTTGTGTACTTTAGAGGTCATATTAATTGAGTGAATTACTCAAAAATATGGCCTGAAAAGTAAAAAACTCAATAAATTCATTGAGTTAGGTTTTTGATACTATTTAGTATTCAGGTTATTCGCAACTACCTCGATACATATTTCGGACAAAAAGATGATTAATCAGGATAAGTCAGTATTGATGGAGCACGCATTTCTCCTGGCTCACGGCCTGGTGAATTACGGGTATACGGTCGAAAAAGCGTGTCGACGATTAGCGCTTCCAGCGCCAAATCATCTAGTAAGAGGAAGTCGGTTACCATTACATCGGTTTATTCGGCTTCTAGATATCTGCGTCGACTGCACTGGAGATCCACTGTTTGCGCTACGCACCAGTTTTTTTGCATCGCCGTCTGCGATGCAGCTAGCCAATTCTTTGGCTCTGAATGCGAGCTACGTTAGTGAGGCGATGGGAATCTATATGGAGTACCAGCCCATTTTTAACAGCGGTATTCAAACCTATTTGACGGTCAATGAATCGGATGTGCATGTTCGACACCAGGTGCTTGGCGATTACTCATGTGAACAGGTCGGCCAATTGATGGAGCTGCGATCGGGATTTTTGTGTCGAACACTAAAAAATATTACCGGCGTTCCACTGTCAGAAAGCATGATCGAGGTTAGCTTCAAGCACTCGCCAAGAGTTCCGGTTAGCGAATACCGAGCCGTGATCGATACGCGTTTTGTTTTTGACGCCGAATACAATGGCGGTAAGATTGCCAGATCTGTTTATGATATGCCTACGATCAATCCTGACGGCGATATGTTGCATCTGGCGAAACAGAAGGCGTTGGCTGCGCGTCATACAGAGTTACCGGAACAAGGCCGGCTAGCGGTTGCTATTATGCAAATGCTGCCAGGATTATTGGCAAACAGAAAACCGTTGCAACAGCAGGTTGCTGAACAGTTGAATACGAGCGTTAGTACTTTGCGCAGGCGTCTTGCTGCTGAAGGATATTCTTTCCAGCAGTTGGTTAATAGAGCGCGGGTCGAACATGGCCAACAACTATTGCTTGAAACCGGTCAACCGATTGCAGATGTTGCTCGCGCAGCCGGATTTAGTGAAACCAGCACGTTTACTTCTACGTTTAAACGGCTAACAGGACTTACGCCGAGCCAATACAGGAAGAAAAGGCAAACATGACGGCCAATTCCCGATATTTAATTGCATTACTAACACCGCTTTGTGTACTGCTAGCAACGCCGCCGAATGGACTCTACTGGATTGTATTTATCTGGAATGTTCCATGGCTCATTGCACTGACTGACGCGCCGTTGCGCTCTCGATTTGCGATCACGTTAGCAACAGGCCTTGGTCTATGGTGTTTGGCGTTATGGTGGTTAGTGCCTGCCGTGATGGCGTTCTCGGGTGCTTCGGTAGTGCTGGCGTTGGCGTTGTTTGTTTTGCTGTGCGTGGTGCAGACGATACCCATGCTGTTGTTCGTTTGGCTTGATGCTATTCGGTGGGGCTATCGAACCGATAAAAATGCCCAAAATTCTGCGTCTCTGGGGCATGTTGCCCGGCGCATTGTGTTACGAGCTCTTTATTTTTCTGTGCTGACAACGTGGTTGCCTTTGTTGATTCCGGCAACGCCCCTTGTGGCGCTCTACCAGCATCCGGATTTACTGGGTTGGCTGTCAATCGGCGGGCTGCCGTTGATGACGTTTGTGTTTGCATTGATGCAAATGTCTTTGCTTGAAATCTGGAACTCCCGTGGGCAGCATAAACATCAGGCCGTGTCGCTTGGCATGCTTTTGTTGGCTGGCGTACTCGTTGGTTTGCCGGCTGTGGGTGCGTTTCCGCGTTCGCCTGATGCAACTCATATTCGAATAGGTGCCGTTCAGCCCGACCTAGATCGCCGAAGTAACACTGCAATGCTATTTGATATGAGCGATCAATTGCTGAGATCTAATCCAGTGGATCTTTTGGTATGGCCGGAATTTCCGGCACCGTTTTCCGCGACGGATAACGCCGAAGATGCTGCGGCGCTTGCCGCCTTTGAATCATCCTACCCGGTACCTTTAATGCTAGTTTCTGGTTATGTATACGCTGATACAAATAATCATGATGGTGGCTATTACAATGCTGCTCAATGGTTTCAGGCCGGTGTTTTACAGCAGAGTTATTACAAACAGCGGTTGGTGCCATTTTTTGAATACGTTCCTGCGGGTGTTTCAAAGGATTTACTACCTAATGCCGCCGAATATAAGCACGGATCTGAATTTCAACTGTTTGATGTGAAGCCGGGTGTACGTGTGATACCGCTTATCTGCTATGAAATGCTATTTGATGATATGGTCAAAACATTTGTAGAGCAGGGCGGTAATTTGATTGTGAACCCGACCAGTGATACCTGGTTTGGTGACAGCCCAGGGCCATTTTATCACTTCGCGTTAGCGGTATTTCAAGTTGTAGAAAGTGGAATCCCCATGGTTCGGGTCGCTAATAGTGGTATCAGCGCGGTGGTGCTGCCTAGCGGTGAAATTTACCATCAAACCGGATTGATGACGCCAGCGTCGATGGTTGATAATGTGCCGATACCTGAGCATCCAAGTTGGCACTTCCGCTATGGTTGGATATTGACGCTGTTAATGCAGGGGCTGCTTCTGGTGGATTTTGTTCGGCGATTGATTCAGCCAAGGCGCCTTAATAGCTGATAGAGTCTTGCAACTTTAGCCCCGTAATCGTTCACTACGGTCGCATCTAATTGATGGAACACTGACGCGATCTTTCCGACACTGGGATCTCGTATTTTCTTTTGAATCCGTGAAACGATCAGCGTACCGACTTCAATATTGTTCGCAGGGTCTTTGATATAACGTTCCGACCCGGCTAGCTCTTCCCAAAGATCAAAACTGACTCCCATCGGTTTGCGATATTCCCGCATACGATCCGGCCACACATCAAAGCAGCTGTTGGTCTCCATAACGACAATCGCCAAAATAAGGTGCCGATCTACGCCATAAAGCTCACTCGCCAAATTGATGAATTTCAGAGTAGGTGGCGTGCAGGATTTGCGTTCCAAAATCGGATCACCCGGGTTCAGGGCGTGATTGTCTGCGATTTGAAACCAGGCAGGTTTATCGTAGATGATACATAGCCGGCGTTCTCGAGCGTCTTTCAGGTTTTCATAGCTGAGATCAACGGTTTGTTGGCGAGCGAGAAGTGTATCGATACGCTCCTGTTTTTCAGCTGCCTTGGGATAGACGATAGGGTACATGTTTCACGCCTTTATTCATTCTTTGCTGTGGCTGTCAAAATCTGGATTCCAGCTTTTTATAGACCATCTTTTCTGTCGTTAATGTCAGCTTAGCCAAGCTTCTGGAATTTGGTTGTCTTCTGACGCAATAGCCGTGTTGGTTCACATCCCCGAGTGGTTTTTCTTGGTCTGCGCTAGGATGATGACGCGGGTAAGTTGTCAGTGAAAAGCCTCTGTGTACTAGCTATATAGAGCCGTGATGGAAAGTGTTGTTCAGTGGTTTTATCAACGGATACCTAAAATCTAAGCGCTTCGTGCCTTGAGCGGGATGGAGAACTGTCGAATCATCGACTAGCTTTTAAAGGTTAGAGACATCCAAGTGTCTTGATGTTTGTGATCGAAAAGCGATGGCCGAATGGCCCTGTTTGATGTCGGTAGTGTTCTAACCCTAATAACGACAATAAAAGAAGGAGGGGCTATGGAATGCCCGTATTGTTTTGAAGAATTTACGTTCCATGAGGTATCCGATGAACAACGCGAGGTATCACACTTTTCAACGCGATTTCATTGTCCTCACTGTGATAAGCCCGTTCGAACCTCCAATCGTTATGAGGTTTTAACGTTTGTATCATTTATCCTCATCATAGGTAGTTTGAGCTTATGGGTTTTGAGCTTTTTCCATGCAGCGCCTTTGGCACTAGAGTATGTTGTGACGGTAACCCTTCTTGGAATGCTTCTTTTTGCGGCGAATGCAGTGACAGCCAATCTGGTGTGTGACTCCAATACAAATCATGATTAGGCGTATTTAGTCGCTATATTTATGCATAAAAAAAAACGCTACCAGTGGTAGCGCTTGATACAGAACGGCTTGGACGAATATTGTATTGCGAGTGTGGGTCTATATGCCCCAGTATCAAGAGTTTGTAACTCCGTTTGTCTTACTCGCTTTCTTAGCTGTTTGCTTAAATCTGTTTTCTAATTAATCGATCTTTTGAGAAAGTTCTCTCTATCAGGCGATAGTGGCAATCGGCTGAGGAAAAATTTATCGGCGACCGTATTTCTTTTGAAGAATTTCTTTGGCCATCCACGCGGCTTCCCGTGTATTGAAGCTCTCGGTTTGAACAATATGCGTACCTGCATTCACTACTGTAAAAAAGTGTTGGTTCCGTTGCTCGACGCGAACCAGTATCGGATTGCTGGCTTCAATCTGTAACATGGCGTTATGCCTGAATTCTGATAGTGGACCCTCAGTATAGGTACGAACTTCACACTTTGCCGGATTTCCACATCTTATTATCAGATTGTAAACAACTTATTAACGGGTAGCTGGGGATAAAAAATATAAAGAAAAACAGCAAGATATGACGTGGCTGCTGAAAAGCACTGGGAATTTAGGAAGGGTGTTTATAAAAAATTGATATAAAAAACCCCGACGAGCGGGGTTTTTAGGCTTATCTGTATGCTGTTTTTGTTGGCTTTAGTGACAATGTAAAAAAGCCGGTTAACAGCAGAGCGTGATTAGCGCTTCAAATGTTGCAGCTTGTTTTCGACACCGTTCCACTCTTCGGCGTCAGGCATTGCATCTTTCATTTCTGTGATGTTTGGCCATTGTTCAGCAAGCTCTGCATTCAGTTCAGTAAACACTTCTTGATCTGCAGGTACTTCGTCTTCAGAGAAAATAGCATCAACCGGACACTCAGGCTCACACAGCGCGCAGTCGATACACTCGTCTGGGTGGATTACCAGGAAGTTCGGGCCTTCGTAAAAACAGTCAACAGGGCAAACTTCAACGCAGTCTGTGTGCTTACAGTTAATGCAGTTTTCGCCGACAACAAATGTCATATTTGTTCCTTTATGTGGTCACCAGATTTTTAATGCGAGGTAGTTTACCTATTTTTTTTTCGCTTGTTAACTCTTCACTGCAAGATTAAGCGGGTTTAATCGCTGGATGCAAACAAGAATTACTACTATTTGCATGTTCGTGATAGTTAGGCTCATATCGGCGCAGAGTTAAGCCGATTGTGGGCAGATTATGAACAAGTATTGAACAGTGTTAATCAAGAATCGTGAAGTTTTTTGAGTTCGTAGATCAATTCAAGCGCTTCGCGTGGCGTTAACTCATCAGGATTGATCGTGCCGATGCGCTTGTCAGCCGCAGAGGGTTCTGCTGCCGAGAAGAATTCGCCTTGCATTGGGTTCTTTTCAGCCGGTTCGTTCGCGTTGATGTCGATGGGCGATGTCTGGCGCGAAGGCTGGGGTGCTGTTGAATCTTCAGCCGCTTCGAGTTCCTTAAGCTTTGTCTGTGCAGAGCTCAGTACATGGGCTGGAATTCCGGCAAGTTTAGCAACTTGCAAACCATAACTTTGGCTGGCTGGCCCCGGCTGAATATGATGCAAAAACACAATGTTATCGTCATGTTCAGTAGCGCTGAGGTGGATGTTTGCCGCCTTTGGATATAGCTCGGGCAAAATCGTTAATTCGAAGTAGTGAGTGGCAAACAATGTCATTGCGTGTGTATTTGCCGCTAATTCGACGGCAAATGCCCAGGCAAGCGAGAGCCCGTCAAAGGTGGATGTGCCACGCCCGACTTCATCCATCAGTATTAATGATCGATCAGTTGTGTTATTCAGGATATTGGCAGATTCACTCATCTCAACCATAAAGGTTGAACGTCCGCCAGCAAGATCATCGGCGCTACCAATCCGTGTGAAAATCTGATCAACCATACCTACGGATGCAGCGCTTGCCGGTACAAAGCTGCCGATATGCGCAAGCAGTGTAATCAGAGCCGTTTGGCGCATATAGGTCGATTTACCACCCATATTTGGGCCGGTGATAATCAAGGTTCGTCGATTTTCGTCTAACTCAATATCGTTGGCGATGAATGGAGTTTCCAGCACGCGCTCGACCACTGGATGACGACCTTCAGATATCGTTAAAGACGATGCTTCTTGCATGGTTGGTCGGCAATAATTCAAGCGTTCTGCAGTCAGTGAAAAACTGCAAATAACATCAAATTCAGCGACGGCCTGAGCGCAATCTTGTAGCGGGATTAAACTCTCGTTGAGGGTTTCTAACAGGGCCTCATACAGTGCTTTTTCGCGTGCTAGTGCCCGCGATTTGGCGCTCAGCGCTTTGTCTTCGAATTCTTTCAGCTCAGGGGTGATGTATCTTTCAGCGTTTTTTAATGTTTGGCGACGAATATATTCGGTCGGCGCCTGTTCGCTTTGGGATTTACTGATTTCGATGTAGTAGCCATGTACTCGGTTGTATCCGACTTTCAGGGTTGAAATACCGGTACGCTCACGTTCTTTTTGTTCCAGCCGGATGAGAAAATCGCCAGCGTTCTGGCTCAAACCTCGAAGTTCGTCTAGCTCTGCGTCGTAACCCTCGGCGATAACGCCGCCATCGCGAATCACAGCCGGCGGGTTGTCGATGACTGCAGATTGAAGCAGCGCATCGGTGTCAGGGAAGGTTTTAATGGTTTGTAGCAGTGTCTTCAATAAGCCTGATTCAGCCGATTCCATCGTGCCTTGAATATCAGGAAGAACCGCAAGTGACTGTTGAAGACGCGTTAAATCACGCGGCCGTGCTGATCTGAGAGCAATTCGGCCAAGAATTCGCTCCATGTCGCCGATGGCCTTTAAGTGATCGAAACAGGTGTCGCTGTAATACTGGCTGATAAGTTCAGCAACGGCTTCATGGCGTTGTTCTATGGTTTCACGTTGAGACAAAGGCAGGTTGAGCCAGCGTCGCAACAGCCGTGACCCCATAGTGGTTGCACAATGGTTAACCACGCTGAAGAGCGTATTGGTTTGCTCGCCCTGCAGGTTAATGTCGATTTCCAAATTACGACGTGTTGCTGCGTCTAATCGAACGTTGGATGTGCGGCTTTCATGACGCAATGTTCGAATATGCGGCAGATCGCCGCGCTGGGTTTCGCGGGCATAGGCCAGCAAACAGCCAGCTGCAATCAAGCCGGCGGACAAATTTTCGCAACCAAAACCGATAAGGTCTTTCGTTTTAAATTGTTGATTCAGCGAGCGTCGTGCAGATTCTTCATCGAATTCCCAGCTTGGGCGTTCACGCAATCCGGACGGATAACGGCTGAATACAGCCGAGCTATTGTGCTCATCGATCAATAATTCAGCCGGGGCCAGCCGGTAAAGCTCGCTCTCGGCGCTGGCAAGATCATTGACTTCGAATACGCCAAAGCGACCAGCGGCTAAGTCCATGACGGCAAAACCAACTTTATCGTCTTGTTCAAACACACTGACAAGTAGATTGTCTTTATGTTCTTCCATGAGCGCTTCATCGGATACCGTGCCCGGCGTGACAATACGCATGACCTTGCGCTCAACCGGCCCCTTGCTGGTAGCCGGGTCGCCAACTTGCTCGCAAACAGCAACTGACACGCCATTTTTAACCAGTCTTGCCAAATAACCGTCGGCAGAATGGAACGGGATGCCTGCCATAGGAATGGGTTCGCCGGCGGATTTTCCTCGCGCGGTTAGTGTAATGCCGAGTAATTCGGAGGCATTTTTGGCGTCGTCAAAGAAGAGTTCGTAGAAATCTCCCATTCGATAGAAAACCATATCGTTGGGATGCTGCGCCTTAATTTTAAGGTACTGCTGCATCATGGGAGTATGGGCGGATTTTGACGAGGATTTTACTTGCGCAGTTGTCATTGTTATTCGATGAAATCTTAGAATCGCAAATGCGCAAGTCTAGCAAATGACGCGCCGGATTGCTTGTGTCATGCACCGGCTATTGAACAGGGTGCCAAAGTCATTTACTGGCATTTGAGTATATCTCGCACAATTCGATATAAATCGGAAAAACGAAATGATTGTAGAGCCTTGATTGTGATTTTTTGATCGTTAAATGTGCGTTGGTCACTCTGACCTTTGGGCGTCATTAAAAATCGGTCTTGTCGATTTTGTCCATGTGTTCAAGAAATTGATCCAGTGCGAAGTTGTTGTGAAAATCGACATTGTATTTGTTGTGAAAATACACAGTCAGTTTGGCGTCTTTATCTTCCAGCATCAAGGTGTAACCGTCGGCGTCAGACCACGCCGTTAGACCCGCGAGCGTATAGTCATGGCCTAGGTCGCCGGTGTGTTTAGTACCATGTGTAATGACTTTGTTGTAGACGCGAAGCGCTTGTTTGATATCAATACGTGAATCCATCATTGTCTCCGGTACAGGGCTTATTGTTTAACCATAGTTGCTCAATCGTTCGCGGCATACCAGAACGACTGACTATTACTTGTACGTTATATGATCACAATCAATGGCTCTGGTTTACGGTTATTCGTTTGACGGTGTTTTTCGCTGTTTTTGCATGCGTGCGCGTAGGTCTGGGACGCGCTTTTCACGAAAGCGTTGGAAGATAACGTAGATTGATGGCACGAATATCAGAGCCAGTGTTGTCGATACGATCATCCCACCGAATACTGCTGTGCCTAAGGAGTGGCGAGATGCGGCTCCGGCTCCAGTCGCGATAACGAGCGGAAATATACCGGCCACAAAAGCGATCGCGGTCATCAGAATTGGGCGCAGCCTTGTGTTGCACGCGAAGATAACGGAATCGACAACGCTGGATCCTTCGACATATTTCTCGTTCGCAAACTGCACAATTAGGATGGCATTTTTAGCCGATAACCCTACCAACATGATCAAGGCGATTTGGCAGAATGTGTCGTTAGCCAGGCCGCGAATAAATTGAAAGCTCAATGCACCCAGAACAGCAAAAGGGACTGCGAGTATGATCATAAACGGCAAAAGCCAGCTTTCGTAAAGTATGGCCAGAATCATCAAGATGATGATGATCGACAGCGCGAAAACGATCGGTGCCACGTTGCCCGCCTTTTTGGCTTGATAGGCGGTGTCTGTCCATTCAAAGAAAAAACCGTCGGTTAGTATCTCTTTGGTGAGTTGTTCCATAATCGCGATGGCTTCGCCGCTGGTGTGTCCTGTTGATGGTGAACCGATAAGGTGAGCCGATGTGTAAAGGTTGTAGCGCCGAATTTTACTGGCTCCGGCACGGTATTCGTAGCGAACCAAGTCGCTGATAGGAACCAGATCGTCGTTAATATTTTTGACATAGATCTTTTGCAGGTCTTCTGGGCTGGAACGAAAATCGATATCGGCCTGAATAAATACGCGATAAATTTTGCCGTATTTATTGAAGTCATTAATGTAAAAAGACCCAAGATTTGCCTGTAATGCGAGATACAGATCCTGCAGGAGTACGCCCTGGCGCATGACCTGTGCGCGATCGATATCCAAGTAGAGTATGGGGGTGTCGATTTTAAATGGACTAAACACATCGCGGATAGCAGGCTGCGCATTGGCCGCGTTAAGCATCAGCTGTGTATTACTGTAGAGAGCTTCAAGCCCCTGGGCGGCTCGGTCTTCTAAGATATATTCAAACCCGCCGGCAGTTGAGAGCCCTTGAACTGCCGGAACATTAATCACTAAAAACTGCGCGTCACCGATTTTATCCAGTGACAGTTGTAAATCTTTGGTGAGTTTAAACACCGACTCACTCGCGTCGCGTTGATCAAACGGCAACATTTCGATCACCACGAACCCTGAATTACTGGTTTTACTATGCGATAAAATACTAAACCCGTCGACGAGTACGACGTCCATAACCCCAGGCAATTTTTGCGCTTCGTGAAGCACCTTTTGCATCGCCTTGTGCGTTTGTTTGAGTGAGGATCCTTCTGGCAGTTGTACGTTTACATAGAAAAATCCCTGATCTTCCTCCGGCAAGAAGCCGCGGGGAACCAAAAATATTAGTGCGGTAGTCGCTCCGACAAGTAACAGAAATACACTAGTCATTAATAGTTTTCGCGGAATGGTCCATTTGAGCAATTTGTCGTAACCGACCAGTAACGCATCAAAGGCCGCATTGAATTTGCGAAAAAACCAACCTTGCTGGGTGTCGTGGGATTTCAATAACAACGCACACAGTGCCGGTGTAAACGTAAGTGCATTGACTAACGACAACGCCAGCGAGCACGATACAGTAATGGCGAATTGCTGGTAGAGTTTACCTGTAATGCCGGGCATAAACGCCGCAGGTATAAACACCGACATCATCACTAACGTTGAGGCAATGATAGGGCCTCGTACTTCATCCATTGCGCGAATCGTTGCATCTCGTACCGGCAATGATTCTTGTTCTTTGATGCGATTGATGTTCTCGATAACAACAACGGCATCATCGACGACCAATCCAATTGCCAGAATAAGCCCAAAAAGGCTTAACATATTCATCGAAAAACCAAGTAGTGCAAGAAACGCGAAGGTACCTATCAGCGACACGGGAATCGTAATCAGGGTGATCAGCGTTGTGCGCCAGTTCTGCAAAAATACATAGGCGACCAGCACAATCAGAACCAGTGCAAACAAGAAGGTAAGGCCAACTTCTTTCAGGGCACCATTGATGAATAAGGTGGCATCACGTGCGATATCGTAGGTAATGCCCTCGGGTAAATTGGGTTCGAGAGCATTGAGGATGGTTTTTATATTACCAACAACTTCTAACGTGTTGGCATTAGGGAGTTGGCTAATGCCAATACCTACCGCCGGGTGTGAGTTAACCGAAAGGTCGGTCAGATAGTCGTCGGCCCCCAGTTCAACCCGAGCGATATCCTTAACAAAAATCAACGAGCCGTTGTCTGAGCGGCTCACCACAATATCTTCAAATTCTTCAACCTGATCTAGCCTGCCTTTGGTCTCGACGATAAGCTGGATTGATTGATCCGCCTTTGAGGGAGTTCCGCCAATGATACCCACCGGTGCGATTTCGTTCTGATCACGAACAGCGCTGATGACATCGTTGACGGTGAGTCGGTAGCCGGCAAGTTTCACCGGGTCGACCCAAATACGCATGGCATACGTACGATCACCGAATACCACGACTTCGCCGACGCCTTTAACCCGTTTTATCGGGTCAACCACATTGATGGCCGCGTAATTGGCGATGTATTCCAAATCACGTTTGCCGCCGGGGGAGATAACGTGAACAAACATGACGATGTCAGTTGAGCCTTTTTCGATATCGATACCGTTTTTAATAACTTCGTCAGGCAGTCGGGGTTTGGCTAGTTCTACCCGGTTTTGCACGTCGACAGCGGCAATATCGAGGTCGTAGCCTACTTCAAAGGTGACGACGATTGTCACCTGGCCTTGGTCAGTACTAGTGCTTTCGACACTCACCATTCCGCGAACACCGTTGATTTCGTCTTCTAGCGGAACAGTAACGGCGTCAACCATGGTTTGGGCACTTGCTCCGGGGTAACTGGCGGTTACTGAGACGCGTGGAGGCACAATTTCTGGGTAGAGTTCAACCTGAAGCAGCGGAATTGCAATACTGCCCGCGAAAACCATCAACAGTGCGATGACCGACGCTGCGATGGGGCGATCGATAAAAAACCGTGAAAACATAATGTAATCCCTATCCCTGTTGGCAAGCGTTACTCAGGTTGTCCGGTTTGATGGTTGTATCGGGAGCTTGCAAGACGCGCGGGTTTTCGTGAGCTGGAACTGTCACCATGACTTCGGCATCATCAAACAAAGTGTTAGGTTCGGGCCCTGGGCTAACCTGTGTCGTTTTACTGTTAAGTTGCTGGCCGGGTTTGATGCTGTCGAGATAATTAGTCACGATATTTTGATCTGACTGAATACCCGTGACTTGTGTCCAGGGGCCATATGTTGCTTGTCTTTCAACGTTGATACGTTTTACCGAACCGTTATTGAGCGTGTAAACATAGCTACCTAGCTGATCTAATTTGATAATCGCTGACGGTAGCATCAGCACATCCCGCGCATGGCCGAGTGTGAGTATCAGATGACCACTTTGGCCTGGGTAAATCAGATGATTCGGATTTGCAATGGTGGCTCGTGCGCTGATTGTTCCGCTGCTGGGGTTCACGGCGATATCGATGAAATCCAATGTGCCGTGTTGTTCAACAGGGTGCTTGCCGATCGTGGTAAATTGAACGCGTGATGTTTCTATGAGTTCTTTGCTCGGCGACGGTGATTTTTCAGTATTTTGAGTGCGAAGCACAGTTTGCAAGTGTGTGGAGGGAACCTTGAAATATACATAAAGCGGATTGAGCTGTTTGATCGAGCTAAGTTGAGTATCGGCGTCAGTATTAGATTCACCGACCAACTGACCGGGGTAGTATGCAGTTTTGCTCATTCGTCCGTTGAAAGGCGCGAGAATATCGGTATAGACTAAATCCTGTCGATAACGCTTTAGCCTTGCCTTGGCGTTATCAAGATCGCCGATGGCCGTGTGAAAGTTAAGTGTTGCTTGATCGAGCTGATCTTGTGATGCGGCTTTGGCTTTGACTAGACGTTTATAGCGTTTGATTTCTATCCGCGTTTCAGCGACTTCAGCTTGTGCGATCTCTACTTCGGCTTGCGCTTGTTCTGCTTCGGCCTGACTGATGATTTGTTCGATTCGATAGAGGAGTTGGCCTTTCTTCACATATTGGCCATCTCGAAAGCAGACATCAGAAATAAAACCGCGCGTTCTGGCGACAATATCAACGCTCTCAAACGCGTCGGCATAGGCCGAGAAAAACAGCTGGTCAGGCATCTTCATGCTGACGGGTTTCATGATTTCTAGTGTTGGTGTTTGTTTGCGGTGCACGTTCTCTTGCTGGCTACAACCGAACAGTGTTAGCGCTGTCAGCGAGGTGGAAAACAGGATTGTAAGCGTTGAGGACAGTGATTGATTGAGACCGTATCGATTACGACAGCGAAAAAGAGTCATCCCTGGTCGTCCTCTTGGGTTGTGTGTGCCGTCGACATATCCTTTGCTGTAACTGGCGCGGGCGGCGGTGGAATCTTGTTGGGTATAACGTGTAAACCCGGGTGTATGATCGAGAGGCCACCAGCCAGTATCGGTGTATTTGCTTTAAGCCCTTGAACCTGTGTCCATGCGTCAATCTTCTGCACAGTTTTGATATTTTGCCGTTTCAGCTGTTGTTTTGTATCAACGGTGTATACGAAATTGCCGTTGAAATCTTCATGAATCGTCGCGGTAGGGATTAATATGGCGTTTGGGATCGTGCCGGTTTGAACAAAAATTGTGCCGTACTGGCCTGGGTAGATGTGGTTGGTTTGATTGGAAATCGTGGCTCTGAGTAATATCGTGCCAGATTGCTGGTCAGCAGTGTTATTAATGAAATTCAGCGAACCAAATGTATGTACCGGAGAATCCGATAACAACGTGAAGCGTACTGGTAGTGCAAAACCTTTCTGATACTGAGCGGTTAAGAGTGTTTGTAGATCATTAGACGGGATTGGAAAGTCGACATATAAGGGGGATGTTTTCAACAGTTGGGTCAAGGTTGTGCTGCCGCTGGCATTGTCGGGATCAACCAGCTCCCCTGGGTAGAAGCGTGTTCGGCTGATGCGGCCATCGAAAGGAGCCCGCACCTCGGTGTAACTCAACTCACGTTGTGCTTGAGTCAGTAATGCACGGGCGCGTTTGCGTTCTGCAACGGCCTCGTTGTAATCAAGTAAGGCTTTGTCTCGCTCTTCTTTAGAGGTCAACTTTTTAGCTAATAGCCGTTCTTGCCGTTCATAGGATAGTCGTGAGCGAGTTACCTTGGCGTTAGTGATGGCCAGCTCGGCTTGTGCCTGTTCGACATCGGCTTGGTCATAGATCACCTCGAGTGTGTAAAGCAGTTGATTTTGTTTGACGATCTGGCCGTCTTTGAAATGTATGCCTTCGATAAAACCTCGGGTCCTTGCAACGATATCGACGGTTTCAACAGCTTGGGTGTTGGCGGGGTAGTGTGTGAAATTTGGAATGTCACGTTCTATGGCGTAGACAATATCCGCGTTTGCTGGCTTGGGGGTCATCCGGGTCGTGGGTTTCTCACACCCGTAGGCGAACACTAACGATAGAACCATTAAACACAGGCGTTTGGTGTTGACCACTGATGCCATGGATATCTTCCTGAAAAATTGCTGATGACCGCTAGGGTGGCGCTCGATACGCTTATTATCGCAATACATTTCGTACTTTTCTGGCGAAGTATAGTCAAGAATCGGTGGTGCGGCAGAGGCTCGGTTGAGGTGGATTTGTTGTATTTTTATTGTCGGGAGGAGACGTGTTTGGTATAGATATCGGCTTGATTTGGAGTGATTACAGATGGCATTTGAAACCGTGTTTGCGTTCTGGCTAACATCAATGGCATTGGCCATTGCCCCTGGTCCGGATAACTTGTTTGTACTGAGTCAATCAGCGTTATATGGTCGACGCTCTGGGCTATGGGTAACTGCAGGGCTGTGCAGCGGTTTGCTGTTTCACACCGCAGCTGTGGCGCTCGGCCTTGCTGCGTTGATACAAGCATCACCGTTTGCGTTTACGCTAGTCAAATTTGCCGGTGCGGGTTATTTGCTATACCTAGCGTGGGGCGCGTTGCGAGCGGCTCTGCACGAGGCGCCTTTGGGGGCAGCAAATCAGAGTTCGACATTGGTTTCGCCATTGTTACTATATCGACGTGGCGTTTTAATGAATATTACCAACCCTAAGGTCACCTTGTTTTTTCTCGCGTTTCTGCCGCAGTTTATCGCGCCTCAGGGTTTACCTGTGTTTGTGCAAGTTGGGATCTTGGGCGTGGTTTTTATGCTAGGTACTTTCATTGTATTTGGTTTAATTGCATTTGGTGCGGGGCAATTGGGCGAACGATTACAGCAGTCAACGACTGCTCAGCGTTGGTTAAATGCGATTGCGGGCACGGTCTTTACTGCGTTGGCGCTCAGGCTTTTGGTCGCCGATATGGAAGTGAGCTGACTTGTTGTATCAGTCGATGGCGTTGTTTTTGGTTTCTTTAGAAAACAAAACAAACAGTAGATGAATCAAGGCCATCAAGGTGATGTAGTAAACCAGTGAATAGATGTCGCCCGTCAAACGGTAAATGTGCTGGCAAATTAAAGGGGTTAACCCCCCGGCAACTGTTAGCGCAACATTGTAACCAATGGCCCCACCGGTGCAGCGCAATGCGAACGGAAACATCTCGGTGATGGCTGTTGTGAGCACAGCGGCTGTTGGTGCCAAGGCAATGGCATAGATCACCAAACCAATGATGGCGTAACTCAGCTCACCTTGGGCGATAAACGAAAACGTTGGGTAACTGGTGAGAATGAATAATACGGCTCCGGTTGCCATTACTGGGCGCCTGCCGACATGGTCTGAAATAAGACCACATACTGGAATCAACGCCGTACTCACCAATAAACACACCAATATTGCCAGGTTAGCTTCCTCTAGGGTGAGCCCGATGTCGTGTGTCAGGAAGGAGGGCATAAAACCCAGCAAAAAGTAGTTGCCCATCGCCATCATGATGCCGTAGCCAAACGAGATCACAAGCGAATGAATTTGGGTGTTGAAGGACGTTTGTATTGGGCTTTTATTGATTTCTCCGCGTGCCTTGTGTGCCAAAAATACAGGCGATTCATCAACCGTGTTAAGTAGTACGGCGACTAACAAACCGATGAATAGGAACGAAATAAACGGAATTCTCCAGCCCCAAAGCGCAATCTGCGCGTCGTCCAGTTTTACTGTAATCAGGTAGAACGACAGAATACCAATCGAAAAACCCAGAAACACGCCGCACATAACACTGCTCGAAATGAATCCGCGGCGCTGGTTGTGACCCAGCTCAATAAGCAGAGCAGTTGAGTTAGTTGGCTCTGCTGATATTGCCATGGTTTGCAATATGCGGACGGCTAATAAGAGGACAATGGAGAAATAGCCGAGTTTGTCGTAGCCGGGTAAGACGCCGATCATGGCCGTGCATACGGATGAAATAATTACTGTTGCCAACAGGGTTTTTCGCCGCCCGTGTTTGTCGGCGTAGGCGCCAGAAATCATGGCACCGAGCGGCCGAAACACGAACCCAGCGGCAAAGATTAAAAAATATAGCGTTAGTGACGTTGAATACGAGGTGAAGGGGAAAAACACCTTTGCCAGAATCGGAGAAAAATAAGCATAGAGCGCAAAATCTGCCCAAGCGATTGTATTGCCCAGTACTACTGCGGAGACCAGCTTGCTGTTTACCTTTTTTGCAGGTTCGCTATCCATAGCTGTTCCGTGTTGGGTCGTTATTTACCGTTTGATTTGGCGTCTCGCTGTATACAAATTAGTCCATATACCGCGGGTAGCAATGATCACGGCCCAGTAACCGGGTGTGATAAAGCCTTCTTCAAATAGTCGCCTTCACGACACGGGTAAAGCGGTAGAGTCGATGATTCGGCGCATGACAAAGCTTGAATGCACACCGGTAACGCCGGTTAGGCGCGTGAGCTTTCCTAATAAGAATTGCTGATAATCGTCCATATCTTTAACCACGACTTTCAACATGTAATCAGCCGATTGGCCGGTAATCAGGTAGCACTCCAGCACTTCTTCGAAGGCGCTCACTTTGGCTTCGAAGTTTTCAAAGCGGTCGGGTGTGTGTCTGTCCATGCTGATTGACACGATGGCCGTTAGGTTGAGCCCGAGCTTTTTGGCATCAAGCAGCGCGACGGTATCGAGAATGATGCCGGCTTCCTGCAGTGCTTTGACGCGGCGTGCGCAAGGCGAGGGCGATAGGCCGACTCGTTCAGCCAGCTCGGTGTTGGCAATGGCGCCGTTTTTCTGCAGTTCGTGGAGAATCCGACGGTCAGTTCGATCGAGGTTGATGGTATCCATAGTTGTATAGAATGCTCGATAAGTAGTTGTGTAGGGTTAATACACTAAATATATAATAAATATTGGTGAATAATGCTAAATAATACGTTTATGTGAGAATGTTTGCCATCATTCACTCCGCTTTTGTCGGTATAGTATCCACAACATAAAAGATTGCTTGCCTCTGGGCATCAGGATACATACAGGTGTGTTATGGCCGATTCAAATACTCATTCGTTTAATCCATCCAAATATTGTTCTGCGCCAAAGCCGGTTAAAATCAACCGTCGTTGGCCGGATAACCAGATCGTGCGAGCGCCAGTATGGTGTGCCGTCGATTTGCGCGATGGTAATCAAGCACTGATTGAACCGATGTCTGTTACCCAGAAAAAGCAAATGTGGCATTTGCTGGTCAAAATGGGTTTTAAACAAATTGAAGTTGGGTTTCCATCAGCATCACAGCCAGATTTTGATTTTGTTCGTTGGTTGATTGAAGAAAACCAGATTCCAGACGACGTAACGATTCAAGTACTGGTGCAGGCGAGAGATAGCCTTATTGAACGTACCTTCGATGCGTTGGATGGCATCCATCAAGCGATCGTGCATGTGTATAACTCAACGTCGCCAGTGCAGCGCGAAAAGGTTTTCCGGTCTGAGAAATCCGGCATCGTTGATATCGCCATTAATGGCGCGCGTAAGGTGTTGGATGAGTCGCGTAAATATGCAAATACGCGATGGTCCTTTGAGTATTCACCTGAGAGTTTTTCAGGCACCGAAACTGATTTTGCGATCGATATCTGCAATGCCGTTATTGAAGTTTGGCAACCGACACCAGACAACAAGGCCATTATTAATTTGCCCGCAACGGTTGAATGCGCCAGCCCGAATGTTTTCGCTGATCAAGTCGAAATCTTTTGCGACAGCGTGAAACGTCGTGACAGCATTTTGGTATCTGTGCATACCCATAACGATCGAGGGTGTGCTGTTGCAGCTGCAGAATTAGCCGTTATGGCCGGAGCCGATAGGGTCGAAGGTACCTTGATGGGCAACGGCGAGCGCACCGGCAATATGGATATCGTTACCATGGCGATGAACTTGTATAGCCAAGGCGTCGATCCGAAGTTGGATTTATCCATTGCCTCAGAAATCATTAACACGGTTGAATCTTGTACGCAGATCAAGACGCACCCAAGGCACCCATGGTTTGGTGAGTTGGTATACACAGCGTTTTCTGGCAGTCACCAAGATGCCATCAAGAAGTGTTTGGCCCAGCAAGATGCTGATCAGGCTTGGGATGTCGCGTATTTGCCGATTAATCCGGGAGACATTGGCCGGAATTATGAATCAGTGATTCGTGTGAACAGTCAATCGGGCAAAGGCGGTGTCGCCTTTATTATGGAATCCGAATTTGGCGTAGCGATGCCACGTTGGATGCAAATAGTGTTGAGTCGGGAGGTTCAGCGATATTCTGAAACACATCAATGTGAAGTTAACAGCCAGATGATTTGGCAGATTTTTGATGCGGTATTTATGCAACCGAACGATGATGAGACGCCGCAGTTTCAGGTGTTGAGTTATCAATTTGAGAAGAACCGTGATGTCGAAACCCTTAAAGCCAGTATTAGTGACGGGAACGACGCGGTGTTAATTCATGGGAGTGGTATGGGTGTGATTTCGGCTCTTAGTGATGGCTTGCGTAAAACCATGGGTATTGATTTTGAAGTTCAGCATTTCGATCAAATCGCATTAGGCGAGGGTACTGATGCTAAGGCAATGGCGTTTGTGCAGATCAAGATCGATGGCACTAACTTTGTTGGGGTCGCGCAAGATGAAGATATTATGTCTGCCAATATTAATAGCGTATTGGTTGCTGCGAATCGATATGCGAGCACATCAGAAGCAGGGTCGCGTCGTGTTTCTTAGCTTACGTAATCACTGAGCCTTTAGCTGGATTCACGATTCGAGGGTTCGTGAAACCCAAAAAACGGAAGCATTGCAACTTCCGTTTTTTGGGTTACTGATATTCGACACTAATTCGCACGAATAACGAATGATCAGGTATGCAGAGTTATTTCAGGTGCTCTTTTTCTTCATACGTTTTACATGCGGCAGAAAATTCATCGTTGTCTTTTTCTATGATCGAAAAGATGCTGAGGCATAAAGTGTAGTAGTTAGCACGATTTACAATCACCGTATGGCGGTTTGCTGTATTGTCGTCAAAATGAGAGAGCTCCATCGTCCAGAAATCCGACAATATTTCGCCGAGTTCATTAACTCCCGCGTGGATCAGAAGCTTGCCTCCGTGAACAAGGGCTTGATGGAATTTCCGTTTACTGAATAAGAAGTCAGCAACTGATGTTTCCCAGGATTTGCCGTCATCGCCTGAGGTCATCATGGCGGGTGCCAATGTTTGAGCATCTTCGGTTTCTGCGGTGATACCACCCGTTGCAATCAGGTCATCGCCAGTGCTGACGAGTTTATGTGCGGCAATCGGCGCTAAACCGCTGGTTTGGAGTGGCATCCAGTTCGTGCCTCCATCATCAGTTGTTAACACCTGCGCGATGATTTCCATAGATTCCGGGTCACCTTGCGCCGGCTTTTTTCCGCCCATCATAATGATTTGTCCACCATGGCTTGCCATTGCATGTTGCGTTAGGTCGAAGTCACACATGGTATTCGGCATTAGCGGGTTAATAACGCAGCTTGGGGTAAGCTCTGTCCAGTCGATGCCGTTTTCTGTCATCATGATTTTATTATTGATGCTGCCGTCGGCTTTCTCGCCACCACTGATCATCATCTTTCCATCATGAACAGTCATGGCATGACCGGCTAAGCCAAAGCCTGCGGGTAGCACGCCGGTTATTAGGGCGGAGATATCCTCCCAGGTTTCGCCGTCGTCGACAGATTTCAGAACCTGCTGCTCGATACCTCTATCGGTGTTCTTGCCGCCAATGACATAAAGTGCATTTTTGAAGCTAATCAGATGATGTAGTGCACGGCCTATGGGCGCTGCATCTGTTGTTTTCATCGCCGGTCGCATTTCTTTCCAGGTTTGGCCTTCGTCAATGCTGGTATGGACCTGTGCAGTGTGTTTATCTCCGTTGTTGCCACCCATGGCGATCAGTTTATCGCCGTGGCTTACCATCGCGTGTGCCTCGCGATGATCCAATGGCTTGCGTGCCGCATGAATTTTCATCCATTCAGTCATGTCGCCGTTGGCGATATGTACATCGTTGAGGCCGCCTTTGCGGTCGTGGTTACCACCAACCATCACCATTTTGTCGTCAATACTAGCAACGTCAAATGCTGAGCGTGGCGAGAATACTAACGCGCTACGGTCGCGATTCTGGGTATCCGTGCCGCTAACACGATCTGCAACAATGGTGGTCCAACTCATGCCCAAGTCAGCCGACATCATCACGTCGTTCATGTAGGTTTTGGCTTCATCCGGATTATCACGGTGGCCTTTACCCCCAATCAGGTAAAGTTTGCCAAGGTGGCTGATTAATTTATGGCTTGTGCGGCGTTTTAGATCGGCGGCGGGGAGCAGGTGTTCCCATTTTTTGCCGTCGATACTACGCCAGAGGTCATCAAAGGCATTGCGTGCGTCATTTTCGCCACCCATCAAGTAGATATAGCCGAGATGTGACGCTGCTGAGAGTGCTTTGCGGGCAAGCCACTGGCGGCCTTCAGTGGTGATTTGTTGCCAGGTTTTGCCGTTGTCGGTCGATTCCCAAATATCATCGAGTACTTGCTTGATGCCACTGGCGTCCGATACACCGCCAAACACATAGAGTTTGCCTTGATGGCTCAATGCCTCATGGCTCCAGCGTGCTGGAAACCCTTCACCGGATGCCGGTGTTATATCTTCCCATTTGACGCCTTTTTTCGACATCCAGACGTGGTTTGTCGCACCATTTTCGTTTTTGCCAGCGGTCATTATCATCATGCCGTTATGCATGGTGACCTTATGGCTTTTGCGCGGGCTAAAAATCGGCGTGCTGGGTGTCAGTTTGTACCAGCTGCGGCCGAGGTTTTTTGATTCAAGGATGTCATTAGTAAGTGTGTCGCCGACCTTGCCGCCAATGACCATCAATGTTTTATCCAGGTTTATCAATGCGTGTGATTTACGATCTTTCAGCACATTGACGGAGTACTCCTCGACTTGATCGCCGACCTTAACTCTGATCCAAGCAGGTTTGTCTGGCAGTAGATTGGTATCTTGAATAATCGAACCGTCAATAACATCTTGTTCGCCATTAATACAGCCAGAGACGTTGTCGGTTGGGCAATTTGGTTGTTGAGAGCGAATTAGTGTCACAGTATCGTCAGCCGAAACCAGTCTGTTTTGTACTTGTGGTGACGCTGGATCAACGCTGCCCGGCACAATGTTGGCGGTGAGCTCTGCAGAATCTGGCGTTTGGCGTGATGTCACCTGTGCAACACCTTCGACAAACGGGTTAGCTCTATCGTCGTTGTCATTATCATCACATGCTGCGATTAGCAGCGTGCTACCCAAAACCCAGAAGAGTGATCGTTTGATCATGTTGGTTTGCCCTGTTGATGAGTCTCTCTAAAAGGTAGACGACTCGTCGCAAACGGAAAAATCAGGCAGATGGGATCCAGACGGCCGGCAATGCGTCTATTGGTGTTAGTGCCAGCGGTGCTTGTCAAGTCAGTTGATAACAACAGCTGCGATAAGAGAGTAGGGCGAATGACTGCGTGACTATCTCCAGCACGATCAAAATGTTGCTTAGCTATCACTTTTGCTGTCCGAATAAATCACGTTAGACCGAAGAGTGAAGGGTACCGGTTCTGAACTGGTGGCGGCAATGATTTGATGGGTTCAAGATGTACTGTAGATTTCGAGTTTTTGTTAACGACGGCGGTGAAAGGGAAAGGGAACGGGCCGCAACGTAGGCCATTCGGCCTCCGTTGATATCATCATGGGTAGACGTTAGAAGCGGTATGATAATCCACCGGCGAAACCGCTTCCGTCAGTTTCGAATTTATTGTCACCAGTATCGTTAGTCAGTGTACTGATTGAATAGCTTGCTCGTAAAGCTAACGCAGGAATCGGAAACCATTGAATGCCAAGGTTAGCGGCGACTCCGTTAGTCTTTGTATCTGACTTGTTAGTTGACGAGCCTTGCGGCAGTGTTGTGACGCTTTCGCTATCAGAATTCGCCGTAAAGCGGTTTAGATTCGCGCTTAACCCTAAACTTTTAATGGGGTACCAAGTTACTCCAGCCCTCAGAGAGAAGCTAGAATTATCGGAGTTACTCTGTGCGATTGCGCTATCGAACTTCCCCGTGCCATTACCATAACCTAAGGAACCGTTTATCTGCAGGAACTGATCGCTGGAACCTAGTGGCACAACACCTAAGTAGTTCACTGCCATTGAATAGCTATCGGATGCTGCTTCACTGCGAAATGGCGCGACATTGCCAAAGCCGGGGTTATCGGCGTAACTGCGGCCTCGGCTATATTGCAGCGAGCCCGTTAGCGTATGCCAGTCGCTAATATAAGCGCCAGCCTCTATGTTATAGCTTCTTTGTTCTTGTCGTTTCTCGCCGATATTGCTATTGACTGAAGCGCGGTAAATGATATTGCTGGTAACGCCTGAGTAACCGAGACCGATGTTTTCGGTTCTATTGTCTGAGATAACTCGATTGTAATTTAAGTCAAATGACGACGCTTTATCAAAGAACGCCGCGAGCGCAAGTGGGCCCTTTTCGATGCTTACTGGAGTTAGGTAAACGCGCATATCCACAGAATGTGATTTGAGCGGTGTTGACTTTGTTTTTGTTCCTGTTTCTTTGTGTTCGGTTTTAGATTTGTTGTAGCTACCGCCGTAATTCAGCTCAACCTGATAGGCGTGAGAAAGAGTGCTAGCAGCTGCCAAGCTAGCGACGACCAGGGTTTTGTACATCCTATTATCCATTCATCGGTGCAAAAAAATTGGCGCGATAATAGCATCATTCAAAGTGTTAGTTCTATGGGCGAAAAAAAGGCCGATTTAGTAACCAGCCTTTTTCTGACAGCGTATTACGGTAGGCGATGTTTAGAATCGGATACGAAGATCCAATGCAGCACCGGCCCCGTTGTTTTCTAACTTGTTGTCGTCATTTTCCAGTTCTTGGTTTTGTGCGTAAAATTGTGCGCCAATGCGAAACTGCTCAACCGGATACCAATTAGCAAAAATAGTTGAACGTGCACGAGTTTCATCAACGTCGTCGGCGCCTGGTTGGCTGATAGTACGCGACAGTGTTTGTAGCTCAGCACCTAAACCAAACTGTGGGAATGGGAAGTACGTGAATACGATATCAACGCCGCCACCGGTTGAATCTGTATCGCTAACGCCATTGTAGGTATCTGAAATAATCGATGCACGGGCATCAAGTGACATAGACATTTCGCTGGTGCCAACGGGAAAATAACCGTGGTAGTTCGCGCCTAAATCAAAGCCGTTAAATGAACCAACAAAGTCATCGCCACTTCGGAAGGTAACGTCACCAGTTACAGAGTGATTATCGCCAATGTAGGAACCAAAGCCAAATGAGGACATCTGGGTCTTAGAGCCATCATCGTTGTCTTTGCTCGTTGCAATGGATGCATCGAAGATAAAATCATTAACGACTGCACGGCCACCCAGTGAAAAACTGTTTGTCGTCGATTTGTCGTCGTCATCGGAATCTTCGACCTTGCGTTCTTCAAGCAGCATGCTGCCCGTTACACTCGATGCTTTATTCAGAAACGCCGCTTCGTTCCAGGCGCCTTTGGAAACATCGATATCCTGCAAATAGACGGTTAAATCGACCTGGTGATCAAGTAGTTCTTGTTTGTCCCCTTTATCGCCATCCATTTCTGGCTGAGTCGTTCCGCCACTAAGGGTATAAGTCCCTTCAAAGTTGTATGCATGGGTAGAGGAGGCACATGCCAGAATGGCAGACGCAAGCAGAGTACGTTTTAGCATTTTTTCATCCTTAAAAATCGTATTGTTATAACACAATGTTCCATTGTGGTGCGCTGATTATAAGGATCATGTTTTTTGTTAGTCAAGAGGCTGGCTTTATTTACTTGGATTCTTGAGTGTTCTGCTGTTCCCGATGCTGTGCGTTATTGCGTTAGTTTCACTAATGCAACTTTGTTGGTACGAAGTGTCTTATAGATGTGTAACTTTTGATCAGGTAAATGCCTATGCACACATCGCGTTGCTATGTTGGCTCCGAAACGGGGCGTTTACGCCGAGTGATTCTTCACAGACCTGGGTTGGATCTCGAACGACTAACACCGTCAAATCGTGAAGGATTATTATTTGATGATGTGCTGAATGTAGAGCGAGCAGGCAAAGAGCATGACTACTTTGCTCAGACGCTGCGTGATGAAGGTGTTGAAGTACACCTGCTGAGAAATCTCTTAGCCGATGTGTTGGAAAACTCAGATGCGCGGCAGTGGCTTCTGCAGCAACAATGCTCAGCCTACTTTTTAGGTACCAAACTCGCTGATGAAGTGCGCGAATATCTATTAGGTATGTCAGCCCTTGATATGGCGACTTATCTGATTTGTGGGCTAACTCGTAGCGAGCTACCCGGGCGTTCGGATTCCCTAGTGGAAACCGTTAAGGGGCCATACGATTTCATCCTGCCGCCGCTGCCCAACCATCTATTTACCCGCGATACTTCCTGTTGGATTTTTAATGGCGTTAGCGTTAATCCGATGGCGAAACAGGCGCGTCGAAGAGAAACTGCCAATCTGCGAGCGATCTATAACTTCCATCCGTTGTTTTCTAGCCAGCCGTTCGATTTTTGGTACGGCAATAATGATCGAAAGTATGAAGGCGCCACCGTTGAAGGCGGTGATGTGATGATCATTGGTAACGGTTTGGTATTGATTGGGCTTGGCGAGCGAACCACCCCTCAGGCTGTTGAGCTATTGGCAACTGCGCTCTTTCAAGCGGGGGCGGCTCGGCAGGTTATTGCGGTGAAGCTTCCTAAAGCTCGATCAAGCATGCATCTGGATACCGTCATGACCATGTTGGATAGGGACTGTTTTACGATTTTTCCTGAAGTGATGCAATCGACTGAGTGTTGGCGAATCACCCAAGGTTCCGGCAACAAATCATTGAAGATCGAATCCCTTGGTGAACGCCTGTTTGATACGTTGAAAGACCATCTTGGCGTTGACCGGTTGCGCTTGATTGAAACCGGTGGCGATGTATTTCAACAAGAGCGCGAACAATGGAATGACGCCAATAACGTGCTAACTATCCGCCCCGGTGTTGTGGTCGGCTATGAGCATAACGCCCGAACTGTTTCGCGAATGCGTGAAGCCGGTATTACTGTGATGACGATACCGGGCAGTGAACTTGGGCGTGGTCGCGGCGGGGCGCGATGCATGAGTTGTCCGTTTGATCGGGATGATATCGACTAAATCTGACGGGCAGTCCATTTGCTGTTGTATTCATTAGGAGATAAACCGATGAGCTTTCACTTGCGAGATCGCAGCCTGACATCTTTAGACGTATTAACGCCAAAAGAAATACGATTTTTACTCGACTTGTCTGCCGACCTGAAAATGGCGAAGTATTCCGGATCGGAGCGCCAACGTCTAACCGGCAAGAATATCGCGCTGATTTTTGAAAAATCCTCGACACGAACCCGTTGTGCCTTTGAAGTTGCAGCTTATGATCAAGGCGCCAATGTGACATACCTTGGCCCCAGCGGTTCGCAGATTGGTTACAAGGAATCCATGAAAGACACCGCTCGGGTGCTTGGGCGGATGTATGATGCAATCGAGTACCGAGGTTTTTCTCAGCACAATGTTGATGTGCTTAAAGCCAACTCCAATGTACCCGTCTGGAATGGGTTAACCGATGAATATCATCCGACCCAGATTCTTGCCGACCTGTTAACCATGAGAGAGCACAGTGACAAACCGCTGAGAGATGTGCGGTTCTGCTTTTTAGGTGATGGCGACAACAATATGGGGCGCTCACTGATGATTGGTGCGGCGCAAATGGGGATGGATTTCCGCATGGCGAGCCCGGTTAACTGTCAGCCAGATAAGAACTTTATTCGCCAATGCAATAAAATTGCCAAGGCGACGGATGCCCGGTTGCTGGTCACTGATGATGCCGAACGCGCAGTTAAAGGCTGCGATTACCTGTATACCGATGTGTGGGTATCGATGGGAGAGCCTGACGATGTCTGGGAAAAACGCATCAAGGCGCTGTTACCGTATCAGGTGAACGCCAAGCTGATGAAAGCAACCGGAAATCGACAGTGCAAGTTCATGCATTGCCTGCCAGCATTCCATAATCGCGAAACCGTGAAAGGTGAAGAAATCTTCGCTCGGTTTGGGCTTGATGCTTTGGAAGTGACCGATGAAGTATTCGAGTCGGAAGCATCGATTGTTTTTGATCAAGCTGAAAATCGGTTACATACGATTAAGGCCGTGATGGTCGCGAGTCTGTGTTTTTAACGTTAGATCGATAATTTAACATGCAGGTCTGAAGCGTCTGGAGGTTAATGTGAAGCTGGTTGTTGCACTGGGTGGAAATGCATTGCTGCGCCGGGGCGAGCCGATGGAACAGCAGGTTCAAACTGACAATATTGATGTGGCGGCACGTGTGATCGCGCGGGCCAGTGACAAACACCAATTGGTGATTACTCACGGTAACGGCCCCCAAGTGGGGCTTTTAGCCTTACAAAACGATGCGTATAAGGGCGTTAGCCCCTACACGCTTGATGTGCTCGGCGCAGAAACCGAAGGCATGATCGGCTACCTGTTGGCACAAGGGCTGCGTAACCATAGTAAGCGCGATGTGATAGCGATGCTGACGCAAACACGGGTCAATATAGATGATCCGGCTTTTCGACAGCCGACCAAGTTTGTTGGGCCTATTTATGATGAAGACACTTCGCGTCGCCTCGCAGCAGAAAAAGGCTGGCGTATGCGATTAGACGGTGAGGCGTATCGTCGAGTTGTTCCATCACCACGCCCACTCTCTATCGTTGAAGAACCGATCATTCGACAGTTGATAGAAACGCCCGAACTGCTGGTTGTTTGTACCGGTGGCGGTGGTGTTCCCGTGGTTGAAGATAAGGGCTTAATCTGTGGCGTCGAAGCGGTGGTTGATAAAGATGCCGCGTCGAATGTTCTTGGCAAGGCGATCGGTGCAGAGGGGCTTATCATGTTGACGGACGTTGAGTGTGTGGAATCACATTTTCATCAGCCGGGTTCGCGGCGCATACACAGTGCCTCGCCGGATGCGATGACGGCGTTTTCATTTGCTACGGGCTCGATGGGGCCTAAAGTCGAAGCGGCGTGTGACTTTGTACGTTCTGGTGGTTTGTTTGCAGCGATTGGCGCTTTATCTGATCTTGATCGCATTCTAAAACGCGAAAAAGGCACGTTTATTGTGAGTGATGAAAACCATTTGCAGTTTTATGAAGACTAACGCTAACCATCTGATGCGAGGCGTCTATGTCTGATTCGACGCCTAGCGAAACGTCTAATTCAGCAAGCCAAAAACTGGGTCTGTTTAGCCTGATCGCGCTAACGGTCGGCGCTATGGTAGGTGGCGGGATTTGGTCACTGCCACAAAACATGGCGGATTCTGCAGCTCTCGGCGCGATTGTTATTGCCTGGGGAATTACCGCCATAGGTATGTGGATGCTGACGCAGGTGTTTGCCGATTTACGGGAGCGTCGGCCGGAGCTAGAAGATGGCGTGTACACCTACGCCAAAGCTGGTTTTGGCGGGTTTGTTGGGTTCAACTCGGCATGGGGTTATTGGGTCAGTGCCTGGATAGGCAATGTTTCCTATGCCGTATTGATGTTCAGTGCCTTGGGGTATTTTTTTCCGGCGTTTGGCGCAGGCAATACGCTGGCTGCGCTAATTGGCCAAAGTATCATGTTGTGGGTATTTCACGGGTTGGTGTTAAGAGGCGTTAGGGAAGCGGCGTTTATCAACCTGGTTGCCAGTATCTGCAAAGTTATACCGATTGTTCTATTTCTCATACTTGTCAGTATGGCGTTTCGTTGGCCTTTGTTTAGTCACGATATCTGGGGCTCGGCACTGCATTTACCCTTACTCAGTCAAATCAAAAGTACCATGTTGGTCACCGCATGGGTATTTGTTGGCATTGAAGGTGCGTTAGTTGAGTCTTCTCGGGCACGCAAGGCTGCGGATGTTTCACGCGCGACCTTTATCGGCTTTGCGTTAACGTTGATTCTGTATGTTGCCATCAGTGTGTTGTCTTTTGGGATTGTTTCCCAATCTGCGTTAGCACACGCGCAAAACCCATCCATGGCATATGTGTTGGAGCAAGTTATCGGCAAAACCGGCGCATTGATTGTGACGATTGGCTTGGTTCTATCGTTGCTGGGTGCTTGGTTAAATTGGACGCTTCTCTGCGTGCAATTGCCTTTTGATTGCGCGCGTGGTGGTGGAATGCCGCGTATTTTCGCGAAAGAAAACAAAAATGCATCACCGGCTCCTGTGTTATGGCTGACAAACGGTCTTATTCAGGTCTTTCTGGTGATCACGTTTTTCTCCCAAGATACCTATCTCGGCTTGGTAAAGTTGGCAACCAGTTGTGTCTTGGTGCCTTATCTGTTGTGCGCGCTGTATGCTGTGAAACTGCACGTGCAAGAGCCCGACAGTAACCGACGGCAGCAGTTTAGCCGCTGTGCTGTTGCCATCGGTGCAAGTCTCTATGCCGTTTGGATTTTGTATGCTGCTGGTGCTGAACTATTGCTGCAGAGCACCTTGCTGTATGCGCTCGGAATTGGTTTTTACGTTTGGGCGAAACGCGAAGCGGCCGCAGATGCCGAAGGGCCGGTACCTACTTTCTATCGTTATGAAAGCGTTATCGCAGCGGCGCTCGTGCTGGCAGGTTTATGGGAAATAGGGCGCATGTTAGGTTTCGTTTGAGCGCGCTTGAACGTCTGAGTGGTATCAAAAGTCGTAACTGAAAATCAATAAGAAGTACTCGACGGTTTTGCTGCCGCCAGTCCATTGTGTTGCGCCCTCTAGTGGTGCTGTTATCGCCCCAACAAATGACAACTTCATGGTATCGGTAGGCCGCCAATCGGCGATCAAGTTGTATTCTTGAGCAAAGGCCGGATCGGTCACAGGCTCGAAGGAATCAGTAAGCTGCCCACCGTTTGCTGTGTTGGCTAAAAAGTAGTAATACAACACGGATAGCGTCCATTCTTTTGATGGAGCCATAACCAATTTAGCCTGGTGAGAGGCGAGGTTGGTATTGGTCAGAATATACTGGCCGAGGTATTCGCCCTGATACCAAGTTCCCCATGTGGTGCTGCTGTAAAATAGAGGGTCATAGTCATTATCAAAGGATGCATAACGATACGACAGCCGCGGTGAGAATGGCCCGCCAAAATTCCAGGAACCTTCAGTAAACCAAGCGTTTTTTTGCAGATTTAGTGCGCCACGATGTTGCCATACGTATTGGGTATCCATGCCCCAGCCTGGATTGTTGTCGGCGTTGTAGGTCGCTCTCACGCTAGCGTCGAAGGTGTTGCGTCGATCTTTATCGTCTGATGCAAAAACATCCACGATGATGGCACCGAATAACCAATTATCACCAAACTTAAGATCCGTGTTAATACCGGCCAGATGTGTGTCTGAGTAGGGGAGATCATCACGGCTTAAATAAAACACATTCACGGAGGCATTCTTGTTGATATCGATGTCGGCGGTTGCCGAGTTGTACCAACTGGAGTGAGGCCCAATCCACAATGAGCCGCGTTTACCGCCATCGGCTCCGCCTTTGGCAATCAGAAAGCTGCGCCCAACACGGTAGTTTTGGCGTCCAATCGCTAGATTGACGGCGTTGTATCCCATATCAAACATGTTGCCTGACTGCCAGCCAACGACGGCTTCATGCAGTTCCAAGCGATTGACATATTTTGAGTCGGGATTAGAAATACTGGCATCGTAGCCGCCGCTGGAAATACCCAAAACGGAGACTTCTGCCCACACGGCGGATTTGTCGAGATCCCAGAAACCTGCACCGCCAAAGTTGACGACAGATTCATACCAGCTGGTCGCATGCTCACCCCTGCGCTGGCGATCTCGCCCGAACAGGTTGTTGGCAACCGAGATACCGGCAAGATCAACGCTGAAAATAGGCCGATAGGCCAAATCGCCTGAGCGATCCATCTGCTCTTCTTGAGGCGCTACCGCTTGGCTCATCGCACTGATAACACACAGTATTATCAGTGCCGTAGGTTTACGGAAGATATTTAAGCGGGTAGATAGTCGTTTCATGGCGTCCTTGCCCAATTCAGTCAGATCACTTGCAGGTGTTTCCATCTCACTGATAACCGGCGACCTTATTATTGCGCTTCGGTTGTTGTGGTTTACCTGATGGTTAAGATTATAGACGGTAGATTTGAGGGTGCAGTTTACTCGATGCACAGGTCATCAAAGCCTTCATATGAATTGTGTTTGATGAAATGGTTTGGCATTGTGGTGTTCTAATTTCATGGAATCAAAACTAGGAGAGTAACGATGCAATTACCCCTTCGCCAGTTTGGCCAGACCGATATGAAAATCAGCGCCTTGGGGCTAGGAACGTGGCAGTTTTCCGGGGGGAAGGGGATGGTTGGCGGCTATTGGGACGCTTTAGATGAAGTCACCAGTCGAGAGATTGTTAACTGCGCGGTGAACGGTGGAATCAACTGGTTTGACACAGCACAGGTATACGGCGGTGGTGAATCTGAGCGTAACCTGAGCAAGGCACTGACGTCCGCGGGCATTGCCAAAGAGGATGTGCATATCGCTACAAAATGGTGGCCGGTGATGAAAACCGCTGGGAACCTGAAAAGTACAATTGATGATCGTATCGACTGTTTAGCACCGTTTCCTATTGCTCATCATATCGTACATCAGCCGTTCTCTATCTCGTCCGTTGCGCAACAAATGCACGCAATGGCAGATCTAATGGATGCCGGAAAAATTCAATCCGTGGGGGTATCAAACTTCTCGGCTAAGGCGATGCGCAAAGCCCACCAAGTGCTCCAAGCACGGGGCTATGCACTCACGGCCAATCAGGTGCGGTACAGTATGGTAACGCGTAACATCGAAACAAACGGCGTATTGGATGCGGCTAAAGAGCTTGGTATTACGATTATTGCCTGGTCACCGCTGGAACAAGGCTTGTTAACCGGACGATTCCATCGTGAGGGTGGTATTCCTGCGTCGATGAACTTCATGCGTAAGGGGATGTTGAAATCAACGGGCTTGCAGAAAACCCGCTCGTTGATTGATGCCATGCAGGCGCTAACGCAGAAGTACGATGCAACAATTGCGCAGATCGCGTTGAATTATACGGTCAACGTGCATGGTGATACTGTGGTGGCCATTCCCGGAGCCTCCAAAGTTTCGCAAGTTGAACAAAACCTTGGAGCGTTGCGTTTTCGTCTCGATGATGATGATATTCAAGCGCTTACTGCGCTCTGTACCGCATAACGAAGGTCTAACGAATATTGGTGAGGCGAATATTGGTAACAGTGCGTAATTGAACGCCGGTAATTGAGCCGCTGCGGAAGTCGCTGCTCAATGTTCCACGTCGTTCTCGCTGAATCGCGATGTCGAAATCATCGCATCGATTGAAGTTTTGACCTTGAAAGATAGTCGCCAAATCAATTTCATGGTTACCGTCATCGGCAGTGACTTCTCGCGCTGTCGATGCGACAGTGCTGCTTCCTAACGAGCATCTATAGGCGTAATTGATAACTAGGCGATTGCTCAAAAATCCGTTGTTTGACCATACCAGCAGAACTTTGCCGTCGTTAGGGCTAATTGTGCTGTCGCCGCTAGGGGCGCTTATGTCAAAACCGGATGGCATATTTACCGCAGAGATATGTTCAGATGAGAGTGCACTTCGAGTCAGCGTGAAGGTGACTGAGGAGGTGTCGTCATCAGTATCTTCCTGCGCGTTGTAGACGGGTTGTGACTTGCTGCCGAGTTTCTTGAAGGTGAAATCTTTACCGTGTGCGGATGCAGTTACAGTATCAGTATTCGCTAATGTCAGTGGTTTATCGCCTTGTTTGAACTCCGCGGCCATAACCAATCGTTTGGTCGTTTGCAGGGCTGTATATTCGGCAGATATTGACGCTGTAGCGACGTCTTTGGAGGAATCTGCCGGGTCGTCGCTTGCCTTGCAGGCAGTGATGAGCAGTGTGGCGATAACTGTCATGGTCAGATTCTTGTTCATAAGGCTTCTTTTGTTATTAGTGTAAAAAGTGGTGTGACGGGTGCGTTATTCAATCACGACGTATTCAGGTGTAAAGCAGAATTCTGCAGGGCATTTAAAAAAGCGCGGCGCTTCACATTATATTGCGTTTGGGTAATTTGCGAGGAGCCAATGGTTCAACTGACTGAATATGATGCTATCACGCGCAATGGCTATTGACGGCAGAGTATACAGTAACAAATTGTAATAAATGCGTTTTTCAAATTGCTATTAGTTGGCGTGGAGACGAAGATGTCGGAATTTTAGGGTGATCTCTGATAGTAAAATTATTCGTTTGAATCAATCAATAAAGCGCTTCCATAAGATAGAGGTTGTTGTTTAGTGAGGGCATTAAGTTACCTAGAGTGTGAGGGATAAACGAGCACGATTAAGTGATAGCCCATTTTACCTTTTTCTATTTTTTTTAAGAAGAAACTGTGCGCTCTAGCCAGGGAGGTGAGGTCAAATACAATGCGTAGATTGTTAGTGTCTCGAATCCCAGAGCGGATTGAGCGAACAGGAGATCCGTTTTTGTCGATTTTACTCAAATCTACATCCAGCTCGGCATTGGTAACATCAATGACCACTCGGTCAGGATTGTTCAGAGTTAACAGTTTATGATCTGCGGGGCTATCGAGATTTAAAACAAGCCGCGTGTAGGTTGCAGTCTGCATAAGTTGTATATCGGTAACTTTTGTTTTGGCAACGGCAGGTAGTGCCAATAAAACGAGTGCACACATCAATAGGTTTTTCATAGTTAAAAAATTATCGAGTTATTGTGATTTCTGGTTTACGGCATTGTGTTGTATATGGTGAACCCTGTTTTTAGAGTCAAAAAGAAAGCCTGATTAATCTAAGTACTTGTAGTAAACGAGGGAGTCGTTAGAGCTCACTTAATCGTCTGTAGCTCGAGTCTTTTAAATACCGTTTTGTCTGCACAACAAGATTACGATGCGTTCTTAGACTGCACTGCTCAAAGTTGGTTTACAGAGTAGGGTAGTCGTCTATTGGCAGTGTAGGAAACTCCGCGTTAAAAATTCTTAGGAGCTGTAGACGGCCGGTGCGTGATAAATTCGGCGAACCTCTCTAGCGCTTGAGAGGCAGGTTTGATCAGTATATGCCAATCGTTATTGGCCTATATTCTAAGTATCTTAGTGAGATAGTTGCAATGTGTGTTTGGCACATGTTGTTAAGCCGACTGTTTGTACCAATTCTTAGTTTTTGTTTTATTCATGCATTCACACGCGCGGAATGCGCCACTGGTTTATAATGCCGGTGTTTTCAATCAACCAGGAGCCCATATATGCAAACTGAGCTGGAAGTCATGCTGGCTTTGCAGGATAAAATGAATCAGAAAGTTCACCCCGATTGGATCAATCAAGATTTCGCGTGGTTCCGAGCTATCTGGATTGAGTGCGGCGAGCTGGTCGACCATTACGGCTATAAATGGTGGAAGAAACAGACGCCAGACATGGCGCAGGTTCAACTTGAGATTGTCGATATCTGGCATTTTGGGTTGAGTATGCTCATTGATGGGCGTGACTACGCTGAGATTGCTAATGAGATCCAACAGGCGTTGGCGTCTGATGCGGTTGCGCAGCTAGAGGTCATCGATGCAACAGAGGCGCTTGCTGGCGCGATTTTGACGACTCGTGAATTCAGCGTGAATCACTTCTGGGCATTATTGGTTTCTGCCGATATGAGCTTCGACGACTTGTTCAAGCAGTATGTAGGCAAGAACGTGTTGAATTTTTTCCGTCAAGATAACGGCTATAAAGATGGCTCGTATATCAAAGTATGGGAAGGCCGAGAAGATAACGAACATCTTACCGATATTTTGTTGGCGTTGGACGCCAGCGGCGCAGATTTTGCTGATCAAGTCTATAACAAGCTGCAGGAACGTTATCCGGCGTAATGTGCAGAATTGGTCATAGTGATAGCGCTATGACCAATGCACCAACAACATTCTCTAAGGCTAGGGGGCAAAGATTGCGCTATTCAGCGCAGGCAATACAGCGTTCTGCTTCCGGATAGGCTTTAAGGCGTGGTTCTTCGATGTCTTCGCCGCAGTCGAGGCAAACACCATAGGTGCCTTCTTTCACTCGGTTCAGCGCAGAATGTATCAGTTTTATCTCGTGGATGCCTTCAGCACGCAACGCAACTAGCACTTCTTCGTTTTCTCGTTCTAACGCCTGCTCACCAGAATCTGCACTGTGCTTTTTCTGAAGATCACGTTCGATGGCATCAACTCTGCGGCCGATTTCATCCTGTTTTTGCTCTAGCGTTTGCTTAAAATCAATAACTTGCATGCACTCCACCTTGTGTAGTCCTGTAAAATAACCAATCCGTTTTCGTTTAGTGCTTACTAATATAACGTGACGGGTTAAAAACCATCTTGATGCTTGTCAAAGCAATATCCACTTGGCGAGGCTCTATGACAGAAACTCGGGTAGCGCCTCTGGAGTAAGTGACAGGCTATTTTTGACAATCACTGGTATCAATCATCTGATTGTTTTCCAGTGCATCAATGCGTAGGGCTTCGTGCGTGTTGAAGAGCTGCTTTTTTAGACTATCAATATGTTGTTTTTTATCCCCATCAGTTAGGCCTTCTGCCTGATTTATTCGAATTTTTTCACAAATGAAGGATTCTGAGCGTTTTTTCCAGCGATTTCGCCGTTCATCGAGGGCTTTTAAGCGAATCGCAGCTTCAACACCGAATAGCTCAGTGCGAATTGCTGTTGGGTCTATATCCGGGTTTTCCTGAAGAAACTGTTGATAGTTGTCGTACGCACCCTGTTGCGTGTTTTCGTCGGCGTATTCATCCATATAGGATTCGTCGAATAAAGCCGTTATTTCACGATCGCTGAAGTGTTTCTCTTGCAGGTAATGTTCTCGTTGGCGAATCTCGGCTAGGGTCCAGTCGCTGGCGTCATCGTTGCTGACAAGCTCTTCGTCGATATCCGTTCGGTACTGCAGATACCGCTCAAATAATCCATACAGATAATATGCCAGTGGTTTTTCGTAGCGCTGGTTGAGGTCGGTTTTAACCAGTTCTTTGATCGCCTTTAATGGCATTTCGCCCTGCAGTGTCAGAAAGTACTCATAGTAGTAGCGCAGGGTGTGGTCGATTTTCCAGCCATCTGCATCGCGACTGATGTTTGGTGCATCGACTTGAGAGCCCGCCAGTGATAGCGCCTGGTCGTCAAAAATTTCAGTAACCGACGATTCGATCGCTCCGCTGGTGGTATTTGAGGGGTCGATTAGAGGGCTTTTCGGCGTGGGTAATGCCTTTGTTTCAGGCGCAGGAGCTGAAACGTTCTCGCGGCTAATCAAAATACCCACGAAGACAGCAATAGCAAGAACGCCAATGGTGATCCATTGGCGTTGAGTCGGTTTTACAGACATCTAAGACGTTACCTGATCGTTACAAGCCCAGTGTTTTCAAGCGATTTGCTTGAGCACGATAAAGAGCCGGCGGATATGGCGCATCCTTCGCCTTCAAACCCAGAAACCAGTTCATGTGATCCAGGTGGTTCATTTTGTAATCGTCACGAATAACGTGGCCCAGCTGCATGGAACAACGTGGCACGATACCATCATCGTCGTCACCGTCAATTGCCTTGGTAACAACCGCGTGCAGCAGATCTAGAGGATCCAGCTTATTGGTTGTTTGTGCGTTGCCACCCCATGAATAGTAACGGATAGGTTCGTTGCTGATCGCATTAATAACGACTTCGTCGCCATCGGTGCCGCACGGTGCTGATGGTAAACCATCGGGGTACTTACCGTTAAATTCAACGATACCCTCGGTGCTCATAGATTCCAGTGTATCCAAAATGTTTTGCTCGAAGTTATTTTGGCTGACGATATCAATAACGTGACCGAGTACGTTACCCATCAGACCGATAATCAACGCAACCGGTGGGATATCCAGCGCCTTAGCATCGGCAACATCGGAGCCGAAATTGGCACCGGCAACAGACGTTACTGAGGCAACGAGATCTGGGCGGGTGGCGGCAACATATCGAATGGTTGGGGCACCGAGGCTGTGTCCAAACAGGTTGAATTTGGGTTTGCCCGAGATTGCCGCGAATTCATCCAGTTGTTTAATGAGTTGCTCGCCGCGCTGTTCAGGTTTTGTCGTACCGGATACTTCGGCGATATACACTTCTGCGCCACCGTTTCTTAAAACGGTTGGAATTTGATAAAAATACTGGAGACCGAAAATGTCATCAAAGCCATAGAGGCCATGTACCAGAACGATCGGATAGTCGGTTTTGGAATACTCGGGTTCATCGCTAAAGAGTAATGGATGGCCGGGAATCGCAAAGTTGATTTCGGTTTTACAGCCCGATATGGAAAATAGCAGGCACAGGCTGATAGCCAGAAAAGAGATTTTTTTCATCATGAAAGCCGCTTTATTATTATTGGGTTTTGTAACGCTATCAACACATCATAGAGAACTCTGACAGTAAAGAGCCATTACCTCTATAGACAAATGTGTTATTTACGCGGCCTTGTTAACACTTTTGTGAGATAAGCGAAGTTCGATCAAGTTCTTATAAGTTGATGCGAAAACCAATCAAAATTTCGTCAACTTACAAGATGTTAAATATTGCTTATCCAGAGTGATTGATAGGGAGAGAGGGCAATTGTCTGATTCATGTCGTCGAGTGCATTGCCTGTCATCAAATCATGCCATGTATCTGTGGCAATTAAATTGAGATCAGATAGCGCCAGCGACTGTGCTTGGTCACTAACGTTGTATACACAGAAGATGCTTTGGCGGCGATCCTGGCTTTGACGCCAGTAGCCAAAAACGGCCTCGCCAAGATGCAGGGTAAACTGCGTGGCGTTGGGGTGGAAGGCGGCTTGTGACTGGCGAATCTCAAGTAATTTTTTCAGACGGTGGAAGACTTTATGGTGATGGGAATGCTCGCTTTGCAGTTGTTTTTCGAGCGCGTTGAAATCCCATTGATGGCGATTGATGGCACGGTTATGACTAGTGTTTGCGAGTTTCTCGTAATCGTTGCCGGTTCCCAGAAGAGAATGGATATAGATCGCAGGAATACCTTCGAGCCCCAGCATGATAGCGTGGGCACAAACAAACCGCTCAATACCGAAACGGTCGGGGCCCTTGTCGGTGCCTTGTAAGGCGTCGAAAAGCGCAATGTTGATTTCGTAAGGCTTGTTGCGACCACCATCAATGGCCCGCCATGAAATTCGGCCGCCGAAGTTTTGCATCGTGTTTATAAAGTTATCGAGCTCAGATTCTTCCAGTAAACCTTCTGCGGGCCGCAGGCCAATGCCGTCATGGGAGGCAATAAAGTTGAAGTAGGTTGTACCATGCTGGGCCGGCGGCATGGACATCATCCACTGCTTCAGATATCGGCAGCTGCCGGTGATCAAGGTGTTAACCAGTAGTGGCGGGAGTGAGAAGTTGTAAACACAGTGGGCTTCGTTGGCGTTTCCGAAATACGAGAGGTTTTCACGATTGGGAATGTTCGTTTCGGTAATAATCACAGCATCGTTCTGTGCGTATTCAATCAAAGTTCGTAACAAACGCACGACTTCGTGAGTTTGTGGCAAATTCAGGCAGCTAGTACCTGGAATCTTCCAGAGAAACGCTACGGCATCTAAGCGAAACCAGCGCACGCCATTGTCGAGATAATGGCGAATAATACCGACAAATTCAGCCAGTACCGCGGGTTCAGTGAAGTTAAGATCCACTTGATCTGGGCTGAATGTGCACCACACCCATTGTGTGCCGTCGGCTGTTTGTACTTCTCGCAGAAGGTCGCTGGTGCGCGGTCGAACGACATCTTTGAGATCTGATGTTGGCGATGTCGTAAAAAAGTAATTACGTCCGGGGTCACGACCGGCTTTGAAGTTCTCGAACCATTGGCTGCGGCTCGAGCAATGGTTGATAACAAGATCTGCCATCAAGGTGTAATCCACGGCAATCGATTGGACCTCCGGCCAATCACCGAGAGAATCGTTCACCTGGGTGAAATTGATCACAGAAAAACCGTCGTCAGAGCTGAACGGGAAGAACGGCAGAATATGAATGTTAGAAATTGCCTTTTCACAGTATTTCTGTAAAAAGTGATGCAGGGTATTAAGCGGGATTTCTCCGTCTTGCAAGAGCGAATCGCCATACGTTATCAGGGCAGTATCGGCTTCTGACCAGTGATTCTGGTAAGGCGTTGGATCTGGCCATTGATCATCCAATCGCATCAGTTGCATCAATGAATCGGCTAATGCATCGATACTGATGGTAATGTCGACATCTTCATAGATGACGTCCAAATGGTGCAATACGCGTGCACGCAGTTGGTTAGATGTGGTCATGTGTCGCCCCTTACTTATTCATGTCGCTTCCCGGAGCGCGTGCTGCGTCGCAACTCCGGGTAGAATCAGCCGTGCTGAGTGCTTTTCAATAACGGTGTTGATTACTTTGCCCGCGCTAGAAATTCAGCGGTATCTTCTTCAACGGCTTGTTCGATACGCTCAAAAACATCCGGAACGGCGCTAACAACACGGTTCCAAGAGGGAATAAATGGCGTTTCCATTGGTTTATCGAGGAAGGTTTGACCGGCAACCATGATGTTACGCGCAAACATCTCGACGGCACGTTCTTCACTGTGGATATCCAGCGTCAGCCCGTTCATGAGTGCGTCGTTGTTGTACGTTTCAACAAAATCCAATGCGATGCGGTAGTAAGTGGCTTTGATGGTACGGAATGTTTCCGGGGTAAACACCTCGCCTTGGGTGGCCAACTTACGGAAAATCGCTTTGGAAATATCGACTGACATTTTCGAAAGCCCTTGATTTTGGTCATCCAAAGACAGTTTTTGGTGTTTGTGATCGTACAAATCAGCAATATCGGCCTGACAAAGCCGGTTATTGGCATAGTTGCGGTGCATTTCAGACAATACACCAATTTCTAGACCCCAATCTGATGGAATGCGTATGTCGTTCAACACATCTTTGCGGAAGGAAAACTCACCGGCTAACGGGTAGCGAAAGCTGTCGAGGAAATCGAGGTATTCCCGTGCGCCGATACATTTTTTGAGCGCGCGTAAAAGCGGTGTGACGAGTAAGCGACTAACTCGGCCGTTGATTTTGCCATCAGCCACTCGTGCGTAAAAACCTTTGCAGAATTCATAGTTGAATTGCGGGTTGGCCACCGGATAGATCAAGCGCGCCAGCAGGCTGCGGTCGTAGGTGACGATGTCACAATCGTGCAGGGCGATGGATTCGCCGCGACCGGATGCCAGCGCATAGCCCATGCAGTACCAAACGTTTCGGCCTTTACCCGGCTCTTTGGGTGCTAAGCCGTGTTTGGCTAGCTCTGCGTCCAACGCTCTGAGTCGTGGCCCGTCGTTCCACAACACGCGGTGATGCTGGGGCAAACCATCAAAAAACTTTAATGCATGGCGATATTGCGCTTCGTCGGCGCGATCCAGCCCGATAATGATTTCTGACAAATAGGGCGCTTTTTTTAGGTGTTCGACGATATTCGGCAATGCATCGCCTTCCAATTCAGAAAACAACGACGGCAAGATCAATGTCATCGGCCGTTTGCGACTGAATTGCATGAGTTCTCGTTCCAGGTCTTCCAGTGGGCGATCCGACAAATTGTGCAATGTCGTAATGATGCCGTTCTGATAGAAATCTGCCATGCGATACTCCTTGATTTGAGGCTGTTGCGATCACGTTAAATTGTTTCGCGAGCGGCCTCATCTTTGATGGTTGTTATGATTGATTGCATGCCCTCTGCCCAGCCGGCAGGGCCGCAGAGGGTTGAGTAGAACACTGAATCTTCACGTTTGATTTCAGGCGGTGGGTGTACTGGTGATTTGATCACCAGCGCGTAATCGGCTGCCTCTAGCATGGCGACGTCATTTTTACTGTCGCCGATCGCGATAGTGGTGAATACCGTTTCCGGCTCTCTTGCGCTGTATGCGGCTTCGAGCCATTGCAGTGCTCTACCTTTACTGACTTTGCCGCTAACATGCAGAAATCGGCCGCCTTCGAGCACATTGGCACCTTGATTTATGAGTGCCGCAGCAAAACGAATTTTTGCTTTTTCGTCGCCAAACCACTGCACCGGCTCACCATATTGTCGGTCTGCCGCACGCGCTGCACTGGCTTTATCGAGCCCGGTTGCAGTCATGATTTCATCCGTGGTGAATGTTGAAAAGCGTCTGAAACATCCGGTAAACGCGGTTGCTAGTGAATCGATCAGACGACGCCAGTGGCTGGCTTCCTCACAAAAACTTTGGTGGTAGAAACCATCGACCGGCAAGCTGTCACGGAAATCCGCGAACTCGTCTGCGGGTAGGAACACAGCAGCGCCATTTTCAATCACAAACGGTGCTTTGATATCGAAGGATTTCTTTAAATGACGAACTTCAGATTCGGTTTTCGACGTAGTCGGTATTATTTTATGGCCCTGTGCCTGCAGCTCGTGCAGTAGCGGTAGGGCCGGTTCTGCGCTGTAGGTGTCGTGGTCGAGTAGTGAGCCATCTAGGTCAGTAAAGATCAGTAGCTTTTGGTTCACAGGCTGACCTCGCGTGGGGTTTCCAGCGATTGGATTTGCCGGTCGTTATCCAAGTGGAATAGAAAGTGGGCATTCTGAGGCATGGTTTTTAAGATATGTTCAGTTAAGCGTTGGTAGTGAGCAACAAAATGTTCGATATCAGCAGCACTCATGATTCGCGTGTTTGCTGTATCAGATCGGCTTGCGAGTTTTTGCTCCTGCTCCAACCGCCAGCGATAGACACAGTCGAAGTTCGGTGCCTTGAGCATAATTTGTATATCAATCAGATCGAAAACGGTCGGATAAACCTCAGCCAATTGCTGATTAACATACGACCGCCATATTCCATCGACGTCGCAGTTTGTTTCCAGTGAATTAATCGGGGTTGTTAAATCAGTCGGTGATTCAGCGTGAGTGCCTAAGCACCAGCCTTCGAGAATAATAATATCCAGTGGTGCATTGATGGATTTATGGTCAGCCTCTGGCGCTCGATCATCCATAGATTTATCGAATACCGGTATCTTAACGTGGCCCGATTGGGTGAGTGCCTGTAAGGTGGTTTGCATCAGAGAAACATCGTGTGTGCCCGGTACGCCTCGCGTAGCTAGTAGTGGGTGAACGTCTGTTGCAAGCGTTTGGCGCTGACCACGTGTTAAATAAAAATCGTCCAGTGACAGTGATAGAGTCTTAAGCCCAAAGGTGTGTGACAGCCAGGCTGCGAGAAAATCAGCCAGTGTTGTTTTGCCAGAGCCCTGACAGCCATTAATGCCGACGATAATTGGTCGACCTGCATTAATATGGTGCTGCACGATACTTTCGCCCATCGGGGTGAGCCATTTTAGTGCGCTATCCAGGTAGGCCTGGGGTAGTTGGTGTTCGCGCAAAAATGGCGTAAACACATCGTTATTAACCAAAAACCACTTCCTCCAAGCTTTTTAGATTGTTTTTCGAACATTAGACGTTTTTTTAGACATGCTTATCGATGCTTTGATAATGGGCAGCGAATTAAATAACGTGTTCGATAACTGTGCACAAGCAAGAAGTGTTCCCAGATATCTAAATTGTTACTTGAATGTATCGTTAGATGTGAATTTTATTGGGGGTTTTGGCTTGGGAAATATAGATTGAGGATATTCCGTGGTTTAGTTGAGTGACTATGTAGACGGAAACGATCTTATTAAAGATCTATTGAGCGAAGATAGGTATGAAGACTAGCGAGTGAAATATGCGCTTGGGGCCGTCATTTCGACGGCCCGCGTGTATTGCGAACTGTGGGCTTTTGCTGCTCAGTGGCCACTGCCTGTATGACCGGAGTGGAGGGGGGCTCAGGCTGCACTATATCAATGACGAATTGTTGTTCCTCTTCAGATAGAACACCCTCAAACCGATGCACCACGTAACCTTTTTTATCCAGTACTAGAACGGTTGGCTTATCGGATATCATCAATATCTTTTTAACCCGATGATCGACATCTTCAGAGACCGTGCACGTAGGGTCGACAGAAGCCTCGACTTGTTTGCGCATTTCTTTGATCACCATCTTGCGTGGCGCATACCAGTCTTTGTTGATTAGTGATACCAGGTTAACTGGGCAGATCCCCAATTTAAGGATTCGGATGTTAAATAATGAGTTTTTGCGAGCTTTGAGTTTGGCAGGGTAATAGGTCAATACGCGCATTTTCGCGGGCGTATAGGTGAAATTATAAGGCGTGCTTTCGAAAGATAATGCCGGCAGGCGTGGGCTTTCAACCGAAGGCATTGCTTTACAGGCCATTGCCAACAGAAGTTGGCAGAAAACCAGTGTCAGTGTTTTCCAGCGTGTGTTCATGAGGTTCGGGCCAATCTAGCGGTCTTCCATCCTTTCTTTAAGATTCGTCTTTCCTGACGTATAGAGCAAATATTGCTGCGGATTTTGCATATAATCCGTTTAGGAAAGGTACCTTAAAGCCTCAGAATATGAAAGCAATTACCGAATTAAAACATGGGCTTATGGAGCATTCTTTGCTGGCTTCAAGAAATAACCCGGGTAACTTGCCTTAACCCATTTATTGTTAGCTCGACGTGGCGTATCGGCCAAGAAACAAAGCAATGATTTCACGAACAATATAGTCTCGATCGTCACCTTCAGGCGTGGTTTGATCATAGATGCGGGGGTAGTGGGCATGCGCTTTGATCGATTCGATCAAGTAGCGCTCTGCGAATTCGAAATTGATCTTTTCAAGGCGGCCATTATCAACCTGGGCTCGCAGCCAACGATAGATGCTGGTTTCACGCTCTTCGAATTCATTGATAAGCATATTCGCAAACCCCGGTGTTTCGACGTATTCGCCAATCACAATGCGGGTTAGTTTGGTAATTCGGTCGGAGGCAAAGAAATCCCATTCGTGTTGGAGAAAGTCATAAAGCTGCGATTCGATGGGCATATCAGCCGGGTAATCCAAATCATTACTAAAAAATAACTCTTCGCAGCAGCTCATCAAAATCTGGTGAAACAAGGCTTCTTTGGTCTCAAAATGATTGTAAACCGTGCGCTTGGATACCTGCGCCACACGGGCGATTTCATCCATGCTGGTGCCTTTGAAACCCTTTTCAATAAAGACTTGTTCGGCCGCATTCAAAATATCGACGTTCTTTTGCTGCGAGCGTGTCAATGTCGGGGCAGGGGTTTTCTCAGCCTGTTTCTTGGCGGCTTCTTGCATTTGAATCTCCATAGTTCAAACAACATTTTACACTCTTGAGTTTACTTTTGAAGCGGAATAGGTAAACTGGTCAGTGTAGTTTTTGCAGATCAAATAATAAGCAGATAAAAATCCTATGGCTTTGCAAACTCAAATAGATTCATCCGAGAAGCTCCAGCCCGCATTGAAAGAACGTGTTTGTCATCATGTTCAACACGGTTTTGCGAATGTACCCAAGGTGCATAATGTGTGGTCTAGGGCGCAGCTTTGTTACCGGTCGGTGCACTGGCTTAACTGCCATACGGTACCGTCTCTGGTTGCACAAGGTGCCTTGTTACTGGCGACTATTATGTTTGCGATATTGTTGGCCGAAGGTGAATTTGTTGCCTGGTTGATTCTTGGTGTCTTTACCGGCGCTTGATGTGTTTACGAACGACAAGTGTCGTTCGTGTTGATGTTCGTTTGTATCCCATTGTTACGGTGAAATTGTTTCATTCATTGAGGTGAGAAGATGTTGGAAGCGGCAAAAAAGCAGCTCACACGAGTGCTCAAGCCTGGGCGAGCGAAAACCGGCGTTTTGATCAGTGCCGGCCTAACAGCACTTCTTGGTGCCCATTTGGTGACCAGTGATGTAGTTGTGGCGGGCAAAGGCGCTGATTCCGATCACTCTCATAGCACGCTGTTGTCGCAATCTATCAACGAGAAACCTCGGCTTGATGTCGAAGTGCTAAGAAGCCCATCAGAAACGATCTACAAAGAACTGGTTGTTTATGGCCGCACCGAGCCCGAACGTACGGTGGAGCTTCGATCTGAGATTTCGGCCTCGGTATTAGACGTTGCAACTGATAAGGGCGTTAAAGCAAAAGCTGGCGATGTGATAATTACGTTGGATGCGCAAACGCTCAACGAGCGATTAGCGCATGCAACCATGTTGGTTAAACAGCGAAAACTCGAATTCGATAGTGCCAGAACATTACAAAAAGAAGGTTTTCAAGCGCGTTTGTTTGTTGCTGAAACCGAAACCAATCTTGCCCAAGCGCGTGCCGACTTATCTATGTTGGAAAAAGAACGCAACGATACGCATATCCGTGCACCGTTTGCCGGTGTGATCAACAAACGCATGGTTGAGGTCGGTGACTTTGTACAAACCGGCAGCACGGTTGTTGAGTTAGTTGATCTTGACCCGTTGCTGGTGCGTGTCCATATCCCTGAAACTCGAATCAACGAAGTACACCGTGGGCAAACGGCGCGCGTGAAGATGCTTGATGGTAGTGAGATTCAGGGTGAAGTGCATTTTGTGAGTCAGAATTCGACGCAGGGTACGAATACCTTCGACGTAGAGCTGGCTATCGCCAATGCGGATTTTTCATTGAGTGCCGGTGTTAGTGCCGAGGTTACCTTGTTTACCGATCCGGTTGTAGCTTCGCAAATCTCGCCGTCGTATCTGTCGCTGGATGATAAAGGCCGTTCCGGTCTTTACGTTGTGGAAGACGGCGTAGCGCGATTCAAACCTGCACGAATTGTGCGTTCAGATGCCCGCAATCTGTGGGTTGAAGGATTAGGCTTAAACCCTGTGATTATTATCTCCGGACACCATCATGTGCGTGACGGAGACGCAGTGGTATACAGCCCAGTTAGCCAAACCGCGGGTAACACGTTGCCAGGCCAGACTGCCAACAAAGCTTCGTTGTAGCGTGGGTTTTCATTCCCACTTTTTCAATCGCTTCGGCTTATTAGAATAACAGGAAGCTGCGCCCATGAATCAGTTACTGAGTACGCTCATTCAGCGCCCCAGAACCATCTTGATGGTTCTGCTGCTGTTAGTTGTGGCTGGGATCGCCACATATATTTCTGCGGCTAAGGAATCCAGCCCGAATATTAAGTTACCTTTGGTCAATGTTTCTGTAACACTCGATGGTGTATCGCCGGAAGACGCAGAAAGCCTGCTCGTTAAGCCGCTAGAAAACGAATTGCGTGGGTTGGATAACGTCAAAAATATTATCGCCGAGGCCGTTGAAGGGCGTGCCGGTATTTCGATCGAATTTGACGCCAATGTTGATGACGATGCCGTGCTGGGCGAAGTACGTGAGAAAGTTGATAAAGCTAAATCGGAGTTTCCACGTGATGCTGACGAACCGGTTGTAAAACAAATCACGGCAGAGAATTCCGAAACCATTGTTAGCGTCGTGCTCTCGGGCAACCAGAGCTATCGCACCTTGCTGCAACAGGCTCGGGGGTTGAAAAAACAACTTGAACTGGTGCCACAAATTCTTGAAGTTGAGTTGGTTGGCGATGCCGACGATGCGATTGATGTTGAAGTTAACCCTGCCAAGATTCAAAGCTATAACCTGAATGTTTCACAAGTTGCTGATGCTCTCAGAAGCAGTGGTGGTTTAGTATCTGCCGGTAGCCTCGAAACCGAGAAGGGCAATCTGACGCTCAAAATACCCACGGTTTTTCGTACACCAGAAGACGTTTTGTCGCAGCCGGTTGTGGTCAATGAAGACCGCGTATTACTGGTGCGCGATATCGCCGATGTGCGAATTACCTATAAAACCCCAGAAGTTACCAGTTGGTTGAATGGCTCTCGCAGCGTTGAGCTGAAGGTGCATAAAAAAGCTGGTCAGAATATCTTTCATACCGTTGAAGCCGTGCGAGTTGTCACGGGGCAATTCCGTGAACACTGGCCATCGACAACCGAAGTGACCTATATCGGCGACCTATCTGAAGCGGTTGACGAGATGATTTCCGACTTACAAAACAGCATTTTGTCATCCGTAGCACTGGTGGTTATCATTTTGGTTGCTAGCTTGGGGATGCGCAGTGCCTTGTTGGTTGCAGTTTCCATCCCGGTTTCATTCTTGACCGGTATCGTTATTTTGACGGCGTTGGGTCACTCAGTAAATATGGTTGTGCTGTTTTCACTGATTATGGCGGTGGGGATGTTAGTTGATGGCGCAATTGTTGTGATTGAGCTCGCGCAACGGAAGTTAGCTGAGGGAAAGTCGCCAACAGACGCCTATATTGAAGCCTCACAGCAAATGGCTTGGCCGATTATTGCGTCGACTGCAACCACACTCAGTGCGTTTTTCCCTCTCTTGTTTTGGCCTGGATTCTTCGGCGAGTTTATGAAGTATCTTCCGATCACGCTGATCTCGACCTTGACTGCGTCGTTGGTCGTTGCCCTGATCATTGTGCCCACCATCGGTCGATTGATTGATAAACCATTGCCGCTTTATAAAGAGGACAATAGCGATACAGCAAGTAAGGCCACACTTGCCTACATGAAAATTCTCGGGCACGCGATTAATCACCCTTGGAAGGTATTCGCCACTGGAGTCATTTTGTTGGGTGGTATTTTTTATGCCTATGGTCAAAGTGGCCTTGGGGTTGAGTTCTTTCCGCAGTCGGATGAAAAAGTCATCACGTTGATTGTTCAGGACGACGGCTCACAGTATTACCGCTCTGAGCAGCAGGCGATTGTTGATCGCGTTTATCAGCGTGTTAGCGATGTTGAAGCGATCGACAATATTCAAGTGCATGTGGGTGGAAAAGATTATATTGGCCAATTGGTGATTACCCTGATCGATTGGCAATACCGCCCGCATTCTCAGGATGTTGCGGATGTTTTGCGAGAACGCCTGGCTGATATCCCGATTGATGTCTCTGTGGTTAATGTTGGCGGCCCGCAAATGGGTAAGCCGTTTCAGCTGGAGATTAGCGGTAAGTCAATCAGCGAATTGCGTGAGGTCAATGAGCAGATTCAAACCTTAATGGCGGATATCCACGAGCTCATTAATGTTGAAGACAATGGCCCATCAGGCGGTGTTGAATGGGAGCTCAGCTACGACAAAACCTTGGCTGCCAAAAACCATGTTAATGTCGGCGATATAGGTACTTCTATTAAGCTGTTAACCAATGGTGTCTATTTAGGCGCGTATCGGCCCGATTATCTGGATGAAGAGATGGACATCCGTCTTCGTCTTCCGGAAGAGCAGCGTCATTTTCAGCAATTGGATTTTCTGACAGTTGCCAGCAATCTTGGGCAAGTGCCGATCGCGCCTTTTGTCACCCGAACGATTATGCCGCGCAACGACAATATCACTCGCGTCGATGGGCGTCAGGCGATCACTATTAGTGCAGACCTGAAGCAGGGTGCTCAGTTGAATAAAGTCATTGAAGCCTTTGAGCCTCTAATAGCCGACTTTGACATGCAGTATCGCTTTAAAGGTGAAGCAGAAGATCAAAAAGAAAGTGGCTTGTTTTTAGTTAAAGCCTTCACCTTCGCGATCTTTTTGATGGCGATTATTCTGGTGACTCAATTTAATAGTTACTTCCAAGTGAGTTTGATACTCAGTGCGGTCGTTTTTTAAACCGGTGGTGTGTTTATTGGCCTGATGTGGACGGGAATTCCGTTTACGATTGTTATGTCAGGCATCGGTATCATTGCCTTGGCGGGTATTGTTGTTAACAACAATATTGTATTGATTGATACCTATAACGTGCTGCGCCGTGAAGAGGCAATGGAAGTGCGTGAAGCGGTGCTTCATGCGGTATTCCTGCGTTTGCGGCCGGTGATGTTGACGACGATTACCACCATCCTAGGGCTGTTACCGATGGCAATGGGCTTGAATATTGATCTGTTTGGCGGGCAAATTCTTGTTGATGCACCATCATCCGCAGTGTGGACACCGTTAGCTGTTGCCATCGTGGCGGGTTTGGCCTTTGCGTCAGTGATTACATTGATGATCACGCCGTGTTTGTTGATGATTGGTGAGTCGCACAAAGATCGAAAGCTCGCTAAGCAAGACGCGGCAGCGTTAATCGACGGCAGCGAGCAATCGTCACCCGGTTAGGTGGGAGCATGATTGCTTTATGAAGATCGACTTGCTGCTTCAGGCTTTGCTTGTTCGCAAGCTGTTAAGGGCGCGGGCCTGCTGGCAAGATCAAGTATCTGCCCATATTGCCGCCCGCTGAGTCGCCAGAGGCGGAGTAACTGTAAAACCCGGATTTATCGGTACGACAGGTTAGGGCGTTGGTAAATGGCGTTTCAGTGTCGGTCGGCGTGTTTATCAAAGTACCGCGTATGATGCCGATATCTCCTCTGGATATATAATCGAACACACCATGGGATTGGGCCTCTGGCTTATCGATTTCATAGCTGGTGAAGGCGCCATTTTTCCAGTGACTAAGAAATACCGAGTCAGGTAATCCGGCAGGGCGTGGCTCAGGCCCGGTAATCGTAGATGTCGCAAAGAGTACCAATCGAATATTGTCAAAGTTATCCGGTACTTTGCAATTGGCCGCGCTGGCTATTCCGGCTGGCGCAATCAGTGCTAGTGATACTGCGAAGGTTTTCCATCCTTTTGAGGCCCTGGGTTTCGAAAAATCCAATTTTTTACTGCTCCTTTCATCTCACATCTACTGTTTGAGTTGTTTTCGGGTGCGCGCCGCAAAATTACTTACGTGAATTTGCACAGCCGAATGCGCATTAAGAGTACAAGCGCTTTTGTGTGTTCCGACGAACTGCTAGTCGGTTACTTCGAAAGGGTTTTCGGTTGCAGGTTTTGCGGGGTTGATCGTTAGAGTCAACAGATAGACGCATACTCGACGGCGAGATTAGAGATATCGGGGAGTTGTTGTGAGGCTAGTATCTATTTAGTGAGGTGCCCTCAAGTAGTTGTAAACAGCAACAACACCTGTTTGAGGGCGAGGATATACTCTTCGAAGGTAGGCTTGCCAAAGATAGTTATAGCGACGTTAAAACATCTGCTTCATTAAATCATCAAAACACCAATACGCACTCATGCGTTTTATCAGTCCGTTATCGTCCACTTCATAGGTGGCAATCATATCGACCTCAGTTGTTTTGTCATTGCCCATATCGTTGATGGCAGTTTGCAGTACCGCGCAATGGCGGTCGCCACTGGGAATACGCTTTTTTACATGGATTTGAATATTCGACGGGCCGATGACGGTATCCCAGAAGGCTTCGATGGCGGGTTTTCCGACGTGTCCGGTACCGCTTTCTTCCAGCGGTGATTTGCCAACCGGGTCCTGCAAGATGGCATCATCAGCATACAGAGCCAGCCACGCGTCTTTGTTTCCCTCAGATGCCAGGGTAACTGACTGAATATTAGCTTTGATAGCCGGGTGATCGAGATGGTCTGTCATGGTGAATATCTCCAAAGGAATATCAATGTACTCGCGTTTATAACCTGTCTGCTGAGGAGCAGCAAGATATCTGATGTTAAATACTATTTGGTATGCAGTGAGGTCTACTTCGCCGTAATCGCGGACATTGTTCACTGCGTTAGTGTGAACTTGTTCAAAAGTGAAAATTAAGTGGGATAAAAATTTGAATATAAAGTTATCAAAAAAATGAAAAACTATTTGAGGTTTATCAAAAGCGTTATGTGAATTGAGCCCCTAATTCTTGTGAGCGACATCCGTATAACCTGTGATGTCATGCTAAGTTGTTGTGATTTATGCATTTATGGCGTGAATAAAAGTAGGTCTTTGATTATGTTGCAGTCATCGGGATTTATAACAAAATAAATTATTAGTCCGGATTTGGATTGGCCGTCCTTTTGAAATAATGATAAATCATAAGAGGAAAACAACAATGTACCGCTACGCGACTCAAGAAGCCGCGCGTGCCACTTCAGGGGTATCCCTATCTGCGCTCGTCGTGCTTTTGTTCGCCGTGTTGTTTCATCAGCAAGCGATGGCACACGGTTCAATGGATACACCGATTTCACGTGTTTATGAATGTGTATCGAATGCTAAATCCAACAGTTGGACGTCAGAAAAATCTAATAGTGCCGCGTGTCAGGCGGCACGTGCGGTGGGCTCGAATAACCAGTTTTACTGCCCACACTGCAAAGCCGGAAATTCGCCCGATCCTTATAACCAGAGTTACAACTACGCAGGCTTGATGCCTGATGGCAATATCTGTGGTGGTGGTCGTAGTGATTATCGCGGTATGGATCTTGTTCGTAACGATTGGCCAACAACGAATGTTTCATCTGGCCTGTACAACATGAAATACCATGCCGCAGTAGCACATGCACCATCGTTCTGGCGTGTGTGGGTAACTCGTGATGGATACAACCCTGCGAATGCACTGCGTTGGTCTGATTTAGAAGAAATTAGCTGCCCGCAAAATACGCACGACGGTCTGCAATCCGGTTACTACAACATTCAGTGCGATATGCCGCAGCGTTCAGGCAAACATGTGCTTGTGAGTGTTTGGCAACGTGAAGATCCTGCCGGCGAATTTTTTAGTTCCTGTAGTGATATTCAATACTCAGGTAATAATGAGCCCGACCCTGTGATGTGGACATCAATCGGCAAACTGAGCCTTGAGAAATCTGGTGCTTTGCCTGTCGGTACTGAAGTGAAATTCCGTTTGATTAATGGCGGCGGAGACGACGTTGAATCCCATTTGATGATGGTAACCAACGGTATGGCGACAGCCAATAATCAGTGGCAGCAGTATCTAGCACAAGTCGTTAATGATGATTCTATGTACGTTAAGATTGGCGAGCTTTCAGGTGATATTGTTTCACCGGTGAGATTCCCAACACCGAATCGTCAGAACGATGTTTGGACTCAAAACGAGCTAACGGGCTACCAGTTCGCCGTGGAGTTTGATGAGCCTGCGCCAACGCCAGATCCTGACCCAACACCGGATCCAGATCCAACGCCTGATCCTGACCCAACACCAGACCCTGATCCAACCCCGGATCCTGATAATGGCGGGATCCCAAGTCCGGGCAGCGCCCACTGGTTGATGTTGATGGTACTTGGCTTGTTCGCAATGCGTCGCTTCAAGTAACACTTCTCTCATCGATCATGCCCCTGCCGCAGTCAGCAGCAGGGGCCATATAAAAAATACATTTTCTTCCAACGATTTTTTTGGCCTCACGAATTGTGTCTGCATAGGTGAGCGCCAGAGTTATGCCTGAAAACCAAAGGGTTAGAATATGAAAACCGTATACCGCCAGTCGCTTCTGGCACTTTCTATCGCTAGCTTGAGTACCATGGTGCTCGGGCATGGTTATGTTTCCGAAGGATCTGGCGGTGTTGCCGCCAGTCGCTCGGCCTTGTGCAAATATCCAACTCGGGATACCAATGAGAAGAATACCGATTGTGGTGGTATTCAATATGAACCACAAAGTGTGGAAGGCCCTGACGGATTTCCTCAGGGCGGCGTTCAGGATGGCAGAATAGGCAGTGGTCAAACCTATCTGGCGGCACGTCTTGATGAGCAAACGGCTGATCGCTGGGTTAAGCGACCTATTCGATCTGGCCTACAACGATTCGAATGGACATTTACCGCGAATCACCGTACTGCTGACTGGAAATACTACATCACTAAACAGGACTGGAACCCCGATCAGCCGTTAGCCCGGGCACAATTTGATCTTGAACCATTCTGTGTAGTACAGGGCAATATGCAGCAGCCACCAAGCCCGATGTTCCACGAGTGTGTTGTACCAGAGCGTGACGGTTACCAGGTGATTTTATCGCTATGGGATGTTGGTGATACGGCGGCAACGTTTTACAGCGTTATGGATGTCAAATTTGATGGTGACAATCAACCAGTGACTCCTCAATGGACACAGGGCGGTCAGATTGTTCCATCCATGGATTTGAAGGTGGGTGATCGTGTTTATACCCGCGTATTTGACACCAGTGGTGAAAACAACGGTTATCGTACGCAGCTGAATATCACTTCAGCGATTGATGGGCAGGGGCCTAACTGGGCTCACGCGTTAGCGGCAAAAATCAATCAGGAACAAGACCTGATTCGTGCTGGCGATACTGACGGCAATGGTAACTTCACACCTGCGTTTGGAACGAACCTCGTTTATTTACAAGCCGGAAGTGGATTGGAGCGGGTCGAAGTAGGCTACAACATAGCGCCAGATCCAACACCAGATCCGGACCCAACTCCTGATCCAGACCCTACGCCAGACCCTGATCCAACACCTGATCCGGATCCAACGCCCGACCCCGATCCGACACCTGATCCAGACCCAACGCCTGATCCAGATCCAACACCCGATCCGACCCCGGATGTGCCTCAGCCTGGTAGTGCTCATTGGCTGATATTGTTGGGCCTCGGTTTGTTTGCGTGGCGTCGTCGATAGATCTTGTGAGTGAGTTATGAAAGCCCCTTTTTAGGGGCTTTTTTATTGCCAAAAAACTAACTATTCAGCAATAGAGAAGCTCACATGCGTGTCGTTTGTCGCCAAAGACGATGGCATGCTGTTCCCAAGCTTGGCCCATCTCAATAGCTGAATCTCTTGAGATGTTATAGATAAAGTAGCTTTCTTCGGGATCCCAATCATTGGTTGTGGGAATGCCTAATGCTGTCGCTGTATCGTAGCCATTTAGTGATAGATGGTTTAGAAAACTCAAAGAGCGTTCATGATTGATGGTGTCTGCTAGTTTTTGCGAGCCAGGGTTCCAGGCGGTAATGATGGCCCAGCTTTTAATCGTATTGGCGAGACAAAATTGATCAAACTCGTGATTTGGCTGATCGATTTTTAGATCAAACGTTTGCTGTGAAAAGCTTACTCTGAATAAGGTATCTGTGTAGGCTTGGTGAAGTGCATTATTCTTCATAGCTGATGCTCCGCAGGGGGGCGTGTTTTTCATCAAATACGACTCTGTGTGTGGCGTCCAGTCAGGGAGTAATGAGGTACTGATGACCTCGTTTTCGATTGTGCATCTAACACCGCTGATAATATCGGGAAGCACGCCGATTTTCTGCTTTGCAAATGGACGTTGATTCGGTGGTGTCCAGTTTTCTTCCCCCTTGCGATACAGACTATTTGGGCCATTCCGCAGGTGTCGACCAAAGTTTACCCAGGAATTTTGCCCGCGCGTCTCTGTTGTTAGAGCAATGCGTGCCAATGGGCTGAACATCACGCTATGGTCAAACCATGCTTGGTCCTCGCCGTTAGCTGCGAAGTTATTACAGTTCATCGCGTGTCCGAAAACGTCATGAACAATACGGAAGATATCATTCATCAATAGGTGATACTCTCCGATTCGAATACCACTATCTATTAGCATCGGGTTAGCGTCATGGAAACAATCATGGCCAAAAGCGTCGGCTGTTTTTAGATACCAGAGGTGGTGGTCGTGAATATCAATCAACATATCGAAGCTGTTTTTGTACGGTTCAGATTCATAGGGCCAGGGTTCGATAGTTAGGCTTAACTGTTTCTGCATCCATTCAAATTGTGCCAGGAGTTCTTCGTTCATCTGTGCATAGGCGCATTTTGCAACTTCAGATTGTGTATATTCGGGGACCGTGTCATACGCGTCGGCGATAAACATGCCGCGAGCAGGGTTCATCGGTGTCTGATACAGCGCATCAACGGGTTGGATCTGGTAGGAGGTAAGATAGGATGCCTTAACATCATTCAGAATCGGACATTTTCCACCGAGTAGCCATTTGATTTTGCAGTAAGCTTGAATTTTTTGCCGCTGGTTCATCGGTTAACCCTCAAGTGTAAATTCAATGTTATGAATCGACTTCCAGCGAGCAACGATGTTGTCACTGAGGTTCTGGGGATACGGGTGAACACCGTTGGAAAGAGACCTTTGCAACAAGATTTCAATCGCCTGATTGTGGGCGTAAAAAACAGGATCTAGATATTCGATACGAGTGGGTTCATCAATTGAGAAATTGATAGGGCGTTTTTTGCATAATACGTCAGCTTCACTAAATGTATCGCCGAATTCATCTTCAGCGCCCATATTCGCTAGCCAACAGTTACTAAAGCTTGATCTTCGGTATTTACTGCCGATGCAGTTAGTTTTGCCCGTGGCTGTTACGACGACGAAACTACTCTCGATAGCATGCTCTACCGCAGCGATATCATTGCTAGAAATTGCTGTGAATTGATTCTGATTTGCTTCGGTTAATTTGTGTGGATCGCTGTCGACAATGGATACGTGAAATTCAATGTCGCGAAGCCTTTCAGCGATACCAATACCGACTTTGCCAAAGCCAAAAACAGTTGCTGTTTTGCCTGCTAACGACTTCCCGGTGAGCTGGTTAAATGCACGCACGAACGCTTCTCCGGTACCAAGGCAAGTTTCGAGGGCTTTTACGCTACTCAGATCGATACTGATGCATGGAAAACTCAAATCTGAGTGCTGGTATTTTTGTGTTCCTGTGCCGGTGAGCTCAATGGTTCCGAGGCGGGGAGGTGTTATGTCAAGGAGCTCAGCAGCGCAATCAAGGTGCACATCAAAAGGCATATTTTTACATTCGGATAGTGGCAGCCACGTCATTCCGGCATCTATTGCTGCCTGAAGAAAAGTAGGTTCAGGCGTCATAAAACTGGGGCTTGTGACAGTGACCTCAGCGCCAGCTGCGACTAGTGCGCTGAGCTTGATAATCGTCGCATGGGTTAGAGGCACATTGTGCAAAACCTTTAGCCCTTTATACGGTGGGTTTTGACGGTATTGCTCCTCTTGTTCACTAAGAAAGCTGATTCTAATCGGGGCGTAACTGTTTTTAACGCGTTGTGCGAAATGCTCGAACATAGGGTGTTCCTGCCTTGCCTGAGTTATTCGTAGTTGGGTGGGTTTTGATGAATTCTTGGGCAGTGTAAGCAGGTATTTTTGATGCGTAGGTGTGATGAATCGCGGTTTTGTAAAACACAATCAATTCGTCATCGGATTGAGATTATTGTTAGATCTGAGGGTTTAGTAGGTAAGGGGTAGTGACTATGGCGTTGGGTATTTCACTACGATACTACCGTGATAGATTGGCGGATGGTTGGTCAGTCAGGGAGCTAATTAGAACGTGGTCGGTCGTACCCATTAGTTCTCACAGGAACTTTGCTAGCTAAAAGTTCTTATGGGTAGCCAGGAATAAGCGAGAGATGACGGTAAGAGAATTTTTGAACTGTTGCCCCCAGGCATTTATGAGGAGCCTGGAGTAGAAATCTGTGGAGGTTTTGATTTTTTCCGCAGCGCAGATTTCGACTCTATAAGGAGCAGTTGACGGATTATCTGCAAGTGTTGGCGACTCAGGATTTTTCCCCGAGCCTAGTAATAATGCCCTGCAGTGCAGCCAATTGAGCATCGTTGATATTCGCCATCAACTGCCGCTCGAGGTGGCTGTTGTGAATATGGGTCGGATTTTTGGCATAGCCGCGGATATAGTCAAGTAACACAGTGAGTTGCGGGTTGTCTTCATCATGGTCACTCAGTTCCGGTTTGAGCATGATTCGATACAGCGCACTCATACCTTCTTCAAGTGCAGTTTTGTTCTTTTCGCCGAGCATATCGAGAAGTTCTGCGTCGAGTTTTTGCGTGGAGCGAACCGCATCTTGCATCAGCACTAGGCCGCGTTCGGTTAGCTGCAAGCGACGTACGCGCTTATCGTGGTTATCGGTTACCCGAGCAACATAGCCTAGGCCTTCCAGCTCATTGGCAATGCGTGAAATAGCCTGAATGCTTACCTTGTTTTGTAGCGCCAGTTCAGAAATAGTAATGCCGATATGTTGTTCGACGGGCATATAACCGAGCACTTGTGAAAACGACATTTGCAGATGTTTATGGCCTTGCTGTTTGGTCAGTTCCATCAAACGTTTTTCGAGATAACGGGATGAAATACCAGCGAGGCCAGCAAACGGAATACGATGCTCGACATTACCGATCAAATTGGCTTGTTGGCAAAGCGCATTGGCAGCGTCTGTCAGGCGAGACATGACTTCGCTACCGATGGTCTCTTCCAGTTCGTTGTTGATATTGAAGATGCCATCTATCGCGTCTGTGATCAGACGGGTGCCTTTTTCACTTAACACGATGATTTTGGCGCGGGCATCAGAAGGGTCTGATTGCCGCTCAATTAAACCGAGCCGTTCGATGGGCTTGAGCGACTGATTGCATTGCTGGTTGCTCATTCCTAGTTTCGACGCCAGTGTGTTCAATCGAAACCGGCCAGTGGCAATCAGCATCAGCGGCGGCCCGAGGTTCATCGTTAAATCAGCGTGGCCATTGATACTCATACGGTGCATCAAGCGCGCTTCCATTGCACGGCTGATTTGCATCAGTTGTGGGTATAGTAGGTTGGCTTTCAATGTAGGTGCTGTCGTTGTCGAAGTCATCGGCGCATTATACGTAAATCGAACCATTATTAAATGCGTGTTTAAAATATCATTAACGTGGGTTTACTAAATGCGGTGGTTGGTGTATTTCGCGTGCGTGCGATGCTTGTCAATCTGGCAAATTGTAAGGGGCGTTTCACTGTATATGATATGGGCGGGAAACAGTGATGTACGCAGCTGCGAGTTCGTAGAATAGAAGCCGCTGTATTCGCGTACATTATCATTTCAAAATGGATGGGATGACAGGTTTAGACGAGGCGGGAGTTGATTTACTGAGGCGGCTTGTCGCGTTTTCCGCGCAGGTGTCCGCCAGCTGGAGGTGCTGCAACTAACTGACCATGGCGAATTTCGCAGGTTGATTTGACGATATTTCCGTTGGGCAATGTGAAAGAAACAGCGTCACCGCTTGTTTTGCCGATGCAGACATCAATGGCTTCTTGCGGTGGACCGCGTCGCTCTCTGCGATCATTGGATGCATCTTGGCTGTAAGCGTTGATGCTGGCGATGCTTGTAGTACACAAAAGTATCGTTAGTGATACGGTTTTTAGTTTCATGTGTTTCCCTTGGGTGGTAAATCCACCAGGTTTAATTTTGATTCTGGTAATAGATGCCGTTGTTGTTGCTACCGTCTATCACACTACTTTAGGCTAAATTTGTGTTGTCGAAATTGGCGACCTCTGCATCAAATCGGTCTGAAATTACGATATATGGAAGCAGGGCGATCCGAACTCTTGTGAGGTCACGCATGTGATTCTGAGGCTGGATTTTTAGTGTGCTGGCGTTGCCCTCTAAATGTCAGCAGTGGAATGTTCTCCGAAAAAGACGAGAAAATAATTTTCTTCACTCCAACCGAATGCATCAGCACTTGTAGATGCGGATAAAATTTCGTCTGCGTTAACTGCCGGTGACTTTAGCATACCCAGCTTCGTATAGGTGAGCGGTAGCCATGCTCTGGCTGATGGAATGACACCAGAAATATAGATCTATTCTAGACGTATTGGCCTTTGACTTCGGGAAGTAAGTCAACACCTGAATAATGCAGAGGTCAGACATTGATGAATGTCTCTAAAGGGGTGGGCATTCCTTTTTGTTGCGTATCCGTTTATGAGGGCTAGCGAATTATCGCAGCTTGACCAGGCCAGCGCTTCTGTCTATTGGTTGAGAATCAATCAATTTATCGATGTTTGACACTCGACCGATAGGCAAAACCATGAAGCACGCTTTTTGGGCTCTAACCCTCATTGCGGGTATTACCGCATGTTCGAACAACTCTGATAGTGATGGCAACTCGGGTGGTGACACTAGCTCACCGGCGTTGCTCAACGCTGATCAGCATATTGATCCGATATTTCCGCCTCAAGGCCAAGTGCATACCCATGCCAGTAACTTGGCGTTATGTGGCGACCACGTGATGGCAGTGTGGTTTTCCGGCGATGGGGAACGTACAGGTAATGAAGTCAGAATTAAAGGCTCCACCGCGCGTATTCCTCAAACAGGTGCGTTGACGTGGCAGCCGGCATTTGATGTCGGTTATAACGGCACAGGCACGCCGGATACCAATCCAGCACTAATTACCGAGCCAGCGCAGGGCGGGGCAGTTTGTGCCTCTGTGGAGGCCATTTGGGAGACGATTAACTTTAAAGATTGGGCCGGTGCTGAACTACGTTATCGCGACGCAACGGTTAGCACCGACAGTAACGGTAATCCGAGTTTTGATTGGGAGCAGGGCTTGGCTGGCGAGCGTTTTACCCTGAACTTGGCCGATGGTTTTAAGGATACGTTGGCAGATCAACTCGGTAACAGTTGGCCACTCAAAAACAATCGTTTTGATCCCGTTGGTTTTGCATCATTCGCGGTGGGTATAGTGACTCCCGAAGCCTTGTATGAAGCAATCATGAGTTTATTGAAAGGGCGCATGTCTGCAATGAGTGACTTGGAATTTGCCGCGATGGCAGACCGCCTTTCTGATGTGAATGACACCGAAGGTTCGGCGTTGAATCAATTGATTGAGAGTACGCAAGGGCCTGGTCAGTTGTTAACGAGTATCGATACTTTGCGTTCAGCAGGTAGCAAAATTGAGGGTTTGTTGACGTTTGTGTTTCGATTGTACGATCAATATGTGATTGCACGCCTGGAGACGCGAACCCTAGATTCGGATAGCCGTTATTACCAACTCGGTTGGGAAACGCGGGAAAACCCACAGATCATAAAACGCGGAGATCAGGAACGTTGGCTATTGCCGCTGTATTCTGATGATCTAGGCATCTCCGTGGTCGCCTACTCAGATGATGATGGCGATAGTTGGACGGCAACTACCATTGCAACACGGCAGGGAATTCAGCCATCAGTTGTTGAAACCACGAATACTTGTGAAGATAACTCGCAGCAGTTAATGGCGATTATGCGAAATAATGGTGGCGTGTTGAATTTGAATCGAGCGTTAGTGAGCTATTCCTGCAATAGCGCGACGGCTTGGAAGCCTGCTCAACCGTTGTTGGCGATCAAGAATGAAAGCAGCAGTTTGACGGCAAAACGAATTACCTGGGCGGGGGATGACCGTATCTCGATTGTTTACAACCCCGACAGTAAACGTGAATCGCTGAATCTGGCGTTAGGGTCAACGGCAGGTGCAGACTTCAATGTTCAGACGTTATTAGATGTCGACGCGTCGAAAAAAGACCTGGGTATTTCATATCAGTATCCGGCGTTGGTGCAGTTGCCAGGCGGTGACTTGGTGATATCGTTTTCGTGGCATACCGGTAACACCCCGAGCTGCACTCGGGTGGCAAAAGACTGTCAGACCATTGGTGTGGTGCGTATGAATCCGGATACTATTTCGCGGCCATAACAAGGGGGATGGGAGTGTTGAGAAAGTAATCGCACTCTCTATAGCCAGTTGCGCTAAAGAGAGTGCGGCATAAGCCCAGCGAGCTCAATGTTCAGCGAGTACGGTGCTTAATCACTCGTTGGCTTATCTGCGGCTTTCTCGGGGGCAGATAGCATTTCATAATCGTTAATCTCCGGCAGCTCATCGGTTGAGCCAAGCAGTATCGAGATCCAGCGCGTCTTTTCGTTGATGTCCATCGCGATTTTAACCGCCATGGTTAGTGGCACCGACAAGAACATCCCAACCGGGCCCAGCAGCCAGCCCCATACTACCAAACTGAGAAACACAACCAGTGTTGATAAACCCAAACTGCGACCCATCATTTTAGGCTCGATCATATTGCCGACAACGGAATTGATCGCGACATAGCCGATGGCAACCCCTCCTGACTGCACAGGGCCAAATTGAATCAATGCGAGTAAAACCGGTGGAATAGCGGCAATCACTGAGCCGATGTTGGGTACATAGTTGAGCAAGAAGGCGATCAGGCCCCACAGTAATGGGTAGTCAACATCGATGATGATCAGCAGTATGTAAGCCAGCGTGCCGGTTGCTGCACTCATTAAGGTTTTAATAACGATGTAGCGGTTGAGTGTATCGGAGAAGCGCGAAAAATAAGACAGTGTGCGTTTAGGGTTGTCGGATAGCACATACAGTTTTTTACCAAAGCAATGCAGTTCTAACAGAATAAATACTACTAACAGCAAGATAAAAAACGTATTGGTGAGCGTCGCAACAAGGCTGTTTAATGATTGCCCAACAAAACCCAGTGCAGCGCTGAGATTCACCATGTTTTTAACATCCGGTGTCTCTTTAACTGCCCCAACCGCAACCAGCCATTCCAGCCAGTCGTGTGAAACATCCGTCAGACGCTTTTGATAAGTGGGTAGATTCTCGCTGAAACCGGTTAGCGAGTTGCCAATGAGTGAACTCACTAGGAATGCGCCACCGACCAAGCCCGTCATAACCAGCGTAAGACTCAACCATTCAGGAACTCGATGTCGGGTTAACCAAAACATCACGGGGGCGCTGAGTGCGGAAATAAATATCGCAACCAGAAAGGGCGCAATAATAGCTTCGGCGGATTTCACAGCGGCCATAATTGCGACGAGGGCGGCCAGTGAGATGATGCTCCAGGTGCCTTTCCCGGGGCGGTAGATGTTTTCCATAAAACGTCTCTTTGCGTCTGACTAGCGTTATTATTGTGGGTGATTGCAGATGTTTCGGGGTGTTGAATATACCATGAGTTTATTGGTTAGATGGGCAATTTCCGCAAGTATGTAGGGTTCTTTTAGCTTGAATGAATACATCTAAAGTACAAAAACGAGACTCAATTCCTTATCTGTCAATTACTTGTAAAGCGTTGGTCATTTAACCAAGCAATAATGCGCACGTTTGCAGGGTAGCGCAAATCGATTCATCATCGGGCACAGCATTTGTGCGGGCCGGTGGTGGCGGAACGTAAGCGTTCCGCAGCCCACTCGTACCGGGACAGGTAGAGTGGATCAACCGATGCATTCTTTACTAGGGGAATCCTATGCATAAGCCATTAGGAACAATCGCCGCCGGGCTCTTGCTCGCCGGTGTTCATACTAACGTTATTGCTGATCAGGTAATGATTGATAAGGAAGCCCGTTGGAGCTACCTCGATGAGCAGCGTCAAGCGCCTGCAAACTGGCAACTACCCAGCTTTAATGCCTCAGATTGGGCCAGTGGCCATGGCGTATTGGGTTACGGCGATAGCGGTATTGAAACCGAGATAGATTACGGTAGTGATAAAAACAATAAGAATATTACGACATATTTTCGCCATCAATTCAGTGTCGAAAACGTCGAAGAATTCAGCGCTTTGCGTCTCAAGCTGATGCGTGATGACGGCGCCGTTGTGTATTTGAATGGCAACGAGCTGACGCGTCAGAATATGCCAGCGGGCACAATTACTGCTTCGACGATAGCTAACGAAACAGTCGGTCAGAATGATGAAAAAACCTATCATGTTAGCTATGTTGCCGCTGGCCACCTACAAAATGGTGAAAATACGCTGGCGGTTGAGCTGCATCAGCGTAGCCCTTCTAGTTCAGATATCCGGTTTGACCTGAAGCTGATCGGTATTAGTGGAGATGGCATTGCAGAGCGTGTGCGCGGCCCGTACCTACAAACCGGAACGCCCGATAGTGTTCGAATACTGTGGCGTACCGACGAGCCTGCACCGAGCTGTGTTTATTACGGTACGGCGGTTTCTACATTGAATGATACCGTCTGTTCCGATGCACTGGTTACCGAGCACGAAGTTCGCTTGCAAGGCTTGAATCCGGCGACACGTTACTTCTATAAGGCAGTGAGTAATGAGCAGGTGATGGCGCAAGGTGCTGAAACCTATTTTGAAACCTCTCCAGTGCCTGGTACTCGTGAGAAAATCCGCATCTGGGCTATCGGTGATGCGGGTACCGCCAACGCCAATCAACGTGCTGTTTACAATGCGTATCAGGCTCACACCGGTGATACCTACACAAATGTATGGGTTATGTTAGGCGATAACGCCTACGGCGATGGCACAGACGACGAATACCAGCGTGCGGTATTTGATATGTATCCTCAACTTCTGCGTCAGGCTGTTGTATGGCCGACGATCGGCAACCACGATGCCCATACATCCGATTCAGCAACCCAAAGCGGTGCTTACTTCGATATTTTCTCTTTGCCTAAGCAGGGGGAAGCAGGGGGCCTGCCTTCTGGTACCGAGGCGTATTATTCGTACGACTACGGCAATATTCACTTTGTCGTTTTAGATTCCGCTGAATCGTCACGTATGCCGTGGGGCGACATGATGCGTTGGATGGAAGCGGATCTGCAAGCCAGCGATGCAGAATGGACAATAGCCTATTGGCACCACCCTCCGTATACCAAAGGCTCACATGATTCTGATTGGGAGCTGCAGTTAATCCAAATGCGTAAAGTTGCCAACAAAATGCTTGAGCGTTATGGCGTTGATTTGGTGTTGTCAGGGCACAGCCATAGTTATGAGCGTAGTAAGTTCATCGACGGCCATTACGGGCAGGCATGGACATTCTCTAATCGTCGCCACGCTATCGATAGTGGCTCCGGTCAGCGTGAAAACGACGGTGCTTACACCAAGCCCGGTGCACATGTTCCTAATGCCGGCGCGGTGTATATCGTTGCGGGTAGTTCAGGCAAGAAATCCGGCGGTAAGCTTAACCATAAAGCCATGTACGCGTCGTTGAGCGAGCTGGGCTCCATGGTTATTGATGTCGAAGGCCTGACAATGGATGCGGTATTCATCGACGAAAAAGGTCAGGTGCTCGATCACTTCAGCATTGAAAAATAAGTAAAACAGACAAACTATGTCTGACAATTCGCTGCTGGGTACCCATTGTGTGCCCGGTAGTTTCTGGAGTTACGAATGATCCCAACGGTATTCTCATCATTGTTGCGTTTAACCGTATTGATAACGGTACTGTCGGCTTCCGTGCAGGTGTCGATGTTGCATGCGCACGGTGCTGCGAGTGGCCGCATCGCCAAAATGACTCACGCGATCGAACACCATCCGAAGGATGCGAGTTTGTGGTTAAAACGCGGTCGCTACTATCTTGAAAAATACCACTATGATGAAGCCGAAGCGGATATCAAAAAAGCGCTGTCTCTGCAGCCTGATTTGATTGCGGGCCACTACTTTTTGGCAGAAACTTGGTATTACAGCGAAAAATACGCCCGTGCGCTGGGCGAGATTGATCGTTTTATCCTGGCGCTTGAAGAGCGCGGTGACGCGCCAAACCATCAAGCCAAAGCGCATGGTCTCAAAGCCGGCATTTTAATGGCGCTGCATTTGCCTGATGAAGCTGCACTTTACTATGGGCACGCTGCATTGCTAACCACCGCACAGAACCCCGAATTCTACTTATTGGCTGCACAGGCTTATGTGCAGGCAGATAAACCCAGCAGCGCTTGCGAATGGGTAGATAAGGGCGTGATCGCTGCCGGAAAGCTCGATGTGCTGTTACAACAGGGCTTTGAAGCCAGCCACGAGGGACATCCTGAACGGGCTTTGGGGTATCTGGATGCCATGATCGCCAACGGCAAACGTTTACCGGCTCTGTATCTACAAAAAGCCGAATTACTTGCAACGCTTGAGCTTCCATCGGAAGCTGGCGCTGCGCTGAAACAGGCGCAAAAGCACTTTTCTGCTTGGTCTGACGGCAAGCAGCAATCGATCTATGGCGAAGAAGTCAAAGCCGGTATCGAGCAGCTGCACAATCGATTGAACGATCTTTTGGGCAACGCTGACCAACCGACAAACGCCTGAAATACTGGCTCATCGTTTCTCCATCCCATACACTGGTGCGCTTTAGATTTCGAATCGCCTTTGATAGAGAACGGCAACCGGGATGGCAACAGCACCGCTGCCGGCACTTGATACCGGCTATTACCTACGTAACTTCGATACACTCGTCGCTTTTGTTAAAAGCAGTTATGCCGATATTTTGCCGGTAGAAACGCTCACGCTTATCGATACGTATCAGTCGCTGACAACACCTGCTCAGGCGCTTTATGTGCGTTTGTTGATGCGAAAAGGTGAGTTGTTTCGATGCGATAAATTGGCCTACGATGAAATCCCTGACCAACCGCAGGCGATTGATGAATTATGCCAGCATCAACTGCTGGAGAGGGTCTCATCAGCGAATACAGACTTGTCTGAGCGATTGATGTTACTAACTAAGCCCGAGCTGGTTACACTGGGCAAGGTATGTGGTACGCCGATCGCCAGTAGTGCGAGAAAACCCGATTGGGTAGATCATCTCGTGGCGTCTGCCGAACACGATGCGGCTGATCATGTTGATCGACAAAAATCCCTAGACGTTTTACTTGAGGAATCCTACCCGATGATTCGTCAAGCCGGGTTGGCGATGGTTGATCAAATCAAACTCTGTTTCTTCGGCAATCGTTATCAGGATCTCAGTGAATTTGTGATCAGCGAATTGGGCGTTGTCACCTACGAAAACTATGCGCTTGATAACGATCATCGCTTCTACCATTCAACACAACAATTGCTCAATCACGATCGTTACTATCAGTTGCTGGCATCTGCGGACGATATTCGTGAGATGGATGCTGAAGCACTGGTTCATTTGTGTGAGAGCATGCCGGAAAAAACCGATGCAGTATTGCAACGCCGTGTTGAGCGCACCATTACTCGCGCTGCTCGCCAGCTAGAGCGTTTGGGCGAGCTGCATAGTGCACGTGACTGGTTTGCAAAAACACGTCAACCGCCGGCGCGCGAGCGGATTGTTCGAATCAGCGCTGCATTAAAAGAATGGCCCGCGGCAAAAGCCATGCTTAACGATATTCAGGCTCGGCCGATTGATGATGACGAAGCCGAATTTGCGCAACGTTTTATACCTAAAGTGCAAAAAGCACTGGGTGAGCCGATCCAAAAATATACCGCGCCAGAAATAATCACCAATACGTTAACCTGTGACTTCGTTGAAGGCGAGCGGGTAGAACAACGGGTTCAAACGGTATTAACCGATGAAGACACCGGCAGTGTGTGTTTGTATGTCGAGAATCTGTTGTTCAATGCCTTATTTGGTTTGTATTTCTGGGATGATATTTTTGCCCCTGTGCCTCAAGCATTTATCAATCCGTTTCATCGTGGGCCATTGGATTTGTTTTCGCCGGATTTTTACATTCGACGAACGCAATCGATTGATCAACGCCTCGCGTATTTGCTTGAATGCCCTAGCGTGGATAAATCTGGTAATAAGAGTGGGGATAAAGAAGAAAATCTGAGTAGTGAAAAAACTATACTCTTATCTCAATTACTGGCAACCGCGCAGCAAAAAGCCGGTATTGCGAATCACTTTGTGGTTTGGGAGTACGCTACGCCGGAGCTATTAACGCTCGCTGTTGAAACCATTCCGAGCGAAGACTTACATGCGATATTTCAACGTATGTTGGCAGATCTTCGCAATAATCGTTCGGGGTTTCCGGATTTAATTCGTTTTGATCCTCAGGGGTATGAACTCATCGAAGTCAAAGGCCCGGGCGATCGATTGCAAAAAAATCAAATACGCTGGCTCAACTATTTTTCTGATCATGGTATACCCGCGCGCGTACTGCATGTTGAGTGGGGCAGCGTGTGACACAAGATCTCAGCTCGCAGTGTATAAACGTTAGCGTTGGTGAGTTAGTGGAGTTTAGCTGCCAGCGGGGTAACCTCCATCAAGATACTGGGCCGGCAGTTGATCCAAGAGCCGGAATCGCAGCCCACAAACGTGTGCAAAAAGCCGGGGGTAAGGATTATCAGGCTGAAGTCGTTGTCGAATTTGATTACAGGATGGATGATTGGCAACTCAACGTATCAGGCCGTGCCGATGGCGTTATTGATCAGGGCGATCGTGTAATTATTGAAGAGATAAAAACCACTTGGATAGATGCCGCCGATATTGGTGCAGATGCAAAAGCCCTGCATTTGGCCCAGGCTAAATTTTACGCGTACGGATTATTAAATGAGAAACGTGGCCACTGTATTGCCTTGCCGGTGTGTGAGCTGCGTTTGTGTTATTACCACCTTGGCAAACAACGCGCGCAACGTGAGCATATCGAAATAGAGTACGATACCGTCAAAATATTTGTTGAGCAGGCGGCGAAGGACTATTTGCAGTGGCAACAACACTTGCAGCAAGCTCAACGCAGACGCCAGCGAACAATTTCTGATTTGGCGATGCCCTATGGCGGCTTTCGTGACGGCCAGCGAGATATTGCAGAGGCGCTTTACAAAACCCTTGCGACCGGGCGGCAATTGATGACACAGGCGCCTACCGGTATCGGTAAAACCCTGGCGCATTTGTATCCGGCGTTAAAGGCTCAGAGCACGGGCCACGTGAAGCAGGTTTGGTATCTTACCGCTAAAGTGTCGGGGCAAAAAAGTGCTGTGGAAGCGTTGGGAGTATTAAATGAACAGGCGTTTCATCCTTCTGCATTGGTGCTGACTGCCAAAGATAAAATTTGCCCCTGTAAATCGAATGATTCTGAACAGGAGGCTGATCAACAACAGCAGGAATGTGATTTCTGTATCGGCTATTTCGATCGGCTACCAGCCGCACGCGCAGCACTGTTTGATGCTGCGCAGAATGGCGTTGCGGATAAAACAAGGGTGTTGGACGTCGCTCAAGCACATCGTATTTGTCCCTTTGAGTTAGGCCTCGATGCTGCGCGCTGGCTGGATATCGTAATCGCCGATTACAATTATGTGTTCGATCCACTGATTCGATTAAATCGATTGCTGGAAATGAACGCCGAGACTGCAGCTTTGCTGGTGGATGAAGCCCACAATTTACCGGACAGAACACGCTCAGCTTATAGTGCGGAGTTAAACCCGTGGGTCATGCGTCAGGCGTTTTCAGCAGTGCGCAAAGCGGATCGTAAAGCGGGGCGATTATTATCCGCACTGGCGGAGTGCGTGGATGACCTAGGGCGTCTGCCAGCAGAAGGCGTTGTTGGCCAAAGTCGTTTGCTACAATGTATTCCCGATACTGTGCGCGTCGCGTTAGAGGCGTTTTTCGATCGTGTGGATGAATGCCGCGCTAAAAAGATCGAATTTAGCCCACAACTGACGCCATTATTTCGGATGCTCTATCGGTTTGAAGGGGTAGTGAAGCTATCTACGCAGGCACCTTCACAAGCATCGCGTCAGATTGATATTCCCATTGATCAAACGTTTCAGGTATTGGTGCGTCCGGTTGGTCGATCCGATGTGTTTGAGCTGGCGCTCGTGAACGTGCACCCAGCGCCATTGAACGCCGAGATGTTTGCACGATTTAAAGCCGTGAGTGTGTTTTCGGGCAGTTTGGTGCCGATGGCATTTTATGCCGAAACCAGTGGGCTTACTCATGCGCAGTATCTGGATATTCCTTCGCCCTTCGACCCGGCTAACGCCAGTATTGTTGTGTGTCCCTTTGTAGACATGCGTTATGGCCATCGTGATCGTTACCATCAGCAAATTATTGATATCGTGGTGTCGACGGTTTGTGCAAAAGCGGGCAATTATTTGTTGTGTTTACCGTCATACCAGATGATTGAAACGCTGAGGCCGTTACTAGAACAAACGCTGCCTGACTACCACTGGCTGTATCAATCTCGAGATCACAGTGATGTTGAGCGCCATGGATTAATCGATGAGTTGGCAGATACTGGCCGATCCAGTGTTTTAGTGGCGATATCCGGCGGTTGGTATGCCGAAGGTGTCGATTTACCCGGTGAGCAATTGATTGGCATGATCCAATTTGGGGTTGGTTTGCCCCAGATATCTGACGAACGCAGGTTGATGCAGCAATATGCGGAAGCTGCACATCCGGGTGAAGGATTCGCCTATACCTTTGAGTACCCGGGGTTTAATAAGGTATTACAAAGTGCCGGTAGAGTGGTAAGAACCGCCTCAGACAAAGGCGTTATGGTACTGGTTGATGCACGATTCGCTGAGCCCAAATATGCACAGCTTTTTCCGCGGCATTGGCAGTTGGATTTTGCTCCCTCAGTTGAACAGTTAGCGTCGACGGTTCGAGGCTTTTGGGCTGGCTCCTAGCTCCTACCTAATGGTTGCGAGCTGCTAGTTACCGATTTTAACGCTTATTGCGTTTTTGTGAAGTTTTTGATGAGATAGACCTATTTTGTTAATAGCGTTAATAACTCTCATTAGGAATCTTCTGTATGGATGCTCCAGATACGGTTTATCAAGCTCCTGAAGCGAATCTCGAATCCATCCGTGACGCTAATACTTTTTATCCGACGTTTTCGAACTTGAGCATAGGCCGAAAAATAGCTCTGGTGCTCATGTGGCTATTTTACGCGCTTGTTGTCGGCATGCTTGGCTTTGGTGTATGGGTTGATGATGGCGTTGAGCCGGAGGTTACCGAAGGTGTTGAAACACTTTTCGGTCTCGCCGTGATGCTGGCTGGGCTCTATATCTGGACGCACATGGCGACAGTAAAACGTAAAGTTGGTCAGCTCGCGGCAATTTCGATTATTAATCTGTTTGTTACGGGTAATCTTGTGTCTTGCCTCATTGCCTTGTCGATCAGGAGTTCATCGAAGTTAGAGCGTGAAGAGTACACTTTTCCGGATGAATAACGGTGAGCCTGAGAGTTGGTATTCTATGGTTCTCAAAAACTGCGTTTGCATTTGTGTTGCTAGGATCGATAAAGCCAGCCGATGTAGCGTTCAACCACGGCCACAATGATTCGCCGTGGCAAACAACGTTGCAACCAAAAGATACCATGAGCAAATGCAGAGATTCTAACGCTAGGGCCTTTGCCTAAATGGGCCAGACTGATACTAGCAACATCGGCTGGCTCGACGCCAAATGCAAAAAATTGCTTGTGGGTTTTAATCCGTCTGAAATTGGCGTTTTTTATTGGCCCTGGTAATGCGGTAATAACATCGATTCCATGTTGTCGAAATTCACTCCATATCGCTTCGCCAAGATTCTGCTGAAACGCCTTGATCGCCCCATACATACTGTAATTGCGTTGCCCGTAAGTTGCGGCAATTGAGCTAACAATCACAATGGCGCCACGGCCTCGCGATTTCATCGAAGCACCGAAGGATTCAATAAACTCAACGGTGCGTGTGCAATTGATCTCGATGGCTTGTTGTTTGGCATCGATAGACACATCAAAGAACTCGCCAGAGGCGGTATAGGTGGCGTTGAGTACCATCAAGCCGATATCAAGATCGATGGTTTGTGGTTTCAAGGTATGCCATAGATCGGGGTCAGTAAGATCGACGCAAACGGTACGTGTTTGAATACCGTATTTGTTGTGTAAGGTTTCTGCCAGTAAATTCAGATGTTGAGCATTACGCGCGATCAATACCAGATTGAAGCCCTGGCGCGCGAGCTGGTGAGCATAGGCTTCGCCGGTGCCGGGCAGGGGCTGTGTATGGGCCGAAGCTCCAGTGATTAGTGCCCAGGGCCCGTATTGCAGTGGGAGTGTGTCTCTATCTACCATATGCGCTTGCTTCGATCTGTTGTTATCGAACCATTTGTATTGATGTTTAGTGATATTGGGGCAAAAAACGGATGATTTAACTTGGGGGTGTCGACGGCTGGCTGGCAACCGCGATGAATCATTGGACTCATCGTGGTCTACAAAGTGCCAGAAGCGCCATTGCTGGCGGGTTTAGAACCGTAGGCGTACGTTAAACGCCCAAGATTTGGTTTGGTTGATGGTTTTTGAATTGGTGGTTCTATCTTCTTCTTTGCCAGTCATCACATTGATGCCCAGGCGGAAGTGATTGATCGGATAGTAGTGAACAAATAGCCCCAAATCACTGGAGGTTGAGTCGGTATAATTACCCGTCGTTTCACGATTTGAACCTGAGGTGATATCAAACTCAGCACCAACGCCAACTTGCGGTAATGGGTAGTAAGTGTAAATACCACTGAACCCAGTCAGTGTTCCATTGCGGTTATCTGCAGCGTAACGGGTGTTGTTGGTATAAAGGGTACCGTCGAATGACATAGATTGAATAGAGTCGCCGATCGGCAAGTAGCCGTGATAGTTCACACCAAGGCGGTAAGTGAAGGCGTCTTCTGCACCGTCGTAATCAAATGCTATATCACCGGTCAGGGCGTGGTGTTCACCAATGTAAGAGCCAAATCCAAATCCGCCGCTAACGGATCTGTCATCGGTTGACTGATTTTTTCCGGTTGAGATATTGGAGCGAATAATGAAATCGTTAATTACGGCTTGGCCGCCAATCAAATAATCGTTCGACTTGATCATAACGTTGCCGACTTCAACATCCAAACCTCGCCATTGGCCATTTACATAGGATGCCTTATCTAGAAAGGCGGCTTCTTCCCACGCACCGCCAGCAATGCTGACGTCTTCCATATAAACCCGAACATCCAATAAGTGAAATGATGGTTCGATATCACCTCTATTGGTGCCGTCGACCTCTGGTTTTATGTTGCCGTCAGAGTATTCGTAGGTTGCTTCGAACATATAGGCGTTTGCGGCTGACGATATTGCCAATGCCGACATCAGAAGAGTGCGCTTGAACATATTTTCATCCCTAAAAATAAGTAGTGGTTGTTATCGTTAGTTGCTTTGATCAAATAAGTATAGAGTTGCTGAGCGAGACTGCCAAAAACACACCCGTGAAACATACTTGTTTACGGACGATTGGTGTCGATTCGCGTAATTTGCTAACGGCTACGTCAGCTGTGTAGAGTATTCAGAGTACATTTGCGGAATACACGGAGTTTGGATTCGATGAAGTTGATTGGGTTTGTGTTGATCTTGCTGGGGTTAGGGGAGTTTTATCTCGGTGAAATCGTGATTGGTGCGCTGTTGTTCTTTATTGGAGGTCTACTTGCTCGCACATTGTCATTTTCGTTACGTAGTAGCGGCGTGTTGCTATTGGTTTCATCAACTGCTGTAGGGTTTCACGATGGATTTGGCGCGGGTGTTATTTTTCTGATGTGCCTGGGAGCCTTTCTCGCCTGTTTTCGTTCGTCGCGCTCAAGGAGCGATGCTGCAGAGTGGGGTATTGATCTAGGCTCGATAGATTTTGGTGGCGGTTTCGACGGTGGTTTTGGCGGTGATGGGGGTGGCGGAGATGGAGGCTAGCCGACACGACTAAGAATACTTGGCCACTGCGTGTGCTGTGGCAAGTGTTATGCGCAATGCTCTTGGTGTTAGAGTGCTGTATTAATGTACAGTTTTTGATCATCCTTTTGGAAAGCAACCAAGATATGTGGAATTTTTATCTCTATGTCATTGTTGTATATGCTAATTACTTGAATTTCGAAAATTTTGGTTAAGGTGTGTTGGTCAATATATTTATGTTGCTAGCGATTACTAACAATAGCTGTATATTATTGATTTACGGTATGAACTGCATATAACGATCGAATCGTCATTGAAAGAATATATTGTGTCGAGATATATTGACGGTTTCAATAGACTTAGCTGTTAGGCGCTTAAGGTAATTCATTTCTTATGGCCAGAATTTTGTCAGTTACTCTGATTTTTCTATGTGGGTATGTATGCGCTCACGGTCAGCCTATTGGTTATATAGGTTTCGCCAACAATGGAAAATGGGCGGTTCAGTTCAATGATTGTGCAGTAATTTCATTTGAAGGTGCGCAGCAATACCTATGGTTCGACCGTACATTGAATAAGATAAGTTGTTACAGCTTCAAAGAAAGTGATATTTCTCCGATTCGAAATACTGCGATCAGAATTCACTCAAAGCCAGATCACTCTTCAAGTTATAAAAGCGTTATGAAGTTTGGAGAGTTAAATGTGTCAGGATCGGGTTGGGGGGCTTTTCCGAAGGTCTATGAGAGAGCTGGCCTAGACTGGTATAGAGTTGCAGAAGGCTGGATACAATTAAATAGATCGGATAAGGTGCTTGTTGATTATTACGTTGGGTCGCAAGATATTAGTGGAAAACGTACGCATGACGAGTATTTTGACACCCATTGAGTAAATGCCTAACAAGGCCAAGCAGCATCGCGCAACAAGTTGCGCTGGACCTCGCTGCGCTCGGCCGCTGTTGGCGGCGTTAAATGCCCAAATCACTATGGTTAGTAATTCGAGATCTCAAGAGAAATTCACAAAGTTCATCTTAGTATGCTTTGTAATTGGTTATGGTTCGTCCACCTTAATGTTTCTTTCAATAGATGGAGGGACTGGAAGTGGTGGAGCCTTTCAAGCAATGCTTGCAATGATTATTCTTGTAAGTAGGGCGGTGGTTACAACATTTCTTGGTGTCATAGCACTATTTACATCTGCTTTACGTCAAAGTTGGCTAAAAGAAGGGGTTTTTAACAGCTATTGGCTACCGTTATTACTAAGTTCTCCACCAATTATTTGGTTATTATGGCAGTATGTATTCAGTGTTTAAGTTCAGCATTTAACAAGGGCAGGCACGCTCGTAAATGCTGCGCATTTACTGGACCTCCGCCGCGTTGCGGCTCCGGCCCGTGCTGCCAGCGTTACATTTTCCAAGGAATATCATGCCAGCAATCGAGAAATTAGATTTCAGTGTTATTGAATCTTTATCTAAGGTTCTTGGTGAAACTGCGAGTGGTTTTACAGGAACTGAAATAGGGAAAATATTGTATGAATCAAATGTTGATGATATTGACTCTGGAAACACAAAATGGAAAAGGCTAAATTCAGCTCTTGCTAATAAACAAGAACAAGATCGTTGTGCTAACAATGTTTTATTATTTGTTCAAAACTCATTGAATCCAGCCAGACATTACGACAATTTAGAGTGGTTTAATGATACTAGATTCAAGGTAAACCAAATCTTAAGTTTTTCAGGACTTCATCTCGGAGAAAATGGAAAGATTGAGTATGTGCAAAAATCAAATACTATAAGTGAAGCTGCTGCTAGAGCTAGCAAGCTTAAAGAACATTTAGTTGCAAGAAATGTTCACCCTGACGTTCTTAAATACTGCAAAGAAGAACTTGTTGTCGATAACTATTTTCATGCAGTTTTTGAGGCAACAAAAAGTGTTGCAGACAAAATTCGAAATTTGTCAGGGTTACATACGGATGGTGCGGGTCTTGTAGATGAAGCGTTTTCCTTTAAAGGGGTTCCACATTTAGCCTTAAATACTCTTGTGTCCGAAAGTGAAAAGAGTGAGCAAAAAGGTTTTATGAATTTACTTAAAGGACTTTTTGGTACATTCCGTAATACTACAGCCCATGCGCCAAAGATAACTTGGCAAATCGAGGAAATCGATGCGCTTGATATTTTATCAATGGTATCGCTTGTTCATAGAAGGCTGGATAAAGCAATCCAAGCTAAGAAAATGTACGAAGGAAAAATGTAACAAGTCAATCAAGAGGGACGCCTACGGCGCCCCTTATTGAGGCGTTAAATGCCAAGGTAAGCTATGTGCAGTTGCAAAGAAAAACCCACTTTAATTGACATCAGCAATAATCACTCTGATTTCAAATCAAAGCTAAACAAACTTGATGTTGGCAATTGGGTTTTGTTAATGCAGTGTCCCGATTGCAAGCAATTCTACAAAGTCGATGAGTGGGATAAATATCAAATCTGCTATGCAGTAAAAATCCCCTCACTCGAAAACTGGGAAGCATTTGATAGTGAGTCACTTATAAAAGAGCAAATGGTTCAAAACCGTGGCGGTCTTACCAACGGATCATGCATGTGGTCAGGCTGTGACATCAAGCAGGTAAAAGGCAGTGCTTACTGTGTTAACCATCTCTATTCAGGTGGCACTCGTGCGTGAGCATTTAACAAGGCAAGGCAAAATCGCCCTGCGGGCTGGACGCGCTAAAGCGCGCCTTTGCTTGCGGCGTTATGCAGTCTCATCCCTGAGATCGCGCATTCTTACAGGCTTCTGATTTGTTTAATTTCTTCTTCATCAATGCCTAATGATTCAAGAAATTTTTGATGTTCTTCAGGTTCCATCTCTTCAAATTTCTGATGCCAACTCAGCATTGATTTTTCATCAAAACCAGCTGCTTTCATTATTTCTACCCAACGATCTTTAGTTACCATGTTGTCCTCCAAAAGGTTTGGCTCTTGTAGCAAAGCTACAATGGCTTTTTGTTGATTTCTCAATTGGTTTATCTCTTTTTCCAATTCATTGAAATGATCTTTCAAGATTTGTGTTTGAGATAAACTGTCTTTACGCTCAATCAGTTCATTTATACTTGCCACTGGCACACCGTACGATCGATATGAAACAATCGCCTCTAGGCGCTCAATCTCGCTTTCCCCATACCATCTATATCCATTATCAGAGCGCTTTGTGGGCATTAAAAGCCCTTCGCGCTCGTAATAGAGAATGGTTGCTCTGGATATATTAAACTTCCTTGCTAGTTGCGTTACAGTCAGCATAAATTCACCAATTGCCCGTTGAGTAGCTATCATCCACCCTAAACCTATAGACGGGTCAATACCAAATTTATTATAGTTCTGACATTCTAAGAAAAATAATGCATAACAAGGCGATGAATTTCGTTCTGGCCTTGCAGGCCTCCACCGGACTGTCGTCGCTTCGCGCCGCCAGCCGATTATCGCGGCGTTCTGTGCGTTTCACGCTGTATTTCATTCCAAGTCTTTTACCCAATCATTACTCAACGCCGGTATGTCTTCTAAGCTGGCTTTCTTGTTTATTCAGGTTGTGAAATCCGGTGTATCCAAGCGTTCTGAGTTAGTTCGGTTCATGTGTCGGAAAGCATAATTTACTGCGTGGGTTTCTTCTCGTGTAAGGTTTTTCTCTCGGTCAGTCTTGGGCGGGTAGCGTGGCATTATCTTTCAGTTCATTTCGTCGCGTTTTGTTGGCAAGTTAGTTGTGTTAGTCTGCCGTTCAAACATTAATTCGTGTCACTGAGCTTTCTGATGCGCAGGGCGCACAGAGTAGCAGGGCGGCACAGAACAAGCGCATGCAAAGGACAGTCGCCGCTATGCGTCGCCTGCCTTTGATGCGGGCGTTCTGTGCGTTTCACGCTGGTGTTCTTTCCAAGTCTTTCTCCCAAGCATTACTCAAAGCCGGTTATGATTTTGCACCGGCTTTCTTGTTTATGCTGGTTGTGAAATCCGGTGTATCCAAGCGTTCTGAGTTGGTTCGGTTCATGGCCCGGCAAGCTCAATTTCCTGCGTAGATTTCTTCTCGTGTAAGGTTCTGCTCTCGGTCAGTCTTGGGCGGGTAGCGTCGTATTCTCTTTCAGTTCATTTCGTCGCGTTTTGTTGGCACGTCAGTTGTGTTAGTCTGCCGTTCAAACATTAATTCGTGTCAGCGAGTATTCTGATTTGCAGGGCGCACAGAGTAGCAGGGCGGCACAGAACAAGCGCAGGCACGCTCAGCCACTGCGTGGCTTGGACCTCCGCCGCGTTGCGGCTCCGGCCCGTGCTGCGAGCGTTCTGTGCGTTTCACGCTGTAGTTCTTTCCAAGTCTTTTACCCAAGCATTACTCAAAGCCGGTATTGATTTTGCACCGGCTTTCTTGTTTATTCAGGTTGTGAAATCCGGCGTGTCCAGGCGTTCTGCATTAGTTT
>CACSIO010000004.1 GCA_902705865.1 BD1-7 clade bacterium
TTTGCCGGACTCTTTGTCAATGCGTGCGTCCAGTTCGGCGATCTTGTTTTTCATCAGGTGATGGCAATGTTCCGCCAGTTCGCCTGCCTGCTCCAGTGTGTAGCCTTCAGATGATACCGGCGGCAAAAATTCTATGTAGCCTTTAGCGGGTGTCCAGTTGTGCAAGTCAATTTTACTGCTGCTGCTTGCACAGATCGGTACGATGTCGGCACCGGCTTTGATTGCTGTTGCAAATGCGCCTTTCTTGAATGGTAACAAGCCGCGGCCGCGGCTGCGGGTGCCTTCTGGCAAAATGTAGATGTTTTTATGGTGGTCATGCATCTCCATTGCCAGTTGATCCATCAGTGCCCAAGCGCCTTCTTTGTCGGAACGATTGATGAAGATATTGCCAGCTAGCCAAAATGCGATACCAAAAAACGGAATGAAAATAATGCTGCGCTTGCCCACCACAAACGTGTTGTGTGGCCAAACGTGTGTGAGCATAAAAATATCCAGCAGGTCTTGGTGGTTGGCAATATAGATCACCGGTTTGTCCGGTGAGCGGGTGGGGGCATTGATTGGTTCGACGCGAATGTTCGCGAGGAAGTAAGCTGGGCGCCATAGCTTCATGACATAGCGGCTGCTATTCGGCTTAAAGGGCATGAATATCAGAAATATCACCGCCATCACACTGAATAGCAGGAAATAGGTGACAACCAAAAATACGCGAAAATAATACAGAAACATGGTCGTTACAGCTTAGTGGCTCTTGATTGAATCGATAATATTAGTGGTAGAACGGCCTTTTTGCAGCGATAAGACTGCAACTTTGCCGCCGTAACCGGCAACAATGTCAGCGCCGACAACTTGATCAATTTGGTAGTCACCCCCTTTGACCAAAATATCGGGTTTTAATGCACGAAGCAGGCCTTCAGGAGTGTCTTCGGCGAAGTTCAGCACCCAGTCGACAGATTTCAAACTTGAAATAACGGCCATGCGGTCATCCACGGTGTTGATTGGGCGAGTAGGGCCCTTCAGCCGGGCAACGGATTCGTCGCTGTTGACGGCGACGATTAGTCGGTCACCGAGCAAGCCGGCTTCCTGTAGGTACTGTGCATGGCCTTTGTGGAGAATATCGAAGCAGCCATTGGTAAATACGATCTTCTTGCCCAGGCTTTGCTCAAACTGAACCAGTTTAACCAATTGCTCGATGGTGGTAATGCCGCTCGGTTGAGCGCCGGCGTTGTCTAGCGCGAGCTTGAGTTCCAACGGTGTGACCGTAGCGGCGCCCATTCGGCCGACAACAATACTGGCGGCCGTATTTGCTAACATCACGGCTTCGTCGAGAGGCAACTCGGTGGTCATGGCGCAAGCCAGCGTGGCGATGACTGTATCACCGGCACCGGTGACGTCATACACTTCTTTGGCGGTCGCATTGAAGTGATGATGCGAGCCATCCGGGTTAAAGAGGGTCATGCCTTGTTCGCTTCGCGTCAATAGCAGGGCACCGAGATCAAGCTCTTTGATGAGCTGATCTGCTTTATGAAACATATCTTGTTCGTCTTTACAGCTGCCAACAATAGCTTCAAACTCGCTGAGGTTGGGTGTCAATAACGCTGCGTGGCGGTAATGACTGAAGTCTTGCCCCTTGGGGTCGATGATAACGGGCTTTCCGTGTTTACGCGCGGCTTCGATAATCTGTTCGCAGTGGTCGAGTGCGCCTTTTTTGTAGTCGGATAAAAGAATAAGATCGAAACCTTCGATGGCATCGCTGACTTTTTGGACGAGTGCGTTAATGGCGGCGTCAGAAAATGTATCTTCGAAGTCAGCTCTAACAACATGCTGTCCACGGCTGATCATTCGCAGTTTGGTAATGGTTGAAGCGCTGCTATCGACGACGGATAAGTCTTCAATCTGTTGATCGTCAAGCAGCGTTCGAACATGCGCTGCATTGTCGTCGTCGCCGAGAATACCTGCCAGCGTTACGTTGGCGCCCAAAGAGCGTGCATTCAGGGCTGCATTGGCTGCACCGCCGAGTCGCATTTCTGTGGATGTGACTTTGACCACTGGTACCGGTGCTTCGGGTGAGATTCTACCGGTTTGTCCCAGCCAGTATTGATCCAGCATGAGATCGCCGACGACCAAGATTCGGGCGGCGCGAAAATCCAACGGGAGCATAGTATGGGGTACTGTGGTCATGGTGTTATCTGCCATTGTTTGTCGTTTGGCTCGTTGTGTAGCGGGTTATTTGGTTCTTGGTTTAGCTATCGGCTTAGCTTTCTATTTAGTTGAGGCTTGGCGCTGCGGCATCATCAGCCTTTTTCCTAGCCCTTGTTTCACTGCTCGTTTTTCAGCTTTCAATTAACGCACAGAGCATATGACCGATCATAATATGGCTTTCTTGAATCGTCGCAGTGCGGTCACAAGGCACAATGATGTTGATGTCGCACATATTAGCGAGCTTGCCGCCATCCTTGCCGCTGAGCAGAATGGTTGTGATTTGTTTTTCTTTGGCGACATCAACGGCTTTTATCACGTTACCTGAATTGCCAGAGGTTGAGATACCGATAAACACGTCGCCAGCTTGCCCAAGCCCTTGTAGTTGGCGCGAAAAGACGTGGTCGTAACCGTAGTCATTGCCGATGGCTGTAAGTGCTGATGTGTCAGTTGTTAGCGCAATTGAGGGCATGCTGGGGCGTTCTTTTTCAAATCGACCCACTAACTCTGCCGCAATGTGTTGGGCATCTGCAGCACTACCGCCGTTGCCTGCCAGCAATATCTTGTTACCTGCTGCAATGGCATCTTTACAGGCAGTTGCGGCTCGTTGAATGGCATCGACGCACATCTCATCGGTGAGAATCGCTTCTTTGGTTTCGATGCTTTGGCGAATATGCTGTTTAATTAGTGCTTTCATGCGTTCAGCCTTTCAGTTGGCGCGTATCAATAATGCCTTTGAGGCGCGCAAAAATCTGTCGGTGGTATTGTACACACATTGTCGCCATTTTAGAGTGCCTGAATAGCGGTTCCGGACTGATTAGAATGCGATGTTTGATGCCTGCCGCTTTGGCTGCCTGCATATCAGAGGTTTTGTCGCCAATCATAACGCTCTGGCGAACATCAAGTTGATAGCGTTTTGTTGCACGTTGGAGCATACCCGGTGCGGGTTTTCGGCAATGGCATGGGCCGCTGATGTTCGGGTGATGCGGGCAGTGGTAGGTGGCAGTGATAGTGATACCGCGGCGACGAAATTCGTTGTGCATCCATTGCGTCAGGTGTTGAAAGTCTGCTTCCGAATAATAGCCGCGTGCGATGCCTGACTGATTTGTCACTATCACGATGCGGTAGCCTGCGCGTTGAAAGATACGGCACAGTCGAAATATGCCGGGTACGAAGGTTATGTCTTCGGCTTTGTGGGCATAAGCGATGTCGCGGTTGATTACACCGTCACGGTCCAGAAACAGGCAGGGGCGTCGATTTATCATGATTATTCTACGGCCGCATCGTCGGCAGCTGGTCGATGTGTGATGAGTGGCCGGTAACGCCGGCTAATTGTGGCTCTGATTATTGAGCGTCAGTATTCCCTAAAGGCACGGCCTGTTCAAATGCCTGTGTGTTTTCTATCAAATGTTTGGGATTGATCGTGCCGACAATGGCACTACACACAGCCTGATGGCTAAACAGTGTATTGTAGGTTTGTTCCATTACCTGTGATTTGTTGTCGTTTGTCAGTGCCCAGCCTGAATCGAAAATTTTCTTCATCAACAAACCTTTGTTTAGTGATGCAGCAATATCGAATAGCGGTGCTTCGTCTTCATGCGAAAGGCTTGCCGCCATCATGATGCAGTCCATGTGCTCAAGTGCTTTGCGGCCGCCGTCGACGGTTTTTGTCGACATCCCAATGGCACGCACATAACCCTGTTGTTTTGCCGTTAGGAATACTTCAAGGGTCTCATCGTTGAGGTTGTCTAGATCATTGCCGTCGGAGTGCAGTAGCCAAACATCCAGATAATCAGTTTTTAAGGTTCGCAGGCTGGTTTCCAGCGAATGGCGCAGGGTTTTAGCATCAAAGCGATACGTTGAGCTATCGGCCGCCGTGTCGTAGATTTCGCCGGCTTTGGAAATAATCTCGAAGGCGTTACGTTGGCCTTGCATGAGTTTTCCCAGGCGTTCTTCGCTGATGCCATAGGCTGGGGCGGTGTCTAGCGTTGAAACTCCGTAGTCACGGGCCAAGCTAAGCAGGTTTTTTAGATCGGTGTCTGCCGGCAGGTTGAATTGCCCCGGGTATTTTACTGATTGATTACGCCCGAACTTTACTGTGCCTAAAGCCAGAGGGCTAAGACCGACATCTGTGCTTCCGAGTAGCTTTTTATTCATTGTATGTTGTATTGGCTCTTATCAATAGCGAGTGGCTGCGTCGGAGCGCACAAGTCGATGTGGCGCTCTCGGGTTCGAGTTGGCGAATTAGAGGTCGTGCCAGGGGTATTTGGCGATGCCGGGCCTAGGCAGAGATTGCAGCATTACCGGCACGGGTTCGATCGTGCCTATCAGTTGCAGGCTGGTTGCATGGACTTCATTGACGACTTTTTCTGCAAAACGCGGTGCTAGTGCCAGCTTGGTTGGCCATCCGACAATGATGTTGCTGTTGTTCTGAATAAAGGCATCATCGGGCCGCACTAGACCTTTCATGGCTGGCTCAGCGCGATTGACATGAAACGTGCCGAAGCTGAGCTGTTCAGTATCTATTGATGGCATCATTTGATTGAGATGATGACGTGCTTCATCAATCAGTGTTGATGCCGATTTATCAACACCTTCTTCGGCAAGGTTTCCGCCCATATACCATACGGTTTTTCCGTTAGATGCGTGTGATGTTACGGTCAATATCGGTTTATTGGAACGGCCGACGAAATGCGCGAAAATGGGTGGCAAATCACCTTTAACCATCACCATTTGCAGCGGTCGTTTTTGCATGGCGGGAGCCTGAACGTTGAGGTGTTCGTAGCCTTCGCCAGCGGCCAGTAGAATATGCTGTGTGTTAATGATGCCGGCCGGGGTCTTGATTGCGTATTGGTTTTGTTCGCGTGGGCCGATATCCTCAGCGTTAATCTCAACCTGATACATAAATGCTTGGTACTGATTTAAAAAACTCGTCAGAACTGTACCGATATCGAGCACAATTTCATTCAGTTGATAGATGCTGTTATCAAGACCAATTGCTTTATAAGCATCTGGGAGGTGTTTATGTGTGATGGTTTTCGTGCGTGATGCCATGGTTTTCGAGCCCAAAAACGACAGCAGTTTGGTATCCGTATGGTTGGTAGGCACGAGGTATTGGTGTTGCGCCAAGGTTTTAATGTCATTGAGCAGAACATTGCCCTTGCCGCCGATGGCGTTTTTCCAGCGTTTGGGCATCTCACCGATAACATTGCCCGCTTTCGTCATCTTGGCAGCCAGCGCGTACTTTGAGCCGCCGTGGATAATCCCTTGAGAAGCAATGGTTTGGCCGCACCCGAGGTCGGCTTTTTCGAACAGAATGGCATTGATGCCGGAGGCACGTGCTTCTGCTAGTGTCCAAAGGCCAGCGATGCCTCCACCGATGATAACGAGGTCAACGGAATGATTATGGGTGTCAGTATTCATAGGATATCCGGAAACTGGCGGTGACGGCTTTCGTGCGGTACATCGATGTTATCGTTCAATTCGGTGAGATCAACGTTGAAATAGTTGTTTCGCATCCGTTCGATAACGTCTTCGATATCCTCAATAGTTAGTGGTTTGACGATAAAGTCATTCATGCCGGCTTCATAGGCCTGTTCGCGGTATTCGGGTGTTGAATGTGCACTTAGGCCGATAATGACTGAGCGATCGGCTAGTTCTGTGTTGTTTTTTTGTTCAAATTCGCGAATGGCTTTACAGGCTTCATAACCACTCATTTCCGGCATTTCGCAATCCATAAAGATCAGATTGAACTCGGTGGATTCATCAAGAAACGTGTTCACGGCTTCGAGGCCATTGTTAACAAGCCGAGGTTTGAAGCGTAATTTCTTCAGAAGTCCGTCGATAACCATTTGGTTTACGGTGTTGTCTTCCGCAACCAGAATCGAAAGCGGTGCGTCGTTGGTTTTGTCGACTTCGACATTGTCGATCCCCATACTTTTTAGCAGCGACTGGTAAAGATTCAGGGTCGAGTAGGGGATCTCAAGCACACTCTGAATACCGCGTTTTTTCATCTCGGCTTGGGTCATCGTAAAACGGACACGAGTAATGAGGTTTACCGATGTGATGAAATTGTGGTCGACGTTACTTTTTCGAATCGCCAGTTGTACTTCTGGCGTTAGAAACTCTTCAGCAATCATCAGCACCTGGTAAGCACTATCGTCATGGAGAAGCAATTCGCTGGCATCCCTAGCGCTACTGCAGGTGTTGCATTGCATGCCCCAAGATTCGGTCAGGCCTTTAATGGTGGTAACGATTTCTTCGTTGTCGTCACAGATTAATAGGCGGCGGCCGCTGAGTATTTTGGAGCGATCCATCAAGCGTTGCATCTCGTTGGTGTGCGGCAGCAGCAGGCGTGTGGTAAACCAAAGCGTCGTACTATTAACATGTTCATCACGATCGATGCCGAGCCGACCATGCATCAGTTCAATCAATTCTCGGCTGACGGCAAGGCCGATTTCTTGGCCTTTCTGTTTGCTCGATTTGGCAGCATCATTAAAGGGTTGAAGTAAGCTCGCGACATCTTCTTCAGTGAGTAACACGCCTTTACTCACAACCTCAACACGTACTTCGGTGCTGTTTACGGTGTTTTTGCCGGTTTGTGAGGCTTTTAATACAACAGTACCGCCGCTTGAGAAACCAAAAACGATATTCAGCAGGTTAAGCGTCACTTGACGTATTTTAGGCGCATCACCTTTTAGCTGGAGGTGGGTATTCGGTTCGACACAGCCGACGAAATTGAGTTTGGTTTCGGTGGCTTTCAGTGCAGAGATGTTGATGCAATCGTCAATGATGCGCTCAAGATTAAACAGCTTGGATTCCAGCGCCATCGTGCCCGATTCAATTTTTGAGTAATCCAGTAGATCATTGATGACATTCAGCAGTGATTTCGCAGATTTGTTGATCGATGAGACAAAATGGCGCTGGTCATCCTCAAGCACGGTGTCGTCCAATAATTCGGTCATGCCCAGAATACCATTCATTGGCGTACGAATCTGATGGCTCATGGTCGCCAAAAATTCGCTTTTCGCACGGCTTTCAATCTTGGCTTCGTCAGCACGTTTTTCTAACTGTACTTCGTTGAGTTTGCTTTTATACACCTCGATGTTGCTTTGCGCTTTTTCTTCGGTCAGCTTCATCAATTGATAGGTGGTGTCGAGTTTTTCGTTATTGAGTTGGCGCATTTTGTCGGCAAGCGCGAATGCAAATACCAAAATCATTGCGGTGTTGCCGATTGAGGCATAACTGAACGACCATCGTGTCCAAGGCAATACACTGATATTGGAACCGAAATCGAGCATCAACCCGAGTGTGCAGAGGAAGATCGCCAGCGAAAAATACCCGGCAGAGGCAATGCCTTGGTTGCGGATATAAAGCCCGGCATAAATGCCGCAAACATAGAGGGAGATAACAATCAGCAGTAAATATGGAGAGAAGACAATGGGTTCATCGCTGAGACCGATCAGAATAATGACCGTTGCGGCGACAGCGCCAGCGCCCAACAGCATGCGCGTAAGGTTGGGTGACCAGCGATTGAGATCCAGAAACGACGATGAAAAAAATGTGAATCCGATACACATGAGCGCCGCGATAATGGCGTAAAACATGTCTTTTGGCCAAAGGGCTTCCGGTGCAACAAACTGTGCAAAGTGGCCTTCATGCATCGACATGAATAAGCCGGTCGCTGTGCCGAAAAAGACAAATAGCAAATGGCTTCGCTCGCGAATGGAGAACCAGATAAACAGGTTGTAAATAATGATCATGAACAATGATCCGTAGATCATGCCAAAAAAGACGTGCTCCTGCGTTTTCAGCTTCTGTAGGTTTTCGCTATCCCACGGAATGATCTTGATCAGTTGATCGAAATAGTGATCGACCCGGAACAATAGTGTGGTTGTTTCGCCGGCACGCAGGTTAATGGGATAGAGAATATTACGGTAGTTAATTGGGCGGCTGGAGAAGCGGTGTTGGTGGCCAAGATCCATGTGCTCTTCAGTCAAAACCAGCTCTGCACCGGAATGTGTGCGAGCAAATAAATTCGCAGTGTTGTTTTCGGTCGCCGTGGGCTGTTGGCTAGCTGAAGCGATAGGGCCGGTCGTTGACGGTACAGTTTGCGCCGCAGTTAGAGGATGTACGCGATACAAATCGACCGATTGTGCCGGAAACGCTAATTCCAGCATACGAGCATGGTCATTAATGCCGCGGTTGCTGATAGTGACTCGAACCCAGGTGGAGCCCTCAGGGGCGTTAATATAGCCACTTTGTCTTTCTAGCGGCAGCCAGCGTAGATCTTTGTAGTTGTCTTTAACTTCCTGCAGTGATTTAACAGGCGATACCAAAAGCTCAGCTTCGATGGTTGTACCTTCGGGTAGGTATTCAGATGCGTTCGCTGAAACGGCGAAAAAGCTCCAGCTGAATAGCAATAACTGAGCGAGAAAACGCACGGACTGGTTTTTTATCATTGTATTGACGTACCGAATTGCTGATGCAATTTCTGCAGGGCGTCTTGCCATGGATAGGAGTCGCTAAATTTTACTGCGGTGGGGGCTATAGCGTCAAAAAACCTAGTTATAAGTCGATAAATTGTACAAATAACATCCGTTTTTTCGCTTTTTTGTTTGTTTTCCATCACTTGCCTTATCCGCACTGGATGCCCGAAGAATGTACAGGGGGCATCAAGTGGTCAGGAATTCGTTCCCGAAGTGTTCCGATGCAGGATCACACCGTGACATTTTAGCTCAGTTTGGCGGTCATAAGAATGACAATAACCTTCTAAGGTTATATTGCTTGTAACTTACTACAGAATGCCAAGTATTCGTCTTTATCTCGCTGAAAATTGGTATTCGACATTTCCAGAACCTCGGGCTTATGGCGAATAATGGTGCTTTTTCATGCGATGCTTTCGTAACGCGTATAAACCGAGTAAAATTGGGTTCTCTCATCGACAAATACCCCACGCCAAGACAAGGTTATTCAATGATCACAATCTCAGACTCAGCAATCGATTATCTGTTCGAACTGTTAGATAAGCAGGATGACGATGTGCTTGGTATCCGGATTTTTATCAATCAGCCTGGTACCCCGAAGGCAGAAACCTGTATCGCGTATTGCCGTAAAGATGACGTTAAAGAAGAAGACGATACTCTGCACAACGACAAATTTGAAGTGTATCTCGACGGTCGCAGTTTACCGTTTCTTGAAGACGCAAAAATTGATTACTCCAAAGATCGAATGGGCGGCCAGCTGACCATTAAAGCGCCAAATTCCAAGATGCCGCGTGTCGGTGACGACAGCCCACTCGAAGACAGAATTAATTACGTTTTATACAACGAAGTTAATCCGTCTCTAGCATCACACGGTGGTGAAGTATCACTGATTGAAGTAACGGCAGAAAAAGTTGCGATTTTGCAGTTTGGCGGTGGCTGCCAAGGGTGTGCTGCCGTTGATATGACGTTGAAGCACGGTGTTGAAAAGACGTTAATGGATCAGATTCCTGAGTTAACAGCCGTTCGAGATTCAACTGACCATACTGATACCTCCAACGCGTATATGTAATGACAGTTGCCAAAACGATTGTCTGTGTTGTTTTTACGCCGGGTTCTGCGGTGATCTCTCAATGATAGGAATCGTTTTTTGTGGCAGGGTTTGATCTATGTCGACGGTTTGTTTTTGCCTAACCGATAGAATCCTGCTCAGTGGCGCAATGGTCGATACCATTGATGTTACGAAACGACTAGAGAGAAAGCCCTGTTAGCGAAGCTGCAGGGCTTTATTTTTGCGCATAAGATAGTGAAAGATATAGCGAAGAGAGGTGCATGATGCCGGCGGTTATTCTGCGTTGCGCCTGAATCAGACGGTATATCTTCAATATTTTAGCGTTAGAGTATTGGAATACAGGGCTCTCAACACCATTGACCTTGTATGATTTTGATATTTGCTTGCTTAAGGAGCACGCATGCGACACACAAAAATCATCTGTACGATTGGGCCAGCAACGGATTCCCCGCAAATGCTCGCTGCTATGGCTGACGCAGGGATGAATATTGCCCGGCTGAATATGTCCCATGGCGATCATCCGTCTTGTCTTAATATCATTAACCATATTAAGGCCATGAATGCGGAACGTGAGCAACCTGTTGCCATTTTGATGGATACTCAGGGCCCTGAGATTCGAACCGGTATGCTTCAAGACGAGCTTAAGCTTGCAGAAGGTGATGAAATCACCGTATCGGTGCGCGGTAGCGAGAATGTTGAAGAAAGCTCTCTGCAAATTAACTACGAAGATTTGATTACCAGCGTTGAAGTCGGCGACCGTATCACAGTCGATAATGGATTGATTAATCTGGATGTTCTGGATAAAGACAACCGAACGCTGCGATGTATGGTTGTGGACGGCGGCGTCGTAAAAAGTAAACGGCATGTGAATTTGCCCGGCATTCGCGTTAATTTGCCCGCAATTACCGAAAAAGATCATAAAGATATCCTCTTCGCGATTGAGCAAACTGTGGATTTTATTGCGTTGTCATTTGTGCGAACTCCAGACGACGTACTAGAGCTGCGCGAGCTGCTTAATAAACATAACAGCAGCATTAAAATTATCGCCAAAATTGAAGATCAGGAAGGTCTGAGTAACATTGATGCAATTATCCAAGTAGCTGATGCAGTTATGGTTGCTCGTGGCGATTTGGGTGTGGAAATCAATATTGAAGACCTACCGCGTGTGCAACGCCATATTATTGAACGTTGTGCGATTATCGGCCGCCCGGTTATTGTTGCGACCCACATGTTGGAATCCATGATAGAGAACCCCATTCCAACGCGCGCAGAGGTGACGGACATTGCGAATGCGGTCTACGAAGAAGCTGATGCCATTATGTTGTCGGGTGAAACCACCGTGGGTAAGCATCCAATCAGAAGTATCGATTATTTGCATCGGGTATCCACGGTGTCTGAGACACAGCCATGCCTGAACTTTAGCGAAAATTGGGATCGAGAAGATGCTAAGAAAGAGCTCGCCTATAGTGCTGTTCGTTTAGCTGATGCGATTAACGCCAAAGGAATATTGGTGATTACACGTGCAGGAAAGATGGCATTGTCGGCGTGTCTTTCGCGGCCTAAAAAGTCTGCAATTTATGCGTTTACGTTTGAACCAGCAGTTCAACGTCAATTGCTATTGCAGCGCGGTGTGTATCCGCGCCTAATCGATAGAGACTCCGATTCCGAAGTAATGCTTGCTCAAGCGTTTAACAAGTTAGTTGCGGCGGAAGAGGCTGTTTCCGGCGATCAGTTTGTGGTTATTTCAGACTTGATTGTCAAAGACAATGTTGATGCGATTCAGGTGCGGACTGTCAATTAAACGTCATATTTCAAGCCATTTACAGGCTGCTTTATAACCAATATTCTATGTCGACGCCAATGAGGGGGTAAAAGTTATCCCATCATTGGCGTTTTTTTATTCAATGTAATCGGTCAAGTCTGTTATCAATAACTTAGTTGTGATAATGCAGTTTTTGATCAAGAAATAGACGTAAGTTGTTGATAATTATAGCGAAGAAATTTCTGTATAAAAATGATGCAATTTGACAGGATCGTAGCAATGACGGGGTGTTCAGGCGTGTTTGAAACTTCTATCCAATAAGTTTTCCACAGAAATTGTGGAAAACTTTGTTAGAAACTTGGGTAGACAAGAGACAAAAAATCCGCCAGTGAACAAGTCAGTAATGTGACGGATATTTGACGAACGGGTTACAGAGAGTGTTTTTAGTGGGTACGACGAATAACCCCAACGCTGATGCCTTCGATAGAAAACTGTTGTTCACGCAAATCAACTTCGATTGGGCTGTATTCAGGGTTTTCTGCCATCAGTAAAATCTCGTGTTTCTGCTCGCCGTGTTTCAATCGTTTAACGGTGACCTCATCGTCAACACGTGCGACGATGATTTCCCCCTCATTAGCTGTGTTAGTATTGTGCACGGCTAGAAGGTCACCATCCATGATGCCGACATCGACCATGCTATCCCCCTGAACTTGAAGCAGGTAATCTGCACCAGGGCGAAAGAAGTTGGCGGGAATTTCACAGCGATCCATGATGTTGTCTGCAGAGATAATTGGATTACCGGCGGCGACTTTACCAACGATGGGAAGCCCAGGGTTTTCTTCTTGGGGAATACGTATACCGCGAGATGCGCCGGGTGTCATTACGATTGCGCCTTTGCGTGCGAGGGCTTTCAAATGCTCTTCTGCAGCGTTTGGCGACCGAAACCCTAGCTCGGCGGCAATATTAGCGCGGGTAGGTGGAAATCCGGTTTCACCGATATAGCGCTTAATCAGATCGAGAACTTCCTGCTGCCTTTTGGTCAACTTAATCATGGCGCTGCCTTTTGAATGACTTTTGAGATTACAGTTTGTGTATTTAAACTGTATAAAAATATACGTATGGATTTACATACAGTAACTGTAATTGTATACAGATATACACTCAGTGCAAGCCAAAACACGGCGCTCATGTCAGGGTGATAGTGATTGTAGGGCTCCTCTATCACTTGGAGCTATGCTATCTCATACGGAGGCCCCTGAAATGACGCGGCATGCACGCATCGGTTTCAACTGACGGAGATAATCATGGATGCAGTACTCGCATTTTTGCACCTTTCAACACTGACATATCTTTATCGACTGTTGATCACACTTGGCGTGATTTTGATTGGCGCTGTTGTGTTGAACACGGTTTTGCAAAAATTCTTGCGAACACTAACGTCAAAATTGGCAGATCGGAATTTGCCTTGGCCTAGCATAGTGACCTGGGGAATTTCCAAACCTCTATCGATACTGGTGTTGCTATACGCGGTTTATTCCATGTTGTTGGCTCTACCGGTTGAGCTGATCGGAAAGTCCGTGCTCGCTAATGTATCGACTGTTGTTGATGTATTGGTTGCTGCTGTAATTTGTTGGGCTTCATTCCGGATTATTGAACGCGCAAAAATCGTATTCAAAGATCACGGTACAGCGGATATGACGACTGTCCTTGCGATCAGCCGACTATTGCAGACGTTGATCATTATTTTCTTCGCGCTGAATATTATGCAAAAGGTCGGGTTCAATATTCAGAGTATATTGGCGGTTGGCGGCATTGGTGGTGTGGCGTTGGGTTTTGCTTCCAAAGATCTGTTAGCGAATTTTTTTGGTGGATTGATGATTTATTTGGATCGTCCCTTTTCAGAAGGAGATTGGATTCGCTCACCGGATCGGCAAATAGAGGGCACAGTCGAACGGATTGGTTGGCGGCTGACGATGATTCGCACCTTTGATAAACGGCCGTTGTACGTGCCGAATTCTGTGTTTGCGAATATCAGTGTTGAGAACCCATCTCGCATGTTGAATCGACGCATCTATGAAACAATAGGCGTGCGTTATGACGACGGTAGGGTTGTTAAAGCCATCGTCGATGATGTTCGTCAAATGTTGCAGCAGCACAATGATATCGAACAGAATGCGACCATGATCGTGAATCTGGTTAGCTTCGGTGCTTCGTCGTTGAATTTCTTTATTTATACCTTTACTAAAACAACCAATTGGATCGAATTTCATCATATTAAAGAAGATGTGATGTTGAAGATTATGGATATTATCGAACAGCATGGAGCAGAAATTGCGTTCCCGACAACGACCGTCCTATTTGGCGAGGGTGGCGAGCCGCTGACTAACGAGGTAGTTTCGATTGAGCCGGATGGCTCAGCTTCATCTAACTGATGGTGATGAATTGCTGTAAACTGGCTGATCTTAAAACGACAGTTGATACGACGAGAATAAAGATATGTTAGGCATTATTGGCGGCACGGGTCTTACTCGATTAGCCGAATTGCAAATACTGGCTGAACAATCCGTGCAAACACCGTATGGAGAGCCTTCGTCAAATATTCTGACCGGCGAATTGAACGGCGAGACGTTGTTATTCATTGCCAGGCACGGGTTTGAACATACCCTTGCACCCCATCTCGTGAATTATCGCGCGAATATTTGGGCGCTTAAATCGTTGGGCGTGGAGGACATCGTTGCGGTTAACGCGGTTGGTGGTATTGCGGATGATTGCAGTACTGGCGATTTGTGTATTCCCGATCAAATTATTGATTACACCTATGGCAGGGAGTTCACGTTCTGTGATGGGCCAGGAGTGCAACTGCAGCACATTGAGTTTACCGAGCCCTATACATCATCTCTACGCAGTTCCCTAACTGCTGCGGCTGCTTCAGCGGGCATTGGTGTTAAGGATGGCGGTGTTTATGGGGCGATGCAGGGACCGCGGTTAGAAACTGCAGCGGAAATTCGTCGAATGAAACGTGACGGTTGTGATCTCGTGGGCATGACAGGTATGCCCGAGGCTGCTTTGGCTTGTGAATTGGAATTGAACTACGCCAGCATTTGTATGGTGGTCAATAAGGCGGCTGGGTTAAGTGATGAGCCGATTACGTTGGATGATATTCTTGCCGCGACTGAGCAGACTGTTGTGCACGCTAAACAAATATTGGTTTCACTGTGTGACGCAAGGCGTTCGTAGTGATTGGCGATATTTGAATATTGGTTAGGTAGTCGGTGAGCGTCGCTTGCCGATTATTGAGTGCCAGTTACCCGTCATATCGGTTGATGGGTTTGGAATTACCACCCTTGCTAGCCGATCTCAAATTATTCTTGAGTGTTTGCGATGTAGTCATTTTTGAGCAAAAAAAAAGCTTGCATTGCTGCAAGCTTTTTCAAATTTGGCTCCGCCTGCTGGGCTCGAACCAGCGACCCAATGATTAACAGTCATTTGCTCTACCAACTGAGCTAAGGCGGATTGGTGATCGCAGAAGTTACATGCGGTGTAACCTTGCGATGGCGCGTATACTATTGATAACATAGAAATTCGTCAATACCTTTCCGCGAAAAACGCTGAAAAAACTCTTAAAAATCTCGCATTTGTATAAAGATTGCCCAATTTATGAATAAACCTTTTGAGGTCCGATCTACCTACCAGCCGGCAGGTGATCAACCCGTTGCCATCGAATCCCTTGTTGAGGGGATCGATTCCGGGCTGCGTACTCAGATTTTACTTGGCGTTACCGGCTCGGGTAAGACGTTTACCATTGCCAATGTCATTGAGAAGCTGCAACGTCCTACCATTATCATGGCTCACAACAAAACGTTGGCCGCTCAGTTGTATGGCGAGTTCAAAGAGTTCTTTCCGAACAATGCCGTCGAGTATTTTGTTTCTTATTACGATTATTATCAGCCCGAAGCCTATGTGCCTTCATCCGATACGTTTATCGATAAGGATTCGTCGGTTAACGAACACATCGAGCAAATGCGCCTCTCTGCCACCAAAGCGCTGCTGGAGCGTAAAGACTGTATCGTCGTTGCGACGGTGTCTGCGATCTATGGTTTGGGTGATCCGCAATCTTACCTAAGCATGATGCTGCATCTAGATCGTGGAGATCAGATCGATCAGCGTGAGATACTGCGCCGATTAGCCGAGCTTCAGTACACACGTAACGATCAAGATTTCTATCGCGGTACGTATCGTGCTCGTGGGGACGTTATTGATGTTTATCCGGCAGATTCTGATTTCGAAGCCATCAGAATTGAGCTGTTTGATGATGAAATCGAGCAGCTGGCTGTATTTGATCCGTTGACCGGCCATGTTATTCGAAAGGTGCCGCGTTTTACGATTTATCCGAAAACACACTATGTAGCGCCCCGTGAAACTTTACTGAAAGCCATCGATAGTGTTGAGGAGGAGCTGCGAGAACGGCTCGATTACTTGCGCAAGAATGACAAGCTGGTCGAAGCTCAGCGACTGGAGCAGCGGACCCGTTATGATCTTGAAATGATGCGCGAGTTGGGATTTTGTACAGGTATCGAAAACTATTCACGTTGGCTATCCGGTCGCGGGACGGGCGAGCCACCACCGACGCTTTTTGATTACTTGCCGAAAAATGCGTTGGTGGTTGTTGATGAGTCGCATGTCACGATTCCGCAAATCGGCGCGATGTATAAAGGTGATCGCTCGCGTAAAGAAACACTCGTTCAATACGGTTTCCGGCTGCCATCAGCGCTGGATAACCGGCCTATGCGATTTGAAGAGTGGGAGTCTATTGTTGGCCAGATGGTGTGTGTGTCGGCTACACCAGGTGCGTATGAGCTTGAGCATGGTGATCAAACAGTTGAGCAAATCGTACGCCCAACCGGTTTGGTTGACCCTGAAATCATCGTTAAACCTGCCGGTAATCAGGTTGATGATTTATTTGACGAAATTCAGGCAACGGTGAAGCTGGATCAACGCGTATTGGTTACCGTGTTAACCAAACGCATGGCAGAAGATCTGACAGATTATTTGGCAGATAACGGCGTTCGCGTGCGTTATCTGCATTCTGATATTGATACGGTTGAGCGTGTCGAGATCATTCGAGATTTTCGATTGGGTGAGTTTGACGTTCTGGTCGGCATTAACCTGTTGCGAGAGGGCCTTGATATGCCAGAGGTGTCGCTGGTAACCATCCTCGATGCGGATAAAGAAGGTTTCTTGCGTTCTGAGCGCTCTTTGATTCAGACAATAGGCCGCGCAGCGCGTAACTTGCACGGTCGAGCGATATTATATGCAGATAGAATTACTGGCTCGATGCAGCGTGCGATGGATGAGACTGATAGACGTCGCGCCAAGCAGCTAGCGTTTAATGAAGAACATGGCATCACGCCGAAAGGGGTAGAAAAGAGTGTTGCAGATATCCTTGAGGGGGCGGTCATTCCGGGTTCTCGTGGTAAGCGCAAAGCGAAGCAGGGTAAAGGTTCTGTTGCTGAAGCGGCGAAAGTGAAATCGATGACACCCAAGCAGCTCGAAAAACACATTGAGGCGCTTGAAAATCGTATGCATGAGCATGCTAAGAACCTTGAATTTGAGGATGCTGCCAATCTTAGGGATGAATTGCAGAAGTTAAAGCAGCAGGCATTCCGATAATATAAACGCTCATTATTTCACCTGTTTGGGTGGTTTTTGTGCATTCAGGTGATGATTTAAGCGGCCGGCTTTGCCCGACGCTTAAATCTTTCATTTTTATGTACAATCAGGGTTGTCAGCGGTTTTGGGTTCAGTATAATGCTCGCCACTTCCTCGTTGAGTTAACGACTTACTGATGTCGAATGTTCGATTTATCCGTAGCTAAGTTGTTAATTAATAACGAAATCTGAAGTAGGACTATAGCTCAGTTGGTTAGAGCGCTACCTTGACATGGTAGAGGTCGGCAGTTCGAATCTGCCTAGTCCTACCAATTTATCGATACATTCTATTTCTTCTTCCTTTTATTTTTCCAGTAAAGATTGTTTATAATGCTGATGCGTTAAGCCAGATCGGTCGTTTCTGTGATGTTTAGGGTTGCTGCATGTCGTATTTTCAGCGGTTTTTTTATTGAGTGCTCGTGTTTTTAAATTCCCATCTTACCTAGCGCATCAATCACTTCACGGATGAGTCCCTCAGCAACTGGGTGCTTACTGGCGAACGAAGCTTCCAATTCCATGGCGGTATCCATCATCGATTCGGGTTGATCTTGATCGGGGTTAGTCGCCTGATCAACCTCGCTAGAGAGAGATTCCAACAATACACGTGTGTCTTCGGACATCTGCCCGCTTTCAGCAATTTCTTGCTTGAGCTGGTTAAGAAGTTCATGAATATGCTGATTCGACATAGTGGGCATCCATGGTTGGTTGGGCCGAGTTTGATTGCAGTATAACAAGCCTTTGCACAGAAAGGCCCCCCGAAATGCCCTTGCTTTGATATGCATCCAACAGGCGGGCATTTCTTTTCTCGATAGATTTGCTGACCTGCCAAACCCTCAAAGTATATAACACTCTATAGTTAGTATTCAGAGTGCTACTTTGCTTGCGCAATCTATGCGTAGTACTCGCTTTTACCTAATAGGGCCTTTATGGATATCGTTTTTCAGTTTTGGCATTGGATTGTTTTTTGTGTTTTGTTGATTTGCATGGAGATTCTATTGCCCAGCTTCACCTTGTTCTGGTTTGGTTGCGGCGCGCTGATCGTTGGTGCTTTGCTGTGGGTGTTTCCGGAATTAGCACTCGAGTGGCAGTTGGTGATTTGGGGTTTATTGTCGGTATCGTTTGCGGGGCTTTGGTTTAAAGTCATCAAGCCGTTGTCTATTGATAAGACCAAGGCCGGGCTGGGCCTAGAGAGCATGATCGGAGAGGTTGGATTAGTGGTTCACGTTACCAGTCATGGCCTGAAGGGAAAGGTGCGCTTTCCAGCGCCAATTCTTGGTAGTGATGAATGGATGTTTTTTGCTGAAAAAGCGGTCAGCGTTGGTGACAGCGTGAAGGTTGTGAATATATCCGGCAACCGTGTTGCCATAGAAAGCAGCGGGCGTTAAGCAATTCGGCGGCAGTACTCTGTGTTTATCTCAATAGTTATTCAACAATGAGGAATGATTATGACGACAGGTTTGATTGTTGCAGCAGCTTTGCTGTTTTTAGCATTTGTTACGCTGTTTATGGGGGTGAAACTGGTTCCTCAAGGGTCCAAGTGGGTTATTCAACGCTTGGGTAAATACCATCTGACGCTCACGCCGGGATTAAATCTGATTATCCCTTACATCGATGCTGTAGCTTATCGCGTTACAACGAAGGATATTGTTCTTGAAATTCCCGCCCAGGAGGTCATTACCAAAGATAACGCCGTGATTGTGACCAATGCTGTTGCCTACATCAATATTGTGCAGCCAGAAAAGGCTGTATACGGTGTTGAGGATTTTAAATTGGCGATTCAAACGCTAGTGCAGACGTCTTTGCGGTCGATTATTGGCGATATGACTTTGGATGAATCGTTATCGTCGCGAGACGCCATCAAGGCACGGTTGAAGGCGGCTATTTCTGACGAAATCGCAGATTGGGGGATTACCCTGAAAACCGTCGAAATTCAGGATATCAACCCATCACCCACCATGCAGCATGCAATGGAAGAGCAAGCTGCCGCAGAGCGTGCAAGGCGGGCTACAGTTACGCGCGCAGGCGGGCAGAAGGAAGCTCAGATTCTGGAAGCGGAAGGCCGGCTCGAGGCTTCAAAACGTGATGCCGAAGCCCAAGTTATTCTCGCCGATGCGAGTAAAGCGGCGATTGAACGTGTCAGCAGTGCGATTGGGGATAGCCAAACGCCGGTTGCATATCTGCTAGGTGAGAAATACATCCGGTCGATTGAGCAATTAGCTGAGTCAGAGAATGCCAAAACAGTTATTTACCCGGCTGATCTGCAACGAGTCGTGAAGGCATTTTTTGAGCGGTCGTAAACTGCAGCGAGTAACGAATTAACCGGTTGGGTTATTCGGGTCGAAAGTTTGCACGACTGATAGTGACGGAGAGGCCGTTTTTCGGGTCTTTCCTGCCGCTTTCAGGCGATTCAGGTAGTCATTCCAGTAGGTTTCGCGATTGTTTGCAAGCTCATATAAATACGACCAGCTGAAAATACCGGAATCATGACCGTCATCAAATATCAATAACACGGCATAGTTGCCTACCGGTTCGAGGTCGGTAATTTGCACATCTTCCTTGCCGAGTTGCAGTGTTTCTTGGCCAACTCCATGGCCTTTGACTTCGGCACTGGGCGACCAAACGCGCAGAAATTCGAAACTTAAATCGTAGTATTCACCGTTGTTGTATTCCAAGTGAAGTACACGGGATCGTTTTCGAACTTCCACTTTTGTGAGTGTCGGTGCTGTCATTGTCTGTCTGATGGCCTCGTTAAAGAGAGTGAGCCATTGTTGACTGGCTCACTTCAGGGTTTACGGCGAGGGTGAATAATAAGGGTTTTATCCGGCTTTTGCTCGATTTGCACGCATTGTTCTGAGTTGCTGAGAGCAGCGAGTTGTTTTTCGTCTTCTTTGTGATCCCAAAGCGCAATTTCGCCAAAACGGGATTGGTCAAAACCTGATCGCCATAGAACATCAGGAATATGCGTAAATCGCTGCTGAAATGCTTGGGAAACATCGATATTCAACGTGGCAAGCTGATCTAACTGGAAGCCATACAGCTGGCCTGGCAGGCTGAGCGTATGTGCGGAGGGCATGTATTTATAAAGCTCGGAAACCGCTGGCCATTCACTATTGCTGCGTGCGAGAGATTCAGAGACTCGATAAGGATGTTGTTCGTCGCCCATGCGAAAGTGTCGCATGAGAACCATGAATTTATCCGGTATAGGTTTGCAGCTATCCCACCAGTAGCCATCGACGATCGAAAACATGGCGTTGGTTTGTTGTTTGGATACCGGTTCGAGCCATTGGATAAATTCACTTAACCAGACCGTCATCGATTGGTTGTAGAGCTGATCATTTAAAACCAGTTTTGAGTGGATGAGTGCAAGCGATAGTTTTGCGCCGAGCATGTTGGAGTAGAGATCTTCAGGTGAATAGCCCGATACTTCTTCTGGCCAGCCAGCAAAACTTGTGTAGCCGTGCCATTGAGCGATTTCATGTGATTCTGCTTTGAAGTAAGCGAGGCGCGCAGCTAATTCTGCTGCGAGATACCAGCGTTGCTTGGCCGATAACCCGGATGTATCAAATGCTTTCATTTGGATATAGCGCGGGCCTATCTCGCTGGGAAGTTCGATGATATGGGGTTGCCCAAGATGGTGGATAATAATAAAAAAGAGCGCAACGGTATCGTCTGCGGTATCTCTGACGTGTGCAAGATCAATAAACCCGCCGCGCAGCGTGTAAATGATGCCGTTATTTTCTCCACCGCTTAATCCATTTGCGCTGGCACCCTTCACTGTATTCGGGAAGGAGCCCGCATCGAAACGGTGAGGGCCAATTTCGCTGAAGCTCACCGAATTCCCCAAGCGAAATAACGGAATAGGCACAAACCCGATTTCTACTTTTTGCTCATTGCCAAAAGCACAGCACGGGCGAACTTTCTGCGGTACATCAAACTCGGGTAGTGAATTAACATCCAGATCCCACATCTGTGCTTTTGCGTCAGAATTGCTTAACGCGAGTTCTACAGCATGGGCTGTCGGACGTGGGTGGCCATGCCAAGTTGGTGTTGCACACCCCGCGATGAGGATAGGAAGTAGAAGTGCGCAGATGAGGCGGGTTGTCATTAATATACTTATCGCTTAATTTTGGCCGGTTTCATTACAGAGGGTGCTTATGACATAGGCACCCTTGGTGTGGCAATTGGAAAGCTAGCTGTTGCTATCGATCTTTGCCAGAGGGGCTGAACATTACTTGAACTCAGAGAAGGAGCTTACAGTGATGATTCAGTATTCGAAAATCCAGTCAGGCAAAATATGCATTGCCCATGCCTCAAGCATCCGATCGACGCCGGTCAGTATTGTTATACCTAACGCAATTAATGCCAGTGCCAGCACCCACTTGCCAATTTTACCACCAATGGCAAGTTTCTCAGCCGGTAATGTTATTAAATAACCGATAACAATTAACGGCAGGGCGCTGCCAATACCAAAAGACAGCATAACGAAGAATGCCATGCCCATCTGTTGGCCTGTCGAAGCCAAGGCGATTGCGCTACCGATAGTAGGGCCAACACAGGGAAGCCAGACAAACCCCAGTGAACAGCCAACGATAAACTGCCCGGCGGCAGATTGTTGGTTAGCGTTGGGGGCCGGGAGGAACGTCTGTAATCTCGCCAGTGCATGGCTCATAGCGTCTGTGGCTTTCGGAATAACAAGCACAAGGCCCATAAAAATCATCAAGCCTGCAGAGATTTCTCGAAGTACATCCGGTGAAATGCCAGCGTTGAGCAAGAGATAAGTAAGAAGAGTACCTGATACCGCAAATGCGAGGCTAATACCTAGCGCAAGAAATAATAACCCTGCTTTGGAGCTTCGCATTGCTGATGCCGTTACAACCGGCACCATGGGGAGTACGCAGGGAGACAATAGCCCCACTGCGCCAGCAAAAAATGCCAATGGGATGGCAGAAAATTCCATACAGCTTACCTGGAATGTTAATTCGGATTAACTATTGTCTGACGGCGTTTCGCCGATGACTTTTTCAATGGCCGCGTAAATAACACGGCTGCTTGTTGGCGCAACGGCAAACCAACGTTGTTCATTATCTTTATAGAGATAGAGTGTCGACTGACGTGGTGCACGAAATGCCTTAACCCAATCTTTGTTTTTGTCATAGTCAATAACCATGATCTTTAGTGGCGAATCCGGGTTCTCTCGCATGTAGCGATTAAGAATGATCTGTTGTCGTTCGCAAGTCGGACACCAGTCAGCATAGACATCGATCAATACTGGTACGCCGGCTTCTTGCGCCTTGGCGAATGCCTCTGGAGAATAGGGCATTTTTTCTACAGCGTGAGCTGGTGCTGTCAATAGAATCAGCGTGGCTACCAACGCCAGTATCGTGGTGTTCAGTCGTTGCATGGCGGCATCTCTGTTTTAGTTGTGGATGGGAAGGTTATCACTTGTCTGAGTCCGTTTGACGTGGCGAACCCGCTGTACGTTATGTCGACGCCCTAGAAGAAGCTAAGTCAGCGTATTTGGCATACGCAGATTCATTATCTCTGCTGTCTAACACTTTTATAGAATCTTAATGAAAGGGCGATACAATGAGGTTATCAGTAGAATAGGTCCAACAAATCCCATGAGCGACACAAAAATATCACAAAACTATGACATGGCTAATTTGTTATTTGCGATTATTCGATCTGGGTTCTTCGGCTCCAATAACTGGCAAGGATAGACCCTGATACGTTATGCCAAATACTGAAAAGCGCTCCTGCAAGTGCAGCGGCTGGGGTAACAAACTTGAGCGCTAAAGCGACCGCCAAGCCTGAGTTTTGCATGCCGACTTCGATTGCCAGCGTTCTTCGAACAGATTCTGAGAACCCTAACCAGCCTGCAACTTGGTAAGTTAAGCCAAGACCGATAAGGTTGTGGAGCATAACAACCAATACCAGAGATGCCCCTGCAGTTAGCAAGCGATCAGCGTTTAACGCAACCACAATGCTGATAATGGCGCAAATTGCAGCAACCGATAATGCCGGTATCGCAGGCGTTATTCGGATAACCATGTTGCGCAGTCCATAGTTTACTGCGATGCCGAGTAGTACGGGCAAGAAAACAATTTTGAAAATGGTGATAAACATCGCGTGGTAATCAACCGCTAAAGAGACATCCAACAGTTGCCAGGCGAGTAGTGGCGTGAGGAATACGCCAATCAATGTCGTTGTCAGCGTCATGGTTATTGATAACGCCAAATCTCCACGCGCCAAATAGCAGATCAAGTTTGATGCAGTTCCTCCTGAACAGCATCCGACTAATATCACGCCAGCGGCGAAGTCGCCGAGATCAAAGATATGCGTCAATGCGAGTGCAGACGCCGGCATAATCAAAAATTGCAGCCCAACACCGGTTAATACGGCTAATTGCATACGCAAAACGCGAGTAAAGTCCGCGGCAGATAGGGTTACGCCCATCAAAAACATAATAAGTGCCAACAACGGCACAATGGCGGATTTCAGAGATCCAAAAGCCTCGGGTGCCAAGTATCCGGCTATACCCGCAGCAATAGCAAAAACCGGAAATAAACGTGTAATACGGCCAGGCATATTGAATAGCGCCTCTATCAAAGAGATTGTTCGTGTCGTCTGGAATCTAGCAGTGTATCACCGTTCAGCAGTCATGCGTCTTTCGGTCAGTTCGATACGTTTCGGATAAAATAACGACTTTGTAACACCAATTCGACCGTTAATCGGGAACTGGTCCTGTTTCTGGGGTTCTAATGATCCCAACATCCACGGTGGGTAAGTTTGTTTTTTAGCGCTTGGAGCGAATAACTATGGATAAAAAAGGACCGAAAATGGGTAAATCCAATCGGGTTTTACAAGTAACAAATATCTATCAATCCATCAAATTTTACTCAGAAGTACTGGGGCTGGAGCTACTAAATGTCACTGATGACCCGAAAAACCGATTAACCTGGGCAGTTATGGCCTCTGCTGGCGATATTACTCATACCGTGATTGGTTTTTCACAGCTTTGGGCGGTACTGCCCGATGAATTAGCGCTGCATAATCGCCATATTCACATTATGTGTGATGATATGGTGGCGGTGAGTCAAACCGCGAAATATTTCGGTGGGGAAGTACTTTCTGAGAAAAACGGGCACTGCGTGGTTAAAGATCCTGACGGCTATTACGTTGAAGTGTCGGAAGTTCAACAAATCATGTTGTCACAGGCTGCCTGATTTGGCCCCATTTGGGCGTTATATCGAACGATGGATGTTTATTACGCCGGGGACCAAGGGTATATACCAATTCGTTTTTTCATATAAATGGCAGTGACAACCCCGCTAAAAATGAGCGCAATCGCGGTACCTGCGGCTGCGCCTTCAATGTTATAGATCGGAATCAATATTGCATTCAGCACACCGTTTAGCAATACGCTGACAATCAGTATCACCATGATGAGTTTTTCCGAACCGGAATACTGCAGCCAGCTCTGACTAAATACCAAGCAGGCTGCAACACTGTAACCGATTGTCATTGTAACCAGCGATAGGTACGCCAGGTGTGTATCGTGGCCAAATACTGCCAGTAGTTGGTGTCCAAAAACGCACGTTAACGTCGCGATAACCACAATGCCTTTTGTCATTAGTAAGAACGCACGCCGGTTCAGTTCTTTGATGGATTGAAGGCCTTGTTGCGTTGCTGGGTAAACCAGCGGCTGGATCAGATTCAGTAAAGCCATTTGTGTTGTGCCAATGGCATATACACAAGTTTGAGCTGCTCCAAAGTGCCCTACGGCAACTTCATCGGTAAAAAATTCAATCATGTAGATATCGATCTGTTTCATCATAACTTGCAATGAAATCACCAGCATCATAGGTGCTGATACCGCTAACCATTGTTTTGGCGCTGCAACGGAGGAGAGGCGGCCAATGGCGATGAGAGACAGTCGTTTTACTTGAAATGCTTGAAACAGCACCAGAATCACACATACGATGAGGGTGATAAATACCGCAGTGAAGTCATTTAGATAACCGGCGACAAAGAAAAATAGTAAACACAATATCAAACGCAAACCAGGATAACCTAAGCGCCACGGCATGTAGGCAAGATCGAGCCGTCGAGCGACCTGTAAGACACTGGATAGCAGAGCGGATGCCGCCGCAAATGGGATCACAAACGTTGCCAATAGCAGTGGGTGGTAGCCTTTTGTATCAAATATCGAAATATGCAGTGCATGACCTACATAAACGATGACCCCTAAACCCAATGAAATGAACAAAATGATCATCAGATAAAAACGCGTGTACTCCCAGACACCTTCGCCACTGCCTGTGCTGATGTGATCGGGCAAGAATCGACTCGCTGCCTTGGTGCCGCCCATTGCAGCGACGAGTGAGCCAAGGGATATAAAAGCCTCGGCGACCTTGTAGTTGCCATAATCGTGTGGGCCAACGATTCGGGCCAAGGACACATTAAATAAGTATGAAAAGACAAATCCGGCGATAAATGTACTCATCATGATGATGGTACCGCGGCCTATGTATGACTGTTCCTGCTTTAGCGTTGTCATTTTCGATCCATGATTCAAGAGCCGGCCGGAGTGTAGGGCCGGAATATGTGGCATTTTTTTAGGAAGGTGCTTTAAAAATAGCACAGGCTGATGAGCATGTTGGATCAACAGACCGGCGTTCGGCAGTGTATGCCGTGATTTATAACGCAGCTGTTTTACTTAAAAAATGCAAAAACCGAAAATCTACTGGAAGACGCACCACTGCACCATCTAGGTTTGGTGCAGGCGGTCCGTCTTGGCGGCCATAATAAAGTCAGTTTTATGCAAGCCTTGGATTTTATGGGTCCACCACGTGACGGTGGTTTTTCCCCATTCGGTAAGGATTGCCGGATGATGGCCGAATGATTCGGCTAATTCACCCACTTGCTGGCTGAATGCCATGGCGTCAACGAAGTTACCGAAGCTGAACTCACGCTGAAGTTTGAGAATGTTCTCTTCGACGACCGGCTGCCAATCCGGAATTTCTTCAATGAATGTGGCCAGTTCTTCATCGGTCACTTGCGGTGCGCCCACTCGACAGGCTTCGCATTGCATTTGGTGGAGTTCGGTCATGATATCTACCTTTCAAATATGTTAACTGCCAAACTGTGAGGTTATGTTAGCATTTATCAGCAGTAACTGCCGATGCTAGGCAGATGTGTTTACCGTTTACTCGCTACGATGCGAAACACACAATATTCTACTGTGGAGCCCCTTATGCAAATGACTGAAGAGAAAGCACTGATTCGTGTCAGCCGCCTATTGATGGTGTCGATGACTCTGTTGGTAATGGCTGAAGTCGCTTTTTTGTTGCAGGGCGTGTTTAGCTATATTGCTGGTGTGATCGGTGCGTGTGTGGTGCTTGTTGCACGATTTCTTATCTATCGCTACAAAGACGAAAAAGGTTGGAAACAGAAGCTCATGATGATGTTGCCGTTGATTGCTATCGTCGGCCCGTTTTTCTACCTGCTGTTTGAGATCTTTTACCAAGGCTCGACAAGCCTTTGGCTTGAGTTAATTCTGGTATGTAGTTTTGTTCTTCCCGTTGTAACCATGTATTGGTGCTATCGGATTGTTCAAGGGTTGATCGTGCGAGCACATAGCGCCAACTACTGAGCCTATGCCTATTGAGGTAGCTGGCGGGGCGAGAGTATATGCGGCATAATCCGGGTTTGTTTATCTGACTATACAGGTGGCGTCGTTGGATTTTATGTTGCCGGCTTTCGGGCTGACCTTGATTGCAATGGTGGTGATTTATTTCGCACTGATGCGCAAATCAACAGTTCAGGATGATCATTCTGATCGTATTAAACGCAATGTTCGTTTGTATGCAGACCGCATTAAAGAAATCGAATCGGATCTGCAGGATGAATATATTGATAAAGACGATTTTCAGCGCCAGCATGCCGAATTTTCTCGACAGCTTATCGATACGGTTGAGCAGCTGGAAAACGCGCCGGTAACCACAGCTGCTCGTCGCCCATGGCTTCTTTGGTTTGTACCACTTCCTTTGGCTGCATTTGTGATTTATGGCGCAATTGGCGCCTATCCTGATTGGCAAATTTCGCAGCAATTAGAAGGGCTCAATACTGCCGGTAGCCCAGAAGCATTTCAAGCCAGAATGGGCGAGCTCGATAAAGCGATGCGCGAGCGACTGGAGCAAAAACCGGATCAGCTAGAGTACCGTTTGATGGTTGCCAGATTCGCTATGAATAAAGGTGATTACGACGAGGCTGTATCGCATTACCGGATACTTGCGGAATTGTTGCCGGATGACCCGGATGCGCAGGCGTTCTACGCACAGGCAGAATATCTTCGTGCGGGCCGTAAGATTACCGCAGAGGTCGCTAAACATCTTGATAAGGCACTAAAGCTGAATCCATATCAAGCAACAGCGCTCGGTTTAGTGGGTGTTCATGCATTTGAATCTGGCGATCTCAACGCCGCTGTTGATGCTTGGCAAACGCTGTTGCAGGTATTACCTCCGGAATCTGATCGTGCCAAATTAATACGTGGCGGTCTTGAAGAGGCGCGCAAACGTTTGGCTGATTCTGGGCAGTCGGTGGCGAGTGTTCAAGAGACAGGGAAAGCCGATGCAAACGCCGTACAGAAGATAGAAGTTTCCGTATCTGTTGCTGCGAATATACCTGCATTACCGCCCAAAACCCTCGTTTTTGTCTATGCCAAAGCCGCCAATGGGCCGCCAATGCCTTTGGCTGCACGCAAGCTGACGCTGGCGCAATTGCCAGCAACTATCGAGCTGGATGAATCCATGGCGATGATGCCGAGTATGACGTTAGGTCTATTCAAGGATGTTATCGTTGGGGCGAGAATATCTCGCTCAGGCCAGCCTATACCGCAGGCTGGAGATTGGCAGGGTGAGAGCCAGCCTTTTGATTGGCGTAAAAACGGTGATGTTTCAGTGACGATTGATCAGCAAGTGCCTTAGTGCACGCGACTAGTCGCAGATACTCGGGTTAAAAAGGTGTTTTTCTAACTTATTTTTCGGGCCTGAAAAATCAATCGAAATCACGCGTTGTGAGAATGCCCAGGCATTTTCATGGCGTTCGAATATGTCTTGATAAGTTCCACAAATCAAAATGTCGATATTTTCTGAGTCACTTTGCTGCAATACCGTCAGTCGGCTTTCTGCATGAACGGTCTTTCTGTCTACGGCAGATACTGTCAGGTTGCTGATAAGGTGTTGTGTTCTAGGTGTACCGTCAGGCCGTAAAATAACGGCGTTTCTGAACATATCCTTGACGGCTTGAGTGCCGCTGATGCCATCTGGGGCTGCCGGAGCAATGATTTTTCCGTGTTGGAAAAGCCTGCCGACCGCCGCGAAGTTTCCTTGGTCTACGAATCGTGCATAACCATAAATAAGATGAGTAATCTGCTGGTAGTCTTGGAAGTCCATCTTAGTGCCTAAAAACGACGAGTCTATCGTTCTGACCTCTACTCAGAGGAAGTTATCCGCCAAAAAAAACCGGCTTATTGAAGCCGGTTTTTAAAGCTCTATCGATATTGAAAATCGATGTAACTAGTCGGTGTTAGCCGTTAGCAGATTTTCCGAGCATCATGTCAGAACATTTGTCACCGATCATCATTGACGGTGCGTTGGTGTTACCACCAATCAACGTTGGAATGATCGAAGCATCGGCTACACGTAAGCCTTCAACACCGATAACTTTCAGTTCTGCATCGACAACAGCGTCGTCACCATTGCCCATTTTACAGGTGCCCACTGGGTGGTATACGGTCTCGGTAGTTTGGCCCATAACTTTGCGTAAATCTTCATCAGATTCGAACTGTGTGCCCGGTTGGATTTCTTCGGTAATGATGCCGTTCCAAGCCTTTGCACCCATAATGTTACGCAATACACGTACACATTTGATCATGATCTGCCAATCATCTTCGTTGTCGCAGAAGTTAAAATCGACGTCGGGTTTGGCCATCGGATCATTGCTGACTGCTTTAATAGTCCCGCGGCTTTTCGGGCGCAGGTTACACGCGTGCAGGGTAACGCCGTGTTGTGGAGGAAGCGGCTCAGTTAGGCCAGTCATGTTGACCGGGACAAAATGCAGCTGAACATCCGGGCGATCCAGATCGTCGCTAGAGCGAATAAAGCCACCGCCTTCGATATTGTTGCAAGCACCAACCCCTTTTTTATGAACAAAGTAATCCCAAGCTACTTTTACATTTTTAGGGAAGCGATCGATGCCGTTCATAGCCAATGGCTCACTGATGCCAAAGCGCATGATCACATCAAGGTGTTCTTGCAGGTTTTTACCGACACCAGGTAAGTGAATCTTGGATTCAATGCCGGCTGCTTTGAGCTCTTCGGTGTCTCCGATGCCAGACAATTGCAAAATGTGTGGGCTTTTGATGGTACCAGCGCTGATAACGATTTCTTTGTTTGCGTCAGCACGCTGAGGTTTTTTCTTCTTAAGGTACTCAACCGCGACAGCTTTGTTGCCGTCAAGTACAACGCGGGTTACGTGTGCATCACAGATAACAGTCAGGTTTGGACGATCCAATACCGGTGTTAGAAATGCCGCAGCAGAACTCCAGCGTTTGCCATCTTTGATGGTTGCCTGGAAGCGGCCAACGCCTTCTTGGTTTGCGCCATTAAAATCGTCACAAGCACGGTAGCCGGCTTCTTGGCCAGCATTCACAAACATGTCGTAGAGCGGGTTATCAGATGGCGCGTTGATAACATTTAGTTCGCCACCGACACCGTGAAAATCATCAGCGCCGCGAGTTTGGTTTTCGAATCGCTTGAAGTAAGGAAGCACGTCGTTAAACGCCCAGCCATTGTTACCTTGCGCTGCCCAGTCATCATAGTCAGTCGCATGACCGCGGATGTATACCATGCCGTTAGACGAGCTGGAGCCGCCAAGGGTTTTTCCGCGAGGAATTTCGTAGCGAGCACCGCCAAGGTGTTTCTGGGGGGTTGATTCAAACTTCCAGTTGAGCTTGTCGCTCTTAAGGACTTCAGCACAGCCGCCCGGCATATGAATCATTGGGTTATTGTCTTTTGGGCCTGCTTCTAGCAGAAGTACTTTGTTGCCGGCGTCGGCAGAAAGGCGATTTGCGAGTACACAGCCGGCGGATCCACCGCCAATTATTATGTAATCGTACATGTGTAGTGCTCTTTGTTGGGGAATACACGGTGGAATGGCGATAGTTGATCGCACTTGATGCTTTATCAACTACTTGAACATTCGCGCGATCTAACACGTTAAATACCGTTGTATTCCAAGTTTACAGTTATTAATTTTGCTGGCATTAAACCATATCTTTCGGCTGTTTTATAGCGATGAACGGGTCGATGACGGCTGTTTAATCAGGGGGCTACACCTCGGATGCATATTCTCTATTTGCATTGATATGCATCTAACTCCTTCCATTATGACCCGTCAATCTGAAATTTGTTTGGTCCATCGAAAAATGATCTCTTTGAGGATTTCAACTTGTAGCGGTTTGCTCAGATGGTCATTCATGCCATAAGCCAAGCTCTTGTTGCGAGATTCGGCCAGCGCATGTGCCGTAATAGCGACAATAGGTACCGCACGCCATTCTCGTTCGGCTTCTATTCGCCGAATCGCCAGTGTCGCATCATAGCCGTCCATAACTGGCATCTCACAATCAACTAACAACAAACTGAATCTATCAGGGTTTGCTGTGTAAGCGCGAACCAGGGCTTCACCGTTTTCAACACATTCACATTCGTGCCCGAGCTTTTTGATCATGCCGCGAATAACTTGTCGATTAACCGGGTTATCTTCAGCAACCAATATTTGGCAAGCCGCTACTGGCGAGTGCGATTCTGGGTCGTCTGTTACATCAATGTATGAGGTATTTGGGAGTGCCTGTTTTGTGGAGGGATCCATACAAAGATCAAACCAGATGCTGGTGCCTGATCCCGGTTTACTGTTTACACCCAGTTCGCCACCCATTAATTGGATGAGTTGGCTACAAATCGTCAGCCCTAGCCCAGTGCCGCCGTAAATTCGCGTGGTTGAAGAATCCGCCTGCTCAAAAGGATGGAACAAACTCGCCACCTTGCTGCTTTCAATTCCTACACCCGTATCCGTTACGACGAAGCGTAGCCAGTGTGCTTTCTCACGCGTCTGGTATAGGTGTTCAACACTGACTGAAACGGAGCCACTATTGGTAAATTTGAAGGCATTGTCGACAAGGTTGATAAGCACCTGGCGGATGCGTGTTTCATCGCCTTGCACATAAATCGGAACAGACGGTTGAAGCTGACAGGAAAACGCGATTTCTTTTGTTGATGCTCTGCTGGCAAAAAGCAGCTCTAGACTCTTCATCAATTTTGTTAGCTGGATGCTTGTCATATCCAGCTCGAGTTTGCCGGCTTCAATTTTTGAGTAGTCCAGAATGTCATTAATGACTTTCATCAATGTAAAGCCGGACTGTTCAACAACTTTTACATACGATGCCTGTTTTTTATCAAGCGGCGTATCTTTCAACAGATCAATCATACCGAGCACGCCATTCATCGGTGTGCGAATTTCATGACTCATTTTTGCAAGAAACTCGCTTTTGGCCTGGTTTTTGGCGATAGCCGCTTCGGCGTCTGCGGAGTATTGGCTTTGGTCGCGGATCGTTTCCATGACCCGTGATGCCAAGCTCATCGAAAAGACAATCACCATAAGTACGTTGGCAATGCCGTTGTGGTATGTGGGGAGATAAAGTTGCTCGATAACGCCCATGCTACTTAGATAATCGAGCGCAGTCATGCCAATGTAGGCCAAGACGCAGATCATAAAGTAGCCCGCATAAGGCATGCGTTTGATCCAATTTATTAGTGAAAAAATGCAAATACATAACACTAAGAATGCAGAGAAATATCGGAAAATCAGCGAAACCGCGTCTACTCCAACGACGAGTGATGTGGCAAACAATAGTGGATAAGTAACGGCGAACGAGATCAGTATTTTATCCGCGATACGGCAATGTTCAGACATATAGAAGAACTGCCGATAGAAGAGTACAAATGCGCTGATACTTATCGTTGCCAGAAAAAATATGACGTAGGGGTAGATATCACCAGGAAATGCCCAGAAAACATAATTGTTGGGCATTTGAACGCCAAGGGACATGGCCGACAACAGCAGGTAGATAATAAAAAATACGTTTTCTTGCCGCTCTTTGAGTGCTCGACTTATTAGCAGCAGGTAAATGATACCTCCGAGCAATAAACCTTCAAGCGTGTGCCTGATGGCCGACAAATAATAGAAATGAGTGCCGGCTTTTTCGCGACTGAATATTTTGGGGGCGAAAGTTGCCGCTAGATGTGTATCGACCCGTAGCAAATAGTTGATGGTTTGATTGGGTTTCAGATGAAGGTCAAACCCCATATTTCGGCTTTCGTACCGATGTTTTTGCAGGTTTTCCCAGCCGGAATGCCAATGTCGGGTAGCGTTATTTGTGGTTGCAAAGAGGGTGGCTTGATTTATTAAAAAATTATCCAGATCAAGGTATAGCTCTAGGTTGTTTGCCGTTGCATTAACTAGCGTAAATTTGTACCAGACGGGCTGTCTCTGTGAGTTTGGCCAGAATAGATTAATTTGTTTTTGAAATGCGTCTTCAGGTAGTGACGAAATTGCAGCGAAGCTGTCGTTTTTGAGGTCGGCATTGATATAAACGAGGTGTCGAGCCAGCGCTATTTGCTGAGTGTAAGGGTTTGTAATAGTTATCGTATTAGTATCCTTCACTCCACTTGCAAGAATGGGGGAGGCGGCACAGAGCAAGACGATAAACACAGATATAACAAAGAATAAAGGCGAGTTGTGTTGCTGCCATATTACTGGTTTTTGGTGGCCGTAATAACGTGCATAGCCTATGTTTAAAGGGGCCAATGCAGTTGCGGCCGATATCTTGACTGGCAAGTGCACGAACAAGAATCCCTGTGCTTGATAACAGTCAAAACTCTATTACAGCCACCGCCTTGATTCAATGAATTGTTTATTTTTCATGGTCTTAAACTGACCTTGGCATGGGTTGACTTTTGATCAATGCGGTGTTTTTATCGGTAACAGGTGTGTGATGAAAAAATAATAAAAGCGTCACACTCAGTCGTTAGACTGCCTACATCGATTACCAAGGAGAAGGAATCATGAAGAAAGACAGTGAAGCTCGTTATGTAGCAACACGCGATAGAGAACGTGAAAACATCAATCGTCAGGTTGAGACGTTTTTGAGGCGTGGTGGTCAGATTGAGGTTCTAGGATCGGCGTTTGATCAACCAACCGATCCGAAGTGTCGTTTAGGCGACGAAGTCGGTTTCTTCGGCTAATAACAATAATAAAATCCATCGTTAATCGCGGTTCTCCGTGATTCTCAAGTACCATTAGAAATAGATTTTTTTGGTGGTACTGAGTAAAAAAGTCCCTTTAGATAATCTTCTGTCACGTTCCCAATCGTTAAAACTGTATTGCCGTTATCCTATAACCGGCGTGATATTCGTCACGTTTATGAGTAATTCATCGATCCTATTCATTTTGAGGCTTTTTTGACGGATCTAACCCATAGCCTCGAAAGGCCGCTACAACAAATCGTTTAAACGAATCAAAACTTTCGCCGTATTGTTGTTTGTTCTCGTTGTAATTTAGTGCAGCCCCTTTGATCAATTGGGCTCTTATTGTTCCGAAACTTTGGCAGACAGCGGCTCCAACGGGAATCTCGAGTTCATTGGCTGCCAATCCCGTGCGAATTTGATCGGGTTCTGCACCAATGGAGATGCCGACGCCGTCTTGTATTCGTGTTGTCATTGCTGGTATCGATTTTTCAAATACTCCGATGAGGTGTGTCATGGCCTGTGTAAGCTGCATGGCAGCATCTCGATTAACGCAAAAGAATACGATGCTGTCGGCCCGTTTGAGTAGTGGGCTCGCGAGCTTAATTCCACAGATTTGATGGTTTGGGTGTTGCTGTTTGTACTGTAAAACCCACGCAATAAACTCTGTCGTTCGATCGAGACATGCGTTTGCATAAACGCGATATTGCGGTGAGAGAACACCGAGGTGGAAGTAGAGAAAATCTGAATAGATTTCGATCGGTAATTTACGTTTTGCTTCTATCGTGCTGATTACGTCAGAAAGTTTGAGGTCAGTGTATTGGAAGATTGCGCTCGACATTTGGGGGTCGCTTCGTAACAAGCGCCAAAGGTCTAGATAGAATCGTTTGAAATCCGATATTTTCATTCCTTTGCGATTGCTTGCTTGGGAGTAAATGGCATAAATTTTGGTATCGAGATTTTCCGGTTGAGACATTAAGTCCTCGCGTTCAAAAATATATTTGAGGAATAACTCAAGTTCTTCATCCATATCACACGGCGTGTGCAGTGCTTCTTTTAAGGCAAGTTCTTCTGAAGAGGGCGCCGGCTTTTTGTAGGGCGCGTCGCGATTTTTAGAAGCTTCTGATTTAACCTTAGGCATGTGCAGATCCGTATTTGCTATTTGCGCTAGTTCCCTAGCGAGTGGACAATCAAAGCAGCTCCAGGTTCGAGGGACCAGATCGACGTTAACGTGAAGCCCGTCCGTTGGTTATTTTCCCCGAAAGCGGGATAGAATAGTGCCCTGTTTTGAAGACGACCCTCAGGGAAGACGCGTAAACCTATGGCTACCTCTAAAAATTCTCGCTCTGCTGTTCGGTATTGGGCGCTGTTTCTGTTGCTGATCGCGTACATTTTGTCGTTCATCGATCGTAATATCATGGCGATTCTTGTTGATCCTATTCGCGAAGACTTTCACATCTCGGATTTTGGCTATGGCTTATTGAACGGTGTCGCATTCACTTTTTTTTATGCGTTTCTAGGTCTGCCGATTGGATATCTCGCCGATAGGCGATCACGTACCCGTATTATTGGCGTGGGAACGGCGGTTTGGAGTGTGATGACGTTCACCTGCGGCATGGCATCGGGCTTTGTCGGTTTGTTTGCTGCTCGTGTTGGCGTTGGAGTCGGGGAGGCGGCACTGTCGCCACCAGCACATTCTCTGCTTTCGGATTATTTCAGCAAGCGACAGCTGCCGGTAGTGATGGCGATTTTTACACTGGGAATACCCGTAGGCATTGGTGTTTCATTCAGCTTGGGTGGCTATATCTACGGGTATTTCGATGCCATGGGCGGCGCTGTATTGCCGTTTTTAGGAGACCTTAAACCCTGGCAGTTAACCTTTATGATGGTTGGTGCGCCTGGGCTGCTTTTGGCAGGTTTGATTTACATGCTGAAAGAGCCGGCTAGAACTGGCGTGATGGAAACTCGAACCGAGCTTGGTGTAAATGCAGCATTGGCTTTTTTTAAGCAGCATAAACGGGTTTATTTTTTCGTGTTTGCGGCAATCAGCGCCCTGTCGATTGTTGGTTACAGTTTAATGATGTGGTATGTGGCGCACATGAGTCGAGTTTATGATTTGCCGGCGTTTGAAATCAGCAAGACGTTTGGCCTGATTTACTTATTTTTCGGCTCTTTGGGTACGCTGGGAGGTGCGTGGTTGAGTGGCTTTCTGGGGCGTAAGGGGTATAAGGATGCCGGGATTCGAGTGCTACTAATTGTGGCAGTACTGTGGGTGGTTCCAGGTATTCTTGCGCCACAAATGCCAACGTTAACATCGGCTTTCATCATGGCTGCACCCTGTACCTTTTTCTTGAATGCTTTTTTTGGTGTGTCTATCGCCGCTGTTCAGGTCGTCACACCCAATCAATTGCGGGCTCAGGCGTCAGCTGTATTGCTGTTGATGGCCAATATTGCTGGTTTGGCGATTGGCCCTGCAATTGTTGGTCTGCTCAGTGACGACGTGTTCACCGGCGTGCAGTCACTCGGCAATGCTCTGAGTCTGGTTGCCGCAGTTTTTAGCCCGCTGGCCATTGTTTTAGTGATCTTTGCACTGAAGCCGTATCGCCAATTACTGGAAGCATCAGAGCAATGGTCGCTAACGAACGATGACTAATGCACGGTGCAGAAAGCATCGTTCCTTGATTGTTTGAATGCCGGAGTACAGAGCTTAGAGCTTCTCTGCTGGAAGATGCCCACGAACCACATTGAGAACATCCTCCTGTGTTTGTGGGCCAAGTAAGGTTGCTGTGACCTTGCCCTCAGGATCGATAACCACGGTCGTTGGCAGTACTTTCGGAAACGCGTAGTTATAGTGTTCATGAAAATTTGCGAGTGCGACCGGAAACGCAACGTCAAGCTTGCTAGCGTCTTTGGCGATTTGTTCGGCTGGCTTCTTGTCGTAGTTGATGCCAATGACGTTTACATCGTCGTTCGACTGGTTCAATTCGTTGAGCTCGGGTATTTCTTCAATGCAGGGTTTGCACCACGCAGCCCAGTAATTCACCACTAACCATTGGCCAGAGTAATCGTTATAGTGCCCTGGTTTACCCGTGGCGTAATTAAAATCCGGCTCACTGCTGCAAGCTGAAAGACACAGCGTTAGCGCGATAGGGCCGAGTAAACATTGTATAAATCGTTGCAAGGGCATTCTTTGGGTCGAGGATCTTTGCATCTTTGTTATAATCGCCGCTTTGTTTTGTCGTAGTAAAAAGGTTTAACGACTATGAGTGAATTCACTATTTATCATAACCCTCGCTGCTCGAAATCTCGTCAGACGCTGGCATTGCTCGAAGAGCACGGTGTTTCACCGAGCATCGTATTGTACCTTGAGAATACGCCATCGGCAGAAACACTAGGCGCTATTGTAACCAAACTTGGTGGTGGTGCACGCGACATTATGCGCACAAAAGAAGATGCCTATAAGGGAAACAACTTTGCAGACGCATCATTGTCTGATGCCGCCTTGTTGGATTTGCTGGTTGCGCACCCTAAAGTTATCGAGCGTCCGATTGTTGTCAAAGGCGACAAGGCCGTTATTGGGCGCCCGCCTGAAAACGTCTTGGATCTTATTGGCGAGTAATATCAGAATACTTCCTCGTTGGATTATGGTGGTTGCAAAACGATAGCTGCAACCTTGTGGCTGTTATCGGAGAAAGGGATATGGGCGTAGAGCCTTACATATTGATTTTGTATTACAGCAGGCATGGTGCTGTGGCTGGGATGGCGCGAGAAATTGCTCGCGGCGTTACTATGGTTTCCGGGATTGAGGCCAGAGTAAGAACCGTGCCTGCAGTGTCTGCCAATACTGAAGCAAGCACGGATGCGATACCTGATGATGGGCCGCTGTATTGTGATTTGGACGATGTCAGTGGTTGTGCCGGTTTGATCATGGGAAGCCCGACGCGTTTTGGTAATATGGCCGCCCCACTGAAGTATTTTTTGGATCAGTCGACACCGGTTTGGCTGAGTGGCGACTTGATTGATAAGCCTGCCGCAGTGTTCACTTCAACGTCATCGTTACACGGTGGGCAGGAAACCACGCTGCAGAGCATGATGTTGCCTTTGATGCATCAGGGTATGATGTTGCTTGGTCTCCCGTACAGTGAGAGCGCGTTGCATTCGACACGATCAGGCGGTACACCCTACGGTGCTAGCCATCATGCACACGAGCAGGGATCTGTTCTCACCGACGATGAAAAACAATTGTGCCGTGCACTGGGCAAGCGTGTTGCCAGTGTCGCGATAAAACTCCAGGATTAACGCTGAATGGCTAATTTTGAATCTAAATCTGATCTGGCGTTCAAGGCCACGATGGCTGGCTATTTTTTACAGCTGGTTATTGTTGTGTTGTCGACCACGGTATTGGTGCCCACGCATAAATCACCTAACTTGGTGATCTGCGTGCTGTCGTTGATTCCGCTATTGATCCTACTGCCCTGGTTGATCAAACGAAATATTCGTGCCCATATCTGGTTATGTTTTATCGTTTTGGGCTACTTTTTGCCAGCAGTGCTGCACGCTTTTATTCCTCAATATGGCTGGCTTCCATATGTTGAAGTCGCAAACCTTATCTATTTGTTTATCGTTGCGATGTTGTTCGCACGATGGGAACAAAAACGTTATCAGATATCTGTAACACGCTGAGGCCCGGCGTTACACGACGGGCAGTGTGTAGCCGCAAGCAATGCTAGTTGCTGCCGGATTCTACTGGGTTATTGAGTTTCCAAGCTTCAAATCCACCGTCAATGCTATACACATCATCGAAGCCTTTTTCGTGTAAAAACTGCGCCGCTGATTGGCTCGAATTACCGTGATAGCAACAGACCATCAGGGGTTTGTCTAAATCAGCTGATTCGATGTATTGCTGCAGATTGTGCTGGCCCAGATGAAAGGACCCCGGAATGTGGCCGGCTGCAAATGAGGCTTCGTCACGGATATCAACGAATTGAATGTCTTCGGATTCGTTCATTGATTGAACGTCGGAAACAGAGATGCGTTTGAACATATCAAAGGTGTACTGTAGTGATTGTATTATTGATTATATCACTGCAAGTAAACTTCGATAATGGGTAGAGCCCATTGTTATGACTCAACAACCCTGAGTAAGGTGATATATCACGCTATGAATAAGCCCTGGGATGATAATCAACAGCTACATGATTTGCTGGCGGCCGTGCGTGCTAGCCAGCATCGTTTGTTGGTGCATTTTCAGGGAAGCAGTGATTGGGCCAAGGTGCTGATTGAGGAATGGTTTGGCAGTGAGAAACCATTGTATCTTGATAGCCTTCCGCCGCGACGCGTCCGCCAACTTTTAGGCACCGAGCAACAAGCACTGGTTGTCGATGCTTGGAAAGGTTTTAACCCGAATATGCTAGGTATTGCGAGCCCAACAATAAAAGCGGGCGGGTTTCTGATAGTGATAACGCCCTCGCTAGCATCGTGGCCACAGTATTCCGATCCGGATTATGCGCGAATGTTGGTTGACGGTGAGCCCTTATCGACGATTTCAGGTAGGTTTGTTCGATTTACCGGAGCAATACTTGATAACGATCCGAAGATATTACGGGTCATTGAAGACGGAGCACAGACGCAACTACCTGAGCATTCATGGCCAAAAAGGTCATCCGATGCTCACTTTTTTGACCAGCGCACGGCTATTGATGCAATTGCACGTGTTGCGACAGGGCACGGCCGGCGTCCATTGGTATTAACGGCTGACCGTGGGCGTGGTAAAACCGCCGCGCTTGGATTTGCCTGTGCTGAGTTGATGCAAGGCGAGAATGCGCGGCAGCTATTGGTGACTGCGCCGGTGTACGATGCAGTGGCTTGTTTATTCAGGCATTGTGCTGAGTCTTTGGGAATTGTTTTCGAGGCGCAACGTCACCTTACATTTGGTCATTCCGAATTGGTTTTTATGCCACTTGATCAAATCTTGGATGAGCAACCACCGGCTTCATTGTTGGTGGTTGATGAGGCCGCGGCGGTACCGACAGGGCATTTGAATGCGTTGTCAGATATCTATAACCGTTTGGTTTTTTCTTCCACCGTTCATGGTTATGAAGGTAACGGTCGTGGTTTTGCGTTACGGTTTCAGGATCAACTTCTTTCGTCATATCCACAAACACGCCAGATTGAATTAACCCAACCTATTCGTTTCGCAGAAAACGATCCCGTTGAGGCGATTGTTAATCGGATTCTGTTGCTGGGTGGGGTAGCGCCTAAAGCAGCGAGTAAATCCTCCGTGACCGGGTTTTACCAGGTAGATAGAGATCAGTTGGTCGATCAGCCTGATGAGTTGGCAACGATTTTCAATCTCTTGCTAGAGGCGCACTATCAAACCAGTCCGGATGATTTGAGGATTATGTTAGATCACCCGGACGTCAGTATTTGGGTGTACCGGCAGCAAAACCCAATGGGCAGTGGTAGTGAAGTCTCAGGAGTTGTTCTGCTCATGCGTGAAGGTGGGTTCGATACGTCTGATTGCGATTTATTATCGCGCAGCCAGCGTCGGTTTCGCGGCCATCTTTTGCCGCAATCCATTGCATCTATCGGATTTTCTGAGGCATTGCCTGCGACGTTTTTCAGGGTGATGCGCATCGCGGTGTCAGCTGAATATCGGCGCCAGAAGATCGCATCTACCATGTTAACAATGATTGAGACGCAGTTGAATCAGGATCGCGACAGTTCGCCGTCCAGTGCTCGATCAGGTGTGTTTATTGGTGCGAGTTTTTCATGTGACCGCTCATTGTTAGGTTTTTGGCAGGCATGTGGCTATCAGCCGGTGCGCCTGGGAGTCAGTCGGGAATCTGCGAGTGGTCAGTATGCTGCGGTGGTTATCAAATCCCTCGATGACGCTGCTTTTGATATGCAAAAACGCTGGCGTAAAGTATTTTACCACAATTTAGGTTATCAGTTGCTTACCTCGCACCGTTCACTCGATGCGGCAATGATCCCGCTACTTTATCAGCAGAGTTCGATGGATTTAGAGTCTCTTGATACGGACGTTGTGCATCAGCTAAACGCCTATGTTGCAGCACGTTGCAGCTTCGAGGTGGCGGCGCCTTGCTTGCAGCGCGCGCTGGTTTTCTGGTTGTCTTGCTCCGACTGCGTTGGTAATTGCCCTGAAGGTTTGAATGAGTCTGTGGCGTTGCTGCTGCAAGGGCAAAGCTGGCATTCGGTCGCAAAGAATTTTGACCATAGTGGCCGAAAAGCCGTTGAAACGAAGGTGCGCCGATTTATCGCTGGTATTGACGAGTCTATCGCAGATAATATCTTGCAACGCTAATTCATATCAGGCTACAAACGCTAAGTTTGCGCCCATTAACTGAACAGGAGTCAAATCATGGCGAGTGTATTTACCCAAATTATGGCGGGTCAGATCCCGGGTAACTTTGTTTGGGAAGATGATGAGTGTGTTGCCATCATGACGATTCAGCCACTGCGAGAGGGTCATTTGTTAGTTATTCCACGGCAAGAGATTGATCATTGGGATGATTTGCCCGACGCGTTGGCTAGCCACCTTTTTTTGGTCGCTAAAAAATTGGCCAAAGCGTTGAAAACTGCGTTCCCATGCCAGCGTGTTGGAATGATGATTGCCGGCTTGGAAGTTCCTCATACCCATTTGCATGTTGTTCCACTGGATACGATGGCAGATTTGGATATGAGCAAGTTGGAATTTGCTGATCCGGAATCGTTGGCGGCTGCGGCTGAGAAGATTCGTCAGGCACTATAAGCAAGTATAAAAGGGAAAAGGTTGATGCAAGTACCTGTTATTTTATTGCTGTTGGGTTTGAGCTTTTCAAGTTTCGGTTTTGCCGGAGATGCTGTGGTAGATCGTGATGCTGCTGAATATGCGGTTGATCCGGAGACTGTGAAGGCGTTTGAATCAGTTGACCCATGGGAATCATTCAATCGCCAGATGTTTAAATTCAACATGATGGCGGATACCTATTTCCTTAAGCCTGTCTCACAGGGCTATCGTTTTGTGATGCCTACATTTGCCTATCGTGGCGTCAATAATATCTTCGTTAACGTCGAAGAAATACCGACGTCAGCATATGCCATTTTACAGGGGAAGCCGAAGAGTACCGGCAATGCAATCGGTCGTTTCTTGATTAATTTCACATTAGGTTTTTTCGGCGCGTTTGACGTTGCTACCCAGTTGGGTTTGAAGCGTCAGCCTGAAGATTTTGGTCAAACTCTGGCCGTATGGGGCGTTCCCGAAGGGCCTTATGTGGTTGTACCTTTGTTGGGCCCCAAAACAGTTCGTAGCGGCGTGGGTACCGCCGTGGATGTTGTTGCAGACCCGATTTATGTCGATGACGTTGCTTTGCGTAATTCGCTATTTGCATTGCGATTTGTCGATAAACGCGCCAATTTGCTGGAAGGCGAAGAGCTGATCACTGGCGATCCTTATGTCTTTGTGCGCGATGCGTATCTGCAGTATCGAGAATATCTCATTAAAGATGGCAAGGTTGAGGATACTTTTGATACCGAGCAATTTGATGAGGACACTGATTGGCTTGAAGAGTGAGTGGCGTCAGTGGCTATCGATATGATTTGGTTTGGTTTGCTTGGGTGGCGAGTAGAGACTCGAGTAAGAAAAGAGGATTCTTCGATCGAGTGGGGTTCGCTGGCAGCGGGCGAAATTAACCGCATTCAGTGCATCTCTTCATATACAAAAAGAGACTCGGCATTTTAAAATGCGTGGCGAGTTTTCTAGCTAAAAGTGCTATCTCGGCGCTGCCGATTTTCGGTAAAACGCCAGTCGAAAGTTCGTTGCATTCGCTGTTTTTAAATCGCGGAGATGACGGATGCATAACGCCTGGCGATAGATTTTTGGGCTTACTCTGCCTGAAATTTGATTGCAGTCAGGTAGAGTTTGTCATCGCGAACGACGCGGATGATTTCGCCTGAGGCTTCAAATTCGCCAACAGACTCATCAGTTAGAGAAATATCCAACAAAGTGCCGACTTTCACGTGCTCACTCAATTGCACCAACATACCTGAAGTGCTGAGATTGCAGCAGCGACCGGTAACCGTTGTAGCGTCTTCTTTGTCTACCAGAGTGACATCACAGTGAAGAGGAATCCGTTTTTCGCTGCGCTTTTCGGTATAGTTATTATTCGCGTTGTTATCTGTGGCCATCGTACGTCTCGTTCAAATCAACTATTAACCTGACAATCAACCGAATTCTATCTGAGCCCCTGTGCTCCGGAATCCGATTATACGCCATAGAAATGCATCGTATGCAGGCATCAAATGGTATTGAAGTGATACCTCATCGATTCTTCTGTCGCCAGCTTTTTACACTACTAGTGTGCCGCTTTGATCTACGTTGCTGCAGCTTTTACCGCTAGCTGAACCGGCTTTCAGTCCAGTATATCAGACATTCGACAAAGTTTGGTGCCATGATGTCTTTAGCCATAGCATTCTTAATCGTGTTAGCAGGATCTGGGGCACATTTTTGTTACCCGGTATTTATTGGCGTTAACTATCAAGTCTGTGTTGTGGTGTCTCGTTTAACAGTTCCCATACTATCATCTGCTGTACACGGGGTAACAGCGGGGCGGGTCTACCATGTTGGGACAATCAGCAATCAATGTGCTAATTATCGATGGTACACGTTCTGTGACGTCCGTTATCCATCGACATATTAGCTCGGTCTACCCCGTAGCCATGATCAACAATAAGCATCAAATCGAGCAGTATCTGCCAGAGAGCGGATTGGTGATGTGTGCTGAAACCGATCACAATCGATTGCATGAATGGTTATACCATATTCGTCGGTGTAATAACGATATCCCTATTGTGATTGTTACAGAAAGGTTGACCTTAGAGCGTCTGCAGTCACTTCTCGGATATCGAATAAGCCGCTGTTTTGATAGTGAAAAAATAACGCCTGAACAACTTAATAAAAGTTTGTATATGTTGATGCGTGAAGCGGCAGCGGCTTGTCAGGTTCGTGAAGATCACCTGCTAACTGAAGCTCGTAATGAGCAGCTCCAAGATCATATCAGCAGTGTGTCATCCGATTTGCAGGCAGGTAGAGTGCTGCAGCGTAAGATGCTGCCTGATAGCCCCCTCGTTATCGGTCAATCCCGGTTTGAGTATCAGGCTTTGCCCTCGTTGTTTATGAGTGGTGATTTTGTTGATTACATGCCACTTGATGACGATGGACGGCAAGCTCTGTTTTGTATCGCAGATGTGGCGGGTCACGGGCCATCGTCCGCCATGCTGACCATTCTAATCAAGTCGTCTCTGTTGCAGGCGCAAAAGTCTGTGTATTCGACGGATGCATCAGATCAGCCTGATTCAATAGAATCAGGCGTTTTTGATGCAAAAAATCTCGCTGTTTTTATGAGTCAGCTCAATAGCGATATTCTTGCACTGGGGCTTGAGCAGCATCTCACCATGGTCGTGGGTTATTTGGATAACGATGCTCTGCAAACACCTGGAGTGACCTTGCTCAACTGGTGTATAGCGGGTCATTTGCCGCAGCCACTATTGCAGACACCCTCGGGAGCGCAGTTTCTGCGTGGTATGTCTGCTCCGTTAGGAATATATCCGCATATGGAATTTGAGATATCGAGCATGCAATTGATCGGCGATTGGTGTTTGAATCTGTTTACCGATGGTATTTTCGACTTGCTGCCGGAGGGGGGGCTGTCAGATAAGAGGCGTGCTTTGTCGGCGTTGGCGAGTGAGTGCCGGTTCAACATCCAAACCATCGAAAAAACCTTGCTGCAGCATCAGGATATCGACACGCTGGTCGATGATGTGACGTTTTTGGCGATTCGTCCAGAGCGCTAAATAATCCCTTTCTAATGACTGCTTTTCTGAACATTTTTATACACAATCGCCGCTGCCATTGGTCGATTAATGACGGCATGGTGGGTTGGTAAATCTACACTTTATGACAATTAGATTAAAAATAATCCTTATTCGCTATTTGTCAGCGTTCATCAGGCTTACGGGCCAGGATAACAACACATATGAACACCCATGGATGCATCCGTCTGGCGACCCATCAGAATAACGCATTGTTTCATTTTGAGGGTGACGTCAGAGTCACTCTATCGGCGAGTCTTGATCAGTGTATTGGTGAGTTATTTGCTAACGGTTGTCAGCAGATTTTTGTTGATCTTACTGCAGCGGTAAATCTCGATAGCACGGCACTGGGTGTGCTTGCTCGTATTCCCCTCCATCAGCGGCAAGTGCGAAGAGCAATTATGATCTGCCCATCTGAGGATCTTCAGCTGTTGCTTGCATCCATGGGATTGATCGATCAATTTGACTTGCGTGATGATTGGAATGGAGAACCATTCCCGTTAGATACCCCCTTACATTGCTTAACTGAAGTGAGTGAGCCTGACATCACGCTGCAAATGCTGGTGATTGATGCTCATAAGCGGCTGATGAGTATGCATACGGATAATCAGGAAAGGTTTGCAGGGCTAGTCGCCGATATGGAGCGTCAACTTCGTTGGTGATGTGATGCCATATTCAGAGTTTTTGAAAACCGCACATTGGTAATGCGCCAGTGTGCGGCTGTTTTGTGATGTTATTCGCCGGTTGTTACTGATTGTTGTAACTGCTGTTCCAGTGTTGCTTGGTCGCGTGCGAATAGGCGTATGCCGTCAGCCAATTTTTCTGTTGCCATGGCGTTGGTATTCAATGCATAACGAAATTGAGCCTCTTCGATTGCAGTATGGAAGTTGCTTGTGGTGTCGGGTGCTTTCAAGGTTTGTTCAAGCGTTCCCTCGTCGTTTTGCAGTGCTTCCAATAACGCCGGGCTGATGGTCAGTCGATCACAACCTGCCAAGGCTTCAACTTGCGCTGCTGAGCGAAAGCTTGCTCCCATGATGACCGTTTCGATGTGGTTTTCTTTGTAGTAATCGAAAATACTGCGCACGGAGGCAACGCCAGGATCATTGCTAACGGTATATTCAGTGTTAGGGTTGGCTGCTTTATACCAATCGAGAATACGACCAACAAACGGCGAAATCAAAAACGCACCCGCATCGGCGCAGGCTTGTGCTTGTTCAAGGCTGAATAGCAATGTCAGGTTGGTGTTTATGCCTTCTTTTTCAAGAACGGACGCGGCCTGGATGCCTTCCCACGTTGAGGCGATTTTGATCAGAATGCGACTTTTATCGATACCGGCTTCTTCGTAGAGCCGAATCAAAAGGCGTGCTTTCTCAATGGTCGCTCGCGTATCGAAGCTTAATCGTGCATCCACTTCTGTTGAGATGCGGCCGTCAATAATGTTTAGTATTTTACCGCCGATCAGGGTGGCGAGCTTGTCGCAGGCAAGGCTAGCAATGGAATCACTGCTATCTGCCGTGTTTGCAGTCGTGCGCGCGTAATCAATCGCTTGTGTTAGTAGAGGTTGATAAATATCGAGGGCGCTGGCTTTTAAAAGCAGCGACGGGTTGGTCGTCGCATCTAACGGTTTAAATCGTTCGATCGCTTGCATGTCGCCGGTGTCAGCTACAACCGTTGAGTAAGCTTTGAGTTGTTCGAGTTTGTTCATCCTGTTGTACTCATGTCGTCTTGGCGCAGATGTCAGACCAATGGCAGTTATGGTTAGGAAGCCCTGGCCTTGGAGCGACCGCTATTCAGCGATCGATTCTTCAGAGATAAGTGATAAGGCATCCTTCAGTACATTCAGATCTGCGCCGGGCTTATGGGCGTTTTCACTGATGTATCGGCGGAAGCGTTTGGCACCACTGATACCGTTAAAAATACCCAGCATATGTCGGGTGATGTGGTTCAACTTTACACCGCTTTGCAACGCATTTTCAATGTAGGGATACATGAGTTTTACGGCATCGTGGCGGCTCGGTACATTGGAGTCGTCACCGTAGAGTGCAGCATCAACCTGCGCTAGAAAATACGGATTGTTATAAGACTCTCGCCCAACCATAACACCATCACAATGACTTAGGTGTGACAAACAAGCGTCCATTTCTGTGATGCCGCCGTTGATAATCACATTAAGCTCGGGGTTACGTTCTTTAATATGGTAAACACGGTCGTAGTGTAACGGTGGGATTTCCCTGTTTTCTTTCGGGCTCAATCCTGATAGCCAGGCCTTGCGCGCATGAATAATAAACGTCTTGCAGCCGGCATCGGCAACGGTGCCGATAAAGTCTTCCAGAAATTCGAGACTGTCCAGGTCATCAATACCGGTGCGACATTTTATCGTCACCGGGCGATCGGTTTCAGCCTGCATCGCTTCAAAACACTCAGCTACCAGTGGGGCGCGTGCCATTAGGCATGCACCAAACATACCGGACTGCACTCGATCAGACGGGCAGCCAACGTTCAAGTTGATTTCGTCATAGGCAAAATCATTGCTGGCTATGCGGGTGCATTCAGCAAGTGCTTTCGGGTCACTGCCCCCCAATTGCAGTGCCAGTGGGTGCTCTTCGTCATTGAAACGTAAAAAACGATGTGCGTCACCGTGTAAAATTGCGCCCGTGGTAATCATCTCGGTATAGAGCAAAGCGTGTTTGCTCAGTAGTCGCATAAAGTAGCGAGCATGACGATCCGTCCAATCGATCATCGGGGCAACACAAAAGCGGTGGGACAATTCGGCGGGTGAAGCGGTTGTTTCGGGCATACGTGTTCTTTACTTTTTCAGGGTCGTGCCAAGGTTAACGCCGGGTATTTGAAGAATATCCTGCTTGCGTTGTTGGCGAGTTGCTTCATCAAGAATTTCTGGTTCGATGTCAGTGGGTACAAGCGGTGTAAGATCCCATTGATTCGCTGAAGCGGGCGCGGAGGCATCAGCAGTTGTTTGGGCGGCAGCGACATCATTCGGTGTATTGATTGCATCTGCTGTTGTTTGTGGCGCCTCATCGGTAGTGGGGATGCCTGATACTTCGCCAGTGGGATCTATTTGGAATAGCCGCTCGCGCAGCAACTGTACCGTCAGTTCTAGGTCGTCAACTTGATCGGTATCGCTTTGTTGGGCTTCGGCGTCTTTCAACATTTTCTGAAAACGTTCGATTTCCATAGCGAGCTTTTTCGGGTGGATAGTGGTGTTTTTATCCAGCCAGTCGCTGCAGCGTTCTGAGTAGTATTCCATGATAGTGTCGCTGATCCGGGTTAGGCACAATGCAGTTGTTGGTGCAATGGTACCTTAATCGACGAGACTAGCCCATCATCTGCTGCGGGCTTGTTATACATGCCAAGTTAATCTGACTTATCGGTGGTATGCAGCGAGAGGAGATTAGTGGTAATACCTAAACTCATATGCCTATCGCGACTCGAGGTTTCGAGGTCATTGCCAGTAATTTAGATGGGAGTGATCAAGATAGGAATGATCACGTAATATAACGGCGCAGTTCAACACGTAGGCGAGTGCCTTGACTGAATCTAATGCCATGGTTCAGGTCTTGCAATATTGTAGATATTCTTCGAGACCAACTTTGATTTATCTCGAAACATTGGTGAGCCCAGGGATCGCAGTAAATGCCTCCTTCCCACTCTTTCGGGCATTTTTCAGCCCCTACTTCAATGAGGGTTTGGTTTGGCGGTGCCGATCGGCAGATAACAAGAAATGCGTGGTTCAATCCGCTGGCGAACCCATATAGGCCGAGGCTGAACACGCCCCGACTTTTCAGATACTGTTGGGCTATGGATACCTGTTCAAAACAGTTTCCTACGGCACCGAACTTGGCAGTATCTTGTGCGTTTTCGCAGTGTCCTGCAGCGGTGTGAGCTTCCTTCATGGTTTCAGCTGCAGAGTCGTACCAGAGGGTCATCGAGCTGCGCTTATGATGCTTGTCGAGCATCTGGTCGTATAAAGTCCCTTGTCGATCTGTGAGTTTGTCGTATTGACCACCCAGTGCTTCGCGATCAACACTTGCTCTTGCGATATTGATTCCTTCGGATCTATTGGTTGGCTTTACTTTGATGGTGTTATGGACGTAGTCGATAGCTTGTTCAGCAAACATTAGTTGGCTGTTGAACATTCGATTCTCTGATTTCAGTTCTTGTTTGCAGTAGCTTCAGATCAATAGCTTTGTGGATACGGAGTTTCCGCAATTATGGCATTTCACATTCTCATTTCTTGGCATAGTGCATCCTTCACTTTCTTCATAGGTCGGCAACATAAAACGGTGGCTTCCATCATCCAGAGAATGGTGTTGCGCAATGTTTTTTGGCACGTTAACTAAAGGAGTGTTGTCACTGTCGTGCTTTATTTTTAACCTGACTGACGCTTGTGAGTTCGTATCGAAAAATAGAGGTGTGCGTTCAGGAGTTGGTTTGTCAGTGTCAGTGCGTTTTAGTTTCGGCAGGGCAGCTAAGCGTGTGAAATGCTGCAATGAAATGAGGGTGAAAAAAGAGGGGTGGCCGTCGTTGTCGCTAGAAGGTCGGTTGTTTGGTGGGTGCCGCCTTACCGTGATTCTGCGAAGAGAGCTTTGGTAAGGGGCGCTAGGTATCCGTTCAACAGCAAAGTGCCGCAGCGTCAGAAGGGCTTCGCGTTAGTCGCCGAAACGTATCATCAGATTCAGGTTGTCTTTGGAGTCGGCATGTTTCAATGCTTCTTCTTTGCTGACTTTTTGGGCAATATATAGGCCGTACAGGGCTTGGTCGAACGTTTGTGAGCCGTCGTCGACGTCCTTCAGCATGGCTTCCTGTAGTTTTTCGGTGTCACCTTCGCGAATCAGTTCACGAATGTAAGGTGTGCACATCAATACTTCAACGGCGGGGATCCGCATACCATCAGTACCGATCGGTAAGCGTTGGCTGATAACTGCAATGAGATGCTCGGCCAAATCAGCGCGCACTTGGCTATGGATGTTTTGCGGGAATAAATTGACGACACGGTCCAGTGCCTGGCGCGCATTGTTGGCATGCAGTGTTGTAAAGCAGGCATGGCCGGTTTCTGCAAACGTTAACGCGTATTTCATGGTATCTTGGTCGCGTGCTTCACCGATTAAAATAGCATCTGGTGATTCCCGCATGGCATTAATCAGGGCGTCTCGGTAGGAGTGCGTGTCGATACCGACTTCCCGTTGGCTGATTAGCGATTTTTTGTGGGAGTGCAGGAATTCGATCGGATCTTCCACGGTAAGAATATGGCCTGAGATACTCTCGTTGCGATAGTTGATCATGGAGGCCAGTGTGGTCGATTTACCTGTGCCCGTTGCACCTACGACCAAAATAAGGCCACGTTTGGTCAGTGCTAGTTCTTCTAAGTGAGTCGGTAAGTTCAAGTCGGCAATGGATGGAATATGGCTGACGATGTATCGGGCAACCAGCGCGGGCTCGCCTTTTTGATGGTAGGCATTTAAACGAAAGCGACCGCAATCTTCAACGGTATAACCTAGGTCGATTTCCCGATTTTCTTCAAAATCAGCCCGCTGCTCTTCGGTCAGCATGGTCGCGATAATATCTTTGACATGCGTAGGCGTTAGCGGGGCTTGGCCGATGGGTTTCATCTTGCCGTTGATCTTAACCATTGGAGGAGCGCCGACGTTGATAAAGAGGTCGGTACCTTTTTTGTCTACGACAAATTTCAGCAGAGCTTTTAGATTCATTTTGTCTATTTATTGTTTGTTTTTATCAATAGATGGCATTTAGATTAACGGTATCCTATCCCTTGAACGCAAGTGGGTAAACCTCTTAGGCATATTTCTCTCTGCGTTCACTTTTATTATTCGTGTCGCATTGTTATCGTGCGCTTTTTCAATTTCTGGAGCTGAATCATGGGGCCTTTGAAAGGTTTACGTATTATTGAGATGGGAGGCATTGGGCCATCACCTTTCGCTGCCATGCTGCTGTCGGATATGGGCGCTGAAGTTATTCGCCTTGATCGAGCTTCCTCTGAATTTGCTAATCCGTGTGAAACCACTTTACGCGGTCGCAAGTCAATTGCTTTGAACTTGAAAGATCCGAAAGGTATTGAATTGGCGTTGCAGCTCATTGATAGCGCGGATGCATTGCTTGAGGGTTTTCGCCCAGGTGTAATGGAGAAGCTTGGATTGGGTCCAGATGTCTGTCTGGCTCGAAATTCGAAACTCGTTTATGGCCGCATGACGGGGTGGGGGCAAACTGGGCCGTTATCTCAGGTAGCTGCCCATGATATTAACTATGTCGCGATTACCGGCGCATTGGATACGATTGGTCGCAAAGTGGGTGGCCCGGTGGCACCGTTGAATTTGGTGGGTGACTTTGGTGGTGGTGGTGCCTATTTGGTAATGGGTATGTTGGCTGCGATGCTTGAAGCAAAGACATCCGGTAAAGGGCAGGTTGTGGATGCTGCTATCACCGATGGCGTTGCATCGCTGATGACGATGATTCAGGGTTATCGAGCAATGGATATGTGGGATCTTGAGCGCCAAAACAACATTTTTGACGGTGGAGCGCATTTTTACGACACCTACGAATGTGCTGATGGTAAGTGGGTGGCTTTGGGGGCTATCGAAGTACACTTTTACCAAGAGTTGGTTGAAAAACTTGGCATCGACGTCGGTGAAATTAGCTACCCAGCACAGTTTGATAAGCAAAAATGGGAAGACTTACGCCCCGTGTTTGCTGAGCGTATTAAGCAGAAAACCCGTGATGAGTGGTGTGATATTTTTGAGGGTTCCGACGCATGTTTTGCACCAGTTTTGAATATGGATGAGGCAGTTGAATATCCGCATAACAAAGCGCGTGGCACATTCGTTGAAGTGGGTGGGGTAATGCAATCCGCGCCTGCACCAAAATTCAGTCGTACGCAGTCTGAGATTCAGGGGGCTCCGGTGCCAGCAGGCTCTGATAATGATGCAATTATGGCCGATTTGGGTCTTTCGGAAGCGGACATTGCATCGCTGAAATCTTCAGGCGTTTTGACCTGATTTTTTAGCGCGCTAAGGCGATTTTAGCCAAATACAGACATTGATCAGGATAAAGACCATGAGTGAACTTGATGTATTTTCATCGATTGTGCGCAGTCGGCGCTCGGTAAGAGCTTTTGAAAACCGTGAAATTCCCGAAGATGTATTGGGAGAGATTTTCGAATTGGCTCAAACTGCACCGTCAAATTGCAATACCCAGCCGTGGTTTGCCTATGTTGCGAGTGGCGACGCTTGCGTACGTCTTCGTGATGCCTTGTATACCTCGGTGCTCGGTGGTGAATTTGATATGGATTTTCCCTATCTGGGTAAATATGAGGGTGTTTACAAAGAGCGTCAATATGATGCGGCTGCGCAGCTCTATAGTGCAATGGGGATAGCACGTGAAGAAAAAGACAAACGAAATGCGGCGTTTCTGCGCAATTTTGAGTTTTTTGGTGCTCCGCATGTTGTTTTTCTGTTCATGCGGGAGGGTTTTGAGGTTCGCGAGGCGGCCGATGTTGGTATGTATGCCCAAAATCTGATGTTGTCGATGCAGGCGCATGGTGTTGCCAGTTGCCCGCAAACGGCGCTGAGTTTTCATGCTGGTAAAGTACGTGAACATCTTGATGTGCCTGAAAACCAAAAGCTACTTTTTGGAATTTCTTTTGGCTATGAGGATGTCAATGACCCGGCTAATGACGCTCGCGTTGGTAGGGCTCCTTTAGCGCAGACGGTCAAGTTTGTGCGTTAGTCGTGTCAATTGCGTTACGCAGATAACCTCCCATGTCGATTGGGCCGCTTAGGCCCTTTCAAAAACCGCCCCTCGAAAAAGCTTGATCTGAATCAGTATTTCCCGATTTCAGATGTCATTTTTATGAATATTTGTCGTTGAAATTCTTGCACTTGTAGCCTTCACGCTTGATAATACGCGCGCCAAAAACCGTGCTATGCGGGCTATAAAGCAGTCGTCAGAGCTGTCCGGCGCTTTGTTAATTCAGACCTAAAGGTGAGAAACTGTGACTAAGATTATGCGTGATCGTCCAGAAGACTATTTTGTCGATTGGAAAGAGCGGGAAGCTTTAGCCGAAGGCATGATTCCTTTGGTGGGTAAACTCTATCGTGAGAAGAATGTTAAGACATACATTTACGGTTACTCACTCCACAACGAATCTGTTATCGACATCATGAAGGCACATCGTACCGTGCGTCAGGTTGAGCAGAATGAGCTGTCTGAATTTGAAACATATCCGGTACTGAAGGCGCTGTCTGCATTGGATCTTGGTCCAGCACACATTGACGTTGGTCGTGTTGCTGTTCGTTACGAAGAAGTCGGCAAGAAAGAAGGTGTTTCAATCGAAGATTTTGTTAAGTCTGAAGTTGCTGACCTAATCGGTGCAGAAGAAGACACTCACGAGCCAGTAGACGTTGTTCTTTTCGGCTTCGGTCGTATTGGTCGATTGATGGCGCGTTTGTTGATCGAAAAAACCGGTGGCGGCGAAAACCTACGTTTGAAAGCTATCGTTGTACGTCCGGGTAAAGCACCCAATGATCTTGAAAAACGTGCAAGCTTGCTGCGTCGTGATTCTGTTCACGGAACGTTCCGCGGTACTATTCGTGTTGATGAAGAGCATCAATCACTGGTCTGTAACGGTAATGAAGTTAAAGTTATTTACGCTAGCGCCCCTGAAGACATCGATTACACCGAATACGGTATCAACAACGCGATTGTTGTCGATAACACCGGTGTATTCCGCGATAAAGAAGCGCTGAATCGTCACTTGCAAGCCAAAGGTGTTAAGAAGGTTGTATTGACCGCACCAGGCAAAGGCGAGATGAAGAACATCGTTTACGGCATCAATAGTGACGATATCTTAGATGACGATACTATTATTTCAGCTGCTTCATGCACGACTAACGCGATTTCTCCACCGTTGAAGGCGATCGATGATCGCTTCGGTATCGTTCAGGGACATGTTGAAACCGTTCACTCATATACCAATGACCAGAACCTAATCGACAATTATCATAACGCTGATCGTCGTGGTCGTTCAGCGCCACTGAACATGGTAATTACTGAAACAGGTGCTGCTAAAGCTGTATCAAAAGTGTTGCCGAAGTTCGATGGCAAGCTGACTGGAAATGCGATTCGTGTACCGACACCAAACGTATCCATGGCGATTCTGAACCTGACTTTGGAAAACGAAACGGATAAAGACGAGCTGAATGAATACATGCGTCAGATTTCGCTGCATTCAGCATTGCGTAAGCAGATTGATTTCTCTAACTCGCCTGAATCTGTATCCACTGACTTCGTTGGTACTCGCTGTGCATGTATCTACGACTCACTGGCTACCATCGTTAACGGTAAAAACGCCGTTGTATACCTTTGGTATGACAACGAATTCGGATACTCCTGCCAGGTTCATCGTATCGTTGAACAAATGGCCGGCGTGAAGTACGCGGTTTACCCGAAAGAAGCATAAGCGTCAGTTAGAATAACAAGAATAAAAGCAGTGCTCGTCACTGCTTTTATCTGTGATCATTCGCTGACGGATGCTGTAGCTGCGCTATAGTCTGACTCGTCAGCGAATTTTTGCGTTTTCAACATCAACTGGATCAAACGCACGTACAAGCGAATAACCATAAAGTTTGTCAGTGTTTGTTTTCGTATTCACCACCGTCAACGGGGTTGGAATACGTGAATGCCTTGCCAAGGTAGTCTGAGCCTAATTTGAACCCGGTTCATGTTGAAAACGTAAAATTTAAAATTGAGATTGGTGGGCTCCTCTATGATTAGAATCAAAAGAGGCCTAGATCTTCCTATTGAGGGAGCGCCCGGTACGTCTATTGCAGACGCGCCAGCGCCACGTCAAGTAGGAATAATAGGCTTTGATTACGTCGGTATGAAACCAACCATGGCTGTCGCCGTCGGTGACAAAGTGGCCAAGGGTCAGGTTTTATTCGAAGATAAAAAAACACCCGGTGTAGTATTCACCGCGCCAGCTGCGGGCACCGTCAGTGCTATCAATCGCGGTGCTAAGCGTGTTTTTCAATCACTGGTCATCGATGTAGAGGGCAATGACGAAGTTGCCTTTGATACATACGATGTGGGTAAACTATCAAGCTTGGAGCGTACCCAGGTTGTTGATAATCTGGTGAAGTCTGGATTGTGGACAGCTCTACGTACACGTCCATTTAGTCGCGTTCCGGCGATTGATTCTGAGCCAGCAGCTTTATTCATCAATGCAATGGATACCAATCCATTAGCGGCTGATCCAAGTGCTATCATCAATGCCGATGCAGACGCTTTCGCTAGCGGCGTTAATGCGTTGAGCCGTTTGGCTGGCCAAGTATACTTGTGCCATGCACCTGATACGCAAATGCCACAAATCTCGGCGTCTAATGTACAGGCGGAGACGTTTTCTGGCCCACATCCTGCGGGCCTGTCAGGCACACATATCCACTTCTTGAAAGCTGCCAGCGAAACACGCACGGTTTGGTCCATCAACTACCAAGACGTAATTGCTGTCGGCAAATTGTTCACTACAGGCAAGCTTGTTCAGGATCGTGTTATCTCGCTAGCTGGCCCTGCTGTGAATAATCCTACTTTGGTTCGCACGCAGGTTGGTGCCAATTTGGGCGAAATGATAAACGGAAAACTGAAAGCGGGTGAAAACCGTGTTATCAGTGGTTCTGTATTGGGTGGCCGTGCTGCCGTTGCGCCAGCTGACTTCTTAGGTCGTTACGACCTTCAGGTTACTGTTTTAGCTGAAGGCTATGATCGTCCGTTTATGGGTTGGTTGTCGCCGGGTGCAGATCGTTTCTCGGTGATGGGGATTTATCTGTCGAAGCTAATGCCGGGCAAAAAGTTCGCCTTTAACACGAATACGAACGGTTCTCCGCGTGCCATGGTGCCTGTTGGTAACTACGAAAAAATCATGCCTCTGGACATTCTGCCAACGCAATTGCTGCGTTCGTTGATCGTCGGTGATATGGATACAGCCATTAAGCTGGGTGCCTTGGAACTGGACGAAGAAGATCTGGCTCTGTGTACCTATGTTTGCCCGGGCAAATATGAATACGGCCCGATCCTGCGTGACAACCTGACGACCATAGAGAAGGAGGGTTAATCATGTTAAGAAGTTTACTTGATAACCTCGAGCCGCATTTTTCTAAAGGCGGTAAGTACGAAAAGCTCTACGCTCTCTACGAAGCCGTAGACACAATTTTCTACCAGCCAGGTAGCGTAACGCATACCGGTGCTCACGTACGTGATGGTGTTGACCTCAAGCGCATCATGATCACTGTTTGGTTCGCAACATTCCCAGCCATGTTTTACGGCATGTATAACTTGGGTTTCAATGCCAATACAGCCATGGCTGCGATGGGCGTTACTTCTGTTGCTGATTGGCACGGTACTCTAATCGGACTACTAGCCGGATACGATCCAGCCAGTGTTTGGGATAATTTCTGGCACGGCGCTGTGTACTTCTTACCCATCTACTTAACGGTATTTATCGTTGGTGGCTTCTGGGAAGTTCTGTTTGCTGCGATACGTGGCCACGAAGTTAACGAAGGTTTCTTCGTAACCTCTGTGCTGTTTGCACTAATTTGCCCACCGGATCTGCCTCTATGGCAAGCGGCATTGGGTATTAGCTTCGGCGTTGTTGTTGGTAAAGAAGTCTTCGGTGGAACCGGTAAAAACTTTTTGAACCCGGCACTTACTGGTCGTGCATTCCTGTTCTTTGCTTACCCGGCTCAAATCTCTGGCGACACCGTTTGGACGGCTGTTGACGGCTTTACCGGTGCAACACCATTGAGCTTGGCTGCACAAGGTGGCATCCCTGAAATTACTCAGCACAACATCACTTGGTTGGGTGCTTTCTTTGGGCAAATTCAAGGTTCTATCGGTGAAACATCAACATTGATGATTCTTATCGGTGCCGTGATTCTGCTTTGGACCCGTATCGCGTCATGGCGCATCATGGCTGGCGTATTGCTGGGCACTGCGGCAACCGCGTTGTTGTTTAACTCTATCGGTTCTGAAACCAATCCAATGATGAACATGCCATTTTGGTGGCACTATGTTTTGGGTGGCTTTGCCTTTGGTACTGTCTTCATGGCAACCGATCCTGTATCAGCATCTATGACCGATAAAGGTAAGTGGTTCTTCGGCGCACTGATCGGCATCATGGTTGTCTTGATCCGTGTCGTTAACCCGGCATTCCCAGAAGGTATGATGTTGGCAATCTTGTTTGCTAACTTGTTTGCGCCACTGATTGACCACTTCGTGGTTACGGCGAATGTTAAGCGGAGGGTTGCACGTAATGCTTAATAAAGAATCCGTAAGAACGTTAACCGTTGCGTTTGTTCTGTGTTTGGTTTGTTCGATTCTGGTTGCCGGCGTTGCCGTTGGCTTGAAGCCGATTCAAGACAAAAACAAAGTATTGGATCGCAATAAAAACGTACTCGAAGCAGCAGGCCTTTATCAGCCGAGCATGAGTGCATCTGAGGTGACTAGCACGTTCGAGAGCTTCCAGGTGAAACTGGTTGATCTTGCGACAGGTAAGTACGCGACTGAGCAGCAGTTGAGCGAAGCGGGCATCACTGATGTAAACAGCTACGACCAGTACGCTGCTGCCAAAATTCCTGCGCAATCGATTTCTTTGGCCGGTAACGATCCAGCTAAAATTCAGCGCCAGGCGAAATTCGCCAAGGTGTATGTTCTGGAAAAGAACGGCAAGTTGGAGCAGGTGATCCTGCCAATCAACGGCTATGGCCTGTGGGGTATCCTTTACGGCTTTATCGCACTGGGTAGCGATGCTGACACCATCAAGGGTTTAACTTTCTACTCGCAGAAAGAAACTCCCGGACTGGGCGGCGAAGTTGAAAACCCGAAGTGGAAAGCGCAGTGGCCTGGCAAAAAAGCCTACGCAGCTGACGGCAAAGTTGGAGTCGAAGTAGTTAAAGGCAAAGCACAGAACGACGAGCAAATCGACGGACTGAGTGGCGCAACGCTGACTACCCGCGGTGTTAACAATCTGGTTCAGTTCTGGCTGGGTGATCGTGGTTTCGAATCATTCCTCAAAAACCTGAAGAAAGGGGAGGCATAATCCATGGCGAAGCAAAGCACTAAAGACGTATTGGTAGAACCGATTCTGTCGCAAAATCCAATAGCCTTGCAAATTCTGGGTATCTGTTCTGCACTGGCGGTTACAACCAGCCTGCAGACTGCCCTAGTTATGTCTGTTGCACTGACGTTGGTTACTGCATTTTCGAGCTTCTTTATCTCGTTAGTACGTAACTTTATCCCGAGCAGCATCCGTATCATCGTACAGATGACCATTATTGCCTCGCTCGTTATCGTGGTTGACCAAGTGTTGCAGGCCTACGCTTACGGCGTTTCTAAAGCCTTGTCGGTGTTTGTTGGATTGATTATCACCAACTGTATCGTTATGGGACGTGCAGAAGCCTACGCTATGTCTAACCCACCGGTTGCCAGCTTCATGGATGGTATCGGTAACGGCTTAGGTTATTCGGTTGTATTGGTTTTCGTTGCAGTAATTCGTGAACTGCTAGGTAGTGGTAGCTTGATGGGTATCAGTATTTTGCCTCTGATCGAGAACGGCGGCTGGTATCAGGCAAACGGCTTGCTGTTGTTGCCACCAAGTGCGTTTTTCATCATCGGTGGTTTCATTTGGTTGCTGCGTACCTTCAAGAAAGAACAGCAAGAAGTTGCTGACTTTAAAATGGCACCACAGTCTAAAGCGTTGGAGGCTCACTAATGGAAGATCTGATTAGTTTATTCATTCGTGCGGTGTTCATTGAGAACATGGCACTGGCCTTCTTCCTGGGGATGTGTACCTTCATCGCCGTATCAAAGAAGATCGAAACCGCCATTGGTTTGGGTATCGCTGTTGTTATCGTGCAAGTGGTAACTGTGCCTGTTAACAACCTGATCTTTCAGTACTTGCTGAAAGATGGCGCATTGGCTTGGGCTGGCCTGCCAGACGTAAACCTGAACTTCTTGGGCTTCTTGTCCTACATCGGCGTTATCGCCGCTTTGGTTCAGATTCTTGAGATGTTCCTTGATAAGTTCGTACCTGCTCTGTACAACGCGTTGGGTGTTTTCCTGCCGTTGATCACAGTTAACTGTGCGATTTTGGGTGCTTCTTTGTTCATGGTTGAGCGTGACTATAACTTCGCTGAGTCGGTTGTATATGGCTTGGGCGCAGGTGTTGGTTGGGCTCTGGCGATCACCGCATTGGCCGGTATCCGTGAAAAACTCAAGTACAGTGATGTACCAAAAGGTCTTGAAGGCCTGGGTATCACTTTCATCACTGTTGGATTGATGTCGCTGGGCTTTATGTCTTTCGGCGGTATGTCAATTTAATCGACGCAGACAAAGCAAAAGGCTGAATTTATGGACTTTAGTACAATCATCAGCGGCGTCGTGATGTTTACCGTAGTGGTAATGGCGCTTGTTGTTTTAATCCTGATGGCCCGCTCACGCCTAGTGAGCTCGGGTAATGTCACCATTGAAATCAATGATGACCCTGAAAAATCAATTTCTGTTCCTGCTGGCGGTAAGTTGCTGCAAACCTTGGCTGAGCAAGGCATCTTTTTGTCTTCTGCCTGTGGTGGCGGTGGTACTTGTGCACAGTGTAAGTGTCAGGTTAGTGAAGGCGGCGGCGGCATTTTGCCGACCGAAGAAGGCCACTTCACTAAAGGTCAGATTCGTGAACACTTCCGTTTGGCATGTCAGGTTGCTGTAAAGCAAGACATGAAAATTGAAGTTGAACCTGAATTCTTTGGTGTTAAAAAGTGGGATTGTGAAGTTGTTGCTAACGACAACGTTGCAACCTTCATCAAAGAGCTGACTTTGAAGCTGCCAGAAGGTGAAGACGTTAACTTCCGTGCTGGTGGTTACGTTCAGCTGGAAGCGCCTCCGTACACAGCAGATTATAAAGACTTCGATATTCCAGAAGAATACCGTGGTGACTGGGACCGTTTTGGCGTATTCAACAACATCTCTAAAGTTGATGAAGAAACCATTCGTGCCTACTCCATGGCAAACTACCCGGAAGAAAAAGGTGTTCTGAAATTCAACATCCGTATCGCTTCACCACCTCCGGGAAGTGAAGGCATTCCTCCAGGCAAGATGTCTTCGTACGTCTTTAACCTGAAACCAGGCGATAAGATGACAGTTTCTGGCCCGTACGGTGAGTTCTTTGCGAAAGAAACCGGTGCTGAAATGGTATTCATCGGTGGTGGTGCAGGTATGGCTCCAATGCGTTCGCACATTTTCGATCAGCTGAAGCGTCTTAAGTCGGATCGTAAGATTTCGTTCTGGTACGGTGCACGTTCCAAACGCGAAATGTTCTATGTTGAAGATTACGATGGCTTGGCTGCTGAGTTCGAAAACTTCGAATGGCACACTGCTTTATCTGACCCAATGCCAGAAGATAATTGGGACGGCTTAACTGGATTTATCCATAATGTCGTTTTTGAGCAATACTTAAAGGATCATCCGGCACCGGAAGATTGTGAGTTCTACATGTGTGGACCTCCGATCATGAACCAGTCGGTAATTGCTATGCTCAAGGACCTTGGAGTTGAAGATGAAAACATACTGCTCGATGATTTCGGCGGCTAATGTAAGATCCTTCAAGCAACTCTTGAAAGCGAGCCTGATTATTCAGGTCTCGCTTTTGTTTTTATTGGGTTGCGGATCTTCGAATAAGTACGTCAACATTTCTGGCGCGACGATGGGTACGACCTACCATGTCACGGCTGAACTGCTGAAAGGCGCTTCGCAAGTGCAGATTCAGGCTGCGATTGATCGACGGTTACGTGAGATCAACCAAAGTATGTCGACCTATATCGATACCTCGAAGATCAGTGAATTCAATCGGTTGCCGGTCGGGCAATCTCTCCCGATCGACGACGATTTTGTGGACGTGTTTCAGGTGTCCAGAAAAATCTATGATATGTCCAATGGGGCTTTTAACCCGAGTGTTGGTGCATTAGTTGATTTATGGGGATTTGGTCCGGAATACCGGATGCAAGACACTGCAAAAATTCCATCTGACGCAGATATCGCCAAAGCCCGGGCTGAGATGGGGTTTGCTGATATTACGCTTGATGGCAAGGTACTTACGAAAAAAACACCGGTACATTTGGACTTTTCAGCCGTTGCCAAAGGCTATGCGGTTGACGAAATTGCCGAAGTGCTGAATCAATTTGTCATTACGAATTTTATGGTCGAAATCGGTGGTGAGGTAAGCACTCGTGGAAACAGTCCACGTGGAGATTACTGGCGTATAGCTATCGAAGCCCCCGATAAGGTACGTGAGAAGTACCCGACAACCCTAAACCTGCATGAAGCATCAATAGCAACGTCCGGTGACTATCGTAATTATTACGAAGTGGATGGAAAGCGTTACACGCACATTATTGATCCGGTTTCCGGCAGGCCTGTTACACATGGGCTGACATCGGTCACTGTGATTGCCGATGACGTCGCTCAAGCGGATGCATGGGCAACGGCACTGTTGGTATTAGGCGAAGATGCAGGCTTTCAGTTAGCTAAAGACGTCGGTTTGGCGATTTACATGATTTATCATACGGACGGTGGATTGGATGCCAAATACACCGAAGCGATGAAGGATTATCTGTTAATCAAAGAATGACACCCGCGCCATCGAACTCATCGATGGCTGTGATGTCTAACAAATGATGAGGCTCTGTGCTTCGGTATCACTCAAACTGCTAGACGTGCTGGCGTGACTGAGATGGCCACAGAGATAAAAGAGATAAAGCACTATCGAAAACCGACTGATACCCGGTTTCTTAGATTAAAGAGGTAAGTTCTATGGAAATGGTGATTGTTACATTTTGTGTCTTCGTATTGTTTTTCATCGCCATGTCGCTGGGCTATATCTTCCAGAACAAACCGCTGCGGGGTTCTTGTGGTGGTGTAGCCAAATTGATGGGTAACGAAAATTGCGAAATTTGCGGTGGTGACCCAAATAAATGCGAAACCGAGCAAGAAAAAGCCGCAGCGACTGATCTTGCCTACGATGCTACCGCTCGAAAGAAATAGTTTTTAGCCCCGAGCGTGTTTTTTACGGTATTTAAACGGCAGAAACTCACGTTCGATACACAATGCTTCTAACAATCCTGCTATTGTAAGAACAATTAATTAAGCCCGATGATCATCTAATCGTTGGGCAAACACCATCAAGATAACCCTGAAAACGGAGTTTTCACCGTCCCTGTGTTAAAGCCTGCCCTGTCGCTCTGGATTGGTTTACGCTACAACCGATCGTCTAACAAGCAACGTTTTCTGTCTTTGCTCTCCTGGGTGTCACTGGTTGGCATGATGTTGGGTGTTGCGGCCTTGATTGTTGTGTTGTCAGTTATGAATGGTTTTCAGGCTGAATTGCGTGGTCGTATGCTGAGTCTGATGGCTCACGGTAATGTCGAGCGCGTTGATCATCAGCCGATTGCCGATTGGGCCCACTCTGTTGAAATCCTAAAGCAAAATCCAGATGTTATTGCCGTCGCCCCTTGGGTTGGTGGTGATGCCATGTTATCCCATGACGCGCGCCTCAGAGCGGCCCAAATTAACGGTATTGATTTAGAGCATGAGCTTGATATCGCGCGGCTCGATCAGGCCATGGTTGCCGGTTACCTCGATGAACTGGCGACCACGCGCTATGGCATCGTGCTTGGCGTAGGGTTAGCACGTAGTTTAGGGCTCAGCATTGGCGATAAAGTCACTGTGGTGCTGCCCAAAGTGACAGTAACGCCACTGGGTCTGAAGCCTCGCGTAAAGCGTTTTTCATTGATAGGGGTCTTTGAGGTGGGCGCTGATGTCGATTCAACACAAGCCTATATCAATGTCAGAGATGCCCGTAAGCTATTTGGGTTAACACCGGATCAAGTGCATGCGTTGCGTTTGATCACCCCTGATGCCCTCAGCGTTTCAGGGATTGAAGAAACCCTAGTCGACCCGTTACTTGCAAAAGAGCCGGGAGCCTGGCAGTTCATTCCTTGGACGCAACAACGCTCAGCGCTGTTTAAGGCGATCAAGATGGAGAAGCTGATGGTGACCTTCATGCTCAGTATCGTCATTGGGGTGGCTGCATTTAATCTGATTTCTTTGATGAGTATGATGGTTGCACAGAAGCGCAACGAAATTGCTGTGATGCGTATGATGGGCATGAGGCCTGCTACCGTGATGGGAATATTCTTGACTCAAGGGCTGAGCCTGATGTTTGTTAGCCTATTGATGGGCGGTATTGCTGGCGTTGTGATCTCGCTAAACTTGCCCGAGATTGTCGGTGTGATCGAACAGACCTTCGGGTTCTATATTTTTGACCCTAACGTTTTTTATATTTCTGGATTGCCGTCGCGACTGATGATTAGTGATCTCGTATATGTCATCACACTCAGCTTTGTATTGAGTTTCTTATTCGTTTTATACCCGGCCTGGCGTGCGACGCGTATTAAGCCGGTTGAAGCCCTACAGTATCAATAGGAATGCTTTCATGAGTCAGGCCGTCATTGAATGTCAAAACGTCTCCAAGCATTACCGCCAGGGCAATGAAACCTTGCATGTGCTCAAAGATATCAGTTTTGTGGTTGAGCAAGGCGACTCTGTTGCCATTGTGGGTGCCTCCGGTGCCGGTAAATCGACCCTGCTGAATTTATTGGGTGGGCTGGATTTTTGCGATGCAGGCAGTGTTAGCGTATTGAAGAAAGACTTGGCAAAGATCAGTAAAGATAAACTCGCCGAATTGCGTAATAGGGAGGTGGGCTTTGTCTATCAATTCCACCACTTGCTGACTGAATTCAGCGCTCTTGAAAATGCCGCGATGCCGTTATTGATTCGCGGTGAAAAGCGCAAGGCTGCTTATTCAACGGCACGTCAGATACTCGAGCGCGTTGGCCTGGGGGCGCGCGCAAATCATCGCCCTTCAGAGTTATCTGGTGGTGAGCGCCAACGGGTTGCTATCGCGCGGGCATTGGTTGGCACACCAAGTTGTGTCTTGATGGACGAGCCTACGGGCAACCTTGACGAAGCCACGGCTGATACCATTCAGCAACTGCTGATTTCGTTAAATCAGGATTTAGGCACCAGTTTTATTGTGGTTACCCATGATAAAACGATTGCCCGTCAGCAGAAGCGCATCTTGCAATTGCACGAAGGTCAGTTGCAGGAGATAACACCTGATCGCTCTGCCGGGGTTGCCAGCTAGTGAACTCCCTGAGTCTTTTTATCGGTTTTCGGTATACCTTGTCGCGCAGGCAAAGCCATCTCGTGGCCTTCATTTCGCGTGTTTCTACCGCTGGGATGGTACTTGCAGTCGCCGTATTGATCACAGTTACGTCAGTAATGAACGGCTTCGATCGTGAGTTGCGCGAGCGAATTTTGGCAATTGTTCCTCATGCGACCGTGCAAGGCTACAAACCGATAACTGACTGGCAAGATAAGGTGCAAATCGCTCAAGCTCATGAAGGTGTCGAAGAAGCTGTGCCATTCAGTATCATGCAAGGCTTGTTGATGTCGGGTGGCAAGGTGAAATCTGCCATTGTCTACGGTGTTGATGATGAGCTCGAGCCCAAGCATTCAGTGCTTTATCAAACCCTTGGTGGCGATGCATTAAAAACCCTATCTCAATCCAAAACTTTGGTGCTAGGCGCTCGTTTAGCGGTCGCACTTAGTGTCGGTATTGGTGATTCTGTAAATCTGGTTTTGCCGCCGCAAACACGGGGTGCGCTGCCCAAGACCGATACCTTTACCGTCACCGCATTGGTGAATTCTGGTACTGAACTAGATGAAAAACTGGTGCTGATGCACCGACGCTCAATCGCCGCGTTTCGCAGGCAGCCTGCCGAAAGTGTTGATGGTATCCGCCTTTATATGACAGACCTTTTCGATGCTCGTAACATTGCCAATCAGGTCAGTGAAATGACCAGTTTGTATTATGTGAGCGACTGGACGAGAACCCACGGCAATTTGTACCAAGCAGTGCAGATGTCGCGCAAATTGGTTTTGCTGATGGTGTTTATTATTGTCGCCGTAGCGGCGTTTAATGTGGTTTCAACGCTGGTATTGGCAGTGAATGACAAAGCCTCAGATATCGCAATTTTACGAACGCTCGGCTGCAACAATCGCCAAATTCTCAATATCTTTGTGGTTCAAGGCGTGGTTATCGGTATTACCGGTGTCGCTTTAGGGGTGTTGTTTGGTGTGCTCAGCAGTTTGTTGGTTAGTGATGGGGTTGTATTGCTTGAGAGCCTGACGGGCATTCAGTTTTTGGATACCCGAGTATACCCGGTTGATCACTTACCCAGCGCGATTCATCTTTCTGACGTGATAACCATTTGTGTCGTTGCTCTTGGCTTGAGCTTGGTGGCCAGTGTTTTACCGGCTTGGCAAGCTATTCGCTTGCATCCAGCAACCGTGCTCCGGTACGAGTAGCGTTAGCGGTTAGGTGCTAGTTTGTGGTTTCGAGGTACTTGAAAGGCGCGTGTTTGCGAGCGGAATGGTTTGATCAAACGTAACCGGCACGGTCTTAGCCATAAGCTGAGTGAGACAGCCTGATCCCGATAAGGGGTTGTCAGGCTATTTGGATGTTTTAGCAGAGCGCTTCTTACGATTGTGCCATCTCTTAACCGTGTGGCGACGCCACAGCAGATCAATCACGGTATATCCCAAGGCACTGGCAAAGGTGCCGACAATAAAACTGCCTAAAAATAACGGTTCAACGATCTGGTGGAACTGCGCCTGAAACCATTCCCAGTTTATTTGCGATGAATAATCCACTGCTTGAATATCCAAAATAAAGGCGCCCAGGCGGTAACAAGCATAAAAGATGGGGGCGATGGTCAGCGGGTTGGTAATCCACACAAACACAATCGATAGCGGCAGATTAGCGCGCACAAAAATACAGGCGATGCCCGCGATCACCATCTGCATCGGCAGGGGGATAAAAGCACAAAACAAACCAATCAACGCTGCACGTGAGACATAGCGGCGGTTGAAGTGCCATACATCCGCTTTGTGCAACCAACGACTGAGTAAGCGCATCGATTTATTTTCGAGCACCTGGTCTTGTCTTGGCATCAACTTTTTCAGAGTCTTTTTCGGCATGTCGGTCTTATCTTGCTTGTATTCCGTAGTCCGGCGTCAATGGTCGGTCCGGGGCCAAAAATTCGGCGCAGATAATACGTTAATCCCTGCAAAAATGCGTGTTAAATATTCATTATTGACAGCTGATTGCCTTTGGCATTCGTATCGAGCCTTGGCGTCTGGTAGTGTATTGCCAGAAAATCCTAAGAACCGGCACGGATGCCATGTGTTTTTTAGTTGCTTTCAGTCTTTTTAGTGTAGTGCTTCGCTGGCAATCGTCATTGTTCGAGCGGCCGGTGCTAATTGTGCTAACCCTTGTTGCTGCTGCGCTGCTTATTTGTAGCATTAGGTGGGTTCATACGTACCTGATGCAGCAGGCAATATATGTTGTTGTGGGTGCGTGTTTGGCAGTTAGTTGGGGGCAATGGCACGCTCACGATGCTCTTGATACCCGATTGACCGAGGCCGCAGGCAAGGTCGACCTTAAAGCGCGCTTGCAGGTTGAGAGTCTTGTGCGTGATAAAGGCCGTTATCAACAACTCACCGCGAAGATTCTGCAAATCGATTCTATATCCACCAATAAAGGCTGGCCAAATGCGGTCGGTCAGAGTGTGCAGCTCAACATCTACCGTGCGTCGCCTGCCTCAGGTAGTGATCCATTACCGCCAGCGATACTGCCGTGTGACACGTTCGAGGCGAATATTCGTCTTAAGGCACCTCGCGGGCTAGCCAATAACACCGGTTTTGATTACGAAGCCTGGTTGTTGCATCAGGGCATCAAAGCCCGTGGTTATTCAAAATCTGTCCTATTGATCGAGCCTGCGAAAGGATTTTGCTTGAATCAATGGCGGCAGGGTTTTATTGCATTTGTACGCGATAAATACCCGAAAGCGGCGGGTTGGCTGTTGGCGATTACCATAGGCGAACGTGCCTATTTATCCGCTGCCCAGCGCCAGCAACTGCAGGTTACCGGCACTATGCATCTGTTTGTAATTTCGGGCTTGCATATTAGTCTGGCTGCTGCAGTTGTTTTTGGCGCGCTCATGGGGTTGCGACGTATTGGCGCAGGGCGTTTGTTCCCAGGCGATTGGCGGCCGTTGGTGAGTGTTATTGCGCTGTTAGCGGCTGTGGGTTACGCCGCATTAGCCGGGTTTTCTATCCCGGTACAGCGCGCACTGGTTGGGCTTTGTGTGTTTATGTTCGGCGGTTTGCTTGGGCTTAACTGGGGGCTATGGCGGCGTTATTGGTTGGCGATGGTTGCGGTGATTTTGAGCGACCCATTGGCACCGCTGAATACCGGGTTTTTATTATCGTTTGTTGCGGTGTTCTGGCTGATTTTGTCAGCCTCTGTGTTGCAGTCACGGGTAGGAATATTAGGCCAAAAGGATCAACCAGAAACCTCATTAGAAAACGTACAAACCAAGCCAGGCTGGATTCATGGCGCAGTAAGATTTATTCAACTGCAATTGATCCTGTTTGTCGGGCTGTTGCCGCTGGCATTACAGTGGTTTCAGGGTGTGTCGTTGATCTCTCCGATAGTAAATTTGATTGCGATCCCGCTATTGAGCTTAGTCGTCGTGCCGCTGTGTTTGCTGGGCTTTATGTTGTGGCTTTTGGTAGGCACAGATTTGCATCTCTTAATGATTACCTCCGTGTTGCTCGAGACATTTTTTGATGGGCTCAGCGTCGTGCAATCATACCTGCGCGATGGCGGCTTTTGGCGTCAACCTGTGTCGTCGCATGTGGTGTGGCTGTTGTTGTTTTTGGTGCTGCTAATGTTCATGCCGCCGATCGTTCGTCAGCGGCGTCTGGCATTAGTGTTGATCCCGTTTGTTGTGTGTTTTGAATATCTGTCTCGGTTCGATACCAAAGCGCAACCCGATCATCGTGATATGAACAGCGAAATTGCATCGACTGCTCCCATTATTGATGTTCTTGATGTCGGGCAGGGGCTCGCCATTGTGATTCAGGTAGCCAATAAAACACTCCTTTATGATACCGGTGCTGCGTGGGAAACCGGCAGCATGGCCGAGATGATTGTGTTGCCCGTGTTATACGAACAGGGCATTGATTCGCTGGATGCACTGGTCATCAGCCATGCCGATAATGACCACGCCGGGGGGTTGGGGGCAATACTCGATCGTCTGCCGGTGGGCCACATTTATGCCAGTGAGATTCCCGCACTTGCTACTTCAGTGCCTAGCAATACTGCCTTGCCTCCAAATTCAGCATGCGATTCAGGTGTTCAATGGCAATGGGATGATGTCACGTTCCGTTTTCATACTGTCGCTAACAGCAATGGCGCGTTAAGCGAAAACGATGCATCTTGTGTATTGATGCTGGTATGGAAGGATTATCGCATTATGTTGCCCGGCGATATTGAGCGTGACGCAGAGCTCGCATTGTTAAAAATCCCACAAGCACTCAACAGTTGGATGCTGATATCACCTCACCACGGCAGTAACTCGTCATCTACGGCAGCCTTTCTCGATGCTATCGACCCAGAATATGTAATTATCTCCAGCGGATTTTTGAATCGTTATCGTCATCCGCACCTAGAAGTGATTGAGCGATACAGCCAAAGACAGATTCACTGGCTTAATACTGCGGATGTTGGACGCGTTACCGTCAGTTTCAGCGTACAGGGGGAGCCATCGGTGCGCGCCGCCAGAGTTGATCGTCGGCGTTTTTGGCATGGCAGTGATCGAATGACAAAACCTGAGCCTTTCGCCGATTTTTTGCCGATCTTTCAATGAATTAGTTGGTTTCATCACAGATATCTCGGTTTTAATCCGGCCACAGCGTCTGGAATCTTGTGCTTGCTCTGAGGTGTCGCTATTATGGCGCCCTTAGTGTTTTCCAGAATAATAAGGGTGTCACTGTGTACGAATTTATCGTTGCCGGCGGTTGGCTGATGGTGCCAATCATTCTGTGTTCCATTGCTGTGATCGCAATCAGCGTTGAACGCTTCTGGAGCCTTAGTCCAACCAAAATCGCTCCATCAAACCTGATTGCACAGGTATGGATGTGGCTCAAAGAAGATGAATTCGATGCAGACCGCATGCGCGAAGTTAAGAACTCTTCGCCGCTGGGATATATCCTTTCTGCTGGGTTAACCAACTCGACTGACCGTGATGTGATGAAAGAAAGCATCGAAGAGGCCGCAGGCCACGTCATTCATGATCTCGAACGCTACTTGAATCCATTAGGCACCATTGCAGCGGTTACACCGCTTCTTGGTCTGTTGGGTACCACCATCGGTATGATCAAAGTCTTCTCCGACATCATGATCAAAGGTACCGGTGACGCGCAAGTGCTGGCTGGCGGTATCTCTGAAGCCCTCATTACCACCGCATCGGGTTTGGCCGTGGCGATTCCTGCGTTGATTTTGCATCGTTACTTTCAGCGCCGTATTGATAGCATTGTTATTCAGCTTGAGCAGCAAAGCCTGAAGTTGGTTGATGCCCTGCATTCCAACCGTCAGGTTGATATCAAAGAACACTGATAAAGGTTTGTTATGCAATTCAAGCGACAAAACCGCGATAATAGTGACGTCAATCTAACCCCCTTGATTGATGTCGTATTTCTTCTGCTGATCTTCTTCATGGTATCGACCACCTTCACGGATAAAACCGAGTTGGCGGTAGATTTGCCCGAAGCTAAAGGTCAATTGAAGATGGATAAACCGCAAATGATTGAGGTGGTTATCAATCAGGCCGGCGGATACGTTATTAATGGTCACGAACTTCTCAATAACCGCTTTGATACCCTCAAGTCTGCCATTAGCAAGCTGGCTCAGGGTGATACTAAAAAGCCGCTGGTGATCACCGCTGATGCCCAATCTCCGCATCAGTCTGTGGTAAAAGTCATGGACGCGGCTGGCCAATTAGGCTTCACTAATCTAAGCATTACTTCAATAGAACCCAACGAGTAGCAGCTTTGACGGACAAATCTCCGAAACCTGCCAGTTCCGACTGGCAGATGTATAAGCGTCTTATTACCCATATTTTGCCACTCAAGTGGGCCTTTGCGGCTAGTTTGTTCGGCTTTGTATTTTATGCGGGTATGGACGTCATGGCCGTCGATATCATGCAGTATCTGATTGACTCCCTCGGTGGAACCGTCAATTACGAGAAAAAGACCGGTATCATTACCAACTTGCTGAAAAATTACCTCGATTTGGGTGACAAAGAAGGCGTTGCTCGTACGGTCTTCCCAATTATGGTGATTATCATTGCCGTATTTCGTGCATTTGGCGCGTTTGTGGGCAACTTTTTTATGAAGTACGTCGGCAACAAGGTCGTTTTTGAATTACGTAACTTGCTGTTTGAGCAAATGGTCAAACTACCGATGTCTTACATTACATCACATACGTCTGGGCAGCTGGTGAGTCGTATTACCTACAACGTTAACCAAGTGACGGGTGCGGTAACCAATGCCGTAACGGTAATATTCCGCGATGGTCTGACGGTAATTTTTCTATTTGGTTACCTCATTTATATTAATTACAAACTTACGGCGACCTTCATTATCGTGGCTCCGCTTATTGCGGTTGTCGTGAGTGTTGTGAGTAAACGTTTTCGCCGTATCGCCACACGCTTGCAGCGCTCGATGGGCGATGTAAACCATGTGATTAATGAAGCGGTCGGCAGCACGCAAGATATGCGTGTGTACGGCGCTCAACGCACTGAAATACAGCGGTTTAACAATGTGAGCGGCTATCAGCTCAAGCAAAGCTTGAAAATGGCCGTCACAGATGCAGCCTTTTCGCCGGTAATTCAGGTATTACTGACGTTAGCCATCTCGATGTTGGTTTGGATGGGGCTGAATTCAGATATTATTTTGTCGATGTCTCCCGGGTTGTTTGTCGCTTATTTGGTCGCAGCCGGCGTGTTGGGTAAACCGTTACGCCAGCTAACATCGGTTATCGGAGTGATTCAAAAAGCTTTGGCTGCCGCTCAAGATATCTTTGCACAGCTAGATGAAGAGCCCGAAGAAGAAACCGGCACCAATGTGATGCAGCGCGTTCGTGGGGATATCCGGTTTGATCAGGTGAGATTCCAATATCCAGGTACAGATACCGACGCCCTGAAAGACATTTCATTCGAGGTGAAGGCTGGGCAGATGCTGGCACTTGTTGGCGGCTCTGGCGGCGGAAAATCGACACTAGCAGGCTTGTTGCCGCGGTTTTATAACCCGTCTGAAGGGCGTATTCTGATCGATGAAATCGGCACTGATTCGGTTACGCTGCACAGCCTGCGTGAACAAATCGCGCTGGTAAGTCAAAACGTTGTGCTCTTTAACGACTCCATTCACGGCAACATTGCCTATGGCGAATTAGCTGAGAAATCCCGCGAAGAAATTGAACGCGCGGCACGTTTGGCCAACGCGCACGAATTTATCGAAAAATTGCCTGAAGGGTACGACACACGCATTGGCGATAATGGTGTGTTGCTGTCGGGCGGCCAGCGCCAGCGTATAGCAATTGCGCGCGCCATTTTGAAAGACGCACCGATTCTGATTCTCGATGAGGCGACCTCCGCACTGGACAACGAATCCGAGCGACTGATTCAGCAAGCCCTCGATGACGTGATGACCGATCGAACAACCATCGTGATTGCCCATCGCCTTACAACCATTGAAAAGGCCGATAAAATTTTGGTTATCGATGGCGGCCAGATTGTCGAATCTGGTGATCATAAGAGCTTGCTGGCAGAGCATGGCCGCTATGCAGCGCTTCATGCCTCTAGTGACGGCGCGGTTTAATACACATGCAAACCTGGGTTGAGAAACTCTGGTACGGGCGTCCCCTCTGGTCGCCTTTACTGCATCCGATATTACTGCCCTTGAGCCAATTATTTGGCCGAATAGCGGCTAGTCGCCGACGCAAACTCGAAGCCAAACAAACACGCCTGTCGGTTCCCGTTATCTTGGTGGGTAACATCAGTGTTGGCGGCACCGGTAAAACACCTTTTACCATCGCGTTGGTGAGCCGATTACAAGAGCAGGGTATTCGTGTTGGCGTCATTAGTCGTGGTTACGGTGGCAAGGCAGAATACCCTTATACATTGACGGCAACATCTACCGCAGAGCAATCCGGTGATGAGCCGTTGATGATCTTTAAGCGCTGCGGCTGCCCGGTTGTGATAGACCCCGACCGTGTGAATGCTGCCCAAACCTTGATTGAGCAACATAAAGTGCAGATCATCATCAGTGATGATGGCCTTCAGCATTACCGCTTGCCGCGAGACATCGAAATTGCTGTAGTCGACGGTGAACGTGGATTAGGGAACGGCCGATGTTTGCCCGCAGGCCCACTGCGTGAGCCGCCGAAACGCCTTGATGATGTTGATTACGTGATAATCAACGGTGAAAACCAGCACCATATCGCCACCGCTAATGGTCACGAACTCAACCTTGCCCCCGGCGCACTGATCCCCATCGGCACGACGCCGGAAGCACCCGCGCCTGTGGCGCAAGCCGTTGACGCTATTGCCGCCATCGGTAACCCGCAACGATTTTTCAACACCCTACAAACCGCCGGCTTTGACGTTGAGCCGCATCCGTTTCCTGATCATTATCACTATCAACTCGACGATCTTTTTCTAAATAATAAACGCCCCGTTTTAATGACTGAAAAAGATGCAGTAAAATGCGCTGCGTTCACTGAATTAGATCATCATTGGTATCTGCCAGTTAATGCCGAGCTCAGTGACGATTTCTGGCAGCGACTCGAAGCCCATGTTCAGATACTCTTAACGGCTTGACTGGCTATATCTGTGCAGTGTTGCAACCGCACCTCAGCGCTCCCATCGCCACGTCGAACAAAAACAACATGCAAATACACAGGTAACCATCATTATGGATTTTGTTGTCGTTATTCCATCCCGCTATGCATCTTCACGTTTGCCAGCTAAGCCATTGGCGGATATCTGCGGCAAACCGATGATTCAACACGTGTGGGAGCAAGCCTGTTTAAGTGAGGCTAAAGACGTCATCATCGCCACTGACGACAGCCGTATTGAAGCCGCCGCTAACGCATTTGGTGCACGTGTATGCATGACGCGCGAAGATCATGAATCTGGTACTGATCGCCTGCAAGAAGTCGCCCAAAACATGGGTTATGACGAAGACCAGGTCATCGTTAACGTCCAGGGTGATGAGCCGTTGATTCCCCCAGCTGTCATTAATCAGGTGGCCGCGTTACTCAGTGATCAAACGCGCCAGATGGCAACCCTGTGTGAAACCATTGAAGAGGTTTCACATGTTTTTGACCCAAATGTGGTAAAACTGGTCACAGACAACAATCAGCAAGCACTGTACTTCAGCCGTGCCCCGATTCCTTGGGTACGTGATGCGTTTGCTGAGAATCGCGAAGAATTGCCCGTTGGCGTTGAGTTTAAACGTCATATTGGCATTTATGCCTATCGGGCAGCTTTGCTAAATCGGTTTGTTGATTGGCCGCTAGGGACACTTGAATCCATTGAGAAACTCGAACAATTACGCGTGATGGAAAACGGCGTGAGTATATTTGCCGAGGCCGCGTGCCAAAAGATTCCAGCGGGTGTTGATACACAAGAAGATCTTGATGCTGTGAGAAACTATTTAACACAGCAGAAGTAACCGCTTATAGTGTTTTCTCTTGGGTGTTTCGATTATGGACGATGAAACTGCAAAAAGGTCTGGTATGACAAAAGTCTTATTTGTGTGCTTGGGTAATATCTGTCGCTCGCCGACGGCCCACGGCATTTTTGAAAAAATGATTGCCGAAGCAGGTTTGCAAAACCACATTGGTGTTGATTCTTGTGGTACCGGCGCTTGGCATATTGGCAACCCACCGGATGATCGCACCATCGCAGCTGCCGCCGGCCGAGGTTACGATCTCTCCGCTCTGCGTGCTCGCAAATTATGCGCTGCCGATTTCGACGACTTCGACTACATCTTGGCAATGGATACCCGTAACCTTGCAGACATCATTAAAAATGCCCCGGATAACTATCCAGGTCGTATTCAGCTGCTGCTCGATTACCTCGAAGACGACAATATCCTCGAAGTGCCAGATCCGTATTACGGCAACGGCGAAGGTTTTGAGCGGGTATTTGGCCTGATTGAATCTGCCTGCGAATCACTGCTGAAGGAACTCACCCCCGTCAATGCCTGACCCGACACAAACGCCTGAGTTGATACAAACAGGCGTCGATCTAACACATCTGAACACCATGGCGCTGAAAGTCAGCGCACGATTCTACGCCAAAGCGACCAATGCGACTGATATTCAACGTGCCCTGGGTTATGCACACGAACACCAGTTGCCGTTGTTTATCTTGGGCGGCGGGTCGAATATCATTTTTACCGGTGATTACCCTGGCCTGGTGCTGCATATGGCAGAGCAGGGCATAGATACCCTCGCAGAGGATTCAAATAGCATCACCGTGCGTGTTGCTGCAGGCATGCATTGGGATAATTTTTTACAAACCTGTCTGAACAACAGCTGGTACGGCCTCGAAAATCTCGCCATTATTCCTGGCACGGTTGGTGCCGCGCCGGTGCAAAATATTGGTGCATACGGGCAAGAAGTCGCCGACTGCATCGATAGTGTTGATGTGATCAATCTGCATACACGTGAGCCAACCCGTTTAGCTGCCCAAGTTTGCGAATTTGCTTACCGTGATAGCATCTTCAAAAGCCGCGCAGCCGATAAATATTTGATTACGCATGTGGCATTTCGCTTCAGTAAAACCCCAGCAGTGAATATTAGCTACGGCCCGCTTGCGAGCCATTTTGCCGGTAAAACACCAACGCCTGCGGCTATTCGCGATGCCGTGATTTCTATTCGCCAGTCAAAATTGCCAGACCCAGCTGAGATTGCCAACACGGGTAGCTTCTTCAAAAACCCGATGGTGAGCAATGAAAAATTTGCAGAGTTACGGCAACGATTTATTGATTTACCTGCGTACCCGCAGTCGGATGGTAGGGTAAAATTGGCCGCTGGATGGTTGATCGAAAAGGCCGGATTTAAGGGTAAAAGATATGGGCCCGTCGGCATGTATGAGAAGCAGGCACTGGTACTTGTGAACCATGATGGTGCAACCTGTGATGACATCCTACAACTGGTAAAACGAATAATCGGTACCGTGCAGCAAGACTTCGATGTTTTGCTTGAGCCGGAACCTGTATTCGTGAATACTGATGTTTTGGTTTGATGCTTGGGTTGTCGCTAACCCCTATTTTTATAGGGTGAAGGCGTTGTCTGTCTGTGTTGGGAGTTGTGTCGAAAAACTCGAAACCAAATAAATTGACCTATGCAAAAACAGCCCAGACAAAACGCGTCAATACCACCGGCCCAAACCGATCTATTTGGTGGTGCCGGCAATGATGCGAATGTGGGCACAGAGGTAGCTGAAGCAAGTGAAGCGCAGCAATCGGCATTGGCGGCAAGTAATGAGCACGCCAGATGTGATGTAACTGCGCTAGAAGGCCTCTCTGATTACACAGAATCCGACCAGTTGCATTATTACCCCAGCCAGTTTACTGCGCAGGCAGATCACTGGTTTTCTTGCCTGCAAGCAAATATGCCATGGCGACAAGATACCTTAACCATCGCCGGTCAACAGCGATTAATACCCCGGTTACAGGTATGGATGGGTGACAAAGGCACTGACTACCAATACAGTGGCATCGCCTTAACGCCTGAGCTTTGGTTGGCACCGATGGCTGACATAAAACAACAGGTAGAAGCCATCGCAGGCTGCAGTTTCAACAGCGCCTTGCTCAATTTCTACCGAGACGGCAACGACAGTGTTGCCTGGCATGCTGACGACGAAGCCGAACTAGACGACACCGTGCCGATAGCCTCAATTTCACTCGGGCAAGCGCGGCGTTTCAGCATCAAGCCGAAGAAACACTATTTGCAGAGGCTGGCGTCAATGGGCCACAACGTAAGTGGCAGATCCGCAACGCGCCGGCAAGAGTTACACCACGGGTCACTGCTGTTGATGATGCCGGGCGTTCAAAAACGTTGGCAACATGCCGTATTAAAACAACCGGAAATAACCGGCGGGCGGATTAACTTGACGTTTAGAAAGGTTCGCACACGGTCACGATAATACTCGTGTTAATAGTAGGAGGGTATTTTCGCCGAACGCGCCAGGTAGGCAACTTCGTCGAAATGGCCTACATTTAGACCAGAAAGACTGAAAAAATAATGGCTTACTACCTGATCAGACGTAGCCGCAATGTGATCAGGTGATGAATAAAAACGGATGTCATTCACCTTAAAGCCAGCAAGAGCAGTGTAAGCTACTTTTGACCGGTTTCCGCACGTTGTCATTGGATGATAACGCCGGCAGCCAAGGGTTAAGCAGCAGCAAATGGATAAGATCAATAAAAATGGATGAAACCAGGCGTATTTGTTGTCAAAACAAATACATCAACGATGGATCGCTTTGAGTGAACATGTTTTTGCTCAACGCCGCTCTCATCGAGCGAAGCCTGGACGCTGAACAGTAGCGCATTTTTCAATAAAATAATGACGATCGAGGCTTAATGTGACAATCAAAGTAGTCGTTGCAGACGACCATGACTTGGTTCGCGTCGGGATTGCACGAATGCTGGAAGATGTACCAGGGATTGAGGTAGTCGGCGAAGCGGGTACAGGTGAAGAAGCCATTCAGTATGCCAAGCAATTGGATCCTGATGTGGTTTTGATGGATATCAAAATGCCGGGTATTGGTGGTATCGAAGCCACTAAAAAGCTTACCCAGCGTTTACCCGGAGTGGCAGTCGTTGCACTGACCGCACTGGATGACAATCCATTCCCCAACAAGCTGCTCAAAGCAGGTGCGCTTGGCTATGTAACTAAAGGTGCAGAAATGTACGAAATGGTTACCGCCATCAAACACGCAGCTGCGGGCAAGCGTTATCTGTCGCCCAATATCGCCCAGCAAATGGCACTCAGTGCCTACGACAGCGAAGGATCACCGTTTGAGCAACTCTCAGACCGTGAACTGCAGATTACCATGATGGTGATTAACTGCGAGAAAGTGCAGGAAATCTCGGATAAACTCTGCCTGAGCACCAAAACCGTTAATAGCTACCGATACCGGATCTTCGACAAACTCGGCGTACAAAGCGACGTTGAGCTTACTCGTCTCGCCATTCGGCATGGTATGCTAGACCCACAGGAAGTTTGAACCTGCACCGCAGAAAATAAACCCCTGAGTACTGGTGTTTATCGGCGCAATCAAACGCAAGGGGTTGTTCACTCTCGATTTTTATGTGGCATTTCAAAAGCAACATTAACTTGCTGTTAGGCCATTCGCCTATTCAAACGTCCGTACACTTATAAGCCCGCAACCGCTGCAATTAACCGCCCGGTGCGGTGTAAATTAGAATCAACGCGGCGCTCAATGATCTAGCGCTGCGCATACGACACACAAGTTTAATGGCCAAAAAAACACCCAACACCGGCAGTAAAGATTCCCAACAAACACCTGCTGAATCCAGCCGGGTATCTGATGCCGCTCCGGCTATCTATGCCACCAACCCGCCCGAGAAAGAATCCGCTAAAAGCCTTGCGACGAAAGTGGCAGGCCTAGCCAGCGACGCAGGCGAACACCCCGACGGATTTGATCACAAAACCTATCTGAAAAACCTCACCCAACGCCCCGGCGTTTATCAAATGCACGATACCGATGGCAACGTGCTGTATGTGGGGAAGGCCAAAAACCTCAAAAAACGCGTCGGCAGTTACTTCCGCGCTCGCGGCCTTAACACCAAAACTGTGGCGCTGGTTAGCCGTATTCATCGCATCGATGTCACCGTAACGGCTACCGAAACCGAAGCTCTGCTGCTTGAGCACAACCTCATCAAGCAAAGCCGCCCGCCTTACAATATTTTGCTGCGTGACGATAAATCCTACCCCTACATCTTTTTGTCCGATGCCGAATACCCGCGGCTCTCATATCATCGAGGCGCAAAACGAGAGAAGGGCACCTATTTTGGCCCATATCCGAATGCCTCATCCGTGCGTGAAAGCATGAACCTACTGCAACAAGTTTTTAAAGTGCGTCAATGTGAAGACAGCTACTTCGCTAACCGATCACGCGCCTGTCTCCAATATCAGATCAAACGCTGTAGTGGCCCGTGCATGAACCACGTCAGCGACGAAGAATATGCCGAAGAGGTAAAACACACCCGCTGGTTTTTAGAAGGCCGCAGCGACCAGCTGATTAAAGAGCTCGGTGCTAGTATGGAAGCCGCTGCCGTCGACATGGCCTACGAAAAAGCCGCCGAATACCGCGACCAGATACAACACCTCAAGCGTGTAACCGAAACCCAATACATCGAAGCCGGCAATGCCGAAGTTGACGTAGTCGCCCTCGCTGTAAAAGCCGGTGCTGCCTGTGTACACGTATTATTTGTGCGCGGCGGTCGTATTATCGGCAGCCGCAGCTACTACCCCAAGCTCGGCCTCGACGAAGACAACAACGCCGTGATGATGGCCTTTCTCGGTCAGTTTTATCTGAGCGGGCAAAGCCGCGATATGCCGCCGAAAATCGTCACCAATCAAGAATGCGAAGACGCCCTCGAGTTTGCCGAAGGCCTCACTCAGATTGCCGGTAAACGCGTTCAGCTACTCGGCCCAACACGCGGCAATGTCGAAAAGTGGTTACAAGTTGCCACTTCCACTGCAGAGCAAAACCTCACCTCGCGCATGGCCAACAAGCAAAGCCTGCAAAAGCGCTTCTTGAGCCTGCAAGAAGCCCTCGACCTCACCGACATGCCCAAACGCATCGAATGTTTTGATATTAGCCACAGTAGCGGCGAAGCTACCGTAGCTTCCTGCGTGGTATTCGATCAAAACGGCCCGAAAAAGAGCGACTACCGCCGTTTTAACATCAAAGGCATTACTGGCGGTGATGATTACGCCGCCATGCAGCAAGCTCTGCAGCGACGCTTTAAAAAGCTCGTCGATGGAGAAGGGCAGCAGCCCGACATCTTATTAATTGACGGCGGTAAGGGACAAGTAACGCAAGCCAAAGACGTACTCAGTGAATACGGCCTGAATGAAATCCTGATTGTGGGGGTAGCCAAAGGCCCTACCCGTAAACCCGGGCTGGAACATTTGATACTGGCCGATACAGGTGACGAGCTCAACCTACCAGCCGATTCACCCGCACTTCACCTGATTCAGCACGTGAGGGATGAATCCCACCGCTTCGCGGTAAAAAGTCCCACCCAGCAACGCGACAAAAAGCGCAGCCAATCGGCCCTAGAAGGCATACCCGGCGTAGGCCCCAAGCGCCGCCGCGAACTGCTGCGCTACTTCGGCAGCATGAAAGCGGTTACCGAAGCTCCCGTGCGCGAATTAGTAAAAGTGCCATCAGTTAGTGAAAAAATTGCCGAAGATATTTATGCTGAGTTCAACAAAGAATAAAATAAGTGGTTTAGCCGACAAAAACAGCTTCAGGGTTGAAGCCAATAGCGTGAAAAATAGTCACATAATGCATGCAAGATAGATGTAGTGGCCGGAATATCGCGTTTTTTATTGGAAGGCAAAGGCAAACCCGAATCGCCGTAGCGTAAAAGCGGCGCGGGCATCAATCACCTGCAACCCGAACACGTTGTCGAAAACATAAGAACAGAGTATGAATATACCCAACGCATTAACACTTTTTCGACTGGTTCTGATTCCGGTATTCGTTATCGTCTTCTATATACCGTCGCAATGGAGCTACCTGATCTCCGCGATCGTGTTCTTCGTCGCCGGCTGGACAGACTGGCTCGATGGCTACCTCGCCCGCAAGCTCAATCAAACCACCCCGTTTGGCGCCTTTCTCGATCCCGTCGCTGACAAACTCATGGTATCTATCGCGCTGGTTGTATTGGTAGAGCGTTTTGCTGTGTGGTACTTCACCTTGCCAGCCATCATTATCATCGGTCGCGAAATAATCATCTCCGCCCTCAGAGAGTGGATGGCCGAGCTCGGCAAACGCACCAGTGTCGCGGTGTCTTATATCGGCAAAATCAAAACCATGGCGCAGATGGGCGCCATCTTCCTGTTTTTGCTTGTGCAGGTCGATAAAGAAGGCCCAGTTTACTATCTCGCGATGGTCAGTATGTATACTGCAGCGGCGCTCACGATTTGGTCTATGTTCTTGTATTTAAAGGCAGCCTGGCCAGATTTGCGCCCCGGCAACGAAAATTGATCATAACGCGTACAACTTTCTGTTTTAGTACGGTTTTTTTCAAATTAATGTTGACACTGGCGTCAGTCTGAATAGAATTAGCCACCTCTTTGACGCAAGATACAAAGTGCGGGAATAGCTCAGTTGGTAGAGCGCGACCTTGCCAAGGTCGAGGTCGCCGGTTCGAACCCGGTTTCCCGCTCCATATTCCTTTGTATCTCATCGTTTGGCGCGATGGTAGAGCGGCGATACAGCGGACTGCAACTCCGTATAGACCGGTTCGACTCCGGTTCGCGCCTCCACTTTTCTTTGTGCATTACTAGAGTTAGTCACACTGATTAACAGCAAGTAAATCATGTACGAAGCACCCAAAGCCCGGGTGGTGGAATTGGTAGACACAGGAGACTTAAAATCTCCCGCTCTTACGAGTGTGCCGGTTCAAGTCCGGCCCCGGGCACCATTTCATAATCTCCCCACTTCCATTAACGTCCATTTTATCTCGAAAACCCTTTAAATTCCTGCGTTTTCAGTCCATTGCCGTCCATTTTGATTCATTGCAAGCCAAGAGCTTTTGGTGCTACATTGCAGTGCTACCTGTCTAAATTGAACTGGAGGGACTCATGCCGTTGACAGATATAGCAATTCGCAAGGCCAAGGCGGTTGAAAAGGATGTGTGGATGTCAGATCGCGACGGGCTTCGGTTGCTCGTCAAAACGACAGGCAGTAAATACTGGCGCTTGAAATATTCCTTTCGTGGAAAGCAGAAGACATTCGCTCTCGGTGTTTATCCAAAAGTGACCTTGAAACAGGTGTAGCGCCGCACATCATGTGAGATTTTGCCGCAGATGATGTGAGACTGTATTTTCGTTAGTTTTCTTCAATATTTCGTATCAATATAATTCCACGGTCGTTGCGACTTTTCTCTTTGAACTGCATTCGAGTAAAGAATGGTTTTGATCGAATTTCATTTGGGCCCAAAAGAGCCTCAATGCTTTGGTAGCTACATTCGGATTTGAAGTGAGTTAAGGCATGTTCAATGAATTCAGTCCCGAAGCCTTTTTGTTGGGATTCAGGTTGAACATGGATATCAAGTTGGACTTTTTCATTGGAGACTCCCGAAGGGCGAAATGTAAGGCATGCAACGACTTTATCTTCAACTTTGTAGATGAAAGTGCCGCGTTCTCCATCTATCCAATCATAATCATATCCAGATATCGCTAGAGCGCCGCATGCTTCTCGAATGCTGTTTACTGACTCTATATCAGAGTCGCCAGCTTGCTGTATTTGTTTCATTTGTCTCCCCCTTACACTTCTATATTGGATTGGTGACCTTGGGCTGAACTTAATTTAATGCCCAAGATATCAATATAGCCTCAAAGGCTACGAGTCATCGTGCGTTCTCGGTTTCTGTTCAAAACAACCCGCTTTGGCCTTTGGGTTTGGGGACTTGGTTGTTGTCCCAGTTGCCGTAGATGAGTTCGACGCAGTCGGTGCGTTTGTCTGCGCCGGCGACGGTGTATTGGTAGTCGACTTCTACCACGGGGAGGTGGCTGAATAGTTCTCGGATTTCAGGGTGGGCGTTGATGCTGATGAGCATTTTGCCTTGGATGGTTTTGGTGAATTCGGCCATACGTTCGTATTGTTCCCAGGGGAAGTCGACGCCGTAGCCTTCGGTTTCCCAGTAGGGGGGATCGCAGTAGAACAGGGTGTGAGGGCGGTCGTAGCGTTCAATGATATCGGCCCAGTCGAGGCGTTCGATGGTGGTGTTGCTGAGGCGGTAGTGGGCATCGGCTAGGTCTTGTTCGAGGGTGAATATGTTGAACCTTGGGCGCGAGCTGGTTGCTGTGCCGAAGCTTTGACCTTCTACCTTGCCGCCAAAAGCGAGCTTTTGTAGGTACAGGAATCGCGCAGCGCGTTGAACGTCGGTGAGGGTTTCTGGTGGGGTCGCTTTTAACCATTGCCAGTTTTCACGGCTGGTTAATGTCCATTTAAACTGCTTATAAAGTTCTTCTAAGTGATGTTTGACGACACGGTATAGGTTGATGACGTCGCCGTTTACGTCATTGATGACTTCGACCTTTGACGGCTCCTTTAAAAAATACAATGCCGCAGCGCCGCAAAACGGCTCCACGTAGCAGGTGTGCTCTGGGAACAGAGGAAGGATATGGTCTGCGAGTTTTCGTTTACCGCCGACCCAAGGTATCACGGGTTTCGCCATCGTATAGATTCCGGTTCGTGACACTCTGGGTGTTCTTGGATTTTATGGTTTGTAGTCGCTTGCAGCGTGGGCATTTGATCTCGATTGTGCCGGTTGCTGCGGCTTTGAATAACAGTTTGTCACAGTTGGTACACCTAACGGCTTCCATGGTTGTGAATCGCCTTTTTTCTGGTAGGCTTGCCTGCGCTTGTACAAGCGGGAAAGCCTTGGCTGATTCACAGTGCTGGTTCACTGTGTTGAGGTGGCCGGGCAGTAGTTACCGCTACTGTCTGGTCGCTTTCTTTTACCCACGAAGCCGCAATTAAGCGGCTTGGGGGTGTTGGTTGTGGCTCGCTGGCTTTCGCTGCTTACCGCGTTTAACACTCGGGGCGTTACCCCTGTTGTGGCATTTTCTCTCTCCTTTATTTCTATTCTTTTTTGCTCGGTTCTTTCAGCGTTACGGTGGTGGTGGCTAGGTTGCCGCTGCCGATGTGGTGTGTGGTTTCCTTTATAACGTAGCGGCCGGCGTGGCGGTGATTAAAGAGCTTTACTGTGTGTTCTGCGCGGTACTTTGGGTTGAAGGGGAGTTCGATAGTGAGTTCGGTGCCGCCGCGTTTGAGTTGTTTGAATTTGGCGTCGATGGCATCGCTGGCTTGTTGGTGCGTGGGGTAGATGTCGGCCATGGTGTATTGGGGTTCTTTGCCGCCGATGCTGAGGCTGCGTTTGGTGGGGGCGTCGGGTTTTTGCCAGTAAGCTTTGACGCTGTTGTAGTGGCTGCGGCCGGTGATTTTGGCGGTGATGTAGACGCCTTCGGTTTTGGCGTTTAAGGGGATTTCTTCTAACGGTTTGCCGCTGATGGTTTGGCTGCTGTCTTGCTGGATGATGCAGAGGCGTTTGCCGGTGGGTTTGCAGATGGCGTCGAGTTCGGTGGCTTTGCTGGTGAGCAGGTCAATGTCGGCTTGGGTGCGTTGGTCGATGTGGGGGTAGTGTTTGTTGGCGAGGGTATCGGGGATTGCGGCGGTGTAGCCGTGGCGTTTGGCGATGGTGGTGAGCAGTTGGCCGAGGGTGATGTCGTGGTAGCTTTGATCGCGTGGTGCTTTTAGGCCGCCGACCATATTGGCGGCTTTGCCGTGAATGCTGAGGGTGCCTTGGTGGTCGTCGGTTTCGATTTCGTCGATGGTATATATGCCGGCCCAGGTGAGTTGCGGTGTGCCGTTGATGATAGGGCCGAACCAGACTTCGATGTCGGCATCGATGCGCGGCAGTGCGATGGCTTGGTCGCGGTCGTCGAGGGTGATGGCGATGGTATCGCTATCAATGCCGGCGTTGTCGGTGACTTGTAAACTTTCGAGGCGGTCGTTGATGGTGGTGGTGATATCGTTACCGTTGACGGTCACCTTGATGGCAGTAGGGTGCATGGTGGCTCCTGTGGTTTAGTCCCAGAGCTGGATACTGGCGCGGATTTCTGTGGCAGTGATTTCGGGCAGTTGAATGATGATACTGTCGGGTAATATCGGCCCGTGGGCGGCGAGGCCAGGGTTGGCATCGAGTACGGCGTTGATGGCTTGGTCGGGATCAATACCGGGGTATTGGCGGGTGCAGATGGCGTCGATCATGTCGTTGGGTTGTGTTTGGTAGTTATGCATCGTCGCCGTATTCCTTGAGGGTGATTTCGAAACTGATGGTGACCGGTGTGCCGTCGGCGAGTAGATCGGTATCTTCAAACCGCAGTTCTGTGATAACCCAGCGGCCGTGGTATGTGGCCGTTAAGGTATTGTTACTGGCTAACACAACCAATGGGGCGCCTTTGTCGGCTTCGCTTGCCATGCGCTGGGGTTGTTTGAGTTGTGCGTCGGATTGGACGTGGATCTCGCCGGAAAAACGCAGTACACGTAAGCCGGGGCCTTGGTATTGCAGGGCCGGTTTGCGATTAAGGCGAGCACGTTCGACCCAGCGATAGTTGAGGGTTTGGGAGAGTTTGTTGTATTCGGCGGTGCTGAGGCTGAGTGGGTAGTCGCCGATGATCATTTGTACTGACATGGGGGCTATTCTCCGTGCAGTCGGCCGCGGCTTTTGCGCTCGGCGTCGCGCTGCTGTTGGCGTTGTTTGCGTACGATCAGTTCGGCGATTTTGTCTTCGTCGAGACCGTCGGCTTTTTGGATGGTGATGGGTGAATAAATCTCGGTGGTTTGTTGAATGGTGTTGTTGCCGGCGGCTTTGAGTGGTGCGGCAACACCGGGTTTGATGATCTTGTTGGTTGTGGCTTTATCGGTGCCGGCGCGTTGTTGGTAGTGGCGGATGGCGACATCCAGATTTTTACCGCCGATGGCATCTGGCAGTGCCCAATCGGGTAACAGGCTGGTGGCTTTTTGAATGGCTTTTAACAGGCTGGCAATGCCGCGATAAAACACGCCAGTGATACTTTGCCAGATGTTGCTGGCGGCGGTGCTGAAGCCTTGCAGTAGATTTTGCCACCAGCTCATGGCGGGGTTCCATTGTTGCATCAGGATGCCGAGTGGGTGAAAGCTGAAAAAGACGTTTTCGATGCCTTGCCAGAGATTGGCGAACCAGGCTTTGATGGGTTGCCAGTATTTGATGATGAGATAAGCACCGCCGGCGATAGCTGTGATGGCCAAGCCGATGGGGTTGAGCATCAGTGCGCGGCCGATCCATAACAGGCCTTTGCCGACGAGGGGCAACATGCCGCTAAGCAGGCCGAAACTGGTGAAGAGTTTAGTGACGCTAATAACGATACCCATGAGGCTGCTGGCGACGGGCAGGCCGATCATGACCCAGGCGAGATTGTTCCAGCCGCCTAGTGCATCGGCGGCTGCATTGAGCACGCGGGCAACGGCGCGCATGAGTGCCAGGATTGCTTTGGCGGCTTGCCACATTTCGCCGAAAAAGGTTTTGAGTTGGGTTGCGATGGTGCGGGCGCGTTGTTCGAGTGCGCCGGTTTTAGCCATGGTATTAACTGTTTCGAGGAGTTGGCTGAGCTCGGATTTCATCCAATCAAAGAGGCCGTTTTTCATCACCAGATTGACGAAGCGTGTCCATTGATCGGTGAGGTTGCTCATCATGCCGGCCCAAGTGCGTGATTGTTTATCCATAGCGCCGGCATACTTGCTGTTGAAGATGTCACTGAGGACGGACTGAATTTGTTGGCGATCGCTCTTTAGGGCTTCGGCCAGTTTTGTTTGGCCGTTGACGCTGTATTCGTAGACGATTTTATTGCCGTTGGCGCGGGCCTTGATGCCGAATTCTTTGAGGCGCTCGTTTTCGCCGGTGACGGCGTCGGCGATCGCTTCGACAGCTTGGTTAACGTCTTTGCCCATGGCACTGGCCGTGTCGCCGAGGGTGCGTAGCAGGCCGTCGGTGGGGTTAAGGCCATAGGCGCGCAGTTTCACGAAGGCATCGGTGACTTGGTCTAACTCGTAGGGTGTGGTGGCAGCAAAGTTTTGTACCCAGTCCATCGCTTTGATCGCGCCCGCGCGGCTGCCTTCGATGGTGGTGAGGATGGTTTCGTAGCGTTCAAATTCGGCGGCGGTATCAACAAAGGTGCGCTTGAATAGCCAGCCTAAACCGACCAGACCTGCGCCGGTTTTTAAGGCTGCGCTGCCTGCATTGCCGAGGTGGTGTTTGGTTTGTTGGGCGTGGCGTACGGCATCTTTATAGCCGGCCAGCATGTGCTGTTGGGATTTGAGCCGTTTATTGGTGACATCGATGGTTTTGGCCAGGTCACGGTTTTGTTGGCTGAGCTTGTGGGTGCTGATGCCCGTGTTGTTTAGCCGTTTGCGCAGCTGCTGAAGCTGTTGGGTTTCGCTGGCGTGTTTCTGCTTGAGTTGTGCCGCCTGTTTTTTGGCGGCTTCAAATTCTTTGGTGAGTTTTTTGGACGGTTTTTCGGTGTTTTTGAGTTCACGGGCCAGCTTGGCGATTGAGGTTTGTTGTTGCTCTAATGCGTGACGGGTGTCTTTGCTTTGTTTGCGTAGGCGCGTGAAGCTTTCGATGTCAGTGCGATCGCTTTTTAAATGTGCCAGGTGTTTTTGGGTTTTGCCGAGTTGCTTTTCGAGCTTGCCGGACATACCTCCGACACGTTTGGCTGGGCCGGTAAACTGGTCGACCAATTTGAGGACGGCTTTGGCTTCAATCGTGTTCATCGGGGGCTCTTTTTATAGCTTGGTCGTGCCAGCGCTTGAGGGTTTCGAGTGGCCAGTGTTCCATCTCTGAGGGCTGGGTGTAGAGGATGGCCGAGCAGTCGGCCATCCAATCTTCGACGTCGTCGGGTAGTTCGCCTAGATGCTCGGCCGCACGGTAAAAAAATCGATCACCGATTTACTGATTTCGCCGAGGTCGTAGGGATCAAGTTGGAGGAACTCGCCTTTGGTAATATCTGGGCTGATACGTGGCACCAGGTCGGCGAGAGTGTCGACATCCATGCGCATGACATCGCTGATGGCTAGACCGCGTAGGCTACCGGTATCGGGTTTGCGCAGGGTGATCTGTTCGATGGTTTTGTCGCCACGTGTTAGCGGTACGGCGAGCTGGATAGCGTTTTGACTCATGGTTGATGACCTTTTAAATCGGATTTAACGGGTGGATAAACGGCTGGTGCGAGGGGGTTAGGCTCGGCCGCGGCGTAGGGCTTTGTTTAAGGCGTTGGTTTTGTTTTTGCCGTTGATGCGGACGTCGTTACGCTCGTAGTCAATAAACAGCACTTCTTTGCCATCGATGGTGAGTTTGTAGGTACGCGCGCTAACAGTAACGGCCAGCTCGGCGTCGGCATCGTCGGCCCATTCGCTGGGTTCGGCGGCTGTCCATAAGCCAGTAACTTCGATCTCAATGACGCGCTGATCATCGGCGCCGATGACGCCGATTAAGGTGAGGGGTTTGTCGAGGGCATCGGTATCACCCACTAACGCGATAACTTGTGGTGGGTAATCTTGTAGGGTGAGTTTGGGGGTGGATTTCTCCCATTTGTGGGTAGGTACGTCGATTGCGCCGGCGTGGCCAGGGCTGTTGATTTCTTTGTTTTTCGGCTTTGGCAGTGACGGTTCTACTTTGGTGGCGACGCCGATGAATTCATCACCGTCGACGAAGGCGTTCAGGCCTTGCATGACTTTTGGCAGCATGGTGGTCTCCTGTTATTTGTTTGTTATGCCGCGATGCGGTCAACGATAGTGTTGTTGTATTCGTCGGTAACGGCCTGACGAAAGACGATGGTCTCGGCGACGTTGTAGAAGCCGAGTTTGTAATCCCAGTAGGCGGTGTTGTCGACGAAGGATGCTTTGTTGAGCGCTGGGTCGATCCAACACTCGCCGCCGCTGATGATGCCTTGAAGAGTTAGGCGGCGAATTAGCGCGTTTACTCGACCGCGGATAAAGCTGACGTAATCACTGGTGAGGTTGCGATCAACGTATTCTTCATGGGCGGCAAGGATCGAATCGCCGACGATATAACGAATGCGCTGATGGGGTATCAAGGTGCCGTTGGCCAAACGATTGCCCCAGAAATAAACGCCGCCGGCTTTGCGAACGACGGCGCAGATATCATTGGCAGATAACACATTGGCCATGCAGGTTTTGCTGCCGCTGATGTAATCGATATTTTTGCTAGGGCCGAGGATGTTTTGCATACGTTGGTTTGAGGGGGATGTGTGGTAGCCGCGCTCGACATCGTTGCGAACGATGTGACCTGCGACGGCTGCCGATGCTGCACGGGTGGTTTCGTTGCCATCTTCACCGGTAGCGCGGATGCCGGGATCGACAAAGATCACTTCATCGTAGCGACTTTTGTCTTGAACGGCTGCGGAAAGACCATCAGCCTTGCCATCGATAATGGCGATGGCGTGGAGCTTTTTGGCGAGGGCTTCCAGTGCGACACCGACGGCTTCGATCTGGCTGAATTCGGGGGCGATGATCAGGCGCGGTTTGAAGCCAGTGTCGCTTTCGGCAGACAGCATACATTGCATGCCGATAAAGCTGTTGCGTTCGTTGTTGATGGTGCCAATGAGGCTGGACGTTTGCATCGCGACATCGGCAGATTCGTTTACACGGGTGACAACGACGAGGGCGGGTTGCTGATCGAAGATATCCAGCAGTGCCTGGCGTAGTGTGCCGCTGGTGCCGGCTTTGGCGATATCGGCTTCGCCGGTGACGAGGGTGTTTTCGTTGAGCGGGAAGGTGGTTGTATCGGCATCATCGGCGGTGGCTACCAGACCAACAATGGAGCCTGCAACTTGTTCGATGGGTTTGTTGGCGGCATCGAGGTATTTGTGTTCGACGCCGTGGAGTTTATCGCGAGCGGGCATGGTGATGCCTCCTTATTAAGTCGGATTATGCAGGTTGCGGAGGCCAGACAATGGCATCCGGGTCGGTGAAGGTGATGGTGATGTCACGCAGGGCTTGGCGGTAGGTTGCCCATTCTGCTCGTATTTCAGCACTCAGTGGTGTGTCGGGTGTTTGTGTCCAGTCGCTGGTGGCAAGGTGCTGGTTTCGTTGAGTGCGGATCGCTTTCCATAAGCAATCTACGATAACGATTTGTTTATTCGCATCGGAAACGCCGCGTACTGACCAGTCGTCGTCGGTATTGAGGCCGTAGTGTTTTTTACCATTAAATTCGAAGAATGGGATTTCCATGCTCAGGCTCCTACTAGATAAACTTGTTTGTTGCCTACTTGGAGTGCTTGGTAGGTCGGGTGGAATACGTCGACGTTCTGACCGACTGAGAGACCGTGAAGGCATACGATCATGGATGAGCGATAGTAGAGAGGGCTGAATATGTAGTATTGCGCGGGCGTGTCTTCGATGATGCCCGTGACCAGTACTTCGCTGTGATGCGATCCAGGAAATGATACATTGCCGCCGTTATATGCAGAGTAGAGAAGGCCACTGGCTTCAGCCTGTGGGTTCAAACTTGCCATGGGTAGCCTGATGTCTGCGCTGTAATGATGAATGAAATATTCAGAGCTGTGTGATAGCGAGATCGGATAGGATGCTTTGAGTGCGCCGGCGAATATGCGGATACTGGCGGAAGCGTTGATGATTGCATCCTTGAAACGAAAAACGATCGATTTACCGAGAATGAAAATGTCTTCGTCGATTGTTATTGTTTTGCCACTTTCCGTTGTGAAAATAACTCCGTAGCCACCTTTAGGTATTTTTTCGATCGAAGCTTTCAGGCTTTTTAGAGGGTTGCTCGGTGTTCCTTCTTGCGAATCATCACCATTGTCTGGGTCGAAGTAGACGGATCGATAGAGTTCACTTTCAACGGCTTCTGGGATAGCGACTTGTACCTGATCGATCACGTCATCGCTGCGGCTTTCTATGTTACTGATGCGGTTTTCAAAATCTTCGCGCGCCCCTTCAAAATACTGTTTGAGGTGGGTGTAGCTGCTGATCAGCTCGCCGATTTCTTCTGTCTGCGTCATGTTAGTAGGCTCCTGATATCTGGTTGATGCGATCAGCCTGGCGCAGCTGCTCTAGCTGCAGATTGGCTAACGCTGTGCCAATGGCGGCGATTTCTTTGACGATGATGAGGTTGAGGTTGTTGACACCAACCTGAACGTTGAGGCTGTTGGCCGGTAACTGGCGCAGGCAGACAGCGACTTTTTCGATATGGATATCACCGGCGGCTTTGAAACCGATGCGGGTTGTGGGGTGGCTGGTGAGAAACAGTAAGGTGCCGTCGCTCAGGAAGCCTGCCATCTCGCGCATGTCGTATTCTTCTGGGCCATCGAAAGCGCCAGCGAGATAAAAGGTATCCGCATCGCTTTGGTAATCGCGGATTTCGACGCGTTGTTGTTCTTGGCGCAGGGCGGTTTCTGTGCCGTTGGGTGTGTAGGCAGCGGAGCCCATGGCCAGATGGGATAACACCCCTTTAAGGCCTTGATTCTTTTTGGCGACGAGTTCGGCGATACCCTGCTGGGTAAACTGGAGAATGTAGGGGTGTGCGGCCATTAGTTCACCTCCGGCAGGCGTGGTTCGCCGTTTATTTCGTGCCAGGTTACAGACGGTGCGCGGGTGCCGGCGATGGCTAGATCAGCGCTGTGGCGAATGCCGGTATACAGGGTGTAGTGTTGGCTGCCGCGTTTAACGGCATCTAACAAGCGTTTTAGTGCTTCGGTGAGTTCGGCATTGAGCAGTGCATCGCGGGTGTTGTCGAGGTTGTCGCGCAGATAGGCTTCGATGATGAAGGTGCCGCGTTCGCCTTGAGGGATTTGCTGCCACCACTCTTTGTAAGTGGCGTCGATGTTCAGTGCTGCCAGCGCTTTGATGACCGCTGCTTTGGTGCCTTTGATGCGGTGCAGCGCGGGGGCTTCGTCAATGACGCGGCGTTTGATGTTGGTGGGCCAGTTGGGGTTCCAGAGATCGACGCTGGCGGCCCAAGCCAGATGCGGCAAGAATTCGGCGGGGCATTGCCACGGGTTCCAGAGATCGATGTCGGTTTGCTGGCCGAGGGTTTGTAGGCGTTCACCACCGATACGATCGAGAGCGTGTTCTTGTTTGCTGAAGTGTGCGGGTAACAGGCTTTTAATTGGCATTTACATCACCTCTTTGACGGTGAGGGTGATGGCTGTGCAGTAAGGTGCTTGGTGTTTTTCAGCGAAGATATCGGCCCAGTTGTTGAGCGCAACATAGGCAACACCGGGTAGGTGGGTATGGGCCTTGATGCCGGAATCGGAGACGATACCTTGGAGGCGGTGCTCTTCTTTTGTATAGGTTTGCAGGGCCTTCAGCGCGGCGGCTTTAACGATGTTGTGATCGGGCCCTGGGTACGTGTGTACGGTGCCGCTGATGCTATAGGTGAGAATCTCGGCGCTTTGCACGGTGACGCGATCACCTTGCGGGCGGACGTGATCTTGATTAACTGCATGGGCGACGCTATTGAGCAGTGCTTGGTTTGCGGTGCCGTCGCCCTCGGTTGATAAGACGGGCAGGATCACATCCAGCGGTTGTGGTGAGATGAACTCAACGTCTTTGACGTTTTCGCTGGCGCTTTTGGCGTGAAACAGATACGCACCGATGGGGCCTGCGGTGCTGTAGCCCTCCGGGGCTAAGGCGCAGCGGTGGCGGTAATCATCGTCGGTTTCGTTTAGTAGGCGTTCGGTGTGGTGATAGGTAGTGCCGGTGTGATCTAACGCTGCACCTCTGCCATAGGCCAAGGTGCGGTTTTTGTGGGCTTCGTTGCTGGCTTGGCGTAGCAGGCGTTCGCGCACGGCGAGGCTGCGGATCAGGCGGTAACGTGGGTCGCCGGGGCCTTCGATGATATCGCCTTCGTTATCGGCTAACCAGGTGATGGCCTCGGCGGTGATTTGTTCGATGGTGAGCTGTGGGGTGAAATCCACGGCGGGCAGTTTGGAGAGATCGATTGCGCCTGTCATACGGCACCGCCTTGTGGGGCTGCGATTGATACGGGTGAACGCAGACTAACGCTTTGCTGTTGCCATTGACCGTGGGCGATGACTTCGATGCGATGGGGGGCGGGTTCGATTAATTCGAGCTGGCGTAGGGTGAAGTCGGTGAGGTCATTGACGGGGTTTTGCAGGGCGTTGGCGATGCGGCTGAACAGCTTCATGCGGAACAGCTCGGTGATGTTCTCATCGATGAGGTCTTCGAGATCGGCGCCGTAGGTGCGCTCACCGACCAAGGTGCCTTGATAGGTGCCCAGCGCATCGGCAAAGCGTTGGTTGAGATACGCTTCGCCGCTGATGAGGGTGCCTGTGTGTTTTGCCATACCTTGTTTCATAGGGCCATGATGCCGGGTTGAAACAAAGGGATGGAAATAAAGGGTTTTAGTGTTGTGCTGGTTATTGCGGGCCTTGGGTTGAGCCGCCGCTGTCGCCGGGGTGTTTGTGGCCTTTGCCGCTGATGCCGTCGCTGAGGTGATCGGCTGCGGTGCTGGTGCCGGAGATGGCGGCGTTTTTTTTGATGGTGGTGTTTTTATTCACGGTGAGATTTTCGGTGATCTCGACGTTGCATTGCAGCACCGCTGTGTTTTTGGCGGCCAGCTTGGCGATGCCGGTGCTGCGGTTAAAACTGAAGTGATTGTCGGCATCGATGTTGACTTGCAGCATGTTGAGATCGGTTGAGGGTGGCGGAATAACGTCGGTAAAGCGGCTACGGGTGACACGACCGCGTTCGATATCACCGTTGGGGCTGATGATGGTGACGGCTTCGTTGATTTCGAGCGGCCACCAGATTTGGCCGTTAGTGCCGGCGCGGTCGGCGGTGGGGGTTAGCCAGTTGGTGAGTTGTGGTTCGTCTTCGGTGCCGATGTTGACACGTACTTGATACGGGGCGGTTTGCACTTGGGCGATGACGCCTTCGACCAGGATATTGGCGAGGCGGCGTTCGAGGCGGTTGATGCGTTGGACGAGTTCATCGTAGCCCATGTCAGTTGGCCTCGGGTGTTAGGCGGGTGTAGTCATTTTGATGGGCGGTGCCGATGTCGGGGGCTTCGCCGAGGAACAGGTGCGCGGGGATCTGGCCGGCGGGGTTGGCGCTGCTGAAGGTGATTTGCTGGTTGAACGCGCAGCCCCAGAAGTTGACGGCTTTTTCGTTATCGACTTTGGCGTTGAACAGGTTGCGGCATTCGATGTTACTGGCCACCGCACTGGCACCTGGGGTGCCGAAGGTTTGGCCGGGCAGGCATCGGGTGAGAAACTCGGCCAGGTTGAGTGCGGCTTCGGCGCGTGATAGCCGGGGTAGCTCTTTGGTGAGGATACTGATGCCAATGGTGAGGTCTGCGGTGATTTGACGTGTGGTATTGGCTTGAGTTGTGCTGCTGGGGTTTGCCGGTGCGCGGGCTTTGATGCTGTTGATACGTAGCACGGATACCAGCAGCGCCGGTGCGCGTGCTGACAGGTGTTTGATGTCTTCTTCGCCGAAGCGACCGCCGTGGGTTTGTACGCAGACCTTTTTGGGTAACGGTGCTTGTAAGGTTGCCACAATGTTGTTGAGGTGATTGCTTAAGGCTGACCATTCGTTGAGTGGCTGCATGGCTAGGTTCTCAGTTGTTGATCGACCCAGTTGTCGATGATGGCGATCATATCGGCACGGTTTGCTTGTGACAGACCGAGGTATTCGCGGGCGGGCAGGTTGCGCTTTTTATAGCCGAATTGTTGGGCGGCAGCATAGGGGAGGTTGCTGCCCCAGATGGCGGTATCGGCGTTGTGATCTGCGGTGATGCTGTCGAGCAGATTGCCTTCGTTTTCGAGCAGGCTGTGGTTGCTGTGGCGGGTTTTGGTGTAGCCCTCTGACCAGGCTAACCAAGGGCTGCCATCGGGGGCGGTCTTTTCGGTTTCGATGCGGCGGCGGGTTTGGCTTTCGCCTTCGGTGGCCAACGATGGCAACAACTCGCCGACGTTGGCATCGGCGAGTTGTTGGATGCGGTGGTTGAGCTCCGCTAGGTGCAGGGTGAGTTCGGTTGACATGGTTAGCTATCAACGGCTTCGAGTTCGATGTGCGGGTCGGCTTCGAGCTTGCTCAGTTGCTCTTGGGCGAAAGTGCCGGCGGGCCAGTGATGCCACTCGGGGCCGTGTTGTTGGCCACCGCGCCAGTAGCCTTCGGTGCGGTTGGTGGTGCGCGTGCGAACGGGGGGTTGTTGTTGGTGGTTCGTGTTTTGGTCGGTACTGTTTTTGGTGGTGCTTTTAGTCGTACTTTCAGTCGTGCTTTCGGTATTCGCCTCGGTGATCTGGTCGGTTTTTTGTTCTGATGAGGGTGCTTTTTTTGCCGCTGCTTGTGTCTGTGTTTGCGCCTTTTTGGCGGTGGTCTGTTTTGGTGTGGCCATGGGTTGCTCCGGTTGTTAAACGGGGTTTGAACAGGGGTTAAAAAATGTGGCTGCTGGTGTTGCGGTTAAACAGGCGCGGGTTGCTGTCGACTTCGACTTCCATGCCGGTTGGGCTGGTATCTTGATTGTCGTTATGACTGTCGATCGATAGCGCGATATCGCCGCGAGCGAGTTTGGCTAACAGGCTGATTGCATCTTCGTAGCGTTGGCGTTTTTCTTCGCTTTGGTGGGTACCCATTGAGAGGCGGTAGATAGCGATATCGACGGCGACGCGGGTGAGGATGCCGGGTACGGTTGCCAGTGGCAGTGGGTAGCGTTTGCCGATGTAGCTGTCGATTTCGTCGTCGGCATCTTGCAGGGCTCGGTTGACCTTGGCGGTGTCGATCTCGTCGTTGAGATCATCATCGGCGATGATGAGGAGTTCATCTTTGCCGTAGCGACTTTCGATAGCGGCCTGGGTGGCGTACATGATGGCGACCTGTGTTGGTTGTGTTAGGGCGCCGAACATCCTGTTCGGCTTTGGGGCGCGATCCTTCGCTTTGCAGGGTTATCTTGGGGTTACAGGTAATCCGGTACGACGATCTCGAACTTCTTATACAGTTCGTTGGATTCGCCGTTATCCAGGCGTTCGCGTTCGATCAGCAGGCGGGCTTGTTTCTCCAGCGCGACGGGCACAACCAAAGTGCGCGGGCGTACGCCTAACTTGCGGCTGCCATCGGCGGTGTAACCGCGCATGGTGGTATAGGCTGCCCAGAGGTTGTCGTAGGTTAATTCGGCCTTGGCACCGAAGGCCAATTGCCAAAAGCTGACGCCGACGTTATCGCGGCAATCAACGCCGAAGCGAAACTCTTTGCGCATGAAAACGGATTCATCTTTTTCGTCGACCATTTGCACGAACTTGGGCTTTTTGCGCTGCTGGAAGATGATGGGCTTGATGGCGCGGGTGGTATCCATCAAGAACCAAGCCGGGCCGGTATAACCTGCATCGACCAGCATGTTGCTGACTTGAGCGACGGTGCCGGTGCCATCGGCCTTGGCGGTAACCGGGTGCTCATCATCGAAGTAGGGTTGGCCGTCGTAACACAAGGTGGTGAAACCGTTGTTGAGCAGGGGGTAGACCAGCTCATCGGCGTGGATTTCGACGGCGCGGCCCATCTCTTGAAACAGCGGGGCGTAGATGCCGATTTCGTCATCTTCGATGTCGTCGCGGTCGACGCCGATGGTGGATTCCCACGATTTGTTGGTGATGCTGTAGCTGTGGGCTTTGATATCGTTGATGACACGATCGCCGACCCATTCGCGCAGGCTGGGTACTTTGCCTAACCAGCCGTAGGTGTTGGCGGATGTGGTGCTGGGCACGGTGGTGGCGATGTGGGTATACATGGGGCCGGCTTCTTGCTGGCCGTCTTGAAAGTTCTTTTTGAAGCCGACAAACAGGCTTTTGATGGCTGCGGGTGTGATGATCATGGCGTGATTCCCTTTGGGTTATTCGTTAGCGCTGCAGGCGGTGTTTAGGCGTCGTCGCGCACGGCGATGAATTCGTCTTCAGTGAGATCGAGTTGGCTGCACACGGCGAGCTCTTCGGCGCTGAGTTTGCCGGCTTGGGTGTTGGGGAGAGCGTCTTTGGGTTTTTGTTCAGCGGCCATGACTTTGGGGGCGGTATCGAGCAGGGCTTTGACTTGATCGAAGCCTGTTTGCTGGCTGCACAACCCTAAGAAGTGATCGCGGTTAGCGGGGGCGATTTTGCCGTTTTCGATGCCATCATCGACTAACGCGATGGCGCTGTTTTCTAGCGCTTCGGTTTGGTTATTCACGAGTTTTTGTTCGGCATCTTCGGCGCGGTTGAGGGCTAGCTGGTGGGTTTCTTTAGGGACGTATTGGGTTAGGTCGGGTGCTTGGCGGTTGAGTGCGGTTTGGTGTTGGGTTTGCAGGGTGTTGATGGTGGAGACAGCGGTGGCTTCATCAGCATCGGCTGCCAGGCCCAGTGCGGCGAGAATCAGTTTCATCGAGGGTTCCTCTTCGGATTGACGGTTAAGCGCAGGCAGCTCGTGCAGGTTGCTGCGGTTGGTTAAGCCGACGCTGACCAAGCGAATGACTTGGCCGGCGGCGTTGAACTTGAATGCGGGGGAGTAGTAGCGGTATTTTTTGCCGAGGATGAGATCACGGCCTTCGGTGTTCCATTCGATGCGGCCCCAGATAACGCCGTTGCGGTTCTCTAGCTCTGCGATGGGGAACCAGCCATAGGCTTCGGCTTTTTCGCCTTTGGGGCCTTTGAGTTCGGTGGCGTGTTCGATGTCTAACGGCAGATCTAGGCCGGGGGCTTGGGTGGCGATGATAACGGAGGTTGGCTCGGGATTATGCCAGGTGCGTTGATCGCGGCCGGTAAATGTATCGGCAGGAATCAGCGGCAGCCATTCGGGGGGCTGCTCGGATTCGAGGGCGGGTATTTGGAAGTTGAGCGCTAGGGGGTTTGTGTCCATGCCGCCAGTTTGGCGGCGATGGGGGGAGGGATGAAATAAAGGGTTTTAGTGATGTGCGTTAATCCATTATTGTGGCTAGCTCAACAAGATCAAAGTACTCGTCTATAGTCAGTAATTCTTCGCGGTGGAGAGGCTCGATGACAGATGCTTCAATGAATGTCTTTGCATCTAGTTCGCGACCACTTCCGTGTAATGTATGGATTATATTTTCTTCATCGAGTTGATTGTCTAGTTGTCTGAGCCTAATCAAGAGTACATTATGTACAGGTAAAGTTTTGTAGCGTTCTCTTATCCTTCTTTCTACACCGGTAAAACGAACGTTATCCATATTATCGTTAAAACTAATAGAGAATTTCGTACGCATAATATGGCGTGTATCAAGGTTGTTTTTCTCTAGAAGATCTCCAGCGTTATAGTTTTTGAAATCATCTCTGAATTTTTTCGCCTGCATCCTCCGATAGAAGCTCGACTCAGTATGGTACCAGCAACACATTGCTGTCATTAATATTAGGTCTGCACACTTATTTGTTGTTACGGAAAGCGAAATAGCTAGCAGTTGATCTAGAATCTTTTCGACATTCCGAAGCGGAAGGTCGTAGTTTTCAAAAAAACCAGCCAGTAGTTCAGGCAGGGCTAATTCTGTATTAATGTTGTATGGCCAAAAGCAACCTGGTTTTTGATCTATCGACTTTGCAAGATCTTGGTACTGAGGTAGATTTGCAACGTGATCACGTAAGTGTGGGGATTTTAGAGTTACTGAACGATTAAAAAACCGTCCCAAGTATTGTTCTCCTGAAAAGTCATTTCCATAGACAGCTCTGATTGCGTGCTGTAATTGACCGGTATCCGTTGCAATGACAAAAATCACACCTTTTAGGTCAAAAAGGTGTTTAACTGTTTCTAGCAGTTCTATTGAAAAACTGGGCCTACATCGATCAAGCTCATCAATGAAAATATAGGTTGGTTTATTTTGGTGTATTTTGTTTTGATATTTGTAGTCTTTGATTAGCGAGAGTAAGTGGATTTTAAAACTTTGGATCGACTGGGATTTTTCTTGGTGATCTTCAACGAGTGCCGATGTAACTTTACCCGCGGTCTCTGCAGTCAGCTTTTTGAGTTCAAAATCGTCTTTCGAATCATGGCTGTCTGCTTGCTCTGCTGCTTCTGTGACGTCATCAACCCTGATTCCTGAGACCTTCCACACAATTCCCTTAGCGACTGCGGGTGCTACTGCTTTGATAAGACCGGGCATGGATTCATAAAGGCTTTTTCGTGCGGAATCATATCCACTTTTATCAAATTGTAAGGTTGCGATAATGGTTGAGATAACTGCTAGAAGGGGGTCATCAGAGTAATCTTGTGCCCAAGCATCTATATATATCGAAGGGTAAGCGTCCTTTAGGGTTTCATGCCAGTTCCTAAGAAAGTGAGTTTTACCAGCCCCCCATTCAGCATTGATGTTTAGGACATATCCTTCTTGTTCATTCTTGGATTCCAGAAACTTGGTTAGAAATTCTGCATACTTTCCTCTGTCGAGATTATCGGTAGGTAGTTTGGTTGTTTTACTTCCGTCTGTGACTTCTCTTTCATCCCATATGAAATTGAGTTCCTTTTTGCATTCTTGGCCTGAATTCACTTGTGCTTCCTTCTTTGATTGTCACAAGGTTTGATATTAAGTGTTTAATACCTGTTTAAAAATGTCTGTATCCGTTTTTCTTGCTTAAACAGAGCAGTTGGTGCGCTCTGACCGGTATCTCGTCTCCGCGGGCTTGTTTTTCCATTCGGGTTGTCAACAAACTCTATGCTGGATTTGAAACGGCTCGATTTGTTGCGTTTAGTTTTTTTTTGCAGAATATTTGAGGTGTTGCTGGGCGAGTCTAGGGCTTATGTCGAAGCCAGGATCGATACCCTTGGGCACTTTTTCTGATTCTCCGCTCCGTTTATTGACCCAGTTCTTTAACTCGATCACTGGTGCCTCTGTTAGATAACGCCCCGTCGCTGTTAGTTTCTCATACTCCCCCTGACTGATCTGCCGTACCCGACACTTACATCCATACCCATTCGGCGGAAAATGCGTTTGCCACCACGGATCATCCGCCGGCAACAGAACGCCGGCCCAGCGCTGGTGCTCATCACGATGTTCTCGGCTTGGCCCCAAGCTATATAACAGATAGGGATGGCTTTGCTTGGTGCGTTGAATCCGTTGCCACTGGCCGGCCGCACGGCTGGTGCGCATGTTCACTTGGTAGATAGTTTTGAGCCGGCGGGGGCTGCCGAGTTGGGCATCGACCACTTCGCCAGTCAGAGGGTCGGTCATCTCTTGCTTGCCCCACCAGCCGAGCTTCTGTAACAGGGGCGTTAAGTCGTTTTTGAATTGTTGGAAGGTGCGGCCTTCGGCGAGGGCTTCGTCGAGGTGGTTTTGCACGACTTCGAGAATGTCCATTTGCATGAGCTTGGCGACGGTGAAGGCGGCGTGGTGTTCTTCGCGCCAGACGTCGCGGTAATCGAAACTGGGTTGAAGCTGTTTATTGCGCCAGTAGGTGAGGGCATCTGCGGGCGGTGTGGCGGGGAATTGGTAGGCCATGGTTATTGGCCCTCACTGTGGGTGGTGCTGGTGTTGTCGGTTTGGGTTTGATCGGTGGCGTCGCCTAAGCCACGGGCGCGGAACATGCCGTTGGCGAGGTGTTTGACGAGTTCGTTTGGGTCTACTGCTGTGAGTAGCTCTGGCAGGCGGGCTTTGAAATCGTCGGCGGTGGTGGCTTCGGCCAGCGCTTGTTGGATGGGGGTGATGACTTCTTGCATCTGGGGTTGCCAGTTGTCGAGCAGCGCTTCGGTGAGGGCGTCGATGTCGTCGGTGTGTGCTTTTTGTTGGCGGTTGAGGGCGGTGGGTTGGTTTGTTGTTGGTTCAATTGCCGGTGGTGTGGTTGTTACGCCGAGGGTGGCTTCGCCTTGTTGGGGTTCACGCAGGCCGAACTTGTCGCGGATTTGGCTGGTGGCGACATCGAGGCCTAACGGGACGAGGGTGTCGAGGCCGTTGGTGAGGGCGGTGAGGTCTTCGGGTTCGGACAGTGGCAGTTTAAACCGTGGGTAAACGGTTTGTGGGCCGTGGTTTAACCGGACGTAGGGTTCGATTAGGTGGCGGTTGATGGTGGCTTCGAGTTGGCGGCAATCGGCGCGGCAGATGTCTTGGCGTACTTCGTTATGCACTTGGGCTTGGGCGTTGCTGGCGCCGTCTTCGGCGGTCATGGTTTGGCCGAGGATGCCTTTGCTGACTTGTTTGTCGAGGAAGCTGCAGAGGGCTTCGAACATTTTATCGCCGCCGGTGCCGGATTTGCGTTCGAGCAGTTCGACGCGCATTTGTTCGGGCATGATGGCGGAGGCATCGCTGCCGATGCTGGCCACGGCGCGGCGCAGGGTGGCTTTTTCGTCGGGGGTGGCGCCGCTGTGGTATTTGCCGATGCGGATGGGCATGCCGAAGACTTCGGAGAAGGTCATCCAGTCGCCGAGGGCGAAGGATTTGCACATGTAGGCGGTGGCTGCGAGGCGAGCTAAGGCGCCGCGAATGGGCAGGCCCATTTTGACGCGGGGGCGGTGGATGACCCAGCGGTAGGGTTGCAGGGGTTCGCCTTCGATGGGGTGGGTGTTTGTGAGCAGGTGCAGATCAAAACCGTTGGCGCGGTTGATGGCGAAGTAGCGGGGATCGCGCCAGGTGTATTGGCTGGGTATCCATTGGCGGGCGCTGGTTTGCCAATCGACTTGGGTGATGCCGTAGCCTTTGCCGAGGCCGTCGAGGCTGCCGTCGATGATGTCGGCGAATTCGGGGGCGTGTATGAGGCTGCGCACTTCGGCGGCGATGTTGATGGCTTTTTGGTCGTCGGCGCTGGCTTCGATGATGGGTTCGATGCCGGCGATGGCGAGTTTGCGTTTGCTGAGTTCGCAGCTGTAGTGGAGATCGCGTTCTTCCATTTCTTCGGCGAGGGTGAGGAATTCGTGGTGATCGCCGTCGGCGGCGGCTTGTAATACGCTGGCGAGGCGCATGGGTGTTAGATCACTGGCGATGGAGCCGTGGCCCCAGAGGTTGCGGGTGCCGGTGAGTTGGGCATCGTCGATGTGTTCGGTGAGTACGCGCTTTTTGATGGGGGCTCCGGTGTGATCGAGGATGATGCTGTTTTGTAGGATGGTGGCCATTGTGTGCTCCTTAGAGGACGCCTCGGCCTGGGTATCGGCCGCTGTGGTTGTCGTTGTTGTCGTCGGATTGTTGGGTGGCTTTGAGGGTTTCGTAGCCGTATTCGAGGGTGTCCATTTTTGAGGCGTAGTAGGCCAGGGCGAGTGCGATGGCGGCATCGCCGTGGCGTTTTTTGCCTTTGGTGGTGCTGGTGTTGATGTCGGGGACTTTGGCGATGCCTTTGATGACTTTGATGGATTGGAGATCGGATAGGATGTCGCGATCTTTTGGGATGGTGAGGGTGGCGTCTTCGAAGGCGCTTTTGAACGGTGGCATGTTTTCGAGGTACCAGCGTTGGCTGAGGTCGACTTTTTCGATGCAGCCTGAGCCGTATCGGTCGGCGGCTTGTTCGGCGATGTAGCCGCCGTTGCCGCGGTTATCGAGGGCGCCGGCTCGCAGGCGTGGGAGGCGATCGGCGATGTAGGTGAGGATTTGTTCTTGCTGGCGGTAGGGGACGTTTTGCAGTTCTACCGTGAAGGGTACGGTGCGGTTGAGGTTTTGTTCGATGGCCATGGGGGCGATAACGGTGAGGTCGCAGACGCGGCCGAAATCTTCGCCGAAGACGTGTTCGTTGGTTGGGTTGAGGGCTTCTAACAATGGGGCGAGGTTGGTTTCGCACCAGGTGGCGATTTCTTCGTTGCGTTGGTGTTCGGCTTTGGCATTGAAGGCGGCGGTGCCTTGGTAGCGGATGACGGGGGCGGGTTGCATGTTGGCTTCGATCAGGGCGCGGCTGAGGTAGCTGCCGCTGCCGTGTTTGGGGATGCAGTAGTATTCTTCGAGGGCGTCTTCTTCGGTGGCGGTGTCTTTGAGGAGGTTGGCTTTCCATTCGTCTTCATCGGGTTGGCTCCAGGTGATGCCGCGTACTTGGCAGATGCGTTGGTAGAGGCCTTCGGCGCAGGCATCGTCGAGCGTGATGGTGTGGATGCTGTAGCGTTTTTTGCCGGCGCGGCTTTGTTGGATGAGATCATTAAACAGGTTTTCAACGCCGTTGTGGGTGCTGATTAATCGCACGTTGGCGCCCCACATGGTGAGGGCGAGGGCGGCTTTTAGGACTTCGGCGAGGCGCTCGTGGAAGCCGGCCTCATCGATGGTGACGTTGCCTTGCATGCCGCGCAGGTTGGAGGGGTTGGAGCTGAGTGCTTGCACTTTGAATCCGGAGGGGAAGTTGACGACGAAGGTGAGGATGTCTTTGTCTTCATCCTCTAACACTTCTTGGTGGATTTCGCTGGCGGCTTTGTCGAAGGCTTTGGCCCACATGGCGACGGCGTCGATAAATTCGCGGGCCATTTCTTTGTTGCTGCCGACGTAGAAGTGGTTGGTGCCGCCGTGGGTTTTGGTGGTGGCTGCGGTTAGGCAGGCATCGGAGGCTTCGGCCCAGGTGATGCCGGTGCGGCGGGATTTTTCGGCGATCTTGAGGGGGCTTTGATCGGCGACCCAGCGGCGTTGGTAGCCGAGCAGGAGTTCGTTGGGGTTGTAGGGGATGAAGCTGGGGAGCGCTTGTTTTACGGCTTGGGCTGTTGGTGTTTGTTGCATGGGGCTCCCTCATCTTGACCTTCTCCTTGCGGGTGAAGGGGCGTTGAGTGTTAGGCGATGCCGAGTATTTCGGCTTTGATGGTGTTGACGGTTTCGCTGGTGAGGCCGGCGGCTTTGGCGACTTTTTCGGCACTGGCGGCGGCTTCTTCGGCGAAGGCCTGGCGGATTTCTTTTTCGCGTTTCAGGGAATCCATGCTGGCTTTTTCAAGGCGCTGGACGGTGAGGGCGAGGTCTTTGAGCATGCCGAGGGAGGCGGGTTCGTCTTCTTCGCCGGCGGCGAGGGCGACGTCGAAGGCCATGGATCGGGTCATTTGGATGAGTAGGTTGCCGACTTGGCCGGTGGGTTTGTCGCCGAGGCGTGCGACCCAGGCATCGGCAATGGCGTTGGTTTCGCGCATTTTGGCGCCGACCTTTTCCATTTTGCTGGCGTGGCGGCTGAGGCCGGCGCTGCTGATCTTTTTGTTATCTAGACCGAGGGCTTCGAGCTGCTGATTGACCTCGTTGCGGATTTCTTCTTGGGTGCGGTTTTTGTCACGTAGGGCGGTGTTTAAAAACGCTTTTACTTGATCGGGCAGTTGCTCGACCTTTGAGGGTTTGCCGCGTTTGGGGGTTTGACGTTGGCTTGGGGGCATGGGTCAGCCTCGTGGTGTTGGGGTGGCGACACCGGGTGCTTTGCCGCGGCCGTTTGCGATGTCGTGCCCTCGACGGGTGAGGTGGGCGACGTGGGTGCTGGCGATTTCTTCTATTCGAATGAGGCCTTGCTCTTGCAGCCAGGCGAAGTGGCTTTTGATTTGATCACGGGTGATGTTGTGGCCGTATTGGTTGAGCACCTTTTGCATGATGCTGTCGTTGGCACTGTGGTTGGTTTCTTCGAGGGTGCGTAGGATGACGAGGCGCTGATCTTCGGTGACGATATCTTGATAGGGCATTACGGCTTACCTCCATTTAATAGGTAGGTGTGCATCAGTTGCATGGTGTTGTTGATTTGTTTGAGTTCGCCGCGCATGGCGTTGAGGCTTTGGGCGCTTTCGTTGATGCGGGTGTGGATGGTTGTCATGTCTTCGTGATCGGGCAGGTGTTCGAGATCGCTTTCGACGCGGATGAGGCGGTCGTCTTGGTTTTTGATTTTGGCCTTCAGCTGGTCAGCCAGGTCTTCGATGGATTGCTTGGTGGCTTTGTGTTTGTTGTCGTTCCAGAGCCAGACGCTGAGGATGACCATGTAGATGAATTGGAACAGGGAGAGGGCGAAGCCGAGTGCCTTGTAGTCGAGGTTATCCGGCATGGCGGGCTCCTTGTTCGAAAAAGCCTTGGCAGTCGATGCAGCGGGCGGCGTTGGGTTTGGCGACGAGGCGCTGGGCGCTGATGGGGTCGGCGCAGTCGATGCAGATGACGTGGCCTGATGTGGTGTGTTGAGCAGGCTCGGGTGTGCGGCTGGCCTTTTGGTTGTGCATGGCGCGGGCGCGGTCTTGTTCTTCGTGGGCTTTGGCGTTGTCGATGATGTCCATTGGTGGGTGTTCCTTACTCGAACAGGCTTTTGGGCTTAGTGCCGGTGATGGTTTGGATAACGGGCGTGCGGTTGCCGCGTTTTTCGGCGCTGCGACCGATGACCCATGCGCTGCAGATGCCGCCCCAGGCGATCCAGAATTCGGTGGGTAGATTGACGGTGTTGTAAGCGACGGCGGTTTCACTGACTTGGCTGATGACTTGTATCAGGTTGGGCACGAGTACGTGGTTGATGGCGATAACAACCAGGCCAAAGTACACGACGGTAGGTCGGGCGCGTTTGGTGTAGTTGTCGTCTTGTTGCATCTCGGCTTCGATGATGCGGGTTTTGGCTTCTAACTCGGCGCGGATGGTTTGTTCGATTTCGGCATCGCGTTGTTGCAGGAGTTTTTCGGTAGCTAATATAAAGGCTTGTTTGTCTTTGTCGGTGGTGACGAACTTGCCGATGAGGTTGCTGACGCCATCCATAAAGCCGCCGGTTGCTCCGCTGAAGATGTCTGTGAGCCATTTCATGTTATTGGCCTCTGCGTAGGTCGATAATGTGTTGTTGGTTTGGCATGAAGCCGTTGTTGACCCATTCGTTGACGTTGAAGCCTGGGCAGAATTTGGCTGGGTTGTGATCGTTGTGGCCGCTGATGCGTTGCAGATTGGGCAGGTAGTTTTTCAGCGTGACGTAGAGGTGGCTGAGGCTTTGCCATTGGGCACGGGTGAATTGATCGCGGCCGATCATGCAGATAGCAATGGCGTGTTGGTTCATGCCGTTTTGTGGGCAGTGGGCGCCGGTTTCGACAAAGGGGCGGCCGGCGACAATGCGGCCGTCGATTTCGATCACGGCGTGGTAGCCGATGTGTTTGAGGTGCGGCTGGTGGTTGGGGGCGAGTTTTAATTGGCGTTTAAAGCCGAATTGCGGGCCGGCGTGCCAGCGGTCGATGTCTTCGGTGAGATCGGGCCGGCCGTTGGGGGTATCGCTGCAGTGGATGACTGCTTCGGTGATGTTGGTGAGTGTGCGTAGGGTGCCCATCTGTTTGCCTCGTTTGGCGTGATAAACCATGCGGCCAGTTTGGCAGGGTGGTTCTAACAGATGGATTAAAGGGGTTTAGTTATGGAGTGGTTGGGTGTAAGTCGTTTATATATTCAGTTAGGGAAACTGAATATTACAGTCTGAAAGCCCGAGAATATTGGCATTTTCGACGGCTGATACTGAGATATCTCGTACGATGACAACCATGGGGTGAGGCGCGATATTGTAGCCCTCGATCTGTGTGCAAAGATATTCTGCGAACCCTTTGCGATCGCTGCCGTCGTCGTTGGCTTGCGCTGCAAGGATGCGTGAGCCGGTGCCGTTGTGGTACCAGATGGCCTTTTCTATTGCTGATTCGCGTTCGACTGTGTTAATGGCGTTACTAAGCGTGCTTTGATATTCGTCATCGGCGGTGAAATCATTGTTGATTACGAGGGTTTGTTCTTCGGGTTTATAACTGCAGCTTGCGTGGTAGAAGGTGGCGTTGGGTAGCTGGATTACTTCTGCTGCGATGGTTAGCTTCCACGGGGTTTGGGTTTTATCGAGCTTGGTGCGTGCGGGGACGAAGGTCAATTGGCTGTTTGCTGGTAGGGCTTTGGTTAGGGTGGTTTGCCATTGGGGTTGGCATAATTCGTAGAGGTGTTGGCGTTCAGTAGACTCTGCCTCTGTTGACTCTTGTTGGTTTGCTATTGATGGGTTCTGAGTTGGTGATTGATTTTCTGATGTGCATGCGGCCAAGGCGATGCTAAGGGTAATTGTCGCGGTGTATTTGATCATTCCTTTGCTCCAAATTCTAACGCTTTATGTAGTGTTAAAACCATGCGGTCATTGCTTGGTTGAGCTGATACTATATCCGGAATTGGTGTTTGATTCTTGTTTTGATTGTTAATGGATGATTGGGAATGACAGAGCCGTTGTTTGATGGGATTTGGTCGAGAAAGTTGAGACAAGAGCACTATTTTGCTGTTGATGGTAGAGGGTCGTTAGACGCTATATCTGTAAAACGTCTAAATCTATTTGTTGGCGGTAACAATTCGGGGAAAAGCCAATTCCTTAGACTTTTGTTTACAAGTTTTGAAGAGGACCTCGATGTTCAGATGGATTCGGCTTCACTTAATTTTAATTCGTTGTATTCAGATTGTTTTGAATCTATAGCCGAAAGATTATCTATTCCCATCGAACAAATAGTTCAGGAGTTGCAGATCGATCTACTTTACAGTGGAAAGCTTGCTCCCGCATCAACTATCTTGGCAGAAATAGAGGGTTTTGCGGATCTGCTGCGAAGAGCCGGAAATCCCAAAATGAGCTTTCCAGGTGAAGCTCACTTTCAAAAAATAGTAACGCTGATTAAACGTTTCTATGACGAAAGAGGGAGTAAGCCGCTTGATGGATTTAATGCTATATGGCCATCAATTCTACATCCTAATGATTTTTACTATATTCCTGTTTTGCGCGGGATGCGTCCGCTTCTTAAAGATCAAAAAGGAGGCTATGTGATCGCAGAGAATTCGCATGATTGTGATGGTGATTGCTACGAGCATCGGACAGCTTATGATTACTTTCAAGGTATACCGCGTAATGGCAAAGGGAAACAAAGGCACGTGGTTTCTGGCTTGCATCTTTATAGAATGCTAACACGGAAACTATTGGGTAAGCCTGAGGGGCGTAGACTGGTTGCTGAATATGAACGACTACTTGGAAATGAGTTTTTTGAAGGGCAAGTCATTAGCCTCATTCCAGAATATGGTAATGATACTGTATCTATAAAGATCGGTGATGAGGAGCAGTTCCCTATCTACAAAGTCGGTGATGGACTACAACAAGCCTTAATTATAACTTCACAGGCGTTTTTTTCTGAAACACCGACGCTTTTTTTTGTTGAAGAGCCGGAGGTTCATCTCCACCCCGGTTTTCAGAAAAAACTATGTAACTTTCTTCTGGAGCACACGCCACACCAGTATTTTATGTCTACTCATTCGAACCATGTATTGGACTTAGCGGATTCTCGTGATGATGTGATGATCTATCGTGTGCAAAAAGAGGCTACTACTGATATTACGAAGTTTATAGTGAAGGGGGCTAATGGAGATTCTGATGTCCTTAGAGAACTTGGGGTCATGCCTTCGTCTGTTTTTTTGTCAAATTCAACGATTTGGATAGAAGGTATAACGGACCGCTTATACTTAAGAGCTTTTCTTGAGTTATTCAAGAGTTGCTTGCCTGAAGGTAGTGAAGAGTTGCAGATGCTCAATGGTTTATTGGAGAACTACCACTATTCATTTGTTGAGTACCAAGGTTCCAATCTTGGTCATTGGTCTTTTTTGGATGAGGAGGATGAGATTGAACCGCGAATGCTGGCGATAAAGTCGTGTCCGTCGCCGTTGGTAATCGCCGATGGTGATATTAAGGATAAGGGCGATAGACATGAAATGCTTACTCATGAATTAGATAATGCCCTAATTACGCTTGATGCTAAAGAGATTGAAAATTTATTGCCATGGGGCCTATTGCAAGACGTTGCTGGGGAAACTATTTCCGATGCAAAGGGACGTTTCTCGTCTTTGGTTGAGACTGATCATGCGAATGACACTGATGAGTTTAAGCAAGTCGTTAAGGAGTATAAAGATACTGTGATAGATTCTCTTGAAAACCATAGCGATATGTCGGCGGAAATAAATTCGAGCTCTCTTGGGATAGGCCATCATTTAGATAATGCTTTAGGGTTAGACGATGATAAACTTTTCTTTGCTGATCCTAGTGGCACTATTTACGGAAAGGTTAAGTTTTGTCGTAAAGCTGTTTCAAGACTCAACTCAGAGACCGAAGAATATGAATTGACGGAACCTGCCAAAGATCTTTGCCGTGCGATCTATAAGCATATTTTAGAGTCTAACGGTATGAATGCCGACTTAGAATGCTTAAATCGTGATTGATAAGAAGCAAATTTTCGTATCGACTACTTTTGCCCATCGGAAAGTCAGGATCTGTCGTGTTGTTTCTCCGATGGCATGAATGTGAACAAAGAATGGCCACTCTTTGTCATAAATGTACGGGCATATTCATGGGTCTAATAAAATGGAGAGTAATATCGAATATTTGATTGAAGGATGGTGAAGGGGTGCTGGGTTGGATGCAAAGCTCTATACCTAGAATAAGTTTAGAGATTTGAATGGAAGTTCTATTGAGTCGTTTTAAATGATAGTGGCGCCTTTCCTTTGAGCTCTTTCGACTATAACACTCAGTCTTTCACATTGTTGTTCTACCTTAGATCCATAATACTCGATAAAATCTTCGTTGCGGGACAATCTGAATTCAATAATTCTTAAAGGAACTTTAAATTGCTCTGCTAGCCTGCCAGTGATTTCTGAAGGGTTCGATGAATAGATTTTTAGCATATTCTCAGTAATCAGCTCTTTCGGTATAAGAAGCTCAATAGCGCCATAATATGCTGCTTCTTCGACCTGTCGTGACAGAACATCGTTTTTGATCGGAGTGGTATCGTGAAGTAGGTCCGAGATCAACTGCGTTACTTGGTCTGGTGTAACGGTCGCTGATTTAGGGATGTGTTCAAGCAAAAGAGTATGGACTAGTTCTTTCGCAACATAGAATCTTCTATGGCAAAAGTTCAAGTTTTCCTTATCAACAAAAATTACAGCCGTTGCTTGGTAGTGAAAAAGGAAAGACTGAATGTGACAATTTTCGCCTAATGAGAATTCTTCAACTTCAACAGGTTTGTCTAGAATGATGTTAGCCCTGTTTATAAGGCCTTGAGAAACGGTTTGATTCGGTAGCCAAGAACCTCTGTTCTTTTCCGTTAATTTTATAGGTGGGGCCAGAGGGCTATGTTGAGTTTGGTAATCTTGCTGGACTGCACGAGAAACCTTAACTGCTGCTTTAATTACATCCTTGAAATCCACAGTGTTTAGTAATCCTGAAATGAAGTCGTTTCTTTTCTTTGATATTGCGCGAAAGCTTCATTCACGATTTGGGCAGACTTTTCTACAGACGCTTCTGCGTCTACAGCTCCCGACATACAAAACTTAACGTCTAACAACCCTTGCTTTTGCTCTTTAATTAAGAGCTCTTTGAGCTTTTGAGTTTCTGTCATGACTTCCCTTGAAATATGCATGTTTGATCTGTTGATGAGTAATCACATAAATACTTAGTCGGTCCGCATGGTACAGCACGATGCATCAGCCAACAAGAAAGTTAGCTGTTTTTTGACCAATTACATCTGTTATGAACGTTATTGCAAGCAATCCTTCTAAAAATAAGGGTTTTACTCAACGTTGATTCTGCATTTATCGTACTGAATTTGATTCAGGATAACAGTGGAATCAAGTTATTTCCAACTGTGAGGCACTATAATGTTTGGCTTTATATAAATAGATCATTTTGAAGTCGGTTTTTATTAGCTCGACGTTGCTCTCTTATTATACCGTAAACCCTTACCTCTGTTAGATCGTATTTTCTAGCGAGCTCTTTGGTGTTTGAACCATCAAAATCTTGCCATATCTGAATATCTCTGACGATCTGCTCAAGGTGCTTCGCTTTGGGTAGATAGAATTGCATACCGCCAAAGTGCTCAGCCACTGCGAGGGCTAGTTGTAGGCCTTGCCTTTTTGCTGCTTTTTCTTCCTCTCCGTGTTTGAGCCGTGATGCGGCTAACACGTCAATCAATTCAGACAATGCCTGTGGCCAACCCTTGCGTTGTTCGAGGTCGATGTCGTCGAGGTGTTGGTAGATATCGTCGCTGTTGATGTCGGTGAACATGTCGTGGTTGTCGTTGTTCATGGCGTTATTCCTTTCCCTTTTTTGCGGCGTTAGCTTGTAAACGCTTTTGCCATTGCTTGAGGCTTTCGAGGATTCGGTTGGTCATGTGTGGGTCGCGTTGTAGCCATTCGAGACTGTCGACGCCGAGGCCGCCATTGAGGCGGCTGGTTTGGCGTTTGACCCAGGCGAGCAGGGCGGCTTCGCTGGCGTCGGTGATGTTGTTTTGTTGACCGAGGGTGATCCAGAGGGCGCGGATTTTGTCGATTTGTTGGCCGCGGCTTGGGGGCGATTTCTCGCCCCGGCGTTGGGTGTTGGTGGGTTTGGGTTTGAAGCCTTTGGCTTTCATGGCTTCGTAGACTTGGTAGAGTTCGCCAAATTGCATGTTGCGGCAGCTGGTTTTGCCGACGGTGTTTTTGAGCAGCGCGCGGTAGGTGTCGTCGTCGAGCGCGAGTTGGCTTTTGGCGATGTGGATTTTGGTGATGAGTTGGTGGCGTTTGCTGTGGTTTTTGGTGGTGGTCATGCGGCTGCGCCTTTGTTGGGTTGTTCTTGGGTGCCTATTTTTTTTATGCTGAGGCCTTCGAGCTTTTTGTATTGGCGGATGAGTACGCTGGCTTTGTCGAACCAGGGTTTGTAGTAGGTGGCTGTTTTTTCGAGGTTGGGAAACAGTTGCTTGGTTCGGCGTTTGCCAAATTGCTTTCGAATCTGTTCGCGTTTCTTTGGGCCGTATAGGCTGACTTTTGCTGGCTTCCAGACTTTGATGGCGATGGGGTTGTAGGCGTCGCTTTTTTCGTTGGCGTAGCCTGCGTTGATGATGCCGTTGATATAGATGGCTAAGCCGAGCCGGTTTTCGGCGATGCCTTGTTTAGTGATGAGTATTTCGTGCCCGTCGAGTTGAAACTCGACGCGGCAGTGGAGGTGTTGTAGTTCGGCTTGGATGGCTTGCCATTGTTCGGGGGTGATGGTCATGGTTATTCCTCCACGAGTACGGATGCGAGGTCTAGGGGAATCATGCGGTAGTTGTCGCTGGTGCCGATGCGTTCGTACACGCGTATATAGGTGGCGGTGTTTGCGATGAAGATGGATTCTTTGAGGGCTTCCATGGCGTTTGACCATTCTTGGTCGTCTATCTCTAGGGTGAGTAGGTCGAGAATGGCGGCGGTTTTGAGTTCGCCGTTGCGGTTGGTTTTGAAGGCGCGATCGACGAGGGCGTGGATGTGTGCGTTGGCGTTGGCTGTCCAGCGGTTGATGCAGGCGAGGATGAGTGTTTTGGCGGCTTCGAGTTCTTCGCTGAAGGCGAGCCGGTTGGCGACGGTGCGTTGTATTTTGTGTTTGCCGTCGTAGCTGGCGAGGCTGAGGTTGCCTTTTTTGCCGCCGATTTGTGCGCCGAATCGGTCGGCGGCGATTTCGACGAGGTCGTCGATGTCGTTGAAGGCTTTGGCTTTGAAGTTTTTGAGGGCGGCGTTGATGAGTGTTGCGTCTTGCACGAGTTCGTTGACGATTTGGTCGCGCAGTTTGTCTTGTTCGCTTACGTTGTTGATGGGTACGAGGTGGCCGAGTGCGTTTTGCATGTAGCCTTCTGGGATGTGGTGTTGTGCGGTCATTTTATTGGTTCCTGTTTTTGGTGTTTGCTGAGTTGGGCTTGTTCCATTCGATGACGCAGCCGGCTTCTATGGCGCGCCATAGGCGTTGGTGTTGTGGGCGCCGGGTGTATGTTTGCGTTTTGAGATCTTCGCAGGCTTCGCTGTATTCGACGCGGATTACGGGGCGGTTGTCGTTGATTTGCACATTGCAGATGGTGATGCCTTTTTGAATCAGTTTGAGCATGACGTCTTGCGTTAGTTGGGTTGCTACCGCTATTCGGTAGTTTCGTTCGTTGATGTTTTGGGTGGTGGCTTCCATGGGGTTAGTCCTTGTTCTTTTGGCTGTGGGGGCATTTTCCGTTGCAGGCACGAAAGAGTTGCACGCGCATTGGGTTTACGTGGTTGAGGGTTTGTTTTTGGTATTGCAGGCATTTGTTGGTTTCGAGTTCGCCGAGTATGGGGCAGCCGACGGTGTGGCCGAGGTAGGCGCCGCGTACGCGGGTTTCTAGCTTGGCCATGTCGCCGGGGTATTTGTTGTTGATGGCTTGGCTTATCTGGGTTTTGGATATGCCGAGGGTTTCTGCGACTTTGCGTTGGCCGTGTTCTTTGCATTTGTCTGCGAGTACGTTGAGCCAGCGTGGTGTTGTGGTGTCGACGGTGATGTTGTTTTGGTTATGCATCGCAGAGTTCCTCTTGTTGGGTGTGTTGTGGTGTTGGGCTCCAAATCACTTGCTGTAGATTGGGGTCGTAGACTTGTGTGGTGCTTTGGATTTGTGGCGATTGTGGGCCGGTGTTTTTGCTGGGTAGTAGGCGGTAGCGTGCGAGGCTTCTTTTACGGCTGTCGCCGCGGGTTGTTCCTGATTTGGTGCGATGCAGGTATCCGGCTTTGTGGAGGTATTTGATATAGGCTTTGGCATTTGCATCACTGACTGTTGTTTGTTCGTTGCTGGATGCGAGCGCGAGTTCTCGATAGTCGAATTCTGAAATTACTTTCATGGTGCGCCACATGTTTTCGCGGCATTTTCCTTTTTTACTGGGTGTTCCTTTTTGTGTGAGGCGTGGTGCTTCTGTGCCTGTATTTTTTATTAGGGTGTAGCGGAGGTGTTTGCAGTTTCCGTTGCTTGGGCTTGTGGTTTCTGTTGTTAGGTAGCCTCCAAGGTTTAGGCGGCGGATGTATCCTTTTACTGTTGTGTCGTTGATGTTTCTCAACTTGTGCTTGGATAACCAGAGGGTTAGTTCTGCGCGTGTGAATGTTTTTAGCGTGCGTATGCCTTCCCAGATGGCGTCTTGGCCGGCTTGTTGGCTTCCTGGGATATGTGCGGCATTTCGACCTTGTTGGTTGCCTGGTTTTCTTTTCATTCGCTTGGGCATTATGCAGCTCTCCCTCTGGGGGCTTGGCCGGTGAAGAAGGGTTCGGTGTAGTTGTGGAGGTTGATGGCGTTGATACCTTCGTCTTTGGCGAAGGCGGCGATGTTGTCGAGGTTGACGCAGATGCGGCGGGTGACGCCTTTGGTGGCGCGGTGGAGGTTTTCCATGAGGGCGAGGTCGATGTTGATATTTGGTGCGTAGATGCCGGCGAGTTGGGCGACGTCGTCGAGTTCGCAGGGGACGGCGGGTACCCATTGGAGGATGCGGTTGTGGATTTTTTCGAAGGTGCTGAGTTTGGCGGGGAGGCGTTCTTCGCCGATGAGCATGATGGCGGCTTGGCTGCCTTCGTATAGATCCATGACCATCATGATGCGGTTTTTGTCGGCGAGGTAGTCGGCTTCGTCGATGATGAGGGGGCGGTTGGAGAGCATGAGTTCTTCGCAGATTTGGTCTGTCATGCTGGCGAGATTTTTGGCGGGGGGGATGCCCATGTCTTTGAGAATGGCTTCGAGGAAGGCTTTGCGTGTCCAGGTGCTTTTGCATTGGATGTAGTAGGCGCGGTGGCGGTTGGCGGCAAAGCTTGCGGCGAAGCTTTTTCCGAGGCCTGAGTGGCCGTGGAAGACGACGATGCCTGGAAGGGAGGGCGCGCGTTCTTGGGCGTGCTCTATGGCTTGGTTGCAGAGGGCGACATTGGTGATGCCTGCGATGCTGTTGATGGTCATGTTTTCTCCGTTATTTTTCGGTGCGGCTTATCAGCTACGTTTTGCATTGATTTGCGCTTGGTCTTGGCGCATTTCGATGAGCATTTTTCCGTTGTTGTAGTGGCGCGAGTTTTTGTAGCGGTTGTGCCATTCCGCTTCTTCTTGGGTGGCTGTGCCTTCGGCGATTGCGGCGCTGATGGCGAGCCAGTATTGGTAGCGTTCGGTGTATCCTTTCGGGATGGTTAATTCGCGATTAAACGTGGGCTTGATGATGTGGGCGGTGTCGTTTTGTTGTTTGATTTGTTGGGCGATTTCCTCCTTGGCTTTTTGTGTGTCGATTCCGTGGGGCTGGGTTGGTGGGTTGCGTGTTTGGAGTGCTTGTTGGGCTGCGTTTAGGCCGCTGCTTTGGTGTTGTGTTTGTGGCCTTGGGAAGTGGTGTACTTTTTCCTTTCGTTCTTGGTCGGCGCGGTGTTGCAGTATTTGTTGGGCGACGTCGCGTTTGGTGACTTTGCGGGCGGCTTTTTTGAGGCGTTTGCGTTCTTCTTCGATGGCTTCTTTTTGTATGGTTTTGGCTTTTTGTGCGACTTCGGTGCGGCTGACGCCTGTGATTGTTGGGTCTTCTGCTGTGCAGAGGTAGTTGCCGTTGAGGTCGTGGACGTAGATGCGGCCGATGTCGTCTTCGTCGTAGAAGACGTTGACTTGTTGGCCTGTGTGGGCGGCGAGTTGTGGGTGGATGTAGGTGCCACCGTTGAGACTGATGCCGGTTTTTTTGATGGTGCGGTTGCCGGCGGGTTCGCTGAGTAGGACGTCGAGCAGGCGTTCGTCGCTAACGGTGCGTATGTGGCCGGTGTATGTGGCTGCTTTTTCGTTGGGTGAGCATTTGAGGCTTTGGTGTTCTCTTGGGTGGTATTCGTATTCGAGCCAGTCGTTGCAGAAGGCTTGGAGTTCGTTGCTTTCGATGCCGACTTCGATGAGTTGGTCTTTTTGGAATAGGCGTTCGCTGAAGCTTTTTTGGGCTTCGATGGCTTTGCGTTCGGCGACGTTGTGGCCGATGAATCCTGGGAGTATTTCTGCGATGTCGTGGGCGAAGGTTCTAAAAACGCGTTCGATGTGGGGCTTTTTCCAGCCTTGGAAGGGTGGGCAGAATTCTTGTTTGACGTCGAGTGCGTTGAAGACGTGGCGTATCCATTTGGATTTGTAGTCGGCGCCGTTGTCGGTTTTGGCGGTTTCGGGCACGCCCCAGGCGAGGATGGCTTTGCGGATGACTTTGGCAACGCCTTTGGAGTCGGATGTTGGCATGACGATGAATAGGGTGCGGCGGCTGTAGATGTCGATGACGCCGAGGATGCTGTGGCGGCCGTCTTTGAGCATGAGGTCGGCTGGGGTTGAGTCGAATTCCCAGCGTTGGTTGAGGCTGATGACGTCTTCGGAGGCGCTGCCTTGGGCGTCCATGTATTTGTTTTTCCATTGGTCTGGGTTGATGAGTGAGGTGTAGAGGGCGAGGTTGTCGGCCTTCCATTTGTTCACCCAGCGTTCGAGCGTGGCAATGCTGACGAGGCTTGTTTGGGTGTTTGCGAAGTGGGCTTGTAGGGCTTTGTTGAGGGTGGCCATTTTGATGTGGGGTTTGTCGACGATCATGCCGAGGATGTATTCGTTGAGTTCGGGTTGGTTGTCGATGGTGCCGGTGCCTCTTCGGCCTTTGCCTTTGTCGCCAGCGAGGGCGTCGATGCCTTGTTCGTTGAGTTTCTTTTCCCAGCGGTAGAGGGTGGGTTTGGAGCAGGTGGGTTCTGCTTGGCGTATCCAGGGTTCGACGTGGATTTGGTTGCTTCTATATAGGTCGGCGAATTCGGTGTATGCGGTGGTTTTGGTGAGGCCGCTTGCTTGGTGAAATTCGCGGACGGCTTCGATAAGGGCAAGCTTGGCGTCGACGCTTTTCTTTTGTGTTGGGCGCAGTTGTTGGTAGCGGGCGAGGCTTTGTTCGCGCTGGCGTTGGGTTGCTGTGTCTTGTTCTTGCAGGGCGTTGCCGGTAGGCGTTTGCTTTACTTGCGTTGCTGCTTGTTTGGCTTGGCTGATGCGAATGGCTTTTTGAGCAGCTGCTGGCAGGCTGTCGATGTGGTATTCGTTGCCTTTGCCGTGGGCTTTCTTTTGGGCACGCCAGTTTTCGTTGCTGGCTTTTTTAAGCATGCCGGCAACGGTTCCGGGGAGGCCGTTGTATTGGGTGAGTTCTTGTGCGGTGAACCATTCTTTCATCGTTCTTCACCTTGGTCGCTTTGCATTTTTGCGCGTGTGGATGGCGGGGCTGCTAGGCTTTGGGTTATCGTTCACGTGCGTGGGTCGCGTTTATGCGACATTTCGGTGAATTGATGGCCGAATTTTGGTAGGCTCTTTGTATCGACTGGGCCAGATTTCTTTGGCGGGTTTGCCGAGTGCGTCGGCTACAATGGCTTCTACTTTGGGGTATTTCATTCGGAATACGTTGAGGAAGGTGCGGGGCTTGTAGCCATTGGCTTCGGCTAGCGCTTTGATGCTTCCGTATTGTTTGCGGATGGCTGCCTTTATGTCTTCTGGATGCCAGTCTGTGTTGGATGGGTGAGTTTTTGACTTGCTCATTTTTTTGGCCTTGTCTTTAGCGACTTTTCGTTAGTTCGCGCTTTTGCGGGTTGCGGTAACTACTGGTGCTAAAGTTATTTCATAAACGCGAGTATGTAAAGTCAAAAGCGCTAGTTTATTTGTCATATTCGCAAGTGTCGGGTCGCATTAAGGGGATTTCCTTTGCAACTCAATGACTTAAATGGAATCTAAACTGTTCATGTATGATGAAGATAAAGTTGATATTCGTGAAAATGGAATATCAACTCGCATAAATGAGATTGCATCTGCGGTTGGCGGTAAAAAGCAGCTCGCGAAAATGACAGGTGTGTCTGAATCGCAACTGCACCGCTATGTGTCAGATGATCACGATCTGAAATTGACGGTGTTGCTCGCTATGGCTGAGGCTGGTGGCGTGAATCTGTTGTGGCTGGCTACCGGTGAGGGCCCTCGGTCTATGGATGACTCGGGGGTTGTGGCCGTTCCTAAGGATGAGCTGGCTGAATTCGCGCTGATTCCTGGCTATGACATCCAGGTGTCGGCGGGGCACGGCGCTTTTCCTGATTCCGAACAACCTACGCGACGTTTGGCTTTCAGGCATAGGTGGCTGAAGTTCAGGGGGCTGAGTGAGAACGACTTGGTGCTTGTGTATGCTTCCGGCGATTCGATGGAGCCGACTATTAGTAACAACAATACGCTGATGGTCGATACCAGTGATACCAAGCTTTTAGACGGATCAGTTTATGTGATTCGTCATGATGGCCATTTATTGGTTAAGCGCACGCAGTATGCGCCTGGGCAGGGCGTTTGGTTGATCAGTGATAATAAACAGTATGAAAAACTACTGGTTAATATTGATGAAACCCCTGATATGGAGGTAGTTGGACGTGTTGTTTGGATCGGTCGTGATATGTGATCGATTTTAGTCTCAGATGATTTGCGGCTTTTTATGGCCGGTGCTTAAAAGCATCTGCACATCATCTGAGACAAAATAATTTATTAATAAAAGATCTGCCGTTCAAAGCCGCATCGTCTGGGCCTTCTTCCGTTTGTTTCCGTTTACTTCCACATTCTTCCGGTTTAGCCAAGTAATCTCAGGTCATATGAGGGGTTACAACAGGCACGGGAAAAGACCTTTGAGGCGCGGAAGCTGTTAGATGAGGGTGTCGATCCGGCAGCTCAGCGCAAACAGCAAAAGATCGAAACCCAAATAGCGCTCGGCAACACCTTTGAGGCATTGGCCGAGGAGTGGTGGCATCATCAAAAAGACGTCTGGAAGGAAAGCCACGCAAAACGTGTTTGGACGCGTCTTAAAATCAACGTATTTCCGTTAATTGGACAACACCCTGTTTCTGACCTGAAGCCTCAGGAAATCATCTTAGTTGTTCGAGCCATAGAGAAAAAGGATGCGCTGGATGTTGCTCAGCGTGTTCTGCAGGACATTAACCGCGTTTGTCGTTACTGCGTTCAAACTGGGCGATTAGCGAGTAATCCGGCCTCCGAGCTGGCGGGCATTCTAAAAGCGCGAAAAACCGAACATCGAGCTTCGTTGTCGCGTGATGAATTGCCAGCCTTTCTTCGAGTGTTACCAGAGTACGATGCGCAAGGACGTGTATTAACGCGACTCGCAATTGAACTGTTAGTTCTTACCTTTGTTCGCCCCGGTGAGTTGCGCGGTGCGCGATGGGATGAAATAGATTGGGATGATTCTCTATGGCGTATTCCCGCAGACAGGATGAAAATGGGCGTAGAGCACATCGTTCCTTTGTCTAAGCAAAGTATCGCAGTATTGCAGGCTATTCAGGTGATTAGTGGTCGTCTGGATCTCGTCTTTCCATCAGAACGCAGACGGCATGAGCCGATGTCGGATAATACGATGCGCCGTGCAATCTTCAGGCTGGGTTTTGATGGTAGTAAGCCTGGGAAGGGCAAGGTAACGCCGCATGGCTTTCGCGCGACAGCTTCCTCGATACTCAATGAACAGGGCTTTAACCCTGATGCAATAGAGCGTCAGCTCTCCCATATGGAGCGAAACGGCGTGCGCGCTGCGTATACGCACCATGCGCGCTACAAAGAAGAAAGGCGAGAGATCATGCAGTGGTGGGCTGATTATTTGGATAAGCTCCGCCGACGATCGCTAGTGTGTGAATTGCCAGGGTGCCAAATGTCTAGTGGTTCGGTCGGTGAGCCAATCTGAGTTGTAGAAGTTTCTACACCTAAATAATTGATCTCAGTTTAATCATGATTCGTTCGTCAGCCGTTGCCATCGATTTTTGTGTTAGCGTAGCTGAGTGTTCGTCGATGTATTTGCTCGGTTTCTCGTGCGGGAAGGGCAGATTTCCGTGCTCTAGATGGAGTTGGTAGTCATTCAGCTCGAGGAGCCAATTTTCGGCTTGCTGTTTCCAAAGCAAGGTTTCATGGCCCTTGGCTTCTAGGCGTTTCTTGAGCTCCTCGTTCTCATGCTGGTATTTCTCAATTTGTTTGTCGATGTTGTGATGCCTCTGTTTTTGCTCAGCTGATCTCCGGTCTTTTTCGGCCTTTAGTTTCATTTCATATTCGGTTTTAAGCCCGTAAGCATAGTTAACTAAATACTCAATTTTGGCCTCGTGTGTCATTCCAGGAAGTAGCCTCTTAAGCCGGTCTTTTGCTGCCTTTGTTAGATAGGCTTGGATCGGTTTTTTTCCTTCACGACTCTTATTTTTACGACTCTTGTATTTGGCCCAGGCGTTCTCGAGCTTTCTCATTTCCTGGTCCGGCAGGTAGACATGAGATAGGTCTGGCTGACCTCCAGATGTAATAGGCGGATTAGCGTGGTTTTTACGAATCAGATATTTCAATGCCCATTCTCGTTTCTCTCTGCTGTTGAGGAACTGCTGTAAGCGCGAATTGTAGGGCTGTAGTTCATTCATTATTTTTTGGCATCCATTTCCATGACTTGTCCGTTAGACATGTATTGTGACATAGTCATATATCTTTAAATAGCGCAATAAATACCCCCAGGTATAAGAGCTCAAAATAGGAATAATACACATGGAACGTTTACAACCCTTCAACCTTCTGAGGTTGGTTTTAAAGGACCTTTCTCCAGAAGAAAAATTTTTTCTTGTTGCGTTCGGAGGTTTGTTGAACGCAAATTACGTTGGAAGAATGGCGAATACTCCGTTGTGCGTAGGGAGTGCAGATTGTGCTGCGCTATTCGGCATGTCACGACCCATCGCTTCACGATGTTTAAATGGACTGCTGAAGAAGGGGTATCTTGATTACATCGATGGCAATCGGTTGCTTCGAAAAGGTCGAGGAAGACCAAAGCGCTTTGTCAGCTATTCGCAAAAGTCTATCTCAGTGACAGGGCAGCATTCGACGTTTGAAGATTGGAAGACACCGGTCCTTGTCAAAATACTTGGGCTTCATGAATACCGAGTAAGAACACGGCTTTTGCTTATGGTCTTGGTAGTTGCTTCCGATGATTTTGGTCTAGTTCGACAGTTGGGTAGATCTAATATAAAAGCGATGACTGGTTTGGCCGAGGAGGCGTTAAAAAACCAGGTGAATATACTTCACCGGCAACACTTTCTTAGGTACGTCGTTTCAGGTGCCAGTTTGCCTCACTTGTTGGGCAATGTTCCAAGTCTATATTGTTTAAACCTTAATCACCCTGTAATACAAACATGTGGTGCTCCAGCGTCGAACGTTCAGATAGTAGATCGTGTGTTCACTGATCATACGTATTGGAACGAAGCCGAACGGATAAGACGCTCATTCATGGAAACATCTCGTGTGCCGCGAAAGGCAGAGCTTCCAGCTGATTATGAGCGTTGGATGAACATAGTCGTTGGCTTCAGTCTGGTAGTGCCTACAAAGCACATATCGTTCTTTAGTATTGGCATTGGGCATCAGTTTTTTGAGGCATTTATAGATCTTAGGTCATCAACAGAGGTAGCCAGGTTTCAGGCATGGCTTTTTGATCGTGTCTCAGTGTTGATGGGATATTTTCCCTCGTTCACAGTAAGCAAGGAAGAAGACTCTCTTAATATTGACGGAACTGAGTCGGATGGTTTACTGGATAGTGTTCATTCAGATTTGAGAAGGTATCTCAATGTAATGATTAGATCTCTCGCAATTCAAGTGATTCGTAACCTCGACGTGTTGGGTGCTTTTGATGAGGGAGAGCGGCCTTGCGATTACAAGTTCAACCTTGTTGCTACAAATCGACATGCAGGGCCCAGTAATGATCTTCTAATGCTCCGAAATTTTGTTGTGTTCTATCACAAACGCGAAGCTAGTCTGGGGCCTACCTTGTTCACTGTATATCTTTGGGATGCCTCAGAGCGAAAAGCGCGTGTTCAATCTGAGAACGAAAGAGAAGAAAAGCTGAATCCATCATTACTGCTTCGAAGTGCACTCAAGTCACAGAAAGCCGTTGATAATGAAATGCAAGAGCGAAAAGCCGAAGAAGAAGCAGAGTCCTATTAGGCTTCATGCACATTGACTTGTTGGTTATTGTTAATATTGGTAAGCATATAACTTACATTGTATATGTTCTAACTAACTTATAAGCATGCCGATATATTTTTAGTTATACCCCTCATTCCTATGTCATTAAACAACATAGGAAAACCGGGATGAACACTCGATTAGCTAACAATACCAATCTATCCCTTCATAACCGTTCAACCTGGAACAACCGACCTGTACTTCAGCAAAAAGGCGGTTTAATCATCAACTACCTTGAGCGCATAGAACAAGTCGCACAACTTGCACTTGCGGAGTACCCAAGAACCTTTGTGGCGCGCGTTGATTTGAGGCTTCCGGATCATTATGAGGATTCTTCGGCTGTTTCTCGATTCATCCAGTCCTTGAAGGCACAGATCCATGCTGATCAACAATACCGCCGAAGGGTAGAGAAGCGCTCTCATTGTTGCCGTTTGCGATATGTATGGGCTCGAGAACGAAACCAAGCTCATCAAGATCACTACCATCTGCTGTTGTTCTTTAATAGTGATGCTTATAACTGTCTTGGTCGATACGACAGTTGCAATATGAATCTTGCAATGCGAATCCAGAAAGCTTGGGCTAGCGCCTTAAGCCTAGATTTTCAATCAGCATGTAATTTGGTCCATTTTCCGCGTAATCCGGGCTACCAGCTAAATACTGCATCACCCACGTTTAATCAGGCCTATCAAGCCATGTTTGAACGCAGTAGCTATTTAGCCAAGGCTCACACAAAGCACTATGGCAGCGGATTGAATAGCTTTGGCAGTAGTCGCGGGTAAGGTGATTCGATAAAAAAATATCAGGGTTCCTCATGTTGTGTACCAATAATGAGGAATACACCATGCGACTAATGCGTTTAAAAGAAGTGATCGACTGCACTGGCCTTGGCCGCTCAAGTATCTACAAATATATCTCGGAAGATCAGTTTCCGAAACCAGTGCCGTTAGGTGGCAGGGCTGTGGCATGGGTAGAGAGCGAGATTAATGACTGGATAATTGCGAAGATAGAAGAGCGAGATCTTGTATGCGGCGCTTAGGCCGCATTGCTTGTTTGAAACCTTACGGGATCTGGTGGTATGAGAACCTCAAATGGCGATCATCAAGTAACTCTACACAGAGGTACCCCAAGAAGTCAGGCCATTGATCCATTGTCAGTGGTTTCTCTAACACGCGAGCGGAGAAGGCTGCTAGGATGGTGTCGTGAGTCACCCATACATGCGCGCCAGGTTCGGACATTAAAAGTGTGTCTGTAATGCGTAACTTTAAACGCTGCGCAGCTTCATTAAGATCGTGAAATCCATCCCATTGTTCTATTCCTTCCAGTAAAAATTGGTTAACCCGCGCGTGTCCTTTTTCCTGCCAGTGACGCCATGCCAAAGTAGAGTCGGCAATATAATACCCGGGGTCGCCAAGATCTGAGCAATGCTCGATTTGGGAAGTATCATAGCGGCTAGCATTGGCTATTTCGTTGGCGGTCTGCGAGCAGCGCAGAATAGGGCTTGTCTTAAGGCTAATAACCTTTTGATCAAGGGATAGCCCAAAGGCATGGCTTTCATCCACGCCTTTTGGTGTTAAAGGTACCTCATTGCCTATTTCTCCGGCTGGAATATCGGGGCGTTCAGCGTGTCGTACCAAAATGAGTCTCTTAGTCATTGGCGGGTACCATTGTTATGAGGCTGACTAGTCCATGCGTATTTTGTACGTCTCGAATTGTTAGCCCTGCGGCTGCCGCAAGCTTTTCGAATTGCTTCAATGTTCGCTCTTGCCCACCTGTTGCTGCCAGTAGGTGCAAGTCACACAGTGATCCGGATGAATCTCCATCTTTGAGTAGCATTTCAATGACATGTATTTGGCCGGTTTCTTTCAATGCGGTAAACGCATTTTTTAGAATGAACACCGCATCGTCATCTGGCCAGTCATGCAAAACACGTGCAAGTAGCACGTGATCTGCTGTGATTGGCCATTTTGCAAAAAGATCAAAAGCCAGTTTGTTTGTGTAATTGGATAGCGCTACCACATCGGCAAGATCTCCAAGAACAATATTTGCTTCCGAGAATTGTGTTTGAAGATAAGCCGAAAAAGCGCCTAAGCCACCGGCGGCGTCGAACAGTACTTGACCGTCGAGAATATTGAACAGCGATGTAGCTTTTTCGTAATCATGCGCGGCATACGAATTTAGCATCTGGTGATGTTTGAAGCATCGACTGGGGTCTGAGGCGACTTGTTCAAATATCTTGCGCTCTTCAGATTGACCAAGGATAGCGTTAGGCAAGCGCTTCCACGGGGTGAGTAATTCGTTGGAATATTCGAGGGCCGCAGAGGCGAGTGTTTTGGTGTGGTTGCGAGAAAGGTATTGGCCTTTCTCTGTAAGCATCCAAACTTCCTGGTGAGAGGCAACAATGTTGAGCTCTCGCATAGCATTGAGAAGGCGCTGAATCATAGGGGGCGGAGCAGTAATTTTTGATGCCATGGAATCAATAGTTGATGGCAATAGGTCTGGTAGCCCCAGCTCAACAAACGTTGAGATCGAAAAGGTTCTCCAATAACCAACCATATCGGCAGACAGCTCGGCAAATGGATCGTTTGTTGCTGAGCGAATGGTTCTGACTACCTCGCCGAATTCGTCAATAGTTATCAGCGCACCATTCGTAAGCTCAACACGAGAACAACCGTTATAAAAAGGCTCAATCGATTGATAGCGCTCGGGATAAATAGCATTACCCTCAGAATCAATATGAAACCAACCATTCTGATCTTTGGCGCGCGCAAATCCCTTGTGGAACACATCCAAGTCTAAAAACCAATATGAATGAACGAGGCTTCCGTCCTTGTTAATGTGAGTACTTAATCCGCTAGATGATTGAGCAACGGCAACTCCCTCCCGGTAATCGCCACAATACTTCCAGCGCCCGTTATAGAGCGGTGTACCATGCGAATCGATATGGTAATAAAGGTCTTGTTCATCACAAACGACGCAAATGCCTTCTTGGAAGTTGCCTACAAACACATAGTTTTCTTTGTAGATGCGCTCTCCAGAGTAATCAATGTGGAACCAGCGGCCCTCATGGATGACGGCGGCGTAATTGCAGTAAAACCCGAATGTTCGGTCGAACCGCTGGGAATAGATTGGATTGCCCTCGATATTAATGTGCCAAGCTTTACCTGAGCTGGTGACAGCAGCGAATGTGCCATTGTCGACTGGGTGAAAAGAGAGAACTTCATCAAACCTATTTTCATAAGCCGCCGTGCTATCAGGCCATATATGGTGACTGCGATCTGCGGAGGCTTTAGGTAAAATATCAGGCATTACGCAGGCCTCCGCATATTACAGCCTTTGCAAAGGTCATGAGATTGATAGTTTCTTTCTAAATCGCGGTATTTGGGGCTTTCGGTTATTGCGTTCAACGACGAATCTTGGATGTTTCCAAAGTGGCCGAGGGATTTTCGCTGTTCGTCTGGTGCGCAACACACATCAAAACGCCCTGATGAATTAACCCAAATTTCTTTACCAAGAAACGGGCAATCGCCGTTTAAGTGAATGGAATTATTGCTGTCAGTTGTTAATTCAAAAAAGTTATCGAGTTTGAAAGGCCTATCTGCCGTCGCATTATGTGAGGCGACGGTGTCATTGCAATGGCGAACGATTTGATTCCAGCGCTCAGCTAGGCGTATGTCAGATAGAAGGTTTTGATCTTTTATTTCGTCGAAATGTGTCCATAGTTGGTGGCCTTTCAAACGATCAAAACCCATGGATATAGCCATATCGAGCATTTGAGGAATTTCTTCTAGGTTGTCGCGCATAAAAGTAAGTTGCATGGTCATGTTGCAATAGTGTTTATCAGCGTGTTGATCTCTTATTGCAATAAAGCGCTTGGCATTCTCTATGTGGTTCGCCAAATCTGTGCCTAACATAATTTGTGATTGTGTTTCTGGGGTTGCACCATTCCATGAAATCTTCACATCACTGGCCAGCGGAACGATCCGTTTTGCCCAATACTCAACGTTGTGGTGTTTCTCGCTACTTGGAAACGTCCCATTGGTAGTGAGGTTGAGTGACAGCCCGAGTTCTTCGCACAAATCTAAAAAAATATCAAAATGGGGATATAGCAACGGTTCGCCCATCGTTGAGGGAATAACCTCCCGAATACCCATGGCGTGTGCTTCGCGAATGATGGTTTCCAATACACCTTTTGGCATGATTGAGCGAAGCCGGCCTTGCGCCTTGCGCTCTTTTCGACTGGCAGAAAACGGCGAATGATCTTCGCACATAGTGCAATTCAAATTGCAGTGGTCAGGGTTTGTATCCAGCGTGATTCGCCAGAAAGCCGAAGGCTTCATGCCATCACCTTTTGGTAGCATGCTTCGAGGTCAATGATGTGTTGCTCAATCGAAGGAATATCACCATTATCGCTGTAGATATAGCCTCGGTCGCCTAGCTTTTTCGCTAGGGCGGGATCATCGACTAACATCTGCATTTTTTCAGCAAGCGCGTTGGCATCTCTGTGTTGATAGGTTAGGCCGTTCACCCCCTCTTTTACATATTCGCCCATACCGCCGGCGTCAGCAGTAATTACTGGTACACGGGCTTGTTGCGCTTCATGAATAACCAGTGGTGAGTTTTCTACCCACACTGATGGGGTAACAATAACATCGGTTTGGCTGAGAACATCCGTCGCAATAGCTTGGTTTTTGTATTCGGGCATCCACTCAATCGCGGCACGTTTATCTTCGGGTAGGCTATTGGCGATATCCCTTAGCGCTCGAGAGTCTTGACCTCGGTCTCTGCCCCAGATGCGTAATAGCGCATCGCCTTTGAGTTTGCCAAACGCCTCAATTAATTGATGAATACCTTTGGCTGGAGTATGCGTACCAATATACCCAAACGTCATAGGTTCATTGGTTGTGCGCTTTCGGCCCGCCATTCGAGTGCGATCAAAGCCATAATCGAGGTAGATACTCTTTTCTTTCGGTAGGCCAAAATCATTTTCATAGCGATCTTTGAGATACTTTGCAGGGGATATAAATAAATCTACCTCGTCGACTACATCGCGAACATGTTTCATGCGTCGCGCAACCCAATTCTCCCAATAAGCAATATCTTCTTCGCGTTCGTTATCATCCCCAGAGAAATAACGTGCATAACAACTCTCGGCACATTTACGATTTTCTTGGCCGTCACAGGCCGCCCACATATTATCGTCAGCTGAATGCATTTGCATGAATTGCCCGCGCGGACACATCAGCCAATAGTCGTGAAGGGTATAAATAACAGGAATGTTTCGGGATTTAGCTTCAAACACTAAGGAAGTTGAAAGATGATTCAAGTGGCCGATATGGACGACGTCAGGCTGAAGGTCATCAAGCAGTTCAGCAAAGCGCTGATCGATGATCTGCAAACGATAGCGGTCGCGATGACGAGGGTTATTCACCAAATGTACCGTTATTTCGGGTACATCGGCATCAAAACTTTGCCTCATATGGCCGTCAGGTTTGAAGGAATCTTCCTCACGGGTAAATACATGTACCTCATGGCCGCTTTTGGCCAGTCCATGGCAAATCGTTTGAGAATAGACCTCAGAACCTGCGTTATACAACATCGGGTAACCGTGGATCACTTTGAGAATCTTCATGCGTTTACTCCTTTTAATTCGCGTTGAAACGCTTCAACTAACACTCGAATGCCCGCTTCTGGTGTAACTTTGGCTTCCCAATTCAGTAGATTTTTAGCATGTAGAGGCTCGCCGTAGAATCGCCCTACATCATAGGTACGCGGCGAGGCTTCAATAATGTTAGAAGGTGAATTGGCAGCCGCTATTGCAAAATCTGCAGCTTGTTTCAGTGTGGTGGGAATACCCGGTAACAAGTGAAGGGGCGGCAAATTCGTAATGGCGGCTTCCAACTTTTCAATCACCGCTAATAGGCCAGTTACAGTGTCAGAGATGTGAGTGAAATCAAAAGTGTTCGTGCCACCGTCAATACGCAAGGGCTTGCCTTCGACAGCCGCTCGGCAGAAAGCAGGTAAAACGCGATCATCATGATCATCCGTTGTGCCATACACGTTCGCTAGACGAACGATTGCTGTTAATGCGCCTTTGTCGCGTGCAGCGAGTGCTGCATCTTCCATCGCAACTTTAGATTCTCCATAGATGTTTATCGGTTTTCTAGGTGCATCATCCGGTGTTGGCAATGATGTGGGTTGCCCATAAACTTCACGGCTGCTAGCGACCAAAACCCACGGGCTGCGTTCTTGTTTCGTTGCTAAATCGATGAGCATTTGGCTGGCGATTGCGTTAGTTTTCCAGCAAAGTTCAGGGTCATTTTCTGCCCACACTACGCGAGAAACAGCGGCTAAATGAATGATGCCGTCACATTTACTAATGGGTTTTGTTAGTGAGGATTCGTTGCAAATATCAAGTCCTGATTTGATGTCAAAAGGCAAAATATCAAAGCCGAAATCAACAAGTGCTGGGCAAAGTGCTTTTCCGATAAGCCCTTCGGAACCTGTAACTAAAATTCGTTTTTTCATAGATTAGTACCCGCCACAGAAAAACAGTGGCAGGTAAACTCCAATATATAGGGTGCTATTAAACGGCCTACTTTGTAGGTCGAGAATTTTTTGGCGTGCTTTTATGAGAGGTGAGAGCTAGGTGCTTAGCTGATTTTGGGCTAGCCCCACGTGATCGGTAGTACAGAGGGTTATTCGGATTGAGTTGTACTGCACTGCACGATGGTTGCGGTCAATATTTGACATGTTTTATTCCTTTTACTCGATCTATTGGGCATAAACGTACCTGTATGAATCGCCTGAGTAGGGCGCATAACGCTGTTATGCATACGGTATGTATATGGGGTCGTTCGTTAATACGATGATTACCCGACCCACCAATCTTGAAAAGATTTGGCTCGTGACCCGACAGACAAGGGGTAGGTAATGGCATTATCTTTTAATAAACTATGTTGATAGTCAAATAAATAATATGATTAATTTAATAACAATTTCCACATTTACGATCACCTATGGGATTGAAGGCGAATCTAGAGTTTTGTAAGGTCGACCAAGCTCTTTACATGCCCCATCTTAAAAACACCCACTTCGATCATAGCAGCAACAGTTTCAGCAATAGGTGTTTCGATTCGATTATCTGTCGTATATTGTTTGATAAGAATAGAATACGAATTTTGGTGGTCACCAAATAATACATCGCGGCTAAGAACCTGGCCGTCAAGGTCGTTAACGCCTGCGTTATCGAGCTTGTTACCTTCACGTATAGTAAGCATGATTGCAATACGAGCTAGTACATTAGGCGTTAAGCCAGTTTTAGATTTAATATAACGTAGTTTGTCAGTGGCCTTTTGGGATATGGCTATTCGATTAGGTAGCATGGTTAAACAATCTCCACAGCGTTTTTTCGCCAAAAATAGCCTTCATTTGCAAACGTGCTTGCTGTATTACTATCGTAATCCAACCTATAAGCGTGAGATACGCTCTTCGAAAGCTCTTCATAGAAGGACTCATCAACTTCAGTATCTGTTGAGAGGATGATGACTTGATGACTTGCGCTCGGAAAGTAGTTAGAGATTAGCTTTTTTCGATGGACAGAATCTAACCGGCCTAATGGTGTATCGATAATGATTGGGAGATGTCTCCCAGATGTTTTTGCTAGAGCTTCGAGTATAGCGATCGCGTAGATTTGTTTTTCTCCTGCAGACAGATCGTCCTTATTCACTTCTACGCCGGTTTGATCTATCAGCGTAACGCTGAAATCTTTGCTGCTGATTCTTGCTCTTAGATCTGCGTCATCTTTGCGAGCAAGTCGTTTGAATGATCTGACAAACTCTAATTCTAAGTCATTGACCTTGCGCTTTGCCGTTTCTATCGAAAATTCTTTCAGCATCTTTTGGGCTGAGCTTGCTAAGGAAAGGCTTTGTCCAGCGTTCTCTGTCGCCTTTTTCTCTTGAGCCAGTTTGTCTAATTTGCGTGTTGTGTCTATAGCATCTCTTAGTTCGCGTTTATATGCTTCTAGAGTTTTTGCTCGAATATCTGTCGCTTCGACAAGTTTCGAACGAATATGATTAATTGTATCTAGATAGGGCTTGATATGATCTTGCTCTGGTGCCCTTGCGATATTTTTGCCAGCATTGTCGAGCTCAATTTGTACTTCTTCTAGGCGCTCAGAGAGTAGTTCTAGCTGGCTAGCTTTGGATTCTAGTGCGCTATCAACTGTGGAATTAAATCTAGCAAAATCGGTATCCGAAATATCGTGTACAATCTCTTCGTCATCATCTGAAAAAGAGTATTTCAGTTGTTTATCATTGAGAATTTTTCGTGCGAGCTTAGCTTCGTTGGTTGGAAGTGATTGTTCAAAGGCAATACCAAGCTCTTCCAATTCCTTTGATACTGCTAGGGCAAGAGAACGATGATTTTTTAGCGACTTTTCATCATTAAGCAATTTCTGAGTGTACCTACAAAAATTACGTGCAAGTGCTATCGGATACTCTGAACCAAGTATTTCTCGAATTTGGTTCTCGAGAACAGTCTTTTCGCTGTTTAACGTCGACTGCTTAACAAGTTCTTCTTCACGAGTTGCGGCCCAAGCCCCTCCCTTGCTGCTAAGCTCGTGTTCTATCTTGTCCGCGTTAGCCTGTAATTCTAAAACATCGGCTTTTGCGGACTCATATCCGTATAGAAACTCTTTCGCTGCCATTTCATGTTGGGAGAGCTTTTCTTCTAGCGTGCATATTTGTTCTTGGATTGCTTTGCTCGAAAATTGCTTCAACTGGTTCCTGGAAAGAAGACTGAGATCCGCTGATAATGTTTCTATCACGTTTAAGCCTAAAAGTTTCTTTATCGCATCGCCAAGAGCCGCCCCTCCTGTATCTTCTGCTAATTCTGCGATCTTCTCACCATCAAAGAAAAATAGGTCCGAGACACCAATGGGAATTAACTCGTTCAGAAATGCTTGGCATTGATCGGCACTTAGTTCTGATAAGGCACTTTCACCGTCTAGGATGGATAGTTTTTCAACAATCAGATCATTCTTTAGGTACCATTCTCTGTCAATGGTGTAGCGCTTTTCCACGCCAAGGGTTGCATAGGTGAAAGATAACGAAATCGCCGCTGAGCTCGGAGTAAGAGGGGTGGTTGTGCTTCTGTGAATGGAGTTTCTAAGGAACTCTTCATAAGCTTTTTTAGTGGTTCCATGACCTAAAGATTGACGCCCATACAAAGCTAACCGTATGGCTGTTAGCGTTGTTGTTTTACCTGCACCATTTAAACCACCAAATAGAACGATAGGGCGTTGCTTGCCGTATTTGATCCTTGGCCGCAGATTGAAGTCGTGCTTACCACGAAAAACACGAAAATCTGTAACACTTAAATGCTCAATAATCATTTTGAACTAACCATATCGTATTGTTGTTGTAGCTCAGTCAATTTATCCTTCCAGCTATTGTGTCTTTCTTGTTGGGCGTTTCTTTCGTTGATTGTTTCCAGGTTATCCCAATCTTGGTTCAATATACTCTTGAGTTTGTTCATGATGCCTCGTCTGTTCCCGAGTGTTCCAACTTCAACTTCCGCTTCTATAAGCTTCATTAAAAGCTCAGCAGGTGCACCGTGCTTGTTACTCAACGATGCAAGCAGCTCTGCATCAGGCTGGGTAAATGCACCTGCGTCATTTTCAATCCACTGGATTTGTTCGTTGGGGTAGATTTCATGGAATAGCTTAGGTAATGAATCATGCCAGTCTGGTTCATTTGGATCTCGTAACCACTGTTGGCGAATTTCATGCAATTCGTATCGCTGAACCAGAGTGATTGCATGTCCATCGCTGCGCATACCGTGCTCAATTTCAAGTAAATCTTTAAGCCATTTTTTCCGGACATCCATCCAGTAGGGGCCAGGAATGTGTTTTTTCTCCTGTTCGGTGTCTTCGGTAATCTCCTTATTGTTCATGTAAGAGACTTTTCCGGTACGGCGTTTGTAGTTTCTGTACTCTGTCTTGAGTTCGGGTCTTGTTGATTCATATAGTGCGTTACGGAATTCGAGTAGTGGGGCCATCCATTCCTCGCCGTTGTTGATCAAGCTATGCAGTGCTTTATCTTCATTAACAACAGTGCATGTCCAGCAGCCAAAACGGGAATTTCCACAGGAAGGTGTGCTGGTATCAATAACTAATGGGCACTCTCCTTGGTTTGAACCTTTATAGAGCTCTAGTAACATGCGGTTACTACCTCCCCATGGTGTTGGGGCGCTCATCAGATATTCCCAAACGTCATCAGCGCTCCAGTCTTCAATGGGCATATACGTGTAAGCATTTGGCAATGATGTATGGCGGCTTAAAGAGGAACCATCAATTTTATGTTTCGCAATAACTTGAGCTCTCGAGGCACTTTCTTGAGATCTTGAGCCTAGGGCGACTATAACTTCTCCGAATTGATTAGCTTTCTGAGTGATGAAGCTACTAACAGGATCGATCTTCATTCTCTCCGTACACCAACGAAATGACTGTCTTGGCGCTGGGTAGCCGCGTCCAAGAAGGTTTACCCAAAATGTCTGATCTTGAAGAGGGTGAACAGGGTGAGCTGTAATGGGAATATCAAGTGATTGTGCTTTGTCGTTAATTAATTCGAGCATATGGTGAATCATGTCGACAACGACGGGAGTTTCTACAAGAGTATCTGAAGAAACAACATAAATTGGCTTGTTTCTCTCATCTTCTGGAAGACTCTGTAGCGCGAAGAAAATAAGAGATAAAACACAGGTTGAATCTTTCCCTCCGCTGAATCCAATTATCCAAGGCCTGTCGTCTGAGGCATAGATAGCTTGGATCTCTGTGATCAAGTCTTTAACTGGTCTACCTGCGATCACAGCATCGGAGATAAAGGAGGTGTGGGTTGGATATAAAAACTGTTCTTCAGTCATGATATGAATTTATCTTCTTCGGTTTGTTCTGCTGCATTGAGGCATAGCCCCAGCTTGTGCTTCACTAGATTCCCAGTCAATATTACATTGCTCCGTGCCTTGCTGATTCTGCCGTTTACTAAGGCTCGACCTTCCCATTCAGGGTTCGCTCTTGACCAGTCGATACTATCAAGATGTTTCAAAACTAGCTCCCAGTCTGGCTTTTGGCTCAACAAATCTGCTCCAATGTTCCCTAGAGCTTGAAGAACAACCGCGTGCGCATGTATCTGTTGTTCTCGAAGCTCATAACTAGAGACTTTTCTCTCCAATGCAGATTTCCAATCAGCCATGTTCTGTGTGACGGCGCTCCAGTAACTGACGCAAATGGCCTTTTCTTCGTCGGTAACGCTAGATTTATTGTTCTTCCGTAAGAGAGCTTTATTCGCATTCTTAATGCTGCTCAGGGTAAAGAGTTTGATGCTGCGGTTAGATATACTCGACTTCTCAAGCTCAGTTAATCTGCTGAATGCAGGAACATTTTGCTGAGTATGGCGTGCCAGATCAGAAATCTGATCACGATGATCGTAAAGTGTGCTTATCGAATCGCTAGGTCGTACGGCATGTTTATTGAGGTCTGCGAACATTTGTTGACTACGTTCTAGGCCTTCATCAATAAAGAACAGAACCGAAATGCTGTCATGACCGAGCTCAGGATTTTCTGCAATAGCTTCTTCTATGGCTGCTCTTCGATGCTGGCCGTCATTGATTAATATTTGAGCGTCCATGGGGATCGAAAGAGTGCCCATATTCTGGCCTGGCCCAGTATCCGTTAATGGCTCAAAGCGCACCATACTGTTTACGGATGCTGTTAAGGACGATAGAGTGTAGTCTTTCGAGTTTTCAACAAGATAAGAAGTAATTTCTGGTATGCGGCTCTGATTGATTGTTCTCTGTGACCTGAGCTCTGGCGGCACCTCGTCTTCATTGAACACAAATAGCTTTGGGATAATTCTCATGGGGCACATTGCAATGTAACAAGGCCTCCCGGCTTGAATGCCTCGTACGGCGGGAAAAGTGTTGGAAAAGGCATTGTCCATCAATATGTCACCGGCTGTTTGGAAGTCAAATGGAAGGAGTGTATTGTAGTGGAAGTTAAAAATAACTTCCACGTGTGAGGGGCTATGCGTTTTGTTGGAGTAATGCCCAGCACCAGGCTGGGTTAAAGTTATCTCATGAAATAGTCTGAAGCCTTTGAGTGAGGACAATTGTGGTGGTGAAGAGCCAGGTTGAGTCTTGACCGAAATAAAATGCATCCATTCGGAATATGTTCGGTTAGAGGTGTGGAGAGTAGCTCCTTCGAGCTTTCATCTCATTACTACTTACAAAGCGAGTAACCGAAAAATTGAAAGAGTGTTTTTTAGTCATGTTTCGACTGAAATACATTACGTCGATGCCACTCTAGGTATTTTGGGTTAGGAGCGTTATGAGGTGACCGTGGAGCTTTAATTTCTTTGCCGGAATAGTCATGAAATAGGCTTTCGAATACTCTTCCTCCGTAAGCTTCGATGCTAATAACTACACGTAAATCAGTATCAATTGTAAACACACCTCTGTCAAAAGCTCTGTGGTGTAATGCACACATCGAAATACCATTATCAACGTTGGATGGCCCGTTTTCTTGGTGCCATTTTATGTGGGCCGCTTCTAGGCCTATAGATGTATGGCCTATTCTGCAGTCAAAACCACAAACTGCACATGTGTAGCCATAAGCTGTCAGTACAAGGTGCCGAAAATTTGGATCTCTTTTATTTGGCAGTTCGAAATAGTTGGTAATTCCCAGTAACTCAACAATATCTTCATGGAGAGTAATTGGGAAAAATTCACTCAGTAAGTAGCCAATTGCCTCGGCCAGCTTATTTTCATTTTGAGTGATTTCAATAAACGCACTTTCTGTGAAGCCTCCCATAACATTGTGTTTCAATAATTCTGTTTTTTTAGCATCTGAGTTACTGGAACGAGGCTGAGCTTTTTCATGATTCTTTAACTCCCAAAATCCGTCATTTTGCAATCGCCAAAATGGATATTCGGGATGATGAGACTTTCGATATGGTCCGAACTCAATCAGAAGATCTTTAAGCGGTTCATCAATTTCAGAGTAAGAGAAAAAACGATCATGACCTTTTTGATACTGTGACAGTGCATATAATAACAAGAGTGGTTTATGGACCGCTCTTTGGCTGCCACGCTTCCATACATTTAAATTCAGCTCCATTGCTTTCCTTTAACGCTCTCCCAAGCTACTAATATTGATTTTCTTCACGCTAAGTTCTAACTCTCCGTAATGGTTAAGGTGCTGCCCAACAGACAAACATTGCCCTTTCTTAAGCTTACTCAACTGTTCATTCCAATGCAGCTTTTTAGACCCTTGAACAGTCACTTCCAAAATTTCAGCATATTTCTTAATCTCAGTTTCCGCAGGAGCAAAGAACAGCTTATGAGCGGCCTGGAATAAACGATCCTGCTCTTCTTTGGCGAGGTTGCTGAGAGTCTGGGTTGCCAGAATCAGTGACAGACCATATTTCCGGCCTTCAGTGAGCATTTTTGCAAGAGGGCTGTCCAGTCGATGATCCAGGTTCTGCACCTCGTCCAGAACGACTGGCAGGGGTTTATGCTTGTTGCCTGTGCTGCAAGCATGAGCATACAAATCCCAGAGAATAAATTCTGTAGCCATTCGCTGAACATCGGTTGGAATACTAGCAAGCTGGATCATATGGGAATGACAGTCTGTGCTGTTATAAATGGCATCCCAGCCGCCTTCAGCTCTGGTATCAAACAGGTTGCTTTTCACCATGGTGGAGAGTTTGTTTGCCAGTGCTTCACCGACTTTGCTTTCCTCGGCCAGATGAGTCAGCAACTGCTGGAAGGTATAGTCTTCACCAAAGCATTGAACACCGCTTTCAATTACATTGTTCAACGTTGCCAGTTGTTGTTCACCTATGGTGGAGTATACGGAGTTTAATACTGAAGCGACTCGTCCTGCTACAACATGAGGTTGATCTGCCAGTTCAATACCAGCAATCAGCTGCTTTTGCTTTCTGAATGGATTTATCGCCAGTGGAGAGTGTGCCACCAGGAGGGTTTTCGGATTAACCGCAGCCTGAAACTCTGGTTCAAGATGATCCGGCAGGAAGCCATTGGTGTAATCCACCACCATAGAGTTGCACTGGGCTTTTGCCAGTTCCTGAAGAATACCCTGAATGCAGTACGTTTTACCCTGACCAGAACGACCAAAGATCAGCAGGTGACGGTTTGGCATTTTCTCATGGTTAAATTCCCAGTAGACGGGTTGATGAGTCATTTCCTCCCAGCCAAACAGAACTCTACCAGATTCTGTTTCCGTTGCTGGGGTGACTACGGTTGCTGATTTGCTTTCAGTTCCGGTCGTCTTGGTCCGCTCTACCGGTATAGTTTCAGCATCTTCGTCTGGCTCGGTGGTCGTTACAGAGTCATCTGTTTTAGCTGCAGGAATGGGGGAGACCTTGGCGTTTTGCCCGAGGAGCCACTGTTCAGAAATACCAAGAACATTATCCTCCAGCACCCAGGGCAATAGTTTCTGATAGGGTGTGCTGATCAAATGATCCTGATAGTCCGGAATCTCCAGCTGCAACAAGCCATCTTCGAAGGTTTCCATGGTATGAATGGTGGCTGGGCTGGTCAGATGCGCCATTACCATCTTTTCAGGGAAGTCTTCAATGATTCCCAGATCGTAGTCACCCGTCAACCACTGCTCTCGTTCATTCAGGAATGTCTGAAAATAATCAGCTTCAAACACTTCATAGAGCTGATATTTTTCAATCTGCATCAGCACCTGGCGGATAAACAGGCTGCGGTAGATACGACCTTCCAGAGTTTTTGGCCCCAGAATACGTTCAACCAAGTAAGCCCGTAGTTTTTCAGCCTGCTCTCTGGCTTTTTCCAGAGAGGTGCTGCCGTGTTCACCAGCTTTTACCTCAACAGGTAGAAGGAAAAGCTTATTATCTTTAAAGCCAGCAAACAGAATATCGTCAGACATCTTGCCGCTATAGCCATCTTTATTATGGAAAACAGCGAAATCATGCTTATCCATCTTCAGGCCGATATTGCCGGAGACCCTGACCATTTCAGCAATAGAAATTGGAATCCAGGTAATATCAGACTGCGACAGCATGGCACTCACCAGCTTCCAGCTGGCAACAATACCCAGTTTGCCTTTCTTCTCTTTTTCCGGATCAGTGACCATCTTAAGCAGCCACTCACCATTGAAGGCATTAAACTCTTCAATCAGCTGATCGCCCTGCTGACTCAGCATTTTCTTATACAGGTCAGACTGGCGGGTAACGGTAATGGCGTCGTAGCCTGCTGAGTTGGTGTATTGATCGGAGTAGTGAATCAAAATCAGATCTTGTTCCTGCTGGAAAAAGTCCAGAGTCACTTTTGGGTCAATAATTGTTGTCCAGATGGAGCTATCGTAGGAGCGTTCGAGTTGTTCCTTAAAAGAATCGCTGACCGCAATGCCGATAGAAGAGTGGGCATGGTATTGCTGATTAGGTTCTACGCAAGGCTTTAACAAACGACCATAAAGACGGGACATTTCCAGATGTTGCTGACCTTTGGTATTGATTTTGTTAAGGCCATAAGCAGTCTGGAAGGTTTTGTTCTCAGAGACAGAGGCTTCACCACTCAGTAGACCATGGCAGGCGATACCCGAAACAAACTTATCGATATCGCTTTCAAAGGTGGTCACCTTCTGGTTGTTTTTGAAAAAGCTTAAATGAGCATAGTTTTGCTCTGTCACATCTTTGTGTTTGAACTTTGAAAACGACAGTTTTGTGCGGAGCAGGTCGGTAATATATTCCGACTGTTCCCGAGCAGAGCCTTTATCCAGGGAATATCGCTGCTTGATCTCCTCGTGATAACTCATCTCCGCGAAGATATCAAACTCTGTTTCACAGAACTGCTCGTCATACAGATTGACATGAACCGGATGGCATTCAGCGAGATTTTTTTTGAAATAGGCCAGCAGTCCCATAAACACTTCACGGTTATCGCCATTGTTTACGGAGTTGATAATCAGTGGTGCATCATCCACCTGCTTGAACAGCTCACTGAAGGTCTCGATAAACTCTTCAGACTTCTCCTTTACCAGAGTGCTTACATAGCTGTAACTGGTTTCTTGCTGCGGAACGATTTCCAGCCAGAGCGGATTTTCCTTTACCTTCTGGGTATAGCTGAACTGGTTCCCTTTGCTGTAAACATAGGGAAGCAGACCTTTCGGGTTCAATCTTTCCATAGTCACCGGAGGCAGATTACGGAAAGATTTATGCTGGCTGTCAGCCTGAATCTCATCCACCAGTTGCAGGTAATAACTCAGGATTAATGGGTGGTAAGGAGAAAGGTATTTTTTACCTTCGAACTCTGCCATACCCATCGCCAGAAAAATGCGGTTTTCATCGTTCAGGGTGCTTTCCATCGGAATGGCATTGAGATAGTTCAGCGATGTTTGCACATAGTTTCTAACCAGCTCTCTCAGTGTCTCTCCCCAGAATTCCAGGGAGAGTAGAGATTTTCTTTCTTTCAGATAGTCGGAAAGTGCTGTCCAGGCGGCATATAAGTCAGAATCAATGGATTCCAGCTGCTCTGCTTTAATGGCATCAGAACCGATAGAGATCAGCCCCTCAGTCAGAAACTCTTCTTCCCGCCGCAATAGGGGCAGGCGAATACCTGGAACCTTGGATTCCTTGTGGTCGATAACGACCTTGCCCTTGGCGTTGATAAACTGCCCATAGCGATCATCTTTGAACAGATCATTGAAACGGTCGGAGTCCATCAGGATTGGCAATGTCAGGGTTACCGGGCTGGCCTCCGCCTCAATGGTGAATTTCATCAAATGCCCGTTGTTCTCAACATTAAAGGAGACGACTTCTGACTCTTCGTAAACCTGCTGGTAATTCAGCGTGCTGTAAGTGCTAGCATCAACCACTTCATCATTTTCAGACAGAATAAACTCTGAACTCGCTTGTTCTGCCAGCTCCAGGCTCATATCTTCGGTTTGCAGGATCAGACCATTCTGGTTGGGCCTAACCAGAAATCTATTTTCAATGGCCGGCAGGTGAAAATCACCTTCTTCTAGTACCAAAACCTGGAATGTGAAGCACTCATTGTTGTTGGTTCGTTTTACCTTCAGGGTGAAGAAGGTAGGGGAGCCATCAAAAGGTGCATTGACTGTTACATGGCGTTGAACAGAACCGGTCACCTTGATAATGCTGTTTTTTAGCCATCGGGGATCATTTTTTTTGTTCAGCCGTAGCTGTTCTTTTTTCAGGTCGGTACCAAAAAACGTCAGACGCAAATCAAAGGTTTCGCTGCTTTTGGGTACTTCCAGAATGATATGGTTTTCCCGCTTGCCCGCACCTTTTTCGGATTTAGTACGAGGGCCTGTAAGCTTGGCATTTTCAGAGCTGACGGAGGCAAAGCTGACGATGTTTTCTTTCTGCTTTTGTCGCTCCGTAATCACATCTCCCATATCCAGCTGGGTACGCCATTCGTCAGTGGATGTATCAGAAAAGTTATTCTTAATAAACTCTTCGCCCAGTTCTGGAATCCGGTCGTGGATTTCTTCCGGGTGGTTTTGCAGGGTTCGTTCTAGCTTGTCGTGGAACTCTTTATTGTCCTTCAGACGGTTTTCGATTTGAGCCGGTTTACTCAGCTCCCAAAGACCTTTATCGGGGAGAAAGCCCAGTTCTGTCAGATCTGGGGCCCCACCGGAAGTCATTGCTGCATAGAGCTGAACAAAGCCAAACATACTGCCGCCATCTTCTTTCAGCTGTTCCGCTTTAATCTTTAGAAGGTGACTCAGAACCGCATTATTCTGTGGCTGGCCGTTAATCAGTGCTTCCAATTGCTTCTCAATGCTATGAGCAGACCAGGGCATATCCCCATGAGCCAGGTCTATGGCGTTTTTGACCAGAGTATCCAGCGCACTGTTATGAATGAAAACCAGTGCCGTATTTTTAAAGTCTCCGAATTTTGAGGATACGCAATCTCTCAGGTGAGAAATGTAGTATTCATTGAAATACTGATCGGATGCTTCCTGCTCATCAAAGTGCGCGGCAAAAATAACCTTTATCCCATTCACCCGAAAATAGTGAAGCTCTGTGCCATCGTATAAGAATGACTGGGTGCATTTGCAGATTTCGTCGTATAACCGCTGGGTATTATTCAGGTTGGTAGAGCGAAGCTGGTACTTCTCACCGGCCTGTACGTTCTGGTCGAGCCACCCTTTAATCCGCTCTACAGCAAAATGTTCAAATTGTACTGCGTACATAGACGGCATCTCCACTATCACTCATACGGTCTACATTGCCCGCGCGCTCATAGAAAGCGACCAGAGCTTGTTCGGATTGTTTATCAAAGTACACGCCGCGCTGGCGGAATTCCTGAAGCAGCTCCTGGAAACGCAGTTGACGGTTATCGCCAATGGCAATATTTGTTAAAAGCATTAAATTGTCTTGATTAAGAACAAGTACGATGCCCGCTCGCTTACGATTTTGTATGAAGCTTTTGGCTATATGTTTAACAAATTCTTTCTGGTAATTATTCCTAATTTCATGTCTGGTTGAGTCTGCATCGTAGCGTTTCTCTTCAAATTGGTCGAGCGCATACTGGAACAGGCGACTAAGCTGGCTTATCGGTGTCAATTCAGCTTCATCGCGAGGTTGTATTTTTCTTTTTTCTTGAAAATTGCTGGCAAAGTTTCGAATAGCTTCAGTCACATCATCAGAAGATGCAACATCTGATTCTAAAGCTTGTATGTATTGCCACAAAGGAACCACTTTTCCTTCTTTCTCTGCTTTGTTAATGATTTCCAGCATCGATAAGGTAGGAAAAACAGTGTTAAATGATGAGAGAAGGTGCTGGTAGCCGTCATCTTGAATGTGTGTACGTTCTTTGCTGGCTTTCTCTGTATCCAGAATAAAGTACAGCGGGCGTTTTTGGGGAACGTCAAACTTAAAGTTCTTGATGTTTAACGCCAGCTGAGAGCAGTAGATAATGTTGTAAAGCTCCAGAAAACCTTCCAGATTGCTTAACAAGTACTCGGACTTGCTACTAAGAAATTGAATGTCCTTGGCGAATAGGTCAGCAACATAAGGCAGGTAAGGCTCAACATTTGAAGATCTCTTTTCGACCGGTTTCAGGTACCTCTGCATCTTTTCCCAGAATATTTTCTCGATGAAATTGGCTTTGGATTTGATCTCGCAACGATGATCTTGTTGAGCCAGGAAATTTCGAAAAATTTCGCTGAGATGCCCGCTGGCTTTGGATTCACTTCCCTGGCGACCCAGTAGTAAAAATTCAGGGGATACTTTTAAAAGTGCATTATTTTGGAAGTAAATATTTTTGAAGTGTTCCAGAAACTCGGTATCAGAAAGCTTGCTGGACAGTTCATCAAGGCAGGATTCCTCAAACTCTACCTGATTGAAGTTGCGCAGTTCCTTGCCAATTAACAGCCCAAGAACATTACCGGCTACAGTGTCGTAATTCAGGGCATTCTTTTTACTGCGGATGGGCAGGTAGTTGCTCAGATTATTATCGCCAATCTTGTCCTGTTCTACCGCGCCGAGGGCTACTAAACGGCTAATAATACTCATCAATATTCCTCCTCCTCTACAGTGATTTCGTCATAATCTTCATCGTTGCTCAAAACCCATTGTTGCTCTGAGGTATGGATTTTGAGTTTGTCGCTGTTTCTAAGTAGGGCGGTTACCTGATCGATAAACTCTTCAAGAATCACGATATTGTTTTTATCGTGTTTATTCGGGCGGTAGCCACTGTTGATCTTCATAACCAGCTCCAGGAAGTTGGCACTGATTTGTAGTGGCTGCTCCAGAGGTTTGCTATTGAGCATCAACATGGCATTAAAATATCCAAGCCGCTTGGAGCGGTTGTCAGGCAATGATTTCAGGTTATCTTTGATAACGGCACGGGTAGACAGGCAGTAACCGTTGTAGTCGGCTAGATACCACTGTTTTTGTCCAAGTTCCGGCGCAAGACGGTTAGCAAACCGGAAAATGGCTTCTAGCAATTCTTTCTGATAAAACTCTCGCAGAGTATCCCTGTGATGTTTGTCCTTGCCATCAAATTGGTCGTGAATTCGCCAGATTTCTACGTATTTTTGATACAGCTCCTGAGTAAAGCTGGATTTGAACTGCTGGTGGTAATTATTACCAATAGATTTATTCTGAAGCAGATAGAAGCAGCGTATCCATGAACCTGCTTCCATATTGTCTTCATTGACAAGATGGTGAATATCCTCCTTGAACTTATCAAATTTTTCGTCCTTAACCTCCATAGATTGTTGGATAAGGAATATATCGATATCTTTTGAACGAATGGTGCATGGATCAAAGTGAGCCAGAGCACAGGCCAGTTCAGTCGCTGTATTGGTAAAGATATTATCGAACAGATAACCGGGGCCGGTCAGGGCTGAATAAATAAAATCGAGCAGTGTTCGAGCTGTGAGGAACTGATCATACTTAAGGTGAACTTTTAAAAGGTTCTCGATTATTACCTTCTGTACCTCTGGCATTTGAAGTATTTCATAGTTGGCGTGGAGCATTTGAGCATACTGGTCCTTCTCTTTGAGCCAAGCTTGATAGAATGCATTGTCGTTAGTAGTTTTAGTTAACTTAACCAGTAGTTTCTCGATAAAGTCAGCAGTAACCCTTTCTTCTTTAGGTTTGAATTTGGGGTAGTCTTCAAAGTTCAGGAAGATGTGGTGTGCTGGCAGACCCTTCTTGCTTCCCTTCAGAAAGATCTTTATGGACTGAATAATATCCTGATGCTCTTCAGCCCCTTCTTCGGCATAGTTTCCAAGCATGCCAATATTGATGCCAACAATGATCGGTTTGCCCTCAGACTTGTGGGTGGAAAACTGTCTGTCTAGTGTCTGAATTGCACTTAAATCGGGTTGAAAACTATGAGTAGCATCCAGATGAAAGATGAAATGGTTGTGATAATTATCATAAGATTGAACTAGAATTTCAGATTTACCATCTCCACTTGACCCACACAGAAATATTATGCTTTTCGTCGAGTCGCAGCTATTTATGGCTTCAAGGAAGTCTTGTTCTATCCTGGTTTGAATATAGAGGTATTGTTTGATCGTATCATTGGGGGAGTTTTTGAGAGTGCTTACCGCTTGTGCTGAATGTCTTGCTAGCGGTGCAAGTAATTCTTTTAATCTTTCCATATGAACAATAACTGGTCTTTTCTTATGATGCGTAAGAGTTATGTAGAATAGCTAGCGAGCTATGGCACCTGAGGTGTTTCTTGTATTGAATATGATGCCTTCTCCTTCCTTGGGTTGGCAATAGTATCTTTTATTAATGTTGTCACCAAGGGGAGCGTTATAGTCCCGTGTTACCCACCAACAGTGAAATACGCCTTAATAGACCAGTTCCTGGGTCAGTACCCCAAGAGCATGATGTGTGATGCGTGTGGTGTTTCGCGTAGCGGCTTTAAGAAGTGGAACGACGGCTAGCCCCCGAAGCGAGACAAGCGTGATAGCTGTATCTCCGGCGCTATTAGGGCGGTTTATGATACCTTTAAGCAACGTTACGGTGCACCTCGAATTGCGGCGGAGCTGAATGATATGGGCATTGCGTGTTCGCTGAATTATGTCGCTAAGTTGATGCAAAAAGCCCGGATTAAAGCTCGAAATGGCAAGGCATTCCGCTATGGTAGCTCTAGCTTGGCGATGAACAATGTCGATGATAATCTGCTCAAGTGGAACTTTGATGCTGAAAGGCCTAACCCAAAATGGACGAGTGATATCACCTGTATTTGGGTGAAGAATCGTTGGCTTTGCCATAGTACTGTGATGGATCTCTCGCGCAAGATCGTTAGCTGGGCCTTGGATACCCAGATGACCGTGGAACTGGTGAAAATGTCGTTAACGATTGCGCTACAGCGCCGTCCTATTCAACCGGGTTTTATCCTGCATTCTGATCGAGGCGTGCAGTATCGCGCGACAGAATATCAGGATCTAATTCGCCGTCACGGTGGTCAGATCAGTATGAGCCGCAAAGGTAATTGCTGGGACAATGCGCCGATGGAATCTATCTATGGTCGACTGAAAGTGGAGTGCGTGTATGTACAGGAATATCGCTCGATTGAGGAGGCAAAATCAAGTATCTTCGAATACATCGAAATGTTTTATAACCGCGCAAGGAAACACTCTGCGTTGGGCGACGTAAGCCCCGATGCGTTTGAGCAAAATAGTTAGAAAACGGTGTTCACTTTTCGTGGGTAAGATCAAGTCGTACTGTCATTCTAGATAGTGATCTTTATTCTCGAAAGCTAGTGGTTTGTATTCGCCGTAGTAATCAAAAAAATCAATATCTTGATCTCTCATTTTTATTTTTATACGCTCCTTCAAAAGGGGCGTTTTTTTACCCCAATCATCGTAAACCTGTAACGTTACCTTGCCACTTTGTATGTGAGCCTTAATTAGGCTCACATCATCCAGTTCTCCGTAAATTTGCAAGGCACATCCGATGTAAACTCGCAGTTCAACGGGGCATTGATTCAAGAATTGCTTGTGGAAAATGAGGTCATGCTGCCCGTTTAGCACACTGGCAGGAAGCTCATCGTGCGCTCGAACACAGGCATCATATATTACATTCACATCACTCATGCTAAACAGTAGGTTCTGGCCTAGTTCTCGTGCAGTTGAATACTTCCCAAAATGTATTTTTATATCACGTTGAAGAGATACTGGCATGCGAATGTAGCTATCCCGCTTTTTGAAGTAACTGAGTGCAAAATAGACCAATAGATCGTCATAACGTTCTTGCTGGGCTTGTTCAAAACTCTTGATTTCATAAAAACGCGTGCAGATGTCAAAGGCTTTGTTGTGAGACCCGCAGATGTGCCGTATCTGTTCAGATAGTTCAAACTCTTCATTTTCGGGGACTCTGCCGAGTTCTAAGCATGTGTACCAAAAGTCATCTAGCAGGAGTTTGTTGGTTGAGTAAATGTCCTTGCTCTTCTTCTGCGAAGTGGGTCGTGGCTTCGGGCTGCTTTTCTGTCTCCAGTCGTGGCGTGTGCGTTGTCGTCTTAACAGATATTGTTGTTCTTCAATTTTGTCTTTGAAAACGACAAATACGCCTGGCCCGAGAGGGATCGCATCCTGACAAAGTGTGGTTTCAATAAATTGCTGTAGCTCGCCTTGCATATAGTACTTTTGGAATGTGTTGCGTTTGGTTAATACGCCGTCTTTGTAGGGTTTAAATCGGTCGAATACTCTTTCATTCCCAAGCATTGCGGAAACGAGTGTGAGTTTGTCGCAATGGCTATAGGCACGTAGAAGTGTTTCGCACCTTTCTTCCTTATCTTCGATAACATTGATAACAAAGCCAAGGTTAACAATATCGCAGTTTTCGAGGTCAGTTTCGGGGCAATGTACTGGGTCCCACCCTATGCATTCGATGTCGTGGGCTTCAAGTTCTCTGATGTCGTCGCCACGACCGCAACCGTAGTCCAGTACCGAGTATTTGCCGTTCAGGAAGCCGCGTTTCGCCAATAGAAACATAGGCGTTGATAGCTTATCTCTTGATATCGCTGTTTTGTGGCGCTCGATTTCTCCATTGAAATTTGGGTTATTAACATTTGTTATTTTTTGTTCAGGGAGTGGAAGGAGGTGATTTTCGTCGTTCAAAAAATACCCTTTTTTCTTTATCAGCTTCAACCAGTTGTTCTTGAAGCCAATCGTACGTGTGTTTTCGTACAAGCCAATAGCTTCGCCTTCAATGGTGAACGCGGAAAAGTAATCCACTTGCGGGTGATCGGGAGTTACAAAGGTCTCTCGTCGATGAAGAATGGGAGGGTTTTCTGATGAAGAATAGTCAGCTTCTCTGACCTTAAACTTGCTGAGATCGATGGAGTAGCTTTTATGCAGTGCTGGGTAGGGTTCTTCTGAGAAGGTAGGGTAGAACAAAAGACTCAGTTTAAAATCCCTTTTGTAGAACTTTACCAAGGTCCATTTGCCATCGGGTAGTTTTAACGTCGCTGCAACAGTAAGTGTCGCACTGGAGAGCTTTTCATCGATGGAAGTAAGCGCTGATTTGTGCAGGTACACCGCTTCTGGGAGGTGTTTTCCGACTGTTATGCCACTTACAAGCTTTCTAAACTCTTCGAATGTCATGTGGTCTCCAACGATACTTTCGAATGCCTTGTGCCGTAGATGTTTTTATTCGAGAAGGCTTTTCACTATAGGCTTCGTTAAATGTCGTTTGAAGCGGTTTTTATGCTTGGCCATTATTCTTATTCATCTCGCCGAGCGAATTAAAGTTGGGCTGGATTATTGGTTTGAAAGAATTCCTCAACCACCTCCCCAGCTTCATCCTCCCCACACTCAAACGCTGCATTCTCAATTCCTGTGTTTGCGGCGTTATCCAGCGCGGCCTGATTCAGCCCAGCCTCTGCCTGTTTGTCACGGCTTTCTTTGGCCATTCTCACTGCGTTTTCCAGTGAATGCTCCGGTCGCAGACACAGGTCAACATAGTAGATCGGCTTCCGATAGCTTTGCTGAGTGCTCTTGCCACGAAGGCGCAATTCAAACGGCATAAATGCCAGTAGGTCATTCGATACGGCTGAGTAGTAGCTGAGTCTGGCTGCCAATGTTCGAATGCTGTTAAACCCAGTAGTGCGAAATACAAAAACACCGAGATCATCGTCATCGCCAATCTTCACGTAGAGCCTGCCATAAGGTTTGCAATTGCCATTCTGCGCAATATCACACAGCGATGGGGAGGGGCAAGGGTGTTTTTCGATAGCGCCTGCAACTTGTCTCTTGCAGGTTTCACCATTGCCCACACAGATCGGACGACTCTTTTCACGGTCGAACAGACTATAGTTCGCGCGCAGATTGAGTTCAGGATCATTGAAGAGAAAGCGCACTGGAATCGCGCGAAGCTTGTCGCCATCGCTATTTTGCCGGAGGGTTTCATCCAATGGATGAAGTAGCCACTCTCCATTGTTCTGTATTTGGCTGGTGACGGTGAATTGATCATCTTTTTGCGGCAAGCGTTTGCCGTCTTTTTCAACGACCTTCCCAATGCTGATTCTGCCGAGTAGGGGAGGTGTTATAGCAAGACCTTTAATCATGGGAATACCTCGAGCGTTTGGGTTTGTTTAGCTGGGGTAGATGTTAAACCGGCGGCTGCCGTGTTTTGTGAGTGAATAGCGTTTCATAAGACTTGGTTGATCATTGAGAAGTGTTTCGGTATCTAATTGAAGTTTGTCAGCGCTAGCCTTCCAGGTTGCAAGGCCGTGCGAAAAACGCGCTTTTTGTGCATCTTTCATCGCTGCTTGTAGTTCGTGTTTGAGTTTCGCCTCGCTGGTTTTCAGTCGTTTGAGTTGGTTGCCGATGGCTACAAGCTCATCGAAAGTGGTGTTGAGATCGCTGTTGTTCGAGCAGTCGATACTTGTGTGAATATCTTTTGGGTACAGTTGCTTGAGCGCTCTATCGCAGGAGTCTGTCGCGTCTGTTTGTGGTGGTGTATTGGTTTCAACGCATCGCCAGAATGCACGTTCCTTCTCGATTAGGTCGGTGATTTCTGCGTCATCTCTTTGAATACGGTGTATTTGCAGTTCTTGTCCGCAGATCAATACACAGACATCTGCCGCTTGCTTCCCGGTCACGGCTAATTGATGAAGTACCTGACACCGCACATAAGTGGGCACACCGTTGCGCCAACACTTTGCGCCGTATTCCCCTGCCGTTTTGCACTCCAAAATTTGTACGTCTTGATTGCTGCACACGGCATAGTCGAGGTTGGCTAACATCCAGTGTTTGTCTGTGTCAGGGTGTTGCAGAATGGCATTCACGCGGCGTACTTTATTGCCGGTTTGTTTGCTGTATTCTTGAGCGACGATGGGTTCGAGCACATGCCCCCAGTAAGTAGGGGCTTTGCCGTTCGACGATTCCACCTGTGCGGATGGGTTGATGCGGTGGGTTTTGAGCATCCATAACTCAAGTGGCGATAAATACGGGTTAATGCCAATAGCGGCCCCAGCATCACTGGCACCGATACCTTGGGTACGAATCTCCAGCCAGGTAGCAAGTGGCATATCTTTGGTTGAAATAAGCCGTTTGGCTGGCCGCCGATGTTGAATTTGCGTAAGTTGCATGAGAGCTCTCCAATAAAAAAGCCCGGTCACTCAAAGTGCCGGGCTTTGTGGGTGGAAGTGGAGTGTTAAAGCAATTCGATCGCTTGATTGAATGCCAGTTGTTTCAGTCTCGATCCAGCGCCAAACCAGGCTGAATCGAGACGGTAATCACAGTTGTGTGCACGCTTGTGGTGATCGACGTATTCGGTAACGGCATTGAGCAGGCCATAAGCGGTATGCTCGGTGGTACTGAGTCGGCTCCCTCGGCCATCACCGTTATACAAGCGCTCCATGTGTTTAAGTGTTCTTGCCGGTTGCTGTGCTTCGGTGGGCGTGGCTTCTAGTTGCAGGAGTTCACTGAAATAGTGGCGGGCTTCGTGACGGGTCACATGACGCTCACTCAAGGCTCTGAGCTGTAACATGAAGTTATCCCAAGAGCCTGCACGAATGCCTAGCTGCGTTTTGACTGTATCAGCATCAAGCGCTGTGTTGTGACGCACGCGAACGGCGTGCTCGCCGCCTTTCAACGCGAGTGACAACGTGTTGTTGCATACCACGCGAATACTGGTGAATTGGGCTGTCGTTGCCATCGAGCCATCACAGGCTGTTGCCAACAGCAAGTAGCCCTGAGTAACATCGCCTCCTTTGAGACTATCTCGCTTGCCAGTGTTGGCGAGTGCCCATAATTTTTTGCCTCCCTTCAGTACGCCCGCGGTTTCAAGTTCGTATCCCTGGCTATCTGTGAGGTCTCGATAAAATTCGAGAACCTCCTGAGGTTGAACAATGTGATAGCGATCACTGACAACCGACAAGGGAAGGTGGTTATCCGACCGATAAAGGATGCGTTTACCCGGCACGGCCAGTGGGCTTTTTATATGTTCACAATGTTCCGGAACATAACGCGCCTGGGCAGATTTTATGGTCCAGGTCATACCTGCATGTTTGGCCCAAGCTTCAATTGGCTGATCAGTGAAGCCGATCTGATGCCATGGGGATTGGCCGCTAAAGGCCATGCTTTCAACGAAATGTGACATGGGAATTATCCTCGATAATTGATGAGGTTCTATCCGAAATGGAGAACGTTAGTCATTCCTTGTATTGAATTGATAACCACGGTGTTGGCACAGGTAGTTATCCAGAATGTTTTCATCGATGGATTCTCCAACAGCAGTGCCGGCGGTTCCGCCGGCCACACCACCTAGAATTCCACCGATCAATCCACCGGCAACAGAGCCAACAGGCCCCGCGAATGCGCCAACGCTTGTTCCGATGCGTGCGCCTGAAGACACGCCAAGCACGCCACTAGTGGCGCCGGCGACTGTGCCGATGACGTTGCCGGTTTTACGACCAATATCGATAGTGACAATGTTGAGTGAATGACAATTTGGGCATGAAACAGCCATGAGGAGACCCTCCGGTAAATCAGAATAAGGGCAGGGGAATGCTTTGATAGCGGAAGGGTTTGCTTGCAAGAAAACAAGCAGAATGTATTTTTTATGGCCTGAGAAAACAGACCCGGACTACCCACCATGAGGATAATATATAGATGAAAATTTTTTGATTCGGTAATCGTAGATGCTATCTAACGGTAAATTCGGACACGACATATCTTTACGATATGTCGTGTCCTCTGGTCAATTACAAACGAATGACGGTTAAGGTAAACGCAGATAATTCTTGTTCGAGGAGTTGAATGTGTAGCCGGTGACTCACCTCAATCTGTTGGTATTGTGGGCCAAGCATACCTGTGGTGAATATAGTGACCAAGTCAGCGTTATAACACCCAACGAAGCAGCGACCCAGTGAATACAAATACAACCCCAAACAGCCCTAAAATAAGCACCCAGCCGTAGTTTCCGAAAAACACATTTGGACGAGCATTGTGAGGCTGAGCAGGGTCGTATAAGACCTCTATATCAGAGCCCAGTGGTTGGTGAATCGTTACTCTGCTTTTGAAGGTGATCTCTTCACCGTCTTTGGTTTTAAAGCGAACAATTTCCCTTGCTTGAGCAACCGTGCTGTCTCCGCCGAATCCGCGGCCAGGGCCTTCATCGATAATTTCTCTACTGATGGCGTATTTGTAGTCGATAATGGTGCCAACTGATCTTGATGCTGACTCAACGAATTCGTGTTGGTGGTAAAGCTTCCAGACAACCCAAATCATTAGAATGATGCCGGCAGTCATCAATAATAGACCGACGATTTCCTTGGCGTTCATTATAGGTACACCTGCCATTGCCCTTCATTCTGCCCGAGGAAGATTGGCAGTGGGTATACATTGCCATCAGCATCTGCCTTTGTGCGGATGGTTGGCTCCCAGTTTCTATCGATAATCTCAATCAGTTTGCCGTCAGCACATAGCCTGAAGTCGTGTTCGTTTGTGTTTAGAGGAACAACCCAGTCATCCTTTCCGCGATTGTCTTCGATGTCGAATGCCAGATCTTCCCGGAAGTTCTCTTCGCCATATTCAGGGAGTGTTCGACCGGCCTCTGACAGCTGGGGTTTGAAGTATTCACAGATAATCTGGGAGTTTCCATTTTCGAAAGCCTGGTGAATATCGGCGATTGTTGTAGCGATTTCTTGTGTAGATTTCTCAAGATCAATCACGCTTAGTTTTGACCAGGTCGGCATACCGAGTAGCGTCCCAAGGTCTTTGGATGTTCTTTCGATGTGAGGCGCGGATATTTGAGCGCTGCTTGATGCGTCATTCTCCCAATTGAGTTCCATCTGTACTGTGCCTGATTCCGTATCTCCCGCAAAGGCGCCGCCGGGATACGCCACGAGTTGCATGCATGCCTTTGCGTCTTCGTTTATCTTGCGGTTAGAACCAGCGTTTTTCGCATTAGCTGGTGTATCCCCTGGAGAAATTACTATCTCGAGTTCGTTGGAGCCATCTTGAACGAGGTGATGTGCAACCAGGCTATGAAAGTTTTCTTCCTCAGAATCCATTCTACGAACGGGTATACCGTTGATGTATAGCTCCGCTACACAGCTTTTTACGTACAAGTCCAAATGTAACATGTGATCCTTGTTGATTTGCATTGTCACAATCCTTAATCAAATAGGTATTTTTCTTTCATTAGATCTTTTTCATCACATATAAGGGCTTGCCATGGTGGCGATGGCTTTCTCCTTGCGTGCGTGAAGTACGCATAAAGATATGCTTCGTTGCGTTTGATTGAGCCTCGAACCTTAAACCTCGACACAACTTTGAAATTTGCGCTCATAGAGGCTTTGACTCCCGCCTTCGAGTCTATGCCATATCCAGCCAAATTGACGCGAAGTTGAAGGTACATCTCACCCTGAGATTTAAATTCGTTAGTCCATAACACTTGGTCTTCTGTTTTTTGATCCGCCCCATCAATAGTAGACACTTCGTTAAGCAAGTAAAATTGCTAACCGAGGTGAAACATGACTAAAAAAACCAACCCCGTAAACGTCATAACGATGAATTCAAGGCAGAAGCTTTATTGCTGGCTGAAAAAAAATCGGCGTAACCAAGGCTGCAGACCAGCTTGGATTACATGGCTCGCAGATCTATCAGTGGCGAGCGGCAGCTGAGAAAAAGAGCAATGCCAGTGAGCGTGAGAGTCATCTGGCCACCGAAAATGCCAAACTCAAACGGGAGAAAGCCGATCTGGAAAAGGAAGTTGAATTCCTAAAAAAGGCGGCAGCCTACTTCGCGAAGAACCCAAAGTAGTGCGTTTCCGGTTCATTCAACAGCATGGCCAGCATCTGAGCGTAAGCTTTCTCTGTCAGGCGCTAGCAGTATCGCGAAGTGGGTATTATCAATGGCGCTTGAAACGCGGCGCTACCAGCCCTCGTCGACAAGCCCAGCAACAACGAGATAGAGCAATCAGTAAGGCCTTTGACGATTCCAAAAGCCGTGATGGTGCACGTCGTATTCAAGCCGAGCTGATCGATCGGGGGATGTGTCACGACATAAAAACCATCTCAGACAGTATGAGGCGACAAAGGCTAACCCCCAAAGCAGCAAAGAAATTTAAGGTCACCACAGACAGTAACCATAAATTACCGGTAGCCCCTAACCTGCTGGATAGGGACTTCAATGCTGATGCCCCGAATCAAAAGTGGGCGGGGGATATAACTTATCTGTACACCAGCGAGGGCTGGCTGTATCTGGCGGTGATGATCGACCTTTACTCGCGGGCGGTGATCGGTTGGTCAATGTCATCAAGAATGACAGCGGACTTAGCCTGTGATGCGCTACAAATGGCGTTGTACCGACGCAGTTTCCCTGAAGACGTTATCGTACACAGTGATCGCGGTAGCCAGTATTGTTCTGGCGCTTACCGCGGGCTGACTGAACAGCACAAGCTGCAACAGAGTATGAGCCGTCGTGGGAATTGCTGGGACAATGCCTGTGTAGAAAGTTTCTTCCATTCCCTCAAGGTGGAAGCCATTCATGATGAGCCGCTAATGAATCGAGAAGAGATGCGCCGAGCGGTGTTCGAATATATTGAAGTTGATTACAATCGAAAAAGGCGCCACAGTGCGCTGGGTTATCTGAGCCCTGAAAAGTACGAAATGAAATTAGTCGCTTAACGAGTGTCCACTTTTGCTGGGGCAGATCAGGTCGTTGCCGGTTGGAAAAAGTAATCACGGTCAGTCACGAAACGATCTACCAATGGATTTATCGTGATAAGCAGCGTGGTGGCCAGCTTCATAAATATTTGCTTCGCGCGTTTCGCGGCTATCGCAAAAAGCGCGGTACACCTGATGGGCGCAGACTTCTTGCGGACCGAACACCGATTGATGAGCGTGGAAAAGCTGCCAACGATCGCTTGCACCGTGGTCACTGGGAGGGCGATACGGTTCATGGGAAAAAAGGGAATCTTGTGACGCTTGTTGATCGAAAATCACGCTACTTGATGGCAAGAAAGAGCCAGACACGAACAAAAATTGAAGTGACCGATCAGCTGAATAAAATGCTTAAACAACAAGTTTCTCGCACCTTAACAGTCGACAACGGGCGCGAATTTTATGGGCATCGTGATGTTGCGAAGCAAAGCAATGTGAAGGTTTATTTTGCTGACTCTTATGCCTCATGGCAGCGTGGGAGTAATGAGAACGCGAATGGAATACTGCGTCGATATTATCCAAAGGGGTTTGACTTTACTACGATCAACGCCCAGCAACTGAGAAGAACCGTAGAGAAGATCAATTTATTACCGAGAAAAATCTTGGGATGGAAATCTGCTCATGAAGTTCATTACGGGGTCAGCGTTGCACTTATTGCTTGAACTCGGGAAGCGAATAATAGAGAAAAGGTTCAGACACAGAGTTCGGGAGTTTTTTTGGTACAGATTGAATAGATAGAACCTGCGAAGTGAGGCGTTTAAACCTGCGTTCAATTCAGCGTACAAAGGTTAGGTATCGTGTGAGTTTAGTTCTACTCGGTAGCCGAAAAGGTGATGTCGTTAGGAGCAGATAGGAAAAGTAGAATTGGGACAGCCTGCGGATAACCATTTGTGAAATAGCGGCAGTGCCAGTATCGACCGGCATATCGGGTTGTACGCCCAAGCTGTGTTAGTCGATTTCAATTAAGAGGCTTTTAGTGCTTTGGCGCTATTTGAATGTCAGCGATAGGAGTAGAATGGATTGATCCTAGGTAAAAGACTTAATATGTCTTATCAATATCCATTTTGAATGTAAGCCAATATAATTATATCTGTTCTTTTTAGTGGTTATGAGTAGGAATGAACAAAAGCAAACCTGATCGTCCAAGCAAAGACGAGAGCAGTGCTCCCCCTACATCGAGAGGAGCCAAACGAAAAAAACGTACTCGGCTGAAGTTGCTTAACTCCGCCATGGCATTATTTTCTAGAAAAGATGCACAGGACGTGACAATTAACGATATTACGGAGGGAGCAGATGTTGGCTTTGGTACATTTTACAACCATTTTGAGTCAAAAGACGCCATCTATGAAGCTGTCTTGTTTTATGCCTTTGATTCTTTTGGTGAAGTTGTTGATGCACACCTCGATCGTATCAATGATCCTGCAGAAAAAATATCGACTGCTCTTCGTTTAACACTGCGTGAAGCGAAGCTGAAAAAGGACTGGGGGCGCTTTTTGGTTAGAGAAGCTTTTTCAGAAATGGGCTTGTCTAGTGGATTAGCTCCTAGGCTAGCAAGGGATATTGATGAAGGCATATCACAGGGAAGGTTCAAGCATGGCGATATAGATTTGATGACGCTGGTTATTGGTGCATCGACTGTTGGATGTATATCGATAGGACTGGGTGAAGATAGCACTCACCCCCAACTAGAGGAAGATAAAACATTGGGTCAACGATTTATTGAGCATGCACTGAAAACACTTGGGCTACCAGATGATGAGGCCAATCGACTGGCAATAGTCCCTCTTCCTGACGATGATTTGTCAGAGAGAGCATTTTAGGCATTATTTGGGATTGTCTGAGTTATCGAATTATCTTGCATTAAGTACCGAGTTTTATGGCACGCAATCACAAGTGAGCTCGATCAGTTAACGCTGCTTGTGTCTAAGGTGATCTGCCCCAGCAAAAGTGGACACTCGTTAAGCGACTAATTTCCTTTCGTACTTTTCAGGGCTCAGATAGCCCAGCGCACTGTGGCGCCTTTTTCGATTGTAATCAACTTCAATATCTCGGCGCATCTCTTCTCGATTCATTAGCGGCTCATCATGAATGGCTTCCACCTTGAGGGAATGGAAGAAACTTTCTACACAGGCATTGTCCCAGCAATTCCCACGACGGCTCATACTCTGTTGCAGCTTGTGCTGTTCAATCAGCCCGCGGTAAGCGCCAGAACAATACTGGCTACCGCGATCACTGTGTACGATAACGTCTTCAGGGAAACTGCGTCGGTACAACGCCATTTGTAGCGCATCACAGGCTAAGTCCGCTGTCATTCTTGATGACATTGACCAACCGATCACCGCCCGCGAGTAAAGGTCGATCATCACCGCCAGATACAGCCAGCCCTCGCTGGTGTACAGATAAGTTATATCCCCCGCCCACTTTTGATTCGGGGCATCAGCATTGAAGTCCCTATCCAGCAGGTTAGGGGCTACCNGTAATTTATGGTTACTGTCTGTGGTGACCTTAAATTTCTTTGCTGCTTTNGGNGTTAGCCTTTGTCGCCTCATACTGTCTGAGATGGTTTTTATGTCGTGACACATCCCCCGGTCGATCAGCTCGGCTTGAATACGACGTGCACCATCACGGCTTTTGGAATCGTCAATGGCCTTACTGATTGCTCTATCTCGTTGTTGCTGGGCTTGTCGACGAGGGCTGGTAGCGCTGCGTTTCAAGCGCCATTGATAGTACCCACTTCGCGATACTGCTAGCGCCTGACAGAGAAAGCTTACGCTCAGATGCTGACCATGCTGCTGAATGAACCGGAAACGCACTATTTTGGGTTCTTCGCGAAGTAGGCTGCCGCCTTTTTTAGGAGTTCGACTTCCTTTTCCAGATCGGCTTTCTCCCGTTTGAGTTTGGCATTTTCGGTCGCAAGATTACTCTCATCACTGGTATTGCTCTTTTTCTCAGCTGTAGATCGCCACTGATAGATCTGCGAACCATGCAATCCAAGCTGGTTGCAGCCTTGGTTACGCCGATTTTTTCAGCCAGCAATAAAGCTTCTGCTTTGAATTCATCGTTATGACGTTTACGGGGTTGGTTTTTTTTAGTCATGTTTCACCTCGGTTAGCAATTTTACTTGCTTAACGAAGTTGAGCTATTGATGGGGCGGATCAATCTTTAACAAGAGCTCAGATCAGACTTGGCGGCGCTACTGTCACAAACCACCACAAAAGGACTCTCGGCTGATCAACGTTGAAATATCACGTGAGAAAAGCATGCAAAGGGACTCCTTTTGAAACCTTGGCGCTCCCCCTTTATATGCTCTTAACCGATAAAACATAGACATATCATCTATTAATGGTATAAGGCACCACTTGCAAACTGATAATATCATCATTTATGATTATATTATCAGTTCATCGTGATGAAGATTCTTAAAATGGAAAACTTGGTCGCTGATCTAGGGGGATTAACATGCCAAAAACTATTCTGATAACGGGATGTTCAAGTGGCATTGGTAAAGCACTTGCAGATTCATTTACTGAAATAGGCTGCCAAGTAATAGCAACCGCAAGAGATGTTAAATCTATGCAAGAGCTAAAGTTAATTGGCTGTGATGTTCAAGAACTAGATATCAATAATGAAAAGAGTGTGGAGCGTCTAGTCGAATACATAAAAGACAGATATGGAGCGCTCGATATATTAATAAACAATGCAGGGATATCAGCGATGGGCCCAATTGCCGAAATACCCAAAAGCGTTGTTCGACAACAATTTGAAACGAATGTTGTATCGCAAATCTATCTCACTCAACGATGCTTGCCTTTATTACTCAGAACTCCAACCGCGCAAGTTGTTAATATCGGTAGCGTTTCAGGCATACTGACTACACCATTTGCAGGCGCGTATTGTGCCAGCAAGTCTGCGTTCCACGCTATTTCTGAAGCGATGAGAATGGAATTACTTCCCCTCGGTATCCATGTTTTTACAGTACAGCCTGGAGCAATCATTTCAAACTTCGGTCATAACTCCGCCAAGGGGATTGATTCCTGGCTATTGGATAATTCGCTCTATACCTCAATCAAACAATCGATTTTCGATCGGGCGCACGCTTCTCAAAATGATGCAACTGATACGAAAGTTTTCGCCGACAAGCTTATTCGAAGTCTAAACCAAAGAAGCGGTACGACGATTAAGATTGGAAAAGGTAGTCGATATTTGGCGTTAATGGCTCGCTGGTTGCCAGAAAAGCTACGGCACCAGCTTTTGTCTCGACGCTTCGGACTTAACGATCTAACACGGTCCTTACCGCCGACGGTATCGAATGAAGGTGGTAATCAGTGACAGATTCTATTAAATCCCACAGGACAGACATTTTAATTGTTGGGCTTGGGCCTGTTGGTGCGGCGTTAGCCTGTATTTTGGGGCAGTATAATATTTCAACAGTCGTTGTCGAAAAAGACAGTGACATATTTCAGCAACCTCGAGCGATTGCACTAGATAATGAAGCTCTAAGAATTTTGCAGATGATAGGGCTGGAGGACAATGAGCTTAAAAAAGTCATTATTCCTGAAGTTCAGATGCATTGTCCCTACTCAGGAAATTTCGGGAGGGCCAATGCATTTGGGAGTACAGATGGACATCCGAACCTAATAACATTCTATCAACCTGACCTGGAAACCACACTAAGAGACAAGCTCAAACATTTTAAGTCTGTCAAGGTGATGCTAAACACGACTTTGGAATCCTTTGATCAATCTGATCTCCATGTTTCTGCCTCTCTAACGAATAGTGACAGTTCCAGCCTCCACATAACTTGCAAGTATTTGATTGGTGCAGATGGGGCTAAATCTTTCGTTCGCAAGTGTGCAGGCTTGGATTTCTCGGGGAAGACACATAAGGAACGTTGGTTGATCGTCGATGCATTCGCTACAAACAACAATTTTAGACATGTTGAGTTTTTGTGTGATCCTCACAGACCTGTCGCGCACTTGGCAGCGCCAAAAGGTCGTCAGCGTTGGGAGTTTATGCTTCACCCACATGAAAAAGAATCAGAGATGATGAAAGATCAAAGCATCTCTACGCTTTTGCGCCCCTGGGGAGATGCTGACAAATTCAAAATAGAGAGAAAAGCGGTTTATCATTTTCACAGTCGGGTTGCAGACGCTTTTTCATCGGGAAGAGTTTTTTTAGTTGGAGACGCAGCGCATGTCACACCGCCATTTGTAGGGCAGGGATTAGTGTCGGGGCTACGTGATGTTGCTAACCTTGGTTGGAAGCTCGCTTGGGTTTGCTCAGGGAAGTTGCCGAATCAAACGCTAAATAGCTATTCGGTTGAACGCCAACCTCATGTAAAAGCCATGATCAGTCTGGCCCGTTTAATGGGCCGTATAGTCATGCCCAAGAACAAAAGCTCCTCGATATTGATTCACGGACTCGTAAGAATAATTCGACTTATACCTGTCCTCAAAAAACAAATTGATGAGCTTGAAATCAAGCCATCTAACAGGATCAAAAATGGATTATTTGTGAAGTCATCAAAGCGCAACCCTTTATGCGGTGGACACCAGATAGCTCAAGGGTATGTAAAGTTACAAAATGGAGAAATCAGCTTAAGCGACTGTGTGTTTGACTATAAATTTTCTCTAATTGGATTCGATATCGACCCCTCTATCTATCTACAAGAGCATGAACGAAAAATACTCTCTACGTACGATGTCAATTTTTATTGCATCAGACCCCTAGGTTATCAGGCTCTTGATTGTGAGCAATTACCTACTAATTCAGGTATCGACATAGAGGACATTACAGGATCACTCCTAAATCAACACAATCGCAACCGAATAGCATTGATCCGACCGGACGGATTCATCATTGATTCCACAACCAGTAAAGGTTTAGGGCGTCTGGTCGAACGTTTTGAAACTCTTTTAAATACCATCAACACCTACCAGTGGAATGTTCACAGTGATGATACTTAAAACCAAACAACCAAGTCGACATGCAGAGCCTTTTGTTAAAGCTCAGCGATTAGCCTACATCTGCTGGGAACGTCCCGATTTGGAACTGGTGAGTGATTTTTTATTGTCTTTCGGTCTTTCAAAATCAGCATCTGTGAAGGATAAACTGTATTTTAAAGGCGTTGATGATCGCCAATTTTGCTATGAAGTTAGAAAAGGCAGTCAACCTCAGTTTATCGAGTTTGGGTTAGAGGTTTGCTCAATCGATGATCTAAAAAAACTTTCTGAACTTGAATCAGCCTCTGACATACATCCTCTCAACACACCAGGAGGTGGGTACGGTGTTACATTAACTGATCCTGCGGGTCATAAAGTCGTCGCCGTTTGTAAACAAAACAGTTCTCCCAAAAAAACAGCACCTCCCTCTCCGATAAAAAACAGCCCTGGGATTGCAAACCGGATCAACAAGACTCTGCGCATTCCAACAGAAGCGCCACCTGTTGAAAAGCTTGGGCACATTGTGTTTGAAGTTTCAAATTTTCAACAAACATGCGAATGGTATACAACCATTTTTGGTTTCATCCCGAGTGACGTACAAGTGCTGCCAGATGGAAGCCCTGCCGTCGTCTTTATGAGATTGAATTTGGGTGATACGCCGGCTGACCATCACACTCTTGCCCTTGCTCAGGGCGTAAAGAATCAGTTCAGCCATTGTGCATTTGAGGTTCAAGATGAAGATGCAATTGGCATGGGGCAGACGATTTTACGTGAGAAAAACTTTAAACATGCATGGGGGATCGGGCGTCACATTTTAGGTAGCCAAATATTTGATTATTGGGAGGATCCCTGGGGAGTTAAGCATGAGCACTACTGCGATGGAGATCTATTTACACAGGAGCTTCCTATGGGGATTCACGAACTCAAAAAAGGTGCAATGGCTCAATGGGGAGCACCTATGCCGTCAAGCTTCGTACGACCAAAAATAACTATAGGCCTTATTAAAAGTCTCTTGAGAAACCTATTGGTCAACGATGATTTCTCTTTAAGAAAGTTGGTTATGTTACTCCAGCGTATCGGGTAATGAAATATTTCGAGGCAATAAGCAAGCTAAAAGGTTGGAGTACGCTGACGCCAAAAAAGAATGACCATATTCGTGCAGTTCGAATGTGAACATCAAAAAAACAGTGCACAGTAATCAAGTGAGAGACATATGGGGATAAACGTTGTTCGATATAAATACAACTCATTAACGTCATGGGGGATGTTGAATGATGGCATGATTTCACCATTAGCAGACTGTTTTGGGACAACAGGTGAACTAATCACTTATGCTCGTGATGTTGGCAATCAGCTTGCTCTCACGAATGAACGCATTCGTATCGATGATGTTGCGATACTTTCCCCAGTAACCAGAAATCAGCAGTTCATATGTCAAGGAGCCAATTACAGACAACACATGGTCGAATCCGGGATGAATCCCGATGCCAAAAACTACAACATGATGTTCACAAAAGCATCTAGCTGTATTACCTCAGCAACTAGTGATCTTATCAGGCCTGTAGGCGTCAGATTCTTAGACTATGAAATTGAGCTAGGACTCATCGTAAACAATGTAATTAACTCACCAATCACAATAACTGAAGACAACTTAGGAAGGTATATAGGCGGGTTGGTAATAGTGAATGACTATTCTGCTCGTGATATACAAATTCCAGAGATGCAATTCTATAAGGGCAAGAGCTTTAGAACATTTGGTCCCGTTGGCCCCTATCTTCATCTATTAAATCCGGATGAAATTCACTATATAGAGAACCTCTGTCTGACACTGACTGTAAATGGAGAAGTTCGACAAAGTGACACAACAGCTAATTTGGTATTCAAACCAGCCGATACTTTATCCGAACTTTCAAAAATACAAGATCTAGCCNCTGGAGATTTGGTCGCTACGGGGACTCCATCGGGTTGTGCCCTTTCCATTCCCTCACCATTAGTTCAAAAGCTTGTTTCACTGCTGCCTGAAGCAATGAAATGGTCGCTATTCATGCGTATTCAATCTGGTCGTCCTTACTTGAAAGACGGCGATATTGTTGAAGCAAAAATCCATAGCAGGGAAGGAGCAATCGATCTTGGATTACAGAAAAACAAAGTGATTAGAGGAGAAATTAAATGAAACGTCGGAAAACTAACGAGCTTATCTTATTCGACTTTCCTGGATCCCCTTGTGCTCGAAGAGTGAAAATTACAATGATAGAAAAGGGATTAACATGGGAAAATATAATAGTTGACCTATCAAGAATGGAACAAAAAAATCCAGCTTACCTTGCAATAAACCCAAATGGTAAAGTACCTACATTGCGCCACAATGGCCGCACACTTATTGAGTCCAATGATATCACTAAATATTTGGATGATGTATTTCCAGATACCCTGATGTATCCCACAGAAGAAAAAGAGTGCGTTCAAGTCACCCATTGGCAGCGCAAAGAAGCGGAAATGGCCTTGGATTATCGTCCCCTAATGTATCAGCGCATTATGGGACCTCTGCTCAGATTAACATTAACGCTGGATGAAGCACTCGAACGCGCGAAGTTGTCAACAAACCGGCCCGAAGATCTAGAGTGGGAAAGAAAAGTTTGGTCGCTTGAAGTCGTTACACAAGCTGAACAAACAGTTTTGGAATCCAAATTGTATGCTTGGTTAGATGATGTAGAAAAAGCACTAACTGGTAAGCAGTACCTTGTTGGGAATAGGTTCGGACAATCAGAGATATCATTGTATCCCAGAATAGATATGCTTCCATGGGTCGGAATAAAAATCTACCCGACTCGTTATCCAAATATCATAGAGTGGATGAACAGACTTTNCACAAGGAAGAGTTTCAAAAAATCTCGAACAAACAAGGATTCAGTGATTGGATCATTATCTAAGACACCACTATTCCCATTCCTTGCAAGAACACTACCGTATAGACAGGAAGCAGACTTTCAAACACGCATGTATCTTTACACATTTGAAAAAATTGCATCGAAGATTGTCAATTCGCCAGCCAGTAAAATATCACTTGAAGAGCGTTTAGAGTCTCTGAGCTGGAGTCATTAGCAAATGATGAATGAGTTTTTGGAGACTTAGTAAGCTATGTAGAATGAAAACTGCTTTTATTGTTCCACGACATTTAAGAATTCTGTGGTGTAGTGGTCAACTAAAACTGGCCACCTCGTTATAAGTTTTTACGTACTTCTGTTCAGCCATGATTGGCGATAGCCCGTCGTTATTGCGATGCGGCCGGTACGGATTGTAGTAGCCGTTAATATAGTGGCTAATGGCATTAACTCCGTCACCGAATGAGTCGTAACCTGATTTCGGCATCCATTCTGTTTTAAAACTTCTAAAGAAGCGCTCCATTGGGGCATTGTCCCAACAATTGCCTCTGCGGCTTAAGCTTTGTCGCATTCCGAAGCGCCACAGCTGTTGACGGAAGGTTTTACTGGTGTAATGGCACCCTTGGTCGCTATGGAAAAGCACGCGATGAGATTTGCCACGACTTTCGTAGGCCATGCGCAGTGCCTTTTTCGTCAGTTCACTGTCAGGGCTTTTTGATGTGGCGTAGCCAACAACCCGCCGAGCAAACAGGTCGATGACAACGGCCAAGTAAATCCAGCCGCTTCCGCCCCACACATAGGTCACATCACCGCACCATATCTGATTAGGCTTGGCTGGCTGAAACTGTCGTCCCAACACGTTGGGAATCAGCACATGTGATTGATCGGCTCGCGCATATTTATGTTGCGGTATCTGCCGACTGACCAGCCCCTCTTGTTTCATGAGCTTTCTAACAAGCCAACGGCTCACCTTAAAATCCGATTGACCCAATAGATGCACTAAGCTTCGAGAGCCTGCCGACCCAAGGCTTACGCCAAACCAACGTTTAAGCTCGGCGACTATTTTGAGTCGATCAGGCACCATCTTTTTCGGATGGCTGACCCAGTACCGATAGCTACTGCGATTGACATCCAACACACGGCATAGGCGGCTAATACTGTCGCTCTCTTGCTGTTGTTGGATCAACTCAAACCTTTGAGTGAGTCCTGCATCAAGAGAGCGGAAGCCTTTTTTAAGATGGCATTATCACCCTCAAGCCGTTCAATTTTACGTTCCAACTCGCGGATTCTTAGCTGATCAGGTGTGAGTGGTGTGGCGCTGGAAAACTGGCCATTTCGCTCTTGCTTTAATTGTCGGGCCCATTTGTCGACGGTCGA
>CACSIO010000005.1 GCA_902705865.1 BD1-7 clade bacterium
ACTCTCTATAGAGGGTCGAAAAATGCCTATCCATGATCTCGGCAATAGCCCTTACGGATAATCCTTGCTGCCTGAGTGTGGAAAACGTTATCCTTTCTTCATAGGTGAGCTGTGTATATTTCATACGCTTTTTCTACTTCTTGGCGGGAGCGAAAAAGTAGTGATATTACAGCTCACCTTTTTATTTTCAAACGGTGTCGCGGTTAGTATATGAATTCGGGGGTTTTAATACCGCTGATCATCACCGTCATGATTAATCACCCAATGTTTTGCGCTTTAGCGGATACAACATACTCTCAATACAGCATTCGTGTTGTTATTTATCTTGGATAGCAGGCTACATTCACCCTTTGCTTAGGCACCTCCATGGCCGATCTTCGCTTGCGTTACCAGACTCTCGAGTTTAGAACCGTTGATATACATTTATGTACCCTGCGTGACCGTCTGCAGTTTTCAGACCCTTACGGCATCGCCGAAAAATTAGGTATTTCATCCGCAGCATGGCCTATTTTCGGCGTGATTTGGCCATCCAGCTTAGCGCTTGCTCGCTTCATTGATAGCTACAGCACAGCTGGAAAACGCATACTTGAAGTCGGTTGCGGTATCGCACTACCAAGCTTGCTCTTAAGCAGCAAAAAAGCGGATATCACTGCAACGGATTACCACCCTGATGTCGAAGAGTTTTTAATTCGAAATACCGAGTTAAATAGTCGCCATGCAATTCCTTTCGAACGAACTGGCTGGGCTGACAAAAATGACGCGCTTGGCACCTTCGACCTGATCATTGGCAGTGATCCTTTGTATGAAGATGCGCACATCGAACTCCTCGTTAACTTCATCCACAGTCATTGCAAACCTAACTGTGAAGTTATTCTTGTTGATCCAGGGAGAGGTCGAAAAACTAAGGTGAGCAAAAAAATGATAACGCTGGGCTACTCAAGTTCCATGACACAAATACCGCAAGCGGCAGCCGAAAAAGGCATCAAAGGGCACATTCTGCGATTCATACGTTGAGTTGAGGCCTCGTCTGAAGCACTAGGTTAATTGTTTTCAATATTCTGCCTGCTTAATCATTCCTGAGTTCAACTAATAAGCTTCACTGAAGCCACTGGCTTTTATGGGGCAATGCCGCAATACCGGTTGATCTATACGCTGATAGGTTGACGAAAATTAAACTTCAGATCGTAACTCTGTAATTCAGCGAAAAATGCGGAAGCAACATAGAATAGCTCCCAGAGACATTTTTCGCTGTCGAGATAACGCACTTATTTCGCGTCAGCACGGCCCATAAATTTACGTTCTTCAACGTTCACTCGAATCCGATCACCGGTTGATACATGCTCTGGTACCTGTATGGTTAATCCAGTGCTCAACAACGCTGGCTTTGTTCTCGCATTTGCTGAACCACCTTTGATTGAAGGATCCGTCTGGGTGATTTCAAGCTCTACACTAGGAGGGAGATCAACGCCCACAGGAATATCATCCACGATCACCACAAGCAGACCTTGCGTGTCTTCGTTAATAAACTGAATCTCGTCTGCGATAGATTCTTTATTGATATTGTAAGAACTGTAATCCTCGCTATCCATAAACACATACTCATCGCCATCAATGTACGACAGCGTAACAGCGCGTCTCACCAGATCAGCCAACGACAACATATCTGAATCTTTGAATGACTCATCCATTTTTGCACCGCTGACAACATCGTACATCCGCATGCGATAAATACTGCCACCAGCGCGTCCTTGCGGCACAGAACGTTCGATATCACGAACGATATAAACATTGCCATTTAACTCAATGGCGGCATTTTTTTTGATCTCACTCGCTTTTGGCATGTATTGCATCCTTAATAAAAAATCGAAGAGTACTATAAAAGCACCAGCCTGTGCAGGTGCCCGCCTTGATAATTCGAGTACCTGCGCCTAACAAAGGCATTTCGTGCGCATTGGCTGCGCAATCATGTCAACAACTGTGTCGGCGACGACACTGCCCCATGTTCAATTCAACTGCCCTACGTATGCGGCTAATAACGGCGTTGATGGAATTGACATCACATTGCAGCGTTTCGATAACAGCGAGCGTGATATTTCCGTCGCAATGATGGCTATTGAGGGCCGTCCGTCGAATGCAGTACAACCTTAATCAATAAACGGCCCCGATCAAACTTGGCAACCGCTTGAATAGCAACTGCCTCCCACAAACTATTCTCGGGTTAATCACCACCACCGATCTGCGTATCGATTGTTACGTTGATATGATCTCGCTAGGTATGCATCTCAATCAAAATCATAACTGGTTGACGATCGTCGTCTCGGCAACTTAATGAAGTGATTACACGTATTACAACGATGTCCGGAAACCAAAAAATGTCGGTACCATTTACCGGCGAACTCACCATTAATATGAAGTTCTGCCGACCCATTACAGTTTTTTTGATCACACCTGAAAGGTACTTTAAGAAACAAACACACAGGGATAAAAATTATCGGAATACCCAAGATAAAACTTACCATCATCGGCATCCCGAACTCGCGAGCAATAAGAAAATTCAGCGCAAACATCGAAAAGGCAACCATCACCGTCAATGCTCGATGAACAAATTTGTACATGTATCACTACCTACCCAATAAATATTAATTCTTTCGAAAAATCATCGCCTACATATCACCGACACTCAATAACGCTATATTATCACTGTTAGTACGATAGTCGTTGATCGAACGCCCCGATACAATCTATGTGGCCTACCTTTTGTTTTCGAAATCGATAAGTCGGTATTGAGACTACATATTCGAAATATGCGGCATAGTCACCTCATAAACACCTAAAACCTAAGCCACAACCGCGACTTAAACGCCCCGTCAATTGCGTAAAAAACAGTACATTTATCATATTCTGTAATTGTCTGCAGCGCGCTTCAACTTGACGCCCCCGTCGTCAGAATCTACTTTTTTAACGGGTCTGTAGTCGAGTCACCCGCAGTCTATTCTCTGCTGTACATCGGGCTAGTCAGTAGATGTAACTTGAAAAATAACACGCCAAGTACATGTCTTCGCCCCCCGAACTACCAATGGACGGTATAAATATGTTCGAAAATCCGGATTACGAAGTTCTCGATAAATCTGAATTCCCCCAAGTTCCAAACTTCGCATTTGATCCGCAAGACGACTGGGTTAAGGTTTTTCAAACCGGTCTTACTCAGGTAGATTTCGATAACAAAGTCATCTATGAAGTGGGTGTCGGCATCGGAACAAATATTTTATTTTTGCTCAACCATGCTAAACCAGCACAGCTGTACTTCAGTGATATCGACAAAAGACTAACCGAATTCACCTACGAAAACCTGCAACGAACCTGCCCGCAACACTTGCACCGCTGTCGTCCTATTTTTGGCAACATTGACCTTATTGCACAGCAATTGTCTCAACCAGAGCTTGGGCAACTGGATGCTATCATCGCTTGCATACCGCAGGTTTTTTGTGAACCCAGCGATCTCGCTTGCAACGACTTCAGCGCGCATTTTTACAACGGTTCTACACATACATGCTCGGCTCACCATTCTATCGGGTTAGGCCTAAATCACTCTCTTTTACACCAAGCGAAGCAACGTTCACCGCAATCTGACGTCATTCTGAATCTCAGTGGTCGATTCGGATCAGAACCGTTATTGGCGTTATTCAACGACTGCGGCTATCAACCTTCTCTTATCCACGAGGCTAGAGTCCAGCAATGCACTACAACCGGCTTGGATTTTTTTATTCGTGCCGAACAACAAGGATACAACTGTGAATTCTATGCTGACAAAAACAGTACCAACCCAATCACTGCCCAAGAAGCAGCACAACGGATTGACCAAGGCCCGATCTACCATTCACTCATGGTTATTCGTGGAGTCTCCAACTAGCGCAGTTTGAACGGAATGTAAGCATGACATCAACAACAAGTGGTTCTCAAAAAACAATAGCCGTCTTATCTGATATGCAACAAAGTCTACCTATTACCAACCCCGCGACAGAGCAAATCATCGAGAACGTTCCAGTTTCAACCTCTGATGAGATACAACAAGCAATTGCCAATGCGCGCAATGCGTTTGTTCAATGGCGCCGCTCAACACCTTCAGAAAGAGCACGTGCTCTCAACAAACTCGCTGACTATATCGAACAACACACTCAAGAACTGGCCCAAATAGAAAGCCTAAATACCGGCAAGCCACTGCACCTGGTGATCAGCGACGAAATTCCAAGCATTGTCGATTGCTTTCGTTACTACGCCGGAATCTGTCGCAATACCATGGACATGACAGCAGGAGAATACTTACCTAACCACACCAGTATGATTCGACGAGAACCGCTTGGTATAGTCGCCTTAATCGCGCCTTGGAACTACCCCCTAATGATGGCTGCATGGAAACTCGCGCCAGCTTTGGCGGCAGGAAATACCGTCGTATTTAAGCCTTCGGAACTTACACCACTGAGTGTTCGGTACTTGACTGACGCTTTTAAGGAGTGCTTTCCCGACGGGGTGGTTAATCTGGTATATGGTCGTGGCGAAACAGTCGGAGATGCACTATCCGCATCTAAAGATATTCAACATATTTCCGTCACAGGTTCCTGCTCAACAGGGCAGCATGTGCTCAGAAACGCAGCCACCCATATCAAAAGCACGCACTTAGAGCTCGGAGGCAAAGCCCCGGTGATTGTGTTTGATGATGCAGACATCGATAAAGCGGTAGATGCCATAAAAAACTTCGGTTTCTACAATACCGGCCAAGATTGCACTGCCGCCTGCCGGGTGTATGTTCAAGCAACAAGCTACCCAGCGTTTTGCGAACGATTACGAGATAGCGTGAACACAATAAAAACTGGAGACCCTAACGCCCCAGACACAGAGGTAGGGCCATTGATCAGTGCACAGCAACGCGCGCGCGTGCACAACTTCGTTGAAAAATGCAGGCAGTCACAATCCGGAGAGATTCTAACCGGTGGGTATCCACTCCCGCACACAGGTTTTTACTATGCTCCGACTATTATTGTTGGCTGCCAACAATCCGATGCCGTTGTGCAAGAAGAAATCTTTGGCCCCGTCGTCACTGTGATGCCGTTTTCTGACTATGAAGAGGCAATAAGGCTGGCCAATGATTGCCGCTACGGGCTTGCCTCTTCGGTGTGGACGCAAGACATCCGAAAAGCGATGTCAGCTGCCAATGAGCTGCGCTTCGGGTGCACATGGATCAATACCCACCTCGCCTTCTCGAATGAATTACCACACGGTGGACTAAATCAATCAGGTTACGGCAAAGATCTATCCTCTTACGGGCTTGATGAATACAGCATCGCCAAACACGTGATGATTAACTATGAATAACACCCAAGCACAAGTAGAAACAGAGATTGGTCCATGGTGGCAACGCGATGACCTGAGCTACAAAAGCAATCAACTTTTTTTTGCCGGCCAAAACTTGAACGATATATGCAAACAGGTTGGTACGCCCACGTTTGTGTATTCAGCACAACGCGTTCGTCGCAATATCGAACGCTTGCATCATGCGCTGTCAGGCACAGGGTTAGATTACGATATCTACTATGCAATGAAGGCCAATCGAAATCCCTCAATACTCACCCACCTCTGTTTGTCAGGGTTAGTCGGCATCGATGCTTGCTCACCACAAGAAGTTTTGCATGCAATGTCGTGCGGTTTTCGACCTCAGAATATTTCATTTACCGGCACATCAGTCTCAAAAGATGATTGGCAATTCCTATTTCGCCAGCCAAATTTAAAAATCAATATCGATTCTCTGAGCGCACTCAAACATTTCGGCGAACACGCGCCAGGCCAACGGGTGGGTATTCGTATCAACCCAGCATTGGGAGTGGGTTATTCAGACAATGCCCTATTGCAATACAGCGGCCGTGACGTCACTAAATTTGGCATCTACCAAGAACAGCTCGATGAAGCACTCGCTATCGCTGCTTTCTATGATGTGAATATTCATCGAGTGCATTTTCACACCGGCTGCGGCTACCTCAACCAACAGCTACCGGTTTGGAGTGACATTCTAGAAGCAGCGCTACCCTTTATCGAATCTATAGAAGACGTTAGAGAAGTCAATCTAGGCGGCGGATTAGGTGTCCCCCATACGGCAAGTGACCAGCCGCTCGATCTAGAACAATGGCAGCAAATTATCCGGCAACACTTTGGGGGAAAGGGCCTACGTATGGCCATCGAACCGGGCGACTACGTACTCAAAGATGCCGGCCTTATATTGCTTGAAACAACCTATGTCGAGCAAAAACGAGACAAGTGCTTCGTGGGTGTCAACGGCGGATTCAACCTAGCGCCCGAGCCCAGTTTTTATAGTATGCCTTGCGAGCCTGCACCCTGCGCTCTGAGCGGCAACGCCCCCATCACAGCCACAATCGCAGGCAACATTAACGAATCATTAGATGTTTGGGCGCGTGATGTCAGCTTGCCTGCATTAGATGAAGGCGACTACCTCGCTCTGTTAAATGCTGGTGGCTATGCAGCCGCGATGAGTTCCAATCATTGCATGCGCGGTGAATACCACGAAATCGTAATTCCTTAACGGCAGTTAACGCCACTCATTACGCGAGTGACACGCCAAATCGTTTATTAGGAGTAAGTACATGCCAACAGTAGTGGATACGTTCGAAACAAACAAAGCGCTCGCAGAGGCAGACCATGCCCATGTACTCCACCCATGGGCAACGTTAACGACTGACGCTTGTGATTTACCGATGATTATCGAAAAAGCCGAAGGCGTCTACGTTACCGATAGCGAGGGGAATCGTTATCTAGATGCAATCGGTGGCATGTGGTGTATGACCCTAGGATACGGCTGTAAAGAACTTGCACAAGCGATGCAAGAACAAGCGATGCAAATGCCCTACTACACACCGTTTGGCAATATGAGCAACGCACCGGCGGCCCAACTGGCCGAGAAATTAGCGACATTTACTCCAGGCGATTTAAACGTTGTTCATTTCACAAACTCAGGATCAACTGCGGTCGATTCGGCCATTCGATTTTGCCACTTTTACTTCAACGCGTTAGGTCAAACGTCTAAAAAGCGTATTCTATCCAGAAAAGATTCTTACCATGGCAGCACCTATTTAGGCGCAACGGTATCAGGTAAAGCATGGGACAAAACCCACTTTAACTATGCCGACGATTTGGTTTATCACCTAAGCTCACCGCACACCTATCGTCGGCCCGAGCACATTGATGAAGAGAATTTTTGTGACTATCTCATCAACGAACTGGAAACAACTATCCAGCGTTTAGGCGCAGACAATATCGCCTGCTATATCGCAGAGNCGATACTTGCTTCGGGTGGCGTAATCATCCCGCCCAAGGGCTACCATCAAGCCGTACAAGCACTGATTAAACGCAACAACATTTTATACATCAGTGATGAAGTAGTGACAGGATTTGCACGTTTAGGCCATTTTTTTGCCTCTGATCACCTGTTTGATCTTCAACCAGACATCATCATCACTGCCAAAGGCCTAACATCAGGTTATATGCCGTTAGGAGCCGCGATAATATCTGAAAAGCTTATTGAGGATATAAAGCAATCTGGGTGCGAAAAACCTGTTTTTACCAATGGGTATACTTACTCAGGCCACCCGATAGCATGCTCCGTCGCCCTCAAAAACATCGAATTGATGGAAAAACAAAACCTGTGCAATCACGTCAAAGAAGTAGGACCGTACTTTGTAGAGCGCCTGCAATCACTCAAGCAATACAGTATCGTCGGCGATGTACGTGGCCATCATTTAATGGCTTGTATCGAATGCCGCGTAAACCCCACTCACTCGCCCATTCCAACCGAAGATGACATTGCTGTTGCACAAGCGTTGGATGAATACTGCCAGCGTCTCGGATTGCTCGTACGCCCGTATGAGAGCCTATGCATTCTCTCACCGCCACTGATCATTACTAAAACACAAATCGACAGCCTAATCGATATCTTACATAAGTCGATCAAGGCCACCATGGATCACCTAGGAATCACTCACAATGCATCAGAATCGTTGACGACATAACGTCTAATAAATGAAAAAATCGCTGTATCAAAGGCGTAGTTTCGTATTGAAGTATTATGTTTCTTACAACGCCACGATACAGTGCCCAAAACGCATACCAATGATACTTATTACGCAGCTGGCTCTCGAAAAATCAGTTTACGGCTTCTTACCAGTAGGATCTTGGCTCGCCGGTGTTGTTAGAGCCCCATACTCTGAAGCACACATCCGTTCGAAGTAAGCGTTAAGATTCGAGTACGGTGCGCTCAATCTTTTGAGTACAACGCCACAGCGCCCGCCTTATCTGCAAGATAGTGAATGCATCTGATAAAACTACCTCCACGAAATCTCGCAAAGTCAAACCATAGAAAAACCGATCATCGATAATCATACAAAAAGTGTAAAACCGGCTAGCCCAACGCGCTTGATAATAGACGCCGCAGACGTCTACGCATTTGATCACACCAACAAAGGTGCGCAACAGGTGCCGTCACCGTCAAGCTATTCACTGTCAGAAAATTGTGGATAGACTGTCCAGCATTGTACGAATACCGATTAGCACACAAGCTGATAAGCTACACAGCACCAGATCACGATACGACCTATCGAAACAAGTAAACTAAGCCGCACCGATAGCGAATCGCGATACAACCCATATTGCTGGCGAGACTATTCTATGTCACTTCGAATCATCAACTTTACGCTCATGGCCGTTGCCCTTGCTAGCTGTTCATCCTCGGATAACGATAGCGGTATTCCTCAAGTAGCACCGGCACGACTCGCTGCGTATGAATCCATGAGAGTTGAATCAAACGGATCCGTCGAAGGCATATGGCTATTAGCTGAATCGGGTTACGGCATCGAGCTTGAGCGCGATGGCGATAACGCTGCAGAGATCAATACAACGGTCGAAAGGTTTCGTACAATATTAGTCACTCTCAGCGAGACCGGCGATGCCGTCAAAATCGAACACTGCGATCAAGAAGATTACTACACACAATCGGGTGAAAATACCTATAGCGCCCCAGCAAACAATGCCGAAGAACAAGAATATTACACGCTATTGCCCGATGGCAGTATTGAATACCGAGACGCCGGAACACGACACGAAACCAATGAAAATTCCAATAATACCTACGACCTAGAATACGAATTCGACGGTAAAGGCTTCAAAATATCCAACACGACGGACTTTTCACAGATAAGATTTGATCACTCAATCACAGTCAATGCATTCACTAACCTCAATCACCAACAGGTCTATAGTAACGCAGCATTTACCGTATCGTGTATAGACCAGCTGCATATTCAACACGACTTTAATGAATCCATTCAGTCTGGCACCGACAAGATACGCTACATTGGAAGCCACACACTCAATAATGTCTCCACCTTGGCAGAAAGTGAGACTGATGAAAATCTGCGCCTCGTCTATTCAGAGGGATTCTCCGATAAAACCAAAACTACCAATAACGCAAATTCTGAACAGGAATTCGTACTCGCCAAAAATATGTCGATCACTCCACAATCCACATACGGAGGCCATTTTAACCTACGAGAAACAGGCGAGGCCGCACAAAACAATCGGATACTAAACACCCGCGAGATCAAAGATCGTGTGACCTATAGCCGAGACCCTCTAGTCATCGATGTAACACTGGATATTAGTTTTTGATACACCGCCTAAAATACTAAAAAGCCATGTGCGCCAGCATTCGGATGGAGAATATTTACGAACCCACAGCAAACGACAATTGGCGACCAGAACTAGACGCCCTATGCCGCAGCTACCTGCTGTTACTCGAGCGTGCTTGAAACCTTTTTAAAAATGGGTACTGAAAGCCCATCAGCAATTTTTGCAGAACGATTCCGTGTAGTGATCTCGCCCCTGCATTTAGAGACAACCATACAACAGCATGCTCAAGATTTATTAGTCGATTATCTACATGGCTTCGCATTGGCGATAAACTGTAATGAAAGCCCCCAACACTCGATCACACGATGATCAATAGCTCGCTTGATTTATATTGTTTGGCGCTGGTGAATATTACGCCGTAGGCCTGCATCGACAAAGCACTGCGATCACCAACAGCGCGTCAGTCACATGCCAAAAACCTCAACAAATGGCATCACTCTGAAGGCGGGAAGGCATAGTCCGTGTCGCAAGCCTTATTGTTTTGGTAGTAGAAGTAGATATTGGTGTTTACGTCATCTAAATACGCGTTGATCATATTCAACAGTGCGGTATCTTCTTCTTGTACCCAAAATACCAAGCCTTCGGCATCTGGGTCATCGTCGTAAAGCGGGTGTACGTCAATCATCACCAGATCTTTGGCATCGTCAGGATTAAACCAAAAGCCCGTGTAGCCTTCTGCAATCGCATCAATCTTACCGGCACGCAGCATGGCTCTGGGCGAACCTTCGAGCATTGGGATAATGGTCAAATCAAAATAATCAGCCGGGTAATTTCGCTTGATATCTTGGAGAGCAGTACTGTTATCCATCACACCAACTTTTGCTCCTTCAGGTAGGCTTTTTAAGCCCGCAAACTCACCCTTTTGTAATACCGTAAAACCACGCTTCACCGAGAGGTAAGGTTTCGATGCCAGCGCTGCGGTCGGTGCCGCGCTGTTGATATTGGATATACCGTGTGCAGAAACATCAAACACCCGTTGCTCCAGTTGCCCAGCAGCCTTATCAAGCGGCCCGGGGTACCATCGAACTTGCAGGTTCTCTTTCTTGCCAATATCGAGGAAGAAGTGCGTTACCGCACAACTGGAATCGACCTGTACACCGACATCCAAATAACTATCATGAATAGTTTGAGCATGCATTTGATAGCTCATGCAGAATAACAGTAGCGTCATTACCCATTGTTTAGCGTGAATATTCATCGTACCTCCAGCGTTTAGGAATTCTATTTACCGCCTATTCATCTCTGTTCAAGCATATATGAGAACCGTCGTTTTGGAATCCTATTGACCAACGGCCCTACCGAATTCTACTGCCCGAACACAAACGAAACAGTCAACAAGCTTTGGCTAAATCAATAATCCCCCTTCAGATATTAACGCGTAAGACATTGATCGATATTCGTTGATTAGGGATATGTTGTCTGTAAACTAACGCAGTACCTATAGCCACTGCTTTCGAACATACCGGCTATGGGTTTCGACTATTGAGATCATTGATCTCAGCATGACAACCGATCTTGGGTAATACACCGCAAAACATGTCAAAGATTCCATGCTCACGGTTTTCGATGGATACGTTACGATCTCAGGAGGAGATATCGAGTCATCATGCATTCGATTGCTGGCACGAGGCAATGTCTGCATTTTGTGGCGTCGCACCAACAGACACACAAACAGCGAACCCTATTCAAACACCTGAGTCCGCCTCACCCAATTACAATCGTCAACCCATCAATGGGTACATGAATTCTTATAGATTCGACGGATTCGTGACGCTTGATGTACGTTCGGGGCCACAGCTCATATACCGTAGTTTCGAAGAAATTCTCAGCGGGGGTGAAGATGCTTTTGCATTTATGGCAGTCGACCAAACGACATGGGGAGTGGGCTCGAAGTTTGGCACGGTAGAATCGAGCGTAAGCTCGGGAGACATTCTCGCGGTCGACTTTTCGAAGCCATCATTTGCCAATTGCTCTCGATTGAATACACAGGTTTTGTTTTTGCCACGCGCTATTTTAAATGAGGGGCTGCCTGATATAGAAAGCGTACATCTGAACATACTGCACCGGCAACACCCGTTAACTCGGTTTGTTTTCCGGCATATTAAATCGCTGCACGAAGAAGCTGCCCATATGACGATTCAGGACAGCGAAGCCCTGTTGGAACCCACAGCAGCGCTACTTATTGCTGCACTGGAAGCAACACCGGATAATCTCGCACGCGCAGAAACCATCATCGATCGAAACTACCTGCTTGAAATTCGGCGATTGATTGATCATAACCTCTTTGATCCGCAATTAAATGCAACCTTTATTGCCAACCAGTTAGGCTTATCTCGCTCAAAGCTATATCGACTTACAGAGCCGCTAGGTAGTTTAAAGCACTTCATCAATCAGCGACGCATGCGTTACGCGTTTCGTTTGTTAGCCAGCGGACATTTACGCACCAGTATATTGCAGCTATCCGAACAACTTGGCTTTGGGTCCGAATCCAGCTTTCGCCGCAACTTCAAATCCATATTTGGGATGACACCAAAAGAAGTTCGTAGCCTCGGCCGTCATGCTTACCAATACTACTACACAGATAAAAGTAACGTATCGCCAACCCCCGCACTGGCAAGTGGTGAGATGCTCCATCATCAATGGATGACGGACATGTTCAGCCGCTAACCATATCGACGTGGTGACTAACGTATTTGTGAAAGTCGTTGCGAACGTATCCATAAATATAGCTCCGAACACTCAATAACCTCGTATTCAATAACGCCGTCTTCTTGATACGACTCACGAAACCTGACGACTTCTCTCAGCCGGAAAATCAGCCGGACAAAATGAGCGATATCCGAGACAAATTGCACGTTCTTTGATAGCGATATCCCCTATCTTCGTCGCTGCTATTACTTCCGGCGAATATCAATAAGCTGTGTGCCAGTCATCGCCTTATCGATCAATACCCGCACACAGGATATGCCCGACCTCCGTAGATGAAGTAACGCAACCACTATCAATCTATCGACACACCAAGAATCCAAAAGGATCTCCTGATGAAAAAAGTGCTTATTCCGCTGGCATCCGGCCTGATGTTAGCCGCATGTTTACCTGAAACACCCGTACCAACAAAGCCTGACCCGTACTGGTATCGTGACGCCGACGCCGATATGTTTGGCAACTCGAACGACAGCCTTCAACAAAAAACACAGCCCGATGGTTATGTCGCCAATAAGGGCGACTGCGACGACGACAATGCACAAATAAACCCTGGAATCACAGAAATCGCCAACAATGTTGACCAAGATTGCGACGGTACAATCGACAACGGGTTTAACTACATATTTTCGACATCAACGATCCATTCAACTGATTTTGGTGCTTTGGAGAACGCCGATATTATCTGCCAGCAACACGCAGATTCAACAGAATCCATTGTACCAGCCGGCACCTATAAAGCCTGGATATCGAATAGCACAGAATCAGCCGCCGATAGGCTAGTCCCATCCGCCAACCCGTACGTTCGTTCTGATAAAGTCATTATTGCGAATAACTGGATCGATTTAACCGATGGAACATTGATCGATGCAATTGCCTTTAATGAACTTGGCACCGGAGCGGCCGATCTACATGTGATGACAGGCACAGACTACGACGGCACGTATCTGGCAACAAACTGTAACGATTGGACCAGCACCGATGCGGCGCTTCAATTTACTGCGGGGCTCGATAACCAAGGCGATAAAAAATGGACCAATTGGGGAGCAGCACCAAACCACAATTGCGGTAACGCATACTTGCTCTATTGCATTCGACAAAGTGACGATGGCATCTGGTACCTCGATAGCGACGATGATGGCTATGGCGCCACAGATCAATCAATAAACGCAGCCTCGAAACCAGACGGCTATGTTACTTTAAATGGTGACTGCAATGACACCGACGCATTGATTTCTCCCGCTGCAGTTGAAATTACCACCAATGATATCGATGATAATTGCGACGGCAACATCGATAATAAATGGTACATAGACAATGATTCAGACGGGTTTGGCGACCCAAGCATTGAGCTAAACGACACCGATTGGTCTTTTCCGCTCGTTAACAATAATGACGATTGTGACGACACCAATCCACTCATCAACCCCGATGCGACTGACGATAGCGTTAATGATATAGACGAAAATTGCGACGGTATTGATGGGCAATAACGATAGACATATGTGCTGATACACCTTTCTGCTATTAGCACAAAAACTGGGTAGGTATTGTATTCCACCGATGCAATACCTACCCGACTTCTCTCAGAAAGGTTTGGTTGTACCAATCGCTTTCACGATGTAAACAACAAGTTCAAACGCCATAAACTTATGGCGCAACAAACTCAACGATAAAGTTTGTCTCCGGTGGGCAAGCGTAATCACTTCCGGCATCACCATAGGCAAAGCCATATACATGGGTAAATGTACTCACCACATTCGAGTTATAGGTTGCGGTGTTAGCGCCAATATCGCCTGCCGCTGCATCGCATGCTGCTGGGGTATCAAAGCTGCCGGTGCAACAAAAACGATCCTTATCCTTTGGTTTATGCTTCGATGCATACGCACAAGGGCTCATACACCCTTCAAATTTTTTGGCGGAATCCATTTTGGTGAGTTTCCATTGCGAAATCGTACCCGAATACTTCGCAGGTAATTGCGAACTGCTATCACACAACGCCTCAAGCCCATTGGGTGGGTTAATTTCTGCTAACGGTGTTGCTGTATCATAGTAGCCCGCCCCTAACACATTCGAGTTTTCCGGCGGCACGGTATAGGTACAGTATGCGCCTTGCTCCGGGTACAACTTAACGGTCGTGTTATATCCATCAACTGCAGAAATATCGATATTACTCGCGCCATCCGGTATGCCGTTGGTCACNGTCAAAATCGTTGGTTCAATCTTGCTAGCATAGGGTGTTTGCCCGGCAAAATATCCCCCGGTACAAACCCATGTTTTACCCTGAGTGCCTTTTTCACATTGCGCTTTCGTCGGCGAGGTGCCACATTTTTTCACGCTACTGGCGGTGCAATACGCACTCATATAAAACGCCGACGAGTTCAAACCGTCTTTATCAACGGTGATAACGTGTGTGTTGTTGGGTGATTTGTTCGCAATTGTCGCAATAATGGGGTTTGTTTGGCAGGATGGAGCCTTATTGCTACCCACTTTGACTGAGCAAGATTCCCCCACTTGAATCAGTGGATAGGTCGTATTGTTCACTAACTTCACTTTACGATTCGTGTAATCCGTCGCTAGTGGATTACTGGGAGCCTCAACCGATGACCAGGCATAGGCACCGAACCCCGTTGTATAAACATTAGACTTAGCGCCAGGCGGATTAATCACAGCACCAGTACAGGTTGTAATGCCTTTGGTGTTATCCACACTGCCATCTTTCAACACCAACGTACATCCATTCCACTGTTCACCAGTTTGGTAATACAAATCGTACGTCGCATTAGTAGATCCAGCTTTGTACTTCCCTGCAAAATACTGCAGGGAATCACTAGGGATAAACGCAACCTGTTTACCGCCTTCATAGACATAGACTGGCAACGATATTTTCGTCGACGGTAATTGCCACATCAGATAATCGTCAGCCAAAACTGATGCCGACTGAACAAACAAACCTAACGTGAGCGCAAAAAATAGCTTCTTCATCATTACTCCCTCATAGATGACGTCTAGCAGAATACCTTATTGGTTAGCTCTGGATTATAGACAGAATAAAAGCGACATCCATTGCATGTTCAATTTTTAATCACTCATGAGTTGAAGCAATAACCGACAGATGGCTCGCATACTGAATTTCAGCATGAAAGTAGGGAAACATCAGAGCCTCGATTCAACTAACGAAGTATGGAAGCAACGAGGCTTTAGATAACGGGATTGACGAACAATAACCATAAAACTTAGTCAGCATGGAAACGTGGAGATTAGCACCAAAATCTGGGGCACTCCATAGAATTGAAGCGCACCCGACTTCACATCAAGATCGTATCTTACCGATGACCAGCGCAAATCTGCCACAGGTTAAAAACTAAAAAAGCCCGCATAAAACGGGCTTTGCTTTCTTGATTGTGGTTAAGACTGCACCTGAACGCACCTTCAAGGGTATCTACTATCGACGACCAATAAAGGGCAAAGTACTCATCGTACTTCGCCCTTCTCATAAAGCCGAATCGGTTACCTACGTCTTACGAAATACCCGAGGGACATCAGCGACATCAACACCCAGATGTCGATTGATCCACTACCCAGCGCACTCAGCGAAGGCGGTAGCACAGGTTCATCACCTGGGTCGCTTCCGGGGTTGTCGCTAGGGTTATCGCCTGGAATACCTCCAGGATTATCACTAGGATTTTCTCCACGGCCATTACCAGGGTTAGCAGGCGCAGGGACTTTATCCCAGGCTTGCTGCCAGAACTGACTCACACCCGGCGCATAAGCATCTTGTACACACCATCCACCGAATGGAAACGGTTTGCATTGATACACACCAGATTCACCGCGTGGCTGAAACACTCTTACACCCGAAGCATAATTCTCACGATTTTCGGGATAGGTGTACTGATAGTCAGGAAGGTCCTCAGGAGGAACACCTTCATTCGGTCCGACTTTTCTCCAAGCTTGGCCCCAGGCATCGCTCACTGCCGGCGCATAAGCACGCTGCTGACACCAACCAGAGTTAGGGTACCCGAGGCATTCATAAACACCTTGTGCGCCAGGCGTACCACGGCTTTGGAAAACTCTTACGCCGCTTGCGTATCGAGCATCGCCGCCAATACCTTGCCAGATGTGATCGAATTCAGGTGTTCCACCAGGAATCTCTGTTGGGTCATCAGCCGGATTAACCGGGAACCACGCTTGATCAGAGTAAGTTCCGGTAGGGCTATATGCGGCTTGAGTACACCAGCCTTCGGTTGGCCAACCACGACATTCATAAATGAGACCATCTTCGGCTTTCACGCGCATACCACCACGATACGTCGACATACTGTCGGGGTAATCGTAGTCATACAAAGGCGGTAGTTGTTCACCTGGAGGTGGATCAACGGGATCATTATTAGATACCACCAACGTGAATCCATAACTCACATTTGGAGCCCACACCTGATTGCTAAAGACGTTACCGGGATCAAACTCAATGGTATCGTCACCCGTTTGTGTGCCCACAAAAATAGTGGTATCAGGCGTCATGTTGACCATGCTCGCCAGCTGTTGAGCCCATGTGCGGATATCGGTATTGCCATCAACAATACTGAGCGTTTTGTTAACTACCGGAACACGATTTTCATCGGTGACTTTCAACACAACCGTATCGCCCGGTTTAGCTTTTCCATCGTCTGACTCTTTCACAAACTGACCGATCGCTACAGGGTTGCCCGGCGTAGGGTCAGGGTCGTCGCCTTTTTCTACATAAACACGTGCTGTATATGTACCATCTTTAGGCGCCCAAACTAAGTTATTCCAAGGGTCATCCGGCATGTACATAATATGGTTCATTTCGGCATGCCACTGACCAATCGTCAATACATCCGGCATGTTGTTGGCATTGATGATGATTGCGAGTTGTTCCGCCCATTTGGCTGTTTCAGTAATATCCGGCTGTACCAGCAACTCAGTCTCGTTAACAATCGCACCGCTGCTGTTACGCAGTTCAAACACAACGGTATCACCCGCCTCGGCAACTAGTTCCACATTAACAAATTTGCCAATTTCCGCGACAGGCCAATCTGCTGGTGGCTCGGTAGGATCTGGGTCAGGGTCAGGGTCAGGATCGGGGTTACCGCCGACAAAATTGATGTCGGAACAATTATAGAAGCCCTCACCCGCAGCATCATAACGCTGCCAACGAGTGTAGAGAATTGCACGGCCGCTGCGATTAGACGGCAATTTAATATCTCTAAGCGGATAAACGCCGCCTTCTGTAGAAATGTTGCCAATCTGTTTCACCAGCTCCAAATCATTCCACGTTAATTTAGCAGTACGCGGGTCATAACCAGGCTTAGAAACAAAAATCTGCCAGAAACTCGGGTTATGCGGAACATTGGCGCTGTAATCGAGCCGCATGGTGGTGCCTGGAGTAACGTCCGTGTAGAGCCAATCTTGGCCGGGCGCAGGCACAATATCCCAGAGTTTTCCTCGCCCACCTTCACCACCGCCGCCGCCGCTGCAGAGCGATCCATCGACGATACTCTCCCTGACTAATCCCAGCTCCTGTGCTGTGTCACGGGGCAAATATTCGTTCGAGGGGTCATAGTTACTCGAAGTAAACCGTATGCTGCCATTAATACAATGTGGGCAATAAATAGCACCAGGGTTTATGGCAATCGCTGTTTGGCAGGTTTGGTTGTTACTGCCTTGATTTTTACACATGATTTGACGCGCCGGTGTCGGCGAAAGGTTATAGCCATGCGCAAAAACCTCAGTACTGATCAGTGAGATTATTAAGGCGAGCACTGCATAAACGGCGTATTCCACCGTTCGTATTTTGTTTGGACACGCTCGATCATGTATGTGAAGCATTAGAAATCTAATGAACCACAATTTCTGGTAAACATTTTCTTTCATGGGTACACCGCTCAAATATAAAGTTAGTCAACATGGCATATCAGCGATCGGCGTTTACCAAAAATCATTTTTCTTATGACCTTCTCACAGCCAAAGCACATTTGCCTTGCATACTAGATCGAAGCGCTTGTCGTTTAGCACTGGGGAGTTATTACGATCTATGGCTTTGGGAGGGAAATTTATACCATTAAGTTCACGTAACATTCACAAACTGTGACTGCGTTTTGCACCTTAAAAATACGAGATCCAATAAACAAAACTACTACTCATATTTTTTACAAAAGTATCCCTTTTTTCACTGAATACTATTTTTTGTGACCCACGTTTAATACATAACCATAAGAATATGAGTGAATGCATTTCGTACAGTAGAAAAAGCCGTTCATATAAGGGAGCATCGACGTAAAGATGTCAAAATCGTTTACGTGTGCTATCGATACCGGCATCAAAATACTTCGATCAACGATCGATCAATATGCTGATTACCAGCGCTGCAATGGCACCATTAAGACTAAGGGGCCTCTACCCAGGACCAGCGGAAAAACCAAAAAATAGCTAAAGTTTATGCATCTGGGAACATCGAATAGTAAGGCCAAACACTATGTTTCTATTTTCGAAAATAACGCCTTCGTAACAACAAACAGGGAGAGTCATCCATAGCCGACATACGCGCGAGATATTCACTTTCAAACACCGCAACTTTTCGTCTTCAAGTGGGTCACTAAGGCGGAGGCTACCGTTCACGCCTGCTGCCTGCAGCCCAATCCCAATCCCAATCCCAATCCCAATCCCAATCCCAATCCCAATCCCAAGAATAGTATCACTGCACTGCCGGTTTAAAACGTGTATAGCGAACAGCTCAAAAACCCTGCTAGTAAGAGGAATGCCCGATAGATATAGTCATAGTTTGCCTTACTATGCACCTCTCGGCGCAAACATAATAATCGCCATGCCGACAATTGCGACTGCTGAACCAACAAAATCCCACACCGTAGGCGTGATGCCCTCAACAACCCACAGCCACAAAATAGCAACTCCAATGTAAACACCGCCATACGCCGCATAAATCCTTCCGGCGGCCGAAGGGTGCAGCGTTAGCAGCCAGGAAAAAACAGCCAGGCTCACTGCCGCAGGAACAAGCAGAAACACACTCTTTTCTTGCTTAAGCCATAAATACGGGAGATAGCAGCCAAGAATTTCAGCAATGGCTGTCACAAAAAATAGGCTGATCGTTTTTAGCTCAAACATAGTTTCTTTTCGCTACCGTTGAAAACATACCCATTAGATCTTGATATCCTATTTTTGACATCCTAAATACCTCCGTTCAACCCTGATTTCATAAAAAATTATTAGTGCCACAAATCACATGTAAAAATGCAGCAACGTAATAGCGCCTATCAACCCAAAAAATTCATAAACAAATAGAATCCAAGTAAAATCGCAACGCTTACAAAAAAGCCCCGCCGCCCTGTTCCTTCTGTTAGCTCCCAGAGTATTTCAATTAATTTTGCCACTAAAAATGCGCCTTGCTGTTACTTACACAACACTATATTCAGGTGCTTCGCTGTAGGTGCAGCTACCTGTTTTTTGTTATGTGACTTGTTATTGAGCGGAAAAACTCTTTGGCTGGTTGCTAGCCAACCCAATAGCCCCGCATAGCCCCGCATAGCCCCGCATAGCCCCGCATAGCTGTCACGTTATATCGCTAGAGTGGTTATGATCTACTCAACTATTAAAGCAACATTCGATTTTTACATCAGCCAAAATATAGCTAATTAAACATGTACTACCCGATCTTGATACGGTTAAAAATAGCACACGTATGATACAGCGCTAGATATCAAGATCGACGATATTCTCGCCGAGAAAATCTAAGAAAACCCGAGTCTTTGGCGAAATTAAATCTCGCTTCAGATAAATGGCGTAAGTGGCACTAAGCGCTTCGTAAGGGCTAAAGATATGCTCAGGCATTACATGAGTTATCGAACCATCATCTAACTCACTCTTAACAGCCCAAAAAGGCATCAATGCGAGACCGGTATCATTTAGCACAAGCTGTTTCTGACCGTTCACGGTGTTGACTGAAATAGCTTTCTTAGTGATGAGTTTGGTTCTTTCCTCAGACATTAAAAACCAATCTTTCCAACCGGTATAACTGTATTGAATACACTGATGATCTACTATATCTTCAGGGGCGTGAGGGGTACCTTTTACGGCTAGGTATTGTGGGCTCGCACACAATAGAAAATTATTAGACGCCAACCGTTTTGCAATCATCGCTGAATCAGGCAACCGACCGCTACGAATTGCCACATCAATATTCTCTTCGATAAGATCGACAACGCGTTCGGTCAGCTCAATTTCTACATCAATATCTGGGTACAGCGACATAAACTGAGGAACAAGTGGCAGCACGACACACTCACCAAACCCTACGGTCATGCTTATCCTCAACTTACCGTTTGGTTTTTCTTGTAAGTCATTAACCGCCCTTTTTGCTGCATCAAACTCAGATACGATACGCTGAGAATACTCATAGTATTTATGCCCAGCTTCCGTTAACCCGGTGTTTCTAGTTGTTTTATTTAAAAGGCGCACACCCAGTTCTTGCTCAAGAGCCGCTAGCTGCCTAGAGATAGACGACGGCTGCACATCAAATATTCTGCTGGCTTCAGAGATGCTACCCGTCTCTACCACGCAGTTGAAGTACAGTAGCCGATTTAGTGAACTCATTATTCCTCTTTCTTCTCTTATGTAGCCTGGTAATCATCCGAGNGAACACCCTTATCATTTTAATCTTGCATTGCCTAAAAGACAAAGGTGAATTGCCAAATGGGTAGTTGGTTGCTCAATAGGCATACGTCAAAATAGGCCCACTTAAACGAACAACCCAATCAACCGGCGAATAGAGAGTAATCACTATGAAAGCGATGATCATTAAAGAAATTGGCAGCACTGACGTTTTTCAATTATCAGAGAGAGCAAAACCCGTCGCTAAACGAGGCCATATGGTGGTTGAAGTGAAGGCAACCAGCGTTAACCCGATTGATACCATGCTTCGCTCAACTGAACTACCATGGTCACAAAATTTACCCGAAGTACTGCACGGCGATGTTGCAGGCATAGTGACTGAAGTTGGTGCAGACGTTACCGATTTTAACGTTGGTGATGAAGTTTACGGCATGGCAGGCGGGGTTAATGGTGTTGATGGAGCTCTAGCCGAGTTTATGTTGGTTGACGCTCGATTAATGGCTCAAAAACCCAAAACACTCACAATGAAGCAGGCATCAGCACTTCCGTTAGTAGCAATTACTGCGTATGAAGCACTGGTTGAAAAAATGAATGTTGGGCCAGGTGATAATGTGCTTATTCATGGTGCTACCGGTGGCGTTGGTCACATCGCCATTCAGTTAGCAAAAGTACTCGGAGCAAATGTCACTTCAACGCATGCACCAAAGAATGAAGCACTCGCTAAAACAGTCGGCGCAGATAATCTCGTTGATTACACCAAAGAATCTGTTTCAGACTATGTTCAGGCATACACGAATGGTGTCGGATTTGATAAAGTTTTTGACCCGGTTGCTGGTGATAACATACAAAAATCGTTTGAAGCCGCTCGATTCAATGGTCATGTGACAACAACCCTGCCAATTGCCGACCCGCTACAAGTGGCACTAAAAAGCTTATCGTTTCATAGCGTGCTAATGCTTATCCCATTGTGTCATGACATTAATCATACATCCCACGGTCGTATTCTTAATGAAATTGCAGAGTTTGTTGATGCAGGTAAGATTACGCCAATTATTGATGAGAGTAATTTCTCAATATGGGAAGTCGCCAAAGCACATGATTTATTGGCGTCAGGAAAAGCAGTCGGTAAAATAACCTTAACCGTCTAAATTTAATTTTTCGCAGGCGCGAATGAATAACTAGCGCCTGCTCTCTAAGAATGAATTGAGGCATAGGTAGATATAAAGTACATAACCGCTACCGAATAAAAGTAAGTAAAATCAACATAAGTAAAATTACTCTAATATCATGAATTTCGGGATTCTAGTCTAGCCAAGTAACACGGGCTAAGCGCAATGAAAACTCTTTCACTTAGCCTTTTCAGACAAATTTGTTCACCATAGATATACAGCAAATACGTTTTTACAATACTAGTTTCCCTAAGTCGAAAACGGCATATCAGCCTATATCTTTGCGATACGAATGATAAACATGCCAATTGATAAAAAATTGAAAACCATAGCCAATTGCGATAAAGAAATACACCAATGAATGCCCCATAGTCACTAAACTAAAAGTGACACAACTTACAAATATTTCCAGTTAGGCATCTTTGTATCCAATGGCATATTTACACCATCAACATCTAAAAAATTATGGGCAATTCATCTGTGTAATGCTGACGGTAGAATTATTAATCCTGAATTCAGACAGTAAGTGCAACGCTGACATCAAGAAGAAAGTCAGATACTGTTAAACCCTATGGTTCTAACAGATAAAAGTCGGCGGCGTATTACCTTACAGAACCGTGCTTGTACGATGAGGTTAATTATGTTCGCCTTAGAAAGGTATCTCTGGTGCTGACCAATAGGACTCTGGCAGTTGAAAATCTGGTGGGATACGTCATCTAGTCAGTTTAAATAACGCAGTAAAAACAGGCAACAAATGTTGCCTGTTGGGTTATTACTTACTCAACAATTTCCAATGCACCTGGCTCACAACCAGCGCCTTGAGGGCGAACATTGCCCAGCTGGTCAGTACTGACGGCTTCATCGTTAACATTGGTGCAATCTGCAGCAGGGATGCTGTTGATGTGACTATCACCAGGTGGCAGTGTGGCTGTTGCCATACCTGTCATTGCATCGGTATCTTCAAGCAGAGTCACTGCCGCGATTGAATCCGAAGGATTCAGTGCCACAACGCAGCTTTCTTCAGTTTCAATCAAGTTATACCCAGAGGAATTGATGGTACCAAAACAGTTGCTTCCTATACCTGCCGTATTAGCTTGCAAAATCGTGCCCTTTAGGTAGACCGATGCTGCTGAGTTAATGCTTTCATAGATAGCACCGCCATTGCCGACAGCAGAGTTATTAATGAAAGTCACGTAGTTTAAGGTAAGTGGTTCATCAACATCGGAGTTCTTGAAAAATATGGCTCCACCACGATTGCTTGCAGCATTTCTTATCAATAACGTATTGGTAATATCTAATACATTGTCATTGGTAGACGCTACATTTGAATAAAGTGCACCACCGAATTCTGCAGAATTGGAATCGAAAACTGTACTGCTAACTTCGATATTGCCACTTGAGTTCATAATCGCACCTCCACGATACGCAGAAGAATTACTAACAAATAATGCATTGTTTAAAGCCAAGTCCCCGTTACCCAAGGCTATAGCGCCTCCCTCAGAGGTGGAAGATGGTACCTTATTATTGGAAAATGTTACGTTTGAAACAACTATGTCACCATCGTACAGCGACAAAGCTCCGCCACTGTTCCTTGCTTCATTTCTCATAAACTGAGTGTTTTCGATTCGAATATTCGTAGTACTAAAAGCGGTGCTATAAATTGCACCGCCCTTATCAGTAGCGCCATTTTGAGTAAATGAGCTATCGACAATTTCTACGTTGCCATAATGGTGATAAATTGCGCCAGCATTATTGCTTGACGCATTATTGTCAAACGTCGTCGCTTCTATCAAAGACCAACCATCAGGATTAAAAGAATCTTTCAGGTATATGGCTCCACCATCGCCGCTACGGTTTCCTGAAAACTCAGAGTTTCTTACAAAAATAGGATCACTGGCCCATAAATTACCGTAACCATAAGAGGTATTATTCAAAAAACTGGAATTTTCTACATAAACACGGCCATCAGCAATCTTGGCTACAGCATTATTCGATTCGTTATTTTGTATTTTCACATTAAGCAAATGCAAGTCACCCTTGGTAATATAGAATGCTCCACTTGTAGTGTCTTTACCATTCTGCAATGTCATGTTTTCAAAGGCAGTAACACTCGCTCCAGACAGCACTTCAAATAGGCGTGTTTCCATCACAGCACGGTTACCATCAATAATCGTGGTTTCAGCACTAACACCACCCACGTAGATATTGCCTTGTACATCCAAGTCACCACCGAGTGCATTGTCATCGGTTTGCGGTTCAGGTAATGACAAAGTGAAGGTGCCTGCAGGCAGATTGATGATCGATGGGGTACCGGTACTGGTATGGATATGGTTGGCAACCATAACGGCAGCGCGCAAAGAACATAACCCAGAAGCTGTAGTACAGATGCCATTATTGACGTCAACGCCAATGAGATCTTCCTGCGTATCTACGGTAATCTCGTGATCATAGTAAGCAACTTTTATGACTTGTGTTGTTTCACCGTCGTAGGCATCTGTCACTTTCAAAGCCACGTCAAATACACCGGTGCTGGTCGCTGCTACCGTAAAATCAATAGGGGTGGTACAGCTACCGATGTCAGTTTCAAAGGCGCCATCAGCATCCAGGTCCATGGCGCAGCTTAATGCATCAGCATCTACATCAGTTGCAGCTATATGGAAGCTGGCATTTTCGCCCACCTTGACCGGCATGTTATCTAATGTGAACTCTGCAATGTGCGGCGCGGTATTTGCTTTGACCGTGAGCGTTGCTGTTGAGCTTGTCTCGGCCCTAAAGGGAAGGGCGTCGAGCACGCGCATATTTATGCTAAGTTCGCCTTCAGCTGTAAAATTCAGCTCCGTTGAGCCGGCACCGGCACAATTGTATATGGTCACATCACCATCGGAATCGCGGCGATAATCACCATCGCCATTTGCGTCCACGTCACAGGTAAGTTGATCACCATCTGCATCGGAAACATCCCAAGTTAATGCCACTGTTTCATTTTCACGCACGCTCGTTTTATCAAACCCGAGGCTGGCAATCACAGGGGCACTGTTATCAACAACGTCGATAACAACAGTTATTTCCGCAGATTCACCGGCATAAGGATCAATGACTTTTAATGTGGCAGTATAAGTACCGACTGTACTGTAGATAGCAAAAGCCTCATCACAGTCAGTGAAAAGATTATCCTGAGTGCCATCGCTGTCTTGATCGATGTAACAGGTCAGTGCATCGCCTTCAGGATCGGTTGCATCCCAGGTAAAACGCACGCGTTGATTAGGGCGACTCGTGGCCGCTGAGACTGTTACACTGTTGAGCACGGGAGATTGATTACTGACGACAGTGACGGGGAGAGCCCTTATCGTTGAACGTTTTAAATCACTTTTTTCCGTGACTGTCAGTATTGAGGTGTAGTCACCAACTCCATTAAAACGGGCTGTGAGAATATTCCCTTCAGCTTTACAGCTGTTCCAACTATCATTGCTGCCATCACCGTCGCCATCCAGATAACAGGTAATATCCGAGTCTGTATCACGGCCAACGACTTCAAATTCAACCGCATTATTTGGACGAATAGGCAGAGGGCTTAGCAATTTAAAACTTACCACTTCAGGCAAAGAGCCCGATGTTGATGCTTCAGCGCTAACAGTTAATATTTTTGTTACACTAGTAACGCCATCTGTAACTTTGAGCCAAATTATATGATCACCCGCACTGGCCATGCTCAAGTTAACAACCTGAAGGTTTTGGCATTCGCTAATGGTTTGATCGTAACTACCATCCCCATCAGAATCCAGTTGGCAGGTTAATTCTGAGCTATCCGTATCTTCAGCGCGGAATAACACCGAGAAAGTCTGACCTGCATAAATTGTGTCTGTACTAGCGAGGGAAAACTTGGCAATAGTCGGCGGCAGACTGGCATTCGCGTCTAACACATCAATAGTGATGACATTACTTACAACGCCTTTACCATCATTAATAGTTAAGCGAATAGCGTGAGTTTTAACGCCATTTAACGTAACGCTGACCGTTTGAAGAGTCTCACAATCAGTGATGGTTTGATCAGCAGTGCCATCGTTGTTGGTATCCAATATGCAAGTAAGAGGATCTGAATCAGCATCAGAGCCTGAAATATTGAGGTTAAAGGGTTGGCCATCGTAAACCTCGTCAGAACCTGCTTTGCTAAAGGTTGTGATTACCGGATTGCTATTGGGCTCGGCTAACACATTAATAATGATGGCATCACTTGTAGTGTTTTTACCATCAGTAATGCTTAAGCCAATAGTGTGAGATCCAACACCATTTAACGTAACGCCGACCGTTTGATTAGCCTCACAATTAGCGAAGGTTTGATCCGCAGTGCCATCGTTGTTGGTATCCAATGTGCAAGTGAGAGGATCTGAATCAGCATCAGAGCCTGAAATATTGAGGTTAAAGGGTTGGCCATCGTAAACCTCGCCAGAACCTGCTTTGCTAAAGGTTGCAATTACCGGATTGTTATTGGGCGTGCCGATAACATCGTTAACGGTTAATGTCAGCGATTTACTGGCTGAAAACTCACCGTCAGTAATGCTTAAACCAATCGTGTGAGATCCCACACCATTTAACGTAACACTGACAGTTTGAAGAGTCTCACAATTAGCGATGGTTTGATCAGCAGTGCCATCGTTGTTGGTATCCAATGTGCAAGTGAGAGGATCTGAGTCAGCATCAGAGCCTAAAATATTGAGGTTAAAGGGTTGGCCATCGTAAACTAAGCCAGAATCCGCTTGGCTAAAGGTTGTAATTATCGGGTTGTTATTGGGCGTGCTGATAACATCGTTAACGGTTAATGTCAGCGATTTGCTCGCTGAAAGCTCACCATCAGATGCTGTTACAGACAGGTTATAGGTGCCAGCATTAGCAAAACTGATATCAAAACTGTTATCTTGTTCGCAGTCGTCGAAGCTTTGATCAGCAGTACCGTCCCCATCAGTGTCTACCTGGCAGGTGATAGCATCATTATCGGGGTCGAATGCAAGAATATTTAATTGCACCGATTCGTTCAGTTCAAGTGTAGATTTGGTGGCAGAGAATATGCTGACAACGGGAGCAAGATTTGCATCACCACTGCTGTTACCTTTGTTGTTATCATCGGAGCCTCCTGCTCCTCCTCCGCAACCAGTCATTGTCGCAGCAACTATAAAGCTGCCAAATATCTTTGTTTTCATTCTTATATCCCAATGATGCTTGCTAATACAGTTTGATTTTTTAGTAAAATTTGAAAGAGTTGATGCTCTGTTTTTGAAAGCGACTGTAACGATTTTTCTTCTGCAGGTTTTGGCTCTTCTACCGCGAGCCTCTCCTTATAAGCAGAAAAAATAGCCTCGCTCATGAACATCGCTGCTAATTTCGGTTGCAGCTTTTTGGCTACCCGGTCACTTTTTTGTAGCTAGGAATATATTCCCTCTTATTGGCACCAGGTATTTCGGATTCGTCGCCCATAGAACCAAAAAAAAGATCGCACAATTTTTAACCACCGATCTCACTCGGGGTAATATGCAAATTACTTAGAAAAGCGCGATTAACGGGGAGTTTTTTGTACTTAAGATCAAAGCCATATTGATTACCCGCCTTATCAAAAAAATCAAGCTGCAGGGCAGTTCCCCCTTCACCAAGATTACTCAGCTCCAGCCTTTTATTTGGATCAAAATTCTCACTTGAAATATGCAGCTGGAAGAGAAGGCTTGCGGCAGGGGAAATAGTACTGATGGATAATAGCAGCAGACTTAGCAATATCTGTTTCATAAGATGTTTTCTGGGATTTTATAATTGTGCACATTGTTAAGAAAAAGCGAGCGCTGGGAAAGCGGCTTAAAAACAGAGTGTATTTGTGCTATTGCGTAGAAGGAAACTGTGCTTTAGCACGTTGACTCCAGCAAACGTATTATCTATAAAACAGGATTTTTGGGAGTAATTTGCTAGTGAACCGTTACACTTCCTATGTTGTAGGGCTGCTTGGTTTTATATTTATATTTCTGGCAATTGACATTTACTACAAATATCACCAGTTTTCTGACTACCACAAAAAGATATCTGAAAAAACCGTGAGTAGCACTAGAGCCGAAATTGAACAAATACTGCTATCAGAAAAAAGAAGATTGGATTTGTTTGCCGATCAAGAGCAGCAGTTACTTACAGCGCTCTATCTAGCCCCCAATAACCCCGTTAAACAACAGAACCTTAAAACAAAAATAGATAAGTACTTTCCCGACATGCTTGAATACAGCATTGCAGACAGTGAAGGAAATATTCGCCTAAGCCAGGAAACATTTGAGGTATATTCAACATGCCGTCAAAATATTATTCAAATGGCTAAACATGGCAAACCTGCCTTATTAAATGTACACAATCGTACCGATATCAAAAAACAACACTATGACCTAATGGTTCGGTTACCAAATCAGTCAATCTTCTTTATTAGCTACCATATCGATCCGATCATCAAATTGCTGGCCAAGCGCCAGACAGAACATCACTGGCTATTTGTTGTAAATCGACAAAAAAGTCGTCAGTTAGAATTTTTTCCCCCTGCAACATTTCAAGGGCTAGAACATTCGGGCATGATTCAAAGTGCAACAGAATTTATTGCTTCTAATACACTGGTAGAAACTGGCGAATCTGCCAGAATTCAGGCTAGCGACTGGATCATTATTGATCAGCTTGATCCAGATTATCGGAACAGTAAAATTATCTCGCTGCTTATACAACATACAATCGTAATGGTACTGTTTATCGTGCTTAGTGTTGTATTCCTTAAGTTGATGCGCAAAGAGATAACAAACAACAGCAATACTCGTATTTTATTAAAGGGCGTGGAAGACGAGCGAAAGCGAATCTCTATGGATTTGCATGATCAAATTCTCGCCGATATTACTCATCTCTCAAGAAAAGTAAGCGCCTCTGAAATCGTAGACAGCAAAAATATAAATGCACAACTGTTACTGATCACCCGCTCAATACGCAATGTTATTGAAGATCTTCACCCCAACAGCCTTGACCTGCTTGGAATAGAGGCAACATTACAAAACTATATTCAAAAGAATTCTTGCGGAGGCGGAATTCCAGATTACTCAATAAAAATACCTGAAGAAGTGGATTTACTTCTGGAGCCCTATCAAAGATATACTGTGTATCGTATTCTGGTGGAACTGGTTAATAATATTATCAACCATGCTCAATGCTGCAGCTATTCAGTGACTGCAAACCATAACAACAGCATGATTACTTTTAAAATTTCTGACAATGGCATTGGGCTAGATAGAAACTCTGGGCATCATACAAGTCTTGGGCTGAACAATATCAAAAGTCGCTGCCAGATGCTTGGCGCCACATTTTCGATAAGTGATAACCTACCCTGTGGAACGCTTATTACCCTATCCCTTCATATTCCGCAGGTTAAAATTGAATACAGCATTTGAAATAGTGATTGCCGAAGACAACCCCCGAGATCGAGAATTTTTATGCGCCTCACTGAGTCAATATAAACTCCATGTAGCTAACAATGGCCATGAGGCGTATTTATTAACCAAAAATATTAAAAACCCTTTTGTCATAAGCGACCTACAGATGCCAGGGTGTAACGGAATTGAACTGGCTAAAATGCTCTGGAAAGAGAAGCCAACAGCCAGAATTATTTTCTGGACACATTATCAGGATGAGATCTATATTCGCTCCCTCTCCTCAATTATTCCAGAAGAGACTGTTTACGGTTATATACTTAAAACCAATACCACAAACCAGTTATTAAAAGCTGTCAACATGGTATTTAGTGAGTGCCAATGCTGGATTGATCCTCTCATACGACCGGTTCAAAAACGCACCAAACAATCACAACAAACCATTTCTGATCTTGAGTTTGAGGTTTTAACGGACATTGCTTTGGGCCTGACCGATGACATGATTGCCAACCGGCGTTACCTTTCAAAACGTGGGGTGCAGAGCCGTTTAAAATCTCTTTATGCCAAGCTTGAGATAGAGCATGATCGTATCAGCCTATCGCCCTTTGGTCGAAAGGTGAATTATCGATCAAGAGCGGTAGCAATTGCCTTGCAACGCGGGCTGATAAATCCGGTTGAACTTGCCAGTGCAGAGGAAGAGTTGATGGACTGGTTTAACAGTTAACTATTATAAAACTGCTAAAGAATGCCAGAACGCTGATAGATAACATTGATGTAACGTACACAACACCGGCAGAGAGATGCGAGAGATGCATAAGCCTGCTCACGCCATCTGCCGATGCAGGCGTAAGCAGAAGGTGTACATATTTGTTATCAGTACAAAGGCGTGCACTGCGACACCGTACTCCTCGGCATAGTGATGCAAACGATCGAGATATACCGCGTAGCCTTCATCGGCGAAGAAACATACCTACCGACTATTGCCAGTGTTGCGGAATGCCCAGCAGATTCGGGTGAGGCAAACGAGCCATCCTTCGCCTCCGTTACAACTGAATATCTGGGGTTACTCAACAACGAGAATCAAGGACAGAAAGTCCTCAGAAATCCATAAGCTCGTTAGATCATTGGATCAAATACTTAGCGAACTAAATCGACTATCGAACTTGAAAAAAAACACTTAAAAATAGGAGGTTAAACCGCATTCGATCAAAGGTCGCCCTAGGCTGCCAGATCATTTATGCGTCTATTTCTTCTAGCACTTGGCAAACTTTTCGTCAGGAAATTCTTTAGTCGGAAATACTCCAACCCATCCTGTGCCATTGAGAACACCGTAACGGGCTTCCAAATTTTTCAATATATCGAATCTGTTCGGACAGTTCTATTTGAGAAAATAGCTTAGGCACTGTGGAATGACCACATCATTATGCGAATATCCTCCCCTCATTTCTTGAACATATTCTTGTTCGACGCCATGCGGACCGCGCAACTTGAGATAGCGCGCCTTTGTGTATTAATTTACCGCACGCCCACGCTAAACCCACATCAAAGCCGCCATAACTTGTACAACCGGTCATTAAAATTCCGCTAGGATAAAATATTCTTGGCCATGTCTGATAACCAAGAAAGTGCAGGTCCCATGCTTACATTCTTGTGCGTAATGCATTCAACCGGAGGGCTCCAATGTTTATGCTCGAACCGTAGTTTCAACTTTGCCAACTGCCCCGAAGCTAACGCATGACCCACTAGGTGTTCAGGCAAGTATGCCCAGCCCACACCTTGGATCACCAGTTCACGGATATTATGAAAACTCGCGGCTGTCCAGATTTCTGTCGACAAAGAAGGAAACTGATCAAGTACAGATCCACTCGGACTACGGAGCAACAACTGCCGATGTGGCAACAGATCACTAGCACCGATCGTTTCGAGCGCTGCTAACGGATAATCAGGTCTGCTCACTGAGACAAAGGGAAGATTACCGATGAATACCTGCTCAATACCCTTTTGAACCGCACCGCTGGAAAACATCAATCCAATTTCAGCATGGCCCTGGGCCACAAACTCAGGTATTTCAGGGCTGACTGCCGAGAAGAATTCCACCTGTGTAGCTGGAAATTTTTGCCCAAATTCAACCAGCAAACGGCTTAAAGACGGAAGTAAAATCGCATCGTCAATGACAATACGCACGCGAGTTTCATCGCCCTTACAAATGCTGTGTGCCGCTGCATCTAAGTCATCAACTTGCGATAACACCGCGCGCGCGAATGTAATCAACCGCTGACCTGCACGGGTCAGGCTAGGCTTTCGGGTTGTGCGATCAAACAGTTCAACCCCCAAATCGGCTTCGAGGTTTGCAATACCTAAACTGACTGCGGACTGCCCTTTATTCAAAGCTCGACCCGCTGCTGAAAAACTCCCCGCCTCTGCCGCAACGACGAACATATTTAACTGATCCAAGCTTAGCAAAACCCACCTCTTCTATTGATAAAACCAATGGTAACTAACTTCGTACTATTAGAAATACATATTACTGTACGCAAATGAATCAATAAAGACCCGAAGACAGCTCAAGAACCTTCTCGCCAAATACAGGAAAAAATATGAAAACGCTTCTACAAATCAACTCAGGTATGCAAGGCCAAGAGTCACACTCATCCATGCTAGCCAATAGAATGACCAACTCTTTATTGGCCCAAATGCCGGGTGCAAAACACATTAAACGTGACCTTAGTGAAGAGGAAATCCCACATCTCAACCTAGGCGTATTTCAATCGTTCTCCGACCCTGATTCTGCAGTAACGCCCACACAAAAAGCCGCCTTAGCGCTATCAAACACATTGGTTGCTGAACTAAAACAGTCCAGCATTCTGATCATTGGCGCCCCGATGTATAACTTCATGATCCCCTCTGTTTTAAAATCTTGGATTGACCACGTCATACGCGCACAGGAGACTTTCCGATACGGTGAAAATGGCCCAGTTGGACTGTTAGAAAATAAGAAGACCTATATCGTTATTGCTCAAGGCGGGAAATTCTTAGGTACCGAAGCCGATATAGAAACTGAATATCTCAAAATGGCTCTAGGCCTTATAGGTATCACAGATATTGAGTTTATCTATGCTCAAGGTTTAGCAATGGGTCCTCAAGGTGCAGAAGTAGGCTTAAAGGAGGCTTAAAGGAGGCTTAAAGGAGGCTTATAACAAAATTGATGAGCTGACAAAAAATGCGCTTCAATAGCGACAATGCATTACCGTCATGTAAGGGTACCTGCATATAGACTAAGGCAAGGTTTGCTCCGCCTATAGCTCGTGAAAAACAATCTGGCAGCGATTAAATACCGCCACCAGATCAATAAACATCGTTACCGCACAGGCACAGCAAAACCTTGGCCTGCAGACGTTTGAATCGTCCAGCCGTCAAACTGACGGTTAGACGCTGACGTTCTTGAGCCACTGCGAACACCACCAACGTGCGTCAGATCATAGCCGCCAGTGTCATCACCTACGTCCTGATCAAACGGATCGCTGGAATCAAGAAACGGCGCAAACCCAATATCAAGCGTGTTCGTTACACCATCGTTATTGGTATCGCCCTGATTGAATCCGTTTAACGCTTGAGCATCAGCGGCAAGCCCATTGGTGATGCTACCCAAGGTAAATAGATACCAACCCGACGTGAATGGCCGCGCTGCGGTTTCTCCCGTGAAGGTAATCGGATTGAGTTCACCATTGTAATAACGCAAACCGCTGCCGTTACCATTACCAACAAGGCCACTCACAAAGTTTTCACCGCCGCTTCGCACCACACCAAAATTTGAATTAGGCCCAGCTTCATTAGCACAATGAACCCCATCAAGGCTCGAAGTAGAGACTGGCGAAGTCGTCACTCCGGATAAATCCGACGTGCTATCAATTTCATAACAACCGTTACGGAAGTTCGCAATCAGTATATTCGCGTAACGAAGATCTCTCGTATCGTCCGCGAACAAAATACCGAATTCGCGAGCGTTTGGATCATTCGAGGCATCTTCACTGCTGTTGTCCCGACCAACTAACGTCGCATTAACAATGCGTGGGTTAGATACACCCAACGCCGACGCACTGGCATAAATGCCCGCACGCCCCGAAGATTCCGCGCCGCCAGCATCTGGGCGATGAATAACCAAGAGGTCTTTAATCAACCCTGTAAAGTCCTGATACCAGATACCATCGCGCGCTGCACCGGTCACCAATATCCAACTCAACCGTGGATTACCGTTCACGATTCTGATGCCGTCACGGGCAGAATCATGCGATTGAACAAACGTCAGGCGGGTGTCCTCGGTATTGTTAATCAGAAGAATATTTTCGTTGGAGTCTCTATCACCGAACCCCACATCGAAAACAACCTGTGCGCCCCCTTCCGCAACCACCACATAATCCAGCACATTACTGGCGCCGCCCGTTATAATCAGGCCACCCCATTCGCCACTGCCGTTCATATCCGCATCATCAGATACCATTAAAATGGGGTTACTACCCGATCCCATCGCCTGAATGCTCGACCCCGGCGCAACCAACACGTAATCAGGGTTTTCAGCTTGGGGGCTCTCAGCCAAACCGCCCAAAATGGTCGTTCCTCCGGCTATCGTCAGCGTTGTATTGGCGATTTGGTTTCCCACCTGCAACGCGCCACCCAAGACCCAATCAGCACTGCTATCGATCGTCGCATCCAGTGTCAGCATGCCTGTGATTTCACAACGATTGCGCCCATCTTGGGTATCCAGTGCCACAGGCACTAAATTACCCACCGTTGCTGGGCAAGTTGACTGTATTGGCGTGATCACTTCAGGCGGTAGAGTATTGTTATTGACGACGGCGAAACCCTCGCCCAAACCCGTTGCGACGGTCCAATCATTAAATTGTGTGCTCACCGAATCAGAACCGCTTCTTACCGATCCGATATGGGTCAGATCATAACCATTGGTATCATCACCAACATCTTGGTTAAAGGGCACGTCAATATTCAAAAACGGCGCAAAGCCAATATCAACCGTATTGGTGACGCCATCATTGTTAGTATCACCGCGGTTAAATCCGTTTAGGGCTATTGGGTCTGCAGCAAGTCCATTGGTTATCGCACCAACCTGAAACAAATACCAACCTGCGGTAAAATCCCGGTTACCTGTCATGCCGGTAAACAGAATCGGTGTATTATTCCCATTGTAGTAACGTAATCCCATGCCGTTACCACGACCAACTAGTGTTAAATCGTTTGTATCCGCCCGTACCACGCCAAACCCCGGATTGGGACCGGCATTATTCGCACAGTGAATACCATCAAGATACCCGATGTTACCGCCCTTTACTGCAGGTAGACCGCTCAGGTTGGCATTTGCTGATGTCTCATAACAGCCGTTTCGGAAATTCGCGATAAGAATATTCGAAAACCGGCCTTGATCCGTGTTGTCTGCAAACAGAATCCCGAATTCACGCGCACTCGGATCATTACTGGCATCTTCGCTCGTACCATCACGGCCCACGAGTGTGGCGTTCACAATGCGTGGATTAAAGTCACCGCTAGCGGTGCTTTCACTGGCATAAATACCGGCTCGCCCTACCCCCTGATCATTTAGATCAGGGCGATGAATAACCATAAGATCTTTAATCAAACCGCTAAAATCCCGGTACCAGATACCATCACGCTGAGCGCCGGTCACCAGTATCCAACTCAAGCGTGGGCTACCGTTTTGAATACGTATACCGTCACCGGCAGAGTCATGGGATTGCACAAATGTCAGACGGGTATTCTCGTCATTGCCATTAAGCACGATATTATTGTTGTAGGTCGTACCGGCAACAGTGACATCCGCACCGGCTTCAGCAACAACCACATAATCAAGAATGTTTTCGCCCGTACCACGAATAAACAAACCGCCCCACTCGCCACTGCCGTTCACACCGGCATCGTCAGATAACATTCGTATCGGGCGAGCACCGGTACCGTTTGCCTGAATGGCCGATCCCGAGGTAACAAACAGATAATCAATCGCATCAACGTCGTCACCGTAAATGGTTGTACCTGGATTAATCGTCAGCGTGACCGCATTGGTGCCATCACCGACTTTAAAACCGCCCTCTAACTCCCACTCCACAGCGTCACCGATACTTGCGCTCTGAAGCAACGTACCGCTTAACTGACAACGGCTATTGCTCAGCTCAACAACATTTAGATTGCCAACAGCCGGACAAGCTGCAACACGGCCATCGTCATCATCATCAGAGCATGCACTGAAAATGGTTGCCACCGCCACGGGCAGCACCAGATGTTTAATCTTCATTTTAGAACTCCATTCATCAAACAAGTCTCGCCCAGCAAACTCGCTAGGCCTATCGCTTACAAGGAGGTCACATCACAGCATGAATAGCGTCAGGAAAGAGGGATTCAATGATCGTGGCATTATTGTTGTTTCGCTATAAAACGGCACTTGAGTCCCGTGAAATAACGCGTCAAACCCAGCTTCGCATCGTCATTCATCAGCGTGGCTGATCACTCCAGAAGCATAAGCATAGCCAGCAAATTGTCAGGCGAGGTTCGCTTGGTCATTTGTTATTAAACTGTGACTTTGACATGTCACTCACAGCTGTAAAAAGACGATTAAGCGTGCGCGACGGAAGGTATCGTTCAGTCATCGTTGAGTGAATACAAAAAAAGAGGTTAAAGCAAAATCGAGTAGCACCAGCTTTTAAAGCCAATACCCTACCCATTCACTTTGTGGTTTTTCGCTGATGGAACCATAGAACCCTAGCGCAGATCTATTCCAATCCAAAACACTCGATTCAAACCGACTAAAACCGAACCTTACAGGGCGCATTACCGCAATTTAAGACGGGATTCCGCTGCCAATCTTTTAAACAATTCCCAAAAGTTTTGGTACGCGCGGCAATTTTCAACAACCTAACTGTTGAGCAACATCGCGCATCCGACTCAATACTTGCAAACGGCTCCAAGTCCAACTACACGTTACTAACGTTGGAAAACACTAAGGAGAAGTTGTCATATGAATAACACGACTACACAGCTACAAAAAGCCACTGCTCAACCCACAAACAAGAAGCACTGGCACCCACCCAAGATAACTGAATTAGAACACTGCCGAACCCACGGGGCAAAGGACAACGACCCCGCCGAGACCACATTTGTGTCAACTGCCGGCCCCTCGTAAAGGGCAGCACCTACCAAACGAAATGGCTATCAGCACAAAACAGAATCAGCCGGAATGAAGCAAGGGAACGCTGAACACCTGCACAAGAACTCATCATCAACCCATTCACGATTGATGATGAGTTCTTGTGTAGCGTCTAGGTTCACGTAGTACCGGTCAACTGCACTGAGATACGCCATTCGCCCCTTGGCATTGCGTTTCGCGGCGGCTTTGTTTTTTATACGAAGTAGCCGCTGCCAGGGGACTGATCGATGATAAGCATCAAAATGCCCCATCAACGGTGGCGCCTTACACCTATCTCGCGACAGGTAACTTTAAAGAATAACTCTTCCCTTTTTGCTTCCTTCTCACGAAAGGTAAAGTCCTCCATCAAAAAAATGTTCTTCAAATAAATTTCAATTTCATGACCTGTCCGTCAGGGGGTCGTTTTACTCATTATGTCCTTCTCTCCAAGGCAGAGGCGACACATAAAATGAAAGACCTAACCTCGAGCGTTCTGTATCAAAGTCGTTATTTTTTATCAGAGACAACGTAATGGCTTATTATATGTGTTAGGTTCCATGCACTACTTACGATATCGATAGAAAAAGGAACTTATTTATGCGTCGAATTTTCTTAACCATCAGCATGCTGTCTTGTCATATTATCAGCGGTATCATCATATCGGGGTGCAACGAGGTAGGCGAGATAGGAACCCCAATCCCTGAATGGGTTTCAGAAACTAGAACCGATATCCCTGACGAGATACTAGCACGGTGCATCAACCTACAATTGTATCGCGCAGGCCTCACAGCAGATGACCTGACAGAAATCAATGATTTAAGCTGTCGTCAACCGGGCATTCAGAATCTTACCGGGCTGAATAATCTCACACAGTTAAGTAAGCTGCAGATAGATAGCTCTGGGTTGAATAATATCAACCTTGATCAAAACCCATTGTTAAAATCCTTAGAGCTACAGAATAATAATCAACTCAGTGCCATTTCAGTGAGCAACAGCCCCTCCTTTAAAACCTTAGTGCTTTCAAAAAACACGCTGGCTAACGTCACCATCGCTGACGTTACGACTCTCAACATTCAAGCACAAGAAAGCTCAGTTCAGGCATTGGATTTGAGCGCTAGCCCTGAATTAGCAGTATTAAAGATCGAAGATACCTCAATCAATAGTGTGTTGTTTGCAAACAACAACAAACTCGATTTTTTAGTTCTTGATACCAGCCCAATACCCAGTATCGATTTAAGCCAAAGTGCCGATTTGACTAAAATTTACATCGACAACCACACACTATCCGATCTCGATTTAAGTAATAATCTTAAACTGATTACTGTATCGGTCGCCCACGGCCCGCTAGAAACACTAGAGCTCAACGCGCCCTTAACCTTGACCTTTTTACATGCCAATTTTGGTAAGTTAAGCCAAGTCGACGTAAGTAATCATGTGGCACTGGTCGAGTTACATATCTCAAATAACCAGCTCAACGATATTGTTCTGACCAATACGCCACAGTTAAGTGTACTTGATTTATCATTTAATCTAGACCTACTCACTATCGACCTCAGTTCATCCCCTGCCTTAACAGGCATTAAGGCCGATGCTTGTGGTTTAATCAATCTTGATCTCAGCCAAAATCTCCAGCTAAAGGTAGTCTCACTACTGTACAACGAGTTACAGTCACTCAATCTCGATAATAATACCTTGTTACAATACCTAGCTCTAGGCAGCGAGAACGCCCAAGACGCCCCAAAGAGCACTTTAAACAGCCTAGATATCAGCTCTCTTACAGAGCTCACCAGGCTGAATGTTCAGCTAACGAATTTATCCCAAATTGATTTGAGCAATAATCTCAAATTAATTACCGCTGACCTCTCGGGGAATTTGATTGAAACATTTACCATTGGGGATCCTGATGCCTACACCCAAATATCGGGTGTACAATTAGAAGACAACCCTCTCACGCAAGAGAGTATCGACAAGGCTGATGCCGTCTCTTGGATAACGCACTAAACACACTTGAGCATGAAAACGCGCTTCATGCTCAAAGCAAATTCATCAAAGTAACGCGCTTTGTGGTGCCTGCACTTATAGAGTTGCCGGCGCCCCAAGCACAAAAGTGTGCAGTTTACTTCCGACTGATAGTGTCACGCTGAACACAGAAGCTAACAGCAATATTTAATCGATCTGCCTATCTATTTGGCACTCAATTCTAAGGTAAAACTCAGAACCAAATAACGCGTCTTTAGCCGAAAAGTAAAATCGAGGCTCCGTGGTAAACGAGTAATTTTCAAAGACAGGTTTGAGGGAAACCTCCCCCATAAAAGACGGGCCTTTCATCTTGCACGATTAACGCGATCGCAGCGAGTCAGCACCACCCACACTTGCCCCTGTGTGTTGGCGTATCTATGGGGGCAAGTGCGATGACATTACGCTAATTCAAGCTTGCGGGAACCTTCAATCAAAATGAATGGGGACACGCTGGCCTTTTTGCCAATCAACGCCATTACCCGAAGACCATACGTCGTTATGGGCTTCAGGGAAAAGAGGCGGAGGCGGAGTGTCAGAAGGAGCAGGAGGAACCGGTAGCTCAAGACCGCCCGTGATCAAAAGCCGGTTGTTAAATACGCTAGCCTGATGGCCTATTCGTTTAGAAAAGGCAGCAGCGGGTGTTTTCTCCGACCAGGTGACCCCATCGCTAGAAAACCAGACGTCGTTTAAGAATTCTCCACCAACGAGCCAGAGTTCGTTATCGAACTTGAGAATTTGATGCCGAGCTCTGGCAGTATACTCAGCGGAGTCTGTTGCTCTTCCCCAATTGATGCCATTTGTGGAAAACCAAACATCGTTTTGTTCTGACATATCTGTGCGCCCACCAATCACCCATAGCCTGCTATTGAACACAACAACCTGATGGTTATCACGAGGAGAAAAGACCTCTGGCGAAGTCCTTTCAACCCAATTGATACCATCAGTCGATGACCAAACATCATTTAGCAAGGCCTGATTATTATCGATGCCGCCAATCACCCACAGCTTATTATTGAAAACAATCATTTGATGGTCGTGCCGCCCAGAAAAGCGCATATCCGGGGTGCTCTCACTGTTGAGTGTCATCGGGCGACTTTGTCTTCGAGTATCGCGCAACATGTATTGGGCAGGTTGGTCGAGTGACAGGTGCGCTGTGGTGATATCTGCGCCAGTGATTGTGTCAATATCCAGCATGTTACAGCTGGCGCTGTCTGTGCCAATATCGCAATCAAGATCACTGCTGTGATAAAACTCAAAACCATTTAACGCTGCAGGGAAGGTCACCTGCGTATCGTTTTCACCGATCCATTGGCCGATAAACACATTGGCGAGGCTTTGGTCGATAGTAAATGGTGAGAGGGTTAGTTCGGATGTGCCTTGCAGTACAGCACTCTCAACAAGCATCACGCAATCGTCATACAACCCATTGGCCAGTGGTTGCAGCGTTACCGTGTTAGTGCCAGCGGTGATCGCTGTGTCGGCGCTGTTGCAACTGCCTTGCCATGTAAGGGTGGCATCCACATTGCTGGTAAAGGTGATACTTGGGCTGGCGTTACTGATAAGCGATGCCGGTGACGCAAGCACAGTAATTACCAGCGCTGGTTCTTTTTTTTTTCAATGATGGGGGCTGTATCAATACAGCCGCTGACGCCAAGTGCCACCAACATAGCACTGACGGTTTGAGATAGATATTGACGCTTCACAGTAGAACCCCTTAGTGATCAATGCATGACGCTGGCGGATTCGATTTCGTTACCGTGATGCTCTGCATCTAACCTTTTAAATAAGGTTAAACACATCTGATATACGATCGCTCGATACGATGGCCGCCAGGCCAGCTTGTCGTTATTTGAGGACTAAATGTTATAGGAAGGCGGTATTAAAAATCTGGACAAAAAGGTGTAGATTTTAGACAAAATGCAGGAATAGAAAGGCTTTGAGGCTGGTGAAGGTATTGTAATGGGTTGTTTTCTGAGGGTTCTAACGTTGGTTTCAGATAATGCCGCGTCAGGATAACGTGAAGACCTACCACAAATGCAAGCAAGTAGGTAAATACGCATCACGCAGAGATCAAATATGCCCGTATCTTAGTGAACCACTGCAGGGTTAACGGATTGTTGCTGGAGCAGTTGTCAAACTCAAGGCCCCACACTTGCAGTCTCTGCTGACCTAGGCAGTGACAAAGGGCCAGAGACCTCAGCCTTCAGCACCAAAACAAATGAGATCTATGTGCCTGACGCATCTAGCCACCGAATCATCAGCAAGATTCACGTAGAAACAGGCAAAACGTTTGATCTTATAGCTTTACCCAACACTGGCGCTGCATTAGAAATTCAATGCATCAAATCCATCGTTTTCAATGAATGTGATTATTTCGATGAAAGCGGCTTACTCCTTTATAACTTATAACGCCAAAATCTCGCGCAGCGGGATTGTCCGAGCATTTGCTTGTTACATCATTTCTCGTAGTGATATCTACATGAGATTATTGTTAGCTGATTACTATCTACCGCATAGACGAGTCGATTCGTCTCATCTATCCTGCGCGACCAAAATCCGGACAAATTTTCTTTTAATGGCTCGGGCCTGCCTACGCCCTCGAATGGAGAACGTTGGGCATCTGAAATCAAACGATTTATACGCTTCAACGTCTTTTTGTCTTGCCCCTGCCAATAAACATAATCACCCCACGCCTCATGCGTCCATGACAATGTATCAATCATCATGTAACTCGCGGTCTAAAGTCTTCCCTTTTCTATATTGCTGGATAGATTTTTCAAGGTGAGCTGCATTCGCAGGGGTTTTGAGTAAATGAACTGTTTCCATCAATCCATTAAACTGATCTAAAGACATAACCACCGCATCATCAGCATCTCTGCGAGAAATGATTGTGTAGTCGGCATCGTCAACCACCTGATCTAAAACACTTTTTAGTTTGTTACGTGCCTCAGAGAAATTTATCACTCTCATCACTCACCTCCAACATGTACAATATAAAGATCAAGTATAACCTGTTCAATATATTGATCAAGTGCCACTAATCAGAGCTGAACGGAATGTAACGCCGCCAACATAGGCCGGAGCCGCAAAACGGCGAAGATCCAGCAAATGCTTGCATTTACGATCGTGCTTGGCATGTTGTTATGAGCTACCTAGCAAGCTGCAATTTCATCACGTTTTTCTTTGTACTTTGAAAGTAAAATTTTGGCATAAGACAATTCATTATCGAGATCAGCCTCATCTATATTCGGGTCACTCAGCTGGGATTGATAGCTCCGGATCAGAGCTTCGAGAGCCTCTATCAAGCAGTTTATTTCTTGCCATTCCATATCTTGATCCTCCCTTATTGTTCCCAACGGCTACGTAGTTCAATAGCTCTTTCCAAAGATAGTTTTCAACTCCAGATATTTTGAACATCTGCTCAATATACTCTTCAATTTTCATATATTCTGCAGATCGAGTCGTATACTAAGCATTGCACTCTAGTTAGAGCACAATGCAACAAAACCACGACTATAACGTGACTGATTCTTGGACTAACGCTCCGCCAGTAATTTGGCAGGCTTAATCGATATATCATTCTCGTTTAATGTCACAACCACCTCGTCTCCGATCTCAAAACCGGCATCACGTAACCACTTACCGCGCAACACAACACACGGCTCAAGCTTTACCGGAACGTAGTTAACACCAATATTTTTAGCGCGGGAATACCCTTCAACAACGGTTTCGAGCACCGTGAATTTACGTGAGATAGGAAATTTTTCTTTAGCCGAGCGTGGCTCTAGCGTAATATCTTGATCAGCCATAATAGACTCCGATTTAGTCTGTTTGGTTAGCTGCCTCTGGGTGTTGGTGCACTCAGGGGTAGCGACTCTATATTTAATGTTACTTCGCTATTTATTCTCCGTTGAGTTGATAGCAAAAACTATAAAAGACCAATTAGCTGTATAAATTAACAGCCAATTGGTCTTTTTTATACATAGGGTTTTGGGTAGAGATTGCATAACGCCCGCAGCACGGGCCGGAGCCGCAACGCGGCGGAGGCCCAAGAGACCTCTCCCATAAAAGTGGACACCTTAGTCCAACCGTTTACGCTACCATTTTTTCATATTCATCGGGCGTTCTGTACCCCAATGATGAATGAATACGTTTTTTGTTGTAGTAAATTTCTATGTACCGTTTCAATTTGTCTTTTAGGTCACTGGCGCCCTCAAAGTACAAATCATGAAACGACTCCGTTTTTAACGTGCGAAAGAACGACTCAACATGAATATTATCCGTCATCGTTTTCGGACGATTCATGCTTGGCTTTATGCCGTGTTCTCGCAATGCTCGTTGATAGTCATGTGCCCCGTATTCAGCACCTTTATCGCTATGAAATAGCATTGAAGGCTCACATAAGCGGGTGGACAATGCCTTTCTCAGCGCTTTCAGTGTCAGTGCTGATATACGCGTGCGATCAAACGCCCAGCCAACAATACGGCGTGAATATAAATCCATAATTACCGCTAGATAGCGCCACTCTCCGTTAACTCGCATATAGGTGACATCGCCCGCCCACTGTTGGTTTACGCCATCCGGTGCTCCAGCATCGCGCCGCAAATTGGGGACATTTCTGCAACTGTTTTCAGGTAGCGCATGACGACGATAAATGCGTGCTGCAGTTCCTACCAAGCCCGCTTCTCGCATTAAACGCTCTACACGTTTGCGATTGACGCACTCACCCGACGACCTCAGAAACTCATAGATTCTTGGGCTTCCATAGTGGCCACGATGCTCTTTAAACAACGCATTTATCCGTTTAAGCAGGCGACTATTTTCTCCTTCTCGTTTACTGGGTGCTCGGCCTCTCCAGGCATAAAAGCCGGATGGTGATACACCCAATCGGTCGCATAAGTATCTGATATCAAAAGACGAACTGTTTTCGTTTATGAATTCGAATCGTTCGGTTTTTGTTCCTTCAGATACTCGTCCCACTTTTTTAGAAATCTGCTCTCCTTCTCAAGAGCTGCGTTCTCTTTGCGAAGGCGTTTCAGTTCTTCCTTGAGGGCTTTATCTTCAGCAGGTATGGAGGGCTTTTTAGTCATACTAATCTTTCTCGATGCTTGCGCGACGAATTTACCTTTTCGGTGCTCTTGTCGCCACCGATAAACCATCACTGGATGTAAATTGAGCGCTTGAGCTATCTCTGTACCCTTAACATCTAACTCGTTCGTCAATTTGACGACGGCGACCTTAAAATCTTTTGAGTATTCAGCAGTTCTTTCTGCACTTTTTATCTTTGCCATGTTCACCTACCTCATTGCGAAAATAGGTGTCCACTTTTTGGGGGGAACTCTCAGCGCGTAGCGCTGGAACGAACATCACTGACTTGTTACATTCCTGGCCCAGCAGCCCCCATTTATCACATCTCAGATTTGAATTACTACATCTAAACCACAAGCACCTTCATTCGATTTCAGTTCGCTCCTTACTAATAGCCCTAGCAAGCATTTGGTCAGGCGGAGGCAGCATCCGTTGATACTCAAGTGCTTTGAGCACCCCATACATAAGCTGCGGATGAAGATAGTTAACCTGATAGATACGACCTTTTTCTGCTTTTTTCTTAATCAGCCCTTTTTCGAGCATACCGCCAAGTAATCTTGATCTATATGCCGATGCGAGCTCAAGGTCTGCAGTGTCACCCGTTTTGAAACTTTCCAAATGATATACACATTTCAGAATTCTATGGTCATTCTGCTCAATTTTCCCGTGTTCATAGGCTCCATTAATCGCCGAGAGTAGGATGTGCTTTTTAACAAAGTCAAAGTCCATAAGATTAGTAACCTTTTTGAACTCCTTAACAATTCCACCTAATACGTATACAAGCCACTCTTCTTTGGCAATATTATTTGATAGGTCATCACAGGCAGACAATCGAGCATTGTATTCAGATCTATCTCCACAAAAAATGGACGATGGGGTAAGCAATCCTGCGACACTAAAATTAGCTTTGATCAACATAGCATGAGTAAGTAATCGTCCAACTCTACCATTCCCATTGTTGAACGGGTGAACCCAGGCAAAATGCTGATGTGCCTGTCCTATCTTTATCGNATCATATTTCTTTCCATGATCTGTTTCGATAAATTCAAATAGACGTTGCATGTATTTCGCATTGTCTGGAAAAACAGGTGGGTAGTGATATTTTCCTGTTGTTTCACTCCCTACACGTCTGATTCCCTCCTCCTTGATAAATGAATATTGCCCTGGATGCATATCACCATCACCTCCAGCTTGTACGGGTGTCAGTCCATCCACAACAATTTCGTGAAGTGTACATATAAGATCTCCGTCTATGTCACCCTCGTTCTCGAGATGTCTCATAATATGCGTTAAGGCCTTCTCGTAATTGGAAATTTCCTTAATCGGCTCCTTTACGAAATCGCCATATTGCCTAGCTTGAGCGTACTCAACTATCTCTGTTGTATTGCCCTCAAGTCTAAGGGACATCAAACTTTCTGCAGAATGGAGAATGTCTTTGAGCTGGAAAAAAAGCCAGTCTGGTGTAGTCCCGTGAGGCCTATAAGCCCTAAGCTCCTCAAGCTCGAAGCCTAAATCAACCACTGGACTGTCGTAAGAAATTGGCCAAAGGCTGAAGGAATTGACATCAGGACTCATTAAAAACTCCCATTAAGTGACATTAGTAGAATATTAAAAATGACATAAAGATGCCTCAAAGGCAATAAATACAGGGATGGAGAGTAATATAATTTAAGTGAATCATATGCCATGTGGAAATTGCATTATTGCCTGATTATATGACATTGGCAGAGAGAACTAATTGATATCGAGTGGTTTTTCTGTAAAAGAACAATATCACTTCCAGAAGTAAGCATTGAATTACACTATGTGCAGAACACGCTCTAAAGGAATGTAACGCTCCGGTCATGTGCAGACGCCGCAAAGCGGCGGCTGTCACATGCATCGGCTTGTTAAACGTATTTAGTTCACGAATACAGCAGCCTGCATCTTTTGCCTATAAATCGTTGGAGGGGTAGACGCCGAAGCAAAAGATTTATAATCAACATACACGTGAAATATGGCATTTTCAGCTGACTTAATTCTCCCCCCCGTGAACACCTTCTCACTCGAGTTCAGCAATGACTTTTCCTCTAGTTTGTTAAAGTGCTGGAGGTATTCGTCATATCGCTCTTCTGTAATCGTCTGCTCAAAACCAAAACTATTGATTAAATTTTGCTCGACAGTATTAGTTGATTGAAAGTGTGTTGCTTCAAAATCCCAATAGTTGCACCCGACGCTGACTCCAGAATATCTCAGTTCCATTTGTTCATTGAAGATTGGCTTGTCGTGGTAGTACTTAGTTAGATAGACCATCAAGATAAAGAGACCTGCAAATGAGTTTACCAAATCGTCTAAGGTGCATTTACTGAAATTGCTGATCTTATCATGCTTTAACTTATTGTATGCAGTCCACCAACGCGGAACGTTACTACCTTCCATTATCTCAAATGGGGTGACTACAGATTTATCCGAACTGGAATTAAGCATCGAAGTAAATATGGCGGATTTCTTATCGAGGCTTATATTCTCAGAAGCAATTTCTAGGTAGAACGCGAAATCAGGGAAACCAAATAGATTCCTATCAACCTGAGTCATTTTCTTTTTGTTTAAAGATTCACTTATAGATGAGTATTCTTCCAGCTTATCGGCTTTGACCAAGTCCTTTGACTTCCTCTCCTCCCAGCTAGCCTTTACTTCTATTTCACTCAAAAAGTGCTTATGGACAAGTCTCTTTAAGACATTTTCAATTTCACTGCATATACGCAGGTGCAACTCTTGTATTTTTACCGAGTAAGCAGAGAAGTTATCATCATCAAAAGCAATGTATTCTCCAATCGCACTAAACTCTCGCTCGAACACACGAAACAGGCTTTCATATATTTTATTCTCATCCATGTCTAACACCATCTTCTGCTCAGATTCGTACGTTTAACGCCTCAAACACCGGCGCAGCTTTGCTGCGTCCGAGTGCTTTGACTTGTTAAATTTCATTATCATCACTATTAAGAGCCATTTTAAGGAAGCTCGGCATTCTTGGGTCTGAAAATTTAAAACAGCCTCTGGCAGGCTTTTCCAATATTGTTAACTTATTGCTTTCAGTGAGCTTTGTTAGCCGGCGACTTAATGCTTTAGACTCGATATCTATTCCAAATTTATCTTTCAATTTATCTCTTAACTCTGCGCTTCTAAACTCTGGCGCACTGCAATATGATGCGGTTAAAAGTAAAAATTTATATTCTTGTGGCTTGTTTAATACGCGAAGAGTGGACTCAAGCATTCTTTGCAGCGCTCCTTCCGAATCTTTCACTGCTTCTTCTAGTGCGCCTTTGAGAGTATCTTTAGTAATATGTTTATTCTTACCAATAATCGCAGCTTCTGCGCATTTTAAGGAAACAAGATGGGTGAAGTGTGGATAGCCTGCGCTAATGTCTACTATTTTTTCTACAACAGATTCATCTGGTCTCAAACCGAGTTTTTTCATCCCGTTTAAAATAATCTTTTTAAGGTCATCATCAGTCATTCTTTGCAACAAGACTTCTTTTAGGCACCTCTCTACAGATGGGTGACCCGCGGTTAACTCTTCTCCTGTTTCGGCTATGCCCACAATAACAATCTTAAATGGAGAGTTAGAGTCGCTTAATAGTTTGATTAACTCTGCCATTTTCTTTTTATCTGACTTTTCAGAAATGGCATCAGCCTCATCAATAAGCATGATTCCTGATAGCTTCTTTAGCTTATCAGCAACCCATGAAGGTGAATCTGGCTTATAGCTAGAAACTTTAGTTTCTTTTGTCTGGCGATTTGATTTGACGCCGGCTTTTGCGAAGCCTGCATTAATACCAGCATCGCCACCCTGACTTAATGTTTTGGTCTCTTCTTTAAAAGAAAGGTCTATGCCGCATTTCTCTAACGGTTCTTCAAATATCGAAGCAAATGAGTCATCAGAGTCACATCTTTTTTCAAAGAACTCACCCTTTTGAATCTTTTGAAGTATGACTTTACAGGTTGTTTTTGCCAATGATGTTTTACCTACCCCCCTATCACCGTAAAGCAATATATGCTGCCCAGGAGAGTTTATAACACTAACTAGTCTTGATGCTTCATCCTCACGGCCAAAGAAATGACTAACGTCATCAACAGGTATATGCGGAGTGAAAACCTCTCTTACACCACTTTTTATTATTTCAGCTTCATCTTTAAGCCCGAATGTTCCGTTAGCCAATTCTTTCTCCTAAGAATTTAACGCCTTTAGCAGCGGCCTGCTATGCGTAGTTGTTTTTTTGTGTAGTGTAGCGGTAGCGAAACGAGCAATAAAACAAAACGTAGCATTGCAGGTCCGCTGGCTAAACTTGTTATATTTGTCCGACATGTTCAATGGGTGATTGAAAGTAAAAATCATCGTCTTGAGGGATTTCAACTTCATCTGAGCGCCTGATATACCCTACAAACCCACCGAATGTAGCCTCTTTGCCTAAATCTCCAGGAGAAAAAACCTCTGGAGTAATAACAACAGCTGTACTCTGAGCTATAACACCTATAGATAAAAATGAAGCTACAACCAACTCAGAACAAAAATACGCCCCCCTCTCTGATTTAGTTTCTGGAAGCTCTCCATCAAAATATTGCTCTAGCCTCTGGAGTTCTGTAATGGAGTGCTTTTCCTTACGAGACTCATATTTACCCATACCTACAGTATTGAAAGATGCTTTATCTTCGATGGCTTTTTTAATAAAACTCTTCAACTTCTCTACTCTATCGCCTCCCCATATATACGGGTTTCGAAGAACTGCAATATGATCATATTCTTCAAGAAGATCAGACACTGAAGTTATCGTAACTCCTTTGGATGATGATTCGGCAATGTCACCACTGCTTAAATGAATGGCTGCATGAGAGTATTTGCTATGTGTAGCCTGAGTTGCTTTGTCGGAAGTCATTGCTGAGCAGCATAGAATTACGTCACCAGGAACAAGCTCTTTTTCATTGATAAATTTAATGTACATGATGACCTATTTAAAAATATAACAGTTAGATCTTGTGAAATAGTCAATATTTCCAGACCTTATATATTCAACCAATACTATGAAGATAGAACTAGTTTCCTTTTCACAACCAATACACTAATGCCATTGTTAGCAAGCACTAGCATTTTACATCTATTGATTCGGTCATCATTTGCTATCTACAGTCGATTAAAAAGCGCTTTTAGTCAGTTATCTAACGTTAATTATGTTTACCGGCTCTTCACATAGCCGATAGCGCTTTACAGAGTGCGATACACATAGATTGAAACCGCTCTTGCGCTTCAAGAATTAAATTAAATGTTGTCTGACGATCTACCACAAACATGCGTACAAAAACCTGAAGGTTACAAATGTGTTGTCAGCTTGATTACGAAACCCGTAAAGGCGTGTGATTACAAAAAATGCGTATTATTGAGCACACCAATCTAACGGATTTTTACTGCCTTATTATTTACATAATCGATTTAACCACCAAACGGCCCAAACACCAACCTCTTCCCTCAAAAAACACACCCTACGGCATCGGGCAGCGGCAAGGGCATTCCCCCTGCAGACACGACGGTAACCGCCCCCACGCCTACCGAGGTTTCACGCGCTGTTACTACATCGCAGGTGTGCCCTAGGCCGTCGGCCATGCTATTGATTGATACGCGTGTGGTTGCGCCTTCGAGCGTTGTTGTTACGGTAATCGAGCCGGTAAAGGTTAGGTATTGCACCTCGGAGAACACGGTTGTATTGGTCGTTACTGTGGTGGTGATTATCGTAGCGGCGTTACTAATACGTTTTTTCGTTGATCCACGAAAGTCTGCCATGATGGTTAGCCCTCCCAATGCAGGTGCGGAGATGGTTAACGTTGAGGCGCGTGTGTTGAGTCTATGGTGGTGTGTTGGCATCACTACGTAGCGGATATCAAACTGGCTTTTGTCGTAGGCTCCCTCACCGCCAAGCTGTACGTAATTGTTGTATAGCTGTTGCAGCAATGCGTCGCTCTCAAAGATGGAGTGCGATGTTCATTACGTCATTTACCAAGCTGATGGCGGGTTCGTTGCCTAATCGTTTGGCGGCATACACCAGTTGTTGCGTTTTCGGTCTGCTTGTTTGTGTTGAGCGCTCTGATGCGTCTGCTGCCGGCTGGGTTGGCGAGCCACCACAACCTACTAGCCCAAATGCCATTGCTATCAGTATCAGGAGGCCAGAAAAAACAACCCATGCTCGGGTTTCGTTTGGCATTGATCTGGGCGTGTTGGGCTTAAGGTTTTGGCTGTGTTCTCGGCGATGTTTTACGCCGTGTTTAGCGTTGTTCAATGCGTGTTTCATATGCGCCTCTCGATGCGATTTTTATGATCACGTCATTCTTATTATTGCTGCTGTTGGTGGTGCCTTGGTGTGATATTGCTCGGCGATTACTTACGGTTTACTAGCGATGTTATCTGTACAGCTAGCCCTACCCTGCTCTCAGCTGAGAGTGTGCGCCACCTTGCCTTCATACTCTTTATAGGGTTGTTTGTGGCGTTCAGATCACCCGCTGGTCTTACTGCAATCGATAGTCTCCCTTCTAACCTCAACCTGTCGGTTTCAGTCGGCAAGCGTAACGCTTGAATCACAAAACGGTGAGATCGCTGTTTGTAATTTATCGAGATAGACGCAGCAGCATCCTTTGCGATGCTGAACTGCGAGGAATTGAAAGATAGAAAATAAAACGCTTAAGCAATACACGCCATTAGGGCAAAAAACGCTGTGCCGACAACACTAGCGAGCATGGTCATTTTCTTTAACTTGGGCGTTTGCCATGCCATTACAAACCCCGATAGGAGTATTAACAACAAACTGGCTGCAAAAAAGGCCGCGTACACTTTGAATGCAACGCCGCCTTTGGCTTTGTGCAGCTGCACGAAGTGACGGTAAAAACCGGTGTCTTTAATCGTAACGCGCGCTTTTAATGGGTCATGCGTCGGCGAAATCGACATGTCTCTGTTACTGCCGCTCCAGCTAAATGCGAAGGATGTGCCCAACTTTTTAACGCCGGCGTTACCCGTTGGCAAGCTCAGCCCTTTATCGGCCAGTTGCTGTTGTGCCATCGGGAGTAGCTGATCGAGATTCGGTTGCAGCGGTTGTTGCAACGTGATGGTGTAGGTTTCAGTATCGTAGCCGCCCTTCACACCCCAGGTGTAAAGCGCGCCTGTGATAAAAAACATCAATGCCGCGGGCAGGATGAATGCCGCCAGCAGCACGTGAATTTTCATCAAATCTTGTCGTTTAAGCACCCTTTTACTCTCCAATATTTGTTGCTCGGCTTTGCATACACGCCCTGCATACTACACATCGCAAGTGCTGGCGATATGTTTGCGATCAAATCACAGTGAATTCGCAACAATAATATCGCAATGGCGTAAGCCTTTAGATTAACCGAGTATAACTTGTGCCTCTGCATGTCGTACCTGGAGGGTGGGGGCGGCGACCCTCTGGCAGTATTCAGGGAGGCATCCTAATCATTGGATATGACAGTAAGATGTTGTTATCGCAACAAAAAGCGATTTAGAGCGCAAATTTGTACTGGGCCGCCACGTATTATACGTTTTGCCCGGCAACAAACCCGCTCGACCATGCCCATTGAAAGTTATAACCGCCTAGATGGCCGGTAACATCAACTACTTCGCCAATAAAGTAGAGCCCTGGCCACTGATTGCATTCCATCGTTTTAGAGCTGAGTACTTGCGTTGAAACTCCCCCAAGGGTTACTTCTGCGGTGCGGTAGCCTTCTGTACCGGAGGGTTTGACGACCCACTGATGGATCTGCTCAGCAACGTGCTGAAGTATGCGATCGGGCATTTCGGCCATTGGCGTATCGGCATAATCGGCCCAACAGCGCGCTTGCAATGCCATTACTAGGCGTTTCGGTAGGTACTCAGCCAATAGCGAGCGCAAAAACGTTTTGGGATGTTGCTGTTTAGAGCTGGCAAGTTGGCTTTGTAAATCTTCTGATGGCAGTAGGTCAATACTGATGGTATCGCCCAGTTGCCAGTAGTTGGAGATTTGCAGCACAACCGGGCCACTCATGCCTCGGTGAGTAAACAGTAGGGCCTCAGAGAATTGCTGCCCGTTGCAGGTAATCGTGGCTGGGATGGCAATGCCGGATAAGTGCTCGCAGAGATTTTTTACATCCCCCGTAAAGGTAAAGGGTACGAGGCCGGCGCGACGCTCAATAACCGGTAATTGCAGGTTTTCTGCCAATTGATAGCCAAAGCCGGTTGCGCCCATGGTGGGTATCGACAGCGCACCGGTCGCAATCACTAGCGAATCGCAGTAAAAATCTCCGTGCGAGGTGTGCAATTTATAACGTGCGTCCGGGTGTGCTTTCACGGTTGTATCTAGTGGGATGACTTGTTGCACGTCACACTTGTTGCGAATTTCAGCACCCACACTGGCGCATTCGTCGAGTAACATATTGAGAATATCTTTGGCGGAGTTCACGCAAAACAATTGCCCGTGCTCGCGTTCTTCATAGGCAATGCCGTGCTCAAGCACCTTGCCGATAAAATCCCAATGCGTGTATTGCGAGAGTGCCGAACGGCAGAAGTGTGGGTTTTCTGATAGGTAGTTTTCAGGCAGAACATCGAGGTTGGTGAAGTTACATCGCCCGCCGCCTGACATCAGAATTTTTTTACCGGGCTTGTTGGCGTTGTTCAATACCAACACATCACGCCCACGCTGCCCGGCCTCAATCGCGCACATCAAACCGGAGGCACCTGCACCTAAAACGATAACAGGCTTGTATTGGGCATTTGACGACATAAATTGCTCTTGCTTAAGGCTGCACCGTCAACACCCCTCATGGGGGCTAGAAGACAACGCGCCGCTATTAACGACTGGCGGATAAAGGCGCGCATTTTATCTGGAACCCGTGCCTGGCGCCAGCATACAGAAACCATAGGCGATGCATGGGTACGCGAGCATCTTTATACACCGCTCATACGACTGATGACTTGTGAATTGGATAAGGGCACTTTTGCGTAAATACAGATTGAATACGGCTTAGCCGGTCAATGCTGGCAGGCTGTTAATTGAGCGTGGCTAGCCTTCAGGCAAATGGCATACGGCCTCTACATTGTTGCCGTCAGGGTCGATTAAAAATGCGCCGTAATAGTCGGCATGGTAAATCGGTCGCAATCCGGGTTTGCCGTTGCAATGCCCGCCTTCGGCTAACCCAGCGTGATAGAATGCATCGACCGCTGCTCGGCTGCTTGCCGCAAAGGCAATATGGCGCGGTGTTGCTGGAGTTTGGGTTTCGATAATCCAGAATACGGGTTTGCCTTCTGGCCCGTACGCGCAGTTGCGCTGCGTCGGGAAGCTTTCATTCCAGTGCGCCACAAATTCTGCCTGCTGAGAATACCCAAGGGCGTCGAATGCGGCTTGATAAAACGCATGTGTCTTGGGGTAGTCGGTGGTGTAGGTGCTGAGGTGGTCGATCATATCGGTTCCTTGTTCAAGTTTGAGTGAGTGCCATCCGATATTTATTCTCTCAATCGAAAGGTGCCTCGTCAAAACTGACAAATTGATAATGCATGTTCGTAGGGTAGAAAAACCGCAGGATGCGCTTGTGCCTTTGAAGCACACGAATTAGGCATGCTTCACCGACAACCATGCGAACATTGTCGAGAATAACCTCGGTGGCAACAGCGTTGAAAAGTTGAAAAATCGATCGCATAGCTCTGCCGCAATGAAACCTGCTTCCATAAGGTTTGGAACAGCTAGCCACCCTAAAGTGTGGTTCAATTTTACGCCATTTACGTTAGCATGGGCCCGCTGCTCATATCTGAATTACCCAAATCATGGATAAAATCCCCATACGATGTTTGTTCACTCTAAAACGTTTACCCAAGTAGAAGATGATGGATCGCTCGGTGAACTCGTGTCTCTATCGGCTCAATTTAGTGAGCGGCTAGACACTGTCACTAGCCGTGGTGTACTTGCCCTATGTGGTTTGCCCGATGATATCGGCCGTCTATTGGTTATTGGTGCTTGGCATGCCGGCTGGCAAGTTGCGATGGTTCCCGAACACTTCAGCGTGAGCCAGCGCCAAGTGGCTTTGCAAACCTTGCAGCCTTCACTGTTGATTGCCCGCAACGAAACGCTAATCGAGAAAGCTCAGGTCTTATCGTTAGTATTGGAGACGGATTGCGACACCCTCGCCCTTGACCATTGGCTCGGTGATCCGAGTGATACTTTCAGTCTCGCCAGCGGCTACCGCTGGGATTCGCTAGATACCGCTTTAATACTATTTACATCGGGCTCCAGTGGTACGCCGAAAGGTGTTTGTCATTCTCTACAAAACATAGTGACGTCGGCCAACCGTTTTATTGACCAGTTTCAGCTGCATTCGAGCCAAACCCTGCTTAATTGTGCCGAGTCACATACCATGAGCGGGTTTCGTGGATCCATTATGCTGCCACTGATGAGCGCCTGTACCATTTATGACGGCGAGTTTGAGCGCGATCTGGCCGGTGTGTTGACCGCATTGGAAGAATCTTCAGCCAATGTGATGATTATCGGGCCTTCACTTGTACGACAGATGGCACGCATCGGTCATAAGCTAACGCACTTAAATCAACATCTGTCTCTTATTCTTTGTACCGGTGCGCGTCTTGCCGCGGCGGATAAACAGCATCTGTATCAGACCACTCGCATCATGCTATTGGATTACTACGGTTTAACTGAAACCGGCGGCTTAGTGATTGCCGAATCCGCGCAAAACTACCAGCCTGAATCATCGTCGTTAGGCAGCGCCTGCGACGACGTTGATATCGTTGTCGTCGACAAAGACGGTAACGAAAGCCCATTCGGCATCGGTGAACTTCGAATCTATACCACAGGTTTGTTTCTCGGCTACTTTGGCGGTTCTCTCACTCAACGCCGCTACTTTGACACTGGCGATTGTGTGCATATTCATGAATCCGGCAATGTTGAATGGTTATATCGCATCAATCGTGGATTTAAGTCCGCTAGCACGGAGTGGATCTTTCCCGACGCAGTCGAAAGCTGGCTAAAAAATAACACACGCATCCTGGATGCGAATGTCACTCCAATAATCGATGACGCTGACCGCGTCAGATTTGACGTCCATATAAAAGGCATTGCCGCCAAAGATTTTGAGGCGTGGAGCCAAACAACACGTGATCAGCTGGTCGCAGAGCTAGGCAGTGATTACGACATTCTTACTTGGCATGTCGACGAACAACTTCAGCGAACTGGGCTTGGAAAACACCACGCCACAGCAAATACTAATTAGATAAAAAAATATGAAAAATCTCTCCGATATTTATACAGGGTTTAACGCACCAGAGAATCGTCAGCACGTTTTTGGCCTGTTCGAAAAGCAGCAACTGACCTATGGCGCACTGGCTAAACATGTCCGTCAATTAACGGCGCTGTTTCAACAACACAACGTTTCAACTGGCAATCGTGTTGTCATTTGTAGTGATAATGATGAATTAGTCAGTATTGCGGTGACCGCTGCATTGATGAATGGCGTAACAGCCGTTGTGTTGTCGCCCGAATTTACAACGGCAAGACGCCTATCTCTGATCGGCCATGCACAGGCATCACTCATCATTGGTGATGAATCCATGCATGCCGATTCTCAGGATGAGTCTGTTCCGTTTTATGCCATTAGCCGAGAAACTGCCAGTAAAAGCAGTGCCTTGTTGGCTCGATTCAAAAAAGCCGAAAAGAAAGGCTGGCGTGAATCGCTTAACCAACTTGCAGAAGTTGAGCCAACGCTAGCAGCTTCGCCAGACGATATTGCCTTTATCAACTTTTCGTCAGGTACCACTGGCGCGCCGAAAGGTATCTGCATCAGCTTTGCAAACCTACTAACGCATTTACAAACTCTCTGTGACCAGTTTGGTTACGATAGCAACAGTAAAATACTCAACAATATGATGCTAAGCCACGCAGATGGCCTCATCCAAGGCCCGGTGTTAGCCCTTTATTGCGGCGGCATGGTGGCAAGACCATGCCCGATGGATGTGCAGTATCTCGAAGAGTACCTTAACGCTGTATATCGACTGCGTATTACACACCTGATAACGGTGCCAACGATTTTGAGCTTTATCGATCGCTTAAGTGCGCATGATGACTATTTTGAGTCTGATGATTTTAAGCATCTGATTACTGTCGCAGGTTTAATGGAGCGTGGTCTATGGCAGCGACTTGAGCAACGCTTTAACCAACGTATTAATAATATCTACGGGCTAACAGAAACTGTTGCTGGCGGTATTTTTTGTGGGCCAGACGACAATAATTACAAGCTTGGCACCATCGGAAAACCCGTTGATATAAGCATTCGAGTCGTCGCCCCTGATGGAAAAGACGTCTCACCTGGAGAAGAAGGCGAACTGTGGCTTGCGGGTGAAAATGTGTTTGCCGGCTACTGGAATGACGAGGAAAAAACCGCTGATGTATTTGATGGAAAGTGGTTTAAAACCGGTGATTTAGCGGTGATTAATGCCGAAGGCTTTGTCCAAATCAGCGGCCGTATCAAAGAGTTGATTATCTCCGGAGGATTTAACGTTCACCCGGCAGAGGTCAATGAAGCCCTGCGTAAACACCCATCCGTTGCGGATGTTGCGACCGTCGGCATGCCTGACGACCAATGGCAGGAAATCGTTGTCAGTGCTGTTGTGCTGGATGCCAATACCGAATTGGATGAAAAAGCACTGATCGCTTTTTGTCGCCAACACATTGAAGAACGCAAGGTGCCTAAGCGCATCGCATTGTTTGATACGTTGCCCAAAGGCGATGCTGGAAAGGTGAAAATCGAGGCATTGAAATCTCGGCTCACCGACAGCGACATTGCAAGTGGTCAGCAATTTTCACAAGCACGACTTTTTGAGTTAGCGGCCGATACCTTTAAACAAGATGCTGCCGCATTGTCGTTATCCGACCGCGCGGGTGTATTGCCTGGCTGGGATTCTCTCGGTCATTTGAACCTGATGTTGGCCGTCGAGAAGGCAGTGGGGATAACGTTGTCTGCTCAGGACATTATGGCAACTGAATCGCTGAATGATTTGTGGGATCTCGTCAGCAGGAAAGTTGCCTGATATGTCACCATTACCCCTTCGTTACTGGGCTTGGATTGTTGGCATCATCGTTTTGGGCGTGGCGTATCTTGAGACGCATGAGTTGGATATCATTTTTGGCTCGCCCGATCAAGAATATGGATTATCGCCCCCAATCTGGCAGCCCGATCAAGAAAACCGAGTAGTGCTTATTGGGAATTCCTTGCTGGGATTATCGACACCAGGCGTAGAAGCTACCGAAAACGCGCTACGGGTTCAAAATATTGATGCTAGTGTCGTTAAAATTATAAAAAATGGCCTTAGACCCAAGTATTTTTTGCCGCTATTACCAATGCTCGCGAATGCTAAGCCGAATCTCGTCATCATTCAGATAGAGAATTTTTATTTCGTACGCAGTTATGAATTTTTAAAGACATTTCGACACAACCTTCATCAATCCAGACAGAATCTAACCGCGACATTTGCGTCTACTCAACCACAACCGCATTGGGATACGACAAGGGAATGCCAGAAAAAAGATTCTACCGATACGGCAAAAATGGAAGAGAACTACGAAGAGCTTCATATCATTCAGCCAACAGCGTTTGAGTCCTATCTATCATTCATTCAAACTGTCATCGCTCAAGGTGGAAAGGTCGTTCTATTAGAAGCGGGTCGCTCGCCCCAAGCTGAAGTTCACCTGGGCCCCGAAAAACGCGCGATGATAAATCGAATTTCAGAACAACTTTCACGGCAGTCGGGTGCAGAGTTTTGGCAGTTTCCACAAGGGCTTACTGTGCAGAATGACTATTGCGATAGCGCTCATGTGACGCCAAGCGGCCGAGCAATTTTTATGGATTGGTTGGCCCCTCTAATGGCCGCGGAGCTAAACCCGTCATGACTGATTTTCACGCTTGGCATTTTGCAACACTGGCAGCGCTCGTACTCATTGCCTGGGCGCTTCCAAAACGCTGGCAGATGGATGGCGTCGCTGCGGCTTCGTTGATCTTTGTTGCGGTTTTCTCCCCTGCTGCTGCCATCGCACTATGTTTGAATACCCTCTTGGTGTATTTGATTGTCCAATATCGCCAACGCCAGGAAGCGTGGGTTTTGGCGGCCGTGGGCTATGTGATGGTGCAGTTTGTTGTCATCCGATACCTTCAGCGATTCGAATCTGGATTCATCGCGAACCTCTCTTTTATTGGTCTAGCCTACAGCAGTTGTCGGTATATTCACTATGTGGTTGAAGGCTTTCGTGGAAAAATCAAAGCGGACTTACGACAACTGATTCACTATCAGTTTTTCTTGCCCGTCGTCGTCGCTGGGCCAATCAATCGTTACCCGGATTTTGTTCGCAGCTTGCAACGCAGGCGCTGGGACAGCGCAGATTTTTCGCGGGCACTAGAGCGAATTGTTTACGGTTACGCCAAAGTTGCCCTCATTGGCCATTATCTGATCGCATTTAAACTACAAGATAAACCTGAATCTCTAGACCTGGCACCTTGGATGATCCTCTGGCTTGAGTCATTGCTCGACTGGGCTTATTTGTATGCGCAGTTTAGTGGCTGGAGTGATATTGCTATTGGCTTCGCTCTATTGATGGGCATCCGTATTCCGGAGAACTTCAATCACCCATTAAAGGCCAAAAACCTGATCGAATTCTGGCAACGATGGCATATTTCGCTGTCTAGCTGGTGTAAGGATTACATCTTCACACCGGTGTTGTCTGTGACTCGAAACCCTCTCATTGCTGTTATCGCCGCCATGGTTGTGATGGGTGTTTGGCATGAGCTCAGCCTTTATTACTTGCTTTGGGGCGTTTACCACGCACTCGGCATTGCCGTATGCCGTTTATATCAGACGCACGCCCCCGAATTGTGGCAAACAGCACGCAACCTAACACGTTGGAACCCGACACAGCACACTAACGGTGGCGTTTATGCGGCGGTTATGCCGGTCGACAATTCTGCGATAACAAACAAACTAGTCGCGACATCTAGCATAGTGTTGAGCTGGGGTCTGACATTTTCTTTCATCATTAGTGGTGCGCCAATTATTGAAACCGTTAACCAATGGATTCTAACGTATGTCTAATTTGCTACAGCTAGTTATTGGGCGAGTTCCAGCCCGCCTAATAAATGTGAGCCGTTCTGCCTGGCTCATCTTGCTGATACTCGCCACGCTGCATGTGTGGGGCACCGGCAGTGGCGAATTCATATACTGGGATCAATAGGCAAACACATGAAACCTGAACAACTGACTTGTGAATGCTGCCTCGGTGCGCTTACCGCTAAGACAGACGAGCTGCCAGAATCACCAGAACTGAGCTGGTTGGTATGCAATACATGTGACCGGCATACTCCCGTTATCAATGGGTTTCCGCTATTTTCAGAAACCGTTCAAGGCAGCGCTGCATTGCCTGCGCCGTTACTCGACCTGTTTAAAGAAAACCCAACCTCATACCCTCGCTATATGCAGCAAAAACAAGACCGGGATATTCTTGAGGTTTATGCAGCACTGCAGCCGTTTAATGAATCAACACGCGCGTTATTTCCATTGCTGGCAGCGTTACAAGAAAAGCTGCAGCCTGGTGATGTCATCATCGATACTTGGGCACGCACAGGTTGGCATGCATTGCTGCTAAGTGCGTTATTCCCAGAACAGCGCGTTATTGCGATTTGGGATACGAACACGAGTGTTCTGGGGTATGCGGGTTACGACTGGTGGTTTTCTGAATCGGAGCGACCAAAGAATCTTGAGGTGATGTTTGTCAGCAAAGGAAGTCGCCTGCCATTTGACGCGAACAGCATATCTCTCGTATTTGCACATGACGTTCTTCATCGGTATGACTTCCCAGACTCCCCCGAGGACCTCGAACGCGTGTGCGCAGACAACGGTATTATCATGTTTGCCCACGTGCATCTTTCGAACGCTGAACCAGAGCCGTTTTTTAAACGCGGCGGTACGTTACGTCATAGCGATTTTTACCGCGAGTACTTCGATCAACGGCTCGCCGACACTGAGCGATCGGCCTATGTTTTGTCGGAAGAAGCCTTATTCGGCCTTGCAGACGGCCCTCTAACCAAAGCCTTGGATGACCACCACTACAACGGTGTTATTCTGATCGCAGAAAAAACATGGCTCACACAAACCTTTGTGACCAATGATGATGCTTGGGTATCTGAACACAGCCGGCTTTTACTGAATCCAATTCTGACGTTTGACCCGCTAAGTATGACAATGGCGCTAAATCAACATGGCTTAACGGGCCAGACGAATTACTATCTCGATCGGCACCCTTGCCTTAAATTGCGGATCCAGCAGGTTGTAGGGAATCCCATGGACTCTGCAAAAATCGACTTGATAGTGGCATCAGAAAAAGCCCAAAACCTTGGGGATATTGCAGTTCAGCTTGGTGTACCTATTGCTGAAGTCATCGCGATGGCAACACAATTACAGCAACAAGACTACCTTCTGGCCCTGCCAGTATGTCAACGAGCTATCGCTCTACAGGCGTTTCATAGTAACGAGCATCGCCTATGTGATCCGGTATTCTCCCGTTACTGGCAACACGCAGAAACCACAACACCGGATACGACACTTGAACTTCAAGGGCAACCGCTGAATCGTTCAGAGATGACTGAATTTATTCAAGCGATCGCGGCATATCTGAGTGAGTGTGGTTTTTCCGAGGGCAACGAAATACATGTAAGTAAGGAACTAAGCAAGACACCGCGTTTGCTTCTGATGTTTGCTGCCTGGTGGCTAGGGCTCATTCCCGTTATTGATGAAGACTATCTCGCGGACTCTCTCAATAACAATGAAGACCCGGTGCTGCTCGATCAATCTCATCATTCATCAGCAGCAGCATCTTTTTGGGACGTTATCGAGAAATTTATTGGCAGACCTACTGTCTCGGCTGCCAACCTTAGTAATAGCCAAGCGGTACGCAAGGATACTTTGATTCCTTGGTATCAAGCAGTACTGCAACACTAGGCTCACATACTCCGTCAGTGTTAGAAACAACTGTTTTCGTCAGACACACTAACACTGACATCATTCCCATCAACAACTACGACTACATTCATCGGGCGGCAGCAAACCTGGCAATCTTCGATGTAGTCTTGATCACTAACGGATATATCCAATAACAACGAAATACGTTCGCCACAATACGGACAGTAAGCGAAGTGCTCTTGTAATAAATCCGGTATGTTTTCCCCATTTTAGGGTGTATATAGGTAATTTCTTTTTACCTGAATACAACTTGAAATAACATTCCTAGCATTAACAAATAGTAGATACACCCCCCATTTGTTATTGATTTTCAATAAGTTAAAACGCTGTAATCCAGCAATTAACCACACTGTTACATTTTGTTGCAATATTCCGGCGCTTTATGAAGGTTACAAACTTTTCATCTTGAATCGCTCTGATAGACTCGAATAGCTAATAATAATAAACAATAAACAGGTTGGCACTATGATCAAACAGATGCTCATTGCCCTGTCAGCGGCGACAATAATGTCGGGATGTATCCCGAATCGCTCTGATGTGTCGGTTAACTCCGTTCAAAACAAACAAACTTACGACGGCTATCACGATCAGGGAGGCAGTAACCCGCTGCCGGAAAAACTGGTGATCAGCTATGACAACCCGCGTGATCTGCAAGTCTTTTTCAATGGTGTGCAAATAGGCCGTAAAATGACCTATGAACCACGTCAGGCTTGGATCAAGTTCAGCGATCTCAAAGATTTCATGCGAGAAGGCACGAACAAACTGGTGATCGACCCGCAGTTGATTTTAAATGCCGGCCCTTCGATGACATTCGTTGCCGATACTGAAGGCCCAACGGTGCAACCGGTTGAAATTAGTGGTTCAGAAGCAAACCCTACGGTGCATTTATCTGCCTATGACGCTAGCGATGTTGCCTGGATTCGTATCAACGGCACACCCGCAGAAGACGACGATGGCGATGGCATCTATACCGCAGTTGTTAATGGTAACCCTGCGAATGATATTTTTGTTCTCGAAGCGGAAGATGAACATGGGCGCTATAAAAAAACCGAATATTTGAAAAATGGCGCAGAAATCAAAGGCATCTTTCGCGCAGAAGTTGGCGAAGGGGCTATTCAAGGCTTAACACCGCTACTGAACAACGCTATGGCGGGCCAACGATTCGATCGCGAAGCACTTGAACGCAGTGGTGTCGGCAACGTGCTATATGCTATGGACGCCGGTGTGGCACATGTCTATATCAAGGTTGAAACGATGTATATCGGCAAAGGGTCGATCAATGAGTTTTCTTTCGCCGATGAAAAAGATAACCGCATCAATCTGAACGTGCATATGTTTCCTGATCAAGCGTATACCCACAATGACGGGAACGTGACCGCGACCAAAGAAACCGCAGGTATCTATGCCAAAGTTAAATTGATGACGACCTGTAAACCACGAGACTGGTATGAGGAACGAATTAAACGCCTAGAGTTTGGCTTCTGCCGAACCGATTGGGGCTATGTCGATCTGCTCATCGAGACCGTTGACGTTACCGGTCAGGTTGACCTGACGCTCAATGACGGTCGTTTCAGTGTTGACCTGTTAGACAGTGTGAATATCCAAATGTATGACACCAAGGGTATTCTCGATAAAGAGGGCAACTCTTGGACAGGCCGCTTGATTTCACGTCTTGTGCCAACCTTGAAAAATACCGGGCTCTTCAAAACCATGACCCGTAACATTATCGAATCAACCATTGCGAACAACCTGAATCAGATTCGCATTGGTATGAATATAAGCAATGAAGAAGGCCATAGTTTTGACCTGTCAACTTACGCTGACAGTGTTACAACCGATGACGACAGCATGACGATGACTTACAATGGCGGCCTTAAGATCGCAAATGCGCCAGACAACCTGATTCGCTCACTTGGCTCTGTGTATCAGGCGCAACCGATTGGTGAATATCTGACATCCGACACTGGTAACAGTAACCTGCGGGTTAACGTTAACAGCAACGTGATCAATCAGGGCCTCGATACCCTTTACAGTATCGGTATGACACACGTAACAGTAAACCTGAGTGACCGTAAGGTATTGTTTGGACCAGAGGCTATTGGCGACGATGACGGCAAAAACGGCGATCGCATGTTGGAGCTGATACCGAGCGGCCCGGGTTCGATTTTCTTCCACGGCACCGACACTAATCAGGCTGATATAGGCTACCGCAACGCAACCATGCGCGTCAGTGAGAAAAAAGATGGTAAATGGGAGCAGTTGTTCTTCGCCAACGCCGATATTGAAGCTGGAGTATTGATGGAAGCGAGAGATAAGATTATGGCAATTACCATTAACCAATCGCCGAACTTACAAATCAACAACCTAGTACAAACCGGCCCATTGTTAGATCTAGGATTCTTCAAACTCAATGTACCGGATGAAACCCTGATCCGCATCGTTCAGTTTGGCTTTGATATTTTGTATCCGTATTTATCGAATACAGAACTTAAAATTGATATTCCAAACCTCGAAAGCGAGCTGGATAACGGCCAAAAAGTATCAAGTGAAGTTACCACCGATGCATTCGATACCGGCAATGGCCACCTGCGTTTCAATATGAGTATTAACCCTCAAGTCGACTAACCCCCCAAGGTCGACTTATCCAAACCGCAAACGTTGTTTAAACCAACAACGTTCGCGGTTTTTTTATGTTATCTCTCAACTACCCACGCTATTAGTAATTCACCTCCGCTCATCCTTTCTGGTAGACTCTGGATAGTCTTCTATCAAATTTCTGCGCTCAGCAGCGCCATATTGCTGATCAGGGAACCCCAAAATCATGAAACACACAATAAAATATCTACTGCCTCTGTTAGCGTGCAGCATGCTTTTAAGTGCGTGTATCGAAGAAACACCAACACCTGAACCGCCCGCTGAAGAAGCTGCCGTGTGGGATCAAAGCAGTTGGGACAACAGTAACTGGCAGTGATTAGGTCGTTATTCAATGCCTTTCGACAGCACGTCGAAAACCAATAACTACCTCATATCGATACTTCACAAAACTATTATTACTACTCAACAACTGAATCACAGGCAAAGGAAGCCGCTATGACGGACGATTTATTCAGGCCGCCCGAATCCAGCCCACCATCGCCACCACAGGTAGAAATGACCTCTTGGAAAGCGATAACATTGGCGTTACTGCTAGATATCATCGCCACCATCGCAATCAGCGTGATTGCTGGGGTAGCGTATGCCGTTGTGCTCGCGTCACAAGGTATGAGTGAAGACCAGCTGGCCCACGCATTGAGCAATATCAGCCCGACGGGGTTATTCAGCCTGACAGTAGGAGGGATCGGTTTGATGATATCTGTGTATGCCGGCTACTTCTGTACTCTCAAGAACAAAACAGACGCCCGTAAAAACAATGTGATTTTAATGGCATTGCTGGCCATTTTTTGCCTGTATGCGGGGGATGAAAACCAAGGCATTGGCGTCAATATCGGCTTAACACTTTTGTCGTTGCTGGCTGTCTATATTGGCCATATTCTGGCACTGAGAAAAGCCGCGACCAGCCCAACACAAGGCTGATATCAATCAACGGCGTGCCCCTTTTTATATCTGCCGAGCTAAGAAGCTCAGTAGATGCAGAATGTCGAAAAAGCATGAACCGTGTTTAGCGGCGCTTTTTGAATTTCTTCTTGCGGGCTGCTTTTTTCGCAGCCATTTCTTCTTCTTTTCGGGCGATCAAGGCTTCAACCTCAACCTTCTCATGGGCCGCCATCACGGGTGTTTCGAAGGTTAATGCACCTAAAGTACCATCACGCAGTTCCGTCAAAAACAGTTTCGATACCTTATCTAGGTCGACACGTCCACCGCCCACAAGACAACCACGCTTGCGGCCAACTGCCTCGAGCAAATCTAATTCGGTAGTAGGTACAGGGTCTAGTTGGTAACGCTCGGCTAAACGCTCAGGGTACGCTCGCAACAGGTACTCAGCAGCAAAAAAAGCGACGTCGTCATGGCTGATGGCGGTATCTTTAATCGCACCTGTGGTTGCTAGTCGATAGCTACTTTTCTCATTCTCAACCTTGGGCCAGAGAATCCCTGGGGTGTCCCACAACATAATACCGTTGTGCAGGTTGATCTTTTGTTGGCCTTTGGTCACTGCCGGTTCGTTACCGGTTTTGGCAATGGTTTTGCCAGCCAGTGTATTGATGATGGTTGATTTACCGACATTCGGAATCCCCATAATCAAGGCATTGATATTACCCACGGCATCGGCCTTATGAGGCACAAGTTTTTTGACCAGATCGGTCAATTGGCGAATGCGGTCAGGTGCTTGCTGCGACACAGCTTGCGCTTTGACCCCCCGCTCCATTTCCAGATACCGTATCCAATCATCAGTGATCGCCGCGTCGGCTAGATCTGCTTTATTAAGCAGTTTGATCGACGGTTTTTCACCACGCAAATTGCCGATCACCGGGTTTTCACTGCTGTAGGGAATTCGGGCATCCAACACTTCAATGATCACATCGACCTTGGGCAGGACTTCTTTGATTTCTTTCGTGGCCTTATGCATATGGCCGGGAAACCACTGAATGCTCATCGTGTGTACCTTGAAGTATCGAGAAATAGGAGTGGATATCGAGAAAAGTCGGGCAATAAAAAACGCCTGTGCCTGACCCGGATATCCGGGTCAGGCACAGGCGCTGTCGATTATACCCCGATCAGGCCAGAAATTCAGGCCTGCTGGCACATCTACCGATTACTGGGATGCTGCGGCAGGCACTTCTAGCAGAGTCTCACCGCCACTGAGACCGGATGTCACATGCACATGTCCCTGATTTTGCTGCCCCAAACGCACCAACCTACGTTCGGTACCCGTACGTGTTTTTATCCATACCATTGCCAGCTGGCCAATATGACCAACTGCCTTCACGGGCACAATAACGCGCTCTTCTTGCTCAACCGGAACAATCAATCGCGCGTACATGCCGGGGAGCAAATCCAGATTATTCGCTATCGCCACTTTCACCAAAAAGCTGCGTGAACCCGGTTCTGCCGCAGGCACCATTTCTTCGATAGAGCCGTCGACTACCCGATCTTTAGAAGGCACATCAACAGTAATCTTTTGGCCGATCATCATATCCAGCGCCAACGCTTCACGCACTTGTGCCTCAACGCGCAATGACGCGGGGTTGTACAACGAAAGCACCGTTTGACCCGCAGATACGGTGTCACCCGGTTCAGCGAGACGATCGACAATACGACCCGCAATCGGTGCGCGAATTTGAGTATACGCCTGAGTGGCTCGTGCTTCTTTCAAGGCCTGGCGTGAACGCTCAAGTTGCGCTGTAAGATCATCAAAATCAGCCTGCGCAGCTTCAACTTCCGCAATCGCTACCAAGCCATCATCAAACAAACGGCTAACACGATTCAAACGACTGCGGGCTTCTTTCAAACGCGCACTGACAGAGCTCATTTGACTCTGCGCTTGCTCTACTCGCGCCTTGGCATCGGCATCTTCTAACTGAACCAACAATTGTCCCTGCTCAACTTGAGCACCGGCGCGAACATTTACGCGTTGAATACGCGCCAATATGCGTGAAGCAATGTTGGTGGTTTGTTGTGCACGTATTGTCGCCGGCACGCTTTCGGTCACATTGACCTGCACACGCTCGGCCATACCAACGGGCTCACCAACAGTGACTGCTTCTGGTTCTTTCAAGCCCGGTGCCACCTTGCTATTGAAGGTGCCGGCCATCCACAAAATACCGATCAACAATACCGCAAGGGCAGCGACCGAGATGACTATTTTATACGACGACTTATTCATGGTTACCATCCTCTCAATAGTCAATCAGTGCTGTTTATCAGAGACAGATTCAGCGTTGCATTCATCAACTGGCTGCGCATCGGATTTATCAAACACCAGGTAATACACCACAGGAACGACCAGCAGCGAAAACAGTGTTGAGGCGACAATGCCAAAAATAATCGCGATCGCTAAACCGCTGAATACTGGGTCTAGGGTAATCACGACATTACCTAACATCGTGGTTCCTGCGGTCAGCAAAACGGGTGTCATACGTACGGCGCCGGCTTGTATCAATGCCTCTTTGCAGGCCATACCCTCATCCTGCGCTTGGGTAATAAATTCAACCAGAATAAGCGAGTTTCGTACAACTATACCGGCCAGAGCAATCATGCCGATCATCGCGGTAGCGGTGAACAATACCGGCTCTGGTGCACCTGCGATGCTACGTTCGCCAAACTGGTTCAACAGCCAGAAGCCCGGCATGATGCCGATAATGGTCAGTGGAATCGCCGACATAATAATTAACGACAACGCCGATGAACGTGTTTGCAGACGCAATACGATAAAAATAGCGGTTAGTGCAAAAGCGAAGGCTAAGCCCATATCGCGAAACACACGAACCGTGATGCGCCACTCGCCTTCACCGGTCCATTTCACATCAACACCTTCAGGCAACTGCCAGTAATCACCAGCACCACTCGATAAAAAGCTGCGCCCGCGCCAGTCGTTTGATTCGCTCGCGGGTAAGGTTTCGCCCCATGCAACCTGATCGGCATTCACATCAGCAATCACTTCAGCTGGCGTACGCCCAGACAACTCAGCGGTGATGTAAACCACAGGCTTGAGATCCTTATGGAAAATAGCCTGATCAACCGACAGTCTTTCAAAATGACCCAATTCGCCTAATGCTACTAACGGTTGCGGCGCGCTTTCTAATCCTTGTTCACTTTTTTGCTGATTCACGCCCTGCTGCCCTTTGAGGTAAAGGCGTTTGAAATCAGCCAATGACGATCGCTCTTGCTCCGCCACTTTTAACTCAATGGGCAGCGGTGCCGCTTCGTTTTCGTATTGGAGGTAGCTGGCGATCTGCCCTTCGTTTGCAATCAGTAACGTAGTGGCGACGTCCTCTGTTGAAACTCCGGATAACGCCGCCTTCTGCTTATCAGTAACAAAACGCAACTTGGATTGCGGTGCCTGGACGGTAGCATCCACCTCAACCACATGTGCCTCACGCTGTAACCGCTGAACCAATACATCCGTCGCCGCGCCCAGCTCATCATAATCGGTGAATGCACTGCCATAGATTTCAGCCGTGAGTGTTGACAACACTGGCGGCCCCGGCGGTACTTCAACCACTTTGATCGTGATGCCATTTTGGTTGTACGGCGCCAGTAATTTGCGCAAACGTAATACCACACCGTGCGACTGATGATCACGCTCAGACTTATCAAGCAGCGTTAAACGCATATCCGCCATATGCGGCTGACTGCGCTGATAGTATCGACGCACCATACCGTTAAAGTCGATCGGCGAAGACACGCCAACAAAGTTAGCGACCGCCGTCACCTCAGGAATTCGGCGCACTTCATTCGAAAGTGTTTTCACCAACGCAGAGGTCTGCTCGAGGGATGCAGACTCTGGCATATCAATTAGGATTTGGACTTCGTTTTTATTATCGAAAGGCAGTAGTTTCAGCGGCACCAAACGCAGCATCGGTAACATGGCAGCAGCAATGAAAAGTACCAGCACAATCCACAAGGTGGCTTTAGCGCGACTCCGAGTGACTAAAAAAGGCTCCAGTATACGTCGATAGATATTCAACAAACGTTGATCATAGGCCGATACATCGCCGTCTGCGGGCTCCGATTCTGCAGCAGGTTTCAAAAAAACCTTTGCCAGCCAAGGCGTCACCAAAAATGCCACTACAGTACTAACCATAACGCTGATAGGTACATTGAAAGCCATCGGTGCCATATAAGGCCCCATCATGCCGGTGATAAACGCCAGTGGGATAAATGCCAAGATGATAGTGACGGTCGACATCACCAAAGGAATACGGATTTCTGCCATTGCTGCAACGATTCTGCTGGCAAGACTTTGATCTGCCTTTTTCTGGCGAATCATTCGGGCAATATTATCGACGCCAGTAATCGGGTCATCAACAAGTAAACCCAGCGATAAAATTAGCGCAAACAGGGTAACCCGGTTGATCGTATATCCAAACGCCATATCTAACGCTAAGGTAACGCCATAACAGATCGGCACGGCTAAACCGACAACAACGGCAGGCCGCCACCCCAGAAACACAGCAATAAAAATCACCACGGTAATCACTGCGAAAAGCAGACTGGAGGTTAATTGATTGACCTTTTCATCTGCGGTCGCGCCGTAATCACGTAAAGTTTCGATATGCACACCGGCAGGCAGCACATGCTTCGCCAACTCGGCAGTCAACGCATGAACATCATTAGCAACACCAACTGCATTACTACCAGCCTGCTTGGCAATGGAAATAACCGCCATTGGCCTATCATCCAGCGCTGCTTTTTCAGCCGATGCTGCGAAATCCAGCCAAGTGTAAGACACAGGGTCTGCCGGGCCATCAACAACGCGAGCAACGTCTTTCAATAATACCGGGTGGCCGTTAACAACATTGATCACCGTATCTTCGAGTTCCGCCTGCGAGCGGAAAACATCGCCAGCTTCCAATCGAATAGATTCGTTATTGAACGACCATAAACCTGCTGAACGTAATACGTTGGAACGCGTCAGCGCCTGCACTACTTCATTAACGGTCGTGTTGCGTGCTGCCAGCCGCTGCGGATCAAGCAACACTTGTAAAGCTCGCGGGCGNCCGCCAACGACATTAACTTCACTGGTTGAATCGATCGCCTGATAACGCACGGAGATTTCTTCTGCTAAGCGCCGCAACTCAAAGTCCGACACAGCGTCTGTGTCAGACCACAGCGCCAGCATCAAAATCGGAACATCATCAACTTCGACAGGCTGCACCCGCCAGTTTTTCACAACAGCGGGAATACGCTGCTGATTAGAGTGAAGTTTGTTATAGGTATTCAGAATGGCGTCTTCACGATCCTCGCCAACAAAAAATCGTAACGTTACTGCCGCCTGCCCTTCTACCGTGGTGGAGTACACATGTTCAACACCGCGGATTTGAGACAGTAGTTTTTCCAGTGGCAAGGTAACTTGCCGCTCCACTTGACGCGCGCTGAGATCCGGCGCCTCAACTAATACATCAATCATCGGTACAACGATTTGAGGTTCTTCTTCACGCGCCGTCAGGTTTAGGGCAAGTAATCCTGCGGCTAAAGCCATCACCATAATAACGATCGGCAAGCCGCCCGATAGGCTACGTTCAACCAATCTGTCTAACCAGTGTGTGCGATGTGTTGATGGATCGTTCATCAGATCTCCCCGATTACCTCAGCCGCGCGATCAGAGAAACTGACTACGCACAAAAAGCGTCGTAAAGTGTGGCCAGAATTGCCTTAACGCGCTCATCTTTTAATGAGTAATAAATAACCTGAGACTCTCGCCGTGTGGCAACCATCTCTGCGTCACGCAGTACTAATAAGTGTTGTGATAACGCCGATTGAGATAGCGGCACACGTTGGTTTAATTCACCAACGGAGAGCTCCCCTTCCAACAAATGGCATAACACCATCAGTCGATTCGGGTTAGCCAGTGACTTCAAAAAGCTGGCTGCGAGTTCGGCTTTTTCAGCGATGGCTGATAAATCTTTTTCAGATGATTGCATGGTCTAATCCATCCGACAGGTTTAGAGGAATGTTAGCATAGTAATAAAGATATAACTAATTTAGAATTATCTAATTTAATACTTCTTTACATGAATCGGTTACCGCAAGGCTCAACGGTAGAAAAACACACCGGAAAGGGCCTATCGAGCGACAAGCTCGGTACCGAGCCCAAGAATAACTCGATTTATGTCGAAAAAAACCGCATTATTGAGCACAGATAAAAAATAAAAATAAGCATGTCTTGTCACCGAGTGAATCGCTCCATGAATCGCCTGAAAAAAACACTATTGCCCGTCGCGCTGGTATCTGCCGCGCTGATGCTCACCGCCTGTAAACCCACATTCGAATTTGCGATTGGCCTTAAACCGCCGGCTTTCGATAATGCCGCTGATACCACTTACACCGATACCCAATACCCTATTGTATTGGTACACGGTATGTTTGGTTTTGGAGACATTTTGGGCATCAATTACTTTTACCAAGTACCACAAGCTCTTGAAGCTGGTGGCGCTACGGTATTGATTCCGACGATGTCATCTCTTGCCGGCAACGAGCTGCGCGGTGAGCAGCTGTTGGCACAATTGCAAGATTACAAAGCCAATCTGGGGCATCAGAAATTTAACCTGATCGCACACAGCCACGGCTCTCCCACGGCTCGATATGTTGCATCGGTTGCACCCGAATTAGTGGCATCCATTTCAACGGCCGGTGGCGTCAATGCCATGGGGTCTGAAAAAGCAGCACTGCTGAACGATCGCCTCGAAGGCTTTTTCTCCAGTGCATTGCTACAACCCATTTTGAATACCATGGGCCTGCTGATCGACGCAGCCCAAACTCCAGAAAACCCGCTTCCACAAGTCGCTAAAGATGCTTTTTACACGGTTGGCTTTGAAGGAGCAGCGGCGTTTAACTTGCAACACCCACAAGGTCTGCCAACTGTTGAATGTGGCGAAGGCCCTGATGAAGTCAATGGTGTAAGGTACTACTCATGGGGCGGCATCGCTATTGCAACCAACAGCCTCGACCCCACCGATAGAATCTTACAGGCAACGGCAGACTTGTATGAACCCGGCGAGAGTGACGGCACGATGAATCGCTGCGCAACACACCTGGGCAAAGTGATTCGGGATGACTACTTCCTAAACCATACCGATTTAAGCAATCAGGCATTAGGGCTACGCCACCCAACATCGACCAATCCATTGAATATCTATCGGACACACGCTAACCGCATGAAAGACGATGGGTTATAAATTACCCGCAACTCTGGTGACGATCGCTCTGATCGTCACTACTTATATCTTCTGGTCCGATACGACTGAACCACATAAAGACTCTGTTAGTGAGCCCTCACCATCTTTCGAACCAACGCACTCCCCGTCAAACATTGCCGATAATGCTGAAATTTCAGCGGCTGACAACCTCCCTCAGCAGCTGCGATCAACCTCATTGGATGGCACTCGCATCGACGCCCCAGGCATTGGCGGCGATATCTGGTTAAAACCGGGCCTAGTGTTTTATTTCGATTATTTTCTAAGCCTACGTGGCGAAAAACCTCAGACCACCATCAATCAACTGATCGACCGGGATATCCGTTCACGTTTCTCTGCCGCCGTAGCACCCAAGGTATATGACTTGTTTCAGCGTTATCTCGCATACCAAAACGCACTGGCAGAGCGAGATGGCCAAGTTGATGATCTGGATGACTTTCGCCGTGAGTATTTTTCAGCGATAGAAGCTGACGTGCTGTTCAATCAATATCAACAACAATTGAGCCAACCTAGCAAAGCAGCGAAACAACATCGTCAATGGCAAACCTACCAAGAGCGTGTTAAACAAACACCAAATGATAAAGTCGCCATCACAACGGAAATGTTTGGCGAAGTTGCGGCAACCCGTATGCAGGCGCTGGAACAACGACGCAGCGAATGGCAGCAACGCCTCGATTATTTTGAACTGCAATTCCTGCAACTGCAGCGTGCGCAGGGGTTAGCCGATAACGACAAACAGAGGGCCGTTACCGATTTATTGCAACACGAATTCAGTGAAGCCGAACAACGCCGCGTGAAAGCGCTGATGCGCTTGCGCGGCCACGCGCTCAAATAGATTTCATCATACAGCGGCGGCTACTCGATGCTCGATGCGCGGCCGAATCTTTCGCACATTCACAGTAACCCCACCTTCGGGAGCTAGCGTAATACCCCCAAACTCAGGCGCGGTGTACTGCAACGGCAAAGGGTCAAATTCANCCCGACTCAGCAATGCCGTCAAGATAATTGGCATTTCCAAGTAAGCCATACTCACTCCCAGGCATTTTCGCCCACCCAATCCAAACGGGCAATAGACTTCATTAGCCGGCTTAAAATCAATAAATCGCTCTGGCATAAATGTCAGCGGCTCGAGCCAATAATCGGGATGACGCTGCGCAATAAAATTACATGGGGCAATGGTTGTACCTGTCGGTAACTCTAAATCATACAATTGAACCGGCCGCGTTATCTCGCGCTGCAGCATGGTGGTGACCGGTGATAAACGCATGGATTCCTTAATCACAGAATTCAGCAGTGGCATCGCCATACATTGACGAGGATCATCAACAACACCGTCAAACTGTTGGTGTATTTCAGATTGAATGGCGAGCATCAGATCCGGCCGCTGCAGAATATCATTCAGCGCCCATGCTGAGCTTTTGGCGGTTGTTTCATGGCCAGCCGAGAAAAACAAAATCAATTGATCGATGATGTCTTGAGCGTCCATCAGATTGCCGTTGTCATCCCGAGTATGCGCCAACAGCGAAAGCACATCCGTACGCGATTGATCGCCAGACTGACGGCACTGCTCAATATCAGCTTGAAGCCCTCGAACGATATCGGCCTTCATTGCGGTGCTCGACATGCCCGGGTACGGCATCACACTGTGGTCGCCAGCTAGTCGAGCGAAAGTCTTGCGCTCAAGAAAACGCCGCATATTGTTAAAGCCGACCATGAACCCAACCATCTGTAAACGTTTGTTCGACAGCGAGGTTAGCCAAGTATCCACACGCTCAAGTGCTTCAGAATGATCATCAAAACCCAGCACGCAACGACCAATGATACGTAACGTGATTGTGGTTAACGCCGATTGCACACAAACTTGTGTACCCGGCTGCCAGCTATCGATCACATCATGGGTAATCTCAAGCATGGTCTCAGCATAGCTATCGAGCGTTTTACCGTTAATCGGCGGGGCAACCAACGCACGTGCACGGCGATGAGGTGCACCATCGAGAAACATCACACTGCGCTCACCAAGATTGGCCATAATGCCCGCATCACCGGAGAATAAATCATCGCCCTTTAGCGCGCTCACAACTTTGATATCTTCCGGGTTACCCAATATCAGCCGCTGGGGTAAACGCGGGATTCTAAAGGTAAAACGATCGCCGTAGCGGTTGAAATTTTCGGTCAAGAATTTGTAATGTTCGGCCGAAAATTGCATGGCCTGAACAGCCGGTCGCGACTGAACGCGAGGGAAGGTCTGGGTCAACCAATCGGCATCCGACGGCGACAAAATGGGTCTTTGCGACAACCTGAGTACTCCTTTGTAATCCATGCCCAACACTTCTGCTATTGCGGCTTAATACAACAAACAACACATCCTGATGACTGGGCTCGTCATGAATGGCTGAATGCTATCACAAGGCATATGCAGAGTTCTTGCGGTTACCTAGCAAAATGATCACAAGACATATGGAACATTCTTGCGGTGCCGTAGCAAAATTAAACAGATGGAATATCCATCGCCCCTGAAACGTTAGGAAATATCCCTCTCTACCGAAGTGCAAAAAACAGGCCTGTGGGCAACAAAAGCCCGTCTAGCGTACAATCAGACAAAGGCAGCGGTTAATTAAACCGCGCTCTAGCGAGAAAACTGTTATGAAATGGTCATGGAAACTGGCCCGTATTGCGGGCATTGATGTGAATATTCACGCAACCTTTCTACTGCTGGTTTTGTGGTTTGCGTGGATCTACTGGGCGAATTTCGGCACTGTGTTTGCAGCGATTCAAGGCGCGGTTTACATCATCACCCTATTTGGCTGCGTTGTTCTCCATGAATTCGGCCATGCATTAACCGCAAGGCGATTTGGGGTGGTAACCAAACACATCACCCTCCTCCCAATCGGTGGCGTCGCGGCGATGGAAAAAATGCCGGAGAAACCGTTCGAAGAAATGCTGGTGGCGGTCGCTGGGCCGGCGGTTAATCTCGTTATTGCACTATTACTGTGGGTCTGGATTCACCTAACCAATACGCAAGTTAGCGCCGAATCCTTAATGGGAATTGACGGCTCTTTTGCGTTTCGCTTGATGGTTGTGAATATTTTTCTAGCACTCTTTAACCTGATTCCTGCCTTCCCTATGGACGGCGGGCGCATTTTGCGTGCAGCACTGGCAACACGCATGACCCACGCAGCCGCAACCGCTAAAGCGGCAACTATTGGACAAGGGTTTGCCATCTTGTTTGGTATTTTGGGCGTGCTCTATAATCCTTTCCTGCTGTTGATCGCCATATTTCTTTGGTTTGGCGCTACCGCAGAAAACCAGATGGAACAGAATCGTGATGTCTTGGAACACATGACAGCAGAACAGGCCATGCTCACAGAATTCCGTATTGTCTCACCAGATGATGTATTGAGCCATGCAGTTGAACATACTATTGCGGGCAGCCAGAAGGATTTCCCCGTGGGTAGTCGCCACCTATTAACCCACGTACTGACTCAAAACCAGCTAGTTCAGGCGCTGCATGACCACGACCGATCAACCCGAATTCACGAACTCGACTTGCCTATCCTCACTACGGTAGACGCCAGTACGCCGATTAAAAACCTATTAGATAACATGCAAAGCCAGCATTGCAATATGGTCGCCGTTGAGAAAAACGGTGAACTGGCGGGGATTGTGAATCTGGAGAATATTATGGAGCTGATTCGTTTCAGCCAAGCTATGCAGGCGCGCCGCCGGTAGCGGATCGCACCTGAAAGCAAAGCAGAAGAACTTAGGAAGACTTCAACGTCGGGTGGGCGGTCGTGCTTTGCACATCACGCGCTACCGGCTTCTTCACTTTTGGACGATAAACGTGGGCCTTATCTTGATCATACAGGTAGGAATCGCGGAAATCGTCACTGCCTAATACATGCCCAACCAATATCAACGAAGTACGAGTAAACTTCTTGGCACGTACCTTCTCGACAATATCTTTTAGCGTTCCGGTGACCTTATCTTGATCAGGCCAAGTGGTGCGATAACAAACCGCTACAGGGCAATCTTCGCCGTAATGCGGAATCAACTCTTCAACAATTTTGTGGATCCGAGTAACGCCCAGATGAATCGCTAAAGTTGCGCCCGACGCAGCTAATGCCGGCAAACGCTCACGCTCAGGAAACGGTGTTTTTCCTTCGTAACGCGTCATAATAATTGTTTGCGATACACCGGATAGAGTCAGCTCTTTACCCAACCAGGCAGCCGATGCAGACGTTGCAGTGACGCCAGGAATAATCTCGTAATCAATACCTAACGATTCCAGACGGCGAATTTGTTCACCAATGGCACCGTAAACTGAGGGGTCTCCGGAATGCACACGGGCAACATTTTGTCCTTTTTCCTGGGCCTCTACGATGTGGGCGATGATTTCTTCCAGATCAATAGACGCAGTATCAATAATCTTCGCAGCACTGGCCTCGTAGGGTTCAATGATCTGCTTGGGCACCAACGAGCCGGCGTATAAAATCACTGGCGATTTTTCAATCGCTTTCAATGCCTTGACGGTAATCAGCTCCGGATCGCCCGGACCTGCGCCAATAAAAAATACTTTCATGGTTGGCTCCTATTACACAAGCTTTTTACGATAGCCGCGTGGCGTATAAACCCACTCTCGGCTGCCGTTAACAATATGGCGCGATTCACTATTACCGACCGAGACCATGGTAAACATGTCGATGTCGTCCGCATGCAGTTGATCCAAACGAATAATCCGAATGGACTCATCCTCGCGGGTGAGTTGACGCCCGATCAATACCGGCGTCGATGCTGGGCGGTATTGCAACAGAATGTCGCGTGCAGTGTTGATCTGCCAATCACGTTTGCGTGATTTGGGGTTGTAGAAAGACACCACAAAATCGCCAGAACCTGCACTGTGAATGCGTTTTTCGATGGTTTCCCAGGGCGTTAACAAATCGGACAACGACACAGTACAAAAGTCATGCCCTAACATAGCCCCTACACGTGCGGCACCTGCTTGCATGGCAGAAATTCCTGGAATGACTTCGATCTCGACGTCCAACCAAGCTGGGTTATCTGCCTTGCCTTGAAGTTGTTGATCAAGCAATTCAAACACCAATGTCGCCATCGCGTAGATGCCAATGTCACCGCTGGAGATTAGCGCCGTTGTTTTACCCGAGGCGGCCAAATCCAATGCCAATTTGGCCCGACCGATTTCTTCACCGAGGGGCAAGTCATGATGGGCTTTGTCGTTACAAACATCGCCTAGCAAATCCAGATAAAGGCCGTAGGCTACAAGATCAGAGCACGCCTCGATAGCGTTGCGCGCTTTTGGCGTTACCAGGTCTGAATCCCCTGGCCCCGCCCCTATTACAAACAATTGAGTCATGCTATTTCTACTTATCGATTAACAGCTTGTTAGGAAGAAGGATGTGCTTTTGTCGGATAACTACGAGCAACAGCGCATGTGGCTTTCGCATTTTTACGTTTTGGTACCACAAGTTCTGCTGGTTGTTCAGTGGCATTATTTACCACAGCCAACGCAGCTGATTCAGCCACGCCGTAGACACCCACAGTTTTGAAAATATAGTCAGATCGCTGACTGAGCTGATTTTCGTACGGATGAAGTTGCTCCGCCGAATAACAAATAAACGGCACCTCAAGCATCTGCGCCAAGGCGATCAAGGCTTTTTCGTCAGATTTAATATCAATACTGGCGATCGCGGAGATGTCATTTTTTTCGATGCCTGCGACCGCAAGGCAATCAGTAAGAACATCTTGCAAAAATTCGACGGGACAGTGGCGCTCACAACCCATACCAACGGCATAAACAGGCTGCGTATATGACGCAGCAGTCGTTTGAACCAGTTGTGCACCCAAGGCATCGGCGATTCGTCGGCCAAATTCATTGGCCCCGCCTTCGTGGCCCGACAGCAGCGGAATAACAAATTCACCATGCTCATCAAGAACCAGCACCGCTGGATCCTGGTATTTATCTTTCAGCACCGGTGCCAATGTGCGCATAACGATGCCGGTAGCGCAAATCATTATCAATCGGTGCCCCGCTGAAAACGCTTGCTGAACCGTCGCCTTAAAAGGCCTCGGTCGCAAAAACACTTCAGCATCTTGCCCGACATCGATCAGATGTGCCTGGATAGACTGGCCTAGCGAATAGCCAACATCAGTCAGCGTATAGATATGTACAACCACGTTAACGCCTAAATCGATTCTGCTTATTCATCAACTTTGTCATTCTGTCCACGACACGCTAACGGCGTACGCGTCAGAATAAACAACGAGAAATACGGGCCGGGTTCTTTATCCAGCGTCGTAATATCTGTCGTAACGTATTCATTGTCTCGGCTGATGTATTGAAGGTAATTCGCATCATCAGTACGACCAGCCTCTTCAATCAGTCGCATCAAACGCTCTCTGGCAAGGCCGGCTTTCATAATTACTACGGTATCGACGTTAGACAATATTTGCGAAATGTAATCATCCGTATGACGACCGCTAACCACAGCAAGGCTTTCTTTCAGCATCGTCAGTGGCAAACCGAGGGCGGCGGAACCTGCGCTAATTGACGTAACACCCGGAATAACCTGACACGGATATTTCCCTTCAATTCGCTCTAACAGATAAGCAAAGGAACCAAAAAACAAAGGATCACCCTCACAAAGAAAAGCCACCGATTTGCCTTGGCTTAACGCAGTTTGTATATCCGCTGACGCTTGATCATAAACGTTATTAACAACGCCGCGAGTGGTTGTCATCGGGATCTGAATTGGAAGGTATTGCTGGTGTTCTTTTCCGTCATCCAATGCTGCTTGCGCAATGGTTTGCGCCTGCGAGATGCCTTTATCGTTCATCAGATAAGCCACAACATCAGCTTCACGAATAACACGGTAGGCTTTCAGTGTTAGCAACTCAGGATCACCCGGTCCAACACCCACACCGTAAAAACAGACTTGAGAGGTTTCACTGCCCATGAATTATTTCACCATTAAAATCAATGTTACCGGCAGTGCCGGACGATAGATTTGCTGCCCAGCCAGCTCACTACCTTTGTTGACAGCAATTTGCACCGACTGCTGATGACTACACTGGATAGACTGCATAAATTCATGTAGCACAGCTTTGCTGTTTTCGGTAACTGCAGACGCGACTAAATGCCCACCTTGAGACAACCTTAACCAACTGTGTGAGAGGATATCTGCTAAGCGCCCATCGCTTCCGCCGACAAAAACGGCATCAGGATCCGGCAAATCTGCCAACGCCTGTGGTGCAGACGTTGCATGAATATGCAGGTTATTGACACCAAAACGCTCACGGTTTGCGTGTAAGCATTGCAAACGTTCCGGATGCTTCTCAACGGCATGAATGTCAGTCTTGGCATATTGAAAAGCCCATTCAACGCTCACGCCGCCACAACCGGCGCCGATATCCCAGCCGACTGCACTGCGACGCGGTGCTAGCAATGACAATATATTGAGCCGAACTTCTTTTTTAGTAATTAAGCCTTTGCCCGCTTCAACCGAGTTATCCATGCTAGTAATAAACGCAGTATCGGATATCCCCGGCCCTTCGGGCACATAGACGGGGTGGCCGCCAATTCGCACAACAGTGACATGCAACGCTGCAAACTGACGAGTTTCCCAGTGGCTTAATTCGTTAACCTGCAGTTTTACAATACTTTCATCGGCATAGCCCAAACGTTGGCATACCCATAGCTCAGTTTGCGAGAAACCATGATGCAAACACAATCGCGCAATATCTTGAGGCTGGCTATCTCCATCGGTCAGTAAAGCCAGCTGGTTACCATGAGCCAAGTGTCGAACAATATTGCTCAGCGGCCGACCATGAACACTCACAACATCAACATTCTGTAGCGCCACACCCACAGCGTTACAGGCCGCTTGCACTGATGAAATACCCGCGTAACTGATTACTTTATCCGGAAAGTGACGCCGTGCCCAAGAGCCGATGCCATAAAACATCGGGTCGCCCGATGCCAGCAATGCAACATGCCGGTCACCGCACTGGTTCAACAGCTTTTTCAGCCGTTTCAGTTTCGGTAGTTCGACTGTTTCAACAACAAACCCCTCGATCAATGTACTGATTTGCTGGAGCTGACGTTCCGATCCAATCACAAGATCAGCATGCTTGAGCGCCTGCAACGCAGCCGTATCCAAACGCGCAGCCTCCTCAACGCCCAAGCCAATAACACTGATCTTAGCCGGCACCATTAATAGATTTCTCCGCGGTTGACCCGCAACAAGGCATTACAACTGGCCGATGACACAGCACTTCCGCCTTCACGCCCTAAAAGTGTGATGCATTCAATCCCTAAACGCTGATGGTGATCCCACAGTGCCTGCTTGGATTCAGCCGCGCCCACAAAACCCACCGGCATCCCAATGACCAAGGCAGGTTTCGGTGCACCGGATTCGATCATTTCAAGAAGTCGAAACAACGCTGTTGGCGCATTACCGATAACAACGATACTGCCTTCGAGACAGGGCAACCAGCAATCCAAAGCGGCCATTGAACGGGTTTCACCGCGCTTACGCGCCAAACGAATAGCTTCATCACTATTGAGAAAGCACAGCGGTGGCCGCACTATCATGCGCTTGGTAATGCCTTGCTTGACCATTTCTACGTCGCAGAGAATTTCAGCATCCCCTTCCAACGCAGCGCAGCCAGCTTCACAGGCATTCGGCGAAAACCGGATTTGCTCCGCCACCGCAGGAATACCAACGCTGTGAACGACCCGCATCGCAACCTGTTGTTCGGCCCGAGTAAACGCGGACAGCTCTGTCAGTGTTCGAATTTGGCGGAAACTTTCGGTTTCAATCGCTTGCGGGTCGGTTTCGTACTCAAACGCCATCGTGATCAGGCCTTGCTGTCATCAGTTTCATGGTGATGATGACCATGGTCATGATTGTGTCCGTGATCGTGGTGGTGATGGTGGTGGTGGTGGTGATCCGCATCTGTTCCAATGCCTTGAACGTGATGATGATGGCTTTCTTGCACCTGGCCCACTTTGTGTTCATTGCCGACAATCTGCACCCGATATTGGCACAGTTGACAGTTCATATTTGGATTGCCAGCTTCGATGTCCCCCAGCTTTTCAACAAAGGTATCGATAACCAGAGGATGATCATTGAGATATGGCGCATTTACGACTTTTACGTCCGGATGCGCAGCAGCGAACTCATCTGACCATTGGTAAATCTTTTTCACCAAACGCCCAGTGAACAAGAAATAAGGGAAAACAATAACGTTCTTGAAACCCATCGGATAGGTACGCTCAAGCGCATCAGGTACCAACGGGGTAGTTACACCGCTGTAACATGTCGTCGCCCAGCCAAAACCCATACCTTCTTCAAGAAAACGGGTAATCTTACAAATATTTGAATTTGCATCAGCATCCGACGCGCCGCGTCCAACAACAACCAACAGGGTGTCTTTGCGGTCGTAATCTTCACCAAATTGTTTTTCAGATTCTTCAATACGTGCGCGTGCCGCCTGCATCATTTTCGGGTTTACACCCAACTCTGATCCGTATTCGATTTTGACGCCATACTGCGCTTGCAACGCATTCAGCTCACTCGGAATGTCATTCTTCGCATGCCCGCCGGCCATCAACATACCTGGAATAGCCTGGATGTGAGTGACACCTTGCTCAACCAGCTTTTCGACGCCTTCAGCAATAATCGGGCGAACGAATTCCAGAAAACCAGTTTCAATAATCCGCTCTGGAAAACGTTCACGAAAATGGGATGCCAGTTGATAGAACTCTTCAACTGCATCAACGTCGCGCGATCCGTGTCCGACAAAAAGAATGGCTGGTTTGTCTTTATCAGTTGTAATCATCAGGTTACCTACAAATTTCTCGTTAGCGATGACCGATACCTATCGNCCACCCATTGCTCACAGTCTTCCGGATTATCAAATACCTTCTCGACGGGTACTTTTTCCGGACGTTGAAACATAATGACGGGCAAACCCAATTGTCTGGCAACTGCCAGCTTGGCTGATGTTGCCTCGCCACCGCTATTTTTACTGACCACCACGTCGATCCGATGTTGGTTGATCAGTGTGTATTCTTCTTCAAAACTGAACGGTCCAATCGCTTTCAGCCACGTTAATTTCTCCGGCAGCACATACGCAGGAGCCACCGCAGTTCTCAATACCGGTTGAGCCGTGCCATCAACAACTCTCTTCAGCACCTCTTCCGGCATTTGCCCTGCGCTCAGTAAGGGCACAGAGTAGCTTTGTAGTTGGTCTACAACGCCCGTCCAATCTTCAACATTTACCCAGTTGTCTTCAGGCTCCGCATACCAAGCTGGTCGACAAAAGCGCGAACACGCAATATTAGCTGCCTCAGCCGCCAACGCAGCGTTACGGCTGATATTAACCGCATACGGGTGAGTTGCATCGACAATCTGGGTGATGCCGTGCTCATTCACGTAATTCAACATGCCACCAAACTGAGTGAATCCGCCGGAAATATACTCACAGGCGACCTTTGGTGGCCGCACCAAACCCGCCACGCTGTATATAACAGGTAAACCGGCGGTGTGAAGTTTATCAGCAAGACGCCGTGCATCTGCAGTACCACCAAGCAGCAATACCGTCATGAAGGCTTCTCTTCACCGGACACCGCGTAACCGACTAGCTTTCCACGTCGATCAACAGCCCAGACCTCCATCGCCGAGTGCCCACCTGCCTTATGCCAGGCGATATCAACGGCTTTTCGACAAACTAGGCTGGCAAGATCGATGCCTTCAGCCTGACAATAACCCAATGCCTCGACACTGGTATTTGCCGCACAAATACGCTGGCAAAGTGGGCTTTCAGCGCCAGCTTCCGCAGCCCATTCAGCCAACTGTTCAAGATCAATCGACGACTTAGAACTGTGCAAATCCATGTGGCCGGCAGCCAATTTGCTGATTTTGCCAAAACCGCCGCACAGGCTCATTTTATTAACCGGGTGATGGCGCAAATATTTGAGTACCGCACCAGCAAAGTCACCCATTTCAATCAAGGCCATATCAGCGATGCCATAGTGCGCTTGAATAAACCCTTCACTGGCATTGCCGGTTGTAGCTGCCAGATGTGAATGCCCATTCGCACGAGCAACATCAATACCTTGATGAATCGAGGCAATATAAGCGGCACAACTAAACGGCCGTACAATGCCGGTTGTCCCCAAAATAGATAGCCCGCCCAAAATCCCCAACCGCGGATTCATGGTCTTCAACGCTAAGGCTTCACCATCTCGTACGCTAACAGTCACTTCAAAACCGCCGGCATAGCCGTATTTGTTTGCGGCGTGAATCAAGTGATCGCTGATCATCTGCCTCGGAACAGGGTTAATCGCGGCGTCACCAACGGCTAATACAAGCCCAGTACGAGTGACCGTACCGACTCCCTTACCGGCTTTAAAGTCGATTCCCCTGCCTGAATCTGGCAAGAGTCTAAGTGTCACTTGCACCAATGCGCCATGAGTAACATCGGGGTCATCACCCGCATCTTTGATCGTACTCGCTGAAGCGATGTCGCCGGACGCTTCGCATGCTTGTATAGGAAGCTCAACAATTTTGCCTTTCGGCAGCGTAATGGAAACAACTGATGGAAAGTGCTGAGCGAACAGCGCCTGCGCAGCTGCGACACAACAAGCCGTTGCACAACTACCCGTGGTCAACCCGTTTCGAAGTGGTCGAGGCTGCTCTTCACTCTCCGGCCACATGGCGTCAGATTGCCTGGACGATCCAGTAACCGCCAAAACCGATCGATGCCGCAGCAATAAAACGTCGGTTCCATTCGAACACGCGCTCGTAATTGGCCTGTATACGTTCTTGAATAAAACCAAAGCCCAAGCCAAATAACACCATGGAAATCATGACGCCGAGTGAAAACACAATCAAATAGCTCATCGCATGCCACAAATTACCTTGGGTAACCGCAGGAATCAGTGCCAGCGCCGGGGCAGAACCCGCTAACCCATGAAGAACACCCACCATAACCGGAGCATGTTTACCTTTAGCGTCTTTGTTATGTGCATGGCCGTCAACCGTCCAGTGGGAATGTTCGATCTCGCCGTGAGTATGCCGTTCAAAACGTACTTTTTGGCGACGAAAACTAATAAAGCATACAACCCCTAGAACAACCAACAATACGCCAACACTGAGTTCAGCTGCACGTTGCAAATTTTCTGGCAACGCTAATCCAAATCCAAACAGACATAACCCGCTTAACAATAAAACACCACCATGCCCAAGAGCCCAGTTTGCGCTGAAACGTATGGTACGCAGAAACCCCGGTTGCCGATTACTCAAGGTTGAAACAGCCATCACATGATCGGCATCCAGAGCATGCATAAGGCCAAGGCCCAAGCCGAGTGTCAGTAGTGAAAATAAGCTGGCATCCATCAGATTGCCTCCAGAGAATCTATATTGTGTGTTATTCCCAACAATAGCTGCGCTATTGCTTCAGGGTTCGACGGAAAAAATAGATGCAAATAGCTAGCCGTTAACCCGCCAGAGCGATATATCGCCTCACCCGGCGCAGTGTGCCTTTGCCGACGACCATGAGCAATGGCTTCTGGCGTATCATGGCTTCGCGACCGATGGTGAGCATGGGCGCGAATTTCACCTTCAGGTAATGGCGCTGATTGCATTCCCTGACACCCACGTTTGCCCCGCATAGCGCCGTGACCGTCCAGTATCGCTAACATAGGATAGGTTTCACCGGTAAGATCCGTCAGCGTTTCCAGGCTGTATAGCATACCGCCGCATTCCGCCAAAATGGGCTTTCCTTGCTGATGAAAATCTCGAATAGCTTCAACCATGGATAAATTTGATGTTAACGCAGCAGCATGAAGTTCCGGATAGCCACCCGGTAACCATAAGCTATCGACATCAGGAATCGCTGAATCATTCAACGGGGAAAAGTAGTGAATACTCGCCCCCATAGCTTCCAACAGGCGAACATTGGCATCGTAAATAAAACTGAAGGCCTGGTCTTTAGCAACACCGACGCGACAACCCGCCAACATTGTCGGTGGTTCAGCAATAGATTGATCGTGAAAGGTAACAGGTGCGGGCAATTGAGTCAGCCCACTGCCTTCAATCCATGGCACGCCATTGTCGAAACATTGCTCTAACTCTGCACGACGCTCTGAAGGCTGTACCAACCCCAAATGCCGCTCAGGTAACGCAACTGCCTCATCTCTTGCGAGTGTTGCAATCAGTTGAAGGTTTGACGGCAGCGCGTCACGAATCAATTGTGCATGACGCTCAGTACCACAATTATTGGCTATCAAGCCGGCAACTTCGTAATCATCGCGAAAATTAGCTAAGCCAACTGCAACTGCCGCCGCCGTTTGCGCCATACCTTTGACATCCATAACGATGGCAATCGGTACACCAAATGCCGCTGCCAAGTCAGCGCTTGATGGATCGCCATCAAACATACCCATAGCGCCTTCAATAAGGATCAGATCCGCAACGCTCGCAGCTTCAAACAATTTTTGCTGACAATAGGCTTTACCCGCCATCCACAAATCAAGCTGTTCGACAGGTTGGCCAGACGCTTGCTCAAGCACTTGAGGATCCAAATAATCCGGGCCCGTTTTAAACACACGCACAACACGTCCTTGATTGCGGTGATATCGCGCAATGGCTGCCGTGATCGTGGTTTTACCTTGCCCGGATGCAGGGGCAGCTAGAAACAATGCGGGGCATTTTACAGCGTCATTCAAAATTCAATCCCCGCTTGCGCCTTTACGCCCTGGCGAAACGCATGGCGCTCATCCTGAACTACCGAAATCGTGTCAGCGATATCTTGAATCGGTGTCGCCATCGTACGACCGGTAATTATTACACTTTGCATTTTCGGGCGTGCTTTCAAAGCCGCAATAACGGGCTCTACATCGAGGTACTCGTACTTGAACATGTAACTCATTTCATCAAATACAAGTAGATCGTAAGTGTCATCACTCAATAATTTTTCTGCCAATGCCCAGGCTTTTTGCGCGGCCTCGATGTCTTGCGCCTTGTCTTGAGTCTCCCAAGTAAAGCCCTGCCCCATAATAAACCAGTCAAGGTTATCCTGATCACGGAAAAACCGGTACTCACCGGTTTCATTACGCCCTTTGATAAATTGAATCACTGCGCAGCGCTTGCCATGACCTAATGCCCTGGCCATCGTGCCGATAGCAGAAGATGATTTCCCCTTGCCATTACCTTTTAAAAGAATCAGCACACCACGCTCTTCGGTAGCCTGTGCAATACGCGCATCTTTAACGGCTTTTTTAGTCGCCATCTTTTTTTTGTGCAGGTCGTCGGATGTACTCATTTTATCTTTCACTTTCTGGTTCGGCGAATCTGAATTCACCTTGTTCGACAGCGCTATACCGATGCGCCAATATCATATTGCAAGGTAGTCGGCACCTAATGCCTGAGCAATTTCGACACCTCGGCCGCGCTTAACAGCGGTGCTTTCAGTATCGACAACAATAACATTGCCGGGAAGCTGTATATCCTTCACGCTCTGATTAGTTCGCCCGTCGGTTACCAGCCAGGTTTTCAAGAGCTGGCCTGGCCGACTACGTTCAGCACGCTCGAGATGACGCCGCGTCTGCAACAAAGCTTCACGCAAGGGCGTTCCTCCCCCGGCAGCGACATCATTAAGCGTGTCCTGAAATTGTTTAGGTGAACGACATTCTGCCAACACTTGGCTTACTTGCTGGTTACCAAACGCCAATATTTGCACGCGCTCACGCGCCAAATAGGCTTGCTCAAGTAACCCAAGCACAATGCCTTTGGCATGCGACAACACTGACTTACCCAATGTCGACGCAGACGTATCAAGCAATATCAAATTGAGTGTTTGTGCACCTTTCTCAATCGGCTTACGAACCAATGATTGTAAAGGCATACGACCATTGTTGGCGACGATCGTCGCCGGCCAGCTTACTTTTTGCGCTTGTGGCGCGTTAGCCGCTGTTTTGCTTGTGCCTCTGGTATTCTGGCCCGCCTGTCTACTCCAAACCTGTTGCAACACACTTGTCGTATTCTGCCGCGCAGTCGTCGTCGCAGTTTCGGTTAACGTTTCCAAAAAACGTGGTGCACTCGCAGCCATACGTTGAGGGTTCATTGCTCCCCAATCGCCACTACCGGACGCTTGAGGTGAGTTATCTACGTTATCGCCGTTTGTATTTGAATCTGATCGGTTAGAGCCTGAACGCCCCGATTCGTGACCATCCGTCGAGTCGGGTTTATCGCCACTTTCACCTTTTGGAGGCGAACCATCGTTTTTCTCAGGAGGTGACGTCGGCGGCTGAATTTGACGGCGGTGACTCAACACGAGATCCTCAACGGCATCAATATCATCAAGTAATACGCTGCTGCGCCCACTATACGCAGCATGTGCGATAGCCGCTTTGGCCCAAACAATATCTGCACGAATACCATCAACACCGGCCGCGCATGCCCGTTCTGCGATAGTTCGTCGATGATCTCTACCGAATTGAACGGTGTCCAGGCGGTTGCGAGCAGAAGCTATACACTCTCGCAATGTGGCTTGCTCCGCAGACCACGATGCGGCGTAGCCTGTAGAATCTTCATCAAACAGCAAACGCCGTTCGACAATATCAATCCGATCCTCAATGGAATAATCATTATCCAAAATAACCGACAAACCAAACCTGTCTTCGAGCTGCGGACGCAGCTCTCCTTCATCCGGATTCATCGTACCCAATAGAATAAAACGTGTTTCGTGCTCGTGACTAATACCGTCACGTTCGACACGATTAACGCCACTGGCGCATACATCTAATAGCTGATCGACCAAACCGTCGTTGAGGAGATTTACTTCATCGACATAAAGAACCCCGCCATTTGCTTTAGCCAACAATCCAGGACTAAACGCAACTTGCTGCTGTTCGAGGACTTTCTGCAGACTCAACGTACCAATGAGCATTTCTTCAGATGCGCCCAGTGGCAACGTAACAAAGACTGAAGTTGATGGATCAAGCACAGGAAGATTTGGCAGCGGCGGCAGAATATCAGCAAGCCCTCTGGCGAGCGTCGATTTAGCAACACCACGCGGACCACTGACAAGCACGCCACCGATACTCGGGTCGATGGCTGCAAGAATTAGCGCCTTTTTAAAATCTGCTTGGCCAGCGACGGCTGTGAAGGGAAACTCAGGTCTCAACAACGTCATGCTTTACAATCCAACGGCTGACTGCCCAAGAACTTGCCAATCCGATAACCAGCCAGAACAGCAAGTTAGCTACCGCACTGATCGTGATAAATTCATGATGCAATGATGTTAGCTCAGCAACGACTACCGGATCAGGGTGCTTAAATTCAGCACCTGAAATCATTGGAGCGCCGATAATATGCGGCAGAAGCATCAATGCGAGCCCGGCCACTTTGTAACGAATACTGGCAAAAATCAACACGGCAATACCCGCACCGGTTAAAGCGACCGTTAATAACCACCATATTTGGCGATACTCCACTGGCGGTGCTTCGATACCAGGAATCTCAGGAGGTAATCCGATCGCAGGCGCAGCAAACACCGCTACAAAACCCGCAAAGCCCCACAAGATTCCTTTTGCAGGCGTCAGGTTAATCATGCCTCGCAACTGCAATTGACTCATAATTGCCATCAATACCAGAGAAAAGCCAATACCCGCAAAGAGATTCGACATCAGGCTATAAAACAAACGTTCTGCGCCATCCGCAGGCGCCCACTCCTCGCCATGACTATGGTCATGGTGACCATGTTCATGTGAATGGCCATCAGCCTCTTCGGCAGCCAGGGTTGGCGTGTACTCTGCACCTTCATAGGCTTCAGCAGCAAAGATTATCGGCGCAACCTGCCATTGTTGAACTGCACTCAACACCAGAGCAGATAATAAACCGACTAAAAGAGAGGCATAGACTATGCGACTAAAAAGCACAGGGATTACTCCTATCGAACATCACCCCTACGGCCCGATAAGCTACACGCAATCAACAAAACCCAACTATCGGAATAGCCGGGTAGCGTTAAAATAATGTAAACAACCGAACTCATCGACCTGTGCAAATGTAGCCTGCCAGTCGACAGATGTTGCAGTGTATTCGACTCAAATATCGAGCCGCAATACACCGCACTAGCGGTCAATACTCAGATTGACCGTAGAGGCAACAATGTGATGTTTGGAAATTTCAGTTATTAGAGAGTAATCAGTGGCACGGAAATGCCAGAGTATGGCGAGTATCATGCGCTGCATTGTGCGCGGCACTCATCGGTGCAAACCCAACAGCAAAAAGAATCGCTAGGCCAAAAGCCATAGCTGCTGCGGTTTGAAGGAGTGAGGACGACGTATTTACGCCAACTTTAACATTGATATCTGCTGAAGACATTTTATTCCCCTTGAGCACCCACCGTGCTGTTCGACGTTGATGTGTAACAGGCCGGTCTTCGGGCTTTTGAGAGTAACCATATGGCTACGGCCAGTTCACACCTTCCCATCTACGCCCAATCTATCCTGATGGGCTCGGCTGAAGCCAGAGACAGTGGTTTAGAGAACCTCTCAATACCGATGCGGGGGCAGCGGTGAATCTATTTAACTCCGTGACAACTGCCACAGACCAAATCAACCACACTTCCCGATTATCCCCTACTAAATGGGGCACCTGTTTGATGATCGCGATAATACGCGAATCACCCAATGATTCCAACTGCAAACTAGCTTGAGCTTCGCAATTTGGCAATACGAAAAACCGCTTTCAAATAGAAAACGGCTTTCGATACACTGGCAAAACGCTTTAGCGTCGCCGCACACTAGAGCATGAATAAATCACGCAACACCAAAAATTGCTTCACCTGAAAGGCCGTGTTTTTCCAGAATGTCTCGCAAACGTTTTAAAGCTTCGACTTGAATCTGACGCACTCTTTCACGGGTCAAGCCGATCTCTCTGCCGACCTCCTCTAGCGTACTAGACTCGTAGCCGCGCAAACCGAAACGACGCGCGATAACTTCACGTTGTTTTTCGTTTAACTCTTCAAGCCAAACACCAAGGTTTTGACGCATATCGGTATCTTGCAAGAGATCAGCGGGGTTGGATTCGTGTACATCGGGAATGGTATCCAATACAGATTTGTCTGAATTATTACCAATAGGCACATCAACTGATGTAACACGCTCATTCAAACTCAACATACGCTTAACATCCGCCACCGGTTTATCCAGCATTTCGGCGATTTCGTCCGGCGTCGGCTCATGATCAAGCTTTTGAGTAAGCTCTCGCGCTGCTCGCAGATAAACGTTCAATTCTTTCACAACGTGTATCGGCAGGCGAATGGTGCGCGTTTGATTCATGATTGCCCGCTCGATGGTTTGACGAATCCACCAAGTAGCGTAAGTTGAAAAACGAAAACCACGTTCCGGATCAAATTTCTCAACACCACGAATCAAACCGAGATTACCTTCCTCGATCAAGTCGAGCAACGATAGCCCGCGATTGATATAACGGCGCGATATCTTAACAACCAGTCGCAAGTTACTTTCGATCATGCGCTTGCGCCCAGCGTCTTCACCACGTATTGCCATGCGACTAAAACGTACTTCTTCATCTGCAGACAGCAACGGCGAAAAACCGATCTCATTCAGATAAAGTTGGGTAGCATCTAAGCTCTTGGCGTAGGTGTCATCACGTTGACTTGTACGTTTTGAACGCGACTCTTCAGCTTCCATGGTTCCCAGCGCTGCGTCATTGGCATTAGCCATAGCTGCGCCTTCTGTGCCACTAACGGTGGCATCTTGTGTGGATAAATCCCTCATCACATTCACCTTTTTGAATTGTCTGTTGTTTGTTCGTTTATCGGTCTAAACAACTGAATTATTATTTTTGTAACAATCTTAAAGGGTCAATTGGCTTTCCGTGCTTTCTAATCTGAAAGTGCAACTTCGCTGTATCGGTACCACTGGATCCAACTTCGGCGATTTTCTGCCCCTGTTTGATTAGGTCACCTTCTTTGACGAGGATTTTGCGGTTATGGGCATAGGCACTGAGGTATATTTCATCGTGTTTGATGATCACCAGGTTTCCATACCCTTTCAATCTGCTGCCCGCATAAACAACCGCTCCTGAACGACTGCTAATAACGGGGCTTCCAGCTCTTGCAGCAAAATCAACGCCTTTGCTTAATTTCCCCCGGGAGCCAAAACGACTGATAATCTTTCCATCAACTGGCTTACGCCATCCAACATCACGATATCGCGTTTGACTGCCTGATCTTTTTTGTACGCCCTTTTGGTGCGACCTGCCACTGTTTGGTGCCTTATTGCCACCGGGTTTTTGTGACACTTTACCGTTTTCAGGGTTAACTGTGACCTTCGTCACATTTTTTAAGGGTAGCACAGGCTTAGGAGGAGAACTTGGAGAGTTTCTTGCAGATTTGCGACTCTGACCTTCTGTAAGCCGCACTCGCTGGCCAACAAAGATGGTGTACGGATACGGAATATTGTTCGCACTCGCTAGCTTTTTGTAATCCAAATTAAAACGCCAAGCAATGGCATAGAGGGTATCGCTCTTGCGAACGGTATAATGGGTAACATTCGGAGAGGTATGGCGTAAATCATAGACTGGCGCATGAGCAGAATTACCACAGCCATACAATAGAAATGCAGCAGCGAGTATCCACGCTGCTATGCCATGCATTTTTATTATATTAATCAGCTGCATCGTACCTGCATTCGCCTGCCTGGCGTGTGGGTTATTCGGAGTCTGTCAGCCATTCCAAAGCCAGTACCAAAACCACACCGCCGGCAGCTAGCAATAGACACATGATCAATTGTGGATCCTGACCACTGACAGCAGCAAATTGGTCAGGTAATACGTTTTGCTGAATCAACGGCTTTACAATCCCCTTACTGGACACGTAGGTTTCCAGTACGTGTTTCCACGGCCACAATGCATTGAGTGAACCAATTAAGAAACCGGTTAATACTGCAATACTCTGAGAGCGATAGTGCTTAAGCATCCACGACAACAGGTGCACAAAGCTCAACAACCCGGTCGCGCATCCGGCTCCAAATACTGCAATAACCATCAAATCCAACCCCTTTATTGCTTGGAGTATATGGCTATAGAGACCTAACATCAGCAAGATAAAGCTACCCGAGATACCCGGCAATATCATTGCACAAATCGCTATCGCCCCACCGACAAATATAGTTAATAGATCCGGCTCGACGTGAACGGGCTTGTGTGAAGTGATCCAAAATGCCAAGACGGCGCCAGCAATGATTAAAACCCAATTGGAAATTGCCTTGAGATCAAGCTCTCGGGCAATATGAACTGCAGATGCAATTACGAGCCCAAAAAAGAACGACCACAGCATGAGTGGATACGCTGCCAGTAGATAAGTAATTGCATGTGAAAGCGTCAGCACACTGGTAAATATACCAGCTAACAAAGTGACCAAGAATGTGCCATTAATATGCTGCCAACATGCTCCAATACCGTCTTTGAATAAGATTTTCAGAGCATTGGGGTTGATCGAACGTATGCTATCTAACAATTCATCATAGATACCGGTGATAAAGGCAATAGTACCTCCAGAAACACCAGGCACAACATCTGCGGCGCCCATGCCTACGCCCTTCAAATACACACCCAATTTATGGGGAATACGCATGCTAACCTGCCCTACTTTTTATTGTTTAAACAGTGGCTTAGCAGACTACCTAAAAAGCCGAATGAATAGAAGATAATGCACCAACATTTGCACTCAACGCTGATGAGTTAAACCGTGGCACCACTTACTAAAGGAACAAACTTCACAGGCTCAATGGTACGCTCTTCAAAACCGTCTTGAGTTCGATCTACTACCACCAATTCTTGTCGGCGACTATCACCGACAGGCATCACCAACCGCCCACCCAGAGCTAGTTGCTCCAGCAGGTTTTCTGGCACACGGCTTGGTGCTGCAGCCGACAAAATGCCATCAAACGGGCCGTATTGATCCCAGCCCAGGCTGCCATCGGCATGAAGAAAACGCACATTATCAATCTTAAGCAAACGAGCTCGCTGGCGAGCTTTATCCAACAGAGGGCGAATCCGCTCAACACTGTATAAGGTGTCAACTAACTGAGCCAGCACTGCCATTTGGTATCCTGAACCGGTACCGACCTCAAGAACCTTCCCAAGCTTACCGCCTTCTTGCAGCAGCTCAGTCATTCGAGCAACAACATATGGCTGCGAGATCGTCTGGTTATGGCCAATGGGTAATGCGGTATCTTCATAAGCGCGATGCGACAAGGCCTCGTCGACAAAGATATGCCGGGGAGTCGCCAACATGGCTTCCAGCACGTCTAGATTTTTGATCCCCTGACTTTTCAACCGATCAATCAACCGGTTGCGGGTTCTGAGGGATGTCATCCCTATTCCGCTCAAATCTAACTTTTTCACCAAAGGGCTCCATTCACCTGGATCATTTCTCGAACCAGTGCTGTGGCAAATGCACCGGTCGGCAAGACAAAAGCAATTGAGAGGGCATCTCCTTCCCACTGCCAAGTCATTTCAAGGGGTATAACACGCAAGGCACGTAACGCAGATTCCATCCGTGCGTCCAACAAGCCTTGTTTCAACTGATCAGCTCTTTGCTCAACCAGCTGCTGAATCGCAAGCGCCTCAGCGGCCAGCCTGCTGCGCTCACCAACCAGTGGACCAGCAATATGAATATCTCCGCCCAACAAACGCTGATCAAGCTCTTGATTCGAATCTTCCGGGCCAAATACAGAGCCCGTTCCAGCAAGACTAAAGCAGTCACCATCAATTGAACGACACCAATTTTTTCTCGCGATACGTTCACTCAAATATTGATTAAAAAACCACGATCGTACGGCAGACAAATAGATACTTCGCTCAGCGCGTTTGCATTTTAACGCACCGGCAAACATGCGCTCTGCTTTTTTTACATTGGCACCGCCGAAACCGAAGCGTTGCTCGCCAAAGTAATTCGGAAACCCTTGCCGCTGAATCAGCGCAAGACGCTCGTCAACCAAGTTATGATCCCCTTCAACCTGTGTTATCCGCAGCTTGAAGGCATTGGTTTTGTGAACACCACGCTTCAATTTACGATCATGTCGCGTCATCGCCTGCAAAGACCAACGCTCTGTTCCAGGTATATCCGGGGATTCTTTCTTAATCGGCCAAGGTACAGAAAACCACTGACGGGTGACCGCATTCTTGTCTTTAAGGCCGCTATAACCGATATCTCGCCGGGCAACACCCAATTGACGAGCTAAGTCTCCGATAACAGCCTGCGTGGTCAGCTCTCGCTTCTCGACCCAAAGCCAGAGGTGCTCACCTTCGCCCGAGGGCTCAAAACCCAGTTGCTCCTCAACCACAAAGTCTTCAGGTACAGCCTTAAGCGTACCTGTTACATCGGGTACCGGATACGCCCGATTCACGTTCAGAGGGTATTCACTTCCCGCAGGCTGCGACTCAGAAACGCTCACACTTTATTCTCCAGTAACAACGCAACCGCCTCAGCAGCTATGCCTTTCTTTTCACCAATAAAGCCCAGCTTCTCAGTGGTTGTTGCCTTTACATTCACCTGCGTGCGACCAAGACCAAGATCCGCGGCAATATTCGTGCACATCGCATCCGTAAATGTACTGACACGCGGCGCCTGAGCGATCAGTGTGACATCAACATTACTCACTATGTAGCCCTCATTCGCAACACGCTGAACAACATGGCGCAGCAGTACTCGGCTATCAGCATTTTCGTAGGCACTGTCTGTGTCCGGAAAGTGTTTACCGATATCACCAAGAGCTGCAGCTCCCAGTAAAGCATCCGACAGCGCATGGAGAAGGACATCGCCATCAGAGTGGGCAATCAAACCATGACTATGCTCAATACGCACGCCGCCAAGCACAACATGGTCGCCGTCTCCGAATTTATGCACATCATAACCGTGACCAATACGCATGGTTAATCCAACTCCGATTCAATATGTGAGTAAAAAAATTCCGCTAACGCCAGATCACCAGATTGGGTAATTTTCAAATTTTCAGGCGTATCCGGAACAAGCCGCGGCTGAAATCCAGCCCACTCCATTGCCGAACAATCGTCTGTCAAAACAGTATTTGCTGCGGATGCATTTTTGATCGCATCAAAAAGTACCGGCAACGGAAAAACCTGCGGCGTATGTGCAAGATGAACCCGATTGCGATCCAGAGTACGATCAACTTCACTACCAGAGTCCGCAGCCCACTTCACGGTATCCGCAACCGGTCGCGCCAAAATTGCGCCATCATCCTGCTCTAGCGCCGCGGCAAACAATGCGTCAAGCCGNCTTTGGCGTACACAAGGACGTGCAGCGTCATGCACTGCCACATAGTCATGTTCATTGGCAGGTGACTGCAGGCCTAACAACCACTTAAGTGCATTAAACACTGAATCTACTCGTTCGCTGCCACCGGTTACCGTATACACCGGTTTTATTTTTCCGATACGCTCTACCACAGTCTGAATCCACTGATCATCGGCAGAAACCGCTAGAACAATGCCAGCAATATCATCTCGGCGCAGAAAACGATCCAGCGTTTTTTCAACAACGGTAGCATTCAGAAACGGCAAATATTGCTTTGGGGTATCGCTACCAAAGCGTTTACCTTTGCCGGCACAAGGGATTACCAGCCAAATTGAGGGTCGGGATATCATTGAGAGGGGGGGGTATCTACAACCATGAAAAAGGTTTCGTCGGTTTTAATCATACCAAGCTGACTGCGTGCGTATTCTTCGATTCCAGCATGACCTTCCTGCAACCCTAACACCTCGGCAGCAATCTGATCATTACGCGCCTTCATTTGAGCATTCGTACGTTGCTGCTCTTCGATCTTACCGAGCAACCCAACATTATAGCCAATACTGCCTTCGCCGACCCACAAACACGCCTGCAAAAACAAGAACATCACAATGAGAAAACCATTGAGCATTCGAACGTTGAGCTTTTGATGGGTAACCGATGACATAGNCTTTATATTTTTTGTTTAAATGACACATCATGATCGACGCGCCCTTCAAACAGTATAGAAATTGACCAAACAAAAACAAAGGGCTAATGATTAGCCCTTTGTTATGCAGAGTCAATATACGACGAATAAGATTCGCTTTCTGAAATGAATCAGAGCTGAATCAAGATTTAAATTCGTCACGTCCACGATAGATCGCTTTTTCACCCAGTTCCGCTTCGATACGCAGCAAGCGGTTGTATTTAGATACACGGTCTGAACGACACAAAGAACCAGTCTTTATCTGGCCCGCTGCGGTCGCTACTGCCAAATCAGCAATGGTTGTATCTTCAGTTTCGCCACTACGATGTGAGATAACCGCTGTAAAGCCGGCATCTTGAGCCATTTTAATCGCATCCAGTGTTTCAGTCAGACTACCAATCTGATTGAACTTGATCAGAATCGAGTTAGCAACGCCTTGCTCAATACCACGAGACAGAATCTTGGTATTGGTAACAAACAAATCATCACCCACCAACTGAACACGCTCACCGACTTTATCGGTCAAAATCTTCCAACCATCCCAGTCGCTTTCATCCATGCCATCTTCGATGGAGATGATCGGGTATTTCTGAGACAAATCATCAAGGTAATCAGCAAAACCTTCAGCATCATATACTTTGCCTTCACCAGACAAGTCATATTTGCCATCTTTGTAGAACTCAGAAGAAGCGCAATCAAGTGCCAAGGTAACGTCTTCGCCGAGCTTATATCCGGCTTTTTCAACAGCTTCAGAGATTGCGGCCAATGCTGCCTCGTTAGATGGCAGGTTAGGCGCAAAACCGCCCTCATCACCAACTGCAGTATTCAAACCTTGTGCTTTCAATACAGCTTTCAGTGCATGGAAAATCTCAGCACCACAACGGATTGCTTCAGAAAAGCTCTTAACACCAACAGGCTGTACCATGAATTCTTGGATATCAACGTTATTATCGGCGTGCTCACCACCGTTGATGATATTCATCATCGGTACAGGCAAGCTGTAGTTTCCTGCTGTGCCATTAACTTCAGCGATGTGAACGTACAGTGGGATATTTTTTGACGCTGCTGCCGCTTTAGCCGCTGCTAGAGAAACCGCCAAGATAGCATTTGCACCCAACTTTTCTTTGTTTTCTGTACCGTCAGCATCAATCATGATCTGATCGATTTCGCGCTGTGCAGCGGCATCTTTACCAATCAACAAAGGCTTGATCACATCAACGATGTTAGAAACAGCTTTTTGAACGCCTTTACCGAGGTAACGACCTTTGTCACCATCACGCAGTTCTAAAGCCTCACGAGAACCCGTAGACGCACCTGAAGGCGCACACGCAGCACCTTTAGTGCCATCTTCCAATACAACTTCGGCCTCTACGGTAGGGTTACCGCGTGAATCCAGAACTTCAAACGCCAATACGTCGGCAATAATGGTCATTTACTAAACTCCATCAAAATGTCGGTAAATTTAAATCTTAAATACTTTAATCAATATTCAGCGCATCAAAACCTTTGACTAGATCATCAACAGCCTTCATACGTGTAAGAAATGGCTCCAGCTTATCCAAAGGCAACGCACAAGGGCCATCACACTTGGCTTCATCCGGATTCGGATGCGCTTCGAGGAACAAACTAGAAATGCCCTGTGCCATACCAGCCAGGCCAAGATCCACAGATTGGTTACGACGACCATCGGCAGAATCAGCACGGCCNCCTGGGCGCTGCAGCGCGTGAGTGACATCAAACATCACAGGCACGCCTAAGTTTTTCATGGTGCGGAAGCCCAGCATATCAACGACCAAATTGTTATATCCGAACGCAGAACCGCGTTCGCACAAAATCACTTTGTCGTTACCCGCTTCTTCAATTTTGTTGATGATATGCTTCATTTCATGCGGCGCGAGAAACTGTGCTTTTTTCACATTAATGACAGCGCCTGAACGTGCCATGGCGACGACTAAGTCTGTCTGACGTGACAAAAACGCAGGCACCTGAATAACGTCTGCAACCTGGGCTACAGCCTCAGCCTGGTATGGCTCATGGACATCAGTAATAACAGGGACATTAAATGTGTCTTTGATATTCTGCAGAATTTTCAGACCCTCATCCAAACCCGGGCCACGGTAGGAATGCATCGAAGATCGGTTAGCTTTATCGAAAGACGCTTTAAATACATACGGGATATTCAAGCGCGCACAAACATCAACATAATGTGCTGCGATCTCATGTGCCAGTGCCTCTGACTCCAGCACATTCATGCCGCCAAAGAGCACAAACGGCAAATCGTTAGCCACACGAATGCCCGAGAATTCAATTATCTGTTGTGCCATTACTACGCCTTAAGAGTTCTTCTCGGAGGTATAATCCACTGCCGCTTTGACAAAACTACTGAACAACGGGTGGCCTTTACGTGGGGTGGAGGTAAATTCCGGATGGAATTGACATGCAACAAACCATGGATGGTCTTTTAGCTCAACCATTTCAACCAGTGTATCGTCCGATGACCAGCCACCGACAGTCATACCCGCCTCTTGGATACGACCAATCAGGTTGTTATTGACCTCATAACGGTGACGATGACGCTCAACGATAACATCGGCGCCGTAAATTTCACGCGCATGACTACCAGCCGCAAGGTGGCACTGTTGACCGCCAAGGCGCATAGTACCGCCCAGATCTGAACTCTCAGTACGGGTTTCTGTCTGGCCCGAAACATCCGTCCATTCTGCAATCAGACCAATGACTGGATAGTCTGATTTCGTCGAAAACTCTGTGCTGTTGGCATTTGCCATACCCGCCACATTACGCGCGTACTCGATGACAGCAACTTGCATTCCCAAACAAATACCCAAATATGGAATTTTGTTTTCGCGCGCAAACTGAACTGTTTTGATTTTGCCTTCGACACCACGATTGCCAAAACCACCAGGCACCAATATCGCATCAACGCCTTCCAGGCAGCCTGTGCCCTCTTCTTCGATCAATTCGGAATCGATGTAATCAATATTCACTTTATAACGGTGATGAATGCCCGCATGCTTCAGTGCTTCAATAACAGACTTGTAGGCATCCAGTAATTCCATGTATTTACCCACCATGGCGATTTTCACTTCGCCTTGAGGGTTCAATTCATTCTCAACAACACGATCCCATTCCGACAAATCAGCCGGCGGACAATCAAGACGTAATTTATCAACAACAATTTGATCCAAAGACTGCTCATGCAGAATATGCGGCACCCCATGAATGGTTTTCGCATCTGGCAACGAAACAACCGCTTTTTCTTCAACGTTAGTAAAAAGAGAAATCTTTTTACGGGCGCTTTCATCAATTTCTACTTCTGAACGACAAACAAGAATATCCGGAATCAAACCAATCGTGCGCAGCTCTTTGACTGAATGTTGTGTCGGCTTGGTTTTGGTTTCGCCTGCTGTTGCAATATATGGAACCAACGTCAGATGCATCAATAATGCACGCTCGTTGCCTAATTCGATTTTCAGCTGGCGAACAGCCTCAAGAAATGGCTGGGATTCGATATCACCAACCGTACCGCCAATCTCAACTAACGCGATATCAACATCGCCCGGGCCATCAAGCACTCGGCGTTTGATTTCATCCGTAATATGAGGAATAACTTGGACCGTACCGCCTAGGTAATCACCGCGGCGCTCTTTGCGCAAAACGGTTTCATAGACGCGTCCAGTAGTGAAGTTATTGCGCTTGGTGGTTTTTGTATTTACAAAACGTTCGTAATGACCCAGATCCAGGTCGGTTTCCGCACCATCTTCCGTAACAAACACTTCGCCATGCTGGAAGGGGCTCATCGTGCCCGGATCAACATTAATGTATGGGTCCAGTTTCATCATAGCCACGGATAAACCGCGCGCTTCGAGGATAGCCCCCAACGAAGCGGAAGCTATACCTTTACCCAACGAAGAAACAACACCACCAGTGACGAAAATGTAGCGCGTCATGATTTGCCTTTTAAACAGTTTGAAAAGAAGGCCAATTACAGCGAAAAATGGCCATTCGGGATGGGGCGTCAGGGTACCAAAAATAGCCTTTCGATACAAAGGATTTTGCGCCCGCTCCAACCGCTGAAGTATATACTGCGTTTCGCTGATTGGCCGCCACAGATAGCACGATTAGCTACCCGCCAAACACCCGACACAAAAACAGCGGCATAAGCCGCTGTTGGGAGGAGTTAGTCATCTCGATTGATATACTATTTTTCAGCAAATGCCCGCTCTATAACGAATTCGGCCTGCTTACCATGCCGCGATTCATGCATCCCAAGATCACGTAAAATCGCACACGTATCAGTCAACATACCCGGCGACCCACAAATCATAAACCGATCATCTTTCGCATTCGGTGCGGGCAAACCGATATCATCAAACAGTTTACCGGATGTCATTAACTGCGTAATTCGCCCCTCGTTTTTGTAGCTTTCACGAGTCACCGTTGGGTAGTAAACGAGTTTTTCGCGAACCAATTCACCAAACCATGGATTATTGGGCAACTCATCATCAAACAACGGTTGGTACGCTAACTCGGACGCATAACGAACCCCATGAACCAGCACAACCTTATCAAAACGATCATAGATCTCAGGGTCTTTGACAATGCTTAAAAATGGCGCCAAGCCTGTTCCGGTGCAAAGCAGATAAAGGTGCTTACCTGGCAACAGGTGATCAGCAACCAGCGTCCCCGTTGGTTTGGTGCTCAATAACAATTTGTCACCGAGCTGAATATTCTGCAAACGCGAAGTCAGTGGGCCGTTCGCCACCTTGATGCTGAAAAACTCAAGTTCATCTTCATAGTTCGCACTCGCGATGCTGTAAGCCCGCATCAGAGGCTTACCTTCCACTTCCAACCCTACCATGACGAAGTGACCATTCTCGAAGGTAAAGGTTTGTGGACGGGGTGTCTTAAAGCTGAATAGGCGGTCGTTCCAATGATGGATCGCTGTCACAGTTTCAGTAATTACGTTGGCCATATTGATCTCCTCTCGAACAACTGTTCGATAACAGTTTAGTCGCCAAGTTCCAATCAACGAAGAAGATAATTTTAATCCAATTAATCAATTATATTGATATGAAAATATTCAACGGGCACAAAAAAGCCCCGAAAGGCATTCCTATCGGGGCTTTTTAAAAGTCGGATAACTACCGAGCCACAGGCATCAATAGCGACATCAGTCGATCAAACCGAATTCCTTATCCAGGATGGCAACGATTTCTGCTTTAGGGTTAGCAGATAGCTCAAGCGCTTGACCAGTAATCTTCTCAGCGATATCCAGATAGGTTTTGGATACCTGCATCAACACATCAACTGGCAAGGCATTGTCGCGAGCCAAGGCTGCACGCTCATCCATACGCTCTTTGTTTAGAAGAATATCCGGATCAGGGAAGTGGTTTAGCAACAGTTGACGGAAGCCTTCTTTCGAATTCTCGACAACCTTGCCGTTGCGATAGCTTTCACCATCCCAAATACGTGACGAATCAGGCGTTCCCACTTCATCCATGTAGATCAGTTTTTCGTTGCCGGATTTATCGGTCACATAACCAAACTCAAATTTAGTATCAACAAATATCTGATCCAGGTCGGCGAGTGCATCACCAATTAGATCAAACCCTTCTTTCAGCAATTTCTCATAGAGATCTACATCATCTGCATTGCGGAAACCGAAAGCATCAAGGTTATCATCAATGTTCTGACGGGTAATATTAACGTCATCAGCCTCAGGAACACCGGGAATACCAGTGAGAATGCCCTTTGTTGAAGGTGTAATTAACAACTCAGGGAGCTTTTGGTCTTTTTCCAAACCGTCAGGAATCTGGATACCACAAAAATCACGCTCGCCCTTAGCGTAACTGCGCCACATCGAGCCGGTAATATATTGACGGCCAATTGCCTCAATCATAACCGGGCGTGCCTTCTGCACAATCCAAACAAATGGATGTGGAATCTCAAGAATATGGCTATCCGCTAAACCTTGCTCACGGAAGGATCTAAACCAATGATTGGAAATGGCATTCAATGCCGCGCCTTTACCAGGAACACCATTCAGCCCCTCTTCACCCTGCCAAATACAATCAAAAGCAGAAATACGATCACTGATAACCATAATCGCAAGAGGTGCATCCTCTGCAACGTCATAGCCACGATCGGCAATTAAACGGCGACTATCAGCTTCCGTCAGCCAGTAAACAGAGCGCACCTTGCCACTATGGACAGGGCTATCTGTGCGAATCGGTAAATCGTTGTTAACAGCCAATACTTTATCAGCAAGACTCATAATCAAATCCTGTCAGCAGTGGTTCAGAGAAACCAGAATTTCCGGTGGCCAGACAAGGCAACCAGTGAGTAATTGATCAGCGGGAAAACGGCCCGAGCTGGGAAAGCGAATCATACAGAAACACCCAAACCTTGCAACTCTTCTGGCATCCACCTCCAGACATAAGCCTGAATTAACAGCCGCATCAGGATAATAATGACGAAAAATGTTGCTCTAAAATACACTCTCTGGAATTATATTGTGCACAACTTAATTGCGAACAACCATTTCTTGAGGATATTGACCATGAGCAATGTTCATGATTTCACCTGCAAAACCATTAACGGTGAAGACCAACCTTTAAAAGATTTCAGCGGCAAGATCATGGTTGTTGTCAACACAGCGAGCAAGTGCGGCCTTACGCCACAATTTAAAGGTCTCGAAAGCTTGTATGAAAAATACAAGGATCGAGGCGTCGTGGTGCTTGGCTTCCCATGCAATCAATTTGCCAACCAAGACCCTGGCTCAGAAACGGACATCGCGGAATTTTGCCAAATGAACTACGGCGTCAGCTTCCCAATGTTTGCCAAAATTAACGTCAATGGATCCGGTGCAGACCCACTCTACAACCACTTGAAGGAAGAAGCGCCAGGGCTGTTAGGGTCAAAAGGTATTAAGTGGAATTTCACCAAGTTTCTAGTTGATCAAAACGGTAAGGTTATCAAACGCTATGCGCCAGGCGACAAGCCGGAAAAAATGGAAGCCGACATCAACAAGCTGCTCGCGTAAGCAAGCACTTTCGCCACGCCACCATGACAAATACCAAAAAGACATCGCTCCCACTGTCAGACGGTGAAAAAGCATTGATAAGCATCGACAACCAAGTCTGCTTTCAGCTTTACACCGCCTCTCGGCTGATGACCAAGCAATATCAGCCGGCACTGAAAGCACTGGATCTCACGTATCCTCAGTATCTTGTCATGCTGGTACTCTGGGAAGCCGCAGATAGCGGGTTAAAGCTCACGGTATCTGCGCTAGGTACTCGCTTATTTCTTGATTCGGGCACACTGACCCCGCTGATTAAGCGTTTGGAATCTAAAGGACTCCTCGATAAAGCGCGAGACCCCAATGATGAGCGACAGGTTTTTGTAGAAATAACCGAAAAAGGATTAGCCCTGAGTGCAAAAGCACCGGCCGTGCCACAGGCACTGATGTGCGATATAAAAAAAACCTCGATTGACACTCTGATTGAACTGCGTGATCAGTTAAAGCTGCTTGTCGAAGAACTCACTCAGTAACGTCGTTAACCGAAAATAACTGATCACTCTCAGGCTCAGACAACGTTTCAACCTGATGCAATCGACGCTCCATCGCGCGCGTGCGAACACCTGTTTGCTCCAAAGTACTTGAGGCAGTATTCAACTGCTTCTTCACTTTTTCCAAAATATCGGCAAACTTTCCAAATTCTGATTTAACGCCCGCCAACACTTGCCAGACTTCACTTGTACGCTGCTCTATGGCTAACGTTTTAAAACCGATTCGAAGACTGTTTAGAATCGCCGTTAACGTCACCGGGCCTGCAATCACGATTCGATAGTCTCTCTGCAATGACTCGACCACGCCTGGCGAGCGCAGTATTTCAGCATACAGCCCTTCAGTGGGCAGAAACATAATGGCGAAATCCGTTGTGTGCGGAGGCTCCACGTATTTACTCGTAATGTCTTTGGCGAATTCACGAATGCTCTTCAGCAGAGATGCGCGCGCTTTATTCACAGCAGCGACATCTGCTTCTTCGATGGCAGTCTGCAAGCGCAGATAGTCTTCTTGCGGAAACTTGGCATCGATTGGCAACCAAACTGGCGCATCTCCATGCCCCGGCAAGCGTAATGCGAATTCAACCCGCTGTTGACTGTTTGGCCGTGTGGCGACGTTTTTATCAAATTGTTCCGGCGTCATTACATCATCAAGCAACGCCTCTAACTGCACCTCCCCCCAGGTTCCTCGAGACTTAACATTGGTGAGCACTCGCTTCAAATCGCCTACTCCATTGGCCAGCGACTGCATTTCACCCAATCCACGCTGCACCGCTTCTAGATGCTGGCTAACTTGACGGAAAGATTCACCCAGCCTTTTCTCCAACGTTGCGTGTAACTTCTCATCAACAACCTGTCGCATCTGATCAAGCTTCTTCTCATTGCTCGTCTGCAGATTCGCCAAGCCATGGGCCAACGATTGATTCACAGCATCGAGCCGTTTTTCGTTATTCTGGCTAATTTGCAAAATGCGTTTATCGATATCGGCTAACGACTGGGTTTGTTGCTCTCCCATACGCGCCACAGCATTGACCAGCGTCTGGTTAGACTGGTTTTGCAGCGACTGTAATTCTTCTCTGAGTTGCCCTATCTGCATTTGAACGTCTTGACGGCTCTGCAGTATTAGCTGATGCGCAAGCTCATCAGTAGCCGGACGCCGGGACACAAAAATTAGAGCAATAATCAACAATGCAACGAGAGCACACAGCCCTGCAATCGCGAATAGATATGGATCAGTCATAGATGGAAAAGTGGCTAAGCGGAATTTTACCAAGCCTAGCGTAATTCAAGAGGTATTAACATGAAGAAAGACTTACTGGGATTCGGCAAATGTGACTTTTTCAGCAGCGTAACGACGCTCGTAGAGCAAGATAATAATGGCGGGCGCTAACAGGATGTCGGCAATCAAAGCAAAGAATATGCACAGTGCCGTCAATACACCAAACGCAGCAAGGTTACTAAGCTCCGACAATGTATAGATCGTAAAGCCAAGACACAACACAACCGTGGTGGTCAACAATGCCCGCCCCGTTGTGATAATGGTTTGAATTAGCGATTCACGGACTTCTTCAAGCTGCTGATAGTAACGCTGATAGGTGTAAATAAAATGAATCGAATCATCCACAATCAGGCCAATCGCAATAGAGCCGATAAGCATGCTGAAGATATCCAACGGTAGATTAAACCAGTACATCACTGCCAACACGCCGAAGATCGGCAACAAGTTCGGCAGCATCATCGCCAACCCTAGTCGGACGCTGCTCATCAAGATCACCATTAACATGGTCACCAACAATGCCGCGAATACATAACTCACTGGCATCGAATTCAGCATTTCATAGAAGGTGCGATTAACAATCGAGGCCATGCCGGTAATTTTCAGCTGCATGCCATCTTGGAAGTTCTGTTCAAACTGCTTATCTAACATATGCAAGAAGTCTGTGTAATGCACAGCATCCTGCCAAGGTGTTGTCAGTGTAATGCGTATTTCTTGCAAACCGCCATTAGTCAGTGAGGCAATTAAATCAGCAGAGTCTAACTCAAGAATTAACATCTCTTGCGCCAACAAATCGGATTCATTAGNCAGACTATTTTCTTCGCCAGTAAGGATGCCATTGACCTGCTTAATGAGGTCCATAACACTCGATACCGAGCGTATTTCGACGCCACCAATCGGTTGACGAGTCACCTCGTTAATCCACAAGTCCAACGCCTGAAGTTGATGAGGCGACAATGATTGACGATCATCTCTCGATACGACCAATTCTACCTGCATGGTGCCAGTCAGCCTGTCGTCGATTGTCTCTACGGCCTGCCGAATCGGATTTTCGGGTTTTAACCAACCAATAACGTCATGACTCAGTGCTAGTTTGAACGACAGTACAACGCACAACAACATCAATGCACAGGCACCGAATACAATCGCCCCCGCATGGTGACGGATAAAATCAATATATTGTCCGACAGCATTGACCTGCACCGTGCTGACTATCCGCTGATGGGTATACGGCCGCATCGGAATCACACGCATCAGAGCCGGCATAAATATGACGGTAAGTATCAGCGCAACCCAAACACCAACGGCTGAAAAAATACCAAAGCTGGCAATAGGCGCAATGTCTGATGTTGAAAAAGACAGCAAGCCCACGGATGTGGTCAGGGTGGTAAAAAACATCGCAACACTGGTATGTCGAATGGCATAATCAATGGCGGCCTGTTTCTCCATCCCAAGGTTAAATTTATCGTAAAACGCCTTGAGCATATGCACGGCATCGCCGACGCAAACAGCCAACAGGAATGAAGGCAAGATCGAACTGGTCACCTGAATCGGGTACTTACCGATAATCATCAACGACATCGTCACAGAAACCGCTAACATCAAGCTGATCATCGGCAGNAATACCGCCGACATAGTTCTAAAAAACAAGAACAAGAACACACAAACCACTGCCATGGAAGACAGCGTGAATACCAAAATGTCACGCTTGGTAGCCAACGTCAGCTCAACCGTTGCCATCGGCGTACCACCAATTAAAATCTCCTGATCAAACTCGCCATTGTGCTTGCTTACAACTTCGCGAATAGCGTTTAACGCTTCAATGCCTTCACCAAGATACATTGGCTGTATGGAGTTAGTCTCAGGATCATGCATCAGCGCATGCATGCGGACAATAACCGCTGTTGCATCGCCAGTACTGTTTATCAGACGATTTACATAATAAGGGGTCGTGGTCGCAATCTGCTGCACTGCATCATAATCAACGACACTCAAATCATCATCAAACAGGGTCGACAGATGGATTTCATCATTCGAGCCCGATGCGTAGGTCGCATTCTCAATAGTTTCTACATTGGCGATATACGGAACATTGGCATCAATATCGGCTGACAATGTGCGAATCTTACCGATGACTTCCTTCGAGAATATGTTGTCATCCTGGATCAAAAGGATGAAATATTCGCTCTGCCCGAAAGACTCTTTAAATTCCAGATACGCGACACGTTCCGGGTTGTTTTCATCAAGAAACTTATCCAACGATGTTTCGAAATGGATTTGCCCCATATAAGCAACAAGCAAGGCAGCAAACAGCAGTACCGAAGCAATACAGGTGCGCGGATACGCTATGAGCCAGATAGGAAAGTGACTCAGGATGTATTCAATTTTTTTAAACGCGAGACTACGCATGACCCGCCTCAATGCCAACCAATGGCGTCGACAAGCCGATCATCAAGCATAATTCCAGAGTCTCCAGCGGTTCAAAGCTAGATTGTGCATAGACCGGAACATCGCGTTGATATGCGCAGTGGGTAATCATAAGGGTATGAGCTAAACGCTCTTCAGTATCGTTATTATTGTTAGTTGTTCATGCAACACGAATTAACAGCGGATATCATCCAATATCACGCACCACTATTGTGTTCTGCATGCAGTTCTACAGTTGGATGGCATGTTGGCCAACCCAACTACCCCTGAAATTCCACCTGATTAAATATGTACCGCCGATCACGGCAGGGTAATCACTGGAGTACATGCCATTGGTGGCATGAAATGATTACTAAAACCTTTCTTATTGTTCTTCGTACTATTTTTGGTTACTCGACGATTGCTATCGAGAACAACCAAACTAAATAATCTGCCCTGCCAATCTAGGGAAACCGCTTTCGCAAGTCAACATATTGCTGCAAAACCGGCTACCAGCGGCAAAATCAACCGCCCGGAGGCCAAATTTAGCCCATCGCGGATAAAACTTCATCCGGGATAGGCTGTAACTGTTTATTTTTATCCATACAAACCATTTCAATTTCGCCAACAACAGCAGGACGCTTACCATTGGGGCGCCATACTTCTTGCCGCCACAATGTTTTGTATTTTCCATCCAACTGATAGCTTGTGCGAATATCACAAACTTCGGCAAACTCAACACCGTCTTGAAATGTCATGTTCGCTTTATAAACAGCAAAGCCAAGACCTTTCTCATTCCACAATTGCGCCAAACGATCGCTATCGATGACGTGCTCTCTTGCACGCTCGAAATATTTAAGGAAATTAGGGTGATACACCACGCCCGAGTGATCGGTATCTTCGTAATAGATCTGAACAGCGTGATGGTAAATCTTGCTCATNGAAACCAGCCTGATAATTTGGCCGCAAAGGATAACGGGCAGCGCTACAGACGACAAGCCCTAGCCTGAATTTATGTTAATTCCATTGGCTGAATATACGGATTAGGCAAGCACAAACGCAACCTGCTGTTTTTATGAGCAATTATTATCTGTAAACCACTCACTAGCCGTTCTTGCTAACGGCGCTATTGGCGGCCTGAGTACGATAACGGCCGATCAAAAAGCCAAGATAGAAAGGCACCGCAAAGAGCACCAGGATAAAAACCAATAGAGCAATGAGCACAATGACAATCATTGAACGCATTTGCGGTATAACTTGAGCAACCAGTTCCTCTGCCAACGTCTTGAGATCCGCGACCGCGAGATTACGCTGTTCATCCACCATATACCCCAGCGCAATACGCTGGTCATTGATTGCTGCTGTTAAAGCTTGACGCTCTTGGCCGATAGCTCCCTGAAATAAAACAATCTGTTGCTCAAGGCCATCGACTAAAGGTTGCAACTGCACCACCATGGCTTCACTTAGTTTACTCACATCATCAGGCGTAAGGTCAGTCAAACGTGCGACTTGCTCAGATGTTCGCTCAAGGCTTTCAAGCAAGTGCGCTATTTTACTATCATCAAGGCTACTTTTTTCACTGAGAGCTTGCAGCTTCCATTCCAACGTTTTACCGGCTTGTTGGCTTCCCCAGTTAATCTGATCAGTCAAATCTGCCATGGTTTGTGGCAAGCTGCCGGGGTTGCCGCTGATTTTATCCAATGCAACGCCATTCCATGCATACCAAGCGCGAATAACATCACCACGTTTTTCAAAAAAATTATGCCCATCTTGATTCGCAATCTGTGCCTGAATAAACCCCTGCATTTTTTGATAGGTGTCAGGGTTCATGACGGCTTTGGCAATGTCCTCAAACTCACCGTTAAGATGAGTCATGGCGACAGCAATATCGGCAGTGTAAGCGCCAAAGTGCTTCTCAGCCACAGGGGTTTGAAAGAGATGTTTTTGCTGCGCGGTGAGCAACGCAAAATCAACCAATGCAGCTTCAGGGTCTGTTCTCAATGCAGCACTGACAGCAGTATTTTCGGTATAAATTTTCCAATAAAGTGTGGCTACCCGCTGCGATTTTTCCGGCGCGCTATCAATGATATTGTCAGAGACAGACTCTATGCCTTCGAAGTAGGTCGGCAAAAAACCTCGCGTTACCGTCCGCATCGTCATTTGATTATCGGTTAAGGGAACAGACGGATTCTCAATCTGCACGTCAAACAACGAGCAAGACGACATGACACATGTGAGTATTAAAGTGGCTAAGGTTTTACTCACCAAAGCAATGAACTGACTGGAGCGAGTCATATCCATAATAAAGATTCCATTCGGAGAAGCGCGAATCAAAGCAAAGTGGATTAATTACCGCGAAGGATAGCTTACGCGCGCGCCACAACGATAGGCAGTAAACGCAATTCCGCATTTCTTGTTGAGGTCGGTAAGTACCGATGGGGGAAGATTTCAATGGAAACGGGAATGCCAATGACAGAAGCTCAGAAGCTATCGGGCCTAAGCATCGCATCATGGCCGCCATCAACAAAAACAACCGTGCCGCTCATAAACGACGCTCCTCGGCTCAGTAAAAAACAGATAACCGATGCAATTTCATTCGGTTCCGCCAAGTGCCCTAGAGGAACGGTATCGCCAAAATCCTGCATCGCTTTTCCCAGCGCCTGATCAGCAAGAACCTTATCCGTTAACAGTGTACGCGTAATACCCGGAGCCACCGCATTCATACGAATACCTGTTGCTGCAATATCGGTGTTCGCGCGTCGCATCCACCGGGTCAATGCCTGCTTACTGCCGGCATACGCAGTGTGACCATCGGTTTCCTGAACATAACGGCAAGCTGCATCTTCATCATCGTTTAGCAGCATCTCGACATAGCTTTGATCCGTACCAGCCATACTCGCAGAATTCGATGACACCAAAACAATCGCACCCGCTTTCATTTCAAGCAACGGTAACAACGCCTTAGTCATCGCAACTGACGCAAAATAGTTAACTTTCGTAATCAGCGACAGTGGTCTGGCAGCCGGGCCCAAACCCGCACAGGGGACAAAACCGTCAATACCATCGGGAAATACCTCAAACACTGCACGAATAGCACCCTCTCGCTGATCGGCGTCGGCTAGATCTGCCTGATAATCGCCGCCCTGCAGATCAATAACAAAGACCTCATGCCCTGCAGACCGCAACGCCGACACAGTCGCTGCACCAATGCCTGTTGCGCCACCTGAAATAATATACTGCGCCATAAAACCAATCCCATCTTTGCCATAAGCCCATATGGCTCTGTGCAGATGCATGTATCGACGACCGGAAAATAACTCCCTGATCATGTACCTGCCCGAATAGACACGTTAGACTAATAAGAAAACTTCCAGATCAATAATAATCTGTTGATTCCTGCAAAATACGGGCATCAGATCAATGCAAGCCATATCATCGTTGGCTATGCTTAGCCAATGCTCAAACCCGTTGCAACGCATCTGATATCGACGACGAAAGACGACATAACAAGGATTCTCGTGAGATGAACAAAAAATTACTGGCAGCCGCTATCGTCTCCACCGGGCTCATCGCCGGCTGTGGAACACTGGTCAATGACTACGACACACTTTCGGTCAATGGTTTCGTCGTACCCGCCGGTGAAACCGTATTAGGCGATCCTCGCAAAGATGCCAATCCGGCCGATAGCAAAGCACCAGAAGAGAAAATTTCTGAAGCTAAACAGGTCGTCGACAAAAACCGAGATCGTCTGATCATGATTCTTCATGCTGAAGGTGACGTTATTGCGCAGCAAACATTGCGTAAACCCGACACTTGGCCAACGGCTTATCAGCTGAAATTCTCACCGCCAGATATCCCTAAAGGCAAAGAACTGTACCTGGAACTGCGAACCGTTAAAAACGACGAAACATTGCTGGTATATAGCAAAAAAATTGAGCTCGGCGACTTGGTGCTGTTCGACACATTCAAAGATGTCGTTATAACCCAACATGAAAAAAACCTGGACCTTCAAGGTGCGGACGAATATTTCGCGATGGAGTTAGACGCCGAGTTAGCTTCCGCGCTTGATGGCATCTCAAATGAAGATTTGAACAAGTTCATTGATGAAGAAGGCTATCCACAACACGAGAAACCAGAAGGCGCCAATAGCGTTTTCGATAAATTCGAATGTGAAAAGAACAAGCAAGTAGACATCTACTTCGCCGAAAACTTCGCTGTTCTCGAGAAGCCACGTAAAGTTCTGCCTCGTCTGACCGGCACACCACAAACTGTTTATGGCACAGCAGAATGGAAACTGGTGCTCAACGAAGAAGTGACTCAGTTCGACTTTCAAGCTAAAGACAAGAAGTCGCTAACCTGTGCACTTAAAACCGACAGCTACCGCCCTAACGTTGACTTGATGGATGCCGAACGCGCGCCTGCGCCTCGCGATGAAAAAAGCGGCTCATAACCTTCCCGCTTAATATTTGGGGATAACGGCCAGCCTCCCCTTTTCTCGATACCATAAAAAAGCCCTACTTTTATGTAGGGCTTTTTGTTTTCGTGCTATTTAACGCAAAGCGACGTGTATTCTGATACAACGCTTAGTCACAGCCTATCCGCTTCAATCTATAAATTAACGATCTTCACCATATCATTGGCGGATTCGGCAACGTTATTCTCAATGTCTGAATCATCTTCAACAACCCAGGTTACCGCCGGTGTGTTGCCACTTTTCACGGTCAGGTTGCTTTCATATTCATAGCTGGCTCTGTCGCCTGAGCGATCGATGATAAGATCCGTAAAATTAAACAGGTTTCCATCAGCTAACTGGGAAGGTGCAATGTTCTGCATGGCATTGAATATATTTTCGATACGGCCTGGTTGATCTTTATCCCATTCGCGCAACATGTGTTTGATGTTCTGGCGCTGCAAATTTTCCTGAGAGCCGCAGAGATTACAAGGGATGATCGGAAACTGTCTCATCGCGGCGAATGTTTCAAGATCGGTTTCCTTGCAATACGCTAAGGGCCTGATAACAACGTTGCGTTTATCATCAGATAACAATTTCGGCGGCATCGAAGCCATACGAGAGCCATAGAACATATTCAGAAACAATGTTTCAACCATGTCGTCTCGGTGATGTCCCAAAGCAATTTTGTTGGCACCAATCTCTTCCGCAAATGCGTAAAGCGTTCCCCGACGCAATCGCGAACACAACCCGCAGGTTGTTTTGCCTTCAGGCACCTTCTCTTTAACGATACTGTAGGTATCCTTCTCGAGGATATGATAAGGAACACCAAGCTGCTCTAGGTACTCCGGTAAGATATGCTCGGGGAAGCCCGGTTGTTTTTGATCCAAATTAACCGCCACCAGATCAAATGAGACAGGCGCACTACGCTGTAGGCTTATCAAGATATCCAGCATTGCATAGGAATCTTTGCCGCCCGACAAACAAACCATAATTTTGTCGCCATCTTCAATCATGTTGAAGTCTTCAATGGCACGCCCAACATTGCGCCGCAAACGCTTTTGGAGCTTGTTCAGATTGGTTTTGTCTTTTTTGGATATTTCGAGTGGTGACATTCTGCTACCTGGCGAGCTAGCTCAATAGCGAATATGAGCCATCATTAATCAAGCGCGTAATTTTACCATAAACAACGAATAAAAATCGCGTACCGGCTATTCCAATGATTTAAGCCCGGATTTCCTTTCGCCGACGGCGAATCCGAGAATCAATCAGCGATGCAACGAAAAACTATCCTGCTATTTTTTACCACGACAGGTTAGTCTTTTTGCCCCCTGTTATGTCGACACTATCGAAACCGGATAGTAACTCCAACTAACCAAGCTACCAGAATTCATCAACAGATTACTCAGAAAGAATTACCATGATTGCTTACTTAGCCGCAGTACGGCTAATCGTGCAGTGCCACGAAGCTAATATCTTAATCTTTGAAAAACAGCGGTAACCATTACCCGAGATTTGATACGACGTCCATTGCAAGATAATATCCCGACCTCCTAGTTCGCTACTACGTACACTAATACTAACGGACACCGCATGCCGCTCGATAAACGCACTAACATTGCTCGCATCATTTTCGCCAGCACCATAAGCCTCACATCACTCTTCGCTCAAGCCGCTCCTGAGCCTTTGAATATCGACAAGACCCAAAAGAGTGTTAATCACAAACACCTTCAGCGGGTGTATGCCTACATTCCAGACCCAGGCTTATCTACTCAGGAAACCCGCCTGGCGATCCTGTTAGCAATGCGAGATAACCCAAAAAAACGCTGGCTGCTTGAAGGTGAGGGAGATGGTTATATCGATGCTCGATTTGATTATCGACGTCGAACGATTATTAATCGTATCGAATATTCCAAACAAGGTATTCAACTCAAATACCTTGCCGCTAGCGATTCATTTGAATGCCAAAACAACCAAAACGGGATCTGTTATAAATCTCACGGGGCCTATTACAAATACAGCGGTAAATTGAAAACCTCTGTAGAACGTGAGCTGGAAGCGCAAGTCGCTGCCGCCCAGTATAAAATTGAGAAGCAACAGCAGTGAATTACACAAAGCCCTACAAAGCCATGTTTGTCGTTCTGGCATTGTTATGTCATTCAGTGCTTGCAGATGATGCACTTGACCGCTTTGGTTACGCCTATCCACTACCCTACAGCGACTACGCATCAGCAGATGCCGTTATTAAAGACGTCATATTGAATTCTCACTGGCGAATCGTGTCTGAAAAACCCAACGTGCTGCGTGTCATGCTCAGCAATTATAAAGGGTACGACGTAGTGTCGGATCTGAAATACACCGACAATGAAATCACAGTGAATCTTGTTAGCCATAAACGCGTTGATTGTCAGAAACAGGCCGACAAATGCGGTGTTCCACAAAAATACCTCCAACGCTGGCTGATGACGTTAAGACAAAGAACTGCCCTGAAACTTCATCACTTGGCGATCATGGATGCGAAGCAAAAAGCCGGATAACTTTCAGGCTCCGTATACCTGCGACATCGGCAGGAATGATTGCCAGTGCACAACGGCTGTACAGGCGTATAACGCCACGCGATGTAAACCAACGAAAACAATGATTTACATCAATATTTATTAACTCACAGACACTGTTCATAACACTGACATTCCAACAACTTGTCGATCAACGGCAGTTCTTTGAATTTCAACGAAAACAAGCATAGAATACGGGCACCTCCTACCTGAGGAAGCAATCGTTTCTTGTTGTTTTACCGAACAGCATCCCACTACACACTCATTCTTGAGGATTGAGAACATTATGAAAGATCCAGTTCGCGTTACCGTCACCGGTGCTGCTGGCCAAATCGGCTACGCACTTCTGTTCCGCATCGCTTCAGGCGCAATGTTAGGCAATGACCAGCCGGTTATTCTGCAACTGTTGGATATTACTCCAGCGATGGAAGCTCTAAACGGCGTAAAAATGGAACTTGAAGATTGTGCATTTCCACTGCTTTCAGGCATTGTTTGCTCTGACGATCCAGAAGTTGGCTTCAAAGACACTGACTACGCATTGCTAGTAGGTGCACGCCCACGTGGACCAGGCATGGAACGTAAAGATCTGCTAGAAGCAAACGCGGCGATCTTCTCTGTTCAAGGTAAGGCCATCGACAAAGTTGCCAGCAAAAACATCAAAGTATTGGTTGTTGGTAACCCTGCAAACACGAATTCACTGATCACTCAGCGCAATGCACCAAGCATTCCAGCGAAAAACTTCACTGCAATGACTCGCTTGGATCACAACCGTGCAATGACCCAAATTGCCAACAAAACCGGCAAAACAGTCAATGACGTTAAGCGCATGACTATCTGGGGCAACCACTCTGCAACTCAGTACCCAGATCTTTTCAACACTGACGTTGACGGCCAAAAAGCGATCGAGTTGATCGACCAAGAATGGTATGAGAACGACTTCATCCCAACCGTTCAACAACGTGGTGCGGCAATCATCAAAGCACGTGGCGCATCTTCTGCAGCTTCAGCAGCAAACGCGGCGATTGACCACGTACGCAGCTGGGCATTAGGTACAGATGGTGATGATTGGGTTTCTATGGGCGTTTACTCTGACGGCTCATACGGCATCCAGGAAGGCCTGATCTATTCATTCCCTTGTCGTTGTAAAGATGGCGAATGGGAAATCGTTCAAGGCGTCGAAGTTGGTGAATTCAGCCAAGCGAAAATGAAGGCGACCGAAGACGAGCTGGCACAAGAGCGTGATGCTGTTGCTCATTTGCTGCCTTAAGCCGCCTGCTATGCGATGAAAACATCTAACTGATTCGCTGCTATAGTTGCGCAATCAAATAGATAAAAAGAACCCGGTCTAGGCCGGGTTTTTTATTGCCTGAAATATGGAGTCAGGTGTACTTAACGGACCCAAAGCATCATACATATTCATCACTGACGGCATCTGATGGAACCCGTAACGCATATCGGCGCGGCGTAGGCCCGTCGCCATGAGTTGCGATAGATAGGGATCATCGACAGCGAGTGTTTTTGCGTATTGCCAAAAAGGCGTTTTATACCGGCTTCCGAATTGGTAGTGGTAGAGAATGAAATTCATATTTTCTCTAACAACGCTGTGCATATGCGTCACCGCAGCCTCAGCAGGCATTTCTCCACAAGCAACTTGCATCGCTAATTTCGCCCACAGGGTGTATCCGGATACCGACGTCGCTTCCATCGGCTCAATAAAAAAGAGCTTATTCCCATTCAAAAATACACGATCATCAATAATCGGCTGATTTGCACAGTAGTTTCTAAACGAAAATGTCTGATTGATTCCATCAACATCAAACCTCTCACCAAAATCCGAACGCGCTTGTTCATCAGGCGTCACATTGTTATTAAACAAGTAACCTAACTGAGTGCGATCGGCCAACGGTATAACGAAACACCAACCATGTGGCGTCGCAACAGCGCGTGTCCATGGGCTTGAAGATTCCGCAGGTTTATCTGCCAACATGACGCGGTTTAGAGGGTTCCGAAGTTCCGTGTAATGATCAAATTCATCCGGAAACCCGGTGCAATCAAACACGATATCGGCATCGACGTCGCCATAATCAACAACCCGTTTTTCAACAATGTTGGCAATATTCGATGCACAAAAATGTTCCTGTAGGGCTCGTGGATCAAAATGCATCGCGACTTCTGAAAACTCAAAGGGATGAAACCACTGATCAGTATCTCCCCAACCCTCGTACATGATGCCGAGTTTTGGCGTGGCGTTGAATGGGTTGTTTGCCCAATCAATCTTCCAGCCGTAAATCATGGATAGCATCCGCGCGAGCGTCGGCCAAGAGCCTGAACCAACTGGTTGAGTCGGTACTGACGCATCAAATATCATCTCCAGCTGGGCATCAGGTTTATAAATATGCCAGTACATCGCAGTTATAACGCCAGCAAGACCTTTACCCAAGATCGTAACCTTCATTCTTTCTCCAAGGATATTTCACTATTTCATGCCTTGAAGCCTAGTAGACAAATTATATCGATAGACAAAAACGCAGCTACTCGTGTGCACTAAACTCAATTATAACGATCTGATCAACGGCAACCGGCGAGCGAAGAATCTAATGGCGATTAACAATGTGATTTTTGATCTTGGTGCAGTCTGTCTAACGTGGGATCCTCATCGGGTGATCGAAGAGGTATCGAGCGACCAATCGGTACAGAAACAATTGAGGCAAGACGTTTTCGGTCATCCCGATTGGCTGAGCATGGATGATGGCAGCTTGGCAGAGACCACCGCTCGAAAGCGATTTATTAAGCGTACCGACCTTGAGGAAGAGACGATCGATCAGGCACTTTATCTCGCTAAAGAGATACTTCAGGAAATACCCTCCACAATGTTTCTTATCGACCAGCTGCACGAAGCAGGTATGCCACTTTATTGCCTATCGAATATGTCACGTGAGACGTTTCAATACATTTCACATAAGCCATTTCTAAAGGTGTTTAGAGGCCGGGTAATCTCCGGATTCGAGGGGACAAGAAAACCGTTCGACGATATCTATGAGTGCATTCTGAATCGGTACGACTTGATCCCTTCAGAAACACTCTTTATTGATGACAGCAAAGACAATATCGACGCTGCAAACAATATTGGAATAAACACCGTCTGGTTTAATGATAGCAAGATTGCCTATCAAGAAATCCGTGACATTATGCAATTACGCCCCTGACCACTCCCTAACTTGAACTGCGCAGTTTTCTGCGCCCAACGAGATACTGCAGCATAGCGATAATCAGCAACGGCAATACAATAAATACCAGTGACTGTGCAAAGCCGGGAACTGCAATTTTGTTTACCGCAGCATGCACTAAATACCAAGTGTACAGAACATATAACCCGAAGAGGTATATCCCAAACTTCGGAGAGATAGTCCGAGTCGTATAGAAAACCGGCAGGCAAACTACCAAAGCCATGATCATCACGACCATATCAAAACTGTTAACCGATGGGCTGATCGTGATGCCATTTGGTGCAGCTAACCCTGATACTCCCAGTACAGCCATGATGTTAAACAGGTTACTACCGATGACGTTACCAATAACTATATCCGTCTTACCTCGCACAGCTGCGATGATCGACGTCATGAGCTCAGGCAATGAAGTACCTGCACCAACTATGGTCAGTCCAATAATAAGAGGGTCTACATCAAAATAACGCGCAAACTGCGATGCTCCCTGAACAAACCAATCTGCGCCACGAACTAGGCAAAAAAGCCCACCAACAATGAGGGCAACATTGAACAGTACAGAGCGAAATTTCATATCGTNCAGCGACAACGAATGCCCTAACGCGGCTTTTTCTGCGCGTATTTGCTTCCGATCGAAATAAATCAGCAGCACCGTGTACGACAAAATACCGATCGTAAGAATCGCACCGTCTATGACCCCATAGTGAAGCCCGAGCCCCATCACCAGCAGCAGCAGCGAGATACCGATCAACAACGGCATATCAATATTTACTATCCTGCGGGCAACCGGCAAGGGGGAGATCAAAGCAACCAAGCCAACGATAAACAGAACATTGAATATATTACTGCCAACGACGTTACCAACGGCAATCCCGCCCTGCCCCTGCAGCGCAGCGCCTGTGCTCACTGCGAGTTCCGGTGTGCTTGTACCGTAGGCAACAACGGTAAGGCCAACAACTAAGTGAGAAATACCGACGTCTTCGGCAAGACGTGATGCACCACGCACCAAAAAGTCTGCGCCTATTACGAGTAAAACTAACCCGACGAAAAACTCAAACCAAATCATCTGCTATCCCTTTCAGTAACTGGTGAGGCGAATCTACTTCTCTATCTTAGGCCATGCATTCGGATCTATCTTTCCTTCAAGCTCCGGAAACATACTTGGATCGAACTGAGGGTTGGGNGTGACCTTGAACTGAGTCTCGAAATCCTTGGCAACTCTCCATGCGTATTTCCCAAGTAAAAGAATCGTTATCAGGTTCACTGTCGCCATCATTGCCATGGAAGCATCGGCGGCATTCCATATGGTCGGCATATTGGCTGAGATCCCCCAAAATATCATAAACAAGAAACAACAACGGTAGCCGAGAATCACGTGTTTGGTATTAGAAATGAATCGAAGACAACTTTCTGCATATGCATAGTTACCAACAATAGTCGTGAATGAAAACAGGAAGATCGCAAACGCAACAAAGTAGTTACCCCAATTTCCGACTTCTGATGACAACGCTTGTTGGGTCAACGTAATACCTTCCATTCCCATGCCTTGGGTATAAACACCTGAGAGCAGAATAATCACCGCCGTCGCCGTACAGACCAAGATTGTATCGATGAACACACCTAACATCTGAACATAGCCCTGAGCTGCTGGATGCGGAGGCTCAGGGTCTGCTGCAGCTGCTGCGTTAGGTGCGCTACCCATACCTGCTTCGTTCGAAAATAATCCTCGCTTAACACCGTTACTCATTGCCGCAGAAAGCGCGAACCCTGTTGTGCCCCCGGCAGCCTGATCTAGCCCCATTCCCGAAGACGCGATGTTATAAAGAATACCCGGCACCTCAGTGATATTTGATAGCAATACATAGAGCGCGACTAACATGTAGGCAATGGCCATAAACGGCACCACTTTACCAGCGAAATGGGCGATACGACTCATGCCCCCCCACACGACCGCAGCAGATAAAACAATCAGAATAATCGCGGTCACCGAATCGGGTACTGAAAAAGAATTTTGAGCTGCTTGCGCGATGGTATGAGACTGCACTGCGACGAATACCAGACCGAAAGCGATAATCAATAGGATTGCAAAAACGATACCTAGCCAGCGTTGCCCCAAGCCATATTGGATATAATACGAAGGACCACCACGAAACGAACCGTCTTTGTTTCGTATCTTGAATACCTGAGCGAGCGACGCCTCAACAAACGCAGTCGCCATACCCATCGCTGCAATTAACCACATCCAAAACACCGCTCCAGGGCCACCAAGAGTGATCGCCACAGATACACCTGCAAGATTACCTGTGCCGATTCTCGCCGCCAGACTCGTTGCGAGAGCCTCCCAGGGAGAAACATGTCCCCGCTGGCTGTTTTTACCCCGCGCGAGTAACTTCCACGCTGTGAAAAACTGACGAACCTGGATAAACTTCAACGAAATAGTAAAAAACAAACTAGCAAATATCAGCAGATATATTAGGACGTGGCTCCAAAGGATCTCATTAATAACATTAACAATTTCGTTCATCGCATGTCCTGATAACGGAGGGTGAATTCAATGAGCATCGCCAAACTAGAAGATGGCATTGAATTTGGATATCAAAGGGACAGTTAAGTTTTATTTGGACAAAAAAAAGCCCGGCTAAATAGCCGGGCTTTTAAAATATTTTAGCAGAAGCTATTAAGCTTCTTCAGTCGCCGCAAATTGCTCAAGTGCTTCGAGCAGAGTGTCATCAACGTCTGGGATCTCATCCAGTGTTGAAGCATCTTCAACCAATTCACCTAACTGATCTTTCTGTGCGTTACACAGTTTCTTAAGATCACGAACCGGCTCCACCAATTCTGCGGACTTCTCAAGGGTTTCCTTGTTACGATCCACTTCTTGCTCAAGCTCTTTTACCTGCTTACGCAAAGTACGTGCATCTGCTTCAGCAGATTTACGCGCTGTAGACTCGTCGAATTTTTCTTTCTTCAACGTCTTCAGCTTTTTAACAACATTTTCAGGTGTGTCAGCAAGTACCTTGTTAACAGCCTGCAATTCTTTTTGCTTCTCTTTAACCTGCAGAGTCGCCTTCTTCAGCTCGTCAGCATTAGCTGCACGTGCAGTCTGAATGCGATGCTCAGCTTTTTCTTCAGCGTCTTTTGCCGCTGCAGTTGCGTCTTCAGCAATCTGTTTAGCGCTGCCTGCTTCTTTCTCGAGCTCACGAACACCAGCAATGGTCTTTTCGTTTTCTACGAGTTTCTTCTTCAATGAATCAACATCTTGTTTAGCAGCTTGCACTTTCGATTCAGCTTCTGAAGCTTGGCTGATAACTGCCTTTAACGCTGATTTCAGCTGTTCATTTGTGCAATCATCTTCAAGGCCAAGTACAGCGACAACATCGCTGACTAACACCTGCTTATCAATGGCAATGTTTTTCCATGCGCCAAGTTCTATCTCTAATTGTGCTTGATCCACCAAGTTCTCCTGTATCAATTATTAGCCCGAATTCTCAGGGCGCATATTATGCTAGAAAATGAATAAAAGTGGGATATTTTTGTAGAAAAAATACTCTCTTTTTTTGAAAGGTACGTGACGCCAGCGATACACCGGTATAGGGAAGCAGTGACGACAGACTTTAGAGTCCTAAATTGGAAGGTATTATCAATTGCAAAGCAAAAAAATCGAAAAAAAGAAAACCCTGACCACAAGGGTCAGGGTTTTGAATAAAAGCTTGGCGATGACCTACTCTCACATGGGGAAACCCCACACTACCATCGGCGATGTACCGTTTCACTACTGAGTTCGGTATGGATCAGGTGGTTCCAGTACTCTATGGTCGCCAAGCAAACTGTTGGAAGGATCGTCGATCCAACCATTAACTCGGTAAATGAATTCGCTGTACCCGATCAATTGGGCATCCGATTGCATACATT
>CACSIO010000006.1 GCA_902705865.1 BD1-7 clade bacterium
CTTCGCGGTGAATTGCGTTGCTGGCCATGCCTTGTCAGGAGGTGCGCATTATAGAGACAAGCTCTTGATACGCAAGCACTTTTTTAAAGTTTTTGTGAAAGTATTTAGTGAGGCTTTCAGCCGGTTAACACATTCACTCAGTCACTTTAAAAAGTGCCTCTACACGTTCCTGGCGTTTGCCTGTCTGCGTGAAGAGGAGGCGCATTATAGGGAACCTCATTTTCCGCGCAAGTGTTTTTTTACGCTTTTTCTCAAACCCATTCATACAACCAAACTATTGGTCAAAATACCCTCAACTTTCCCGGAAAACTCAACGGGAGAGCAATAATTCGGGCGCTAGATCTTCAAGCATTGCTCGAACGCCCTGCTTCCAATCAACAGTCGACGGGCCTGCAATACTCTCAAGTTTATTAACGTCCACCGTTAAATTGCCAAGCGCATTGCTTGTTGGATTATATATAGGAGACAAACCTGTCAGCTCACTTATATATTCACACCACTCTTCAATGCCAACAACCGCACTACCGCCGAGATTCACCACTTCTACATCTGGTGTAGCAGCAGCCAACAGATAAGGTACAGCCCTGACAATATCATCACCGTGTATTGGGCTGTAACCATTCGGCCCCTCGGGATGTACATCTATAGGCATTTTCGCCTCCATCATTTTTGCATGGAAAAACGGCCAACACGGAAATGACCCATAAGGAACGTTTAAGCGTGCGATGGTCAACGGTGTTCGCTGCTGCCTTGCGACAAAGCTTGCAACGGTTTCCGCCGAAATTTTGGAAATACTATAGGTCTCGAAAAGGCTTCGATGGTTATCACCCAAAGGAGATCCTTCACTGCGTGGCTCGTGCCCTGCGTATTCATAAACAGCGGTCGACGAGAAATGTAGAAAGGCCTTCACCTTCGGATACGCGACCAACAATTTGCCGACGCCTTCGGCGTTGACCTTCATATCAACGCTCCACTTACCCGACTTGGCAACCGCAAGGTTAATCACATAATCAATATCCGCAGGCAAACCGACGAGCTGATCAGCCCCTAGATCCACAACCAGCGCTTCGGCCCCTAATGCTTCAATTTTCTGCTTTGCAGAATCGTCTTTGAAACGCGCTGCGGCAAATACCTTATTGTGTGCAGAAAGAGATTCAATAATCGGGTTAGCAACAAACCCGGTTGCTCCGGTTATCAATATTCGCTGATTGATCAGTTCGACGGGCTGCAGTGCCATTGAGATACTCCTGAGTTCTGATGTTCGTGTTGGTGTCTTACAAACTTATAAAGAGAGAAGAAGTTTACTGGGACTGACAGCAAACGATTCATCCATCTGTACTACCGCTATATAAGTGTGCGACCGCCAACAACTAACAATGTCGAGAGGATTACTTTGCAACATATGATTTTGACACCTAAAATAGCCCACTTCAGTGTTCCCGCATGAAGGACTATCGCAATGCGTCGCGTTATTTTCAATCAGAAAGGCGGTGTTGGTAAATCCAGCATCAGCTGTAATCTGGCTGCTGTCAGTGCCTCTATTGGCTATAAAACCTTACTCGTTGACCTCGACGTTCAGGGTAATTCCAGTTTCTACCTTGGAGTAGATACTCACTCCGATGAGCTACGAAACTCGCCAGACGCATCTGTTGCTGGTTTGTTCAAACAGTCTGCCGGTGGTTTTTTCAGCTCTAAGAAGTCTGCCGATAGTTTTATCGTTCAGACCCAGTTTGAGAACCTTGATCTGATGCCATCAAACCCTGCGCTTGAGTTCATGGAAAAAGAACTCGAAAGTAAGTATAAAATATACAAGCTGCGCGATGCCTTGATCGAACTCGAAAAGCACTACGAACGGATCTACATCGATACGCCGCCAAACTTCAATTTTTATAGCAAATCCGCGCTCATCGCCTCACAATCAGTCCTTATCCCTTTCGACTGCGATACGTTTTCTAAATCAGCGCTTTATAACCTGCTGAACAACTTGGTTGAACTGCAAGAAGACCATAACCCGGATTTGCGCATTGAAGGCATTGTTGTGAATCAATTTAACTCTCAAGCAAATATGCCAACTGAGTTAGTTGAGGAGCTGCGCGAAGAACAACTGCCGGTGCTGGATGTGTTTTTATCGTCATCGATAAAGATGAAAGAATCGCATCGTGCCCAAAAACCGATGCCCTATTACATGCCAAGCCATAAGCTTACCGATCAGTTCCGTGAGCTTTTTGACTTGATTGAAGACGTGACAGAAGCGGCATCCGCCTAAACTTCCGGCACATTTATCTTCCCGGCTGTCGAACTCTCGGCAGCCTGAATACTCTCAGCAAGACCAATTCCTCACATTCACGTATAATCGGCAACCTTTTCATCTGAATTGCGCTAACCACTGCGACAACCGAGCCTATTAATGACCGCTGCCAAAGAGCTTTATTCCTATCGCAAATACTGGGCTGAATGCCTGACCCCTGCCCCTCAGCTGCCCATGAGCCGAGAGGAAATGGATCAGCTTGGCTGGGATAGTTGTGACGTTATCATTGTATGTGGCGATGCCTACGTTGATCACCCGAGCTTCGGTATGGCGGTAATTGGCCGCGTATTAGAAGCACAAGGGTTTCGTGTTGGTATTATTGCGCAGCCGGCTTGGCAAGATAAATCCGATTTTATGAAGCTCGGAAAACCCAATCTGTTTTTTGGAGTTTCTGCCGGCAATATGGATTCGATGATCAATCGCTACACGGCAGACCTTAAAATTCGTAAGGACGATGCATACACCCCAGGCGGTAAAGGCGGTGCGCGACCCGACCGTGCCGTTTTGTCGTATTCACAACGGTGTCGTGAAGCGTACAAAGACGTCCCCATTGTCATCGGCGGTATCGAAGCTAGTTTGCGCCGTATTGCTCACTACGATTATTGGAGCGATAAAGTTCGGCGCTCTGCGCTGATCGACGCCAAAGCCGATATATTGGTTTACGGCAATGCCGAACGCGCCATCGTTGAAATTGCCCACCGTATCGCCAATGGCGATACCTGTGACAAGATTCGAGATATTCGAGGAACTGCTTTTTCACTAAAGTCGGTCCCGAAAAACTGGCAAGTTATTGATTCAACCTCTCTCGACACACCCGGCATCATCGAGCAGCATGCCAACCCCTACGAGATGAAAGAGGAGTTGGAGCAACCGCCGACTGGATCGAATGATACTGCTCCGTCTTCTGAAGTTCAGGTTGTTACCCTGATGGATCCAAAGAAGATCGCGGCCGACAAGCACCTTTTGAACCTAACTGACAAAGCAGTTGTGCGCTTGCCTGCATTTGAATCTGTGAAATCAGACACTGTGCTTTATGCCCACGCATCACGAGTGTTCCACCAAGAAACTAACCCCGGTAATGCACGAGCATTAGTGCAAAAACACGGTGACCGGGAAGTGTGGATGAACCCTCCTCCAATGCCGCTTGAAACCGATGAGATGGATTGGGTTTTTGAGATGCCTTACACCCGGCTACCGCACACATCATATGGTGACGCGACGATTCCTGCGTACGATATGATTAAATTCTCGGTCAACATCATGCGTGGTTGTTTTGGTGGCTGTTCATTCTGCTCAATCACCGAGCACGAAGGTCGTATCATTCAAAACCGCTCGAAAGATTCGATTCTTCGAGAAATTGAAAATATCCGCGACAAAACACCGGGGTTCACCGGGATTATTTCTGATCTAGGTGGGCCAACCGCGAATATGTGGCGCATGGCATGTATCGACAAAAAGACAGAAAGCAGCTGTCGACGTCTCTCGTGCGTTTGGCCCAATATTTGTAAAAACTTACAGACGGACCAAATGCCTCTCGTTGATCTCTATCGGGATGCGCGTGACATTGAAGGCGTGAAACGCGTATTCATCGCTTCTGGCCTACGTTACGATCTTGCTGTTCGTACACCTGAATATGTAAAGGAGTTAGTTACTCACCATGTCGGTGGCTACCTGAAAATTGCCCCTGAACATACTGAGGAAGGCCCTTTGTCGAAAATGATGAAGCCGGGCATGGGAACCTATGACGCCTTCAAAAAAATGTTTGAGAAGTTCTCTAAAGAAGCAGGCAAAGAACAGTACCTTATTCCTTACTTTATCGCTGCACACCCTGGAACCAGCGACGAAGATATGATGAATCTGGCGCTCTGGCTCAAGGAGAATGGCTTCAGAGCGGATCAGGTTCAAACGTTTTATCCCTCGCCAATGGCAAATGCCACGACGATGTACCACACACAACTTAACCCGCTGAAAAAAGTCGGACGTGAAACAGTGGAAACAGCCAAAGGCCACAAGGCTCGACGGCTGCATAAAGCATTTCTGCGCTATCACGCCCCTGAAAACTGGGACACCCTGCGAGAAGCATTACGTCGAATGGGACGTGCAGATTTGATTGGCAACAGCAAAAAGCACCTGATACCACGAGAAAACCACCGCACAACTGCAGGTCGCCATCAACGCTTTTTATCACAGCACACAGGGCTTCCGCCGCGAGAAACCGGCGCATCCAATCACAAAAAACGGCCTTCAAAGCAGCGAAAACGCTGATCAGGAGCGAAAACTCCCATTACCGCTAAACTTAGAGGCACCAACAAAAAACTCTAAGGGAGTGTGTCATGAGCCAACGAATTGACGGCTGCGTGGAAGATATTCTATTGCAGCAAGGTGCCATTGCCGGTGACGTCTTCGCAGATGACTTTGGTAATGAATGGGTTGTGCAAGATGATCGCAATGGACTGCGGTTGCAAATTAAAGATAAACCGGACGCGTGGCTACCATTCTGGACAGCGATGACCATCAAACTGCCAGGCTTGCACCGTGTTATCGAGGAAGATTTAGAATCGCAGAAAACCGCCACGTTGCAATAACAACGCGTACAATCCAATGAGGAAGACGCAGAAACTATCAGCAGTTTGGCATACGCAGATAGTACTGCTTTCCTCCAGCCCCCGCACTGCCTCACTGTAGTCTCCAGCGATTCAAATCATGAAGGCGAAAACAGTAATAGTGCCAATCACAAACTATTCTACTCACGGTCTGAGTACTCACCAACGCATGTATTCATTGGCCGCTTGATTTATCACTGCAAAATCGCAAAACTATGCAACCTTTATCCAACTGCAGTACCCGCCATGCCTGAATACAAAGTTACTATTCCTGAAGAAACCCCAACCCTGATTGAATTCACCCAAGATGGATACCCCGGCGTGGCTATCGTCAACGCAGCCATGAAAGGTTTTGAGCCAAAACCGGTTTTTGCATGGAATCTGTCGATGATCATCTGTTACAAAAATCACACCGACAAACGCTTGCCAAACCAAGACGAAATCAAACTACTGCAGAACTTTGAAGAATCTTTGCATGAGACGATCAGTAAAGACGGTAACGCGCTGTTTTTAGCGAGCATATCTCATGACGGTTACCGTGAATTAATCTGGCGCGTTTACCGACCTGAAATCGCCAATGATTACTTGTTGGATATGATCGAGGCAGGTAACCATCCGCGAGAATTCGACTTCACTATCGAACATGATCCGACTTGGGTTCAAGCACAGTGGCCCATCCAGCTTCTTGATGAACAGAGCGGTGCAGAACAAGCCTGGCAAGCACACCTCGACGAATAATCTGATATCCGCAGGCTACCCCATGAAATTGCCCATCGTAGAAACCCCGCTTCAGGTTCGATTTGCCGATATCGATCAGTTAGGCCACGTCTCCAATAACGTGTACCTGCAGTATTTTGATATGGGTCGACTGACGTTTTTCCAGGCCATCGAAGATCGGCCTATTCCCTATACCGTTGTGGTACGGATTGAAATGGATTTAATTCGCGAGATCAAAATGACGGATGTGGTCACCCTGAAAACATGGTGTTCGCATGTCGGAACCAAGAGCATGCGTATGGAGCAACATTTGTTTGCTAATGGCGAATGCGCGGCACAAGGTCACCTTGTGTTAGCAGGGTTTGATATGGATAAACGCCAATCTGCCGCGTTACCATCGCATTGGCAGCCTAGCAACTTGATTGACGATACTGACGATTAACTTCCTGAGTGATAAACCGGCGCCTCTGACATCTTCAGAGGCAATACAAAGCCCGGCCGGTCTTCAAGCCACTCCCAAAATAACGCCGAAGGCACCTCATTAATTGCCAAACGATGATGCCAAACCACACGGTCACGCAACCAACTAAATTCGAGCAGTTCAAAAGCCAAAAGCAGATCGATCTGGCCTTCAAGTGCCAAACGCGCTGCTGGACTCACATCTTTACCTTGCTGAATCCTCAGATAAATTTCAGCTAGAGCATCCTCTACCCATTTTTCTGCGCTGGCTTGATTAAGCATCGTGCTCATTTCCACAAACCTCTTTCTTTTCTGTAGCGATGCCATCTTCCATGGTGCTTTGAAGTACCTGCCACGCAGCCAATTTTTGTTCGAATGTCATCGACGCATAAGCTGGGCTGGTTGAAGGCAAAAAAACGCACTGAACTGAATTGGGTAAGTTACCAGCACGCACCACTTGTTTTTGAAAGGCATTCTGCGCAGCCTTCCCGTTGAGTGCCACGGTATGAATCTGGGGGAATCGCTGGAACAAACCAGAAAAATCATTGATTGATGCAGAAGATCGGTCGATGTTGCTATCGAGGCTACCGGCTCGATAGCACCGAGAATAGACATCCCATAACCCTAGGCCGCCGCTATTCAATCGTTGCAATCGCTCATCGTAAGGGTCAGAAGAAAGAATTCCAAAGAGGGATTGGATGATAGGCCAGAAGGCATTTCGAGGATGCGCATAGTATTGCGCATCCTCAAGTGATTTTACCCCTGGCATACTGCCGAGAATGACAACTTGAGTGTTGCTATCGACAACAGCGTCAAAACTCTCTGACCAACTCACACAACACGCTCTTTATCTAGTACTTAAACGTCAATGGGCTGGAACAGACTGTTATTACTCACCTGCAGCCTGCTCACGTACTTTTCGACGTAGAATCTTACCGACATTGGTTTTCGGCAACTCGTCACGGAAGAAAACACGCTTGGGCACTTTATACGCGGCAAGCTCCTCACGGCAATAATCAATGATTTCACGTTCGGTTACCTGAGGATCCTTCTTCACTGCATACAGATGCACAACCTCACCGGAATGTTCATCGTTGTCGCCAATCGCGGCACATTCAAGTACTCCCGGATGCCCTGTTGCGACATCTTCGACTTCATTCGGGTAAACATTGAAACCAGACACCAAAATCATGTCTTTTTTACGATCAACAATTTTCAGATAACCTTGATCATCCATCACGGCGACGTCGCCGGTATAAAACCAGCCATCTTTAATCGATTCGGCGGTTGCCTCTTCACGCTGCCAATAACCCTTCATCACCTGAGGGCCTTTCACACATAGTTCGCCACGCTCATTCAAGCCAACGCTTTTTCCATCATCGTCACGAATATCANCTTCGGTTTTTGGCACCGGCACACCAATCGTGCCAACCCGCATGCCATTACCGCTATTCACCGACACAACTGGCGAGGTTTCAGTCAGACCATAACCTTCATAAATATGGGTACCGGTAACGTTATGCCACAAATCGGCAGCATATTTGGTCAATGCCATGCCCCCAGAAAGGGTCATTTTAAGATTTGAAAAGTCAATTTGCTGAAACTCATCGTTGTTACACATCGCGACAAATAAGGTGTTCAAGCCGCAAAACCCGCTGAATTCCCACTTTTTCAATTCACCCACCAGTGCTGGCAAGTCTCTCGGGTTCGGAATTAGCACTGTATGCGCGCCTTTACACATCACGATGAGACCAACCGTAAAAGCGTAAATATGATAAAGAGGCAGAGGCTGCACAACGATTTCGCCATGGTCGTCCAAGCCATAAGTATCAAAGATTGGGGTAGATTGAAGAGTATTAGCGATCAAATTACCGTGGGTTAACATGGCACCTTTCGCAACACCGGTTGTTCCCCCCGTGTATTGAAGTACCGCCACATCATCGTATGAAGGTTTGGCAATCGTTGGCTTTTTGTGACTGCCTTTTTTCATTACATCCGTAAAACGAATAGCACCCGGAATATTGAAATCAGGCACCATTTTTTTGATGTATTTAACCGCAAAGTTCAGCAGCTGGCGTTTCGGCACTGGATGGAGATCCGCAAGCTCGGTAACAATAACCGTCTCTACACCGGTGTGCGCAACAACTTTCGCAGCCGTATCGGCAACATTTGCCAAAACCAGCAAGGCCTTGGCACCAGCATCATTAAATTGATGCTCAAGCTCACGTTCGGTATATAAAGGATTGGTGTTAACAACAATCAAGCCTGCCTTCATACAGCCCAAAACCGCAACCGGGTATTGAATGATGTTCGGCAGTTGGATTGCTATACGATCACCCTCTTGCAAATTCGTATGGTTTTGCAAATAGCTAGCAAACGCATCGGAATACTCGCCAAGCTCTTGATAGGTAATTGTTCTCCCCAAGCTCGTATAAGCCGCGCGGTTCCGGTACTTGGATTCGTTCTCCGCATAGATTTCCAACAGGTTATTATATTTATATAAGTCGACATCTCTTGAGATATTCAGAGCGTCTAGACGTTTGTTGATTTCTTGTTCGAACATGTCAGCCCCAATGCTTCTTCCGTGCGTTGTGTATATTTTAGTTTCGTTACAGCTTATCTCACTTTCTAGCGGTCGTGAATGTAAACCCGCGCAAATTTGATTGGTCTAAAGGTAACGGGTTCAAACTCGCACAATTTTCTTTTTCAAATAAGCTTATAAAGGAACGATATACAGAGCGAGCGCATGGAACACTTCGATACTATTATCATCGGCGCAGGCATTAACGGTACCAGCATCGCGCTGGACGCCGCCAGCCGCGGACTCAAAACGCTTGTCATCGATCGACAAGGTGCAGGATCAGGCACCAGCGCCCTGATTCCTATTCTGACGCGTGGCTTTCGCCACATGGAACACTACGAATTGGGATTAGTCAGGCGCAGCCTGAAAGAAGCGTCGATCATGAAGCAACGTGCGCCTGAAATTTGCCGTGACGTACCTACCGTTATTCGCTTCGCCAGCCACCACAGCGCCCGCAGTGAGCGGGCCTTTTCTGTGTATCGCTGGATTGCCAAATTTACCGGTCACCCGGTGACATGCGAAGATCACTTTGTGGATGACAAAGGGGTTCATCTATTGGAGCAGGTTTGTGACTCTCAAACACTGCTTTATGCACTGCTTGAAGCAGCAAAAAAACAACAAGCAAATTTTCGATTTCACCATGAAATAACCAGCGCGCGACGCTCCGACGGGAAATGGATCGTCACATTAACAGACCCACAAAACAAAGTGTGTCTGATCAGCACCCGAACCATCATCAACGCTTCGGGTGTCGGATCATTAAAGCTTAGCGAACAGTTATTCGACTATCACAGCCGGTGTTCCGCAGAAAAACTCAAGTTGTTCTTCATTACCTGCCAACACGCCAACGATAAGAATGAAATGACCGTGCTCACTGAGGCAAACAAACGCGGGTTGCTCATGTTGCCAACAGCAGCGCCCAACATCGGCGGTCAATGGCTTGTTGGTGGCCTGCGACAAAAAACGGTAGACAGCGGCGAAGATAAACTCGAGCAAAACATGCATAGGATGAATGAACTGCTCGGTCGCTATGGCATGGACCCCATTTCCACAGGTCAGATTGAGAACAGCTTCAGTGTGCCCTACGTCAACTTCATGGGTCGCTCTATCAACAGCACCATGGACCATATCCTTGAATTGATATGCCCTGATGGTAAACACCCATTATTGAATGTCATCGGCGGCACCTCGAGTACCAGCCGATATCTGGCGGAACAAGCCATTAATAGTCTGCTCGATTATCTGCCGCCATGTCAGCCCTGCAAAACGGCGTCAATTCCACTACCAACGTCTCAAATACCCAGCCAACACACTCGCGTTGACTAGTTGAATAACAACCCGGTTTGGGCTGTCGTTGAAAGTGGGCTAGAATGCACCTCTTTTTAAAAGGCACTCACTGCCTTTTGCCTGTATATCAACGAGAGGATGCACCGTGAGCAAGTTGACCAATGTCACCATCAACGAAATCTCCATCGGCCAAAAAGCCACCTACACCAAAACTTGTACTGCAGACGATATTACGCTTTTCGCCAAAGTATCCGGCGACGTCAATCCTGTTCATTTAGATGACGAATTCGCAGCCACAACTCCCTTCGGCAAACGCATCGCGCATGGTATGTATACTGGCGCACTCGTTAGCGCAGCACTAGCTGTTGAGCTACCAGGGCCCGGTACCATCTACTTGGGTCAAGAGCTGAAGTTTAAAGCACCCGTATTCATCAACGACGAGATCACCGTTGAACTGGAAGTCGAAACCGTTCGTGAAGAAAAAGCCATTGTTGGCCTGAAGTGCACCTGCACAAATCAGGAAGGCACCGTGGTTGCTGTCGGCAACGCTACAGTGATGGCGCCGAAGAAAAAAATGGAAGTTGAGGCTCCTGCCCTACCTTCTGTGACCTTAGGCTAACCCAGCGCGCTATCGATGACGTCATTCAGCCGTGCCGATATTTCGTGGCGCAACAGCAGTACGCCCGTATCGACAGACTACGATGACGTCTATTTTTCGGCGGACGACGGTGCCGCCGAAAGCCATTTTGTATTTCTACAGAATAATTATCTGACGGAGCGTTTTTCAACGCTATTAACCGCTGCACCTCGAGCGGCTGAATCTTTTGTGATTGCTGAAACCGGATTTGGTACCGGCCTGAATTTTTTGCAGGCAGCGACACTTTGGCGCCAATTTGCCAACGCAGACGACCAACTGGTTTTCATCTCATGCGAATTACATCCGTTGCAAAAAGACGATTTAATTCAGGCATTATCTGCGTGGTCAGGGTTCGCTGACGTTCGCGAAGCTCTGATTCGAGATTACCCGCCATTAATTCAGGGGATGCACACCCTCGAACTATTCGACAATGTGCGGTTGATATTGCTATTCAATGACGTGATTGACGGCTTCAGTGCGCTGCTCGAAAACGATCACCGGATCATCCAACGCCAACCTGAATCTGCGGTTAACGCGTGGTTTCTTGACGGATTTGCACCGTCGAAAAACCCCGACATGTGGACAGATAGACTCTTTAACCTCATGGCCCGCCTCAGCAACCGGGATACCACCTATGCCAGTTTTACGGCGGCTGGGATCGTTCGTCGCGGCCTGAAATCAGCCGGTTTTACCGTTAACAAAGTAAAAGGGTTTGGCAAAAAACGCGAAATGATTCGCGGCGGTTATGCGGGTTTTCCAGAGGTATTTGACCATACACATCCGGTCACACGGAACTCGCCGAATAAACCATTTTGGCCCATTTACCGGCCATCACTCCCATCGCCACCACGCACCGCATTGGTCGTTGGCGCGGGCATAGCCGGATGTACCACAGCCAAGGCACTGTCAGAAGCAGGTATCGCAACCACCCTGATCGATACAGCCGATGCACCGATGATGGCAGCCTCCGGCAACCCACAGGGTGTGTTGTTTCCGAAATTATCGCACCGGGCAGAATTACTCAGTGAATTTAATCTGTTTAGTCTGCTATATGCTGATCGCTACTACCAACAACCGGCTATGCGAGCGGGTTACTACCGCACGGGTATGTTGCAATTAATCGATAACCCCAGCGAACAGCACACTCTCTTACATCAACGTTTCAGTGCTGTCGATATTGCCCATCGCGTATCCGCTAAAGATGCCAGCGATATTGCTGGCACACGCCTTAACCATGAAGCGATTTGGTACCCGCAGACAGGTTGGGTCAGACAAAACCGACTTCGAGAAGCATTTACACAACATTCGGACATTGAGTTTCGTCGCAACGAAACCCTGAACAACGCTCAAAAGCAAGCAGACGGACGTTGGCAGATAACAACCAGCAATGCAGTATTTCAGGTCGACTTAGTGGTGCTTTGCACAGCATCAGCAACTAACACGCTGCTATCAAACATTCCCGATTCCGAAGCCCTGCCAACCAAACCAATACGCGGTCAAGTCAGTGAATTTGATAGTACTGGGCTGCCGGCGCTAAAAACCGTCATTTGCCACAAGGGCTATATCTGCCCTTCAGCACCTGACGAACCGGATGTATACACTTGCGGTGCCAGCTACGAGCTGAAAAATACTGACCTGAACTTGAACGACGCCATCCATAGCCAAAACCTGCAGAACCTGGCTGATTACTTACCGGATTTTTCGACAGAAAAAACAGGCAATAACACGATCCGTGGACGAGTCGGTTTCCGATGCACAACGCCCGATTACCTGCCCATGGTCGGCCCCCTGTTCAATGTAACGGGTTTTGACAGAACATTTTCTTTGCTAGGTAAAAACGCGCGCAGTCATATACCGCTTCCTGGCAGCTATCACGATGGTCTTTTTGTGAATATTGGTCACGGCTCACGCGGATTCGGGAGCGCGCCGATCAGTGCTGCACTGATTACAGCATATGCATTATCTCGTCCGCTACCGATTCCCTTTCCGATGGCAGCAGCGCTAAACCCTGCACGTTTTGTTATTCGGGATATCACACGCAATAGACGGTAGGCATTCGTTTAACATACGCCAGCAACCTCGCACTTTTAGCAGTTACGCAAACGATTTCTATAAATACGGGTGTTTGCAGCTTTGTGACCGCTAACTTCGCTGTAATACTTTGATGCTTTCACAGCCACTTCTGGCAACGGTTCTATTAACACTAAGGCTAACTAACAATGACATTTGAACAGGGTCAAGGCTGGTTCGAAAGAGAGGATTCAGACATGGACGTTGGAGCACCAACACTCAACAAGAAAGGAGCATCAAACTGTCAGCAATGGCCGACAGATTGACACATAATCGACGGCTGAAGATTTCAGCCAGACGCGTAGTAAACGTTAGTGGTGATGGCCGCCAACACCATGGGCGTGGCCATGATCGATTTCAACCTGCTCTGCAGCACGAATATCGATAATTTCTATATCAAAGCTCAGCGCCTTCCCTGCCAATGGGTGGTTGGTATCAACATCCACATTAAACTTTCCTGCTTTGATCACCGTGGCCTGTTTCACACCTTTTTCAGTCTGAATGTTAACAATCATGCCCGGTCTCAGGCGGATGTTTTTCTTCTCAGCTAGGTGTTTAATCGGCACACGCTGCTCATTACCATCACGACGCAAGCCGTAGGCTTTTTCCGGCGGCACTTCTACGGTCAAACAATCGCCCGCTTCTTGGCCGATCAACGACTCTTCAAGGCCACGAATAATGTTGCCATGCCCACAAAGAAAAGCGACGGGGTCGCCATCGCGGGAGGTTTCGATTTGTTTGTCTTCTTCAACATCGCGCAGAAAATAATGAAATTGAACGACAGTGTTTTTTTCGATTTTCATGGAATGAATGCCTAGATACTACAAATACTAAAGTCATCACCCCGCTTGTACATAACACACAGGCGAGGGTGCAAAGCCAAACTACACAACTACAACGCCGATGATCAGGCTTTTGGCAAAGTTACGCCGAGTTGCCCCTGATACTTGCCGCCGCGATCTTTATACGAGGTTTCACACACTTCGTCAGATTCAAAAAACAACATCTGCGCGACGCCTTCATTCGCATATATCTTTGCAGGTAGATTAGTCGTGTTAGAAAATTCCAATGTCACATGCCCTTCCCACTCTGGCTCTAGCGGAGTGACATTCACGATAATACCGCACCGTGCATAAGTAGATTTACCTAAACAAATGGTTAATACATTGCGCGGAATACGAAAAAACTCGACGGTACGTGCCAGTGCGAACGAATTAGGCGGAATAATACAAACGTCACTTTGTATATCAACGAAGCTGCGTTCATCAAAATTCTTAGGGTCAACAGTTGCAGAGTGCACGTTCGTAAAGATCTTGAACTCATCTGAACAGCGAACATCATAGCCGTAGCTGGATGTACCGTATGAGATCAACTTATGCTCGCCATCATAACGAACCTGTCCAGGTTCAAAAGGCTCGATCATGCCTTGATCCTGCGCCATACGGCGAATCCATTTGTCAGATTTAATTGTCATTGTGTATTACCTGATTGTTATACGTTTTCCCGCCGTGAATCCGTTCACCGCAGGATTAATCATGAGTTAATCTATCGCCAAGCCAATACCTTAAGCGTCGGTGACAATCATCTGAACCGGAGAATTCGAATCGTTCTGACCACGCTCTGCCAGTTTACCTGCAACACGGCGTGCTACGTCACGATAGATAGCTGCAATTTTGCCATCCGGGTCTTTCACCATAGTCGGCTTGCCTTCATCGGTACCTTCTCGAATCTCCAATGCCAATGGCAAGGATCCAAGTAAATCCGCGTTGTATTCTTCGGCAATACGGGCGCCACCACCTTCACCAAAGATATGCTCTTCGTGACCGCAGTTCGTGCAAATGTGCGTCGCCATATTCTCGACCATTCCCAATACCGGGATGTCCACCTTACGGAACATTTCGATACCTTTCTTCGCATCCAGCAAGGCTATATCCTGCGGTGTAGTGACGATCAACGCACCTGTTACTGGTACTTTCTGAGCTAGGGTCAACTGAATATCACCCGTACCTGGCGGCATGTCGACTATCAAGTAATCAAGATCATTCCACATGCATTGCGTCAGTAATTGTTGCAATGCACCACTCACCATCGGTCCACGCCATACCATCGGCGTTTTATCGGTGACCATGTAACCCATCGACATTGTCTGAATACCGTGCTCAAAAATCGGTTTAAAGTGTTTTTCATCAACAAATTCCGGGCGGGTTTCTTCCGGAATACCCAACATCATGGGTTGGCTTGGGCCATAAATATCTGCATCAAGCAGGCCAACACGAGCGCCTTCTTGTGCCAACGCAATAGCAAGGTTAACAGACGTTGTTGATTTACCTACACCGCCCTTACCTGACGCCACAGCGACAATGTTCTTCACACGATACATGCTCGGCATATCGCGCTGTGTACGATTAGCGACAATTGCCCAATCCAGGGTGATTTCACAATGATCAATACCCTCGATACCTTCAACCAACGCTTTCAGATCTGCTTTAATCTGATTTTCGATAGTCGCTGCCGGGTACCCAAGTTCAACCGTAAATTTAACCGTATTTACATCGATATCCAGGTGCTTAATAGCACCACGGGCAACCAGATCCTGGGTNGTAAAATACGGATCTTCGTATGTTTTGAGAACATTCAGAACTGCGCCTGTGCTTACACTCATGGTTTGGAAATTCCAGTGTTGAGGGAATATTGTCAGTTTGCTCTGACAGGTTGTTGAAACTATCAGCGTTGTTTATACACGTCAAAAACACGTTCAAACAGCCGGCTGTCATGGCCTTTACCGCGATTAAATGTGCTGTCTCAGACGAAAGAACGCGCCTGACTAGCGTTTGTGCCCGCAATAGTCGCTTCAAAAACGCGTATTAACAACCTACAAATAGAAGATATTGATGAGCAAACGGCTATGCGGTTACCTGCCGAGCACGCATTTTACTCAAAACCCCAGCGGTTCGGCAATTTTTGCTGAACCAGTGGCGAATCAGGAGATGAAGTTTACAAACAAAGTCGATATAGTAGCGCGCTCTCAAAGATCTAGACAAAATTTGAACAATCAGCGCACCAGCCGTCCGGCTGCTGCAGATGCATTCGGGATTTTTCAACACATGAGCAAGCCGCGTAATATTCTTGTTACCAGCGCCCTACCCTATGCCAATGGCTCAATTCACCTTGGCCACATTCTGGAAACCATCCAGACCGACATTTGGGTTCGCTTTCAAAAACAACGTGGCAATACCTGCCACTATGTTTGCGCTGACGACGCTCATGGCACCGCCATTATGCTCACCGCAGAAAAACTGGGCCTGACACCCGAGCAGCAGATTGCCAACATCAAAGCAGAACACAAGCAGGATTTTGACGGATTTCTGATTAGCTTCGATAACTTCCATTCGACTCATTCAGAAGAAAACCGCCATTTCTCAGAAGATATCTATCGCAAGCTACGTGACAACGGCCACATCGCACGCCGTGATATCAATCAGCTGTATGATCCTGAAAAAGGCATGTTTCTAGCTGATCGCTTCATCAAAGGTACCTGCCCAAAGTGTAAAGCACCTGATCAGTACGGCGACAACTGTGAAGTTTGCTCAAACACTTATTCACCGTCTGACTTAATAGACCCATATTCAACCATCTCAGGCGCCAAGCCGGTTCAAAAAGCGTCCGAGCACTATTTTTTCAAACTACCTGAGTTTACTGAGTTCCTGAAAACCTGGACTCGTGATGGCCACCTGCAAGATTCCGTTGCTAACAAACTCGCAGAATGGCTGGATTCTGGCCTTCAGGAATGGGATATCAGTCGTGATGCGCCTTATTTCGGGTTTGAAATCCCGGATGCACCCGGCAAATACTTCTACGTTTGGCTCGATGCGCCGATTGGCTATATGGCCAGCTTCGAAAATTTGTGTGAACGCACGGATTTGAATTTTGACGATTACTGGAAATCCGGATCGGACACTGAGCTGTATCATTTCATCGGTAAAGACATCATCAACTTCCATGCCTTGTTCTGGCCTGCGATGCTAAGTTCAGCAGACTATCGCACCCCAACTGCGGTATTTGCGCATGGTTTTTTGACCGTCAACGGTGAAAAGATGTCGAAATCGCGCGGCACGTTTATCAATGCCTCTGCCTACCTGAAACATCTGAACCCAGAATATTTGCGTTACTACTTCGCCTGTAAATTAACCAGTCAGGTTGATGATCTGGATTTGAACCTTGAAGACTTCGTGAGCCGGGTTAACACCGACCTAGTCAACAAGCTTGTTAATATTGCCAGCCGTTGCGCCAAGTTCATCAGCAAAGGCAACGACGGTAAATTGTCTGACCGTATCGACGATGAAGCCCTATGGGCAGAAGTTGCCGGCGCAGCGGATGAAATCGCAAACTTTTACGAGAATCGTGACTTCGGGAAAGCCATGCGTCGCATTATGGCTCTGGCCGACAGTGCCAACCGATACATTGACGAGAAAGCCCCGTGGGCACTCGCCAAAGAACCGGGCAATGAACAAGCAGTTATCGATGTTTGCTCGATGGGCATCAACCTGTTCCGCGCATTGATTATGTACCTCAAACCGGTATTACCGGACGTCGCTGCAAAATCAGGCGCGTTTCTGAATGATGAGCTCATCTGGGGCAATCAAATCGCCCCCCTGCTTGGCCACACCATCAATAAATTCAAGCCACTCATGAAGCGTGTTGAAATGGCGCAACTGGATGCCATGATGGCGACTAACCAAAAAGCGCTAGTCGCCGCAGGTTTTGCCACAGCTGACGCTGAAGCGGATACCAAAAAACCGGCTAAAGCCGAAAAGAAACCGAAGAAAGATAAAAACGCCATTGCCGACGAAATCGAATTTGATGATTTCGCCAAAGTTGATTTGCGTGTTGCCCTGATTACCAAGGCAGAGCACGTTGAAGGCGCTGATAAACTGTTGCGACTCGAGCTGGATCTCGGTGAATATGGCACACGCCAAGTATTCTCTGGCATCAAGTCTGCCTATAGCCCGGAAGATCTAACCGGCAAGCTGACTGTACTGGTTGCCAACCTAAAACCCCGTAAAATGAAGTTCGGCATGTCGGAAGGTATGGTTTTGGCAGCAGGGCCTGGCGGCAAGGAAATATGGTTATTGGAGCCTCATGACGGCGCGCAACCCGGCATGCGGATCATGTAATTGAAGCGTTTCGCTCAGATCGCTTTTCAGAAATACTGATCCAAATCATGGCATCATATCTAAGGGGCTGATATTCAATATCAGCCTTTTTTGATTCTAATACCGCACTAATGGTTATAAGGTTGTGTGCTGGATATAAAGCGTTGTACCGGTTTGGACACTGAGCCGGAAATCTAGACAATCCCGGCGTCCAAATGCATTAATCATAAGGCAGTAATAACAGTACCTTAATGCGTGCCAAGGCTTTGTTTATTGAACAAAGTACCTGATTTCATTACACTTGCGGGCCGCATCGATTCGGCTTTGGGTAGTTTTCTATGTTGCAGGAATTAGCATTCCTGTTTATCAGTGCAGTACTGGTAAACAACTTTGTGTTAGTACAGTTTCTCGGGCTATGTCCGTTTATGGGTGTTTCCGGCAAGCTGGAAACCGCCATTGGCATGTCTGCAGCAACGACTTTCGTACTGACGATCGCTTCTGTCTGCTCCTATTTAACCAATACCTTTATTCTCGCTCCGCTAGGCCTTGAATACTTACAGACGATCTCATTTATTCTCGTGATCGCAGTAGTTGTGCAGTTTACCGAGATGGTCGTGCATAAAACCAGCCCGTTACTGCACCGTGTATTGGGTGTGTTTCTGCCACTGATCACCACTAACTGTGCGGTACTTGGTGTGGCGCTGCTGAACGTCAATAAAGAACACAACTTTATCGAATCACTCGTGTTTGGTTTCGGTGCTGCGGCAGGTTTCTCACTGGTACTGGTACTGTTTGCCGCGATGCGTGAGCGTCTGGCCGTCGCCGATGTGCCAAAACCGTTTCAGGGTGCTGCTATCAGCATGATTACGGCTGGCCTTATGTCTCTGGCATTCATGGGCTTTTCCGGCCTGGTTCAACTGTAAAACGATAAGCAGAAGGCAGTGCAGACCATGTTAGCATTCTTTGTAGACCACCCACTGATTGCCGCGTTGATCGCGTTAGGCAGTTTGTCCGTCGTATTTGGTGGAATTCTCGGTTTTGCCTCGGTGAAATTTAAAGTCGAAGGCAACCCTATCGTTGATCAGATCAACAACTTGTTACCCCAAACCCAGTGTGGCCAATGTGGCTACCCCGGCTGCAAGCCTTACGCTGAAGCCATTGCCGGTGGCGAAGAGATCAATCGTTGCCCGCCTGGTGGCGAAGCAACCATTCAAACGTTGGCTGATTTGCTCGACGTCGAAGCCACACCGCTCGATGCCGAAGAAAAAGTGCCCTCTTATGCGTACATTCGCGAAGATGAATGCATCGGTTGTACCAAGTGTATTCAGGCCTGCCCAGTTGATGCCATTTTGGGTGCTGCGAAACAAATGCATACCGTTATCCGCAGCGAATGCACCGGTTGCGACTTGTGTGTTGAGCCTTGCCCTGTCGATTGCATCGAATTGCGCCCTATTCCTCAGACGATGCAAACCTGGAGCTGGGAATTACCAAATACGCCTGCTCAGGATCAACTGATCGCCACCGATGCACGAGGAGAAGTCGCATGAGTGCAGCACAACAGCGCAGAACCTGGGATATTCACGGCGGCGTACATCCACCTGAAAACAAACATCAATCAGTTCAGACGCCGATCAAAACAGCGTCGATTCCTGNCACACTGGTTTTTCCGTTATCACAACATATCGGTGCTCCAGCAAAGCCGATCGTTAGTGTTGGCGACCAGGTACTCAAAGGCCAAATGATTGCCGAAGCCGGTGGCTTTGTGAGCGTACCGGTACATGCGTCGACGTCAGGCGAAGTTATCGCGATTGAAAACGCTAATATTATTCATTCTTCCGGTATGGCTGCACCCGCCATTATCGTCAAATCCGATGGTAACGATACTTGGGCAGACCATCAGGGCGTTGATGACTATACCCAGCTTGATAAAGCCGCCTTGGTTAATATCGTTCGTAATGCGGGCATCGCCGGTATGGGCGGTGCAGGTTTCCCTTCGGCGGTGAAGCTGAATACGCGCCCGGATCAAGAAATCAAAACTCTGATTATCAACGGTACGGAGTGTGAGCCTTACATAACCGCTGATGACATTCTGATGCGTGAGCGGGCCGAACAGATTATCGAAGGTGCTAAAATCCTTCAGCACATTGTGCAGCCTGAAGAAGTGCTGATCGGAGTAGAAGACAATAAACCCGAAGGCATTGCAGCTCTCAAAAAAGCAGCGCAAGGCACAGACGTTGAAATTGTTGTCTTCCCAACCAAATACCCAAGCGGCGGCGAGAAGCAGCTGATTCAGATCTTAACGGGCAAAGAAGTACCCGCCGGCGGCTTGCCTGCAGATATCGGTATTGTCTGCCAAAACATTGGTACTACCGTTGCTATCTACAAAGCTGTGACACTGGGTGAACCTTTGATCTCTCGGATCACAACCGTCACCGGTGAAGCTATCGATCAACAACAGAACTACGAAGTATTGCTGGGTACACCGGTCAACTTCCTGCTGAAAGAAAGCGGCTTTCATCCTGAAAAAGCAGCACGTTTGATTGCAGGTGGTCCAATGATGGGATTTGCCATCGAATCTGATGATGTTCCTGTTGTGAAAGCAACCAACTGCATTCTGGTGCCTACCGAACAAGAAATACCATCCCCCCCACCGGCCCAAGCCTGTATTCGCTGCGGTATGTGCGCCGAAGCTTGCCCGGTTAGCTTACTTCCACAGCAGTTGTTCTGGTTTGCGCAATCCAAAAACCACGAAGGGCTTAAAGATCACCATCTGATGGATTGTATCGAATGTGGCGCGTGCTCTTTTGTTTGCCCGTCGAACATTCCGCTGGTGCAGTATTACCGCGCATCCAAAGCGGATATTCGTCAAACCGAAGCCGATGCCCGCAAAGCCGAATACTCCAAAGAGCGTTTCGAAGCTCGACAAGATCGCCTCGCCAAAATCGAGGAAGAAAAAGAACGTAAGCGTATTGAACGCCAGCAAAAAGCCGCCAAAGCAGCAGAAGCCAAAGAAAAACAGGCGAAAGATTCGAAAGCAAATGCCGACAAAGATGCGGTTCAAGCAGCTATCGAACGCACCAAGGCGGCCAAGACAGCACCCGCGGCGGATGCACCTGCAGCAGACGATCCGGTTGCTGCTGCCATTGCACGCGCCAAAGCCAAGGCCTCTGGCGAAGCAACCGATCCGGCAGCAGATGCTCAAGCCAAAATACAAGGGCTTGAAAAACGTCTTGAGAAAGCCAAAGCGAAACTGCAAACGGCCAAAGACACCAACGATGAAAACTTGCCAGCATTTGAGTCATCGGTTGAAAAGCTTGAAGCCAAAATCGCTGAAGCCAAAGCAAATACTCCAGCGACCAGTACTCCAGCTGCAGGCATTCCTGCAGATGACCCAGTCGCTGCCGCAATAGCTCGCGCCAAGGCCAAAGCGGCTGGCCAAGACGTTGCAACAGACCCCGTTGAAGAAGCGAAATCCAAGATTGCTGCGCTGGAAAAACGTCTATCTAAAGCTGAAGCCAAAGCGGTTGCCGCTAAAGAATCTGGCGACGAAAATCTCGCTGCTTTTGAGTCTTCCGTAGAAAAGTTACAAGCCAAGTTGGCCGATGCCAAAGCCGCTCTTCCAGCACAAAAGCCGGCTGAAGAAACCGCCAAAGAGCCAGCAGCAGCTAATGCGCCAGCATCTGACGACCCTGTTGCTGCCGCCATCGCTCGTGCACAGGCAAAACGCAACGGTGGTGATACCGATGTAGATCCAAAAGCTAAGCTTGAAAACGATATTGCGAGTCTGGAAAAACGCCTGAAGGCCAGCCAAGAGAAACTCTCTGTTGCCGAAGCTGACGGCTCTGATACGGCCGATGCATTCAAGTCGTCGATTGAAAAGCTGCAAGCCAAACTGGATAAAGCCCAAAGTGAGCTGGCTACTCTAACGGGCGGCGACTCAGCGGCACCCGAACCCGCTGAAGAAGCCGCAGCACCAGCTGCTGACGACCCGATACAAGCGGCGATCGAACGCGCCAAAGCTAAACGCGCTAACGCTGACAATGTGGATCCTGCCGACAAGCTGAAACAGGATATCGTCTCTCTTGAGAAGCGTATAAAAACCACTTCAGAGAAACTCGCCACCGCTGAAGCAGAAGGCGCAGACACCGCTGAAGTTCTGAACAGTTCGCTATCCAAGTTGAAAGACAAGCTCGAAAAAGCCCAACAGGAACTAGAAACCCTGTAACGCCCATGTTTTCCGGGCTTTAACGCATAACAATACGCTGGAATATACAGATATATGGCACTGTTAAAAATCACATCGCCGCATGCCCACGGGCCAACCAGCACCACTTGGGTGATGCAGCAGGTTATCTTAGCGACCATTCCGGGCGTTGTAGCACTGACCTACTTCTTTGGCTTCGGTACGCTGACCAATATTGTTTGGGCATCGATCATCGCCGTCATTTCAGAAGCAGCAATGCTGAAGCTACGCAAACGCCCTATTGCCTTTTATCTGAAGGACTATAGCGCTGTTGTTACCGCGGTATTGTTGGCAATCGCATTGCCCCCCTACGCTCCGTGGTGGGTCGTTATGCTTGGTGTTGTTTTCGCAATTGTGATTGCTAAACACCTTTATGGCGGCATGGGATATAACCCGTTCAACCCCGCTATGGTTGCCTACGTTGTATTATTGATCAGCTTACCGGTGCAAATGACCCAATGGGCTGCTCCTCTCGGATCTGATGGATTTGAATACATTAGTCCTATTACTGCCTTTTTGAATAATTTTGGGTTTGTACCCATCATCGACGCTCACACCATGGCTACACCATTGGACGTCATGAAACAGAATTCCAGCCTGATGATCGAACAGCTCTGGGCAGATAACAGCCAATTTGGTTTGCTGGCCGGCAAAGGCTGGGAAATGGCCAATATCGGCTTCCTGCTAGGCGGTATTTACCTGCTGACCCGTAAGGTATTCACTTGGCACACTCCGATTAGCATGATTGCCATGCTCGGTTTGATGGCCGCTGTTTTTTACGACGGCGGTAGCTCAGCTTCAGGCGGCTCACCGTTCTTCCACCTGTTTAGCGGCGCGACCATGCTTGGCGCATTCTTTATCGCAACCGATCCGGTCACATCCGCGGTTAGTGTTCGTGGACGCATTGTCTACGGCGCCTGTATCGGCGCATTAGTTTATATCATTCGTGTCTGGGGTAACTATCCTGATGCGATTGCGTTTTCCATTCTGCTGATGAACTTCGCAGCCCCCTTCATTGATCATTACACTCAACCAACGACTTACGGTTACGGGAAACAAAAATGATCGGAAAAGCCATCACCAAAAACAGCATCATGCTGGGTATTTTCGCCGTTGTTGTCGCCGCATCACTGGCAGCTACCGAACTATATACCCGCGACCTTCGTGAGGCGGCGATCCGCAAGGTAAAATCTAAAGCGCTCGAAGAAGTTGTTAGCCCCAAGCTACGTGACAACGTGCTGCTGGATAGTGCGATCACAGTCGACGATCAAAAATATTTGAAGTTGAAAGATCCCGCATCCATTTATGTGGCACGTAAAAACGGTGACATCACTGCATTTATCATTCCAACCCGCGCCCCTGACGGCTACGGCGGTGCAATCAATACCATTGTTGGTGTTAACCTAAACGGCGACATCACTGGTGTTCGAGTGATCACTCACAAAGAAACCCCTGGGCTCGGTGACAAAGTAGAAACCAAAAAGTCGGATTGGGTTTACGAATTTAATGGCCGATCGTTGACGAATCCCGAGGCGGACGGATGGGCCGTGAAGAAAGATCGCGGCATTTACGACCAATTCACCGGTGCAACTATTACACCGCGTGCAGTCGTCGGCTCGGTTCACAATGCATTACTATTCTACAAAGCGAATAAATCCGAGCTGCTGAAAAAAGCTCAGCTCAGCGTTGATGCTGACCAAACACCGGCGGAATCCTGATCATGGCAACAGCAACTTATAAAGAGATTACACAGCTGGGCTTGTGGAAGAACAACCCCGCGCTCGTTCAACTATTGGGATTATGTCCGCTGCTGGCAATGTCAGGTTCAGTGGTGAACTCAATCGGCATGGGCATTGCTACGACCTTTGTTTTAGTAACATCGAACATTTCGGTTTCCCTGATCCGTAACATTGTGTCCGACGCTGTGCGACTACCCGCCTTTGTTATGATCATTGCTGCAGCCGTAACCGCGATTCAGATCCTCATGCAGGCGTTTGCTTACTCACTATACGAAGTGCTCGGGGTATTCTTACCTTTGATCACCACGAACTGTGTCATTCTTGGCCGTGCTGATGCATTTGCCTGCAAGAATCGGGTACTACCCGCTGCGTACGACGGCTTAATGATGGGATTAGGTTTCAGTATTGTGATGTTTTTGCTGGGATTCTTCCGCGAATTATTCGGAACGGGCCACGTTTTTGCCGACATGCAGTTATTGTTCGGTCCTATGGCGGAAAACTGGATGATGACCCCCTTCCCAAATTACCCACAGTTTCTGTATATCGTATTGCCACCAGGTGCATTTATCTTTACCGGCTTTATGATCGCCTTGAAAAATATGATTGATGATCACTACAAGAAGCTTGAGTTGGCCGCCAAGGCCGATGCACCTAAGGAAGATCGTCGGGTTCGAGTAACCGGCAACGTCTCTTGATTCTTACCTTTGATTAACACGCTTGAGGCGGCATCATGAATAAGCAGAAACGCGCTGAGATTTTCGCCCGCTTCAAGGCCAACAATCCAACACCCGAAACTGAGCTGAATTACAGCTCAACTTTCGAGCTACTGATTGCCGTTCTGTTATCTGCCCAGGCAACTGATGTCAGCGTTAACAAGGCAACAGATCACCTGTATAAGGCCGCTAATACCCCGGCAGATATGCTCGTACTCGGTGTTGACGGTGTTAAAGAACACATCAAAACGATTGGTCTTTACAACGCCAAAGCCGAGAATGTCATCAAGACCTGTCGCGCCCTGCTGGATTTGCATGATGGAGAGGTTCCCGACGATCGCAAGGCACTAGAAGCGCTGCCGGGCGTAGGACGAAAAACCGCTAACGTGGTTCTTAATACCGCCTTTGGCCATCCAGCAATGGCAGTGGATACCCATATTTACCGTATCTCCAATCGTATCAACCTAGCGCCGGGAAAGACTGTGCTCGATGTTGAGAACAAATTGATGAAGGTTATTCCCAAAGAATACCTCGTTGACGCGCACCATTGGCTCATTCTCCATGGCCGCTACACGTGTGTTGCACGAAAACCAAGGTGTGGCTCCTGCATCATTGAAGACTTGTGCGAATACAAACACAAGATCGAGACCTGAACTAAAACTTGCACTACAACATGAGTCACTGCCATGTCGAGCTCGGCCATTGTCTGGGGCATACTGATTTTTGTTGTTTGTATGCTCGCCCACCCCATTATTCAATTAATTCCGTCCAAGCGATTGAAGCAGAAGGTTGCACTACGAGAATACGCCACGTCTCTGGGTATTACGATAAAACCCGTATCGCCTAATATTCCTAAAAAACTCGATATTCAATATGGCGACCTGGTCTACACCGTGGGGTATTTTCAGGAACGCTATACAGACACTTTCAAAAAGCGCCATCTCGCATTACGCAGCATCAAAGACGGACACTGGTTTTGGATTAACGACACACAACCACCGGCTAATCAGATCGAAAAACTGCAAACTGCTTATGCCAAACTCCCCGACTTCATCAAAGCCGTCGACCAAGGTCCTACCGGTACAATACTGTATTGGAGAGAGACACCAGAAAGGGCTGATATCGATGCCGTTTTAGAAGCGTTAATCTTAGTTAATTCAACTACCTGAAACAGCCTATTCAGCACGTTTAAACGTTGTTCACAAGTCACTTTATCGGAAAACAAAACCGGTCAGGGAATAATGTAAAAAACAGTTGTTTCTGAGCACGGGTTCACATATTCTGGATCAACATAACAATAATAAGAAGAAGCGTTCTTGTCAGACAGAACAAGAAGGCAAACCTTGTCAGGATCGGCAAACAAACCCAGCCATGAAGACAAACTACTGGCGTGACCATAAGGGCACTTGGCCGGTTCAGATATTGTGGTTACACACTATATGCAGCGTATAAAAAGAGCGATGGGATTCTCAGGCATTCTCAGACATTGCTTGTGGCTAATCCCACTATTGGCAGGGTATGCTCATGCTAACGACGCTCCTAAACCGGATAAAACAGAACAAACCAAAGCAAGCTTTTTACTCCGCGTTTTGCCTTACATTACTTGGCAAGATGGTACTTTTGACTCTGCATCGTCACCAATAACGGTTTGTATCCCAGACAATATTGCTATTAGTCATCTTCTACGCGAAAAAGCACGTGGAAAACGTATCACTGACAGCAAGCGAAGCATTGTGATTGCAGACGTCCCCGAGTACGATGGGAAATGTGAGATAACATACCTTACAAACTCGGAGTCGAAAAAGCTGCCGAAAAAAGCAGGGTTGTTAATTGGTGCGACACCGGCCTTTCAATCCCACGGAACAGCTATTAACTTTTTCGAAAATGATGGTAAAGTACGTTTTGACATTTATCCGAAGCGCCTGAAAAAACAAGGTGTTTCGCTAAGTTCAGAATTATTAAAACTGGCTCAGGTCAACGACTCAGAATAGAAACGACGAACAGAAACTAAGAATAAAAATAACGCATGAAGAGCTGGTATCAGTCACTATCACTACACTCGAAACAGATATTGATTATTATTTTAATCAATGCTGTTTCCCTGTTAGTGGCTTCAACTCTCTACTTTTACAACAATGTTAGCTCCTACCAGGAACGCCAAATCGAGGAACTCGAGGGCAAATCCAAAGTCATCGCAGGTACGATTACCTCTGCCTTGTTATTCCAGGATAATCACTCAGCACACGAGCAACTATCTACATTAGTACAAGATTCCGGCATTTTGTACGCTGGCATTTTTGATGACAACAAACAGTTTTTCGCCAATTACGTTGGCAGCCTTCATTTTCGCCGCCCAAGCTTAGCTGAATACGATACCGGCCTCCATTACCTGCCAAACTCCATTGCTACTGTCGACGAAATCTACTACGACAACGAACTCATCGGCTATTTGTACCTCGCGCAGGATACCAGCGATCTAACGGAACAAATGATTCGCCATGCCTTGATTACGTTAGTTGTCTTCGTAATGAGCTTGTTGTTCGCCTATACCCTTTCGATGCTGATGCAACGCTGGCTGACAAAGCCCATCAAAGATCTGGTTGAGGTTATTCAGCACATTACGTCGAGCAAAGACTTTAACCAACGCTTGTTGCCTAGCCACAACGACGAAATCGGTCAGTTGATCAACAGCTTCAATACCATGATTGAAGCCATCAAACAGAGAGACGAAAAGCTTCGCGCACACGGTGAAGAACTCGAGGATCTCGTCAACCTGCGAACTCGACAGTTACACCAACGCTCAAACTACGACGGCTTAACCAAACTACCGAACCGTCACTTCCTGATCGAACAGCTCGAACACGAAATCGAAATTGCCGGCCGCGAAAATAGCCAGATCGCCGTGATGTTCTTGGATCTTGATCGCTTTAAAGTGATCAACGACAACCTTGGTCACGCAGTGGGTGACGAGGTACTTAAAATTACTGCAGAGCGCCTTAGCAAAGCGGTTCGTTCGAATGACAACGTGGCCCGTTGGGGTGGTGACGAGTTTGTTATCTTCCTCTCCAATGTCGACACGCTAAAAGATATTGAAAATATCGCTAGCAAGGTTCTCGCATCTATCGAAGAAGTTATGTTGCTCGCTGATCGCCAATTTCATATTTCTACCAGTATTGGCATCAGTCTTTATCCGCATAACGGCAAAGACGCGTTCACCTTGCTCAAGCACGCAGATGTCAGCATGTATCGCGCCAAAGAACGTGGCGTTGGTAACTTCTGCTTCTATAACACCGATATGGATGAAGGCGCTTTCGATCGTTTGTCGATGGAAACCAAACTCCGCAGGGCAGTAGAAAACAAACAACTAAAACTGGTCTATCAACCGAAGATTAATATCCACCAAAATGCGCTGTCTGGCGTCGAAGCACTGATCCGCTGGGAAGATGAAGAACTCGGTTTTGTTCCGCCCAGCCAGTTTATTCCTTTGGCAGAAGAAATTGGCATCATCAATAAAATCGGCGAGTTTGTGCTCGAATCCGCGTGTAGACAGCACGCAGAATGGCGCGTTATGGGTATCGAACCCATGCGCATCGCGATCAACCTGTCGCCTACACACCTTATCGAACCCACCTTGGTTGATTACGTCAAACGCGAGCTTGAGTTCTATAAGATTTCTGCCGAATACCTGGAGCTCGAAATTACGGAAGAAACCTTCCTCGATGCCGACGACCAGTGCCAGAAGAACCTCACTCGCCTGCACGATTACGGCATTCGTATTTCCATTGACGATTTTGGTACCGGTTACTCGTGCCTAAGCTACCTATTGGATTTACCCGTTACCACGCTAAAAATCGACGGTAGCTTTGTGCGAAAACTGGGCACTCAATCTGAAAACGATGGTATCGTTAATGCCATTATGACCCTTGGCCACGGCCTCGGGCTTGAAGTTGTTGCCGAATGTGTCGAAACCAAAGCCCAGCTCGACTTCCTAGACCGCAATGGCTGTGACGTTATTCAAGGGTACTATTTCAGCAAGCCCTTATCCCCAGATGAACTGATTCGTTACATCGACGCGAATTTTCCCCGCTGATTAAAGTTAACATCAATGTAAATTGATACTTTCGACACTCCTGCCCTAAAATAGCCTCCAAATTGATACTCCATTGCCCGAAAGTTGGCTGAGCTCAGCTTTCAGACCCTGCCAATAAGGATCGCACCATGAGTGAAGAACTATTGATCAAAGACTTGAGCGACGACGGTGTTTTACATCTGACGCTAAATCGCCCCAGTAAAAAGAATGCCTTCAACCGCCCACTGTGGTCGTTGTTTACTCAAGCATTGCGTGACGCCCAAGAAGACCCTCGTGTTGCCTGCGTCGTGCTTTCTGGTGCTGGCAAAGACTTTTCATCAGGTATGGATCTTAATGACTTCAGTGGCGATGGCTCAGCCGAGGAACATCCGTTCTACGAAGCACAACAGGCCACTCTCGACTTTGACAAACCCCTGATCGGTGCTGCTAAAGGTATCGCCATCGGCGGCGGCGCAACGCTGTTATTCCACTGCGACGTTGTTTACGTGGGCGAATCGTTAAGAATGCGCCTCCCATTCGTCTCTCTCGGCCTCGTACCGGAGTTTGCAGCCAGTTACATGTTGCAAAGCATCATTGGCAGTCGACGTGCGGCAGAGCTTCTATACACCGCAGAATGGATCAACGCAGATCGAGCCGTCGAAACAGGCATTGCCACCCAACAGTTTGCCGATGATCAGTTGGTTGATAAGGCATTAGAAAAAGCCAACGAAATCGCACAATGGCCCGTTGTATCGCTACAAGCGACTAAACGCTGCGTTAAGGAAACCCAGCGCGCAGGTTTAGATGCTGCGATGAAAGTCGAACGCGAAGGCATGGATAAGTTGGCTGGTGGCCCGGAAAACATTGAAGCGGTCATGGCATTTATTGAGAAGCGCGATCCAAACTTCAAACAGTTCCGCAAGTAATAGGGCCTATCCGCAGCCTTTAATTTAGCAACAAAGCACTGCGACAAAAAAGCCCGGCACAGTCTCCTGTGTCGGGCTTTTTAAATCACTTCCCCGGCTATTCAACAAGATATCCAGCAGAGAATCCTGTGATCAATTCATCGGTTAACACATTTTCAACGCTCCGTTAGCCGACTTTTCCAGATCAATAACTCAGGCTTTTTCCAGCGCCTGTGCAATATCAGCGATGATATCGTCAACGTGCTCAATACCCACCGAAATACGTATCAAATCTTCCGAAACACCGGCAGATGCAAGCTCTTCTTCATTAAGCTGACGATGAGTTGTGCTAGCAGGATGGCAGGCCAGTGATTTTGCATCACCAATATTAACAAGGCGCAGAATCATTTCCAGTGCATCAATAAAGCGGCCACCCGCCTCTTTGCCACCTTTAATACCAAAACTCAGAATACCCGATGCCTTGCCCGAGGTAATCTTCTGTGCGGTTTCACGATAAGGGCTATCCGCAAGCGCTGCATAGTTAACCCAGCTGACCTTTTCATGATTACTCAAGTATTCAGCGACTTTTTCTGCGTTTTCGCAATGACGCTCCATACGTAAGCCCAAGGTTTCAAGGCCCTGAAGAATCAAGAATGCACTGTGCGGCGACAATGCTGAACCGGTGTTACGCAACGGAACCACACGGCATCGCCCGATGAATGCTGCCGCACCCAAGGCCTCTGTATAAACCACACCGTGATAGCTCGGATCGGCTTCATTTAGCATGCGGAAACGTTCTTTATTCGCAACCCAATCAAACTTACCCGAATCAATAATCATACCGCCGACGGTTGTACCATGACCGCCAATGTATTTCGTCAATGAATGAACAACGATGTCAGCACCGTGATCAAAAGGGCGGCACAGAAACGGCGATGCAACAGTGTTATCAACGATTAACGGCACACCGTGCTTGTGCGCAATTTCAGCGACCTTTTCCAAGTCAACAACATTGCCCGCTGGGTTGCCAATCGATTCACAAAATACCGCACGGGTTTTGTCGTCAATCAGCGACTCCATCGCGTCATAATCATCGAAAGAAGCCATACGGACATCAACACCCTGACGAGGCAAGGTGTGAGCAAATAGATTGTATGTGCCACCATAAAGCTGGCTGGTGCTAACGATATTGTCACCGACTTCAGTGATCGCCTGAATAGCATAAGTAATTGCAGACATACCTGAAGCAACTGCAAGACCCGCAATACCACCTTCCATCTCAGCCAGACGTTGCTCTAACACCGCTGTCGTCGGGTTCATTATGCGCGTATAGATATTGCCCGCTACCTTCAGATCAAATAGATCGGCGCCATGCTGAGTATCGTCAAACGTATAAGAGGTTGTTTGATAGATAGGGACTGCAGCAGACTTTGTTGTCGGCTCAGATTCGTAACCGTGGTGTAACGCTAGTGATTCTAGTTTCATAGGATTTCCTGATAATCTTTTAATAACTCTATCGTCGTTTGCTTCGACCGATGAGGGTCCAATTGTTCGGGAGATTTCTTCTCGTTCAGTACCGAGCCAGACACAACGCCACCACCACTATAGCTAACGGTCAGTAAAAGTTGCGATATAAGATAATACTGAGATGCAGTAGCAAAAGCCTAGCATACCCGCATATATACGAACGCAATACGGGTGTACGTTGAACCTCGATATAAACCTCAGATTTTACTGAGGCAACCATTCCCACCATTCATGCTGACCATCTTGACGCTTTTCTTGCATCCGGTAAACCGCCCAACGTACCTGATAACTGCCATCAGGCTGCATACGCCACGCCTCAGGCAACGGCGGCACCTTAAACAACTTCTCGCTATTGCCATCAATTGCCAAGGTAATACCCTGTTGCAGATCAACATGGTGAACGGTACCCGAATGCGCATTTTCATGCATCAGCGTCACTCTGTCGACGTCGAAGTACTGAATACGCACATCGGCATGAGAACCAGCTAAATAATCTAATTCAATAGCCATCAGTGGTCAAAAATACTCGTATTAATCGCCTGCAAGGCCGCTAACGGATCACCTGACTGTGTAATTGGGCGACCAATCACGAGATAGTCTGAACCCTGCGAGATTGCATCTTTTGGGGTTAAGGTTCGACGCTGGTCATCGGCTACCGATCCAGCCGGGCGGATGCCAGGCGTAACGGTAATAAATTGTTCCCCACAAGCTTGCTGAACAATGGCAACTTCCTGTGCCGAGCACACAACCCCATCAAGGCCGCTTGTGGCCGCTAGGCTAGCAAGGCGTGCTACTTGCACATCCGCCGTTGGCAAACCCAGCTCGTCCAAATCAGATTGATCCATGCTAGTCAGCACGGTCACACCAATCAACAATGGACGTGAATCACCGAAAGGCTTCAACGCTTCAACAGCGGCTTTCATCATCCGAGAACCACCACTGGCATGCACATTGACCATCCACACACCCAGCTCTGCAGCACTCGCAACTGCTTTCGCCACAGTGTTTGGGATATCATGAAATTTGAGATCGAGAAAGACATCAAACCCACGCGCGACCAATTCGCGCACCATATCTGGGCCGAATCGTGTAAATGCTTCTTTGCCAACTTTTAAGCGGCACGCTTCAGGATCTAACTGATCCACCAATGCATAGAGCGCGGTTAAGTCCGCGTAATCCAGCGCAACCACAACAGGTTTAGTGTTTGCCATATAAAACTCTTGAATACGTCAGGATAAGACCCAGCATCACCAAAGCGATGGGGCAACAATGATAATAATCAGGCTAATCGCCTTCTTTGCCGCGTATGCGACGAACAGTATCCCAGCTATGACACTGCGGGCATTGCCAATGCATATGGTTACCCGAATAACCACAGCTGCGGCATTGATACTGAGGTTTGCTTTGCAATACTTCACTGACCAGTTCGTGCATCAAACGCGATTTACTATAGCCAGCAGCATTATCAGATTCGCTTGCCACCAGCAAATCAAGCCCAGATAACGTAGGCCGTATTTTAACCCGCTCGAACAGAAACTCATCCGCATCACTCGGCGAACTCGATTTCATCAACCGGAATATCGCTGCATCAAGACGACTGGAGGGGTAATTATCGATAAACGCACGCAGGTAAGCGACTAATTCATCGACACGATCACCATAGCATCGCTCGAGAACATCGAGTGATTCAACGATGAGATAAGGTTCGTAATCTGCAACTTCTTGAAGTTCACGGATGGCCGTGTCAGCATCACCTCTTTCGTATGCCATTTCTGCTCGAATAATGGCAGCTCTCGCGCAACGGGCATCATACCGTAACGCTTGGTCCAGAGCCTCTTCACTGGCGCGAAAATTGTCGTCCTGAAGTGCCTCCTCGGCGATTTCACAGTAGTAATGGGCTATTTCGACCCGCTCTTTACCCGAGCTCAGTGTATTTGATTCAAACGCCACACTGCGGCGTGGCGCCAGTTGCTCAGCAACCACAATCGCTTTATACCATTCTTTTTCAAGCTCATAAATTTGCTGCAACAACTCCAATGCGCGCTCTTCGAAATCTCTCGAAGAATTGACCACGTTGATCAGCAGACGCTCCGCGCGATCCAGTAAACCGGCTTTGATATAATCGTTTGCCAGCTCAATCGACGCTTGTCGAACTTGTTCTTTATGGAGTTTTTCACATTCGATTAGATTGGCATGAATTCGGATGGCACGATCAACTTCACCCTTGCGACGCAACATATTCGCTAAAGCATTGTGCAAATCAAAGTTATCGGATGATACGGACCAAGAATGCAGAAAGGTTTCAATCGCCTGATCCGACTCCTGATTTAACAGTAAGTGGATGCCCTCCATGTAGGCTTTGCGCCAGCCCCGGTTACGAAACTTTTTCCAGAACGTGCTCCATGGAAACTTGCCAAGCACCCAGCCGATAAAAATCGCCAGGAAAACCGCCAGAAACAAGCCGATTTCGGAAGTCATGAATTAAATCAGTTCTTTTTTCGCTTGGTTGATTTTTCGCTTGTTTTTCAGTGCCTTCAGCGGTGCCGGAATCAGCCAGGAAGCAACACCCAACAAACCACCGAGCAAAAATGCACCAATCACAAGTACTTCAATCGGCACTTGCTGCAGCTGAATAAAAAACAGATCAAAGTTAACCAACGCGTCATTGCGTAAAGAGATAAGCAAGATGTATGCACCGAAACCGAGGCATACCAAGAAAAGAACCAGATAGAAAATGCGTTTTAGCCAGATCATAAGCATGATAAATAAGAGAGAATCTTCATAGCTTACATGAAATCCAGCCATTCATGAATAAAAGGCTCACGTTCATTCACTGAAGTTTCATAATATCCAGCATTGCACCGCATATGGTGCAACGGAAATACGCCTGAATAGGCGTATTTTAACGCCAAAATGACGCCTAACTGTTTTGAGTCTGTACAAAAAGCACACCGATTAGAACCCCAAAAGTGGTCAAAACAGGGGGATAGCCCGCAAATTGACCGATGGCCTTTACTCAAAATGTTGCAACAATGCCGCTTGAAGACCCTATTTAAAGAGTTATCGCCCCTAGCTCAAACACCAATCGATGTATTGACCCGTTCTCGCATCTCTTTGCCCGGTTTGAAATGAGGCACTGACTTGCCCTCGAGATCAACCGCGTCACCGGTTTTCGGGTTACGCCCTTTGCGGGGGGCTCGATAATGTAGAGAAAAGCTACCAAATCCCCGGATTTCAATACGTCCTCCGTCAGCCAGGGTTTCAGACATGCTCTCGATAATGGCCTTCACCGCAAGTTCGACATCTTTCACCGAAAGTTGCGGTTGTAGTTCAGCAATGCGCTCGATTAATTCCGATTTAGTCATTGGCTAATGCTCTCAATATCCTATTAACACTTTATTATCAATGGCTTGTAAATATAGGATAACATCGAAAGAAAGTATAATGACAGAACTTTGATCATTTTTTCAACACAGTGAAAATGGCTAGAAACCCTAGCCTGGCGGGCCTCTCAGCAAAATCGACAATTGCTAGGCAAAAAAAAACCGCATCCCAAAGGATGCGGCTTTCGATCAACTTACCTGATAATCAGGCTGGAAAGGTGATTATTCCTTATCCATCTGTGCCTTGATCAGGTCACCGATAGTTGTCGGTGCGTTATCTGCAGTCGTACGTTCTTTCAACGCTTTAACAGCTTCTTTCTCGTCAGCCAGTGCAATTGCTTTCACTGACAGGCCGATGGCGCGGTTTTTACGATCAACGCTAACAACGCGTGCTTCGATCTCTTCGCCTTCTTTAACCAGGTTACGAGCATCTTCAACTTTGTCGATAGACAATTCAGAAGCTTTAATGGTGCCTTCAACTTCGTCATTCAGAGTAACAACAACGGCTTTAGCATCAACTTCTTTAACGATACCTTTAACGATAGTACCTTTGTCATTAGTAGTGACATACTCGTTGAAAGGATCGCTTTCAAGTTGCTTCACGCCCAAAGAGATACGCTCACGCTCTGAATCTACAGACAGGATAACTGTCTCGATTTCGTCGCCTTTCTTAAAGTTGCGTACTGCGTCTTCGCCAGTCTCGTTCCAAGAAATATCAGACAAGTGAACCAGACCATCGATGTTGCCATCAAGACCAATGAAGATACCGAAATCGGTGATCGACTTAATGGTGCCAGAGATCTTGTCACCTTTAACGAATTTCTCAGCGAAGTCGTCCCAAGGGTTAGCTTGACACTGTTTGATACCCAGAGAAATACGACGACGCTCTTCGTCGATGTCCAGAACCATAACTTCAACTTCGTCACCAACCTGAACAATCTTAGATGGGTGAACGTTCTTGTTAGTCCAATCCATTTCAGAAACGTGTACCAGACCTTCAACACCTTCTTCCAGCTCAGCGAAGCAGCCGTAGTCAGTCAGGTTAGTTACGCGTGCAGAAGTACGTGTGCCTTCTGGGTAACGACCTTTCACTGCAACCCATGGATCTTCACCCAGTTGCTTCAGACCCAGAGAAACGCGGTTACGCTCACGATCGAACTTCAGGATGCGTACTTCTATCTCGTCACCCACGTTAACGATTTCAGATGGGTGCTTGATACGCTTCCAAGCCATATCAGTGATGTGCAACAGACCGTCAACACCGCCCAGATCTACGAATGCACCGTAGTCGGTCAGGTTCTTAACGATACCTTTAACAGCCATACCTTCTTGAAGGTTAGCCAGCAATTCATCACGCTCAGCGCTGTTTGCTTCTTCCAGAACTGCACGACGAGAAACAACAACGTTGTTACGCTTGGCATCCAGTTTGATTACTTTAAAGTCTAGAGTCTTGCCTTCCAGGTGCGCTGTATCGCGAACCGGGCGAACGTCTACCAAAGAACCTGGCAGGAAGGCACGGATGTTGTGAACGTCAACGGTGAAACCACCTTTAACCTTGCCACTGATAACACCCTGAATAACTTCATCATCAACGTGTGCTTTTTCCAGCTCAATCCAAGCTTCTGCGCGCTTAGCTTTTTCACGTGACAATTTGGTCTCACCGAAACCATCTTCGACAGTTTCCAGTGCAACTTGTACTTCATCGCCAATAGATACAGCAACTTCGCCGTTATCGTCCAGGAATTGGTTGGCGGGGATAACACCTTCAGATTTTAGACCTGCGTGTACGGTTACCCAGTCACTATCAACATCGATAACGATACCGGTAACGATCGAACCAGGTTCCATCTCAAGGGTTTGTAAACTTTCTTCAAATAGTTCAGCAAAGCTTTCGCTCATGGACACTTCCATTAAAAGTATGAGGACGAGCTGTGGCACACTACCCACCCGGGCGTTTTACCAACAACTTCTACCATGTATCCAGCCCACACATGGGTCATCCGCTAATAAGTTGTCAACGACTCTTGCTGGTTTGGGCGAGTCAGAGCAACCACCTTTTTTACTTTTGAACGCGTGGCGTTTAGACAAGGCCTTTGGCGTGCACGTTCTCAAGCATAATATTAAAAACTGCATCAATACTCAGATCGGTCGATTCGACTTCGATAGCATCATCTGCAGGCTTTAACGGTGCGACTTTACGGCTCATATCCCGCTCATCTCGAGACTGTATGTCCGCCAAAATCGCGGCGAGGTTAACAGATTCCCCAGTCTGTTGCAACTGTTTGTAACGGCGGGCAGCTCGTTCTTCGGCCGATGCCGTCAGGTAAAACTTCAACGGAGCATCGCAAAAAACCACAGTTCCCATGTCTCGACCATCGGCAACCAGACCCGGCGATTTCGCAAATGCACGCTGACGCTGCAGCAAAGCTTCACGAACAGCGGGGATAGAAGCAACCTGAGAAGCCGCCGCCCCACCCTCTTCCGTGCGAAGTTGCGCGGTAACTTCCTCACCATCCAACAGCGTCTGCAGACCGTCGTCAGAAACAATAAAATCAATATCCAGTGACTGCGCACAAGCAATCACTGACACATGATCATCAAACGCGATATTGGCTTTAAGACACGCCAAACCGCAAAGCCGATATATCGCGCCAGAATCAAGAAACTGCCACCCAAGATGTCGTGCCAACATCTGACTCAGCGTGCCTTTACCAGCGCCACTTGGGCCATCAATGGTAATTACCGGTGAGCTCATGCTGCCGATGCCTCTTCAATACTGAGGTTAAAACCAACACTGTTGGCCAATTCAACAAAATTTGGAAATGACGTCGCAACATTATCGCAACCAAGGATACGAATCGGTGCTTCGGAGACTAGAGACGCCACCGAAAACGACATGGAAATACGGTGATCGTGATGACTTTGAACTTCGCCACCCTGGAATTGGCCACCCTGAATAACAATGCCATCTTCTGTCGGACGCGCATCAATGCCACAAGCAATCAGGCCATCTGCCATAACTTGAATACGATCGGATTCCTTCACCCGTAATTCTTCAGCGCCCGTCAATACTGTTTCGCCTTCTGCACATGCAGCAGCGACGAACAAAACTGGAAATTCATCAATTGCCAGTGGCACATCGGCTTCGTCGATACGAATACCTTTCAATGCAGCACCTTGAATACGAATATCAGCAACCGGCTCACCGCCTACTTTGCGTTCATTCAGCAGGGCAATATTGGCGCCCATTTTACGTAGGATATTGATAATACCAATCCGTGTCGGGTTGATACCCACATGCTGTAATGTCAAATCTGATCCTTGCATGATCGATGCCGCAACCATAAAAAACGCCGCAGACGATATATCCGCTGGCACATCGATATCAGCAGCCGTTAATTTGCCACCGCCTACAACTGCCCGTGTTGCACCGTTAACTTCGACTTCATAGCCAAAGGCCTCCAGCATACGCTCGGTATGATCACGCGTTGGAGCAGGCTCAGTGATCGATGTACGCCCTTGAGCGTACAAGCCGGCCAACAAAATACAAGACTTCACTTGGGCACTTGCCATCGGCAAAGGGTAATCAATCGCTTGTAACGCAGATCCGGCCTTCAATAGCAACGGCGGTCGGCCACCTTCAGCAGACTCGACCTGCGCACCCATTAACGCCAACGGATCAATCACTCGTTTCATTGGGCGTTTCGATAAGGATTCATCGCCTGTCATGGTGACATCAAATCCTTGCCCGGCCAGCAACCCCGATAACAACCGAATAGACGTACCACTGTTACCCATGTCCAACGACGCTTGCGGGGCTTTCAAACCATGCATGCCCACACCATGAATCGTTACTTCACCTTGAGAAGGCCCTTCGATTTCGACACCCATCGCCCGAAAAGCATTCAAGGTCGCCAGCGCATCCTGACCTTCAAGAAACCCAGTGACGTGGCTTACACCTTCGGCCAACGAACCAAACATGATGGAACGATGAGAGATGGATTTATCACCAGGCACACGAATTTCACCGGTGATCGCCTGACCTTTTTTCGCAATAAAGTTAAGAGAACCCATAAAAATGCTCAGAAATCAGTTTTTGTCTTTAGATAGATCCGCAGATTTTGCGGCGTTTGATTCAGTTGATGACGCAGCATCAATTAAGCCCGCGAAATGTTCACGCGAAGCTTTAGCGCGCTCGAACATGGCGAGAATGGTATCGCTGTCATCGTTTTCTATGGCATTTTCAAGGTTTGATAATGTTGCCTTGAATTCACCCATCATTTCGAGAATGGCGGATTTATTCGCCAGCATGATGTCGTGCCACATCACCGGATGGCTACCAGCAATGCGGGTAAAATCTCGAAAGCCACCAGCGGCAAAACGAAACACATCAACATTGGCGTCCATCGCCTGCAAGCAGTCGACTAATGAGAATGCCAAGGCGTGAGGTAAGTGACTAGTAGCCGCCAACACCCGATCGTGTTCATCAATACCCATACACACAACATCTGCACCTACGCCCTCCCATAAGGCCCGAATCAACGCCAGTGCATTTTCGTCGGTATCGACTTCAGGCGTCAAAATCACTTTATGGTGTACATACAGATCACTGTTAGACGCAGTAATACCGGACTTTTCGGAACCTGCAATCGGATGCCCTAAAACAAACCAAGGAGGAATAACACCGTAATGCTCACGAATTACGTGGGCAATCTCACCTTTGACGCTGGCTACATCGGTAACTACTGAATCAGCCTTACGGTGCTCAGCAATAACATCCAGATAATCTGCAACCGTTAGTGTCGGCACGCCCAATACAATAACATCAGCGCGCGCAATTGCCTGAGGTAGATCGCGTGCCGCCTCATCGATAACAGCGAGCTCAATACCCAGCTCTAGCTGTTCATAACGTCGACCATAACCGATGGCGCAACGAATCAAATTACGTTGTTTCAGCCCTTTTGCGAACGAACCGCCGATGAGCCCAGTGCCGATAATCAGAATGGTATTTGCAAGCATGTATGCGCCTTTATTGATCAATCAGCCAATGCCGTCAGCGCGTCTAAAAAGCGCTGATTTTCTGCCTCAAGGCCGATCGACACCCGCAAAAAACCAGGCATTTTATAAGGCCCAACCGGCCGTACAATCACGCCTTTTTCGAGCAACGCCTGATACACGGCATTGGCATCGGTTCGGGTATCAAACGATATAAAATTGCCTTGCGAGGGAATGAAATCATAGCCAAGTGCGGATAGCCCAGCTTCAAGCTGCTGACGACCCGCATCGTTTACTGCAATCGACTGCTGCAAGTATTCGCTATCATCCAGCACGCAGGTGGCCGCCAGTTGCGCCAAAGTATTAACGTTGAATGGTGCTCTGACACGATTGATAATGCCTGCCATCGCCACAGACGAAATACTGCACCCAACTCGTAACCCGGCCAAACCATAGGCCTTGGAAAACGTGCGGGTCACAATGAGGCTATCGAACTGCTTCAGTAATGCGATGCCGTTGGCATAATCAACGCCGTGAATGTACTCACTGTAAGCTTCATCCAACACAACAATAACGTCGTCGGGTACTTGTATGAGGAAACGTTCGATTTCGGCATGCCCCAACCAAGTACCCGTTGGGTTGTTAGGGTTGGCAATAAAAATAACCCGCGTATCCGGCTCAATCGCTGCCAACATGGCATCAAGATCATGCCCCCAGTCTTTCGCCGGCACCTCAATGGCACGAGCGCCTTGAGCTTTCACCATCAGTGGATAAACCACAAAAGCATGATCCGAATATATCGCACTGACGTCTGGATTCAGAAAACACATGCCGATCAGATCAAGCACATCGTTAGAGCCATTACCGAATACCAACTGCTCAGCGGCAACGCCGTGCGTGGCAGCTACTTTCGCGCGTAATTCAAATGCAGCACCATCAGGGTATCGTGTTAACTCATCCAAATTATCAGACAGTAACGCCTTGACCTTAGGGCTTAATCCCAACGGATTTTCGTTGCTCGCCAGCTTAACGATATCAGTGATACCTAGCTCACGTTCCAACTCATCAATCGGCTTGCCTGGTTGATAAGGCATCAGGTGTTGCACGCCACTTTTGGCCAGTGCCAGAAAATCACAACTCACGGTAATACAACCTACTGGAAAGTTCGTTAAAGGGCCGCTTTCGGATAAGACCCGAGCATTTTCATGTATACAGAGCGTTCGGAGAGTTCTTCCATAATTCGCTGAATCGCCGGCTCATCCTGATGACCTTCGAATTCAATAAAGAACAAATACGCCCACTTTTCGGTCGGCGAAGGCCGTGTATCGATGCGGGTCAACATGATTTCTTCACGCTGAAAAGATTCCAACAGAGAAAACAACGCGCCCGGCTCATTGCGCATAGAGACGATGATTGAGGTTTTATCCTCACCACTGGGCTCGACCTGCTCTCTGCCAACAATCAGAAAACGCGTCGTGTTTTGCGCTGAATCCTGAATATTCTCAACAGCAACATCAACATTGTAAATTTCGGCAGCCATATCGCCGGCAATCGCCGCCGTGCCCACTTCATCACTGGCCAGCTGTGCGGCCCGAGAGTTAGAGCTAACAGCAACACGCGGCACATTAGGCCAATGTTTATCGAGATAGTTACGGCATTGTGCAAGCGCCTGCTGGTGCGCACAAATACGCGTAATCTTGCTGGTATCAGCCGATTTATTCACCAACAGCATATGCTTGACGGCAAGCTCTACTTCACCACAAATCGACACGGTCGATTTGATGAAATTATCTAACGTGTGGTTCACCATACCTTCAGTTGAGTTCTCAACAGGCACGACGCCATATATGGCCTCACCGGATTCCACTTCGCTAAATACTTGGTCGATGGAATCAACGGAGTTTGCAACCACGGCATGACCAAAATGCTTGATCGCTGCGGCATGTGTAAAGGTGCCTGCAGGGCCGAGGTAAGCAACATTCAACGGTTGCTCCAGCGCCAAACATGCTGACATCACCTCGCGAAAAATATGCGCAACGGTGTCATCAGACAATGGCCCTTGATTACGATCTTTTACCTTACGAAGTACCTGTGCTTCACGCTCTGGACGATAAAACTTCACACTGGCACGCTCTTCTGGCGCAACCTCTGCAAGCTTTACATCCGCTACGTTTTGCGCACATTTTGCACGTTCATTGAGTAATTGGTGAATTTGTTGATCCAGCGTATCGATCTGGTTTCGCAAAGATTCGAGTGTTAGCGCGTCATCGGCCATAGGAACTGCCCGGCGAAAGAAGGTGAGTGAAAAGAANGCGGGCGCCCAGCGCCCGCCCAACAATAATAACCAAAAACGATTTAAGCGTTTTCAGCTGCAAACTTCTGCATGTACGCGATCAAGTCATCAATCGCCTGCTCAGGTACCGCATTGTAGATACTTGCACGCATACCACCGACACTACGGTGGCCTTTCAGGTTCAAAAGACCGATCTCATCGGCACCTTTCAAAAATGCTTTATCAAGATCCGCATTCGCCAAAGTGAATGGCACATTCATCAATGAACGAGACGCAATTTCAACTGGGTTAGCATAGAAATCAGACGCATCGATGTAGCCGTAAAGTTTTTCGGCCTTGCGACGGTTGATTTGCTCCATAGCATCCAAACCGCCTTGTTTTTTCAACCATTTGAAAACAAGCCCGGCCAGATATACCGCATAGGTTGGCGGTGTGTTGTACATGCTATCGTTGTCTGCAATGGTTTTCCAATCCAGCATGGTTGGTGTTGCATCAGCAGCATTGCCTAGCAAATCTTTGCGAACAATAACCAGCGTCAGACCCGCCGGGCCGATGTTCTTCTGTGCACCGGCATAGATAACGCCAAACTTGCTCACATCAACTGGACGCGACAGAATCGTTGACGACATATCTGCTACCAAAGGAACGCCTTGCGTCTCTGGCTCCCAGAAAAATTCAACACCGCCGATGGTTTCATTCGGCGTGTAATGCAAATAGGCCGCGTCAGCGTTCAGGTTCCAACTATCAAATGCCGGAATGCTAGCGAAGTTATCGTCTTCAGAGCTAGCCACGACATTAACGTCAGCGTAACGCTTAGCTTCTTTGATCGCTTTTTTAGACCACTGTCCAGTGTTCACATAATCCGCAGCACCTTTGTCACCCAGCAGGTTTAACGGAATTGCAGAAAACTGCGTGCTCGCGCCACCTTGCAAAAACAATACGGCATAGTCATCAGGAATTGCCATCAGATCACGAAGGTCTTGCTCAGCCTCTTCGAAGATCTTGACGATCTCAGGACTGCGATGGCTCATTTCCATCACGGATAGGCCTGCACCCTGCCAATCGAGCATTTCCTGTTGAGCTTGTTCAAGTACTTCCAGCGGTAAAGCCGCCGGGCCCGCGCAAAAATTATGCACTCGTGCCATGAGTTGTGTCTCTCTTTGTTGAGAAGTTAAAACGTTGAGAAATCATGAACCGGCAGCAACGCTGCCGGCTTAAATAAAACGAAAGTTAATTACTCGTCTGCACCGTCAGACGCTGCAGAATCATCTGCTGCCTCACCACCTTCGGTCGGAGTAGTTCCCTCTGTTCCCTCAGCACCGGATTCTGCGCCTTCCTCGGCTCCGTTTTCAGCTCCATCAGCACTTTTCTCATCCACATCAGCTTCTTCGATGCGGGCAACGCCAACGAGTATTTCGTCTTCAGCAACTTTGATCAGTCGAACACCTTGAGTGTTTCGACCCAGAACAGAAATCTGCTCTGTGTGTGTACGAACCAGAGTACCCTGATTACTGATCATCATCAGCTCATCACCGTCGAATACCTGCACCGCGCCAACTAATTGACCATTACGGTCAGAGCATTGCATGCCGATAACACCTTGAGTCGCTCGACCTTTACACGGGAAGTCTTCAACAGCTGTGCGCTTACCATATCCACGTTCGCTAACGGTCAATAGTTTGCCGTTTTCCTGCGGTACGATCATGGAAATCAGCTTATGCTCTGCCGCCATTTTAATACCACGAACACCACGCGATGTGCGGCCCATCGCGCGCACATGCTCTTCACTGAAGCGGTTAACTTTACCGGAGCTCGATACCAACACGATATCATTGCTGCCATCGGTAATCGAAGTTGCAACCAGAACGTCGCCGTCATCCAGGCTCAATGCGATCAAGCCAGAAGAACGTTGACGTGCGAAGCTCGCCAATGTGGTTTTCTTCACAACACCATTTTGCGTCGCCATTGTGATATATCTGATAGGCTCAACGACCGTACCTTCAATTACCACACTGCCGTTTTCGGCCGGGATTTCTTGACCTTCAGCATCTTCAGCAGCATTGATTGATTGAACCAATGCTTGCTGTGTTTTCAATTCAGCGTCAGTAACCGGCAAAATTGAGGTAATGCGTTCACCCTCTTCCAGCGGCAACAAGTTAACGATTGGACGACCACGAGACTGACGCGAAGCAACTGGAATCTGATAGACCTTCAACCAGTAAACCTTACCGCGGTTACTGAAACACAAAATGGTGTCATGTGTGTTGGCAATCAGCAGATGCTCAACAAAATCTTCATCTTTCACTGCGGTGGCAGATTTACCCTTACCACCACGACGTTGGGCTTGATAATCTTCCAACGGCTGAGTCTTGGCGTAACCACCATGAGACAAAGTAACAACTCGGTCTTCTTCGTTGATCAGATCTTCATGGGTGAGATCCAACTGTGAGCTCAGGATCTCGGTACGGCGCACATCGTTGTATTCTTCTTTGATGGCAACGATCTCTTCACGAATCACTTCCATCAAACGATCAGCATCGCCCAAAATGAACAAATACTCGGCAATTTGCTCAAGCTTTTCTTGGAACTCAGTCAACAGTTTGTCGTGCTCAAGGCCCGTCAGCTTCTGCAGACGCATATCCAAAATGCTCTGAGCCTGCTCAGGCGACAAGTAATACTTACCATCGCGGAAACCGAACTCCGGAGACAAACCTTCAGGCCGGCACGCACCTTCACCAGCACGCTCCAGCATGGTGACAACACCCTCAGTTGCCCAACCTTTTGCCAACAAATTCGCTTTCGCTTCAGCCGTTGTCTGAGACGCTTTGATCGTCGTAATAATCGGATCAATATTCGCAATCGCAACCGCCAAACCTTCTAGCAAATGGCCACGCTCACGCGCCTTACGCAATAAGTACACTGTACGGCGTGTAACGACTTCACGACGATGCTTAACAAAGGCTTCAATAATTTCTTTCAGGTTGAGCAGCTTCGGCTGACCATCAACCAAGGCGACCATGTTAATACCAAACACGGTTTGCAGCTGTGTCTGGGTGTAAAGGTTATTGAGAACAACCTCTCCAGACTCACCACGTTTCAGTTCAATAACAACGCGGATTTTGGAATCCGACTCGTCACGCAGCTCGGAAATACCTTCAATCTTCTTCTCTTTAACCAGCTCGGCAATCTTTTCAATCAATCGCGCTTTGTTTAACTGGTAAGGCAGCTCAGTGATAATGATGGTTTCACGGCTGTTCTTCTCATTAACTTCAACCTCTGCACGTGCACGCATATAGATGCGGCCACGACCAGTTCGGTAAGCCTGCAGAATGCCTGCACGGCCATTAATGATGGCGGCAGTAGGGAAATCTGGCCCAGGAATATGTTCCATCAGACCATCAATGCCGATTTCCGGATCATCCATGTACGCCAAGCAGGCATCAATGGTTTCACCCAGATTGTGAGGAGGAATATTCGTCGCCATGCCCACAGCAATACCGGATGAGCCATTCACCAGCAGGTTAGGAACTTTGGTTGGCAACACCGAAGGAATTTGCTCAGTGCCATCGTAGTTAGGCACAAAATCAACGGTTTCTTTATCCAGATCTTCGAGCATCTCATGCGAGATCTTGCGCATGCGAATTTCGGTATAACGCATCGCCGCCGGTGAATCACCATCGACCGAACCAAAGTTACCTTGGCCGTCAACCAGCATATAACGCAATGAGAAAGGCTGAGCCATACGAACGATGGTGTCGTACACAGCGGTATCACCATGCGGGTGATATTTACCGATTACGTCACCGACAACACGCGCAGACTTTTTGTAGGATTTGTTCCAGTCGTTGCCCAATTCATCCATGGCGAACAACACGCGGCGGTGCACTGGCTTCATGCCATCACGCACATCCGGCAAAGCCCGCCCAACAATAACGCTCATGGCGTAGTCGAGATACGACTGCTTGAGTTCGTCTTCAATGTTAACCGGGGCTACTTGTTTGGATATTTCACTCATCTGAGATATCTGTTCCTTATTATTGAGCCTGCGCTGAATCAGCGGAAAAGCACTTGTGGTGTCCGGATCTTGTCTATTCGAGAGCGCATCCTAGAATGCATCGCCCGACGTTCCTCGTCCAAGGCAGCCCGAAAGACCGACCAGATAAACAACCTGACAGACAAACGCTTCGCAAGAATTGATAACCGCCTGACCTCGCTGAAAAAAACTACAGCAAAGCGACGCGAACCCTTGCAAAAATAAACGAGCATCTTAGCACAAAGTGATTTAGCCGCTCCATGCTAAGTCGTGTTTTTATCGAATTTGTCGACGTTGGCGGGGCATCCCATCGGTTTCGCCACACGGCCAAGCAATTTCTGAAGGTGAATTTCGGTTATCCGGCGTTTTGTCTTAACCCAACTACACGATATAGCTATACTTGAGCGTTTTTATCGAACATATTCAGGCAAGACGGGCTCAAACATCCACCCGCTGAAGGACTTGAAGGCTAGTATCGCGATTGAAGCAGCGCCACTAAGGCTGTTGCGCAAAGCACCTTTATTCATTCGACAATTGAAAGCAGCACTTTAAATGGGTTACATGCAGGCTGGATTGAACGTTTTTACTCCAGCTGCAACACGTCAGAAACCAAGTAACATTTAGGTTAAAAGAGCCAGAGTACACCCTATGCAACATGCAGACACCATTATTCACGCAGGGGCCATCCTCACCGTCAATAGCGCCTTTGATGTGCTTAACAAGCATGCACTGGTGATAACGGATGGAAAAATATCGGCGATCTTACCGTCAGACAGCCCCACCCTAGCGAACATATCCGCCACAGAAACATTTCATCTAAACAACCACGTCTTGATGCCCGGATTAATCAACGCTCATGGCCACGCGCCAATGACACTATTCCGCGGCTGGGCAGATGACTACGCATTGATGACATGGCTGAACGATTATATTTGGCCTGCTGAAAGTCAGTTCGTTGATGCTAAATTCGTGCGCGAAGGCACAGAGCTGGCCATTGCTGAAATGATTCGCGGTGGCACAACTTTTTACAGCGATATGTATTTCTTCCCAGAAGCCGCTGCAAAAGTTGCCGAGCAAACCGGCATGCGCATGCAAATCACTTCGCCAGTGTTTGATTTCCCATGTAACTGGGGTAGCGGTCCAGACGACTACCTAGCCAAAGCTGAAGCCCTACTGGACACATACAAGCACACCGACCTCGTGCATGTGGTTCTCGGCCCTCACGCGCCATACACTGTCTCTGATGAACCCTTAAAACGCATTCGCGCATTGGCCGACAATTATCAAACCGGCATCCAGATACACCTGCATGAAACCGCCTTTGAAGTCGAAACTGCGATAAAAGAACACGGCGAACGACCCGTAGCACGCATGCAAAAGCTCGGTTTGCTTGATGATAAGTTTCAAGCCGTGCACATGACGACACTTAACGACACCGACATTCGCATGATCGCCGATGCCGGATCGCACGTGATTCATTGCCCGGAATCCAACATGAAACTGGCCTCCGGATTCACCCCAACGCAAAAGCTACAACAAGCGAATATCAACATTGCTATCGGCACCGACGGCGCAGCCAGCAACAATGATTTAGATATGTTCGGCGAGATGCGCACAACTGCACTGCTTGCCAAAGCCAGCGCGCTAGAGCCTACCGTTGTCACTGCCCCCGAAGCCATCGCCATGGCCACCATCAATGGCGCAAGAGCCATGGGCCTTGGCGATAAAACTGGCAGCCTTGAACTTGGCAAATATGCCGATATCATCGCATTGGATTTGTCCGGCATCGAACATCAGCCAATTTATGACTTGGCATCCCATATTGTGTACACCAATGTCAGCAATACCGTGACCCACAGCTGGGTGAACGGTAAACTGTTGCTAAACAATCGCCAGTTGACGCAAATGAATGTCGACAAGATCAAACAGCAAACACTTGCCTGGCGCGAGAAAATTCAGGAATTTAAAACAAGCCATGACCACTGATTCCGGCTCTTCAGCAGCTCCCGACAACACCAATACCGATCCATCCGAAATCGCCAAGTTCGATGCCCTCGCGCACCGCTGGTGGGATAGAACCGGTGAAATGCGTGCGCTGCACGATATCAATCCACTGCGTGCCAATTACATTGATTTGAAAGCACAGGTTGCCGGTAAAACGGTACTCGACGTTGGCTGCGGCGGCGGCATTCTGTCAGAAGGCATGTCGCAACGCGGCGCTGATGTCACCGGCATCGACATGGGCACAGAACCCCTAAACGTTGCCCGCATGCATCTTTATGAATCCAAACTAGAAATCGATTACCAACAAAGCACTGCCGAAGCCTTCGCCGACAAACACGCTGGAAAGTTTGATATCGTTTGTTGCATGGAAATGCTTGAGCATGTGCCTGAACCCGCTTCCGTGATCGACGCCTGCGCTCGATTGTGCAAACCCGGTGGTGAATTGTTTTTCTCCACCATTAATCGCAGTGCCAAATCGTATTTGATGGCGATTTTGGGCGCCGAATATGTACTTAAGCTGGTTCCAAAGGGCACACATCACTACGAAAAACTAATACGCCCTTCCGAATTAAACGCCTGGTTACGCAACGCCGAGCTGCTACTCAATGATATGACCGGTATCGAGTACAATCCGCTGACTAAACAATATCGCATCAGTGACAACACCGATGTTAACTACATGGTGCATGTCACCAAACCGGTGTAAATGCCCTTATGCATGCAACGTATTTCGGGAATTAACTGATGTTTAAAGGCGCAGTGCTTTTTGATCTGGACGGCACACTGGTCGATACCGCGGCAGATTTTGTTGCGATCGTTAACGATATGCGGGCGAGCGATAACCTCCCCCCGCTACCCGACGACACGATTCGCAATCGAGTATCTGATGGTGCACGCGCATTGGTCACACAAGGTTTTAACTTGACCGAAGGCGAGCCCGGCTTTGCAGAAAAACTCGATGACCTGCTCGAACGATACAGCCGTACTCTCGGCAATGAAGCCGCACTGTTCGATGGATTCGAGCCACTGCTCGACAATCTCGCCAGCAAACAACTTGCCTGGGGTGTTGTTACTAACAAACCCGCACGCTTTACCGNCCCACTGCTTTCACGCTTGGGCCTATCACCCTCGAATGGCGTAGCGATATGCCCTTGCCAGCTGACGCACAAAAAGCCAGACCCAGAGGGCCTTTATAAAGCACTCGAGATGCTCGAACTCGACGTCGACAAATGCATTTATGTCGGCGATCACGAACGTGATATCGAAGCGGCGAAAAATGCCGGAATGGTCAGCGTTGCATGTGCTTACGGCTACCTCAAAGACGATGATGATATTGACACTTGGCAAGCTGATTATATTGTTGCCGACGTCGATGAACTTCACACTCTAATTAACCAACTGTTTCAATAAAATCATGTTTGATTATCAGGCTTCTGCCGACCTTCTGAAAGACAAAATTATCCTCGTGACTGGTGCCAGCAGTGGCATTGGCCGTGCTGCTGCAAAAACCTTTGCTGCCCACGGCGCCACAGTACTGCTGCACGGCCGGGATGTTGACGCACTGGAATCCTGCTACGACGAAATCGACGCAGCAGGCCATGCCCAACCGGCCATTCTGCCTCTGGATCTCAACACCGCCACATATGATGATTTTATCGTTATGCAAAACAGCATCGGCGAAACCTTTGGCCGCCTCGACGGCATTCTTCATAATGCCGGCGTACTCGGCCGCCTAGCGCCAATTGCCAACACGCTGACGAAAGATTGGGAGCAAATCATGCAAGTCAATGTGAATGCTCCATTCATGCTGACACGCACCATGCTGCCACTACTGGAAGAATCACCCAATGCCTCGGTTGTTTTCACATCATCATCCGTAGGCCGCAAAGGCCGCGCCTACTGGGGTGGCTACAGCGTATCGAAATTCGCCACTGAAGGCTTGATGCAAGTACTGGCAGATGAGATGGAAAACGTCAGTAATATCCGCTTTAACACCCTAAACCCGGGCGCTACTGACACACGCATGCGTCGCCAGGCATATCCTGCTGAAGATCCATCAACAAACCCGCAACCTGAAGCAATTATGCCAGCGTATTTGTATTTGATGGGCAGCGATAGCGCGACTGTTAATGGGCAGGCGCTGAACGCGCAGTAGTGCCATACCTCGTCAGCTGATGGAGCTCGATAATGACTCCATTAGCTGACCGTCTTCGCCGCACAACCACGTTGCGCGCAATCTCGTAACCGCCATCAACCGATCTAACAGCTCCCATATGTGATGAAATTCATCTAGCATCACTCACCTAAAAGCCACTCCAACCACCCTAACTCATTGGCCTTCACCACTTCACGACGGGCAATCAAGCCCGCCAGTACGCCGATATACAAACTCCGTATTCCACAACCCGACAATCCAAAGTTGCAAAGGCTAAGTGACGGCCAGTAACACACTGATGACGTATAGAGTTTATCGAATACCAATTACTATTTAATCAAGATGCTATTGGCCAAATGCTTACAGCCACATAGAATGGCCCATTCGAACAGATCAAAGATCTACCGTTTACTAGGAGTTCGTTTATGTCAGAAGTCGCCAAGGCCAGCCCCACAGCGCCGCGCAAATTAAAAGATATCACCCAATGGGATTTTGAAACCGATGTCGCTATCGTCGGTTTTGGTGGTGCGGGTGCTTGTGCAGCCATTGAGGCAGCCGATGCTGGCTCTGACGTTATGATTTTCGAAGTCGCCAGTGAATCCGGCGGCTCAACCAAGCTATCCAGCGCCGAAATTTATATGGGCGGCAATGGCGGTACACCACCGCAGCAAGCATCAGGATTCAACGACGAATCTGAAGACATGATTCAATACCTTCTGATGGCTGGCGGCCCACAAGCCGACGAAAAGAAAGTACGTGCCTATGTTGAAGGGTCATTGGATCATTATCACTGGATCACAGGCCTAGGCGTGCCTTACAAGATGAGCTTTCATGAAAAGCGCGATGTCATGTGCCTAACAGACGACTGCCTGCTCTACACCGGCAGTGAAAAGGCCTGGCCCTTCGTCGAGAAAGCCAAGCCGTGCCCACGTGGCCACAATATCGAAGTCGAAGGGGATAACGGCGGCCCACTGCTTGTTGGCATTCTCACAGACCAAGTTGAAAAACGCGATAAAATCGATGTTCACTACGAAACGCGTGTCGTGACATTAATCGCCGATGAAAATAACGACGTTCACGGCCTGGTGATTCGCCAGAACATGAAAGAATACAACGTTAAAGCCCGCAAAGGTGTAATCCTCTGCGCCGGTGGCTTTGTTATGAACGACGAAATGCTGCAAAAGTACGCACCACAATTACTCCGTGCAACCTACAAAGTCGGCAACCCGGGTGACATGGGTACCGGCATTATGATGGGCATGGGCGTTGGTGCAGCAGCAATCAACATGAACGAAGGCTTCGTATCACTGCCATTCTACCCACCCGCTGAGACCACGTATGGCATTCTGGTGAATAGCGCTGGCCAGCGTTTTATCAACGAAGATTGTTATCACGGCCGTGTTGGTTTTCACTTGATGCAACAGCTGGGCGATCGTGTTTATATGATCTTTACCGCTACGGATGATTGGAAGCCGCCGTCGTTCTTGTTTGCTGATATCGCCGGTACGGGCGAAACCATCAAAGAACTCGAAGAAGAGCTAAACCTGCCAGAAGGCACGCTGCAACACACTATGGCGTACTACAACAAAAACGCAGCAGACGGCAAAGACCCTCAGTTCCATAAATCTGCTGAATACCTAGCGCCACTGGAACCCCCTTACGCGGCTTTAGATTGCACACCTGGGCGCGGTGCGTTCTTCCCTTACTTCACTCTCGGTGGCTTAGACACATTGCCTAGTGGTGAAGTGCTAACACCGGAAGGCAAACCGATTAAAGGCCTCTATGCGGCTGGCCGCACCACCGCAGGTATCCCACGTACTGGCGCAGGCTACAGCTCAGGCATGTCGGTCGGTGATGCCACCTTCTTTGGTCGCCAAGCGGGTATTCAAGTAGCGAAACAAAACGCGCGATAACTGTCTTTTCAATACCAAGGCAACACGCAAACGTTCTCAATCGTTTGCGTGTTGCCTCTATTTTTACCTTTTTTTTATCCTTTCTTTTTGCCCTTCACCTCTTATGCCCTAGCTACTCGCTGAATTGAATTCTGACTCACTCAAGGGTTAATTCGTCGCCCCGCATCCTCCGCGTTTTCTATCAGCAAACACCCCCAGCAAATCTGCACCAACAAGGCTCATAAAATCTATCTATGACCTTCATTGATTCATTTCAATGCACTTATTTAATGCATGCGCGTAATATCCACATCTAACACAGGGTTATTAATTTTCGGAGTTAATCGTGATTTCCACTGAGCGCGTCAAAAATATCGCATTGGCAGGCATAATCGCCACAACTGCCAGCATGGCTACGTCAGTAATGGCTGAAACCAGTGCGACGGATAAGCAGTCACTGCGCCAGCAATCCAAAGCCATGTTTGGCACCCTGCCAGATACCATGCCCGGCAGCGACAATGACACTGCAATATTGATCGAGCTCGGTGAAAAGCTCTACATGGATCCACGTCTATCTGTGAATGACACGCAGTCGTGCAATAGCTGTCACCTGATTGGTAGCGACAAAACCGGTACCGGTGTCGATAATCTGGCAACATCGCCAGGCGCAATTAAGGGCAAAGGCGGCGATCGTAACTCACCCACCGTTTGGAATGCCGGCTTCCAAGTGGCTCAGTTCTGGGATGGACGCGCAGAAGACCTGAAAGCACAAGCCAAAGGCCCGATCCTGAATCCGGTTGAAATGGCGATGCCATCTGAGCAAGCTGTTGAAGAGAAAATTGGCGGTATCGAAGAGTATCAAGTGGCATTTAAACAAGCGTTTGGCAGCGAAGATGCCGTCACCTACGACAATCTTGCCCACGCCATCGCCGCATTCGAGCGTACCCTAATCAGCCAAGACCGTTTCGACGAATTTATGAACGGCGACGACAACGCCCTAAACGACCAGGAGTTGGCCGGCTTGCAGACCTTTATCAGCACCGGATGCGTAGCTTGCCACAGCGGTAAAACTTTGGGTGGCCACATGTACCAGAAACTAGGCATGGTCAATGCGTACCCTCACCAAGAAGATCTCGGCCGCCATAAAGTCACTGGCAATGAAGCCGACAAAATGGTCTTTAAAGTCCCTATGTTACGTGACATCAGCCGCGCTGCGCCTTACTTCCATGACGGCAGTATCGAAACGCTCGACCAAGCCATTAAAGACATGGCATGGTACCAACTAGGTCGAAAATTCGATCAACAACAGGTGGATGACATTGCTGCTTTTTTGAAAGCGCTGGACCACCAACCTACATCGCTATAGTCACCGCAACAAAAAAACAACGTACAACACCCATACCTAACGGCCAGAATATTGCTGGCCGTTAGGTTTATCTTCGGCACAACCTATTCCACCTCTCTTACTCTTCTGATCACTTCTCTGTCTTAAATTCCAAATCAGAGTATCTACTATGCGGATTCTGCATACTCTAGCGCGCCTGAATATGAGAGTTTAGCTGCGCAGAAATCCGGATAACGCGCCCCTGCTTGTCAGGCTTAAGGAATGAATAACTAAGGCCATATTGCCACTACGCTCGTCATCCCCATCCATGGAAACCTCCGTACAAGGCAAACTGCGTCTTGCTGTCGGAGCGCCGAAACAGGAAATCCTATGAAAAAGCCCCTACTGACTGCCCTAGCTGCAGTCACCATGGCGCTTGCAGGTTGCAACCAGCAATCTCCAAGTACGATGGAAAAGGTCACCGTGTCGACCGAAAAAGATCCCGCGCCCTTTACAGCCGCCAGCCATGCCAAAGAAATCTTTAACGGCAAAATTGCGCTGGATGTGCGTGACTCAGAAGCCGATTGGGAGCCGTACGCACTCAAACCTGCGTCAGTCGATGCACCTAACGTTTTAATTATTTTGTATGACGATACCGGCCTTGCTGCATGGTCGCCCTATGGCGGCGCAGTTAACATGCCCACATTAGATAAACTCGCAGCTAACGGACTAACTTATACCCAATTCCATACTGCCGCTTTGTGTTCACCAACACGGTCTACGCTCTTAACAGGCCGTAACCACCACCTGAACGGATTTGCGTCAATTTCTGAAACCGCCAACGGCTTCCCCGGCCAGCATGGTCGTATGCCAGACCAAACCGCCACAATGGCACAGCTACTGCAAGAGGCCGGCTGGAGTACTTTCTGGTTGGGCAAAAACCACAATTTACCCGAACAAGATGTCGCCGAAGGTGCAAACCGCAAACAATGGCCGCTACAACGCGGTTTCGATCGTTTTTACGGATTTTTGGGTGGAGAGACCAACAACTGGTATCCCGATTTGGTTGAAGATAACCACTTTATCGAGCCACCGGCGACCCCCGAAGAAGGTTATCACTTGTCGAAAGACTTGGCAGATCAGGCCATCAAGATGATCAAAAACCAGCAAGCGACGAATCCGTCCAAACCTTGGTTTATGTGGTACAACCCCGGCGCGAACCATGCACCGCACCATTCGCCCAGAGACTATGCCGACAAATACAAAGGCCAGTTTGATGAAGGCTATGAAGCCTACCGTGAGTGGGTATTAGCCCGCATGAAACAGCGCGGCATTGTTCCGGAAAACACAAAATTGTCGCCTTGGAACCCAATCCCGGATGAGATTGGTGATCCGAACGACAGCGTGCGTCCATGGGAAAGCCTAAGCGCCGATGAAAAACGCCTATTTTCACGCATGGCAGAAGTGTTTGCTGGCTTCTCAGAATACACCGACGTACAGATCGGGCGTGTTGTTGATTATCTCGAAAAAACCGGCCAGCTGGACAACACCATTGTCGTTTATGCAGCTGATAACGGCGCATCAGGTGAAGGGACACCTAGCGGCTCAGTCAACGAAAACAAATACTTCAACAGCTACCCAGATGACATGACCGAAAACATGAAATATCTGGATGTTCTTGGTGGGCCCGATACATACAACCACTTCCCTACTGGTTGGGCTGCAGCATTCTCCACACCGTTCAAAATGTTTAAGCGCTACTCCCAGTTTGCCGGCGGCACCGCTGATCCACTGATTATTTCGTGGCCAAAAGGCATCAAAGCGCGTGGTGAGCTACGTCATCAATACCACCATGCCGTTGACATTGTGCCAACCATTCTGGAACTGACCGGGCTTAAAATGCCAGAAGAATACAAAGGCGTGCAACAGTACCCACTGTCTGGCGTATCGATGGCTTATACCTTTAACGCAGAACCAGAAACACCAACCCAAAAGCACCGCCAGTACTACGCGATGTTTGGTACACGTGGTATTTGGCAAGATGGCTGGAAGGCTGCCACTATTCACCCACCATTTGGCAAAGGTGATTTCGACAATGACGTATGGGAGCTCTATAACGTCGCAGAAGATCGTTCTGAAACCCTAAATTTGGCTAATCGTTACCCGGAAAAGCTCGAAGAACTGAAAAAAGCCTGGTTTGAAGAAGCTGAGAAAAACCTTGTACTGCCGCTAGATGATCGCTCACCTGTTGAGTTGTTGACGATGGAACGCCCCTCTGAAGAAAAACCACGTGACCGTTACGTATACCTGCCAGAGACAGCCCCAGTCCCCGAAGGCGTTGCAGTCAATGTGCGCGGACGTTCATACAAAATCTTGGCAAACGTCGAAATTACCGACGATAGCCGAGGTGTTATCTTCGCCCACGGTTCACGTTTCGGCGGCCACAGCCTGTACATGAAAGACGGCAAGTTGCACTACAGTTATAACTTCCTCGGTATCAAACCTGAGCAAAAATTAATTTCATCAGCAGTCTTGAAGCCAGGTAAGTACACGTTAGGCGTTGAGTTTATCCGTGAAAAAGCGGGCGAAAACGGTGAATCATTGGGTGTCGCAACACTGTATGTGAACGACACCGCAGTCGCCGAAAAGCCAATTCGCACACAACCGGGTAAATTCACCCTCTCAGGCGACGGCCTCTGCGTTGGCTACGATAGCGGCGATGCAGTGAGTAGCGATTACAAGTCTCCTGGAACCTTCACTAACGGCGAAGTTGATTTTGTTGCAGTCTCGGTCGAAGGAATACCATATGTTGATCTTGAGAAAGAAGCGGAACGTATGATGTTCCGTAACTAATCACCAGCAATATCCGATGAAAAAAATACCGGTCAATGGCCGGTATTTTTTTGCATGCCGTTTATATCCGTATTCTATCTGTCAACGCACTCTATTTGCCCACGCATAAAGCCAAAGAATCACTTCGACTACAACGCCAATAACTGTCGCTGCAACTGCAAAAGTTGTGGATCAACCGGGTTCAACAATAGTGCACGTTGCACTTCTGACAATGCCGCAGCGCGTTGATCAAACGTATTCAAGGCAACTGCCAAAACATACGCGTAACGGGAGTTTGCAGGGGCTACATCGGTCGCCTTTTGCAGCCAAACTAATGCCTGCTTCGATTCTTGGGCCCTCACATGGTGTAGACCTAACGCATGCGCACTAGCCGCTTTATCATCTGCGCGTTCAGCCGCCAACGTTAGATAACGAAAGGCACTTACCGCATCGCCCATCTGCCGGTAAACATCGGCTAAATTCAACAACGCAGGGGTAAAATTGGGGGCGATTACCAGCGCCTGCTCAAACGCAGAAGCAGCATCAGGCAATGCACCTAACGCTAAATATAAGTTCCCGAGATTAAGCTGCATCGATGGTACATCAGCTTGCTGCTCAAATATCGAAATATATTCACGAATACCGTCTCCCAACAACGCATTATCGGCATCAGAGAGCTGTGCAACCGGCAGCGCGGCAAGAAAAGGAACAGCCGCCAAACGCACACTTAACGAATCGTCTCGCAATAGAGGTAAATACGTCGAACGACGCGTCACAGGTACAAAGGCCAGCGCACCAATAGCAGCACGCCGCATCAATGGGTCGTTTTCACGCAATGCGCGATGCGCTTGGCTCAATGATTCAGACGACGGGAATCCACTCAGCTGCTGCAGTACAGACGCCCGACGAATCTCAGGCTGACGGTGATCAGTCGTCACCTCTTGCAGCAATGTAAAAGCGTCTGCATGGCCCGCGTTCAGCGCTATGCGCGCCTCTGCAAAACGCACATCGGCGCTTCCCGTGCCGCCAGAATCACCAACATGTTCTCCATTTACAGCGATATTGGTCTGCCATCGACTTAACGCATCCATTGACCATTCGGTAGATTTTTCCGTGTGGCAGCCATTACACGCATTCGGCACATCAGCCGATGCCGACAACCCCGAACGCGGAATTCGAAAACTGTGATCACGACGCGGATCAACCCCCATGTATGTAGTCTCAGGCATGTGGCAATCAACACAAAAGCTACCCGCCGAACCTTCTGAGTGTCGATGGTGGCGTGCGGTGTTATAGGTTTCATGCTGGTGGCACTGCAGGCATACCGTTTCTTTGCCCCCCTTTACGTCACCTGAGTGCGGATCATGGCAATCACTACAAACCACACCAGCATCATGCATCTTGCTCTGTAGAAACGAGCCATACACATACACTTCATCACTTATCTGTCCATCGGCGTAGTAAAGTGGCTCATCCAACAAACGTAACGTATGCTGCTGATGGTGGGGTTTTCCGGCGGTAATGGTCGGCGTCAGCTCTGATCGCAAGCTATGGCAAGAAGCGCACGTATCTATCTGCTCTTGAGGCCTTTCATTGTCGTCACGCGCAGCAATAGCTTGCCCATCGACAAAACGCCACTGCCCGCTATCACGCAATGACAACACACCCGTGTCCGTCGATTTATCAGTATCGGAGGTCGATGCCCATTGCATATGCTTACTAGCAGGGCCATGGCACGCTTCACAACCTACACTGATTTCTGACCATGTCGTCGAGAATTGATCAGTAGTAATGTCATAGCCCTTCTGTAAATTTGTGGAATGGCAAGACGCGCACCGGCTATTCCAGTTGTGGTAATACCCAGTCCAATGCAAGCTATCGTCATGGTGTAACGCTTCATCAGGATACAAGTGATACCAGCGCTGCCCACCATCACTGAGTTGGCGGCTGTCCCATGCAATATTCAGCGCTTGCAATCGGCCGCCCGGCATTTCAACCAGATATTGCTGTAATGGTCTCACACCAAACACAAATCCGATTTCAAAATCCGCCATTCGCCCGTCAGGCCCATCCGTATGCACCCAGTGCTTGCCGCCTTTGCGATAGAAACGATGATTGTTACCGCCATAAACGAATACAGCGTTGTTGAAATCGCCCAACACCGTTTTCTCGTTGGCTACCTGCATGGCCGCAGCATGATGGGATTGTTGCCAATGTTTGTATTCTTCCCCATGACACGCTTGGCAAGCGTCACTACCGACAAACTCATCAGCAAAAGAAGAAGAACTACTACACAAGCATAATGCTATAAATCCGACAACTAATGACAGGTATTGAAACTGAGTACTAAGCAAGGAATAAAAACGGAAAACCATGATGAATCGTCAACTTCTGTCAATCTGAACGAAGCCATATGATAACGTAAGCCGCAAAGGTCAACGCTATTGTCACCCCTGAAATGACAGATAATTTTCGACAAAAAAACCGTTGAACATGCTATTCGACAAGCTGCGGAAAACGCCTATTATCAAATGAGAAACAGGCGTATCGTTAAAAGATTTTCAGTCGTGTTGAATACGACTGAAAATCAAAATATCGACTAGGCAAGCTAGTTTTCAGACTTCCCACCGTGTAGATCATTGACGATAGTAAACCCAGTATCTGTCTCCGACGCTAACGATGCCTTATCGCCACTATCCAGCGTGATGGTGATATCATGGAAACCCGAGTTAAAGGTAATTGGCGAGTAGGCTTTATTCGGCGACAAGCTGTAAACGTAATATTCGCCGTTTGGCAACATCTGATAACTCACTGTAATGTCATAAAAATTATCAAAATTATCGAGAACAAACATTCCCGTCACGTCTTTTGTCTCGCCAGCAGCCACAGTGACTTTGTTGCTAGAATCAAAGAAATTTCTGCGCACTGGTTTGTTGCCATCGTTACAATCGGAAAACAGACCTGTTGTTTTTCCGTCCGAGAGTTTATCCAATTGTTTATCTTTGTTTTTGTTGGCGATATCGGCAATCTTGTAACCCGACTTCGACTTTTCATCAGCTTTTAGTTCCGCCGCAAACACCCAACTGGCTGCCTCTTTAAATACATAGCCTGCGGTTTCAAGCGGTGTGGTATTCTCACAATATTCCAAATACGAGCCACCCAATGAGCTATTAATCAGATCGATATCGGCCCCTGTATTATTGGTGACGTTGAATCGATAAGCTGGGTAGTCTTTCTGGCCCGGTTCGATTAAATCAACACCCTTTACGTTGTATCCAAAGTTAATGGTGTGAGCAAGCTGCACGTTATACGAGGCCATGTTTGTCAGTGTAATATCATCACCAACACGTGGATCACAATTGAAATCTTGCGCACCATCGGATTTATCAATACTGGATTCCTGCCCATACAATTTGTGACTGTCATCCACATCCCCCACATTCAAAATTTGGTCGGTGGTCGCATCAAACTCAAAGCCTATCCCAGAATCAACATAAACCGCACTCAACGGTATACCGGTTTGATTATGGAGCGGATCTGAAGACGGCAATAGATCGTACTTCGCGCGATTGAAGTTGCCATAACCGCTCGGCAAATTTGCCAGGGTACACCCACGCAACGCCCCCGAGCTCTCGTAATAAATGATTGGCGCCATATTGGCGATCCAATACGGACTTTTGATATCGGAAGACACATCATCACACGAATCCCGCTTATCACCTTTGTAATCATGATCAAACTTAATTTCCGCCGATTTACTATTGCTAGTGTGTGCATGCTTGTCGTACTGATCTTTTTTGCCTTTGCAGAGCATTCGCATCCCGTAATCAGGATCGTGAACCGTAAAATTAATAGCATTTTGAAGTTCAGTGCCTTTATCGGTTTTATAGGTCATCTGAATTTCATCACTTTTGCCTTTTACATCGATACTGAAGCTTTCGGCTTCATCGGCGTTAGCGGCAAAACTGATCAAGGAACACACTCCAAGTGTGCATATTGTAAGACGGGATGCATGTTGTTTTTGCATGAGACCTCCTAAGTTTTTACGGGTACGACGGTTACGAACAAACGTCAATGTAGACCCAACACCAAAACTTGCGTTTCATAGGCACGATTTAACGGCACCATCGCGAGACCACAGGCGAAATGACATCAGAGAAAGAGACACACGGCAAAGAAATACATGCAGATATCGCGGATGTAGAACGTCTGAATATCCTATTTTTAACAGGTAGACACTAGAAGCTCGCGCACAAACTGTTCTAGCCGATAGCGGCTGCCCAAACCATCGGGCTATTTAGATGCATCATGAAAGATCACGCCCAGCGTCATCCGCTGACCGCGGCTGATCTCACAAACGCCATGTTCAACAATGGCCGGTTGAAATCCGTCTGCAACGGGTACGGGGCGAAACTGCGTGGCAAAAATCAATAAATCGCCCTTCTGTGGATTCACCACTTTCAAGCGCGACGCGCGGCCAGAAATTTGCTCAGAAATCACAAATTCACCGCCACTGTAATCTTGCCGTGGCTGATCTAAAAACACAGTACCCTGCAGCGGAAACCAGACTTCACCGTAAATATCCTGATGCAACGTATTAAAACCACCCTCGCCATAGGTAAGTAACAGCGGAGTCGCAAGTGTTTGATCATGCTCATGGCAGAACGCCAAAAAAGCCTCAAGTGATTGGGGAAAGCGCGACTCTCGGCCTAACTGCTGCATCCACTGATTGGCGACGGGCGCCAGTCTCGCATAAACCAAGCTACGCAACTGATCGACCGGCTCAGGCAGCGGATAGGCAAAATACTTGTATTCACCCATGCCGTAACTGTACCGCGACATTTCTACCGTTTTTCGGTAAACCACATCTGCATCGGCGTATAAACTGCGCAACTCATCACATTGCTCGGGCGAAAAAAGGCCTGAAATCAAAGCAAAGCCGCTGTCCTTTAGGGCTAGTTCCGCTGCTTGCCAATCAACACGAGAAATTGCTTCACCAACATTCATGTCTATACCTCTTTGCCGAAAATCGTCGTCTTCAAATAATGGCACTCAATACCCGTTTTAAGAAGCCCTATCGAGCATCAAATCGATGAATGAAACAGGGAAATCTTCGCTACGCTAGCCATACGGCGATGCACCGAGCCTGCCATTGGCAACTCGAGCTTGAAGATAGAGACAAAGAGAGATCGAGAAACAAAACGTTGATTTGAAAGGGAATGTGAAAGGTTATGGTTACCTAGCACAGTCCATCGTAACTGGAGAGTTGTATGAAACAGAACATTGTTCATATTGCTTTAGTCGTGAAAGATTACGACGAGGCAATCGATTTCTATGTAAACAAACTGCGGTTTGAGTTGATCGAAGATTCGTATCAGCCTGAACAAGACAAGCGCTGGGTTGTGGTAGCCCCACCAAATTCGCATGGAGTGACCCTATTGCTTGCTCGGGCATCAAAACCTGAACAAGTTGATGTTATTGGCAACCAAACGGGTGGTCGTGTATTCCTATTTCTTAGCACTGACGACTTTTGGCGAGATTTTGAATATATGAAATCCGTAGGAATAAATTTTATTCGCCAGCCTTCAGAGCAAGACCACGGTACCGTTGCAGTGTTTGAAGATTTATATGGAAATCTATGGGATCTGTTGCAGTTAAACCCTGAACATCCAATGGCAAAAAGGTAGTCATAACAAGCTCGGACATTGAAATAACTAGAACCAACCCGCCACCGGGTTGGCTCAAGCTCACAGATATTTTCAGCAATAACTACTGATAAACACGACTCCACTTCTGATTGTTGCCACCGTTTTTATCCCAGAACCCAACCTTCCCGTTACCGTAGGAATCCAACACAACATTGCTATTGCTGGTTTCTAGCGTGTCTGTGTTCCAGATAAAGGTTTGATTCCCTCCTTGTTTGTGACACCACCACAATGCCGGAGCGCCGTTGTTATGCGCCTCGTTGACAGTATCCAAGCAATAATTGCCGTTGGCATCCCACTTGCCACTAATCATCTCGCTGGTTGCATGGTTATACCGCCATTTCGCACCAGAGTAACTATCACAGCCGCCTAAATGAGTACGCACACCGTCGCTAACGTCATCACCATTGGCACGTAAACAGGTGTTATCACGCTTATTCTTCAGGTAAAACCAGTTGTCTTCTTCCAAATCATTCACATCCATGCAGGCTTCCCACACCTTCTGGTACTCCATGAAATCAACCATCGCGATATTCACACGCTGGCCCGATTGTTTGGCAATACCATCGAGCAAATAAACCATCGCTGCCGCATTTAGGCCCTGGCTTAGTTTTTCAATGGACGACAAGGTGCCAACGGTCTCAAAAAAATCAGTAATATCATCACCCGCATTACCGCCGCGACCAAACGGTGTGCGAATCATCTGATGAACAAAAAACTTTCCGTTTCGAGGGTCGTTTGCTTTGTCTTTTTGATGCCCTAACAAGCCATTGATGTTGGTACGATTCGCCCAAGGGTCTATCAAGCTACCGGAGAAAGACCAGGTGTTCGGATAACTCGCGTAATCATTGGCCGTCCATAACACAATCACGTTTTTATCCAGCGCCCATAGATCTTCAAAGGTAACGTCAGTACCTAAGCTACGCGGTGCCATGCGATTACCAATGTAATTGCTTAGTTCGGCATAGAATGCATCACGAGTGGCTTTGTCACCGTCAACCAACACTTTGAGCAAGACAATCTCTTGAGGGTTAGCATTCACGAAGGCCTGCAGATCGGAACCAATGGCACTGAGTGGCGCGCCCGTGCTCGGGCCATGAAAAGCCACCCACTCACTGCCCGAGCGCTTAAAACGTAAATCAAAATAGCGGTAACCGGCTGCTAACTGCTCGCCGACATCCAAATTCTGCGTTTGTGAGATATTTTCATCGATACCCGAGGTAATGCTATAGGTGCCGGTATCGTGAGAACCGGGTATACAGATATTTCTGAGTTGCTTGTTTGGCTGACTAAAATACCCCTGAGTCATCCAACGCGATTTATCCAATGAGATATGCGGCACATCGCCACCGGCGGGGGATGCAGCATGCAATGTGGTTGCAGCGACGAGTGCGGCTATCGCCGCGCTTATTCTTACTATCATGCAGTAGTCCTGTCGTTTGTTATTGTTATCACGACACGACCGGACGCTAGTTAGCATCCCTGTTAACGTCGGCAGTGTCTGTGATGAACGAGTCGGGCCATCCACTGCCAAAGTTTGTTTTATTCCTTCACCTATGTGCGCTTTGTGACTCGCACCACCATAAAATGTTGCACCCTACATGCATGTTTTTCAACCATCGTGGGATTTTAGCGGTCGAAAGGCGCCATAAAGCGAAATTAGACGCGAAACGCCGCAGTTCTGGTAAATTACTTGCACCTGAGAAGCACACTATATTTGCTCAATATTGCCGAGAACAACTTCCGCTTTACGAAGAATTGCATAACGCTGGTCATCGGCCATTTTTTGCCAGCTAGAGAACACCATTCGCATTCGGGGATTGCGGAGCAATGTCTCTGCGTGTCGATCAACAAAATGCCAATACAAACTATTGAATGGGCAAGCATCATCCTCTGTTTTGTGTTTCACATCGTAAGCACACTGCTTGCAGTAATCACTCATCTTGTTGACGTAACTGCCACTGGCAGCGTAAGGCTTTGTGGCAACAATACCGCCGTCGGCAAACTGCGACATCCCCCGGGTATTGGGCATCTCTACCCACTCGATTGCATCGATGTAGATACCTAAATACCACGCATCGACCGCATCCGGGTCTATACCCGTCAATAAACAAAAATTGCCTGTAATCATCAAACGCTGAATATGGTGTGCATAGGCATAGTCGAGAGACTGGCCAATCGCCTGTTGCATGCAGTGCATCTTGGTATCCCCCGTCCAAAACCAGCCGGGCAATGATCGTTGCGCATCCAGTGCGTTTGCATCTGCGTAACTCGGCATATTGGCCCAGTAGATACCTCTAACAAATTCGCGCCACCCCAGTATTTGCCGAACAAACCCTTCAACCTGCGCAATATCAGCCGACGCTGGATGTTGCTCCCAATATTCGATGACATGATTGATCACGCTTTCTGGCGACAAAATCTTGGCATTCAGCGCAAATGACAAACGCGAATGATAGAGACTCCAGCGATACGTCGACGCAGAGGTCATCGCATCCTGAAAATGCCCAAACTTACCCAGTAGGTATTCACAAAAATAATCCAACAGCATCAAGGCCTGCTGTCGGCTTACCGGCCACAATAACGACTTTTCGGCACGCCCGATGGTAACCACCTGATGACCCTGCAATCGCTCAAGTATCTCAGTAACATCATTGCCGAACAGCAAAGGCTCAGGAATTTCAGCGATATCCCCGGCCTTCAACGCATGCCGATTGTTTTGATCAAAATTCCACTGCCCGCCCACAGGTTCACCGTCTGCCATCAAGATATCGAACCGTTTACGCATACGCCGATAAAAGAACTCCATTTTCGCGGATTTGCCAGCGGTAAACTGATGATCGATCTCATCAAACGCCAATAAGAAATGTTCCGTATCTGCTCGCACTAGATCACAACCAGCGATCGTGAGATCCGCCAGTTGTTGCATCAATCGGTATTCATCAGGGCGTTGATATTCAAGCTTATCGGCTTGAGTCACGGCCACAATGTGCGCTAATAGTGCTGGTAGCGTCTTGAAATCTGACGTGTCGTCTAACGTTAGATAAACCACATGATGACCGGCTTGCGACAAAGCATCGGCAAAGTGTTGCATGGCCGAAAAAAATGCACAGATTTTTTGCACATGATGCGTCACATAACTCGTCTCCTGATGCAGTTCAGCGATCACATACAAACAGGCAGGGTCATGGGTTTTGTACCAACTATGATCTGCATTCAGTTGATCACCGAGAATCAGTCGCAGCTGACGGTATTGAGCATGGCTAGATTGTTGAAGATCTTGCAGGGTTAAAAGCATGTGCATCCTGTTGAATCAATCACGGTTAACGCTCGGGCATAACTGGCCAATCGGCGGCATCAACCGCATCTAATTGATCTACCCCCATATGGCCATTCCAAGCCGCAGTATAGATGCCGCGTGGATCGTAAAGATCTGCCTGTTTTTGTAAGTCAAAGTGATGTGCGCCTCGCGGATTGGCTCCCACACCAGCAATGTATTGCCAGTTTCCCCAGTTTGAAGCCACATCATAGTCAACCAGCTGTTGCTCAAACCACGCAGCGCCATAGCGCCAATCCAATCCAAGCTCATGGATACAACAACTCGCTACGATTTGCCGTCCACGGTTGGATAAATAGCCCGTGGTTTGAAGCTGATGCATGCAGGCGTTCACAATCGGATACGGGGTATTCCCATGGCACCACCGCTGAAAACGCTCGGGATAAAAGCTGCCGGGCAAACGCCCTGTTAACCCGCGAGGTGCAAACATCCGTACACCCTGTTTGTGCGCATACCACTGAAAATACTCGCGCCACAAAAGCTCAACTGCGATCCATTCGGTCGACTCATTCGCACCATGGGTGTTTTCATAGTGTTTCAACAAATGCCAAATTCGATGCGGCGATACCGCCCCTGCAGCAAGCCAGGGTGAAAAACGCGTCGAATGAAGCGGTTCGTCTAACGCGTTACGGGTTTCCTTATAACAACTCGCCCAGTCTCCACTGAAATAATGGTGAATATGCGCAAGCCCCGCTGCACTGCCACCATGGAATAATGGCTCCCCCTCTGTTTCGGGTATCGGCAAACTATCAACGCCTCGAGCATCCAGTGGCCAGGAGGAAGCAATATTCGTCAGCGGCCAATCTTCAGGCTCACCCAAGGGTGCATGTATTGGAATACCGGCATCATCGACTCGACGCCGAAACGCAGAAAAGGTCTTGGGAAGGTTCGCAAGACTAGACGCCTGATGAGAAGCAACAAGCTCATCACTCACTCCCTCAACACTAAACGGCAACTGCTGCGCTGAAAACAAGGTATGCGTATGTACTTGAGTTACCGTCATACCGTCTAAACCACGCAGCCATTGCCAATCACGCTGCTCATCGACTCCGGCATTGATACTGCCATACACTCTGCGAACATCGGAATCACAATAAAGCCGCCAGTACATTTCTATCGGCGACATCATGTATACCGATAGCGAATGCCCATATTGCCGAAGATGCCAATCGAGCTCACTCAAACACGCATACAAAAATTGATATCGGTGTTGTCCGAGTGGCGATAGTTGATACCGATTTGGCTGCAACCAACGCGGGTCAAAGCAGTAAACGCACGCCAGTGAGTCCTCTTGCGACAATGCCCGACAAAGAGCCGCATTGTCGGCTACCCGTAAATCATGGGTAAAACAAAAAACTGCACGCCCTTCACTGTTCATTATCACATTCCCACGGCAAGCCTATGGTTTGTACGCACAGGTGCTAGCGGCAGATGAAAGCGAATCGCGTCACTCAAGTAATAAATAACGCCCCAAACAAAGAACCTATCGCGCCCCGTTGCCGTCTCATGAGCATGCTAGGAGTTGAGGATTTCTCAACGTCTACCTAAGCCTCCAAAAAACGCAGTCAGCGTAAGCAAGATAGTTTTTAGAGGCTCCCTACAGAATTTCCACTACCTTAGAAAACACTCAACAACAATAAAGGCGACTGCAATGAGCTCAGTGTTGATCATCATCTTCGGCCTCATCGGTATGGCATTTGGCTGGTTTGTGTACTCCCGGTTTATCGCGACTCACGTATTCAAACTCGACCCGGAGTTTGTAACACCGGCCCATCAATTCAATGATGGTGCAGATTTTCACCCAACCAACCGACTAGTGCTGTGGGGTCACCACTTCACCTCAGTCGCCGGTGCCGCTCCGATTGTGGGGCCGGCAATCGCCGTTTATTGGGGTTGGGTACCAGCAGTATTGTGGGTTGTATTTGGCACCATATTTTTTGCCGGCTTACATGATATGGGCGCATTGTGGGCCAGCAATCGTCACCACGGAAAATCAATGGGCGCACTGGCCGAATCCGTGATCGGCAAACGCACCCGCATGCTGTTTATGGTGGTGGTCTTCTTAGTTTTGCTGATGGTCAATTCCGTGTTTGGTGTTGTGATCGCAAATGCCTTTATCACCACGCCCGAAGCCGTATTCCCCGCATGGGCAGCGATTGTTGTGGCATTGATTATCGGTCAACTGGTACATCGCGGCATTGGTAAGCTGATTACCATCTCGTGTGTGGGTGTTGTGGTGCTGTATATCAGTATTTACGCCGGCAGCTACTTACCCATTGCGCTACCAGCCAACATTTTAGGTTTACCGCCTGAAGCCTCATGGATTTTGCTGCTGTTCGCCTATGCGGCGGTCGCATCACTGTTACCTGTTTGGATGCTGCTGCAGCCGCGTGACTTTATCAACGGCATGCAGTTATTTGTCGGCCTGCTGTTACTCTACGGCGCGGTTATGTTCTCGCTGCCGGATATCTCAGCACCGGCCTTTAACCATCAGGTTGCTCTTGATACCCCCTCCATTATTCCACTGCTTTTTGTCACCATTGCCTGCGGGGCAGTGTCAGGGTTTCACGGTATCGTCGCCTCAGGTACCAGCTCAAAACAACTCGATAAAGAGCCCGATGCTCGTTTTGTTGGTTACCTCGGCGCAGTGGGTGAAGGCGCTCTGGCGTTGATAACGATCGTTACCGTCAGCGGTGTCGCATTGGCCACCACCACACAAGAGTGGCATGAGACCTACTCGCATTTCGGCGAAGGTGGAACGAAAGCGTTTATCCTCGGCGGCGCTAATCTGATTCAATCCGGCTGGGGGGTTCCACGAGAGATATCCGAAACCCTGCTCGCCACCATGGTCATATTGTTCGCCGGTACAACGATGGATTCCGGCGTGCGATTGCAACGATACATCATTGAAGAATGGGGCCATATCTACGACATTCAGTGGATGAAAAAAGACATTATCGCCACGTTGCTGGCGGTGGGTAGCTGTTTGCTGATTGCCTTCGGCGCTGGGGATTCGTCAGGCTCAGGAGGAATGATTATCTGGCCGCTATTTGGCTCAACCAATCAACTACTGGCGGCGATGACACTACTGATTATTTCTGTGATGTTACTGAAGCTCGGGCGACCGGTGATCTACACCCTGATTCCCATGGTGTTTGTATTAACCATGGCATTTTTGTCAGCGATCGTGATTTTCTTTGAGTTTATCGAGAAGGGAGATCACCTGTTGGCGGCAATCGATTTAGTGGTATTGATCACAACCATATTTGTGATATTGGAATCAATCTCTACAGTCCGAACGCACTTGGCGAATCGTCGCAGCTAAACAGCATCGGTATTCCACATAGCGTATTGTGTCTCGACACACGTGGAATACCGATACCACCCACCATCAATTAAATACCTTCGCGATAACAATACCGCCCCAGAAGAGTTCACGATCGCCCCGCCCTACACGCAGTTCAGAGGTTTGCGCACGCGCGACATAGCTCAATCGAAAACCATCTTCAAAAGCAAAGGTATAACCTAACCAAGCCTCAGCAATAAACGGGCGAATTTCAGTAAAATCGTATTTCACCTCACTGTGACGAAACTGCCCTTGAAGAAACGCATTATAAGCACGAGCTTTCAACGAAATACCGGCCCAAAAATAGCTTTCGGAATGATTCACGGTAACATCTGCATCAACAGATTTTTCGCCGTAGTTTGTGATCTCTGGCTTAAACGACCACCAAGGCGAGTTCAACTTACCAGCACGCATACCCAAGCTCCAAGACGCCTGTGTCAGATAACCCGCAGAAGCCTGAAACGTGCTTTTTAGATCGACATTATCAAAGGCAATAGGCAGCTCCTTCTGATACGCCACCGAATAACGTGCCGTCAGCTCACCACCATCTGAAATCTGATTATCNCACCCTTTCGCCTTGGTGTTATTAATCAAGTCATGTACACCATTTTGAATTTGGCCAACCGTTGGCAAACCCAAAACACCCACAGTCAGCTGTGTTTGCCAAGCCGTACCTTGATCCGGCTCAACACGCTCATAGGTGTTGGAATAGTATATCAAGCTCGCATAAGGGCGATCATTCTGAATCGGCGTTGATGGCTGCTTATCCGCCGGTGTGAAACCAAAAAAGCCGGTATCAATTGAATAGGTTTCTAAACCACTGCTGGATAAAGGAATCGAAACGACCTGATTTAAAAAACTGATGGGGGTTTTCAGCCACAACCAATCACTGTCCGATTTCAAACCGGTAAAACGCACCGCAGCGCCGAAGGTGTAATCTGAATCCCCAGTACCGGGCACAAAAATGTCATTATCAATCGCAAAAGCCCAACCAAATTTAGGCTCATAAGCGGCGGTTTTTTGTCCCGGCTCACATTGATGTTCCTCCGGCTCTTCAGCAAGTGCCATTGGCGAAAGCACCAAAGCGGTAGTGAATATCNAACCTGCCAAACGGGAAAAACGGTGTCGCGTCTCCATAATTCATCTCCTTTTTCAGCTCTTTAACGAGCGTGCAATTGATGAGATGAACTATAAGGCCGATATTCAACGTAAAATATGCCTCATCGTACAGCGAGTATGCCAATTCGTACAAACCTGCCGAAAGGCACAACTGACTAACGCGCCTTTGACACAGAGCAGTAACCCTTCCCCGTTTTTTTTTATATAATTCGCACCGCACACTATCAGGACGATACCAAGAGCAATTACCCGTGTTATCAACATCAATAAAGTCTCCGGACAAAACCACATCAACATCATCAGGGGCCGTCATCAAACCTCTGGATCCAGCCGTGCCTGATTGGGCAAACATGGTATTACCCGATACCTGGCCGGATAAACTCAACCTAACGACAGCACGCGACCTTCTGCATTTTGTTCGCTGTATTTTCAGCAAACGTCGGCGTGTTGAAGTACCCGATACACTGATAGGCCGAGATAAGATTCCCAAGTATGTGCTGCAGGAGTTCCACAACCTGCCTAATGGCAACTACTCCAATTCCTTAACACGCGGCTATATCAAAGGCTTTGATCACTCGATGTTGAGTACCGTCGAGCCTGCGCGGCAATTTATTGCCCAGCAGTTATCCGGTTGCGCATCCGCATTAGACATCGGCACAGCTGGCGGAAAAACCGCAGCGGCGATAAAAGGAAAAGGCGTTTCTGACGTTTGGGGCATCGACCCATCGCCTTACCTGCTAAAGCATGCGGCACAAGATCATCCCGACATTAAGTTTGTGCAGGCTATCGCCGAAAAAACCGGCTTTGCCAATGATCGCTTCGATGCCGTTGGTGCCTGTTTCGTGTTCCACGAAATGCCACCGCGCTATATCGAAACGGCAATTACTGAAATCCATCGAATTATCAAACCCGGCGGCACATTAGTATTTGCAGAGCCTGCCGCGGTGCAGATGCTCGAAACATCCGTATTTCGCTTGGTCAAAAAAGCCGGCCTACAAGGCCTTTATTTCAGGTATTTGGCGGGGTTTGTCTTCGAGCCTTTTGTAGCAGGTTGGCACCAGCGAGATCTTAAAACCTGGCTAGATGCCAACGGCTTTGATCTGATTGAAGATATTAATGAATGCCCGATCAGAAAGGTTGTGGCGCGTAAACGCAATAACTAACGATCGATACTTAACTCTCCTCGTTAACAAACCAGATGTATCGAGAAAGCCGGCTTCACAGCCGGCACAGTCATTAATCCAGTTCTTGATCCGGCTGAAAAATACCCGCCGTTTTATCCACCAGATTCACTTCCGAAAAAATAAACGGATTCATGTCGATAAAGCCACGTTCGCTACCGGCAACCGACGTGATTAGATTGTTCTGATCACGTAATCGCGCAACATCCACAAACACCGACACTGAAGTCACGGCTTGCTCATCAATAACGTTATTCCCAAAGGCAATTTGATTGAGCTTTTTATCGGCGTTGATCAACCAAAAGTCACCCGTCGCCATCGAACCTGGCGCTGACGCGGCATCACGCATAAACAACAAAACGTCCTGATCCGATTCAAGGGAATACGATGGATCCTGATCATTCGACGACAACACATGAAAGTACTCACCAGTATCAATTACCACACGCTGATCGACATTCATCAGTTGATATTGATCATCGTCGGCTGGATACGATTGATCCAATGCAGGCTCGTGATCGAGCTCACGACCTTCGAATACCTGGCTATGGATTAACTGCGCAGCAGCATCATACCAAACCGCGTTATACACAGTTTTCCCCGCCTGACGGCCCGCCAGCTCATGAATATCGACACGAGTTGGTCGATCACCACGCGTTAAAACCACTTCGTCGTTCGGCGTGCCATTATCTTCAATCCAAACAAGCACTGTTTCTAGAACACTCTCGTCATCCACATAGATTACAGACAAGGTTGAGCCATTGAGACGCACAAATTTAGATTGATGCTCAATAATTACACCCACCTCCAAAATTTTTGGCGTTTCCCCCGCCAATAGTTGCTCGTGAGTGAAGATGACATACTTGTCGGCCCCTATAAATGCCGCAGAGCCACTATCATTTAAAACATAATGGTTGTTGCCTGTATAAAGCCCAGTTACCTGCATTTCAACACCGTCGATTTTATCAACAGCATAAAAGTAGTTAGTTTCATAACCTGCCGACAACACTAGACCTTCATTCGAGCGAAAACCCAGCAACATGGATTCGTTATATATCGCAGATAGATCGTTCCCGCCGATACCGAACACAGGCGCATGCGGAGAAACATGTATCGGGTTCGTCTCCGATGCAGGGTGAACAACCCATTGGCCGACATCAGTGTCGACTGTCGATAAATCAAAACATACGCCTTGATCATCCGTGGTTGCCCAAACAGCGATCAAATCTCCAACCACAAAGGCACAGATTTTTTCAGTGGGTAGAGTATCAATCAACGTCTCGATCTCACCGGTAGCAAGGTTGAGCCGCTTCAGTGAACGTTCATCATCATTGCGACCCACCCAATACAACCGATACGACTGACCATTAGACCCTACGTATTCATCCGCCAGCACATTAGCGTGTTGTACATGCGCATCCGTACCGAAGATGGAATATTGCGTGCCTACGGAAACATCGACCGCAATATTCGGGTATGCCGCATACACAAAGTAATTCTGATAGCCCGCGGCGGTGAGGTTCACTGGTACGGGTTTGTTTGAAACCACGGTGTCTGACCTTCGTGATTGCCCGCGGTAAAGGTACCATTGAGATTGCTGCACAAAGGCTGCACATCTGCCTGCTTAAGAATATCAAGCTAACTACACGCTTTGAATTCAATCCCTCATCCCCTGCACGACAGATAATAAAACGCACAAGGTAGGCGAGAAGCATCAATCACACTATCTACATATGGGGCGAACCTGCATCAACTGCGGAGGAACCGGCACTTTTCATTGATTCACTCAACAAGCCAACAATGCCGGGCAGAAGTGTGAAACAAATGTGAGAAGTCACGCCCCCTTAACCAACCACAACGGCTTATACTTTGGTCGCTGTATAAGGTCGCTGTAAAAAAGGTCGCAGCGAAATGCAACACATGCACGCACTAAAGGAAGCCCCCATGCCCACACTTTCGCCATTCTGGCTGTTTACTTGTCGATTTTTGTTGCTGGTCAGCGTTACCGGTATGTTAAACACCCTTAGCACGTCGGCATTTGCGGCTTCGGCATCAAAACCGAATGCCATTATAGAATCCGCAGACAAGGTCAAATATCGAACGGCAAAAGTCGACAACCACACAATTTTTTACCGCGAAGCGGGTGATAAATCCCGGCCTACCCTTGTTTTACTTCATGGCTACCCATCGTCTTCTCACACCTATCGCGAATTAATTCCACTGCTAGCAAAACACTACCACGTCATCGCGCCAGATAACCTCGGCTCAGGCTATAGCGATAAACCTGACCCTGCCAAAGTCACCTACAGCTTCGACACCCTGGCCCAAATCAATACCGATCTATTGAAAGCACTGGGCATTAAAAAATACACCCTGTATATGCAAGATTTTGGCGCGCCGGTTGGCTTTCGGATGATGCAGGCAAACCCGCAACATATCGAAGCGATCATCGCGCAAAACGCCAATGCCTATCTCGACGGCCTTACACCTAAGCGGCAGCAATTCTTCCGCAACGCCCATGAAGATCGCTCAGCAGAAAACACTCAGCGTCTTATGCAGTACACCAGTCGCGACGCCATCATCAACGGCCAGTATTTACGCGACGTACCTGCGGCACTGCATGACCGCATCAGCCCAGACGCATGGACACACGACTTACACTTCTTGCAAACCGACGCGCAACGAATGATCCAAGTTCAGCTGTTTCAGGATTACTACAGCAACCTACTCGCCTACCCGAAGTGGCAGGCATTTTTACGCAAACAGCAGTACCCCGCGTTGATTATTTGGGGCCGACACGACGCAGCGTTTATTGTGCCCGGCGCACTAGGTTACCTGCGGGATCTCCCCCATGCCGAATTACATCTGCTGGATGCCGGCCATTTCGCGGTTGAAGAAAAGCCCGAAGCCGTTGCCGAACTCGTGTTAGATTTTATGAACACTCTGTATCAACATTCGCAACCTTAGGTTATCGAATAGAAAATACTGTTCGGGAAGCCGAAGAGAAAAAGTAGAGAGAAAGGTAAAGAAGAGGACAGGAAAGAAGAACAACGGTGTTTCCGATGCATACCACACATCAGAAACGCCGTTAGAATTACTGCATCACATGGGTATATGGCAAATAACACGGTGACCAATGCTCAGCGATCACCAATGCTCGGATCTCACTCGCACTGAGTGATTCCGCCACACCTTCAGCTACGGCTTGCTCACCCACCGCACAAGCGATCTCGATACTGATCTCCTGCAAATCTTCTAACGCTGGCAACACACTGGCATGTTCGTCATTCAACAAGGGCGAATAGCCCGCCAGTTTTTTACAGGCCGCAGCAATCATGCCATCAGTAACCTGTCGCGCGCGCACGGCAATAACACCCAAGCCAATACCGGGGAACACATAACAGTTATTACACTGTGCAATTGGGTAAGATCGCCCTTGCCATTCAACCGGCGAGAACGGACTACCGGTGGCAATCACAGCGGAGCCATCACTCCAAGCCACCACATCTTTCGGATGCGCCTCTGATAACGCCGATGGGTTCGACAGCGGAAACACTAACGGTGCCGAACAATGCTCAGCCATGGTCTCAATAATTTGCGCGGTGAACGCCCCCGATTGCCCAGACGCGCCAATCAAAATAGTTGGCTTCACGTTACGTACAACATCCAGCAAGCCGATATTCACCGCAGACGATAAATCCCAGCCGTTAATCTCTGCAGCATCACGCATATACGGTTGTTGAAAATCCACTACCTCATTGCTGTGCGTGGTGAGCAATCCGTAGCGATCGACCAACCAAAAGCGACCGCAAGCCTGTGTCTCCGACATTCCCTCGTTCACCAACGCATTCTTAATCTGATCGGTAATACCCACCCCGGCAGAACCTGCACCAAACACCACAATGCGTTGATCACGTAAATCCAATCCACGTGCTTTCATCACCGACAAAATACACGCTAACACCGTCGCGCCAGTACCCTGCACATCGTCATTAAAACTCGGTAGCGCGGTGCGGAATCGATTCAGGTTTTTACGCGCATGACCACGGCCAAAATCTTCCCAATGCAAAAATGCCTTCGGAAACCACGTTTGAACATTACCTACAAACTGATCAATAAAAGCATCGTATTCGGTTTCGCCAATGCGAGGCTCACGCATGCCTAAATACATAGGGTTGTTGAGCAGCTCTTTATTATTGGTGCCTACATCCAGCTGCACAGGCAATACATGCAACGGGTTAATACCGGCGCACAAGGTATACACCGCCAGTTTGCCAATGCAGATATCCATACCGCCAACACCCCAGTCACCGATACCGAGCACACCCTCACCATCGCTGACTACGATCAAATCAATACGGCGGATTTTGGAAACCCGTTCAAACACCGTCGCCATTTGCTCACGTTCGTTAAAGTTGAGATACAAACCATCCGGGCGGAAGAACTCATGGCTGTAGCTTTTTACCGCATCACCAATGGTCGGGGTATACAAAATCGGCAGCATTTCGGTTAGATGCCGCGCCGCCAAAAAATAGAACAGCGTTAAATTCGCCATCTTGATTTTGTTGAGATATAAATTGCGCGCCAAATCGTTGGGCTGTGCCTGATACTGCGCGTAACAGCGATCAGATTGCTCTTCGAGTGTTTCGTGCACGGCAGGCAAGGTCGCTGCCAGATTAAATTCGGCGCGTTCGACGTCACTGAATGCACTGCCTTTATTCAAAAACGGAAAGTTAATCAGATCTTTGCCTTCAAGCCCGGTTTCGATATAAGGGTGCCCGTCAGCGTCGAGACAATAAGTCAGTTTGGGGTGTGCCATGCCCTGCTCCATCAATAAGAATGTGCTTCAAAGACTAGCAGAGACTACCAGGCATGTGTCGTGAGACAGAAGCGGCATCCGAGCCCGTCTCATTGGTCAGCAATGGCGGGGACAGGCACGTCAACGACAACTTCAGCCAGATGACGGTGCGCGTAATCGATAACAACCTCAACAAACGCACGCACCATCGGGTTTCGTGTGTTGTTGGGATGATAAAGCAACCAGAGCTGTGTGGTTTCAGTTATCAGATACTGCGGAAGCACGGTTGTTCCTTTCACCACGTTATCTAATAGTGGCAGCACCCCGATTCCGCAGCCGCTGCGCACCGCATTCACCAGTGCTGCCATCGAATCAAAGCCTAAACACACCGCATCAGAGGGCTTGTTGTCTTCAACCCAACGGCGACTCCAATGCCGGCTAATCGCACCACTGGGCACTAACCAAGGTCGCTGTGTCTCTGCTCCAACGCTCTCATTAACGTCTTTACCGAAGCCACCACCAGCACTCGTGCCCGCCACGCAATAATTCAAATGTCCGAGTCGATGACCAATCATCGCACTCGGCGGCTGATTCGTTGGCCGTAGCGCCAGATCAATATCACGCTCCCACAGCTGAGCAGATTCGTTACGGCTATCAAATTCAACCGATACATTCGGATGCTGCGCACAAAACTTGTTGATGCATGGCAGCAAGAAATACTGCACCAGAAAATCCGTCGAGGTGATTTTCAAGCTACCGCGTAAGGCCTCATCGTCGGTTTGCAAACACTGGTTACCGGCGCTGATGGCATCATGAATACGCGCACCATGCTGCGCCAAGGATTGCGCAACTGGCAGCGGCGAATAGCCCTCGCGAGAACGATTAAACAGCACCAGACCATAACGCTTTTCAATACGTTTGATGGCCCGAAATACGGATGATACATCCCGGCTCAATAACCGCGAGGCTGCTTCCAGCGTACCTCCCTGCACCAACGCATGAATGATAAGCAAATCCCTGCTGTCGAGTGATATAGGCGTTTGTTCAATCACAGGTTTCACTCCTGCCTATTTTGGTAAAACGTAACGTCGATAAACTCCTCGCTATGGATCACACTAACCCTACGAGGCATTCCATGAATTCTAAAAAGCACATCAAAGCCCTAACTGCAGCAACTCTCTCTACATTAGCTATGGCCACTGCAACAACGGCCATAGCACATACCCCCGACAGCAAGATGATCGCCTTCGACGACATTCAATGGCAGCAGTTGGGCAATACTCCTATGCAATTTGCCGTAATGTGGGGCGACCGCGAACACGGTGCCAACGGCACTTATCTTAAGTTACCTGCCGGCTTTGAAACCGGTGTGCATGGCCACTCACACGATTACAATGGCATCACATTGCAAGGCACCTGGGAGCACAAGATTGATGGCCAATGGCAGCGCCTGCCACCGGGTTCGTATGTGTCGCAGGTAGGTGGCGAATTTCACAACGATCGCTGCACTGGCAAAGTCGACTGCGTGCTGCTGATTCAACAGGATCAACACTCAGACGTGTTATTCCCCGCAGCAAAATAGTTGGTTCACACGAAGATGTAACACCACGCATAAACACCGAAGCAGCGATTCGTTGCTTCCGTGTTTATGCGTTAGTTAGTGTTCACGCCATCTGCGTGTCGGCTAATACCTCACTGTAACGAATCTCGACGTTCTCGCCGTCGATCAAATCCAGCAGCGCCCGACTACGCGGGTCGTTTAAAAATACCGACAACCCCGCCTCCGCCGCATCTCGATCACGCCAAAACACAGTTTCTGCCCACAAGCCGTCATCCTGACGAGAAAAACACCGACGAATAAATCCATCGATCGTATTCAATACCGCATCAGACGCGCGCAAAGCCGCTAATAGCTCAGCATCTGACGTTGTCTCCAATGCCGGAAACGTCACGTATTCAATCACACCAACAGGTGCAGTAGAGTCGATTACTAGCGAATGCGCGGTGGCAGACATGGCATATCCTTAACGGTTTTGTGTGTGTTGTTTTGTAAAACAGAGGCCCATTCACAGATCACAACATTGTCTGAACGGGCCACCTGATCAATAACGTTTGGCAGTATCAACAACGCCTTCAGCAGTAGTCAGAGGAATCGAACAGCGATCTGGGTTACAGATAAATACCGTCACCGGGCCTAAATCCGGGTAACGCCCAGGAGCCTCAAAGTGCACCAACTTACGCGGGTGATACTGTGCCAATGCGGTTTGATAGAGCGCTTGCGCCTCTGGCGTTTGCGGTTGTTCGGTCACAATCGTGAACTCAACATACCAAGCTGTTAGCATCTCAAGTGCCAGTGCCAGCTCGCCGGTTGCTTTACCTTCTCGTTCAATGATGGTGTTGTTAGCAACCGCACGAATACTGGCCTCCGGCACTGCCGCGTAACGCTCGTCTTTTGTTAACACGTACAAATCATAAAAGAAGCGTGCAGCAAGGCCGTTATCTTCCAAGGGTTTACGTGGCGCAACCAACGCTGCAGTTGCATCCAGCGGTGCGCCCCAAAAGCCACCGTGTTTTTTGTCATACAAGGTCGCCAATGTGGCATCCGCGAGTGTGGTAGCGGTATCTAGCCAATAACGATCAGCCGTCGCCTGATACAAAGCCAACAAAGCCAAACCAAAACGCGCTTGAGTACGCAAATACGGTCTACGTTCAACCAAATGTGGGTGTACACGGTCATCCGCCAACAGCTCTTCACTCGCTACCAGCTGTTGCATCCAGCCTTCAGGTTGCAAGCGCTCTTTGATTAATGTGCGGGCTGCACGCTCTGCTTTCTGGCGATAGTTATCATCACCAAACGCCTGCCATGCATCGAGGTAAGCCAGAATCAATTCGGCATTTTTATCCGTATAAACCGCATGATCAATCGGTGGAATACCGTATTTACGCCGCTCAGCATCCGTTGATAACAGCCAATAATCCTGCGCCCACCAATCAGCCGGCATATTCGGGGCCGCATCTTTTTGATTCGCATACCAAGTACCACCTGCGCTTGTCATCCACTGCGAAAGATAACGATCGATATCCGCCGCGCCTTGGCGATATTTGCTATCACCAGTTAGCTGATATGCCTCAGCAAACGCCCACAATGCATTGGATTGATTCGAAATACGCTTCTCAGGAATCGCCCCCAACTTGCTGAATCGCGCTGGCGCATCCGTCACGCTTTCATCAATGTTGGCTTCATACGCTCCACCCCATACTGGGTCTATAACACGCAAAAACGTATCACTCACCGAGAGTGCCGATTTCGTCAGCGCCGGGTTTTTATCCCGATACAAATGTGCCCGTAAATACAAATGCTGCAGCCTCGCACCAGAAACCTCGGCATTCAAACCGTATTCACTCCAACCGCCAAAATTCTCGTTAAACTGACGGTCGATTTGCAACCGCACCTTATCGCGAATACGAGTGAGATCAGTCGCAACCGGCTCAGGCGGTGCGGCGTAGGGTGAATTCGGATCGGGCTTCAACGTGCCGGTTTTTTGTTTCGCCAGCAGGTCATTCAAGATGGGTAAAAAATTCTGCGGCAGGCGATTACCTGCCATCGCAAACACCTGTGTAGCATCGGGTAACATAAACGCCGTTGCCGGCCAGCCCCAGTCAGAGTATCGCTCACCGATATCGGGCCGCGCTTGCGAATCCACCGCGATAGCAACAAAGTGTTTGTTGATCAGATCAATCACACGCGGGTCGCTGTACGTTAGCTGCTCCATGCGATTACACGCTGCGCAGCCTTCCATACCAACGTTAATCAAGATCAACTTATTGGCTTTGCGGGCAGCTTCAAACGCTGATTTATCCCAACTGCGCCATTGAATACCACCTTTTTTGTTGAAGTGCTCAACGGCAGCTTGCGCGCCCGCGCTCTGTAAAATTAAGGCAAATAACAGCGTGATTAATGTGCGTATTCGCACAGAAGTAAAGACACCTGCACCTGAGTTGATCATGGCCTGCTCCTGCTCATTCTTTATGGCTATCCGATAACGGCTGCTGGTTTGAAGCAGCGTAAACATTGGCAAGCCGGCGACCATCATCAACGCCGGCGCGTTTGCCAGCCTTGTTGGGCAGCTCGAGGGGCGTTTAGTTGCACGGCTTCCATTTGCAACGCTTCGGCCTCCCATTGACGCCGAAATTTCACGCCCAACTCACTGGCGTCAACGTATGCACGATGCAGTGATTGCTGATGGCGCTCATCACCAAACTCCTGATACTCCACATGAATCGGGTGTATCTCCTCTACTCCCAGATACTTAGCCAGTAGTTCGATATGGCCATCGAGATGATTGAGCGCCTCACGCTCTTCGCCCGGGGCAAAGCCAAATTCACCTTTGGATGTCATCAACACCAACGTCTTACCGGTGAGAATCGGCTCCAATGGGTAATCTCCCCGCGCAAGATCAAACGAAAACGTCTCATTCACCCGTACGATTTGATCAAACCACGCCTTCAAGGTGGCAGGCATACCGTAGTTATACATCGGCGCGCCGATCACGATCGTGCTCGCGTTTTTCAACTCCTGAATTAATAAGTCAGATTCCGCCACGCGTGCACGCTGCGCAGCGGTGCGGCGATCAACCTCGGTAAACACCGCATCAATCCAATGCTCATCAATAAACCCCGGCGGCGTTGCGCCCACATCACGCTCAACCACCGTCAGCGCTACATCCGCGGCTGCACCCTGCGCAGCAGACATCGATACCTCATTCACAAATATATCGACCAAACGCCGCGAAATAGAACGCTGCATGCGCGCACTGCTGTTAACAACCAACATGGAATTCATGAAACCGCACCTTAATTTGAGTGCATTCCATTCTAGTGAAATGATACTGCCTGACACCTGATTAAATTTCCTAACAGATGAATCATATGAATCTATAAAAACGAAATTCTATGCAGTGAACAAACGCAGTATCACCAAGTGGTCAGAAGTAAAAGATACGTTGAGGGAAGTAAGAGTAGGTTCGAAGAGATTAGAAGAATTTTGAAGAAATAAAGAGATGCAAAAACACAATTGAATAGCGTGATAAGAGGGCAATGCAACCACGATCACATTGCCGCCAGTTTATCTATCAATGTAAAAACATCACAAGCCCATCAATCGACCGCCACCTTATATTGGCAAAAGCGCTGATGGCACGACGGGTGTGGCGTCGCCGATGCATAATCACGTGGCCGCCATCGATAAAGGCGCTCTTTCCCGCCCAGCATATCGGCGCGCAAACGCACTGCTGGCTCAAAAGTCGGGTCAACCTGGCTCTGATAATGGCTGCTGATCAAATCCCATTTCGCGCCAACATCAATCCGATTATCTATCGCCCGCAGCTTCAAGCGCTCCTTAAACGTCGCGATGGCTTCTAGCCCATCTTCAAGATTCGAGCCGATGTACGGCTGATCTTCACCGAAATAAATCGTGCACTTGGCACGGTTACCCAGATCATGCGCGGCCTTGATAACGGCTTCTCGTAGAGTGAAATGATTGATGTGTGCAAAACGTGTAATTGATGGCAATGCCATCGGCAAAAATACGCGGCAGTTTCGTGCGCGGGTATTAGCAAGTACATGTGTCGCCTTGTCGTAAATTCGTTTGAACGAACCGGTATCGTACGCATTGTAAAAGGTGAAATCACCCGTACTGGTGTCAGTGTCACTCAGAGGCGCATCCAACTCGCCATAAACGGAATGCACATAGTTTTGCTTGCCGTTAAAAACCGTATTGAGAGCGCCGATATCCTCCCGCAAACGCAAACCCGTGACACGATTAATCAGCGCTTCGAGATCTTCGTCAATGTCGCCTCTCGTATGGCCCAGCGTATTAACGATCGACTGGTCACCGAGGTTATCTTCCGTTTCATCCGGAGAATAGGTATAGGCTGAGATATTGTAAAAAACCGTGTAATTGGTATCCGGAGGGTGATTCCCCTTCAGCATTAAACCACCAAAGGTCAAAGGAACATCATCAGGATGTGGGGAGAAAAAAAACCAAACTTCATTTTTTTTAACGCTATCGAAGTCATTCATATCCGCCGAAACAAACCCGCTCAATAGAAAACATACCGATAACAAATAGCGAAACGGGATTGCTGAAACCGTCTTATAGTCCGTCATAACTCACTCCTTTATAAGGCACACTATTTTTCGGGCAAGACGCAACCACGCCAAATCAACCCGACAACCACCCGATTTTTATAGGGGTCTATCAAATGTGACTAAAGAAGTCTCTGAGCAATAAAAAAAGTCTTCGCTAAACATCGAATGAGTGACATCCCACTCAAAAGCAGAAGGTTAATCGGTGAATTTTCGCATTCTTATTATTTTTATTCTGATTTTTTCAACTAAAACGCAAAGGATATTTCTATAGAGATTGATTCGGCATGAGGGTATCACAAACATAACGTCAGGTTTGTAAACCCGTAAACGCCTAATCCATCGATACCGCCGATTGAACCCAAGCGACAAAATCATTTACCTTAGCATGCTGATCACTCTCAGGCCGATGCATTAGCTGATAACGCCCCCCCTCAAGTTGCACACTTGAATGAAAAGGCACCAACAAATCCCGTGCGATAAAATCCGCCGCCAATACTGAGCTGGCCAATGCAATGCCCTTACCCGCAGTGGCTGCTTGTAACACGTGTGACTCCTCTTGAAACCGAATAACATCGACATCCGCCGCCGCATCATCAACACCGGCTTGCACCAGCCACTGCTGCCAGTTCACCTCGGCAAGCACATTCTGCTGCCACTGGGTTTCAATCAACGGTAAATCGCCCCACTGGTGCTCATCATGCACCAATGCGGGTGAGATATAAGCACCGAAGGTTTCTTGCAGCAAAGGCACTACGGTTAAACCACGCGGAGGGTTATTGCCATAGCGAATCACCAGATCAATATGCCGATTGCGTTGTAAATCCAACACCTGTGTACCGGTATCCAGCTGAACACTGTATTGCGGGTACTTCTGATAAAAATCCACCAAACGCGGCACCAAAAACAAGGCCGCAAACGAAGGCGTTGTAGAGAGTGTAATCACCTGATTGCGCGCCGTTGCCACATCGATTGATTGGCTGATATCACCAAAGGCCCGCGTTACCGCTGGGGCAATTTCGATGCCGGCTTCGGTTAATTCAATACTTCGTGTACGACGAGTAAACAAGGCGATCTGTAGTTGTTCTTCAAGGGTACGAATCTGATGTGAAATCGCCGTTGGAGTTACCGAGAGTTCTTCAGCGGCAGCTTTAAAACTGCCCAACCTAGCGGCAGCCTCAAACGCCCGTAATGCAACTAACGATGGCAACCGACGATGCATAACCTACCCCTCACTGATGAATTTAACTCACTTATAAGCAAGTAGAATTCTTTTGTAAACCACCGCGCGTCACATCACAATATAAAAATCATCCAACACAATAAGAACAAGCAATGTTGTTAGATTTAATTTCTGATAAAACCCGTCGTATTTTCTCATCGTTCATTATTATTACTTGCGCGATATTACTCGGCAGCCTCATTGCTCCGGCTGAAGCCAACGCGGGCCACTCACACGCGGAGCCCTCGGCGAAGCAGCAACGCATGCTCGCTTACGGAGACTCCAACACCTGGGGCTGGATTCCTACCTCAGAAGGATACCCTACTCAGCGCTACCAAGCGCCGGCGGGCTGGCCCAACGTCATGGCATCGATACTGAACCAAACCACCGATACCAAAGTGATTATTGATGGGCTCGTGAGCCGCACCGTTAATCTCGATGCAGGTCAGCCAGTGGGTGATATCCCCGCAGCAGCCTTTAACGGCAGTAAGCACCTCGCTGCCACCATGGCTATTAACGCGCCTCTCGATTGGGTGATTATTATGCTGGGCACCAATGATTTGGCGCCGGCATATCAGCGCTCGCCAAACGATATTGCCGAAGCAGCATTCGCACTGGCCGAGATGGCTCGACGCCAAAACAACAGCCTCTATACAACCTACTCTGCCCCAAACGTGCTGGTAATTACCCCTCCACCGATCAGCAATACCGACAAAACCCCGCTACACGGTATTTTTGGCGGTGCACAAGCGCCCTCAGAAAAACTAGTAGCAGCCTTCGCAAAAACCGCGCAGCAACACCCCGGAATCCATCTCATCAACGCTGGCGACGTTATCTACGCCGATGGCATCGACGGTATCCATCTGAGCCGCGCCAGCCATCAAAAGCTCGGCAAAACCATTGCCGCCTATATCGCGCAGCAATCCGCCAAATAAATTATCCGCATCATTATTGGTCGGTTGCCGCGCGCCTCCAATCTGACTGACGTTTTTTCTGTAACCGGTAGGCGAAGCTGACTCACTCTGCGGTGCTACTCGGTAAGCCCGTTATTCAAACAATCGACAATGATCAACACGGCATTAGCTCACGGTTTGGATGTGAAATAATGCCGACGTTTCATTGCCGCAGCGCACAGTTTTTGCCATACCCAATAAGCAGTGCACGCCATCGCGTGCGCGAAAACGCAAAGCATTCGCGTAGCGTCAGCCAATATCAAAATACCCATACACTGCATACTCAGCGCTTAACGCCACGATCACTGGCAAATCTCCCGCAAACGTAACGCCGCCGTCACGTTGCGACAAATTGTCGCGCGGCAAAATGTCACATTTTATCCGCACGAACCTTTCCCTAGACTTCGCACCGCCACATAAAAAGTACTAGGGACACCATGAAAAACATCACAAAAATTAGCGTACTACCGCTGCTAATCACAGGGGCCTTTGCCCCCTATACCATGGCGCAACCCACTGCGACACTTGCTGCAGAAAACCAGAGCGAAGAACCAGCACCGGCAGAAACCGAGCAAGCCACAGCCAACAAAACCCCAACCGCTTTGAAGAACACCGACAAAGGCATCAACCGCGAAAACTATCTCGAAACCGTGATTGTTACCGCCACGCGTGAAAAACAAACCCTGGCTAACACCGCCGCCAGTGTGGGCGTTATTGGCACCACCACACTCGAAGATACCAACCCGATTCACCCGGCAGAAGTCCTCAACCGCATTCCCGGTGTCGGCATTGTTCAACTTGGCTCTGGCAGCCAAGGCACCGCTGCGGCGATTCGCCAACCGGTATCCTTTGGGCCTGTGTATCTCTATCTTGAAAACGGCGTACCCACACGCTCGGCAGGCTTCTTTAACCACAACGCTTTGTACGAATTAAACGTGGCAACCGCTAACGGCGTAGAAGTGTTGAAAGGCCCCGGCTCCGCCCTATATGGCTCAGATGCCATCGGCGCTGTTGTGAACATTCTCGACGGCCAACCGCCGGAAGAAAGCAGCCTCGTATTTGGCCTAGAGGCCGGCAGCTTCGGCTGGAAACGCCTACAAGCCAACGGGGCTTGGGCGGGTGAAAACAACGGCTTCACCTTAAAAGCCGATGTCGGCAGCTCAGACGGCTGGCGTGAAAACACCGGCACCAACAAACAAAGCTTTACCACCTCATGGTTTACCACCAATGGTAGCGACTTCCGCGTTAATACCGTGCTCTCAGGCACCCACCTCGATTACAACACGGGAGGCAGCGGCCTGCTCGAGGCAGACTTTAAAAACGACCCGAAACAAGCCGGTAACCTCATCGGCTATCGTGATGTGGATGCGCTGCGTTTTTCATCCGCCATTGAACAAGACTTCGGCAACGGCACACTCTCGATTACCCCGTTTGCCCGCAAAAACGATCTCGAATACATCGCCACCTGGACACTCAACTCCGGCCGCTACGTAGAACGCAAACCCTGGCAACCGGCGTGTTTACCGCGATTCAGCAAAGACATCGAAAACGCCGCAGGCGACATCGTTGACGGCTGCTTGGATTCTCAAGATGCCCACATCAACGAAAGTGGCCATCAATCACTCGGTACCCTCATCAAATACCAACACACCTTTGATGACTCCAGCTTGATTATCGGCGGTGTGGACATCGACTACACCCAAGGCAACCAGAAGCAAACCCACATTTTACGCACCGACGACTCACCCGGTGTTTATTGGCAAAGTTATGAAGAAGGCGACCTGCTCTACGACTACAACGTGAATTTTTTAGCGATCTCGCCGTATATTCATGGTGAATACCAAATCACCCAAAACCTGCGTATGGATGCCGGCCTGCGATTTGACACCATCAGCTACGACTACGACAACCACCTACCCTTTGACCCAAGCGACCCCGGCCACCAGCGCCCAGAGAGCCAAGACGTATCGTTTAACCACCTAAGCCCTAAATTCGGCCTGATTTACGACTTTACCGATAGCCTCAACGGCTACTTCGCCTATCGTCATGCGTTTCGTATTCCTACCGCTGGGCAGCTGTTCCGCGCCGGGCCAACCGCAGACAGCACCGACCTTAAACCGGTTAAAGCCGACAGCTACGAATTGGGCTTGCGCGGCAACATCACCAGCCGCTTCGCCTTCGAAACCGCGATTTACTACCTCGAAAAACGCGACGACATTCTCACCGTGTTAGATACCACCACCGGCTTACGCCGCAATGTGAATGCCGGCTCAACCGAGCACTACGGTATCGAAATCGGCGGTGATTTAACCGTAACCGAAGATTTCAATATCGCCTTGGCGTTTACCCAAACCGCCCACAAATACAAAGCGTGGACAGACCGCTCCGGTGATTTCTCCGGCAACAACATCCCCAACGCCCCTGAAAACTTCGGCAATCTGCGTTTTAATTACCACCCGAGTTTTATGAATGGCGGCTACTTCGAGCTTGAATGGGTCACCCAAGGCAAACACTACATCAACGAAGCCAACGACGGCGACCCAGCCACCTACGATGGCTACAACTTGGTGAACTTCCGCGCCAGCTATTGGGTTAACGACAACATCAACCTATATATGCGCGCCCTCAACCTGACCGACGAGCTTTACGCAGAAACCACCTCAAAATGGGGCCCTCAGTTTACACCCGGCTCGCCACGCGCTTACTACTTTGGGGTGAAATATGGATTCTAACAACCCGGCCGCATCAACTACCGCTGCGCAACCCGCGCAGCCAGATGTTAACACAGCGCTTGGCAAAGTAGCTGGCAAAACGGCGAGTAGCCAAAGCAAATTAGCAACGCTACTCAAGGTGCACCGCAAGCTCGCTATCGTGCTATTACTGCCCGTAATAGCCTGGTGCTTAAGCGGTTTAACACACCCGTTAGTCGCGCACTTTTTTACCACGGAAGCCGCCCGCACCGCGCAACCGCTCACGCCGCTGCCCGCCTTTAGCGAGGCAAACGCGTTATCGCCCCAGCGTGCCGTTTCCATCAGCGGCTTCGAGACGATTGATAACATTCAAATCGTAAGCCTCGGCGATCGCTTCTTCTACCAACTCGGCCAGCGCTTTCAAACGCCCGCAGCCACGCAAGCGATATCAGAATGGCGCGAAGCTGCACCGTGGCCCTTTTGGCAGTTCAGCTATGTACCGCTCGATTACCACCCAGCAAACAACACCAAGATTGCTGTAAACGCGAGCAACGTTGATAACAACCGCCTCAGCGATATGCACCACCATCAATATGCCGAATCACTCGCCCGCTTTTATGCCGGTGACGATGACTCACCGATTGCCAGCATCACCACACTGAGCGAATACGATGCCTTCTACACCAGCATCAACCGCCGCTTACCGGTTGAAAGAGTTATCTTTGATCGCGGCGACGGCCTAACGGTATACATCGACCCACTCACCGGTGAACTTGCCGCTGTGAGTGACCAAAAACGAGATGTGTTATTGTGGATTTTCAGAAACCTCCACACGTGGGATTTTCTCGCAGAGCGCCATCACCCTGTTCGCGTTGCCGTGTTGCAAACCTTGATAGCCCTCACGTTGATCATGGGCATCTCCGGCTTGGTGTTGTACACCGTGATGTACAAAAAGCTCTACCGTAACGGCAAGGGCCGCGGTGGCAATGCCCGCGTACACCGCCTGATGGGCATCGTCATCGCCCTGCCCTTAATCGGCTTTGCAACCAGCGGCCTACATGTGGTGAGCAGCAAATACACACCCGAGCATCACTTCGCCTACCAACCAGATTTAGGCTTCACCACCGACGAGCTCACGCTAAACCCATTAGCCGCCACAAACACGATGGATGCCTATCAAATCAGCCTTGCACGCCTCAACGGCGAGCCCCATTGGCAACTACTCACCCATAGCGACGACGGCAAAACCATTCAATACCTCACCATGCAAGGTGATGTTGTTGAAGGCGGCGATACCCAATACGCCACCCAAATTGCCAACAACGTAAGCGGGCTACCTACCGATGCCATCAAAGGCACGCAAGTGCGCCACGCCTTTGGCCGCGACTACCCACAAGTAATGAAACGCCTGCCCGTTAACCGCATCGCCTATGGCGATAACAACGGCACCCGCGTATTTGTAGAAACCCGCACCGGGCTCGTGGCCGGCATGGGTACCCAAGCCGATGGCTTACGCAGCCTGCATTTTATGATGTTGCACAAGTATCGATTTTTAAACGGGTTAGGCACAACCAACCGCGATTTAGTGATGACGGCGTTAGTGCTGGGCATTGTTGGCGTGTGCTTGTTGGGGCTGAGTATGCTGGTTCGGCGCAAATTTCGCCGAGGGGCCGTTTGATTTGAGTTTTGAATGCCGCGGTGTTTGCTGCGGTGTTTCAATTTCATTTTTGTTGTTGATGAGCAGGTTGTAAGCCTGCTTTTTTTGTGCGTATAAAATGCCGCCGAGGGAAGAGAAGTGCTATTTAACGACATCGCATACCCGCCTACGCGTGAAAGAAACACGCATGATCAAACACAGAATTCTATTTGCCAATAAAACCGCCATGTTGAGTTGCCAATGGAATACCGCCATAATAAACAACGCTAACTATGTTAGCTTACTGATTTAACATACAGTACTGCCAGCGTACGGCGGAGAATACTCAGAATATGTGGAATAAAGTACTCCATGCTGCTGTTTTTAATGCTTATATTTCGTCATCAACAGCTCAATAAATATGTTCAATGGATCAATAAATTCACAATGCTAACGATTACTAACAAAAATTGTAAACCAATGATTAAAATCAATATTCGGGTCATTAATAAATATTTTCGAAGAAAATATATCGCGGAACAATATTATATTTTTTTCAATAAACTAAACTGTTAAACTCCATGACTAAATGCCCCCACTGCAAAGAAAGATACAAACGCCCCAATATATTTTCAGTATTTTTTATGTGACATAATGTGGTGCGCATTTATCTCGCGGAAAAGGCTATTTGATATAAAATTACTTTTTTCCTTCAGTATTCATAATATTTTTATCATATCAATCAATAAGTAACTTCATCTTTTCAATCATTATCTTGCCAATACTATTATGCAAAAATCGAATTAAGCTGGTTAAAGATCCTGATAACAATGAAAAACTTCAGGCTTTTTATAAGAGTCGACGAGACCAATACCAAAACGAATACCTGAATACCGAAGTTTCAATGTAAATAAAAACATTGAAAAATATAAAAAAGAACAAGATCTTAATCAGTCAAGTAAGAAATGGTGGCAATTTTGGCTCTAACGAGTATTCAACAAGATCAGGCTGCACCGCCCACTTTGTGTGCTGGACAGCCTTGCCGCCGCTTGATTTTTGCATGGCTTCGCCATTGTTGCACAAACAAGCAACAATAAGTCTGCCGCAACTGACGGCGTTATAACTCGTTTGCTCTAAGGAAAAGTGTTTTGAAAAGAATTTGTGTGATGTTTAGCCTGATAACATTTCTGCTTGCTTGCTCTGAGGATGGTAATGATGACAAAAGCGATTTATTAGGGTGGTGGAAGTTAACGGCAACCGATAGCTATCTTCGGATCTCAGCCGACGGAAAAATTTCTGTATTTGATTGTAGCGTGAACGATGGATATAGGGAGGTACACTCCGTTCAGGGGGTGATTGAAAATGGAACACTTACCATTCAAGACAATGAACCAGTTGTATGGAATACTAAAGGAGAGATGCTACTTGACCTAGATACCCAAGAAGCAATTGCCGAAAGAGCGAATGACTTGCCAAGTATTTGTACGGGCAACGCAATAGATATAGTCAGCTTTTCTCCTGAGACTGCATCGGTTGGTATTTCGACTCAATTTTCAATTAGTTTCGACTATCGGTTGAGTACAACTAGTGCAGCAGTTATTTTGTTTGGAATAACAAGTGCAGATGACGGTACATTTTCGCCTGCTAAGACTCAGTATGAGGTTTTACAAGCTGAGACTGGATCGGGAGAATTAGTGGCGGATATTACACTGGTGCCTCTAGCTGAAAACGCTCCTTATTCGATAGATATTGTTATGTTTAGCGGCAAGATCGATGATGGTAGCTTTGAATGGCTGGCTTCAGACAGAAAAACACTCAACGTTACTGCAGAATAATTTGGCCGTTTTAACAAGTTGGTGATGTTCGCTACGGGCTTACAGCCCTTCGCCGGACAGCCACCGCTGCGCGGCCTAAAGTTCAATGACTAAGCGCGCCGCTTAAACAGACGTTATGTGTTCTAAATAAGGATCTGCTTATCTTATGGAAGCTATAGGAAAAATTAAAGTAATACTTCGATTCGAGGGAGCGGCCATTCTTATGATGGCAGCACTAGCTTATTATCAACTTTCATTTAGCTGGGTTGATTTTGCATGGATGTTTTTTATTCCAGATATTGCTTTACTAGCATATTTATATAATACCAAGCTTGGCTGTATTAGTTATAATTTGACTCACTCATTAATAGGGGCGTTACTTGTTTTAACTTTTGGTTTTACTACCCATTTACAACTAGGTATTCAAGCTGGATTAATTTGGGTTGCGCATATTGGTTTTGATAGAGCGCTAGGTTACGGACTAAAATATTCACAAGGTTTTTCTTATACTCATTTAGGCAAAATTGGTAATCAGAAACACACATAAAAAATGATCCATGGACACCTGCCTGCGGCTGCCCATTATTTGAGCGTTAGGCGCCACCATGAAAAAGATGAAATCATAGAGAAAGCGAAAAATTAGCTGTGGTTAAAACCCATCACCGAGTTTCATGGAGCTAAATTTCAGGTCGTATCTTTAAATACCTAAAAGCCCTCCATTAGATGCATACTGATGGGAAGGTAAGCAAATTCACCTAATCAGAGTGGATGTTGACGGTGATTTTTCCTTAGGCATTGTGATGGTTCTGTGCGCTATTGGAACCATACAACCCAAACAGATGTAGCTGCATTCAATAGCATTAAAGACTTTGCATCATCTTTCAAGGAGGAAAAAAAATGATGATTTTTATTGGTCAAAGAGAAACAGTGAAAACGGCAACACCTAACAAGGCCCAGTACCGACTTCGTAATTTTGTTACTTTCATTGCAAAGAGTCGCATTAAAACCGCTAAAATTACCCCACTGTGGGGGCGGCGTTAACTACTATCAAATAATTTTTCCATTACCTAAACCTTAAGGAGTAAGATAAGTACGAACAGAAGTAAAAATTCGTTAGTACTCGTTGGACTAGTTGGTCTTCTTGCCGGATGTAGCCACACATACACTCCAAACGTATACAATATCGAGGAAAGTAAGATCCCGAGCTTGAGTGTGAAAGGAAAAGTTAATTATGTAAATAGTCAGAATGATTCGGAAGCGCGATTTGTAAAATCTTCAGGCCACAAGTGGGAGTATACAAATACGGAAGTTACTGATGGCTTCAACACTTTACTTGAAAAAGAAATTTCTTTAAGAGATTCAACAAAAGGTGATGGCAGCGACAAAAAACTAGTGTCGAAAGTCCATAAGATTAACTGCACTGTAGGATTTGGCGCATACGTTAGAAAATGTAACATTTCTGTTGAAATTGAAACCGGAAATGGAGACATCGTCAAGATATACGGTAGTCAAGGGTCTCCGATTTTCAATACAATGGAGGGGTCTCTCGATGGCACTATTGCCATTGCAGTGATAGAGGCGTTAAAGCACCCAGATATTGTTTCATACTTGGGGATGTAAAGTGGTTAACAAGCCAGTGCATAGGATAGCTACCGCTTTGCGGTATCTATCCATAACTGGAGCGTTATACGGAGCTAGGCATCTAACACCGTGCAAACTATAAACATGGATCATGTTTTCTATAAGATAGCGATCAAGTGGCGAAAGCAATAATGCTCTTAGTGATGTGGAGTTAGCTTAAATAGCTCCACTTTCAGAATCATCATCATAACAAGTTTGGCAGATGTCACTTAGCTTTGTTAATGCTCACAATGATTTCGATTTATACAGCCCTATATCAAGATTCTGTTAGTAGTTATTTTCAACAAGGGTTGTGAGGCGCGCGTATTCCCCGAAGTTTCGCCTTGAAGTGGCGCAGGAGGTTTCCGATACAGGCCGCATCGCAATAATGATGGGCTATCGCCGATCAAGCCCGAGAAAAAATACACTAAAACTTATAGCGAACTAGCCAGTTTTTGCTGACCACTGCAATCAACCACGAAACGTGGCACCCAATGTATACGGCGTGACTGGGCGAAAGACGGCAATATCTGAATAAAAACCGAACAGTTTATTGCAACACACAAAAGCGACCCAACCGAGGTTTCTTTTCACATGCACGACGCCTGAGCACTCCTATACTTACTCCTGAATACGCTCGATCACACGCGAATATGAAGCTTCACAGGAGCATGTTAATGAAATACCTTTCCATGGTTGTTGTTGTATGTGCATTTATTTTCAGTGGTTGTAACGAGGATGAAGGGAACAGCCCATTTGACCGGACCACAGAATCAGCGACGTATGAAATCACTGTGGCTTCAGGCTGGAACAACAATTACGCGCCCGTACCAAACGGCGCATTATTCTCGCCTATTGCAGGGGCTGTCGTTAACAGTGAATCAACCCTTTGGGCTCCTGGAAGTACAGCAAGCCCCGGATTTGAAGCACTGGCAGAGCTTGGTGAAACGGCAGGCCTGATTACAGAAATCAACGATGAAATAGCCGAAAACAAGGCTCTGAGCAGCTTTACAACAGCAAGCTTTGGCGCTGTAGATACCGTCAAATTTCAGGTGACAGTAAATCGTACATTCCCCGAAATTACCTTTGCTAGCATGCTCGACCCAACACCCGACTGGATAATTGGGGTTGAGTGCCTTTCTTTCCTTGATGAAGAAGGCCTTTGGCATACCAACCTTTCACGTGAGCTCCCAGTCTATGATGCCGGTACCGAAGAAGGTCGAGGATTTACTCTGAATAATCCACCGACAGAGCCCAAACAACCTATCGGATTACTGCAAGGTACTGTCGCTGGCACGTTAAACTTTATTGATGGAGAGGCAAACGGACGGCATATTGCCATCATGGGGGCCCGCAGGATTCAGTAAAACCCAACCGACCTCATATATCCTTTGAGCATGAGGGTTCTCATCGCTGCACGTTATATAATCGACGTGCAGCGATACATGAATTTATACGCTAAAGCTCGGTTACCCTGCCGCACGATACCGGTCACTTTTATAATCAGTATCTAGATAGGTTTTATGAATAGCCTCTATCGGAGTTTTACTCAACAACCAAGAGTTATCGGCTGAAAGTACCATCTTTGATCGCGACAACGACCTAACGGTATACATCACCCCACTGACCGGCGAGCTTGCTACTGTTAGCAACCAAAAACGCGATGTATTGTTGTGGATTTTCAGAAAATTCCACACCTTACCCATCGATGCCATCGAAAACACACAAGTGCATCACGCCCTTGGCCGTGACTACCCACAAGTAATGAAACGCCTACCGGTTACCTGCATCGCCTTTAACGACAACAACGGCACACGCGTATTTGTAGAAACCCGCACGGGTTTGGTCGCTGATTTGGGAATGTTGCAAAACTCTCTGACATAGCGGAAGGTTCAAACCAATTTTAAGATACCGATTTAAGGTTATCTTTCGCCTGTGTGAAGTTAGGATTTATCGCGAGCGCTTCCTTAAAGTAACTCTTAGATAGTGTTTTATCGCCAAGTTCAGAATGGATAAATCCTAAGCTATTTAGTGCATCGACATGCCCTGCTTCTGCAGCAATAACTTTTTCAAGCTGAATGATTGCTTCGTCATAGCGTTTTAAGTTACTCAAAGCAATTCCAACATTGTATCGTGCAGGCAAGTAGTCAGGCATCAAGTTAAGGCACTGTTTATATGCCGTTATACTTTCTTCAACTTTGCACTCATTGAATAGGCTATTACCCCTTTCAAAGTGTGTTTCCGCAAATTCCCAATCGTCAGATGGTTGTACGGTATCTTTTAATACCTCTTCAGGCAGTACGTACGTACTAGCAATTTTGGATAGATCATCATTGATGACATCGGGGAAATTCCATGGAAGAACAGATACAGCGAAAATTTCTTGTACGTCAGCTTCAAATCGCAAGAATGCTTTAATCTCGCCATCATTTAGGTCAACAACCCAAATGCCACTATGCCTAACAGGTTGTGTTTGGGTTAAAGGTAATCCGGAAAATGTAGCTGTCTCTCGAATTTGAGATAATCCAACAATTGCATAATGATCGACAAAATCGATACCGCGCGTAAAACCTGGAAACTCCGCAATTATCTCACTCTCGCCCGTTGATTCATCGTAACGGTTTAGTGTTCCACAGCCTGATTCGAGGAAGTACAAATTATCACGATACCATCGTGGCGAATGAGGCATCGATAGGCCTTCAAGTAATATTTCATTGCTTTGAATATCCATCAGAATGCCACCGTTGGCTTTGCGCTTACGCCAGCCCCCCGCCTCATCAGACTGACCTAACGCAGTAACATAGCGAGGCTTTTTATCACGCAGGCAGAATCCATTAAGGNGGCATCTGTCACGCATGTCATACTGAGTAATGAACGGAGGCTTCCATTGGGGAACGAAACTGAATTGAGGATCAAAAGTACAGAGACAAGAAAAACGCGTATTGATAAACCAAAGCTCATCATCAACCCAATCCATTTCATGAATATCTATATCGCCTGTAACATGGGTTTCTCTGAGCACAAAACATGCATCATGTTTACCAACAGACGTTTTATTCGCTGCCGAAGGTACATTGCGAAAATCGAGTAGCTGTGCAGTTGTACCCAGTGTCAACCGATCCGCATTGGCTGCCATTCCCATCGGTTTGTTGAAAGCAGCAAAGTGAGTGTTCGTCACATCATCCTCTACCCTCGCGAGGATGAGCTTCCCCGCTTGATAGGTAGTAATCGCAACGCTTATACCATAGTGTTTAAGTAAGTTAGTGAATCCTGATGTATGAACACTTTTTAGAGAAGATTCGTTTGTGGTTTCGCTCATAGACGCTCTTTACCGCCTGTTAAGGTTCTACGGAAACGATACAAACCCGCAAGTAGCATCAAAAACACCCCGTTAATCGCTCCTACCTGTACAGCTGCCTCTAGCTGTATTCCTGACTCTTGCTCTGGTGATGGTGGTGCGTTGTATTCTATTTCAACAGCACCAAGATCACAGGCTCCGTCATCTCGAAACTTTCCTCGCTGATCCGTCTCTACACCTAAACCTGCACCACAATCCGTGTTATCACCCGCGTTGACTGCAGGGCTCGAATTTGCAGGAAGCATTGTGAGCGTTGAGCCGCCGTTATCAGCCAATTCACCCAGTTGAGGGTCGCCGGTTAATGTAGCGCCACAGCTACCGTCGCCGACCAAGCTGCTAGCAACATTGATTACATTAGTACCGGGGTTACATTGCTCTCCCGTATTGCCCGCAATAATGCTATTAATGACATCAAACGTTCCGCCATTGGCAGCACCCTCCAGCCTGAGGCCACCTTGATTTCTAGCAGTATTGTTCGCAATGGTACTAGAGGTGATAGTATGGCTATAGCCATTGCCGATACCGAATATGAATATCGTTCCTCCACGACTGCTATCAGTACGACCGACATGATTGCCTGCTATGGTTGAATTCACAATGGTCAGGTTTCCAGAATCAGACGTTATCGCACCGCCTGCGTTTCCGGCAGAGTTATTCACCAATGTGCTATCAATAACCGTTAAATTACCTGAGTCATTATTAATAGCGCCGCCAGAACCAAACCTACCCACATTGCCATCGAATGTAGAATTCTCGACCCTCATATCATCAAATGAAAGTACACCCGCACCGCCGTATTCAGCAGAATTATTAGAAATCACGGAATTACGAATCACTAAATCAGTGCGCCCGTTGCCATCGTGAAAAACTCCTCCACCTTCACCGAATTCTGCACGGTTGCCGGTAACCTGGCAGTTGGTCAAGGTCGCATTTCTAACGTATAAACCAGCGCCTGTAGCACGATAACTACGATTATCGCTAACTTCGACATTGGTCATTGTCAGATTCCCCAACGAAAATATACCGGCACCATAGATATAATCGCCATCTGACTTACCGTTACTGGTAATCCTAGAGTTCGTTATGGTTAGATCGCTATTCGTACGTGGCGAAATGATGCCACCACCGTTATTGTACGGGGTGCCACCATTCGTCACGGTTAGTCCATTGAGTATCACCGACTCAGTTGTATCGATATGAAAAACTCGCGACTGATCATCTGCATCAACCGTGATATTTGGCGCATCGTCGGCATTGGTATCACCATCGATGGTAAGACCACTCGCTACGGATAACTCAGTACCTGCAAGGGTTATCGTGGAATCTTCCAGCGTTTGATCGAATACAATCCTATCGTCGTCGTCATCACCGCCAATACAGGCATCAACATTACTGTTAGCGGTAGCTGCTGCAATAGCCTCACGCAAAGTACAATTACCATTAACTATTGTGTCGTCATCAGCAGTATCAACCGTGATAACCTCAGCCTGCAATGCGCCAGAGTGCATCATCAATGCCTGACTGATGGATATAGCCAGTAACGCTTTCTTAAAATCAGTTTTTTTATTTTGGACTTTTGACATCATAAGCACCTTCAACCTTCATTTTTTACACTGGTTCGCGTAATCGAAGAACGACTGCCTATGAAAGGCAAATGATCAACTTTCATTTTCGAAATGAAATTTTGAAATCACACACGCAAAAAAGTGATAGAAAGCAATGGTGCCTAAAAGTTTATGTCGGGGCTATGCCACCCAGGAGCATTGGCGAGTACCGCCTGAATATTTGGCGAGATATGTTAGGTTTGGACTTTTCGTTAAGTGCCGGGGGATCTACCTGCCCTCATCATAAATGAACGACTAGAGCTTTCGTCTTTATCATAATCTTCAGTCATCAAGCTTTGATATCGTCCAATGGTCTACCGCTAATCAGCATTTTTTTACAATAGCGTTTCCGGGCGTGTATCCGTATGGAATACGATATTTTCTCCGAATTTTCTTATAAAGCGTGGATATTTTATCGCTCAGGACAGTTAAACGTTAAGGCGTTGATCACTTGTCGAATTTTTGTAAATTCAAAGATCTATAAGGTAAATCAACCTCTCAAGTAACAGTCAAGGTGCCATGATTTTTCCAGGAGGAAGGGTTCAGTGACAAATGCAGTGTTTTCATACAACGAGAAAATAATGATGTGAAAAAACGGTGACTACTAGCGGCTATGAATACTTGCGTTCGCAGAACAAGGCTCACAATTTTTTAACACAGGTCGGTATACAGAGTATCTACCGATCTGCTTTAGCTATCACTCCCATCGATTTGTTGAAAGCAACGCAGTAAATGGTAGGCACATCGCCCCTACCCTCGCGAGGATTAGCTTCCCCGCTTGATAGGTAGCGGCCTCAACACTTATGCTTCAGTGTTGAAGCAAACCAATGAAATCGAACCGACGAACACACTTAAGAGAAAGCGCATTCGTCGTTTCGCTTATAGATCTCCATCTATGCTCTGTTAAACGTTCTGCGGAAACCATACAACCCCGCAAGCAGCATCAAGAATACCCCTTTAGTCGCTCCTAGCTGTACCTCTGGCTCTGGTGGTGGAGGCGGTGGGGCATTGTATTGTATCTCGACAGCACCGAGATCACAGGCGCCATCAGCTCGAAGCTCTCCTCGCTGATCAATCTCTATACCTAAACCTGTACCGCAACCCGTGTTATCACCCGCATCGACGACAGGGCTAGAATTTGCAGGAAGCATTGTAAGAGTTGAACCACCGTTATCGGCTAATGCACCAAGCTGAGGGTCGCCGGTTAGTGTAGCGTCGCAACTGCCGTCTTCGATTAGGGTATTATTAAGGTCGAACTCTATACTAATGG
>CACSIO010000007.1:0-7318 GCA_902705865.1 BD1-7 clade bacterium
GGGTATATCGTATGCCGCCAAAAGGTTTCGCGTAAGCTTTCTAACAGGTCGAATCCAGCCCAATGATTTACCGGTGTAATCCAGCCATTTACGTGATCCATCATTGTCTGCAACTACGTGTAATTCCGGGCCATGTGCCGAGCGCAAAAATACACGCATCAGCTCACCGACCGACGTTTCCTCTGGTTGCGTCAGAAAGAAACACTGGTTGTTAAGGTCATCTTCATGAGCAAGGTGATCTAACCCATTCACGACATAATCGACGGGGACAATATTCAACTTCCCACCCGCAATCATCAGGCTATGCATCCATTTTGGCAAACCGCTACTGATGCTTTTAATGGCTCTAAAAAAATAATAAGGCCCATCGACTTTATCGATCTCACCGGTTTCTGAATGCCCAACCACAATGCCGGGCCGGTAGATCCGCCAAGGCATATCTTTTACTTTACGCACTAGCCCTTCAGATTCATGTTTGGTTCTGAAATACGGGTTCTCCATATTGCGGGCTTCATCGAACATATCTTCGGTAAACGTACCGGTATAGAGCCCAGCCGCAGCGATCGAACTGACCTGATGGAAACACCCGCTTTTGAGTAACCGCGCCAAGTTAATGGCATGAGCGGTACCTTCGATATTGGCCTTAATCTGCTCATCGGCGCTGGCTTTGATATCGTAGATCGCCGCTAGGTGAAAGAAATGATCTACCTTGCCGATAAGCTTGTTACGATCGGCCTCGCTCAACCCGAGATTTTCTTCGAGTAAATCACCCACAATGGGAACCAGTTGTTTGTCTGTAACACCCAACTGCGCCGCGAGCTGTGCAACCTTTTGTGTTGATTGTTCACGACACAACACATAGATATTGCCACCTCGATCCAATAGTTTCTCAATCAGAAAACGACCGATAAAACCTGTGCCACCGGTAATGAAGTAGTTCATTGAAACAACGTCCTGTGTGTTTTGGAGAATGCGGATTTGCGAGTATCGTCGATGCCTGAAAGATACGACCTCCCCAAATGGTAGCAAGTTTCGACAAAGGGCTATTGGCTTGAGACGGAATGGAGGGCGAAAAACTGCAAGTAGAGGGGAAAATGATTGTCTCTTCAGGCATCGAGCTGAGAGGCCTCGGGTGATCTATCAGGCAATGCTAATCACCTCAGACATCAACAATAACAACAACCGAACCAATGGCGTGCCAAATAGATTTACGAAGCGCACGGGCGGAGTAATTCAGATATAAACCAATTAGGTCACATCTAATCAATCTTCTTTTTGCTAAGAATATCCAGCCGCTCTTGCAGCTTAGCAATATCGGCCTTGATCTCAGCCTTTGCGCTATCCTCCGATTCACTCAGCTTTTCTTCGAGCCGCTGTATCTGGGCTTTGTAGCGCTTTTTCAGTGTTTGCATATCTTCGGCTTTCTGTGCTTTTTCAAAAACCACGTCTTCTGCCTGAATCGTGCTTTTATCAGCTTGTTTTTCGTAGTATTTGGCCGGCAGTACTTTTGCATCCGACGGTAATACTCGCTGATTCATAAAACTGGGGGAGACAATCTCAACACCCTTTTGATGCAACGACACAAGAATGCATCGGTGTAAATCCGAGCGCGCAGAGATCAACCCTTTAGGATCTTTTAATAATCCGTTAGCCCGATACACAATGGAAAAATCGTCCAACGAAACAATCTGCACAAACGGATCTTCCAATGATGCATCCACAATCGCATCTAACAGCAGCTCCTCAACATGGCGATGGTCGATGTCATAACCGAGAGATAGCGATGCAGAAATCAGCGCACCGCTGCCCGAAACAACAGACACCGGCTGACTAACGACATAGGCATTGGGCAAAGAGACTAAACGACGATCTTCTGTTTGAATCTCAGTATCGAGCAGCCCGCGCTCAACAACCTTGCCTGAATACTCGCCAATAGTGACAAACGTACCGGTTGTAAAAGGTCGCGTCACACGCAACATAAATCCGGCCATAATATTGGAAAATATCGTTGTTGAAGAGAACGCGATCACCCCCGAAAGCGCAATACCGATTAACGTCAGTATCTGGTTTCTGGTGCCCTCCGCTATCGGCAACACCACAACAAAAATCACGGCACAGATAATCGTCAACACCAGCATACTCAATTGACGTGTCAACATGCTCTCATTGCCATGCTGACGATGCTTGGCAATCAGAAAACGATGCACAACAAAAAGAAATCCACACAGCACCACGGCGGTTGTTATCGAGGGGAGCAAATGAACGAAAGACTGAATAAAATCCGTTAACGGTGGCATGTGAAAATTATCCTTCCTTGAATGATCGAAATGGCCTTTGGATGAGGGCGGGGCACTGTCCTCAGTGTGGTTGATCTCAATACTGAGTAACACGTTTTGCACCCAGTGAACACCGGTGTGTGGATCGTGTAAAAACACCGAGGAGCGCGATCAATTAGATTGGTCCGCCCTTCAGGATTCGAACCTGAGGCTTTCCCCTTAGGAGTGCGTTCTAAGTCATTGAGAAAACGCCAACGCAGCCGTAACTGATTGTTTTCACTTACATTGCACTTAGGTGAGCTTAGCCTATTTTACGCTATTTTTCGAACTCAGTGTCCCAAATTTGTCCCAAATTTTGACGCTAAATCTGACACCTTCGCGTAATCGCAACTGCTTTAAATATAAGCCCTAGAGCAACATTAACTCACGGCAGCAAACTGAACTAGTCACAACGAAGCCAAGCACTAAAACACCCTTCTCTCTCGTTTTAGAGGCGTTTATTCTGTATATATTCACTTTAGAGCAGTACATACGTACCATAACCGACCAGTCTGTGATGTTAAAGGAGCTAACATGTGGCTAAAGTCATGCATAAAAGGGCTTATACAGCTGAAGAATATGAGTCATCCCTAGATGAATCGTTCAAGGTTCTACTGTCCCAAGAAGTTGCCAAACGTAACCTAGATATCAACGCTCATGAATTGTTCAATCAGCTACTCAAGGAAGAACGAGGAAAACGGCTCTATATGGCGGGAGAAACCCGCCCCGTTTCAGGTTTACGCCTTCACCTAGAAGCCGAACGAGCTTCAGGCCATTCAACGAAGCTCTGGCGCGGCATGAGAAGTCAAGCAATCACCAATGGTACTATAGCGACGAAACAATGTGGCCAACACACCACGTTGTTGCTGCAAGGGCTTACCAGGCAGCACAAGCAAGAGAGGTCATTTTTAATGTTGGCATCGGCATCAATGATCATCGAAACGGGATAAACCTTGCCCGAGCCCCGCATCGATCACTGCATGAAGGGACGTTGTATTATCTCAAGGTTAACAACAAGCTTCTGTATAGTTTCTCATCCCTCCCCCAAGAATTTAACGCGAAACAAAGACAAGATGCCGTAGGAGATGACCTAATGGACATCGCATACGAAATCGAACAAGGTATTTTCTAACATGAGAGTATTTCAATATTTCGGCGGCTCAGATAGGAATATGCTCTTCGTACCGGCTGAAAGCACACTGGACATAAAACCATACGGCCGTATCTGGAAAGAAGGTTGTCTACTTCGCCTAGAATCCGAACTAGGCAATCAACGGCTCTATAAGGGTAATCCTCTCAATATCCCAGACATCAGCTACTTCGTTGCAGGAGGCGTAATTGTTAGCCCTAGAACTGTTGAACTGATGGGTGACTATTTGTCGAAGTTTGGTGACTTTCACCCGATAACAGTTGAAGGCAATAACTGGTTTACCTATGACGTTACTAATATTATTGATGGCGTGGTAGACAAAGAAAATAGTTCATACTCGAGACGTGGATTGCTACGAAAACCTGCATTCAATCTCGATAAACTTCCCAAAGACCCTCAGGTATTCAAGATTGAAGATGACAGCCGAATAGGCATCTACCTCAATCAACCAACTACTGTGAGCGACACACTTTACTCCCTAGGCGTAAAGCTTGGGCTGGAGGTTGGTGATGAACCTCAAATCATTTGGGAAAACTAAACCGAGTTTTCATCAGTTCGCTCTGCATGAAAAATTCCACTTACTCGAAACATAGGCACTCTAAACCTACCTTGAAGATGCTCCCTAAGATATCGCGGAAGGAATTTTTTAGAATGCACGCTCAAAAGGTATATCAGCTCTACTTTGTCTCAGATGACAATATGATTTTCATACCCACAGAATCTACCCAAGGTGAAAAATCGTATCCTGAAATGTGGAGAGATCCGATCCAGCTCAAATTGGAAACAGCAGAGTGCAATAAAAAAAATGTAGGCAGCAAGCATTTAGCACAACCCGATATCAGCTATTTCATTCCGGGTGGCATCATTATTAGCCAAAATACCGTCGATAAGATTGGGCAATATCTCAAACAATTCGGTGAGATACGTCCAACAAGTATTGAGGGTAAACAATGGTATGCCTACAACATCACCAACGTGCTTGAAGGTAGCGTAGGCATCAAGCCGATTAAGTCGTAGAAACAACTCTCTGCGAAAACCCGCATTCTTTAGCGATAAGCTGCCTCTAAATTCCGAAGTATTTAAAATCGAAGAAGACCAGCGAATTGGGATCTACATGAATTCTTTTGATAATGGCGAAACAACGGTTTGGACCTTAGGGAAATCATTTGGTTTGAGAACGGGCGTTCCACCATCGTTAATATGGGAAGAGGAACAAGACGATTGAAATGCACGCCATTATCGCATACTGAGCCAGCTCGATTCACCGGCCCAGAAATCAGTGTATTATCGCCCGGTTTTGAAATACAACCGTCTCAACAAAACGAATTTCAAAGACATAAAACCCTTGGCATCCCCCTGTAATCTGGGAACTACTTTTCACTAACATGCAATGCACAAACATCTGCAAGGCGTGCCATAACCTGCTGAGCGCCCGGCAGAACACTACTCAGATTCGACGTTTGCCAACCACTGATTTGTACACGAACCAGTTTTATTTTTCCGTGAATTACTTCTAACCAAATTCCGTACATATAGTTTTTCGGGACAGCATTATCTTCGAAAACACCGTGATAGAGATATCCCTTCGATAGCCGATGATTTCCTTCAATCACCGCAAGACGCTCGGTATCCAAAAACAACTCACTTTGTAAGATTCGAACCTCAAAATTATTTGCGAGTATCTCGAGCGAATCTACCGATGAAATCAACAAAGGAACACCCGTTAGCATAGGCAATCCCTTCATCAAATCACCATTGAAAACAGCGGCCGTGCCAGAGAGGTTTGCTGTTGTGAATTTAAAGTACTGCTTGTCAGGGTTCAATAGGCTTGTTTTTTCAAGCTTGGTCAACGGCGGCAATACATCTTCCGAGCATTCAATCCATGCCTGTTCAGCTTGCACAAATACTGCAAAAAACGAACTGGTCAAAATCAAAACGATACATCGCCACTTTCTCATTCGCGACTGACCTTCATCTTCGCCAGCTGCGTTTTAAGCCGCGAAACTTTCATTGTGTAGTAATTTCCCTGAACCAGCAAAACAGCATATAAAAGATAAAACAGTACATCTTTTATATGCGGCGGCGTTGAATGCCATTGAGTGACCACAGCAAAGATAATCACAAGATGAATAACTAGCGCTTTATAATTCATGGGGATCTCAATAGTGCGCCGAAGCTCCCATTGTCGAACGATTTCCCACCTCTTTATTAGCCTTCATCAATTCTTGCTTATTGAAAAATAAAGCTCCCCAGACAACAACAACAGCGATCGATGCCTTACTTATTTTGCGTTGCTTCCAAACCTCTGAAATAAGTTCCTTTCCCCCCACAACAGAAGCAGTTACTCCGATCAAACTCGCAAGCTCATCAACCGCCGCATGGAATGCCTGATCTGCCATGAGTTCTTCATTAGACAATGACCAAATACCCCACTGTGGATTCACCAACGCAACATCCACAACCTTGGCGTGAAGGACTCTCGCGAGATGCCGGTTGGGCATAGAATGCAATAAAGACATCACATCAATTTTTTGAAACCGATCGAGATGACGATAAAGAATCGTTCCGGACATTGCATCAACGTCACGTCTTGATACACCAGAAACTAGGGTAGGGCTAATATCGAGAATATCTGCCAATCTCAATGCTTGCGCTTGAGTTGACGAGGGCAGGTTATAGGGAAGGTAAGTCGCACCAAAATCAGACATTAGAAACTCCTTTTCAATCTAAATCGTCCATTTCCTTATGCGAGCCATAATACGTCCCAGCTTCATGCGAAGCAACTCAACTAACATATCAGTTCTGATGAGTTGGATTTATTTCACAAACCGAATGGACCTGTTGAAAAATGTCAAAAACATAGCTCTCGAACTGCCGATCCGACGTTTAAACAAGCGCCTCAAGCTATCGAGGTGGTAAATTGCGATTCAACTCACGAAAAAACGGAGCGCCGCAGCCCCCTTATCGTTAGCAATATACGCCGCATGACGACCTGAAAGGTTTTTCTCTCGTGAAAAATAAACAGCTTACTTCAACAACCGATTCTTATGCATTATCAAAACATGTTGCGTCAGCGGCGTCATTTCTTCATCCGGCAAGTTCACCATTTCATCAAGCGAACCGGAAAGGTTCGGCTTAGTAGCTACTGCTCTTTGCGTACGGTTTCGCCTTTCACGGTCTCGAGTTGATAATCTCGGTATTCTTTAAACACACCGGGGGATAATCACAGCGAGGAAAATATGCCCCATGGTACGATCCAGCAGGCTAAGCTGTGCTTGACTGAATGTTGGGATTTTAACTTAGGGGCTACTTCTCGTTAATAGCAGCTGATGAGATTCGTCAGGCTGGTCATTTCCGCTTCGCTGGTCGACGAAAAGGTTATATGGCCCGCCCTTCAGGATTCGAACCTGAGGCCTTCCCCTTAGGAGGGGGACGCTCTATCCAGCTGAGCTAAGGGCGGGTAAAGAATTGTTTTGCACTCAACAAGGCTTCGCCTTGGGACGCTCCCCCTTTGGGGACCTGCTCGAAGCATAGCTTCGCGCGTTCCGTCAGAACAAAGCTCAACCGCTTTGTTTGTTTCCGACTCCACCCAGCTGAGCTAAGGGCGGGTAAAGAATTGTTTTGCACTCAACAAGGCTTCGCCTTGGGACGCTCCCCCTTCGGGGACCTGCTCGAAGCATAGCTTCGCGCGTTCCGTCGGAACAAAGCTCAACCGCTTTGTTTGTTTCCGACTCCACCCAGCTGAGCTAAGGGCGAGTAAAGAACCGTTTTGCACTCAACAAGGCTTCGCCTTGGGACGCTCCCCCTTCGGGGACCTGCTCGAAGCATAGCTTCGCGCGTTCCGTCGGAACAA
>CACSIO010000007.1:7418-73203 GCA_902705865.1 BD1-7 clade bacterium
GCTCGAAGCATAGCTTCGCGCGTTCCGTCGGAACAAAGCTCAACCGCTTTGTTTGTTTCCGACTCCACCCAGCTGAGCTAAGGGCGGGTAAAGAATTGTTTCACACTCAACAAGGCTTCGCCTTGGGACGCTCCCCCTTTGGGGACCTGCTCGAAGCATAGCTTCGCGCGTTCCGTCGGAACAAAGCTCAACCGCTTTGTTTGTTTCCGACTCCACCCAGCTGAGCTAAGGGCGGAAACCAAATCGAAACGCGTAAGTCGCCGAATTCTAGAGATATTTCCAACAAAATTCCAGCCGCGAACAAATTTGCATATAATCCCTGCAAACGAGAGTATGCAGAAACACCTGATCATGAAAAAAACTTATCTGAGTGCTGACGAATTGCTGCAAGATGCCTATCGATTGGCATTAGAAGTCTACCACAGTGATTTTTTGCCAGACCTGATTGTTGGCGTATGGCGCGGCGGCACACCAGTGGCGATTGCTATTCATGAGCTTTTGGATTATTTGGGCTGCCCAACTGACCATATCGCTATCAAAACGCGGTCTTATTCTGGTATTGGCGAACGCGAACGAAATATCGATATTGATGGCCTTGAATATATTGCCGAACGCGCTGATGCCCTTGCCAACATTCTGCTGGTCGATGATGTGTATGATACGGGGTTGAGCCTTGATGCCGTCATAAACGCGTTAAACACCGATTTAGGCCCGCGTTGCCCCAATATACGTGTTGCAACACCGTGGTTTAAACCAGGCAACAATCAAACACAGAGGGTTCCAGACTATTACCTCCATACCACCGAAGATTGGTTGGTATTTCCGCATGAACTCAGTGGCTTGACGATTGATGAGATCGCCCAGAAACCAGGGCTTTCAGAGGTAATACAACAAATTAAACAGGCTACCGAGCGATAACGCGATGGGTCGCCATTAAAAAGTCGTACTCTGCGATTAAATTAATCACGATAATGGGCCATCAGGCAGTCTAACTAAGTTGCATCGCCACGCGCCCCGCTATAGGATTCCAGCATGAAAGTATTAGTCACAGGCTCTGCCGGTTTTATCGGTTCTCATCTTTGTAAACAATTGCTTGAACGCGGTAATGAAGTTATTGGTGTGGATAACATCAATGACTATTACGACATCAACCTCAAGCTTGCTCGTCTAGAGCAACTAACGCAATTTGATACGTTTACTGATTTACGCATTGACGTGGCCGACCGCCAAGCCATGGAAGAAATGTTTGCTGAGCATCAACCTCAGCGCGTTGTGCATCTCGCAGCCCAGGCAGGTGTGCGTTATTCCATCGAAAATCCGCATGCATATATTGATTCCAACCTAGTTGGGTTTACCAATATTCTCGAAGGCTGTCGCCACAACCCGGTCGACAACCTCGTTTACGCCTCGAGCAGCTCGGTTTACGGTGCGAATGAGACAACCCCTTTCAGTGTGCATGACAACGTTGATCACCCTGTTAGCCTGTATGCCGCTACCAAGAAAGCCAATGAGTTGATGGCACACACGTATAGCCATCTCTACGAAATTCCTACCACGGGTTTGCGCTTTTTTACGGTTTACGGCCCTTGGGGGCGCCCAGACATGGCGTTGTTTAAATTCACCAAGGCCATTCTCGAAGGCAACCCGATTGATGTTTACAACTACGGTAAACACCAACGTGATTTCACCTATATCGATGATATCGTTGAGGGCGTGATTCGCTGTCTCGACAACCCGGCACAATCGAATCCGGAATGGCGCGGCGACAAACCTGATTCTGCCAGCAGCAAAGGGCCATATCGTATTTATAACATCGGCAGTAATAATCCGGTAGAATTGCTGGATTACATCCAAACACTGGAAACAGCGTTAGGCAAAAAAGCCGAAATGAATCTTTTACCACTGCAAGCGGGCGACGTTATCGCGACATACGCTGACGTTGATGCTTTGGTAAAAGACATGGATTACAAACCTGGCACAACTATTGAAAGCGGTATCACTGAATTCGTGAAGTGGTATCGGGATTTTTATAATGTCTGAATTGACAGCATCACTGGCATGGAACGCATTGCAAAACCACTCTGAGCGTTTTGCAAACTTCAGTTTGAAAGACGCCTTCTCTGACGATACTGAGCGCGCAAGCCGCCTCAGTTTATCGGCAGGCGGGCTGTTTTATGATTACTCAAAAGAACTGATTGATGACGATGCGCTGAGCGCATTGCTGGATTTGGCGGGTCAACAAAATGTTGCCAAGGCCATTCAGGCAATGCAATCAGGCGAAGAACTCAACACCACGGAAGGCCGGCAGGTATTGCATCATCTGCTGCGCCAAACTGATAAATCGACGATTCCCACTCAATTGCACCCGCAGTTTGATGCTGTGATTAATACCCGTGCGAAGATGAAAGACGCTGTGGCCCGTGTACACAACGCCGATGTTACTGGCGTCACCGGCAAAGCGTTTACGGATATTGTACACATCGGCATTGGCGGCTCTTATCTCGGCCCTGAGATGATCTATCAGGGTATGCAGGTGCATCACTTACCGTCTATTCGCTGCCATTTTATTTCGAATATTTGTGCTCACGAATTGGCTCGAGTCCTTGATGGATTAAATCCTGAGACGTGCCTATTTGTGGTTGCCTCAAAAACGTTCACCACGCTAGAAACATTGACCAACGCCAATACGGCCAAGCACTGGCTGGAGCAGCAACTCGGTAAAAATGCTGTAGGTCAGCATTTTTATGCCGTAACCAGCAGCCCGGAAAAAGCCGAAAGTTACGGCATCTCTCCCGCTCATATTTTTGCGTTTTGGGATTGGGTTGGCGGGCGCTTTTCGTCGTTCAGCGCAATCGGTTTGAGCTTGGCATTAGGCCTCGGCTGGGAGACGTTTGAATCGCTTCTCGACGGCGCTGCAACAATGGACACACATTTCTTCGATGCACCATTAAACGTCAATATGCCCGTCCTTATGGCATTGATTGGTGTCTGGTATGTCAATTTCTTCGACCGTGAAAGCCTGTGTATTGCTGCCTATGATTCACGCCTACGCAGTTTTGCCCCGTTTCTCCAACAACTTGAAATGGAAAGCAACGGCAAGAGCACCGACCTGAACAACAATGCTGTTGACTACCACACCTGTCCTACGATATTTGGTGAGCCCGGTACGAACTGTCAGCATTCATATTTTCAATTGCTGCACCAGAGCCCGGAATTTGTACCGGTGAATTTTATCGCCTGCGCTCAGCAAGAACATACCCATAAAGAGCATCAGGATTGGTTATTCGCAAACTGCCTTGCCCAAGCAAATGCCTTGATGCTTGGCCAACAAACGGCTGACCAACATAAACATATGCCTGGCAATCGCCCCAGTAGCACGCTGTTGTTAGATCGTTTGTCACCTGAAAATATGGGGGCATTAGTTGCTCTGTATGAGCACAAAGTCTATGTGCAAAGCGTTATCTGGAACGTGAACGCGTTTGATCAGTGGGGCGTGGAATTGGGCAAGCAGATCAGCAAGGGCATAAAGCCAAAACTAGACACCGGCGACACTCATGATTTAGACCCTTCAACCGCGGCATTACTAACCCGTTATCAGAAAATTAACGAGGCCGACGATATACCACGTCAAAATACGCCAGACATAAAAAAACGCGCTTAATAGCGCGTTTTTTTATAATCTAAGTTTCAATCTAACAACCATTCTAGTTGGCTCTCATCCCTAAAAGGCAATAAAAGCCAAGCCATGTCATCAGATGTAGTGAACCTGATCGATTTCGTATTCAACTTCGCCACCTGGTGTCGCGATCGTAACATCATCACCTTCGGATTTACCGATGATACCGCGCGCAATGGGTGAGTTGATCGAGATTTTACCGGATTTCACATCAGCTTCATCGTCACCCACTAATTTGTAAGTGACGGTTTCGTCTGTGTCGATGTTGAGCAAATCAACGGTAACACCAAAAATGACTTTGCCATTTTTAGGAAGCTTGGTCACATCAATAACAACAGCTTCTGCCAGTTTGCCTTCAATTTCCTGAATACGTCCTTCGCAAAAACCTTGCTGCTCACGTGCAGCATGGTATTCGGCATTTTCTTTCAAATCACCATGTTCACGTGCTTCAGCAATAGCCGTTACAATGCGTGGGCGATCCACGCCTTTTAACTGATCAAGTTCTTTGCGGAGCGCTTGCGCGCCCTCTTCTGTCATGGGTACCTGTGCCATTATCCTTTTACTCTCTCATGCAGATCCTGGAGGCGGCGTACTTCACGTTCCTCACCAAACGCCATCGCCTTACAGATAGCGTCTGCGCCAGCCAGGGTAGTGGTATAACAAATCTGTTTCGCCAGCGCGCTACGACGAATTGCCGAAGAATCTGAAATTGCCTGACGACCCTCGGTAGTATTGACGATTAGGTCAATCTCACCGTTCTTTATCGCATCAACAACGTGCGGACGCCCTTCCGTCACTTTATTGATGTTCTCAACTGGCATACCCGCTTCACGGATAGTTTTAGCCGTACCGCGTGTAGCAACCAATTGATAACCTTGATCGATTAATTGACGAGCAACGCCGATAACAGCGACCTTATCAACATCTCGCACACTGATAAACGCTGTACCAGAATTCGGAATATCGTCACCAGCTCCGGCATTGGCTTTCGCAAAGGCTTCTGAGAAGCTATCACCCACGCCCATTACCTCACCGGTTGATTTCATTTCTGGGCCGAGAATCGGGTCAACACCCGGGAATTTATTGAATGGGAAGACGGCTTCCTTAACACTAAAGAACGGCGGTACAATTTCCTCAGTAAAGCCTTGATCGGCCAGCGACATACCCGCCTGACAACGTGCAGCAACTTTGGCTAACGATGTACCGATACACTTAGAAACAAATGGCACCGTACGTGATGCACGAGGATTTACCTCAATAACATAAATCTCACCGTCTTGAATCGCCAGCTGAACATTCATCAAGCCGATAACGTTTAATTCCAGCGCCATACGACGAACCATCTCGCGCATGCTATCTTGATCTTCCGCTGAAATCGAGAACGGTGGCAGGCTGCACGCAGAATCACCCGAATGCACACCGGCTTGCTCGATATGCTGCATGATCGCACCAATAACCACGTCGTTACCGTCAGAGACAGCATCTACATCCATCTCGATCGCAGAGTTCAGGAATCGATCCAGCAATACGGGGGAATCGTTTGAAACCTGAACGGCTTCGCGCATATAACGAGCCAGCTCTTCTTCTTTGTAAACAATTTCCATCGCACGGCCGCCCAAAACATATGACGGACGAACAACCAGTGGATAACCAAGATCAGTGGCAACCTGAATGGCTTCTTCAGCAGAGCGCACAGTAGCATTCGCAGGTTGCTTCAGGTTCAAGCGCTGAATCATTTGTTGGAAGCGTTCACGATCTTCAGCACGGTCAATGGCCTCTGGCGAGGTACCAATGATCGGTACGCCTGCAGCCTCGAGATCACGTGCTAATTTCAACGGCGTTTGGCCACCAAACTGCACAATAACGCCTTTCGGCTTTTCAGCATCAACGATTGCTAATACATCTTCCAATGTTACCGGCTCAAAATACAAGCGGTCAGAGGTATCATAATCGGTAGAAACGGTTTCGGGGTTACAGTTAACCATGATGGTTTCATAACCATCTTCGCGCATGGCCAGTGCTGCATGTACACAGCAGTAGTCAAACTCGATGCCCTGACCGATACGGTTTGGTCCGCCACCCAAAATCATGATTTTGTCACGATCCGAGGTATTAGCTTCACACTCTTCTTCGTATGTTGAATACATGTACGCTGTCGACGATGCAAACTCTGCAGCACACGTATCTACACGCTTGTAAACTGGCTTGACACCGGATTCAAGACGCAGTGTACGGAATGATTTTTCAGAGACACCCAACAGTGACGACAAACGCAGATCGGAGAAACCTTTGCGTTTAAGGCGGAAAATATCATCCGCAGACAAATCAGACACTGCCGTTGTTCGCAGGCTTTCTTCGGTGGTAATCAAGTCTTCGATCTGAACCAGGAACCAAGGATCAACACCGGTATTTTCGTTAACTTCATCAACGCTCATGCCAGCACGGAATGCATCCGCGATGTACCAGATTCGCTCAGCACCAACGTTGCGCAGTTCAGAAACAATATTCGCTCGCGCATCAGGATCTTTTTGATCAATCTTTTCATCAAAACCGCATGCGCCCACTTCCAAACCACGCAGTGCTTTCTGCAGCGATTCTTGGAAGGTACGACCAATAGCCATGACTTCACCAACGGATTTCATCTGAGTACTTAAGCGGTTTTCTGCCGCAGAGAACTTCTCAAAGGTGAAACGTGGGATTTTAGTAACGACATAATCAATAGAGGGCTCAAACGAGGCGGGTGTTGCACCACCGGTAATATCGTTAGCCAGTTCGTCTAGGGTATAACCTACCGCTAGCTTCGCCGCGACTTTAGCAATCGGGAAGCCGGTTGCTTTCGATGCTAATGCCGATGAACGCGATACACGCGGGTTCATTTCGATCAACACTAAACGACCGTCTTCAGGGTTCATGCCGAACTGAACATTCGAGCCACCGGTTTCCACACCGATTTCACGCAATACCGCCAAAGAGGCGTTACGCAGAATCTGATACTCTTTATCGGTAAGTGTTTGCGCCGGTGCAACCGTAATCGAATCACCGGTATGAACACCCATAGCGTCGAAGTTTTCAATGGCACAAACAATGATGCAGTTGTCGTTTTTATCACGAACAACTTCCATCTCATATTCTTTCCAGCCAATCAAAGATTCATCGATCAACAGTTCGCTGGTCGGGGACAAATCCAGACCGCGCTGACAAATCTCTTCAAATTCTTCGCGGTTATAAGCAATACCGCCGCCAGAGCCACCCATAGTGAATGATGGGCGGATAATACAAGGGAAACCAATATCGTCGAGAATTTCGAACGACTCATCCATGGTATGCGCGATGCCAGCTTTAGGTGTTTCTAAGCCGATACGTTTCATCGCATCATCGAACAAGCGGCGATCTTCTGCCATATCGATGGATTCTTTTGTCGCGCCGATCATTTCAACGCCGAATTTTTCAAGAATGCCTTCGCGGTCAAGATCCAATGCACAGTTAAGCGCAGTCTGGCCGCCCATGGTTGGCAACAACGCATCCGGACGTTCTTTTTCAATAATTTTGGCAACGGTCTCCCAACGAACAGGCTCGATGTAGGTTGCATCAGCCATCGACGGATCCGTCATGATGGTAGCCGGGTTGGAATTAACCAGAATAACCCGGAAGCCTTCTTCGCGCAGGGCTTTACAAGCCTGGGCACCGGAATAATCGAACTCACAAGCCTGACCAATAACAATAGGGCCAGCACCCAGAATCAAGATAGACTGTATGTCGGTTCTTTTTGGCATAGTAAAACTTCTGCGTTGAGGTTCTTATTCACACGGCAGACTGAGCTGCCGGATAAAACATAAATCAGTGTCGCGTTGCAGCGATCAGCCGGCCTTCGCTTGGGTCATCAACTCAGTGAAATGATCAAACAGCGGCGCAACATCATGCGGACCCGGGCTCGCTTCAGGGTGACCCTGGAAGCTGAATGCCGGCTTATCAGTCCGGTGAATGCCCTGCAGGCTGCCATCAAACAGTGAACGATGAGTAGCGACCAAGTTCTCAGGCAAGCTGTCTTCGTCAACAGCAAAACCGTGGTTTTGGCTGGTGATCATAACAACGCTGGTTTTGTCGTCTTTAACCGGGTGGTTAGCGCCGTGATGGCCAAACTTCATCTTCAAGGTGCTTGCACCTGAGGCCAATGCCAACAGCTGATGCCCTAGGCAAATACCAAAAACCGGAATATCGGTTTCGAGGATTTCTTTAATCGCGGCAATGGCATAGTCACATGGCTCTGGGTCGCCCGGGCCGTTAGACAGGAATACACCATCAGGATTCAGCGCCAATACGTCTGCAGCCGGGGTTTGTGCAGGCACGACCGTCAGCTTACAGCCGCGATCCGCCAGCATACGCAAAATGTTGCGCTTCACACCAAAATCGTATGCCACTACGTGAAAATCAGATGCGTTAGCGTCTTTATGGCCCTGGCCCAACTCCCAAGTACCTTCTGTCCAAGCGTATTGCTGGTCAGTCGTTACTTCTTTGGCCAGATCCATACCAGCAAGCCCATCAAAGCTTTGTGCTTTTGAAATCGCGGCAGCTTCATCAATCGCATCACCAGCAACTAGGCAACCACCTTGGGCTCCTTTGTCGCGAAGAATACGAGTTAAGCGGCGCGTGTCGATATCAGCAATCGCTACGATGCCGTTATCGCTCAAATAATCTTGTAGAGTTTGCTCGCTGCGAAAGTTGCTGGCGATTAAAGGCAAATCACGAATGATTAAGCCTGCCGCCCAAATATTGGCGCTTTCTTCATCTTCCTTATTCACACCGGTGCTACCAATGTGTGGATAAGTTAATGTCACCATTTGACGAGCGTAAGACGGGTCCGTCAGGATTTCCTGATACCCAGTCATGGCCGTGTTGAACACCACTTCGCCGATGGATTCCCCTTCGGCGCCAATAGAGATTCCACGAAAAATACTGCCGTCTGCGAGTGCGAGTATAGCTGGAACAGTCAAGAGAACCTCCGAAACAATAAACCGATAGTCTTTCTATATACCGCGTTTGCGGCTGGTCGAAAAAAAGCGAGACAAAGTCACCTTTATCTCGCTCAATTTCGCTTTTTCAATAATCTATTTTCCCGCGGCGGGAGTGACGTAATTTGGTGCAAAAAATCGACGTCAATCAACGTTTACCTAACCTGCTTTTGACCTGAGAATGCCGTTACCGGCGAATTTAAGGGCGAATTGCATGTTTTTTACGCGGGATTGAGCACTCTAAAGATAGGCGCTCGCGCTGGGGGCGTATTCTACGAAAAACTGCACCAATTTGTCTATCACGAAGATGGGGTTTTAGACACTTTTATGTCAGAAGGGGATATATTCGACCCGGTCACCGGAATTTGTGGTGTGCTGCATCGGTATGCGGGCAAACCCGCTCGACCAAAGTACCGAACTGAGAACCCCCGATCCTTGATGGGAAAACGGCACCAATACCCAACGATCACCCTCACGCTGGCGCTGAACACGCACAAACTCTTCGCGTTTAGGATGCAGCGACTGAGACAGTTGGATCGGATAGGTTTCGTTGTCTGCCGCTGGCATTTCGCCCCCCTGCATAACCTGCAAGAATGGCATGGCAAATAATCGACACGTCGCAAAGGCCGATACCGGATTGCCCGGCAAACCGATCACTGGGACATCACGGCCGGGCGCTTCAGGGAATCGGCGCAGACGTCCGAATGACAGCGGTTTACCCGGCTTCATTGCAACCTTCCACAAATCCAGTGACCCTAGCGCCGTGATGGCAGTTTTCACCAGATCCGCATCGCCAACCGACACGCCACCGATCGTCATGATCAAGTCGCACTCTTGAATCATCATCGTCAGTGTTTGTGTAAGTACCTCCAAATTGTCACTGACATGCGCAGCCTGAACCTGATAACCCGACGCTTGTAATTCAGCTTGCAGCATATAAAGGTTGGAATTATAAATTTGGCCACTGGCCAACGGTTTTCCCGGCTCGATTAATTCATCGCCGGTTGCTAGCAAGCCGAGTTTCAACGGTTTAAAAACACAAACTTCAGCAACACCGGTGGATGCCAAGATGCCAATCAAGCGAGATGAAATGGTTTGTCCGATTTCAGCCAGCACTCGGCCCTGTTGAATATCTTCACCAGCACAGCGAACATGCTGCCCGTACGTCACCGACTGATGAAATTGCACAACCTCATCATCGTAGGTGCAGTTCTCCTGTAATTCGACGGTATCGGCACCTTCGGGAATCACGCTGCCGGTAAAGAGACGCACTGCAGTTCCGGGTTTCAGTGGTGCTGGCGCACTACCGGCGAAAACTTTTTGGGATACCGGCAACGCGGATGTGTCTTGAGCGGATATATCCGCACAGCGGAACGCGAATCCATCCATCGCTGAATTATCTTGCGGAGGCACATCACATTGAGCAGCGATATCTTCGGCAAGGATGCAACCCGCACTCTCCGCCAGAGGAAAAACAACCGTATCAGGTCGGAACTCAGAAGCCTGACGCAACAAAGCGCTCAGGGCTTGATCAAAAGACAGCATTAACCACCCGTAACATTCATAAATCGCACCACCTGCCAGTCGTCCTGGGCAATATCAAATTGGTGGGCTTCCGGTTTTCGTGTCAGCGCATCAGCAATGGCTTGCTTCAGCGCTATCAGAGGCTCGCGCCTATCATTAGTGTCGGCATGTTGGCGAATGACCTGTCGCAAATCAAGCCCGTCGTCGTTACCAAGACAAAGTACCAACTGGCCTTTGCGCGTCACTCTCACCCGGTTACAGGAGGAACAAAAATTCTGACTGTGCGGTGAAATGAAGCCAACTTCCGTCTGCGTGCCTGCCACTTTATGGTAAACAGCAGGGCCAGCTTGCTGACGTTTTTCCGTCATCGGTAGCAAAGTGAACACGTCAGCCAGCTGGTTTTTAACAGTTTGGTTCGATAAGTACTTTTCGCTGCGTTTGTAATCAGGCATATCGCCCATTGGCATCTCTTCGATAAAGGCAACATGCACTTGGCGGTCAATCGCAAAACGCACCAGATCAACTAACTCATCATGGTTATACCCATTCGATACCACGGCATTCAATCGCACACGTTCAATGCCGGCCTCAACAGCCGCATCGATACCCGCAATGACTTTATCCAACTCGCCTGCACGCGTACGGGTAATGCGCGAAAACGTCTCGGGGTTGACGGAATCCAAAGAGATATTCAGTTGCTTTACCTTGCTATCAGCAAGTATGGGAATGTGTTGCTGCAATAACGATCCATTGGTTGTCACCGCAATACTGCTTAGCCCATCAAGCGCATTGAGCTTTTGTAATAACCCGGGGAAGTCGGGATGCACCATTGGTTCGCCACCGGTTAACCGGATTTTTTCGACACCCAGTTCCACAAACGCACGGCAAATAAGTAACAACTCATCACACTCAAGGTTTTCGTGCCGCGGCGCAAACGACATATCTTCCGGCATGCAATACGTGCAGCGGTAGTTACAGCGGTCGGTTAAAGACAGCCGTAGGTAATTAATGTGTCGACCGAAGGGATCTATCAGCATGGTTGTCGTTTTTTACCTACTCCGTGAATCTATTAGTCAGCGCCGAGGGGCAACGCATGATGTTATCGATTGTGTCAGTTTACTGCGCAGTGCGCGCTCGAGAGTGCTTAATATCTATTATTGTGCCCAAGTATTTACAAACCTGAACGTTATGAATCCGAGCAATGTGTTTGTGTTTGTAACAACGACTGGTAATCGGCCGGTGTATTGATGTTATAGCAGCCTTTGTGGGTGTCGCTTAAGCTTACCGCTACCATTTTGTGCCGGTGATACCAACGAAATACTGACCGGTTACCGGCTTCCAGCCAAGGTTTCAAATCACTACCAAGATGACAATCTAGCAATGCCTGAAGGGGTTGTTCCCGACCATCGACGGTTAAGCAGGCAATATCGGCGTCGCCTTCCAGTAGTGTTTTCTGCAATAGAGGTAACACCCCCTCGTCCACACCGTAAGCATCGCAACTGCTGATCCACAAATAACGCGCCGTGCTGAATTGCATTTTTGTCAGTGCAGCCATCACTCCCGAGAGCGGTCCGTGCGCACCATTTAAGTGATCTTCTAACCAAATGAGCTTCTTGTCCTCACCAAAATGGGGCATGCGCGAACGCAATGCATCTGTCATATGGTTCGCTGCGATATATAAATGCTGAACTCGTGGCAGCATGTTTTTAATTTGATGCTCAACCAATGTCACACCGGCAACCGTTAAAAGTGCTTTGTCTTTACCCATGCGAACACTCTGTCCGCCCGCGAGAATCAACCCATCCGGCGGTGGTATGTGATCTGGGTGTTGGTTTTCCATGGTTACTTTTCCACTGAGCGGCAGACCTGATCTGACTCTGTTGCCGGGCAATAAGCCATCCGTCTTGTCGACATCAATATGAAACCTTAATCAGGAATTATGCCATCCGTCGAAAAAACTGGTTTCACGAATCTATTACAGAATAGTGATTATCAGTTTTTGGTGATTTTAACGCCATGCCATTTTGTTATACTGCGGCACTTTGAAATAATAAATAGTCTTTCCGCGGGTACAGCCATGCTCGCGCGTGCCTTTTATTGAATTGCCTATCATTCAATAAAAGGATGGCGTTTCACGCAAACGGGGGGACTCAATGACAACACAATGAGGTGTGCATGAAGTCCTGGTTTACTCTCGCTTTTACGACATTGTTTTCGCTTTTTTCCCTGCAGTCTTACGCCGACAGTTTTGATCTGGCATTGAGCAACGAGCTGGTAGAAATTGAATTCGAAGCTGACTTTTCCAATGCCTATGCGTTTGATCTTTCCTACTTACATAGCATTTATGAAGATCGCAGCAAAAACCTAACCTCAGCTGGCTTTTATGCACGCACCGAAAACGATGTGTTACGCGCTAAGCTTGGCGGCAAGTTTATCTGGGTAAATACCAGCGACAGCAACACTTACGGTTTGGCACTCGGTGGCTCCATCATTGGTTACGTGATCCCTAAGCTCTGGCTTGGCGGTGAGGCATACTACAGCCCTAACATTTTACTCGGTGGCGATTATTCGACCTTTTACGATATCAGCGCCAATATTGGGTATGACGTTATGGAACATGCCACGGTGTATCTGGGTTACCGCAACCTTGCGGCTGATGAAGATAAGAACACATTGGGCGTATACAAAGGCTTTCAACTGGGTTTCAGATTCCGTATCTGAGCATAGTAACGTCAAGAGCCACACTACCGATTAACCCCGCGACGGAGACCCCTGGGTGAAGCTGAAATTACCAATCCAACTGGTTAGCTTGTTTCTGACCGCCATACTGATGGCAGGCTGCAGCAGCTTTGTTGAGCAACAAGCTGATAAATTCGCCAACAGCGTATCTGAAACCATGCTGAACTTCGAAGATCCGGAAACGGTCGGCTCAGCGATGCCGACATTTCTGATTCTGATCGACAGCTTTGCTCGCAAGCCGGATGCCGGCGGTAAAGCACAGCTCTCAGCCGCGCAAATTTATGGTGCCTACGCAGGAGCCTTTGTCGAAGATCCACGTCGTAAAAAGATTCTCAGTGACAAAGCCTTCAACTACGCCCAAAAGGGCAGTTGTCAAATGAACAAAAAGTGGTGTGGTATTGATTCACTGGACGCCGCTGCATTTCAAGAATTCGCTGATGAGCTGCACAAAGATGACGTTCCGCTCGCTTATGCCTACTCAATTGCTTGGCTCAGCTTTATACAATCACACTCTGATGACTGGAATGTCTTAGCAGACCTTTCCAAAGCGCAGCGTTTACTCGGCATTGTGGTTGAGTTTGATGAAGGTTACGAACACGGTACCGCACATTTGTACCTCGCCGCTATTGCAACCACGTTACCACCGGCACTGGGCGGTAAGCCGGATGTCGGCAAACATCACTTTGAACGAGCGATTGAATTATCCAATGGTCGTAACTTTCTCGCCAAGGTTGAGTATGCACGTCGTTATGCCCGATTAACGTTTGATCAGGATCTCCATCATCAATTGCTGGAAGACGTCTTGGCAGCTGACCCTCACGAACCTGGCTTAACGCTAATGAACGCTTGGTCTCAACAGCAAGCAGCACTGCTGTTGGAAGGCGAAAGCGAGTACTTCGAATAACCTCAGGAATTATCATGCGTAAATTGTTTGTCGGCGGTATCGCCGCTGTATTGATCAGTCTGAGCAGCTCTACGCTGGCGACGACCTTCAAAATCGCGACTCTGTCTCCGGAAGGTTCCTACTGGATGAACTCCATGCGTGAAGCGGGCAAGGAAATCGCCAAGCGCACAGATAAGCGTGTTCGCTTCCGTTTCTATCCCGGCGGCGTTATGGGTAACGACAAGGCTGTACTGAAAAAAATTCGTATCGGCCAATTACATGGTGCAGCCTTCTCTGGCGGCGCATTGGCAGGTCTTGTACCGAATACTCAGGTGTACAACTTGCCACGCACGTTTAAATCGTACGAAGAAGTAGATTTTGTGCGTCAAAACATGGATCAAAGCGTACAAAAAGACTTCGAAGATGCCGGCTTTGTTAACTTCGGCCTCGCCGAAGGCGGCTTCGCATACCTAATGTCGAAAAAACCGATCACGGCTGCCACTGCATTAAAAGACGAGAAAGTCTGGGTACCAGCTGATGATCCATCATCCGATGTTGCCGTAGAAGCTTTCAATATCACGCCAACACCTTTGCAGCTGGGTGATGTACTTGCCAGCCTGCAAACGGATTTGATCAATACCGTGTTTGCCTCACCGATCGCAGCCATTGCACTGCAGTGGCACACACAGGTTGATTACGTCACCGACTATCCACTGGTCTATTTCTATGCACTGTTAGCGATTGATCAAAAAGCCTTCAACCGCCTCAGCGCTGAAGATCAAGCGACCGTTCGTGACGTTATGCATGCGGCCTTTAAAAAGATCGACAAGCAGAATCGTAAAGACAACCAAGAAGCCTTCAAAGCCTTAGAAAACCAGGGCATTAAAGTTCTTCAGCCAACCGCTGAAGAAGCCGCTGATTGGGAAGCCAAAAGCGCAGCTACTCGTGATGCGTTCATGAAAACTGGCCAAGTGAAACCGGAAACCTACCAGCAAATGCTGAAGCTGCTGGAAGAATTCCGCGCCAAACAGGCCAATAACGGTGGTTAAATCCGCCGTTACCCTGACCCGAAAAATTCTGCATGGCATTGAAGACGGAGTTTTGGTCAGCCTGATCAGCAGCTTGCTGCTGATCAGTTTCACCCAAATAGTGATGCGAAATGCCGGCATTGCAGGATTCACCTGGGCAGAAGACGCCAGCCGCGTCATCGTGCTGTGGCTTGCCATGTTTGGCGCAATGCGGGCTAGCCGCCTGCGCAATCACATCGCTATCGATTTGATGACCCACTATGGCCAGCCTTGGTTAAAGCGCGTATTGCACATGGTCGTGTGCCTTTTTTCCGCCACTGTCTGCGGTTTCGCGGCTTGGCACTGCCTTGAGTTTGTTATTGGCGAATATGAATTCCCCACAGAAGCCTTTTTGGGCATTCCTGTTTGGGCCTGCGAAGCCATCATGCCTTTTGCATTGGCCGTTATTGGCATGCGATTTTTGCACCAAGTATTCCTGCCTCCACTCGACGCAGAAATAGACACCGAACAGACCGCCGACACCCCCGCGCAATAACTGACGGATAATCATTGTGACAGCTGTAAAGTTTTTCCTTATCACATTGATGGCGGTGATCGGCTCGCCGATTTTTGTCGTCATTCTTGCCGCTGCGATGCTCGGCTTTTATTTGAATGAAATTCCTCTGCAAATTATTGCTGTCGAAATTTATCGTATTGCCGACACCCCCATGCTGGTGGCTTTGCCTTTATTTACCCTGACCGGGTATTTGCTGGCCGAAAGTAATACCTCGCAGCGCCTAGTTCGTGTATCTCAATCTCTAATTGGCTGGGCTCCGGGCGGGCTATCCATCATTGCCTTTATTACCTGCGCCATGTTTACCGCCTTTACTGGCGCGTCTGGTGTCACCATCGTTGCCATTGGCGCATTACTGTATCCGGCACTGCAACAAGTGGGGTATTCCGAACGTTTTTCACTGGGTTTGATTACCAGCTCGGGCAGTTTGGGGCTATTGCTCGCCCCTTCCCTGCCGCTAATTCTCTACGGCATCATCGCTCAGCAAATGAATACTGGCCCAGCGTTCACCATTCAGGATCTATTTGTCGCTGGTGCCATACCGGCTCTGCTGATGATCACCCTGCTAACCATTTACAGTTTGTGGAGCAATCGCCACCAGAACATTGAACGGCAAAGATTTACTTGGCCAGAAGTTGCTGCGGCCTTGTGGGAAGCCAAATGGGAAATCCCGTTGCCGTTTATTGTCCTTGCTGGCATCTACTCAGGCTACTTTGCGATTTCAGAAACCGCCGCGGTGGCAACCTTTTATGTCGCGGTGGTGGAGATTTTGATTTACCGGGAAATCCCAATGAATCGCCTGATCAGTTTATTGCTGCGATCCATGACCATGGTCGGCGGTATCATCGTCATTCTGGCAGCATCATTGGCACTCACCAATGTGCTGATTGATGCACAAGTACCCACACAAATTTTTGATTGGCTACAGGCGCATGTCTCGAGCAAACTGACGTTTTTAATTTTGTTAAACCTGTTTTTGCTGGTGCTCGGTGCATTTCTGGATATCTTTGCGGCCATTGTTATTATCGTGCCACTGATCTTGCCACTGGCCGTTAACTACGGTATTCATCCGGTGCATCTGGGGATTATCTTCTTGGCTAACATGCAGATTGGCTATTTCACACCGCCCGTCGGCATGAACTTGTTCATCGCCAGCTATCGTTTCAAAAAGCCCATCACCGAACTTTATCAGGCCTGCATTCCGTTCATGATGGTGCTGCTATTTGCGGTACTGTTGATCACGTATATCCCGCAGTTATCAATGATGTTTATTACTCCCTGACGCTCCCTCCCCTTATGTCCGCTGACCGGCGGACATAACCCCCCTCTGTGATCGACATTTGCCACGACAGCTATTAACTGTGCTGTCATGCACCCAGCAAGCGATGTGCATCCAACATTGCAGGTATTCGTGGTCTGCCTGATACGCACAAAACTTTGCAACACACAGCGTGTTTAGCCCTACGAGAATCCAAACACTGCGCAACAATGGCACGATTTGATCACCGCCAAGCCGTTTTTTAGAATCGCCTTACAATAAAACGGCCTTAGCTCAGAATAAATCGCAATAAAAAAATCGAATAAAATCGCATTTTGCACTTAATGTTTTGCTATCTTTAAGCCACTGACCTCTGAAACACCACCTCTAAAAAATCCGTTTTACATCGCCAGCTTACCAACGAACAACCCGCCGCCCAGAGCGAGTGAAGCCTTGTGCTCGCTCGCTCTTTTTTAATGAATTTTTGACCCTAGGCCATTGGTCGCGGTCAGAGTTTTTGACTAGTCTGCGACAAACCAGTAATAAAAAAGCAACATTAACGAATGTGTATCTGCATTCCCCTCGATAACAAGGTTCAGAGAAACTTCATGGACGCCTCGGAGATTTGCAATGAACACCCGGCTGAACATCTCTAACACATGGAAGTACGTCGCTTTTATTTTGTTTTTCAGTGTCTTGGAGGTATCGGACACAGTTGCAGACGAAGCCGAAAACGCGCCTCTACAACTGGCCAAAGTGAAAATCATCGTCGAAGACGGGCATCACCATCACCGCCACAACAAAGGTCATGGCAGCAAAGACTATCAATGCCTGACGACCAGCTTCCAAACCAAATCGTGTGGCTATGGCTGCATTAAAGACCCATATGACCTGACCAAGATTTATTGTGGTGAAAAATCAGGCGACAACTGCGAGAAAGACACCTTTGGCAACGTTAAGTGCGGTAAAAATTGCATCGCCACCGACATGAATGCCATCACCTGTGACAAAGAGCGCTACTCCAATAGCAGCGCTCGCCCCTGAGGCATACGCATAGACAAGGGCCAAGCGAAGCCCCCAAATGATAGATAACCACGTGTCGCCAGCACTTGAACCCTGGGCCAGTCTGTGACCAAATGGCAACGGCTCAGTCTCAACAATCAGACATGGAAGACACCGAAATAAGGACGATGTATGACAGCCAATAACATTCTCATTACCGGTTGTTCAAGCGGTATTGGCAGAGCAACCGCCATTCATTTTGCGCGCCAGCAGTGGCAAGTGTTCGCAACAGTGCGTCAGCAAGAGGATGCCGATGCACTGATGATGACCGGCTACACCAATATCCACGTATTAATGCTGGATGTGGATGATGAAAGCCAAATCAAACAACTGACTCGGTTATTGAACAAGCAGCTCAAACACACCGGATTGCAGGTGCTGATAAACAACGCGGCAATGTGTGAAAGCGCCCCAGTCGAGTTTGCCTCCACTGAACACATGCAAAATCACTTCAGTACCAACGTGATTGCGCCAATGGTGCTGGTACGCTCGCTCTTGCCCTTGTTAAAGCGCGCCAATGGCCGTGTTATTAACCTCAGCTCCGGTGTTGCGACGATGTCTGCCCCGCTAATGGGCTTTTACAGCGCCACAAAAGCAGCGCTCGACAGTCTCAGCGATGCTTTACGGGTCGAAGTGAAAGGCAGTGACGTGAAGGTGATCGTGGTTGAGCCTGGCATGGTCGATTCACCAATGCACAGCAAATACGAGAAGAGTCTCAAATCGCTACAGCAAACCATGCCCGACAATGCGCTGGATTACTATCGAGAGGCCTTTAAGCGCCAACAACAGCTGATCCGGCAACTGCTAAAAACAGCCATCAAACCTGAAAAAGTCGCACTCGCGATCCATAAAGCCGCGATCGATAAACGCCCGAAACTGCGTTATCAGGTGGGTACCGATGCCAAAACCTACCATTGGTTACAGGCATTACTACCATCGCCGGCTAAAGATCACCTATGGACACGTATTCTGGGATTCTGACTCACACGCCGAGGATCATACACAGGGAATCAATCGTCATAACACCCTAGCGTAACAGGCGGAAGTACCCGGCAGACGGGTCATTTTCCGCCCAATCGCCGACGGGTGTTCCGGCAACGGCGGGTGATGTCATATCACAGCGAGACGGCTGAATCTGATTCCAATCCATCACAATCTTACGATGCAAAAATTGCCATCCGTCGGCGTCAGTATACGTGTATTTGTCCAGATACCGGCCGCCGATAACAACCTCTTGGTCATCCAAAGTCAGATGATAGGCTGTGCAATAAACCTCGCCTTCCGCGTTATTGCCGTCAATCACAATCAAATGGTTGTGGACCATATGCGATGTTGTTTTCATACCCGCTAATGCCTGCGGTAACCAATCGATAAAATCCACCGCGGTGCCACTGAACATGGCACCATGCTCATCAATCGCATCGTGATGATAAAGCTGGTGAAGGTCCGCAAGATTGCCTCGATCAATCGCCCGGCAGTAGCGCAGCGCCAGATCTTGGATATCGGCTCGGGCTTGAAGTAAATCAGCCATCGTTATTCTCCTGCGCTGGGATCGTGTTGTGGTGGTTCATGTGGAGGTCGTTTGTACACAGATGGAAGACTGCGCGTAATCACTGCGCCAAATGTCTTATCTCGGTCTATCACGCACTGATCGCGAAGTAGCCACTTACATCGGCACGCGTTTGCGCCGTTCGGGCAAAACCGATAAGCTCTCCCGATAACCCTTTGATAGCATTTGCTAACAACAAACGATAAGAATAACACAGCCCTGTGCTGGCGCGGACGGCCACAAATCAGCCGCAATGATATCTATCCATCATTGATACCCGCAGTTACCAGACTCAGGCCGATGCCAAGGTTACTGCATGACAACGCCTCCCGTAACTGCCAACAGTCTTGTTGACGTCATTCAATATTGGGCCGACCGTAAGCCTGACGAAGAGGTGCTGCGCTTCTACCCCAACGGCGAGGGCGAATCGGTAGCCTACAGCTATCGCGCATTCGATCGTCGTATTAAAGCTATCGCCACGCAGCTTGAACCTTATCGCGGCGAACGCACGATTTTGCTTTTTCATTCCGGCATCAACTTTCTCGAAGCCTTCTTCGCGTGTTTTTATGCCGGCGTTGTTGCCGTGCCCGCATACCCGCCGCGCCGTAATCACAACCTAGATCGCCTACTTAACATCATGAGTGATTGTGAGCCGGCGATTATTTTGAGTTCAGATACCGTCTTACAACAATCCCAAAGCCTCTGTCAGGATGCCTTTACGCCAGCGCAACAGGCGTTGCCGTGGATCAACACTGACATGATCGAGGATGCTGCCGCAGCCAACTTTAATGCGCCTGCACCATCGGCGGAGACCTTGGCGTTTCTGCAATACACCTCGGGCTCAACAGGAACCCCCAAAGGGGTTATGCTGACCCATAAAAACCTGATGACCAATGTAAAAATGGCCCATCAGGCATATCAACTGCCTGCCAATGCACGCTGTGTATCGTGGCTGCCACTGTTCCACGACATGGGCCTGATTGGTGCGGTGATGACGCCCATGTATTGGGGCGCAGGCAGCGTTCTGATGCCACCGGCGGCATTTTTGCAAAAACCGATACGCTGGCTGCGGCTGCTCAGCGAATATGGCCAACAAAGCCCCGTCGGCTGCACGGCACCTAACTTCTCTTTTCAGCTATGTGTTGATCAAATCAGCGATGCCGATCTCGCTGATCTGGATTTATCCCCGTGGATCTTTGCCATGAACGGTGCAGAGCCTATTCGCCAACAGACCATGCAAGCATTTGCGGATAAGTTCGCCCCTTGCGGTTTTAATGCGAACGCATTTGTACCAGCGTTTGGTATGGCTGAATCGACCTTGTTATCCACCTGCCGACAAACCGGCCCGATTATCAGCAAGCGCGTCGATGCCCATCAACTCACGCAAGGGCATTTTGTTGAAGCCCCTGAGCGGCAGGAAGATCACGACGAGGCCAATAGAGATTCTGTTTACGTGAGTTGCGGTCAAAGCTGTGCGGGTCAAACACTATTAATCGTTGACCCGGATACCCGTGAAATCGTGCACGATCGTCATGTCGGTGAACTCTGGCTACAGGGCGATCATATTGCCCAAGGTTATTGGGCGCAGCAGGCGCTCAGCGAATATGCATTTCATGCCTATACACTCGATGGACAAGGCCCGTTTATGCGCACGGGCGACCTTGCCTCGACAGTGGATGGTGAACTGTATATCACCGGCCGCTTGAAAGATTTACTCATTATTCGTGGTAAAAATCATTATCCACAAGATATCGAGCTGACGGCCGCCAAAGCTCATGACGCCATGCACCTAGACAATGTTGCCGCGTTTACCGTCGAGGCCGAGGGTGAAGAACAATTGGTACTCGTTGCTGAAGTACTGCGCAGTCATCGTAAAGATTTCGACGCCGATGCAGCTGCGTTGGCCATCAGCCAGGCTGTCGCTCGAGAGCACGGCATCGATACCCATGCGATCAGCTTTATTCGCTTTGCCAGCTTGCCCAAAACATCTAGCGGTAAGATTCAGCGATACCTAGTGCGTGAGCGTTATCAAGAGGGTTCGTTGAAAAGCACCGGTAACTGGCATAAACCCTCAGTGCCTGCTTCCGCATTGCCTGCAATACCACAAACGCCGATGGCGCAATGCAGTACCGCCGATATTGAACTCTACATGCAACAGTGGCTGGCCGCCAAGCTCGCAATTAGCGTCGATACTGTGCCGACACAGGCGTCACTCGACAGCCTCGGGCTGGATTCGGTTGATCTGGTGCAACTGGCCGGTAATTTGGAGCAATGGCTCGGGCAACCGATGGACAACATGGTGTTATGGGAGCTGCCGCATATTCAAGCCGTGGCGACCTACCTGAAAGAAACCGCTGAGACGCCGGTTACGACCGACGATGACGAAGATATCGAAGGCTTTATCTAACGGTACCGTAATCCTGCCAAAAAGGCGGCAAACTGCTTCAAAAGCCGCCCATTGCTCGGTATTCTTATCGACCCAATAATAAAAATTGATGTCGATAGGCGTTTTCTGCCAACACATCCGAATGCCGAACCATGCCAGATTGCCAATCAGGGAATATGCCTGATAACCGCTCATTCATGTATCTGATGACACGGTAAGGCACCACTAGGCAGCAGAAGGCCGAGACCAGCTCCTGAACCCCATGAATACCAGCGAACTTCAAGATTTTTTGCGCAACCTTTGGTTGCAGGGCGTCGAACTCTGGCTCGAAGGTGACCAGCTGCGTTTTCGTGGCAGCAAAAGCGTCATGGATAGCAAAACCCTGGCGCAACTCAAAGCCCACAAAAGCGCGATTATTGCGCTCATACAGGCTCGCCCAGAACATTATTTAGGGTTTCCACTCAGTCAAGGCCAGCAAGGCATCGCCTTGATGCAAGCGGTTGATCCTGAAAGTGCGGCATACAATCAGGTTTGCTGCCTCACACTGCAAGATGATCTGAATGTTGATTTACTGGAAAAGGCCTTTGATTTTCTGCTGCAACGTCACGCACCATTGCGCATGGCATTGCGTCAACTCGACGGCATCAATGCACAGCAGGTCAGTTACTCATTGCCCTCGATTCTGGTAGTCGAAACGGCCAGTGTACCGCCCGTCGAAGACATCGACGCAGATCACACAAATGTGGATACCACAGATGAAAATCTGCGAAACAGTAACCCGGTTCACCAGTGGATCGAACACCATGCATCCGTGCCCTTTGCTTTAGACAAAGAGCCTTTGGTGCGCGCACGCTTGCGTATTCCCGCCACCGCGAACGGTACAGCCCATCTGTTGATCGTGGCACACCATATTGTTGCCGACTTCTGGACCATGGAGCTGATCATCAGCGAGCTGCAACAGATCTATCAGGCCAGCTTGCAACAGAGATCACCCGACCTGCCCGATATCGGAAAACTCTACAAAGATTACGTCATCACTGAACGTCAATGGCTAAACAGTGAAGCCAGCGAAGCCGCACAGCAATACTGGCACCAACAACTGACGCCACTGCCAGCACCACTGGATTTACCCACTGATTTTCCACGTCCGGCCCGCCAAAGCTTTGCCGGTAAAGAATATCACTTTACGCTTCCGGCGCCGCTGACCAAAGCACTCAAAACACAGGCTCAGCAGCATCAAGTGACGCCGTTTGTGTGGGCGTTAACCACCTTTCAGACGTTACTGCATCTGTATACCGGGCAATCTACCATCAACGTTGGCTCGCCGGTCGCGGGGCGCACCCTCAGTGACTATCAAAAATTGGCCGGGCATTTTACTAACCCGGTCAACCTGGTTCAGCATTTTGATCAAGATAGCCACTTCGCGGATTTGTTACTGACCAACAAACAAACCGTTTTACAGGGTATGAAACATCAACAATACCCGATGCAACGCCTTATAGATGAGCTCAAATCAACGTCAGATACTGGCTTCAACCCGTTATTCCAGGTTGCGATGTCATGGAATCAAATCACTGACAAACAAGATAACCAAGGTGCGCTTATTGCCGACATTGAATTAATGGAGCAACGCGGCGCCATTTACGATTTGGTATTAACGGGCATCGATGCGGGTGACGAAGTTCGACTTTCGGTACGCTACAACACCGATATTTTTAAGGTTGAACGCATCGAGCGACTCGTTAGCCATTGGCAACAACTGCTGGCGCAAACGATAGAAACACCGATGCAAAAAGTTTGTGATATCGATCTGTTATCGGATGCCGATCGAGCCCTTGCCGGCTTCAGCGCAAACAGCAGCGATTCGGCAAGCAACGCCAGTTACGATTTGGAATTAAGCTTGCCAGCCCATTTCGCCAAGAGCGTGCGCCTGCATGGCGACAAGCTTGCTTGGCGCGATGCACGATCTAACACGACGCTCACCCATTCCGAACTCGATCACGCCGCTAATCAACTCGGTCAGGTACTGGTTGCCGAGGGTGTAAAAGCAACCGAACGAGTGGCATTGCTGGCTGAACGCGGCGCAACGGCACTACAGAGTGTATTGGCGATTCTGAAAATCGGTGCGGTCGTGGTACCGATAGACCCAGCGTATCCACAAGAACGCATTCAACAGATGCTAGAACTCGCCAAGTGTCGTCTTATTATCAATGCCACAGAGAAGGCGCTGGATGTCGACACTAACACAACAGCACTGCTGAACTGGAACACTGTTAGCCAACGCTGTGCTGAGCACGACTCGGCGAGCCTACAAACGGCGCAATCGGCCCCGGCAGAGACCGCATGTGTGTTATTCACATCGGGTTCAACCGGAATCCCAAAGGGCGTTGAAATTCCCCATCGCGCCATCGCGCGCCTCGCATTGAACAACGGCTTTTTGGCCTTAGAACCCGGTCAATCCATCGGTTACGCAGCCAATATTGCTTTCGATGCGACACATATCGAGGTGTGGAACGCGTTACTCAATGGCGCTACGTTGTTACAGATACATGCCGATACCTTGCTTGATATCCCAGCGTTCCGGAGCTTTTTACAACAACAAAAGCCCGATGCTCTATTTTTAACCACTGCACTGTTTCATCTTTGTACCGCTAACGACCCGTCCATGTTTTCCAACATCCAAACATTGATGACCGGTGGTGAAGCCATTGATGCTGAACTGGTAAAACGATGTTTTGCTCACGGCCGCCCAGGTGCGCTATACAACCTCTATGGCCCGACTGAAAACGGCACGGTCAGCACCGCCTGTCACATTACAGAATCAGACCTTGAAAGCGGCACTCTGCCAATCGGTCGCGCCATTAATCATTCTCAGGCTTATATTCTCAATCAATGGGGCCGCCCCGCCCCCATCGGTATCATTGGCGAAATCATCGTTGCTGGTGATGGCCTCGCCAACGGTTACCTGCATCGCAGTGATTTAACGGCTCAGGCATTCAGTCCCAAGGTCGATGACGCCCACAGCCGCCAATATGCGACGGGCGATTTAGGTTACCTGCGTGAAGACGGCCAAATCATCTATGCCGGCCGACGAGATGACCAGGTAAAAATTCGCGGTTTCCGCATTGAGTTAGGAGAGATTGAGCATCAACTCAATAGCTTACGCGGTATCAATAACGCATGTGCCTTGCCGCTCAAAGACGAGGCAGGCCAAGTCTTTATCGCTGCCTATGTCAGCACCGGGGCAGACGCCACGGCCAACACATCGTCGGTTAAAAGCGATGACATCCGTCGTCAGCTACGTCAGAAGTTGCCTGATTACATGGTTCCGGCCGCCATCATGGTATTGGATGTTTTACCCATCAATGCCAATGGAAAAATCGATAAAAAACGTTTACCGCCGGTAACAATTGAGCGCCATGGGACGTTTGTTGCAGCAGCGACGACGGAAGAAAAAACCATCGCGGCCATCTGGCAAGATTTGCTGAACATCAAAGATATCGGCATTCACGACAACTTTTTCGAGCTCGGCGGTCACAGCTTGCTGGCGGTTAACGCTGCCAATCAAATGCAAGAGGCGCTAGGCCAGCCGATTAATATGCGAGACATATTCACCCAGCCCACCATTGCTGATTTACTGGCGTCACTGCATGGGCAAAATGCCGAACCTCAGCTGCCGCCTATTTTGCAGCGCCAAGATGATCAACCCGTTCCTGCTTCAATGGCACAACAACGACTCTGGTTTGTACAACAATTGGCGCCGGATTCTTGCGCCTACAATATGCCGGTTGCAGTACGCATCCACCAACCGTTGCGGTTACGTGCGCTGGAATCTGCCCTCAAACAACTGATTGAACGCCATCAAGTACTACATACCCGTTTTCGTGATGACAGCGGCGTTGCCTATCTGGATATCACCGATGTTAGTCAATGGACGTTGCCGCAACTCGACCTAAGCCGGCTCGCACCTCAACAGGCGGAGCAAGAAGCAACAAACCAATTACAACTCATGGCAAATCAACCATTTGATTTGGCCCGTGATTTACCGATTCGCGCGATCACCATCAGCCTCGCGCCCGATCAGCATATACTCGCACTTTGCTTGCATCATATTGCTGTCGACGGCAGCTCAGTTGCGACGTTGATCGAAGAGCTCGGGCACCTATGGCGAGCTGAAGAGTCCGGAACACCGCCGGCATTGCCTGCTGTTACCGTCGATTATGCCGACTTCAGCCTCTGGCAACGCCAATGGCTACAGGGCGAACGATTACAACAGCAACTGGCATACTGGCAGCAGCAGTTATCTGATGCCTCCCCCATGCTGGATCTGCCCACCGACAAACCACGGCCACCTCAGTTAAGCAACCACGGGGCGACACTGACATTCCCGCTGCCAGAGAGCCTGGTTACCAGCCTCAACACGCTCAGCAAAGATCAAGGCGTCACCTTATTTATGACACTGATCAGCGCCTACACATTGCTGTTAGCCCGCTATAGCCAGCAAAGCGATATCTGTGTTGGCTTCCCGATCACGGGCAAAAACCATCCGCAGCTACAATCGATGGCAGGCTTGTTTGTAAATAACTTGGTGTTGCGTACACAGCTGGCTAGTAACCCGACAGTACGGCAATTGCTAACAACGGTGAAACAATCCACGATCGATGCATACGCCCATCAGGATGCACCTTTTGATACGTTGATCGATAGCCTCGGTGTCGAACGCTCCTTGAGTTTTACACCATTTTTGCAGGCATCATTCGCCCTCGAACCGCTGCCCCTTGAATCACGGCTACAAAGCGCACTCGGCGAGAGTATCAGCCACCAGCCGCTTGATTGGCAGATGGCAAAATATGACGTCAACCTGACCTGCTTTGAAGACAAGACCGGCATGCAGGCACAATTGGAATACAGTACGGATCTGTTTGAACAAACGACGATCGAACGTATGGCCCGCCATTTCGTGAATATTTTGGATGCCATGGTTGCGCAGCCTGAAACGCCGGTGAATCAACTGCGCATGGTCACCACCGAAGAACAACAGGTTTTGTTAGCCGCTGCGGCAGATCATTCACTGTCGGCCATCAGTGTTATCGAACAGTTTGAGGCGAATGCAGAACGATATAGCGACAAAACGGCGGTTAACGATGACTCCCGCCAGGCCAGCTACCGCCATTTGAATACCCGTGCAAACCAGATTGCCGACTATTTAGTGCAACACAACATCGGCCGCGGTGATTTTGTCGGTATCTCTTTGCCGCGCTCAGTTGATTTGATCGCCAGTATTATCGGCGTATTAAAAAGCGGGGCGGCCTATGTACCGCTCGACCCGAGCATGCCGGAAGAACGACAGCGCTTCATCATTGAAGATGCAGGCATTGCCATCTTGCTAACGGAATCACCCCAAGAATCTAACGATATCCCTTGCGGAATATTCGCCTTAGAATCATTGCCAGCAGCCACTGCAGAGAATACAGAGTACGCAAATCCGGGCATACACCTACCGCTCGATAGCACCGCTTATGTGATTTATACCTCAGGTACCACGGGCAAACCCAAAGGTTGTTTGGTAACACACCAGAATCTGTCGAGACTGTTTACTAGCACTGAAGACACCTTCCATTTTGATGCAGACCAAGTGTGGAGCCTGTTCCATTCCTACGCTTTTGATTTTTCCGTGTGGGAGATCTGGGGCGCGCTGCTCTATGGCGCCCGGCTTGCCATTGTTCCGCAATGGATAACCCGTTCAACGGATGCGTTTTTCCGATTTGTTGCAGAGCAACAAGTGACGGTACTGAACCAAACGCCATCAGCGTTCACCCAGTTTATTATGCAAGACCAACTAGCTCGTGAAGCCATACAAACAGGATCGGATACCTCCGAGGAGATTCCTCCTTTGGCGCTGAACACGGTTATTTTTGGCGGTGAGGCGCTGGATTTCAACGCTCTAACACGCTGGGCGAGCCACTACCCACTCAACCAGATACGTTTGGTAAATATGTATGGCATCACAGAAACTACCGTGCATGTTACTCATCACACTATCTCCGATGCGGATTTACAGCGTGGTCGCAGTGTTATCGGCCAACCGCTGAATGATCTCAAAGTGCACTTGCTGGATAGCCACGGGCAATTGGTGCCCATCGGCGTCATGGGCGAAATGTACATCAGTGGTGCCGGTGTCAGCGATGGCTATTTAAATCGGCCCGAGCTAACCGCCAACCGCTTTGTTAACAACCCGTTTGCCAACGAACTTAGCACTGCACTAGCGAAGCAGCATCGGCGTATGTATCGCTCCGGTGATCTAGCTCGGCGTTTACCCAATGGCGACATTGAGTATCTTGGACGTATCGACCATCAAGTGAAAATTCGTGGCTACCGAATTGAATTAGGTGAAGTCGAGGCCGTTCTCTGTAGCATGGAACAGATCAAAGACAGCGTTGTACTGGCACGCGAAGACGAGCCCGGCAACAAGCGTTTAGTCGCCTACCTACTCACCGGCGAGAAACATACACTCGATGGCCAACAACTGCGTCAACAGTTGAAAGCAGCGTTACCCGAGTACATGATTCCGGCAGCCTTTATTTTTATGTCTTCATGGCCACTGACGCACAATGGCAAGGTTGACCCGGTGCAACTACCACGCCCTGCTGCCGAAGATTTCCTCAGCAGCGAGTTCATTGCTCCTGAAAATGAAACTGAAACCGCCATCGCCGGTATCTGGCAAGATATCTTGGGGATTGAGCGTGTGGGCATTCATGACAACTTCTTCGAACTTGGCGGGCACTCTCTACTCGCGACTCAGGTTGCCTCACGTATACGCACACAATTTGAATGTCAGCTCGAACTCAAAGCGATTTTTGAACACCCAACGGTTGCCGAACTGGCGATGGTGATATTGGAACAGGAGATAGCATCACATTCGTTAGATGACGATGAGCTGCTGGCCATGTTGGAAGATCTTGATGATTTAGAAGAGTAATTTTGAAGAATCGTCTGGCCGAATGATCGGCCTGAGGCCTAATTTAACAACCGACAGAGCTCATAAAATCACCTAACAAAATATTAATATCTCTATAAAGTTCAAGCATCCTGCGGGGTTCATGAACAACGATACAGAATCGACGTTGTTTTCCTCAACACTGCAGTTTTTTGGGCATCTTATTTCAGATACAATCGAAGGTAATCAAATCACACCTACCTTGGCCATCCATCTGAAATTAAAAGGATTTTTAAGACAGAATCATGAAAGATTCGACTGNGGCCTATCCAATTTCAAGCGTATTATCACTGACTGATGGTGTTATTCTTACCATCTGCTGTGTGATTAGTAGCCTGTTACATATTCCGTTAGCGGCACTGCCGCTAGGGCGAGATCAAGGTGTTTGGTCGAGTATGGGCATGGCATTCAGCCAGGGTCGCGGCTTCATTACAGACGTCCTTCACTTTAACCTCCCCGGGCTTGGCTTAACCTTCTGGCCAACCAATCTTGTTACCGACGACCCACGCATTCAAACAGCGTTGATTAGCAGCGCAGGCCTCACGCTCGGCATTGTCAGTGTGTTTTATTTGATGAAGCGTGTCTTCGACCGCGAATCGGCCATTTGGGCAGCAGCTCTCATCGCCGTGTGGATTCCCTGCATACTCGATTATGCCAACATCGCTCAAAAAGATTTTTTTGCAGGTATTCTTCTGATCACTGCGACATCACTCATCTGTTACGCCGATATTGATCGCCCACACCGGGTCACCAAACACTTGCTCGCTGGACTCACAATCGGCGTGGCATTTCTCTACAAACCGCTCTTTGCCGGTGCCGGCATTATAATGGCTACGCTAGAGATACATCGCCACGTTCATATCACAGGTCGCCTGTTTACTCGCAGTCTTGCCCTATCACTGGCAGCTTTACTGAGCGGTTTTCTTATTATCTTTATCGCTCTGATTATCTACTTTTGGATAACCGACAGCTTCAACGATGCAACATTCGCACTCGTAGATTTTTCATTGTGGTATTCACAATCCAAAAAACCCGGCTTTTTACTGTTATTCGGTTTGTTAATTGCCTACTCAGGTCTGGTTGATATTCACCAACCCGTGCTATCACTGATTCAAATTTTCTTATGGATTCCCATTGTCAGCGCCGGCATATTACTGACGCTGTGCCACCAACGCAAAATCGAGCGGCTTTGGTTAGCTGTGCCCGTGGTTACCTCATTATTCTGCTACTTCATCCAACAGAAAGGGTATCCGTACCAGGCAATCCCCTGGATTATTTGTGCCTTAATGTTTGCTGCATACGCATTAAAAACTCTATTCAGCCACCAAGGTAAACACCTCGTTATTACACTGGCAAAAGGGGTTGCCAGTGTGACACTGATTTACATTTTTATAAAAAGTAGCCTGTTAGGCCACTACACAACACAGCTCGTACCGGCAGCTTTTGCAGCACAAGCGCGCGATGAGTACCTAGCAAATTACTATGCGCCTAACGACCAACCCCACCCCATCGTTTCAGAACACGTGGCAAACTGGATCAAACGACATACCGCCACCGACGATCCGATTTACGTGTGGGGTATGGAAAACCAGATCTATGCCCTCGCCAATCGTCCGTTTGCCAGTCGGCATCATTTTAACTATCTGCTGTTCGCCGACCTCGAAAGCCACAACGAATTGCATTCATGGCAAAAAACACTGCGACAAGAATACCTGACGGCACTCAAAAACAACCCGCCCCGCGTGTATATTGAAACTTTCTATGTTGGCGATGCATCCAATCGGCACATGAGCCTGCAAGATATTCGAAATATACCGCAGCTAAGTGAATTTGTTCGAAATCGTTATGACAAAGTTGCACAGATAGACCGCTTAGATGTTCATGTGTTGAAAGGGCACTTCCCAGCACCTGCAATTGCGCAGCTCAAAGCGATCGCGAGCACTCCTTAGTGTTTACGCAAATTGCCTTTTTGAGGTTTGGCAGTATCTTTCTCAACGAAAAATGCACAGTCAGCTAGGTGCATAAAATGCCGAATTTTTTGATAAAAATAAGCTAGATTAAGCGAAATCTAACGATCTATATTTTATAGTTAGCGAAAAACCGAAAACAACTAATACCATGAACAAGACAATTGTTTTTGTATGTTTTTTCCTGCCATACATAATAGACATATCCAAGAAAATCTTCATCCTGATCCATCTCTGGCTCCACAGGTTCAAATCCTGGAATATCAGCCCACCATGCATCGTATTCAATAGAGATAGGGAGGTTAGCTGGATCAATCGAAAAAAAAGTTCTCCTTCTGGCTATAATATGAAAATATCTCAGCTCGATACCGTTATCTGATAAATCCCAACGTTCTCGGCCAATTTGTAAAAAAATAGAGCCACTTTCACAATATAGAGTAATACAAAAATCACCAACTTGATGAAAACTGCCAATCGGCTTTCCCGACACAGATGCATCGTTTATCACTCGACCGGTCTCGATTTCAAAATCGACCAAGCCGCCACTTTCAAATGGTCTGGATAAAATCATTTTTTCGCACCCCCTATCTTGGCTCAGCCAAGCCCGCTAAAATATCCATTGTATTATTCGATCTTAGCGCAGCATCAATAACGCCTTGAGGCCCGCCGTATTTTTCAAGTTGGGACTCGTAGGTAGGGCCGTTTTATTCTGATACTTTTTTAAATTGCGTTTGTATACCACATCAAGAGCCTCAGGAGTCTTGTAATGCGACAATCTGTCCTGATTTCTCGAATCAACAATTTGCTTGGCAATCTCTTCATCACTAAGCCCTTGAGCGCGCAAGGTGCTTATCATTTTTCGTTTTTTTTCTAAGCCGTCATGATACTCAATCCGGGTATTCCTAGCAGATGACACCTGTTTTTCATTAGTCCAATCTACAGGCCATCTACTTTCATGAAACTACGATTCATGAGTAGGCATATAACCATAAATCCCTCTTGAATCGCTAACCAAATCTTTGGGTTGTTCTACAAGCCGAGCCTCTCGCTTCTTATGTGAAGAAAGATCATCTAGTTGACTAGACGTATTCAATGCATCATTAACTGGTACTTTTTTTATCCCCACACTCCTCACAAAACGCCGCCCCACTCGCCGCAGCATCAACCAGCGTCTCAACCTGACGTTGAACATCATTGGCCGAGATTGCGTCTTCGCTAGATACTGGCACAGCAGCCGGTGTCGCCGCGGGGGCTTGTTTCGCTGACGCAGGAGCCGCCGCAGCCGACCCTGGCGCATATTGGCTTTGTACAACGACCTTGGGCTTATCACTCACCCATAGCTTGCCTGCCACTAACAGCTCTGCCACAGCAGACGTAGCACCCGAATGCCTACCTCCTTCAACATTACTGGCTGTCAGCAGGGTTTGCCAATAGGTGTCCGGTAACTGCTGGCTGATGATCCAGTCGTTGGCATCGGCAATGCTGTGGAATGTTTTGGCTTTTTGAGGTTGTTCACCGTGGCCAGCAAAACCAACGTTATGGCTCGGCTCACTCGCAATTGCCATCTTTTGCAATGCCTGACGAAGCTGCACATCGCTGGNGTGACTCACGTAAACCGACTGTTGATACAGTGCCTGAGCAAGCTGCTCCGCCACTTGCCCGGGCATAACGGCCATCAATGTTGGCGTCTCACGCAGCGCGAAACTGCCAACCGGGTTATGCGAAGCCTCTGAGCGTGCATCCGTCGCGATATCCCGACGAAACTGTCCCAGGTTAACACCATCTTGCCAAGTAATCGCTGGGCCATGATTGTGCTGAATTCCACGTGGTGAAGAACTGCCAGCAAGATCCAACAAACGTGCTTGCGCTGCAGGTGGAATCACCAGCCCAGCTACAAATCGACGCGCTGCCGCTAAATGATCAAACACCAGTGTGTTATAGCCCTGGCGGATACGATAAACGTAAAACTGGTCACCGGTGGCGTTGCTCAGTGGCACCGTCGCCCAACCCGCATTGGAAGATCCCTGTAAAGACATGCCGTGTCCTGCCTGAATTCCTTTTTATACCGAGGATTTTTGCAAAATTGATCGCCGGTGACAACGATCTTTGCTGCTACTGCCCAAATATGTGCGCATAGGCACGCAAGACAGATAGCACAGCCGCCGATAACCCGCTCCTTTCGCTAAACCGTCGAATTGTTCAAATCAGCGGTAATGCCCGTGATATAAAGGTGTGTTTTTTATTTTTGCATAAGGTAAACTTATTGTAATGCGAATGGGTTTTAACGCCCGCCACCGCAAGGGTTGCAGTGGATTCCGGAAGCTAGATAAGCCAACTGATGTGAGCGCCTTGCCCAATAATGCAGGTGACCGCAAACGGCAACGATCAAACGCTTCCATCGGAAACGGAACTCATAACAATAATAATACCGTGGTAGCAGTCTCACGTTCTGCACGCTTTCCTCATCAACAGCTACAGCACACCTGTCTGAGCTAAAAGAGCAATCAGAATACGCATCAGAGACCCTGAGCTGACCACGCCAGACCATAGGCAACTGCGCATGAGCAATGCAAAAGAAGCGCTCGCTGCGAAACTGAGTAAACTATCGCCGGCGCAACGAGAAGCCCTGCTGAAAAAACTCAAGCAAGGAAAATCCGATAAAACACCTCGCACTGCGGATTTGCGAGACCAGCCCATCTCTGTGGCAGACCGTACTCAGGCAGATTTCACCCTGTCTTATGCACAACAACGTCTGTGGTTTTTAGAGCAACTCGACCCAGGCAACCCGACATACAACATTGCCGCCGCCGTGCGTATTCGCGGGCATCTTGATGTGCCACTACTCAACAAAACATTCAAATTGATCATTGGCCGCCACGACAGCTTGCGAACGCGTTTTGTACAATCCGCTGATGGTCCGCGTCAGGTTATTGATGAGCAACTCGACTGGCAAATGGATATTTCCGACCTACGTCAGCGCGATAATAAACTCAGCAATATGCTAGAGTTAGAAGCCAACCAAGGCTTCGACTTAGAATCCGGCCCACTGTTTCGCGCAAAAATACTCACGCTTAGCGACAGTGAGCACCTACTTACTATCGTAATGCACCACATCATTTCTGATGCTTGGTCATCCCAAATTCTGCTCAACGAAGTCTCTGCCATTTACGCCAATCTCTATAATGGCGTAACACCGGTGTTGCCCAAACCGGACATCCAATACGTGGATTTTAGTGAATGGCAGCAGCGCATGTTGCAGCAACCGGCCATTGAACAACAGAAAACCTACTGGCAAAAACAGCTGGCAGATACCCCAAATTTGGCGTTGCCATTGGACCATTCTCGTCCGCCTGCAATCAGCTATCGTGGTGACTTTCACCGCGTGCAGTTAGGCAATGATTTGTCAGAACGTTTGCAGCAACTGTGTCAGCAACAAAAAACCAGTGTGTTTAATGGCTTGCTGAGCCTGTTTCAGGTTTTGTTGTTCCGCTACAGCCAACAAACAGATTTTTGCGTGGGCACCCCCGTTGCCGGTCGCCAACACGCAGATACCCAGAGCCTGATTGGTTTTTTTGTGAATACACTGGCAATCCGCGCTCGTTTGCAACCGCAACACAGTTTTGCTGATCTGCTTGGCCGTACCGCAGCAACAGTGCTGGAGGCCCAAACACATCAAGATGTGCCGTTTGAACAACTGGTTGATTCGCTGGTTAACGACCGCGATACCAGCCACAGCCCCATTTTCCAGACCTTTTTCAGCTACAACCCGGGCAACCCCGACGATGCATTAAAACTGCCGGGTGTACGTACCCACTTTATCGGCGCAGATACGCGCACCGCCAAGTTTGATCTGAGCCTGATTGTCGCAGACAGCAGCGAAGGATTTAGTTGCCACTTCGAGTACAACACCGATATTTTCCTGGCGCAGACCATCGAAAACATGGCCCTCCATTTTGAAGCCTTGGTCGCATCGGTATGCCACAACATCGAACAACCTCTGCAATCGCTGGAGCTCTTTAACGAGACGCAGCAACAGCAACTGGTCGAATTGGGGCAGCATCCAGAATTCCATTCTCATGCGGGTCACGATATCGCCAGCCTCTTTGAAAAGCAGGCAAAAATAACGCCAAACGCAACGGCAGTTTGTCAGGGCAGTGGCGAACAGCAGCACACATTGAGTTATCAGTCGTTAAATGAAAGCGCCAATGCCCTGGCGCAACACCTACTGGATGAAGGCGTTAAGCCCGGTGATTTTGTCGGTTTATGTTTCAGCCCTGGTATTCACCTAATGCAAGCCTTGCTGGCAACCGTCAAAGTCGGTGCGGTATACGTACCGATGGATCCATCCTACCCGCTGGAACGTTTGCAATACATGGCGACCCACGCACACATGCAGATGCTGTTGTGCGACGACGGGTTTGACGCTGCATCACTAGACATTGCACAATTTTCGACGCCGTTACGATGGCCCCAAGCTGCTCTACCGAATAACCCGGGGCGTCGACTGGCTGCAGAACACCCGCTCTACGTCATTTACACCTCAGGCTCTACCGGCAAACCCAAAGCAGCAATGGTCAGTCACGCTAACGAAGCAAACCTGCTGCAATGGTATACCCATGAATATGGTATGCAGGCAACTGACCGGGTGTTGGTTTTCTCTGCCATCGGTTTTGACCTCACCCAAAAGAATTTGCTCGCCCCATTAATATGTGGCGCTCAACTGCATTTCAGCGACAGCCCTTGGTACGAACCTGATGCCCTGATTCACCTAATCAAGGCCAACGGCATCACTTGGACCAACTGCGCACCTAGCGCGTTTTATCCGTTGGTGAGCAGCTGTACCGACTTCAATCAATTGGCCAGCTTGCGCCAGCTCTTTTTGGGCGGCGAAGCCATCCAGTGGGATAACCTGTATGCTTGGGTGCACAACCCCGACTGCCAAGCCCGCATTATCAATATGTACGGGCCGACCGAATGTACCGACATCGCCGCAGCCTACCGGGTTGACGATCCGGCCAATCACAAGGGCACGGTGCCGCTGGGCAGTCCAAGTGCCAATGTGCGCTTGATCGTACTGGATGAACATCAACAACTGTGTCCGCAAGGCGCAACCGGCGAGCTGTATATCGGTGGCGCAGGCGTAGGCTTGGGTTACCTGAACAATGCAGAGCAAACAGAAAGCCGCTTTATTGATGCCAGTCATTTCAGTTTCAACAAGACGCTTCAGCTTACCGGTAAACTCTATCGCACTGGCGACCGCGTGCGTATTAACGCCGATGGCTTGTTTGAATTTGTTGAACGCGCTGACGATCAGTTGAAGATCCGAGGCTTTCGTATCGAATTGGGTGAGATTGAAACCGCCTTGCGTGGATTGGCAGATATCGACGATGCCGTTGTTTGCAAACGTGATATCAGCGGCCAACCGCAGTTAATCGCGTTTTTACAATCAAACAAAGCGCTGGCGGATGCGCATTTTTACAAGCGACTCCTGACCCAACAGCTGCCAGATTACATGGTTCCGGTGGTTTATTTCCCAATAGATAGCATCCCACTCAGTGCCAATGGTAAAATCGATCGCAAACAGCTGCCGGCCGTCGATCTAAATCAATTGCGCCCGTCAGACTACATAGCTCCGAGAAATCCGATCGAAGCAGATCTAGCCCTTATCTGGCAAAATCTGCTGGGCATTGAAAAAGCGGGCGTGCGTGATAACTTTTTTGAGCTGGGCGGACATTCCCTGCTGGCAACACAGATGTTGCTGCGTATCCGCGACAGTTTTGATATTGAACTGCCTTTGCGCACCCTGTTTGAAGTCAACACGATTGAAGCCCTGGCGGAGATCATTGCCGCCACCGCGCAGATGGATGACAGCCCCAGCGACGACACGGATGAGGAATTTGAAGAAGGCATTCTATGACACCTGCACAACTGATCGGCAAGCTGGGTGCTGCCGGCATCAAACTGTGGCTGGATGACGATGGTCAACTGCGCTTCAAGGCACCCAAGGGTGCACTGACTGCAACGCTGAAAGAGCAATTAATTGCCCAAAAACAAGACGTCATCGCGTTTCTCGCTGACGCCAAGGGCAATAAAACCTCCGATACCATCCCATTACTGCACCGCGCACCCCATCAAGAATACGAATTGTCGTATGCACAACAGCGGTTTTGGTTTCTGGATCGTCTCGAACCCGGCAACCCATCGCTGCATATTCCAGCAGCTGTGCGTATCAAAGGCCCACTTAACATTGAGCGCCTGCATCAAGCCTTTACCCGCTTGATAGAACGCCATGAACAGCTGCGGGTCGCGTTTGTTACTGACGAACAACACCACGTGCATCAAGTCGTGCAACCGACCGCCAAATTACGTTTGCAAGAAGACTACGACCTCAGCCACTTGCCACGCCAACAGGCAGAAGAACGGGTGCAGGAAATCCTACAGGAAGAAGCTTTACGGCCCTTCCACCTCAATGCGCCTGTCGATGGCAAAAGTCACTTCTTACGCGCACGACTAGCCCGGCTCAGCAACGAACAAGCACGCCAAGGTGAATACGTGTTGTTTGTGATCGTCCACCATATTATCGCTGATGGTTGGTCAATCAATTTGCTAATCAGTGAGTTGGCGGGCAACTACCACAGCCTGCAAAATACACAAACTGCGGCGTTGCCGGCCCTGGATTTACAATATATCGATTATGCCCACTGGCAGCGCAAGTGGCTGCACAGTGATCGTATGCAAAAACAACTGCAATATTGGCAACAACAATTAGCCGATACGCCAGTATTAAAACTGCCAACCGATTACCCAAGACCAGCGCAGGCCGGCTTTAATGGCGCCAGCACTGCGTTTACATTGGCATCAGACACGTTAGCAACATTGCAAAAGCTGGCAACCAGCAACAACATCAGCTTCTTTAGTTTGGCATTGGCGGCTTTCAAAGTGCTAATGATGCGCCATAGTGGGCAAAAAGACTTCGCCATTGGCACCCCTGTTGCCGGTCGCAATCGCAAAGATATCGAGCCAATTATTGGCTGCTTTATTAATCTGCTAGCCATTCGCAGCCCCATCGATAGCGCCACTGCGTTTGTTGACTATGCCAAGGCGATACAGCAAACCCTGCTGACCGCACAAGAACATGCTGACATTCCCTTTGAACGTGTCGCTGAAGAATTTAATGACTTACGCAGCCTGGCGCATGCACCGATTTTTCAGGTGTTATTCACACTCGGAAATCCACAGCTGGCCGAAGCGTTAAAACTCGACGAGCTAACCCTCGACTTGATCAAACACCCGTCGCAAACGGCCAAATACGATCTGCAATTGCATTTAGACGAGTACAGCGCCAGTTTCGATATCGAATACAACACAGATCTCTTCAGCGCAGATCATATCAACGACTTTGGCCGCCACTACAGCGCTTTGCTCACCAGCATTGCTGCAGCCGTCGATACGCCCATTAAAGCGCTGAATATTTATCAGAACGACGACCTGCAAATGTTGCTGCCAAACCCGGCCCTGCCCACATTCAGCAGCAAAACCCTGTTAGAACGCTTAGAATCACAAGCGTATAAAACACCCGGCAACATTGCCGTAAGCGCTGGCCCGCATAGTTTGACGTATCAAGCTCTGCATCACACGGCCAACGGNCTTGCCTATCGATTAATTGATCAGGGCGTTGAGTGTGGCGATCGTGTCGGTATTTGTGTGACCTCGGGCGTTCACTGCCTGACCGCTATTCTTGCTTGTATTAAATCTGGCGCGGTGTACGTGCCAATGGATGCGAATTACCCGCGTGAACGTCTGCAGCATATCAGTCAAAGTGGTCGCCTGCGTATCGTACTCACCGACAGCGGCTTGGCGGATGACTTTCACGGTATCGACAACATACTAATAGATGCTGTACCTCTTCCGGAACAGGAAGACGCCCCCTCGGTCAATATCGACAGCCATGCAGCGCTGTATACCATCTACACATCGGGCTCTACCGGCACCCCAAAAGGCGCCAGTGTTTCCCATGCAAACGAAATTAATCTGCTGAATTGGTATCTGCGCGAGTACCAGATTGATGTCACTGACAAAGTGTTAGTCATCTCATCACCTGGTTTCGATTTGACACAGAAAAACCTACTTGGGCCCTTATTGGCCGGGGCAGAAGTGGTTTTTGCGCCTCAGTTAAGCTACGACCCACAAGTTATTGTCGATACTATTTACCAAAACGACATTACGCTGATGAACTGCGCGCCCAGCGCGTTTTATCCGTTAGTTGAACACTGCCAACGCATTCACCGGTTGAATTATCTCGGCTCCCTACGCCATCTATTATTCGGCGGAGAGCCCATCACGCTAGACAACCTCGCCGCGTGGATCAACAGCAATTACTGCAACGCCCAAATCACCAATATGTATGGGCCGACAGAATGCACGGATATCACCACTGCTTATACCTTGCCAGCCCCCCGCGGCTTGCTCAGCCATGGTAAAACGGCGGTTGAATCAAATGCGGGCATTCCTATTGGCCAGCCAATTGATGGGGTTAATACCTACGTACTGGACGATGATTTGAACCTAGTGCCGGCCGGTGCAACAGGTGAACTTTATATTGGTGGTTTGAGCGTCGGCCTTGGCTACTTTGAACAACCCGACTTAACCGCTGAAACGTTTATCGACGACCCTTACAACAGTCAGCCCGGCGCCAAAATGTACCGCACCCATGATTTGGTGCGAGTCGGCGACCGTAACCTACCGTTACAGCTGAGTTTTGTGTCGCGAACGGATGACCAAATCAAGCTACGTGGTTTCCGTATTGAATTAGGCGAAATCCAATCACAGATCGAAGCCTTGCCGGCGATCGAAGATGCCTTGGTTGTGGTGAATCGCAGCCACGGTAGCCCACGCCTGATTGCCTACTATAAAGCCGCTGATGCCGAAGCAACAGCGCCAATGATGCTGCGCGATGCACTCAAACGCACCTTGCCAGACTATATGTTACCCGCCGCGTTCGTGATGATTGATCAATGGCCGCTGTCGCCTAACGGTAAAATCGACAAGAAAGCACTGCCCGAACCGGAGTCACGTCATAAAGCGCAAGCGGAATATGTCGCACCGCGCAATTTAACCGAAACTCAGCTAGTGGATATCTGGCGCGATTTACTCGAAGTAGAAGCGCCCGGTGTTGACGATAACTTTTTTGAACTCGGCGGCCACTCGTTATTGGCAACACAGCTGGTTGGCACGATCGCCCGAGAGTTTGGCATTGAGGTACCACTCAAAGCCTTTTTCGAAAACGCCACCATCGCCGCCCTCGGAGACCTGATTGACCATGGTCACGATGTCGATGCACTGGCGGCCCAGTTCCCATTAACACACGCTGATCGTGAGCAACCGATTTGCCTGTCACCAGCGCAAGAACGTTTGTGGATTATCGAACAGGTGAATCCGGGTACATCGGTATACAACATTCCGATGGGAATACGCCTGCAAGGCGCACTTGATCAAAACGCTCTGGCTACGGCATTGCAGCAACTGGTCGAGCGCCACGAGAGCCTGCGAACCCGCATCGGCACAGATGCGGACGGCATGCCACGGCAACAGATTGCAGCGGCCAGCGATGTTCGCCTGTCACATCACGATGTCAGTGGCGATAGCGACCCGCAACAAGCGGCGCAGGCTTTTTTCGACAGCGCAGCCAACCAAGCCTTCGATTTAGCTAACGATATTTTATTTCGTGTCGATTTACTGAAGCTAGATGATAACGAATACTGGCTGATTGCCTGTATGCACCATATGATCGCCGACGGCTGGTCTTTGACAATACTGCAGCAGGATCTGATTGCCCTGTACCACGCCAACTGCAGCGCCGATAACTCCGCGCTTGCACCATTGGAATTCCAGTATGCGGATGTCAGTGTTTGGCAACGAGATTATCTGGTCGCCGACAAAATTCAGCAGCAACTGGATTACTGGCTAGATAAACTTACCGGTGCGCCGCCATTAATAAATCTGCCCACCGATCGACCACGCCCGGCCCAGCAAACCTTTAACGGTGCCATGCTGACAGAAACACTATCCCCGGCGCTAACCGATAAACTGCGTCAGTTCAGCCAGCAGCAAGGCACAACACACTTTAATACGTTGTTAGCCCTATACAGTTTGCTGCTGAGCAAGTATGCCAATCAACAAGACATCTGCATCGGCACCCCGGTTTCTGGTCGTGAACACCCTGCCCTGCAGAACATGATTGGATATTTTGTCAACGCCGTGGTTATTCGTCAGGATTTATCCGGTAACCCGAGCGTACTGGAGCTGTGCCAGCGAACGCAGGATCAGTGCCTCGGTGCATTTGCCCACCAGCATATTCCGATTGAACAGATTCTAGAGAAACTACCACTAGAACGTAATCTCAGCTATCCACCGGTGACTCAGGTAGGCTTCAGCTTTATCGGCGAAACCTTCACCCGATTGCAGCAGCCAGATGGCTTGAACATCAGCCCAGTGGATTATGACCATGTGCTGGCTAAATACGACATCACGCTGATTGTCATCGAAACCGCTGACGGTTTCAGCCTCAATGCCGAATACAACACCGATTTGTATGATGCAGATACCGTGCAAACCTTGGTGCGCCATTACACCCGTCTGATCGACGCAGCTCTGACAGCACCCGATGCGCAAATCAATGCGCTGCAGCTGTTTGATCAACACGAGCTGGCTGAGGCTTGCGGCGTCGCAAACGATAACGTCGAAGCCATCTACCCGCTCACTGCCATGCAATACGACATGGTAATGGGGCAACAGCTAAACCCTGATGGCCGCGCCAATACGCTGGGTTATCGTATCGAGCCCCGTTTTGCCGTGGATCAAGCACTGTGGCAGCAAGCGTTGCAATGCCTGTGTGACGATGAATTAACACTGCGAACCGAATTCCGCACCAATCGTCATGCCTACGGTGAATTCGCCTATCAAGTGATCTTTAGTCAGCGGGCACTCAATCTTGAAGTTTTTGATTACNGCACAGAATGCCTAACGGCCGAGCAAATCGATCAACGCATTGACGAATTCATCTACCAACCACAGCACTATCAGCATAACCGATACTTCCGCTATGCCCTGATGCAGATCACTGACGATCACACCGTGTTGTTGATGTCGTGCCATCACGCGATTCTTGACGGTATCGCTGTGGCTCACGCCGCACAATTACATATCGATTACTACGAAGCTTTACTGGCCGATGGCCATTGCCGCAACGCCAAACGCCAGGCCGAAAACTATCCGCAGTATATTTTGGATAATCGCCAGAAAGTCGACAACGCACAAACTCGTCAATTTTGGTCAGACAAACTGGCCAACTGCAGCGCCCTCGACTTCCCTCAACAAGTACTCAGGCACGCAGGCGAGCAACCCCACCATCAAGTGCGGCGATTGGATATTGAACCGGCGTTGTGGGCCCAGATAAAAAGCTTCTGTCGCAAACAACGCACCCAGCCGGTCTTGTATTTCAAAATGATCTACGGCTTGTTGATTGCCAACTATTGCCGCGTTGACAGTGATTTTTTCTTTACCGAATTTCACGCTAAACGGAATAAAACCTGGTTGATGGAACTCGGGTGTTTCTTCCAGCAGTCGCCATTCGTCTTCCCGCAAACGCTGTTAGACGCTGACACCGATATTAAAACGCTGGTGCGTTATGCCAGCCAGCACCATAAAGAAACCCGCGCGGCGATCGATATTTCTGCAGGCCTGGTTAATGAGCTGGCCCCCAAAGGCCGCCTGCAGTTTATGTACAACTACTATCACTTCCTGCCGCAAGCCTTTGATATGCAGGGTGAGCGCACACGTTGTGCAGAAACACCGCCCTACGTAGAAGGTGCCGTGCAGTTTATTGTCAAAGAACTCGATAACGAAGTGATGCTGGATTTGTATTTTCAGGATGGCTTATTCGATGATTACGACTTCCTTGAACGCTTTCGATCGCTGAACAAGCAAATCATCAAAGGCGCCGACACAATTGCCGACCTCAACTTCACATTGAAGCCTGAGTTTATGCAGCAGGTTTATCATCAAACGCATACACAGCGTCATGATGAACCCTTTGCCAGCGCGCCATCTGTGCACAGTTTATTTGAAGCACAAGCCGCACGTACGCCGGATGCCATCGCGATTCACGACGACAACGGCACAATTACCTATCAATCGCTCAATCAACGTGCGAATCAATTGGCGCACCACCTGCATGATCTCGGCGTTGGTGCCGATGTGCGTGTTGGCATTGGTATGCCTCGCTGTATCGACGCTATGGTCGGCATTTTGGCGGTACTCAAAGCCGGCGGTGCCTATGTACCTATCGATGCGAACTACCCCACCCAGCGTATTCAGCATATGTTGGCAACGGCGCAGATTCACATCCTGCTTACGTTGGACGCCAACGCCGATAACTTTGCCGCGTTTGCCGGTGATTGTTTGATTCTGGATACCGACAACGCCCAAACACAAGTCATTCGAGCACTACCAACCGGCAACTTGCCCGCTAACACAGACGCTCAGGACATGCTGTATGTGATTTTCACATCCGGCTCTACCGGCCTACCGAAAGGCGCGGCAGTTACCCACGCTGGTGAAATCAACCTGTTGCAGTGGTATACACGCGAGCTTGCGTTAGATGCCAACAGCCGCGTGTTGATTATCAGCGCGCTGGGTTTCGACCTAACGCAAAAAAACCTGTTTGCACCGCTAGTCAGCGGTAGCCAGTTGATTCTGTCGGCGATGCCACAGTATGACAGCCAAGCGATTCATAACCTTATCAGCCAGCATCAGGTAACCACCATCAACTGTGCGCCAAGCGCATTCTATCCGTTAGTGGAAGACCATACCGACTTGCAGTCACTGGCATCACTGAAAGATATCGTTTTTGGTGGTGAAGCCATCAAAGCCGAGCGCCTGCAAAACTGGGTTAACAGCAATTTTTGTCAGGTTCGCCTAAGCAACAACTACGGCCCAACCGAATGTACGGATATCGCTGCGTTTTATCCGGTCACCGATATCGCCAGCTGGTACGACCGTAATATTCCGGTAGGCCGCGCTAACGATAACGTTAAAGTCTACGTGATGAATAACAACCAACAACTTCTACCGACCGGATTAATTGGCGAAATATGCATCGCCGGCGCCGGTGTTGGTCGAGGCTATCTCAATCATGATGCGCTGAACCAACAGAAGTTTTTGCCCGACCCATTTGGCGACGGCCAACTCTATCGCACAGGGGATCTTGGGCGCTACTTGCCGGATGGTACGGTGGAGTTTGTCGCTCGCGACGACTTCCAAGTGAAAATCAACGGCCAGCGTATTGAGTTGGGTGAAATCGAACACGCCGTACAACATCAAGCCGGCGTGTTAGAAAACCTCGTAATGCTTCAAGACAACCAACTGGTTGCCTATGCCGTTTGCGAGAAAACCTACGTCAATCTTGATCACTGGCGCAACGACCTTACTCAACACTTGCCAGCATTTATGATTCCGCAGCACTTCGTATTGCTCGAAAGCTGGCCATTGACGGCCAATGGCAAGATCGATCGCAAGGCACTGCCTACTGCCGATCAGCAAACGCAGCACGTGGAATATATCGCACCGCGCGATGACACCGAAGCGGCCATCTGCCAGATTGTTGCCCGTGTGTTAGGCGTTGACCGTGTTGGCGTACTTGATAACTTCTTCGAGCTGGGCGGGCATTCATTGGCCGCCTCACGCGCCGTCGTGCAGATACGCGAACACTTTAATATCGATATCCCACTCAACCTATTGTTTGATATGACCACGCCGGAAAAACTGGCCACTTATATCAAAGCCAGCCAGTGGGCCGCGGAATCTGCTAAAGCACCGGTTGAGGAAACTGACGATAGGGATGTTGGGTTTATTTGATGATGCCGACACGTTGAGGTACTGGCCATAAGCGTTACGGCCAGTACCTCACACATACACAGAAACACCGAATACAGAGGGAGTGAGCAGGAGAAAGAACACCGACTAATAGCTGACCTACAGTGCTTGGTGCAGCTTTTCTTGCGTCATCAGCCCCGCCACTAAACTCAGCAACGCTGAGGCTGCCAGTAGATACCACAGAGAAAACGCATTCCCCATTATGTGTTGTAACCAGGTATTCACCAACGGCGACAACCCACCGAAGATTGCAAAAGCCAGATTGTAACTAAGGCTCATGCCACTGTAGCGTACCCGCGTTGGAAACAGCTCAACCAGTAAACACGCATAACTGGCATTAACCATGCCGACCATGATGGCAAACAACCCTGAAAACAACCAGATCGCGCTACCGCCGACTTCGCTCAGCAAGGCAAAAAGCGGATAACCAATAATCAACATCAGCCCGCTGCCAAAGATCAACAATCGGCGGCGGCCAACTCGATCCGACATATAACCGAAGCCGATACAACTGGCTACCAGCAACAAAAAGTTACACGCCGAGTAACGAAACCCGAGCTCGGCTGACATGTGCAGTTGGTGAGAAAAATACGCCGGCATATACAGCAAGGTGAAGATCGCCGATGCCATAAGAGCAGTGATGCCAATGCCCTTAAGCACCGCTCGTCCGTGGTTAAGCATCAGGATTTTAAGTGGAACGGTGGTCGTCTCAGCGCTTTCCAGCGCTTGACGAAATACCGGCGACTCCAACGCTACGGTGCGCAGCCGATAACTGATAAAACCCAATACGGCACCAAAAATAAACGGTACCCGCCAGCCCCAACTAACCATCTGCTGATGACTGAGCCACGTGCCCAGCACCACACCAAACAGGCTGGCAATCACATTACCGGAGGTCACGCCAGCGTAGATCCAAGCCACGCCGCTACCGCGGTTAGACGGCGGCAAATGCTCCGCCACAAACACCGCAGCACCAGTAACCTCACCGCCCAATGAAATACCCTGCAACAAACGAAATAATACCAATAACACCGGCGCCCAAATGCCTAACACGGCATACCCCGGCAGCAAACCAATTGCCAAAGTGCTGAGAGACATCAACCCAACCGTCAAAATAACCGTATTACGGCGACCACGGGTATCGCCCAAATGACCAAAAAACAACGCACCCAGCGGCCGCGCGAGATACCCCAATGCAAACACAGCGAAGGTATCCAGCATCGCGGCATAGTGATCGCTCTGCGGGAAAAAAGTTTGACTGATATAAGGTGAAAAAAGCGCGTAGATCGTGAAATCAAAAAACTCCAACGAGCTGCCCGCTGCGGTATACGCAATCAATCGGTTGAGACGGCGTTCAGCCATTGGCTATTGACCTGTTGAGCTCGGACAATGTTGGACACTCAAACTCAGCAACCGTCTCAAAAATCCGTAAAATCGTGCAAAAAACTCACTAAAAGAGGCCTAAATTCCGTAAAAGAGACAAAAAATGCAGTGTTTCGCCATGTTTTTGTGACACCCCCACGCCCGTTACTGCTCTATAGTTACTCTACTGCGATCAAAAAACAGCCAATCAACCTTTGATCTGTGTTTGCGAACCGGATGCCTCTGAAATGATCTCAGTTGCATCGATTACATCGCCGCAAACACTGCGCGTCACCCTTAAGCTACAGGGATGTTTATGCAAAAAATTATCATTATCGGCGGCGGCTTTGGCGGCGTTTTCTTGGCCCGTACATTGGCCAAAAAAGCCAAAGGCCGGTTGCACATCGAACTGATCAGCGAACGTAACTACTTTGTTTTTCAACNGCTACTACCGGAAGTCGCATCAGGCACCATCAATGCTGAGGATGCAGTCTCGCCACTTCGCCTATTACTGCCTGATGTGCATGTGCGTCTGGCTGAAGTTAAAGGTATCGACCCTATCGCCAAAACGGTGCAACTCGTGCAGGGCCGCAAACGCATCTTGCATCACTTCAATTATGACCATCTGATTATCGCATCTGGGCAAATTACCGATTTATCGCTGTTTCGCGGGTTTGAACAACATAGTCTGACGATGAAGGATCTGGCCGACGCGTTTCATCTACGAAATCAGGTGATTCAATGTCTAGAGCTGGCTGACGTTACTGAAAATACGGTACTGAAAAAACGCCTGCTGACCTTCGTGGTGGCTGGCGGCGGATTTTCAGGCGTTGAAACCATTGGTGAGCTCAGTGAAATGATTCGCCGCACGCTGCATTTTTACCCGAATATCCAGATGGACGACATTCGCCTCATTTTGATCCAACGCGGTAAACGCATTCTGCCGGAGTTGACTGAAAAGCTCAGCGAATATGCGAAACAAAAGCTCGAGAAGCGCGGCATTGAAGTACGCCTTGGCTGCGGTGTAAAAAGCGCATCATCTACCGCCTTGGTCACCAGCGATGGAGATGTTATCAACACAACCACCATCATTACGACCATTGGCAACGGTCCCTCTGCATTTGTGAAATCACTCGGTTTACCGCTAGAGCGTGGCAAGATCAAAACCAATGCACAGATGCAGGTTGAGGATGTGGAGCAGATATGGGCCCTGGGTGATATCGCCGCCATTCCTATGGCTGACGGCAACATAGCACCACCAACCGCCCAATTTACCGTCAGAGAAGCCGATACCCTAGCAGATAATATTCTCGCCAGCATTGATAACAAACCACTCAAACCGTTTGCCTACCAACCTCGAGGCTCACTGGCATCGCTGGGTAACTATTCCGCCGTTGCCAACGTGTTTGGTATCAACTTCTATGGCCTGCTGGCCTGGTTTATGTGGCGCAGTGTCTATATCTCTATGCTGCCCGGCTTCTCAACACGCGTGCGGGTTGCACTGAACTGGGCGTTTGATTACATCATGCCGCGCAACATCGTGCACATGGAACAAACCGGCAAGCCGGCTTGCCACTACATGCACTTTGCTGAAGGCGAACTCGTCTATACCAAAGGGGAATGGGTTGATGGCTTTTATATCGTTGTCGAAGGCGAATTACTGCTTGAGGTAGACAGCGATGATCACAAAGAGGCTTTTCGCCGCCGCTTCAAACCAGGAGACCACTGGGGTGAACGTATTATTCAGAACGATTGCATGACCACGGGCTGCCTGAAAGCATCTCAAGACACCATTGTGATGGTCGTTAAAAAAGAAGACTTCAAACGTATGCGTGGCTCATTGCCACAATGGGATGCCTACTTTCAGTCACTGGATCCCGGTAAATATTCTCAGGTACTGCTGAATATGGAGAAGGCCACCGCGCCTTCTGATGCAGAAGAGCGACACGAGACAGAGGAGGTATCGACATCTAGCTCGACACCTAAGCCGACACCTAAAGCCCCGTCTGAGCCAGCAGACATGTCTAAACCCAAAAACCAAGAAGGCCCGCCTTTGCATTAATTGTTGTCATAACACGAATAGCAACGACGGCTACACGAGCAGTTACACAACAGATCGCTGCCCACGAGGTAGCAATGTGTCGCGTGTGTGATGATGCCTGCTGTTCATTACCTAAGTGGTAATTATCCGCGCAAAAAAATTACCTGATCAGTGTTACAGCATACCGTTTATCGATAAATCAGTGATTAGCTCACGCTCACACCGTGATACATACCGCTCGCCTGCAACCGCCGGCAGAATGTGAATTCGGCACTTGGAATGCAACAACCCATAGGTATCGTGGATCAGGCGCCGATACAAAAATAAACAACCATTTCCGGCGCCGAAAACCGGTTAAACACACCGTTAGCGCCCCGGAAAATAAGAGAAACGACAAGAGGGATGAGCAGGCGACTGCTCCAGGTACATGATGTCAGGACCGTCGATTATGATTCTCGAACGGCTGTTAATTCTCGTGCTGGCATACACAGGTATTGCCGCCGTGCTGAGTGTTAGAGGCTCAGCAAAAGGATTTTTCAGCGTAGAAAAACTCGCCCGCGACCCGATCGCGATCATTATCAGTGGCACCTTATTAGCCATTGCTGGTAATTTATTAGCTGTTCCCTATGGCGACGGTATCGTCAATTTACGCCCGGTGGGCGTCATTATTGCTGGCTTGCTCGGTGGCCCAATACCGGCATTTATTGTCGCGACCATTGGCGGTGTTCACCGTTTGATGAGTGTCGGCGGCGACCTTGCCATCCCCGCACTCGCCGCCACCTTAGTTGATGCTGCGCTGGCTGGCGCCATTGGCCATCGCATGATACGCAAACGCTCACGCGCAAAATTGATCTCACCCTTGCACACACTGAGTATCGCCGCGGCGATTATGCTGGCCCACGAACTCACTATTTTTGCTGCATCTGTCGCCACCGGTATGCCCGTTGCAGCGGTTATGAAGTATCTCTGGGTCGTTGCCCCACCCATGGTGATTACCAATACCTTGGGTGTTGGTTTTATGTTGTGCACATTAAACCTGCAAGCCATCGCGACCAGCCGCTACCTTGATGACGTTCTGGATATTTCGCGGCAAGTGATGCAAAAACTCGATAACTCGATGGACCCTGAGCAAATGCGGGATCTACTCGAGTTAATTCGCGAACGCCTGCAGCTGCAGGTCGTCGGCCTTGAGCTATTCGAAACGATCGATATGAATGAGGTGGTCACTGACGGACATACCCCCAAAAACACCACTGCGACCGGCTCAATACGAATCACACAAGGGCAAAAAACCTGTGGTCATTTATGGTTTGTCGATGATCAAGGCGATAGCCGTCTGACACGCGACCGAGTCGCCAGTATTGCCTCACTGCTATCGCACCGCATGACTCTATTAGCACAGGAACAACAACAAAAGCTCTTGCTCGCCTCGGAGTTGAAATCACTGCGCGCACAAGTGAATCCGCACTTTCTGTTTAACGCCTTGAATACCTTGCATGCAGTAACACGCCAATCACCGGACGACGCAAGGGCCTTGATATTACAACTGGCCGATTTCTTCCGTAATAACCTGACTAGCGACCGAGAAACCCATTCGCTGGCTGACGAACTGATGCAAGTCCGTGCCTACCTTGCGATTGAACGCAAACGGTTTGGCGAACGCCTGCGTGTCACGTTTCAGATCGATCCGGAACTGCAATCCGTGCATGTACCTGTGTTCAGTTTGCAATTACTGGCCGAAAACGCCATTAAACACGGCATTGGCTGCCTACCGGAAGGCGGTACCATCAATATCAGTAGCCGTCGCGATCGCAATGATTGTTTGATCAGCGTCTGCGACAGCGCCGGATTACTTCACCGCTCACCCGAAAATCATAATAAATCGCCAGATACCGGATTGGGGATGACCTTGATAAACCAACGCACCAGAGGCTTATTTGGTCGCAATTATGGTTTGCAAATGGAGGTCACTCCCAACGAGGAAACACTGGCAATACTGCGTGTCCCCATCACGGATCACACGCCCTGTGCAATGCACAAGGAGCCACTATGCCAAACCTGCGAGGACGACAAGATCCCCATATAGGCCAGTCTGTCGAATCACCCTGCCATCGCCAACGTGCGATCGTCGTTGACGACGAATACTACGCACGTTCAGAACTCACATATCTGCTCAAACAGCAACATATCGAGGTTGTTGCCGAGGCCGACAATGCGGTGGACGCCATACGTTTGATCGAACAGGAACAACCTGACTTGGTGTTTTTGGATGTTGATATGCCAGCAATTGATGGCTTCAAAATGGTATCCATGATCGATGAGCTGAATTGCAATCGGGTGATTTTTGTCACCGCGCATCCGCAACATGCCATACGTGCATTCGATGCCAATGCCGTCGACTACTTGATGAAGCCCGTGGTGCCAGAACGATTGCAATGCGCCATTGAAAAAGCCGCGCAACGGCGCGGCAATCTACATGTACTGCAGGCGGACACAACCCCACCCAACGCCCCACCTCCACCCCGTTCCCCTGAACGTATCCCCTGTGAATTTGCCGGCACCCACTATCTGCTCAACCCTAGCGATGTCATTTATGCGGGTACCGATACCATTGGCACGGTGTATCTTGAAACCACCAACGGCCAAACGTACCACACAGACTTAACGCTGCGCGCATTGGAAGATCAACTGCCTGACATGCTGCGCTGCCACCGCCAGCACTTGGTTCGGCGTGACGCGATTCAATCGTATCGCACCGATGCCAATTACTGCGGCACGCTCACACTACCAACGACGACAGAAGTTCCTATCAGCCGCCGCTACATGAAACAGGTAAAAACCTGTTTTCAGCAATAACGACTGGTCAACAGGCGTTATCATCAGGGTACAAACTCCGTGGTCGCCTCGAACTCGAAAGCAATGGGGCCAATCGGATCGCCTGGTGGCAGATCCAGTAGTCCGTACTTAAAACGTACTTGGCCATCGATATATCGCCCGGAACCGTCGAATCCAAGATTGAGCTGGTTATCCAAAAATTCGAGCGAGTTACCAGCATTGTTCGGTGTATTGCGATCAACCGCGCCGGCACCGCCATCGCAGGCGATCGAAGAAATTTCGCCAACAATATTGCTCAACTCCTGCGATGCTGCATCCCAATCACCATGCATGGCAATACTGAGTTCACAATTCATCGGCCCGTTGTAGTTGTAGAAACCGGCAGAATCCACCAAGGTGTCAGTACCACTATCGACGCTAAAATTTTGAGTCACGATAATTTCGCCGGTATCGCGATTGACCTGCACCCGATCATTAATATTACCAATCGAAAAAACCGGCTCTGAAAAATAGATCACCGAGCTACCCGCTAAGTAATCAAAATCGTCCAACGTTTCGAGTTGCTGCATATCTATCAATTCAGGTCGACTGGATTCCAGGCCGAAATAGGCCGGGTCTTGCGGAATTTCGATGCCCAGATTCCAATCAAAGCCGACATTACAGCCGCCAAGAGAACCGACCAACGGTAACGCTATTAACACCTGCAGTTGTTGTTTAAATTTTCCATTATCCATAATCCTTCCACCTGTATTGTCATTCATGAAAACAGGCTGACAACGGCACACAGCGTGCCGGCGAATGACTCCGGCATAGCTGCTAACTGAACCTGTGAATGCAAATTTCTCGTGCGTTTGAAACGCGGTGCATCAGCCTGGATAGTGCTGAAAATGCTAAAATCGCAGACACCCAGTCTGCAAAAAGCGGGAATACCTATTCAGTAAATGTGTAGATAACCTGTGTCGTCGCGGTGACACCAGCAGCAGAGTTGTCGGAGTATTGCGTGACTGTACCGACGTTATTGTCATCCAGCTCGACCAAAATGCCATACAGTTCGACCGGAACATCCAGCTTTACAAAGTTACACCCACTACCGGAACAAGATTTTGGCGTCGACGTACCACTCCAAGTACCCGTATCTGCACGTTTGGTCATCACGATGTTCGATGCCACTACGGTATTCGTCAGGGTGGTCTTTTGATTCCCGCTGTCACTAATACTGATCGTCACATCACCATTACGCGATGTTGAAACACCCCAAGTTCCTGCACCGCTACCACCACCGCTGCCGAGAAAACCGCCGTCAATATCGTATTCGGATGTCTCTAGGCCACTGTCTGCTGCCAAGGTTAAAGATGAAGCAGCAAGGCATGCTGCACCTATAAAAGAACGTGTAAGTTGATACATTATGGTATCCCTCTTGTGGTTTAGTTTTATCATGGTTCTGGCATTTGCCCGCCAGACAGTGTCATTCTGTGCCAGCCAGTGACCGGCAACAATCGAGACCGCAGCGACCGGTCAGAGATGAACGTCAGTGGCGAACGTGGCCGTATTCGACATTAGATATTGAATAAAACGCTGGCAAAAACGGACACCCATCCACAAGCCATACCCAAGGGTTACATCGTCAGCTTCCGATAAAATGCCACCTAGATCACAAAAGCGAATGGTGAACACCGCGCCAGTGAACACTCACTGCCAAAGCCAGTCACTAGCAGACGACGCGGGAGAATAGAATGGTGACCACAGCTATTGTTATCGATGACGAAACACTCGCCCGGCACACATTGTGTGAACAATTAGAATGTTCAGGATTGACCGTTTTAAGTGACGCCGAAAATGCCGTGGATGGCATGAATCAAGTGCGCGAGCATCGCCCTGATCTGCTGTTTATTTCTGCCGATCTTCCGGTTATCGACGGATTCGAGGCACTGAAGCTGTCGCCGTCGTTTCCACACAGCAAAGTGGTGATGACCAGCAAACACCATGATTCGGCGTGCGAAGCGCTGGCTCGCGGGGTATTGGATTATCTGTTGAAACCAATATCTGTCGATCGCATAAAACTCATGCTGCAACGGTGTTTGCAGCGGCACAGGGCCGACGAAGCAACGATTGGCTGCGAGTTTGGCAATCGACTTTTTCGCATTGCACATAATGCGATAGTGCATGCCCATACCGATGCGGGTGGAACTGTTTATCTACACACATATGATGATGGGCTGTACCACAAAGACATCAGCCTATCCGCCTTACAGCGTCGAATCCCTGACATGTTGCGCTGCCACCGCCAACATCTCGTACGTACCAGTGCCATTCAGAGTTTTTCACGGGGTCAGAATCGCTGCGGTAATATCGAATTAGCCTGCGGCCGTTTGATACCAGTGAGCCGGCGCTACCTGAAGGCGGTGCGCCGGCAATTAAGCTGATCGCTATCAGCTTTAAAAAGGCAGCATACACTGCCGAAAAATCACAAAAATGAATCAAACAATCGTTAGGGCGTGAAGGTGTATGTCACTGTCGTTGTCGTCACCGCACCTAATGCCTCAGCATCTGATTTTTGTGAGACGGTACCGGTGTTATCGTCTTCATCCAGAAAGACGTTGATCTCATACAGATCCACTTCTTCGCCAATCGTGACAAAATTACAGCCGTTAACAAAACCGCCATTATTGGTGCACTCAAGTGCTTTCGTGGTTCCCACCCAAGTGGCTGTATTTGGATCATATTCCAACGCAACTTCAGAGGTAACACGGGTGTTGGTGAAGGTTGTTTTCTGATCGCCAGTATCTTCAATCAGGATCTTAACCCAGCCATCCTCAGTACGATTAACCTCCCAAGTACCAGCGCCCGTGCCGCTACCACCACCGACGGCATTAACGATTTCATACTCGGATTGGTGATTACCTGTATCAGCCAATGCCAACGCGGGAATCGACAATATGGCGATGCCTCCCCCTATTTTTGCCCATGGATGCATAGCGTATTCCTCTTTCCGTAGTTCGTTCCGAATGCACGACTCGCCCGTGCTCTGAGTGGGCATTGTAAGAGGCACAGTAGATAGGCAACAAAGCAGCAATACAAAAGCGGGCCTGACGCCCCTTAAACGGTCACTTTGACCGATTTTGTTTATTCTAAAAGGGTGAACACCTATCATCACCGGCCACTAAACCCTCGAGACGCCCATCGGTAGACGCTGTATACTCAATCACTAAGAAATATAAAAATGGCCCTACCGTGAAATCCAAACGCATCGAACTGGACATCGAGAATATCCCGCAGCACTGGTGTGAGGATGATTTTTATCGCATCTTTTACAACGTACTGAACACGGCAATCCCCCCGTTTGAACGCTATGTCATTAAAACCATGCGCGAAGTGCGCGATGACCCGCGTCTAGACGACCAACCCCGCCTGCGAGAATTGGTCGACATCTTTGTACGCCAGGAAATCGAGCACACCAAAGCCCATGTTCCGGTCAACAAACAAATCGAGCTGGATAAAGTCGCAACGGGCAAATGGACCGAAAAAATCACCCGCTTCATTCAGCGTAAAACTCCACTCTATGTTTCTGTAGCATCATCGGCGTTTATTGAATTTGTCGGCTTTGGTTTTTTTGAAGGGCATATCGATCAGGGCGTGCTGGATAATTCGGGGATGCAAGACGACATGGCCAAGCTCTGGAAGTGGCACATTGCCGAAGAGCTGGAGCACTCATTTGTTAAATTGAAAGTGATCAACCATATCAATAACAGCTACTGGTTGAAGTTCTGGGGAATGATTGAAGCGCTGATTGTGGCGCAACTATTCGTGACGGTACTGGTGCCGGAAGTCGTTTGGCGCGATGCCAAACAACACAACAAACGCTTTTTACCGCATCTATGGATGTTTATGAAAGGCTTGGCGAAAACCGATTGGGGCGTCAACCGCAAATCGCTGGGCCAGTATTTCAGTAAAGATTTCGACCCCGAAATCAAAGAACCTTGGGTTGCTGATGTGATCGACCGCTGGATTGCAGAAACCAAGGCGCACTAATCGCTCAAGATAGAGCGATTCGTTTTGGCTTTAGTTAAAAACCCCGGATTCTCTTTACGCGAGAATCCGGAGTTAAAAAGCCTGCACCTCGACAAATTACGCCGCTGAGAACGCAAAGATATGGTCGTTAATATCCACGGCTGAGCCCACTGTATCACCGGCTTCCACGGCCTGCATCACGGCCGCATCCTGAGAAAACGCCAAGCAGCGACTGCCATCAGCAAGGTCAGCAATAAGCACGGCACGCTCTGGCTGATTCTTCTGATACAACACTGTTGCCGCAGCGATCGTGGCTGAACCGGCATAGTTCGGCAATACGTTTTTAGGCGGATTCGCCGCAATCACATCATCGGTAACGTCAGCAAAACGATACGGTACCGGTTCGCGTGAGTAGACACCAAACCCTTGCTTGGTCAGCATCCCAGAAACCGTCGTTACGATACCTTTGGCATCGCCCTTGGCGGGGGTAGCCTGCAGCTTTTCAATCATTTTGGCCGTCGATTGAATAACAAAGTTATTCAATGGTCCACCGGCAAAGGGCATCGCCCCGGTCACCGTCATGTCTTTATCGCGTGGCAGACCTAATGCATCGGCATAAATCAGCATGGCGATGGGGAAGCAGCTATACAGCTCAACAAAATCCAGTTGCGCTGCATCAATACCTGCAAGCGATAGTGCAGCCTGTCCGGCCATTTCTGCCCCTAAACAACCACCGAGATCCGCTCGCTGGCTAACCGCCAAAATTTGATTACATTCTGTTGAAGCCGCTGGATATACCCAAAAGGCTTCATCAATACCAAGTTCACGTGCTTTGGCGACGGAGCAGATAATCACAGCTGAGGCCTGATCGACATTCCAGCTGGTGTTATGACGCTTGGTATACGGAAACGCCAACATGGGGTTTTCATCACTGGCATCACGGATGCTCTCTGCCGATAGCGGCTTGCGCTTCCAAGCATCGGCATTATCAGCCGCAATATGGCTGAAACCGGCATACAAATCGGCGACGGCGTCACGATGCTGATCGACCGCAAGGGTGTTTTTGTGGCGCCAAGCGCTATCCATCAACGCGTAATAACCCACCGGCATTCCCAAACCTGCGGTACTTTCAGATTCAAGCCAAAGCTCCTGCTCAGGTTCCCACACACGGTCAGGCTCTGGCTGTGTATCACGCACTGGCAATTCCACACTATTGACGGATGCAATCAGCTCACGGTATTTGGCTTCACCACCAGCAACCACACAGACAGATTTTTCACCCGATTCAATGGCACGACACGCATCAGAAATCAGCCCCTGCTGTAAAACACCGATCTTCGCCAACAATGTCGCGGCTGCTGGCGCACCAATTTGCTGGGCAATGGCTGCTGCTGGGTTGTTAAACGGCCACAATCCCTGAGGTACCGATATTTGATCCACAGCTGCCAATAATGAAGGGCAATCAATGGATGCAGCAGCCTGTTGGCAGGCCTGTGCCATCAGGTCGATCGCATCAGCACCGGCAGGCAGGGCTTGAAGATCAGTAATTTTTTGAGAAACTGCTGCTGCAGCAACGATAACGGGACTGTTGTCAGCGATCATAAACATCGGAGCCTGTATCAGAAAATACGATAAATAAAACGTCAACCAGACTACAAAGCGCTGGCAGCCTCCAAGGATAAAGCCCTCAGCGCCGTGGCTCAAGCGCTAGTGCCTTTACGCATCATACCCGGGGCGGTAACATGCAGCCCGATTCGACCTTAACACGGATAAAAAAACTCATGCCCATCCTCTGGAACGATCCAATTGCACTTGCTGATAGCGGCCAGACTTTGCACCTAGCCAGCATTAATGACGGTGAAGAAAAAGCCACCCAGGCGAGTGTTGATCAGGCAATTGCCAAAGCCGTCGAGCTGCTGCCCGATAGTTTGTTTGATGACGCCATGTTTATGTTATTTGAATGGCACAGTGACAAACGCCAGTTAGACATCAATATCACCGATGCTGGCAAGAAGCAGAATGCCGATATTATTGTGCGTGTTATCCTCGACGGTACTTATGTTCCGGACGTAGAGCTGCTGAAATACTGGCTGAAAGATTACCTGTCATCCTCAACTGGCTTCTTGCATTACTCCCTGATTGCCGCATTCACTGATGCTGACCGACAATCTGTTCAGATGCTGTAATGGGGCAAAAGCATGGCCAAAATACGGCTATTTTTCGCAACCAAAACACGCTAGACCTGAATGTAAATGCATTTCATTTACACCGTTACGGAAACCTTTCGTCCACATTTGATCTAACTACCCACAGAGCCCAAAATTCCAACCAGCTGTATCAGCACACCGTTGCATTAACGTAAAGGTACTCGGTTTGAAAGTTCTTATTGTGACAACACCCGTCAAACCCATCGGCCAAGGTGAAGGTGGTGGGGTTGATGTATCCTTGCACCATATTATTCGGGCTCTGACGCACCGGCAACATCAAGTTAGCGTCATCGCGCCGAAAGGCTCACAACTCGATGCTGATGTGGATGCCAAGCTGATTCCTATCGACGGCGAACTGCAACAAAGTTGTCAGGTTCATGCCCCGAATACGCGCTTCTTTTGTGACGATGATTGTGTACTTAGTCGCATGTGGTCTGCTGCCTTGGCCCATCAAGATGATGTCGATTGCATCTTGAACCTCGCCTACGATTGGCTACCCATTTGGCTAACCCCGTTTTTGCCGACACCGGTTTTTCATTTGATTTCGATGGCCAATGAAAACCAACAAGTCGCCAATGCACTGCAACGATTGAATCATACTGCCCCTGAACGTATCGCTTTTCGTACTCACGCGGCAGCCAATACGTTTAGTTTCTCCCACCCCGTCACCACATTAGCCAATGGGTATCCGCTGGCGCAGTTTCCCTTTAGCCCGGATGGAGATGGCTCCATTGCTTGGGTAGGACGTATTTCCCCTGAAAAGGGGCTCGAGGATGCTATTCGCATCGCCGTGCGCGCCGATATGCCATTAAAGATTTGGGGCTTCGAACAAGACAGTGATTATCGCCAAGCATTAACACGTGAATTCCCGCCATCGATCTTACAGTGGCAGGGCTTTGTGCCGCATCAAACCCTGTTACAGCAACTCCAGCATTGCAGCGCATTACTGATGACACCCAAGTGGGTCGAAGCTTTTGGTAATTGTGTCGCTGAGGCGATTTGTTGCGGCGTACCTGTTGTTGCCTATAACGCAGGTGGCCCTGCTGAGATTGTCGAAAACGGTACAACCGGCTTTCTGATTCGCCCCGGTGATCTTGATCAAGCCGCTGCTGCCCTCTCTCATGTCTGCCAAATGAACCGCACAGAAGTACGTCGACAGGGACACCAGCGTTTTTCCTTGGAAGCCTATGCTGAGCGATTGGAGATATGGATGGGGTTGCAGCGCACCACCCACTCGCGACACTCTACCTCAAAAAGACAGGATCCTCCGCGTCCGCTTGCGTTGGGCTAGTAGCTGACGCCTGCACACGACCTTTGCACGCATCCATAAAAAAGCCGGTTTCTCGTATGAGAAACCGGCTTTTTTCTACTCTCAATACCAATCTGAGGGCTATTTCAGATCAAGTACGTCCTGCATATCATATAACCCAGGCTTTTGCTCATTCAGCCATGCTGCAGCGCGCACGGCTCCGCGAGCAAATGACATACGAGAACTGGCTTTATGGGTAATCTCAACACGCTCGCCTTCGGCAGCAAACATCACTGTGTGGTCACCAACGATATCGCCGGCACGCACAGTCGCAAAACCGATGGTGTCTTTCTCACGCGCTCCGGTTTGCCCTTCACGGCCATACACGGCGCATTCTTTCAAATCACGACCCAATGTATCCGCAACCACCTGGCCCATGCTCAAAGCAGTACCTGATGGCGCATCAACCTTGTGACGGTGGTGTGCTTCGTAGACTTCGATATCCGAGTCTTCACCCAAAACACGTGATGCGGTTTCGAGCAATTTGAAACACAAATTAACGCCAACGCTGTAATTGGATGCCATACACATCGCCATCACCGATTGGTTCGCTAACAGCACATCCTTTTGTTCATCGTTGAATCCGGTTGTACCGATAACAATTTGTTTGCCGGCATGGCTACACGCTGCCGCGTTGGCCAATGTCGCAACCGGGGCAGTGAAATCTATCAATACATCAAACTGCTCGATAACGTCTTCAACAGACGCAACAACGGGAATCCCGTTTTTACCGATACCGCCAAGTTCACCGGCATCAGCACCAATCATAGAGCTGGCTGGATGTTCGATAGCCGCCGTCAGCTGCACACCGTCGGCATGTGCGCATGCTTCGATCAGGGTACGCCCCATACGACCGCTGGCGCCTGTCACAGCAATTCTGATCATAATCTTTCCCAGTAGTAGTTCGGGTTTATAGTGTCATGTCGTCAAAAAAGTTTTTAACGCCATCAAACCAAGTTTTCTTTTTCGGGCTGTGCTTGTGACGATGTTCGCCATCAAAGGTTTCTTGCAACTCACGCAGCAGGTCTTTCTGACGCTTCGTTAGGTGCACTGGGGTTTCAACCACTACACGACACAGCATGTCGCCGACGCTACCGCCGCGAACAGGTTTCACACCCTTGCCACGTAATCGGAACATTTTACCGGTTTGCGTCTCGGCTGGAATTTTCAGTACTACTTTGCCATCGAGCGTCGGCACTTCAAGCTCGCCACCTAATGCCGCATCAACAAACGAAATCGGCACATCACAATACAAATGTTTGCCGTCACGCTCGAACAACTTGTGTTGGCGAACATTCACTTCAACAAACAGGTCACCGTTTGGCCCACCGTCACGGCTGGCTTCACCTTCGCCAGACAAACGAATACGGTCACCGGTATCAACACCTGCAGGAATCTTAACGTTCAGTGTTTTATGTTCACGTACAACGCCTTGACCGTGACATGTACCACAAGGGTCAGCAATCGTTTTGCCTTTGCCGTTACAGTGAGGACATGCTTGCTGAACCGCAAAGAAACCTTGCTGCATACGAACCTGACCAGAACCCTGACAGGTACCACACGTTGTCACCTTACTGCCCGGCTTACCGCCAGAACCATTACAGGTATGACATGAGGCAATCGTTGGGATATCGATTTTTTTCTCGGTGCCCTTAACGGCTTCTTCGAGATCCAATGCCATGTTGTATTGCAGATCACTACCCGGTTGAGGCCCGCGACTGCGTCCACGGCCACCGCCGCCAAACATTTCACTGAAGATGTCACCAAAGGCATCGCCAAAACCACCGGCACCTGCACCGCCGAAACCGCCGCCTTGGCCGTCAACACCGGCATGGCCGTATCGGTCATACGCGTCGCGCTTTTCCTGATTCGACAGAATTTCGTAGGCTTCATTAGCCTCTTTAAATTTGTCTTCGGCGTCTTTATCGTCCGGGTTACGGTCCGGGTGATATTTCATCGCTACGCGACGATAGGCTTTTTTCAGATCTTTCTCTGAAACACCTTTATCGACCCCTAATACTTCGTAGTAATCTTTTTTAGACATCAGATTTGTTCAGCTAAGTGGTGTTAGTTGCAGTGACGACTGTAAAGATGACAAAGCCCGGCCTGCAAAACAGGTCGGGCCGTCGCCATAATCGAGGGGCCGGTGAAGCCCCTTAGCCAAGATAAGGCCCGGAAGGTTACTTATCTTCTTTGTCTTTCACTTCTTCAAACTCGGCGTCCACAACATCATCAGCTGCGTTGCCGCTGGCGCCAGCATCTTGCGCTTGCTCACCGGCCTGTGCTTGTTCAGCTTGTTCTTGATACATGCGCTGTACCAAGCCAGAAGATGCTTCGGTGAGCTTGGTTGTTGCTGCTTCAATGGCGTCTTTGTCGTCGCCTTTGAGTGCTTCTTCAACTTCGCTAACAGCCGCGTCAATCGCCGTTTTTTCTTCTTCCGATGCTTTATCGCCAGCTTCTTCTAGCGTTTTCTTCACCGAGTGAACCATGCCATCGGCAGTGTTGCGCACTTGGATCATTTCTTCGAACTTGGCATCTTCTTCTGCATTGGCTTCAGCATCAGCAACCATTTGATCAATTTCATCATCCGACAAACCAGAAGATGCTTTGATCACGATCGATTGTTGTTTGCCTGTCGCTTTATCTTGCGCAGATACATTCAGAATACCGTTCGCATCGATATCGAATGTTACTTCGATTTGCGGCATGCCGCGTGGTGCTGGTGGAATATCAGCCAGATCAAAACGACCCAGAGATTTGTTCTGTGCAGCTTGCTTACGCTCACCTTGAACAACGTGAATGGTTACCGCAGCTTGGTTGTCGTCAGCTGTCGAGAAGATTTGCGATTTCTTGGTAGGAATCGTGGTGTTCTTTTCGATCAGTGGAGTCGCAACGCCACCCATGGTTTCAATACCCAATGTTAGCGGGCTAACATCCAGCAACAGAACGTCTTTTACGTCACCTGCCAGCACTGCGCCCTGTAGAGCGGCACCCATGGCAACGGCTTCATCAGGGTTAACATCTTTACGTGCCTCTTTACCGAAGAACTCAGTAACACGTGCTTGTACCAATGGCATACGTGTCTGACCACCAACAAGAATAACTTCGTCGATTTCAGATGTGCCCAGATCGGCATCTTTCAGAGCAGTTTTCATCGGCTCCAGTGAACGTACAACCAGATCTTCTACCAACGACTCAAGCTTAGCTCGGGTCATCTTAACAACCAAATGCTTAGGACCAGTCGCATCAGCGGTGATGTATGGCAAGTTAACTTCAGTTTGCTGTGCAGATGACAATTCGATCTTAGCTTTTTCTGCAGCTTCTTTCAGACGCTGCATGGCCAGTGGATCACCTTGCAGATCGATGCCTTGGTCATTTTTGAATTCAGCAGCCAAATACTCGATCAAACGCAGGTCGAAATCTTCACCACCCAAGAAGGTGTCACCGTTAGTCGCCAGTACTTCAAACTGGTGCTCGCCATCAACTTCAGCGATTTCGATGATAGAGATATCAAAAGTACCACCACCCAAGTCGTATACCGCGATGGTACGATCGCCTTTGGCTTTGTCCATACCGTAAGACAGTGCCGCAGCAGTTGGCTCATTGATAATACGTTTTACATCCAAACCGGCAATCTTACCGGCATCTTTGGTTGCTTGACGCTGTGAATCATTGAAGTAAGCAGGAACAGTAACTACCGCTTCGGTGACTGCTTCACCCAAGTAGTCTTCTGCGGTTTTCTTCATCTTTTTCAGGACTTCTGCAGATACCTGTGGAGGTGCCATTTCGTCGCCACGTGCAGATACCCATGCATCGCCATTGCCCGCTTCAACGATTTTGTACGGCACCATTTTGATGTCTTTCTGTACAACGTCATCTTTGAAACGACGACCAATCAAACGCTTAACCGCGTACAGAGTGTTCTCAGGGTTAGTCACCGCTTGACGTTTTGCTGATTGACCAACCAGTGTTTCACCATCTTCGGAATAGCCGATGATAGATGGAGTCGTACGATCACCTTCAGCGTTCTCAATAACCTTAACACTGTCGCCATCCAGTACAGCCACACAGGAGTTGGTTGTACCCAGGTCAATACCTATAATTTTGCCCATTTACATAGTCTCCAAATATATTCTTTGCAATGCTCGTGGAACGAGCGATTAATCTTAATTCTGTTTTAATAAATGGGGGCTGAATATGATTTTTCAACCCCAATCACTGAGCTTTTATTGAATTCCGGTTACGGTGCTTTAGACACAACAACCATGGCCGGGCGTACCAAGCGCTCATTCAATGTGTAACCTTTTTGCATCACATCCATCACCGTATTCGGATCCATATTTGGATTCGGTACCATGGTCATGGCTTCGTGGAAGTTCGCATCAAATGGCTCACCGACCGGATTCAGCTGAACAACGTTGAATTTACCCAAGACGTCTAAAAATGTTTTGCGCGTTAGCTCAACACCTTCGGTAAATGAGCTCGTCTCTTCGCTAGCATCCAGTGCGCGTTCGAGGTTATCAATCACCGGAAGCAACTCACCAACAAATTTTTCTAACGCAAATTTACGTGCGTTCTCAACGTCACGCTGTACACGACGACGGACATTTTGTGTCTCCGCCTGGTCGCGAATCATTTGGTCTTTTATTTGGGCAACTTCAGCGAGTGCATCTTCAAGTTGCTCTTCCAATGAAGAATCACCGTCTGCCGACGGATCAGCCGCCTGATCTGCTGTCTGCTGCCCTTCCAATTCAGCATTTTCCTGGGCACCGTCTTGCGGGGTTTCAGTGTTCTTTTCGTCTGCGCTCACTCGGATTTCTCCTAATTAATTAACTACTGGCACCATTATTGGGGCAAATATTCGAACTTCAAGCATCACAGCCACGCGATAAAACTGTAGATTTATACAGTAAAAACTTGCGAATCACGAGATTGTCGATAAAATCATCAACATCAGGGAATAAAGTTGTAGAGGCACGTTATGCTGGTTAGCTTGTCCGTTTCACATTTCACGATCGCCGATCAATTAAATATCGATTTCCGTAGTGGCATGACAGCCATTACTGGAGAGACCGGTGCAGGTAAATCTATCGCACTGGATGCTCTCGGGCTCGCCTTAGGTGCCCGATCAGATAGTAATGTCGTGCGACATGGCTCCGATAAAGCGGATATCCGCGCAGTCTTTGATCTCAGTAAACTACCTGCGGTTCGTCAGTGGCTGGCAACACAAGATCTCGACAGCGATGACGAGTGCATTACTCGTCGAGTGATTACCAAAGAAGGCCGGTCTCGTGCCTATATCAACGGCCAGCCAGTTAACTTGCAAAGCCTTAAAGCGCTCGGAGCGCAGCTGGTCGATATTCACTCCCAGCATGCACATCATCAGCTGCTTGATCGCGAGTATCATCAACATCTACTGGATGCCTTCGCTAACAACGGTTCAAAAGTCGACGCCGTGAACAAACACTACAAAGCCTGGCGACAAACCCAGAGCCGCATCGAGCAAATCCATAGTCAAAATCACGAGAACGACACTCGTCGTGAATACCTGCAATTTCAACTACAGGAATTCGAAGAGCTGGCGCTACAAGACGGCGAATATCAGCAACTTGAGTCACGTCACCAGTTAATTGCCAATGCCGAAAAGTTACAACAGGCCTGCCAGCAGAGCTTGATGGTATGTCGCGATGCTGACGACTCAGCCGTGATCGATCAACTGCAACGCAGCTTACAGGGTCTTCAACCGCTGGCCGATCAATCTCCGACGATCAAAGAAGCACACCAACTCATTAGTAGCGCCATGATTCAGGTCGAAGAAGCCTGCTACTCTCTGCGCGATCAATTAGATAACATCAACAGTGACCAGGCAGAGCTCGCTCAACTCGAAAGCCGGCTCGGCGCCATTCACGATCTCGCCCGTAAACACCGTTGCGAACCTGAAACATTATTAGATACACAAACGCGGCTGACTGACGAACTTGATCAACTCGTAAATACCGATGTGCATCTCGAGCAACTTGCTAGAGATGCACATACACACCTGACGTCATACCATGCCGCAGCCGCCAAATTGGGAGACCAACGTGCGAAGTCAGCGAAAAAGCTCGGCAAGCAAATCAAAGCGCAATTAACGCTGCTTGGTATGGGAAATTGTGTATTTGAAGTCGCTTTAAACAGCAAAACCGAACACGTTAGCCTCAACGGTTACGAGCAGGTCGAATTCAAAGTTGCAACCAACCCCGGCCAACCAGCGCAGGGTCTTCACAAAATTGCATCAGGGGGTGAGCTGTCACGCATTAGCTTGGCCATTCAAGTAATCACGGCGCAAACCTCAACCATTCCGACACTAGTATTTGACGAAGTCGATGTCGGTATTGGCGGTGCAACGGCTGAGGTAGTTGGTCGACTTCTCCGGCAACTGGCTGGCGACGCACAAATCGTATGTGTAACGCACCAACCACAGGTCGCCTCACAAGCACATCAGCATTATTATGTCGCAAAACAGCAAACTGCAGCGAATACAACAACACAAATGATCAGTCTCGATAAAGACGACAAAGTTAAAGAAATCGCGCGCATGCTAGGCGGTATTGAGATTACTCAGCGCACATTGGAACATGCTGAAGAAATGCTACTGCACTAAAGCATCCCTTACAGCACTGCTGCACACCAGAGCCAAGTTTCTTCAAGTAAGTTTACTTAGGTAGAAACGGGCTCTTCACCAACAAGTACTTGAATCCTATCGCCGTCGATAGCAACAGGATACGTTTTCAAACATTTCGCCGGGCGTAAGCCATCAATCACCTTCACGGCTTTGGGGAAGTTTGCCCATTCGTTAACCTCCCCGGTCTTGATATCAAATCGAGCTCGATGCAATGGGCATTGGATCTCGTCGTTCGCAGTAATATCGCCGTTTTCCATCGACTTAAACAGGTGCGTGCAACGGGCTTGCGTCGCATAAAATCCATCGCTTAAGTGATAAACCAGAATATGTTCGCCGCCAACTTTGAACGCGCGCTTCTCTCCAACACTAATATCTGTTGTTTTACATACATCAAACATCATCGTTCTCCTTTATTAGGCTCAAAAGAGAATAGCTCGATTTGTTCTCGCAAAACAACTGATTGGGATACCAGCATTATTAAAGACGTTTAACGCATTAAGCGCTTTCGTAATTGAGGCCGGTGATCTCTCGAGACACGCCTGAGCATTTCCTCAGCCAGAAGGAATGACAGCAAGAGGCAATAAGAAGCGTCTACAGGTATAAAAAGAGGACCCACACGACAGGTGTTAGCCGCAGGAGTTGGGGTTGCCGTTGGAATTCACAAATCCCAGACACAATAAAACCCTGACCGTTCCCGATCAGGGTTTTGAATAAAAGCTTGGCGATGACCTACTCTCACATGGGGAAACCCCACACTACCATCGGCGATGTACCGTTTCACTACTGAGTTCGGTAT
>CACSIO010000008.1 GCA_902705865.1 BD1-7 clade bacterium
GACCATAGAGTACTGGAACCACCTGATCCATACCGAACTCAGTAGTGAAACGGTACATCGCCGATGGTAGTGTGGGGTTTCCCCATGTGAGAGTAGGTCATCGCCAAGCTTTTATTCAAAACCCTGATCGGGAACGGTCAGGGTTTTATTGTGTCTGGGATTTGTGAATTCCAACGGCAACCCCAACTCCTGCGGCTAACACCTGTCGTGTGGGTCCTCTTTTTATACCTGTAGACGCTTCTTATTGCCTCTTGCTGTCATTCCTTCTGGTTGATGAAACGTTCAGACTTTCCTCAAAGTAACTATTCTGACATAGACTTACCTTTCTGCTGCAGAATAACAGCGCTAATTAGAGCGGTGTGTCGCTCGAAGGTTGTGTTTGCATAGCCCCAGATGATTATTTGAGACCGAGTTATCTGTGGTAGTGCATCGATTTTATTCAGGAGCCTGAGACAAGGAATACAGAGGATTAAAGGAGATAGGTTTATAGCTGTAAAAGGAAGAGGTACACACTGAACAGAAGCAATGGTGGCACGACTTAACAGTGAATAGACGCTGAACCGAATGTTTATTTAAAGAGGTCGAGCTCTGGTGCACAGCCAGAAAAGATTTTTACTCCGTTAAGTCAGCCCCTAAACAGAAACCAACTTCTCCGATAAAAGAGCCGTCAAATGTGTTCTGCTAAACACTGCTTTGATCAAGCGCCCTTAGGTCGACTGTAAGGGAAAATGCTATAGCCGATGAGCAAATACAACAGCGGCTGAAGATGAAAGTAGCTGCTGCCGGTAATACCATAGAGTGACAATACCAATACAACACTCGCGCCGCTGATGTACGTAAGATCATACGTTTTGAATGCTGCAGGCAACTGCCGTAATCCATGAATCAAAGCGTGTAACATCAGGGCGATAATCATCAGGGTTCCGGGGAACCCCCATTCCACTAAAAACTGAATCAGGAAGTTGTGAGGGTCGGTTCCGAAAGGGCGCTCGGGAATAAACACATAGCCACTGGGTCCAAGCCCAAATATTGGGTTGTCTATCGCGGCCTTGAGTGAAACCTCCCACATATGAGCGCGGCCGGTAGATTGTGCCGCAATACTTTCAGGCGCCTCACTCACCGCTTTTATGGTATTTACTGTTCTTCCCAACCCATTCCAGCTAAACACCGACAGTTGATCTGCTATGAAAAAACCGCAGATAATGCAAAACACCAATGCCGGCACACGCTTTATTGTGTGGCGTTGAAACACGATCGAACAAACCATCAGCACCAGCGTGGCGAGAATAGCAGCGGACATCCCAGTACGGCCACCAGTCCAGAATATGGCTGACCAACCAGCGATCAAAACAGACATCGTTGCTAGTGCTTTCGCGGTGGATAAATTGCGATACATCAATAGGTAAACGGCACCTATTAGCATGACGGGCCCACCGACTGAACTAATCACGCGGATGTGTCCTGTCAGTGGCAAGCCCAGAAACCAAAATTTAGATTGTGGTGTTGGCCCAAAATGGAACGACAATATTAGGTACGTAAGTGTTGCGATAAGACCGGCAGCCATGGTGTTAAATAACACTCGGTATTGCATGCCGGTTATTCGCATGTATTTAATCAGGGCAAAAACAAAACAGATTGCGGTCACGAAATAGAACTGCCGAATGATCGCCAGTGCGATCTGAGACTTAAGCTCATTATCAAATATCAAGACCCTGCAAAGAGACAGAAATGTCCAGCTTAGCCATCCAATCAACAGATAAAAGGCGATAGGGTATGTCTGCTTGAAGCCTGCGAGCAGGTTGAGTTGGTGTTTTCGATAGGCAATTAAAACACCGAAGGCAAAAACGACTTGTATCAAACTGTTGACCAGCAGCATAAACAGCGAGCCACAGACAAAATTGAAAAATATCGTGCAGAGTAAAAGCGCACGAAAGGCATCGTCTTTATCGCCGAAGCGAATCTGGAAACTAGCAGGCTGAGTCATTGATAGTGTCTATTGCGCTGCCGATTGGCGACAAGTCTTCATGCTTAGTTCGCTGGCAGAGATTGTTATTGTTGCTCGATAATAATCAACTGAGCCGGTGGTGACAAACGCAATTATGTGGATCCGTAGATTCCATTGGTATGCAGTAAAATTACTGTCACAAAAAGTAGGCTAATCAAGCCTTTTCCGCTACAGTGAATAGCCACATTAAAGCCGTTTCGGGCGCCTGTTTTTTCACCTAAATATGTTTTTTAATAACGAACGTCTGCACTTTTTTAAACCGCTCACCAGCAAGTATCGCGAGCAAATTGTTCAAAGTTTGAGCCTTCTTTACGAACGCCAATTTGGCGCAGCTGCCGATTATGGCCACGCACTCAATCGCGATCAGACCATTGAATTGCTGGAAGAGGCATTGGCCCGCTCTTCGAAATTGGTGTTGGAGGAAGATTATCCCGACGCAGCGCCAGAGCAGCGCTTTAAATCTCACCGCGAACAAGCATCATGGGTACTCAAACAGCTGATTGATTGCGGTTGGATTGAGAGGCAGGTTGATAGTGCAACGATGCAGTCGACGTTCCCGTTTACGCGCATGGGGCGTTTGTTTTCGCATGCGTTGATCGAGTCTGCCAGCAAACAAATTCGCACCCGACATCGAAATACACGTAATACCTTAAACGCGCTTGAAGCCTTTGCTAGTCGGGGAGAGATCTATGATTTACTCGACGCGTATGAATATTCCGAGCGTATCATTACCGATTTTACCGATGTGATCGCCGAGCTCGAAGAACGAAAACGCGAGTTGGTGAAAGAGGTTGAAGCCCAGCAGCTGGTGCAACAAGCCACGGAACAGTTTTTCGATTTTATGGAAAAGCGCTTCCAGCCGGATATTGCGGTGCGTTTGTCGGCGGACAGTGTTGAGAAGCACCGCGAAGACATCTCGCGAACGATTACTGGTATCCGCCGAAAGCCAAAAGACTTCAAACAGTCTGCTGAACGTCAACTGCGCGTTACTGTGCCAGACCTATGTGTAACGGAGCAATCGTATCTGTGGTTTATCCTCGATAGCATCGATCAGCGCATGCGTAATGCTGCGGATGTGATGTTGCCAGCGCTGAGACGCGCGTTACACAGTTTCACCAAGCGTGCTGATATCATCATTCGCCAATTGTCTTATCTCACTAGCCAGCAAGACAGCAACCTCGTTGAAGTATGTCGCGAGCTATCCGATTTATCGGACGATCAATATCAGGCGCGTATCGAAAAGGCCGCCGATGTGATGGCGACGATGCAAATGGGCTGGGTTGATCCGCAGCATATTCGTATGCAGGAGCGGCGCATTAAAGCCGATGTTGATTCGGCTATTGTCGAGCTCGGTGAAGTGGATGACATCGCCAAGCGTGAGCAGATGGTGCAACAACTGTTGGATCAGGCCTTTATCCTTAACAACAGTGGGGTTAAAGATTATGTCAGCGAAGCGTTGAAAAGTGGGCAATCTATTTCGACGAGGGATTTGCCGATCCGAGGCGCGCGCGATTTACTGGCCATGGCACATGTTATTGAGGTCGGTGCCGTTAACAGCTTAAGTACCGAACTTAAGTTTCAGCTGAACTATACCGGCCGCCAGGTCGAAGATAATGATTATTATAAGAGCTTTGATGAATTCACCATCGAGCTCGTTAGCACTGAGAGTGAATAACGATGCAACTGATTTCCGCTTTGGATGAAGCGTTAAGCACACTGGAGATCTCCAGTGATGAATTTTCTGAGCTGGTTATCCGTTTATTGGATTACGGTGTCATTAATCGTGACGAAAGCCAGATAGAGCAGCAACTTTACGATCGATATCTTCAATGCACAGAGCTGGTTGAAGAGTACCTGTCGGTATTGAAAGTGCGTCTGCAGCACGATCGCCAATTTTCGTTTCTTCGTGTGTTTCCGCCAGGTTCTGAAGTACCCGGTATGCCAGATCAGGATAATGGCGCATTTAACAGTGGCTTCAGAACTCGCCCAAACCAACAAGAAGTGGCCGTTATATTAGCGCTGCGGGTGGAATATGAGAAAGCCCTGCGTGAAGGTCAAGTGGATGAAAAAGGTCAGGTTATGTTGCCGGTTGAGGGCTTGGCGATCGCGATGAAGAACCTGCTAAAACGCTCATTGCCTGATAATCAGGGTGAACGTAAAACCCTGTTTAAGCGTCTGCGCCAGTTACGTCTTGTGCATTTTAACGCCGAGATGGATCTAGATAGCGCTGAAAGTTGGCTGAGCATCCAGCCGGCGATTACCAGTTATGTAAATGATGATGTACTGACGCAATTGTATCCGCCGTCAGAAAAGTCGAGTGATACTGCAGAGCCTGCAGGAGATGCCCATGTATTGTAAACGCGGTGTGTTTGTTAACTGGGGCAATATTCCTCAGCAAGAATTCGAATTTGGGCCAATTAATCTGTTTTCTGGTGGTAACGGTTCAGGTAAAACAACGGCCGCTGATGGTTTGCAGTCTTTGATGACTGCGGCCCATGAAAACCTCTTTAATTTTAACCCCGGTCAAGATGAAACTACCCAGCGTGGCCGTGGTGGAAAACAAGTTAGAACGTTAGCCTCCTATATTCTCGGCTGTGATGACGGCAGTTATTCACGGCCGCGGCCAACTGACGGTTATGTTGCTGGAATTTTTCACCCAACGCAGGGAGAAACTGGTGAAGTGTTCACAGCGGTGATGGGGGTGCGAGCGCGACTGGATACCGCAAGTTCTCCACGCCAAGCACGTCAGGACGATATTCTGTTTTTAATCATTCCCGGTCATGCGCTGTCACTTGCGCACTTTGTTCGAAACGATGAGAGCGGCAAGTATGTTGTACCCCTGAATGAAATCGCCGCAACACTCAAAAATGAACTGGGTAAAAATGCCGTCGAAGTGTACGACAAAAAAGGCCCCTACTTGCGTCGTTTGTACGGTGTATTGCGAGGTCAAAAAGGGGCTGTTTCTGACCGAGAAGCAAAACACGCGGCGCGCACGTTTTCTAACTTCATGGCCTATAAACCGGTTAAGAGTATTAACGATTTTGTTGCCCGTGAAGTGCTGGAAACCAAAGACCTGTCAGAGGATATTCGCCAAGTCTCCGAGCTGATGAAAACCATTCACAGCATGGAAGAAGATACACGCAAGATCATGGACGCGATTGGCAACCTCGATGGTGCACAAACACAGGCCAATTGTTATGTGCAAAATTGGTCAGATAAGTGTGTCGCTGAGTACACGGAATTTACGCGCCAATTGTTCGCTAAACAAGATGATTACCTTAACCAGAAGAATCGTCAACGATCAACGCAAGAAGCCATTACCGAGGCCGAGCAGCAACAGGAACGGCTGCGCGATAAAAAACAAAGCTTGCATGACCGTTTGATTGATCTGAAGGCGCAGCGTCAGGGTATTGATGCGCTTAAAGATAAAGATCAGTTAGAGCAGGATGTTGAAACCTGTAAAACCCGTCTGGTACAAGAAGTAGCGCCGCTGTTAAAACAAGACCAACAGTTTGAAAGTAATGTCGATGCGGCGCGTCAGTTGCAGAAGAAGCTTGGCGAACACTCACTGGGGTTGGATGTTCCGGCGCTTGAACAACCCGAATTTCGCAAGGTCACGCGCAAAGTGTTGGAAGCCGGTGAATCTACTGGGTTAGATACCCAGGCGTTGCTGACCAAAGATTGGGTTGGCCTGGAGTTGCTCGAAACCAAGCTTGACGGCATGCAACAGCTACAAACCCAGCACAATGAGTTTGTTGATAGCCTTTATAATCCTGAACGCACCCGTGAAAACTTAAGCCTTCGAGATCAAGTGTTTGCCGCACTCAACAAACGCCGCGAACAACTCGCCCGGTTTGAACAACAAGTTCAGGCTAAAGAGCAGGAGATTCGACATCTACAGAATCGCCATGTGAGTTATCCGGCCCATGTTCAGGCGGCTATTTCGGCGATAAAAAGCCAGTGCCCGCAGGCGCGTCCGTCTGTGTTGTGTGATTTTATTGAGGTCACAGATCCGTTATGGCAAATGGCTATTGAGGGCTACATGGGCGGTGCCCGTTTCGCGATTATTGTGGAGCCGGAATTTGAAGCCGATGCAATTCGTATTGTTCGCAATATGAAGGGTGGCCGAAACAACGCACGTGTTATTCAGGGCAACAAAGTTAAACACGATGCTCAGCGTTTCTCGCCAGCAAAAAACTCCATCATTGATGTCATGACATTTGATCACAAGGTGGTCGAATATTATGTGCGTGCTTCTTACGGCTCAGTGCAACGTGTCAGTGATGAAGGCGCACTGCGTCAAACCTCTCGCGGTATTACGGCTAATGGTTTGGGCTCCGGCGGTTACAGTATGTTCCGTTGTGATATCTCCGATGCTGATCTGGTGTTTGGTCACGGCGCCCGTGAACGAGCGACACAGGCCAAACAAGAACAACTGCTGCAATTGCAGGAGCAGCGTTTCAAAGTAAATGATGATATGCATCATTGCCAGCGCATCTATGATCTTATTGGTGCGGTTAAACCGTTAGAGTGTGCGGATATCATCCGCAATATGCTTGAAATGTACCGCAAATTGTCGCGAGCTGAAACCCAACTGGATAGTTTGGATTTGTCAGATTTCACCGAGCTTGAAGGCAAGCTGGATGTTCTCAATGGCGAGTACCTAGCGCTGGAAGATGAAGCCAAGGCGTTAACTGAATCGATTGGTGCGATGAAGAATGACCTCGAGCGTACCGCTCGGGTTATCGATAAATTTGCGTCAGAGCAAGAGCAATTGCAAACCTTGCAGGAAGCGGGTGAGCAAACTGTCGAACAGATCGCTGATATCTGGAACGCATTCAATGCCGAAGAAGCGCTGAAGGCGGCGGATGACAAAGCCCGTGCGGCTAAAGGCGAGTTTAACTTCCAGGCCGATGTTGCCCAATATCAACAGGCGATGGAAGTCAGCGAACGTGCGCTTTATCAGTCAATTTTGCACCATAATCAGATCAGTAATACCCATGACGCCATCATGTATCTGACGGATGTGCATGAACGACATGATGCTGATTTCTTTAAGGGCATTGTGAATGTGTTAGGCCAGATTGGGAGCATGCACAACGCGCTCAAAAATAATGTGCTGGTCGGCAAACATGAAAAACTATCCGGTTTAAAAGAGAGTTTTAATACTGCGTTTGTGACCAACCTCTGTCATTCGATTTATCAGTCGATCAACGATGGAAAACGCCTACTCGAAGATCTAAACAAAGAACTCGAACATCACCGCTTTGGCGCTGATAGAGAGCGTTTCTATTTTGGTTGGGATTGGGTGCCGGAGTTTCATGATTACTATCGCTTCTTCAAAGAAGTGATCAGCATGCCCGATCTCGGTGATGGGCGAACCTTGTTTGAGTCGGATCTGTCACAGCAATCGTGTGACGTACGAGATCGGATGATGGGTATGTTGCTCGATAAAGACGAGCAAGTGGCGCTGCGTGAATTGAAACGTATCAGTGATTATCGCAATTACCGATTCTACGAGATTTATAAAGAGCCACTTAATAAAGAGCCCATCGCGCTCTCCACATACGGCACCGGTTCTGGTGGTCAGCTTGAAACACCGGCTTATATCATCCGCTCTGCAGCAGTCACATCGGCCTTTCGTTATAACGAAGGTGACACCCATTGTCGCATGGTATTGGTGGATGAAGCGTTCTCCAAAATGGATGAAACACGCTCTCGTGAGGTCATTAATTATCTTACCGAAACACTGGGGCTGCAGCTGATCTTTATCATGCCGACCAGTAAATCTGGGCCATTTATGGATCTGATTTCAAATCAGGTCGTCTTTAGTAAATGTCCGATGCCGGCGGGGGATAAAATTGGTGAATTGAATACACGTGTGCTGGTTGATCGCAAGATCTGCAATCAGGAACGAATCAAAGCCCTGTGGGCGAATCACCGAAAAACTATTCGTCAGCAAGCAATGCTCGATTTCATGGAAGAGATTGTCTAGCGGGAGCTAGCTTGGTTGCGCATCATCACTGATGTAACCGGTGGCAACAGACTGTCACCGGTTACATCCATCTTTCTTAATTCGCTTGTTCACATTCCACAACGGTATATTCGACGTTGCCTGATGGGTCTTTAAACGTACCAAAAAAAGAATCTTCGGTGATGTCATCCAATTGCTGAAATTTGGCTTGCTGGGCACTACCGATACCCTCAGCCGTAATTTCGTGGATAAAAAACTTTCCCGTCGGTGAACCACAAACTGCTGTAAATGCGGCATCACTGAGTTGTGCGCACTGTGAGTTGTTGATCATCGCGCCGCTATCCTCCAAACGCGTTTTACTTTTAGCTAACGTGTTTGCATCTTTATCGCAGCTCACCGGTACCACTGTGTCGAAGAGCATGACGCCAGTGATGTCATCGGCATCGGTGTTGCCCTGGGTTGTATCGGCCATTGCGGGTGGTTGTGCTGTGGGCGGGTTACTGTCGGTGTCAGGTGCGGGGGATTTTCCGCAACCGACCAATAGCACTGAGAATAGTGTCGAGAGTAATAACGCCGTTGTTGGTACACGATATTGCATAGATTCCCTTCTCCTTGTTGGGTTGTTCTCTAGTCATGGAGCAATCATGGATAGAGAACTGTGATAAACACTCCGTTAAAAGATGAATTAAAGCGCGTGATAACGCCAACATTCTTGGTGATTTCATCGAATGAAGACAGCCTGTCGCGAAAAAGTTTGGAAATAGAGTGGCTACACAGACGAAAGTGACCGCTCACTGGCGCCAAAGGTCAGTCTCTGAGATTTCAGTTCTTGGTTTTGGTATTCAGTTTTTAGCGGGGCTGAGGGTATCCGCAGCGAGAGAAGATTTTATTGCATGACATCGTCGTCTTTTTCGGCGAGGTTGCGTCTTAACGAATGAAAGCAAATTGATTTTGTTCGGAGACACAAACAATGCAAAGCAAAAAAAACGTGATAGTTATCGGCGCTGGCCCTGTGGGCTTGGCGGCGGCGGCTCACCTGATGCAGCAAGGGCAGACCCCGATTGTTCTAGAACGTGGCGACAATGTCGGCCATGCGATGGCGCAATGGGCTCATGTGCGGGTATTCACACCTTGGAAATACCTGATTGATACTGCCGTCGAAACGTTGTTGAAAGCAACTGATTGGCAGATGCCGGACGCAGAGGGTATTCCGCTGGCGGGTGAAATTGTCGACCAGTATCTGGTGCCTGCGGCGACAAAAACAGCGCTGGCTACTCATATCCGCTATGGTGCCAATGTGATCGCGATAACAAAAACCGGTCACAGTAAGCTATCTTCCCATCAGCGTGAAACTGCCGATTATACCGTGCAATACCGTTCTACAGATGGCGACGTACATCGCCTCAGAGGCGATGCGGTCATTGATGCATCGGGTACCTGGTTTAAGCCGAACCCCATCGGACTTGATGGATTGCCGGTGCCCGGAGAAATCGAGAATGCAGCACATATCACTTACGGTATACCGGATGTGCTGGGTAAACATCGTCACCGTTATCAAGGCCAACACACCTTGGTTGTGGGTGGCGGTCACTCTGCGATTAATGTGGTTCTTGATCTGTTGAAGCTCGAAGGCAGTGATTCACCGTCTCACATTTACTGGGGATTGCGAGGCGCTAACCTGCAGAAGCTATTAGGCGGTGGTGAGCAGGATGCACTGCCGGCGCGCGGAGCGTTAGGTTTAGCCGCGAAAGATGCGATTGAAAGTGGACGGCTGACATTGCTGACGTCCATGCAGGTCAATTCGGTTTCGACATCCGCCGAAAGGCTAGTGGTCAATCTGCAAACGCGCGAAGGTGATGGCCCGCTTGCTGTCGATCAAATCATCGTTGCTACCGGGTTCCGTCCAGATTTGAGTATAACCGGTGAACTGCGATTATCGCTGGATAGCACGGTTGAAGCACCTGCCGCATTGGCGCCCTTGATCGATCCTAATCTGCATAGTTGTGGCACAGTTATGCCGCATGGCGCAGATGTACTATCACATCTGGATGGTGATTTTTATGTTGTCGGCATGAAATCCTATGGCCGAGCGCCAACCTTTTTGATGATGACGGGTTACGAGCAGGTACGTTCGATTGCAGCAGCGCTTGCCGGTGATGCCGAAGCAGCAAATCGATTGCAACTGACCCTCCCAGAAACCGGGGTATGCAATGCGGATTACGGCGATGCTGCCGTTGCTTGCTGCGCGGAACCGGAACAACAGACCTCCTGCTGTGGTTGAGTCACATCCCCGAGTTGTTACTGCGGCTTGTTGGTAGCGGTGTCTGGGCGATGAGGGGCAATGCCGGTTGCGGTGCAGTGTGGGGAGTTGGGCTGGCGTCGATGGTAGTCAACCAAGTTACCTTGGCTATCCATCTCGAATTCGCAGCATTGTTCAAATACTTCCCGCAGCCGTTCACGGCTCTTTTGAACGCGCGACTTCAACGTTGAATAGCTAATATCCAGCTCATCGGCCAAGGCCTTCTGTTGTATGTGTTTAAGATCAACAGCGATTAATAGCTTCGCTTGTTCTTCTGGTAGTGCGTGAATAAAAGGCTCTAGGCACTGCAGGAGCTCATCGCGCGCATCGTCAGTATCGGCAACGTCATACCAGAGGTCGTCTGCTGAGGGCAGTTGCTGGCGCGCACGAGCACGGTAAAAATCGGCAATCGCGTGGTTAGCAATCTGAAACAACCAAGCTCTGATGTTGTTTTCCGCTTTTAGGGTGTGCAGATTGTTCAGGCTCTTGAGCATGATGTCCTGAAGTAGATCATCGGCATCTGCCGCGCTAGGTACTCGTGAGCGAAGGAAGTTACGTAACGCCTGGCGGTAGTCTTGCCATAGAGTATCAAAATTCATGTAATGAGCTCGTTGGTTTCATGAGTGGGCGCACGATTTTCGGATTGTCGCAGTAACCTTGAATGTACGCTATCTGATGTTAGACGCATAAGCCGACGAAAAGACGACTGCATGGCTTTATTAAATGTTGGAATCCAGCTTTTAGACACCCATCACCGATGATCCGGCGACACGTGGCAAACAACCGATTAGACTGACCGCTGTGGACGCAGGCAATCCCCAGATTGGATGATGCTGCGGCAATCATAAGCAACGGAATTACGGTAATGCGATTGAAAGGGTTCGGTTACTTACCCAAAGTAGCAGCGTGTGTGATCACCGGAGGGTGTTTGATGGCAGGTGCAACGACTAATGCCGACGAAACACCGGCAGACCATAAACACCCGAGTGGGTCTTATGAAAAACAGCCTGCTCAGTTTTTTGATGGTCAGTACCACAACCCTACGCCGCAACAACCACAAAACAGCTTTCTGACCAAAATGCGGAGTTTGGCGTTTAATAAAAGTGATCAGTCGATCCCTGACGCTGAGGTGCCAATCACTGAAACTGCGGTATCTGCCTTGGATGCAGTGTCTGACACGCTACGGTTTGTGAAACTCGGGCATTCGTCTCTGTTGATTGATCTTGATGGCAAGCGCTTCTTGATTGACCCGGTATTTAGCGAAAGAGCATCCCCCGTGCAATGGCTGGGGCCAAAACGGTTTCATCCGGTGCCCATAGATCCAGCTCGCTTACCGCATATTGATGCAGTGGTGATATCCCATAGTCATTACGATCACTTGGATAAAACATCGATTCTTAATCTGCAATCGCGTGTCGGCGTATATCTAGTGCCTCAAGGCGTTGGCGAAATCCTAACGGATTGGGGAATACCTGCCGAGCAAGTGATAGAGAAAAACTGGTGGCAATCGACCCGTATCGGAGATGTTGAACTGGTTGCGACGCCAGCGCAGCATTTTTCTGGTCGCGGTTTGTTTGATCGTGATGAAACCTTGTGGGCATCTTGGGTGTTGAAAGGCAAAAACCAACGTGTTTTTTTTAGCGGTGATACCGGCTACTTTCCGGGTTTTAAGGCGATCGGTGAGACACACGGGCCATTTGATGTCGCGTTTATTGAAGCCGGGGCATATAACCCCGCATGGCGAGATATGCACATGATGCCGGAAGATTCGATCCAGGCATTTGAGGATGTGAACGCCAACTTGATGATTCCCGTTCACAACGGCACTTTTGATTTATCGATACATGCATGGGGAGACCCCATGGAGCAGATGAGCCAGCTGGCGCAATCTCATGAGATTAATTATTTGTTGCCAATGGTGGGCGATGTCATTAATCCGCATCAATTACCGGCACAAGTTGCTTGGTGGCGGTTGGATAACTGCACTGAAGGGCCTGATGGAGATAGCACGTTGGCGTGCACGGATGAGACTCAANCGCCCTGATCGTTGACTGATAGACAGGCACCTATTTGCGCGTACCTGTCTGTCGTCGAGATGCATCTTTCTATGTGCCCGTATTAAGGGTTATACGGTTGGCTGTAATGTTTGCCGATTGGCTGAATCAGCAGTATCTGCCGGATCAAACTCTGCACCAAATGGCTTGGTCAGTAACACCAGCGACGGCATGATGAAAAAGTCAGCAACCAATGCCAGCAAGATGGTGGTTGATAGCAATAAGCCGAACCAGAATTGGCTATCCATCGGTGAAATTGTCAGGAACATAAAGCCGGTAATCAACACAATTGACGTAATCACCAAGGCGCGGCCCACGTCTTTCATTGTGGCTTCCAATGCCTCGTTGTAGTTGCCGCGTTGGCGGAATTCATGGTGTAAACGGGTCATCATATGAATGGTGTCATCCACCGCTATACCTAATGCAACCGGTGCGATCATTAGTTTCATGTAATCCAGTGGCACGCCAATCCAGCCGATCAAACCAACTGCTGCAAGCGCTGGCAACAGGTTGGGTACCATGCTGATAATGCCCACTTTGAATGAACGAAAGATCAAACACATGATTGCTGTGATCACCACGAACGCCAGCATAATACCCTGTACCTGGCTCCGCGAAATATAATCCACCAGTTGCATCCAAAGAGCGCCCATACCACTGAAGGTGGCTTCGCTCTGCTGTTGTGGGTGTTGTTGGTCGTACTCGGTCATGGCTGATTTTAAGGCGGCCATTTCGCTAGTGGCGGTCATCGGAATACGAATATCCAACGCTGCTCGTGCGTAATCTGTGGATACATAGTTTGCCAACTCTTCACCGCCAGATAGTTCATATACCAATAAGTACTGGGCAATCAGTGTTTGGTCATCTGGAATGGTGTGATACGCCGGGTCACCATTGTGGAAGCTTTGATTGATGTCTTTGATTAAGTCTACGATAGACAAGGTTTTGCGGGTCAGCGGTTGCTGGTCCAACTCTGCCTGAAACGCCTCGATATCTCGTAATACGGCAGGATCTTTGATCGCATCTGCGCTCTCCGCATCAAACAAATAGACTAAGCTGCCGACGCCGCTCATGGTTGCATCAATGTGTTCAGCGTCTTGGCGTACCTGTACCTTTTCGTTGAAATCGAGCAGGAAGTTAGAATCCACAACAATTTTTGTGACGCCTGAAATCATGACCGCAAAGGCAACCAAACCTACTGCAACGATGGTTTTTGGGTGGCGCATGTTAAAACGTGCGATGGCAGCTAATGGGGCTTCCATGCGATGGGGCTTGTTAGATTTTTCAATCGGTCTGGCTTTGCCAAACGAGAGAAAGAACGTCAGTAATGTGAGCGATAAAAAGAACGCAGCGATCACTGCAAATGCCGTATACACGGCCATATGTTCGATGGCTTTGATAGGGGAGATAGCCAGCGACATAAAACCCGCTGCGGTGGTCAAGCTAGTGAGCATGCATGGCGCACCGACGAGGTAAAACGTTTGTTTTAAGGCAGCCGTTCGATTACCCAAACGCGCTTGGTAGGATCGAAACTCCGAAACAATATGCACTGAATGCGCAACACCCACAGCAACAACCAATGTGGGCACCATGCCGAACAACATGTCGATATCCCAGCCAATTAAGCTGACAAAGCCGACCGTCATTAGAATCGATAAGAAGACCACAGCCATTGGGCCGACCGCATCGATTATTTTTCCGCGGAAGAAAATCAGTAACAAAACAGCGACTGCGGCAAAGCACATGGCAAAAGTCAAAAACATGTATTTTGTGGCAATGGTATTGAACGCAGTATTCAGCGGCACATCACCAGAAATCACTATATCTAAATCTGCATAGTCAGGCCGACTCAAGATATCACGAAGCACCTTGTCACTGGCTTGCGGGTAAAGGTTTTCCAAGCCATCACCGCCGTTCGGATCCAGTCGCAAGGTATCGACCGGGTCGATGCTGGAGGCGGTCATTTCGATCAATACTGCGCCGTAGCGGCGATCTTCTGATACCAGGTTATTGATATACACAGGTTTAGACATCAAGGTATCAGCGAAAGCATCCAGCGTTGCTTGATCATCCGGAAAGTCTTCATCCAAGCGCAATATCTCAAGCCCGCCATCGACGCCGATCATTACCTCGGCATTGGTCATGCTCTTTACATCTTTGACAAAGGGCATGTCGTTTTCGATGTCTTCTGACAATTGTTGAATGGTTTGCATCAGGGTGAGATCAAATACCCCTTTCTCACGATCTTTGGCGTCATAGACGAGATATGCGACTTCGTCAGAGCCAAAGTCATCACGATACTTCAGGTATGCAGAATAGGCCGGATCAGTATCGTCAAAAAACGATTCGAAGCCGTTATCCATGCGCACAGAGCCGGCCAGATAGATGCAAGCCATAGTGAGCGAAACCGCAATACTGAAAACAACCCAACGGTGTTGCATCGACCATTCGCCAATACGCCCGAAGGCATGGCTCATCAGGGTAACCAGGTTATTTTTTTCGGTAGACATAGATTTCTCTTCGCGCATCCGATGCTGTTAGCGATAGGGCAGGGCGCATTATAAGCACAGGGAGGCAGATAAAAACCTGAAATATTGGCAATCCAACCGGCGATAGGAGCTCGATTGAATGCGAATGAGGTCTAACGAGATTACATGCTTAGCGGCGGCAGATGATGCTCTGTTAATCCATATAAACAGATAGCGCTATCGGCGTATCTGGAGTATCTGGAGTATCAATTTGAGCAGCAGGGCGGCCAACACACAAGGCTACCTGCCCTTCATTCAGTGCGCACTGCGGCTGGTTATCATAGTGAATATCTGCGCCTTCAACGCGGGCGACACAGGCGCCACATTGACCGGCACGGCAGCTGAATGCGGGTTGTAAACCGTGGTTTTCGGCGAGCTCGAGAAGGGATCCTTCGTCGGCTTGCCAAGTGTGTTCAGATATTAGCTGTTGATCGCTATCGAAAAATCGAACCAGAGCACTGTCGGCGGGCTGGGTTTTGTCGGAGTGCGCTGCGAGTTTTATTGATTGGCTGTCTGTGGGTATCTTACGTTGCAGGCTCGATGGCCCAAACGCTTCAGCAAATATGCGGGCGTCATTAATGCCGAGGTCACTCAGAGTGTTGTACATCGATTGCATAAAGGTGTCTGGGCCACACAGGTAGCAATCGTAGTCATCCAGTGGCAGTACGGCTTGGAATAGTTCTTGGTTGATGCGGCCGTGGTGATGGTAATCCTGGCCGGGCTTGAGTGATGATTCGGGCTGGCTGAGTGCCCAAACAACCCGCACCATGCCCTGGCTCTGTGTTTGCAGTTGCTCTAGTTCTTCAAAAAAGGGTCGCTCGGCGGCGTTGCGGGCAGCGGCAAATACGATAACGGGTCGTGGCTTGCGTGTACGGTAACTTTCAAGCCAGCAGTGGCGGGCGATGGCAACCATGGGGGTAAGGCCAACGCCTGCACCGATCAGTACGGCAGGGCGGGGAGAATCTGGCTGCCAGTGAAAGTTGCCGCGCGGTGACTGTGCTTCCAAACTATCGCCAATCTTCAAATGATTGTGCAAATATCCGGAAGCACGGCCGTTAAACTCGCGTTTAACGCTGATGCGTAAACGCCGGTCTGCTGGTGCGCTGGAGACGGTGTAGGTGCGCACAATGTCGCTCTCATTTGTATTTGTAGCACCACAATCGCTGCAGCCTGCGGTGTTGGTCGGGATGCGCAGTGTGAGAAACTGGCCGGGGAAATACGTCGGCTGCGTAAGTGTTTCGGATGTCAGGTAAAACGAACGGATGGTTTTGCTTTCATCGACGATGTCGTCAACCGTGAAGGTATGCCAGCGTTGTGTGTCTTGTTCGGCTTGCTGGCGTGCGGTGGCCTCTTGCCAAGTACCGGTGAGCAAACTGTTGGTGGAAAATTCTGGTGCTGTAAATCGTACCGGTAGCGCGTTACGAATCCAATGGCCGCGTTCGAGAGTGAATGTCCAGAGGCGTTCGGCACCTTCAAAGTGGCGAGTATCTGGGGAATCCCAGAGTATTTCTGCGGTACCGATTAATTGCAAAATATCACCGCGATCAAAGTCGATAAATAATAAGCCGGCTTTCGGGTTCTTTAAAAAGTTACCGAGGGTGTTGAAGTGAAAGTTGCCGAGGTAATCCGGGATGGTGAGTTGCCGGTTGTTATCCACCCGAACAAAACCTGCGCGACCGCCACGGTGCGACATATCAACACCGTTTATTTTTTCTTCATCAGAGGCGTTTTGTTTGTGGTTCGCACCAACGGCACTGGCAACAAAAAAGGTGTCTGCGGCACTGATAAATGCCTGTGTGGTTTCGTCGAATGCTGAGAAATGTTCCGGTGGCGCGGGAATGACGCCTTCATGCCAATACCATTCACGGCCCTGAATATACTGCGGGCAGTTACCAAAAGATTGATCAACAGCGAGCGTAAAGTGATCGGTAGATTGCTCGCTGACTGTTGCTGAAAGACGGTTACGCCGGCGGCTATGCAATTCGATGCCGAGTAGGCCGATTCGTAGGTCAGGTTTGAGTGCTTCTGCCAGTGGGTCGCCAGCAATGGGTGAGGCGTTGAGTGTCAGATGCTCGGAGTCGTTCGATACGGCAAATCCGGGAGGGTTACACATGATGGATGCCCAGGGCCAACCATTTGCATCGGCGTGGCCTAGAAATAAAAACGGCAATTGCTGATAGAACGCCCGATGTTGATCGGGCAGGTGATCGCGAATCACACGGCTACCAAATTTTTCCATACGATCGCGTACGCCAAGGCGTTGCTGAATGATTTTTTCACCCTCATGAAACGGCGAGAGAATTTTTGATAGGGCGGGCAAATTCATGATGTTACCTCGTTGAAGTATGTCAGCTGGCAGCGTTGTTGTGGCTAGGTGGTATGGGCCAAATGTATGGGCTTAAAAAAAGCGGCACCAATGATCGAGGGATTACCATCGGTGCCGCGCGGCTACCTATCAGGCAGCCAAACCAACGGCAGTAGACTGCATGGGGACAAAACCTTGCAAAGNCTCAAAACGATTCAGCCAGGCGCGTACATTCGGGTAGGTGTCTAATGCAACATCACCTTCGGGGGCGTGTGCGATGTAAGCGTAGTTGGCAGCGTCTGCGATGGTTGGTGCATCACCGACTAACCATTGGCGGCCTTGCAGGTGTCGTTCTAACTGTGCCAGTAAATTGTGCGCCAAGTTGATCGCATTTTGATGATCAAGGCCGGCTCCAAACACGGTAACTAAACGTGCACTTGCCGGGCCAAAGGCCACCGGGCCAGCTGCCGCGGTAAGAAAACGCTGCACCTCAGCGGCGGCCGCAGGTGCTTGTGGCAACCAGGCGCCACTGGAGTCATATTTGCTCGCGAGATACACCAGCATGGCATTGGAGTCGTTGATGATCTGACCTTCGTCTTCTAGAACCGGCACTTGACCCGCCGGGTTTTTCTGCAAGAAAGCATCGGATTTATGCTCGCCATTCATCAGGTCGACATCGATGATATCAGCGTTTAGGCCCAGCAATGACAGCAGTACTTCAACGCGGTGAGAGTGACCTGACAGTGGGTGGCGATACAGTTTGATGTTTGACATGAGGTGTTCCTTCCTTTTTGGGTTGAATCAATGTGTGCTGTATATCAGCACTTCACGGGTGAGTTTTGTGATGTCAGTTACGACTTCGGTTGCGGCGCAGTGCGTCGCGATGAATCAATAGAAAGCGGGTGTCAGCGGTTTAAACGCTGGCGTTCAGATATAGGCGACACGTGGGTGAATTCGCCGATGCAGCAGTTGGTTACCGGTGATGACGAGGTACAACATCACTAACGCCAGAATCACTTGAAATTCCATGCCGCCGAGTGGGTGAGTGTCTGTGGGTACGAAGTTCCAGCGGCCCCAGTGAACCATGGCAATTGCGCCGATCATCACCGGAATATTCAGGGCGGCGCCGATGCGGGTCGTCAGATCAAACAGCGGGGTATCTTTAAAACCGCCAATGAGTAGTAGCAGGCTGCCGCCAACCTGGGCGAGGGCAACCAAAACAACTTCGGTGTACGAAATCGGCAACATCTGAGTGAAGCCTTCCAGGTTCATGAATTTCAGAACACCGTGGTAGAAAAACACACTAACCAATGCAATACGCAGCAGCCAGTGAGCGTGCTGGGTGACCCTGTTAGTCACAGACATAATGAACTCCTTGTTTATGATAGTGGGTAACAAACGTCTCTCTGTTCGTTGTTGGTGTTATTACATGAACTGTGCCAACTTTTAATTGTGATAAAAAACAATGGGTTACGATATTTTTTTGTTGTCAATATATTGGTAGTCTCAAGATTCTGTGTTTTTGAGTCGGCAAAATATTGAGAGATGTTGAGAGATGTTGAGAGATACTGAGAGGGATTAAGAAGTATTAAGAAATGTTGAGATCGATGCCCTAGGCCGAGTTGATCTGAAAACGGTGTTTCGATGAGGTAGCTGATGACTGCTTTGGGCGAAGCTAGTGACTCATCATGAGGCTGCTCCTGATCAGATGGGTATTGTAGGCCAGATAGCACAGCAGCAAGGCACTGCCCTCAAACCGATTAATTCGCCCCTGACCACGTAAACCAAAACAGAATGTAAAGAGCAAGACAGTGAGTGCTGCCATTACCGGAATATCGCGATACAACACATCAGGGCCGATTTGCATCGGGTGAATGGCGCCGGCAATACCGATAACTGCCAGTGTGTTGAACAGGTTTGAGCCAATGATATTGCCCAGTGCAATATCATCTTCCCCTTTGCGAGCAGCGATGATGGATGCTGCCAGCTCTGGTAATGACGTGCCGACGGCCACGACCGTTAAACCAATCACGAGATCACTGATACCGAGCGTATGGGCAATAGTCACGGCGCCCCATACCAGTAAACGCGAGCTGATTATCAGCACCAGCAAGCCGACAATTAACCAAGTAATGGCGGCACGAATGGGCAAAGTTGACGCATTGAGTTCAGTATCAACTTGTGTGGCGAGTGAGTCGGCCTTTTTCTGTAAGCCTTGCCAGATTGTCCAACTCATTAACATCGCAAATACCACCAACAACACGACCGCGTCTTGTCGGCTGACATCACCGTTACTCAGCAGCAAACAGACCAAGGCGGTCGCGGCAATGAGAATGGGGAGCTCTCGATGGAGTACTTGTGAATTCGCGCGGATTGGATTGAGCACTGCCGTGAGGCCGAGAATCAGCGCAATATTGGTGATATTGGAGCCAAAGGCGTTACCGAGCGCGATACCGGGGTTACCGCCAGCAGCGGCTAATGCGGATACCACCATCTCGGGGGCGGAGGTGCCGAAGCCCACGATAACCATACCAATCAGCAATGGCGGCATGTTGAAATGGCGGGCGGTTGAGGCGGCACCTTCAACAAAACGATCTGCGCTCCAGACCAGTAATATTAATCCGAAGATGATGGCGGTAATAGCCAGTGACATGACGGTAATGCTTCCTCTAGCTGGCGATGGTTCAGGCGCGAGTATCGCTACTGAGACCGAGCAAGCGAAGAGCTGTTCATCGTAATGGGTAATTTTTTGGTGGTATACCGATTAAATTGTAAAGCGGTATGTTGATTCAGAAGTCAGCTGAGGGACCGCGTGGTAGACCGGGCAGTGTTCAAAGAGCGGTGAAAAAGCATCGAACAAGGCACTGAAAAAGAAATAAGAAAGAGATAGGAAATAGGTGAACGAGTATTTCGAATGCCATCATCAGAGTGGCATTCGAAAATTTTGAACGACTAAGGTGTCAGAATATCTTCATAGCCCTGAGTGTATACCCAGTCATTTTGTTTCACCGGGATATGGCAGCCGAAGCAGTTATTGAAGCCTTCGCCTTTCCAATCGGTGGTTTGTGATTTACCCGGTTTAGTCGGATCAAATAACGCCCACCCCCAACCTTCGCCCCATGCCTTATTGGCGGGGAAACGGTTTTTATCATCTTTCACCATCACAAAGGTCACTTTTAATGCGTTGGCGTAGTTAACCTTGCCGGTTGTTAAGGTTTCGCTGGCGGTACCTGAAACGGTTTTGACCAAAACGGCCCCGTCAGGAAAGCGCTGATGTTTACGGTAGTAATCGATGCTGGTTGGCTGGGTGTAGACCTGGTGTACATCAATCCCGGCTTTGCCGTCTTCGGATGTATGTACCACATAGCTGCCGAGGTGAGACCAGTCTTGCTGAATATTCGCGGGCAAGCTGATAGCGCCGGTTTTATCAACATAGCGGCTATAGGTTTTATCAATGGATGGGGCAGGTGCGGCTAGCGCCATGCCGGCAGCAGACCCTAGTACAACAGCGGCAATGTGTTTATTCATGGTTCCCTCTCACAGGCTCTTTTGTCAGTCGATTGGTGTTTTATTGAAACAACGACACTGTATCGGAGCTTAGGGGAGAAAACTGTCAGCTAGCTGACAGTTCGGCAAATTGTTGTAAACGCTGTGGCTCTTCGAGACAAATATAGCTGCGGGTGTAATCGATAACGCCAGAACGGCGCCAATCCGCGAGAATTTGGCTCACAGTCTGACGGCTGCCGCCAACCATGCTGGCCAACTCTTGTTGGGAGAAACGAATATCCACCAGATGGCCATGAGTGCATTCCAACCCCAAGCGATCGAAGAGGTTGTGCAGCAGATAGGCAAGGCGTTGTTCCAACGTGCCGGTTTGTTGTAAGAACAACTGATGCTGCAAACGTTGTTGAATGGCGATCATCTGTTGCGTCAGCGCGAGTGATACTGACGGGGTTTGATCTGTCAGTCGCCAGAATTCTTCGGCCGGAATGATGCGTGTATCAGTCAGTGGTTTGGCAATGGCGGTTTGTTTGGCCGTGTATGTGTTTGGGTGTTGATCTGCTGAGGGGATGCGTGAGCGCTGTTCGTTGCCGAACAAGCCCGGGCCAAAAAAATCGCCAGCACCGAGTAAATCTGTGATGCTCTGACGGCCATCAGCATCACTGATACTGATGCTGACAAAGCCCTTTTCAATCCAATAAACCCAAGGGTGCGGGGCTCCTTGTTGATACAGTGTTTCCGTATCGGCGCAATGCCGTGAATTGAATCGGTCAAACGTGTCATGCATGAGCCAGAGACCTGAGCGTAAATCGAGGTAATCTATGAAACCTCAAACCTGTCGCATAAGTCCAGTGTCTATGGATTCTATCCATGCCCAACGTTACAGAGGCTGTGTATCTGCTTCTGAGAAACACTGAGTGGGTATGGATCGGCCGGAAGATGGATTAAATCGGTTTAATCCGCCGCCGAATTGTCGTTGATATCCCCTAGGCATACCCGGTTGCGACCGTCATGTTTGGCCCGGTATAGAGCCTGATCGGCTGCGTTTACGAGTTTTTCGATGGTGTTTTGGCCATCAGGTATCGCGGTTGCCGCACCAACACTGATGGTAACGGTATTACCGATGGATGATTGAGTATGTTCGATCGCAAGGGCTTCTATCGCTGCGCGTACTTTCTCAGCAATCAATGCCGCGCCGGCTCGATCGGTATTGGGTAGGATTAACATAAACTCTTCACCGCCATAACGTGCTAACAAATCTGTCGAGCGGCAAGTTTGTGATTGCAGCGCGGAGGCAACCTGTATCAGGCAATCATCACCCATCTGGTGTCCATAGGTGTCGTTGAAACGTTTGAAGTGGTCAACATCCAGCAGAACAACCGACAACGGTTGCGATTCGCGACGTAAGCGCAGCCAGCTCTCTCGCAGATAATTATCGCTGCGGCGACGGTTGGCAACGCCCGTTAAGCCGTCACGCTCGGCAAGGCCTTGCAGCTCTTCATTAACCTGCTCCAGTCGGGCGGTGCGCTCGGCGACCTTTTCTTCCAGTGTGTGTGAGTAGTCTTGTAATTGTTCGTAGAGCCGGGCATTTTCAATCGCAACTGATGCTTGAGCAGCAAGCAGCCGAATAATTTCGACCCGCGCGCGGGTAAATACGGCACTAGCCAGATTGTTTTCAATATAAAGTGCGGCCTCGAAACGTTCACGCTGAATGGGCACACAAAGTACCGAACGTGGACGTAGCGCTACGATGTACGGGTCATTGACGAATGCACCGTCGCTGGTCGCATCATGCAGCACAACCGCTTCACCATGGTGGAACACCTGGCTGATCAATGTCATTGGCAAGGGAATGTCGCCGCCACTGGAGGCGTGCACTAATGAATGTGCTGGCAGCTTATCGGCCAAGTTGGAGCGGGGCGGGCCTTGCTCCGGATGTTTGGCTGCTTCAACGCTATAACGGCCATCGTTACGCACCACCATACAGCCCCATTGGCCGCCGGCGTTTTCTAGCAGAATCGCAATGGTCTTTTTTAATAGCCTTTCAACGACCATTTCTTCGGAAATCTCGCGGGAGGCTTTCATCACGGAAGCAAGATCTAGGTCGTAGAGCGATTTGCCCGCGTCTGTGTTTTCACTGCCGTTGAGTTCACGTAATAAGGGGAACTCCTGCTCCATCAGTTTAACTTTACGGTGGGCGCCCCAGCGATCATACAAGCGATGCGCACCGTGCAGGTAACCTTCGGCAGAGCGTGTTTTGCCTTGAGCAATGAGTAAACGGGCGGCGCGCTCATAGGCGGTTGCTTCGTCGCGTAAGAAGCCGCTGGCTCGTGCGGTATCAATGGCGTTTTCATAGAGGCTGAGCGCCCGATTTTCGTCACCGTCGATGTGCGCCAACTCTGCGCTCATTAACAGCTGTAAGTGGCGGAAGTTATCTTCACAGTTGTCGGCCCAGCGGGTCATTCGTTCGAGGTCTTGCTGCAGACGTGCGCGCGTGACTTTTTGATCTGCCGTGTTCATCGCCGGGTAGTGCGTTGATAGCGTGAGAGTGGCAACAATGTAGAATCTCACTAACTGCGGCAACGACATCGCCGACTTAATCAGTTTGTCTTGTGCCCTGATATAGGCGAGTGCCTGGTCATAGTCACCATACAGAACGCTTACTTCCGCATGGTAGATATGATGGTTGGCAATGCCGGTCATAAATTGGCGAGAGCGCATACCCTGAATACACTGCTGCGCATCAAAACTGTCATCAGACAAACTGTTGGGGGCGTGGGTCAGCCCCAGTAAATTTCGCTGTAGCTGTAAAAATAGGGTTCCGGAATCTAACGAATCTTGATAGGCGCAGTCACGTACGATCTCGAGGTTGTCTTGATGCAATTGATGCGCAGTTTCCAGATCCAGCGTCGGATCCCAGATAACACAATCCTGTGCGCTGTAAGCAAGATAAAGTAGGTCGCCCGATTGGTAGCCGGCTTCTATGCCCTTGCGGAACCAAGGCGTTAGCGTTGACCAGTGATTGCTCCAGTGATGAACAAACATGGCATACACATAAATAACACGTGCTCTAAGGCTGAGATCATCAAGACGCTCATTGATTGCGAGGCCGACCTTGCCGTATTGATAACCCACGGCGGGCTCGTCTAGTTCACCGCACAGCAGCATACCGTATGCAGCATACGTGAAGGCAGATTCTGGCGAGTTACCGTTGCGCAGTGACAGGTTAACGGCCTTGAGTACCAGATACTGGAACTGATTCCCAGCCCCGGATAAGAAAGCCGCTGCGAAAATTTCCATCAACAAGCGCATGGCCGTGAGGGTTGCTGGGTCGTCAACGATAGGTGCATCTACCAGATCTGCAATGGCTCTACCTGCCAGGTTAGTTTCCACGTGTTGGCGTTCGTTGGCTATGTCTTGCAGCGTTGGTTGATCAGTAATTTCAACGCCCACCAACGCCAAGCCTTCGATGGCAGAACAAATCGAGGCTTCCATACGTCCTGAGGTGGCATATTGGCGGGTGCGTGTCGCCAGAATATCGGCATGATGCAGTGGTGATTCGGCGTGTTCCAGCATGATATCAATGCGTTGGTCCGCCGCCTCGTGCTGGCCGGTCAGATACAGGCATTGTTGTGTCTCTGCCGTTAGGGCTTGCATTAATGTAGGGTGCTGTTGCCAAGCATTTTTGGGTAGAAGGCTGTCGGCCATCGCTAGATAATCTAACGCAGACGCATACGCTGTAGCTTGCCGAGCACGACTGGCTGCGCGCAAGTTAAGTTCTGTTAGCTGCAGACGCTCGTCAGCGCTGTTAATTAACGTGCGGCCTTCGTTTAAGTGGTTAACAATATCGATAAGGTTTTCATTGGTTGCAATACCGTCGGCATTTTTCAGCATCAGTCGGCCGATAGATAAATGCACCTCGGCAAGATAGGCCTTATCGATCAATGAATAAGCTGCTTGCTGAACCCTGTCATGTTGAAAGCGGTAACTGGGGTTGAGTGCCAGTGACATATTTTGCTGATTAACCAACCGATAGTCACTGTGCAGCGGCAACACCGTGTGCAACTTGAGTGCGGGCATAAGTGCGGCAGCGGTGTCGACGATGGATTGCTCGTAGATGGTCGAGAGCGTTTGCAGGTTGAATGTGCTGCCGATGCAGGCCGCCAATTGCAGAACCATTTGCGTCTGTGGTGGCAACTGACGAAGGTTTTCCAGCATAAACTCTACAACGTCATCACTGACTTCAGCCCAGCTGGCATAATCAAGTTGCCAGCACCAACGGCCTTGCTCGGCGATGATAGCGCCTTGCTTATATAACTGCCGAAGCAGCTCGTTGGTAAAGAAAGGGTTGCCGCGTGCCTTGTTGAAAAGCAGGTTGCTCAGCTCACGACTTTCGTCAGGCTGGCAATGTAGGCAGTCAGCCACTAACTGTGCGACGGAGTCTGTATCTAAGGGGCCGACTGGAATTTCACGAATATTGTGATGGTTTTGCAAGTCATCCAGCATCAGACGCAGAGGGTGCCCAGCACCGACCTCGTTGCTGCGAAACGCACCAATTAACAAGAGATGACTTTGCTCTCGCGAGGTAACAACACGGCGCAACAAATCCAGTGTGGGTTTGTCGCTCCATTGTAAATCATCGAGAAACAGCACCACGGGATGGCCTTCGCCAGCAAACACCCGTAAGAACGCCGTGAGTACCAAGTGCAGCCGATTTTGTGCTTCAGCAGGCGGCAGTTCGGCGACTGCAGGCTGTTCGCCGATAATCAATTCGAGTTCCGGCACTAGGTCAATTACCAAGGCACCATTGGGCGCCAAGGCTTCGGTGAGTCGTTGGCGCCAGAGTGTTAGTTGCTCTTCAGGTTTAAGTAACACTTGCTGTACGAGCGATCGAAAGGTCGATGCCAATTCAGCGTAGGCCTCACTGTGCTTAAACTGATCAAATTTGCTCTGTACAAGAAAGCCATGCTCGCGCACTTGAAAACGGTCAATTTCATTGACCAGTGCGGATTTCCCAACGCCGGAATAACCATGCACAAGACAAAAACGTGTATGCCCCGCAGTTGCTTCTTTGAACAGTGACAGCAGCTCGTGAAGTTCATTGTCACGGCCATAAAGGCGCTGTGGAATCAGAAACTTTTGGACGCTGTCTTTCTCACCCAACACAAAGGGCTCGCACGCTTCTTCGTGGCTGACGCAATCAAGACAGCGTGAAATATCGTGAAGCAGACCAGAGGCGCTTTGATAGCGTTCTTCAGGGCATTTGGCGAGCAGCTTGAGCACGATCGCAGATACCATGGCCGGCACGTGGGATGCGATTTCATTGGGCGCTGGTGGAATTCGGCTGATGTGATTGTGCACCCATTCAAGGCTGTTGTTGGCTTTGAAGGGGCGTTCACCAGTGAGGAGTTCAAATAGCAGAATACCGAGTGAATAATAATCCGAACGGTAGTCTAGGTCGCGATTCATGCGCCCGGTTTGTTCCGGAGACATATACGCCAGTGGGCCTTCTGGTTGACTGGTCAAGTGTGCGGTTTGCCGTTCTTGATCCAGCTCTGATGCGATACCAAACCCGGCAAGAACGATCACACCGCTGCGGCTGTTATAGAGAATGTTTTGCGGTGTCAGCGCTTTGTGAACAATGTCTTTGCTGTGAATCGCTTCCAGCGTTCGTACCAGACGTTGCGCTATCGTGAGAACCTGTATGACCGGCAAGCCTTTGCCGTCGGACTCTGCCAGCAAGAGTGCCAGTGTGCTGTCATAAAAATCCGTGATCAGTGCTAGGTTACCACTGCCATGCGGAAGCACTTTATGGATCTGGCGTACGCCGTCGATATGCTGAAGTTGTTCGACAATGGCGCCTTCCCGACGAATTGCAGCAACCTGTTTACGATCGGGGTAATACGTATCCAGCGTTTCAATCGCCAGTTCTGGGGCATCATCTCCTTCAGAATTCAGCCGAGCCCGGTATACCGCACGCCCGGCATAACGCCACATACGTGTGCCTATGGTATAACCGGGTATCTGCAATTCACTGCGCATTGGAGCTTCCCTGCCTATGACTGCTTAGCTGGCGAACAATCGATTGAATGTTGCACAGTAAGATTCCTTGGCATTATCGCGCACGGGTTCTCCGTGCCCACATAATGCATGTTTGAAATCCAGCTGTGTTAAGCGATCAAAGTCATCGATAGTAGGTGCGGCTGCCTGCATCCAGACGGGGCCGATATTAGCGGGGGTAAAGAATCCCATGCCTTCCATGCGTTCGCGTGAGGCGTCACAGAAATGCTCGTCGGGGCTGAGCCAATTTTGCAAAGCGTCACAGGCAATCAAAATACCGTCATTGCGATTGAGATGCAGAATACCTTCCGGAATTTGACTGGTTTTAAACGTAAACAGAGATGCATCAGCGAGGGGTAAATCGGTGTCGTGATTGAGTGGTTTAACTGTGATACCAGTCTCGACCTCAATGCCAGGCATAGCCCAGTAGTGCGCCTGATAGCGATCAACATAAAACGCATCATCACGGTCATGCAATGCACCCAAGCGCACGATGTCAGTGACCTTGCCGAGTTGATCCAGTGCGGCTAAACCATCGTCATTTAAGCGAACGCTATTAATCAATACCAAGCGTTCGCCGTCTTTGACGATGGTCATGTTGCGGCTGAACTGCCAGTCCATGTCCATGAGCACGGTTTCCATAGCTCCGCTAACGACAAAGACATCCTGAAAAACTTCTTCAATGTCACCATGGTTGAGCGCAGGCGGAAAATCAGATTTGGAAAGGGGGGCCATGGGTATTCCTCAGTCGTTGTCGTAGTTATAGTGACCAATAAACCGATACTCTCGGGCATACTCATTGAGGTAGGCATTGAGGTATCGCTGTTGTGCCTGGTTAAGGCGTCCCTTCCTGATATCGTCCGTTGTTTCTTTGTTGTTGCTGCAGTCCAACCGCTTCAGATGAAACAGTGTCATGTCTTTGCCGCCGAAGTAGCTTTTTAGATACGTGTGTATCGGCCGTGCTGCTGACATATCAAAAACCGCACCGGCCAAGGCTGTGTATTCGTCATGCTTGGCGAGGGTTATGGCATCAAATGTCGGGTGCTGCCCCGCCGGTTTTTGAAACAGCGGATAATCCTCATTATGATGAAGTGTTAGTGCTTCCAGTTGCTGGATATATGCTTCATCTATCTGCGCCTGACGTGCACCCTTAACGATAATGTTCATGTAACGTTGGCTCGGTCGACATTGATCGTTGATAAACTCGGGCATGCCGATGTAAGTCAGTGCATTTACCACCAAGTGGTGGTGTTTTGAGGCACTTGTTTCGGCTGTATCCACCGTCACATCTACGCTAACGCGGTTGTAACCGTAGCCGTAAGCTTCGGCGGCGTCCAGCAAGGGCNGCGCATCATCGGTACATTCATGCAAAATACCCAAGACGCGATCGTCGGTATTCCCGGTAAATTCAATATTGCCGACGCCACCTTCGTGGCAGAAAAAATGTTGCACATTAAAACGTAAACGCCAGCCAGCCAACATCGCCCGACGCGAGTTAAGCGGCAGCACACCTTTGGCTGCTAACGAAGCCAAACTCATATTGGAACCAAAACCGAAGTAATGAAACATTGCGGATTAAACGATTATCGACACGTTGCAAGTGACAAGCACGTGCAGACGCCAATAGCGTGGCTAGTGTGGGGGCAGTGATAAATCTCTCTGGCTTCCATATTGCTTACGAGACCAACATTGTGATGACAAATTACATTTCAAAGCGGTCAGGTTAACCTGTTAGTGACGGTTTTTCCATCATCGATTGATCACAGGTAGATAGCATTTTGTACTTGCAACAACCGTTGGTTGCTGAGGTAGTGACGCGCCGGTTCGTTACGATAGCTTATCGAAACGAACCGGGTAGGCTGTAAGAGAAGTAACACAGCATTCTGTGCCGGAGCGCTGTGTTAGAACACGACATTAAAGATATCGTGTGATTAGGTGTTGTCTGGATAATCCTTATCGAAAGGTACCTTGAGTTTAGGGGCACTTGTGCGCGCACGGGTTTCGTTAAAAATCCTTTCGAAGGTAGGTGCTTGATCCATTCGATCACCCAAACCCCAGGTAGCCGGTGCAATGTTGTACCAATTCAGTAAGGTCGCGGCAAATGATGTTGAATCGAATCCTTTACCATCGCTGTCTCGTAGTACAGTGCTGGGTTTGATCCAGGGAGATGCAAACACTGCAGGTACGCGAGGGCCCATTACATCGAATTCAAACCCATCGACAATATCGTTAGGCCATGGTTTGTTGGCATATGGTGGCGGCACGTGGTCAAACAGGCCACCGTTCTTATCGAAGGTAACCACCAATAAGGTTTTATCCCAGACTTTTTTATCTTTACTCAGTGCTTCGTAAATGTCGTTTAACGCACGCTCAGCAGGTACCAAAGAGTCGATACCTTTGGCACTGGAGCCGGGGTGGTAAGACGTACACCCATCGCCAACCCAGGCGGGTTCGATATAGCTGAAGCTCGGTAGTTCGTCATTTTCGATATCCTTATAGAACTGTTGCATGGGCGAAATCCATTTTGAATCTGGCAGATCGTGGCCGCCCTTCGCCTCGACAACAGCTTTTGCCCAAGCCGCATCCACTTCAGGGATCTGGCCTTTCAGATACAATTGATAGGTGAAAACGGCTTTTTCCCACAAGATGTTGTAGTAGATCTTCCAATCCGTATGGCCATGGTTCCATAGGGCTTTCCAGATGGATTGGCGGTGGGCGGTATTGGGCCAATCTTCATACGCGGTGCCACCTTCCCAGGTACCGAGGCGGTCATAAGCCGAACCACTAACGGAGAATCCACGGTTCACATCCGTGCCGCCAGGAATCGAACTAAACCAATCGTCACTGACACCAAAGTGCTTTGCCAGCCCATTCATAACGGTTAACTGCTCGGGCGTGAAACTGCTCATCACGTTGGGGCTGTCTTGGTTCCAGGCAAAGCCATCCATTGTTGGGGTGCTGCGTTCAGCGTAGCCGTCATAGCCATGATACATCTGCATTAAACCATCGCTGTTGTCATGCCACGGATCCTGCGCCGGGCCGCCCAATACAAACTGGTTACTGAGCTTGCCGTTCTGATACTTGCTAACATGTGCAGGTGTGCCGTCGGGCATGGGATTTTTCATCGACAAATCTAAGCCGCGGAAGCCGCCGTCGTTGCCACCGACCCAGTTCAGGCCGTCTTTTTGGCCGCGTTTATGCAGCCAGCCGAGTACGTTATCGAACGAGCGGCTCTCGAGCATGTAGTACACAACATGCTCGATGTTGTTGCGCATGAACTCGATCGTGCCAGGTGTTTTTTCACGTGTTTCGTCTTTGGGCTGACTCGGCACGACGCCGAGCAGTGTTGAGTGTTTATCAAAATCTTTGGGCAGCGCAGATGTTTTGAGAGGCGCATCACCAAGCGGATTTGCCTGCGATGGATCAAAATGCCATAGACGGCACCCGGCGCACGGTTGGTCTGGTTTCCATGTCAGTACATGATTGCCTAAAACGGCAATGGCATCGTTGTGATCGATAGAAGGCCAATCACCCGATTGAATCGTGGGTAATGCCAGTGGCGGATTTGATTGAGGGTCAAAGCTCCACACACGGTAATTGGCACCTTTACGATCGAGTACATAGTTACCGATGGGATATAGCTCCCGATCCGCATCGATATCGCGAAATCCACCTTGCTTAAATTCGCCGGCGGACAGGCAATCGTCTTCCGCGTAAGGGTCAAAGTTCCACAGTTGATAAGTGCGGCGGCCAGCGGCGGGAATAATGCTCAGCACATAACCGGGGAACCCGATCAATTCGATGTCGGCAAAGGTTGCACCATAGTTTGGGCGGTAGTCACCAAAGAATTTATCTTTTGGCCAGCGCCCGTAGGTAACAACTTTTTCAGCCAGCGGGTTGGCGCTGGTTCGGCTGTATGCCAGAACGCGATAGTGAATTTCATCATCGTCGTTAGACGCAGGCGTCCAGTCGATCAGATAACCGCCGGCTTGAATCAAACGATGATGCGTATCCAACGTGGCGGATTCAGCCATGGTAATGGGTGAAAATATATCATCAGCTTTGGGTTCTATGGCAAAGCTGGCATACGCATCAGATTCAGTGCTGCGTTGCAGTGCAAACGTATCAGCAGAGGTTTGTGCCTCTGTCGGCGTAAATGTGCTGGTACCGAAGCTGAATTCGGTGTTTTGTTCTTCCACAATGGCCAAAACCAGGGCTTCTTTATCAGCGCTAACCTTGCCGGTTTTTGGATCCCAGCCCCAGCGCTCTTCCATGTCTTTCAACGTGTCATACGGATCATCCTGTGGGAAGGCCGACATATGTGCTTGCCAACCAGCGGCGATCAAATCTTGGCACATAACTTCGATCGGTGCGGGATAGTCACCATTGGGCTTAGTCGCATCTTTCAGTGGAACACTGGTATCGTAAAGGTATTCGCTCGGGTGGTTGGCGCATAACACCCAAGTTGTCGGAGCGGGTTGGCCGTCTTTGCCTTCGGCGATCGACAGTTTGATGATATCGAGAGTACGTGGCGTATCTTTAAGCTCAAATGCTTGTTTTAGCCAATTGTGCACCGGGCCGCCATATGCAACCACAGGTTGGGTCACTGTGCCTTTGGTTGCGCTTAGCGGATGTAAATAGTTTTGTAGTTGCGCCATCGCATACGGAACAAAATCTTCGTTGTATTCCACTAGGGCATTGCCTGCACCGCCGGGGGCTGCGATGGGGGCGATGTCGATTACACGCTCAACTGTGGTGTTGTTGGATCCGTCAAAACCGTTTTGGGCTAACAAACATTCCCAGCGGCGGTTGGTTGGCGAGTAGAGATAATTCTTGGTTGTGAAGACTTCTAGCGGCGGAAAGTGCAGCAGCTGTACGGATTTTACATTCGCCATCGCTAAACCAAATGGCATCAAAAATTCCCAGCCTTCACGTGCTTCGTAAGGGATATTCTCGTAGTAACTGGCCATCGCCATTTTGCCGGCAGCGATGTAGTTGGGTATCAGCGTTGCGTAGGCAGATACGTCGTCGCTGGGGCTGGTAATTCTAACGCGGTATTCACCGTCACCATTCACATAGGCTACTGCCCATGAGCCGAAAAACATATCCCGTTGTAGGGTTTGGCTGAATACAAAGGTAATGGTTTTAGCGAGGTCCATGCCCTTATCGCTGAACAGGAATAAACCCGCGATATCGTCGTAGTAACCGAGGCCGATATCAACCGTTGAGCCTTTGGAGGGTGTTTTTTTGCTTTCCATGTCTTTCCCTTTTCTGCTTTATTTTTGTTGTTGTGCAGGTGTCGGCGACTGTGTGCCATCCATAAGCACGGCGAGTAACGCATCATCCGAGATTGACGCTTGCTACCTGACGGGTAAAACAAGACTAACTCGTTAGGTCGGATATTCCTATGACAATGCAACGGTAAAATCGCGATTTTTTGGGCGGAGTTATTCTAAGAGGGAGGGCTAGGGAAGAAAAAGAAGCGGTTAAGGGAACGGGGACTGGGAAGTGGCTTGGCGATGACTACAACACGGTGGTGTTGGAGTCATCGCGCAACAACGGGGACGCTTTATAGCAAAAAGGGAATAATTGCTTTGCGATCCGCCGGGTAATCTGGGAATTTTTCATGGTACCAACGATGATTTTCTATCGCGCGAAAAACCAGATTGGATGCACTCATCGCAGCAAATACCACACCGGCAATAGACCAGGCTGCACACGCAAACCCTACCCATGTTAACAGTTCACCGAGGTAGTTGGGGCAGGATATCCAGCGATAAGCCCCTTTACGTGGAATGCTATAGGCATCGGGGTTTTCTTTACGCAAGCGCATTAATTCCGCATCGGATGTTTTGTTAAGCACAAAGCCGACGATGTAGATCAGGGTACCGATGATAAATTCCGGCGAATAAAACCAGCTGTTGGATTGCAGGTAGTCGGCGTAGTCGGAAATATATGCACCGTTGGTGTAACCGGTGACGGTACAGACGATCGCGCCGGATAACGTCATGCGAATGGGTGTCGTTGACCCGGGGCGCACTTTCAATTGGAACGGGTAGATAAATGCTCGATGTATGTAGTGCAATTCCCACATCACAAAAAGTGCAATCATTGGCGCAGAAACAGGCAAATCACCGTTGAACAAAAACCAGGCAAATACTAACGCAGCCGGAGATTCCATAATAACCCAAGATAAACGCGTGGGAATCCCAATACGGTTTGCGCCTGTGTCATGCCGGCCGTAAACAACCGGTGATTCAATCGGTAAAAATTTACCAATGATCCAGAAAACACTGCAGGCAGCGAGTATGCTGAGTGTCACAACAAATGGGGTTGAATAGTCCATCACTAATCTCTTACGCGTCGAAACTGTTGGTTTGCACCATGCCATAGCGGCTTTTATTGTGCCGATTTTTTCGGCGGGTGATAGTAAGCCTTTTTTAGTGAGCGAACTCAAGTGAATACATGTGTTTGATTACCGTGACTTTCCATTCTCATGATGAAGAACAAACCGATTGCTCAGGAAGCTGTTCTAATAGAACGCGCTAGGTTCGATATTTAACCCCGGTTACTTTCTCGAAAAAGTGGGTTATCGTTATTGCAGCACGAAGATCTGTTCGATGACTCACTGTGCATTGCTCGAACGGAACGATCTCACAGGTGTCACTTTTATTCGTAGAAACCACTCATAAGGATTGAATATGGCTTTACCCATTACGAATTATCTCAAGCGTGAAAGCAAAGATCTCAAAGCCAATTGGTATCGCGTGAAAACCTCGGTTGATGGCATTAAACGCCTTGTGACCTTGCCAGAGGAAGACAAGCAAGCCTGTGTTGACGCGTACAAGTTCTTTCAGCATATGCAAGCGGGCGCTGAGACAGAGACCGAAGACGAAACCAAAGCGGTCGCGGCGTATTACAAAGTACTGAACAACATGTTGTCGGTATTTGATCTTGAGAAACTCTACATTCCACCGCAGCTTGATGAAGATCAGGGCCTTTACGGCAACCAATTGCTGTGTGAGCAAGACATCCTAGAAGAACTGGCACTGGAAGCCCCTGCCCAATCACACTTGCTAGACATGGGTTGTGGCCGTGGTCGCATCTCTCACTATATGGCAACACAAACCGGTGGCCGAGTATCAGGCTATAACATTGATCCGGATCAGGTCGCGAATGCCAAAGACTGGGCCAACGAATGTGAGATGAGCGACAAGCTCGACTACAAAGTGGGTAATCACCACGAGCCGCTGCAGTATGAATCCGAATCGTTTGATGGTTGTTACTCTGTGCAAGCCGTATGGCCATTTTTCAAGAAAGACGAACTGGATGATTTCGCCAAAGAAATGTTCCGTGTACTCAAGCCCGGTGGCCGTTACTCCTGTTCTGAATACACACTGACACCGCACTTTGATTGGAATAACGAAACGCATGTTGCGTTACACCGATCGTTTTTGCCAACGCTGGCAGCGACTCAGTCAATGTACCCAGCAGATATCTGTGCAGCACTAAAGCGTGCCGGATTTAACGTGTTGTTGTCGGCGCCGTCAAAAAGCCCGGCGTGGCCGATCTGCNAACAGAAACGCGACTTGATTCTGATGGCCCGAAAAACCATTCGTGGGCTTGAAAAAATGCGCTTAATGCCAGCCTGGGTGGAAGAATCACTGGATCTTCTGCAAACCGGTGGTGAATCTTGGACGTTGGCCGAAAAGGCGAAAATCGCTGATTTGAACTGGCGCATTACCGTTGAAAAGCCGGCCAAGAAAGCCCCGCGAAAACCTGCAAAAACAGCCGCAAAAGCGTAAACTGTGGCACCACCTACTGTGCGCTATCAACAAAAGCGTGCAGTAGGCATTTCCCATCGGGCAAGGCACGCTCACTAAAGCAATAACAAGCAGAGCAAAGCCTGTTGTAAACACCGGTCGACGTGCGTTAAACGCCGTTGTTATTTGAGGATGTTATGAAAGTTTTAATCACCGGCGCGACCGGTTTTGTTGGTTCTCACACGGCAAAAGCCATAAAAACTGCCGGGCACCAAATACGTTTATTGGTGCGTTCTGAAAGCAAAGCCAAGGCCGTATTGAGTAACCTCGGCGTTGAAGCTGATGAAATCATCGTTGGTGATATTACTGACAAAGACGCCGTCAAACGTGCCGTTGAAGGCTGTGATGCGGTCATCCATGCCGCTGCGATGGTGGCAACCGCCGACAAATACGCCGATCTCGTATGGGAAACTAACGTTGGTGGTACCAAGAATGTCATCGGTAGCAGCCTAGATGCGGGCATTAAGCGTATTATTTTTGTATCAAGCGTGAGTGCCATCTTTGATGTGCATGCTGATGTGTTGGATGAGAATTCCCCAGTAAGCACCGCTCAAAACCCTTATGGTCGCTCCAAAATTGCCTGTGAAAACTACGTGCGAGAGCTGCAAGACCAGGGCGCGCCGATTGTGATCACATATCCCACCGGTGTGGTAGGCCCTGACGACCCAGCGTTATCAGAGCCCCACTTCGGCATCAAAATGTTTGTTGGCCAATTTACGTTTACCAGCTCTACCGGTATGCAATTTGTGAATGTGGCGGATGTCGCCAAAGCCCATGTTGCCATTCTTGAGCGCTTCACCGGCGCAGACCGTTTTATGCTGGGTGGCTATTACTACAGCTGGGAAGAGCTGTTATGCATTGTACAAAAGGTAACCGGCCGTAAGATGTGGTATGTGCATATTCCTGGCAACCTGTTGCGTATCATGGGTAAATGCGCCGATGTGGTTGCGCGTATTGTTGATGCCGAATTCCCCATGACCGCCGAAGGTATGTCATATGCGTCACAATGGGTGTATGCCGACAGCAGCAAGGCTGAAGAAGACCTCGGACTGATCTTCACCGACAAGGAAGAAACGCTAGCACAAGTAATTCGTTGGATGTACGAGAACGATTATTTGAGTGCTAAGAAGGTGGGTAAGTTGGCGCATTAACCGGACGTATTTGCATCATTGCTGTTAGGTGCGTCAACATCGCATGTCTGAATGTTGCTCATTGCTAAATGGAGCAACAGATGAAACGGAAGCCTAGGGCTTCCGTTTTTTTGAAACAACCGATAGCCTGTTCATTAGCGATTTTCACCCGCCGTTGTAGGCTGCCATCGAAATATTCAATGAATAGTATCTCTAATACCGTATAGAAAATCTGCTCGGGTGAACGAGCCTTGTGTGAAATCGTTAGGCCTTGCAGCCCAACGATTCGGCTATCGAAAACACGACCCAGCTAATCACGTCCCTTTAAATGCTTCGCTTGTTGCTGAGTTCGTTTAATAAACTGACCAAAGGCTTTATCTGCCCCTCGTCGCTCAGCTAACGAAGCGGAGTTAAACCGTTCTTCACGTTGTAGCTTCTGGTAATTATTAAGCCGTCTTTCATCCAGCGTGCCGTTATCAAGCGCGGCTTTCACCGCACAACCCGGTTCATTATGATGTGAGCAATCACTGTAGCGGCATTGCTGAGCCAATGCGTCTATATCGCTGAAGGTTTGGCTAATGCCTTCTGCACAATCGGCCAGTTGTAGCTCTCGCATGCCGGGTGTATCCAGGATCAACGCACCGCCAGGTAACGATACTAACGTTCGCGATGTGGTGGTGTGGCGACCTTTGGCATCGTCTTCACGAATACCTTGGGTGGCCTGTTGCTCACTCCCTTGCAGGCTATTAATCAATGTCGATTTCCCAACTCCGGAGCTGCCCAGTACCGCCAATGTGGTGCCGGTTTTCAACCAAGGCGACAGGCTTTCCAAACTATCACGGTCTAAGCAGTTAACGGCTTCAACCATCAAGAGTGGATCGAGTTGGCGTACCTGCTGGATGAACCGATCAGAGTCAGCGGTTAAATCAGATTTGCTCAACACAATCACCGGCTCGGCACCGGCGCTGTTAACCAACGACAAAAACCGTTCAAGGCGGCTGAGGTTAAAATCGGCATTCATAGAACACACAATCAACGCCGTATCGACGTTCGCCGCGATCAGCTGCTCAGCAATTTTGCTGCCCGCAGCCTTGCGTGCAAACCGCGTTTTTCGATCGAGCGAGCGATGAAACTGCAGTTGTTCATTGAGCAGCAGCCAATCACCGACAACGAGGCTGGGCATCGACGGGGTGATCGGCAGTGAATGTTCGGTATTGCCGTCGGTAACCATCAGCTGGTTACGGTGTTGATTGATGACGCGCACCGGGTGGCAAGTATCCCACTCGTCGAGTGACAGCTGTTGTTGAAAAAATGCTTGCCAACCAAGGTTGGCGATGGAGTGAAAGTCAGACATGGTAAACCCTTAACTTCATACGTTAATGTCAGTGTTGGGGCTTATCGCCCCGGCGATGAATGCCGGGCTGGTGAGTCTGGTTGACGTAGTGTCGGAACTAGATCTTTTGCCCAGCCGGGTTTGCAACAATCATCGTTGTGCCTCCTAGCCTGATCAATGTGAAAGAGTGTGGATTGTAATGCTGTTGGAACACTTTGCAATGCGCGTGATCAAAAAATGTTCACGGGTAGTAGTGCTTACTATCTTCTGTCATAGGCTGGTATAGCGCTTACCGTATTTGCATGGGGAGAATCAAACAGGATTAAAAACCTGATATTTCAGGTCGTTGATAAGCTAGCCGCTTTTGCAGCCAATCAAGTTCTCCCGGTGAGTGGTAGATTTGTGTGTGGTATCGCAAACTGCTGACTGCGCGCAAAAGCTTGTAACGCCATGACCCTGGCGGAAGATGCCTTGCGGTCGATGTGGGGTAGTAAGCGTTTAATACTGTTTGAAAATTGGATAAATATTTTTGATCTTTATCATTTAGCCATGGAACGTCAGCGGTTGTTCTGCGTTGAATCTTACGCCATTTATCATCCGTCCATTCTTCCAATGTTTTAGGGAACTGAAATCCTAGTTCAGACACCTTATCGAACATTTCTCCACCGATAGGAACGGGGTCATAGCGATACATGATGATTTCCGCGTTGGGGTTGATCCTCTTTATTCGCCGAATAAATTGAATGGTTTTCTTCATGTCTTTTAAGGGCGTAGGAGGATTGCCTAGGATAAAACTGAGTTCTGGAATGATGCCGAAATCACGCATTTTTTCTACCAACTCGAGAAGCCCCTCTGTGGATTGGGTTCCCCCCTTATTCATGCGCTCGAGAGTTTCATCATCACCGCTTTCTGCACCCAAAAATACCATTTTTAAACCGGTATCTCGCATGAGCGCCCAGGTTTCATCGGAGTATTTGAGTAGGGTATCGGCGCGGCCTTCCCCCCACCAATTGAGTGTTAAGTTTCTTGCCTTGAGTTGTTCGCAGAAAGCTCTAACACGTTTTTCGGAGGTGAAAAAATTGTTATCGTGAAATTCGAGTGCATTGATATTCCACTTTTCAACCATGAACTCTGCAAGCTCTCCTAGTCGGTCGCCATTTTCGCCATACCATCGTCCTTCAGCCAAACTAACAACCGCGCAGAAGTTACACAGAAATGGGCAGCCATAGCTACTGTGATGGCTCAGCGTACGTGAGCCTAAAAAAGTAGAAGAAACGTAGTTTTCGACCTCAAGACGGTGATAGGGATACCGCGGCAGTTCATCGGGCTTTATCGGGTTTGCCTTATTATTTTCGATAAGTCGCTTGTTTGTGGCTGCGTCAGTGATAATTAACGCTTCGTCTCTAGCGTATACGATACCATCAATTGTGTCGGGAGACTTTTCTGCTTCCAGACATTCAATCAGGCGCCGAAAAGCCGTTTCTCCAGGGCCTGCAATCACGTAATCTACGTCGGCATCGTGAGCACAAACATTGGCGTGGTTTAATGGAAAATAACCACCAAAAATAACCGTTAATTCCGGACAGGCTTGTTTAATCACTCTAAGATCTCTGACAGTAGACACCAGCTGTGGCCCAGGCATCACGCTGCAAGCGAGATATTTGACGCCCGCATGTTTGACCTTGTCGATGATTACTTGTGCGTAATCAGTTTGCTGGTTGAGGTTGCCGTCAATGATCTCGTAATCAAAGATCCCTTCAATGAACGACGCTACTTGAAGAATGGCTGCAGGTAAACGTTGGTATCCCGCTTTTGCGCATTGTGCGTTGTAAAAAATTATCATTATTCGACGTTCTCAAATGCCAGCAAGTAGTGGTCAGCAAAGTTAGCCAAGCCAGGTAGGCGGGCGATGCGGTTTTCAATCTGTGCGGTATAGTTGAAGATTCTTTGGTGAGATTCTGCCACTGGATTAACGTAAGAAGGTGGCATCAGCACGCCCAGTGCCTCGGTATGAATGCAGCGAAAGGATGCAGCCGACATGTTTTTTTTAAGCGATTTGATGGATGGGTAATAAATACTACTGTCGCGCCATGTGGCCTTGCCGGATATTCTGCGAAAGGCGTTACGAAAATCACCTTGCATAGAATACCAGCACCACTCCCACGGTACCCAAGGGCCCATAACACAGAGGATAACGACAGAGCCTGGCTTAACGATGGTATTCATGTTTTTTGCGAAAGTTGTAAGATCACTAACACAATTCAAACCGCCAAAATTCGACAGTACACCATCAAAATGTGCATGTGGGAGGTGATCGATACGTTCTATCGGTAGGGTCTCTACAGAAATATGTTGTTCGAGCTTTTGTTCGTCAGCCTTTTTATGCAAACAAGCTAGCATTTCTGGGGAGATATCAGTGGCATGTACGTGATGCCCCTGACGGGCAAGCCATACTGCATCTTCACCTGTACCTGCGTTCACTTCCAACAGGTTGCCGGGTGTAGGCCAGTATCGTTGCATGATACGTTGCGTTCTTTCACGATAGTATTGGCCGAGATAGGTGCTGGAAAAACACTCATCATACGTCTTTGACATTGTATCAAATGCGGTTTGTATCTCAGTCATTGGCTGCCAGCTCCAATAGTTCACGCGCTTTCGTAGCATGTTTCTTTTTTAACGAACTTAACGCGTCACCGCGTTTTTCTCGGCGAGTTGCATCGACGTGTGCGTACAGATATTTGTTGGCTAATCGATAGTAGCGATCACTTTTGCGAGTATTTAGAGTAATATCTCTGTCACTAGCGATCTCCCAAGGTTTATCGAGCGACATAGCATTTTGGTTTTCTCGATAAAATTCGGTGCCTTTAATCGGATATGCAACGGTTGTGAAAAAAATATCGGGGTTAACTCGAGCAACCTGAGAGACAGTTTCGTCAATGTCATTGAGATTTTCATCGCCGAATCCCCACATGAGAAACATCCCGACCTCTATACCGCGCTGTTGTGCTGCTTTTGTAGCTCGGTAGACCTGATCCATAGTTACGCCGCGTTTCATCTGATCGAGTAGCCGTTGGCTTCCACTCTCTGCACCTATCCAGATTCGGTAGCAACCCATTTCCTGTAATGTATCCATCACTTTATCGTTCAGCATGCGATCTGCTCGCGATATAGTTTCAAACGGCAGTTTTAATTGACGCTTATTCAGTTCTTCGGCGTATCGGAATAACCATTTATGGTTGATCGTAAACACGTCGTCGGCATACCAAATTTCTTCGGGGTTATAGGTGTTAACGATATGCTCAAGCTCATTTGCACAGTCGACAGGATCTCGACGGCGATGGCTATAACCGAACACCGCATGTGAGCACCATGTGCATTTGTAGGGGCAACCTCGTGCGGTGATCATGCTGACACTGGATTTCCCGTGATGTGTTCGCCATGCATCAAAATAGCGCTGTAAATCAATAGCGTCTCGGTCAGGCCACGGGTACTGGTCGATGTCATTGGGTAGCGATCGCGGTGCGTTCTGCATCAGCATTTTCTGGCTGTTTAAATATGCAATGCCATTAACTTCCTCGACACTACCTTTCGATTGCAGTGCGGTGACTAGTTCTGTGAGGGTCTGTTCGCCTTCGCCGAGTGCGATATAGTCAGCCCCGGCTTGCAAGTAGTCTTCTGGATAGTTCGCTGATTCCGGGCCTCCAAGGATGACTGTCCAGCCACACACTTTGGCCTGTCGAGTTATGTCCAGGATAGAGGGGCGCGTCATCAGGTTCGTATAGATACCCAAAATGTTGCCGTGTTCGAGTGTTGATAATCTGTCGTAGAGAGACTCGCGGCTTGCAAAAGTGGAATCAAACAGCTCAACACCAATGTGTTGTTGTTTGAGATAGGCAGATAGATACATTAACCCCAATGGTGCGTAGGGTTTCATGATTTCTTGTTCTTTCGGATCTTCCGCTAGGAAATAACCGTGGGTGAGTAAAATGTCAGGTTTCATTTATTAGGCCACTACGAAATTAATGCAATGGCAGTTTCTGCCTCAGTGCGGAAGTTGTCTGCTGATGACATGAGCTGCCGCCATTTTGTGTCCCATTCAATTTTGTTGTCGACTTTGTTCTCATGTTGAGCGTGTGTTGCTTTTAACTCAGTGTGCAAATGGTGTCTGATCTTTCGATAAAAATCAGCACGGAAGGTTGAGTTGAAAACGGCATCAAGATCGTTGCTTTCTTGCCAATGGGTTTTTTCCGACATCTGGCGTTTAACCTTGTCATAAAAAGAGGTGCCGGGTAGAGGGTAGCTTACGCTTACGCCGATACTATCTGGCAGGATATCCAGTATAAGGTCACGTGTTTGTTCAATCTCAGGAATGTCCTCGCCTGGGTAGCCCAATTGGATAAAGAAGCCGACTTTGATTTTGTTCTGGCGTAGTGCTGCTGTCGCCATCCGGGCATCCGCGATTTGGATATCCTTGTCCATGCGATCGAGTATGGTTTGGCTACCGGATTCCATCCCCATCCAAACTTCTTCGCAGCCTGCAATAGCCAAATTCGATGCTACATCATCATCGATTAAATCTGCGCGAGATTGAATCGTAAAGGGAATTTTGATCTTGCGCTCATCCATGGCTGCAGCGAACTGTTTAACCCATAATTTTTTTAAACCAAAGATGTCATCAGCAAACCAGATATGGTCAGGCTCAGCGTGTTGATGCAGATAAGCAATTTGGTCAGCAACATAATTCGGGCTATGTGTTGCGTATTGTTGCCCCCATATGGGCTTAGCACACCAATTGCAACGATAAGGACACCCGCGCGTGGAAACGAGGTTGACACTGAAATAGCCGTGTCTACTGGTCCAAGATTGGCGGTAATTTTCGAAGTCCACCAGATCCCACGCGGGCGGTTTTAACTTATCGATGTTCCTCTGTGGCGAGCGTTTGGCACAATGTATGATCTGTTCTTTTTCCCGATAGATAACACCATCGGGCAGAGCATCAGCCTGAGGTTCTGACAAGGCATCGACCAATTCGGCCAGTGTTTCGTCTGCTTCTCCGGCGATTACGTAGTCTGCGCCGTTTTCTAGATAAACGTCGGGTTGGTCTGAGGCGTCCGAGCTATGCACTATAACGATAGTATGTGCTTTTTTGGTTATGTGAATCATCTCAAGCGTTGCGTCTCGAACATGAGCCAAACACATTTTCGTTAGGAAGTTGAAATCGTCTTCGTAGATGACAAGAATATCAGGAGACAGTGCGTTAAATGTTTGGCGAAATTCATCCATGCCGCTGGATAAAGAAGCATCAAATAAGGAGACACTATTGCCATAGCCCCGAAGCTGGCTAGCTGCATAGAGTGTTGCCAATGGCGGGTATGGCTTAAACTTTTCTTGAATTTGTTTTTCGTCGTTGTTAAGGAAAAACGCGTGAGCCAGCAGTATTTTGTGCATGGTTATTTTTATATCTAATGATGCCAAGCTGCCTATAATTTCCGCCTGTTATAGCGGTACCGTATTATTCCGCCTTTATCGATTCGAGGGAGAGGCTGGAAACATATTCCATCGGTTTGCATGGTTATGCAAGAATTATTGGTTTGGTTCCTTCTGAATAATGACTTCCTATTTGACTTGATTTGATGTCTCATGAGCAAAACATATTCGATCCATAGGTTGGTTCCGAGCTCTTATTTTGTTAACGCAGCGAATCTAGAACGGCATGAAAAAGAATAAAAAATAGGATGAATAAGAAAAAAGTCATTCTCTACAACCCCGAATCTGACTACTTCACAATGCCTCTTGCGCTGGTTGCACTAGCATCGAATGTTGACCGAAGACTATTTGATGTTGAGATTGTTGATGCAAGGTTGATGCCTGACGCTCATGAATACGTGCTTAGCCAGTTGAACCGATGCATTTGTGTTGCGATGTCTGTATTGACGGGCAAGCCAATAAAAGATGCGTTAACGTTGAGTCGGAAGGTCAAACGCTCAAACAATGATGTGCCTGTCGTTTGGGGCGGGTGGCATACGTCCTTATTCGGCCCAGAAACGTTGCTAGAGCCATCAATTGATATTTCAGTCCAGGGACAAGGCGAAATTACTTTTGCTGAATTATTGCGCCGGCTCGAATTAGGCATGAGCCTAGATGGCCTGTTGGGTATTTGTTGGCGCAATCAAGATCAAATTGTCGAAAATGACAAACGCGAACTTACTCCCCTTGATGAATTAGGGAATCCTGACTTTGCTGCGATTGATGTTGAGAGATATTTTCAGCTGAAAGGAAAACGTCAGTTTGATTATATCAGCTCCATCGGATGTCCTTTTCGTTGTGCGTTTTGTGCCGATCCTTATGTTTACCAAAGAAAATGGCAGGGTGAATCATCTCAGCGTGTGGCAGATAATATCGAAAGACTTTGGCATAAATATCAATTCGATGATGTTAACTTTCAGGATGAAACATTTTTTGTCTATGCCAAGAGAGTCATCGAGTTAGCGCAGGCATTCATTGATAAGCGCTTGCCGTTTTCTTGGGCTGCGACACTTCGAGCAGACCAAGGAAGCCGCCTGCCTGATGATGCTTGGAGGCTCTGTAAAGAATCTGGCATGAGACGTGTTTTGATTGGCGTGGAATCGGGTTCGGCAGACATGGTTAAGCGAATTTCGAAAGATACCACCCTTGATCAAGTACTTTACTGTGCAGAGCAGTGTGTTAAATATGACTTGGAAGTGATTTTCTCGATCATTGTTGGGTTTCCTGGTGAGTCGGATGAACAGATTCGTCAGACATTGGCGTTCGCAAAAAAATTGAACCAAATGAGTGAAAAGTTCAGAACGCCGGTGTTCTATTTCAAACCCTATCCAGGCAGCGAATTGGCATTCGATATGAATGCAGATATGCCATCAACACTGGATAGATGGGCTGAATTTGATTATGTCGATGGTCCGCAAAACGCGTGGATCGACGAGCAGTTGCAAAGCGAGATCGAACTATTCAAAAATGAATATGCAGCCTACTGAAACCCTGTCTATTGATTACTCTAACGATATGAATAATTTGCACTACTTTGATGCGAGTATCTTTGGTCTAAATTTTCGCTTTGAAGTAACTGATCCCTCGATTGAGAGTTTGTTTTTTCTAGCGTTTCCCTCCGCCAAAAAACTATCGATTATTGATGGGGGCGAACAGCCCATATTTGGGGTTTGTATTGACGTTCAAGTTCCCGAGATTAGCTATACGCGTGAAGCGTTTTGCTATCAATTTTCCGGCGACACCTATGTTGCAGAAAATCGTTACGGATCAGTGGTTGTTGGTTTACAAACAAATAGCGCCGAGGCCAGGGTTTCTCGCTTAATGCTGGATGATACCGATTACTTTATCAGCCAAGTTCTGCATTTCATCGGTTTTCTTTTTTTGTGTTGGAATCAGCGTATTCCGGTGCATGCGGCTGCTGTTAATAAAGAGGGGCATACGCTTTTGCTGATTGGGCAAAGTGGTATAGGAAAATCGTCATTAACGTACGCCTGTTGGAAACAAGGTTGGAACATCCTAAGCGAAGATACGACCTTTCTGCATCTGGCTGATGGCATACAAATCTGGGGTAATCCGCTGGCGATTCACTTACTGCCTGAGAGCCAAGAATTGTTCCCTGAGTTAGCAAATATACCTGTAATTGACCTACCTAACGGAAAAAAAAAGCGTCGTATACCCCTGTTGCAACAAAAAGACTTTGTATCAAAAAAGATAAGCCTGTGTTTTCTCGAAGCTAAAAGAGAGTCTAGAGACAGTGTTGTTGAAACCGTTAAGTCGCATCAAGTCATTCAGTACCTGCAGAATACTACAGACAGTGGGTTTGATTTGCCGTTTCCGGGAAAGGCCGATGTAATGGACTCTCTAGGCAAACTTCCAGCCTTTCGAGTATCTATCGGTAGCGATATTGATCTGGCTGTTAAGACGTTATCTGAATTGGTCGAATACTCATCGAAATAAGGCGTAATTGTGCCACAGCGATCTCCTAACTACTCCATTGAACACATCACTAAAGCGGTACTTTCTTGGTTCCGTATGGCGGATGCCAGCACGATAGTGCGCGAAGTTTCTGACTGGAATAATGATAGCTGGGAAGCAGCAATGCTGATTTGCTATACCCATGGGGTGAGTCCTCTATTAGCACAGCGAATAGAGAAAAAAGGCTGGGCCGATTGCTTCTCCAGTGCGTTTGTCGACTATCTCAATAACCAGTTTGATGAGAATACATCGCGACTTAACCGCATGGAAAAGCTGATTAAAAAACTCGAGCAACGCACGCCTGAGGGCGTTTCTCTGTTGTTGTTGAAAGGCAGTTTCCTCATTCGTCATGTATATAGCCATCCTGGGCTTCGCCCTATGGCCGACATTGATATGTTGATTGATGTAGAAGCAAAAGAATGGCTTTTGCGTGCTGCAGATGAATGCGGTTTTATGCTTTATGCCCAAACCGATGAAGGTATGACCTTGATCGAAAAACGGTATGCTCCGAGTATGCCGGCACCACAAGATGGTAACTATTTTTCACCCGCTGTAGGTATACCTGGTGAGCGTGCGGACGCCCCGATTTCTATTGATGCGCATTTTCGTATTAAACGGTCTTTACGCTATACGGAATATGATATTACACCCCTATACCAATCGCAGGTTAACGTAGCCTATACAGGTGTAAGTAAGCGCTTGTTAATGGTGCATCTCTTATTACATACGGCGCAAAATTACATGAGTCGTTACATACGTGCGATCCAAATCTACGATATTGCACTGTTGAGTCAACAGCTTACTCAAAGTGATTGGCAGTTTCTCCATGACTATATGAATCAGCATGATTATGGCCATTTTTGCTATGCTGCACTCTTTCATGCATCGAGAACGTTTATCTGCGGGGTTCGCGAGGAGGATATCGAAGGCTTTTCCTGTACAAGACGCTTTAAGCGACAGTTGAAGCAACAAAACTTGTTTACGTTATCCAGTTGCAATCCTCAGCCATTGTCTATTGGTGATTTTCTTTTATGGACACAAACGCCGTTGGATATCTGGCATCTGATGATCAAACAGTTGGCAGATGATCAAAGGCAGTTAGTTGTTTTCGATACCAGTAAGCATCAGGCAATGGTCAGACCCGCAAGGCTGGTTCGATTGGGAAAGTACATTATTGAGCGTCTTAAACTGTGCGTCGCTTCGCCACGACCACGCGAATCCTTTATTTGCTTTAGGCAGGCCGGTTTTACCAATGAGCATGTGCTCGATCGATAAATGGGACGGTGGGAGTATCTTATGCGAGTAATCCTGAAGACGCTTCTAGGCGCAACACTCAAGCCGTGGTTAGAGCATTACTATTTGAAGTCCTCCCGAACCAGTCATTTTAAGGGGATTGTGATGCAGGTTACCCCTGGTGTTTTTCACCCAGGTTTGTTTTTCAGCTCACGATTTCTAGCGCAATACTTAGAGCAGATACCACTCACGGGTAGGCACTTTTTGGATGTGGGGTGTGGTGCCGGTTTGCTGCCTTTGGTTGCTGCTAAGCACGGCGCGATTGTCGAAGCGATTGATATTAATTCCGTAGCCGTAGTAACGACAAAGGACAATGCGGTAGATAACGGTTTATCTGTTCGAGTGATAGAGTCTGATTTGTTTGATGCACTACCAATTAGGGCGTTCGACATAATTACTGTTAACCCTCCGTTCTATCCGAAGAACCCTTCAAACGCAGCGGATTATGCCTGGTATTGTGGCGATGACTTCCAGTATTTTATACGCCTATTTGGGAGCTTGGGCGACTATATACATACTCACACTGAGATACTAATGGTTTTATCCAGTGACTGCGATTTGGAACGTATAGCGTCAATTGCCACAGATAACGGTTATCAGATGAACGTTATCGCAGAAAGAGATTTTTGGATTGAAACAGATATGATTTATCGTATTGAACGTGTTCGTTAGATGTCACGGTTACCTAAGAACACTTCTTAGCTGAAAAAATAATACCTTTCATCAATGGTCTTTTATTTGGGAAAGCCCGTATTGCTTTACGGTATTTTTTCCGTTCAGCGAACAACGATAGGCGACACATTGATCGTGCAGACATGATGACAGAAAAAAACCAAGATCTACGAATGATGCGATGTTTCATGGTAGTTAGCGGATTGGCGATCGCCAATTCGTCAACGTCAAACGATGACTGTATTTGAAACCCCTGTTGGGTCAGAAGGTCCCGCCATTTTTGAAAATACCCGTACGTCTCACTTGCTTGAATAATACCAAAGTGTTCCAAACAAAAATCATTAAGTTCACGAGCCTCATTTATACTGACAGAGTTGAGCCATAGTGTTTCGTTGCATAGGAACTTGCCACCATGTTTTTAGCACGCGCGATAGCTCTGTGAGTAACGAAGGAAGCGAATCGTCTGATTGGATGGCGAGTACCGACTCAATATAAATGCAATCGAAAAAAGCATCATTAAACGGTAGCTTTTGAGCAGCTTCAATTTGAGTTAAGTGAATTACATCAGAAAGTCCACAAAATTTAAGGCGACTACGTGCAGAACGCAGCATGGTTTCGCAGGCATCAACACCATAGATCTCGCAATCGGGATACGTTGCAGCTAGTCGAACGAGGCTAGTTGCACTGCCGCAGCCGAAGTCGAGCACATTATTGCCTGCTTGAACCTCAAGTTCTGTTAGCAAGAATTGAGTCGAAAGTGCCCCTTTTGCGTGTAAACCTTCTTCATATGTACTGGCGAAGTGTTTGAGTATATTCATGCGTTTTTTATTGTTATCGCTGTTTTTTTGTATGACGACGATACGCCATAAGAAACTGCTCGGCAGTATTCTGGCTATTATGTTTTCGAAGCCAGTCTTGGATTGTCGAAACACGTTTTTGAGCCTGGTCGGGATTGTCTATCAAGTTTACGATGTCATCACATATTTTCGACGCAAGCTCTTGCCTGCTTTGATTGGCTTCACGTGGAATACCGATATGCATATCCGCAAACCAACCTACTTGAGTTCCTACTGGAATGAGCCCTTGAGTAATTGCTTCTGCGACAGCAACGCCTTGAGATTCAAACCATGAAGTTTGTATGATTATGTCATTTTTGGCCATGGTCTTCCGTGCTTCTTGTTGACTCAAAAGGCCATAAAAACGGATATCGTCACAAAGCCCCGCTGTTTTTGTCAAACGCTGTATTTGACCATTGAGTGTATCAACACCAAGTTGTGAGACAGTGAAGCTGATCGATCGTGCTCTTAAATGAGTGGCGATTGCGATGAGAAGTTCAAGATCTTTGACGGGATTGATGGATCCGATATGCAGGATACGGATCGGACGGTTTTGTCGGATCGTTAGATCGATAGGAGGGTTAAGCGGCCAGAAATTTGAATCCAATCCCAGAGGGATAATCGAAGGGGCTTTATCGTCTGAGAGCTGGATTTGATTTTTTAGGTACTCTGATCCAGCGGATAGACCGTCCGCTGAAGCTAGACTTAATCGATTAAGAAATCGGCCTTTCTGATGCCTGATCCCGCCGTAGTTAATGTGTTTTATATCGACCAGCTCACCGCCGCAGATACTGGCGAATAGTGGAATTTGGTAGCAGGTGGATATGAATTTACCCAGAATTGTTGGATATCCAAGCCAGAAGCTGTGCACGATATCGGGGCTGAACTTTAGTTGCCGCACAACTTTTATCACATATTTGATCGAAGAAAATAATGAGAAAAACGTCACACCGGTCAACGTAATTACTTCACAGTTAGCAAGGCGATAGTGGCGACAGGTATCATATTGTTGTAACGCAATAATGACGACGTGATGATGTTTTCCAAGCTGCTCAAATAGACTGATCAATACCGGGATTTGTTTGTTCGTATCGATTTCGTCGACACCGCCCGGTACAACGATAAGAATGTTCATAATTCTGATGGCGTTTTTGTCGCTGTTTTTTTGATGTGGGCAAGACCCAATAAACGTAAACGAATATCCAAGAAAGGAAAAAACATACTCGCGACTAGTCTCAACATTGAACGTGCTTCCCGATAGGGTGACAGTCGAAGACCAAGGGATTTTAGTTCTCCGATGTCCTGGTGAGACAGATAGCCTTTGGTCTGATTAACAATATTCATTTCTACGCCATTGTTCTGGAAGAAACGTGCAAGGCGTGCTTGAAATTGTTTATTGACCTTTTTAAAAGACGATGAGTAGGAAACGCCTAATGCGATTACCATTCCGTTGTTTTTAGTCAGTTCGCGTACACGCTGAAAAGTCTGAGGTGGATTTCTAAAGAACGGCAAACCATTGTTAAAGATAACCACATCAAACGTGTTTTCTGAGAATATCCGTAGATCGTCTATGTCAGTTTGGATCGACAGCCATTCTTCCCGGTATCGAGTTGAGTTTTTTAATCCATTAACCTCGTCAATGAAGTAGTCGATAGCCACTACCTCGTGACCCCATTTAACAAGGTGATGCGTAAGCCAACTGTTCCATGGGCCAATCTCTAGAATACGCTTTCGGGGGGCGTTTTTGAGAAGGCGCGCGATGGCTCGAAAATCATCTTGTCTAGGGCGCCATTCTTTTTGTTCGGTTGTACCCTCACGGATAAACGGTAGGCTGTCATAATGAGAGATTCGCCTCTCTGGTTTATCAAGCTTTTGATCCTGCTGAAGCAGCAGCGAAATAGTTTTAACTTGTTCTTCTTTGGCTTTTTCTAAGAGAATCAGAACGCCTTGTTCTTCGTAAAACTGTTGTAAACATCTACTGCACTGACGCTTTGGCGACAAAATTCTTTGACAACAAGGGCTGTATAATTCCATAGCGCTGTTAGCCACCATTTGTTTGCGCGGCTGTTAGCGCAGTGTACTTTGCCAATACCATTGGCGGAGTAATTCGAGTCATACAATAGTTATCGCCGCGTTCGCATGTGGGTTGCATGCAATCCCCGCAAGAGAGATCCGATGATGAGAAAAAATCGACCTGCTTGCCCAATGGCTGTGTCCAGTCGGCACGCGTAGACCCGAGCATTGCGATGGTTTTTACCCCAGTAGTCCAAGCCATGTGCATCAAGCCTGAATCTTCTGATAGCATGAATTCTGCTTTTCGTACTATCTCGAAAGCTTCAGTTTCTGAGGTCATATCCAATAGATTAATAACGCTATTGGGGAGTGCTTGCTGCACAATGTTGACCGCGTTGCCAATGCGCTCACTGTGACCCAGAAACACAAACTGAGTAGCGTCGTTGATGTTTTCTAGCCATAGCTTGGCAAATGCAATGTAGTTCTCCGCAGGCCAGTTTCTGTTTTCATAGGCGCCTGCTGGATTCAGGATGACGTACTTTTCGCCCTGCCAACCATGAGCCGTGAGTAGATCATTGCAGTTTCCTGGGAAGTGAGTCTGGTAATGGGTATCGAGTTCAACTGGAGTGATACCCACTGCGTTGATGGTTTTTCGGTACCTTTCGCCAGCGGGTAACGGGCTGTATTTATCGAATTCTGTATACGGTTTTTTTCCTAATAGGTAACGAGTAATACGGCTGATTTTATTATTTTGCAGATCTAATACTACATCGTAATTTCGAAGCAGTAGATAGGGAATTTTTGCTAGTGAAAATACAAATCGTTTTTTGGTGTTAAAGCCGCCGCCAAGTTTAATGACATTGTCAAACAAGCCGATATGTTCAGCCAAGTGGCTGTAGATATCGCACACGACAAGATCAATCTCGACATCGCTGCCTAGCTGAGTCCTAAGACTGTTAATATAGGGGAAGGTAGCAATAAGGTCGCCAAAGCAGTTATGTCGCATAACGAGAATGCGTTTGGGCTGGTCATTGATTTGAGAGGGTGCCCATGGGCTGCACGCTATCGCAGCCTGCATATTCTTGGTCATTTTTTGAACCTGCATAAAGGTTGGGCTTTGTTTACTTTTATTAACTTGAAATATTGTAATAGGATTGTATCAAGTCAAAAACTCGCTTGAATATCATACATTCTTAATTTCGTATCAGAATGTATCCAAGTCACCATAGGTGAATTGCATTTTTTCTAATGGAATAATGTCAGCGAAGTTCTTGCCACCGATTTCCCACGAGTCATGAGAAACATAGTGTCTTGAAAGTATTTTATCGAGAAAGCAATCGGGGCTGCACTGAAAACGGATTTCTTGTATGCCAAGTAAACGACACAAGCGTTGCAAAGCCTTGAGTAGCTTTAGGATATTCGCTTCAGAGTTATGTTCTATATCACCGATCAGTAGGGCGCCGTCGATTTTCATCCAAATCTTGCAACCTGCAATTTGGTAAATATCACTGCCGAGTGCTCTTTTGTAGATAAAGAAGGCCTCGTTGCGATGCAGGCCTCCATGCTCATCGTCTATTACTGAGCTAGAAAATACGTTGGATGTTTGGCGGAACTGATTGAGAATCAAACGTTGATAGAGAGTGTATGTGTAGGTAGTCAAGGAGGAAATCTTTGATGCATGACTCAATGGCAATGTTGAAACGCGTATATGGTATCGCTTCATCGTCCCTGTTTTAGTCCACTTTAGTTTTCGAAAATAAACCAAGCTGGATTTTTGGTTTGGCCATCCATAGACCATTGAGATACCTTCTTTTTTTATAAGCTCTTCCGTTTTTTTCCCGAGATAGACGAATAAACCGCGGCCATTATGTTTTGGGTGAGTCATGGCATCGCATCCTTGGACGGCAAGTTGTGTTTTACCCTGTAACTCCACAAGGAAAGGTATCGCACCATGATACCCAATTGGGTAATCATCGTTGTAGGCAAGATATCCGATATATTTCACACCAAGATAATCTGTCGCGTATTTCTTTCTAAGAAACGTTTCATCAGCATTTGGATTGAATACATCGCGAAACACGGTCACTACGTCATGAAAGTTATTCTCAGTGACTCTCTCTATACGATAAGGACAGTTTTCATCATCCATGGCGGTTTTGGGGGGGATTTTTTTGAATTTTTACCCATACGAATGGAGATGGGGGCAAATTGCAGGGTTGTTGGTCGCCTTGTTTGGGATCGTATAAATAATCAGGCTGATAAAGTGCTAATGCTTCGAGGCTATGATGAAAATAGAGGTCTGACATTGCTTCACAGTTGATGGATTTATAGTAATCCTCACTGCGTTGTTGGGCGCTAGCCAGTGAGTTTTCAGGATAAAACGGCGAATCAATGATATGAATTTCCCCGTTTTCTGCCAACAGATCGAGGCAGGCCTCCATGATTTCATCGAAATCCGGAAAGTACTGAACCATACAGTTCATCACGATAGCGTCAAAGCTGCCAGACCGGCATGGCCGATCCAGCAGGTTTGCAAAACAGAAGTACAGATTCTGCTGATTGAAGAGTCGTTTTGCCTGTATGAGCTCCAACATATTGATGTCCATGGCGACGACCCGAGTATGGGGTAAGGTAGCCAGCTGTGCGCTAAACCAGCCGTTCCCACAGCCAAGGTCCAAGATCACTTTGTGGTCTGTGAGCTGTGTGTTGGCATAATTCAGGAAGCGCTGGGTTGAGCCTTGCCGCACCTGCCATTCTTTAAAGTGTGGTCCATCTTTTGGGTATTCGGGCAGCGCACGTACTTGTTCATCGCTCAAAATCCGCTTCTCGGATTTACGTGCGGATGTGTAGTGTTTTTCGAACAGATTGATTTCAATATCTTGGTAGTAATCAACACCGGCTTTGTTGCCAGCAGGTTGCCGTTGAAAGTACTGAGTGAATGTTGTCATAGGTTAACTCAATGCGCTGCAGCATCGTGAACATGCCGGTAGTAAGCCGCCGGCTTTTTGAATGTCGCTACGAAGCAGTCCAAATTCGTCGGAATTCCATATCTCAGATATATTTTGCTCATAGAGGTTACCAACTTCAACGTTGTAGCAACGACCGTGGGCCGGTATTACCGAACCGTCAGACTTAATCATCATGTTGGAAAAAATATCACTGCAAGCACTGCCAATAAGTTGTTCCGGTTTTTGATAAAAGGTTTGTAGCCGTTCGAAGCTCGATAGGTCAGGAGAAAATGAAACTCGGTCGGCATATTCTGCCTTTTTTATTGTGTTGATTTCTTGCCATAGATGCGACAAATCCATGCTTTCAATATCGAGTACTTCCATATTGGATTCTGTCGCGAAATAGCGATCTCCCCAGATGGTATTGTGGGTATCAGCGACCGATTGAGGAGTGAAGTTAGTATGCATAAACCCCAGCTGTTTTATCGGAAACTGCGCAAAGAAATCAGCAAATGATTTTAGATCACCAATATTCCATTCGGTGATGACGCAAAAAATAGAGACGTTGGGGGCATTTTTTTGGCTAAATAATGCATCCATACCATCAATGGCTCTTTGAAATGAAAAACGATGACCTCGAATATCATTGTGGATGTCTTTTGTCCCATCGAGAGAAATAAAAACATCATCGACATTATTATCACATAGTACTTGTGCTTTCTCCGGCAGCTTTAAACCATTTGTCGTCACCGCTGTCGACAAATTGTACTGTTTTGCAAGTGCTAACGATTCATCGAAATGGCGATATATCAGGGGCTCCGTGAAAGCGTAACCGAGTCGGGTATCCGGGTAGTATTTTGCCGTTTGTTCACAGATCTTTTGAAACAGTTCCAGCGGCATGTCCAGAGGACGGGTCCCAGTGAGGTTTTGAGCGAAGTTCGTCGTCTTCGTTTTCGTTCCAACGTCACACATCTTGCAGTGCAGGTTGCACGTATTGTTGACGCCTAGAACCAGCCATTTTGGTGCATACATAAGATGTTTGGGAAAGACGTATTGGTTGAGAGATTTAGCGAGCCCGTTAATAGTAAGTCCCTCTTAAAATAGCGGCCATTTGTTCTGTCACGCTAATATAGGGGTTGATGCCTATGCGCTCGACCAAGTAAAGATTTAAATCATCATCATCAAAAAGGTAATCAACAGCAAGGAGTTTGTTATACCCAAGCTGGTTGCACATCTTCAAAACATCTCGGGTATACAATCCGCAGGGAAACGCCAAAGCACTGATTGGTGTGCCAGTTGTTGCTTCGAGAAATTGTCGTGAGTGTTCAAGCTCTTCCTTGGCAGATGAAAGATCGATTGCATCTAAATTGTTGTGGTAGTAACCATGTGAGCCGATGGTAGCCCATGGTGAGGCAGATAACTCTCTAATCTCTGAGGTTGTCATCTGCACCCAATAATCCCGTGTCTGCTCCAGTATTGCAGGATCAATAGCCGCAAAGAGAGAGTGCATCATGTTGAGTTTGAAGCGCCACCCTGAATCTTTGCAGAATTGCTTGAGTGTTTTACGGGAACTAAGATCAACAAAGTGCCCCTTTTTGTCCTTTACAAATATTAAGCCGGAAAATGCGAGCTCTTCGGAGCTATGGTGAGAGACAAGATCAAGCAAATCTGCCCAAAGGATGTCATAGCCAGCATCACGAATGCCGGTAATAAAGAAGCTGGCTGGGCACTCGTATTTTTCAAGAAGCGGCAGTGCATGGGTTAGATTGTTTCTGTAACCGTCATCAAAGGTGATCGTTATCGTTAACTTTTCTGGGTGCGCTGGTGCATCGTAGTATTCATCCAGAGATACTGTGTGGAAGTGTTCTTTGAAGTAAGCAAGGTGCTGTTCAAACGTGTCCTTACTGATAAAGCGTGTATTCAGCCGGCTGTCTCCAACGTTATCGATTCCGTGGTAGAGGAGCATCCGCTTTCCCTGACGCTTCTTAAGGAGCAATGGAGAAAGCCCAAGGCCAATAGCAGAGCGATTTATGGTTCTACGCAGTTGGTAGCGAATAAGATTTCGAACGCTTGATAGACGCTGGAGTGTTTTGTTTTGTACGTCCATGGAGTAATTCAGTAAATTTGTCGTTCGATATAATGATACATACCGAAGCCATGCGTCAGCAGGCAACAGTCTATGTCGATTAAATATACTATTTTTTGGATTTGGCGTGCCAGTGTTAATCAGGATATATCTATATCGCTAAATAGAATATTTATTGAACCTAAATTCAATAAGCAACTGTAATACTGCTATAAAATAAGAAATTCATCTGTTGATAATAAAGGTCGCCTCGATCTCGCCTGCGTCAGGAACGATAAAGAAAACGTATGAAGGCAATCTTAGTTAATTGCTGCGCTCAGTTTAAGCCTTTCAAAGGTCTTCTCGATTTAACAACACCTTTCTTCCGAGTTGTTCTGGTAAATTTTTTAGAATCAGGCTGCGTCGAAAATCGTGATATCAACGTTCAATTACTCAGGGTGTATAAACCAATGGGTACTGAATATGATGAATGATGCCGTTACCGGATCTCCGTTGGATCAGTAACGGCAGGCTGCTATTGATCAGCGCAGGCAAGTGGTGTCAGCGGATACTTGAAACCGCCGGCTGGAGGGTAAACGCCTCTCGGGTTCACGGGAGACGAGGGTGGTGGTGTTAAGCAGGTATACGGAAAATTCTCGCTAATCGAGACGGTGGGGCCAGGAATTGTTAGAAAGCTGTAGCTGATGACATTGTTGGTCTCTTGTGTCATTCCTTGAAGCGGCGAGCCGTCGCTTGGCGGCGCATCGCTACCCGTCGGCATCGGCAGGCCATTCGCTTGCTGGGTTGGCGTGGCATAGACAAATTTATATTGATTCCAATTTTTGTAGTCTGCACGTGTGATCGGTCGACTTCGTCTCTCATACCATTGACCGGATGCAGATACACCATTGCCTGTTGATCCATCTAACGAAAAACTTTTTTCAGAAATCTTCGTGACCACCCAAGTACCATTGGCATTCGTATTGCCGGTGACGCCTGATATCGAAACAGAAGAACCTGTTGCAGGCGCGTTGCCGGATGTTTTGATAACAATCGGCGAAGCATTAGAGGCTGATGTGATGGCTGCATGCGCAGGTAGAGATGGTGTTTCAATACCTGCTTTTGTCAGGTCAACCAAGTACGCGGCACAACCTTTGTCGCTACACGTTACTAGATCTGTAGCGGTCGGCACGCCGGCTTTAACGAAACACGCTGTATTTAGTGCATCCTCTACGCTGCTAGCGTCACTGAAGGTTTTCACATTCTTAATGCGTTTCACCTGACTTTTGAAGGTAGTATTGCTATCGCTGCATGTCCCATAAGGCGTATTTAACTGCATGATTGGCTTATCCTCAATCATGTAAAAATACAGCATTTTGTTTGCTTTATCGTAGTAATAGGTTTGCTGTTGAATAAAATCGGCAGTCGTTATGTCGCCTGCGAGCAGTTGTGTGTAGGGCTTTTCAAAATCGTCAAAACTCGAAGCCAGGCTGAGCATGCTACCGCCTGAATACGTTTGTGGCGCTCCTTTGTAGGGTTGCGGTGGCGGTTTGTTTAGGCCGCGAGCCACGCAGTCTTTCCAGCGTTGGTCGGGTGCGTTTCCGCCTTGGTTGGAGAAGAAGGTGCTGTCACACGATGTGGCCACAGGCCCTGGCGGATTGAAATTGGGTGGCCAGGCTCCAAGATAAGGTTGCCCCCATTGACGTCGTATCCGATAAAGTTTGATCTCTTCAGGGTGAGAGAGAGGCTGGGAAACAGCAATACGGTTAATAAAATACTCGCCCGTTTGTTTTACGGCAGGGTCTGTATAGCTAAATATCAGGCGCGGCATAAAGGGTTTCCCGTGTTGGCTAGCTGGTTTGTGTTCGACACCTTTAAGCCCCGTTACTGTGTAGCCCATGCGGTCCATAACAAACGGCTCATAGATAGGCTTCTGCCCACGCCCATTGAGAAACAAAGAAGGGTATTCCGTATCGCCATATGCAGGCATGTCNCGGGTAATTCTCACTCTGAAACCTAGATCAGGATTTGTCACGGATTCGATGTTAAGTGTTGCGTATTTGTGTGGGCTCATCAGTGACGTTTGACGGAAGTTATTTGGGCCGCGCGAATGAGGCTCATCAACCGTGTAGTCCGTTGCATAATAATCAATGCTATTGAGTGACACCGGAACATAATTCGAACTGACCTGACCTTTATTTACACCGTTAGCATGGATGACTTTCAGACCTGATAAACGACTGTCTTTATCCAGTATTACTGTAGTTTTATCACCATCATTAAAGGCGCCCATGTTGACGGCCTCTGTGTATACCAGATGTTTGAGATCGGTGTTATCCCAAATACTGTTCTTGATGTATTGTGTTGGAGGCACTGTCTGAGCGTTAGATTGAATCCAGCCAGTGGCGGAATCGCCGGGGTAGCCCTTATAGGTATTTGGGCTAGGTGTGCCGTGTAATTGCCCTTGGGAAGCATAAGTGCTGATTAGGTCGATGTCTTTTTTGGTCAGAAGCCGTGCTTCAGGTGTACTTGGGTAGATACCGGTTGGATCAAAACGGAAGTTAACGAAACGATTTGATTCGATCCGTGCTGGCCCGTCATAGTAACTGTAGCCCTGAAGATTCATTACTGAACCCGCAAACGGATTGGGGTAGTTACCCCATTCACCTGCGCTCTTTAACTTAACGTCAGTGCACTCGGCCCGCATCAAAAGGCTTTTGTATCGGGCCATTCCACCTTGGGTATAAGTACCGCTATTTTTTCCGTTGGTATTTTCTAGGGTGAATGAAACCGTGCCATTTGCACTGGAGGTGATGTTGCTAACGTGCGGAGCACTGTTAGCTGCGGTATTGCCCTCTACACCGCTGACAATGACTTTGGAGCCGGCCTTAGGGGCTGGCCCTTCGACTGTCAGTACGATGGGGTTGGTGTTGGTTGCATCAGTTACTCGTTGGATACAGCCTGTCGGGTAGCGCTCGACGTTATTGCGGGTCATGCCAGCGAAGACATTACGGTGGGCAAGATCCCAATAGCCGACATAATTACCTTCTGGCCCGCCGCCACCGGCCAGCAAAACACCATAGGGATTTGTCGCAAAACGGTTATTGTGTAGCACTAAAAAGATCGAACGCCCCCAAAATCCACGGTTGCGTGATCGGGTAATCGTATTGTTATTCAACATGAGCACTGGTGGTTGTGGTGTTATTTTCCACGTGCCGCCATGGGTATAACTAGCGTTAGCAATCGAACCCTGAAGTGCAAACTTGTTCGAATCGCTTTCAAAGCCAGGGGCAGGGTAAGTGATCTTCCATTGGCCATTTGCGCTGGTGTTCCCTTCAACCCCAGAGATGGTGACTACGTCATTGTTCGTCAGCGGATTAGCCGTAACCGCATCTGATGTGGTTGTGATGACGATAGGGTTGGATTGCATCGTTGCAATATCACCTTGCAGTTGCCACACCCCAGAATTCCCGGTGAACGGGAAACCGCTGGCTAGAGCGTTTGATGATCCTTTAAGGGTGAAGCCGCTTTTGTTTGAATCTATAACGGTCCAAGTATTATCAGCAGCGGTTCCAGTTTTGGAAATAACCACCCTAGCGTTATTGGGCATCACGGGGATACCGTTAGGGATACTGATCACAATCGGCTTACCCGCCAGTTTGTTGGCTTTCAGAATCGGCATGGTTTGCAAAGTCCATGTCGCATCGCTGGATTTGGAATAGTTGCTAGGTCTCGTTGCCGGATTAAAGGAGAAACTGTAGGGCGCGTTGCTGTCATTGACGATTTTACCCGTCCAGGGGCCTGCGCCCACCGCGTCTGTTCCCGATATCGTGACTGAAAAAGGCTGTGGGAAATTACTCGGGATTTTTACCGAACTGGTTATGGTAGCACCGGCGTCAGAGGCGTTATTCACTGGATAGGTCTTGTTATCAAAAATCGGGTAGGGGTTCGACGCGTTGTTGATGCCATCCGGTGCGGTATCCAAACCGTTATAGCAGCCGTGGGCCCGATTGCCGGTAAATTCCGGATACGCTGTGCTTGGCTGTGCACCTTGCATCAATAGCCAGTAACCGCGGCCTTGTGCCTGGCAGCCTGCGACTGAGTTGTTAACGAAAGTGTTATTGATATTGGTGATCCAGAACCCGCCCGGATGATATGTATCGGGGCCTGGGATTGAGTGTGAGTGAACGGTATTGGCACCGGATAACGACGTATCAGTAATGTTATTGATCGTGTACCAGCTTGTCGATGCCTGTGCTGCTTGCAAATAATCACCGTTCCAATAAGTACTGCTACCGACGAGGGGATAGGTATAAGTTGATTGTGCGGCCATGGTGCCAGCAACATGATTTCGCATAAAAGCGTTACCGGTGATATTTACGCCATCTTCGAGATACACGCCTTGGCCAACGGTTCTAACACACACGTTGTTGTAGAATTTGCTTTCGCCTGTCTCATGCACCACAAAGCACTTGTTGTAACTATGGTGTACAGAAACATCCTGAACCAAGACAGAAGCGCCTGTGTTCTTCAAGTGATGAAGGTGTATAGGATAACGCCCCACAAAAGGTTGGCCGAACTTCTCAAACTCAACACCTACCAGATCGATAGTTGCAGCAGCATCTCCATGCATCACGACAAGATGGCCGCCCATAAAATCATCCGTGGCGACTGAACTGAATTTGATATTGCGTGATAGCAAAGCAACTTCAGCGCGCTCATCAATGCCGAAATTGCGGGTGTGGTCATCGTAGAAGCTTTTTGCCTGATTACTGACATCAATCGCGTTGCCACCGGTGACAACTGATTGATGGGTACCGGAACTGTAAAAGCCAGGCGTGGGTGCAAGGCCACCATAGTGATAGTGTTTTAGCGGCGTGGCTTGTGTTGATGTGCAATTTTGCCCGCCGTTCAGTGTGATCTCACTGACTGTGGCTGGCGCACCGGGAAGCCCCGTTTCCGGATTGTCGACCGTTTTTATTCTGCAAATTTGAACAATTTCAGTCTGGTGTGAGGTAAAACTAGTTGTAGCGACTGAGATCCAATCCTGCGGTTGCCAGTCGACTGTTGTTGCCAGCGTGAGGGTCGTTGCAGAATCGGGCGTGGGAACCGGCGAGCTGACATTCTCTGAATCATCGAAGCGAGACGGGCCGGCCGGTTTAGCAAGATACGTCCAGCTTTGGGTGCCACTGAGCGTATTAATGAATGAGGGTTTACTTGCAGGGTCGTTTGCAGTGCCATTAGGTGTGGCAGACAGCCCCTTAGCCCCATACAATTTCAAGCTGCCCCCCGCCATCACTGTGATATCACGCGCATTTTGCTGTTCGTTCGACTGCGTAACGATGGGGCTGGAGCCATTTGCCGTAGGTGCTTTAGATGCCGAGATATCCCCTGCCATTATGATATCTATCTGACCTTGAATAGGAGCGCTTACCGAACCACCTTGCAGGGTTCCCCCGTTTTTTATCAGAAAAGAAGAGGCATGTAGGCTCATCTGATTACCCACGCCTGGATCAACTAATGTCAGTACACCGGAGGCCCCAATCACAACGGGTATCAGTGGTGCGCTTTGGGTGAGCGCTGCCGTGTCACTGGCTGAGATTGTCACGTTACTGCACGGCGTAGATGCGTCGATAAAGAGAGCAGCAGGCACCTTTTTATTCGGCGAAGCCGCATCGATCTCTTTTAAACAAGCCGAATTATCTAATGCGTTAGTTAAGCTTGTAGAGGTCGCTGACATCTCGAAATCAGTTGGAGCATTCTCTTTCGTGCCTGTAACACTCTGACTGCACCCGTGTGACACTAGTAAGGCACTAAGAAACAGAATGACTCTGCCTCGGTGCGAATTGGATTTTGTCGGGCTGTGGATAGTGACACCCATGAATTACCTCCTTGTATTGATCTAAGTTGCCGCTTAGTAATACAGTTATTTTGCACAAAGAGTAATCAGCAATCTGGGTAAAATCTACATAGGCAGGGCTTTTTTCTTGGGTTGGCCTCATTTATCGATGAGGCATGTCGTTCATTTGATAGCGCCCAATGATTTACTGTTTGTAAATAACTGATCTCCTTGGCATCAATGTTAATCATCAGTAGTAGTTTGAAGATGCTGAGGGCCGTTTACGTAATTCAAATCTATCTGGTAGGATCCGTTAAAAACGTTAGATGAATCTAAGGTTAAAGTCGGTATTCATAGAATATACAGTTCACGTTTTTGTGATGTGGCAGAAAACTTGCTGCACAGCTACTAGCAGTTTGTCGGTACCGTTATTGTGGCAGCGTATAGCCGATAGTATGATTTCTAGCATGTTCATAATGGGAAAAGGAGTTTCCGATGTCTGGTGTCATCCTCTATCGATTTCAAAAGATAGAGGTGATGTCGCAAATACATCCGATAGAGAATCAATGGACCATATGAACGTTAAAGCACTTATTATTTATGCAGTGATCTTTATCGCAGCATTCACGCAATGGCATTCTTTAAGCGAATCGACCAAAGATGTCGCGTTTTATCTAATCTTTGCATTGATGGTGGTGCAAGGTAATTGGTTGATGTGGCGGATTAGAAAGCTTGAGGAAAAATGTAAAAGACAGCATCCAAATTAGTAGATCTATTGCCGGCTTGTCTGTCTCCATGCTGTTGTTACGGTATGAGTAATACTTTACCGATATTTTTTCTGGCCTCTATATAAGCATGCGCTTCGCCTGCGTTTTCAAATGAAAATGTTTTATCAACGTGAGGACGTACCCAGCCAGCCTCAGCGCCTTCTGTTAATTCATTCATCCATTCCCTGACTTTATCGCTCTCGTGCCACAAACGGCCCATGTTGACACCAAAAACAGATTTATTTTCATTCATTAGTCTCACAGGGTGAAAAAAGGGCATGGCTAATGCGGTGCGTATCAGTTTAAGTTTGCCTTTTAAACCTGTTGCCGACGCTTCAGAGATTCCAAACATACCTAGACGCCCAGTTGCTCGTAGCGATTTAAAGCTGGCTTGCCAGTTTTTTCCACCTAGTGGATCAGTAATGAGTTCAACGCCTCGACCGTCTGTGAGTTTATGAAGTTCGTGAACCCAGTCTTGCGTGTTGTAGTCGATGGCGTGGCTTAAACCACGATCTTTTAAGAAGCTATGCTTTCTGCTGCTTGCTGTGCCAATAGTCGTAGCCCCTATGTGTTTAGCAATGTCTAGAATAGCGAGCCCCACACCGCCGCCAGCATTTTGAATCAATACACTTTCAGAATCTGTTAGTTGCCCCATGACAACCGTGAGTTGGTAAGCGGTTAAATAAGCAACTGGGATAGAGGCGGCTTCCTCAAATGACAAGTGTGCTGGAATATCAAATACTTGGTGAATAGGAATATTGATATGACTTGTATAACCGCCGAAGTGGGTTAGCCCAAATACACGCTTACCAATCCAATGTTCATGTGCTGTATTTTCAACATGGGTCACAGTACCTGCAACTTCATAACCAATAGTGCAAGGCATTGATGGTGCATCTTGATACAAACCTTGCCTAGCTAAAATATCTGCAAAGTTAATGCCTGTTGCAGCGACAGCTACGGTTACTTCGTCTTTATTGAGTTGGGGTAACGGAGATTCTTGCACCTTCAGAACCTCTGGGCCACCTGCTTTAGTGATGACGACTTGTCGGCGTATTTGTGTCATTTTCAGATCTCAATGTATTTGGTTCTTACTTTATTCTATAACGAATAATTAGTTCTTTAGGATACGTGCGATGCTAATCCGTAAGGTATCGAATTACTGTTTACTTCAGCATCTGATTTGAGAGAAACTGCTGATGTTTTTTTAGGTATTTGCTGCTTTTAAACTTGTTCTCGGTTGTAGTGGGTCTGTTAGGGTATTTGGTCAGGCCCTATATCTTACGCTCGAAGAATAGCGGCAATCCCATGAAAATATCCGTTATAGAATCACTAGACATAAAAAAACCCGCCAAGCTTTTTAATCAGCTTTGCGGGTTATCTTTGGTTCTAACAGAACCTGTGTGTGGTGGAGTCGGCGGGAATTGAACCCGCGTCCGTCGGTTCGCCATCTTCGGCTCTACATGCTTAGATTCCATCAATTGATTTAGCTTCTTACAGCCCGATGGGCAGGACGTAAGTCGCGATCTTGATAATGTTTAGTAACTCAGCCTCAAGCAAGCATCGCTACGATCCAGTTCTATATGACAGTCAATAGCGCGATACTGGCACCTTGTTATTGACCGACAGAGGGCGAACCTCTGTTAAAGGTTTATGCAGCTAGTGCGTAACCTTCATAGTTATCGTCGTTTGCAACTATAACGTTTTCAGCTTTGAGTTTACGTGATTCGCTGACATCACGGCATGCACCAGAAAATCTTGATACCGACGTCGAATCCAAATCGACCCCAGAAAGATATTTCGATCGATAATTATCTGCCCAAATGCCTATAACTGCAATATTTACTTTATGAATTTCAAGGCAGTATGTTGTTAGGGGCTTTGAGGGCGCTTTACTGGTTTTTATGCAGAACGCGAGATTTCTCGCGATTCCAGTCACGTTCTTTCTCAGTTTGGCGCTTATCGTGCGACGCTTTACCTTTGGCCAGTGCGATTTCGCATTTCACCAGGTGATCCTTCCAGTAGATTTTGGTGCATACGCAGGTATGCCCTTTTTGGTTAACACTGGCGATGATTTTACTGAGCTCGCGTTTGTTGAGGAGCAGCTTACGATAGCGATTCGGCTCGGTCACAAAGTGTGTTGAGGCTGTGGGTAGCGGGGTAATGATGGCGTTGAGCAGCCAAGCTTCGCCATTTTTCAGGAACACGTGGCTATCCACCAGTTGCACTTTACCTTCACGCAGGGATTTAATTTCCCAGCCTTTAAGCACCATGCCTGCTTCGAACGTGGTTTCGATGAAAAAATCATGACGTGCTTTCTTATTCTGCACGATCACGTTACTGGGTTGTTTCGGTTTCTTCTTAGCCATCAAGCGATTATAAAGGCATTTGGTGGGGTTGGGTATTGTTGTTGATTCCGAAGCCGCTTTTCACCACAATAAGCGTCCATTTTTTCGGGCTTGGTGTATGGCACATATCAATCGCAGCGCATTATTACCTTATAGTGATCGGCAGATGTTTGATCTGGTGAATGATGTGTCAGCTTATCCTCTATATATGGATGGTTGTGTGCAAACCGAAGTGCATGAGCATTCTCACGAGGCGATGTTAGCGACTCTTTATTTGGAGAAGCGGGGCATTAAGCTGCAATTCACCACCCGTAATGTTTTGGATGCACCCAAGTCTGTTGTGATGTCGTTGGATAACGGCCCTTTTGATACGTTTGAAGGGCGTTGGTTTTTTCAGCGGCTGGATGACACCGTCTGCAAGGTGATTCTGGATATTCAGTTTCAGTTGTCGAGCCGCATTGCGGGTATGGCAACAAGCCGTTTGTTTGATGGTGTCAGCAATAATATGGTGGATGCGTTAGCCAAACGCGCAAACGAGGTATACGGCCGAAGATGATTAAAATAGAAATTGCATACGCATTGCCGGAAGTGCAAAAAATTGTAGAGGTGGATGTTGAGGAAGGCACTGTGGCACTGGATGCCGCGATGCAGTCTGATATTACTAAGTTCTTTCCGGACTTAGATGTTGAAAATTCGAAGATGGGAATCTTTGGCAAGGCCATCAAACCGAAAACGCAGGTGTTGGTTGATGGTGATCGGATTGAAATTTATCGTGGCCTGATTTCGGATCCAAAGGCGTCACGGAAAGCACGAGCGGACAAAGCCAAAGCGAAAAAAACCGATAAATAACGAAGTTTGAGGCAGTTGTTAGTGGTTTAACGTCGCTATCGCTGGCATTTGATCGGTTTATGATCAGTTCTCAGATGCTAGGCGTTGTGAACTACAGAGTGCTGTAACAACATTGTTATCGCTGATATAAAAAGGCGCAGTCGGGTTTCCGGCTGCGCCTTTTTATTGGCATATCGGCAAGTGCGAATATTGCTGTTTATCGTTTCTTGTTGAAGTTAAAACTTGCGATCAACCAAGGGGTATTCACGCTTTTTAATTTCAGCGAGTTTACCCTCATTAAAGAGGAGGGTAACGCCTTCGCGGGAAATTAGGCCTTTGCCCGTTTCGTAGCTGTAGTAGTAATCCCAGCGGTTATCGTTAAATGGATCTTGCAACAAGGGAGTGCCGAGCAGGAACTGCACTTGTCGCGGCGTCATGCCGAGAGTGACTTGTTCGAGCTGTTCAGGGTCGATAATGTTACCCTGATCGACATCCACACGATAAACCCACGGGAAATGCGCGGTGCTGCAGGCGCTGGTTATTGCGCCTAATACGATGCACAGAATGAGTGCGCAGCGCTTAGTGAGATTGAAGGTATTCATATTCTTGGATAACATGTCGGATTTATTTGTATTTAAAAGCTATCATATCCCATTACTGTTAATTGCGCTAAGGGCTTGATCACATGCCATCAGGAAACCAGGAATTAAGAAAAGCCGGTTTGAAAGTCACTTTGCCCCGGGTGAAGATTCTACAGATTCTGGATGATGCTCAGAATACTGGCGGTCACCTCAGCGCCGAAGATGTCTATAAAACCTTGTTAGATGCAGGTGAAGACGTTGGCCTGGCGACCGTTTACCGGGTGTTAACCCAGTTTGAGTCGGCAGGGTTGGTTGAGAGACACAACTTTGAAGGTGGGCACAGTGTATTTGAGATCTCCTCTGGCGAGCACCATGATCATATGGTCTGCTCAGAGTCGGGAGAGATTATTGAATTCCGTGATGACGAAATCGAGCGTCTTCAGCATGAGATAGCCGAGCGTCATGGTTTTGATTTGATTGACCATAGTCTTGTTCTCTATGTGAAGCCCAAATCGAAATAACATCGATGGCAGCATCGTGCACTTATATAGTTACTGTATATTTGTTTGAGTGTTGCTGATTGAGTTGATGACGTAGTCAGATATTAAAAGCCTCGGCCTTGGTCGGGGCTTTTAAGTATCTGTACCGAGTGTGTTTAGTTGCTTCTTATATAGGTGCGATTTAACACAGAGTGATCGATTGAGTGTTTTGTGAGCAACCTTTTGGTTTATATGGCTTTTTGGGGGTGTTTTGATGGAACTTTGATCGATTTAAAAGGGTCGAACCAAAACGCTAAATAAAAGTGTAAAAAACACTTGCGCGGAAAATGAGGTTCCCTATAATGCGCCTCCTCTTCACGCAGACAGGCAAACGCCAGCAACGTGTAGAGGCACTTTTTAGAGTGACTGAGTGAATGTGTTAACCGGCTGAAAGCCTCACTAAATACTTTCACAAAAACTTAAAAAAGTGCTTGCGTATCAAGAGCTTGTCTCTATAATGCGCACCTCCTGACAAGGCATGGCCAGTAACGCAATTCACCGCGAAGCCGGCATTAAGAAAGACGACAATGACCGCTTCGGCGACACTGAAAACTTTCTT
>CACSIO010000009.1 GCA_902705865.1 BD1-7 clade bacterium
TCGACCGTCGACAAATGGGCCCGACAATTAAAGCAAGAGCGAAATGGCCAGTTTTCCAGCGCCACACCACTCACACCTGATCAGCTAAGAATCCGCGAGTTGGAACGTAAAATTGAACGGCTTGAGGGTGATAATGCCATCTTAAAAAAGGCTTCCGCTCTCTTGATGCAGGACTCACTCAAAGGTTTGAGTTGATCCAACAACAGCAAGAGAGCGACAGTATTAGCCGCCTATGCCGTGTGTTGGATGTCAATCGCAGCAGCTACCGATGCTGGGTCAGCCATCCGAAAAAGATGGTGCCTGATCGACTCAAATTAGTCGCCGAGCTTAAACGTTGGTTTGGCGTACATGGCTGAACAGAAGTACGTAAAAACTCATAACGAGGTGGCCAGTTTTAGTTGACCACTACAGGCCAGACCCCATCAATTTGCATTAGCCATATATTTTTGTGTATTTGACGACTCGCTAGTCTCTTATGATTTTGGCCACTTGACACTAACTCCAATATTGAAATTGTGTCCACTTAATAAGGAAGAACACCTTTACAATTGGCCCTTAGAGGGCGGTTTTATTCTGCTGGTCAATTTGCCTTTTTATGTATTCTAACCCAACCTAAATTCTAATACTCAAAGCACTGAAGACCCTCTTCTGTATACCGAGGATTGTATAACTTGTTAAACAACGGGAAGAACGTCAATGAATGTCAAACGGAGTATGCCGATCTTTTGGATGGCCGGATTTTTAGCACTGGCAGGCTGTGATAATGACAGAAGCAGTCGCCCAGAAAAACCCATTCCTAATACGTTGGAAGAACTATGCCAGCCTTACTGTTTGCAAAAGTCATCCGGCCTCCGTTTTAAAAAACCTAAAACGTTACTAGAGCAGATTGACGAAGCGGTAGAGAGTTCAGAGCAAAAAGATGAAATCAACGACCAACTGATGTCGGATGCTAATTTTTCTGGTGATTTTTCTTTTGCGATAGGTGCAGGAGGACAAGAAGCCTACGTCAATAAAATCGTGAATCGGTTATTCCATGTATCGACACCCGGAAATGACAGCACCTCTCGCACGTTTCTTGTCCTGGGTTTTACCACTGGCGATATAGAGCTGGTCGAACTCTATCGGAACAAGCAAAGCAACTATAACTGGTTGCCTCGCCTCCAAGAAGATTCATTATACGGCCCTTGTTACGATAATCGCGATGCTAGTCAGTGCAAGTTGAGTTTTAGAGTCGAAGTCTCGCTAGAAGATATCGTGGGTGATGATTCCACGATTCTTCCCATTACGGCTATCAACGGCTATCTCGATCTAGCAACCGGCGGCAAGCTGCAGTTATTTGTCGGCTATGGCAATGAAACGCTGAATAAGCCGGCGAGCGTGCAGTTTAATATTTTCAAATTTAATTTTGGCTTTACCGTTGGAGGAAAAACGGCAAAGGGCGGTGGCGTATATAACATTGCCCTTGATCTGGATGATGTTACAGCTCTGCCGCTTATTCGTGCGGTAGATCCAAACAGTTCGAGTGATGATGAAACAAAAGCGGTTACTAATATCTATGTTTTCACGAATGTATTCAAAGCCGAAGACACGGATGAACTTGTGCTCGACGCCGGTATTTTGTTTGCTCGTGATGATGAAAGTTTAGCCTCTCCGGTGGTGTTGAGCGATATCGGCGTGGGCGGGTACACCACCCGTAATCATGCAGTGTATAAGGTGTTAAATGCCGCGCCTGCTGTTGATAGAGACAGTGGCGGTCTTGCTACAGCAATCAATAGAAAACCACGACAAAAGTACGAACTCAACGAAGTGCTGTTGAGTACGCTAGATGTGAATCGAACGTACACCTGTGATACGGATAGTGGTGAATGCCCACAACAAATAATCCCCACCGGCACCGGTCTCATTCTAGTCTCTGACGGCTCCATCATGGAGTATGTTCTTGAAGACAATAGCGGTAATCCGAGTTTCTCACGTTATGACGTGGATTTAGCCACCATCACATCAGTGGCAGGTTTAACGTACAATCCCGTATCGCGCTATATCATGATTTATGGTACAGACAAAAATGGCGCCACCGCAATTGCCTACGCTTCTTATAACGGCAAGAACGAACTGTCGAGAAGCACTGATGTGACGGCCGATGTACAAAAGGTTGTTGATCTTAGTGACAACCAATTGGTCGAAGGTTTTGTATTACGCGGGGAGACATATCTCCTTTTCAACAACCCTGAAGATCCAAGCCCTAGCGTAAAAGTATTACCTACCTATCGAGAATTTTCTGTTGATGGTTCTCAGGATGGAGCCCCTGTGGTCACCATTAGCCGAGACCTGACATTGGGGACGCTCGTGGAGAATACAGAACTGCTTAATGATAACGTGGTCAGTTTTTTGGTCGACGGAGACAAACTTTTAGCCTCGGGCCTCAAGCAAAGACTGCCGGCTTCAGCGGCATATTATTCCAATTCATTTATTGTCGGCCAAACGCAGCTATGTGAGCTTACACGCGACCAAAATGACAAAAAGACACTGGAAATTACCAGCTGTGACGAATTACCCGATTATGAATTTCCTGGTTTGCCAGTCCGCTTCTACAACCATGGCGCGGCGTCATATCAATTGATTTCTGGCAAATTGGAGGGTGATTTAGCCCCGCCTGTTGATGGTATTGAGTATGAACCAACGCCTTATGAAAAATCCGTTTATGGTGGTTTAGTGAGTTATGAGCAGGGTGATGACAAAACGTTCGATGTTGATAAACGCCTTGAACNACAAATTTGCAACTACACCCCGAATATATCCGATTCAGAAGACGATGATGTCGCAAGACGGGCATTGGCGAAAAAACGTTTCTGCTATCAAACTTTGCCTGACAATGTTACCGCTGCAGATTATTGCCAGCATATCGGTAGAGATGATTGCACAACCCAAGGAGCAGAGCTATGAATAGGCAGAGCGCAGTCGCCGTTGTTTGTCGAGTGATTTTGATAGTTATGTCTGTTCCTGTCTTTGCACTAGATCCTGATCCTGATCCAGATCCAGATCCAGATCCAGGCGGTGATTATCCTAATTTGTTTATCTATATGCCGGAACCAACCAGTGATGAAGATTATCTGTTAAAAGTCGATAACTTGGATTTTGTTGCCAACCCTAACTCGATATATATCGCTGAAAATACCAAGTCGCAAGATGACGATAGGCCAAAGGTGGTTGCCAGTGAAGCTCCAAAAATGACAATAAATAATGAAGAGACTGAAGGTATCAAGCTCACTATTTTAGTCGATGGCTTGAGTGGTGATGGAAATAAAGGCTTTAACACTCCCTTAGTTAGTAGTTATATAACGCGAACAAATAGTGTTAGGAATAAGCCCACGTCTAGTCTCATTAAAGGTAGCTTCTCTTATGACAAGAAATTCGATGATTACAGAAACAGCTGTGCTTTGATGTTTAAGGCTGAAAAGGACGATCTCATATTTTCTGGTAAATTGGTTTTGGGTAGCGATAATTACCTGATGCGTGGTGAGCTGAGTGTATTGAGGGAATATTTCGCTACGCCAGCCTGTGCGTCTGGATCCGATCATGCCCTAGTTTTAGGCAGCAATGATGGGGCATATTACGAAAATACTAGCCATGAAATATGGATTTGCGGGCCAGATGGCAAACAGTACAACATTCGAAATTACGAGAATAATATCTTTGTGATCTACCAGCAAAAGAATGATACCTGTGCACACCGTGTGCCTGATAGTGAGCTGGATGACTACAAATGGAATAACTAGCAATCTTTAGCTGTTAGTTGAAAAGCCTCTCGATTGATGTTCGATCGAAAGGCTTTTTGTTGTTTACTGCAAGTTATTTACAGGTGGCGACGCCGATGTCAACCCAGACATTCGAAGTTGTAGGTGTTGCTCCTTTTGTCCACCACTTGGCACGGTAGCGTCGTCCTTCATGGTTTGCTTCTTGTCCGCCAGTATAAGCTTTGCCTGCAGACCATGGGAGTTCGAGGTCGCTCGATAACTCCCAAGCGGCTGCACTTAAGCTTGGCGCCGTGCCTTTAGTCCACCATTTGGCTTTCCATACAAGGTTGTTGTGCTTAACGGTGTCGTTGCCACCGTAAACGCGGTTGGGTTCGTAAGCTTCATGATTATCCGTGTCACTGTCTTTTATCTCGCAAGAACTATCATTTCCGTTATTTTCTGTATCAGCAATCACGGTGATTGACACGGGCTGTACCGTACTATCTATTCCGTCAAAAACTGTTAACTCAATTGTTGTTAGTACGTCTGTTGATACATTGGATGCTGTGATAGTGACATTAGCAGAGCTAATATTGTCTAGTGTGAGCAGTGCATCAGGGTACGTCCATGAGTATGTGAGGATGTCATCATCGGGATCACTTGCGTGCGCGGTGATGTTGATCGATTCACCCGATTTCAGGGATATCGGCATTATAGAATCAATTGATGGTGGTTTGTTACCCGATGAAACTGGAACAACAGTAATGCGCACGGTGTCTTTGACCAGTAAATGACCATCAGATATCGTTAGTTCAAACTCAAGAGTGATTACTGTGTTTTCTGATGTTGTGGCGAAAGAGGGTGAAACGCTATTGGCGTTCGACAGAGCGACTGCGGGGCCACTAATTTGTGTCCATTGATAGTTTAAAGTATCTCCATCTGGGTCGTAAGAGTCTGTGCCGCTCAATTGAACATTGGAGCCCTCAAAGACTGACTGATCAGTGCCTGCGTGGGCGACTGGTGTACGGTTTGTTCCTGAAGTCGTCGGGTGACCAAGCCCTTCATGCATAGCGTTCACTATGTCCCCATTGTCGCCGTCGATTTCCCACGAGAAGAATCCCGCCAATTGATTTTCCTGAACGTATTTGGCCTTTGCGCGAACCGATCTTTCATCGTCATAGGTTACCAAATCACCTGAGTTGCGCTTATAGAGATAGGGCGCTTCTGCAGTTTCGTCATAGAAGTACTCCCATTCACTGGATTGCTTGAGTTCTGCAATCGCACGGTAGTCAAGTACACCATTTTCCCAAGTGCCTTTCACGGGGCCGCTAGCAGTGCCTGTCATCAAATGCCCCCCTGTATCGGATACGCCAGTCCAGCCACGCCCATACATGGCAGCGCCAACTGCGATTTTTCCCGGTTCGACGCCTTGATCCAGCAATGTTTTGACGAGGCTGTCTGTTTGAGCCTCTTCATTAGGTCGAAAGTTTGATGCAAACAACGCGGTTTGGTGGCCGAGAAGTGTGTTGCTCCATGCACCGTAAAAGTCGTATGTGAGCGGGAACAGATAATCCATGTACTGTTGGGCTTCGCCAAAGTCAACGACTGCCAGTTTTGCAGGGCTGTTTCCGATTGCCGAGGTCAGTTCATACTCTCGACCTGTCTCTTCTTCGAGGTCGTCGAGCATTTCGCGAAGCTCTTGCATAAGTAGGACATAAGTACGCCCGTCAGAGACAGTATTGCCTAAACCAGGCGTTGCGCCAAACCCACCAGGAAACTCCCAATCAATATCAACACCGTCAAAGAATTTCCAGGTTCGGAGAAATTCACCCACTGACTTCACAAAACGTTCGCGGTAAGTATTGTTACCGAAATGGAAAAACGGATCTGATAATGTCCAACCACCGATTGATGGTACAATTTTCAAGTGAGGGTAAGCTTTTTTAGTTCCATAAACTGGCCGAAATTGCCTTTGTATGGAGTGTTAAAGTCATGTCCTGCTTGAGGCTTTTGAAGGGCTGCCCAGGGATCATGAATCGCAACCTTAAAATCTTCACGCCCTGAACAAGCGCTCTGTAGTGCATTAAAACTATTGCCACCGATTGTCTTCAGACCATCGTTAATTCCATCTCCGCCGCAGATGGGGATGAAACCATAAATAATGTGTGTGAGATTATTTGCTGGAATCCTATCGACGGTGTATTGCCTGCCATAAACACTCCATTCGACGAAATATGTCGCGATAACACTATCTGTCGTATTTGTATATGCGCGGTTGTTCTCCGATACATTCAGTGAAATGGGTTCAACATGGCTTCCGTCGGTATCAGCGATAACAAGTTTTTTCGCTGCACTTTCAGTACAGCCATCTGCATTGCATAGCTCAACTGACAGCGTATATTGCCGACCTTTACTGATAGTGAGGATTTCAGTTTCAGAATTGCTGTTCGATGCTACTAACGAATTGCTTTTGACAGTGATGTCATTCAGTTTGTAGTTAACTTGGTCAGCCTCTTCCCCAGACCAGCGATTCCATGTAACTGGAATTTCTACTGTACTATGCAGTATCACAAGCTGCTCATACGCTATGGCAGCCTGATTAACTTCAACTAACGCGAAGTTTGTGGTCATATGACTTATTGCTGGTGTTCCTGGTGCTGCAAGTATAAGTGGGGACGTTAGTAGAGGTGAGCCAGTGACGGCGTGTTTCATCGAACGAGTGAGCTTTGTTGATAGTGCGTGCATTGTTATTTTTGTCTTATATCTGATTTCGAAAGGTCGAGATGCTCGCAATTTGTATTTGTGGTTGCTGATCGAAAAACTACGGGACACTTATTACTGAGATTTATGTCACTACTTTGTGGTCGGTCTCTTTTAATCCATTATGAGAGCTTGCCCCCTTGAAACTAATGCCTCGAATAATATCTGCCAATTGCTCGTGTCGAGTGCCGCCTCTAACGTTCTTGGGCAGCAGTCTTAAGCTTAAAAAATAGGTGCCAACGTTGCCTTTCGGCTCCAACAGCTCTTGGTCTTTGTTGTTCTTCACCTCATTGCCGTAAACACTGCTTCGATCAGGTTTGTCGTACGAATATGCGTTCAGTGTTTGGCCGGATAATTGTCTAAAGTGAGCAAATGACCGTTACGGAGGTAAAGCTTCTCTACCAATGATGCGTTAGCCCGCATAATCGCCCAACTAGATTAGGGGGACTGCAGTTAAGCTCCCTTATTGTCATTTCATACCATCATCTCAGTACTCAAGTCAGACTTCGGCGTCACCAAAAACTTTAACAATTTTGGCCTGCGTTTGATTTATCGAGGTTCAACCCGCCCCGGCCGTTCGAACAATGTACATAATGCTATTTCCTGATTCGATTCTACGGCATATTGCAGTGCCGTTTTGCGGCTTTACAAGCTTTCTTAGGCGTGGTGAGCCAGCAACGTTTTCCGGCGGGATTTAAACGCCATTGTAACGGAGTTATTGATTTCAGAGCTGTCCAGCATTAGCAGTCGAAGAACGTTATCAACATTAGAAAGCATCTGAATTTCTTTCATCACTATCTCCAGTGATTTACCGTTCAACTTCTCCGTACCAAGCGTTGTTTTGATATCTCTAAAATACAGTTCAACTCGCTACGTTGATGGTACAGCTCCGCAATCAGTTGCCGCTCCATCAATAGTAGACACTCCGTAAGCAAGTAAAATTGCTAACCGAGGCGAAACATGAATAAGAAAAACCAACCCCACAAACGTTATAAGGATGAATTCAAAGCTGAAGTCTTATTGTTGGCTGAAAAAATCGGCGTAACCAAAGCTGCTGATCAGCTTGGCTTGTATGGTTCGCAAATCTATCAGTGGCGAGCTACAACTGAGAAAAGGAGCAATACCCGTGAGCACGAAAGCAGTCTCGCTACTGAAAACGCCCGGCTAAAACGTGAGAAAGCCGATCTGGAAAAGGAAGTCGAATTCCTAAAAAGGCGGCGGCCTACTTCACAAAGAACCCAAAGTAATGCGTTTCCAGTTCATTGAACAACATGGTCAGAAATTAGGAGTGAGCTTTCTCTGCCGATTGCTGATGATATCACGAAGAGGGTATTGCCGTTGGCGTGTCGTGCGTCATACATTAAGCCAACGTCGGCAGGCTCAACAAGAACGCGATGACGTGGTCGGCGATGCATTAGCTGACTCCAAAAAGCGCGACGGCGCACGCCGTATTCAGCCCGAGCTGGCAGAGCAAGGCCGCAGTCATGATATAAAAAACTATCGGCAGCAGTATGAAGCGGCAGGATTTAATTCCCAAAGTAGCGAAGAAGTTCAAGGTGACGACTGACAGCAAACACGCTCTTCCGGTGTCGCCAAACTTGCTGGAAAGAGACTTCACCGCCGATGCTCCCAATCAAAAATGGGCCGGTGATATCACCCACCTGTGTACAAGCGAAAGTTGGTTGTATCTTGCTGTGGTTATCGACCTGTATTCACGTGCAGTCATCGGCCGGTGAATGTCGTCGCGTCTGACAGCGGAACTGGTCTGTGATGCGTTGACAATCGGGCTATTTCGGCGCGGATTTCCCAAGACGTTATTGTTCACCGTGATCGCGGCAGCCAGTATTACTTTGGAGATTACCGTCGCCTTATCAAAAAGAATAAACTACGGCAGAGCTTGAGTCGCCGAGGCAACTGTTGGGATAACGCTTGTGTGGAGAGCTTTTTTCATTCACTCAAGGTTGAGGCCATTCATGATGAACCCTGTGATGAACAGAGAGCAGGTGCGGCAGGCCATTTTCGAATACATCGAAGTTGATTATAACCCGAGCAGGCGGCATAGCCCGATCGGCTGCATGAGTCGGGAAAACTACGAGAAAAAACGAGTTGCTTAGCGGTACCCACTTTTAATGGAGCGGATCAAAACGATAGATGAGAAAAAATGGTTAGATTCGACGGATAGGTTACGGATCGCATGATGCAAACCGGGATTGGAATACAGTATTGTTCCAATTCCGGTTTACCGAAGCGTAGCGTCAATTGCGATAAAGTGTTAGGGAAAACTACCCGCAGTATCGTTATAGACTAGGCAGTTATTTAGAAATTAGTGGTCGCCGAGACTGTGGTCGTATCACCGTCTTTTTCATAGAAAAAAGATTGATTGATCGTAGCATCAATGTCCAGCCCCTGTGCATCTAGCTTGCTTATATTGAGTTCACGGATTACAAAGTCTCTTGCGTTATCGATGGTTGTTATGCCCAAATAAGTCCACAGTTCTTCGAAACTGACTTGCTGATTCGCTAAATTTTTTATTAATCTTGCTCCTGCATAACTCGCGTCATAACCATTTGTATTTATGTTGTTATAAAAACTGAATTCTGAGCCCGAATCTGTAGTTAGCGTTATATAGTCGGAGGACTCTGACAAACCTATAACGTCACGACTTATTGTTTGCTGTAAGTTGCCTTCGTAGTTCAATCTATTTACCGTGTATGAGCCTATTGTCGAGTTTTTGTCCGCAATTCGAACCATATCTAGATAAAAATAGGTTACAGTCTGAGTATTATCGGCTTCAGTTCGAGTTTCTTTCTCTGTCAAGCGAAGGTGACTCAGGTCAATCATTTCTACGGTGTATTCAACAAAAAAAGGTCTAGGTGAGTCTAATGTTTCCGTACCTTCTTTTAATAACATCTGAGAATCTGCTGAGCCGGTTGTGAACCGTATATCTCGGCCTTCGAACCATTCACAACCTTCGTATAGGTCTGCGGTTCCCGAATAAATACTTAGCTCGCATGTGCGCCTTTTCTCATAGGTTAGTGTGTCGAAAGTCTGCTCTTCTGAAAAAACAATCACGTGATGGAACTCCATCCAGGTGCCTTCCAACGAGAAATCTATGTTTTTTTCCGAAATGTAACTGGCAGGTAAAAACCTATTCGCATTTTTGTTAATTATTTGGGCATCCGGGTATTTGTCTTCTTCAATTCTAGGGTCGGGGATATCAGGTGCCGTTGGATCTATATTTGGTTCTGTGATGCAACCAGAAAAAATCGTGGCTGCTGCAAGCATGCTAATCGCTGTTGTGGGTATGGCTATTTTCATCCGTTGATTCCTCGGTTGTTATTATTCGTTATTGGCAATTAGCCCTCTGGAGTGTTTTCCAGAGGGCTATGTCTTTTATATCAAATTAGGGAGTCTGTAGCAGATCACAAATATTTTGTGGCGTGCCATGTGACGTACAAGTTGCTTTCGAGTATTCCAAATCATTTATGTTGACTTTTGCGTTTGTCAGCAGAGCACTGATGATGCCGGGTTGCATCAGGTACTCGAATTCGGCTGGGTCTTCGCCGTCATCAATCCAATCTTGGAGGTCTCCAGCTTCGGGCTCATACAGATCCTGCAGTGTTTCAAAGGTATCACCGTCAATTTTGTAATCTTCGATGGCCCCTGCCAAAGAACGTGAATCACGACTGCTTAGCAAACCAGTATCCTTAATGATACTGCGTAAAATGCCGTAATCGTTGTTTGGATCATTCAGCCAGATTAACAGCTTCTCTGAACCCGAAAGGCGACTTGCCTGCTTCTGAATTTCGCTTTCAATGGCTGCAGTGATCGTAATATTCGAATGTTCAATATTAGCACCGTTACCAACAGAATAAACTTGATCAAACAAGATGGCATCATTTTCAATCGCCATTTCAACATCGATTGACTGGCTGTAGTCGTGTAGAGTTGCATCAAGGCCCAGTGCTGAATATACCGGAATAAGAGCGAACTTGTATTCAGGTTCATGACGCACAACCACATAATCTGAGCGATCTTCGAAGATGGTATTTGCAGCACTCAGAAATTCTGAGAAGTCGACCCAGCCACCCGGCACGGCATCATACTCTTTGGCATCTGACGGAGCGGGAAAGCCTTTTATGAGACCAAACGTCGCATAGTTATCCCAACAAACACCGAGGAAGCATGGGCGATCTTTTCGTGTGCCTGACGCGCCGGCAAAAATTGAGTTTTGCCCAGCTTTGGTCGGGTAGAGAGCAAATTCAGCCTGAAGATATCCTTCTCCATAGTCAAGTTGTGAATAGTGTGTCACTTCTTCGCCAATGCGACCTATGAAGTGATAAAAACGGCCTCCACTCAATGTCGGTGCGTCTTGAGCAACACCGTTAAAATTACCGGCAGTGATAGCATAATTGGTGGATTGTTGGGGCAAACCCATAGAATCTAGGTCAGCCATGAATGCGTCATACTCACCGTTGCCATGGATATTGTCGATCACCAACTGCTTACCTAAATCAGACGTAAATGATGTCCCCAATAGGTCATCGATAAAGGACTGTTGCGCATCCAGCTCAGCTTGGGTGATACCGGCTCTCAGTAGATCAATACCAACTTTTATTGGGCCTATATTGATACCATTTTTAACATTCTGAGCTTGAGTTTTCGTAAATTGAAGCATTGTAGGGATGTTTTGAATACCCTGTGGAACGAAAACCCCCTCATGTGGACTATCGTAAGAAAAATAGGCGGAGATATTTGTTTGTTCGTCATTGATTTCCATTGAACGTAAGCCGTATCGCGCGATGATACCACCAAGACTTACGCCAAAAACAACGGCAGGTCGTGCTTCATCGCCACGAACCACACTCACGCGGCGAACGGTTTCAGCAAAAGCAGCTGATAAATCTTCGACACGACCCAACAAGCTTGGATCATACTGATAATCGATAGCCAGAGCACCAAGATTTAATTCGTTAGCGATCCTTTGGCTTTCTGAGTAAAGATCTGAGGATCCGGTTAAGCCATCTACGCCAATAACTAATTTTGACATGTAAGATTCAGCATCTTCATCGGTTAAAATGGTTGGATTGATTAAAGTACCAGGGTTGTTTGGATCTTCAATCTGTTTAACCAATAACCTAGCTGTGACCAAACCGTTTCCATAAGGGCCTACAACGTTGACTTGGCAGCCATTGATAAAGGTTAACGCACTTGAACACTCCGGAATACCCGGAAGACTTGCCTGACTTGACATGGCTCCTGCCATCAGAGGCAAACCGATAGCTGCAGCTGCAGCAATTCTTCTATTTATATACATCTTTTTATTCCTTTAGAATTTCCTTTGCAAGGCATTAGCCTCGCGCCCATTCTATTTGGAACTTACCTATATTGTTAGAGTGTAATGGTGTGTAATTGAATTCTGCCAAGGAACTCAAGCTTCGATTTTTATTTATTGCGAAAGTAGGTCTTGGTAATTGAAAAAACGGAGAATAGCGCTTACGAAAGGTACTCTTTACGAATGTAATTGAATGGTTTTTGTTGGAATTCCCACGAATCAATAATTTTTATTTATTCTATTGTTTCATATAGTTATTGATTTTAATGTTATGAATACTTCGTGGAGGATGAAGCGCAGAAAGAAAAAATTACTGATCTACTACGAATACATAATGCTACGTTTTTTCATTTTCTGTAAATGTGGTGATATTAGAAATATACAATCTAGATACTAAAAATTACGCATATCACTATGTATATTTAAGAATTTTTTTGCAATACTGTTAATGAAGCATTACCTCTCATTTTCATACGCTAAGTTTGTGTTCAGAGTGCAGTTGCAAGCACCAGCTCATAGCTAGAACGCTATAGCGTTACAAGCTAAAAGACGCAAACGGTTTCGTCCTCTGTTCTTATCGCGTTTGGGGTGAAATCTTTTGGCGTGACTTTCCAGAAACTCAACCAAATTACCTGCATGGCCTTTGGCTTTGTTAAATTCTCGGTTTATCAGGCCTAAATTGATACGTGCAGAACATCGCTACTATATGGCTGGAAATGGGCACATTCGTGATCTTTTGCACATCATCACCAATAAACGTTTCAGCAAACCCGCCGCTATAGAAGTCCAAATTGATCCCTCGGCCAAATGGCCGTTACCGGTGTCGAAACGGCGCAAGTTGGCATAGGGTTTCCATCCTCTAAATAGCAACTTTACTTGCCAGCGTAACCGATAGGTTCTACTCATTTCTGACAACGAAAAATCGTCTCGATCAAGGTTACTGATTAACCATGTGAAGCTTTTTTCTTCTATATTCCATAGAGAAATCAGCTGAGCTTTTAGATTGATCCGCTCCATCAATAGTAGACACTCCGTTAAGCAAGTAAAATTGCTAACCGAGGTGAAATATGACTAAGAAAAAGCCAACCCTGTAAACGTCATAACGATGAATTCAAAGCTGAGGCCTTATTGTTGGCTGAGAATATCGGTGTAACCAAAGCTGCAGACCAGCTTAGATTACATGGTTCGCAGATCTATCAATGGCGAGCTACAGCTGAGTAAAAGAGCAATACCCATGAGCGTGAGAGTAATCTGGCCACCGACAATATCAAACCCAAACGGGAGAAAGCCGACCTAGAAAAGGAAATCAAATTCCTAAAAAGGCGGCAGTCTACTTCGCGAAGAACCCAAAATGGTGCGTTTCCGGTTCTTTCAACGGCATAGCCAGCACCAGAGTGTAAGCTTTCTCTGTCAGGCGCTAGCAGTGTCGCGAAGTGGGTATTATCAGTGGTGCTTGAAACGAGGCGCCCTCAGCCCTCACCGACAAACCCAGCACCACCGAGATAGAGCAATTAGTAAAACCTTTGACGATGCCAAAGGCCGCGATGGCGCAGGCCGCACTCAAGCCGAGCTGATCGATCAAAGGATGTGTCGCGACATAAAAACCATCGTAGACAGCGTGAAGCGACAAAAGCTAACCCCCAAAGCAGCAAAGAAATTCAAAGTCACCACAAACAGCAACCATGAATTACCGATAGCCCCTAACTTGCAGGATAGTGACTTCAATGCTGATGGCCCGAATCAAAAATGGGCGGGTGATATCATTTATCTGCACACCAGCGAGGGCTGGCTGTATCTAGCGGTGATAATCGACCTTTACTTGCGGGGGTGATCGGTTGGTCAATGTCATCAAGAATGACAGCAGACGTAGTCTATGATGCGCTGCGGATGGCGCTGTTCCGACGTGGTTTCCCTGAAGACGTTATCGTACATAGCGACCGTGGTAGCCATTATTGTTCTAGCACTCACCAAATTGATTGAACAGCACAAGCTGCAGCAGAGTATGAGCCGTCTTGGGAATTGCTGGGACAATGCTTGCGTAGAAAGCTTCTTCCATTCCCTCAAGGTGGAAGCCATTCACGATGAGCCCTTAATGAATCGGCGCCGAGAGGTGTTTGAATAGTTTGAAGTTGATTACAGTCGAAAAAGGCGCCACAGTGCGTTGGGTTATCTGAGCCCTGAAAAGTACGAAATGAAATTAGTCGCTTAACGAGTGTCCACTTTTACTGGGGCAGACCACGCAAAGTTGAGGTTAATAGTTGCTGGCTCCGTTACAACAGCAAAGCCGCAAAAACGACATACGGCCAGTAACCTGCCCATTTTATGTACAGGGCTCTCGACATTGGGCCGTCACATCTCTATAGTCCCCCCTTTTTTGCTGGCGGCCTGTCACTTTGGCCTCTTGCAGCGCCTTTATTGACAACGCTCAGGACACTCCCTTGATATCTACAGCCAATATCACCATGCAGTTTGGTGCTGAACCTCTGTTTGAAAATATTTCAGCCAAGTTTGGCAACGGCAACCGATATGGTTTGATTGGGGCCAATGGTTGCGGTAAATCAACGCTGATGAAGATATTAAGCGGGGAGTTGACGCCAACGTCCGGTAATGTGTCTGTTACTCCTGGTGAAACCTTGGGTACCCTGAGTCAGGATCAGTTTGCATTTGAAGAGTTTACGGTTGTTGATACCGTGATTATGGGTGATGCCGCTCTTTGGGATGTTAAACAAGAACGTGATCGTATTTATTCATTACCTGAAATGTCGGAAGAAGATGGCATGAAGGTCGCTGATCTTGAAACCCAGTTTGCTGAGATGGACGGTTATACGGCGGAAAGCCGCGCAGGCGAAATTTTGCTGCAGGCGGGTATTGCCGAAGAATTCCACTTTGGCTTGATGAGCCAAGTCGCCCCTGGTTGGAAGCTGCGTGTTTTGCTAGCGCAGGCGCTATTTGCCGACCCAGATATTTTGCTATTGGACGAACCAACCAACAACTTAGATATCCACACCATCAACTGGTTATCGAGCGTGTTGAATCAACGCAAATGCACGATGATCATAATTTCGCATGATAGACATTTTCTGAATGCAGTATGTACGCATATGGCGGATATCGATTACGGCGAGTTGCGGGTTTACCCAGGTAACTATGAAGCCTACGTCGCTGCATCCACCCTTATTCAAGAGCAGCTTCACGCCGGTAACGCCAAAAAGGCAGCCGAGATGGAAGAGCTGCAACAATTTGTGAATCGCTTCTCTGCGAATGCGTCGAAGGCCAAACAAGCGAGCTCACGTGCGAGACGCCTTGAGAAGATCGAACTTGATGAAGTTAAAGCATCGAGTCGTCGTTCGCCATACATTACCTTGCAGCAGCACAAGAAGCTCCATCGTCAGGCATTGATTCTGGAAGAGATTGGTCACGGGTTCGATGGCGAAACCCTTTTCAATGATGGAAACTTGATCTTGGAAGCCGGTGCCAAGCTGGCGGTGATTGGTGAAAACGGCGCGGGTAAAACAACCTTTTTACGTTGTTTGATGAACGAAATTCAGGCCAATAACGGCACGGTGAAGTGGGCTGAAAACGCAGAGATGGGTTATTGCCCACAAGACAGCACCGCAGATTTTGATTCTGATTTAACCATTTTTGAATGGATGAGCCAGTGGCGTACACCTAAGCACGATGATTTGAAAGTGCGTGGTATTTTGGGGCGTTTGTTGTTTACGGCGGATGATTCAAACAAAAAAGCGAAAGTCTGTTCCGGTGGTGAGAAAAACCGTTTGTTATTCGGCAAATTAATGATGATGGATTTGAACGTTCTGATTATGGATGAGCCAACGAACCATTTGGATATGGAATCGATTGAAGCACTAAACCAAGCATTGGAACAGTATGATGGCACGCTTATTTTTGTGAGCCACGATAGAGAGTTTGTTTCGTCATTGGCTAATCATGTTATCGAAATTAAAGATCAACAAATGCTGAGCTTCCAAGGCACCTACGAAGAGTATCTGAGTACGATCGATAATGAGCTTAAAGTCGCTAATGGATAGGTTTTAACGTGCCTTCTGGTGTCCGGCATCTCGCGGTTATTTTAGTGAGTTGTTTCGTTCCTGTCTTTTGACAGGGTTGAACAGAAACCGCAGCTACAAAAAAAGAGGAGGGCATAATTGCTCTCCTCTTTTTTCCCTCTTGGATTCCCTTCCTGTACTTCTAGCCTGTATTTCTAGCTTATTGATGTAACTGTTTTAGCATTGCCGCTAAATTATGGCGTTACAAACAGCAGCGCACGCGATTCGTTACTCAGCTCCAGCGAATCGGTATTCTTCAGTGTCCCGTCTGCGTCAACAATGAAGCTATCTAAACGCCCACGGTAGGGGGCTTTCTCAAAAGCTTTTTCAGAGCGCGGCTGAATAAAGGATGCGACTACGATAACACCGGTGTTCGGGTTTTCAATCGTGGTATCCGTTGCCGACTCTTCGGTAGCTTCGGTGCTTGTTTCTTCAGTGTTTTCAGCAGTGCTTTCTTCGTCGTTATTGGTAACGATTTCAAAGTCGTCTGAGATTTGAACGGTACGTGAACGTACACGGTACTCACAGGTTTCTTCGCAAGGTTCGGTTGGCGCCACGTCATTGATGATACCAATCTGGGTGGTCTCTGCCAAAGTGGTGCCATCGAAGCTTAGCAAGCTCAGGTAAGAATCGTTATCAAAGCCAGCAGCAGTTAACCACTTGTTGTTAGCTGCAATATCAACATAGCGAGCGTTGTTATTCTCGAGCTGTAACAGAGCGATTTCTGCAGGTATACGCGGGTCGCTCTGCAGGTTATAGATGCCGACTGAATTGGTACTGACTGTGGTGACTAGAACCGGTGTTTCGTCTGCCAGTACGGTAACGTTTGTGGCATTGCCACCGTTGTCTTCTGTAGCACTAAGTAGGTCGTCGGCAGTAACATCCAATGTATTTGTACCGTTATACAATACCGTGCCGTCGGCAGATACGGCTAAACCTTGAAGTGAAGTTGAGCTATTTTCAGACTCTGCGACGAATGTTAGCGTTCCGTCGTCATTAACATCAAACAAGAGGGCAGTGTCATAGTCGTCTTCGTTCACAAATAAACGACTACCGTCATCAGAAAAAGCTAGCGCGGTAAAGGCACAGAACCCTTGTTGATTTCCGTTATCACCGCCGTCAGCAACGCATAAGGGGTGGGTACGATTGCTGTCTTCTTCGGGCTCTTCGTTGCTGACGATCTCTGGTTGCGTGGTAATCATCGCAACATTGGTTTCGCTATTGGTACTGATGTCTGCGACAAACTGTGTGTCGGCGGCATCGATTGAAACTCGGTAGCTATCGCTGTTTTCAGCAGCAGTGAATGTAAACGTACATGAAGCACCAGCCGCTAACGGTGTGTCGGTGCATTGGGTGACGACAGTGTCGGTGTCCTCTGCTTCTTCCGTCTCAGGCAATAAGGGCTCGGCAGGCTCGAATGGCAAGAGAACAATCGGTGCTTCTGGTTCCAGCGGGATCAAAGTGTTTGGAATTCGGATGCCAATTCCGCTGCCGGGGAGGGTAGTGATACTTGTGACTGATACTGGGTCATTGCTCTGATTCAGAAGTGTCGTAGTCACGGTCTCGGTGGTTTCATCCAGCACTGCTGTGGTCAAGCGAATGGGCTGTTGACCGAGATACGCGACGCCTGCATGTTCGATGCCGGAGGTTGAATAGGTAAAACGATCAACACGTGCATTGCCCCAGCAACCGACGTTGTCGGCATCCAAGTTGCCGCTGCATTCGTTCATTGAGGATACATAAACTTCATTAGCGTTTGGTTTTTTGACGATCGAAAAGATAGTGTGATTGACGTTGTAGCTTTCGATGCCAGGCAGGGCTGCCCGAGCTCTCTCGGTGATTAAACCGGCGTCATCAATGCTGACGACGACAAGCTCAGTACCATTGGCGGTAACGGCTAATTGATCGTCGAAGCTGCGGCTACGGCTGCTTGAGTTGTCATCGCTGCAGCCAACAATGGTGGTTGCTAGCGCGATGGCGCAAGATAGGGTTTTTAGTTTCAGGGTATTGTGCGGCATTCCATTAACTTCATGTTGCTGATTGGGAATTGTTGTTGCATGCGAGTGCATCAAACAGGGCAAGATGCTAAGAACATTACGGGTTATGGCGCAATAACCCGCATAGAAACGTGATAATTGCTGATGGCATAAATCATGGTTTGGCGTTCAGAATATTTTTAGGCAAGTGGCGCAAACCTGCTTTTTTACAGACTATTTACGATGAAAAATCGACAGACGTTGATCGCTTCTTGGTTGAGGCCGTTTATCTGAATTGTTAAATCTTGAATGCACCCAGCGTGGCAAATCGTTGTAAATCCACCGATCCATAAGTATTGCCGGAATAGCCTGCGTTACACCGAGGTTCGTTGCCACCGTGGATGTTCGTCGATATGCTGAGATAAAAACGACGGTTGACCTTTTAAATGACTCCATCGCAGCAGGATCTCAACGCGCTCAAGAACTTCTTTCTGTTGTATAGACATCGCAGTGTTACTCGTGCGGCTCATGCGGCAGGCATAACTCAGCCGTCAATGAGTCGAGCGTTAAACAAATTGCGCGAAGCCTATAGTGATCGTTTGTTTGTACGTCAGAAAGATCAGTTGGTGCCTACTGCCAAAGCTGAACACATGATGCTGCAGTTGGCACCACTGTTTGACCAAATCAACGACGTTATGGATACCCTTGAGCGTTTTTCACCGGATGAAGCCACCGGTGATTTTCATTTTTCTGCGCCTGAATTTATTAGTAAGTTTGCGATGGAAAATATGCCCACCGGGCTATTGAATGCAGCGCCGAAGCTGGCGTTTTTCTATCACTATTGGGCTGCAGACTGTGCGACTCAGTTGCAGCAAGGGCATATGGACTTGGCCTTTGGTTTTTTGCGAGAGTGCCCGAATCATGTGAAGCAACACGTGATTGCCGATGACCAGCTAGCGGTTGTTTGCAGCCCTGATAGCTCCCATTGCGCCAATGATGTCTTGATGTCGCCGGAATATCTGACGAAATGCCCTCATGTTGTTTTGCGTCAATCCGGGGTGATGGATGACCAAGTTGATCGTGATTTGGCCGCCGTTGGTTTGCATCGTCACAAGGCCGTGCTCACCCCTGATATTGAGGCAGCGTTTAAGCTGTGTATGAAGTCAGATTACTTAATGATTGCGCCAGCCAAACTGGCCCAGTATTTTGCGCCAACTGCAGTATTGAAGCGTTATCCACTCGGCAATGCGAACATTACCTATTCGTTGTATTGGGGTGCCGTGAAAGATCAAAACCCGTTACACCAATTCATTCGGCAATCGATCATCGATGCATTTGCAAAACACTGGCCGCATTTTCACTAGAGTAGCTTGTGATGTAGCCAATAGGCTGCGCGCATATTCCATATAGCCCGAGGCTATTCGCCTCACGATGCGGTTTTTTTCATACTGGCAGTACACCGGTAATGATGAGAGCTAACCCATGGGGTTTTGGATCGGCGAACAACACGATGATGGTTATTGCCCGCCAACGATATACCGCTGGCTGACACCCAAGCGTAGTGGTAACAGCATCAATGGGCTGGGTGAAACCGATAAGCGCCGACCGACACCGATTCTGTGGCATCGTTTAAAGCACATCGAGTTCAAGCTCAATCAACTGTTATTTCAATCACGATTCCGACCGAGGATGATTCTTCAGCACCCGGGCATCGCCTTGCATTTTTTGCGGATGAAACGTGCTAAGAAGCGATTGAAAACCGCCCAGCCTCATCCGATACCGCATGTATTTGATGATACGACTACTGCGGTGAAAGACATGGCTATGGTTTTTGGTGCTGATACCGTCGGTATTACCAAGTTGCGCCCGGATATCGTATTCGAAGGTTACACACTGCCAGAGTGGGCGCAAACGGCCTTGGATGATGGTCAGCTTTATGTCGTTGTTATGGCTGTGCAGCACGATAAAGATTGTTTCGAATCTGCGCCGTCGTGGGCGTTTTCTAAAGAGATTGCCAATCAGTACAACCAAGGCTCAGACCTTGCGCTGCAGGTGGCGCATTGGATTTTAGATAAGGGATATCGGGCTTATGGTCACGGNGGGCCGGAAGGCGGTGAGTTTTTGCTGCACCCTTTGGCAATTGAGGCCGGTATTGGCGAGCTGGGTAAGCATGGTTCATTGATTAACCCGAAATTGGGAGCGAATTTTCGAATCGCCTGTGTGTATACGACGCTGCCGTTACATTCTGATGTTGTCAGTGAATTTGGCGTTGATGACTTTTGTACCAAATGCCAGATATGCACCAAGGCATGCCCACCTCAAGCCATCAATGAAAGCAAAAAAACGGTGCGTGGTGAAGAAAAATTCTATGTCGATTTTGACAAGTGTTTTCCATACATGACAGACCACTACGGCTGCGGTATTTGTTTGAAGGAATGCCCCTGGAGCCGTGAAGATGTGGTCGAAAAATTATATCGGAAACAGCAAAAACGCTTATTTAGTAACGTCTTCGATAAGCAGGTATTAGCGATAGATGAAACTGTGTATCAGCCGTCGGAAGAGGTAAGTTGAGTTATTAAAACCATGGCCAATGTTGAGCCTCACTAAACATCTCTGATGTGAGGCACAAAAAGCGCGAGAAACATGAGCCGGTTAAGCCGGATCGTGTTCTCCGCGATAGATTTGAAAACGACCTAAACCGGCTTCGCGATCTTCAAGCATATCATCACGAAAGATATCGCCGTGATCTTCGAGATATTCAAAAGCGGGGCCATAGCACTCCTCGGCATCGAGTATTTCGTCTACTAGATCTTCACGCACCAGAATCATTGAGGGTTTGTGTTTCAGACGAAAGATCTTTTTATTCGGGTCGAGTTTGTTTTCATCCAGTACGATTTCACCAAACCGATCGACCTCGTGCTTGATCACTGCGCTCATGCGGTAGATGGATTTCTCCATATCTAGGCAGTCTTGTACATCCAGCAAGTGCGCTAAAAAGTAAGGTGCTTTGATTGGGCGATCTTTTATATCCTTAAGTTGAACCGGATAAAATTCGAAACTTGCACCAGAGGCTGCGATCAACACGTTTTTCAGTTTTTCGGACACCACAAGCTCGCCGCCATAGGCCGGTATTGCATCACATAGCTTGATGCCACGGTTGATATCCAGAGGAATGACGATCTCGCTTGGCATCCAGGATTTAACGGATACGGGTTGAGTCAGCTGGTAGCTCAGTGGATGCTGGTTAATCTCTTCGGAAAGCCCGTTGATCCAAGCCAGTGAATCGTCGTCGTCGCGTTTATCTAACACGTAGAACTGTTCCATTACCGCTTTTTCCTTTTCTTCTTAACGTCGTCGATCTTCACTTGGCCTGCTTCCGTGACGATTTTCCAGAGGTCGTCAGACAGCGCAATCATTTCATCAACGAGATCTTTGGGTAGATCTTTGGTTTCCTGACAGGGTTCTGTTTGCACGTATTGTTTGAGTTTGTTTTCGAAGTCTGCCGCCATGCGAAGTACTTCGTTATTGTATTTGGGGTGGCTGCCGCAGTGTATAGGGAGATCATGTATCTTCGCATACTTGTTGTTATACGGCAGATATACGATGTTTTCACCGCGGTTGATGTTGTAGTTGAGCTTTGCGCAGATCTTGCGCGTGGCATCCGCTTTAAGGAATTTATTAAATTCCTTGGGCAGTAAATGGTGAGCCTGATGGTCGTAGGGAACACGCCAGTGTTTGAAGTTATTACCAATATTGAAGTGATAGAGATTGGCGTGTGTGTCGCTTCCGGGCGTTACTGATTGATCTTTCGGCCGTCGGTTTATGGCCCTCAGGCCTTTACCAATTTGTTGATTATTGGCGTAGCGTTTTTTTCGACGTGCTGTCTTTACGATGTAGTCGTACCCGTTTTTTCGGTACTCCGACTGCGAATAGAAAACAGCGACATTCTTGCCTTGATCTGTGAGTGGGTGCTTGGGGGCCATCGTAAGTCCTTTTGATGCCGGTTTATCCTGATAACCGTCTGTTCCGAACAGCTACCCCAAATTATCGTGATGCGAATTCGCTTGTCTATCGAATTATTCGCGCAATGTGGGTTTTTTGTGGGTGAAACACGGTTTTAGGCAGTGCGATGTTGTTCTATGTAAGGCCATGCAGCGCAAAAATAGGTTTTATCGTTTCACGGCGCATATCAACATAGTTCAAACGTTCGAAGACAAGAGCGGTACTAAGTCACAGTATCTGTGTGCTAAGCGACCGGTTGTACATTGCTTTGAGCCATCGCGATATTCCGGTGAACAAATACTCGCTTCTGTTGCCTCACATCGAAACTGGCGACTTCATGTACTCGNCCCTTTTGACTAACTGAGAAGAGTGTTTGAGATTGCTTTGGCATAACAATCTGAATAACCATTCACGGAAGATCACTTATGACGGATTTGAGTCGGCGTCATCTTATCAAAACAGCAGCCTTGGTTGCTGGCGCGGGAGCCGGTGCAGGCGTTAGCGCAAGCACGTTGGCGCAATCTGCACCGGCTTTTAGCGCGGGATCTGAAGGGCAATCACAAGGGCGTCACTTTGCTCGAATCACCGCTGATGGTAGCGATGTACGTGCTCTAAGTTTGCAGCAGGGGTTTAATCGCCGCTGGTTTGCGGGCAATTGTGAGGTCATTTACCTGTGCTACGACACTGAAGGTGTTGCAGCGGCGCTGGACGAGGTTATACAGCGTTATGGTCGCCGGTTTTCGATAAAAAGTGGCGGGCATTGTTACGAGAACTTTGTTTTTAACCCTAAAATCAAAGCCATTATTGATACCTCTGCGCTTGACCAAATGCTTCATACCGATCATGGCTATACCCTTGGTGCCGGCTGTTCCAATTGGGATACCCATGTTTGGTTATTGCGCGAGGGCTTATGTCTGCCTGCTGGTTCCTGCTATTCGGTAGGGTTAGGTGGCCATATTTGTGGGGGTGGTTTTGGGTTGTTATCACGATTACACGGGCTCACGGTGGATTGGTTGTCGGCGGTGACTTTGGTTGTGCTTGAAAAAGACGGAACGCCTGCGATTAAAACGGTAAGTAAACACTCTGCTGACGCGGATGAACGAGATCTGTTTTGGGCACATACCGGCGGCGGCGGTGGAAACTTCGGTGTGATTACCGCTTACCATTTCGAAACACTGCCAAAGGCACCTGAAGCCGCTCTGATAGGTAACTTGGCATGGCAGTGGGCGGACGTTGATTCAGCTCGGTTGGGTGCCTTATTGGATGTATTTGCGGAGCTTTCAAATGATGCGCCGCGTGAGTTTTTTGGTTTGTTCAATTTGAATCATATATCGGCAGGCGGGCAGTTCAATTTGGTGTATCAGATTGTCAGTTCGGAGGATATCCCTGTTGAGCGGCTGAATGCCGCATCGCGATCCATCGAGCGCCAAATGACCGATATCGCTGCCCCGGTCGCCAGTGTTGCGCCGATTATCGGTCAAATGTGTTGGTTGGGGCAGGCACCGGCAAAATCGAAAAATATCCATACCTATTATGAAGCCCTGCAACAGTTGAACGGATCAGGGCCAAATCAGCGCAGCAAATACAAATCGGCGTATATGAAAAAAGCCTTTCCATCCGATCAGGTTGAGAAGATACACCATTGGCTGACGACCCAACCGGATGACATTGCACCGGATGATACTGCCCAGACGCTGGTGCAGGTGGATTCATACGGCGGCGCGGTGAATGATGTCGATGGTACAGACACGGCCATTGCTCATCGGGAGTCCATCATGAAGCTCCAATATCAAAGTTATTGGGTGCAAAATCGCTCTGAGCCCGGCGATAAAGACGACCGCACGGGGAGGGCGTTAGTGCGCTGGCTCAACGATTCGTATGCTGATATCTACAGTGAATATGGCGGGGTTCCTGATCCATCGAGCGACCCTACCGGAACGGTAGATGGTTGTTATTACAATTACCCGGATATCGAACTATCGCGTCCACCACGTTCGATTCACGATGCAATGGCGCTGTATTTTAAACAGAACTTTAAACCTGATTCGAAACAGAGCCTGGATGACAGTTTTGCACCAAAAGAACGGCATTTGATGACGATTAAAAATCGTTGGGACCCAGGTCGGTACTTTGTGCATGGGCAGTCGATACCGTTTGAGTAGGATGACGGGCTGTTTGAGTTGATCGTTTTAAGCCGGATATAGAGAGACTCACTCCATCAACGAGGAGGCTTATTTGAGACTGTTTGCGGTGTTTCTGCTTTAAACGCAGCTACCTCTGCCTCGGTTAAATATCGCCACGATCCCTCATCGATATCGAGCGAGATTGGCCCGATCTGTTCACGGTGCAATGCCACCACACGATTGCCTACGGCGGCAAACATGCGTTTAACCTGATGAAATTTGCCTTCGGTGATACTTAGGCGTGCTACACGGGCGCCTAAAACCTCGACAATTGCCGGTTGTGTGAGCTGAGACTCTCCCTGCAGCTGCAGACCTTGTTGGAATCGGGTCGCAGTATCTTCGGCTATCGGGTGTGATAATTTCACTCGATAAACCTTCTGGCAATACTGCGATGGCCTAATGATATTGAATGACCAACGCCCGTCGTCCGTTGCTAATACCAACCCCGTGGTGTCGGCATCTAAGCGGCCGGCAATGTGTAATTCTGAAGCGTTTTCGATAGCTAGCTGCGTGAATACAGACGGATAAACTTCATCGATATTGGAGCAAATAGTGCCGGCGGGCTTGTGTAGCATAAGGTAGCGAAACGGGCGGGCGACAAGTTTCGTTCCGAGTAGATCGATATGATTGTTCTCATGAACCTGAGTAGCTGAGTTCACAACGGCAACACCATTAACGGTGACGTTGCCGAGGCTAATGTGATGCGTTGCTTCGGCTTTGCTTAGCGCCGTGCTTTTACAAACGAATTTATCAAGTCGCATAGTGTTGCATAGTTCAGTGCTAGCTGGAGTACATTACCGGTTTGCATTGCGCAGCGTTTAGCCTTTGCGACTTTTAGCCCATGGGGCAGGTGTTTTTCTGGGAGCGGGTGCTGTCGGTTTGTTATCAGCAGGGCGGCGGTTTTGTTCTGTTTTTTTCTTTCTCGATGGCGGGTTCGTTGTTTTTGGCGCGCTTTTGGCCACATAGTTGAGATCGGATGCGGGTAACGGCTTCTTGACGACAAAACCATCAACCTCTTTGCGCACGATAATCTGGTCTAATCGGCGCTCGATAGCACAGAGGCGNTTAAAGTCGTCTTTGGAGACTAGTGATATTGCATCGCCTTGTTCGCCAGCACGACCTGTGCGGCCGATACGGTGAATATAATCATCGGCGTCGTCGGGCAGGTCGTAGTTAATCACGCGTTCCAGGTTATCGATATCGATACCGCGAGATGCAACACCGGTGGCGATCATAAACTGGATTTTGCCGGATTTAAAATCGGCCAATAATTGCGTACGCGCAGGTTGGCTGCGGCCGCTATGAAAGGCCTCTGCGGTAATGCCGCGCTTTTCAAGTTGGCTCACCAATTTTGCCGCGCCGTGCTTGGTGCGAATAAAAATAAGCGCTTGGTTCCAAGCGTTTTGGTGAATTAGGTGGCTCAACAGCGCAGATTTGATGTCTTTATCAACCGGAATGACCCATTGATGGATGTGCTGTTTGGCTTCGCGATTCGGTGTGGCGGTAATTTCTATCGCGTTATTCAGCGTCGAATGAGCTAGACCGTGTATATCGTCTGAGAGAGTGGCTGAGAACAGTAAGTTCTGGCGTTGCTCAGGTAAGCGGTTGATGATCTTTTCAATGTCGTCGGCAAAGCCCATATCGAGCATGCGATCGGCTTCATCCAATACCAAAACCCGTAGTTCATCAAAATGCACAGCCCTTTGATGGGCTAGATCCAACAATCTACCTGGCGTGGCGACGAGAATATCGACGCCGTCGATCAGTGCCTGCTTCTGTGGTTCTGCATCTACGCCGCCAACCATTGCTGCTGATCGGATATCAAGATGTCGGGCGTATTCCGTGATATTGCCGTTAACTTGCAGCGCCAACTCACGTGTCGGTACCAGCACTAGCGCGCGAATGCGTTTTGCTCTACGCGCGCCAACTTGGCCTAAATTTTCGAGTATCGGTAATACAAACCCCGCGGTTTTACCCGTGCCTGTGGGTGCCGAAGCCAGTACATCGTTGCCTGCGAGAATCGCCGGAATAACTTGCGCTTGGATATCCGTTGGCGCGGTGTAACCTTGTTCCCTGATGGCTTTTACGATTGGCTCACTTAAGCCCAGTGTGGGGAATGTCATTGCGGTTCTCGTGTTGGTGTTCGAAGGNGCCTTGGTAGGCAGCGATGGGCAATTTGCCGCGGGGCAATCCGCAAGTATACCACGGGCCGAGGAGGCCGCGGCAGGGATTATATTTGTGCGGAATATGAGTCGAATATCATGCTTATTGGTCTGATGTATCTTATCGATAGTTTTATGCGACTCTGCCCACGAAATTCGCACTCCGGCTCGACAAATCTTGGATCATCACGAGGATATATTTTGCAGCGTATGACCTTTCACCATATTGGTATCCCGACATCTGAGCAGCTGCCAGACAGCGACTATAGCGAAGCGCTCAAATTCCATGCATCCGGTTATTTTGAATCACCCTATGCGATTGAGTGGATGCACTTTGATGACGATAATGCGTTGCCGGACATCATCAAACGGATTCCGCATGTGGCATTTGTGGTTGATGATCTGGAGGCCGCTATAGAAGGAAAAAACATTGTGCTCGCGCCCGAAAGCCCATGTGATGGCGTCACGGTTGCTTTCATACTCGATGGCCGTAACTTGATTGAATTGATGCACTTCGACAAGCCTGAGCAAGATGTGTGGCCGCACCCGGATAAGTTCATGATTTAGGTCGTGCGCGCAACCTACGCATGCAGTCTCGTATAGGTCAAAGCCACCTACATCAAATTCAAACCTCCATCAGCTAGAATGATTTCCCCTGTGAGGTAAGTGCTGTGTATCAGCATCGATGCCAAGTACGCCATTTCTTCGGGTTGAGCGCCACGTTTCATGGGTGATTGGCTTTTCCAAAGATCTTCAGAAGCCGTCCATCCCTCACTCATGGGTGTGTGTACCAATCCCGGTGCGATTGCATTGACCCGAATCGTTGGGCCTAAACTGCGGGCGAGGAGCTTGGTCATATGATTCAGAGCGGCTTTTGACACTGAATAGGGAATGGATGCGCCTTTCGGGCGAATAGATGCATGGGAGCTGATATTCACAATGCTGCTGGTTTCGTTGGCGGTTGAAGATGCTTGTAGCAGGGGCTCTGCCTGCGAGATCAGTGTCCATGGAGAGACAACATTGACTTCGTAAAGCTCGCGCCAGATATAGGCGGTCGCGCCTTTCAGATCGGTGTGATCCACCACACGTGTTAGGCCAGCGTTATTTACAAGTACATCCAGGCGCCCATAGGTCGACGAAATCTCGTCGATTAATCGAACGGCATCTTCATTGCGAGATAGATCTGCCTGAATATAGGCCCCGTCGTTTTGTTCAGCTAATGCTTGGCCGGTTTCCACTGAGGTGCGTGAATGGAAAACAATAAAGAAGCCCTCACTGGCTAAGCGCAAGGCAATTGCCTTGCCGATGCCGGAAGTTGAACCTGTTATTAATGCAACACGCTTGTTCATGGATATTCCCATTGTCGTCGCTTTGGCCCTAAGCCTAGTTTTGATTCGGGGTGTTGCATGAGTGCAGAAACAGAATGGGGCTAAGCAACACCTGATTTACTAGCGTAAGACAACCTCTCGGTGCGATCTATGCATTGTTCAATAGCGAAATTGTGTTTAGGCACTCGTAAGATTATTTAATGTTACAGCGAGTGATTATATTATTTCACGCTTTAAACTGTAGCCTTTGCGCCCGAACCCGAGATTTGGGGATACTCTGTTAGCCATAAATTAAGATAAGGCGTTTGAATTATGGCGATATAACAGTTTTTAGTCGGTCTACTATATTACTGTGCAAATAAAGGGCGTTTTATGGAAGCGGTATTGACAGATAGTGACCATGTGAATCTATTGTGGACCGGAGGGTGGGATTCAACCTTTCAGTTGCTTCGATTATTGCTTATTCAAAAACGCAGCGTATCGCCGTTTTATTTAATCGACGCGAAGCGTGCGTCAACCGGTGAAGAAATATTGGCGATGTCGCGTATTAAGAACATGCTCCTTCAAAATTACCCTCACACCAAGCAATTACTATGTCCAACCCTCTTTTATGCTGTCGAAGATATTTCTGAGGATGCTGATATAACGGGAGCATATAAGTCTATTCGACAAAAAAATCACATTGGTAGCCAATATGACTGGCTGGCAAGATTCTGCAAAGAAAAGTCTTTATTTGATATTCAGCTATGTGTAGAGAGTTATAACAACCCAGATAAAAAGCATTTTAATATTGATGATTTTCTCACGGAACAGCATGATGGATACCAAGATATTTACTACATAGATGACAGATTCAGAGACACAGAGGAAGGTGAAGTATTTAGTAGGTTTTCGTTTCCGATTATCAATTTGACAAAATCAGAAATGCTTAAAAATACAAACGAAAATATGTGGGGTGATATTATGAACCTGACATGGTTTTGCCATAGCCCAAGTAATAAGAAACCGTGTGGCCAGTGTAACCCTTGCGTATTGGCGTACCGAGAAGGATTCGGCTCTCGGATACCTTTTAGAAATAGATTTAAAGCCTATTTTCGGTCACGATAACAATATTATTCAATTCGAATAGTAGTGATTTTTGGGCGATTCTGTGTGTTTTTAGGCTGATTGTTCCCACAGTTCTCCCCACTTTATATCGATATTGTCGGGGGAGAATCGTCCAAAACCACCAGCAGGTGCGAAGGTGATTTCACCAAAATAAACGGCTCCGTCAACGTTATACAAATCAACACGAGCGTAATCGAATTCGCCTCCTAGCCTTTTGGCTATATGTAGCATCTCTTCATAGTTTTTAGGTGGTGAATTCCACTCAAAATGAGTGTTAGTCATTTTTTTAGATATATCTAGCAATGAGAGCTCTTCATCATAGAATGACCGGGTGTGTTCACTGTGACGATCGAAATCCATCTGCAAGATTACAACTATTCCAGTCTTTCTTCGGAAAACATGAAATTTGTAATCATCAGGTGGCGCGCCAGCCTGGCTAACGAGCAATTTTTCGACAATTACTCTACGAGGGATAGCACTATACCACCACTCAGATACACTACGACCAAAATCATGAGCTAATGATTTATTGATTCCCGCAACGATATCTTTAGGAGTAGGGGGGCTATTTTCACCCACTATGTATACGGATCCAGAATCATGGGTTGTTTTTACGACAATTCCTTTGCCCAACTCCGATAGCTTTTCTTCAGAAATTGATTCGCCAGAATATAGAAGTGGGACTAAATACTCTTTGCCAATTTTTTCGGAAATCCAATGGCGGACTGCTAATTTATCAGAGCAGGTAGTAAATTTCTCATCACGTTTTCCATGAAATTTACGATAGTTAATTTTTTCGTTGTAGCTATGTGGATCGACAAAATTTGGCCAGTGGCCAAGTCTTTGGAGGCACCTTACTTTCGCATGGAACTCCGGGTCTATAAATTTCAAAAATCTACGTACGATTTTCCTCATGAGTAAAATTCACCAACTTGATTGTATCGAAATCGATTCGTATCATCGATCTATCTTGTATTTCGAATACTTTGGTGTCGTCCATGAAATATAGTATTTCTTTAATGCGAACATAAACGGTGTATGTTTAATTAAAAATCCTGCAGCTAAGCAGTTTTTGAATTTACTGTACTTTATGATAGAGCGATCAATGCGCTTTATAGAATGGGCTAGATCGCGCAGTCTGCCGGTTGTAGTGAATAGAATAACTAGCCAATCGCCTTGCCGATATCTGAGGTTGGCTTCGTTATTAATGCAGCATGCTTGTCTATATTCCGGTTTCTCTAGCTTTCGCACTAAGCCTAGTTGCCTCAAAGCGGAATGTTGCATGTGGGAAAAAATAGAGTGATGCTGAGCAACACGGAAGTTACTGGGGTTAGACAGTCTGTTGGGGCGATCTGTTCATTGTCGTCATTCTCGTAACACTTTCTTTTTTGTACCGATGCGAGTTATGGTTCATTGAGCCAATTCATGACTGGTTCGAACCCTTCATAATTCATAGCTTTACGAATCATTCGGAAACAGTTAAATAGATAGGTTAAGAGAATTAACTAGGAATGCTCTAAAGTGAGTTTATGTCGAGCCATCAAGCACTGCCTTTTCCCTAAGCGTTAACTCGCGCCACTCCCCAGTGTCCAAGTCGTCGTTTTCATTCGCCAATGTAAGTTCACCTATGGCACTGCGGTGCAGCGCCACGACTGGATTTCGGAAACGCCCGAACATGCGTTTAATCTGATGGTACTTTCCTTCCGTTAGCACAACATCTGCGGTGAATTCGTCGATCAGGGTGAGTTGGGCGGGTGCCGTGGTGATATCTTCAAACGGAAAATACATGCCTTCGGCAAATGCGGCGGCATAATCGTCTGTTATAGGGTTTTGTAGTGTTACACGATAGTGTTTTTCAACCTTGCTGCCCGGGAGTGTCAGCTGGCGCGACCAGTGCCCGTTGTTGGTCAGTAACATCAGGCCCGTCGTGTTGTAGTCGAGACGACCGACGATATGCAGTTGATCGGCTTTGGGGTGATCAATCAGATCGATAACGGTTTTATGCACGGGATCTTCCGTAGCACTTACAACACCGGTAGGTTTGTGGAATTTGATATAGGTGGGTTGTTCAGATTGTAGAACTTCATCGTCGAAACAAATCTGTGAGAAGCGATCAATGACTTGATTGATCGCAGATGCAGGGCGCCCATCGACTTGAATCCGTCGTTGGGCCACAAGCAGGCGTACGTCGCGACGGTTGATCGATAAACGTTCACTGATAAAGCGATCCAGTCGGGTTCGGCTTATCGACATTTGTGCATCTATTTAGCAATCATGGGTTAACGTTGGTGCATGGCAGTATCTGTATAACAACAGGTTGTGCAGCGAAGTTATGCGTTATCTACCAATGTCTCTGTTTCGGCCGTAGGTGTTTCGGCCGATTCCACTTGAGCACGTTCAGCTTTCGATATGTATTTGGGTTTGTTAACAGGGTTAATCTTGGCGTTGGCCTTTTTGGCCTTCTTTTTCAGAATTTGATTGATCTTTTTGCGTCGATTCATGCAATTCGCCTCACCTTTGACGGCGTTTATGTTCCGGGGCGCGTATGATGCACCGATTTGCGGTAGAAGTCTTGTCGTTCTCGGATGGATGGCTTTTTGAGTCATTCGATGTGCCATTAGCGCGCGGGTGAGGGACTGTCGGATTACATTCAAGCAATGCGGCCCATTCTTGTGAATACAGGCATTGAAAGTTCTGGCGTGCTGTATCAAAGTGTTGGAAAAAATCTTTGCTGGTTGCTGCCGATCAAGCTAGTGTGAACGTCATTGTTCTTTATTCATATCTGAAACGAAAAAATAACCATAATCACAGCGCTTTATCTTTGGCGTTAGCGTTAGTATCAATTTGAGACATTACCCTATGAAATTGTATTTGGCTGTATTGGCCAGCGCCTTGCTTTGTGCTTGTGGTGGCTCTGATTCACCAAAATCATCATCTGGTACAGAGCCGGGCACGGGGCCGGGAGAGGAGCCGGGTGATCCATCGCTACCCCAAAACCCGTTAGTTCAGGTCCGTTTTATTGATGACGATTCACGACCTGGATATGTTTCTGGTGCGTTAACAGCGAAACAGCAGGTTACGCTGGAAGATACGGTATCCGAGCCCGAATTTTATGTCGTCGATTTGTACGATGGTCAAGGTAACTTAATTGAAGCCGATTGGTATCAGTCGAGCAGTGCCAATGCCGACCAAATAACGGTTGCTGGTGCCGTGCCTGAAGAGCCATCGTATGCCATGCGAATACACGCAGGGAATGCGCAAGGGCGCTCCCAAAACAGTGTGACATTGCGATTCCACGATTTTAAAGGCAATAGCTTGATGACTGGGCCTGGTGGCAATGTTGATCGCCCTTGGGCCTATGGCGAACAACGCCCCAAAATTGCTGTGTACCGCGATGTATCAACGGGTGTTTGTGCATTCGACAACGGCTTTGCGTACGTTGTCGATATGCTTGAAGAAACCGATACCAGGCGCGACGGCAACAACGGCCAGTCGAATGTGGCCGACGACACGATGTTCCCGGCATTTCAGTTTGATTGTGGTGTGAACCCTCACAATACTGACCGCCCGACTTTGTTCGATAGCAGTATGGAGCAATCGCCTGACAATATCTGGAGCTACTCGGTGCAGAATGATGCGATGTATTATGGCACCATTGTTTATCGTTCGTTACACGCTGCGTTAGGTGAGCCCCCGTTAGACGAAAAACTACGTATTCGTGTGCATTACAATGAAGGCTTTATACCCTCAATATTCTGGGATGGCGCTTACGCTAATTTTACCGAAGGGCATGCCGGCGCATATCACTCCTCTGTAACGTTAGACATTATCGGGCATGAAATTGGTCACGGTGTGTTGAGTCGATTTGTACCGGCATGGGCTTCATTTGATGGATCATTGCCGTTTGAAGTAAAGACGGCACATGAGGCGTTTTCGGATATCACCGGGTTTGTGGCCAAATACAAGCATTCAGGCCAGATGCAGTGGGTACACGCTGAAGAGGCCGAGTTATTTGAACGTGATCTTTCTAAAATCGTGACAGAAGAGGGCGCAGTCGTAAGCTATCTCGATTATGCCGACGCCGGGCAAAATTTTTACCTCGGCGTTGGTTTGTTAACGTACCCATTTTACCAGCTGGTGCAGAGCCGCGGAGTCGACTCTGCCTATCGATTGTTTACTGATGCCGCTAAAAATTGTTGGAGCGGTGCACAAACTCTAGAGTCTATTGCCCAGTGCATTAAGACGACGGCTGATGCCAAAGGCGATGATACCGCCGACATTGTTGATGCGTTTAAGACTGTCAAAATTCAAGCGTTTGACCAAGGCGTATTAAGCCATTTCAATGTTGAGCCCTTCAAAATGCGAGTGGTTTTTTCTGACAATAGCCGCTCAACCGGGCAGGTAACTGGATGGCAATGGGATTTTGGCGATGGCAACACGTCAACTGAGCGTTCGCCTGAGCATACCTACGCCGAAGCGGGTGATTACACAGTGACGTTGCGTGTTGATGATAACTCGCAAGATACCGATACATTCTCGCGTAAGCTCGATATCACCGATCAGTATTGTGCGCCTCAAACGTCGAGCTTGGTGAAGGCGCAGATTGACGCCGTTGAAATTGACGGCAATGTGTTGGATTACTCACCCAGTCAACACAGTTACGGTGCAACGATTATTCATGTGGCGGATGACTCCCGTGTTAGTGTTCGTATCGAAGGCGATGATAAGGGGGAAACCGGGAGTTTTACTTGGATTGCTTGGTTAGATGTGAATGATAATGGCGTCTATGAAGAATCTGAACTCATCAAACAGGCGGTCGTTGATAGCCCAGTATATGCGTGGACGACCGAATTGAATGTGTCGGCCATACCGAATGGCCAGGCGCGTTATTTGCGGTTGACCGGGCGTCCATTTAATCGGAAGGCTTGTGATCAGTTTGTTGGTCAGGTGTTAGATGTTCGGGTTCAACAAGCTGAAACTCGGTAAATCGTGGTTGGCGCTAAAGTGATGAATACGAAGCAATTCGTGTTCGTCATATGTTTTTCAGACATTGTTGCCTAGTCATTTTTGATTAGCGTCATCGAGCCGACGGCTTCTCAATATGTAACACATCCTGTTTATAAAACTGCTGCAAACTTTCATACAAGGCAGGATAACGTTCAAGCATCGTGGCAGGCTGCTCGAAGAAAAATTCGCTGGCGACAGCGAAAAACTCCGCTTCATTGGTTGCCGCATACGGGCGAATCGTCGTCTGGCCAGATTCTATAGCGTTAATTTTATAGGCAACAAAGTTCTGCCATTGGGTTGAGCACTCGCGGCTACGCATCAGCATGGTTGGTACGCCATCTGTTTTGCCATCGGCCATATCGATCAAGTGTGCAAATTCATGAATGCCGACGTTGTAACGGTCTTTATTGCTGGCAAATCCCATATGTAGATCTTCTCGGCTAAGAATCATCTTGCCACTTAACGACCCGTTACCGACCATACCGGAGATCGTTGAGTCAGGCTGGAAGCACAAGAACTCTTCGTTGAAGGCCGATGGCAGAATATGCACAGTATCCAGATTCGTATACTGCCAACCAGGAAACGCCCACATAGGAATCACTGCGCTTGCGGCAATTAACAGGTTGTCTTCATCGGTGATGTCATCATCCCGGCTTTCGATGGTAATGAGGGCCAGAAATTTAATGCACCGGCGCTCAAATTCACGTTTGTTGGATTCGCTCAGGGCATGATAAAAAATCACATGGTTGTCTAAAAAGTGCGACCATGCTGGCTGCCACACAGAAATCGGCAATCTGCGGGGAGATAGTAAAGAACGAAAAAACTTAACCGTGCTTTTAATCACATCGACTGATCCTGGTGGTGGTCGTTGGAGAAGTCATACTATCGCCAGGAAGCCATTGAGTCACTTGGGCTTTTGTAAAGTTCAGGGCCACCACTGACAACACACACTTATTGCCGGTGGCGCAGGTTCTACTGAATGGCGACTCCGGCCCGGATGTGGCCAATCAAAAATTAGCCGGTGATATTGCGTGCAAGCATATGAGCGAGAGTTGGCTGTATCTTGGNCTGGTTCTTGCCATTGTCTCAGTGAACAACATAAGCGCCAGTAGGGCCAAAACAGTTAGGGAAACTGCTGGCGCAATACGGCTATGTAACGCCAGCCCGAAAGAGAAATCACTTCACATTAATTCTAACATGCTAGATTGTTCTTGTTTCGTGAATTATAGATGGTAGGTAGTAAGACAGTCTATTTCACGCCGAGTGAAATTACTAAACCCTGTAAAAATCAAAGTTTTTTTTATCACTTTACTGATCGTAGGCTGTGACTCATTTGTTATCGGTTTTCTCTTGGCGGTAGTTTACAGGAATCGCCCCCACAATTAACTTTTCAACCTTTCAGTCACACGTTTAAGAAAGGTAACTACACCGATGAAAAACCTCAGGGAATCGCTTCTTCTCCTATCCATGGCCGGTTTGCTTACAGCCTGCAGTGACTCTGATTCGAGTAGAACAACAGACAGGGATGAGGCGGCTGCGCCGCCGTTGACAGTACAGGCGTTAGAGCCACTTACACTACCCGCTACCCAATTTGGCGATAGAGCTATTCGGTTTGATGGTGATCTCAGTGATGCACTGCAGGCCCGACTAGATAGCGGAGCCGTTACGGTTTCTCTCACACAAAATGCAGAGGCCATTCCCGTTGATATTGTTGACGGACGCATCAGTACGAGCCTTACACTCGACAACAACATCAATACGATTCGCTTAACGCTAAACGATGGCAATAGCGAAGTCATGCGTGAATTTACCGTTGATTTTCCGTTTGTTTCGCTCAGTACATTTCAGTCTGCCGATGTTGTCGTGGGTCAAACAGATTTTACCCAGATTAATAGCGATACAACGGCGAGTAACTTTTCGACCCCGTATGGCAATGCATACATATACGAAGGGCGCTTATATCTTCCGGATTACGGTAATAATCGCATTCTGGGTTTTAATGAAATTCCTACCAACAACGGTGCATCAGCTGACTTCGTTCTAGGGCAGGAAGATTTTATTTCCGCAAACTCTGATGGAGATGGTCTTGTATCCCTCGGAGGGCCACAAACCATGCAAGTTGTCGATGGCAAGTTCTACGTGATTACCTATGATGCACACCGCATTGTCGTTACTGATGAAGTGCCAACCACTACCGGGCAACTGCTGCCAAGCTTTGTTGTCGGTCAAGCATCTCCAGAAGCGAATGAAAGTGAAGACTGCAGTGCAGCAACATTGAACAGCCCTGAAACGTTTATCATATCTGATGGCAAGCTCATCGTGACAGATACATCCAACAATCGTGTATTGATCTGGAACACGCTGCCTACTGTGTCAGGTGTAGCGGCAGATGTGGTACTGGGGCATGATAACTTCACCTGCGGTGACATCGACACTCCTACAGTAGAACCCATAACTCTTCTACCGGTAAACCCCGAAGAAGCCGAGACGGATGAACCACTTTCTATCGGTTCACCCGGTGGTGTATGGAGCAATGGGGAAATGTTGATTGTTGCTGACTCCGATAATGATCAGCTTCTGATTTGGCAAAGCTTCCCGACAACGAACAATCAAGAACCTGATCTGATCATCGGCCCAGAAATTATGGTCGCAGGTACGGAAGATACTGCGCCAAGTGAAAGCGAAGAACCTGAAACCCTCGAAGTCACGTCGTTGGACTTCCCGTATCACTTGTATAGCAATGGTAATCAACTCTTCCTTTCAGATTTTGAAAACAATCGAGTACTGGTTTGGAACACTTTGCCAACATCCACCAACCAAGAGCCTGATGTCATACTGGGGCAGTCGAACCTTCAAGCCAACACAGAGAATGATGACAACCAAGATGGTCAATCGGATCGAGTTGATAATGGCGAGAGCGAGACCACCCGTGTTACCAGCGCTCGTACCCTATCTAACCCGGCGGGTGCTTACACTGCGAATAATCAGCTGATTATTACGGATGAAGGCAACAGTCGTTATCTGATATTTAACGGGTTGGATACGTCCTCGCTCGCACCATAAGTGATCTGTGGCAGTATAGACACATGTCAACAAGGGGCTTTTAGCTGGCCCCTTGTTCGGTGTATGTAAAATTCTTGCCACGAATCAAACATGACCTCTTTTTTTGAATGCGAATGATAAGCCTCAATGAGGCTGTCATGGTATTGGTAACGTGGCGGCAATAATATTATTCACTCATGATTTACTCCCATTCTTTAATTCTATTGCCGAGAAGCAACCTCGTTTGTTGAGCTCGCTCAGGGAATAGGGGAACATCACACGGATGCTGGCGACCAAGCAGAAATTGGCACTTTGCATGGAGGTATAAACGAACGGAACAAGTTAACCGTTTTTTAAGTCAATTGATCCTGACGATAGTTGAATGAGCCAACGATACTATGGTCGGCTGGTTTCTGAGTCATTTGGCCTTTCGTAATATGAAGACGGTTGATCCTCAGCTTGAAAACAGGAGAGTGGAATTGAGGAACTGTTCGTGAACACTGGGCTGATACAGGGATCGTTAAACCTGCGTTAGGCTTCCCCATTTACAATACCGTCAAAGTTTGAACGGTGAAAACCGTCAAATATCTCAGCATGATCAAGATCTGTTTCTGGTAATGGCAGATACATGTGGCTCGACCCAAATTGACCGCCGCCATCGATGTGCAAGGTCGTTCCATTAATATAAGCCGCGCCGGGGCTCAGCAGAAACACGATGCCCGCGCTGACTTCGGCTTCAGTACATAGGCGATGTAACGGCACATATTCACCCATGCTCAAAATCCGTTGGTGGAACTCCTGCGGGTAACTGCTGAGCCCGCTGGATGCAACAATGCCGGGTGCCAAGGCATTGACCCGCACGCCATATCGTCCCCATTCCCAAGCGGCCGTTTTGGTGAGGTTTTCCATGCCGGCACGCGCTGCTCCGGTATGCCCGAGGCCAGGAATACCATTGGTACAATCGGCGGTGATGTTCACGATCGCGCCGCCGTGGGCTTTCATGCTTTGTTTGAATGTTTCGCGTGCAAATAGGAATCCCCCCGTCAGGTTATTTTCAACCACCGCACGAAAACCGTTTTTACTGGTGTTTTCAAGTAAGGTTGGATACTGGCCGCCAGCATTGTTAACGAGCCCATGAATACGGCCATGATTCTTGACGATGTCGGTAATTAACTCGCATACCCGTTCTTCATCACGAATATCTGCGCTGTACCAGTGAACTTCGTTGTTTTGCCCCGTATTCTGGTTGTCGGCTTTGATTTCTTCGGTGACTTGTTTGAGCTTATCTTCGTTGCGGCCAATCAGTATCAGATTGGCCCCAAGACTGGCGAGCTCGTGCGCCGTGCAGCGGCCGATACCACTACCCCCGCCAGTGATAATAATTTGTTGGCCATTAAAGAGAGAAGGGCGAAAAATCGATTGATATCCAACCATGGGAGCCTCTTTAGTTTCATCACATAACGTAAGACTTCTAACCATAGGAGATTGATACCGGGCGTGCTGGTTCAATTATTGGTTGAAAAATGTGCGCTATTGAATTTTGAGAGATATACCGTGGGACCTAAGACTCGGGCAAGCAGTGCATTTTTCGGTCTCTCAATTGGTGGGAGCTGTGAATACTGGAACGCCTGCGTTGTATTTCTATCTATGCCTTCTGTTGGAATATTGAGAGTGAACAGTTAACACCTTGGTATCGGTAACTAACGATAAAATTGAATCTCTATACCATGGCAGTATCGAGCCAACATTCCACTTAACGAGTTATTGTTTGTTGAGTTTCTTGACGATTTAAAAGCATGCTTCCTATACTTTTGCACCAGCAAGAGCCACATCTGCTTTAAATAATACTAACTACGTTGATTAATAAGGATATTACTATGCTAAAGCGCACTTTACTTGCTTCTGCCGCACTGCTCTCTGTATCAGCCAATGCGTATATGTTCGAAGGAACTTATAGCTATTATGATGCAAGCCAGGAAAACGAAGCTAATGGTCGAAGTCTCAATAACGACACAGATACAACTGGCCATGAGGTTGAACTGAATGTTTACCTTGAAGATGTTGATGTGAGTAAGGGAGCTTGGGACGAAGCTGCGTTCTTGAATCAATCTTCTTTTGTGTCAGGTTCGTTTTTAGGTCTTGAGCAAAAACCGTCAATTGTAGATCAAGAGGCAGACGAAAAAGTCGAAATATTCACGGTAGGCGGGCGGTCTGTTATCAACGGGCTGATTATTCAGGGAGCGATTAGTACAACCAAATTTCGTGCATCAGACGGTCAAGCGCGCGGACAGGAAAGCTCTTTTGGATTCGGTGGGTATTTTGGTGAAAATCACTCATTGACGGGTGATATTTCGTTTATCGGCGGTCAGCTTGCTGATTTCTATCCGATCGGCAGTATGGACGATGCGTATACTTATCGTCTCGGGCTTAACTACCACGGGTATTTCCCGATTGGTGACAGTAAACAGTCGATGTCTTTAGACGCAAACGTGTATGGGCAATCAACATCATTTGATGACTTAGACGCTGATGGTTCCGGTAGTGGGTTGTCTGCCGTTTTCACTTACTTTCCGTTCCCGCAACTGGGTGTAGGTGCTGATCTTGAAACGGCTGTCACAAACCTCAATGCTAGCGGTGATAACGATCTTGATATCACGAACACGTCGTTTGACGTATTTGTTCACTGGTACCCTGTTGAGCAATTCCGCTTTGGCGGTGGTGTTGGCGCAGTTTCGACTGAATTTGATGACGGCGACACTAAGTTAGAATCCGACGGCGCGGAATTCTTCGTTGATTTGCGTATCCGTTTCTAAAACGACATACCTGCTGCCTAAGTGCCGTAACGCTTAGCAAACAGCATATAAACGATAAAAAGCGAACCTCTGCAGGGCTCGCTTTTTTTATTGCGTTTTTTAATCCATCCTAACTTCACGCGAACGTGTACTGGATCAGCCAACAGCTATTTATGACGCTATAGGGCCAGAATCAGCTACATCGACTGCGTATATTGTTGATGTGTCTTTTGAATTTCGTATCGGTCTTTTTTTAGCGTTGCTTTGCAGCGGTTGCCAAACCATTCCAGCGAGGCATCAACGTTAGCTAAGTGATGGTGGTCTGATGCCTGCACATGCGCAAGGAAGGAGCGATAATCCACAGCTCCCTCAAATAACGGCACAATACCTTCTCGGGTGCCTGACGCCGAATATACATTGGGCGGTGAGAATACGTTCAGGTGGTCTGCGCTGCTGATGTTTTTCAGGTGAAAGTGGTTGATATGAGGTGCGAGTTGCTCAACGGCCGTAATGATATCGGCTTTAGATTCCCATATGTGCAGTACGTCAAAATTGAGTTGAAGATTGCTTCTACTAACCGTCTCGATGAGTTTTTGGCTGGCAGTAACTGTATCAGCATAGGTTCCCGGGTGGGTTTCTATCACCAGATTAATGCCGTGTGGCGCTAACCAGTCACAAATGGTTTGTAGTTTTTCGACAAGGTCATGAAACTCCGTTTCTGAGGTATCGCTACTGCTGCTGCCACCGGCGAAAGTGCGAATTTTTTTCGCCCCCCAGTGTTTGGCTAGGCGGGCAAGGTTCTGAACCGTCGGGTAGAGGATGTCGTTCTCGGCCTGTAACGGTAAATAATCGCTGATCATGGTGGTTCGAAGGCCATAGCCGGCCAGCCATTCAGCATCATATTGCGGTGTTTCGATCAGGTTTCGTGCATGGGCGCCCCACAGCTCGATTCCTTGGAAGTGATTGGCTTTTGCCCAGTTCGCGATTTGGTCGATGGATATCAGCTGGTGACGAAACGAAATGGTGCATACTGAAAGATCCATTACACTGCCTCCGTGATGATGTCGTTATTGAAGTGAACTACAGGCTCTGGTGTATCCGCCTGTTTTGTCCACACATTGAACACGTCGATTAAGCGGTTTTTTATGCTGAACTCACGGGCATTTTGTTCATCGATGAGTTGCTGTATTTGTTCGACTAACAATGAATCTACCGTGTTGTTTTCAGCCGCTTGTTTTGCCAATTTCATCGCTCTAAACTGAATTTGTTTATACGTACTAACGAGTGCCTCGACAACATCACACCATTGTTCGAACTCAGCATCTTCAAGGCTTAATTCACGCCAGAAGAACGCCAGGCCATGCTCATAGGCGTATTTTCGAATCGCCAACACGGGTAGCTGTTCAAGTGCGGTGTCGAGATTGGCGAGTCGATAGTGGGTGTCAGTGTTGAGATGCTGTTCAAGAATATGGCTCACTGCATCGGTCATTGGGTTATGGGTTGCATTGATGCATGCGGTGAAGTACGCCCGAATGGCTTCATTCGTAGTAGGGCGTATATCAACACTATCAAACCGATAACCGCCGCTGACTGCATCTGAGGCGATGGCATGCAATACGTCTGTTTTCTTCTGAGTGCCTTCCCAGCGAAAGTCTGGGTCGTACATCATCCAGATGTCTGGATCATCAGTGAGTTCAAGCATGACGTAATGAGGAAATGGATCGCGATTAAATTTGTTTTCCCGCTCCGGTAGCCGAAACATATCGAGCATAACCATGATGTTCTCAGTGTCGGTTTTGTCGTCGAGCAACGTTAATAGTTGTTTGGTGTTAGCCATTTTGCTGCATTCGGAGCGGTACCAGGGGCGCACCGGCACATTGTAAAGTCGTTCAAACCATGTTCTAAAAAAGTCGTGATTGATGGATGCTGAGTGGTAGCTGAGGCAGGCGTTGTCGTCGATGACAACCTCGGCATCCCAGACACCGAAGTAGAAAGGGCGGTGATCCGTGCGCGGGTCCGCTTTGATAATTTCGCACAGGCAACTCACGAAACAGTGAACCTTGATGTCTTCGAACTCTTCCTCGGGAGACTCAGTGTCAACGCCTGATGGAGCTTGCTCTTGCGTTGGTGGGGATGCGGAAGGCTCACTCACCTGCGTTTGCTGAAGAACGAATGTTGCCAAGCTATCGACGGTGTCGAAGTCTTCTCTTGTGAGCGCTGTGTCGGGCATTTCAAACCCACATTCGATTTCAAGGTTGAGCAACAATTGAAGCACCAATACAGAATCGAGATATAGGTCTTCATTGAGGCGTGCATCGTCAGCAAATGCCTGAATTCGCGGAATTGCCAAAGTGTTGGCGAGTATACGGTGAATTGCTTGAATAACATCAGGCTTTAGCATGTTGTTGAATCTCTTGCTGTTGCGCGGCTTGCTGATCTTTTACAAAATCTCTGGCGACTTGTTTACGGCTGATTTTACCGTTCGCCATGCGTTCGATTTGATCGACCTGTTGTAGCTGGCTAGGTACCTGAAACGGAGCCATATGTGTTAGGCACCATTGCCTGATAACGTGTGGGTCAAGGCTTTGAGCAGCAACATAGCGGGCACAGACTCGTTGCCCGGCAAATTTGTCATCGGTTTTGAAGACGACAACATCATCAATCTGCGGATGCTGTAATAGGGTGTTTTCAACGTCTTGAGGGTATACGTTAAGCCCCGATACAATAACGGTATCGTCTAGCCGCGTGACAAAGTGAAGGTGGTATTTGCCTGTAGCCGGTGATTGTTGAAGATATCCGAGATCCTGAGTGTGGATTCGGTTTAGGGCTCCGTGATTAGAACTTGCGGTAACGATGATCTCATCCGGATTGTGACTATCGTCGCCTGCACTCATCGCGAGGTGAGGTAAAGGTTCACCGAGATCGTCAGGACGGGTCATTTGACGATTGATGCTGATACAACCTGCCTCAGAGCATCCGTATTGTTGATACATATTGTCGATACGTGGGCGCAATTCATCAAAGATTGGCTGCGTCATGATTGAGCCGGATGTCATGATGGCGTGTAGTTTTTTATCCGCGGGCCATAGTCGCACGATGCCTTGTAGCATGATGGGAGACGCATACAGCAGAGGGCGCTCGGTCGTTTGCAGCGTCTTCAGCAAAAAACGCGGGTTAATGTTAGTGATTATTATCGGCGCTTTGCCGCGTGCCAGTGCGACCATAACGCCACAGATTAATCCGTAGGAATGAGTTACAGGGCAGGCAACAACGGGCGTCATGTCGTCGGTTTCGGTAAAAAACGCAATGTAACTTTCGATTTCTGTTGCGATGGTGTGCCAGCTACGCTCGATGCATTTGGGCGTTCCCGTAGTGCCGGAGCTCATTTGAATTAAGCCGGCTTTGGCAGGTGTTAATGTCGGTACGTTTGTATTAGAGGGGATTTGTATCGCGTTGCTAAGCGTGTGATAAAACAACCATTCACAGCCGGCTTGTTTTGCACTTTTTTGTGCTGCATCTATGGGAGTATCAGTGTGCAGCGGCATTACAGAGTGTTGTTTGTCGCGCAAATAGAAGCATAACGCCAGCCATGTGAAGGTATCTTCAAGGCACACAGCAATGCGCTGTGGAGTTGCGCTTGTAAGTGCTTGTAGTGCATCTATCGATTGAAAACCTGCTTGGAGTGTCTTCAGGTTGTCGGCACTGTAGTCGATGTTGTTTACACGTAACATGTAAGTAATGTCCAAGTTAATCGGGTTGAGCGGCTGTATCCTATAAATCTGTATCAGGCAGATGCCGTCATAGATTCCGTGCGCAGTTTGGTTTTAGGCTTGGTTTTGGTCTTCAACAATGGTTGTGATTCGGCCAACGAATTGATGATATGATGATGAAACTCAGCATCGGCCAAGCCACTGAGTTTTTTGCGCATCAGTGATTCTGTTTGTATGCGTGACTGGTGTAGATCAATCGCCCGGATACGCGCCGTGTCGGTATGAGATTGAGAGGTATAGCTGTCGAGTTGGTCATTTACTGTTTGCCAAAAACGCGCCTGTGAGAAGTCGTAGTGAACATCAAGTAGACGCGCGATTTCAGTGAAGTTATATACAAACAAGGTGTCCACAATAAGCTCCCTTAGCGCTTCAACATCAGACATCCAGAAGTACTGATCATCAGGGGCGTTGATATAGCAGGGCGATAATGAATTAAAATCTGGTATCAAATCTGGCGCTGCGATATAGCTTTCGACGTACTCAAGGCTTTCATGAAAATCACGCACGATGATCTCCAGTGGCCAACCGTCGTCGTGAATCAAAATCATATTTTGGGCGTGCGCTTCCAATGCAATGCCGTGATGCAGCATCAGATGCACCAGCGGTGTAACGACGACGTCGACGAGTTGTGTCAGCCATTGTTGGCAACCGTATTGTTGAATCCATGGGTGGATGAATGGCAGGTTGTCGGCTTCTTCGAGCGCGAGCGCAACAAAAGGAAGGGCTGTTTGGTGTGGGTACTTTCCATCAACACTTTGACGAAATATCACACCTAGCTGGCCGCTGAGTTGTTTTGTCCAATGTGAGTCATCAACATTGTCGCTGTTCAGAGAGATTCCGGCATATTCATCGAGCAGACCTAAAGGCCTGTTGTTTGCATAGAATTCATCATCGTCGATAAGGGTGTTTAGCCACTGCGAGAGAAACGGTGCTGCATAGATAGAGTGATCTGGCAGTGTGCGTAGTGAAGAACTATTGACCATGTTCATCGGGAGTTTGATATTGGCTTTTTCCGGGTCACTAACGTTCAGTAAGGTGCGAACAGAAATACTCGCACGATAGTTGTCACCGGCCGGCCCAAGCGGGAGGATTTCTCGGTTGGTTATCGCGTTCGTCAGCTGCGGCGCTATCTGCGCCCATTGCCACGGGTGTACGGGCATCAATGCATACGATTCAGGAGTTTCGGTGAGGTTCGTCAAGGTTTGCATCAAGGCGTCATAGGTAAAACGGCCGAGTTCTGCCTGCCAAAACAGCGGCGGGTTAAGATCGTCTTCGGCACACAAACGCATTCTTAGGCAAGATTGATGAATAGCGAGCCAGTGTAGCTGGAATTCGTTTTCAAACTCTGGCCCAAAGGCCCTGTGATCAGTCTCGCTGAAGCCACTGCGAGCTTTAAAACACGGATGATATGGATGGCCTTCATCAATAGCCGCTTCAAGTTGTGCGTAACTGAGCGATCGACGGTTGACGCGTGTTGGGAGATTTTCTGCATTGATGCGACACAGCTGTATCGTTTGATTTAGCTCACTGAGCAGTTGCTGTTTAACGGCGTCGGACGCAGGCAGGGTCTCGACGATAGTCTCAAGTTGCAGTGGTTTTTTGATCTGCTGAACTGAATCATCCATCGGGCTGTTTAGGGCCGGGAAATTGACGATAGAACCTGCATCAAGGTGTATGCGCGAGTAGCTGCCGATACTGCCGTGCGCGCGGTAATTTTGCCCGCCCAATGCAAAGGCAAACACGCCCTGGTTGTATTGGTAATCAACGATGCCTTCATACAACAATGCCTCGATAAGTTGGCGAATTACCCGTTTTTCGTGCACACACACGCGCTGATCATCCGAAAATTTGTACATGCTGACTCTCGTTCCAGTGTTTCAGTTTCTGCGGGTGTTTATGCCGGGATCGCATCCGGGATCGAATCTGGGATCGAATCTGGGATTACATCCGGAACCACATGCGGCATCGCCAGTGATTGAGATCGCGATGCCTTAGACGGATTCAGAGTGAAAGCCAAATCATGCAGAGGGTTTTTGATGGTGGTATACACGGCAAGTTCAAGATCTGCTTGAAGTTCATCGACATCATCGATACGGGTTAACAGATTGCCTTTGCAGGGAATTTCGCGGCGGTGCAATATCGCATCAATTAGCTGTTGGCCACGCAGGCCCAGCGTCGGTTGAAGTGATTGCAGTTTGTCAGCGGTACGTTCGAGTAGTACTTGTTCCGTGATTAATCCATCAAGGCCGAAGCGGTTGATGACTGAAAACAACTGGTTGATTACAAGGTAATAGCTGAAGCGGTCGCAGATCATCTCGTCGTCATAGAAGAGATCTGCGGTTTCACCTAGCAGCGGTTCGATTGAGAGTAATTGTTGCTGGCAGCCGGCTGACAGATAAAACCCTTGATTGTCTCGGTAATAGTAACGCGATGGATAGCCATGACTGAGATCGAGTAACGAGTTTTGTTGGTGAGCCTCCAAGGCAATCCCATGTTGATCGTAAAGGAAGATTGCAGGCTCTATGGCGCATTGCCAGTAGGCATCAAACCAATCCAGGCTGACGTTATCAGGCGCTCTGTGTTGCGATAGGCTCAGTTGGTCAATCAGTTGATGCAGGCGTGATTTCTGCAATACATCAATGGGGTCTTGTACTAACGCCGCGATGGAATGAACGCCCGTTGCTAGAGAATTCTGATTATCAATTTTGAACGGGTTTTCGCGAATAATAACTTCAAAGCCACTTTCACGTAGGTCTTCGATATCCAACGTAATGTAGGCTGGGTCATTGATGGTTTGAAACATCGGGTATTCATTGCAGAAGCGGGTTTTGTCTAACAGTGACGACACCGCAAGCCCAGGTTTCAATTCGTGTTGCATGTTCACGCGCAGTGAATTTGTAATCTTGACGGGTATGGATAGCTTGAGCATGTAGTCGAGAGAGGGGCAATACACCGTGCGAACAGACGATGTTGCAGTAAAGTGCGGCCCCATTACACCCAGATGACGCAGTTGCCCGGTTGCCAATAATTGTGTCACGTGTGGCTGGGCGAGAAGCCATTGGGTTTGCAGCGGGTGAACAGGAATGATGGCCTCACTGGTTTTTAAATCGGGCTTGCCGTTTTCGTTGCTCTCGTTTGGAGTATCGCTGGAGCTGTGGCTGGCAATCTGCATGATGATCGCATCGGCGGTGTCATCGAGCATTGAACCTTGATCGATGAGTTGGCGATCAACCGCGAAATAGTCCAGTTGAAACTCACCGCATAGCTCGGGTGTGTACTGTTGATGCTGCCAAGCATGAATGCCTTGTCGGGATTTAGGGGTCGGGTGCAGCCAATGGCCGAACAGGATCGATTGTTCCGAATTGATAAAATCCTGAGCTTGCAGTCGAGGGTCATCAAGCCGGCTGTCGACGTAATGCGTCATCACCTGGTGGCTCTCAACGATACGGGCAATTAACTCCAGTTGTTGGGTTTTTGCCTCGGGGCTTTTATGCGCGAAGCCCTGATAAATATTGTCGATTAACAGCAAAATCGCGGTTAGGGAGTCAATCTTTTTCCATTCCCAGAGTGCGTTGTCTTGTTGATAGATGTGCGTGAGTTGGTGTCTCCCGACAATCGATCGAAAGGTAACGCCAATGGCTAATGTCTTATCTTGATCGGCCAGCTGCAGTTCGATGACATGCGACTCTTCACCATCAAATCGAAGACCGGTGTCGATAAACCACGCATCTGCTGTGTGCCATACACCGGCGTCGATTTCGCGGAGATAGCAGTTCATAAACGCCTGGAAAGACGCATTGTTTGCCGTGTTCGTCGCTAGCGGATTCATCGTTGTAGTCCTTGAGTCAGTATCGAGCGCTTGAGTTAGGATGGCGCTTGGTCGATTTAGACAACAAGATTATTGCGAATGAGAGTCATTAACAAAAATATTTACAATTGTTACCCATCAGTGGCTTCAAGGTGTTGATATCGGCAGTAAATCGTCACNGCAATAAGAAACGTCATCCACTCAGCAGTAGGAAGTGCTGCCAAAAAATGAAAGCTCTTCAGTGTCGTGCTGTGTTTCACAGCGAAATAGAAAAGCACGAGTAGACCCGCTGGTAAGAGTAAACTGCGCAACAATGCGATCATTGCCGAGGCGCGCGGCTGGTGTATCGCGGTGAGATAACAACTGATCAAAATGTTGGTGCCATTAACGAGAAACAACGGGCTAACGACCAACGCAATACTCGCGGCAAGCTCCGCAACATGCTGAGCTTTAACGTCAAGGAACAGATCGATGACTGCAGTTTTGGCGATAAACAGGCCGGTTATGATGAGCACACCAAGGGCCATTACACAGGCTGATGCAACGTACGAAAATTGTTTTATTCGGTGAAAATTGCGTGCCCCAAAGTTCTGACTCACCAGCAAATGAAGGGCATCGGCGACGCCATAGCACAGCATAATACTAAGAAAGATCAGGTAGTTGATGACACTGAAGGCGGCTAATCCGTCGATTCCCAGAGAGTCAATCAACAGCCAGTTGAGCAATAGGAATAACAAGCCAACGGAGATTTCATTGATAAACTCTGAGACACCGTTAAATGCGCAATACAGCATCTCCCGCCATTGCTGTTGTTGCAGGCTGAAACTCAACGTTCGTGTGCGGCTTAAAAAGTACGTGCACAGCACTGCCAATTGCAAACATTGGGCAATCGCCGTTGCTATTGCTGCGCCTTGCAGCCCCAATCCTTCGATCATAATAAACCAATAGTCGAGTACGATATTGGTCGTTGCACCGACGATCAAGGCAATGGTCGCCAGCATTGGGTGGCCGTCTGCGCGCACAAAATAGTAAAGCACCATGGTTGTCAGCTGAATCACCAGCACCCAGCGAATAACATCGAAATAGGCATTGATGGCAGGTTGCAACTCGGCGGGGGTATTGAGCGCAGCGAACAGCAACGGCTCGGCGAGTAGGCTAAGGGCAGCGAGCAGTAGATTCACCAGTGCGGCAGTGATCAGTGTTTTACTGAAAACGGCTGATGCGGCTGGGAGGTTATCTTCCCCCACGTATTTACCGGCTCGCACCGAACCTCCGATGGCTAGCATCAGCGACACAGCAGTTAGCAATGTAAACCAAGGCATCATGATGCTAATCGCAGCCAATGCATCGCTTCCGATGCCATTACCTACAAAAATTCCATCAACGAGTGTTGCTGTGGTGAGGGCAACAAGACCAATAATCGATGGCACAACATAATAAAAAAAGGTGGGTATAACAGCCCCGTCAAGGGCCCGGTTATTCTCGGTTGCAGACATATAGGGAGGTCCCGGGCAGTGGAGTAGTAGNGCGCATACTATGTACATCTGGGCTATGCATTCAACCTCGTTTACAACTGTGACATTTGCAAATGAGACTTAGTGATGGTGTTATTTAAAATATTCAATAATAATATTGCAAATGATAAGTGTTATCATTAAAAATGTGCAACCTGCCAATTGTGACACCTGCCAGAAGAGAGAATGCGATGGATTCTGCAAGAATTTTGATCGTTGAAGACGACGCGACATTAAATGATCAACTCGCGGGTCTTTTGCGTAATCGAGGATTTCGAATTGATCAATGCCACGATGGGCATCAAGGGTTGTCGCGCGCACTTGAAGGCGCTTTCGATCTTATTCTGCTTGATGTGCTATTGCCGCGAATTGACGGGTTTTCAGTGCTTAATCGTTTACGCAAAGAACGCCAAACACCGGTGATGATGCTGACTGCCTGTGGTGCTGAAGAAGAACGCATTGAGGGCTACAGCAAAGGGGCCGATGACTACATGCCCAAGCCGTTTAATTTCACCGAGATGTTACTTCGTATCGATGCGCTATTGCGGCGTACGCGAAAGGCGATTGAAAAAACCAGTGCCAGTCGTCTCACGTTGGATATGCTGACGTTGACGCGATCAAGCCAGGCCGTGTCTTATGGCGATACAGCGGTATCTCTCACGCCGATTCAGTTTCGTTTGTTGTGGGTGCTTGCTGAAAACGCCGATGAGGTATTGAGCAAACCGTATCTCTATCAAACGGTGTTAAAACGCACATTTAGTCGCTACGACCGTGCCCTGGATATGCATTTGAGCCGTGTCAGGCGCAAGTTGATGGATGCCGGAATGGATCCAGAACGTCTTGCAACGATTCATGGAAAGGGCTATCGGTTTTCATGAAAAACCGTTTACTGTGGACGCTCTGGCTGATTATTGCCGCAGGAACGGTCGCTTTATTCTGGGTGATCGACGCCCTCAAGCAGCGCACCGAACAACAGATGAGTTTTATTGCTGAGCATCATCAAGTGGAGCTGTTACGTTACGGTGCCGAAGCCGAGCGCGTTTTGCTCGAAGACGGTGAGGCCGCGCTTTCTGTTTGGCTCGAAAAACTCCAGCGCGATGAACATACGTGGGCGAGTGTCAGCACTTCATCGGTGGCTCCGTTAGCGGGCAGTTATTTGTCCACGCAATTTCTGGAAGGGTTTCGCCTTGGGCGCAATGTAGAGTGGAAAATCCACCTGTACTTCAAAGATAACCCCATCATGGATGTTCCGTTCGCCGATGGTCAGACCCACTTTTTGATTCAGTTACCGCAACGTATGCGGCCTGGCACGTACTTTCCTTATGCGCATTTGGGCATCCAAATTGCCTTGCCATTTGTGATTCTTTGTCTTGTGACTTGGGTACTTTATCGGCATGTGATGCGACCGTTGCAGCAACTGGAACGAGCCACGCGGCAATTCAGTGATGGGCAGTTTGATGTGCGGGTGAAAACCCTGCTTGGCAAGCGCAATGATGAGATTACCGCCTTGGCTGAAACCTTTGATCAAATGGCCGAGCGAACCGGTAACCTGGTGATTAATCAGCGACAGTTGTTATCGGATTTGTCGCATGAATTACGTACGCCACTGACGCGTCTCGATATGGCTGTTGATTGTTTTGAAGAGGGTGTGCAAACCGACTCGACGATTGATCGATTACGCCATGAATCCGCAGTGATGCGTGATCTGGTGGATGATGCGCTGATGCTGGCGTGGTTGAACAATGAAAACCCACGCCTTACATCCGATGACTTCGACCTAGCAGAATTACTTTCCGTTATTTGTGAAGATGCCCGCTTTGAATATCCCGATCGACATCTCGATTTGTTATTGCCTGAGCAAGGGTTAATTCAGGGGAGTAGTCAGCGAGCACTGGGGCAGGCGGTGGAGAACATCGTGCGCAATGCACTCAATCATACCCCGCCGGGTAAGTCTGTGACGGTTGCGTTGGTGTTAGAAGCGGATGGTTATCGTGTCACTGTGCGTGATGAAGGCGTTGGTGTGCCTGAGCACCTGTTGGCGGATATCTTTAGGCCTTTCTTTAGGGTCGATAAATCCCGCACAGACAGTACTCAAACAGCATTGCCTGTGGCGGGCAAAAAACACGGTGGCTTTGGTTTAGGCTTGGCGCTAGCGCGTCGTCAAATCGCGGCTGTTGGTGGTGCTGTCATTGCTTTTAATCATCAGATTGCCGGCTCCGATCGTGTGGCGGGCTTACAGATTGATATTGTCTTACCGACTCGTTGGTAGCTGTATTTGTCACCGCATAAGTAACTGCGCTGGTAACAATTGTAAAAGTTCTACACATCCCGATACATTTGGCGATAATTCGACGCAAATGAAAATCATTATCATTGGATGCAGAAATGAAAACGCCACGATCTACGGAAACATTCTTTACATTAAATCTGTTAGCGGCTTGTGTTGCGAGTGCGGTATCTTCGACGGCACTTGCGCAAGATGACGCACAGACAGAAAAATCCGCACAACCCGTTGCCAATAAAATCGAGATGATTGAAGTCATCGGCCAGGCCACAAGTGGTCGCGATACAATTATCACCGATGAGGAGCTACAAAACATTCAGGCAGATAGCCTAGAAGATATCTTCCGCAATGATGCACAAGTGCGCGTCGGCGGGCCGATTGGCTTAGGGCAAAAAATCTATGTTCGTAACATCGGTGAAGATTTACTGAACATCTCGATTGATGGTGCCGAGCAAGCGGCTTCTGTCTTTCACCACTCTGGGCGTATCGCCATCGAGCCAGACTTGCTCAAGCAGGTAGAAGTTGAAGCCGGTGCAGGTAGCGCCACCGCAGGCCCAGGTGCATTAGGTGGTTCGATCCGATTCACGACTAAAGATCCTAACGACCTTTTGATGCCGGGCGAAACGTTTGGTGGTATTGCCAAATCGACTTATTACAGTAACGGTGATGGCAATAAGTCCAGCCTTACATTGTTTGGTGGCGATGCCGAGGGCAAATACACCGCGATGGCGAGCGTTGTTGGCTCCAGTTTTGGTGATGCGAAAGATGGCGAAGGTGACGAAATCATCGGCACTAACTCTGATCAGTTTCTTGGCTATACCAAGTTTGTTGCCAACTTTACCCGTGAACACTATCTCTCGCTCAGTTACGAAAACCTGCGTGAAAAAGGCGATATTCTGTACAAGCCAGAACTCATCCCAAGCCCACGTAACCCGGTAGCGCCAACCCGCGCCAATCGCTCAACCGGTATTGTTAACTACGGCTTCAACGCAGACGGCGATGATACCGTCTTGGTGAACTTGAATTTTTACTACACCAAGCAAGATCAGGAACGTCAGTATAGTGGCATCAACTACGATGGCGCTGTCGACTCATGGGGCATTAATGCCCAGAACACCTTCAATACCGATTACAACACCGTGATTTACGGTATTAACTACCGTAATGACAAAGCAATTTTGAATGATGTTGATTTTAATCCTTCGCATTTTGAAGAGACTGGCGATGTTGTGGGTGTATTTGTTCAGGATGTTGCGCAGTTGGGCGACATCGTGACTTTATCGGCCGGTTTACGTTTTGATCAATACAGCATGACCGATCGCAATGACAACGAATTTGACGACAGCGGCGTTTCGCCGAATGTGAGTTTGAATGTTGAAGCGGCTAAAAACCTGAATATCAGTATTGGCTATGCCGAAGCGCTGCGCGGTGTTGAAGTCCGTGATGCGTTCAAGATTTCTACCAACGAAAACTCTCCTGATCTCAAGGCCGAGCGTGCTAAAAACGCTGAATTTGGCGTTGATTATTCGATCAGTGGTTTCACCGTTGCAACCGGTTACTACTACTCCGTGATCGAAGATCCGATTGCCAATGCGTACCCGTGGGATCGTGTATTACAAAACCTCGATGATAGCATTGAGACCAAAGGTTACTATTTGAACGTTGGTTACATTTGGGATCGTTTGAGCATCAGTGCCGGGTTTAATAACGCAGATACCCAAGCGGGCGGTCAGAATGCAACGCGTTATGTCTACAAGTCAGGCGCTACCACCATTGGTGCGACAGGCACAATCGACGTGAACTATCGACCTGTTGATGAATTCGTCTTCGGTTGGGCTGCAAACTTTGTTAATGGTGTTGATGACTTCGACGTGACGCTGGAGTCAGATCCACAAGAAGTGATCACCGTAAGCAAGCCTGGTTACAGCGTGCATGATTTCTATGCGCACTGGTTACCGATGAAAGACGACCGACTGAGCATTAACTTTACTGTTAAGAACATCTTCAACAAGCAATATATCAATCAGGCAAGCGTCGAAAATCTCGCTAACAACCCTGGTTATGCGTCGATATCCGGTCAATTTGATACCGGTCGAGACGTCCGTTTAGGCGCAACTTTCCGCTTCTGGTAAGTACTGCGAATTTATTGCAGGTTCCCCCGGCATACCAACGCGAATAAGGACGTTTGCGTGGGTGTGCCACCTTTTCACATCCTTGTTTAACTGACCCCCGAGTTAAATTTATGATACGTATTTCTTCTCGGCGAATGTGCCGACTTATATTATCGATAGTTAGTTTTTTAATGTTCGGTGTTCATGCCGCCCAAGCATCCGAGACCAATATCCGTGTAACGGATCTTGCTGAACGAACGGTGATACTGTCTCACCCGGCTAAACGCATTATTCTTGGAGAGAGCCGTTATCTGTTTGCTTTGTCCATACTCAATCCAGATCATCCGTTAGATAACATCGTCGGCATGCTCGCTGATCTGCAGAGCATAGACCCAGGCACCTATCAGCAATACCAGCAACGCTTCCCAGAGATTGACGATATCCCCCGAGTTGGGCATACCTCCGCCGATTCGTTCAGTGTTGAAAAAGTACTGAGTTTGAATGCTGACCTTGCGATTTTTGGAGTTGAAGGGCATGGGCCAGGTGCCAGAAATGCGCAGTTAATCGATCAGCTTGAGCGCGCGGGCGTTACGGTTTTGTTTATCGATTTTCGTAATGATCCGCTCGTCAACACCGTCAAGAGTATGCGCTTGTTGGGCCATGTGTTAGGCCAAAATACGCGTGCAGATGCGTTTGTCGAATACTATCAAGCACAACTGGATCGCGTGGTTAAACCTTTGGCTATTGCCATGGCAAAACATCCTCAACATTCACCGGCAGTTTTTTTGCACAGTCGTGTCGGCTTGCAGGATTTATGTTGTGAAACAATGGCACGCGGCATGATGGCTGCATTTCTCGATAACGTCGGTGGTCAAAATATTGCCAAAGAGCGTGTGCCGGGCAGTGCAGGGATCCTCAATTTGGAGTATCTGTTAACCGAGCAGCCAGATATCTATATCGCCACAGCGATCGGTGCTGCACAAAACCTTGAGGCCGATGCGGCTAATCAGCCGCCTTATATTGTTCTCGGTGCAGGCGTGTCTCGTTCAGATGCCCAGGCATCATTCCAGAGAGCCATCAAAGAGAGTGCGCTAGGGTCTCTAACGGCTGTGCGTAATGGTCATGCTTACGCAATCTGGCACCATTTTTACAATACACCACTGAATATTGCGGCGGTTCAGGTATTTGCTAAATGGTTGTATCCACAAACTTTCGCCGATCTAGATCCTCACGCGACACTGGAAACGCTCTATCAGCGGTTTCAACCCGTACCGCTCAATGGCACCTATTGGGTCGAACTCGATACAAAGGCGGGTAGATCATGACATCCGCTGTGTATTCTCCAACGAACGCTCTCGCCGAGCAGTATCGGCGTTTTGTCTTACGACGCATGTTGCTATTGGCAGCGTTAATCATTGCGACCGTTATCTGCTTTTTTAGTGATATTGCCAGTGGGCCTGCAGGGTTGTCGTTGCACGACGTGTTTACCGGTGTTGTTAGTGCGGAGGCGGTTTCTGCGTCGCATCAAGTCATAATTTGGGATGTACGCATGCCGTACGCCTTGATGGCCTTGGCAGTAGGTGCTTGCTTAGGGCTTGCGGGTGCAGAAATGCAAACGGTATTGAATAATCCATTAGCCAGCCCGTTTACATTGGGTATTGGTTCTGCGGCAACACTGGGCGCTTCCGTTGCGATTGTGTTAGATCTCAGTTGGTTAGGTTTGAGTTATACCTATTTACTACCCCTGGCGGCGCTGCTTTTTGCCTGTATCGCGTCGGGATTGATTTTGATGCTGTCGCGGATAATGGGCGCCAGTGTGCATACCGTATTGCTTTTTGGTATCGCACTGATGTTTGGTTTAAACGCGGCTGTGGGGGTGTTGCAGTTCATTGCGGATGCAGGCGCGCTACAGCAGATCGTTTTTTGGACGATGGGTAGCCTTGCACGGGCAACCATGGAGAAAGTTACCATCGTTACCACTGTTTTTGCCGTGTGTTTCGTATATAGCCTAACGCAGCTTTGGCAGTTAACGGCCTTGCGCAGTGGCGAAGAGCAGGCCAGAAGCTTAGGTATAAATGTTGAACGCTTGCGGCTGACGGTATTGTTACGTGTTAGTTTACTGACCGCGGTCGCCCTGGCATTTGTTGGCGAGATCGGCTTTATCGGTTTGGTGGGCCCTCATATTGCGCGCATGATGCTTGGGGAAGATCATCGTTTCTTCCTGCCCGGTAGTGCGATTGCTGGTGCGCTGTTGCTGTCGTTGTCATCCATTGCCAGTAAATCGTTGCTGCCGGGGGTTATTTTACCGGTAGGTATTGTTACCGCTTTGGTGGGTATTCCTCTGTTTATCAGCCTGATATTTGGTCGCGGACGGGAGAGTGCATCATGAGCTTGATTATTGAAAACGGGCAAATTGGCTATCGAAAAAAACGTATTTTAACCGACGTTAGTTTGCCAGAAATCCCCGCTGGCTCGTTGGTGGCTATTGTTGGGCCGAACGCCGTGGGTAAATCGACATTATTGAAGTCGTTAGCGGGCGTTTTGCCCTTTGATGGCTCAGTAACGTTTAACGACTTACCGTTGTCGTTGATGACACATCGGCAGCGTATGTTACAAATCGGCTATTTACCTCAAGCTCTGCCACTGGCAAATACACTGGTGGCCTACGAGCTGGTGTACAGTGCAGCACGCGCCAGTGCTGGCGGGCTTTCTCCTTCAGAAATTGAGGCGCGCATTGAAGTTGTTTTTGATCAATTGGGCATTCGTTCTTTGGCATTAACACCCATGATTGAGATGTCGGGTGGGCAGCGGCAGATGGTGGGTTTGGCGCAGGTGCTGGTGCGTCAGCCCAAGTTACTGTTGTTAGATGAACCCACCAGCGCCCTGGATTTGCATTGGCAATTAAATGTATTGCAGGCGATCCGTGAAGAAGTTGATCAGCGTGATGCCATCGCCTGTGTTGCCAGTCACGATTTGAATTTGTCGCTGCGCTTTTGTGACCACGTGTTGATGTTGGCGAAGGGGCGGGTGTTGGCATTTGGAGCGCCGACTGACGTGTTAACACCGGAGCGCTTAAAAATGGCCTACGGCATTGAAGGCCGTGTCGAAGCCTGCTCACAAGGGTATCCGATTGTACTGGCTGACCGGCCAGCGCAGGCTTTATAGCGTAAAAACTTTCGCGTTCGCCATCCGGTGAACGGATAACAATAGGACGACAAGAATCGATGCAAGAATTACCTGCTGCTGCCTCAGCCCCTAACTCAGTGTCTGTCTCTGCCGCTGAAGTATGCGTTATATCGTCTGTGGTCATTGATGATCCGTCTCGAGCACTCAAGCGTATGTGCAAACACTTTGCGCACAAAGTCAGCGCTCATTGGGATGACGACGAGGGTACTGTCGACTTTGCTATGGGCAAGTGCCGAATGAGGGCGTCAGGCGATACTTTGCGATTTATTTGTTCAGCACCATCGACCTCGGAATTAAGTGAAATTACTGAAACCATCGATCGGCATGTTCTGCATTTTTTGAAAGCCGGACACGCAGCGCCGATCTGGCAACCCTGCGCGAAACAGTGAGAATGCCCTGATGACAAGTATGATCAAGTTACCGATAGCGAAGTGGAGCGTTGAAGACGCGCGCAATTTGTACGGCACTGAGCGTTGGGGGAATGGCTATTTTAATATCAACAACAGTGGCGAATTAGTCGTTGAAAACCCGTCTAACTCGGTGAACGCCGAGGTATCCCTGATGGATATTGTACGCGGTATGAAAGAGCGTGATTTGGCGATGCCCGCGCTACTGCGCATTGAGAATATTTTGGATCAGAGTATTTCTCAGCTTAACGAAGCCTTTCAGGAGGTGATTACCGCAGAGGGTTACCGGTCTGAGTACTGCGGCGTATACCCGGTTAAGGTCAATCAGCAGGCGCAAATAGTTGAAGAAGTGGCGCAGTTTGGTGCGCAGTTCAATCATGGATTTGAAGTCGGCAGCAAGGCCGAAATGATTGCTGTCTTGTCGACGATGGACGAGAACTGCGGGCTAGTGGTTTGTAACGGTTATAAAGACCAAGAATTCATCGATTTAGGGCTGCAAGCAACGCGGTTGGGGTTCGACTGTTTTTTCGTGATTGAAACACTCACAGAATTGCCAATTCTCATCGAACGTAGTCGTTTGCTTAATATCAAGCCGAATATCGGTGTGCGCGTAAAAATGACATCTCAAGTTAGTGGGTATTGGAATTCAACAAGCGGCGATCGCAGTGTCTTTGGTCTTTCGAGTCGGCAGTTAATTGATGTGGTTGATCGGCTCAAAGCGGCAGAGATGCTGGATTGTTTAAAACTCCTGCACTGTCATTTAGGTTCTCAGATTCCCAATATTCGTGATATCCGCGGCGGTGTATTGGAGGCATGTCGGTATTTTGTCGATTTGTGCAAAGAGGGCGCAGCGATGGCGTATATCGATCTTGGCGGCGGTTTAGCGGTGGATTACACCGGCGCACAATCGAATGCCGGGCAAAGCCGTAACTACTCGCTACGCGAATACTGTGAAGACATCGTCGACACGATAAAAACCACCATGGATGATCATCAGTTACCGCATCCGGTGATCATTACGGAATCTGGCAGAGCAACGGTCGCATACTCATCGATACTCTTGTTTAACATTCTAGATGTAGCCCAGTTCGAGCCGGTTCCACCGAAAGTATCGAGTGAAAATGATCATGAGCTCATTGACAACATGCGCGAAGTGCTCACCTATTTAACCCCTGCACGTGTGCAAGAGTGTTACAACGATATTCATTATTATCGGGATGAGATTCGTGAGCTTTTTAAACGCGGCCAGGTGGATCTGCGCATGCGCTCGGAAGGTGAGAATTTGTTTTTTGAGGCGCTGCACCGTATTCGTGACGTGACTCGATCAATGGTGCATGTGCCCGTCGAACTTGAAGGTTTGGATGAAGCGTTAGCGGATATTTACTACGGCAATTTCAGCTTGTTTCAATCATTGCCTGATGCTTGGGCTATTGATCAGTTGTTCCCGGTGATGCCGATTCACCGTCTTGATGAGACGCCCGATCGCCGCGCAGTTTTGGCGGATATCACCTGCGATTGTGACGGTAAAATCGACCAGTTCATCAATACCTCCGGCATCGGTGGTAATGGGGTTGCGGAGAAGACCTTGCCTCTGCATTCGTTGCGTGCGGATGAGGAGTACTATCTCGGCGTATTTCTGGTGGGAGCCTATCAAGAGACCCTAGGCGACTTGCACAACCTGTTCGGTGATACCCATGTTGTTAGTGTTCGGATCAACGATGATAGCAGCTTTGATTTTGTGAAAGAAATACAGGGCGACACGATTGCCGATGTATTGAGTTATGTGGAATTTGAACCGGCGCAGTTGCGTCTTAAGTTTCGCAATAAAGTTGAAGCTGCGGTTCAGAAAGGGCGCATTAGTGCCCGTGAACGCCAACAAATGATCAAGACATTTCAGGCTAGTTTACAGGGTTATACCTATTACGAAAAAGAGCCATCCGTTGAATCTTCTTTAGCAACGCTCACTGAATAAAACGCCCGAAGAAAACCGCTTAAGAAAACAACTTAAGAAAGACAGTAACGAGGAACCAACCCATGAAAAAAGTACTCATTATCGGCGCAGGCGGAGTTGGCCAAGTAGTGGCACATAAGTGCGCGCAGGCGTCTGACGTATTCTCTGAGATCGTATTAGCAAGCCGAACAGAATCAAAGTGCATTGCGATCGCAGCGAAGGTTAAATCAACTACAGGTGTGAAGATCGAAACCGCTCAGGTCGACGCCGACAAGGTGCCCGAATTAGTATCATTGATCGTCAAGACCCAGCCGTTTATGGTGATTAACGTTGCATTACCCTATCAAGATCTGACGATTATGGATGCTTGTTTAGAAACGGGTGTTCACTATCTGGATACTGCTAACTATGAGCCATTGGATACCGCGAAGTTTGAGTACCATTGGCAGTGGGCCTATCAAGAGCGTTTCAAACAAGCCGGCCTGATGGCGTTGTTAGGCTCTGGGTTTGACCCGGGTGCGACCAATATGTTTACCGCCTTTGCCGCAAAACATTATTTTGATGAGATTCATACACTCGATATCATTGATGTGAATGGTGGCGACCATGGGTATCCGTTTGCGACGAACTTCAACCCAGAGATTAATATTCGCGAAGTGACAGCCCCGTGTCGGCATTGGCAAAACGGTGCGTTTGTGGAGACCCCGGCAATGTCGATGAGCCAGTCTTTTACGTGCCCTGAGGGTGTGGGTACTTACAGCATTTACCGCATGTATCATGAGGAGTTGGAATCTCTAACCACGCACTACCCAACTCTAAAACGCGCACAATTCTGGATGAGCTTTGGTGACAGCTACCTCAAACATCTGGAAGTGCTGGGCAATGTCGGGTTAACCGGTATTGATCCGATCGATTATCAAGGTAAACAGATTGTACCTATTCAGTTTCTTAAAGCGCTGTTACCCGACCCAGCAACACTAGGCCCACGAACAATCGGGAAAACGTGTATTGGTTGCCTCGTTAGTGGTGTTAAAGATGGCAAGGAGAAAACAGTGTACGTCTATAACATCGCAGATCACCAAGCCTGTTATAAAGAAGTTCAATCTCAAGCGATCTCCTACACGACGGGCGTGCCCGCTATGATCGGTGCCAAGTTGATGGTTGAAGGTACCTGGATGCAGCCGGGTGTCTGGAACATCGAACAGTTAGATCCGGACCCATTTATGCAGGCACTAAACGGTTTTGGATTACCATTTTCAGTTATCGAAGACCCGGATTTTAGCATTGTATAAAAATGGAATTATTTGAGAGCGAACTGGTTTACAACGAGAGTGACCCACAGTGAATCCATTGAGGATCAAATGAAAGCAACAACGTTTAAGCACTTTGACCCAACGCGTACGCCGAGCCCGTGTTTTGTTATCGACAAAGCAGCGGTTGAAAAAAACCTGCAATGCTTGCGATCGATTGAGGATGCATCCGGTGCGCGTATTTTGCTGGCGTTAAAGGCGTTTGCAATGCCAGCTTTTGCGCCGCTGGTGCGGCAGTACTTGCATGGATGCTGCGCAAGTGGGTTGCATGAGGCGTTGTTGGCTCACGAGCACTTTGGTGGACGTGCTGAAGGCGCTGATAAACGCGAGGTTCACGTTTATTCTCCGGCTTATAGTGAGTCTGAGTTTGAGTCGATTATCGCTATCGCGGACCATATCGTTTTTAACTCAATTGCACAGTGGCAACGTTTTCAGTCGCGTATCATCGCGCGGCAACGCCTGCGACCGGGTCTAAAGGTTGGATTGCGCATAAACCCTATGGTTTCGACAGGCGATACGGCGATATATGACCCGTGTGCAGCCGGGTCTAGGCTTGGTTCGCATGTTGAGTTAGTTAAACGGCAGCTAGCAACTGCGACGGATCTCAACGGAATCAGCGGTTTGCACTTCCATACACTGTGCGAACAAGGTTATGCCCCGTTGGTTCAGACCCTTGATGTTGTTGAAGCTCAGTTTGGCGATCTGTTACCACACATGGAATGGTTGAACCTAGGAGGAGGGCATCATATAACCGCCCCTGATTATGATCGACAAGGGTTGATTGCGCATATCCGTTACCTGCAGGATAAGTATCAGCTGCAAGTGTATCTGGAGCCGGGCGAAGCAGCGGTGATTAACAGTGGTGTACTCGTTAGTGAGGTGCTCGACTTGCATGAAAACGACCACTCTATCGCGATTTTAGATACTTCTGCCACCTGCCATATGCCGGATACCCTAGAAATGCCGTATCGGCCAGATATCCTAATAAGGGATAGTAACGGCGCAATGCAGGTTGCTACAGCTGCAAATGCGACGCAGCATAACTATCGATTAGGCGGGCAGACCTGCTTAGCGGGCGATGTTATCGGCGATTACAGTTTTATGGAGCCTTTGGTACTAGGGCAGCGCGTGATGTTTGACGATATGGCCCATTACACCTTGGTGAAAACCACAACATTTAATGGTATTCGTTTACCGTCTCTGGCGGTATGGGATTCAGAAACAGATACGCTAGAGGTGGTGAAATCGTTTGGCTATGAGGACTTTGCTAGTCGTTTGGGGTAGTGCTGTGAGCTGCGCGATGAGGGGGTGTGCTGAAAGGGGCTCGTACGAGAGAGCACCCGGCTGAATGGCTATATCTACTAATTCATCGTACAGGTTACTGTACATCGCGCACTTTGAATCTTTGGCCGTTGAATCTGCGATTGTTTGAAGGATCTTCGTCTCACCACGGTTTTTGATATGGGCGTTATGCGCAACGTCCTATACGTTAGAGTGCTGTATTAATGTACACTGTTTTTGGTATCCTTAAAATAGTTACCAAAATATGTGGAATTATGGTTTGTAGGTTGTTGTTATATAAGCTAATTACCTAAATGTTGAAAATTTCGGTTAAGGTGTGTTGGTCAATATATTTATGTTGCTAGCGATTACTAACAATAATCATATATCATTGAATTCTAAAGTGAATTGGTTGTTGACTTCGGTTGTGATTGAAAAAATATGTTGCGTCGAAATATGTTGACGGTTTCAATAGACTTAGCTGTTAAATTTCTAGGAGTATACATCGAGAATGGATGATTTTTTCAAGACGAAAGTAGGCTTTACGATCGGTCTTCTAGCTGCGGTTTTCACGTTGAAGCCTTTGATTGATGCCAATAGCTCGCATGGATTCAGCGTTTTCGGATTGAAGATTACTATTCAGTATGCTTACCTTTTCCTCATGGCTTGTCTTGGGTTAGCTGTTTACTTTATTTCCCTCCAGTTTGCCTCACAGAAACACATGGCGGCTTTAGATAAGGCAAGTAACGCTTGCTATGCAGTTGCATTGGCAACTCCACCTATATTCGCCGTATTCTGGATTCTAGTCCTTCTAGGCGATCTAATTGGAGGTATGGTGAAGAGTATTCCTCCTTCCTTTTTGAACGTTATGGCTGGAGCTTTAACAGGTGTGTTGGCAAGCTTTCTTTCTTCATTTCTAACTAAATCAATTCAGTCTAAATTCTCAAAAGTGGAAAAAGAAAAGGAGCGCCAGGTAGACCTCAGTCTTATGACGAGAGCTTCTGAATTGTATAAATCAGGTATGTACGACCTCTCAGTACTAGAGGCAAGTAAGGTAATTGAATCTACGCTTAGAGGTTTGCTTGAGCTAAGAGGAGTTTCAGTAACCGATATAGGTATGGGGCGTTTAATCGATTTGGCAGATAAAAATAGGTTGCTAACAGAGGTTGATGTTTCTCTACTTCACGAGATACGAAAAGCTAGAAATGTCTCCGTGCATAGCGTTGACGCGATTACCCAATCAATAGCCAAACGCATAATCAATTTGTCTCGTGAGTTGATATTTAAGTTTGATATAGGTGACGAGCCGTCGGCTTACGAGTGGCTTGAGAAGAACAGGCAGACTGTTCTGAAGCAATTTAAATCTGGTGATAGAAAAAAGTGTAAAAAACCTATCGAGATGTTGAGGCAAGCATGGATCCACAGAGATGGAGCAGTTTGGCTTGAGATAGCTGAATTCTTTGAGGTTCTATTGGAGAATAGCCCTGAGTTACTAATTGAAATGTTTGCGTCTGATGCTGAAACATTTGAAGAGTGGCTGATGCAAGGAGGGAATCAGCTGTTCACAGACTTTGTCGGTGGAGATGTAGATCGGCTAATCAGGAATAAAGCGAGTTTCGAAAAGAGCCTAAGTAACTATCTAGCTTCTTCGAACAATGAGCTCTATCGGTCAATTGCTAATGAGATACTTGAAATGGTTAGATCAACGCAAGTAAGGGAAATCGACTAGAGATAAATTTAACAAGTGCATCAACTTCGCTCCGGCCACGTTGTGGCCTACGCCGGACAGCCGCCGCTGCGCGGCGTCTGCCGGTTATGCATGGCGTTCTGTGCGTTTCACGCTGGTGTTCTTTCCAAGTCTTTCACCCAAGCATTACCCAAAGCCGGTTATGATTTTGCACCGGCTTTCTTGTTTATTCAGATTGTGAAATCCGTCGTATCCAAGCGTTCTGAATTGGTTTGGTTCATGTGCCGGCAAGCATAATTTCCGGCGTGGATTTCCTCTTGTGCAAGGTTCTGCTCTCGGTCAGNCTTGGGCGGGTAGTTGGGCATTTCCTTTCAAGTTCTTTCGTCGCGTTTAGTTGGCAAGTCAGTTGTGTTAGTCTGCCGTTCAAACATTAATTCGTGTCACTGAGCTTTCTGATNTGCNGNGCGCACAGAGTAGCAAGGCGGCACAGAACAAGGCCAGGCACGCTCATAAATGCTGCGCATTTATTGGACCTCCGCCGCGTTGCGGCTCCGGCCCGTGCTGGCAGGCGTTAAGCCATTTGATAAGTGCAAATAGGATATTTCAATGAAGATGCATTACGTGAGTATACTGTTAGTGGGATTCTGTGCATTGCCCGGTATTACTCTGTCAAACAATCTAAATGAGTTTTCAGCTGGTGAAAGAATTGTTGCAGCTGACATAAATGATAATTTTCGCATCTTGAAAGAACGGCTTAATGAAGTTGAGCTCAATGTTGTGATGTTGTTAGTGGCAGATAACTGGGCTTGTAATGATTCCGCAGGACAAACGATGAGTGCTCGTTTTGGTAGAGATTCTACAACGAGTAACGATGGTGCAATTCAGCCGTGGGGTGATTTGTGGCGAGTTGACTCGCGTGAAGTCGTCATTTTGTCGTCTGCCGGCACTGGAGAAGAAGTGAATCAGCTAAGCATTAGCATTGATCAGGCGGCACCATATAAGTTAAAAATCACCGAGACACAGGCCGGAGGCTCTGTGTGGAACTGTATATCTGACTAAGGCTTAACAAGGCAATCAACTTCGCTCCAGCCACTGTGTGGCTTCCGCCGGACAGCTGCCGCTGCGCGTCATCTGCCGGTTATTGCAGGCGTTCTGTGTTTTTCACGACGGTGTTCATTCCAAGTCTTTTACCCAAGTACTACTCAAAGCCGGTTATGATTTTGCACCGGCTTTCTCGTTTATTCAGGTTGTGAAATCCGGCGTGTCCACGCGTTCTGAATTAGTTGGGTTCATGTGTCGGCAAGCATAATTAAATGCGTGGGGTTCTTCTCGTTTTGAGTTCTTCT
>CACSIO010000010.1 GCA_902705865.1 BD1-7 clade bacterium
CTCTTTTTTTCGCTAGGTGTGTTAGTCGTTGTTTCGTCCGGTTGGGTTTTAATGCTTTTCACGAGGTGATCCTTTCAGTTTTTTATCGCCATCTATTTGCAGTGTTTACATAGCTGCTTTTTCGGGTTGGCGTTTGTTGTGGTAGCCATTGGGCAGTATTGTTAGCGAGTTAGGATTGAAGGTATCAACCCTAACAATCGTCGTATGAGTTATTGGCCAGGCCTGGCCAATAACTGGAGTAGCTATGCTATTTAGCCGATTTTTTACGTTGAAAGCGTCTAAATCCAAGCAGGCCTAAGAAAGCAAATAAGGAGAAAGCACTTGTTGAACCGCCGCCTTTTGATTTTTTAGGTTTCTGGGCTGGTGCAGCCGCTTTGGTGGTACTGACAAAATCAGCACTAACCGTGTCAATGCTCAACGTCGTCACTACCTCACTCGAATGGCTGCTGGCAGTGGTATGGCGAACCGTCACGGTATCACCGTTATTCACATTGCCGGCATCACTGGTAAATGCACCACCATTGATTTGGTATTCACCGCCTGTCACTTCAATTGCCGCAGCAGCGTTAAAGCCTGCGACGGTGATAGTGTCTGAAGTCGCTACAGCATCCAGATCAAGATCGTTTTGCGCTTCAAAGCTAAAGTTATCAGGGGTTAGATCCAAACCTTCGGTCGTAGAAACGAAATCGGCACTCACGCCACCGATAGTTAACGAACTGGTCGTGCTGGCAGCAGAACCGTTAGCGCTCGTATGTCGTACCTCAACCGTATCACCATTGTTTACAAACCCGTTCGCATCGGTAAATGTGCCGCCATTAACGCGGTATTCACCATCCACAATCGAAATAGCTGATGCGCTATCAATACCGGCAACCGTAATTGCTGCTGATACTTGTTGCGTACTTTGAGTAACGTCATTTATTGGCGAAAAGCTAAACGCATCTGGCACGGTATCCTGTGCTTGCTGTGCACTTGTGGTTGATACAAAGTCGGCGCTCTCGCTTCCAATCGTCAAGCGCGTTGTCGTTTGCGATGAAGGCAATCCTGCTGTGGTATGACGTACTCTAACGACTGATCCCTGGGTGACTGTTCCACCAATAAAATTCCATGCTCCGCCATTAATGCTGTACTCACCATTCGTTACAGTAATGGGTACCGCGGTACTAATACCTCGAACAGTCATCGCAGAAGATGTTGCTGTTGAATTTAACGCGACATTATTAGCCGCAGAAAAACTAAAGGGATCAGGTGTGTTATCTGCTGTCACAGTGGTGCTTGATAAACTGCTCGATACACCACCAATTGTTAGCGTACTGGTTACCGTTGTCGCAAAACTATTTGATGCGGTGTGTCTTACTCTTACCGTATCACCATTGTTCACTGTGCCATTGCTGAGAACATAACCGCCGTTATTTATTTGGTAAATACCATTGGTAATGCTAATCGGCGCTGCACCCGTAATACCGGAAACCGTAATGACGGTTGAGTAAACTATTTGCCCAGGTTGTGGTGGAACCAAACTAGGTTGTATGTCAAATGCATCGGGCGTGGTATCCGTATTGTCTTCCACTGTTGTGCTTGAGAAACTGCCCGACACGCCGCCAATCGTTAACGTAGTGGTCACTTGTGTATCAAATAAATCTGAGGTGGTATGCCTTGCTATAATCCTGTCACCATTATCTACGGTGCCGGGTGTAGCCACGTAACCACCACTGCCATTAATCTGATATTCTCCACCGGCAATGCTAATTGGAGTAGGCGCATTAATGCCCGCAACTATCACTGTGGTTGTGTACACTTTTTTCAGTCGTTCTTGTGGCAGAGAGCTTCCAGGCTGTATCGTAAATGCATCTGGGGTTGTATCAGCCACGTCTGTAGTGGATGTAAACGTCGCACTTTGGCCACCGACATCTAAGGTGCTGGTTACTGTGGTTGAACCCGTACCCGAACTCGTATGGCGAACCGTGATTGTGTCTGTCGGGTTCACAGAACCTGGGGCACTGGTATAAGCGCCGCCATTAATACTGTATTCACCATCAGTGACGGTCACTGGCGCTGCTGTATTAATCCCCGAAATTGTCACCGTCTGTGAAGTTTGTACCTCATTCAACGGTGCAGGGGTGGCTTGGCCACTAGGTTGCAAGGTAAAAGTGTTAGGGTAGGTGTCGGCATTCTCTGTGGTTGATGAGAAATCAGCACTCACTCCACCAATCGTTAAGGTGCTTGTTACCGCTGTCGCGGGAAGCCCTGAGTTGGTATGGCGAACTGTAACAGTATCGTTATTTTCGACCGTGCCCGCGGTAGAGGTGAAACCGGCGCCATTAATGCTGTATTCGCCACCACTACTAATACTGATAGGCGTTGCAACTGTGATACCGGTAATCGTGGTTGAGCTCGTGCTGACGCTGTTGATTTGAGTGTTAATACGAGGGGAAATGACAAATGCGTCGGGGGTGGCGTCAGGTTGCGCGGTGGTGGTTGAGTTGAACTTTGCGAAGGTATCACCTACAGCCCACGTTTGGTTGTTACGATGAAACCCCGTGCCGTTATTGACCACAATTGCGGTGGTTGTTTTGGTGCTGTCAGTGGAAGCAGAAACGTGCTCCAACGTGATGCTATCGCCATCGACCAAGGAAAGAGGATTGCTCACGGCTAGGTTGTTTACTTCGGCAGTACCGCCATAAACCTGTGCGGTAAATCCTGTGGTTGAGGTGGTGCTAATGTTGTTATCGGCAAAGGCTGACTGCGCCGTCGAAACTGCAACGTCCGTTGCATCGGTAAAGCTTAATGTGCCAATGCTATCGGTGGCGGCTGTGGCTGGCAAAGGAGCGCCTTGTGTCACATGCACAACGGCTTCGTGGGCAGCTCCGTTAAGCATGTAACCCACAGAGACAATTTTACCACCGTGAGTCACGGCAACAGCATTGAAGCGGCCTTGGTTGACGGCGCCTCGGCGGGTGTGTTGTTGGGCGATAAGAGTGGAGGCATTGCCACCTGCTGCCGGCGTAAAGGTATAACGGCTGGTCGCTAAACTCGGCCAAGTTGGGGTGGTAATAGCAGACGATGAGCCATTACGTATACCACCTACCGCAATGATGCCGACATTTGGATTCGGGTGATAAGTGACATCATTAAAGCAGTGTTCATTCCTAACGCCTGGGTGGGCATTATTGACATTGAGGCTAGGGTCTGAGTGCTGCTTGCCTATCGGGCTATTCACGGCAACCAGGCCATAACCATCGGCATCTTGTCTTTGGATGCGTGCGGTATTGTGATTAGCGCTGTTGCCATAATCAGCAATACAACCGACGCTAATAACATTGCCGTCGGGCAGCACCAAAGCGCTGTTCAGTTGTTCGATTGCTTTAGGGATTGACCCCTGCAGCGATTGCGCCGCTCTTCTCTTCCAGCCAGTCAGGTTGCCATCGAAGTGATCTAAGTTGCCCGTACTGTCGTACTTGATCATGGTCATTGTTTCTGACCGAAAATTGACTGGAGCGTCTAGCCGCTTACCAGGAAGAAAAATATCCCCTGCTGGGCTTAAGGCAAGCTTGCCTGTTTCATAAGAGATTGCGTGGTGAGACCTAGTCGCGAGCCCGTTTGTGCCAAACGCAGTATCGACACTACCGTCTAAACTCAATTGAACTAAGCGCGCTCTATCCAGTTTGGATTGAATGTTTCCTGAAGTTGCATGGTGCTCAGTCATACTCACCAGTATTTTGCCATTGGCCGTGAGCGCGATGCCTTTTACCCTAACACCGTTTCCACTTGCTGTTGTATTAACTGTTGCTGTTGAAGTGAAGTTGTACGCGGTAAAGCTAGGGTCGATACTGCCGTCAACGTTAAGGCGTTTAACAAATACGCTCCATGGATCGCTTGAGCTTGCTCTTGAGTGCCCTGCAATAATAAGTTTACCGTCAGGCTGGATCGCTAAGGCTTCGCCACGGGTGTTGCTCTCAACGGCTAAGTTGACCTTTCCGCCGGTGCCAAAACTGGTATCAAGGCTGCCGTCTAAATTATATTTGACCAGTAATAATCTATAAGTAGAACTCGTGTTTCCGGTATGACCGACAGCAAGAATTTTATCATTCGGGGTTATTTCAACGTCCCGGAAATAAGTATGATAAGTGCCGCCTACGCTGTAATTGGCTGTGAGCATGCCATCACCATCAAAACTCGTGTCTAAGTCTAACGGTGTGAGTGTTGTGGCTATTGATGATAGTGAGGCTGTTGATAAAGCCGCCCCCAGTAATGATTTTTTAAACGGTGATAATGTCATATTAGGCTCCAAAATTTAACGGAGCCAATGATAGGTGCCGAATGCAAGACAGTAATCACCCTGCAGGGTGATTACTGTNNGCGGTCGATTCCACTAAGATGAACGGCACTTTTTGTTGCTAAGCAGCTGCATCGTGTGAGTTATCGTTCTAAGTCTCAATGTTTTTCGTGGCCGGTTGTTGATTCGCTCAACCGCCATACCCGCATCTGATTGGTTCAATGAACGAGAATCCGTCCCTTTAGGAAGGCATTGGCGCAACAATCCATTGTTATTCTCATTTAGCCTACGCTTACCAGATTTGTAGCGTTGCACTTACTATCTGACTTCAGTCAATAATAAAAAATCAAAAAAGAATGGAATAGATTAAAGAATGAAACGCATATGCATGCTCGTGATTTCTTCAGCGCTTTTTTTGTGCCAAAAAACAGTGGCAGGTACGTCGAATAATAGCGATCAACATTTTTACAGTGATTCTGTTAGCGCTAGCCAAAAACAAATATTGATTGATCGAGTTAAAAATTCACCGACACAACCACCTAGCATACATCCTAGGCTTTATGGCTCAAATCCAATGTGGTATCAAACAATAGTGCAGTACGAATCGATGGACCCTTTCTGTAACTGGCAGGGCGTCAGCGGACAGGGCACGATAAAAAATATAAAAAGTGCGTGGGATCGCCACAGCTTGGGGGGTGAAGTTTGCAAATCAGGAACGCGTCATGCCGTTCCTTCGTCGCTCAATGATCATGCCATTGCAAAAAATTACATGAACAACACGATAAGTCATTGGAATATTAACGATGCACTGAAAATCATACACCTCATTCGACGAATGAATCATTGCCACACGATTAGTTCAAGCTGTGTGTATAGCCAGCAAGAAATCAATCAACTCTCTGTGAGTTTTCTTAACTATGAATTTAGTCGCATTAAGAATTCACCAAGAAATAGTTCAGGGTATATCGAATCGTGGCACAGAGGCTATAAAGGGCAATTTTTTGACCTTGGGTCATATCCGGCATTTAAGTTGTGGACGCTTATTCTCGATACTTTTTGGAACAGCCCGCTGATCAGTAGTAGCGATCGACAATTTATACAGGATGAATTAGAAAATGAAATAGACAGCTATATTGCAACTTATCATTTGCCAACGTCCGCGAGTGGCACATTAGGGCGATGGGCCTTACATAACGGTAATAACTGGAACCCCATTTTGAACGCAGCGGCGTTATTTTGGGCAATTACCTTTTGGAATGAAGCACCGTATACACAAAAAGCAAAAGATGTTTTACACATTGTGCTTGAATCTTCTTGGCTTCATCGAGACTTTATTCTAAATGATGGTGCTTATAGAGAGGGGCCTAGCTATTTGGATGTTTCTCTCAATGGTGCGACTGAAATTAATAATCTGCTGATGGCCAGCTTTGGTGAGCCAAACCATGCCATCAAATGGGGCCTGATGGCTGATAAAACAACTGACTGGATGCTTGAAAATATAGCGTCCGACNGAAAGTTTATTGATTTTGGCGATGCTTGGGCGAAAAATGGCTACGCAAATTTCTATTTTGTCGATTTACTCTATTGGGAAGAAATGGTCGGGTTAAAAGCACCGGGCACTGTCGTTGCCGACCCTTGCAAATTACAACGCTATTTTTCAACCAGTTATTATTTGCACACGTTTTATGACCCCTGGAGAGCCTCTTCGCATTATGCACGTGATTTTTACACGCTCACTTATGCCTGCCATCAAGCACAAGACAATTTGAAAACCACACTGTTCCCAACGTATAAAATGTCTACATTGAGGCAGTTTTTACCCGGTTCAACATCGACAGGGGCTCTGGTGAGCCCAGTCAACATCCGCAACCAACAAGCCGATCAAACCTTTTTGGCGGGCAACGGGGTAAGCAACACCATTGCCCATAGAGAGGTCGATTTTGGCGCGTTAATTTGGAGTGCCTTTGGTAATCGACTGCTTTCAGATTGGGGTTATGGTGAAATTTCGAACACGTATGACTTTTTTAAGGTGCGCGGTTCAAAAGGACATTTTATCGCATCGGATGATCACACCTTGGAATTTTATCTCAAACATATTAGCGGGCAGCTAAAGATAGACCGATTATTTATTAGCCTTAAGTTAAAAGGTGTCAGCGTTGAATTACCGTTATCAAACTATCTCTCAACGATGCATGCCCAGGCGTGGACAAAAGTATCCATCCCCATGTCGGACTTTTCTATTTTACCTAACGAGTGGCAGGGCAAAGGCGATGGCCTCGAATCTATTCGACTAAAAACAACGGGGTTTGTGAGTAATGGTGAATTTGGATTGGATGAAATCAACATACTTGATGCGCAAGGCAATACAAGTATTCAGTGGTATGGCGATACGCACGGTGAATCGCTAGAACCCACCAGTGCGGTAACTACAACCCCTCAAATTAATGTACCTAGTGCATTGGCGCTGCATCAAATTGAAAGCGTTGGTGGTGCAAACGGTACGCAAAAATGGGCCCGTTTTTCTGCCACAGGCAGCTATTCTCTGGCGACAATATTCTACCGACAGGGGGTTGCCGATTTAGTCATTAGCAATTACATGGATTACCTACCCATAGGTGCGAATACTCTAATACTCCCCAATGCACAGGATGCAAATGCAGTGCAGCCCGAAAATACGCACACCAGTCAATTTAAAGGGCAAACAGGCGAAGTCGATGTTACTGACATTGATGGGCATGACGTTGTTCACATGAATGCAAGCGAAGTCTACGGAAAGTCGCTCAGTGACGGCAATTTGCATTATTTTCACCGCTATTTGATTCCTATCAAGGATGGCAATTTCGTTGTGGTTGATGCGTTTAAGGCAAAGCCTGGAAAACAAGATTACATTCAAGAATTTTGGTATTCATATAAAGATACACCCACAAAAAAATGTTCAGAAAAATCACAAGATGTTGTACAGGCTATTGATAGCCAAGGCGCATTATTACTCACCCCACAATGCAATACGCTGCAAAAAAACAATCTTGTCGAATCGTTTGGTCGCATCATTCCGGCTTCTCTGTATCCGGGAAGCTTTGTTTTAGGTGCTCCGGATTTCATGAAAAATAACGTATTTTTCAATCGATTTATTGAAGGGAATGGCCTTTATCTCATTAACCGCGTGGGGCAGAAAGAAATGCGAAGGCTTGCCCGGTTTACGCCAGATCATCCCGTTCAAGAAGATGTACGTGTGTTTTTGTTGCAGTCATCAACATCATCTGCGTTTGACCATGCATCAGTGACAAAGGTGAACTGCCATCAGACACTTTGCTTTAATGTAGAGGTAGCTGGCAGTGACGCGCTGACACTGAGTTTTAATAAAATTGACAATGAATATCGATTAACGAATACAGCCGCATCACCACCGGTAAAGAATCCTTCACCGCCCGTTGCGAAAGGGCAAATTCCGTTAGTGCTTATTACTTTGCTTTTATTCTTACAATATTTTCGCCGCATTATGCTTCTGAAACCTGAAAAAAGTTGATTCGTCGCTGCACGTCACCTGCCGGTTAATGCGGCGTTTGTGTCTACGTTCCCTTTGATTGGCAGTCGTCTTCTATGGGTCTATCAATTTTTAGAGAGTCAGATGGACTAGACGTCGGAAGCGATATAGATACAGCGCAATAAAAATATTGTGCAGATATTTACAAAATTATTAGGTATTCCGAATTTGTTCGAATTCACTAACTCTGGCGCACAATGCGGAGTAAATTGAGAATAGATCGTACGAAAAGATTATGCCTTCCATGATTGAATGGAATGACGATCAACATTTAGGTAGGAGATAAGAAAATTAGAATGAAAAAATTGAAGATAACAAAATCACCACACTGTATTTCAAATACTATTTTAGTCATGTTTTTAGCACTTATGGTTAATAATGTTGCTGCCGACGCGGCTCCAAAATCAGAGCCTACACGCTGTGTTTATCCTGGGTCTTTAGGGGGCACGACACTCTACAACAATAGCTTTGTAGCACTTAAATCCGACCCTACAACTCCCATTGAACAATGTGAGTTTGGTTCGAGCTGCAGACAAGATGCAAGGTTAGATAACGGTAAGGCGCAATGCATTCGGTCAACAACTAACGTCGAAAGCCCTTATTACAACTACGGCTGTGGCCCATATATGGAACACGTGCTCTTTCAAACAAATCTCGAAGTCGATTGCCGCTGTCGTGTGACAGGAACAGGCCATAAGTATCTAAACCCCAATGATGAAAACACCGACCCTGAAGAAGGTATTGTTAATTGCGCGAACCCGAACAAACAAATGAAGACTCGATGGCCTGTGAAATATGGCAAAGGGCCAAAATTTGATGCTTGGACTAAACAGAAAGGTAATACACGATGGACCGGCGGAATTTTTCGTCCAGAAACCCGTGAGTTTTTCTCAGTAATCCGGTGGACCAATCCAAATTATCAAAGTACCGGAACGATTGTTGCGTGGAATATAGATACAAAAGATAGACGTGTAGTCTCCGGGCTTTATCCTGATAAGCGTCGCGGAATGAAAGAGTTTGGTTCAGGTTATTTGTCTGATGGAATCAAAAAAAACCACGCTAAACAGCCCCTTACTGGTCCATCCATAATGAAGTGGGGCAGTGATGGCATGATTTACTTGTTGGCAGGTGGTACGGGTGAGTCTAGCAGTAAGCGTGCAGAAATTATCAAAATCGACCCTGATACTGGCGCTCGTTCATTGGTTTGGAAGGCGAAAAATAAAAAGTTTTCGCCAAATGCCGATGAAGAATATGGGCAATGTTATCGGCCTGATGGCAAGTATCCGAAGCAGAACAGTGTAGACGTAATGGCATTGGCGTTTGCTATTGGGCCCAAAGATGAATTTTACCTCTCCATGCATGATGTGCGTGCCGGTGAAGGCATTCTGAGAATCAGCGCTGATGCTAAAACCTGCACACCTATCTCTGTGTGGGGCAATGCCAAAGGCCATAACCCTGGCGGCAAGCAAAAAAAGGCGCCTGCATATACAAAGATTGGCGAGGGTAAATTCATTCAGTTCCCTGTAAAAGGCATGCTCTATCATGACGATCCCGAGAATGGGCCCATGATTTTGGGTATCTCAAAAGGTGATATGTATTCATTCGCTCTTGAAGATGGCTTTCGCTCATTGGAGACTTTTGAGAATGGAACCTACAGCGGCATCGGCTACACAAGAATGGTTTATATGGAAAAAGATGGACGTGGTTTTGTTATGGCGACTGGAAATAATGCAGGTGCTCATGCCATTGTTGAGTTAGGCGTTGGCACACGAGAGCCTATTAAATCCGATGTAAAAGATATGGATGATCCTATTTTTAAATCAGCTTATGGTGTTCGTAGAAGTGTCAATATGAATGGCTCGTTGGGTAATGGCAACAGTATTAATATGGGGGGCATGATGATAGACCCTAAAAATCCAGACATCGTCTATGGGGTGTTAACTCACGGCGCTTTAGTGCAATTAGAGCTCTCAACATTTAATAGCATGGTTTGGTCGTATTAGTCATTGCTTGTTACTTTCATCGAAGGGATACCCACTTAATCGTGAGTATTCTTTCATTGAATTGAATTGAATTGAATTGAATTGAATGTAAAGGTACAGATTAATAATGGTGGTGATGGATATTGAAAAATAATTTACCCAGTAGAAAACGTACCTAGCGTAGCTTTAGCCAATTAAAAATTCCGTTTATTATCGGGAATAAGGCTGCCAACTATTATCCCAAGAAGAAGAAATAGAATTAGGTATAGTAATAACTACCGTCACCACTGTTATCCATGCCATATCTCATCCTTGATACAGGGCCGTCACTCTCACAAATTATGATGCCATCAATGGGTTAGGTGCTTGCAGCGCTGTCGTATAAATGTACGTATTGCCACGGGTTTAATCGGTTTATGGATAACAGTAAAGCCAGACGCTTTTGCTTCTTTTATCCTTGCAGGGTCTGTGTCGCCAGTAATAATAAGTACCGGGATCTTTTCATCCAAAACCTCATGTATTTGTTGAGCCGCATCTGCTCCTGTTTTGTGTTCTCTAAGGCGGTAGTCTGATATCAATACGTTTGGTCGCCATTCCACATGCGTTAACAAAAAATCCTCTGCGGCTTTGGCAGAATCAAACGCTTTAACTTCACTTCCCCAGTTTTCAAACAAAGCCACCAAGCTATGGCAAATGGCTGTGTCATCGTCAATGATTAGTGCTCGAATATGCTCTAGTTTTCCGGTCGAGTCAGGTTGAATTTTTTTAACGACTTGATCTTGATGCCCCGAAGGTACCTCAATAGAAAAGCAGCTACCTGATGAATCTGACGACAATGATAACGTCCAATCTTGAAAATCGCATAAGCGCTTAACGATGGCTAAGCCTAAACCTAGACCGTTATTGCTGTCTCGCTCTGGGTTGTGAAGCTGATGAAACTCATCAAATATTGATTTTTGCTCATTTTCAGGAATCCCAATGCCTGTATCTTTTACTTGTATCAATACCTTGCCTGACTGTTCTTTTGCATAGATGCTGATCGTTCCTTTGTCGGTATAGCGAACAGCATTGGATAATAGGTTTTTAAGTACTCGCTCTAACAAAATCTCATCAGCATACACATGCGATTCATTGATGCTTTGTTCGATAATCAGTGATTTCTTTTTAGCAAATGGATGAATCTCATTGAGCAACCTGTCACATAGATTGACTAAGCTGAAATGTTCTTTTTTACTGTTGACTGAGTCGGCATCTAACTTGGAAATGTCGAGTAAGTCATTGAGTAACGCCGAAATATTATCAACACTTGACTGCAAGCGCTGATAAATAACATCATCCTCAGGTTCTCGATTACGATTTTTTAGTGTCTCTAAAAAGAAAATCACCGCTTGAAGTGGCTGGCGAATATCGTGGCTAGCAGCAGCTAAGAACTTAGTTTTAGATTGATTAGCTTGCTCGGCTTCGATTCGAGATTGAATATTTTCCAGTTTTAGCGATATAGTTTCCAGTAGTTGTTTGCCAACATGGCTGTAAAAAGCAAATGCAGATATACCATTCATCAAAATGCCTATCTGTAAAATTAACCTATTTTCTATTTCACTAAAGGAAACTTTAAGAAGTAGGGAGGCCATAGGAAGTCCCAATAGCAGTGCGACTAATTTTACATAATAGGAAAATACGTAAGAAGAATTGGCTATCAAGGCCATCTGCATAACTAGAAGTGTAAAATAGTATATGCTTTGATCTGTTTTTAGAAAAAGCCATGGAGCCATGGCGGTAAAAAAGGAGAAATAAACAATTGGTAGAGCTGCGGTTACAAATGTGAGAGTCTCACGTTTCTTAAAGAAAACATAGTAAACATAAGTAATGATTAAGAGAAAAATAAAATCAAAAGAAAACCAAATCAAGTAGGCATTTTCTATGGCGGATTTATGAAGGATAAATGCGTAAAAAGGAGCGGCGACAAATACTGCACCTAAATAGTGAGGGAAAGATTCCTTCATGAAGGTGTCAAGTCTGTGTTCTTCAAACTCTACTTGTGAAATGCCTTTGTCTTCTGATGACATAGCGACCAATCCTTTAATGATTCAGATGCCGAGAATTCAACTGACAAGAGCGACCCGGCCTGTTGGAGGTGTGGTGGTTATCTGATCTGTTTTTAGGGTATTTTCCGGCTAAACTGGAGTCAATACGGATAAAAATAACGAGACAGCTGAGGCGGGACGATACCGGATTTTGGCGAATAGAAAACCCGGTTCTAGCATACCTGAAGTTGCTGAAGAAATAGACCGTGATAAAAGCACAATCTATCGTGAACTAAAGTGTACTGTAGGCGATAAAGTCTACTGCGAGAAATATGCTCAAAAAATCTAGACAACGAAGAACAGACGCAACGTGAAGAGTATGCGAGAGTCGATTAAACAAAGCAAGCGGCCACGAACAACACTGGGATCTAACCGCAGCCAAGTGATGAGGAAATTATTATTACAAATGGTTGCTTAACAAAATATCGTGCTCGCTAGTTAATTCCGCGTTTGTATCTGTTGTCGTCAAATTAAATTCACTTTTTCCGCAAAGCGTACACATTCCATACGGTTACTGACAGAAAAGGCAGAGAATAATATCTTAACGTGCGTTTTTATCGTATTGATACTTACGTGAAGGATTGTCGCAATTTCTTCATTTGAATGCCCTTTGTGCATTAATCGTAGAACGTCGAGTTGACGGCGGCTGAGTTGATAGGCACTCAGTTTTTTTATGATGGAATCTTGAGGTTCATCATCGGGTAATTGAGATAGTGATGTCCGTATTTTTTCCGGTAGATAAACTTCACCTGCGATGATCAAATTAATCGCAGCAACAATCTCTAACGTTTTATACGTTTTAGGAATAAACCCTACGGCTCCTGCGGCTAGGGATTTTTTTATAAGCCATAAGTCCTCGGTCGCAGATAACACCACAATGGGCAATAATAATTGGCGTTGCTCGACGCTTTGAATAAAAGCAAAACCATCAAGGCCCGGTAACGATAAGTCGGCGATGATTAGGTCAAAGTCTTGTGTTGTTTCCAGTAATTCGATCGCCGCCTTAGTATCAGAAGCACTGGTGACATTGATGCCGTGTGTTAGTAATACAGAGGACAAACCCTCTGTAAATAAATTATGGTCATCAAGATGTAAGATTTTCATGATTAGGCAATGTATCGTAGATGTGGAGTATATATCGAGCGCTTTACTATTAAAACGCTACGTCACTATAGGCACCTTGTTAGTCTAGGCGAAGGGTTTTTATCACGAATATATTGAGTTGTGTCTCTACAACCTTCTTCGCGTAGGCTAATGGCTATAGGGAACCTCTAAAAACTATGTTGCTTGCGCCGCCTACGTTTTTAGAGGCTTCCTCTATTTTTCCGTCGATACCATCAGGATATGCTAGGTGTCGGGGTTTTCTGCAGCCTTTTTCGCGCTGCTGCCAGCGCCGTTTTGGTAATCGACGTAATTAGACTGTTATCGGACCCCGCGAGCCTTGAAATTTCGACCTTTGATTTTGCCGCTATTGAGGACATTCATTGCGGTTCTGATCAAATCAGACTCGACAGCAACATAAGTGCAAAAATCCATTACGTGGATCTTGCCAACCTGCTTGCCCTGAATCTTTCCGCCTGCTGTTAGAGCACCCAGCACATCACCGGGTCGTACTTTCTGTTTTTTACCACCGTCGATCTGCAAGGTTTGCATTGCGGCTCTCACGGGTAGGCATTTGTCATCAGGCACATGAGGTAATGCAGCCAGTGAGATTGGCTCGGGCAATAAATCTTCAAGCCTGCGACATTTTTCATCGTCTTTCGGGCTAACGAGGGTGCAAGCAACGCCGGTTGCGCCTTGACGACCGGTGCGGCCAATACGGTGCACATGAACTTCGGGGTCTCGTGACATATGGAAGTTAATTACCAAGTCGAGGTCGTCGATATCGAGGCCACGTGCTGCGACATCGGTCGCAACCAACACGCTGAGGCTTTTATTGGCAAACTGAGTCAGTGCTTGTTCACGCTGGCGCTGATCGAGGTCGCCGTGTATGGCCAATGCCGAGAAGCCGCTGTCGGCAAGATCATCGGCCAATGCTTGGGATTCTTTTTTGGTGGCACAAAAGATAATTGCAGAGGCGGCTTGATGGGCATAAAGCAGTGTCAGGGTGGCATCGAGTCGTGATTGTGGTGAATCCACCGAGTAAAAACGTTGATCTATGGTGCTGGCGGAATGATCGCTTTTGAGTCGAATATGGGTCGGATTATGCAATACGCGTCGGGCAATAGCGTCGATTTCTGGAGGGAAGGTCGCGCTAAATAACAGGTTTTGACGTTTTTCCGGCAAGTAACCCATGATGGTATCGATGGATTCTTGAAAGCCCATATCCAGCATACGGTCGGCTTCATCAAACACCAAGGTAGCGATATCTTGTGTCTTCAGGTTGCCTTTGCGCAAGTGAGCTTCGACGCGACCGGGTGTGCCAACCACAATATGTGCGCCGTGCTCTAGAGAGCCAACTTGTGGGCCGAAAGGCTGGCCGCCACAAAGCGTGAGCACTTTGACGTTTTCGATTTGGCGTGCCAATGAGCGGAATTCTTTGGCGACCTGATCGGCCAATTCTCGTGTGGGGCAAAGTACCAATGCTTGGGGGCGAAATCGCTTGTTGTTAAGTTGCTGGAGCACACCGAGGGCAAAGGCCGCGGTTTTTCCGGAGCCTGTTTTCGCTTGGGCGATCAAGTCGCCACCTTTGAGAATGGCCGGTAGGCTTTGCTCCTGTATCGGTGTCATGGACAGGTAGTTAAGCGAATTCAGGTTGCTTAACAAAGCAGGGAGCAAAGACAGAGAAGAAAATTTGGAAGACACGACAGAGCCATTTTTGGGTAAAGCGGCATTCTACCACATCCCGAGTTCGTCGCGTGTTTGTTCGTGTTGATTGTTTAGGCACGCAGGTGGGGTTGTCACGGCGGCATAACATCTTGTTAACGCCCGTGCCTATACTGAAGAAAGCGCGGAACAAAGCGCAGCTGTTGGACTCACTCAATGATTCAATCAATCTGACACGGACTCTGCGAGACACTCAATGAATAATCTACTCAACCTGTTGCGCACCTGGAAGCCCCGCGAAGACGCGATGGTGAACTACTTTTCGCTGATTTCGGCGCTATATCTCATCTGGCTCGGGTTATTGAAGCTAACCACCTCTGAAATCGCACAAACGCAAATGTGGGTGGGGCAGAGCCCGCTTTTTGTAGGGTTTTATCATAGCCTTGGCACCGCAGCGACGGCATGGCTGATGCTGGTTATTGAAGTGGCTGCTGGTGTGTTGATTTTGGCCGGTTGCCGCTCCCGTAAAGCCGGCTTATTGGGTGCAGTTGTGGCGATGTTGATCTTTGCTGCCAACTTTACCTATCTGTTTACCAACCCGGTATGGGTTGATGATCTGGGCGGGTTTCCATTTCTAGGGTCAGGCCAGAATATTGTTAAATACCTATCGATGTTTGCTGTTGTTGCTTACATCGCAGCTCATCATTATCAGCGCCTTAATGGTTTAGAATCGCTGGAGCCGCAAAAACGGGTGATTACCGGGCTGGCGTGGGGCGGTATTATCATCGTTATGGGGTGGATCGGGTTTCTGAAGTTTTTCACCTACGAAGCAGAAGGTATCGTACGTCTGATGCAGTCGAATTTTTTATTCAGCTGGACGTATCACGTGTGGTCAGTGCAGGGTGCATCCAACTTCATTGGTACGATTGAGTGGATCTTCCTGCTGCTGTTATTACAGATGCCTTGGAACAAAACACTCGGGCGGTTGGGTGTGTTAGGCATCGCAGCAACGGCAGTGGGAACCTTAACGTTTATGTTTTCGGTTCCCGGCTGGGATGCCAACACCAGTTTTCCGTTGCTTAATCGCACCGGCGTTTTTGTGTTAAAGGATCAGTTCTTGCTGGCCTGTGCGGTGTTAATTGCCTATCGCCACGCTTGATCCATCATGGTGTTGTTGTTTGTGTGCAAGACTTAGGCATATTCGGCCAGTGTGTTCTTCATACTTTTAACGATGTGATCGAGGGAGTTGGCTTTGACTTTTAATGCCTCGGCGTCTTCCGAGGAGACTTGCGCTAATGCGCGGTTTTCGTCAACACCGTGGTTGATCTCAAATAACCCGGTGGTGATTTGGGCGATGGCTTCGTTTTGCTCGCGGCTGGCATCATGAACGTTCTGAATGGTCGCCATCAACGGATTGATGCCGTCGGCCATTTCAACAAACTGTTGTTGCATGGTTTCGGCCAGCTTAACGCTTTGTTCTACGGAATCGTTATTGCCATTAAGCAGAGCTTCGATGTTTTTTGCGGCATCCGTTGATCGTTCAGCGAGGTTTTTAACCTCGAGTGCAACGACTTTAAAGCCGCTGTTTTCTGATTCAATTCGTGAGGCTTCGATCATCGCATTTAGCGACAATATGTTGGTTTGATAGGCAATGTCGCTGATCAGATTGTTGATCGTACGGATATCATGACTGGATTTCCGAATGGCTTCGATAGAATCCACTAGTTGTTCAATATGCGTGTGATTGCTTTGCAGCTGCGCGTTGCTTTGAGTTACGGCATCCATGGCAGATCGCGATAAGCGACTGTTTTGTTCTGCCGTTGCGCTGAGTTCTTCGGTTGTCGTACTGAGCTGTTCAAGGGCTGCAGATTGCTGCAGTGCAGCACCTAACAGGCGTTCGCCAGAGCGGCTTAAATTCTCTGAGGTGCTATTTACCGATGCACTGCCACTTTCGACTTCATCAACAATGCTCACCAACGTGCCGTCAAGGCGCTGGTTCATCGACTTCCGGTAGATCGAGCACATAATCCCCAAAAATATGATAACTGCGATCAGTGAGCCTACCGCGCCGATCTTTTCATCAGGTACTGAAATATTAACGAGTGCTTGCAGGTCGTTTTCAAAGGTGCTGATGGTGATTAGGTTAACGACCATTCCAGCAACGTACCAACCGGGTTTTGTTGCCGTGAAGCTGATCATGACGATCACCAGAATCGAGAAAAACGGGGTTGTTCCTGAGACACCGTTGTTAACGACCCACATACCGTTCATTAACACAACGAATGCTATCGCGTAGATAGCAACTGCGAGCTGCAGTTGATCCGCAAAACGTGTTAACCAATAGATGACGCAATACACGCCGCAGGTTAAAAAGATAAAGCCAGTGATAACAAACATCGACAGTGATGCGTAATACACGCCGGCAAACAACAACAGAACCGCCGAGTACATAACAATGGCGTTAAAAATCCGCTGTTGAATAGTAAATTGTTGTTCACTGCCGACGATGGATTGCGCAGCTTCTTTGATCGACACCATGTTGAATCCTTTACAACGATAAAGTCACGATACACTGATTGTCTGGGCCGAGGGTTACGATTGAAAAGGCTGAGTGGCTTTTCAAGAGTATTTGATGGTGTTTTTCGACGAGAGACAGCGTGATCTTGTTATTATAATTGAGTCTAACGATACCACTTATATGTAGCTTTTTGAAAGGTTGTATTGATGGAAATCAATGAAGTTCTGGCATCGTAAGATAGCGGAAGCTACCACTAAGCGACGACATTCCGGTCGTTTCTCGGCTCAGTGGTGGCTTGCTTTACTGAAGAGGGCGTTGCGAGGCCTGGCAGCCTATGATTTATTCCAAGGGTTTTGCGCGCCAGACTTAGGTGCTGCAGTATTGCCATTCGCTGATCGTGAAGACGAGCTGTTCGCAGGTTTGCGATTGCCTGAGCTTTGGTTGCCGGATTTCTGACCGCCCGACTTTTGGTTTCCTGCTTTTTGGCTCGCCGATTTTTGACTCCCCGCGCTTCTGCGATCGTTGTGACGCTTGCCACCACTGCCACTGCGGTTTGAATCTTGTCCGCCGTGTGATTTGGAAGATTTCGGTTTTTTCGGCTTATGCGGTTTTAATCGGCTTTTATCAATCGAATTGGCCAGCGGTTCTTCGGGCTCAAAGCCTTTTACAATACGACGTTCGAGATGGCGTTGCAGCAAACGTTCAATGCCGGTCAGTTGCTCATGTTCATCAGCGCATACGAGTGAAACGGCTTGGCCGTTGGCTTCGGCGCGGCCGGTACGCCCAATGCGATGCACGTAATCTTCAGAAACATGCGGTAAATCGAAGTTTGCCACGTGGGGCAGTAACGGAATATCAATGCCACGAGCCGCAATATCGGTGGCGACCAGGATTTGGATTTTGCCTTGTTTGAATTCTTTCAGTGCACGAATACGTTGGGCCTGAGATTTATTCCCGTGAATCGCTGCGGCAGTAATGTTGGCCTTGTTGAGCAAGGTTGCCAGCTTATTGGCGCCATGTTTAGTGCGGCAAAATACAATTGCCTGATGCCAATTTTCGGTTTTAATCAGATGCGTAAGAAGGGCAGCTTTTCGGCGTTTATCCACCGGGTAAATCCACTGCTCAACGGTTTCTGCCGTGGTGTTTCGAGGCGCGATATCGATTTCAACAGGCGCATTCAGCAGGCTTTTCGCCAGTGTGCGGATGTCGCCTGAGAAAGTCGCTGAGAACAACAAGTTTTGGCGTTCTTTTGGCATTAAACGAAGGATTTCACGGATGTCGCGCAAGAAACCCATATCCAGCATGCGGTCGGCTTCATCAAGTACCAGTGTTTTAATGTCGTTAAAGTGTATGGCGTTTTGACGATACAGATCCAACAATCGGCCGGGTGTAGCGACCAGAATATGCGTGCCTCCGCGTAGGCTCTTCATTTGCGGATTAATTTTCACGCCGCCATAAACCACGTTAGCATACACACCGGTTTGGTTGCCGTAGGTACAAATGTTGTCGTAAATCTGTGCTGCCAGTTCGCGTGTGGGTGTTACGATCAGGCTGTAACATGCGTTTGGTTTTGGCTTTGGCAATGTCGTCAGCTGATCAATCAACGGCAGTACGAATGCTGCTGTTTTGCCCGTTCCGGTTTGTGCGGCAGCAAGAAGGTCGTTGCCCTCAAGAATGGCTGGAATCGCTCTGGCTTGGATCGGTGATGGTGTTTTGTAGCCTTTGTTGGCAATGTTTTCCTGAATCTTGGGTGCGAGTTTCAGATCTGCAAATGTCGTCTGCGCAACATTTTCGGCGGCGGGGGTGGTCATCGGTTTCTACCTGCATGGGGCTGAAGCATTTCAGCGTCGAATTCTATAGTCATATGCGTGAACAGGTTTCGTGGGGCAGATAACTTTCTGACGCGTCTATCAAGCGAGATTATCCAGCATGGGTACGCTGGCCGCTGACCTGTTGGGGCTAAATGAGGCTGTGCCGGGTATGAGTGAATTGCTCAGACCGGGCGCGCATTATAGGCGTTGCGCGCGTGGATGCAACTGGTGGCGGTTACCGTACTACTGACGTAAGCGATTTCTGATCGAAGGTCGGGCGTGAATGGGGCGATTCAGGCAGGTATCGTCATGTCTGCGTTTATTACGGTGTTTCTGTTAACTGAACTCGCGATTAACCTCAGGGCAGGCATTTTGCGCCTCTTTTGATTCCATTTGCTGCATATAGTGTTGAAGGTTTCTGTCTTCACGCCAGTCGAAGTAAATCTCAGCGCGTGTCATTGCCTGGATGCGGTCGAGGCGGAACATGCGATATTCGTCGCGCATCAAACACCAGGCGACCAGCGTCCATGTTTTGCCCCAATAGATTAACCCCAGCGGATGAATACTGCGGGTCGAATGTTCGCCGTCTTGGCGCTGATAAGCGATGGTGATCTGCTGGCGTTTATCGATGGTGTCGTTCAAATCGTCGCTGAATTGTGCCATCTTGCCGCGCATAAAATCCGGCACCATCAACCACGAGGGCTGCTGTATCTGGCGATAATGTTGTTGATCCGGTAACACGGCTTGGATTTTTTCGAAGGCTGACTCCGCTGACTGAATCATATCGTTACCGGCCCAAGCTTTGACCATCTGCATACCCAGCATGAGGGCTCGCAGTTCACTTTCTGTAAACATCACTGGCGGCAGAGTATAGCTTTTGGCGAGGCGATAACCGACGCCTGCCTCCCCATCTATGGGCACGCCAGACAGCATCAGTGCCTGTAGATCTCGGTATATCGTGCGTTCTGAAACTTCTAAAGCGTCAGCAATGGTTTTAGCGGTGATCACGGTTCGGCGGCTTCGCAACAAGTTAACAATTTGAAACAGGCGCTCAGCTTTGCGCATGGTGATCTCCGTAGCGGGGGTGTTGCGGCCGAATCCATTGATGAGATGATTCAACCGCGGGTATTGCAAGTATCAATATTGAGGGAACCGCTAAAAACTATCTTGCTTGCGCTGACGTCGTTTTTAGAGGCTCCCTTGCGTGTAATGCCGATTATACCGGCATCAAATCAAGATGCTGCGTCAGCTGTTTCACATTGCATTGCATCGGTTAGTACCAGCATATGTCGCATGCTGACGCTACCTTCTTCAGTCAGTGCAATCAAGCGTTGGCCTTCTTCACTTTGCATAAAGGCTTCTGAAGCACCTTTAGCGGCTTCTTCACTGGCCCAATAGGCAACATCATAATACAGGCCTTCATCCTGACTATTAGAACGATAAATAAAGCCGGGTTGGCGTTTCAGAAAAGTATTGATCGCTTCGTTGGCCTGCTGCAAGTCGTCAGTTGATGTATTTGGGAGAGCTTTGTAGGTAACGTGTTCGATGATCATGGTGTGTCCTTGTTGTTTCTTGTTAGAAAGTTAGATTGGGTGTTGCGCGCAGAAAACATCATAGAGAAGGGCTCCTGACAGCGTGGTGTCAGGAGAGTTGAGAATCCTTAATTAGGGCTGGCCATTGGCGTATTGGCGTTAGGAGTTACCCGTAATGTCGACGTTAGCGCCGAGCTTTGCTAAACATGAAACATTGTGGGTTTTTTGTGTCAAAACCCTTCCATTCAATAGAAACTCGAACAGGGCCACGCTTAATGGCAAAACACCATGACCACAAGCTGGGGTTGATCAACCTGACGGCACTGGCCGTCGGTTCAATGCTGGGCAGCGGAATATGGTCTTTGCCACAGAACATGAGCGCCTCGGCGGCACTGGGCGCGATTGTGATTGCCTGGGTCGTAACGGGCTTCGGCATGTGGATGCTGACACGAGTATTTGCTGAACTACGCAGTCGGCGGCCAACGATTGATAACGGTATTTTTAACTACGCGAAAAGCGGATTCGGCGATTACGCCGGTTTTAATGCCGGTTGGGGATACTGGACTGCAGCCTGGATCGGTAATTTATCTTATGCTGTGTTGTTGTTCAGTGCGCTGGGGTACTTTTTTCCGGTATTTGGTCAGGGCAATACGTTGGTGTCACTGATTGGTCAAAGCCTGCTGGTGTGGTTCTTTCAAGCGTTAGTGATGCGTGGGGTTAAAGAGGCGGCCTTTGTAAATTTAGTAACCGCGCTGTGCAAGATTATTCCATTGGGCTTGTTTATTGTTGTGGTCGCTTTGGCGTTCAAAATCCACACATTCAAACTCGATATCTGGGGTCATGCATTACACATGCCGCTGTTAGATCAGGTAAAAAGCACCATGCTGGTAACTGCTTGGGTATTTCTTGGTATCGAAGGGGCTATGGTGCAATCATCGCGGGCTCGTCGTGCAAAAGATGTTGTTTATGCCACGTATTTTGCCTTTGTATTTACCCTGATACTTTATGTTGCCGTTACTGTGCTGTCTTACGGGGTTGCATCGCAATCTGAGCTGGCCCATGCACATAATCCGTCTACGGCCTTTGTACTCGGCCAAGTCATCGGTATCTATGGCGAATACATCATTAATATTGGTTTAGTGGTGTCGTTACTCGGTGCTTGGCTAGGGTGGACGATCTTGTCGGTGCAAATGCCGTTTGATATGGCTAAAGAGGGTGACTTCCCCAGCGTGTTTGCGCAACAGAACGCCAATGAATCGCCGGTGATTTCGATATGGGCAACCAGTTGCCTGATGCAAGTGTTTCTGGTGGTAACGTACTTTTCCAAGGGCACCTATCTAAGCCTGATCGAGTTAGCCGCGAGCTGCATGCTGATTCCCTATCTATTCAGTGCCATGTTTGGCGTCAAAGTTATCTGGCAAGGCCGGCAAGAGCAGAATTCCACGTTCGCTTGGCCGATATTTTGTGCCATCAGTGCCTGCGTGTATGCGTTTTGGATGATCTATGCAGCTGGCCTGCAGTTAGTTTTCAAAAGCGCTCTATTTTATGCACTTGGCACCTTGGTTTATGTGGCAGCTCGGCACGAAAAAGGAGAGAAAGCGTTTCATGGCGTTGAATGGATTGCCTGCGTTTTATTACTGGTATTAGGATGCTGGGGCGGGTGGTCGTTGTTGTAGTTAGTATTTATATGGCTGCGGATTTCTGTTGAAACTTCTATTAAAAGTATGACCAAGTTCAATTTGGTTGTCTTCTGCTGCAGATATTGTGAGTGAATATGATTTATGTCACCTAGTTATTCTTCAAGCGGCGTAGCGTTGTGGTGGTGTAAATAACGAGACCACGCTCATGATTGTTATGAAACGATGGCAGAAGTTGATGGTAGGGCTTACGCTACCTTTGTTGGTTATCTCTTGCGGGCAGCAATCATCAGGCAATGATGATGTAAATACTGCGCCCACTCCTCCTTCTACCTCTCCTTCTACCCCCCCGGTGGATGAGACAGATACAGTAACACTGGTCACTGCGCCTTTTGATAAGCACTGGAACGTCGAAGGGGCGTTTTCGCCCGCAGCTTCGTGTGGTGATTGTCACTCCGCATCGAATGATGAATACGCCACGTTCAGGCTCCCTAAAGAGCCCAGCGGCGAAGATATTAGCCCGTATTCAGGTTGGCAGCATAGCGTCGTCGCGAATGCTTACAATGACCCTATTTTTCGCGCAAAAATGGAAGACGAAGTATCACACCTACCGTCGTTTGCCGGTACGATCGAAGACAAATGTTTGACTTGCCACACCCCTATGGCACGTCACAATGCACATACCACCAATACGTTGTCCACTGAGAATTGCATGGATGAAAACGGCTGTTATCGCAGCGCTCAGGCGGATGAATCTATGATGGCAAGGGAGGGCGTCAGCTGCACGTTTTGTCATCAACTTGAAGAAGACACCGACAAAAAATTCTCGGGTTTTGCAAAAATCAATGACGATGGCGTTATCTATGGCCCGTGGTCTAACCCCGCTGGGCAGGCGATGCAAAATCATACTCAATACCAACCTGTTGGCTCGAAGCATCTTCAACAATCTGAGACCTGTGCAACTTGCCACAACCTCAAAACGCCGGCGTTTGATGTGCGTGATGATACGCCAACTGGCGGTGAGTTTGTGGAGCAAGCACCTTACACCGAGTGGTTAAACAGCGAATATAGCCAAGCCGGGCAGGTGCAGTCGTGTCAGGATTGCCATATGAAAACTCTCGAAGGCTATGAAAGTCGTATTGCGACGATGCCTGGAGGCGCAGCAAACTCTAATTGGCCGGTAAGAACAGATTATTCCCAACATACTTTCGTTGGCGGTAATAATTATTTGCTTGAACTACTGCGAGATAATCGTGCGGCGTTAGGAATAGAAACCTCGACGACCGTTTCGGGTTTTGATCGACAAATTGCAGCCAATACGGCGTTTGTTGATACGAGTGCATCTCTACAGGTTGATAGTGTAGAGCTAGAAGATGATGTGTTGTCGATTGACGTCACCGTGGTGAATCGTACCGGACACAAGTTGCCTACCGGGTTCCCTAGTCGTCGTCTATGGGTCGCACTGAGTGTGTCTGACGGTGATGGCCGTGTTCTGTTTGAATCCGGGGTACCGGATGCCAAAGGCTGGATTGCACAAGATTATGAATACACACGCGACGAATGTGTTATTAGTGATCCGTCAAAAATTCAGGCTATTGAATGTATATCGCCGCATTACGATGTCATTCGTTCTGCCGACGAAGTGCCGGTTTACGAAGCAGTGATGGGGGATACCTTGTCGAATGTGACGTATGTGCTGTTGTATGGCGATCACTATCTGAAAGACAATCGTATACCACCGCGTGGATTTTCCGATCAGCACACCGACTATGAAGAAATTGCCGTGGTGGGGCAGGCTGCTGCAGATCCGAATTTTAATCGCTCCGGAGATACACAAGGTACAGGGGCCGATAAGTTACATTACCGCCTTGCCTGGGACGATGATGATGAGAACGAAGGCGAGAGAGAAAGTGAGAGAGAAATAGAAAGTGCTGAAAACCTGACCATCGATGTTGTTTTGTATTACCAGGTGTTGCGCCCCACGTTTGCGGCAGCATTGAAATCCAATGGTGAACGCTCACGTTTTTTCCGTTCGCTTTATGATGATAAAAAGCCAGAGGCGATGGTTCTATCGCGACAGCAGGTGAATTATCAATACGATGATTAAGCGGAATGTGCAGCGCTTAATCGATTGATGCTGAGTCGACATTATCGGCGTTGACGGCATCACGAACTGGGCTCTTACGGTGTGAGCCTATGTTCTGGTCTATGTTTTAGACAACGATTTACGGGCAAGGGATTGCTAACACCATGTATCGACTGTTTGTCTCAATCACCATTGTTATTGCTTTGTGTTTTAACCCTGCGAGCGCTTCTGACGAAATCAGCTGGGATAACGGCCAGGGTACATTCGAACCGCAAGGGGATATCGAAGCCGCGTTGATTGGCGTTGATAACAACTACTACGGCAACGACCGTGCTGTATTGGGTGAGCACAGCGATTTCTGGTATGAATCACAATTCACCGGCGGCGGGCAGCTGCGGTGGGTAACCGAGGGGGCAGGTACCTATTCCAGCAACCTCAGTGCTGTGTTGATTTCTTCGGGTGGCTATGACGCTGCGCTGAGCAATATTAATCATGAATATGTGAATCGCATTGCCTGGCGGGAAGCCAACTTCGTTTGGCAAAGCGCTTTTGGTGAATCGTCGAAACGCATCGATGTAAATGTCTCTGCGGGGCGTCAAAACTATGTGTTGGGTACGGGGTTTATCCTGGGTACCGGTGGTGACGACGGCGGTAATCGCGGTAACGAATGGATTGGCCCGCATGACTTCTGGCGTTTAGGGTTCTTAGGTAAAGTCGAGTTGCCGTCGCAGACGTTTCAGGTATACCAACTAACACCAGATGATGAAACCTACAGCCAAACGCACTTGGCAGGGGCAGATTTAGCATTCCATGGGCACTGGGGGCAATTGGCATTCGGTGGGCTGGATATTTTTCATTCGGATATCGACGAGCNTCAGCAGCTTCACCTGTTTGATGTGCGTTACGACTACGTGCAGCCAGACGTCACTGGCTGGGATGTTAAAGGGGAATATGTATACCAACGTATTGACGAGCAAAATCAGGATACCTATGCCTGGTATGCCGAACTGGGTTACACCTTTACCGAAGCCGCAAACACCCGTTTGAGCTACCGCTTTGCAAATTTCAGTGCTGAATACGATCCCTTGTTCCCCGGTGGCGATGATTGGGGCGCTTGGTATATCGGCGAGTATCTCGGGCAGTATCAATTGGTTAATCAAAACTTTCAAAACCATCAAGTGCGGCTGACGACGCAACCAACCGATACGCTGACATTCAATGCCATCTATTATTTCTACCGCATCAATGAGCTAGGCAAAGGGCAATTTGCCGATCCGGTAACACCGATAACCGATAAAAACCTAACGCATGAAATCGATTTGATTCTGGAATACGCAGTAACCGATCAGTTAACGCTGAAATTTATCAACGTGTATACCCTGCCTGAACGCGGTGCGATTCAGTGGAGTGGCGGCGATAAAACGGTGAGCTATTTTCTTGGGTATGTGAGTTATAGCTTTTTCTGATGGCCAGTTGCTTCATGACGGGCAGCTGTCTGGATAGTCTCTATGGTTATACCAAGCGCAACACTGTTTTTCCGCTATTTACTAATCAATATCTGAGGTATTGATTAGCTGTGGTATACACACCCTTGAAACTTTGCGCATATGATACGCAACTAAAAGATGTCGATTACCTATCGACTAGCAGCAAATATTCGAAAAAGGCTCGCCGACGTTTAATGAATGTTCAGCGACATTGATTCAGTGTCGACGTTGATGCAGCTGCGGCTGGCTCGCGTGTTTTCATTCCAGTAACGAGAAGTAATACACTATGAATCTTGAAGATAAAACACCTTTACGAGAGCGGTTGTTAAACGTTGCCGAGCAACTGTTTCTGGTTAACGAATACCACAGTGTCAGTATTCGGCGGATCGCAGAAGAAGCAGGCGCAAACTCGGCGATGATTAGTTACTATTTTGGTGACAAGCACAGCCTTTATAATCAGGTTATTCAGCGACAGTACGATATTTTTTCCGAAACCATCATCGGTGCAGTGCAAGACGACGGCACACTCGATTATCAAAAGCTTTTCAGAAATTGTTATCGGACAATGACTCAACAACCCACATTAGGGCCATTTCTTGTGCGTATAATGGTGTATCGAGATTCGCCAGGTTATCACTATCTCAAATCACTATTATCGCAAGGGCAAGAATTGGCGTGGTCAATGACGCATGCTGAGAAGCAAAATGGGACGATGCGTAATGACTTGAACCCAGATGTTTTGCGCGCTGTGAGTATGTCGCTATCAACCTACCCAATGTTAATTCAGTCGCTGCTGCGTGATCAGATGCCGACAACAGATTTTGATGAATACCTCGATGAACTGGCTGCTTTTTCAGCCAAAATTATTGAGTATGGTGTTCGCCCTGATTAACGTTTCAGATTGTTTGGCATCGATTAGGCCCTGAGAATAATAACGGATGATTGTGTTCGTGTTTTCACCACTTCATCGACCGTTAGCCCGGCAAGTTCAGCGATGCTTTTCCATTCGAGGAGTGTTCTCTGGCGCCCCTGTGTGGTTAGCATGGTTTGAAAATCCGCTGCACATAGATATTTATCATTTTGTTTTGTTGGTAAAATGATATCAACGATGGCAGTTGTGCAAACGAAAGGTGCACTGGCGCTAACTATCGAACGAAGCAAGTTGATCATTTGTGAGTCATTTAACATCGGTACGATAGCCGCAAGAAAGTACAAATCATTTGATGATTTTGCTTGCGGTAGCTTTGAGACTAAGGGGTTTCCTTCGGCAAAATGCAGGCGATCGAGTAGCGCATTTTCCATGCCTCGCTGNCGCCAGTATTTTTTGGCACTTTCAATGACATTGGCGCGATCGAAAACGGTTACAATGAGTTCCTTATTTTGTTCGAGAATACCGACACTACTAACGCCGACGGCACCACCAATATCAAATATCCTTTTGAATTTTGACCAATCAACATCCGCGCTAAAGTTACGTTGACTGGAGCGTTCTGTCGTCGTGAGTGACCTAGTAAAGGTGTAGTTAAAACACCGATTTTCATTTAAATAGTTAAAAAAATCTGTGTTGTGGTGCTTTGCGAAAAGAGAGCGTTGCTCTTCCACACTTGTCTCGGGACGTACTACCAGAGGCGCGATCATTTGACGGCTGTTCTGCAAGATAATTTGCGGCTTGATACTTTTAGGATGATTGGATGACAGGCGGCGGGAACGCTCAGTATGCGCAAATCGGCGGCCAGGATATTCTAAAAATACGCCAAAGGATGCCAAAAATCGCATTAGGCGATATAGCTGATCTGCGTTTGACTGGGTAAGTTGAGCTAGCATTTCAATTGTTTGAACGCCGCTATCTAGTTCTTCTGCGACGTTCTTTTTTACGACGATATTCAACGCTCGATACTGCCAAAATTGATTTTCAACGTCGATAAAATAAGACGGCGTACTCAGCATGCGTTGCGGTAGCTGCACAAACTGGACGTGTAACTTACGTAGTATTGTTAGTAGTTGATTCTTGAGGTTGTATTTCTGTAGCGGCATATACGTTTTCCTAAGCGAACGGCGCAAAGTAAAACACCGAGCCTCAAAACCCCCTAAGACATTCATTAACAGAAAACCACAGATTGATTAACGCTTTTCGTCGATCTGAATGAGCAGTTCGTTCACTATCCATTCCCGCTTACCGTTCGACAAGGTAGAGGTATGAGAGCTGTGAAAAATGTAACGATGTTGCTTGTGAGTAGTTTGGGATTAGTAGCTGCATGTGATAGTGGGCGCTCGCGCGAAAGTGAGATTGACTATCTACCGAGTAAATCCATACACGGCATTGAATTTGTTGATCACGATCCTGATAAACGAGAAGTATCCGGTTCCCTGCATTGGGAATTCAGCGATACAACCACAACGCACTTTGTTATCGAACTCGGTGAGGGCAACCCGATAGGTCGGGTTTATATTGATGATGGAGCCGTGTTTGAGATACCAGAAGACACAGAGGTCGGCGATGACTCACGCATTTTTATTTACGCAAAGGATGCTAACAGCGATACAACGGCTGTCGCGAAAAAAAGCATTGTTGATGCATCTAGGCCTGAATTCCTTGCTGAAAATCTACGATTTTTGGACTCNGACTTTCGTGAGAATGTCGTTCGCGGAACACTGTTTTTTGAAGGTGCTTATGAAGAGTCTAATATTTCCGGGTATCAGGTATTTCTGAGCGATGATGGAGTAAACCCGATCGCCGATATGCCAATGCTGGGTAACTTTCCAGCGGGTCAACTAGAGCATCAGGTGCAAATTAACACGCATAGAAGCATTGCGTCATACGCCATAGTGTTCAGTATTAATGCCGTAGGTAGCAGTGCGGCGAACACAAAAATATCATTGGTTGATCTCGCTGAGACATCCGGCATTTTAACAAAATCGCTATGCCCCCAAACAACGAACGGTCAGCATGTTGTTGTAGGTCGTGGACGTTACGACCTTATTCGAAACGAGCTTCCGGCGAAGACATCCGATTATTGGGTATTTCGTGCCGGTGATTTACGTCAAAACGTGCATATCAAACGTCATCATGGAGACGCGGCAGTCGCTGCCTGCAGTACGTGGGTGCGTTTCGAGCGACAGCATGCATAAGGAGCTGGCCAATGGCCGGTCGAAAAGCTCTTAGCAGTGAGCCGAGTATCATGGCACCTATGCGTAAGCAGCTGGATGTAGTGGGACCGAATGCATTGGCAGGTATAGAGTCGTTGTTTTTATAATTAATACCAGTGAAAGGTGGAGTTAGCTATGTGCCGAAAGCAAGATGGCGATACACGGTACTTTATTGATATTGATGTAGCATCCATGGAGATTGTTGCGTGTGGTTTTGATCAAAAGCAGAACCTAAACGGGGGGCGTCAGACGACACTAGGCGTTTACCGATTGTTCCTCACGAAAGGGCAGTACAATAAATTTACTAGCGCCTGCGCCTCCGAATGGCAGCCTGTAATCGAACGTTGATTGCAGTCTCTCTTTAGAATTCATGATTCTGGCGAGTGAACATTGTTTTGTGTTGCTCCGTGGATACACAACCGCCGGCCATTTACGATAACGTGTGTTAACAAATTCCCTAGGATTGATTAACAAGTGTGCTGGCTGCACTTTGTGTGGGGCGAGTAGAGTAACGGTTTCGAATTTAATCTGAATAGGGGGGCTCGATATCAAATCGAAGCTTGTTTTAATATTCCTGGTCGCTGGTTCTGTGTCGGTGTTTGCATCAACCCCGCGATGTCATAGTGATCTGGCGCTGAAAATTAGCAGTGTTAGCAAAACTGATATCGAGCGATTATTAACTGGCCGAGGTATGGGGGTGGCGAAAGCGGCTGAACTCAACCATTACCCAGGGCCGAAACACGTCTTGGAGCTAGCAGCTGAATTGAATCTTTCTCACGAGCAATTGGATAAAACCATTGCCATCTTGGGGCGTATGAAAAGTGAAGCAATACATCTAGGGCGTGAACTTGTTTGTGCTGAGAAGCAGCTCGATGATGATTTCAAAAACGCGACGATTACGCACGAAAATATACAAAAGCAGTTGTCTGAGATAAGCACTATTCGTGGCAAATTACGCGAGGTGCATTTGAGAGCACACCTTGATCAACGACTGGTTCTGACTCAAGAGCAGGTTCAGCAATACGATCTGCTTCGTGGCTATGCAAAACGTCTAGATCTGCTGCCACATTCACACGCGCCGCATCTTCACATCTAGGTAGATTCGCTCGAGACGCTAAGGATTTACTGCTATTGGTTGTGCGCATCAAATAGCTTGGGGTCGGGCGTCGGCGAACGCTTTAGCGGTTTACTCCTAACCTCGCGCAAACCCAGTCATTGATATACCCACGATACTCATGAATAACACGTTTGAACTGATCAGTTTGCTTTCCGGGTTTTCCGCGATTCCACTTTCTATCAGTTTTATACTGCTTATCCATTTTTTACTGGATTGGATGCCCGCCCGACACGCCCTTATTACGTTGTTTTCGATTGCCGTCATGCTTAAAAGCACTATCACGCTTCAGGCACTGCTGCCTGGAGTGGTAGGCCACCAACTCTTCTTGATTACTTATCCCTTGATTCTGATGTTAGGGCCGTTGATGACACGTTTCACGAAGTCAGTATTGCGAGTCGAATCCACAACGCTATTTGAGAAACCCGCGACAAGACTGCTGGTAGCAGGCTATTTTTTGCTCCTACCGATGTTTATTTTATCCATTGAGGGCATCGATGAAGAGCCGTCAGTCGTGTTGAATGCACTAGCCGCGGTTGGGTATTTGGCGTTTGTGATGCTATTCATCGTTAGCAGTGCGATGCATTTTATGCCGGTTCTCTGGCGTCTCTTCAACGGGGCGCTTTATACAGTGGGTTATGGAAACGCCACATACTACTGGTTGAGGGGTGTCTGGAGCTCGATCGGTGTTTTATGGCTGACGCTAGTTTTTCACAATGTTTCAGGATTGTGGGAATACGACCCGATCTGGATCGATGCGCTATTCAATGTTGTAGATCTCATCGCGCTATTTGTTGTTTTGGTTTTCACTGTTGTTTATTGCAGAAAATCACCACAAGAAGAGACGGTACAGCGTTGTCTTGAAACCCCTAAATATGAACGCTCAGGCTTAACCCGCAGCGACGCATGCGTGATTCTTGAGCGCGTAGAGAACGTATTGGTGAATCAGGCTCTATATCTGGATGCGAATCTGACATTGGACAAATTGGCGCAGCAGGTTCGAACACAACCTCAGTATCTTTCGCAGGCCATTAATCAATACAGAGACATGAATTTTCACGAGTTTATTGCACGCTATCGCGTTGACTTCGCGAAGCGAGAGCTTCGGAGCAACAGCACGCTAAATATTCTCGATGTTGCGATGAGCGCAGGTTTCAACTCCAAAAGTACGTTTAATTTTACCTTTAAAAAAATAGCGGGTATGACGCCCTCAGCTTACAGAAAACAAGCAGTTATGCAGTAAAGATGGCGCCTAGTGAGTGATTTTTAGTACTAGCTTACCCGTTCGGACGTCACCCGTGGTAGATCTCCGTAGTGTGCACCTGGAATCATTCATTGATTCGGAACTTCCATTAACACTGATTGCGTGCACTCTATGAAAAAACTATCCATACTCCTTTTGTCTTTGTGTATTCCTGTTGTTTTTGTTGGCTGTGACAACTCTAACTCCAGCAAGCCGTCAAATACCTCTCCGCCGGCAGATAACTATACTGGCGTTTGGGAAAACACCGGTTATGGCGAATATCTGAATATTACAAACGACCTTGTTACTCGTTACGAAGCTTCACCGGATAGCTGTATAAAGACGCATATTTTTACCCGGCAAGAATTCCCCAGCAAGCTTCATTGGACAATCACAGATGCCGACGACTACGCGTTTTCCGCATACCTAGGAACAAACAGCAATAGGCCGTTCGTGATTGATAAAATCAGTGCACTACCGGCTAGCTGTGCAACCCCTCTAACCAATACGCCGACTAACGTGATCAACCATTTGGTGTCGATGGCACAAGCGTATTACAGTTTTTTTGACGCGAGAAATATTGATTGGCCGGCGATTTCTCAACAAGCGAAGGTTGCTGTTCATGATGAAATGACGGAAGGGCAGTTAGGTGCCGTTGTGGCTCAGCTGATGTCCGCGTTAGAGGATGCCCATGTTGTGGTGTACTTCAAACCGCTTGATCTGTTGGCGCCTGAAATTGATTACAACTTTCTCTATCCCACATTTAGTGCCGATACCCTCATTGACCAACTTGCTGTGGAGTACACGATTAATCAACCTGACCAAACGCTTGAGGAATACACGCAAGAGCAAGTTGCGGCGTTTAACACCATCTTGCTAAGCGATGTCGAGGATATTAAATCGCACAACGGAAAGATCATATGGGGGTTGAAGGGCGATCTTGGTTATGTGGTTGTTGGTAACTTAAGTAGTTTCGACCCGGATCATGCCGGCGATAGCTTTAGTGAAGCTTTGGACCCAAGCCCCCATGTTGATGCCCTGAATGTGGTGCTCGATGAGTTGGTGTCTGACCTACAGCATACAAACGGTATTATTCTCGATTTACGCCAGCATGCTGGTGGCACCACAGAGATGGACAGAGCTCTCGCTAAGCGCTTTATCGAACAAACGATCCAATACGGTAGCTACTCGGCACCTAGTGGCGAATCTGTGGCATTAACAATGAGCCCATACGATGGTGCGCGCTTGGCTCAGAAAACGGTGATGATTACGAGTGAGCTAAACCAAAGTAGTGCAGAAGATTTGATTTTGGCGCTGAAAGCTGACGGAAATACCGTTCAAGTAGGCGAAGCGACGCAGGGTATCTTTAGTGACATGCTTTATCTTGGGCTGCCAAATCAGTGGGTGTTTTCGTTGAGTAATCAGGTTTGGTTGGATAGCAACGGCACAAACTGGGAAGTTGAAGGTTTACAGCCTGATTTTGAGGTGCCGCTGTATCTGTTGTCAGATAGAGAGTCAGGAATTGATTCAACGATCGAGAAGGCACGTGATCTGTTGCAGTAAACTTTCTTCGCAGGGCAGGGGCTTGAAATGAGCCCCTTCATTATTCCAGATTAGATCTTTTATTACCGGAGTGCGTATTCTTGCGGGATTAACAGGCAGGCAGAGAGTGTAAAGTGTCGACGTTGCTGCTTGATCTGCGGTGATTCCAATAGTTGCAATCAACTATGCTTTAACGGCGTCCGTGAGCATAGAACCTGCAAGGTCGCTATACCGCTCAATAAAAATCGCGTATTGCTCTTCGCCGTAGGCCTCTAATAAGGTTTCTCGCATATAACCGGGTATTAATGTGATGCTCATGCATAGTATGCGCACGACTTCCACGTCGATGTCTTGTTTGATCAACCCTTTCTGTTTGAGCATTTCACCATGCTCGGCAACCATTTGCTGGCCTGTTTGGAAGAGCTTTTTCATGTAATCACTTCCGGGGCCGGAATCGGCCGGCGTTGTTTTAATAAAAAACTCTGCCAATCGCGGGTTCTCATTGAATAATTTGAGGGTGCCGGAGACAAACGGCTTAAATGATAAGGGCGTTTCTGGGTTCATTGATTCGACGGCAATATCGAGGAACTTGCCAAATTGATAGCGCACCATTGCATCAAACAATCCGTGTTTGTTTTCAAAATAATAAGCAACCATTGCACTGGTAGTATTGGCTTGCTCTGCCAATGAGCGAATGCTGACGCCGTGATAGCCTTTTTCAAGAAACAAATCCGTTGCCGCTTCAATGAGTCGATCAAAAACAGGCTTTTCGGTCACAAGAAGTACCTTCTATTGTTAAGCGGAGAGTGGGCATTTACAGCACAACGTGTTGTGCTATCGCCGTTAGGATTATCTTTTGGCTAGCCAATGACGTAAGGAGTCCTGCACCTTGGAATCGAGCGTAAACCTTTTTTGGCTTCGCGTGTAGGTGTTATGCGTGNGTATTTCGACCCAACTGATGTTGATATTATCAGCATCTTTGATAGCTTGCTGCAACGACGGCTGGCGACATTATCATTGGAGGGTGGCGATTAAAAAGTCGCGCTATTAATCAATATTGAGGTATTGATTAGCTGTTCGCTTGTATCGAAGATATGAATGGCATCATTGTGCTGTTGACGATAGGTGTTGGTGCTAACCCAGATTTCAGCTAAATAGTTTATGACATAGTCACCTCCGACGGATCGTTTTCTATACATGTTTCATGCATAGTTATGTCTACGATCAGAGAATGAACATCGTGTGCGATGGTAGATAGCCTAGGGGCTTGATATGACAAATAGCCATGGAGCGAGATAAACCATCGTCGGTGTCCCACCCGTTGTTTAGCAATTTGTGGCATCAGCCAATCAAATTGAACGCAGGAAGCGCATCAAATCCGCACGCTCATTTTTCAGGAAGTTGTATAACGCCTGATAGATGAGGTTAGAGAGGTTTTTTATTCAATAAAGTGCATTGCTGGTATACATAAAATACGCCTTCAGAGGGGCGCATTTTATGTCATCAAAATAACGGACATCGTTGATGCCCATTAGGTTTATAGCAGTCTTAAAAATGTCTAATTGGGCGTACCTCTGATTTTAAGTTTTTTGGTCTTCTAAAATCATCGCCTGATGGAACGGATATAACGATCGCTGTGTTCTGGCCAAACTCAGTCGAGCTCCAATAGAAACCGTCATTCAATCCAATGATGTTATTATTTTCCCATAAAGTCTCTAGCGTGTTCAGTGAGGGTAAGAGCCAGTCTGAATAGTTGTTTATTTGATAGGCATCAACTAGGTTGGCTACTTTGCATCCTGCTGCCAAAATATCCGCAGTGTTTGTTGCACTATTTTCAGCACTCTCTGCACCATCTATATCGGTTTCAAAGCAGCCCCATTTAGATGGTGTTAAGTTTTCAGGTGCTGCTTCTAACCCATGACGGCCTTCATCCCGGACTTTGAAGACAATGCCGCCAGCAGGGCCTGTATCTCCGACAGCATAGGTACCTTCATCGATATCAGAATCACAATCATTATCGACATTATCGTGCGCCTCTAGCGCTGCAGGGTTTATGAGTGAATCACTATCATTGCAGTCGGTATTATCCCTTACATAATCACCTGCGATAACGGCAGCGATATCTAACGTAGTTTTTGTTGTGGCATCGCCAAAACCGTCGCCATCGGCATCGGTATACATAAAGTCTACGCGCTGCTGTATACAATACAGTGCTTGTGTGGTGCTGCAGTTTACCGAGGCATAGTCAGTCCACTCCGTCGATTCCTTGACGGATGTTAATCCAACTCTCGCAAGCTGGGTGGATAAATCTGATTGCCATGAATCGCAGCCCGCGTATTTCTTATTGCCATTGGTGTTGGTTCCTGTCCACACCTGAGTTCCTGTAACTTGTTCACCTTTTTCATTTCGGTTTACTTCTCTAAGTAGTGAGCCGTCGATTAAATCTCCCCAGTTCGTTGCCAACGCCCATGTTGTTGCTTGGTTATGTTTTACATATCGAGTGTTTGCGTGGCTTAATCGGCTCTTAGCAGAGATATTATTCCCGCCATCACTTAACCATGCTTTGTATACGCCGGCAGGCATTATAGACTCGGGACTATGTGCCAGCGCTTGGCATTTGCTATCAGCACCCGTAAGGCCGCCCATATTACCCGTGTAAACGTTAGAGCTCACAAACATATGATTTTTTGGGTTGTCGTATAAGCTATCGCAATTTGCATCGATATTATTGATAGTATCCTCTGTCGAGGGGTTGATTGTGTTGTCGTTGTCATTGCAATCTGTGTTATCTAATACATACCCTGTAGGCTTTACGGTAGATTTCTGGGAGACCGCTGGATCACCAAAACTGTCGTTGTCATTATCTTGGTAGTAATCGAGTGCGACAAAACCTTCATCAATCGTACCGTCACAATTATCATCAATGAGATTTGCGATTTCTGTCACCGATGGGTTGATGGTCGGTATGTTATCGTTACAGTCCGTGCTGTCGGTGACGTAGCCTAACGGTTGGCTCATTTTAATCTTAGTGATTGCAGCATTGCCGTAACCGTCAGCATCAGCATCCCGAAAATAGGTTGCAAAGCCTTCATCGATTGCCCCGTTACAGTTGTTGTCGATAGCGTCATAAATTTCTGTCTCCGCAGGAGATATATTGCTATCGGTGTCATCACAATCGTCATCGTTTAATACGTATTGGGCACCAGGTGAGGTGCTAGATTCAATCGTCGTACCGGGGCTTCCGAAGCCATCACTATCGGCGTCCAAAAAGTAGTTAGGTTTGGATTCAACACAAATAAGATGGTTCAACGTATCACAGTCTGTGAGTGCATTGTTGGTCCAATCGCCGGTTGTCGAACCAGTTATACCTTCAAGCCCACTCGCTGCATTTGAAAATCCTTGGCATGCTGGCGCAGCTCGTCGTCCGCTCGAGGTTGTGTTGGTCCAATAGGTACCCTGGGTCTCGATGCCATATTGGTCATAGTTAATGGTTGCCATCAAGATGCCATCGGTTAGATCTAGCCAACCGTCTGCTAATTTGTCGCCATGTGTATTGGTATAGATGCCTTCGCTATGGCTAATACGATTTGCAGCATGGGAGCTGATAAGTGAAAGCCATGCCTTGTAGGTGCTGGCTGGCAATAGAGGCGAGCTATCGGCTAGATTTTGGCAAATTGCATCAGCATTAAGTGCGGCATTGCCGCCTATCCCACCTGCGGCTTCAAGATTTCCGTTGTAGGTATTTGATGTAATAAAGGCAAAGTTAAAGCCTTCGTTGATATGGCCGTCACAGTTATTGTCTTGATTATCCGGTTGTTCGTTATTTAAGCCCGAATTCTTTGCATCACCGTCGTCGCAATCAGTGTTAGTTAGTGCATACCCGTTAGACTCAGCGGGAGTTTTTGTTTGTGGGGTTGTATCATAGATGTCACCGTCGCCATCTCCGTCGTTGTCTACAAAGTAACTAGCNGCGCCTTCGTCGATCGTGCCATTACAGTTGTTATCTATATTGTCGAACAGTTCTTCTTGTCCGGGGTTGGCCAGAGCTTCAGAATCATTGCAGTCTGTATTATCTGCAACATAACCTGTCGGTGCCGTGATTGCTTGCTGAACCATCACAGCATTACCATAGCCGTCGCCATCAAGATCTTTATACCAATTTTGAGTCGGTATGGGCGTATCATCGACACAGGCTTGTAAAGATAGCCCCGTTATTATCAGTATTGGAATTGGAAATTTATTCATATTTTTCTGCCGAATAGATAGGAGTTTAACGGGTCACTTTGTGTGATAAGTATCTTTATAAGTGGGGTAGTTGTGAGTAGAAGATATGAATTTAGCGTTAGTTGACGGCAGAAAAAACGACTAGACAGTAGAATGTCTAAGCTTTTGATATAATTGTCGTATTATTGGATGTGATGTCCAAAATTTCACCGTTGTGTCCAAAATTTTCATCGTGTTTTTTTGCAAATTTCGGACTTTCGGACACTCTTTGCATCTGACGCCTTGATAAGGCGTTAACGCATTGCGATGCGTTTATCGATATACGCGATTTTGCTACTATTCGTGGCGTATTTTCTTGTCCTTGCACTGAGTCGTATCGTCCAGCCGGAATCGAAAATACCTGTTCATCAATCATACGGGCAGTGGGCGTGAATCTGCCTGAATTGAGAACGCCCATCTCGTTAATTCGAGGTAAACGATGACTACCTCGAGAAGACTTTATTCGCTAATGAGGCTTTTTTGCCCTTTGTCCCTTTGATTGCTCTATTATCGCCATCGAGTTCGGTTTAAAAGATGCGATAAAACAACGCAATCAACACCCATTTATACGATCATGTATCTTTCTGATGATTTCGGTGTCAAAAACACACGCTGTCTATCAAACGATACCCGAGTATCGATTTTCCTGCTAAATCCGTGGATACCAACGATGCCAATAACCCGTGATACGGACACTACTTTTAACCAAGCCTGCTATGAGAACGAAACCCTGCGTCTTGAAGATTGTGAGCACTGTGCGCTGCGACAGCGGATGCTGTTCTCCAAACTGGAGTTTGGCAATCTGACAGAATACCTTTGGCCGATTCAGCATACTAAGTGTCCATCCGGCACGATGCTTTATCATCAGGGCCAACCGGCGCATTCGATATTGTCGGTGCGGATGGGCTTTATCAAACTGGTGAGTTATTCCGAAAGTGGTGATCAGCAGATTGTACGTATACTCGGCCCTGGTGATTGTGGCGGTATTGAGGCTTTGCTAGAGCCTACTTACCATCATCAGGCTGTGGCACTATCGGATGTTGATTTATGTGTTATCCCGATCAAGATCATTCATAAATTGCAGAAAGACCAACCAGACTTGTCTAACGCGCTGATTCAGCAATGGCATGAACAGTTGTTTCGGGCCGATAACTGGCTAGCCAATCTGCGCAGTGGCCCATTGATAAAACGTGTTATCAATCTAGTGTTGATGTTACATGAGTTGCAGAAACTTCCGGGTAACCAGATTCAACTGGTGAGTAACCAAGACATTGCGGCGATTGTTGCCGGGCGTGAAGAAACCGTGAGCCGCTGCCTGAGTGAATTACGCAAAGAGCGTTTGATAACTCTGCAGGAAAAACGCCAGTGCGAGCTGGATATCACTGGCTTGCGTGCAAGGCTGAACAGTGACGGTTAAGGCTATTACCGGCCCGAGAGTGTAACGTTATGGTTCCAACAACAGCGCCAACTGCCGACTATGCATTCGTAGATAAAATTGCCCCTGGTCCTTGGGTGTTGCCTTCGCTGGCGTTGTTTCACGTATTGGTTATTGCGGCCAGTAACTATCTCATTCAGTATCCTTTCAAACTCGGGTTTATCACCTTCACCTGGGGCTCGCTGATATTTCCGCTGGTTTATTTAGCGACAGATCTTACAGTGCGTTTGTTCGGCGCTCCATTGGCTCGGCGTATCATCGCTACTGTTATGTTGCCGGCGCTTCTTTTGTCATATCTTGTCTCGGTGCTTTTTTATCAGGGTACGTTCTTGGGTGCATCTGCGTTGGCAACGTTGAATGTGGCGGTTGCACGTGTGGCCTTGGGTAGCTTCAGTGCCTACGTGATCGGCCAGCTCAGCGATGTGTTGGTGTTTAACCGTTTACGCAGCAGTCGTCGCTGGTGGCTGGCGCCGCTGGCATCGAGTGTGGTGGGTAACTTCATTGATACGATCAGCTTCTTCTTTATCGCCTTCCATCAATCTCCGGATAGCTTTATGGCGGAGCATTGGGTCTCGATAGCCTTGGCGGATTATGTGTATAAATTGATGGTGTGCTTGGTGTTGATGATTCCTGCCTACGGGTTGTTGCTCAAACGAATCACGCATCGGCTGCGTTGAGGGTTGTGTGGGTTTTTTCCAAAAAGCGCGAGTTCGGGCCTGAATGTCGGGCCAGGTGCTAACCTCGTAATTGTGACTCCAACACTTGGGCCCAGCGCCGATATTCCTTTTATGCTTGATCAGCAACTGACACCACGACGCATCGCATTACCCCTGCTAGCCAGTTTTCATATTCTGATTATTGCCAGTAGTAATTATTTGGTACAGATTCCGTTCCAGTTATTTTCAGTCACTATTACCTGGGGTACGTTTACGTTTCCACTGGTATATCTGGCCACGGATATGACGGTACGCCTGTACGGTGCACATCTGGCGCGGCGAATTGTTGCCGTCGTAATGGCGCCCGCCTTGTTGTTGTCTTACGGGGTATCGGTGCTGTTTAAAGACGGCAGCTATATGGGGATGGCATCGCTACTCGTGTTTAACGGGGTTGTTGCTCGTATCGCCTTTGCGAGTTTTAGTGCTTACGTTATCGGGCAATTGACCGATGTGTTGGTGTTTAACCGTTTGCGGCGCAGCCCCCATTGGTGGTTGGCGCCGGCTGCATCGAGCATCTTCGGCAACCTTATCGATAGCATCAGTTTCTTCAGTATCGCGTTCTATCGTTCAACGGATGCGTTTATGGCAGAGCATTGGCTGTCGATTGGTATTGCCGATTATGGCTATAAAGTGCTTGTTTGTGTGGTTTTGATTTTGCCGGCTTACGGTGTTCTTCTGAATCTGTTAACCCGCCATCTGACGCATAGAAATCCATAAATTGAAATCACACCAACGTATTTCACCTGCCGATTAGCCGAGCTCGGATTGCGGCTTATTGCGAGAGTTTTGACAGGGAAGAACACTGGTCTAGGCTAAAAAATGATCAATCATTTTTGTGCTCAGGGGCCTGATAATGTTCAACCGGTATCGCCGTACTCAGATGTGGAAAGCTCTATTGCTGACAACTGTCATAACCTCGTTATTGGGCGTCGGTGGCTGTGGGTTGTCTGATGACTCGTCGGATGATGATACGTCTGGCCCCAGTGGAGACTCAATTAATGCGTCTTGCATATTGCCTGCAAACTCTGATCCGACCGCCATTTTTGATAATGTACCGACACTCGATGCGGATGAAATTACGCCGCTTGATCGTTACATTGCCGAGGTTGATCCATCAACCAAGATCGAATTTTTAAACAAAAAAGAACGCACCCTTGGCACGGTATATAACTATCTGTTTACGTCACAAGATTGGAAGCAGGGTAAAACCCAAACGACAATTCAGACGCATATGTTGTCGATCTACATCAATCGTTTAAGTCGCCATAATACGGGCATATTCTTGATTGTTGGCGGTTCAAATCCAGTGTCTGAAGATGGCTTAGAAATTCCATCACTTTATCAGAATTTGCTCGCGCTTGTGCCGGCCTCAAGCATTGCCGTCTTGGGGCAGGTACCCAATCAGCCGGCTGTGTTTCTTGATGATCCTGAGCAGAAACCCCGTCAAGAAGACACTTTGCTGGCATATACCTGGCGCAAAGTTGCTGATGGCTTCCCGGTCGAGCGAGCCGGGCGGTTCCCTATGACGAAAGCGGCGATTCTTGCAATGGAAGAGGTCATCAAGATCACCGAAAAGCTTGAGAGCGAAAAGAAGGCCAGCAAAACCACTAAATTTGTCGTGGCCGGTGCTTCAAAACGCGGTTGGACGACATGGACTGCCGCTGCGTTTGACCAAGGCCCGTTAGGCAAGAATCGCATTGCCGGGATTATCCCGATTGTGATCACGCAGAATATTCCCACGGTGGTGGCAAATCAGTATTGCTCTTTGAATACCTACTCGTACGCGTTAGAACCCTATGCGGAACAAAACGTGATTCCTGAACTGATATACAGCGACAAATACACAAAGTTGTTTGAAAGTGTCGATCCGTTCGCTTACCGGTCACGATACTGCAACATACCTAAGATGTTGATCAATGCCACTGGCGATCAATTCATTAACATCGACTGGACACGTTATTACCTGTCGGATTTACCCGGTGATAACTACTTCAGGGTTTACCCGAATATTGATCACACGCTCAAGAATGGTGAAAAAGACCTACTGGTTCAGGATTTTCTGCCGTTCTTCTCGGCGATTGCATTGCCAGATAGCATCAAACAGCCAAACTTTAGCTGGGAGTTTCTCGATGACGGCACCATTATCGCGCGTACGAAAGACAAACCAACATCCGGCAAGATCTGGTCTGCCAATAACACAGATGCCAGAGATTTTCGCTTGAGTACTATTGGTGATGATGGGTTTACTGATCGTAAGATTGAATATGTTAAAACCGGCGATACCTATGAATATCGCGTTACGCCACCGCAGAATAATGGTTGGACGGCCTCGTTTATCGAGGTGAAGTTTAAATCTGGTCATACGCTGACTACGGAAGTGCAAGTCTGGCCGCGTATGTACCCGTTTCCGAATCAAAATGGTTTTACCTGCCCAGTCGCTCAGTGACGATAGACAATTACCGGGAGGCTGTATGGGTAGCTGTTACGCAGTTTGAGTGGCTGTCATCATGAAAAAACCGCCGAAGAGGCGGTTTTTTTGTACCACAACGTATTGTTTGCGTATGCCTTTTACCGGGCGCGGGCACATTTGTAGCGAGAAGAATAACTATAAACCACTGATATCAACCACGAGTCGGAAGATTCCGCACAGCTGGTACTTTTGTGTTCCAACCTTCTGAATTGAGATAACAACGATTGCCAAGTCGGCAGCACGGGTAGGAAGCGATGTTAACAGTGAGTCAATGGATAGCCGATCATGCCATGCGGTTTCGCGGTGTTTTGGTATTAGTGTCGCTAGTGATGCTGATTGTGGGGCTATCCGGTTATAAATACTTTGTTTTCGATAGTACCCCAAGAGCGTTCTTTAGCGCTGACTACCCGTACCAAAAAGCTTTCGATGCCATCGAAGATAAATACGGCAAAGATAGCCGCGTGTTAATAATGTTGGGTTCAGATGACGACAGCATTTTTACGCCTGAGACACTGGCAGCGTTGTCTGACTTAACCGAACAAGGCTGGCAATTGCCGGGCGTGTTGCGGGTGGATTCATTATCGAATTATCAACACAGCCGAAGTGACGGTGACGATGTTATTATTGATGAATTGTACGATCCGGGTGACGATCTAGACGCCGCTTCCATTGCCCGTATTAAACACATTGCTATGTCGTCTCCCGACTTAGTCGACTATCTGGTTAACCCTGCGGGTACCCACGCATCGGTGATCCTGACACTGAGCAAGAATGACTCGCAAACCCATGCTCAAGCTGAAGAAACCGCGACGGCAGAAGCGGTATACGCATTAAAGCGGCAAGTCGAAGCCGATTACCCGGGTGTGAAACTTTGGATCACCGGTAATGCCATCAGCAATTACCATAACCTCACCATAGCGACGAAAGATATCGTGATCATGGTGCCGATTATGTTCGCGTTAATGTTTGTGATGATCGGGTTGCTGATGCGCAGTGTGGCGGGGGTTACCGTGAGTTTGTGCATTGCCTTATTGGCGACCATTAGTGCTTTAGGTTATGCGGCGATGATGGGAACGGTGTTTTCGACGTTGGCGATTAATGCTGTGATGATTGGTATTACCGTCTCGATCGCGCATTGTATTCACATGGTTGCGTACTTTCTGCACAGTTATGCCGAAGAATCTAAAGCCGATGCGATTCGTACCAGCCTGCAGGTGAACTTTGTACCTGTGAGTATCACCAGTTTGACCACTGCGCTGGGGTTTTTAAGCTTGAATTTTACCGATTTGCCCCCGGCGGCTCACTTGGGGAATGCGTCAGCATTGGCGGTATTCTTCGCCTGGTTGTATTCCTACACCGTGTTACCGGCACTATTAACGGTGCTGCCGGTGCGTCGCCCGAAAACTGCGGAGACTAATCTGGTACGCATCATGACACGCTTGGCCAACTGGGTAATTCGCTGGCAGCGAGCGGTGTTGGTCAGCTGTGCCATCATTTCGGTTGTGATGGTGGGCCTAGCGATGCAGAACACCATTAATGATCGCTTCAGCGAGATGATCAAAAAACCGCATGAATTTCGCACCGACAACGATGCCATCGATGCGCATTTTGGCGGATTGTATAACGTCTTTTACGACATGCAATCGGGCGAAGAAAACGGTGTCACCGATCTGGTGTTTATCGATCATGTCGATACGTTTGTGGATTGGCTACGTGCGCAGCCGGAAGTCAGTAGCGTGCATGCCTATACCGATATATTGAAGCGACTCAACAAGAGTTTGCACGGCGATAAGCAGCAGTGGTATCGATCGCCGGATAACAGCGAGCTAGCAGCTCAATTATTGTTGATGTATGAGTTCAGTGTGCCGCAAGGGGCAAGCTTAGATGACATGATCGCGCTGGATAAATCGTCGACGCGTATCTTGATCAATACCCCGAGCATGGACACCGATGCTATCTTTGCGTTTCAGGATAAGGTCAATGCTTGGCAGGCTGAGCATTTGCCTGAAGCTATGCGTTACCCTGGTGCGTCGCTTGCGATCATGTGGTCACATTTAAGCATCGATAGCTTGGTGTCGAGCATCGAAGGGTCGTTTGTTGCACTGGTGATTATTTCTGCGGTGTTGATGGTGGTGCTGGGGAGTTTTCGCTATGGATTGATCAGCATCGTGCCGAATCTTATTCCGGCGGCGATCGGCTTTGGGGTATGGGCGATTATTTCAGGAGAGCTTGGGTTGGGGCTCACGACCGTGGTGATTTTGACGATGGGGATTATCGTCGACGACACCGTACATTTTTTGTCGAAGTATCAGTTTGCACGCAAACACCAAGCATTAAACGCAGAAGATGCCGTGCGTTTTGCCTTTCGACGGGTCGGTACGCCGATTTGGATCACCACCGCCGCGTTGGCTTCCGGCTTTGCGATTTTAACGCTGTCGAAAATACACGGTAATAGCGATCTGGGTTTGCTGACCAGCATCATATTAGTTGCAGCTCTGATACTGGATTTTCTGCTGTTGCCGGCTTTGTTGTTTGTGGATAGCGAAAAAAAGGTTGCCTAATGTAAGGTTAATGTCGAGATTCATGACCTAAGAATAACGCCATTGCCTAACGCTAAACGCATGGGTTTTTCTCGTATTAGAGCAATCGATGTGTCCAACATGTGTTGATGAAAAAATGACCATTGAAAAACTAAGGGCACTTTTCCGTACCAAGGCCTGAGCTGAATCTAAACTCGGGTCTTCATGTTACACATCTAACATTCGAAGCCAGCGTATATTTATCGTTGTCTCGGATAGCTCTGTCACGAACCCAAATACGAATCCTGTCGAAAATTTTCGACTGACCTAACGATCCATCAGCCTAATTGATGCATTGCTACAGCGCTGTAAGCGTCCTCGAATTACTCGTAAGCATAGGAAGAGGGTAAAAATTAGGACAATTATATCAACAAATTGGACATTCCTCTGTCCGACTATTTTCTCTCTGTTTCATAACACTTACCTTGTGCGCCGTCGAAAATAGCGTTGTGCTTAAAGCGCTTAGACGATGAACATGAATTGGCGTAGAAACATCTTTTTTCCCGATGGTGATATGAAGATTCTTTTACCCATCTGGCATCGTTTACCCGCGCTGATTCGTCAACCCTTTATGAGTATTCGAGGGTTAACTGCAAATTAGATAATTCTGTGATTAATGCGTTAAAAATAGCACAAATAGTAAATCACTGGATAGACCTGATTGCTCAGAAATAATCTCGCGTGTTTTCTATCAATAATCAAAGTTACGCCAGCTGAGTAAGGGCTGAATTTACATGACAATGACAATAGGTATTTTAACCGAGAACGTCGGTGTAGTCGGCCGGTTTCTAGCGTGTCAATTGGGTATTGAATACATTAATACCCAACCGCTGATTAACGCACGGCCTTTCAAGGTTGCTATAGCTGGGAGTAGCCACGTATGACAACGCCCAAAGTTGCTACCACAGCGGTGGCGTCTTCGAACATATCATCCAGCCTGTCGGATGATTATCAATCTAACTCTCCGACTCGTTTGAAAGGGTTATTTAGCGACATTATTTGTGCTGAGCCGATCAATATATCCGCCCCGGCGGACGAGGTTTGGAGGCACATAACAAATTTTGAGGATTACCCTAATTGGAATCCATTGAATCGTTTTTTTGAGCTTGATACCCACGCAGGTGTTGGAGAATCAGTCACTTTTGGCGTTTCATGGGGGCCGTACGAAGACGGTGGTACCCCCCGACCTTTAGACATGTTAAAGCAACACTTACTACAACATGAAACGTTTACAACATGGCATACCCGAAGAGCGATAGCCTACGCAGATACCATCTTTGGCTTACTACGTGCCGAACGTGTTCAAGTGTTAACACCGATTGATGACAACAACACGCAGTATCATACTTTTGAGCGCTGCCAAGGGGTTTTGCAACCGTTGGTATTGTTCCTTTATAAGAAAAAAATCATTCGTGGGTTTAATGCAGCATCAAAGGCATTAAAAATGAAAGCTGAATCAAATCAGGGCGTCCAGCATTGACTTCATTAACGTTAGTTGAAGACTTACCATCGTTTCCGGACAGTTGGTACTCCGTGGGCTTTGCAAATCAATTGAAACCTAGATGCATCATATCTGCAAAAATTTGTGGACTTGAGATTGTTATCTTTCGAACAGAAAGCGGCCGTATTCAAGCACTTGATGCACACTGCCCGCATCTAGGTGCTCACCTTGGAGAGGGTGGGCAGGTAATTGAAGAGTCGATTCAATGTCCATTTCATGGTTTTCAATTTAACGGTCAANGTAAATGTACAAAAACGGGTTACGGTACTGAACCGACGAAAAGACTATGCATAAAGAGTTACCCAGTAGAAGAGGTGAATGGTTTTATTCTGATTTACTACAGTAAGTTTTCAAGAGCACCATCATGGAACGTGCCGGCTGTTGATCACGACGGCTGGAGCAAACTCGAATCTCGCGTTATTCCTGTTCAATCGCACGTGCAAGAATTAAAAGAAAACGCAGTAGATATTGGCCATTTCGCATTTGTTCACAAGTACGTGAACATTGAAAGTCTGCGCCCAGTTATTGTCGATAAAGAATATCTCAGTAGTCATATCGCATTTGATAGAAAGAACATCTTGCCTGGTGATGGCGAGTTTGTTCACGCAGAAATTATGACTCACTCTTATGGCATGGGCTATACGCTAACGGAAACATTTTTGCCTGATTGGAACATTCGAATCCGTCACTATATTGCCTATCTGCCGCGACAAAAAAAGTATACTGACATCCATATTGCAAGCCAGGTTCATGGGGATGTATCGGGTATCAAGAAGAACATCTTACTTAAGTTTTTACCGACACTTATTGTTCAAAAAATTCTCTCGATGGCAGTAATAAAAACATATAAAGACGATGTCATGGACGATGTTCAAATATGGGAGAACAAAAAATATCTTTCCAGCCCTGCGGTTATTAAGGGTGACGGACCTATCAATACATATCGGAAATACTCGTCGATATTCTACCCCGAGTACAACAACCCCGATCACGAAGAGCTCTACAAGATTGCCTCTTAGTAAGAAATAAACACGGAAAATACCATGCTTCGACTAAAAATAACTGACATTACCAAAATAGCTTTTTACATGATTAAGGGGGCAATTACACGACCGCGCTATTCTGCGTTTGATCCGAAGGATCTAGAGGGTTTTATTCGAAACCCTCAGCCTGTTTATGAGGATATGCTGCAGAATCATAGCGTTTTCTTTGCACCTACTCAGCTCGCCTGGATACTCACACCCGAGTACAAACAGTATCGTGAACTTCTCACGCATTCTGACTTAACGTTCAATTTTAATGCGTGGGACTACTTCCCAACGATTCCTGATCACAAAATGAAGGAGTTGGATAGGATTTGTGAATCGGCACTGCCTCGCCTGAAACCAGAAAATCATCGACGACTGCGAAAAATTGCAAATAAGGCTTTTGCACCGAGATTTGTAAAGAGCATCGAAGCAAATATTGAGAGTATCGTCGATAGATCCTTGGATTCAGTTGATGATGTATTTGATATGGATTCACTTCTTGAGAATTTAACATTTGAAATACTTGCCGAATATATCGGTGTTCCAGCCGACGTAAGGCACGATTGTGAGCAGCTTTACCTCGAAATCATAAAGTGCTTTTTAGATCCGTTAGATACTCCAGACTATGAAAACTCTGACAAGGGAATCACTGCTCTAAAAGCGCTTATCCAACAAAAGAAAACACTAGCCACGGATGATTTTTTGAGTGAGCTTGTGAATGCCTGCGAAGATGGAGATATGCTAAGTGAGATGGAAGTTCTCGGGCTTATTGCAACATTGCTGGCTGTTGGGCCAGATACTATTCGCGACAATATGGCCTACTTTTTTTATAACATGGCTAAAAATCCAGAAGCGCTTCAGCGCGTTGTTGAAAATCCTTCGCTTATCGATAATGCGATCTATGAAAGCATGCGATGGAATGCATCAGGGTACTGTGGCAATACGCGATTTGCGCAGAGAGATTTTGAATTTCACGGTCAAAAGATCAAGAAAGGCGAAATGATAAAAATCATGGCTAATGCTGCATTTTATGATCCCAATGAGTTTCCTAACCCGGACGTCTTTGACTTAGATCGAGATAACGTTACCGATATACCGGTATATGGCGGAGGGCCTCACTATTGTTTAGGGCATGCACTCGCAACATCGGCGATGCGCATTATTGCGCTGCGAACACTTGCTTATTTTCCTCGCTACCGATTGGTGGAGGAACCTGCTCACGAGCTAAATAGTATTTCGCGCAGAATGAAGACACTAATGATAGACGTTAGTGAAAGTCGAGCTATTAAGATCAAGGCTGCATAAAGCGTCAGATCAACAGACTGCCTTTAGCCCAAGGTAGTTGCATGAAAACGCCAATAATTACAGAGTCTAGGAAGGTTTTTAATCAAGCGACCAAAGAGTGTTTGAATAACTGCCTATTCCAAGCCCTTGAGTACACGGCTTTTTTCATGCAACTGTCCGGGTGGGATTAGTGGTTGATGTGAAAGATGTGCTGATCAAAGCCTTTTGATAGCATTTGTTCGTGTTTTGTACGATGTTGAAAACCGTGCGGGCTTAACCCGTGGTTGAGCATTTCATGATTTTGTTCGTAGTCCTGATGACGGTAGTTTACCGGTAGTGGTTAAAGCGGTGTTTATCAGGTGAGGTAAAAGTCATCTTTAGGTGTAACTTAAGCTGTAGATCAAACCCCTGATAAATTAGAAAGGTACATACCCGGCGAGTTCGCCGGGTAACGGCTCAGCGGTGTGAGTGTTGGGCTTGGTAATCACGGTAATCAGCGTCACTGACCGAACGCAGCAGGAAGTCGTTATAACTGCTGCCACTTTCGCCCGGAACCTCAAGTAATGGCAAGTGGCCAATATCGGTAAAAATTTTCACTTCTGCTTCAGGCATCAGACGCTTGATGTCTTCAACCGCCGCGATGTCTAATACACGATCCTTGTCGCCCCAGATAACTAGCACTGGTTTGGGCGCCAATAGGGCGGTTTTCGCCAACCCTGTCTCAAAGTCAAAGGCCGCTAGTGTTTCACGACTGGCTAGCATATCCGCGAATATCTTTCGGTTAATCTCGCAACGATCGACAGATTGGCGGGCGAGGGCCGCCTTCACGGGTGACGGAATATAGGGTGGTTTATGCATGGTAAGATCTAGCAATTTATCAAAATCGCGGATATCACAAGCAATGAGTGGATTTGTGCCATTTTCCAGTGCTTGGAAGTACTCGGATTTTTCGCTGCTTTTAAAGCCCAATGTATTCATCAGTGCCAGGCTGGACACATCATGCGGATATAACAAACGGTAGATCATGGCGATCCCGCCACCCATAGAATTGCCGATTAAGTGAACCTTGCCCGTGCCGACTTGCGCTAGTAGTTGATGAAGCCTGCCAGCTTGTTTGAACAGGTTGTAGTCGGTATTCATGTCGGGTGAATTGTTGCCGTGACCGGGCCAGTCGGGGATCAGTAAACGGAATTTGGGATCAATTTGCTGGCTGAATTCGAGCCAATTATCCTTGTTTGCCGAGAAGCCATGGAGCAGAACAACGGTTTCAATGGGCGCATGTTCTGAGGCGTTGGTTTGGGCGGGTCGTTCCAAATAATGGATTTCTATATGGTCAACCATTTCGGTGTTGAGCACTAAATTCGCGTTGTCGCGGCCGTAGCTAACTAGTTTGTCGAGAATGGTGTCTTGTTGTGTATCACTGCAGCCTAAGGCTATCGTGAAGCAAAATGAAACCGTTAGGTATTTGAGTGTTTTTTTGATCATGTGACTGAGTTCGCAGTGTTTTTTATTGTTTTTTTTATTGATAGGGATCCGCCCTACTGTGTGATAGTGCCAGAATTACGCGCTGAGTTCTTTAATAATAATTATCTATGTGCGCTAGCTCGCTGAAAAGGTGATAGCCGGGCACGTTAGTGGTGAACTGCGGTCATTGACTGTGTAGCCGACGTTGCCTTGACCGCAATTCACCAGAAGCTTGCGGTCAATCCACCTAGCTTGATACACGTGAATGTTCATATAGTAAGGAGCGCTTGGTGTCCACGAACGTGTTGATTCGATGCCGGTTACCAACAAATGCGTTTGGGCATCCTCAAGGGTGCTTCTGGTCAGCCGCTTTATGCGAATTATCGCATTGGGCGAAAACATAATAATATTAGCCTAGCCATAGATCTATCCGGGAACCTATATGCGTCAAAATCTCAATCAAGCGGTTGTCGCCATTACCGGTGCCGGCTCAGGTATCGGCGAGGCGTTGGCTTTGGCGTTGGCCAAGCAGGGCTGCCATTTATCCCTATCTGACCGAGACGCTGATCGGCTGTTGTCCGTTGAACGCGCGTGCCAAGCATGCAACCCGAAAGTTCGTGTGTTGGCAACTACAGTAGACGTTAGCGATAACAATGCCGTGGCCGCTTGGGCCGATGCAACAGCAGCCTACTTTCCTGAAGTTAACGTGGTGATTAATAACGCTGGGGTAAGCCTTTCGGCGTCGGTTGAGAGCATGGCCCAAGCCGATTTTGAATGGCTCATGAATATTAACTTCTGGGGCGTTGTGTACGGAACCACTGCGTTTTTACCGCTACTAAAACGTGCTAAGTGGGGGCATATTGTTAATGTTTCGAGCTTGTTTGGGTTGATCAGTATGCCAAATCAAAGTGCCTATAATGCTGCCAAATTTGCTGTGCGTGGGTTCAGTGAGAGCTTGGCGTTGGAGCTAAAATCGAGCCAAAGCTCCGTTAGCTTAACGTGTGTACACCCGGGTGGTGTTAAAACGAATATCGTAAACGACGGGCGATTTTTCGATCAGGTCGGTAACGATGACAGTGTTGATGTGCAAAAACAGCGCTTTAATTCCGAGCTGGCAAAAACCACAGCGGAAGACGCTGCCAAAGAAATTATTCGCGCGATTCGTCGTAACCAATCACGGTTACTGGTTGGGCGTGATGCCAAAATCATCGATGTGATTCAACGTTTGCTGCCATCAGGCTATAAACATCTTGTTCTGAAATTAATGCCATAAATCGCGCTATAAAAAATGCCAGAAGGACAACTTATGAATAATACTGCAGACATTATCATTATTGGCGCCGGTCTCTCAGGCATTGGTGCAGCCTGTCATTTTAAGCGTCACTGCCCAGGCAAGCGAGTGCGTATTCTCGAAGCACGCGAAAACATGGGTGGCACCTGGGATTTGTTTCGTTACCCAGGTATTCGTTCTGACTCGGATATGTTCACCCTTGGCTATAACTTCAAACCCTGGACAGACAGCAAAGCCATTGCCGATGGCGAATCCATCCTGAAATACATCCGTGAGACGGCCAAAGAACATCGTATCGAAGAATCCATCGAGTATGGATGTAAAGTTAAGGCGATGAACTGGTGTTCGCGTTCGTCACGCTGGACGCTGAGCGTAGATACCGACGAGGGCCCGCAAGAATACCAAAGCCAGTTCGTATTATCGTGTACCGGTTATTACGATTATGACGCAGGATACGAACCGGCGTACCCTGAGAGGGATGCCTATCAAGGGCAGTTTATACATCCGCAATTTTGGCCTGAAGACTTTGACTACGCCGGTAAAAAGGTTGTTGTTATCGGTAGTGGCGCAACTGCCGTGACGATTGTTCCTGCGATGGCGGATAAAGCCGCTCAAGTGACCATGCTGCAGCGCTCGCCAAGCTATATGATTGCGATGCCGACAGAAGATAAAATGCTCAATGGGCTCTATCGCCTCTTGCCTGAGAAGCTGGCATACATGTTAGGGCGTGGACGTAACATTTTGATCAATTGGTTAGGTTACAAGTACATGCGGGCATTTCCCGCACAGGGGCGTGGGTTTTTATTGAAGATGGCAAAAAAAGCGCTACCTGCTGACTTTGATATGAAGCACTTTAGCCCCAGTTACAACCCGTGGGATGAACGTCTGTGCGCAGTCACTGATGGCGATATGTTTGAGGCGATTTCTCAGGGCAAGGTCGCAATAGAAACGGATCATATCGCCCGATTTGTTGAAACCGGTATTGAATTGAAGTCGGGTAAAGTTCTTGAAGCCGATGCGGTTGTTAGTGCTACCGGGCTAAACCTCAAAGTCATGAGCGGTATTGCGATCACCGTTGACAATAAGCCTTATGACATCACCCAAAAGATGTATTACAAAGGCATTCTGTTCGAAGACTTGCCTAACCTCGGGATGGTTTTCGGTTATACCAATGCGTCATGGACACTCAAATCGGATTTGATCAGTGAATACTTCTGCCGACTGATTAATCATATGTCGGCTAACGGCTATACGCAGGTAACGCCGGTTAACTCGGACAAAACCATGCAATGGATTCCCTTTGTAGACATGAGCTCCGGGTACATCAAACGCGCCGAATCGATTATTCCGAAGCAGGGGGCACAATATCCGTGGCGTTTGCATCAAAATTATGTGCGAGATCTCTTCAATAGCCGATTTGGTAAGCTGGCTGATGAACAGCTGGTGTTTAGCAAGGCGACAGAAGCGCCTGCTGCGAAATCTAGGAAGTTGGATAGGGCGGATAGAATAGACACGGCAGAAGTGGGATAAATTCGGCGTGTATTTTAAACGCACTTTATAGAGCGTTGTCGTTTAGAAAAGGCATCAAAAAATGGCAGCGCATAAGCGCTGCCATTTTGATTAATCAAGCACGGTTTTCTGGTTTATAAGAACCGATGCACAATCGGGCAGTTGATAATAATGCCAGATGATCCGTACGCCGGATATTCACCGGTAATGGCATCTTTAGGCCCCGGCCCGGTAATAAAACCACGCTCAACAAAGCCTAGAATTGCGAACTCCTCAAACAAACGTGACCGGTAACCGTTTTCTATCGCTTCTGGCGTCCATTGCCCCAGGTTCAAATCCCATAGCGGGCTGTAATCGGTTGCCACGGTTGGAATACCACCAAGCACATTGAGCGGGCCGCCGCCATCAACTAACGCACTATTGAAGCCCTGACGTTGCGGGTTCGCTTCGTTATCGATATTTTCCGGGCCATTGGTGAAACCAAAGATACGTTCAACGGCACTAAACAAACTGTCATCCGCACCAACGGGTACGTTGGCTAACGCCGGCGAGTAGATAGCGCCTTCGAGTGCTGCAGCAACTGGGTGCGATGCATCCGTCGATAGGTATTGTACCGGTCGACCAAAGCTGAATCCGTTGACCATTTCCAAGGTTACTGTGCCAGGTTCGCCGTCATCACCAGGGCAGATACTCACAACACTATCATGCAGGATAGTTCGGGCCTGCTCTTCTTCGGCCGCTGAGATGCCGTCGCAGTAGGGCGCTAGTGCGTCATCATCAACGCCGAAGGCGACCATCGGTGCGTTGTAAACATGTCCACCCGCGTTTTGAATTTGCACTAACGGGCTGTAATAGCCGTCGGCGTCGTTGTTGCTGCCAACAGCGCCGGGCTGTACGTTAATATCTGCGAGAAGATTACGTGTTGGGGAATCACTGTTGCGTTGATCGTCATCAACGGCAACTGATCGCACCGGATTGAAATCAACGGCACCGCCCTCAAACACCAACACAGCAGCGCCAATAGGCACTCCCCCGGGCAATTGTTGACCGCCAAGTTCGTAATACGCCTGACGTACCGACCGGCTCATGCTTGAATCACCGCGTGCGAAATCTGCAAAACTCAGTTTCGCACTGTGGTTGAGGCCCAGTGCATCCGCGTTGTCTCTATCTGAGGTATCGGTAACCACGTACCAAGCTGCTGCTCCATCCATTTCACTGCCTGAGCGTGATAATCGGCCTTCGTACAGCGGCAAAGTAATGCTAGCGACCTCATCATCGAGATTCAGTGTGCCGGAATTCAGCAGTTGCAGCGGACCAACAAGATTACGGTTGATAGACGTTGGTGGTGGCCCAAAGTAGGTGACCGGCACATCCGCACCAATGGATGGGGGTGATGGGGCAACGTCATCATCGTCGGCAGGCAGTAATTCAAAACCCAGGGGGTTTCCTGAAATAACACCATCCAGTGCATTAGTACACGACAGTGTTTGGTCGATAAATGTTTGTTCCGTAGGGAACGGGTTTGTGGTTGTTGTTGATGACGATGGGTTGTCATCATCGCTACAGGCCACAAGTGCTAGCGTTGTTGCTGCTGCGATCGCCGGGAGTGTTTTTTTAGTCATTGTTTTCATGAGTATTCCTTTATCAAAGCGTCAAAGAGGCGATCACAGAAAGCGGTGCACAATCGGGCAGTTCACAATAAAGCCAGATGAACCATAAGGTTGGCCACCTGGGCCTGTAATAAAGCCACGTTCAACAAAACCAAGAATCTGGAACTCTTCGGTTAGGCGTGAGCGATAGCCTTTTTGAATGGCTTCGTCAGTCCACTCGCCGACGTTGAGATCCCATAACGGGCTGTAGTCGGTAGCAACGGTCGGAATTCCGCCCAACACATTAAGCGGGCCACCTTGGCCAAGTACCGCACTGGAAAGCCCCTGACGTTGCGGATTCACCTGAGCGACGCGTTCGCCCTGACCATCATCAACAAACACACTGTTTTCCGGGCCATTGGTAAAGGTAAATAAACGTTCGATAGCACTGAAGAGCGAATCATCGCTGCCGACGGCAACATCACGTAGGCCAGGCGCATAAATGGCACCTTCTAACGCGGCTGGTAACGGGTCATTCGCATCGGTGCTCATATACAACACGGGTTTGGCAAAGCTGAAGCCGGCCACTAAATCCATCGTGACGGTACCGGGTTCGCCGTCGTCTCCGGGGCATATGCTGACGACGCCATCGTGCAGAATGCGTCGTGCATCGGCTTCTTCAGATTCACTGATGCCGTCACAGTAGGGTGCCAGATCATCATCCTCCGTGTTGAACGACACCATGGGAGCGTTATAGATATGGCCACCGGCGTTCTCAATTTTGACCAGTGGTGAGTAGGTTTCGTCGCCGATTGCGCCGGGTTCAAACACTGACGGCGGAAAGGCTGGTTGATCTGGGTCTTCGGCATTGCCGGGTACCACACGGCGTACCGGTGAAAAATCTACGCGCCCCCAGTCGAATACCAACGTGCCATCTTGGCGGGTGCGTGCGGTTCGCACGGCTCGGCAATTTTCTGCAAATGACAACTTGGCGGCATGGTTGATACCCAGCGCTTCAGCATTGGCGGCATCAGTGGTGTCGGTAATGATGTACCAAACGTTTTCACCGTTGTCTTTTAACTCACCTCGGTATAGGGGGAGCGTAATGGTGCCGGCATCCTCATCCAGTTGGCCTGCTGTTAGCAATTGGCGCGGGCCGATAAGTTCTGGTTCAACCGACGATGGCGGTGGCCCGAAATAGGTAACAGGCACATCCGCGCCGATGGAAGGTGGAGAGGGGCGAACGTCGTCTTCTTCCTGTTCCTGGGCATTGATAGGGCTTGCAACAAAGGCACCTGCCATGGCGGCAGCGACACAATATTGTTTGAGTGTTATTAAACCTTGCATATGATTTCCTTCGCTCGGTGCTCGGCCTGTTTGGCTGAACGTCGCGACGGAATATAGGGGCATTTGAGGGCTTGCAGTGGGTTCGTTTTCCGCTTTTCTGCAAGTGTCACTGAATCAGGACAGTGATGTAACAACTGCGATAGGTTGGTTATATTTCAATCGGAATTGGTGTGTTTTTGATTACCTACGGCAGCGGATCACTGGCACAGAAATGATTTGTCTGCAGGGTATTCTCCTGCGGTGTTATAGGGATGTTTCAATTCGGCCATTGGGCGGGCCAACTTAGCTTCTGCGGCGCTTTCTGATGGAAGTTTACTGTGGTAAGACTTAGTAGTTATGGTAGGCTTGCAGTCTGCTCGTTGTGGCCCACCCAGCGTCTACTACTGCCCTTTTTTAGTCTTCGGCAGCTGCTGGTTGTTCAACCTTAAAGGATTCTTCGATGTATAACTCCCACGCCCATCCGACACTTCCGCAAGACGATTCGGTCGATCAGCGCAAACAGAGAGCCTTCGATCTCGCGTTGGCAAGAACCGCCTATAACTACATGGTCAGTTATATGGATCCGGTACCGATTTCTGCGAGTGTGCCGAAAGATGAAGAATTCACACCGGATTATTTTGCTGAGGTTGCTAAGGTTTTTTTGGAGCTGGCCGATAACTTTGAAGATACGGTAACTCGGTTACTGCTGAAAGAACTCACCGACGATTTCAATTACAAAGACCTGAAAGCCGTTAAAGATCTCGAAAAAGCCTGGAAGGAATTGCGTCGAGCAATTGAGAAGTCGTCGTTCACTAAGGTATTCACAGATTTTCACTTAGTGTTTGATTTTTTGGTGGCGCTGAAAGATCTACCCGGTGCGCTAATTCGCAAAACACTGAGTGGTGCGAGCCGGTTGCCACAAGAAATCACGGCAGCGATCAAAGGTTTTGTTGAAGTGTTTGAGCAATTCAAAGACGAAGGGTTTACTGCGTTTTTGAAAAGCACATTGTTTGATGTTTTGGATACCGGTAATGGTCGGGAATACTTGCAGGCACTTAAATTTGAGGATTACAACGAGCTGTTTGACAGCTTGCCCAAGCCGTTTAATCTGGAATTGCCCCTGCGTGAATGGATGACCGAAAAAGATCCAAACAAGATCAGCCTTCAAGACTGGTACTTCGGTTATCTGCAAACCGGCGGTTACAACACCACCAATTTACGTGGTGTACGTTTGAGCAAAGATGAGGCGAAGGAAGCTGAGTTGCTAGAAGACGTACTCGCCAAGATGCCGATCACCGACAGCGTTTTTCAAGCGGTTCTCGGCGACAAATCTGTGACGTTAGCAGCAGCGGCAGAAAACAAACGTTTGTTCGTTTGTGACTACACGATGCTCGACGGCATTGAGGGCGGCGAACTGAACGGAAAGATGCGTTACCCGGTTGCGCCCGTTGCATTGTTTTACTGGAACGAAACGCCGCCTGAAGGCTACCCCAGCGGTGGCGCTATGCAGCCGATTGCTATTCAAATGGGGCAGGTGTTTGATGAAGAAACAACCCCGATCTTTACCCCCGGTGATGTGAACGGCAATAACGATGCCGATGGCAGCAAGTGGCTCATGGCGAAAATGGCCGTCAATAATGCCTGTGCAGTGCAGCACGAAACGGTTGCTCACTTGGGGGCATGTCACTTAGTTATTGACCCAATGATCGTGGCCGCCAACCGTCAGCTTGATGAACGCCATCCGCTGTTAGTGCTGTTGAAGCCGCATTTTCGATACACACTGCCGATTAACAATGGTGCGATCAATAGTTTGATCGTGCCTGGTGGTGTAGTCGCTTCCGTGGTTTCATCGAAGCTCTCAGGTAGCGCTAAGATGATTGTTGAAGCCCATGAAAAATGGCGTTTTGATGAACAGTACCCTGACAGACTATTCGCCCTGCGCGGGGTTGATAAAGACGCACTGCCAGGCTTCCCATTCCGTGAAGATACCCAGGATTTATGGCAGGCCACTCGTGCCTATATCGGTAAATACTTGGCGATTTATTATCAGGCTGATACCGATGCACAAACTCGCGAACGCTTGCTAGCTGATACCGAGCTGCAAGCCTGGATTAATGAAATGGTTAATCCGCGTCGTGCTGCCACCAAAGGCATGAACGGGTTAACGCAGCTTGAAGATGGCACCTACCAGATTGATAGTCTCGACTATCTCTCTGAGGTTGTGTCGCTGATTATCTATACTGCCAGTGCACAGCATGCCTCGGTGAACTATGCCCAATACCCGCTGATGACATACATTCCGAGTGTGTCGGGCACCTTGTATAGCACACCGCCAACACGCAGCGATGTGGTTACTGATCAAGGGTTGAGCTGGTTGCCGCCGTTAGACGTGGCACTGTATCAGATTTCGTTTGGTTGGCTGTTAAGCGGTGTTCAATGGGATAAACTTGGCCACTATAAAGATCACAAAGATGAGCCGTGTTTTACGGATTCGCGCGTGATGCCGATTATCAGTGAATTCCAAAAAGCACTGAAAGCCATTGAATCGGATATTGTTGAACGCAATCGTGTGCGTCCGTATCCGTATGAATTTCAGTTGCCGTCTAAAGTGCCTAATAGCATCAGTATCTGATGTAAGCGGCCGCTGGGTGTGAACACGGCGGCCGTTTTTTTACCTTGTTTTCCTACCCGAATTCATATACTAACCGCGACACCGTTTGAAAATAAAAAGGTGAGCTGTAATATCACTACTTTTTCGCTCCCGCCAAGAAGTAGAAAAAGCGTATGAAATATACACAGCTCACCTATGAAGAAAGGATAACGTTTTCCACACTCAGGCAGCAAGGATTATCCGTAAGGGCTATTGCCGAGATCATGGATAGGCATTTTTCGACCCTCTATAGAGAGT
>CACSIO010000011.1 GCA_902705865.1 BD1-7 clade bacterium
CATTATCACCCTCAAGCCGTTCAATTTTACGTTCCAACTCGCGGATTCTTAGCTGATCAGGTGTGAGTGGTGTGGCGCTGGAAAACTGGCCATTTCGCTCTTGCTTTAATTGTCGGGCCCATTTGTCGACGGTCGATTTACCCAACCCAAAGCTTTTAGCTATTTCTTTAACGCTTCTGTTTTTATCAACAACTTCCTGCGCTACTTCAAGACGAAATTCAGGTGAATAGGTGGGTCTTGTTCTCTTTGTCATCTTTGCTGCCTGTTTAGTTGCGGTGAGTTTATCACCTCTAATCAGGTGGCCAAATTTAGTGTGCCACTACAGTCGTTAATATAACCAACAACCCGCTAAGAAAACGCTTTGATCTTCGCGTGTTCAATATCGGTTAGTTGCCTTCGTGTAATCTACAGCATCATTCAATCCCTTCTCATCGTGCTCGCTTATCAGGCTCAAGCAGTTTCCGTTGGCGATACAGTAACCGGAGCGTCATCAGGGGTGATCGTAAAATTTTCACGATACGATAGATCAACCAGTGCGATACTTTCAGATCTAGAAGTGCATTTAACAAACTTACAATATTGCCCAAGCTCACTACCAGACGCCCACAAACACGCAATATCACCGAATATAATACTCAGTTGGCTGTCATCCGCAGCCACCAAAACGCCCCCCAACACCCGCGGATCATAATACCGAAAATACATTCGCTTACCCTGAGGGCTCAACACCACTGCAAAGCGCTTAAAGTGCCGGCGCAGCTGTACCATGGTTTTGCCCAACGACGGAAACACAATAAACCAGTTATTGAACGCGCCGTGCTTTATCAGCCATGCGGTGAGCTTGTCGTTTTTGCGAAATTGGTAAAGTAGTGGCCCAACGGCTTTGAGAGGTTCGGCGACATCGTCGGTGTACATGCTCATGTACACGTCACCATGCTGCTGAAGGTGCCGATAGATGCGTGAATCTTGTGCGCCATCGAGAATGGCGTAGAGTCGATGGCCTTCAGGGCCTGTTGCACTGAGGGTATCGATAAAATGATTGGCGTATTGTTGGTCGTATTCCGTTAAATCTTGCATCCCTAACGCAAACCCTTGCTGACAGCTGCCGCTGTTGTTTTCTATTGGCTCAGCATCCAAATTGCCAAGCAAGTAACGGGCACGATTCTTACAGAATCACGATAACAATTCCACCACCGTGATCACAATTCGAGAGGATATTAGGGAGTTCGTTAGAGAATTTAACCCTGTATTCATCGCTAAATTGATAGACGACACCTTTGAATTCTCTCCTATCCCTAGACAAGAATTAAGCCAGCACGTTAGGCATCAAACAACCCAAGCAATTGATCAGCTGATAATCCAACGTTTTCACCATCAGCATACAACGCATCCGCCATCGCTTGTTTCTTCTGCTGCAAGGCCAGTATCTTTTCTTCTACCGTGTTTTCAGTAATTAGTTTGTACACAAATACCGGTTTATCTTGCCCAATACGATGCGCTCGATCAGTGGCTTGATTCTCTGCGGCGGGGTTCCACCATGGGTCGTAGTGAATCACGGTATCGGCCTCCGTCAAGTTAAGCCCAACACCACCGGCTTTGAGGCTGATCAAAAACACCGGCACATCGCCCTGCTGGAATCGCGCAATGGCATCATCACGCTTACGGGTTTGGCCGGTGAGTTTGGTGTAGCCGATATCGCGCTGGTTCAGATCCTGCTCAATCAGGCTCAACATGCTGGTGAATTGAGAAAACACCAAAATACGGCGCCCTTCTTCAACAAGCTCAGGCAGTAGCGTCATCAACAATTCGCGTTTAGCCGATTGCTTCACCTTTTGCGCGCTGGGGATTTTCAACAGTTGAGGGTCACAACACGATTGCCGTAACTTGAGCAATGCATCAAGCATTTCGATACGGCTGCTGGCCAAGCCTTTGGCCTTCATCAACTTGGCGATTTTGTCTTCCATGGCGACGCGCACGGTTTCATACAAGCGCGCCTGGGCTTCTCCCAAGGTGACTGCTTTGATGATTTCCGTTTTTGGTGGCAGTTCTGCAGCTACCTCGATCTTGGTGCGGCGCAACATAAACGGCCGCACACGGCGATTTAATTCTTGCTGGCGTTTAGTGCTGGCGTCGTTTTCGATCGGCTTTCTGAACATGCTGTTAAAGCTGGGTTGCGATCCGAGGAATGCTGGCATCAAGAAGTGAAACAGCGACCACAACTCCCCTAAGTGATTTTCAATCGGCGTACCCGTTAGGCAAAGCCGATATTGGGCTTTTAAGCCACGCGCAACCTGCGCCGTTTGAGACACCGGATTCTTGATCATCTGCGCCTCATCAAGTACCACCGCATGCCAATGGATGCCGCCAAGTGCCGCTTCATCACGCACCAGCAAGCTGTAACTGGTCACGATCAAGTCACAGTGTTTGGCATCGATGCTTCCCCCTACTCGATCGATACCGTGGCTTATGGCAACGCGCAAATCAGGGGCAAAGCGCTCAGCTTCGCGCTTCCAGTTACTTAATAAACTCGTTGGAGCAACCACCAGCGCGGGGGTTTTTAGTCGCCCAGCTGTTTTTTCGATCAGCAGATGGGTTAACGTTTGCAGCGTTTTACCCAGGCCCATATCATCGGCCAAAATGCCGCCAAAACCGAACTGAGCAATAAAACCCAACCAATTGACGCCATCGTGTTGATAAGGCCGAAGCTCGGCATTCAAAGCAGCGGGAATTGGCTGAACGTGAATACCGTCAAAATGCGTCAGCTGCGTCGCTAAATCACGTAACCGTTTGCCACCGGTGAAGCTGAATTCAGGGTTTTGTACTTTTAACGCTTCTTCAAGATAAAACGCCGAAGGTGCCTGAACACGCGGCAACTGCAACCGCCCCTGTTCATCAAGCGTATCACCGCTATGCAACTCAACTAACGTATCGACAATCGGCTGGGCGACAGATTTTGAGATGGTTATCCATTCATTGGGCTTGTGCTCAAGTAGCATGTCGTCCGGTGAGCGTAGCGTGTTTTCGGTAATCCATTGCAACACCAATGGCAGTAATGCCACCTTCTGCCGGCCGATTTTGAGATCGAGCGAAACCGTAAACCAATCTCCTCGGCCATTGATCTGGCCACGAGAAAGATCCGATGACGCAAATTTAAGGCTGAAACTAGGGTCGTGTTGAATCTGCCAATCTAAGGCTTCCAGATCACCGATACCGTCACGCAAGAACACCTGCCATTGTTTGATGTGATGATGATCTGACGTCGGCATGAAAAACCAATCACGATCGAGTACGTGATCGCTCTCGCTCGCACCTTGGCTCTTCCCTTTCCCCAGCCCTTGCCCGCCACCTAAAACCGCAGCCGGCACCTGAACCATGCCCATATCCAGCAGTTTTCGGGTGTAACTGCGCTCAACGTCAACGTCTCGGTCGATCAACCAATCGTTGTCTTCGTCATCTTGATAAAGCCGCATATCGTCGGCGTCAGATGTTTCTGGTTCGAGCAGGCAACTACCGTAGCGAATACTTAAGCGACAGTAGTTCAAGGTTTTGCCGTTCTTTTGGGTGGTCGATAACATTAGCAGCGGGGNCGCCCCCCCTTCATAACGCTGAATACCAATCTCAACCGGCGGCGGCAATGAGACTTCGCGATATTCGCTGAATAGCTGACGAGAAAATGCCTCGGCTTCTTTTTCTGTCAACGGCGGTAAGCTATCGATGGCATTGAATATCGGCGCATCCAGCGTGGTATGAACAAACCCTGCTTGGTTCTTCTGCGCTTGCAGATACGCCGGCGGTGAGGTTTTAAACAACATCACCTCGTTTTCATCAAGCGGAGTATCGCTGCCGTCAGGCAATATATCGATGCACAGCCGATAGTTACCGTTGTGTTGATCCCAATGGAAGCTCGCCGTGCCGTCGACCGCGCGGGTTACTGGGTATTCCGACAAACCTTCAACATACAAGCGCCTGGATTCCAGCAGTTTTTCCATCAATGAGGCACCCAGTGCGCCCTTGGGTATCAGGGTGTCGTAATCAAATTGGCCGTATTCAACACGCATCATTTGCTGCATCAAACGGGCTATCACACCGTCAATTTCTTTCACGTATGTTGGCCGGCCGTAACCTGCCGCCAACGAATCAATGCTGACACTCGCAACGGCGCCCCAACCGCCTTTCACAAGGCGTCGCGAGCGATCTACGCGCAACTGCCATTGATCTCGATAGCCACAAACCAACCGATAAACGATATGCTCTGTTTTCGCCGCAAAGTCATTCGCCGAATGCGCACAATGTGAATCCAACAAGGTTTGCCATTGTGTTAACGCATCCGGCGTATTCTGCGCCGCACGTGCGGATTTTTGCGGTGCGTTCGCGCCCGGCGCAGAGATATCATGCCCTTGGCTTTCAAGAATCAGCGCCACAACGTGCTTGCAGTTGTAACCGACCGGGCAACTGCAATCGCCGAAAATCTCGCCTTCTTCCGCAAAAATAATTAAGTCGACGTTTTGCATATACATGCGCTGGCCACTGCCACGCACTTTTCCGCGCAAGGTGGCGTCTTCGTCGAGCCACTCCCAGCTCACCACCTTATCACTTTCAAAGTAGTGTCTGCCGCGTGTTATCGCGCCCGCGTCAAAATTGGCGAGCATGGCTTCACGGTCGATAGTAGGAATGGTTGTTGACGAGTTTTTTGCGTTTGCCACTGGCGTAGGTCTTACTAAGAAGGAGAGTTATGCATTTAAGCAAATACGGGCGGTTTTTTGAATCACNCAGATGACTATCTAGCGAAGGGTTTCTAAAACACTTAATCTGCAGACCAGCACTAAACGGCTAGATAGCAAGCGTTAACTGCCGGAATATGTGAAGCAACGTCAGAATCAAAGCTACCATGCAGCTAGCCCGAACAGACTGAAATTCTCGACACACAGACTACGCAATGTTTATTGAAGTACCCATTACTTCCGACAGAGAGTTCGATACGCTCAGCCGCCAAATTAGCAATTATCGCTATTCGTATTTTTCAAACATCGCGTGACCGAACAACTCGAACGCTCCGCCTTGCGCAAATAACCGATTGGGCAGTAATCCGCCAACACGAGAAAAGTGTGCGTAGCCAGAATTTCTCATCCGCCGGCCTTCCACTTTGGGCCAACGGTGCATCAAATAAACCGCTTTACGACGATCAAAACTCCCCCGAAGGCTAAAGGTTAACATATTGCCCTCTTGCACCATTTGCCAGTTTTCATATGTTCCGTCAGGGAATCCTGCACGATTCGGCAGGTCGTCTACAGCAACTCGCGGCTGCGAGTTATCTTTTTTCTTCTGAGGTTTTCTATTACTGGAAGCCATGAAAAGCTTAGGGGCCATACGTGTTGGGGTATAGCTATCGCTTTGATGCAAAGTCGAAGACAATTTAAACGCCACTCGATTAAAGTGCGAAGCATCTGTCGGCTTACGCTCTGCCAATGTTAACTGGTCGATAGGATCAACCGAAATCGCGCCAAAATCAATTGCCAATGCATCGGTAAATTGAAGATCATCTAAACGTTCACGCTGTGTATCAATCTGACGATAAAATTGATACTTCTGACGCTCCAAGTTATGCGTATTTAGAAACAAGGGAGCCAAATAGTCGGGTGCGATCAGTTGCTCTTGACGATATACGTATGCTTGATAGTTCATTAACATCGCCCATTGTTCGAATGTATCGACCATGGCTCGGCTCAAGTCGCGTTTATCTGATAGAGATAAGTCGTGTTTATTTATCAACAAAAACGCTGCATCAATACGCGTAGCAACATGGGTTGAAAGCGCTTCTACATCCTTCGGTGCTGATAGCATAGAACCATCCGGATATTGATAACGCTCCATTAACGGGTGAGCCGGCTGATCAACATACGTGCTTACGGCTGCCCCTGTCGTTAAATAAGTGGCGATCACAAATACAGCCGCTGCCAAGCTTGCTAAACCGAGTAATTGTTGACTGCCTGCGGCACCGGCTTGGTGCTGATTCGGGGTTAAAAGCAACAAACCAAACCCGATAAACCCTGATATGCTGGCCAATTTCAGCCACAAACGCTCTTCTCGCTCATCAGCCCAGAAGAAATTACCGATAACAAGAAGAATAAAGCCAGGCACGTAGGCAAAGATACTGGCATCTACTGAGATATAATTGAGAAGCTTGTCGGCAACCCCACCGACAACCATCGCTAACAGTGCTAATTTATAGCACTGCAAAACAAACACACTAATGGCTGTGGGCTTGTCTTCTGCTGCATTCTCTTCAGGAATAGCACTCGCTTGATCTTGCTGGCGTACTTGAAATATCGCGCCAACACTATCAAATAACGACTCATAAGCGCGCAACTGGAACGCATTCAAGTGTTTTTCAAACAGCAAATCATCTTGCTGAATGATCGCCATCACGTCGGTAGGATCGATCGAAAACTCGCGTGCAATGTGTTTTGCTGCAGCTGCCGCCGAGACACCGGTTTTGAGCTCGCCATACCAGCGAAATTGATACTCAGGCTGGCTCATTTTTTCACCATCAAGGCTGCAATTAACGCCATTTGTTGCGGTAAAGTCTCATCGTTGAAACTTTGAAACGTCAGGCGTTTGTCGATTTCCAACGACGCCAGTACCTGATGATTTTGATCAGTAACACGCACCTTGACGATGCTCTGCTCGCCCCTCATCGACAACAAGCCCTGAACGGCATCTTTAATATCCGTCAGGAACGACGGTACAATATCACCCCAACCAGCTTCTGACAGATCGCTAAGCACGTCATCATCTGCCTCAATCGCAAGACGCAATATTGAGCTGGAATCCGCCGACTCGTAAACAGCTACTTTACCGCCATCTTCAAGAGAGACATCACCTTGATGATTCAGTTCTTCATCGTACAACCCTAATTGCAGATTGCTTTGCCAAACATCGGTTTCTTCTAATAGCCAATATTGTTTTTTATCGGCGATTAATTCCACGGCGCGCTGACGATATACCGCCCAGCTTGTTAAAAGAGCAATACCCACAAAAAACAACAACATCAATATTTGTCGAAATATTCGATCGATTTCGAGGCTAGCGATATAGTCGGCGTTCTGTGTCAGGCTTGTCGCCAAAAATAACGCCAGCACCACTGACAACGCTCGGGGAATAGACCAGTGTTTATAGTTGATCTGATACGATGAACTTAACATCGGCTCACATGCTGCAGAACGACGCGGTGTTGATATCCAGCCCGGCTGCAGAGTCTGTGTATTGAAACTGCATCGCACATTAGCAGCCGGTGCTGACGTAACCTCATCATTACACGCGGCAACCGCACCCACAGTTTTTGAGATCCCAGCATCCGCTATTGACGAAGGCGTCTCAATAAACACACGCCGCTGCACCCCGCTCTGCCATGCTTCAGCGGTAAACTGCAGCTGTATTTCGGTATTTAGCCCAGCCTCGAATAGTTGATGATTCAGCGCTCGAGCAGACAGCCAATCAAGATTTTTTCGTACGATACATGGTTTCGCTGCTTCAGCGACGTCACGTAATTTGGATGATAACTGATTGTTGCTAATGGCTTGCTGAAGGCGTGTTTTATCGATGAAACGGCTGCTGCCGTCAAAACGGATTTTGTACACACAATGATCAACTGCGTTCGCTTGAGGATGGTTTAGCGAGCTCATAAACGCGCACGCCACTTACCAATGGCAACTAAAACAACACCGACCAAACTGATTAACCAAGCATAAGGTACTGGCTCTAACGCTTGAAGCAAAGTGAATCCAATAATCACAAAAGCAAGGCCAACCACCCAAATGGTATTGGCTTGGCGTAAAGTGTTACTCACAATGTCATGCGATGGAGTTTTAGATGATGTAGAGGAGGACACGACTTGCTATTCCTTTAGACAACCTGATTGTCGGATGATATCAAATTAGGTTGTTAGAATCTAAGGCAAAGCTAGTGCAAGACACAACGCTCTCAAGCTGCGTTTTACGACTTAAAACGATATCCACCGACTCTCATTTTTCTGAAAGATAACAGGTAGCATTGATAATTGGGTGATGCAGAATAGAATTTTTACTCAACGATAAGAAACATACTTATTTTGTTAGTATCAGGAATCCGTACAACTGAGATTTCGCATCCACTTAAGTGAGCCTCATGAACATACATGAGGCCGCTTACAGTAACTCAAGAAAACAACTGCTCTTCTAACGTCTTACCGTTAATCAATGCCCGATACGGCCACTGATTACTGGCAAGCGTCTGCAGCACTTCGATATCCATGTTGCTGGTTTGCTCACCGTCGTACGCAATCAGTATTTCGCTATTGGCAGATTCACCCGCCGATACCACACCGGGTATCTGCTGCAACGCAGCAATAACCGCATCGAGCTTGCCAGGCATCAATTGCAACGTTAGAAACGCCTGCTGATTCTGATCTGGCACTGCGTGAATATCTCGCTGCGTGAGTTCGCCTTGCTCCAGATACAACACCGTTTGACAAAGGCGCTCAAGATCTTGCAAGTTGTGAGAGCTGATAACAAAGGTGGTTTCGTCAGACAATTTCGCAATCTGCTGACGAATATTACGAGCGTTTGCCGGGTCGAGACCCGCCGTTGGCTCATCAAGCAATACCAGTTTCGGGCTACCGATCAGCGATTGCGCGATCGCTACTCGCTTGCGCATTCCGTGGCTAAGCATACCCGGTAGACTAGTGGCAGCATCGGTTAAATCCATCAACTCAAGTACGCGGGCAGCCTCTAACTTAGCAGCAGAGACAGAAAAACCCTGTAGCTCGGCAAACAGTACCAACTGCTTTCGTACACTAAATGCAGGATCAAGTTGCGCGTCCTGAGGCAATGCAGAAAGCTGACCAAACAAGGCACTATCACCCGGTTTGTGGCCGAGCACCTGAAGTGAACCAGAGGTTGGGCGGATATAATCGCAAATCAAGCTGAGTAGCGTTGTCTTACCCGCCCCATTTGGCCCAACAAGCGCAATGGGCGCGCCAGCTTCACATTCAAACGTCGCGGCTTTTAACGCTTGCTTACCGCTATAAGACTTACTGAGTTGCTGACATTGAATCAACGTGCTCATAGCTCAGCTCCTTTCATCAACCAACGACCAATAGCAAGAAACACCAATGTTTGTAACAGCGGGATATAAGCCAGATTGAATTTGCTGAGCCCTTCGAGCTCTTTCAATTGATCAAACTGCAACCCCGGCACCAGGTATTCCAAAACCGACAACGCCGGAAAGTAATGACTTACCCCGGCAATAATGCCCGAAGCCAACACCCAAATTAATGCGCCAAGTACCGTAGCCTGCCGGCTAGAGCTCATTTTTATCGACAAACACGCCATCAACCCGAGAAATGGCAACACCGCGATCCATACCTGAAGCGCGAGTAGACTCAATTGCATCAGCGCATCAAAACTGCCGCCATACCAAACGCTCGCCATCACAACGGTGCTGACCAAACTAAACAAAATCAGCACGCCTGAAATCAACCATTGGGCAATAAAACGGCCGAAGAATATGCTGTCTCGTGAACTTCGCAAAGCAAGGAACCGCAAGGTACCGCGCTGCTTATCGCTACAGGTTTGGTTAGCGCCGGTAAAAATGCTTAATAGCGGGAAAATAAACAAGCAGAAAACGAAATACGTACCCCCAACATGCTCAACCCAATCAAAACCTTGTTGGCCATTTTGAATGACAAATTCGCTAACAGACAAAATGCCAAACCGGAGTAACAACAGCCAAAAGACAATAAAACTCGTCAGGTATAGCCAGCCTTGTTTCAGGGTAAACAGACGCGTAAATTCCAACCGCGTTAGCACTGAAACATGCATTAAAGGATTCGGGGAAGATATTTGCATAGATGTTGTCTCTGTGTGATTAACGCACGTCCGGTTGCGTTGCGTGGCCTGGCTTAGCACAAGAAACGGCAAATCAATTTGCCTCATACCCAGTGCAAGAGAATTTCGGATTGTAACAAAACGTGCCGCATTTCAAAGCAACACCAGAATCTTCTTTAGATTCAACAGACACCTGCCTGCCAAAGTACCGATATGCTATTGATACCGAGCCAATACCACGCCCCTATTCTGCAAACTTTCAGCAACTAACCACCCCGCATAGGCATCATTGGCGGCATACACGATTTGTCGATCAGTGAGAGGAAATTTACTCCAATTCGAGCGTTGCGACGACTTTATCAAACGTTGCTGAAACAACATCGCCACTGCTGCCCGCGCGCCAACCTCGTTCTTGAGTTCACCCACCTGTTTCAACACTCGCGCTAAATCCACCATGGCCGTTGCTTCAATAGCGTATTTTTTACGAAACAATCCACGATCACCTTTTAACCCAAAGCCCACTTTAAGCACAGATTCGTCACAGAGCACTTCCAACGCAAAATCAACACCCGGCATAAAATGCGGTGTAAACAGAAAAGCATGATCACCTACCGCCAGTTGAATCACATGCGGGCCATTAGACGTCTCTCCCTTGTTAAAGGTCGGTTTGCTTTCAGTATCGAAACCAATAAACGCCTTACCGTTGAGTATTGAACGGGCGCGCTGAAGCCCATATTCGTTATCAACGACTGTAATTGCCGCAAGACTCAAGCCATCAAATATCGGCATACTCGCGATGGTTTCTTTGCTGGGCCGAACCCAAGGGGCAGAATGATTGGGTGTAATGACAAATTCCTCGATGCAGTCGAATGGGATGGAATAGTATGAAATACCGTTGGTTTGATCAAAAGTCGACGCGAGCTGGTCGCTTTCTCGGAAACGATGGCTCAAATCACTCACTCGATATCAACAACCGATAAACGCGTTTCCATCGCATCCATTGAAAAAGCAAAATCAATGCACAATCCCATACCCGCAGGGCACCTCACCCTTACGCCAACGGCAGTAACGCCTTGAGTTTATCTAATTGCTGCTCTCGCGATTGAATATCGCGATACGAGCGTTTGTATACCGGTCGTAAGTGCTTTTTCAGCTGCTGAAGCACAAGCTTATTATCGACACCCTTAAGCGCACAAAACATAGCGAGCGCATAAATACTGTGGTTTTCTGATAACGTTGCCTGGCGATTCTCTGCCGCGTTATAACAGCTGCCACACCCACCTTTGAAGGTGTAGGCCGTATTAGCCATCAACAAACCGAAACCCATCATCACCGCGATAATTTCAGTCGCCTGCGCGGTATAAGCCTCGCCACCCGGCACCGACAATTGCGATTGAAACAACTGATGCTGCGCCAGCAAGTGCGCGTAGCTTGAGGCCAGCGCATCGGGTTTATTGATCTGCTGCGGCTGATAACTCAGCGTTAACGGCTGATATTCCGCATTATAAGCCGTTACTTGCGCACTACCGCCGCGTTTACCCGGTACAAGCTGCTGCTGAAGCGCAACCGGCTGAGGCAAAAAACGCTCCGGCTCAACAAACTCAAACGGCCAATGCTGCAAACCCGCATGGGTTTTTACGCTTTCGAAGATGCCCTTAGCCATGGCATTAGCACTATCAAAAGACCCAGGGAAGAAACGCTCCTCTGGTAATATCAATTCCGTCTCATACTGAAAATACTTGGCATCAAAGTTCTCCAACGCCCAAGCAAATGTCGAAAACATCCAATCAATACTGAACTCATCGATGGGTGCAGATCGTTTAAACAGTGCAAACATCTTTTACGTCTCTCATAGTGCTGCAGTAAATCGAGTGAAAAATGCATTCTACAATAACGCGAGACAAACATTCATCACAGGTGGCTGTGAGAAATGGTTGCTATCCATCGTTGAGAGTGCGTTAAAGGTTGTTCTTTACTGGGTAAGAGCAACATCGCTATTGAAGCATCTAGTGGGATAAACATAACTGTGCCTACGCTTGATGTAGTTCATCGCACACCTGTTCATCAAAGTGCTTCACCTTTCTTTTTTACCTTAGCGGCTAAGCCATACTAGTTATCAGAAAAAACTAACGTTTTCGATATGTAAGATTTGTCAGAACATAGTAGAGAAAGACCTTATATCTCACTCTCAAGCGCTTTCACCGCCCTACTCACAGTCGCATAGCTAACGCCAAAATGCGCCCCTACCTGAGCAAGCGTATAATGGCCACTCAAGTATGCGTGCGCTAATGCGTCATTTCTTGACGCATATCTTCCCTGAAAGTACGTTAACGGCTTCGGAGGTGATTGCTTTTGAATTTTGGGAACACCGGCAAGTGGTTGATCAGGCAGTAGCTTACATTGCATGTCTTCAACGAATGTATCACTGCCCAAATAAATCTGATTCTTAAGCTTTTGCCATATCGGCGGCTGGCCTTTACCTTCTTTCACAAACTTTCGCCAGCGCAATATGGCATCACGCTTGCTCTGCCCGAAAGCGGCAAGTATCCAATCTGTGGTTAAAAAGGCAGGCGCATCGCAAATGCCAGCCGTTGCTCGGTAACTACTCCACGGCCAGTCTTTGGCAGCACGTATCATTTGCGCACGCACGGGGTTTAAGACGATGTATCGAGAAAGCTCGAGAAAATAGCTATCACGCTCTACCAAAATCGCCTTAAAACGCCCCTGAAAAACATGCCCAACTCTGCTATGCCGACGATTGAATTGCTGCGTATATCCGCCATTGAGCAACTGCATTCCTTTAGACAGGTTTCCATTCGCTGTTTCTACCAGCAGGTGGTAGTGGTTATCCATCAAACAATAAGCATGGCAGCGCCACGCCAAACGGTCGCATATGGATTCGAAACGCAGCAGGAAATCTTCCCTATCTTCATCCGAAAGAAAGATAGACTGCTGAGCATTGCCTCGGGACGTAATATGATAGAGCGCTCCCGCAAACTCTATCCGTAAAGGTCTGGTCATATGAACATCCATGTTCTATTTGCAGAAAAAAATATATAACCTATCCGAGATGTGTCAAATGTAAGGCCTGACCCCGTTTTTGCTTGACCCCGTTTTTGCTCCCTTAGCCAAAGCCGCTAATCCGCCGAACGGCAGCTCATCGAATCGTTGACGTGTTTAAGTACCGTTTAAGATGCAACTTTACCCGTGGGTATAAAACCCCCAGAAAAATGGAATCAGAGGGCTACCATCGCTGACTAACTGAACTGTTTGCGGGAATGATATCTTCCACATAAACAGCGACGGGCCCAACGCATAGGCACTCGCTAAACGATAGTTTTACGATTCGGCAGAATTGCAGGAGACCTTTTATGCCTTTAAGTCTTACCGAATGTTTAGATCGTGTTGCAAGTAGCGATTTTATTCATAAATCAGAATGCCATGCGGTTGCTCAGTCTGTTTTTGATCTATTAAGCCAGGGCGATATTGAATCTGGCAACTCTTTGAGATCTTTAGTTGAATCATTAAAAACCACAATGAACGTGCCGAGCGTTTATAAAATCGATTACAGCTTACATCAGCTTGTTGGGCATTCGTTTGTATTAATTCAACATATGACCCATATCGCGTTATTACAGTCGTTCGGCAACGGATACACCCTTTCACAATGGCTGGAGCGGGACGCCACCCCCAATATTGCGGATATCAAATTTTCGCCCACGTACAAATACTCCAAACACACCATCAGCAAGTTTCTTAATTTGTTAGAGTACGAGTTGTCTCCGCCTTTTTCCGATGCTGAGAGCTTTATCGAGACGTTTAAACGTATGTTTGGCGGTAATTCGCGTACGGGTTTTGTATTAAGAAGTGGCTTAGATTCTGGGTCTATAACCGATGATTCATGGGGATGGAGCCGAGCCAAACTATAACCTATTCGTTAGCACTAGGATTAGGGTCGGCCTCCTCCAACAACCTCCGATCAGCCGACCGCTGATAACCTGCTGATTTACACGCACCAATGTGCTGCCAACCCTCCCAAGAACAATGAGGCGAGACTGCGCGCGCTGCGTTAACGTACGTAATGTATAAACCGTCATCGAGAGATGGTGATGGCACGCCATTGTAAAAATTTTCCGCGCTAGCAACCTAACAATATCGGCAAAAAGCACACTTACAATTTTTTAAAAAACACTTCCTCCGCCACTACACTCCCTCACAGCAGCGATATCACGCCGCTGAATGACCACGATACGAACAGAAGTCACATTTCTACCAACCGCCTTAAATAGGGCGAAACTTGCCGCCACCTCACAGCATCGAACATTACGCGTTTGAATCGTATTAGGAAATTTACCCACCTGTGTAGCGCGTTTATCGAGGTGCACGGTATTACCGAATTTATTGCGTAGGTCGCTAGAGTTCACCGAAGCAAAAAACCTCTAGGGCTTTCCGATCACAGGGTTGTGCATCAACGTATCCCCATCAATTGCGCACAATCTACTACGCCTCATACAAAACGCGAATTCACTAAAAGACGGAACACATTTGAGGAAACTGTTATGGAAAAAGTGAATGTTATGATTGCACGTACCGTGCTTATTTTATTGTCTTCACTTCCGATGGCTGCCATGGCCGGCAAACCCGTAATCGCCGGCTATTACCTGACCGGCCCGAGCGACGTGACCGGCGGCGACCGTTACGCCACGCTAGAAAACCTAGAATCACTCGCATCCAATGTCACCGACCGAGGTACAAACTTCAACCGGCTGATCTTATCCTTTGTTCAACCCTCGCTGGCGTACTACCGACCAGAAGCCAATTCACTGCAATGCACAGGGTTATTCGGGCTACACTGCAACAGCCAACCGGATGACAGCACATACGACACCGAAAGCTTCTATCGTCTGAAGGCTGCCATCAGCACGCTAAAAGCAGGCGGTGTAGAAACTTATCTCTCCGTGGGTGGCGCAGCCTATAGTTGTTCGCCCGAATACTACGACATCACCGTTGGTGCAAAAGACTCCTGCGGGCCAGCCGACAAAGAATACGATACCTTCCCTAACCCGCTCGACAACCCACCACGATTTGACAACACCTACAGCCCCGAACAGGCACGTGCAAGCTACACAAAACTGGTTCAAATGGCCTCAAACCTCGGTGCCAGCGGCATCGATGTTGATTACGAAGAAGCGTGGCACGCAGACATCAACGCCTACGAGTGGCGCATTACGCCAGACAACGTTGAGCCATCTCCCGGCATCACCTACATGACAACCGAAGAGCTACTCACACAAGGGCAAGGCGATCAGGTATACGACGATGATCACAATCTTGTGATTGCCGGCACCACCCGAACAATGCCCGATACCGTGGATAAATTTGCGGCTATTCTGCGCGAAATCGATGCAAACATTGATGCCGCCAATGCAGATTTAAAAATATCGATCGCAGTACCTGCGGTTGGCGCAATCCCTACGATGTCGGCCAACTGGGGAACCAACGCACAAACCGTGAGTACCTATGGCGGCGCGTGGTACGGCGGTAATCTCTATGGGCTTATTTACAATACCGCATTGCTGTACCCCAACGAGTTAGAAACCGTCGATTTCATCGGCGCGATGACGTACGACCTCTCATCAACTGACTGCGGCGCTGCCAACGGAACATTCATTCCCTGTGCGTTAGACCAGCAGGTAAGATTCTATTGGGGCACATTCCTCTCTTGGTTGAGAACCGGCGCATACGCACTACTGCCAGACGACACCATAAGCTCACCTGAACACGCCTTGGTAAANGGCGCGCCAAACTATGCACAATCGTCAATTCAACCGAAAAAGGTACAGGTAACTGCTGATTTCGCCATTGGATTACTCTCGGGCCGGCCTGGCTGGGGGGATATGATCATGGATCACAATCAACTCAGTGAAATACTCAATAGTGCGAAAAATACCGGATCGAACAGCATCATCTTGTGGGATCTCTTCAAAGACGTTCGCTTCGATGAATCCAACGGAGGATGGGACGACAACTGGCCCCGTCCAACCGAAGTGCTGAAAGAATCCTGCAAAGTGATGAAGTTAGCGTCAGCGTCGCATAAAAAGTACAAGTGTAACGCGGATGTTTTAGAAACAAAGCCGGGAGCGGCAAACAATCAATCCAAAACGTGATTAACTAATAGGAAGTCTCTAAAAGTGGGCGGATCAGCAAAAAAGCCGTGAACAGATACCTAACACTGCCAACATTGCTGATGCGCTCATGAAGCCCCCCTTAGTTGTTGCCGGCGCTGTCGAATAACCAAGGGGGGCAACAATCAGATAACGCCGTCTTGTAACAAGCTTGAACAGCATATGCCTGCAGGGCTAAGAGCTGTAGATTTTTTCTGTCTGCTTAGCGTGATGTACCTCTAACAGCTGCCCGGCATAGTCGGGGCTCTAAGAGTTGGCAGTATTAATCTGCCAGGAGGGTTTCAAGTAAGTTATCTATTTCACTTTTCAGTGTTTTATCTTCAATTTTGTTGGCGCTAATTTTTGCATCTTGCAAACGTTCTATCGCCAAATCAGTTTGCCCCAATTCAATGTGCAGAGTAGCCATCGTAAATGCGATTGACGACATATAATCCTTTGAATTAATAGCGATCGATTTTTCTAGAGATTTTGCATAAACACCCAAGGCCTCATCCAAATCTTCAGTAAAGTCAGCAAGTGTTTCCCACTGAACGGGGTGATCTTTATCGGTATTTTCGTTATCAATGCAAATCGCCTTTAAATCGGCATAAAGCGCATCAAAAGTCTCCCTGTCTTCTCTATTAGCAGCCTCCATGAGCTCTCCGGCTAAATCATAAACCGCTTTGTATATCTTGGTATTCATCATCACTCATTGCCTTTATCGTCAACGATATAAACCCGTACAAGGGTCTATCCGTTTCAGCGCTATTAAGAGCTGGGGATGGTATTTCAGTCACGGTGGAATATCAATCGTTGCAAGATACCTACAAACTCGCGCATGCAACCGCCTTGCGCTTGATCACTCATTTATCGGCCGAGTCGATCAATACATAGCCACGCCTTTCGCCCAAACACATGGGTTCCGATGATTCCCCACTCAAAATGCTAAAAATCAGCGCCAACACTCGGTACAATGCGCGGCAAATGACGTCATCACACCACTGACGCACGAATTTTTCGAGGGCTTGCCGATCAAAACGGCGAGGCCGCACTGGAGATCCGACGATGAATATCGATTTACAAACCCTACCTACCACGATTGATCCGCTCCATGTGGGCCTGGCAGTTATCGCTGTTGTATTTTTCATCCTGTTTTTGGTGAAAGGTAAAGGCAACAACACACCAGCGCCAGCGCCACAAGCACAAGAAAAAGCACCGGAAACAACACTCGAACCAAAACCCGCAGCGCCGGCAAAAACCGCCCCAGTACTCAAAGAGGCCAGCCCTGATGCAGCCTTACAATTACTGACTTTATTGCAACAAGAAGGCCGATTCGTCGACTTTATCCAAGAAGATCTCACCACCTACAGTGATGCAGATGTCGGCGCCGCAGCACGTGTTGTACATGAAGGCAGCAAAAAAGCGCTCAACACACACTTTACCCTTGCACCGGTTCGCAGCGAAGACGAAGAAGCACAAGTCACCTTGAACGAAGGCTTTAACGCCAGCGAAATGCGCTTAACCGGCAACGTGGTCGGTGAAGCACCGTTCACCGGCGTGCTGGTGCACAAAGGCTGGAAGGTAACCGCATCAAACCTGCCCAAAATCGCTGACGGCCACGACACACGCATCATCGCACCGGCGGAAGTTGAACTATGAGTGACGCTAACAACGCCCGTTACGCTGTCGGTATCGATTTAGGCACCACCCACTGTGTGATGGCCTACGTCGATTTACACGAAGAAAGCGACGCCGAGCCTACGGTGAATATGCTCGGCATTCCGCAAGTGACCCAGCCTGGGCAAATTGAATCGCTGAACCAACTGCCTTCGTTTATCTACATGGCACATGAATCAGAGCTCANCGCGAATGAGATGGTGCTCCCTTGGAATAACGCCCCCGAAGCCATCACCGGCAGTGTTGCACGATTCCTCGGCAGTAAAACGCCGATCCGCCTAGTGGCCTCCGCCAAGAGCTGGCTGTGCCATAACGGCGTTGATCGCCACAGTGACTTCTTGCCGGCGGGCAGCCCAGACGAAGTGAAAAAAACCTCGCCGATGGAAGCCACGTTTGAATACCTGCAACACCTGCGTGACGCATGGGATCACCAGCATCCCGATGCTCCATTAGCCCAGCAACAAGTGACGATAACCATCCCGGCCTCGTTTGATCCTTCTGCGCGAGAACTCACCGCAGAAGCGGCCGAATTCGCCGGTATCGAGCAGCTCACCCTACTCGAAGAACCGCAAGCGGCCGTTTACAACTGGCTGAAAACCTGCGGCGATGATTGGCGCAACCAAGTGAATGTGGGCGACATCATTCTGGTGGTGGATGTTGGCGGCGGCACCACGGATTTATCCTTAGTGGCCGTTAGTGAAGACGATGGCAACCTCACATTGAATCGCGTTGCGGTGGGTGATCACATCCTACTCGGTGGCGATAACATGGATCTCGCCCTCGCCTACCGCGTGAAAGCCAAATTGGCGGCCGACGGCAAAGAGCTACAGCCGTGGCAAGTTCAAGCGATCGTGCATGCGTGTCGTGATGCCAAAGAACAACTGCTGGTTGATAACGACATCAACGCCGTGCCGATTATTGTGCCAAGCCGTGGTTCGAAACTCCTAGGCAACACATTGCGCGGTGAACTCACACGCGATGAAGTACAACAAGCGCTGGTTGAAGGCTTCTTCCCTCAAGTTTCCATTGATGAACACCCACGTGCAGCGCGGCGCTCCGCGCTTAGTCAAAAAGGCCTGCCCTACGCGCAAGACCCAGCAGTTTCACGTCATCTTGCCGCGTTTTTAAGCCGCCAGGCCGACGCTGCCGATGACATCTTCGGCAGCAGCAGCGCAGAAATGAGCGGCATGCCAGACATGGCTGCCGATCCATTGGCAGGCTTTGGCGAACAACCGGCTGCAGACTTCATTAAACCCAGTGCCGTACTGCTTAACGGCGGCGTGCTTAAAGCGCCGATGTTGGCCGAACGTACACTCGGCATCATTAACCAGTGGCTAGAAGATGCCGGTGCAGCCCCTGCCCGCCTGCTCGGTAAAACCGATTTGGATCTCGCCGTAGCCGCAGGTGCCAGCTACTTTGGTTACGCCAAACAAGGCAACGGCGTGCGCATTCGCGGCGGCCTCGCCAATAGCTACTACGTCGGTATTGAAAGCGCCATGCCAGCGATTCCCGGTATGGAACCCCCGCTCGAAGCCCTGTGCATCGCACCGTTCGGCATGGAAGAAGGCACCGAAACCGCAGCCGGCAGTGCAGAATTTGGTTTGGTTGTTGGCGAGCCGGTACACTTTCGATTCTTCGGCTCGAACACACGCCGTCACGATGAAGCCGGCGTACAGCTAGACCACTGGCAAGATGGCGAACTCGAGGAGCTGCCAGAGCTGCAAGTTACCCTCCCTACGGAAGGCAGACGCGCGGGTGAAGTTGTACCCGTGCGCTTGAGCGCAAGCGTTACTGAAGTTGGCACGCTCAAGCTCGAAGCCATCGGCATCGATGCTGACGGAAGCGATACAAACGACACACCACGCTGGCAAATCGAGTTAAACGTGCGCGACTAAAACGCACCGCTCCGATCCATGGAGTGAACTGCACAATAATGGCAACACAGCATTATTGTGCAGGCCCATCCGCTCCCTATCCAAACAGCGTACTGCAACAGAAATACAAGAGACATCATCATGACGGCACAGCCACAGTTTTTAATCGGTATCGATCTTGGCACCACACACTGCGTGTTAGCCTATGCCGATTTACAACAGCCGCTCACTGCCGATAATTGCAACATCTTCGATATCGAACAACTAGTTGCCCCCGGCGAAGTCGGCAAACGCCCGTTGCTGCCATCATTCCGATACCACCCCACCGCTGGCGAAATCGACGCTAACGATATGCTTCTGCCGTGGTCAACCGATGCCGATGCACACCTTCAGGGAGAATTACCCCACGTTGTTATCGGCGAATGGGCACGTCAGCTTGGTGCCAAAGTTGATGGCCGCCAAGTGGTGAGTGCAAAAAGCTGGTTATCACACCCTCAAGTGGATCGTGCCGCCGCCATCCTGCCGTGGGCCGGGGCAGACGGCGTTGAGAAAGTCTCCCCCGTATTCGCCTCCGCCAGCTACCTGCATTACCTGAAAAAAGCCTGGAACAGCGCACACCCCAGCGCACCGCTTGAACAACAAGAGATCGTTGTAACCGTGCCAGCCTCCTTCGACGAAAGCGCACGCGCACTCACAGTAGAAGCTGCCGCACTTGCTGGCCTACCCAGCATCGTACTGCTCGAAGAACCCCAAGCTGTATGTTACGACTGGTATGCGCGCCAAGGCGACGCCGCCCAGCAAGCACTGGCAAGAATGCGATTATTGCTGGTTTGCGACGTGGGCGGCGGCACCACCGACCTCAGCCTGATCAAAGTCGCCAAAGGTAACGATGAACAGCTATCACTCACGCGGATCGGCGTCGGCAATCATCTGATGCTTGGTGGCGACAACGTTGATCTCGCACTCGCCCATCATAGTGAACAACAAATCAACGGTAAAAATCCCGCGAAAAAACTCAGCGCATCCGCCTTATCGCAGCTGATTCAACAAACTCGCCAAGCCAAAGAATTGTTACTCAGCGATAACGCCCCCGACAGCGCCAACGTAACGATTTTAGGCAGCGGCGCACGACTCATTGGCGGTGCCAAACGCGCCACGCTCACCCAACAATGGGTGCGAGATATCGCGCTCGATGGTTTCTTCCCACTATCTGCGTTTGATCAACTGCCCAATACACGTCGCAGCGCCGTTGTTGAGTTTGGCCTGCCCTATGCGGCAGACCCCGCAGTGAGCAAACACATCGCCGCCTTTTTGAACGAGCACCAATCCGCTTGCCGAGATGCACTAGATTTCGCTAACGATACGGATACTGATGCCACTCAAGCCGCGATACCCGATGCCGTATTATTCAATGGCGGCGTGTTTAACAGCCCGCTTCTCAGCGAACGTGCACACGAAGTATTATCCACCTGGGCACAATCGCCTGTGCAAATACTCGACAACAACAACCCCGATCTCGCGGTTGCCCAAGGTGCCGTTGCCTATGCCAAGGCACGACGCGGAGCGCAGTTAAAAATCGGCGGCGGTTCGGCGCGCACCTTCTTTTTGGCACTGGCAAATGATAACGACGACAGCCGCCAAGCCGTGTGCATCATGCCCAAAGGCACTGAAGAGAACCACGAACTGCATCTAAACGACCGACAATTCGTCTTACGCCTGGGCCAGCCGATTCAATTCCATTTATATTCAACCACCCACGATCACCCCTACACCCCCGGTGAAATCATCACCCTGAATGACGATGACATCAGTAACCAGCGTTTTATCTCACTGCCGCCGCTGGTGGTTGCCATGGACGACAACAACGNCCAAAAAGAGCAAGTGGTACAACTGGCCGCCAACCTCAGTGAAGTGGGTACACTCCAGCTCGATTGCATCAGCGATACCGCACAACGCTGGCATGTTGCGTTTGAAGTGCGCCAAAAAGCGGGCGCCCAAGCAGGCCCAGCCAATACCGCTAAACTGCCCGATGGTTTCGATATGATTCAACAGAAAGTCGACGACGTTTTTGGTGATAGCAAAAAGAAAGCCAACCCCAAAGCCGTTAAAACCCTACGTGCTGATATGGAGAAACGCTTGGGTAAACGCGACAGCTGGGAGATCCCACTACTGCGCACCTTGTTTGATCAGTTTCTAACGAACGAAAAACGCCGCCGCCGCTCAGCCGCCCATGAACGCGTGTGGTTCACATTGGCAGGCTACGCCCTGCGCCCCGGCTTTGGCTACCCAGCAGATGAATGGCGAATCGAACAGGTTTGGCCGTTTTACACACAAGGGCTGCAATTTGGCCAAGAAACCCAATTGTGGTCTGCCTGGTGGATGTTTTGGGCACGTGCCGCAGGCGGTCTGAGTGACCAACAGCAGCTAAACATCTTCAACGATGTTCGCCAATATATTGATGCACAGAAACTCAATAGCCGAAAAACACAGGCTGATGGCAAGCAAAAATCCTATGAAGACATCGTTAAACTCGTTGCCGCACTTGAAAACATCCCTATCGCCGACAAAATCACCATGGCCGAGAGCTTGTTGAAACGTCTCGAAAAACCCGCCGAAACACAAAACAGCTGGTGGGCGTTAGGGCGTATCGCTACACGTTCGCCTTTTCACGGCAGTGCCCACAATGTGATCGACAAAAACACCGTACAACAATGGCTTCCCGCCATACTAAAAGCGGACTGGAAGAAAAACCCACACGCTGCTTTTTGCGCCGTGATGATGACGCGAAAAAGCGGCGACCGCGTGCGCGATGTGGATGAGCAGTGGCAGCAGCAAGTGGCAGAAAAGCTCACCGCCAGCAAAGCACCCGCCAGTTGGGTTGAGATGGTAACGACTGTTAAAACATTGGATGAAGCTGAGACTAAACGCGTGTTTGGTGAAGCGCTGCCGATTGGGTTGCGGTTGGTTTCTTGATGGGTTGGCCTACGTCCTCAAAGGGGGCGTAGGCCTCTATATCTCACGGGTTGATTTGTATTGAGTTCGTTTCGTCTCAACACAACCATTTACGATAACCTAATTAACGTGCCACCCAACCAACTAACGCTCAACGATCTCTTAATGCAAGAGGTAAAAGGTTTAGGTAGCAGCGCCAGTTCTCATGCTATTTGTTCGGCAACACGTTTTTTCGATGCTTCGCGAAACACTGTATTGATTATACGAATGTGCTTACTCAAAGCCTCTTCAATAACCGATTCATCATCATTCAGATCACGCTCCAACCATAATGATCGTGTCTTGCCAATATTATCAACATTCAACGGTTGCTCAGCATAACGAGCAAAAATAGCTTTTGTTATCGTCAACGCCTCATTAGCCATATCAACGAAACAGAATTTGAGTTTCAGGCCGAGCTTTTTAACGCCTTGCTGTTTGAATTCCCTAAGTTCAAGGTAAACAACCCAATACCGGCCATTCGCATTAATCAAATCTCGCCAAATATTGTCACACACCCGAAAATAGTCATCTTTGTGCTCGATCCCGATGCCCGGCCATGCCTTTTCCATACGATCTTCCAACAAATCGTAATGCCCACAATCCGTCAGCAAGTTCAATGTATAGGCATTTTTCTTCGCCCAGTGCTGAATACGAAACTCGTCAGTCCACTTCTTCTGTGCTTTAGCTAGGTATTCGCTAGCATCAATAAAATCTAATGCGTCCTCCTCACAGAGCTTGATAGCCTTGGCATGCTTTTTCGCAAACGGCTTAAGTACACTTTGAGCCGGTTTAAAATAATTGTCGTCACTCAATGCGCTGCCATGCAATTCTATGAAATAGTCCTGTAGAAGATAACGCACACGTTCAGGCGTTTTAGGTGATTTCATGCCGAAGTCCAAAACCTCTGAAGTCCAGTCGTAAGACAGCTGAACCCACTGTTCATCGGCTTTACCCTGCCATTTTTCATAGTAATCCATATGCACATGCAGAACGGCATAATCAGATAACGCTTTCTCGGCCCACTGACGATAGCGTTTTAACTGGCCCTTGGTTTCATTTGCCCCCACCTTGTTTTCAATAACGATCGCAACCCCCTCATTAGGAAGTACGACAACAATATCCACTCTGCCATAATCACCTGTATCGTATTCGACAAACGAAATCGCCTCATGCCAATGCCAGTGATCAAACTCAAATAAACTGGTGTGGCCGGCAAAAAAGTCCGGCATTTTTTTTTTGGCTGTGGGCCGCAAAATAACAAGCATGCATAAAGGCGCGAAGACCGTACGAACCTAACCCATGAGAATCTCTAGGATCAAGTAACCACTGCACCATTCGGCTGTAGTTTTCTTCTCGCATCGAGATAAGATCACAGGCACTGACATAGTTATTCCAAACACTCAGCTTTTCAAAGTCAGGGTCGGCCATCATTGCATGTATGAGCGTGGTTTCTTCTAGGTTGAACACGAGATGTATCCTTTTATTTTTTTGTTGTTTTTTGTTTACGGTAAGATGAAATCATAACGCCGACGTCACCAAGAGCGTGGCTAGACAGGGCTCGACACTCTGCAACGTGAGAAGCAATCAATGATCGACAAGACATTGCGATTAAGATTATTCCGACAATGCAAACCATCATCCGCAAACAACTTCAGCAAACCCTCATCGAAACCCACGTAATCATCCAATATCTCAGTTGAATACCAAGGGCGAACGCCCGGCCAATTATCACGGCGCTCTAACTCACACCCATCAACGGCGTAATCGCCCGACAATGTTAATTCATTGAACGCTTCAAACTTCGACCCTTTAGTCGCCACCACTCCGAGATGTAAACGTTGTTTGCCGGCAAATACACAGAGATAAACTTCATCACTGCCAAACGAGAATAGCGCGCCGATATTGCCCCTATCGCTACCCTTAACAAACCGATCTCTGCATTTCTTCGTGGTATAAGGTGTAACGAAGTCGTCTGTATCTTCAAACACTGGCTGTAGTTTGTTTTCGGTTATCATTGAAATTGATTCGAAGAAATCAAATAGTAACGCACCTTTAACATCTGGCATGGCTTTTTCAACTGCTAATGCTTGACGAATGCGGTCCGTATTATTTTTCTCCAACAGGTAACCTTCAACGGAAGCTACCTCGCTTTCTTTACAATTTAACATTGTTTCCACGGCACCTTTATAAAACGCGAGTGATTGATGAATATTGGTTAGGTTGGCGGTCTCTTTTAAACACACATCAAGCCACGAACGGATGTTATTCTGATAAGAAACATGATCGATACTCATGCTAGCGCCAGACAAAACCGCGTCTAACTCAGCTTCAAGTACATTGTTTTCAACTTTCTGATCAGTCACGAACAAGTCATAGGTGATATTCGATTTATCACTGGAGTAAATAAATTTCCCAAGACTCTTCGATGAAACCTTACGACCGTAAGGCGAAAGATAAACAACTGAAACATCATCCTTCAACTGTTGGTTGCTCAAATTAAACGCACGTTTTACCGCCATTACATAACGCGCAATCTGCCGGTATGAGTCACCAGACCAAACTTTATTCTCAATGATGTAATACTTGTCGCCATCAATGATCAGCAAATCAATGCCGCCCTGCTCACCGCCGCCTGACCATTCCCTGTGAACCATCGGCGAACTACTCCGCCTCTCTACACCGACCACAATTTTCATAAAAGGGCTAAGAAAAGCACAACCTCGGTAATGGTTACTGCTGGGATTAATCATTGAATAGATGAACCGGCTATGCAAACGCACCTCGTCATCGTTTTTAAGCACGGATAGGAGCGGATTGTAATCGTTGATACCCATCGCTTTTTGCTGGCGCTGTTTGATCAGTACCTTTTCCACACCATCTAGCATGGCTTCGAGATCTTGCATATAAGGCATTCCCGTTACTGTTTTATTTGTAAGCCTCGAGGACAGGCTTTAATTTCTAGATTTCAAAACCCCTAAGAATGTCAAATGTAAGGCCTGACACCGCTATTTAGTGGTAGAAAAACTCACCGCAAGCAAAGCACCGGCCAGCTGGATTGAGATGGCGAGCACGGTTAAAACACTGGATGAAGCCGAAACTAAACGCGTGTTTGGTGAAGCGCTGCCGATTGGGTTTCGGTTGGTTTCTTGATCTTCTTGCCTCGACCCGATATGGGCTTGAGGCCATCACCGCGCACCGGCAGCCTATATTTAAAATCGATACTTCATGCTTGATCAATCGGTGGTAATGCCGCCACCAACACTTGAATTTCACCCGTTATGGCAATCAGCTCCCGCAATAATTGCGGATTCACATCTAAATGCCCTTCATATTCAGCCAAATTGCGTGCTTTATGGCATTGATCCAAAACACGCCACTTAGCTCTCTCCAGCCCGAGTGTGTGTTGCAAACATTGAAATACCAAATAGCTGTTATCCGAACGATAGCCATGCCAGCGCAAGGCCGCTAACGATAGTGCGTGAGCTGACCCGTATGCTAATGCAAACTGGCTGTCTTCACTCAAACCATCGAGACGTGCATCAGCCAGCTTAGTATTGCCTGCGCGCAACATACCGGCAAACTCCTGAGCATCTGCTGGCTCCTTTTTTAGCTGATTTATTGAAACCAGATTATGCAGTGCTTTCATATTGCATCCTGCATATTCATCGCAATGACGTCATCCATCATGAATGACAGTTCGCCCTACTCACCACTCGCGCTTCTCAACAAATCAATCCGTGGCAGTGCCATCACCTGCGTCAAAAAGTTCTGCTCCTGTGCCAAACGCTCAGAGAATTCATCAGGCGAATAAATCGTCGGGTTAATCGGTCGCTGAAGTTGCGTTTCAGCTGATTCTAACAACAGCATAATGTCGCTATAACTTAAATCTTCACCCACCAGCATCAAATCAATATCACTGCCACTGTGCTCTGCACCTTTTGCAATGGAGCCATATATAAACGCCTGCTCGAGCTGCAGAAGAATCGAAGTCAACGACGATTGAATAACGCCCCGAATACCAAAGGTTTTTTGCACGATCCGCTTCAACTCACCAAATATCGGTGTTTCGACATTCGCCTGATAATGGCGCTGATTACCCTGATTACTCACCGTCAGTAGGCCTGCATCCGTTAGCTTCGCCAACTCACGAGTGATCGCACCTTTACCCATCGCCGCGTGGCGAACTACCTCATTCAGGTAAAAGCTCTTGTCTGGTTGTCCATACAACAACGCCCTTGGTTTCAAGTTTATATCAGCGTTGCACTTATTGTCTGATTTCAGGCTCTCTAGAGAAAAGTTTTGACGAAATAAGGGGGGCTCAAATTTTGATCGATATAAACATAAGGGTCTCATACAATAAGATAAAACATGCATCAGCGGAGAGAGAAAATTTAGTGTTAAGGATATTTTTTGACGGTGATACTGGGAAGGGCAAACAGTCAGCATTTACCCTTAAATCTAAGAAGGAAAATCTATAGTTAAGCAATTAGATAAGGGTTTAGCCAACCTTGCTTATCACCGCCATTCTGTGCCGCCCGATAGTGCTCGTAGCTTAGTTGAGGAGGAGTGACATCTTCAATCACTTTATTGTATAAGCTGCCATCTTCGTTGCGAGAAACTTCTCGAAGATGATAAGGCCGCAGTAGTTGCGTATCATCAGCATTAAAAGACACCTCACCTCTAGGACCTGCAAAACTAGCATGTGCTAAGGCTTGATTGATGCCAGCATAACTATACGTTTGTAAGGTCTGCAACGCAGCATTAATAAGCTTACCTGATTCGTAGGCCATTAACACGTAGGGGTTAACATCATGCCCTGTCATGGCAAAAAAATCACCTGCAAACTGTTGATGAGCCGCACTGTCTTTACGCCATTGACTCAGCGATTGCACACCTAAGGCATCATCACCCAATTCATCGAGAATTTGCTCATCGACTAAATAGGGCAACGCAAATAAGCGNGTGTCGTGTGAAGTTTTCCGGTACGTTTTTAGGAAGCTAAGCGCTTCTTTGCTTGAATAGTTAGCAATAATTGTATCGGGTTTATTGGCTACGACCTCTTGTATGTCAGCGCTAGCATCCTGCTCTCGTGCTTCACGGTGTGTGATGGCAGTATGGACAATCTCTCCCTCTGCTGATTCCACACCAACGGCCAAAGCCAGCGAAGCACCGTATCCGCCATCATGAATACAATGCATGGTCGCCACATTAGTTGTATCTGCTTTTTTGCTTGCTTGTTGGGTTGCAACATAACCTGATAGCCAACAAGTATGCCAATGGTGAAAGCTATTTATAAACGTGCTGCCATCCATACTGTTAATAGGGGTAGGGTCTTCTCCCATTGTATTAATAATCAGTGTGACCTGATTAATTGCACAAGTGGGCTTTAATGCTTCAATTAGATGACTGTTTAATGGGCAGAGAATAATATCAATTCGCTTTTCCATAATAAGGTTTTGGAGTTTGTTCTCCAATATTTGTTTTTCCGCGTTATAGCCACAGTGTATGAGATGAACGCAATATTGCTCCGAGTTATCAGTCAAGCCAAGCTGAAGAGCATCAGGAATATCACGCGTTAGATGAGGTATAAAGTTGGATTGAGGAACTAAAATACCGATATTCACAGTTTTATTCTTAATAGGCATTGTCATATGTGCATATTTTTCTACTGATTCATGGAAATAAAACCGGGTGCCAAATAATCACCCGGCCATCACTTACCTTTGCTACCTACGGTATTAGCTTCTTGATGGATAGACACCCACTAACGCAATGCCAATATATACGCCTAAGTAGGGGCTATCGATAGAAAAAGGGAGGCCAGAGCCTGCATTGTTAACAACAATTGATTCAGGGTGCATGGTTTTATTGCTTGCTGGATCAGGCGTGGTATAAATATTGGTTGATGTTATAGCCAGTAGTTTGTTCTGGGGGTTATTTGCGTCGCCTGCTTTGGTTTCTGCGTGCAGGGTTGCAATATGGCTATGCGCAGGCAGCTGTGCAACAGTCAATGCTATTTCATTAGCGCCACCACGCTGCCCCCATGCAATATGATCTAACCCCGGGCCAGAGCCAACGCCAACCATAGATCTACCGCGTAGATCAGGGAGTCCGAATGTTGTTCGGCCATCACCACCATAAGTCGTACCTAGCAGCGAAAATAGAGCCGTACTTTGACTGATCGGTAGAAGTTGCCCCTGACAAAGAGCCCAACCACGAGGATTGAAGTTAAAGCCAAAAGGTTGAATTTCGCCTAAAAATGGATCTGCACTCATGTGAATTCCTTTTTCTGAATATTATTGATTGGTTTTTATTCGTTATTTGTCGATAAGTTCGTTATCAACGCCAGCCTCGAAGTCACCTATAAATTCTTTGGGTAGCGCTTCTAGTACCGCAGCTTTCTGCTCTGCCAATGTGGGAACTGGTGGACTTTCTGGTATCACTGGATCTTTCTCAAAGCCTGCCTTTATATCATCGGGTAATGCCTTGACTATCTCCTGAACTACTTCTTTTTGACTCAGTGGTGGCAGTGGCGTTTCTTTTAAGCAGTTTTCAGCTTGCGCCTTAAGGTTTTCAGGAAGTTTTGAACGGATAAATTCAAGATTATCTTCTAGGCTTTTTTTAATATCACTCATAATCACTCCGTTGATGTAAATAGTAATCTGTTGTTCCGTTAGCTTCTTGAAGGGAAAATACCTGTCAAGCTAATACAAATATAAATGCCTAGAAAAGGGCTTCTTATATCAAATCCTATGGAGCTGCCAGTATTACCGATCGCGATTGATTCGCTATACATAGTTTTGTTATTGGCTGTATCGGGTGCTGTGTAAATGTTGTCAGTGGTAATGCCTAATAATTTGTCTTGAGGGTTGTTGGCAGACCCGACTTTTGTTTCAGCGTGCAATGTTGCCGTGTGAGTATGGGTTGGCATATTGGATTGCATTAAATTGGCTTCATACCGCCCTCCCCTTTCTCCCCAGCTGATATGATAGAGCCCTGGGCCTGCCCCTACGCCTCGCATTTCTCTACCTCTGAGGTCTGGGAGGGCAAAGGTAATTCGACAATCACCTCCGAAGGTGCATCCCAGAAGTGAGAATAAAGCGGTATTTTGGGCAATTGGAAGTAACTGCCCACTGCAGGTTTGCCAACCTCGAGGGGCAAAGTTAAAGCCAAAGGGTTGTATGTCTCCAATAAATGGTGCGGATGCACTCATGGTTTTCTCCTTTTATTGTGGATTAATCCTATTGTTATAGACGGCATGAAAAGTCATCTTTACTCCTTGTATTAGATGAGAAAGAGGGTAGCTTTTAATCGCGCTGATATGGCGAAAGCGTGATGTGGACAAATGAACGCGTGTGGGTTCATGCTTGTTTTTTTATTATTTTTATCGACTGCATAATCATTCCTTCGACGCTATTTTCAATAGCTTTTTATTATGTTTCAACACATTTCGTGTTTCATCTCTGGGCCGCCTCTATCTTGGCCGTGCCTGACAATGGGGTGCTACAAGTTGCATCGCGCTTTTAGGCACAGCAGTAACAGCATCTGCGCACACGCCGCTCATCACCATGCTGATATCTATGGCTTCATTGCTGTCATTAACGCTAACTATTACTGATACTGTAACGCATGCACAACGGCAATACATCATCGATGTCTTTACACAATCTCTGCCAAAGTGGCATCAATTGCCTACTCTAACGCTGATCAAAGCGTCAGTCGCTCCCCCTCCAAAACTCTCTTATTTGCATATTCGCTTATGTTTATACTGGTACTCACCCTTAATCAAACGAATACGAATCGAAGCCTAACGTTTTTAATATATGTTTTTAGCCTAGACGATTTTTTTAGAGTTCCATAGCTTAATTCTATGTATTTTCAATATTTATCAAACATCACATAAGGAAAGCCTCCTTTTATCACATATTGCTATTAATATTACGGCGTAATTATGTGCGCAGAGCTGCTAACACTAACATCAATATGCATGTCTCAGGATCATATCCAAAGTGCTTTAACATGTGTGCTGCTTTGGCAAACGATGAGAAGATTGGTTTTTTAATGCGGGGGGGGGGNNAAGAACGAAAATTTATCTGNCCTTCCCTATNGGGNGNCCATTCCGGNTTGCGTTTACTTCTTTAATCGACGAATAGCTGCTTGATCGCAGGGGCGATATGTAGTGGCACACTAAATTTGGCCACCTCAACTATATTAACGGCTACTACAATCCGTACCGGCCGCATCGCAATAACGACGGGCTATCGCCAATCATGGCTGAACAGAAGTACGTAAAAACTTATAACGAGGTGGCCAGTTTTAGTTGACCGCTACAATTCGTTGCCGCAGATGGTTTTAACGCGTAAGAATCCACTGACCGTCTTTTCGCATCCATGTTGCTTCGAAAAACCAATTCATATCAGTATCTTTGTCATAGAACATTATCGTTCCGCTCCCAGAAGCAGCATTGACAATGGTTACCAACCTTCCACTGTATGAAACATTCATTTGCATATAATCTCTGTGCTTCCTATTTAAAGGGTATTCCTCTTCATAGAATCCATCCAACGCAGTCATCATCTCTCTAAGTGTTGTACCAGGCTCTTTGTAGAACGCAGTATCGTACTCCAAACTTCTAGGTGCGAATATTTCACGAATTACTGCTATATCTTTTTTTTCAAAAAGATCCCAAAGATCAATAACTAAGGGCCAAATTTGTTCTTCGAGCTCTTCGTAATTTTCTTCATTCATTGGGTATTGAAAAAATACATCACCCTTTAAGAATTCCCATTCATCAAACGGCAAATTTGCTTTGAATTGTCGAGAATATGTCACCCCCTCTTCATCGAAGGGATCAGGTAAAACCAAAATCTCACCCAAGTAGCCATCTTGTCCGTTTTCACTATGTTTGTACCCATCGTTAGAAAGCACATAATTCCCATTCACAAACTCATGAATCAAACGACTCTCACTGGATACATTTACGTTCGGATTGTATTGAATATCTCCGACCACAAACTCGACCTGCTTCTCCTCCACAGTACCTTTAACAAGTATTGAGACCGAACACTTCGAAAATTCGTTAACGCGTTTCTCCAAATAGTTGTCATCAGCCATATTCAACGAGAAATGGTTCATTCCATCACGAATATATTGATTGATTGGAAATTCAGCATCCATCGTATAACCATCATCATCACGTTCAATTTCAACGCCGTTCACCATGATTACTCTCGGACAATCAGCCATCGATGCCTTGATATAATATTGAGGCTTATCTATTTTCATTTCGCTTTCCTTTTCCTTAACACAGCAACAGCAACAGCAAGCAGGGAGAACCTGGCCCAGATAAAAGCCAAAGGGCGAGAAAACAATAACGTGTTTTCCCTGCATAGGTTCACAATCAGTTCATTTTGCTACAGCCCCAAACGAACCAGTGTTCCTCTTTCAAACCAGATATTCACGTCTTTACCGCCCAACCCAGCACTCTCTATTTGGAGCGGACCCAGTTAGTTTCCAATTCAAAATTTTTAACAGTGCACTCAAACAGTCGATAGAAACGGTGATTAATAACGTCGGTGTGGTTGAGTCAATGGCTTGCCATCAACTGCAGCGGCGTGCGTCAAGATTCAACGCGTAAGAATCCACTGACCGTCTTTTCGCATCCATGTTGCTTCGAAAAACCAATTCATATCAGTATCTTTGTCGTAGAAGAGAATTGTTCCATTGCCTGTTCCAGCGTTTACAACCGAAACCAAATTACCTCCATAACTAACTTTTAACTCCATATATTCCATTGCCAGGCGATTCAATGGATAGCCTTCTTCGTAGAATCCTTCTAGAGCATTCATCATTTCGTCAATCGTAGCCCCTTGTTCCTTGTAGAAAGCTCTATCATATTCGATGCTCCGAGGCTCAAAAACTTCACGAATACGTCTTAGGTCCTTTTTCTCAAAGATATCCCAAAGCTCAACAACGAGAGGCCAAATCTCTTGTTTTAGCTGATCATAACTTTCTTCTTCTATAGGATATTCAAAAAAAACTTCACTACTCAGAAACGGCCATTCTTCAAATGGCAATTCCGCTTTGAATTGTCGCGTATAGGTTATTCCTCCTTCGTCTAAAGGATCAGGGGCAGACTCAACGCGACTTAAAAAACCATCTTGACCGTCTTCACTAGGGACATACCTTTCACTAGTAAGCGCATAACCTCCCAACTTACGACCCACCGAAATTCGATTTTCCAGAGGAACCGAGACATCAGGTTGATATTGTATATCCCCTACAACGTACTCAACTTTTTCTCCATCTGTAAAACCCTTTAATACAATCGATACCGAACACTTTGAGTTAGGTGAAACATATTCGTCCATATACGAGTCATCGCCGATATTTATGGAGAATTCGTTTATCCCGCTACGAATGTAATGATTTATCGGGATTTCCACATCAACAGAATAACCTTCATCGTCTCGTTCAATTTCGATTCCGTTGATAATTACAATCCTTGGGCACTCAACCATTGAAATTCTGACATAGTACTGAGGCTTTTCAATTTTCATATAGCTTTCCTTACTACAACTTATACAAACTAATAGACCGATTAGTATTAGCTTCATCCTAAACACTTAAGTCGGCTCCAGCACCGAACGAAGCTAACTCTCTTTTTCTAAATAATATTTTTGTCTTTTCTTTTTTGTGCCCTAATTCAACCACCGACTTGGGTTTCTTCCGCCCTCTCGACTTGGCGTCCTGTGCTTTATGCGCCTGTCCACCCCCTTCCCCACCAGCCTTCTTATAAAGCGCATAAACAACAGCTAAACCATTAAAAGAAAATGTTCCCATTCCAGAAAAACCGCTATTTCTAGACACAGGTTGCAAGTCAACTTCTATGCCGGAAGGCTTCGAACCATCTTCACTGACAGTTTTAAATTCCGCACCCATTGAGACCTTCAAGATCAGCCACTGCCCCTCTGCCTTGGCAGCTCCGGCTAGCTTAAACCCAATCAAACCATTAAGGCCCGTTTTTGAAGCCGTTTGGGAACCAACAGTCTCTGAAGAATTAATTGCCCGCCAATTCGCTTCTGAATCACAAACAAACTCTAACGTTCCGGAAACGTTAGTTTCAAAACCCAATTTCAACTCCAATTTAGTTTCAATATAGGGCTTTGACTTATCGATCGTGCCATCGCCAGTTTTTTGGCCGACTGATAAGTTTGATGCCTTTCGGAAAAACCCAGCAAAACCACCCGTGAGACACTGAAGAACAACTTGAATGATGTCTAACTCTGCATCGGCACCAATGATTGGGGAAAAACTGAAGCCGAGTTTCCCGATACCACCGATATTGGGAGAGTTCTCGAGCTCTACCCGTTCGTAATCGCCACCAATAACGACCTTAGGCCATAAAATATTTGCCTTAAGGGCCGTATCTTTACTGCATTGATCGGCTGCAAAATCAGCTTTGCTTTTTGCGACTTCGAGAAAGCCATTTATCGGCTCCATAAATTTGATAAAATCAGCAACGTACGACCACTCAGAACCAAGCGTTTCCAAAAATTGATGCCACGAAAGCTTATACTCGAGCGGTGTCTCTTTATCGTTGATCGTATAGCTACCCTTAATGGTAACCTTCCAATCTCCATCAGGAAGCACTCCATCAAAGTCACTTGATTTTTCGAAATATTCATCCCGTTTCGCTTGGGTATATCCACACGACAACTCGACTTTCCATTTGAACGCAGGGTGCGCGATAACCTGTGCGTCGAACGGCAACGCGCCCTTGCAGCTTAAAAATTTCAGATCGTAATTCGCTTTCTCTTTCGGCTTCCCAAACATCAACGTACGTAACACATACGCAATATCTGAAGAGCTACCTTTATCTAACGTATGAGTCGGTACTGCAACCTGTGTTCCTGATTGCCTCTTGACGCTCGTATCAGTATCACTGCAAGACACCTCCACCCTCGGGCAAATATTGTCATTACCCTGCAACCTTATAGACTTTTTGAATTCTGCACTGTCACCTGGCTTAGAGTTGTTGTTGTGACCACAAGTGCCATCAAAATCGATCGTGATAACGTCTGACGACTTAACTTTTGAACTCGAAACAACGTGAATCACCGGCTTTTCAAGCTCATTCTTTGGCCAAACAACCTGCGTATACTTGCGGCTAGTCTTCTCCTTGTTAGAGATTTTGATATCTGCGATGCGGCATTTCTTACAACCAACAACCACCTCATGAGAACCGCCCGCTGAAATTTTGGCATGCTCCATACGTCGATACATAGGTATACGTTGTTCGATACGTTGAATCTCGCTATCTAACGGCGCAATTTTTGGCTCAATTTCCCTCTGACGGCTCTCTGCCAATTCAAGATCACTTTTGAGTTTATCCAGATGCTCCAGCTCAACGTTCAGCGTGCCCTTATTGCGGTCTATCTCTAGCTGTAAACCCGCAGGACGCATGTTAAGTGACGCCGTAGCCTGTGATTCCAGAGCGGCAGCTTTACGCTCATAACGCGCGATTTGTTGATGCGTATCGCGTATATCACGCTCGAACTTATTCGCATGTTTCGTATAGCGCTTGAGCTCAGAACTCAGCCTGTTTTTTTCCTTCTTCTTGTAATCTCGGATAATCTCCCAGTCGTCTCTGCTATATTCGTCCATGATTAGCTCCTGCTTAGATCGTCCATTAACTGTCGGTCGAGTTCATTCGTAATATCCGCCAAGCGCATTTCATCCATATAATCAGCTTCGAGAATCGCCAGTACACATTGATTTTCTGCACTCATACAAAGACCAACACCTACCTCGTAAACAAGCTGAATAAAAGTCTGAATAGCACCATGCGATGTGATGTTGAATTGTTTGGCGTATTTGAGGCAAGTATCGATAAAGCCATCGACATCAGATGCCGGGTGTTTACTCAGGTAGAACACGACATCAGCATCATTAATTGTTAGGAAGGCGCGTTTAAAAGCTAGCGTCTCGTTGTCAACAAGTCGCTTTTGAAGAGCATCCATCTGCTCCTGCCGTATTCTCAACATAACGCCCCCTCTAGCCGAACCGAAGAAGCACGAAAACACGGGCCACCAGCGACGAAGCCCCATCGAAAAACATGAATAGAGGAGAAGCTAGACACCGAGATGACTAACGAAAGTACAGACTTACAAACGGAGAATGCCCTGCAGAATGCAACCCCGAAGAACGGGAGCACCGAAAATAGGCACTGTTGAGTTGATTGTTCCTTTACGTACAACATCCCTGAACACATCCCTGCTACAAACACAAAACTGCGTTAGTTTAAAATACCAGCCGATCATCCTGATCGACCACGGATAAAACGGTAGTGATTCTTGCAGATTCACCGGAATATTTCTACACACTGATTCACAGAGTTACCGCTCTACCACACGCCCGCTTCGCTCAAGCGCACCCTAAAATCAGGGGAGCCACCAGTAACGTACCAGCAAATCACCGGCCCTCCCCTGATTAGCGCGCACACCAGTAACTGCAAATACATCTACTGCATGCGCACTGTAAAGGCCTAATGCTACTGGGCCGCACCCAACGCATCAAAAGCCACCAACGAAGGCACTGCCACCGCAAGCTGCTGCACCCGCGTTTGCAATGCCTCTAACTGCGCGGCTAGATCCGTGTTTTTGCCATCCATCCACTGCTGCGCTAACGCCAATCCCAGATAAAGATCTGGCGGCATACCGCCATTGCGGCTGAAGCGCTCAAACCAATTGTCGGTGGTTTCTGCATGCAGTGCATTAAGGGCGCGCGCCTCCTGAGCAAGATCAGCTAACCCACCAACGTCTACCGCTAATTGATCGATTGCTAACAACAGGTTTTTAGACCCTAAATGGGGTTGAGGTTGCGGGTATTGGGCTGAATCATTCATTGCTGCGCCCCCTCTGCACAAACATCTGATAACGCACTAAACAGCGGTAAACCGGAATAATGAGGGGGAAGTTGACAACGCCGATTGGGTTGCGGTTGGTTTCTTGATTAGAAGCCTTCACCATCACATTGTCAGCGGTCGTTATCTCATCTACCCGTAGATCGGATAAGCCGCCTAGCGGCGCCATCCGACATGTCGTTCAAATATGCTTACCACAAACAATTTGCTCCAAAATAGATCATTGAATCAACTCCCTATTTTTGTCAGAAACTTCTCATGACACGTTTGCTGATGCTTGTGTAGGTACTCGGCCTCTGCGAAATATCCGACGCTCACGTCCTAAAATCTCTCGACAGCTACATTCAATTAAGTCTGTACGAGAAGATTCTCAGAGGCTCTTCAAGTATTCAAGCAATCCCTTCACTGACAAGCCGTATCGAGAATCGAGGAACCACTTCCATACAATTCAAACCAAGCTCCCAGTTATCATTTAATTACCACCAATCAATAGAAATCCGCAGAAGATTCTGTAAGAATTGCACCGTTAAAGAGATGCGCTAGTCAGGATGACAAGTAGAATTTAGTTAAAACGGCAGATAGGTGATTGTAATAAAGCCGTTAGAGCAAGGAACTGCACAAGGGATGCAAGATTCAAGGGACCGTATTCAGAATTATGATGTCACTGCTCATCAAACCAGCAGTTCGTTTTGTGATTTATCCTTTCGAGCGAACAACTACTCCCATTCGCAAAAACACTGTGCCCCTGCCTCTAGAGCAGCGCTAACTACGAATGTCATCAATCAGCAATCATCACCGCTGCAATCTCAAGCAAATACCCAGTTAACGATCGAACAACCGAAAAGCGATCACTCGTTTCAAAAAATACCTAATTCCCCCCATATTTGCACAGATATTCAAACGGCAAAACAACCTAATCGACCGAATTTCTCGGAGACTGAGATATCAAATGCAACCTAATTTACATGTTATAGATATTCAGCCTAGAACAGTCGAACAACTGATACCGGTGAGATGGAACGGCGAATTTGTATTCACCAATAGTTCATTCGTTGAAAATCAGATTTGATAACGCGGGAGAGAAAATCGATATGCTAAAAATAAGATCTTCACAGATTACGGTTCTATCTGAACAAAAACGAGAGAGAACGATTATCACTCTTGCGAATGACCTAAACGAGATCCTCCCTGAGTTCTGTGAGGAATTTGAATCCAGAGCGAACCTGCAGTCGTGGGTTAGGACGAATTTCACCAATGCTGAGGAATACGGATTCACAACAGAAGAAATGATCTACAGATACCTTTGTGTTGCATTGATGCAAGGCCAAGGTTTCGACACAAATCCTTGGGCCGAAAAGATTATTAAATCCAGCTGGAAGCCTATTACAAAGATTGGAATGCTAGAGCACGAGAACATCGAACAACTGAAACAGCAAGAATCAGCCCTTATGGAAAAGATTGCCGACGCTGATGATCAGATACTGGAACAGTTTATCGAGCGGAAATCAGATTATGTTTTCTCAATTGGTAACACCCTGTTTCAACTTCAACTTGATTCACTAGATAGAGTTCACCAATGGATCAAAAGCACAGGACAGCGCGCGTTGGATCACGGCTTATTTGAAAACATCGAACTGGATATGTGGCTGGATCTATCGATGAAACACGGGGATAAGTTTTATCTTTCCAGTTGGGCTCAACCTCAGATAGAAGCCAACAAGGAACCCGATCAATTATTGCTATCTCTGCTGGACAACCAACCGCAATAGATATTTTCACATTTAAGTGAGGGAGTTTCGACAGTGACGTCACCAGAAATAGCCGCTTTGCACGCAGATCTATACAGAGATAGAACTGCCATGCAGCTTAAAATCAGAAACTTGAACTACCAAAAAACAAAATTGGCTGAACAAGAGCGTTCGCTTGGTCAAAAACTGGGAAATACTTCAGGGCCCAACACTCAAGATAAGGCGCTGATCAACGAATTCGATCAGCTTCAGAAGCAAAAAATGGAGCTCTTCCAAAAGCAGTCGAGATCAACGGTGAAGCAAAACAAATAAAAGCACGCAATGAACTCGCTAACAAACTCGAAGTTGAACGCCGGGGTTCGCAGGCAGATAAAGAATTCGAACAACTCGAGAACATTGAAGAAGACCTAGATGCAATCACATCATCAAACAAACCAACTTCCAGCCAGGAGTTAGCAAAAAAGAGGGCCGAACTAGGAACACAGCAGAGAAGAACAGAGAGAGCAAGGAAGCGTGCAGAACAAGCAAAAACAAAGGGCGNCCAACAGAACAAGCAAAATACCGATGCCGTGGTTGCCACTTGCCCTAACACATGCAAAGCAACCAAGCTTGTATGCTTTGGTGATGATAACGCTCGTTCAGTAAAACTCGAAGTAACAAATGGCATCAAAACCATCGATGTGATCTCGTCGAGCAAAATGGCCGTCGATAAAGGAATTTTGACACCGCCAGTTGAAGTCATCAGTGTTTTTGTCGATGGCTCATGTGATAAAGGCCGAACACAGGTATCACCAGAAGCAAATCAGTTTGATCAATACATCAGAAACGAAGGAGCATCACACTGCCCAACGATGGCAGTCAGTGGAGATAACGTATCGGATATCATGCTTCCTGGCACCGAGGCCCNCCCCCTTAAGTTTCGTGCATTCTCACCCGAACCAGAGACGGGAATAATTTCATCCTGGAAGTACATCTTCCGCAACCTGTTACCCGGAAATCGGCAACCACAGACTTATGTTGTTGAAACTGAAGGGTGCGATGGCGACTACCCACTGACCGTAAATGTAAATGCTTACACACATGTCGACGCCAAACTCGAATTGTCTGTTAGTTACAAGTACACGAAAGAAAAGCTAAAAAAATTAGATGCATCTGTAGATAAACCTGAAAGCAGCCAAATCGAAAAGATCGATAACGAAGGACAAAAGAAAGAAATCGTTATCGGGAACTGGGTATATTCACTGGGCCTCTCCGGAAAGGTAGATCATCTGCCACTGGCGTCTCAAATAGAAATTTTAGACCCCAGCGAGCTACTGAAAGATCTAAGAGAATCCATCGACATTTTGATCAAATTGCTTGAGATTATTTACGCCTGTTGCGATCAAGAACTTGGCGCAAACATCGTTGATAGCATGGCGCAATCTCGTGTTGACAAGCTAGAGCTAAACAAAAAGCCAGATGACAAGAAAACCGACTCAGAAGGCAAACTCCTTGAAGCGAAGACATCGAGCAAGTCAGGCAGTATATCGATTCAATATCCCAAGCTGAATCTCAGCCTCGCGTACGCTAATCAGGAAACAAAGAACCAAACTACACTCGGCCATTCCATTACGGCTGAACTTGGCGCCAACCCACTGCTGGGTGTCACTTGCGAAGTCGATATACTCAGCGCACTTGTTCAAATCGGCGCCAATGCGCTGCTTCCTGGCTCACCTGCCATGCTAAGTGCCGGAAAGAAGTTTGTAGACTTCATCTGGCCAATTATTCAAAAAGCCGTCTCGAATGAAAAAATTGAATCAGAAGCGACGCAAAAAGAAATCGAAGATAGAAAAATCTATTTGCAAGCAGGCATCGCTATTGTCATGAAAGTCGGCGCAAATGTGGGTGCTTCAGCGAAATTCGTTAAAAAATTCGGGGATGCAATAGGTGCTCCGGTCAACCCAGATCAACCTGCCTCAGACGGCCCCGCATCAGCGGCTCTAACCTCAGGTTTGGATTTTATTATCGAAGGTAAAGCGTACGCTAAAGGCAAGGCGTTAGCCGTTGAATTTGAATTTGGGTTAATGGTTGTAGCGGGGTCGGCGAAGGAAGCAGGCAGTGCTGCTAAAGTCGGCTTGAAACTGGAACTCTATTCCGACGGAGGAAAGCCTGCAGTGCGAGGTGGTGCGGAATGGAGTGGGCTTGCGATTTTGTTTGCGACATACAAAGAAGTTAGCGTAAAAGGACGAAGCAACGGCCGCGGAGCAACCTCGCTAGTGAGTAATGATGGAGACTCCCCTCAACAGACCTCTTCTAAAGAAACGTCGAAGCTAGCCGACAAAAAGTACCGAAACCAATGGACAATTATTGAACCCGGAAATTATCCGAACAATAAGAGCATTCCATTAGATGCTTACTCTAGCTACTGAGGCAATAGCGTGAGAAATTTGATTCTATTACTTTGTATTACATTATCAACAAGTTGTTCAGGAAAAACTATGCTAGAAGATAAACCTTATTTCACATGGCGAGTCGAGGCGAAAGGCATCAGGTACGAAGCCCTCGTCAACGATCAATTGGTAANAAAAGACGCCGACGGTGTAATGATTGCCTACGAAGAACCCGTCAATCACTTTATGCGTACTGGCAAAAACCGTATCGCACTGCGCCTATTTCGTTGGCAAGAAAATGACTATGGTGATTCCTTCGTCAAATTAAGCTTGTACGTTCGAGACATTGATGGTGGTGATTCAAGCAAAAAGTTGTTATCGACGATCAGCTTTAGTTCAGATCATATCGATCATAACAAAGGTCTCATCGAGTCCATGAAGGCTGGTCGGCTTGACTCAACACAGGATTTTGAATATCGCAGTGGCGGTGACGTTCAAGTATTTGACGCCGTAGCAGCTGACTCGCCAAGAACTCCAGGTGCAATATATATGACTCAAGAGGTGTTTCTTAAAACCCCTTTTCCCCGATGGAGCCATATGGATTCGGACACAATTGAGTACCCAGAAAAAACCAGTGACTACATAGAGAACTTAGAAAAGTATAAAGCTGAACTTATCAAACCTCTCTACGATCAACATTTAGTCATCTACAAATTATTACAGTCCAGAGATTTCGACAAAATTCTTCCATTTTTCAAACAACGCAATAGTGACAGTGATATCGCCTACTACGAACCACCCGGCACCTACGAACAAAAACTAAAAGCGGCGCTCACTGCCAGTATGAATTGGGGCGAGCTTAAAATTGAAGACTTTGAACATGCACGACCTTATGTAAGTGATGACCGCACACTAGTAAGACTCGGAATGGATTCCCTCCTTTACTATACCGATGACGAAGAAACCGCTTACGACAACTACGAAATGCTTTTTTACAAGAAAAACGGTGAATGGATTATCGCTCGCTAGTACACAAGCACTGGGGCGGTGAAACTTGTAATCAACGAATAGCCAAATCGCCCCCTTTCAAATTTAATGGTAATTTAAGCGTGCGATATTTATTGACCGCAATAATCGTACTGCTGCCACGCTTCAGCTTCGGATCTAGTATGCTAGACGAAACACCCTATTTTACATGGAGAATTGAAGCGAAAGGCATCCGCTACGAAGCCCTCGTCAACGATCAATTGGTAAGAAAAGACGCCGAAGGTGTAATGATTGCGTACGAAGAACCCGTTAATCATTTTATGCGTACCGGCAAGAACAGCATCGCACTTCGCTTGTTTGCATGGCAAGAAAACAACTACGGTGATTCCTTCGTCAAACTAAGCTTGTATGTGCGAGACGTTGATAGTGGTGAGTCAAGCAAAACGTTGTTATCGACGATCTGCTTTAGTTCAGAGCATATCGATCATAACAAAGGTCTCGTTGAATCCATGAAGGCTGGTCGGCTTGACTCAACAAGAAATTTCGAATATAGCAGTGATGGTGACGTTCAAGTCTTTGATGCGATGGTAAGTGATTCACCAAAAACGCCTGGTGCTATATACATTGCTCAAGAGATTTCGTTGAAAACACCTTTCCCACGCTGGAGCTATATGGACTCGGATGCAATCGAGTACCCAGAAAAAAACAGCGATTTTAGAGAAAACTTCAAAAAATATGAAGAAGAGCTCATTGTACCGCTCTATGAAGAACATCTTGCGATTTACAGACTACTTAAGTCCAAAAACTTCGATAAAATCCTTCCCCTCTTCAGCCAACGAAACAGCGAAAGTGACATTGCTTACTACGAACAACCCGGCACCTACGAACAAAAATTCAAATCAGCACTAACTGGCAGTATGAATTGGGGCGATCTTAAAATTGAAGACATTAGGTATGCTCGCCCTTGGGTAAGCGATGACCGCATACTCGCAAAAATCGGTGTAGATTCTTTAATCTACTATACAGATGATGAAGAAACAGCTTACGAAAAGTACGAAATTTTATTCTACAAAAAAGATGGTAACTGGGTAATCGCTCGCTAATGCAAAAAGCACTGGGGCGATGAAACCTTTTAAGAAAAGGCAGCCAAATCGCCCCTCTCCCAACCAAAGTCGCCACCGAACAACCAAACCTCTCCCATAGTCCGACTTCAAAAAAATAAATAGGAATCAATGGACAATTGTCGAACCGGGAAACTACCCAAATAATATGAGTATCCCATTAGATGCTTACTCTAGCTACTAGGGCAATAGCGTGAAAAACCTGATTCTCCGAGTTTGCATTACATTATCAGCAAGTTGTTCAGGAAAAACTATGTTAAAAGAAAACCCTACTTTACATGGCGGGTCGAGGCAAAAGGCATCAGATACGAAGCCTTGGTCAACGATCAATTGATAAAAAAGATGCCGAGCTCTTTCAATACCTGCGCTTCGGCATGCGTAGATTTTCTTATAGCCTCGTAGGTTAGCCAGCCCTCTAACGCCCGCGCTAATTGCAACGTGACCTCGATCTCTGGCAAGGAGTACGACAACAAACATCAACGGCTCACTTTAACGACCACAGGCGGGTAACTTTGCCCATACATCGNCGCATCACTGTATGCAGCTCGACGGATAATTGCACCGGATTTGTCCAGCTCCAATACATTCAAGCCAGGTGCTAACACGGTACGCTCAGGGGTTTTTATCCACGCGGAGCTAGAGTATGGCCCCGACGGCAACAAGCGTGATGACAATTGCCATTCACGCCCATGCACAGCCAAGGTTTTCGACAACTTCTGAGGATGACTGCCTTCTGCGACAATACGGCCTTTATGAATCAACATGAATGCGGCGTTGTCGGTGCCAAAGTGGCTGGTTAATCCCAAATGCTCTAGGTGGTTACTCAGTGTTGTATGAAGACTAGGAGAAAATTTGCCGCGGTTGATGAGTAAAAGCATGGTGTTATCGGAGCTGGGTTGAAGCATATTGTTTATGGCGATAAATTCACCCTCGACCATGCTGACTGTTTTCACGTCAACGTACTGATGCATGTCGGCCAGCTCATTGGCATAGCTATAGATCTCGGTTTGCCCGGCTAAACGCTCACCATACGGTTCGAAGCGCACGGTTTTATCGTGCGTGCTGTGGGCATTGTGAAAGTTAACCGCCTGCGTGCCTGGGTAGTGGCCAATCGACCAACTGCCAGGGCTATAAAATACCGCGCCATTGGGTAATTGTTGGCGGAGTGTGGCAACGGCTAATGGATCATCACTGGGCGAAATCATTACGATACCATTGCGTGCTCCATTGATCACAATCGTTAGTAGCGCCACCGATAACATCCCGATATGCCGCGTTTTTGATACGGATATCGGTGGGATGACCGAGATAAATTGCAAACAAACGATACCGGTTAATGGCAGGTAGTAGGTGGCAATATCGCTGATGTTGTGCAGTGAGCTGAACAGCAGTAATGGCACAAACGCCAGTAACAAAAATTGGTGTGGAACCCGTAACCCAGCATCGATGCGTTTGCCGAAAAATAGCCACGGTAGTGCCAATAACCAAAGCAGCATAAACACAGGGTTAAATTCTTTGCGGTACTCAGCTTTAAGAAACGTATTGATACCGGCACCGATGCTACGCCCTCCGAGCTGCTCAGAGAATTGCGCGCCGGTCATATAGGCCCATAGGCGGCTTATGCTGGCGTTCGGGCCAAGATACTCCAGATATTGGCTGCCGCCATGGGATAAATACAAACAATACAGATATTGGCCAGCACCTAGCAGCGCACAGAATAGCGCCCACAACAACAACTTTGGGCGAATCAACAAGTAAGGATTCACACGCCAGATTAGATAAATCAACGCGGGTAACAGCGTTACCATGGTGAGATGGTTGCCTAAACTCAGCGCGTAAACAGCAATACCGATATATACGTAATGCACTGATCGTGATTGGTAAAACCGTATAAATAGAAAACAAATGCTGAAATAAAACAGAGCATTGAGTGCGTAAACTTCTGCCTCGCTGGCTTGTGCCCAGTAGGTGTAGCTGCTGCCCAGTAGAACACTGGCCAATACAATGCGTACATAGCTGAACTTAAAGGCGATCAACAGCTTGGTGAACATCAATAGCGCCGCACTGGCACTGACCACCGACAAAAGATTGATACGTGTATAGGGTTCAAACAGCGTAAGGCTTGAGCCGAAGAGTTTAGTGAGTAGCAAATAGAGCGGGTAGCCAGTGGAATGCGGCAGGCCGTTAACGGCCCATAAATACTGAAACTTGATCGAATCGCCCATATTGATGCGCCCGCCGGGGAAATCTGGCATCGATAATAGATAGATCCCAAAAAAAAGTGCCGCAATCTGGTAAGGCAGGTATGTGGTCTTAGGGCTAAACATACGTAAGATCCCTTCACTGGTCGGTTTTTTTTATTATGGCTGTGCCGTTTAAGGCAGCGCTCAGTGTGTCACTTTCACCGCCGTTGCCAACGGCAGGCAGCTGGAACGGTTATCTGGTTTCAGCACATAAAGCGCACTGAGCACGGCTCATCTGCTTCCTAGCGAATAACCCATTCGACGCAATTGTAGTCTAAAAAGCAGGCCTCGCAGTTACTTCAACAAAGGGATCACTTGGCAAAGTTTCGAGGGTTGTTTTAGAGGTTTTGCAGGCACACACGAAAACATCAAAGCCACTGCGGTATCAATGGGGTACAAGCGTATTCCCAGTATACGCAACACGATACAACTATCCCGCTCAGGTGATCTGGATGGCGACGGTATTCCAAATGGTAATGATCGACTCCCGAATCACACAGCTGCAGCTCAGAACGATAGCAACGACGGTAAACCCGATGCATTTTTACCCCGCCATAATCAAGCATGCCAAGATTCATCACGCCTAGTGCTGGATGACTTTGTCGATGATACTGCTGGTTGTGACGATGGCGTTAATGACAACGAAAATCCAAATTCTAACGCAGGCGGTAAAAAATCTTCAGGAGGCCAACCACTCACCCAATAGGCGCGCAACGCAGTGCCTACATCAAAACATCTTCACTGCGCCACACACCCACACTCAGCTACTGAGCCGTACCCGACGCATCAGAAGCCACCAGCGACGGCACAGCCACAGCGAGCGTTTGCACCCGCACTTGCAACGCCTCTAACTGCGCAGCTAGATCGGTATGTTTACTATCCATCCACTGCTGCATTAACGCCAGCCCGAGGTAAAGATCTGGCGGCATACCGCCATTGTGGCCGAAGCGCTCAAACCAATTGTCGGTGGTTTCTGCATGCAGCGCGTTGAGTGCGCGCGCCTCCTGGGCGAGATCAACCAACGCACCAGCATCTACCGCTAATTGATCAATGGCCAACAACAGACTTTTAAAACCGAACTGCGGGTGAGGTTGTGGGTACTGGGCTGAATCACTCATTGCAATCTCCCTCCGTGCACACGATGAATAACGCACTAAACACAGGATGTGTATCAACGATAATGGGGAAACTAACGAAACGGCGATTAAAACAACGGGAAAATAGTAACGGAATTGAACGTGCCATACATGGCTCCTCTAGGTGTCATCCTTTAAACCCAACAACCATGCTGCGAAACATGGGTGATGGACTGTACGAGATTCGCAGTACCGCCCTAGAGAACGGCGCACCCGAAGGTGCTCCCGCACAGCCCACCATAACAACCCAAAATTTGGGCACTATCAGGCAGGCACAAAAAAAGCGCTCAACGCGCTTGTGCGTCTCTAGGTGTTCAGGCTGCGAAACCCGACACTGGGTTTTACCAGTGCAAGAAGATTATGGGTGACGAGACATGCGGTGTCAATTTGCTCACTACAAGACAAGAAGCGAATCACTCCTTGATGTTGGCTATAGCCCCTTCGCGTCGCCATCCGACACAACCCGCATCAGCATCACACAGGTTGGAAGGCGCCTTCGGTTTTTCCAACCTACAAGGATCGTCGATTATTCAGAGGGACGGCCGTGAATCCATGTTCGAATCATCACTATTTGATTCAATAGCATTCAATTCTTTATTAATCAGATTAGAAACAATGTATGGAAAGTTGGCACTGAAGGAGGCCATGCTCAATAAAAGGAAGAATAAACCAAGCGCAATACCAGAAAGCACGTTAAGCACACCAATAGCTGGTGAAGAAAAGAAAATCAACAAGAAACAAAAAATGAAACCAAGCAACATAAAAAGGCCAGCAAAAGTATTAAATCCTTGTTCAAACTTTTCGCTAGGGAAGGTCTGAACAATCCCGGTATTGGTAGCCAATCGACGTAGATCGTTAGATCCCACCAAAAACCTGCGATTTGAAGGGTAACTTGGCCCATTTTTACATCAATTCTCCGTCTGAATGCCGAGTTTCCCGACATTCAGGCGGACTAATCCTATGAAACCCCGAATTTATGAGCAATCATCAGGTTGGTCAATCCGGTTAACAGGAATAGACGCTCCGTGTTTTTCTTCAGTCCTCGATAACGTACTTTGTCATAACCGAACACACGCTTGATGTAGCGAAACGGGTGTTCCACTTTCGCTCGCATACTCGCCTTCAGTGTTTCGTGTTTGGCCTCTGGGCTGTCTTTATCATAGCCACGCCTGATACCCGGGCGCTCGGCAATGAACCAACTGACGTCACGCTCTTGATGTTCGTCACGCTTGTCGACACCACGATAGCCCGCGTCTGTCCATACACACCTTTCCTTGCCATGCAGCAGCTCTGCGGTTTCTTTAATATCATGGACGTTGGCAGCTGTTGTCGTGAGACTATGCACAATACCCAATGCATCATCGACGCCAATATGCAGTTTCATGCCAAAGTGCCATTGATTACCCTTCTTTGTCTGATGCATCTCGGTATCACGCTGCTTGTCTTGGTTTTTTGTCGACGTGGGGGCCTCAATGATCGTGGCATCGACGATCGTTCCTTCAAGCAATAGAAGACCCTGTGTCCCCAAGTGTTCGTTGATCGCTTTGAACAGGCTTTCGCCCTTGTTAAAGGTGGCTGAGGTTTATGGGTAATCAGGATTATTTAAGGTCAACAATGGCCACTAACGCGATACAATCCACCTATCGCCTTTGCGGCGAAACCATATATCGTATCCATTGAAGATAGTTTTTTCCTCATTATGAAAATAAATGAGATAAGGATCATCGAGCTTGGCGAGCTTTCCATTTTCACTAACCTTGCCTTGCACGTAACCAATATCAATATCAGCCAAAATCATGCCACTATCAATTTCACTTTGAAATGAATCCCGAAGCTTTTTCTCATAAGTACCTGGCTCATGATAAAACGCTATATCCATTTCAGAGTTACGCTCCTGAAAAAGAGGCATTATCGAATCGATATCTTTCCTTTTTAGGGCACCATGAATTTTTTCATAGGCTTTGAAAATACTCGGCAAAAACTCATCAAAGAATTCAGCATCAGACATATCATCGACTTGAGGTATTGTATCTGACGTTATATACCCCCAAGGTGAAAATGATGTACTCAAACCTACATCACGTGAAATCTCAACGGCCCCATCCACTGGAAAGTCCATTTTTTGACTTAAGCTTCCAAGAACAAATTGCATTGATCCTAGATCAGACTGATCATCGTCTACAAGCTTATATATTCCTGGTTCAACCTCCGAGGAAAATTTAGTACCACTAATTACTCCATGATCGCAACGTAGTTCCGCAACAACCTTACCACCTTTACCAAGCCTACCTTCACTGTCATACGCGACTAACGCAGCAGTAACGAAAGAACTTTCATTACTAAGCAGCTTCTCATCAGACCATGGATATACAGTTATTTCGAGATTATTTTCTCCAGACAAAACGTAGGGATTGACCGGCCTATCGACTCTACAAGGTTCCCCCTCTGCAACCATCTTTATTTTATGGCCATTAAAAAGGACAATAAACCTTGAACCCTCAGATTTCACTTCTACCCTGTAGTGTATATTTTTCATAAACTTCCTTAACAAAAACTAAAAATATTAACTGCGCCCTCATCGGAAGGTGGAAAGTTCTTTTCACCTACAATGTTCCAAAGCTCCCTATAATCTTTTGTATTCACATCCTTTTTACTACGCTTTTCATCAGATACTGATGTAGTACTGAATGCGCCTCTATCTCCGCCTTTTTGAGATACACTTTTAGGTTTCTCACCTGTATCAGACTGCCGTACTGCAAACTCGGAGTAAACCATATAGTAAATGGTTAGACCATTGTACGAAGCCCTCCCCCTAACAACCTTATCCCCACCTTCAACCGCAGCATTCATCTTAAATGCCAGCTCTGACGCCCCAGCCTTTCTGCACCACCGGCCATAACACCAAATCCACAACCACCGAGCACTTCGTAATCTTTCGCCGTACACTTAAATTCCGCTTTAACCTGCCCATGAATTTTAAATTCGATGGCTATCGNNNCCTCATTGGCATTNGGTGAGAGCCCCTNCGGNTCAAGNGCAACTAATTGCCCNCCTTCTTTCTGCTCCCATGCCAGTTCGCCTTTGATGCTCCCGCTAGTTTCGAGAATTAGCTCAACTTCGGCTTTAACGTAGTTTTTCTTTTCTTCAGCTGATTGATTACCATCGTCGCCATTTTCTTTTGCCCGTTTTNCTTCGACTTTTAGCAAAATTTGTTTGACGTACTTTTGAAAATTTCTCGCACCCGAAGCACTACCCGGCGCGATGCAGTTCATNGCAGAATCCAATANGAATTTAAGGATATCGACTTTTAAATTGACCCCAATCAAGGGATCCATCTTAATGTAGAGCTTCGAGACCTCATCGATTTCATGCGTATTGGGGTTTTCCTTATTTTCATAATTCCCACCAATGACTATTTTGGGCAGCTGAATCTTCGGCCCAGACGCATCTTTCGCTTTACCCTCTGCATTGCTGCTCTGTGTTTTAACTGCCTCCTCATCGCCTTCAAGCTCAAGGTTCTTTTTCAATCGCTCTAACCAGATAAACAATTGAGAAAACGTCCCCCGAAAAGCATCCAGCGGCCCATCAACACCAAAAGGAACGAGCTCGAAAGACGTTGTGTCAATTGTTCCTGATATCTTTCCTTCAGCTTTCCATTTGTTGACGATGACCTGCTCTTCAACCAACTCAGATGATGTTCCATTGTCGACAACGGGGTCTTCTGCCGACTGATTCCAACCTATTGAAACGGATCCATCCCAGGTATATTGGGGCTGGAATAAATCACAGCGCTGAGGTCTTCGTAACCGCCATCACAACCATTCACGGTTAGTGTATATTCAAAATCTAACGCTCCAAATAATCTCACGGCTTTCATAAAGCTAAACCATAGACTAGTGACCAATGACCTCAAACAAAAAAGGCTGTNCCAGATTCCTAGCACAGCCTTTTTATATATAATTATTTAAGGTCAACAATGGTCATTAACGCGAGATAATCCACTTATCGTCTTCGCGGCGAAACCAGATGTCATATCCAGTAAATATCGATTTTTCTTCATCGTGGAAATAAATGAGATAGGGTTCGTCTAACTTAGCCAACTTCCCATTATCGGAAACAATCGCCTCTACATATTTTTGATCAATATCAGCCAGGATCATGCCTGTGTCAAATTGAGACTCTAAAGAAGCTCTTAATTTCCCCTCATAGGTTCCCGCTTCGTGGTAGAAGGCGCTATCCATTTCACTATTTCTTTCGTTAAAAAGTGGCATTATAGAATCTAGATCTTTAACACCAAGAGCGTCATGTATCTTTTGGTATTCCTTAAATAAGCTTGGAATAAGCACCTGATAGTATTCGTCGTCTGACATATCTGCAATTTGAGGCATTGTTTCAGAAGACAAATATTTCCACGCTGGAAACTCAGTAGCGAATGAAACATCCCTATAGATGTTACCAGCATTCGAAATTGGTAAACCATCATTGATATATACATCTCCCAACTCGTACTTCGCGCCATCAAAAGCATCACTGTTATTACCCTCAATATCTGAGAAGGTATACACTCCACTCGCCTTACTTCCAGCTATATTCAAGCCTCCAGCCACAACACTTTGACCATACCTCAAACTGCTAACAACACAACCATCAGGCCCTAAAAGCCCGCCTTCATCATAAGCAATTAAATCCACACACACATAAGCATCTTCATTTTTGAATAATTTACTTTTTGCTTTTGACCATGGATAGAAATCAATTTCCATCGTATTTTTTCCGGATACGAGATACGGATTCACAGGTCTTTCAGAACGACATTCCTCTCCTTTTGGCGCTCTTTCGATTTCATTTCCGTTAACTATCGCTCGAAAGCGAACTCCTTCTGATTGAACTCGCAATCGCATAAATACGTTTTTCATTTACACCTCTGTTTAAAACCCTAATCAAAGACTAAGAATATTCAATGAATCACTCGCTAACTTAGGAAAATTCTTTTCACCGATTATATTCCATAATTCTTTATAGCTTTTTGTATCTACCTTTGCATCTTCTGCCTCATTATCATCATCGACTTCATCACCAAAAGTAGACATATTTTTGTTTTGATTTATTTCTTCTTTATTCTTTTCATTTGTGTTTGATTTTTGAACAGCAAACTCGGAGTAAACCATATAGTAAATGGTTAGACCATTGTACGAAGCCCTCCCCCTAACAACCTTGCCCCCACCTTCAACCGCAGCATTCATCTTAAATGCCAGCTCTGACGCCCCAGCCTTTCGTGCACCACCGGCCATAACACCAAATCCACAACCACCGAGCACTTCGTAATCTTTCGCCGTACACTTAAATTC
>CACSIO010000012.1 GCA_902705865.1 BD1-7 clade bacterium
TGGCGACAAAGGCTTCATCTGTTTCTACGATCAAGCAAGATTGTTAGCAGAAGGCGTTGATTCGATTGTTGCTCTGGCCAAACGTAACCTGTTAAAGCTGCGGATGCAAAGCGTCTCATTGGCCCCGATGACCTCCTGATTACGATCCCTTGATCGAACCAGGAAAATAAATGGTTGTGGCTTCGCCGACGCGGGGGCATTCACTTTAAAGCCATCAATAAGTGTAAGTAGCGTTCCGTGCTTGATTATTTTGCACTGTCGAATATTTAGAGTCAGGTAGTAAAACAATTGGATTTAAGTATTAGATATATCTCCAAATCACTGCTCGACGGTAAGTCACCATTAATTTACTATTTAGCGCTGGTAATCTAAACCTCGCAAAGAAAGTTATGAATCCATCATCTGGTCTGGATATTTTCCATTTCGAGCTAGTTTCTGGCTGCCAGCTTCGTTGTGTCGGTTGTCTACTATCGACCTTAAAAACTAAAGTTAACAGCATCGATGCGGAAATATTTAGACAATGAATGTTGAATGTTGAATGTTGAATGTTGAATGTTGAATGTTGATGAATCCAATATCTTAGATTATATAATTATGGTGAAAAATTACCTCACCCAAATTTGTATTCCATATTTTCAGTTATTGAAAAGTTACCTCATGATATTAGATAAGTTGAAATATCAACTAATGGTAAATATTTCAATTGGTATGATTTGGAAATAATTTTTAAAATAGGATGTCTAGATACACCTGTGGTAAGTTGTGATAGAGATAGTGCCGCTGCTTCCTATGAGAGGCTGCACCCACTGGCAAAGTGGGATAAATTAATTGGCTTTCTTAAAAATGCAGCTGAATTGAAGCGCCAGTACTCTCCGAAAATGAAATTAGTGGCACGGGTCATTTGTACGAATGACGACGAAAAAATTCTATGGTTCAAGCTGCTTGCCGAGATAGGTTAGATGCCTGAGTTTAGAAGATGGTTGATGCTACCTGAAACAAGCTGTGATGCTTACCCCGTAAAAAGACTACCCGATGGCGCCTGCCGATTTTTACGCAAAGAAAAATTACTATACGTAGATGCGCAAGGTGTTGTAGTCGCTTGCTGTGCTCACCCAAAAGCTGGGGAGTTCGGAAATTTGAAATATGCTACTTATTATGAATTATGGCAGCAGGCGAAAAAGAAAAGATGAAAAAACGACTCAACCATAATCGTGCAACTGAAAAAGTTTGCTCAAGCTGCGGAATCTCCTAGGTTTATGTATTTCTATACCTTCGGTACACTTAAAATTCAATCCGAAATAGATCTGTGTCCAATGCTGTTGCCGTGTTTGGAGGGCGAATTTAGAAACATCAATTCTGTTCATGTAAATATTTCTGTTGGTGAAAAAATCAGAAAATGTGACGTTGTGAACATGCCTTCAGGAGAATTCGTTTATGGAGTGTCTTGCCATAGGATACATTTTGATGAGGTCGCACTATTTACTATCTATGAAAGCAATAAAATAGTAATACAGTATTTTTCTGAAACGCAATGTGATGATGTATTGATTTGTTTGCTTGGACCGGTTTTGGCACTTACCTGTTATCAGAATCAATGCTGGTTAATGCATGCGAGCGCTGTTCTTGTCAATAATAAAGCAATCTTGTTCGCAGGCCATTCAGGGGTAGGGAAATCGACTTTGGCTTCCGTACTTGGCAAACGAGGTTATCCCCTTTTAGGCGATGAATTGATACCTGTGCGGTTGATTTCAAGTCAATTGTATATAGATAAAGGGCTTGATGCGGTATTACTTAATTCGGACAGCACTGATGCGTTAGGTTGTGAGGGGGCTAGAAAATGCTCCGGGAAAATAAGCCGATATATGAGTAATGTAGGTCCCGGTAATATTGAGTTTCCCGCCCCGGTTAGTCATGTCTATTGGCTAACAAAAGACGCAGGATCGACCAAAAATACGATCGAAACTACGGGTGTTTTAGAAAAAACAAAAGCCTTTATAGAGTGTGCGAGCTATCGCTATCATTGGATTCACCAGCTCAAACGGTCAGAGCAGCACGCTACTTTTTGTCTCGAGGCTATAAGTACAATAGCATTTAGACGTTTATCTTGGGCCGAATGTTTAGGTGGAAATTCTACTTCTATTGACGATCTTCTCGATGACATATATGGCTAATGTTCGTATCTTTGTTATATAAAAACGACTTTATATAAGTCGCTCGTCGTATACCGCGCGCTCTAGCGAAGGGCGTCGCTTAAAGCTTGATGCATAAAGTTTTCGAATTCTTTTATTAGCCCCTGTGGTGCTAGTAGCTTATGTTTATTTCGCGCAATTGATGATTCAAGCGCTTCTCTTAGTTCGTGGTTATTGGCAATATTGACAGCGATATCAACATAGTCGTCCCAGTTATTAGCCACTGCTTCATTCATTCCCATCAAAGCATAGCAGGCACTTGTTACTCTGCCTCGTTGAAATTCGCCAGGCCAAGTTACAATTACTTTTTCATTCGCAAACAAATCAAAACTAGTTCTACCACCGCCAAAATGTAGTGGATCTAAATGAACATCAACGAGCTTAGATAGCACTAAGTACTCTAAAATGTTCAGGCGATTTAGAAAGATAATTCGAGGGAATACATCCGGTATCGTTTTTTGCATGCGTGCTTTAACAGCATCCATCAAGCTATCAGGATTCCAGGCATTAATTAAAACAATATGTGATGAAGTATCTTTGCGAAGAATATTAGCCAGTATCTCATCAAAATCTGGATGAAATTTAAAGGCTTGATGTCCGCAGCAATAAAGTGCGCCATGTTCAGGCAGCTTAAAATGAGATCGATTTAGCGTTGATTGTTGCAGGTATGATGGCTCGTACCAAGTTGGGAAGTGTGAAAGGCAAATGAGTTTTTCAGTATAGTGGGCCTGTGCATTATGCGGTTCCATCAAGGTGCTCGATAAATAATAATCAATTGTCGGTATGCCACTGGTTACCGGATGCCCCCATGTTGTAAATTGAACGTGTGCGAGCCGTGCATGAGCCAGCAGTTGAATGTAGGGTGTGAGTGTTAGTTCTGGATAAAAAATGCAATCCAGTTCAAGCTTTGCAATGAGTTTTTGTGCGTCAATAATGTTCTCAGGCAACCAAATAACATCGCAGGCCAATGTTTTGTAGCGTTCTGTATATTTGTCATTTTTCAAGTGAGGCGGTAATAGAAGAGTAACATCCCATGATTCTTTGTCTATTTTTTCAGGAAGACCAATAAAAAATTTACCTGCTGTATTATTTCGAAAGTTATTGGAGCAAATCGCTAAGGATTTTTTTGTTGTAATTTTGGAGTTTATTATGGTTTCTGTATTTGTTTTGCAATGGTCAGCAGTGTAATGAATTTGAGGAAAAAGTGTATAAAGAAATTGTGAATGTGCTGCTTGTAGGTCGCGATCATTCTTCCCCTGATAGGCCAAATAGAATAGGTTGTGGTAAATATAGTCGGCAGGGTTATCGGAAAAGCAATTGATGTCGAAATCGGCGATGAATCTCTCAATATTCGTAAATACAGTCGCTAGCTTTTCACGTAATTCGTCAGCGTGATCTAAACTCGCGACTGTTGGCGGTACCAACAATGACTGGTACAGAAGTAAAAAAGGATCTTTTGTTTGATTATATGCGCGTTCAAGGTCTATTTTTGAACTAGACAGATCCCCAGATTTTAGCTGTTCTTGTGCGATCTTGAAGTATTCTCGTCGTTGCTGTGATGAACGAGAATAATCACTTCTCAGATTTTGCATCAAGCTGATTTCCGCCAGTAAATAGCGGAATTATCAACGACCCTGATTTCATCTTTGATTTTATGCCGCAAACGGAACATATCAACCGCATGGCGACATGGTTCGAAAATACCGTAGTCATCGATAATGACGTAGCCTCCGACAGATAGCTTGCCGTATAGGTTGGACAATACATCGATAGTCGATTCAAACATATCGGCATCTATGCGTAGCAGTGATAATTGATGAATCTCTGCTGATGGTAGTGTGTCGCAAAAATATCCTTTTAAAAAACGTACTTTCTCATCCAATAAGTCATAGGTTTTGAAGTTATGTCTAACTGTCTCTTCATTGATCGACAAAAAGTGATATTTTGAAAGGTTATATTGTAAATCAAGCGAATCTATAGACGGTGGTAAACCTTCGAAAGAATCTGCAACCCAAACATTTTTGTTTGTAATGTTATGTGCCTTTAAATAACCACGCATAAATATTGTAGCGCCGCCTCGCCAAACGCCTGCCTCGATTACATCTCCCGGGATATTATCCCGTTGAATATCATCTAAACAATCTTCAATGTTATTTAGTCGTTGACGGCCAATTAGCGTATGAGGGAAGTGCGCAATATTGTCTTTGCATGGATGCAGAGCATGTTCTCTATTGTAAAGTAGCGTTTGATAACGCTCCTCCCAAGCTTGATGAATGTCTCTGGATACACAAATGTCGGGCTCTTTTCCATCATTGATACACTCCAGTAGATACAAACATCGTAATTCGTATTCAAGATTTAATTCATTCGTTAAAGATCTTTTAAGTAATTCTAAATATAAATTTACGGGTTTCATAGTTGATTCTGGTTTTCTGTCAGTCGAATGAATTTTCCAATAGATACGGTAATTGGTATCGCATGTGTATAGAACGCAATCTCTTTACCTTCTGGAAGGTTATTAAGATCCCATTGATTCAGCTTGTTTTGTAATTTTCCGACGTTGATAAGTGCATCGATCAGTGGTGATTCATGCCACAGATCAATTTCATTTTGTATATCATTAACGCTTTTTTGAAAGCGTTCTGGCCAATCGCTGTTTTGATAGCCTCGCCTTTTTTGGTTGAGCACATTCTCGGGTAGTAGTGTTTTTAATGCTGATCTTGCTAATGCCCGAGCCTGCCCTTTATATGCCAGTATATGCCCAGGTATTTGTAAACTCGTAACGGCCAAATCATGATCTAACGTGGGTGAACACGTCTCAACACCATAACGTCTTTGCTGTGCATAGTTGTATTCTGCGAACCATGAATATCCGCGAATCATAGACGGCAGTACCTTTTCTACATTGAGATGGCCGCCATTGAAAAAATCAATAGCCCCTTGGTCGACAGCGCGTTGATACGCTTGCTGAACAACTGGGCTATCAAAATTAGCAAAGCTGTAAAACCAATGTTGTTCCGACTTACCTAGCTTATCCGAAAATCGCCATCGACACGAAAAATAGCGACTTTTAGTAAAATTCTTCAGTTCACGTAAATAATACTTTGGCTCATTTTTTATTCCCGAACCTATCAGTTTAAGCGCCTTCATCCATCCTAATAATCGGACAGTTTGTGACAAGCTGAAATAGCCAGAATGGCTTAATGTAAAATTTCCACTAAAGCCTGTTAGTAGTGTATCAGCTCCGTGTGTTTGAGCCATTTGCAAAATAGCATCATACCAAGCGTGATTAAATCCAAATAGATTGGGGTGGCGATGTTGTTCAAAAAACTCATCGCTATCAAGTAAGCAGCTATGGTTAGACGTTAGTGCAACAAAATTGCTAATGTGGTCTGCATTGGCAATAAAATCTTTGGCTAAACTTGATTCATCATTGAAACGATGTTTTTCATTTGGGTTTAGTTTCTTGGCTTGCTCTGCGGGCCGCCACGTATAGGTTTTTAGATCGTTCTGTTGCATATGTTGGGCGGCGACGGAGACCACGGCGGAAGAATCCCAGCCACTACTTAAGTGGGCTGCTATCTTGCGCCCTTTTATTCGTCGGCAAACAGCTGCTTCAATGGCTTGACGAAATTTCAATGTGTAGGCGTCATATGAATCACAGCAGAGTTCTGCATTGATAGCTTCTAAAGAGAAGTACGAGACAAGCTGTTGCCCGGTCTTATCAATGACAAGGTAAGCGCCGGGAGGTACTCGGTGAATATATTGATAGACGGTGTCTTGATGATTATTTGCATTTATAAACAAATAATCTGCCAGCAAATCGGGATTTAAGGTGTTCGGCGCCCCAGAATCTAGCAAGTCTTTATAGTGACTAGAAAAATGTAAAACATGCTCGTTTCGATAATACAGTAAAGGAGCTTCCCCCATTGCATCTCGCAGTAGATAACACTGACTCTGTCTGTGATCAATAATTAGTGCGGTATAAGCGCCTCGTAATCGAGGGAATAATTCAACCCCATATTCGGCAAAAAATGAAGCCAGTAACGTCGCCGGGGAGGCCGTATCAACAGCATGATTAACTTCGAAGATATCGTCTAAGCGGCCAGAAAAAAAGCACTCAATGGATGCTAACTGAGCATAATCAGTGTTTTTTTTAGAGCAATAGAATGATGACGCTTTTTTAGATTAACAAAACCTTGCAAGAGGGAGGCCTTTCATACATTCATTAATTAATGTTATTTATCAGTAGGACTGACACAAACACCCACTATATGGATGTTCGTGTTTTTACAGAGAAATTAGGAGTAAATACCAGAGTCGGCGCCACTACCGTTAATGGTAGTCCGAGTGTTGTCAATACTTTCTTTTGTAAATTCCGGTGATTGCCACTCTAAACGGGAATCAGTACTTTCTGTTGATTGGTTGTTTTCTACTGAAGAATCTTTCATTACGAACGCCTTTATATAGGTTATACACGATTTAATTCGTCCGATCATACCTTTGGTATAGCGGTATGTGAAGGCTCTGTTGTTATTCAAATGAAACTGATATACATAGATATCCGTTAAATATACAACATATAATCATCTACTTAGTACACTGAAAGATTAAACAGGTTTATCGTACATGAACAAAGACACTATGATTTCGCGTAACCCCGAATTGATTGTTAGTCAAATTGATGGTGAATTCCTCATGATGGGGATAGAAAATAATGCATATTATCATCTAAACGAAATCGGCTCTGCCATTTGGTCATTGCTGGAGGATACCCAGTCAATCAAAACGATCTGCCAGTCACTAACGCAATCCTATAGAGTAGATATTGAAACTTGTGAGAAAGACATAGTGCCGTTCATTGGTGAGTTGGTTAATGAGAATGTGCTGAGACAAGAATAGTAATATAAGTATCGTTACTTGATCATGCCAACTGCCAAGAAAAATGTTTTATACGTTCTATTTTATAGACGCAGATAAGATGATTCGAAGGTTGGTATGTTATTCATGGTATACCAACGCACATTCCTACTGGTCTATCTTTAGCTCTACGGCGACTGTAGCTTGTATAGCTAAGTGATATGAGCGCGAACCACGCTTCACATGGTTACCTGTCGATGAGTTCTATTGCAGCTCTGTTAATACGTTTTTGATATCCCGCAGTAGTGCGTTGTTTGTTTTTCTCAAAGACCAACTACTGACATTTTGCAGCACTACGGTCGATAGCTTGAAAATATCAATGCCTTGCGTTAACACTGAATGACTATAAAAGTGTCGAAAATAGTGCTGCCTCAACGAATTTACAGCATCGGAGCCACTAATTTTTGTTAAGCCTAATGAATGGTTATTGTCCACATCTAGGTAGACAATGTGTGCAAGCTCAGCGGCTGCTTGTTGGTTAGGAATAGGGAATCGATATTTACTGAGTTCTGGGTGGATTTTATCTAACCCCTTGCTCGATAAATCCAGTAACGCAAGGCTTGTTTGATTCAATTTAATGAATGGTAAGCTTGTATAGACGTATGGCTGCTCCCCCTGGCCTCGAATAACCGCGACATCATCGCCAAGCACTGTAAAACCTTGACGAGCGAGATAGGCGGCTAACGTCGACTTTCCCGCACCGGATTTACCCATAAGCAGCACGGCTTTGTCACCGATAACTACTGTAGCTGCATGTAAAACTAAATTGCTACGCTGCTCTAATAGCGCAGCAAAGGCAGAACCCAGAATAAAAAGTCTGACATAATCATCATACTGTTGATATAGAGGCTTAAAATAGATAAATCGACCATCAACGATTAAAAATTCTGCAACGCTGGTTGATAAACGTAAGTGCGTAGAAGAACCTGAATAGTGGTCGCCTTTAAAGTCAGGGGGTTCTTGGGATTGAAACTGTTCTAAATTGTTTGTACAGCGAATCGTAACATCAGAATTGTTATGAGATATAACGGGATCTATCGGGTTTAAAGGCAGATTCCAGTCGCTGGTAACAGACAAGCCAAAAACAGAATAACAATTGGTCATTTATAGTATCACGTGAAATTGTATGCTTGATTATAGTGGGCGATAGAAGCACTAAGCCAGCCGCAAATGATTCTTTTAAAACTCGCAAACGTTTCTTTGTGTCTTAAGCAGTTCCGGAAAAGTCGCCGATGTTCTTTCCTTATTTTACGTTGTAGATTGCCCCTGATAATTAGGTGTGACAGAGACCAAGGGTGACTCTTTTGCCTCGCCCGAATCTGCCGGGCATTCCTCAGCACGTTGTTCAGCGTGGCAATAACCGTCAGGTTTGTTTCTTCGCGGATGAAGACTACGCCGTGTATCTTGATCGTCTCCATCATTACGCCAAAGAGCATGATGTTTCTGTTCACGCCTTTGTGCTGATGACCAATCATGTGCACCTTTTACTAACGCGGTCATCACCAGATGGCGTTAGTCGACTCATGCAGTCGCTTGGCCGGTATTATGTGCGTTACATCAATACCACGTATCAACGTTCCGGCACTCTGTGGGAAGGGCGTTACAAATTGTCATTGCTTGAGTCTGACCGTTATCTGTTCGCCGTGTACCGCTACATCGAAATGAACCCGGTTCGGGCTTTGATGGTGGAGAAACCTGATGATTATCGCTGGTCGAGTTATCACCATAATGCTCTAGGTAAGCCGATAGCGTTGGTTACGGAGCACCGTTTGTATCTCGCGTTGGCTAGCGAGCCTATTCAAAGACAGATAGCCTATCGAGCTATGTTTGATTTGGTATTGGTTGAATCTGATCTTGGATTGATTCGATCTTCTATTAACCGTGGGCTGATACTGGGTGATGAGCGATTTAAACAGCAGATTGAAGCCGCTTTACAGCGGCGGGTGCAGCCCGGTCAGCATGGCGGGGATAGGAAATCAGAGCGTTTCTTAGAAGAGGTATGAAATCAACAACTCTGACCCCTTGATCCGAGGAGAAAGATCAGGCAAACATTAGTGTTTGGAATTTCTGTTGGTACGCTGAAAGGTGTGCGCGAAATGCTTTTGACTTTAACAGTCGGCGAATAGAGTCGTTGAATTTTCGCTCGAATTTTTTATTGCTAGACCATCGATGGTTACTTACTCCCGTATCGATCCATACAAGTTGTTCGTGATCACTCATGAGGTTGCCTAGATGCAAATCGGAATAGACAATTCTTTCTGTCCTCATCTTTAGCAAGTCGATATAGAACAGGTCGATGATTCGCTCCAGTTCGTTGGGTTGTAGCGAACGTGATTCAAGCAAATCAGTAATTGAGTGGAAACCTTTCGGGTGTAGGTTTTCCATGATGTAGTAACCAAGAAAAGTCTTACCGATCAGTGGTAATAAATAAACTGCCGTCTCAAGTATTTTAGGTACTTGGATCCCCAACTTTTTGAGTAAACGATTACCGGTTATTTCTTTATTGAGTCGGCTGTGGCCCCACAGCGCTTTTCCGCGCTCGTGCCAAGTCCGTGTTTTGATTAGCTTAACAATGAAACGTCCGCTTTTTGACACACCGACTTCAGACGGGCCGCCGGTATGAATGACCTTTGCAATGGATCGATCGTCATCCCTGAGCGGCTTGCTAGCGGAGCGGCCAACGAACAATTGGGGGATAGATTCAGAATAAAGAGATAGTTTTGCGGTAAAATACATCGTGTTTATTGTGAGCGTGTAATAAAACTGCAATATTATTATGATTCGAAATGTGAGTCACGACATGGTGGGTTGATTAGAGAAAATAGCGGCTAATTTTTACCCGTCGCGTTTCGCCATACCGTGACAAGATTGGACTCTTTTGTTGTTAAGGTTTCGTTTTTTCGGGCAGAATTCTACAGAAATGTGTAATGTGAATTCCTGGGGTAACACATAAAAGATGTGTTAGAAATTTTGAGTGGAGTGTGGGCGTCGATGTTAATTGTGCTTCGATGAATAAGAGGTTTCAGGGGGCAATCGTTCTGAGTGAGCAAGCTTATCGAGTGGCATTTATTGCATAGTTTTGCCTTACGGTATTGCCAAAAAGGCGATAGCTTTTCAGGTTTTTCACCAGAATGGAACTAGAGTCGTAAGAGCAATGAGTTGATAGTGCGTTGGTGTGGTTTACCATCGAGGTTCGAGGTTAGTGATTATAACCTTGTGATATTACTTTCGTTGTGATGTCCGCTGACCAGAAATAATTCAGCGATACGTAGATCCCGACATCCACAACTTTGACCCCTTGATTGGCTGCTTTTTGCGTAGCGTTTGGATGTGGAATTGAGGTGATAGAAAAAGCTGCATGGCAAAGGCTACTCGGTAGCGAATAGCCCTTATTCTAAATCATTTTAGCGCCGCTAGAGGGGCTTAACTTAGTGCCATTCGGGTCAGAGTCGTTGATTTTCTTTCTTTCCTTGCTTGTTGCTTTAGAGTAACCCCAGATAATCAGTCGTAACTGAAACCAAAGATGGCTCACTTACCTCGTCCGAATCTCTCGGGTATTCCTCAACACGTTGTTCAACGCCCCGAATTCATATAGTAACCGTCAGGCATGTTTGTTCGTGATTAAGGTTGATCAAGGGAGCAGAATACACTCCCCACACTATCAATCCCTTGATTCACCCTACTGTATATCCGCATGTCTATTTACACGAACTGACTTGACCCTTTATTCTGCTCAAAGCAGAACAACAATCGGGAACTCCCAACAACTCTTGCCGTCAATAACCTCTGCCGCGACGTTTGCCTCATCAAAATCCAACAACTATCCAGCCGGCCATCTATCATGCACGTTGTATGTCATCGGCAGGACAGTTCGATTAATGCTAAAAACACAGGGTGTTACCCTTCATGGAATACTGTTTTAAAAATCTGCTGCAGATCACGCTATTAGTACTTGGCTCTACAGTGTGTCTGGCCGAGCCATCAGCACTCACCGTACAACAGCTGAAAACATACCTGCCGCAGGGCAGCACGTTGGCGATTCGTGTTACCGATGCCGACGGTAAAATACGTTTGCAGCAAAACAGCGACAAATTGCTCGCCCCCGCAAGCTTGATGAAGCTCATCACCGCCGTGGCCAGCTACTACCAACTTGGCCCTTCGTTTCGATTTGATACCAACCTCTATAAAGACGCTAATAGCGCTGATCTTATCATGACATTCAGTGGCGACCCGCTGTTTGACAGCGCAGCACTGGATCAACTGCTGAAACAGGCAAAAAAGCAGGGGCTGACCAATATTGATGGCGATCTGCTGCTGGATGGCTCGATTTTTCGTGGCCATGCTCGCGCCAATGGGCAAAACTGGGCAGATATGACCCACTGCTTTGCGGCACCCGCTACTGCAATAGCAATGGCGCATAATTGTTTGCAAGCCACATTGCCCTTGTTAGAAGGCCCGGTGGGCGCCAAATTACCCGCGTCGCTCGAAGGCATCATTCACATCGACGGTGCCTTAACCCCAGTAACCGCACAACAACAAACCGAGCAGTTCTGCGAACCAAATATCAACAAGGAGTCAGCAACCCGTTATCGCTTGAGCGGTTGTATCGATCGCGCGCTTTTACCGCTGAAACTTGAGTTGGCTGCCCCAGATTCCCTCGCGTACGTTAAAGCGCTACTGCAGGGCGCATTAGCCAGGCACGGCATAAAACTCAGTGGTGATATACGTGTTGGTCAACTACCTGAGCAATATCAACTCATCGCAAAATACCGCTCTCGGCCATTAGAATATTATCTACAACAGATGCTGCAGAAGTCTGACAATACGATAGCCGATGTACTGCTGAAAACGATGGGCGCCCGCTATTACCAGCAGCCTGGCAATTACAAGAATGGCGTCTCAGCACTGCGTGAGATCATCAAAACATCAACTAAAATCGATTTGAATAACAGTAACATCGTAGACGGTTCAGGGCTTTCGCGATTGAATCTGAACGACGTAAAAACCTTCGACCGCTTGCTGCAACACATTCAACACATGCGAGACAGCACCATCCGCGATGCGCTGCCCATCGCAGGAAAAAACGGTACGCTTCAGTACCGCTATGGTATGGAAAACCCGCCATTGAAAAATAACGTTCGCGCTAAAACCGGTACACTCAGCGGCGTATCTAACATGGCAGGATTTATTCAAACTCAAGCGGGCGATATCTTGAATGTGACTGTGTTTATTAATGGATTCCACGTCTCACCCACCGTCAAAAACGGGCCTGAAGACGACGTTAAAAACGCCGATGAATCCGGTACCAAAGCCGCCCCCCCCACGGACAAACAACTGAGCGAAATCAGAAACTCAATGATCAACCGGTTTTACCGCACATTATTCACTGCGCTATATGAGGGTAGATAACTCAAATCGACAGCGTCACTTGGCAGGTATTATCTGCCTTCTTATTAATACATGGCATCCATACCACGTATCAGCGTTCAGGCACTCTGTGGTAGGGGCGTTACAAATCGTCGTTGGTGGAGTCTGTCTGTTATTTGTTGATGGCTTACCGTTACATCGAAATGAACCCCGTTCGAGCGTCGCTGGTATTTTTATCATGCATAATGCATTGGGTAATATGAACCACTATTTATTCATTTAATTTTATTACAAATGAAAAATTGGAAGAGAAAGCCTGAATCAATAGAATTAGAGCCCTATGTTGAAAACATCTAGGCATTACAGGTAACGAACCCTGCACAACGGGCGGCATTGTTATTGCCAAATGTATCAGCCAATTTGATACTTTCCCCAAACAATGACACGCATTGCTATCTGAAAAATGGTTCGCTGATAGAAATACAAGGTAGTCATTGGCTTTCGCCTTACACGGAAGAGTTATCTGTTTTAGATCAGCACCCCCGTCAGATCTTAGGTGTAAAGTTTCATCCCGGTGGCCCTTATGGCTTAGGGTTGCTTGATGAAATTCCTGAACCACATAACATCATTCAGAAAGGTTCCTCTACGTTTGATTGGCCTGAAAAGAACGTTATAAGCGAGTCGGAAAAGGCATTTGAAATTATTGAATGAAAGCTATCGTTACTTTGTCAGAAGAAAACCGACCGTGCATGGAAAAATGTACAAAACGCACTGAGTTATATCCATTCAGGAAAAAACCTTGATGACCTTTCTTTGTCAAGACGAACCCTGGAGCGACATTTTGCCTTAGTTACAGGATTAACCAAAAAGCAGTACGAACAAATGATAAGAATGGATAAGCTCATCTTAGCAATCTATCAAGAACATCCTGATAAGATAGATTGGAGCAGCTTTGCTAGTCGATTTGGGTTTAGCGATCAATCTCATATGATACGGCAACTGAAGAAGGCAATTGGAACAACGCCTAAAGGGTATCTACTTAAACGTCATCTGCTAATTGATCTTTTTGCTGATTTTGAAGGTTAAAATTGTCGCATTTATTCAATAACCTTTCTTGTGCCTCTATTAAGCTGCGCGTCATTATTTTTATTGAGAGGCAATTAATATGGAAATCAGGAAATCAGGAAATCAGGAAATCAGGAAATCAGGAAATCAGGAAATCAGGAAATCGGAAACTCAAGACTTAGAACAGCTCAAAGCACTATCCAGAAAGACAATCAGTATTTGCTACCCATGCTTTATGGGCGATGAAGTGGTATCAGGCTATATCAATAGTGGTGCAAGTGATGAAGAAATAGAAAAGCACAGTGAAAACACATATGTGGCTATCAACGCTGATGTCATCTTGGGATATGTCGTGGTTATTGATAACCTTGTGCATATCATGATGGTTGATCCATCGCAGCAACGTATAGGGATAGGTTGTCAACTTCTCGAATTTGCTGAAAATGACATTAGGAAAAATGGTTTTACCCCTACACTGGAAACTTTCGAGAACAACACGCAAGCTGTAAATTTCTATTTAAAAAATGGCTGGACAATCACTCAAAAGAAAAAGGATTCAGACTTTGATTTTGTTCGGGTGTATTTTAACAAAGAAAGCTGATTATAGTGCTTCGGATCAACGGGGTAGAGTCGTTGATTTTCATCCTACGACTTTCGCGGTAAAGTAACTCCACTTAACAGTTGTAAAGAGCCCAAGGATGGCTCGTTTACCTCGCCCGAATCTTCCGGGCATACCTTAACCCGCTGTTCAGCATGGCAATCATCGTCAGCCTGTTTCTTCGCGGATGAAAACTATGCCGTGTATCTCGATCGGCTACATCATTATGCTGAGGAATGTGATGTGGCTATTCACACCTTTGTACTGATGACCAATCATGTGCATCTTTTACTAACGCCGCGATCATCAGATAGGGTTAGTAGACTCATGCGGTCGCTTGGCCCGAATTATGTGCCTCTCTTTAATACATAGCATTAATACCACGTATCAGCGTTTTGTCACTCTGTGACAGTGGCGTTAAAAATTGTCGTTGGTCGAGTCTGACTGTTGTCTCTGACCCGTTAATCGGACTAATTTACAGATTGAATTTGGCCAATATCCACGTTTTATTCTCGGAATCGTAACCGTCAAAACACGCTGACATTTTTTAGACATCCCCTTTGATACGCTGCCCTCATCAATAAAAAAGATGAGGATCAGTCATGGCAATAAACCGTTTTGTTATACCTGCATGCTTCGCACTGTTTTGCGGCCCCGGCGGCGTATCGCTATCGCAGGCGGAAGAAAAACATCATGCGAACCATGACTTTCAATTTAATGTGAATACCGAATATCTCGCCCAGGGAGACTTTAGTGTTTTGCACAGTGGGCTTGCCGGTGTTGAGTTTCAATACAACTTTCTGCACGCCAATGATTGGCACCTGTTTGTCAAAGGCGGTTATCAATACGGCTTTGGTAGCGACACTGTCGGCCTTGATATTTTCACCGCAGATTTCGGCGCCCAGTATGATCTCGTGTCTTTTTGGTGCATGGATCTGCTCGCCGAAGCGTCCGTTGGCGCAGCCTATTCAATTGAAAGTTTTGAAAATCGTTTCATCAACGGCACGGTAGAACACTCCTTCAGCGAACTCGATCCGAGAGGCAGTGCCGGCCTAGGCATCGGTTTTGCCGAACGCTTTCAAACCAAATTCATCGCTACACAGACGGGTTCTAAAGCCACGTCCGTGGGCTTGAGTTTTTCCGTCTCGTTTTAAACCTAAGTGAAGGGGCATGACAATGCGATATACACCTTATCTATTATTATGTTGCGCGATTTTGACAGGTTGCGGTGGAGATTCCGGCTACGACAACGTAGAAAACCTGATTGGCAGTTTGCCGGAAGACGTAGAGCACCCCGCTGACAATCCTTCAACGCCCGAAAAAGTCGAGTTGGGTCGAATGCTGTTTTGGGATCCGGCTTTGTCTAGCAATCAGGATGTTGCCTGTGTTACCTGTCACCACCCGGTCAATGGGTATGCAGAGAATATCGACTTAAGCCTGGGTGTGGGTGGTTAGGGATTATCAGAATCGAGAACAGCGGGCGAACTCGTGAAACGCAATGCGCCAACGATATTGAATACTGCATTTAATGGGATTGGTGCTGATCTTGAGTACGATCCTTCGAATACCGTCATGTTCTGGGACAGTCGTTCGCACTCACTGGAAGATCAGGCACGCGGCCCGATACTGTCTCAGGAAGAAATGCGGGGTGAAAACTATGCCGAGGATGAAATCTTCGATGTGATTGCTACAAGGCTTTCAGAAATACCGGAATACGTGACGATGTTTGACGCCGCTTTTGGTGACGAAACGATCGATGAGACACGTATACTGCAAGCGCTAGGTGCCTTCACCCTTCACCCTTCACCCTTCACCCTTCACCCTTCGCAGTGCAGTAAGCCAGGAACGGTATCAACGACTTGAACTGACCCCTTGAACTGAAGCGGCGGGTGTAGCCAGTTAAGCATGGTGGGGATGGGAAGTCTGAGCGATTTTTGGAAGAGATTTGAAATCGAAAAATCTGAAACCTCGGGCGCGGTTGTAGTGTTGTTTGTTTCCTTGACTTTTGTGCTATCGAATAGGAAATTGGCTTCGTAGATTTTCGAAACTCTGTGAGGGAACACTAATGAGTACATCTATCCATCTAAAAGCATTCGAGCCTAATGAGCTTATATTAAGTGACGAGGAATCAATTGTCGTTCTGAAATTCGTCTTCGACGAAGTCGATCACTTCGTAATCGACTCGTTGAATATTACGGATCTTGTTCGGTCATTCGCTCAGGGGCTATTAGTTGAACTAATTGATGAATCATATGCTGTCGGGTTTGTTGAAGCGCTATTTCGAACGACGGCTAACCCAACTGCAGGCGTTGTAAAAGTCATGAAGGGTTTTGGCAAAAAAGCGTTAAAACACTGGTTTGAACATGCCACGCACGTTGATCTTCAGGATGTAAAAGTTTACGACTTTTTGAAAAATAGGCTTGCGCTGAGTTTCAGATCCGACCTACGAACGATGGTAGCAAAAAATGGCGGTCAAGGCAGGTTTATCGCCAATGTTGCGATAGTGGGTAAACCTGAGGAACACGCCCTTGTTTGGGGAGGATAGAATGACAAAGATCACTCGATATTCATTCGGCGTTATGTCTATAGTGTTAGTTATCTTCAGTTCAGTCGTGGTTTATGATTTGAATAGGATGAATACTGAAGATCTTCTTCAATGCAGTTTAGGCAAAGGCGGTTTTTTTCAGCCATCGAATTTATGTGAAAGTTATCTCTTGCACTATCGGCTAGGCCCTTCTGCCATCAAAGAAATGACTGAAGGCGGTGGATTGGATTTTATTCTAAACCTCGGTGGGGCAGATGCTTACACCTTGGCTCAGATATTCATCGATAATGGGCTGGATGTAAATGCAACCAATAAATACAGCAGTGATGGTTTTACGGCACTTCATTCTGCTGTTTTATACAATGATCTCCTGCGCGTTGAATTTCTCGTTAGTAACGGCGCTGACATTAACAATTCGAGTAATGTACATAATGTTACGCCTCTTGAGCTCTCGAAAAGCCTTCAAGGTCAATCAAGTGATATTTCTTATGAAGAAATCACCCTATTTCTGTCGAGGCAACGGTAGCTAGATGTTCGCGATCTTTGATGATCAAAGATCAAGCCGAAGGGAGCAGAGTCGTTGATTTTGCCCATTGGTTTTGGCGTTTCATTCGGGGAGGCGATAATTTCTCTGCTCCATGCCGGGAATGTCTATCCCGCTTCAGCACCTTCAACGCGCCATTCGGTCTCTTTCAACAACCTGCGGCTCACCAAAACACTACTGAATGCTGCGATGTAAACCCAAAGTGCATAGATCATTGCAGGGATTGCAATCATAAAGTTATCCAGTAACGACATAGCGATACCAAAAGCCAACGTGGTGTTTTGCACGCCCACTTCCATAGTGATGGCGGCAATCTGTTGGCCGGGCAGGCGGCCTATTTTGGCCAGTAGTGCGCCCATGCTCATGGCGAGTACATTCAATAAAATAATCGCTGCACCGACTTCTGCGGCGTACTTCACGACATTATCCCAGCCTTTGGCAACGGCGCCGACGATGATCAGTGCAAGCAGTAATACGGCGAAGCCTTTAACAATTTTTTCAGCGATGATTGCGGGTTTTTCCCATCGATGTTTGATGAACATACCAACGATCAAGGGAACAATGACGATCAACAGCAGCTGCAGAACGGTGTGTGTGATGGGTAATTGAATCACTTCACTGCTGTTGGTGAACGTGATGGTTGATAGGTACACATAAGCCGGGATGCTGACAATACAGATAAGCCCGCTAATGGCCGTGAGCGAGATGGAAAGCGCTACATCACCTTTGGCAAGATTGGTGAACAAGTTTGAGTGTGCACCGCCGGGGCATGCTGATACTAGCACCAGGCCTACAGCGAACTCTGCTGGTAGCTGTAATGCCCACGCGATAGCAAAGGCAAGGCCAGGCAGAAGAAAAATCTGCCCGATGATGCCAATCATTGCCGCCTTCGGCTTTTGCCATAGCGCTTTAAAATCACCCAGTTTGAGATCAAGACCCATCGCTAAAGTAATCATAGCGAGTGAGAAGGGGAGGAAGTATGTTACGGCGGCATCGGAGGCAGACATGATGATTTTGCTCAAATGGTCAAAGGCGGTGCGCTAGGTGTTTAGCGCTTAACGTGAATGTGCCCTGCGTTCAGGTGCGAATGATTGTATCAGAATCTGTTTCGATTTTGCTTAACGTTAATCTGAGCGGCTAAGCAGCTTCAAACATGCCCTGATTGTTATTTAAAAGAATGGTTTGATTCTGCCTTCGTTGAATCTGATATTGGATAGAGTCGATCGTCGATGAATTGTGGATGGGTTCTCGGCGCTGACCTCTTGAGTGCCTTGATCAGCTGGCATTCTCAATCAACGTGCGATGAAGCGATTCAAACATCAGCTGTCGCAGCCATTGGTGGCCGGGGTCTTTCAGCATTCGTTCATGCCAAACAATGGAGTAGGTGAAGCGCGATTGGGGCAGGGGTAGTGGGAGAATGTCGAGTGAATAGGCATCGGCACAACTTTTGGCCAGCCCTTTTGGCACGGTGAGGATTAGGTCTGTTCGTGCTACCAAGGCTAACGCTGCTACAAAGTGCGGTACGCGCAACGTCACCTTGCGCTGTAATCCTTGCTCTTCAAGCGCATAGTCGATCACGCCTTTTCGCTCACCGCCCATGGTAATGAGTGCGTGTTTGTTATTCGCATAATTTTCAAGGGTGAGGCCTTGATTGACCAGTGGATGCCCCTTGCGTAAAACGCAAACAAATTCATCATCGCCCACGCCACGGCCATGTACACCGGCTGGCGCATCGTTAACGGTGCAGATGGCCATATCGATATCCAGAGAATCTAGGTTGTGTATCACGCCTTCATCCCAAGGCAGTATTTCCAGCTCTACGTTAGGCGCCCTTGCTTGCAGTTGTTCGATCAATGCGGGCAATAACACTTGGGTGCCGTAGTCGGTGGTTGCGATACGAAAATGCCTATCGGAGGTGGCTGGATCAAATATCTCGGGTTCGATTAAGTGGCTGATTTCCTGCAGTGTTGATTGTAGCGTCAGTGCAATGGATAGCGCTCGAGGTGTTGGCGATAAACCTTTAGGGCTTCGAGTAAACAGCGGGTCGTCGAAAAGGATGCGCAATCGCGCCAGGTTTCGGCTGATTGCTGGCTGGCTGAGGTTTAGCCGTCCTGCTGCGCGTGTGACGTTTTGTTCTTCCAATAACACCTGAAACACCGGCAGCAGGTTGAGATCTTTGGCGCTGAGATTTTCAATGCTCATGGTTTATAACTCAAAATCATATTTGGTATACATTCTATGCATTGGAATTATAAACCCGTTGCGCCTACAGTGCGAAAACAGTCACCCAAGCGTGGAGTCAATCAAACATGTTTATCGAAAAAAGCCGTGAAATACACCTAAAGCGTCGCCCTGATGGTGTGCCAACAGAGAGTGATTTCTTATTAGAAAGCATCCCCGTGCCAGAGTTGAATGTCGGTGAGATATTGGTTGAAAACCGCTGGATGTCAGTCGATCCGTATATGCGTGGCCGGATGACAGATCGTAAAAGTTACATCGAACCGTTCAAGGTCGGCGCTGTGCTTGAGGGCGGTGCTGTTGGGGCGGTGGTTGAATCCAACAACCCTGAATTCCCCGTGGGGAGTTTTGTCTCAAGCATGTTGGGGTGGCGGGAGTATTTTGTATCGAACACCAGTGATGTGCAAAAGTTGCCTAACACGGATATCCCCGATCAGGCGTTTCTCGGCATTTTGGGGATGCCCGGGATGACCGCATACACGGGGCTTAACACAATCGCACAACTGCAGCCGGGTGATCGTGTGTTTGTTTCAGCAGCCTCAGGTGCCGTTGGCGCCATTGCTTGCCAAATTGCCAAGCTCAAAGGGTGTTATGTCGCAGGCTCTGTGGGTTCTTCCGATAAGGAGAAATACCTATTAGATGAATTAGGTGTGGATGCTGTCGTTAATTACAAAACTTGTGGAAACCTTGAAGCTGCAATCAGTGAAGCCTGCCCCGAAGGCATTGATGTGTATTTTGAAAATGTTGGCGGCGCTCATTTGGAAGCTGTATTGAATCTGATGAACGATCACGGCCGTATCGCAGTTTGCGGCATGATTGATCAATACAATGCAACGGAGGCTGCGCCCGGGCCTGCAAACTTGGGGCAACTAATTGTTAAAAAATTAACGATGCGTGGGTTTATCGTTTTCGATCATTGGCAAGGCTATCCTGAGTTTGTTGAGACGATGTCGCAATGGATAAAAAATGGCGATGTCTCATGGAAAGAAACCGTATTGGATGGCATCGAACAGGCACCCGCTGCATTCATCGGATTATTCAGCGGTAAGAATATTGGCAAGATGCTGGTCAAATTACGTGATTGATCGGCCCTGTTTACCGATCAAAAAAACATTATTAGCGCAGAGGCAACACTGATGAATATTTTGTTTGTTTTAACATCCCATGATCAATTGGGTAACACCGGTGAAAAAACCGGTTTCTGGATTGAGGAATTTGCCGCGCCGTATTATGTGTTAGCCGATAATGGCGCAACGATTACTTTGGCCTCCCCGAAAGGAGGTCAGCCGCCGATTGACCCTAAAAGCGAATTAGCGGATTTTCAAACGTCTGCAACACAACGTTTCGATGATGACAAGGCGCTGCAGGAGAAGCTTGCTAACACCCAGAGACTTGATCAGGTGTCTGCTGATGCATTTGATGCTGTGTTTTATCCGGGAGGCCACGGTCCCTTGTGGGATTTGACGGATAACGCTGATTCGATACGTTTGATTGAATCGTTTATTGCTCAAAACAAAATTGTGTCTGCAGTGTGTCATGCCCCGACCGTTCTGCTTCGCGTCAAAGATCAACAAGGCAACCCGTGGGTTAACGGCAAAAAAGTTACCGCCTTTTCTAACAGTGAAGAAGCTGCGGTCGGTTTAACCGATGTTGTGCCGGAGCTACTGGAAGATGCATTAGCGGCGTTAGGCGCGAGCTATTCTAAAACCGATGACTGGCATGCGTATTGTGTGGAGGATGGCCAGTTGATTACCGGCCAAAACCCAGCCTCTTCTGAAGCAGTTGCCAACGCCGTGTTACAGCGTATTCAATAAACCTTTCAGGCAATCTGTCACGCAGATTGCCTTTACAATTCTATAGGGTAAACAATGATAACGGTCCATCATCTCAAACAATCACGATCGACTCGCATTATCTGGCTGCTTGAAGAACTGGGTATTGAATACACAGTAAAAAGTTACGACAGAAATCCGCAGACGCATCTTGCCCCTGAGTCGTTGCGAAAAATTCACCCATTGGGAAAGGCGCCTATCGTTGAAATTGGCGAGCAGGTTCTGGTTGAATCAGCAGCGATTATGGAATACGTGATTACGACATTCGCCCCCGATCAGCTGCGGCCGGATAGCGAATCGGATGCGTATGCAACATACCTGCAATGGATGCACTTTGCCGAAGGCTCGGCAATGTTACCGGTGTTACTTGACATGTTTACGGCAGATTTAAATTTAAATGATGCCCCGGTGTTGTATTACGCCAAAAAAGAAAGAGACTTGGATTTTGCCTACATCGATAAGCATTTGCAGCGCTATGAATTCTTTGCCGGTAGCCAATTTACTGCCGCGGATATCATGATGATGACGGTGCTGTTGTTTGCAACCGGCCGTGGGATGCTTGAAGGGTATGATGCGATCAATGAATACGTGCAACGTCTTTCGAGTCGCGAGGCCTTCATTGTTGCTGCAGGTTACGAATAACGCTTAAGGCGTTGTTATTGATTGCTACTTGATCTGCTATCGGAAATGCCAAGGCGACGCAACGCTCTGACATTCCCGATACATCAGGCATCAACTATCGATTAATCCCCTTGAATGCATACATGCCGGTTGCGGTCTCGATTGAAAACTCGAACAAAACAGATATGGAAGTCTTCTCAATTGGAGAATCATAGAATCCACTCAACAACGTGGTGATTTCATCCTCGCCCATGACGAGCGGCAAACCCGTTACTTCTCGAGTTTCATCAACAAAGTCTGCATTCGTCAGCGAGCAACTGCCGTCTTGGGCGACGACGACTTTTTGGGCGAATTCACGCGAACTAAAGTCGCGATCGTTGTTACTCTTTTCCACCGAGTAGTTAAACCAGAATTCATGGATATCGGATGTCACCCCGTCAACGCCGTTCATGAATCCAACATGAAAATACGCGGTTGGTACATCACCGATCTCATCGGCATTGGTGCAATCTGGAAAACGCTCATACTGAATCCAGGTTTCTCTTCCCCATGGGGTTCTACCTTTGCCAAATGCCACGCCAAGGTTTGCCGCGATATCTTCAACAGCTGTTTTATTCCACGCTCTGAACATGGTTGTTTCGTAGGTGGCTACACTGTAGGCCTTTGCTCGTGGATCTTCATCGGAAATTGTCGATGCGAATGAGCTACCGCTCAATACCAACATTGTGCCCTTATCAAGCCATTTTCCCCAATAAATTTTGCCTCCACTGAGCAAAATCGATAGCGTATAGGTAGCCGGTGAAGGAGTATAGCTAAAAAAACTATCTCCAATCACATAGAGGGTATCGCCATTCTCGAGATTCTTTTGACTCCAGTTGCCAGCATGTTGGCGCTGACCATCGTACACAACTTCGATCGTTCCATCTTCGAGAAAGAATGTTCCACCATCATTCGGATCGGCAGGTCCAGCGATGAGTTCGTTTAGATTATTTGTACAGTTTTCACCGAGCATCCCGTAAACAGGCGTGCAGAACGTAATGCCATCCAGAACGGGAACTTCAAAACCGTATAAACGGTTATCGGCATAGACTAGCTGTGCGTGAAGCGCTTTGGCGTCATCGCGGAAAACTGCCCCCGGTTTTATCGCCCAACTTAAACCCGATGGGATCGTGTTTCCGGCAACTGGCAACGGTTGCGCAATTAAATCAAGTCCGCTCCAAGGGTAGGATTCATATCGAATTGCCACGGTGCCGTGCTCGTCTATCGTGAAGCGGCTTCCGGGTTCGGTTATTTCGATGACATCACCGTCGTTATAACTGAATATCTGTGCTTCTTCGGGAGTCGGCCCCGAAGAATGTACGATAGGCATAGCAAAGGCATTGATGTCGAAGTCGTCATTCAGATTCAACCCATAAACAATTTTGTGGTTGGATTGATTTTCACCGTCGAGTTGCCAATGCTCATACGACATTGCTAGTCGATAGACATCTCGATTCTCTGGGTCGTCAAAATTGGCAAAGTGCCCACGAAACGTTGTTGCCTCATATGAAGTAAACAGTGAAGAAAAATAGATTCCTCCTGTTTGGAGCAACGAGCTAGCCGAGAAATCCGCTTCACCGCTTCCATTTTCATTGGTTTGTTCTGTTGGTAGTACGACCGGATCAGGCACACAGGCAGCTAAAACCAACCCAGACATTCCTAAAACGAGTGCTCTCATCCCTACGAAATAATTCACGATCACTTCTCTTGTTGAAATACATTGGATTCAAAAAAATACAATATACCTTTTTTGTTAGGTAATTTCTCTGGAGTTTGACGCCCAATTTTTGAGGTTTCTGGTCAAGGCAAGTCGAGGAGGTAGAGTCGTTGATTTTTTAAACGTCTGCGGTCAAATCAATAGCTCAATGCTCTTGATTACTCTTCTGATGCGACTTTATCGTCCCATTTACACGTAATTCCATGTGGAATAATCGTACCGCAGGTATCAATTCGGCTAGTGCCGGTTGCGTCATCGCGAAAGTAGATTCGGTAGTTATTGTTTTCGCCGCAACTGGCAAACCAATGGGCGTTATTGTTTTTATCTAGCCCGTCAAAGTACAGTTTATCAATCTGTGTGCAGTCGGTTAGGGCGCCGCTATTGATCGCGCCAGCAATAACAGTTTTGCGCTTATCTTCAGGCAATGACATGAGAAAATTTTGAGCGGCATTGGCGTGCAAATATGTTGCAAAAGCCAATAGGGCCAGGCTGGCAGTAAATCGTGATAGGTGTTGAATCATGATAGATATTAGCGTGTTGGTTTATGGCGGTCGTCGAATCATTGAGAAGTTTTACGTCAGATACTTTACCTTTAAGGCTTGGCTCTTCAATTTGATTTGTGACGACGGATACTAGAAAACAATAACACGCTGACTTGGTGGCGTCATTCGCAAGTAGTTTAAATAAGGTTTTTGCGATCAAGATGGCCGGGCCGTTGATTTTTATCCTCTACTTTCTCGATGTCTAAATCGAATCTAACAGTCGTGGTTAGGTAGGGGAGATCACTACGCTTGAATCTGCAGGGCATTTCTCAACGCGTTGTTCAGAGAGGTGGTAGTCGTCAGTCTGCTCTTTCGCAGATGAAGACTATTCCGAAGAATATTATCATGCGGTGCATGAGTTTGTGCTGATGATCCATTGTGTACTTTTTTTGTTAACGCCTTCGTCACTCAATACCGTCAGCTGAGTTATGCAATTTTTGGCCGGTATTATGTGCTTTTTTACTACTTGGGGTATCAATACTACTTACCGATCAACATTTTGGCGTTCTGTAGTTGGGGTGTTATAAATCGTTGCTCGTAAAATCCGATCGTTATTTGTTGGCGGTGTGTCGAAGTGAACCCAATTTTAGCTTCTTTAGTTGCTGTACTTGTGGATTGTCGCCGTTAGATTTATTGCCATAATGTAGTGTGCCAGTCGAGGACGTTGATAATGGAATACCCCCTTTTATATTTGTGATACCTGATCGGAACCAGGTGCTATATCGAGTGGCGTTGAATATGCACTACTTGATTCTAGAATCGAATTGATCTTGGATTAATCTCGGGTGGATTTAACAATGTATTGAAAGTGTTTAGCCAACGGTATAGTGAATAAATTACAAACTGTTACATTACAGCTAAATCGAAATACATCTATTTTGTTATCTGTATAATGCGCCGCTCAAATAAAGCATACATAAGGATGTAAAATGATTAGACAAACGTTGTTGGCTGCAAGTGTATTGGTATCAGCAGGTGCGAATGCATATATTTTTGAAGCGACGTATGACTATTCACAGGCTAATTTCGATAGTACGTTTACTATTAAAGATAAAAACATAGCAGATTTGTTAAATTCGCGAGGCATAGTAATTGATGAGCCTAAGGTTGATATTGCGACGCATTCAGTTGACGCTCAAGTTTACTTTTCAGATATTGATATCTCAAAGGGTGCGTGGAACGACGCGGCGTTTATAAATCGGGCGTCATCTCTCAGAGGAGGGTATACCGGGCAAAAAATTGAGTCAGATGATGACGATGTCGATGCAACTGAGATAGATGGATTCTATATTGGCGGTCGAGGCGTTGCTGGTGGATTCATTTATGATGGTGAATACAAGAGTCAAAAATCCGACGATAACAATCAACGCACTATCGGATTTGGCTTTGGCGGATATATTACTAAAAATCATTCATTAGTTGGCTCTTTTGAAGATATACGTGGTGACGAACTTGATTTCTTTCTAGTTGGCTTGACTTACCAAGGTTACTTACCCCTGGGTAATAGCGGTCATGCACTCGGATTTATGGGGCAGATCAAAACGGGTAATGGAGAACAGCACAGTGACTTTCAGGACTTCAGCAGAACAAATCTCAATGCGAAAGTAAGCTATTACCCGATGCCGCAGCTTGCAGTAGGTGCTGAAGTAGGTAGTGAAGCAACGGTATTGAGTGCAAGTGGCAGAGCGAAGAAAAGTGAATCAACAATATCTCAGTTTGGTGTATTTGCAGACTATTATGTCGTTGAAAATTTTCGAATTGGTGCTGACGTCGGTCTGGATAAAAGAGAAACCGAAACTGATCTGGTCACTATCGAATTGGAAAGCGTCTATTATGGTGTGAACTTGCGTGCGCGCTTTTAAGATCTGAGCGGAAAGCTCTATGATTCCCTTTCCCTCTCCTTTACGGGAGGGGGAATCAGCACATTTATGAGCTTGGTGCAGGCCTGATTCAGATTAGGTCGAGGGAGGGAATCATCGATTTTCAACCGATAAGTTTCGCAATACAGTCAGCCCGCCTAATAGCGATTGATTGAATCATCTATGCCGATGAGTACAAATGTAGCTTTACATGCGTTTACGCTGGTAGTGATTCTTCTGCGCTGTTAGCGCTGACATAAGCCGAGCGTTTTAGCAGATTGATTAATTCGTTCATTCTGTAAAATGTGCGTTATTCCGAATGTGTTCTGTTCGTTCTCTATCGCATTCGCTTTACGTCTTCTTTGATGTATTCGCAGTGGACATTACGCATTGGTTTTCGGAGACAAGCTGCTTGTTATTGGTGGTGAGGATGATGACGGATTTCAACATGATGTGTGGATATCCGAAAACACTAGAAATTGGCGGTTGTTGCTCAGGGGCATCATTAAATGAAGCCTTATAGGCTTGCGATCAAGGATCAGGCTGATTGATTTGTATTCAGTGGCTTTCGCTATACGTTAAACCTACCTAGCAGTGTAAAACGGCCAAGGATGGCTCGATTACCCTACCCGAATCTGTCGGGTATTCTTCAACACGTTGTTCATCGTGGCAGAAATCGGCGGGCCTGATTCTTCGAGGATGAAGATTACGCGGTGTATCTTGATCAACTGAGTTACTATCCCGAAAAATACGATCTGGCAGTGCATGCGCTCGTGCTGGTGATCAATCATGTACTTCTTTTGCTAATGCCTACTTCACAAATAATATGAGTCGATTTTTGGTTAAGGTCTTAAATCAACGACCCTGATCCCGCCTTGATCGCGCCCCAGCCCCTTTGATCTACCACTCAAATAAAACGTCATCGTTTCAACACAAGAACGTCATCGGAATGACATGCAAAAACATAAGAATGAGAGGTTTACTCCTATATAAATACAGTAAGTCACTGGCTATATAGCCATCCGACGAGGTACACAATGAATAACAACATCAGTCGCAGACGCCTAATGAAGCTATCTGCCATGGGCGCTTCTGCCTTAGTGGTGAGCACGGGTTTAACTGCTTGCAGCGATGATGACGATAGTGATCCTGCGGTTGCCGTTGAATTTACCCATGGTGTTGCTAGTGGTGATCCGCTCACTGGTAGCGTGATTTTGTGGACTCGAGTTGCGCCTGTCGAAGATGCAAAAATTCGTGTGTTTTTCGAGTTGGCCACCGATGAAGCCTTCACCAACATTACCCACAACGGCGTTACCACCACCAGCGCCGCTCGTGATTACACCGTTAAGGTTGATGCTAAAAACCTGACACCCGGCCAGCAGTATTACTACCGATTTGTCGCCAACGGCGAGGTATCACCCATGGGCCGCACTACTACCACCCCAACGGGTGATGTTAGCGGTTTGCGCATGGCGGTGATGAGCTGCTCTAACTACCCAGCTGGTTACTTTCACGCCTATGCCCACGCCAGCCAGTTAAGTGGTGCGAACGATATTGATGTGGTGTTGCACTTGGGCGATTACATCTATGAATACGGCGCTGATGGCTATGCGACGGACAGGGCTGAAGCTTTGGATCGTGTGCCACAACCCGCGTATGAAATTGTGTCACTCGCGGACTATCGTACCCGTTATGCTCAGTATCGCAGCGATACAGATTTGCAGGCCTTACATGCCAAGGCGCCGTTTATTTGTGTATGGGATGATCACGAAATCACCAACGATACCTGGCGCACCGGTGCAGAAAACCACAATGACGGCGAAGGCAGCTTCGAAGATCGCAAACTCGCCGCCTTACAAGCCTATTTTGAATGGTTACCAATTCGCCCACAGACCGCGGATGAGTTCTCAGACACTATCTACCGCACCTTATCGTTCGGTAATCTGGTCGATTTACACATGCTCGACACCCGCTTGGTGGGCCGTGATCAGCAGCTGAGCTTTTCTCAATTCACGAACGCGGAAACGGGCGCATTTGATATGCAGTCGTTTGCGTCAGCGCTAAACAGCCCGAATCGTACGCTGCTGGGTGTGGATCAGCGCCAGTGGTTAACCGGCCAGATCAGCAACAGCACCGCACGCTGGCAGGTGCTGGGCCAACAAGTATTAATGGGGCGTATGCTGTTACCCGCGGCCATCGCCACCCAACAAATGAGCATTACCCAATTCGCTGAACTCGGTGCTTTGGCGACTCTCGCGTACAGAAAAAATCAGAAAGATCCGACACTGACCGAAGGTGAGTTGGCGTATCTTGCCGCTAATCAAGATCGTTTAACACCCGAAGCAATGGCCCTGCTGCAATTGCCCAACATGCCTTACAATCTGGATGCATGGGATGGCTACCCGTATGAGCGTGATCTGGTATTGAATGAAATTGCCGATACTGCTAGCGCTGTAGTCGTCTTGGCAGGCGATACACACAATGCCTGGGCTAACAACTTGACGGATACGAACGGTAACCCTGTAGCGGTTGAATTTGCGACAGCGGGAGTTACCTCGCCGGGTCTAGAAAGTTACTTAGGATTTGCACCGGAAGAAGCACCGGCTACCGAGCAGGGTATTGTAGGTTTGGTCAGTGATCTGCACTACCTCAATGCTCGTGACCGTGGCTACATGGTGGTGAGCTTCGAACACGATGATGTGACCTGTGAATGGCACTATGTCAGCGATATTACTAACAAGGTATTTTCTTTACAAGAAGATCGCGGTAAAACCATGGAAGTTAGCCACGATGTGCCGTTTTTCAAATCAACACCGGCCTGATGCTGTGTTAGGTAACATATTATCGGGTGGAAAGCCGGAGCAAGTCCCTCAACGGATTGAGGGGCGGGTGAAGTGGTCAACTAATACCGGACAGTGAATTAAGTTTGTCTTCCGCAGCAATCGGTGATAATCCGCCGTTTTTACTGTGCGGGCGATAGTCATTGTAATCGTCAATCAAATATTCGCCGATACCTCTTTTTGCTTCTGCGATATTGGAATCGCCTAATTTAGGAATCCACTCCGTTTTTAAACTACGAAATAGACGCTCCAGTGGAGCGTTATCCCTGAAACTTCCTCGTCGACTCATACTCTGCTTGATCTGAAAGCACCAAAGCAATTATCTAAACCTAAGGCGGGCATATTGGCTTCCCTGATCGGCATGAAACATCACGCCCTTAGGTCGACCTCGCTGCTCATAAGCCATTTCTAACGCCTTAATCACTATGTTCGTATCGGGATGGTCAGATATAGGCCAACCCACAACGCGATGCGTAAACAGGTCAATAACAACCGCTAAATAACGTCACTTATTACCCACCAAAATGTACGTGATGTCACCACACCAAACTTTATTGGGCGCTGATACATTGAACTGTCTGGATAAGTAATTAGGAGTAACCGGTTTCTCTTCCTTGGCTACTTTATAGCGATGCGCGCTAGGTGTTTACTGACTAAATCAGCCTCTTTCATCAAACTACGCACGTTGAAGCGGCCGATATTAATTCTCTTCTCAGTCAGCTTGACGACGATGCTTCGACTGCCAGAAGAGCTCCGACTGTTGCTAAATATTTCACGGATCAGTGCGCGTAATTTTACACGCTCAGAGTCCATCACGCGTCGGCGTTTTCTCTGATCGTAGTAACTTATCGTACTGACCCTGAACAGCTCACAAACAATTTGGACAGGAGCCAGCTCGCTTAATGAGTCAATCAACGAATACGTGGCATTTCGTCCGACATCAAGAGATCTGTGGCCTTTTTTAAAATCGTTTTCTCCAATTCTAATCGTTTGACTTGCTTTTCTAATTCTTGAATACGCTGTTGATCAGATGTCATGGTGTTAGTGCTTGGCGTGGAGCCACCGCGTTCAATCTTGAGCTGATTAACCTATCACCTTAACGCGGTTTCACCTACCTCAAGTGATCGAGCAGCTTCGGTCATGGAATAGCCTTCATCAAGAGCTAAACATGCTGCCTAAAATTTAAATTCAATTGAAATGTACGTCGTTTTGTAGCCATGTGGTACCTTATTACAGATGGTAATATTACCACCTAAATTGGTGTCGGGTTTTATTAAGCCACTTCATTATTTATGGGAGCGGGGACAGAGTTGTCGACCTTCTCCCGCGATGTTCGCGGTAAGGCAAGTTCAATCTAACAGTTATGAAAAGTTTATGGATGCTCCGTTCACTATGCTCGAACCTACCGTGTATCCTTCAACACGTTGTTTAGTGTCGCAGTAATATCAAGGCTGTTTCTTAGCGGTAGAAGACGGCGCGATGTATCTTGATCGACTTCATCTCTGTACCAGAAAACACGATTTAACAGTGCATGTGTTCGTGCTGCTGGTCAGTTATGTACTTCTTTTGCTAACGCCTTCTTCATAAAATGATGTTAATCGAATTTTTTGGGGGGGCTGAGATCAGCGGCTTCGTGCTCTTGAACGGAACGATTTCTGGAGGAGATCTGAATTCATGAGCCTGCCTTCTCAGCCGACCGTTGACCCCTTGACCGACATAAGGGTTCTCTTTATCCTTCGATTTTCCGTCGGCAACTCCTATTGTCATAGTGAGGCTGAAAGTGATCTCAGCTACAAAACCCCTCAATAACTAGAATAATATGAGAAATAGTCAATTGGCCACGAATTACAGGCCTGAAATCGATGGGCTTAGAGCGGTTGCGGTATTAAGCGTTATTGTTTTTCACCTATATCCAAGCTTGTTTCCAGGAGGGTTTGTCGGGGTCGATGTATTCTTCGTAATATCCGGTTACCTAGTTACACGAAATATACTAACTAGCCTCGAATCTTCACGTTTTACGTTTTCTGATTTTTACGCGCGTCGAATTCAGCGACTCTATCCTACCTATCTTACGGTGATGATATTCAGCAGCGTGATGGTCTATTGTGTCTTTCCTCCATCAGATACTGTCGGCTTTGCCCAGTCGTTGATTAGTTCTCTGGTGTATTTCTCCAATGTCTATTTTGCTGCAACAGCTGGGTATTTTGATTCGGCTTCTCATGTTAAACCACTGTTACACACGTGGTCCTTATCGATAGAAGAGCAATTCTATCTTTTGATCCCGCTTATCTTGCTTATAGGGTTTCGAACTCGTTTCAATTCGCTGTGGATGATGGCGGCTATTGTTATCGTCTCGTTCTTGTTGAATCTTTTGACTATTTATGCCTCGCCGACACAAACATTTTACTTTATATACACTCGCGCATGGGAGTTAGGCATAGGTTCATTGCTAGCTTATGGATGCTTTCCAAGGGTTAAGAGTGAATTGGCACAACTCGCCGTGTTTCTACTCGGTGTTTTATTGATTATCACGGGCTTTATCATTATTGATGAAACGACCAGATTCCCAGGTTACGCGGCGCTGATTCCTGTGATGGGAACTTACTTCGTCATTGGAAGCTCCACAAATTTGCGCGATCATCCGATTCTAAGAATTTTTTCTAACCGCTTAATGGTAAAGGTTGGCCTGCTTTCTTACGCACTTTACCTCTGGCATTGGGTGTTGATCGTTTTCTATAAGAAGTACTTCGGTTTGGTAAGTATCAGTATTGTTGATGCCGCAGTCTTGTTGTCCGCAACCTTTCTGCTTTCCGTTTTATCGACAAATTATATAGAGCCCATCTTTAGAAAACGTCGTTTTGGTTTTGGCTCTACGATGATGATAAGTGGTGGGTTGTCGGCGTGTTTGGCAGCGTTCTCCATTATGCTAATTCAAACCCAAGGTGGGCTTTTTCGCTGGCCATCTGAGCGCAGCATATATGCAGATACCTTGGAGCATAAAGAAAAAACATTCTATCAAGAGTGTGGTAGCATTGTTGACCCTGAAATTGAAAAATATTGCCGCCGTTATGGGTCAGAGAATACAAATGCTGAAATCGTGGTGTGGGGGGATTCACATGCTGTTGAGTTCACTCGTGCACTTGCTTCGCTAACTAATGCGTCAGTAATCAGTTTCAGCACACCCGGATGCCCCCCAATAAATGGAGTTCAGCGCAGTGATAATCTCGGTACGGCTATCGACTGCAACCGTAAACTTAACGACCGTATCTTTCAATTTTTGATGGAGTATCAACCGAAGAAGGTTGTTTTGGTAGCGCGTTGGTCGCTCTATCATCTAGGGTGGTATAAAAACGGCACGTTACAAATAGACACACACTATCTGTGTATCGACGATTGTGAGTACGGCACGACGCCAGAAGAATCTCTAGAAGCTTTTGACGCGGGCTTGAAGACCACTGTTAAATCTCTTGATACTGTAAGCCAGGTATACCTTGTAAAGGCTGCACCAGAGTTACCCGTGCGCGGCGACTATTTACTATTCGACAATCCAACGTTCTCTGGCCAACGCTTAGATGCTCACGAGCGGATGAATTATGGTGTAAATGCGGTCATTGATTCCTTGCAAGACCGCGATTTAGCGGTTGTTGTTGACCCTACTTCATCACTGTGCGACCAAACTAAATGTTTGTTTAGAAGCGATGATCTGCTGTTTTATCTGGATGATAATCATCTTACAGACAACGGCTGGATGCAGGCAAAAACTGTATTTTCAACGCTTTTAACCACAGATTCAGCAAACAATATGTAATAGATACGGCATCTAGTTGGCGACGTGGTTGTTGTCTCTTGGGCTGTTTAACCGAGATTTTTTGATGAATCCACTATCCATACGAGAATTTAAGCGCGTTGAGATAGCACTTTTTCTAATCGCCTTGGTTGCGATTGTTTTTCGTCATGTTGACTTATTTTTATTCCCTCGATTTTGGGCCGAAGAGGGCAGCGTTTATTTTACGTCTGCTATGGCGCATGGTGTTGACTCTTTGTGGCTGAGTCATCAGGGTTATTATTCGCTGATTCCTAATGTGGCAACTTATCTTGCGACATGGGTTCCGCTTGACCGCGCGCCAGCCGTAACGACCGTGATCGCCTTCATTGTTCAATTAATTCCGTTTATTTTGATATCAGCTAGCCAATCGATGTTTTTATCGACCTGGAAGCAAAAGGCGCTCGCGATGGCTGTGGTGCTTTTTATCGGGAATACCGGCGAAATCTGGCTGAACACAATCAATAGTCAATTCCATGCAATAGTTATTCTATTTCTCGTACTATTGGAGAGTAGAGAGCCCAATATTGGTCGGGGAAAGTGCGGGTTTTTAGGTGTTTTAACCTTGGTCGCTGGGTTGTCAGGCATTCCTGCGAATATTCTCGCGCCAGTGTTTTTCTATGTTTACATCACGACTGGTAACGCTTTAGCGCTTAGACTCTTTTCAGTGCTTTGTTTCACCACGATACTGCAGCTCTTCTTTGTGTTGTCACTTGATCACGGCAGCCGGATAGGGAGTTTCGGTATTCCAGTGCTAACAAAAGTTGTACTGGGAACAATACAGTACCCCATTTTTCGTACATACGGGTTATCTGCACTTACGCTTCTAACAATTCCTTTAGTGCTAGCGGTGTTTAAATACCTTCGTAAGAAAGACTACTTTCTACTGTTTTTTGGTTCCACATTTTTACTCACTGCGCTGTTGATTCTTATGTCTCTTGGAATGCGAGGTGGAGGTCGTTACTCCTATGCCCCTAGTGTCATTTTCGTGATGGGGCTTATCGCTGCCTCGTTTGATCGTTCGTTGGGCGTTCTCCCTCGACGAATATTTGGCTTTTACCTGTCTTTGTCATTGGTAGTAGGTTGTTTGATGTTCCCTTTTCGCGGAGGCTTGTGGGATGCGAAAGATTGGAAACGTTGGAGCTCAGAAGTAGAACAATTTGAATCTGGTGAAAAAACTGAGTTGTATATCTATCCGCAATGGGAGAAAAAACGTTGGACTCTGACTTTAGAGACTACGAATTCGGTACATCAGAAGTAGTTCGTCCAGCCTGTTTCGAATCTCGTTAGCTGTCAGCCTAGTAAACTGCGGGCTCACATTTTTTCTACCTAAGTGAGATAGGCGTAGAAGCTGCAAGTACTTAAACGCGGTTTTAGTCCGGTCATGCTGCACAAACGCTGTGTTGTCTTTATGTAGTCGATGAATCGACTGAATTACCATGCGAAGAATGCTATGCAGCGGCACAAGCATTCGAGCGGATGACGAATCATGTACATCTTTTGCTAATTCCTTGTCCATCAAATAACAGTTAGTCAACTGTTGCAGCGTCCCGGCCGGTGCACTGCAAGGTAATACTGACTTTACACGTGTCCGCGTTTATCGAGTCGTCGCAGTCAATCTATCACGGCAAATCCATGTGCTTGTCAACACAGGAAATATCAGGAAAGCCGTGCCTTTGGCAGTAGTAAAACCTGTTTCTATGGTTTTAGTTTTCTCTAACAAACCGTGAGCTCCGTTCATTGGTTCATGCAAATACGTGAATACAGCATGATACTCAACAGGTAGAATGGCCGCCAAAAAATCCATGATAGCGGCTGATTGAATCTAGGATGGGTTCGCAGCGGGTATCTGACGTTCAGTGATTTAGGGGCCACAATGTCTAAAAAGTTATACCTTTCTTGCGCGGTTACCAGCGCGTTATTTTTCTCTGCGTGTAATCCCGCCGATGTAGAGACTCCTCAGCCTACGCCTGCACCGGTGGTACAACTCGAAGCTGCGCTATACGATACCTGTATATGGTCAGAAGAATATAATGACCTCCGCTGCTGGGGCTATAACGAGGGCGCACACGGCAATGGTTACGAAGACGCTGTTGGTGATTCTTTCGGAGAGATTCTAACGACAAACAACTACTGTAAAAATGCAGCCGACGATCAATGGCGCATAGATGTTGATATTACCGATGTACGCGGAAGTTGCTCAGCTGGAAGAACTGAAATCAACATCAGTGTCTTTAACGAACTTGATCAAGTCGTTACCACAGATACTTTGTGTGAACGCGGAAGCGCATCCACCGAAAAGCTCAGCACCACAGAAACGCTTGCTGCTGATGCCAGTACCTGCGAGTTCGGTGGTTACGTTGTGTATACCGGCGATGACAGTAATAAAGACGGCACTTTGCAATTAAAAGAGATGGGTGAAAGCCTAAGGCCTACCTTGTTGCCTGATGGTCTGACAGTTAATGATTTCGCTATCGGTGAAAATTATGGCTGCGCACTGCTCAGTGACAAAACTACTCGTTGCTGGGGAGTGGGTTCGCAGATAGGCAACGCCGACTCTGCCGTTGATGAGATTACCGACATCGCTGACCTCGGCAACCAACTACCGATTGTTGATCTCGGCACGGGTCGTACCGCCAGTAAACTGAGCAGTGTCGAAGATACTGTCTGCGCATTACTGGATAACGGCAGGGTGAAATGCTGGGGTAATAACAATTACGGTCAACTCGGCCAAGGCCACAATAATCGTATTGGCGGTGAAGACAACAGCATGGGCGATAATTTGTTGCCCATCGATTTAGGCACCAACCCGTTTAACTTGGCTCCTTATAAAGCCGCTGACATAGCGACTTCTGGCGATACTGTCTGTGCTGTGCTCGAAGATGGTAAAGTTAAATGCTGGGGCGAAAACGATGACGGTTTACTTGGCATCGGCTATTCCGCGTATGACAACGATACGCTCAACCCACGATACCGCACAGGTGATGCTCCGGATGAAATGGGTGATAGCCTTGGCTATGTCAGCCTGCCGGATGGCGTGAAAGCCAATGCCATTTACATGGCTTACGACCACGCTTGTGTGACAGCCAGCGCCAATCAGCTTTATTGCTGGGGTAATAATGGTGATGGCCAATTAGGGCTGGGCGATTCTGACGACCGCGGCGATGGCATCTACTCGCGTCAATCGGCGTACAAATCAGGCTCGAATGCTAACCGGAAGCAACAGATCATTGAGTTAGATAACACTGTTGAAGGTCAAACCTTATGCCCGCTTGCAACGAATACGGGCGGCTTGCGCGCCAGTGTGTATGCCGATAACAATCTCAACGATACCATCGATGATGGTGAGCTGCTGCTTGAACGTTTGGTATGTGATGCCGATGACCGTACTGCATACATTGACGTCTCTATCAGAAGTTCCCTGATTATTATGACTGTGGGCCAATACGGCACAGACTTTACCGAAATGGGTAACGCGCTCGAGCCCGTCGACCTTGGCACAACGGCGAACATCATTGATGTTGCTGTCGGCTATTACAACACGTGTGTGTTGTTCGATGATAACAGCCTGATATGTTGGGGTGACGGTGATACACGCGGTGCAGATTTCGATGAGAATGCGGGTGATACGCCGTTAAACACACCGAATACGCTTGTGGGTGTTGATCTGGGGACTGACAAAGTCATTGCTGATATCGCTGCGGCTGGCTATCAAACCTGTGCTGCCTTTACCGATGCGACCGTAAAGTGCTGGGGCTATAACGAATATGGCGAGGCGGGCTATCCGCAGTATTTTGAAGAATATATCGGTGATGGCGACCCGGAACCTGAAATGGGTGAAAACCTACCGTTTGTTGACGTGCGCTAATCGATAGTATTGTCGATGATAAAGCCTGCCCTGTTCACACTAGGCAGGCTAGCGCAATCCTACATTAAGTGCCAACTAGCCCCAATGGCGCATCCTTGGCTTTTAGATGGTTATAGAAGTGCGGCAAGTTCGGGAACAGTTTTGCCAAATCCCCTTTTTGTACACCAAACCAAATAGCCAGCTCAGCAAATAGCTCATCTGCCGATGTTGTGGGCAGTAACACACCGCCACCAACATCCAGCGGGTTTGCCGACCCTAACGTCATCGGCGGATATTCTCCGTAGATCTTGCCGCCGTTAACATCTTTGCCCATAACGATTGAGACGCCACCCCAGCCATGGTCTGTACCGTTACCGTTAGAGGTCAGTGTACGGCCAAAGTCGGAGCCGGTGAATGTTAGTACTTGATCATCCACATCTAGCTCTTCGAGGGCCGTTTGAAATTCAAACAGTGCGGTATCTAACACCCCGAGCTTCTGTGCATGGTTCTTCAATAGTTCGTCGTGGTGATCCCATCCTCGGAACCGAATGAAAAACGTTTGTTGCTCAGTACCGAGTGAAGCGCCTGCCTTGATTGTTTTAGCGACCATCTTCAATTGCTGAGATAGCTGCGCGGCAGAAAACACGGTACCGATGTTGACACCATCAACCGCCGCTTTGAAGGTTTCATGCTGCGCTTGTGAATGGCGGGTTTTATCAGCGTACGTTTCGTGAAATGCCTGCGTAGATGCCGGCGACATAATCGCATCAAAGCCTTTGAGCAGTTCGCGGTTGAGGGCATCTTGCCCCGGGAATTTACCGCTTTCTTTCATCAGTAAACCGACACTGCCCTCTTGCGTGATGGCATATTCCGCCGCCTTAGTGCCGTTTTGGGCGATATTGCTGCCATCCATTGAGATATTCATAGAAATCGCGCTGTCAGCTTTATTGGCCTGTAGCTCATCCGCCAGTTTGCCAAACCAGCCATGGTTAGTGCGCACGCCGGGGTTCGCTGTCATCCAATGTCTGCTTTGATCGGAGTGTGACATCAACCCCACGGGCAAAGGCTTGGCACCCGATGCAAACTCCGCTTTGGTAATCGGCTGAATCAATGGCCCAACGTTGGCAACGAAGGCCAGTTTATCTGTATTAAACAACGCCTGCGTTTTGGGCATCGCCGGATGCAAGCCGAAGGTCAGGTTGTTGCTGTCGGTAAAACCATTCAACGCCAACAATGATGATTTATCTAAGGCCAGATTGCTTCGGCTGGTTCGGTATTGATCGTACGCACTGGCCGACGACGGTACCAACATATTGAAGCTGTCGTTTCCGCCGTCGAGCAGTATATAAACGAGTGCTTTATTGCCAGGTACGATGGTTATTCCGTCACCGGGAGTCACCGGGTTGGGTGACGGTGGGCGTGGTGGTGTGGGTGCGGGGTTACATCCGGCTAACAGCGCGCCGGTACCTGCGGCTAATGCTGATGAGCCAACAACGAACTTGCGGCGTGTTACTTCATATTTTTTATTCGTCATTGTTAGGCCTCCAACACGGCAAAATCAGGTGAAATAGCAATCAAGAAGACAACCGACTGCACAATCCACAATCGCTGTTGGGGCTCCGAGGGATTGTAATTCACAATCGTCGATTTGATATCGTCCTTTATTGTCAGGTTGGTTTTGCCAGTGAGTACCAGTGAAACTCGATCAATCAGTTGATCATGCGTTGCGCGATCTGCAGCAAGTGTTAGCTCTTCGATGAAATTAAAGGTGAGCTTGTTTTGATCGTTGGCACTGCTAAGTAGTGCGTCACCATTTAACTCGGGCACCGTTGAAGAGCTGCCAAGTTTTGTCGACACCAGCGGCAGGGCCTTACCAAATAACATCGCATAGACATAGTTAACGTATTTGATGGACGCGGTGGAATTATGCAACTCAAATTCAGGCGCTACTTTATCGGCGGTGCTGAGAATGCCGTGTGGTGAAAAATCCGGTTTATAAAAGTTAAACACTGATGGCGCCCCCATGGGTAACTGGTTCACTTCTTGTTTAACAGCGTCACCGGTTACCCACAACTGGCCCGTGCTATTACGCGCCTTAAACGCTCGCAGTATTTGTGTGATACGCAATAGTGGAGATTTAAGTTTTTCTGCTTTATCGGTCGCTCCTGCGCTCGTTGGTATCGTTACTGGGTTTGTCAGCGGATAGCTCAGTATCACTTTGATCGTTTCTTTCAGATTACCCTGTGGACCGAACGCTTGGGCAACCGCTTGCACATAAGCTGGCGTCGGGTTGGATGTCACTAACTGTTGAATCAAACGCAGCGCAATAAAAGGCGCCGTACTGGGGTGAGATACCAAGCCGGTTACCGCTTGTTGTATGTCTGCGATACCGGCATTCCCTGCGGGCAGCTGAATGTGCCCATTGAGTAACTGTTTGGTATCAGTATCGTGAAAGGCTTCGTCCATCGTCATCGGGCTGACCATATCGACGTAAGGAATGATCTTGAATGATTTGCTCACGCCATCATTGAAGGTCACTGTATTGCCATTGATACTGCCGATAGGAACGAGATTTCCGTCTCCGTCATCAATGCGTGCAGACGGCCATTCATATTGATATTTCGATGCTTTAAGGCCGGTAAACACACGAGCCATGACCTTGATATCGTCATTATCGTAGGTCGGAATATCCTTGCCCGAGGCGTCTTTCTTTCTTGAACCATCCGGATTTAATTCAAACAACCCGATGCTGAACAACTGCATGATTTCTCGTGCGTAGTTTTCATCAGGGTGGATATTGCGCGCTGGATCCGCCTTTTGGTTATTCATGTGGCTGAGGTACACCCCCATCACCGGGTGCAGGCTGACATCTTCTAACAGATCCCTGTAGCTGCCAAAGGCATGTTGGTAGAGCAGGTCATAAAAGGATGCCAACCCTTCCGCGTCGTTCTCAAGGTTGGAGTTTTCAGAGACTACGATAATCTCACTCAACGCCTGTGCCACACGATGACGCAACAGATCCTGCGTATTGGCTTCTTTCGCGGTGATTGCTGGTTTTCCGGTCATCGGCACGACGGTGGCCTTTGCGGTTCCGGCCTTGGCAAGTGTGCGGTGCCACCATGCCATACGAAAGTACCACTTGTAGGGGATGGCTGGGTTGTTGCCTTCGCCGTTGATGGCGCTTTCGCCAAAACGCTGCACAAAGTTTTGACGGAAACCTTTGTCGCCTGCGCCACCTCTCCATACTTCGGAGGTTTTTTTCAAGAAGGAGTCATCCACATCCCACGATTGATCCAGCTGATCATCCAACCAATGCTCAATACCCAGATTGCTGACTTGCTCAATCGTTTTGAAGTCAGCACCGAGTGTTGCCTGCATCAAGAATATTGATGCTTCTTCCAGTGTATTAACCATGCGTTCACTCAATTTTTATTATTTATGAGACATGTTGGTATCATAATGATAAAGGCGTCATGAGGCAAATGGTCAACTGAGAACCTTTTCACATCGTGGTTAGTCACGCGTATGGCTCCAAAAGGGCATAGCGCCGGTGTACGATCGTGGGGCCTGATCATTGGGCAAAGTTATTGAGTTTACGTCAGTCATTCGATGGAGAGTGTTTCGGAGAAGGGGGGGGTATTTGAGTCAGATTACTGCCCGTTGACGGGCGGCACTACATCCGGTTCGGGTGTTAATGATGGGCGGGCCTTTGGCTTGCGGCTGGTCGAGTTTTTATTGTAACGCATTGAGCCAGTTAATTTCATGGGAGTAACATCCGTAATGCAATTTCCTATGCTCGAACTGTCAGTATTTATGTTATATATTTTCTTAAAAACAGTAGAAAGTCATTTTCTTATCAAGTCTATTTAAAATTAAATACATCAATATAGGGGTACTATTTGATCAGATTGGTGAATTAATTTAACAGTCAATAATGTTTAATCTAATAGAAAATAAAGGGAGAGAAATTAGTCACAAACTAGAACTATTCTAGCGTCCTCATATATCTAACGAGGATACTAAATATGAAATATCATGCGCTATATGCAGCCATGCTAGCAACAACCGTTGTACTTGGTGGCTGTAATTCTGACGACGGGCCGCAAGGCGAACGAGGCCTGCAAGGGGAGCAGGGAATACAAGGGGGGCAAGGTGCTCAAGGGATTCAAGGAGCGAAAGGTGATCAAGGCGAACAGGGTCTTCAAGGAGATAAAGGTGACCAAGGTGTTCAGGGCGAAAAGGGTGAACAAGGCCCGCAAGGTGAGCCTGGCCCAGCAGGTACGGTTGATGTTAAACCTGAACCGCCGATGGATTTTCAAAAAATTAAGTTAGGTGTTCTTCCTGACACTCAAGGCGGCCCAAATGGCGTTGCACTGAACCAAATGGAAGCCGTTTTAGAGCACTACAAAGCTAACGGTATTACACACGTTATTCCTGTCGGCGATTTAACCGATAACAATACGGATCTTGAATACGAGCAGTGGAGTGAAATGGCTCGCCGCTATAGCGACAGCATTACGTTCTTGCCGTTGATGGGTAACCACGACCGTGTTCCTGGTGACAACTACACATGGCGTCGTGTGATGCAGGAGTTTATTCCGCGCGAAAATATCGAGCATATGCCGGGTCGCAGCTACCAGACGTATGCCTATACCGAAGGTAATACCCTGATGGTGCAAATTTCTGACGCAGATCAGCCCTATGCCTACGAGTGGGTTGAAACTGTATTAGAAAACCGTGCGGAACATGTTAAGCATGTGTTTGTTTCAACACATAAACCATTTGCAGGCCCATACCGTGGCGGCATCATCCATGAATACGTTGTAGGCCACTGGCATGCCGCGGAAGAAAACCTGTTTATGACAGTTGATTACAATGCTTGGCGTGACCTGATGGCTCGCCATGATGTTACCTATTTGTCGGGTCATGATCATCAATACAGCCGGTCTGTTATTTGGGCGCACAGCAATACCCATGATCTGACGGGCGATGATGGCATTGTTGGCGCAGGCAATGAGCGTCGCTTCTTCCATCACTTGGTTGCGGGTAATGCTTCGGATAAAAACTACTCTGTGCGCTATGGCGAGATCGAAAAAGCGCAGGATATGATCATGCACCGCACTGCGACGGGCGAAGGTGGTGATCCACGTATTATGGAATTACATACAGCTGAAGATCTTGCGCGTGATGCCTTGGCGCAACCGAATCGTCAGGTGAATGCAACCTGGTTTGATATCGATGGCGACTCCTATGCGTTTTCAGCCTTTTTTGAAAACTACACCGCGTCAGATGCGCTTCTGAACGGTGGTGCACAATGGAAGCTATTTGATCGTTATACCCGTTCAACCACGCGTTGCGATAAAGTTGTATATCCGGTTAGCACACACCCATCAAGCGTTCACTACAATTTGTTTGACGTTAACTTCCGCACCGTGGAATGTCATTCGCCAAGCGGTGAAATCGCACGTTTGGTTGATGGCACAAACCGCGTGTTTAACCGTGTAAATTCAAACCTTGAGCGTACCGATAAAATGTTCGATACCGCTGAATCGCCTGAAGACAAAGCTGCCATGTCTGCCTACGCAGACCGCATGCGTTCATACATGAAAATCGAGCCGGATTTAGAAGAAAACGTGCCGGGTTCTGATGAGCAATTTGCCATTGATGGTGACAACGTGTTTGGTCAGGCACACGCTAAAGGCTTTGAAGTTTTTGAGCGGGTTGTGACTGAAGGTGAAGGCGATAGCGCACAAGACATTAACCAGCAGGTGTTTATTTGGTATCCACATACTTACGATATGAAAAAACTGGTTTCTTTGAGCTGGCAGGCTAAAACCGATGCCACTGCATCAGATGTTTTGGTGATTTCAGGTATTCAAGGGCACACCGGAATGTTCACTAATGGTAATGGCGCTGCATTGGATATCACGATGGACCCTGGCTTTCCTGGTACAACATTGACCGAAGCCGTAACTTGGATGGACGAAGAACTTCAAGGTGCTCGTAAGCAACCCATTGCTTATGTTGATTACCTAGATGCTAAATCGCCGAACCGTACGAATGCAGAGATGCAATGGACACTGGATGCGGATCTACGCGACGGTGACGTGCGCGCCGATGACTATGTTGTTGAATTCAACGCTGTTGAAGGCACTTCAACCGGCAACTTGCAGTTAGGTTATATGGTTGCTGATCAATGGCAGCCGCTGGTCGCTGCTGAGTGTATCAGTGCGCAGGCATACAAAGCTGAATTCATGACGGCGCTGCCTGATGATATCTCCGCTACCGATTGCCCGAGTAATGTTGCTGTTGGCCAATCGGCTAATGGCTATTGGGCACGCTTGGATTTTGAAGGTAAGTTTGCGCTGATTAATCGTTAATCACGTGTTTGGAAGACCGCCAGTTCTTCACTCCCCTGAGGGCTGGTGGTTGACCTTTATTTGATCTGCAATCAAGGGCTAAGAGTCGTTGATTTTCTTTTTCCTCCTCTCGATGTAAAGTAGCTCTCCGATAATCATCAAGGGTCTATGAATCCAAGTCTTTAAAATAGCCCTCAATAGCTCGCTGCACGCAAGCACCAAACATTTGGATCGAACATGACCATTTCAGAGCGGCCGTCAAAGTTGAGTTTGCCGCAGGAAAACCCCGGTGTGGCCACTGTACTGGAATACCTGATTATTAAATTCCCCTACATCGATGCGCAAGTTTGGCGGCAGCGTATGGCCGATGGAAAAGTACATTACCACGACGGTTCACTGGTAACGGCGCAATCGCCCTTTCAAGCGCAACAGCGGATCTACTATTATCGGGAAGTTGAAAACGAGCCGAGTATCCCCTTTAAAGAAACCATTATTTTTCAGGATCAGCATATTCTGGTTGCCTATAAGCCTCACTTTCTTCCGGTGATTCCTGGTGGTATCTATGTGAATGAGTGTTTGCAAGATCGTCTGCGACGCAGCACAGGTATTGAAACGTTGCAGGCAGTACACCGTTTGGATCGCGTAACAGCCGGCTTAGTGATGTTCTCAAAAGACCCTGATACCCGGCACCATTACCACCGTTTATTCGCAACACGACAAATCCATAAAACCTACCAAGCCATTGCCATGACAGATGCCAGTGACAATCTCGTAGGCCAAGAGTGGGAGGTTACCAATCGTATCGTGCGATCAGAGCCGCGTTTTTGTATGCGTGTGGTGGAGGGCGAGGCCAATAGCCACTCCGTTATTCGCTGCGTACAACAATCGGGGCGGGCCGCGCTCTTTGAGTTGCACCCGGTTACGGGTAAAACTCATCAACTGCGGCTTCATATGCAAGGTTTGGGTTGGCCGATACTGAACGATGATTATTACCCCGAATTACAACCGTTCACCGCAGATGATTATTCCGCCCCTTTACAGTTACTGGCGAAGAAGCTGGAATTTACTGACCCTGTTACCCAGCAATCAAGATGCTTTTATTATGATGGTGAGTTATCGCTGCCTAAAGACGGATAATCAGCTCAGGCTGTTGTAGATCAAAGATACAGAGTCATTGATCTTAGATAATCCGATGTAATGGTTCGTGTTTTCAGCGTGAAAGGTTGGAATGCGAAGGTGTTGCGATGTTGAGGCGACGGGGCTAGGTGGGATGTAAGAATAGATGTTGAGGAGAGCGATAATGAAAGGCTTTGCTTTCTTGGTACTATTATTCTTGCGCTAACCGTAAATATGTCAGGTTTGATGATATGAAATTTAATGAAGATATTGCGGGTGTGCTGAGTCCGACACTTAAAGAAATGGTATTGGCCCGCGGCGGGCTAAAAAGTTATGTCATGAAGGCAGAGAGCTTGGGTGTGACTCACTGTGACTTTTCAGCCACACGCAAAGCGGATTATATTGAAGTACGTTTCGCGGCTTGTGGTATTGCAGCGCCAGGGCATTATTGCTTGGTTTTAGGGCCGCAGGGGCGTGTTGTTAGTAAGGAGACTGTTTTTCCTGGCCTATAGATGGACGGGAAGTTCTTTCAGCTTTCTATCGGTCTCGAGGAGTAGTCATCCACTAATGCCATCAACGGTATATCGTTAGTCGAGCCATTGAAATGGCTGGTAGGCAAGCTGACTACGTTAGTGTGGATGCCTGTTTTTTGTGCGTTATTGGTCGAATCTATTTGAGGCATCTGTGATCGCGGATGCAAAAAGAGACTTTATGTTTTTATCGCGCTCGTAGAATAAGCATCATTGATCAAAAGCGCGGATTTTAATATCAGTATTTTAGGTCGACAAACTCAGCTACAATTCACCGATTGTTCATACACTTCGTCAGCAGTATATTTGGATGCGGCAATGTTCGTAGATCTGTACATGTCGTTTGCCTTGAGGATTGTCACATGATTTCTTTTACGACGAGCTTTCGTAACACAATAGTTATTTTGTTAGGTTTGGTTTCTATTGGGTGTAGCGGCTCAGATGGGGGCACTAGCAGAAGACCAGGCCAAGATCCGGATTCATCCAAATTACCCTCGACGTTTGTGGCTTCTGATTTTGTGGCGTGGACGTCTGTTAATATTACTGAGTCTGTTGTGCCTGAGTTTGTTACCGACAGCTTTCCTGGCCCTCATGTAAGGATTTCAGCAAGATCGACGATTTATATCGAGAGAGATATTGTTGAAGCCGGCGATGGCGTTGTTTTTATGGATAACTGCCCTCGATTTCCGATATATTTTAAAAAATCCAGTAATTCGAGCCTAGTTTATGAATCAGGTAGTTCAAATAGTAAATCTCGACGAAAAATTTCGTTGAGATTTTTTACAGATCAAGCGGCGACGATTAGGGATGAAAGATGGGATGACGGAGTATACCGACGTACCCAGCATGATCTCATCTCTACTAATGAGGCGGCAACGGTGCCTACATATGGAACGGCGGTAGTCACTACAGATTCTGAGGGTTTAGCTAGTTTGTCAGGCAGTTATACGATTGATTGTCATTGGAAGGCTGAAACGCGTGTACTAAAAGCAGATGGTACTGTAGATACACAGGCCATTATTTCTGAGAACAAGTTTTTTTCCTTTCTTACTGAGGATGGTGGTGCGATTACAATGGGGGTTTGGCGGCGGTCACTGTCCCAATTGGGCGTAATTCAACCTAACAAACCGAATCTGGTGCTAGGCCCTAGCTTTAATAAAGTTATCGGTGATTGGCAATATACTGATACTGCCTTTATGGGCGCAGTAGAGTTTCAGCTTGATGACGGCTCTAGTATTCAGGTCAATGCTAATTTCGTTGAATAAATGCATCTTACTGTTTTAGAGCAGCCAAGGATGGCAGGTTTATCCACTCCTTCTCGGGGCTGTAAGGCATATCGTATGTGTCGTTCGTCGTTCGAACGCTGAGGGTAGAGTTGAATGGTGCTGAGTTAACTCAATGTAGGGTGATGAAATTTCTTTTAAAAGTGGCTGCTATCAGTGGTTAGCTGCTTTCATAGGGCCTTTCCTGTTTTTTCTATCTAATATTCTAATAACATATCAAAAGCGGCAATCAGTAGGCGGCGATTATAAATTCGTTCAATGCAGCCTGTGGGCGTTTTACCTAACAATCGTACGTAAAGTTGAGCTGTTTACATGGTTTTAAGGAATAGGTATTCCGAGGCGGTTGTGAAAGGTTGGGGCCAGACTTAACTTTTGTGAAATTAATGACTGTGCCCCTTTAAGTGATCGGCTAGAGAAAGAAATAGGCCGTTGTTGCTATCGCCACAGCAGATTGACTTCGGCTGAAATTGACTGAGTCTTTTCGTTTTTTGTCTGTTGAGCGTCAACCATAAGTTGCCATGATGAAGACGATAGGTCGATCGCTAACCCGTCAAGCGGTACAGGGTTGTCTTCATTACTGTAAATGCTAGGTGAATAATTTTTGTACCAAGCGGAGACAGAATCCAATGTTCTTTCACGCGTGAATGTGCTCTGCTCTTCATCCCACTCATCCAGTGTGTGCTCTTGGTAGATATAGACACCAGCGTCTTCTTCATTCATGTCCTCACTGGTTGCGGCAAGCAGAAATACGTTGTTGGTGTTTTCTGGCAAGCCCTCATCGTAGCTGCTTACGGTTTGCTTGATGTAATCCGCACAAGTAACCTTGCCGGTATAGGGTTGCTCCAGTGAGGAGTCTTGATCTACTAAGGTATCTAGTCGAAGCGAACTATTTTTAAATTCAAACCCAATGAGATCGTGGCGATCGATAAGGTATTGGTGTCTTTCTTCACTGAGTTCAGGTGACTCCGCTATTTTGAAACCTTCGAAATGAAACGGTACGTCGTTTCCGATATTGAACGCATCAAAGCCTTCGACTGAGAATGTCTTGTTATCCTCAATTTGAAGCTCGGCATCTCCAAATCTAGAAAGTAGGATGCCGCCGTTCTCTGTGGGTGTATATTGACCTTCTAGCGCATCAGCCTCTGTGGGGCATTGTGCAACATGAATATCCCCATTGTCTTCATCAACGATGATCTGTATTAGGCCGCGCCATGCGAACTCAATCACTTCACCATCAGTTGGCTGCACGTATCCCGCTTTCATTTCAGTGTTGGAATAGAGATTAAAGAGATAGACGCCCTCGATGGTATCGCTGTGATTCACCATTAAATGGCGTTGATTGTCCAGGGAGGTAAGATCTAGTTCTGTCGGTGCGTCGGATTTTTTGTTATCAGATGAATCGCTGCAGCCTGCAGTTAGCGCGATCGCAAGTAGACTGGTGGATAGTGTTGGAAATGAAATGACTCGGCTCACTGTAATGCTCCCTCGTTTTTTCTTGCGAGGTTAGCACTGAGGGTGAGGGAATAATCCCCATAAATAGGGGGGGAAGGATGAGCGGCTATGTGTGTTGAGAAGTCGTCGAGTATCTTAAGATAGATTGACTGAAGATGAGATGAGATGAGATGAGATGAGATGAGCGTTACGTATGATGGCTATAATATAAAATGAAGCCTGATCTCTAGATTTCCGCAGCAACGAGAGTGTAGTGCATTGCTATGATGGCATTCGAATGAGGCTTGTATGGTATTTGCAGGTGGCTAAGGTTGGATGCCAGTATAGGAATCTATTTTTGATAATGAATCTTCATCATTCCTAATTGTTTTTAAAATGAGTAAGAATGAGTCGGTGGCCTGAATCTATTAGGTGTCAGAATATATGTGTATATCTATAAGGTCCATATTCGGTATTTATATTGGGGTCGCTGATTTATATAGCCCATGTGAAATATAATACTTAGTGATTCCTTAAATATAAAAGCGAACTCAAAATAGAGTTCGCTTTATGATCCTTATTCATGGATCAGTCTTCTTGAATTTTAATATTGTTAAACACGGACTTTCAAGCTTCAAAAAGTACCACGAATTTAGTTAGGCGAAATGCTAAATCAAACCTCAAAGTAGCAACTACCGCCAAACGCCCCATTTACCGGTTGAGCCAGGTTCTTCACCACGTGTCCACCATTGTGCTGTCCATGTTTTGCCATTGTAAATAACGACGTCGCCACCGTTATAGGTGCTTCCTGCGCCCCATGCCTGCGGATTGGAATCAGCGGGCTTATCTTTACCATTGCCGGGTGTTGGTTCTGGTGTTGGGCCGGGTCTTGGCGTCGGTTTAGGTTTTGGCTGTGGTTTTACATCGGGTTGTGGTGGATATGTTGATGGCCGCCCATCAATAGATGGGTGAATTGGGTCGGGAATGGGCGTTGGATTGGCTGCTGGCGTACCGCCTGCATCAATGAGCTTTTTGCAGGCGCGCCCGAGGCTTGAGTCGGCTGTAGTCAGCACTAATGATGGCGTCGTAAACTTCCAACTCCATTCATCGCCTCTTGGGTCGGGGAGAATATTTGCACGTGACTCCGTTTGGATAGCATAAACAGGCCCTTCATTCGTTTGAATGGAGGTTTCGTAGAAATACGTTGTCGTATGCGATGTATTGACGTAGCCGGGGCAATGCACGTTTGAAATTTCCCACCCACGGAAATCAAAACCATCCCAATCATAATCATCGTAATAGCCGGCGGGGTTGATACACGTGTTGACAACAGTTTGAGGGGTTGCGCCTAAATCTGGTGCGCCTGGGTGATCGTAGAAATACGCGTCCGGAACAACTTGTGTATCGCCGTTTAAAATAGTTGTTGTCGTACGTGAGATGAGATTGTTGACTGCGATTGCTCGAATATCGACATCCACGCCTTCAACGAGACGAATATCCTTGGTGTCTTCGCTCCATCCGTTTGTGCCAAAGGCATAGCAGCTGGTCATGTTTGAAACAATATATTCTCGGTCGTCTTGAGCGAATGCGACCATAGATAATCCGGGAACAGTAAAAAATAATGGTATTAGATTAGTACGTTTCATGGTTTTACCACGTCCTGTTGGTTGATGACGGTAGCGATTGTATTTCCATTACAATAAGTTTATGAAACGATATTTTCGTATTTTTAGATAATTGTGATGGTGTTCTTGGGTGAGTTTTATTGAAAATATGAAAGATTAAAATCGACATGAAAATTATGGTGGTGCGATTGGTTGTGGAAATATATATGCCAATCGTGTGTCAGTTTTTAAAATTAGTGATCGTATTTTTAGTTCTATAAATATTATGTGAGTATGTCGATTTTTTTGAAATGCTATTAAACTTAATTGGATTTTCTGTATCTATTGATGTTTTCTTACGAATACTGCCATAAAAACAACTGTCGAAAAATATTCACATCACTGGGGGTGGCTAGTTTCGCGGGCTAGCTGCCTATATCTGAGCGGTGATTAAAAGCGCAACCTTTAACAATCCAGCTGGAGCAAAGTACGCAGTTGTCTATCCGTAATCATCGATAAAAAAATCGAAGACAAGTCACTCGCCATCTGCACCTTAGATAAGTGCCTCAACAAGCAAATGAAAGACTGTATTATCGACATCGTTGATAGGAGCTATGTGTCAGATATTGAGATTCAGATGTGTTCGAACGAAAAAACATACAGCCTCCAGATCAAATGTCTGAATGGTGCTGCCTCAAAACCTTATGAAGTCGTCGCCGAAACACAGCACCCCAGCATTGATGAAATAAAGACCAAAGTAATTGGTGCTTACAACCTATTGAAGGATGAAGAAACGACCGCGGCAACCTTGTTGTTGCATGATTTGGTGAGTAAGTTCGAAGGCGATCACCTTTGACGCGAAAAATTAACGGTTAGCCTGAAATCGAGCCAATTTGGCGCGGCTAGTTTGATGCCGTTCTTGGGGTGGTAGTGTCAATTTATCTATTTCTCCAATACGGAAATAAGTTGACTTGATAGGGGGCTATCTATTCTACTAAGCTGCGGATTGTGTTTTTTTGCGCAATACGAATAAAACTGGGCTTCGCTGGATTCGTTGGTGAGGCAGCTCGTTACTAATAAAAAGGGACTTCGTATGCTTTATCGTTCTATCGTCGCGCTAACCTCAGCTGTTATGTTTAGCGCCTGTGTGCCTGACGAGCTTGATACACCTAAGCCGACTGATTCTACTGACGCTTCGTTGGAGCGTTTCGAAGCTGAGAACTATCAAACGCTGTCCACGCCAACTAGTGATTTGGCCGGAAACTGGTTGATGGTGTTGTCGGATATCAACATGGTGGCTGGTGTGCCAGCAGATCCTCAGAATCCGGACGGCGAACTTAGTGGTGTTTCCAACTCTACTGGTGCTATCCGACATTATTGTTCAGTGACGCTTGATGACAACCCTGGAACTACCGCGACCGAATATCTATCAGATTGTATTTGGTTAATGTTTGGTGGTGCGACAGGAGAGCCACCAGAGCAGGTTGCTTTGGCGCTTGAGGGCAGCACACTAAGTGTTGTAGGCAGTGATGTTGTCTACACGCTCGATTCTAACAACGAATTCAATGGTTCTATCGATGTAACCCAAGACCAAGATGGCTATGTATTGCAAACGTCGCTTAACTATCACATGAAGAAGTTGGGAGCAGGCACACACAGCCTCGGAACAGCCAGCCTAACAGTTGATAATACGACTGAGTCATTCAGTGTTAAAAACGTTGCTGAGCTATCGCTTCAAACCAGCTCAAACGTTTTTGGTATTGAGCTAGAGTCGTTCAATATTCGTGGTTTTTTCGTCAAAGGCGAAGGTGATCAACTGTTGAATCTTATCATTGGCGATCAGTCGAGTTTGATTGAAGACGATGGTAATGGCGGTATAACATCGGCGTATTCAATGGTGCTGAACAGTATTCATGTCAACGTCAGTGGTATCACCTATGTAGATACCTCGACACCAGAAGGTGTCGCTATGATCGATGATGTTGATGATAGTCTGACCATTGATATTGTTAGTAACACGTCAAGTGGAATTCAAATTACATCAAATGGTGTTTTTGAGCTCGAAGGAAATCCGAGTGTGCCATTTTCAGCAGAGTTGGATGTGACCTTTAATCCGGAAACGCTGGATTAAACAATAATTGGCCAACAATCGATTAGGCGAAGTAGGCTGACGTCTCACTTCGCCTATTCATGTTTGATTTGCATCGTATGGGTTATTCTTCAGGAGTGCCGAATGCCTGAATAATAACTGGTAAAGACTTGAGCGCATATTGAAGAGCTATGTTCAGGTTTTTACAGCGTATATCGACTGCTTGTTTGTGGTTTTCTATTGGTGGCCAATTGCTAACTATTCACCCCGGTAATCTCATTCAATAAGCCCTGCATAATTTTTCGTATCTTTTCTGCTTCTTTTGCCAGCGCCCGTTGGCGATCTGCCGGTTCTGCCGGCAAACTCGTTAAGGTTAATTTGGGTTTATACAGTTTGAAGATGACTTTAAATTCGGGCGTTTTACTGTACTGAAAACCCGGCAGGTAAACATCGCCCGGCTTGGCTAGTTTTTGAATAGCTTTCGGTGATAGCTTTTTGATCCATCTCACCTGTTTTTCTGAGAGCGTTATTTTTGATGCACTTTTCTGCGAGCCATAATGTGCGGCAATGAGCACTGGGGCTTCCGCGGCAATCGCTACCTCAAGAAACCGTGGGCTGACAAATTCTTCTATCTTGGTTCCGTCGCCGTAAATGGAATTTTCACCCTCCGGGTAGACGATGAAGTCGTTGTAATTTTCGCTGCTGAACTTTTGGATGATCTCATCACCATGCAGCGGCTGTTCTAGCTGCGAGAAGTGCTGTATTAGCTGTTTGAGGAGGGGGATTTTGTAGAAGTGTTTCCAGGCGATCATTAACTGACGACGCTCTGCACCCCCGTTCTTTAGTAGAACTTCCTGTAATGCAGTATTGATAAATGCTGGGGCGAAGCCGGGCCCGTGACTGACGGTCCATACTAATTTAGGATGCTTTTCAAGAATGGTTCTGATGCTTTTTTCATTCGGAAGAATCGTCAGCCTGTCATAAAAGAGAGGCTTTATTACTTGCCCAAGGCGGGCATAGTTGTCGACTGTACGCATCTTTACTCCAGCACTATCAATCTTCTCCTGAATTGTACTGCGATGGGGTCAAATTACAAAGAATGAGCAGATCGAGGGAGAGCAGGGCCGCTCCTCGAGTACTCGCCGCTACACGACGTTTTGGGCGTGTAAGTCATTATTCGTTCAATTTGGCGGGCTTCGATGTTGATTAAAGCCGCTCCGTCGGATGCTCCATTGGCAGATGTGCTCTCAGGTGGGTCTTACCTGATGGTTGTGTCGTGCAGTCTCGTATAGAAATTTTAATCCTGTGTTTTTGGCGTTAAATTGCGATTTTCAATCGTGTCATATACTGACAGTGCATACCACTGCGTTGCTAACTGATTTACGCCGCCCGTTTTTGGAGATTAGAATGAACCCCTTTACTCGCTTGACCGCTGCCTCTGCTGCTGTTGTTTTGTCATCTCTCTTTGTTTTGGTAGCCTGCAAGTCGCAGAACGACGATGTCACCGTTGCCACCTATATCAACGGTTGGGTGTATTCGCGGGCAGTGCCATTGCCCACAGAGGAGGGGCTTGTCTCCACGATGGATGAAGCCTATGCGTTTGGTGCTCAGTTTGTGAATGGATTACCGGGTGCTGACCAGCGCTACGGTTTCAAATTTGGCTGTGGAGCTGACGTGTGCCCGTTTGCGGAGCATATTCCTTTGGTGGGTAGCTTATGGGCGAGCATGGTGAGCGCGTCGGGTTCTAGTATCAATGTTGATGAATACGTACGTGGATTTGTAGAAGGCGAGCTGGCCTTTCGGTTTGCTGTTGATGTAGCGACACCGATTACCGCTGCACAGGCACGGCAGCTAGCCACTGAAGTCGCACCATCGGCAGAACTTCCGGATTTTCCGTTTGGTGATCGCCCTTTAAATGAAGCGCGTATCCTTGATGTTGTGGCCGCAAATGGCATTGCGCGGGGGCTGGTTATCGGCGAGTTTGTTTCAACATCGACATTAGACGTCGATACAATTGTTATGACAGGAACACGTGATGGCGAGCTGGTTTTATCTGGCAGTGCAGCGGATGTGACCGGCGGCAGCCATTGGGAGGCGTTGGCACTTGCTGTCTCGTTGTTGCTTGAAAACGGCCATGTAGTGAAGGCAGGTGATGTTATCGTAACGGGCACGTTGGGCGTTCCAACCCCTTTGCAGGTGGCTGAATATGATCTCGATTTTGGCGATCTTGGGCGGGTTGTTTTCCGAGGCGTGCGGTAGTTACGCCTTATGAGGAGATGAATCGGTCTCTCATTGATCTATCGAACAACGCCCTTAATCGAAAAGATGCAATCCCGAGAACAACCAACTCAAATTGCGTATTCAGTCACCAACAATTTGAAAAGATGTCACGAATCAAATAAATCGCTATAACATCACATTATTGGTCTTTGATTTATGGTCTTCTCTGCGCTGGCGTTATTCATCATGAAGGACCATATCATGAAACTATCCAGCCTAAATTTCTTATATATTCTGGCAATTGCCTCTGCATATATTCCATACACACAAGCTGACACCGTTAATAAAGACGTTGCCCAGTGGTTGTTTTGGAGTGCTGCTGATAAAGACAAGTACGAGGTGCCTATTATCACCGAGCAGGTGGCGGATGCCCTTATTGAAGTGAATGGCGAAAACCGCGTTTATGTGAAAACCAAAAACTCGCCTCCGGATACTGAACTTTATATTCAGGTAAACCCATGGGCTGCATACAATAATTTTCAGCAAGGCCCGCCTGTATCTTTGCCGCCAAGCTCGGAATTTGTTGAGGTAACTTATCAATCCGATACCTCAATTTTGTGGCAGGCGCGTCAGGGTGACCCGGAAAACCCCGATGATTGTGTGCATGGCTATCAACACCCCGTTACCACGTTGCCAGCATCGCCTGATCAGCTGACGACGCAACGTGTTTATTGGTCGGCGTTTAAAAACCCTTATCAAGATGATGCGCCACTGGATACGACGAGTGTCTGCAAATTCAATTTTGTGATGTTGTCACCGCCCTCGGGTAGCGAGCTGACGATCACCGGTCTATATATCGATCAATACGACCCGGCAGATGGTGTTCCGTGTGAGCGATTGGGTAACTGCAAGATCGACCTGACGATCGAAAACCCACATCAAGATATCTATCGCACCTACGGTGAGGCTACACATGTAGAAGTTCGCGCTAAGCCAAATGAGGCGGATTCTTTGAAGCGCGTGGTGCTTAAGGTGACTGATGTGAATGGTTACCCAACGGGTATGGGCGGCCCGATGAAAAAAGCCGATGACGATCATTATGAGGCAGTAATTTACGCGGGTTTTTATGACGATATTAAATATATGTCGGTCGAAGCGATTGATACGCTCGGTAATGTGCAGCACAGTAAAAGCACTAAGATAACCACGGATGCATTTACCTACACCGGTGTTTCAGCGTGGCGAAACTGGCGTGCTTATGGTCCTTCTTTGGTAACACCGGAGACTGAAAAATCCGCCCTGACGGAGGATGATGAAGGCAATGCAATCGTGACTGTTATCGGTGAAGGCACTGCAGATGTTGAACTTATTCAGCATGTAAACCCCTACGCCATACTGGAAAATGGCCGCGGTGGCCCGATGGATCTAACGCCATTTAATTCATCGTGGGTGCAGGTGACGTATAAATCGGATACGCCGGTGGAATTGCAACTACGCGAAGGACTGGGTGAAGACGACTGTGTGCATGGTTATGGCCAAAACAAAGTGTTCCTGCCGGAATCACCGGATCGATTCTCAACGGTGCGCGCTCAATTTTCTGATTTCAAACCGCACGGCGGCCAGGATCCGGATCATGAATTGGATTTGACCAATGTTTGCAAATTCAATTTTTATATTCGTGGGGGCACGCTCTCGATTAAGGATTTGACGATTGAAAACTATGATCCTGATGTGATGAGACCGAAGTAAGTGAATGTGCCAAATCGTTGTGTGCAAGATTCATAACGGTTTGGCTTAATTGGTGGTAGTTAGACCTAGTCTGCTGTTATACCAAACGTAAGCACGTCTGATCTGGTTATGCAGGATGAGTTGCTATATACCTCTTGCGAATGTTTATCTTATCGCCGGGTACATTGAGGATTTTAAGGCATTACTTTTGTACCGGCTGAATGTATCTGCCATTTCCTGCTTGTCATCTTATGCCGCTGTTGTCGGTACGTTTGTCTATCTACTCACGAGGGAGTATATTTCGCTCTTTCTCTAAATAACTCCCAAAGCCTTTGCGCAACGGGGCCGGCAGGTTCTGAATCTAATCTGGCGATTCGAAATTCAATGTCTGGTGAGGTAACTTCACCTTCTACGTGTATTTGCGCGAGTAGCCCTTGTTCCAGTTCTTCTTTTATCAGGTGCTCTGGCAAGCTCCCCCAGCCCATCCCTTGCATGATGATTTCTTTTTTTGTTTGAAAGTCATTCACTCGCCATTGATCGCCGCCCTTTAAAACACCGTAGCTTGTCTGCGATGATTTTCTTCCGCTAATCACGACCTGCGGGTGTGTTTTCATGACGGCTTTAGGTACCACGTCATATTTTCTCAGCAAAGGAGAATCCGTTGAAATAACTGATATGAAACGCATGTTCATGAAGTGCATTGATTCCAGTTTTTCGATGTTCTGAATCCACGGGATGACCAAAACTGAGGCGCGCCCGTCATCAAGACAATCCAGTGGCCCCATGCCGTTTTCCGAATAGACTTCCAATCGTGTACCTGAAAACTCGATCTTGCATTGTTTGATGGTGTTAATGATCGGTGCAACGGGAATCGCAGAGGTAAACGCAACACCAACTTCCAACTCTTCGCCTGTGGCCAATTGTGCCGCCAGATCTTTGAATGATTGTGCTTGGCCTAATACCAGCTTGGCTTTTTCGTATAGGGCTTTGCCTTGCGGTGTCAGCTGGTTTCGATAGTTCGATCGGTCAAAAATCTTCAGGCTAAGTTCATCCTCAAGGTTTTTTATCGCCACACTGATAGTGGGTTGTGTCCGATTCAAACAATCCGCTGCAGCTCTGAGGGACCCACCTTCAACTATCGCCAGTAGGATTTTCAGTTGGTCAAGTGTCATGTGAATCATCTTAGGTAAAAGCTATCAACTATATAGATATTAAGAAATAACATTAGTAAAAATCTAATGATATCGTCTCTGAATCGTTGAATGCAGTGCTATCTGCAAATTGGCTACATGAAGGTTGTTATGAAAAAGCAGACAGATGTTCTTATTGTCGGTGGTGGTTTTGCCGGCGTCAGTGCCGCACAAGTGTTATCAAAACGTGGGGTAAACGCGATCTTGGTGGACGCTAAGGACTATTTTGAAGTCACGTTTGCAACACTGCGTAATGTTGCAGATCCAAAACGTATCGGCAATACGCCACGCAAGTACTATCGCGATTTCGTCGGTGGTGCCTTCACGCAAGGGCGTGTCACGCGAATGAATGACAAAGAAGCATGGTTTGAAAACGGTAATGTTATTCAATTTGAGCGCGCAATCATCGCGACCGGCAGCCGTTATCCAACCTTTCCTATAGCGAAAACACACTCAGCTGTTGATCTCCATGTGCGCAATCAGGAAATACTCGATGAGCATCGATCACTTGCAGCGGTAAAGTCCATTTTGGTGATGGGCGGGGGTGTGGTGGGTGTTGAATTTGCTGGTGAGATTGCCAGCGCCTTCCCCGATAAAAAAGTAACGCTTGCTCATTCGGCGGATTCTTTGCTCGCGAACATGAAGCCTAAAGCGCAAGCCAAAGCGCTTGAACAATTGACGGAACAAGGCGTTACCGTGCAGTTTAATCGTCGATATGAGAAAGACGGTGATAGCTATCGCTGTACTAAGAGCGGTGAAACGCTTCGAGTCGACAAAGTGTATGCCTGTGTTGGCATGGTGCCGAATACAGAATTTTTAAAGGCAGAACTTCCTGATGTTCTTGAAGCGAGTGGCTTGATTAAAGTGGATACCTTCATGCGAGTTGAAGGCCATGAGAACCTATACGCGTTGGGCGATTGCGCGGCACTTGATCACCATAAGCATGGCTATGTTGCCAATGTGCAGGGTGCGATGTTAGCCAATGCGATTGTGAAAGCACAAAAGGGGAAAAGGCCCAAGCCCTATAAAACACCGCCATTTGCCGTTATCGCTGTTACGGGTGTTGATTCTGGGATTGCGCAAATGCCGTTTGGCGTGACCACCGCCCAATTTTTCGTCAACATGAAACAAAAAGACATGGGCATTAGTAATATGTACAAAACCTATGGCTGCTCTCCCGATGCATTGATTAAAGACGCGTTAACGCCTTGATCGCTTCTTTCTATCATTTTCGGTATGGGGTGGTCACACACATCTTGGCTAGCGGACGGTGATATTTTGCGGCGGCCAGCCTTTAATTGTGGGCGCTCAAACTTCTGATCTTATAAGTGCTTAGTGCTTCGACCGAGTCATTTGAATATGACAGATTTTGTGGATTCGTCGGTTCGCCTTGTCGGTAGTGTATAAAAATCATGCGCTTATGATATGATTCGCACAAAAATTAGCCACTCATTGGAATTGAGAACACTGTGAAATATACGATCCCCAGCATAGTTGCTGCCGGTTTTCTGGCAGCCGGGTGTAACCCCGTTGAAACCCCTACAGCACCTGTCGCTTCACCGACAGTTATCTTTCCTTCAGGCTCGGCATTTACCGACCAAAGTACCCTCGAAATTCGCGGTGCCGCTGCAGATGGCGTTAGCGGTATTACTGTGAATGGTGTTGCTGCAACCTTTGATCGCACTGCCGATGCTTGGCATGTGGATGTTCCATTGACGATGGGTGATAACCCATTGGATATACAAGCAACCATTGGCAGTGCGACGCGAGACGTGGCGACATCTGCAGTCATTACTCGTAGCGAACCCCTTATTTATGATATTGGGGAGGCGAGCGCATACGATGCAGTGAACAACATCATGTATTTTGTTGATCGTACAAGTGCTCAGATCATTGCGTTGAATACAGTGACGAAAGCGCACTCTACCGTGTACAGCCAGAAGAATCCTGATCAAGCAGACAGTAAACTTGAATATATCGACAGTGAAATTGTCCTTTCATCAGATGGGCAAATCTTGTACTTACGTGGCGATACACATTCTGGAGACGATATTGTTTTTTCGGTGTCAGTTGCTGATGGTTCAGTGACCTACTTGATTGACGATACACACACGGATTTTGATTTACTTGATACCAATGGTGTAAGTCAGATTGCTTATAATGCAGCACGCGGTGCAGCGGGGCGTTTGTATATCAGCTCATGGCGAGCTAACAGTAAGCCACTGGTCTATGACATCGATTCTGGTGCGCTAGCAGTGATGGCGCTAGAAACAATGTCAGATATTGTTGGCGCTAGTGCGCCAGAGCCAGAGCACTTGGTTCTGCAGTCAGCGACAACCATGTCGGTGCTGGGTCAACGCAGGGGTGGTTTTTACAGCTTTGATGTCGATTTAGCGTCTTGTGACGGGGTAGCAAACTGCACTCTAACAACCAGCAATGTACGTACATCTTTTGATAGCAGCAGCTGCATCGCCCCTGAAGAATCTCATGATTTCAGTATTGATGTTAATGCCAATCGTTTGATTTATGAAGATTTTAATCGCCCGACGTTATCTGACTTCTACTGCTCACTGGATGTACCGACGGGGACGATTTCTCGCATTCTGGCCGACAATGAAGTAGATCTTGATAACGCAAACCGATTTACTGTTGTTGATGGTGATTTATATTATCTTAATTCTGATTATACGTTGGATCGACTGACCATTCCGGATAGTACTGGCCTACCGATTCCTGTTGTGGAAAACATTTATGCGATCCCCACCATCGGTAGCCCGGATGTTGAAGTTGGCACACCTCGACAGGTGTTAGCTGATCCTTCAACGGAGACCGTGTTTTGGATCGACCGTACCAGCGGAAAAATCTATAAGCGTTTAGAGGATAATTGGACGACCTTGGCAGACCTGGGTAGCACCATGAGCCCAGAATCTTCGGTGTTCGATGCTCAAACCGATCAGCTCTATTTGCTGGAGGACAGTTCCGGACGAATCATCAGCCAAGTTGATGTTGAGACCGGTGCCGTTTCGACACTTCTCGATTTACCCGATACCGGTGCCGATATGGATATCAATCGTATCGATGCCATTGCGTTGAATGAAGTAGAGCAAGTGCTTTATTTGGCTGTTGAGTTTTATTATGACTCAGTGCCAGACGGCTTTGGTCAACAAGGATTAGTTCAATTGAATATTGCATCCGGCGAGCTTACGATGATTGCTGGTGCCATCGACGCAGAAGATTTTGATGATCTGCGTCCGTCCTTCGATATGGTATTCGACGTCACTAACGATAGAGTTCTGTTCTATTACAGTAGCAGTAGCTTAGGTAATCCAATCGTTGCTATTGATGTGGATGATGGCACCCGTTGGCTGTTCTCAACCAACAACATGTTTATCGACCCGATTTCAACCAGCAATGCGCGTGGGCATGTAATGGATATTGCAAATAATCGTATGCTCAGCACGTCTCAAAATGATCAAAGTGTTTTTGGTATCGATTTGGATAACGGCATGCGTACGCATATCAGTGAAAACACGTTAGACAACGGGGTGTTATTAAGACAACCCAAAGGTATTGCGATCCTTGCTGATAAATCGCTGGCCTACATTGCTGATGAAGGTGTCGATGCATTGTTTGAGATGGATCTAACTACCGGTGAGCGTGTGATTATCCAGCACTGATACTACCTGAAATCCTAAATCGTAGGGTTACGCCTTATATCTGATACTTACGATATAAGGGTGGCCCTTCTTACGATATCGCCGAAATTCAGCGTTGTAGCGTTGTAGCGTTAGGTGCTGGCTTGATTATCTATCCAACCACTGATTGGGTGAGTTTTTCTGATTCGTGGTCACGGTTTGGCAATAGGTTGTTCAGTACAGAGTTTGGCAGGTTTCATTATTGATAAATAGCGCGTCGCAGTCAGCGGCAATTCGAACGCTATTCATCAGTAACAGCGACCGCTGTTAACTGATCTAGCAGCTCGGTCTTGAGTGTATCCAGTATTTGCTCTTGTAGCCATAGCAGTGCAGGGTCGCTTTTAGAGCGGGTATGCCAGCTCATGGAGATGGGCACTGGTGGCATCTTCACTGGTGGCGTTCGTGCAATCAAGTGACCGTGTCTGATGCTATTCACAACAATAGATAGCGGTATGGTCGTGATGAGGTCGGTGTTGATCAGTAGCTTCGTTAGGTTGTAACTGTGGTTTACCGTCATTGCGACACGGCGTGTGAGTTGGTGTTTGTGGAGTAGATTGTCGACACTACCTTGCGCTTCACCTGACAACGAAAATAACAGATGCTCAGCATCTGCATAGATGTTGAGATCAAGCGGCTGGTTTGCTAATGGATGGTCAGGGCGCATAGCGCAGACGAAGTGGTTATCAAAAAGCCAAAGTGTTTCTATTTTAGAATCATTACTCTCAAAATAATCTAATACTAGGTCTGTATCTGCGTTTAACAGTAACTGCTTACCATTTACTGCGTAGGGTACTGCGTGAAGGTTGATATGGGGGGCGAGTGCTTCAAGCCTTTTTCGTAAGGGAAGCCAAAAAATATCAATCATCCAATCTGTTGCCGCGATGCGAAAAGTACGTTGCGTTGTTGTGATGTCGAACGCGGGTTGCTGTGATACGCCTTTGATAATCTCTAATGGTTCTGAAATCGTGCGCCAAAGGCTTTGAGCGAAGGGCGTCGGCCGGATGCCTCGGCCGTGCTTAATGAACATTGGGTTTTGCCAGAGATGGCGCATTCTCGACACGGCATTAGATACTGAAGGTTGAGTCATTGCCAGGCGCTCAGCGGCGGCGGTGATGGATCGCTCTTGCATGATGGCATCAAAAATAACCATCAGATTCAAGTCTGGGTTTGCCATGCAGCGTTTTCCTTAGGTGGTTTGTGCAAAGAAGCATTTAATACATAGTTTATATCAATATATTACATGTATTTTATTGATTGGACGATATGTATTGTGTTTGTCAAAGTAGTGGCGTGCGGCATGCTCAGCATATCTTTGTGTTGAAATCCGTACGTATTTTCATACGACTTTTACAGGAATTACGGTGTGGCCACTACAGCAGCATTTCATAATGATCATCTTCCCGATATGCGCAATACCTTCAGTTGGGGGTTGAAACTAAACGATTTCAGTGAATTATTCTTTGTTACTGGGCATGCGGATTGTGGCCCAGATTTTGTGACTCGCTGCCCGGGTGATCCGGTGGGGCAAACCCGTGTGATACTGGCTCAGATGAAAGCGTTCTTGGAGTCTGCCGGTTACAGTATTCACGATATCGTGCGCACAGATTGGACGTTCGTCAATGACGTTACCAGCGAGCAATTTTCCGAAATTGCCTCTACATGGGCGACGTTTCTCGACGATGTTGAAGTTAAGCCTGCGACAGGCACATTGCGTTACGTTCAACGTTTAGGGATGCCAGACATGATGGTCGAATATGAAATGATACTCGCCAGGTGATAAGCACCCCGCAGAGGGACGCCGCATAGCGTATTTTTGAATCGATATTTTATACCTGAACGGTTCAATGCAGGGGTGCAACACCACCGCAACTGCAGCTGCGCTTCGGGTATGAGGCCGAACAAGGTTGTTGTATTAAGATTGATTTTTGAGCGAATATTTCGTAGTTAGTATGCGATGATTTTTTGCTTCATGTCGATCAAATATACAAGGTAGGAAATACGCGCCGATACGATAAAATGGAGCCACTCTGTAGCTTTGATTTCACGTTATCAGGAAAGGTGCCTATGCTGAATCTACTTGTTTTTTCAATAACACTCGTTATTCCAGTGTTCTATAGTCTGCTGACTGCCGAAAAAAGCAGCGATGCCGCGCAACACTTTCAAGAAATCGTCTATCACCCCGCGAGTTTTGGCTATGTATTATTCATTGGCGCGATCTTTGTTTATGTCAATACGTGGCGCAAAAAGAAACTCAACGTACCGCGGAATGTACCGTTGACCCTGTCGTTTTCCCTGATGATATGGCTGGTTTGGTTTGTTGTTACTTTTGTGGTTTTAGCGAAGCTTAACGGGCAAATGTCATAGCTTAGGCATTTGTTAAGCACACTATGTCAGATGAGGTTGACGGATCAGCGTCGCTGATTTCAATACTGCCTGCTGACATGATATGGAGTAATGCACCACTATCAAGTATTGAGGTGTTTCGGAGGCTTTTTGTCTGGACGTACGCTCAGCTTGTGCTCCTCAGCATCGGGTTTAACGCAGCTTTCGTTGGGTGTGTCCTTCGCCGACAACGATTCTGTAGATTGCTTCGACGGATTGCATCACTCTGCTCAGGAATTATAATTCTGGGCGTTCACTGCTTTTCTTTGATCTCGTCTGCGCTTTTCAGTACGTGCGACGGTAATGCGGGGCATTGACGCTGTTTGTACTTTTCCTATTGTAAAAATTCCGGTATAAACCCCGCATGAAAATTCCAAAACGACTGCAACCCTTGGTTGCCGATGGCTTAATTGACGAAGTAATCCGCCCACTGATGAGCGGCAAAGAGGCTGCTGTATTTGTGGTGCGCTGCGGTGATGCGATCCGCTGCGCCAAGGTGTATAAAGAGGCGAGTAAACGCAGCTTTAAACAAGCCGTGCAGTATCAAGAGGGCCGCAAAGTGCGTAACTCTCGGCGGCAGCGAGCAATGGAAAAGGGCTCAAAATACGGCCGTAAGCAACAGGAAGACAGTTGGCACAACGCCGAAGTTGATGCTTTGTATCGACTTGATCGTGCTGGTGTGCGTGTGCCTGAGCCATTTGGCTGTGTTGAAGGCGTACTGCTGATGGAGTTGATTACTAACGATGAAGGCGAGGTTGCACCACGTTTGAATGATGTGGATATGAGTGCTGAGCTAGCGCTGGAAGATCATGCAATGCTGATGCACTATGTCAAACTGATGTTGATTGAAGGTCTCGTGCACGGTGATTTGTCAGAGTTTAATGTATTGGTAGATGACTACGGCCCTGTGATTATTGATCTCCCTCAGGCCGTTGATGCCGCAGCCAATAATCATGCCTACAGCATGTTGGAACGGGATGTTGAAAACATCACTACCTACTATGCGCAGTTTGCACCTCAGTTGAGCCGTTCTCGTTATGCACAAGAAATGTGGGCGTTGTACGAAGAGGGCAATCTGAATGCAGAAACCCCACTTACCGGTGAATTTGAAGAAGACGCTGCCAGTGCCGATGTGGATGCCGTATTACTCGAGATTAAAGCTGCTCTGGCTGAAGAAGAAGCAAAGCAGGCGCGGATGGCGAGTGATGAGCAGAGTGTTGATGGCTCTGATCATGGTGAAAACGAGTGGGAAGAAAAATAGCCCTATTTAGCGTTAGCCAGTAGTGGATTCAATTCGCCTCAGGTCATTGAAAACCCGAAAGTCACGGAAGATTTCTAGTAGTCAGTTGTGTCATATCGTTTTGCCTGACGGGGTGATCTACCGCGTTAAAATCGATTTGTCGGGCGCGAATTACTTTGCTCGAACAGATGTTGTTCTCACACTTTGTCGGTGAAAAGGTAACTTACGAGCGCTGGTCTATACTCTCCTGTCATCATTCTCAGGACGAGTTTACGTATGAAACAGCTTGGATTGTTGGCGTTGGTTATTCCGTCGTTGAGTCTCCTTCAGCGTTACGGTGAGCGTTTTTTTAATGTATTGGATATCCCAAGCGCCTCGACATTTACGCTTTTCTTGATGTTATTGTATATCGTTATTGCCATCGGCATCTGGCATAGGTTGTTCAGTTACTTGAGCGTTGGTGGGCACTTATCGGCTCCGGTATCTTCGCGCAGTTGGTGGATCATTTTCGTTGCTGCGATGTTGTTTATCGTATGTTTGTTTTCGGTGATTTACCCACTCGCTACTGCGGGTGTTTTCGGCGGCGGAAGTGACCGAGATGAAGCATTAAATATCGCTGTAGAGGCACTTTTTTCAGGCAACCTTCCGTACCGGGAGGTGACCTATGTACCTGGCAAACCTCATGAACTTGGACTTGATGGAAATCCGATTAGCCCGATGCCTGGTGCATTATTACTGTCGGCACCATTTGTAGCTATGGGTAACAGCGCCTATCAAATATTCTTTTGGCTGCCTTTGCTGGTATTTGTATTGAGCCGTTTGCATGTGCCGGTAAAGCATGCTGTTTTGGTAACGTTGGCGAGTCTTATTTTATGCCCAGCGTTGTTGCATGAATCGCTGACCGGTGGTGATCTATTGGTCAATATGATCTGGGTTTTTATACCTGTTGTTATTCTTGCAAGAGCGTCGTCCTTGTCTTTGCCAGTGTTAATTATGTTAGCAATCTTCTTTGGCGTTGCGTTATCCAGTCGCTTGAACTTTCTGTTAGTTACGCCCTTGGTTGCTTGCCTTATCAATCAGCGTTTTGGTTTATCTAGGGCGATAGTACTCAGCAGCGTTGGTGTGGTTAGTTATGTTGCTGTGACGCTGCCTTTTTATCTTTGGGATCCCGAAGGCTTCTCACCGTTGCATGCCTATTCCAAGCTTGGTCGTTTTGATGGCATATTGCCCGGGGCAGGTATAGTTATTCCTTTGTTGGCTGGAACGCTAAGCGTCGCGTTCACTGTTTTTCTCAGGAGCAAACCGGTAGCCGATCACTTAGTTGCGATGGGCGTTGTTCTTTTGGTTCCCGTCATGGCCGGTACGGTTCTGATGGGTATTCAATATCATCGAATCGATTTTATGGAATTTGCTTGGTATGCCATCAGCGGGGCTTATTTTTTGCTCTGGGGTGTTTATTCCAGATATGTTGTTTCAGAAGCTGAAGTACTTGTGAATACTAACGATATTCGGTTTTCTGGAACCGAGTGTTGTGTACGCGCGAATTAATAGGTCTATATGTAGGGTGGAAGCGTCGAGCGCTGAGCGTTACCTCAGTTGAACGTCGTTAATATCGAATAGGCAATCGAATAAGAACTAGTGCGATGATGTTTGGAAGTTGTGCGAAACTTCGTTTTTGGAAGCTGATCAGCGAAATGATTGGAAAAATGTACTCACGAAAGAGCAAATCAACAGAGTGATTGATGCTCATGTAATGCTGGACTTCGGTTATATTAATGAAAACCACTAGCATATTGTTAGTCGTGGGGTGGGTATTTCAGTGATCGAAACGTTATAAAAGACAAGATTTGAAATGAAATTTGACGTTTACAGATCAATGCTAGTGATTCTACGTTTAAATGTTTCAACGACATCGTTGCAAGACATATAAGGCACTCGCGACAGCATTGAGCACTTCAGGGGTGGTGTTGGAGTCGGTGCTGTCTGCGTTATACCTTTGGGGTAGTTGTCAATCAAAACCAGCTTTTTACATCATCCGCAGCGGGCACATTACCGCTGAATACGACTTTTTCATCCACCACGACAGCGGGTGTTTTCATCACGCGATACTGCATGATCACTTGCGCGTTTTCTTCTTTCTGCAGTTCAGTCTCAACCGATAAGCTTGAGCGTGTGGTGTCGATAATGTCGTAGACTCTCAGGCACTTTTTGCAGCCGGTGCCGAGTACTTTGATGGTAAGCATAATGAGACTCTGTGTTGTTAGATAAAGGGCGTTCGCAGGTTGAGTATCCAGCCAACCAGCGTAAAGGCGATCAGCAGCATGACAAAAATAATCGCCAATAGGCGCCATCGCATCACTTGTTTCAGTAGAGTAAATTCAGGAAAGCTCGCCGCGACGGTACTCATGCAAAAGGCCAGCGTGGTGCCAATGGGTAGCCCTTTGAGAATCAGGCTTTCCATTACTGGAATCACACCGGTCGCGTTGGAATATAGCTGAATACCCGGCAATACCGCCGCAGGCACTGACTACCACTGCCCATCTCCCAAATGTGCATCCGGTACAAAGCCGTGTAACGCCGCTCCAAGCCCCACTCCGAGTATTACCCACTTCCATACGAGGCCGAAAACCTCTTTCAGCTCTTCACCGGTAAAGGCATGACGTTCTCGCGATGATAATGCGGGCGCCGCGTTAGTTTGCGCGGGTTCGTGTTTTTGTTGTTGGGCGGCAGCCAACGCCTCAGCAGCAGCAAGATGGCCACTTCGTTGATCAATGGCGATGTGACAAGAAATGCCATGGTGATGCCTACGAGAATACTCGCAGAGCTAAAGCCGAGAAATACCTGATTACAGGAGGCTAAGCTGATTTATGTAACAAGGCCACGTTCACTGGATGATTACTGATGAACTCAACAAATGGTTGCTGACAACGTCCATTGTGAAAAAGTAGCAGTATGCATCGCAACCGCTGGCGCAGAGATGTGCCAGCGGTTATTGAGTTGGCGATGCATAAACTGACATGTTGTTTAATCAATAAAGTGCAAGTTTAAACAACCGCGAATCCCAATTTTCGTGAATAATCCCGAGAGGCGCGACCGCTTACAATTTGTAAAATGGTGATTATCGAATACGTTCAAGTATATATGTGCTGGATGAACGTGTTTGTGGGGCTTCGATTGTGGGTTCTTGTTTTCAATAGCTGCATCCATAAGAGGCAACCTCACTGGATGAGCTATGAAAAAGAAAGTACTGATTGTTAACGGATATTTTGACTCAACAAGAAAAGCTGCCAAGCGCCCTTGGAAGGTACCTCAGGCAATGGCGCCGATGTTTCTTTCTGGGGCTTTCAATGACGAATATGTCGACATTCGTGTACACAATGAACAAGCGTTAGGCCCGGTTGATCCTGCGTTATTGTCAGGCATCGACATGCTGGTATTGTCAGGGCTGAATTCTGCCTTTGATCGGTATCTTCATCTAACGGCATATGCCAAGACTCAGAACCTAAACGTTATTGTTGTTGCCGGTGGCGGGCCGGTGCGTATCTTGCCGGAGCTCTCTAAACGGTACTTTGATTATGTTTGTTTGGGTGATGTTGAGCAGATTCAGGATGCGATTAAAGATGCTTGGGGCAGCCAATACGTTTGCCCGTTAATGGTTGAAACCGGGTTTGCGTTACCCAAGTATGCGTTAGGCAACACGCGTAGTCGGTTAAAGTACGTTGAAACATCACGAAACTGCAATTTCCAATGTGATTTTTGTTCGTTAACCGGCGAGAACAACGCTTATATGAAATACTCGTTGGAATACATCGAGCGGCAGTTTCGTGAGCAGCCGGGTGGCGATCTATATGCTGTGATCGATAACAACTTCTATGGCAATAGCCGTAGGCACTTCGAGCAAAAAATTGCTTTGATGGAATCGATAAAAAATGACTGGCATAAACAAGGTAAATCGTTGTCTTGGGCTGCCCTGGTGACGAGTAATTTTTTCAATGAGAAGAACCTGTCGATGGTAAAAAAGGCGGGTTGCGATTATCTGTTTACTGGCATCGAATCCTTCAATCAAGAGTTTCACAAGAACCACAACAAACATCAAAATACGCTCAATTCCCAGGTGGACATCATCCGCCAGTGTTTGGATGCCGGTATTGCTATGTTTTATGGCTATATGCTGGATGTTGTGAACAGTAGCGTCGAAGATCTTAAAGACGAGATTGATTACATGCTCGACAACCACGACATACCGTTGCCGAGTTATTTCTCGTTGCCGATACCGATGTTGGGTACACCGTTTTTTTATGAACAGCTGGAGAACGACAAAATCTTACCCAATGTCAGGTTGTGTGATTTGGACGATACAACTCTGAGTTTGCGGCCCAAAAGCTCTATTGAAGAAACACTGAAGTTCACACGTTATATTGAAGGGCTGAGTGGCGACAAATCTCGTGTGTTTATGCACAGTGTTAAACATACGTATCGCCGCAGACGATCCTTGCGCCTGCGCCAGCACTTGGTGGCAACGGTACCAGCGTTATTGCTAACCGCTCAGCAAAGCCTTGTTAAACGCAAAGGCGGGGCGGCGTCTCAGCAGAGAACACACTTGGCAGGGACAGATCTTCTTCACGAGAGTTACAAACCCGAGATGACGGTCGACAGTCGGTACCAAGCGTATTTTGAACCGACCTACCTTACTGATGCCAATGGCGATATCACAGAAGACCTCGCGCCTGATTTAGTGAAGGAAGCACCCATTGCGGTTGGGCTTGATAGGCTAGCGATAAAGGCTTGATTTGCTGGTGGGGCTAGGTGTTGTTGCCTCCATGAGAGAGCATCCGCTCCATAAATATCTCCAGCGGCGTATTTGGCACCGTCTTCTTGAGTTTTAGTAGAGCAAGAGGGCGTGTTAACTTGGTGTCTCTGATTCTAATGCGCACGAGAGAACCACGCTGCACTTCCTCATCTACCGTATTCGACGGCACAATAGAGACACCAATACCGGCTTCGACGATCTTTTTGAGGGTATAGATATTGTCGTTAGTCATTCGTATATCCACACGGATACCTTTTTCGTCGAGCACTTTGTCGGTGGCTTCTCGTGTTGGCATACCCGATTCGAACGCAATAAATGGTTCGGATTCGATGTGTTCCAACAAGATGGTCTTCTTGTTGCTGAACCGGTGATCTTTGGCAACGATTAAAACTAACTCATCTTCGCTGTAGGGTATTGCTTCGATGTTGGTGCGTTGTTCTGGGTAGGCGACGACACCGAGATCGATTTTCTCCTTGAGCAGAAGGCTGTAGATGTCATCAAAGCGTCTGAACTCCATATGAATATGCACCTTCGGAAAGCTCTTCATAAAACTGGAGAGAAATTCTCCCATCTCATACATGCCGATGCTGTGGATTGTTGCGATGCGGATATTGCCTTCTAACACACCTTGGCTATAACTGGAGCGGATTTTTAAGCCCTCGCTGAGTTGCAGAATCTTTTTTACATCGGCAAGAATGATCATGCCTTCCGGAGTTAACTGAATGTTATGTGGGGTGCGGTTGAAGAGTTTTTTGCCCAGCTCGTCTTCGAGCTTTTTAATGTGAATGCTGACTGCCGGTTGGGTGATGTTATTTTGCCGTGCGGCTTTAGCAAAGCTGAGCTCTCGAGCGATATCTCTAAACAGGCGTAATTGAATCAGGTTCATGGTGCTATTAAGGGCTTCTCAGAGTTTTATAATGATAACTATATATTATCCTTAGCATAAGATATTACAATTTTAATTATCGATGGTTGAGTGTCATAATTTTGTTTTCAAAATACAAAAATAGTACTGCACATAGCCGCTGATTTTTCGATTGAGCGCTGTTGTGCGTCAACCGTGAGGGGATGAATTGGAAAACATAACAGCAAATATACAGGCCCGTGCAGCAGACAACACAACCCAGCCAGTGACAGCTCAAAACGAGCCAACGCCGGCGCGTCAGCGGGCAGCAGATGCGAATCACCACCTAGCAGAACTTCGCCATGACCCGGATGCGATTCGACGCTCGTTCGAAACGGGTGAATACCCGTACCATACCAAGATGCGTCGGGCGACTTATGAGAAACAAAAAGCGCAGTTGCAAGCAGAGCTGTTGAAGGTACAGCGTTGGGTTGAAGAATCCGGCGAAAAGATCGTTATTATTTTTGAAGGCCGTGATGCGGCGGGTAAGGGGGGCACCATCAAGCGATTTATGGAGCATCTTAATCCGCGCGCCGCCCAAGTTGTTGCGTTGGCGAAGCCCACAGAGGCTGAGCGTAGCCAGTGGTATTTTCAGCGTTATATCAAGCACATGCCCAGTGCCGGTGAGCTCGTGTTGTTTGATCGCTCTTGGTACAACAGAGCGGGTGTCGAGCGAGTGATGGATTTTTGTTCGCCGAGTGAATATCTGGAGTTTATGCGTCAGTGCCCGGAAGTTGAACGTATGTTGGTGCGCTCCGGTGTGCGGCTCTACAAGTATTGGTTCTCGGTATCGCAGGAGGAGCAATTAGCGCGTTTCTCATCACGCCGTGTTGACCCGTTAAAGCAATGGAAGCTCTCTGCCATTGACGAAGCATCATTAGACAAATGGGAAGACTATACCGAAGCTAAAGAGGCGATGTTTTTCTATACCGATACTGCCGATGCACCATGGACCATTATTAAATCCAATGACAAAAAACGTGCACGCTTAGCGACCATGCAGCACTTTCTCTCAACGTTGCCTTACACAGGCAAGGATACCAGTGTTGTTAAAGGGCCAGATCCGTTGATTGTTGGGTATGGAGCACATGTGGTTGGCGATAGTGATCACATACTCGGTAAATCTTTGCATCCTAAGCAACGTAAGAAAAAACAGAAAGAATAAATCCTTATCTGCGATTTTTTCGTTAGTCACTATGACGTTTGCTTTGTAGGTTATCTGAGGTTAAGTCTCGAGTAAGCAGGCATTACTTTGTATATCGTTAGGGCGGGGTGAAACTCGTTTCCTAGCGCTATATTTTCTGATTTTATTTCCTTGTTTCTGTGTCGCGATATCGCGTGCGATATTAACCTCTATCCCAATGTTCATAATGCCGGCAGCGATACTCGTCTCTGGGTGTTTACGTTGATATAGCTAGGTATGTTTTTGATACCTGCTGAAAAACGCAGGTTTGTAAATAAAAGTTTCACGATAGATTTTTGTATTTAAAGTAGTCATCTAACGAATATGCTTTTGTGATGGCTTTCACATTGAAGGTTGTGTTTCCCCGATATGATTTTTCGTCAATAAGGCAAAAAAATTGATTCAGGGGAATTTATTGATGTCGAACCAGAAAATAATTTCGATGTTGGGCGGGCTTGCGCTCCTTCTTTCAGGCTGTGTTGACGACTTGTCTCCAACAGTTCCATTGCCGGTTGATACCGAGGTGGAAGCCGACAGTGATGGCGATGGTGTTGTTGATTCGAAAGACGCTTTTCCACAGGATTCGTCGGAATCTAAAGATTCTGACAACGATGGTATTGGTGATAATGCGGATCCATTCCCTCACGATCCAGACAACGGGCAAGGGCAAGCGTTTGTTCTGCAAGGCCAAGAAGAATATGAAACAACGACGCAGACCGCGACAACGTTTTCATTCTCCGTCGCGGGCGTAGAGGTTGAATCATTTGAACTAGCCAAAGGCGTTTTACCGCAAGGGTTAGAGCTAAACAGTGATGCAGGCAGCCTGAGTATCACGGGAACGCCAGCGTATGCCGGCGTTTATAACCTGACATTGCGTGCGACCAAAGGGCAAATCCATAGTGATTTTGTTACCCGCATTCAAATTACCTCTGCAGATACGTCATCTGCCAGCCTAGAGCGCACAGAGATTCTCAGCCCTAATGCGGATTCCTACGTGACGCATTTTGCGGATTATAAACACGGAAATGAAGATCGCCTTGTTATCGCCGATAAACTTGGTAACGGCGGTAAGCAAGGGTTACTGCGTTTTACGATTCCACCAACAACGGATACGCTAACATCGGCGTATATCGAGTTAACGGTTGATCAACAATCCGGCGGTGATGTACCCCTTGTGTTCGAAGGTATCGACAATAGCTGGAATGAAACGAACGTTCAGTGGAATACGCTGTTTGTGTTTGGCAGCGCACCTTATCAAAAACGATTGCCATCTTTCGGCCCGCAGATCCATCATGTTGTTGGTAGTGCCGAAACTGAAGCGTCTCAGGCTGATGATGCCGCAGGAAGAACGGTAACCATAGATATTACCGACCTGATGATGTCTGAGAACCTCGTTGACCCTTCGGAGATCTCATTCCTTTTCGGCCGAGGACAGGCGGGTGAATCATGGGTGCACTTTCATTCAAAAGAGGCGAGTGACGGGAATCCCAAGTTGAAATTGGAATATCAATTGGACAACACCCGCCAATTTTCGGTTGCTGCCGGTAATTCTCACCGTTTTTTGAACCCGGATATCATTGAGAAAGTTGATCTGAAATTTTCCAAACCCGTATCTGAATTTCCGCTGGATGCTTTATCGGTGGTTAATGCAGATCTGTTGGCGTTGGTAAAACTGTCTGACACTGATTATCGGCTGCTACTCGAAAGTGAAAATTCTGCCGGCGATAGAGTATCAATTAATATCGATGAATCACGTGTTAAATCGGAGACTGATCAGGTGTTGCAAGCGATGCCTGAGATTGACCTGGCATTGATGGCTCCGACACGACTAACGGCCATTGTTGATCGGTCGCCTTATTATAATCAAGATGTAGATTTGAATGGCGGCACTGTGTTGTTTGATATCCCTCCGCTAGCTGTTGAAACCCAATCGTTAATACTTCAGTTGTCGCTGAAAGAACTTCGCGATGACGGTAAGCCGTTGATCATAAGAGATATAACGTCAGGGTCTGCCTCTGAAAAATCTGTATCGAAAATACTTAGGCTGACCGATTCTGGTGCCACGATCCTGGTAGATATTTCTTCATTGTTTAGTGAGGGGTTATCTGAAGGCCAAGTGAAACTTAGCTTTGAGTTTGAAGCACAAAGTGATCCTTCACACGTCACTCGGGCGCAGGGCTTTACCCGAGGTAACCCTTCTGAATTCCCGCAGTTAAGAATTAACGATCATCATCATCTTCCGACCCCTCGACCTGCAATTGCAAAACCGGAATGGACTCAAACCCGAATCATGGCGGGTGAGGATCGGGTGAGCGTGAACGGTGGAGCGATTATCGAGTACGATAAAGTACCAAATCCGCCAGTTTACTACGTGACTTATTATCCCGAAGATAATCCAGAAACACCCGAGCTAGAGGGTGAAGGCTTGCTTCAAAATGGCCTGACTCGTGAAGGTAAAACGCCGTATTACGACAACGAAATTCATGTTTGGTTAAAGATGGGGAAAGGTACGTATACCGTATCACCTTACGCCGACGATCAAGTCTGGACGCTATTTAATTCTGCAGACGAAGATTATTACAGGATGCCTAACGGAACAGCTAATAACTTTGACGTTGATGTAAAAGCCTACTTTGACTCGATGGAATCACGTCTCAACTTGGCCGGTAAACCTCCCATCGAAAAGCTGAGAGCGTTTTACGTGTTCTTCAGCGGCACTAACGATGATGTGTATTACAACTCGAGTGAAGCGCGCGGTAACTCCCAATTTGTGATGCAACGAATTCTTGAAAATCAACAGGCTGGTAATGGCGATAGACTAGGTATTGCCTGCTGGGGCTATTCAACCATGTTGACGGCTTATGCACGCTATTTAGGCTATGAGGCAAGCCAAGGAGATACAAATGGCCATATTTGGACGCTCGTTCGCATCGACGGTTTTTGGAAGGTTTTTGATGCGACGCCGGGGTACGGCATCTTCAATGCTGTTGGGCGCCCTGGCTATTAAGCCTTAGCTGGTGGCCGGTTTACCCTCGCTTTGGATTGGCAGTTTAGAAAGAAATCCAGAGTGAGGGTAATTTCCTCGACGATGTAAGTAGCGTTACCTAACGTTATTCTCTGGCTGGAATCAATGTTCGAGATGTTGTGATGATCTGATAAGTAATTCCGGTAAAGTAACTAAGGTGCGTTCACGCTTCTGGTTTAACTGACGTGTTAATCAATCTAATCGAGTCTCGAAGCTGGTCTCAGCGCTTACGATACTTAATTTTTAATAGATCCAAAAAACACAGTATGTAAATTTGATAGAGTCGTTTAGAATATACCGGAACGGATACACGAATATTAAAAGGAAGCTTCAAGTGCCGAATTACACTCGATTTATTCTCGCCCTACCTGTAGCGTTAGCTATCGCGGGTTGTCTACCCGAAGATACTGTAACGCCAACTCCTCCTGACACATCAACCCCAGATCTCTCTGAATACCAGGGTGCCTGGAAAGCGACGACAACACAAAGCTCTGGCGGTAGTCCCGCTCAGTCTGTCGAAGAGATCATCTATGTGACAGTCGACGAGTCTGAGTTGTTTGTACGTCGATGTGGCGAATCTGGTCGTGGTACAGGTTATTCGCTCAATGAAGCTTCTGGAGAATTTGAGGCGATTGAGGCTGATCCCGCTGCACTTCTTCCGAACATTGAATTCGCCAGTGGCTCTTCAATCAGTCTGAGTTTAGCTGCGAACGGCGTCAGTATCAGTGGTAGTGGTGCTAAATTTAACAGTAGCACTAGTGTCTCTGTGGGTACCTTGTATGGGGCTGAAGTGTTCTCGTTGGAAGACCTGTTCCCATTGCCCCCACCACCGACTGACCCGTCTTCTGCAGAGTATGTGGTCGATTGCTATAAGCTTATGATTCCCAATCTGAACGGCGCTCCACCACCTGATGAAACGCCTCAGCGAGCATTTGAATTCTCGGGAATCACTGCAGAAGATCTTCGGTATCACTACATCGTTGGCGCAGAAAATACGTCTCTTAAGCTGAATAAAGTAACCGGTGATGCAGTGACTGTTCGATTCGACTCGTCAGCGCCGCCGATGCCGAATTATTCGGTTTCAAATTATTTGGAAAGCCCAACCAATTATTCGGCAATTCTCTACGGATCGCATTCACAAGTTGCTGAGTTCCATGTTTCAGTGTTTTTTGATCGTCCGATGCCATAACGCATAATTACTGTGTCAGGATTGAATTGAGATATCCTGACACAGTATTCTAAAGCCCGTATTAGGGTTGTATTTCGTGATTTTTGGGTTCTCGCCGTTAGGCTCGGCGTTTTTTGAATCCATATACCCCCGCGCTGAATAGTGTTTTAACAACAACTCCCCAGGCATTCAGATTCGGTTTAGGATCTTTGCCGTTCGCAATGAGCCTGAGTTGGTGTTCATACCAAGTCACTCCGAGCATTACCATGGCATCCATCGTTGGATTTCCTGTCGTCGGATTGTCTAATGGCATGCTGTAGTTGTTATCGGCCAGTAGTTTATTAGGGAACTCAGGATCAACGGCGGTCGTTCTCGCTAAGCCAATAAAATCTGTAGCGCCGCTTTGTAGCGCCTCTAGCATTGCCGGCGCGCTGCGAAATCCACCAGTGACGACTAGCGGTGTGTTCACCAGTTGCCGAACCTTTTCCATATAATCTAAGAAGTAAGCTTCGCGTTTGATAGTACTTTGTTTGCGGGCGTCGCCTTTTTTATCGCTTCCCATCATCGATGGGCTTTCATATGTTCCGCCGGATATTTCGATAAGATCTATCCCAGCGTTCGCGAGAGCCTGTACTACCTGCATCGATTCATCTTCGGTAAATCCACCCTTCATGAAGTCGGCACTGTTAAGTTTGATACCGATAGGAAAATCATCACCAACCTGATCTCTTATTGCTTGATAGAGGGCTAACACAAAGTGCATGCGTCGCTCTAAATTGCCACCCCATTGGTCATCACGTTGGTTATGGCGAGAGGATAAAAACTGGCTCACAAGATAACCGTGAGCACCGTGGATTTGAACGCCAGTAAATCCGGATTCTTTGGCAAGCCGAGCACTGGTTGCGAACTGATCAATAATCTTGAAAATTTCCAGCTCTGTTAATGCGCGGGGTTGATTGAAGCCTTTTTCAAGCCCGTTTTCGAGTGCAATTGCAGACGGAGCAAGCGGCTCTTTTGATATGAAGTTAGGTATTTGTTTCCCTGGGTGATTAAGCTGTGCCCAGATACTCGCGCCGTTTTTCTTTCCGGCTTCAGCCCATTGTCGAAACAGGGTTAGGTCACTGCGTTCATCCAATACAATGTTTTTCGGCTCTCCCAGCGCATTGCGGTCGATCATGATGTTGCCTGTTATGGCTAGGCCAATTCCGCCTTGGGCCCAACGCTCATAAAGGGTAATTAGGCCGGGGAGTGGATTATGATGTTTGTCGCCAAGCTGTTCACTCATTGCTGACTTAAACAGGCGATTTTTGATGGTCTTGTTTTGACCCAGAGCTTGGTTATCTAAGTTAAAGCTGTCGCTGAGTGAAAGCGTGCGGGTGTCTGTATTTAATTGTTCTACGTTGTTGTGTGTCATGATTTACCTCGCCGAATATTTAGACCGGTCGTATTTTAATGGGTTTTAAAAAAATGCAGACCTGTCTGCATTGGTTTCAAATTGAATCGATGGCTAGCCCGCGCTATTTGGGCGCATGAGGTCATCCAACATTAATGCCATGGTTTCTATGGCTGGTGCTATGTCTTTGTTCATTTGCAATTTGATTAACGCGCCTTCCCACGTTGCCCAGTAGATCCTGGCTAACTGTGCTGCCGACAGATCATTGCGTATGTCACCAGCATCTTGTGCCTGGCTAATAAGGTCGGTAAAAAAATCAATCCATTGCTGCGATGCATTTTTGAGCTCCGCTCGACATTCTTCGCTTTCAGCGCCGATCTCTATGGATAATGAGCCAATCAAGCAGGAGCTTCGAAAATCTGTGGCGGCAATTTTGCTCACCGAATACTCATAGATCGTTCTCAGTTGTTCTTTCGCACTTAAGTCTTTGCCTGCACCGGTGATGAAAGCTTGCTGCTGTTGTTGGGTGTCAGCGATATAAGCTTGAATAACTTCGGCAACAAAGGCCTCTTTACTGGCAAAGAAGTTATAGAAAGAACCTTTCGGCACTTTTACTTCATCCAGTATTTGTTTGATTCCTGTGCCGTGATAGCCGAAATGGGATATTTGCTCCATTCCTGCCTGAATAAGTGCTTCACGGACATGTTCACTGCGTCGTGGTCTGTTCATGCGATTTATAATATGACCGGTCGTCTTGTATGTAAAGCGTGATCACCATGTGGAACATCGTTTATCGGCGGGATCAGATTAAGGGGAGGGAATCGCGATCGAACGGCGAGTAGATTTGGTTGCAAGGTGGCGGAGCCTGAACCCAAGCACGACCCAATGTGCGAGCTTGTGCTGAGCGGCCTAGGTCAATGTCTCGAGAGGTTCTTCAACCTAGTTTGTGGGGATGTTTACAATCGGCTAACTAATTGTTGTGTTGCGGTGAGTGAATTCCCGAAGTTAATAGAGGGATAGCTTATTTGGGGTCGCGGAAGATCTGATCGATTTCTGTTTTTCAGGCGTTATTCAATCTCTGTTTGCGCGTGTTGGTTAGCCAGTAGTTTCTCTAACGTAATGGTTCTTTACCTCTGCTCGAAAAGAGGAGGGCAGTGAGTTTTTTTAAATTATTGAAATATAAGGCATATCAACTCCTAACGTAACGCCAGCATGAGTTAACGAGTTTGTCTTGGTCAAAAAGCTCGATTTTATTTTATGTGAGATTTATTGATAGTGTTAGTCTTGTGGGCGTTACTACCGACGATATGTAAAAGCTTTCAGGGACCTATCATGCTAAAAAGGATTCAGCCACTCCTGTGTGCTGCGCTATTGCTAGTTGCTGGCAATAGCCATGCTGCGATTCAAGACCCCACCGTTCAAACACTCTTGAACAAATTGCTGCCATTTCCAAACGGCCCACGTGTTATCGAATGTGATCGATATTGGATTCGGTGCAACGACGATGATCAAGTCATTAGTGTGTTGCATTCGATCGATAGTGTCGATGACCTGAATGCTGACTTGTCTATTTTGCAAAAACTGGAATCCTATTGGGCAATACTCGATCCAAGTATCGCTGCTTTGCCCGCCAGCCTAGTAAATGTCGACACGCTCGTTGATTTGCGTATAAATACTCATCAAACGGTGCAGCTGCCCAATGGTTTTAATGCCGATCAGTTGACCCACTTGGATTATGTTTGCGAAGAGGAGACTACGTCGGGTTGTGACCTGCCCACGTCTTTGAAATCTGGTACGAGTTTACAAGAAATACGCTTAACCAATAGTCATTGGTTAGGTAATGCGCAGTGGCCGAATGCGCTAGAACTTTTTGTGCACCAGTCGGGTTTGGTTACTGTTGATCTTGACGTGTTGTCTGTTCCGAAACTTCAGGATTTTACACTGACGACGGATGAGCAGATCGTTCTGGATACGCAATCGGATAAAACCTTGCCTGACCTTCGAACATTGTCTTTGAGTGCTTCTTCGGTTTCTATCTCTGCCGATTTAGGCTTGCCGCAGCTACAAAAATTGACAGTGCGGGCATCCGATTTTAGTGGCTTGCCAGACACTTTCTCGCATTACCTGAACCTTGAAGCTTTTGAGTTGAATTCGCTGGACGATGATAATGATTTGGAAAGACAGCTCAAATACCAGTATGTATATACCGTCGCTAAGTTGAAAAAACTCGACCTAAGTGACCATCGTCCTGACCTCACAGAGTTTCCTCCAGAGGTACTGCAAATGACGAGTCTTGAGCATCTAGATATCAGTAAAAACCGCATTGTTGAATTGCCAGACTCGATTAATCAACTGAAAAAACTCAAAACGTTGAATCTGAGTAATAATAGGCTAATTCGCCTGCCGGCCGTATTTGATCTTCCAGCATTGGAGGAGTTGGCTGTTGGCCGTAATTACAATGTTGATTCGCCTGATACGTTGCCTTTGCCGCCGGGGTTATCCAATTCGGTTAACTTCCATACATTGAATCTGACAACCAGTAAACGTATTCAACCACCCGTAGATTTGGCCCAGCTAACGTCACTGAAAAACTTGTATATAAGCGGCACACGTATAGGCAGCTGGTTGAGCGATATTCCCAGTTTGAACAATCTGGAGCGTCTAACACTGTCGTATATTAGTGCTCTTGATCAACTACCAACCAATCTAGGCGATTTGCAAAATCTCAAGCGTCTCGATATATCCGATAACAATTTGGCGAGTTTACCCGAGTCTATCATCGAGCTTGCAGGGCTCGAATATCTCAATGCATCCCGGAACGGCATAAGCGTGCTTCCATCGCTCATTGGTGATGCATCTTCATTGAGAGTAATAAACCTATATGACAATGCACTAACTGAGCTACCGGACAGTATCGGAAACTTATCTGAAGTGACTGCACTCATCCTCTCCAGTAATAAGTTATCAGTGGTTCCTGATAGCGTCGCCAATTTAGTGAAGTTGCGTACATTGCATCTTGATAGGAACGCGATTACTAAGATTCCCGATTCAATGGCAGGTCTAACTGAACTCGAAGAACTGAAATTGCGCCAGAATCGACTTACACGTTTTCCGAGAGCTTTGGCAGAACTTTCTCAAGTTAAACTTCTCGACCTTTCACATAACATGATCAGTGAAATTCCTGCAGATATTGTGTTTGCGGATGGATGGGAAGCAATTAAGTTAAGTTGGAATAACTTAACGGAAATTCCTACGAATATCGTGGCTATTCCATCACTAAAGACACTGATATTATCGAGCAATGCCTTCAGTGGCGCTTTGCCAGTCGCGTTGTTTGAGTCATTCCAAGATCGACATTTATGGATGGATTTATCGGCTAATCGTTATGTGGGTGAGCTACCTGATTACCAGCAGATTGCAGAACCGCTCTTGGCTGTGAGCTTATCTCACAATGCATTGTGGAGTTCTGATGGTGATGTACGTGCCAAATACTTTGGCGCAGATGATCAGTTGTTCCCGCCGCGCGGGGTTAATGTAGCGACTGCAGCTGATGGCACCCATACCATCAGCTGGGGCTTGCCGTTGCTTGATGGCAACATGGGAATGCATCATCAGTACACTGCGGTTCAGCAGCTACGTGGAGGTTTAATTCCTTACTCACCGGCACGCTTTTACTCAAATAACTACATTGTTCGCATAGAACGGCAGGTAAATGGGCAGCCTGACGTTGAAACTATCGCATTGACGGGGGCGACTTCGATCTTTGGCATTCCGAACTTTACCAGCAATTACACCCTAGAAGATTACGATCGTACTGTAGTTAACTATCAGTACAGTGGCGATCTGGCTAACGCGCGCGTTAGTGTATCAAGTTACATGGAAGGCGTTGAGGTAGTTGATGGTAGTATCGTCAGTAATTATTCGCGTCATCAAAACACCCAACGGCTTGAAAGTGAGCCTGCCTATGCCGGTGAAACACAGCCGTTTGAAACTAATCTTGATGATCTGCAGCCGGATTTTCAGGATGAATTCAAAGAAATCGCTAAATCCGGCGGTCTGCCTTATTTTTGGATGTTTGGATTAATTGTATTGGCGGCTTTCCGACGATATCAACTGCGTTCTTTGAGGCGGTAGATCACTACTTCTGAGTGTGGTGATCGTCATTGCGGCTAGGTGATTTGAAGTTATCATCTGGCCGTTTTTATCTTTTATATCGATATTTAACATTTTCTTAGCAAGAGACAGTTGGTCGTGAAGGCATATTCCGCACACAGTTAGTGAGACCGTTTGACCAACATATCTAATGTGATCTCCCCGAAGCGATTTAGCAGCAGAGCTTCGGCATCCGTCATAGCTGTTTCCAGTACATAATTAATGGAATTTTCAATGGGGCAGTTAGAGTGCTCGTCTGTTAATCCGATAGTGAACAATGACGTTTCGCCCAATAATTGATGAATATCCAACAGTGTTATTTTGTTTAGCGGACACATCAATGCCCACCCACCGTTGCGCCCTTTGGATACTTGAACGTATCCAGATTCCTTGAGCAATCCCATGATGCGCCTTACCACAACCGGGTTGGTTGATAGCATATCGGCTATCTGGGTCGATGTTATGGGCTCGTCGTTGCCCTCCATGTGAGCCAGGATGTGTAGTATTCGAGACAGCCGGCTGTCTTTTCTCATGATTTATATCGTCCAATTCGAAAAACACATATAAGTAACAAAAAAAGTTACACTATTGATTTGCATATGTTTATTATCAGTAATAACTGTTGTTACATTATCTTACTGTATAGATATCGACAACTGAACATAGTGAGTGCACTGATTAACCAGTATGTGGTATTCGACATATGAATAGAGAAGAAACCAAACAACTATTTGACGAGCAAGCGTCTGAGTATGATCAGAAGTGGGTAAATATGGCGGCTATCAATGATGGCATCTATTTCTTTTTGCCATCCATTTTTGCGTCTCTTAGGCCCAATGCTCGAGTGCTCTGTGTAGGGGCAGGAACGGGCAAGGAGCTTTTATTTTTGGCGAAGCAGTTTCCAAGCATTCATTTTTCTGTTGTTGAACCATCAGGCGCGATGTTGGAGATCTGCCGTCACAGAGTCGAACGTGGGGGTTTTACCTCACGCTGTACATTCCATGAAGGATTTCTTGAATCATTCAGCGACGATAACGTACACGATGCTGCTACGTGTTTTTTAGTCTCCCATTTTATTCTTGACCCTATTGCACGGTCAGAGCTTTTTCGACAAATTGCGTGCCGGATGGCTCCTGGCGGTGTACTTGTGAGCGCTGATCTAGCCTCAGATATGCGTTCGCCAATTACTGATAATCTGCTGAGAATTTGGGCGACGACGATGTCAGATTCAGAGGCGGGGGAGGCAGCTGTGAAAAAATTGAAACACGCGTATTCAAATGATGTCGCCGTTCTTTCGCCGGATTCAGTCATCTCCATTATTACTAACGGCGGATTTGAGTCTGTGACTCAATTTTATCAAGCTGGTGTGGTACATGCGTTTTTTGCGACAACACCGTCGATTGTATCGAATTGAGTTTTTGCATTCGTTTGATGAGGTAACGATCTTGCGGTTTTTGCATTTTTTTCAGATGCCATTTTCATTTACTGTCTTGGTGTCTCATGTATCGATCTTTTGGAAAGAAGACTATTGAGCTGGCTAGCTAATACCAATATTCAAGGGTTAAATGATTGGTGGCGCATTGTCAGACGCAGGGCAAAAAATACACGCCTGCAAATTTTTGTCTCCATATGTGTACAATTGCCGGTATGTGAACTCATGTTTTTAACGATCAAGGAAACCAAAATGAAAAGATCCCTATTGTTGATAATGTTGTCTGTGCTGTCAGTTTCGGCCATGGCGCGGGATGATATTGTGGATTATTCGGTAAAAGAGACGATGGCTGTTGAGAAAATATCGAAAGCCATCGGCGAAGGGGTAACGTTTTATTTTGATGGACAAAAGCACCCAAAAGTTGAGCAATCATTTGGGGAGTTTAAAACCAGCAAGAAAACCAGCGCGGTCGGTAAAAGTGATAAAGAAGCTTGTCAGTGGGTTTTTGCCTCGGCCATGAAGCAGCTGAAACAGCGAGCGATCAAAGAAGGCGGGAATGCCGTTATTAATATCAAATCAAATTACAAAGGCACACTCACGTCGAGCGATTCTACCTTTAAATGTGGCGCTGGCGGCATAATCGCTGGTGTAGCGCTTGTAGGAGATGTTGTTAAGCTATAGGGCTGCAAGCACCTTTGATATCAAGCACCGCACATAGATATGCGGTGCTTTTTTGCTTTTGAGTATCTACTTATTGATTAGACTGTTTTCGTTGGGCGTATGTGAATCATTATCTGTGAGATCATACGAATACTGCATAGGGCAATGCACGGGCAGTTTCTGCAGTTCTCATACAAAGAACGAATAAAATTCTCGCCACCAGTTGTCTACAGCAGTAAGATTCGCCACCTCTTTTTACACTTACCAACGAGGCGTTCATGACTTCACTTCCTCCTTGCCCTAAATGTACTTCTGCTTACGTCTACCAGGATCAGGATCTATTGATCTGCCCGGAGTGCGCTTATGAATGGAACCCCGAAGAAGTTGCTGCTGAAGAAACCATTATCGTAAAGGATGCCAACGGCGCGTTGCTGGCTGAGGGTGATAAGGTGACTTTGATCAAAGATCTGAAGGTGAAGAGCAGCTCTCAAGTGCTTAAAATCGGTACTAAAGCACTTATTAAGCGTATCAAGGAAGGCAAAGATCATGAGCTGGATTGCCGTGTTGATGGTGCTGGCGAAATGATGGTGACGGCTAAGTTTGTTAAAAAGGCCTAAATGAACCGAGTGGAAGAGATGCTAGGTATTCGGTACACGTGAATTTAGGTAACGCACGTTACGACAATTCCTCGATTCTTGTGAGTTTTTGGCTATTCGCACGTGTCTTAGTTTTGAGGGCGTCGAGAAGAACGATAGCGTTCTTCATGTTGTGTGAAAATTTGTTGTGACAGGATTATCTCATCGTTTATCTGATAACGGTGAGGCCACTCTAAGTGGCGGTGAATTTGCCGAGAGCAGAGCTTTTACCACTCGAAAGAAGGCGAACCTCTAAGGGTTATAGTTAACGTGACTTGTGTATTTGGCGTTAGTTGTGCTGACCCTGATGGAAAGTATTCATACTGCGCTGTGGCATGCCTGGGTCGCGAAATAGCTTGAAAGTGACCTAGTAAGTTGTTTCTAGTGGGTCGCATTAGGTGTATTCGTAGATATAAAAACTGAGTGTGGGTATTTTCAATTACAACATCTGAATCGTTAAGTATTTGATATAGGTCAATTACTTAGCTGTTTAGGTATACTGGGTAAAATACTAACGCTAGGATTGAGGCTGTGTTTTACCCGAAGGGTTTCAGCTTACTAACGAGTTGTGCGCTGTCGATGTGCATATCTCAGGTTTTTGCCGCCGAGACGACGATTGAAGAAGTCATTGTTGAAGCAAAGGGTAATCGTTCTGTCGAAAAAATCAGAGCACAAAGGTTTTCTGAATCTTCAGCAACTACGGTTATCGATTTATCTGAAAAACGCAATAGTCGATTAAGTCGACAAAGTGACGTACTCAAAAGTGCGCCTGGTGTCGTCAGTGTGCCAAACAGCGCCGGTAATGAATCAGCCATATCGATTCGTGGCTCAGATATTTCTTTAACTGCTCGAAATCGCGGCGTCAAAGTCTTCGTAGATGGCACCTTGATCAACTTTGGTGGGTTGGGTGCCTCTTCTAACCTAATAGATCTTCAGTCGATGAAAGCGGTTGAAGTCATGCGCGGTGGGAACGGTTCTCTCTATTCGGCTGGCTCCGCGGGCGGCTCTATTTATTACCATGGCTTTACCGGACGAGACATATCCGCGCCATTGGTTCGTATCGAAGTGGGGAGTAGCCGGTATTTGAGACTGCAGGCAGCAGCCGGTCAAAGTTTTGACCAGCAAGATTATTATGTGTCTGTAAGCTCTTTTAGAACGGATGGTTACCGGGAGCATGAAGCGGAACGGCAATTTCAGCTGAGTGCAAATTATGGCTTCCAGTTGACCCCTCAGATCAATAACCGTACTTTTGTCACGTTGACTGACTCTCAAAAACAATATGCTGGGCGAATTAGTCGTGCGACATGGAATGCCGACCCCTACTCGTCAAATCCAGATGATGTTGCCATTGATAAGCGCAAAGCAGAAAAAAATATTACGGTAGGAAATCGTTTCTCATGGTTACCGACCCGAAACTCGGCACTGAATATTGGTATGTCTTTCGTTGGTGGCTCTATAGAAGGGCTGGTTGATAGGTTTCAAGGAATTATTGACGACAAACTATCGGGCTATACATTGTCGCCAACATATCAACAACAATTCGTGACGGCGCTTGGCGAGCATTATGTCTCTATGGGCTTTCATTACAGCGATCAAGAGTACCACTTAAACGCATGGGATTACCCAAAACCAAGCAGGAGGCAGCCTAGTCTGAGTGGCTATGACGGTTATACCAAATTGGCAAGAACACAAAATGGTGTGTCTAATCTCAGTGATTGGGATTTATTTATACAAGATCGGTGGCGTATTAATGCCGAATGGCAGTTAACAGTCGGTGTTCAAAAAAATAATTTTAATCGTACATTTAATAGTCGATGCCGTGCATGTGCGGTGTTACCCATAGTACCTACGAAACCTCCCTACGATTATAAAATTGATCATTCAAAGCTCAATTATCAGCTAGCTCTCGCGTATTTCTTTAGCGAACAACAGCATCTTTACATTAGCCATGCAAGCAGCAGTAACTTCGCTAGTATGTTCGAACTGAATGGTATGTTGGGGTGGGTAGACCCAAGCAGCTTGAATTTGCAAAATGCTGTTACGAGTGAAGTCGGCTATAAATTTTTCTTTTCTCGATTACAGGGTGAGGTTGTTCTCTACAATATGAATATTGATGGAGAATACACTACGGAGATTGCTTTGCCGCCTTTGCCAAAGCGGGTGTTGGTAAATATTGGTGACACGGTGCACCGTGGAGTTGAATTAGGCGTTAACTATCAGATTATTGAAAACTATTTGAACGTGAATTTTGTGTATAACTGGATGAATTTCTATTTCGATGATCATCCTATCTACGGCAAGAATAGCTTGCCTCGGACGCCTAAACACACGGCCTTTATGTTAGTTATTTGGCAACCAATTGAAAGCGTAGCTATTGTTCCATCCTTACAATATATCGGTAAGCAAACAGCAACCTATGATTTGAGTGGAGGAAGACTTTACACGGCGGATGGCTATACACTCTTTAACTTACGTATTGGTTATCAGCCGTTGGAATCACTCAGCGTGTATGTTGATGGCAGAAACTTGTTGGGAGAAAATTACATCGCTGCCGTTGGTTCACAGCCGACAGAAGGTGCAATATCTCCTGGGTCCGAACCACGAGGCGATATGATTCTTCCTGGCCAACCAAGAAACGTCTATATGGGCATGGAGTACCGTTTCTAATTTCTGTGATTGGCAGGTTGTGCGGCGAATTGCTTCAACAGTTTGTTGAAGTAGCCTGGGCTTTTAAAGCCAACGGCGAATGCCAGCTCTTTTTGTGTTGTATGTACACCGGCGTCTTTTAGTTCTAACGCTTTTTTCAGACGATAGTGACGTATATATAGTCCTGGCGTTAGTTCTGTGTTTTTCACGAGCTTTCGAGAAAGCGTTTTAAGGGTCATATTCATCGCACTGGCGAGCGCTTCGCTATCAAACAAAGGGTCTGAGAGGTTTTCATTGATGATATATTCAATGCGCTCGATGTAATCGTCTTTCTCCGACACTTCTTTTTCTTGGGTACTGTTATCTGTTTCTATTGGTTGTGTATAGGCACTGAAATTACCGATGAATAGCTGTTGGTGGTAACGAATCGCCGAAGTGATCTTTAAGATAAGCTCTTCGATATCGACAGGTTTCACTAGATAGTCATCAACTAATGAAGCATATCCCAAGCGCTTTTTCTCGATGTCAGAGGCTCCACTCAAAATGATAACAGGTAGTGTCGCTGTCTCTGGGTTGTCGCGTACGTGATTCAGTAATGTAATGCCGTCCATCTTTGGCATCATCCAATCGGATAATACTAAGTCGGGTATTTTGTCTTTAATGCTAGTTAGAGCTTCTTCACCATTATTGACACATTTAACCGTGAACTGTGCTTTCAGGCGGTCACTGATGTAGTTTTGCATGTCTAGATTATCTTCAACAAATAACACATGCGGCTTTTCCGAAAGATCTTCTGAATTCAATTTAACGTGGCCGGGCTTTGTCGTTGATGCCTGAATAGGCTTGCCTGAAATTATGTGTTTTTCTGCTTGGTACGGCAGTTTTATCGTAAACATTGCACCACCGTGCGAGTTGTTCGTGGCAGTGATAGAGCCCGTATGCAGTTTAGTGATTTCTTTAGCTAGGTTTAGGCCGATTCCCGTGCCTTCAATATGTTGGTGACTTGGAGACTGATAAAATAGGTCAAAGCAGTTTTCGATGTCATTATTGCTAAGGCCGGGGCCAGAATCACTAACATTCAAAATTAGTTCATTTCGTCTAATTTCTAGTGAAACATCAATATGCCCATTATTGGGTGTAAATTTGAGGGCATTGTGTAGCAAGATGCTAACAACCTTACGAAACTGCTTACTATCGATATGAGTTACTAGTCTTGGTGGGCAATAGAGCTCGAGGTAGATGTTCTTTTCTTTCGCGCTAAAGCCGAACTCTTCAACAAGTTCTTTAAGCCAATCACTGATATTGATTTCTCTTACTTGAACACGCAATTCACCGTAGTTTATTTTTGTTAAATCCAGAATATCTTCAACAAAACCATGTAGGCGCCTGGTATTTCGTAACGCCATATCAACGTTATTTTTCTCATGCTCTGCTAAAGAATCGCTTAACGTCAATTGCTCTAGTGGCCCTTGAATGAGTGTAATTGGCGTTCTTAATTCGTGGCTGATTCCTGCAAATAGACGAGTCTTTTGAATGTCATTGTTGCGCAGCGCTTCTGCCTGACTATGTAGTAATTCATTTTTTGCCTGAAGCTGCTCTGTTTGCTCATCAACTTCCTCTTGTAGCTTTTGGCTAAACGCTTCTTTGATACGGTAATTTTCTTGAAGTTGTTTGTTAGCGTTATTCAGCGCAGATTCACGTTCGTTTCGCGTATACCTGATAAGGCGGGCAATCATCGCCATAATACCAATATTGAGAAACATACTGAAAAATACTAACCAACGGCTTTCTAAAAATGCGCGAATATTGCCCGGCCCGTACAATGCAATTTGCATTTTGTGGATGTTGAAAACCATGTAGACGACAAGTGCCAGCCAGAGCAATAAACAGGTTGCTGCAATACGTCGGTTATCTTGCCAATAAAGTACGGCAAAGAAAATTAGGAAGCAGAAAAGAGAATGGATGATGAAAAACTTCGGTTTAGGCAGAGCGCGAGACTGAATACGATGCCGTTCTCTGACCTGTAATTCATTACCTATCGTTAGCGGTTGTTTTGTTTCAAGTGCTGCTAGTTCATTGGATAGTGCTACGGCCGGTATCTGCTTTTCTGGTTTGCTCATACTACTTAGCACAAACATAAGAAAGTAAGCCGCAAATAGTAACCATATTGTGTAGATAGATAATCGCATCGACATGCTATTGAGCCTATTCCTTGAAACTGAAAGATGTATAAACAAAATGAGTAAGCTGCATGCGGCAGAGAAAATCTACTCTAAATTCATGGTGAGTGGCAATGAACAAGTTTTGCCACAGACTGGCCAGGCAGCAACGATAACAGATTCAAGTCTGTGGTGAAGCTTCATTAGGCTAGTTCGAACGTATTGTTGGATTTCGCTCTTGCTAGATAACACGCCAAGACGTTCGGCATCGGTTAAACGCTAGCAGTTATCATATGGCTAGCGATGGTGATTGGTTTTGTAGGTGGGTTTGTTGTGCTTTCAAAATGGAAGCACTTATGGGTAATTGCGGAATTGAGAAAACTGGAGACGCAATCGTAATTCTATAGCGATATCCTGATCTCGTGTTGGTACCGATGGCAAACTAGCAAGGATCTTTTTTCATAGCATTTATGTACGGAGACGTTTAAGAAAATACTCGTTCGAATATAGGGAAAAGGGAAGCGAGATAGATTGAGGCGGTAATACACCGCTTAAGGCGGTGCGAGTCCGATTCTCATTGGTGTTACATCGTTAATGACGGCTTATGCAGATACAGTATCTTCTGTTGCATTGATCACATCATGTGTTTTGAAGCGCGGAATCAGTGAATGGAAGAGTGAATATTCGAACTGGCTGGCATCGATCTTAGCGAAGGTGTCCATGCCGTGTTTGATATGGTGTTCAACGTCTTGTTGCAGGTATTTTCGTAACACTGGGTATGAGTACCCTTTGTCGACGCATATCGAGCATGCAAGATGGCACTCGGCTTTCGATGCGACACATTCCCATGCGTGTTGATCTGGGCATAGTAATGCTTGCCATGTAGATTGGGTATTAGGGTCTGTGAATAGCGATGTCTCTAGCTGCATAATGTTTTTGGCTGTTTCTTCTGAGCAGAATGCGGTCATCATTAAGTAGCAGAAACAACACTTTGTGCATTGTTTACACCAGGGTTTGTCGATATTGCATGAATGAGTGAGTTGTAGCTTTTCAGGATATTTCGACAATATTTGGTAGATGGAGGTATCGTAAAACCCCTTGATGGTACTTTTAAAGCCTTTAAAGGACGAGTTTTCGACGAGGCAATGATACAGGTGGGTGCATATGTCGCGATATTCTGTCGACTTACACCATTGGTGGTTGATGTCGTCGCCGCGCCACTGGCAGTTTGGTTGATCGGCAGATTTTTCAATGTTGAACAACATCACTTCATACCCGTGTTCAACAAGCAGCGGAAAGTAGCCAACGTAATTCGACGTGTGGCCGACAGAAAAGTCGACATGATAGTCTGTAACAAATACCCCGTGACGTTCGAAAAAATCCTTACCCTGGTTGCAGTAGTTATCGGTAATATCGATAGATACGGGTTCCTTATCCGGCCTGAATGTGGAAGAAAGCTGCTCTAACAAATATTGTTGCGTTGATGCACAGCCACCGTAGGGTAAGAACCCGTGATAAAATTCGTACTCGCAGTCACTTTGGTGAGATAACAGAACACAGCCGAGCAGCGTATCTTTGCCGCCGCCATTGGCTAACAGAATTTTGCTATTTTTAGCTCGCACTTGTTTGGAGGCTTTCTGATTGTCAGTGTCGAGAGAGCAGGTTTGAAGCAGCGGGTATGCTTTTTCATAGGTGATGCGGTTTTTAAACCGCCATTCACCGAATTGATTGAGAAAGCAGTGTTGCCATGCGGCTTTGTCACTGGCTGGTAGCGCATAGTTGGCTGGCAAGATCACAGTCGTGCCGCCAAGCGCGAGATAGCGCATAGCGTCCCATGCGGCAATTAATGCAACCATACGCTCAACTTGTGCATCATCGAGTTTCTGGTGGATAGCCTGCCATGTGGCAATAGATCGATACTTGATGTGGGTGTGAAACTGCATATCGGCAACTTGGTAGTCGATATGGATAGATAGAGGGTTGTCTAGCAAAGTGATTTGAGTGACGGCGACATCGAACGTGGGGCTCGCGTGGTTAATCATTGGCAGTCTATTTCCCATCCCTGGTGCGTGACTTATTCTGAAAACTCGTGTATCTGAATTTTTTTGATAAGAAATAGCGTAGTTCGAACGGCTTGTTTTTCCTCTACAAATGATGTGATTTTCGATCGTACTGCGATTGTGGCCCTGGTGTTACCATCATCTGACAATCGGATAATGGTGATTTCGGGTATATTGTTATGGCGTAAACGACGACGGTTATGGAGTGAATTTGCCAGCAATAGGGCATGTCTCGGCATTTATTCGTAAACAAGATCTATATTTACGTCGATCGTTTTTGTGCTGTCGGATTCTTGGATGAGGGCTTTGAAGCGTTGTTGGCCCAAGCGAGAATCGTTTAGCGCCTCGTTGCCGCGTTTAATGATATCGAATTGGGCACCGATACTTGTATCGGGAGCAAGGATGCTACGTTGCCTAAGAATAAATTCTTGTTCTGGCTCTGAATCACCAATAATTGACGTCTTATCCGTGAATTCTTCGGTGTAAATGAATGTTGTGCTTTCTTGGGCTGGGCTTACCGCTCGTATAGCGATTTGATCATCAGTGTATTCACCGTAATTGCGCTTGATAATCCCCTGTGAGTCATAACTTTCATCAATCGTGTAGTGGAACTGAGAGTGATTGATGCATGACACATCGAATGCGGCATCCTGATATACCAGCTCACCCTGGCTGTTGGTAAGCTCATTGACCGTAAATGCTTGGTTAAAGTTAACGTCGTCTATTGTCGTTGCATTGGAAATTTTAAAACCTTCGCTTTCGATCAAAAGCTCGGATTCGTATTCAGACGTACCACTGTCATTGGTAAAAGTGTCTGACTCGGATTCCAGATACTGAATGCTGCCTTCGTCTAAAAATGTGTACCGGAGAATATTCTGTGTGTTATCTGAAGGCACGGTGTAATGGTTTTCACCGGTTTGTGAAAAAGTGCTTTCTGACCGGCATCGTCGGACATTAATGCTGTCTCCGGTGTCATTGAGGGTAACAATCACGGTGCGAAATCCGTTGATTGTAGCTGTAGCTAGGGAGTCGACGCCGACGAAGGTTCTCCGTTCCCGAAAGCTTCCTGAATCGGCCAGAAGCCACGTGCCTTCGATGGATCCGTTTGATTCAATGCGCATGGATTCGTAGCTGGATAGCGCAGAGTTTGGTGTTGGATTAGGCGGTGGAATCCGATTTGAGTCGTTGCCTGAACCACAGCCTATCAGACTGCTTGCGGCTATGAATATCAATAGAGTCCGTGTTGGCATAGTGCTTTTTCCGGTTGGTGATGCGTTATTCGATGGAGGCGTACCAGCGGGCCGCTGTATATTTCATGGTTGGTCGGCGTAGTGTATCCATTTACTTTTGGTTAGGGTATTCATACAATCTCGTACAAATTGGCTGTAAAGATTGGACAATGAGCGATCTAACTCAAATACACACCTTTATTGAAGTTGCTGAGAATGGCAGTTTTTCCGAAGCGAGCCGCCAGCTGTCGTTACCACGCTCTACCGTTAGTGCCAGGATTAAAGCGTTGGAAAAGCGCCTGAATGTGCGGCTATTCAATCGAAATACCCGTAAAGTCTCTCTGACGAATGAAGGGCAAGCCTACTTGCAACAGTGTCAGCAGGCGATTGCTTTACTTAATAGCGCTGAACAGCAGTTTTCTGACGCCCATGATCTGTCTGGTTCATTGCGGCTTACAGTACCGATGGCGATGCCCAGAAATCCTTTGTCAGGTTTGCTCTCAGCGTTTGCGGCTCGTTATCCAGATTTAGCGGTTGAGGTCATCATGACTGACGTAGCGTTGGATTTGGTGGCAGATAATATCGATGTCGCTATTCGCGGCCGTAAACCCGGCGATCTTGATTTGATCGCAAGAAAGCTCGGTGAAACGGCTGTTTTTTATTACGCGAGCCCACAGTTTATGCAATCGAATAAAGGCATGAGGAGAGAGGCATTACTCGCCGGCCACTGTATTTTCGATCCGAAAAACCTGCGATCCCGTTCTGCTCAAATAACAACGACGAACTTTGAATTCGCACAAACATTGGCAATTAATCATCAGGGTATTGTTGCGTTGCCAGAATCGCTGTGTCGAGAGGCTCTGAATCAGGGGGCGTTAGTTAAAATAGATGTGCCCGAAGACCTTGGTGTGTTGCCACTTTATGTTGTCTTTTCAAGCCGTGTTCATCTGGCACCGAGAGTGCGGGCATTGATTGATTTCATTGTTGAGTACCATTTGGAACATGATATTAGATAGTGTGAATATTCTGTGATGGATTCGTATGCGGGGTAGGCTGGTTAGGTAACCGCACCCAACGGTTGTTAATTGCACGACCAAACAACTTGAAGTTGCTTGTTACAATAATGCAGTCTGTGTATTTGGCGTTAGTTTAACTGCTTGATATATCACGTACAGAGGTGAAGCGGCCGGAGATACTATCGACAGTATATATCTTATCGAAGTGCCTGTTTTAGCCGTCGCCGTTCGTAACTTCATTCGTGGGGTGATATTTGGGTGTGGTAGGATGCGTGCACTTTTATATGTAACGTAAGGGGACGTTATGAACAAAACAATAAGCGGGGTTTTACTGGCAGCAGCGTGTTTTACGGGATGTAAACCGGTAGATGTCGAAACCATTATCAATAATCCGAACCAGCATGCATCGCTGGTGTTTCCGTAGGCTTCGTCGTTTTCTGACCAACCGAATCTGCAGGTTAGAGGTTATGCAAACGATAATGTAGCGGCTGTTACTGTCAACGGCATCGATGCGGATGTTGATCTTCAAGCCAATCGTTGGATTGCAAACATTACTTTGTCTGAGGGGGATAACCCTTTAAACATAGCGGCAACGATTTCAGGGCGAACGTATAACGTGGATGGCCATGACGTTGTTATCACAAGAGGGCAGCCGGCTGTTTAGCGAATTAGTCATTTGATGGCGTATGATGCAGCTACAAATAGCTTCTATTTTGTCCGCACTCAACTTGGCGCGGTGTATCAAGTGGATGCGCAAACACGGGAACGCCGAGTGTTGGTTCAATTAAAAGATGTTGAAGACGTCGACGGAAGTTATATCAATGGCCTTGCTGGCCCCCTTGCGTTGTCGGAAGATGGTCAGACCTTGTATGTGATTGCTGAAGGCCGCTGGGATGATCAGTTGCTACTTACAGTCGCAGTTGATACTGCCAAGGTCGAGGTTGAGGTTGGAGAGACGCATCCAGGGTACAATACTTTTGATGATCATCACACTAACGCAATGACACTGGCACCCAGTCGCGGGGCGCAAGGGCAGCTTCTGTTCGGTACCGATAGCTCCAATGGCTATGTTCTGGTTTATGATATCGCGTCGCGCGAGCTTAACCGGTTGTCGATTGAACGTGTCAATACGATTACCGGGCAGAGCAATTCCGAACCAGCGTGGGTTGTCATGAAAGGCGCTAATACGTTAATGCTGGCTGGTGATCATCAATCCGACTTTTTTACCGTCGATGTTGATCTTTCATCTTGCGATGGACAAACCGACTGTACGCTAACTACATCAAACCTACGCACCAGCTTTGATGGAGCGGCCTGTGTCGGTGCTCGCAACCAACGTGAGATGGCCTTTCATTCAGATGCACTGGCTGCAGTTTATCTGACAGGTGACAAAGCTTGTGGATTGGATCTAACAACCGGTGTTATTTCTGAGTTTCTAACCAGTGAAGCTGTATTAGTTGAAGAAACGAATGAGTTTGGTATCGCCGGAAATGCGCTTTATATGAATGGCAGAAGTGCTTTCGAATATCAGACTTTCAGTGTCAATCTACCTGCCGACTTTCTGGTGAATGGTCATGGTATGTCACAAGTGTTCTTTGAAGCACCATCGTTTGGTGACCCAACAGTATCAGTCTCAACACCGAGAAAAGTTGTTGTGGATGAAGCGACAGAAACTGTGTATTGGATTGATCGTGGGGTAGACAAGATTTATCAACTGAAGGGGAATGACTGGTCATTATTTGCAGATGTTAGTGCATCCGATTCGTTGGAGGAATCTGTATTCAATCCCACGGACAAAGTGTTATACAGCGTCAATGATTCCGGTGATAGCAAGGTTTTGCGTTACGATGCTGAAACCAGTGCTGAGAGCGAGCTTTTTGGGCAGGGCTTACCCTACGATAAATATGAATCCATCGCGTTGGATGTCGAGGGCCAGTTGTTATATGTTGCTCACCGATATAATTCGGTGCCAGTCGGTTTTGGTCGTATGAGTCTGTTGGTATGGGATATTGCCAATGCAAACATGCGTGAAGTTGCGGCAATCACGTCAGATATTGATTTTACCGATATCACTGCCTCCTACGATATGAGCTATGACGCCGAAAATCGCCGAGTACTCTTTTATTCGTCATGTGACGGTAACCCTATCGTTGCGATCGATGTTGATAATGGTGAACGCAGTATTCTATCGTCGGATGCGATGTTTAAGGATGCGCTTTCTACCAGCAACGCTCGCGGCCAGGCTCTCGATGCATCAAACAACCGTTTGCTGATTACATCCCAGAGCAATCAACATGTATATGCTGTAGATTTGGATGATGGTACGCGGTCACCTTTGAGTGAACCTATTGCGACTTTTGGACCACTTATGTGGCAGCCAAAAGGTATTTCACTACTAGAAAACAAACAATTGGTTTATGTCACTGACGAACGTAGAGATGCATTGTTTCAAGTTGATTTAACAACTGGATACCGTGTATTGGTGCACGACAACTAATTGTCTCTACTAACTGTTGCTAACGCTTCAGTACTGCTTTAGCAGTTTCTGGGGCGGTAGCCGCTTTCATATGGCGACTAAAATCCTGCTTTTGGGTTTGTGCCTAGCGCGATTGCTAGCGACAGCGTAGTATCAAACTTTGGTAACTATTGCCCACTTACCTGTGCGATGTACAATTCTGATCAACCCCTGCGAAACAACGCTGTGAATAATCTTACTTACCTGACTGGCTACCCCGCACATCTGCACGACCAGGTTCAGCAACTAATCGATGACGAAAAGCTCGGCACGTATTTGCTGAAGCGCTACCCGACAGTCCATCAAATAAACAATGACCGCGCCGTATACGAGTACTGCCAAGCGCTAAAAAACACCTATCTCAAAAAATCGCCGCCGTTAAGCAAAGTGGTGTTTGATCAATCGATTCAAGTGATGAAACATGCGCTTGGTCAGCACACGTCAGTGAGTCGGGTGCACGGAAAAAAGCTAAAAAACAAACGTGAGATCCGTATCGCCAGCGTCTTCAAAAACACACCGGAAGCCTTTCTAAAGATGATTGTTGTGCACGAGCTAGCGCACATCAAAGAGATGAATCATAACAAGGCGTTTTATCAACTATGCGTGCATATGGAGCCTGAGTATCACCAATTGGAGTTCGATCTTCGGCTTTACCTGCTGCATCTCGATCACTTTGGTGAGCTCTATCCAGCGGACTCATTTCAACAGGGTTAAAATGTTGTCTGCGGCGCAAGATGTGTTTTCTCGTCTTTGATGAAAGAGGCAGGGCATGTAGCGGCTTTATGAAGATTACTAACATTAAGTTAGGTCTACTTTTTTCGTTAAATAGTCCGAGTGAAGCGTTTTTCTCGAATTTCATCTATCCGCATTTATTAGAGTGACAAGATTCCTTTCTGTTGTTCCTTTTTCCCATCTCGATTCCATTGCACCTGTTAAATTCGCTGGCCGTCCTTCTCTGTGTTGACGCCGTTTGTCGTTGTGTCGCGCGTATGAGTAAAGGTTTGGTTGAGTTTATGATGGATTTTTATATGATACATATATGCCTCATATAAAAATCATCTGAATAAGGATAGGTTTCATGCAACTTCCCTATGCGTTAGCTATTACCGCGCTTATTGGCGGATTGGGTTGGCTGGTTGCCGCCATACAGCCTAGTGGCCCAGCCCACGCTTTGGTGGCATATGTGCAAGAACGTAGCGATCAATCACAGGATGCAGTTGCTGGTATTGCCTCTGCTACGCAAACAACTTTGCCATTAATGCAGCGTTTATCGAAACCGCAGGACTCGGGTGTCAAAGCCATTAACTTATCGGAAAAATCCCTGATAGGAGTAAAGCAGCAGATTAAAATCGCAGACGTACAGAACCTTTGGGGCACGTTTCAGAATGACGCTACGTTGCAGGGGCGGCTTAATACGATGACGCCGGTAGCCTACGTGATTTATGAGTCGTTCAACGACTCTTTCGAGGAAGCCACAGTCACCATTGGTTATGAAGCCTCTGCGCTAATGGGTAGCGTTGCCGCGACTGAGCGTATCGAGCCGGGTCGTTATGAACAGTTACTGGCGCCGAAGGTCTATGCTGACGAACGCTTCAACAGTGCCTGGTCAGGCATTCGATACAGTGATGAGTTAGAGGCAGTTGTTGAAGTACATGCATTCAACGCAAACGGTGATATTACATCAAGCCAGCTGTTAGCTTATTACCAAAATCCTAAAGAAGGAGCCGTTCAATGAACCTGACGACTCTCTGGACTGAAGTACAAGTTTACGCGCTTGAGCAATATATTGACTACATCGTGTTTTATATAGCGATGGCGTATTTTGCGATTGAGCTCTTTGTTTATTGGCTTAAAAAGCGCATGAGCATGGATTTGATCGGCGATTCATTGACGAACTTCGTTACCCTCGGCGTAACATTGGCGGTAAATTATGCTCTGGCCGCGATCTTTTATGTTGCCGCATTTTACTGGATATACGAAAACATCAGCTTGAGCCATCTGCCCATTAATTTGTGGACGATTTTTGCCTGTGTTGTGCTGGCGGATGTTGCGTATTACTGGGAGCATCGCTTTTTGCATTCAGTGGGTATTGGCTGGGCGACCCACACAGTCCATCACAGCTCACCGCACTTTAATCTGTCGGTCGCATATCGACATGGCCCGCTGGATGGATTGTTTCCCTTTCTATTTCACGCGCCGTTGGTGATGCTGGGTTTTAACCCGATAGTGGTGTTCTTTTGTGAAGTGATGGTGCAATTGTTTCAGACCCTTTTGCACACTGAGACTATTCGTAAATTTCCACGCCCGATTGAAGCGGTTTTTAATACACCGTCGCATCACCGTGTGCATCATGCAACGAATCGTCAGTATTTGGATAAAAACTACGCGGGTATCTTTATTATCTGGGATCGGATGTTTGGTACGTTTGCTGAAGAAAAAGAACCCGTGCGGTACGGTGTGTTTCCGCGAATTAATACGAACAATCCCTTTACTGTGTATTTTAAAGGATTTCAGGTATTGGGTTCGCGTCTTTGGAATGCGCCGAATTGGAAGTACCGTTTAAATCTATTGGTTAAGTCACCGACATGGGCTTGGCAACAAGAGCAGGTTTCGAAGCGTAACGTGGCATAAGACACGGTCGATGTTAGGAGGCGGTGCCTATGCAATCACTCCTAATTACCGATAAATTTGGATAGCATTCGACGGCCGATAGAAGGGTGGAAATGAGTAATGTCATAGAACGGGCATGAAGTGAGCGGATCGCAAGGAAGGCTTTCTCGTTCAATCATGTCTGTAAAATCAATGAGCTTTAGTTTGAGGCCGTCTTTAGAAAGTTCATTCACGATTTCGGATATGCTTTGCTTCCAATGAATATAGTTTTCGGCGTGTCCGGCCTTATCGAGTGCGTCCAAGTATTTTGAATGTGAAGGATTAATAAATATGTTTATTGAAATATTAGTTCGGTTTGCGGTTTCGAGAATTTCTGAAAACTGATCTATTGAGATTTGATAATACTCTCTGTTGTGAAATTTGTCGGATACAAAGAGGCGCTCGTAAGCCAATGCTTGTTGGTCAAGGTCTGTATCAGAAATATGTCGCTCGGGTTCGTTAATCAGAAAACCCGCCGAATTTCGTATAATACTATTACATGTCTTTCCAGAAAAAAGAATTTTGGCTGTGGCATTCATAGCTTTTGTCGAAAAAATTCCGTGTTTGTATACGATATATTCACTTTGTTGGCTGTAAGATGGAGTCGAGTGAGATCTTTTTTTTGTTGGCGAGACGAACATTCCATAGTCTAGGCCAAGCCATATGCGGTGTGGATTTTTGTTTTTCATCAAAGGAATGAGAATGCTATGTACGTCATTAACACTCGCTCCGCTCATGTAAAGATTGATACTTTGAGTCGACATTAGGCTTTGCCAAATCTTTTGAGTAATACCTTCTTTTATTTTGGAGGTGCCTATTATTACGTCGTCGACGAATTCAGTTGTTAAAGGCAACAGCCGAGAAACAGAGTCGTCAGGATCTACCTTTACGCCATTCGCGCAGAGTGATGGAAAACCCCGATGTTCTTGCAGAATACCTAAGGGGTCAATAATCCACGCTGAAAACAATAAAATCAACGTGCCGCACAATGACAGAAAAACTACGGCTAAAAAATAGCGTTTTGATGTAATAGACTGGTTAGAACTGGACATAGATAAACCGCCCTGAGTTATCTATCGACATGACGCAGGCGAGTACTAATAAACTAAAAACCAGAGCCCAAGGTATTGAAGAATCAAAGCTGATCCAGGATTTTTTTGCGACACCGGGAGGACGGTTATTGAGTGGGCGTAAATCGGTAGCAGTCCAGTATTTGTAGAAAATCTGGTGTGTATCGGGTAACAACCATATAACAAATGCTGCCAATAAGAAGAGAGCCCATGCTCTGGAGGTGAGTATGGTGTGAGTATCATTCCATACAAAAAGTGATTCATATACCGTACCAAGACCTTCTAATTCAGGCGTTCTGAAAACAATGCCGATCAGGCTATTCACCAAAAATGTCAATGCGATGGCGCCAACGATCTTGAGCTTGGATGGAGATAGGGACGGGCCACTCCATTTTTTATGGTAATGGGTTAATAGCATGATGAGCGCCTGAATACCGCCCCAAATAACGAATGTGATACCTAAACCATGCCATAAACCGGATAAAAGCGCTGTTATGACTAGCGCTATTTCGGCTTTGATACGGGCTTTTCTAACAAGTGGAACGAATACGTGTGTTCGCATAAAAATCGCGAAACTAATATGCCAGCGGCGCCAGAGGTCAAACCGGTCTCTTGCCTTAAACGGTCTATCGAAATTGAGCGGTAAGTCGATATTAAAAATCTTTGCCAAACCAATTGCCATATCCGCGTAGGCTGAAAAATCCAAAAATAGTTGAAGCTGGAAGGCGAATATTGCGAACCACATATCGAAAGTAGATACTTCAGCAGTACTGAAGACTTGTTCTATCGGTGAATATAGTCGATCGGCTAACAGTACTTTTTTGGCCAGCCCGAACACAAAGATACTCACGCCGATGGAGATGTTATCCCAAGAAACATTCCCTAACCTTCCTGAATCTAACTGCCGATTTATATCCTGATAGCGCACGATTGGCCCCATAACCAACTGCGGAAAGAACGCGATAAAGAACAGATAATTGAGCTTGTTGACCTGCTTGATTTGTTTCGTATAGCACCCATAGACAAAGCCGATCTGTTGAAAGGTAATAAACGAAAGCGCTAACGGTATCAGTATATCATCTTCGATCCTAAACCCTGCACCATTGCCATCTATTAACGCTATCCACTTAAAACCAAGCAGACACGCGATATTTATCGCAATAGATATCCATAATACAGCCAGTCGAGGCTGCTTCTTTGATGTATCGAGTTGGCTAAGTATTGATCCCGCCAGTAGGTTTGCAATTATCGAAAATACCAAAACGAGACAATTTTCGAAGCCCGAATAGGCGTAAAAAACCAACGACGAAACAATTAACAAGTATTGCCGGTGAGTTTGGCTTTTGAGTAAGTAGAAAAGTACGACGATACACGGGAGAAAAAGCCCGATAAATTCCCATGAAGTAAAATTCATAACGGTTGGGAAATTGTCCCCGGCTTGTGGCGGCGATTGAGTGTACCTCCGTGGCCTTCAAACCATGCCGCAGATCCTGCACTTGCTGCGTCAAGCGCCGCTTGTTGGAGTGCCGGCGTGGTAGCGTTTTCAATAACAAGATCCAAGGCTTCTTGGCCATGCCGACAGTCAGCCTCATTGTGCACAAAAAAGAACGCCAAGTCGTATTGTGAATATCCTTGTTTGGCGAGCGCTTCCATGATTTTTGCACTAGTAGAGGAAAACCGGAGTTCCTGACCAACTAGTAAATAAGCAATGGATTCGAGCCAGCTGTAGTCACGATTTATGGCAGCTATGGGAGATTCTGTGTTAGGTCGGGTGCGATGTTGGGACGTTATCTCTGTGTTGTCCGCTCCGCACGCGTTGGCAAATCGGATGGCCAATTCAGGATGACGCGCAGATGTATTTACAACCAGGCCCCGAGTTGATTTTAATGCGATACCTTCTTCTTCCATAAGGTTTCTAAGCAGTACAAGTCGAGCCTTGTCATTCGGTGCAGTTTCGATCAGGTGGGCTAGTGTCGCACAAAATCTTAAAGCCCCGGCCACTAGATTAATCGAGTACCGCGTTAGCATCTCGGGTGGACAACGGCCGGTATTAATAAGCCGCCAAAAGCGTGTTGATTCGAAGGGGTATTGATCAACCCTGTCATTTAGCGCTGCGCTAAATGCGTCTGGCGACAAAAGCTCAATAGGAGAATTCATTCAATACGATACTCTCGAACATAGGTTCTACGAAACCATCAGGTGTAATTCTTCCTCTAGAAGAACTTCCTAAATCAGGCCATGCCGTTAGCTGAAACTTAATACTAGTGCCAAGCAGGTATTCTCGATGTGAGGGGGAATCTCCTGTTTTTTTCAAAGATTCAGTACTCTTGCCAAGCGCGTTGATAAGGCAATCTTCAAGGCCTTCGAGATCATACGGCGTTTCTTTCATATAATTGCCAATCGCGCCGACGGACCTCAGATGGATATCTTTAACGCCTCGTTCAAGCAGGTAATCGACAAATTCTGGAAGATGTGAATCATTGATGCTAGGGACGAGTATTGTACCTGTTGTTACATTCATTTTTTCAATCAACAGGTTGTCTAAAGCTTGCAGTTTTCGGTCTGCGCAAGCTAACTCGTCGATTGTTTCGTACAGATCATCACGAAGGCCGCCGTTGAGAGATAAGTATACTGTTCTAAGTCCAACAGACTTCAAACGTTTTACGTAGGAGTGGCGTCCAAATTTTAGGCCATTTGTTAGAACCACAGGTAGGTGGCCTAAAGCGCGTACTTTACTGATGATCTCAGGAAGATCCTCTCGCATCGTTGGCTCAGCGCCGGCTAGACGAATTCGAGTTCTTCGGGGCAAACGTTCTAACACCGTATAGAGCCAGTCGACGGGCATGTCTGGCAAATCCCTGATCGGAATATAACAGTTCTTACATGTCATATTACATCGATGAGTAATATCGACAAACAGCGTAGAGAATGGTGATTCTTCAGGTAAGAAGCGCTCTTTTTGTTGTTTATATGATGACTTGAGTTCTGATAGTGTGTCGTCTTCCAGTACAATCACTTCGATAGCCCTTAGTTCAACCTAACATAGATTCAGCATCAGAATATCAGCTCGAAGGTACATTTCAATGCTCAGTATCGATTAAACGGATGATCCGATGTATCTGAAATGTCCAGCCTTGCTTTAATCCAAGCCAGTGTGGTCAGATCGCTGATCGTGGGGATTGAGTCGGTGCCTGCCTCGTACTTGTCGAGCGTATAGACTGTGATTGCGTGACGAAGAATGTTCACTTTTTGGAAAATAGACTGCAATTCTATTCGAACGAAATAGGCTGAGGTTTTTTTTCTAACATAATATATCGATGAAATATTATGTGAGTGAATCCGAGGGTGGTAGTTAGTATCGCTAGATAGAAACTGATTATCTGCCAGGCTGGCGTTGAAAAATTGAGTGACTTCGAAACACCAAGAACAATAGGAAACATCCAGCTAATAAAAGATATGACGCCGACTGCGATGATTGGCGTTATTTTTTTGTGAGGTAAAACGTCAAACAAGGCTGAGCCAATAGCCCGTTTTAACTCAGGTAAAACGTAGGTGTGAACGAGAAACCCGTTCAGCGATAGTATGAATACTATGGCCATTTTGGCCCACACTTTTTCGTTGCCTAAGTATTCAGGTTGGTAAAAGTAATAGAATGCAACAAACGCCAAACCCGACAGCCATAATAAACAAAGGCCCGAGATGACAATGTTCGAAACAAACTGGATAACGTCATATCGTTCTGATGTTAATACCTGATTTTTGAGATCCTTCAACAACATGGCGTCGAGGATCCAGGCACCACCAACGCCCATTGCTAGACCGGCAATGTGAATAAAAGTAATGATGGATTTGAGGTTTGTGGTATCGATGAGTGCTTCCACAACTAGGTATCCGTTGTTTGTTATTGTGTTGATAGTTTTTATCAGTAGGGTGATCCATTCAAATAACGCGTCGTCAGTTTTTGAAATATCACGGGCTTAGAAACAGAGTTGAGGATTGCATCGTAGAAATAATGGTATTGCGTCAAATTATCGATGCGAACTGATCTACATTTTTTATTCTGAAAAAATCATTAATGCAGCTGGCGTGAGCAGACACTGGCGAATTTTGATGTGTGCCGACACGGAACGCAGTGAAATTGTATATGTGGGTAATAGACGGAACAGTCTTCGAAAGGTATTTACCGAAAAGATAGTCAGGGCAAGCTGTCAGCCCCGTTAACTATTGCCGAGGTGTCGTACCAAAAACTAACACAAGCTAAGCGTTTGAATTAGCTTTGGTATGATACTCGTTGGTCTTGCTACTACATTGCGTAGAAATTTTCTTAGTCTTCTTTCTTTTGCCAGACATTATCGTGATATCGTTTGCCTAACCCTTCGATAAAGCGTCGTAGTATCTGATCTTTGCAAACACGGTAGTGCTTATGCCCTGGGCGTCTGAAAAACGCGCTTAATTCGTGTTTGCTCATTACGAAGTCGGCACTTTCCATGATGTTCAGGACATCGTCTGCCTGAAGGTTCAATGCGATTTTCAGCTTCATTAAAATCAAATTGTTATTCAAACGGGATTCTGGCTCAGGCTTTGGTCCATCCTTCTTACCGCGCTTTAATTCGATAAAATTATTCAGAAAGAGTGCCAGCTGGTTGTCTGGAAGACTTTTGTACTCGTCGTCGGAGTCAGGCTTCATCCAATTGCTGATTTGCGCGCGTGTTGCTTTGCTGTTTTCGGCGGAACAGAGCTGCATCATTTTTTGGTCGCTAATGTCAAAAATATAGCGCAGGCGGCGAAGGATATCGTTGTTGGTCATAGGGCTGCTTGCTCCAGAAGCACAGTAGGGTCGCAAAAGAGGGGCTATTGTAGCCTGCCTTGGCCTATCTACCTATGAGAAAGACTGCCCGGGTTGCGTAGCATCGATAACTGGTGCAATTTTAGAGCACTAATTGTGTGGGATATGAGAGCAAGAGGTGGGTTTTTGCCAGAGACCACTGCTGCGGAATAGCGTTTGGATGGAGGGTGGGTATAGGGCCAAGCAACAGTCTCAGGCGCTAACTCCGTTGATATATTGGTAGTTAGCGCATGAACCCGAGCAATGATTGCACCGGCTGCCTTGATTCTAAGTCGCCAAGCGGTGATTTAGAATTTGCTGTTAGGCGTTCAATTTTTCCTGCAACGCTGCATCTTTAGCGATAACCGCTTCTGCATTGGCTTGGCGTTCAGCAATCAATTTTTCGTGCATGGCCGCATCGGAAGTACCGATGATTTGTGCTGCTAAATACGCAGCGTTTTTCGCGCCAGCTTTGCCAATAGCAACAGTCGCAACAGGAATGCCTGCAGGCATTTGTACGGTAGACAGCAATGCGTCAAGGCCGTCGAGTGAAGAATTGATAGGCACGCCAATAACTGGTTTCAGGGTATTTGCAGATACCGCACCGGCTAAGTGAGCTGCCATGCCTGCTGCACAGATGAAAGCAGCGCAACCACGAGCATCGGCATCTTTGACATAGTTGTGTGTTGCTTCCGGTGTACGGTGTGCAGACGATACTTTGACTTCAAAGCGGATGTCGAATTTGTTCAGAATATCGAAGGCTGCTTCCATAACTGGGAGGTCGGAATCAGAACCCATCAAGATGGCGATAAACGGCTGGCTCATTGTTTTTTCTCTCTACAAATCTTTACAAACAAACTTCATACAAACTGGCTGATCTGACGCTAAGCAGCGTCGTAGTGCTCAGCAATCGGCTGGAAGTCGCGTTTTTCAGGGTGGCTACAGCACGCTCCGCCGTTACCAATGTCATACACCCAAGCGTGAAGGCTGAGTTCGCCGGAATCTAGCTTGGCTGCGACAGCAGGGTGGCTTTTTAGGTTTTCTAGCTGAAGCAATACGTTTTCTTCGGTGAGTGTCTTTAGGTCTGGTGTCTGGTTTTCTGCCGCTAAACTCTCAACTGCAGGTTGAACAAACTCGAGCCAATCTTTCACGTTGGGGATGGCGGATAGCGTATCCATGGCTAACGCTCCCTTCATGGCACCACAATCACTATGGCCACAGATGACGATGTGCTTAACACCCAGCACCGTGACAGCAAATTCAATCGAGGCTGTCATGCCGTTTGCCGCATGAGGGTAGGGAGGAACGATATTGCCCGCGTTGCGGCAAACGAAAAGGTCACCCGGCATGGTTTGGGTGATTAAGTGTGGATCAATGCGCGAATCTGCACATGTGATAAAAAGGACCTCGGGGCTCTGGCCAGTGGCGAGTTCATCAAACAGGGCTTTGTTGTCGACAAAAGCCTCTTGCTGGAATTTCAGAACGCCTTTTACCAGTTTATCCATGTGTATCGCCTCACCAAACACGTTGTTTTCTTTGATATTTTCCGAACTATGCAGTTTGATCGATGATAGCTCAATAGAAATGCACGGGTTTTATTGATAGGATTTTACTATCAGAAGCGCAATCAAGCGCAACTATGGGATGTGACAGACAATGGCTTCAGGTAACCCGACGATAAAACAACTGGAATATTTTGTGTCTGTGGCAGAATCGGGAACCTTCCGCCGGGCGGCCGAGCGCTTGGGTATCAGCCAGCCAACTTTGACCGCACAGATCTACAGCTTGGAAAAATCGCTGACACTGACGCTTTTTGAACGCAGTCGCAGTGGCACGACGCTGACGCCGGCAGGTCGAGAGCTGCTAAACAATGCGAGACAGGTTATCGAAGAGATGCGTGGCCTGATGGATCAGGCCGCGATGATCAACAGCGGCCCTGGCGGTACTTTCCGTATCGGTGTATCACCAACCGTCGGCCCGTATTTACTCCCGCATATTTTGTCTGGGCTGAATCATGCTTACCCGTCACTGAAGCTCTATGTGCGAGAAAACATGCCAAAAGCGCTCGAGCTGGATTTGTTAGAAGGGCGTTTGGATTTGGTGTTGATTCCCCAGCCCTTTGGTACATCACGGCTGACTACAGAGGTGCTTTTTCACGAACCGCTGCAGTTGATTGTTCCTGAAGGCCATCAACTGGCAAAGCTAAAACAAATCAAGACGCGTCACCTACGTGATCAAAATATCCTAACGCTAGAAGCACAATACAGTAGTTATCATCAGGTACGAACAGTTTGTGAGGCGTTAGGCGCTAACATTGCGAGGGATTATGAGGGCACGAGTCTTGATGCATTACGTCAAATGGTAATGATGGGGGTCGGTGTTGCCTTCTTGCCAGCTTTGTATATCTACTCTGAAATTCATCAGCCTCAAGGGTTAATCGTACGTGATATCGATGAATTAAAGTTACAACGTACTCATGTACTGGCTTGGCGACGTAACTCGCCTAACCGTGCGTTTTATCGACAACTGGCTGAGAATATTCGGTCTCTGGTTAAGGAAAATTTAGGGCAGGCAAAAGTGACGTTTTGATCCAGTCATCATCGTGGAGGCTCGGTTGTTGATCGAACGTGTATTTGAAATTGGGGCTCGTAAGCTGGTTTTTCCAATCGTCTGTGAATTAAACGTTAAAAATCAATTGTTGAACACATAACCCATGGATTAACGTTGATGTCGAATGGCCAGGTGTTTTTTCGCAATCTGTGAGTTTTGGCCAGATATCTTTCGGTGACCCAGTTTGACGTTGTCATCGGCGTTGTGAATATGAGAGTATCGGCGACATAAAATAAAACGATGGCGTTCTTCTTGAACGGCGAACCTTGCTGATTCAGCGCGTTTTTGAAAAATAATAATACGACCTGAAATACTTCCTGTGACCAAATTTAGAAAAGACATAAACGGTCTGCGTGCAATTGCAGTTGCTGGCGTTATGGTGTTCCACTTTCAACCGACTTGGTTAACCGGTGGGTTTGCCGGCGTCGATGTGTTTTTTGTCATATCCGGTTTTTTGATGACATCGATCATTTTTCGAAGTCTCGACTCCGGCCAGTTTAGTTATACGGAATATCTTTCAGCCCGCATTAATCGGATTGTTCCTCCCTTGCTAGTGCTGTGTGCTGTATTGCTTGCATTCGGCTTTTGGTTCCTGCCTCCGTCTGAATACTCGCTCCTGAGTAAACATGTATTGGGGAGTATTGGGTTTGTATCGAATGGTGTTTATCTAACTGAAGCCGGCTACTTTGATAGTGTTTCCCACGATAAGTGGTTGCTGCATACGTGGTCGCTTTCGGTGGAGTGGCAATTCTATTTGCTCTATCCGCTCGTTCTTTGGGGGGCTAGCCGCATACTAAAACCTTCCTTGTTGAAGGCCATGATACCTCTGGGGGTATTACTGAGTTTCGGCCTCTGTGTTTTTGTCAGTCATGTATGGCCGTCCGGAGCATTTTACCTTTTACCCGCCCGCGCATGGGAAATGCTGCTCGGAGGTATGGCATTTTTATTCCCGGTGGCATTGTCAGCTAAACAAGCGCGCGTTGTGTTCTATTCTGGCTTGGCGATGATTGTTGGGTCATTTGCCTATTTTTCTTCAAAAACTCTGTGGCCTGGTTATTGGGCAACAATTCCTGCAATCGGTACCTATCTGATTATCATGGCTCGGTGTGAATCCTCAGTGTTGACGAACGTCAATACGATACAAAGCCTTGGCCGTTGGTCTTATTCGATTTATCTCTGGCATTGGCCGATAGCGGTTCTGTTTTTTAAACTTGGATTTAATACAGCTACAAATTTCGTACCGCAAGTGGTGTTGTCGATTCTTTTGGGGTTTGTCAGTTTTCGCTATGTGGAACGTTTTCGGTTCGCCAAACGATCGGGTTTTTTACGGTTGGTTCGGTCTCCGGTAAACGTCATTTGTGTGTGTATTCTTACTTGTGCCGTGGTTGTTTTTGAATTTCGAGGGATGCCTGACCGAGTTTCTGCGCAAACAGTCTTGATCGAACGAAGTCTGAAAAACAGCCCCATGCGCGGGAAATGCCATGCGGGAGTGGGTAAAGAAGTTGCTCTAGAGAACACCTGTGTCTATTTTGGCGACACCTATGAATGGGCCATTGTCGGTGATAGCCATGTCGTTGAGCTAGCGTATGCATTGGCGAAACGATTAGAAACAAAAGACATCGGGCTTAAGCACTTCAGTTATGGCCAATGTAGCCCGTCCTATCAGCGTGACGATACACTCTGTTCAGACTGGTATAGCCGCACCATCAAGCATATTATCGACGATCCTGAGATCGACACCGTGGTGGTAAATCATCGCTATGCACTGGCGCTTTTTGGCGAGAATGCAGAGTTCTACCCCGAAGTATTCGTCGAATCGAGTATGGGCGAACAGGCTCTTGTTATTCGCGCGATGGATGACTTGATTCGAACTTTGGCAGCGAATAAAAAACGGGTAATCGTGTTGGGGCCAACACCGGAGTTGGGGCATTCGATTCGTCATTATATTACCCGTCAATTTTTAAAAGGGGACTCACTCGACAGCGTTGTTGGCACCGACCGTTCTTACTTTGATGCCAGAACTTCCCCCATTACCGAATATTTCGGAGCAACCACATTTCCTAGTAACGTAGATATCGTCGACATCGCCGATATCTTCTGTGATGAAGCAACATGTTACGCGATCCGCGACGGTAAACCTTTGTATTATGATGACGACCACCCATCGTTGATCGGTGCAGCGAGAATGGCAGAGCGGATAAGGCTATAAATCTTACCGTACCTCATTGTTAGTCTTTACTAGTTGTTCGGTTGTGCCTTGAGTATCAGGCCAGCCTCTTTTGGGCGGCATGGCTCTAACAGAAGTTGTTCTCTGTTTAGATTGGGGGCACTAACCATTATGCAATTTTATGAAACCACTTCTTTTGCCACAGCTTTATGCAGGTATTCAGCGTGTACGTAAGCCGTTAAACTACCGGTAATAATGATAATCATGTAAATCGGTAGAGCAGTTTTGAGAACTTTCATTGATCGGTTAATCGCGCGTGGTCTGGCATTGCTTGTGCCGTCGCTTTTGCTGATATCCAGTTATGTCGCGTTGAGCTATATCGATCTGCTTGCAGAGCAATGGCAGGTGTTGGTGCTTCAGGCGGGGCCGATTCTTGGTTTGTTGCTTGCCTCTGCGTTGAGCATACAATTCAGCCGCACCGGCTATTTCTTTGCATTGCTTTTTGTCATTGTTGCAAGTATCGCGAGCGATGCTGGTTTGGGCGTTGTGATTCCATATCAAACACCTATCTATGTTGTTCTGTTTATTAACCTTCTCATTTTTAGCGGTTTAGAAGATCGTGGGCTGTTTTCTGTTCACGGCATTTTGCGCCTGGCCGTGCTGGGCGCCGAGACGGTTTTGGGTGTCTATTTTGTGGAGCACCAACAACAATTCATCGATTATTTTATTGCCCTTCATCCCTCTGTAGTGGCTTTGAATTCACTAACGTATTCATTGGGTGGTTTGCCATGGTTAATCGGTGTGAGTGTCGTTGCCGTTTGTATTCAACTGCTTTGCTTGTTGTTTTCCAGTCGGGTTAATCAGCCGATTTTTTTGATAGCACAAGTTGTGCTGTTACTAATGATTAGCGGAGTTCAATCTGAGTTATGGGTACCGCTCTTGCTCATCGCGTTCAGTACAGCAGTGTGTTTCAATGTTTTGCGTCAATCACATGATATGGCCTATCGGGATGAGCTAACGGCTTTACCATCTCGTCGTGCATTAAATCAGCTGTTATTACGAGTGGGCAGACGTTATACCGTCGCAATGATGGATATTGATCATTTTAAAAAATTCAACGATACCCACGGTCATGATATCGGAGATGAGGTATTGCGAATGGTTGCCAGTAAAATTGCTCGCGTAGGTGGGGGCGGTAAACCCCATCGCTATGGTGGCGAAGAGTTTACAATTGTGTTTTCCGGAAAGTCACCAGCGCAGGTTGAATTTCATTTAGAAGCATTGCGAGAAACCATTGCCAACTATTCGATGGTGGTGCGTTCGAAGCGCACGAAAGAGAATACAAAGAAAACGAAAAGTGATGCAAAAAAAGGGCGGCGCCCTAATAAAGATATGAGTCAGTATAAAACGCTGAGTGTAACTGTGAGTATCGGCGTGGCTGAACGAACGGGCACACTAAAAACGACCACACAAGTGGTTAAAGCCGCTGATGAAGCTTTGTATCGGGCGAAAAAGGCGGGTCGCAACTGTTTGCAGTATTGACGCATCAATACTGCAAATCAGTGATCGAGAGGCAGTCGGGCTGACGGAAGTCGTGTTATGTGACCTTGAATGCAATCTATCCATACCGAACATATATTGGCATCGGTAGGCTGCAATTGTTCAGTCGCGCACTTCGTTCCGCTCAGCTATAGCTTTATCCGGAAGTTATCTGTGGTGATAACCCAGTGTTTGCCATCCCATTGAGTACTGCCCTGAATAGTTTTAGCAAACTGAATGTTGGCAGCCTTATTCACGGCAAGTAGGATAAACCCTGTTTCATCAGCCAGTATCTCGCATTCGAGAACACGTTGGTTGGCACCGTAATTGCGACTGTCAGCGGCATTGCCAAACGCACGTTTGTCTTCGGCATCACCAAACTGACGACGTTCCTCATCGTTGCCAAATTCGCGGTCTTCCTCAGTATCTCCGAACTGTCGGCTGTCTGCGTCGTTACCAAATTTACGTTCATCGGTAGCGTCGCCGAAGTTCCGCCTATTTTCATCGTCACCGAAGTGTCGTGCATGGGCATCGTTGCCAAACTGGCGGCTATCAGTGCCGTCACCAAATTGCCTTTGGTCTTCACTGCTACCAAAAGATCGATCAACTTCGGCCTCTCCAAAGGATCTGCTGTCACTATCGCTGCCCAAAACACGCTCAGCGATTGCGCTGCCGAATACCCGCTGAGGCAAGCAGTTTTCGGGAATAACGTAGGTTGAATCACCAATCGTCAGTGCAGCCGAGGCCATTGCGTGAAGTGGTATGGTCGCTAGCACTAAAGGCACTGCAATTCGTGTGGCGGTCCTCATAGCGGGTATGCCGAAATCCAGATAGCCCATGCATACCACCAATTTTCAGCACTAGAGCCGTCGCTGTAGGTTGCTTCCCACTTCATCTTTTCATAGGCGACTGCAGTTAGTCCGTCACGAGCTGCTTGTAGTTTGTCTTCCGGAATATTAATCATGTAGGACCGACTGGCTGGGCCGGAAGCCGCTTTAATCGCTTGGTTAAAAGCAAGAACACCGTGCAATGGCTTCTCGTAGCCGTCTTGATAGATCAGCACCGCTTTACCGCCGTGTGCTAGAGCATTGGGCGCGTGCTCGACCAGTTTCCCGGCTTCAACAAAAGTGTTTGTGGATGAGTTCCAGTCGTAAACTGAGAAGGGGGTGTCAAAGCGTTTCCCCGGCTCCAGAGTGAAACTACCATCGGCAGCAACAATCTTGATACTTTTGTTAGCCAAAACACCGTGCGGAATAGCATGTGCTGTGTAGTCTGTGGTCGAACGCACCGATGGGGTACTGCCAGATCCAATAGCGAGGCCAAGGAAGGCAATAATCACAATGGCTTGTTTTATGGAGATGGATTTCATCATGGTTATCGTTTTTCCATTCTTAAATGTAAGTAGTGATCTGTGAAGCATACCGCGATGGTCATAGCGATGAGGTCGTATATATCAAACGTACCGGGAATAACAGGCAAGAGTTGCACGAGCTCAATCGTGGTGACGCAAAAAAGGCTTAACCAAAGGCTGCGGGTGTTGCTGTAGTGTTGCAAAAGCGTTGTTAATGCAATGGCCCAGCACACGTCGGCAAACACATCTGAGATAAACGGTATACCAGGCAGATGAAAAGACGCGCGGGTGCTAATCAAACCTGTCGCTATCGCATCAGGAAGTAGCGAATAGATGATTCGCTCAAGGTTTGTGATCGGACGCCAACACCAGTAACTAATCGCTCCAAGCGTCAATGGTAAAACGCAAAGAGCCAGCAACTGTCGTGTTGAGCACGAACGTTTACGGGTGTTGGGTTGTTGTCGTAACATCAAAAGCTTAGGTATTTACATCAATAGCGGGTGTTGGCGTTTGGCTTCGCGGGCGCGATCGGTGCGTCACCTAGTGATACCAGTTATTAGTAACATATTACCCATTATTCAGGATTCGTCAGATGCGATCAATATGTCATTCGACATCGGTGATATAACGCACTAGTCAGCTGGAAGTGCGATGTCTATTGTGGTTGTTAAGGGTATTGATCAGTATAACCATAATCAATATAGGAGGGTTTCATAGTGCGCGGTGATCTTGAGATATACGCCACCCGAAGTGAGGATATCGATGATTTTTATGCCGCGTTAAGCTCAGTTGTTAACGAAGGGCGATTTTTGTTAATGAGCGAGCCTCCGTCGCTAGAGCAGGTGAGAGCGTTTATCCTTGCGAATATTGAGAATAACAGCGCCCAATATGTCGCGAGAATCGATGGGCGTCTCGTCGGATGGGCGGATATTGTCCCGTCACAACGATCGACCATGACGCATGGCGCCAGATTGGGCATGGGGATTGTTTGTGGTCACCGCAGGCAAGGGATTGGCTCGGCCTTGTTATCAACCGCACTTTCGCATGCCTGGCAAACGGGCTTGAAGCGCATTGAACTTGAGGTCTTCGCTGACAACGAAGTCGCTATTCATCTATACAAAACAAATGGTTTTAATATCGAAGGTACCAAGCGTTTCGCCCGTTATTCTGACGAACACTATCAGGATATTGTGCAGATGGCGCAATACCGAATATGACGAACAAACACCTGAGCGGCGCCTAGTATTGTGGGTGAAAGTGTTTTTCGCTTTGTGTAGTGAACCAGTTCAGTGCACACCACCTTAGTATTTCTGTTTTTTCACGAATTTACACGGTTTTCATCCAATCCTGCTGGATTAGCAACTTCCTCTACTTGAAACTGATTCTGCCGAATTTCTCGGCATTTTATCAATAATATCAAGAGGATAGATTGTATGAAAATCAATCAATATGATAACTCAAAAACTTTGTTCTACATCTCTGGCATGTTCGCAGGTAGCTGGATTTGGGATGAAACGCATCCTCAAATTCCTAACGCGCGTCACCTATTAGTTGATGATGCATTGTGTAATATTGGCGGAAATATCGAAGAGATATCGGAAAAGTTGATTGAGGTGATCAATGAGCTGGATACGCCGGTGACATTGGTGGGGAACTCCTTGGGGAGCCTGATTGCGCTGAATATTGCCAGTAAGATCGGTGACAAAGTGGAAGGAGTTATCATCTCAGGGTCTGCAGGCTTTGGCGAAGTGGATTTAGGGATAACGCTCGACAGGCATAACCCACAGGGAATGGCTGATAAGTTGATCAACTTAGTTTGTTACGACAAAGATCGAGTGTCGGATAAGGCATTAACGAAAACAGCGGTTAGTTTTGATAAAAACTTCAGGAATATTGTTAGGCTAATTCGCGAAAGTAACTCTGCCAGTGCAGGGGATATTATGGACAAAATCAAATGCCCGGTTCACGCAATCTGGGGCACGGATGACATCATTACACCACTGGATGAAACGGTTCCTGTACTGGAGCGATTTGGCATAAGCCCAATCACAATCAGTGAATGTGGACACAGCCCGATGTTTGAACGACCCGATGAATTTGCTGCGATCATCAATGAAACCCTAGCAGCGTAAATTAAGGGAGGGGCTTTTGCCCCTCTTTTATGTATTTCGAATCCGGGTAAATTTCGTATTGCGTTAGCTTGTGTCGCAATGTGTGGGCAGGATACCCCATTACTCGAGCAACGGCATCGATATCACCGTTTAGTTCTTCCAACGCTTTTTCAATAATCCTCTTTTCTGCAGCCGAGCTAAATGTGTCTGGCTCGATATTACCATTCTCAGACGCCAATGTTGGATACGCGACTTTTAGTTTTTGGTAAAACTGTGGCGCATTGTTCGCTGCTTCTGCCGCTTTAGTGCCTGTGAGGTAATAAAATGCTAGGGCTGTATACAGCGTAATAATGGGGCCGATAATTACAACTGGAATAGCGTGTTTTGTCATCGATAACGCAACTAACAGTGCGAATACAGCGATGAGTGGGATAAAAGAAACCAGAGCAGTAATACACTTTGACGTGACGGCGCTATCGAGAGATTCATCGCGCGCACCTTTGATTAGTAATCCTCCGGTAAAAAAGCAGGATGTTAGGAGATAGACATCCATCAACCAGGCGAGAGGACCATCTGTGTGCATCAGGGAATTATGACGTATTTCATAGCTTTCGACGATCAGCCCCTGTGTATGAACGATTGATAGCAGTATGGGCGGTATGAATACGGATAGATGTCGCCATTTGAAAGGACGAGTGAGCCCGATAACAAACAAAGCCAAACACGCGAACATAAAGTACAGCGACATAAGATAGGCGTCTGCTGCTATTGAAGCAATGGCAGGCGAAGGAATTGCAAACAGCAAGTAACCTGCAGATTGAAAAAGGTTCATTGCTGCCAAACAAAGAAACAGTAACCTGAATTCCATTTTGGAACTATTCAGGTGGAGCCTGTATAGCAAGTACAGGCAGCAGCTCGCAACCAGAGCCGGTAGAGTGGCATAAAACCCTATGTGCTGAATCATTGTTTCACACCTAACTGTGCTTATCTAACGATATTGAAATGTTTAATTCTATCATAGGTGAATGCTGTTTGATATTTAGGCAGTCGCGCACTTGATGTTTACGTGATAAATTTCAACATTGTTGATGGGCCTAACGAAAAGTATTGTTTACTACTTTATTTTCTAACATAGCACCTATTTTTTGATAAGCTAGTAGTACGCATCTTGCCTGTGTTCGTTTTTACGTTTCTATTCTCCATATAACGACGGCGTTTTTCGATGTCTGTTGATTCCATAGACTTAATAGGGTTTTGTCCTTTTATGTCTGATCTTCTGTTGACTTAGGTTGTGCCTCCAAGTCCGTTTGTGCGATGTGATGTGCAGCTGGTGAATTGTTATCAGTGAGTTTGACGACCGCCTTTTGTAGAATTTGTGTGTTGGGGTAGGTGATCATGTCGTTATCTCTACGGATCAAGACGTGGAATAGCGTGATCTCCTCAATAACCCCCGTAATATCATCGTCTTTGTCGATGACTTTGACTCTGTCGCCAACGCGATAGGGGAATGCAAAGAAGATGACGAGGCTTGCTGTCATATTGCTGAGAATCGACCATTGAGCAACTAGTGCGACTCCAATTACAGCAAACATGGACGACAGAAATACTGATACCTGTGAATAGTGAATGCCTAGCACGAGCATCGCCAACATAAAGAAGAAGACAGATAGCGTAAGGTTTAGCATCTTCGTCAAGTATGCAATGCGGTAGGCGCTTACCGATTTTTTTTGCCCAAGACGCTTAATTAACCGTGAGAGAAATGCCATACAAAGGCCGTACGTACTGATCACAATTAGTAGTGAAAGCACCTTCATTGAACATCTCCTTTTTCTAGCAAGCGTTCCAACTTTTCATTAAGGCGCATTATTTCGAGTTCCATTTTTAAATTGATTTCGTAAGCAGCATCTTGCTTGATACGATCTTTTGCCGCCTGTCGATTTTGCGACATCATGATGATGGGAGCCTGGAAGGCAGCGAGTGACGATAGTCCGAGATTAAGCAGGATAAAAGGGAAGGGATCGAAGGCCTCCCCTTTAATAAACCAAACGGTGTTCGTCAGAATCCAGATAATGATGAACGCGAAAAATAGGATGATAAAGGTCCAAGAACCTCCAAAGCGTGCAATTGCATCTGCCACGCGTTCACCGACCGATAAACTGTCAGAATAAGTATCGTTTGTGTTCTCGGTAAGTGGGCTTTGTTCTGCAATGCTATTGATAACATGTTGGTCTTGTTTATCCAGCTCCGCGTATGGTCGGTTTAGCAATGCTTTTGCAAGATGTTCGAAATATCGTTTCACTTTGTTTACCTATTGAAATTTGTGTTTAGTATTCGGCTATAAATAGCATGCGGAGCACAGTTCAGCATAGGACACATAGGTTGTTTAAAGGTGCAGGTACCGCCAGAAACTGTATCAGCGATATTTGTGTATAGGCAAGTTCTGCGTTTGTACCGAGAGTGATGTTTGGCTCTGAGTGGGGGGGCTGATATGTCGTATGGTTGCGGCAAGTGCGACGTACGTGAAGCAAAAACTAGCATCGCCTGCGCTTGTGCCGAAAACCAATAGCGGCGCAGCACATGAAGTGTTTAGTTATGCTTTACAAGTCAAATTTATTCTTGGTTCTTACCAACGATATATTCACTGTAACACGCTGAACAATCAACGGCCTTCGATATCACCGATGTTGAAAGCATGTATTGGGCTAAAAACGGCTAACGGACTTGAGTAGTTTTATAGAAAGTACAAATAAAAAGCCTGCAAATTTGCAGGCTTTTTTGATCGCAGTTGTCTGTAATTGTTAGAGCAGTTCGTTTTGGCAGGCACTCGAGCCGACAGTGTCGGTAAAGTAACCTGACGGACACGGTTCAGCTGCTGTGGCCCCTGTTGAATTGACAAAGGTGTTTACAGGTGCGAGTGTGCAAGCACTTGCGCCGATGATGCCGGAGAAGCTGCCAACCTGGCACTCGGTTGATTCAGTGCTGCCTGCTGTGCCAACAAATTGCCCCATTGGTGCTGATTGACAGGTCGATGCGCCATTGATGTTGCTGAATTTGCCTAAAGGACACTCTAGCGCCGAGGTCGCTCCTGGGGTATCTGTAAATTTGCCTGCCGGTACTGTCTGACAAGCACTGGAACCTTGTACTGGGCTGAAGGTTCCGATAGCGCAATCGGTTGCTACGCTAGCTCCCATCTGGCTAACAAAGCTGCCAGCAGGTGCGATCTGGCAGCTGGTTTGTGCCGTTAATGTCGCGTAGGTTCCCGGGTTACAAAGTGTTGCTGAGGTCGCACCTGCGGCGTTCACAAATGTTCCACTGGGAGCTGGAAAGGATTCAGTTGCACCTGCTGATGGCACAAAATAACCAGGGGCTGCTTGCTCACAACTGCCGTTGGTGTTTTCGAATGAACCCGGGTTACACGGTGTTGATACCGGTTCGTTAATGCATGAAGAGCTGCCGGTAGTTTCGGTATACATGCCTGAAGGACATGTAGTTGCTGCGGAGGCTCCAGTGCTTGAAACGAAAGTATTAATAGGCGCCAAGGTGCACTGCGTTTGCGCGGACATGTCGCTGAATGTGCCAATAGCACAATCTTGCGGTGCGGAAGCGCCAGCTATTGCAACAAATTGTCCAGGGTTTGCAGGTGTTTGTTCTGTCGCCCCTGTGCTGGAGACAAAATATCCGGGTTCGGATGCCAAGCATGTATCACCTGCATTGGGGTTGTATCTGCCGATTGGGCACTCCAATGCTCCTGTGGGCTCATCAATACACGATGAGCTGCCAACAGTTTCGGTATAGGTGCCAGAAGGGCAGTGGGTTGCTGCAGATGCACCGGCGACTGCGACAAATGTGTTAATGGGCGCCAATGTGCACGCTGATTGGGCTTCGAAACTATTAAACGTACCTGGAGAGCATAGTGTTGGAGCTGTGGCTCCGGCGTTAGGAACGAAGGTGCCGACCGGAGCTGATTCCTGGGCAGTGGCTCCCTGGTTTGGTACATAGTATCCAGGGATGGCAGAAGTACAGGAGTCATCGGCACTATACTGCCCGGCTGGACACATGCCACCAACAGGTTCATCAATACATGCTGTGCTGCCTAACGTTTCGGTGTATGTACCTACTGGGCAATCAGTGGACGCTGAAGCGCCGGGAGCATCCACAAAAGTACCGATAGGAGCAAGTTGGCAAGCCGTTTGTGCTTCTGAGTTCTGGAATGTTCCAACAGGGCAATTGCTGGCTGCACTAGCGCCTGCAACGTTGATAAATGTACCAACCGGCGCAGGCGTTTGTGCGGTAGCGCCGGGGTTGGCAACAAAATAGCCCGGTGCCGCGGGTGTGCAGATTAGTGCTCCGGGCGTTCTGAATTGCCCGGCTCTGCAATCCTCTGGTGGTTCGTCTTCTGGGTTGAAGCATCCGCTGAACGCTGTGGCGATCGCCGCAGCAATAGCGGTACGAACAAAAAGCCCATTGGACTGTTCTGGCAAAAGATTCATAATTCCCTGTTCCTGATAGTGACCGATTGCGTATTTGTTGCGCAGGGTTTTGTCGATATCGACCTACAGCGCAATAATCCGTCTTATATTCCAATCACCCTCTATATCGTGTGGGCAAGAATATGGTTTGGCGTCATGATAGCGGAAGTAAACCTGGGCGGCATTGACATTCAACAATTTTTTAACAACGCATAGAGTTTGTGGAATTCGTCCTCTGGGTTAAAGCACGACGCTGAGCAAAATGCCATAATGCGCAGCCTTGTAACTTTTGGCGAAGATGTTTTCCGATGGACCAGAACCCTTCAACAGTATCCGCAGCAGGGGATGCTTTATTTCAGCAAGCCTTGGCGCATCAAAATGGCGGGCAACTAGATAGTGCGATTTTGGCTTACCAGTCGGTCTTGATAGAAGCGCCTCAGCGTTTGGATGCCAGCCATAACCTAGCTGTTTGCCAGCTTAACAACGGGCAGGTCAAACCCGCATTGTTGCGTCTCGAGGATTTATTTGAACGGCATCCTGAGCATGCCGGTATGCGAGGTACTCCGAAACAAGTCGGCATGAAACTCTGGCAGTTACGTTATTGGGAAGCCGCCATTCCGTGGTTCATACGAGCGTTAACAATTGATCCGAGTGATAGCCAATGTGCATGGATTCTCGAGCGCATTCGGCCGGCATCTTATCTCGCGCGTGAAGCGTATGATGAGTTAGAACAAGATACCTTGGTGCGTGCGCGGCCCAAAGAAGCAGACACCTATGTTTACACCATCGATATCGTTGGCACCTGTAACTTGCGGTGCCCGAGTTGCCCGGTAGGGAATAGCGAAAGCGGCGATCGCTTTACCCGTTCGATGCCATCGGAAACCTTCGATGCAATATTGCAAAAAATACACCGAGAGAGCCCAGTCGCGAAACCACAAATTTGGTTATACAACTGGGGCGAGCCGCTGCTCCATCCGCAATTGCCACAGTTAATAAAAACCGTTAAATCCTATGGTTATACCTGCCACCTTTCTTCCAACCTGAATATTGATAAAGGATTAAAAGAGGTTATTAAAGCCGGGCCGGATGAGCTGAAAATCTCGTTGTCGGGCTTTTCTCCGGAGACCTATGCGATCAGCCATACACGTGGCAAGTTATGGCTAGTGAAATCCAATTTATACAAGCTGCGCGAGTATCTGGATATGTATAGCAGCACATGTCGGGTGTGGGTGAGTCAGCACATATATCACCACAATCGTCATGAAACAGAAGCGGTTAATCAAATATGTCAGGAGTTAGGGTTTGAATATCAGCCGATTCAAGCGTTTTACCAACCACTAGAGAAACTATTGGCGATCGCTGAGGGTGATCAGAGTGTGTTGGATGAGCCCATTATCAGCCAGTTGTTGATTCGACCGGATCAACAGATTGCTTTCTCACAGGCGTATCAGCTCAAACAATACGATTGTGAATTGCGTTTCAATCAAACCGTTATTAACGCCGACGGCAGTGTTGCTACCTGCTGTAACCAATATGATGCTGCTAATGGTTTGAATCTGCAGTTTCTGGATGCTTCTCACAAACAAATTGAGGAAAAAAAGTATCGGAGTACGCTGTGCCAGCGTTGCCGTAAAGCGGGCCTTGATTACGCCCCAAAAGCATTGCCGGAATCTCTTCATGAGCACTGATACTTCGACGGATATCCAAAATTTATTGTCAGCCAGTGCCGAGGCATTTGCGCAACAGGATAATACAAAAGCGGATGCGCTACTGCACCAGATCCTTGCGCTAGATCCGAACCATGTTGAAGCGCTAACGAACCTAGCCTTTCTTGCCTATCGTGCGGCAGACTATGACTCGTCTATTAAATGGGCGGACGAAGCCATACGCCATGATATCGCCTGCGCTCGGGCCTATTCCCACAAAGGCATTGCATTGATGGCCAAGCAGCAAATGGTCGAGGCCCTGAAGATACTTGAAGCGGGTGCACGCCAACCCGAGCCGCCAGCAGAATTGTGGATTAACCTTGGATTGGCCTATCAAACGGTTCAGCAGTTTGAAAATGCGCGCCAAGCCATGCAGCGTGGGATCGCGATGGCACCCACTTCAGCCGAAGGCCGCAGTAATCTTGGTTCAGTCTTTCAAGCATCTGGGCAGATTGATCAAGCGCTTGTAGCTTATCAAGCAGGGTTGGATATCAACCCGATACATCTTGCTTCACTCAGTAACTATCTGATGTGCTTGCAATACACCGACAATACTAATAGCTCCCAACTTAAATCCGCTGCCGTTGAGCTTTGTCAGGCGCTGGAATCTCATGCAACGCGTCAAGATTCGACGGATTCTGCTTTGTCGGATCCGCCGTCAGGCAATTACGCAGATACTTGCGCTAAAAGCCCCGCAACTGATCAGATGTTACGTATCGGTTTTGTTTCAGGTGACTTTCGTCAACATCCTGTCGGCTGGTTTTTTATTGGCGTTTTGCGAGCTCTAACAGAACACAGCAACGTCGAAATCTATTGTTATCAAACCGACTCACGTCAGGATGAATTAACGGCACGGCTCCAATCTCTGGCGCATCAGTGGCGTTACGTGCTTACCCATAGTGATAATGAGGTTGCGGAGATGATTCGTTGCGATCGCATTGATGTGCTGATCGATTTAGCGGGCCATACGGCGGGTAATCGTGTGTGGGTATTTGCTCAACGCCCGGCACGATTACAATACAGTTGGCTGGGTTACCCCGCCAGTGTCGGGCTATCTGCCATCGACGGGGTCGTGCTCGGTCAATATATGGTTGATCGTGTGAGCCAGTGTTATTTCAACGAGCCTTTGATAGTGCTTGATGCGCCCCAATTTTGTTATACGCCGCCGGATTATTTGCCGGATGTAAAACCCAGCCCTGTTGATGCCAATGGGCAGATCACATTTGGTTGTTTTAACAATATTGCAAAGTTGAATGACGGTGTTCTTCGCTGCTACGCCGCACTTTTGCATCAAGTACCGAACAGCCAGTTGATACTGAAATGGAAATCGTTTGCTGATCCAAACCTTGCCGAAACGGTATTGAAGCGTTTTCATGCGATGGGTATCGTTAAAACACGATTGCAGTTGCGCGGGGCTTCGCCACATATCGATATGCTGAATGAATACGCAGATGTTGATATTGCGCTCGACCCGTTCCCGTTCAGTGGCGGTTTGACCTCCTATGAAGCGACTTGGATGGGCGTTCCAGTCATTACTTTGTATGGCCACAGGCCGTTGTCGCGTCAAACTTATGCGATAAACCAAACACTTGGGTTTCCGCAACGATGCGCGACGAACGTTGATGAGTATATTGCTTGTGCGAAAAAGCTAGTTGCGCGGAGTGGCCAGCTGACCGCAATGCGGTTTGATTTGCGCCAGCGCGCTGAAAGCAGCGCGCTGACCAATCATGGTGTTCAGGCTGACGAGCTTCTCAAATCTATTCGGCTCTCAAATTTATTCGACTCCCTTGAGCAAACTAACTAGCTTAGGTGCGAAAGTTTCTGCGGTAACGTTGTTGGTTTGTGTCTAAGAAATACACTCATACTTGTCGATACGGACAACCGCTGCCAAGTGGTGCGCGGCGCACAACTTTATCCGGGCCTAAACAATGGCTTTCGTAGCCATCCGGGTAGGTCGGGTAGTGGGAGGCAATTTTCCCGTTTTCGAAGGCTCTGCTTTGCCAAGGGTTGAAAACCTTTAGTAGCATGCGGCGCACTGCCATGGCTGATCGAACGACCACCTGGGTTTGGCGCGATGGTGGTTTTATACCCAGAGCATTCAGCAGTGCCGCATCATTGATGAGCACGCACATAATTGAGTGCACAAAGGGTCTAACGAGCTTAGGAAGCATGGGCTTCATGCCTTCAATTAACCCTGATGCAACTATCGCATTGTTTGGGTGAAAAACTAGATGGTTCTGCCGATAGTCGATATACCAATCCTTGAATGCGTGGTAGCTACCTGGAATATTTTCAATATGCATGGCTTCGCCCAAGTCACGAAACGACAGATAGGCGGCTTGGCGTTCGTCATCGGAGAGTGACCGATACCCGAATGCCTTCATCCAGCGATCGGGTTCGAAGATAAATAGTGCCAGGGTATAGAGATAGTCATCATTGGAGATGTCGTAGTGGCTGTGGATCCAGTTCAGGTGCTTGACCATATGCGCACCGCGCTCGCTGTGTACAGAATCACGCATGATTTCAATCAGAATCGCCCGCGTGTCGTCTAGGCGTTTGGTGCCGTGGTGTTCGTATTGGCCGGTGCGGCGAAGTATTTTGCTGATCCTGGGGATGCCAAACGTTTGTAGCTGGGCCAGTTCGCCAGCAATTAGATAGTCTAATGGTGCGTCATGGTTGGCAAGGTAATGGATCCGTTCGTGGTAGTTTTCGCTTACGGCTGAGTGTTCCAGTGCGTTTAACAGTTTGCGATTGCGAAAAATCGTCATGGGGTGCGCCTCTTATGGATTCACTTGATTTAATAAGAGGGCAGCGTTAGCTTCAATAGACACAAAAGACGTGTGTCAATTAAATGACAAAAGGCTAATTATGTCGCGAAAAGAAGATCCGCGTGTTATTCGCACGCAATCCATGATTACGCAATCATTGACGCACCTGATGAGTGAAACGCCCTACCAAAAGATACGGATAGCGGATATTGCCGCACATGCGCAGATTGCTCGGCAGACGTTTTATCTGCACTACGGCTCGAAAGACGATGTCTTGCTGGATTACATCAACAACGTTTTTGAAGATTTTTATGCCAGCATCGAAGCACATATTGTTGCGTCTGCCGAGCCGGACTCTGTGATCGCATGGCATCTATTTAATCAGTGGAAGACTCATTCGGATTTTGCGACATTGATTGTCAGTGCCGATATTTCACACTTGGTTGTGGCCTGTTTCAAAAACTATATCGCTCGTATCATGGGGCTTTATATGCGCAACCATGAGGTCATTCTGAAAGACCCGGAAGCGCTCGGTTTTATTGTTGATTATCTCGCGGGTGCTTCGTGGATGATGTTAACCCGCTGGATCGAAAGTGATTTTGAGTATTCGTTAGATAAAATCGCTAAACTTTATTCGGAAATAACTAGACCCGGTATCTTGAAAATATTAACCCAAGGCGGGGAAGTTTAACCGGCGATTAGGCTCGCGTCATGTTGCTGATGTGGTTGCTTGTAGCCATAGATTTTCGGTCAGCTGTGTTGCTGATACGGCTTGGCAACCTGAACGGTTTTGCCCTGACCAAAGCGGCGTGAAGTCAGCCAGCGAGCGTGCTTCGGCGGCCGTGCGCAGAGGGCCGAGGTCTGCCGAAGCGTAAGGGAAATCCGGTACTATATCGCAAATATCCCCCAGATCTTTCATCAATTGATTACGCATTCCGCGGGCCGGTTTTCCAGAAAATACATTGGTGATAGCCGTGAGAATCCCTTCTTGCTGCAATAGCTCGCGGTGAATCGGACGTGTGTCGGCTTCGTCACAAAGCATGTAGGCCGTACCAATCTGAACGCCAACAGCGCCAAGTTGCATCAGCGCGTGGATGTCGCGTCCATGGCCGATACCGCCTGCGGCAATAACGGGAACAGACAACGCATCGATCAATTGTGAGGTGAGCGGTAATATACCTATCTGGCTGGCAATATCGTCGCTGATAAACATACCGCGATGCCCACCGGCTTCAGCGCCCTGAGCAATCACTGCATCTGCGCCTTTATCCTCCAACCAACGACCTTCTTCGACGGTTGTTGCTGTTGATAATACCTTACAACCCCAGCGCTTAACGCGGTCGAGCAAATCGTTTTCTGGCAACCCGAAATGAAAGCTCACAATCTCAGGTGGGTTGTCTTCCAAAGCATCGGCGATGGCATTACTGAATGGCTGCCTCAGCGTGCCAGTATCGTTATTGATGGAGAGCCCAAACGTTCGATAGTACGGCAGTAGTGCTTGTTGCCATTGCTCACGTTGTTGCGGGTTGGGCGAGGGCATTGGGTGGCAGAAGAAGTTCAGATTACAAGGGGCGTCGGTTTGGCGCCTGAAGGCCGCCAGCGCTGCGACGGCTTGATCAGCGCTTAACATGCCACAAGGAATTGAGCCTAGCCCGCCGGATTTAGCGACTGCAACAGCAAGCTGCGCGCCGCCAATACCCGCCATCGGTGCCTGAATGATCGGGATATTTGCATTAAATAGTTGCTGAAATGACATCAAGCATACTCCCTTGAGTCGGTGAGTTAAGAGCTATCTTATAGCATTAGAGGGCCTGTTCAATCGATGTTTCCGTGCGGTAGCAAGATTACGACGACGAAACTTACACCGTCAAATACTGAGAACGTTGAGTGACGCGGAGGATTGCTGACACTATGTCGTCGTCATTCTTTATGAAATTTAAATTGCTTTCACATCATGAGAGGAGCCTAATTATTAGGCTCCTCTTTAACGTTAGCTAATCAGGTTAGTCGTCACAGACGACAGATTCGGAACGATAGATTGGCGGCAGTGCACATTGCTCAGGTGTCTTTGCGGTTATTACTGCATCTGATTCAATATGAACTTCACGAAACGCCTTAAAATTCTCAGGCAATTCTGCCAGGCGGTCTACTTTATGCGCAGTGGGAGTTGAACTGATCGAGTAAATGGTTGGTTCATTGGTAACACGTATTTTGTGCTCGCTCGTGAAATACCCTAAGTCTAGGTGTCCTAGCAGTATGTCGTATTCTCCTTCCGGTAGCTTAAAACGCGAAAACTGCTTTTTGTCCAATGAAAATCCAGCGCCGGTAGATAGAGTGATATCGATTTGATTGCGGAATAGTGAGCCGTCTGCATTGAAAATAGTGATCTCTGTCAGTGGGGTATCTTTGTCGAGATGTTCGAGTGACTGAGTTTTTACCGCTTCAATTTTTTCCGGAGGCTCCCCGGCAATCGCAAGCTTGTATCCTGACATCTCGGCTTTTGCCGTACGTTCATCCACCTCTGTGTAGGTTTCACGGCAAATACTCTCGCATAAAACAAAACTCATCGAACATCCAGAACTCCCGTTATCGAGTGTTTGAATTTTTACGAAGTGAGTCGATCCCGCGTCAAATGACATCACGTGACCGTCGCGCTGTGCGGCTGACTTTTTGTTGCCCAAAATAACGTTGCCAGCGTTCATTTTGACCACCGCGTAAGTGTTTTCGGCCAAACGATTCTGATTAGCATTGTTTACTGTGAGATCGATAGCGTAAAGTTCGCCGCAATTGGCAGGTTGCCGATAGAAATAGACTGCTGTTTGATCGTTTTGTGGTTTTTGGGTAGGGGTATTCGCATCATAGGCTGGCCCTGTGGAAACACAGCCTGCGATAAACAGGCTGTATGCCAATGGGTAAAAAATTCGCATGGGCCATTCCTTTATGGTCTTCGTTTAGTATTGATCAATAGGCGGTTATAGCACTAACTCTTTATTCAACGGCAAAGATTTTTATGTCGGTGAATTTTTTATTGATGTTTCATGCGCCCTGTCGATGGATTTGGCTATGTGAAACTGTTCCGAAAATAGTTTCTACGTTCCACAATACTATCGCAATTTCTAACGTTTTTTATACAGGTATTTAGTCAGAGTGACAGTGTGGTGAGTGCAGAAGCTAGAGTGCTTATTCTATGGTGCCGGGTTAAAGCGGCCTGACATCTTCTGCTTATGTTTAATACCGCTTTAAGATTTACATTGTATGACGTGCATTTTTCGATTATTGGTTGTCAGATTGACTGAATCGTATCGGGGCGATGATTCTCCAGCGCGGTATTGTGCACATTAGTTAATGGAGTAATCACTGTTTGGTTGGATGTTCTGATATCGAAGATGTGAAATAAGAGACTTAAGCCGTCAATCGGATGTGCAGCATCCTTTGGTTTTTCTAACGAGGAGACAGATATGACATACCCCATTGAGGGTTCGTGCCAATGTGGCGGGGTTGTTTACCAGCTCTTGGCAGAGCCGCAGATAATCTTGGCGTGCCACTGTAAAGAGTGCCAGAAACTATCAACCAGTGCGTTTAGTCTCACTGCTTTTGTCGATGCTGATGATGTCGTGTTTCATGGCGAAATGACAGAATGGCGCAGAGTTGCAGAGAGCGGCAATATCAGTGCGGCCAAATCTTGCGCGACCTGTGGTAATCGAATTTATCATTACAACCCTGATGAACCTCGTCAGATAAAGCTGAAACCGGCAGGTTTGTCGGATACCCGAATTTTACAGCCGACGGCGCATATTTGGGTGAGTGAAAAGCAGGATTGGTACACGTTGCCTGCCGGCGTGAAAGTCTTTGAAAAACAGCCTTAAAGTGCGAGTTATTAGTGAGTTATTGACGTGGTTTGAGCCTAATTTTTAATCAGGCTATTCAGTGGCACCTCTTCAATAACGTTTTTAACGTTCATAAAAAAGGCCCCAAAGCGGGGCCTAAAAGTGCTGACCGGTTAGCAAGGTTATGGAATCTGCTGGCTCAGATCATTTGCGCCAATGAAGGCGCTATTGTCGTAAGCACTGCCGAAGTTCCGCACAGTTGAGAAACTATCAGAATTCGCTAAACCTACACCGTTGGTGTTGATGCGAACCATCAACGTTTTACCATCTGAAGACAACACTGCGCCTGAAGGTGCGCCGGAGTTATTTGCTGGCGTTTCAGATCCGCTAATTTGTGCCGTGCCAGTGAGCCTGAACGCTTGAGCAACCTGCGCAGCTGTGAGTTTGCGAGTTTTTGCCTGATCTGCCAGACCTGGCAGCAGCTGGTTCAAGTTAATGCGATGGTTGCTCGTGTAAGTCACAGTAAAGCCGAGCTCGCGGGCGTTCTCAAAGCCGGCAGTCGCGATGTTAACTTGCAACTCAGGCAGAGCACTTTCGATAACAATGGCGGGTGTTTTAACCTCGTTGTCGCCACCGTCCCATGTCGTCCACGTAACATCTTGAGCAGACAAGCGCTGAGCGGCCAGCGGTGCATCCGCAACATCATCGTATACCAATACCGACAGTTCAGTTGCATCATCGTCTGTAGACACTTGACGGTTAAACAGTTGATTGACAGACAAAGCCGAATACCAGTTTTCATCGGTGAACGGGATCGTTACTGTCGTTGTGTTTTGGTTTGCAGTAGCAGTCGCTTCGCTGATATCCACTGTGATACTCGAGCTGATTCCACGTAGGGTGAAATCAGCGCCTTCTCGCAAGGATACCGGCTCGTTGAACTCGACAATGATTGCTTCGCCGGTATAGGTGGCTTTTGTGGCCATCGCTGGCATACGATCTTTGATCACAACGCGGGCGTTGTCATCAGCCGTTGATGCATTGGCAGTCGCATCGGCGATGACGCCGGTGAAGTCAATCACGTCGCCATCATGATTGTTCGCTGCGGCAAGTACATCGCTAGTTTGAAAACTGATCAAATCGGTGACCGAAATACGGTTGCTTTGATCGTTCTGTACCACATTGTTCTGTGCCATAAATGCATTGAAATCGGCGCCGACTGGTAAAGCCGGGTTGCCCGATAGGGTAACGTCTTCAGAGAAAGCGATACCAATGCGACGTGCGCCTGCATTCCAGTTAGTGAAAGCGGTTTCATCGTAGACCACAATATCGCTAGGAATATTGGATGTGGTATTAACCCAGTCGACCATCAGGCCTGCGTTATTTTCTTCTTGCTTAATGCCGTTGGTTAACGAGTTCCAAATGTCACCCACAGGCAGTGCGATGCCGGTTGTTGGATCTTGTGGTACCAGCAAGCGCGGTGTCAGGTTCAATAGCGGTGTACCGAGGTTGCTGTCGGCAATAATGTCTGACAACTCGCCGCCTTGTCCGTATGCCAAGCCTGCGACACCGTTGGTGTTCTCAGATTTATAGCCATAGCTGTTTTGCAACACGGTGGTGGGGGCTACGGTGTCAACCAAGGTCAATGATGCTGTCGCGACAGACATTCCTAGGCCATTTATTGATGTAATGGTGACCACATCGTTTTCTTCGACTTCACGCAGAATCATAGCGACGGTGGTATTGCCAAAATCAGCATCGACTTTAAATGCTGCTTCATCAGTGCCGTTATCAGCAAGATCACCAGCATCGTTATCAACTAAGTCGATGTTAACGATGCGATCTGCGCCACGTTGGCTCCGAATCGTAATGGTATAAATCTCCGCTTCAGCGACGTCAAAATGGATCCGTGCGCTATCAGTCAGTACGTCATCTGGTGCATCTTGACCGGCGATCGGTGCTTCATTAAGTGTTGCTGCGGCAAGGGCACGCAGGCGCTCACCGGTATTACCATCTTCATTGCTGTTCAATTGTTCAACGTCATCGCTGGTGTAATCAACGCTTGCGAAGTTCTTGTTTAAGCCACGAAGCAGAGTGAATTGCGTACCAGCAGGATCTTCTGCAATCTGTGTTAGATTGGTAACCGCACCCGATTGTGTCAGTGGTGGTTCGTAAGTTTTTAGTTTGATTGTATAGCTTTCGATGGATGCCAGTGATTCATCATAGGTATAGGCCGGTGTTGGCTTACCCAAAAATTCTTCAGGCTGTGATTGGTGTGCCAGCGTGTTTTCTGAGCCATCTTCAAAATCGACCTTGTTGAGATAGATATCGAAGTCGATGCCCATCCCAATGGGCGCAGCTGTTGTCACTGTGAGATAAGTAGCGTCTTCGCTGAGTGTAATCGACTGAATATCGACTAGGGCGTCGTTCATTTTGTCGACGATGTAGACAGAATTGTCATCGATGATTTTAGCCATCGGTTCGTTGAAGTGAACGACAATGCCTTGTGTACCGTCGAGGTCATCATTCAGCATACCGCGGGATGCCGTAGCAGAAACAACACCATCAACCTTGGTTGTAAACGGTGACACTAAGTCGTTAGAGTAGATTGGATCAACCATAACATCACCGATGTGCTGTTTAGCAACTTCCGGCGTGGTCGCTATGTCTGCGTCGGAAATCGATGTTTTACCCAGCATGCCGTCACCCTGGAAGCCAAGGTCTTCGGTGTTCCAGCTTTGTACGATGATCTCAAAGTCTGAATCGGCCGGTAGAGCCGGAAATTCAAATAGCCCTTGATCATTAGTAACCGCTTGAAATGTCAGTGAACCGTAGCCGGTGCCGTCATTGTCGCCGTCGTTATCGTTCTGCTGTTGTTGCTGCTCGACACCATTCACGCCGAGAAATTCTAGAGCGACAATTGCGTTTGGAATTTCCAACCCTGTTGTACGATCACGCAACACACCTTCGACAGCGGCGTCGATTTTAGGCACAACGGTTAATCCAGCAGACACCGCAACACCGTTTTGAATGATAATCGCAACCAGAGAATCCTTGTCATTGCCTGACTCGCTGCCGCCTTCTGCTGTTGCAGTTTGTACTAGCGTGCTGCCGGCTACAGGAGTGACCTGTACAGTTGCAGGTAAATAGCCCGTTGCGCTGCTGATTGAAATGGTCAATGGCGTGCCTGTCGCGCCAGCAATGACTTCACCGTTGACAATATTTTGACCGAAGCCGGTCACAGGAACATCTTTCAAGCGGTATGCGCCACTTTCATCTGTGCGTGTATTGATGCCACCGATGCTGATACGTGCGTTACGAACCGGATTGCCATTGGTATCCTGAACGATACCGAAAACCGAGGTATTCAGGACCTTTTGTTGAATAACTTCGAAACGATCAGAATCTTCAGTTGTTGTTTTGTTTTCCTCGCATCCTGCAAGAAAGATTGCCCCTGTTGCCATGGCAACTGCAGTTGCTAATTTGGCCTTTTTAAAAACAGTTGATTGCATTATAACGTCCTATGCATTAATTCAAAATGGAATATTTCGAATACACGATCTCGGATGAACCTATATCACGGTGACGTAAAATAGTGGCAGAAGAATGTGTATTGCGGCGCGAGGTTATAACAACAAAAGCCCTATGAGATAATGCATGTGGACGTATGGTGGCAATAAAAGCCTAGTCTTTGAAGCGTATCAAGAGATGAACGTGGAACCCTAAAATGCACTATTTCGAAAGTTTTATTCGTGGAGTACAGTTCGAAAAAAACCATTTTTTATACGTTCGAAGAATCTTTATAGGCTGATTGTATTTGGGGGATATTTATTTGCAATCTGGTCGATTTCTAACAGTGTTTGCATTGGGCTTTCAGATCTCGTTTACGATTGAGCGACCGCAAACTGGCGTCTGCTAAACTGGTTGTAGAATCGTACAACGATGAGCGGCAAGATGTGCTGCGGCTAGAGCAGTTCCGGTTGTCTCTCATGCTTGACGAAAAAACACAGATGCAAGGGGAAGCACCATGAAGCGACGTTCATTATTTGCCGTAACTGCCGCGCTGTTTACCTGGCCAATGCTGGCCAACGCCCAACGCGTTTCTACGCCGCGATTTCAGCAAGAAAAAGCAGAGAGAGACATGAAAATAGTGAGAGCGTATTTTGTGATGACAAAAACACGCGATTACGACAAGGCTGTCGACACTTACCTTGCAGATAACGTCATGTATAAAGGGACTGGTCGTGATGAGATGATGGGCAAGGAATATATTAAGTCGCGCCTTAAACAGCATCGTGACGGTTTTGGCACCTTCCCTGAAGACATGGTTGATGCCAGTAGCAGTTACGCTGTTGACGATAAGGGCGATGTGTTGATTACTTACCGTCAAGATAAAAAGCAAGTCGGTGAGTTCCGTGGAATGCCAGCTTCGCAGCGTATGGTCGAAGGAGTAACGACGCATTATGTATTCTCAGTAGGTGGCAACGGCTTGATTTCTGGCTACATCAAAACCATTGATTACCCGCTCATGGCAAAACGCATGGGTATTTCTACCGAAGAGATGATTGGCGGCTAGTAACGTTGGCTCTAGCGCGGCTGATTGGGCCTTATTCTATTTGGATTTGGCACTGATCAGCTGTTTATAGCTCGGAATAGACAAAACTAGGCGAATCGGAGCTAGAGTCTGAATCAACCGTTAAAATCATCAGCCGTCTTTAGTTGGGTAGGAAACGTTAAAACAAAACGTGCTCCGCCGTGGTCGCTATCGTCGACTGTGACTGTGCCGTTATGGTTATCCATAATAGCTTTCACAATGGCAAGGCCAAGCCCGTTGCCGCCAGAGTCACGAGACCGGCTTGGGTCGAGCCGTGTAAAGGGTTCAAAAACCCGTGCCCGTTTACCGGGTGGAATACCCGGGCCATCATCTTCAATTATTAACTGCCAGTCAGTCTTGTTCGAAATCCACGACACAGTGACATGGCCCTGACTATAGCGGGCTGCGTTTCTCAATAGATTCAAGATCGCACGTTCCAGTTGGTTGGTATCAGCATGCACTGAGAAAGGTGTCTCTCCATGGCTGTCGAATTGAACGTTGGTATATACAGGCGCTAGCCGCTGATAACAGGCGTCGACCATTTCTTCAAGCATGATAGATGAACGTGAGAGCTGCTCGTTGCTCATGAGTTCGAGCCTTGAATAGCGCAGTACTTCATGAGCGAGCTGATCTAGATCTTGTGTTGCCCGCTCCATAATATTTTCAAGTTCCCGTTGTTCATCGGCTGCAGTGTTTTCGCTAGGGTTTACTGAATCTGCATAGGGTGTGTGGGGCGTTTGCAGCAGTTTCCATTCACTGATGGCAAAGCTGATACGTGCGAGTGGCGAACGGATTTCGTGGGCAACGCCGTGAAGCAAGTCTCGCCATTGTTCGTGCCCGGCAGCATGTTCTTGGTGTAAACGCTGTAGCTCTGCACTTAAGCGATCAGGGATTTGATTTTCAGTGGTTTGAATATTCGCTTTTCGCGCAGCTTCTATCAGTTTCTCGGATTGTATTTTTAGCGGGCGAAGTGTTGTGATGATCAGTGCTGCATAGAGGCCTAATAGCAGCACCCCCGTGATCAGAGTTGCGGGCCAAATAGGGTAATCCATCGGTTCGGCAACAAGCTCCCAATTGCTGCCGAGTATGGGAACGGCTGTTAATATCCCGCTGTCGTGAAACGCGAAACCGGAGTTGATAAATGCATTGCCAGGAAATGGATGATCAAATGTGCTGCTTGGCGGTGTAATCATCACACTCGGCGCTGTTTCATCCGGTATTGCCTCGTCAGGGAAGCTTCCTGATGGATCTGGTTTCGTTAAATCCGAGTAATCGCCTATAGGGGCGAGATGAAAGAAGACACTGTGTGCATTTGCAGAGGCTTCAATCGTTGCGTCCCATTCATCTTGTGATTGGCGGGCAAGCGTGTCGGCAAGCGAGTTTGTTACATCGAAGAGTTGTGAGTCCTGATGATCCATGATCAACACATCGGTGTAGTCGAATACCGCGACAGACAAACACACTATAGCTAAGGTGCCCGCCAGTAGTTTAGCGGTTGCTTGTTGGATTAGAGTCATCGGTCTTGTTTCTCTAACGCGAGCAGATAACCTTGACCGCGAATCGTTCGAATGTAGTTTTCACCGTCTGGAACTTTGCGACGCAAGCGCGACATCAGTACATCAAGGCTGCGGTCGATACCATCATAGTGTGTCTGAAAAATTGCCTGATAGAGACGGTCTCGAGCGAGAACCTGGCCTGCATGTTGTGCGAGAAAAAACAGCAAGTCGTATTCCCTGCCGCTCAGTGGCAGTGGCTCGCCATGCCATGTCACTGATTGAAGCGGCGGATCGATGCTCAGTGGCGGAAGGTGGTAAGCCTGCGAAGCATTAGCAGCAGGGGGCGAGGAGGGCCGATGGCGTCTCAATAGCGCCTGAATTCGGGCGAGTAAAAGTTCTGGCTTCAGGGGTTTGGGCAAATAATCATCGGCGCCTTGATTCAACCCAGCAATTTGGTCGACGTCATCGGCTAATGCCGTGAGCATAACGATTGGCCCGTCGAATTGTGGGCGCAGGTTGGCGCAGATCTCCATACCGCTGACGCCGGGCAACATCAGATCAAGAATCAATAAATCCGGTTGGATGCGTTGAATACGTTCACTTGCACCTTCGCCGGTACGAATGACTTCAACACTGAAATCATGGCGTTCAAGAAAACGCCTGATCATGTTGGTTAAATCGATGTCGTCATCAACAATAACAATGTGGGCTGTCATGGCGCATCCTATGGGTTGTTTTTTAAGAAGCCGGGGGTTATCGGTACGATCATATTATTCAGTCGAAATGATTCCCCGCGCTCCAGTCTGGTTGTAATCGCTTTAGGTAGCGTATCAAAAGCGAGAGATACACTAAATGGCCTTGCGCGTGCACGGCAACGATCGTGGCGTATTCGTTTTACTGACAAAACCAACCGTGGGCCTGTTTCTGCACTTAGCTGAAAGTCACTCTTTTGTGTGCATCCATGGCTGATTGTCGTAATGATCAGGTGTGACTGCGTGGCCTTGATTTGCACTAAGGGCGCTAACGACGAAGCGTTGACAGTGATGGAGAGTGTCAAAAGTGCTAGGGCTGCGACCCTAGCATGCTGTGTGAACCATGTTCGGTTCATGTGGGCTGCCTTGTGTTCATGTATTGGCCGTTTCTTGGTTTGGAGCCATAACGTTCTGTTTTTCGCAAGGCAATGGGTATAAGGGCTAGCAGCAGAATATAGCCGATGCTACCACCGGAATTTTTTGATGTTTTCTTGGTCGATTTTTTATCCTTCTTGATGCTAATCGGGTGAGAGACTGACGCCCGTTGTAGCATCAGGTGTCGATCAGCTTCTGGTGCTTTGTCTCCCTTTCGGAAGAGCCAGGTTAATCGATGTGTACCTTCAGGGATATCCAGAGATACTCGTTGCCAGTTGTCGTTAGTCGGGGGTTCGATATCCAGTGCGCGCCCGTCAAGTAAGATGGACGCGGTATCATCGTGTTCATCTGATAGGCGCCATTCAAAAGACACTTTTCCTGGCCCCTTTACCATGGTCAGTAGCGGGCTGACATCGGTTGTTTCGTTGCGGGCACTGCGCACAGAAACTTGGTCTTCACCATCACGCCATTCAACTGGCGGCTCTGCACTGGTGTAAAACGTCAGATCCTGATCGCTGATACGTGTATTGAAGGTCTGCTTGACCAGTACTTCGCCCCGAATACGTGTGCGCATCACATCTTTTTGATCGGTTGCTGTGCTTTCAATCACATCGTTGAAGCGGCCAGCATGGTGCCCTGTAAGAGCAATATCGACCTGACATTTTCCGTTGGAATCGAGTGAAATGCTCGAGCAGTCGTCTTTTTCTATCGCGATAGTTAAGCCGCTCAAGGTTTTAGGCGTTAGCGTTGTCACTGTTTGTGCTTGTGAAGAATTGTTGTAAATCGAAATCGACTGATTGACGGCAATGTCTTCGGGAATGTAGCCGACATCCAGCCAGGTATCTTGAGACAAGTGTTGTTGATGCTGATTTAACCAGCCGTCGAAGCTTGCGACGCGGGCATAGACGCCGTATTGATTCGAGCCAGCGCATTCGACACCCCAACTCACGACGCCAGCCTGCTTCCATGTTCCATTTTGCTGTACCATTAATGGGCCGCCGCTATCGCCATAGCAGCTGTCTTTGCCACCTTCCGGTGGGCCGGCGCAGATCATGGTGTCTGATAGTTCGCCATCACCTCCATTGCGTGCTTGTTCACAAGTATCTCTGCTGACAAAAGGCACACTGACCTGCTGTAAAACTGTGGGTGATTCCCGGTCTGTCTCCGAACGTTGCCCCCAGCCAATCACTGACAGCGTTGTGTCGGGTACAACACGCGCCATATCAACGTTATCGATGGGAGAAATAGATGTTGCATCGCTGGTTGATGCCAGTTCAAGCAAGGCAATATCCCGATCGAGCGTGTCGGTATTGTAGTTGGGGTGTAGCAGAACACGTTTGACCCGGTGGAGCTGGCCACTGGCACTTGTCTGGCTTAAGTCATGGCCACTAATTCGCACTTCAAGTTGTTCTGGGTTAGTCGTTTTTGTGAGGCAGTGTGATGCGGTTAGTACCCAGCGATTGGCGATCAAACTACCACCACAACTATGGCCGTCGTCGGCACGTTCGCTGTTGGCGTCCTGCAGTGAAACCATCCACGGCCATTCACCTTGATTGACATCACTGCCGCCGACGATACGTTGTTTGCCGCCTTCTGCTGAAGCGGTAGCGGCAAACGCGCAGAAAATCAGGCCGGCTGTCGTTCGGTATGGAGTCATGACGGATCCCTTTTATTGTTGTTATTCGAGTCACCGATATTCCATCATGAGATGCTGAGTTTGGGTGAATAGATTCGTGTAACAGAATGTATCGCTGCGCAGGGTGATTTAGCTGATCGTGAGTGGTGCGTGTTAGGGTTTTTCAAGTCGCCATAAAATTGATAACGAAGTCATAACACTGCGTCACAATACTGGGAATATGACCTTGATGTGGGTAGTATCGACGCATCGAACCGGCCACTAAAAATACGCAGGAACGCGCATGACAATAAAAATAACCGGGCGTCGTGCAGGGTTGTTGACTCTGACTATCGCATCATTGCTGAGCCTGACGGCCTGCTTTCCAAAAATACCAAGCTTCGCAGCATGTCCTGTTACTCGTGGTGGTGACCTAGATTTGCATGTGCCAGGTGCCAATGGTGGCGATCTAGCGTGGGCATCTTGGGGCGGTGATTTAGCAAATACGCACCATGCTGCGGGTGAAACGTTGATCAGCCCAGCCAATGTTGAAGATTTGGAGGTCAAATGGATCTCTCACGTGAGCGGCTCGGTGTCTGCGACGCCAACAGTCACCGACGGTACGCTATATATCACCGACTGGGGAACGGGGGCCTCCATTGATGCCAATGCTAAAGGCGGCAAGGTGTTTGCGATTGACGCTAACGATGGCAGTCAGCTCTGGTCTCAATCTGTACGACGTCTAAACAACGACAGCTTGAACAATGTATCGCGCTCTTCACCCGCGATTTTTGAAGATCTTGTGATTATTGCGGATGTTCAGAATCCTGCACCGATTACCGTATTCCCTTCGTTAATCGATCGCGCTAGGCGTTTTTTGTTCGGGTTCGATGATTTGTGTGGCGGTTATGTTTATGCACTGCACCGTGCTAGTGGTGACTTGGTTTGGAGCCGTAAGATTGGCACTAAACTGTATGATCAAATTTCTCAGTCGCCGGTGGTTTATAACGATAAAGTGCTGGTAGGTGTCTCCTCACACGAATCAACGTATGCACGTTCCGAGAAAATTCCCTGCTGTACCTTTCGTGGCAGCTTCGTTGCATTAGATGCCCACACTGGTGAGATCGAATGGCGAACTTACATGATTGATGATGAAGACGATCGGGATCAGTTTTCTGGTGCGGCAGTTTGGGGCGGTGCGCCGACTATTGATGTTGCTCGGAACAGTGTCTACTTACCTACCGGCAATAACTATTGGGTGCCTCAATCGGTGCAACAATGTTTGGTTTCTGCTGTTGGCGACGAATTGGCAACTCAAGCATGCCTTGCCGTTGTTCCTCGTAATTTTGTTGATTCAATAGTGGCATTGGATATTGATACCGGTGCGGTTAAATGGGCAACATCGTCACAAACGTATGATGCTTGGACGACTGCCTGTGATTTTGAAACGTTATTCCCGCTGTTGGCGTTTTCTAGTTCAAGCAAAAATTGCCCGAACCCGAAAGGCCCGGACAGTGATTTTGCACAGCCACCGGTGTTGGTAGCCATCGACGTGGGTGCCGGGGTGATGGAAGACCGCTTATTTGCCGGCAATAAGGCCGGTGAGTACTTCGCATTAAACCCGGATACCGGCGCGATTATCTGGCGTAAACATATTGGCCCTGCTGGGTTGATTGGTGGCATGCAGTTCGGATCAGCATCAGATGGTCAGCGTGTGTATTTGCAGAATACTAATTTCGATCATCGGCCATACACCTTGGCAGCAGGCAGCTTGGCTGGCACCACGATTCGCTCCGGATTCTGGACGGCACTTGACCCGGTAACTGGCGATATTTTGTGGCAAACCCCAGTACCTAACTATGATGCGCCGATCCGTGGTGGCGGCACTGTGGTTACTGGCGGTGGCGAAATTGGCCCTGATGGAGCTTCTGCAGGTGGGCAAACCGTCTACACCTCTGGCATGGTTCATCCGGTCTGGGGTATTGGTTTGGGCGAAGGCTTTTTTAACTGGCCTATGGGCGGGTTAACGGTTGCTAATGGTGTCGTGTTTGCTGGCGTTGCCGACTTGCAAGGCACTATGGTTGCAATGGATGCCAGTACGGGAACGATTCGTTGGATGTTCCAAACGGGGCAGTCGATCGTCAGCACTCCGTCCGTCGTTGATGGCCGAGTGTATTGGGGCAGTGGCTATAAAACCGGTACCGATGGTGATCGCGTGTATAGTTTCGGGCTGCCGTAACGGTAGGGTAAAGTACGGTGTCTAGATGAGGCCTCTATCAATACACATCGAGACGACATGGTTATGTCGACGTGTGTGGCTTGTAGAGGCTGTAATCAGGCTTAACTGGCGTAATTCGGTCGTTGCCTAGCAAATCCTTATTTGCTCGCATAAAATACATTACTTAACTCATAAAACAGCAACAGTTGCACCTGCCCGGTAATTCTTATGTTCGAAAGGATGGCTACATCTATTCCTGCGCGATTTGGTATTTTTGCCATTTTTGCTTTCACCCTTGTGAGTGTCGTTAGCTGCTATATGCTGCAAGGCGATATCATTGAAACCTATTATTTCGGGCGCGACTTTGCGTTATTTTACCCCAAACATCCGCCGGTCACTTTTTGGTTTGCTGGGGCACTGCTGAGAGTATTGCCTAATGAGGCTTTGTTAATCGTTTCACCGATAATCACTTATGCCGGATATGTGTTTATCGCCTATCTTGGCTGGAAGTTTTCTGAATACTATTTGACTGATCTTCGATCGAGAGCGCTGGTTGTTGTCTCAATCTGCTTGGCGCTATTCTCTAAGCAAATCTGGTTTACGCCTGATTTAATGGCGATTGTTTTATCGTCATTAATGCTTTGGTATTTCTATCTGGCCATCAAGAAGGATCAACTTACGCATTGGTTGTTGTTCGCCCTTTGCGCGCTGTTGTTCTTTTTTAGTAAGTATCAGGCCATTATCAGTTTTATCGCGCTTTTTGCGACCATGGTATTAACGGAACAAGGACGGTCACGTTTTCGTTCTCCGCGCTTTTGGGCCATTGTTGTGTTGTGTGCGGCGGTACTTATTCCCTATTTGATTTACATGTTTACGCGAGACGTAAGCTCATTAGATTACGCACAAAATACGGCCAAGAAATTTAAGGATTTTAGTGTGACCAAGGGTCTGGTTACGCCGCTGTCAGTGGCATTTTTGCCGGTGCTTCTAGCGTTGGTGTTCTTTTCTAAAGATAAAATCAAACAAGGCTTCTGCGCGTATAAGCAGGAAGCAAAAAAAGGGTCCTTCGATACCGTATTTTTGTTGATTAACAGCTTCGGGTTTTTGTTCATCTGGGGCATATTTTGTGCCGTGTTCAATCATAAGCTGCAAACGCGTTTTACGATTCAGAACATCATTCCCTTTACGATACTCTTCTTTTTGATCTTTCAAACGTCTATTACAGCGATCAAAGACAAGCATCTGAAAGTCACACTAACGGTATTAATTTCGGTCGCATTTATCGTCTTTGCAGCAAAAACCATCAAACTGAATCGATGGACTCAGGTTGAGCAGCGAGAACAAGCGTACGAACAAATCAAGAAGGAAATACCGCAATCGATTGATTACATCGTGTCTAACAATCGTAGTTATGACACCGATACTTTATACGTTGCCTTCGATGAGAAGCCCCGCGTACGTATTTTTTCTTACATCGCTGAAGACACTGTTTACGACGAAGTAGAAGGCAAAACAGTTATCTTGTTGTGGAAAGGAGACAAAGATCCTAAATGGGTTGCGCGCTTTAAAGCGCGTTATCCGGCATTGAGCACGGTGCACCGTATCTCATTGAAAGGAGAGAAAGGCAACCTGCTGGGTGTTATTCCAGTCAAGAGCAAAACGTTTGTTGTTAGCTATGCCTATATAACATCGGATAAATCCGACAAACAGTAGGGTTGTAAGCCGCGGCAATGTGTTCTGCTGGGCAGCGCACTGGGCGCTATCATGATGCTGCGTGATAGCACGCGGCAGCTCCTCCGATTAATCGTTTTTGCACATCTGGGCCGGAATATGACTTCCGGGCCTTTCGCTTTGACAAATTATTCAACGGAATGATTCGTCAAAGACGGTGTCTTCAAACCCATAGAGCAAGCGTTGTTGTTATCGCTTGAAGTCGATCCGAAAAACCAACCTGAATCGCTAACCGTATCGTTTTGGTGCGTTTGCAGCCGAGTAGCAATAGGCTATGATGCGGCCATTCGAATGCGATAATAGACAGATATTTATGAATGCAATTGAACTAAGTATTGTGACTCCCATGTTTAACGAGGAGTCGATGATTGATATCTTTTTTGAGCGAGTTACTGCGTGTCTTGAACCCGTCACAGATAACTATGAAATTATCTGCGTAAACGATGGTAGTAGTGATACTACATGGCAGAGACTGGTTAAACATGCCGAACAAAATCCGCGTATTAAAGCGGTCAATTTATCGCGTAACTTTGGTAAAGAAGCCGCGTTAACTGCGGGCCTTGATATGGCGTCCGGTATGGCTGCGATTCCGTTTGATGCAGATTTGCAAGACCCGCCAGAATTGATCGCCGAGATGGTTGAGCAGTGGCGAAAGGGTTTCGATGTTGTATTGGCCAAACGCGTGGATCGAAGCGCCGATAGCTTGTTGAAACGATCAACGTCATCAGTGTTTTATAAGGTTATCGATAAATTTTCAGATACGCGCATTCCTGAAAATGTAGGAGACTTCCGCCTGCTTGATCGTAAAGTGCTTGAATGCTTGAAGTTGTTTCCTGAAAAAAGCCGTTTTATGAAAGGCATTTTTGCATCACTCGGATTCAACGAGTGTGTAGTTGAGTACGCACGGCCGGAACGGGCTGCCGGCGAAACCAAATGGAACTATGTGCGTTTGTATGGGTTAGCAGTTGAAGGATTTGTTTCCTTTACCTCTTTGCCCTTGAAAGTTTGGTCATACATCGGTGTGTCTACGGCTTTCGGTGCGTTTGCTTTCGGCTTGTATATGATTGTGCGCACGCTGGTCTCAGGCGTTGATGTGCCCGGATATGCATCTCTCATGGTCGTGGTGCTTTTCATGTCAGGTTTGATTCTAACCAGCTTGGGCATGATCGGAGAGTATCTGGCACGCGTGTTTATTGAGGTGAAACAGAGACCAATATATCTGGTGATGGATACTGTGGGTTTCGATGACGAGAAAAAGGCGCATCAGGGTGGTTGATCAAGCCGTAAATTTGGTGAAAAAACTTACCACCTACCCATTGGTTCGTTTTGCGCTTGTCGGCGGTGTTGCGACGGTTGTGCATGTAAGTATCTACTCGCTGCTGTTTATTGTCTTTTCGGTACACGCGCAGATTGCCAATGGAACCGCTTGGGTATTTGCGGCTGCCTATTCTTATGCCGGGCAACGTTTCTGGACGTTTCAGCACGTGAGTGTCGAAAACGAATCGTTGGCATTTATGCGGTTCATTGTGAGCTCGTTGATTTCACTCGCGAGCAATGCAGCATTTGCGCAAGTGTTTACTTATCAATACCCCAATACCTACCTAGCTATTGCGGGCATGGCTTTTGTAACGCCGATACTGACATTTTTGTTGATGAAGTACTGGGCTTTTAAACGGGTCGATTGATTGCTTTTATTGAGGGGCCGATGCTAAACAGGGAGAGGGTTTCTTAAGTGGCGCCGTTGGGCAGCAGAACATCACAACGATGTGAAGGGGTTGAGCGATTACAAGACGAGTAATCGCATCATCACGTGCGCTTAAAACGTTTATTGGTTACACGTTAAAACTCAAAATTCGAAAAAGCTTCTTGCAGGTCGTCTTTGACTTCACTTGGGCTCATGATCCACACGTCATCATCCCCGTTTGGAAACACAACAATGTCCAAGCCATCACGCTCTAACCCGGGTACCCATTTTGCGAAGAATTCCGGTACTGTAATACTCTTAGGTTTCAGTGTTTCTTCATTACCGTTGCAATAGGGCGTAGTAAAGTCTGCATGTGGCCAAACCGGTAAAAACTCGTTATCCAAGTCATCAGAATGGATTTTCAGAAACTCGTTGTTGTCATTCACGAGAATCCATAGGTCGCGCTCATCGGCCACCATAGAGAGAAAAATCTCGTATCGATCTTCGCAGCTCATAGCGAGGATTTCGTCAAAACTCTGTTCTGTCATTATAAGTTTGCTCCGGTTGTCTTGCCTGACAGCATCGCCTTTGTGGTTTGGGCGGCTCATATAGTTTGCGCCAGTGTCAGAGCGGCAAGGGTATCAGAGTGAGGCAATAAATGCTTGCCAGGATCCCAGCATCGCAATGAAATCATCTAGGCCACATTCGGTCTGTTGTTCGTCGTCAAATACCGACATATCTTCGGCATTGCTGTCGTCGAAGCTTGCATGCTCGACAGTAGAGGCTTGCAGGCGCACTTCATCGTGATCCATAAACAGCTCAAAACCGGCATATTCATCACAGTATTGGCTGCGAGTGCGTGAAAGCAGTTCGTTCGCCAGCACGATGATCTGATCAATATTGTGTGGTGCGCGCATGCAAGACACCAGCCAGTCGCCGATGACCTCATGACCCATTGAAAACTCGGTTTGGATTTCTCCAAATGCATCGCGTGTGAAGGTGTATTCCACTGATTGTTCTCATTATTTTTGCAAGGCCGCGCATTATAGAGGCGTATGTTCATTGCAGAAAGAGTCTGGTTAGACACTTTTAATTACGGCGGTCGTTCATCGTGGCGTTACTGTGGTTTGTATTGGCAGTGCTTGTAAGTGGCTATCGTGTGCGGGTATCGGGATTGGGCGAGACCATTGCCTCTGCCGTTGTTTTTGGTTGATATCCTATTTGCCGGGTTGACAGGACTTGATATCGTGTTGATAATTTCATTCGAACTATATTCGAATGCGTTTCAAATTAGAGTGAAACCTTATGGCACCAGCTCCAAAATTCACCCCGGAACAGCAAGAGTCCATGATTCTCGAAGCTGCAGCCAATGCTATTGACGCCTCCAGCCTGCTGGATTTCACGATGTCGACTATCGCCAAAGAAGCCGGTATTTCGATGGGGTCTGTCTATAAACATGTGCAGACTAAAGAAGATGTATTGGTGGCGCTGGCAACCGAGTCATTGCATTTTGTGACGGATCGAATTGCTGAAATCCTGGCACTGGATCTCTCAGTACCTGAGCGATTAGCTGCCGTGTTGCTTGGCGACCATAAAAAAATCTATCGACGTTCTTTCGACCCGCAGCTCGAAACCCTAGTGATGCAAAAGCCTTTACTAGAGCGCAGTTCCAATCAATGGCGTGAGCGTTTGTTTGCAGCTCAGGCGCGTATCGATCAGACGTTTATGACGCTGCTCGAAGCCGCGATTGATGATGGTGAGCTGATTGTTGGTGATAATCGCAGCGAGATACTGAATCAGCTGATGCTAGGGAATTGGGCGCTGAATGTCGGGTTTCATCATGTCAGTGTGCAAACCGAAGGTGTGAGTGTCTATCACGGGGATGACGCCTGGTCTGCGCCGTATAAGCCTACCTGTGCTCAGGTGCAAACGTTTAAGGCTGTTGTTAATGCCGTGCAGTGGCGTAAACCGCTAGATGACGACGGGATTGCACACGCATGTGATGCACTTGTAGAAATGGGGTTACGTTGATTGTGGTGTTTCGAATGACTGTTAGTACATCTGTTAATGGGCAAGATATATGAAAAATAACGCTATCATACGCTGGCTCTTATTGGGGTTGGTCGTTCTTGCCATCATTGGCGGCTTGGCCGGATACAAGTATCGTGAAATTTCTGCGGCTATTGCGTTTGCTGAAGCAATGCCTGAGCACAGCGAATCCGTTAAGGCAGTGCATCCATCCATCGTGTTATGGACGCCTTCGGTTGAAAGTGTTGGGGAAATCAAAGCTGCACGGCAGCTGGTTTTGCGTAACGAGCTGGATGGAACTATCACGCGGGTCAACTTTCGTGCCGGTGAGCCTGTTCGTAAAGGCCAGGTTTTACTGGAGTTGGATGCCAGAGAAGAACGCGCGCAATACCAATCTGCCAGTGTTTCTGCTGATTTGGCCAGACGTGTTTTAAAACGCAGTAGCCAGTTAAAAGACGAAGGCGCGTTGAGTGAAGATGCCTATGATCAGGCGCAGGCAACCTTGGGCATTAGCCTTGCACAAATGGATCGTCTCAAAGCCATCATCAGTAAGAAAACGCTACGAGCACCATTTGATGCTGTATCCGGATTACATGCGCTAGAAGTTGGACAATATCTACCACTAAACACGGAAATCACCACACTAGTGGGTCGTGATGCCAACTATTGGGTCGACTTTACGCTAGCGCAGCAGCATCTACTCAATGATGGTGCCAGTGTCGTGATTGAATCGCCAGATGCAGCTCATGAGAAGGTCTCCGCACAGATCATCGCATCGGATGCGACAGTTTCTCAGGATACACGCCATTTAAGTTATCGCGCTGAATTCAATGATGCGGCGGGGCGTTTTAAGCCGGGTATGTTGGTTACCGTTAAGATTATTCGTGCTGCTCCGATGCAAGTGGTTGAATTACCGAATACTTCAGTATTACGCGATAAGTTTCAGAGTTATGTATATGCGTTAGAAAAAGATGAGGCGGGTATTGTTCGGGCGCAAAAAGTGTCGGTGACGGTGCTTGCTGAATCTGGCGATGCAGTCATTGTCGAAGGTAAATTGAACGCCAATACTTGGGTCGCCAGCAACGGCGCTTTTAAGCTTTACCCAGGTTTGAAAGTGAACGTGATGAGCTCAGAGATTGATGATTCGCAGGCTGCAAATGATGCTATCAATGCGGATGACCGGAGTGTTCGGTTATGACGCAGAATGATTCCGAAAAAATAGCATCCGAACAACACACTGCTGAAAAAACTGCTTTCACTGATGTGTTTATCACACGGCCGGTGATTGCGGTTGTTTTGTCGATGGTGCTGGTTCTACTAGGATTAGTTGCCGCATTCAAACTACCGGTGCTGCAATACCCGAAGATCGATAGCTCATCGTTGATTATTACAACCGCATACACTGGGGCGTCTGCCGCGGATGTACAAGGCTTTGTTACGGAGCCAATCGAACGTGTCGCCGCGTCTGTGCCGGGTGTTGATTATGTCGATTCACTATCGCGTGCGGGCATCAGTACGGTCACACTGTGGTTAGATCTCAATCAAAGCAGCACTGATGCGATGGCGGAACTCTCAACACGGCTCAGTCAAATTCGCTTTGAGCTGCCTGCAAACGCTGAAGATCCAGCGGTTGAAGTGCGCCGCGCCGATCGCCCAGCTGCGACTTTTTATCTGGATGTGATGAGCGAGACCTATTCACGTGCTCAGCTTACCGACTTTCTAACACGCCAGATCAATCCAACACTGGCTACTATTGATGGCGTGCAAAAAATCGGACTCGAAGGATCGAGAGAGCCAGCGATGCGTATCTGGCTCGACCCACAGCGGTTAGCGAGCTTTAATCTCAGCGCGGCAGATGTTTGGGATGCGCTAGCCAGAAACAACATCACTGCAACCATTGGCCGCAGTGAAAACGATCAGCAACGTATTGATCTCGTAGCCGACACCCTTATGCAATCCCCAGCAGACTTTGAACGCTTGGTGGTGAAAAGCGAGGGCAAGACGCAGATACGCCTCGAAGATGTTGCGCGTATAGAATTGGGCGAAAATGAAGGCGATATCAATGCGCGGCGTGATGATAACTCAGCGGTTTATATTTCTGTCTGGCCGTTGCCGGGAGCCAATGAAATCGCTATTGGTGACAAGCTTTACACCTTACTGGATGAACTAAATCCAACGTTGCCGGCGGATGTGAAAATAGGCATCAGTTACGACGGCACGCTGTATATGCGTAACGCGCTCAAAGAGATTTTCACCACGCTGATTGAAACCGTTATTTTGGTGGGGTTGGTTGTGCTGGCTTTGATGGGATCGATGCGCAGTGCGCTGGTGCCGTTGATAACTATTCCAATTTCACTGTTGGGCGCGGTGGCGATGATGGCCGCGATGGGATTTTCGCTGAATTTGTTAACTATTTTGGCGATCGTGTTGGCCGTGGGCCTAGTAGTAGATGATGCGATTGTCGTGGTTGAAAATGTCGCTCGCCACATGCGAGAAGGCATGAGTCGAACGCAGGCGGCATTGGCTAGTTCTCGCCAGTTACTGGCACCGATTATTGCGATGACCATTACGTTAGCGGCTGTATACGCGCCGATAGGTATGTTGTCAGGTTTAACCGGCCTGTTATTCAAAGAGTTTGCTTTCACATTGGCCGTCGCCGTGTTGATTTCGGGAGTAGTTGCATTAACGCTGTCACCCATTATGAGCGCTAGCTTGTCTCAAGAGGGGGGCAAAGAAAGTAAAGGCACGCGTTGGGTTAATGATCGTTTCAAGCGGCTCGAAGATGCCTATCGTAATAGCCTGAATACAGCGTTTGCATGGCGTGCCCAAATTTTGACGCTGGGTGCGATCGTTAGCTTATTGGCCGCACCGTTTTATGTGCTGTCGCAAAAAGAACTTGCACCAACTGAAGATCAGGCAGCGGTTAGTATCATCATGGAGTCACCTCCGGAATCCTCTCTGGCCTATACTACGGAACAAGTGCACGATGTTGTCAGCGCCTTATCCGATACCGCCTCTGCGGATTATTTCTGGCAGATTCTGACCCCGTCCGGCGGTTTTGGTGGAGTTGAATTAGTGCCGTTTAACGACCGTGATGAAAGCGTGCATGATCTGGTCGGCCCGTTTTTTGGTAAGTTGAGCAAGGTGACAGGTATCAAAGCCTTTCCTATTCTTCCTGCGGCGTTACCGACAGCGGGTAACTTTGACGTTGAACTTGTTGTTATCAGTGTTGATGCGCCTGAGCAAATGGCCGGCTATGCGAGCCAGCTTGTTGGGGCTGCTTACGGTAGTGGTAAATTTATGTTCGCTGAAACCGATCTCAAGCTCGACCTGCCGCAGGCCCGCTTCAAACTAGATCGTGAGCGCATTGCTGATTTAGGCATGACCATGGATGAGGTGAATCGTCAGCTGATGGTGCTGTCGTCAGGCAATTATGTAAATCGCTTCAACCTTGGGGGGAAAGGTTATCGTGTTATCCCGATGGTTGAAGGTATGGATCGTGCCGACCCGGCAAGTTTGATGAAACACCAGCTGATAACGCCGGATGGTAACCGTATTCCACTGTCTGCAATAGCAACGCTTGAAGAGGTAACGGTGCCACGTGTACTAACGCGTTTTGAGCAACGTAATTCGTTCAAGATCTATGGTGGCGTTATTCCCGGCGTGACCAAGGCGCAAGGTTTGGCTGCATTAGAAGCTGCTGCCGCAGAAATACTACCAAACGGTTATCAATTGGATCATTCCGGTGAGTCTCGGCAGATCAAAAAAGAGGGCAGCACCTTGGTTGCTGTATTGGGCGTAGCCTTGGCTTTTGTGTATTTTGTATTGGCCGTGCAATTTAACAGCTTCCGCGATCCGTTGGTGATTCTTCTTGGCTCTGTACCGCTGGCGTTATCTGGCGCGTTGGTGTTCCCGTATTTGAGCATGACCACAATCAATATTTACTCGCAGATTGGTTTCATTACCTTGGTGGGTTTGATCGCGAAAAACGGTATTTTGATTGTTGAATTTGCTAACCATCTGCAAGAACAAGGGTTACGCAAAGCGGAAGCTGCCCGTGAAGCCGCCGTTACCCGGCTGCGCCCGATTCTGATGACAACGGCTGCAACGGTTTTGGGGCACTTTCCTTTGGTATTAGTAACAGGCGCTGGCGCAGAAGCACGTAACAGTATTGGTATCATTCTGGTGGCAGGCATGCTGATTGGTACGCTCTTTACCCTATATATTTTGCCGAATGTGTATGCATTGATCGCGGCAGAGAAGCAGCCACAAGCTATCGAGTAATGAGTTGGTAGGTTGGTGGGCGGTTTAGTCCGAAACTGCTCACCAACCTGTTGAATGCGCTTTGCGCGACTCACTTAATGATTAGGTTTGATAAGGATAGCGCTAAGTCATAGCGATCCAAAGCGACTTGATCTCATATAGGTTACCGGTTACTCCTCATCGAGTAGTTTCGATGATCCAGCTTGTCCTATCGTTTAAATTCCACGCACAAATACCTTGGTTAAAACCATTTCAGCCGGTGCATGTTACAAAAGCAGCGAACGAAAAGTTACAATCGAGTTATCTCACCGCAATACATCAGGTTCTGGCTGCTTAAATGCCGCATCGTTATAGAAAGCTGAATACGCCGCGTTTTCCTGACAAGTTCATATCGTCCACTGCCTCAGTACATCACCACTAAACCACAGGTGTTATCTTTAAGATCAATCAATAGTTGATTGTCTTATGCCTAATTTTTGAGTCGGTATACGGGCTTTTTTTTCAAAGTCGATACTATAGTTGGTTTAACTCAACTGTATTTTGGGTTCATGCGGCAACGCCGATGAAAATGCCAAATGTGCCACTGTTTCGAGGGCGATACAGGTAATTGAAACACGGCACCAAACTCATTAAACTGGCGCCCAAAATAAGAGTTGAACTGCGGGCTGAGTTTATGGCATATGTTGGCAAGTCTATCTCGGCATATTTTATGTGTAGCGGCCCTTTTGGAACAATTAGTCAGTTGATGCCGGTTTGGGAATGGTATAAGCCGAGGTGATTCACAGTATGGTGATTCAATAGGTGTTTGAAGTGCGCCTTAGCTTTCAACGGATTATTGGTTAAAGATCTAATTGGCTTTGTATAGCAGAGTGATCCATTTCTGTTTCAGAGTTTGGGGTCTTACGCATACTTATTAGGTGATGTTTTTGGAGAAGTTTTTATGGTGAAGGTTTTTTTTGCAAAGGAGACGTTTTTTAGTACGTTTATTATTGTATTTATTCTCCTATTGCTTAGAAATATTATGCCTGTACTTTTTCCGATATTACATTGTGAAGATGGTCGGGATCTACTTGCTTATCACTTCAATAGTGATTCAGTCTTATCAGTTTTCCAATATTACAATGGATACCTTTCGTTGTATCCAAATTTTGTAAGTGAAGTATCAATTCTACTGTTTCCACTCACAGTTTATCCATATGTATCAGTGTTTTTTGCGATTCTTCCTGCAGCTATCGCATACAGTATGTTTTCCTCTGTTTTGTACAGAGGCTATATAGCAAGTGATAGGCACCGAAAAATCATTTGTATATGTCTTGCGTTAGTTCCTTTGGGGAACCATGCGATGTTTACGAACCTGATGTATAGTTTGTGGAATATTCTTCTTGTATATATTTTTATACTACTAATGCCTAACCCATTTTCGAGAGGGCGTTCTTTTTCAATTGCCATAGTTCTTACTGCAGTGTTAGCTATTTGGACTCACCCTTTGGCAATTTTGGGTTTACCAATTTTACTCTATCGGTGTGTGTTCACAAATAGTGGAAGAATCTACTATCTTGTGATGGTTGCTGCGACCATTGCGTATTTCTTCTTGGGAAAAACTGCGTCTGTCCAAATACATGAAGTAAACTATTTTGATGCAATATTGTTGTTTCTTACCCGAGTAATATTTGAGCCATTTTTTGGTAATAGCATTAGAATGTGGGCTGTAAATGAAATGTCATTGATAGTGGTTGCTTCATCACTATTACTATTCCTTCTTGCTTTTATGTATCGTCAGGATCGGAGGACGTTTGAGTTAGTTTCTATATCGGCAGTTTTCATTGTAGGAATATTCGTTGTTTCGATTCTTAGTCGTGGGCAGTATGTTCTTGATTTCCTGAATTTTAAGTCAGGACATCGGTACTTCTATATTAGTCAGTACTTGGTGCTTTTCGTATTTTTCAACTTGTCAGTTCCATTTTTGATGAAACACAGACAAAACTTCAATCGTAATATGTTGAAGGCTATCTTTTCAGTTTGGATTGTTTTGCTTTTGGTTCAAAATGCTTCTTACTTTTCAACAGGGAAAAGTAAGAGTGATGCGTTGTTTGAATTTTTGCACCGGTATGATGGTAAATCAGATCTAGTACTTGATAGAGGTGTTTGGTCTATAAAACTAAATTCGTCAAAATAGGTGTGTTAGGGGGGGATACTCCAGCGTGGGCTTGAGGGGACTTGACTCGCGTGTAAGACTAATGATGCTGGAGAGATCCGCGATCGACAAGGATGATATTTAGATCCAGCATTTAAACCATACTGCCTATCATGATAGAGAAGGTTTCTGAGTAACAAAATGGCGAGTGATTTTACACGTACGAATCTTAGAGACCAGAGGGGTTAACCCTGTGCGGGTGTGGGTAACCCCTCTTAATTAGGCTAATGACGAAAAACCGGCAGAGATACCAACTGAGTTAATGGATTGCATCGACACGAGGAGTATTCAACTTGGTACCATTCGGTACTGATGCCGTTGTTTTCGATTTCGCTGCTTTAGAGATCACTGCTTTCGATATCAGTGTTTTAAGCAAACCGGGTTTCATTGAGGCCAGGACACAAGCAACAATCAACAGACAAAACAGTATTTGATCCAACCCGATTGCCTGCTGAAACATCATGCTGATAAAGGCTAGTGAAAAAAACGGCTGCAGTAGTTGCAGCTGGCTGATCTTACCGACGCCACCGGTTGCTAGCGCTTGGTACCAAAACCGGAACCCCAAAAATTGACTGAAGATTGCGAGATACAGCAGCGCGAGTACGGGATAAACCGCTGTCGCATTGAAGCTTAGTGTTGATGCATTCTGATGCAACTGTGCGATAAATAGGGGAATCGTCACTGGTGAGTACAGCGCCAATGTCCAACAAATGGTTTGCCAGCCACCGATCAGTTTTGCCGCTTTGGCACCGGCACTGTAGCCCAAGCCTCCGAATATCAGTGCGGCAACGATCACCCCTAATGTTTGTGGTTGTAACTCGGGTAGCTGATCGAGTGTGTGAATCATATAAAAGATCAGCAGAGTACAACCTGCTGAGGCAACCCCCCAGAAGCTTGGCGGGTGTCGTTCTTGATGGGTTAACGTTGCCATTAAAGCGGTAATAAGCGGTAATCCCGCCAACACAACTCCCATATCGGCGGCCGGTACGTGTTCCATACTGACGCCTATCAAGTACGGGAATCCAACCACAATACCCATGCCTGTGATTATCAGCCAAGGCCATGCTTTTAGCACGGGCAAAGACCATCGATTCATTACGACAACGCCGAGGGCGAGTGCACCTGCGATCGCTCCGCGGCCAGTTGCGATAAGCATGGGTGAGAACTGGCCCAATGCCATTTGTGTCATCGGTACCGTCAGCGAAAACAAAATGACGGCAAATAGCGCACTGAAAATTGCGTAGGATGCGGGTCGTTGGTTTCCTGATGTCGGCAGGTTGCTCATGGGATCACCGTTCGGGTCGAGGGTCGTTGCATGAGGGTATTGTCTAGAGGTTATTGAAATTGCGGCAGGCACAACGTAACGATGATGCGGCAATACAGTTGGCGAAATTTTATCAACTGTACTGGTCTAAAATTGCTTAACTGTATCGCATTGCAGTACAGTTGAATTCAGTATGATAGATTGAAATTGACGTGCACCTTGCCGTCTAGGCGCATTCTGACTTGATATCTGCGGAGGTTAATGATGCTACAACGAAATACAGATGACCCTTTGTACATCCAGCTCGCCGATCAGATCATTGATGATATCCAGCGTGGTATATATGCCGTTGATGTGAAGGTTCCCAGTGTTCGATTGTTGGCGAAGCGTAACGGCGTCAGTATTTCAACAGTGACGCAAGCATACGCGCGTCTTGAGGATCAGGGCTGGATTAGCGCACGGCCGCAATCGGGATTTTATGTACGATCCAATCGGGTTGTCGAATCATCCAAGATGCCTGCGTTGGCGCTACAAGATACACCACGTTCGGTAACCAAAGCTGAGTTTATCAATCAGATGTTGTCGCAGTTGAATAGCAACGCGCGAATGAACTTTGGTACGGCGGTGGCAGACCCGTCATGGATGCCACAGCGCGCTATGCAAACACATATTCAGAAGGTGAGTCGATTTCAAACCACCGCCGTACTTGATTATTTGTTTGCGCCGGGGCTTGAAGCGTTACGTTCGCACATTGCAGTGCGGATGCGTGATGCGAATGTGTCATGTCATGCGGATGATATAACGATTACGCATGGTTGCTCTGAAGCGCTGAGTTTGTGTTTGGGCGCGGTTACTTCGCCCGGTGATTTGATTGCGGTTGAGTCACCTTGTTACTACGGGTTTCTGCAAATTGCCAATATGCTGGGGTTGAAGGTTATTGAAATTCCGACAGACCCTCAGCAGGGAGTTAGCCTTGACGCATTGACGTTGGCGTTAGAGCAGTGGCCGATAAAGGCGATTCTTATCATCACCCGTTACTCGAACCCGCTGGGCTGCTGTATTCCATTGCAGCAGCAAAAGCGTTTGGTGCGCTTGGCTAAACAACACAATGTACCGATTGTTGAAGATGATATTTATGGGGAAATCGGTATTCCTGTCGCAAGAGATAGTGGTCCGAATAACACCGTACTCAAATCTCATGATACAGATGGCATGGTGTTGTACTGTTCGTCGTTCTCGAAAACCATGGCCGCGGGGTTGCGGGTGGGTTGGTGTTTGCCTGGTAAGTGGTACAAAAACGTGCTGGAAAGACAAACCTTCACGTCTTTCTCCGCGGCGAGTCTTTCGCAACATGCGGTATTAAGTTACTTGCAAAATGGGCACTACGACAAGCATTTGCGGCAGTTTCGAAACCGTTCTGTTGTGAGTTTGCAGCGGTTTATTGACGCCATTCGTGCGTATTTTCCGCCGCAAACGTGTGTGACTGAACCGCAAGGCGGTTTCATTTTATGGGTTGCCTTACCGGTAGGAGTCAGTGCGATGGATTTGCACTATGCGGCGTTGGCGCATTCTATCGCAGTGGTGCCGGGGGATATCTTTTCGAATTCGGATCATTTCTCCAATTATCTTCGTATTAACACTGCGATTCCGTGGACGCCGGATGTTGATGCCGCCATAAAATGTCTCGCCGATTTAGTGAAAGAGCAAATGCAATAATACGCATTGCCACCATCTAGCGATGGCCAGTGTTATAAAAACGTTATCTCTTGACGGTGGCATCGTCACGTTCGCTGTGTACGCTATTCGTATTTATCCGCTGGGAGGCAAACCATGAACACCCGATTGGGCAAACGCACATTGATGTGTGCCGGAATCTTAACCGCGACTTTAACCCCATTATTGAGTGCTTGTTCAGGTGACGGTAATCCGGCTGTGACGCCTGAAGCAGAAACCGGCACTACGGCTTTGGATACCACCAGTGAATCTGCTCGCTACAGGCTGCGTTTTATCGGTGAATGGGATACCTCTCAGTTTGGCTCACGGCCCAGTGGTGCCCATTTTACCGGGTTGATTGGCAGTACCGTTAATACTCAAGCATCTTTATGGCGCTCCGGTGAGTTGGCATCTGCGGGCTTTGAAAACGTGGCTGAGTTGGGCGCGAACAGCAACTTTCGTAATGAAATTCGTGCTGCGATGGATGCCAACCAAGCTGGCGTGCTCATTGAGGAGAGCGATATTTCAGCGGAGGGAGTCGCAACGCTGGAATTTGCGATTAACCGCACTTACCCGCGTGTGACGCTGGCATCCATGGTTGCGCCAAGTCCGGATTGGTTTGTTGGTGTTAATCAGTTGTCATTACTTGATACCAATGGAGAATGGCAATCGCAGTTGACGTTGGCGTTACCGGTGTACGATGCGGGAACCGAAGGCGGAGCGGTGTTTTCATTGAGTAACCCTGCGACAGTTCCGGCCATGCCTATCGCGTTGCTGTCAGAAACGGTAGCCGGTCAGACCGAATTCGAAAATGGCCTTGTAGGTGGACGTGCAATGGCATCGTTTGAATTTGAACGTATCGAATAACTGCCTATGTCACTCTTAGTCTCTATTCGTCTGTCGACAGGCTTAGAGCAGCTATCTGAGCACTTTCGATGGGCTTATTGATCACTGAACGAGAGAATAACCGTCTAGAATAGTGAAATCCGTATCTAACTTTCCGTGCAGGAGCATAGTGATGGATTTCACGACCCCCGACTTATGTGATGACTTCCCCAGTAAAATCGTTGTGGCTTCTCCGGGATTTCGAAACTACGGAAACATCCCCACGTTCGGCGGTGAAATCGTTACTGTTAAGTGCTTTGAAGACAACTCCTGTGTTAAACAACTCGTCACGCAGCCCGGGGCGGGTAAAGTTATGGTGGTGGATGCCGGAGGTTCGCTGAGGCGCGCGTGTTTGGGCGATATGCTCGCCGCAGAAGCCGCGCGTAATGGCTGGCATGGCATCATTATGTATGGCTGTGTGCGTGATGTTGATTTACTGGCAACGATCCCGTTGGGAATTCAGGCGTTGGCATCACACCCGATGAAGACTGACAAAAAGGGAGTGGGTGAAGTGGGTCTAGCCGTGACGTTTCACGGCGTAACGTTTTTGCCAGGGGATTATGTGTACGCTGACAATAACGGCATTGTCGTTTCGCCGGAGGCGTTGGTGCGTTAAATCACGGGTTTTTATAGCATTTCTAATTATGTACAACTAGACGAAGCTATCTCGATAATGGTTCTGTCTCGTCGACTTTATGTCGTTGATTTCAGCGATAGCTGATATCCGGCCGAATATTGTTTTCTCCAAATACCTTGCGATGAAACCGTCGTGACAGGTTAAAGGTCTCCATAATATCTTCGAACATGAATTGTAATTCTTGTCTGCGAGGTTGATCGGGTTGGTCGCAGCGGATGTACTGATCTTGAACAATGGTATCTGCGTAGATCAGCGCATCGTGTGCTAATGCTGGCTCAACGTTTTCGCCGATATCGTACAAGCGACGAAAATGAATATAAGCCTGTTCTCTCAATGAGGCATCTTGGTCGGGGCGGCCAAGTACGTCTGGCACCAACGGCGCCTCGCTCATCAGCATGACACGGTGAATGAAGCTTTTGACCTCATCGCGGGTAAAGGCATCAAATAGTTTTACGTGTTCATTCCACACCGATTCAACGTCCGATTTCAGCGACGTGCCGCTGCAAATATTGATGTTCAGGGTTTCAATAGAGAAGGTACCAAAGAAGATGACGGCGCGTTTTTCATTTTTTGATAGGGTGTCTGCATGGGTGGTATACCACTGCTGAATCTCAAACAGCCGGTCGATATCCAGATGCGTCCAGAGCTCAATCAAAGCCAGCAGGCTTGGGCTCGACAGTACGGTTTCTCGGGTATCTTTATCGTCAAACGCCTGCCCGGCCCGGACTTTAAAACTCTCGCGGCGGGCATCCTGAAGGAGACTGTCGGCGATATCGATCGGAAACAAGTCAGTGTGCGCGCGAATCATGGGGCCAGGTTGTTGCATAGCGATACCTACTGGGTCATTGTTCTTCTGAAGGATAGTGAATATTTGACCGGCTTGTCGTCCTTTTCACGGCACTTTGATTGGCTTAATCGATGAGAGGGCATCGGCTGAGGAAATTGGTGTTATCGATCGTGAACTATTGATACCGTGGAATATGTGATTGCTGCGTTAGTTCAGGCGGTTATAACTATCGAAGAACCACCATATATTGTGTTCACTAAGCCCTGACGATAGTGTTAATTCTCGTTTATAATTTGCTCTGCCAGTTTTACTCAGGCGAAATACGCCGTATGCTATCGCGCTGTATTTTTATAGAGTCATCATTTTATAAAATCCTTTGCGAGTGTGATACTAGGCGTCTATAAAGTTTGGCGCGCTCAAGAACAAGTTTCAAAGCGCGGCAGGAATTAAGTGGCAACGTGATGTTCGCCCAAAAGGATTTTTTCAAACGGAGTTTGGTTATGCGATATTCTTCCTCGTTTAGTGTTTTGCTTGCGAGCCTTGCGGCTGCGAGTACTCTGCACGCGAGCCTTGCGTTTGCAGTAGCAGCCAGTAATGAGATCGTTTATGTCGACAAAGATGCAACCGGAGCCAACAGTGGTGAAAGCTGGGACGATGCAAAAGTTAACTTGGCTGACGCGATAAATTCTGCAGGTTTTGGGGACCAAATCTGGATTGCCGAGGGAACATACCTGATTACACCGTTAGCACCGAACGCAGCTGCCCCTGCGCCTGAGGGCTATGAAGTATGCGCATCGGAAAACGGCACATGTAGTTTCTCAGGTACACGCCAGGTCGCATACGGCGCTAACGATATGTTTGTTCATAAAACCGGTACAAACAGCATTGCTTGCACGAATGCAGTGTTTTCAGATCCTGCCCCAGGGGTTGGCAAAAGCTGTTACGTTCAATCACAACTGACGGTTGCTTTGAACATGCGTATTTATGGCGGGTTCTTCGGTTCTGAAACCAGCGTTGATGAACGAGATCCCGATTTATACCCAGTAACGATTAGTGGTGATCTCGGCAAGGATGATACATCTGATGCATTTAGCGGCGCTAACAGCGGGCGTATGATGGTGATCTACGCAAATAATGTCGTTGTTGAAGACGTTACTTTTCGCAATGCGAACTTGATTGAAGGTGCCGGCGGCGCAATCGTGATCGAAGGCGCGAAGGGTGTGGCGTTAAATAACCTGACGTTTTCACGCAATCAGAGTGTCGATGGCGGTGCGTTGTCGATCGAAAACGGCAGCGCAAGCATCACTAACACGGCTTTTATATCAAACCGTGCGACCCATCAAGGCGGCGCGATTTTCATCGATAGCACTACCGCAAGTGATGTACAGTTGAGTAACGTCCGTGTTACAGATAACAGCGCTGCTCATAATGGCGGTGCACTCTATGTGAAATCAACCGCGGCAACTGTGCTGGATATCACGACGGCATCGTTTACCGGTAATGAATCTCTTGATGAGAAGGGTGGTGCGATATATATCAATAGCCCGACGACGACAATGAATATCACCAATGCGACATTTGCGACTAATACCGCTGAAAAAGGCGGTAGCGCACTGCGTTGTTATAATGCGACCTGTAATCTGGATTATCTCACACTGATTAGTAATACACTGGTGACGCCTAACCCTACGAATGAGGGGGCAGTTAGTGTTGGCGGTACCTCAGCGGATGTGACCATCAAACGCAGTTTGATCAGCAATACTGCCGTTGGAGCTTCGATTACACCGAATGTGGCTCATCAGGGCGGCACGTTGACTGATGGCGGACACAACCGTTTTGGTCTTGATTCAAGTTCTGGTGTCGCCGGTGCTTTGACTCTGGCGGGTACTTCAAATGCTTTGGTCGCTACAGACATTAACCATGTGGTGAACACGACGTTGGATTTTTACAATACGACGTTGATGTATGCGCCGGTGCGTGAAGATAGCAGTGTCAGGGATGCCATCCCGGCCGGTGCTGATTGTGATACCTCAACGGCTGACCAACGCGGTGTTGCGCGCGGTACCGGTGGCGGATGTGACATCGGTGCGGTGGAGTACGTAGATCTTGATAATCTTTGCTTTGACGACAAAGCCATTGTTGCCTCGCGATCGGCCACAGCCTCCGGTACGGTATTCTGTGCGGGTACTAATGGTGCCAACCCGGGTGAATTGCTGAAGAACTTCTTTTTGGGTTCGTCCTATCCGTTTGCGTTGCTGTTGATGTTTGTTGTGCCATGGGTTCGTCGCACGAAGTAATGGCTCTCTCTTGGTGAGTGCTATCCCCGTGCGCTCGCCAACATACATAATTCAGAGTTCACCTTGTGCCGTTTGCGCACTGTAACTACCGTTTAACTCAAAAACCTTGATGCGATTGTGCTCAGGGTTTTTTATCGACATATCGAAACGGATGTTTTTTACAAAGGGGATTCATCATGGCGCAACAGTGTTCATTGTGTAACGACGAAGTCGACGAGCTGTATTTGTTGGTGAAACAAACCACGCTGGATTTGATTAGAGCTGATCATCCGGAATGGATAGAAGCCGACGGCGGATGTAAGAAGTGCATGGATTATTACAACGCACTCGATGGTGAAGTTGAGGTTTTAACATTACGCACTAACTTATAGTTAGTGGTTATCTAGCTGTGTCGCCAATAGGTAATACTTGGTGCCATCAGTTGTTGTGCCACTATGATCTGCCACTCGGGTTTGTGCGCGGTGTGCATTATGCTGTGATGTAACGTCGTTGTTCAACTCCGTGGATCGATAGCAGCACAGCTAAAGAACATTTCACAACGAACACTCCACAAGCACAAGGAAGGCTCCATCATGATGAAATCTACTGCATTATTCCCTATTAGTCTTATTTCTTGCTTGGCGTTTGCCGAAGATCATCGTCCTGTCGATGGCGGCTCTATGCATATCGGGCATCACGAAAAAAGTGCCATGGAAACTCAGGAGCACGCTCGACGCCACGAGTTTTCTAACGAACAAGCGCATATTCATGATCACGACGGTGATGTTAACAAAGCTGAAAACCATGCCGAACGACATGGAACACATGCCTCCGCGCACATGCACGATCATGCCAATAATATGAGTGATGCCGCCGCACACGCTCATGAGCATGCGCACTAGGGCGTATTGCTGAAGTAGGCCTCACCGATCGAAGTTGATGAAGAAAATGGCTGCATGCCACGCATATTATTGTCGCAGCAGCCTAATCATCATGTATGTTGGTTTTCTAGTGGAATCTGCACAGAACGTTCGCGACACCTGATGCATCACAACACTAGGTATCTAAGCGTTGAAAACGAATACGGCAAGGGCTTTCAGGCCATTTGGTTTCAACACCGGGTTTGGGTTGAGGGTCTTTATCAATCAATTCGATATCGTAGTTCAGCAGCAGCTTTGCAATAATAATCTTGATCTCCATCTTGGCGAAGTTAACCCCCGCGCAGCGATGGGCACCGCCGCCAAAACCAATCAAGCTGAATTTCTTACTGTTTTCAGAGCGTTCTGGTGAGAAGCGCACCGGGTCGTAGGCGTCTGGATTTTGAAACACCTCCGGTATATTGTGCGCGGTTGCCGGCGCTACAAATACCATGCTGCCTTTTTTCACTTCGTACTCTTCAAAAATCATATCGTCACGCACGCCACGCATAATCACATGCGCCACTGGATGCAGACGTTCGGATTCGAGTATTGCCCAATCGAGTGTTTTCAGCTGTTTCAAAGCATCCGGGGTCAGTGATCGATCTTCTGCAAAAACATGGGTTAACTCTTCACGCACTTGGGCAAGATATTTAGGGTTTTGAAGCAGGTCGATTAACGTCCAGGCAACATGGCCCACCGTGGTTTCATGGGCTGCCCACGGAATAAAAAGCAGCATGCTAATAAGGAGGCCGTCGGGTACCGGTTTGTTGTCGTAGTAGGTTGACTCGATCAATTCTTGAAACAGATCTTTTGGCTCCCGAGGGGCTTCGCGGCGTTTCTGCATGAATTCATAAATCATCGTCTCAATGCGGGCTTTGGCGTTACGACTTTTACGAAATTTAGCCAGTGGTAACCAGGACGGTAAAACAACATCCGCCCCTTGTGAAAATTCGCGATACACCGAGAAGTATTCAGCGCCCAGTTGATAGCGAAAATCCTCACCAAAAAATGCATGCGCGCCGATATGCATTACCAGCGGGCCAAAGGCGTCGACTAAATCAATATCGCCTGATTCCCCCATGGTATCTTGCATAAAATCGTCAACTTCCTTTTCCATCAACGTGATGAATCGGTCGTTGTTTTTCAGCAGCGGCAGCAGGACTTTCATCTGTTCCTGCGACTCTGTTAGATGGGCGAAGGTGAATAAACGGCTATCAAACATTTTGAGTAAGGTTTCGTAGCCTTGGCGCATTGAAAAGACACCGTCGGTTTCTTTAAAAAAGAACTGATGGTAATCCGGCCCGAGCATAACAACGCCCTTGCGTGCAGCTAAATCGATGGTGAAAATCAACCCGTGCTCTTCATATCCTCGGCGGATAACGCCTTGCGGGTCGCGCATGAATTCAAGTACATGGCCGAGCACTGGCAAGCGGCCGCTGACCATCGGTGGTGCGACTGGGCGAGATTCTGTGAATGGGTGTTGAGCGTGTTTCATGAGCGGATACTTCCTTGTTATTGGTCTTTTAAGACCGCCGCGATGACATGATGTTCATCGCAATCCAATGTTGACGGTATCCGAGAGTGCGATGTGTATCAAGCGTGGCGTTTCTGATGGTGTATTCTGTTTCTCTCCTAGTCTGATTCACTAGGTCGACTCCCTGGCAAGAGATCGGCTGATGTTTTCACAAGCCTCTACAACTTGTTTGATCAATGCATCGTTGAATACGTCGTGTTGGCGGTGATTGGGAATCGCAATACCGATGCCGCCGATGGGGTGCCCTAGGGCATCTACAATTGCAGCGCCGATATGTGTTAGTTCTTGTGACCATTCGCCTCGGATAATCGCATAACCCTGTTGACGGATTTCATTGATCTCGCGTTTGAGCTGGGCGATGCCTTGAGGAATACGGTCGGTCTTTCCCTTGAGTATTTTGATCAAGTGGTCTTCAGGTAATCGAGCCAAGCACGCTTTGCCGGTCGATGACATAAACGCCGGGATGCTGCCGCCCACAGCTCCGACAAGGCGCACCGCATGGGTGCTGTCAATGCAGTCGATGACCGTCATGTGGTCGTAGTCAAAGGTCGATAGAAAAACAGTTTCGTTGCAGTTATCGCGTAGCTGAACCAGCGCAGGTTTTGCTAACTGGCTCAAGCGGGCAACTAGATGATTGCTGCCAGTGAGAGACAGGAACCGATTACTAAGTACCCATCGAGGTTTACCTTCAACGTCGGAGGGTTTTATCCAGCCGGCATCTTTTAAGGTAGATAGGGCACGTTGCATGGAGGATTTCGGTTGTTCTACCCACCCACACAGCTCACCCAAAGACACAGGCTGGTGTGCTGCAATTAGCTCGAGTAGGGCGAGGGTGTTTAATACGCTTTTCATCAAATTCACCACATGTTGGCAGGCTTGCGTTGACGGAAGATCCTCACAATCGCTATGATATATCGCAATGTGATTTCATTAATCTCACATTGTGGCATATCAAATATCTATTGAAAATAGGAGCTCACAATGTCGACGACTACCGTTACGGATTATGGTCACGAAAATGTGTATATGAATCGAGCACTCGCATTCGCGACGATCTTGATGCTGGTGACCACCGGCTATAACTTATTTGCCTCTCATGGCGCCGAAAACGCCAGTACCATTAGTATGGTTGCCAGTACGTTGGCGATGACGGGTATCGCGATTTTGTCGTCGCTGCGGCATTTGGGAATCAAACACGCGTTGTTCTACTTTGGTTTGATTGTGGTGATCGAACTGATTTTTGAACAGGTGAATATCTGGACGGGTGGCCAAGTCTTCGGTGCGCTGGAATACCCAGATCAGTACTTTGGCCCAAAGATCGGTGATGTTCCCATTGCTGTTCCGTTAGCGATGTGTGCCATCAACTGGCCGACCTATGTTGTGGTTAATCTGATTCTGTTCCGTAAAGTGCTAGTCACCGGTAAAGATATGGCATGGCCGATGGCGCTTTTGCATTGCGGCATTTTGGCGACTATGCACACAGCCTGGAGTTTTTGTGCCGAGCCCATGGCGTTGGCGAATGACATTCTTGAGCGCCCGACCTGGGATGCGATTCTAGCGGCGAACAATGTTAGCGATGGTTCAACGCACTGGGGGGTGCCTTGGGTGGAATTTCGCGGCTGGTGGCTAATGACTTTCTTACAATTCTTTATCTTCAACTGCGTTTTGATTCGTTTTTTTGATATGCCCAAACCTAAGGCGTTCAAGCCGCTGTTGGAGTCGGCCCCTGTGGTGATGTACTTCAGTGTTGCTTTGATGTTGGTGATTAATCCGATCAACAGTGATATGGCGATTGGTACCTTATTTACCATGATTACGTATTCTGCATTGGCGTTTTTTGTGTTGTTTCAGGTGGCTGCAGGCTCCGGGCAAAACCAACATTCATCGATGTCGTGATTACGTAATGCATTGATTCACCCCCCTTAATAAATCGCCTGGTTTTAAGGTTATTTGAGCAAGGCAACTTTGAGATTTTTAGTGACTCGTACGAGATACTCTATGAGTCACTAACAGGAGGCTTAACCGTTGGATCGCTGCTAGAAATGGAGCCAGAACTGAGGCAAGGGAGGTTCAGCTGTTCAAATAGGAGATTTGCAGCACCACGATGGGCATTAAACGTGATGTGACAGCCTTTATCGCGCAAAAATTCGGCTTCGGCGTCTGAGTCGACAAAGGCGACAATCTCACCCTGATACCCTGTATCTCCGAGGGTACTGATCATCGCCAAAATATCTGGGAGTTCTCGGGTGGTTGCGATCACAAATCGTGTACTTTCAAGCGGCAGGTGTGCGATGAATTCCGGTGATCCCATATCGCCAAATTGGGCTTGTATCAGTGTTTTTCGATTCTGACGAATACGCTGTGGGTCGATATCGATGCCAAGTACGCTGCAACCATTGCTGGCAAATTGTTCCGATAATTGGGTGCCGATGCGGCCAAGCCCGAAGATAACGGCATCTGCCGATGCGTTTTCGTTGCCGCCTTCCTCGTCTAACGATTGTGTTGGCAAGTGTCTTTCGAACGGTGAGAGCCATCGGGATAAATACCGATAGAGAGCTTCTGAATAAATGATCATATAGGTGGATAGAGAAATAGTGATCAGCCCCACTAAGGTGATTAGCCCCATGGTGTCGGCGCTGATGTATCCTTGGCTCAGCCCCAGTGCGGCGAGTATCAGAGAGAATTCGCTGATTTGAGCAACGGTTAATCCGGCCAGAAAACTGGTGCGTTTTCGATAACCCATGGTGCCTAATATTACCATGACAATGAGTGGATTGCCGATCAACACAAATGCGCTCAGTAATAACGCGGGTAGCACTTGAGCACCAAGCGTGGAGAGGTCGAGACCTACGCCTAAATCAATAAAGAAAAACAACAGCAGGAAATCCCGTAAACTGGTCAACCGTGCCCCGATAACCTCGCGGTAGGGTGTTGATGCAATCGAAATACCAGCGAGAAAGGCACCGACTTCTTTGCTAAAACCCAGTTGAACGCCCAGAGCGGCCAGGGAAACTGCCCATGCAATGGCAAACAGAATCAACAACTCTGAAGATTTGGCAAGTTGTCGTAGCAGTGGCGTTAGTACAAAACGCATCATTGCTGCGATGCCGAGTAAAAACAACGTGCCGTTCACTAAGATTGTTATGGCTTGCTGCCCGAGTGTTTGGCCGCTGCTTTCTCCCAGTGCTGTCAGCGCAATCATAACCAGAATCACGACGATGTCTTGAACGATCAAAAAGCCAATGGCGATACGGCCATGAAGTTGGTCTATTTCGCGTTTATCCGACAACAATTTGACGATAATAATGGTACTGGAAAACGTCAGTGCAACGGCCACATAAACCGCAGCTGTAACAACTAACCCCAACCCTAATGCAATAAGAAACCCGAATACAGAAGTAAACAGTACTTGCCCAAGGCCCGCGAAAACAGCAACTGGCCCCATGCTTCGGATGATGTGAATATCCAGCTTGAGACCGACAAGAAACAGCAGCAGCGCGATTCCCATTTTTGCCAGCAGATCAACCTGATCGTTTGTTTGCACCCAGCCTAACGCAGAAGGGCCCACCAGAATACCCACGGCAATAAACGCAACAATAAGCGGTTGTTTGAGTTTTAAACCGATGGCGCCCACCACTGCGGATAGCAACAGCAGCAGCGCAATTTCGGTAAACACATCCTGAAGCACGTATGCAATCATGATAAACCGTTATTGTTATGGGTTAGGAGTCGTGAGAACAACACCGCGACTGGTGAATGAAATGGATTTATTACCACTGGCACCCACCATCACGGCTTCAATCACAGGGTGAGTCGATTGGTGTTCACTCGACCAATCGACGAGAAAGTTAGCGCCGGCACCGCCGCTTGTATCTTGTTTAGTCATCAAAAACTCGACGCTTGCTAATGGAGGCAAGGTTTTTGCCTCTGACAAAAACTGACGTACCTGATGGCCATCGCTGTTGTAGTAATCGACTGCGGCGATCACCAGTGGGTGAGTAGGGTCTGTGTTGCGGATAGAGAGCGTTGTTTCTAATAAATAGGGTTTTCCGCCAGAGGCAAAAATATGTGAGTACGCGGGCACGTAGGTGGTAGTTTGCGCTTTACTGGCGCCATCGAGAGTTGATGTTGTTGATGGCTTTAAGCTGGGCTCCTGATAGCTCAAGCGTTCTTCCATATTTTCAACGGTGCGTATGGCATTGCCGAGATAGAGCACCATAAACATTACGACGATAACGCCAGCGGTAGATGCCCAGGTTTGCCATGATCTTGGTTGATTCATAATAACGTCCAATGTCTCTCATCAATGGGGTAGTATCGGAGTGCTCTTAGTTGCAATCGTTGATTCACGATTAAAATCTAGTCGGTTTTGCCGGTCGGCGTAGCGTCAGGTAAGAATTTATACAGTTTGGCCGGTGCCTCAGCACGTATGGGGTTGTTAACTGTCGACCATGTCGAATCGATGAAAGCGTTCGTGAGCCGTGTTGCCTTCTCTGATCAACAGGGTCTTGCGCTTCAGATCCATGATCAGTGTTGTTAGTGTGCCAGAGTTACCGATAAGCTCGCTGTCGGTGAATGAGCGAAGTATCGGAAATGCGCCACCCGTATCGTTCAATGCGTTAAATACGGTATCGAGTGATGGATGCTCTGCGTGATCGAATATGGTTTGCAGACGCTGCAAACGTGTTTCGGAGCAGGTGCGACTGGGATAGTTGATATCGCTGAGCCCTTCGATGTTGGTGAGGTAGTGATTAGTATGTAGATACACTCCCTTGTTTGCGGTGGTTATATACGTGTTATCCGGTGCGAGCTCGACGCCCACCATGTTGTGTTCATCGGCAATCGCAATGTGGCTTGCTTTACCATTTCCGTGTTGCTCGGCTAGTTTTTTTGCGGCATCGAGTGTTGTGCACTCCAATAGTGCCCGCAGCAAAATGTGTACGGGCAACCCCGTGAGTTGCTGGTTGGCCGGCAATATATTTAAACAAACACCGATACCTTGGCTGTTTAATCCGATTTTCCCTAACATGCCGGGCTCCGTCATGGTTTTGATGCGCAATCCGTTTTCTAACTCGATATCGGCAACAAAAATATGGCCTTTTAATGCATCTGACCAATCCCAGTTTTGTGCCAGTAACCCTTGTTTTGGCAGAGCGACGGTTGAGCATTCCAACGGTGATGAAATCAGCTCACTACGGGCGTTGATGCAATAGATCCAAAACGGATCAACATTCGCAGCTTCGGCGATAGCGGTCATTTCAGTGATGTAATCCGGGCGAAACTGTTCGATGTTTTTCAGCAGTATTGATACATGCTGTGTTAGTTTTCCGGTGGCATGACGTTCAAATAAAGGCTGATAAAATGCCAGCACTGTATGGATATGCGCTCGCATCTGCTCGCCGTGGATATGGCCGCGATCTTTTGCGGTTCCGTTAAGTGTTAGCGTCTGCAAAGCCGATAGTCTCCAGATGAGTATTCGCTAAGGCTAGGTCTTAAACACAGACCAAGATCTGTTGTTTTGATCATCAAGTGGTGTTGTCGTTCCGAGCGTTGAACGCCGTGCAGGCCAGGCTAATCATTTCCATAGCTTACTGATGTCGTATTCGCGGCAGGCGAGGCAGGCGTCGCATAACCCCGGTAAACATATCCAGGTTGAGTATGATGGCGGCAATAAAGACCGAGATCATAATGCCGATATCCCATTGACCGGTATGTAGGCCGCCCAGTGCGAAGGTGAGTGCCGGTGCAAATGAAGAAATAAAACTGAATCGTTCTGCGCCGATATTAATAACGGCATTTTGTGAGCAAAAGTTGGGAATAATCGTGTTGAACACACCGAGAATAAAGATGGTAATCAGCAGGTTCTCGTTTATGACTGCGCGGTGGCTCGGTTCAAATTCAAAGAAGGCGATACTGCCAGCGAGACTCAATAGCAACAGACAGTAGTAGCGGATAGACAGCACCTCCATACCAGAGAGCGTGTTTCTGCGTGCCAGCTGTATCGATAGTTTAGAGTAACTGTATGCAAGTACGCCGCCGATGGCCGCAACGAGGCCGCTGTATACCGTGAGCGCATGGTCAGCAAAAATCGTAATAATGGCAGTCAGTGCAACTAATGTGGCGATGGCGGTGATAAATCGACGTTTTACGCAGGCAGCGATAATGGCTTCCACCATAAATACGACGATCAGCGCGATGGTGGGCGGGGCTAATATTAATGAGTAGTAGGTGACGATCCAGAGCAGTGCTAAACAGGTCGCCGTGCAGGCATACCAGAAGGGCGTATTGATAATCGCTCGATGGCTTTTTACAAAATGTCGAAATCCCACCGCATTGTAAAACACCGTTGCCATCAAGGTGGTACCAAAGAGCAGTACAAAAGGATGTACGGCTTCTCCGAGGCTATGTAACCACACAGAAGATGCCGAAAACGCCAGTGTGTAGCCAGTGGCCTGAACCATGCCTTGTTGATGTGAGTTCATCTGCTATCTACCATCCGTGGGGCCTTAGTTTATAAGCGTTTACGTCATACTGTTTCCCGCTCTATATCAGTTCAGATTAGATGAGGTTGGGATAGTTCGCATAAAAGCAGGGTAAGTCAGTGCCGCTTCAGAATGGCTTTTGATATTGGTGAAAATGGTATTTTAGATAGCGGATGTGATGGAAACGGCGGGCAATAATGAGATTGATAGAGTTTTGTGAAAATGACTCTGTAGTGCGTTTTTACATGCTGAAATTCATGCTTGGTGATGTAAAAAGCAGACGTGAAGAGGTTGTAAATAGATAAGAGAAGAGTAAAGCGAAGACGGGGCAGCAGCGCTACCCCGAAAGCAACAATCAAAATTGGTAGTGGGCACCCACTTTGAATTCGCTGTATGTTGCATCTAAATCAACCAGCTTGTAGATGTCTCCGTCACTGATTATTTTGTCGTTCGACGACAAGTTTGCCGATGAGTAATCGTAGGTGGCGCGCACGTATACATCTTTTGCCACAGAAAACTGAATACCCGCACCGACAGTATATCCAACGCCGTTCCAGGCGACAGATTCATCTTCCAAAACGCCGTTGCTACTAATGACGCCTTTAGGGCTGGCTGAGTAGTTCAAAACTGCGATGCCGGTTTTGACGAACAAGCCTACTAAGTCACTCGCTTGATAGGTAAACTTCGGTGCTACCGTTAGTGTAAGAGCTGAGCCATCTTCAAAGCCGTCTGTATCGCCGGCTAGAGGGCCTACCTGACCAGCAAACTCGATGCCGAACCATTCGTTAACGTTATAACCGCCGTAAGGGCCAACGCTAATTGAGCTTCCCTCAAGAGAGCGTGAACCGGCTTTATCCGGGTTTAGATCAATATTCATAAAACCTAAGTTGCCACCAACGTACCAACCGGTGCGATCGTAGGCTTCGTCAGAATCGGCGTAGGTATATGAACTTACTAAACTTGCTGACAATAGTGCGGTGGTGATGAATTTTTTCATAGCGACTTCCTTATTAGTGAATATCGACAGTACGTCTGCCGCCGATAACATCGACACTGGCCGGAATCAACATGTAGAATGAATAGCCTTAAAGGACACTCGGTGAAATCCGGGGCGCGGATATTAACGCAGAATGCATGGGCTGGAAACGAATAAAACGAACGACCTGTTTGAACGGTTGTAAATATTCTGTTTCGTGAGTATTCGTTACGCAGAGTGGGTACACGGCGATAGTGCGAAAAGCGATCCGATGGCCTTAGTGTTGCGCCGCCGATGTTAGTTCAATGCGTATGAAGTCAATCGAGGTGGATCAGGCTGCGAGAGTTTGCTAAGCGCAGAAGTAATATAAATATACCCAGCGAGCATGTCTGAACACATGCTCGCTGAATTAAAGTGCAATGACTACTTCATCAAGAAACGCATAGCTTTTTTACGTTGATCCAGTTCGTCGCGATCAGCAATCGGTGGGTACGATTGTTTGATGTCTAACCAGGTTGGTTTGTTGACGATTGGACGCATGTGGCTCATAGCATCGAAGCCGTATTTGCCGTGGTATTGCCCCATGCCAGATTCACCGACACCACCGAAAGGCAGGTCGTGGTTAGGCATGTGTAACATGATGGAGTTAATGCCTACTGATCCGGATTCTGTGGAATTGATCAGGTCGTCAGCAAATGCTGTGTTTTCGGTGAATATGTAAAGACACAGTGGCTTGCCGTAGCGTGCCATGATATCGAGGATATCCTGTTTGTTTTTGTAGCTTACCACGGGCAGAATTGGGCCAAAGATTTCGTCTTTCATGACTTCGCTATCCAGCGAGACGTTGTCCAAGACTGTGGGCGACACGTAGTTTTCTTCAGGGTCGCATTGACCACCCACAACGATGTCACCATCTGACAGCAGACCTTTGATGCGTTCGTAGTGGTGGCTGTTGATAATGCGTGAATAGGCGAGACTTTCTTTCGGGTTGTCACCGAACATGTACTCGACTTTCTCTTTCAGCTTGGCAACCAATGCATCTTTGATAGATTCGTGCACCAGAATGTAATCGACGGTAACACACACTTGACCGGCATTGAGGAACTTGGCATCAATGATGCGGTTTGCGGTCGCATCCAGTTTGGCGTCTTCGGCAATAACACACGGGTTTTTGCCGCCCAACTCCAATAATACAGGGGTGAGATGCTCAGCAGCGGCGCGCATAACGATCTGGCCAACATGGTATGAACCGGTGTACAGAATCAGGTCGTATTTTTGGCGTAATAGTTCGTCGCGATCCGGGCCTTGAGGCTGATGAACACGTACGGCATCGTTATCCAAATATTGAGGAATCAGCTCCTCAATTAACGCAGAGTAAGCCGGTGACATGCTTGGTGGTTTGATCAGCGCGGTGTTGCCCGCCGCTAAACCTGCCGCCAGTGGGCCGATGGTTAAATGCAGAGGGAAGTTCCAAGCAACACCAATCAGCATAACGCCGTAGGGTGTTGGCTGGATTTTGCTTTTGCATGGCCACAAAAACAGTGGGCTACCCACTTTTTTGGGTTTCATCCACTTTTTCAGGTGTTTGATTGCGTGCATGGCTTCGGCACGTACGAACAGAATCTCGCCAGCAAAGGCCGAGAATTCGGATTTACCGGAGTCTTGTTTGAGCGCGTCGACAAATTTTTCTTCGTTTTCGTCGATCAGTTTCACCAGCTGTTCTAACTGATGTAAACGCCATTCGTAACTACGCGTCTTTCCGCTACGGAATGTTGCTTTCAGGTCAGCAACGTGCTGGGCTACTGCGCTCATCGTAATTTCCTTTGTTTGTTTCGCATGATGGTTCGGTAACTTGAGGCGGTATTGTGCGTGGATTGCGGCCAATCATCAAGAACAAGTCGTTATGTCGGTGGTCTTGAGATGGAGGGATTGTACCGAATAAAAAACGTTTTTTTGAAGACTAAATAGTATTTGAGCTGACGTAGAACAACACCGTTCGATCATCGTGTATTCATTTTATTTCTATTTATTACAAGCTCTTACAGCGACTAGTTGCTAATCGACAAATCGATATAATGGCGTCGAATTTCGTTCAGCCACATGAATGAAATGAAAAAGCACACAGTGCACAGGGGATAGAGATGAAGAAGAATGTTGCGGTTTTAGTGAGCCTATTAGCAGCCTCACCGGTGTTCTTCTATTGCTGGTGCATGATAGAGGGTTATCAAGGTTATAACATGTGATCGGTGTTTACCGGGTTATGAAACCCGGTAACGGTGAGTACTGTTATCAGAAGTAGTAGCCAAAGTTGATATTAAAACGGTAATTCCATTCGTCATTGCCGTTTGCGCCAAAGCCGCCGATACCGTCAATATTGTCGTAGTTGTCACCGTCATTACCGACAAAATAGTTACCGTCAGAAATACCAACATCGCTATAGATATACCAGCCACCGCTCGCCCATGCTGCACCGATAGTGATTAGCTGGCTGTCGTTAAAGCTCTGGTCGTCTTTGATGATGCTGCTGTATTCAATGTAAGGCAGTATGTAATCCAGCCATCCGATAAAGGGAGTATCGATGGTGTAACTGACTGACATTGCCGGAATCCAACCGTCGCTGGCGACAGTCCAAGCGAAGTCGAATGCACCCATAGGGATTAACTCGTCAGTCCCCCACGGGTTGTTCGCATCAATATTAAACTGATAACGCGTCAGTTGTGTTGAGATCAGCCACTTATCGATTGTGTTAACCATATGCACCGACGCGGCCCAGTGATTGCCATCATCCGCTCTGGTGCCTTTCAATTGACCTGCCTGCAATGAGAAACCCAAGTCGGTAGAGGAGGTATCATTGCTGAATTGGTAGATCGCACGCAGGTTTAACTGATTGCGTTCTTCATAACCGTTGATCGGGCCCTCAGTTACTACGCCATTTTCGTCGACAGTGGATGTCCAGCGAACCGCGTCGTAGCTATAGCGGGCACTGTCAGCGCTGCTGCCGCGCCAATTACCCTCACTGCTGATAAAGTAACCGACATCAATCAGCCAGTTGCCCCATTCAGATGCGTAGACGAAACCAGTATCTTGATCGTCTGCAAGGCCCACGTAATAGTGCTGATCGAAAAACCAGCTTTGTGAAACACCATACGGCCCAGGGCCGAAAGGAACACGGGTTACACCGGCACGCACTTGTTGTTTGTCATCAATCTGGTAACCGACCCAGCCGGTGTGCAGCAGGTTATAGCCGTTGTACCAGCGGTATTCTAATTTCCCTAACCAATCGCCTTGTTTGAAGTCAACGTTGATGCGAAATACATCTAGGTCAACATCACCACCCTGGCCACCGCGAGAGGGGGCTGGAGTGTCGGTATCGTAGCTGCCGATAACAAAGTTAGCGCGAATGGCACCACCCACGGTGAATGGGCCCCAGCCGATTTTGTCTGATTGTTCTTTGGGTACGGGTTGCTGCTCAGGTTCGATGGCAGAGGTGTCAGCACTATCCTGTGCAAAACTGTGATGTGAGAAGATTGCTGTGCTTGCCAAAAGGGCAGGTGCAACAATATTCAACTTTTTCAGGTACGACATGGTTCCCCCGAGAGTAATTGTCGGATAGTGGTGTATTGATGGGTTAATCTGTATCTGTGCCGGCGGACAGTGGCGCTGAGGCCGGCACATTCAACGAAATTGTGTGGGCGTTACTTCGCCGCCGCGCGGGCCTGTGTCAGCCAGCTGTCGAATTGCTTCTGATGAGCACGAATCCAATTCTGGGCATGGATTTCGATGTCTTTTTGTGAATTTTGGCCATCGGCAACCAGGCGATTTTCGATGCTCACATCATTAATCGGGAGCCGAGCCACGGCAAAAAGTTTGGCTGCCGCAGGGTTGGCTTCAGCCCACTTGCGGTTAGCAACGATACGCTCTGAGCTGATCGGGAAGCCGTAGTTTTTGCCATTAGGCAACGTTGTATTTTCATCACGTGGTGTTGCTGAAAAAGGCACTTGTAGCCAGATTACATCTTTTCCTGGTACGAGCACGCCCGAGACCCAGTAAGGGGTCCATGTGTAGTAGAAAATTGGCTCGCCGACTTTGTAGCGCGTGATGGTATCGGCAATGATAGCTGAGTACTGGCCTTGGTTGTGCTCAACGGTTTTACGCAGTTTGTAGGCATCGAGTTGGTATTCGATCATGGCTTCACAGCCCCAACCCGCCTGACAACCGGTTAGGTCGGCTTTGCCGTCGCCGTTGTTATCAAACAGCTTGGCGATTTTCGGGTTTTGAAAATCAGCGATATTGGTGATGTTGTATTTGTCGGCGGTTTTTTTGTCGATCAAGTACCCTTGCGCGGCTCCATTGATGTAAATCCCCTCACGGTAAAATACCTTATCACCACCGGCATTTTTGTACATGGCATTGTGAATCGGAAACCAGCTAACTGCCATGTATGTTGCATCACCATTGGCGATGGAGGTATAGGCAGCAGAGTAATCAACTTCTTTGATCGGGGTAACCTTGTAGCCCAAAGCTTCTAGCGCTTTGTTGATAATTACCGTCTGAAAGGTTTCTTCAGCGATCGGGCTTTGCAGTGGTTGTACGGTAACACCTTTGCCGGGCAGTGCATTATCCGCCTGCGCGGTGCTCACTAAGGCTGCAAGAACCAGCGTCTTAAACAGTGATCGCATTAAAATATCCCCTACTATTTTCGTTTGAATTTGAGAAGCAGGCCGATGGGGCCTTGCTGGTACCAGTGGCGAACGCCGCGTGCTCGTCGGTCTTCGCCCAGTGCCTGCGTTAGGCGATCGAGCATGATAGCCAGAATAACAATCGCAACACCGCCGACTGTTGCTAGGCCGATATCTAAACGACCAATACCGCGCAGTACCATCAAACCGAGACCGCCGACCGATATCATCGAGGCAATAACTACCATCGAAAGACACAGCATTAGCGTTTGGTTAACGCCGGCCATAATGGTGCGCATTGCCAACGGTAATTGCACTTTAAACAGCATTTGAGTCGGGCTGGCGCCAAATGCGTGGGCTGCTTCAATGAGGTCTTCCGGTACTTGGCGGATGCCGAGGTTTGTTAGGCGTATCACCGGCGGAACAGAAAAGATAATCGTAACAACTACCCCCGGCACGTTACCAATGCCCAGTAGCATGACGATGGGTACCAGATAGACAAAAGCCGGCGTGGTTTGCATGGCATCGAGTATCGGTCGAATCACCTTGTTGGCGGTATCATTTCGGCCCATCCAGATGCCGGTTGGGATGCCAATAATCAAACAATAGAGCACCGATGTAATCACAAGCGATAGCGTTGTCATTGCTTGTGACCAAGCGCCAATGCCTCCAATCACAAAGAGGGAGGCGACGATGGCCCCGCCAAGGCGTTTGTTGGCCAGCTGCCAGCCTAACAAACCAAAAATAGCGATGATTGCCAGTGCCGGAATTCCTTGAAGCACACTTTCAATGCTGCCCAAGGTAAGGTCGATAGGCGCTTTAATCGCAGAGAACATCGGTCTGAAGTTTGCGACTAACCAAGTAACAAAGGTCTCAACCCAGCTTTCCAGTGGAATCCATGCTTCTTGGAATGGATCCATCAGCGAGAAGGAGACTTCCGTATCGTGGGTGTTTGCCGACAACATATTCGCTATGCTTTGATTGTCGGGCTCAGCGCCCCAAGGATTGCTGGCAGAGGCATCACTAGCGGTGCTGTCAGTGTTGCTTTCGGTGCTGCCCCAAGGATCTGACGTGGTAGAATCGGTATCGTTGCTATCCGTGGCCCACGGGTTCTGACTATCAGACATTGTCGGTCTCCCGGTGTAGGGTTTTTAGCAGTGTTGAACGGCTGATTGCACCGAGGTATTTGTTGTCTTCAGAAACAACGGGTACCGGGTAAGGGATCGAAGCAACTAATGCGAGAATATCGCCAATAGGGGTATCTGCCGGAATAGTCTTCATGTCATCCAAACAGGCGGATGCCAAATTGCGTTGGTTATCGATTGCATCGTTCAGGCTATCCAATGAAACAACGCCTTGTAGCTGTTTAGCCTGGTTGAGTACGTAGCCAAAGTCTCTGTCGTGATCTTCGAGTAACTGGCAAGCGACGCGAGGTGTTTTACTGTCTGATTTGGTAATCACGGTTACTTGGGTTTTTCGGGCGATATCAGCGGCGCTAAACACGTTACCCACATCAACACCGTGAAAGAACGAGCGAATGTAATCATTTTTTGGGTTATGGAGGATTTCATCCGGTGTGCCCACCTGTACAACATCACCGCCTTGCATAATGGCAATACGGTCGCCAATGCGCATGGCTTCATCAAGATCGTGAGATATAAATACAATGGTACGCTGATGCTCAGATTGCAGGCTTACCAACTCATCTTGCATCTCGGTTCGAATCAATGGGTCTAGTGCTGAAAAGGCTTCATCCATTAACAGAATGTCTGGATCATTTGCGAGTGCTCTAGCGAGACCAACCCGTTGTTGCATGCCGCCCGACAATTCATCAGGGTAGGATTCTCCGTAGGCCGCCAAGCCTACCTGAGCGAGAGCTGCTTCGGCTTTGGCGAGGCGCTCAACTTTGTCTTTGCCATCTAGCTCTAATCCGAAAGCGACGTTGTCGGCAACGGTAAGGTGGGGCATCAAGGCAAATGACTGGAACACCATGCTGATTTTTTTACGACGTATGTCGCGCAGGGTTTTGGTATCAACGCCGCTGATATCTTGGCCGTCAATGATGACTTGGCCTGCGGTTGGTTCGATTAAACGGTTGAGTAAACGGACCAAGGTTGATTTGCCCGAGCCGGACAGGCCCATTACGACGAATATTTCACCGGCATAGATTTGAAGATTTGCGTCGTTGACGCCAACCGTCATTCCGGTTTTATCGAATATGTCGTTTTTCAACAGGCCCTCATCAAGCATGTTGAGAGCGAGTCGGGGTTTGTTGCCGAAGATTTTATAGAGGTTTTTTACCTCTATTTTTACCGCAGGGTCGTCAGGCATATTTTGATCTGTAAATTTTGAATTATAAGTTTTTTAGTCTAGTCCATCAGAGATCGATTCCGCGGCCTGCACGAAAGCGCCGCCGATTATTACAAAAAAATGGCTACACCATCCATAAGTTTGCGCTGCGTGGTAGCGATGTTGCGGTGTTTCAGCGTTTGCTGTTTGATTTGTTGCTTTATTGATAATGTAGACATTGGCACGCTTATCTAAGAAAGTAGACGTGATTGGGCTGTTTTTTATTCAACATGCAAACTATCTCGTCATGATTGAGTAAAAAATAGTTTGAGGTCAAAGCATTTGGCAGCTGTGTTGGCACCTTAACAGGTTATACAAGGTAACGTGGTTGATGGAACAATAAGCTAGGGTTGACGCCAGCTTGCTAGGTCACTGCGAGCAAGCTGGCAAAAACATCAGTCGCTAGGCTGAGATGTTAACGCCTTTCCAAAAAGCAATGTGATCGCGTATCTCGTTGGCGCCGGATAATGGTTCAGGGTAATGCCAAGCCGCATCGGTGTTGGTCTCGCCGTCGACATTTAGATGAAAGTAGTTGGCGGTGCCTTTCCAGCCGCAATAGCTGGTTTTGTCGCTGTCGCGGAAATAGGCACAATCGATGGAGGATTTTGGGAAGTAGTGATTGCCTTCTACAACAATGGTTTGATCGCTTTCTGCGAGTAACTGGCCATTCCAAGTCGCTTTCATTTTCGCATCCTGTTCGGGAGTTGATCTTTTATACGCTCGAAAACACTGATTGTCTCTTTCTGTGCAGGTTGTTTGGAAGTTTTTGTTAAGTCCCTTCTCAGATCAGCGTGCAATAAGTCTTTTGTAGTTTATTGGGCGGATTGGAATGCTGGACTATTGCGGCCGGCGATTTGAGGCCAGTACTGGCAGTCGCTATTTGGGGCGTGGGCAAAGGCGGTGACGTGGTATTGATTCCGCTTAAGGCTCCCGGTGATTCGATCTGGCAGGTGAAATCACACAACTAACGCTCTGATATACTGTCAAATACATGCATTGTTCTATTTTCACGTGTTCTATCAGGTGGCTTTTATGAAACTGAATCGACGGTTTCCAGCCCTGATGGTCATGCTGGCTGGTGTATTGGCTGCATCCATGGCCTGGGCTTCAACAAGTGCGTTCACTATCGCGTCCACGAATATGTATGCTCGACCGGATGCCAGCAGTCAACTAGTGACAACCATTCCTGCGAATAACCGCGTTGCGGTGGTGGGGTGTAATCAGAATCAGAGTTGGTGTCAGGCGAGCTTTAAGAATGATGCCGGCTGGATTGAGGCGAGAAACCTCCAGTTTAATACGACTGTTTATGCGCCGTACCATGGGTATGGATGGTATTGGGGCGGTTATCCGTACTACTGGCACCATCATCACCCTTATTATCCGCCATACCCTCCTTATCCGCCGTATCCTCCGTATCCTCCGCATACGATACCTGCGATTCCGCTGACGCCTGCACATCCGATACATCCGCCGCATTCGATACCAGCAACACCGTTAATCCCTGCGCATCCGGTTTCGCCCGGCGCCAGTATTCCGGCAATGCCGCTCCAACCAGCACATTCGATGCATCACTCTGTGCCGATGACGCCAATTCAACCGTCGGCCTATCATCCATCGCATTATCATGTGCCGGCTTACCACCCCGCACCTGCGTACCATCCGATGCCTGTTTATCACCCTGCGATGAATATGGCGCCTGCGATGCACATGCATATGTCACCAGCAATGCCGTTAACGCCAGCGATGCCGATGCATCCTGCGCATATGAAGTAAAAGATGTGGGTAGTTCAGTATGGCTTGCGCTACCCATGATCTGGCTCAATGGCGTGTGATGGCTGATGCGCGTTATAATCGACGGCTTTTTATAACGTCTTCTATAACGAACGAATGTCGCACTCATGATTACTATTCGCAAAGATGGGTTTTACCAAATAGAAAACCAGGCCCATGTGCCTTGTATTGGCATTGAAACAGATCGAATGCAGGCTTGTGTTGAGGGGATCAAACGCCTTGATGCCAAAGGAATATTTTGTTCGCCGTATCATCGCTTTCGCGCTGATAATCTGGCGTTTCTGAAATCGATGCCAATGCTTGAAGCGGTTCTGCTTCGTGACACTCAAATTGCCGACATCAATGCCATTTATGACATGGCACATCTCGCGTATTTTCGGTGCAATCATAAACGCCCACCGATGGATTTTGGCCGTTTGCAGACCTTGAAAATCTTGGTACTAGAGCCTGTGCCTCGCGATAAAGGTGTTGGCGCGTTGACACAGCTTGAGGCACTGCATGTTTGGCATTATCGCCCGAGAACGCGTGACTTTAGTTTGTTAGGGGTTCCCTCATCATTGGTTGAATGTCATTTGAACTGGGTAAACATTGAATCAATCGATGCGCTGCCTGCTTTACCAAATCTCAAGCGTTTGGAATTACACCACTGCAAAAGCTTGAAGGATCTTGATTTTGATCGCGGTCGATTTCCGGCACTTGAGCATATCGTCGTTCACGGATGTTTGCAGGATTCTGACGACGTTGTTGAGGCAGCTCGACGAACATTTGATGATATGGCGTATGCACGTATTGAAGAAATTGAAGAACACTAGGCGTGCGATCTAACATCGGCTAACACACTCTAGAAACGATAATTGAAATCAAGGAACAACAATGTCTACTGCCATGGCTCGCCATATTTTAGTCAAAGACATACAAACGGCCGACGCTGTGAAAGAACGGCTGAAAAAGGGTGAAGAGTTTGCGCGTTTGGCGAAACAGTTTTCAACGTGTGGATCCAAAAAGAATGGTGGAGATTTGGGTGAAATCCGGCGTGGGCAGCTCGTCAAACCGGTCGAAAAAGTGATATTTACAGGCGCCTTAAAAACCCTACATGGCCCGGTAAAAAGCAAATTTGGCTACCATCTAATTCAGGTATATTTTCGTGACTAGCGGCATTGTTGGATTGCCAAGGTAAGTCGAGAGGCCAATTATTATTGGCCTTTTTAGTGACTAAAGAGCAGCTTTTTAGTCGTTAGAATCGCAACGTCAGGCCGGCGTTCAGGCTCTTGGTGTTGATCTCAAACGATTGATTATGTTCTCTATCCGTTAGGCGAACGCCTGCTGAGAACGCCAATTGCTCAATCGGAAAATACTGTAGATTGAACGCAAGAGACAGTTTTCTAAATGATTCAGAATCGTTCTCGCCAACTTCGATAAGACCCAAAAATAATGGCGGAGAGTTATTGTAACCTTCAAAACCGGCAGTCAATTCTGGACCAAAGCCGAGTTGTGGTATTGGAAAATAGGTAATTCCAGCTTTTAGCATCAAACTCATATAGTCCGGTTCCCCTTTGATGTCGACGGCAGGCCCGTAATTCAGCTTTTTGAAGTCAACACCAATATCGGCATGAACTTTCAGGTGGTGCGTGCCGATGGGTATAAAGCCTCGATAGTAATTCCAGATTCTGAAGTGTTTTTGGTCTATCGATGGATCTGCGTTATCTCTGCCGAAACCGATTGATCCATAGAGTTGATGGTATTCGTTAAAATAGCCTCCAAAACTCACGCTACCCATCCAACCATGGTTGTTATTGAAATCTGTCTTATCGTGTTCAACCCCCGCTTTGAGTATCAGACCACCCAAAAATAGCTCGAGTTGCAGGTCGACAGCTTGAGTTGTTTGTTCGTCGTTAATAACATAATCGCTGGCTTCGCCGGTGAAATCTTCGATGTCATAAGTGAGCCTGATATTGTTTTTTCGGCTGAAAAAGTTTGCATCCGCCCAGGGTGTGTCAGTCACTTCAACATCACCAAAGAAGAACTTTGCTGAAGTCGTCCAACTCTTGGTTTTGCCGAAGGCATAGAGCGGGGAAAACGATAGTGCTTTGGTTTGATCACGACTTTTTCTGAGGTGAATTTTACTGTCTTCACGATTGAAGTTCGTATGCGCTTCAAACAAATATGCATTGGCTTGTGACGAGACTATCGCACTCAACCCGATGATGGACTGAAGTAATAGAGAACGATTGAGAAAGTTAAATAAGATCATGGAGGCGGTTACATCTTTATATAATGCGAAGCGTAATCATATATCCGTCATATGACAGAAATATACAGAATGTTGGTTGGGGCCATTACACTGTATTACGCCGGTTTCTGAGTCGTTATTGTGTGTCGATTGGCAGCTGATGTTAGAGCAAACACTTTGCGTTATTTGTGGGCGCTGTTTGGTAGGATGAGATCGGTAACTGTGCAGCCCATTACAGGCTACTTAGCATATCCGTCATTTTGCTGGAGTTGGATCGAAGCTCATCGGCTAGTAAGGCAGATTCTTCCGCGAGTTGGTGGTTTTTCTTCACCGCATCTTCAATATGATCCAAGCTCACTTGCATCTGAGTGATACCGACACTTTGTTCGTGGCTAGCATCTGACACATTCTGTACATCTCGCACTAGAGAGCCCACTTGAGAGGATATATCGGTGAAGCGTGTTTTGATCGTATCTGAAATCGTGACGCCTTTGGCGACGGCGGTTTGGTTTCGGCTGAGTAGGTCGTCGATATTTTTAGCGGATGTTGCTGAACGTTCAGCGAGCTTTTTAACTTCCAGTGCGACGACGTTGAAGCCGGTTTGTTCGCTGAGTCGAGAGGCTTCGATCATCGCGTTTAGCGACAACAAGTTGGTTTGATAGGCAATGTCGTTGATGACATTATTGATCGTTTGAATTTCCTGACTCAGTGCCGATACTTCAGCCATCGCTTGCGTTAACACGGCGATATCATTCGCACTGATATCCAGGTATTCGTTGGTTGTATTGATCGCGCTCATGGCCGATGCAGCCATGTTGCTGTTCTGCTGTGCGGTGGCGCCAAGTTCTTCTGCGGTTGTTGAGAGTTGCTCGATAGCTTCAGCTTGCATATTGGTAGATTCGACCACAGATACGCCCGATGCACTGAGTGATTCTGCGGTTTGGCTAACAATAGAGCCTTCAAGGGCGATATTGGCGGTATCTTTATAACGGTCACGCTCTTTATCGACTTCACTGCGAAGAAACACGTTCATGACTTCATAGATAATCACAAGGTTGATGATCACAAGTAACACAATCATCAGACCGAAAGCACGGGATTCGTTGACACTTGATGCTGCTGCTAAAAACGGAAACGTGTGGCCATTCATCGCAGCAAGGAAGGCGGCTAACAGTGATAGGCTAATAATTGCCGACCAAACAACCCCGCTTTTTAATCCACCCAAACAAAAGCTCAAAAAGGCGGGCACAAATGCTAAGACAGTAAAGGGCGATTGCAGCGGGCCGCCAGTAAAATAAACAATAGCAACGGTTGCCACGCAGGTTGCACCAATCAAAAACTGGCCGATAGCATCACTAAAACCGGTTGCTTTGTTGAGGCCAAGACAGGCAAAAAGGCCAATGGTTAGTGAGCCTGTTAACCCGAGAATGAGCTGTTTTTCTTCATAGGTGGTGGAAGAGAAGAACCCGTAGAAAATACCGAATGCAGTCATTACCCATAAATAGCAGTAGACGATAACCACGAGCATGCGTGATTCGTAAAACGCCTGGCTGTTTCTTTCGATGTCCCGAGAGACGAAAAAATCTACGTATTGCATCGGTTATCTGCGCTGTATTCAGCTTTGTAAACTATCCATCGGCAGCCCGCTTCAATCCTTTGTGGTCGGTACTTAGATGTTTGTACGAGCATGGTGATGAGCTGTGTTGGAAGCTCATTTACGTTGAATGCTCAAAGGCGCCGCCCTGTGTGCCACGTTATTTCTACCGCAATCTTGCTTACGAAGATAAGCATGTTGCGATAGCGATTGCCGGGGTATGGAAGGGGCGTCGCCAGCCTGATCTGAATACCCTTTTCAGATGGTTGCTTATGCTATCGACAAGGGGATTTGTCTTCAAGCAAATAACGATCTGATTTAGCCATAGAATCATTGATTGTCAGTGATAATGGCGTTAAGTTCGTAAAACAAATTGCGATAGCATTGATGCCGTATCGTAAATACAGATACTTTTGAGGATGTGGATCTTTTATGTCGTTTCTGAAAAAAGCGCTCGGTGCGGTAGGGGTCGGCGCTGCTGCTGTCGATACTATCATCGATGCGCAGGGAGTTTGTCGTGACGCGTGTGTTAGAGGTAGGGTTATTATCACCGGTGGTATGGCTCAGCAAACAATTAAAACGCTTGAGATTGCGCATTGTTGTAATTATCAACAAGTGTTGAGTAGCGAAACGAGTGAGGGTGAAACCACTTCTCAAAGGGTCAGTGAGGTTTGTGAATTATCGCGCTTCTGCATTGCTGAAAATTTTGTGATTGGTGAAGGTGAGGTTAAGGCGTTTCCGTTTGAGCTGCCATTGCATATATCAACACCGTTAACGATCGGTAAAACCGAAAACTGGCTTGAAACTGATCTTGATATTGATTTTTCGCTCGACAAAAACGACCGAGATATTTTTAGTGTGTTACCGGATGCTTTGTCGGGCGCATTTTTCAATACATTGGAAACGTTGGGGTTCAGCCTTACCGAAGTTGCTTGTGAAACGAGTTCGCAGGCCGACATCGATGTGCCGTTTGTGCAAACCTTCGAGATGAAACCAACAACCGGCGATTATCATAGTAAATTGGACGAAGTGGCGTTTTTCTTTGTTGTCGATAGTACTGGCGTCGATGTTTTTCTCGAAATTGACAGGCGTGGGCGCGGTATCTTGGGAATTATTGCCGACGTTCTTGATACGGATGAAACACGTCTCCAGTTGAGGATTACGCCAGATGGTGTGAATGCATTGGATGATGTTGTTGACCATCTATTGGCTGAGACCACAGCCCGATACTAATAGGCATCCATTCTTCTTATTGGCGACTAGAGTCACGGGTATTAAGATAGGTTTTCTGCGAATCAATACCGTATACGGATTCGTAGTATCTACGCATTGCATCGATCCACATCATTAAGCTCAGTGAATTCTGTGTGCCGGTGGTTTCGAGATTTCTTTGAGCATCGTCGAGCAGCCGATAAACTGTGTCGGATAGGACGTTATCGAAAGGCTGTTTGGTACTCCCCGGGTAGTCGATTTGCACTGTGATGCGTTTCAAGAACTGCTCACCAGCGTCAAAAAGTACTGTTTCGGATGGCGTCAAATTGGCGTTGACGAGTCTGGTTCGGCTAACACAAATGATATTGATGGCGTTAAACCAGCGGATCAGAAGTACGCGATCAGACGTGTCGTCCAAATTTAATGCGTCCAGATAATAGTTCATTATTTCTTGTCGAAACACTGCGTCATCTGCCGAGTTTTGGCTCTTCATCGCTCTGTATACGAAGCGTCTGACATTAACGATGTCATCGCGTAGTAGTTTCGCCGCACTTGGCATCCTCACCAGTTCAGTAGCAAGGTACGCAATCATAAATCCAACGAATGTACTGAAAATACGATTGGTAAAATCAGCCGCGTCATAGGTCATCGGATTGGTAATAGGCATCAGAATGCTAAAAAACAACAAGTTGATGCGCCAAAACATGCTCTTAGGATCTGCCATCGCACCAGCAATGATGTAAATAAGCGCGATGATAAACACCGGGGCTAATACATAGAAGCTGTCGGTATGGATCAGAATGACGAACTGAATAAGAAAGATAACGATATAGAGGTGAAGGGTTGCTCCGATGATGTCTCGGCTATCCAAGTGTGATTTGTTCTGGCTGGCTCTTAGCACAATAAGAATAACGGCACCTACAACGATAAGTGCTCCCTGCGGATCGGCTGTTGCTGACCATGCAACAAAGGCTGCAGCCGTGGCGAGAAATGACGCTGTGGCTTTGTAGGCTGCATCGCGGTAGTTCTTGACGCGAATCAATGTGTCTTTAGCGCTTTCTCTCGGCATTTTCGACATTGCTCGATGTGAAGCAAGTGCGTCGATGATCTCTTGAGCATGGGCTTGGGTTTTTTGGATTCGAGCTTGAATTGCTTGGTTAAAACGCGTGTCGGATAACTGCGGAGCGTCTTGGGTGCGATCACCCGTAGCCATATTGTTGTCACGCTTGCAATGATGCCGAAGGATAATTAACACCGCCGCCAGCGATTGGTATTCAAATAGGAGGCGTTCGATCGAGCCGCTGATACGTGCGATGCGAATATCTAGTTTGGCGGTATAGTAGCGTTGTTTATTGGCTTCGATGATTTTTCGGCTAGTCGATTCATGCAGATGGATGAAACGAGTTGAGCTCTTTTGATCGGTGATAGATGCACTATCGGCTAGCTGGTCGATTTGGTTTTTCAGGTTGATGATAACTTGCTGAAGATAGCGATGATTCTTTTGCGGAAATATAAGCGCTGCTGAAAGTGTGATCGCAAATACCCCCAGAATGATTTCACTGACGCGATCGATGGCAAAGTAGATGAGTGTATCGATATGCGTATTATCGACGTTCTCGACAACAACAATCATTGCCGTTAATGCCGATAAAAATCCGCCATAGCCTGCCATTCCTTTGTAGTAGGTGATAAACCCAGAGCATAACGCGACCCATACGGAGAGACTGATGATGGTCATGATTGGGTCGTCGCCAAAGACAATCATGATTATTACCCCAGCCAGTCCTCCTGCGAGCGTACCGGAGACACGCGCGACGGACTTGGTCCAGAGTGAGCCGATATCCGGCCTTAGCCCGATAAACGAAACGGTTAGTAGCCCCCAACTCGGATTAGCCAGATCAATCGAAAAGGCGACCAGCATGACGATAATGCAGGCGACCATACAGCGTATGATCACGACGCCTGTTTGTGAGGGTCTTGAGAATAGGTGGTGTTTTAACGACGAGAATGGATGGAATTCAGATTGGCTGGACATAGAGCGTTTTCGTTGTCTGAATGTGACGTACCGTCGCCGATTGAGCACAAGGGTTTGTTTGAGTTTAGATCAAACTCAGTCTTGCGTTATGGGCTTCAAAACTGAATTTGGTGTATTCAAACTATGCTTTGATGATTTGCAGCAAGGTTATCGACAATTCTGTCGTCTTTTAGTGTGCAATCGATCATCGCGTTTTAGCGTGCGGTCAATTGGTTACATAAAGCAACCTAGGCCGGATGTGGCGGATAAGCGCAGTCATTTTTACGCGGGTGGCTGGGGGTGTTTCAATAAAAGGATTTAAGATTGGCGCAGAGCAGAAGGGCGGAGAAATTCAAACAGAAAGAATTGTCAGGACATGTCGAGTGGGGGTTGAACATTTATCTTATCGACAAGCCAGGGGTTGACTAGGCAATCGACGACTAAATGAATTTGGTCGCTGTTAACCTGATTGGTAATGCCCTGCATTTTTTCGGCATTGAAGTACCACCATTCACCCTCTCCAATAGCAACGCGTTCGCCTGCAATCGTGAGGGTCATGTCGTTGTTTTCGATGATGTAGTGCAACTGTACATAGTCTGCTTGCGTGTTGAATCCTGAATCAGAATGACCCGTGATCGTGGAGCCGGTTTGTAGCTTGATCAGTCGCACAGAAAGCACACTGCAATGCAGTTCGTTGAGAACTAGCTGGATTGCCGGGCATTCTGACATGATCAGATAGTCTTCAAACAAGTTGGGACTTGGCGGAGAGTTGTTTTCGAAGGCTTGGCGAATTTCATGGCTTTCTGCTTGCGCGGAGATTCCGCGAAGCGGGAATACTTCCCAGTTTGCCTTACTGTTTGGCGAACTAACGTGGCCAATCCAGCGGTGACTGGACCTCAGGTGTGCGATTTCATGTTGAACCGCGTTGAGGGTCGCATTGGTGGTTGTCTTATCCATTGTTAGCTTGGTTAACGGTCGGTCTGCTAACAAACGTTTACGACAGCTTTCCATGTCTCATATTCCATTTTACATGAGCTTCTATTCTAACTGATATCTAATTGCAATAATCTAATTTTGTATGTGCTTTTTTGGAACACAGAATATCTGTTTGTATCTAAACGGCTGGTTGTATTTGATGCAATAGAAAAACGTTAGTTAAATATTAAGAAGGGAAGTCTTTTTGCTTGCGACTGCATGGTTTAGCGGTTTTGCGTCGAGAATAGCTGCATAACGCCTAATCACGGAATCAGGTGTGTAGAACAGATAAAGCGTTATGTTGACGTAGTTGGTAGTTGGTAGTTGGTAGTTGGAGCGTTTTAGTGATCCATAACCCAAGATCTGGCATCGGTCATGGTGTGGAACATTTCAACATCCCAAACCAACTCGTTACCGAGGAATGTATAAAGGGCAGCCAATGCGCCTGTTGTTTCGTCTTCGTTAAGAACGATTGCATTGCGGATGCGTGGATTGCTTTTCGACATAACACGAGAAATAGCAACGAGTTTTTCGATATGGGTAATATCAGCGATGTTTTCACTGATATCGATTGTATCAATGATGATGCCACGCAAATCGTCGAACCGAGGGTCAGAACTCATGCGTAACGAGGCGTCAACGGCGTCATCGCCACTGATTATGTCGTAGTATCTCACCCTGAGAATTTTCTCTGATTCCCAATCGAAAAGAACCGGCATGCAGGTCGCCTGAATATCCGTTAATTATTGTTAGGTCTTTGTCCCAAATTGTAGCAAATAACCTCTGACTATTCGAATGGTTCGGGGGCTTGGTTTGAACTTATTCTTTGATTGGTTGATTCTTAATCGCCTGGCGGTTGGTTAGCTTTGTGTGGGTTTGACATCAACGGCGCGTAGTTGATATTTGTCATTGAAGATTCGAATTTTTTAAGAATACATCGGCCATTGGTATTTTTCCGCAAGCCGAGTTGTTCGTTTTCTAGTGTTGTTATATTGATCGTTAACTGACGTTATTCATCGGTGTACTGTTGTAAAAAACTGATCGGAGGGACGAAGTAGTTTGCGCCTGTTTTGGCGTCGACATAATCCAGTAACTTGTCGTAGTGGCCGTTTTCATCAGCGTAAATCATTTGTTGTAACGATGTTTTTATAACAGATGGTGCATTGGCGAAGCCGATAAACATAGTGCCGTGCTCCAGGGCGTTTCCGAAAGGTCGGTTTTGACGAAACATTTTGATTTCTTCGCCATCAATTTCTACCTTGCTTTTTTCGTTATGTGCCCAGGCCGGTTTGTGGTCGTCATCCAGTTCAATATTATCCAATTTGGTGCGGCCGACAGTCTTCTCTTGTTCGCTGGTTTGCTGCGAATCCCAAAGTGCGGTGCGATGCACATAGCGCTGTACGGTAAGAAAAGAGCCGCCGTTATACTGTGGTTGAATATTTTCGCAGACAACGGCTTCAATCCGCTCCTGGCTGATTGGATTTTCTGTCCCGTCAACGAAATCAATCATGTCGCGATTGTCGAGGTAGACGAATCCTTGGATATCTTCATCGAGGCGAGCAAAGCCATTGAGTGCTTCTTTGCAATATTTCGCTGCTTGGAAGTTCAAGTCCATACGTGTGGATTTCACCATAATAAACACATCACCTGCGGTAGCTGGGAATGTTCTGTTGCCGTCTTGCATAGCGGTGAATGCTTCGAGACCTGTGGGTAGAGGTTGGTCGCTGAATAACGTGGACCACCCGTTGTGTGAGAATCCAATAGTTAGCGAAAGATTGCTTTCGGGTGCCTTTTGGCGAATTGATTTTTCAATACCATCGAGTTTTGAGAAGGCGGTTTCTATCATCTCATGGGTATCGATGTCGCCTTCGATGATAAATGTAAGGTACTCGGCAAACGGTTCTGGGTCACTCAATACGCCGGGTTGTGGGAGATATTGTGCTGTCGTCATTTCGATGTCCTTGTAGATATTTCTCTGAAGCTCTGTCTAGCGGTTGTTCTTCATTGAATGAGGTCGGGGGGCTGTTATCCGTGTTTTGAATGTAGTTCAAGAATGTTCGACGTTAGTCGTAGGGTTGATCTGCGAGCCTATATGTTTATCCGTAGCTAAGCTATGGAGAATCGGATTTCTGGAGAATTCACATGGCGTTTTTTGAAGATGGTGCGCTGCGCTTGCATTTTGATATACGTGGGCGAGGACCTCGGTTGTTGTTTCACCCTGGAACGGCAAGCGACTTGCGTGTGTTCCCGAATATCTTTGATTCGCCATTGGCGAAACGGTTTAAAATTCTCTGTTGTGACCCCCGTGGTATCGGGCAATCTAATTCGCCAGATGCATCTCCGACAATGACTGACTATGCAGATGACATGTTACGGTTAATGCAGCATGTAGGGTGGTCGGATGCATTGGTTGTGGGCGAGTCCTTCGGCGGCATGGTCGCACAGGAATTTGCACTGCGGCATTCACAATGTGTGCGTAAGTTGGTGTTGATAGTCTCCAGCGCCGGTGGTGCTGGTGGTTCGTCGTTTCCCTATCATCAATACGATGTTGCCAATATGTCCATTAGAGAACGCGCCGCGTTTTGGGTGGAGGCTGGCGATACTCGAACGCAATCGAGCGAACAGAGAGCGATGAATCAGGATGACTATAAACGTGCCTTTACGTTCTATCAGCAGGTTTTTGAGCATGCTGCAGCGAATGCTGAAAGTACCGCTTTCAGTGCTCGGCAGATGCATGCGCGTAAAGGGCATGATACGTTTTCACGTCTCGTGGATTTGAACATCGAAACGCTGGTATGTGGCGGGCGATACGATCGAACGGCGCCTATTGCTAACCAGATAGCGTTGTTTGAACAACTACCGAATGCTCGACTAGGTTTTTTTCAGGGAGGGCATAACGTGATGTGGCAAGATGCAATGATGTGGGATTGTATAGAAACTTTCCTCACTCATCAGAGTGAGGAAAGTGAATGTTAAATGTCGATGATGACAGGTGAAAACGCGGGCAGGGTAATCGCTTAACCTTGCACGTCGAATCGGTCCAGATTCATGACCTTCGTCCAGGCTGCGACAAAGTCTTTCACGAATGTTTCTGCCGCATCATTGCAGGCATAGAATTCGGAAATTGCTCGCAGTTCGGAGTTTGAGCCAAAAACCAGATCGACACGTGTACCTTGCCACTGTTTCTCTCCAGAGTTGCGGCTAATGCCGTCAAACAAGGTTTCGGATTCATTAACTGGGTCCCAGCGGGTTTCCATATTGAGCAAATTGACGAAAAACGCATTGCTGAGTTTGCCAGGTTGATCCGTAAATATGCCATTGGCTGATTGCTGATGATTGGTATCCATCGCTCTCAACCCGCCGATTAATACTGTCATTTCGGGAATCGTTAGCGTTAGCAATTGTGCTTTGTCGATGAGCAACGCTTCTGCGGGTACCGTGTTGCCGGCGCGTTCGTAATTTCGAAATCCATCGGCAACGGGTTCCATCGGCATGAAGGATTTCACATCGGTTTGGTCGGCAGTCGCATCGGTTCGGCCTGCCGTGAACGGCACTGTCGTTGGATATCCTGCATCCGAAGCCGCTTTTTCAATCGCAGCAGAACCACCGAGTACAATCAGGTCAGCGATAGAGACAGATTTTCCGTCAGAATGTGATGTATTGAACGCATGTTGAATGTCTTCGAGCGTTGCTAATACCTTGCACAATGTCTCTGGTTCGTTAACTTGCCAATCCTTCTGGGGTGCAAGTCGGATACGTGCACCGTTCGCACCGCCGCGCTTGTCTGATCCGCGATAGGTGGATGCAGATGCCCATGCTGTGGTTATTAAATCCCGGACACTTACGCCGCATGCCAGTAAGTGCTCTTTGAGTTCGTCAATGTCAGCTGCCGACAGTGCAGCACTTTTGTTTTCTGGCACAGGATCTTGCCAAACCAGTTCTTCAGCCGGTACATCTTTACCTTGATACCGGCTTCGTGGGCCAAGGTCACGATGGGTTAATTTAAACCACGCGCGGGCGAAGGCGTCCGCAAATTGGTCTGGATTTTCGTGAAAGCGTTTGGAAATAACAGCATACGCAGGGTCTTCACGCAGTGAAAGATCCGTTGTAAGCATGAAGGGCGCGTGGGTCTTACTGCTATCGTGCGCGTCGGCAACGGTACCTGCTTTGTTTTTGTCTTTCGGCGTCCACTGATGTGCGCCAGCCGGGCTTTTTGTCAGCTCCCACTCGTTGCCAAACAAGACATCAAAAAAGCCGTTGTCCCACTTAATCGGGTCAAGTGTCCAGGCGCCTTCAAGGCCACTGGATATCGTGTCACCGCCTTTACCTGAGCCAAACTTGTTGGCCCACCCGAGGCCTTGTTCTTGAATCGACGCGCCTTCAGGTTCTCTGCCAACTAGTGCAGCATCGCCAGCACCATGGCATTTTCCGAATGTATGGCCGCCGGCAATTAATGCGACGGTTTCTTCATCATCCATTGCCATTCGAGCAAATGTATCGCGGATATCATGAGCAGCCAGTATCGGGTCAGGGTTTTCATTTGGCCCTTCCGGGTTAACATAAATCAGGCCCATTTGGACGGCGGCCAGCGGGTTTTCCAGATCACGTTTGTTACTGTAACGTTCGTCGCCGAGCCACGTGTTTTCTGCGCCCCAGTAGATGTCTTCTTCGGGTTCCCAAACGTCCTCGCGTCCGCCAGCAAAGCCGAAAGGTTTTAGCCCCATAGATTCAATTGCACAGTTACCGGCAAGAATCAGCAGATCTGCCCAAGAAATCTGGCGGCCGTATTTCTGTTTGATGGGCCACAAAAGGCGCCGAGCTTTGTCGAGGTTAACGTTGTCTGGCCAGCTGTTTACCGGTGCTAATCGTTGATTGCCTGTGCCAGCGCCACCGCGGCCATCTTGCACTCGATAGGTGCCGGCACTGTGCCACGACATTCTGACAAACAGTGGGCCGTAGTGACCCCAATCGGCTGGCCACCAATCTTGAGAGTCGGTCATTAGTGCGAAGAGGTCATTCTTGATCGCATTTAGATCGAGCTTGTTGAACGCATCTGCATAGTTAAAGTCATTGTCCAGTGGGTTTGCACTGGGAGAATGCTGACGCAAGATGTCGAGACGAAGGTGGTTAGGCCACCAGTCGCGGTTTGATGTTCCAACGCCAGTGGCCTGGCTGCCGCTGAACGGGCATTGGCTTTCTTCACTCATACTGGGATCTCCTGTTGGTTTAGTCCTTAACATATAGGCGCGGTTAGATTTTTGTCCAAGTTGGTCGGGTTAACATCACGGAAGTTGGACAAAACAGAGACAGTTTTATGTTTTCAGGTATGTCAGTCTCGACCAGCTGTTTCGACAGTGTGTTTGCTGAAACTGCTCAATAGCATTGCAATAAGAAGGGTGGTTTTTGATGTTGATTTGAAACTGTGGAGTTGTTCGCCCAAGGGATTAACCGAAAGTTAATCGAACCTTTTAAGCGTTATGAGTCTGAATTAGACACAAAGGTGGTCGTTTTGAACTAACGTAGTGTGTACGTTTTTTGCACTGTTGTAGGGTTTTTCTGTTGTGCACCTTCCCAATTAATAGGTAATGCTATGCAACTTGATCAAATCATTCTATTTGGACGCGATCTCGATCAATACCGGCGCATGTTTAATCTCTCTGATGCCGATCTTCAATGTAATATCGTCAGTGTTGCTGATGGTCCGGCGACGTTTAACCGCGAGATGGCGGAACAGGGCAGAACAAATGTTGTTTCGGCTGACCCTATTTACGGTAAATCTCTTACAGATATCAAAACTCAATTCCAATCGACGTTTGATGATTTTCGTCGTCAGATTATAGAGCAAGGAGATACGTGGAACTGGGATCTGTTTGATGGGCCAAAAGAATTTGCTGACAAGGGCGAAGCGGTTTTCAATGACTTTTTAGAAGATTTTGATCAACGCGGCCATTTGGATTGCTATACCCATGCTTCACTGCCTGATTTGCCGTTTCAACGTAAGGAATTCAATCTAGCGTTGTGTTCCCATCTCTTATTTGCTTATACCCACTTGCTCAGTTTGGATTTTCATATCCGTTCCTTGAGAGAGCTACTGCGAGTTGCTGAAGAGGTAAGAGTCTTTCCTCTTAACGACTTGAGCTTTGAGCGCTCTGAATTTGTTGACCCTGTCGTCGATACGCTAAGAAAAGAGGGCTATAAAGTTGAGCTTGAACAGTCAGATTACTTTGACGTTATCGAAAAAAACTTCTTTCTGCGAATAACGCATTAGTAGGGGCGTTTTGAGCGCGTGTTGGCCGCATCGTTTCATTACGGCATGCCGAGATAAACCCGTTGGCTACAAAACATGTTAGCTTGTTTAAACAGCAAGCTGAGTGAGCCTGTCTATCGAAGCATCAGGAGCGTTTATGCCATCGACAGAAAACAACCGAGTTCTTCTGGAAATCAAAGATACAGTGGCCTATGTCACGATGAATCGTGCGGATAAGCACAATGGCCTTGATTGGCCGATGGTTCAACAGATGATTTCGACCGCGAAGTCGGTTCGTCGGAACCGTGATATTCGTGTGGTTATTCTGTCAGGAAAAGGCCCTTCTTTTTGCGCTGGGCTGGATTTCAGCGCTGTCGCTAAGCAGCCTATGTTGGTACCTAAGTTATTCCTGAAGTGGCCGTTTGGCAAAATGAATGCTGCCCAGCGTATTGCGCATATTTGGCGCGATTTACCTATTCCGGTTATTGCCGTGATTCACGGGAACTGCTTTGGTGGGGGTACGCAGATCGCTTTGGCATCAGATTTTCGCATTGCAAGGCCTGATGCGAATCTGTCGATATTAGAAATGAAGTGGGGCCTGATACCTGATATGACGGGTATGGTCACCTTGTCGCGACTGACGCGGCTGGATATCGCCCAGGAACTTACCATGACTGGGCGATTTTTTAGCGGTATCGAAGCCGAAGGTTATGGTTTGATGACACGCTTGGCCGACGATCCGATGGCCGACGCTGAAATACTAGCTGGGCAAATTGCCCAGCAGTCGCCGGATGCAGTCGCAGCCGCAAAATACTTGTTCCGCAAAACGTGGAAGAAAGACACTTGGGCAACACTTCTTTGGGAGCGTTGGGTGCAAGCGCGGTTATTAGGCCGCAAAAACCAGCGTATTGCGATGGCCAACGGTATGAAAAAAGACGCCGACAAGAAACCGTTTGTTCGTCGCCGGTCTTTTCGTTGAAGTAATCACGATAGCGGTTGCTCGATGCTTAGATCTCGTTGATTTTGATCGCGGTTTCGAGCCCTTCACGAATGGCTCGTTTGGCATCGAGTTCTGATGCGATGTGGGCCCCCCCGATCAGGTGAACAGGAATGCCAGCTTGTTGGAGGGGTTCGTAAATGGCGAGTTCTGACTCCTGGCCTGCGCAGATGACGACATTGTCGCAGGCAATGACGCGCTTCTCTTTATCGTTGATTGTAATATGAAGACCCGCGTTGTCGATTCGGTCGTACCTGGCACCGGCGATCATGTCTACTTGGTTAGCCTCTAGCGATGCGCGATGTGCCCACCCAGATGTTTTACCTAAGCCAGCCCCAACTTTAGTGGTTTTGCGCTGTAGTAGGGTTACCTGTTTTTGCGGATGGGGGGCGATAGGGGATTTTAATCCACCGCGCTCCCGGTACTCTTCGTCGATTCCCCATTCGTTGTTGAATTGGGTGATATTCATGGTTTGTTCACTGTGACTATGAACCAATAGCTCGGCAACGTCGAAGCCAATGCCGCCAGCACCAATAACCGCCACACGCTCGCCGACAGGTACTCGGTTTTCGATAACATCGATATAACTACACACTTTGGCATGGTCTATTCCATCGATACGCGGAGTGCGGGGCACAACGCCGGTTGCTAATACAACCTGGTCGTAGCTGCCGTTGTTAAGCACGTTAACATCAACTTCGGTTTCCAGATGGACCCTGACACCCGCGGCTTTGAGACGCTGGTTGAAATAACGCACTGTTTCGTTGAATTCAGTTTTACCGGGGATTTTCCTAGCGAGGTTGAATTGTCCGCCGGTGGCTTTCGCGCGGTCATAGAGGTCGACCTTGTGTCCCATTTCTGCCAGTTCGCAGGCGGCAGATAAGCCAGCCGGGCCAGCGCCAACAACCGCGACATTTTTGTGGCTTGATGCGGCCTTAGTGATAAATTCAGTTTCGTGACACGCTCTTGGGTTAACTAAGCAACTCGCGCGTTTCGCTTTGAATACGTGATCCAGGCAGGCCTGATTGCAGGCGATACAGGTATTGATCTGTTCAGGGTGCCCGGCTTGTGCTTTGTTCATGAATTCTGCATCTGCCAAGAATGGCCGAGCCATAGAAATCATGTCGGCCTGGCCTGATGCTAATACTGCTTCTGCAGTGTCTGGGCTGTTGATGCGATTGGACGTTATCAGAGGTAATTGGATATGCTCGCGGATTTTTTCTGTCACCCAAGTGAACGCTGCGCGAGGAACTGGTGTAATGATGGTGGGTATGCGAGCCTCGTGCCAGCCAATACCCGTGTTGATAATTGTCGCGCCAGCAGCCTCGATGGCTTTGCCTAGCGTGACGACCTCTTCCCACGTACTTCCACCCTCAACCAGGTCAAGCATCGATAGGCGGTAGATAATCATAAAATCGTCACCTGCTGCTTCACGCACGGCTCTGACAATTTCTACTGGTAAGCGCATACGGTTTTCAAATTCCCCACCCCATTCGTCGTTGCGCTTGTTGGTGCGCTCAACCAAAAACTGGTTAATAAAGTAACCTTCAGAGCCCATGATCTCGACACCGTCGTAACCGGCTTTGCGCGCTAACCTGGCAGTATTGGCGTAGTCACGAATGGTTTTGTGAATACCACGTTTACTGATGGCCCGCGGCTTAAACATGGATATCGGCGATTTTATGGCTGAGGCAGATACACAGATAGGTGTATAGCCATAGCGTCCAGCATGCAGGATTTGCAGGGCTATTTTACTGCCGTGTGCGTGCACGGCGGAGGTGACTTGGGCGTGGCGGCCGGTTTCCCAAGAGCGGCTGAGCTTGCTGCCTAGTGGCAGTAGTGAGCCAGCTAGATTCGGCGCAAACCCGCCGGTAACACATAACGCTACACCACCGCGGGCGCGTTCTTCAAAGTACTTTGCGAGTGCAGGGAAGTGCTTTGATCGATCTTCAAGGCCGGTATGCATTGAACCCATGACGGAGCGGTTTTTAAGTTGGGTGTAACCCAAATCCAGCGGGCGGAACAGATGGGGGTAGTTCTCGGACATGATGGATACCTTCGTCATTTATCGGTAAATCAATATGCGCAAAAATAGTACACATTTCTTCCCATCACATTGGCGCAGTGAAATCAGATCTGACCTACACAGCCAACTGGTTGGCCTTTCGACCCATCACTGGAAATGTCTCTGGTCGGGGCTGTATACCGCGTATCAACTATGCTTAGATCATTGGTTGTTCGAAATTCGACCGCTATCTTGAGGCAATTGCTTTTGAAATTCTTTCAACATGTTTTGTATCTTGTGACATTTCTGACAGGGATAAGCGTAGTCACAGGGTGTGATGATGAGTCTGACAATGATCAAACGGCATTGGATGGGACGACGTCCGCCGCAATTTACGAGGTAACCATTCGGGGGCAGTGGGGTAATAACTTTGCGCCGCTTCCGTCTAGGCCGCTGTTCAGTGATGTTGCTGGTGCTGTTGTTAATAGTGAATCCGTACTTTGGCAGCCTGGGCAGTTGGCATCTACCGGATTTGAACAACTGGCTGAAGAAGGTGAAACCGCTGGTTTTCTGAATGAAATTAACCAGGAAATTACTGCCAACCGTGCGTCGATGTCGTTTCTAACGGAGTTGCTGCCAGCCACCGGCGCAGTCACGTTCAGGGTTAACGTCAGTCGGGCATTCCCAGAGATTAGTTTTGCTAGCATGCTCGACCCGACGCCGGATTGGGTTATTGGTGTTGAATGTTTGTCCTTCCTTGATGAAAACGGGCTTTGGATGTTGAGTGTGAATCGTGAGCTGCCGGTGTACGACGCAGGTACTGAGGAGGGAGCCGATTTTTCGTTGGATAACCCTGCGACTAATCCGGTGCAACCGATTGCTTTATTGAACGGTACTATCGGTAATGGCGTTGTGTTTGTTGATGGGCGAGTTAACGGCCGGGCCATCGCAACGATGTCTGCTAAGCGCATTCGTTGACAGGGTATCGAGCGTTCATGTTTGTAGCATGATTCACGCACATCGCGCCGATGAAAATTACTATGATTTCAGTATTTGTATGTTAGCTATTGGTTCGATGGGAAGGCTAACATTAATGCTGAGGTTTGAAGGTTGTTCCTTTGTACCGTAAACGATTGGCCTTAGCTGCGGAAATTTAAGCCTCTTCCTACCTGCTTTTAACTATATTCAAGCCTTAGTAGCGCAGTTTTTACCGGCATTTTTTATTTGAAATCCTGATACCTAATTCATGTGTTTGTTTCAAAACGGTCTAACATATCGCCTACTGAACATCAAATTTCTGTACTAAAATGATCAAAGATTGGCCATATCCATGGAAGCGAATCAGCGTAAACCATAATTAATACCGTTGATTCTTGTAGTAATTGCCAGTTTTCAGTTATTCCCCGGTATCGCTCCTATGGATGAATTGGGCACAAAGCACGTTTGAAAGCGAGAAGGCCTAGCACTCTCTAACCAACATGCTTACGCACCAATAAGTTTGAATAAAGACGTATTCATGGAATCAGGAGACGGACATGCGCAAGATAATTGTGGCTTTATTGGGTAGCCTGTTTTTTTCAGGTTGTATTGATCAATCCAGTGATTTAAGTATCTCGGGGCTTAGCAACGGCGAGACTTATATCTTCCTTACCGACGACGGAGCGGCGCCGTACACTGGCTCTGATGCTCTACCGGATACCTTGCGGATTACCTACGATTCGCCAAGACCGAATCTGCAGGTTTTCTTTAACGGCAGCCAGATTGGCTCGCGATTTACTATCGCGCCGAATTACGCGGAAGTCGCTTTTGCGGATATCAAAGATTTTATTCGTGAGGGCTCGAACAAACTCATTGTTGAGCCGCAAAACATTTTCAGTATCGGGCCCAGAGTCACTTTTACCATAGATACCGGCGGCCCATTTGTTCAGCCGGCGGGTGTTGTTATCAACGGTGGTAATGCGGAAATCGTTTTCAATGTGGCAGATGCCAGTGATGTGACAGCAATTACCATAAACGGTGATTCAGCGACATTAAACGATGGAGCATGGACTGCAACGACCAGTAATTCGCCGGCTCAGAATTTGTTTCATATTACCGGCACCGATGAACACGGGTTTCAGCGTACGACAACCTATTTAAAAAACGGCGCTGAAATTGAAGGCATCTTTAAAGCGCGGGTTACCAATGATGTTATTACCGGGTTAGCACCGTTGATTGAAGACGCAATGGCAGGAACCATTCTGAATGCTGAAAATGACCAATCCGGTGTTATCGGCACTGTCTTTGACACCGGTAACTTTTTGACGCCCCAAGTTAAGGTGCGTGAACTGGCACTGGGGAAGGCAAACTTCAACGGTATGACGTTTAAGACTGCAAACAACGGCTCGACCGGTAAAGTCGGTTTGGATATCGAAATGATACCGACTGTGCCTTATACCAAAGATAACAATACTGTTTCTGGTTCGAGTTACACTAATGCAGAGGGTAATATTGCAACAACGGCGGGCTCTTATGCGTTAGTTGATGCCAAAGTGTTTATTCTCGGCTGGCAACGCGGTATCGCGTTAGACATTGAGACGGTGGATGTATTAGGTGATGTCAACATTGCGTTCAACAATGGCGCTTTTGATTTGTCTTTCAATGATAACGTTCAGTTGGTGCTGGGTGATACGGGGTCAGCGGGTAACAATGAGAGTTGGTTGACTGGAATTATTGGTTTCCTTAAAGATATTATTCGCCCAATTATCATCGATATTATTGAAAGCACTTTGCAGACCAATCTTAATCAAATTCGATTAGGCGCGCGTTTTACCAACGATGCTGGCGATGCTTTTGATTTTTCAACCAATGCTCAGTCTGTTGCGACTGACAATGGCAGTATGTCGATGACATACAATGGATCGATGAATATTGTTGACCCTGCAGATGAGTTGGTGAAATCACTGGGTTCGATATATGAAGCATCCCCCATTGGTGATTACTTGAGTTCGCCCGGCGGTGTTGATAGTAACCTGCAAGTCAACGTTAATTCGAACGTTATCAATCAGGGGTTCAATACCATTTACAGTATTGGTATGACGCATATCACAGGGACGTTTGCAGATCAGCAAATCCATTTTGGCCCGAATGCGATTGGTGATGATGCCGGCAGTGACGGGGACCGTAAACTTGAATTGATTCCTGCAGGCCCGGGCGCGGTGGTATTTAGTGGTTCAAACACCAATCAGGCAGATTTGAGTTATCGAAACGCGACGATGATTCTCAGTGAAAAGCGTGACGGAGCATGGGAAGAGGTGTTCTTTGTGAACGCCGATATTACTGCTGGTGTATTGATGGAAGCTAAAGACACGATTATGGGGATCACCATCAATAAGTCACCAAATCTGCAGGTGAACAGGCTGGTACAGAAAGGTCCGCTGCTGAGTGTGGGGGATTTCGACATCAACGTACCCGATGATGTGTTGCTGGGGTTAGTCGACTTTGCAGTCGACTTCATTTACCCGCAACTATCAAACACGGAGCTGCTAATTGACATTCCTGACCTTGAAACTGAGCCTGAAGATGGCGGAAGCGTGATTCGTAGTAGCGTTACAACAGATGCGTTTGAAACGACGAGTGGCCATTTGAAGTTCAATATGAGTATCAATCCAGAGGTCAATTGATTGTTCTTTGATAATTAACTTGCTCGTTACACAGGGCCGTTTGATCGGCCCTGTGCTTTTCTCTCCTTCCTTCTTACTCTAATTTCCGTTTGCGATACACGCTAAATACTAACCTTTGTTGTCACGACAAACCTATTGAGTGTGGCTATATATTTAATTCTATAACTGACCAGTTAGGCAAATCTGAGGGGCACAATATGAAATCAAAAGGGACGTTGGTTGTGATTGGGTTGATGGCGCTGTTGCTGGGATGTTCCGAGCAGAAAGCTAGCGAATCTCCATTGGCTGACTCTCTGCAACTACCGGCAAACTTCGATTGTGCCAAGTATGGCGGCACTCTCGAAGTTAAAACTCAGGGTAATGGTCAACGCTATGGGGTTTGTCAGTTTGAGGACAATCGTCAGTGCGAAGCATGGGCGATGCTGGATGGTCGGTGCCCGCCAGGTGGGTTGAAGGTTACGGGTTATGTCACACCCGCAGCGGTGTTCTGCGCAATAACCGGTGGTAGTTATCAAGTGAGTGCTAAAAGCAATATGCCGCAAGAGCAGGGTACTTGTAGCCTGTCGAACGGTACTGTTTGTGATGTTTGGAAGTATTACAACGGTACTTGTGGGGCAGCGGGTGATAGCGGTAGTGCTGCTGCGCGTTGAGTACTGCATCGAATCAGTTGGGTGCCTTCGGCCGATACGAAAAGAAACGACAGAACTAAAAAAGCACCGTGATGATGAATCAACGGTGCTTTAGTAAGTAACATCAGTGCGTTGGTTGCTGATCAGGCATTGTCAAAGCAATATAATTGTTCATTGATGCGTGAGGCTTATGCAGTTTCGGCCACGTCTTGTCCCATCAGCTTGAAACAATCATCTTCGAACCCCTCATCACGAGCTTCTGTTGATGGTTGCGGGAAGTCTTTTACGGGTAAGACACCGTTTAGCTCTTCTTGTAACTTACCTGCATCTTCACGCGGCATATAGAATTGGTTTGCCCATCGACGTACAGTGCGGAAATTACCGTCTTTGGGTGTCTGGATGACTTTCAGTGCAGGAACCTTATTCGCCCACACTTCAAAATCAGTGGCGAAGGCTTCCAAAACACCGGCTTGAAGTTCACGGGCCACTTGCACATCTTCTTCTGTCGGCGGTACGTTTGCGCTGTAGCACAATGCACCGTGCCATGCTTTAGTAACGCCGTCGCGAACGGGTGTGCCTGCGATGAATTCAAACATTGTAAGGCCGTTGAATGTCTGCTTTGACAGAAGAATGCCTGGGCCTGTATACCAAGTTACTGTATCGAGATGAGCCTGATACAGATCTAGATACCCGCCTTGACGTTGAAGAACTTGAAAGTCGCGGAACTCATTCTCGAAATATTCACACGGTGAGCCATGCGTTGGGCCGAGGTGACGAACATCACAGATGTTATCCAGGATTTCCAAATTATGCATGCCAATCTCGCCTAAGTGATCTAACACCCAAGGTATAGTGTTGTCGGCATCCCATGCAGGTAGATACGGCGGTTCATAATCTGGGCCCTGACCTTCTTCATCATGCCACATCATGATACAACCCATGACTTCGCGAACTTCATACGCATTGATGCTGCCGTTTTTTGGGCAAATATCATCGTAAGGAATGTTTTCTAATGCGCCATCAGCACCGTATTGCCAAGCGTGATACGGGCACAGAATAGAGTCGCCAACGATCTGTGAGTTAGATGTCACGATGTGTGCGGAGGTACTTTTAGCAAGGTGTGTGCCCATGTGTTTGCAATAGGCATCCAGTGCGATGACTTTGCCGCTATTCCCGCGGTAAAGAACAAACTCCTTGCCAAAAAACTCAGCGCCAATTGGGCCGTTATCCAGTTCATTCGCTTCGGCAACAACAAACCAACCACGTGGGTACGTGTGTGGGCCAAGGCCGTAATCGGCGGATTTCGCTTTTGGCTCGGTTGTCATTTGTCTCTCTCCTGTGGGTAATTAGAATAATCTGTGTGCCGCCTTTGCCTCGGTGTTTAGAGAAGCAAAGGGGCAAATTCTTGTTGTGGCAGTTCTCGGTTGAAGCTGCCGCTGTATTGCCTTTTTTTATGCTGTTTTCGGCTTCTTTCATCGTAAAACTGTTATTGATGATGAGTCGTTCAAAACATGACGACGCGTTATTTCAATGACATTGATACTACCGGTATTTGCCCTGATAGCGTGAAGCTAGGCCAAGTTTTTGTCTTTGATTTCAGTCAAAAGAGCATCGAATGTCTGTTGTGCATTCGCATCAGTCTGCTCATTAAGTAGATTGCTCCTGCACTATCGGTTCTGGAATGTTTCCCTTAACGGTAAAGATCCCTGTAGAAGCAGTTTGCACATACTATTGCGTTCTCATGATTTTATTGGCTATCTCTTTCGTCGATCAAACAGTGGCTTAGATAGCGATTTCATAATGCGTGTCTCTACTAATCATTTGAACAATTTGTACTGCAATTAACGTTAGCAGATTATGTGTGTAATATACAAGTATTGTAATATACATATTTTGTAAGGGTCAGATAGTTTTGCTATCATACTTGCGACAATCGCTACTGCCGGATACTGAGTAATTGCATGGATTTAACCGACTCGATTACCTACCAGATCACGAAAACCGGCAATATGCTCCGCCAGCTGACAGCTAAACGCATTAAGAGCATGGGAATTGATGTTACGCCCGAAGAAGCAGTGATTTTGAATCAGCTTTGGGATCGAGATAATCAAACCATCACGGAACTTGGCCAATGGTCTGTTAAGGATGCTTCAACCCTGACCCGACAGGTCGATTCTCTAGAAAAGAAAGGGTATGTCGTTCGCGAACACGGTACCGATGATCGACGTAAAGTCTTTGTGCATTTATCGGAAGATGGGCTCGACTTGAGAGCGACGTTTGATGCGACGAATGTGCCGCAAATGGATAATGAACTGGCAGATATCGATACTGACGATCTAGCGGTTTGTTTAAAGGTTATTTTACAGATTCGCCAAAACGCGCTTGATGAGATTAATCGGAAGTAGGTTATAAGAACCCTTTGAACACAAGCATGATTCCCGAACCCAATAGCAACAATCGGCACACTTTGGAAAACAAGGCTTCATTGAGGACTTTTTGTATCTGGTAACCGAGGGCGACACCGATTAGCGCAACGGGCAGCAGTGCCAGCACAACCCACCAAAAGTCACCGCTGAGCTCCCCATTAAGTGCGTAAGGAATGGCCTTAAGCCAGTTCATTATCAGAAAGACCACCGCCGTTGTTGCCAGCCATTCGCTTTTGGGTGTTTTCTTGGCGATAAAATAAATCGTCATCGGTGGGCCGCCGGCATGCAATAGTGTGCTGGTGAGCCCAGATATACTTCCCCAAATCCATGTACTGCCGGGCAGGCGTCCGAGCGCGTTCACTAGCTGATTCCAGATAGCAAACAGAATACAAAAGGCGCCAAGTAGCGTTTGCATCAGATTTTCTGACATCACATCGAGCAAAATACCGCCAACGGCAATACCCAATACTGCTGCGGGTAGAATACGGGCGGTTTCAGACCAATCGATAGACCGATAAAAATAGCTGGTGTTACGGATGTCCATAACCCATAACAGGGGTAGTACAAGTGCGGTAGCAATCGGTACCGGAACGATCAGGGCTAGTAGCGGAACTGCCAAAACCCCAGCGCCCCCAGCGAACCCAGTTTTTGAAATCCCAGTCAGTAAGACACCAATAACAGCTATAAACCAGAACAGCGGGGAATGCGCATATTCGGGCATCTTGGTCTCCTTTAATATTGAGCGACTGTTTTCTGTCGCGGGGTTCGCTATCAGACCTTTTCAAGTCCAATCTGTTCGCTGAGTGGTATATGCATCGAGTGTTTTAACGCATCTTCACAGGCATGCGTCGTTATACTGCTTTTTACTGCCAATTAAAATTGTTAGTGTGTTCTCACCGAAAAGACTGTGGGGCGTTTTATTTTAGGTAAATAACGTTTCATTAGTGCTACAAACATTGAAAAAACAGTAAGGGACGAAGCAATGTCAAAATGGAAGCAAGCGTTAGACGCCGCAGTATCCGGTGCGGTTCAGGCGCATCTCATGCCACCTCATATTCAGTATCTTTCTCTGCCGCCGATTTCGAGTTGGAAAGACAACACAATTACTATCGATTGGCAGGCGACTGAAGATATCTACCAAGGCGGTGGAATGGTGTTTGGCGGATACCTCAGTGCGTTAGCCGATTATGCCGCTGGCACTGCCATGTTAACGTGCATTGAAGACGACCAGCAGTTTGCGACACGGAACCTCGAGATGACATTCAAACGCCCCGTTAAAGCAGGGTTAGTGACTATCATTGCCGAAGTTCGGCCTTCTGATGCGCAAGAGTTTGATGTAGAAGTGCAGTTTCTAAATGCAGATAACAACTTGTGCGCTGTATGCCATGTCAGACAGACGCTCATTTCATTGACGCGAGATATTGCGTAAACACACCCAAACATCAGTTTGTTACTTTTAGGCATGGCCGAGTAAGGTTTGGTTCACAAACCTTGCTCACTTCGCCGCTGGTCACGCATTTACAGCACTTCAAACGCGGTTTTTCGCCACTTGTCGGCTTGAACTGGCTTCCTACATGCAACTTCTCTTACATTGCGCGCTCATAGCTGGGACGCGTCACTCCATTGTCACCGCTATTAGTTAGAGTACCTTTGCCGCACAGGGGGCAAGGCTGGTTGCTTTAGCTGATAACAATAAATACCGATTAAACAGTGAGATGCGCATTGAAATTGATAACACATACCCTGAATGGGGCCGGTACTCGTCTGGCTTCACATATTCGAATTTCCTTTACACTCCTTACCTTTATTGTTCTTGCTGGCGTGACGAATCTCGCTGTAGCGAGCGCTTTTCCGGCCTTAGACGAAGCGGTCGATGATGCCCATGTGCTAGATATTACGCCGATATTTGATTTCGATGGGGATGGATGTTTCCCCGCCGCCGGTATCAGCCGTGATGGCCAACAAAACCCGGGTTTGAAAACCAGTGGCAGCTTGGGCGGTAATTGCCGAGCGCCTGACTTTCTTGCTACGTCGAATACTTTGCACCGCAGTGCGTGTGTCAGCAAAGATGGCGTTGAGTATTGTGGTCACTTCTTCGCCTTATACTTTGAGAAAGACCAGGTAGTTGCAGGCTGGGATTTGCTTGGTCACAGACATGATTGGGAGCAAGCCGCTGTTTGGACGAAAGATGGCGTCGTCACTCATGCAGGCGTAAGTGCTCACGGCAATATGGACACCCGTCCACTGGCAGATGTGCCTCATACCGATAGCCATCCACATGTGGTTTATCACAAAGACGGCGGGCTGACACATTCGATGCGATTTGCCAAATCTGGCGAGCTTGCAGAGAATCCTTACGGCGAATTCGTAACGCCGCCAGTTATTAGTTGGTATGCAATGTACGGTGATAATAAAACCAATGCAGAGTTGCGTCGTTTATTTAATACCTACAATTTCGATCATGCTGTTATTCCAATGAAGGATGGTAACTTTTTCGGCAATCTGAATCGTTTTAAGCCATCGTCATATCCTGAGTTTTTTGATGGCGAAGATTGTGAATACAGTGATTGGTTCTCGGAAGAGGGTAGTGCCCAGGCTGTGTGCCGTGGCGATCGTGTTGCTGTCGGTATTGAATGTTCCGGGCGATATTGTGATAACAAACGTCTCAAGTGTTGCAACGTTCAAGGTGTTATGCCACACGGCGACACCTGGGAAGCCAGTCATTGGATTTCAGAAGAATCACCAAGCTCGTGGTCATGGAATGATGCCGCCGTTGTAGGTATGAAGTGCAGTGGGCGCTACTGTGATAACCTCAAGTTGATCGTGCGTAACCGCACCGGTTCTAACGGTGTTTGGACTAACTTTTTCTCTGAGGAGCAAGGCTTAGGGCAATGCCCGAAAGGCAGCTACATTGCCGGCGTTCGCTGCAGCGGGCGATATTGTGATAACCTCAGCCTCTATTGTCAGAAATAGTTGAGTAGAGGTGGTAGACAAAAAAGGGGAAGGGAAACAGAAAACAAGAGCTCCCTCCCTCTCGTTTATCACCGGTGTTAGATTGATTGAGTCGGAAGACTAAGAGCCGTCTTTCTCAAAATCATCAAGATAGTTTTTGGGCGGTGGCGTCCAACCCCTTTCTGAGCGCGCGTTGTCATCGCCGCTTCCGCCTTGAGTTGCGTCGCCATAGTAGCTGCGGATATTCGATACTGTGCATCAAGTCAGCCTGCTCTATCGTGTGATTAAGCGCCACGGTTTCCACTCCATTGGTTACCAAAAGACGATTAACGATTTGTCCGAAGTGACCAATACCAACGATGATGACTTGGCCGTTTTCATCGATGACGTCGCCTAGTGTGTTGTTATGACTTTTTTATATCGTGGCTCAATCAGGGTTGCATACACAGCGAAGAGCCCGATGCAGTGATAGGCCATCAAGCGGCTTTGGCAGTCTCTGTTGTGGCTTTCTGTTTTAGGGCTTCCTGTGTTTTAGAGGAGGCGCCGTTGTAGAATTGGCGGCAGTACTTACGGTAAAAATTGATCGGCCCGTCGCCTTTCATTAGGGCTGGATTCTCGAGGTAGATCTTGTGTTCCCAGATATCGAGATCTTGTGATACGTCGATAATATAGGCTTTATGCAGAATCCAGTTCAATGCTGGCATCAGTGCCCAAGTAGGGATCTTTTGGAGATATTTTCCCATGCCTGTGGCTTGCACACGTTTGCTCACAGTATTGGCGATACGGAGCTCAGTGGTTTTAGCATCTATCGGGGTTGTCATCACAATGGCTCGAATAGCCAGGCCGAGATCTGGAATTGATACATCGACATGAGAAAAGCCCATGCCGTGAACCTGTATCTGTAACGATTGCTTGAACGGTTTTTTGTAGCCAACTAATCCGGTGTCACGAACCATTGAATAGGCTGCATACATAGCTTTACCTTCCGTTGTTGGCTTTTCGTCGATATCGATTCTGTCGTAACCATGTACAAAGTCGAAGTGCCCTAGGTCAACACTGTTTTCGTTAACATCCTGAACGTGTGCCGCCAGCTGAAAAGTGTGTGACTTCAGTGGAGTAAAGTCGCTGTAGTCAAAAGCGGGAATATGCCAATCGGGCGATTGTTTGAGTGGGCTGTAAAACACCATGATAAATCCGTTTTTATCATCGACGTGCCAACTTTTTGTGCACGTTTTTTGAGGTACACCGGTTCCATAATCGGTTTTGACACACTGGCCGCTTGTGCTGAAGTGGTAGCCATGAAAGGGACAGCGCAGATTGTCACCTACGACAGTGCCACCGAATCCCATGTGGGCACCAAGGTGTGGGCAGTAGGCATCAAGAACAACAGCAGTGCCTGATTCGTTTCTGAAAAGCACCAATTCTTGGTCAAAGGCTTTGATCGGTTTAACATCCCCTTTCTTGAGCTCTCGACTCAACCCTAGGCAGTACCATCCTTCCGGAAATCTCGGTAGTTGGCCTTTGATAGCGGTTGACGTCGATTCAGTTGCGATGATGTGATCATTGGTATGTGGCATTGTTTGTATCCGGTCGCTAGATCTTTCGGGTAGAGAAGATCAGGTAGATGGCGCTACCTGATCCGGTGCAGATAAACCTCAGGCTGCTTTGTTGTCTTTTTTATCGGGTTGGATATGAACAACCTGCTCCGGGTAGTCGTACTCCATCTGACGGGTGACCCAATCGTGGTATTGCTGGAACAGCAACCCGTCTTCCTCGTTTTCGATAAACTGGGCACCTTGGATCGCCAAGCCTTCCCAAAGTGGTCGATCCATTTCGAAACCGGCTTTAATTTCAGAGAAGAAGCGAGGGGTGCCTAAAACCGCTGCAATCAGCGACGGCTTGCGCGAAAGTGCGACACCTAGGCGAACTTGAATGGTTTTTTCGTCAATCGGAACGGGCAGACTTACGATCAAATAATCTTGTTTAAACATCTTGAAATCGAGTGTACCGCGGTAGTAAACCATTCCCATGCCGTGGATCGCGCCATGTAGCTCTGCCCAGTTGCCTTCCATTCGGCTGTTTAGGCGATTGCTGATTTGATCGATTACTTTGTTCCAGATCGAATTCAGGCGATAAGCAATAGGGCGGTCTTTGCGGATGATCGTAGGTATGCGCAGTAGATCTGCTAGGCGAGAAGGTTTTGCTAAGCCGCGAGTCTTGGCATGAAGTGCTTCGTGCTCAATATCGATAACTGTGCTGGCTTCACTGACGCCATGGGTATAGAAGAAGTGCGTGTTATCGATAACGTCTTGGTTAAAGATGTCGATGTTGGTTCGGTATTCGCCGATGGTGTTCCATTTTACTGGACCCCATTCGCCATCTTGTGGTTTCGGCAGGTTAGGTACTTTCCAGCCGGGTTTTGCGCCGGTATTGGAATGCCACATCCGAACGATGCCGTCTCGTTCATCGACTTCGTAGGTTTTTAAATGCTGCTTGGCGGCTGTAGGGCAGCCTGGAATTTCGGTACAACGACCGTCTTCGCCGAAGCGTCTGCCGTGTGACCCACAGACCAGTTCATTGCCTTCAACAAAGCCGCCGCGTGCCATATCGTTACCGCGATGTGGACAAAAGCCGTCGGTTACTTTAGGTTTACCGGCTTTGGTGCGATAGACGACAAAATATTTGCCAAACGCCTTAAATCCTTCGATATCGCCCGGTTTGAGTTTTTTTGTTAAGGCAATGGCATACCAGCCCGGTGGGTAAATATGGCCAACGGGTTTATGGTTGAACGGTAGATCCAGCATATTACTTCCTCGATAGTGACGTATATTGCTTGTTTTGGTACTAAGAGTTGGCCAGTTGTTTGATCTGGTTCTTATTCTTTGGTTACTTTATGAGACTATTGTTTGTTTTGGATGTTACAGAGTCAATAAGGCACAAAAATGTGCCTTTGACAGATTCCTTTTACCTATGGTTTTTTTGATAAAAAAGCAGGCAATTCATGAGTGAAAAGCGTTTTTTTCCGTCAAACGACGATTGCCCCGTCAGGGACGTGTTAACGGGTTTAACCAGCAAATGGCCAATGCTGATACTTTTTGCATTGATGGATGGCGAAGAACGTTTTTCTGGATTGCAGCGCCGAATTGAAAAAATTTCCAAGCGGATGCTAACGGTTTCTCTGAGAGACTTGGAAAGAGACGGTTACATTACACGCACGGTTTACCCTGAAGTACCACCGCGGGTTGAGTACGCGTTAACAGAGATGGGGAAGGAAGTTGTAACGCCACTGGTTAAGTTAATTCGTTGGGCGGAATCCCGCCATGATGACATTCGAGATGCGCGTGGGCGCTATGATGAAGCCAAAGCTAAATGATATCGCTTTAACGTGTTCAGAAAGTTGTTGTTAGGTTTCGGCGCGAGTGGATAAATGCTAGCTCGTGCTGGCCTGAATAAGCTTATATTTACGGGTTTGAACGAAGAGCAGTGCAATGGTCGTGGTGGCGGTTGCAATAAGGAATACCGAGGCATCGTTGATAGGCAGGTCAAGGCTGTATCTTGCCAGCGCCAGAATGCCGAAATACGCGAGTACGCTGTATTGGATCACTGATGTGAGTGGTACCAGGCTATCGTCTTTATTTTTCTTTTGAATTTTTACAGCGCGGTTGCCTATCCACCAAGCTGAAGTCGTTAGTACAGTCACGATGGTTCCGACTAGAATGAATGAAAGCCAAACCGCCGATTCAGGCCAGCCAACAACTTGAGCTGACTTTGCCGGCCCTGACCATAGAGCGTCCCAGCTCACTGCTAAAATCACGCCGAGGCTTACAAGAAATCCGGCGCTTTCTTTGTGATCTTCATCGTCGATCAGCATGGCGCGAAATTCGCAGAACAAAAACCAGAAAATAAAGCTGAATGCGATAATGCCTATTAGCGGTGTTAAATGTGGCAGTGTTTGTATGCCGAAATATGACAGGCTATATCCGATTAACGGAAACAATGTGTGAGTTAGGCTCAAGCCGCCAATCCAGCATATAACTTGAGTACGGGTTTTGAGCATTGACGAATTTGCCGAAGTTGCGATTGCTGCATCAATGCCGATACCGACGCCCATTAGTAAGCAAGCAATAACAAACTCAGAGATAAACCCATTCATGGTGGCTCACGGTAAAAATGTTAGAAAATTTTACGCAAACGATGAGGACATCTTTGCAAATTAGGCGATGACTCTACCGAAAAACTGTTAACCAATTGAGAAGAAAATATTTCATATTTATGTAGGGTTTTGTGGGTTTGATATTAAAACCTGTTATAAATCGTTAACTTAACTGTCATTCAAATTGCGTTTTTTCGTCATCATTCGATTTTATTCTTACCGCTCCTGAACTCTTCGGCTTTTTCGCTGATAGATTTTTATAATATAGGGGAGAGAGATGATCGATCTAACTAAGAAGGCGCGTCTTGCGCTGGCAATTTCTGCTGCTATTGCTTTGGCAGCTTGTAACGGCGACGACGGCAAAGACGGCGCACCTGGCGCGCAAGGTCCTGCTGGTGCACAGGGTTCTGCTGGCCAAGATGGCTCAAACGGTGCTGATGGTTCAAATGGCGCTGACGGTTCAAATGGTGCTGACGGTTCAAATGGCGCTGACGGTCAAGGCGTTGGTTCCGGTATCGTTACTCCAGGCCTAACTCGTTTGGCTACCGTACCTAAAGGTGCAGAAGTAACTGGTGCGTTCATTACTCAGCAAGGCGACTTGTTCTTCAACGTTCAGCATCCTTCTTCTGCAAACGCAACTGCAGATAGCCGCGGCAAAGTTATCAATCGTGGTACCGTTGGTGTTCTGTCTGGTGTGAATATCAACAAACTGCCTAAAACTCCAATCTCTAGCCCAGTTCCAAAAACTGAAGCTGAGAAAGAGTCTGTTGTTGCTGCCTACGGTGAATATCAGGTTCTGGCACAAAATGGCGACATGTTTAACTCTCTGGCTCGCGGTGTCGGAACGACCTTCACTTCTGATGGCATGATCAAAGTTAACGAAAACAACATGCCTGACTTCAACGGTTTCATCGAAGTTCCAGCAGCGGGTGATGAAGATGTAGCTGGCTACTTGTTTACCAACTGGGAAAGCAAAATGGGCGGCATGAGCCGCATGAAAGTTTCTCGTAAGACTGGTGCTTTCGAGTGGACTGTTGATAGCGACAACGTTTCTATGGTTGATTTCGGTAAGTACGGCACCGTTGCTAACTGCTTTGGTTCTGTAACACCTTGGATGACTCCTTTGACTTCTGAAGAGTGGGGCGGCCCAGGTGAAAGTACTTACGCATGGAACGGTAAGAAAGCTGACGGTTCATGGTTAGTAGGTGACACGGGTTTGTTCTCTAACTACACCGATCCTGCTGCTGCACCTACTGGCGTATTCCCGAATATCTATCGTTACCACTATATCGTTGAAATCGCTGATCCTAAAGGTGACGCAACTCCAGTTAAGCATTACACCATGGGTCGTTACGCGCACGAAAATGGCGTTGTAATGCCTGATGGAAAAACCGTATACCTGAGCGATGATAACACCGGTGGTGTTATGTTTAAGTTTGTTGCTGATACTGCTGAAGACCTGAGTGCTGGTACTTTGTACGCCGCTAAGCTGGTTCAAGATGCAGGCACTAACGAGCCGCTAACAACTGGCTTTGACGTTTCTTGGGTTGAGTTGGCTCACGGTACAAACGCTGAAATCGACGCTTGGATCGCTGAGTACGATGCAATCGACGCTGATGACTTCACACCATTCAAGAGTAACTACCTGACTGAAGCTGATTCGAAAGCATGGGCTGCATGGAGAGCTGCTGATCGTCCTGCTGGAGCGAAATACCCTGCTATCGACGAAGTTTATGCAGGCATGAGCATTGATGATCACCGCAATGACCAAGGTGAAGTTCAGTTGAGCGTTGCTAACGTTTACGGTGGTTCTGTAACTGCTGGTCAAGAAATGGATGACCGTGTTGCATTTATGGAGTCACGTCGTGCTGCACGTGAAGCTGGTGCAACTGCTGAATTCCGTAAGCTTGAAGGCATCCAGATCAACCAAGAACGTGCACAAGCATGGGTTGAAGGTAACGGCGAACAAGCATACGTTTATTTCGCTATCGCTGACCTGGCTCGCACAATGACTGACGGTAAAGGCGATATTCAGCTTTCTACACGTGTAGGCGCTTGTGGTGGTATCTACCGCATGCCTCTGTTGAAAGGTGCTGATGCATACGATGTAAACCGTATTGAGCCTGTCGTTATGGGTTCAAACTTCCGTTCTACTTTAGATGGAAGCGAGCGTTGTGACGTAAATGGTTTAGTTCAACCTGATAATGTCATCGTAATGAAAGATGGCCGCCTTATCATTGGTGAAGATGGTATGGCTGCTAACAACCAGATGTGGTTGTACAACCCTAAAGTTAACGACTAAATCAATGCTGATTTGATCGTTAATTGATCGCTAAGCGATCAGGAAGGGAGCCATTGGCTCCCTTTTTTGTGTTTAATAGATTTAGAAGTACGACGACATGTTTCAAACAAGACGATTACAAGTATTTGCTGTTCTTCTCGTTATCGCTGGATGTACAGATAATTCAAATAATACGCAGGCGGTTGTGAGTAATTCACAACCAATATTGAAGGTGAACAAACCGAATCATGCATTAGGGGCGGAAACTGTAAAGTCAGAAGCTGAAGAATCGATTGAGCCAGAGAAGGCTGCGGTTGCAGGAAAGCCAACAGCGCCAACCGCACTTGACTATATTCAGGCTGATCAGGTTTATAACCCTGAATCCGTTATCCCCCCGCAGTGTTATACCAAAACAGATTCTGTTAATAACCCATGTTTTGTCTGTCATCAGAGCTACAACGGTGACACTCAACGCACAAATATGATGAATGATGGCGATTTGCAAGGAGCCTATGAGTTCTCAGATTTGGGGACGAAAAATCATTGGAAAAATCTATTTGTTGATCGTCAGGATGAAATTGCCAAAGTTTCTGACGAATTTATCCGTTCATATGTTGATCAGGAAAACTACTCGGGTCTCATTAAATGGATGAATTCTGATGCTTGGTCAGGTCCTGTTCCTGTTATTGAGGGGTTGGAGAATGGTGCGTCTGCATTTGATGAAAATGGTCTAGCGAAGGACGGCTCTCGTTGGGTGGCTTTCAATTACAAGCCTCTGCCAAGCACTTTTTGGCCCACTAATGGTTCAACCGACGACGTGATGATTCGACTGCCTGCAGTTTTTTCGCAATATAAAGGGCAGTTTTCTGCAGATGTCTACTTTGCAAACCTCGCTATGGTTGAGATGACAATTAAGGGGCTGTCGTCAATTTCTTCGGTTGCCATCGACGAAGTTGCGATTGGTAAAGATCTAGACGGAGACGGCAAGCTGGATTCGAATGTCTCGACAGTTGAGCAGCAAAAAAATTACGTCGGCGATGCGTCGAATATCGACGTTGTTCATATGTTGTATCCGCAGGGCACGGAATTCCTTCACACGGTGCGTTATCTCGGCCTTGATGCTGCCGGAAACGTAGGTCTGTCGAAGCGATTTAAAGAATATCGCTATATGCAAAAACACACGTTTTACGACAATCCTCGTTTAGTAGGGGCGTACTACCAGGAAGAAAAAGAGAAACACTTTGAAAACCTGCCGACCATTGTTCATTTTGGCGACCGCGGCACCGATAATGGATTCGGCTGGATGCTTCTTGGCTTTATCGAAGATGAAAATGGTGAGTTGCGCCCCCAGCACGCGCAGGAGCAGGCATTTTGTGTCGGGTGTCATAAAACAATTGGTACGACCATTGATCAAACATTTTCTTTTGCAAGAAAAGTTGAAGGTGTAGATGGTTGGAGTTACATCGATTTAACCAAGATTCAAGATGTCCCCAATATCGGTGAAACGCAAGGTGAGTATCACGCCTATATGGAACGCGTTGGTGGGGGCGACGAATTTCGACAAAATGAAGAGATGCTGAGTCGTTGGTTCGATGAAAGCGGAATCGTCAAAAAGGATAAGGTTGATTCGGTGGATAGTATCTATACGCTAATCGCACCTTCAGCAGAAAGGGCGTCTGCTCTCAACAAGGCATATTATCTGATTGTTAAAGAGCAAAGTTACTTGTTTGGTCGAGATCCGGTACTGAAGCCTGCGACGAATGTTATTCGTCAAATCGACACCGAGGTAGCGCCGTTAGGTGAAAGTCGCCGGTTTGAGTGGGATATCCGCCTTGATTGGTCGCATGATCCACGCAAGGTAAGCCAAATGGCCGGTGAGGCGAAGATAGTCAAATGATTCGTGGGTAAGCCGCTCGGTATTGCGGTTAAAACCGTATTACTTTCAGTCTATTATCACGCCTTCAATTGAGGGCGTGATTCATGTATGATTCAGCCCCTTTAAAATTTTTAGCACGTGGTCTCTCGTATTGATCACCACTGTGGAGTAACAATATGCCTGTTATTACCCTCCCTGACGGAAGTCAGCGTACATTTGATCAACCCGTATCGATTGCCGATATTGCGGCTGATATCGGCCCCGGCCTTGCCAAAGCGACTGTCGCTGGTCGTATCGACGGCGAGCTGCACGATGCTTGCGATCTGATTAGCGACGATGCGGCTGTTTCTATCATTACGCCCAAAGACGAAGAAGGCTTGGAAATTATTCGTCACTCGTGTGCTCATTTGATCGGGCATGCCGTTAAGCAGTTGTTCCCGGATGCCAAAATGGCAATCGGCCCTGTGATTGATGAAGGTTTCTATTACGATATCGATTCTGAGCGTCCTTTTACCGACGATGATATCGACAAGATCGAAGCTCGCATGAAAGAGCTGATTGATACCGAATACAATGTTGTTAAAAAGCCAAGCAGTCGCGAGCAGGTTTTGGAAACCTTCGCTGCGCGTGGCGAGAATTACAAGATTGAAATTGTTGAGAGAGATATTCCTGAGAGCCAGACGCTGATCAGCCTTTATCAGCATGAAGAATATGTCGATATGTGCCGTGGCCCGCACGTACCGAATACACGTTTTTTGAAGCACTTTAAGCTGACTAAAGTTGCCGGTGCATACTGGCGTGGTGATTCAGACAATAAAATGCTGCAGCGTATTTACGGCACTGCTTGGGCAGACAAAAAACAACTCAAGCAGTATGTTCGTCGTATCGAAGAAGCGGAAAAGCGTGATCACCGTAAAATCGGTAAAAAGCTCGATTTCTTTCATATGCAAGATGAAGCTCAAGGCATGGTGTTTTGGCACCCGAAAGGCTGGAGCATTTATCAAACGATTGAATCTTACATGCGCGAGCAGCAAATTCGTCATGGATACAGTGAAATAAAAACTCCGCAGGTTGTTGATATTTCTTTGTGGGAGAAGTCAGGTCACGCGAGTAAGTTTGCTGATGGCATGTTTACGCTAAAAACCGACGAAAGAGAATTCGCAGTTAAGCCAATGAATTGCCCATGCCATGTGCAGGTGTTCAACCAAGGTTTGAAATCCTATCGGGATTTACCGTTACGACTTGCTGAATTTGGCTCTTGTCATCGCAACGAACCATCCGGTTCATTGCATGGTATTATGCGTGTGCGTGGTTTTACGCAGGATGATGCGCATATCTTCTGTACCGATGAGCAAATCCAGCCGGAAGTGTCTGATTTTATCGACCTCCTGCATGATGTTTATGATGACTTTGGTTTTGACGAGGTTATTTATCGTCTTTCTACACGCCCAGATGAGCGCGTAGGGTCCGAAGAGGATTGGGATAAGGCAGAGCAGGCCTTGGCTGACGCACTGAACGCCAAAGGTTTGGATTGGCAGGAGTTGCCGGGCGAAGGTGCGTTTTACGGCCCGAAAATTGAATTCTCTTTACGTGATTGCCTTGGACGTGTTTGGCAGTTGGGTACGATTCAGGTCGATTTCTCAATGCCTGGTCGGTTGGATGCACAATATGTTGCTGAAGATGGTGTGCGCAAGACACCGGTTATGCTGCATCGCGCGATCTTGGGTTCATTTGAACGTTTTATTGGCATACTTATCGAACATTTCGAAGGTGTATTCCCAACATGGTTGGCACCTACTCAGGTTGCGGTGATGAATATCACTGATAATCAGGCCGATTATGTCAAAGAAGTGGTTGAAAAACTGCAAAGCCGTGGAATAAGAGCGGTGACGGACTTGAGGAATGAGAAGATCGGGTTTAAAATCCGCGAGCACACAATCCAGAAGGTTCCTTTCCTGCTAGTTGTTGGTGACAAGGAACTCGAGCAAAACACTGTGGCAGTGAGAGCTCGAAAAGGCGCGGACTTGGGAACAATGCCCGTTGATGCGTTTGTAGAATTAATTGAAAACGATATTGCCCGTCGAGGCAGATCACAGGCTACAGAGAATACGGGCGAGAAAGCTTGATTTTTAGTTCTTTGAAGGTGATCAGAACGAGCAATATCCAGAAGATATGCGTTATTAGCGAACTTGGAGGGTTAACCCATTAAAGGTAACAGTCGCAACAGCAAAAAAGCACTGATAAACGATGCTATAAAAGCCAGTGAGGTACGTCTTGTTGGCGCAGACGGTGCGCAGGTTGGAATTGTTTCCCTACAGGAAGCCTTGTCAACTGCTGAAAAAGCAGCTTTAGATTTAGTGCAGATGGCGGACGGAGAGCCACCAGTCTGCAAGATAATGGACTACGGAAAGTACATTTTTGACGCGAAGAAGCAATTAGCAGCTGCGCGGAAGAAACAGAAACAGACTCAAGTAAAAGAGATCAAGTTTCGACCAGGGACGGAAGATGGAGATTATCAGGTAAAACTACGCAACCTGATACGTTTCCTTGAGCAAGGGGACAAAGCCAAAATCACTATGCGATTCCGCGGACGTGAGATGGCTCACCAGAACATCGGTATGGAACTACTGAAGAGGGTAGAAGCTGACCTGATCGAGCTTGGCTCGGTTGAGCAGTACCCTAAGATGGAAGGCCGCCAGATGACGATGGTAATTGGTCCCAAAAAGAAAAAATAATCGCACAATTCGGTGTCGATTATCTGAAATCATTGCTAAATGCGGAGTTTTTGAAATGCCAAAAATGAAAGTACACAGTGGTGCTGCAAAGCGCTTCAAGAAAACTGGTTCTGGCTACAAGCGTAAAAGCGCCCACAAAAGCCACATCCTCACCAAGATGACGACTAAGCGTAAGCGTCAGTTGCGTGGTACCAGCATGGTACACAAAGCTGATCAAATCCTGGTCGATCGTTTGTTACGTAACTAATCACGGTTTATCCGTCGATTACGTTCTGTTCTGGTTATTAAGAGGAGTTAAAAATGGCTCGTGTAAAACGTGGTGTAATTGCCCGCCGTCGTCACAAGAAAGTTCTTAAGCAAGCAAAAGGTTATTACGGAGCGCGTTCACGTGTGTTCCGCGTAGCTAAGCAAGCAGTTATCAAAGCAGGTCAGTACGCATACCGTGACCGTCGTCAACGTAAGCGTCAGTTCCGTTCTTTGTGGATCACTCGTATCAATGCTGCCAGCCGTGCTAACGGTATCAGCTACAGCCAGTTCATCAACGGTCTGAAAAAAGCGAACATTACGCTTGATCGCCGTGTATTGGCTGATGTTGCTGTTCACGATAAAGAAGCTTTTGCTGCGATCGTATCAAAAGCAAAAGAAGCTTTGGCTTAATTCTGGTCTGTCGCTTTTGGCGGCAAACTAAGAAAGCATAGCGAAAAAGGGAAAGGTCTTACCTTTCCCTTTTTTTATGGCAGTTTTTCCTTCTTTGGTCGCCCTTTTCATCGGTCAGATACGATATAATCGGCAGAATTTTCATACGATATTTGCATACACAAGGTTTTGACAATGGAGAACCTCGACGCACTCAAGCGACAGGCGTTAGAAGAAATTCAGGCTGCGACTGATTTGCCAGCTCTGGACGCTGTGAGAGTTTCATATCTGGGTAAAAAAGGGCAGATTACCGGCCTTTTGAAAACACTGGGTAAATTGCCGGCAGAAGAACGTCCACAAGCAGGCGGGCTGATTAATGAAGTGAAGCAAGAAGTTGCTGATCGCATTACTGAAGCTCGTGAAGCACTTCAGCAAGCTGAAATTAACGCCAAACTGGCTGCTGAGACCTTGGATATTACAATGCCAGGGCGCGGGCAAGCGACAGGTGGTTTGCACCCGGTAACCAAAACCATAGAGCGGATTTCAGCGTTTTTTGGTGATCTTGGTTTTGACGTTGTTGAAGGCCCTGAGATTGAAGATGATTATCACAATTTCGAAGCCTTGAATATTCCTTCGCATCACCCTGCGCGTGCAATGCATGACACTTTTTACATCAGCGAGCATACCGTTTTGCGGACTCATACATCGCCGGTTCAAGTGCGTACAATGGAATCTCAGGAGCCGCCGATTCGTGTTATTTGCCCCGGTCGTGTTTATCGCTGTGATTCAGATCTGACACATACACCGATGTTCCATCAGGTTGAAGGCCTGCTCATTGATAAAGATGTGAGCTTTGCAGACCTGAAAGGTACCGTGCAAGAGTTCCTTAAAGTCTTTTTTGAAAAAGACTTGGCGGTTCGTTTTCGCCCATCGTATTTCCCTTTTACAGAACCATCTGCTGAAGTCGATATTCAGTGTGTTATGTGTGGTGGTGACGGCTGTCGTGTTTGCAGTCATACCGGTTGGCTGGAAATTATGGGCTGCGGCATTGTTCATCCTAGCGTACTCGAGCATTCCAATATTGATGGTGAAAAATATACCGGAATGGCTTTTGGAATTGGGGTAGAGCGCATGGCGATGTTGCGTTACGGCGTCAATGATCTTCGTTTGTTTTTCGAGAATGATCTGCGTTTTCTTGGGCAATTTGCCTAAGCACACAATTGCAGTCAGATAACGAACTACGAAAAGTATTTAGAGACAGGAAAGAATACAAATGAAATTCAGCGAACAGTGGTTGCGCGAATGGGTTAACCCGTCACTGACAACGGACGAGCTGGTTGCACAGATCACAATGGCCGGCCTAGAAGTGGATGCTGTTGAGCGAGCAGCGGGCGAATTCTCAGGTGTTGTTGTGGCAGAGATCGTCGCTATTGAGCCGCACCCTGATGCCGATAAGTTGCGTGTTTGTCAGGTGGCATGTGGTGAAGACGAACCTGTTCAGGTTGTCTGTGGCGCTGCAAACGCGGCACTAGGTTTAAAAGCACCGTTTGCTAAAGTGGGTGCCATACTGCCGGGTGATTTCAAGATTAAAAAGGCCAAGCTTCGTGGCATGCCGTCGTTTGGTATGTTGTGTGGTGCGTCTGAATTGGGCATGGAAGACGAAATCGATGGTTTGATGGAGCTACTGCCGGATGCCCCTGTGGGTGAAGATGTACGGGAATATCTTGGGCTTAACGATGCGCTTATTGATGTTGATTTAACACCGAATCGCGGTGATTGCCTAAGCATTCTCGGTTTGGCTCGTGACGTTGGTGTACTGAATAGCGTTGATCTAACGCCGCCAGCAATTGATTCTGTACCGGCTCAAAATGATGCTGTTTTTCCTGTTGAGATCAATGCGTTGGAAGACTGTCCTCGTTACGTTGGTCGTGTAATCAAGGGTGTTGATGTTTCGGCTACTACGCCGCTGTGGATGGTAGAAAAACTGCGCCGTAGTGGTATTCGTAGCATTGATCCGGTTGTTGATGTTACTAACTATGTGTTGCTTGAGTTGGGTCAGCCCATGCATGCATTTGATCTATCCGCACTGAATGAAAAGATTGTGGTGCGTAAAGCCAATGAGCAAGAAACGCTAACATTGTTGGATGGTCAGGAAATTAAATTGAAGCCGGATGCCTTGGTAATTGCGGATGCCGATAAAGCTCTTGCTCTTGCAGGTATTATGGGTGGAGAAGGCTCTGGAGTGGCGTCGTCAACTCAAGATATTCTGCTGGAATCTGCATTTTTTGCACCGGAAAAAATCGCCGGTCGGGCTCGCTCCTATGGCTTGCACACGGATTCTTCCCACCGTTTTGAGCGTGGTGTTGATGCAACGCAGCAAGTTCGAGCGATTGAGCGTGCAACAGCGTTACTGATCAGTATCGCGGGTGGTGAGCCAGGGCCTGTTAATGAAGTAACTGATGGTGCAGCAGACACTTTGCGAAATGTTTCCCTGAAACGCGCGCGCTTAGATCAGGTGTTAGGCTTGGCTATTGATGGCGAGCAAATTGTTGATATCTTGACACGTCTGGGGATGGATGTAACCGTCAGCGCAGAAGGTTGGGATTGTGTCGTGCCTTCGTATCGTTTTGATATTTCCATTGCTGCAGATTTGGTTGAAGAGATCGCGCGCATCTACGGTTACAATAATTTACCGACCCGAAAATTAACCGTGCCAGTCGATTTCAAGCCACGACAAGAAAAGCGTGCATCTGTGATGCGTGTGAAGCATGAATTGATGGCCCAGGGTTATCAGGAGGCGATTACCTACAGCTTCGTTGACCCGAAGATTCAACAGTTGTTTGATGATGAGGTTCCGGTTCCTGTTGCGAATCCGATTTCCGCAGATATGGCTGTTATGCGTACCAGCTTGATTCCTGGCTTGGTTACTGCGATGCAGCACAACCTGAATCGTCAGCAGCCACGTGTTCGTTTATTTGAAACAGGCCTTCAGTTTCATCAAGAAGGTGATGAGGTTGTTCAGCAACAGTATATCGCCGGTTTGATTTATGGGCCGCGTCAGGTTGAATCTTGGGCAAATGATACGGGCGTCGTCGATTTCTTCGATATTAAAGGCGATGTTGAGGGTATGCTGGCGGCAGCGCGTAAGTTTGATGTGCGCTTTGAGCGAGCAACCCGTAAGGCGCTTCACCCAGGTCAGTCGGCAGTATTAATGGCGGGCGAAAAAACATTGGGTGTTATTGGGGCCTTACATCCGGAAGTCACCAAAAACCTAGGGGTTTCTGGCTCAGTTTATGTGTTTGAACTATCTTTGACGGAATTGCTAGAGGGTTCTGTTCCTGCGTTTGAGCCGTTATCTAAGTTCCCGCAAGTTCGACGCGATATTGCGGTAGTGGTTGATAATACAGCAGAAGCGAATAGTATAGTGGATATCGTTCGTCAGAATGCCGGTGATTGTTTGCAGGATTGCTTGATATTTGATGAGTACGCAGGCAAAGGTATTGAGGATGGTAAAAAATCGCTCGCTATCGGTATGATATTTCAACACACTGAGCGTAGTTTGAACGAAGATGATATTCAGGGGCCGGTCGATGCAGTTGTCGCAGCGCTTGAGAAAGAACTTCAGGCATCATTAAGGAATTGATATATGGGTGCTCTTACCAAGGCGGGAATCGCTGACCACTTGTACGAAGAATTAGGCTTGAATAAACGCGAAGCAAAAGAAATTGTTGAAGCGTTTTTCGAGGAGATTCGACTTTCTTTGGAAAGTAATCAGCAGGTCAAGATTTCCGGGTTCGGCAATTTCGATCTGCGTGATAAGAATGAGCGCCCAGGTCGTAACCCGAAAACAGGTGAAGAGATTCCCATTTCTGCTCGGCGCGTTGTGACGTTCCGTCCGGGTCAGAAGCTAAAAGCCAGAGTGGAAGAGAATGCTGGAACCAAGTCACAATGATGAGTTGCCGGAGATTCCCGGCAAACGCTATTTTACTATCGGTGAAGCAGGTGAGTTGTGCTTAGTTAAGCCGCATGTCTTGCGTTATTGGGAGCAGGAGTTCACGCAGCTTGAGCCGGTTAAGCGTCGAGGGAATCGCCGCTACTATCAACGTCAAGACGTTATTCTGATTCGTCAGATACGCTCATTGTTGTATGAAAAGGGCTTTACCATTGGCGGCGCTCGGCAGCAGCTGGATCATGAGTCGGAAGCCACTGTTGCTGACAGTGAGGTTACCGGTGAATATCGTACAGTGATCCGCGAGGTGATTGTTGAATTGGAAGCTGTACTAACCTTTCTTGATCAATGATGCCGTCGGTTGTGCAGATCTTTTCACTAAGTCAAAGCAGTTTTCAGATCCCCATTGTCTCTCAATTGATTCAAATGTAAGCATTTGAAATAGTTAAAGTAACTACTTTTCAAACTACTAATTAACGAGTAATATTGCCGTCCTATTCGGGGTATAGCGCAGTCTGGTAGCGCACCACACTGGGGGTGTGGTGGTCGCAGGTTCAAATCCTGCTACTCCGACCAAATTAGAAAAAGCCGGGATTTCCCGGCTTTTTTGTGCCTTTTTTAAAGCCATTTCGCCGAATATCGCTATCTTTCATTGGCTTACGGTGGTTTCGCCGATTTACCTCGTCGCCGCGAGGTCAAATATTTGTTAGAATGCCCAGCTCTAAAAAGTCACCATTAATAACCCGATGAATGATACATCAGAGTTTCTGACCCCTTATTACCAGCGACAAGGCCAGCATCTTCAGGTCGAAGCAGAGCAAGCTAGTGCGTTTGCGAAGCGTATAGCAACAGATTTTAATCCTATACATGATGCTGATGCGAAGCGCTTTTGTGTGCCTGGCGATTTATTGTTTGCACTTGTTGTATCGCAGTACGGGCTTTCGCCGCAGATGGCGTTCCGTTTTGACGGCATGGTTGGAAAGGGCGTTAATCTGGTTTTTCCGGAAGACATCGGTGATGAATTCACGTTGCAGGATGACAAAGAAAAATCGTACCTGTCACTTACGCGTGGTGGTGAATCAGTATCGGATGGTGCACAGATTGAGCAGTTTATTCGTACCTATGTTGCGTTTAGTGGCCATAACTTTGTTGATATTTTAGTGCCTCTGATGCGCGATAAGCAGGTGATGATCAATCCTGCTCGTCCGCTTGTGATCTATGAGCGTATGGCGTTCGATCTGACGCGTACGGCGTTTGATGATGTGCAATTAGCGTTGTCGTCTAGTCGTCTTGATGTTGATGGAAAACGCGGTGATGTCACCTTGGAATTTGTTATTTCGGATAGCCAAGGGCAGCTGGGTACGGGAGTTAAAACACTAATTTTAAGTGGCTTACGTGATTATGATGAAGCTGGTATGGAATCTATGCTGGATCGTTATAATACCAGCAAGGCTCATCATGAAGCTGTGCTAGCGGAAGATCACTGATTAAAGCTGTTAGGTTTTAGTCGGCGAGTCGGTAGATGCGGTGTTGCCCTCAGGGCAACACGCGGATGCTAAGTGACATTGATCAATGTGTCATCGGCAAATCGAGCGATGCCAGCTGGTTGTTATTGCGAAGGGCGTCGTCTTTGTTTTGAAAAAGTTGCACCGCAATGGGTGTAATTAGAAGCACTTTACCATCTTGTAAGCCAATATATCCGGCTCTATATTCCTTTACCCATCCTTCCGTATAATCTTCGAGCGCATGGTCGCTGGGGATGTCACAGTTGTTCAAAAGGCCGTTACCAAGCGGATCGTTGAAGCTATTTCTATCTTTGAAGAACGCGAGGCTGTCGCTACTCACCGCAAGAATTTTTCCATCACGGAAATGCACAATATCGATCGGCCCAGCCGACGGGGTCAGTTGTTCGATAGATTGAATGATGTCAGAAGAGTTTTCGGGAATCATATTGCCGTTGTCTGTAGGTCAAAATTAAGAGGCAGAAACAAAAAGAGCGGGTGGTTACCCGCTCTTCGTTGGCTATCGTTAGATTGCCGATTACGCGACGTCAGCAGAATTTTTTTCTGCTTCGGTGTAGAACTGGGTGTACCAATTTTTGCGTAGTTTATTGATTGGGCCATCACCCGCACATAGAACCGGATTTGGTTCAAAGCGCTTGTTTTTCCAGATCCAAACGTCCTGGAAGAAAGCGTTCATTGACGCATGTGCATACGCTGCGCTGATTGCTTCACTGTCTTCGTCCGGGATACCATCCAGTTTCTTGATCATCACGCCGGTGAATAAGCGGAAGCTATCGTTGTCTGCACCCAATTGCTTCAAGTCGATTGGCATATGTGCATTGAGCATGCGTACATTGTGGACAGGGCCAGGAACTTTAACGACTTTTTTGCCTTTGTGTGTCAGCTCATCACCCATTGGTGTGATCAACTTGCCATCTTCCTCAGTAATGCCCGCAAACGCGTTGAAGTCGGTATCCAGAACCGGGAAGTTGTAACCATCTTGGATGGTGCCTTCAGCAACTTTAACCGGCTGTTGGATGCGGCTTAGAATCAGCTCGCCATCTTCATAAGCTAGGTTGTCTGGGAGTTCACCTTTCCATTCAGTGATCTGGTAGCAAGGGCCGTAGTAGGTCGCGTTGGAATACAACATACCCAGAGTTGTTGAGTTGCAGTGGTTGATCTGCAGGGCTGTATGATCTTCAAAGACATTTTCAAAATGCGAGCAAGGCGCATCATGTACCGGGCCGAAGTGGGCGCGGTCAGAGATGTTGTCGATGAGTTCTTTCCAGTGGGTATCGATAATCTCGGTGGTAACTGTCCAGTTAGTCCATTCACTGTTTTCGAATTCTTCCATAACCGGAATTTCCCACGCTGGCTCAGAACCTTCAGGGCAGTGCCAAAGGAAAACCATGCCGTTGCGTTCAACGATCGGGAATTTGTCAGTTTTGGCGCGTGGTGGAATTTTGTCGCAATAAGCGATATCGGTGCAATCGCCTTCACCGTTCCACGACCAATGGTGGAATGGGCACTGAATGCTGTCGCCTTTAATCTCACCGATAGACAGTTTTGCGCCCATGTGACGGCAGTAGTTATCGATGCATTGCAGGTTGTCGTCGCTATCGCGCCAAAGCACCAAGCTTTTACCGGCGACATTTACTTCCCATGGGCCTTTTTCGTCAGCCGGGAAAGTGGGGTTTTTTTGTTCTGGCTCAAAGTGCATCGCAGCAAGAATGTTATCCTGCTTTTCGTTGGCGCCCTCAATGGCCTCAGCTAGACCCTCGCCACCGGCTTGCAGAACAGCAAATACGTTTTCGACAGCAGCTCCGTAAGCGTTTTGTATTTTGCGCTGTGCTGCTTGTGCCTCTGCAGTATCAGCAGCTGGTGGTGGGGTTATCCACGGTATTGTATAACCGATCGGGATCCAGCCTCTTGGAAAACGAACATCCTGAACAGATGTGGCGATTATCTCACTCATAGTCATTCCTGTTTGGTTAGTGAACATTGCACACAACTGCGCAATGTATGTTCAACTCGGGGTTCGCCGGCACAAAATGACAGGTTTGCATTCAGTGCGGTACGGCTTGTGCCTCTTAATTATTGTGATTGATAGCCATCGAAACCCCGGTATTCAATCAACTTTCTATTCTTGCATAAATGCCGGTTCCTGCCACGTTAAATTTTGGCGGGCATTCAAGGTGTTAGGTCAATACTGCGCGAACTATCCAGTACCCGCAAATTGTGACAATCAGAGAGGCAAAAAGGTTTAGAACAAAGCCTGCTTTTACCATATCTGCGATCGATAACTTACCGGATCCGAAAACCACCGCATTGGGGGGCGTAGCTACGGGCATCATAAAGGCGCAGCTGGCTGCGATGGCTGCAGGTGCAGCGATAATGACCGGATCTACCCCTAGTGTGATGGCCAAGGCTCCGAGTAACGGTAAAAAACCAGCGGCAGTTGCTGTATTTGACGTAAGCTCGGTCAAAAACACAATAACGACAACGATAAAGCCGACGATCAGAATAACTGGCAAACCTTCTACAATGCTCAGCGATGCGGCAATCCATTGTGCTAACCCTGTGGATTTGATCGTTGCCGCCAAGCTGAGCCCGCCGCCAAATAGCAACAACACGCCCCAAGGAAGTTCGGCTGCTTTTTTCCAGCTCAAAACATAGGTTTTTGTCGCTGCATTGACCGGAATGATAAACAGGCTAATGCTTGCTGCGATGGCGATGCCCGGGTCGGTGAGCCCTGGAATGACACTGTTGAGCAGTGGCCTGAGCATCCAGCCCGCTGCGGTGGCGATAAATATCAAGGCAACGGTTTTTTCACCCCGCGACATTACGCCGAGTTTTGCCAATTCCTCTTCAATGAGTGTTTGAGTACTTGCCGAGCCTTTTATGCCAGGCTGAAGCTGAAAACGTGTTAACCAGAACCAGGCTGCAACGAGCAGAATAAGGCTGATCGGCAGGCCGACAGCCATCCATTGCGCAAAGCTGATATTAATGGCGTAGGTTTCCTGCATGAAGGCAACAAATAGTGCGTTTGGTGGTGTGCCTATGATGGTTGCCAGGCCGCCGATACTGGCGCTGTATGCGATGGCGAGCAGCAAGGCGCGAGTAAACGCATCGTAGTCACTATCGGGGTCGGTTTTTTGCATCATGCTTGCCACGGATAAGCCAATAGGCAGCATCATTACCGCAGTTGCCGTGTTGGAAACCCACATGCTGAGGAATGCCGTAGCCAGCATAAACCCGGCAATCTGCCAGCGCGGCTCAGTTCCGGTTGAGCGCATGATGCTGAGAGCGATACGGCGGTGCAGGTTCCAGCGCTGCATCGCCATGCCCAGCATAAAGCCACCCATAAACAGGTAGATGGTTGGATGTGAATAGGGGGCAGTAATTTGAGCGACCGATGCGAGGCCGAGTAGGGGCGCAACGACAATGGGCAAAAGCGCCGTAACTGGAATTGGAATCACTTCAGTCATCCACCAAACCGCCATCCATAACGCTAGACCGGACATTACCCAGGCTTCTTTTGGCATCCCTGACGGCGGGGGTGTCAGCAATGTGATTGCTAATAACAATGGGCCTGAGAGTAGCGCGATAATGTGTCGCCAATACTTAACTGGCGAGGTGTTGATTTTGGGTGAATTCATGAATACCAACCGATAGGGAATAGCGACGACGATTATCGGAGAATTTCATCAACATATCAGGCGCTCGAGTCACCAATGATGATGCATTAACTCAGTGTATTGGCTTTGCGATAATTACCCTGATAATCAAAAATCTTATCTCTGATTGTCAGATAATGGCCTGTTTGGCGCGCGATGACAAAGTCTGGGGCTTTAAAATCCGTCGCGTTGGCCAGCACTTGCTCTAGATTCTCGCAAACCGCATGAGTGCCAGACACTGTGCGTCGTGAAAATTGCTGTTTAAAGGCGTATCGGGCTGCCGATTTGGTGAAATCAAAAGTCTCTGTCAGGGTCATGCCATCTTCGTCATGATAGATGATTTTCAGGCGTTGTCGTGTTTCTGAAAGTGTCATGCCAGCGCAACGAATCACAACCGCGTTCTTCAAGTTCAGCGCTTGACGGAGTTTGTCGTCTGGGTCAATCAGGGCGGTTTCACAATGGCGACAATATTTGGCCGCGATGTCATTCTCGCCCATGCATTGCGGGCATTCCTTAAAGCGAAATCGAAAATCACAGGCAACCGGAATACCTTGTGGGTCGGTTTCATACCCTTGGCATTTTCGCCCAAAATGCTCAAGCAACTGGCCGTCTTCGTCGGTTCTTCCCCAAAACGTGTTGCCAAAACTGCAGATGGGGCAGGTGACCAGCACGGGTTCTGTATCCGGAGCAGGTTTGGGGCCTCCGACTTCAGGGTAAAACAGATCAAAGCCATTACCGGCGTAATCAATAACGAGACAATCTTCTTTATCCGGTGCCAGTCGCAGACCACGGCCAATGATTTGTTGGTAGAGGCTCACCGACTGGGTGGGTCGCAAGATAGCAATAACATCGACATGGGGGGCATCGAAGCCAGTTGTTAATACGGATACATTCACCAGGTACCGAAATTCTTTGGCCTTAAAAGCGGAAATAATGGCATCTCGTTCGTTGCCCGGTGTCGCGCCCGTGACCAACGCTGCGGGCTGATCGTTGAGGTAGCCCATAATTTCTTCGGCATGTTTTACGGTGGCAGCGAACACCATGATGCCTTGACGGTCGTCTGCCAGTGTTTGCAGGTGCGCAATGATGCTTTGCGTGGCTCGTGTTTGTTTTTGCAGTAAGTTGTTCAGGTCAGCTTCGCGGTAGTTGCCTGTTGCTCCGTTGATTAACCCGGAAAAGTCATAATGCTCGATTGCCGGATCTAGCATTTGGGGCGGCGTGAGATAGGATTTTTTGATCAGATAACGTAAGGGCAATTCGTAAATACAGTGCCGAAAGGGAGCATTTTGGTCGCCACGCACTATGCCGTGACAGTGATATTGGTAAATCCAGCCGCTGCCTAGTCGGTAGGGTGTTGCGGTAAGGCCTAATAGCTTTAGTTCTGGATTGTGTTGTGTCAGGTGGGCAATAACTTGGTGGTATTGCCCTTGCGGGTTTGTTTCTGAGCCGTTGTTATCGTTTGTATTGGGTTCTGCGTTCGTCTTAGTAGAAGGCTTGGTGACGCGAGTTTCTTGCTGTGCAGGTACGCGATGACACTCATCAATGATGATCAGAGAGTAATCATGACTAAATGCGTCGAGGTTTCGAGCAACGGATTGGATGCTGGCGAAGGTGACTTGGTGGCGGTTTTCTTTTTGTCCTAACCCTGCCGAGAAGATACCCGCGGTTAGCCCGTATGTTTGGTATTTGTGATGATTCTGTTCAACCAACTCTTTAACATGCGTGAGAACTAAAATGCGTTTACGTGCCAAGCGCGCTAATTCGGCAATAACTAGGCTTTTTCCGGCGCCAGTTGGCAATACGATGACGGCTGATTCGTTGCTCTGGCGGAAGTGTTTAATCGTGGCCGTGACAGCTTCTTGCTGATAGTCACGCAGGGTAAAGGGGGTTATACACATGAGGCATACACATGAGACATTGGCATTTTGCTGGATATTTTAGGTTGGATGCCTTCGGGTTAACACTGCAACAGACAAATATCCCTGAATTTCGCACTTTTTGCGTTAATCTGTAACCAAATGAAACGGATTCGATTTTCTTACAGGACTACTTTTTGATGCCAGAATTTGTCAGTGCAGTCTGGATTACCTTTTTCTTCTATTTATTGGTCATGGTGGCAATCGGCTACGTCGCCTATCAGCGAAATACGGATGCCGGTGACTATTTTCTTGGCGGCCGTCAGCTAGGGCCCTGGCCCGCTGCGTTGTCAGCAGGGGCGTCTGATATGAGCGGTTGGTTGCTGCTTGGGTTGCCTGGGTATGCTTATGCATCTGGCGTTGAATCATTTTGGTTGGCACTGGGCCTGTTTCTCGGTACCTGGGCAAACTGGCGATTTATGGCCGCGCGGCTTCGTGTGTTTACCGAATCGATTCATGATGCCATCACGATTCCTGAATACTTACGTTATCGGTTTAATGATACTTCTGGCGGTTTGCAGGTGCTTTCTGCCTGCTTTATCTTGTTGTTCTTCCTGTTTTATACCAGCTCTGGCCTCGTTGCGGGCGGTAAGCTATTTGAAACCGTGTTTGGCCTCGATTATCCGATAGCCGTTGTAGTTGGCACCTTGTGTATTGTTTCGTACACGTTTTTTGGTGGATTCTTGGCCGTATCATGGACCGACTTAGTGCAAGGTCTTTTAATGGCAGTCGCCTTGATGATTGTGCCGTTGACAGTGATGACAATGCATAACGTGCCGGTTTTTCATGAAGTGCGTCAGATCAATCCATCACTGATGAATATGTTTACCGATAACACGGGCAAGCCGCTTGGGATAATGGCCATCGTTTCTCTATTAGCTTGGGGGCTCGGGTATTTCGGTCAGCCGCATATCCTGGCGCGTTTTGCTGCAATTCGATCAGTGAATGATATTGGATTTGCTCGACGAATTGCCGTCAGCTGGACGGGTATCTCCATGCTTGGTGCGTTGGCTGTCGGTTTTACGGGTCTTGTTTTTACCCATCACTTTCTATCCGGATCTTTGGAGGATGCCGAAACCATTTTTATGGTGTTGGTCAATCAGTTGTTCCATCCGGTTGTCGCCGGCGTTCTGTTAGCCGCAATTCTCGCAGCCATTATGAGTACCGCCGATTCTCAGTTGTTGGTGAGCTCGTCTGCGTTAGCTGAAGATCTTTACAAGCCGCTGATTCGTCCTGATGCGTCAGAGAAAGAGGTGATGCGTATTGGTCAGCTCGGCGTAGTAGTGATTGCGTTGTTGGCGATGTGGCTGGCGCTGGATGAAGGGTCATCGGTGTTGAGTTTGGTTGCCTATGCATGGGCAGGCTTTGGTGCGGCTTTCGGGCCAGTGCTTTTGGCCAGTGTGTACTGGCGCGGAATGTCTCGTGCGGGAGCATTTAGCGGTATTCTGATGGGCGGCGTAACGGTTGTTGTTTGGAAGTCGTTGGACGGCGGTGTGTTTGATCTCTATGAAATTCTGCCCGGCGTAGCTATGGCGGTATTCGGGATCATTGCTGGGTCGAAGCTCAAGCCGGATAACAGTGCAGAGATCTTCGATATGGCCAGAGCGCAGTTACCTAAAAATTAGATGCTGAAAGAACTCATAATATTCAAGAAGTTGCGATAGTATAAAGGCAGTAATCGATGAAGTTTATCGGTGCTACCAGTACGACGAGGCATTGATTTGTCGTTAGAAGCTGGTTTTATAATAATAAAAAGGGACGTATTTCAGTGAAATTGATCGATATTTTTGCTGCTCCGCAATACCGGCATGATGATGACTTGCTTTATAAGGCCCGCTTTCTTGTAGGCATTACGCTGGCCTACCTACTCGTTATTCTTACCTTCGCTTTATTTTTTAGCCTCTATCCCGGCATGGATCTAACCGAACGCCTAGCGGGTGTTGTACCTGTGAGTTTTGTCGGTGTTTTCTTTGTTGTCGTCTTATTGATTCTTAAGCATCGCGGACATTTTCATCTTTGTGCGCATATGGTTGTGGGCGTCACGTTGATTGGGGTCGGTGCTGGCGTATTTATGAGCGGTGGATCTGTTGATACGCCATCGGGTGAGATGATTATTATGCCCGTCGTGCTTGCGTTTTGCATGCTGGGGCTTAAGTCTGGCCTATTCTGGGCTGCCTTAGTGTTACTGGCGAACAGTATCGGGCTTGTAGCTGCTTTGAATGGTTACCAGTACCCCATGGTTACCGGTGAAGAGTTGTTAGACAGTGTACGTGTTTTTAACTGGTTGATGGGCTTTGCAACGATAGTCGCCATCGTTGTAATTTATGAGGTGATGAATCAGCGCCTTAAGTACGAAAGAGACTCTGAACGCGATAAATACCGTAGAGTTGCAGAGCTTGCAGCCGAGAGTACTGTAGTTAATCAAACTGCTGATAACCTGGCCACATCGGGTGATCAGTTGTTAGCATCAACCATTGAGCAAAAAGCGGCAATTCAACAGTTGGTTGTGACCACCGAAGAACTTAGTGCGACGGCGGAGCAGAACAGTCGCCTTGCTGCCGAAGCGATGAGTGCGATAAAAGACACTGAAGTTCATATGTCTATCAGTTTGAATGATATTCAACAGCTGCTGGATACCATTAATAAGATCAAGACATCGAGTGGTGAGATTCACAATATTAATGGTGTGATCAACGATTTGGCCTATCAAACCAATCTGTTGTCGTTGAATGCGATGATCGAAGCGTCGCGCTTAGGTGATGGTAATGGCGGATTTAAAGTCGTTGCGTTGGAAGTTAAGAAATTAGCAGAACGCTCGGCTGAGGCAGCCGCCAATATTAATGAGTTGTTAGAGCAAAATCTGCAGTCGGTTCAGCAAGGGGTTACGGTGTCGGATACCATGCGCGTTCGCTTTGATGAGATTGAAGCGCGTTTTATTCCGTTAGCCGAGATGGTGCAAAATGTGTATGACGCCAGCTTCGAGCAAAATGAGGCAATACGCCAGATCATGGTTAGTGTGAATGATTTTGATCGGTCTCTGGAGAATAACCAGGCACTGGCGGAAGGATCTTCAAATATGGCTGGTGAGCTAAGAAACAACTCGGCTTCGTTGTCTGGCGTTCTAGAATCGTTGAACTTGGAGCAGTTTGCTCCGGCCAAAGAACTATCAACGGATGAAATACAGTATCAGGCCGAAAGTGCCTGATACTGTGCCCGATATTATTGGCTAGGTAACAAGTCAGAAGGCTTCATTAACGTTGAAATAGAAGCCTGAGCCATTACGACCAAAACCCAAATCAAGTCGAAGATTAACGCGCTCTTTCAACGCTAGACGATAACCGATGCCGATATTTGGTAGGATTTCATCCACATGAAATTCAGAAACACGGTTAGCGAGGGCTGCGCCGCCTGCCCAGGTTACCAAGCCGTGACGCCCACCGAGTGGAACACGATATTCGATCTGTGTTAGCAGGGATTGTCGGTCACGGTAGCGGCCGATAATATATCCTCGCAAGCCCTGATCACCGCCGATCTTTGGAAGCAAGCTCCAGGGAACTGAGCCTTCCGTTAAATTTGCTTTTACCTGTAACGCCAGCAAACCTGGAGCATCGCCTAAGTCAAAGTACTCGCGGTAGTCGAACACGTAGTTGACGAAGTCAGTGTCACTGCCAAGCGGCTCGCTATAGTACTTCAGCGTGAATTGTAACAATTTACCCTTAGATGGATTTAGCTGAAAATCACGGTTGTCGTGAACGAACTCTACCAGTAAGCCGGCGCTGATATTGCGGCTTGGGAAGTCTGTTATGGCGTTTGTTGTCGGATTTTCAGGACGAATATGGCGAGCATTGGTAAAAGAAAACGCTAAGCCTGCACCGAAGTATGTTTCTGGCAATACACGGGTTAGCCATCGTGGTGTCAGGCTGTACTGACGTTGAACATACCGTTGTTCGTTAGCATCATTGTTGTTTTCATCGTAACCGATACCGTAGTAAACCTCTGGGGCATCAACGATTCCCGCGTTGATGTAAAAACGGTATTGATCCTCTTCAAGAAACATACGGTTGTCGATAACGACGCCCAACGACTTATTGGTAGAAACAAAGCTACTGATGGTGAGTGATGATAGTTGGCTGACATTGTCTTTCGGGTCAACTTTATATAAACCAACCGTCGACAAGCCAATACCGAACTCGGTATCCGGGTTATAAAAAGGCCCGGGTAAAAAACTGAAATTCACACCTTTATCGGGGTCAAATTTGCCGTCGGCACCAATGGCATTGAGAACTTTGTCGAGAAACCCTTTTTGGTCTTTTTCGGGCGTTGTTTCTGTACCTGTTGAATTGGCAGAATCTTCGGCAGATGTCGGTGCTGAGGCTGAGGCGAGAGACGCACCTGTTTCAGGCACCTGTGCGGTATCAGGTTGGGCAAAAACCGGGGCCGACGACAATGCTATTGTCATTAGCGCAGAGTATGCCAGAGATGAGTAGTTATTCTGTTCACGTTTGCAGAGGGCTTTGGTCCAAGCCGGCTGCATTTTAGGCAGACGTGAGAGTACTGATTTGAAAGGCGCTGTCATTTATTATCCTTAAAACACCATGCAGATCACGTTTCTATTATGTGTTAAACGTGTTGCGACCGTGTGGCATCGGTCATGGATAAGTCAGCAGGCTGGAGTTAACCCGATAAGCCTGTGCTTACCGGGCTAGTTTATCAGAACTCATTGTCTGTGAATGCCATTAATGTGTCTTTGCCGGCACGAATATCTTCGAGGTATCCGCTAACTAGGGGCATGGTAATACGATAGAAGTGTGCAGCTGCTTTTTGTTTGCCGCTGTAAAACGTTTTGCTGTAGGAGCCGTTGCCGGCGAGTCCTTCTGCGGCTTTTGCATCCAGCACTGCCCAGAATACTGACATGGCGGTAACGGAAAACAGTTTGAGCAGCGGTGTAGCTGCCGCAGCGCCTTGTTCCGGATCGGTAAATGCATTTTCACCGATCCAACCGAGTGCTTCTTCGACTGCAGATAAGCAGCGGTCAGCTTGGCCGATATAGCTGGTATTCGTTGCCGTCGTTAGTAATTCGCGCATGGCGGTTATAAATGCACCCGGCAGACGACCATCACGAATCAATAATTTGCGGCCGACGAGATCCAGCGCCTGGATGCCATTAGTGCCTTCATAGATTCTGGATATCCGAGAATCTCGCTGCAGCTGTTCGACCCCCCAATCTTTGGTGAACCCTGAGCCTCCCATCGATTGTAATGCCTGATCAATCGATAGATAACCTTCGTCAGTCAAGTGAGCCTTCACTAATGGCGTCATAATTTGAACAAGATCGTCGGCGCGCTGACGTTCTTCAGGATCAGGGTGTTTGTGGCTGAGATCCAGCTGGTAGCCCGTCCAGTAAGCCATTGCTCTAGCACCTTCAATAAAGGCTTTTTGTTGCGCCAGCATGCGTCGAACATCGGGGTGCACGATAATAGGGTCAGCCTTGCCATTCGGGTTTTGTGGGCCGCTAACGCTTCGACTTTGAAGGCGTTCACGGCAAAAGTCGAGGCTTATCTGGTATGCAGCTTCGGCTGCGCCCAGCCCCTGAATACCGACCATGATGCGCGCTGCGTTCATCATGGTGAACATACACTTCAGGCCTTTGTTTTCTTCTCCAACTAACCAGCCTTTGGCACCTTCAAAGTTCATCACACAGGTCGATGATCCGTTGATGCCCATCTTGTGTTCCAGGCCGCCGCAGAATACCGGGTTGCGGCTACCATCGTCGAGAATCTTCGGTACCAAAAATAGCGAAATACCGCGAGTGCTATCAGGTGCATCGGGCAGCTTGGCTAACACGAGGTGGATGATGTTTTCGGTTAAATCCTGCTCTCCGCCAGTGATCCAAATTTTGGTTCCGGTCAGTGCATAACTGCCATCGGCATTGGGGTTGGCACGAGTGGTGATTAACCCAAGGTCGGTACCGCACTGGGGCTCTGTCAGGCACATGGTGCCACTCCACTGGCCGCTGACGAGATTGGGTAGGTACTGTTGTTTAAGTTCGTCATTGGCGTGTTGGGTAACCGCATCAATTGCGCCATGGCTCAGGCCAGGATACATGCCAATTGAAAAGTTTGCAGAGCACACCATTTCGTTGAGGCAGAGCTTTAGTAGGTGCGGCAGACCTTGGCCGCCGTATTCTGGATCTGCCGTTAGGCCTGTCCATCCACCTTGAGAGAATTGTTGGTACGCTTCTTTAAAGCCTTCAGGCGTTTTGACTGCGTGGGTTTGCGGGTCGTAGCTGCAGCCTTCAGTGTCTCCGGATGCGTTGATTGGAGCCAGCACGCTTTCATTCAATTTGGCTGCTTCGTCAAGAATGGCTCGCATGATGTCTTCGGATGCATCTTCATAGCCGGGAATATCGGCCAGACGATTGGCTTCCAAAACATCGAACAACACGAATTTCATATCATCAAGGGGGGCTTTGTAATCGGGCATTAGTTGCTCCAAGAGTCATTGAATGCTGTGCAATCATAAATTCCATTGGGACATATATAGTTGCGTGACCCAATACTGGCAAAGTTCAGGCTATGTGGAGGACTGTACTTGATACGCAGGAATGCGTTGAGAGGATGAGGTAGCGAGCTATATTTGCGTTTGTGAACGGGAGCGAGCGCTTTAGTTGAATGTATGTTTCTATGGCAACCACGAGGTGTGGCTGCCATAGCATATCTAAGATTCAGGAATGGATACTAGACACTGCCGCAATTTTACTGGGTGTTGCAGCCGGAGCGGCGAGGAAGTCACGGGCGAAATTTTCAGTTGCGACATCTAGGGGGTAAAAGAACTCCATTTGGTATTCGTCGAGAGAGACCTGGCGGGGAGTGCCGTAGGTCATTAGCACCAAATTCCAATTCAAGAGTTGTTTACCGGTTCGAATCACTAAAGGTACAAACGCATCTTGGTCGTTGTACTGGGTTGTCGTTTGTTTCCACATCTTGTGGATATCCTGCTGTCGCAGTAGTCGTTCGAGTACCTCAACATTGGATGGTGTTGGGCGTGACTGACGATATTTGTTCTTGAGCATACGAATCATCGTCGATGCTGTTTCGTCCCAATTTTCAATGTGCGGGCGCAAGCCTGTTTTGCAAAACAGCCATTCGACGACACTGATCTTATCAGTGATATCGATGTAGAAATGCTCCATGAGGAGTTTCATGCTGTCATTGACAATCACTGGCCGTAGATCCTGATCCGAAACTACACCGGGATGTGGCGCGTGATAGGCAGCAATTCTTTCCAACGTTTCGACGGTTTGGTTCTGTTCGTGATCACAAAACCCGCGCGCTTGCCAACCGGCCTTGAGCAGCAGTTTGTCTGTCTCGGAGGCTGACAACTGCATAGCAGTTGCGAGCTTCTCAACCATGTCACGACTAGGGTGTGTCTTTCCCGATTCCAGAAAACTGATATGTTTTGCGGAAACATTCGCTGCAGTGGAAAGGGCTAACTGGCTTAAGCCGAGCTTTTTACGCCACAGTCTCAACAACTGACCGAATTCATTGGCCATACTAGATGCCCCTTTAATGTTTTATATTCTATTTGCGATGTTATCAGAGCGTTTCTTAGATTGTTTTGGCCGACTATTACGCTTTTGTCATACTTGGTCAATATCCGTTGGGAGGGCAATAGTCACTTTTGAAATGCATCTTTGTATTTGATCGCAAATATCAACAATGTTATCGAATTTCAATAATTTCTAGGTCGATATTGCGGTAGCAAGATGCGGGATGGCGGGAAATTTCGCTCGGGGTCGATAGCCATTTCAGCAATTGGTCTTCTTCCAATAGCAACGGCATACGTTCATGAATATGGGCGCATTGTTTTGTCGGGAGGGTGGTCAATGTGACGAGTTGTGGCGTAGGGGCATGCCGGTAATAGATGCCTGCCATCCACAGCGGCTTCGAATCGCGTGACTGCAGTGCATAGTGTATCGTTTGGCGGTTGTTATCGGTGCAGGGCTTCCATTCGTACCAGCCACTGATGGGGATTAGACAGCGGTTGGTTTGGTAGGCTAGTTGGAATGTGGGCTTTTCGGCGACGGTTTCGGCTTTTGCATTGATGATCGTTTGTTTTGCCCATGCGGGTTTAATGCCCCAGATGGTATCAAGTTGGATGGGGGAATTAACACCTTCCTGTGTCACCGCCGTTATTACGGTGACCTTTTGACCGGGATGGATATCGCCGTTACGGGTTTTGTTTAATGTTAACGAAAAGGCTTCAAGTGCTGCCGTTCTGATCGAATGTTGATTCACAAAAAAGCGCCCGCACATAGTCTGCTCTCCCATGCCGTTTGGTGATGTTTCAGGTACCGAGTATTGGCTGTTATTGTTTGTTTTAGTCAGCCTTTTTGTATGGTTCGTTGCTCTACTGGTTATTCGTCTTTTCGTTATGTACCTGATAATTGTGTTTTACGCCAAGTGCTGCCGAGGCTTGTACGGCATTCAATGAATGCAGTTTGCTGCGATTTCTGTCTGATAACTTACTGGTCGTGCGTTACTGTATTAATACTCGTTAGTAGACTATTCCTGCAAGTGTCTCGATAGCATTCTTGTGCTGATACAGGGCACTGCGGCTATCATTTTCATGGTAGTGGTTTCTTGTCGCAGTATTTGCGTCCCATTCTTCGTTTCAGGCGTCCAATAATTAAGCACTGTGTGTTGCTTAAATTATAAGCAGTTCTGGTCCAAGTCGTTAAATTTCAAGCGCTGAACGGTCGTCAATAAGTACACAATTTTGCGCGCTCAATAAAACAATAGAGGCTGCTTGATTATTGTGATTAACACATGAAAAGTGTGTTAGAATCCGCGCCTGATTAAATGAGTTATAGCTGAACGTCGCTATGCTTTATAAAAGTCTCATGGAAGAGGGTCACTATCAAATAAGTAGGGGGTCTTCCATGACTAGTGCTCGAAGCAGGCTCAGATCCTGTTTTTGTGGGCCTTTGCTCGCAGGGGCAGTTGTTTCGCCGTCTGTGGCGTTGGCAGAAGAAGTGAAAGCAGAATTTTCAGGCTTTGCGTCTTTTGTTGCTGCTCAGACAATCACTTCCGACCAGGGCGGCCTGGATGATATCTCGACTGATCTTCAGTTGAATGACTTTAACGTATTGGGCCTGCGCCTAGATGTTGACCTGATGTATAACCTGGATTTCACCGTTCAGATTCGTGCATCCGGCGATTCTTATAATCCGGCTGAAGGGGCGTCTGGTGGTAAGAAATCAGCGTACGCACCCGAAGTTGACTGGTTATATGTCGGTTATAACGTAACACCGGAAATTCGGATCAACGTTGGTAAAACGCGTTTGCCACTTTATATATACTCCGATGTGCTCGATGTAGGTTATGCCTATCAATGGATAACGCCACCATTTGCCATCTACGGTGTACCCAGCTTGCGTTCGAATGAAGGTATTGAATTCCACTATACGACCGACCTGGGTTCTGATTGGTATTCAGATTTTAGTGCGTGGTATGGCCAATCCAACGAGCAGCTTTCAGAGCTTGAATACGCTGATTTTGAGATGCGAGACGCATTCGGTGCCAAGTGGGCTGTTGAAAACGATTGGTTAACGTTGCGTGCCACCTTCTACACGGGCATTAGCGATTACTCGGACATGGAAGTGGTTCTTAATCGTTCGAATGGTGTTGATCCGAGTGTTCTTCAGTCGATTGCTGGATTGAATTTTTATGCCGCGAGCCTAGGTTTGAATCCTTTGCTCGATCAAGCTGCGTTGGCGGATGCGTTATTGTGGGACGACGTTAGAACTGATTTCTATGGTTTGGGCACCATGATGGATTTCGGTACCGTATTTATTGTTGCTGAAGCTACCGCTATTCGTTTGGATAAAACGGCGGCACGAGGCAATCTGAATTCATTTTACGTTATGACTGGATTTCGCGTAACGGATGATTGGACAATCAGCGGTACATATACTCTTGATGATAACAACGAAAATAGGGATGTTGGTAAAGCCGTCGGTAAGCAGCTAGCTGCATTGAAAGGTCAAAGCAGGGCGGACGATCCAGCAACTGTTGATGTTAACGAGTCGATCAACGGAGCTTTGTTAAACGGTGCTGTCGCGTTATTTGAAGGTGAGGTTTTAGACGCGATCAAGGAATTCCATGTTCGCCAGAAAGACACATTTATCTTAACGGCACGTTACGATTTTCATCCGAATGCAGCATTTAAAGCTGAATACTTGATGCAGAATGTTCAAGCATACGGTCAATCATCAGATAGTCGACCACAAGCCCTGCGCTTGGGTCTTGATCTTGTATTTTAAGGAGGGAGCAGGATGAAAAATTTAACCTATGCAAAACTCCTGGCGTCGGCTGGTGCTTTGCTATTGTCGGTTTCCGTTCAGGCTTCTGTAGCGGTCATTGTTAACCCTGAGAATAAATCCAGCCTGCAGGAACAGCAGGTAAGAAAGATCTTTCTTGGTAAGAGTAAGGTTTTTCCGAACGGCGTAAAATCCGTGGTTGCTGATCTACCAGCGGGTAACGAAGTGCGTGCCGAGTTTCTTGAAAAGGTGATTCGTAAGAGTGAACCTAATTTGAATTCTTATTGGTCGCGCATGTTGTTCTCTTCGAAGGGTAAGCCACCTCGGGTGTTAGATAATGCTGAGGCCGTCAAACAATGGGTTGCTGCTAACCCCGGTGCCATTGCATATATTGACAGCAAAGATGTTGATAACACTGTGCGGGTTATGTTGACGATTGATTAACCACTTGCCATAGATACCTGTATATAAAGCCCACCATCGAGTGGGCTTTTTTGTGCCCAAAGAAATGCATTGCCGTGTGGCGTTTTGGGGAGGTAGAAAGAGAAGTTGCCCGTTGCGAGGGTAGTGTCGGTATTGATACTGCTAGATTTGGAAGGCGTCAGATATTTTGACGGCAGGGTTTCGTCGATCTACGACGCCATCATACGTGTGGAGGGTTACGTTTCTGAAGCCCCAAAAAGGGGCCATATGGCCCCTATAAATCGTCGAACGATTCAGGATTTATTCAAAATCCATCTTCTCCATAACAGAGAAACCTTCGCCTTCAAACTCTTCGCCATTGATGGTGTAGTTCAATGTTGCGTTAGAGAAAATACGGCTGTACCAAGGGTCGATACCCAAAGCGCGAGCGAGGTCTTTCTCTTGCTCAGATTTGTCACTAATTTCGAGCAAATCTGTGGAGTTTAAGACTGTGTCCAGGTTCAGAGTCAGCTCAACGGAATCTTCGTCATAGGTGTAAGCGAAGTTCAGTGTGTGTGCAATAGTCTCCGGGCTAGCTGGATCTGGATGTGCGATGACGTTAGATTCAGTCAGCGAGAAAGTTGCACCTTCGCGTGCTGCATCTGCCAGCAGGCCATTGGTTTCATCGGCGACCATCATGATTGGCATTTTCTGTGAAGCATGCGCTGGGCGTGTGCGTAGTTCGCTGGCTAGAACAACCTTGCCATCAACGTCACCACGTGACCACCACCAGTTGCTAAACATGGTGTCCATGCCGGCGTTACCCCAGTTGTGATCGTGGTAACCCGAACCTGAAACTTCAACAGTTTGACCTTGTACGGTCAAGCTACCGGTAACTTCAGCTTTTGGCATAGAAGGCAGCCATGCAAAGAAGGTGTCTTCATTTTTATTGAAGTACCAGTGGCCGTTGGCTGGGCGCCATGATGGAACGATACGGTTGAATGTGAAATCAACTGCAATGCCGGCTGGCGCGAATTCTGCGTGAATCACTGCTTCGTCCAGGTCGCCATAGCCGAAGTTAGGGCCCATGGTCAGGTTGAAGCCTTCTTCAGAGAATGACGCTTCTTCAGGTTCAAATACGCCGCCCACTTTGATGGTGTCTTGGCCTGGAGGTGTGATGTCGATGGTGAAACGTGGAGACGCTTCTTCAGCAACAGCGAACATGCTCTTGGTGTGGAATACAACAACAATTTTGGTGCCGTCAGTTAATTCAGCATCAAAGTACCACCACTCAAAGTGGCCTGGTGTCATATCAGTACGCAGGCCGTCTTCCCAAGCCTCGACATAGTCAGCATTCATGCCTTCGCGCTCATAGTGCGCTGGCTGGTCACCTAAAACTGGCTTGTTGAATGGGTTTGGAATGTAGGATTCGAAGCAACCGGTCAGCAGTGTAGACAATGCTACAGAGGCGCCAACCATGCTTGCTTTGGTAAAAGATTTTTTAGACATCTGATCTTCCTAGAATTTTGATAGCGTGGCAGAGGTGGGATGCAGCGTAGTTTGAATTGTAACGCAAATCTCACAAGCCCATGGTATCGGAATTCTACGTCTAACGTAATAGATAAGACGGGCTAAATATGCCCATATATTAAAATGTTAGATCGAACTATGTTTTTGATTTATTTGATTATTTGTGACAAGGCGGTTTGAAATAAAAGTAACAAGGAAGGCCTTGAATATGACGTAGAATTGACAGCATATGTCATGGAAGAGAGGCGTTTAGGGGAGGTATTACACTGAGTTGACAGTGGTATTAAAAGCCCGAAGTTTCCGGGCTTGAAGTTAGCGAGGCTTTGATGGGTTTATTTTTGTAAACCTTCGTTGTCGTCGACATCGACTACTACGCGACCATGCATCCAATCACGTCCTAACAGGAGCTTGTAGGACATCGTCTTACGATCACGCAAATTGACGTTCATAGTCGTTTCGATATCTTCCCAGCGTAGATTCAGTGGTACTTCATAACGGTATTCAGTGCCTTGAGAGTTACGTACTTTTGTAACGCCTTGAATAGTGGAGGTGATTCGTTGCTCTTCACCTTTGCCATTAATAATGGTGAAGCTGATTTGTTTGCCAATATTGTCATTTTTGTCTTCGGCAGCCTCTTTAATATCAACATTCTGGGCATTGATCGATGTTGTGCGTGCGCCTGTGTCTACCCGAGTCAGAAATGGCATGTCGCCGTTGACGTAAAACATCGCAGTTTTACCGATATAGCGTTTGGGTGCCTCGGCTGCAATCGTTGATTGTGCCAGTGCCCATGAGAGGATGAAAAATAGGTGGCGAGCAGTTTTTTGCATCAAAATACACTCCATTGAAGTTATAAATTACTGTTAGAAATACTCGTTGTCTTTATTTGCCATGTGGTAATCGGATATTCTTAGGTCTTTGCACCTAACATTCGACTTCATGTTTCTCTGCTCCTGATACCACGCGTATAATCAATCAGGATTCACTAAAGTGTACACGGAATTTAAATGGTCTATTTGATGGATAACAGAAGTTATTTATTCTGCGTCAGCGTTTTTCTGATCTTTCTATCCGGTTGCTCCACGAATCAGCAGGTTAAGATTGATTTGATGGAAGCGCCCGGTATTTATGCGCAGCGCAATTATGATGCGCTCGGAGAAGATTTGTCATCGCATGACACCTACCCGAAAGATATTTTTTATGTGACTCAGCGTGTGCCGTCAAATTCCGAGATCAAGGATCAACCTCGCTTTTATCAGCACGAACGAGGCTATGCGCTGCGCGGGGGGACTGCCAGTATCGGCATGGGTGATGGCGAAAATACGTGGGATGATCTAGCCGAAGTATTTTTGTCTTCGGAGCGCGAAAAAGCCTACCCGACTTGGATCGATGCTGTCCACGAGTACGGTATTTTGGAAGACACCATATCGTCACTGCGATTGGATCCGATCAAACATAAGGATGCACTTGAGAGTGGCCCAGAATTTATCGCGCAAGTGAATAAAACATTGGCCCAGTCACGCGTGAAAGATATCTATATCTTTGTTCATGGTTATAAAGCGTATTTTGATACGCCGGTTTTGGTTGGTGCCCAACTTTGGCATTACTTGGGTTATCAGGGGGCTTTTGTTGCGTACTCATGGCCGTCAACGCCGAATAGCTTGGCTTACGGAAAAGACATTGAAACTGCTAATTATTCCGGCATGTACCTTCACCGGTTTCTTAATGTGTTAGCGAAACACTCTGAGGCGGAACGTATTCATGTTATCGGCTTTAGTGCTGGCGGGCGTGTTGTGATTAATGCGTTAAAAGAGATGGCACTGGTAAATGGTAATAAGGGGCGGGCGCAGATGTTGGAGCAGCAACGCCTAGGTGAAGTTGTCCTGATTAGCAGTGATTACGACAGTGATAACTTCCTCAACGGTATCGAATACGGCATGTTAAAACTGATGCGTGGGTTAACGGTTTACTCGTCGCAGTCTGATGATGCCTTAGGTTTTTCACACTTCATATTAGGCCGGGAGCGTTTAGGACAGTTCGGTGCTGAAGGCGGAAAAGACATATTGCAGGAGGATATCGATCAGGTGCCTTTTGGCGATCATTTGTACCTGGTGAATGCAACTCGCGCGGAAAACGCAGGCAGCGGGAATGGGCATAGTTACTTTCGAAACAGCCCCTGGGTTAGCAGTGATCTACTAACCCTGTTGCGTTATCAGTTGGCACCTGGAAATCGTGGGCTGGTTCGCCGTAATGATGGATCTGCAATTTGGACGTTTCCTGATAATTATATCGAGGCGCTAAACACGCAGCTCAGCGATACTATTTCTCTCGATGAAAAATAGTCACCGCCAGCAGATCAGAATTCTACAGTTTTATCCGGCTGGAGTTCTTTATACGTGCGTTGAAAGCTCTTTGCGCGTTGCAGGCTTTCGTTGAGGTCTGGATGATTTGGGCTCAGTGGTAAAACCTCAGCCCAAATAGCGATAGCTTGATCGATGTAACCTTGAGAATAAAGATTCAAACCCCGCTGAAATGCCTGATTCACTTCTTGATCGATAATTTCCTGCAGTTGCTGGCGCTGGGCGTTATGCCAAGCTTTTTGTTCCGGTGTATCACTCAGGCTGATAATTTGGCGGAGTTGTTTCCGTGCGGACAACCAATTTTTTCGCATGAAGTGAACGAGGTAAGCATCTGCTGATGTTTGCCAAGCGGTGTTTTGCTGCTGCTTGAGTTCTGCGAGGCGTGCATCTTCACGTGTCTGATTGTATTGCTCTATGTTCGAGAGGCCTTTTCTCCAGCGTTTGTCGCTGTTGAGATGCTCGGCCAGCATAAGGTTGGTTTTAGCCGTAATGCGGTGACCACGTTTCAACGCGGCTAAGCCATATTCTCCGAGGTAGACGCTAAGCTCCTCGCGTTCCCGTTGTCGGTCATCGGCCAGTTCTTGGTTTTTTCGGTTACGTGTTTGTCCGCGTCGAAGTTTGTTGAGAATAGGCTGCTCTTTAATCAGAAAGCGCGCGAGTTCCTGATTGTATTGATGTTGATAGCGTTGCATGTAAACTTTTTCGGAGCGGTAGTAGGCGTCGACTGCCTTTTTCGCGACGTTACTTTCTGGAATGTTCTGTTGCAAGTCGAGCACCAGAGGTTGCGCCTCAACATAGTTATTTTGGCGCACGAGCTGTTTCAAGGTTGCGACGGTGGCGGTTTCATAGATGTTACGCGCTTTACGTATGCCATCAATGTCGACTTGTTGCTGCAGTAATTCTGGCATGTCTTCCCAGGCGTCAATCGCTGCATCGTATCGTTGCTGGTCTGCGAGGTTTTCGACGTTACTTTTGGTGGGCGCAAAGCTGCAAGCGGTGATCAATGTGATAAATCCACCAGCCACCATGAGTCGTATCGATTGTGAGACGTTAATAGGCATTGTGTTCCAGGATATCCTTAATCAAATCATCCGTTGCGACTGGCATTGCGTGTTGAATATGGCTCACACGGTAGATATTAACGGGTTGTTTTTTGCCGCGAACACGGATTTTCTTCAGTGAATCAACTTCCATCGGGTATTTAGGGTTCACTGTCTTGTAGAGTGATTCTTCGATAACAATCTCGCCGCTTTCTGCTTCGCTGCATAGACGTGACGCGAGGTTTACTGCGTCACCGACAACGGTATATTCCATGCGTTCTCTGGCACCGAGCAGCCCGGCCAGCATATTACCGCTGTTGATGCCAACGCGCAGTTCGATGGTGTACAGGCCTTCAGCTCGGCGACGTTCATTGAGCTTTTTCATCAATTTTTGCATCAGCTCAGCACATGCGATGGCATGGTAGGGGTGCTGCGGATCCTCTTTGGGGGCGCCAAACACAACCATCACACAGTCGCCGATGAATTTATCGATGTTGCCAAAGAAAAAACGAGCGCAAGCGTTCAGGTAGTCAAAATACTCATTCAGCAAACGTTGCACTTGATCAGGCTCAAGGTTTTCTGAAATAGTCGTGAAACCGACGATATCTGCAAACAATACGGTCGCATGAACGTGTTCGCCTTCCATATGTACGGGGTCAAGCTGATGCATAACCTTGGAGGCAACGTCCTTGTTGAGGAATCGGTGCAAGGTGTTTTCAACTTGGGATTTCTGGAGCAGGTCGGCGCCGAGCATGTTGATAATATTAATCAGTTGACCGATCTCGTCGTTACGGCGCTCTTTGATTTCATAGAGTTTGCCTGTTTGCAGGCTTTCAGCAGCCGAAGCGAGTGTGCTGATTGGGTGGGAGAGTTTTTTGCCTAAATAAATAGACGCCATAATCACCACCATGACCAAAAATAACGATGCTAGCAGGATGTACCCGAGGCGTGCCTCGAAGTCAGCATTCATGATGTCTGTGGAAAATACGATGACAACATTGCCGGCTGTGACACCTTTAAATTCAATCGGGCTGATGTGAAGTATTGAGTAAGGCGTAAATTTACTGGTTAGCTGTTCTTCGATGGCGGTGGATTGAACAGGAAGCGAGAAGTCGATATCGTGAACCGGTGGCAGTTCACCTTTGGATGCCAGCAGTTGGCCATCGTGACGGTAAATGCCTGCACCTGAAATGTGGTTGTCAAAGTGGAAATTGCTGATCAGTACCTCAAGTTCTAGAGGTCGGTTGGCAAATAGTGGTTCAACCGAGGCGGCGGCGAGCTGGCGTGTGATTATGCGGCCGAAGTCATTGATATAACGGTCATTTTCTTCAATTTGGTTGTATACCATCATAAACGTTAACGCGCCCATGCTGATAAATACCAGCAAGCTGATGGTGGCTGCATATTGAGCAGCTAAAGAGAGCGCTGGCTTTTTCAATCCCGAAAATTTCACGTACTGGCAGTTCCTGTCAGGCAATCGCGAATCAGAGTCGTCATTTACCCTGTGTATTAAAAATGTGAAGTGTACACGGATTACCCCGCCATTGTTATGTGAACGAGACATCAACCGGACAGTGGGTTTTGTTGAGTGATGGAGTGCACATTGTTGAAATTTGCGGCTTTTGCATTTCATGTGTAACTGCTTGTAACAAAAATACGACACGTTGGTATGGGCAGTGGGCTTCTCTTTTGACAGAATGGGTGTTTGTTTCCGCGAAGTAACCTGATCTTGGAAGCAGATGGATCTCACAACACAAAACAACGTGCTGTTACCCACCCACTATCGCAATACCCGTAATATCAGCGTGTAACAGATTAAAAGTACGTTAAAACAAGGAGTAAGAAGTATGAGTGATGTTTATCAGGCACCTGCTGCGGATATGCAAACCCCGGTGGATGGCGATCGTATTGAACGTGCTATTGCTGGAGACTATGAATTTTCGGTGATGGACGCTTTTGCTGAAGGGCGCAAGCTTTCTGACGGAAGCAAATGGAAAATCCACAAAACTGCGCTGTTGATGTTTGTGGTGATGATCGCAATCGGTTTGGGTTTTGGCTTAGTTACCGGTGTTGTTGGATCGATCATACCTGTTGTTGCGGCTATTTTGCCGGTGTTAGCGCAGTTGGCTATTTATTTAGTCATGACGCCGATGATGGTGGCGTTTTTTATGATGGCAGTGACACACGTTAGCGGTGGCGAGTGGGAAAAGGTCGGTTTGTTTGATTACATGGGCGCAATGGGCAAGCTGTTTGTGACTTACCTGCTGATGGTCTTGATGGTCACAGTGGGCTTTATCCTATTGGTTATCCCAGGTATCTATCTGAGTATTGCATACGGCTTTGCTCTGATACTTGCCGGCGATAAAAATATGGGTATTTGGGAATCTCTGGAAGTGTCCCGAAAGGCGATGAGCAACCGTTGGTTTTCTTTCTTGGGGCTATACATGCTTCTCGGCGTGGTTAACCTTATTGGCATGATTCCATTAGGTATTGGCCTCATTTGGACTATCCCATGGTCAGTAAATACCATGGCTGCTGTATACCGCGACATGTTTGGCCCTGCTGAAGTTTGATCTGATTTTTGCCAGCTAAGGGGGCCTCTAAAAACGACATCAGCGCAAGCAAGATAGTTTTTAGAGGTGCCCTTAAGCTGGCAAAGAATTCACGAGCGGTGGGTATGGCTATATCAACTCACCGCGCCTCCTGCATAATAACGCTTCACACATGGTTTCAGGTTGTATCCATTGCAGCACTATTTTGATAACACGCTATCGGTAGAAATCCCTGAGGGAATAGATATTCAGACTGAACTAGCTGGCCCGGTTGTACGTGGCTTAGCGCTGGCGCTGGATCTATTTCATCGTGGTTGGATCTTTCTCGTCATCTCATTAGTCATGGGATTTGCGCTAGGCGATGCGTCAGGCGGATTCTTGCTAATTGCTTGGTTTATGCTCGAATGGTTTTATCCGGTTTTTTTTGAAATAACCCGTGGCGGCCAAACCCCGGGCAAAAAGAGTTTCAATCTGGTGGTCGTTAATGATGATCTGACTCCAGTTCGCTTCGAAGCCTCCGTAATACGTAATCTGCTGCGCGCTGTTGATTTTCTGCCCGTGGCCTATGTCATCGGCTTGGTGTCTATGGTTTGCAGTAAAGACTTCAAACGTCTGGGCGATTTTGCGGCCGGTACGTTGGTGGTTTACAAACCTAAGCCTGAAGATATCCGTGGCGTATCTAAAGGGGAGTCTTACCCGTTGCCGCATCCCGTTGATCATGCGCAGCAACAAGCGCTAGTTGCGTTTTTACTGCGTAATCGTGATTTATCGCCATCGCGTGTTGAAGAGCTGGCAGCGATTCTCTCACCACTTCACCAAGTTCAAGGCGAAAAGGCCGTTAAACGTGTGTTGGGCTATGGTCGCAGTTTGATTGGGGAGCCTATTGCACAAACTACGGCGCAGAATGCGCCGTCCTCAGCGTTTGATGTTTCTGCCAACACCGAAACTGGCCAAGATCTAGAGACACCGGAGCGCTTGCCATGAAAGAGCAGGCCTTTGTTGATCAGTACGGCGATACTTGGGGGCAGCTAGAAGCCTACTTGGCGTTGTCGCGTCGAGCGCGAAAAACTTCGCCGCTGGCTGAAAACGTGCCGGCGTTATATCGTTCCTGCTGTCATCATCTATCGATGGCTCGACAGCGTCACTATAGCCTGCAGTTGACTGAGCGACTAAACGCATTGGTGCGTGATACCCAACACGAGCTATACCAGATTAAGCCTCAGAGTCGCTATGCCTTTATGCGATTTTTGGTCGCTGACTTTCCGGCCACGATTCACAAAAATCGCTGGTTTGTTTTGGCCGGCATGTTGTTGTTCTTTGGCCCTTTATTGATCACCGGGCTAGTTGTCTATCTGGATAGTGACTTGCTTTACGGATTGATGCCCGCTGAACAAGTCCGGCAGTTCGAAAGTATGTACGATCCAGAGGCCAATGCGATTGGACGTGAGCGCGACAGTGCAACGGATCTGCATATGTTTGGCTACTACATCTACAACAATATCAGTATTGCTTTTCGTACCTTTGCTGGCGGAATGCTACTTGGGTTAGGAGCGATATTCTTCCTTGTCTACAACGGTTTAGTTATCGGCGGCGTTATGGGGTATATGGGCAGCCAAGGGTTTGTAGATACGTTTTTCCCGTTTGTTGCCGGGCATGGATCGTTCGAGTTAACAGCCATCGGGTTGAGCGGTGCTGCCGGCCTGAAGTTGGGATTTGCGATTGTTGCACCGGGCAATCTGACGCGTTTGTCGGCATTAAGACAGGCAGGCAAAGAAGCCGCCATTATGATGTATGCCGCTTTCTTGATGTTATTGATGGCTGCGTTGATTGAGGCGTTTTGGTCGTCTAGCTCTGCGCTTGGAAACCCCACAAAATATGCCGTTGGCGGTATATTATGGGTGTTGGTTATCGGTGTGTTTTTAAATGCCATGTTGCGCGGTCGACCGGTTGTTGAGGGGCAGCGTTAATGGATATCAGTAAACTGGTTATTCAGCCGCACTTAAAAAATCCGTGGTCTGCCATCGATTTGGGGTTTGTTTTAACCCGTACTTGGTATGTTCAATTGTTAGCGGCCTGGTGTATCTGCAGTGTGCCGTTTTTTCTTGTGTTATTACTGGTATTACCCGCAGATTATTTGTGGTTGTCGGCACCCATTATCTGGTGGTTCAAGCCGTTATGGGATCGTGGCCCTTTGTTTGTTGCCAGCCGAGCATTGTTTCAGCAGCCGTTAACCCGTAACGACTTCATTCGACAATTGCCTGCTTTGTATAAGCGCCAATGTATCAGCTGGCTAACTTGGCGGCGTTTGCATATGGCGCGTTCATTTGTAATGCCGGTTACCGTGTTGGAGCGCCTGACGGGCAAACCCTATAACACGCGGGTGCAGCTCCTGCAGCGTATGGCATCGGGAAAACAAACCTGGTTAACCATTGTTGCGGTGCATATCGAGAGCTTTTTAGTCTTTGGCATGATGGCATTGGTGTATGTGTTGATTCCCGAAGAAGTGGGCATTGATTATTGGCAATGGCTTGAGCAGCAGACGCTAATCAGTAGCTATATAACGTCAATATTGAGTTTTATTGCGATGGCGCTGGTGGGCCCTTTCTACGCAGTTGCGGGTTTCATGCTTTATATCAACCGGCGTATTCAACTGGAAGGCTGGGATATCGAAATTCAGTTTCGCCTGATGGCTGAAAATGCACAAGCCAAAACAGTTTCTGGATTGGCTAATACATTGGTTGACGAGAGCGCATCAACTTCGAAAGCATCAAGTGCGCGCAACGTTGGCTCGCTGGCGAGTATTGTTTTGTTACTTTCGCTGTTGGCACCGAGTGATCCGGTGCTGGCGCAATCCGATTCCGAGTTAGTGAGCGACACTTCGCAACAGAGCACTGTTGAGTCATTGCCACAAGGGCCCGTTACATCTGCGGAGGCCGCAACTGCGCGCATACAAGCCTTAGCCGACCCTGAACCGGAGATGGAGTGGCAAAAACGTTTTCGGCTACGCAAAGACATCGACGACGATGCCGAGACTGAAGACGAAGAGTTCTGGCTTTTTAAATGGTTACGCGAGTTATTAGCCGACTGGTTTGGCGATTCTGTTGATCTGGATACCCCTGATGTAACCGGGTTTACGCTGGCAGATTATCTCAAGGGCGGTGTCACTGTTGTGCTGCTGCTATTGGCCGCAATGGCATTCTATTATGCGCATCAATGGTATTTGCATTACTTCCCGAAAGGGGCACAGGGGCGAAATGCAGCGCGCAACAAGCCGGTGACCCTATTTGGCCTAGACGTTACGCAAGACAATTTACCCGATGATGTTGTTCGCTATGCACGTGACTTGATGTCCAACGGCGAAACTCGCCAAGCTATGGCATTGATCTATCGCTCAACGTTGTCGCAACTCATACATACCTACCATTTTGACTTTGCTGACGGTAATACCGAAAAAGAATGCGCGGGCATGGTATTGGCGTCGAATAGCGAACAACACCAATCGCTGAAACCTTTCATGCAACGGCTGACGGCATCGTGGTTGAATCTTGCCTACGCACATAAACCGATTTCTGAAGGTGATATGCGCCAATTATTCGATCATTACGAGGCGCTTTTTGATGCTTGAAATGAAAACGGATAATACGATGCGGCTCGGATTGCTGCTGGGTATTCTAGCGCTCGTGATCGCGGCATCTGCCTGGTTTACCTGGGTTGATGAGTACTATGTTGAGGTGCCGCTTTCGCGTTTTGATAAACCTGTATTAAACCCCTACGACAAAGCTGAGAAGTATCTGGAATCCACCGGCGTTAACGTTGTCACTATTGCCCGGTTGGCAGATATTGATCAATTTTCTGCCAATGATACTTTGATTATTGATGATATGGGGAAGTTGATCGGTACGCGTCAGCAAGAGAGGCTCCGCCGTTGGGTGGAGGCCGGAGGGCATATTATCGTTAGCCCTTCGGAAGTGATTAAAGATAACAGTTTGCTCGGTGCCTTGGGTCTTGATTGGTACGAGCTGGAAGACGATTCTGAAGACGGCTCGAGTGAAGCTGAAGATTCTGATCAAGACTTCGATGCAGATTCAGAAATTGTCGACGCTGCAACGGAGTTGTCAGATAACGAAAATGATAAGTCTTTGCTGGATGAGCCTCAGTCAAGCGCCAATATCGATGGAAAAATAGATAATAGTGAAACAGGCGTTACTGACGCAAGCAGCAGCGAAACAGACAGTACCGAGTTGGAACGGGAGCTCAGCCAGGCGCTCAGTGATGGCAATCTAGAAGAAGTCGAAGCGTTGGTAACAGACATGGTGTCTGATGAACCTTGTGATTGCTATCGCCGTGAAATCGAGCTCGAGTTCGATGGTATTGATGAGGTGTTGAAGGCCACACTGTTTACGCCAGAAGGTTTAATTCACCCGGCGATGTACCTCGAAGAATACCGCGACGTAGCGACCGAACCGGATACCTTTATTGAACCTATCTATTGGGTTTGGCATGAAGCAGGCGCGATGTTTGTGCAGTTTTCTGTCGGTGAAGGGTTAGTCAGTGTGGTGCCCGAAACCGGCTTGTGGCGCAACGAGAGAATTGCCAAGGCTGATCATGCCTACCTGCTGAGTACGCTGACTGGAGCAGACGGCGCTGTAGGGATATTGCATCACAACAGTGCAGATCACCTACTTAAGCAATTGGTTGTTCGCATGCCCGAGATGACAATATTGCTGGCGATGCTGCTTGGCTTTTGGTTGTGGCGTCAAGGGCGACGATTTGGCCCCATCAGAAATCTAACACATCAACGCCGAAATGCCCTGAGCGAGCATTTACGCATCGAGCCTCTGCAACTTTGGCGTGTCGGCAAGGCGGGTGCCATGGCTGATGTATTGCGTACAGACATTTATCAGCGGTTACTTCTACGTGGTTACCCTGTATCGGTGATGAATCGAGAAGAGCTGAATAACATCGTTATTGAATTAACGGATATCGACATGGAAGCACTGTTAGCTGATTTGGAAGCCGGTAGCATCAGTGAGAGTCGTTTAACGGACAGGGTGAAAACCCTGCAACGCCTGAGGAATGAATTATGACAGACATCGAGACAGCCGAAAGCGAAAGTGTGGATGTGAGCGCTGGTGCAGAAGCAGACGTAGAGAAAAGCAGCACGGCAGAGTCTGGTGACAACACTAATGACGGCTCAGTATTGATGCAGGGTAACTCAATATTGGCGCGTCTTCGTACGAATATCTCTCGTGTTTTTATTGGTCAAACAGCATTGGTTGACGATGTGTTGGTGGCGTTGTTGGCTCGTGGTCATGTGCTGATTGAAGGGGTTCCCGGGCTCGGCAAAACTCTATTGGTACAAACATTGGCACAATCGATTAGCGCGCAATTCAAACGCGTTCAGTTTACGCCTGATTTGATGCCTGCTGATATCACCGGGCATTCGATGTTTGATCGTAAAGACGAGCAGTTTAAGATCCGTAAAGGGCCGGCGTTTACGAATTTTTTGCTGGCCGACGAAATTAACCGTGCGCCTGCCAAAACTCAAGCAGCCTTGCTGGAAGTGATGCAAGAGCGCGCGATTACGATTGAAGGGCGATCATTGCCAACGCCTAGCCCGTTTATGGTACTTGCGACGCAAAATCCGATTGAGCATGAGGGGACATACCCATTGCCTGAGGCACAGCTTGACCGTTTTATGATGAAGTTGTTTGTCGATTATCCAGATCATGAAGACGAGATTGCGCTGACACGTTTGGCGTCAGGGCAGTCGACAGGCACCGCATCGGTGGACGCTGTGCTTACTTCGCAGGAGTTATTGGAATTGCAAGATGTGTGCGCCGCTTCTGTTGTCGATGACGCATTAATTGATTACGCCGTGCGCCTCAGCAAGGCCACTCGCGAGCATCCGCAATTGTTTTATGGTGCAGGCCCGCGTGCTTCAATCGCTCTGGTGAGCTGTTCGCGAGCGCGTGCAATGATCGAAGGCCGCGACTTTGTCTTGCCGGACGATATTAAATCGGTTGCGTGCCCGGTATTGCGTCATCGGGTTCGTCTTAACCCGGCAGCTGAAATTGGTGGACTAACGATCGATAGCTTGCTTGATCAGATCTTGAATACTGTGGAAGCTCCTAAGTTATGACGTCAACGCTTCCTGTTGATGAAGCTCCTGCTCCGCTGCGCCGGGCGCCCTCACATCGGGTGATTCAGCTATTGGCGTTGTGGGCTGTATTGGCAATGTGTGGCGGGCTCTGGCGAATGTTCTCGCCAGCAGCAGGCACATTGGCGGTTCAGCTTGGGTTATTGATCAGTGTGTTTCTGTTGTTCGCTCTGTTATGGGATTTTCGTCGCGCGAACCAGCGGTTGGTTCATGCACAACGACAATTGCCTGAATCTTTTGCGATCGGCAACCGTCAGCCGGTGACATTGACGCTAGGTAACGAGTTGGCTGAAGGATCAACGAGAGAATTAACGTTAGAGATATTTGATCACACACCGGATTCAATGACGATTGAAGAATCCATGCCCATCCAATTTTCGATGGAAGCCGGTCGCAGTTATCAACTGCTGTATCACGGGCAGTTTCATCAACGTGGCTTAGCCGAATTTGGTGATTTGGATGTACGCTATCTATCACCGTGGAAGCTTTGGGACGTGCAGCAGTCCATTGCCCTGCCGCAAGCTGTGAAAGTGTACCCGGACTTTATGTCGATCGCATGGTTGGATGCTTTGCACGATGATGAGCAACATATGTTACTCGGATTGAATCGTCTGCAGCGCCGCGGCGAGGGGATGTCGTTTCGGCAACTGCGTGAATACCGTGATGGCGACAATATCCGTCATATCGACTGGAAGGCATCGTCACGACAGCAAAAGATGATCACCCGTGAATTTGAAGACGAGCGGGATCAGCAAATCGTGTACTTGCTTGATTGTGGGCGCCGAATGCGCAGTCAGGATGATGCGCTAAGCCATTTTGATCATGCGCTCAATGCCATGCTCATCTCTGCATCTGTGGCGCTCAAGCATGGTGATGCTGTTGGCATGATGGGGTTTGCAACCGATGAGCAGCGCTATTTCAGGCCCGCAAAAGGCCATAGCCAGTTAAATGCACTACTCAACTACGCCTACGATATCCAGTGCACCCAAAACACGGCGGATTATCTTGCGGTTACGACTGAACTGGCCCTACGCCAGAAAAAACGGGCGTTGGTCATTTTGATTACCAACTTGCACGACGAAAGCGCCGACGAACTGCTTGCCGCGGTGGCTTATCTCAAGCGCAATCATCAAGTGATGGTTGCCTGTATGCGAGAGGCCGTGGTGAGTCGTCATCTGGCGAACCCGGTTGAGCAGTCTACAGATGCTTTTTTATACCTGGGCTCTTTATCGTATATGCAGCGGCGACAGGCGTTAATCGATAAGCTTCAGAATCAAGGCGTGTTTATTGTCGACGCCGAGCCAGATCAGCTGCATCTTGGTTTAGTACAACACTATTTGGCTTTGAAAAGACAAGGTGTGATTTAACCCGCTAGCAAAACGTGCCTTGCTGAGCCCCTGACACCTTCATGCTTAATCACAGCGCTTTATGCGGATTCGTTTATTGTGTGTGCCTAGGTTAAACCCTCGGAATTATCCGGGAATTAAAGCCTTGGGGCATTGTGATCGGGTTTGAAAAGCAAACGTAAAGAGCATGTTGAGTATGTGCCGGCAAACTTGTCGCCGCTCTTTGGGAATATACTCACGCGCACACGTTCATTGCGTATGCGGCACTTTGTTACTGCATTCCTGCCGAATTTCCATAGCCGCGATATCCATTCTGAAGACAACAAATCCGGCGCATTCAAACAAAAACTGATATAATCCCGCGCCTTTGAGCGTATAAGCCCGAGTAAACCCGGTCGGATAGTTACCGATATTGCGTCGGATCACCGAATAATCACTTGTAGTAGGGAGTTCTTAAATGGAATTCGCTTTCACCGAAGAGCAACAAATGATCCGCGATACCGCGGAGAGTTTTCTGACTGATGTATCCGCATCAGAGGCCATTCGTGCTGCCATGGCCACTGAGCAAGGCTATGACAGCGAGCTGTGGTCACGAATTTGTACCGAGCTGTATTTTCAGGCAGTGACCATTCCGGAAGACTTTGGCGGAATGGGCCTGGGTTACGTCGAATTGGTCGCCGTGATGGAACAAATGGGGCGCTTCTTGTTATGTGCACCGTATTTCTCAACCGTTTGTATGGCGAGTACAGCGTTGTTGGTTGCTGCTAATGAAGAGCAGCAAGCGGAATACTTCGGCAAGATTCTAGAAGGCGAAACCGCAACATTGGCGTTCACTGCCAATGGTAAGTGGGACGCAAGCGGCGTTGAAGCAACCTTCAAGAAAGACGGCGATAGCATCGTATTAAACGGCAGCTACCGTTACGTGATCGACGGCCACACTGCACAAAACCTTGTGCTGGCTGCCCGCGAAGAAGGTACATCGGGTGACGACGGTATTGCATTGTTTGTATTGCCGGCTGACACCGCAGGCGTTACCCGCACGTGGTTGCCAACGATGGATCAAACCCGCAAACAAGCACAAATTGAGCTTGTAAATGTGGCGCTGACATCTGCCAATTTAATGGCAGAGAATGCAGCTGACGACCTGGCTAAGATTCTTGATCTGGCGACCATTTGCCTTGCCGCAGAGCAGGTTGGTGGTGCTGCGCAGATACTGGATATGACGGTTGCTTACACCAAAGAGCGTGTGCAATTTAATCGCCCGGTGGCAAGCTTTCAGAGTGTTAAACACAAAGCAGCAGATATGATGACTAAAGCCGAAGCCGCGCGCTCCGGTGTCTACTACGCAGCGTGTATTGCACAAGATGCATTAGTTAACGGCCCGCTAGCCGGTGAGCTGCGTGAGGCGGCCAGCATCATTAAATCGGATGTGTCCGATGCGTACTTCCAGAATGCTGGTGATGCCATCCAGTTGCATGGCGGCGTTGGCTTTACGTGGGAATACGACGTACATATGTATTTCAAACGTGCCAAAGCTACTGAACATTTCCTCGGCAATGCCAGCTACCACCGTGAGCGTCTGGCTGAGCTGTTGTTGGATTAATCGCGGAGGATAAAAACATGAAATTGACATTTAGTGCTGCAGACGAACAATTCCGCGAAGAAGTTGCTACCTGGCTGAAAGCCAATCTGGTGGGCGAATTTGAACAACTGAAATTCCGCGGTGGCCCCGGTGACGAACATATGTTCCCGGAAGAGCGTAAAAAGTGGGAACAAAAACTGGCCGAAGGCGGCTGGACGTGTGTTGGTTGGCCAAAAGAGAACGGCGGCCGTGGTTGCTCCATTGAGCAACAGGTAATCTTCAATGAAGAATACGCCCGCTCTGGTGCGCCAGGTCATGTTGGCCATATTGGTGAAGGTTTGGCAGGGCCAACCATCATTGCGTTTGGTACCGACGAACAAAAGAAAAAATACCTGCCTGGCATCGTTGCAGGTAAAGAGCTTTGGTGTCAGGGCTATTCTGAGCCGGGTGCCGGTTCTGATTTGGCTAACGTAAAAACCAAAGCGCGTTTTGATGAAGCCAAGGGCAAGTGGATTATTAACGGCCAGAAGGTATGGACCTCATTGGCCCATGAATCCGATTACGTATTTGTTATTGCACGTACCGATCCAGATTCTGTGGCACATCGCGGTTTGGGCTTCTTCTTGATGAAGATGGATCAACCCGGTATTGAAGTGCGCGGTATTGAGCAGCTGACCGGAACCTCTGAATTTAACGAAGTCTTTTTTGACGACGCAGAGTGCGATGCAGGCGATATTGTTGGTAAGCCCGGTGATGGCTGGAAAGTCGCGATGGGCTTGCTCGGATTTGAGCGTGGTGTATCAACACTGGGCCAGCAGATGCAGTTCCAAAATGAACTGAATCAAGTTATCGAGATTGCCAAAGAAAATGGCGCTGCGAAAGATCCAACCATTCGACAGCGTATTGCCAAAGCTCACGCGGGTTTGAAGATCATGCGTTACAACAGCATGCGCACCTTATCCGGTGATGCGGGTGATGGTTCTTTGCAGAAAGAAGCGCTGATGTACAAGTTGTATTGGGCGACTTGGCACCGTGATTTGGGCGAATTGGCGATGGATGTGATGGGCCCTGAATGTGAAATGCTAGACGCCGGCCCATATGAGTTGTCGCGCTTGCAATCCATGTATCTGTTTGTACGTTCTGATACCATCTACGGCGGTACTAACCAGATTCAGCGCAACATTATCGCTGAGCGTGGTTTAGGTATGCCAAAAGAGCCAAAAGTCGTTATTAAAGCCGATTAAACCGCTGTTTATTGCATTCAACGCCTTTGTGCCTCTGGCATAAGGGCGTTCACCTATAGGAATTCTTGAGATGTATGATGTAAAAAACCCACAATACGTTGAAGGCAAAAACCTGATCGCTGGTAAATCAGTGTTGATCACTGCTGCTGCGGGCGCAGGAATCGGTGGTTCTGCGGCAAAACGTGCGATTGAAGAAGGCGCACGTGCATTGGTTATTTCTGACGTGCACGAAGGCCGTTTGGAAAAGTCCGTTGCAGAATTGAAAGAGCTGACTGGCAAAGACAACGTTTGGGGCAAACTGTGTAACGTTTGCGACGAAGACGAAGTACAAGCGCTGATCGCGTTTTCTGAAGAGAAACTTGGTGGTGTTGATATCCTGATCAACAATGCTGGCCTGGGTACGTCCAAAGAGCTGATCGATATGGAAGACAGCGAATGGGACAAAGTTATTCAAGTCACCCTGTACGGAACCATGCGTATGACGCGTCACATGATGCGTGTAATGAAAGAACGTGGTGAAGGCGGTGTTATCGTTAACAACGCATCCGTTCTAGGCTGGCGTGCACAGAAAGAACAAGCGCACTACGCAGCAGCTAAAGCTGGCGTTATGGCGCTGACACGTTGTGCAGCACTCGAAGCCGCTGAATTTAACGTACGTATCAACGCAGTAGCGCCATCGATCGCGATGCACCCTATGTTACGTAAGTCTGCCCCAGCTGATCTGTTAGCCGAGCTGGAAGCAAAAGAAGCCTTTGGCCGTGCTGCTGAAGTATGGGAAGTTGCGAATGTGATGATGTTCTTGGCATCAGACTACTCGTCTTACCTAACCGGCGAAATTATCTCAACATCAAGCCAGCGCGCTTAATCGTCTGAAACGCATTTATTCATTGAGGAGAAAATCATGAGAGAAGCAGTAATCGTAGCAACCGCTCGAACCGGTTTGGCTAAATCTTTCCGTGGCTCATTCAACGACACTGAATCCCCAGCAATGGGCGGACACGTTGTTCGCGCTGTTGTTGAAAAAGCAGGCATCGACCCTGCAACTGTTGAAGACTGTTTGTTTGGTGCAGCAGCACAACAGGGCACACAAGCTTACAACCTAGGTCGTTTATGCGCGATCGCAGGTGGCTTGCCAGATACTACACCGGGTATGGCAATGGAGCGTCAGTGTTCTTCAGGCCTGATGACTATCGCAACTGCTGCAAAAAGCATCATGTGTAATGAGTATGACGTTGCTGTTGCTGGTGGCGTAGAGTCAATTTCTCTGACTCAAAACAAGCACAAGAACACCTACCGCAATGTTTCAAAAACCGTACTGGAAGTGGATCCTACTGCTTACATTCCGATGATTGAAACTGCAGAAATCGTTGCAGAGCGTTACAACATCACTCGTGAAGAGCAAGATGCTTACTCTCTGATCAGCCAACAGCGTACAGCTGCTGCTCAGAAAAATGGTGCTTTTGAATCTGAAATCGTACCGATGAAAGCGGTTAAGTCAGTTTTCAATAAAGAAACCAAAGAAGTCACTTACGAAGAAGTGATTGTTGATCGTGACGAGTGTAATCGTCCGGGTACTACCGCTGAAAGTTTGGCATCACTTGAGCCAGTATGGAAAGACGGTAAATGGGTACAAGAAGGCAAATACATCACTGCTGGTAACGCATCTCAGTTGTCTGACGGCGCTGCAGCATGTTTGGTTATGGAAGCTGGTAAAGCGAAAGAGCTGGGTCTTGAGCCTCTGGGTATTTACCGTGGTTTGGCTGTTGCTGGTTGTAAAGCTGACGAAATGGGCATTGGCCCTGTTTTCGCCATTCCTAAGTTGCTTGAAAAGCACGGTTTGACTGTTGATGACATCGGTTTGTGGGAAATCAACGAAGCTTTCGCTAGCCAAGTGGTTTATTGCCAAAAAGAACTGGGTATTGATATTGAGAAGCTGAACGTTAATGGCGGCGCTATCTCAATTGGTCACCCGTTCGGCATGTCTGGTGCACGTATGGTGGGTTCTGCGTTGCTTGAAGGTAAGCGTCGTGGCGTTAAATACGTCGTTATCAGCATGTGTATCGGTGGTGGTATGGGTGCTGCAGGCTTGTTCGAAATCGCTTGAGATCATCGATCGTGATCTGTGCCGGCTTCTAACGAAACCGGCTCGGCGAAACGAAGATTGAAGTGAGAACAAAGAGTAATAAAAAAACCGGCAGTTTTGCCGGTTTTTTTATGCGTGCTCATACTAAAGTTATTTTTAACGTTCGAAATAAACCTCAATTGTTTTCTTGGCAATAGCTTCGTTTCGTAATAAAAATGCGGCTGTGGCGGGTGCGATGTCGGCACTGATTCCGGGCACTGCATCTTTCATCGCATAAACGGTTAACTGATACCGATGTTTACCTGAGCCTTTGGGTGGGCAGGGGCCTGAATATTGATAGAGCCCGTAGTCATTTTTTACCACCTGAGCTTCGTGAGGTAATTGCGGCGACGATTTGTCACCCGCGCCTTTCTTAAGCGCGTTGTAAGATGCCGGAATGTCGATCACAATCCAATGCCACCACCCATTGCCGACAGCATCGGGGTCAAACAAGGTCACTGCAACGCTCTTCGTGCCTTTGGGCAGATCACGCCAGCTAATTTGTGGTGACACATTTTTGCCGTTGCAGCCTTCGATATTGAAGACTTGTTCGTTGGGTACACGTTGGCCGTCTTTGAAATCGGTACTTGTCAGCGTGAATGCCGATGCCGTTGATGTCATGAGCACGCCCGCAATGAATGCGAGCGTGGTCGGTAGCAATCTGATTTTGGGTATCATTGTTAAATGCTCCCTGCGTGGTTAATTATCGTGATTTTGGCAGGTGATCTACCTGAAAGTGCCATTGATCGATGAGAATTTAGTAACGTATAGAATAAAGATGTATAACTCTCAAAAAAGCGCACAGATGTAGCGTGATAAAAATGCTATCAAAATACGACAACAAGTGTGGCTACAACCACCTATGTTTAGTCGTATCAAGCAAACGCTTGAGACGTGTTTACAAAAAGATAATCGCTTGGACAACGGAATATCAACGCGGTTGCCCTTATTGAATATCAGCCTTGCAGGGGACCCTATGAAACGCCAAATATATCTGATGACCATTGTGGCTCTGACGAGTCTGTTTTTGTCTGCTTGTGGTGGTGGCCTGACGGACACTGATGATTCCGATGGCGGTGGCTTGCAAGGCAACGAAATTCCCTTTCCTGAACCGGTTCCGGCCAGTGGGCCCTGCCAAAGTGGCGATACTCAGCGCGGCGCGACTACCTGCGGTGTCGACAATGTTGGTAGGCTGACACAATCCTGTGTGGATGGCGTTTGGCAAAATACTAGCCAATGTGACACCCAATGCTGGGGTAATTGGCGTGATCTTGAATTAGCGGTGATGGATTTTACTAACATCGGCGATCAGGCATTACACGATCAGTTACTCGGCTTTGTTGAAGAGGCAGCAGGGCGCCTTGAAACTACCCTCGATGTGCGCGATACCAACGAACGCCTGCGCCTCAATCGTAGTGTTTGTTATGACATTGACGTGCCTTCTGCCTGGCGAACACAAGGGCTCGCCAATACCGATTTTGTCGTATTTCTAGATAACGCTACCGATAACTGCACCACTAACACACTTGCTTGGGCAACCACATGTGATTGGGATGCTAACGGTAAGCCTATCGCCATGCGTTTGAACATGTGCCCACGGATGCTTAGCAACCCAGAGCCCGTAACCGATGTTGATACCCTTGAGCATGAAATGATTCATGGGTTGGCTTTTAACCCTCAGGGCTACGACAACTTCGTTGGCTGTGACGGGCGATCACTGGGTGGCATTGAGCAAACAACCCGCATGGTGACCAACCCGTTTGGCGAATCGCAGCGGGAAATCACCACCGGACGTGTTGTAATGCAAGCCCGAGAACACTTTGGTTGTAGCGCCATCACTGGTGTACCTCTGGAAGATGACGGCGCCCAGGGTACTGAGAGCGCGCACTGGGAACAACGCCTATTTGCCCATGAAACCATGGCGGGGAATCAATTTGGACCATCCAGGCTCTCTAGCGTGACATTGGCATTGTTGGAAGATTCCGGCTGGTATCAACCCGATTACAGCCGTGCTGACGCATTATTCCACGGTAAAGGGCAGGGCTGTGCCTTCCTGACTGGGACGTCACCACAAGAATTCCCCTTCGATTTTTGTAGTTCTGTGAGTGATAACGGTTGCTTGCCCGATGCAACACATCGCGGCATTTGTCAGATTTTTGAAACCAGCGGTGATGTGACAAGTCCGGTATTTCAACACTTTGGGAATAGCACCGAACTTGGCCCGGAAGTCAGTGAATTCTTCCCATTTCGGGCAGAGCCCTTCGATCTCACCGGTACGCTCGCCAGTGTTGGTTTTCATCATGCCTGTACAGACCCGAGGGGTAGTACTTTCGTCAATCGTAATATCGGCGAAACCTGGGGTGAATCTTCGCGCTGTTTTACCGGCGTTGACCCGAACAGCGGCGCTCGTACCGGGCTGTGTTACGAATCCGTTTGCCGAGATGATCACCTTGCCGTGGTTTATGAAGGCGTCGAGTATGTTTGCCCGCAGGAAGGCGGCTCGATGGGCATTCCCTTCCAGAATGTTGAATTGATTTGCCCGCAGTTTGCGCGGATTTGTCAGTAGCTCATCGTTGCTAAGGTCGGCGGTGTGTGTTCTGCACATTCTTATCCGGCTTTCGAACAAACAACCGTGCTTTTGGTCAACTGAAGTACTGATTGAGCGTTTGAGAGAGTCGATGGGCGTTCAATCGTTGTTCGGCTCAGGCAAATTGCGCGCGTGTGCCTGAGTCTCAAACCCTGATTTGATTCAAGGTGCTGATTATGACTGATCAAGATATTAATATTGAAGAATGGCTAGACGAAGAGGTACCAGAAGACGCGGTTACCATGATGCTTGAAACATCGGTCGTTTCATTTGGAACGGCGTTGTGGTCGTCCTGACTCCTATCGTATAACGTATTGTTTACGTTGGATTTATGAGGCCTTCGGGCCTCTTGGCTTTTACATCCTTAACACCGCCCGAGCCTTTTCAATTTATAGTGTCTAAGCGCAGTTTCTTGAGCTGTTTTCTGCGACTATTGCATCGCTCGGATGAGGCATTAGTCAGTCATGAAATCAATCGAGCACTTCCTGTATTTTCTACAATTCCATCCCGCTATCGCCGGTTTAAAAGCCCCTCGCATTATTCTTGGCTTCGATACGCCATATGGACAGCGGGTTGATCAAATTCTTGACGAAAATGCACGTCAATCATCTTCCTATCGATTTCAGTGTTATCGCTTAACTACGAAAAATGCCAATGCTATGAACGAGGCGATTGCGCATGATAGTGACTTATTCATCCTTTTTTATGATGCCTTTACTCGCGAAACTGTTAGCCCCGAGGGGCCTGAATGCATCCATCGAATTCGCAATACCATTCGTAAACATTGGCAAAAATCGGTATTGATCAAGGATTATGGCGGCCATTTCGATGAAGCTTTCGGTACTGATCCGCAGCGTATTATTGGCTTAAACAAGGCGCTGATTGATATCGCTACGCAGTCGAAAACGCTTCGTTATACGAATGATTGGGGTTCTGATGCGACGGCCAGACTCCGTGGGACAGACCAGTCATGGACAAACGTTGACGGCTGCGGAAACCCCGATATTGTGCCTGGCGAGATAGCGACACATTCAGAGACGATTGATGGCTTGTTCTATTTTACCGGTGTTTTTCTGAGTACCATTCCCTTTGCCATCAAGCACGGCGAGGTTCGCAAACCACTGATCTTACATATCGAAAATAGCCGTATTCTCGATTTTCATACTCACGACAGTGAGCTTCAAGCTGATTTTGCCAAATACCTCGCGAAAAACGATTCGAATCAGGTGGTAGAAGAACTCGGCATCGGCACAAACGAAGGTATAAAAAATCTCTACAGCACCAACGCCGGTTTTGAAGAGCGCCACTGTGGGCTGCATTTGGGGTTGGGCGGTGGCAAGCCGGGTAGTCATCACATGGATCTGATTTTCACATCGGGCCAACTGTATTTCGACGATCAATGTGTATTTGACGGCCAGTATCACGTTGGCGGTGTATAACAGTTGTTAGAGCAACATCAAGCCAAAAGGCTTCAGGGTTATTCAAGGAGCTGAATCCGATGAATATTCGAACCGCAACGCATGCAGATATCCCTAAACTCTCTCACTTGCATGTACAGTGTTGGCGACATACGTATGGGGATCTTCTCGGTAAATCTCAATTGGAGCGGGTGACTGAGCAGGCATCAGCACGGTTTTGGGAATCTGAGCTGCAAGATACCGGCGCGATGACGTACGTTGTGACCGAGCATGCTATCGCAGGTTCACCCATTCTCGGTTTTGCCTGCGTATCGCCGGCACGGCAAGAGCTGCCTGAATGCTGTGGCGAGATTAAGTCGTGTTATGTACATCCAGACTGGCAGCATACCGGGCTAGGGCATCGGTTGTTTTCACACGCCACTTATCGACTGCAAAGTGTGGGTTATGCCCATGCAGTGTTATGGGTGTTTGAAGAGAATGTTCCTGCGAGATGTTTTTTTGCTGCTGAAGGATTTTTACGGCGTGGAGATAGCCATTACATTGATAGCTTTGGTGTAAATGAGGTTTGCTATCAGCGAGATTTGACGTGTTTGTGTGACTCTTAGTCACGCCGATGAAATGCAGAAAAATAAAATTCTGACGTTCGCTGCAAATCTGATATCGGATGGGATCAAGCCAATTAATAAGGCCAATCAATAAGGCCAATCAATAAGGCCAGTCGATATCGCGAACGTTAAGGGCATGTCGATTCACCATTGGCCGTCTGTGAGAGTGTCGTTAGTGACTTTGTTCCGTTTTAAACGAATACCGTGTCACAAAATCGAATTTTGCTTCCCTTGAGTGGGATGCCAGCCAGTGCTGTAGCGGTCTAACTCGTGACTAGGATGAATGAGTATAGGGTGTAGCCAATGGATACCGACTACAGACGTGAGTTTTACGCGCGGTTTATGTCGCTAATGTTGTTTTTTCTAATGGTAACGACTGCTGAGCTGTCTTATGCCCGCATTATTGATGGCGAGCCTGCAGAGCCGGGGCGTTATCCGTACTTTACCGGTATTTTTTTAAAAAATGATCAGGGTGTTGATACATTCTTTTGTGGGGGTACTCTGATTGCCGATAATGCAGTGCTTACCGCCGCACACTGTTTACCTGGGGCGATTGGTGACGATACGAGCAATATTCAGCAGTATTCGGTTCGCGTCGGGTTAAGTTACCTGGGAGATGGTTCAGAAGACGACATGGAATACGTGGCGTCGGCTGCTGTATCTCACGTTTTCTCACCCGAGGGCGTCAATTTCTGGCCGATTGCAACTGCTTACAAAGATATCGCCATTGTCTTTTTAGATCGACGTGTTCGTGATGTAGAGCCAATTAATATTCGACATGCAGCGTCTAGGGATGCCCGCTTTATACCTAACCTTGCTGCAGGTACCGATGTGGTCATGATCGGGTTTGGGGAGCTAACCGAGGGTGAGCTAGATCGCCCAGAAGCGCTAATGCAAGCTAATTTGCAGGTGCAGCCGTTAGAAGCCTGCTCTCCTGAAGACGAAGAAATAATAGACCGATATAACGGTTACTCTGTTTGGTACTGCACATCAGCGCGTGATGGCGGGCTGCCATCAAGAGGGTCGTTGGGGGATTCTGGCGGACCATTGATTTTTGTTGACCCAGAATCCGGTGAAGACATCATCATTGGTATTACGCATGACGGGTATTCGTTAGACCCGGATCTCACTATCACCCGATTTGTAAATCTATTTCGGTGGGATGGTTGGATGTCCGGTGTAGGAATAAAACCGTTTATACCCACTAAATAGCTGCACGTATCGATGGGGCGGCAATCGTATAAGTTGTGTTGTTAGACTAATTTATGTGTGCCGCTGCTTCATTAATTTTATCTTTCTCGATCTATTCAAAATCATGATTTTGCCAGTAGATGCAGCTGTAAGGTCTTCTCTACCCTGCACGCTCACTGAGTTCACTTTTCCCCAAATTACACTGTCCTCTACTGTTTCTTATACCCTGCATATTTCTTATCAAGCGAAAAGGCACCTTTATCGGCCAATGATGGCCGAGGGTCAGCCGGCATGACACTTTCATCAACACATGACTCTAAAAGAGGTATCTGAAATGCAGGTATCTCTGACGAAGTTTTCGGGGATGTAAATATTCGGCTTTTCTTAGCTTGATAATGCTCCATTTAAAAATCATGTACTTCGTCTTTCACTTTTTATCAGTCGGTTATGGGTATGAAGCCCCTATAAATTCAGGCTGCATATCGAATCTAGGGGCTTGGTGTTATGTCAGTTTTAAATGTTCAAATGGGCCAGGCAATCTGGACAGATGCACGTATCGATCAAGATCAGTTGATTACCGGTGCAGGCATGCCATCAGACAGCCTTAGCTCTTGTGCTGCCATTTTTATGGCGAACCTCGGTACTAACAATGCGGGGCTGTACCATTATCCTGCTGGCAATATCGATATCACAGAAGTGTGTGATTTGATCTCTGAAATGGGGCGAGTGATTGCCCCTACGGAAACGTATATTGTATACGGCACGTTTAACATGATGTCGTTTTTTGGATCAGGAAGCGGGGGAGGAGGAGACTCTATCGTTCCCTCCGACCGTTATTCATTCGATTTACGTGATTATGTGTTACGTGCAATTCCAGATTCTACGCGTTTAAGACGTATACCTACGCAAACCGGTATTGCGTGTTTTAGTATGCCGTACAACCGAGTTTGTATTGAATATACGTGCCCGATTAATGATCTGACAGACTTGCGCCACCACCCTCGTGGCCAGTATGGGAGATACACGATTGCGTGGGCTGGCGATAACTAGACAATCGTTGCTGACTTGCAATTTAGCTAGCGGACTACCGTTATTGAATTCGGTTTTGAGAACCCCATAGCACTGGTATTTAGTTGCTTATATTTCAGGTGTCGGTAGAGATGAGGGGAGGTGGTCGATACGTTTTCGGGGGAATTAATAGGCTTTTGATACTGAGTGTTAACAGAATCATCAGGCAATAAAAAAGGCTGATTCTCGCGAATCAGCCTTTTCGAATTTGGTGCCCAGAAGAGGACTTGAACCTCCACGCCCCGAAGAGCACTAGCACCTGAAGCTAGCGTGTCTACCAATTTCACCACCTGGGCATATGTGCAGTTAGCAACATATGGGCGCGTATTATAGAGATGGCGGGTTGTATGGCAAGTGTTTTTTTACACTTTCTTAACAATTGATTTGTGTTTATTTTCAATCGGTTACTGCACGGCCACGCTTCGGTTAACCGTTGAAATTACACGGTTTTAGGCGTGGAGGTAGGGCGCGCGGTTTGGGTTTTTCCCGTGCTGATATTCGGGATTTCAGGTAATCACCAGCACATCACTTTGGGTGGTGTGCTGGTTACACAACGCAATCAGGACTGAGGCTAGCTATTCAGTCGCCTGAGCTATCGGCTGGGTCGGGGGCTTGTTGTTCAATAACAATGTCGCCATTTGATACTCGAGTGAGCCGAAGTTGTTTTGCGCCAAGGTTTCTTCGAGGTGTTGATCTGAACGCTGGATATCGCCTTGTTGCCAGAAATACAATGCCGAATAGAAATGCGCGCTGCTACGGGTGCAAATGTCTGAATTTGCGTTGAGCAATTCTGTCGGCGGTTGGTTGGCATCCAATGCTTTGATGATGTCTTTCTGGATTGTTGTTTTGGCGTTTTTGGGCAGTATCAGGGGTTGGTTATCGGCCTCTCCATGAATCTGCTGCATAAAACTGTTGATCAGATAAATCTCAAAGCTATTGGGGGCCGATTGAGTCGCTGCCTGATAGGCTTTGCGGGCTTCTTCTGAACGTCCGTTTGCTACATGGATGTTTGCCAATGCGAGATGTTCTTCGCCCGATAGTTTTGTGTCTTCGCTGAGCTTGGTAAGCAGCGTTTGAGTTTGGTCTGCGTCTCCCAGAGCGTACCAAGATTTCGCCAGCAGCCGCGCGTTGGCTGTGCTTGGATCCTGCTGGTGCAGGAATCGGGAGGTTTGCAGGGCAAGATCATTAACGCCAGCTATTTGGTATTGGTCGATGAGCTGATTCCATAGCGCTGGCGCATGCTCTTCGTCAGCATTTTGTGCTGCCGTAAATGTGTATCGAATCGTATCTTTACGCGCTTGATTGAAGGCGGCAGGGCAGTCATGAGTAATGACTTTGGAATTCAAAACCCGAGCCATTAATGCGGCGATTTGCGGTGATTCTGGCGCTCTTTCGACGGCTTGCAAGCCAGCATGTAATGCCATGTCGTATTCTTTTTGATCTTCAAATGCTTCGGCAAGAGTGAACCAGTTATCTGCTGAGCCTGGGTCACGGTGAGTGGAAGCTGTCAGCATGCGCACTGGGGATTTTGGGCTTTCGTTGTCGTAAATCCACAATAGAGCTTTCATAAACGCGGGTGGTCTTACGCGTTTTTTAACTTCCGGATGCAGGGTGGTCCAGCTGTTCTCCAGCACCGGGTACCATGTTGTGGGAATGTACCCCGACAAGGTATAAACAACCCGATAATGGTTTAGTTGAGCATCTAACATGTATGGCGCTAGGTTAAGGGCTGCTTGATAGTGTTTTTGTGCTTGCAGCAGGTAGCCCGGTCTATCGGTTTGTTCGAAAGCGGTTTGTGCCTTATGGCCATTTTGGTAATGCTGGTCGGCTTTGCTCGGTTGGCTAACGTTTACTTCGCCAGGCACAATCGGTTTCATGCCTGTGCTGACACAGGCGTTTAATAATAGACAGCTGATCGCCGTTACGAGTAGGCGCTTCATTACTGTACTTCCGTTGGCTGATAGCCCAATGCTCTGGCCTGTTTAAAGGCTTCTTGGGCTTTATCGAATGTGAAGTTGTAGCCGTGGGCCAAGCCCAGTACATACCAGGCTTCACCATGTGCCTCATCGGCCTCAACGGCTTGTTCAGCGAATACCAGGGCATCGTCAAAGCGTCCGTTGTTCAGCTCGGTGTATACCAGCCCAACACGCTTTTGCGCAGTGCTAAGGGATGTTTCGGCATCGTCTTTCACTGGCTTGCCGGTGCTTTCGTCGGCAAAGACGGCTTCCCAGCCATTCAGCAATTTCAGATCCTGCTTGCTGTTGTAGTAGTCGGTATAGTCGGCTTGTTTAACGATAAAAGGTTTCTTGGTGTACTTAAGGTCGATGATCGGCCCGTCAGTAGATGTTTGGTGGATTTGCTCAAGCACGTAGTAGGGCGTTTCTACCATGCTGGATTGACCTATAATACCGGCGTAGCGACCTAATTCAGGTGAGAAGGTGACTTGCGTATCGATGTGATATTCACGCATATCGTACCAATCTGTGAGTCGATCTGCCGGTACCGGTAAGCCGTTGAGCAGGCCAAACATATGTAAAACGTTAACGGCGTTGACACTGATAAACAGCGATTCTTCGCCTTCTTCGCGAGCAGGGCCGAAATCCATGGTTGCCTTCATGGTGAAGGGCTCCCATAAATCGTTAGCATTTAGGGTTTGTGTTTTTATGGTGTATTTATTACGTGGCAGGTTGAACAGCTGGGCAAACGTGTCGGATTCTGCCGACAATTTTTTTGCTTCGCTGCGCCACCAATGGCGGTAATCATCTTCGATTTCACCGGAGAATGTCAGAGTCAGGTCGGCCATCAGGTTGTTGTTTTCGGTGCGCCAAAAAATATCCATCTGTGCGCCGTGTGCCAGATTTTCTTCGTTCACAACTTTCAGGATACCGCCTTCGCCATTAACGATAAGTGCCGGTTGGCCGTCAAGATAACCAGATGTGCCGGGAAACAAATTCCGATCGCCCGTGGTATCCATCCAAGCTTCTTGATGGCCGGGTTGTTTCGGAATCCAGACAATCATGTGGTCAAATACTAGCTCTACCATGCTCATGTTGGGTTGGCCATTCCATGGGGTAACAACCAATGCTGGGTAGGCTTCAATGCCCAATGCATGCAACAGGCTTAGTGCTAATACGGTTTGGTCTTTACAGTCGCCGTAACCTGCTTGAATAACCCTGTTTGCAGCGTGTGGCTCGTAACCACCGCGGTCGAGGTGGGCAAATACGTATCGGATGTTTTCCTGCAGGTAGCCATATACGGCCTTAACTTTGTCGATTTTGATATCTGATGGGGAAGCAAGGCTTTGGGCCAGTGTGGTTAATGCCGGTTGCGGTTCAAATTTTGACTCAAACATGCCCCAGGCCCACTGATCGACAATCGACCAATCTTGGCTGGTAGAATAATCAACACTGGAGTAGTAGTCGCGGGCTGGGCCGCGATTGGATTCCAGAATCACTTCAGGTAATGCTGGCCATTGCCAGTCGTAGTGCATGGCACCGCTGGCTGTGCGGGATTTCTTTAGTGTTGGTTTATGAGGGCCTTCGTAAGCGAAGTTGAGCTTGGCGTCAGGTGCATAAGTTAGGCTGAGGCGGCTATTGTGCACAGTATCAATACGGCCCGAACGAGACTGTGCCTTCGGCTGGTAAAAGTAGCCACTGAAACTACCTGCAAAGTGATTCGGCAAGCTGAGTTTTTTGCTCTCGAATTTAACTTGGTATTCGATCATGGCACCGGGTGTTAGTGCTGGTAGTGCGAATATCAATCGGCGGGAGTCATCGTAAAAATCCTTGCGGCTGGCTCTCTCGGTTATCACTGCATCTGCAGACAGTTCTTTGATGTCGCCGTCGGCCGTTAATACCCGTGCAAATTCCAAAGTGACTTTGGTGTAGTAGCCATCGTATGGAACGCTGATGCGACCGTAGTCACGCGAGCTATTTGTGTCGTTCAAACGGATCGACCGATACTCGGTGGATGTCCAATGATAATCTGCCCCAACATTGGTTTCTGAAATGCTGTAGAGAATTTCTGCGCCGCTATCAGTTTTCGGAATGGTTTGCTGTTCTGCCAATGGTGGTGCAATGGAGCTCGCCGATGCTGGCATTGCCATTAGTAAGAAGAGTGCGACGATGGAGATGAATCCATTACGCGTGACGGCGAACAGAACGGAGCCCTGAGGCAGCATAGTTTTACAACTTATCATGATTTTTCCGTGGCAATGATAGCGGGGTAGCCAACGATAGTGATTACCTAGCGTCCATTGTAACCTGTTCGTAGTTATCACAATAGTGTTTCAGGCGTGCTGTAACTGTCTGTAATAATTTGATAAGTCTTTGAGCTTTCGATGGACGATCACCTTTATTCGGTCGATTTAATGTACAATTCGCGCGCTACTATCAATAGCGATAATCAACAGCGCTATGCAAGCAGTCGGTAAGGCTTGTTTGTGGTCTTGTTGTCATTCACTCAAGTAAGCCTCTGTCTGTTTTTATGCTGAAATCCTCCGACAAATTGGTTGAATTGATCTATCGCTCTGCGGTTGATGAAGGCGTTTTTCTGGATCTTTGTGAAGGGCTGGCAGCGCTTTCAGATGCAAACATATCTGATGATGAAAAAAGCCAGCATGAAGTTTCTTTGTTAGGGCATTTTAATCATTCCGCCATGATTGCTGAGCGTGTCAGTCAATTGACCAGTGATAAGCTCATCGCAGAAAAAATACTCGATCAGGTCAGTACGGCGATTTTTGTGCTCGATGCCAAAGCACGGGTGCTGTTCCATAATTTACCGGCGACTCGAGTGTTGGAAACTGACTCTCGGATTTCAATCGCGGATGAAAAGATAAGTTTGACGGAGCCCGAGCAGCAAGTTGCTTTGTTGTCGGCTTTGCAATCATGGGATGGCCCAGCCTCTTCTGAAGATGAAGCGATGCTACTCGGGCGTAGTGACGCTAACGCGCAGATCATGGTATTGAGCCCTGCAGAAGACGCCCATCGGTTTTTACATGAGCAGTTACCAGGCACTGCTACCGGGGTGTTGTTTATAGCAGGGCATGCGTCTTCGAATCGTCAGCAGCAACAACGTTTGCAGCAGTTGTATCAGTTGACGCCGTCTGAAGCGGATATCACGTTGCGATTGGCTCAGGGCTTGTCGGTTGAGGAAATCGCAGAAGCTCGAAGTTCCAAGCCGGCTACAATCCGCAGTTACATCAAGAGTATTTTTCAAAAAACCAAAACTCGCCGACAAGCAGAGTTGGTGGCGCTGATATTACGTGCACCTTTGCACGTGGCACTGACCGGTAAAAATGCGGCGATTGACGGACAAGATGTGGTAATCGCCGCGCGACACGATCGCCAGGTGATGTTGCGTTCCTATGGGCCGGAGAATGGACTGCCGGTGATTTGGTGCCATGCGTCACTGAGTTGCCGTTTTGAACGGCCACGGAACATTGACTTCTTATTTAAAAACAAACTCAGGCTACTTGTGCTTGATCGTGCCGGTTACGGCGAAACGTCTGGCCCTCCGTACGATTCGCTGAATGCGTTTGTGGATGATGTGCAGGATGTCGTCAATCATTTTCAGCTTTCTTCATTCCGCTTGGTTGGAATGTTAGCAGGGGCTGGGTATGCATTGGCGTGTGCGGCCCATTTGGCCGACAAGGTCGATGAAGTATTGTTGCTGGATCCATTTGCGCCGGGTATTGAGGAGCACAAAATTCCAGGGGCGCCTCTTTATTACCGCACGGTTCCGCGTGTTGCCCGGCGATTCCCTACGCTGACTAAAAAGGTCATGCAGATAGCCGCACATGAATTCTCAACCGATTGGCGTAGTGCTTATAACCATGTGTTGCGCTTATTCAACGAACAAGATCGCCGTGTGCTCGATCAAGATGCTGTTAAAGATCAGGCGATCACTCAGGCAACAGAGGCTATGCGTCAAGGGGCCGATGCATTGGCCAATGATATCATTTTGGCCCATCAGGCCTGGCCATTTGAGTTGACGGATATTCAGGCGCGTTGCTGGATTGCTACCGGTAATGGTGACCCTGTGGTAGAAGCGTTTGCGCGTCAACTGTATGAAGGGATAGAGCGTAGCGAGCTTATTTTACGCAGTGGGGAAGGGTTTGCGGCGATGTTGTATGAAACTACGGAGCATGTGTTTCGAGACGCGGGCTGGATTAAGTGATATGAAGTGGCGCGGCGAGAATGTTGATCATTTATTCCCAGGTTAAAAAAGGAAACCCGCTTTAGAAGCGGGTTTTTTGTATTGATAGTGTAGGCAGAGCCTATTCAGCGCTTTCTTATGTTTGCTCTACATCTTGTATTTCGGCAAGCGTCGCTACCAGAACACCAGTGAGTAAAGTGGTGTTAGCCTTGGGGGGGCATCAGCTGTGGCATTAACATTCCTCGTTGATGGTGTGAATTGATCAAAAGAGTTGTCTTGATAGCCGTGACAGTTATCAAAGCCGCCATGCTGACTGCTTTCGTTAGATTGTTCGTAATGCAGTGTACATTGATTAGGCGTGAGCCTTTTTCTGAAATGGACTTACCGCAGCGGTAATAACACCACCAGCAACAATGCCTAACAACATGCCTGCCAAGGTCGGTAGAATCGTGTTAACGATAGCGTTGTGGCTAAGTTGATGGATAAATGCTTCTGCACCGGGAATGCCGTGTAATAGAATGCCGCCGCCGACCATAAACATAGCGATGGTACCTAACACGGATAACGCTCTCATCAACCAAGGTGCCATGGCGATTAAGCCATTGCCGACGGCGTGTTTTACTCCCGCTAGCGTTGAATTCTCTGGTTGCCTAGCGAGCCAAAAGCCTAGGTCATCGATCTTAACGATACCGGCCACTAAGCCATAAACACCAACAGTAAATGCGATAGCAAGTGCGCTAAGTACGGTTAGCTGGGTTACGAAGGGGGCTGCCGAAACCGTGCCGAGGCAGATAACAATGATCTCTGCTGACAAAACAAAGTCGGTACGTATGGCACCTTTGATTTTCTGTTTTTCCAGCGCCATCAAATCACAATCGGGGTTCTTCAGGGCATCATGTAATGCCTGATTATCGGCATCGACTTCCTGCTTGTGGAATAGCTTATGCCAAACCTTTTCGAATCCTTCAAAACATAAAAAAGCCCCGCCGAGCATGAGTAGCCATGTTACGGCTGCAGGTAGCAATGTACTAATCAGCAATGCAGCAGGTACTAATATCAGTTTGTTAATAAATGAGCCTTTGGCTACTGCCCATACAACGGGAAGTTCGCGATTAGCACGTACGCCAGATACTTGTTCGGCATTGAGGGCGAGGTCGTCACCGAGAACCCCTGCTGTTTTTTTAGCAGCAACTTTCGACAATACGGCAACATCATCCAACACCGTGGCGATGTCATCAATGAGAGCTAGTAGGCTGGATGCGGCCATGATCGTTTCCTTGAATTGGCGTTGCCGGTAGTAGTTTGCAATACGCCGGGTATTGGAGGAGCTGAAGATTCTAGCGAGATGCCGAAAAAGACGCTAGTGGCATCTGTGCTTTGTCGGTAGGGAGCAGTAAGAGGTGTTGAATATATCTAAAAAAATATCGAAAACTGCTTGCATAACAGTTCGTTATCATTAATATACGCGGCTCACAACGTCCCGTTCGTCTAGTGGTCTAGGACACCGCCCTTTCACGGCGGTAACAGGGGTTCAAACCCCCTACGGGATACCATATTTAAAAACCCACAGATTTATCTGTGGGTTTTTTTTTGGATTTTTATCAAGCTTTGCATGGCTGTTGATGCCGTTGCGCTAGTGATGTGCCTTTGAGCAATGCCGTGGTCGCGGGTTGTGTTTGGTGCATCGCATCATAAGGCGGTTTGTGGCAAAATCCGTCTGCTAATAACCATTAATAATTTCACTGATATAAGAGGGTTAACCGTGCTTTCCACGTTCAAGTACATCAGCATCATCGAAGGCTTGTCGCTTATTGCATTGTTTCTGATTGCCATGCCGGCCAAATACTATTTCGATTATCCTGATCTGATTTTTCCGGTGGGAATGACACATGGGATTCTCTTTATGATCTATTTTGTGGCGTCTTTGGCGGCTAGTCATATTGCCGGTTGGTCGGTCATGCGATGGATGGTTGCTTTAGTGTGTTCTGTTATTCCGTTTGCGTTTATCTTTCTTGATCGTCAGCTCAACAAAGACATTGATGCATCGAAAAACGGTGCTGCTAGCGCCTGAGTAAGTGTTAGATTATGGAATTTACACTGTCGACCGTTGCGCTTGCCCGAACGCCATTTCGCGAGAAGTTTGGTATCCCACGGCAAGCGGGTTTAGTGCCAGTACGCGGTCGTATTGATATGTTGCCGCCTTGGGATCAGCCTGAGGCGTTGAATGGCCTTGAGCAAGTCAGTCATATCTGGCTTGATTTTATATTTCACCAAAACCCGAGCAAGCCCGAGCAGTTGTCGGTGCGTCCTCCGCGGCTTGGTGGAAATCGACGTCTAGGGGTGTTTGCGACACGCGCTAGTTTTCGGCCGAACCGTTTGGGAGCCTCGTTGGTCAAATTGGAAGCTGTATGTGTTGAGGCCGGTAATGTTCATCTGGAGGTTAGTGGTATTGACCTTTTGGATGGCACGCCGATCGTCGATATTAAACCTTATCTGCCCTATGCCGATCGTATTGATGATGCCGTTAATGCAATTGCACCTGCTGCGCCAGTGCCAACGTTGGCGGTTGACTGGCAAGCGCAAGCGTTGTTGGCGTGTCGTGCCTGTTTGCAGGAGTTGGGCTATGTTGGTGGTCTCTCTGGTGATGGGCTGTGTGAGATAGAACAGCAAGTTATGCAGTTAGTTGCGCTCGACCCGCGACCGGCCTATAAACAATCGTCATGCGGTACATACGCTATGTCTGTATTTGGGCTAAATGTTCGTTGGGTAATGCAAACACCAACACAAGCATCTATCAGTGATGTTTCTCTTGCTTGATCTGACCTGATCAATAACCATTTAAGGATTTCGAATGAGTAGCATTGGTACGCCGTTTTCCACAACGGCCAAAAAAGTTTTGCTGTGTGGTTCCGGGGAGCTGGGCAAAGAAGTGGTTATTGAATTGCAGCGTTTTGGTTGCGAGGTGATTGCGTGCGATCGTTATGATAACGCTCCTGCGATGCAGGTGGCGGATCGCAGTTATACGTTTTCAATGCTGGATGGCGATGAGCTGCGCCGTATTATCGAACTTGAAAAGCCGGATCTTATTGTGCCGGAGATCGAGGCGATTGCAACAGATACGCTGGCGGCGCTTGAAACCGAAGGCTTCACTGTAGTGCCTACAGCGCGCGCCGCGCAGTTGACGATGAATCGTGAGGGCATTCGCCGAATGGTGGCCGAAGAGCTAGGTATTGCTACCTCACCTTATCGTTTTGCCGATACCTGGGAAGATTTTACCGCCGCAGTATGGGCGGTTGGGTATCCGTGTGTTATCAAGCCGATCATGAGTTCGTCGGGCAAAGGGCAGAGCACGGTATTCAGTGATATTGACCTTGAGAAAGCTTGGCAGCATGCCCAAGAGGGGGGGCGTGCAGGTGCGGGGCGAGTGATTGTTGAAGGTTTCGTCGACTTTGATTATGAAATCACGCTCTTAACTGTACGCCATGTAGCAGGTACAACGTTTTGTGAGCCGATTGGGCATCGCCAAGAGTCGGGTGATTATCAGGAGTCATGGCAACCACAGGTGATGTCTCCAGAGGCATTGGCGTCAGCTCAGGCAATCGCTGAGCGTGTTACTGATGCTTTGGGTGGGTATGGTATTTTCGGTGTGGAGCTGTTTATTAAGGGCAGTGATGTGATTTTTTCAGAAGTATCACCGCGGCCGCATGATACCGGATTGGTGACATTGATTTCTCAAGATCTCTCGGAGTTTGCATTGCATGCACGGGCGATTCTCGGGCTACCGGTTCCTGGTGTGCGTTTTTACGGGCCGTCGGCATCGAAGGCGATTTTGGTCGAGGGCGAAAGCCAGACGTTAAGCTTTTCGAATCTTGATCATGCATTGGCTGAGATGGGAACGTCTGTTCGCTTGTTCGGCAAGCCTGCGGTATCTGGTAAGCGCCGTATGGGCGTTACACTGGCTACGGGTGATACCTTGGAAGACGCCAATGCTAAAGCAATGCGCATTTATGAACACATTGTTCTAGAGATGTAATGGTGGAGGGTGGGGCCTGCGCTTTAGCTGTGGTGCTATACCGCAGGTTGAACCTTGGTAGGGTAGTTGGCAGACTCAACCATGATGTGCTGCATGATGCGGTTGATTTTGGCCGAGTCTCGGCTCTGCAGTGCCATTTTTAGAATCGCAATATTGGTGGTGAAATTTTGACGCGCAAGCGGCGGCAATCCGCTGACCTCTTCTGGTACTTCTTCGTCAGCCAATTGGCTGGGTGAGGTTAGCACTAAGAAGGCTTTTTCTGTCAGGGTTGCGGCTTCCATTGCTTCGTGACGAATCAATTGGTCGTAACGAATATAATGCTGATCGGCCAGCCATGTCATTGCTGCTAGGCAGGCAAGGTGGCGGGGGCTGTGCAGGCCAAATTCATCGGGTTCATCGTCGCCTGAGATGTCTTCCACATAGACGGTGTTTTTTCGCGGGAAAACATCGTATAGGCTTGCCAATATGGAGCCGGCATCATGATAAAACTCATCAATATGTAACTGGCTCATTAGAACTTGTACTTCTGAATAAAATCTCCGAAACGGTCGATCGCATCCACCAAATCATCAACGCGTGGTAGGAATACAACGCGCAAATGTTGTTGATCAGTGATGTTAAATGCCGAGCCTTGAACCAGTAAAATTTTCTCTTGTTTCAGAAAATCCAACACGATTTTTTCATCGTGTAAAACCGGGTAGCGTTTTGGATCCAGCTTAGGGAATAGGTAAATACTCCCTTTGGGTTTAACGCAGGAGATACCCGGTATTGAGGTCAGTGCATCGTAGCCGGCTTCAAGTTGTTCGTAGAGTCGGCCTTTGGGGAGCACTAAGTCATTAATGCTCTGGTAGCCGCCCAGCGCAGTTTGGATGGCGTATTGTGCCGGTACGTTAGAGCAAAGGCGCATCGACGAGAGCATATTAAAGCCCTCGATGTAGCTGCGGCAATCTTGTTTTCGGCCGGTAAAAAACGCCCAGCCTGAGCGAAAACCTGCCAATCGATAAGATTTGGAAAGGCCGCTGAAGGTCACGCAAAGCGTGTCTTGGATCATGGTTGCCATTGGGTGGTGGACGGCATCTTCGTAAAGTATGCGGTCATAAATTTCATCGGCAAAAACAACCAGCTGATGTTCTTGAGCAAGGTCTGCTAACTGCTGCAAAATGGCTTTATCGTAGACAGCACCGGTTGGGTTGTTTGGATTGATGATGACAATCGCGCGTGTTTTTGGCGTAATTTTTGAACGAATATCGTCGATATCCGGGTTCCAGTCTGATTCTTCATCACAGATATAGTGAACCGGTTTACCGCCCGAAAGGTTAACCGCTGCCGTCCAGAGTGGGTAGTCCGGTGCAGGTATCAGTACTTCGTCGCCATTGTTTAGCAATGCCTGAGTTGCCATCACGATGAGTTCGCTAACGCCATTGCCAAGTAGGATGTCGTCGATTTCAACATGCTGAATACCGCGTAGTTGGCAATCTTGCATGATGGCTTTGCGTGCACTGAAGATGCCTTTGGATTCTGAATAGCCCTGAGCGGCTGGCAAGTTGCGAATAACATCTTGAATGATTTCGTCTGGCGCGTCGAAACCGAATGGGGCAGGGTTGCCAACATTCAATTTTATGATGCGGTTGCCTTCTTCTTCTAGGCGCATGGCCTCTTCGAGAACGGGGCCGCGAATGTCGTAGCAGACGTTGATGAGTTTGTCGGATTTTTGGATGGTTTTCATAACGTTACCGTTAATCTCTCAGGTAATCGGGCATTATACTTAAAAAATCGCCAAGAGTATGAAATATTGTAGCCTTGCAGCGATTCTTGCAGGCCTACTTGGCGGTGATGGCCGTAGAGTATTGATGAGGTAATGGATCGTGACTGCGATGTATGTCTGCTGCATGGGATCGTGCCGATTCTCTATTCGTCACCTGTGCCGATATCGCCGGTTGAATGAATAGTAACTGACGTAGTCGAACGGTCAGGTCAACAAGATCAGAATAATGGCAAACGATGAGGTGTTTATGGCTGAGATAGAAAAAACTGACGAACAGTGGCGTGAGCAATTGGGTGACGAGGCGTATCGCGTCTGCCGTGAGGCCGGCACCGAACGGGCATTCAGCGGCAAGTATTGGGATTGCAAAGATTCGGGTATCTATCAGTGCGCTGGCTGCGGTCAGCCGTTATTTGATTCTGAAACCAAATACGATTCTGGCAGTGGCTGGCCGAGTTATTATCAGCCGCTGGCTAAGGATGCCGTTGTCGAACATTTTGATGCTAGCCATGGAATGCGACGTGTTGAAGTGACCTGTAGCCACTGTGATACACATCTGGGGCACGTGTTTGAAGACGGGCCTGCGCCCACGGGCTTGCGGTATTGTATTAATTCGGCGTCTTTGAATTTGAAGAAGCGCGACGGCTAAGCAAGGTGCGCGAGTATGGCGCCGTATACGTGATTGGCTTTTAGGAGGATGTGTTGATGGTTTTGTGAGCGAAATGTGCTGTTAGTTAAGGGTTCTGGTAAGAGATTGAAATTTTTGAAGATTTTTTGTTGACAGTATTGGCCCCCAGCCATAAAATGCGCGCCGTTCTTAACGAACACGTAGCACTGTCCCGTTCGTCTAGTGGTCTAGGACACCGCCCTTTCACGGCGGTAACAGGGGTTCAAACCCCCTACGGGATACCATGCGGGAATAGCTCAGTTGGTAGAGCGCAACCTTGCCAAGGTTGAGGTCGCCGGTTCGAACCCGGTTTCCCGCTCCAAATTTTAAAAAACCGTGTACAGAAATGTACGCGGTTTTTTTATGTCTTTAATTCCGAGTAAAGCGGTTTTTGCGCAGCGGGATAGGATGGATGCATACAGGTGATGATTCACATTGTGGTCGCCTTTTATGCAGTTCGGTATTTCATCTTGGTAATGGAATGTGTATCCTTTTTCGGTTAGAGCATTCAGGCTGCTTTCCATGGTTGGAGTTTAGATCTGAACGCAACAATGTTTGTATGGATCTCACATTTAATAATAATCAGGTGTCCACTATGAATTTGACGCTTATGCGTAAGCTGGCATTGTCTTTGTGCCTGCTGTCATTCTCTCTATCAGCTACTGCTCGTGATGAAGATAAGCGCGGCTATTTTGGGTTGTCGGCTGGCTTTGCTTCTGTGGACTTGAGCCAGAAAGACCCAGTGCTTTCTGCAAATGGTTCTGCTGCGGGTATTCAGTACACACTATTCGGTGGTTATCGTGTTTCCGAAAATTTTGCCTTTGAGGCGAGCTACGTCAGTACTGGTGCTCTGGAGTTGATTGATGGCAGTGATTCCACTGCATCCCAATTGTTATTTACCGGTAAGCTCGGTGGCCAGTTTGGCGATTCCATTCGGGTTTGGGGTAAAGGTGGTGCGGGTTATTCTTTTTACACCCAAGACTACGACTATGTTGCGCAAACAGTGGCGGATAAAACCACAAGCTGGGACGGTATTGCATTCGTAGCCGGTGTAGGTGCTGACTTTATCGTACATCGTAATATTGTTTTTACAACAGAGCTGGATTATATGCTGACGACAGTCAATGCCATGCAGCGCGGTACGAATATCAATCTTGAATTGAAGAAGCTTGCTTATACCATTGGAATGCAGTTCGAATTCTGATGCGCTTTTCGCCTAGTTAGGTTTCTGGCTAGGTGTGTAGATGTTAGTTGCAGACGTTATGATCATGCGCCCTCATTTCTTTGTAATGGTCTGTAATGTTTCGGTACCTTCTCATCGCATAATATCCCGCTTCGAAAAATGATTTAAAAGTGGGACGTTATGAAAGGGATTTGGGTATTGTCAGTATTTGTCGCATCGTTGTTCTTTGCCGGGTGTAACACCGATAATTACGTATTTTGCTATAACGGCTCATGCAACAATGATGCAGAGTCTGAGGAGCAAGCTCAGAGCAATTAAAACGTCCTTTTTCTTCAAGCTTTCCAATTTGATGTCCAAAACCGGTATAATTGAGTAATTTACTGGGTTATACGGTTTCGGGTGTCTATGACAGTTGCTGTCTCTATAAAAAATCTCTCCAAAACATATGCAGGTGGGCATCAGGCGCTAAAGGGCATCGATCTGGATGTGCAAAAAGGCGACTTTTTTGCTTTGCTTGGCCCAAATGGCGCTGGCAAATCGACAACCATCGGCATTCTCAATTCCCTGGTGATTAAAACCGGCGGTGAAGTTCAGATTTTCGGTATTGATATTGATCGAAACTTCAGTAAAGCGAAGTCGATGATTGGCTTGGTACCGCAGGAATTCAACTTCAATCAATTTGAGAAAGTACGCAATATCTTGACCATTCAAGCCGGTTACTACGGTATTCCTGCGCGTGCAGCGCGGCATCGTGCCGATCAGTTACTGCGGGATTTGGGTTTATGGGATAAACGCGACGTGCCGAGTAAAATGCTGTCTGGCGGCATGAAGCGTCGGTTGATGATTGCCCGTGCATTGATTCATGAACCCAAATTGTTGATTCTCGATGAGCCCACAGCGGGTGTTGATATCGAAATGCGGCGTTCGATGTGGGAATTTTTGCAGAAGGTTAATGAGCAGGGGACAACCATTATCCTCACAACGCATTACCTAGAAGAAGCAGAGAGTTTGTGCCGGAATATCGCGATTATTGATCACGGCGCCATCGTGCAGCATTCATCGATGAAAGACCTGTTAAAAGAACTCCAAGAAGAAACCTTTATTTTTGATGTTCAAGGTAGCTTGCCTGGCGATTTTGCAATTGATGGTTTCAAGCTTGAGCTGATGGACGACCACTGTTTTTCTGTCGCTGTTCATAAAAATCAAAACTTGAATGATGTGTTTTCCGCGATTTCAGGGCAGGGTATTGAAGTGCGCTCAATGCGTAACAAAGCGAATCGCTTGGAAGAGCTTTTTGTGAAACTGGTTAACGGGGAGTAACTCATAATGCCACTTCGCCTTCAGTGGGTTGCTTTCAGCACTATTTTGATGCGTGAAATCCGCCGTTTTATGCGCATTTGGGTGCAAACCCTGGTGCCTCCTGCGATTACGATGTCTTTGTATTTTGTGATTTTCGGTAATCTTATCGGATCTCGCATTGGCGAGATGGGTGGGCATTCTTACATGGAGTTTGTTGTGCCGGGTTTGATCATGATGTCAGTGATCACCAATAGCTATTCCAACGTTGTGTCGTCTTTTTTTGGTGCGAAATTCGGCCACTATATCGAAGAAATGTTGGTGTCGCCGGTGCCTAATGGTGTAATCCTTTCAGGGTATGTACTTGGGGGTGTTGCTCGGGGGCTGATGGTAGGCGTACTTGTTACAGCGCTGTCGTTGTTTTTTACCGAGTTAAAGATTTATAACTTGGCAGTGACGATTTCGGTGGTCATTCTAACCTCCATACTATTTTCGTTATTGGGCATGATTAACGCGATATACGCGAAGAGTTTTGATGATATATCGGTTATCCCGACGTTTGTTTTAACACCGCTGATCTATCTAGGCGGCGTTTTCTATTCGATTGATTTGCTGCCGTCCTTTTGGGGGGATGTATCCCAAATCAATCCGATTCTTTATATCGTTAACGCATTTCGCTACGGTATTCTCGGGTATACCGATATCAATGTTCATTTCGCATTTGCAATGATTGGTCTGTCGTCGATTGTCGCTGCCGTGGTTTGTTTGTATTTGTTAAAAACCAGTAAAGGTTTGAGGCACTGATTATGGCGTTATCCGATGATATTTTACTCGGCAAGGATACCGCGTATAGCTTTGATTATAATCCGGATTTGCTGTTTCCTGTGCCTCGGGCGCAAGGGCGGCGCGAGCTAGGCATCAATACGGACGCTTTGCCGTTTGTAGGGCTCGATCGATGGACAGCTTATGAAGTTTCTTGGTTAAACTCTGATGGAATGCCACAAGTTGCAATTGTCGACTTCTTGTTTGAATGCACTTCCGAAAGTCTGGTTGAATCCAAATCGTTTAAACTTTACCTAAATAGCTTTAATCAAACGGTCATGGAAAGTGTTGCCGACTTAATTAAAGTGTTAGAAAAAGATTTATCAGTCGTATCCGGAGGTAATGTTACGGTAAATCTGTTTGGCGTGGATGATTATCCTATTCAAACTGATGAAACGTTCAAGTGCCTTGATGATATCTCAGTTAATTGCACTCAATATGAGCCGGACTCGGGCTTGTTATCTGGCTCCGTTGATCTGATGAAATCCGGACACTATCGCTTGAAATCTCATCTATTGCGTTCCCTATGCCCGGTTACGGGGCAGCCTGACTGGGCAACGGTATTTATTGAATATCGGGGTGGTATAATCAATGAATCTCAGCTTTTAGCTTATATTGTCTCCTATCGAAATCATCAAGGATTTCATGAGCAATGTGTCGAGCAGATTTATCAGGATATCAGTAAGTTATGTAAACCTGATGCGTTGTCTGTGTATGCGCGGTACACTCGCAGGGGTGGGTTGGATATTAATCCTTGGCGTGCAAATTCGATGGAATTTTCACCAGCAGTATTACGTACATCACGGCAATAGAGCATAAGGGCGGTTTTAGCAGAAAATTTATATCTCTAAGTGCTATACCCCGCTTGTTTTTTAATAGCGGTTTCTTTAGTCTCACTACCTACGCTTTACCCCAATAATTAAACATGCGTACCTGTTGAGTATATGATTTAACATCATGAGATTTGGCCGTCTTCAGGTACGAGGCCTCAATAACAATAAAACGGTGACAATGAATGAAAAGCATTCTGAAACACAGCTTGCTGGCGGCAACGCTGGCAGTAACTCCTTTAATCTCTGTGGCGGCGACCTCCGCTGATCAGGCCAAGTTAGGCACTGAGCTGACACCTATGGGTGCCAACCCGAAAGCGAACGCTGACGGTTCTATTCCTGCATGGGGTGGTACTATTGTTGGTTTGCCTGAAGGTCTGACTTATGAGCCAGGCAAAGCTTACCCAGACCCGTATGCCGATGAGAAACCTTTGTTCGTCATTACTGCAGCTGAGCTGGACAAGTACCGTGACAAACTGACCGATGGCACCATCGCTTTGTTCGAAAAGTACCCGGATTCATTCACTGTACCTGTATATAAAACACACCGTGATTTCCGTTATAAGGCAGACATCGAAGAACGTACCAAGTGGAACGTAGGTCATGCGAAGCTTGTTAACATCGATGGCTTACAGCAATACACTGGTGGTGCACCTTTCCCGATTCCTGAGAACGGCGCTGAAGTTATCTGGAACGCACGTTTTAACCAGCCAATGGCTGTTGCTGATGCGACCTATGACGAGCTGGCGGTTTACAACAAGGGTTCTCAGCAACGTCACCGTACAGAGCTGTTGATCGAAACACCTTTGGCATACGGCACTCACCCAGTGGGTAAGGTATCTGAAGATATCGATATCAACGCAGCTTATGTTTTCCACCGTGTTCTTGAGCCTAAGCGTAAGAAAGGTGAGATGGTTGTTGTTCACGAACCTGTTGATCAGTTGACTCACAAGCGTAAAGCTTGGGTTTATATTCCTGGCGCGAAGCGTGTTAAACGTGCACCGGACGTTGGTTATGACACACCGGTAGGACCAGGTGGACTGATGACTGCTGATGATGGCATGGGCTTCAACGGCGGCATGGATCGTTACGACTGGAAACTGATTGGTAAGAAAGAAGTTTACGTTCCTTACCACAACTACAAGTTTGACTCAGCAGATGTTGATTACCCAACATTGTTGCCAGGCAAGCACGTAAATGCTGATTACATGCGTTATGAACTGCACCGTGTTTGGATTGTTGAAGCGACTTTGAAAGATGGTCAGCGTCACATCTACGCTAAGCGTCGTTTCTACATGCCTGAAGATAGCTGGTTAGTTGCATCTTACGAAATGTATGACGGTCGTGGTGATCTGTACCGTATCGGTTTCATGAACTCTGTATACGATTTCTATCTTAAAGGTTACGTACCACGTGCACAGGTTAACTATGACCTGCAAGAAGGTGCATATGTTGCTGTACGCCTAGTAAACGAAACTCGTCCTGTTAACTTCGCAATGGAGCCGAAGGGTAAAGACTTCTTCTCTCCTAACCAACTGCGTAAGATGGGTCGTCGTTAATCGTCTACCGATATTTGCCAGGGCAGTGATGCCCTGGCTTATTTTCTAATTTTTCCTCCATCGCCAATTTCTGGTCATCCTGATTATTTCCTTTCAGTTGTTATCTAGCTTTCCTGGCTTGTTTCTTTTGTTAAATCCAAAAATTGAATCCCTGATAAGCCGATAGTTCAGCGGCTACGTTTGTCTTATCTGCCCATTGTTTGCGCCAATATCTCTACTGTGTGTCACTGCTAAACCGTTAGCTCTATGTGGCTGCGGTGCGGTGCTGTAGTTCGCGTCTTTCTAGCCTGCCTTTCTCTCTATATATAAGACTGATAATCATTAGGCTTCAGCATATTCACATCGCTTCAAAACGGCCGTTTTAGCTCCTGACTGAGGTGCGTTTGGCATATTTCCCGTTTTTTCGGTCTATTCTCAGTAATAACGCCGTAATCTGTTGTCTATGGGAGATATTCGGGAGTATGAGTGATGCGAACTGACATTGAGTCCACTCCGCTGGTTAATATGATCCAAAAGCTCCGCTGTATGCCTGAAAACCAGTTGGCCGACATTATACAGATGCATATTGGGGTTCCTGATTTTGGGCCGCCTGATCAGGTGGTTAAAGCCGCAATGCAGGCTATTTCGACTGAAGATTGCTACCAATATCCTCCCATTCAGGGTAGCGCTCGCTTGCGAGGTATGATCTGTGCGAAATATTCACAAGACTATGGAGTGAGTGTTATTCCGTCTCAGGTGATGATCGCCAATGGTGCAAAGCAATGCTTATTTCAGATCATGATGGCGTTATTGAAACCATTGGACGAGGTGCTGATTGTTGGGCCTGCTTGGAGTTCTTTTTCTCGCCAAGTGCTGTTGGCTGGCGGTGTGCCAGTGATGATCACTGCTGGGCCGGAAACCGGCTTTAAAATATCACCTCAGGCGCTGGATGATGCGATTTCCGACAAAACCCGGCTCGTTATCATGTGCTTTCCAAACAATCCCACTGGGGCTGTTTTGGATCAGGCTGAAATTAATGCTTATGCTGACGTCATTGCCCGATATTCGCAGTTGTACCTGATCAGTGATGAAGTGTATGAGTACTTCCGATTTGACCAGAATCCGACCAGTTTTATCACCTGTGAAAGTATTCGCCAACAACTGATCCTAGTAAATGGATTCTCGAAGAGCTTTGGTATCAGTGGCTGGCGAATTGGCTATGCGATAGCACCAACGCCCGTTATTGATGCGAGTGTTCGTGTGCAATCACTGGTTAGTGGTGGCGTGTGTGAGGTGATGCAGATAGCCGCTTGTGAGGCTCTAGAGGTCGGTACGGGGCATATTGAGAGTGCGATAGAGCGTTATCAAGAAAGAGCAGACATTGTAAGAGAGGCGTTTTTAGCCGTGGAAGGGGTTGTTATATACCCCTCGCAGGCAACTTACTTTATGGTTCTTGGTATTCAGCCATTTCTTGAAGGGCAGGGGCTTGATGCACCGGCGACTGCTGATGTTGTTGCTGAGTACCTTCTTGAAGAAAACAAGGTTGCAGTGATTGGTACGGATGGATTTGGTTTGCCAGGGTGTTTACGGCTGTCGTTGTGTCTAGACAATACACTGATTAAGGAGGGGTGCCGGCGGATTATAGATGGGCTGGCTTCGTTCACACCCGCATCTACTGAATCAAACTCATCGGCGACCGTGGTGAGACGAATTACTCAAGAAAAACGGGCTAGTTAAACGGGCAAGGTTTAAAATTCACCGGCCAAAATATCCTTGATCAAATCATCCATCACAACTTGGTAGGGAACGTCGACATCTCGCACGGAGTAGATGCTGACTTCTTCTTGCTTACCGCGCACGCGTATTTGTTTGTAGGCTTCAACCGTTATTGGATGGTTGGGGTGTATCTTATCGTAGAGTGATTCTTCGATAATAATCTGTTCACTTTCGGCTTCGTTGCACAAGCGTGATGCCAGGTTGACTGCGTCGCCAACCACCGTGTATTCCATACGTTCTTTGGAGCCGACAAGGCCCGCCAGCATTTTTCCACTATTGATGCCGATACGCAATTCGATTGGGTAGAGGCCTTCTTTTGCGCGCTTTTGATTGAGACTACGCACGAGTTTTTGCATCAGTATTGCGCAGGCAACAGCATGGTATTCATGGTTCGCATCGTATTTTGGTGCGCCGAATACGATCATCACACAGTCGCCGATGTACTTGTCAATGGTGCCAAAGTAGAAGCGAGCACACGCATTGAAATAGCCGTAATATTCGTTCAATAGCTCTTGTACGTCTTCCGGTGTGATGGTTTCTGAAATACTGGTAAAGCCCACAATGTCAGCAAACAGAACAGTGGCATCGACGTGCTCGCCGGCCATGTGTACAGGATCCAGATGATCCATGACTTTACTGGCAACGTCTTCGGTGAGAAATTTATTCAGCATGCTTTCCAATTCGGTTTTCCGTATCAACCCCTGGCTCATCGTATTGATGGCGTCAATTAGCGCTCCGATTTCATCGTTTCGGCGATCTGGTATATGGTCAATTCTGCCTTCGCGAATGTCGTTGGTTGCGTTGACTAGGTGTTTGATCGGGTCTGAAAGGCGCCTACCAAGTTGGAATGCACCCAGCGTGACAATCAGCATGATTACGACAGCCAATGCCACCATAATGGCGAGTTGTTGTTTGAAGGCCTTGGTCATTAATTCATGAGACAACACCAGCACCGCGTAGCCGGACTTTGTTTGACCGTTTTGGATCGGATGCAGATGAATCAAGTAGTAACTGTTGAACCAGTCGCGTTTGTCTGCCTTAACTGGGATTTCGTAGTAAGCTGATTCAACCCGGATATTTTCAGGCGTTGGCAGTGTACCTAGTGCAGCAATACGTTCATTGTCGGTTGAAAAAATAGCTGCACCACTGACCCGGTATTCGTTGATATAGGATGTCATGACTTGATGCAGCTTTTCTTCGTCATCAAAGCGAAGGGGCTGTGCGGTAGCTATCGCCATTTGCTTGACAAGTACTTGGCCATACTCATTAACTGCTTTGTCATTCTGGAGGATTTGATTACGCAACAAATAGCCAGTGAGCACCAACATACCGACTGTTGTCAGTAAGCAAATAGCAATGGTGTACTGGGTTGTTAAAGACAACCGATTTGTACTGGGCGCGCGAGCGATCTTCATAGGTTTGGTTGCATAAAGTAGCGGCTGATTAGGCAATCCATTTGGTGGTTGTTCTGGTTATAATTTTGATCGCAGCAGACTAAGTCGTGCGTAATTACAGTATGCGTCGTAGTATAACTGTTATCTCGTGTGCGTGGTAATTCGCCGTTATTTACGATATGTCGTTTGAAACTACCAGCCACTCAAATGTTAGGTGCTGATGGTTTGCGTGTATTAGCTGTTGCGGCCGATCTCTTTGAGAGGCGACTCAATTTATGCAGACTGAAGTTTGTTGGTGAGAGCTGATTGCCTGCTGATGTTATTTTGTTATGCTTTATTTTTCACATTCTGTGAAGCCCCTAGCGCGAAGTCTAACCGATAAAAATTCATATATCTAAAAAAATGACAAATGACTCGCGCTAATAGAAGTTGCTCGCTCAAAGACGTGTTACAGGTGATCCATGATGTTTAAGCCACTGTTGGTAACCAAGACTTGCCCTCCTAAGTCACTCTATGCTGATAGCCGCTTTGGCGTGCTAGGCACTCATAAAACGCTCCAGGCCTTTGTATTGGGCTGCGTCATGCTACTTTCCGGTTGTGGCGCAGAAAAAAGCTGGTTTTGGGATGGCGACTGGGAACGGCGGGTAAGCCCGCCCAAACATGTGCAAGGACGTTGTATTGATGAAAAGCTGACGCTTGAGAATAACATTTGGCAATTGACCGTTGTTATGCACTCTACTTACGCTTGTAACCAGCCTTTTCTTGAACTGACGTTTGAAGGTGATATCGATGAGGCTCGAATTCGCAAAGACTCCGATGATCGGCGTATCACCTTTGTTATCTCGGATATTCATTTGTCTGGGTTAGTCGACATAGCAGGTGATGAGCGCTATCCGGTGTCTTCATCGGCAGTCAGTGGTATGTCGGAAAAATACGTAAACAAAGATAACGAAAATATGGAGTTTCCGGTTTTCTTTGATCAAGGCAAGGCGTTGATGTTGGCGCCGGTATATCAGCCGGTACTGGATCTTGCGGTTCCGAATCACCCTGACAAGTCTGCGAGACACCGCTATGAGCGCGCAGATTGAGACTAGGGCGACTAATTTGCACCCTAGATACCTTCGGCCTTAGTTACTCTCTAGCTCGATTTTCAGTACCGGTTAGCTCCAGCGAGCTAGCCACGCTGGTGGGTTTTCCTGCTGTTTCAGCTCCCGCCTAACAAGCTCCATGCTTATCGCGGATACCAGTTGCTGAAATTGCACACGCGGAAATTTAACGCATAGGCGTACCGTTTTTACGGCGTGTTCAGTACCCCAGGCGATCCAAACCGTGCCAACGGGTTTGTCTGCAGAGCCGCCATCGGGCCCGGCGATCCCCGTTACTGCGACGCCTATCTCTGCTTGGGTTTGTTGTAGAGCACCTGCCAACATTTGTTTCGCAACCGGTTCACTGACAGCACCGTGAGTCTCTAGCGTCGACTCTTCAACTCCCAATACTTGATGTTTAACATTGTTTGAATAGCTGACGATCGCGCCTTGAAAATGCGCTGAGGCGCCCGGTAATCGAGTTAGTTCACTAGCGATCATCCCGCCGGTGCAGGATTCTGCGGTGCAAAACTGTTGATTGGTTTCTTGTAACGTTTTTAACAGGACTTGAGCTACCGTTGATGGTCGGTCGTCAATTAAGTGGTCTGCAACAGCTTGTTCCAATAGTTGTTTCGCATCTTTGCTGTGATCAGGATCTACACCTGTTTTAGTACGGTACTTCAGCTCCAATGTGGGCAGCCCGGCTCTAAAGCCAATTTCAAGGTTGTCTTTAATTGCGGGTGTTTGGTCGATGAGAGATTGCAGGCTGGATTCACCAATACCCAAAAGGGTGAATTTTGTTAGTGGCTCGGGCTTGTTGCAGTCGAATATGTCTAGGATATGCGACAGCAGTTCCTCTTTAACGATATGTTTAAGCTCCGAGGGAACCCCTGGCGTTGCTATGACTAAACAGTCGTTGGCTCGAATACAAAATGCTGCGGCACTGCCAGGAGAGGAAGGAAAAATCTTTGCGCCGTGTGGCAGTGTTGCTTGCTTGAGGCTTGCTGGTGATAGCGCAAAACCTCGGCGCTCGCACCAAGCTTCGACATGGCATCTGGCCTCGGGTATCTGTTCAAGTTCGATATCAAATGCCTGTGCCATGGCTTCTGCGGTTAGGTCGTCTTGTGTAGGCCCCAAGCCACCATTAATTAGCAGGATGTCTGACGCTTCACTTAAGCGGCGAATTTGGTGAACTAGCGTACCTAAGTTGTCGCCAACGGTGCATTTTTCTTGAACCACTAAACCGTTTTCTATTAAGGTCGTAGCTAGATAAGAATAATTAGTGTCAATAATATCGCCGTGAATCAGCTCATCGCCTGTCATCAGTAGGCGAATGCCAGGGTAGTTGCTCATGAAGAATACTCGCTGGTTTACATACAAGGTGTTTGAACTAAACACGAAAACCCGGAATTTGTCACGGGTAACTGCTTAGTTCACGTTGATTCAACACTGATCGATGCGATGTTGAGTGACTGCGCACTTGAGTCATTGACATTTTATAACCTAGAGCCGATATCATCGTTCATATGCTGATGGCTCAGATATTCATGGAGAATGTCGCAATGTCTTCCAACACCATGAAAGACCTCAAACTATTGCTGGTGGTTCCTTCGCGTCTGCAGCAGACCTTGCTGTCCAAATCGTTGACGCGTTTTGGTGTCGAAGATATTGCTATCTGTCGCACTATTGAAGAGGCCATTGTTCGTATGCGCGAAGCCGGGCCTTCACTGGTGGTGAGCTCTATGTACTTTGAAGATGGCGATGGTTTGGATTTGGTCGAAGCGATGCGGCAAGACACCCAATTAGCATCAATCGACTTTATGTTGGTATCGGCAGAGCACCGCTTTAGCGTGCTTGATCCGATGCGTCAGGCAGGTGTCCTTGCTGTGTTGCCTAAGCCGTTCGCGGAAGATGACCTTTATCGGGCCTTAAACTCGTCTGCAACACTTGCGGCATTAAAAGCTAATGTGCCTCAGGCAGAAAATGAGCCTGCCTTTCATGCATCGTCTTTGCGCATATTGCTGGTGGACGACAGTTTGTTGGCGCGCAAACAAATGTTGCGTGTGTTGACGCGTTTGGGCGTATCAGAAGCGCTTGTGCGTCAGGCCGAAGACGGGCAGGAAGCGCTAAAAGTGCTCGAAGAAGCGACCTTCGACATCATCTTCACCGATTACAATATGCCGAATATGGACGGTGAAGCCTTGCTGCTGCAAATCCGCCAAAAACAGGATATGGCAGATATTCCTGTCTTTATGGTGACCTCAGAGACAAACCAAACCAAGCTAGCCTCAGTACAAGCCAGCGGCGTGACAGCCCTAATGGACAAGCCGTTTGATCTGGATTATCTCAAATACCTACTGTCTATCCATTACCAACAGCCTGACACGAAACCTGAGTCTCTTGATTTGACGGCATTGTTGCCGGCTAGTGAAGGCATGGAAATGCCTTATTCGGATGTTGATGGATGTTAAGTGAAATGTGGTTACGACTGCATGGAAGTAATGCAGTCATCTGTGTGGTGTGGGCGGATCTTTGGATTTCGAGGGTAGCGCAGAGCGGTTTTCTGAATACTGTGATAAATGAGAACGCGAAAGAGAGAGCGGCAGAAGCGGTGTCTTTGTTCGAGAATGTCGAGACTACCGATTAGTTGGTTATTTGAGAGGGTTGTTTTGACATCGCACCGCAGGTCACAAGTCGCCATGATTAGCATCGTTGCGATCCGCGGCCGATAGGGATCAGTGAGGTTCTGTAAACTTTTGCTGATGGGTAAATGCGTTGCGGCGAGTCAGTTCTTTTTTTACTGCCTCAGCGATACGACGATTGGCAGCCGTTGTGCTGTCCAAGATATCCCAGAGTTTACGCGATGACAGGTTCGACATTAACTTTTCAGTTTCTTGCTCTGCGAATGCCAAGTTGATGATGTTGTTATGTTCGGTGCTTTGGTAATTAATAGTGCTCATAATTTTAGTCCTTTCTCGATTCCTAGTGTCTTGCGCAATGCGATTGCGGAGGAATCGGCGTTTTGGTTACATATTTCACTAGTTAGTGTTTGTTGAGGTCAGGAAGTTTCTATTTTCTGACCGATAAATATGTGTGTTTTGTGTGTGACAGATGTTTACTACGTGTGCTGAACGTTTTTGTCTTGTGCGTTCTGCTCTGTGATGTAGTTTTTACTGCCGCTGTTTATGCGTTATTGCTGTTTTTCGTTTCCGTTTATTTGCCGTCCATAGTCTCTTGTTTTCGGGTGGCTAGTACCTTGAGGTATCTAGCCCGGTTCCCATTGCGCGTTCTTGCCGCCTTGGCTCGCCGTTTTTGCGTTTGATTGCCTAGCAAGTACATCTTTTTCTTCGGTAGCGATTTGATGGCTACTGACTGTATGTATCGCGCAATTGGGTATAATCTAGCGGCACTCTATGAAGAATAAATGACCAGATGCTCACTATTTTTTATTCCAACAAATTGGAAGCCCTATCAATCAAGCTCAGCGCCTTGCTTCGCCACGAGCCTCTGCCGCCATTGGCTAAAGAACAAATCGTGGTGGAATCTGCCGCGATGATGCAATGGTTGCAAGGCCAACTGGCACAGCATATGGGCATTGCAGCCAATCTGGACTTCCCGTTTCCGGCGGCCCTAGTTTGGCAAATCTATCGAGAACAAATGCCAGATTTGCCTCGTCAGACCCGATTTGACCGCTCGCCGCTGGTCTGGCGGCTATACGATCGAATGGTTCGGTTAAGACTAGAACAAAATCCCGAGTTTGGCTTGAATGAGCTAAAGCAATATGTAGGCCAGCTATCAAACGACCACCAGCTTATGACATTTGCCCAGTTGGTAGCGAATCTCTACGACCAATATCAGATTTACCGGCCTAAATGGTTGATTGATTGGCGCAATGGCGGAATGCTCGGTGCAGAAACCTTCCCTTGGCAGGCAGAGTTGTGGCGGATTCTCTGTAATGAGACGATCGATGAACCCGACCGTGCCAGTGTTTTTGCTGATGCCTTGACGCATTTTCCTCTACCTGAAGCCAGCGCACGTAAAGTGGCACACCGTTTACACTTCTTTGCGGTGTCGACATTACCTGAAGCTTATATGCAGCTATTTGGTGCACTTGCGCAGACCATCGACGTAAACCTTTATGTGTTGAATCCGTGTGCAGAATTTTGGGGGGATGTGAAGCCCTGGCGTCAGGTTATGGAGACCCGCGTGGCTGGTTTGTCTACCGAGACCTTGGATGCTGCTACAACGGAATCCATTGACGGCAGCAATGAACTGTTAGCCATGTTGGCACGACAACCACAAGACTTTGTAAATCTGTTGCAAACGCTGGAGGCCTCAGACGATCAACTCTTTGTTGAAAGTCCCGATGATACCTTGCTGGCGCGTCTGCAGAATGATGTTCTTTACTTGCGGCAACATGATGCTGGGATGGCTACAACCGAAAAGTCGCAAATCCCGTCATCGGATCAAAGCCTAACGATCCATGCCTGCCACAGCGAATTACGTGAAGTTCAGGTTCTGCATGACGAACTGCTGCGTTATTTCAATCAGCACCCACAGCTAGCGTGGGATGACGTTGCTGTGATGGTGACCAATCTTGAAACCTATGCACCCTATATTCAAAGTGTGTTTGCCACCGCAGATGATGGTTTACGTTTACCATTTCACATTGCTGAAAAACAAGGCATTGATGGCGAGCCGGTAAAAACTGCGTTGCTGGATTTGTTGCAGCTGTCGGGAGAATCCTATGCGCGTTCGTCAGTCATTCGTTTGCTGCAAGAACCCGTTATTGCGCGTTCTTCGGGTATTGATGATGTCAATTTGATAGAACAACTGATCGGTGAGCTGAATGTGCGGTTTGGGCTTTACGATGCAGATTGGCAGGTTTTTGGTGATCAAGTGGTCCCCCTTAGTTGGCAGCAGGCCAGTCAACGGTTGGTTAGCAGTTTTGCATTGCCGGATCAGGATGATATGTGGTCGGCAACATTGGCCGGTATTGATGGAGGGTGTGCTGATCAAGCGGGATACTTGTGTCAGTTTATAGAAAACTTGGGCCTTCTCGGGGCTGGCAATGCCAAGCGCTCGCTCAATGATTGGTGTACCTATGTAAGCGTGTTGTTAGAACGCTTTTTCGGCAAGGCTGAAGATCAGGAAGAACGTGAAGTTTTTCAGATTAACGAAGCGCTACAGCAGCTGCACGACACCGCTGAACTTGCCGAGTTTAATCAACCACTCGATCTGCGTGTGTTTGTCGATCGTTTGGAGCAGGCCATGACACAAGCGGCCAGCCATCATTATTTTCGCCCAGGCTGTATTAATATTGCCACGCTGCTGCCGATGCGATCAATTCCGTTTCAGCGTATTTGTGTGCTTGGTATGAACGACGGTACGTACCCAACGCCGTCGGCAAATAACCAACTTGATCTCATGTTGCAAACGCCAAAACGTGGTGACCGGAATAAACGTGATGAAGAACGCTATTTATTTCTGGAAGCTTTGCTTGCAGCGCGCGAATCTCTCTACATCAGTTATATCGGCCGCAGTCATATTGATAACAGTGAACGATATCCTTCACTGCTAGTAACCGAGCTTTTGAATCATATTGATGCCGGGTACACCGTTGCTGAGCAAAAAGAAGACATGCTCAGCCAAGCGTTAACGCGACGCCATCATCTCCAGCCGTTTGATCCACGGTATTTTATTGCCGATAGCCGAATGCAGAGCTTCCATCCAAACCATCAACAACAGGCCAAAATCTTGTCGTCTGGTGTTGCTACATCGATACCGGCGTTTGGCCAGGATATTGATGTCGAGATGCCTACCGATATTGATCTGTCAGCGTTTTGTCGTGCCATTGTTCAGCCGCACCGGGATTGCCTCACACAAATAGGCATTGCTCTTGATGTTGAAGAGACCGTTGATGAAGACAACGAATGTTTTGTAGCAACCGGCTTGGAAAACTATCAGTTGCTGATCATGGCGCTGGAGCGCAGGTTGCGGGGTGCATCCATGCCAGCAGCAGACGTTCTGACTCGTTATGATCTGTCACCACAGGCTGCCCTTGGCGAATCGACCGTGGCAGAGCAATTGCAGTTGGCGGACGCAATGATCGATTCTGCGGACGCGTTAGGTTTAGCGTTAACGCAAAGCCAGTGGTTGGAGCCATTGCAATTCGAATTGCCCGTGGGTGATCTCGTTGTCCGCGGGGTATTGAATCAGCTGGCAGTAGATGCAAAAGCTGCCAATATCCGTTTAGGCTGGGCAGGCCGGCGGCTACATGGGCGACATGCATTGCGTGTTTGGATCGAGCACTTGATCGCTCAATGTGTGCTCGATCGACCCGTTACAAGTTACCTGTTGGAGGCCGATGCTGTCTGGCGTATCTTGCCTTTGGAGGCTGATGATGCTGCGTCGATACTAGCGTCGTTAGCAATGCGAATACGAGAAACGCGACAATCGCCGTGTTGGTTTTTTGCACGTTCGTCGTTCACCTATATGCAATTGTTAGGTGGCGATGATCGTTCGCAAGCCAAGGCGCCATTCAAGCTTGAGGAGGGAATCATCGGTACCAGCAATGTGACTGGCGAATGGCAAGACCCATACAGCTTTTATGCACTACGTGGTTGTGACAGCTTGCCTCTACCAAAGGTAATTGCTGAAGCCGAAGCCGTTTTTGGCCCGATGTTTGACGTTTTTGAAGCCGTTGAGGAGGTGAGTGCGGATGCAGACGCTTGATCTAACAACCGTTCCACTCAGTGGCATTAGCCTGATTGAAGCCAGTGCCGGAACCGGTAAAACCTTCACTATCAGTAATCTGGTGTTACGTCTGATTTTAATGCCTCAACCGGGACTTGGCGAAGCGCCCTTGCGTATTGATGATGTGCTGGTGGTGACTTTCACCAAAGCGGCAACGCAAGAGCTGAAAGATCGGATACGACAGCGCATCAGTGATGCAGAAGTGTATATTCAAACAAAACAGACCGATGATCCGGTGCTAGCAAGCATTGTTGATCAGGCATTGTCGAGTGACGGTGAAGAAACCATCTACGAACGTTGCTTGCTGGCTAAGCTCAGTGTTGACGATGCGCCAGTGTTTACCATTCACGGTTTCTGTCAGCGGGTATTGTCGGATTTTGGCTTTACCGCCGGTCAACCCGCTGAACAAACACTGTTGGAATCTGCCGATGAACTCCTGCAAAAGGTGGTGAATCAGCTTTGGCGTGAAACCCTATATGCACTTGATCCGGTGCGCGCTACCTTGTATCAGCGATTGTTGAGATCGCCTGATGCCCTGATTCAACGTTTGCGTCCGGCGCTGGACGACGATCTAGATACATTAGGTCGTAGCGCCCAAGTGGATGACCTGATCACAAATATTACTGCAGCGTGGCAGCAGGCCAGAGAATATTGGCAAACCGATGCATCTGAAATTTGCGGCTGGTTCGCCAAAGGCATTGGCCGATCGTACACCAAGCGCTATGTGCCCGTTTGGCTAACACAATTGGGTGAGTATTTGGATGATGAATCCATGCTGTTTATGCCGCCGGAAAAGGTGTTTCGGTTCAGCCAAAAAACACTGTTAGACAAGCTGGCAGATAAGGCGCCAAAACATGCCTTATTCGACGCATTAGAAACGATCGAAACCTTATTGCCGCAACTTGAAGATGCTGTGCTTGATGATTTGCGCCGACGTGCGATCGATGCCATGCAATCGTTGCAGTCACAGCAAAATATCTTGTTTTTCGACGACTTGATCAAGCGGGTTGCACGTGCCTGTGGGGAATCCTCAGCGGCCTCGGAAGCTTTGTTAGCCCAGCTTCGTACGACGTATCCTGCGGCTTTGATTGATGAGTTTCAGGATACTGATCAGTATCAATACGAAATATTTCGCCGTATTTATCGAGATTCGTCGAGTGGGCGTGAAGACTCTGTTGCCGAGAAAATATCTGGCACTTGCATGATGATGATCGGCGACCCGAAGCAGGCAATTTACAGCTTTCGAGGTGCAGACATTAACACCTACTTTATGGCCCGGCACGATGTTGTTGAGCAACAACGATACACGCTGAATACTAACCACCGTAGCGCCCCTGATTTGGTTAAAGGGGTCAATGGATTGTTCTTGCAGGCGGACAACCCCTTTGCGATTAGCGATTTTCCGGAATACCCGGATGTTGGATCGCCCGACAGGTTTACGGGTCGTAAGAGTTTATCGATGGCGGGCTGTGATGTTCCCATCGCGGTTGCTTCGTTAGATGTGGAAGATAACCCGTCGATTGAAACCTGGCGTCAGCAGGCGGCTCAGCAAACCGCGGAGTTTATCCAATCGGTATTGGATAAAAATGCGCTAATTGGCGACAAGATTGCTGAGCCTCGGGATATTGCCATTCTGGTTCGAAAGGGTTCTCAGGCTGAAATCATGCGTTTGGCACTGGCAGAAAAAGGCATCAATAGTGTGTTTCTGTCGAACGATTCTGTGCTGAATACTGCCGAGTGTGACGCTTTTATTCGTTTGGTTCACGCGGTGATTCAGCCGTTCGATCAAGGCCGAATCATGGCGGCGCTAGGCGATACGTTGATCGGTTTTGATGCGAGTAAATTATGCCAAATAAATCAGGATGCCAGCGAATGGGCGCAGGTTCAGTGGCAGTTTGTAAGTGCTAACCACCTGTGGAAGAAAAGCGGGTTTATTGTGATGTGGCAAAAGTTGATGCAGAGCTTCGACATTGCCGAACGAATACTGGGCTTTACAGAAGGTGAGCGCCGACTAACAAACCTGAATCAGTTGGCTGAGTTGTTTCTGGCCAGAGAGAATCGCCGAGTCGATTTTGCCACGCAATTGCACCGGTTTCAGCAAATGGCATTGGAGGGTCGCAGCGGCGATGAGGCTGAACGCATCCGTTTACAGTCTGATGCGAATTTGGTTGAAATCGTGACGATCCATAAATCCAAAGGCTTAGAGTATCCGATTGTTTGTTGTCCGTTTTTGTTTGATGCGTCGTCGCCACAAAGTCGTGGGCCGAGAATCACATTCAATGCGGATTCACAGCAACGCCAATTGCATTGGTCATCCGACAAAGACGTCGACGAGCAACTTAAACAAGATGCGTTTAGCGAAGATGTGCGACTGTTGTATGTTGCGTTAACACGTGCGGCTGACCATCTGCATATCTGCTGGGGGCCAGCCAAAGGCGTGGATAAATCGGCTTTGTATGCGCTGTTATACGGTCGTGGTGCGAAACTTAAAGAATTATTGTCAGATACCAATGCTGAAACCGGAGCATCGGCGTTTTGGGGCGTTTTCGGTGATCTTGAACATTGGTCTCTGGCGGGTGCTGTCGATGCATCCGATCAAACCGGCGTGGCTATAGATGAACACATTGATACGTTTGACGTCGCTACCTTTACCCGAACAGTCCATCACAAACCCATCGCTCGTAGTTATTCAGCCGTATTGATGGGGCAGCATGCAGTGTACCCCGGGGCAGATACACCGTTGTCGGAGCAACAAGAGCAGGGTCGTGAGCGCGATGAGGTTGCTTTGCAGGCGTCAGTCAGCGAGGTGCCCGTTGAAGTGCCAGAATTTGAAGCCACCATTTTTCACTTTCCACGTGGCAGTGAAGCCGGCAACTTTATGCACTTGGTGTTAGAAGATACGGATTTTCAGGATTTAACCAGCTTGCCCGATGTTGTTGAAAAACGCCTCGATCTATACAACTTTGATACGGAAATTTGGCCTGAGCCCTTGGTGAATCATTTTACCCAGTGTTTGCAGAAAAAGTTACCGACTGCCGGCTGTGCATTGTCGGATTTGGCTGATGCACAACTGGCTAAAGAAATGGATTTTCATCTGTATGCTAAACCCGTTGATGGACAGCGCATCGCGGAATTGCTCGCCGAGTACCGTGGTGAGCCCTTGTTAGAAACCTCTTTTATGGCCATTGATGGTTTGTTCAAAGGGTTTATCGATCTGGTGTTTGAGCATCAGGGGCGTTACTACGTGCTGGATTACAAGTCTAACTTCTTAGGCTATACCGCTGCGGATTATGCGCAGGATGCGATGAAAGAGAGCATCCAGGATCATGACTATGACTTGCAGTATTTGATGTACACCGCAGCACTGCAACGTTATCTGCGACGCATATTGCCCGACTACGATTATGAAACTCATATCGGCGGTGCTTTGTACCTGTATTTGCGCGGTATTAACGATACAGATGACAATGGCATTTGGTTCGACCGCCCTGATGCAGCAATGATTGATGCATTCGAGCAGCTGTTTGATGAAGGAACGTTGGCATGAGCGAACAATTATCGTTGATGTATGAATCAGAGCCGTCAGCGCCATCGGCGGCATCAGCCGATTCAGATAAAAATGAGCGGCAATCTGATGCGTTGTTGTTGCGTGATCACCCGATGGCCTTCCGACTGGCAGAGTATCTGGTTCAGCAGATTGAAACAGAGGCAGAAAGAACCACATTACGGCTTGTTGTTAATGCGCTGGGTGCGGCACTGCAACAAGGCCATGTTTGCCTGAATCTGGAGCGGGTAGCCGGCAGGGCCGCATTGCGTGATTTTGCGATTGATACCCGGTTGGGTGATCTGGATAGCACACTAGCTGCAGTGCGTGGTTGGCCATTTGTGCAAGATGAGAACGGCGAGATGCCGATTGATGCCAAGGCATACTTGAGTTTGAAGGGAACACGTCTGTATTTGGCACGTTATGCCGATTGGGAGCAGCGACTTGCTGAAAACTTGCACAACCGTTCGGTGGATAGCAAGACGCAGATACAGCAAACCACTGCGGCTGAGCGAGTGGAAATAGCGTTGAACGATGATGCGGTAGATTGGCAACGTGCTGCAGTCAAAAATAGCGGATTGTCGCAACTGAGTATTGTTGTTGGAGGCCCAGGCACCGGGAAAACCACAACGGTTGCACGTATTCTTGCGAGTATTCTCGAGCAGGAAGAAACCGCAAATTATCGCATCGGCTTGGCGGCACCGACTGGGAAAGCCGCAGCCCGTATGGCCGGCTCATTGGCTGCCAAAATAGAAGAAAGCGACTTACCGAGTGACTTGAAGCAGTGCGTGCCGACTACAGCACAAACGTTACATAGATTACTGGCGTGGATGCCCTCGACACGTAGATTCCGCTACCACAAAGAGAACCCATTGTTGCTGGATTGCCTTGTGGTAGATGAGGTATCCATGATTGATATAGGCCTTTTTGTTGCGTTATTGGAGGCACTTCCTAAACATGCCCGTTTGATATTGTTAGGTGATCCGTTTCAGCTTGCGTCCGTGCAAGCGGGTAATGTTTTGGCTGAACTGTGTCAGACAGACGCTTTAGCAAACTTCTCTGAAGCACGCGCAGGGCTATTGGAATTACCCACCAGTGTGATTAGCAAAACACCCTATGCACTGATGGATAACATTGTCTTCCTACAAAAGAGTTGGCGCTTTCGGGACGATGCCGGTATTGGACGGTTAGCCAGTGCTTGCCTCAATGGCGATTGGCCGGCATTTGAACAGGGGCTGTGTGATTCAGATGTCGAGTTTTTGGATAAACAACATGTGGATGCCGAAAATACCCTAGTGGATGCGCTGAGTGAGCACCATAGCGACATTGCCAGCGCTGCCGATATTCATATGGCATTTGAGCGTTTGTCTCGATTCCAGCTTTTGTGTGCAAACCGTGAACATGAATGGAGTACGGGGTATTTTAATCAGCGCATGGCAAGCCGCGTGGCGCGCAGCGGTGTCAAAACGGTCGTTATCGATGAGCAGCTCTGTTATCACGGCATGCCGGTGATGATGCAGCGGAACCTCGCGCAGCAGGGCCTGTTTAATGGTGATGTGGGTATTCTTTTTGAAGAGGGCGGGCAGCTATGGTTGTGGTTCGATTCTGCCGAGAAAGGCCTGATACGCTTTGTGCCCACCCAGGTTCGTGGTTGGCTGAGTGCCCACGCGATTACTATTCACAAGAGTCAGGGGTCTGAATACGACAGGGTGGCTATCGTATTGCCTCAGCTCGACTCACCACTACAAACTCGGCAATTGCTCTATACGGCGATCACGCGGGCGAAATCAGCGGTGACTTTGCTTGCAGCGCTTCCTGAGCTGCAGAAGGCTGTTGCTACGCCGAATCAGCGCTATTCAGGCTTGCGCGAACGATTGTCCGCGCTGCCGGTCTGATGCCTGACAAATAGACTTAGTTGGAGTTCGGTACAGGCGGCTTGGGTAATGATTGATCGACCCGGATTAACTGGTTGGTATCAAAACCTAAGCTTGCTGCACGTTGCTTGAATGCTTCAATGACGTTGTCGTCGACCTCGGGGGTGCGTGATAGCAGCCACAAGTAGGATGTGTCAGGTCCGCTGACATATGACAATTGATACGGTTTTTGGTCAGTGTTGCTGGTGTCTATCTGCGGTTCCAGATCAAATACAACGTAGGCTCCATAAAATGGGCCAAAGAAAGATACTTTCAGGTAGCCCGTATCATCACTGTTAACAAAATAGGCTTTGCCTTCAGCTTCTTTCCAACGCTGTTGTTTGTCGAGATATCCACGATTGATAACTCTTACGCCGCCATCATCACGCATACTGTACTCGGCCGTGACATGGCTCATACCGCGTTCAAAGGAGTGGTCCAATCGGGCAATTTCATACCAGGTGCCTAAATAGTGAGGCAAACTGAAGTCTATTACGGGCTCAACACCCTTGGGAATACCTGTGCAAGCGGTCAATAACGCACCGGTTAGGGCAGTTATCGCAATTAAAAACTGACGTTTCATGGGTAATAGTCCTTTTATTTGCAGCCGTTTATGGCAAAAAAAACAAGGTTTATGTCCGCACATTAGCTGGTATTTACATTAAATCCCGTTAACAGGGTGATAATGTTACGCACAGCTTTTTGATTACGATTGAATAAAAGCGTAATCTCTTGGCGTCCAAATACTGAATACGATTTACTGAAGCAAAATACAGGTTTCTACAATGGCGATTATCCAGCCCAAAGGCACGAATGAAGAAGGCCGTCAGGTACTGAGTCTGACTAATCCGGCAAATGGCGAGTTTCTCTACGATATCGAGTGCCAAACCGCGGAAGACGTCAATGCGGTGATTGAAAAAGCTCATCTGGCTCAGCCCGCTTGGGCGGCTTTGAGCGTCACTCAACGTGTTGAATACATGATGCGCTTGCGCGAACAAATACTAGACCAACAAGATCGAATTATTGATGTCGTCATCAAGGAAACCGGCAAACCGATGCAGGATGCTTTGACATTCGAAATCTACGCCGTGTGTGCTTTCATCTCATATTGGTGTAAGCAGGCTTCGAAGACACTGAAGGAAGAAACCTTCCGTGCCTCGGGTATCATGGGATTAATGAAAAAAGTCCACATGCAGTACTGCCCATTGGGTGTGGTTGGTGTTATCGCACCTTGGAACGGCCCGTTTGTTTTGACGGCCAACCCAACTATTCAAGCATTGCTGGCAGGTAACACCGTCGTTGCAAAGGGCTCTGAAATTACGCCGATTTGTTCGAAAATTCTTGAAGATTTGTGCCGTGATGCAGGCTTCCCTGAAGGGGTTTGCCAAGTATTGATCGGTGATGGCAGCACGGGTGCTGCACTAACGTCGTCGCCGATGATCGATAAAGTTGCGTTCACCGGTTCGGTCGCAACAGGCAAAAAAGTGGCTGAATCATGCTTACAAAACCTGACACCGTATTCGTTGGAGCTCGGTGGTAAAGACGCTATGATTATTTGTGCCGATGCGGATCTGGATAAAGCTGCACACGGTGCTGTATGGGGCGGCTGTGTTAACACTGGTCATTTCTGTTGTGGTATCGAGCGTATCTATGTTGAAGCGCCTGTGTACGATGCGTTCGTTGAAAAGGTCACTAAGATAGCAGCGGCGCTTCGCCAAGGTCAGCAGTTTGGTGTTGATGAAGATCTAGGCGCAGTGTTCTGGGATCGTCAGATGTCGATCATTGAAGATCATGTGAATGACGCGATTGCACGCGGCGCCAAGCCAATGACCGGTGGCAAACGTGTGGGTGACGGTAAAGGGTTGTATTTCCCCGCAACTGTATTAGTGGATGTTGATGAATCCAGTGACTTGATGCAGAAAGAAACCTTCGGCCCGGTGTTGCCAATCATCAAGGTAGTGAATGAAGAAGAGGCCATCGCCAAGGCAAATGACTCCAATTACGGCCTGCATGGCTCTGTCTGGACTCAGGATAAACTCAAGGGCTTGCGCATTGCCCGTCGTATTCAAACCGGTTCTATGGCGGTTAACGACATTGGCATGATGTACGGAGTGCCAAATGCACCGTTTGGTGGTGTGAAGGAAAGCGGTATGGGCTCTATCAATGGCCAGAACGGCTTGCGTGGATACACACACCCGAAACCGATTATTGTCGGCCGCTACGCGGGCATGGATTCAGGTTATCCTCATGACCAGAAAAAGTATGACCAAATGAAAAAGCTCATGAACTTCATGTGGAAATCCACTATTGGCCGTTTGTTGCTGGGGCCATAATGGCTCGGAAAATACTCTGATATTTGCAGTAAAAGCTTTTAAATCCGTCATAAACCCTGTCTGTCGTGGCAGGTTTGTGACGGTTGTTATCTCTTCGCGCTGATGCGCAACTTCCCTTCCTGTGCCGTCTAATCCTTCTTTCTTGTAACGCAACGAACTGACTGTTTGATCGCCGGTATTTGAGCCAAAATCAAACCGGAACTAATTCTCAAAAACCAATTGCTGTGATTTAGACATAAAACGCGACGCTGATTTTTCACTCGAAGGTGGGTAGGCAAATTTCACCGTTCTCGGATCCTTCCATTTAGGTTAATCCCTTTTAGGACCTTTCCATTTCGGTTCTTGCCATTCAATGTTTACAAGGAGGTTTGTTGTGCGTATTTCAGTTGTATATTGGGTGTTTGTGCTGTTCTCGAGCGTTGGCTGGGTATCGATCGCGGTCGCAGATGAAATCGATATTTTGATACAAAACGGTTTTGTTGTTGATCCGGCAAATAATCGTAACGGCATCATGGATATTGCAGTAACGGATGGCAGGATATCCCGCATTCAGCCATCGATACCGGCAGAGAATGCCGGTACCGTGATCGATGCAACGGGTTTGTTTGTTGTGCCGGGGTTAATAGATGTGCATTCACATCTGTTTGTCGGAACACGAGATTCGCGTTATCTGGCAAATAGTTATGATGCGGTCGCACCAGATAGTTTTTCATTTCGAAGTTGTGCGAGCACCATGGTGGATGCGGGTAGTTCGGGCTGGCGTAACTTCGAAACCTTCAAGCGGCAAACAATCGATCATTCGCAAACACGTGTTCTGGCCTATTTGAATATTGTCGGCGGCGGCATGCGTGGATATGAGCATGAGCAGAAACTTGAAGACATGTCGGTACAAAAAACCGCAGAGATGATCCGGCGCTATCCTGATTTATTGGTTGGCGTCAAACTTGCCCATTATGATAGTCCGAGTTGGGTACCCACAAACCGGGCGATCGCAGCAGCCGAGCAGGCTGGCGTGCCAGTGATGATCGACTTTGGTTCTGCGCAGCCGGAGCTGTCATTGGAAAAACTCCTGCTTGAAAAGCTGCGGCCGGGCGATATTTTTACCCATGCCTTTGCAAATGTTAACGGGCGTGAACCGATCGTTGATCAACAGGGCCGGGTGAAGCCTTTTATCTTTGAAGCGCTGGATAATGGTATTCGATTGGATGTCGGGCACGGCGGCGGTAGTTTCTTGTATTCGCAGGCAGTACCGGCATTGCAGCATGGGGTTTACCCGACGACACTTGGTACCGATTTGCATATTGGTGCAATGAATGCCGGTTTAAAAAACTTGCCAAATCTTATGTCCAAATTTCTGAATTTGGGCATGCCGCTCGATGAAGTTATCGAAGCGGTTACCTCGCGCGCAGCAGAATCAATTGGGCGTGCAGATCTTGGGTCATTAACCGAAAACAATATCGCTGATATTGCACTGCTTAAAATCGACAACGGCAGCTTTGGTTTTTACGATGTAAAACCCGAAAAAATGCAAGGTGAGCGGCGTATCGATTGTCAATTATTGGTGCAAGAAGGGCGTGTTGTTTGGGATGCGAATGGGCATTCGATTCCGTTCTACGTTCCTGCTGTAAACTGATTTGATTGTTTAGAGACGAATAGAAAAACCTATATAAACAATGCCGTTACTGTACCGCGGCATTGTTTATATAGACTGGGCTTATACCGATGTTGAAACTTGGGTACCAGTATTAGGCTCAATTTCGTCAAAACCACAGCAGCAGTATGGTGATGACTTTGCTTGCATCAAGGCTGTTTCAGCTTTCTCCAATAGAGTCTCAAAGCTGTTGCCGTTGTCGGGATAGAGACTGAAACCGATGGCAACGAGGGGGGAAACAACGGCATTTTCGACACTAAATGGCTGGGTTGCGCTAGCAAGAATCATTTCGCAAATACGTTCAGGTGTGTCATTCATATCCTTGTTGACCGGCATCGCCATGGCAAACGTATTGCCATCCATTCTAGCGATGGGGTGATCGCCGGCCAATCGAGCCAGGCGCTGCGAAAACTCCACTAGAATGCGGTCGCCGGTGTCGTAGCCATGGGCCTGATTTATCTGTTTAAAGGCCTTGATATCGATGAGGTACAGCGAAAAATGCTGTTTGAAAAAATCGCCTTCGAACAACCTGCGAGTAATCTGTTGGGCGAAAAAAGCGCGATTTTTGAGGCCGGTTAGCAGATCGTGCTGTGATAAATAGCGGTTGTTTTCACCTTCGGCTTCTCGTTGCGCAATGAGTCTCTGGTTCGCGCTTTCGTATGCTGCGGTTATTCCTATCAGGCCAACCAGTGTGCCGAGCCAATGAACCAGGCTTTGTTCAATGTACTGAGAGTCTGTCATTAAACTGATGAAACGATAGCCCCGCCAGTAGATACCATAGATGGCGAGCTGTGAGACCAAAACGATAGAAAACCAGATCAAACCGGCACGACCACCGGCTGTAAAATACGTGAGCACCGGTAAAAGAAATAGAATTTGTGAGGATGTTGCTAATGGCCCGCCAGAGACGATGGCAGAGAACATCAATGCAATGTAGAGCGGGGCGACACAGCTATGAGCGATCACAGTGATACTGCCGTAAGTTTTGAAAATAGCGAGATTGAGGCCGTATAAAATCGTTAACCCGGCAGTTAGTAGCATGCCAATTTCTGCGTGGGGTTCTTTAAAATACTGGCTGAGTAAGAAAAGGCAGATAACCAGCGACGAAAACGCAACCGTCAGTAAACTGCCAACGAGGATTCGTGCACGATAGAGATCGATTGGATTTACATAGCGATTTTTATGTACGAAATAATCGATAATTTGATTTAGCCAGCCAAATGGCTGTGACTGTTTAAACATCCTGTTTTAAGCCTTGTTCCGTCCGACGTCACATCTCATGCGCCCATAATGCCGGTCAGTGTTCTTTTTTGTAAACTCGTGTCGTGAAATATGACGATTAATTCCTTAATGACCCGAGCGTGCTCCATACCCGATGGTATTTTTATTGCTAATAAGCTAAGTGCGTTACAAACGAATCAGTCAATGGCTCGGCTGATGAGCCATGTTGGCGTCGGTTTTTCTGATATGATCGCATCTGCGTATACTGTATTCAATTTTGACGATTGGCGCTTCTTCAAACGCTTATGCGTGCACGTGCGTTTGAGAATTAGCCTGATATTCTTATGTTTTCGTCGATATTTAAGTACGCTTACGTGATGGTTATGCTGCGATATAATGCCTGAAATACAACCAGTCGTGGTTCCAGAATAATAAAAATCTGATCCGGATTACATAGATAAAACCATGTTTTTTCAACGATATGCCAACGCGGTAACCCGTCACCCCAAGCTTAGCTTGGTGCTTTCCGCAGTACTTTTCTTACTGTTTGTTTTTCTCGCCCGTGATGTGCGACTGAACAATCACTTTGCTGCTTTGTTTTCTATCGATAATGAAGATAACGCTTACCGTGAGTTCTATCGAGAGGTATTTGGTGCAGATGATGGTTTGTTGATGGCCATAGTGCAATTGCCTGATGATGACGCTACAGCGATGAATCAGGTATTTTTTAGCCATCTTGAAGTCGCTGTCGAGAAACTCGAGCAAACCGGTAATTACAATCGTGTTTTAAGCCCGGTATCGACAAGTGTGATTCGAGCCGGCGAAGACGATGAGATTATTATTGATCCTTTGTTTGCTGATGATGATATCAGTGACGCTATGCGTTTAACGCTCCTAAGAGAGTCGCCAGCAACCGGCGGGCGCTTGGTTTCGATTGACCACAATACCGTGGCAGTTATTGCTGAAATGCCGACAGATTTTGACCGTTTTCGCAAGATTCAGGAGCCTGCGGAATATTTTCGTAGCACCATGAATGAGGCATTCGCTGATATGCCCACTGTGTCTGTGCAGTTTGCGGGTATCCCGTTCACGCGTATTGGTATTCTTGAATTGATGTTACGGGACTTATTTTTGCTCGTTCCATTAACGGCGCTTATCGTCGGGTTGGTGAGTTTTTTGATTTTTCGCTCTTACGCAGTGGTTTGGATCACCTTGCTGACAACCATGTTTGGGTTGGCCGCGACAGTCGGTATGATGGGCATAAACGGTGATGATGTTAACCAATTAACCATCACGTTCCCGGTGCTATTGATGGTTATTATTGTCGCAAACAGCACGCACTTTTATCATCGGTATTTTCGTGAACGCCAATTTGGGGCAGACCAACAAACGGCGGTGAGCATTGTTACCACGCGCGTGGGTAAAGCGGCTTTTTTATCTTGCCTGACAACCGCGATCGGCTTTTATGCATTGATGACCGCAGATATGAAAATTCTGCGCAGCTTTGGCTTGTATCTGGGCTCGGGTGTGTTGGTCAGTTACATTGGGATGATGCTGATTATTCCTGCCTGTCTGATGTTGGCGAAACCTAAAACGGGCAATATCAGTACCTTTACTGGCAAGGATTGGGTGAGTCGTTGTGTAGCTTATTCAACCTCCGTTAGAGGTCGCCGCTGGGTTACCGCGGCAGGGGTCGCCAGCTTGCTTGGTGGCGGTTGGCTGGGCTATCACATCGAATACGATTACTTTTTGAAAGATATGCTCGCACCGGATCACCCGCAGGTTGTTGCCGGTGAAGTGGCAGAGCAGAAGTTGTCAGGAGCGTTACCGCTGGAAGTCTCGTTGTTGGGTGAGCCGGGTGCCTTTAAACAAGCGGATGTTCTGAAAAAAATGCGTCAAACCGGCGATTGGTTACATGCAAAAGGCTTTGGCGATCACGCGTTGAGCATGGCTGATATTGTGCAGTCTCTAAATCATGCAATTAGCGGCGACAATGCTATTCCGGATAGTAATGAAGCTGTCGCCCAGCTCTTACTGTTGGCTGAAGGCAGCTCGGATGCGATTCTTGAGCAGTTGGTGAATTTTGATTATTCACATGCACGTATTCGCGTAAACGGATCGGATTTGGGGGCAGATTACCTAGTGACGGTTAAAACTGAGTTTAATGAGTATACCGAAACCTTGTTCGCCGGAACGGGCGTTAAAGCACGAATGACCGGTGAAGCGCCTGTCGCCTATGAGGGTATGAATAAACTTTCGCGAGAGTTACTTGAAAGCGTATTGATGGCATTGGTTTTTATTGTGATTACCATTCAGTTGGTATTTCGTGATTGGCGGTTGTCTCTTGGCAGTGTGTTCCCGAACATTCTACCGGTCATTTTGGGGCTCGCCTTTTATGCGTTATCGGGTCAAAGCCTGAACCCGTTGCCGGGCATCGCATTTTGTATTGCGATTGGTATTGCCGTTGATGATACCGTGCATTTGTTTGCTCGTTTTAATGAGGAACTGCAGGCCGGAAAACCGCGGGTTCAAGCCATCATCGATGCGGTGGACGAAGTTAAGGGCGCGTTGATTATTTCCAGCGGTATCCTGACCTGTGGATTTTTGGTGTTTCTCATTTCGGGATTCAGTTGGAATCGCGATCTCGGATGGTTAGGGGCCGCGCTGATTGTAATAGCCCTGTTTGCTGATTTGGTTTTTACGCCGGCCGTATTATCGTTTGGCGATGCACGCAAAGATAAAGTCTAGACTGAAGGTTTGTTCATCGTCGTGCGCTAATATGCATGCGTGTTGTGCGAGACTTCATTTATTCGGAGAGCCCTGATGCCTGCACAGTTGCTGCTGGTTTTTCATAGTCAATCTGGCCGGAACGAAACGTTGGCTTTGCATATGCGTCAAGCTGCAAGCGCGGTTGCGCAAGATTGTGAAGAGCCCGTTAGCGTCGTGCTCAAGCGCGCCTGGGAGGCTGATAGCGACGACTTTTGCGCAGCTGACTTGATCGTTATGATAGCGCCGGAGAACTTTGGCAATATATCTGGCGGTTTGAAAGACTTTCTTGACCGTGTGTTTTACCCCGCCGAACGTGCTGAAGCATTGGGTAAACCTTATGCGCTAGTACTTGATACTGGCAACAGTGGTACAGGTTGTATTCAGCGTATCGAAACGATTATGCAGGGGCTCAATGCGCGGCAAGTACAAGCGCCTTTGGTTCTTTACGGTAAGCCGGATGACGCCGCTATTGCGCAGGCTCGCGAGCTTGCCGAGGCGCTAGTTGTTGGCCTGGATATGGGTGTTTTCTGACCGAAGGCCAAGAATTGGACTTGTATCTGAAGGGATTCGCAGTAATCTACGTGGCTCGATTGAATTTCTCGGTCTAACACCGTTTTTGGTGCAATCCCGAGAAGCCCGTTACGTGAATATCCGGCGGTATGTCGGACAATAAATCAGGTTGCCATGCAGTCCATTATTCTTTATCACACACTCGGTTGTCACTTGTGTGAAGACGCCGAAGTTGTCTTGTCTCCATTTCGTGAAGCAGGTGCTATCGATGTCACGTTGGTTGATATTGCTGATGACGACGCACTGGTTGACCTTTATGGCATCCGTATTCCAGTGATCAGAAAGGCTGATGTGTCCACCGAAGAAGGTGAACTTGGATGGCCATTTGATCATGATAAGGTCAGTGAATTTCTGAATTTCTGAATTTCTGAAGGAGTGTAGATGCACGTTCAGATTGACAGCCTAGTTATTTATCCGCTGAAATCCCTTGCGGGTGTCGCCTGCGAGTCGATGGAATTTGATGCTCTCGGTGCGCGGCATGATCGCCGCTATATGCTGGTGGATGCTTCAGGCAAATTTGTCTCTCAACGCACCTGCCCAATCATGGCGCTAGCTAGTGTTGCCGATGCCGGCGAGAGTTGGTGTATAAAAACGCCCGATAATAACAAGCTGCTGCTGCCTAAGGCGGGCCACTGCAGTAAGCCTGTGCCGGTTAATGTCTGGAGTGACACGTTTTCTGCTTGGGAGCAGCCTAAAGAACTCTCTATCTGGTTTAGCGAGTGGCTAGGGTTGCCTGTGCGACTGGTTTATATAGGTGCCGCAGCGCAGCGTCCAGTGGACCCGGATTACGCCCCAGCACCATGCCATGTCGGTTTTGCTGATGGTTTCCCGCTGTTGTTAACCCATACAACATCGTTGAAAGCACTGAATTTGGAACTCCCGTTTACAATTGGGATGGAGCGATTTCGCCCTAATATCGTTGTCAGCGGCGGTGATGCGTGGGCCGAAGACCATTGGCGTCGGCTGAATACGGCGGATGGCAGTCAGTCGTTATTATCGGTGAAACCTTGCAGCCGTTGTGCAATTCCAACGATCGACCCGGCCACGGCAGAGCGTCAAAAGGTTGTCTGGCAGGTGTTGAAAAAGTTGCGCACGGGTAGCGATGGGCAAGTTTATTTTGGCCACAATCTGCTGCATTTGAGTGATCATCCTCTGCAGGTAGGGCAAACCTTATCGGTGAATGCTTGCGACTAAATCGCTGTTGCGCTTGTCTTATCAGCAGTGATGCACACAACGACGTTATGTGTCAGGATTCAGGTAACCCGCTATCCGCTGGCGGCACAAAATCTGCCAGATTAAATTCCGCATTGCGCGCTCTAGTTTGATAGATCAGGCTATAGGTCAATATGTTGGTGACGTACTTGCGGGTTTCTTTGTAGGGAATTGTGCTTACCCAATGCACCCAATCTTCTGTCATAGGCTGATCTTCCAGCCAGCGCTTTACGCGATGGGGCCCGGCATTGTAAGCCGCGGTTGCCAACACGTAGTTGTTATCAAACGTTTTTAAAAGATCTTTCAGATACCGGCTGCCCAATGCGATGTTGTAGGCCGGATCAGATAGGCGCTTGCGTGAGTAGGGCATTTGTAATGAACGTGCGACTTTACGCGCCGTTGCTGGCATCAGCTGTAATACGCCGCGAGCACCGACTGAGGATTGTGCGTGTGGCGAAAACGCACTTTCTTGACGAGCCATTGCCAGCAGCCAGAATGGATTTAACGCATGTTTTTCGGAATGCTTGGTGAAGTGCTCCATGTACATCAGCGGGAAGCGCTGTTCCAATGCGTCCCAGGCCTGTGCGCCAGCTAACGCACGAAATGCCTTGTCATGCATATTGAAATGACTAGCAGCACGCGCGGCTTGCTTCAATTCGGCTGGTGTAAAATTGCGGGTTGCATGTGTCCATTCGTTTTCGGATGTTAGCGGCCGCTTCAGAATATGCAGTTCAATAGCTGGCATAATGGCTTGCACAACGGCCTCGGATGGCGGGTTGGTCAATTCATCGGCTTGACCCACTGGGTAAGCCTGTTTCGCATCCTCAGCGGTGATAAAACCCCAAAAATGCCGTTCTTTCGCGAGTTGTTCGAGAATTGCTCGTGGTCGTTCTTCGATTTTTTGTGCCACTAAGCCGGTATTACGCTGGGCTCGGGCATACCAATAACGCCATTCCGGTAATTGTTGGAGATCTGTGCTGGCTTGTTGGTAGAGCCATTGGTAGCGGCCCCAGTTTTTACTGACGATTGCGGTGCGTAATTGAAACGTTGTTACGTCGGGTGTTTGATGTTCGACATCATCCAGCCAATCACTGGCGCTATCAGGGTTGTCTTTCAACAGATACCACGCTGCCAGTCGCACACTGCGGGTATGATGTGCCGGTGTTAAGCCCGGTATGGTCGCCTGCATTAAAACTGGGCGAAGGTGTTCTCCGTGGTCTGGCAGCAATCGCGTAATAACACGTTTGATGCTGTCGCTGGTCAGGTTGCTGTTAATAGCCAAGGTATCGCTGTTGCTACTAAAGGCATCGAACCAAAAAGCGGTGTATCGTTTTGGCGAAGCTAGTTTCAGTGATAGTGATGCATCATCTTTACTGAGATAGCGGCGGAGATACTTAGCCAATGTGTGTTGGCCAGCATTCAGTGCCAGTTGATAGCGTTGCCAGGCAACGGCAGGTGTTAGTTGCCCGGATTTTTTCCATCGAGCAAAAACTGAGTCACAGGTTTTGCTGACAGAGCGCGGGCTTAACCAAAGGGCGGTTACCGGCAGCCAGGCTTCATCGGATAATTTACTCTTTATGTTTGTTAGCGTGCGAATGTGGTGACCTGCAGCGAAACAACGGTTCGATTCAGTTGCTTCTTCTTTTATATAGTAATGCGTAAATTCTTCCCAGTAACCTTCGACCGCGAGGTAATTGAGCCAGTGGTTTCTGAGTGTGGGGGTCAGGTAATTTGTCGAGTTTTCGGTTATCCATTGATCTACGCGATTATGCAAATCATCAAACGCTGAATTACTCGCATTACGGGTAAATTGACTGCGTAAAAAGAGTACGTCGAGATAGGGTGCTAATGGGTAATTGTCGAGATCGGCGCGGAGTTTTTGATAGCGACTGACTTTTTTCTGCTTTAGTGCCTTGCGTGCTTGCTGATATACTTCGCGCGCTTCACGGTAGTCGGGATAGACAAATGCTGATTCTGGCGAGGTTGAGCCCCACACTGTGGTGGCGAACAACGTCAGGCAAATGACTTTGATCGTGACAGAAGCATGTTGTATCGCGACTTTCATGGCTGCTCTTTTGGCCGCAGCGATTGCTGCAGAGTCGTTTGTCATTGTTCTTCCGGAAGTAAAAACATAGCCCAGAGTTCTGATAGGTTCGACTGTGAAAGGTTGAACGGTAGTTATTGCCTTATATCTGTAGGGAATGTGTCACACTCGGCTGCGTTTAGCAATGCACCATTGTGTGTCACTGGTTTGTGAAATTCCTGCAAAAACACAGGTCTAGCCTGCGTTCAGTATATTTTTCGAGCGATGACTCCGCATGGGTATAGATCAAATTTAACACGAGGTTTTCCACCATGGCCCTTATTCGACTCGATGAAGCTCAGTTGGCTTATGGCGACTTGGCATTATTGGATCATGCCAGCTTTGCCATTGAGGAGGGCGACAAGATTGCCGTCATTGGGCGCAATGGTGCCGGTAAATCCAGCTTGATGCGTGTTCTGTCGGGTACAGAGAAACTCGACGGCGGTGTTTTGAACGTCGATAGCAGTGTTTCAGTGAACTACTTAGCCCAGGAACTCCCGCCCGCTGACGAAACAACTGTGTTTGATTACCTCACAGACGGCTTGGCCGCATTGGGTGGCCTTCTCAAACGATTTGAGCACCTGATACATAGCGAACTTGATGATGCTGATTTAAAAGAACTTGAGCGGGTACAAAGCGCGATAGACCATGAAAACGGCTGGGATTTTCAGAGCCGAATTCACACCGCGTTAGAAGAGCTGGGGTTAGATGCCGAAACCACCATGGGTAGTTTGTCGGGTGGGTGGCGCAAACGTCTGTCGATTGTTCAGGCGCTGATTTCAGATCCGGATGTGCTGTTGTTGGATGAGCCAACTAACCATTTGGATATCCCCGCCATCAGCTGGCTACAGCAGTTATTACAGCGCACACGCAGTGCCATCGTGCTGATTAGCCATGATCGTCGTTTTTTAAATGAAATTGCTAGCCGTATTTTGTGGTTGGATCGCGGACGCATTATTAACTTTCCGGGCGATTACGAAGCTTTCTTGACGGGGCGAGAGGAGTTTCTTGCCAACGAAGAACGCCAAAACGCACTCTTTGACAAGCGTCTCGCCGAAGAAGAAAAGTGGATTCGCCAAGGCATTAAAGCGCGTCGAACCCGCAATGAGGGTCGTGTGAGAGCACTAAAATCAATGCGAAACGAACGTAAAGCGCGTGTTGATGTGAAGGGCAATGTGTCGATGCAGATCGACGATACCCAAAAATCCGGCAAACTGATTGCTGAACTCGAAGGTGTTAGTTACGCCTACAAAGACACGCCGATTCTTAGAGACGTCAATCTGTTGATTCAGCGTGGTGACCGCATTGGTGTTATCGGCCGTAATGGCGCCGGTAAGAGTACGTTAATCAAGCTTATTCTGGGTGAGCTTGAGCCCGACAAAGGCACCATTCGATTGGGTACCAAACAACAGGTCGCCTATTTTGACCAGAGCCGTGCGCAACTGGATGACAATCAAACGGTTGCAGACAGTTTATCCGAAGGCCGAGAATCGATAGAGATTAATGGCCAGCAGAAGCATGTTATTAGCTATCTTGGGGATTTTCTCTTTACCCCGGCGCGAGTACGTTCTCCCATTTCGACATTGTCTGGTGGCGAAAAAAACCGATTGTTGCTGGCTCGGCTGTTTTCTAAGCAAGCTAACATTTTGGTGCTGGACGAACCGACCAATGATCTGGATATTGAAACGCTGGAACTTCTTGAAGAATTAATTGACGGATTCAAAGGGACCGTGATTGTTATCTCGCATGACCGAGAGTTTGTTGACCAAATCGTTACCAGTACAATATTTATTGGCGATAACGGTCGTGTTTATGATTACGTGGGTGGTTTTGACGATCTTATTCGCCAACATGGCATGTTGTGGAGTGATAAGGCGTCGTTCAGCAAGCGTGATACGGATGTTGACGTTGAGGATGTATCTTCTGCAGCTGAAAAAACAGAAACTAACGATCAACCGACATCGAAACCTGTTAAGTTGAGTTATAAGGTTCAACGTGAGTTGGATCAGTTGCCGAAACAGATCGAAGACGCTGAAAACGCCATAGCTGTATTGGAGCAGAAAATGGCCGATCCTGCGTTTTTCCAGCAACCGCATGATGATGTTCAGAAAGCGACCGGTGAGCTGACAGATTTACAATCGCGGCTTGAAGGTTACTACGAACGTTGGGAAGAAATTGAAACCATGCAGAGTTAAAAAATACTGCTATATATGTCTATGATTTAAAAGGGATTTTTAAGTGGTGAATTGATCACCAAAAAATAGTGCCGGAAAAATAAGTGCTTGACCTTAAATAGTCAACGCTCTATAAGTTTCGCAAAATCACTTATCAACGTACCGAGCGTATTAATAGGTCTATGGGAAAGTCACTCGTTATTGTCGAATCGCCAGCCAAAGCCAAGACCATCAATAAATATCTTGGCTCGGACTACATTGTGAAATCCAGTGTGGGGCACATTCGCGACCTGCCTACCAGTGGAGCTGCGAAAGCGCCAGTGGACCCGAAAGCCCGTGCAGCCGAGGCGGCGAAGACACGTAAAATGTCGCCTGAGAAAAAGGTTCTGCACAAAAAGGCTAAGGCGGAAGCTCAGTTGGTTAAGCGTATGGGGATTGATCCTGCCAATGGTTGGAAACCTCAATATGAGATCCTGCCCGGCAAGGAAAAGGTCGTTAGTGAACTTAAGCGATTGGCTAAAGATGCCGACGTTATCTATCTCGCGACGGATTTGGATAGAGAAGGAGAGGCCATCGCCTGGCATTTGCGTGAAGCAATTGGCGGTGATGAAACGCGCTACCGTCGAGTCGTGTTTAACGAAATCACCAAGTCAGCCATTGCTCAGGCATTTGAAAACCCGGGTCATTTGGATATTCCTCGTGTAAATGCTCAACAGGCACGACGTTTCCTCGACCGCGTTGTTGGTTTTATGGTTTCGCCGCTGTTGTGGGCCAAGGTAGCTCGCGGTCTTTCGGCTGGTCGTGTGCAATCTGTCGCGGTTCGCTTGGTGGTTGAACGTGAGCGCGAGATACGTGCTTTCGTTCCGGAAGAGTTCTGGGATTTGCACGCAGATTGCGAAACACCCGAGAAGGCTGCTGTTCGGCTGGAAGTCAAAAAAGAAGCGGGTAATGCATACAAACCTGTCAACAAAGCACAGGTTGACGCAGCCTTAGCAAAACTCCAAGACGCGCAGTACAAAGTTGTGTCTCGTGAAGACAAACCAACGAGCTCTAAGCCTAACGCGCCTTACATTACGTCGACCTTGCAGCAAGCCGCGAGCACGCGTCTAGGCTTCTCTGTGAAGAAGACCATGATGATGGCTCAGCGACTCTATGAAGCCGGCTATATCACTTACATGCGTACCGACTCCACTAACTTGAGTGCAGAGGCGGTTGCAAACTGCCGTGATTATATTCAAAGCAATTTTGGCGACAAATACCTGCCTGAAAATCCAAATGTATATGGCAGTAAAGAAGGCGCCCAAGAAGCGCATGAGGCGATTCGTCCATCCACGGTATCCGTAAAATCGACCCAACTTACGAATATGGAGCGCGATGCTGAGCGTTTATACGAATTAATTTGGCGACAGTTTTTGGCGTGTCAGATGAATCCCGCAAAATACACCTCCACCAGCGTTGTTGTTGCTGCTGGTGATTTTGAGTTGCGAACCCGCGGTCGAATTCTTAACTTTGATGGTTTTACCCGCGTTCAGCCGGCGATGAGCAAGAAAGACGATGACGGTATTCTGCCGGACATCAAGCAGGGCGATGTGCTGAATATGCAAAAGCTCGACCCGAAACAGCACTTTACCAAGCCAACGGCACGTTTCTCTGAAGCAGCCTTGGTAAGAGAATTGGAAAAGCGCGGTATTGGTCGGCCATCAACCTATGCGGCGATTATTTCGACGATTCAAGACCGAGGTTATGTTCGTCTTGAAAGTCGTCGTTTCTATGCCGAAAAAATGGGTGACATTGTTACTGATCGTTTGTGTGAAAACTTTGGCGATCTGATGGATTACTCATTTACCGCGAATATGGAAGAGACGCTGGATGAGATTGCCGAAGATCATAAAGATTGGATTGTAGAGCTCGATAATTTCTACTCACGTTTCTCGAATCAATTGGATGCGGCCAATTCTGATGATGGCATGCGTCCTAACGCCCCCACTGAAACTGATATTCCATGTAAAGCTTGCGGTCGCCCGATGCAAATTCGTACGGCAAGCACCGGTGTTTTCTTGGGTTGTTCCGGTTATGCGTTGCCACCCAAAGAGCGGTGTAAGGAAACCATTAACCTGATTTCTGGTGATGAAGCTGTCGACGTGGATGCGGATGAAGATAGTGAATCGCGTCTGCTGCGCAGTAAGCGCCGTTGCAAAATCTGTAATACATCGATGGATAGCTATCTGATTGATGAGCACCGTAAGCTGCATGTTTGCGGTAACAACCCCGATTGTGCAGGTTTTGAAGTTGAAGAAGGTCAATTTAAGATCAAGGGATATGAAGGCCCGATTCTTGAGTGTGACAAGTGCGGCAGTGAGATGCAGTTGAAGTCTGGGCGTTTCGGTAAGTACTTTGGTTGCACCAGTGAAACCTGTAAAAACACGCGTAAGCTGCTGAAGAGCGGTGAGGCTGCACCACCGAAGATGGACCCAGTGCCCATGCCTGAGTTGCAGTGTCTGAAGGTTGATGATACCTACATACTGCGTGATGGTGCATCGGGAATGTTCTTGGCGGCCAGCCAATTCCCGAAAAATCGTGAGACACGTGCGCCCTTAGTGACTGAGCTCAAGCCACACCGCGATGAGATTGATCCCAAGTATCATTTCATTATCGATGGGCCAGAATTTGATAATAAGGGTATCCCGACGCAGGTACGTTACAGTCGTAAGACCAAAGAACAGTACTTGATGACGGAAGACAAAGACGGAAAGGCAACTGGATGGCGCGCATTTTATAATGACGGCAAGTGGAATCTAGAGTTGCCTAAGCCAAAAGCTAAGGCCAAAACGAAAGCCAAGGCGAAGACTAAAGCGAAAGCGAAGCCAAAAGCTAAGGCCGAACCAAAAGCTGAACCGAAAGCGGCTTCCTGATGGCGCGTTCTCTAGCTGCGAGAGTGAACGAAAAGCTCTACCACGCCGGTTTGTTGCTGGCGTTAACAGGCTCTGAAGACGCCGCTGCAAAAGCGCGTCATCAGGCTCAGCAGTTTGCAGCAGGGGCTATGCTTGAAGCGGCCTACCGTTTGTTTATTCTAGAAGTTGCCGAGTCTTGCCAAATCCGCCAGGTTGTTATGAATGCCGGTGAATTGAAGGCTATGCTGGCTCAAGAATCCCGCTCTCATGCTGTGGTTGAAACTCTGTTGTCATTGGAAGCCGATGACAACAGCTGGTTAAGCAGTTTGCACCGAGAATATGAAGTGTTTGTTGCTGGTGAGCAAGGTAGCGCATCTGTAGCTGCATCGATCGATAACAATACCCAGTTAATTAGCTTGGATGTGACACAACATTTTGACGCGCAGACGGTGTTGGACGACTTCAAGGCATTTGTTGGTGCTCAAAGAGAATTTCTGCAGGAATGGTGATTCAACATCGCCATAAAACAGCGCCATAAATCTGGGTGAGTTTCTCTCTCGGTCTATTTGTTCCCCATTCCCTTCATCATAGTCTTAGCCACATGCGGTGGCTTTAACTATTGCTGTAGGGTTGTGCCTCGGCTCTCGTGTCTCACGCTGTGATTCGGTGTAACTCCTTTTTTGTTTGTATTCCCCTGATCTGTATCGGCTCGTCGGCGATCAATCTGCGGCGTAAATGACATGTATTTGCGGTATGTGGATTGTGGGGACCATTTGGTCTTGCTGAAATTACTGTCACAATTGGCATTTTCGCTGCGGCGGTATGCTATCGTTCGCCGTTATAGAAAAACGATCGAAAAACAATAACAACCAATGATGTCCGCAAACGGTCCCATCACGGATTGCCATTAACATGATCAAAGTAGAAAACGTATTTGTCGCTATCGGCAGGAAGGTCATCGACCATCCTAAAACGGCCCTGATTCTTTTTTTGTTGGTATTTGGTAGCTTGCTTAGCCAGTTACCACGATTGGTGATTGATACCAGCGCCGAGAGCTTTTTGCGGCCGGATGCCAAGCCGATCTTGGACTACAACCGGTTTCGCTATGAATTTGGCCGAGACGAATTTTTTGTTGTCATGATTACCGGCCAAGACGTTCTTAACTTGGAATTTCTTGAGGCATTTGAAGCCCTGCACCACGATCTAGAAATGGACGTCGAGCGGGTTCAATCGGTTGAGTCATTGGTTAACGTGCGCAGTATTTATGGTGAAGAAGACGACCTGATCGCAGAAGATCTGTTGGAAAACATGCCTCAGAATCAGGAAGAACTCGACGTTATCGTTAATCGTATACGTGGAAAGTCTATCTATTACGGTCGTTTGATCAATGAAAAAGAAGATACCGCGGCCATATTTGTCAAACTGCAGCCTTATATCATCACCGATTTACCCGATGGCACTCAGCTGACACAAAATCTATCTGATGAGCTGGTCGCTGTAGGCTCAGCGCAAATTCAGGCTGTGGTTGATAACCATAAAAAGAACTTTGCTGGCGAAATTCATGTCGGCGGAACGCAAGCTCTAGGCGCCTATCTCAGCGGTGTTATCCAGAAGGACTTTGGCACCTTTACCGGTGTTGCGTTGTTGTTTGTGTCTGTGATTCTCGCGTTTTTGTTCCGACGAGTGTCTGGCGTGTTGATTCCGATTGCGGTTATGGCATTTGGCATTGCAACCACCATCGCGACAATGCCGCTTCTGGGTTACCCGATGCAAATTACGACCTCGATACTGCCATCCTTTCTGCTAGCCGTCTGTATTGGTGATGCAGTGCATCTGCTGACGATTTTCTTTCGTGCTTATGATGGCGGTAAAAGTAAACACGATGCGATTTTGTACGCCCTTAGCCACACAGGTATTGCGGTATTATTTACCAGTATGACTACCGCTGCTGGCTTACTGACTTTCTCAATTTCCGAGATTCAGCCGGTTGCAAGCTTAGGTATCTTCGCTGCTATTGGCTCGATATTGGCGTTTTTGTTGACGATCACCATGATTCCTATTTTGCTGGTACTGTTTCCGGTTAAACACAAACCTGCAGCGTCGCATGACCCGGATATGATAAAGCCCGGCTTACTAAAGACCTTTACCGATGCCTGTATTCATCTGTCGACACAGCACCCGATTAAGGTCGTGATTGTGGCCTTGCTGATTGGTGGCGTTGCGCTTGCGAAGATTCCAGATCTGCGTTTTTCACAGGACTCGATGATGTGGTTAGGCGATGATGTACCGGTAAAACGCGCGGTGCAGGCAATTGAAGCTAACATCACAGGTTCTATGCCCCTGGAAGTTATTATCGATACAGGGGCTGATCAAGGCGTTCTAGAGCCTGAATTCCTGCAAAAACTGGATGTTTGGTTAGCATCTTTAGAGGGCAAGAAAATCAACGGCATTGAGGTGATGTCAGTTAACAGCATCACCAACCTGATCAAGGAAACCCATCAAGCCTTTAACGGTAACGTACCCGAGCAATACCGTATTCCGGATGACAAGGAATTGGTCGCGCAAGAGTTGTTGTTGATAGAAATGGATGAGGCCGATGACCTCTACCAATATACCGATAGTGGTTTTCGTAAAGCCCGTATCACCATCATACTGCCATGGGCGGATGCGATTGTGTTTAAGTCATTCCAAGAACTCTTGATGGAGGATTATCGTCAGGCTATGGGAGATGATTACGGGATCGAATTTACCGGTGTAATTCCAATTTTTTCGACCATGTTCTCCGCAATGATTGCATCGGCTGCCAATAGTTACTTAATCGCGGCATTGGCGATCGGATTTATGATGATTCTATTGATGCGCGGGGTGGTTGATGGATTGCTGAGTATGATTCCTAACCTGCTGCCTATCGTTGTTGTGCTTGCCTTTATGGCTGCTATGGATATCCCGATGGACGTGTTCACCATATTGATCGGATCGATAGCGTTGGGTCTATGTGTCGATGACACGGTGCATTTTATGCACGGATTCAAACGCGCTTACGCAAAACACGGTGACGCTGAAAAAGCCATATACGAAACCTTGCACTCAACGGGCAAGGCGCTGGTAATTACTACTGTGGTGCTGTTCTTTGGTTTTTTGACCTTTACCTTGTCGGATCTGATCAATATGGATAATTTCGGCATGTTAACTGCGATGTGTATTGTCTTTGCATTGTTCTCTGATTTCATTGTGGCACCGGCTTTAATGACGCTGCGCTATGGTCGCCAACCTAAATTGGTGGCTCAGACAGATTAATCCACCGTGAGCTAAACATGACTTCTGGTTGTCCTATTCAAAACCTGTTCATCGTCAGGATAACCGAGGTCTGCTTTGCTCTTACTGAATCTATTGATATTTTTTGTATCAGTGACGGGACTTTTCCATCTCCATCAACGGAAAAAACCACTGTGGATGCGGGTATTTGTCGCGCTGATACTCGGCGCTGCTCTTGGATCCTGCCTGCAAATCTACTATGGCCTAGGGTCATCTGTACTTCACCACACACTGTCGGTCGTTAGCATTGTTTCGTATGGCTATGTCAGCCTGCTGAAAATGATCATTATGCCGCTGATTCTTGTGTCGATCGTTGCCGCGATTGTTAAAGTCCGCGATACCGGTGCGGCGTTGGGTAAGATCTCTGTTGTTTCGATATCGCTTTTATTGGCGATGACGGCGGCCTCTGCAGCGATTGGTATTACCATGGCGAGCCTGTTTCATCTGGATGCGTCTGGCATTGTTGCCGGCACGCGAGAGATTGCACAAGGGCATGCATTACAAACGCATCTAACGTCAATTAAAGGTCTGTCGTTTACCGATATGATTAAGGCGTTTTTCCCGCAAAACCCGTTTGCTGATTTAGCCGGAGAACGTCCGACATCAACCATAGCCGTGGTGATTTTTTCAGTGTTTTTGGGGCTCGCCTGTGTGCGGGTGATCAATCAAGACTCGAAATTCTCCCAAGGGCTCGAAAGCTTCATTTTGTCAGCGCAAGAAGTTGTGCGTGCGCTTGTGCATTTGGTGCTGAGTTTTACCCCGTATGGCGTGTTGGCGTTAATGATTGGCGTTGCAGCTAACTCAGATGCAAATGCTATCGAATCACTGGCTCATTTCGTTATGGCCTCTTATCTGGGGCTGTTGTTGATTGTAATCATGCATCTGATTTTGGTGAGCCTAGTGCGGGTTAATCCGTTGGATTACATCAAGAAGGTTCTACCGGTTTTGGCGTTTGCGTTTACATCGCGATCCAGCGCTGCTGCGATACCGTTAAACATAGAAACTCAGGTTGAAAAGCTCGGTAACGGTGATGCGGTTTCTAACTTTACTGCATCGTTTGGTGCAACCATGGGGCAAAACGGCTGTGCGGGTTTATATCCTGCGATGTTGGCGATGATGATTGCACCGACGGTTGGGATTGATCCTCTAACGCCTGGTTTTTTGTTCACGTTGATTATAACCATTGTGATCGCGTCTTTTGGTAGTGCCGGCATTGGTGGTGGAGCCACGTTTGCTGCGTTGATTGTTTTATCTGCCATGAACTTACCCGTTGCGCTTGCAGGGTTGTTGATCTCTATCGAGCCGTTAATTGATATGGGTCGTACAGCGATTAATGTGAATGGTTCGATGGTTTCCGGAACCATTACCGCACGAGCGCTGGGGATGGCTGAGCCGCCGCGCGTTGAAGATATCGATGAGCTGACATAATTCGGCCACGACGTTTTAACAACTTTTCTGAATGCGGGTGAGTCGCTAGACTAGGCGAACTGTTTTCGGCATTTGAGATATCCATGAGACTCAATAACAAGGTTGCGATTGTTACCGGCGGTGCTTCGGGTATTGGCGAAGCCTGCGTTCGACGATTTCACGATGAAGGCGCTTATGTTGTTGTCGCTGACATGAGTGAGCAGGCAGGTGACGCGCTCGCCAGTGCCTTGGATAGGGCGACTTTCTATAAACTCGATGTACGTCGTGGAATATTGATGCAGCAAATGATGGTCGATATCGTGGATAAGTACGGCCGTATTGATATCTTGGTGAATAACGCGGGTATTGATGTTGAATCAGACGAATTGGCTGATGGCGACGAGGACGTTTGGCATCAAATTTATGCAGTGAACCAACAGGGTACCATGCTAGGCATGAAGTATGCGCTTCAGCACATGCGGAAGCAGGGTTACGGGGCGATACTGAACATGGCATCTGCTGCAGGGTTGGTTGCGTTTCCGGGGCGTCCAGCCTATGCAGCCTCCAAGGCTGCTGTTATTCAGTTGAGTAAAGTGGCAGCCATCGAAAATGGCGAATACAACATTCGTGTTAATGCGCTGTGCCCAGGTGCTGTGCGAACACCAATATTGGAAGCTGTGATTGCACGGGCTGAATCGCCCACCGAAAAGCGTGCCGCTGTTGAAGCCATGAACCCGCTGCCGGGCATTATCTCTGTGGAGGCGATCGCCTCGGCGGCATTGTTTTTGGTGAGTGACGAAGCGGAATTTATATCCGGTGCCGCATTGCCGGTTGATGGTGGCTATACCGCCAGATAGCAGCAAGCCTTTCTAGAGTAATGCTTACATATTCGGGTAGTTAGGCCCACCACCGCCTTCCGGGGTTACCCATACAATATTCTGTGTTGGATCCTTAATATCGCAGGTTTTGCAGTGTACACAGTTTTGCGCATTGATCTGGAAGCGTTTCTCGCCATTGTCTTCAAGTACTTCATAAACGCCTGCCGGGCAGTAACGCTGTGCCGGCTCGTCGTAGGTCGGCAGGTTGTACTTGATCGGTACGTCTGTGTCCTTGAGCGTCAGGTGGCACGGTTGGTCTTCTTCATGATTGGTACTGGATAAAAACACGGACGATAACTTGTCGAAGGTGAGGTTGTTGTCCGGTTTCGGGTAATCAATCGGTTTGCATTCGTTCGCTGGCAGCAATGTCATGTGGTCAGGCTTGGTGTCTCGCAGTGTCCAAGGCACCGAACCGTTGAGAATGTTAAGGTCGATGAAGCTGTAGGCTGACCCAACGAAGTTACCCCACTTGTGCTGTGCCGGGCCGAAATTACGCTGCGCGTAGATCTCTTCGTAAGCCCAGGATCCTTCAAATGCGCGAGTATATTCTTTTAGCTCTTCGCCGGTTTTTTGTTCGGTTGTCAGTGCTGAGTGCAGTACCTCTGCGGCAACAATACCGGATTTCATCGCGGTATGGCTGCCCTTGATTTTGGCGCCGTTCATGGTGCCCGCATCACAACCGATTAACAGGCCACCCGGGAATGTCATTTTAGGCAAGGCTTGCGGCCCACCTTTGACCAGGGCACGTGCGCCGTAGCTTAGTCGTTTACCGCCGTTGAGAACTTTGGCAATTTGAGGGTGGGTTTTGTAGCGTTGGAATTCATCGAATGGGCTCACAAACGGGTTTTGGTAACTCAAGTCGGTTATCAAACCCAGTGCAACCTGGTTGTTGTCGAGGTGATAGAGAAAAGATCCGCCTGAGCTTTGGCTTTCTGACAACGGCCAGCCAATGGCGTGGCAAACGCGCCCTGGGTGGTGTTGTTCTGCGGGAACCTCCCACAGTTCTTTAATCCCAATACCATAGTGTTGAGGATCCTTACCTGCATTAAGATCAAAGCGTTCCATTAACCGTTTGCCGAGATGCCCACGACAACCCTCTGCAAATATCGTGTATTTGGCGTGTAGTTCCATCCCCGGCATATAACTGTCTTTGTGTGTGCCGTCGTGTCCTACGCCCATATCCTGTGTGATGATGCCTTTCACTTGATCAGATTCATCGAAGAGAATATCCGCAGCAGGGAATCCCGGGTAGATTTCTGCACCGAGCGCTTCCGCTTGCTCAGCAAGCCAGCGGCACAGATTGGCAAGACTGATAATATAGTTGCCGTGATTGTGCATGGTTTTCGGGGCAAGAAAGTTGGGTATACGAATCGCTTTTTCAGCGCTGGTGAACAGGTAAATATCATCGTGCGTCACTGGCGTAGTCACAGGTGCACCGCGTTTTTCCCAATCGGGAAAGAGCTCGTCTAACGCGCGCGTTTCAAGCACTGCACCTGAGAGAATGTGCGCACCAACTTCAGAACCCTTTTCGACCACACATACGCTTAAATCTTGGCCGGTTTCTTCGCTGAGCTGTCGTAGGCGGCAGGCGGTAGCCAGCCCGGCGGGGCCTGCGCCAACGATAACAACATCAAATTCCATCGATTCACGATCCACTTGAGCTACCTCTCTACGAACGGTTGATTGCAGATTAGACGTCTGTATTTAGCAGATATCATCTAAGTATACGCCCGATTGACTGTTTTTTGCGCGCTAGGGAGACTGAATTCAGTGGTGAAAACGCGAATTTCACCGGTTTCAAAGGATTGTACGTGCTGGATCGGCAAGCCGATGGCTGGTCGATGAATCCGTGGGGCATCAGCTAATCTATAAGCAAAGCTTAAAACAACACTCAGGTTAAGAGGGCATCGAAAAAGCATGGCTGATCATCGTCCGACACATAGCTATTTTAAGCACAATACCGTGCGTTCGGTATCTCTTGTGCTCGTTGTGGTTGCTGTGGCTTACACCTTGATATTTGAACAACAGGCCCATGGGTTGTTCAGTTGGTTGCAGAATTCGTCGAGTATCTATTTTGGGTGGATTTTCATCTTGTTGCCGTTGCTCTGCTTATTTGGGTGCGCGGTGATTATGATGACGCCTTTGGGGCGAATACGTTTAGGTGGGGCCGATGCGCGGGCCGAGTATGCCTGGCTGCACTGGTTGGCCATGTTATTTTGCGCCGGAATGGGCGCGGGCATTGTGTTTTGGGGCGTGGCAGAGCCCGTTGTGCATTACATTAAGCCGCCGGTGAATGCTGATCTGGTCGATAATGCCTTGTTAGTAACCTTTGTGAACTGGGGCCTGCATGCCTGGGCGCTATTCGCAATGATTGCTTTGGCGATGGCGTATTTTGCGTTTAATCGAGGTTTGCCGCTGTCGGTTCGAAGCTTGTTTTATCCATTTATCGGGGATCGAATCTACGGAGTTTTTGGCGATCTGGTAGATATTCTGGCTGTGGTAGCCAGCCTGTTTGGGTTGGCTACCTCACTAGGGCTCGGTGTCAGCCAAATTGCGACGGGTTTGAGCTACACGCTGGGGCTGGAGCTGACGCTATTGGGTAAAATCTTGCTTGTGGCGGTGCTGGCCGGTGTGGCGACGCTATCAGTAGTTTTGGGCGTGAGTAAAGGCGTCTTGCGATTGAGTTATCTCAACTTATGGGTGGCTGTTGGATTGTTTGTGTTCGTTCTGGCGACTGGGCCATTACTATGGCTGGTAGGGGAGGCGCCTAGGTGGTTTGGCGATTATGTGACAAGCATTATCTGGCCCGCCCAGATGATCGATATCTATCGCGAAAACGGTGCCTGGGCGCAGCAATGGACAACCTTCTACATGGCCTGGTGGTTGGCGTGGGCACCAATGACGGGATTGTTTATTGCGCGGATATCTCGTGGTCGTACCCTGCGTGAATTTGTTTTGGGTGTGCTGATTGCGCCGACGGCCGTCACTCTGCTGTGGTTTTGCGTTTTTGGTGGGGCAGGCATTCATAATACGCTTTATGGCGACGGTTCAGTGTCTTCGGCGTTACAGGTAGATTATTCCACGTCGTTTTTTGCGTTGTTAGATACACTGCCCTTGGCGTTTGTGACAGAAGTGCTCGCTCTGTTGTTGATCACGATATTTTTTATTACCTCGGCCGATTCTGGCGCCTTATCAATCGACGCAATTGTTGCGCACGGAAATACACACACCACGTCACGACAGCGGATGATATGGCCGCTGGCGACCGGGGCTGTGGCAATTATTCTGCTGATCAGCGGTGGATTACAGGCTTTACAAGCTGCAGCAGTTGCGTCGGCATTGCCGTTTGCATTCATTTTACTGTTGGCCCTGGCAGGATTTGCACGCGCCCTATGGCAGGACAGAAAACACGCGGTGCCCACTTCACGTTAAGCAATCTCCATGTGATAGGGGCGATAAGGGTGATGGAGCATTGTCTGGTCTAGACTGAACCCAGGTTCGAATGATAATAATGCTGAGGAATCACGGATGACCTACGACGGCAAAATCAGTCGCCAGATAATCGACGCAGAGGGCGGGTTACGTTACACCCATTGGCAGTGGCAAACCTCGATGTCGCGTATGCTGCGCTCCGTCATGGTATTTGCTCACGGCAAAGGCATCAACGCTGATGAACCCGAGTTTCGAAATCCGGTTGCGGGCATTATTCGACACCTGTGCCCTGAAGGTGCTCAGCTACGCACAGACATTGGCCATACCATCCGCCAGTATCACGGGTTATCGCGCTTTGATTGTTTGATACGCAAAGCCATCGTGCAGAATCTAAACCTGCAGGGGTTTGATCGTAAGCGTCTGGCTATCGCTCACGACGCCGTTAAGCGTGAATTCCAGCGGGCGACTCGCGTGGGTGCAGCAGACGGCGGTGCATTGCCGGATTTGGTGTTCTTGCATGAGAGTGACCCAGCGCAATCACCAATTGATTTGGCGTGTTTACTGCGGCATATCGCAGACACCTACAATTATCGGCATGTTGATCTCAACATTTGCAGAAGCAAAGAACAGGGTTATGCGCCGGTGTTTGTGCCCGAAACCGTGTTCAGTGAAAAGACTGAGTCACTGGAACTGATGACATTCGGCCGTGTTTCGCGGTGTTTGCCGCTTGAATAATGCCAATTAGGTGGCTTAAAAGGTGGTTTAGCTGTCGGTTTGGCGATTTAACGTACACATTCACGCAACTGCGACGCTGTTTTTCCATCCAACCTATACGGTCGTTTTATTGCGCGACTACTAACTATTACTAGTAGTGCTGCTCTGGCTAACTCTAGCGAGGCAACTTTTCTCGATGACAGCTGATTCTTCCTCCAAACAATGTGCATCCGACACGCTTTTGTCGCTGAATAGCTCGAAAGAAGGGCTATCCACATCTGAAGCGGCCTCGCGTATCGGCCAATATGGCTATAACGAACTGGAGGAGCAACATCAAAGCAAACTTCAGCAATTTCTAAAGACGTTCTGGGGCCCAATACCCTGGCTGATCGAAATCGCTGCGGTACTTTCGGCGGTTATCCGGCACTGGCCCGACTTTTTTATCATCCTTTTTATGCTGATCCTCAATGCCTTAATCGAGTTTGTGCAAAGCAGTAAGGCGCAAGATGCGCTCAGTGCGTTAAAGTCATCAATGGCATTAAAAGCACGTGTGCATCGTGATGGTGAATGGCAGGATATTCCCGCGCGTGAGCTAGTGCCTGGGGATGTTATCAGTATCGAAAATGGCGATATCGTCCCTGCTGATTGTGTGCTTTTAAGCGGCCAATATCTCAGCGTTGATCAGGCGGCATTAACGGGTGAGTCACTGCCTGTCGATAAGATCGTGGACGACGACATATATTCAGGGTCGATCGTCAAACAGGGCAATATGCAGGCCGTTGTAACGGCTACCGGCAGTGAGACTTTTTTTGGTAATACCGCCAAGCTTGTTCAAAGCGCAGGTAATGCTTCTCACTTCGAAGCCTCCGTACTCAGTATTGGCAAGTTTTTGATTATCGGCACGCTGGTATTTGCTGCCATGATCATCGTCAAAGAACTTTTGGCACACACGCCGGTATTGGATATCGTCGAGCTGGTATTGGTACTTGTGATTGCATCGATACCTGTGGCTATGCCAGCGGTATTATCGGTGACGATGGCGCTGGGCGCGCTGACACTATCGAAGAAAAAAGCAATTGTTTCGCACCTGCAATCCATCGAAGAGCTTGCGAGTGTCGATATTCTTTGTTCGGATAAAACCGGCACATTGACCAAAAATCAATTGGCATTGGGCGACCCGGTGCTTTATGGGGATATTTCCGGCGAAGAATTACTGCTATACGCGGCCCTGGCCTCTAATCAAAACGGTAAAGATGTTATTGATACCCTCATTATCGATTCTGTTAGCCATGCTGACCTTGATAACTATGAACAGCTCGAATTTACTCCGTTTGACCCTGTGAATAAACGCTGTGAAGCGCGAGTATCCGATACAACGGGCGTTTTTACGGTCGTTAAAGGCGCGCCGCAAGTGGTTATCGAGATGGCAAACCTTGACGAACAGCAACAAACGAAGGCATTGGTTGAAGTTGAGCAGATGGCTTCGCGCGGGCTGCGTTGCCTGGGCGTTGCGCGTCAACGTAGTGCGGGCAAGATGGAATTGCTGGGCCTGTTGAGTTTATACGACCCGCCGCGGGATGACTCCAAGGCCGTGATCGCTCAGGCCAGACAATACGGGTTAGATGTCAAAATGGTCACCGGCGATGATCTAGCAATAGGGCGAGAAATCGCCCGGCAATTAGATCTCGGGAGTGATTTACAGGCCGCAAGTGATTTATTCGCCGATACAACCGACATGGAAAACTTGCCAGCTTCATTGATGCAAGAAATCGTTGATGCAGACGGTTTTGCACGAGTCTTTCCTGAACATAAATACGGTATCGTAAAGAACCTACAGAAATCCGGTTATGTGGTGGCGATGACAGGTGATGGCGTGAATGATGCGCCTGCATTGAAACAAGCAGATGTTGGTATTGCCGTGTCTGGCGCGACCGATGCGGCGCGATCTGCGGCGGATCTGATATTGACCCTGCCGGGGTTATCCGTAATAACGCATGCCATTGAAGAAGCGCGCCGTATATTCGCTCGAATGATCAGCTACGTGAACTACCGGATTGCCATGACCATTAACCTGATGGTGTTTGTGGCAGTGTCGGTGCTGATGTTTCAAACCGTGCCTTTAACGGCGATTATGATCGTGATGCTTGCCTTGTTGGATGACATCCCGATTATCACCATTGCCTATGACAATACCCATACTGCCGAACAACCGATGAAATGGCAGCTTAAACGTGTGCTTGGTATTGCTTCGGTGTTAGGTGGGGTGAGTGTTATTGAGAATTTCGGTTTAATGGCACTGATGCATCAGTGTTTTGGTGTTAGCTCTGCTGTGATGCAGACGGTCATGTTTTTACAGTTAGTTGTTGCGGGCCATCTACTGCTGTTTGTTTGCCGGCATGAATCCTGGTTTTGGCGCAAGCCATGGCCATCAGCCAAATTGCTCAGTGCCATCGTAGCTACACAAGTTGTCGCTGTTGTTATTTGCGCATTTGGATTACTGATGCCTGCCATCAGCCCAACATTGATCGCGATTGTTTGGGCGTACGCGATTGGTTGGATGTTTGTACTAAGTGCAATCAGGCATGGCATGACACGAATTCTTGGCAGGTAATTCACGCGGCTGTTAATTGCAGTTAGTTGTGGCAGCTGTTTTAATGCCGATTGATGGGAATCGCCGAAGCCCGTTTGCTGGTGAATTCTGCTGGTAGTGAGCGGCGCGCCTTTTGACTTTAAGACAACTGACCTTAATGCAACTCTTCTATACCGATAGCTGAAATATGATTGAGCCCGCTACTTCAGATACCTTGCCTGAGATTTTGCCTCTAATTCGTGAATACCAAACTTTCTATCAGGTTGAGGATATTTGTGATGACAGAAATCATGTTTTTTTCAGCCAGTTTGGATCAGATAACCCGGCAGGGTGCCAATTTTTGTATCGCCACGAAGGCCAAGTCGTGGCATTTACGACGGTCTACTTTACCTTTACGTCTACCATCGCCGCCAAAGTTGCTACGTTAAACGACGTTTATACACTACCCGAATATCGAGGGCAGGGCATTGCTCGTCAGTTGATCGATCATTGTCGAGATTTCGCCATCGAAAGTGGCGCTAAACGGCTGCAATGGGTGACGGCACCTGATAACAAAACGGCTCAGTCGTTGTACGACAGTATGGACACCAGCAAGAGTACGTGGCACTTTTATACCTATTCATAAATACCGTTTTTGATCGAACATACGTTGAGTATTTGCCATGACTGATGATATCTATAAAACGCCTGATGCCACGCTCGACGCCTCTGTTGTTGATAGCAACCCTACCTATGAACTCGCGTCACGTTGGAAACGCTTATTCGCATCACTGGTGGACACTTTGGTTTTAGTGGTAGTCATTGTTCCGATAATGTATTTCGTCGGCTTTTTTGATGACATCATGGAAGGCATAGAACCGACGTTGACGATGGAAGCAGCCATGAGTGTTGTTGCTATTGTGTTGTACTTTGCCATTCACGGGTATTGGATGAAAACCGAGGGAAAAACCCTAGGTAAAAAGTTGTTTGGTATCCGAGTGGTTACGGTATCTGGAGAGTTTCCATCATTGGGTAAACATCAGTTGCGCCGTTATGTTTCATATCTGATGTTTGGACAGCTACCTGGCTTTTTAGGATTACTGTCCCTCGTTGATGCCTTGATGATATTTCGTAGAGACAAACGATGTTTGCATGACATAGTGGGCGACACGATCGTCGTTAACGATCCTTGATTAACGCCCAAACCAATACCTCGAATACTGGATGTAAGATGAAGTTCCTAAATATATGCGGTTTGATCGCACCGATCTGGTTGGTTATCGGCGTGATGCTCACTGCCACAATGTATCCTGGCTATAGCCATATGGATCAAGCCTTGAGTGAATTGCACGCGATGGGTAGCCCGGTGGCCGCAATATCACCGTTTATCAACAATTACCCTCTCGGGGCTCTGTTTATTGGTTTTGGGGTTTTTGTCATCGGTTATTGCCGCTGCTGGACTGCACGGCTTTCCGGCTTGATGATTATCCTGCACGGCATCGGCAGCTGGATTGCCGGAGCGTTTCCTTGTGATGTCGGTTGCAACCCAGACAGCACGTTAGAAAGCCAGCAGATTCATGGTATTGGTGCTGTGTTGATGACAGTATCGTTTCTGATTGCCCCTGCGATGTGGGTATTTTTGGCGCGACAACGTAGCAGTGTTAGCTGGTTTGGTTTTTTATCTGCAGCCACTGTGGTGGCTCAGTTTATTGTTTTCTCGCCGCTGGCAACATCACTCGAAAGCGGCAGTGACTTTGGTTTTTATCAGAGAGTTGCTTACGCGATTCCTATGGCTTGGTTATTCATCTTCGCCGCGTTGTTAAAATCTGACAAAATCGCCCAATCACGGTTTGAGTGCGTAAACATGTCAAAGGCATGATGTCACACGGGTATTCACCTCGAGTGTGCTACGGCGCTTATATACTGATATCAATCATTGAGCGGAGCAGCGCCGATTCTAATCGGCGTAAGCCTAATACTATGCAGCCTTTTTAACAGTATCGCGCTGCAAGAAATCCATCATTAGTGGGTTGAATGCTTCGGGTCGTTCCAAGTGACAGAAATGCCCAGCGCCTAAGATGATCTCTGAATCAAAATCAGCATTGGGGCCAAGATTCTGATGTTCGAAGCTGCCCACACCGATACACCCGTCTTTGATGCCGGCAATGGATAAAACAGGGATATTTATCGGGGCTTTCAACAGCTTCTGAAGCTGCATATCGGTCGCACCCTGACGCATGGATGTGCGGTAGTAGCTCAACGCGGCCTTCAGTGAGTTATGTTGGCTCAGGCAATCTTTTACCGCCTGCAGGTGGTTGAAATCTATATCCCAGTCGGGTGACCACTCTCGGTATAAAAGATACAGTTTGTGCATCGCCTTCCGTTTGAATAGCCAAGTCGAACCCGGCAGAGCCATCTCCAGAATGTAACGAGAACGATACACCTGTTTTGCATCTGCTCTGATCAAACCTGTGTAGTGTGGAATCGCTACAGCGATTAATTTCTCAACACGTTCGGGTGCCGCCGCAGCAAACAGCCAGCCCGCGTAGGCGCCCCAGTCATGACCGATGTAAGTCACTTTTTCGATATCCATCGCATCGAGCAGTGCCGGTATATCCTTAGCAAAATTGCCCGGATAGTATTGACTGCTGTTGACTAACCCCGATTCGCCATAGCCAGGCAGGTAAGGCACCAAGACGCGGTACCCCTGTTCGATAAGCAGCGGCAGTTGGTGGCGCCAGGTTTCCGGAATATCCGGAAATCCGTGCATCAATAACGCGACTTTGTCACTGTTTTCATCGCCAGTACAGGCGACACTCCAGTTCACCGAATTGACATTGATTTGTCTTGATGTGAAGGGGATATCTGACAATTGCATAGGGCCTCCGAATAAAGATTCCAAACCTGAATCGCTGATCCTGACTAACTCACTGGGCGTGATGTTTGCAGATCAGCGGCTGACGAGCAAATTAAATTGGTGCCAGATTGCGTTTTTGTTGATATAGATTGCCCCATTGATTTGTTTAAGCGCTCGCGCAGTGAATGTTTCTATTGGCGATTGCTAGTAATGATTGTTGGTACAAGTCTGTTGCTATAGTTACAGGGTAAGCCATAGATATTGGCGATTCAGTAAAATTGCAAACGGGAGTGATAATGTTTTCGACACAGCGACTGAATACGTTTTTTTCTGAAATGTTTCCAGAGTCAGGTGTTGTTGTTGAGTCAGTTGGGACCCGGTCGGCCCGAATGCGAATGTGTATTTCGCGAAGGCACTTGAGGCCAGGTGAGACGGTATCTGGCCCCGCAATGATGGAACTGGCTGATGCCTTATTGCATGCGGCCATACTTGGCGAGCTAGGGTTGGAGTGGGAGGCAGTTACCACCAATCTGAATATTAACTTTTTGCGCAGTCCCCTTTCGAATAAGGATCTCGTTGGGCATTGTTCACTGATTAAAGTTGGCAGAACGCAGATTGTCGGTGAAGCGAACATATACTCTGACGGTTTTTCTGAGCCTGTTGCGCACGCAGTGGGTACCTATGCGATACCGGTTGAACGCTAACCTACAGAGAGTACTGATCTCGGTGGTGCATCGATTTCTTTTTTGCCGGCAACGACATGCGCTAGAAGCCTAGGCCGAGAGTCTGCTGGTGAATCCCCTCCAACACCTCTAAAATGCCCCCCTTAACTAATAAATTCCAAATAGGGGTTTATTTGTAAACCGATCGGTCTATAATCCGGTGATACTGATTTGGTCAGTACTGCCTGACAGGTTTTTATTCTGAAATATGGCAAGACAACGCGAATTTGATGAAGACGAAGTGCTGGACGCAGTTATGCGGGCGTTTTGGCGAGGTGGCTATGAGGCGACCTCGTTAACTGACCTAATGGCCGCTACTGGTTTGTCGAAAGGCAGCATATACAAAGCATTTGGTGACAAACACCAATTGTTTATGCACGCCATCGGCCGCTATATGGATGAATTTACGCAGCTTTCGCGTGACAGTATTGCGTCGGGTGATACGCCGATTGCCTCATTGCAAAATTGGCAAAAGGCCATGTTGAACCATGCTGACCAAGACGAGGAAGCCTGCAAGGGATGTTTAGCGATGAATACCACGTTAGAGCTCGGGCCACATGATGAGGCTGTTCGTGAGCGCTTGGCATCTCATCGTGAACACATTCTTAGCATGATGAATGCGAAGGTTGATGAGGCACAGCAGGCAGGAGAGCTTCGACAAGATATTGCGGGCGCTGACATTACGATGCTGTTGGGGCTGGTCTATTTGGGGCTCAATGTTGCGGTCGTTGATGCCATTGATAAACCGACGGGCGAGCACTTGATTGATTTGGTATTCGGGTTGTTGAAACCACCGGTGGACGAAGCCTGATACAACAAGTGGCTGAGTCGGGATAGGTCGGCCACTTGTAAAAAATTATAAATAAATATCGCCGTTATCATGGCGGTTTTTTTTGCTTTTAAAGGAACCGCTCGGTTCCTAAAGGGGGATTTATGTCATACCAAAGACAGGGGCCTAGAAATGGTGACCCGGCGCAGTCGGGTTTGGGCTATCGGTTTGGTGTTTGGGTTGCCGATCACCCATTTTTGGTGCTTGCGCTGTGCCTATTGCTGGCCGGAGTTGTGGGTTCAGGTGCCAGTAAATTAGGTTTTAATCAGGATTACCGTGCGTTTTTTAGCGACGATAATCCAGAGCTAAACGCGTTCGAGCAAATGCAACAAACCTATGCGCGTTCGGATACGTTATTTTTCACGATAAAGCCGAATGAAGGGCAATCAGTGTTTGAGCCGGCGGTTGCAGGCGCTATCCGCGAGTTAACTGACCAGGCATGGCAGTTGCCGTTTTCGATACGCGTTGATTCCGTTGCGAACTTCCAAAATACCTATGCAGAAGATGACGATCTTATCGTTGAAGACCTGATGGAAGACCCTGCACAGATTGATGCCAATGAATTTGCAGCGATTCGTGATATTGCACTGAGTGAACCCGCGCTAATCGATCTTCTGGTCGACAAAAATGCCAATGTTACCGGTGTGCTCGTCACATTTAACTTCCCGGGTAAGACCATCGAAGAGATGCCATCGGCCGCCAATGGCGCTCGTGAACTGGTGGCCGCCATCGAAGCAAACTATCCCGTTAGTATTTTGACGACCGGCACCGTCATGGTAAATGACGCTTTTGTTCAATCATCGGCTGATGATGCAATGACACTGGTGCCTCTGATGTACGTGATGATCATACTCATCACCTGGCTGCTGTTACGGTCGGTGTGGGCAACATTGGCAACGCTTGCCGTGTTGATACTGTCGGTGGTTACCGGCATGGGCGGCGGCGGATGGGCAGGTATTCTGTTAACGCCACCTTCTGCTTCGGCACCAACCATTATCACCACATTGGCCGTGGCAGATTCTATTCACTATCTGGTGACCTTGCTGCAAGGTATGCGGCGTGGGCTCAGTAAACGCGATGCGGTTATCGAGAGTATGCGTGTTAACTTGCAGCCGATATTTTTAACGAGCCTGACAACGGCCGTTGGCTTTTTGACCATGAACCTGTCAGACGCGCCGCCGTTTAACGATCTGGGTAATATTACCGCGATAGGCGTTGTAGCAGCTTTTGTGTTTTCGGTAAGCTTTTTGCCCGCGCTGGTTATTCTACTGCCGCTTAAAGTCAGTGGCGGGGAGCAGCGTCAGCACCTAGCCACAATTATGGCAGATCTGGTGAACTGGACAGTTGCGCGAAAATTCCGTGTTTTTTTAGTTGGCGGATTACTGTCAGCAGGTTTTATCGCGTTAATTCCGTTGAACAATGTGAATGACAATTTGGTTGGTTATTTTGATGAAACTACACAAATTCGCCAACATACCGATGCAACGGTTGAGCAGTTGACCGGGGTATATCAAGTACAATTTTCGTTAGATGCTGGTGACGCCAACGGTGTCAGTGACCCAGAGTTTATCCAAAAGGTTGATGTATTTGCACAGTGGCTACGTGAGCAACCTGAGACCATGCATGTGTTATCAATCAGCGACACGTTCAAACGCCTGAATCGAAACTTGCACGGCGACGATGATGCGTTTTACCGCATTCCCGACACGCGTGAATCCGCTGCGCAGTATTTGTTGTTGTATGAGATGTCGCTGCCGTTTGGTTTGGATCTCAACAATCAGCTGTCGGCTGACAAATCATCCACGCGTATTATTGCGACAGTGCGAAGTTTAGATTCTTCGCCCCTGATTGAGTTTTCTCGGCGTGCTGAAACCTGGTTGCAAACCAATACCGGGCTAACTGCAATCGGTATTGGCCCACCAGTGATGTTTGCTTATATTTCCGAACGCAACATTGAAAGCATGTTTTACTCTACGGGTATCGCGATCGTTGCTATCGCTCTGATCATTATGCTCGCTTTACGAAGTATGCGTATTGGTTTGATTAGTTTGATTCCGAACTTGCTGCCAGCGGCGATCGCATTTGGCATCTGGGCTATTTTTGTGGGGCAGGTCAATGTTGCTGTATCGGCGGTGTTGGGTATGACGCTGGGAATTGTTGTCGATGATGCTGTGCATATCCTTAGCAAGTATATGCGTGCGCGTCGAGACTACGGCTATGATGCTCATCAATCGCTGGTTTATGCATTTGAGCAAGTGGGCCCGGCAATTGTTGTGACCACTGTGATACTGACGGCAGGTTTCTCAGTGCTTGCGCAATCAACGTTTGCCATGAACGAGTATATGGCAACGCTGACTGCTATCACGGTTGTGGTAGCTTTGGTTGCCGATGTGTTTTTGTTGCCAGTATTGTTGGTGTTGCTGGATAGGCGTTCAGTTTTGGATACAGATCCATCTGATCAGGTATCGGTCCCAACAGGAACATCCCTCTCTCAATCTGGGGCAGACTAACACTCGATGATAGAGGATTGCTCTAGCCGTTAGGTTGGAGCAATCATTGCTTTCAAAAAAACACCGATTCACAGGCTATCCGTTAAAAGGAATAAAGCAGAAATACTTCTTATTTTTGCTTTATTGATTTCACCAACAATTATTTACGTTAGTGAATTTTTTGTTGCTGAAAATATATAGGGTGTGTTGTTGACCTGTTAGCGGTAAAATCTTCTTTCTTAGAGTTTTCACTCTTCGGTTATTTCTATCTGAGGGATCTGAACTTTGTCAGCTAAGTTATTGTTAAAAATATTCTTACCAATTTTATCTGCCTTATTCGTATCGGGCTGCAATAGCTCCGACAATGGTGGCGGCCCGGCCGATGCCAATAAAGGCAGGCGGGTTAATCCTGATGCTGAGTATCCATTAACATTTTTTCAAATTATTGAAGAAGAAACAGATATCTTTCGCACCAATATGAAGGGGCGTGCGGCAGACGTCAATGGCAACGGCACCACACTAACGGCTGTTGTAGTTTTTAAAAACAGAAAACGTCAGATGTACGAAAGCATTGATGTTATTCGTCAGATAGTTACGGTAAGCCTCGGGTTTCATGGCACGGTAAAAACCTCGAGTTACACCCGTTATATTGGAACGACGGGTCATCTGATTGCTCAGTATTACCCCGCTACGGATGTAACCTGTCAGCCGGTTATGCCGGATAAATTCCCCGATATCGTGAAGTTGGGTGATAGCGGTGTATTGTCTACGTTAATGTGTAGTGACGGCACTTCGTATCGGAGTGAGTGGACGGTTACCGACGGAGGCAGTGGCAATATTGCACTCACTGTGAGTGCTCAACAAATCTCGACCTCTGAAACGACCCTGAACACGGGTGATGAGGTATACATCATTAATCTCGAAGGGAAAGTTGTTGGATTCGAAATGCATATTGAAGATTTCGTTAATCAGCAAACGATTACATTGAAAGCGCGATAGTTTTTATACGTTATTTAAATTGCTGTATGCAATACAAGCGGAAAGGATGAAGGATCATGTTCAGTATTAAGGAAGTGGCAAAACTGAATCAAGCAATAAAGATAATTGATGGATATGAAGACGGTCTTCGAGTTGTGGGTATTCCGATAGGAGAAGGACCATATACTGGTTACGACTTAATAGACATCAACGGTGAATCAGTTTACAACCCTGGACTATTAAGTGCAGCTGCTAAAAAAGTTAGCGATGCCACTTAATTTAAGAGAATGTAATGTGCCGGTGTATTCGACAGCCGCCGTTTTACGGCGTTTGCAGATGACCGGAGCGATACGATGAATTTTGGCATCTGCAGCCTTTGTGGTGCCAGCATCTAACACGGAAGTCTTGTGATGAAAAACGGTATGAATGCCCTGCTGTGGAGCTGTTGTGCTCTGCTGATTGCTTGTGAGGATTCCTCTAAGCTTCGTGACAACGGCCGCTGCGGTAGTTTGGATAACGCAGAAGGCGTTTCAACGATCTATGATATCCAAGGATATCAGCTGGATATCTATCGAAAATTGCCGGATCGCCCAGAATACGTATCAACAGAGGTCGTGCGTTTTGATCAAATCGTTTTTGTGTTAACAGCACAGACACAAATTATTGCAGCAAACGATAAGGGGCAGGGCAGCCAACCGTCTATTGATAGACAGCCTCAACGACGACTGGTTTCGATTTTTCCATCAGCCTATGCCTGCTCTTTGGCACCAACTTTGCCCATTGCAGCGGAGAGACTGGTGGGTTTGGCAATCACAGCAACCTCAGATTACACGGATGCGTTACCTGTTGATTCGAGCCTCAATGCGATTTTTGATATTACTGATATGCAGGGCGGCACAACGTATTGGGAATTTGATGGTGTTCAGCGGGATTTTTATTCTGTAGAACGCTATTTGCAGCAAGGGCTTAATGCGGCAGCATCCTATACCGCTCTTGAGCTGACAGAAGCACCTGCCTCAGCAGACATGTATACCTTTGAGGTGCAAATCAGCCTTGATAGTGGCGAGATCTACACGCTGCAAACCGATGCGATTAATCTGTCGAATTAGAGCCCTGAATTGGAGCTTCGAGCCAACTCATGGGTTGGTCACCGGCTTGTATCGGCAGACAGTTTTTGTTCGGTTTCAGTGACGCTGCCGTTAGTTTTTGGTGTTGCTGTATTGGCTCGTTCAAACGCTAAAGGCAGTGCCACCATCGTACGTGCAAAGACACTGGCCTCGTAAGGCGCCTCGCCGACGATGGCGAGTTTTTGTGTGCGTTCTAGCAGTTGGCGAATCACGATACGAATTTCCATACGAGCGAGTTCTCGGCCTAAACATGCATGGATACCGTGGCCAAAGGTCAGGTGTTTTTTGCCATTGGTGCGATTGATAATAAAGGCGTCTGGATCCTCCCAATATCGTTCATCACGATTGCCTGATGCCCACATCAAAAACAAACGCGTCGCCGGTGGTAAGGTTTGCCCGTGCAAGGTGATGGGTTGCCGAGTTAGCCTGAAGTGGCCTTGAAATGCAGATTCGGTGCGAAATACTTCTTCGATAAAGGCATCGATTTCTTCGGGGTGCTGGCGCAGCCGTTGTTCGATATCAGGGTTTTCTGCGAGTATTCTCACTGCCGAACCCATGGTGCTGGCCGAGGAATCCGATCCGGCGATCAGCAGTTGAAATATCGTCGCAACCGCGCGTTGGTCGGTCATGATGGAATCTGGGTCATCTGCTAACGCTGCCAATTGGCGGGTGAAGCAGTTCTCGGGATACTGTTCTGGGTTTCGTTTAATGTCGAGGTAGCCCGCCCACAAGTAGCGCATAAATTGTGCGGCTGAACTACCGATTGCAATGAGTTCAGCTTTGGTTGCAGTGCCTGAGAGCGATTGTATGCCATCAACGCACCAGTCTTTGATTTTGGGGTAATCGGCTTCGGGGAAGCCGAGTAGTCCGATAATGAGTCGCATTGGAAGCTTCCACGCGAACGCTTCAACAAACTCGACGTTCCCTCGCGGAAGAAACTCGTCCATCATCGATTTTGATAGGGCTTCAACTTCTGGTTCTAACGATTTTATAAAGCGTGAGTTAAATCCAGAGTGACCAATCTTACGCTCAGCGGTGTGAACGGGCGGATCTTGCAGGGCAAAAACATCCACGGGAATAATACCCATGTTGCCTAAGTGATCGATGATTGACGGGCCTTTTTTGTTCGGATCTTTCGGGCGTCCGGTAGCGAGGATTTCAACCAGTTGATTGGACAACGCCTCGGTGTTTCTGGCAAGAGCGACGATATCGTCGTAGCGCGAAACCAAATAAAAATCCTGCCCGGGCATTTTGTATAGCGGATACTCATCGCGCAGCAATCGATAATAGTCGTAGGGTTGGCGAAAGTTTGCCTGAGACAACGGCTGAAAATCTTCCGGCTGAGTTGGGTGAATCACGGGCAGTGGTTCGGACGGTTGTTGTTTGTTTGAAGCCTGCCAAGCTTTGAAACATATTAGTGTTGTTAGGGCTTCTAGAATAAACAGTAAGCCATGGATGCTCCATACTGGCGTGTCGATCGCCATACCGATGACTCTGCCGGATGCAGAACCAATGCAGAACGCCCCAATAATAATGAGCGCTGCATGTGCATGATGTTCGTTGCTACTTAACACCCATAGCGCCACGCCCAATGCGATCAGCATGGTGCCGTAGTAGGCACGAATATCGGTGAGTGCGATCGGTGTTAGTGTGCCGAAATCAAAAAGCCCAGCCATAGTGATCGGTTCGACGACGAAGCAGAACCCGATGGTGATACTAGCGAGGCCAAACAGCACAATGATGTAAAAGGCCGGTTTTAGGGCCATCAACCAACTTAGCACCTTGAGTACGTATTCATACGCGAATGACACGACAAGGCGGCGGGCATGATAGATCCGATAGTGCATGGTAACGTCCATTATTAAATGATGTATACAGTGTATACTTGATGTGTTCAGTATACGGTGAGAGGTTGTTTTGTAAACCCCCTCTCTATGGTGTCGGTGAATCAGCGTGGTTGTTTCGGTCGCCGAAAATGCCACTGGGCGTCGTCGTCATCTCAAGTCCACACGATGACATCCATTTGGAGCGTTACTATGCTGAACGTTTGGAGGCGGATGTTTTTAGCCTCGAACAGCGGGTGTTGGATACTTTGGTCAGGGTTGTTTCTCCGGGTCTGAATCTAGAACCGGTTGTCAGCCGTAATTATTGTAATTGCCCCATGGATGCGTTTGGGAAGAAAGCTTCCAGAGATTGTTCGAAGATGTGCAAGCACGCATAAATGGATTTTTAGTGGTAGTTGAGTATTTTTGCAGTAAGCCTTAGGAAAATTGTGTCCAACTTAAAGAATCTTTGTCGCGGGATACCACCATGACGATCGATAAACCCACACAGTGGTACTTTGCTTACGGCTCCAACCTTTGCCGCGAGGTTCGTGAAGAGCGTCGAGCCTTACAGCCGCTAATGGCGCAAACTGCCGTGCTCCATGACTATTCCTTGGCGTTTAATCACCCGGGTATTCCCGTTATTGAGCCCTGTTTTGCGAATCTACGAGCGGTACCGGGTGCACGTGTATTCGGTATGGCTTATCAATTGTCTGATGATGATGCATGCAAGTTGAACAGTAGCGAAGGTGAGAACTACCAGATTGTCGACCTGACCGTGTACGCAGACAATATTGGCGAAATTGATTGTTTCAGTTACGTCAGCATCGATACGATCGAGGGCAAACGACCTTCGCGCCGCTATTTGCATAAGATCATTAACGGCGCATCAGAAAATTCGTTGCCGGATGCTTACATCGACGATCTACGTCAGGTCGCAACGACGCATATTCCTGTGGTGTCTGGGGTTATGGATCAGGTTAGCCGTCACATCCTTAGCCGTTCGACGTCGGGAAAGCGGGTGTTGTTTCCGGGAATACGGCTGGGCGCACATCGTACGGAAAGCTGATGTTGATGCGTGTTTCCATCCCTTAATATTTACCTCGTTTATTACCGTTCATCGCCGATTCTGACGTCTTCGCCCGTGTATTCGACCGAATAGTGAACGACGAAGAGGTTGTGCGTTCTCACTTCCAAACATCTATTTGACTAACAGCTCTCATAGGTTCGAATCCTTTCAATGGATTGCCACGGACGGCCAAAAATCATAATACTAATTTTGAGGCTTCTCCGTGAAATTGACCATCAAGCTTGCGCTGGCATTGGCCTGCTTTAGTGCTTCAACATGCTTTGCTTTTACCCAACCGACACACAAGCGGATTGTGTTGGACGCTATTGATTACGTCAAAGCGCACCCTGATAAACACAAATACCAGGTGATTGAGGCGGCCGCGCGTGCTGCCGGTTACGACCTTGAAGCCTTTGCGGAGGCAATGGGGCAGGGTGCATACGATGTGGATGATTTTGCTGATACCTATTTGTGTGGGGCAATGACGGGCGATTGTGTGATGACGCCTGCATACGGCGTTATTACTGCGATCCCTACGTATACCGCGTATTGGCACTTTCAAAATCAAACTCGGGGCTCGGATATTCACGGCAATGATTTTGGCGGTTACAACTACAGCGAGTTGACGGTGAACGGCACCATCGATGATATGGCAGCAGCGTGGCTGTATGGCGATCATCTTGATGATGGAGAAGGCGGCATGACGGGCGTTTGCCTGTTCGGGCACTGTCTCGAAAATAGCCGCTATAACAGCTACGACATCACCGAAGCCAATTACCGTATCGGCTCACAATCGGATAAATCCATGTACGCGCAATTCCAGAGTGCTGCATTTCAACCGATCGATAATCTTGTTCAATATTGGTACTCGCAGTTTTTGCTTCAACCCAGTGCCCAAACTCTGGGTTTTGTGATGCATGCGACGGACTTATTGCAACCGCATCACACCTGGACGACCTCCGATCATAATCACTCGGGTTGGGAGTCTTGGATTGAAGATTACTATGACGTTAAGGCGCTGAATGATGACCAACTGATCACTGAAGCCCTAGAGAATTTTGTTCCTTTGCCGGCCGACGCAACCGATATTCGGCCCTTGATAACACAAGGCGGCAATATTTCTTATTCCATGGGCGGGAGTGTTTTGCACAGTAAAGCTGACGCCGATCGGACCGAGGTCGCTCGTATTGTGATTCCCCATGCGATCGCCATGGTGGTTTTATTACTTGATCATGCGGCGGGGCGTTTTGAACAACAATCGATCGCCGACGTCGATCACTGATTCAGCGCTGTGCAGAGTTTTAGTATGTGGCAATGTAATACGCTTCAGCGTGCGGGTGTTTTGGGCATGTATTTGTTGGCGGCTTCGGTTTTCGCAAGCCCGATGATGCCTTCTGGGGAATCCGTGAAGGATCTCTCTGCGGTAGAGTTGCGACTTAAAGCTGCGGCCGGTTCAAACAGCCCCCCAGCAGAGCTTAAACGCCGATGGCACGATGAAACTCTGCTCGCAGCCTATGGCCGTAAGATGGGCTGGCTAAACGCAAACAAATCAACGCGTCAGGTTGGGTTTTCTGATGAAGCATTGGTTGAACAGGGCGTTGCGCAGATACTGCAATTTGGTGCACCGGTGCGTCTTGCTGTTGCACAGTGCCGAATAGTGCCAATTGACCAGGCGGCTTCAGGAGGAACGATGCGGAGCCTTGCAGCGCTGTCATCCGGGAAGCCGTCGCTCGGTATTGCTTTGAACGATAAACAACAACAGTACGCAAAGACGCATCCGTTAATATCCGTGGTAACCGACCACGATAAACGCAATGTAACGTTGTGGGATATCTGGCAGCGCGAAAACATTCAGGGCAAATCTCGATTGCGTCAGGGTGATAGTGAATATCTGCAGCAAGCCAGTGTTCGTGTTGCTGAGCAAACCTGTATCCATGTGGTCGCTGAGCAGGCCTATCCTGAATTAACGCACGAGATTACGCATATGTTGCAGGATTCTCTGGATGCAGAAAAAGTACGTCGGCATATGGGGGTTAGCCACGTTCTGCACGCGGAAAACCCAGTACTGAAAGCGCGTGCTGGATCATTACCGTCATCGGCGGTACGTGATTATTACCAATTACACACCACTGACTTTACCCAACCTTTTAAAGCCAAAGCCCGCTTCTGGCAGTTTCATAATCAGACAAACGCCGATAATGCACGAATGGCATTGGTTCATGGTGAACCCGCCGATGCGGTTGCTCGCCAATACGGGGGAACGCTAAAGGTCGGGTGGCTTGAGCACAAACCGGGAATGGCTGGCTGGCGTGCATCGGCGATGTTGCTGCAATCCGTCGGGGAAATCAGTAAACCGATGCGTCAACCCAATGGTGGAAAAGCGCAATTTGAGATTTTTCAGGTATTGGAAAAACGCGAAAAAACACTGCCGCTTTCAGATACCTCAGTGCAATACGAAGTACGTCGGGCATTGGCTGCGCAACAGTTACAAACCGAGTATGAATCGCTGCTCGATCAGTTAAGGCGCTCAGGTTCAGCGGCGAGTTCAAAATCAGAGAGCAACCTGTGAAACAACATACTTCGGCGGTTATAGCGGTGTTTGCGATCGTGGTTTTGGGTTGGGGTGTTCGCTCAATGGGGCCATCCGATAATGATGTGCCAGCGGCTTCGACAGAAATCACCCCCTCGCCAGTCAATCACCGCAGTGCAGTGGTTGAACCGTTCCCTTTACCGCGGGCTCCATCAATGTCTTTGCCCGAACGCTCTCCGATACATAAGCGCGAGGTCGTTGTTAAACCAACACCGAAAACGCCAGTGACTGTCGTGCTGGATGAAACAGCGATTGCGTCATTGCGTGATACCCGAGTTCATGGCGATAAACGCGCGCCAGAGGTCGTTCGCCCAGTGCCTAGAATTAAGCCCACGGCAGATGTGATCGGCAATGAATCGCGTTATCAAGCGTACGAAGCGGCGCAGGAGCACGTATTTAAAAATGCGTATCGCAGTGCCGCAGATACCAAAATTGAGACGCTTGAATCCTTAATTCAACAAGCCCGTTCTGCAGGGGTTGATTCTGAGGCGCTTGATATTGGTGCTAAAAAACTCGAAGCAATACGAGAGATACAACAACGGCTTGCAGCAGATGAATCAGGTGAGTAACTAGAGTGAGAAGGAAATCCACTTTTTGTGACTTTGATGGTCCAGCGTGACTCTAGCTGTTAACAATGTGTTCGTTTGTTGATCTCTGCTCGAATCAGCCAATGTTTGAAAAAAGGCACCACCCTAACCAACGAACGATGGGGGTGTATCAGGGGGTGCCAGGGTAGTTCGTGTCGGCGGCGATTAGGCTGCCTGACGTATCAACTGTGATTTACACTCGCGACGGCGTCGGTGCAGGGTTGGTTCGGTATAGCCGTTAACAACGTCTTTACCGTAAATAATCAACTCCAAAGCTGCGTGCAGAGCCGGTCGATGCACAATATTACCGATATCCGGCAAAAGTGGCAGATAGCTTGTGTCGCTCGCATTCTGTTGGTCGACCACTTTAGCCATGCGCCCAATGGCGTCGCGAATATCGTTTTCTGTGCACAGGCCGTGGTGTAACCAATTGCATAAATACTGGCTGGATATACGCAGAGTTGCGCGATCTTCCATTAGGCCAACGTTATGGATATCCGGCACCTTAGAGCACCCGATACCTTGATCAATCCAGCGTGATACATAGCCGAGGATGCCCTGAATATTGTTGTCGATCTCTTCACGAATAGCGTCTGCTGCTAGCGGTTTGCGTAACACCGGAACAGTTAGCAGGGCATCCAAACCTGAATCATCCTGCGGATGCGCTAGCATGTCGCGTTGTACGTCTTTAACGTCGATCCAGTGGTAGTGCAATGCATGCAGGGTTGCTGCGGTTGGTGAGGGTACCCATGCACAGGTTGCCCCGGCTTTAGGATGTGCGGATTTTTCCCGCATCATATCGGCCATTTGATCCGGCTTAGGCCACATTCCCTTACCGATTTGCGCACGATTGCGGAAGCCGCAGGCCAACGCAATATCAACATTCCGCGACTCATATGCGTGAATCCACGGCGTCTTTTTCATTGCATCTTTGGGTAAAAAGGCGCCGGCTTCCATCGAGGTATGAATCTCGTCGCCGGTGCGGTCTAAAAAGCCGGTATTAACGAAAACAATGCGTTGGCGAGCGGCATAAATACATTGTTTGAGGTTGGCGGATGTACGACGTTCTTCATCCATTAAGCCCATTTTGATGGTGTGTTGCTGAAGCCCCAGTGCGGATTCGATAAGGTCGAAGGTACGGCAGGCGAAATCCACTTCCTGACTGCCATGCAATTTGGGTTTTACGATGTATATGCTGCCGTGATCGGAATTACGGTATGCCGAGTTGCCTTTTACGTCATGCAGGCCAATTAATGTGGTGATGAAGCCGTCAATCAAACCCTCCGGCGCATTGCTGCCGTCTTCGGTCAGCACCATATCAGTGAACATATGAAGGCCCACGTTACGCACAAACATCAGGCTGCGGGCTTTGGCACAGATCGTATTACCCACGGCATCGATATAGGTTTTATCGCCGTTAAGGTGGCGTTCAATTGCTACGTCACCTTTATCAACGGTGGCGCTAAGATCTCCTTTCATCAAGCCTAACCAATTGCGGTAACAGTCGATTTTGTCGTTTGCATCCACCGCCGCGACAGAGTCTTCGCAATCCTGAATGGTAGTGATGGCTGATTCGAGCACGATGTCGCAGATGTTGGCGCGGTCTTTGGCTCCGATGGGGTGGTTTTCGTCGAATACCAGAGCAATATGTAAGCCGTTATTACGGAACAGCAGTTCATCAGGGTGCAAGGGTTCACCGCTGTAACCCACGTACTGGCGTTCATCAAACAGGTTAGCAATGTCGCCATTGGCTAGCACGGCACAGAGTTTACCGTTGCCGAAGTAGTAACGGTTAACGTCATGGTGGCTGCCTTCCTCGAGTGGTAGGATTTCGTCCAGTCGCGATTTTGCAGCGTTCACTACACGCGCTGCTCGGGCAGTATCGAAGCCGTTTTGACGTGTTGTTGTGTTGTCCATGGCATCTGTGCCATACAGTGCATCATAAAGACTGCCCCAGCGCGCATTGGCCGCATTAATGGCATAGCGTGCGTTTTTTACCGGTACGACTAGCTGCGGGCCGGCAATCCGGGCAACTTCGTCGTCGACATCTGTGGTTTCTATCGTGAAGTCACTGGCGTCAGCTTCCAGATATCCAATGGTGCGCAAGAAGGCCTGATATTCATCCATCGAATAATCGTGTTTGCGCTTGCGATGCCAAGCATCGATCATGCCCTGCAATTCGGCACGCTTATTCAGTAAGGCGTGATTTTCATCGGCCAGTGAGGTGACTACGCGACTGAGCCCTTGAAAAATCTGTTGCTCCGATAGTCCGACGCCCGGCATCACTTCGTTGATGATGAACCGGTGCAGAGCCTCGTCAATCTTCAAACCATGGATATCGATATAAGTCATAATCAGCGCCTCGCATACTTATTGCTCTAATGTGTTTGAATGGTATCTGCTGATTTCAAGAGCGTATAATTCAGTCGCTGTATAACTACCATCACTCAGAGAAATACCCCTGTGAATACTGGTGTGTAGGCCGATATTTGCGAAATTTCTAACATTTTTATTGGGTGATTTTTTACTGTTTTAGAGGTAATGAACGCAGCCGTACAAAAAACTGATTCTGTGTGCGAAACTGAACTGAGATAGCCGTCACATTTAGCGGTATCGGAAACAGTGTCATTGTCTATCCGGAGCAGCGACAATGTTGTTTCCCTATCAGGACGACCAACTAACGGGTTATATAAGATGGAAAGTAATCGATTTTTTCACAGGGTGTGGCAATTCAATGCTGTGGTTATCGCCTTGGCTGGGGTTTTGGCATTGGCGTTATTGTTGTTTGCGAGTTACCACGTGATTCGTGACGCGACCCGGGAGAGAGCCGTTACAAACGTCGTGAATACGGATGTGGAAACGCCGGCAATATCTGGTTGGGATTACGGGTTACCGCGCCAAATTGATGGCCATGCCGTCGTTGTGGTGCCTCTGCAGTCGGGTAAAAATATCGGTGCTTCTTATTTCAAGAAAAACCCGGTGTCTGTTCGAGATTTGTTGTTTATTCGTGTTAAATCTGACGAAAAGCAGTGGTTGTTTGATCGCACCGATTTCTTGATTCTTGAATATGCTTTTTTGGCTGATAATTCTTATCGTAGTGATGTACCGGTCAAGGCAGTGATTTATCAAGTGGTTAAAACGGATACCAATAATGATCAGCGGTTATCCTACGATGACACCATAACCATTGGCTTATCGCACCCGGATGGCAGCGAATATACTGAGCTGGTTACCGATGTCACTAAGGTTATCGGCAGGGACTGGGTTGATGACGACCGTCTGATGCTGTTGTATGTCAAAGAGGGTAAAGCGTGGTCAGCAGTGGTGGATCTGGATCGATTCTCGTTTGAAGATGTCTCAGAATTACCGGCTATTAGTGCGCAGGCGAACCCATAGTTTTCTGTGATCGTAAGTTTGTTGCGGTAAAACCCTACCCTAATAGAGAGGGAGGGAAAGAGAAAGAGCGATCACATCAACAAAGCCATGAGGACGACCTCTTGGCTGCCAACCATTCGGGGACGACCCCTTACGATTGTTTTGGAGGTCGTTATGTCTTGGGTCGTTCTTTTGTTGGCAGGGCTGTTTGAAATCGGTTGGGCCATCGGCCTCAAGTATTCAGATGGTTTTACGCGTTTGTATCCCTCAATATTCACCGTTGTGTCGATGGCCATTAGTTTGGGGCTGCTAAGTCTCGCCCTAAAGCAATTGCCTCTAGGCACTGCTTACGCAATTTGGGTGGGTATCGGTGCTGTCGGCACCGCTATTGTCGGTATGGTTTGGTTGGGTGAGTCGATGGCCCCAATGCGATTGATAAGCCTCGCTGTGGTTGTTATCGGGTTAGCGGGCTTGAAACTGTCTTCGGTGAGCTAATTGCTGCTGATGTGCGTCACTTCGGTTACTAACGAAAGTGACGCTCGATCAGTGGCTGCACCAGTGCGCTGTTGTTGAGCAAATCATCGCGGGTCAACAGCAGGTAGCCATTGGGCGTGCCAAGCCAGGGTGATGTGAGTGATCCTCTGTCGCACGTGATGAGCTTTTCGCCTTCTTTAGCAATGGTGGCATTAAATTGTTTTTCGGCCAATTCAACGGAAAGCAGGGTTGCCAATACAATCGGTAAATCCGGTTTCTTTTGGTGCAGGATATCAATGGTTTCGCGCACGCTATAGCTGACCATGGCGTTAAGTGCGGTTGATACTACAGCACCATGGGCGATGGTTGTATCAGCGCGTTCAAGAGTATTGTCTTCGCGGCATACAAGGGGGTCGTAACCTTGCCCTGCTAAGAATGCGGTCATGTCATCAACGATAAATGGATGGGGTCTGGCGAGAATAATCGTCTTTGGTGCGGCCACTATTGGTTCCTGGCTTTATTTATAGTTATTAAATCGGGTGAATAATTCAGGTTAAAACGCTTCCTGCGTTGGGTTGATGTTACGAACACGCGGGCCTCACGCCAGTGTTTGACGACCAGCGGCACTGTTCCAGAACGAATAATATCGTTAGGTGATGGGCCGGTGATAACTCTGTGATAATCGACGAAATGTTGAATTATTTGCTCGTCGGTTGTGTCTGAAACTCCACGTGTGGTGATTTCAGGGTCTATTTGTGTTTGATATATCGATCATTGTGGCGTTTTTGGTAGCGAATCTGCTGATTGGTTATTACTGCGGGCGAGACATCCGTACATTCAGTGAGTATTCTGTTTGGCAACGATCATTTAGCGTTTTTGCCATCTGTGCAACCTTGACGGCGAGCTTTGTCGGCGGCGGTTATACCTTGGGTAACGCCTCAAAGGTTTATGATATCGGCATGATCTACGCCTACGGCCTGCTAGGGTTTTCTCTCAAGGAAATCATGGTCGCCTTGTTTATTGCGCCCCGAATGGACGCCTTTAACGATTGCCATTCTGTCGGCGATATCATGGAAAAACGCTACGGTTTGCGCGCCAAGATGATTACAGGTGTGTTCTCTGTGCTGATATGTACCGGTATTCTCGGCGCGCAGGTGAGTGCGATTGGCGCATTGTTCACGACGTTTTTCGGCATTAGCCAATTCTATGGGTTGCTGGCCGGTTACGGTGTCATGATCGCTTATGCAGCGTTGGGCGGTATGCGTAGCGTTGTTTATACCGATGTGCTGCAATTTTGCATTTTGATGATCGGTATTCCGCTCGCGTTTTTCTTTGGATTGCACGCCGTTGGTGGCTGGCATAACGTGGCGGCGTCTGTGCCTGCGGCCTCGATTAATCCATTCCTCGGGCCTGATGGTGGTTGGGCGTTGTTTGCTTTGATGTTGACGTTCTTCTTTGGTGAAATCTTGGTTCCGCCCTATGTGCAGCGTCTGTTTATGGCGAGAACATCTCGCGAGACGTTATGGGCAACATTGATTTCGGGTTTGATATCCGTGCCGATTTTTTTAATCTCAGGCGCTATTGGGCTTATCGCCTTGGTGATGAATCCGGATATCAATGCCAACCTGGCCGTACCTTATGTGGTTGATCACGCCATGCCTGTGGGCTTGAAAGGCTTGGTTATTGCTAGTTTGCTGGCCATTATCATGTCATCTGCCGCAGGCTTCTTGAATGCGGCGGCCATTGCGTTTACCAACGATATATTCTTGCCGCTCTGCAAACGCGATAATCTATCTCATAAAGCCGTATTGCTGTTGGCGCGCTGTGTTGCCCTGTTTGTGGGTTTAGGCGCCATCGCGATCGCCTTCAGTGTTAAGAATATTCTGGATATTCTGGTCTATGCCTACAACATGTGGTCGCCAGTGATTTTGGTGCCTTTGGTGGCCGTTATCTTTGGCTGGCGTACTGGTAAGCGCGAGTTTTATGCATCGGCCTGTGCCGGTGGTGTCTCGATGTTGGTCTGGTCATTAATTTTAGGCGAACCGTACCATTTGACGGGCAATGTTGTGGGCGTTGTCGTAAGCCTACTGGCTTTCGTGGTTTGCCGTGTGCTTTGGCGCACTCCGGCCGCTGTGCCTAATATTGCAGAAAACTCACCCTCATAAACTCGTGGAAGAGGTCTTGCGTGAATCGATCTTGGCATAGCTAAGACTGCCTAGGTATAGAGCGCTCTGAGAGAAGGGAGCAGACATATGGTCGATGTGCGCACAGCAACAGCGACGGATCGCCAAGGGATCGAACAAACATTGCTGCTGAGTTTTGCAACAGATCCGGCCTTCAGGTACCTCTGGCCAAGATCGACGGACTATCTCACCATGGGTTCTGGTTTTATGATGTTGGGTGGCGCTGCGCTGACCTACAATACTGCTTTCATCGTGGGGGATTATGAGGGCGTGAGCCTGTGGCTTCCTCCGGGTGTGCATGGCGATGAAGACGCGTTTAGTCAGTTTATTGTGACCTATCTTGAAGGTGAAAAACTCGCTGCTATCGCCACTAATCATGAAGAACTTGATCGACACAAGCCTGACACCCCGTATTGGTATTTGTCGCTGATTGGTACTGATCCGGCCTATCAGAATCGAGGCGTGGGTTCGGCGTTGATGAAACGCGGGCTGGCTGCTGTTGATGCACAAAACGACCTAGCTTATCTAGTTTCTACCAACCCTAAGAATATTCGCTTTTACCAGCGATATGGGTTTGAGGTTATCTGCCATGTCAAAACGGGCGATATTCCGGAATTGTATCCGATGGTGCGGCAGCCGCAGGGGTAACCTGTTTGAATCTAACGATATGAGCTAAGCGCATAAGCGGGCCTGTCGTCGATAGTGTTCTTTGTCTCTTCCAGACTCATCTTGAGCCCGATGACCTTCTTTCGATAAACACACATGCGGCAAGAGCCGCAGCCTGAACTATATTTTTCTGCGTGAGAATAAATAAGTGTTCAGGAGCATGTGGGTGATTCCGGAAGATCCGAATCTGTTGAGTTGGTTAAAAGCCAGCGATTGTGTTTGCAAGAAAGCGCGTCGTTTCAGGCATTGGAGCATTCGATGCATGCTGCTTGCGGGTGTTACTTTACCTGCATATGCCGCTGTCGATGAACTCGGTTTATTGGCCTCCGAAACCGGGCCACTGCTGCTGTTGGAAACCGCTGTCGATAGTGCTCTAGCACGTAACCGTAAGCTCGATAGTGCGTTTCGGCGCACTGAGCAGGCCCAAGAGAAAATAGATGCCGTGAAAACCCAGCAATATCCGCGCTTGGGGATCAAGGCTGGTGTACGTGATCATCTGATCGATCAGCATTTTACTGTCGATCGCGGAGCGCTGGGTGACTATCCGGTGATTGGCCCATTGCCCGGTGAAAATGTCGACATTACTACCAATTATGGTGTGGTTGGCTTCACCGAAGCCAGTATCGAACAGCCACTAACACAGCTTTACAGTGCCGCGATTGCCGTCGATCACTCCGAAATGCAAAAGTTGCAATCGGATGCCGACTACAGCCGCACACGTCAGCGTACCATTCTTAATGTGAAGCAGGCGTACTATGCGATTCTGCGTACTCAAGCCGATATTCGTTCTGCCCGTGAATCAGTTGTTTTTCTGAAAGAACTCTCGCGAGTAACCCATAACTATGTGACGCAGGGCGAAGCTTATGATTATGAGGCGTTGGAGGTCGATTCTCGCTTAGCGCATGCGACCCACAACGTGAAAGCACTCAGTAATCGCCTGATTGGTGAAAAGCAGGATCTAAACCACCTGATGGATGTGCCGCTCAACAGGCCTTTTAAGGTACAAATGGTTGTGCCCAGCCACCGATCACTGCCGAATCGAGATGTTATTGAAACCGCTGCTATTCGCAACAATGCCTCCATTACAGAAGCTCGCTATGGCGTTGAATCAGCGCGCCTTGCCCTGAAAGCGAAAGAGTCTGAATACATTCCGGATGTGGCGTTAACAGCGAGTTATGTGCGTTTGTACGATGTTGAGTTTATTCCGGAAGAAGAAGCCTACGTCGGTATTGAAATGGCCTGGGATATTTATGACTGGGGACGAAAAAGCAGTGAAGCGTCGGCGCGTAAGGCAGAAATATACAACGCAGAAAATCGCCTGCAGGATACTCGCAATCAGGTATTACTAGCGGTCGATAGGGCATACCGGCAGTGGTACGACGCACGTAGTTTGATAGCCGTTACCCGGCTGAGCGAAACAGCCGCAGAAAGCAAAAGAGACGTACAGTGGAATCGCTACCAGCAGCGTGAAGCATTGCTCGATGATGTGCTGAAGGCGCAAACCGCATTGCAACGGGCGAAAACGGAGCATTATCGCGCCATATTAGGGGCGTATTCCGCCATGGCGAGTATCGAAAACCTAGTAGGCGATGGATAGCCAACACTGAACGTTAGAGTGTTGATCACCAAACACTTCGGCAGGGGTTTTATGAAGGTCAGGGAAAGACATATGTTGAGACAGCTTTCATGGGTTAGCGTGATAATCGTCGCTGTCAGCTTGAGCTGTGGTTGTGCGAAAAAACACAGTGAAGTACGTCCTTTACCGGTGAGGGTTGCGGTGGTCAAAGCTGCCTTGAATGCGGATGGACTTAGTTATTCTGCGAGTATCCAGCCGCAGTCGCAGGTGAATGTGTCATTCAGAACGGATGGCTATATTCGTGAAATTGAAACCCGACTCGACAAGAATAATTTTGAACGCATCTTGCAGCCGGGCGATAAGGTCAGCAAAGGCGAAGCACTTGCCCATATCGATACACGACAGTATGACGATAATCTGCAGCAGGCTGATGCGCAGTTGAGCTCAGCACGGGCAGATCTACTCGCTGCGTCAGCAACCTTTCGCAGAGCTAAAGCGTTGCAGAAAACAGCCAGCATCACAGGCACTGATTTCGATGGTGCCAAACGTCAATACTCTAGTGCTGAGGCTAATGTATCCCGAGCGTTAGCGTCTGTTGATGAAGCACAACTACGACTTAGCGAAACATCTCTCATCGCGCCTTTTGAGGGCACCATACTCAAACGACTTATCGAAGTTGGCACATTAGTACATGCAGGTACTCCCGGTTTTGTGTTGGCCAATACGCGCTCAGTAAAAGCCGTTTTTGGCGTACCGGATACCGTATTGTCAGCAGTGCAGCTTGGGGCTTCTATCGCGGTAATGGCGGATGCTTATCCGCAGCAAGTATTTTCGGGTCGAGTAACAGATATTGGCCCAGCGGCGAATGAACGTACTCGAGTGTTCGATATCACCGTGACCCTAGCGAACCCTGGCGACGAGCTCAAACCGGGCATGGTAACGTCGTTGGTATTGCCGCTGGAAATCAAACACGGCAGTGGCGTTATCGTGCCATTAAGCAGCATGGTGGAGAACCCGAATAATGGTAATTTTAGTGTGTTTATCGTTGAGTCCGGCGAGCCGCACCCGCTAGCTAAACGGCAGGACGTTAAAACGAGTCGAGTTATTGGTAATAATATATTGGTGACTGAGGGGTTAGAGCAGGGCCAACGAGTCATATCGACAGGCGCTAATCGGGTTCATGACGGCCAATCACTGAATGTTGTCGAATAGGGGAATTGACGATGGATAACCCTTTGCCGACCGAAACAACACCAACACCGAAACGTAACATTGCTCGTTTTTGTGTTGAGAATCGCCAGATTACTTTTGCTCTACTATTTGCAGTATTAATGTGGGGGCTGATGAGCTACCACGAAATGCCTCGGCGCAAAGACCCCGATATTCCCGCCCGCATGACCATGGCAGTTACGCCCTGGAAAGGCCATTCTGCATTGGAAGTAGAGAATTTGGTCACTCAGGCGGTGGAAGATAAAATCGCTGAAAGCTCCTATCTTCACTCACCGGACTCACGCAGTTTTGCGATTAGCTCTCTATCGCTGGCTGGTGTGTCTTATGTGCAGATGCAGCTCGAAATTGATGCGGATCCATTGGAGGTCTTCAGCGACATTAATCTGAAGCTTCAGGAGCTCAATCAAACGTTGCCCCAAGGGGCTGGGCCGGTCACGCTTAATACCGGTTTTGGTGAAACCAGTGCGATTATGTTGTCGTTGGCAAGCCCACGAGTGACAGATGCAGAAGTCTCAGTGCGAGCTAAAGATATTGAGCGTGTGTTAAAAGATGCACGTAAGCAGCGTGCCGATCGCGTCTCGTTGCTTGTAGCAACACCGTTATCGTTCGACGATCGTGCGATTGAGCCTGCATTTACGGCTTTGAAAACCGTGTTCGCCGATAACGGTCTCGGAGAAGATATGCAATTGGTGAAGGGGTCGGGCTTTCTGGCGTTGGATTTTACCAGTAGATTGTCTGACCCTGGCTTGCTGGCTGCATTCGATCGGATTTTCGATAATCAAATCGGTGATCGTGGTTTACACCCGGATGCTTGGCGTCCCGTTATTATTCGCGACCTTGCCAATACCCGTGAGCAACTGGCCTCGGTTGCTGGCGATCGTTACAGTTTTCGAGAGCTTAATCGTTATGCCGAGTTGATTGCGAAAAATCTCAGTAAGGTGCCTCAGGTCTCAAAAACGGTGAGATCAGGCAATTTGCCTGAACGTGTTTATCTGGATTACTCCCAAGAGCAGTTGGCAGCGTATGGCATCGTTCCATCGCAGATTAAGCAAGCACTGGCAGCAACGAATATTACAATTCCGGGCGGTGTTATCGATGTTGATGATTCGAATATATTGATTCTTCCTTCTGGACGATTTACCGATACAGAGCAGATCGGTGATGTTGTTATCAATGCAGGCTCCGGCGCGCCGCCGGTGTTCTTGCGAAGTTTGGTGGATATCCGCCGTGGTTATGAATCCCCGCCATCATTACTCAGCTATTTCAGTTACCCTGATGAGACGGGGGCTTGGCAGCGCAGCCGAGCGGTGAATTTATCAATATTGATGAAGGCAGACCAGCAGATAGAAGATCTCGGCGAAGGCGTTGATGCGATGCTTGAAACGCTCTCTCCATATCTACCCGGCGACCTTATTATTCGAAAAATGATCAATCAACCAGATGCTGTAACTGAGCGCATCGACCTCTTTATGCGCGCATTGTACGAAGCGATTCTACTAGTGATGATCGTTGCGTTTATTGGCTTCTCTGAGTGGCGGTCGGCCGTGCTGCTGATGTTACCGATACCGGTCACACTGGCTATGACTTTCGGAATGTCGCATTTGCTTGGCATCGAAATCCAACAAGTGTCGCTGGCAGCATTGATCATCGCACTGGGGTTGTTAGTGGATGACCCCGTTGTAGCGGGGGACGCCATTAAGCGTGAACTAGCCCGAGGGAAATCCCGATTTAAAGCTGCTTGGGTGGGGCCAACACGCTTGGCGCGTCCAATTCTATACGCCACCATTACCAACATAGTGGCTTATCTGCCGTTGCTGTTAGTGTCCGGTGAGCATGGTTTGTTTTTGCATAGTCTGCCAATTGTGATGACATGTGCATTGATTTCATCGCGCATTGTGTCCATCACCTTTGTGCCGTTTCTCGGCTATTACCTGCTGAAGAAACCTGAAAAACTTGAGTTGCCGATCGAAGAAAAGCGCAAACACGGATTTTCTGGTCGCTACTACCGTTTTGGCGAGGTTCTGATAGATCACCGTAAGAAGGTGTTGGTATTGTCTTTGTTGGTTCTGGTGCTAGGGGGAGTCACCAAGCTCAACTTGAAGAAGTCGTTTTTCCCACTCGATTTACAGTACCTTGCCTACATCGATGTTTGGGCACCTAACGACGCAACCATAACGTACACCAATGCTGTCACTGAAAAGGTAGAGACGTTACTCGCAGAGCATGTCGAGATATACAGCAAACGCCATAATCTGGAAAGCGACGAACCGCTGTTAACTGAGATCAGTACTACGGTGGGGGGGAGCCCTCCGCGCTTCTGGTTTACCGCGAACCCGGAACAACAGCAGCCTAATTTTGCGCAGATGATCTTGCGTTTCAGCGACAAAGAGGTCACCGGGAAGATCGCTCCCTATCTCAATGTTGTATTACAAGACAGCATTGCTGGTGCGTCAATCGAGCTCAAAGAACTGCAAACGACACCCTTGGAATACCCGGTTGCTATAAGGGTGATAAGCCAAGCAGATGTTGGACTAGATTCTGCTGAAGATGAGTTAAAGAGCATCCGTCAGTTACGACTGATTGCCGACAAAATAAAGCTCGCGCTAAAACAAACGCCAACGTCTCAAGGCGTACGGGATGATTGGGGGGAAACATCGCCTGTAATGCATTTAGATATTGATCCGGTGCGGGCGAATTTATCCGGTATTACCAACAAGGATGTCGCGGCTTCGGCAACGACAGCGCTGAGCGGCACCAAAGTCGGCACATTCTATGAGGGTGATAAACAAATTCCTATCGTGGCGAAATTACGTGCCCAGCAGCGTGCGCGTTTATCGGATCTGGATAATTTGTATATCTATTCGCTAAAGACCGAAGATAAGGTGCCGCTGCTTCAGGTTGCTAATACGCGGTTTGATTACGCACCGTTGCGTATTAGTCGATTGGAGCAGTTACGAACGATTACAGTGTCGGCGTTTCCGTCGGAAGGCTATCTGGCATCGGATGTAATGTCTGCGATCGATGATCAGCTCCAAGACATTCAGATGAACTTGCCTGCCGGTTATGAAATCCAAATATCAGGTGCTCAAGCCAGCCGTGAATTCAGTTTTAAAGAACTTACCTCCATCATGATGTTATCCATAGGTGCTATCTATTTGGCACTGGTGTTTCAGTTTAAACATTTGATCAAGCCGCTGGTTGTGTTTTCTGCGGTTCCCTATGGCGTTGTTGGTGCGTTAGTCGCTTTGCTTATCGCAGGGCAGCCCTTCGGTTTTATGGCATTTCTGGCGATTGTGAGCCTGATCGGTATCATCGTCAGCCATATAATTGTGTTGTTTGATTTTGTTGAAGAGCAGCATGCGCTTGGTGCACCACTGAAGGAAGCGTTACTGGATGCTGGAATTTTGCGCCTAAGGCCAGTACTGATCACCATTGGCGCAACGGTATTTGCGCTGGTGCCGCTGGCGCTAGAAGGCGGCCCGCTTTGGAAGCCTCTGTGTTATGCGCAGATTGGCGGCTTACTCTTTGCAACCTTCACGACTTTGTTGCTGGTACCCGTGATATACGCTGTGATGGTGTTGGATTTGAAATGGATCGGATGGGACAAATCGCCTATAGAAACGCTTAATACTCAGGGCTAAAGATATGGCTCATCGCGAGTTAATTGAATTCCCAATGCTGGTCAGCCGGTGTATGCCCTGCACTCGGCAAGGCCTTTGTTGGTCATAAGTATCTAGAATCTTTAGCGACCAGTGTGGCGATTAGCGGCATACACACAGACTGCGCACTGGCAAAGCATAGCGGCTTAACGCATATAAACGCAGTCAATATCGGCATGATCGCCAGGCGCAATATTTAACCAGACGAGATCGTTTTTGCCGGTGTTTTCCAATGCATGCATTTGGAATGGATCGATGAAGTAGACATCACCACGTGCTACCTCAAGTGATTTTTCTTCAACCAGCGCCTCCGTTTTTGTGCTGACATCGCCATAGATCAAACGACCTTGTCCCTCAATGATGATAAAAATATCTGCGCCATTACGGTGGAAGTGGCGGTCTTGCACTATTCCCGGTTGAAGACGAATTCTTGCCACGTTAGCGAGCGGCTCATGATCAAATAAAGCGCTCCATTGGGTATTGTCCGTGCCATTGATGGCTTCTGTGGAATCGGCGTAAATATTGAGTTTTTTCATAGAGCGTTTTCCTTGGGCGGGTTCTTAGGTTGGATTCTTGGGTAGGGGTTGTGAAGGTCGATGGCTATTGCGGAGCCTCTGTTGCGCTCGCTTGGGTTTTGGGCGTGCATGTTGCTGGTAGTTTCTCAGCAAGAAAGGCCAGAACGTAACAATCAAATAGCGGTGGGTTTTGTAAGAACGCGAAATGGCTAGTGTTGGGAATAATCAGGAGCGTGGCCGCGGGAATCGTTTGCGCCATCAAGACCTGATTTTGCCGTTGCACTGCTTCGTCATATTGACCATCAACAATCCAAACTGGTGTTTGAATCGACATCAGTTGTGCCTGAGTAATATCTGGTTGAGTGCGCCACATTCGGGTTATCGCGTTTCGGAGTGCGGGGAAGCTGTGAGGAGTTGGTGAGAGATTTTTGTACTCTTGCTGTGTGCGTTTCAAAAACTCATTAAAAACAGCGCTCTTCGACGTGTCTTTGATCGCATTAGGGCGAGTATTAGCTGCAAAAGCAAAGACACGAGTGAGTCTATCTGGGTGGTCGATAGCCAGCTTGAGACCGAGAATGGCGCCGTCACTCCAACCGATGACGACTGCCTTTTGGATGTTGAGGTGATCCATAACATGAATGATGTCGGATTCCATCAAGGTGTAGGTGAGTGCTTCGCTGCCCAAATCACTGCGTCCTTGCCCGCGGCTATCAATGGCAATAACGCGGTAATGGGTCGCAAGTGTGCGAATAAGATTACCGAAGTAGTCTGCGTTAGCAAATCCACCATGCAATAACACAACCGGTTGGCCTTCGCCAAATTCGCTATACCATATGCGGCTATGGTTGGAGTCGATGTAACCTTGCTGTTCAGATTGCGGCAGCGTTGGTGTGGGTGGTAACGTTAGCCAAGGTTGGGTGTTTTCAGCTAACGCACTGCTGGTGATTAATAGCAGTAATGGGAGTAAAGCGGCTCGAAGCCCGATCCGGGGATCTGGTAGGAAGCTATGCCAGTCGTAGCCTTTAAATGACATCATTAGCTTGTCTCTCAGTTCGTTCAATTAGCTTACAGCGTGTGTTTGTTTCCATCAGTTTAGATGGTTACACGCCCATTGCTTGTGAGCGAAGCCTTGCTCTGTCAGCGTTGATAAATACCAAGAGTAGGGCGGCCGGGGTTTAATACAGAAGAGAAGAGAAGAGAAGAGAAGAGAAGAGAAGAGAAGAGAAGAGAAGAGAAGCGTTACGGTATAACCCGAGTAGTGAGGAACAAATAGTAACGAGAAACAATAGACGAAAAAAAACGGCTACACCAAAGGAATAGCCGTTTTGTTTATCCGAATATGGGTTACATGTTCGGGTAGTTCGGGCCGCCAAAACCTTCGGGGGTTACCCAAACGATGTTCTGGGTAGGATCCTTGATATCACAGGTTTTACAGTGAACACAGTTCTGACCATTGATTTGGAAGTTTTTATCACCCGCTTCGTTTTCAACGATCTCGTAAACACCCGCTGGGCAGTAACGCTGAGCAGGCTCATCGTAAACAGGCAGGTTGTGTTTCATCGGCACGTCAGGATCTTTCAATGTCAGGTGGCATCGTTGATCTTCTTCGTGGTTGGTATTCGATAGGAATACTGACGACAGACGATCAAAACTCAATTTACCGTCAGGCTTCGGGTAATCGATCTTTTTGCATTCCGCCGCAGGCTTCATAGTGGCGTAATCTGGCTTGGTATCTTGCAAGGTCCAAGGCAGTTTGCCGCCAAACAGGTTCAGATCAACAAAAGCGTATGCAGAACCAACAAAGTTGCCCCATTTATGCTGTGCCGGGCCGAAGTTACGCTGTGCGTTGAGTTCTTCATACAACCAGCTGCTTTCGAAAGCATCTTTGTATTCTGCCAGTTCCTGTCCGGTTTTCTCACCGTCAGTAACCGCTTTGTGAACAACTTCAGCCGCTAACATACCGGATTTCATTGCGGTATGGCTGCCTTTGATTTTGGCAAAGTTCAGCGTGCCAGCGTCACAACCGATCAACAGACCACCTGGGAAGCTCATCTTAGGCAATGACTGTAGGCCGCCTTTAGCAATAGCACGTGCGCCGTAGCTTACGCGTTCGCCACCTTCCAGGAACTTAGCCACTTCAGGGTGGGTTTTGTAACGCTGGAATTCTTCAAATGGGCTAACGTGCGGGTTGTCGTAGCACAAGTCAGTGATCAAGCCGATAGCAACCTGATTGTTTTCGATGTGATAGAGGAAGGAGCCCCCCAATACGCCGCTTTCTTGCAGAGGCCAGCCCATGGTGTGCATAACCAGGCCTTCGCGGTGTTTATCTTCAGGGATGGTCCACAGCTCTTTAATACCAATACCGTAGTGCTGCGGGTTTTTGCCTTCGTCAAGGTTGAATTTTTCGATCAGGCGCTTGCCTAGGTGGCCGCGACAACCTTCAGAGAACAGGGTGTACTTGGCACGTAGCTCCATGCCAGGCATGTAGCTGTCTTTGTGGCTGCCATCTTCGGCAATACCCATATCACCGGTGACGATACCGGCAACCTGGCCTTCTTCATTATAAAGAACGTCTGATGCAGCGAAGCCCGGGTAGATTTCTGCACCCATGTTTTCGGCTTGCTCAGCTAACCAACGGCACAGGTTACCCAGGCTGATGATGTAGTTGCCGTGGTTGTGCATGGTTTTGGGTGCCAAGGCGTTAGGCACTTTGATGGCTTTTTCGGCATTGGTGAACATAAAGATCTCGTCACCGGTCACTTCTGTGTTCAGTGGCGCGCCTTTTTCTTTCCAATCGGGGAACAGCTCGTTCAAGGCGCGAGGTTCAAAAACAGCGCCGGAGAGGATGTGGGCGCCAACTTCAGAGCCTTTTTCAACAACACAAACGCTGATGTCTTTGCCTGTTTCTTCACTAAGTTGACGGATGCGACATGCCGCGGCAAGGCCTGAAGGGCCTGCGCCAACAATGACAACGTCGTATTCCATATATTCTCGTTCCACAGTGAGCACCTCGTAAGTTGTTGAATTTATGCGTTATGAGTGGCTTATATATGCCAATGTGTACCGAATTACGGGCGCGCATTATATCTTTTTCTAAGTTTTGATAGCAATTTTAAATTCCGAAGCGGGATAGAAGTCGAAAAGATCGGACCAAACGTAAGTAATAACTCAGAAGATCGAAGCATTTTTCGTCAAAAGAATTGGCCGAATTCGTCATTGTCGTGGCACTTAGTGCTATTGACCTAGGGCAGTGAAAGGTTCAGTATATGCGGCCGAAATTAGGCGTATTGAACGTTTTATTAGGTTCAATACATGCATTCAACAACCCATACATTGAGAGCAATCTATGAAGGTTCTTGTCGCAGTTAAGCGTGTGGTCGATTACAACGTTAAAGTTCGACCAAAAAGTGACGGTTCAGGCGTTGATCTGGCAAACGTAAAAATGTCAATCAACCCATTCTGTGAAATCGCTGTAGAAGAAGCGGTTCGTCTGAAAGAGAAAGGTGTAGCGACTGAAGTTATTGCTGTATCTCTGGGTGAAAAAGCATGTCAGGAGCAAATTCGTACTGCTCTGGCACTGGGTGCAGACCGTGGTATCCAGGTTGAAACTTCTGAAGAGCTTCAGCCACTAGCTGTTGCTAAATTGCTGAAAGCGATTGTTGAAAAAGAATCTCCTGATCTGGTTATCTTGGGTAAGCAGGCTATTGATGGCGATAACAACCAAACTGGTCAGATGCTAGCTGCGTTGACTGGCATGGCTCAGGGTACTTTTGCTTCTGAAGTTGTTATCGAAGACGGTAAAGCAAACGTTACTCGTGAAATCGACGGTGGTTTGCAAACTGTTGCATTGAACCTGCCTGCAGTTGTTACTACTGACTTGCGTTTGAACGAACCTCGTTATGCATCTCTGCCAAATATCATGAAAGCCAAGAAAAAGCCGCTTGATGTTTTGACTGTTGAAGAGCTGGGTGTAGACGCTGCGCCACGTGTTAAAACGCTTAAGGTTGAGCCACCAGCAGAACGTCAAGCTGGTATCAAGGTTGAGACTGTTGCTGAGCTGGTTGATAAACTGAAAACTGAAGCGAAGGTGATCTAAGAATGAGCATTTTAGTAATTGCAGAACACGATAATGCCTCTTTGAAAGGCGCTACTCTGAACACCATCGCTGCTGCTAAAGAAATCGGTGGTGATATCACTGTATTAGTAGCAGGCGCTGGCTGTGGTGCTGCTGCTGAAGCAGCTGCTAAAGCTGAAGGTGTTGCTAAAGTATTGGTTGCTGATAACGCAGCATACGAGCATCAACTGGCTGAAAACGTTAGCTTGTTGGTTGCTGAGCTGGGCAAAGAGTACACACACATTCTGGCTGCAGCGACAACAACGGGCAAAAACACGTTGCCACGCGTAGCTGCTTTGTTAGACGTTGCTCAAATTTCTGAAATTTCTGACGTGGTTAGCGCTGATACTTTCAAGCGTCCAATCTACGCAGGTAACGTTATTGCAACAGTTCAATCTGCTGATGCAATCAAAGTTATTACTGTACGTGCTACCGGTTTTGATGCTGTTGCTGCTGAAGGCGGTTCTGCTGCTGTTGAAGCGGTTGATTCAGCACAAGATGCTGGCATCTCTGCATTCGTTAAAGAAGAGCTGGCTGTATCTGATCGTCCTGAGCTGACATCTGCGAAGATCGTTATCTCTGGTGGTCGTGGTATGCAGAATGGCGACAACTTCGAAATGCTGTACAAAGTGGCTGACAAACTGGGTGCTGCTGTTGGCGCATCTCGTGCGGCTGTTGATGCAGGCTTCGTACCAAACGACATGCAAGTTGGTCAAACGGGTAAGATTGTTGCTCCAGACCTGTACGTTGCTGTTGGTATCTCCGGTGCGATTCAGCACTTGGCAGGTATGAAAGATTCTAAAGTCATCGTTGCGATCAACAAAGACGAAGAAGCACCTATCTTCCAGGTAGCTGATTATGGTCTGGTTGCTGACTTGTTTGATGCAGTTCCTGAGTTGGAATCTGCGCTGTAATATATTTTGTTACAGTTCTCGCGTTTGGCGCTGATATCGGCGCTAGATGAGTGATAAAAAAGCCCGCCTTGTTGCGGGTTTTTTTATGCGTGTTGATTGTGTATCTATGGCCAGAACGTCAACATGTATTACACCTCATAAAAACCTTGGCGAGATGATTTGGATACGGACTTTCCTCGCCCTTCAATATTGACCGTGTCTGTGAGGTCGACGTGTTTTCTTCCCGTCTTGGTAAACATGTATTTGTGTCGTCGTAATTGCCGTTGATCTGGGCTCATGTTCGCCTTGCTATTACCGGCTCCGGATTTCATCCCGAGTTTTTCGTAAAACGCTCTGCTGCTTGATGTATGGCTGAGTATGATGCCTTCCATTTCTTCGATCATTGCGATATCAAACATGCATTGCATCAGCAGTGTTCCCAAGCCGCGAGTCGGTTGAAGTGTTGGGTTGCGAAATACGGAAAGAAAAAGCACTTTGAGATTGACTGCCTCGCGACAGTAGATGATTGATCCGACGTCTTGAGCATCCTTACTGGCAAGAATAATTTGGGTTGAGTTGGCTGGATCCCATTCAGGCCAGAAAAAATCTGCTAATTCGCTGTGCTGAAACATGCCCGAAAAATCGCGGATTGTATCCAAGGCCGCGCTAGCTGATGAACTGGCCTCGGTATAGTGCAGGTTCAAACTAGACGTTTCTCCCGGAGCATAGTTGAACGAGCTGGCACCTAAAGAAATACCGCTACTCAGAGCCGATTCATAAGTTTGTTTGCATATCGTTTGCATATGCTTGATCCGATTATTTTATAGGGCAGGGCGGATTCTGTGACATCAACATTGATATGACGGTTCCTTTGAAATCAGACGCTATTAACTTTTTGAATTGTTGGGTAATACTTAGTTGCTAAGTTTGTGCGTTAGGTCTCGGAATGCCTGTGGTAGGCCAGCTTGCAAACACTGGCTTGTTTGTATAACTGGTTTACACGAATAGCAGCGCCATAATTTTTGGCGAATCTCCGGCGAGAATTGATGTCAAACCAGTTGATTGTTCGTCGAGGAGACAACACATGGCAATGTCTGCTAATGCGGTTAAGGCGGTGAGCACCACAGCAATGGCTGTGTCACTGATCCGTTCGGTTCACTCACATCACGCACCTGATCCTTTGCTTCACGATGCTTGGTCGGACGTGTTTGTATCGTCATCCATGCGTAAGCAGGTGCGGCGGGTATTGTTACCTGAAATGCAACGACTGGGCAGTGCATCGATGGATGATTACCTACAACACCACCCCAGTTATGCCGCAATAGTTATGCGTGAACGTTTTACCGAGGATGCGCTGTTTCGCACCCTAGATGAAGATATTGAGCAGTATGTGTTGTTGGGGGCCGGCTTTGACGCATTCGCTTGGCGTTATCCATCGATGATGGAACGCTTAAACCTGTTTGAGGTTGATCTGCCAGATACTCAGCAATATAAGCAAGAGCGGTTGGAAACCAGTGGTATTCGTACGCCATCAAATCTGCACTTTGTGGCTGCTGACTTTACGCAATCGAATTTGCGTCAGTCTCTGGTTTCTGGCGGTTTTAACCTGGATAAGAAAGCCTTCTTTTCTTGGTTGGGCGTTACCTTATATCTGCCGCGTGATGTCAATATTGAGATGTTTCGACAATTTTCGAATCTGGCACCGGCAGGGGGTTATTTGGCGTTTAGCTATATTGACGACTGCCTGTTAACCGGGGCTGAAGCAGGTTCTGCCAAGTGGAAGGCCTACCAACGGGTACGTGCAGAAGTAGAGCGGGCGGGAGAGCCTTGGGTTTGCGGGTTTAATCCGGATACCTTGCCAGATCTTTTGGAGGAATGTGGCCTTACATTGCTTGAGGACCTCGATGGCTACGATCTTCTTGAACGGTTTGGCGATGGTGGCGACCAGTGCATGTTACCGGCACCGTTTTCACGTGTTGCGTTGGCGAAGATCAACCCGCTGCACTGATTTTTCTGGTTTAGTCTCTGATAGCGCTCGTTTTAACCGAGTGGATCTCATTGTTACAGGTTATCTTTGCAGCTCATTGATACCGCAGCGATGAGAAACATTCCGGCCGAGTGCTTGAGTGGATGTTGTGCATACATCAAATACTCGAGCGCTTCTTTTTACCTTCCTCGCTCTCTTCTTATTTCCTTCTGTGCATTGTCTTGTTCATATCGGCAATGAATACATAGCCTTTGATGGCATTCAAATACGCATACTTCCGTCGCTCAGCATGAGATTACATTGCTTTGTGCATGCGAGTTTAATCTCGTCTAACAGTTTTCGATAGCCTACAAAATTGATGTAAAAAAGCATTATCGACCGGGTGATCATTGACTGTAATTTTCCAGGGGTGATTAATTGTAAATATTGTTGTAATGATAATCATTATCATTTATAAATAATACCAACTTGATCATTAACCGTGAAATTATCGCCTTGGGGGAATCTAACAGGCCATGAATATGCCCGTCAGTAAAATCGCTTATAAAGAGTCCTTGCTGGTGTTGATGCGCTATGCAATACGCCATGGTATTGAGGAAGATAATCCCTCACTGATTTTGTCATGGATGAGCCGAGAAATCAGAGGCAGTGAAGAATCGGCTGACAAGCTTTGGCAAATCTATCACGGTCAATTTCAACTGTTGCTTGATACTTACGCAGATTCGTTGGTTCCTGACCATTGGCGCTCTGTTTGCCTTGATCATATCAATCGACCATTGGTTCATATGATGAATATTGCCAATACTGATTTAAAGCGATCGCAGGTTATGGCGTTATTTGAAGAGCTGCGCGTTATCAGCCATCACTTTCACTAAACCCACTTGAGGAATCATCATGTCTACCCGAATTGAAAAAGACAGTATGGGTGAGTTGCAAGTCCCAGCAGACGCGCTGTACGCCGCACAAACGCAAAGGGCCATTAATAATTTCCCGGTGAGTCAGAAGCGTATGCCTGAAGCATTTGTGCGTGCATTGTTGCAGGCAAAAGCCGCGGCAGCATTGGCCAATGCGGAGTTGGCGCAAATACCTGCACCGATGGGAGAGGCGATTTGCCAGGCGGTGGACCAACTGCTGGATAGCTCAGATCTTATGAGTCATTTCCCGGTCGATGTTTTTCAAACAGGCTCGGGTACCAGCTCCAACATGAATGCAAATGAAGTACTGGCGACATTGGCGTCAGGGTTTTATGGCGATACGGTCAGCCCCAACGACCACGTCAATTGCGGGCAGAGTAGCAACGACATTATCCCCAGCACGATACATATCAGTGCTGCATGCGAGCTTGAGCGCCATTTGTTGCCGGCGCTTATTCACCTCGAGGAAACCATTCGAGACAAAGCGACTCGTGTTGATCAATACGTGAAAACGGGCCGAACCCATTTAATGGATGCGATGCCAGTGCGTCTTAGCCAGAGCTTGCTGAGCTGGGCTGATCAGATTTCTCAGAATGTAACGCAGCTAATATACCTGCAGCCATCGCTGCAAGCACTCGCGCAGGGCGGGACGGCCGTGGGTACCGGTATTAATGCGCATCCGGATTTCGCGCTGACGTTTGGACGCAAGCTATCTGAACGCACCGGCCTACGTTTTACTCCAGCAGAGAATCTTTTTAGTCGTATTGGTACTCAGGATACGGCCGTGGCTTTGTCCGGCCAGTTAAAGACGGTGGCTGTATCAATGATGAAAGTCGCGAATGATTTACGTTGGATGAATTCCGGGCCGTTGGCAGGTTTGGGCGAGATTGAATTGGAAGCCTTGCAGCCGGGGTCCTCCATCATGCCGGGTAAGGTTAACCCTGTGATTCCTGAGGCCGCTGCGATGGTTGCTGCGCAGGTGATGGGTAATGACACGACGATCACGGTGGCTGGCCAAAGCGGTAACTTTGAGCTGAATGTTATGTTGCCGTTGATCGCGCATAACCTGCTGGAGAGCATCGAACTATTGGCGAATGTGAGCCGGCTTTTGGCCGATAAGGCCATTGCCACTTTCAGCGTTAATGAAACCAATATCAATCAAGCATTGGCGCGTAATCCGATTCTTGTTACCGCATTAAACCCGATTATTGGCTATCTGAAAGCGGCAGAAATTGCCAAGCAAGCGTATCGCGAGCAACGGCCGGTGATTGATGTGGCGTTGGAGAACACCACTCTGACTCGTGAAGAGCTCGAGCGGTTGCTTGATCCGGCGAAGCTCACGCAGGGCGGTATATAGCAGGTTGTTTGTTGGCTAATTCGGCAACGATATTGTCAACGACATCACGTTTGATATTAACAACAACATTACGCTGGCTCGGACGTCGGCATTTACACAATGATAAGAGGTTGGCGATGCGGATTGATGCGCTCAAAACAGGGCTTTTCTACGGAACGGATACCGGCAACACGGAAGAAATTGCGGATAAGATATCTGAAAACCTAGCGAATGTTGGCTGTGCTGTTGAAATGCATGACATCAGCCAATCCGAGGTCGGTCAGTTGCAAGACTATGAGTTACTGATCTTGGGGATACCAACATGGGATTTTGGCGGTATTCAAAGTGAATGGGATCGAGTTAATGATCAGCTGCGAGCAGTTGATTTAACGGGTAAAACGGTTGCTCTATTTGGTTTGGGCGATCAATTCGGCTACGGCGATTACTTCGTTGATGCGATGGGGTGGTTGCGAGACCATGTCAGCAGCGCCGGTGGACAGTTAATTGGTCATTGGTCAACCGATGGGTACGATTTCGAAGAGTCGCGCGCTGCGAATGCTGATAAATCTGAGTTTTGCGGCCTCGCTATTGATGAAGATCAGCAGTTTGAATTAACAGACCAGCGCATAGAACAATGGGTTGATCAGTTGGTGTTAGAAGTCGCAGAAAAGGATGCAGCGTAATGAACGGTTCATTGGCGGAATCCTTGTCGAAAAAGCACCGCTCGTTATTGATATCATCACTGCAAGATGCTCGATACTACGCTGCCTGCTCATTGATTTATGCACGACAGCGCATTGCAAAAAGTGATTATCAAGGTGCCAGAAAAGCCTATTACCACGCGCTCGAAGCGGCAAATATCTTGTTGGATACCGATCCTGACAATCCGGTCGCTGAGCGGCGATTTGCTAACACAGCAACCGAATTAACCTACTTGCTCATGGTGTTAGGAGAGCCTCACAGAGGCGTCAAACTACGTCGGCATATGGTAACGCGATTCCGTGCATTAGCTGTGCAAACGTCTGAATACGACTTAATTCGAGGGGTTGATTCAGCGCTGTCTGCTTCTGGCGAACGATTGGAGCAGTGGTTATCTCGGTTTGATCTCAGCAGCAATCAAGCGGCTCCACGCCAAGTTAGCGAGTTGCGTGTTATTGCTTCGCGCTGCGCATAATTTGTTGTGGAGTGTTTTGACTAATTTGCATGCCTCGACAGTAATACGAGCGGGCGGCAAGCGCTTTGCATCTTTTGCATCTAGAGAGAGAGCCTCTGCCGTGGAATATCTCCGCGCAATGCGTGATGGCTCAGGTTCTGATTTACGTATTTTTAGATGTCGTCGTTGTTTCAACATCTTACCCGTTTTCAGGGCTTATGTGGCCGTTCCCCTTGTGTCGCATTTGCCCTGACCCTTTTGCCTGAATTCTGTGAGTTGAGGCTTGAGTATTCTTGTTGGGACATCCTTCCTGTTAACGATTTTCGCGCTAGTCATCCAAATTGATGGTTCTTTGCCGCGTTTTTCGGCGTTAAGATAATTCTCATCGCCAAATCATTAAGGAAGGAATCGAATGGAATATAACCTGGCAGATATCTTTGAATGTGCTGTAGATCGCTACCCTGATCGTGAATACCTCGTGGCAGATGGAATACGCCGCACCTATCGAGAGATGGACGAGCGCAGCAACCAACTGGCGCACTATCTTGCTTCACAAGGTATCGGCAAGGATGATCATGTTGGTATCTATGCCTACAACTGTGTCGAATGGGTTGAAACGCTCTGGGCTGTTTTCAAGTTACGGGCTGTCTGGATCAATATCAACTACCGCTACGTGAACGATGAGTTAGCATATCTGTTCCGCAATGCTGATTTGAAAGCCATGGTATATCAACGTCAGTTTGGTCCTTCGATCGCACAAGTGAAGGATGCATTGCCAGACCTTCAATTCAGCCTGTGTGTAGATGATGGAACCGATGTCGAAAACATATTGGATTCCGCAGATTATGCGTCTGCCATTGCATCTCAATCGAATCAGCGGGCGTTTGCGCCACGTTCCGGTGATGACAAGTACATGATTTACACCGGTGGCACCACCGGTATGCCAAAGGGCGTGGTCTGGCGGCATGAGGATGTGTTTTTTGCATTGGGTGGCGGTATTGATCTGGTTACTGGTGAGGCCGTTAAGCATCCCGATGAGGTGATTGATCGAGGCGCAGCCTACCAGGCCTGTTTGATGCCATTAGCGCCTCTGATGCACGGAGCCAGCCAATGGGCCGTTATGGGTAGTGCTTTTGAAGGTCGTAAGGTGGTGATGTTTTCGCAGTTTGACCCGCAACTGGCATGGCGCAATGTCGCTACTGAGGGCGTGAATGTCTTTTTTATCACCGGTGATGCGATGGCGCGACCAATGATAGAAGCTTATGAACAACAGAAAGATTCCATAGATGCGACTTCGTTGTTTGCTGTATCCAGCAGTGCAGTGGTGTTTTCATCGTCACTGAAGGATCAATATTTGTCTCACTTTCCAAATCTGATGATTCTTGACAGTATCGGCGCTTCAGAAACCGGCGGAACCGGCACGCTGGCGGTCGAAAAGGGCAAAACCGGTATGAAAGGCGGACCAACCGTTAAACCCGGCCAGGGTACTGTTGTGTTGGATATGGACACACTGCTGCCGTTAACGCCTGACAGCGACAAAGTAGGCATGGTGGCGCGAGCTGGGTATATCCCACAGGGCTATTACAAAGATCCGAAAAAGACGGCGGAGACGTTTATTCAAGCTAATGACGGCAAACGTTATGCTGTTCCCGGTGATTTCGCGCAATATGAATCCGATGGCACCATGACGATGTTAGGGCGTGGTTCTGCTTGTATTAACTCCGGTGGCGAAAAGATCTTTCCTGAAGAAGTAGAATCTGCCGTGAAGTCTCATCCGCAAGTTTATGATGTAACCGTTATCGGCGTGCCTGACGAACGCTGGGGATCGACCGTTTGCGCCATTATTCAAAGCCGTGGTACGGTGCCTGAATTGGCATCGATTCAATCGCACTGTCGACAATTTATTGCGGGTTATAAGGTTCCGCGTAAACTGTTTCTGGTTGAAAAAATCGAACGAGCACCTTCAGGCAAACCTGATTATCGCTGGGCTAAAGCGGTAACTGATGCTGCGTTTGCATCCGAGACAACACCTGAGTAGCTTGTTGCTGAATGTGTGCGCGCTGAAAAGACTAAAACGGACGTAGCGATTGTATGAAAACACCGATTTGTGCCGACCTAGGTATCGACATCCCGGTATTTGCGTTTACGCATTGCCGAGATGTGGTGGTTGAGGTATCTCGGGCCGGGGGCTTGGGAGTTTTGGGTGCGGTAGGTTTTACTGCGGAACAGCTGAAACAAGAACTCGACTGGATTGATGCCAATATGGGTGATTATCCCTACGGCGTTGATATTGTCATTCCGCAAAAATATGAAGGCGCGGATGATATGAATGCGGACGACATGCTGGAAAAACTTGAAGCTATGATCCCGCAAGCGCATCGTGATTTCGCTGAAAAGTTGTTGGGCGATCACGGTGTGCCTCCATTCAGTGATGAATCAGGCCCCAAAGGTGGATTGTTGGGTTGGACAGAAGATACCGCACGACCGCTGCTGGATGAGGCGTTAAAACGCGACAACGTGGTATTGATTGCCAATGCCTTGGGAACACCACCCGTCGAGATCATTGACGAGATCCATCAAACCGGCCGTAAGGTCGCCGCCTTGTGTGGCAAGGCAAAACATGCGCTTAAGCATAAGCAAGCGGGTGTTGATATTGTCATTGCACAAGGCTCTGAAGGTGGCGGGCACACCGGCGATGTTGGCTCGATTGTGTTGTGGAAACAAGTCATCGATGCCATACATCCAACACCGGTTTTGGCGGCAGGCGGCATTGGTAACGGCCAGCAAATGCTCGCTGCAATGGCAATGGGTGCCGCCGGTGTTTGGACTGGATCCATATGGCTGGCGGTTGAAGAAGCCGAGGCAGAACCGGCAGAAAAACAATCGTATTTCGATGCCACGGAAGAAGACACTGTGCGCTCGCGCTCGTTCACGGGTAAGCCCGGTCGCATGCTAAAAAATGTGTGGACCGATGCGTGGGAAGGCCCCGAATCACCGGGATATTTACCCATGCCACTGCAAGGTATGGTGACTTTTGATGCAATGCGCCGTACAAAACGTTATGCCGGTGTTGGTGAATGTCAGAAGGTCGGATTTAATCCGGTCGGACAAGTTGTTGGCCAAATGCAACAAGTGGAGACCTGCCGGAAGGTTATTGCCCGTCTGTTAACCGAATATGTTGATGCGTTAGCGTTGCTAAATCGACAAATGCCATAACATTGATGCAACCAACTGGAGCTGTTATGCCAGAGAAACAACACGAATCCATTAACTACATTGAATTGCCAGCGCAGGACATGGCCGCAACAGAGGCCTTTTATCAGGCGGTATTTGGGTGGCGATTCGAAGCCTACGGCCCGGATTATTTAGCCTTTTTTGATAAAACTATGGATGGTGGTTTTTATCGATCTGACCAATGTTCATCAACAGATAACGGATCGGCACTGGTGGTATTTTACAGTGATGATCTTGAGGCCACTCAATCGAAGGTGGTTTATGCCGGCGGAATAATCGTTAAACCTCTTTTTGACTTTCCTGGTGGGCGGCGTTTTCATTTTTCAGACCCGAATGGTAATGAATTAGCTGTTTGGGGGACGGCCGTCCGTACCTGACACGTCAGTTTGCCTCTTGTTACCACGACTAACTCAATGGTCGTGTCCATTCTTCTATGTCTATCTGCATGCAGGCTGTCACGGTTGCAGGTAGTCATCGCAGGTAGTCATAAAGGAAGTGAACCGGCGATATTTACCGGTGACTCTACCTCCCATAGCCCATATTCCACCGATTAAACTTGTCACAAACGGTCAACATTGATCTCGCTAGATATGTGTCGCAGGATTTAATCTAACAGATGAATTTTGTAACGATATTTTAAAGAACAATGGATGTTCCGCTCGGTGTTGTACCTGTGTCAGGTAGGGTGCTGTTGGGGAGCAGGTTAAGGAGGCTAGTATGGATTGCGACTATCGTATTTATGGTGATATCAAGTCTGGAAACTGTTACAAGATACAGTTGCTGATGAGTTTGTTAGATATCCCGCATGACTGGGTTCATATCGATATTCTTGCCCATCAAACACATACATCGTCGTTCCGTGCGATGAATAAAAACGCCAAAATTCCAGTACTTGAAATCGACGGTGATACCTACCTGTGTGAATCTAATGCGATTCTTAATTTTCTCGCAGAAGGATCATCCTATATGCCGTCATCCGGGCTGGCGCGAGCGCGTGTTTTGCAATGGCAGTTTTTTGAACAATATAGCCACGAGCCCTATATCGCTGTTGCACGGTTCATTAATAAGTACTTAGGGCTACCGGAGGATCGTCACGATGAATACCTATCGAAACAAGGCGGTGGGCATAAGGCGTTAAATGTTATGGATGGTCAATTATCTGAAACACCATTCTTTGTGGGTGAGCAGCCGACGTTGGCCGATATTAGTCTGTATGCGTATACCCACGTGGCGGATGAGGGCGGTTTTGATCTTGGCGGGTATCCACATATTGATCAATGGCTGGCGCGAATCGAAAGTTTGCCGGGGTATGTTTCAATGCCATAAACCGCCGTTTTGGCGGTATTCTCACGATAATTCAGAAAAGGTCGTGATTAGTGGGATGCTGGTGAGTGAAGTAGTTCGCTGATTTCTTGCCGTTGGTAGAGATCCGCAAAACTCAGCGCGTTTTCGCCTTGTTGGTTGGTAATTTTATGATCGCAATCAGTATTGATTAGGCGCTTGGCGATGCTGAGTTCGACCTTGAAAATTGCACCCATCAAGGCAGTGTTGCCGCGTTTGTCTTGTAGGCATGCATTTGCGCCTCGTGACAATAGTAAATCGACCATGGCGAGTTGGCCATTGTATGCAGCAATCATTAAGGGTGTGTAGCTTTGCACATTGCGGTGGTCAACAGGAATACCCGCATCAAGAAAGGCTGTCATCACATCAAGGTTTCCGTTTCTTGCGGCGGCAAAGTAGTAGCCTTCGAGCTCCTGTTGTTGCAATTGCGGGTTTTGATTACCCGTGTTCTTTGCGTTAGCTTGGCCAGGTAACAGTAGTGTGATTATGAATGATAACGTCAAAAGCAATGTGGTAACCCATACTGATTTGTGTGAGCGAATCATGTGGAACTTCTCCATGGGGTAAGTTGAGCGTTTCAAACATAAGGCCCCGTGTAAGGGGCCTTTCTTTCGCAGAGTTTGCAAGGGTTATCGGGCTGCCAGGTTTTTCACGGCTTTGATGTTTTCGTTTAGTGCTTTGGTCAGGCGCTTGCCGAAATCAGCATCAGCTCGGTAGAAGTAGCTCAGCATGATTTGGCGTGTTTCAGTGTCTTTCACTTGGCCTAAATCCCCCGCCAAGTTGCTAATCAAGTTGGCCTTTTGTGAGCCTGAAAAGCTGCGGTACAGATCACCCGCTTGAGTGAAGTTGTCTTGCTTGCTAATCGCACGTTGCAACGTTGTTCCGGCCAGTGGCGTCTCACTGTAGCGAGCACTTTCCTTAACTTCGAGCGGACGTTTGCGGCTAGGCTCGTAGTTGACATCCGATGTGCTATCACCAATGTTCATGGCGCCATCCTGGTTGTGGTTCGCAACTGTGACTCTAGCCCGATTGATAGGCAGCTGCTGATGGTTAGCGCCTAAACGGTACAACTGGGTATCTGAGTACGCAAACATGCGGCCTTGTAACAATCGATCTTCCGATGGCTCGATACCCGTGACCAGATTCGCCGGCGAAAATGCTGACAATTCGGATGCTTGGAAGAAATTATCGGGTACTCGGTTCAGCGTCATAGTGCCGAGTTTTTGTTCAGGCACCTTAGGCCATATTTTGGTCGCATCCAGCGGGTTGAAACTAAAGTCATCGAGTTGCTCTGGCTTTAGTACCTTGACGTATAAATCCCATTTTGGATGATCGCCAGCGTTGATGGCTTGGTAGAGATCGTTAGTCAGGTTGTTGAAATCCATACCTTGGGTTTTGGCAGCGTCTTTGGCTGTCAGAGTTTCAATACCTTGTTGGCTTTTCCACTGGAACTTTACGTAACGAACTTGACCCTGTGGGTTTACCATTTTGTAGGCGTGTACGCCAAAGCCGTCCATTTTACGGTAGCTGGCAGGTGTTCCTCGGTCGGAGTAGACCCACGTCAGCATGTTGGTGGCACCAGGTTCATGTGAGAAAAAGTCGAAGAAACGATTTGGATCCTGTACGTTGGTCACCGGCGACGGTTTCAATGAGTGAACCATATCGGGAAACTTGATCGCATCGCGAATAAAAAATACCGGTAGGTTGTTGCCGACAAGATCCCAATTGCCTTCGTCGGTGTAGAACTTGGTTGCAAACCCTCTCGGGTCACGCAAGGTTTCCGGTGATCCTTTGCCATGAACAACGGTTGAAAAACGCACAAAAACCGGTGTTTTTTTGTCAGCGTGGTTGAGAAAGCTGGCACTGGTGAGGTTTGAGAAGTTGCCAGAAGATACAAACTCGCCGTGGGCTCCGGTGCCGCGGGCGTGGACGACCCGCTCCGGGATGCGTTCACGGGCAAAGCGTTGGAGCTTTTGAATCAAGTGCACGTCTTCGAGTAAGACACCGCCGCCGGCACCTGCGGTTTTACTATTTTGGTTATCGCCAACTGGAGCGCCGTTGTCGCGGGTTAATGTCTCAGCGTGCAGTTGCATGGTAGTGGCTAATACGCCGGCAGAAATCAGGCTTATTGTTTTCATCATTCGTCCTCGTTGTGAATCAGTGCTTGTTGGAACTAACAATACGGTGAGGAAGTTGATTAACAAAATTGATTAAAATTATGAAGTTGATAGCGAAAAACAAATGGTCGTTGAGCTTGGTATCTCATCTCTTGAATGCGGTAACCACAAGATCGGGTCTGATCTGAGAAAAGCGGATTGAATTCAAACATAGAATGCGCTGATGAGCGCGCAGAGGAAGGAGGAGGGGAAGGGAAGCGGAATGGATGTTTGATGTGGATCAATCACGCGGCAGATTGATCGAAAAATACCGGTAAATTGTGGAAATTCGCCGACATTTTACAAATCTTTACATCGTCTTATTGCTTCTGTTTGTTACATTGCGCGCTGTTTCTATTGATCATTCAACATAGGTGTAATTACGTGAAAACCCGATTGTCGATCCCAACCATTGGCCTGCATTGGCTAACTGCGCTGTTGTTTTTAGGTGTCTTTTTTCTCGGCTTGTATATGGAAGATTTGCCTAAGGGCCCCGCGAAGTTTGAGATTATTGGGATACACAAGTCTCTCGGTCTATTGGTATTGGCAATTGCTGCTTTGCGACTGGCATGGCGTATTAAAGAAGGTGCACTGTCACCGCTTTCAACAATGTCACGCAAGCAGCAGATGTTAGCAACGGGTATGCATCATCTGTTGTTGCTGATGACATTGCTGATGCCTTTATCCGGTGTTGTTATGAGCATGGCAGGCGGGCGTCCGTTGGAATTTTTTGGTGTGACATTGATTACTGCAGGTCAGAAAATTGAATGGTTGTCTGGCATTGCTCATACACTGCATGTGTCTTCGGTGATATTTATCTTTGCGGTTGTTGGCTTGCATATTCTGGCAGCCCTCAAGCATCAATTTATGGTCAAAGACGGCACACTGGCGCGTATGCTGGGGCGATAAAGACTTGTGAAATTGCCGGTGAGTGGTAACTCGGGTGTTTTATGGCACCTTTGTTATCGGTCGCTTGCGGCTATTTTTGTTGTTTCATTCAAAAACAAATAACGACTGATGATATCCGTCATCTCGTTGATAACCTGATCGCGTGTGTATTGTTCATCGCCCATCAAACCAATTCGAAGTTGAAATCCAAGCACGACATTAGTGAGGCTGTAGATCATCAAGTTCGGGTCTTTATCGGTTAGTCGTAGTTGATGACTCTCAGCAAAGGCAATGCCGATTTCGGCGATTCGTTGCTTGCTGCGGGTGAGGTCGATATTTTGAACAAACATCGGATTTTCCATTAACATGCCTTTGATCAACATTGGGTGAGATGTGACAAACGTCAGGCCCGTTGACACCAATAAACGAATAACTCCCTCTGCATTGCCCTTTGCGTTGCAAGCATCCTCAGCAACTTCGGTGAGTGCGTTGTCGAGTTCCCGATCAAGAAACGCAATAAATGCGGCTTCTTTGCATGAGAAGTAGTCGTAAAAGCTGCCGATACTGATCTCTGCTTCCAATGCCAATTTGGCAGCCGTGGTTTTTTTGAATCCATAAAGCGCCACTGCAGTCGGGACAGCGTCTAAAACCTGATGAAATTTTCGTATGGCACGTTTTTGTTTCGGTGGCTTTATTAAAATTTCTTTCATAATCAATGTGTTAGCCATTCCTAAAGCGTTCGTGTAAAACCCGATTATTATATAGAAAAGCTCGGATTATAATGGCATCAATATAGAATGCCGAGCCACCGTTATGATATCTCCACCGTTAGCATCTTACCCTGAGCCCCCGACTGTGCCAGGTTTGCCGATTATTGGTAGCGCGTTGCATGCGATGGGGCGTGACCCACGGGATTTTTTGATGGCGCAATACGACGCTTTGGGGCCGGTATTTCGTTTGAAAGCGATGCATATTGATTATGTGGTGATGGCTGGTCCGGATGCCAATCAGTTTGCTAATGTTGAGGGCCGCGGGTGTTTTGAATCCAACACCTTTTGGCGCGGGATGATGCATGAACTCGAGGCTGATAATTTTTTGATTGGCCTTGATGGAGACGATCACACCTATCTACGTAAGCTGTTTAAGGCTGACTTTTCCAAGGCTGCGATGGAGCCTCATGCTGATCGTATTTATCAACTGTGTGTCGATATCTTTGCCCACCTAGAGCCGGGGCAGAAGATCGCAGTAGTTGAGCCCATGCTGCAACTAACGTCGCAGATGATCGGCTGCATTATGTCGGGTAAGGTGCCGACGCGTGATGAATTGCATGATTTTTTGTATTACGTGAATGAAGTAACAAATCACTTTACGCTGCGCCGACTGCCCGCATGGTTACTTAGATTTCGCCTTGGGCGCTTCCGTCAATCTAAAATTCGCACGATGGCGTTTGCTGACGCGGTCATCGCATCGCGTTTGAGCGGTCAGGGTGGAATGCGAAATTTTGTAGATGCTGTGGTAGATGCTGGCGAAAAATGTCCGCACCTTTTTGCACCGGGCGATCTTCGTTTTTCAGCCATCTTGCCGTTATTTGCAGGCATAGATACCTTGGGGCAAACCCTTAATTACGCACTTTTTGAGTTGCACCGGCATCCACAAACGTTAACACGTGTGCGTGAGGAGGTAGACACTGTTTTTGCTGCGGGTATTCCAAATACTGAGCAACTCAAAAATATGCCACTGTTGAATGCTGCCGTAAGTGAAACGCTGCGTTTGCATCCGAGTGCATTTGGTATGGTTCGCACTGCCAACCAGGATTTTGTATTCAAGGGTCACAGCATCAAGAAAGGTCAGGATGTTGTTATCCTAACAACTGCTTCGCATTTTATGGATGCTTATTTTGAAAGCCCGAAAGCCTTCGAGATTGACCGTTTTTTGCCGCCGCGTAATGAGCATCGCCAGCGTAATGTGTTTGCGCCATTTGGCCGCGGCCCCCACACGTGTTTGGGAGCAGGGCTGTCTGAATCTCTGATGGCGTTGGCGCTCGGGAGTATTCTATATAATTATCTCTTCGAGCCCCTCGACCCGAATCAAGCCTACAAAGAGCGCATTAGCCCGACACCCTCGTTAGGAAGTCAATTTGTATTGACCTTGAAGGCCAAAAGGTTTGCTCGTGCAGGCCACAGTATTTGATGATTTGAACTGCGGTTGTACTGTCAAACCGGAGGCTCTGATTCGGAGCCCCTTGTGGGGGCTCCTAGGCTAAATAACATCATGATCAGGTAGCGCGGTTGTAACGCCAAAAATGCAAAGTGCAGCAATTGCCAAAGCGATAAATAGTAACGGGAATCCAAAATTGGCATATATCCATGCGATACCCGGCAGTGTTACCGCCTGCACGCCAAAGGTGACAAAAGCACGTATCGCATAAGCGCGACTGCGCCATTGGCTATGCGCAATTTTGCCCACCAACACATCATTGATCGGTATCTGCCCGAACACCGCCAACATAAAACCGATGGTGACGATGAAGCCTGTGATACCCGTAGCGCGGGTCATGATCAAAAAAAGCACAGTTTGTATCAGAGCTACGCCGCCAAAGATTGAGCGTATAGAGTGTCGATCGACTAGATAACCGACGAGTAATTGGGCAGCGGCTGCGAGTGCAAATACGACAAACGTCATACTGCCGATAAGACTGGCTGAAGCGTCTCCATGGATCAGCCGATCGCTGATTAATTTAGGTAGCGTAAATGTTGTACTTTGAAAGATAAACCCTCCAATCGCCGTTGTGATAAGTACGATAACGAAGGTTTTTACGAGTACATCTCGATTGGTCGAAGATACCGTGGTGGTGTGTTCAGGTTTCTCTGGGTGATAATGATCTTCGACGGATGTTTGAATCACAAAAATAACGTACCCGACCCCCACCATTGTCGCGAGAATACCCGGAACAATGAATGCGGCTCTCCAGTTGATCCAACTGATCAGAAACCCCGTGAACAAGCCGGCACAAGCAACGCCCAGATTGCCAAACACACCATTGATTGCCAGTGCTGTTCCAGTTTTATGACGCCCCTGTACCACCATCGCAAGACCAACCGGATGATATATGGAGGCGAAAACGCCAATAAAAGTGAGGGCGATTGCTAGCGTAACTGGGTTATTGCAGAAGCCAGCAGCAATCGCACTTAGCCCCATTCCGATATAAAACACCGACATCATGCCCTCGCGTGACCACCTATCTGCAAGCCACCCAGCGGGTATCGAACCAATACCAAAGGCAACGAATGCTGGGGTGGCGTATCGAACTAGTTCGGCATAGCTGACATGCCAAACACTGGTTAAACTGACTGCCGCCGCCGTGGCATAGATAAGCAGGAAAAAATGGTCAAAAAAATGACCTACATTTAGAAAGACGAACGCGACATTGCGATGTGTTTTCATGGTATTTCACCGATTGAAACTCTCGCTGGTATTTTCTACTTATTTCGTTGGGTATTTTGTCGGCAAACGGACAAACTCTATTGCGAACCGGACAACTATGACCTCGAACAACTCTGCACTCGATTCTCTTGAGGCATCGTCTCAACCGTTAGTAACGTTTGAGCGCTCATTGCGTGAAGGTGAAGTGTTAGCTGAGCACAGCCATCGACGTGCGCAACTGGTGTATGCCAAACAGGGATTAATGCAGGTAGTAACACCTTCTCACCGTTACTGGATTCCTCCACAGCGGGCGGTTTGGATGCCGGCCGAAGCGCTTCATGCGATTGAAGCGTTAAGCCCATTGGATATGTGCAATATCTATATCGAAACGTCTGATATGGCTATGGCGTCATCGCGTATCCATGTTTTGCAGGTGACGCCGTTACTCACGCAACTGATTCAGACGATGATGACTTACGGCAATGATTACTCGGAAAATAGCAAAGCAAGCCGGCTTGCAGCGGTGATTATGGATCAGATTACCGAGCAGCCTGTGGCTGACTTGGCACTGCCATTGCCGAGTGACCGGCGTTTGCAAAAGATCGTGGATGCGCTGATGCTTGCCCCGAACGACAACCAGAGTTTGGATGCTTGGGCAGCTCAGGTTGGTGCCAGTACGCGAACGCTGTCGCGCTTATTCAGCGAAGAAACCGGCATGACATTCTCTCAATGGCGGCAGCAGCGTCGTCTTTGTCACGCGTTGGAGTTACTGGATGCCGATACGGATATGGGTTTTATCAGTGATGCCTTAGGTTATGAGAGCCAAAGTGCATTTTCTGCCATGTTTCGTCGGGCGACCGGAGTGTCTCCAGGGCAATACCGTCGTGAATTGGTCTCTACAGGCGGTTGATGTGTTTTCTGCATGATCAAATGGCTCGTGCTAGTCATCCCGTTTGGCCAGTGTGTTCATCGCAATAGCGACAACAATCAAGCCCGCCCCCAACACCGCAATAGGGGTGACGGTCGTACCGAGAAATATTGCGGCGTTGAAGAACGTAAAAACGACGGACAGCGCTGAAATCAAGGCCGCAGCCAATGTCGACAACTTTGCAGCAGATTCATACCACAGGTAATACGCCAGAGCCGTTGGGAATACTCCAGTTAGAACCAGGAAGATCGCGTCATTCATGGTTGGCATAGTTGCATCAAAAACAGAAAAAGGCGTGAGTATGACGCCTGAGACCAAAAACACTCCCATTAAAAAGTTGATTCGTTCGGCGGTTGAGTTGCTGTTGTGCATTGCACGACTACTGCCAATGATGAATATCGCCCAGGTAAATCCGGCGGCGATTTCCAGCATGTCGCCGAAAAACGATTGTGTGCCGCCGATGAAGTCATGGTAAACCGTCAAAAAAACGCCGCCAACGACTAGGCATGTGGCGATAATATCCGTCTTCCGAATAGTTGAACCGGCAAAGAAATACAAGAATGCTAGTACGAAAAAAGGTGCGATATTCTCCAGCACCATCGCGTTGGAGGCGCTGGTGTATTCCAGCCCGATATGGAAACACGCGTAGTTGGTTACTGTCGCAAATACAGTCAGTCGAAAATTCCAATCCTTGTATTTAATCGACGCAGAGGCTCCAGTGATGCGCAATATAGCGTAGAGAACGGCTGCCGCAATAAATAGTCGTGCCACGGCGATTTGTAGCCCACCGAGGTCGCTGGTGAGATAGCGAACGATGACACTGTGAGTTCCCCAAAAGAATGCGGCGAGCAGACCGAAGATTAAGCCACTGTGTTTAGACAACTTGGAGAACTTCGAGAAATCCATGCCTTTCCGATGTCGTTGCAAACGCTATCTCCTGATCAGTGAAACCTTGATAAGGTTTAGCACATACGTATGGATTATATAGCGATGAGTGCGAGAGTAGGCTGTGCTTCGGCGACGTGCTGAGTCGCAACTGGCTCTGTAATGTATACCGATGATCACTGATTGGGGAAATCATCTGTACTTTCTGCCAGTGCTTTATGGGATTCGTTCAGTCGGATGATTTCTTCTCGATCCACATTTTGTTTGGATTCTATATAGTCTGAAGGATAAATTCTGTGCCGCATGCGCTGATTACTGGGGGCATTGGGCTGATGTTCATGAGGTTACTGTTTATTCATGTAAACGGCGATGGTTTTTTGATGTCTAGAATAAGACTTGTCCCCTTTAGCGCGGAGTTCAGCTATGTCGACCAACGCCAGCGAATTTTCTGATCTTGATAACAGCCCGAATCCAGAACATTGGATTCAAATGATGCTTCAATTGCCCGAAATGGCTCCGGCGATTAATCAAATTCGTGCGTTGATGTTCGCTCCCATCAAAGATAACCAATGCACTTCAGTACTGGATGGTGGTTGTGGGCCGGGCATTGTCACTGCCGACATGGCAAATCAGTTGCCTGAAGCGTTGGAGGTAATTGGTTTGGATATGAGTGATCACATGTTGAATTACGCCCGTGATCAGGCCTTACCGAAATCCGTGTCTTTTGCCAAAGGCAGCTTGTGCGATATTCCCTTTGAATCAAATCGATTTGATGCAGTGCGCGTTGAGCGTGTGTTGCACCATATCGCCGACAATGAAACTGCAGTGAAAGAACTAGTGCGTGTGTGTCGGCCTGGCGGAGTGATCGTGGCCTGTGAGCCGGATGTTCGGCGAATTTACGTGCACCCGGTAACACCCGAAGACGGCGTTGTTTTCAGTCGCCGCTACAGTGAATTTATGGCCGCAGGCGATATTGCCCCGTTTTTGCCGGCCATGTTTGAACGGGCCGGTGCGCATGTAGAAAGCCAAACAACGGTATCGATGACGTTTCGTGATTTGGACAATCTACAGGAAGGCTTCGATTCGATTGAAGAGTTACGTAACACATTGCGTGAGGCTCATCATGAGGACGATGTCGAACGTCTTGATCAGGCAATTGAGCGGCATGAGGCGTTTCTGGATGTGCCGATGACAATTGTGGTGGCTCGCAAGCTGGCTTCTTGATCGAAGATAGAAGGCGTTGGGTAGATAGAAAGTAATAAGCGATCGATGGATAACATGCGACGAATAAACCAACATGAAATTTGACGATATCGTTCCTTGGGGCCGTTCATTCGATGAATATATCAGGATGTTTTCTTTGTCGGATGCTGACCTTCATAGCGCAATTCTGGGGTGCGGTGATGGGCCAGCATCATTTAATGCCAAGTTAACACGCAGAGGGGGTAATTGTGTTTCTGTTGACCCGATTTATGCATTGAGCCGACAGCAAATTCGTCAACGTATTGACGATGTGTTTACTGACGTTATGAGGCAAGTTCGAGAGGAACGAAACCAATTCGATTGGCGCGATCTCGGCACGCCGGAGCGGCTTGCCGAGATTCGAATGAGCGCGATGCAAACTTTCTTAGAAGACTTCGATGAGGGCAGGGATAGCAGCCGCTATTCAGTAGGGGCGCTACCGGAATTGGCTTTCGAGGATGCCAAGTTCGATCTTGCATTGTGTTCGCATGTTCTTTTTCTCTATAGCAATGTGTTAGACCATCAAATGCACATCAATTCGATAAAAGCACTGTGTCGTGTTGCGCGTGAGGCTCGGGTTTATCCTCTGACCGATCTAAACGGTGGCATTTCACCCTATCTTGATAATGTGATCGCAGATCTTTCGGAACAGGGTTACAAGCTTTCGTTGGTTGACGTAGAGTATCGTGTACAAAAGCAGGCAACACAGATGTTGAGGGTATCAGCGCTCGGCTAACCTGCGATCGTGACAGCTTGCAGGGGAAGACGATTGGATATACGCGATAACACAACAGATTTCGACGATTTACAACGCGCAGTAAATTTGCTCGAAAGCCCTTCAGTAACGACCCAAATGTCCGATGTGATCGGCAGCCCCATCGAGGTGGCGATGAATATGTTGCCCGATAAACTGACGGATCAGGTAAACAGATCAGTAGAAACAGCTTTACATAAATCTGCCGGAGCTGCTTTGTATAGTTTGGGTAACCATACCGGTAAAAATGCGTCGCCGCGTTTGCACAAATTGATGGCAGCCAGCAGTGGTGCCGTTGGCGGTGCGTTCGGCTTTAGTGCTTTATTTGTTGAGTTGCCGGTGTCGACGACCATTATGATGCGCGCCGTCGCCGATATTGCACGTAGTGAAGGCTTTGACTTGAGTGATGTGTCGACCAAAGCGGCGTGTATTGAAGTATTTGCCTTAGGAGGCAAAGCGGAAAATGATGAGAGTACTGAAATAGGTTATTACCTAGTGCGGGGTATGACGGCCGAAACTATGCGTCAGTTGTCAAAAGAGTTGGGAGAAATTGCAGCAAAACAGGGCGTGAAATCTTTGAGTAGTATTCCGGCTACCCAATCCGGTAAGTGGCTGGCTGCGTTAATCAACAAGGTGGCAGCGCAGTTCGGTTTTGTTATTACCAAAAAGATGGCTGCGCAGATGGTTCCCGTGATTGGGGCGTTTTCTGGGGCGACGTTAAATACACTATTTACTAACTATTATCAGAGCATGGCGCGAGGGCATTTTATCGTTAGGCGGTTAGAGCGTACTTACGGTTTTGAGCAAATCCGTTCAGCCTACAGCGACATAGTTGTAGCCGGTGCTAGCGTGTAATCCATTTCTAAATGCAGCTTGGTTTATTGCTGGTTTTTCTGAAGGCGATGATGAGAGTAGGCGTGTCGTTGTATCGTGCAAGGCTCTGAGAATTTCTATTAAGAAAAGTGCGGTTGGCGTTTGTTGTAGGTTATCTCAATTAACCCGCGAGAATTCAATGGAAAATATGCCCGGAGTTCTATTTCTATAAAAAGCATTCCGATTCAGTGATTTAGTTTCATCTCTTGGTGGTCGTGATATGTCTGGCATGATTTGTGACGTGCTGGTTTTTCGTAAAAATACTTCGTAGTATCGGGAAAGGTTGGTTGGGTCGTGTCTTCGTTGTCGATGCTGGCCAGAAGGGATTGATCGACTGACCGATAATAATAACAAAGGAGTTGTTTTATGATGTTTACACTTTCGCAGAATCGCCTGTTTGGCCGAGCTCTGCATATCACCGGTGCCTTAATTCTTGGCGCCACCGTTACTACCAGCTCAGCGTCCGCTTTCAATAAGGTGCCTCGTTCGCCATCGGGAAGTAAAATTGCCGTTGCGAACCGAGCCGACAATACCATCACGTTAGTTGATGTTGCGGCTGAACGTGAGATGCATATCGAGCTAGAGCCCGGCTCGGAACCCATGTACGCGCAAAACCCGTATTATTCAAATGAAATCTGGATTGGTGATCGTGGCCATAGTCGTGTGTTGGTTTATGATGCGTTGCGCTTGCGTCGTATCGCCGAGATTCCGACCGGGGAGGGTGTATTCCATATGTGGAATCACGGCACGCTGCGTCAGATGTGGGTGGTGAATGATGTCGACAAAACCCTGACAGTGATTTCGTTAGATACCAAAGAGGTGTTGACGACAGTAGCAATGCCTACGGACCTTGTTGGTGCTTACAAACCCCATGACATTACAGTGACAGCAACCTCGGCAATTGTGTCGTTGATTGGCCCGGCAAATGAACAGAGTTGGCTTGTTGAATTCAGTGGTTCCACCTTCCAAGAAATCGACCGACTGCAGGTTCCTGGCGATCCTCATCTCATGTATTGGGGTTTTGCCGATAGTGATCTTTATGTGGCCTCGCAGGCTGCGGGTAAAGTCTTGAAGATCGATCCAGATACGCTGACTGTCGAAGCAGAACTGAGCATTCCTGGTGCACATGGTATTTGGGCGAATGAGCAGGAAGAGCATTTGTATGTCGGTAATATCACATCAGCAGATGGCAGTGCAGCCTTATATACCATTGATCTTGATACCTTTGAGATTGTGCCCGGTTCACCGGTATCGGCAGCGCTGCCACACCCACATAACCTGATGGTATCGATGGATGATGATAAGTTGTTCGCTACTCATAGCAATGCTGGGTCAGAATATACCACCATCTATGATATCGATGAAAATGGTCTGCCTTCTAACGGCCGGGTTGTAGAAACAGGCGCAACTCCTTTTGGAATTATGCTGATTCGTGACCCTGTTGTGAGACTCAAGAAAGACAAACACCGTAAACGTAAAAGTTACAACTAAGTTACGTTGGGGCGCAGGCGGCAGTCGTTGCTGTAGCTTGCGTCGCTGCGACTGATGATCTCTGATGAAACAAAAGTACCTGATTAGCCATAAAACCCAGCCAGCTTTTTGATGCCTATAACAATACTCTTACTATAAAGAGGTATTTGTCATGGCCAACAACAAAGCTCTGTTCCAGAAAGGCTATAGTTCGGTCGAATTTTATCACGACTTTGGTACCGAGGAAGCCTGTCGGGAGGCACCCTATATGCATGTGTAGACCCAAGGGTTTTCAGTGCCCGAACAGCCTTAGCCTTGAGTATTGTGAGCTGCATTGCCGTAACCACTGCCACCATCAAACATCCCTGATCAGCCATACGATTTTTGCCAATACGAAGTTGCCACTAACAACGTGGTTTTTAGCCATTCATTTAATCACGCAAGCCAAAACAGGCTTATCCGCTTTATCGCTCAAGCGACAGTTCGGTGTGTCGTACAACACAACGTGGAGTATGAAACACAAAATCATGCAGGTCATGAAGGAGCGCGATGACCGCCGACCGTTATCCGGCTTGGTACAAATTGCCGATGCTTATTGGGATGGAAAGCAGTGTGGAGGCAAGCGTGGCCGTGGTGCCAGCCATAAAACGCCATTGATTGCGGCTGTATCTCTGAATGAGGATGATCATCCGTTATATATGAATCTACAGGTGGCTAAAGGCTTCACAGCCGAGGCTGTCGAGCAATGGGCTTCGAAATAGCTGGCTACGGATAGCGTTGTCATATCCGATGGTTTACTCGGTTTCCGTACCTTGAGTAAAGCGGGCATTGAGCATTCTCCCATTGTCACCAACGCCGCCTCGGTAGCGATTAACAACGAGGTATTTGAAGCAGTTAATACTCTGCTGGGGGAATATTAAAAACTCGATACACGGAGTTTATCATGCCGTGAACTCGAAACATTTACCGCGTTACCTCGCTGAATTTTGTTATCGCTTTAACCGTCGATTTGACTTGCGAGCACTTTTACTGAGGTTCATGAGTGTTGCTGTTAGAACGCTACCTATGCCAAATCGGTTGTTAAAATTAGCTGAAGCTTATAAGGAATCAGGTACAACTATGTCTGACGTTCGATGGTTGGTGGAACAATACAAATTTATTGCTGGCATATAATCAGAAAAATTGGTGGTTGGTGTTTTCAGAAAAATGACTTTATATATTGTGATTCGAGAAAGCTCAATCTCAGTCAACAGGTCGTCGGGACATGAATGAGTGCTATAATGTGACTAGCTCACAGAAACAGTGGATCGAAAACTCAACAGCATTGACTAGGCAAATAAAATAGGCAAAAGAAACCTATCTCAACTTCGAAAATGCTTGAACGGCTTTTTCGGGCATTTTTAGAGTCTGCGCTGATGTGTTTCGTCAATGATCGTGGGTGTTTTTAGGGCGACTATTTCTCTCGGAATAAGCATTGAAAAGTTATTTGGATGGACTTATGGATGGTATGCTTGCCGAAGATCTATAGAGTGCGGGTAGTGTCGCGAATAGTTTTATTTGAGAAATCAATGGGTAGTTAGCGTACTACTTCTGTATTAAAATTCTCTTTGAATCTTCTGTCTGATGTATCTATTGCGTTAGATATATGCCAGCGATAGCAGTGTTACGTTGGCCAAGAAAACACGAATCTTGCTCCACCCAACGGTGATGTTTCTACGCTTGCATCACCGCCATGCCATTGTGCGATCTGCTTCACTATGGATAAGCCTAAACCGAAGCCACCGGTAGCCCGAGTGCGGCTGGTATCTAAACGTTTGAAGGGGGTGAATATGTCGATACGTTCACTGTCTGGAACCCCAGGCCCATCGTCATCGACATAGATAGTGGTGTAGAAATTTTCTTGTTTCATATGCAGGTGGATTGTTTCGTGAGCGTATTTTTCTGCATTGCCGACAAGATTCCCAATGGCACGTTCGATAAGTTTCGGGTCAAAGCCAATTTGATCCAATATTCCGGATTGGTGTTCCCAAGCATCATTGTAGATAAACTGTTTTTTACTATCGAATACGTGAGTATCGATAACGCGTTTTAGGCTCTCGTTTAACGAGTGTGGTTTGAGCTCTAGATCGGTTATCTCTCGGTCAAATCGTGCGTAAGTGAGTAGTTCATCGACCAAGTCTGCCAATTCATCTACATCATTAGAGATGCCATACATGTACTCATCCCGTAGGGCTTTATTGTCTTCCATTTGCATCATGTCTAGCTCGAAACGAATTCGGGATACCGGTGTGCGTAGTTCATGAGCGACAGCGTTTCTGAGTTGTTTCTGGCCTTTTATCAGTTGTTCGATGCGCTCCGCCATTCGGTTGAAATGTCTATTTAAATTGCCAATGGTATGGCGTTTTTTTTCAGAGACTCTAATAGTAAGGTTGCCACTACCAAATTGTGTGGTTGCACTTTCTAGTCGTTTTAATTTGATATAGAGGCTGAGCATGATGAGAATCATGGGTATTGCGATAACCAAAAATATGGAGTGATCATAGAATTCAACCATGTCGTCCAACTCCTGTCCTCTGCCCAAGGGGCCTACTTTAATAACTAGGTTAGATCCTGGGAGGTAGTGGTAAATCCCGATATTCCGTGGTGAATTAAAATGAACTTCGTCTCGCTGTGTGAGCCTCTGCCCGGATTTTAATGTTGCCTCGTTTTTGGGCGGTAGGTTAAGTGAATCAATATCAAGGACAACAATGGGGATATTGGATGACGTAGGGTAGTTTTTTATTTGTTCTTCAAATGCCTGGCTCCCCAAGCTTTCATGCAAGGCGTTCAGCAGATAGATTGTGCCGTTCAGATCGTTGGCGCGGTCTTCTTCAATTTTGTCATTCAACCATGTGTGTTGCGAGACGACGCCGAACGCGAGATAGAGAAAGACACTGATAAAGAGAAAAAAGTAAAATTTTAAAAATAGCCGAAGCATAATAATCTCAGCAATGAAAAAGGTAAGTTAGTTTGCTGGTAGCTTATCGCTTTGTTTGCGTTTTGACTATTTGTGAACCGTCTCGATCGATCTTCAAGTCGACAAAATGCCACATTCTTTAGACAAAAATCAGACAAAGCCACTGAGGAAGTATTTCCAGTTATCTCCATAATTTCGAACTGATTCATCAGGCAACATTTTTTAAGAACGGGTTTGGAGATTGACCATGTTAAACACACACATTAAGCGTCTGAGCATTCAGAATTTGAGTCGTATGCTTTCATTTTTACTGATATTTCTGCTAGCTGGTTGTGATTCTGACAATAGCCAATCGTCTGGGGGGGCGGGTGCAAACACAAACGTGAACGCTCAAGCAGGTATCTGGGTCGCACCTGCTTATGGTATTGCAGTAGATATACGAGCCAACGATTTCACTTTTTACCAATTTACCGGTGATTATTGCCAAATTTATCCGATCGTGGATCTATTGGGCATAGATTACGAGAGACTTGTTGCGAGTTTTAATGTCAATGATGATGGTAACATCTTGCAAACTACGTTGGCGGGGGTAAAGGTGCCTGGCATTATGATGGAAAAACAAAATCAGTTGCCGCAACACTGTATTGATAACCTAGAGACTGCGGTTGGTGACGCTAATTATGAGTTTAGTGCCCGTCGAGATTTTGAAATATTTTGGCAAACGTATAATGAGCTCTATGCATTTTTTGAGTTGGAGGATCTTAATTGGGCTGATGTTTATGATCAAGCCAGTCTTGATGTTAACGACGATACTAGCGAGGAAGAACTGTTTGGGATATTCGCGCAGATGGTTACACCTTTACGAGACTTTCACGTTGAAATCATCAACCCAGTAATCGGCTTCGAGTATACCAGTCCATCTAGAAAAACCACGATCGACCGTATTGCTCTGGCAGACTTCTTGAGTATCAATGATCTTGAGGCTATTTCGAACGAGGCTGAATACCTTCAGTTTATAGCGTACCTAGAAGAACAAAAAGACAGTGCGTTGTCTGCAGTTTTTGAGCATGTTGCTGAAGGGGAGGAGATTCGATTCAATGATACGCAAACCCTAGTTTGGGCCCGTATGCGTGAGAATGTTGGCTATCTATTGATAAACACCATGGACGATAACGAGCTAGGTGGTAGCGAATCTATTGAAGAAAATCTCGTACAACTAGCCTCCATGATGGATCAGGTTATTTTGGATCTTGTTGGTGTAAAAGCGTTAGTGATAGATATTCGATACAATGAAGGTGGTGACGACTTTGTTAGCCAGTACATCGCAGGTCGTCTGACAAATCAGTCCTTTGATGCTTACCGCAAGCAGTCACGTGTAGGTGCAACACGCACGCCATTGCAAACCGTTCGCATTGAAGTGCAAGGTGAAACCCAATACACCGGCCCTATCGCTGTGCTGTCGAGTATGTCAACGTCCAGTGCGGCAGAGGTATTCAGCCTCATAATGCACGAGCGAGAAATGACGCTTGCTATTGGTGAGGCCACAGCCGGCGGGTTTTCAGATCAGCTGATTAAAATACTACCTAGTGGAATGGTCTATACGCTGTCTAACGAGATTTATTCCAATATGGCGGGCGTGGAGTTCGAAGGCTTTGGTGCCCCCGTGGATGTGGAGATCGACTTCTTTACCCGTGAGCAACGTGAAGGCAACATCGATATGGGATTCGAGGAGGCGCTTTTATTGCTCCGAAATTTCTAGTGTATACCTTGAAATATGACTGCTCTATTGTTCTCGATAACGTTAATCCCAGTTGTCGGGAACAAACAGATAGCCTTGACCCCGAACGGTAATAATACGAGTTGACATACGGGCATGGTCACCTAATTTGCGGCGCAAGTTGGCAATTTTGGTGTCCATTGCTCGATCCATGCCGTCGTACTCAATACCTCGTAAGGTTTGATAGAGTGTCTCGCGAGACAACACTTCTTCGGCATGACTAGCCAACAGCCAAAGCAGATCGAATTCACTGGTAGTGAGCGAGATTCTTTCGTTATTGAGTGCCACGTGGCGTTTTGAGTGTTGAATAGATAGTGCCCCGAATTGCAAATCTGTGTAGGTGGCGTTAGATAATTCGTTATTTGGTGCAATTGCCTGCTCACTGCAGGGTGTATTATTGCTTCGGCGCAGTAACATTCGGATGCGCGCCAATAAAACCCGCGGTTTGATAGGCTTGATGATAAAGTCATCGGCACCGAGCTCTACCCCTACAACGTGGTCGATATCGTCTTCACTGGCGGTCAAAAAAATGATCAGGCCATGATAGTGCTCTCGGATTTTTCGACAAATCGACAAGCCATCCAAGCCGGGCAGCATTAAATCGAGGATCACAAGATCGGGGATGGTACTCAGAATCGCATCAACCGCTAGATTGCCGTTGTGAACGACATCAACTTCGAAGTGGTTCTGCTGTAAGTAACGCTGAATTAAGGAGGAGAGCCTTTCATCATCTTCGACTAGGATCACCTTCGTCATATTGTCTCTCTAGTACGGATTTTAGCGTCATTTTAACGTAGGTAAGTACTAAATGCACAGAGCCAAAGATGCAGGACTGGGTTCTAATTGTCGTTGTTTTTGAACGATACGTTTGAATTGATGATTTGCTTTAGGCAGACGTGTTCTATGTTGCCCATGATACTTAACTGAGCGTTTACGCAATCCTGCGGGTAACTTTGATAACGCCGATAGAGCTGGAGGTATATTCCTCCAAGCTCGTAGTGGAAAGTCAATGGGGAAAACGTATGGATTGGGCTCTTGAACAGTGATGTTGATATGCATCATCCGCAGAAGCCAAATGAGGTTCACTATGTAGCCTTATAAACGCATTTTTCGATTAAAACACTCAAAAGGTATCTGTATCTTTTATACATAACCGAAGGTTCATTATCATCTGTTGGGTAGAGTTCACACATTGAGTATAGACCGACCTCTACACCGTTAATGATATAAGTTTGTATGGGGGCGTTATCTGAAGAATTAAAACCGATGCCTAGCTGGGTAATAGTATTCTGAAGTTAATAAACAGCAGGCAAAAAAATACCCGAAACAACCGCTGGGGGTTGTTCGGGTATTTTGGTATTGCTTTTACGATTAGCGCTGGCGGAATAGCGGTTCAGGCTTATCGATGGATGCTTGATACGGGGTTGTAAAATCATGAAGGTGCTTTAAAGCTACATCCAGATTCTGATCTTCACGCATAGCGTAACTGCTGAATCCAACTCGGTTCATATACGTCAACTGATCAAGTAGTACGTCGCCAATGGCGCGTAATTCGCCGGTATAGCCGTACTGCATGCGCAGCGTGTGTGCGTAGCTGTAGCCACGGCCATCAGTAAACGCTGGGAAGTTAATCGCAATTACTGGTAGCGAGTTGCATGTTTCAGCAAGGTCGTGCGGTGGTGTATCGCTATCCAGCCAAACACCAACTTGGCGATCGGTACTGTCTTTGATCGTATTCCACACATCGATATGGACGATGATATCGCCCTCGGGCAATGCTGCTGCGTCGACAATCGCTTTGTCTTCAATTACTTGATAACCATCTTCTGTGATGGCTGCGTTCTTAATTAGCTTCGGCATAAACGGCCTCCTTGAAGATTTCGTGGCCTAGACGGCGGTATGCAGATAGGAAGTCTTCTTCTTCCTGGCGGTTTTCAACATAGGTATTCAGGATCGTTTCCATCACGTCCGGAATTTCTTCTGCTGAGAAAGATGGGCCGAGGATTTTACCTAACGACGCCTCTTTGCCTTGATAGCCGCCTAAAGAAATCTGGAAGAATTCCTTACCTTTTTTATCAACACCTAAAATGCCGATTTGGCCGACGTGGTGGTGTCCGCATGCATTCATGCAGCCGGATATATTCAGCTCCAGCTCGCCGAGGTCGTAGATGTAATCCATGTCATCAAATTTACGTGCCAGTGCATCTGCAACCGGTATGGATTTAGCATTCGCCAGTGCGCAGTAATCACCACCTGGGCAGCAAATCATATCCAGCAGTGTACCAGCGTTAGCACCTGCCAAGTTTAGCGTTTTTAGTGCTTCCCAAACAGTCTGTAAATCTGACATTTTTACGTCTGACAAAATCAGATTCTGTTGGTGTGAGGTGCGTAGTTCGCCAAAGCTGTACGTGTCTGCAAGGTCTGCAACCGCATCCATTTCGCCGTCGGTAACATCACCCGGTGGCACGCCAGGGCGTTTCAATGAAATTGTAATGGCTTTGTATCCAGGCACTTTATGGTCGTGTGTATTGGTTTTTAGCCACGCTGCAAAAGCTGGGTCAGCTGCGCTCTGGGCATTTAGTGCCATTTGAGCGTCATCTGCATTAAGCGCTGCATACTCAGGTGCAGTAAAGCAGGCTTTTACACGGTCAAGTTCGGATTGGATGAGTGTGGATGGGCCGTCTTTCAGCAACTCCCACTCTTGATCGACTTTCTCTCGGAATGCATCAACGCCCATGGTGCGAACCAGGATTTTAATACGCGCTTTGTATTTGTTTTTACGATTACCCTGCTGATTGTAAACACGCAGGATGGCATCCAGATATGTTAAAAGGTGTGCTTCTGGCAAGAACTCATTGATTACTTGACCAATAACCGGCGTACGGCCCAAGCCACCGCCAACGATAACCTTGTAACCAACTTCGCCAGCATCGTTCACGACTAGCTCAATGCCAATGTCGTGCATGCGGATCGCTGCACGATCGCGGTCTGAACCACAAACAGCAATCTTGAATTTGCGAGGTAAGAATGCGAATTCCGGGTGGAACGTAGACCACTGTCGAATCAATTCACAGTAAGGGCGCGGATCCAAGTATTCATCTGCAGAAACGCCAGCGAACTGGTCGGTGGTTGTGCTGCGGATACAGTTACCACTGGTTTGGATCGCGTGCATTTGCACGGATGCCAGATCCGCAAGAATATCCGGGCTGTCTGGAAGTTCGGGCCAGTTAAACTGTACATTTTGGCGCGTACTGATATGGGCATAGCCTTTATCGTATTCACGGGCAATTTGTGCCAGCATACGCATCTGCTGTGAATTCATTAAGCCGTAAGGAACAGCAACCCGCAGCATTGGGGCCAAGCGCTGAACATACAAACCGTTCTGAAGTCGAAGCGGAAGGAATTCACTTTCGGATAGATCGCCATCTAGATAGCGTTGTGTCTGGTTACGGTATTGCGCAACCCGCTCATCTACTAACTGTTGGTCGTACTTGTCGTATACGTACATCGTATGTTTAACCTGCTCTCGATGTGACTTTGTCGTCAACTTCTTAGATTTAAGCGCCGAAGACTACACGAAACTTGTGGTTATTTCGACCAGCATTGCGGTGACAGAGGTGGTTATATCGATGATTTTATTTATATCGTTGATCGATAGTTTTGATATGGGCATTTTTGTCGATGTCTTAATTGATCAAAGTGATCAAATTCGGCCTAAATGGCTTTGAGGTCTTGATTTTTGATCTTTTATGCCATGGTTTTGGGCTTTTTTACTCTACATAATAAGCCTCAATCTGTTGCATCCATCCATGAGGAGAAAACATAATGAAACTAGGTCTGCATCAAGGTTACTGGCAAAAAGACCCTCTGCCTGATTTTATTCAGTTGGCTAAAGACGCTGAAGACATGGGCTTTGATAAGCTGTTCACTGCTGAAGCGTATGGCTCTGATTGTTTTACCCCGTTGGCCGCAATCGCTACACACACCAGTAAAATTCAGTTGTGTACCGGTGTTATGCAGATTTCCGGCCGTACACCTGTTAATGCTGCAATGACTGCGTTGACGTTGGATCACATTTCGAACGGCCGTTTGAATGTAGGTGTTGGTGTTTCAGGCCCACAAGTTGTTGAAGGTTGGTACGGTCAGGCATTTAACAAGCCGTTGGAGCGTACACGTGAGTGGTTGAGCATCTTCCGCCAAGTAATCGCGCGTGAAGCACCAGTTGAGCTGGATGGCAACCAATACCAGCTGCCTCTGCAAGGTGGTATGGGCTTGGGTAAGCCGTTGAAGTCAATTACTCATCCATTGCGTAAAGAGATTCCTGTTTATCTGGGTGCCGAAGGGCCTAAGAATGTTGAGTTAGCGTGTACTGACTTCAACGGTTGGTTACCGATCTTTGTTTCACCCGAGCGTATGGATATCTATGCTGATCCTCTGTCGAAAGTTAAAGACAAAGAGAACTTTGAAATCTGTGCCATGGTAAACATGAACGTCGATGATAACCTCGACAATGCGTTGCTTCCGGTTAAGTACATGTTGGCGTTATACCTGGGCGGCATGGGTGCGAAGGGTAAGAACTTCCATAAAGATCTGATGGGTCGTATGGGTTGGGCTGAAGAAGCACAGATGATTCAAGATGTGTTCTATGAGAAAGGCCAGCATGAAGCAGCTATGGCTGTTCCTGACTACATGGCGGATGAAATCTCGTTGTGTGGCCCGGCAGATCGTATTAAAGAGCGACTGCAGGATTGGAAGAAGTCAGAAGTAACAACATTGATGATCGGTGTTAGCCCGTTTGGCAATGAAGTAACACGTCAGAACATGCAAATTGTGACTGATGCGATGTAATCTGTATTCTCTGTTAGACTGAATAAGGCGATCTTCGGATCGCCTTTTTTGTGCCTGTTTCGGAGAGGAAAATATGCTGAGCGCTGCATTGGGACTAATGCTGTTGGCTGCGACGGAATCTGATATGACATTGGAAGGGACAGAAGTTTGTGTCACATCGGAGCAATTAAGCGCCTTCGTTGATCGATTTGATAAGGCTGAGAAAAAATTGCCTCTGATGACAGAGGAGACCGTTATTGAGTATCTGCAATTCCAGATGCCACCCTCGACGGTTGATGAATTCGTTGCGCTTGATGAGCGTTTGTGGACGGATTACCTGCGCCATATTCCTGGTTATTTATCCAAGCGAACATCACACGTCGAGTCGGGTACCGTTGAACTTTGGGTATGGTGGGAATCCCTTGAGGCATTGAATCGGGCTAACGCCTTGCCAGGCCTAAGTGATGTCTATCGAGAGTTTGATGATTCATTCCAAAAGCCTTACCACACGCTGCCTGTAAAGGTTTACCAAGTGTGCCGATCGCAGTCAGAGTAACTTGGTTAGGGGGCAGGTTGTTGGCGTGTCGTCTAGATAAAAAATTGAACAATAAAAAAGGCCGCTATCTGCGGCCTTTTTTATTAGCGTTTAACCGAGTTGGTTAAAAGCTGTACTTGATGCTCATATTCAAACTATCGCGATCTTGTGTCAGGATCTGGAAGACATCATCGGTGTTACCGAAAAGCGTCAACACACCGAGGCTAGCTTCGAAACCGGACAAGTGACGGAACGTTGCGCCGGTTGCAAAGGTTATCTGGCCGTCGCGGTAACCACTGTTAAACATTGCACCCTCAACACCCCAGTTCATGTACCAAGGAATGATGACATCCCAACCGGTAAACACGTTTTGGTATTCCCATGACCAGAAGAAGCTGAAGCCGACACCGAATGGGGTGTTTTGAACAGCAAGACGGTCTGGGTTGTTCAGGTCTTTACTGCTGAAAGGTTTGGCGCCAGGAACAAACCAGGTCAAAACTTCCGCAGTAAATGTTGAGAAATCCCATAGGAAGCTAGGTTCCAATACCATCAGCGTATTCACGTGCCAGTTGATTAGCTGCCATTGGCGTGGAGTACGTGGAACGTCACCTGTTAATAATGGGGTGTTTTCACGATAGGTGATTTCTGTTGCTACGTTTGCGCCGCCGAGAACCGTACTATAGGTAGCACCAAACATGCGGATATCTTCGAAGTACTTCAAACGGTAGTTCAGAGAGCGAATCTGGGTATCTGAATCAAACCCGTACTGATCAAGGAAGAAGTTTGCACCTACACCTGCAAAGGCATTAACAGCAGCTGGGCATAGCGGCCCGCTAGTTTGACAGGTTTGTAGGATCTGCACAAAGGCGTCTGGCACAATGCCGTCAAGCAATTCAGGGTTGCTGGTAATGTTGTTAACAATATCCTTGATTGAGCCATCTTCAGGTACGAGTACACCAAGGAATCCGAGTAGCGCAGTTACCTGATCGATACTCAAGCGATAGCTTAAGTCTGTAATACCTTGGAATCCGCCTTGTGGTGCTTGAAACTGCTGATAGTGCTCAGGGTCTGCAACAAATACTAACAGGTCGATAACAGGGGCGAACGTCTGGATAGCGTCAATGGGTAGAACGAAACTTGGAATTTTTTCGTGATAATTAACGATATAAAGGCCTGCTTCATCACCATTGTCGAGGAAGAAGTTGAACGCTAAACCAAACTGACCGTTGTCTGATGCGCGTTCTTCTCTTAACTTGTACGGTGAAAGTAGGCGACAGCGAGATGACTGAGAGTCATCTGCTCCACAGTTCGTAGGCAGATATTGGAGTAGTTTTGCCAGACCGTCAGGATCTGGGTTACGCTCATCCAGCCACTGACCAAAGATACGATCTTCGTTACCACTAACAAAGGTAAAGGTATTGCCGCCAAGGCCGATGGAGTCAAACTCGCTGAAGTACGCACCAGAAGGCGTTAACTGAACAGGGTTCCATTCAAACTGATAGTAGGCTTCCATGCTAATGCTTTCAGTCAGTGGAACCTGAATAAATGCAGCCAGAGATGGTAGGAACAGTTCTTTTAAGTCGAAGCCGGGTTGGTTACGGATATCGGCATCTACATGGTTGATCGCTGTTGCCAAGCCACCACCGGATAGAAGTGCCTCACCCCAACTGATTACCTGCTGACCCAATCGAACGCTCATTTCGGTGTCGTTCGGAAGCGGAATGGTTCCATAATAGAATGCATCAAGCAAGCGGTAGCCCTGCTTGGCATATTGCACTGCACCGGGGTTGAAATCGCCGGGCAGTGAGTTAAAGCCGCCGTTACCGCCAAATTTAGGGTTGGCGTTATATTCATTCCAAGCTTGGCGACCATCAACCGTATTCAGGTCGATATTAGTTGATCCGCCATAAACTGAATCTTGCCAGATTTTACCACGTACGAAGAAACCCCAGTCGCCGAAGTTGATATCTGCTTCAGTAAGCAAACTAAGGCGCAAGGAAGTTACATCCCACTGATCAAAAGAGTTGTTACCATCGTTACTGTTGATGATAAACGCGTTATCAATAATAGGGGCGAGACTATCTAGGTCGTAGATCGTTCCAAAATCTGGATCGGTGCCTACGGCTGTGGAACCGCTTGATCCCTGAGAAATTCGCTTATTACGCGGTTCAATACGCACTTGAACACCTGCGGTGACAACTGTATCCCAGTTAATGGAAAAGTTATCAAACTCGAAGGATGCTGCTTGTGTCTGTGAACTGATTGCAGATAAAGCGATAGCGGTAGTTATAGCTAACTGTTTGGTCTTCAGCACGGCAAAGGCTTCCAAAATCTATCTTATTCTTATGATTTGGTCTGACCAGCAATGGGCACGACTCAGTCATCATGCGAGAACGAATATTAAAAAGCAATAGCTTTCGTCGGATTCTTGTTCACTCTTGATAAGCCGTCGAAACTCACAAATTTACGCTTGTTATTTCGTCTGTTTGAGGCACGTTATAAATGCGCTGGCAGCATTAGATAGCGTTCGCGAGCAATGGTAAATAAGTCCTAGCTGTCTTGCAAGTTTCGGCGCTCTAACGTTTAAGCCCTTCAGCTCTTTTTGGATCATAGTTCGAGGTAGGACAGACCACCCGAGGCCAATACTGGTCATCATTCGGATGGTTTCGAGAGCGTTAGTTTCGATAGATTGGTTAAGTGTGATCTGGTTCTCTTCAAACAGATTTTGTATCAGTGTTCTTGTCTCATTATTCGGCTTGGGTAAAAGGGCGGGAAATTCAGCTAATTCAGTCAAGTCGAGTTGTCGTTGGTTGCTCAATTTTGCCAATGGGTGATCGCCACTAACAAAAAAGTTCAGTGGATCCTGCCAAATCATTGTTTGCTCAATGTTGTTTGGGAGGGAGTCGGGAAGTGTCGCAAGCCCGAGCTCGATCGCTCCGGTTTGAACCATGTCCTGAATCTCGCTGGAGTCAGTGAAGCTTAGTTTGAGTTCGACATTTGGGTGTTGTCGGGAAAACACTTTAAGTGTGGCAGGCAGTCGATGGAGGCCGATGTGATGACTCACCCCTAATCGGAGGCTGCCCTCGATTTGTGTATTCATATTTTGCAGTGCGGTTTCGCAGTCTTGCATGATTTCTAGCAGCTGGCCGGCATATCCGAGCAATACTTGGCCGCTGTGAGTGGGGGTTGCGTGTTTGCCGATGCGATCAATTAATTGGCAGTTTGTTGTCTGTTCGAGGTTGGCAATGCGCTTGGATACTGCGGGTTGAGTTATGTGTTGCAGTTCGGCTGCTTTTGAGAAGGAGCCCGTTGTAGCAACTGCAATAAATGTTTCTAGATACTGCTTGTCCATATAAACCCCATGTTCTGCATGTCGTCTATTTCCAATGTATTCCATTTGGTAATTACATGTATGAAAATAATGAATTTGTTTCATGTGAGTGTACAGCGTAATATCCATGAATCAAATTTCCTCAAATGCATCCAACTTGAATACACAGCATCAAGTTGACGGTAATGGGAGTGCAATCTGCGATGGCAGCGAAAACGTTATACGACAAACTTTGGGATAGTCACGTGGTGAAGACCCGTGATGATGGAACATCCCTCATTTATATTGATCGTCAGTTAATTCATGAGGTTACCTCGCCGCAAGCATTTGAAGGCTTGCGACTAGCTGGCAGGAAACCTTGGCGTGTGGACGCCAATTTAGCAACGCCGGATCACAATGTGCCGACAACCTCGGATGAGCGTGCCAAAGGTGTTGAAGGTATTGCTGATCCAATTTCGCAGATTCAGGTTAAAACGCTGGGCGACAACTGTGAGGAGTTTGGTGTTACCGAGTTTGGTATTAATGATGTTCGTCAAGGGATTGTGCATGTAGTTGGCCCTGAGCAGGGTGCAACCTTGCCGGGCATGACCATTGTTTGTGGTGACTCGCATACTTCGACACACGGAGCGTTGGGTGCGTTGGCACACGGCATAGGGACGTCTGAAGTTGAGCACGTAATGGCGACGCAGTGTCTGATTCAAAAGAAAATGAAAAATATGTTGGTGCGTGTTGATGGTACGTTGCAAGCCGGTGTTACAGCAAAAGATGTTGTGCTTGCGGTTATTGGGCGTATTGGCACTGCTGGCGGTACCGGTTATGCCATCGAGTTTGGTGGGCAGGTGATGCGGGATATATCTGTTGAGGGGCGCATGACGGTTTGTAATATGGCCATCGAGGCGGGCGCTCGTGCGGGTATGGTTGCTGTCGATGATAAAACCATTGAATACGTCAAGGGTCGTCCTTATGCACCTGTTGGCGATAATTGGGAATTGGCTGTTAGTGCATGGCGTGATTTGGTATCTGATGACGGTGCGCACTTTGATGCAGTTGTTGAGATTGATGGTTCGGCAATTAAGCCTCAGGTGACCTGGGGTACATCGCCGGAAATGGTATTGTCAGTGTCTGATAATGTGCCGGGGCCTGATGATTATGACGATTCGGTGAAAAAATCTGATGTGGAGCGTGCGCTTCAGTATATGGGGCTTGAAGCGGGTCAGCCGATCACAAGTATTCAGTTGGATCGTGTGTTTATTGGATCTTGCACGAATAGCCGTATCGAAGATTTGCGTGAGGCGGCGGCTGTTGTGAAGGGTAAGAAAGTTGCTGATTCGCTAAAAGAGGCGATTGTGGTGCCAGGGTCTGGCTTGGTTCAGGCGCAAGCTGAGAAAGAAGGGCTTGATAAAGTTTTTGTTGAGGCTGGTTTGCAATGGCGCGAGCCTGGGTGCTCGATGTGTTTGGCGATGAATGCAGATAAATTGGGGCATGGAGAGCACTGTGCTTCAACCTCAAATCGAAATTTTGAGGGGCGTCAGGGCTTGGGTGGGCGTACTCACTTGGTTAGTCCGGCGATGGCTGCAGCTGCGGCAATTGCTGGTCATTTTGTCGATGTGCGTGATATTTAAGTGGAGGCTGTAATGGATAAGTTTACTGTATTTGAAGGTCTGGCTGCGCCAATGGATCGCGCCAATGTTGATACGGATATGATCATTCCGAAGCAGTTTTTGAAATCGATCAAGCGCAGTGGGTTCGGCCCGAACCTGTTTGATGAGTTGCGTTATCTTGATGAGGGTAAGCCGGATCAGCCGGTTGATGGTCGCCCGTTGAATGAAGAATTCTTTTTGAATCAGGCCCGCTACAGTGGTGCCAGTGTATTGCTAGCTCGTAGTAACTTCGGTTGCGGTTCAAGTCGGGAGCATGCGCCGTGGGCATTGCTGGATTATGGTTTTCGGTGTGTTATTGCCCCGAGCTTTGCCGATATCTTCTTTAATAATTGCTTTAAAAACGGCATTTTGCCGATTGTATTGCCGGAAGATCAGGTTGAGGCGTTATTTGAGGCATGTTACGCCAATGAAGGTATGACGATTAAGATTGATCTGTCTGGTCAGCAAGTTGTCACGTCAGAAGGGGGTAGCTATGGGTTTGATGTTGATCCTTTCCGCAAACACTGTTTGCTGAATGGTTTGGATGATATTGGCTTGACCCTTGAGGATGCTGATGCAATTCGAACCTATGAGAAGAAGCGTCAGGTGCAGGCACCTTGGTTGTTTTCGCAGGCGTAACGGTTTCTAGTTAAATGTGGTGGCGGCCGATGATAGGTCGCAATTGTCTCATTAAAAAATATTGAAGGTTCGGAGTAGTTTAGATGGCTCGTAATGTATTGATTTTACCAGGCGATGGTATTGGTCCAGAGATCATGGTTGAAGCAGAAAAAGTGCTGAACCATGTGAATGAAAAGTTCAGTCTGGATATCGCAACAACACGTGCTTTGGTTGGCGGTATTGCAATTGATGAAACGGGTCATCCATTGCCTGAAGAAACATTAGAAAAGGCGCGCAACGCGGATGCTATTTTGCTTGGTGCCGTTGGTGGGCCAAAGTGGGATAAGCTCGATATGGCGCTTCGTCCTGAGAAGGGTTTGTTGGGTATTCGTTCACAGTTGGGTTTATTCGGAAACTTGCGCCCGGCTATTTTGTACCCTCAGTTGGCGGATGCGTCGACGTTAAAGCCTGAGGTTGTTGCAGGTTTGGATATCGTTATCGTTCGTGAGCTTACTGGTGGGATCTACTTTGGTCAGCCGCGCGGTATTCGTGAAACCGAATCCGGCGAGCGCGAAGGGTTTAACACTTACCGTTATACGGAGTCAGAGATTCGTCGTATTGCTACCGTAGCCTTCGATTTGGCGATGAAGCGTGATAAGCGTATCTGCTCTGTAGATAAAGCAAACGTACTAGAGGTAACCGTTCTATGGCGTGAGATCATGGAAGATGTTGCGAAAGATTATCCGGAAGTTGAATTAACCCATATGTATGTTGATAACGCTGCGATGCAATTGGTGCGAGCACCTAAGCAGTTCGACGTTATTGTTACTGGTAATATGTTTGGTGACATTTTGTCTGACGCGGCAGCAATGTTAACTGGGTCGATTGGTATGTTGCCGTCGGCTTCTTTGGATGTTAATGGTCGTGGTATGTATGAGCCTTGCCACGGTTCGGCGCCAGACATTGCTGGGCAAGGTAAAGCCAATCCCTTGGCGACCATTCTTTCAACAGCCATGATGCTGCGATACACCTTTGATGAGCAGGCAGCGGCCGATGCCATCGAAAAGGCTGTGTTCAGTGTGTTGGATCAGGGGCTGCGTACTGGGGATATTCATAGTGAAGGTTGTACTTTGGTCAATACGTCGGATATGGGTGAGGCGGTTCTTGCTGCTATGAAGGCTTAAGTCGGAGAATTAACAGATGTTGAAAGTAGGTTTTGTAGGTTGGCGCGGTATGGTTGGCTCCGTCTTGATGGAGCGCATGCTGGACGAAAATGACTTTGCGAATATAGAGCCAGTATTTTTCACTACGTCGAATGTCGGTGGTGAAGGTCCGCAAATTGGTAAGCCGATTGATCCGTTGAAAGATGCTCATGATGTGAATGAGTTAGCCAAGTTGGATGTGATCGTTTCCTGTCAGGGTGGTGATTATACCGGTAAGGTATTTGAACCGCTGCGTGAACTTGGTTGGAATGGTTACTGGGTGGATGCTGCATCTAAGCTGCGAATGGCAGATGATGCTGTGATTGTTCTTGATCCGGTCAATATGGACGTAGTTGAGCGCTCGCTAGAGGCTGGCGGTAAGAACTTTGTTGGTGGTAACTGCACGGTTAGCTTGATGCTGATGGCCATTGGTGGTCTCTTTAAAGCTGATCTAGTCGAGTGGGTAACTGCGATGACTTATCAGGCTGCATCGGGTGCAGGTGCGAAGAATATGCGGGAATTGATTTCCCAGATGGGTGCGATTGAATCCAGTGTTGCTGCTGAATTGGCAGACCCTGCTTCTGCGATTCTGGATATCGATAAAAAAGTTGCGGATTGCCAGCGTGGTGATGCGTTTCCAACTGAGCAGTTTGGCGCCGTTTTAGGCGGGAGCTTGCTGCCTTATATCGATACGCAGTTGGAAAACGGTCAAAGCCGTGAAGAATGGAAGGCGCAGGTAGAAACGAACAAAATTCTGGGTCATGAGGCGGGTGCAGTGCCAATCGACGGTACTTGTGTTCGTGTCGGTGCTATGCGGTGCCATTCGCAGGCGCTAACGATCAAACTCAAGAGAAATGTGCCGTTGGATGAGGTTGAATCTATTATTGCTTCGGCTAACGATTGGGTTAAAGTCATTCCGAATGATCGTGATGTTACGCTTGAAGAGTTAACGCCAGTGAAGGTAACTGGGACTTTATCCGTGCCTGTTGGGCGTCTGCGTAAAATGAATTTGGGTGATGAGTATCTGAATGCCTTTACAGTAGGTGATCAGCTGCTTTGGGGTGCTGCTGAACCGCTGCGCCGTATGTTGGATATTCTTGTTAAAAAGGCAGGCTAAATGTCGCAGCCAAAAATTGCTGTTGTATGTCAAGAAGGGCTTCCATTGGATGCCTTTCTTGATGGGTTGTCGGAAAGTGCGCTGGTTGATGCGCAGGTGAATCTCGTGGGGGTAACCCACGAGGCCGCATCCTCGTCTGCGATGTTTAATGGACGTCCGTTAGCCTTTGGGATGATCGATGATGTCGATTTTTCCGATGCTGATCTGATTGTGGTTCTGGAGTCTTCACTCGTTGTGGAGGCCTCTGCGGCCAAGCTGAAAGCTGTGAGCTGTCCAGTTTTGGGTTTTGAGCGAGATCTGGAGTCTCTGGGGCCTCAGTCGTTTGACGTTGCAGGTGTGGGGTCGGCTAAAGTAATTGGCTTGCAGCAGCCGGCGGTGTTGGCATTAAAGTTATTGTTGCCTGATAGTCAGTTGGAAGGTGTTGATGTGACGGCTTTCTATCCGGTGTCTCTATTTGGGAAGGCGGGCGTCAACGAGCTTGCGGCCCAGACGGCACGATTGCTCAATGTGCAGCCGCTGGAGCATCAGTTGTTTGAAACACAGATGCCTTTCAACTATTTCCCGCTATCAGCTATGGATCAAATGGCTGAGCTTGAGGCTCATACAGCGCGTGAGTTATCTGCGGCTTTTGATACAGATGATGTTCACGTTAAAGCGTTTCAAATGCCAGTGTTTCATGGGCAGGGGCTAGCGGTTTCTGTAATTATGACTGACGAGGTTGATTTGGATGTGCTGATTGAGGCATTTGAAAGTAATCCCGTTGTTGATTATCGTGCTTCAAATAAGCAATTGTCTAATTATGAGGTTGTTCAGCAGCCCGGAAAGTTGATGGTAGGAGACCTGCGAAAAAGTGCTGTAGATCCGCACCGTCTCGATCTTTGGCTAGGATTCGATGAAAATCAATTCGCTATCGGTCAAACTTTGATATCTGTAGCAGAATTGTTGCTAAAACATTATTTATAATGAATACTTAGCTGGTTTTTTGGAAAAATACTCTCCAGTGATAATGAAGCCGCCTGTTCAAAGCCACTATTTTCGGACGCTTGGCGGTTTCTCAAAGAATAAAAAGTAAACGCACATATTAAAGCGGAACGTTGGTTGCTATCTAGACTTCCGGCATACTGAGTATACGTAATTAAGTTGCCGCGTCGCTGGCGTCGCAAAGCACATCGTTAGAGCCTAATGTCATGAGATATGCAGAGTAGCATGATGCTGTTGTAGGTTTTGATTGGTTGTTTTTTGTGATGGTTTCGATGTGAGCCATTTTCTGGCGTTGCAGGTATTCTCAAAGACACACGTCGGAAAAGGAATGTCTTGGTGCTTCTAACCCAATTGGTTTGTAGAGTATGTCTGTCATTAAATGACCGCATGAAGCTTGGAAGGTAGGGTGTATGTATCGAAAGTTAGCCAGTGTTGTATTGGTTGCGGCCGCCATAAATGCAAAGAACGCCGAAGCTTTGGGGCTTGGCGAAATGACCATGCATTCGGCACTGAACCAGCCGTTAAACGCTGAAATCAAGCTAACGAATGTTGGTGATCTTGATGAAAATCAGATCTTGGTCAGCATGGGCAGCGAAAAAGATTTCAAAGAAGCCGGCGTTGATCGCGTATTCTTTCTGAATGATGTCAAATTCACCGTCAAAGTTGATGCTGATAATCCGCGAGTCATTCTAACCTCGCGCAAAAGCGTTACCGAACCATTTCTGGACTTCCTGTTAGAAGCCACTTGGCCAACCGGTCGAGTGCTGCGGTCATATACTTCATTGGTTGATCTTCCTGTATATAAAGAAGCTACCCGTACAGCGATTACAGCAAAGAACGTCAGCGTGAACAATAGAGCGACTGTTGAGCGTTATTCTGAATCCGATGCGAAGGTGAGTCAGCTTCCTGTTGAGGATGAAGCAATTGTTGAATCCTCCTCTGATTATACTGTTTTGGGATCTAATCCTTCTTCCTCTGCGAATAGGTCATCGGCGAATAAAGAGGTTGATCAAGGCCAGGTAAAGTCGCCTTCATCGGCTGGCCCGGCAACGTACCGGGTGCAGAGCAATGATACGCTGTGGGGAATCTCTCGTAAGGTAAAGCCGACGAAAGATATCTCTGTTCAGCAGGCAATGGTAGCGATTCAGGAACTTAATCCTGAGGCTTTTATATCCGGTAACATCAACCGGTTGAAGGCGGGTGCGGTATTACGTGTGCCTACCGAAGAAATGATTCGATCGCGTTCGACGCGTTCGGCAATTAGTAAAGTCGCCGAACAAAACCGTGAATGGAATAATGCGCAGTTGAGTGCAACTGATTCACGGACAGCCTACCGTGCACCCGCAGCGAAAGAAGAAGGCTATTTGAGTTTGTCTTCTACTGGTGCAGGTCTGGCTGGAGGCACTGACGAAGAGGGTGTTGTTGGCGGTGTTAGTACTAATCTGGCTGAGATGGATGAGCAATTGGCTGTCGCTGAGCTGGAAAAGCAAGAGCTTGATCAGCGAGTCGCGTCTCTTGCGAGCCAAGTTGATCAGTTAAAGCGTCTGGTAGAGCTTAAAGATGCAGAGCTAGCTACTCTGCAGTCTCAACTGAGTGGCGAATCCCCGGCAGAGGTTGCTGATGAGGCGCCTGCCGAAATCACCGTTGAGGAAGTTGCTGTAGAGACCGAAGATGGCTCTGTAGAGGAAGTTCTTGAAGAAGTGATCGAGCCTAGTGCTCCGGTCGCAAGCAATACTGCTGAGCCGGCCAAGCCGGTTGCCCCTGTAAAACCTCTGCCGAAGCCTACTGTATCAGAACCTAGTTTGCTCGATACCTTGTTGCAGAATCCAATCTATTTAGGCGGTATTGCGCTGCTTATCGTTTTGGGCGTGGTCGGATTTTTATTCCGCCGCAAGTCAAAACAAGAGCAGGCTGCTCTTGAGGAGATTGCCCAATTTGAATTTGATGCATTGAATGAGCAGGCTGATGATGATCAGTCGGCAGATGTCGATGATACTGTGCAGTTAGAATCCTCTTTGGCGGGTCAGCATGCAGATACTGAACGGGTAGCTGCAGATGACGATATTCTGGTTCCATTTGATGAATCAGAAGCATCAGAAGTCGATCAAACAACGCTGATGCAGACAGATGACGCAATCAGTGAGGCGGATATCTATATCGCCTATGGGCGCTATGAGCAGGCGATTGAGCTTCTTAATAACGCCATTGCTGCGTCGCCTGTAGATGCAGCTTTGCGTACCAAGCTTATGGAAGTTTATCTGGAGTCCGGTAACCGAGATGGATTCCGTGATCAGTTCGCGCAGTTGCGCCAATTGGGAGATGACGCTGCAACGGTACATGCAAAAGAAATACTGAGCTCTGCTGACGGTGCCTCAGATTGGTTGGATGATATTGATTCTGTTGTAAGTTCAGCGGCTTCTAGCGCTGTTGACGATATTGCGCTGGATCTTGACAGTGTTGAGGATGATGAATTTGATCTTGATCTCGGTCTTGATGATATTCCTGCAACCGAGGACGCTTCGGTAGAGCAAGATGAATATCAATTGGATCTCGATGCTGATGCCGATTTAGATATCGATTTGGATGCTGAGCTTGCTCAGATGGATACGACTGATTCGCCTGTTACTGAAGCTGATCTGGCTCCGGCAGAAACAGAATCTGAAATCGATGCACAGGACTTTGACCTTGATCTAAGCGCCGAATTCGATGAAGGTGAAGTGGAAGAGCAAGACCTTTCCTTGGATGCTGAATTGGATGCACTTGCTGACACTAATCTCGGCGGTGATGTTCTAGATACTTCTCTTGAGGACACTGATACAGCGTTAGAAGGTGTAACTTCGGCAGTAGATGATACTTCAGGTCAGCTGTCGGATGCGGATTTAGATTTGGATCTCGACTTGGACCTTGATCTGTCTGAGTTAGATGAAGAGCCAGCGCAGACTACATCATCAGAAGATGAGCAAGATACGCCAGACGATGAATTCCTTACTATGGATGGCTTGGATCTTGATCTAAGTGCTGATCTCGACTCTGACGTTGGTGATTTGGCAGATGAGTCGCAATTAACTGGTAGCGATCTTGAGTCCATGCCACTTGATGATCTATCCGAAGCGTTGGGTGATATTGAGTCAGTGTCGATCGATGTGGACAAGGATGCCGATGGTGTTGGTACGCTTGATGACTTGGAAACTGATCTAGCAGCAGTTGTTGATGATCTGGATATTGACGGCGAAGAAGACTTTTCTCAGGATGAGTTGAATGCTGCGTTGGAGTCTTTGGATGAATCCCTTGAGGCATTGAGTGATCTTGCTGAGGATGATGCTGGAGAGGCCGTTGGTGAGATTTCACTTGAGGGTCTGGATGAAGCTGATGATGAGCTGTCTCTCGATGAGGCACTTGCTGATATTGATGATGCCAGCTCTGCATTGGATCGAGTTGATGATCTTCAGGGTGTTGATAATCTAGCGGAAGCCGCTGACGCTACTGTTGATAATGATGTATCAGTTGGGCCCGAGTTAGCGGCTACGACAATTGATGCGCCGGAGCCTTCTGCACCTATTCAGGAATTGACGGGTAGTGATGAAGATTTCATGGGTGATGAGGTGGCTACTAAGCTAAATCTCGCTCAAGCCTATTTGGATATGGGTGACTTTGATGGCGCTCGAGACATACTTCTCGAGGTTGTTAAAGAAGGTGACGAAAATCAGAAATCCCAAGCGCATGATTTGCTTGATGGAATCGATTAATTGATTGTGCGCCATCTTGTACGTTGATTAATTTGAATAAGCCTGCGAAAGCAGGCTTTTTTTATGGCTTCGATTTAGTTGGTGGAGCGAATCCGGCATAATGGCCTATTCAGTCATCTTCAGGTTACCTCGAACGTTTTGAAATTCTCCACAGACCCCATTTTAAAAACCACTGTAGCTCTCGGTATTGAATACGACGGCACCAGTTTTCATGGTTGGCAAATTCAAAAAAAGCCTGCAGTAGCAACCGTTCAAGAAGCACTTGAGCATGCATTGACAAAAGTCGCTGCATGCCCGGTGAAAGTGCTTTGTGCTGGTAGAACAGATACAGGTGTTCATGCTACTGATCAAGTGGTGCATTTTCATTGCGAAACGCCAAGAAGTGAGGTGGCATGGATTAGGGGTGTGAATACACATTTGCCCGGATCGGTCGCTGTTAAATGGGCTGTGGGTGTTGATGATTCGTTTCATGCCCGATTCTCTGCTACGGCTCGTACCTATCGCTACGTGATTTATAATTCGCCGGTGAGAAGTCCGGTGATGCATAAAAAATTGACTTGGATTAATCAATCCCTTGATGAAGGGGTAATGCATCGGGCGGCCCAGCACCTGTTGGGGGAAAATGACTTTTCTTCTTATCGGGGAGGAGGGTGTCAGTCGAATACACCGTTTCGGTTTATGGAAAAAATTCGTGTTGTGCGGGAGGGTGATTTGATTATCGCTGAGATTACTGCGAATGCGTTTTTGCTTCATATGGTTCGAAACATTATGGGGGTGTTGATCGAGATTGGTTTGGGGAATCGTCCTGAAGATTGGTCGGCACTTGTCCTTGCTCAAAAGGATCGTACTAAAGCGGCTAAAACAGCGTCACCCGATGGTTTGTATCTTGTGAAGGCACATTATCCCGCTGAGTTTGGTCTGCCTGAACGCTCTCTGGGGCCCTCATTTTTGCCAGCGGCATTTAAAACGCGGATTTAGGCGGTAAAAATGCGCTGGATCAAACAAGACCGCGTTGTGAGTTTCTGTTAGAATCGCAGCCTTTATTTCAATGAAATCATGAGAGTGTATGCCAGTAGCAAGGGTCAAAATCTGCGGCTTGACTGATGAGAATGCAGCGCGAATGGCCGCAAGTGCCGGTGCGGATGCAATCGGCTTGGTGTTTTATCCACCCAGTAAGCGTTATGTGACGACTTCTCAGGCTGCCTCTATTGCGTCTGCTATTCCACCCTTTGTTCAACGTGTTGGTTTATTCGTTAATGAGACGAAAGAAGCTGTTGAGCGTATAAAGGACACTGTTCAGTTGGATTTGCTGCAATTTCAAGGTGGGGAATCGCCAGAGTATTGCGAGTCGTTCAACTTTCCCTATATCAAGGCGCTACAGATGAAACCGGGTGTAGACATCACGGAGAGCTTCAAAGCATTCCCTAACGCCCGAGCCTTTCTTTTGGATACCTATCATCCTGATCAGCATGGTGGCATCGGGGAAACGTTTAATTGGGACGAATTTCCTGATTATTCGGATAAACCTCTGATACTTGCCGGCGGTCTAAACCCCGACAATGTTCAGGATGCTATTAAAGCATGCCAGCCCTACGCAGTTGATGTCAGTAGTGGTGTTGAATCTGGGCCAGGTATCAAGAGTACTGAAAAAATGCAGGCTTTTGTTCGTAGTGCCAAATCCATTGAGGTTATGTCGTGAGTACAAACGAAAACGTTGTTGATTATCGTAACTTTCCGGACGAAAAAGGACACTTCGGCATTTATGGTGGCCGGTTTGTTTCAGAGACGTTGATCTATGCGCTGGATGAACTCAGCGAAGCTTATGAAAGGCTCAAGTCCGATCCGGCCTTTCAGCGTGAATTTGATTATGATTTGGCGCACTATGTTGGACGCCCGAGCCCACTCTATTTTGCCGAGCGTTGGACAAAGCAAATCGGTGGCGCCAAAATCTTCATGAAGCGTGAAGACTTGAATCATACCGGCGCGCATAAGGTGAATAACACGATTGGTCAGGCGTTATTGGCGAAATCAATGGGCAAAAAACGCATTATTGCCGAAACGGGTGCGGGTCAGCATGGTGTTGCTACTGCGACAGTTGCCGCGCGCTTAGGTATGGAATGTGTTGTGTTTATGGGTGAAGAAGACATCCAGCGTCAGGCACTGAATGTTTATCGTATGAAGTTGCTAGGTGCTCAGGTGGTATCAGTGAAGTCTGGTTCGCGCACGTTGAAAGACGCGATGAACGAGGCAATGCGTGATTGGGTGACCAATGTTGACGAAACCTTTTATATTATTGGCACGGTTGCTGGGCCGCACCCTTATCCGATGTTGGTGCGTGACTTCCAGTGTGTTATCGGTCGCGAAGCGCGTCAGCAGTGTTTAGATCAAACTGGTCGCTTGCCCGATGCGCTAGTAGCATGCGTGGGCGGGGGGTCGAATGCAATCGGTCTATTTCATCCATTCCTTGATGATGAATCTGTTGCTATGTATGGCGTTGAGGCTGGTGGCTTGGGTGTTGATACTAATGAACATGCTGCGCCGATCAGCAAAGGTAAACCCGGAGTGCTTCACGGCAACCGTACTTACTTAATGGAAGATGAAAACGGTCAAATCCAGCATACGCATTCGGTATCTGCTGGACTAGATTACCCTGGTGTTGGCCCAGAACATTCCTGGTTGAATGATATCGGTCGGGTTAACTACGTTGATGCGACGGATGACGAAGCATTGAATGCGTTTCGTGAATTTACTCGTGTTGAAGGTATATTGCCTGCACTGGAATCCAGTCACGCATTAGCATATGCCAAAAAACAAGCGGCAAAGATGTCGCCGGACGAGATTATGATCGTTAATTTGTCAGGGCGTGGTGATAAAGATATTCACACCATCGCCAAGATTGACGGCATAACGCTTGATTAAACTGACCGGTTATTGGTGCGGATTCCGCTTGAGCGAGTTTTAGAATTATGAGTCGTATTGCGCGTTGTTTAGCTTCGCTAAAAGAACAAAACAAGAAAGCCCTTGTTCCTTATTTTGTTTCTGGTGACCCGTCACCCGAAACAACTGTCGATATTATGCATGCATTGGCAGCCAATGGTGCCGACATCATTGAACTGGGGATACCATTTTCTGATCCGATGGCTGAAGGCCCGGTAATACAGCTGGCGCATGAGCGAGCGCTTGAGCATAACGTCAGTCTCAGCCAAACGTTGGATGCTGTGAGTGAGTTTCGTCAGCGTGACAATGAAACGCCTGTCGTTTTGATGGGGTACGCTAATCCGATCGAAGTGATGGGTTATGAAAGCTTTGTTAAACGTGCGTCGGAATCCGGCGTAGATGGCGTTTTGACGGTCGATATGCCGCCAGAAGAGGCAACCGAGTTTTCCGCACTGCTGAAACAGCATGATTTGGACAATATTTATCTGATTGCCCCTACCACAGCAAAGTCACGTGTTGAGCTTGTTGCGTCGATGGCATCGGGTTATTTATATTATGTGTCGCTTAAGGGTGTCACAGGAGCAGGCAACTTGGATCTTGTTTCTGTGGAAGAGAATCTGGCAGTGATTCGTGAAATAACGAATCTTCCGGTTTGCGTTGGTTTTGGTATTAAAGATGCAGAATCAGCCAAAGCAATTTCAAAACTTGCTGACGGTGCTGTTGTCGGCAGCGCGTTAGTTGATAGAATGCGTGATGCTGAAGACGCACAGGCGGCTATCGATGCCGGTGCGCCGTTTCTTCGTTCCTTGCGTGATGCAATGGATAGTGAGTAATTATCGGCTACGTCGTTATATGTAGTTGTAAGTTACGTAGGATAGAATCGAAACATAAATACAAACAGATAGCTGAATAGCATTTGCGCGTGATTGTTTTAATGTGCAAACGTAGAAAAGACTATTGAGGAATCTTCATGAGCTGGGTTGATAAAATTCTACCTGCAATCCGCAAGGACCAACCACGCGAACAAGGCGGCACTACTCAAGTGCCTGAGGGTTTGTGGAAGAAATGTGTTAAATGTGACAGCGTGCTTTACAAGCCTGAGTTAGATAAGCATCTTAGCGTTTGTCCAAAGTGTCGACATCACATGCGCATTGGTGCTCGTCGTCGTTTGGATGTATTTCTGGATCAGGAAGGCCGCACCGAGGTGTGCACTGATGTCGAGCCGATCGATCGCTTAAAATTCAAAGACGTTAAAAAATATAAAGAGCGTTTGGCTTCTGCGCAAAAAAGCACTGGTGAAAAAGACGCTCTTGTTGCAATCGAAGGTACGTTAAACGGTTTGCCGGTTGTTGCTGTTGCGTTTGAGTTTGCCTTTCACGGTGGCTCAATGGGTTATGCGGTGGGTGAAAAGTTTACCCGTGCAGCAAAAATCGCACTCGATAAGAACATTCCTTTTGTTTGTTTCTCTGCCTCTGGCGGTGCGCGTATGCAAGAAGCATTAATCTCGCTGATGCAGATGGCTAAAACCAGCGCAATTATCGAGCGTCTGAAACAGAATGGTGTCCCTTACGTATCTGTGATGACCGATCCGGTTTATGGTGGTGTTTCTGCCAGCCTTGCATTGTTGGGTGACCTTAATGTTGCCGAACCTGGTGCTCGCGCAGGCTTTGCCGGCCCTAACATCATTGAGCAAACTATCCGACAAAAACTGCCGAAGGGCTTTCAGCGCAGTGAATTCCTGTTGGATCACGGCGCAATCGACATGATTATTGACCGTAAGGATATGCGAGGAACTCTGCACAGTCTGTTGGCAATGATGATGCACGCTGATCCTGTGGACGCTGCCGAAGAATCGGAAAATGACGACGAAGGATCTGCGGCTGAAGAATCTGCCTGATGCAGCATGACACGCTTCAACAATGGCTCGACTGGCTCGAGCATCAGCACCCGAAGTTGATTGATCTTGGCCTTGAGCGAGTTTCAGCTGTGGCTGAACGCTTAGGGTTGATTTCGCCAACAGCAACCGTTGTTACGGTTGCTGGCACAAATGGCAAAGGGTCTTTCGTGCATAGTCTTGGCGCATTGCTGAAAGCCTCAGGCCAGCATGCCGGGCTGTTTACGTCTCCGCACCTTCTCGCTTTTAACGAACGTATTCTTGTTGATGGTCAACAAGCTTCAGATAACACCATTATGCTGGCATTTGACGCGATTTTTCAGGCGAGCCAGCAGCTGGATATCTCCCTTTCATATTTTGAGTACTCAACCCTCGCGGCCTTTTACGTTTTCAATCAGGAAAATCTTGATTTTTGGGTGCTTGAAGTTGGGCTGGGTGGTCGTTTGGATGCGGTTAATATACTGACACCAGATTACGCCGTTATTACCTCTATCGGTCTGGATCATATGGAATATCTGGGGGATACACGAGAAAAGATCGCATTCGAAAAGTGCGGTATTCTGCGAGAGCAGACACCACTTATTTGTCTTGAACCGGACGCGCCAGATGTGCTCTCTGCGGCTTGCAGTTCGCATCGCTCATTAGTCATCGAACGTGATTTTGAAGTTGTTGAATCAAGTGACACAGTGGCGCTCACTGATCGCATTCGTCAGTGCCAGATAGTTATACCACAGACAGGGCTGTCACCGGCAAGCGTGTCCGGTGCACTTATGTTGGCGACTCATTGGTTAGATATCGAGTTGAGTGATGATACGGCGATATCTGCTGCGTTGGCATCACATCAGTTAGCGGCGCGCTTTCAGCGTTTCGCCGTTGACGGTATCGAGGTTGTCGCGGATGTTGCGCATAACCCTCAGTCGGCCGAGCTGTTGCATCAACGCTTGAGCCAGTTGCCGTTGAAAGATGGCGCCAAACGCATTGCTGTTTTCACTATGCTTAATGATAAGGATATGGATGCGGTTATCGATTGTCTGAAGGATGATTTTAAAGCCTGGTTTACCGCCGAGCTGGATAATCCACGGGCTAGACTGGCCAGTGATGTCGCCAATGCGATCCATAATCGTGGTATTCATATGATCAGCGTCAGTAAAAACCTTCGCCAGGCCTTTGCTCGAGCGCGTAGTTTATGCCAACCTGATGATCAGATAGTGATTTTTGGTTCGTTTTTTGTGGTTGCGGAGTTGTTGCCCAAGCTGCTGCCCTATGCAAAATTACCGTCGATCGAATAGGGCTGATACCGCGCGAAGAAAGATGACATTGCTAACACGATGAGAGATGGTTTCTTTCTGAATATTGAATAATAAGGATGCCGGGCCGGATTCCATTATGAGTGATCACGAATCTCTGAAATACCGAGTTGTTGGCGCATTGGTTGTTATCGTCAGTCTGGCGTTGGCATGGTCCATCTTGTTGGAACATGATGTTCAACGCGAGCACGATTGGGCAAAATCAGATATTCCTGAACCTATGCAAATTGAGAGATTTGACGTCCCTGACGTTGAGCCAATCGAGGATATTAAACCTTCGGTACTTACCAAGGTTACCGTGCCTGAGACTGCCAAGAGTCCTACTGATGCGACGCAAAAAACGTCGAAAACGTCTCTCAGCGAGTCAGCCCCAAAAAGTAAGCCGAAACCGGTCGTACCTGAAAAAGATTTCACGCAGCTCAATGCTCAAGGCTTGCCTGAAGCATGGGTGCTGCAGGTTGGCAGTTTTAAAGCCCGTGAAAATGCGATAGCGCTTCAGAGCAAATTACGCAAAGACGACTTGCCTGCCTACGTGAAAGCATTCAAGTTGAACGATGGTGTGAAATACCGGGTGTTGGTTGGCCCCAAGATTGATAAGAAGAAAGCCAAGCGTATTGCTGAGCAGATTCGTCAGAAACATAAGTTAAAACCGATGATCATGATGTTTAAGCCTGGCTATGCTGAATAAAATCGCTGCTGGCCATCAGGATTTATTTTGCTAGAATGCGCGGGCTTTTACGATGTTAGAAACACTGAGTTGGTTGGACTGGGCGATTATCGCCATTATTCTTGTCTCGACCTTAATTAGCGTAAAGCGCGGTTTTTTTAAAGAAGCGCTTTCTTTGTTTATCTGGATCTTCGCGGTTGTTGCCAGTGTCATGTTTGCGGATCAGTTGGCTGTTGTTTTAACGCCGTATATTGATTCAGCATCATTGGCCAAGATAGCGGCAATGGCGATACTGTTTATTCTTAGCCTGGTAGTTGGCGCCATTATCAGTATGCTGATGTCGCAACTCATCAAGATAACTGGGCTCAGCGGAACAGACCGCGTGCTCGGTATGGTGTTTGGGGCACTTAGAGGTGTGTTAGTTGTCTTAGTCGTTCTTATGATCGGCAAGCACGTTCTGCCTTTGGAGCAGGAAAGCTGGTGGCAAGCATCTGTAATCGCACCGCATTTAAATAGAATGGAAACCTGGATGGTAACCATGGCAACTCAGCTAAGGGATATGGTGTTACCGCTGGTTAGTGGTCACACCTAACGCGCTGTTAGATTTAAAAACGAAAGAGGTTCACATGTGCGGCATCGTCGGCATTGTAGCGAATAACAATGTTAACCAAGAGTTGTATGATGCGTTAACCGTATTGCAGCATCGGGGTCAGGATGCCGCAGGCATTGTTACCAGTGAAAACGGAGTTTTTAACCAGCGTAAAGCTAATGGTTTGGTACGTGATGTATTCCGTACGCGCCATATGCGAGTGCTCACGGGTAACACTGGCATCGGTCACGTTCGATACCCGACTGCGGGTTCATCCAGCCCAGCGTTGGCGCAACCATTCTATGTTAATTCCCCTTACGGTATTACGTTGGCACACAACGGCAATCTGACCAATGTTAATCAATTGAAAGAAGAGCTGTTTCGTGAAGACTTACGTCACGTCAACACCACATCAGATTCTGAAGTGTTACTGAACGTCTTTGCCAATGAGCTCCAACGTCTTGGTAAGTTACGTCCGACTGCTGATGATATCTTCAGCGCAGTTGAGGCTGTTCATCGTCGTTGCCGTGGTGGTTATGCGGTTGTTGCGATGATTTCTGGCTACGGATTAGTCAGCTTTCGTGATCCGTATGGAGTTCGTCCAGTTGTTTTTGGTGAAAGGGAAGCCGCTGGTGGTACAGAATATATGGTTGCTTCTGAAAGTGTGGCACTTGATGTTGCTGGCTTTAAAGTGACAAGAGATATCGCACCGGGTGAAGCCGTGTATGTCGATCAGGAAGGTACATTGCATACCAAACAATGCAGTGAGATTTCAGAGAACGTGCCTTGTATCTTTGAGCATGTTTATTTTGCGCGTCCGGATTCAATTATGGACGGCATTTCGGTCTATAAAACCCGTAAGCGTATGGGGCAGCATTTAGCTGAAAAAATCCTGCGTGAACGACCGGATCATGATATCGATGTGGTTATTCCGATTCCGGATACTAGCCGTGTTTCTGCGCAACAACTTGCTTACACACTGGGTGCTAAATTTCGCGAAGGCCTGATGAAAAACCGATACATCGGTAGAACTTTCATTATGCCTGGTCAGCAAATGCGTGAGAAATCTGTACGTCAGAAATTAAACGCTATCGGACTCGAATTTGCCGGAAAAAATGTACTGCTGGTTGATGATTCGATTGTTCGGGGCACAACATGCCACCAAATTATCGATATGGCTCGCGAAGCCGGAGCTAACAAAGTCTACTTTGCGTCAGCGGCACCCGCTGTAAAATATCCGAATGTTTATGGTATCGATATGCCAGTAGCATCTGAATTGATCGCACATGGTCGCACCGATGATGAAGTGTGTGAAAAGATTGGTGCAGATTGGTTAATTTACCAAGACCTTGAAGATTTAGTATTGAGTTGTCACGACGGTAACACTGATATCGAGCGATTTGAATGTTCAGTATTTAACGGTGAATATGTGACCGGAGACGTTAGCCAGGAGTATCTGGATGGCCTAGAGTCTGCCCGTAGTGATGATACAAAGACTAAATCTGAAGGTAGCATTGATACGGCAGACGGATCATTCGTTGATCTCTATAACGATGTTTCTTAGTATCCTTTAGTTCTGAAAGGGTTTTGTATTGCAGCTTGCCCAGAAAGCTGGCTACAGCAATATCACCAATGAAATTCCGATGCGCGCGTCGCGCGCATCGTGCTTGCATCTAACCTATATGTGTTTGGTGTACAGTGTGTAACCCTCACTCCCATTGATATCTGACGAAGAGAACTCTCATGGCGTTTGACGACGAAAGACTGGCTATTTTGCAAGCTGCTGAACTTGAAACTCAAGCCATAAGAATGGGGCACCACAGAACGCCAGAAGGTGAACACAGCGAACCCATTTTTACCACGTCATCTTACGTTTTTGATTCTGCTGAAGCCGCAGCCGCGCGTTTCAATGGTGATCAACCGGGTAACGTATATTCACGTTACACCAACCCTACGGTTCGTATTTTTGAAGAGCGCATGGCCGCGCTTGAAGGTGCCGACGATGCTGTTGCGACATCATCCGGGATGGCCGCAATCATGAGCACCTGCATGGCTTTGTTGAAGCAAGGCGATCATGTGGTTTGCTCTAGCAGTGTTTTTGGTACCACAACGGTGGTTTTCAATAAGTATCTCGCAAAGTTCGGCGTTGACGTGACATTCGTAGAGCCCACTGATTATGAAAAGTGGCAATCTGCAGTGGGGGAGAACACACGTTTGTTATTTCTTGAAACCCCATCGAATCCGTTGTCTGAGATTGTCGATATTCGTCGAGTTGCTGATATCGCCCATGCCAAAGACGCCTATCTGGTTGTTGATAATTGTTTCTGTACACCGGCACTCCAGCAGCCGCTTTCATTGGGTGCAGATGTTGTTGTGCATTCGGCGACTAAGTTCCTCGACGGCCAAGGGCGTTGTTTGGGGGGCGTGGTTGTTGGTTCTCAAGATATCTGCAATGAAGTGCTTGGATTTATTCGTTCGGCGGGCCCGACAATGAGCCCGTTCAATGCTTGGGTATTTATCAAAGGCTTGGAAACACTCAAGTTGAGAATGGATGCCCACAGTCGACAGGCACTAGCATTAGCGCAGTGGCTTCAAAATCAACCAGGGATTGAAAAAGTCTTTTATTCAGGCTTGCCTGAGCACCCACAGCATGCGTTGGCTGCGCGTCAACAATCCGGTTTTGGTGGGGTCTTGGCGTTGCAGGTTAAGGGCGATAAGGCCGCCGCCTGGCGTTTTATCAATGCCACACGTCTTTTATCCATTACTGCGAATCTCGGGGATGTTAAAACCACTATTGTGCATCCGGCTACAACGACTCATGGTCGTTTGAGCGATGATCAAAAAGCCCGTTGCGGTATTACCGATAACCTTATTCGAATCGCGGTTGGTTTAGAAAATATCGAGGATATCAAACAGGATCTTGAGCGTGGTTTAGCCGCAGTGTAGTTTGCCCCATTCACGATGTTTGTGTTGTTTGCGTGATAGATCCGTTTAAACATCGTTATGATGTTAGTGAGCTACTAACGTATCATCGCTCGCTTAGGGCTTGTAGTACATGCTTGTAATGCACGATTGCGTGCAGTGCCACTCGTTATCTTCTGATGTAGGCAGGTTAATGCGCCTGAACGACATCAAAGATAGGTCGACCAATAAAAAAATAATGTCAGACTGACTATGCAAAATATTATTGATGGCGCGATCGCCAGTGTGTCCAGTGTGCTCCAGGGTAAACCGTCTCAGGTAAAGCTGTCTTTTGCGTGTTTGCTTGCTAAAGGGCATTTGCTGGTTGAAGATTTGCCAGGTATGGGTAAAACCACCTTAGCAACCGCTTTGGCAAAAGCGCTGGGGTTGGATTACTCACGTGTACAATTTACATCTGACATGTTACCGGCCGATATACTCGGTGCCACTGTATTTGAGAAAGCCTCGAGTTCTTTTCGTTTTCACCCTGGGCCGATTTTTACCCAACTGTTATTAGCTGATGAAATTAACCGGACAACGCCAAAAACCCAGAGCGCGTTGCTCGAAGCAATGGCGGAACGTCAAGTATCTATTGAAGGGGAAACACATCCGCTACCATCTCCATTTTTTGTGATTGCTACCCAAAACCCGTCCGCGCAATTTGGCACCTTCCCGCTACCTGAATCGCAATTGGATCGTTTTCTGCTTCGGATTACTATGGGTTATCCGCATGCTGATGCCGAGCGCGCATTATTGAAAGGCGAAGCCGGTCTGAGTCGACTGCACGATATGCAATCGACGTTGACGTTGGAGCAGCTGCAGGCGATCCAGAAGCGTGTTGATGTGGTTCATGCATCTGATTCCTTATTGGATTACATACAACGGTTGTTGGCTTACACTCGCAATGAACCTCGTCTCGCTTACGGTATTTCACCGCGTGGTGGCTTGGCATTGTTGCAAGTCGCAAAGGCATGGGCCTTCTTGCATAACCGGGATTATGTGGTGCCAGAGGATATTCAAGCCGTGTTGGTTCCTGTATTTCTGCACCGTCTGGAGCTGGCTGCTGATTCTCCGTCTGACGCGGCGGCAGTGCTGGATCAAATGATCGGTCAGGTTCCTGCGAACTGAACGCGCCTCGGTAACGGCAGTTATGAAAGCATACTTTCAGCAAAAGTATCAGCAATGGCTCGACCGTCGCTTGCCAACGGAGCACGCGCTGGAGCTCAATCAGAAACGTCTGTTTATCTTTCCAACACGTCAGGGATTCTTTTTTCTGATGTTGATTATTGGGCTGATCATTGCAGGTATAAATTTTCAAAATAACTTGGCGTATCTGCTGAGTTTTTTCTTATTGAGCTTGCTGGTCAGCAGCATACTACTGACGTTTTTTAATGTCTCTGGTTTGTGTCTCACTGCTGCCGGGGCTGCTCCGGTTTTTGCCGGAGATAATGCTCAACTCAATTTGCTGATGTCGACTCACGGCAAGTCTCGGCATCATCAGATTCACCTCGGTTATTTTCCGTTGCAAACGACCGACGTTGACTCGTCAGAGCCTGAAGCAGTAAAGCTATTTTGCCAAACCTACCAACGCGGATGGTTTCAACCCCCACGATTTCGTTTGTACAGTGTCTTTCCTTTCGGGTTTATTCAGTGTTGGTCTTGGGTTCAGCTCGATTGGCAGGTAATGGTGTATCCGAAACCCAAGTACCTTAATAGCTTCCCAACTACCGCCGTTGAAGGTGATCGAGACGGCGATAGCCAGCGTTCGGGCAATGATGATTTTTACGGTTTCAAGGAGTATCAACCTGGAGACTCATTGAAACAGGTTAACTGGCGTGGTTTTGCGCGAGGCGGCCATTTGATGACACGCGTTATGCACGATCAACGTGACGCGAGGGCATGGGTTGATTGGTATGCATTACCAGCAGTTGGTACCGAAGAAAAGCTGTCGTTGCTGTGTGGTTGGGTTTTAACGCTTGATCGCTCTGATACCCCTTATGGTTTGCGTTTACCTGGTTTAACGATTCAGCCCAATAGCGGAGAGCGGCACCGTAATGAATTGCTAAAAGCGTTGGCTCTGTTTCAATCCGCAGATTTGACGCAGCCTGAAGGGGAAACCAATGGCTGATCAAAAATATCAGGTTCCTCGGCGTACTTTTGTCTGGTTACTTATCGCCCAGACGTTTTTATTACTACCTCATCTAATCCGTTATCCGACATTGGTTGTGCCGATTTGGCTGATTGCCAGTGGTTGGCGCATTATGATTTACCGCGCGCGTTGGTCGCACCCGTCAACATGGGTGAAAGCGACGTTAATTGTGTTTGGTGTAGCGGCGGTTGCTGCACAGGGCTTCGGCTATTTCAGCCTGGATACCAGTGTCGCCGTGCTGTTGGTTGCGTTTTTACTGAAGTTCATCGAAATGCGCACGCGGCGGGATGTACTAGTTGTTATCTATCTCGGGTACTTTGTGATTGTAACCTGGCTGTTGATGGATCAGACCATGTTGGCCGGTGCTTATTTGATAATCTCCTTGCTGTTAGTAACAACCTGCTTGGTTACTTTGCATGTTGATAAAGATACTGGGGATTGGCACTTTCCGTTAGTTTTTTCGGCAAAGGCATTAGCGGTATCAGTGCCGATTATGGTTGTCGGTTTTATGGTGTTTCCACGGCTAGATCCATTTTGGTCTGTTCCAATACAGGGTAAGAATGGCGGAGTCACGGGGATCAGCGATAGCATGTCACCGGGTAATATCAGTCAATTAGCGCAATCAGATCGCTTGGCCTTTAGGGTTGAATTTGATGGGGAGGCACCTGCGATGCGAGAGCGTTATTGGCGCGCTATCGTATTGAGCCGGTTTGATGGAAAAACTTGGCACCCACTAGACGAGATTGGTCTTCCTCAACCTCCGTTGGACGACATTGTTAAGCCGGATGCCGCATTGCCACAAGGTTATCGCATCGTGATGGAGCCCCATCAGGAGAAGTGGCTGTTTACTTTGCCCGGCACAATATCGATCGATACGAAAGCGCATTTCCAGCGGGACTTCACACTACGTTCACTTGTGCCAATCTTTCAAAAAAAGTCTTTGCGGTATGAGTGGCTTCCAGGCGCGCAACTCGGTACTGAAATCTATCGCTATCATCATCGGGAAAACCTGTTTGTTCCTGAAGGATTTAACCCTCGAGCGCTGGCTCTCGCCGAACAGATGGTTCAGCAAAGTAGTTCTGTTGAAGATTACATGTCTCGTGTGGAAGGTTTTTTCCGTCAGAATGCGTTCACCTATACGTTAAGCCCCGGTGAACTGGGTAGAAACTCGATAGATGAATTCCTGTTTGATGGGCAACGCGGGTTTTGTGAGCACTACGCGAGTGCTTACGTTGTGCTGATGCGTGCTGCGGGAGTACCGGCCAGAGTTGTGACCGGTTACTTGGGGGGCGAGAAAAATTCGTATGAAAATTATCTTTCGGTTCGCCAGATGGATGCTCATGCTTGGACGGAGGTTTGGGTTGACGGTAAAGGCTGGGTGCGTGTTGATCCGACCGGGTTTGTAGCACCGGATCGTATTGAGTACGGTAGTCAGGCAGCCTTAAGTGGCGATGAGAATTTTCTATCAGGTTCGCCGTTCTCTTCACGACATTACGAAGGACTGTCTTGGTTATCAGCGATTGAGCAGCGCTATGAGCAGCTTAATTATCTTTGGGTTACACAGGTTTTAAGTTTTCATTCTGATACACAGAAAAACACACTAAAGAGACTCTTGGGCGATGTCTCACCCCAGCGTATTGCGTTGTTTGTGATGGGCGTTTTTATTTCGGTTACTGGCCTTGTCTTTATCGTACTCTATCTGCGCCAATTACCACCGCCGCTTCCGCCTGTCGAGAGGGAGTATCAACGGCTATTGAAGCGCCTCAGCCGCGAGGGTTTCGATAAAGACGTCGGTGAAGGGCCGATGGATTTTGCTGCGAGGGTGACAGAAGCGTACCCCAATCGTGCTGATATCAAAGGCGTTTTTGAATGCTATCGAGACCTGGCCTACAGGCCACATATTTCTGAGGAAGTGTTCAAAAAGAACCTGGATGTTTTTTCAAAAACCATTCGTGCACTTAAGTTCTGATAGCCCCCTACAAAGGGGTTGATTTGGCAGACTAACGGGCGCACAGTAATCACATACAGAGCGTGACGGGATGGATATTTTCTTCCATGGCTAAAGATTCGGATAAAAAGACTCTCAGTAAGATTAAGACCAAAGGCTGGCAACGCCAACTCAGTATGGCGCGTGCTGGAACGGTCGCTGGGGTAGGGGCTGCCACCAAAATGATGGGATCTATGTGGTTGTCACCGCAAGCTCGTCAAGCGCGCAATAAGGAAATACTCTCAGAACAGGCTCAGTACCTCGCCGATGAGTTGGGTAAGTTAAAGGGTAGTGTGGTAAAAGTTGGGCAGTTAATGGCCCTCTATGGCGAGCATATCTTGCCCGAAGAAGTTGTTGATGCCCTGCGTACCCTCGAAGAACAAACAACAGCACTTGCGTGGGAGGCGATTGAGCCTCAACTAAGAAATGCGCTGAAAGACGACTATAGCCACTTTGATATTGAGCTTGATCCCATCGGTGCGGCCTCATTGGCACAAGTTCATCGGGCAATACATCTGCCCAGTGGCGATGATGTATGTCTCAAAATACAGTACCCCGGTGTTTCAACTTCCATTGATTCTGATCTGAATGCTGTGGCACAGCTACTGAAGATGAGCCACCTAGTGACGGCGGGTCAACCGTTTGATGAGTGGTTAGATGAAATGCGCCAGTTGCTGGCTTACGAAGTGGATTATTTTCGTGAGGCGGCCCTAACGCATAAGTTTTCAGAGCGTTTGGCGAATCACGAAATCTTTCATGTACCGACCATTTACGATCAATATGTGTCGCAAACATTGATCGTATCAAGTTATGAATCTGGCTATGCAGTAAACCACCCAGCCGTTGCGGAATTGTCTCAGGCACGCCGAAATCGTTTGGCGAAAGCCTTTTTGGGTTTGTTTATTAAGGAATTGTTTGAGTGGGGCGAACTGCAAACAGACCCTAACTTCGGTAACTACCGCGTTCAGATTGATGAAAACGGTGACGATCGTATCGTATTACTCGATTTTGGTGCCGTTCTTAGTTATGACGATGCCTTTCTCATGCCTGTGAAAGATATGCTGTTAGGCGCTTATCAATCGGACTACGAACGTATTCGTCGTGGTGCGGTTGCCTTGGGTATTATGCAAGAAGATTATCCGGATGCCGTTCATGATGATTTTGCTGAGCTGTGTTTGTTGCTGGTTGAGCCGTTCGTGCATCAAAGTCGCGACACTGATCCATCGCAGGTGAATACCAAAGGTGAATATCGTTGGCATAGTAGTCGTTTGCCAAAACGCGCTGCCAAACATGCCGCAACCTCGGCCATGAGCAAGTATTTTGCCGTACCTCCGAAGGAATTTGCGTTTTTGAGTCGCAAGTTGTTGGGCGTGTACTCGTTTATTGCAGCGCTGGATGCTGAGTTTAACCCCGACGAAATGCTTGATCGTTTCGTCGATTAATAAACCGACATTACCATCACAATAAGGATAAAAACCGATGGATTTGGAATCGATAGAACAGATTAAACAACTGAAAGCCCGGTATTTCAGATGTCTTGATACAGCTGATTTTGCCGGTATGAAAACCGTTTTTGCCGACGACTGTTTTATTCATTATCGCAGCCCGAGTTATGACCACAAAAAGCAGGGGTGGGATGAAATTGAAGCGTTTTTGAAAGAATCCTTCAATACTCGACGATTTGGGATGCATACCGGTCACCACCCAGAAATCAGTGTGGAAGGTGATCGTGCCACGGGTACGTGGTATCTGACGGATTATTTTGTCAGTCTTGATCATGATATTCAGATCGAAGGCAGTGCTCTCTACCATGATCAATACCAGCGAATTGATGGAGTTTGGAAGTTAGTGCGTAGTGAGTACGATCGTTTGTTTGAACAGATTACGCCGCGTCGTAAAGATCAACTTATTACGGCTTGTCCGATCAAGAGAGCCGATTAATACATGCTTGCCGCGCGTATCTCCCACAACCTGATGGACTTGTTTCGGGTTGTGTTTTCACCGGTCATTGGCTTTTGTCGTTACCTCGGGTTGCTGCCACAACTGACACCTGATCACAGTGCGTTATGGCAGAAGCCGTGGTCAGACTATTTGAGCCAGACTGTCGCATTTTATCGCGCGTTATCAGACACCGACCGATGTATTTTTGAGCAGCGCGTGCTCCTATTTTGGCAAACGACGCAAATTGAAGGTGGGGTGGCAACGGTTGTTGATGATCACGACAAACTATTGGTAGCGGCCAGTGCCATTATCCCTGTTTGGCAGTTTCCGGGTTGGCACTATGTGAATTTGAAGCGGGTTATTTTGTTGCCAGCTTCGTTCAATGACAATTTCGAGTGTGGTCAGAGCGATTCAGCGATTACTGGAATGGTGGGAACCGGGCCGATGTTTGGAAAGATGGCGCTATCCAAGCCTGCATTGCATCAAGGATTCACTCTTGATCGAGATAAGCAGAACGTAGGTATCCACGAGTTTGTGCATCTTGTTGATGGCGCAGATGGAAAAATCGACGGCATACCGGAGCGCCTTATGGATCATGCGTATGCATTGCCATGGGTTGCGTTGATTCAGCAGAAGATTAAACAGATCCACCGCAAGCGTTCGAATATCCGTGATTATGGTGCAACTAACGAAGCGGAGTTTTTTAGTGTAGCCTCCGAGTATTTTTTTGAACGCCCGGCGATGCTTAAACGCAAACATCCCAAGCTTTATCAGGCGTTAAACACGATTTACCGGCAAGACACTGCAGCGATTAACGTTGAAATTAGGCCCCGCGCTAAAGCGCCTTGTCCCTGCGGCAGTGGCAAGCGTTATAAGCGCTGTTGCATGCCACAGAGATAATAAATACTCAGTAGATCACTTCTCGGCGTTGACGCCACGATAGATAACACGGCGTACAAAAAACGGAAACAACACCGTTTTCACTATAGAGCGCGGAACTCTTACGCTGAAACCTTGTGGGGTAAAGACCCGCATTCCTTCTTTCTGCACACCAAGAATAGAGCCCCACCGAAAACGTGTTGCTTTGAAGCGTTTCATGGTTTTGGGCTTGCCTTCCAATACTGCCGCTATGTTGTGCGCAACGGTCATGAAACCGGCGTTTCGCGCAGAGCTTCTGTTAGGGTCGCTGGCTGCAATATCCCCGACCGTAAACACGTTATTGTACCCAGGTACGCGAAGGTACTCGTCGGCGTTAACAAAACCCTTTTCGTTAAGCATATCTTCTGGCACAAAGCCGCTATTCGGAGTTAGTTTACCGACAGCCCACAAGGTTAAATCTGCGTGAAAGGTCTGTTGACCTGAGCTCCATTCCAATGGTGAGTTAGTAAAATCTTCACAAGTAAATCCATCGGGTATTTCAGCGCGGTGATAAGGGTGTAACTGAACCCCTTGGGTTTTTAAACGTTGTTCGATGCGGCTGCGTACGCGGGGGTGGTAGCCGGGTAGGGGTTGTGACTGGCTGTAAAACAAGTGAACCCGTTTGCCAGGGTGCAGTTCTTTCACATTGGAGGCAACACTGACACCAGTTGCACCGCCGCCAATGATAGCCACTTTATCGGCATTAGAAAGTTGTGAGGCGGCTTGTGTGAGACCGCTTTCAATGTCATCTAGGCTCTGTAAACGGTTGTTACGCCAGAAGCCATTTGTTACGCCTGAGGCAATCACAAGTATGTCGTAGGTTTCTACAACATTGGATCCATCTGCCAGTTTTACCGTGACGGCTTGTGTATGTGCATCGACGGTTTCAATGGTGCCATGTATGGTTTTAACCCCATCCAAGTGGCGGTATCGACCAAACCGCATTAAATAATTTTGTTTCCAGGTTTCAGGCTGTGTCAGACGGGTGCCAAGCTCTTGGCCACTGACCAGACAGGGCTTTGCCGAAATACCGATAATGTCGTAGTGCTTTTTTAAATGGACAGCTACCAGTAAGCCGGTATCCCCAAAGCCGGCAATGATGATCCTTTTTTTCATGGTTACCTATAGAGACTATTGCTGAATTTTGGTCAGGACTATACGTAGATCCGTATTAAAATGACATTAATAAACCGTTATTTCGCGGTTCGCTCGTTTTGATTTTGGTGTGCCTCTGAAGGCTACCGCTTTTCAGATCACTATTAGGTGAACAATCCAACATCCTTTGGTCGAATAGTGATCTAAAGGTTGGTTAAGATAACCTTCAGATACTTGCTTGGCGCTAGATAAACCGGCATTCTGCCGGCTCTTCGTTTGCTACACTCGGCCACGGTCAGTTCAAAAAGTGCCATGAATCACGTTGAATCTCAATCTCCTTCTCTAACGGCAATGTTGTGGATGACAGGTGCTATCGCGTCGTTTTGTGCCTTGGCATCTGGCGGAAAAGTGCTGAGCGGCATTATTCCCACGGCAGAGATACTGTTTATAAGATCTCTGATGGGGTTGTTGATTGTTTCGCTAGCGCTGTTTTACTCGGGTCGTCGGAGCGCGTTTAAAACCGAAAATATGCGATTGCAGGTTTTTCGTAACATCTTTCATTATGCCGGGCAGTATGGATGGTTTTTGGGATTTGGGTTTCTTCCTTTAGCCGAGGTTTTTGCACTGGAATTTACTGTGCCGGTTTGGACGGCGCTTATTGCCAGTGCCTTTCTTGGTGAGACAATCTCTGCCAAAAAACGAATCGCTATTGTTTTAGGATTAGTCGGTGTTTTGATTATCGTGCAGCCCGGGCTTCAAATCGTTCAACCGGCTGCGTTAATCGTGTTGGCTGCAGCTTTTTGTTATGCCGTTTCACATTCTGCGACAAAGGCTCTATCGGCTTATGATTCGCCGATGACTGTGCTGTTTTACATGTGCCTGATTCAAGCCCCAATGGGCTTGGTGCTTAGCGTGTTTGATTGGGTCTGGCCTAACCATGTTCAGTTACTGTGGATATTGATGATTGCGTTGACCGCATTGTCGGCACACTTTTGTATGACGAAAGCCATGCAATGCGCTTCCGTGACCACCGTGGTTACGATGGATTTTATGCGTCTTCCGACCATCATGGTGGTGGGGGTGGTGTTTTTCGCAGAGAGGCCTGAGATTTCTTTGGTGATTGGCGGGTTGTTTATGTTGGCGAGTAATCTGGTGAGTGTATCTCGGCGTCGTTGATCGAGATTGAGAAAGATAGACGTACTCCGGATGTTAAATGAATAAGCATGATCACTTGCCTGAAGGGCCGGTGATCATGCTTATCGTTTCGAAAAATAGAAGGGAGGACGCGAGGGTAGAATTCAGAATGTATACGAAAAGCCCAAGTTGAAGTCGCTGAAACCTTTGATCTTTCCATTCCCGACATTGCGCTTCCAATTCAGTGATATCGTATAGCGTCTTGCCAGTATAAAGTCGGTTCCGGCACCGGTTTGTAGAAGAAAGCTCCGTTCATTTGAATACTCGTTTAAGCTTGGAAATGTTCTGCTGTTGTAGACTGATTTTTGTCTTACCCAGTCAGGCCCGACACGAAGGTAAGGCGAGAACCAAGGTGTAACAGGGTAAGAAAATTTAGCCGTTAGTGACCAACTGTCGAGTGTAAACTCTGCTGTACCGCCGCCTATACCTGTGTCGGAGGATACGTAGCTGTTGTAGCCAGCTTCGACGGACACCCAAGGGTAGATTCGATAGCCAAGATAAATACTGCTACTGAAGTTAAAAATCTCATCAAATACATCTAGAACGATGCTCGGTCCAAATACGTCAGTATCCGCTGTTGATCGGCCCACATTAGCGCCTAAGTAGACCCCTGAGACTGGCATAACGCCGTCATCGTTCGCAGACTGTGCTATTGCATTTGGAGCAAGAGAGCAGGCGATCACTGCTGCTTGTGCTGCTATTAGCTTTTTCATGAAATAGTCCCTTGTGTTGTTGCTTCCTAATGGGCAGGCCAGTATCGACCTGCCGATTTCCTACTTTTGCTCAAAGTCAGAAGAGTTAGTTCGAGACAGTAACGTTCAGTTCACCACTGATTCCTAAGTAGACGGCCTTAATCTCGGCATTACCTGCTGCTATACCATGGACTTTACCGTGGTTGAAAATACCATTGGTGACCGTCGCAACGCCTGTGTTGTTGGATGACCAGCTACAAAACGCAGTAACATCCAGTGTGACAGCATTCAGAAATGTGGCTGTAGCCGTTAACTGACTGTTGTCTCCAACACCCAGCGATGAATTTCCTGTTACCGCTATGCTGATCAATCCGCTGGAATTAACCACTAGGTTTGTTTGTGCCGAGAACGGGCTTCCTTGGTAGTTAAAGGTTGCGCTGATAACCGTATCGCCCGTGCTTTTCGCAATGAGCAAACCTTGGAAGAAAGTGACGTTACTGATAGTCGCCACTGTCTTGTCAGACGATTTCCAGAATACGTCTTTGGTTACTTCGTATTCTCCGCCGTTGCTCAATTGGGCATAGGCTTTGTAACGTCTGATTGCGCCGGGGTTCAGTGTGTTGTCTGCGGGGTCGATACGTAGCCCGTTGACGACAGCATTGGTAACGGTCAAAGAGCCAGTGTCAGTGAAACCCTTGTACCGCACCTGCATGGTTACCTGGCCGGGCTGGCTACTTGTCGCCAATCCATTTTGGTCGATTGTCGCAACATTGTTGTTGAGAGAATCCCAGTCTGCCTGATCAGTGACATCCATCGTTGAACTGTCAGCATAAGTTGCTGTAGCGGTATATTGGATCTTTAATCCTTGAGGCACGGAGTCTGTCTGTGGGCTCAGCGTAACGCCGGTGAGGGCAACGTTGTTCACCTGGTAGGGTGAACTGGCGAGGAGACTGTTGAGTCTGGCAGTCACATTGGCTGTTCCTGCACTGTAAGCATTCGCGAACCCTGCATTGCTGCCAGTGGCTTGTACCGCCAAAACGGTTGGGTTGTCGCTCATCCACGTGGCGTCTTCGCTCATATCAACGCGGCTGTTATCACTTAAGCGAACAATGGCTCGTAGTTGTTGGCTCTGGCCAACAATATAAGTTTTGTTGAACGGCGTAATACTTAGTTCAACAGGCACCGCAGCCGTGACAGTAATTGCCGATGTCGCTGATTCGCCCCGGTAGCGCGCAGTGATTGTCGCATTGCCTTGGCTTTTCGCGGACAAACGCCCTTTGGATGACACTTTTGCCACTGACTTATCATCTGACTGCCATGTTGAAGACTGCGTGATATCAACCAGGCGGCCATCCGAATAGCGTGCAAATGCGCGCATTTGGAGTTTCAACCCAGCGGCGATATCCAGCTGGAAGGGTTCCACGGAAATCTCTTCGATTACCGCTGGGGTGACAGTAAAGTCTGCGGTGTTGACTTTGTTCTTCCAGGCGATGCGAATCTGACCAGCACCGCGTGCAATGGCTGTCAATTTGCCTTTGTTATTGCCGCTGTTGCGAATGTGCACTTGATCTGGCGTCAGAGCGACCCATGTGGCCTTGTCAGTGATGTCTTTGGTTGTGTTGTCGCTGTAGGTTGCGATTGCAAACAAATTCAGTGTTTCCCCAACCGGTAAGCTGAGGTTTCGGGGAGTTACCCGAATGCTTTGCAATGCGACCGATGATACAGCCAGCGAGGTTGATGCATTCACACCCTGATAGGTTGCACGGATGCTCGTTGTGCCTTGCGTTAAGCCGGTAGCCACACCAGTGGGGTTAATCGCTGCGACATCGTCTTGCGTTGAACGCCATGCGACTAATCCGGTGAGGTTTTGTGCGCTGCCATCATCATAGTGGCCGGTTGCAGTAAAGCGTTGTGTAGCTCCAATAGGAATCGACGCTTGTTGAGGATCGATTGTTATCGATTGGAGCACGGCTTCGTTCACTGTAATGCCAGCAGCTGCGGTCTGGCCCATCAAGCGAGCGGTGATAACGACACTGCCTGCGCTTTCTGCAGTTACACGACCTGGGCTTGGGTTATTTTCAACGGTAGCAATCGTGGCATTGGCTGATCGCCAGAATACCTGTTCACTAACATCGACGCTGAATGTCTCTGTGCCTGCCTGATACAGCCCGAATGCTTTAAGTACGCGGACTCCCTTGATGGGCAGTGTTGAAGTATCCGGCTCGATACTTAAATCGATTAATGTGCCGCTGACGAGTCTAACATCAACTGATGCTGATTGATCTTTATAGGTAGCAAGCACACGAGTTCTGCCCGCGGACAACCCATTCAAGAGCCCGGTACTGGTAATCGTTGCTCGGCTGTTATTGGCGACTTGCCAGCCGACTCGCTTAGTTACATTTACAGAGCGGTTGTCGCTATAGATTGCAGTCGCTTTGTATTGCTTAGTTAAGCCAATGCCGACAACGGCATCTGCGGGCTCGATGACTAACTGTGTCAGTATGGCGTCAGTGACTGTTGCAGTGACGGTATTCGTAAAGCCACCATAGCTTGCCGTGATTTGTGCTGTTCCAACATTGCGTGCGTAGGCTGTGCCTGCGCGCGGGCCGAGAGACTCGACTTGCATGATGTTGTTATCGCTACTGGACCACAGGGCTTGGTTAGTGATGTCGGCAAGCATGCCATTGGTATAGAGGGCGACAACAAACAGTTGTACTGTTTCACCGCGCGGTGCTGTTGGTGCCAGTGGACCGATATCTATGCGTTCAATCACTGCATTGATCACAGTTATTGTTGTGGCATCTGTATGACCGCCGAAGTTCACCGTAAGCTCGGCTGTACCTGTGTTATGGGCATTTGCGTTGCCAACGAAGGGGCCTTCCTGAACAACAGTTAGAGCATCTGAGTTACTGCTACTCCAATCGGCTTGGCGGGTCACATCACGGCTAGTGTTGTCTGAAAAACTGGCCATCGCACGGAAGGTGCGCTGAGTGCCTGACGGCATTGTAATATTCTTTGGCGTTAAGGCTAATGATGTAACAAAGGCGTCGGTGACTGTCGCATTGGCTGATTGTGTTATGCCTGCGAAGGTGGCGGAAATGACTGTCGTACCGACAGAACGTGCCTGCGCTCGGCCTGGATTATTACCGCCGGATTCAATAGACATAACATCGCTATCGCTAGACGCCCATGTGGCGCTATCGGTGATGCTTCTGCTGGTACCGTCAGTGTAATAGGCGGTTGCTATAAAGCGGGTGCTCAAACCATTAGCAATAGACAGCTCCAAGGGCTCAATGATGATTCGATCAACGACTGGCGCAATGACAGTTGCAGATGTTTCTTCATTCAAGCCCATATAGGCAACACTAATCGTTGCTTGGCCTTCGGCTTTAGCTTCGGCACGTCCGGCGCCAATGCCATCGTGAACAATTTGAACGACTGCATTGTCGCTCGACTGCCATTCGGCGACGGCGGTGACGTCCCTTGCGGTGCCATCTGAGAAACCACCGACTGCACGGAACTGTTCAACCACGCCGAGCGGTAATGATGGGTCAACCGGGCTGAGTTGCATACTGACGATGGTGGCATCGGTTACGGTGACATCTGCACGATCAAATTGATTGCCGTAAGCGACTGTGATTTCTGCGGAGCCAAGTTCCAGTCCGGTCACGAGACCGGCTTGATCGCCAGCGGTTTCTACTTTAACGATGTCAGGTTCAGATGATGTCCAGCCAGCCTGATTTGTGACATCCATTTGGGTATTGTCAGTAAAGTAGGCGGTTGCAGTCAGTTGTGCCTGAGTGCCTTTGGCAACAGATGTGGTATTGGGCTGAACGGTTAGTCGTGATACAGCTGCATCCGTTACTGTTACTGGTGAGTTAATCGTGAGGTTGCTAAAGCGTGCCTGAATTTCCGTTGTGCCAGGTTCAACCGCGGTCAACAGACCAGGATTGAAATTGCCGACACCGATGTTAGCAATGCTGGGGTTGACCGACAGCCATGTAGCTTGTTCGGTAACGTCCCGGAAACTACCGTCAGAAAACTGTGCTGTTAACCGGTATTGGAAATTTAAACCATCCGGAATTGTAATGTCGGATGGGTTGATTTGGAGTGATTCAGCGGTAATGTCATCGACGGTCAATGTTGTGTCGCCAGTCATACCTTCGTATACGGCACGGACCGTCGTTTCACCTTCGATCAAGCCTGCCGCGCGGCCTGCATTTCGTCCGTTGGCTGCGACGGTAGCGATGTCTGTTGCTGTGCTTGTCCAACTCGCAAAGCGGGTGATGTTCAGCGATGAGCCATCCGCATAGTAAGCAATTGCAGACAAATCAATCGAGGCATTGGGATGAATAATCGGATTGGCTGGAACGATTTCAACATCAATTAAGTCAGTTTCAATTGCATTGATTTTGGTTTCTGCTGAAAAGGTTTGTGTACCTGCTTGGATGACCGCAAATACATCGGAGAACCCAGTGCCGACTGCCCGAGCGCGCCCTTTGTTGGTTGCTTCGTCACCAACCGTGATAGCGCTTGTATTGCTGCTAACCCAAGTGACCGAGTTAGTTACGTTGACGACTTCGCCGCTTGATAGAACCAGAAAAGCCGTTAACTCGGTGTCGCCGTTAATTGGCAGATTCAGTGTGTTAGGCGAGATGGATAGTGATGCGTCGACCATTTGGTTTGGCCCGGCGATTTCTACACGCACTTGCGCTTCTGTGCCATCAAATATTGCGCGGATAATTGTTCTTCCGGAACTTACGCCAAAGATACGACCGTTAATGACTGTCGCAATGGATTCGTTGTCGCTGGTCCACTGAGCGTCTTTCGTGACTAATTCTGTCGAACCATCTTCGAATACTGCTGTGGATTCAACCTGACGAAACAGACCTTCAAGTAATGTCGGTCGCGGTGCATTCGTTGATAGAGATATCGTCGCCAAGTCGGTGACCGTGATTGGTGTTGATGCCTTTAAACCACGGTAGCTAACAGAAATGGACACAGGCCCTTCGGCGAGTGCTGTAACTAGCCCTGATTGGGTGACTGTTGCAATGGAGGCATTTGAAGTAGACCAGTTAACTTGGCTGGAGATGTCAGATTGTCTGCCATCTTTTTCAGTGAGTACAGCCTTAAGTTGTGTGGTGGTGTTTATATTTAGCTGTTCGCTGGAGTTAACGATGGCAAGTGTGCTGCCGTCATCAACGATATAGCTGGATGAATCATCATCGCTGCAAGCATAGAGGAATAAACTTGCAAAAAGGCTCAGAAATAGCGCTCTCATGACCCTGCTCCCTTAGTTATATTGCTGGGAGGCGTCGTCAACCCTCCCTCTGATGAACGGTGAGTGGACGTCTGTTTGTTTTTATCAAAGTTATAAACCTTGATCGGGCTTTCTTTACGATCGAACCACCACGACAAGCCGAACATCGTTGAGAGCGTATTGTCTTGGTTGAATATTGTGCTGCCGCCGGCGCTTTCCAATACAGTTTGATGATTGGTCACATCGACCCGTACGGTAAAGTTGAGTGACAGGTTGTGGATCATGAACCAGTCCATACCTGCCTGAAATGACCCCCCAACACTTTTGCTTTTTTGGCTGCCGGTTCTGACGGCATTCGCCGGAGCAGAATCCCAATCAAGTTGGTAGTAACCGATACCAAAACCGCCAAAAACGCTGAAGTGTTTAGGAATTACATCAAAATACTGTTTTAAACCGACGCTGACGCTATTGGTGTGACGGTTTGAATGGCCGATCCATTGATAGTCAATGTAGGGTTTGGTGTTGACCATTTGAGGCAGGCTGAAGGCTAGGGATGCCTCGACGTTATAACCATCTCGAACTGGCTCGATTGCGCCCGTAGCACCGCCGTCAATATTGGTTACTTCAGTATGGCTCGTTGCGTAACCGCTTTTTAGTGAGAGGTTACCGAAATAATTGAAATGCGTATGATCATTTGCAAGTACGGTGCTGGTTGCAAGTGACAGACCAATGCCCGCCAGATAGTAGGATAGTCGCTGCGACATGTTTGCTTCTTCCCTGAATTACAAGACTGCATGGATGAATCTGGCGACAGCTTCCCTGTGGGTTCAACCAGAGATTTTTTAGTGCTAGTAAGTCTATGCACGAATTTGGGTTTTATCCTGTCAGAACGTGTTCATTTGTCGGAAAGCCTTTAATGACATGTAGCAGCCACTCATTTACCATCGTCGCCACAGAGTGTTTAACGAGTATGAGGAGCCTTAGGGTGGATATTGGAATTGCTCTAGTGCAAAAGTGTGAAGCTGCCAGAGAAGCGGGATTAACCGCAGCGATGGTTAAAGAGACCGAATCGGATACAACGCGTCTGATCTTGGCGAGTATTTTCTACGCGGATGTGAAAAGCGGGGGCTTTGCCAAGTTTGTTTACAATGCCAACGGCGTGTATTTGCCGGAAATGGTTGATGTGCTGACTGCGATCGGTGCAGAGAACACGAATAGTCACTTGGATGCAGTACTGAACTATTGTGTTAGCCATCATGACGATTATGTGGCTTTTCTCGAAGGTGATTTTACAGATTCGTCCTTTAAGGAAAAACTCAACGCGTTGACTGAATCCTATGAGGCATCGGAAGCGCATATGGAAATCGAAGCGGCTGATACATTGCAGAAACTACTGGATCATGCCAAGTAAATAGTCTTACGGCTTCTGGTATGGCCGATGCCGATGAGTGTGTTTTCGATCTGCCATTGTTATGTGAGCCAGTTCTCATTAAACTGCGGCGCTTTATTCTCTAAGTGTTGTAATTTCAATGGGTTATGTAGGTCCATCGACGCCGGCTCAGCGACTCCTCCGTGGATTTTTGTTTCCGTCAGCGGTGTGTGTGCTTTTTGCTCTGACGTTTTTGCCTTTCTTTTGTGATGATGCGCTGATCTCTCTCCGATATAGCCAGCACTTGCTTGAGGGCGAAGGACTGGTTTGGAACGCAGGCGACTTTGTTGAAGGTTATTCGAACCTGAGTTGGGTCGTTTTAGTTGCTGGCTTTGGTTACCTTGGGGTTGACCTTATTCTTGCCGCGCGTCTGTTGGGCGGTATTTTTATGATCGCGGTGCTGGGTGCCATTTATTGGTTCTGGCGTCGGCGACTCAATCATTCTGATTTTCGTTTTCTTGAAATTGCCCAATATGGTTATGCGCTCAGTGCTACAACAGGTGTATGGCTGATTGGTGGGTTGGAGCAACCCATCGTTGCTGCATCATTGGCTTGGGCAGTTGTGTTGCTGGCAGACTGGCTTAGCGTCAAAGACAACCGATTAAACGACCCACGTTTATGGTTGGCCTCGCTATTGCTAGGCGTATTGTGCTTATCCAGACCGGATAGCCCTCTTGTGTGCTTGTGTCTTGCTCTGGCGGTTGTTTGGGCTCACGGCATCAATTGTCGTTCGGTGTTGGTGTGTTGGTTGTTAGCGTTTTTTCCTTTAGTGTTTGTTATTGCTCAATTGCTTTATCGTTTGGATATATACGGGTTATGGGTTGCGAACCCGGCTTTGATTAAAGTAAACCCGACACTTGCGACCCATGCGATCGGCTTGGTCTACGTGGTGACTGGGTTCCTATTTCTCGGGCCTTTTGCCTGGTTTTCTCTGCGAGCGGTGGGAAGTGGTTTCTCTTCTGAGCGTTATCGCCCGCTTGCATTAATCGTGTTCTGTGTCGTGCTGGCTTGGTCGGCCTATTTAGTTTTTATTGGCGGTGATATTTTTGCTGCGTTCAGACACTTTACTGTGCCATTGGTTTTGATGAGCCTTGGGTTTCCGATGCTGCATCTGTTTTTTGTCCATCGAAGTCGGCAGCCAGGCATGATTCGCGTGGGTGGCTGGATTGTATTTTACGCGGTATTACAGTGGTTTAATCCGGCAACAGGGTTTGCCCGAGGGCACCTTTGGGTATGGGATGGACAGCCAATTGCGCAGATGATGCATCGAGGGTGGCCTGACAAAAAGCCGTTAATTGCTGTCGATGCGGCGGGGTCTTTACCGTATTTTACCGGTTATCCTGCGGTTGATATGTTGGGGCTAAACGACAAGGTTATTCCGCATTCCAAGCCAGATACCCAGGGTATTTTGTATGCCGGCCATCAGTTTGGTGATGGCGATTATGTGTATGGGCGTCAGCCTGATTTGGTGAATTTTTGCTTCCCAGCCGGACGACAGGAACCCTGCTGGAAAAGTGGCCGGGAAATGTTGGCCAACGAGTCCTTCCGCAAAACATATCGTGCTGTTGAGTTTCAGGTGAGCCCCACCCTGACGTCTGTGCAGTGGATTCGTATCGATAGCGACATAATTGGTATTGAACAATGGCCTGACCAGTGGGTTATCCCTGCCTATCTATTGCAACCGGAGCAAGGGTTAATCAGGGCTAGGCTTTCGGGCAAGCAGCAGTTCACGGTTGGTTTAACCGACCAAACGTATTTGATGGGGGGCTTACCGCCAAAGGCGATGATTGATCGCGTCAGTTGGGAGCCGCAGGACTCAGATCTTGCTTATAGTGTCGAAGTCGCGCAGGATGGATCAACACAGTTGGTTATCCGTTCACCATCAGGTGATCAGATACCCTTGGTTGCTGTGACCATTCATTTGAAGTCATACTGAGCGTTCAATAATCAGTCAGTGTGTCGATAATAAGCAGGGGGCAAGTCTATGAGAGGTGCAGGCGGAACATCAGGTGGTATTGGGCAATTTTTTATTGGCCTGTTTATGATGATTGCAGGTGGCTACCTGCTGCTCAATTCTATTGTCGTGCGATCTAGCTTTGGATTTGGTTACCGGCTTTATAGCTACGGTGGTTACGGCGTTACTAGTGGAATGGTGTTGTTTCCTTTCATGATTGGTATCGCCATGGTGTTCTATAACAGTCGTAACCCGTTTGGCTGGCTTTTATCTCTGGGCTCTGTTGCTGCCTTGGTCGCGGGCGTCATCAGCTCGATTCGATTCAGCATGGTCGGTATGAGTGCGTTCGATCTGATCATGATTTTGGTGCTGGGGTTTGGGGGTCTTGGGCTATTTTTACGTTCATTGCGTGATATCGACCGGCGTATAAGTCTTGATGATCAGCCGGATAAAAAACAAGTAAATTAGCTGTTTGACGCTAGTCGTTGGTTGCTGAGATAGAAAAGCCGGCCTTGAATATAAGGCCGGAAGATCGTGATTAATTAACTTTTGACGCCCAAATCGCTAGTTTGTGGCGCATTGAAACTTGAGAAACGTGCACTTCAGGCAATGGCTGAATTACTTTGTCATGCACGAGTAACCGGTATATATACTCAACCTTTTCGTTAGCAGAGTCTGTAGGTTCAAAAATAGCCGCCCCGCGTTTCTCGGCATAGGTTACCCCGAGATCAATGGCTTTGCGGACGAGTTCTTTTTCGTTTTTAATTTTCTTCATCACCGCGTTCCTTTCTAGCGTCTGCTTTTACCGTTCGTTCGCGTATTGACTGCGAAGCTAAGTCAAGCATGCTTCAATATATGCCTGTAGACGCCATAACGCTATGGCTGATCCGGTTTTAACCGTGTGCAGCCAATGCCTGCGCAGGTAAATTCTGCTTCCCGCAAGTACAGGTTCAGTGATGCCTCCAAACCAGCGCTTTACGAAAATTCTCGCATTGTCGTCATTATCAATAACTGTGACATGTGATATCGGAATTATTCGCTTGTTCCCCGAGGCTGTTGCGGTAAGATAAATCTGCTAATAATTCAAATGGATGAACTAGGGGAGGTGTTCTTGTTTGCGATTTTTCTCCATGAAAGCATGGATCCGTTTTATCAAAATATTGCATCATTTCCGACAGTGCTTTTCAGTTTTGTCTTGATCATCTGTGTGTTGTTTTGGCTCGTTGCAGTATTAGGTTTTATCGATATTGACGCGTTGGATATCGATCTACCTGACAGTGATTTCGATATTAATCCGGAAAACGATCACCTGACTTCGCCAGACGCATTGGCGGGGATACTCATGCGTTTTGGCCTGAACGGTGTGCCGTTTACCGTAATTGTGACCTTTATTGCACTTTTTGGCTGGCTGCTCAGTTACTATGCAGTGCACTTTTTGTTTCCGTTTGTGCCTGATGGTTGGATGCGATACTCGGCAGGGTTGCCGGTATTGCTGATAGCGCTGGTTGTATCGATGTTGATCACGGCGCAAGTGATCAAGCCGTTACGGCGGTTTTTTAAGCGTGTTGAACAAAGTGCTGAAAAAATCGTTCTCGGGCGAACGGGTGTCGTACGAAGTACGCGTGTGGACGATACCTTTGGTGAAGTGCAGGTTAACGACAATGGTGCCGACTTGCTTCTTCGAGTGCGTGCCATGGGTGACGAGACGTTTAAGCGAGGTGATCGGGTGGTGTTGCTGGAGTACCTAGCGGCAGAAAACCTGTACCGTGTGATTTCCGAAAAAGAGTTTCGGATGTAAGTCGAATTTTTTGAATGATGGGTCTTGCAGCGAGTGCGTCGACATTTCGAGTTGTGCGCGCTGAACAGTGGCTCAGTTCTGATTGCTAAAAATAAAGTTGAAGGATCTTCTGGAGTAAAAATATGGCTGATGTGTCTGTTATTGGTCCGCTCGTTATGGGCGTGGTTATCTGTTTTGTTGTTTTAATGGCGCTGGCAGCGCTGTTTAAATCTTTTTACGTCAAGGTTGACCAAGGCACTGCGTTGATCGTTAACGATATGTCGCCGGTTCCCAAGGTGCATTTTACCGGTGCCATGGTGTTGCCAATCATCCACAAAAAAGAATTTATGCGCATCTCGCTGATTACATTAGATGTTGATCGACGCGGCGCAGATGGCCTGATTTGTCGCGACAATATGCGCGCCGACATCACTGTTGCATTTTATTTGCGCGTTAATGAAACCGCTGAAGATGTGTTGCGAGTGGCGAAGTCGATTGGTGCTGCACGTGCATCAGATAAAGCTGCGGTTGATGAACTGTTTTCGGCCAAGTTCTCTGAAGCCTTGAAGACCGTTGGTAAACAGATTGAGTTTGTTGAACTGTTTGAAAACCGCATAGCCTTTCGCGAGAAAATTATTGAAGTTATCGGTGAAGACTTGAATGGCTACGTATTGGAAGACGTTGCCATTGACTACTTGGAGCAAACGCCGAAGAAAGCACTGGATCCAACCAATATTTTGGACGCAGAAGGTATCAAGAAGATTACCGAACTGACGGCGACACAAAACGTACGCACAAACATCCTAGAGCGTGATGAAGAGCTCGCGATCAAAAAGAAAAATGTTGAAACCACGGAATCAATGTTAGCGCTGGAGCGCCAGGAAGAAGACGCCAAGGCTAAGCAAGAGCGTGAGATAGCAACAATCCGTGCACGTGAAGAAGCCGAAACCAAGAAGGTTCAGGAAGAAGAGCGTAAGAAAGCGGAAGAAACACAGATTGCTGTGGAACAGGAGCTTTCTGTTCAGCGTGAAAATCAGCAGCGCGAAATTGAAGTTGCCGAACAAAACCGTCGACGTGCTGTGGTTATCGAAGAAGAAAAAGTTATCCGTGCGCAAGAGTTGGAACAAGTGGCACGTAACCGTGAAGTGGATTTGCAAACCATTGAAGCTGAAAAAGCGGTTGAAGTAGAGCGCAAGGAAATCGCCAACGTTATTCGTGAGCGTGTTGTGGTGGATAAATCCGTCGCTATCGAAGAAGAGCGTATTAATGAAGTGCGCGAGGTGTCTGAAGCCGATCGACGTAAACAAATTCAAGTGCTTGAAGCCGAGGCGCAAGCTGAAGAGCTTAAAGTTAAGCAAGTGAAACAAGCTGAGGCACGTGAGTTAGCGGCTAAACACGAAGCGATTGAAGTAACGACCATGGCGCAAGCACAGCTTGAAGCTGCAGCGAAAGAAGCTGATGCCAAGAAGAAACTGGCAGAAGGTCAGCAAGCTGAACGCGCTGCGCCAGGCCTTGCAGATGCCAAAGTACAAGAAGCGCAAGCGATTGCACTGGAGAAAGAGGGTGTTGCTGAAGCTAACGTTGTAATTGCGATGGGTAATGCAGAAGCGGATGCACATTTGGGCACCGGTAAAGCCGAGGCTGATGTTATTGCAGCGAAAGGCGATGCAGAAGCACAGGCAAATCGTCAAATTGGTCTTGCAGAAGCGGACGTGATCCGTGAGCAGTTTAAGGCTGAAGCAGATGGCCTTGTTGATAAATTCGAAGCTATGGGCAGCATGAGCACACAAGCCCGCGACCATGAAGAGTTCCGTATGACCCTTGAAACATCGCTGAAGGAAGCGATGGCCTCGATTGATGCAGGCAAGGAAATCGCGAAAGAGAACGCAGAGGTGCTAGCGGCGGCATTACAAGCAGCCAACATAGATATCGTGGGCGGAGAAGAGCACTTCTTTGATAACTTCGCCAAATCACTGTCGATCGGTAAGGCTGTTGACGGCTTCTCACAGAAGAGCAGCACCGTTAACAGTATTCTTGAGAAAGTCATGGATAAGACATTTGACGGAAAAGCCGATTCCGTCGCCAAGTTGCTCAATAAAGTGATTGACGGAAAATCTGCTGATTCGGCGGCCGCCAAAACTGAAGAATCAGTGACCTGATCTGCGTTAACCGACGCAGTGATGCCACCATCATCTTCGATGGCACATAGCCACCTGGCGGCCATTCGGTCGCCGGCCTTCTCACATTTGATCGGATGCAAATACTTCGACCATGGCCGATATTGACTCGCAAGCAAATAATACCGGTAGCGCAGATGCCCGGACTTCGCAGGTAGAGAGCGCAGTTGCCGAAGGCGGAGCCTACGAGGTAATTCGTAAACGCCTGTTGGATCAAGCCAACCAGCTTGAACAATACACGGCTGAACTCAACACCACCCGTTTGCACGAATTCGGCCAAACAGGGATGGCACTTGAAGCCCGTGTTCGGGTTCGCACCGAGCATAACTGTGTTGCTCGCGATATCGTTCAGGTCGGACGTTATCTGGTGTTTGGTTACAACGTTTTTATCGGTCTGAAAAAAGAGATTCGTGTTGAGGATGTTTTCTCGCTTTTCACACTCAATGACTCGAAAGACGGACACGCACTTGAGCAATCGCCCCTCACTGGGTCGTTTCTTGCTGATGCCAGCTTTGTTAATGACTTTGACGAATTGTACCGTTACTACAAACACACACGTTTGGTTCAGTTGACGGTCAAAGATGGCAAGCTACTCGCCGGCTTCCAGATTGGTGAGCGCATTGACGATATCCGGGTATTTCGCTGGCAGGTATCCGCCGATGGCGAAACCGTTACATACATCGATAATCGTGGTGAGCGAGACATTCAGCTCCCGCCGGCGTTTGATTTTGAATGGCATGAAACCGGTCGTGATGATTCGGTGCATGGGCGTCACCCGCATATTAATATTCTCGATCAGGTATTTGTCGAAACCATTAATGGCGATCTGACCATCAAGGTTGAAGACAACACCGAAGATGGGCTCGGTATATATCGAGAACCCGTAGACGACAAGACCCAATCTCTGGATGACGCCGATATTGCCTATGCCTCGGTGGGTGATCTGATCTTGTTGCGTATTTTACCTTATCGGGAGACGGCTTCTCGGTATTTCATTTTCAACCCGATTAATCAGCAGGTCACTCGTTGCGATCAAGTGGGGGAGTCTTGCATTCAGCTTCCGGAAGATCACGGTGTGATTTTCCCTGGCGGTTATTATCTGCAAACCGGTGAGTTCAAACGTTTTGATGAAGACCTGAATGGTTTTAACTTCAAACGCATGATCCGCTCACCGAACGGCGAAGACGTTCTCTACGTATTTTACAATCGCGAAACTGGCGCATGTGCGTTGTTTCCCTATAACTTGATTGAAAAACAACTATCGACGCCGATTTTGGGGCATGGTTATGCACTGGCTGAAGACGGCACATTAGTTATTTTTACTGCAGAAGATGAGCCTACCCGGATTCATCCGATGCAAGTTTGGCAAACACCGTATCAAAGTGCCGAATTTGCTGCGCAGGCCCCAACTAATCAAAGCTGGTGGGGCTCGATTGGTAACGCCGCATTAGTACGCGGTATTTCGGATTTTTACAGCATTACACGCATGATTCGCGCCGATTATGTATCGCTCAAACAGTATGAATTGCTCAATAGCCAAGCGCGCAAACTGTTTGATGCACACTATTGGCTCGATAGTGAACAGACTAATCAACTCAGCACGGTGATTGGAAAAATTACCGATACCGCTGAGCTGGTGATCGATGAATTCGAAAAGGTCGAGAGTATTCGTAGGCAATCTGCCGAAGCGATGCAACAAGCGCAATCGACACAGGCTGATATTATTCGTTCGATTCAACCCGATAATTGGGAGTCACCCGAAGAATATGTCAAAGCGTTAGCGGCTATTCGTAAACACCGCGGCCATTTGGCGACTGCCAGAGACTATCGCTATATCGATCTTGAGAGCATCGAGACACTGGACAATACGCTTGTCACCCAAGAGGCCGATCTCAGTCAGAAAACCGTCGAGTTTCTCTCTCAAGATGCTGCGTTTATTGCGTATGAATCACGTATCTCTGAATTGGATGCGCATATCAAGCAAGCCGGCACCATTGTCGAATTGACACCGCCGTTGGAGGCAATGGATACCGCAGCTGAAGGTTTGGATTTGCTGTCGGAATTGATGGCAACCTTGAAGGTAGATGATGCCAACCTGCGCACCGGCATTATCGATGCAATCTCGACCATCTACGCCAAACTGAATCAAAGTAGAGCGGCAGCGCGTATCCGTCAGAAAGAATTGGGAAGTGCTGAATCGCGGGCGCAGTTTGCGGCACAATTCAAATTACTGAGCCAAAGCGTTACCAATGCGCTGAGTCTAGCCACCACACCTGAAAAGTGTGACGAGCAGCTATCACGTTTGTTAGTGCAGCTAGAAGAGCTCGAAAGTCAATTCAGTGATCATGATGATTTTCTTGCCGACATCATGGATAAACGCGAGGAAATATACGAAGCGCTGGAAGGGCACAAACAACAGCTTCTGGATGAACGTCAACGCAAAGCACAGCATGTTGCCGATGCTGCGAAACGGATTCTTGCATCAATTGAAAAGCGCTCACAGAGTTTTTCCGAAGCAGATGCACTCAATACCTATTTTGCGTCCGACAGCTTGGTGCAAAAAGCCCGTGCTATGTCGGATCAGTTGCGCGCACTGGATGCCAGTGTCAAAGCTGACGATTTGGATTCACGCTACGCAGCGATTCGCGAACAGGCACTGCGTTCATTGCGCGATAAAAGCGATATTTTTGAGGATGGCGGCAGCGTTATCAAATTGGGCCCGCGGCATAAGTTTAGCGTTAATACCCAAGAATTAGACCTCACGATTATTCCGCGTGATGGCGGCTTGTGTGTGCATTTGGTCGGCACGGATTATTACGAGCCCATTGTTAACGATGAACTGCTGTCGTTAAACGCTTATTGGGATCTGGCGTTTGTCTCTGAAACAGAAAGTGTTTATCGAGCCGAATATTTGGCTGCCAGCATTCTCTATGATGCTGAGGTAGGTAAAAACGACCTAACAATGGCGCATTTAGAGCGGGCCATGTTGGACGATGAGGCATTGGATAACCTTGTGCGTGACTATGCGGCGCCACGCTATAAAGAGGGCTACCAAAAGGGCATTCATGATCACGATGCGAGCTTAATACTCAAGGCTTTATTGCCTGCAATGGATCACGCAGATTTATTGCGTTTTGATCCATCATCGCGCGCTTTTGCGCAGGTATTTTGGGCGTATGAATCAACAGATTCCACCCTTGATGTAGATACATGGCCAGCGCGTTGCCAAGCGGCAACTGCGATGCAAGCCGCCTTTGGCAGTCAGGATGCAGTGGCATTAATGATTGATACCATCGAGCAAGCCATGAAGGCTTTTGCGGGTGATTCTGCATTGCATGGTGACGCATCTTTGATTCGACAGTCGGCGTCCTATCTGGCAGCAGAGCTGGCGCGCGAACAGCCAGCCTTTATTTTGAGTCAATATGCACGGCAGTTGGTTGATGAACTTAAGCGCAGTTTGGATTCTCTGCAATGGAAGCAATACGAAACCGCATTGGTGCGTGTAAAAACGGATCCACAACAAGCTTGGGATCTCACTCAGGCTTGGGTGAGTGCCATGATTTCTGCGAAAGCTGCTGATTCGACGATCGTTGCGGCGAGTCGTTATTGTGATGAGGCCGTTGCCTATCTGTTAGTTGCGCAGCAGTTGTCGATGAGAGAAACAGAGGTTGATGTTGAGATAACTGTTAGTGGTTTATTGGGTGATCATCCACGTGTCGACAGTCAGCAACTGCATTTAGCCGTGGATGAATTTCTGCAGCGTATCCACCATCATCGTACGGTTACGATTCCTGGTTATCACCGGTATTTAGCATTACGAGCGCAGGTAATTAATGACGAACGCGATTCGTTGAAGCTTGAATCCTTTAAAGCACGGCCGTTAAGTTCATTCGTTCGAAATCGGCTGATTAATGAATCCTATTTGCCGCTGATTGGCGACAACTTGGCGAAACAAATGGGCACTGTTGGTGAGAAAAAGCGCTCCGATTTGATGGGCCTGTTAATGATGATATCGCCGCCAGGTTACGGTAAAACAACCTTGATGGAGTACGTTGCGAATCGTCTTGGCTTGATTTTTATGAAGATCAATTGCCCGTCGCTGGGCCATCATGTGGTTTCTCTTGATCCGGCGCAAGCACCGGATGCCACCTCTCGCCAAGAGCTCGAAAAGCTCAACTTGGCGTTGGAAATGGGTAATAACGTCATGCTATATCTGGACGATATCCAGCATACGAACCCTGAGTTTTTACAGAAGTTTATTTCACTGTGTGATGGCACTCGAAAAGTCGATGGTGTGTGGCGAGGACAAACCAAAACTTATGATATGCGTGGGCGTAAGTTCTGCGTTGTAATGGCAGGTAACCCGTACACGGAATCCGGTGAAGTATTTAAGATTCCCGATATGCTGGCGAACCGCGCAGATATTTATAATTTGGGTGATATTCTTGGCGGCACTGAAGAGGCATTTGCGCTGAGTTACGTTGAAAACAGCTTAACATCTAACCCGGTTCTAGCGCCGCTAGCGTTGCGAGAAATGCAGGACGTATATCAGCTGGTTGATATGGCGAAAGGCCGTGAAGTGGCTAGCACAGACCTATCACACGCATACAGTGGCGCCGAATTAAACGAAATCACCGATGTGCTGCGAAAGATGTTTATCGTGCAAGATATCGTGCTCAAGATTAATCAGGCATACATCGCTTCGGCCGCACAAGATGACAAATACCGCACCGAGCCATCGTTCAAGTTGCAGGGCAGCTACCGTAACATGAATAAAATGACGGAGAAGATTACATCCGTTATGAGCGATGATGAGCTCCAGCAAATGATCGATGATCATTACCAGGGCGAATCGCAGCTGTTAACCAATGGTGCCGAATCGAACCTGCTGAAGCTCGCTGAGTTACGCGGCACGCTATCTGGTGAGGGCAGTGAGCGTTGGCAAACGATTAAAGGTGATTTTCAACGTAATATCGCCATGGGAGGCGATGATACCGATGTCGGCAATAAGGTGGTTGCCCAGCTGGTCGATTTGGTGAATGGCGTGCGTCAATTGGCGGATATTCAGGGTCAACAGGTCGATACCGGTGTGACCACCGACTCGGCCGAAATTGAAGACAGTGCTACAGATCTGACAAAACTGATTGAAGCGTTACCCAAGCAACTAGCAATCGACCCGCGTAGTTTGCAAAATATGGCGAAGGTGATGGCGCGTCAGCCGGATATTAAAGTGGTTAACGAACCCGTGCCTGGCATTAATCAAGTGCTCAATGTACTGGCAGATACAATCGAAGGTAGTTTGCTGCCTTTGGTGCATACCATGGACAGAAAACTGGATATCGACCTGAAAAATCATGAAAAAATGAAATCCATCTCTCAGCAATTGATGGAGTTGAAAGATCAGATTAACGCCTAGTGAAGTCTGATGATTTCAATCACTTGTGAATAATCACGACTGAAAGAAAGAGATAGCTATCCTATGCAATGCCAAACCTGTGCTGGCTACGCCTTAAAACCCGTTGAACTTGCCCCCGGCCTGATTGCTGCGCAATGCAGCAAGTGTGACGGGGCTTCTATCGCTATGCTTAACCTGCGATTCTGGATTGAGCAGCAACCACAAGATCCGCCTTCAGCGTCGTCGGAAGTCATGGATGTGGATGATGTTGTTGGCGCGCGCCAATGTGCGAAATGCCAACGGTTGATGACCAAATACCGGGTTTCCAATGCGATAAATAATCGATTGGATGTATGCCACTCATGTGATGAGGTGTGGTTTGATAAAGGCGAATGGCAAGCCATTGTTAATGCCGGCTTAATTACCGATTTACCCGCGAAACTGACTGATGCAGGCCAGCGGGCATTGCGTGAAGCCGATCGACTCGCACGTGAAAAAGCGTTCTTTGCCCAGGCCATTGGTGAAGGTTTTGATCGGGTGGATGAATTCAGGGATTGGCTGAGAGATCATCCCAACGCGCCTGAAATTCGTCGCTACCTGCTATTGGATTAGTCCAAACGCGAATTGATTGATGGGTATTCGTTGGAGGTATCTATTGCCTCCTACGCATCAAAATATTCTGCCTTTTAAGGCCTATGAAACTATCTGCAAACGGTTTTATCTAAGTCGGGCGGCAACTGTACTTTTAACAGTATTTTCATTGTACCCGGCGGACCATTCCCGTGCTCACCATCAAAATTATCGCGGTTGTTCTGATTCTTCTCAGTACACTGATTGCGGGTTATATCCCGTTTCGGCAGCGGATTCATGCACCCGATAATGTTGAATTTCCACGTGGTGAAGCGCTGGCTTGCGGGGTGTTTTTAGGGGTTGGCTTGATTCACATGCTAGGTGATGCCGCCAATCAGTTTCAGGCCATTGGTAGCCGTTATCCTTGGGCATTCATGCTGGCAGGTTCGGCCTTTCTTTTGTTGTTATTAATGGAGCATATCGGCAGGGATTGTCATGTCGATAAACGCTCGAATGTCGTCGTCTATTTGACGATGACGATCCTCTCATTACACAGTTTTTTAGCCGGAACGGCGTTAGGGTTTAGCGATATTTACTCAGTGATGTTGCTGATTATTCTGGCGTTGCTGGTTCACAAATGGGCTGCTGGTTTTGCCTTGGCGATCAAAATCAATCAAAGCCGTCTGTCGACGCGCTGGGGGCTAGGGTTATTTTTGACGTTTGCACTGATGACGCCGATGGGTGTCTTGGTAGGTGCCTCGATATCTAGCAGTATGGCTGTATCGCCTTGGGTCGAGCCGACGTTTATTTCTCTGGCTGCCGGCACGTTCCTCTATCTCGGTACACTGCACGGCCTAGGGCAGGCCGTGCTTGTTGAAAAGTGCTGCAACCTCAAGAACTTCGGATTTGTCGTTCTTGGCTTTATGTTAATGGCATTGGTTGCAGTCTGGACGTGACCGTTAAATTCCGATCGCTTAGCTCGCAGCTGACGTGTTGTGTACGTGCAGATCCATCTGTGGGTACGGAATGCCGATATTTGCCTCATCAAGCGCGTTCTTGATGTTCTCCAGCAGATCAAAACGGGTCGCCCAGTAATCGGGGGCATTCACCCAAGGACGAACGACAAAATTGATAGCGCTGTCGGCAAGCTCGGCCACTGCAATGGTTGTTTCCTGATCTTTTAAAATTCGTTCGTCGGCACCGACAATATCGCGTAGCAATTGTTTTACTTGTTTCAAATCCGCGTTGTATTCCACGCCAATAACCAAATCAATACGGCGGGTGGATTCTGCCGAATAGTTGGTAATGGGATTATCCATGATGCTGCTGTTCGGCACCGTAATAATTTTGTTGTCGGGTGTTCGCATGCGTGTGTAGAAAATATTGATGTCGTCTACCGTGCCGGATGTACCGCCAGCATCGACAAAATTGCCGATTTGTAGTGGCCGAAACAGCAACATCATGACGCCAGATGCAAAGTTAGACAGTGAGTTTTTTAACGCCAAGCCAATTGCCAAGCCTGCAGCACCGAGTATGGCGACTAGGGATGTGGTCTCAATACCCAATCGTGCGAGTGCGGCTAAAACAACAACAATTAACAACACCGCATAACTGATATTACCGATAAAGCTGGTGAGTGTTTCATCGTGGTTCTGTTTCTTCATGAAACGTTCTAACAACTGCGTTGCGCGTCTAGCAAGCCAGCGGCCAATCAATAAGATGGCCAGTGCATAAACTACATTCAGCAGGTTACTGACACCGATGGTGCTCAAGTAGCCAGGCGCAATATTCATAAATTGTTGGATGAAATTTTCCATGGAGGACCTTTTGCTTCCATTTGAGATGTTGCAAGGCCAAATGCTGTTGGCGTGCAGTATCGTTGAATTATTTTTGTGTATGAGTTGGAAAACTAGCTGTCAGTTTTGTTATCGGATGGCGCAATCTCAGCCAGTAACATGCGTGCTTTGACCTGTTCTCCCTCTTTGCAATGCAGTGTCGACAATTGACCATCACACTGTGCTTTTAGAGGGTGCTCCATCTTCATGGCTTCAATAACAACAACCGGATCACCTTTGTGCACAGTATCGCCTTCACTGAATAAGCAAGCAACAACTAACCCATCCATTGAGGCGCGAACATCTGTAGAGCTGGCCGATGTTTTTTCTTTCTCGGCAAGAGTGACATCTGTGAAACAGAAGTTACCACGTGAACTGTTTAGCCAGCACTCGTTGTCTCGCAGCCATACAGTGAATGAACGTTTCAGCTTACCTTGGCTGAAGCTGAGTTTATTGCCAGACAGCGAGGGGTTGTTAATTTCTACGGGTTTATCGAATACATTACATTCGACGCGGACATTATCGTCGAGATAGACAACGTGGCATTTCAAATCTTGCTCAGCGACGTTCACCGTGATGGATTTTGTACCTGGCGAGCGCGTTGTTTGCATACCGAATCCGGCCAGCACTATCGCCGCCAACGCTGTTGTTAATGCGGTGGGGTTTGGGTTAAGGCTGTCGGCTTGGGCCATGTGTTCTTCGATAAAGCCGGTTGTTGCTTGTCCGTCGATAAACGCCGTGTGATCGAGGATGTCTGTCAGAAACGCTCGATTATCACGGAAGCCTGCCAGAAAACTGGTTTGTAATAGCCTTACCAGTCGACGCCGCGCCTGTTCTCGGTTGTCGCCAAAGGCAATCAGCTTTGCCAGCATGGGGTCGTAAAATGGACTAATGTCGCTGCCGTTGACGATACCTGAATCGACACGTGTTCCCTCATCGATGGCGGGCTGCCAGCTGAGCAAGTTGCCCGTTTGCGGCAAGAAACCGCGGGCGGGGTCTTCGGCATAGAGCCTGACTTCGATGGCGTGCCCTTGCAGAGTGATGTCTTTCTGTTTGAGCCCCAGAGGTTGACCGGTAGCGACGTCGAGTTGCAGGGCGACAAGATCGAGGCCAGTGATGTGCTCGGTTACCGGGTGTTCGACTTGCAGCCGGGTATTCATCTCAAGAAAATAGAAATTTTTGTCCGCGTCAACGAGGAATTCAACGGTTCCTGCACCGACATAACCACAGCTGTTCGCAGCAGCGACTGCGGATTCACCCATGGCTGTACGTAAGGTTTCGTCAACAAAGGGGGAGGGTGCCTCTTCAACAACTTTCTGATGGCGGCGTTGTACTGAGCAATCACGTTCACCTAGGTAGACACAGTGACCTTGTTTGTCGGCGAAGATCTGAATTTCAATATGTCGTGGGTTGATCAGAGCTTTTTCGATAATAAGTTCGCCGCTGCCAAAGCTGCTGGTGGCTTCTGATCGGGCTGAATCGATTTCGCTATCGAGTCGGGCTTCTTCGGTGACCAAACGCATGCCACGGCCACCGCCGCCGGCACTGGCTTTAACCATAACCGGCAGGCCGATTTTCAATGCTTCAGCGATCAAGGCTTTGTTATTCTGATCGTCACCCTCGTATCCGGGAACACACGGTACGCCGGCGTTGATCATGGCGATTTTTGCTTGGCGTTTACTGCCCATCAGCTCGATGGCGTCAGCGCTGGGGCCGATAAAACACAAACCTGCGTCTTCACATGCTCTTGCAAACTGCGCGTTTTCTGACAAAAAACCATAACCTGGGTGGATCGCATCAGCGCCGCTGATTGCTGCAGCATTGAGAATTTTGTCAATGTTCAAATAACTATCGGAGATGTGTGAGAGACCGATATGCACGGCTTCATCAGCCATGGAGACATGCAGCGCTTCACTGTCTGCATCCGAATACACAGCAACGGCTTGGTACCCTTCGGCTTTGCAGGTGCGCATAATACGAACGGCGATTTCGCCGCGATTGGCGATCAGAATCTTTTTCAGCATGTTGGGGTTCCGTATTCTCCCGATGCGCTTGGTTACGTGCTTTGCGATCTCTCTTCGAATTTGAGCGAAGGGTAGATTGCAGGATCTTTAGCGCTTACGTTAGTGGTGGCGTTCCTTGATGATTTGTTTGAAATTTTCCACCGGCTGTACCCAGGGTGCCGCGCGTTTTTCCATAAATGCCGCTGCGCCTTCGCGACCTTCGCCACTGGCTGCATCGGCAAAATCAATGGCGGCTTTATCGAGTATCTGATTCAAGGCGTCTAGGCCGCTGCTGTCTTGAACTTCGTGCAGTAATTGCTTGGTGGCGGCTGTTGCTTGAGGGGCACATTTCAATACGGCATTGACGGCTTTTTCAACCTGTGCAACCTGGTCATCCAAGCTATGGCTGAGGTGATGGATAATTCCTATGTCCAGCGCTTCTTCTGCGTTAATACGCTCACCGAATAGCGCCAAGCGGCGCGCTTGAGTTAGACCAATACGCTTAACCACAAAAGGGGCGATTTGGGCCGGGATCAACCCGAGTGACGTTTCTGGTAAGGCGAAACGAGTACCGTGCATGGCAATGGCCAAATCACTGACGCAAGCTAAGCCAAAACCACCGCCCATTACTGCACCGTGCAAGCAACAAATTAATGGCATAGGTAATCTGTCAGCCGCCTGAATCATGTGCCCAAACGCGCGGTTGAGCTGTTGCAGGTAGTGATTATCGCCCTTAGCATTTTTGACGTCGTTGATGTCCGCACCGGCACAGAAGTTTTTACCAGCCCCTTCGAGTATTAAACACCGAAATGACCTTTCAACAAGCCACTCGAAACAGGTTGTCAATTCTTCAACCATTTTGAGGCTCATGGCATTGGCGACGTCAGGACGGTTCAGCTTGATTGCACACCAGGGATGATGATCTTCGACCGTGATACAGGTAAACGCAGGTTGGTTCATGATTTTTTCCTGGAGGGCAGTATGCCCATGGTTTTGCAAATGATATTGAGCATCACCTCGTCTGCACCGCCGCCGATCGAACCAAGGCGCATGTCGCGATAGTTACGCGACACGATGTTGTCCCACATAAAACCCATGCCACCCCAGTACTGCAGGCAGGCGTCGGTTACTTCGCGGGAGAGGCGGCCGGATTTGAGCTTCGCCATAGAGGCAAGACGGGTGACGTTTTCCCCCTCCAGATAGGCGTCGCAGGCGCGGTAGAGAAGACTACGCAGCGCTTCTACCTCAGTTTGTAGTTCGGCCATTCGAAAGTGGACAGCCTGGTTATCAAGCAAGGGCTTACCAAAGGCATCCCTTCCTCGGGTGTAGTCGATAGTGCTATCGATACAAAGCTCCATGGATTTGATCGCCATAATGGCGATATACATGCGTTCTTCCTGAAACTGCAGCATTTGCAGCGTAAATCCGTCGCCTTCGTTGCCGATTAGGTTTCGCTGCGGAATACGTACATCTTCAAGAAATATCTGTGCGGTATCGGACGCGCGCATCCCTAATTTGTTGAGCTTGGGCGACAAGCTAATGCCTTTGGTATCTGTTGGCACTACGATGAGGGATTTATTGAGGTGCGGTTTGTCGTCTGATGTATTTGCGAGCAGGCAGATATAGTTTGCTTGTGTTGAGTTGGTGATCCACATCTTGGTGCCGTTGATGATGTAGTCGTCACCGTCTTTTCGTGCTTGGGTTTTAATGCCCGCAACGTCAGAACCTGCGCCTGGCTCACTAACACCGATACAAGCAACGCTATCACCAGCGATAGCAGGCGCCAGATATTCATTTTTGACGAAGTCACTGCCAAACCGAGCAATCGCGGGTGTTGCCATACATGTTTGAACGCCGATGGCCATCGGCACACCGCCGCAATGGACGCGCCCTAGCTCTTCTGCCGCAGCCATTTCATAGGAGAAGTCTAACCCCATGCCGCCAGCTGACGTAGGTTTGCTGATACCGAGTAACCCTAAGTTGCCGAGCTTTTTGAATAAGCTTTTAGCGGGGAAGATGCCTTCAGCTTCCCATTCGTCAACGTAGGGATTGATTTCATTATCCACAAAGTCACTAACGGTGCGTCTTAGTGCTTGATGTTCTTCAGTTTCTCGCATGGGTGCCTCCTGCGATTATTGATCCTGTCGCTGCCTTGTAGTTGCTTTAGCCGCTCTATTTGCTATGTGCGTGCTCACAGCGCAAACATGATTGCTATGTCACCATTCGTTCGCGGTAACGGTATTCCATCAGCGATTAAAACCGCGCCACACCAAAACTGCTGGGGCGGCGTTCAGTTTGTTTGGCACGCTCGCACACCTGTAGCAATTTGATGAGTATCCATCGGGTATCTGCAGGGTTGATTAATCCGTCGTCCCATTGATGGGCGCTACCGAACAGGGCTGTTGAGCCCTGATTGATTTTGTCTTCGGCGATTGTTTGAATTTGCTCAAGTTGATTTTGATCGGGGTCGATACCCATGCGTCGCTGTTTTTCTTCGGCGACAATTCGCAATACCATGCCAGCTTGGGTTCCACCCATCACGGCAGTGCGGCTGTTGGGCCAAGCCAGAATAAAATCCGGATTCAAACCGCGACCGCACATGGCGTAGTTACCTGCGCCGTATGAGCCACCAACCACGACCGAAATTTTGGGCATTTGGGTGTTGGCGACAGCCTGAATTAGCTTTGAACCATGTTTGATAATGCCGCTTTTCTCAGCTTCAGTACCGACCATAAACCCGGTGGTATTGTGCAAAAACAACAGGGCGATATTGTTTTGGTCACATAGTTGAATAAATTGGGTCGCCTTATTCGCTCCGTTTGCAGTGATGGGGCCGTTGTTGCCGATAATACCGACGCGTACACCACCGATTTGGCAAAAGGTGCAGACCGTTTGATGGTCAAACTCTGGTTTGAAGTCGTTGCATTCAGAGCCATCGACAATACGCGTAATAATTTCATGTACGTCGTAGGGAGTTTTTGCGTCGTGCGGAACAACGCCGCACAGCTCTGCCGCAGGATAGAGGGGGTCATCATAAGCAGCATCAGGCGCCTGCCAGTTATCCTCGGGCAGCGATTGAACGACATTACGGGCGATGCGAATCCCATCTGCGTCGTCTTCAGCGAGAAAGTCCGCCGTGCCGGCTTCTGTTGCGTGCATTTCTGCGCCGCCGAGTTGTTCGTCAGTGGCAACTTCACCGGTTGCAGCCAGTAGCAGAGGCGGGCCTGCGAGAAACATTTTTGCTTTGCCGCGAATAGCGATGATGACGTCTGAGAGGCCAGGCTGGTATGCGCCCCCAGCAGTCGCGTTGCCATGAACCACAGTGATTTGCGGTATACCATAAGCGCTAAGCCGCGCTTGATTGGCAAACGCCTCGCCGGCTGCAATAAAAACCTCGGTGGCGTAGTTCAGATTGGCGCCACCGCTCTCGGCCAGTGTGATGAGAGGAAGGTTTTTGTCGCGGGCAATCTGTTGAATACGGAGTGTTTTTTTCAATCCCGCCGGTGAGATGGTGCCACCTTTGATGGCGTAGTTGTTGACCTGAACGATGCACAGTCGACCGCAGACAGTGCCGATACCTGAGATTAATCCGCCGCCGGCCAAACTGCCATCTTGATCATCATCCATCATGTAGCCGGCTAGGCCGCACAATTCGACAAAGTCACTGCCCGGATCTAGCAGCAGATTTAGCCGTTCTGAGGGTAATAGCTTGCCACGTTTGTGGTATTTCTCGCTGGCTTTAAGCTCGGTGTCGCGCACCGTTTGTTTTACCGTGAGAAAGGCATCGAGATAATCTTGCATGGACTCACAGTTTGTATTGAAGCTATCTGATTGTGGATCAATCGCGGATTCAAAGGGTGTCATTGTCGTTAACCAACTCCTTGTATGCCGATTCCGCGCGCCAAGCGATATCAGCATCGACCTCAACAGGCATGTCGAGTAATTGCTGTGCCACGGCCTTGCCTTGAGGGTCAATTCTCAAACTGGCGATGCCGCCTCCGCCGAGTGCGTTTTCCATTAAAATATTGAATGCACCTAAACCGGGAAGACGATAAACCGTAACGCGACTGTTTTTATCTAATAGGTGTTTCATATAGTCGCTGACACGTGTCGGTGCCAGTGCTCGCTCTAGCCACGGTAGGTAATCAGGGTTACGCGCTTTGACGCCCACATTCACGTTGTCGCCCTTATCACCACTGCGTGCGACGGCGAGATAAATCAGCGGAACAGTCACCGTATCGACGGATATTTTGTCGGTGGTATCGGTTACTGTATTCGGGTGACTTTGCGGCTCAATGGTGTCTGTCGGAATGTCGCAGACACGGGTTTGGTCGCCGATGGTGAGATTTGCTGTAACGTGATCTTTGGGGTAGAGAAACGAAAAAAGACGAATGCATGGGGATGCCTTAGGTCGGCCGCCGACGAGGCCAGTCATACCCGGGGTCATGCCTGTGGCCGCTTGGGCGATTTCACGTGAAAATAACCCGAGAGCTTTTCTGTCGTCGTGACGTACGGCAATTTTAACAACGACCTCACGGGTTGCCTGCATTCTGGCGTGCTCGCCATAGGTGCATTCACTGCCGAGAATTTCAACATCACATTGATTGAATGTCGGCATACCGAGCGCAATATACATGCGATTAACCCGTGACAAGATGGCATCGGCGACAACCTTGCCTTTTTTAACGGCATCGCGGCCGCCAATTAAAAAGCTTGCTGTACACCGATAGCCATCCATCCAAGTGGCGCTAACTTTGTAGTTGCCGCCGGGAGGCTTTCCGTGAGCGCCCTTGATATGCACTTGGTTGGTACCGCAGTCTTCCAGTGTCACCTGCGAAAAATCGCAGCAAACGTCCGGTAATCGATACAGTTGCGGATCACCGATTTCATAGAGCAGTTGTTCACCCACAGTGAACTGATTGACAAGGCCACCGCAGTTTTCTGGTTTTGATACCACAAAGTGTCCGTCCTCATAGCACTCAATGACAGGGAAGCCCATATGGTCATAGTCATTAACCAATAACTGCCAGTCAGTAAAATTACCGCCTGTGCATTGTGAGCCACACTCAATGATATGGCCCGCTAGAGAGCCTTGGGCGAGTTTGTCGTAGTCATCCCAAGCCCAACCAAATTCATGAACCAATGGCGCCAAAACAACCGCCGAATCGACAACCCGACCCGTGACAATAATATCTGCGCCCGCTACAAGCGCTTGGGTAATCGCTGGGGCGCCGAGATAGGCGTTAATGCTGATACAGGAATCTGGCATGAGGTCGTCGGTGAACATCTCACGGGTGCCCGTCAGCGATGATTTCTGCGGCATCAGATCATCGCCGTCAATACAGGCAACCGTTAGGTCGAGCCCAGCGTCTTGGACGTTTTGACGGATCTCTTCGGCGCACTTGGCAGCGTTCATGCCGCCTGCATTGCTGACAACTTTGATATGTTTGTCTGCGATTGCGGGGAGTAGGGGCGCGAGAACACTAACAAAGTCGGTCGCATAGCCCAAATCGGGGTTTTTCAGACGGGCACCGGCCATTATCGATAGCGTGACTTCGGCTAGGTAATCAAAAACCAGATAATCAAGCGGGGTGTTATCGACCAGTTGTTTGGCGGCAATGCTGGTATCACCCCAGAAAGCCGAGGCACAGCCTATTCGCACAGACGTTTTCATCGATCAGACCTCTCGTTGGAGTTGATCTTGTTGTATAGACCAGAAGACGAAAATTCGACAATTGGACAAGCATTTCGTCGGTTGGTTTAGACCGTTCGTGCGTTGGGTTGGGTTGGGTTACGGTTCTCAGTGGGTAATGGAGTTTAACGTTCTCCGATAATGGCAAAGCGTCCACGAAAGGTTACAGCGACGTTGCCGTTTTCGTGAATATGCGACTCTAACGATATCGCTGCTTTGCCAAACTCTTCGTAGTCGCGAAAGAATTCGTCCCATTGTTTGTCGTCTGGTGAAACACTTCGCGCCTGAATATTCTCGCTGTTAACCGGTGCTTTGTATTCGATCTCTGCTCGCCCAACTACCAAGTCAGGATCGATGCCGTGCTCGAAGCACTTCATAAATGCCAGGCCGATGGCGTCCATCACACACAGGCAATAAAGGCTGCCGCCGAAACCGGTACCTTTATCGTTGTGATTTAACGACAGGGGCGCCTGGATAACTAGCTCTTTGCTGTCGTAGCTCTCGACGCTAACCCCCATATTAACCATCAATGGAAGGTTCTCATTAACGAATTCACTCAGGCGATCGATTAGGGTGTTGGTCATAGTTAGTAGTCATTGGTATCTGATTAAAGGGTATGTAAGGATGGTGTTATATATGTTTTTTGAAATATTTTAGCAATTTTCTTGCTTTAAAGAATTCAATGGGGCATTATTCGCGCCGCTGGCCAGAACGGCTAAGTTGTTGATCGCGTTGGTTGTTTTTTGCTCTTCAAGCATTAGATGAACAGCGTAGTAATGAAGATGCGAGAGTGGCGGAATTGGTAGACGCGCTAGATTTAGGTTCTAGTGTCGCAAGGCGTGAGAGTTCGAGTCTCTCCTCTCGCACCATTCATATAAATGAATGGGCATCCCCTCAATAAAATAGATCCACTGCTAAACTTACGTTTCCTGCTATCTTAAAGTCAATGCCGATTTTTCTGGCATCAAAACTTAATCGTTTTACTTGATGTACTGGATAAATGTATAGTATCTTTCGCGATCCCTAATAGCTGCTCGTTATTTACTTCAAGGAATTTCATTCTTCCGAGAATATAACCAGATGGTGTTTCTGCCTACTCAATTTGGGTATTATCGCTGAACGATGTTACTGAATGGCAGACATTCGGGATCTAAACAGGCAATTTGACGGTCAGATATCGGCAAACTTACTGTGCGAATATGTACGCGTATTTACGAATGCTTACGGAAGCCTACGTGTATTAATCGGATATAAACAGCGGATAGCATTGCTGCCGTTGTAGAGTCATAAGCTGCAGTGCAAGGTGTTATGGCAATATAAATGCGGAATTTCAGGCAGATAAGTCGCAAGGCCGATAAGGAAATACGCTTTCGATGTGGAGGTTGTGATGAAAAATAACGGTGTAATTGGTGACAGTGTTGGCACCAGTAATCGTTCAGCGGTATTCGCTCCGGAAAAAACAACAAATCGTTCGCCTGTTAAAACGCTACTTGTTTCAGCCGTTGTTATTGGTGCTGGTGCATTTGTTGCTGTGTGGGCGATGAGCTGAATATAGCGCGGTTACGATCACGAAAAATGATTCGTATCTGCACACCAGTATTTCGTTTTTCGCCGCGCATGGAACCACTGAACGTGCGCGCATTTCAAAGTAGGTTACGGCGTGTTTGATATTTCGCAGCCTGCATATCTTTTTAATCCTAATGACGATCACTCTCAGCGTATTTTAAAAGCGCATTTTCGTTGCTGGCGCTCACAAGGTTGTTACTCCATAGCTGCACTTACGGTGTGTATTAAGCGTTAGTATCATTCGCTATCGATTTATTCGAAGCTGCTTGTTTCCCTGATAAGGTCTTTCTGCGACAAATCAAATTATGAAAGGCGCTCCTCATTTTCCTCAACTGTTATCTACTTCGTTGTCTGTACTAGTTATCTACTTCGTTGTCTGTACTAGATACCTCTCGGCCTATGCCTTTGCGTCACCCTAACGTACGTGATTTGTTTTGGGCTGTTGCTAGCCCTGAAATGATGGTGCAGCATGCGCACAATAGCTTGACGGTATTGCCTGATGCAGATTGGTTTTTAGCGCTTGATCGCTCGCCACAGGCGCTTGAGGCGCATCTGCAACAGCGTAACCTATGGATGCTGGGGACATACTTTGAGGCGCTCTGGGAGTTTTATCTTACGAATAACCCCAATACCCAATTGTTAGCTAAAAACGTTCAGGTGTTTGTCGAAAGAAACGGTCGCCCGGCCACTCTTGGGGAGATAGATTTCGTATATTTTTGTCACCAACGGCGCAAGGCTATTCACCTTGAAGTTGCGGTGAAGTATTACATGTTTGTAGGGCAGGATGAGCAAGGTTCAACCAGTGATCTTGATCATTGGATTGGCCCTCAATGTAATGACCGGCTAGACATCAAGTATAAAAAGCTCATCGGCCGGCAGTCGACTATTGCGCAAACTCAGGAAGGTAAGAGGGCATTGGCTGAGCTCGGTATTGGTGAGTGCGAGTCTGAAATCGCATTGAAGGGGTTTCTTTTTTACCCTATTGGTAACCTTGCGGCGCCAGCACTGACAAACGACGGACATCAGCGTGGTATCTGGTTGCGGCAATCAGAGGTGAGGGAGTGGTTAGTGCATTATCAGGCAGAGTGCCGGGTTTGGCAGGTTCTCGAAAAGCCCAGTTGGTTAGCGACTGAATTGGATCGATTCCCGGTGATGACCAATGATGAGCTATTGCACCGTGTTGAGTGCCATTTCACTCACAGTGGGGGTCTTTCTGGTGGTGAGGAGGACGCGTCAGTGCGTTCTCCGCGACCACTTCAATGTGCAGGCTTTGTGTTGGGTACGGAGGTGGTACGTTTTTTTGTCGTTCCGGATAGCTGGCCGTTGCTAACTAAGGCGACGACGCATCTGATGCTTGGCTCAAAAGACTAAGCTTTAAGCGCAATGCAGGTTCTGTATTCACGCCAACCGAAAAGTAGCGAATGGTGCCGTCTGTATTAACGATAAAAAACGTCGGTGTAGCGCCAACGTCCATTGCCTGACTCAGACTGCCATCATTGTCGGCGATGGCATTGAAGCCATAGTTATTCTGTTCGATAAACTGATTGACGGTTTGCTGGTTACCAGAGCGCAGAGCAATGGTAATAACTGGGTAATCCTCAGCAATATTACTTACGGCCCTTGAAGTCAGATTACACACGCCGCACCATGTCGCCCAGGTATAAATGAGATAGGGCTGGCCGGGTTGTATCTTGGGTGTGTTGAGCTGAGTGGTGAGAAATTCCATCACTGCTGGGGGTAGGCGTTTGTTGTCGCGTTGTGTAAGGCGATAATAGTCGATAGCGGTGCCCACAACCGCGATAAAAACCACGATTAGCAGGAGTTCTCTTCCCCAGCGGATTAACCAATGTCGGCGTGTGTCTTTCGGGGGGTCGACTTGTCTATTCATGGAACGTGCTAGTTGGTTTCAAAAATGCCTTGCTGGCGATTTTTTTCTGTCTCTAGGGCGTTAAATACCTTGCCGTTCATGGCAATGTAAATGCCCGGTTCCAGTAATTGTGCGCTGGTAATGGCCGCGCCAAGATTAAAAAGTGCGTCCGAATGCTGGATGCTGAAGGGGATCATGGCGCCGGTCAACACGATGGTTTTAACCAGATTGGCAGACGCCAGCACCTTTGCGGTATCAGTCATGGTATCAGTGCCATGAGTGATCACCAGTCGATCGGTATCGCTAGATTGGCAGTGCATCAGAATCTGGTTCCGATGTTCATCTGTCATCTGCAGGCTATCAATAGCCATCAGCGGGGTAATATGAATATTGGCTGTTACACGGGCGCGTTTGATTATTTCGGGGACATTGGATTCTCCGAAGGTCAATTCGCCATTCAGTGGATTGTAGACTTTGTCTATCGTGCCACCGGTAGTAATCAGTTCAATATTCATGGTCAAAACTACCTTGCCAATCAGCTCGTAGGCTCAAAGCGCTGTTGAAGATAAGCAATGATATCGCCAGATTCATACATCCAACGAGTTTCACCATTTGGCTCATCAATACGCAGGCATGGCACCATACGGCGACCGCCACCTTGAACTAGCTCATCAAGAAAAACTTGATTAGCTTTAATATCACGTTCTTCAATGGGTAATTGTAAACGATGTGTTTGCCGGCGAACCTTTAGGCAAAACGGGCAGCCAGGTAAATGGTATAAACTGTGGTTGGCCAAGGCCGCTGAGATGGCCTTTTTTTCTTCTTCTGTACGCTGAACAGGTTTTGGTAATGTCAGAAAGTTCAGCATTTTTAAGACGATGGCTAAAAACCAACGAATGGCTGTCATAGAATGTTCCTGCAATAATGAGACACGAGTGCGGGATGCGATTATCGCACCTTGCCGCATGAATAATAAGCCAGCTGGCGTAAAATTTAACTTTTTGTGATAGTTCACGATATGCAACTGCTTGATTTACGGTTTATTTACTCCCAAAAGCACGGTAAGGGTTGTTGTCGGTCGTTGTTTTTACGATCTGTAGCAGCGTTCTGGGTCACTATTGCGTTGTCCGGCTGCGAAACGGCGGCTTATTACACCCAGGCAATTAACGGTCAGTGGCGGATTCTTGAAGCCCGTGAGCCGATTGATGACCTACTGGATTCGCAAGATCTCTCCCCAACACTGCGCGATAAACTAGAGCTTGTGCAGTCGGTTCGAACCTTCGCGCGCGATGAGTTGGCGCTGCCAGTGGGTGGCGCCTACGACAGTTACGCCGATATTGGCCGGGATTATGTCGTTTGGAACGTTTTTGCCGCCCCCGAATTTTCAGTGCAGCCGAAGACTTGGTGTTTTCCGATTGCCGGTTGTGTCGGTTATCGTGGGTACTTCATTCGAGATGAGGCTGTTGCTAAGGCGAAAGCGCTTAAAGCACAGGGTTTCGATGTCAGAGTCGGCGGTACTCGTGCATATTCAACATTGGGCTGGTTTGATGACCCGGTACTGAACACGTTTATCTATGACAACGATATTAAGCTGGTATCCCTTTTGATTCATGAAATAGCGCATCGGCAGTTGTATGTGAAGGGTGATACAGGGTTTAACGAAAGCTTCGCGAGTGCAGTTGAGCAAGAAGGCACCCGCTTGTGGTTGCTGAAGCAGGGCATGAGCGCAAAGCAAGCAACTGAGCAGATTGAAGGGTTTAGGGCCTATCGTAAGAAGCGGGCAGCGATCAACGATTTGGTACTGACGTATCGAGATAAGCTGATCACGTTGTATCAAACACCGCTTGATGACGAGGCCAAACGTGCGCAGAAAGCTGATTTGATGTCGGCATTGAATGTGGCGTATTTGGCGATGAAACAAGATCAAGGGTGGGATGACAGCTACGACGCCTGGATGGGATCGATGAACAACGCCAAGATAGCGTCTGTGTCGCAATACCGCTCGCAAGTGCCGGCGTTTGTTCGGTTGTTCGAGCAGCACAATGGTAATTTCCCGGCTTTTTATCAGGCCGCTGAAGAGATCGCAAACCAGTCGCCTGAGGCGCGGTCAAAAGCCATTCAAGCATTGCAGCAGGCTGATCAGAATCGTCAGCCTCCGTTGTTAAGTGGTGAGTAAGTGTCGAAATAACTGATGGAATGTCAGATGCAAAAGAAGTTGCAGATAAGCCCCACCACTTGCACGGAAGATCTGCGTACAGTAAAACGCTTTTATCGACTCCAACACGAAAAAGTCGCTTTTACAGATAGTGATACGATTTATCGAATGATGTTGAGCACATCTCAATGCGAAGGTGTTGAGTCGGTCATTGTAGGTGCGATGAAACTAACGGAAGTTTCTAGTCGGCATGATCAGATTCACAGTTTCGACGCCGCAAAACTGTTAAGCGACGAACCGGATCTATGGGTACGTAACCTGTTGATTGCTGAAGCCTATCGTCGGCAAGGGTTAGCAGCCATGCTGCTGCTTAATGTGATCGGCCGCAAGCCTAGGGCGCGTTACTGGGCATTTGCGGAGCCTCACTTAGCGGGTTTTTATACGCAGGCAGGTTTTGTAGAAAAGCAATCGTCGAGTCTGCCGCAGTCGTTGAATGATAAGTGGCAGCGTTACAGAAGATCTGGCGGTGAAAATGATCAAATTTGGTTGCTTTCGTTGAATGAGAATTCAATCTAACGAATATATTTAAGTGTGAGAAGGGCTGCAGTAGCTGCACGTTTTGTTCTGACGCCGATTGGGCTATCGTAGAGATCAGTTATTCTTTATATCGAGTGTCCTATGGTTTAGTGGCACACTAAAGCTATGGCACCACGAATAGGAATCCTGAGAAACAATGAATCTTCATCACTATGACGCCACTGGATTGGCGGCGCTGATTCGCAGCGGTGAGCTGTCTGCGGCAGAGGCCATAGAATATAGCTGCCAGCGTATCGAAACGCTGAACCCGGCGTTAAATGCGATTGTTCGAACCCGCTTCGATAAAGCCCGTAATGAGCTGAACACTATCGACCTTAAAGCGCCTTTTGCCGGTGTCCCCTTTCTCACTAAAGACTTGATGGCAGCCATTAATGGTGAGGTGCTGGGCGCCGGTTGTGCATCGTTGCAACATCGAGTAATGAAACATGACGCAAACTTAGTGAAACGTTTTCGTCAAGCGGGGCTCGTTATTCTCGGGCAAACTAATACGCCGGAACTCGGCATTATGGGTATCACCGAGCCGAAGGCCCATGGCGCGTGTCGGAACCCGTGGGATACCGGCTACACCCCAGGAGGCTCAAGTGGTGGCTCTGCAGCGGCCGTGGCGGCGGGGTTGGTGCCTATGGCATCAGCAGGCGATGGTGGTGGTTCTATCCGAATCCCTGCTTCGTGTTGCGGTTTATTTGGCCTTAAACCCAGCCGTAATCGTCAGCCGTTGGGGCCGGATATTCGCGAAGCCTGGGGTGGGGCGGTTGTCGAGCATGTGTTAACGCGCAGCGTTCGTGATTCGGCAGCCATGCTTGATATCACTAACGGTACCGATGCAGGCGCATCGGTGCCCGTTGGGAGGGAGTCCGGTTTTTTAGCAGCATCCCAACAGCCTTATCAAGGTCAATACCGTATCGCGTATTCTAAAGCCAGCCCGATTGGTTCAGATGTACACCCGGATTGTATTGCGGCGCTGGACGATGCTCTGCTCTTGCTCGAATCACTCGGGCATCACGTCGAAGAAGTTACCCTCCCGGTTGAGGCTGACAGACTAGCATCGGGTTATTTGACAGTGCTCCTTGGGCAAGTGGCTAAAGATGTGTCGTTGATGGCGTCGGAACTCGGTGTAAAACCGCGGCAGTTAGATATTGAGCTGCCGACTGAGGCGCTATATCGCATCGGCAGGCGTCTCAGTGCCAGAGATTATTTGTTAGCACAGGAATACTGGAACACCCTGGCTCGATCCATGGGGCAACTGCATTGTGACTATGATTTTTTGTTGACGCCGACGTTAGCCGCACCACCGCAGCCGGTGGGGGCTTTATACCCATCGACGGTGGAGCAAATGTCTATGCGATTGCTGAGAATTCCGGGTGTGAGTGATATCAGTCTGAAGCTCGGGTTGGTGGAACAAATGGCAGCGAAGATGCTCGAAAAGCTGCCGTTCACGCAGATTGCGAATCTAACGGGGCAGCCATCGATGAATGTTCCGTTTTATCAAAATACCGCTGGGCTTCCGATCGGTGTGCAGTTTACGGCAGCCATGGGGCATGAGAAATCGTTATTCCAGTTGGCTGGTCAGTTGGAGCAAGCAAGAGACTGGAAAACACGCTGGCCAGTCATGGCGGCCTAGCGTGTCTGTTTGTTCATGCGAATAGTAGGGGCAGTGATTGGAAAAGGGTTAAGAATGGCTCTTTAGAAATCGATGCCCAGATATCTGAGTGGCACGGAAACTTTGCCTAACAACAACGTTATATCTAATCTCAAAAGCTACATAAATTGCCAATTTTGTCTTCTTTGAATGTTGCCAATATGACGCTGTTCTCGGCGGGGGCAGGCTGACCTTCCTCTAGGTATAGCTCCGCTAGCGACCAGCCGGAATTGATATGACCGAAATATAACTTCCCATCTCTTTCCCATGTAATGTCGAAGTTTATTGCGCCGGCGCGAAACCACCTCGAGTCATCGTCTGTATACATATTAAATTTTACACGGTTGTCCCCATCTTCGTGTGGGTTTACATCTTTCACGATAAATTTACGTGAGCAGTTTGGTAAGATATCTATGCTCATACCGTTTACAGGCATGGCCTTTGATCCTGTTTCTGGTGATCGTACCAGGTGGTATTGGTTGAATGAATGCGTCGATATTTTTTCTAGCCGTCCATTGACCAACCAAGGCTTGTCATGATTTGACGCCCATTGAACAAACAGAGTGTCTCTGTCTAAAAGTACCGGTGTTTCAAAGGTTACCAAGTGCCTATCCTTTTCGACTTCTTCGATCGTTTTTATTTGGATGTCAGCTTGTAGTGGCTCATCTATGGTGATTGGGATGTACTCAGTATACGCATTGTACGTGATCGCTATCTCTGTTTCGCCGGGTGAAATTCCTAGGGCTATGCCTCCGTCTACGACTGCCAAAGACATCGTCGGATCACTTGCTGTCCATTGAGGATCATCCAAATCGACAAAACTGCCATCGGTGAAGATGGCTTTAGCGGTTAGGTAATCTGAAATTTTTTCAGAGCCGCCAGCTCGCAACTCTAACGTGCCTGAGACTTCAATTTGCTCGACGACAGCATCGGTTACTTGAGCGTCTTTGGAGTCTACAAACCCATGGTAGTTGGCATGGATATGGGTATTGCCAAGGTTTATCGCTTTGGTCATGCCCTCGCCCAATACTTCAAGGGTATCTGGATCATCTGAAAGCCACTCGGTTTCTGCCGAAACGTCTTGTTTATTACCGCTTTTGAGTTCGGCAATCGCTTCAAATTTAAATTCTGAACCTAGCGGGATTATTGCGGTTGAAGGGCTTATCGACACGGAAATTACATCACCAAAAGCAACGGTTACGGGGAGGTTTTTACTGCCGATATAATTCATGAAAACGGAAATAGAAGCATTACCCGGTGTTTTGGCTTCGACTTCCCCAGGGTGGTCATTGTAGACGGATTGAACTGATATAATCGCCGGGTCAGACGAGCGCCAGTTAACCGCTTTGGTGATGTTCAATGTCGATTCATTGGAAAGATTGGCGTGGGCTTCGATGTTGGTAAACTCACCGGGATTGAGCTGCAGGTTATCGTTCGGTGTCAGTTCAATACCGGTGATATAGGCATCGGTTACAGTAATCGATCGTTTCGCAGATATGCCAGCAAATTGAATCTCAATATCTGTCTCGCCTGATCGTAGTGGTACGACGAAGCCGGGGTTTTCCTGGAAGGTATTAACAGTAGCGATATCAGAGTCGCTTGAAAACCACGCTGCCTGCTGACTGATATCTGCCTCAGTACCGTCATCAAATTCGGCTATCGCAGAATACTGCCAGGGTAACCCTTTGAGCATTGTTGCTGGTATGTCTGTGGCTATGTGTATCGTTTTGACTTGAGTATTTGATACTTGAAAATCCGTTTCTGCGACTGTTGCATTCAGGCTCGCGGTTATTTTTGCCGTGCCCGGGGCTAAACCGACGACAGTACCGACATTTTCGCCATCAGATACCAACTGAATCGTGTCGTCGTCGTCGGTTTTCCATTTTACCGCACGCGTGAAATCCATGGTTTTTCCGCTATCGAAATATGCCGTAGCTGTTAATGTGGTACTGGCGCCGGCGGGGAGCGATGGTATGCTTTGAACACCTAAGTCTGAAGTCGTGGCATTGGCACTGATGAGCACATCTTTGAGTTTTCCAGGTGAAATAGTCACGGGTTGACGCGTCGAAAACGCGTGTTTTCCAACATCAATATTGGCAATTATTTCAGTTGCCCCGACATTGTCTGGAATAATCTGAGCGCGTTGGCCATCCGTATCGAAATGCAGAAGTTCCGTGTCTTCTGCTAACCACTGAGTGATGTCTGTGGTATCTATGACTGCACCGCTATCGAGTTCCAAATAGCTTCTTACGAACATCGTACCTTCTTGAGGCAGATTGATATTTGTAGAATCCAGCGTCAACCTAGCACCTGAAAGATTCTCATCATCTGGAACATCAACAATCAATTCTGCCGTATAGTTTGCCAAGTGTGCTTGGAAGCGGGCAATTCCACTTCTTTTGGCAGTAACCGTTCCATCGGTTTGAATAGTCGCGATATTGGTGTTGTCACTTTCCCATTCGATGTTACCGATCTGTTTCTTAGTATGATTGTTCAAGTAAGCAAAAACGTTTACTTGTTTACTGTTAGAAGGCAATAGATGAATCTGTGGTGTGTCGATAAACAGGCTTTTCGCAATAAACGGTTGAACGCTGACAGACACTGTTGCCGATAAACCACGGTAGCTGGCATCTAGCTCGGCACTGCCGGTATCAATAGCCATCAATTTACCGCCATCTTGTTTTTGTATAACCGAAGGATTGCCTGATTGAAGGGTAGCCATATTTGAAATATCGCTCCGTTCACCCGAGGGCCTGATCAGTGTGACTTGTAGAGTTGCGTGTTCTCCGATGATTAGATTGTCGTCTATGACTTCAATGGCCAAACTGCTGCCGTCATTTATGTCCGAGTTTGTCTGGGTATCCTGATTACAACCGACCGACAGCAATGCGAGGGTTATAAAAACCCAATTTTTCAACGCAGAATGCTGACAGCGTTTTGTGTTTTTTTGCGGTATTTCGAGTGTTGAGGTATCCGTATCCATCACAACTTCCGCCAAGTAGCTTTCGGTAGAACACTAAGTTTGTAATTGGCATGGTTTCTTACCAATTATTTCCTTGAAACTTCTCGACATTAGAGGCGGGTTGCGTTGTTAATTGCGTATGCAGAGACTTTTGGTTGAATTGTGTTATTGGAAGGCAGAGGGAAGATCTAAACAGCCCGGTGTGGTTGCGAACATGTGGTCAATAAAGGTTCGGTATAGTGAGAACCGCGGAGAGTCATTAAATCCTGAATTTAGGTAATGCATACAAAGCTGATACAGATAAGAGCGTCAGCTGCCGGTAAGTGTTGGTAGCGGTATTTCCGATACCTCGCTGACGATGTCGCCAGCATTGACATTGCCCGTTAATACCGCAAAGTTGTTTATTGTTGATGCCTTACAGATACATCGAAGCTGCCGCATATTGGGTTGAGTGTGATTGTCCCGATGAAACAGACTCATATCTAACGAGCCAGCCATAGATGAGTGTTCGTATGTATCAGAATATCACTGAGCTTCCGGTCGGTGTGCAGTTTACGGCAGTCATGGGGCATAAAAAATTGTCGTTCCAGCTGGCTGGCCAATTGGAGCAGGCAAGAGATTGGGAAACACGCTGGCCAGTGATGGCGGCCTAGTGCATTCGTTTGACTCATCCCTGTTTGCTCGTTTGAATAGCAGAGGCAGGGGTTGTTATAGGATCTGGAATGCCTCTATAGAATTCTATGGTCAGGCGTTTGAACAACATAGAAACTGGCTCTAACAACAACACCGCTTTTAATCCAAAAACTGACATAAGTTGCCAATCTTGTCTTCTTTAAATGTTGCTAATATGACGCTATCTTCGGCGGGGGCAGGCTGACCTTCCTGCAAGTACAACTCTGCTGATATCCAGCCGGAATTGACATGACCAAAATAAAACTTCCCATCTCTTTCCCATGTAATGTTGAAATTTATTGCGCCGGCGGGAAACCACGTTGAGTCATCTTCTGTATACATTCTAAATTGAACGCGGTTGCTGCCATCTTCGTGTAGGCTCACATCTTTCACGATAAATCTACGTGAGCAGTTTGGTAATAGGTGTACACGGGTGCCCTCATCAGGGATATACCCTGATAGTATTTCTGGTGATACGGTCATGTGAAACTTTCTGCTGTCTTCTCCAGATACTTTTTCTATTCTTCCACTTTGAGTGCGGAGTGGCGTCGTTCTAGGTGGCTCGTGATCCCATTGAACAAACATACTATCTTGCGATATAGATTTATTAAAAGTCACAATAGATTCGTTGTTATTCAGTTTTTCAGCTTTCTCTATAACGACATAAGGTTGCGATGATTCTTTCGTCGTTATTGTTGTATAGCCAGTCACTTTATTATATGTCGTGGATAATTCTATTTCGCTTGGTGCAACGCCTAGGGCTATGTTCCCGTCTATAATCGGCAACGATGTTGGATCACTTGTCGACCACTGAACATCATCCAAATCAATAAAACTGTCATCCGTGAAAATCGCTTTGGCCGATAAGTGGTCTGAGATGTTTTCAGAGCCGCCAACTTGTAATTCTAACGTGCCCGAGACTTCGATTTTCTCAACGACAGCATCGGTTACTTGAGCGCCCACGGAATCTGCAAATCCATGGTAGTTGGCATGGATATCGGTATTGCCAAGATTTATCGCTTTGGTCATACCCTCACCCAATACTTGCAGTGTATCTGGATCATCTGAAAGCCACTCGGTTTTTGCCGAAACGTCTTGCTTATTACCACTTTTGAGCTCGGCAATTGCTTCGAATTTAAATTCCGATCCTAACGGAATTATTGCCGATGAAGGGCTGATCGAAACGGAAATTACATCACCAAAAGCAACGGTTACGGGCAGGTTTTTACTGCCGATATAATTCATGAAAACGGAAATAGAAGCGTTACCCGATGCTTTGGCTTCGACTTCTCCAGGGTGGTCATTGTAGACGGTTTCAACCGATATAATCGCCGAGTCAGACGAGCGCCAGTTAACCGCCTTGGTAATGTTCAATGTCGATTCATCGGAGAGATTGGCGTGGGCTTCGATATTGGTAAATTCACCGGGATTGAGCTGCAGGTTGTCGTTCGGTGTCAGTTCAATACTCGTAATATAGGCATCGGTAACAGTAATAGTCTGTTTTGCAGACATGCCTGCAAATTGAATTTCGATGTCTGTTTGGCCTGATCGCAGTGGTACGACGAAGCCGGGGTTTTCCTGGAAGGTGTTAACGCTAGCGATATCCGAGTGGCTTGAGAACCACGCTGCCTGCTGACTGATGTCTGCCTCGGTGCCGTCATCGAATACGGCTACGGCAGAATACTGCCACGGTAACCCCATGAGCATCGTGGTTGGAGTCTCTGTTGCGATGCGTATCTCTTTGACGTCCAAATTTGATATCAGTAAATCCGTTTCTGCGACTTTTCCATTCAGGCTCGCGGTTATTTTTGCCGTACCGGGCGCCAAACCGACAACAGTACCAACATCTTCGCCATCAGATACCAGCTGAATCGTGTTGTTGTCGTCGGTTTGCCATTGCACCGCACGTGTTAAATCCATGGTCTTGCCGTTATCGAAATATGCAGTGGCATATAATGTGGTACTGGCGCCTGCCGGGAGTGGTGGTATGTCTTGAATACCTAAATCAGAGTTCATGACATCGCTGCTAATTACCACATCTTCGAGTTTTTCTGATGAAATGGTAACGGGTTGAAGCGTCGAGAATGTGTGGCTGCCAGTCTCAACTTTGGCAGTGATCTCGGTCGTCCCAACGTTGTCTGGGATAATTTGAGCGCGTAGACCATTCGTATTGAAGTGGAGCAGCTCGGTGTTTTCAGCGGTCCACTGAGTAATATCGGTAGTATCGATAACGGCGCCACTCTTAAGCTCTAGATAGCTTCGCACGAACATCGTGCCTTCTTGCGGCAGATTGATAGTCGTAGAATCCAGCGTCAATCTGGCGCCAGAAAGATTTTCGTCATTGGGAATATCAACAACCAGCTCTGCGGTGTAGCCGGCAAAGTGTGCTTGGAAACGTGCCGTTCCGCTGCTTTTGGCAGTTACCGTTCCGTTGTTGTTAATCGTGGCGATATCGTCGTTTTCACTTTCCCATTTGACGTTACTAATCTGTTTTTTAGTATGATTGTTCAAGTAAGCGAAAGTGTGTACTTGCGTGCTGTCAGCAGGTAATAGATGAATCTGAGGTGTGTCGATAAATAGACTTTTCGCAACGAAAGGTTGAACGCTGACAGATACGGTTGCCGACAAACCACGGTAGCTGGCATGTAGCTCTGCACTGCCGGTATCGACAGCCACCAATTCCCCGTCATCTTGTTTTTTTATAACCGACGTATTGCCTGATTGAAGGGCAGCCATATTTGAAATATCGCTCCTTTCACCTGAGGGCCTGATCAGTGTGACTTGCGGCGTTGCGCGTTCTCCGATTATCAGATTGTCGTCTATGACTTCAATGGCTAAACTACTGCCGTCATTAATGTCTGAGTTTGTCTGGGTATCCTGATTACAACCTACCGACAGCAATGCCAGGGTTATAAGGAGCCAAGTTTTCAACGCAGAATGCTGACAGCGCGTTGTATTTTTTTGCGGTATTTCGAGTGTTGACGTATCCGTATCCATCACAACTTCCGCCAAATTGCCTTCCGTAGAACACTACGCTTGTAATTGGCATGGTCTCTACCAATTATTTCCTTGAAACTTCTCGTCATTAGAGGCGGGTTGTGTTGTTAATTGCGTTTCTAGAGACTTTTGGTTGAATTGTGTTATTGGAAGGCGGAAAGAGGGTGCACACAATCCTAGTCTCCTGCAATTCTGAGGGAATCAAAGGGTCGGTATTGTGATGTTACTGATCTAATTACCATTTAAGCCGATACGACATCACGAAGTCATTGAGTGTTCATTCGGGTACATTTCAAACATTTGTAGAATCCGGCGTTTTACCCACCCTATTTTGTGAAGAGTACTTTCAATAACGCTATTGTTTTTGTGATGAAATATCGCAAAAGATCGCCAGATCTTCGCCTGTGAGACCAAGCTCCCGCGCCATTTCACGCGTTTCAATACGATTTCGGATATCACGCTTGGCTTCTGCCGTTGTTTTGTCGAGTTCGTTGATGTTCATCGCTTGTGTGTCGGGTGCGTCGATATCCGGAGTATGATCAATGTTGTTGCCCATTCTGATTCCTCACCTTGTTGGATTACAGCCTGTTACTCAGGGAGATTGGTGAAAGGTGCAATTTTCGCAGCTTGTATTAGTTGGCTACGAAGGGGTTAATGTTGTGTGTGGTTTACCGGCTTCAGGTTATGGCCGATCAGTGTATATTCGGCAAATGGGGCAGGCATGCCGGCCATGCCTTCGGGTTGGTGTGGGTAATGTAGGAAGAGGTTGTCGATAGCGATCGTTGATAAATCATCGTTGATATCGTCGATGGATTCACGCAGGTAAAGCGAGTTTTTATGCTCCTCTACCCAGTAGGTGTCTGTATCAATTGCGACGGTCAGACCGTATTGATTGTTATCTAGCACTTCAATCATGGCGCAATGCACGCCTTGTGCTGGAAGCTGGTCAAAGGTAAGTCGTTTCATCGTTGCCTGCTCCTGCCTGTTAGGGGGCGGTATCAGGTGCCGCCGCAAGAATCCGGGCTATCTGTTTGTAGACCGTTGGATTTGTTGCAAACCCCATATGTGATGATACTACTTCCACATGTTTAACTTTTGGGTGTTCTGGCAATCGAGCGATTTGTTCGCCGACAATGCCGTCACGCTTGCTGAACATAACATGAATGTTTGGACTGTCTTCCCGTAAGTTCGTGCGATCCAGCCAGCGAGAGAAATCCATTGCGTGCTCACTCACGTTGCCAGGTTGGACGGCGCGCATGATGTTCCACATCGAGGTTCCTCTCGGGTCGCCGAATGGGCTGCCTAGTGTAATCAATGTGTTGACTTCAGCCCCTTGGTTAACGGCATCAAGGCCGATACAACCGCCCATACTCCAACCGATAAGCGTGACCTTTTTTCCGGTTGTTTGGCGGATTTGGTCAACTCGCTGACAGACGCGTTGCGCCATATGATCTCGGTATGCTGCGGCGTCTTCGACGCGACGAATTCGCATGTCGGCTGGCTCGACATTACGGCCCAATTGCCAGCCGTGAGGTTGATAACCGATACGTTTGAGGAAGAAACTTAGCGGAGTCATTGCTCCATCGCCCACCATATAGCCAGGCAGCAATAGTATCGGGTTATCCAGCTTAGGCGCTTTGGGGCTTTGGAATATCAGAGGCGCGAGTCTAAAACTGAGGGATGCTATCTCGCTGGTTGCCCTGGGGAATTCTTGCATCAACTGCCGTATGGAAGGTTTTTGAATCATGGGATTGTATATTCCGTATAGATTCTACTTGTACGCCTGAAGCGATTGGGTGGATGCTTTCTTATTTGTCTGCTTTTAAGGGCTGGTAAAGTGAACGCTTGTTTTTTCAAGCTCGTACACGCTCGATTGGTGCAGTAAATGGCTGATACAGCCAGACATTCGTTGGGGGATTTTGGCAATAACTGCGCGGTTTTTATCGGCATATTGATGCAGTATGTGAAACCCTAATTTTTGGTGAAAACGCCAAGTGGCGGAGTCGGGATTGTTTAGTAGGCGGCTGATAAGCGGTATTTGTGGGTCTTCAATTGCAGACATCAGTAAGCGGCCAATCCCATGTTGTTGATAACCTGGTTTTACGCCCATTCCCCATGTGCCAATCAGGTAGCCGCCCAGTGTTGATTGGAATTCACTGATCAGTGAGGAGGGCAGCTGCAGTTTATGTCGGTTAAATGTTCGCCAGTCGGTGCGCTGAAAAGCTTTGAAACCGATAACGTTTTCGCCGTCTAATGCAGCGATCAATTGTATGTTTCGTTTCTGCAGGTTGTTGAGATACTGGTTCGCCAGCGATCTGTCGTGGTGCTGCGCGATCTTGCTTTGGCAACCGTTGCAGATATATGTTTGGCGGTTAACTGAATGCGACAGGCAATGGGGGCAGAGTGCCCAGCTCGCCCAAGGGAAGTGACTAAACGATTCGACCATGCAGTCGATGAGGGATGCCCGCAACGTATCGTTGTAGGCACGAACGGTAATGGGGGTTACGGCATTGGGAGCTAGCATGCCTCGATCTCTCCTTGATCTTCTTGTTCCTAATTCATAGCGCAGATCACCAAGCACGCAAATATGCATTTAAAATGCAACTAATAATCACAGGTTGTATCGGTGGTCATTTTTTAAAACAAAATGGAATAAAAAGACGCTACTGAGAATACTTATTCATTTGATGGTTTAAACTGATTAATAATTGAACAAATTGCTGTCCAACATCGTACAGGTAGACATAACCACTACTGAACGGGGATCTCACGATGAGTCGTCAATATATTATTAGTAATGATTTGGATGAATTGGAGCAGGCGCAGCAGGAGCTTATTGACTCCGGCGTAGAAGCGACACAGATTGAAGTGCTGAGCGAAGATGATGCCGGCGTTGAAAAGCATCATTTGCATGGTATGCCATCTCTGGCTAAAACCGATTTGGTGTGGAGTACCATTCGTGGGTCGCTGTTGGGCTTCACTGGTATGGCGATAGTATTAATTGTTGCGGGTTCGTTTGAGCTGACTTCCGTGACTGGGTGGGCGCCGTTTGTGCTTTTGGCAATTGTCGTATTAGGCATCTGCTCTTGGGAAGGCGGCCTTTGGGGTATTCACAGGTTTAATTCACGTTACCGTAAATTTGAGGAACGGATCAAAAACGGCGAGCACGTTATGATCGTGGATTTTGCGCCTATTCTTGCCAATGACGTTCAAAAGGTTGTTCAGGTGCATCCGAAGTTGTCATCTGCATCGTTTTAGTTTGAGTGACGGCCGGCTAGGCGCTTAATTGAGTCAAAGCGTTGAGCAAGGCCGACTCGAGCGGCGAAACAAAAGAGGGGCACTGAGGTGCTCCTCTTTCTTTATATGGGCGACAAAATCATATTATCAGTGAGCCTCAAATGACGTTTGACGCATATGCCCGCAATACTTTTTGCGGCTATTAGGCTCAGAAACGTTATTCGATGGCGGCTTTTAATCAATACGGCTGAGCATTCAAATATGTGATTATGTTCGAGGCCTAGTCGGTCGTCTGAAGTACGAAATGGTAGGCCAAGTGCATAGACGGATTTTGAGGTTCTCTTGCTCATAAGGCGAGTTAGCAGTCGTTGGAATATGCGTTAGTCGCTTTGAGTTTGTAGTGGCGGGCCTGGGTTATAGTCAGATGACGGCACGGTTTGCAGATATTTCCAGATCGCTGTCACGTCGCGTTTATTCATGTGTTGAAATGCGCCCCATGGCATGTGCGAGCCTTGCAATTTAAGCCCTTCCGAAAACCGTTGTAGAAAGTCGGCCAGTGTCCAATCGCGAATCACCGAGTGTACTCCCTTTGGTGTGATATTCGGGGGCACGACATAGAGCGACGGGTTTATCGTCGTTTGTAAGTGACTACCGCCGGCATAGCGGGCGCCTTCAAAACGCCCTGTGGTTTGGCTTCGTCGTGTATGGCAGTTTCCGCACTGGGCAACATCCTCTGCCAAGTAACGCCCATATTCCGCAGTTGGAGCCGGCTCGATAGGTGGGATTTGGGCGATGTCTGTACTGGCTGATCGTGTTAAAAACCATTGGGCTATTTTGCCGATCCACGACCAGTGACTGCGGTTTATTTCACGAGTAACAGGCTGGCTGGTTTTCAGCCAAGCAATAATCGCAGCTAAATCAGCATCGTTCATTTGGTGATATTCCATCATTGGGATCAGAGCTTTGCCATCATTACCCAAGTCGTTGCGCAGTGTTTCCTCGAGTTGCTTTGTTGACCAGCCGCCGATTCCCTGTGTTCTATCGGATGTGATATTAGGGGCCACGAATGTGCCCAGATACATATGCCATGTGCGGCCACCACCGAGGGGAATCTTTTCGCCATGATTCTCGAAGGCTTCCATCTGTTCGATGCTGCCGTGGCAGCGTACACAAGCTGCCGGGCCATAAACCAGATACTCGCCGCGTTCAACCAGAGACGATTGATCTAAATCGTTGGTGAGTGCTTGCAGAGGTGTAAACACGACAAGGAGAATCAGTAACAGGTAATTGCGCATTAGCGGCTGGCCTCAATGGCTTTTTTCATGCCCTTTCCTGCCAGTATAGAAGCGGCTTTGCGAGGCAACCATCGAAGTATCTTGATAAATAACCGGTTGTGCATTCCAGGAATCCACAGTGGGCGCTTGCCTAGTTGATGTAGTGCTTGTGCAGCGACGGTTTCGGGGCGCATGATGCCAACCAGTTGATCTCGGCTGATTCCTTGGCTGATGGGGGCATCAGTGTCGGTGGAGCCGGGCGATAGAACTAATACGTCGACACCATCGTCGAGACACTCGGCATAAAGGCTATTGCCTAACCCATGAATATAGGATTTGGAGGCGGCATAGGCGCTGGAGTAGGGGAAGGGGGCTTCGCCTTCAATGGAGCCGGTTAGAATAATACCGGCCCGTTGGCGCTGTTTCATGCGTGGCAGTAATGCATGTGTGATTTGCGTTGGTGCCATCAAATTGACCTGTAACATGGCGTTGAGTTGAGCGTAATCCTGCTCCTCGAAACATCCTTTAAATCCAAAACCTGCATTCAAAATCAATAAACCGATATCTTGCGTCTGCGCATACGTGATTAATCGGGCTATATCGCTGGCTACGCCCAGATCAACCGCGAGCACACTGCATTGGATGGGGTATTGGTTGGTCAGTTTATCGGCCAGCTCAGCGAGTAATGATTCACGGCGTGCGACAAGGATAAGATCGAACCCAGCCGCTGCAAGGTGCTCACTGAACGCTTTGCCAATACCAGAAGATGCACCGGTGACCAGTGCTTTAGACCCATAAGATTGAAGGCGTGTATCAGTCATGATGTTTGCATTTTTGCTTGTTTAGCCGTTATTGTATCCCTACAATTTTGCAGGGGAATACGCAAATATTAGGAGAAGGTGGTGCAAAAATACAACACGCCGGGATTTTTAGGACGACTTCCGTGGGGATTGTTGGAAAACTTTCTCGTCGCAGCGGAAGCTGGTTCGATTCGGCTGGCCAGTGAACGACTGGGTGTTAACCATTCAACCGTTTCTCGTCAGTTAACCACCTTAGAAGAGCATTTGGGTAAACCGGTGTTTGACCGTTTCAGCCATGGACTAGAACTGAACAGCTTTGGTCATGGATTGTTGGAGCACGTTAAAACCATGGATAGCGGCTTTGATGCGTTAACCATGTATCTCAATAGCGTCGGCGATGAAGTCTCCGGTGCTGTGCACATTACCTTGGGTGATAGCTTGTTACCCTCAGCCTTGCCGGCTATCGGAACGTTGCAACGAGAGCACCCTAGTTTGGAGGTGCAATTTTCAGTATCAAACACGTTGGCACGCATGGAAAAGGGCGAAGCAGATATTGCATTACGTATTACCCAAACCCCGCCGGATCATTTGGTGGGCCATCAATTGGCCTATTTGCAGGTTGCCAACTATGCATCGAAAACGCTGTGCGCAACGGTCGATTCGCCTGATGAAAATCACTACCCATGGGTAATCTGGGATTTAGATGTCAGTATGGGGGAGGCGCGTAATTTTGACGAGCGCTATGCAGGCAAGCATATTGCTTGCCGGGTCGATTCGAGCACTGCCATGCTCGGTGCGGTAAAAGCTGGGCTTGGCGCGGGTATGATGCTGTGTTTATTCGCAGACCGTGAACCGGATCTAGTACGTTTGCAACCGCCGATGCAGACTCAGGCGATTCCGTTGTGGTTGTTGTACCATCCACAATTGCGCACCTCAGCAAAAGTGCAGGCGGTTGTCGCAGCGCTGAAAGGCGCATTTAAAGAAGGCTGATTAAAAAAGGTTGAGTTCCCGTGCTGCAGAAGATGGAAAATTCGCTGAAACAACGACTGCCGGTGTTGGCGTTGTTCATTTTACTGGTTCTGCATAGCCTTGCCGCAGAAGCAGAAATCTACAAATGGGTCGATGAAAATGGCAAAGTGCATTTTTCAGATAAAAAGCAGCCGGATAAAACCCAAGAAGCGATCGAGCTGGATATTCAGCCGACATCCTGGAAGCGATTTGATATTCGTATTAAAACCCATGACGTTACGCTAACGGCCAAACAGCGCGAGCAAATCGAAAAGGGCGTCAATTATGTGTATGCGTTTTTTGATGATGTACTGTATTTCGATTTGTACAAGACTGTTCCCGTATCCATTGATATTTATGCATCAGAATCTGCTTACAGACAGGGATTGATCGAGCAGGGAAACCCCAATGCGATTCGCTCTTTTGGCATGTTCTTTCCCAAAACCAACGCGATCCTTGTGTATCAACGTAAACCCTTCGACCAGTTTCTCCGCACCATCAAGCATGAAGTCAGCCATGCGATTCTCGACAGCTTAGCGGCCACCATTATTGTGCCTTCTTGGGTCAATGAGGGTATTGCTGAGCAAATGGAAAACATCGATGTCAGAGATGGTCGATTAGTGATTCAACGCGATGCACGTAATGCTGCCAAGGTTGCTTATCATGCGAGTAATGGCAGTTTGATGGGGCTTAAGCGGTTTTTGAGTTTGCCCGGCGACGGTTGGTTGGCGCAACATCGAGCAGGAAATAGCCTTTATCCGCAGTCGAGCCAGTTTGTTTACTTTTTGCTGTCTACCTCACCTGATAGACGTTTTTTAACTGACTTGCTGCACTACTACAAACGAGGTGGCCGCAAGCTCTCGGCGTATGTGACTGACGATATGGCGATAGGGGGCATAGAAGGATTGCAGATTCGCTGGAATCTTTGGCTTAAAGATCAGCGGCCATCAGAGTTGAAATTCTAGATTGCGGCAATTTAGAAAATTGTATTCGCCCTCATTATATTGACGATACGCTCAAATAATGAGGGCAAAGCACATCCGGATTACTGACGAATGCCCTCAACAAACAACTCGATCTCAACATCCGCAGATGCCGGGCCAAGATCGTAGACAATGCCATAATCCGATAATTTCAGTACGGTTTTTCCTTCAAAACCGACACGGTAACCGCCCCATGGATCTTTGCCTTCACCAATTTTTGTTACTGGGAACGCAATTTCTTTGGTAACGCCGTGTAAGGTGAAAATGCCTTCCATAGTACCGCTGGTGCCATCGGCAGGGATGTAACGCGTGCTCTTGAATGAGGCTTTAGGGTATTTGGCCACATTAAGGAAGTCTTTGCCCTTCAGGTGCTTGTCACGTTCAGCATGGTTTGAGTCAATGCTTGTTGTATCGATGATAACTTCGATCTCAGATGTCTCAGGCTTGGCAGCATCGTAACTGAAGTTGCCTTCGAAATTGTTAAAACGTCCCAGTAACCAACTATAGCCAAGGTGTTTGATTTTAAATTGAACAAAGGCATGAGCGCCTTTAGTGTCGATTGTGTAGTCGGCAGCGGTAGCGCTGGTTGCAGACAAACCTGCGGATAGAGTGGCTGCAGATAATACTGCGGCTTTCAGAAGTGCGTTCATTAAAGCGTCCTTTGATAGTCAGTCGTTATTTGATCGGTTTGATCATGCGTTTAAGTGTTTTATCTTTATCGAAAAAATGGTGTTTGAGTGCTGCCGATGCGTGCAAGGCAACAAGGCCAATCAGTAGCCATGCAAGAATTTCATGTATGTCGCCAAACACGGTTTCCTGATTTTCGATTCCCAATTGCCATGCCGGTAATTTCACGATGCCAAACACGTCAATGGGCGCGCCATCAGCACTGGAGATCAGGTACCCTGATAGCAACAACGCGCCGATGGTTAAATACAACACTTTGTGCATTAGCTTTGCGGTTAGTTGTTCCCATGCTTTGCCAGGCTCGGGTGCAGGCTTTTTATTGATTAGGTGCCAGGCAAAAAATACCATCCAGACACCAATCAGCAGGCTTCCGATACTCTTGTGCAGATCTAAAGAGCCATGGTACCAAGTGTCGTAATAGCTAAGGTCAACCATGTAGACGCCTAAGCCAAACATAAAGAAGATGCATAGCGCCATCGACCAATGCAGCAGGATCGTTACCCACCCATAGGATTTATCACTATTTGTTAGCATTTTTGTCGTATCCAGCCGTTTTCATTGTTGATAGCGTACCCCTGTTGGTGCGTTTGAAGAAGCCCGAGTTCCGTAAAACTGTTGTGCATAAATGCACAATAAGTGGTAATAAATTGCTACTATTTGTTCATAAACGAACAGATTGAATGGGGTGTAATCTTGGAAACTGCACGTTGGGATGATTATCGTATCGCCTATCAGGTCGCGCGGTCCGGGTCGTTGGCCAAGGCCGGAGCCGCTCTCGGTATCAACCACTCGACCGTGTTGCGCCGCATTGACCAATTGGAGGCAGCAATTGGCACTGCGCTATTTATTCGTCACCAACGGGGTTATCAGCTGACCGATGCTGGCCATGTGTTTGTTGATAACATGCCGCAGGTCGTTGAGGCATTTGCCAGCCTTGAAAACCGTTTGGTTGCTGCCGATAGTGATCTCAGGGGCAAGCTGGTATTGACTACCCCCAGTGATTATCTCGTTATTCTCAACCCCTATCTAAAGCGCTTTCGCGATCAGTATCCGTTGTTACGTTTAGAAATTTTTGCAACGGATGAAAAACTTTCACTAGCTGCCGGTGACGCGCATGTAGCCATTCGGCTTGGGCCAAAGCCGGATGAGGCCGATCTTATCGTCAAAATGCTGACGGAAGATCAACTCCAGTTCTGCGCCTCAGAAAGCTATATCGAGCGATACGGCGAGTTAACCCGATTGGAAGACTGCAATGATCACCTTTGGGTGATGCCAAATGGCAATAAAACCCGTTTGCCACTGATTCGTTCTGTACTCGATCATCTGGATCCAGAGCGGGTTGTTTACCAAACAAACGGGTTTCTGGAAGTCTACGGCGCCGTCGAAGAAGGCATGGGAATTGGCCCTGTGCCTCGCTTGCATGCGTTACGGTCACCAAGGATCAAAGTACTGAATATCAAACTTGATCAACCGAAAGGGCAGGCTTGGTTTGTGTACCACCGTGATGTGAAACATAACGTTCGGGTAAAAGCGCTTTACCAATTTTTGGCGAATACCTTGCCCTAGTTGCTCGTGTTCAGATCTGTGTTTATGCCGTTACAACCCAGTAAGGTGATGGCGCAATGTTTGTTTCACCTCAGCATTTTCTGACAATCCAAATGCATTCACTTGTGTCTGTTCACTGGCGACCCAGGTGCCAAAAATTCGATCCCAAAGTGCGATCATTACACCAAAATTCTTATCAAAATGTGCAGGGTTAGCGCTGTGGTGAATCTGGTGCTGTGCTGGGCTGAGCACCCATTTTTCGACCTTCCCGTAACCAAGCCAAATGGGGCTATGGCGCAAGTTTGCGCCGGCTAAGTTAAACATCAGACTAAAGATGCTCACACCTAAAATTTCTAACGGTGCAATCTTGCCGGTGAACAACCATATAAAGATCCCGCCAATGACGCCGGCCACAAAAATACTGCGCATTGCATTCAATATGACTTCCACGATGTGCACCCGATACAAGGTCAGCGGTGTCAGTATCGTGGCGCTATGGTGAACTGCATGGAACCGCCATAGCAGCGGTATTTTGTGGTAACACAAATGGGTGAAAAAACGGGCGAAATCATCGGCGACAAACAGGACTGCGGTGTAGAGCAAGGATACATGTAACGTCGACCAAGTCAGAAAATCCCCGCGGCCGAATAAATCAACCAATACACGTTTAGTGGCAATAGCCGTGGCAATTTGTGAGCCGAAAAACGGTGCCAGCATAAAAATCCAAAACAGGTGATTGACTGAGATCAACTTGATATCCAGCAATACCGAAGGGTGGCGCCATAAACGTGGATTGAATATCTGTTTTACGGTGGGCAAAAAGGGGGCTGATTGACGCGAAAGTATAACAATAGCGAGTACTAGGCTGACCAGAAGGTAACCGACAAATACCCGGCGTTCTGGGTCTGTTAGGTAGAAGACAGGCTCCAGATAGTGCTTAAGGGTTTCGAAATCCGGTAGGTTGAGGGGCATAAACTTGATCTGACGCAATGCAATTGTTGAATCGAATTATATATTTAATGCACTCGCTGTTGTAGTTATAAATGCAAATCATTACTATTAGCAAAAATATTAAGCCACTCAATACAAGGAAACACTCAAACTATGTTTCAATCAATTTTTGCTAAAAAACTGACACAGGTCGTTTCTGTGCCAGTGATGGTCACGGCGGCATCTGTCGCACTGCTGACTGCTTGTTCAGACGATGACGATGATAATAACAGCCCGGCCGCAGACGTGACCCTTTCACAAGTACAAGAAAACTATGTTGATATGGCTTACGCAGCGTACAGCGACTCGCTAACCACTGCAGAAGCCCTCAAGGCAGCTGTTGATGTGTTTCTTGCGGCCCCGACCGAAGCGAATCTGACAGCTGCACGCGTTGCTTATAAAGCGGCACGCAAGCCTTATCAGCAGTCTGAAATTATGCGTTGGGATGAAACCATTGCTGGCGATACTGATTTGACTGCTGATGGTGAAGGCCCAGCCAGTGTTGATGCGTGGGAAGGTCAGGTCAATGCATGGCCGCTGGACGAAAATCGTATCGATAGCATCATTAACGGCGATGGTGCAATCACCAAGCAGGCGTTGATTGACGCTAACGGTCTTGAAGAAGACGGCACTACCGAGAACGAAGCAAATGTTACCACCGGTGTTCACGCTATTGAATATATGTTGTGGGATCGTGATGACAATGCTCGTGGGCCAGGCAGCCGCGCAGCGGATGAGTTTAGCTCTGACACTGACTGTGCAGGCGATGCTGCAACCGCTGAATGCCGGTCTTCGCAGTACTTACGCGTTGCAACTGAATTGTTGGTTGATGACCTGACTGATATGACCGCAGAATGGGCGCCAGCTGCTGAGCAGACACAAGGCACGTTGGCTTACAATTTCCTTAACAGCGATAAGGCGTTAGGCTACATGATCCAATCTATCGCGAGCATGTCTGTGGGTGAGTTAGCCGGCGCGCGTTTGGCTGCTGGCTTATGGCGTAAGGATGCACCTAATCCTGGTGATTTCAAAGAGGGTGACTATGAAGAGGAGCACGATTGCTTCTCTGATTTGAGCCACGTTGCGGTTTACTACAACTTTGTTGGTGTTAAAAACGCGTTTTCTGGTAGCTATGAAAAACTCAATGGAGACATGGTTAAAGGCGCAAGCTTTGGCCAATATCTGAAGCAGTTGGATGAAGGTCTGTATACCGAGCTGAAAACTCAGCTGGATAAAGCCGATGTTCAGATGAAAATTGTATTTGATGCCGGTGAGCGTGCGACTAACCCGCGTTCTTTCGATCAGATTATCGCTGATTCTGAAGCAACATATGAAAACAGTGCAGCGAAAACTGCTGAACTGATTGCAGTTGAAACTGCGATTACTGATTTGGCTCAAGTTGAGCTGGTGATTTTGGATATCAACGATGCCTTTACCTTGGCGGGTTTTGATCCAGACGGTATTGGCGAAACTGACTAATATCGCCTCGCAGCTGGCTTGCTAGCCAGCTGCATTTATTCTTCATGCCAGATTCTCTGGCCACTATCAAAAAGAAAATGATCATGTTGTTGAAACCTACCCCCACTTCTGCAGCCATGATTATCGCAACCAGCGTTCTACTGAGCGCATGTGGTGATGATTCAGATGGCAAGTCAAACCCTCCCAGTGAACCCCGAATTGAGCATTTAAGTGGCGGTGAAGCAACCGTTACGACGGCAGGTGCCAGAGCTTTTCAGCGGCAATCGCGCAATATGGATGACGTAAACCGGATTGTCTCGTTCAATGAAGGTAATCACTTCTTTGAGAATCCGTGGGTTCAAGGCACTGCCAGTACACAAGCGCGTGATGGCTTAGGGCCGTATTTCAATCGTAATGCTTGTCAGAGTTGTCACGTAAATGATGGGCGTGGTCATGCAGCCGATGTTGCCGTGGATGGCGTGGAACGTGGTACCGATTTTAACAGTTTGCTCATTCGTGTTTCTCGTGCGGTAGCACCTGAAAATGAACGCCAGGCAAACACACCGGATTCAAACGTAGGCGGGCAGCTTCAACACAAAGCCGTGTTGGATGTACAAAAAGAAGCAAGCCTTGCCGTTAGCTATACAGCAACAACGATCAGTTTTGCTGATGGACATACCGTGGCATTACGCAAACCCACTTGGCATATGGAAAGCCATATAGGCGATTTCGATTCTGATGCCGTCTTCTCAGCCCGCGTTGCTCCACCGATGATTGGTTTGGGTTTGTTAGAGTTGATCAAAGAGTCGGATATTCTCGCCAACGAAGATGTTAGCGATACTAACAATGATGGTATTTCTGGTGAGGCCAACCGTGTGTGGAGCCTCGATGACGATGACTTTACATTGGGCCGTTTTGGCTGGAAAGCCGGTCAACCGAGTTTGCTGGAGCAAAGCGCTGGCGCGTTTGCGGGTGACATGGGGTTAACGTCTCGATTCCATCCGAATGAAAATTGCCACAACCATCAAGCCGATTGTTTGGCTGCACCGAATGGTAACGGTGATGACAACTACGAAGTGACAGATTCAAATCTTAGCTTGATCGACTTTTATTCACACCACCTCGCCGTGCCTGCACGACGTGATGCGTACGATCGTGATGTGCAGCGCGGTAAGCAACTGTTTGTTGATGCAGGTTGTACCGCGTGTCATACGCCATCGTATACCACCGGTTCAGATGCGTTACATCCTGAGCTCTCGAACCAAACGATTTTCCCGTATACCGATATGTTGTTACACGACATGGGAGCTGAGCTAGCCGACTTTACCGTGGATAATCAGCCAGTAGGTGCAGACGTACAGGTAGAATATCTTGCCAGTGCAACCGAGTGGCGTACACCACCGCTGTGGGGTATCGGATTCACCAAAGAAGTGGATGAAGATGCGACCTTCTTGCATGACGGGCGCGCACGCACCATTCTTGAAGCTGTTTTGTGGCACGACGGTGAAGCAAAAAGCTCACGCGATAAGGTGCTGATGTTCGACGCCCAGCAGCGCGCAGATTTTGAGGCATTCCTCAACGATTTGTGATCTTACTGGTTGGTAAAAAGCCGCCTTTATAGGCGGCTTTTTTATGTGGGCAGGTAATCGATGTTTACTTGTGGTTGCTGGAAGCCGGGGTGGGCAGGTTACGATAGCATCATGTGATTCCAAGGTTTTTGCCTTGTATTGGTGCGCGATGACGGTGCTAGCGCCCATAAGTGTATGATTAATCGATATAAACCTGCATCTTCATTGCGTTTTTACGCATCTTTTTAGGGCATTTGCTTACGGTCTGCCTCCGCAATCGCTGCTTGGATCGATCGAAGGGCTAGTGCCGTCTTATCTTTCCTGTATTATCCCTATAACGTTTTGAAATTGTTTAAGTATTTTGTCTGAAGATACTTTAAGCAATACCAGCCTGAGGCTGGATTTCTTTTTGGCTGCTCTCTGATTCCTCCATGCCCGATAATGCTCTCATTAAGCTCATCTACCAGTCTGCTGTTGAACAAGGCAGCTTCCTTGAATTGCTGGAAATGATTAATCAAAAAGACGCGGTCTCTCTGGATGAAAAAGATCTGCTGGCACACTTTGATCAAGCGAACGCCATTCTTGAGCAAATGGCGCAGCTTCAACACAAACAAACCGTCGCAGAATCTGTGTTCAATCATTTGCGTACCGGGATTGTGCTGTTAGATATCGACCTAAACGTTGTCTTCGCTAATCAGCCGGCTGAAACTTTGCTGGCCGAGGCACAAGGGTTTGGAATTCAGAGTGATACGTTGCTTGTACATGACAGGGATCTGCAGACCGTTTTGTTGAATGCCCTTGCTGATTGGAATAATGGTCAAGCTCGCCAATCAGAAACCTTGTTTATCGAATCTACTGAACAGCAGCATATTGCTGTGTTGTCGCCTATTGCGGATGTCGTCGGCCTTTTAGCCATGCGCATACCATCTTCGGCGGTAGCGGCACTGTTTATTTCTTACGGCTCTAATGATCAATCACTCAGATTAGAGCAGCTTGAAAAACTCTATGGCCTTACGCGTGTTGAGGCGGATGTCACCTGTCGCATTGCTGCTGGGCAAACCATTGATGAAATTGCGGACGCTAGATCATCCAAGTCGCAGACGATTCGCACCTATTTGAAAGCCATTTTTTCGAAAACCGGTACACGCCGGCAAGCGGATTTGGTGGCATTGGTGCTTAAGGCTCCACTGCAAACATCCAGAACGTCCGGTTTGCTGGGTGTTGAAGGTGAAGATCGATTTGTCGATTCGGCGAAACGCCATATTGCGTATCGTGTATACGGATCTGCAACCGGAACGCCGATTGTTATTTGTCATCCATCGTTGAGTTGCCGGTTATGTGTGCCGGTTGGTTTCACCGATAACGATGCAAAAAAAGTACGCATTATAGTGCCTGATCGTGCCGGTATTGGGCAGTCCAGCGGCCCTTTGTATGAATCGATAACGGACTTTAATGATGATTTACTGGCGATAATGGCGGCAGAAAAACTGGAGCAAGTACGGTTGGTTGGCGTGGCCGCAGGCGGGGCATTTGCGCTTGGCTTTGCGGCTGAGCAGCCGTCTGCTGTGTTAGATGTGTTGTTGATGGAATCCTTTGCGCCAGGTGTTGATGAGCGTTCGATCAAAGGTGCTCCAGGGTATTTTAAATGGCTCCCTCCGTTGGTTAGACGTTTTCCCGGTGTGGGCGAGAAGTTGCTCAATATCATGTCGAAGGAGTTTGCACGTGATTGGGAAGGGACGTTAGGGCATGTAAGTACGCTATTTAATGCCCGTGATGCTGAAGTTATCATCGGTAATGAAGTGCGTGAGCATGCCCTAGCTCAGGGTGCTGAGAATACACGTCATGGGGTGCAGGGGTTTGTTCGCGATATGCTCTTGGTACACAATTCATGGCCGTTTGAATTGGGCGATATTCAGGTAACCTGTCACTTAGCATATGGGGCCGCTGATCCGGTCGCAGAAGCCTATGCTGAAGCGCTGAGTGAACGCCTACCGGATGTTGATTCAACCCTGTATTCGGGTGAAGGCTTTGCTGGCATGGTATATCTGCGCTTTTTTGATATCTTGCGCGATATTCGCTGGATCTAATTAAGCCATTGCGAATTGCTGTTTAGCTGTGTTGTGCAGCGCTGAACCATTCGTAGAAACCAATTTCTAAACCTGTCCATAGGGGGACGAACGGTTACTAACCCCCTGATTGTTATGTCAATGGCAGGTTGTGCACATGAAGTTGATTCTCAGACTGATCGCCGGCATCGTCGTCGGGATATTGATCGGCTATCTAGCCCCCGAGTTTATTTCGCGTGCTTTTATTACCTTTCGCGCCGTTTTTGGTCAGTTCATCAGCTATACCATCCCGTTAATTATCCTATTTTTTATTATGAGCGGCATCGCCAGCTTGCGATCTGGAGCTGGGCGAGCACTCGGTGTTACGGTTGCTGCGTCATACGCATCCACAGTATTTGCTGGTTTATTGGCGTTTATCGTTGCTGATGCTGTTGTTCCTCATATGTTGAGTTCGGCAGGCGCTTTAGTGAGCGAGTCGCCGGGGTTAGAGCCCTATGGTTTTGCGGATAAGCTGACGATACCGCCGGCATTGGATATCATGACTGCGCTGGTCACTGCATTTCTATTTGGTATCGGCATTTCGACACTGAAACAACAAGCGCTGAAAGAGATCGTCGATCAGGGCAAGGACATTGTCGAGTTGGCTCTGACACGCATACTGATACCGTTTTTACCCGTGTATATCTGTGGTGTTTTTGTCGCATTAACGGTTGACGGCACAGTGTTCGCGACACTGCGGACGTTTGGTTTAGTGTTGGCGATGGCGCTCTTTTTGCATTGGATATGGTTACTTATTCTCTATACTTTTGCCGGCTTGATCACAGGGCGAAACCCGCTTGTGATGCTCAAAAATATGCTCCCGGCCTATTTTACTGCGGTTGGAACCATGTCGAGTGCTGCGACAATTCCGGTAACGCTTGAAAGAACCAAATCCAATGGTGTTGATCCGCACATTGCTGACTTTTCGATACCGTTATGCGCGACCATTCATATGTCGGGGAGTGTGGTAACGATAACCACCTGTGCTACCGCTGTTGTGTTTTTAACGGGTGGTGCCGCGCCCGATATTTCTACGATGATGACATTTATCGCTTTGCTTGGCGTCACCTTGATAGCTTCGCCTGGCGCTCCGGGTGGTTCGATTATGGCATCGCTTGGGTTGTTGTCTTCTGTGCTCGGTTTTGGTGAGCCGCTGATTGCTCTTATGATCGCTCTCTACATTGCCCAAGATAGTTTCGGAACCGCCTGCAATGTGACCGGTGATGGTGCGATTGCTAGTGTGGTTGAAAAGTTGGCGTTATCCAAGAAGGCCGGTGATCACTAACGATCAAGCCTTCTTCCACAGTTGTTCCTGCTGTTTATCCACTTACTTTGTGGATAAGTCTTATCTCCTCTAGTTAAGCCGCTTACCATACCAAGTTTGCTTCCTGCGAATTTGGCATACCTTCCTATTTTTTGCGGTAGTAAAATCGCCGCTAAGCCCCGTTGTCATTGTGTTTTTTGGCGAAAACTGACAAATCTTGTCACTGGTTGGAAGATAGTGTGTCCAAACCATTAACTGTGACCTGCTTCAAGTTGTTGAAAATTGAAGGTTTACAAAATTGTGATATTTTTCGGCACGAAAATTGTTACTATATATTTCGCCTCGGTAACGTTGGGCAACTGGATGTTGACGACGTGAGGCAGAGAGAGTGTACAAAGGGGATGTGCATTTTCAGCCGGAGATTTCCGGAAATTATTCTGAATCAAAGACTTACAATATATTTGATGATGGAATATCGGATTGGAACCACTAGACATCACGGATTGATGAATAATGAAAAGAATAATCCGCTGATAATACCTGTTCGTAACTTCGGGGCTTGTGTACAATCGCCGCGCCGCAAAAGATGAACACTGTTAGATTCAGCAATTGTATGGGATGTAAACAATGATAAAGCTGCTGAAGGTCTTTTCTGCTACGAGCCTTTTTCTATTTGCCACGTCTGTATTTGCCGCAGATCCATTGAGTTCGACGCTTGATGTATTTGTTGTTGATGATAAAGGCGAAAAAGGCGCATTGTTAGAAAAGGATTCTGTTGAGCCAGGTCAAGTACTTGAGTATCAACTGACGTATACGAACAACACTGAAAAGCCGCTACAAATAACAGCGGCAACGGGTTTGATTCCTGAAAACACGGCTTATGTTACCGGTTCCGCAGAAGGGCAGGTAGTTGCTGAGTTCCTTGTTAGCATCGACAAAGGAACTAACTACGAATCTGAGCCAGTTAAACGCACTCGGACTGTTGGTGGTAAAACCGAAACTTATATCGTGCCTGTGAGTGAATACACGAATGTTCGCTGGGTTAAACCCGAACCCATTGAAGCTGGCAAAAGCCAGATCTATCAGTATCGTGTCAAAGTAAACTGATTCTGCCTTCAGGGGAAGGCGGTTATGTTTGCGGCTATCACACATCAGTCTAGGCACTCAGGACACTCTTTTGTACCTGCGAGTCGCTTCTTGGCGTTAAATAAAGCGGCCAGAGTGGGCACGCGCCTGAACAAAAAACCAGCGCTCGCTAGTATGCATGTATCGGACAGTTATTGTGCAGATGCATCCTCGCGACGTTGTAGTGGGGGATTGTTGCGACTGCCCCCTACCGTAGACGCTTTTCGATCCGAACCTCACACACTGTATATGTCGCGATTAATGGCGATGCGCGTCAAAGCATGCGGCCCTTCTTTTCTAAAAACTGATTCTGATCCGCCACGCAATGGCGGTAGCCAGAGAGTTTTCACATTGCCGGAAATCTTGAATTCCAGTTAATTCGAGCACGATGCTCAACAGTAACAACCAATATTCTTAACTAAAAAAACAATTAGCTCTATCTCTTGGAGAATAATATGAAGACGTCAAGCAAAACGCTTAGCCGCTTGCTTGCCACGTCAGCCTTAACAGCAGGGGTTACTTTGGTCCCAACGCTGGCACAGGCTGCCATGGCACCGGCAGACGCGGTCATCCGAAACCAGGCGGAGGTTACCTTCGAGGATAGCCTTGGTAATACATTCACAAGTACCTCTGATGAAGCATCGGTAATTGTTGAGCAAATCTTTGCGGCAACATATTCACCAGATCGTTTGTCTGAGGAATCGGCAGCAGGTCGTACGCACAACTTCGCGCACGAGATCGTCAACAACGGTAACGGTCTTGCAGATTACTCTTTCAGTATCGCACTGGGAGCAGGTGGTATCGCCGGCTCTGGTTTTTCCAGTGTTCCGACGGCTTATATCGATCCAAACTGTAATGGCCAACGTGATGCATCAGAAAATGATGATATCTCTTCGACTGGCATCAATAACGTTCCTGCTATTGATGACCCAGGTACCGCACAGATCGACAACCGTGTGTGTATCGTGGTTCAAGGGCAACTTGCTCCAGGATTAACAAACAACTCTCAGCATGCTTATACCCTTACAGTGGTTGATTTAAATGGTAGTGCTGTTGCAAACCCAACAGGTACCGTATCAGAGGCAACACCTACAAACGGTTTTGATACGACTGAAAAAACTGTTAATGGTATTGTAACGATTAAAGAAGCCCCCCTGACGCTGACTAAAACAGCAGTCTTCGACGAAGCAGCTCAGGAAATTACCTACACAGTTAACATTGAAAATGCCGGACCAGGTATTGCTACCAAAGTTTTGGTTGTTGATGCGATTCCAGCATTACCATCTGGTCAGGGAAGTTTGTCATACAAGGCGAACTCGTTGTCTGTAAGCGGTGGCACAGCGAACTCTGGTCAAGGTGGTTCAAATACCGGTGTGTCGATGTCTGAAGCTGATATTGCTACATCCATTGCAGGTGTTGGAACAGTTGACTTTAATCGCGATGGCACTAGCAACTCTGGTACTGAAGCGCTGATTGGTCTTGACCTTGATAGCAACGGAACAACCGACGGTGCAGGCGTACCGAACGGTTTCTGGGTATATGCTGATTCACTCGCAAGTGGCGATTCAATGAGCATCACCTTTACTGTTAGTTACGATAATGCTGTTGCTGCCGCTACGGTTATCAGCAACACCGCATATTTTGTTTCTGATAGCGACGGTATTGATGGTGTTGATCCTGGCGAACTGCCTGGTACTGCGACTGAAACAGTAACAACAACCATGCCAACCACTTATGGTTTCACCGTTATCGATGCTGACAATGATGCGACGCTGGATATCGTTGAAGATGCAGAAGCGCAGTTGGATACGGCTAACAGTAATGCGATTACTGCGATATTTGTTCACGAAATTACAAACAACGCAAATGGTCCAGATACCTTTACAATTGACGTATCCGATCTAACCGGTGTTATTTTTGATACGGCTGGTGGAACGCTTCCAGGTACTTGTGCCGTATGGCCTGGTACACCTAGCTACGTGATCAAAGACAACAACGGGAACGTTGTTTCGACTGATGCTGCCGCGAATTATATTCTGCAAGCTGGCGAAGTACGTACCTTTACCGTTGAAATTTCAACCACAGGTGCTGCGGTGACAACTAATGATTACTGTGCTTCAGTAACCGTTGCTTCTTCAGATACCGGTATAGGCACTGATGAAGTTGTTTTGAACATACTGGAAGAAGTGGTTCAAGATCCGACCGTTGATGTTGTTGATTTGATTTTGACCGGTACAACAGATGTTATCGGTGTCAACCAAGATGCAACAAACTTTGCTGCACCTGACTCTCTTGATCAGATGGCTAGCGTTGCTCTGGGTCAGACATTAGTTTATACCTTTAAAATCTCGAACAAGTCATTGATCAGTGAATCCTACGGGTTGTCTATTGGTTCCACTTCAGGTGCCGATGCAAACTCAGTATTGGGTGCATTAGATCAAGCGTTACAAGCAGGTACTATTGCTTACTTTGAAGATACTTCCGGTACGGGTTCAAGCTTCACATCTTTAGGTTCGCCAAACACAAGTGCAGTGCCGCCTAATGGTGAAGTTCTAGTTCGTGTAGAGGTTCAAGTAACTGGTGATACTAGCAAAACTAACGCTGACTTCGATTTTGATGACTCGTTGACGGGTTCTACGACGCTTTGGGATGCCGGTGAATACCCAGTATTCTTCCGTATTGAAGGTAACCAGGGTAATGATGATGTGATCGTGGCTTCTTTTGTAATCAACCGTATTACAGACCTGAGCCTGACACCGGATAACTCCAGCACGATCAGCATTAATTCTACAACTGATTACTCGCACGTTCTTGCCAACAACGGTAACACTAACGAAACCGTTACTCTGGCTGTGTCAAATACGCAGAATTCTGATTTTGATGCGTCTGTGTTCAAGCAAATTGACAGTGATAACGACGGCACACCTGACACAAATGTTGTAGCCGGGCCGTTGACAGGTATTCAGCTGTCAGCATCCAACACGGTAACAGTAACAGCAACGTCAGTTACTGAGATCACGTTTGATATGCAGCCTGGTGATACTTTAGCGTTCTCCGTAACTGTAGGTTCTACAACCTCTGCAGCACCGGGTGACCAAGATATCACTACAGTGACTTTAAATACCGCAAGTGGTATTTCTGCGATTACCGTAACAGACACTTCAACCGTCGTATCGGTTGCATTGAATGTAACGAAGCGTGTTGCTATTGACGCTGCTTGTGACGGCACACCTGACGCGGCATTCACTGTATCAGGTTCTCCTGTTGCACCAGGTGAGTGTGTTATCTGGCAGATTGTGTTGGAAAACACGACTGACGAAAAAGCGTTGAATGTGAAGGTTGAAGATCAGTTGGCTGAATTTACCGAATTGCATGCAGGCAGTGCAACACAGGCGATTGAGTCTTGTAACATTGCTGTAAGCGCATCTAGCACCAGCAGCTTGCAAACCGAATGTGCGGGTCCTGCAGTTCACTGTTACCACACTGTTGATGCAGGTGATGAAACCGGTACCTGTGGGAACGGTACACTGGCGTCAGCGAACAGCAGTACTGTGTTCTATAACGTTGGCCCGACTGCAACCACCACTGATGGCGGTGAAATTGATGCGACTTCTGCTAATGGCGGAACAGGTCCATCAGCTTTCACCCTGCGTTTCATGGTTAAAGTCGACGAGTAAACCTTTTGCTGCCTGTCTCGGTTGAGGCAGGCAGGCCTTTCTCCAAATACTCCGGTTGCTGGTATCAGCGGCCAGAGTATTTCAGGAAAGGCCGGGCTTAAGATTCGTCGCTATTGCATGGTTAAATCGTCGATCAGATCGTTGATGATAGTCATTAGTTGCCTTTGGCTGCTGATGCAGATGACCTATGCCTACGCGGCGCAGCCCCCGGCACGTACAATTATTTCTGGCCAGGCGCAGGTGTCTTATAACAGCCTGACTAATGAGCTCATTGCGTTTCCTTCCAATATTGCTTGGTTCCCAATCAAATCCGTTATTGATGTCAGTATTGACAGTGATAAAACTAAACCCGTATTGCCGTCGAGCACTTCGACGATCAGTCATATCGTAACGAATCGTGGTAATGATTCTGTAACGTTGAATTTTGGATCCGGGCAGTCAGCCAGTAGTGACTTCCAGCTGAACCGATCCGTGTTGTATCGTGATGTAAACAATAACGGTGTATTGGATGGACTCGATCAACGCATTGATGGCCCATTGATTCTTGGACCTGAAGAGATACTGGCAATATTGTTAGAAGCGGATGTGCCGGGAAGCACCATTGCAGGAACCCCCGCGGTAACCGGCGATGCTTTGGCCGTTGATATACAGTTAACTGACGCTAACACGAATGAAATACTGGCGCGTGCAACGGATACTTTTGAAGTAGATCGCGACGCAATTTTCTTTGCCAGCTCGCGACAGGCGGTGGGTTGTGGTATCGATATCGAGCAAGACGATACGATATCGTTTGATATCAACCTGCAAAATCAAGGCTTTAATTCTCCAGTTGAACGTAACTACCTTATCGATAGTGCCGCGGTTTCTGGTGTTCTTATTCATATGCCAATCCCCGTTGCTACGCAGCTTAACAGCATCCGTAATAATGGCTTAGGGCAGCCAATCGTTCTGGTTTCGGGCAGTAGTGATTGGATCTCGTCTTCGAACTGGAATGGCTCTGACAGCTTAACAGCCGCCGGTATGTTGGTTGCTGCTACAGACCTTAGCCCAGCCAGTAGCCACAGTTTTGGTTTTGATCTGCTAGTTACTGATCAAAATAATCTGCCGCAATCAACGCTGTTAGAAGCCCGTTTCGATGCGAATGGTGACCAACTCGAAGAAACCATCACTACCTTCGATTGTACCGATACTGATCCATCGCCCGCGGGGCCTCCGCCATCGGTTCGGTTTATCACACCGGTTGATCAGTCGGCCTCACAAGTTCAATGGGATGAAATCGCTGCCTTTACCGATGCGAGTTTGCAAACGTTGTCTGAAGAGCCGGGCTATGGGCTGCTCATTGATGGTGTTTATGTCGAATTACAAGCTGAGGCATTAAACCAAGACGAAAATATACAGGAGCAGGTTTCGGTCACTGTACGTTCTCAACGCACCGGTGAGCAACTCACGTTAGTGCTCTATGAAACCGGTATTGATAGTGCGTTGTTCCGCAGTGTTGCTGCTATCGAAATTGGTACGATTGGGGAGATGTCTGGCGCGTTCTGCCCAACGACTATTACGCTGCCGCCTACATATAACAATGTTTCGCAACCTGGCTGTTTCTTGCCGTCTGCTTTAGCGGATACCTTAACGACTCAATTGGTGGATCCGGGTAATGGCGTCAACGTTACCGATACGGTTCCAGTTAGAAACCAATATTCTGTTGGGCAAAATCTTACCGGCTTGGTTTTCGATAGTCTTTCGGGAGATCCGCTAGGTAATGCGACTGTCGCGGCCTACCGCGGCAATTTAGCTGTCGCGCAGGTACAAACCAATGCGCAGGGTGAATATTTATTTGATGACCTTCCTGCCGGCGATTATTCAATTCAGCTAGTGACGCTAACCGGTTATGAGTTTCCGTCAGAGATTGATCCATCCGGTATCTTCGAAGGTTTTGAAACCACAGATGCTTCGTGGGGATTGAATGGGTTTCTAGATCGAGACCCGGGATTAGGTCTGATCACACTGGGTTTAACGGGTGAGCCGGTCACGATTAATATCCCTTTGGATCGAAGCGCTGCCGGTGATCGACTCGTGGTCGAAAAATCGGCTTCTGTAACTGAAGCCGAGATTGGTGATCGAGTTAAGTATACGGTTCAAGTCAAAAACGTCGGTGAACAGATCATTACGGATATGGAGGTGATTGATACCCTGCCATTTGGCTTTAAATACGAGCCGGGTACGGCACGTATTGATGGCGAGAAGGTGAGTGTTTCGCGAGTAACGCCATCGTTGATTCTTAATGTTGATGAGCTTGCTAGCGATGAATCGATAGAAGTTACATACATTGCCAAGCTAACAGCCGGTGCGGTAGATTCCGATGGCGTTAACCGAGTGTATGCCCGTAACCGTGAAACTCAATCCGGTGTTGCCAATGCCCGTGTGAGATTGTCTCAGCGTGGATTGCTTTCAGACCGTGCGATTATTTTTGGTAAATTGTTTATCGATAATGGCTGTGATTACGTCCAAAACGATAAAGAATGGCCGGTTCCGGGTGTGCGATTGTATTTTGAAGATGGCACTTATGTGATCACCGATGAAAACGGTCAGTACAGCCTCTATGGTGTGAAACCCGGTTTGCATGTTGTCAAAATCGACAAAACCACATTGCCTGAGCATCTAACGCCGTATCCTTACGAAACTCGATTCGCAGCTGATCCATACAGCCGATTTGCTGATGTTGCCCCTGGTGACTTCCATCGTGCAGATTTTATTTTTACGTGTCCTGCGGCTAAACATCGCCAGCAATTGTATGACCAATTACGCAAACGTAATGAGAGCATCAATAGTGATTGGTTACTTGAAGAAGCGGTGCAATTTCGAAGCTCAGCGGCCGGCGGAGGTAGTTTCAGCCCGACAGAACAAATCAGCAGTGACGGTGATTTATCGTCGGGCACGATCGGCGGAAAGGCCGCAATTGAAACCCAATTTAATCCTATAGCGACGGAAGAGCTAGTGGCTAAGCCGATGCCTGAAGCTAAAGCCGTTGCTGAAACGTTGACCAAGGCGGACGGTCGTAAGGGTAAATGGCTATGGCCAGATTCGGATATTACGCTCGATGGCAAGCTGATGTTTGCTGTGCGTTCGGGTATTGATCCGGACTTGTACGTGAATGGCGAGAAGATTGACAAAGCCCTATTGGGTGAGAAGGCCGTTTTCGATCGCGAATCATTACAAGTGCAAGCTTGGTATCGATTGCCATTCCATCAAGGTGACAACACCGTCGTTGTGAAGGCGTTAGATCCATTTGGCAATATGCGCACCTTGTTGAAAGAACGCATTCTCTATCAGCCTGGCGTTGGTACCAAGATTGACATCACCGCGGAAAAAGACACTCTTGATGCTGATCGGGGGCGTTCGGCTCTAGCGATTACCGTCGACATTACTGATGAACAGGGGCGCCCAGCGCGAGGGTTAGAGTTTGTTACGGTAGAATCCACGGCAGGTATTTTTGCGGAAGAAGACGTCCAGGATGAGGTTCCGGGGCATCAGGTGCGTGTTGTGAACGGTAAGGGTAAAGTGCATCTGCGCAGTTCTACCTATACCGGCGATGTTGAAGTTGCCGCGCGTTGGCAAAAAGAAGTGTCGAAGTTAGGTGTTCGATTTGCTGAGCCGATGCGCCCGATGGTTGCGGTCGGTTTTATCGATATTTCTGCCCAGGCATCTTTTTTGAACGGTGGCAATGTAACGCCGGCGCAGCAGGAAGATGGCTTTGATAAAACGTTCTCTGCCAGCGGCCAAACCTCGTTCTTCCTGAAAGGTAAAGTCAAGGGCGATATGCTGTTGACCATGTCTTACAACAATAAGAAGTCGTCTGATACTGAGTTGTTCCGTGATATTGACCCGAATGCGTATTACCCGATTTACGGCGATGCCTCCATCAAAGGGTACGATGCACAAAGCCGCAGCAAACTATTTGTGAAGTTGGAAAAATCTAAACACTCCGTGTTGTGGGGCGATTTTCGTACCGATAATGAGCCCGAGCTCAATAACTCTCTCGGTCGTATCAATGAATCGCTGACCGGTGCTTCTGGCGTGTACGACGACGATACTTTCAAGGTTACTGGCTACGCGGCTGAGGTGGGTCGTTTGCAGCAAACTATCGAGCTGCGTGGTAACGGCACGGCGACTTTCTATCGCTTGCCGAATTCCCCAATTCTACCCAACTCCGAAAATATAGAAATCATTGTTCGTGATCGAGACAACCTAGGGTTGGTGATTTCGCAAACACCACTGGTGCGATTCAGTGACTATACGCTGGATAATTATTCCGGCCATTTACGTTTCTTCGAACCCATTAACTTCGAAGATCAGAACGGTAACCCGATCTTTATTCGTGTTGAGTATCAATCTGAAGAGCGGGTGGATGAGCACATTGTTGCCGGCGTGCGAGCTACTGTGGATATCGACGCACAATGGCAGGTGGGCGCGGGATACAGCCATAATGGCGACGAGACTCAAGGTTATGATATCGCGACCACCCATGTGAAATACGAGCTGGGTGAAAAGCACCTTGTAACCGCCGAAATCGCCACGATGGAACATAGCGATAAAGCCATTGATGGCGGCAACGCTGCCATGATTGAACTGCGCAATGACTGGGACGACAGCGTCACATCGCGTGTGGTCATCGCTCGCGCTGATGAAGGATTTAACAATCCGTCTGCGGGCATCAGTGAGGGGCGCCAGGAGGTCAAAGCCGATGTTGATTACCGTATCCGCCAAGGTACGGATCTGAAATTCGACGTTATTCAATCGGAAGACATTGTCGCTGACAGCTCACGTTTTGCAGCGGGTGTGGATCTTCGTCAAACTATCGGCGAATGGGCAATCACCGGTGGCACGCGTTATATTCAGCAAGATAACACCGCTGATGACGCCGGATTCCAAACCGGTCGGTTCCGCGTTGAGCGCGGCTATGACCTGTTTGGTAAGAACGGTAGTGTGTATGCTGAAATTGAACAAGATCTGACCAATACCGATCGACGCCAGTGGGCAATCGGAACGGATTATCAAATTCATGACCATGTGACTGCTTATATTCGTCATGAAACAATCGATAGCTTCTCTGGTGTAACCTCTCTCTCGACCGGTGAAAAACGATCAGATACGCAAATTGGGGTGAGATCTGATGTTTTGCCGAACACCGATCTCTATACCGAAACCCGTCTGCGTGGTGGTATTGATGGAGAGGAGTTAAACGCGGTAAATGGCGTACGTAGTCGTTTGGAAATCGAAAAAGATTTTAACATCACGCCATCTGTTGAAATCGTCAATGTCTTTAAAGGCGGACGCGAAGGCGAGGGGTGGTCTGCGTCACTCGGTTTGACGGATTATCGACATAAAAACGATAAGCGCGCGATGCGTGTCGAAACCCGGCAGACGGATAAGAATAAATACTACGCCTTCGATGGCACCTATGCGGCGCGTTTGACGGAAGAGTGGACCAGCCTTTACATGAACAACTTCTACCTCGATGAACGTGTGAAACAGGAAAATATCCTCAGCAACGTTATGACATTGGGCGCAGCAGTTCGTCCGCGGGTCACCAATGTTTGGAATGCCTTGTTCTTCTACCAGTTCAAGTTTGAAGAGAATATCGCTGAAGACCTGCGTCGCGCGCATATTCTGTCGACACATCACAATGTGTTGTTTGATTACGATTTCAACTTCGCAGCGCGCTACGCTATGAAAATTCAGGATCAAACCATTGATAACCAATCGTTCAATTCGCAGGTTTACCTGGTTGGCGGTCGACTGATAAAAGCCATCGACTGGCGTTGGGATATTGATTTCCGAATCGGTGTATTGTCATCTGATTTTGATGAGGATTTACGTTATTCATTGGGTATTGGTGCCAATTATCTAGTCGCAAAAAATCTGCGTGCGGGCCTGTCGTATAACTTTGTCGGCTTTCAAGAGAAAGATCTGGATTCGCAGGAATATCATGCCCAGGGCATCCGTTTTGGCCTGCAATTCAAGTTTGATGAGGAGCTGTTTAAATGGCTGCAATAAAAACAATACCTTTGTTGGTAATGATGTTGCTGATAGCAATGATCACAGGGTGTGCCAGCAACCAGGATTTGATGGCCGAATACGGGCCTTTATCCTGCCCAGTTGAGACAGTGGTTGTTGAATCAGAAGTTGCTGTCGAACGTGATGCGTATTTCCGATATAACATGGATAAACTCGATTGGCGTCAGTCGGTGTATTTTGCCTCCGGCCAATCACGCTTACGTGGGCCGGATGAAACGCAAGTTGCCGTTAACATCAAAACGCTTAATCGATACCCAATTTTTAATGTTTTGATTAAAGGCTTTACCGATAGCGTTGGTAGTACGGAATTTAATGCCAAATTATCGATGCGCCGTGTTTTAAGCGTTAGTGAGTTGTTAAAAGAAAAAGGTATCCAAGGTGGTCGAATTTATATATCGGCGCTTGGTGAACAAGCACCGTTAAACGGCGACTTGACAGCAGCCGATCGTGCTGTAAACCGACGCGTTGATATGGTGTTATTAGGCCCCAATGAAACCGACGATTTTGAAACCTTGGCAGAATTTCTTGGTGAAACGGTAACGCCCGATGTAAACGCTACGTCGGTGGGCTCTACCTCAGCCACGCCTGCAGATAACCAGCTGCAGTAGGCGGAATATTCGATATGACTGAAACGATGGTACATCCACAACAACACAGTAAGTGCTCCGCGGCGATGACTAACGGCATAATGCAGTTGTCTGGCTGGTTTGCGTCTGCGATGTTGGTAATGTTTGTGTGCCTAATCGTCTCAGCAGCGCCAGCAGCGTTTGCGTTAACGCCAGCCAATACATTGATCAGTAACCAGGCAACTGCCAGTTATAAAAGCTCTGATGGTGCCCAGCGTCTTGCGACGTCGAACTCTGTTCGAACTATCGTAACATCGGTAGCTGCAGCAACATTGACTCAAGATCAAACGCGTGATGTGCTGGCTAGCGGCAGCGTCGTGTTTTCTCATATTATTTCGAACAATGGTAATGTCGGCGATAGCTATACGATTACACTGACAAACCAGACGGGTGATGATTTTAATTTCACGAGTCTATCCGCCTTTGCTGACGCTGATGCAAATGGCCAACCTGACACCGTGCAACCGCTTACTGAAACACCAGTACTGGCGATGCAAGAATCGTTTAACATTGTTATTGTTGGTTCGATCGGTACCGGTGAAAACCCGGGTAATGAGGCGCAGGTTCAGGTAACCGCTACAAGTATTTTGGATAATTCCGTGGTATTGAATAACACGGATACCGCGATCGTTGTTGACGACGCGGTGGTTGATATCACCCAGTCAATAGATCTAACTCAAGGTATTGCTGGCCAAACACCCATTCGAATTACGTATTTCTACGTAAATAGCGGATCCCGCGCTGCAACAGCGATCACGCTTGGTAATTTATTGCCGGATGGTTTTGTTTATCAGGGTAATGCTGTCTGGAGTTTCGGCAATTTACCGTTAACAGATGCGAATGAGGAAACCCAAGGCTCAGCCCCATCGATAATCTACTGTGCCTATCAACCCAGCTGTACGCAGGCAGATCGTTTGTCGTTTGTGATTGATGAATTGGGCGCCGGGCAATCAGGTAGCGTCAGTTTTGATATTGCGATCGATGCAACACAGTTACCCGGTGTTATACAAAACACCGCAACCTATGACTATCTACCGTTCAATGGTACGCAGATCACTGGACGATCAACCAACACAGTGCCTTTCACGGTAGTTGGTGATGAATCGTTAACCCTGACCGATGACAGCGTCACGGATGCCGTGCCTGGAACCACGGTTTTTGTCACACATACTGTAACTAACACAGGTACTGGGAACGATACGTTTAATATTCGTGTCAATCAGATTAGTTCTAACTTCCCTGTGGGAACGGTGTTTTTTCTATATCAATCGGACGGTCTGACGCCGCTGAATGACAGTAACCTTGATGGTGATTTGGATACCGGCCCTCTGCCAAAAGACGATGATGTTAATATTATTATCGGTATTACTTTGCCTCCAAGTGCCGCTACAGGAACATATTCCGTGGGTCTGAGAGGAACCTCGCTGCAGAGCAACAACACCTTTGCTGATGCGATTGCGACGGTTTCAGTGTTGGCACCGTTGTTGGCGGTGGATCTGACTGGGATTGCTGCAAATGGTGACAGTGCCTGTGACGCGGATGCTGACAATTGCGGTTTCGAAGCGTTTGACCCTGCAGATCCGGCTGTTATCAGTCAGACAATTGACCCTGGGCAGACGGCGAATTTTGTTTTATATGCGCGAAATCTGAGTGAAATTATCGATTTGTTCGGATTCAGCGCCAGCACTGATAATACGTTCGGGAGCCAAACTCTTCCAGCTGGATGGAGTATCTCCTACACCGAGCTTACGGATGAAGTAATCGCATCAACCGGTACTTTGTCTCCTGGTGGCGTTAAAGCTTTTAAGGTGGCTGTGACTACCTCGGAAACAGCGTTAGCCACGACCGAAGATTTATACATTCAGGTGTTATCGGCAACCTCGTTACGTAGTGATCGATTGCGATTAAGTATTTCTATCAATGAAGTTCAATCTGTATCACTTGGCCCTGATAATGCGTCGACCGAAGAACCGAATCAATTTGTGATCTATCGACATGAACTGGTTAACGATGGCAACGCGGCAGTGACGTTTGATGGCATCGCTGTGGCGCTAACGACGCCAGACTGGAGTATTGCGCTGTATGAGGATACTGCTGGCGGCACTGTCGATGAGTGGGATGTAGATGATCAGATTATCAATGGTAGTTTTTCTGTCGCGGCATTCAGTAGCAAAGTTGTTTATGTGCGGGCCTTTATTCCAAGTAGTGCCACGCCAGGACAAGTAGAAACAGCGACCGTTACTGCGACATTTAACGCGGGTGTTGATCAAGTCAGTGCCATTGATGTGATTACCGCTAACCCATTCGATATTGATATCGTTAAAGCGCAGGCCAAAGATGCTAATTGCGACGGTACAGAGGATTCTGCATTTGCGGTTGGCAGTTTTGGTGCTTTGCCGGGTGAGTGTATTGTTTATCGTTTGCGCGTAAGTAACTTCTCCGACATTACTGCAGTTAACGCAGTGATTCGCGATGCGACGCCTGAATATACTTTTTACAGTGCAACACAACCTGCAACACGTTGCACACCCGCAGTGTGTGTGTTTGTTAGTGAACCAGCGGCTTCGCAGACTGGTGAGCTTGAGATTAATGTCGGCGACATTGATGCCGGTAACACGGTGGATTTTTTCTTCAGCGTGAAGGTGAGTGATACATGATGAAACAGTATTTGTATCAGAGCTTTTGTGCGCTGTTTGTATTGGCGGCTAGCAGTTTTGCCGGTGCTGCCACGTTTACATTTGATTCTGATGCGACGCAATTGGCGATTCCGGCTGATGGGTGCAATACCGGTAATTCAGTTTTCAAAACGTTCGTAGTTCCAAATAATATTGATTTGACACAAGTACGAGTAGGGGTAAATGCGAACCATACTTGGAGGGGGGATATTCAGGTTTATTTAACGGGACCTGATGGTAACCGGCGTTTGATTAAAGAATCTGCCAATGAAGCCTCAGATAATTACGATATTTTATTGGATGATACTTCGACAAATAACCCGAACGCCGTTGGGGACCATGCGACTAACATCTACGCGAATACAGTAGGTGTTTTGCCGAATGGGAACCTTGACGCATTTGCCAGTGAAAACACAGTAGGCACCTGGCAGGTTGAGGTGTGTGACACCGTGGTCCAGGATGTTGGAACCTTCAATACTGCACGATTGATTCTCGACGGAACAGACGGTTCTGCAACTTGCGCTGCTCCAGGTGCTGAGGCAGTTTGGCCATTTGATGCAAATACTGACGACATCGAAAATGGTCACAATGCGGTAACTGGCACGGTAAGTATTTCAACATCGAATCAGCTTGTTGGGCTCGGTGCAGCTGATTTCAATGGATTACAACAAATTACGTACTCCGACGGAAGCTTTCTTAATGCGGCATTTACCAATCGTACGATATCTATGTTTCTTCGGCCTGATAGCACAACGGGCAATCAGGTCGTATTCGACGAAGGTGGGGGTACGAATGGTCTAGCGATCTTATTTAATGGCGGCAATATTATTGCCAGCGTTCGTGAGAGCGGGGCCGGATCTGAGCAGAGTGTGCAAGCAATCTGGCCAGCCGGTGGTGGTTGGCATCAGGTAGCTGTTGTATACGAAAATGGGATTATGCGTCTTTATATTGATGGCGCAGAAAGAGATTCAGTATCGACAGGTTTTGGTGCACTTGCAGCACATGGCAATACTGGTGGATTAGGTGGCCCAATCAGTAGCGGAGCCTTCCCCGGAGGTTCAAGCAGCTATTCCGGCCTAATGGATGATGTTGGTTATTACAACAGTGCATTGTCTGCCAGCACACTTGAACAGATAACAACGTGTGCGGGTATTACCGTTGATGGCCCGCCGACTATTGCCCAAGTGTTTGACCCGACCACAGCATCAATTGGTTCAACAACCACATTACGTTTCACCCTCATAAATCAGAGCTTCTCAGGGCTGACGGGGCTAAATTTCACCGCGACGTTGCCCACGGGTATCTCGCTATCATCTGAGACCCCGGCGGGAACCTGTTTCGGTATTGCGGTTAGCGCTAACACACTTACTGGAGGGCAGTTGATCGAGGTTACTGATGGTCAGTTGGCTTCCAATCAGTCTTGTACCGTTGATTTTTCTGTGAGTGCCGCGGCTTTTGGTAGCTACCCCGTACAAAGCTCAGGGGTTGGATCCGACCAGTTCTCAATCGGTAGCCCGGGTGCTTCAACAAGCCTCACGGTTACGCCATTAAATAATGGGCTGCAGATGAGCTTTGATGTCAGTGGCTTTTCTGCGGGTAATACGGCGCTGTTAACGTTCACTTTTCAGAACGCGACGGGTAACGATTATACGAATACGACCGTTGCTATTGATCAGGATGCGGCTTTGTGGCTGGATTCATCCACATTAAGCGGCTCTTGTAGCGGATTTACTGTCGCTCAGGCGCTAGGTTCGAGCGACTTTACGCTATCTGGCGGCACTGTGCCGGCAGGCGGGCAATGTACTTTGTCTGCAACTGTGCGTTCGAATACACCGGGGGCTCATCAGGCCAGTGTTACAGGCTACAGCACAGACCAAACTGGCGGTTTGAATGCACCAGCGACGGATACCGTGAATGTTTCTGAGGCATTGTCGGCATTGTGTACACCGGGAAATGGCGCCTCCGGCGCGATTTTTATGAACTTCCAAGATGACATATACAGTGTCAATTTGCAGACGGCGAAGGCGACTCTGGTGACAACCTCCAACTTGGTAACGCAGTTGAACTCGCTGGCGATCAATCCCAAAAACTATCTGATGTACTACGCCCTCGAAAACGGTAATTCAGGTAATTCAACAATCTACTTCTACGATTTATTGTCGGGTGTTCACGGCACAGTGGCACAGGCGAATGGTAACGTATTTGCCGGAATGCTGGGTGGCAAAGGATTATCCTCAGGCGGAGCCTCGTTCTATAACGGCGCCTTGTACTTGGGGGTTGAAGATGTATCCGGAAGCACAGATTCTGTTATTCGAGTTATTATGTCGGACGACGGGCGCACAGCGCGCTATGCAACACGCTTAATTGACTTTGCAACGGGCGAATACGGCGATGTTGTGGCCACCGGCGGGCACTTGCATTTTTACGTTCGTGAGTCGTCCCCTCAATTTCGCCGTTATTCGTTGGCAGATCTTTCTGAGGTCCTGAATGTTCCTTCTGCGTCGGCAGTGCAGGGTGGCGCACAACGTGATGGCGCAACAATCTGGAATGTCAGTAACTCGCTCGGATTTACGAATGTTTTGACCGGTGTAATCACTAACTTCAAAACGATTACAACGGATGGTAGTCAGCAAGTGGGTACTGCATTCGACGCCGCCGGTTGTGTGCCGACGACGAACTATATTGGTGATACGGTTTGGAATGACAGTAATGCTAATGGCGTAAAAGATACGGGTGAAACCGGGATCGCTAACGTCACGGTAGACCTTTATTACGACATCAATAATGATGGACAGTTAACTGCTGCTGATGATGTCGATGGCGACAGTGATCTAGATACAAACGATCGTGTTCTGCAGGTGACGACTAACGGTGTTGGTAGTTATCTCTTCTCCGGCTTAACTACCGACGCATACGTTGTGGTTATCTCTGATGATAATGGCGTGCTGACAGGTGCTGCCCCTACGTTTACCAGTTCAGACCCGAATCGTGATGCGCAAGCTGTGGCGCTCGGGTTATTGGACCTTCGTAATGACCTGGATTTTGGTTATCGAGGCTTTATCGATGTTCGGGGTACCGTACTTGATGATAATGGTGCAGCGATAGCCGCTAACGCACACAATACAGTTCAGGATACTGGTGAAACGGGTATTGAAGGTGTTCGTATTAAAGCGTTTGATGTTGCGACTAACACTGAACTCGTTGCGGGTTTAACGGATGCGACCGGTAACTTCCAGTTGCTGCTGCCAGTCAGCGCTCAAAACTCCAACGTTCGAATTGTTCAAGAAGTCCCTGGTGGTTTTCAGGCCGTTAACGAAAACATTGGTAACTCGGGTGCCACTAACCCGGATACAGCAGACAGCGAAATCGAATTTAATATTGGTGTGCAGTTTGTGTTCGATGGTCTGGTATTCAGTAATGTGAAGCAAAACGTACTGATTCCAACACAGGTAGCGACAATTAGTGCGGGTGATCATACCGACTATCCTCATCAGTTTGTGGCGAACTCCGCAGGTGATGTTACTTTCTCCGTCGTGGGGGCTGCCCAGCCGAATGACCCATGGGGTGAGGCCATATTCCACGATGTGAACTGTAACAACCAACTTGATCCGACGGAGGCGACAGCAATCGGTAGCCCGTTTACAGGGCTATTGAAAGGGGATTCCATTTGTTTAATGTTGCGTGTTAGCAGCCCGACGAATGCCGCGCCAGGTGCATTGCACACAGCAACAGTCTCTGCCTCTTATAGTTATGCCAATACCACATTGGTGGCCGAAGTCTCGTTGATTGATTTAACAGACATTGGTACGAATGCGCTGCAATTGGTTAAATCCGTCGAGAACCTGACACAAAGTGGCACTGCAGGCGTCGAGAATCAGGGGCGGCCGGGCGACGTATTACGCTATAGAATTCAGTTTACCAACAATAGCTCAGGCCCAGTTATTGAGCTTTTAATCAACGACAGCACACCGAGTTTTACGTTTGCTAAAGATGTTGATGGCAACGGTACTGCCATCGAATGCCCAGATATCGCAGGCATTCCACAAATCACCAGCTGTAATATCGTTGAGCCCGCTTCTGGCAATATCGAGGGCTACCGAGGCCCAGTCCGCTGGCAATTTGATGGTGTGCTAGAGCAGGGCAGCACGGGCACTGTTGTCTATGATGTGCAGGTCGAATAATCGCCTGTCTTTTGTGTTCATCACTGGCTTTTCTCAGCTGAAATCAGTAATTTTCGACTAGACTTTCTGGATCATGTAATCGCAAATGCGAACTGAATTTCTGTTGGGCTGGCTTGGTCATAACCGATGAAGTCCTTCAGGTTTATCAGACAAGGAATCTGGTTATGATGCGCATCGCTCTGTTTTTGGTTACCAATATCGCCGTTTTGGTTGTGCTTGCTATTGTCATGCACATTTTCGGTATTAATTCTTATTTGGCACAGGATGGAAGCGGGCTCAATTTGTCCGTCTTACTCTTCATGTCTGCCGTTATGGGGTTTACAGGCTCGTTTATTTCGCTATTTATTTCAAAATGGATGGCAAAGAAGTCGATGGGCGTGAAACTTGTCAGTAACCCTCAAACTCCTGACGAAATTTGGTTGATGGAAACCGTCGCTGAGCTAGCTGCCAAGGCGGGCGTTAAGATGCCTGAAGTGGGTATCTTTCCAGCAGCTCAGGCAAATGCATTTGCAACCGGCTGGAATCGCAATGACGCGCTGGTTGCAGTGAGTTTGGGCCTACTACAACGCTTTGATCGTGATCAGATAAAAGCCGTTCTCGGACATGAACTGGGCCATGTTGCCAATGGCGATATGGTCACGCTAAGTTTGATTCAAGGGGTCGTGAATACCTTTGTTATCTTCCTTAGCCGGGTTGTTGGATATGTGATTGATCAGGCGATATTTAAATCTCGCAGCGGCTTTGGCCCGGGTTACTTTTTGACGGTTATCGTCACTCAAATTGTGTTCAGTATTCTGGCATCGATGATTGTGATGCGCTTTTCGCGTTGGCGTGAGTTTCGAGCTGATCGAGCTGGAGCGCAGTTAGCCGGTACGGCGAGCATGATAGGTGCATTGCAGCGTCTACAGGAGGAGTCAGAGAACCCGCCAGAAATGCCTGATGCTATCGAAGCGTTTGGTATCCGCTCCGGTAAAACGTCGGGCTTATTGGCCTTGTTTGCGTCACACCCTCCGATTGAAGAGCGAATCAAGGCGCTTCAGCAATCCCAAACCTGAACATAGATCATGCTAACGTCAAGACGGTGTAGTTGTTTTCGGTGACTATGCTATATGATTGAATCGGGTTCTCGAATTGTCGAAGCGATCGATAGCTTGCTCAACCCACGATACTAATAAAGGGGACACGCTGTGCCAGAAATTTCTATGAGTTCCATTGTCCGGTTTCCGGCTGCCCACAAGTTAGCACTACTTTTGGTTCTGATTGTTGTTGCTAGCTCTTCTACTTTTGCTGCGGATGAACAATCCCCGAAATCTGATCCGACAATTTATGACGGCAATACTGAACCAGCGCCGGGCAATATGGATGTGAAAGCGGCGGAAGAGGCCAACGAACCGTTTGAGCAACAAGACAACTTGGCACCGACGAATAATTCGGTACCGGCATCGGTGCAAGTTCAGCAGCAGAATGATGCCATTAAGGCGCAGCAGCAAAAAGCGGATGCGGAAAAAGCCGAAAAATTGCAGGCCGAGAAAGCCGAAACCGAGCAGTCGACCAAACAAGCAACGCCTCCGGCAGAACAGTCGCCATCAGAGCAACAATCTTCGAAACCAACCACTCCGACAGCATCACCCGAAGACGAAACCGCATCGAAGCCGCTAAATCAGCGTTGGTTGTTTACCCTGTCTGGTCATCTGGCCAAGTTGTCATTGAATGAGCTGGTTTTTTATTCACGCCAGCCGGTACTGGGTATCGATGCAGAAACGTTGCGCTCCTTCACGCTTGAGGGCCTTACCTTGTTTACTGATCACTGGCAAAAAGCTGACGATCCGAATTTCGTCGGAGCTCCGCCATTTGCGGCATTGGTATATCAGGTGGATGACAAAACTTTCCGATATAGCTTTGAGATTACCGGTGCAGAACCTTTTCATGAGGCCATTAAATTCAAGATAAAGATGCCGAAAGGTATGAAGGTTACGCCGATTGATATCAAGGGTGCTACGCTATTTATTGATGCATCCAAGTGTGCTGGCTGCATTGATCTTGAGACCATCACAATAGCCGGAGCAGAAAAATGAAACCGAATTACCTGTTATGTGCGGTGATTGCCATGATGATGTCATGGCATGCCAACGCAATGGATGATCTGGATTCACCGTTAGCGACAGATTCAATTAACTGGATGTATGTGCTCACCTCAGGTAACGGATCATTATCTGACACACAATTAACGGTGAAACTACAGGGGCAGGTGTTTGCGTTTACGGATCGCCCTCTGCGTCAATCTTCACGCATTACGATTCAACAATTTGTGAGCTTTTGGCGTACTCAAAACCCGTTGAGCTTTAAGAGCATGCCGCCGAATGCAGTGTTAACTTATACCGACGCTGATGGCAGTTCATCGTCACAGGTATTGAAGTTACTGAAGCTTGAAGAGGCCCATCTTTCAGGTGATACCTTGATTCTCAATGTGAAATACATGAATCATCCTGCGCCATCCGCGGCGAAACCGATCAAAAATATCAGCCTGTTTGTTGATTAGTGGCTAGATCTTGGTGAGTGCAGGAATAGGGCTGTGTAAGCCCATTCAAGTTTCTCGCTCTGCATAGTTACAATCAAATGCAGCTACACCATTATGCTGGTAAGCTGATTGTTACCAATAGACCACCTTCCGGGTGGTTTTTTAATGCCAATTTTCCACCACAGTGCTCAAGCGCGCGCACTGCGATGCTTAAGCCAAGTCCAAATCCTTCTGTATGCATCTGTTGATCCGCACGCTGAAATGGCTGCATAACCTGCTCTAAATCCTTATCGTTAATCCCAGAGCCATGATCGCGGATATGCAGCACTATTTCGTTGGATCGCTTCGCCAGATCAAGATCTATGGCTGAGTCGCTAGGAGTGTGCTGGCAGGCGTTTTCGAGAACATTATTGATCGCGCTGGATAGCAATTGTTGATCTGCGTTGACCGACACCGAAGGTTGTTCATCGTTTGCCCATTGGATGGTTCGTACTGGGTGCCGGAATCGGCAGTCATCGACTACCTGCTGAATCGTGTCATTCAGTGATGTAGGGCCGATGTCATCCGTGTGGCCTGCGCGGCTGAGTTCGATGATTCGACCGATTAACTGATGCATGCGCTCACATTCTTGATGTAAACGTTGAATATTTGCATCAGGTGCATCTTTTGCTTGGCGACTTTTCTGTTCGATAAGCGCTGCGGCAGCCTGAAGTCGAGCCAGTGGTGCTCGAAGCTCGTGGGAGACGTCATTCAGCAATGCTTGGCGGTTTTCGATCATAGTGGCGACATTAATCGCCATCTGATCGGTGGTGCGGGCGAGGTCTCCGATCGTGTCTTTACGAGCTAACAGTTTTTGGTCGAGTTGCGTGTCAAAATCGAGAGTCGACAGCGCTCGTGTATAGGTTCGTAATTTGTTTAACGGCCTCTGAATTAGATAGGTTGCCATAAAACTGACCAGCGCTGCTCCTAGCATCAGAGCGCTAAATTGCATCAGGTGCAGCCGTATAAATGAACGTGGTAGCCAATGCTTGCGTGCCGGAGAATGGGCCTCTACGCGATAATGGAGGCCTGCATCGCTTACAAATTCAGTTTCGCGCACTTTACCGGGTATGGCTGTTTTCTCTGATGTTTCATGGTCATGTGTGTGGCGTTTTTTTCGAAAGCGCTCGTACACCAATTCACCATCATCGGTGTAGATTCGGATGTTGGCGCTGCGTAAATCATGGCGCAACATCTTATCGAGGTGTTTTTCTCGTTTGTATGAGAGTCTTTTCGACGGTTTGTTTTCCCATGCATTGATGATGGGTCTGACGTAGGTCGGAATGCGATCAGAAAAATGCTGGTCGGCCAAACGTGTTTGACTAACACTGACCACATAAAAGCTAGTTAAAGCGATCACCGTAACGTTGGTCAACCAAACCAGTAGAAAGAGCTTCCAAAACAGGCTGTCAAACCGAACACTGCGTTTCATGGTGTTTCCCCTGAGAATTGGTAGCCCGTGCCACGCAGTGTATTGATGAGTGTGTTATCACCCAAGTGCTTTGCCAGCTTTTGGCGAATACGACTGACATGCACGTCGATGCTGCGGTCGTAAGGGCTGAGTTTTCGGTGCAAGACTTTCTCTGTCAGCGTTTCTTTGGAAACAACCTTGCCCTGATGTTGCATCAACAACGCCAATGTATTGAATTCGGCGCTAGTCAGAGAGACGTCAACGCTGTTAATAGTGGTTTTACGTTGGGCAAGATTGAGTTCGATACCATGAGCACTTAATTCAACCGGCAGATTGCGGTTGTCGTCATCGGAGCCTTTTAGCGTCTGTTGAAAGGCGTTAACTGCCAAATTTGAGCGCCGAAGTGTGGCGCGTATGCGGGCGGCAAGCTCTCGCGGGTTACAGGGTTTGGCGAGATAGTCGTCAGCGCCCATTTCAAGGCCGAGAATCCGATCAATGTCGTCGGCTCTTCCGGTTAGCATGATGACTGGCAGCGGCATGCGCGCGCGAATGCTTTGCAGTACATCAAGCCCGCTGATACCTGGCATCATAATGTCGAGCACTGCAAGGTCGTAGGTTGCCCCATCGTTCAGCTGATTCAACGCTGATTGGCCGTCATGTAAGGTGTCGACAGTGAAGCCTTCACCATGCAAGTACTCGCTGAGCATCTCGCACAAGGCGGTATCGTCATCAACGAGGAGTATGTGATCAGGCCGTTCAGTTTGCATAGGTTGCATAGGTATTCCGTTGTTGCCGAAGCATGATCATACGACAGCCTTCCGGCGCGTTTTGGCGACTTTACCTAACTTTACACTGTCTTTACACATCTTGGCGTTTGCCCTTGGCATACTTAATCCCGAACACTGATTCAACGAAAGGTGAACACCATGAACAAAACACTGAAAACTTTAACAGCAGTTACTTTGAGCGCCGGCTTACTATTGGGTACAGGCGCGGCGATGGCTAAACCTGGGCACGGCGGTCACGGCGATAACAATTATCGGGCGTATTTCAATCAAGAAGTCTTACAACTGACATCTGAACAGCGTGATGAGATCAAAACCATTGTTAAAAAGGCGAAAACCGAAGGTAGGGCACAGCGCGAAGCACACAGACAGGTGAGTATCGCTAAATTAGATCCAACTGCAGCGGATTACCAAACCCAGGTCGAGGCGATTGCTGATGCGAAGGCGGCAATGGTGAAGCAACGCATCCTGAAACAAGCACAGGTGCGTGCGGACATCTATCAGATATTAACGCCCGAGCAGCGTGAAAAAATGCTGAAGCTGGACGAATACCGAGGCAAGCAAAAAGGTAAACATCATCACGGTGAAAAACACCAACGCTCTTGAACAACATCATCACTGACGAATAAATCAGGCTATCATCCGATATCTTGATTTCCAACGCCCGGTTCTAGCCGGGTGTTTTTTTACCTGCCTATTTTGAAAGTGGCTTTGATGGTTTTTCACTGCTTAAACCTTTCGTCGAGTTGAATCCCAAAGCTGTTTCCTCTGCTTATAATGGTATGCGGGCATTGAGCCTGTCAGAGCAAGCGGTTAAAGTAAGCGCCCCGCTGACTTCTCAGCCACGACTAGCAATATAAAAAGAGGCGCAGGTATGGCCGATGAATGTTTCGCCCTGAAGGGTAGTGTTGTTACTACCATCATTATCGAGCTCCACACGTTTGATCCCGCTGATTTTGTGCAGCTATTACAACAAAAAATTGGGCAAGCGCCTTCGTTTTTTCATCAAAGTCCGGTCATTATTGATTTATCCATGGTTGCGGATATCTCTGCAGATGCATTACGTCAGATAATTAGCTTGTGCGAAGATTCTGGTCTTCAGCCGATTGGTTTCAAAGGCGAGCAGCACGCCGCAGCGGTTGCAGAAACACCGCTTGCACTGTTGCCAGATACAGGCACGCGCGCCAAGTCGGTTAAACCTACCCCAGCCGCTGATACGTTAAGCGAGTGCAGCGGCAAATCCGCTGCCAGCGAAGACAGCGCACCTGCAGAGGAAGAGCCTAGTGCAGTTGCTGTGGCATCCCGACCAACCAAGGTCATTGAGCAGCCGGTGCGCTCGGGTCAGCAGGTTTATGCAGCAGATGCGAATTTGGTGGTATTGGGTAATGTCAGTGAGGGGGCAGAAGTGCTCGCCGATGGCGATATTCATGTCTATGGCGCACTTCGAGGCAGAGCGTTAGCCGGCGTTCGTGGTGATGTAACTGCACGAATTTTTTGCCAACAGCTGAATGCTGAGCTGTTGTCGATCGCGGGGAATTTTATTCTCAGCGATAGTATTGATCCTTCGCATAACAAATCTGCTGTGCAGGTTGCGCTGAGCGAGCAATCCTTGCAAGTGAAATCACTTTATTGAATACTCAGTATTTGTGACGTTATTCATATATTTACGCATTTTTTTGCCTATTTTCACCGGTTTGCAAAGGCAATATGCATATTGATTAATGACAATTCACAGCTTGGCGTTGATGCTAAACAACTGTACTTGTCAAAAAAAGGAGCCTGGTTTTGGCGAAAATAATTGTTGTTACTTCAGGAAAAGGCGGTGTGGGTAAAACCACAACCAGTGCTGCTATCGGCACCGGGTTGGCATTAAAAGGATTTAAAACAGTAATTATTGATTTTGATGTAGGCCTTAGAAACCTTGATTTGATCATGGGTTGCGAGCGTCGCGTTGTTTACGATTTCGTTAATGTTATCAATGAAGAAGCGAACCTGAATCAGGCGCTGATCAAAGACAAACGCTGCGACAAACTGTTTATTCTGCCTGCATCTCAAACCCGTGATAAAGAAGCGCTTTCTAGAGAAGGCGTGGGCAAAGTGCTTGATGCACTGGCTGAAGACTTTGAATATATCATTTGTGATTCTCCAGCGGGTATTGAAAACGGCGCTCAGATGTCGCTGTATTTCGCTGACGAAGCCGTTGTAGTAACTAACCCTGAAGTATCTTCTGTAAGAGATTCCGACCGAATTTTGGGCATTCTACAAAGCAAATCGCGTAAAGCTGAAATTGGTGAAAGTGTTAGAGAACACTTGCTAGTCACACGTTATAGCCCTGAACGTGTATCCGCCGGTGAAATGCTGAGCGTTGAAGATGTTGAAGAAATTCTGGCTATTCCATTGCTGGGTGTAATCCCTGAATCTCAGGCTGTGTTGAAAGCGTCTAATCAGGGCATGCCCGTGATCCTAGACAATGTTGCTGAGGCAGGGCAGGCATATGATGATGCTGTACGGCGTTTATTGGGTGAAAATGTCGAACATCGTTTTCTAGAAGCCCAGAAAAAAGGATTTTTCAAACGATTGTTGGGAGCCGGCGCGTGAGTTTTTTTGACCATTTTCGTAGCAAGAACAAACAAACGGCATCTGTTGCGAAAGAGCGCTTACAGATCATCGTTGCGCATGAGCGAGCGCAGCGTACACAGCCTGATTATTTGCCGCAATTGCAGCGCGAGCTGGTTGAGGTTATCAAAAAGTATGTCAACATCGATCAGGATCAAGTCTCCGTGCAGCTTGATTCTAACGATAGCTGCTCCGTTCTAGAGCTGAATGTGACGCTACCTGAGTGATAATTTGATCCTGGCAGTGTGCGTTGCGCAGCTGCTAGGATTATCTGATTGCATATCGATTTCAAAATTCAGGGCTGACTGATATCGTCGCCTTTCTTCACTCTACTCTTCATTCCAATTCTTCATTCCAATTCGCCCCGACCTACAATCCTGCAAACCGCTAATCGAACTATCGGATTGCGGCTTATACCCGTGTGTTGTTGTTGGTATCCTGACTTTCGCGAATGCGCTCAATGGAATAATCCGCAGTACCCGATTTAGCCATGCGGTCGTAGAGCACAACGTTGGCAGTCGCAGCCAAATTCATGCACCCGATGGTAGGGATGTACACGACATCATCACACCAGGCTAAAACGTCGTCTTTCAATGATCCGTCTTCCGGGCCAAAAACATAAAACGCGTTTTTCGGATGTTCATATTCGATGAGAGGTTTTGCGCCCTCGACCAACTCAATAGCAACAACCGTTGCGCCTAGCGGCACGGAATCCCGCAAATCCTGACTGTGAATAATCGGAATGCGTTCATGAACCTTCTGTGTATTGGTCATGAACTCTCGCGCTTTTTGATATCGCTGACCGCTGTAAAAGACGCTGTTGACACCGTAGCAACCGGCAGCACGAAGGATAATACCAACATTTTCTGGGTTTTTAGGGTTGGATAGCCCGATACAGGCAAAGCCGTTGGACATAGGTGCAGCCTCGAAAATTATTCAGATACAAAACAGAGCGCTGCATTGTAAACGCCTGCTGATGGGTTTCAACAGGCGTAAATGGTTTAACCGTTGTTAGGGTACAGCGGCGCTAGTTGGTCTTTACTCATAATATTTGCCGTTGCCTGGGATTTTTCGCAGGAGTCAGCGATCGTTTGCCAGTGTTGTGGTTGCCCTGGCTCGCCTTGGAACAACGCTGCATCAAGCGCTTTTAACGCGTCGTTCGCTTGCGAAGATTGCAGTAAGCGTGCGACATCCATGGTGGAGTAGGCAGATGCTTCAGGCCAGCGTAGCTTGGCCCATGCGAGCAGTTTGATGCGAATAGCTTCTGGCTGGCCTAGTTGGCATGCAGACTTCAAGGCATTTAAGGCTGCCGGTAACTGGCTTGCTTCCGCAGATGGGGCTGCTTGCTCATCCGATATAGCGGTAGGGCGTCTTCGGCTGTTCAACCAAAGCACCAGAAATACTAATGCAAGCACACTGCTGATGGCGGTGGCAATCTGCCAGAGGCGCAGGTGTTGATGGTCAACTTGAACAGCGCTTGCTGATTTAGGAGGCTCAGCGGTGGGCTGCGGGTTTAATAGCGCTGGCTCAGACGGTGCAGCTTGTGGTGCGATTGCTGCGTCTGGATTTGGTTTTACCGTCAACGTAACGGCTGGTAACTCGGCTGTTTGTAATTTTTGTGTCGTCAAATTCCACCATTGTAACTGTATCGCTGGCAGTGTGACGGTGCCCGACTGAGTTGGAACAATGGCGATTGAGTCAGTATGAATACCTACAATACCTCTTTCATTCTGGCGATCTTCTGAGGTTGGTTGATCGGGGTAGGTCTTGTAATTGGCAGTGCCGTCCATTGTGATTGGTGGCAACTGTTCGGCACTGAGGCCCAAAGCGGTGGTGGTAATGGTTCGTGTGATTGAGTCGCCAACTTTCAAGTCTTGGAGGTCACTGCTCCAGCTATCTTTGAGACTCATTGTTTGTGCCGGTAACCAATCCCCCTCGTGTGGCGGCGGCGTTGTGACGTCGACGGTCTCGCTGTTCGTTCTCACACGTTCCTGACGATTACTGGAGAACAAGCTACGAAACCCTTGGCGACCGCCATCCGGCCGCGCAACATGCACGGTTACTGGTGGGATTTGCAGTGTGCCGCTGGCCTGTGGGAATAGGGCATAACGAACTTCATACGTTTGAAAAAGCTTACCGCCAAGTGTGCGCTGATAGCTGGTTTGGCCAATTTCCTTGAGCAGCGTGTTTGGAATATTCAACGGTTCAATATTCAGGTCGGTGAGATTAACTGCCGTATTCACTTTAACCGTTAGTAAGACCTGCTGCTGCAATGTCACTTCTTGGTTATCGACCGACAACTCCGCAAAAATATTGCTAACCGGGCCTTTGGTTGGGTCGGTGTTGATGGCATTCACTTGCAGTTGTCGTGCTGCAACGGTTTCTCCATCCAATGTAAAGCCAGGGATGGTGTAAATGCCGGGCGCCTTCGGTTCTAGCATATAAGCGGTACTGGAGGTCGAGGTACAGCTGAAATTTACACAGGAGGTTTGTTTTGATTGCCCGCGACTGGTGACGTCAAAGTTGCGCTCAAGATTACGCAATACGTCATCGGGCAGTGCGCCGTCGTCTTCGGCTTCTACCGTCAGTGTGGCACTTTCGCTCATCGAAATTTGTGTGCGGTCGAGCGTTACCTTGGCTGCTAGTGCCACTTGAGCACCGCACATGGATGCAGCGATGGCAAGAACTGCTATGGCACGTCGCACCGTAGGCTTAATCAGTGAGGGCGTTGCAGAAATTACCATAATTGTTCACTGTCCTTATCGATATGCTCGTTATTGCGTCGGTTTTGCTCGTACTGGTGACGGAATTTGTTTCTTAACAACATGCCAGAGTCATCTGGGATGCGTCGTAGCCATTGTTGCAGAGCCTGTTGATGGGCTTTCTCTTCGGCGCTCATGGGTTCTTGTTGGCCCTGCGCTATTGCTTGTTGTTCGGCGTCGGTCTGATCTTGTTCGTCAGTTTCTTCATCGGCCTGCTGTGCTTCTGTTGCATCGTCCGGCTGTTCAGACTCGTCTGTTTGATCTTGTGAATTGGCGTTTTCGCCAGCTTGTTGCTCCTCACTCTGTTCCTTATTCTGGTCTGCGTTTTCAGAATTTTCGGAGCCTTGAGACGCATCTTGTTGCTGACTATCGTCCATGTCTTGACCGTCATTGTTCTGGTCACTACTGGATTCACTATTCTGACCATCTTGTTGGTCACTGCTACTTTCACCTGATTCCCCTTGTTGACCTTCTTGGTTGGAATCGTCGGCGCCGTTACTTTGTTGATCTTGTTGCTCTCCAGATTCGCCATCTTGCTGTTGGCTGTCTTCGCCATTTTCGCCGGATTGGTTTTCCTGGTTCTCTTGCTGCTGCTTTAGTTGTTCAATCAGCTGTTTGTTGAATGCGGCATCTTCATCGTTCGGGTTGATTTCGAGGGCCTTGTCGTAGGCTGCGATGGCGTCATCGAATTGATTCATGCGCGCCAGTGCGTTGCCGCGGTTGTAGTAGTCTTGGCTGTCTTGGTCTTCGATATCCAGCTGATCGATGGAGTCCAATGCTTTTTGGTAGTCCCCCGATTGATAGTGGGCGGCAGATTGCCAGCGCTGGTCGTTAAATTGGCCGGCAGCTTCACTGGTGTTGCCGGATTCCAGTTTTGCGGCGGCCTGTTGATCTTGTGTTTTCCATAGGTCGTCCCATGTTAGTGACCAGGCGTCCTGCGGCATGACGATAACAAGAGCCAACAGAATCCATCCACGGCGAAAGCTAAATAGCGCTATCGGTAAAATCAAAAGCACCAGCCAATGACCCATTTCTTGCCATAGATCGAACTGACGGTCGACGGTTTCTTTCTCATCATCATTCTGATGTGTGCTGCTAAGCAGTCGATTAATGTCGGTGTCTGTGACGCTGCTTTTGGCAAAACCGAATCCGTATTTGCGGCTGTCAGACATAATCTGAGAAGTATCTGTTTTGGCGATGACTGTGGCGCCAGCGCGATTTTTCAGGAAGCCTTCCGGTAGCGGTATCGGCGCGCCAGAGGGGGTGCCAAAGCTGATAATATCGAGTTGTACGCCCGCAGGTAAAAGGTTGGCGACTGTTTTAAACTGGTTGCTGTTGAGTTCATCGGCCAGCAATAAGTACTGTGCCTGATGCACGGTTGCTGCTTCGATTAACTCGTTAGCCTGCTTGATTGCTGAGCCGACATTGTTGCCAAACTTCGGCATTACCGAGGGTTCTAGTGCAGGTAACATGTTGTCGATGGTGCGCACGTCATCAGTTAGCGGTGCAACGGTATGTGCATCGCCAGAAAACACGACCAGCGCCGTAACGCCTTCTTTGCGCTGTTTGAGAATATCTTCAACCTTTCGCTTGGCGGCGACTAACCGAGAGGGTTTTTGATCCTCTGCATACATCGATAACGTCAGGTCGAGGATGATCACAAGGGCATTTTGTTTTTTGACGACAGGTTGTTCGATTTTTTCCCAAACCGGCCCGGCGATGGCAAAACACGCTAGACACCACGCAAGCACCAACGCGGCGACGGGCCAACGCTGAGATTTCACTTGGTTTTCGCCGTCGATCAAAAACGGCAGCAGTGCCGGATCAATTACTTTGTTCCAATTCGATGCTGCTGCGATCGAGTGTCGTGCAAACCACACAAACGCAAGGCCCAATGGCAGCAATGCCAACAATTCAGGGCGTATAAAATGAAAATTGGCAATCAGTTCGGAGAAACTCATACGGACGTACTCCTTGTTTGCATGCGTCTACTACCCACATTGATGAGGCCGAATAGCAGTGCCAGCGTCATTGCTCCGCCGAGCGGCCAGTAAAAGAGGGTTTGTTTGGGGCGGAAAATTTCAGCTTCCTGTTCCACGGCTTCGAGCTTATCGATAGCGGCATAGATGCTGGCTAATTCCTGTTGGCTGCGGGCACGGAAAAATTCACCGCCGGTAATATCGGCGACTTCTTTCAATGTGCGTTCATCGATGGGGTAGCGTGAGCGGGGGTGTCCGAGGCCGATGGTGTAGATCTTAACGTGCTCTTTGGTGGCAAATTTAGCGGCCTCTACCGGTAGCATCGTGCCGGATGTGTTCTCCCCATCGGTGAGCAAAATCAAAACACGGCTTTCGGCCGGGTTGTCGGCCAAGCGTTTGATCCCCAAGCCAATAGCATCACCGATGGCCGTGCCAGTGCCAGCAAAGCCGATTTGACTCTCCATTAATAAACGGTGAACGGTTTTTAAATCAAATGTGAGTGGGGCCTGAACAAATGCCTGGCTGCCGTATAGTATTAAGCCAACACGATCACCCTGACGCTGCGAAAGGAACCGAGTTAATACATCCTTGGTGGCGACCAAACGGTTAACTCTGCGGCCGTTAATGGTCATGTCGCGTTGCTCCATACTACCGGAGATGTCCACGGCCAGCATTAAATCACGGCCATTTGCCGGTAATTCAATGGCTTCACCGATACGCATTGGGTTGGCTGCAGCTGCGAGTAATAAGATCCAGATTGCCAACAATGGCAAGAAGCGTAACCATGAAAATCGGCCGGGGCTAATATCATGCTGTCGCAAGTTGTCTGATTGCACATGCGGCATATAAAGCGCAGCAGACGTTTGTTTGCGCGCCGGTATTAACCACCATACGAGCAATGGCAACGGTAGCAACGCAAAAATCCAGGGGAGGGTAAACTCAATCATACCTTGTGCCCCTTGATCCATTGTCTAACGGCTGCAGTCAGGGCCGCTGTATCGGGAACCTCAGCGTTTGCTTGGTATTTGCCCTGGGTTATCCAGTGTATCTGTGTGTCTGTTAACTCGGGTTTTAGTATCTCTTGGAGATTATCACCCGTTAGCGCAGATTGTTGTTTGTCATAGCCCTCGTCGGCGGCTTTTAGGGTTCGACGAATGAGCTGCGTGAGTGCTTCAGCCAATTCTGCAGCATCGTTTTTCTCAGAGCTAAGTTGGTCAAGCTCGGCGATCGCAAGTCGACGATATCGGCGTTTTTGATGAATTTTGACCAGTGCATAAACAGTTGTGAAAAGCGCGATGATCGCTAACAAAGCCACGGCCCACCAGCCGGGAGCCGGTGGCCACCATGTGATCGCGTCCGGTAGGTGAATGTCGCGCAGTTGGTCGAGTGGATTACTGGCTGCAGGTTGTTGCATCAGGCAGTACCTCCTGACACCAAGTTGTCGGTTTGTGTGAAGCGTGGTTTGCCGAAGTACTGATGTAGCAAGCTTAGCGGATCATGGTCAGTCGCCACCGGGATTAGCGGTATCTGATATTTGCCAAGAGTCGCTCGAATAGCTTCGCTGTGTGCTTGCCAGCTTTCCTGATATTGGTCTCGTGTATTTTTGTCGTTACTGTTGAATTCAAAAAAGCGTTGTCCGTTTCCGGCTCGGAACATGCCTTGGTGCGGTAATTGTGTCTCCAGCGAATCGTACGTCTTGATCGCAATAATTTCACAGTGTCGCGCGAGATCATGGATTATTGATGAACAGCTGTCGTTGAGATCGTGAAAATCAGAGATCACGAAGATCTGGGAGCCAGGTTTTGCGATGCGTTTCAATTCCAGTAGCGCGTCGGCGAGAGGGCGGCTGCTGTTGTTTTGAAAGCCTTGTAAGGCCTGATTGAACTCCGATAGCCCATGCAGTAATTGTAAAACGGTTTTGCGTTGACGTCGGGGGCGGATATCCGTGTGTTTTTGGTCATTGAATATCAAACCGCCAACACGGTCGCCTTTGTGAAATGCGGCCCATGCCAAGTAAGCGGCTAGATCAGCTGCGATAACGGATTTAAGTGCAACCTGGCTGCCAAAAAACATGTTGCTGCGTTGATCAACGGCAATAAACACAGGTTTTTCGCGTTCTTCGCGAAATTGTTTGGTGTGCGTCTTGCCCGTGCGGGCACTGACACGCCAGTCGATGGTTCGGATATCGTCGCCTGGCTGATACTGGCGCACATCTTCAAATTCCATGCCTCGGCCACGAATCAGGGTTTTGTAGGGGCCATTGAGTGCAGCCAGGGCGCGATTATTTTTAATTAACGGCAAATGCCGTGCAGCCACCTGATAGCTAGATAAATGTTCCAGCTCTGTATAGGCGCCGGTACTGCGGGTTTGATAGCTCATGGGTTTTCAAATAGCAGTGATTAGGCGACGGGAACCAGTTCCAACAGTCGATCGGTGATGTCATCTTTGCTTAAGCCGCTGGCTTCTGCTTCGAAACTTAGCAATAAGCGATGACGGAAGACATCATGCATAACCGCCTGTACATCGTCGGGGCTCACATAATCTTTACCGGCTAACCAAGCATGGGCGCGTGCGCAGCGATCTAGCGCAATAGTGGCACGAGGGCTGACGCCGTACTCGATCCAGCTGGCTAGTTGACTGTCGTAGCTGGCCGGCTGACGTGTCGCACATACCAATTGCACCATGTAGGTTTCAACCGATTCAGCCATGTGTAGGTTGAGTACTTGCTGGCGTGCATCAAACAAGGTGGCCTGTGAGATTTCTTCAATGGGTTCGATTTGGTCGGCTTGTTTAAACTCATTGCGAACCAATTGCAGGATCTTTTTCTCGGCGTCTGCACCGGGATAGTCAACGTTGATATGCAACAAGAAACGGTCGAGCTGGGCTTCTGGCAGAGGATACGTACCTTCTTGCTCCAGCGGATTTTGCGTTGCCATAACGAGGAATAAATCGGGTAGCTTGTAGGTTTTTTTACCAATACTTACCTGGCGTTCAGCCATTGCTTCAAGCAGTGCCGATTGCACTTTGGCCGGGGCTCGGTTGATCTCATCCGCGAGGATCATCGGGTGAAATATCGGGCCTTGCTCAAATGTAAATGTGCCGGTCTCTGGGCGAAAAATATCGGTGCCGGTAATATCGCCAGGCAGTAAATCAGGGGTAAATTGAATACGGTGAAAATCACCTTCAATGGCGTCCGAGAGTATTTTGATTGCTTTGGTTTTCGCCAGCCCTGGAGGCCCTTCGACCAATAGGTGACCATCAGCAAGAAGTGCAATCAGCAGGCGGTTGATCAGCTTGGGCTGGCCGACAATTTGAGAATCCAGCCATGTTTCCAAGTGTTGAAACGCAGTATTTGTATCCATATCCGTTGTTGATTCTTCTCAGTTCTGTTCTTGTTTTTTCGAATAAATCCGCGGTGTTTAAGGTCTTGTGCGAGTATTGATGCTTACAGCAGCATATTGCACTCAATGACGATTAGCCAAGCAATAAAGTTCGATGCGTTTAAACACTTCTTTGGCGGATGTAATACTCAAAATGATTAGCGGTATTCAAGGTCTGGCAGCGGTTTATCCGCTCTAGAGCGTTATCTGAATGCCTCAGATGTAGCTTTGCAGAAGTAACAATGCCTGTCTCGACTACTAACGAATTAGCGTAGCATTTTAGTTACCGAGCCAAAATAGTTCAATGCACTGTTGCTGCCGTCGAGGTAGTAAATTTTCGACCTCATCGAAACGAGCGATAGAAACCTGATTCTGTTATGATTGTCTGATTTTCCTAGTCGTTATCCCTTTCCCGTTTATACCTATCCGCAGGTGCGCTTTTTATATGTACGCTTTGATCAGACCGCTGCTTTTCCAAATGGATCCGGAGAAATCCCATAATCTCTCGCTTAAGGCGCTGAAAACTCTGCATAAATTGCACCTGACCCGTTTGTTCAGAACATCCGGGCCGGAGTTGAATAATCCGGTAGAGGTGATGGGAATAAACTTTCCGAATGCAGTAGGTATTGCTGCCGGTTTAGACAAAAACGGTGATTATATTGATGCGCTGGGAGCATTAGGGTTTGGTTTTGTTGAGATTGGTACGATCACCCCACGTCCGCAACCTGGCAACCCAATGCCACGATTGTTCCGCCTTAAAGAGCATCAAGCGATCATTAATCGCATGGGATTTAACAACAAAGGCGTTGATTATCTGGTAAGTCAGGTTAAGCAGCGCCAATTTAAAGGCATTTTGGGTATTAATATCGGTAAAAATAAGGATACCCCGAATGACAAGGCCGTGGATGATTACCTGATCTGTATGGATAAGGTCTATGCCTACGCCGATTACATTACGGTTAATCTCTCTTCACCGAATACTCCGGGGCTCCGTGATCTTCAATTTGGTGAGCCGCTGAGAGGATTGTTGAAAGCCTTGAAACAACGTCAAACAGAATTAGCTGAAAAACACGGACGCTACGTCCCATTAACATTGAAGGTTGCACCGGATATGGCAGAGGACGATATTGCTGATGTTTCTAGTGCATTGCTTGAATATCAGATTGATGGATTGATAGCGACTAATACAACCATCGGTCGAGATGCGGTTCAGGGCCATCCGCTGGCTGGCGAGGCGGGTGGCTTGAGTGGTTTCCCGGTACAGCAGATTTCAACGCAAACTATTAAGCTTTTTCATTCACACCTTGGTGACCGAATTCCGATTATTGGCGTGGGTGGCATTCTTGATACTGAGAGCGCTGCGGCAAAACGTGCAGCCGGTGCTTCGCTAGTGCAGATATACAGTGGGTTTATCTATCGAGGCGCCGCACTCATTAAGGATGCAGCTAGAGCGTTTTAAGGTGATCAATGAAAAGCGGCCGCGTCTGCGGCCGCATATGCACCGTATTCATCGGGTGCAAGAGGGCCATTTGGTAATGGCCGCTAGGGTATGTAAGGGTACTAAATAGAATCTTGCGTCTTACTGCTTTGGATACGTTGGAAGAAGGTTAGTTCTCATATTAACGCATTTGCGCTTTGTGCATGCCAGCGAAGGCGGCGTTGCCTGACCAGTGATCCTGACGCCCTTCGCGCCAACCGGATGTCCATTGAAAGTGTTTGTCTGTGGCTTCCTCGTAAGGACAGTTACTTAACGATTTACCTCTGATAGCTGCGATGTAGCCGTGGTTGAAGATACGCTGAATAGCGCTGCGTTTATGTGTTTTCATTCATTGTCTCCAAATCGATAGACACTGCGAACGACAAAGTAATTAAAACGAACACCCTGTGTAATCACTTTGTTGTAGATCAACTGAACCAGTTTTTGGCCGAAATGTCATCCACTTTTCAGTTATTAATAGGCACTGATTACGTTATATGTGCCACAGAACTTAAAAATGACATGCCGTTGAGATTTCACTGAATCCTCGACAACCCGTCTGAAAGCTAACACAAGCTTGGTTTGTGAAGGCAAGTAGCATGTCTACTAATTACGAAAACATGAGCGGTGAAAAATTCCCGCCGTTCGGCTGGTTATATGCTGATACGGGAACAACTTCACAAGTTTGAAATATCAGGCCGATAGGCCAGAGTTAATCCATGAAAAACCGATTGTTTATTACCTGCCCTAAAGGGGTTGAACTGTTACTTGAAGACGAAGTGCAAACACTTGGGCTGGACAGTATCCAGCAGTCGGTCGGCGGTATTTTTGCCGAAGGTGACCTTGCCGCAGTTTACCGTGTCTGTCTTTGGTCGCGATTGGCTAATCGGGTAATTTGGCTTCTTGCAGAGGCTGAAGTACGTACCAAAGAAGATCTTTATCGATCTGTTCGTGATGTGTATTGGCCTGGGTGTTTTGCATTGAACAAAACCTTCTCTGTCGATTTCAAGGGTACTAACCGATTTATTAAGCACTCTAACTACGGTGGTCAGCTGGTTAAAGATGGCATTGTTGATGCGTTTAATGCTGAAGTGGGTGAACGACCCAATGTTGATTCTCAGTCTGCACAAGTGCATATATTTGCCTCGGTAAAACGAAACCGGTTTATGGTGGGCGTTGATATGGCCGGCGGCAGCTTGCATCGTCGTGGCTATCGACTTGCGGGTGCTAAAGCACCGCTGAAAGAAAACTTGGCCGCAGCATTACTGGTACGTGCGGGAGTGAAAACCGGCGAAATACAGCCGGTTGTGGATCCTATGTGTGGATCCGGTACGCTGTTGATTGAAGCCATATTGACCATGCTGAATATCGCGCCTGCGATTCAGCGACCGTCATTCGGGTTTGAGCAAATATTGCGTCACCAGCCAGCGTTGTGGAAGGAAATATATCAAGATGCTGTCGATAAACGCGATGCCGCGTTTGCTAGCGAAGCGCGTTTAATAGCATATGGATACGATGCCGATGGGCGTTCTATTATGGCTGCAAGAGACAACGCGACGCGTGCAGGTGTGGCAGAGTTTATTGAATTTAAACCTCAATCATTAAAAGATTTTGCGCCTGCGTTACCCGAGCCTGGAGTGCTTGTATGTAACCCTCCGTATGGTGAACGATTGTCTGATCGTAATCAGCTGTTCGGCTTGTATCAGTTGCTAGGGCAAAAGCTGCGCCAGCATTGTGAAGGTTGGGAAGCAGCAATCCTGAGTTCTGATGATGATTTAATCAAAGCACTGGGGCTCCAAAAATCCCGCGCGTATCAGTTTATGAATGGTGCGTTAAAAGCACAGTGGGTGTTGTTCAAATTGTATCGTAAGGACAAAACCCTCAATCCTCCCGCAGAGCTGGCACCTAGCGTCAAGATTAGTGAAGGTAACGTTTGGGAGAAAAGTGCTGCCAGAAGAAACAACGAACAAGCTGTCTCGACACCATCTGAGAATGCGGTAGATGGGCCGCAATCCGAGCGATTCAAAAAAGGGGTGGATATGGTATCCAACCGCCTGCGAAAGAATCGAAAACATCTGAAAAAGTGGCTTAAAAGAGCTGATACAGATGCTTACAGAATTTATGACGCAGATATGCCAGAGTATGCCTTTGCGTTGGATTGCTATGGCGAATTTTTTCAGATCACTGAGTACTCCGCACCTAAGTCGGTTGATAAATTCGCCGCGTTTAGTCGTCGGCAGCAGTTTGAAGAAGCCGTTAGAGAGGTGTTTGAGCTGACGCCCGGGCAGTTGTTCTTCAAAGAGCGAACCCGCCAAAAGGGTACGAGCCAATACGTGAAGCTGGATGATTCCAAAGCATTTTTCAGAGTGCAGGAAGGTAATGCACACTTGTTAGTCAATCTGAAAGACTACCTCGACACGGGTTTATTTTTGGATCATAGGCCGGTACGCAAAATGATTGGCGAACAGGCTAAGGGCAAGCGATTCCTGAATCTTTTCGCTTACACCAGCGCAGCAACCGTACAAGCTGCTCAAGGCGGCGCATTGGCTTCTGTCAGTGTTGATATGTCGCAGACATACCAGAGTTGGTCTTTGCGTAACTTTAAAGCGAATCGCCTCGACCTCAAACGCCATTTGCTGGTGCGAGCTAACGTTATTGACTGGTTGTCAGAAGCGCGAGATCAATTTGATCTAATTTTTTTGGATCCGCCGAGCTTCTCCAATTCTAAACGCATGGACGACACGTTCGATGTTCAACGCGACCACGTTAACCTGATTCACAAAACCATGGGGCGACTTAATCAGGAAGGCACCCTGATATTTTCTAACAATCGCCGTGGGTTTCGACTAGATAAGGTGTTGGAGTCTCATTTCGATATTCAGGATATTACGGCAAAAACTATCGACGAGGACTTCAAACGTAACGCTAAGATTCATCAATGCTGGATAATTTCCCATAAGAAATAGTATTAATGTTAGTTGGTACACATTTTTTTTCTTGACGAAGTAGAAGGGTGGTTATTTTTGAGTTTTTAGTTAGAATTGGAGGTCTTCTGGTCTTGCCTATAATTAAACGTTATAAAGGCTGTGATTCATCCTGCGCTGAACTGGGCACGATGAATCATCGTAAAGATCTGTTCTTAGGGGCATTTCATTCGACTGGAGGCCACATTTCTTTTGTATTTGGTTGAGATTATCTGCCAGAAATCAAAGGTGTGTGGGTGCAGGGGAAGTTACTGCAATTAGATAGAAGCTCAATAGCAATTTGATTCTCAAACAAATTGTTTTTATCTCATTACTTTCGATCAAATTAAGGTCTTAGGGAGAAGGTTCGAATGCTGATACTCACTCGTCGAGTTCAGGAAGCATTGGTTATAGGGGAAAACGTGACTGTGACTGTGCTTAGTGTCAAAGGCAATCAAGTGCGTTTAGGAATTGATGCACCAGCTGATGTAAAAGTCCATCGTGAAGAAATCTATCGTCGTGTTAAACAGGCAGCAGAACAGGAACAAGCTGAAACTGAAGCCTAATTCACTGCGTTTGAGCGGGTCATGGATGGCCTGTTGATTTATCCCCGCCAGTTTTTATCGTCCTTTCTATTTAGCAACTCAATCTTTTCCGTAATCTCGCTCGATACTCCCTTAGTCGTTTTTGCGATACGTTTGCCACGTTAGTCTCTAGAAGCATTTGCACTGTCGTTTACTGCCGTTACAATCTGCAGTTCGATCAAATGACAACGTACCCATGACCGCTGATAGACCTACCCCAGAGATTACCCCGGCAGATATCGCCAAGACACTGAAAAAAGACCGATTTCACCTGACTCGCCAGTTAAAAAAATTGCAGAGTTTTAGTTTTAATCGAGATGATTCAATCAAGCAGTTCGAGAAGCTTAATGGCCGGCTTGTTGATCAATGCCGCCATTCGCAGAAGATCCTTGCTGCCCGTAAAGATATTACGCTGGAGATTGAATATCCAGATTTGCCAATTAGCCAGCGTCGGGATGAGATAGCTGAGCTTATTCGCAAACATCAAGTCGTGGTAGTTGCCGGTGAAACGGGCTCAGGGAAAACAACCCAGCTGAGTAAATTGTGCCTGGATTTAGGACGCGGCCGCGAAGGGCTTATTGGCCATACGCAGCCACGGCGAGTTGCAGCCAGCGCGGTTGCGACCCGAGTTGCTGAAGAGGTCGGGGTGACGCTTGGGCAAGAAGTGGGTTATCAAGTGCGGTTTACCGACCACAGTACCGATACAACCTTATTGAAGCTCATGACTGACGGCGTGCTTCTTGCTGAAATCCCACATGATCGGTTTCTCGAAAAATACGACACACTGATTATCGATGAAGCCCATGAGCGCTCACTGAATATTGATTTCCTACTTGGCTATATTAAGCGCATTTTACCCAGACGGCCGGATCTTAAAGTCATCATCACCTCGGCGACCATCGACTTGGAGAAGTTCTCAGTACATTTTGATAATGCGCCAGTTATTGAGGTGAGTGGCCGTACCTGGCCTGTTGATATGGAATACCGGTCGTTGGGTGAGATTGGTGATGGGGTTGATCTGAGCGAGGGTATCTATCAAGTTGTTAAAGAGATTGAAGCCAATGAAAAGGCTTCGCCAGAAAAGTCTCAGCTTGGTGATGTGCTGGTGTTTCTGCCCGGTGAACATCACATTCGTGAAGCATCCCTGTTGCTAAGACGTTCAGATCTGCGTCAAACGCAAATCTTGCCTTTATACGCGCGTCTCAATTCAGCAGAACATCGCAAAATATTTAATCCTGACAAAACAGCCGGCAGGCGAATTATCCTTGCAACCAATGTGGCCGAAACATCCTTGACCGTGCCGGGCATCCGCTATGTGATCGATTCAGGTCTGGCGCGTATGTCTCGCTATAGTCACAGAGCAAAAGTACAGCGTTTGCCGATCGAGAAAGTATCTCAAGCCAGCGCTAACCAGCGTGCGGGTCGCTGCGGTCGTATCGGCCCGGGAATATGTTACCGGTTGTACGATGAAACTGATTTCACAACACGGGACGCATTTACACAACCAGAGATTCAGCGTACGAATCTATCGGCGGTTATTCTGCAAATGCAAATCATGCGGCTTGGCCTCGTTGAAGATTTCCCCTTCCTTGAGCCGCCAGATCAGCGCTTAATAAATGATGGAACCAAGCAACTGGTGGAGCTCGCTGCGCTGACACCGACACGCCAATTGACCGATACGGGTCGCCAGCTGGCGCAATTGCCTGTTGACCCGCGGCTTGCTCGTATTGTGGTTGAAGCGGCGAAGGAAGATTGCCTCAAGGAAGTATTGGTAATTGCAGCAGCATTGAGTATTCAAGATCCCCGAGATGCCCCAGCAGACAAGCGTGAGGCTGCACGTGAGAAGCATAGCCGGTTTAAAGATACAGAATCAGACTTCGTCAGTTTGTTAGCTCTTTGGGATTATGTCGAAGAGCAACGACAGGCCTTGTCTCGAAACCAGTTTCGCCGAATGTGCCAGAAAGAGTTTTTATCTTGGCAGCGATTGGGTGAATGGCGTGAAACTCACGCGCAGATTAAACGTATCTGTCATCGTCTTGGTTTTAAAGAAAATATCGAGGCGCGTGATTATAACCGCGTACACCGAGCACTGCTGACTGGCTTGCTGACGAATATTGGTTTCCAAGCCGAACCGAAATTATTTGATGGAACACGGAATCGTAAGTTTCGTTTATTCCCGACATCGCACCTTGCGCGCAAACCGCCAAAATGGGTAATGGCGGGAGACCTGATAGAAACATCGCAGCTGTATGGACACAATGTCGCTCGCATTGATCCGGAGTGGTTGTTGGACATCGCAGCGCACCTTCTCAAGCATACCTATTTTGAACCTCACTGGAGCACTAAACAAAATCAGGCGCTTGCTTATCAGAAAACCAGCCTCTATGGCCTGGTAATTGAAGAGAAAAAGCGGGTCAGTTTTAGCCAAATCGACCCGGTTGTTTCACGGGAGCTATTTATTCGCAGTGGATTAGTTGAAGAGCAGTTGCGCACTAATGCGCCTTTTTATCGACACAATCGAAAGTTGCGTTCTGACATTGCCGGCATAGAAGAAAAATCTCGTCGCCGCGATCTGCTGGCGAATGATGATGATATTTACCAATTCTATGATCAACGTGTTCCTGAAACCGTTACTAACTTAGCGTCATTTGATCGATGGCGTAAAAAAGCCGAGAAGAAAGAACCTAAGCTGCTGTTTGCTGATGAGACTTTGTTTTGTTCATCCGATGCGGGAGATGCGGTAGATGGTCAATTCCCGGATCATATTGATCATAAAGACGTCAGTTATGCGTTGTCGTATCGTTTTCAGCCCGGTCATAAAGATGATGGTATAACCGTTCGGGTGCCGGTTACGACGCTTAATCGGGTGCCCCGCTTTCTGTTTGAGTGGTTGGTACCTGGATTATTGATGGAAAAATGCGAAGCGTTACTGCGTGTTTTGCCGAAGCAGTATCGACGTGCATTGGTGCCGATTCCACAGACTGCAGCGCGCATCGTGCCTGAGTTGCAGGCGTCTGATGCCTCTTTGTGCCAATCGCTAGCCGCTATGATTAAGAAATTAAACGGTCTGGATATTCCACCTGATGCGTGGAACCCCGAAGCGGTAGATGACTATTATCGGGTGCAGTTTCACCTGATCGGCGAAGATAACGAGACGTTGTCGAGGAGTCGTGATCTGGGATATTTGCTCAAAACCTACGGTCACATGGTACAAGACGCGTTAGACAATAAAGTGGTCAAAGCTGCTGAGACATATACGCGATGGACATTTGGAGATATCTCTAAGGAAAAAGAATTCGTTCAGGCCGGAAGCCGTGTTAAATCCTTCCCTGCAATTAAAGATAACGGTGATAGCGTATCGCTAACATTAGCGGATTACCCGCATGTTCAGGCGCAAGTTCATCGTAAGGGATTAGTGCGTCTGGCGATGCTGACTTTACCTCAACAGGTGAAGTATTTACGCAAGGAGATGCTGCGTGGAAACGAGCTACAACTCAAGCTTAGTGCGGAGTATGACAAAAAACAGTTAGTCGAAGATTTGATTGCAGCCAGCTTCAATCATTGTTTCTTTGGTGACGAACTTGTATTTGATCAAGAAGGTTTTGAATCACGTATAAAACACAAAAGAGGGCATTTATCACAAATCGCTAACGAATTAGAAGAGGTAGTGCGGGCCGTTGTTAATGATGATTATAATGCCCGACAAGCGCTGATGAAGTTAGATGGTAAGACATATGCGGCGGTGATCGCGGATGTTGAATATCAGCGCCGCCATTTGGTATTTCCTGGGTTTGTTTATGAAACCCCGATAGAGAGCTTGAAGGAGTTGCCCAAATATTACGCTGCGATGGCTTATCGATTGGAGCGACTCCAAAATCAATTGAGCAAGGATTTGAAATATACCGCAGATTTGGCTGAGATTCGCCAACAAATGGACGAATTAGAAGAGGCATACCCGGGTGTGCTGACTATGGAAAGTTCGATAAAGTATCGTTGGATGTTAGAAGAATATAGAGTGTCGTTGTTTGCTCAGCAGTTGAAAACCCGTTTTCCGATTTCGAAGAAACGGCTAGAGAAACAATGGCAAGGGGTACTGACGGAGCGAAGAGATACGATTATTTGACACAAACGGTGTTTTAAAACGTATCGGCAATTGTCATAACGAAAAAAGTATTGTTTTTGTTTGTTATGCAACATGTGTAGACCAATAGTGGATTATTAGCGTAAAGATTCTACTATTTATCGTCAGAGCCTGTATTTAAGTTGTTCATAAATAAGAACTAAGCTGGCATGGCAGTTCTTCAACTAGGAAAAGGAGTCACTTGATGACTAAGCAAACTAAAAAACCATTAGCTACAGCGCTGGGCGCTGCGTTCTTGGCTTCAGCAATTGCACCTGTTGCTTCTGCAGATGTTAACCCTTTCAGTGCTAACCCACTGAGCAGTGGTTACGAGCAAATCAACAAGCAGTCATCTGAAGGCAAATGCGGTGAAGGTAAATGCGGCGGCAAAAAAGCCTCTTAAGAAGGTAAATGTGGCGAGGGCAAATGCGGCGGCGAGAAAGGCAAGAAAGCTGAAGGTAAGTGTGGTGAAGGCAAGTGCGGTGGTAAGCACTAATCTCACCATTTGAGGAACTGAGCTTATGCAGCAAGACGTTGTCCGAGGTGCCGGGCTTGGTTTAAGACGGGCTATGATGAGCCCGTCTTATAACCTCGATGTTTCGGCGGTAGACTTCATGGAAGTCGCTCCAGAGAATTGGATCAATGTAGGCGGGCGTTTTGGTAAAGCGTTTCGGTCTATTGCAGAACAAGTCCCTGTTACACTACACGGTTTGTCACTCGATTTGGGTGGTATTCGCGATATCGATGTTGATCTCGTAACCAACATTCGACAATTTATGGACACATTCGATTGTCCTCTATATTCCGAGCATTTAAGTTACTGTGCTGATCAAGGCCACTTGTATGACTTAATGCCGATTCCCTTTACTGATGACGCTGTGAAAGTTTGTGCACAGCGTATTCGACAAGTTCAAGACATACTGCAACGGCGAATGGCGATTGAAAATGTGTCCTATTATGCCGCGCCTCATCAGCAGTTGTCAGAGATCGATTTTATCAATGCGGTCGTCGCTGAAGCCGATTGCGACTTGCTCCTCGATGTAAATAACATTGTGGTTAATGCGATTAATCATCGTTATGACCCGGTCGCATTCTTAAAAGCGTTACCCGGCGATCGTACTACCTATATCCATGTGGCTGGCCATTTTAACGAAGCTGAAGACCTCCGTGTAGATACTCACGGCGCAGATGTTATTGATGATGTTTGGCAGTTACTTGAAGAGGCGTACAAAACGTTTGGTGTGTTACCAACGCTTTTGGAACGTGATTTTAATATCCCCGAGATGGATGGGTTAGTGCTTGAAGTTGAGCGAATCCGAGAAATCCAACAAAAGGTTAGTGAGCAAGCTAACAATAATCTGGCCAGTGCCTGAGTCAGGACGAATCCATGTTTGAGTTTCAAAAACAGCAGGCTGCATTTGCAGCCCACATCCGTAACCCGGAGACAAATGCCGGGCCCGAGAATATTGAAGCACGAAGGCTGAAGGTTTATACCGAGTTATTTTTTAATAACATCGAAGGTTTTATCAGTGGTGGTTTCCCAGTACTGAAATCACTATTTTCTGAAGAAGCTTGGCTCGAAATGGTGCGAGGATTTGTCGAGCATCACCAATCCCATACCCCGTATTTTCTAGAAATCTCCGAAGAATTTCTTGCTTATCTTGAGAATGACCAGCTGACTATCCATGACGAATTTCCGTTTGCACGTGAACTGGCTCATTACGAGTGGCTGGAGTTGGCGTTAGACGTCGCCGACGAAGAACATGATCGCACCGGTTTGGATGCCAATGGTAATTTACTTGAGCAGGTGCCGATTGTATCGAGCTTGGCTTGGCCTGTGGTTTATCAATGGCCAGTGCATGAAATTCGTCGAGACTCGATTCCTGGCGCTCCTTCACAGCAACCTGTTTGTATCGTTGTTTACCGAAATCGAATGGATGAAGTTGCCTTTCTTGAGGTTAATCCGGTGACTTTGCGATTGCTTGAGATATTAACCGTGAGTGATGACCACGAAGCGGTACCGGACAAAACCGGTGAACAGGCACTGACGCAGATCGCTGAAGAAATGCAGCAATCTGATGTTTCGGCCATTATTGAGTTTGGTTCATCAATTCTCGAACAATTACGTTCTTTAGGGATTATTCTCGGTGCGGTGAGTCGCTGAAACTTCGCTGTTTACTGCACTAATCCTACCTTCCCTAAGCCCATTCTTTACAAGCACTGTTAACCCTAGAATAATACCGGCTTACGTTAATATGCCGGTAGTGTTCCCCTCCATGTCAGACAATGCAGAAAAAAAACGCGAACTTGTGAATGATTTGAATCGCCAGACGTCAAAAATCGGCTGGCGGGAAATACAGCGCTTCTATGCAGCTGGTGATGCTGTTTATGTGAAGTCAGGTATGGATTTGGTTAATGTGGCTGCTGAGGTTGCGTTGGATAACTCCGCTCAATTAAAGCAGTGGATGGAAGCTGATGAAGTGCATGCCGTTACTGAAGCTCAGGCATCCGCGTGGTTTGATGGCGAAAAGACCGTCTGGGCGGTAGTAGTTTCTCCTTGGGTTTTTGTTCAGCCTATCGACTAACTTTGACATTTTGGGCCTCTAGCTATCGACCGAAATGTACTATGGTTGCCTGTTTCTGCCGTGAAATTTTAACTGATTGGAATTGAGGAAATCGATATGAGTGCAGTGATCCCTGAGTCACATATGGATCTTGTTAATGGCCCGGTATATGCCACCTTCAATACACATATGTCTGACGGCAGTATTCAGTCGACGTTAGTGTGGTTTAACTATGAAGACGGGTACATCTGGGTAAACAGTAAACCTGGGCGTGTAAAGTATCGCAATATTCAGGATAACCCGAATGTCTCTCTATTAGCCGTTGATACTACTAACCCCTGGAAGTACATCTCCATTCGTGGCCGTGTTGAGGATATCGTTGAGGAGGGCGCTTTTGAGCATATTGATGCGCTAACGCAATTGTATTTAGGCCAGCCTCACTATTATGGCGTTATCGAGCCGGTAGAAGCGAAAGAAGGCGCAGTGCGCTGCATGTATAAAATCGCCATCGATAAAGTGATGACAATGGGCGAGTAATTCTCGCCTTTTTCAACACCTGCCGTCATTAAAGAATAATTCGAACAAGCAAAGCTATGACTGATAAAACCACAGATCTTAATCAGCAATTAATTGAATTCATTCAGAGTTCACCGACACCATTTCATGCCGTTAAAACCATGTCTGAAAAACTCAAAGCAGCAGGGTTCCAGCAGCTCGTAGAAAAAGACGGTTGGTCGCTGGAAGCGGGAGCCAAGTATTTTGTGACGCGCAATGATTCATCAATTATTGCATTCAGGTATGGTGAAAAACCGTTAGCTGAAAACGGAATCCGAATGTTGGGTGCGCATACCGATAGCCCGTGTTTGAAAGTCAAGCCGAACCCGGATTTGAATCGCCATGGTTACTGGCAGCTAGGTGTTGAAACCTACGGTGGTGTGCTGTTGAATCCGTGGTTTGATCGAGAGTTGAGCATTGCCGGACGTGTGTCTGTAGTCGATGTTGACGGAAAGCTACACCATCGTTTAATTGATTTTTGTGCGCCGATAGCGATGGTTCCTAGCCTTGCTATTCATCTTGATAAGGAGGCGAATAGTAAGCGCAACATCAATGCGCAGACTCATTTACCGGTTGTGCTTGATTTGGTTGATGGTAACGACGCGGGTGAATTTCGGTCGTTGCTCGCTCATCGGGTGGCGGCTGAATATGCAGAACTCGGGCAACTCGAATTATTGGAATATGAGTTGTCGTTATACGATGTGAATCCTGGACGTATTTATGGCCTCAATCAGGCATTTGTCGCTGCAGCACGTTTGGATAATCTTCTGAGTTGTTTTGTTGGCTTACAGGCGCTAATTGAGGCTGACGACGGACAATCGATGCTATTGGTCTGTAATGACCATGAAGAGGTTGGCAGTGCTTCTGCGGCCGGTGCGCAGGGTACGATGCTAAAAGACTTTTTGACGCGTCTTATTGGCGATGATGAAGCCATGATACGGACGTTGCAGCAGTCGATGATGATATCTGTGGATAATGCACATGCGATTCATCCCAACTTTGCCAGCAAGCATGACGATAATCATGGGCCGCAAATAAACCAGGGGCCGGTTATAAAGATCAATGCGAATCAAAGATACGCCTCAAATTCTGAAACACAGGCCATTTTTAAAGCTGTGTGCGCGAAGCAGAGTATACCGTTGCAGTCATTTGTTGTGCGATCTGATATGGGGTGTGGATCTACGATAGGGCCTATCACAGCGACGGAAATTGGCGTGAAAACACTGGATATCGGTGTGCCGACGTTGGGCATGCACTCTATTCGAGAAACCGCGGGTACTAAAGATACTGACTATTTAACTGCAAGCCTGAAGGGATTTCTGGAACTGTCAGAAACAGCAGTCTGACAAGCTTTATAAGTTTTAGGGCAATCAAAAAAGCCGGCATATTGCCGGCTTTTTTGATTGCTGATTACCAGCGTTTTGAACAGTAGGGCAGATTAGCTTGAATGCTCATCAGCCAAATACATATTTTTCTGCTCATAACGTTCGATACCAACACGTTCTATCAATCCAAGCTGAGTTTCCAGCCAGTCGACGTGTTCTTCTTCAGATTCAAGAATGTTTTGCAGAACGTCACGACTGACGTAATCGGCAACAGATTCGCAATATTTGATACCTTCGCGCAGATCTGGAATAGCCAATTGTTCAATCTTGAGGTCACATTCCAGCATTTCTTTGGTGTTTTCACCGATGAACAGTTTGCCGAGCTTTTGTAGGTTCGGAATGCCCTCGAGGAAGAGAATACGTTCGATCAAGATGTCGGCGTGTTTCATTTCATCGATGGATTCGTGATATTCAAGGTGGGCTAGGTTTTTTAAACCCCAGTCCTTGAACATACGTGAATGTAGGAAGTACTGGTTGATGGCAATTAGTTCGTTGCCCAATGCTATGTTGAGGTGTTCGATAACCTTAGCGTCGCCCTTCATATAGGAACTCCTTAGTATTCGGTTCGGAATGAATAATAGGCGATTTTGGGGTGTAAGACACGGAGTGTCAACGCTAAGTTGTTGAAATTTAAGGGAAAGAAAGTGATTCTGAGAAGTGTTTTTATTAGCAACTATGTTAGAAATGTTGCTACACGGAAGTGTAACAACTAGGCAGCATAAAAAGAAGCTTGGTTATTCATTGAGGACATATCATCGAGTGCATCATTGACGATATCTTTTGCCATACAGGCACACTGACCACATTGTGTTGACACGCCTAACTTACTGCGTACCATTTTCATTGAAGTCGCACCGTCCATCACCGCGTCACGAATGTCGTTATCAGTAATGCCTTTGCAGATGCATACAAACATGTTCAACGTTCTCGATAGTGTGCCAATTTATATGGCAGTTGCTTAAAGCGTTCTTTGAGCCGGTTGATTCACAATTTGTGAAGGTGAATCAATGTGAGTTCCGGTGTCACAGTTCTATCAACAAACATATTAGGTTGTTGATGATGTAAATTTAAGCGTAATAGGAATCGTTGTCAATTGCATTTGTAATTTATTTGCTAATTTCTCTTAGATCATAGAATTGGCTTATGTTTAATTATTGATCAATAAATTTATTTTATGAGGCGCGTAAAAATAAACAATGGGAAATCGCCGAATTTCTCCCGTAAGATGCTGGTAAATTCAATTCAAGCCATTAAGCTATGTGGGTTGAATTAATCAAGGTGTTAGCGACCGCTGGCACTGTTTACACGCTTAACTACCCAACCTAGATTAGGAGATGAATCAATGGGCGTATTAGTTGGAAAACCTGCACCGGATTTTACCTGTAATGCAGTACTGGGTGACGGCACTATCGTTGCTGACTTCAATCTGAAGCAAGCGCTGGATGGCAAATACGGTCTGGTATTCTTCTACCCACTAGACTTCACGTTTGTATGTCCTTCTGAGCTGATCGCAGCTGATCACCGTATGGCTAAATTCAAAGAACTGGGTGTTGAAGTTATCGGTGTATCTATCGATTCTCACTTCACTCACAATGCATGGCGTAACACCGACGTTAAAGATGGCGGTATTGGCCAAGTAAGTTACACATTGGCTGCTGACATCAACCACGACATCTGCCGTGCGTTTGACGTTGAGTCTGCCGGTGGTGTTGCTTTCCGTGGTGCATTCATTATCGATAAGAATGGCCTGGTTCGTTCACAGCAAGTGAATGATTTACCATTGGGTCGTAACTTCGATGAATACATCCGTGTTATTGAAGCACTGCAATTCCACGAAGAGCATGGTGAAGTTTGCCCTGCAGGCTGGAACAAAGGTGACAAAGGTATGACTGCATCTCCAGAAGGTGTTGCTGAGTACCTGAGCGAGAATTCTGACGCTCTGTAAATCGCTTTATGGGTATCAATCTCTCAAGGCAATAGCTGCAGAGAGATTGATAATCACCATAAGCACAAAAAAGCCGGTATATTGCCGGCTTTTTTGTATCTGAAATTCCTTGAATCTTATGAGTGCTGTTGATTTCGCAGCACGTTAAACGTGGAACTCAGCGTGTTTGCTACTCGGTGCCTTCTTTCTCAGCCAAGCGCATATGCCCTTCAACGGCTTTATCCCATCCGCCCATGTCACGCCACTGGTTAACGATTTGGCAGAATAGTCGTGCAGTGACTTCTGAATCGTAGGCAGCGCTGTGGGCCGCAGCATTATCGAATTGAATATTGGCAATGCGACATGCTTGAGCGAGTACCGTGTGGCCGAAGGCAAGACCTGCCAATGATGCTGTATCGATGCTGGAAAATGGATGGAACGGGTTGCGCTTGATGCCACAGCGATCAACAGCGGCATTCAGGAATTGATGATCAAAGCTGGCATTATGGGCGACCACAATGGCACGTTTGCAATTACTTTGCTTCACCTCGCGGCGGATCAGTCTGAAAAGCTCACCTAGAACATGCTGCTCATCGTACGCTGCTCTAAGCGGGTCTTCCGGATCAATGCCGGTAAAATCCAGTGCCGCTTGCTCCAGGTTTGCGCCTTCAAACGGCTCCACGTCGAATGCGTGCGTCTCTTTTACCGAGAGAGTGCCATCCTCGTCCATATCCAGAGTCGTCACTGCGATTTCCAGCATGGCGTCCGTTTTAGGGTTGAAACCTGCCGTTTCGATATCAACTACAACGGGTAGGTAGCCACGGAATCGGTAGGCGATTTGCGGCTTGTCCATTGCTTTGGATGTCGCGTTGACCTCGCTCAGTTCCCAGTCACTCGTTGCCATGTAATCTGCTCGCCTGCTAATAGTGGTGTAATAGTGGATGTGCTGAGAGTTAGGCTCTCAGGCATTGTCCATGATGTTTTTTTCAGTGTGATGGTTTCGTTGTTGCGTGGCAAGCCATAAAAGTCAGGGCCGAAAGCAGACGCGAAATTATCCAGTTTATCCAGTGCATCAGCATCTTCAAATGCCATTGCATATAGCTCAATTGCTGCGGGTGCGGTGTAACAGCCGGCACAACCGCAGGCTGCTTCTTTTTTATCAGTCGCGTGTGGTGCAGAGTCAGTACCAAGGAAGAACTTAGGATTGCCACTCGTGGCTGCTTTTAGCAAGGCTTGCTGATGCAAAGATCGTTTAAGAATAGGCAGGCAAAAAAAGTGCGGACGTATACCGCCAACAAGCATATCGTTGCGATTGAAAAGCAAGTGGTGCGCAGTGATCGTGGCAGCAATATTGTCGGTTGCGGTTTCAACAAATTCGACGGCTTGTGCTGTTGTGATGTGCTCCAGTACGACTTTTAAGTTTGGGAAGTCGTTGGTTAGAGGTTTCAGAATGTTCTCTATAAAGATCGCTTCACGGTCGAAGATGTCGATATGGGAATCAGTCACTTCGCCGTGCACCAGCAGCGGCATACCGACTTCTTGCATTGCTGCAAAGACATCGGCTTTGGCAAAAATGTCGGTAACCCCTGAATCTGAGTTCGTGGTTGCCCCAGCAGGGTAAAGCTTTACTGCCCTGACAACACCCGATGCGTGGGCTTCAACAATGTCTTCAGGCTGAGTTTTGTCTGTCAGGTACAAAACCATCAGTGGCTCGAATGTGCTGCCTTCTGGAACGTGAGCAAGAATACGTTCACGATAATCAAGCGCCTGGCGAGTGTTGGTTACTGGCGGAACCAGATTTGGCATGACGATGGCGCGATTAAACTGATGGGCTGCATCGGCAACAGTTCTTGATAATGCGTCACCGTCACGGAGATGAATGTGCCAATCATCCGGTTGGTGCAGCGTAATAGATTGCATAAACGACCCTGGTGATAGATAAATCAATAATTACAGGCCGTATTGTATCGGAAACACCGGTAACCATAAAGGTGGCGCCGAGCTTCCAAAGATCTCTTTAGCGATTTAACTGAATTATTGGCGTATATCAAGATACGCTAAAGCGATATTTGTATATCGCCTTTGAATGCCTGATTGGTGTCGGCCTTCCCGCTGAATGCCGCTTTGATACCCTCGGCAGTTGATTCCTCGAATTGAATATCCATCGACGGGGCAGATCCACCTCCACGCTTCCAAAAACTATATATTGCATCTTCTGTGCCTTTGCCGTTCAGCTGCATACTCGCAGAAATCTCTTTTACTCCGAGGTTGTCACGTATTTCTGCGAGATCCAGAATCATGTCTTGGTCATCAAGCGTTGTGTTGGCAACAACCTGTAAGCGTTGTGTTGCCCCTGATTGCAGGTATTCAGGGTCTTCTGGCGTTTTGTTGTGGTTAGTCTGAGTAAATTCACCAACGGATTCTGAAAAGCACAATAGTGATGAAGGTGTTGTTGGTAACCCCATGAGTTCGGTTTGTAACACTGCAGAGCCCAGTGTGATTGCATCTGGCGCGAGTCTGTGGAGTTTGATTTGCAGAGCATACTCGAGAGATTTGGTGTCCGAAAAGTTCTCGCTATAAATCTGGTTGCCCAGCATATGTGAGTTGCTAACGACCTCCAGAGTCAATGGGTTTGCTTTAGCGCCAAATGTTGTTGTTAAGCGGCCGTTTTTGCGTCGTACAGGGCGTTCGCCCATACCGTCACAGCTAATAAAGTGCATTTTTTCGCCTTCGTGACCGGATCGTAGATGAACAATCTGGCGGATTTTAAAATGTTCTTGGTATTCTTCTTCGAGTCTTGGCACGTTATTAACATAGGCGCTTTCCTTGCGCTGCAGCTTTCCTTCCCCAATTAATAACCAGCGTCCTTCGAGGCTATCAGGTTCTGGGCTGGCAATTAGGCGTTCATATTGGTTGGCATCGAAACGCGAATCTGCTGGATTTTGGGCCGAATCGCTCGTGTCACAAGCAGTTACAACAGTAAGTACGGCGAGGGCTAAAGGCGTAACTAGTATTCGGCGGAATAAGGCGGTCATTTCAACTTCAACAAATGGCTATAACGAATTGGCTCAGCGATTCTAGGGTAAGGTGCTGAAATGGGTCAAATGTTGGTTTGATTTTTGTTGCTGGTATCTCATTCCAATGGCCGGTAGAATATGCGCCCCTCACAGTTTGCTAACGCAAATTGACAAAGGCATTTCAGTGACCTCAGTTGGAGATAATTTCAATGTCAGACCCTAAAAAGGTAGTTCTCGCGTATTCTGGCGGCTTGGATACGTCTGTCATCGTTAAATGGATTCAGGAAGAGTACAACTGTGAAGTTGTTACTTTTACTGCAGATCTGGGACAAGGCGAAGAAGTTGAACCAGCACGTGCGAAAGCTGAAGCACTTGGGGTAAAGGAAATTTACATCGACGACTTACGTGAAGAATTTGCGCGTGATTTTGTATTTCCAATGTTTCGTGCGAACACCATCTACGAAGGCGAATACCTATTGGGTACCTCAATTGCACGCCCTCTGATTGCAAAGCGTTTGATTGAGATTGCCAATGAAACCGGTGCTGATGCAATTGCTCACGGCGCGACAGGTAAAGGTAACGATCAAGTTCGTTTTGAATTGGGTGCTTACGCGTTGAAGCCAGGTATTCAAGTGATTGCACCATGGCGCGAATGGGATCTGACATCCCGTGAATCTTTGATGGAATACTGCGATACACATGGTATCCCGGTAGAGAATAAACAAGGTAAGAGATCACCTTACTCGATGGATGCCAACTTGCTGCATATTTCATATGAAGGTGATTTGATTGAAGATCCGTGGGCTGAGCCGGAAGACGACATGTGGTTGTGGTCTAAATCCCCAGAGCAGGCACCGGACGAGCCTACCTATATCACGTTGTCATTCGAGAACGGTGATGTTGTTGCTATCGATGGCGAGCCTAAATCTCCTGCAACCGTGATGGAAGAGCTCAACGCTCTGGCCGGCGCCAATGGTATCGGGCGTGCTGATATTGTCGAAAACCGTTATGTGGGTATGAAGGCTCGGGGCTGTTATGAAACGCCAGCAGGTACAGTGATGTTGAAGGCGCATCGTGCGATTGAGTCGATCACTTTGGATCGTGAAGCAGCGCATTTGAAGGATGAGCTGATGCCGCGTTATGCCGAGTTGGTGTACAACGGTTACTGGTGGTCGCCTGAGCGTAAAATGTTGCAGGCAGCGATTGATGAAACTCAGTCTGTCGTTAACGGCGACGTGCGCTTGAAACTCTACAAGGGCAACGTAATCGTTGTTGGCCGTCGTTCAGACAGTAGCCTGTTTGATGAAAACATTGCGACATTTGAAGATGATGCAGGTGCTTATGATCAGAAGGATGCAGAAGGCTTCATTAAGCTGAACGCTTTGCGTTTGCGTATCGCTGCAAAAAAAGGTCGCGAACAGCTTTAATTGTTTGCTAGCTTGAGCTTTGCATATTTCTGCGGAGCACAACAGAATACTACCAACAAGCGCCTATAGGGCGCTTGTTGTGTTTTCAGCAGGAGGAATATTATCTGTCGCGTGAAAGATATCCACGTAGGCGGTGTAGGTTGTTAATGCCAATAACGGAATGGCGAGGATAAGACCCAAGAAGAACGGAATCGACGCAATCACAACCAATGCCGTAGCGATAATGCTAAACCAAAGGAATGGCATGACATTACGAATACATGCGACAAAGCTTGTTTTCATCGCTTCAAAGCAGTTCATATTTTCGACAGCGATTAATACTGGAGCAAAATAGTAAGACATTAATAACGGGATATAAAACAGTAGCCCAACCATAACAGCCAAAAGAAGGCTCATCATGTCGGGGTTGCTCTGCATAACCGTCTGGAATTGTTGAATATCCAAGGTGCCATCGCTGAACGATTGACTGTACGATTCGAGGTTACTGTCACCCACAATTGCCGCAAATGTCAGCAAGAAAGGGATCATCAGCACAACCATTGCGATTAAATAGACCAGTCCTAACATCATCAGCTGATTGAAGTTAGTTTTGAAGCCATCAAACATTTGGCCGAACTGGGCTGGTGGATCCTGCGACTCCTTATCTGCGGTGAGGTAGAGTCCGGCGGCAAGAACAGGTTGTAATAGGTTAACTGCAAAATAACCGATTAATGGAACCCACGAAATCACCGCAAGAATAATCCAGATTACCAGTAATATGCCGATCCATAGAAAGGGTTGTTCCTTGAATAGATCGAACGCACTGCGAATCCATCGCCAACCATGACTTGTCGGTTGTGAGGCAATTTCTAGGTGTTGAGGTAGTTCGCTCATGGTTCCATCCTCTTATGTTTTTGTTTACTTATAGCGCAAAGCGCCTTGCCCTGCAGATTCCAGTGGCGGGAAGATGATTAATTTACCAAAAAACGCTAGAATCGCGTGCCATTTAATTCCACCGGGTCCGCCGCCCTTCGCCAACGAAGAGATTTATTTATGTCGGCTATTTCTGAAGACGTCAGTAAGCGTAGAACGTTCGCTATTATTTCTCACCCGGATGCCGGTAAAACGACCATTACAGAGAAACTCATTCTGTTGGGGCAGCTGATTCAGGTTGCGGGTACGGTAAAAGGTAAAAAGTCAGGCCGCCAAACAACATCTGATTGGATGACCATGGAGCAGGAGCGGGGCATCTCGGTAACATCCTCCGTGATGCAGTTCCCCTATAAAGATCGTGTCGTTAACTTGCTGGATACTCCCGGGCACGAAGATTTTTCGGAAGATACCTATCGAACATTAACTGCTGTTGATAGTGCGTTAATGGTTATCGATGGCGCCAAGGGTGTCGAAGATCGAACCATCAAGCTAATGAATGTTTGTCGTTTACGTGATACGCCGATTTTGACGTTTATTAATAAGCTTGATCGCGATGTGCGCGATGGTATAGATCTGCTCGATGAAGTTGAAGAAGTGCTGAATATCGCCGCTGCACCGATTAATTGGCCAGTCGGTATGGGTAAAGAATTTAAGGGTGTTTACAACCTGTATACGGACACGATTCATGTATACGAGCAGCAGGGTGGGCATATGATGCCTGAGGATATTCGTATTCAAGGGTTAGATACTGACGAAGCTCGTGAATTAATCGGGGTTTATTACGATGATTTCTGTGAAGAGATCGAGCTGGTTCGTGGTGCTAGCCATGAATTTGATCTTGAAGAGTACCTGAATGGCAAAATGACGCCGGTATTTTTTGGTACGGCGTTGGCTAACTTCGGTGTGCGTGAAATGTTAGATGGTTTTGTTGAATGGGCGCCGTCTCCATTGCCTCGGCCTACAAAAACGCGTGAGATTGACGCAGATGAAGAAAAGCTCACCGGTTTTGTTTTTAAGATTCAGGCGAATATGGACCCTAAACACCGAGATCGTATTGCGTTCATGCGGATTTGTTCAGGTAAATATTCAAAAGGTATGAAATTTAAACACGTGCGTATGGGCAAGGATATCAAGATTGCTGATGCGGTCGGCTTTAAAGCCGGAGAGCGTGTGGTTTTAGACGAAGCGATGTCTGGCGATATTATCGGCTTGCATAATCATGGCACGATTCAGATCGGTGATACCTTTACACAAGGTGAAGATCTTAAGTTTACGGGTATTCCTCATTTTGCGCCGGAGATGTTTCGTCGTATTCGTTTGAAAGACCCTCTGAAAACGAAACAGTTGCAAAAAGGCCTCCAGCAGCTGTCTGAAGAAGGGTCGACACAGGTTTTCTTCCCGCTTAACAATAACGATATTATTGTGGGTGCGGTCGGTGTGTTGCAGTTTGAGGTTGTTGCCTATCGACTCAAAGATGAATATAAAGTCGATGCTATCTACGAGCCGGTGAACATCTATACTGCTCACTGGGTGGACAGCGAAGATGACAAGAAGATGGATGAGCTGAAACGCAAGCACGGCGATAACCTTGCGATCGACGGCGGAGGCCACCTGAGTTATTTGGCGCCAACCCGTGTGAACTTGAGTTTGGCGCAAGAGCGCTTCCCAGAGGTTGCCTTCAGAAACACACGAGAACACTGACGCAAGATGCAATATCGGTTAGGGCTCCCTATGTGGAGCCATAAATCCTGGCAAGGTCGCCTTTTTTCTGTGGATGCTCAGCCGCAGGAATACCTATCTCAATACGCGAGTGTTTTCCAAACGGTTGAGGGAAACACAACCTTCTATGCTATTCCGTCGGAAGCGTCGGTTGCATCATGGTCGGAGGTAGCGCCGCGAGGGTTTAAGTTCAGTTTTAAAATGCCGAAGTTGATCACCCATGATTTGAAACTGAAAGGGTGTGAGCTGAGCATCAAAACGTTTTTTGATCGTATGTCGCCCATTCATGATCGGATGGGACCGATTATGATCCAGTTGCCTGCTTCGATTTCTCCCAAGCACCTGCCGCTGATCGAAGCTTTTGTTAAGCAGCTTCCGTGTCACTTCCCCTATGCAATTGAGGTGCGTCACCCTGATTTCTTTGATGCAGGCGTCAATGAAAAAGCACTGATTAGCCTGCTAAAGCGATATCGTATTGATCGCGTTTGTTTTGATTCTCGAGCTTTGTTTGCTTCTAAAAGCCGTGATGAATATACCTTGGATGCACAGAAGAAAAAGCCGAAGTTGCCCGTTCATGCAATGGCAATAGGCAAACATCCGATGGTACGTTTTGTTGGTGATATCGATTATGAGTTGAATGACTCTTGCCTGGATCATTGGATCAAAAAGTTAGTTCACTGGATGTCTGAAGGTAAGGAGCCGTATGTATTTATGCATATGGCAGATAATACCAATGCGCCTGCACTGGCTAGGCACTTCCACCAGAAAATCAGTGAAGTGGCGCCAGAGGTAGGAGATTTGCCGATCTTTCCTTCGACACAACCGGCGGGGTCGGATGAACAGATGGATTTGTTTTAGTCGGTAACGATCTGGCTTATTCAAATAAAAACAGCCGCAATAGCGGCTGTTTTTGTCTCAGAGGTGGTGGTTGATTATCGTTAGATAACACACGTTAATTCGCCAAGACGCTCAGTCAGTTTTTTGTTCTCTGCATAATCGATAGGCACAACAACCAGACTTGGGCCATCTGCGTCAAACGCAGCTTGCAGAGAGCGTTTAACATCATCGCTGTTTTCAACAATAAACGAATTCCAGCCGAAGCTTTCGGCCAGTAAGCGCCAGTCTGGGTTGCCAAAATCCAGTTGAGTATGTTTGCCGAAGTGCGCCCATTGCTTCCACGCAATGAGGCCGTATTCGTGGTCTTCCCAAACCATCGCAACGATGTTGCTGTTATAGCGCTTCGCGGTTTCCATTTCCTGAACATTCATCATAAAGCCTGCGTCACCACAAATGGCCAGGATCTTACGATCTGGATACACAAAATCCGCACCGATGGCGCCTGGCAATGCAAAACCCATTGAGCAAAAACCGTTAGATATTAGGCATGTGTTCGGTTCATGGCATTGATAGTGGCGTGCGATCCACATTTTGTGAGCACCAACATCAGAAAGCAGAATATCTTCACGCCCCATAACTTCACGAACATCGTGCAAGACTTTTTGCGGTTTGACTTTACCCATCGCGGTATCGTCTGCGTAGGCCATCAATTCCTGGTACATATTTTCGCGTGTACTGGCCTGTTGTGATAAATCGAAACCGTAGTCGTCGTGATCGTCAAAGTGGGTGTTCAATTCAGCCATTGTTTTGGCGATATCACCGATCAACTCAAGCTCTGGGTGGTAATGTTTGTCGATCTCTGACGGTGTGAAATCAAGATGCAAAATACGTTTTTTGCCATCAGGGTTCCAAAGGTGAGGGTGGTATTCGACCATGTCGAAACCAATGCTAATGATGAGATCGGATGCATCAATAGCACAAGTCACGATATCTTTGGCACCAAGCCCAATGGTGAACAATGAATAAGGCTTTTCAAAATCGACGCAGCCCTTGGCCATAAAAGTGTTTAATACACCAATACCGGTTTTTTCACAAAACTGCGTTAACTGCTCGCTTGAGCGTTTTCTTACACACCCGTTACCAGCAAGAATCAACGGGCGTTTGGCGGATTTAATCAAGTCTGCAGCTTCTTTGACTAATTCTGGGTCGGCGACACTTCGACGATACCGGATCGGTGTCATCGGTTGTTCCTGGGTATCATGTTCGGCAATATCTTCTGGCAGTTCGATCATCACTGCACCGGGTTTTTCGGTACGGGCAATACGAACAGATTTACGAACGATCTCAGGGATTGTGTCAGCGTTGAGAATTTGCGCAGACCATTTGGTGACAGGCTCGAACATTTTGACCACGTTCATGATCTGATGGGATTCTTTGTGCAAACGATTGGTCGACCCTTGGCCGGTTAAAACCAGCATGGGTGCTCTGTCCATGTTGGAGTCGGCGACGCCGGTAATCAAATTGGTTGCGCCCGGCCCGAGTGTGCCGAGGCAGCCTGCGGTATGGCCGGTAAGGCGGCCATAGGCCTCAGCCATGAATGCAGCGCCTTGTTCGTGTCGCGTGAGAATAAACTGGATGCTGTCAGACTGTTCCAGAGACATCATAAAGTCGGCGTTTTCTTCACCGGGAACGCCGAATATGTATTCGATTTTTTCTTCTTCAAGGCATTTAACTAACAGGTCGGATGCTTTCATTGACTTTTTCCTTTGCGAGCGTGACGCAGTCATTCCAAGTTATAGCAGTGAGTCGGATTTGATCACCATCAGCTTATCTATTTGCATTTCTTCAATTGTGTGTTTGATGCCGCCGGTACTTAAACCGGAAGAGCGCAGCCCTTGAAACGGCATATTGTCTTCTCTGAATGCACTGTGATCGTTCACCATCACGGCCGATGCTGCCAAGTGGCGGTAGCAATGCAGGCATTCGTTGATGTCATTACTGAATACGGCGGCTTGAAAAGCGACATCCAGTGAATTCGCCAGAGCGATAGCTTCATTGATAGTGTTGTAGGTATAGATACAAACAACAGGTCCAAATACTTCGTGTGTGCTCACCTTGACTTGCGCAGGCGGGTTAATCAGTAATGTGGGTTCGAAAAAGTGATCATTGATACGCTTGCCACCTGCTGAAACAATTGCGCCAGCATTAATGGCTTCATTGACCCACTCTTCAACACGATCTACTTCACTCGGTCGAATTAATGGCCCCACGTCGGTATCCGGATCACTGGCATCACCGGTTTTTAGGGCTTTTACGTGAGTCGTTAGCTGCTCGATAAAGGCTTCTGCGACTTGGTTGTCTACAAAAACGCGTTGAGTTGAGACACAGACCTGACCTGCGTGATAGTACCCACCCTTGGTAATGGATGCTGAGGCTTCTGTCAGGTTGGCGTTATTAGTCACGATAACAGGCGCTACGCCGCCATGCTCAAGTGCGCAGCGAACACCATCGTGAACCTGGTTTTTGATCATCCAGCCGACCTTCGCGCTGCCAATAAAGGTAAGAAAGCCAATACGTTTGTCTTTAACCAACAGGCTGGCGACGTCGTGATTTGCTGCTGTAACGACATGTAGCCAAGCGTTAGGCAGGCCCGCTTCGATAGCGATGTTGTAAAACGCGATACAAGAAAGAGGGGTATTGGCTGCTGGTTTTACAATACACGGGCACCCGGCTGCTATTGCCGCCCCGACCTGATGAACAATAAGGTTGAGTGGGTGGTTAAAAGCACTAATAGCGAGCACAACACCGATAGGTTCTTTTTGGGTGAAAGCCATTCTCTTGGCAGAGTTTGCGTACATACCCATGGGAACGACATAGCCAGCTTCGCTAGATAATGCCTCAATCGACTTTCTTACGCCTTGTATCGCACGGTCGGCTTCAACATTTGCATCGCTGAGCGGCTTTCCACCTTCTAGCGCAATGGTTTTGGCAAGCTCTTCTCGGCGTGTCTCCATAATGCCGACCATACGCTCAAGTATGCCAACTCGTGCTTCAAGCGATAACCAGCGATCCCTGTTTTTAAAAAGAGCATCACATTGACTGAGAGCAAATTCAGCATGCTCGGTAGACGAAACACCGACCTTTGCGATTACCTGGCCATTTGTCGCACTTAACACGTCAAACGTGGCGTTTTCTTTTTGGTTTATTTCCTGAACGTGATGAGTATGGGTGGGAATATCACTAGGGTTTGTCATTGGGCTTTGTCCCTTTCAATGAGAGTGCGTCGCTATGTGTCCATTTTCGTGTCTTTCTGTCTGAACCCGTTATTGTCTGCGAGTTCGCGCTCAGAGCAAAAAATAATCAACGCGTTATAAATGTGAGATAAGACGACTAACGACAAAGCGTAGCTGACGATATAGGGTTGCGCGAATGTGCACGTCTATTGTTATCTTTGGTGAAGATTCGTCGATCTGAAGCTGCTGGATTAAGGTAGATATTGGAGGGTGGGATCAATATGAAGCTGCAGCGGAGAGCTGCTTTAGGTGCGATAAGGCTGAGAGTTGCGCTACGCCATTGATATCCGGGTAGCGCCTCGGGACGTGATTGCAGAATTAGTAGATTAATCCTGGCTGCACCTGGTTACCGAAAGATGCGTCATAATCTTGTTTGACACTTGTCTCGTGCCAAAGGGCCTTTACGAGAGTGTCGATGGAGTCCCATTGTCTATTGACGACCCATTTGGCTATGGCGTCGGCGACGTCAGGATAGTTGGCAGGTTGATGGCCTGGTAATTCCAGCCATTTCTCGAGAACTTGCTGATCAAGTTTTTCAATCACTGTGCCGCGCCCAAGAGCCTGTATCGCTAAGGCATTACAGAGTTGCTCATATTGACCGAGCAACGGTTTTATCAGTACTTTTTTTCCAAGGTGGATACATTCGCTAGCAAGCTCAAAACCTGCGTTGCTGATCACGCCGTCTGCATCAAGAAGATCATCGTGGAATTCCTGGTGGCTTAATGGGTTGATCTTGATGTGGCCGAGATCGCGCTTTTTATCCACTTTGGCGTAAATATGGAACTCACAGTGATCGAAAGGTGTGACAAACTTGATCACCTCGTCGATGGCTTCAAAGCCCATGTACACGACGATTTTCCCTTTGATTGGCGGTTTATGCGTCTGTGGCTCGATTAACGGTGGTAGAACCTGCTGGTCGAAATGATGCCAATGCAAGCCAACTTTGTGTTTTGTCGGAGCGAAAAAACGCATCAGTATCTTTGACGATTGGTGGCCTGTGACTTTAGGAACATCATAATCAAACGCGCTCTGGTGACTTATGCCGAGGCTGGGAACGCCCTTGAGTTTTGCTGCCCATGCAGTAACGGGCTCAAAATCCGAGATAACTGCGTCGTAGGGTTTGAGATCCAAGCGAGCGACATCACTTAGCAATCGCGCAATATTTGATGTGACAATGGTTTTGGCTGGTTGTAAGCGTCCATTTTTGGTGGCGAAGGTCATACCGTTAAAGCAGCGAAAATCGTCGCCGAATAATTCCATGTTAAAGAACTGATCGCGCTCGCGTCCTGAGAACACGAAATCGATATCAACACCTGCGGAACGGAGCGCGGGCGTCAATGCGCGTGCGCGTGCTAAATGACCGTTGCCTGTGCCCTGAACTCCATAAAGGATTTTCATTCAAATACCTGAAGTGGTTTATTGATTATTCTCTGTATCTGCCAAGTTCTCTGGCAGATGTAACAAGCAAAAATATGGATATGATGGTTATGCAAGGGCAAGAATAGATACAAACGTACACATCACTCCGAGGGCTGCGCCAGCGATGATGTCGCCAGGGTAGTGGACACCCAAAAGCACGCGAGAAAGTCCGATAAGGGTTGCCCATAAATAGGCCAAGCCGGCCCAGTATGGAAACATATACGCGATCAATGTTGCGACAACAAAAGCAGCAGCAGCGTGACCGGAGGGTAATGAGAATTTGTCGCTCGGCTGCACCAGCTTTTTGGCATTGTGAAGTTGCACAAACGGGCGGTTTCTTTTAAATAGATGTTTTAAGCCGATGAAACTGGGTATTTCAAACAGAAAGGCTAGCAATCCCGTGAAGAGGAAAATAAGCCCAAGTTCTTTATTGATTAGATATATGAAGCCAGCAATTAATGGGTAAAAGTAGCCGTCACCGGTGAAGGAGACTCCCCTCGTGATTTTCATTAACCATTTCTGTTGTTGAAATTGGTTAAACCAAAGGTAGGTCGTGCGATCAATTTCAGAGATACTTGCCATCATGTTGGATCTCTCTGTGACTTTCTTTCTATGTCGGTCGCTAACGCACTTCAGACATCCTGTACGCTGAGTAAGACCAGCGAATTACGGAATGTCTCCGCAGGTATGCCACAAATATATAAATTGCCTGCTTTGCCAGTTAGACGCCGTTATTTCTGGCGATCTTCTCTGGTTAACATGCTACTTAAAGGTAATGTTGCTGCGTTGGCGATTTAGTCCTTATTATTGCGTCGTTACCCGCTTTACAGCGTTCTACTGTGTGTTATAGCAGAATTCTTCTGGGTTAAACGATCGCTCCAGTTAGCAGAAAGTCTAGAAATGCAATATGTCTCCGAAGTGAACAAAATATGAACAATATGTTACGTCTCTAGGTGCAGTTGCCATTTTCAGGAAAATGTATGTGTCTATTATCCAGCGATTGATGCTGAAAAATCCGTATAATCACCGAAAATTCGACTTTTTGGAGTGTTCTGTGCCTTTTATCACTATTGAAAATCCCACCCCTGAAATTGCTATTGTGAGCTTGAATCGACCTGAGCGTATGAACGCAATGGCGTTTGATGTCATGGTTCCCTTTAAAGAAGCACTCGAAACGTTGAGCTTCGACAGCTCGGTGAGAGTCGTCATTGTTACTGGTGTTGGCGAGGCGTTCTGCGCAGGCGCAGATTTGGAAGACCCGGGGTATCTGCCCATGTTTGATGGTTTGACGATGCCCGGAATTAGCCGTCGAGCGATGCGTGTGCTCGAAGATGTGATAACAACAATACAAAACATGCATCAGCCGGTTATCGCTGCGGTAAACGGACCTGCGATCGGCGGTGGATTTTGTCTTGCCATGGCGTGTGATATTCGACTAGCGGCTCAAAAGGCTTTTTTCCGCCCTGCTGGGATTAATAATGGGCTAACTGCCGCAGAACTAGGTTTGAGTTATATTCTGCCAAGAGCAATCGGTTCAACACGAGCCTTTGAAATTATGCTCACTGGCAGAGATGTTGATTCGAAAGAGGCCTCTGATATTGGGTTGGTCTCTAACGTTGTTGCAGATGAATCCTTGATGGACGAATGTTTACTAATTGCCAAGCGCATCACTGGGTTTAGTCAAGTGGGGGTAGAGCTGACAAAACAAATGATATGGTCCGGGCTTGAGTCAAATAGTAAGCACTCCCATATGAATCACGAAGGGCAAGCACAGCTGTTTGTTCGAATGACGACGTCAAACTTTGAAGAAGCCATTAGAGCTAGAAAACAAAAACGTGCGCCAGAATTCAAAGACGAATAGTAGCGAATCGAAAAATTTTTAAAGAGGCCGCTACGGCGTTTTTTGTCGGGGGGGCAATTAGATGGTGTATCGGTCGATAACTTGATAGTGCGTAAAACCGTTGCCCCCGGTAATGAACTGATCACCTAGCTGCAGCCAAGCGTGTGCCTTGTATTCACCTTCCGTTTTTGACACCCCAATGTAAACGGTACCTGCCGAGTTTCGCTGTTTCAGCATGCTCTGTGCCGCCATCGCCTGTACCAGGCATTTGCACTCCCAGGGTAAGTGTTTTGCTGTGCGTTGCACAGCCTCGCTGATGCGCATGGCATCAGCAGAGCAATGTTGTTCTGGCAGATCACCTTTAAGCCATTGTGTACCAAGCAGAGCGGTTTGTTTGGGGTAGGCGGCAAATCGAACGAGAAAGCGTGCGTAACCGAGCCAGATGATGGCTTCCAACAATAAAAAACGATTGTGGTCTTTGAGGAGTCGTAAGGTTAGGCGTAGCTTTTTCATTCAGATTTTGGTCAGCTCGTAGTCAACGTGATTCATCATATCAGGTGATATTGATAAACTGTTTGTCGGCTAGCTGTGTTAAGAAGCGCAATACTTCTTGGTTGCATTGAGCTTCAGTTACGTCGTAGCTTTCCTGCATTTTGCTGCTGATGGCCAGGCCGGTTTGCGGTGTTTCAAGTAGCTGCCAGATCAGCGCGCTGACTTGATCCAGCTTGAAATACTTGCCCGTTTCTGTGCACATCAGCACAAACTCACCATCCAATTCACAGTCAAGTTGTGAAGGATTACGTTCTACGGTTGTGTTGAGATCTAACACGCGTTGTTCCCCAAATGCTTAATATACGATGTTATTGTTTTCATCGAGATAGTCGAATTTTCTCATGGTGTCTTGGTGCTTTTCAATGAAGGGCAACACCATCGATTCAGGCAGTTCATCGCGCCAACTGCCAACCTTACCTTGGCGAAAGAACTTCTTGGATTTATGTGGGCGTTCTTTAAAATCACCCTGATCTTCCTGTTGTTGAAGCCTGGCGAAGTTGCATTTTTCAAGCGCGGTGAGAATGTCTTGATCAGTCGCTTCGATACCTGCAAATTGCAAAGCTTTTCCGAACGTCTCCAGCGGTTTGCTTTGCATATCTTCGTAGCGGATCACACAGCACGGTACTTCTTTTGCGTCAGCCCAGCTTTCGACGTGTTCGCCCCATGTCAGTAGTTTTTGTCTGAGTTGGCTTTGTTGTTTCTTTTTCGGAACAAACGGATCTTCCTGAATGCCGTCAGTCATCAGCGAAAGCACTTTCGAAACGTCGTTTTGCCCTTTGTGATGCGCGTATGATACGCAGACATCAAAGGGGTTTCTTACGATATAGATTGCGCCAAGTGAAGCCGATGCGGATACCAGCGGTTCACCTTGATCGTTAAAGGTATAGGCGTCGTGAATTTTGTGGAACTGCACGGATTCATAGTGCTCAGCGGCGAATTCGTAAACACGCGGCCGCAAACGGTCTATCTCAGTATCTGTAAGGTCGGCAGAATCGTAGCCAATCACACGATCAAACCAGGCTCTAGAGCTGGCGATTGTTTTTGCTTCGTCCAACTCGTTAATATCGAGTGATTTATCCGGATTGAGGAGTGCATTCAGAAACATCCTGAACCAGGTATTGCCTGACTTTGGATAGCTCGCCAGCCAGATGATGTTTTTCATCGGGCAAGTTCCGCTTCGACGAGCTTGATCATTTTCTGTTGGAAGAAGTTTGAGCTTTTCGGGCGATTGAGATGATAAACTGACACTTTTTGCGACAGCGTGGCGCACTGCTTGAAGTGCTTGGTTTCGCGCTTAAGTCCTTGCAGATATTGATTACGGTAAGTGTGTGTTTTCAAGCATTCGATGATTTTGACGCCGTTTATCTTTCTGAAGTCCAGCTCTGTGCCGTTATGGGGTTCCAGTTGAAAAATATGTGTGAGCGGTCTTTCGGAGTCACAAAATGCATCGTGAATGGGGAGTTTACGCTTCGAAACGTTTGGGCGGATTAACGCGAGAGATTCTGGATCCATGTCGAGGCTTTCAAGCGAGTCATGCCAGAGCTTAGCCTGAGGGTAGCCAGGGTAGACTGTAGGCAGCTGTGTTTTGTCATCGGGCATCTTGATTACACACAAATCATCACCCAGTATTCGATAGCCTTTTTGTCTAAAAGCAGCCGCCAGTGTTGATTTCCCGCGGCCGGAGTGGCCGACAAATGCCGCACATTGCCCATCAATCTCGACCACGCTGCCATGTAAAACAAGCAAGTCGTTTTGTTGTAACAGGGCGCCTAAAACCGAGCCGAGCAAAAACAGTCGGATAGAATCCTGATCTGTGTCTGTTTCTGGGGCGATAATAATTTCGTTGCCTTCTTTCACCAGATATCGAGCAACACCATCGACACTCAGCAAAAATTGCTGATCCTGAATCTGGAAGCGAGGGCTACAAAATTCTGGATCTTCAAGCTGTGTAGGTACTTCACCAAATCGGATTGTTACTTGTGGTTGAGCGCAATCGTCTATCGGAGAGAGTTCCGGGCATTCAAGCTCTGATGTTATGTCGAAACCAAAACAACGGTAGGTAAAAATGCGATCGCTCATCAGCAAACACTCTATCTTGTCGCGAGTTATGAGCGGGCATTATATAAGAAACGGACTTGTAATGTCTTGTAGGATTAGAGCGAGCCGATCGTCTGCATATCTGAGGGTTGTTCGTTGCCGAGTCGACCCGTTGAAATCATTAGTTTTATGGGGGCGCTGGCGATATCATTACGCTTCTGTGAATACCAACCAGCCTAAGTATGCGATGATACGAAGTAGCGGTTTAGAATTTCCATGAGTACCGAAAAACAGGACGCCACCATGCAATCAAACCCTTTGGACGCTATCTGCGTTGATTCCAAGCCTGACGTTGTGATTGATGTTCGGGAGGTATTTGGTATAGATACCGAGATGCAGATTTCGGGGTTTAGTGAGTCGAGTGCTAATGTGCCAGATAAGATTGACGGTTATGCATTTGATCCGGATACCACGCTGGCCATTCTGGCAGGCTTCTCGCACGATCGGCGAGTGATGTTACAAGGACTGCATGGCACAGGGAAATCCTCACATATTGAGCAAGTGGCGAGTCGGCTTAATTGGCCTTGCCTACGTGTTAATCTCGATAGCAATATCAGTCGTCTTGATCTGATCGGGCGTGACGCCATTGTTGTGGAAGATGGAAAACAGCGCACCGTGTTTCAGGAGGGCATTCTGCCCTGGGCCATGCAGCGCCCCGTTGCACTGATATTTGATGAATATGATGCAGGGCGCCCGGATGTCATGTTTTTGCTGCAGCGCCTGTTGGAAAACGAAGGTAAATTAACACTGTTAGAGCAGAATCGTGTTGTCAGCTCACATCCGTCGTTCCGACTCTTTGCGACTGCAAATACAGTCGGGTTAGGCGATGCAACAGGTCTTTATCATGGTACGCAGCAGCTTAATCAAGCGCAAATGGACCGCTGGCACATCGTCAGCAAACTGGAGTTTCTGCCCTTTGAGCAGGAGCTGGCACTGCTGCAAGCACAGGTCAAAGGTTTAACCGAAGAGCAGCAGCCGATGCTGGGTAATATGGTTGCAATGGCGCAGCTAACGCGTGAAGGTTTTAAGCACGGCGATATTTCAACGCTGATGTCGCTGCGTACACTATTAACCTGGGCAGATAACTTCAAGATCTTCGGTGATTTGGCACTTGCGTTTAAAGTCAGCTTCCTGAACCGCTGTGATGAAGAGGAGCGGATGATTCTGAGCGAATACTATCAGCGCTGCTTTGATACGGAAATTATGGATTACAGTGGGGCGTTATCGTTTGCTTGAACGTGAAAGAGCAAGAGAGTTAGATAAGCGCGTTGAGCAGTTCACCAAAGGTGAGTTTGACAAAGCGTTGCAGGCAACCCAGCGCACGCTTTCGGGTGACGAGGCGAGTGGCTCTATACGCATTATTGATTCGTTGTTTGGTGAGGCAATTGGGTTAACGAGCCTCGCGCTTGTTCGCGCACTTTCTGATTTATCCGGCCTTTGGGCGCGTCATCACGATGAGCAAATTCAAGCACAACTCACACAACGCTTCGGCAATGCCGCCTTTCTGACCTGGTTAGATGTTATCCGCATTGAAGCTCTGGCTTCACGATGGTTGCCAGGGCTTCAGTCAAATACTGTGGCACTCTTCGACTGTTTCATCGAGTATTATGGGGGATCTGTTCACGATAAAAGTGACGGATTTGCCGTCGAGCAATTGTCCCAGCTTATTGCTATTCGATGTTTAGTGTCGACGTTACACACCAATGCCCAGATCTTACCTGCGAATTATGCGGAAGTTATCCCTGTTGTGCGGGGGCCAAGTATCGAGCCCGATGTATTGCATCAATATTTGAACGATCAAGAGGCCTTTGCTGGATGTGTGCTGAGCAGCTTTGGGTATCAGGAAGTTGAAGGGCGGCTTCTTAAGCCTGAGCCTCAATGTGATTCAGAACCGGTAGGTGAAGACTTCTCAGACGATCCAGAGGATGCACAGCCAAAACTCGATACTCAGAGTCTGGAGGCTGCATCAGAGTCAATGGAGATCCATTCTGACAATTATGTTGATGGTTATAGCGTCTTTGATGCGAGCTACGACCGCGAAATTGATGCCAATACCTACATGCGCCAGTGCGGTATGATGGCTGAAGTGCGCGATGACGAAACGCCTAACGCACTCGTTCATCGTTTGGCAAAGTGCCTGCAGCGACGTTTGCAAGCCATGCAGGCTCGCGATTGGGATCATGATCTTGAAGACGGCCGGTTGGATGCTCGTCGGTTGGCGCAAGTCGTCTCAGCGCCTTTATCTGCCAAGCCCTACAAAAAGGAACGTGATTCTACCTTTCGTGAAACGGTTGTGACGCTCTTGGTCGATAATTCCGGATCAATGAGAGGTGAGTCTATTCACGTTGCCTGGCAATGCAGTTGTGTGATCTCGCAAGTTCTCGAACGTTGTGGTGTAAAAGTCGAGGTGCTTGGTTATACCACCAATAAAAAAAATCAGCCGTTAGCACAATGGGAAGCCTCGGGTAAGCCTGAGCAACCCGGACGACTCGCAGCGCTTAATCATCTTGTTTATAAGTCTGCCGACACGCCTTATCGCCGTGCGCGTGCCGGGTTGTCATTAATGTTGAATGATCAGCTGTTAAATGAAAATATCGATGGTGAGGCACTGCTGTGGGCCTCGCATCGTCTTATTCAGCGGCGCGAAGCGCGAAAGATTTTGCTCGTTATTTCCGATGGTAAGCCAATGGATAAAGCGACTCGTACCCATAACGCACGAAGCTTTCTCGACGACCACCTTATTCAAGTGGTGCGAAGTATTGAGGAGAGAGGGCAGATTGAGTTGGCGGCGATTGGTATCGGGCATGATGTGGCACGCTATTATGCAAACGCGGTGACGATTTATAAGGCAAACGAGCTTGGTGAGCGCTTGATCAACCATTTGGACAGTTTGTTCGCTTGATGTCGTCTGATGCTGTTTAAATGGTGCTCCGGCGAGAGTGAAGTGTCCGTGGTAACCTTTGGTCGAATGCGATAATGAAAATTAAATTTATAAAGACTGTATTGAATCTATGAGTGGTTTTGGTGGAATTGTTCAAACCGGTGAACAACGAGTTGATTTAAAAAACGTTGAACGCATGATGGGAGCGTTGCGGCCCTATGGGCCCGATAACCAGAAAACGCTGATCCGCCCTCGCGTTAGCATGCTGCATACGTTGATGCGGATAACGCCTGAAGATTTTTTTGAACGCCAGCCATTAAGTTCTGCTGCTGGCCATATGTTGTGCGCTGATGTGCGTCTTGATAACCGCAGAGAATTGGCAAGTCAGCTCGCTGTTCATCCCGCCCAGCTAAAAATGCTGCCAGATAGCCAACTGATTCTTAAAGCCTACGAAAAGTGGGGAGAGGAATGTCTGAATCATCTACTTGGCGATTTTTCGTTTGCACTCTGGGATGCCCGCACAGAAAAGCTGTTTGCTGCTGTTGATCATTTTGGTAATCGCCCGATTTTTTATAACCAGCAACGGGACTGTTTCAGCTTCGCAAATGATATCAAGGCCATCCTGGCTTTACCTTGGGTAACTAATGAGCTTAATGAGCAGAAGCTGGCGGAATTTACCGTACTCTTACACGCAGACGCCAGTGCGAGTGTTTATCGGGATGTAACTCGTGTTCCTGGAGGTCATTACTTAACGGTTACGAATCAAGGATTGGATGTTCGTCGATATTATGCTCTTGAAGATAATATCAAGGATGTTCGGTTCAACAATCCCGATGACTATAGTGAAGCATTAAGGAGTTTACTGGAGCAAGCCGTTACCTGTCGGTTGCGTAGTGCATACCCGATTGCCAGCGAGCTAAGTGGCGGGTTGGATTCCTCCAGTGTCGCTTGTTTAGCCGCGATTGAACTGGCTAAGAGTGGTAAAAGTCTTGCTACGTATACAGCTGTACCTGACGGCAAAAGCTCGGGAATTCAGAAGCCGGGGTGGGATCTCGATGAGCGCAGCGTGGTGGAGAGTTTGAGGCAATGGTATCCGAATATTGATCTCAATTTTATGGCCTTTGGGTCTGAGAATAGCAACATGTTCTCGTCTCTCGAATGGGGCTACGGCGCGATCGGTTTTCCTGGACGCAATTTCGCAGGCGGTTGGGGTAGAGAGCTGGCGCTTAAGGCACGTGGAGATGGTGCCAGGGTTTTATTAAGCGGGAGTCAAGGGAATTTAACTATCAGCTGGGCGGGGGAGTGCTTCCTGAGTGAGTTGATTGCAGATCGGCGCTGGCTCCGCTGGGGGCGTTGGGCTTCTAGCGATCTTCTCGAGCGCCGGCGAAATATGAAGCAAATTTTGAGTGCTTCGTTCGTACCTTTTATTCCGGATGTATTGTGGGCGAAGTACCAGCAGTATCGCGCTTGTGGGCAGGCACCGTGGTCTGCTTTCTCGTTGATTAATCCACAGATGGCGAAGGATAAGCGATTGGCAGATCGTCATAAAGAGCTAGGTTGGGGCCTCTATCGTCGCCGTTATGCTCGATCGAGAGACAGTCGTGTGATGGCGATTCTGAATGGTGCTTTTTGTGATTCGAGAGATCGGTTGAGTGCTTCAAGGGCGTTCAACGGTATTGAGCGGCGTGACCCTACATTGGATAAGCGGGTTGTTGAGTTCTGTCTTGGGGTGCCTGAACAGGAGTACTGTCGAGATGGTGTTCCTCGATCATTGGTTCGTCGCGCTATGTATAGTGTTTTGCCTCCCGAAATTGCGTGTCGCCAACGAAGAGGAGCGCAGCCTCATGAATATTCAAGTGGTTTATATGAAACGGCTAGTGATCTAAGAATCAATATGGAAAAACTCGCATCATCTGATCAGGTCAGCAAATATTTGGATATACCGAGAATGAGACAGCTATTGGAGCAGGCGATTGACGGTGATCTGCAGGGAGGAGAGGCGAGGAGGGCGAAGCTTGCGTTGGTGCGTGCTTATTCTGTTGGTGGATTTATTCGTTATGTCGAAGGCGACAATGATTGAACAGTGTGTTGTTTTAGAGGGGTACGCCCCCTCTAAAACTTGATTAAGATTCTGAAATACCTGGCGTTGTACCGCCGTCCATGCCAGCTCCTATGTCGTTTCTTGTTTCGAGTTCAGTGAGTTCTTCTAGTTTAGGTGTTGACCAAGTTTCTTTTTCGGTATGCAGTGTTTTTTCCATCTTCTAGCCCCAATTTAGCTGTTAGTTTTTTTAAGTGATAATGAGTGATGCCTACATGGATTTTCATTTCGGTTAGTTTAAGGCATTCATCGGTTCTTGGAAATGCCCTTTTTATCTGCAGATATAAAGGGCATTAATGGTACGGTTTGTAGCAGCTTACAGGCTGTTTGGGTTAACTGCACCTTTGAGATCAAGGCTGCCATCGCTATTCAGGCGCATAACTTGGGTGCCGTTGGCGAAAAATTTCAATCCGCCAGGTGTATTTAAGATAAACCACTCGATACCGTCAGCTGATGAATCCTTGATTGCAATACCCGTTGGACCATTATTTTCGATGGCTACCAATAAGCGGGTTGTTTCAGTTGCTGTGTTCTCGACGCGAAGCGCTGTTACATTATCACCAGAAAGAATTAATCCGCTTGATTTGTCTGTGATTTTCAAATTTGTGGCGCCATCAGTGCCTGCTACTTCCAGGTTCGCGCTTGGAGCGCTTGTGCCTATTCCCACTTTTCCGTCCGCTGCTACTGTTAAGCGGGGTGTGCCTGAAGAGTTATTGCCCGTGCTGATTGCACCGCCGTCTGCAACAGAGAACCGTGTTTGAGTACCATCTGTGCTTTTAACTTCAACCATGTTTACCGGTGCGCTTGTGTTAATACCTACTTTACCAGCAGGGGTGACGGTAAGGTGGCTTTTTCCGCCTGTAGTTTGAACGTCAAGCAGGCCGGCTGGCATCTTGCCGTTATCGATGTTGATGCCGAAGTACCCAACAGGGGAAATCAACACTGCATGGTTGTTGGCATCTGCTGGGTGGGCAATGTCAAGAATGCCGTCAGGTGTGCTTGTTTCAAAGCCGATATCACCATCTGCGGCAATAAATAGAGAGTCATTGGGAGCGCTAGGCTTGATTTTGAAGGGGATTTTGCTGCCGTTGGTTGCATCACGAATAAAGAAGTTGGTTTCGTTGCCCGCAACATCCCATACTTGGGATGTAAAGCCTGAGCTACCGTCTTGTTCTAGCCGCAGAGACGGTGAATTACCATACTTTAAATGAAGGTTAACCACGGGGGCGCTGGTATTGAAGCCGACAAAGCCATTGTCCCTGACGTAAATGCTGTGGCTGGGTGCCGAAGATACTATGGTAAACGGTGTTCTTCCTGAATCGATTTCGTCAATCGAAAACTTATTGATACCGCCGTTAGCTGAGTCGTTAAATGTCAGTTGCCAATCAATGGTTGGGAAGCTAGAAGATGAGCTTGAATCAACCGCTCTAATGCGTACATTGTTTTCTTTCAGACGAATAGTATCGAAGCCAAAATTTTCGCCGTTAGAGCAATCTGTTCCAACGCAAAGACTTCCACTGACAATTTGATCATCTTGGATATATTGATCTGCGTAGGTTTGTGCTGATAGCAGGGCAATGGTTGATATAGCAGTGCTGAGGATGGTTTTATTCATTATCGATTAATCCCTTGATTTTTTGTCTTTAGCGGTAACAACATTGCCGTTGGCGATGATAAATTCACCGCTGTAGACCACTGCAATACGGTCGCCTGGGGTTTGTGCTTCGTTGCGGCCGTTGTTGAATTGTGATTTTGTCTCTTCTGTTGAACTGCCTATGTTTGCGTTAACTTCAAAGCTGTATTGTCCGTCGGGAAACCCCCTGTCGCTGCTGATAACGAGAGATTCAGAACGTAAGTTAAAGTTGTGAGGGCCGCTTATTCTAACAAATTCGACACTGCTCTCATCGGTATCGATCGTGACGGTATCTGAATCGCCTGAAACAATCGTTTCGCCAAGGCTAATACTGGCAAACAAAAGTGATGAGGCGAAGAGCAATGATTGAGTGAGGGAGGGCATCATTGTTTGTCCTTGGTTGTTAGAGCGACATCGTTAGTGCTCTATCTTTGGCTGTACGCTTCATAGGTCGCCGCGCCGAAGTGCACTCTAATTGATTTTGGTATTCGATTAGGGTGGGCTGACAGCGTGCCCGTTATTATTGCGTTATATTTGCTGCTGCCATTCTAGTTAGTCGATGCTTATAAAACAAGTTTGAATTAAATGGTTAGATTCAACGTACTCGATCTTGTGCTTACAGTGATTAACTATCTGAGTATGATGAGCATCGTATTACATCAATTTTATAGCAGGACCAGCCAACGTTGTTATAATGGTTTCCTATAATTCGTTGCTTTGGTATAGCGTTGTTGTTTATACGGTTGTGCCGATAGTTTTGCTATGCTGCGTCAGTTGTTGTGTTTCTAGTTGTTTCTTCGGGTATTGATATCGTGTTTGCATTATTCCAGCGTTTGGTTTGTGTTCTGTTTTTTTGTATGGCGTTGCCTGCATTATGTCTTGAAGTAAACGCTACGGCGAATGATGCATTTTCTCCAGTTTTGCAAAGTATTGGCGAGCTTGAAGGGACGTCTGACCCTAAGTGTTATGCCACTGCATCGCGTCTTGAGGATTTTATTTATGGTACTCCGCTAACCGATGGAGCACGTTTTGCCAAAATCGATTATCAAAAAGCACTGATTGAGGCGCTGTGGCGTGAGGCGTCAATTGCAGCACAGCAAGCCGGCGAGAGTACGATTAGTCGGAAGCGAATACGGGCATATTTTCTCGCCGTTAGTAATTTGCAAGCGATGAAAAATGGCGATTGGGTGGTGAAGCCTGAGGGTAGTGCGGACAGTGTTCTGATTGTGGCTGATATTTATCGCCAGTACAGCAGTATTGCTTATAGTCTGAGAGCCATTTTAGCGGTTCAGCAAGATAGCCTGTTGGGTGATGTTCTGTTATTGCCTCTATCTGACGAGGCGTTAATCGATATGCAGCTGTTTCTCGACTTGTACACCTTGGCAGTGTTGCACGTGGCTGACAAAGCCGCACGCGATAACGATTTATATGAAATAGATCAGCCATTATTTGCAGCCGCTTGGAACAGATTGAACAACAAAACAGGAGCTCGATCTTCAGCTGTTGCCCGCATGGCGGGTAAGGCAACTGACGCTGGTTCTTCATTCGCGCTAACGCACAAAATCATTGCCGAGAAAATCAGTGCGTATCAAGCGTATAACGAGATCAGTAATAAGGTTTTTATTCGAAATCTGCAGGTCTATTTCGCGCGTATGCCATGGCCCTCAGATACCGAGCAATCTGATCTCTTTAAGAAAGTATACAGCGAGGTTATGGTTGGTTTTGCGTTAGATTTGTATGCGGGTGCTGAGAAGGTGGCTGCTCAGCGGCAACATACGTTGATTCGTGTTGAGGATGTAAAAACCTATGCAGAGGCTTTTATTCCGCACAGTATTAATGAATATGAAGATGCGACGTTCTTCCCTCGTTTACCCGTTTCAAAACAAATTATGCTTGAATCCTACGATATGGATGCCTTTAGAGATAGCGGCGGGCATTGGCGTTATCTTCAATGGGCGATGCAGGATGTGAATTTTGGCGCTACTAAACCGTTGGATCCATTTTCGGCTGAGCTTATGGCCGAAAACATTGCGCAGTTTGGTGTGTTGGTGTTGCGTGTAGCTGGTATGGCGGCCAAAGAGCAGAAGCATAAAACCTTGCAGGCACAAGATCTTGCGCACAGTGTGTCGTTTATTCAACGTAGAATTGATCAAAATAATCAAACGGAAGCAAACGTGGTTGCTCCTCCGTTATTGCTATCGAGTGCCGATAACGCGACGAAAAGCGGCGGGACGAAAAAATTTCAATGGTTTGATGAGGTGAGTGAGAACGTTGGGATTGAGGTGGAGCACCGCAGTTCGGATTGGTTGAGCCGTCTATTGCGCAGCTTGGTAATGAAAGACAGCAAGACTGGGGTGTTGGCCATACCGCCAGCCTTTGGAGGCTCTGGCATTGCTGCAGACGATATCAATAACGATGGTTACGTTGATTTGTTGGTGTTGTCGGGGCGCGGCAATAAGTTGTATTTGAATACAGGAGCCGGTGAGTTTAAAGACATCACAGAAACGGCCGGCATCAATTGGTTGGGCAGTGATAATCACCCCGGTGAAGTGAGGCAGCCTGTGATTGCTGATTTCAACAATGATGGGCTGCAAGATATTTTCATTACGTATGTTAATGCGCCTCATAGGCTTTACCAAAATATCGACGGCATAACGTTTAAAGACGTCACCGCGAAAACCAACTTGGGCGGAGAAGCCAGGGTGGCCGGCCCTGCCACTGTCTTTGATTTTGATAATGATGGTCTGTTAGATTTATATATTGCTTACTTTGGTGACTACATTCACGGTGTGAAGCCGACGTTGGCGCGTAAAAATGTTAATGGGCAAGCGAATCGACTGTTTAAAAACCACGGTAATTTCGTTTTTACTGACGTCACACTAGGAAGTGGTACGGACAATACCGGTTGGGGTCAGGCGCTAACTCACACAGATTTCGATGGCGATGGTCTGCAAGATTTGATCGTGGGTAACGACTTTGGTGTGAATAGCTATCTTCGTAATTTAGGTGGCGGAAAATTCAAAAACGTTGCCGAAGCGATGGGAACCGGTAAACCTTCTTATACTATGGGCATTGCACTCAGTGATTTGAATGATGATGGCATGCCGGATATCTACATTTCAAATATCGTGACGATGAATAAAGATCAAAAGTATGTGCTGCCCTCTAAAGATACGCCCGCCAGTTTTGATCCTGAGAAGTTAGCGCATATGCGTGTTGTTGAGGCCAATGATCTGTTTGTGTCTGCTTCAAGTAGCGCTTTACCTGCTTACACGCAGTCGAAGTCGGTGGGCAGGGGGTATTCTTCGACGGGTTGGTCGTGGGGTGCCGACTTTTTGGATTTTGATAACGACGGTGATGACGATTTATATGTGCTCAATGGTATGAACGAATACGCGGTATACAGTGATAGGGCTTTTGATGATAAGAGTGGTTATCATCAGCGGGCAGAGGTCTATATGCCGGTAAGCAGCAAAGAGACTAACGTGTTCTTTGTTAACGAAAACGGTAAGTTGAGCAATCGATCAAAGAAATCGGGTTTGGATGTGTTGGTTAATTCCCGAAGTGCTGCATACCTTGATTACGATAACGATGGTGATTTAGATATTGCCGTTAATAATTATCACGCACCGGCGATGTTTTTCAGAAATAACGCCGAGCGATTTGGGAATCAATCGTTTTCGGTCCGCTTGGCGGGAGATCCAAAGAAACACACCAATAGAGATGCCATTGGCGCACAGATCGTCGCAACGTTGAGTGATGGCAACAAAATCTGGCGGCAGGTCAGCGGCAGTACTGCGTATTTAACATCACCGTCTAAAGAGCAGCATTTTGGCTTGGGTGACAAGCAGGAAGCCGAGGTGTTGGTGATATGGCCTGACGGTTCAAAGCAATCCGTCGGTAAGCTGAAGGCGGGTCAGCGTTACCGCATTGCTCAAGGTGATGAACCTGTGAAGGCAGGCTTGTGATTGTCGTCGGATTGCTTTGTGTGGGCGGTGATAAAGCGGTGATGTCTTGAGGTGGCTGTTGCGGTCGGTTTTGATGGTGTCACTGTTTGTGGCGTTATCAGTGCACGCCGGCAACGTTGATGTTTCTCGAAATAATCTAGGGGCGTCGTTGTCACCTTACCTGCTGCAGCATCGTGAAAACCCTATTCATTGGCAGCAATGGCATGAAGATGTTCTTGCCTTTGCACAGGCGCACAATAAGCCAATTTTTCTATCCATCGGTTACGCCAGTTGTCATTGGTGTCACGTGATGGAACAGGAGAGTTTTGTTGATCCAGAAGTCGCCGATGTTTTAAATAGGCATTTTGTTAGTATCAAGGTTGACCGCGAAGAGCGGCCGGATATCGATGCCGTGCACATGATGGCGTTGCAGATCATGAAAGGTGAAGGCGGGTGGCCAATCAATGCGTTTCTGACGCCAGACGGAAAGGTGTTCTTTGTTAATAGCTACATGACAAAAGCCCGTTTTCTGAAGGTGAGTGCTCGACTTGCATCAATCTGGAAAAGTAATGCCCATGTTTTGAAGGCTAATGGTGATCGTTTGTCGTCTCAAGTAGAAAAACAACTCGCGTTTAATCAGGCGTCTGATGATGCTGTTTTGGATATCTCGGCATTGATTGATCGAATCGCAACTGAGTTTGATACAGTGCATGGTGGGCTCAACGGTGCGCCTAAGTTCCCGAAAGAGAGTTTGATGCTGTTTCTGCTTGATGCTGCGCAAAAAACCGGCGATGCTGCGGTGGTTTCGTTTCTCGATCTAACGCTTAAGACAATGGCGACCAGTGCTTTGTACGATCCTGTGTCGGGTGGTTTTTTTCGTTACTCAGTCGATGCAGCGTGGAAAACGCCGCACTTTGAAAAGATGCTGTATAACCAAGCGCTGATGGTTACCTTGTACAGTCGAGCGTATGCGGTATTTCCTGATCCTTTGTATCGTCGTGTTGTCGAGCAAACTATTGATTTTGTTGAGCGGTATTTGTCAGGCGCCGGTTTGTATTTTGCTTCGATGGATGCGGTTACGGATTACGAAGAGGGTGTCTATTACTTGTATTCACTGGATGAGATTAACCGCATTTTGCCGAAAAAATTCCAAGCTCTAAGCACGCGCATTTTTGACATATCCCATGCCGGTAATTTTAACGGTTCGAATATTCTGCGTTTTAGTCCAGGTTGGCAGCAGGTGCTCGCTATGTATAATGTGCCAAGATCTGATTGGAATGCCGTTTGGGGGCAGTTGCTCGATGAATTAATGATCATCCGTGAGCAGCGACCGCGACCGAAAGTGGATAAAAAAGCCATAACAAGTTGGAATGCGCTTTGGATCAATGCGCTGTGGGAAGCATCAAACGCATTTGATCGCACTGAGTGGAGAGAGACTGCTGCACGTGCTCAAGAAACCTTACTTGATGTGAATCGAGAGCATGGCGGGTTAAAACGCTATTCACTGAATGGTGTTGTTGGGGAGGCCGACTCAACATTAGAGGATTACGCGTTTGCCATCAGTATGTTGATTGCTGCATATGATAATACGGCGAAAGCAGCGTATTTGAAGGAAGCTGAGGCAATGTTTGCGGCGATGAAGTCGCATTTCTATATCAAAGAAACCGGGTTGTGGGAGTTATACCAAAATGGCCGGGGTAAGGTGCCGTTTCCGGTGCAATCTCTGAGAGATGACAATTTTGTCTCTGCCTATGGTGTTGTATTGCAGGTTATTAGGCAGCTGATTGATCGTACGGGAGATGTGCGGTATCGGGAGTACAGTGCTAACAGTCTTGGTGGATTAAGCAGGGTTGTTAAGCAGCCAGAAGAATATGCATCGATATTGCGTGCGTTAGATGTTCAAGGGCTTTCAGGCCAGCAGTACTTTGCCAATGGTCATGGAAAGGTGGATTTTGAGGTTCGATCGGCTAACGACGGTACGCTGGATGTTATCGCCAAGATCAATATGCAAGAGGGGTGGCACATTAACAGTAACCAGCCGGGTAAAAAGGCGTTGGTTGCTACTCGTATGGAGGTAAATGGTGTGCCGCCTGTCACTTATCCTAATGCCGATGTGCTGAGCGTTAGTTGGTCGGGCACCCTCATCAATATTTGGCAGGGCTCCGTATTGGTAGAGGTGCCTGCAAAGTTTGTTGGTGGGCAGATTAAGGCGAGTCTTCAAATGCAGGCCTGCAGCGATAAGCTTTGTCTACCCGCTGAAACGATCGAGTATCGTGTGTTCGAATAGGTTGTTCAATGTACTGAAAAATCTTTGAATCATTGTTGTGCTCAGTTTCGCACTGCTGAGTGCTGACTCATAGCACGCATTTTTCATACATAAATCGCGCTTTTTGGCGATTTTTTGCCCGCGTGATTTACCGCTTAACGGCGTTCATTACGATATCATTTTGGGCACCTTAGACGGCACGTTTGTTTTTGAGCGGTGTGTGATTTTGTCTGCTAGTCTGAGTACCTGTTAGACGCGTATAGACGCGTGATTTGTTCAAATTGATGGTAAAGTTATATAGCGCGACATATTATATGAGTTAGCCGATTGTAGTGTTTGCCGAACCCCACCTTTATCAACTGATATTTCAAGCTGCGCGTTGACTATGAAATTTTCTAACGAGATTACCTTATCCGCTAGGCCAAAGACCGCTTGGCCATTTGTATCACGCCTGAGCTTGCTCTTTGTTGGCGCGCTCTTCAGCTTGAGTAGCTATGCGGCGCCACCGACATTTTCTATGGCGTTTTCTCCTGAAACAACAAACCCCACTGTACCCTCGACGTTGACGTATACCATCGATAATACAGCAGGTTCTGCTCTTGCGGGTAATCTTGGCTTTACCAATACATTGCCGGCGGGCGTTGTAATTGCGACGCCTGCGAATGTGTCGACAACGTGTGGGGGGACAACGACGGCAATCGAGGATACAGCAACGATATCGCTGACCGGCGCTCAACTGGACGTAGGTAATACCTGTACCCTTTCGGTTAACGTTACCAGTGACTCGAACGGTACGTATGTAAATACATCCGGTGACTTAACCTCTTCAGAAGGGAATTCAGGTAATGCAACGGCGAGTTTGACTGTAGAGCAGGCGCTGCCGAGTTTCTCTATGGCCTTTTTTCCCTCGACGATCAGCGCTAATGGCACGTCGACCCTGACGTATACCATCGATAATGCTGCAGCGGGCGCTGGCCCTGCAGGTAATCTGGGTTTTACCAATATGTTACCGTCAGGTGTTGTTGTCGCGACACCTGCCAATGCAGTGACAGCGTGTGTTGATGGGTTGACGTCAGCAATGGCAGAGTCGAGTACAATCGAGCTCAGCGGTGTTCGTTTAGGATCTGGTTCTCGTTGTACTTTTTCGGTTGACGTTACCGCTAGTACTGCGGGTTCGTTTGTAAATACGACGGGTGAACTCACGTCGACAGCGGGCAACTCAGGCACTGCAACGGCAAATTTGACGATAAGTGGAACAGCGCCGTTATTTACCGCGCAATTTAGTCCCGCTGAAATCAATCCAGGCCAATCGACCACGTTGACCTACACCATTGATAACTCCAGTTCTTCCGAGGTGAGAACCAAAGCAAACTTCACTCATACGTTGCCGGTCGGACTGACATTCGCCAACACATTTATTGATGTTTCATCGTGTGGGGGAATGGTGAGTAACGATTCTACGACCAATACCATCAGTGTCTCGGATGTTACGGTGCCTGCAGGTGCTGTTTGCTCGATCGGAGTCGGTATCGTGGCAAACGATCTAGGTCAATATGTTAGTCAGACAAGTGCGCTCGGAGATTTCCTTGTGTTTGGCTCGAATATGTTTCCCCGAAATATTGGTGATCCTGCGAGCGCGGATTTGAGTGTGGTTGTTGCAAATTTCAGCAGCTATTTTGCTTCAGCGGGAGTTGCAGGTGGTACAGTACCTTTAGTATTTACGTTGAAAAATACAGATAGAAGCGAAACTGCCACGAATATCAGCTTTACGAACGATTTAAACGCCACTTTGGCGGGATTGACTGCCGCGGTACTGCCTAATGATGGTTTTTGCGGCCCCGATTCGGTTGTTACCGGTACGTCTTTGATTTCTGTTTCTGGTATTAGTCTTGCGCCCGGCGAATCCTGTAGCGTTGAAGTCAGTGTGTTGATTCCTAGCGGGGCAGTGACAGGCATTTATCCCAATGTTACTAGCCAAGCGACACTCGATTTATCGTCGTCAACAACCTGGCCATCAACGTCCAGCGACTTAGTTGTTAATTCTGCGCCAACGCTTTCAATGGAATTTGTGGAACAACAAACTGCTGCAGGTGGTTCACTCACCCTGCGTTACGTGTTGACGAGTACAAGCGCTAGCAGTTCTACGACGGATATCGGTTTTGAGCAATTCATCGATACTGCAATACCGGGGACCACCGTTTCTACCGTGCCTGCCAATGACAGTTGTGGTGTTGGTTCAACATTTGATAGTACCCAGGTGCCTACGGGTAATGGCGAAAATGCATTGCAATTGTCAATGTCTGAGGGGAGCCTTGCTGCGGGTGGAAGCTGCAGTTTTGATGTGGTTCTGTCGGTACCTTCAAGTGCGTCTTCAGGAAACTATGAGTTTGCGACCAGTTCGGTTAATGCAACGGTAGATGGGAGCGCTGTTATAGGATTGCCCGGATCAGATAGCGTTGAGATTGTCGGTGGGCCATCGCTTACCATGGCGATTGTGGAATCTTCCGCATCACCTGGTGATACGATAACGGCGGAATTTTCACTTCAGTTGAGTGCGAACTCGACGGCTGATGCGACAAATATAGCGTTCACGGTTGACTTGGGTGCCGTTCTGTCTGGGCTTACATCGATTTCAAGCGCTCAAAGTAATATCTGTGGAACAGGTTCCTCATTAACGGGTGATTCGACGCTTTCGCTGACAGGCGCCTCTTTGTCGCCGGGTACCAGCTGCACGTTTTCAGTTGATGTACAAGTTCCTCAATCCGCAACGCCAGGCTCGTATACGGTCACAAGCTCGACGCAGACATCCTTGGTTTCTGGTCTCGCCGTGACGCGTGCCCCCGTCTCAGATACCTTTATTGTGAGTGGCCTGACATTCACAAAGGAATTTGTTGATGGCCCGTATTTGCCAGGCGCTAATTTGGTTATTCGCTACGTTATCGCGAACAACATCAACGCGCCAACGGCTTCTTCCATCCAATTTACCGATCGGCTTTCTCAAGCGCTTTCCAATCTTGCCGTTTCGGGAGCATTGCCTACAACACCGTGTGGCGCGTCATCAAGCTTGACGGGAGGTACCACTATGGGTTTTGCAGGAGGCGAACTTCTGGCCGGAGAATCCTGTACATTTGATGTGCCAGTAACTGTGCCTTTAGCTACGACTGAAGGCTCCTATCTCAGTGTAACTTCGGGATTGACTGCCATTGTTGATTCGGCAGCGGCACAAACCGAGGCCGCTTCAGCGACATTAATTGTTGAACAGCTGACTGTTTTAATATCGACTGCAGCAGGTGAGTCTACCTCTATTTCGCCGATCCCTGTCACTGTGACGTTTAGTCGTCCGGTGACGGGGCTTGACGTCACTGATCTTATTATCACAAATGGCGTGGCTGATAATTTCAATGGAAGTGGTGCGTCGTACACATTGGATATTACGCCATCCGCAAGCGGCAATGTGTCGGTAGAGTTACCGGCAGCGGTGGCTAGTGATGCCTCTGATATGAGCGTTACAAATCCCGTTGCAGACGCGCTTTCTGTGACTTATACAGCGGCTTTGCCAACAGCAACACCGAGCCTCTTGATTTCTTCTCCAAGTGTTGCACAGGTATCTTCAGGTCCTGTCACTTATACCGTGACATACACCGATGCTGTAGAGGTGAACCTGACAGAAGCTGCCATCACTCTAAATGCAAGCGGTACTTCTGCGACGGTATCTGTTTCAAACGGCAACACGGAGACGCCAACAGTAACGCTGTCAAATATTACTGGTGATGGAACGTTGGGTATCAGTATCAGTGATTCGACGGCGCGAAATGGAGAGAAGGTTGCCCCAGCTGCCGGGCCATCAGCGACTTTCAGTGTCGATAACACGTTGCCCAGTGTTGTTATCTCGGACACTGTCGATGCTTCAGTGAACATGCCATTTACTGCACAGATTACATTTGATGAAGATGTAACCGGCTTTGATGTGAATGATATCAATGCGAGTAATGCGCAGCTGAGCAGTTTCAACGGTGTGAGTGCCAAGGTGTATACAGTGCTTGTATCGCCGATTGCCGATGGAGTATTAACGTTAGATATCGATGCCAACACGGCTTCGGATGATCACGGTAATGGTAATACAGTGGCGACCCAGCACGCGGTCACCTTTGATAATACTGACCCAATGTTGGTGATTACTACGACTTCATCTGATCCAGTGAGTGGCATGTTTACCGCTACGATCACGTTTAACGAGGCAGTGAGCGGCTTTGTCCAAACTGATATCAGCGCCGACAATGCCAGCTTAGATAATTTCAGTGCGACCAGTTCTTCGGTCTACACCGTGGATGTTACCCCTGCCAGTGACGGCAATGTAACGCTGGATGTTGCGGCAAATATGGCAACGGATACCGCTGGCAATGGTAATGCTGCGGCGAACCAGTTCGCGATCGTGAGCGATGCAACGTCACCCACAGTGCAAATCGCAACCACATCATCTGACCCTGTGAATGCTGCATTTACTGCGACAATTACGTTCAGTGAAGATGTGATCGGTTTTGTCGCCGGTGATATCAATGCTTCTAACGCAAACCTCAGTGATTTTGTCGCAAACAGTGCGACGACATACACAGTGCTTGTAACGCCAAGCAGTCACGGAAATGTGATGCTCAATATTGCCGCTGATCAAGCGTCGGATAATGCAGGTAACGGTAACTCGCAGGCACCGGAATTTTCTATTCTCAATGATGTGAATCCGCCTAGCGTGCAAATAACATCAACGGTAACCAATGCTGTGAATGCGTCATTTACAGCGACCATCACATTTGATGAGTCTGTGTCCGGTTTCGAAGTAGGTGATATCGATGCCACCAATGCCAATCTGAGCCAGTTTGCAGCGACAAGCCTATCAGTATATTCCGTGTTAGTTACACCAAATGATGAAGGCAATGTAGCACTGGACATTGCCGCCAGCGTCGCCGACGATGCTGCAGGTAACGCTAACACTCAAGCGACGCAATTTGCGTTAACATATGATGAGACGCCACCTGGCGTACAGATCACGACATCTGAATCTGATCCGGTGAATAGCGCTTTTACTGCGACGATTACCTTTGACGAAGCTGTGACAGGTTTTGTTGAGGCGGATATCAACGCAGGCAATGCAAGCTTGAGTAATTTCTCGGCAACCAGCGCATTGGTTTATACCGTATTGGTTACACCTGATAACGACGGCAATGTGACATTGGATATCCCGGTGGGCGTTGCAGAAGACGATGCAGGGAATACCAATAGTGCGGCTACGCAGTTCGCCATATTGAGTGATGCGACACGGCCGACCTTGCAAATAACGGCGATTGAGACGGGATCTGTCAATGCGCCATTTACTGCGACCTTTACCTTTGATGAAGCCGTTACCGGTTTCACTGAAGCGGATATCAGTTTTGCTAATGCGAATCTGAGCAATTTTGTAGCAAGCAGTGCGACCGTTTATACCGTTGTGGTCGAACCAGCAACTGATAGCAGCGTTACGTTGGATGTTGCCGCAGATGCAGCCAGTGATGCAGCAGGAAATGGAAGCACCGCGGCCCAGCAATTCGCGATTATTTATGACGGAACGCAACCAACGGTTGTGATTGCAACGTCAGACACCGCGCCGATTAATGCGCCATTCACTGCAACGATTACATTTAGCGAGCCGGTAACCGATTTTGTGGTCGCAGATATCAATGTTGGGAATGCCATTGTGAGTAACCTTAGTGCTATCAGTACGTCTGTTTATTCGGTTTTAGTGACGCCCAACGCTGATGGTGATGTGACTTTGAATATTGCAGGCAGCGTGGCGAACGATGCAGCAGGCAACGGCAATAGCCAGTCTAATGCTTTTGCGATTTTGCATGACGCCACACAACCGACTGTTCAGATTACGTCGACCGAAACTGGCCCTGTTAACGTCGCCTTCACTGCAACGATTACGTTCAGTGAAGTAGTAACCGAGTTCGTTCAAGCTGATATCAACGTTGGCAATGCTGGTTTGAGTAACTTCAATGCAACCAGTGCTTCTGTATACACAGTACTGGTAACTCCCGCCAGCGACGGCAATGTGACGTTAGATATCGCTGCTAATGCCGCCAATGACAGTGCGGGCAACGGCAATACTCAAGCAACACAATTTGCGGTATTGAACGATGTGACTCAGCCGACTGTGCAGATTACCTCAGCGGAAACTGGTCCTGTGAATGCGCCGTTTATGGCCACGGTAACCTTCAGTGAAGCCGTTACGGGCTTTGGTGTGTCTGATCTAAATAGCGGTAACGCCAGCTTGGGTCAATTTGTTGCGACGAGTGCATCGGTATACACCGTGTTGGTAACGCCAACCAGTGATGGCAATGTCACGTTGAATATCGCCGCGGATGCCGCCGAAGACTTGGCGGGTAATGGGAATACCCAGGCAACGCAATTTGCGATACTGAACGATGTGACCTTGCCGACTGTGCAGATTGCATCAACTGAAACCGGCCCAGTAAATGCGCCGTTTACAGCCACGGTGACCTTCAGTGAAGCGGTTAGTGGTTTTGATATCGCAGATATCAACAGTGTAAATGCCGGTTTGAGCCAATTCGTAGCGACCAGTGCATCGGTATATACGGTGTTGGTGACGCCAACCACTGACGGTAATGTGACACTGGATATCGCGGCGAATGCAGCAAATGACAGTGCCGGCAACGGTAACACGTTGGCCACCCAATTTGCCATATTGAACGATGTGATCCAACCGACCGTGCTGATTACCTCTACGGCATCGGGTCAGGTGAATGCGCCGTTTACTGCGACAGTAACCTTCAGCGAAGCAGTTACCGGTTTCGATATTGCCGACCTCAACGGTGGCAATGCGAATCTGAGCCAGTTTGTGGCAACCAGTACATCGGTATACACCGTGTTAGTGACACCAACTAGCGATGGCGATGTCACGTTAGATGTCGCTGCTAATGCCGCGAATGACAGTGCGGGCAACGGTAATATTCAGGCGACACAATTTGCTGTCTTGAATGACGTGACTCGGCCAACCGTGGAGATTGCTTCAACGGAAACAAGTCCTGTGAATGCGCCGTTTACGGCGACGGTAACCTTCAGTGAAGCCGTTACGGGCTTTGGCATGTCTGATCTGAACAGCGGCAATGCCAGATTGAGTCAATTTGTTGCGACGAGCGCATCGGTATACACCGTGTTGGTAACGCCAAGCAGCGATGGCAACGTTACTTTGAATATTGCTGTGGATGCCGCAGAAGATACGGCGGGCAATGGCAATACGGTCGCTGCCGAGTTTGCGATTATGCATGATGCAACACGTCCGACATTGCAAATCGCAGCCGATGAAACCGGCCCGATCAATGGTGCATTTACTGCAACCATTACCTTCGACGAAGCGGTTGGCGGTTTCACTGTTGCCGACATCAATGCGTCAAACGCCAGTTTGAGTAGCTTCGTCGCGACAAGCGATTCTGTTTATAGTGTCCTGGTGACCCCGGTTGGAGATGGCAACGTGAGTCTTTATGTTGCCGAAAATGCCGCGAATGACAGCGCAGGAAACGGCAACACACAGGCAACGTCTTTTGCGATTATGTACGATGCGACACAACCGTCTGTGCAAATTACGACCAGTGCAGCAGGGGCTGTTAATGCAGCGTTTACGGCGATTATCTCCTTTGATGAAGGCGTAAGTGGTTTTGATCTGAATGATGTTGATACGTCAGGTGCGCAGGTCAGCGATCTGAATCTTGTCAGTGAAGGCGTATATACGGTATTGGTATCACCAACGGGCGATGGCCAGGTGACATTGGATATCGCAGCGAATGTTGCGACCGATTCAGCGGGCAATGCGAACGCAGCAGCAGAACAATTCGTTCTCCATTATGACGCAACTGTGCCAACCGTTGTGATTGAAACAGATCATTCGGATCCGGTCAGTGGGGCATTCACGGCAACAATCACCTTCAGCGAAACGGTTACGGGTTTTGTTGCAGCTGATATCAATGTCAATAACGCGACGTTGACTAACTTTGCTGGTAGCGCTAGTGCTGTGTATAGCGTACTTGTGACACCGAACGCAGACGGCGATGTCACTCTCGATATCCCCGTGGATGTGGCAAGCGACACCGCAGGCAATGGAAACACCGCCGCAGAGCAGTTTGCGATCTTGGCTGATGCAACAGATCCTGCCGTTACCATCACAGGAGCGGCGGAAGGGCCGGTTAATGCGCCATTCGTCGTTACGATTACGTTCGATGAATCTGTCATAGACTTTACAATCGATGATCTTAGCGCTGGCAATGCAAGCTTAAGTGAGTTTGTCAGCGTGAGTGACAGTGTCTGGACAGTGTTGGTAACGCCGGATACCGATGGTGATGTTGTTTTGAATATTGCCGAAGGTGTCGCTAATGATAGTGCCGGTAATGGTAATAGCGAAGCAACACCATTCAGTTTGACGTATGACGCCACACACCCACAATTGCTGTCGACACTGCCAGCCGATGATGAAAATCGCTCAGAAGCAGATGTTGTTATTACGTTAACGTTTGACGAGGCGATGCGCCCAGTCGTGGGTGACAACAAGGTGATAGAGCTCTTCCGCGAAGACATGGATACGCCGATTAGAACCTTTGTTGCGTCAGGTCCAGATATCAAAATTGAGGATACAGTCGTCGCTTTAACGTCCCCAGTGACGCTGGAAACCGGCTTTGCTTACCATGTTAAAGTCGCCGCCGGCGCGTTTACCGATATTGCCGGCAATGAATATGAAGGCATCCTTGATGCAACCACGCTGAGCTTTAGCATCGATACCGAAGCGCCAACGCTGGTTATCTCAGAGCCAACAGTTGCAAGCACGAAATCCGGCCCGGTTAGTTATACCGTGACGTACGAGGGCGCGGATACCGTCGCCTTGACTGAATCAGCAATTACCTTAAACACGGTCGATACCGCAAACGCCATCGTTACCGTGACGAATGGCGATACAAACACTGCGACTGTCACGTTGAGTGAAATCAGTGGCGATGGCCGTTTGGGTATCGGTATCGCAGCGAATACAGCAAGCGATGTTGCCGGTAATCAGGCGCCAGCCAGCGAACCTTCATCGGTATTCATTGTTGATGGAACAGCGCCGGCCCCTGGCCAGTTCAATGTTGGCGAAAGTACCGCGTTTACTGCACAAACCAATTGGACAGCAGCGACTGACAAAGAAGACACGGTGTTGCAATACAGCCTGTACCGGCTTAACAATCGCTATACCGCGACAAGTTTGACCAGCGTTGACGATATCGCAAATGTTGAAGCTGGCAGCTTGATCAAGCGCGGAAACAACGTCTATAACGCGTTGGTTACAGATCTTGCAGCAGACTCCGAACACTATTTGATGTTGATTGTTGAAGACACCAATGAAAACAAGTCGCTGTATCAGCTTTCAACAGCTGTGTTCTCCAGCAAACCATTCGAGAAGACTGACACTGACGGTGACGGTATACCTGACGATGTCGAGAGAAACATTGGCAGTGATCCAATGGATCCTAACGATGTTTACGGTGGCGATTCAGGAGCTGCAGATACCGACGGTGACGGTATTCCTGATGGATTGGAAGACTACATTTCGTCAATAACGGGTGCGGATATCGACACGTCGACGGATACAGACGGTGATGGTGTACCTGATTACCTTGAAGTACAGAACGGTTTTGATCCTCTTGATGCCTCTGTACCGGCTGTTTTGGCAGATACTGATGGCGATGGCATTAACGATGGCATGGAGCGGATTCTTGGAACTGATCCGAACAATAGCGGTGACGTCGACAGCGACGGCGATGGCGTGCCGGATGCGATTGAAGCGTATCTACTGAGTCATTTCGGAATCAGCGGTGTTAATAATCAATCAGATACTGATAAAGATGGGTTGCCTGACTATCTCGAAATCGTGAATGGCTATTTACCCAATAACACGAACAGTCCTACTGCTAACGGCGAAGCCGATAGCAATATGAATATGATTGCAGATGCTGTTGAGTGGTACCTTGAGATGAAACGCGGTTTCAACGACGTTGCTGTTTACTCTGATAACGACAGCGATGGACTGCCTGATGTGTTAGAAATACGCCGAGGATCTGATGCTTCTAGTCAAGACTCTCCTGTGGTTAACGGTCAAGGCGATGACGATGTGAATGGCATTTCTAACGCAGTGGCAAGTTACCTCAAAGACTTGGGCATTAGGGATCTAACACCGGTTAAAGACAGTGATGGAGATTTGATCACCGATGCTAACGAAGTCGCGATTGGATCAGATCCATTGGTTTCAGATGAAATCGACAGTGATCACGATGGGTTAAATGACTTTATCGAACGGTACCTTGAGAGCCATGGTGGCGTTTCGGTGCCCGCGATGACTTTCCTTACCGACAGCGATAATGACGGACTTGCCGATTACTTGGAGCCGTTAACCGCGAATGACGAGAATCTGCCCGTGCCGAGTGATGGCTCTAGAGGTATCAGTGCTGCAGTGAATCACTATTTCATTCAGCGAGGAATCACCGTTGATCAAAGCAGCGATTTTGATGCCGATGGGGTATCGGATTTAGACGAGATCGATCAAGGTTCAGATCCTCAAGTAGTTGATCTGCCAATGGTATGGCATGAACTTCAGCAAAGCGGTGTTACTAACATTGTGGTATTCGCAGCCAATAACGATGTGGGTATGGTGCAGGCACGCCTAATCGGCGCTCAAGCCCGACCAGTGGTCTATGTTTGGAATATATCAGGCCTTGACGGCAGTGGGGCAGAGCTTGTGGGTTCGTTGAATGACAAGAATCTGATGTTGGATTTGAGTAATGCAGCGATGGGCGTATATGTGCTAGAGCAGGTTGTTAGCCTGGAGCATGGCAACCAACGCTATGAAAATACCTATACGATTCGACTAACCATTGGCGATGAGATCGTTACAGATAAAGACAATGACGGATTCGCTGATCGTACCGATAACCTTGATGACAGCTTTGCCGGTTTACAAGTCAGTAAAAACCCTGGAGGTGAAAACCTGATTGTGGAAGAAGCGGTTGTTCGCGCGGTTGCAGGTGATTATGCGCGTCAATTGAATAAAGGATATATCGATGTGTCGGAAATGGTCGGATCGGAACTGCCGATCGATTTGTCGGGTAACTTTGGCGTTGGCTTGTTCGACTTCAAGTTAATCAATGTGCCGGCAACGCTGCCGTCGGTGAAAGTCATCATTCCTTTGCAGTTTGGTATTCCACAGCAGGCAGTTTATCGAAAGCTCACTGTCGATAAGGTTTGGATGGATTATGACCTCGTTGAGTCAGCGGCAGCTGTTGATGGGGGTTGTTCTTCGGTCACCGAGTGGCAACCTGGTCTGATTGAAGGGTTCATGTGTGTTCGTCTGGAGCTGGTTGATGGTGACCCGATATTTGATATCGATGGTCAACGCAACGGTCAGATTGTTGATCCAGGTGGTATAGTCTCGCGGGGTATGGATGTAGACATGAGTGCTATTACGTTCAGTAGTGAGTTCTTTGACGCTGGATCTGACATAGAGGTGTTGGTCACTGTTAAAGATGCTGCAGGTGTAGGTATCCGAAATGCGTCAATAACGCTTCAACTCAATGGACTTGATGATATTGATATTTCTACAATCACGAACCGCGGTGATGGAACGTATTCCGCACAGCTAAGCTCGGCGGGTTCAGCGGGTATCTTTATGGTTACGGCTGTGGTTAATGATGGACAGAATGAATATCAGCTTGAGAGTGAGTCGATTGAACTGCTATCAACCAAAAAACCGAAAGCCGGTGGCGGCTTTGTATCGCCCGTTAATTTGTTGTTACTGCTGTTGTTACTTTTTCCACGCTTGATAGCCACTCGATTTAGAGGTTTTGCAGGATTACCTTTGGTCGTATTTGTCTTCGGTTTTGGTTTTTCATCCGCTCTGTCAGCTGCTGATGCAGCATCCAGTGCGGAGCCAGTCGCATTGGATGAGACATCAGTTAGTGAGGCGCAAGAAGCGTCAAAGAACACTAACCTACAAGGCGTTTATTTAGGTGTTGGTGGGTTAGTATCGTTTGTATCCCCTGATGTTGGCGGTACACGATATCGAATCAGTGATGATGTTTCCGGTGGCTGGCAGGTATTAGCGGGTTATCGTTTTGATAGTCAATGGGCTTTAGAATACAAATATGCAGACTTAGGCGCTGCCTCGTTGGTATTTAGTCGTGGCCCGGAGCCGGGGTCTTCCGCTGGAGAAATAACCTATAAAGAGCAATCGATTGCAGCGATGTGGAACCCGTGGGGTTATAAATCTTGGGTCGTCCAGCCTTATGTTCAAATGGGCGTCGCGGTTAATAATACTCACTGGGATTCGGGCGCAGTTGATCACGAAAATACAGCGACCGTATTTGCTGGATTGGGTGCCGAGCTACGATTTGAAAAGCGTTTTTCTGCCAGAGCCGGGTATAGTTATTACTCGGAAGATGCATCGATGATAGACATTACTTTCAAAACCTACTTCGGATTATTTTGATTCGATTTTGGATAACAATGTCTGAATTGGCGCTCATCAAAGGATTTGGCAGCGCCGTTTGATTAACCACTCTGTCGAAGTGAACAATTATGACTGATTCAACCTCTCCGAGCAGTGAAAAAATGTGGTTTTCTCTAGCTTGCTTGCTGGTGTTTTTGTTGGTTGCCAGTTGGTGTTATTTTTTTCTGGCTAAAAGTACCTATATGATTAACGCACAGGTGGACGGTTCGGAAAGCCGACCCCGTGTGGAAAAAACGTTAAAGCCATCAGCCAGCGCGTCGGATAGGCTTACTGAACTACGATCCTATGTCTCAGGCTCTGAGTCATTCGAGGATCGAAAAAGAACACAGGATGCTGAGGTGGAGAGCACTGTCGGCCTTATTGAAGGCGGCGACCTGAATTCACTAAAAGGTAACACAGAGGCTTTGGCTGCTGCTCTTGAAACGTATGAGGTTGATGATACATCGCTTGATGATGCTACTGAATTAGCGATCAATAGCAATGATCTATCGGTTACTACAAGGGCCATTAGCGCTATTGCTAAAGCTGACTCCCCATATGCTGATAGCGCGTTGATGGAGATTTTTTCAAGCGTCTCCGATGAGCAGGCACATACACAAATTATTCGACAGCTAAATAGCAACAGCTTGTATTCGGAGACATCCCAATGGATGTTTCAGGAATTATCTTCAGAAACTGTGTCTTCAGAGACTAAATATCAAATGGCAGAAAAGCTGGTGACTGCGGCGATTATCGAAGGGCAGGGCGACTGGAGTTTGGCGGAAGAGCTTGAATACCAAGTGCCCTATGAAGTGCAGGAATATATAAAGAGAAATCTTGAAATCGCACGCACGACAGGTCGATAGGCGGTCGTTACTCACAACCTTTTGATGCCCTTTTTCGGTGAAAATACCCTCAATGCTCACTTCAGCCAACGAAAATCATTTTTTGTGTAAGGAGTGTATTCGGCGCTAGTATTATTTGCATCAGGGGAATGATTTGAGTCTTCATTATACTTAGCAAACAGCATCACGTCTCAGAAACGAAAAATGCCACCGGAGTTTAAAGACTAATCTTGCATATCCGCCGGTGCTGCGCTGCTTGTGCATTCATGCTATTGTTTGCCCGAATTGGTTAAGAGCCCAGCAATGATCAGGTTAGAATTAGACTCCACAGAGCAGTTGATGCGCATCTATCAAGCCATTATGGCAGGAAAGTTCTCTGAACAGGGGGAGACCTTGTTGAGTGATAGGGCAATGTCAGAAGCTGCAGATCTTGTAATGAAACAGCTAATTGCGGAAACACGCGATGCCAGCAATGCACCGATGGCAGACGCGATGGAAAACATGCGTAATCTCTCGCCAGACTATCCGCAGTATCAGTACATTATGGATTATTTTGCGAACTCTGAAGACTGGCCCGATATGTCAGAAGAGGAGCAACGTATCATACTGATGCGCTCTGCATCGCCGTTGCTACTGGATAGTCAAGGTGTAGTTGACTTAGCCGGTCTCATCACTCAACGACGTCTTGAGTTGAAGGGTTTGTCTGACGACAGTGTGGGTTAATTGCTATCAGGCACGAAGCTTGTGAAAGGAATTGAAATGTTAGAAAGAATAATAAAGTCGGGTAGAGCACGATTGGGTTTGTTGGCACTTGTTGCGCTTGCTAGCGTGATGGTCGGCTGTACAACTGAAGCTGTTCGAAAGGAGCCTAAAGAAGTCCCTAAAATTCCCATTACTTCTATTTTGGTTATGCCTGTCAGCTCATTGACTCAAGACATCGGCGAAGGCGCTGCGCAGATTGAGCAACAGCTGTATAAAGAGCTGAAGAGTGCGGGTTATGATGTGATTCTTCCAGATGTTGTTACATTCAAGCGTCTTTACGATGCGGCATTGGTTGAAAGCGGTAGTATTTACAACCCTAATACAAAGTCGTTCTTGCCATTGGATCGATCAGTTTACATGCGTTATATGATTCAAAATCTACAGCGCTATTATGAGCATGATGTGCTTGTGGATCCTGAGGTACTGTTGAGACCGGCCAAGATTGTTGGCGATGATGCAGTTTGGGATGGCGTGCAAATGGAAGTCGACGTGCGCAATGAGCCGCGCAGCGGGTATCGATTGCCACCTCTAGGTAAAGGCATATCGTTACGTATTGCTAGTTATACTCGTAAAGGCGCAGGTATAGAGCTCACTTTTGCGGGCATATCAATTCCTTATATCGTCTTCTATAACAACGGTGCTTCAGATATCGAGCTGAAGGACGCATTCTTTACGGATAAAGAACTGGATAAGGCCGTTGATAGGGCGTTAGAACCCTTACTGCAAAGAGTGACTGAAGCCAAATGAATGATATTACGATAAAGCCGCGTCGTTCGGCGCTATATATGCCGTGTTCGAATCAGCGGGCGTTGGAGAAAGCACAAGGCCTTGCTGCTGACGTACTGTTATTTGATCTGGAAGATGCGGTTGCACCTGATGCGAAAGACGAAGCTCGTGCAAACATCGTTAAAGCGCTTGCTGAGCGAGATTATGGTTTTCGGGAAAAGATCGTACGAGTGAATAGTGTTGACACCGATTGGGGCTTTGATGACTTAAAGGCGTTGGCGGGGTCGACATTCGATGGCGTTTGTTTGCCAAAGGTAGAATCAGAAGAGCAAATCAATCAAGCATTGGCGGTTCTGGGCCGCGATGTGCCGATTTGGACCATGATTGAAACGCCCAAGGGCGTGATTAATGTGGAGGCGATAGCTGCGCATCCGCAAGTCGCTGCGCTGGTTATGGGCACTAATGACCTTGCCAAAGAACTGCGGGTGACTCAATCAGAGTCGCGCGCCGAATTTACGTATGCACTGGGTAAATGCGTTATGGCGGCCCGTGCATTTACTGTTGATATCCTAGATGGGGTATACAATCAGCTTGATAATGCCGATGGTTATGCTGATGTTTGTTTACACGGTAAGTCGTTGGGGTTTGACGGAAAAACAGTAATTCACCCAAAACAACTCGACGTTGCTAATAGTACGTTTATGCCGGATAAAACTGAGTTGGCGAGTGCTCGCAACATTATTGAGGTTTGGAATGCTGCCACTTCAGGTGGTCAAGAGCCCGGTGTTTTAGTGGTTGATGGCAAGTTGGTTGAAGCACTGCATGTGGAAAGCGCGAAAAGAGTCGTTGCTATTGTCGATTCGCTCGATGCTAGAGATACGGCCAAGTAGTCTAAACATCGGCTTAGTCACTTTTTTTCACTATTTTCTATCTCTGCTTGGGTTGTTCGAAGTAGGCTAATGCCTTCTCAGCAACCCAACTATCCAATCGCCAGTCACTAATAAATGCGCAGTGTCCGCCATGCCCGATTGGTACTATTCCTACGTTTTCTGTCGGCAGTAACTGCTGAAAATCCGCAGCATCAATGATCGGGTCGTCAATGGCGTAAGCGACAATGGTTGGTGAGGTAATCGTATCGAGAGTGTCTTGTGTAATGCGATAGGCAGCTAGATACTCTTCAGGAATATCAAAATCAGTATGTAATGGCACAAATATCGCGTTCATACCCGTGAGTGAGCCTGCTTCTAGGTCTTTGAACGAGCGCATTTGTTCAGGGAAATACCGATACTTTTTGACTAACGAACTACGCCATTTTTTTACGAAATACCTGTGATAGATGCTTGGTCCATTCTCTAGGGTCTTAGTTGTTGCAACAGGATCTATTGCCGGACAAACAGACAGCGTTCGCTCAAGCGGAAGCGCAGATCCTGAGAAGTAGGCGCTTAATCGAAGTGCAAAATTACCCCCGAGAGAAAACCCTGCCATCACGAGCTTTTCCGGTGCGAATCGCTGATAGATAAACTCCACAGCTTCGGCAACTTCTTGTAATCTAACGCTATTAAATGGTTTTGCGTTTAGATGGTGAGTATCCCCGTGATCGCGAAAATTAATTCGAGCCACTGAGTAACCGTTTTTATGCAGTGTGTTTCCGAGCCCTACGATATAAGACGATTGCGCGGATCCTTCCCAGCCATGTAAAAGCACGGCCAATTTTTGATTACTATTTTTTTCAGTAAACTCGATTTGTAGTCTAACCTTTTCTTCTGTCAAAAAATCTATTGTGTTGGACTGCTGTAGAAAATCGCGTGCGCGGTGACGAATAACTGCGGATCTTAGGGGCGATGACGAAACAACAGTTTGAATATGTGGGTTTTTCAATATGCCTTTGGGCGAATAATCTGCCGAAAATGTGGTGCTCTTGTTAATCAATGATGAAGTGTTAGTTGGTTGTTCGAGGGGGTTATGGGGTGCGGATGAGTTTAGTTTCATGAAATTACCCTGATGTGGTTCCAATATCTGAAAAATAAAACGAAATAGCAATTGAATCAGACCACCGAAACTCTATATCATTTTTACAACATGCCGGATTTTATCCAGAGCATCGTCCAATAATTATAACATTGAATGGATTAAACAATGAAAATAGTCACTTATCGCAAGCCCCTTGCGGTAGCGATTGGTCTTGCTGCGGCATCGTACGCATCAGCCCAAGACGCTACTGAAAGCCAACCTACAGAGAACGCCGTTAACCCGGTCATGCTTGAAGAAGTTGTGGTCACGGCACAAAAACGTGAACAGAACCTTCAAGATACTCCCATCGCTATTTCTACCTTTGATGCTCAACAGCTCGATGATCAGGAAATTCGCGATATCTCTGATATCTCTTCAACTGCCCCTAACGTTCAGATAGCACCTTCACCGGGTGGTACGACAGGCGCGACAGTCACTATTCGTGGTGTTACTCAGGTAAACCCTGCAATTACTTGGGAGCCAGCAGTAGGCATCTATTTTGATGGTGTTTTTGTCGCAAAGAATGTTGGCGGTCTGTTTGATGTTGCTGAGCTCGAGCGTATTGAAGTATTGCGAGGCCCTCAGGGAACGTTGTACGGAAAGAATACAATCGGTGGTGCAATTAATCTGGTTACGCGGAAACCCTACGAAGAGTTTGCTGGCATGGTTCATGTTGGCGGCGGTAACTACGGGTATTTAAATTACGGTGCATCTATTGATACGGGGCGCCTAGGGGAAGTCGCTGCGTTCACTTTTGCTTATGATGAACGTCAGCGTGATGGTTTTTATAAAAATGTGCCAGATTCGGAGTTGGGATTTCTTGATCCACCAATTCAGGAGTTTAATAAACTAGATTCTCAAAGCGCACGCGCAGCAGTGAACTTTATTGCTGGCGACAGCGTTACGATTGATTACGCATTTGATTGGGCGTATCGCGATAACACGCCAACTTTCGGGCAGAAGGAAGACGGTAAGACTGATGGTGCCGGCAGAGTAACCGGTGCGGCTAACCTTGATCGAAAAGATGAGGGATCGTTGAACTCCACAATCTACGATAAATCTCGATCTTCAGGGCACTCCCTTCATCTAGATTGGGAAATCGACGACTCGTTAGACTTCAAATCGATTACCGCGTATCGCTCGCTAAGTTTTAACGATGCGAATGACTATGACGGCTTACCGATTACGATTTTCGCTGCTGAGCGTCATGCAAATCAAAATCAGACATCTCAAGAATTCCAGTTAGTGGGAAATACTGACAACGTAGTTTACGTTGTTGGTCTCTATTACTTTAACGAGAAGTCTGACGTCTATAACCCGTTTGAAGTCAATTTCACTAGCCTAGGCCCACCATTCAACTATAGTGGGCAAGTTCAGAGTATTGATAACACGTATGGGGTAGATGCAACGTCTTATGCCGCATATACCCAGGTAGATTGGTTAGTTACAGATGATTGGACATTAACATTTGGCGGCCGCTATACGCTTGAACAGAAAGACGCTACCGTTGATCATCGTGATCCAATAACGGCAAATACCTTTGTCAATAACCCAAGCTATGATCCAGCACAACTGGTTACCTTGGCAAATTACCCCTTCTTCTTGGCAAACTCTGAAGTCTATAAAACAAGTGCTTCGGATGACTGGCAAAATTTCTCGCCGACAATCGCTGTGAATTATGCAGTTATTGACGATGTAAATTTGTATTTTCGCGCTGCTCAAGGCTGGAAAGCCGGTGGTTTTAATGCGGAAGCGACGACAGAAGAAGAGGCTAGAAGTCCTTATCGAGCTGAAACAAATACCTCCTATGAAGTGGGCATGAAGGCGCGTTGGTGGGATCAGCGCATTCAGACAAATGTTGCAATATTTAAGAATGATATTGATGACATGCAGCTATCAAACTTCCTTGGGGCATACTCCGAAGTAACCAACGCTGGTAAAGCGGAAATGTACGGCTTCGAACTCGAGTCCATAATTGCGATAACTGAAGGGCTGACTGCGTTTGTTAACTATGGTTTTCTCGAGGCTTCATATAAAGACTTCCGCAAGTTCAACCCACAAACTGGTCAGGTTGAGCAGTTGAAAGATCGTGCGAAGTTCCCTTACGCGCCTAAAGACAAAGTTTCCGTGGGCTTAGAATATGTGGCTGATGTAGGGTTTGGGCAGTTCCGTGGACGTGTTGATTATAGCTATACATCTCATCAGTTCTTTTACCATGATGATGTAGCAGCATTGCTAACTGAAAGCCCTAGCTACCACTTGGTGAATGCTAAAGTATTACTTGCGGATATTAGCGTTGGTAATCAACAAACTATCGAGGTGGGGATTTGGGGTAAGAACCTGACTGACTCACAGTATCGTCTCAATGGCTTGCCTTTCGGCACATACGGCATTAACTACTATGGTGATCCACGTACGTTCGGTGCGGATTTGAAGTACCGCTTCTAACTTATTAGTCTGAAGTAGGTCTTAAAAAGGCTTTATGGGTGTTCCCATAAAGCCTTTTTTTGAGTTCTATTTTTTGGGGAGAGAATGGAGTTCTAATTTGGCTGCTGAATAGCTTCTAACAGTTTGGCTTGTTGTTTATTGGTAGGATCAAAATGCAGCATATCTCTTTTGAATTCTGAAGACGGTGGAACATCACCGATCCATGCGCTGAGCAATACGCTCAATAGCTTATCTGATCCGTTTTTAATGCGTACCTGACCGTTAACACTAACGGTTGTGCCTTTCTCAGGTGTGCTTTCAATGGCAATGACGTCACCTTTTACCAAGGGCTGTTTGGCGAGTCGAGTAAAGGCGATGATGCTGTCTGAATTTTCTTTTAATCGTTCTTCGTCGTTATTTACACTAATCATCTGCTGCCAGGTTTTGGCAAACTGACGTCCGCGCCATTTCGGGATAGTAATTTTCATTACCATCTTTTTGTGTTCAGGTTTAAAGATTGCAGCATCAGGGTTATCCTGCTGAGTAGCGAGATAAAGAGCACCAATATAGTACTCGGTTTTGAGCTTCTGATAGACAGCGATGCCATTGAGCGCCAGGGGGGTATCGTCCGCGTGGGCTATGCCGCCTACGCCGTTGATGCTTAGGGCCAGAGCGACAATCCAGTGTCTCAGGTAGCTATTCCGTGCTTTCTGTTTTGGCTTCATAGTATTTAAGGATACTTTTCTTATAACTTTTTATAACTAAATGATGTTTTTTGTTTCTTCTTTAGAACGATATTCTATGTTCGGTGACTGAACAGAACAAGCATTTGTCGATTCGGCAGTGTGAACCAGTGAACTGATTTGCACGTTTTATGCAATTCGTGTAATTCCTGCACTCATGAAAAAGGATCAATCATGAAAAGATATTTTGTTATGCCGTACCTGATTACGCTTTTATTAGCTTCAGTGTATGGGGTATACGCATTTTTTGCCAATGATTGGGAGTTTGCCTGGCTGGGGTTGACGCTTTCCTGCTTACCGATGTTGTTATTTATTATTCGCTTGGGTATCAGTGGTAAGGCGCGCACGCGCGAACATCTTTATTCCGAACTTCTTGTTGGTGCTGTCTTTACCCTAGCCGTGTGGGTTAGTGGTCATAGAGATTTGGCGGGCTTGGTGTTTCTGCTTTCTGTTGTTGGTGTGTATCTTTACGATTTTTGGTACTCCGATCTTTCGCGCGTGCTGTCTCCGCGCTTGGGTAAGGGAGAAATTCTGCCGGACTTACGTTTCACAACCATTGATGGAGAAGATTTCCACACCAAGAATGTTGTCGATAGGCCGGCGATATTTATGTTTATTCGCGGAAACTGGTGCCCATTGTGTGTTGCACAAGTCCATGAGATTGCGCAAAGCTATCGTCGCCTTGAAGACATGGGCGCGAGTGTTTTTGTTATTTCTCCGCAAGTACAAGAGCAAACCCAAAAACTCGCTGCAGATTTAAACGCACCGTTAACCTTGCTTACTGATAAAGATGGAGAGTCGGCTAAAAAACTGGGTGTCTGGCAATACGGTGGCGTACCTGCCGGTGTTGTTGGTTATGATGTAGACACTAATTGGCCGACGGTTATTGTCACGATGCCAAAGGGGAAAATCATCTATTCGGCGCAATACGCCAGCTATCGTGTGCGCCCTGAGCCCGATCAGTTTATCGAAGTTCTTGAGAAGTATCTCGATGATGGCGCTGATGCTAGTAATGATACTGAGGTTGTACCCTCAGCTGAATAGGATCATTGTGATCGGATGGTTGGCTGGGCGCATAGGTGCCCGACAACTGGAGGGCACTCAGCGCGACTCTCGTCTGCGCTTGCAAATCCCTTAGCTAGACGCCATTCTACCGGCTTTATTTTTAGAAAGTGGCCAATGTATGTTCTCGTCTGATAATCTCGATTCTGCTGTTGTTCCCAAGCTTGCCGCAACCATCATTCTGGTTAGGGATTCCTCCAATGGAATAGAAGTATTGATCACTAAACGGAACAGTAAGGCCAGCTTTCTCGGTGGTTTTTGGGTGTTTCCCGGTGGTGGCGTGGAGGCTGAAGATGCGGGCGATACAACACTGGATACCCTTAAAAATGCAGCAGCGAGAGAAACGCGTGAAGAAGCGGGTTTGATCGTGAATACTAATGATCTGCTGTATGTGTCTCAGTGGATTACGCCTCCAGGTCCTCCAAAGCGTTACGACACGCACTTTTTTATTGTGCCGGCAACAGAAGATGTTGTTGACATCGATGGGCATGAAGTGGTTGATGCTGAGTGGGTAACAGCGGCGAGCGCAATCGAGCTACATGAAAACGGTCAGATCGAAATGATGCCCCCCACATTGCTGAGCTTTATGGGTATTCAATCCTGTGAACGCGTTGATGACGTTGTTGCTCGATATCAAAACAAGCCTCCGTTTAGTATTTCCCCGAAGCCTTGCTTTGCTGGCGATCAGCTGGTGATGCTGTATCCCGGTGATACTGGTTTTGACGTGGGCGAACCAGCTGAAGCTGCATTGATGCATCGATGCTTGCACGTGAATGGCACTTGGCAATACATCAATACCATCGGCTTCGAGCTTTAATTTGAGCTCGATAGCTGGTTATCCCGAATTTCTAGGGAGGCGTACTGTTACGAAGAGCAGCTGATTTCGAGCATTTTTCCCCATTCCGGTGGGGTAGTTGCTAACGCTTCGTGTTCGGGGTGTTCTTCGAACGGTGATTGAAGAACTTTTAACAGATCGTTGACCTGCTGATAGTCGCCTTTTTCTGCCTTCTCGATGGCTTCTTGGGCCAAATAGTTTCGTAGGATGTATTTGGGGTTGACGCTTTTCATCTGGCGTTGACGAAGCGCGTCTTCTGATTGTTCGTGCTTCAGGCGCTGTTTGTAAGCATCTAACCAACTTGCAAAGCACTGGCGGTCGATAAAGAAATCCACAAGATCACTGTCTTGATCCAGTTTCTCATCACACAGCTTGCGGAAGAATCGGGTGTAGTCGCGCTGTTCTTGTGCGAGTTGCGTGAGTAAGTCGCTAAGCAGTTCACTGTCATCGTCTTTACGGGTGTTAAAGCCGAGGCGCTGATACATTAGGTCGCCAAATGATTCGAGCAAGGTCGGCTCGTACGACATCAGGCTTTCTTTTAGCGAATTCTCATCGATCACTCCTGATAACGAATGTGCCAGTGCATTGAGATTCCACAACCCGATTTGTATTTGTCGGTTGTAGGCATAGCGGCCGGCATGATCCGAGTGATTGCAGATAAAGCCGGGGTTGAAGTCATCAAGAAACGCAAACGGGCCGTAATCGATTGTTAGCCCTAAAATCGACATGTTGTCGGTATTCATCACACCATGACAAAAACCATACACTTGCCACTGAGCGATCAGTCGTGCGGTGCGGTGAGTTACTTCGCGAAAAAACTCACTGTATCGTTCGGCTTCAGGTTTCGCGGCCAGTTCACTGAAATGCGTGTTAACGATGTAGTCGAGTAGTTCTTTGTGCTTATCGTGTTGACCGGTGTAAAAAAAGTATTCGAAATGACCGAAGCGAACGTGGCTAGGGGCCATGCGTATGACGCTAGCTGCTTGCTCAACTGTCTCTCGGTAAACGGGAGTAGAGCCATGGCCGAGTGCCAGTGCGCGGGTTGTTGGTATTCCCAGCCCATGCATGGCTTCTGAGCACAGGTATTCGCGAATAGAAGAGCGAAGTACCGCGCGGCCGTCGCCCATTCGAGAATAGGGTGTTTTGCCTGAGCCTTTGAGTTGAAGTTCCCATGGCCCGTTGTCGCTGGCGATCTCCCCGACCATCAATGCTCGGCCATCACCTAGCTGAGGGTTGTAGCTACCAAATTGATGTCCGGAGTAAATCGTCGCAAGGCTTGCTGCATTATCTGGCAGCGTCTCACATGCCATGATTTGTCGGAACTCTTCAGACATCAAATCTGCGGTAGAGAGTCCAATAAGTTTACCGGCGTCCGGGTTAATGCTCGCCACGGTTGTATTCTCAATCAACTGTGGCTGAACCCGAGAGTAAAACTCGCTCGAGAGACTAGCAAAACTGTTGGTGAAGGTTTTGTCGGCAAAAATCGAAGGCATATCGTCGGGCTCTGAACAACAACAAGGGATTGGGCAATCTGTTATTATACGGATTTACGCAGCATCAATCGAAATAGATGCCGCTTTTCATTCATTGAATCGAGTTTGATTATGCCTGTTACTCCTGATTTTCGTTTTCGCCGCCTGCGCAAAAGCGCTGTTATGCGTGATCTTGTTCGAGAAAATCATCTCTCTGCTGATGATCTGATCTACCCGGTATTTGTTCAGGAGGGTATCTCTGAACCGGTTGAAGTATCGAGTATGCCCGGCGTTTTTCGTTATCCTGAGGCTCAGTTAGCACAGGTTGTCGGCGATGTATGGGCGAAGGGGGTGAAATCTATCATCTTATTCGGTGTGTCTGAGCATAAGGATGCTTGCGGGAGTGATACATGGTCTGCTGACGGCCTCATGGCGCGGATGATCAAAACCGCCAAGGCAGCAGAGCCTAATATGCTTGTTATCAGTGATAACTGCTTCTGTGAATATACGGATCATGGTCATTGCGGCGTTGTTGCCAACGACGATGTTGATAATGACCCGACGCTGGCCAATTTGCAAAAGCAGTGTCTTGTCGCTGCGCAAGCCGGCGTTGATATGATAGCGCCGTCCGGCATGATGGATGGAATGATCGCGGCGATTCGTGAAGTACTGGACGACAACGGCTATGGTCATGTGCCTGTGATGTCTTACTCAACCAAGTTTGCGTCAGCGTTCTATGGGCCGTTCAGAGATGCTGTTGATAGTAACTTCAAGGGTACGCGAGAAACCTATCAATTGGACCCGGCCAATGGTCGGCAAGCATTGGCAGAATCCATGCAAGACGAGCTTGAGGGTGCGGATATCCTGATGGTTAAGCCGGGCTTGGCTTATTTGGATATGCTGGCAGCGATTCGCGCGAATTCTGAACGACCACTCGCGGTTTACCATGTGAGCGGTGAATATGCGATGGTGAAGGCGGCGGCTAATGCGGGGGTTATCGATGAGAAAGCCATTGTATTGGAGACGATGATGGCGTTTAAGCGGGCTGGTGCTGACCTGGTGATTACCTACTATGCATTGGATGTTGCAGGCTGGTTGGCAGAATAAATCGTTGTCACGTAGCTGCGTGGTACTGAAGTGAGTGGTGCATAGAAGCGCAAAAAAAACGGCCTATCAGAGGCCGTTTTTTGCTTTTAATCACGTTTTAATGATGGAGCAACGTGTGAGTGTGTCGCTCCATTGCGCGCTCTTGACGTTTAATCAGCGCTATTCTCGTTAGCTGCTGGATTCTTACGCGGTGCTGCACGCTTTTTAGCAGCTGGTTTCTTCGGTGTTTCGTTTTTTAGCAGCACTTTTTCTTCCTTTTCCATCTCAACAATGATGCTGTCGAGTGTGCGGCTGATCTTTGTGCAGTTTCTGATCCACTCAATTTTCGGCCAGGTTGCGCGTTCACCAGCACGGACGATATCGGCAATGTCGTTATCTTCCGGGTTGCTGAAGAGCTTCCAAGGTTTCAGTGTGCTGAAATTGGGGGTGATGTTGATATCAGCAGTATAGTCTTGAGATACCAGCGCATGCACTTGCGTCAGGAAGTAGCCCAGCGCCGGCGATTTCATGTTGCTTGTGGTTGCCTTCAGTACATTACTGATAATGTTTTTTGTTGTTTTGCTTGAGATCTCAGCGGCCAGTTGCATCATGCCTTGTGTTTGGCCTTTGTCAGATACAAACGGCACAACGTGCGGGTTAACCTGACTCGCGATGAAGTGGTTAACGCCGTATATGCGAGACAAGCGCTTGCCGGGTAGGTCGTTAGAGAGCGTGCCGTCGACCCATTGACGTGACGGGTTGTATGGCTGAGGCTGGCCCTGATAGTTTTTGGCCACCAAGGTTACTGGCGGGAACAAACCCGGAACAGCTGTAGATGCCATCACGCCTTTCCGAACATAGACATTCGGCGCACTGATCGCATTCAGCATGCGTGATTCGTGATTCAGGCGAGCCGGTGTAATCGTGATATTGATCGCACGGTTAGTCTTTTTGAAGGCTTCTTCAAAAGTGATTTCCGGGATGAAGTTAGCCATGGATTCTTCTAGATGGTCTCCATCGAGAAGTGCTTCGCCTTTAAAGAGTTTCTTCCATCCCATGAACTTCATGGCTTCATGTTTGATGGATTCTAGTGTGAAGTATTGTTTCAGTTCTTCATCGCTTGACGTACCGATAATCGCGGCGACAACAGAGCCTGCACTTGAGCCGGAGATAACGGTAGGCAGAAGGCGTTGTTCCTGCAGCGTTTTTGCAACACCCACGTGGAACATACCGAAGTTGGCTCCGCCACTGAGCATCAGTGCGGATCGGCCAAAACAATGACTAGCACGACGGAAGAAGTCCAATTTGTCGGCAAAGCTGACGATGTTTTCGTCAATCTTGGAGACGTGAATCAGCGCTGCAACAACTTCATCAATGTATTCGACAATCAACTTTTTGGTGCCGAACTGGCTGTGTGTGTATAAAGCTGAGCGGCCCATGCCACCCAAGTTGCCATGAATACCTTCGTTGAGCGTGTAGTAAAGCTCAATGTCATCATTGCGTTTGCGCAGTTCTTTTAGCTTATTCAAGCGTGAGCGTATCAGGTGGTGGTCGTAAAACTCGGATGTTTGACGTTGTTTCCACTCTTCCAGGCCGGTCGCACGATCGAATTCCAGCGCGATTTCGCGCCAGGCTTCATACGTTTCGGCGTGATCCAGATCATTTTGTAGCGCTTTTAGTCGCTTGGCATTCATGGTGTTTTGTTTCCCGAATCGTGAAGCTGAAAGTATCGATTATCGCTTTTGCCATTTACACGTGCCATGTCAAACATCATGGAGCATATAAATATCTGCCAGCTCTGGGTTTATCGCAGAGTAATCTGCCTTTTTACTTCACTCTTAACTTATTTGGATTGCAAAAAACGTTTTTTATCCTTTAGCGCTGTCGGAGTTTGCCGATATATTGTCATTATATGCGTCGATCGGCATTGGCTACTGGCAATTTACCAATATGCCGCAAATATCATTAGCACTATAACCTCGCCAACTTGCTCGCTGGCGCCGAGGCAATCTCCATTGTAACCGCCAAGTTTTTGGCGAAACAGCAAGTTCAGCAACAGCGTTGATACCGTTAATATCGCTAGCATAGTGGCGACCAACGGTGTTGAAAACAGTATCAACGCAATAACCAAAGCGGCGATTGTAACACGACTGGCGAAAATAGGCTGCGTTGCGATCGTGTTAGTCATTTTTGCTGTATAGGTGTCTTCGTTGGCTGTGCCGGTATTCGTGAGTGTTTCAGATTCAGTATTTACGCTTGAGCGTACATATTTGCTCAACTGCATTATCCATAAGGGGACAATACGCGCTAGTACATGCGTCGTAATCAGAGCGATAACGGTATGTTCTCCTAAGCCGGAGATCAGTTGAACTTTTAGTAGGGTTAATAGAATAAGCCCCATAACGCCGAAGGTGCCGACGCGTGAATCTTTCATGATCTGAAGGCGTTTTTCGGGTGTGTAGCCACCAAAAAGGCCATCACAACAATCAGCAAACCCATCTTCGTGGATCGCTCCGGTGACTGCACAAGTCACTGTGATTGAAACAATGGCGGCGATCGTGGCGTCAAAGTAAATATTGGTTAAACAAAACGCCAGCGCGCCTATACACCCTATGACGAGGCCGACCAGCGGCAAGTACGTCGCACTTTGGTCGAATAATTGTTGGTCCAACGTGTTTGCCCGAATGGGTAGCCGGGAAAATTGGATAAATGCGGCAATTATTTTTTTAAGTTCTTTATGCATGCCGGAATTTTAGGGAGGTTTGTGCGCGGGTCAAGGCATTCGCCGCTTCTGCGGTAAGAAAAAACAACGAGATTTTTTCAAAAGTCACACATACGGTTGATTTATGCGCCATCTCATTGAGTTATCGTGCTTTCGGTGAGACAATACCGCGCCGGAAATTTTGCAAATAAGTTCCCTGGACGCTGGGCTATCGGGCATGAATAGTCGCTTTTGACGGTTAAGCTTGTATACCCTGGGATGATCTATTTGAGCCGAGCTGTGAGCAACCGGCTGCGAATAGCAATGATACATAATTTAGTTACACATTAGCCTGAAGCATTTATCTGGAGTAATTAATGGCAGAGCAGAAAGCAACTAACGTGTTTTGGCATCACGGCGAAGTTACCCGTGACGACCGTACCGAATTACTAAGCCAGAAGGGCGCAACCCTGTGGTTTACCGGTTTGTCAGGTAGTGGCAAAAGCACCGTTGCCGTAGAACTTGAAAAGGCTCTGCTTGCGAAAGGCAAGTTGTCTTACCGTCTGGATGGCGACAATGTGCGCTTGGGTATCAACAAAAACCTGGGCTTCAGTGCTGAAGACCGCGCCGAGAACATTCGTCGTGTTGGCGAAGTATCCAAATTAATGGCCGATTCTGGTGTGCTTGTGTTGAATAGCTTCATCAGCCCTTACGTTGCCGACCGTGATATGGTTCGCAAGCTACATGAAGAGGCTGACCTGCCGTTTATTGAAGTGTTTGTTGATTGCAGCCTTAATGAAGCTGAGAAGCGTGATCCTAAAGGTTTGTACAAAAAGGCACGTGCAGGAGAGATTAAGAACTTTACCGGTATCGATGATCCGTATGAAGCGCCTGTCAATGCCGAAATACACTTAAAAACCGATGAAATGACACTCGAACGTGAAGTGGAACTCATTCTTGAATCCCTCGAAGCTCGCGGCATTTTGGCACGCGAAGCTGTCGAAGCTTAATTTACTGACCGGAGATAAGATCAATGATCAACCCGCATGGATCAGATCAATTGAACCCGTTGTTTGTTGAAGATGAAGCGCAACGCGCTGCACTCATCAAAGAAGCCGAAGGCCTGCCTCAGTTGTTGGTAAGCTCTGCAGCTGCTGCAAACTGCGTGATGCTGGGTGGCGGTTATTTTAACCCGCTGACTGGCTTTATGAACCTTGCTGATAGCCTCAAGGTTGCTAAAGAATTGCACACAGGTGCGGGCGTTTTCTTCCCGGTTCCTGTTGTAAACCTGGTAAAAGATGCCTCAGCAATCGCCGGTGCAACCCGCATCGCTTTGCGTGACCCTAATGTTGAAGGCAATCCTGTTATTGCAATTCAAAATGTCGACGCGATTGAGGAAGTCAGCGATGAGCAGTTAAAAGCCATGGCTGAAGAAATCTTCGGAACGCTTGATGAAAGTCACCCGGGTGTTTCTACATTCCTGTCTCTGGGCAACCAGATGATCTCAGGTCCGGTGCAGGTTTTGAACTTCAGCTATTTCGAAAATGATTTTTCTGAAACTTTCCGCACAGCCGTCCAGATCCGTAAAGAAATCGCTGATCGCGGCTGGAACAAAGTTGTAGCGTTCCAAACTCGTAACCCAATGCACCGTGCTCACGAAGAATTGTGCCGCATGGCGATGGATGATCTGAAAACCGACGGTATTCTGATTCACATGTTGCTGGGTAAGCTGAAGAAGGGTGATATTCCTGCTGATGTACGTGATAACTCAATTCGTAAAATGGTTGATGCTTACTTCCCTGAAAACTCAGTAATGATCACCGGTTACGGCTTTGATATGCTGTATGCTGGCCCTCGTGAGGCAGTATTGCATGCGTTGTTCCGTCAAAACTGTGGTTGCACCCACTTTATTGTTGGTCGTGACCATGCAGGTGTTGGCGATTACTACGGTGCATTCGATGCACAGACAATCTTTGATGAGCGTGTTCCTGAAGGTTCACTGGATATCGAGATTTACCGCGCTGACCATACGGCGTATTCGAAGAAGCTTGGCCGTGTCGTTATGATGAAAGACGCCCCGGATCACAGCAAGGATGATTTCATCCTGCTATCAGGCACTAAAGTACGTGAGATGTTGGGTAATGGTATTGCGCCACCACCAGAATTTTCCCGTCCGGAAGTTGCTCAGGTGTTGATGGATTATTATCAAAGTCTGACAGAAGAAACCGCTGGCGCATAATTCGCTGGTATAAAAAGGGCCTTTACAGGCCCTTTTTTGTGTCCGGAAGAGTGAGGTTTTATCTTTAACTGTTTCCGGATGAATACAATCACTGCACGTTCAAAAAACAAAAAAGCGGTCATGGATTATCAGTTGCTAAACCAGCTGGCGCTCGCCTGTCATCAGGGGCCGGTTGATGAAGAAAACAGGTTGTGGCAGACGTTTCTGGAAACATCTAAAGACGCGTTTAATGCCCAGTACGTCACCTTGTTATTGCGTCCGCCATCCGACGGCGATAAGGGCGTTGTATTAAACGTTTTCGCTCCATATCTCGATACCTATCATTCTTATCGAGGCCATTACTACTCGCAAGATCCTTTGGTTGATTTGCCGCCCGGTAAAGCTCTGTGTCTCGATGAAGTTGTGAATATGGATGAATTTCGTCAAACCGATTACTACCAAAATTTTCTCTATCAAGTTGAAACAGAATACATACTCGGTGTTGATTTTGAGGATGTGAGTGGCTTTAGAGGCAGTCTAAGGCTAACACGCAGCCGTGATGACAGTAACTTCAACGGTGACGACAAGGCGCTGTTGGAAGCTGTGATACCACATCTTGTTTTATCGATCGAACACTATTCTCGGCGCGTTAATCTTGAAACGCATCTAGCCGCTTATCAGGCTGCGTTTGACCAAATGGCATTGGGTTGCTTGGTGGTTAAGCCCGATATGCAAGTGCAATCAAAGAATCAGGCAGCGAGCCTGTTTTTGAATGAACGTCGAGGTTTAGCGATTCAACCTGATGGCCGTTTGCAGGTCGGTACGAGGGCTGAGCACAAGGCGTTTTCCGCGCTGATTGCTTCCATGTTGGGCTCGTTGGAATCTTACGAAGCTGCTGATGAATCTCTTGAGGCCGCCGAGATTTATGAACAAAACTCAGTGAATGCATTTCGAATCCAGACCATAGATTCGTTAGTCGGTGTCGGTTTACTGTGTCGCGTTTTGCCGCCATCCTCAACGCCGGATGCAAGCCCGAGTGTGGTTATATTTATTTCTGATCCGGTTAGACCCAAGCTCAGTACCACTCGACTTCTTGAGCAACTATTTGGGCTCACGCACTCTGAGGCTCGGCTGTGTCTGCTTTTAGCTAACGGTGCGACGCTGGATGAGGCTGCTCAGACGCTGGAAGTTACGCGTAATACAGCAAAAACCCATCTAAGTGCAGCTTTTGCGAAAACAGGAGTAGCACGTCAGCCAGCGTTGGTTCAGCTAATCCTCCGCAGTGTTGCCAGTATTGGGTAGTCATATAAGTTATGAAAGTTATGCACGATCTGTTAGATGAGATGAATAGTGTTCTTGCTAGCATCCTTGATGATGCGAGTTTGGCGAAGGTAGCTCTTGATGACCAGCAGCGGCTTCGCCTCTGGTTAATAGACCCTGCCTACCAGATAGAAAACTTGCCGGCCGGTGCTGCACAGCGTGTGATGGACAATCCGCTTTACTGGATGTTCTGCTGGGCCAGTGGGCGCGTAATGGCTCAACAGATTCTCGACAACCCTGATCTTGTAAAAAACAGAGTTGTTATGGATGTCGGCTCGGGTTCCGGCGTTGTTGCCATTGCTGCTGCGTTATCCGGTGCTGAGCGTGTGATTGCGAGTGACATTGACCCCATGTCTCAAAATGCGATTCGTCTAAACAGAGATCTAAATGCTGTGGATCAAAAGCGCTTCGATGTTATCGGTGATTACCGCGACTACTCCGGGCAGGTGGATCTGATAACGGTTGCGGATGTGCTTTATGATAGGGACAATCTGCCACTATTGGATGCCTTGCTTGATCATGCAGCTGACATGATGCTGGCAGATTCTAGGGTGAAAAACTTTACACATCCACGTCTTGTTAAAACGGCGAAATTTCCGGGTGAAACGTTTCCTGCTCTCGGTGGATTTGACGAATTCAGTGAAGTTAATTTTTATCGAAAATCTTGCTAAATTGATGCTCAACTAAAGCAGTTTCTCATCTAACGCTCGCGCAAAAGCGGACGTACCACGCTCTCTAGGCCATTGAGCTTTACCTCATACATCAGTGCAAGTTGCTGGCCGAGTTTCCCATTCGGATAGCCATTTGCGTGAAACCACACAAGATATGGTTCCGGTAGTTCGAACAGTCGCCGACCTTTGTATTTTCCAAACGGCATAATCTGATTGACGGCGTCGACCAGTGCTTCTTCGTTCATGTATGATCCTGATTAAACGGGCTAAGTTGATGCAAACCTAGCGATTTCGTTTGTGGGATGCAAGGGCATTGCGATGATATGGATGGCCACTCAGGAGGCGACAAATCATCAATATGCCTATTTCGCGCATCTTTTAACTAATGTTTACTGAGTGTTTTTGTTAGAATCCGGCCATCGATATAACAATCATAAAAATGAATGAAGGGCGCCTGCTGTGAGTAATACTGATGATGCAGTGACTGATGAAATCATGGAGATCTTCAGTGAGGAAGTTGCTGAAGTTCTCGTCCTGATGGATGAAAACCTTGCTGATTGGAAGCAAAACCCCGAAAACGATAAAGCATTGAAAGAAGTGCGTCGGGCGTTTCACACATTGAAGGGTAGTGGCCGTATGGTTCAGGCCTTTGATCTTGGTGAATTGGCGTGGGCCGTTGAGAGCTTGCTTAATAGCGTTATTGAAGGCTCCCAGAAACCGATTCATGCTATTTTCGAATTATTAGCGGATGTTCGCCCCGTTATTCCGAAGCTTTTGAGTGCTTTTGAAAGTGGTTCGTCTGCCAGCGACGTTGGTGTTCCGCTGCATGACTTTATCCAACGTGCAGAAGACATTCCCCATGAGAGGGGCCCGGTATACGATCCGCAAACCGGGCAAGAGACATCGGATGCGCCAATGGACGACGCAAATGATCGTGCCGTACAAACCGCAGAACTTGATTTGCTTGCAGTGCGGGTAAACCAGTTTGATGATCAATTAGTGAAGCTTAAAGCCCAGCTGTCTGGGTTGACTGGCGAACTTGCAATTGCGCAGAAGTTGCAGCAAAGCTCGCCTAAACGCCAAGAAGTTGAAGCGGTTAAGCGTCAAGCAGATAGCTTAGGGCGTGAAATCAACGACCTTAAGTACTTCGTCAAAAATTCCACTGAACAAACTCAGCAGCAAATTCAGGATGTACAGCAACAGACACAGAAAAATGTGTCTGAGAAACTGGGTGATTTGGATAAATACCGTGATCGCATGATGGGTGAGATGGATAAACGTCTCGAAAAACACACCCAGGATATGAACGTCGTTGCCTTGAAGGGAGCCTTTGCGGCTTTCAGCTTGAGTGCACTAATGATTATTGTGTTGGTGATGGGGTAATCCCCCCCCCTCGCTGATTACCGATTATTCAGTGCGCAGGGTACCTAAAGTGGGTATTCCTGAACGGCCTGCCAGTCAACATTAAGCGCCTGCTTAAGTAATTTCTGCTAACTTTCATCAGATAGCGATTTTGCCGGCAGGCGTTTATTTTTTTATGCCCCGAATTTCGCTACACTACGCGCTCAGCGTGGAGCAAGATAATGAGCAAAGATAAATTAGTAATTTTCGACACAACCCTGCGTGATGGCGAACAAAGCCCGGGTGCGTCGATGACCAAAGAAGAAAAAATCCGTATTGCCACCATGTTGGAAAAAATGCGGGTTGATGTTATCGAAGCAGGTTTTGCAATTGCAAGCCCAGGTGACTTCGAAGCGGTAAAAGCAGTTGCCGAGACGGTTAAAGATAGCCGTATCTGTAGTCTTTCACGGGCTAATCGCAAAGATATCGAGCGTGCCGGCGAAGCACTCAAGAACGCCAACGCTAGTCGAATCCATACCTTTATCGCGACATCACCGATCCATATGAAGCACAAGCTGCGCATGGAGCCTGATGCCGTGGTTGAGCGCGCGGTGGATGCTGTTCGATATGCGCGTAATTTTACTGACGACGTTGAGTTTTCTTGTGAAGATGCCAGTCGTACAGAGTTTGATTTTATGTGCCGTGTCATCGAGCAAGCGATTAAGGCAGGTGCAACCACGATAAACATTCCTGATACAGTCGGATATGGTGAACCAGGTGAATATGGCCGAGTGATCGGTGATTTGATTCGAAACATCCCCAATGCTGACAAAGCCATTTTCTCGGTTCACTGTCACAACGACCTCGGCCTTGCGGTTGCTAATTCACTGTCGGCAGTTATGAACGGTGCTAGACAGGTTGAGTGTACGATCAATGGCCTAGGTGAACGTGCGGGTAACTGTTCTTTGGAAGAAGTCGTGATGGCGGTACGTACCCGTCATGATTTATTCCCGGTAGAAACAACTATTCAAACTGAGCACATTGTGCCGGCGTCTCGCCTCGTTTCGTCGATTACAGGGTTTCCGGTTCAACCTAACAAAGCGATTGTGGGTGCTAATGCGTTTGCTCATGAAGCAGGCATCCATCAGGACGGCGTACTGAAACATCGTGAAACCTACGAAATTATGCGTGCTCAGGACGTCGGTTGGGGAGATAACCGTTTGGTCTTGGGTAAGCATTCAGGTCGAGCTGCGTTTAAGGCGCGCTTGGATGCATTGGCGATTAGTACGGATGATGCTGATGAGTTGAATGCTTTATTTGATCGCTTCAAAGTGCTTGCCGACAAAAAGCATGAAGTTTTCGATGAAGATCTTCAAGCATTGGTCAGCGATGCACAGGAGACTGATGAATCCGGTTATCAATTAGAATCTATTGAATCGAGCTCTGCGACAGGGCGTAAACCAACAGCTTCGATTACCTTGCTGCAAGACGGCAGTGAATTGTCTGCTGAAAGCGAAGGTGATGGCCCTGTTGATGCCGCGTTCAAAGCGATTGAATCCGTTGTTCACAGCGGTGCTGAGCTGAAATTGTATTCAGTGAATGCCATTACTAAAGGCACAGACTCACAAGGTGAAGTTACTGTGCGTTTAGAGCGTGATGGTGTGATTGTTAATGGTCAGGGCGCTGATACGGACATTATCGTTGCTTCTGTGAAGGCTTATCTGGATGCGGTGAACACGCTGAATGCCGGATTGCTGCGCGCGCACCCACAAAAAGACGGCGTATAGTTATGCAAGAATGGCAACGGGCAGAATGTCTTGAAGCAATGGGGTTGCGAGTATTCCAGCCTCGCTTTGAGTTGCTTGGTGCCAAGCCTTCGGCCGTTCTTGATGCGGATGAGTTCGGTGCAACTGCAGTTCCGGAGACAGCACCGAGTCGCGTAGAGTCATCGATATCGTCTGCGGGGCAGGGTAGCCCGAAGGCCGCCAGCGATATTCTTCGAGACATTGCTCAAGATGCAGACGCACCGAAGCCTGACTCAACGCCTAAACAGAATACCTCGGGCATTGGTCAGTCAGTTTTGGCCGATGCTGGTATTGTGTCTGCACCCGTTGATGGCGCAGGCGGCCAGGATGCGTCTTTATCGTCGATTAAACGGACCCTGAATCAACAACCCAAGCAACCCCAGACATCTGTCCTGCGCTATCGTTTGCGGATCGTAGCGATCGGCGATCTTATGATGATTCTAGAGCAGCCCACACTTGAGTGGCTGGATGAATCCACCGCACTCAGCTTTTTTGCCGATCTGCATTTCGCACTGTTACGCCGCATGCCAGAGCGAGAGCAGATTGTTCAAGCTCAGTTTAACTGGCCGCCGTCACGGCATCTGGGAGTTTTGGATAGCCCGGATGCTGCCAGAGAAATGCTCGGTGGCTTTATCGCCGAGCACGCGAACCAGCGGCAAGTATCCGCCTTTATGTTGTGGGGAAAACCCGTCAGCGATTATCTATTTGATAGCCCAATGGCGATTGATCAGCATGCGACTTATCTGAATACTCCTGTCCTACAATTAGCCAGTTTACAAGATTATTGGGCAGACCCTCTGCAAAAACGCCAACTGTGGCAGGCGATCAAACCGCTTGTGACTTCTTCTAGCAGTACCAGTGCCAGCAGTGATTGATTTTCGTCTTGCGACGCTCAATGATCTTGATTCGATGGCCTTGCTGGAAGCCGCTGCCGGCTATTCTCGCTGGACCTCTGACGCAATACGTACAGCGCTAGAACGACACTCGGTCTGGTTGTGCATTGAGCGGAACCACAGCGATGAAATGCTATGTGGCTTTGCGATTTTCAGCCGAGTGTTGGATGAAGCAGAGCTACTCAATATCGTTATTGATCCGGGATATCAGGGTCGCTCGTTAGGGTCACGATTATTGGCGTGGAGCTTTTCGAATCTCTCCGACGACGGCATTTGCCATTGTTTTCTCGAAGTAGGTCAGGATAATGGGCCGGCAATTGCGCTCTATGAAAAGCTGGGCTTTAAGCTAGAAGGGCGTCGTAAAGGCTATTACAAAAAATCTGATAGCCGAATTGATGCATTGATATACTGCAAAAATCTCGATAAACCGAATTAGAAATACAGGCCTATGAGCATGAAACAAATTACGACTGACGCCTGGATGATGTTGCTGCCGGAAGAATGGCACGCTGAACAGGATGATGAAACCATTGTGATCACTGACGAAGATGAAGTCAGTGTGATCGAAATTTCTACCTTGTTGCCTGAAAAACGTGTCAGTGTTGATGAATTGCTGCAGGTAATGACTGAAGGGCGGGGCCATAAAACGTTATTGGCTGAACTTGATGCGCTTTACAGTGAATTTGAAGAAGACGATATGTACTGGCGAGAGTGGTTCTGCAAGGCAGATAACTGTGTCATTGCCGTTAGCCATGGTACCGATATCGATAACCGTGGCATGGATGATTCGACGGTTGACGAAATACTGTCCACGTTAGCGATGCAGTCGGAATCAGAAAACGAAGAACCGGAGCAAGAACGACCGAAGAAAAGCACTCAAAATTCCAATAAAGGGCAAAAGAAGTCGCCGAAAAGCGCGTCTCAGAAAGCACCAGCCGAGAAGCCGGCAGCGCCTTCACCTTGGAAAAAATAACCCGCTCGCTCATACCTTTTAGCGGCTCAATTTTTATGACTACATCTTAGTGAAGGAAGCGGATCATGGCTATGTATTTAGGCTGATCCGGCTTCCCGCTGCAGTGGCGTTGATGTCTATCCTCAATGCCATCTGATCTTTAAGTTCAGAAACATGGGAAATGACGCCAATCATGCGACCGGCTTGCTGTAGATCAATCAGTGTCTTGATCGCCAGATCCAGTGATTCCTGATCCAAACTCCCAAAGCCCTCATCAATAAAGAGCGTTTCTAAACGAATCCCCCCCGCATAAGCCTGTACAACGTCCGAAAGCCCTAACGCCAGAGATAGGGCGGCCATAAATGATTCGCCCCCAGACAAGGTCGCTACCGATCGTGTCTTGCCGGTGTACGCATCTTCGACTTCAAGCTCAAGGCCTGATGCCTTATTGCCCTTAGCGCGTTCTTCTTTGCGCAATAGTTGATAGCGACCTTTGCTCATGAGTCGCAATCGTTGCGAGGCTTCCAGTAATACATCGTCGAGTAATACGCTCAATACAAATCGTTGCAAGCTAAGGCGTTGAGCATTGTTACCGGAGGCGACATCGGCTAACGTGCCGATCGTGGCATAGGCGTCTTCAAGTGCTTTGTTGTCTGCCTGAAGCGCGGCAAGTTTTGTCGCAACCTCTTTTTGCGCGGTTAAGCGGCGGTTCGCTTGGGTCCACTCATTGAGTACTTGCTGGTAATTGACTTCTGCGGAGTTCACGGTTTGTTCAAGCTGTTTAAGGTCGGGTTCGGCTTTGTCCTGCAAACGCTCGGATTGCTCGATGACCTGGGCTTTGACGCTCAAACATTGTTGCTCCCAGTGGCGAATGTTTTCTGCCAGAGATTGGTGGAGTTCTTCATTTAGTACACTGTCTTGAAAATGAGCATCGTCGCTAAAGCCGGCATCATTAAGACGTTGCTGCCAGTGTTCGAGTCGTTCGTTCAAACTCTTTTGGAGGTCGTTTGTTGTCGCGATTTGGTGTTTCAGCGCAGAGTCGCTACTTGCCTTTTCAGCACTGTGTTGCTGGAATGCTTGCTGCGCGGAATTTGCGTGTTGATGCGCGTGTTGAATCTTGTCAGACAAGGATTGGCAGGCTTGCGCCAACGCATGGCTGTTACGCAGGTTCACTGGCACATCATTTTGCAGAGTTTGCACCTGCTGGTTACTCGCCGCTAACGATTGATTATGTTGTTGATGACGCTCGGATGCCTGTCGCCATTGTTGGTTAAGCTGATCAAGCTCTTTGTGAGCTTGGTCAAGTTGAGTGACCAGCCCGGATTTTTCTGTCGCTAACGCGGATAGTCGTTCATGTTCGCGTTTTGCCGCTTGATACTGCTCTCTCAAGGTTGCTGTTGATTGTTCAGCCACTGCACCCAATTGTGTTTTTTGATCGATGATATATTGGCGGGCAGTCTCGCATTGGCCCACAAGCTGGGCAATCTCAGTATTTAGTTGCTCTAATTGCTGACGGCTGCCGTGCATTTGTTGCTCTGCTGCCTGCAAGGCCTGTTCTGTGACCACTTCTTGGTAGTCAACGACGGCCGGGTGAGGGTGTTCACAGCTGCCACACACTGGGCACGGCGCGTCGGGTTGCAATGCTCTGGCCAGTGAAGCAGCCTGGCCAGCATGCCATTTCATCTGTAGCGTTTGCCAGTGTCGTTGATGGTCGTCAAAAACCTGTTGCTGGCGAGCTTGCTGTTTGGTTTTTTCTTCGCGTTGGCGCTCTAGTGGATTTAGCGTTTCAATGGCATCGTCTAGTTGGCGTCGTTGTGTGCCCTGCCTTTTGATTGCACTGATTGTTTCCATGGCTTGGGCGAGGATCGTTTCGTCGACGTTAATCGTGGCTAGACGTTGTTTCTTTAGCTGCGTGTTTTGCTGCAGGCTGTCTAGTTTCACTGAAACTTGCTGCTCTTCATTTTTTGCAGCATCTCGTTGTTGTTCAAGCTCTTTCTGTTGCTGCAATGCATCATTGAGCTGCTTGATTTTAGGTTCTAGAGCCTGCAATTGGCTCAGTTCGATCTGCCATTGGTTGACGGCCTCAAGATTTTTTTGGCTTTCGTTCCAGGCAATTTCAGATTGTTTGAGGTTGTTATTCGCGGTATTGCATTGGTTTTCGAGCGCGGCGGTTTGCTGAGCTGCACGGTTGACCTGCTGACGAAGATCAGCCAATTGCTGTGAATACGGGGCGAGTTTATCGGCTTGTAGTGCACGTTCCAGCCGAGCTTTGCTTGCATCAATGTTGGGTGTTTGTGCAACGAGGCCAGCTTGTTGTGCTTTTTTGTCGGCAAGGGCGGTGAATTGATCCGCTAGATGTTTGCTTTGAGTCAGTTGTTGTTGAAGGTGAGTTTTTTGTTGGTCCGCCGCTTCCTTTTTAGTACTTGCTGCCTTGTAGCTTTCTTCTTCCTCGGCAATTTGTTCCGCCAGTTGATCTGCATTGTCTAGGTCAATACTCGAAAGCAAACCTGCTGTTTGTTGCTGCAGATTATTGACGTCTGTGCGGATGGTTGCGGCTTTGTCTTTCAACGCTTCTTCAATTCGCTTGTAGAAGCCGGTTTGGAACAGGCGGCTGAAAATCTTTTCACGTTCGCTGGAATCTGCCATCAGAAACTCGCGGAATTTACCTTGTGGCAACACCATCACCTGACGAAATTGATCGACGTTGAGGCCGGTAAGGTCTTCGATCATACGTGTTGCTTCGCTGGTCTTCTTGCTCACCAGTAAGGTTTCGTTATCGTCTTCTACCAGTGTGAGCGTCGCTTCGGCCGCTTTTTCTGTGGTGCCTTCGCCGCGTTTTTTGGCAATACGTTGGGCGGGTATACGGCGAATGCGGTACTGTTTTTGGCCGAGTTGGAATAACAACTCAACGTGCGTGGTGACATCGTCATCGGCAAAGTCGCAGCGCATGGCCTGGGCTTCACGATCTTTGTTGGTGGTTTGACCATAAAGAGCAAAGCAAATCGCATCGAGAATCGAGCTTTTGCCTGCGCCGGTTGGGCCATTGATCAAAAACAGCGGGTTTTCGCCAAGGCGGGTGAAATCCAGCGTTTCTTCGCCTGCAAACGGTCCGAATGCCCGGATGGTGAGTAAAACCGGTTTCATGGTTTGTCTCCGCTATCGGTGCCTGTGTGCAATTGGTTGATCAGGTTTTCTAACGCCTCGGTTTGTGAGTCGCTCAGGTCGTGGCCGGTGGTTTGGCCGAAAAAATCGGCAAACATGCTCGCCTCTGAGCGCTTGAGTTGCTCTCTGTGAAGTTGGGCAGGTGCCAATGTTTGCATCAGAGCGGTTTTCTCCAGCGCCAGAATGTTAGGGTAAACTTGTCGTAGCTTACCCATAGCATCGAGTATGGCGTGTTTGTCTTGTAGCCTAATGAGCAGGTAATCGTCTGTGGCGGAATCATCGGCAGCGTCATCGATAATGGTTTGGATCTCACCGTCGATAATGCGCATATCTCGATCAGCAATGAGTGGCAGGTGTTTGTGCTCCACTAGGCCGTTGTTATCAAACGTAACAAGTGTGGTGCCTTTCTTTTGATTGACTTCACTGAAGCTGTACTTCATTGGTGAGCCACTGTAGCGGATGTGTTCAGCGCCTTTATATTGAGGGCTGTGCAGGTGACCGAGAGCGACATAGCCAAAGTTTTCCATGCACTGATAATCCACACGTTCGGCACCGCCGATTGCGAGTGGTCGCTCGGATTCACAGGCCGACGCGCCATCAACGAAGCAATGGCTGATTAATACGGTGTTGCTTGCTGAGCCTTCTTTGAATACGGGGGATGTGCGTATTCGATCAACCATAAAGGTATGGGCGTCATTGTGGGTTTTGATGTCCGCTGCGTTAAACGTCAAGCGTACCTGTTCCGGGTCGTTATACGGTAGGCCGAAAAAAGCTACTTCTGTGCCGCTTTTACCTTTCAATATGACGGGGTTGGTTGCGTCTTGCAGGTCTCCAAAAATATAGATGCCTGCCGTCCTTAGCTGTCGAGCTGCGAAGCGCAATCGTTCAGCGCTATCGTGGTTGCCGGGGATGAGCAATATGGGAATATTCATCTCAACACTGATGGTGTGAAATACCTTGTCTAACAAGGCAACTGCCGATGCGGGAGGAACCGAACGATCGTAAAGGTCACCGGCGATAACCAATGCATCGACGTCGTGTTCACTGAGCTGCGCGATAATCCGATCAAGCATGGTGGCTTGGTCGTCAAGCAGCGAAACATTATGAAACTGGCGGCCGATATGCCAGTCAGAGGTATGAAGAAACTTCATGATGATAAATCTATTAATGCAGTTGGTACGTAGTCTACGGGATGTTTGACCGTTTAAACATGGATATGCATCAAAACCAGCGGCATGCTTTGTAATGGAATTGTTATATGTTGCCGATATTGTCTTGATAGAAAGGCAATAAAATAACTTGTTCTACATAGTTCAATCGTTATCCCTTTGTCGTGATTTTTGGGTGGGTGGTGGCTTTACGTACTGTGTTTCAAGGTTTTATGTGACTACAAGCCTAATTGACCCTGCGGCTAGGAGTGCCATGGGGCGTTATATTTCAGTTCCGTGCATCTGTCGGATTATGTGCTATTCGTTTCAGAGCTTGGATTGCTCTTTTCGATGTGGAAACAAGGTTGTATGCCCTCAGTGCCAGTTGAATATTCTCATAGTAAGTATGACTCTGATCCTAGTTCTGGTCATAAACTGGATAGTCTTCCTGACGACCATACTAAGTCGGATCGCGATAGTCAGTTTGGCACGCATTCAACGGTCTCACGGTTTCGCGCTTTTATTGATGCGTCGACGCAACAAGGTGGAAACGCCTGCACGCTTATCTCCGGGTATTCATCGGATCCTGCTCAGCAAACAGGCGTGGTTACGGATATCAGTCAATATTTGCAAACTCTGCAAATACCCCCGTTGTTTGACGGCGCTTTGTGTTTGCTATCGTCAGTCGACATTGATGATCAGGCACCCTCAAATCTTAGCGATTCTCTGAGTTTTCAGGTGTCATGTTTCACACCTAGTGGCGACATGATTCAGTGTTGCGGGCACGGTCTTTTATCAACTGCTTTCCATATCTTTCAGTTCATGTCTTCCGGTTCTCCAAAACTGGCATCAGAGTCATCTACGATCCAGCTGGTGATGGGGGATTCCTCGGTCAATGCAACATTGGATGGAGAGTGTGTTTGGCTGCAGTTCCCAGTGATCGAAACGCAGCCGGCTACGCATGCGTGGCTGCCTTTGTTTTTTACCGGGTTCGATATTCAAGCGGTGGCTCAAACATCCGCTGCTGACGGTTACTTAATTGTTCAGCTACTTGATGATTCAGATTTATCGAAGGTTCAATTGCCAGGCTCAGCATTGGCGAACTTCAGCCAGCGTGCACTTATTGTTACGACAGCGGTAAGTGCCAGTGGCCCTCACAACATGCATTTTCGTTATTTTGCACCGCAGTACGGTGTTGCTGAGGATACGGCAACAGGTTCTGCGATGCGTATTCTTGCCGTGTTTTGGCATCCACGATTTCAATTTCTCAATGCACTGCAATGTTCTACCCAGCAGGGGGTTCTAAAATCAGTGTTTTGTCATGATCACGTTAAAGTAGGGGGCTTTTGTGTCCGCGATAACACAACAACCATTTGATACGGTAACCGCACTGAAAAAGCGCTATTCCGTCACTCGGCGGCAATCTTTGAGCGCCTGTGAACCTTTGTGCGCCGATGATTTTAATTTGCAGGCCGAAGCGTTTACCAGTCCGCCCAAATGGCATTTGGCACACACCAGCTGGTTTTTCGAAACATTCATATTGAAGCCATTTAGTGATGGCTATCAAACGCCGGATCCAATCTACGAGGTTATCTTTAACTCCTATTACAACGGTGTGGGCAAACCCTTTGCACGTGGGCGTCGTGGGTTGTTGTCGCGCCCGACGGTCGATCAAGTATTAGCGTACCGAGAATGGGTGGATCGGCACATGCTGGAGTTGCTTGAAGATCAACAGCACCGACACAGACGAACCATAGAGCAACGTTGTCGTTTAGGAATTGAACACGAACAGCAGCACCAGGAGTTATTTTACACCGACATAAAATACAGCTTTTATGAAAACCCCGTATTGCCAGTATTCCAAAAGGAAGAGGCTGTGCGAGTTGCGTCACCGACCGCTAAGCCCGTGCAGTGGCATCGCTTTGATGGCGGGCTGGTAACGATCGGTATTGATGAACGCAATGTGGCGTTTTCCTACGATAACGAAGGGCCTGAACACCAGTGTTTTCTTCAGCCTTATGCGATTGCTGATCGCCTGGTGACTAATCACGAATATCAGGCGTTTATCGACGATGGCGGTTATCAACGTTCAGAACTTTGGCTGGCTGATGGTTGGTCTCATATCACGCAGGAAGGTTGGCAAGCACCGCTGTACTGGCAAGACGACCAAGAATATACCTTGAATGGCCTACGACAGCGTCGGCCCGACGACCCAGTGACACACTTGAGTGGTTTTGAGGCCGATGCATTTGCTACTTGGGCGGGTTGCCGACTGCCGACAGAAGCTGAATGGGAACACGCTGCGCGTCAGCTGATGGGCGAAAGTGCTCTAGATAATGCTGCTGAGTTGCATCCAAAACCAGCGGATCGACGTGAACAAGGCCAGTGGTATACCGACTGTTGGCAATGGACTGGCAGTGCTTACCGACCCTATCCAGGATTCAAACCTGCCTCTGGCGCGATCGGTGAATACAACGGTAAGTTTATGTGTAATCAGTGGGTCTTACGTGGCGCATCTTGTGTTACCGCGGCAGGGCATTCTCGGCCCAGTTACCGTAATTTCTTTTATCCTCATGAGCGCTGGCAATTTTCCGGTGTCCGCCTCGCCAAAGATATTCAGGCATCAAAACAAAAAGGAGACAGCTAGTGCTATCTGCTCAACAAACAATTGGAAATGTATTTTTTGATAACCAGCATCCGTCGATTGGTGATTGTCGGGATGAGCTTCTTGCAGGTTTGCGACAATCGCAGAAAACACTGAACCCGAAGTTCTTTTACAATGAAGCTGGTTCAAAATTGTTCGAAAAAATCATGCGGCTTCCTGAGTATTACCCCACACGGACTGAAGTTAAAATGCTGCAGCAATACGCCGGTGAAATTGCTGAGGTCTGTGGTCAAGGCGGCGTATTGATCGAACCCGGAAGCGGGAATAGTGAGAAGGTTGAGTATCTATTAAAAGATCTGAAACCTTCCGCCTATGTGCCGTTGGATATCTCTGCCGACTTTTTACATTCGACCGCAATGCGCTTGGGTGATGCTTACCCCTGGCTGCAGGTGCACGCAATTTGTGCTGACTTTTCTCAGGATTGGCAAATGCCTGAATCCCTGCCTCAGGGTAATCGGCTTGTGTATTATCCCGGCTCGACCATCGGCAACCTGGATCCGGATGATGCGGTGTCATTTCTAAATCGCGTTAGTGATTGGGTCGGTAACGAAGGCGGCGTGCTTATCGGTGTTGATTTACATAAATCAGAAGACATTTTACATGCTGCATATAACGATGCTGATGGTGTCACCGAAGCGTTTAATCTCAATGCACTGCATTCAATTAACCCTTTGCTAGATGCCAACTTTGATGCGGAAAATTTCGCTCATAAGGCGTTTTATAACCAAGACAAACGCCGAATTGAGATGCATCTGGTGTCTCAGTCGTCGCATGACGTGAAATGTGGTGAAGACGTTATTCGATTTGATGCTGGCGAGACTATCCATACGGAGAGCTCTTATAAATATACGACAGAGAGCTTTTCGGATTTAGCTGAACGTGCAGGATTAACGCGCAAGCATGGTTGGGTTGACGATGATGGGCTTTTTAGTATGCATTACCTGACGCCTGCTTGATCTTCGAAATGTTGCAGCGATAGCTAGAAGCGCCCTAGAGAGAATACGCTGTCGCTACAACCGAGTTACCCAAAAGCACACATGTAGTTTGCTGGAGCTGACGCGATGTTGGCTCAAAGCGCGGTGCAGAAGGGGATACAACCTTGCGAGAGGGAGCCAATAGGTTCCCTGAACGTCGCCAATATCCCCTGTTTATCGAACGATGTGTGACCTGAATCAATTTCCCTCCGTTAAATGATGCGTATTGGCAGGACTTATGCTTCGAATCGGGAGCATTTGACTGCTTATGTGGTCTTATTCCGTGAACAGGCTGTTGTATTGCCCCTGTGGTGAATAGCCGCTGATTCCATGGCTCCTTAGCCAGCGAGCTGTATGGATTCGGATATTTATCAACAGAACTCACGGATAGGTAACTCGCTTATGACGCAGATTCTTCGCACTAGCAAAGATGTACGGATCATCGATAATCGCCTGGGTTTTACGTTTTGGCGTTGGCAACGACACGAGCTAAATGATGTTGCTGATAAACATCTGCTTGTGTTTGCACACGATGAAGGTAGCGTTGTTGGTGATACGCGCGTATCTCAAGTCCCTGGAGATATGCATTTTTTATGCCCCAATGACATGGCGTTGTATTCTGATTTCGATATTGCGATTCAATATTTTGATGAATATCAGAAATATGGACGTATCGGTTATGGAGAAGAGTACCAAAATCGATATTTGAGTGGTTTTTGCGCCGAAGAATTGATGGCATCGAATGATGCAGTTCGGCGAGTTATCTGGCGGGTTGAGCTTGAGCATCGTATGCGCCAACGCCAGCTCGCGGATCTCGTGTTCGTGCATGCTTGCGTGAGGAAAAATGATCAGTTGGATCTGGCTGCACTGTTAGATGTATTGCCGGATATTGCTAGCTACTCAAGTGTTGCTTTCCATTCTAGCCGACGGATGTTTGTGCCCGATGACAGTGCCGTTGTGTACTTGCCAAAACCTGTGTTGCGGCACCAGAAACAGCGTCGAGCATTAGATTGTTTTGGGTAAGCCCATCAGCTAAAAGGGCACACTACGGTGTGCCTTTTTTGATTGTGGCTAACGATTTTTATAGTGCTTTTTGATGTCGTCTAAAAGTGCTCGTATGTCGACCTCAGAACCCACAAAAAATTTCTCTTCGTCTTGTCCGAGTTTCTCTATTTCGCGTTCTAGCGTTTGTTCCAGGTGTTGAAAACGTTTCACTAGGGCATGCCATTCATCTTTGAGCTCCATCGCTCATTGATGCAGGCGAACTTCGCCTTCATCAATGAGCGTGCGCACTTCGTCCATCAGTTGTTGGCTAGTGGTCATTGTAAGACTCCGTTAGTTATTGTCACAGACAGGCGTTGAATATCATACTAGGCGTTTAATAAAGCCAGCTTGCCATAGTTGTATGACAAACGGCGGGCAATTTTAGTATCTCAAGATTCATTGCCGGCAGCTTCGAAGGCTGCTGTTATCGATTATAAGGGGATGTACTATGCAACCTATGACGGTGATCAAATTCTGGTTCGAAACACTGACATCTCAGCAGTGGTGGGTTAAAGACCCCGACCTTGATGGTCGAATACGGGCTGAGTTTGGCGAAGTTCACCTGGCAGCCAGCCGCTGCGAGCTATTTGAGTGGCGTTCAACGGCTGAAGGGCGTCTGGCTGAGATTATTGTTCTGGATCAGTTTTCACGTAACATCTGGCGCGATACCGCACAGGCATTCGCTGCAGATTCTTTAGCGCTGGCGTTCGCTCAAGAAGCCGTTTCTGTGGGGCATGACCAAACGTTGTCGCTCGACATGCGCAGTTTTTTGTATATGCCCTATATGCATAGTGAATCGTCGTTGATTCATGAGCAGGCAGTATAGTTGTATAGCCAGCCGGGCATGGAAGGTAATCTTGATTTTGAACACCAGCACAAACAGATTATTGATCGGTTTGGGCGTTATCCGCATAGGAATGCGATTTTAGGCAGACAATCGAGCGAACAGGAATTAGCGTTTTTAGCTGAGCCGAGCTCTTCTTTTTGATCGTAATGGTTTCGTATAGTAGACGTTGTACAGGGTTATTCGCCCTTCTATTCAGCTGATATCCACAAATATTGTGGATATCTCACAGTCACGTGATGATTAACATCCTAAGCGCAATATTCTGTTGGTAAGTGAGGTGTTTTTGGCCGGTTACTGCGTTGTGCACGACCGGGTAAACCTGAGATTTCATCAAATACTCGCACTGTTCGTTTTTTGATCGAATTTTTTAATGCATGTAAGTCTTTGAATATCATAATAAATAATGGTTATGGACGGGTTTTCATCGGAAAGGCCCCAAGGCTATCCACAGATATTGTGGGTAAACACGGCGTTAGTGTTTTGCGTGAAAAGCTTGCCAGAAATCGTCTTCATAGGCCTGGATGAGTCGAACAACAGTGCGGATGTCATTGGGGCTTTCGCCCTTAGCCAACCCCGTGGCGAGAATCTGCTCGACCTGTTGTCGAAAGTCGTTATCTATACCGGAAAAATACGTAAGAAAGGCAATATCCTTGTTGGTAAATGCATAATTTTTCACCAGTGCTTTTGCCGCTCGTTCGGTGCGTGTACCAAAACTCTGATAATTAATCAGTAAGGCGGTTGCGATTTCAGCGCTACTGGCATAGTTCGCCAGCCACGTTGTATAGGCCGGATAGCTTCTTGCCATTGGGCTGGGCATATAGGTTGTGTATTCAGCGTTCGAGATTTTCAGTGTTTGGTAGAAACGGGTAATTAATACGGTTGCGTCACTCTCGCTGGCAACTAGATTGTTGAAAAACGCCGGGGCAGGTGATGGTTCACCAGCAAAGCGGTGCAACATCAATGCATTGGTGCGCAGGTCGCTTTGATTGATCGCTAACTGTTCAATGGCGAAGGCCTTGATTGCGGATGTATCGAGTGAGCGCTTTTCCAATCTTTCTATAAATCCACTGCTGAATGACGCTTTGTGCAGATGTTGGCGTTCCAGTTGTTCGATGAGATCTTTGGCTTGTTGTCGGTAAGAGAGATGAGAGAAGGTCGAAACCGGAGAGGCTGCGACTGCACGAGTCGATCGAAACAGAGGATCCGTATTGGTGGCAGATGCATGTGTGCTGGCAACGGCAGAGTCGCTGACACTAATGAATAGCACGCTCAAAAATGTTAGGACGAGTGCCATTGCTTTCTGGGTGTTTTTATTATGATCCCTAGCCCAGAGTTTATGTCGTTTTATCATTGCTTGTTCCCTGTCAGCTTCTTTCGCTTAGCTTACTTAGGCTATGAAAAGAAGCTGTCGTTGTTCAATGGTGTGCATTGAAGCATAGCCGCTCTTTCTTAGCCGTCGCAGCGGTATGCGATGGATGTGTTTTAGAGGGGGAATGTCAGTGTGTGCTAGAGATTGTCGAGATTTCAGTGACGTGAACTGTGTATGACGAACGCGAAAGGGAGGACTGTGAGGTTGGTGTTATCGAAAAATACAGGAGCTAACAGCTAGCTCCTGTATTGTTAAAAAATCTATATTTGGTTGCCCTGTCATTTGATATCAGATATTTCGGCCAGCTGACCTATCGTATTGTGTCCTCCCGTTGAAGCCATCTTACAGGCAATATGACCTTTGCGATTCGCCCATGTCAGTGTGTCGACGATGGTTTCTTCGGTAGGGCGTAGCGATTTTCCGAGTATTTTAGTCGTACGTTCTGAGAAAATCGGTTTCCACAGAGTCACCAAGTTGGCAGATTCAACGGTGAGTGGGATTTGATGGGGAATCACTTTACGCAGTGCATCAAGTACATGGCCAAGCGCACGTAGCACCACACCAGGGCATGGTGGGCTAAGAATGGGTTTTTCTAGAACACGGTTCATGATGCTAGTGACATCTCGCCAGTCATGAAAGTTACCGGCCACGACGTAGCGGTATTCGGTGGCGGGTAGCGTGTGTTCAGCTTCGAGCAAACGTACATGGAGTTCAGCGACGTCGCGAACGTCAACAATCTGGACGCCAGACGTTGTAATTGGAACCATCAATTCAATAAATTGCAGTAAACCTTTGTTACTGGTCGTTAAGCCTGGGTCGTCTGGGCCGAGTACCATGCCAGGGTAGCTAATGCGCAGGGGTACTCCTTGCTCTTGTAATTCGCGCGCAAATGCTTCGCAGGCAATCTTGGAGCGCGCATACGGTGCAGTTGATTCGTTTAGCGGGCCCCAAACATCGACTTCCTTATCACCGTCAAACAGGGCGGAGATACTTGAGGTGTATACCATGCGGTCAATACCCATGGTATGGGCTATGCCTAAAACATTGCGCATACCATTGACATTGGTGTGGTAGACAGTGTCAGCTTGTTTTGGGTCCAAGCAAACGAGCCCAGCTGCATGGACGACAGCGTTGCATCCGGTCAGCGCTTCTCTCACGATCTCAGCGTCGAGCATATCGCCTTCGACGATGTCTTGGATATCGTAGCCATGCTCGTTGAAATACTGTTTCGCTCTTTGTGGTGAGCGGGCTAGCAGTCGGACATCGTGTCCGTTATCGAGTAGGCCCATAGTGGTGTGTGCGCCAATCAGGCCAGTGGCGCCAGTGACTAGTACTTTCATAGACAGGTCCGTTGTTCTCGTCGTTATTTGCAAGTTTAGGCTATTGATGTGCCTATTGTTTCATTGGTTGTTAAAGACAGAAACATGCAAATTAATGATGACTAACACCTTTTTCGCTTTAGTTTCCTCAGTTAGTGATTTTGACTTCGGGCCAGAATGAATGTTCATCGTCAGCGACGCACGCAAGATAATTGGTCGCTAACGCTCCCCAGGCATCTTTTTATAAGGCCAGTAATGGTGACCAACCCGCATAATCGTGGTTGATATCGTTAGTATGAGTACAGCAACGGATAGCGTAATCATATGGGCGTCATTCATTTCTTTCATACCTAGGATGATATGTCTGGCAATCGCTATGATGGCAATATAAATGGGGTATCTAACCGGCAACTTACCAAAGCTGATGTATTGGTGAACCATGGCCAGTGCTTCCAGATAGATAAAAAGCAATAAGATATCGCTGAGTGAAATATCTTTGCGTTCCCATATGCTCCAGAACTCTTCAGCAATCAAACCCAAGGTTGCCAGAGTGATACTGAAAAGCAGAACAGCGGTTGTCCAGCCGAGTAGGCTATCGAGACGGTCAGCAATGACTTTGGGGATGTGGTGTTTTTCCATCGGTATTCTCAATGTCTAGCGGTACTATCTGCCCAAGATCAGGCAGACTTTGGCGAAGGCTATCTTATGCGCCGGGAATAGCATTGGCTGTGGTGTCTGGAATTTTGTATTGCTCGGTCAAGTCTTGCCGAGCGCAGTGGTTGTGGCGCTTGGGCGAGCGATGCCGCGTTGTTTATCGGATTGTGTTTTGAGGACTAGAAGCTTGCCGGATTATGGTAAAATGTCAGAACCTCTTATATTTGAATATGCTAAACCTTTATTGTCCCACCATGCTGTGACATTCATCATTAGCTGATATCGATAAGATCCAATTTCGTTGAACCGCGGCTTGTTATTTCGTCGGCGTTCAAGACCTGATAGAAGGAAACCCATATGTATCTTTTTTCGTGTAACGCAACTGCTAAGAAAGACCTTGCCCATGTCGAGGTTAAGAAAGGCGATGTGATGCCATTTATCGTTTATATCGATTTTGCGGATCTGTTTGGGGCTGAATATCTGTGTAAGCTGTATTTGCTTAAAGAAGGGTTTATGGATATTGATATTCAGAAGCGTAAATGCTTGGAACCCGAGCAGGTTGTGACGTTAAAAGAAAAAGATGCTGATATTCAGGAAGCGTTGGACTGCGGTTATCGTCTGCGCATGTTTGATGCACATTGATCGGGTAAAGATGCCGTAATGACAACTACAGAATTGACGGCCACCGAGATGTCGGCCACCGGGATGCCCGCCACAGAATTTTTAATCGATGGTCCTGATGACGCCGATATCACCGTGATTCTTGCCCACGGCGCGGGTGCAGGTATGGATCATGCGTTTATGGCGATGGCAGCCGACGCGATTGCACAAAAGGGTGTTCGTGTTATTCGGTTTGACTTTCCATATATGCGTCGACGTAAAGTCGAAGGCCGAAAATTTCCACCTAACCGAGCGCCTGTGTTGCTGGAAGCTTTAGCTGATGTGCTTGATCGTGCGCCTGTTTCGGGCAAAGTGATTTTGGCGGGTAAGTCTATGGGAGGACGAATGGCGAGCCTGTTTTTATCAGAGAGTGCGAGTCGCTCAAACGATAACAGCAGTGATGCAAACAGCAAGTCTGTAGCGGGCTATGTTGCTCTAGGGTTTCCGTTTTTTGCGCCGGGTAAGGATAAAATAGCAGACAATAATCGAGGCTCTCATTTACAAGATTTTCCGCTACCAGGTTTAATTATCCAGGGTGAGCGGGATAATTTTGGTGGTGCTGAAGAGCTGGCAGCATTACCGCTGGCCGATAATATTCAAACCTTGATCCTTCCTGATGGTGATCACAGCTTCAAGCCGCGTAAGAAGTCTGGAGAGTCGTTGGAAAACAATATCGCCAGAATGGCTGACGGCATTGCTGCATTTGCCGATACGTTGAAGTAGTCGCTGAATCAAAAATGCCCGGTTATATGACCGGGCATTTTTTAAGCTTGTTTAACAGTCCCGAGTATAACGTTGGTGCAGTTATAGCCGGTTAGTGAAGGCGTAGTTACTGACCTTTGTATTCAGGTTTGCGTTTCTCAACAAACGCGCTGATGCCTTCTTTTCCGTCGATAGTGCCTGCCATTGTGCCCATGCCCTGTGCTTCATGTTCCATTTGGGTCTCTAAGCTCTCTTGGAAGCTCGTCATTAGCAGTTTTTTAACAGTGCCAAAGGCCAGTGTTGGGCCGTTAGCGAGCTTTGTCGCCTGCGCCAATGCGGTTTCATAGAGCTTATCGTCTTCAACAACATCGGTTAATACACCCCAGTCTTTCGCTTCTTCTGCACTTAGGCGGCGATTGGTCAGCATGAGTTCTTGGGTACGACGCATGCCAATCAAGCGCGGCAAGAAGAATGACGCTGAACCATCCGGCGAAAGCCCTGCTGCGGTGTACGCCATGGTGAATTTGGCAGATGCTGCAGCGTAAACCAAATCGCCGGTTGCGGCGATACTGAAGCCTGCGCCGGCCGCCATGCCATTCACGGCAATAACAACAGGTTTTTGCAATCGTGAAAACCGTGAGATCGAAGAGTGCATGTAAACCATCAGCTCTTTGATTTTTGCAGCAACTTGATCTCCGAAAGCTGCGAAACTTTTGAGGTCGCCACCGGCACTGAACATCTTGCCATTACCAGTTAACAATACAGCACGAATAGCCGGGTTTTCGTCGCAGTCGATGGCCGCTTGCATCAGCTCTTGCGCCATTTTTAGATTGATGCCGTTAGCTGCTTCAGGGCGGTTCAGCTTGATAATTGCAACCTGGTTTTCAATAGAAAACTCGAGTGTTTCAAAGTCGGACATAAGTCACCACATATATCTGTATGAAGGTATTGAAAGAGTTATCACCCGGCCGCAATCGACCGGGTTAAAGTCGGTGCTTACAACACCGACGGAATGGCGCCAAAGGATACGCAACCGCTTTGCCGAGGTCAAACGACCCATTACCGAAGAGAGCGGGGCATAGAGGTGTAGCTAGAGGGGGGAACCGAGCAGGAGTTGCTCCATCGTTTCGATGGAGCAACAGCTAGCTAAGTTAAGCCGTTACTGCTGTGTGATAGCCAATTCTATCGAGTAGCGTACTGATAGACCCAGGCTGATGGTCGACGGTGTTGCTCACCAGCATTGGAAAATCACGCTGCACGATGCCAATAATATCGTTGTGCATGCCGTCCAGTAATGCCAAGTTTTTTCGTAACTGATGTTCAAAATCATCGGCGTTGAGGTCTTGGCAAAGGCCTTTGTTTAAAACATCCAGCTCAGGAATGTCAAACGGGTCAATATAGGTTGCGGTCGATTGGTTAGGGGCCTTGCGCGCCCATTCGGAGAATAACGACTGAAGCTGTTCGTTTTTCCGGCCCATGTCCTCAAAGTAGCGCAGCAATTTAAGCAACTCTGAGGCGTTGTTCATGCGATCCTGAATAAACAAAAAGGCGGTAAAAGACCAATACACTGCAAAATCCCAGGCAATCTTTACCGGCATAACTGTTGCGTGATCAAACATTTCGTAGCGATTTTGATAGATGGGCAGGGTATTTCTTATCATGCTCAGATAAAACCGATCAAACACGACCGTCGTTTGGGCAAAGGCATCGTTTTCTTTATCGGCCTTAATCATAGCGGTGATAAACGTATTACTGATGGCAATAAGATCACTGCCGGGGGAGTAAAATGGATCTAAGAATGCGCCGGCTTCTCCGCTTAAGAACCAACGGTCACTGCTATAAACCTGTTCGCAGTCGTGGCTGAAATGTCGCAGCACGCGGAAGTCTTGGAGGTTGCCCCGATAGGGCTGAATAAAGTCGGCGATCACCGGCTCGTGCAAACGTAGCCACGTCATGGCTGCATCGAAGGTGTTATAGGTGTCGAACGGGTGCAGGTGCTCATCTGCAACGATACCAATACTGGTGCTGCCTGAGGCCAATGGGATAAACCATACCCAATAGCCTTTACCCATTAAGTGGTTGGTACTGAACCAGCGAGCTGGCCCGGCTTCATTATTCGCGAGTGTTTGGCCGGCAAGTGTATTCAAGTCAAGTTTTGCATTGATTCGAAACCAGGCAGCATTAACGTCGTGGTTATTGTTTTTCTTTAGCCCTTGTAGACGTTTAAGTGGCGAACGCCGTGAGCAGGCATCCACCAGCCAATAGGGGGTCGCTTGGGTGGCGCTACCCTCACGAGACACATATTTTACATGATGGTGTTTGGTGCGTTTGCCGATCGATACCTCGGTGACTTTGGCGCCATCAATAAAATTGACGCCCAGTGCTTGGGCTTTTTCCGCCAAGTAGTTTTCCAGAATGCCGCGATCGAGTTGATAGCTGGCACTGTGAGGTAGCGTTTTTGCACCGATTTCGAGAGTGTTTTTGAATCTATCCTGCTCAGCTATTTCTGGGTTCGGGCGAAAGAAGAAACGCAGGCCGAGTTTGGGTAGTTGTGCTTCGTCAAGATGCTGTTTTAAACCGAGTACCTCGCTGAGGTAGTAGGTAGCTAACTCGACGGTTGATTCCCCGACTTTATGGGCGGCTTCGTCAACAGGGTGCTGTTGGCGTTCTAGAACGGTAATAGGGATATCAGCATGTGCCTGTTTGACTTGAATTGCCAAGGTCAGACCGGCTAAACCACCTCCCATAATGAGGAGATCTTTGTTGTCATGGGCACTTGAGTTGTTTGACTGCCCTTCATGCTGAGTAAATGGGGTATCGGAAATGGGGTCTGGCACCTGAAGTCCTTTGTTTGCAATGCGCCGCGTTTTAATGACGCATTGCAGTCTGTTTTAGTTATGTTTTCCAGCGTCTGAAGATGAGCGATGTGTTTATGCCGCCAAAGGCGAAATTGTTGCTCACGACGTTATCGACAGCCAGTTCGCGAACAGCTCCTTTGATATAGTCAAGGTTGCCGCAAGCCGGATCGATCTCATTCAGGTTCGCTGTCGGGTAGAACCAGTTCTCGTTCATGCAGTGAATTGCTGTCATCGCCTCAAGAGCGCCGCAGGCTCCCAAGGTATGGCCTGTGTAGCTTTTCAGCGAGCTAATTGGCGTATCACTGGAATAAACCGCTTCTGTGGCATTACTTTCTGCGGTGTCACCGCGGTCAGTTGCTGTGCCATGTGCGTTGATATAGCCCACGTCAGAAGGGGATATATCGGCATCAGCCAATGCCAGCTCCATACATATACGCATGGTTTCAGCATTTGGTTGAGTCACATGTGAGCCATCTGCATTGGTGCCAAAGCCGATGATTTCTGCATAGATGTCGGCGCCGCGCTCTAATGCGTGCTCTAGTTCTTCGAGTATGAGCGTAGCAGAGCCTTCACCAATAACGAGACCATCGCGATTGGCGTCAAACGGAGCAGGGGTCAACTCAGGTGTTTCGTTTTTAGTGCTGGTGGCGAATAGGGTATCGAATACTGCGGCTTCTGTTGGGCACAACTCTTCAGCGCCACCGGCAAGCATGACTTTTTGTTGGCCATTGCGGATGGCTTCATAGGCGTAGCCAATAGCCTGACTGCCGGACGTACACGCACTTGAGGTGGTGTAAACACGGCCGCGTAACTTGTAGTGAACCCCAATATTAACGGCAGTCGTATGCGGCATCATTTTCAGATATGAGGTCGCATTGACACCGCGGGTAGAGTAGTCAGAAAGCATATGACCAAAGTCAGCAAGTGCTGGCGGGCTGCCTGTTGAAGAACCAAATGCAACGCCAGTGAGTCCGTTTGAGAGTATGTCGCTATTGCCAAGCAAGTTGGCGTCTTCCAACGCGTTTCGCGTTGTAATCGCTGCCATTAATGCGACACGTCCCATACTGCGGGTGATTTTACGATTGAATTCCCGTGGCTTTTCAAAATCCTCAACTAGCCCAGCAAGTTGTGTATCCATACCCTCGTATTTGGCCCAGTCGTCCATCTTGACGATGCCGGTGTTGCCATTTTTAAGATTGTTAGAAATCGTTTCCCAATCGTTGCCAATCGGGCTAATGCCTGCCATGCCGGTAACTACAACGCGTTTCATCAGCACAAACCTCCGTTTACGCCAAGTACCTGGCGTGTAATATATGATGCTTCTTCAGACATCAGAAAATTAACTGCACCGGCAACTTCTTCGCCCGTGCCTGTGCGACGCATCGGAATCATCGACTTGATTTGATCGAGTGGTAGATCTTCGGACATCATGTCGGTTTCGATTAAACCGGGGGCAACGCAGTTGACGGTGATTTTTCGTTTTGCCATTTCTAGAGCGAGTGCTTTGGTCGCACCGATAATACCGGCTTTGGCTGCGCTGTAGTTAACCTGTCCGCGATTACCCATAACGCCTGAAACAGACGAAATAGTGACAATACGACCGGGTTTACGGCGTTGTACTAACGGCATAATAAGTGGGTGAATAACGTTGTAGAAACCGTCTAGGTTGGTGCGTAATACGGCATCCCAATCTTCCCCTGAGATAGACGGGAAGGCATTGTCACGAGTGATGCCCGCGTTACAAACGATACCGTAGTATGCGCCGTTGGCCTCGATATCTGCCAACAGTATATTTTTGGTTTGCTCTCGGTCAGAGACATCAAATTGCAGGATGCGTGCGCTCTGGCCTAATTCGCGAACTTGATCTGCAACCGCTTCTGCTTGTTCAACACCGCTGCGGCAGTGCAGAACGATATCAAAGCCGGATTGCGCAAGGCGCAGCGCAATGGATTTGCCGATTCCACGACTGGAACCGGTTACTAAAACTGTGTGGGTCATACGCATAAATACTGTCAGGTTATGAAGTTGCAGATGTGTCGATCGTTTGATCAGTCTGAAACACGTTTAAATTGGCTTTTGCCAGAGGGCTGCCATCGGCACTTTCGATGATGCATTCAAACGATGCCAAGCCGGTATCGCCTCGAAGCAGTTCTTTGACTCTAACGGTGAGAGTCTGGCCAACCGTAAAACTCGCCAGTTCGCACCAATAGCGGCGGGTACCTAATAGCAAGCCGGCCTTTACCGGTTCGCTGTCGTGTCTGGCATGTTCGCCAGCCATCGCAGCAATTGTCTGCGCCATGTATTCGATTCCGATCCATGAAGGCACCTGATCTTGCGAACCACTAAAGCGATCGGCATTGAGAACATCGACTTCTGCGACGGCAAAATTTTCGCCACATTCAATCAAACGATCAATGAGCACCATATTGCCCGCATGTGGCACCAGGGACTCTACAGGAATTGTTGAATCAATCATTATTCAATCCAATGAGTAAACTCGTGTTGTTACCGCCAAAGGCAAATGAATTGCTCAGGCAGTTTTTAATTTCAGCTGCGGGGGTATTGTCTTTAACAATGTTGAGAGGGGCAATATCCGGGTCGTATTCTTGATCCCACCGCTGAGCAGGTATTTTGATCGCTCCGTGTTCAATGGTTTTTTCAATCAATAACGCACATAACCCCAATTCTGTTGCTGCGGCCGCACCGAGAGTGTGGCCCGTTAGACTTTTGGTTGAACTAATTGCGGCGCTATCGCTGACGAGCCGGTAAACAGCTTTGCTTTCCATAGCATCATTGAGTGGGGTCGCAGTGCCATGCAGGTTGACATAATCAACCTGCTCAGCAGGTAAGTCGGCTTGTGTTAAAGCCTGCTGCATTGCTGAAAATGCGCCGTTACCGGTTGGATCTGGCGCTGAAATATGGTGCGCATCTGAGCTTTGTCCGACACCTTTCAGTTCAAGTTTGGATGGAATGCCGCTGATGATAAAACAAGCTGCAGCTTCACCAATGTTGATACCGTTCCTATTGATGCTTAATGGATTGCAAACTTGTTGGCTAACGGATTCTAACGATGAAAATCCTTGAATGGTTAATCGACAAAGAGTATCTGCACCGCCGGTAATAACCGCATCACAAACGCCGGTATTGATGAGGCGGCGGGCTGTGGCAAAGGCATTGCCACTGGACGAGCACGCAGTTGATATCAGTATACCTGGGCCTTTGATATCAAATGCTTCTTTCAAAAAGTCGATGCCAGCCCCCATGCCGTGTTGGCTGAATGTATAATCAGATGCTGGTATACCGTCGTTTTTGACCGCGTGCTCAAGCCCATCTTCAGCCACCGAAATACCGGATGTGCTGGTGCCGATCACTAGCCCGATACGATCGTTACCAAATCGCTGTTTTAATGCAGACAACGTTGTCGTCATTTGCGAGATGATGGTGTGTAACAGCCGATTATTGCGGCTGTTGTAGCGCGTGTACTCAGGCGCTAATTCAGGGAGTTCGGATGTCAATTTCCCGACCGGGCAGATCATGCCGGGCGAATATTTTTCGGTAGATGTCATCCCCGGGCTATTGCCCGCCTGCCAATTATTCCAGACATCGTTTTTATCGATACCTAGTGCATTTGCCATGGCGTAGTCGTTAATGTAGATACGGCTCATACTTATCGTCTTATTGTGAAACTCACAGGTTTTTGTCGTTATTGCAGTGTTTCAATGGTTAGTTTCTGAGTAATGTCTTTACCGTCAAAATGGGTCAACTCAATAGGTTTCTCTTCAAAAATGGGATACTTAATCTCTACAATAAGTACACCGTTAAAATAGAACTCCCGTAAGCGTGCTTTTGCCGTTAAAGACCATTCAGGCGGCAATAACTTTTTGATAGCCTCACTGTCGAGGTAGGTCATCATCAGGGCAGGGATAATAAAATTCGGATCGGTCAACGACGTATTTAACAAGGTCGTTTGCACCGACGGTGATTTTGTTGTGTCTACCCACTGAGCGTTGAATAGGCTTAGCCCTGTCGGCGTCAATGCAGCTATGCCGGTGTGGTCAGGCGTAAACTCGACGACAGCAAGAAAAGATTGCTGCGAAGAGCCTTGTTTCGCGACCACTTCTGACTGAATGACACGTCGCTGATCCGCTGCCGATTCGATATACATGATATCCGGCAATTGGCGACCTGCACAGGCGGTGAGCCATAGTGCGGCTAAAGCGACCAAACTAACTAACCCTGTTTTGCGGCAGTATTCGGGCAAATTCCGCAAAGAAAATCGCTTGTCGATTGCTGTGCTCATAAAATTCATACCGCCTCCATCGTTTTCAATCAAGTCGTGGCTTCGCAGAGCCCAGCCAAGGTTTCGATACGTTTCTTCGGGCGTTTCACAAACGGGTTTGTGGTATCCCACGCGTAACCGGCCAAAATCGAACAGATTGAGAGCTTGACGTTTTCTGTCGGTTTTTCGAAGAAAATAACCTTCTGTAAATCGCCGTTGTACCAACTCTCAACATACGCACGGAAGGTATTTACACCGAGTTGCAGTTCTTCCGCGTATTCCTTTTGCCAATCGACTGTTTCGCCGTTCAGGTGTTTTTCAACCAAGGGCACGATCAGCGATGCTGATTTCATCGCGATGGTTACACCCGAGGAAAAGATCGGATCAAGGAACTCTCCAGCATTGCCTAGCAGCGCGTAGTTTTTTCCCCACAAGCTTTTTACATTCGCTGAGTAACCGGAAATCTGATTGACGCGGGTATCGAATACCGCGTTTGTCAGCAATGCAGCCAGGGATGGGGTTTGTTCAATAATGGTTTGCAGTTTTTCCTGAGGATCGCCTTCATATGAGGCAAAGAACGATTCTTCAGCGACGACACCGACGCTGGCGCGACCATTGCTGAACGGAATCAACCAGAACCACACATCTTCATGCTCGGGGTGTATCGCAATGGTGATTTTGTGACGGTCGTAGTCTGGGTCAGTAATGTTATCTTCAACATGCGTAAACAAAGACTGCCGTGAAGGGAAGTTTGACGGTGTCTCAAGGTCGAGCATACGTGGCAAGACTCGGCCAAAGCCGCTGGCATCAAGAACATATTTGGCTTGATATTGTAGTGTCTCTCCGGCTTGGTTTTTCGCGGTGACGATCGGGGCTGGGCCGTCCATATCGACTGCAGTGATCTCTTCCTGATAGCGTATCTCTACGCCGGCAGCGGAGGCATTATCTGCAAGAATTTGATCAAACCGGGCGCGTTGAACCTGAAATGTTGTGCCGGGCCCTTCAGATGATTTTTTACGAAAATCAAATGTCGACTTGTTGCCGTTTTCAAGGAATACGGCACCGTCTTTGTACTGAAACCCTTCGTTAACAACGTCGTCAAGCATTCCCGCTTGTTCGAGGTATACCATTGCCTGTGGTAGCAGGCTCTCGCCGATTGAGAATCTCGGAAACTGCGCACGTTCCAGCACAATGGTGCTGATCCCCTTTGCGTGCAGGAGTTTCGAGGCAAGTGCACCGGATGGGCCGGCACCAATTATGACTACATCTGTCTTGCGCATGAGTTACTGACTTCTTGACGGAGTTAAGGGGGCGATGATAGCGGCACTGATTACGCCCAGGGTTAAAGTTATGCCAAAGGCACTGATAACAGAGGTATCGCTGACGCCCAACATGCCAAAAGCGAGCAAGGTAGTAATCAGCGACAATAACACCGCAAGCGCGGTGCTATGTTTGTGGCCGCTGCTTAAATGATAAAAGATGGCGTAGTCGAGACTTATGCCAAGGATCAAAAGCAGCGCAAATACATTAAACAGAGTGATGGGTGCATCACCATAACCGAGTGCGGCCAAGGTCAGCATGATCGCCGTGACCGGCGTCATCAAAATCGCGATAGCTGATTTAATGCCAACAACCAGAGAAAGAATCACCAGAATCAACAACACGATGACAACAAGAAATTGTCCGGTTTGTTGTCGATAGTGTTTCAGCAATGCGGAGTAGTCGGCAACCTGATCAACCCAAAGGATGTTGTTTCCGTCTGCGAGACTTCTGAGGGAATCGACAGCCGACTGCCCACTAATACCTGACAGTGTCACCATACTGGCACATTCCGGATTGCAGCCAAGCCAGTAGCCGGCGATATGCTCAGGCATAGCGGCAACAAAGGTATCAACATTCAGTTGTTGTTGGGCTTTTTTGAACGCGGTGAGAATGCCTTGCTGTTCGGTTTCTGCCATGCCTAATTGTGTCAAAAAATCGGAGATTACCGCTGTGTCGAACAGTGTTTGATAAAGCTGATAGTTGCTTTTTTGATCGTGTGTTGTTGGGTAGTAGTCGGTCAAACCATGCATTCCAGCAAGCTGTTTGTCGTGTATTTGGGTCTTAACGAGCTGGCGTAAGTGGCTTTCGTTTTCGGCGACGTCATCGGGTGTTTGGCCCGTCACGAGAAAAAACCGAGAGTCTGTCTGTGCACCCAAGAGAGATTTAATACGGTCTTCCTGTTGCTTAAGCTCGCTCGGAACATCTTGAAAATGGCGAATATCATCATCAACGCGATTTTGTATTGAGCCAATCAGAATAAATACGGCAACAGCGCCCACAAGAACGCCAGGGCGCCGAAAGAAAACCGCAGGCCAATCAACGGTTAAACGATGGGTAATACCATTGAGTGGCATAGCGTGTGTAAACATGCATCCGTGAAAACAGAAGGGGAATAGCAATACAACGGTTGCCCAGGCACCAAGCAAACCCGCCGCTGAAAACACTGCAATCTGCTGTAGCCCCGGGAATGGCGAAAAATACAGGCCGCTGAATGCAAACACCGAGGTTGCCATGCCTAATGTAATGCCGGGGAATATCTCAGCCAGGCGTTGCAGGGCAGAGCGGTCTTGTTTCTCAAAAAATGCGCAAAAATAATGAAACGCATAATCGACTGAAATGCCGATCAAACTACTGCCGAACACCAGCGTCAGTAAGTGGATTTCGGAGAATAAAACCAGAGAGGCAGTGAAGCCACAACTTATTCCGAAGCCGATTGAGGTGAGCGTTAAGAAAAGAGGGCGCGCCGAACGAAACGTGACGAATACCAGCAAAACAATCGCAAGAATCGAAATCGTGCCAACGGTCGATACTTCGGATTCTGCACTTTGTGCGCCAAAGGCGGTATACAGAGGTAAACCCGCGGCCAATACCGTCGTCTTTTGTTGGCTTGCGGTGTGTTTGATATTCGAATAGACGCCCAAAAGCTGGCGGTAATAGCCCATTCCGGTGGCTTTTCCTGATGCGTCGGTGGTTATCAATGCGAAATAGTCACCGGTGGCGTTGTCTTTAACGATCGGGGTTTCATCCACGAGCGATAATTGATCCGGGCTAAGGCTGGCGAGGTAGTCGCCAAAGGTATGAAGTGGGTCTTGTTGCAAAGTCGCGAGTCGTTCCAAACCCAGAGGGCTGTAAATAACTTGAAGGCCCTGTTGAATATATTCTGCAGGCGAATGTGTGAGTGCGTTTTGATCCGCTGGTGTCATCAACAAAAAGCGATACGGGGATAATTTTTGGTAAACCGAGGCTTGATCACCGAGCTTAATGGCCCGTTCGACCTCCGTGAACAGGTTGCTCGCTAACAGATCCTTTTCAATGGACTTAGCGTGTTTTACGGCATCTTCAGCAGTTACGCCCGATGCCATGAAAATAACCCGATTGTTGAGTCTTTCTTTCTGGCGTGCGACGGCAGCTTGCACCACTGGACGTTGATCCGCTGCGGGTAGCAAAGAAAAAATGTCGCTCGAAAGCTTGAGGCTCGGCCACTGGGATATTGCCGCGGCGCCAATACACAGCACTAACAGCAACCATACTAGTAGTCGGGAAATCGCCGAAAAGCGCGAGTCGGCGTCAGTTTTTGAACGCATATAACAGCTCTTTTGGAGCGCTGCCGTAGTGTTTCAAATTATTGAAACGGATGTCTGTGTGGTCGCCAGTCGCTTCGTTGAGCGTCAAGCTTTCTATCAGCTGATCTCCACGCAGAGTGATGTGTGTTATCGCTTTGCGCATAATCGCCGAATTTGGCGTCAACACCAATTCCCAGCTGGCGTTGTCGATGTGATTAATCTTCGCCGAAAACTGTTGTTCGAGCGCATTCAAATCACCGGCTAACACATGATTAAAAATACCACCGATATACTGCATGGATTTTGCTACGCGGGCTGAGTTAGCTTGGGAGAAGCGGGTTTCTTCCGGGGTGATAATTAAGCGTGAGGCTACCGGCTTGTTGACCTGCCAAATAATCCCTTCACCTTTGACTACAACAAAATAGCCCGATGAGTTAAGTGGTCGAGTAAGGACTTGCAGGTGTTTTTCCTGCGTGAAATCACCTTTGATAGCCGCAGGCTGTATCAGGCGACTCTCAATCGTTTGCAGCGCTTGCTCTGTGGAGTCATTCGCGTGTAAAAGCGCTGACGCAGCAAGCAACGCGAGTAGCAAAAGAACAGACAGGCCATGTTTCACCCATGGTCTGTTGGTTAATTCTGCTGTGGTGACTGCCATGTCTATCGACGGCGCATTAGAATGCATAAGGAACTCCGACTTTATCAAACAGGATTTTTGGGCTGGCCAAACACATTTCCTGTTTCTCCATATCGACGGCAACCTGAACCGTATGACCTTTAGTCAGGCGTTTGCCGGTTGCAGCATCCGTCACCAAATATTTTACTTTTAGCCGATACTCGCACTCAATCAGTGTAGCTTTGACACGAATAATTTGCTGAAACTCAGAAGGTTGGACATACCGCACATGTAGGTCGATAACCGGCCAGGCAAAGCCGGACGCCTCCATCTGTTTGTAGTTGTAATCCATTTTATCGAACAAGGCACAACGTGCGATTTCGAAATAGCGCACGTAATGGCCATGCCACGCGATTGCTAGCAAATCGACATCGTGAAACGGAATTTCAATATCAACTTCTGCGCTCCACTTTTCTTGCAGCGCTTTGTCGATTGATGCCTTATTGGTCATACAGGCTCCAGTGCTGGTGCTGAATTTTGGCAACGGTATCACGCAAGTCGAATTCTAGGGCGCGGTCTTGCTCAAGAAACTCGAAGTATTCAGAGACCTGATTCATGGTCGTCACAACGGCACTTGAAAGCTCGGCGCTGTCGATGTCATTTTGACGAATTCGCAAGTGAACGCCCTGAGTTGCTGCCAGTAACATGGCCGCAGCCACTTGCTCGGTCAGCTGCAAGACGCGCATGCAATCGCGTGCCGCGATGGTTCCCATGCTGACTTTATCTTGGTTGTGGCATTCGGTGCTGCGAGAAAACACACTTGCTGGCATGGTGTGCTTGAGTGCTTCTGCGGTCCAAGCGGATGCACCAATTTGCACCGCTTTAAATCCGTGGTTGATGGCTAAGGTATCGCCTTCAGCTCCTGATAAATTAGCGGGTAAACCGTGATTGAACTTAGGGTCCACCAATTGTGCCAGCTGACGATCTAGCAGATCAGCAAGGTTCGCAACCGTGTTTTTCATGCTGTCCATCGCAAAAGCAATGTGACCGCCATAAAAGTGGCCACCATGGAGTACTTGCTCGGATTCGCCATCGATAATCGGGTTGTCGTTGGCACTGTTGAGTTCGTTTTCAATCAGCTGGCGGAACATCGGTAGGGTGTCTTGCAACACGCCGATAACGTGGGGAGCACAGCGTAGAGAATATCGATCTTGCAGTCGTGATGAGTGGCGGGGCGCGTCACCAACGTTGAGATCGTCGTGAATCCATGCTGCGATCTGGTTTTGCCCAGGGTGCGGTTTGACGGCAAATAGTCGTGCATCAAAATGATAGGCGTTGCCGTCTGTTGCAATGGAGGCCAGTGAGGTGATGCGAGCCGAGAGCTTGGCCAAGTATTGCGATCGGGTAAAGGCCAAGCATGCCAGCGCAGTCATCACAGCGGTGCCATTCATAATGGCGAGACCTTCTTTTGGGCGTAATGTCAGTGGCTCGATACCAAGTTTGCTGAATACCGTTGCGGTTGGTTGACGTTGCCCCTGATACATCACTTCCCGTTCACCACAGAGTACCGCAGCAATATAAGACAGCGGCGTCAGATCACCACTGGCGCCAACAGAGCCTTCTTGAGGGATGATTGGCAGGATATCTTCTTGAATCAAGATTACCAATTGTTGCAGTAGCTCCATTCGTACCCCTGAAACACCCTGAGCTAGGCTGTTCAGTCGTACGGCGAGTATGGCGCGTGTTTCGGCTTCACTGAAAATATCGCCCAAGCCACACCCGTGGAAGGTGTACAGGTGTTGGGGAAGTTGCTCGACCAATTCGGCTGGCACAGCCCGTGTGCACGAATCGCCATAGCCGGTGGTGACGCCATAAATCCGGCCTTCTTCTTCGAGAAGGGTGTCGAGAAAAGCACAGCCTTTATCGATTTTGCTGATGAATTCTGGGCTGTCGCCGAGAACAACATCAATATCCTGTTGCGATATAGCCTGGATATGCTCAATCGAGAGGGGGGTACCGTCAAAAGTCAAAGTGGATGGTGTCATGCTGAATTAATCAATCTTCGAGGAGGGTTTTTCAGCAGAGGTTGTCTGCGGAGTATCCCAGTAATAGTAAAAGTTAAACCATTGCTTCGGTGCCTTGAGGCAATGGTGTTCGAGTCTTGTGGCAAATGTTTGCACATAAGCCTGCAGTGCTTCACTGCGTGTTTTGCGCGGCATGGTAATGCGATCTGCGAAGTGTTCAAAGTAAAGATGGTAAGCACCGGATTCCTTGACACAGAACAGGGTGTAAACCGGGCATTTCAACAATGCAGCGAGAATAAACGGCCCTTGTGCGAATTGTGCAGGCTTGCCCAAAAATTCAGCCATCGACGTACGGCCATTGTTTTTAACAGGTACGCGATCGCCAACGATATAAATAAATTCGCCAGCGGCGATTCGCTGTTCAAGCAAAATCGCGATATCCGGCCCCATATCGGTCACTTGAATGAGTTCAGTCGTATGGTTGGGGTTAGCTTCAGACAAGATGCGATTAAAGTTCTGAGCGTGTTTGGTATGTACCAAGATCGTCAGCTTGGTATTGTGATTCAGTGTCACCAATGCTCGGCATATTTCGACATTACCAAGATGAGAGCCAAGTAAGATAGCGCCATGATTTTTCTTGGCCGCTTGATAAAACTCTTCTCTGCCCTGAATGACCACGTCTTCAAATTTAATCTTGTTATTCCAGGCGGATACTTTGTCGACCATGCTTTGCGCAAACTGGATAAAATGCTGATAGCTCTGCCAATAGCTCACAGACGCTGGGTTTTTTCCGGTAAAGCGAGCTACTTGGTGTAAATAATCTAGGGATGCACCACGTGCGAGTTTGTTCATGAAAAAGTAATAACTAACAACCGGGTAGAGTATCAGTAAGAAAATAAACTTACCGAGTACGCTATGCACCATTAACATGAATTTCATGCACCAGTAGACGCCGGCTTCTTCTATATTGGCCCAGTGTTTTTTCTCTTGTGTATTCGCTTTTTCGTTCTGCGGTGATGCCATTGTCAGTGGTTTCCTTCCGCTGTTTGTTTTCTACGCGTATTTTGCATCAATATTTTTGGCAGACGAATTAACATGCCAAAAAACAAACGTGTGTGCATTGCCGTGATCAAAACGTTGTCTTGAAGCAGGTTAAAATGAGAGACACCGTCAATGGGGTACTGCACTTTTGTGGGTAGATTGACGATAGGGACGTCTTCCCAGTGTAATTTTACCAATACTTCAACATCAAAATTCATACGCTCGCCGGTGTAAATTCGCTCAAGCATATGATTAGTTGCTACTAGCGGGTAAACCCGATAGCCACACATGGAATCTTTTATATCCAGCGATAGGGTATTTATCCATACCCAAACGTGGGTGAGATAGCGCGCGATCAAACGGTGTCTCGGCACGGTTTCATCATAATCAGGGATGCCGCAAATCAGGGCATCTGGGCGTTGTTGACAAGCATCGATGAAGCGGGGTATATCCGCAGTATCATGCTGACCGTCTGCATCGACCTGAAGTGCGTGTGTGAACCCTCTCTTTTCAGCCACAGTGAGCCCGGTTTTAACAGCGCCGCCTTTACCTCGATTCTGTGGGTGCACTTCCAAAATGACATCCGTATGTTCATCAGCCAATGTTCTGAGTACCTTGGCGCAACCAGGTTCACTGCCGTCGTCAACCAGAATGACGGTCAAATCGCGTTCGAGTATGCGATTGACGGTAATACCAATGGCATGTTCATGGTTATAAACCGGGATAACGACGCAAATAGTGGGCTCAGTCATGGTGGGTCCTGCTAGGCAATCCAGTCGTTCAGGTATCTGTCTGATTTACTAAAATGCGACCTGAGCAATGCTCTCCCTGGTCGGATGAAATCACGTAGTAAACGCGTTCGTTTCGATATTCAACGTCGAGCGTAATCGTGATGCCGGGCTGAACAACGTTTTTGAATTTGACGACTTCCATTTGCATGGGCTCAAATGCTTCCAATGGCAACTCGAAGTGTGATTGAGCCAGTTGCATGACCCAATCAATCATGGCAAACCCGGGTAAAATAGGCTGGCCGGGGAAATGACCGGGAAAGTAAAGCAGGTCGTCAGTAATGGCAATATCAGCACGTACCTTGTGATCCTGCTTATCGCATTGCAGAGGGGTAGGCATGGGCTGAGTGGATGAATTTGGCATAGTGTAAATTAAGGCTTTTATTGGGCACGCGGTTGCGTGTCAGTTTCAACAAATAGTGTTTCGAACTCGGTAGTATCTATCTTGCCTTGGCTATTTACCGGCAAAGTATCAACAAACCGCCACTTTCTTGGCTGTAAACTGAGTTCAAAATATTGCTGCAAAAAGTCCTTAATCCCTTTGACTATTTCGCGCTTGGATAGCGTGGTCATCGCCGATGTACCCTGATCGTTCAGTACAACCACTGCACAGAGCAGATCGCGGCTTGCGGAGTTTATCACGCGACAGCTGTTTTCTTTCACCCACAAATGGGTGTTTATCGTTGATTCGAGCTCAACCAATGATAATCGCTTTTCTTCCAGTTTAATGATGCGGTCAGTGCGTCCGAGTAGCTCGAAGCTGCCGTCGGGCAAAAACTTTACCGCATCATCCATGAGATAACGTGATTCTTGTAGGTGTTCTGATGCCAGCACGAGGCGCTTATCTTCTGCGGCACTGACAATAACATCATCGAATGCTTGCCAATATTGCAGTTGGCTAAATTGGCGTCGAATAGCGACACCCCCGGTTTCAGAGCTGCCAAAGATCTCCAATGCGCTAGCCCCGGCACTATCGTTGAGTAACGATGCAGCCTCTGAGGAAAGCGGCCCTCCCGAAGACGTAATATCAACTAAATGCTGGTGTGCTTGCTGCCATGGAAGTTGGTCAGGCAGTCGTTTCAAATGGGCTGGGCTCGCTATCCATAAAACGGGTTTGCTCTGGTCGATGGCGTATTTCAAGATCTGACCAGCCTCAAGATATTGTTGGCTATGGAAAACGTTGCCTTGATAAAGGGGCGTGAGTACCCGAAAAATCATGCCGTAGATATGTTGATGGCTGACGGTGCCAAGAATTTCCATCGATGCCGGCCATGCAACGCCATTCTTCTTGAGCGTTGTTGAGAACGCTGAAATTTCTTGTTCAAACTGCCAAAGCTGTTTTTCGATGGCCTTAGGTTCGCCACTGGAGCCAGATGTGAATACGATGATTCGGGCTTGTGACGATGGGGCTGGCGAGAAACTCGTCTGCTCTTCTGTTTTATCGCGCGTGCTTTGAACATCGGCGGCGTTCAACGGGAGGTAATGCTCTGTATCAATAGCGGATGCTGAGGTGTCCCAATGGCCTAAAAACGCCTGGCAATGTTCACCTAATCGATTTGCAGTTGCTGGCGTGTTATTACCGGGTAGATACACATCTTTGCCCGCTTCGATTAAGGCAAACAGGCCAATCGAAAAACTCAACGCATCATCGGTAAATAGCGCCCACTGCTGCTCGTTTCGCATTGTTAGTGCGTTAGCGAGTGCGTTAACCTGCGTGCACCAGTGCCCGAAACTTATTGAAGCTGCACTTTTGTCAGGAATAGCTTGATGCGCACAAACCTGTTTCGGGTCACGTGATTGGAATATGGCCTTGAAGTTATTCACGGTTTGCGGTCTTTGTTTTGTCTGTTTTTTTGAAGTCGGTCTTTTCGATATCGTAACGGGGCCGGTGGATATTGTGAGCACGTTTAATATACATACGTACGATAAATTCAATGGCGAACAACAACCCCATCGCGATATAGCTGATCAAACCGTTATACAAGCTCCAGACTTCGATCGTACTGTACAGCGCGGTATATAGCGCGATGCTTCCATTAATGATAAAAAACAGGCACCAGATAACGGTAACATTGCGGGTGTAAGGAATCGCTTCCGCAGGAAGATCCGGCTCAGTGAGCCGTGCCAGGCGCTCGATCATGCTCGGCGGCTTCGCGAGGGTCGCGGCGAAAATGGTCAGCATGACACTATTAATGACTACTGGATAAAAAAGTAAACTGATCTTTGAGTTCAAGGCGGCAACAATGGCGATAAAAATCGTACCGACAATCAAGGGTAGCTGCAGTGCTTGAATCCGATTTTTGTGTTCAGATGTTGTATCGGCTGTTTTCGGCGCAGTTTTGCTCGCGATGCCGAGAATAATTCGCAGTCCAAAAAGAACAAGAAGAATCAGCGCAATTCCGCGAGGCTCCATGGTTTGGAGGCCTAAATAAACAGCAACGGGATACAACAGCGTAAGTACGACGAGTATCCCGTTAAAAACGGCTTTCAGCATGAAGTTAGGCCGTTATTGGGCAAGATCCTGAGCATTGCCATCTTCTGCCATTAGCGCATCAACAGCGTCCAATACATCTTGAATGGTGCGAACAGATTTAAAATCTTCGGGTTTGATTTTTTTGCCGGTCAACTCGCGTAGTTGTACGACGAGATCAACAGCATCAATGCTATCGATATCAAGGTCTTCGTAAAGGCTGGCTTCAGGTGTAATGTCGTCGGCTTCAATTTCGAAGGTATCTACCAAAATGGCTTTAAGTTGGTCGAAATACGGGCTGGTATTGCTCATGATCACTGCTGGCTTTGAATGAATTTGGCGAGGTTGGCGACAGAGGCAAAGTGATTCTTTGTTTCTTCGTTTTCAGCGTCGATTTTTACATCGTATTTTTTGGAAATCGCAAGGCCGAGTTCCAATGCATCGATAGAATCCAAACCAAGACCATCACCAAATAGCGGTGCGTCTGTTTCGATTTCTTCGACGGTAATATCTTCAAGATCAAGACATTCAATGATCATTGCTTTAAGTTCAGTTTCCAGACTCACTGTGGTACCTCAGGAAAAAAATAATGGCTAAACGTTTTTGTCAGCTCTCTGGCTGCTTTCGGTGTTGAACCTTCACCTGGAATTCCCAGTGGTTCGCCAACGTCAAACGTCCAATGCGGGCGATTATAAGGTATCTGATACCATTTTTCGCCCTTTCTCAGTGTTGGTGGGGCGCATTTTATAGTAATAGGCGTCGGTTCAATGTTTGCGGCAAGCGCAATATTGGCTGCACCGCGTTGAAGCTTTGGCTTTTTGCAACCTGACGGTGTTCGCGTTCCTTCCGGAAAAATAATCAATGAGTCGCCTGAATCGAGTGTTGAGGCGCAGTCGTCAATCAGCTGTGTGGCGTCTCGATTTGGGATATAGCCAGCATTAGCCAGAGGGCCACGTGTAAACGGGTTGATAAACAAGCCGCTGCGAACGATGCAGTTGGCATTTGGGACAAAACTGATCAGAAAAACCACATCGATAAGGCTTGGGTGGTTGGCGATAATAAGTTGGCCAGGGCGTTGCAACGTTGTTTTTACACGCTCAGCGTCATAGGTCAAAACGCCCAGCCAGCGCATTTGGCCGATAAAAAGACGCATTGCCCAGTGAATAACTTTGCGCGCACGTTTATGTCGAGCGCGCGGTGATCCGGGTGCCAGAGACAATATCGGGAAGATAAAAAAGCGCAGGATCAGACCGCCAACGCCGAAATTGAAAAAACTCAATCCGGTTGCAAATAGCCGCCAGTAATAAAAATCATCCTTGGTCACAGATCAGTTACTCAACTTCCATGGCCCAAGACTGCAGTCGCTCGTCAACCCGGAAAAAAATCGGATCATATTCATCAACGGCATGTCAGTTTCAGGCTCGTGCATTGAATTTCCATCATAGGACAGCGTCAATGCCATGTCGTCATGGTCGTTGAGCGAAATCTTCACAGCAAGGGCGACAGGGTAGGGCGATGTGCTGATGTATTGCTGATAGAACTCAGGTACCGCTTCTTCGTAGAATACCAGCAGAACTTGCTCTGTGCCTTCGTGCAGTTGTCCGATCGCATCGGCGAAGCTCCCAAGGTAGCTTTCTTTACCTGGTGCTACTGCAATAGTGGGTGATTTTAACCCTTGTAGAATACTAAACTGGCCTGAAATGGCGTTGTGAACGGACAAACTGAACGCCATAGGCGATAGATCTTCACGTGCAACTATGTCAGAAAGAATGTCGTAGGTACGTTGCGATTCACCGTACATCGAGCTGAATATTGTCGATGGTTGCTCGCCGGGCTCGAGGCATTTATCGGCAGCGTAAAAAGCCGCGCGAGCAAGCACGGATAGGCGACGTCGTTTCATCGCAGGAATAAAGGCGACGTTGGCTTTGTGATCGTCGGCAATGACGAAATTTGCCGGGTCTGTGAAGTAACATTGCCAGTCTTCTTGAGTCTCGATGCCTGGAGCCCAAGCAAAATAGCGATCAACCTTGAAATTCAGTGCAGCCATGAACGGGTTTACTTTCAACCTTGAAATTTGCGGGCAATTATAGAGATTTTCGTTTTTCGCATCGACCGAATTGTGAATAATTCGTGACTATTTCTTGTGAGTAATTCCTACGGGTAATGGATCTGCAGCCTGGATTCCTTAATTCTTCTGTGAGCCGCTGGGTTTTCTCAGGTATAATTCCGCCCGTTTTGTATATAGCTTTCTGTACGCCTGCAACCAATTAGATCCTGGATCATGACTAAAACACGTTACCTTACTGGCATTACAACAACTGGGACTCCGCACCTCGGCAACTATGTTGGGGCTATTCGCCCAGCGATTGAAGCAAGTCGCAACGAGAATTTTGAGTCGTTCTATTTCTTGGCCGATTATCACGCGATCATCAAGTGCTTTGAGCCGGAGCAAATTCGTCGCTCTACCCGCGAGATTGCTGCGACTTGGCTGGCGTTGGGTTTAGATACCAGTAATAGTGTGTTTTACCGCCAATCTGACGTTCCCGAGATTCCGGAGCTGTCGTGGATTCTGACATGCATGGCTTCGAAAGGGCTCATGAATCGAGCGCATGCTTATAAAGCTGCTGTTCAGGAAAATACTGATGCTGGTACTGAGGATCAGGATAAAGGCATCACGATGGGCTTGTTTAGCTACCCCATTTTAATGACTGCCGATATTTTGATGTTTAATGGTCAGAAAATACCCGTGGGCAAAGATCAGATTCAGCATGTTGAAATGGCGCGTGATATCGCACAACGTTTTAACCATCATTTTGGTGAAACCTTTGCATTGCCTGAAGCCGTTGTTGGTGATGCTGCGGTGTTAAAAGGGCTCGATGGTCGCAAGATGTCGAAGTCATACGGGAATACCATCCCATTGTTTGATACACCGAAGAAATTGCAGAAGTCGATTAATAAGATCAAGACTAATTTGCTCGAGCCGGGTGATCCGAAAGACGTTGCGGATTCGACCTTGTTCGAGGTTTGGCAGGCGTTTGCCAATGAAGAACAAGTTCAATATATGCGTGATCAGTATGCTGAAGGGATCGCTTGGGGGCAGGCTAAAAAAGAGCTATTTGCGTTGATCGATGCAGAAATTGGTGAAGCCCGTGAACGCTACTTCTACTTTATGGACAACATGGATGAAGTCGAAGAAATCTTGCAAGCTGGCGCCGTGAAAGCGCGTGCTCATAGCCAGGATATGTTGGCACGTGTGAGAGATGCTATTGGGATTCAGCCCGTTAATCGCTAAGCGATAGTTTATGTTGTCTGTCATTGAAGCCGGAATTCTCCGGCTTTTTTGTGCGTGTTAACTCAGCATGTCTAGCGATGTTGCTGGAAGGCCGGTTTTATTGACTCAATCGCCTTGAATTCCACCAAATCGGGTGGAATCCACTGCGTCGCGGCAGTATGCTTATATTAACGCGGTTGTCAGCGAAAATGTCCGAAATACCTATTTGACATTTTAGTGGTAAGCCGCGGTTTAAAGCCTGATTTATAACAATCCTATAAGAGAGACAGGTCATGGATATCTTCAGTCGAGCCCTCGCAATAGCGGTTCCCGTTCTTGAAGTTCTCGCCATTTTATTTGTATTTGGTTTGGGGTGCTTGATCATCAGTGTGGGGGTGATGTATTTGGTTGATCGTCATCAGTCGACACACACTATTCGACGGAATTACCCGGTTATTGGTCGCTTTCGCTATCTTTTTGAGCACATCGGAGAGTTTTTTCGCCAGTACTTTTTTGCCATGGACCGTGAAGAGTTGCCATTTAACCGTGCTGAGCGTGCATGGGTTTATCGTGCCGCTAAAAATGTTGATCGTACCATTGCGTTCGGTTCCAGCAAAAATCAGAACCAAAAAGGGTCGTACATATTTCTGAACAGTGCATTCCCTTTTGATTCTTCGCGCCATTCTGTTGATGAAAAATCCGATCGGTTTCCTGTGTTTGGTTTTGGTTATGTGGATTTTCCTTACCAGCCGGCATCTCGATACAATATCTCAGCGATGAGTTTTGGTGCACTGTCGAAACCGGCTGTTCGCGCGCTATCACATGGTGCTGCACGTGCAGGTGTTTGGATGAATACGGGTGAAGGCGGTTTGTCGCCGTATCACTTGGAGACGGGTTGTGACTTGGTAGTGCAGATCGGTACTGCAAAGTACGGTGTTCGTGATGATGACGGTGGCTTAAGTGCTGAGAAATTACAGGATATTGCCAGCTACGAACAAGTGAAAATGTTTGAAATCAAGCTTAGCCAAGGTGCCAAGCCGGGCAAGGGCGGTATTTTGCCGGGTGCAAAGGTGACGGCCGAGATTGCGAGTATTCGCGGTATTCCCGAAGGTCAGGACTCTTTGAGCCCTTGTGCACATCCGGAATTTAAAACGGTTGGCGATATGCTCGATATGGTGGCATTTGTGCGAGAGCAAACGCACAAGCCCGTTGGTTTTAAACTGGTATTAGGTGCGTCACGCTTCCTTGATGATTTGTTTATGGAAATCGTCAAGCGTGGTAAAGCATCAGCGCCTGATTTTATTACTGTTGATAGCAGCGATGGTGGTACTGGTGCAGCTCCGCAAACGCTGATGGACCAAGTCGGTTTGCCATTGGCAAATAGTCTGCCGACGTTGGTTAGAAAACTGCAGGAATATGGATTGCGTGATAGGGTCCGCGTCATCGCCTCCGGCAAGTTGATTAACCCTGGTAATGTTGCTGCAGCTTTGTGTCTTGGGGCGGATTATGCAGTGTCGGCGCGTGGATTTATGTTCGCGTTGGGTTGTATTCAGGCACTGCAATGTAATAGCAATACGTGTCCAACCGGTATCACAACACATAATAGAAAGCTGCAACACGGTCTGGATTGGCATGATAAGGCCAAGCGCGTAGAAAGCTATATCAACAATATGCACAAAGAGTTGGTAGTACTGGCTAATTCCTGTGGTGTGGCGCATGAAGGGTTGTTAAGTAAAGAGCATCTGTGCATCGTCGATCCTTTGGATATAGTTGATGCAGAAGATTTGTTTCCTGCGCAGTCGGAAAAAACAGATTTGATCAAGGTGGTTGAAGCATCCAGTGTTGGCGTGGCTGAAGGTGGTCTTGAAGAATTACCGGGTAAGGCGGGGTAAGCCAGGTAGGGATTGTTAATCCTTAATTTATCGTTATTTGATCAGGAACAGGTTTTACATTGGCAGAATCTGCTAGCCTGAGATTCAAGCCACAAATCGAATAATAACGAAAACGTTGTACCCTCTAAGCTGTGGTCCGTTGTCGGGCTATATTGGGTAAATTGGGGATTAATAGGGATTTACTATGTTAAAACTTCGTCTGAATTCTGTAACCAAATGGATGCTTGCACCTGCGCTCGCTGGTGTGCTTGCTACGCCGGCTCTTGCTGCCGACGCTGGCAGTATTGAATATCAGGAATACTGCGCTGCGTGTCATGGTGCTGATGGGAAGGGCATGGGGCCAAAGGCTCAAGCGGAAAATCTTAAGCCGATAGATCTGACCATGCTTTCGAAGGACAATGGTGGGTACTTTCCATACTCGCGTATTCGCAGCCTACTTGATGGTCGTGTAGAAAAGGGCAAAGTTCGCCCGCACTCGGATAAAGGCATGCCGGTTTGGGGGCGTGTTTTCATGGCAGAGAACCCTGGCAGTACAGCTGGTGATGTGATGCATCAGGAAGCTGTCGTTAAAGTGCGGATTCTTAACCTTGTTGACTATCTTGTGAGCATTCAGGAAAAGTAACTTGCTTACCCTTCCTCAGTAAAGCCCGTAAATGCGCCGGACAAAACTGAAGCCGGCGCATTTTATATTTGTTGGCTTGTTTTTGAATCTCTGAATTTCTCTCCTGATAGCTTAGAAACATCCTTCGTCTTCTACCGGTGAAACTTCCCAGTGTTTCTTTTTTACCATCCTAGCTAGCTCTTTCATTGAGGTAACTGTCTTTCGTTCTATGGATCGGTGGTGCAACTCGATGGAACTCTGGGCCGCCCCGTTTTTCCTATACATGATCCTTCGTCAATGAGTTCAGGCGGGATGATCAGTTATGACACGAAATTAAACCCTTTTGACGTTCTCCTGCTAGCAAAATCCGTTACAATCGAGCGTTAAAGTGTTTTCCGCATGCTTGAAATTCACAGTCACAGACCACCTTACATATTCAGTTGGGCCTGCACTCTGTAGGCGTACGGCCCTTGTTGCGGTTGGCCGATGACGACTAAGTGTGCTTTTGATGTGACTGTTAACATAACAAAGGTAAGGAATGACAATGGCAACGCCAAAATTTGATGCGACTTATTCTGCACAGCTGTATACCTTTGCAGGTAAAGATGTTCCATGGTTGATGAAGAAATGGGCTGAGCAAACGCCTGAAAAAGAGTTCCTGATCTGGGAGCCAAAAGACGGCAATACCAAAACTTGGACATACCAAGGTTTTTGGGAAGAAATCAACAAAGTTGCATGTGGCCTGATCGAGAAGGGTGTTAAGAAGGGCGACAAGCTGCTGATTCATTCTGAAAACAGCCCTGAGATGATGATTGCTTGGTATGCATCTGCGATTGTCGGTTCTTGTGCAGTAACTACCAATACTCGCTGTGTCGGTGATGAGCTTACCTATTTCGCCGAACATTCAGACGCTGTTGGTTGTATTACTCAGCCAAAATTTATTAAAGAGCTGGCGAAAAATGCGACCAGCCTACCTTGGTTCATTGTTACCGATGATAACTCTGGAGAGCCTGCTGCAGATGATCAAAAAGATCACGGCTATAACGGTTGGGCAAGTTTGTACGGTTATGGCGATGTTGCTCCAGAGCGTCCTATTGAGCCAATGCTACCTGTAGGTATTCAGTTTACTTCTGGTACCACATCTCGTCCGAAAGCGGTTGTTCACACACACGCAAATGCAATGTGGGGTGGTATGAATGGTGCTCAAAACTTGGGTATCGATAGCTCAGATGTTTACTTGTGCTATTTGCCTTGTTTCCACGTGAACGCGCAAAGCTGGACATTCTGGACCATGGCTTGGGCTGGCGGCACTGTTGTGTTGCAACCTAAGTTTTCATCATCACGTTTTTGGGAAGTTTCTGTGAAGCACAAGTGCACACGCGCTTCGATGATTCCATTCTGCTTCAAGGCGATTGGCGCACAAGAAATTCCTGAGCATTCCTACAAGAGCTGGTCGACAGGTGTGAAGCTACACAACGTTGAAAACTACTGGAAGGTTCCAACATTCGCGACATGGGGGATGACTGAAACGGTAACCCATGCGACGCGTTCATTCCTGCCTCAAGATTGCCCGGAAATGAATATCGGTATTCCGAGCCCAGGCTATGAGTTTGCCATTATGAACCCTGAGACGGGTGAATACTGTGATATCGGCGAAAATGGTGATTTGTATATTCGTGGTACACGTGGTGTCCATATCTTCTTGGAATACTACAAAAATCAGGAAGCTATGGACAAGAGCTTTACTGAAGATGGTTGGTTTATGACAGGTGACCAGGCGCGCTTGGGTGAAGACGGTTATATGTATTTCGCTGACCGTGACAAAGATGTACTGAAAGTTGGCGGCGAAAACGTCTCTGCGCGTCAGGTTGAAGAATTCATCGGTGAATTGTTGGGTATGGGTGTTCTTGAGGAGCATGCGATTGTTGCTCAAAAACATGACATGCTGGATGAAGTGCCTGTGGTATTTGCGATCAAGAGTGCTTGGACTCAGCTGACTGAAGAAGAGATCACAGAGAAAATCATGAAGGGCTGTGAAGAAGGCTTGGCTGATTTTAAACGTCCTAAGTCGATCTACTTTGTTGAAGAAATGCCGCGCGCTACGCTTGAAAAAGTTGCTAAAAATAAGCTGCGTGAGATGGCGGACGAACTTGCCGATAAGGAAAAGGCTGAGGGTTGATTTTGTCTTTCAGCTAGTTGAAAAAGCCGGGTTTATCCCGGCTTTTTTGTTGGCGTTGTTTGGTCTTGTTACGTTGAGGTTTGGTGCGTTTCAAGGCGAGTGCTACGCCATTGGGTAGCTGCTTACAATAACGATTAACCTTTGCTGTGAATCTTCGGTTAAGATAGTTGCCTTATAATTCAGACCCGTTGAATTCAGGATATATTTATTCCATGTATATACCTCCCTATTTCAAGAAAAAAACCCGTGACTTCTTTCGTGCCATCGATGTGCCCGAAAATCTGACGCCCTTGATCGATATTGATGACGACTCCGAAGTGGAGGCTGAACAGGCGGGGTTGTCTCAGTCGTCCGTTAATACTATCTGGCGTTCATTTGAAGACTTTTACCGGACGGGCATGCACCCGGCGATGTCTGTGTGTTTGCGCAAAAACGGTAAGGTTGTGTTAAATCGATCAATAGGATATGCCAAAGGTGTCGATCCAGTGGAAGCCTTGGAATCTCCGGTTCCGATGACCGTCGATACGCCAATTTGTCTTTACTCTGCATCCAAAGCTGTGATGGCTATGTTGGTACATAAATTGGCAGAAGAAGGTTATGTAAACCTGCTAAATCCAGTCGCATACTATTTGCCTGAATTTGGTCGATTTGGTAAAGATAAAATATCGATTTTCCAAATGTTATCTCATCGGGGTGGTTTCCCTGTGATTGATGCGGATGTGCCACTGGACACCGTTTTTGACCGTGATGCCGTGCTGGAATTGATATACAACACCGAATCTCTTTGTCCAGAAGGTCGTGTTCAGGCATACCATGCAATTACCAGCGGCTTTATTGCCGATGAGTTAATTCGCACAACTACTGGTAAAACCATCAATGAGTATCTGTTTGAAAAATTTGCAGAACCGATGGGAATGACAAACTTTTCATTCGGCGTTAGTAAGGATAACAAGGCAGATGTTGCTCGAAACTATGTATCCGGTATGCGCAACGGCAAGCTAATTGGCAATGTGCTTGAGAAAGCGCTGGGTGTCTCGATTGAAGAGGCCGCATTATTGAGTAACTCTGACGACTTTATGACTTCGGTTATACCCTCCGCCAACCTATATACGACGGCAGAAGAGATTGGTCGCTTTTATCAAATGTTGTTAGATCGCGGTGAATATGAAGGTCGCCAAATATTGAAACCTGAGACTGTCGACATTGCAGTGAAAGAAGCCGGGAAAACACGCTTGGATAAAGGTATCTTTTTACCCATGCGTTTCAGCGCTGGGTTCATGTTGGGTGGCAAGCCTGCGGGGATGTACGGATTGGACACGCATAATGCATTTGGGCACCTTGGCTTCTCAAATATCTTTTGTTGGGCTGATCCGCAGCGGAATATCTCTGCTGCAATTCTAACTACGGGTAAGCCTGTTCTTGGGAGTCATATCCTTGGATTGCCCAAAATGATGCATGCGATCAGCTCTGAGTGCCTAGATTAAACGCAGTAGATAGCTAAGTAACCAACCACTACCTGTCAGCAAAAGCCGGTAAAACTGTGTTTTACCGGCTTTTTTTGTGTCAGATTAAAGTGTTTTGTATCAAAAACGAAATAATACACCTAACCATATGATTAATAAGGAAATAGATAGGGTGTGTTTATGCGCGTCGTTACTCGCATTATGTATATAAGCGTTTGCATAACCTAGAAACGCTCAGTGTTTATCGTTGGTATGATAATTATTCAACTAACGATATTAATATGTTGATTAAGTGGCTGTTCTCATTAGAATGCCTGCGTTGGCACAGGGCTTGCTTTTCTTCTATATGAAAAACAAAGGCTTAGCCCGTTCCGTGTCTAACGGAACGTAATAATCTTGCAATCAGGTTATCTTATGATTGCGTCTAGTTTCGCGATAGGGATATGCGGGGTCTATTTGTCTTTTGAGTCGGGGGGCTTCAATGGATAAACAGAAGGAAGTTTTGCATATTGTTATATCCGCATCTGTTAGCTTTGCGCTGGTGTTGCTGAGTGCGCTGTGGGGGTCGATTCACTTGCCTGTTGCGCCATTGATACGTATTTCAATTGCTGCACTTATAATACCTTGGATATGGGTACCGCTATTTTACTATCTTATTCATAGCCGGCGTACTTGGCCGCGCTTTGTGGTTCATTCTATGATTGCCAGCATTTGGGCATTCCCACTGCTGAAGTTCTTTGTTATTGGGGCGACATTGATGCAGTAGGGTGTGTATCGCTGACACTTTGCTGATTTTCTGATGCAGGTTGATAGAGTGCTAGCACCTTACGTACAGATGCTTTTGTAATTGGTTTTAATAACAAATCATCCATACCTGCCTGATAGCATTGTTGCAGTTCTTGATGCCAAGTATGGGCCGTCAGCGCAATGATAGGGGTTGGTCTCAGTTCTTGTTGTTGTTCAAATGCCCTTATCGCGCGCGTCGCTTCGAACCCATTCATAATCGGCATTTCACAATCCATAAGAATGACATCGACATCTTGAGCATTCATTTGGTAGTACTTCAGCGTTTCTTCTCCGTTTGCTTCGATATGGCAAGGCACACCCAAATTCGCGAGAATACTACTGATCACCATTTTATTGACCTGATTGTCTTCTGCGATCAATATACGATTGAAATTAAGTGGTGCGTGTTTGTCGTCTTCAATGTCTGTGGCCTCCGCCAGTTTCGGATCCAGAGTGATAGGCAGCGGTAAGTTAAGTGAGAAAACGGAACCGTGGCTGACGCGTGATTGAACCTGAATGCTGCCATTCATCAGTGCTGCGAGCTCTGAACAGATAGCGAGACCCAGCCCAGTGCTGCTGTCGCGGCCTAGGTTGTTGCTGATGGCTTGTTCAAACGGCGCAAAAAGACGTTCTAGATCTTCTGGTGCGATACCTATCCCGGTGTCGCTGACATCGAAACGCAAGTGCTTGTTGTCCGATACCTTGATTTTTACCTGACCCTCATGGGTATATTTGATGGCGTTGCCGAGCAGGTTGATGAGCAGCTGTCTTACTCGGGTTGCGTCACCGATATAGAAATCCGCGACGTTATCATGGATTTGTACTTCCAGTACCAAGCTCTTTTCATGGCACTCCAGTTCAAACATGTCGCAAACATCCCTGACTAGATGTCTCAAGTTGAACGGCTTTTGTTCCAGTTCGAGCTTGCCGGCTTCGACCTTTGAGTAGTCCAGAATATCATTGATGATCTTTTCTAACGACTTTGCGCTGCCATGAATGATGTCAATGTAGTGTTTGTCAGTTTTATCGTTCAAGCGCCTAGATAGCAGGTCGGATATCCCTAATATACCGTTCATAGGTGTTCGAATTTCGTGGCTCATTCGCGCCAGAAACTTCGATTTCGAATCGGCTTTTGCGTTGGCGAAGCTTTCGTTGATTTTCAACTGAGTGATGCGATTGGCGAGCGCCATGGATAGGGCGACGACTTCTAATGCATGAGAAATCTGTACCGTAACGAAAATCGACACAGGGAAAATAGGATAGATGGCCTCATGTGCTAACGTCAGGATCGACATCAGAATCAGGATGCTCCAGGCACAAGTGAAAATTCTGGAGGGAGTATCGCCGACCTTTATCCATGTCATAACGCCCGCTGTCCAGCACAGCATGAAGATCGGTATTGAGATCACTGACAAGACCCTTACCAAGAAGTACTTGTTGTCAAACGGGGTGGCGAGATAGATAAAAAGAACCGCGTAGCAGCTAACACATAGCGCACTAAGTACGCTTGCAAGTCGTGGGAAGTGCTGCCGCAGGGATAAGAACTCGATACTGAACCACCCTGCAAACGAGAACATGACTGCCATGCCCGTATAAGAAATCCGCTGGTTGAATAATGTAGTATTCGGCCAAACGAGCTGATAGCCCCAGCCGGTGACACTTAAAAATACAGCCATTGCTCCGGTTACATAGAGGCTGTAATAGAGGTAGCTCTTGTCTTTCGTCATGACGAAAATGACGAGGTTATAGCAAATCATTACAAATATGATGCCGAAATAAAACAGCTCCCAAAGATCCATCTTCTTTACTGATTCAAAGAATTGTTGGCGGTCCCACAGGTACAATCGATGGGTATTGTCGTATGCGGCGATGCTTGAATAGAGATAGAAGGTTTGACTGGATCCGGCTTTGATTGTCAGGGGTAACAGAAAAAGGTGGTAGTCGATCGGGCGTTCTGCGAACGGGAACATTTCACCGATTTCAAAAAGGTGTGTGAAGGTGTCTCCCTGTTTCTCCCACAGTGTAATGTCTCGAAGTTGCGGGTTTTCTTGAAGGAGTAAAATCTGTCGATCTTCACTGCCGGTGTTAGCAAGCGTAAAACGGCTCCAGGATGCGCCACTGAAGTTGGTTAGCTGCGCATCTCTAGCGGGTGTCCAGCCGGTTAACTGATCAACTTCCGTGGGCGTTTTTATCGACGTGTCGGGTTGAATGATACTGATGTAATCCAGCATTCTTGTGGCGGAATCATCAGTAATGGAATTAACGTCTAGAGCAGTTCGCGCATTGGCTAGCGTTGGTGTAACCCAGGCAGCGCACAGGAGAAGCAGGGTGAACTGCAGGAAGGTCGAAAATCGAAGGATAAATTGGGATCTGCAGCGCCCGCTGTTCCAATACCTGCTTGATGCGAGGAGGGGCGTCATAGAGGATCCTTTTCTATTTGCCGCATTCGAACCCTGAATACGGTTTATGATATTGGAATTGAGCGCAGTGTAGTGGACAAATAATTGTAATCGATCGCCTGGTGTATCTATGGCTTCGGAGCCAGCTTACCCCGAAATCACGAGCCGAAAATCGATTCAAACGAATTGAATCAGGCTACCGATTCAATTCGTCTCATACATACAGTCGATTATTATCCGGCAAGACGCTTTGTAAGAAAATCGATTTCTTTCTGTGTGCCTTCTTCGCAGTTAGAAACGATAAATTTCTCAACTTTACCGCCTACCAAAGGGATATCGGCTTTTGCTTTATAGCTGATTGTGTATTCACAGCCATCGCCTGATGGTTTCAGTGTCATATCTGTGTTTACTTTTACAGGCTGACCTTCAACGGTGAATTCTGATTTCCCCACAAAGTTGTCGCCAACTTGCTGCCAAGTTTCAGTCAGATGCAGGACTTGCTGAGGGTTAAATAGTTTTGCGAGGAATTTGGGTAAGTCACGTGTGACTTCGCGACGCATCGAAATAATAATTTTAGAACCTTCTTCTTCAACTTCTGCGTCAGCGCTCAATTCGCCCAAATCGATAGAGCGTTCTACCAAGAAGTCAGGATCACACAGCATGTCAATAACGGTGTCAACATCGTGCTGAAGTTTGTAAGTGGTGCTCATGTCTGTCCTCAGAATTGTTGGTGTTGTTATGTTGCTAAATGTGCCATCTTATTCGGGCTGCTGCAACAGCGGTTTTAGATATTTCAATACGTTACGCGCGATAGTAGGTTGTGCTTCGGCATTAGGGTGGAGGCCATCCTGCTGCATAAGGCTGGGTTCAAGTGCCACCTCATCGAGAAGGAAGGGCATCAATATGATGTTTCGTTGATCGGCGATGTGACTGAAGCTTTCGTTAAAGGCTTTGCTGTAGCGACTGCCGTAGTTCGGCGGAATATGCATGCCGACCAATAGTACATCCGCCCCAGCTGCCTGGCTTTTGTCGATCATTTCATTCAGGTTTTGGCGCATGGTTTTTAGTGAGTTACCACGCAATCCATCATTGGCGCCGAGTTCCAGCACAACGACATCTGGTTTGTGTTTGTTCAGATTGTTTTGCAAGCGTAATAATCCGCCGGTGGTTGTTTCTCCACTGATGCTTGTATTGATTACTATGAACGTGTTCGGGGCAGATTTATCCAAATTCTGTTGCAACAAGGTTGGCCAATCTTGTTTGTGTTCCAGGCCGAACCCAGCGCTAAGACTGTCTCCGTAAACCAGAATGCGTGTTGCACAGGCTTGTGCACTGACCAATGAGAGAATAAAAAACGTAAGCAAAATCAATGCATTTGGTGAACGGTGAGATGCTGTGCGGGGTATCATATAGGCCGATGATCCTGATTGATTGTGTCGGGCCGTTTTGAACCCGACTATTTGCCGATCTTAGCGAATAACAGCAAGCGTAAACGGTGTTTGATTGATGTGAACGTGAGCTGAGTCGGCAGCCAATGGGAAATTATGCCACAAAAAAGACGGTAATCAGCGATTTGTTACTGCCATCGAGCAGGATAATATTCTTAAAATTACGCAATAGAGTGGGTTTTTTGCGATCAAGGCTGACGCCTATTGCATGACTCAACGTACAATGCGTCGACAGCTATATTCCTTTGATTCGGGAGCACTATGATTCAGGTTGATGATCTTTCGCACCAGGTCGTGACGGGTGATGAGCAATTACACATTCTCAGTGATATAAATCTTCAGATCAATGACGGTGAAACCGTTGCTATTACAGGCAGTTCAGGTTCCGGTAAAACGACGCTTTTGGGGATGCTAGCGGGTCTTGATGTGCCATCAACCGGTAATATTCGTATCGATAGTCAATGTATCAGTGCGATGACTGAAGACCAGCGGGCTGAATTCCGTGCTGCGCAGGTTGGCTTTGTATTTCAGTCTTTTCATTTGCTGGCTGGTTTATCAGCGCTGGATAACGTGATGTTGCCCTTGGAGTTAGCGGGTGTGGATAACGCCCGTGGCGAAGCGGAGGCATTTCTTGAACAGGTGGGATTGGGCCATCGCTTACGCCACCATCCGACGCAGTTGTCGGGCGGAGAACAACAGCGTGTCGCTATTGCCCGTGCGTTTGCCTCTCGCCCCAAATACCTATTCGCCGATGAGCCGACGGGTAATTTGGATGCTGCGACCGGTGAAAAAATCATCGAGTTGCTGTTTGCGTTAAATCAATCCTCTCAGGCAACGCTGGTTATGGTGACGCACGAAGAACGGCTCGCTGCGTTGTGCCAGCGTCATTTGGTTATCGAACGAGGTCGTTTATCTGATGTTGGTGGTGGTCGTGATAAAAACCACGGTCAGACCACTTCAGGGGTGTGAGAAGGGTGATAGGTGGTATGTCTGCATCAGAAACAAAACTTGCGTTGAAACAGTTGGCGACAGATTGGCGTAGCAACAGGCTTCAGCTGTTAGTTGTTGCGTTGATCTTATCGGTAACGGTTGTTGCCGGGTTGAGTGCCTTTGTTTCTCGACTCGAGGTTATGTTAGTGGGGCAGAGCAGCCAATTTTTGGCCGCAGACCGTGTCCTGTCGGATCCTTATCCAGCAAACCCGGAATTATTGCAAAAGGCGACAGAACTTGGTTTGCAGCAGGCGAGCCATTTGTCTTTTCGTTCCATGCTTTATAAAGATGACGAGCCGGTACTTGTAAGTGTTAAGGCTGCGAGTGATCGGTATCCATTGAAAGGGGAATTAACCTATCGAGAAGGTATTGATAGCCCTGAAATCACCGGTCAACAGGGCCCTGAACTTGGCACTGTATGGCTTGAACAACGCCTCTGGCAGCAGCTGGGGCTGAAGGTGGGTGACCCGGTTTATATTGGTGATGCACTGTTACGGGTGAATCGTTTGTTAGTTGCTGAGCCTGATCGAGGTGCTGGATTTATTACGATGGGCAGCCGTGTTTTGATGCATCTCGATGATGTGCCCGCAACGAATGTTATTCAGCCGGGCTCACGATTAACCTACCATTACCTGTTTGCTGGCGATACCAATGCGATTAGAGACTACGAAGATTGGCTGTTGCCGCAGTTGAGTGACAGTCAGCGATGGTTGGATCTTGAAAAGTCTCAACCGACAGTAGCGACATCGCTTGAGCGAGCTAAGCGTTTCTTTCTGTTGGCGAGCAGTATTGTGGTTGTGTTGGCGAGCATTGCTATTGCCATGGCGAGCAGTCGTTATGCACGGCAGCACATTAAACAGGTCGCGGTGCTTAAAACTCTGGGAATGACCTCACAGCGTATTCAAAACCTGTATCTGACGATGTTGGTCTTCCTTTGGTTAGGTGTGACTTTTGTGGGTTCTTTGCTGGCTTATGGATTGCAGGAAGTTGTGATCCGTTATGCCACGGCGTCGCTGGATGTAGCGATGCCAGCTATTTCGCTTCAGTCCTTCATATTAGGCGGTGTGTGCGCGTTAATCAGCCTTGGGTGCTTTGCGCTTCCGCCGTTGATTACGTTGAAAAATATTCCTGCCGTTCGAATATTTCAATTGGATGCAACGGCCGATATTCCGGTTGTTTGGCGTTCTCTAGCCGTGGCTGGAATTGGCTTGGTTGCGCTGTTAATCATCTATACCCACTCTCCGATTTTGTCGTTGCTGATGCTGGCGGGCCTTGTTTTGCTGGTATTTATTGTTGCGCTACCGGTTCGTTTTTTATTGGGTTATCTGCTGAGTAAAGGGTTAAGGGCAGGTTCATTCTGGTCGTTAGCAAAAGCAAATATCCAACGACGCATGACCACCAACGTGGTTCAAGTAGCGGTATTTGCAACGGCATTGATGTTGTTAGTTACTTTGATCGGCGTACGAGATTCGCTCTTTACGCAATGGCAAAATCAGTTGCCGGAGAAAACACCTAATCACTTTATTGTTAATCTCCAGAAACATGAATTACCGATATTCGATGATTGGCTAGCGCAACTTGGGCTGGATTCTGAGCCTGTGGCCGCGTATCCCATGCTGCGTGGTCGCCTGATTGAAGTGAATGGAACACCGGTAACAGACCGTGTGAGTAAAGAGGTCTTCCAGCGCTCCGGTGCTAATCGGGAGCTTAATCTGTCGTGGTCGTCTCAATTGCCGGCCGACAACGCCATTGTTGAAGGTGAGTGGTTTGCTGACGGTGAAGCCGTTGTTGAGCGAGTTGAAGATGCTGAGGTTATCGGAGATGTAACAAGCGCCGAAGATACCGCTACAAGAGCCGGGCCGATTCTGGGTGTATCGGTAGAGTCTCAGCTGGCTGAACGGCTGAATATCGTCATGGGAGACGAGCTTAGCTTTATGGTTACTGCGGAGCTGGTTAGTGCGCGAGTGACCAGTATTCGCGAAGTTGAATGGGACCGCATGCACCCCAACTTTTACATGATGTTTGCGCCTAGGGCGCTGGATCATATGGCGCACACCTATATGACCAGTTTTTGGGTGCCGGATGATCGGAAAACCGAGGTCAATCAAGTTATGACGATGATTCCTACCTCCGTTGTAATTGATGTAGCAGCGGTGATCCAGCAAATTCGTTCAATTGTTCATCATGTATCGCAGGCACTGCAGCTTGTGCTTGTATTCGTGATGGTTGGTGCCTTGGTTGTGATGTGGGCCACTGTGCAAGCAGGGTTAGATCTGCGTACCAAAGAAAACACCATTATTCGTGCATTGGGTGGCAAGCGCGGTTTGATTATTGGTAGCTTACTTTGCGAATTTGCACTGTTGGGTTTTATTGCCGGGGTCGTTGCTACGATTATGAGCGAGTTGATACTGGTTGTTTTGCAAGCCTTTGTGTTTAAACTGGATTTTGCTTTGCACCCTGAAATTTGGTGGATTGCGCCGGTCATGGGCATCGTTATGGTAGGGGCAGGTGGATACTTAAGCGCACGTCGTGTTGTCAGTACAACACCGATGGAGTTGCTACGCGAAGTTTGATTATTCTATCGACTCGCAATGTTCACTAGCCGCTGCCCGTGAGCTTGGGTAAGCAACTGAGCTTTCGTTGTTACACACGCGTTTTTACGACATCGGAGAAATGATGGATCTTCAAATAGCGGGTAAAACCTTTCTTGTAGCCGGTGCGAGTAAAGGCTTGGGGTTTGCCATTGCCGAGCGTTTAGTGCGTGAAGGAGCGAATGTTGCCATTAGCGGTAGTGATGCCGCTCGGATTGAGGCTGCCGGTAAAAAACTCGCCGCAGTGGCGCAGACACCTGAGGCGGTTTATGCCGCTGTTTGTGATGTGTGCCTTGCGCAAGATATTACTCGTTGGGTAGCCTCTGTTGAAAATCGTTATGGGGCAATTGACGGACTTGTCGTGAATGCCGGTGGGCCACCACCAGGGCGCTTCGATGATTTCAGTGATGAAGATTGGTTGGCCGCCTTCAACTTAACGTTGATGTCCGCCATTCGTTTGATTCGGGCGGCACTGCCGTCACTAAGAGCGTCAAAAGGATCGGTTGTGACGTTAACATCCTCGTCGGTGAAGGAGCCTATCGACTTTCTGTTATTGTCGAATGTCATGCGTTCAGGCGTAACGAGCTTGGCAAAATCCTTGTCAAAAACAGAAGCAGAGCACGGGGTGCGATTCAATAACCTTGTGCCAGGGTTGATAGCGACAGATCGCATGAAGCACTTGGATGAAGTTCAGGCGCAAGCACATGGCCGAAGTGTTGGGGCGCAGCATCAGGCATCAGCATCACAGATTCCCCTTGGCCGATACGGTGATCCGGCGGAGTTTGCTGACGCTGCAGCTTTTCTTCTTTCTGGATGCGCAAGCTATATCACCGGTGCAACCCTGGTGGCCGATGGCGGGACGATGAAAACCCTGTTTTAATTAAGTAACTGTTAGTGGTCTCTGGTCGTAAATTGGTGAAATTTCCGTGTCAACGGCTGCGAAATATCATCCTCTGGGGAAAGTTAGGTTACAATGTCGAAGCTAACTATTTTAGGCATTGTAATCATTGGTTATTTACGTGACATTGTTTCAAGATTATAACGATACACATTGTTCGCGTTTGCAGGGCTTGCGAATGCATAGCACGCACAAGGAAATTCAGGAGCACGTGTGTTAAGTCGCCTTTCTATTCGATATAAAATTGGCTTTATTGCGCTGATTGGTTTTATCGGTTTTGTAGTTTACCAAGCTGCAAGCTATCGAATGTCTATCAGTATTCGTGATCAGTTACAGCAGATTCGCACTGACGACTTTGCTATTCTGAAGTTCTCCAATGACATCCAGGTTAATTTTTCCGAACTCGACAAGCTGTACCAGTCATCGCTTGCGGAAGCGGATATGGATCTGCTGATTGAAGCAGACGGTCGTGCCCGGCGTATGAAGCTGGATTTTGAAACGCTACGCCAAACTTATAATATTGAAGACCTATTGTTTCACGAACTCTATAGTCTTTTTAATAGTTATATTGATAAGACCTCCAGCCATACTGTTGCTGTTTTAGGGAATGCCGTTGATTATGAGCGCACGCTTGAAGGGTATGCCCAAATAGGGCTTTTACGGGAGCGCTATGAAGATGCTCAAAGTCGATATCTTGAGGATCGATACCGAGCATTTGAAAACCAGCTCAACAAGATTGAAGCAGAAGAAGCCTACATGGTTCAGTTTGGTTTGGTTCTCGGTGCCATACTGACGTTGGTTCTTGGTGTGTTCTCCATCCTTATTATTCGTAATCTCATCAGTGCATTCGGCAACGCCGTTAATGTGGCGGAACAAATTGCCAGTGGTAATCTGACTCAGCAAATTCAAACTGTTGCGCAAGATGAAACGGGCCAGCTAATGCGGTCGTTGCATGCAATGCGTGATGCATTAACAACGCAAAGTGAAGATAACCAACAGCGCGAAAGTGTGCAGGATTTTCTGGGTGGGTTGAATGAAACCATGCGTGGTGACAAAACCCTAGACCAGTTAACACATGGTGTTCTTGAATACTTGTGTCGCCATTTTTACGCGCAAATAGGCGCATTCTATTTGCTCGATAGCAATCACCTCGAAATGGTTGCCAGTTATGCCTACCGCATTGATGATACACACCAAACCTGTTTTGACATTCGCGATACCCTTGTTGGACAGGTCGCGGTTGAGAAAAAGCCTCGTATTATCGAAGATGTACCTGACGAATACGTGCAAATCAGCTCTGGTCTTGGGCAAGCTCGTCCACGTACGTTAATGCTGGTTCCGATCCTTTTTGAGGGTGGGTTGAAGGGGTTGATAGAGATCGCTGCGTTCAGGCGTTTTTCAGAAGACGATCTCTATTTGATGCGTCGTTGTAATGACGCCATCGCGATCTCGGTTAACTCTGCCCAGTCAAGGCTCAAGGTTTCGCTGATGTTGAAGCAAACGCAAGAGCAAGCCAGAGAATTACAAAACCAGCGAGAAAAGCTCGGAGACATTAATCGCAAGCTGGAAGAGCGAACGAAGGAGCTGGATATGCAAAATAGCCAGTTGGAAGATTCACGTGGTGAGCTGCTAGAAAAATCTCAAGCACTTGAGCTCAGTGGTAAATACAAGTCGCAGTTCCTGTCGACCATGTCCCATGAATTACGCACACCGTTGAATAGCATTTTGATTTTGTCTGAATCATTAAAAGACAATAGTCATTCGAATTTGAGTGCTGACGAGGTGCAACACGCTGAGGTTATCTACACCGCCGGTACTGAATTGCTGACCCTCATTAACGATATCCTCGACCTCAGTAAGGTGGAAGAGGGCAAAATGGATATTGTTCTTGAGCCTGTGCGGATTCGCCAATTGGCACAATCGCTGGTTCCCGGCGCCGAAATCATTGCGAGAAACAAAGGCCTCGAGTATCAAGTTGATGTTGCACCCAATGTGCCTGAAACCATTTTTACCGATTCGCAGCGTGTTAAACAGATTGTTCGGAACTTTATTTCCAACGCAATTAAGTTCACCAACGCGGGCGGTGTTTACGTCGGCTTCGCTATGCCCGATAACGAAACGCGTTTTCGTTCAAAGTCACTGTCGTTGGGTAACAGCTTGATGGTGACTGTTAGGGATACCGGGATAGGCATTAGTCGAAATGTTCAAGAGCGTGTTTTCAATGCATTTGAGCAAGCGGATGGCACTACAAGTCGTCGTCATGGTGGCACAGGGTTGGGGCTAACAATCTCTAAAGAACTTGCAGTATTGCTCGGTGGTGAGATTCAGTTGCATTCAGATGGTGAAAATCAAGGCGCCACATTTACGCTTCTGGTGCCTCTGGATGCGAGGGAGAGTGTGCCAAAGGCTTTAATTGCCAATGTAGCACCCGCAGAAAACCTGCCCGCCGTAACCATCGATTCTCCAACGGTTCGAGCCCTATTAATTGAGGATAACCCGGTATTTCATCAAGTTTTTAAGACGGTCTTTAAAAAAGCCGGTTTTGAGCTGGCTGTTGCCGAAGACGGAGCCCGAGCCTTGGCATTGCTTCAGGAGCGAGAATTTGATGTGCTTATTGTGGATCTCAACTTGCCAGATTATTCCGGCACTCGATTACTGTCTTTGATTCGCCGGTCTAGCGGTTATGACAAGACCCCGTTATTTGTGTTTACCGCACAGGATCTTGAAGGTAGTGAGTTGGAAGATGTCATGATGTATACCAATGAGATTATTCCCAAGAGCCCTACATCGGTTACGCGCGTCGTGGATGTTATTGAGCAGATCCGGGTAACTGCACCGACGCTAGTGACCCCCGCGGAATATTTAAGCGTGCTCGATGGCTGTAAAATATTGCTGGTTGACGATGACGAACGTAATTTATATTCGATCTCTGCAGCATTGCAGCGCTATGGATGTGAGCTTGTTCTGGCTGGTAGTGGCGTCGACGCAATAGAGAAATTGCAAGAAATTCCTGATATTCAGATCATGCTTCTCGACATTATGATGCCAAACATGGATGGTTATGAGGTATTGGAGAAGGTTCGTCGTGGTCTTAAAAACACGGCGTTACCTATCGTTGCCTTAACTGCCAAGGCGATGGTTGGCGATCGGGAGAAGTGCCTGAAGGCCGGCGCAACCGGCTATTTGTCGAAGCCTGTTGATACCCAAGAGCTATTGCAGTGTATCGCCCAGCACCTTGCAGAGGTCGAAATATCGGTTGTATGAGGGTGAAAAACGATTTCCTCACTTGCAATCCGCTGACTTTTCAGAAAAATGACAGGTTCGATTCCCGAATTCAAACCGGATACTCGGGCACTCAACAGGGCGCGACCGATATGGCTGAGGATGCCTGACGTCGGATAGCTGCCACCCCATTTCGATATTCCCATTGGATTTTTGACATGCTTCAGGAAGTGATTACCACGATGCGATCGGCCAAACGGATTGGCCAAACCAGTCTTGCGGTCAACAAGCTGGCTTTTCGTTGGCTCCGTAACCAGCGAACTCACCGTGAAACCTTACCCATCATGCTGCGTGATACCATGCAGGATTTGGGGTCTACCTACATCAAATTAGGGCAGCTGGTTGCCAGCTCCCCGACGTTGTTTCCTGATGAATATGTCGAAGCGTTTCAATTTTGTCTCGATCAAACGCGCACGTTACCGTTTGAAGAGCTGGAGCCTTTGCTTGAAGAAGAGCTGGGGGCACGTCTCAAAACCCGTTTTAAGAAGATTGAACGTACGCCGTTAGCATCCGCCTCGATTGCTCAGGTTCATGCGGCAGAGTTGATCAATGGCGATAAAGTTGTCATCAAGATCCAGAAGCCGGGTGTAAGAGAGATTCTCGAGACAGATTTTCAATTTTTGTATTTCGCTACCCAATTGCTTGAGATGCTGAACACTAAGGCATGGAAATCTTCCATGCTGGATATCGTTCAAGAGATACGTAACGGAATGTTGGAAGAATGTGATTTCTATCAAGAAGCCGATAATATCGAAGAATTCGATCGATTCCTCAAAGGCAATCATATTGAACATGTTGCTGTTCCGGCAGTGTATCGTGATCTGTCGACCGAAAAAATATTGGTGATGGAGCGTTTTTATGGCGTGCCGTTGACGGATGTTGATGGCATAAGAGCGATAACTACTGACCCTGAAGTCGCGTTGGTGAAAGCGCTGGATACTTGGTTTATGAGTCTCAAGCAGTGCCAGATATATCACGCTGATTTGCACGCCGGTAACTGCATGATGCTCAATGACGGGCGTGTTGGTTTTATTGATTTTGGTATCGTCGGGCGCTTGTCAGAGTGCACATGGGAGGGCTTGATGTCGTTTGCCGTTTGTATTCCGGCGGAAGACTTCGACGGGGTCGCTCTCGCGTTAACCAAGATCGGTGCAACTCGCAAGGAAGTTGACCTGAAGCTGTTTGCTGAAGATTTGCGCAAGCTCTGGAGCCAGTTGTCGAGTGATGATTTGCTGGATAATGAAGACCCTGACAGCTTCTGGCGCCAGGTTACTGTGAGCTTTTCGAGTATCAGTAGTCGACATGGGATCCGCTTCCCACGCGAATTTACATTGCTGGTTAAGCAGTTCCTTTATTTCGACCGTTACATCCGGTTACTGGCACCGGAAGTTGAGATGTTTGATACAGAACGCATGGATATCATTGGCTTGGGCGTATAGAATGGATCTCTTTGCCGTGTAAAAACGGCTGATGTTCAATCGGCAATATAGGTACTGTCCCGTGAATGAGACCGCACTGTTGGAAATAATTGAGTTGGCTGATGGCGACGTTGCGCTAAAACCCGTCGAATCTGAAGCCTCTGATTCCGATGCGCTGGTAACTATTCGTTTCTCTGATGAGTCGCTGGATATGTTGGGGGACGTTAAGATGCTGGTCGCTCGAGCAATGTTAGAAGCAGGTATCAATGCGTTTGCTGAAGTGAACACTGCCGAAACACACGTTGAGCATGAAGAGAAGCCGGTACAGCTTCACTAAGATTTGTGCGGAAGTCGTTGTAATGTCTTCAGAGCTATCTTATTGAGAGATCAAATGCCCCCTTTGCAACTCGGCATCGCTACCCGAAAAGAAGATCATACAGACTGACAACATATACTGATTTCTACCGTATTATCAAAAAAGGCGCTTATTAGCGCCTTTTTTGTGTCTGTTCATCTGCCTGTCATTCATTGGTCGACGGCAAAGGCGTTCGGCCTAAACCGTAAGATCCGCAATGATTTCCTGATACATCGCTGTTAGCGGTTCAAGTGCATCAATCGCCACACACTCATCGATCTTATGAATGGTCGCGTTCACTGGGCCAAGCTCAACAACTTGCGCACCTGTTGGCGCGATGAAGCGGCCGTCAGAAGTACCGCCGGCGGTAGACAGTACCGGCTTGGTACCGGTGACCGACTCAATCGCTTTTACAGTAGCTTCAACCAAGTTGCCTTCTGCAGTGAGGAAGGGTTCTCCAGATAAATTCCAGATGAGGTCGTAGTCAAAATCGTGTTTGTCTAATATCGCTTCGGTACGTGTTTTGAGTTCGTCTGCAGTGAGCTCTGTGGAAAAGCGGAAGTTGAAAACAACCTCAACCTCACCGGGAATCACATTGGTAGCACCCGTTCCGCCGTTGATGTTCGATACTTGAAATGATGTCGCCGGGAAAAAATCATTGCCGTTGTCCCATGTTTCAGCAGCAAGCTCAGCCAATGCAGGGGCGGCCAGATGAATCGGGTTTTTCGCCAGGTGCGGGTAGGCGATATGGCCTTGAATGCCTTTGACGGTTAATACCGCTCCAAGGCTTCCTCGACGGCCGTTTTTAATGACGTCGCCGAGAGTATCTGTGCTGGATGGTTCGCCGACGATGCAATAATCGATCGTGTCTTTGCCGTCGAGCCACTCAACAATTTTAACGGTACCATTGATGGCCGGGCCTTCTTCATCGCTGGTAATCAAGAATGCAACGCGGCCGTTTTTTGGTGTGCCATGTTCGGCGGCAATACGTTCACAAGCGACGACCATTGCAGCAAGGCTGGCTTTCATGTCGGCCGTGCCGCGGCCGTAGAGCATGCCATCACGCTCGGTTGGAGCGAATGGTGGGCTTTGCCATTTTTCAACAGGGCCAGTCGGAACGACATCTGTATGTCCGGCAAAGCATAGTAGTGGCCCAGATTCCCCCCAGGTTGCCCAAAAGTTATCGACATCACCGAAGCGCAGTGGGGTGCACTCAAAGCCAATGGCTTCAAGTCTTTGCATCATCAGGGGCTGGCAGCCAGCGTCTTCGGGCGTGACAGATTGCAGTTCAATTAGTTGCCGGGTGAGATCAAGAGTTGCACTCATTGGGAGCCTATTGTTATGTCTGCTAACCCTTCTTTGACACTCAGACAGTGCGACAAAATCAAGGTGCAGGTTGAATCATTATGTGATGGGATTTTGACGGGCGCTCAGCAGTCTACTGAGGCCCGGTCGTCAGTGATCTGTAGGCTTAAAATGTTATTCCAGCCTACGCTGCTGACATCAGTTGTGTGCGTGAAGCTCGTGGTTAAGCTCGATTGCAGACTTATTGGTCAGTGCTTCGATTGCGCCGGTCACGGAGTTGCGACGGAACAGTAGGTCTGATTTGCTGGCCAAATCGCGAGCTTTGACCTTTTCAGCCACTTTTCCATCGCTATCCAATACGTGAACAACAGCGCCTGCCGTTACGTAAAGGCCCGCTTCTACGGTGCAGCGATCACCCAGAGGAATGCCAACACCGGCGTTTGCGCCAACCAAGCATTCTTTACCGACGCTGATAATGACGTTGTTGCCGCCAGACAGTGTGCCCATGGTTGAGCAGCCGCCGCCAAGGTCAGAGCCATCGCCGACCCAAACGCCTGCAGATATGCGGCCTTCGATCATTGCGGTGCCTTCGGTACCAGCATTAAAGTTAACAAAACCTTCATGCATGATGGTGGTGCCTTCGCCGAGGTAGGCACCTAAACGTACGCGTGCGGTATGCGCAACGCGAACGCCGGCAGGAACCACGTAGTTCGCCATTTTAGGGAATTTGTCGACAGACATAACTTCCAATAAACGGCCTTCAACACGGGCTTGTAGTTGACGCTCAGGCAGTTCGTCGATGTCGATAGCGCCTTCATTGGTCCAGGCGGTGTTCTTCAGCAGGCCAAACATGCCATCTAGACGGGTTTCATGAGGCTTGACGATACGATGAGAGAGCAAGTGCAGCTTCAGATACACTTCAGGCGCTGTGCTTGGTGCGTCGTCGGTTGCCAAAATAGTTGCTACTAAAGGCTGCTTGGATTTGCTCAGGGTTGTCGCTTGTTCAGCTAGCGCGTCGTCGCCCAGCTTTGCAAAACCCTCAGCCAGTACTCGCATCTGTTCGTGAGTCGCAGCAAGGGCCTCGTTTTCGCCCTCGTACCACAAGGTGGCCTTGATCATTTCTACAGCATCTTCAGACAAATCCAGCTGCGGTGCAGGGTAGAATACTTCCAGCCACTCGCCGTTCTTGTTTTGTGTGCCTATTCCCAAGCCAAAAGCGTAAATGCCCATTGATTATCCTCGAGTTACTTCTCTAATTGTTTAAATGTTGACGATGCTTACTTGCCGAATATCGCAGTGTAATCGGCGGCCTTGAAGCCCAAGTGAATGTCGCCATTGTGATCAAGCACAGGGCGTTTTACCAGAGTTTCGTGGGCGACACACAGAGATATTGCTGAAGTATCGCTAAGGTTGTTTTTGTCATCGTCGGAAAGCTGTTTCCAGGTGGTACTGCGTTTGTTAACCAGTTTTTCAACGGGTTGTTGTTGCAGCCAGCCAGTGATCATATCGGCGTTAATGCCATCAACACGAAAATCATGGAAGGTGTAATCAATGGTGTTTTCTTCCAGCCATTTTCGGGCTTTTTTAACGGTGTCGCAGTTTTTTATGCCATACAAGGTGGTGGTCATAGTAACCCTGTTTACTCTTGATGAAATCGTGATGTCAATCGAATGGATTATCCGTAGTGACGTTTAACAAAAGCTTTGAGACGCTGTGCTGCTTCTGCACATTCGATCTCGGTTGCAACCAAAGCAAGGCGCGCATGGTTTGCTCCCGGGTTCGTGCCTTCAGCCTGGCGTGATAAGAATTGACCGGGCAGGGCGGTAATGTGTTCTTCTTCGAACAGTTTACGGCAGAACGTTTGGTCATCGTCGGGTAAGCGTGGCCATAGATAGAAGGCTGCGTCGGGCATCGAAACATCTAAGCAGCCGTCCAGAATATCCAGAAAGCGCTCGAACTTACGTCGATAGAGTAGCCGGTTAGCAATAACATGTGTTTCGTCAGACCATGCCAGTGTGCTGGCCATTTGCACAGGCTCAGACATTGCGCAGCCATGGTATGTTCGATATTGCAGGAATGCCTTAATAATCTCTGCATCGCCCGCAATGAACCCCGAGCGCAATCCAGGTAGGTTAGAGCGTTTTGATAGTGAGTGAAAAACCACGCATCGCTCGTAAGTCATGCGGCCGATGGTTTTGCAGGCTTCCAGGAGTCCGGTTGGTGGTTGTTCTTCGTCGAAATATATTTCTGAGTAGCACTCATCGCTGGCAATAATAAAATCGTATTTGTCGGCAAGGGCAATGAGTTGAATCAGTGTTGCTTCGCTGATGACGGCACCGGTAGGGTTGCCTGGTGAGCAAAGTATCAAGACTTGGCAGTCGCGCCAAGTTTGCTCTGTAATCGCGTCAAAATTTGGTACGTAATTATTTTCAGGCAGGCAGTTAAGAAAGACCGGCTCGGCACCCGCCAGTAAAGCTGCACCTTCATATATCTGATAGAAGGGATTGGGCATGAGTACTTTGGCGTTTTGGGTCTTTGCGTCTGCATTGTTGCGGTTAACCGCAGCTTGGATAAACGAAAACAAACCTTCGCGGGTGCCGTTCAGTGGCAAAACCTGTGTGTTTTCATCAACACAGTGAGCGACGAGTTTAAAGCGACTTTCTAGCCAACGCGCGATAGCTGCCCTGAGGCTCTCGGTGCCTTTTGTTTTTGGGTAAGCCGAAATGCGGTCGAGGTTGTCGCGCAATGAATTGAGCACGAATGCGGGTGGCTCATGCTTTGGCTCACCGATAGACAGCGCGATGTGCGCTTTATCCGCAGGTGTTATGCCGGCTTTGAGCGCATTTAGGCGTTCAAATGGGTAAGGCTGCAGTGTGTTTAGGTCGTTATTCATGGGTATCAATCAAAGTTATTGCGTTATGCGGCGTCTTAAGGCGAGTTAGCTCGCCTCGGCAACCTGTAGATCTAGTCTGCGGCAAATTTCATCTTGTATTGCCTGGCACAGCTCTTCATCCAGGATCGGTTGATTGTGTGTGTCTGTGATGAAGAAAATATCCTCAACCTTTTCGCCAAGCGTAGCAATTTTTGCGTTGATCAGCTCTATGCCAAATTCCACAAAAATTTCGCCGATTATCGCGAGCAAGCCGGGGCGATCTGCGGTTGTTACTTCCAGTATGGAGTGGCCCTTGGTGTCATCGTGCATCATCAATGTGTGTGTCGGCAAAGAGAAGAATTTCAGTTGTCTTGGCGTTCGACGTTTGACCAAGCTGATAAGGTCATCGTGTTCTTCGGTGAGCTTTTCTTCCAGAGCTTCGACGATACGGTCTGTTTGATTATCCGATAGCTCGAGTGGCTCGCCGTTGCCATCTAGCACCATAAAGGTATCTAGTGTGTAGCCGCTTTGTGATGAATAGACCTTGGCGTCAACGATGTTCAGAAATAGCTGTTCTAGCACTGCGGCGACGATCGCAAACGTATGCACTCGGTCGCGAGTGTATACGAATATCTGGCTGGCTCCGTTGAAAATCAAATTCGGTGCTTGGCGCATCAGCACCAAGGGTTTTTCAGCAGTCTGGTGCGCCGCGATGGCTTGTGTATGCCAGACAATGTCATTCGGGGTTTCACGCAGAAAGTAATCGTCGCCAGCATTGCCCCAGATAGTTTCAATAGCTGCTTCGGTAATGCCTTCGTCGATAAGCTTTTCTTTGGCCGCTGTTTGGGTCTCGGTGACTGAATCTTCGCGGTTGATAGCGTTGCCGATACCGCGACGCAATACCCGTTTTGTTTCGTAATAGAGCTGGCGTATCAGTGATGCGCGCCAGGAGTTCCAAAGCTCTGGGTTAGTGCCGTTAATATCGGCAACAGTTAGCACAAAGAGATTGTCCAGGTGATCCATGTCGCCGACTTTCTGTGCAAACTTACGTATAACTTCCGGATCTGTCAGATCTTTCTTCTGCGCTGTATGTGACATCAGCAAGTGATACTTCACCAGCCAGGCAGCCATGTTGCTGTCGCGATAATTAAAGCCATGTTCACGACAGAACTCGAACGCGTCGTCAGCGCCGAGTGTGGAATGATCGCCGCCGCGTCCTTTGGCGATATCGTGGAACAGACAAGCGATGTAGAGCAAATCTTTGTGTTCGATTCGGCGCATCACTTGATTGGCTATCGGGAAGCGTTCGCGCATGTCTTCATAGGTAAAGCGGCGCATGTTCTTGAGCACCATTATCGTGTGTGCATCAACGGTATAAATATGGAAAAGATCCAGCTGTGTTTGCCCAATGATTTGCCCGAATGCTGGGATATACTTGCCCAGAACGCCGTACCGTTTCATGAGCTTAATCATGGATGCAACGCGACGTGGTGAGCGTACTAACTCGAGAAACAGTTGTTTGTTACGCGGTTCCTGCCGAAATTCGTCGTCGATTAAGTGTCTATTCTCTCGAATCAAGCGAATGGTTTGAGCACGGACACCTTCAATGTTGTCGTGTTTCGCCATCAGCGTAAACATTTCTAACAAGGCTGATGGGTTTTGTTGAAATACCCGCTCGTTGGTAACTTCAATTTGTCGATTTCTAATGCGGAAGCGAGGGTTAATTTCCATGATTTCTTCAGCATCACAGGCCCGCAATATCTGTTCGTCAAATAACTGCATTAACATGTCGTTCAGCTCACTGAGCGCTAGCACCCAGCGATAATACTGTTTCATCATTTGTTCGATGCCGAGGCTATCGGGGTTATCTTCATAGCCCAGTAATTCGGCAATCTTTCGCTGATGTTCAAACATCAGTCGATCTTCTTCTCGGCCGGCAAGCATATGCAGCGCAAAGCGTACCTGGTGTAAGAAGGTACGACCGGATTTCATAATGTAGAATTCTTCGGCCGCCATGAATCCGTGTTCGACCAGCTCATCAAGCTGTGTGCTGTCGAAGTGGCGTTTGGCAACCCAGCCAATCATTTGGATATCGCGCAACCCGCCTGGGCTGTTTTTAACATTTGGCTCAAGATTGTATTCTGTATTATTGACACGCTTGTGCCGGCCGATCTGTTCATCCCACTTGGCTTTGAAAAATTCGCGACTAGGCCAGATTGCCTCAGGAGCGATGAGCGGGAGTAACTCGTCATGCAGTGATGGATCGCCACAGAGAACGCGCGATTCCATCAGGTTGGTGGCGATCGTGATATCGTTCCGAGCTTGTTCCTGGCATTCCTGAACGGTGCGTACGCTGTGGCCGATATCGAGGCCGGTGTCCCAGAGAAAGGTGATGTAATTTTCGAGGCTATCTTTTTGACTCTCGAATGCAGCTTCGCTGCCGAGAATCAATACGTCGATATCAGAGTAGGGCAGAAGTTCTTCTCGGCCATAGCCGCCAACGGCGATCAGGCTGAGTCCGACTTGATTGCCAATGAAGAACTGCCAGCTTATTGCCAGTAGCTCGTCCATTGTTAGGGAGCGAGCGAGAATCAGCTCTTCGACGGTGTCAGGGTTGGCCTGGAATCGATCGTAGAGTTTCTTGCGAGTGTCATCGATAGATTGCTTGAAAAAAGACAGCAATTCTGCAGCGCTATCGAACTTTTGATGACGCGATTGTACTGGCAGCAGACTCATTCCCATGACAACTTATCCTATGGATTCTAAACCTCGAACTGATAACAGCCCAGCTGGGCATTACGACGGTGGCGTGTATCAGGCGTTGAAGTATTTTTCGTCTTTGCGTGCTGTCAATACTTCGACGCCAGTATCGGTAACGACCAGTGTGTGTTCCCACTGAGCAGAAGCACGACGATCTTTGGTTGTTACTGTCCAGCCATCCTTTTTATTCAGTTTGGTGTGACGTTGGCCGAGGTTGATCATGGGCTCAATCGTGAACGTCATGCCTTTTTGCAGTTCCATGCCGGTTCCGGGTTTTCCGTAGTGGAGTACCTGGGGCTCTTCGTGAAACACTTTGCCTATACCGTGCCCACAATATTCGCGAACGACAGAGTAGTGATTGCCTTCGGCGAGTTTTTGAATAAGGTTTCCAATATCGCCTAAGCGGATGCCCGGTTTAACTAAATCGATTGCTTCATAAAGACATTGTTGGGTAACTTCAATCAGTTTTTTATTGTGTGGGCGAGGCGTGCCAACATGGAACATGGCGCTGGTGTCACCGTGGTACTCGTTTTTGATTACGGTAATGTCGATATTGATGATGTCGCCATCTTTGAGGATTTTTCCGTCAGAAGGGATGCCGTGACAGATCACTTCATTGACCGAGGTGCAGATCGACTTTGGGAATCCGTGATAATTCAATGGTGCAGGTATCGCTGCCTGGGTTTCCGTGATGTATTGGTGGCAAATTCGATCCAATTCGCCAGTGCTAATGCCCGGAACAACGTGTGGGGCAATCATTTCCAAAACTTCGGCGGCCAAGCGGCCGGCGATGCGCATTTTTTCAATTTCTTCGGGCGTTTTGATGGTAACTGTCATGTTGTCACTGAGATAGATCGGTTTAGGTGAGATTTGGGCGGCCATTATAACCGAAACTTGACTAAATCGCTCAGGAATTATTGGTTGTGGCGCGCGTGCTTGGTGCTCTGTGTGTTTGTGTAGTTAATTCCATGTGCGAGGGCTGTTTTTTGATCTGCTGAGCGTGAGTTGAGTTGTCGTTATTCTTTGGGATAGATGTTTATAAGTGGGAATTTACTTTCGTAGCTATCTTGGTTGTGGTATAAAGCGCACCGGCGTTGGTCAGAGACCATCTGCTTAATCCATTTATGACAAAAACCGCACATATATCGACACATAATTTGGGTGCTTTTGTTTAGCGCGTTTAGCGTCGGAATTTTTCTGATACTTAGCTGCAAAAGTTGAATTATGGGATGTATGGAGGCCTAACCCAAACCAATTAGGAAATTATTGCAATGGCAAATGTATCTATGCGTGACATGCTCCAAGCGGGCGTTCACTTTGGTCACCAAACTCGTTACTGGAATCCTAAGATGCGTAAGTACATCTTTGGTGCACGTAACAAGATTCATATCATCAATCTTGAGCACACTGTTCCTACCTTTAACAGTGCTTTGGATCATGTGAGAACACTGGCTCAAGGTAACAACAAAATTCTATTTGTTGGTACCAAGCGTGCTGCAAGCAAAATCATCAAAGACGAAGCAAGTCGTGCCGACATGCCTTACGTTAGTCACCGCTGGTTGGGTGGAATGCTGACGAACTATAAGACTATTCGTCAGTCTATTCGCAAATACCGCGAGCTTGAATCTCAAACTCAAGACGGTACTTTTGATGCATTGACTAAAAAAGAAGCGCTGATGCGTCAGCGTGAGATGGACAAGCTAGAGCGCTCCATCGGTGGTATCAAAGACATGGGCGGATTGCCTGATGCGATCTTCGTTGTTGATGTTGATCACGAGCGTATTGCTATCACTGAAGCTAATAAGCTGGGTATCCCAGTAATTGGTGTTGTTGATACCAACAGTAACCCTGATGGTGTTGATTACGTTATCCCAGGTAATGATGATGCTATCCGTGCTATCAAGCTTTATGTTGCTGCTGTAGCAGATGCATGTCTTGAAGGTAAGTCTGATGCACAAGGCGCAGTGGCTGCTGAAGAATTTAAAGCAGAAGCCGCTCCAGAGGCAGAGGCTGCTCCAGAGGCAGCAGTTGCTCCAGAAGCAGAAGCTGCTCCGGAAGCTGAAGGTACTGCAGACGCTGTTAAAGAAGAAGGTGCAGCGAAAGAGTAACCTGCAGGCCAAACATGATAAGGGGGCTCAGGCCCCCTTTTTTCAATCAGTATTTGACTAAATTTAAATTCGAGGAAATAACAATGGCTGCAATTTCTGCATCACTGGTTAAAGAGCTTCGTGATCGCACTGGCCTGGGCATGTTGGACTGCAAAAGAGCCCTGAAAGACGCTGAAGGCGATATCGAAAAGGCAATTGATGAGTTGCGCAAGTCTTCAGGTATGAAGGCTGCTAAGAAAGCTGGTCGTGTTGCTGCTGAAGGTGTTGTTCTGGTTCGTGCTGCTGATGGATACGCGCAAGTTTTAGAAGTTAACAGTGAAACAGACTTCGTTGCTCGCGATGATAGTTTTAAAGCGTTCGCTGGCGCAGTTGCTGATAAAGCATTTGCTGACCGTACAACTGACGTTGCTGCTGTTATGGCGGGTGATCTTGAAAATTCTCGTGAAGCACTGGTTCAAAAGATCGGTGAAAACATCAGCCCTCGTCGTATTGGTGAGTTGACCAGCGAAACTGTTGGTTCTTATGTTCATGGTAATGAACGTATTGCTGTGTTGGTAGCCCTGAAAGGCGGTGATCAAGAGCTGGCTAAAGACGTTGCTATGCACATTGCTGCGGTTAATCCTCAGTTTGTTGCACCAGAAAATGTCTCTGAAGAAGTTATCGCTAAAGAGTCTGATATTATCAAGGCGCAGCCAGATATGGCGGGTAAGCCAGAGAATATCGTTGATAAGATGATTCAAGGTCGTATCAAGAAATTCTTGTCTGAAATCAGCCTGACTGAGCAAGCATTCGTTAAGAACCCTGAGCTGACAGTCGGCAAATTGGTTAAAGATGCTGGCGCTGAGATTGTTGATTTTGTCCGTTTTGAAGTCGGTGACGGCATCGAGAAGGAAGAAAAAGACTTTGCCACTGAAGTTGCTGAGCAGCTGGCAGGTAAATAACTTTCAGGCGCAGTCGATGACCTCGACTGCGCTATGATCTGATGGCTCGTAGGGGGTGCTATATGGCAAAACTTGCGGGCCATTTGTGTAATCTGTAGGCGGAATTTCCGTTTGCATTGTCGGTTTTATTTGCATTACTCGAGCCCTCTAACGGCTACAATGTCGGGTAATTCAAATAAGTCTGTAAGTTTTCCAGTGCGTCTGGAGTCGAGGAGAGCGTCATGCCTGATAAAAAATACAAGCGTATCCTGCTGAAATTGAGTGGTGAGGCGTTAATGGGGGAGCTTGGCTTCGGTATTGATCCTAAAGTGCTCGACCGTATGGCCCTTGAAGTTGGGCAGTTGATTGGTATTGGAGTACAGGTAGGTCTGGTAATTGGTGGTGGTAACCTGTTTCGTGGCGCTGAGTTGAATGCGGCAGGCTTGGATCGCGTGACCGGTGACCATATGGGGATGCTGGCAACCGTTATGAATGCGTTGGCAATGCGTGATGCACTTGAGCGAGCTAACATATCCACTAAAGTTATGTCAGCGATTCCTATGAGTGGTGTTACTGATCATTACGATCGTCGTAAAGCACTGCGTTCGTTGGCAGGTGGTGATGTAGTGATTTTCTCTGCGGGTACCGGGAATCCGTTTTTCACTACAGATTCAGCGGCCAGTTTGCGTGGTATAGAAATTGATGCAGATTTGGTGTTGAAAGCGACGAAGGTGGATGGCATTTACGATTCTGACCCTAAGAAAAACCCGGATGCTAAAAAGTTCGAGTCGATTTCCTTTGATGAGGCGTTGGATTTGAAGCTGGGCGTGATGGATTTGACCGCGATCTGTTTGTTGCGGGATCACGGCGTGCCATTACGTGTATTCGAGATGGAGCAAAAAGGTGCTTTGCTCAACATCGTTATGGGGCATGAAGAGGGTACGCTGGTACACTCTTGATTTGCTGCATGTCGTTGATGCATAACGTAGTTCTCAGTGGCTTTCGATGTTTTTTGTGTTATAAGGGCATCTAAAGTTTCGCTGTAAGCGGATCGTTATACGGTCTGTGTTGTAGTGTTAGAAAAATTCTTATCCGCCTGTTGGGCGGTGTTAGTTATCGTAGTGCTTAGTGATGCTGGGGCTTGAAAAATCTCAGGTGCGGAGAGTACTACTGGTCTGCAAGAAATAGTTGGGGTATAGATTGTGATAGACGAGATCAAACTAGAAGCTGAAACCCGTATGGAAAAAAGTCTGGAAGCACTCCAGACTGCGTTTAACAAAATCAGAACCGGTCGTGCCCATCCGAGTATTCTCGATTCTGTTCAGGTTGACTACTATGGATCCCCTACGGCGCTCAATCAGGTAGCGAACATAGGGGTTGACGATGCGCGCACGCTCACCGTTACTCCGTGGGAAGCCAAGATGGTTCCGGAAGTTGAGAAAGCGATTATGAAATCAGACTTGGGTCTCAACCCGTCGACGGCCGGTAACGTTATTCGTGTGCCAATGCCAATGCTGACTGAAGAAACTCGTAAAGGTTATATTCGCCAGGCGAAAAATGAAGCAGAAGGTGGTCGTGTGTCGGTTCGAAATGCACGTCGTGATGCCAATGCGCAGTTGAAAGATCTAATCAAAAGTAAAGATATCAGTGAAGATGAAGAGCGTAAGGCCCAAGACGACGTTCAGAAGCTGACTGATAAGTACGTTTCTGAAGTTGAAAAGCTACTGCAAGTTAAAGAAACCGATTTGATGGAAATCTAAGTCGATTTGATCAGTTGTTTCTATGTCAAATACAGTACTTAAGTGTCCTCAGCACCTTGCTATCGTTATGGATGGCAATGGTCGCTGGGCAAAAAAACGTCGTCTTCCTGCTGCTGCTGGCCACAAGGTCGGTGTAGAGACAGTGCGTAAGGTTCTTCGTGCCAGTCGTGAACTTGGCATAAAACACCTTACCTTGTTTGCGTTTTCGAGTGAAAATTGGCGCCGCCCGGAGTTAGAAGTTCGGGCGTTAATGTCGCTTTTTTCATCTTATCTTGATAACGAAATTGAAGAGCTGGCCAGTGAGGCTGTGCGTGTTCGTTTTATCGGGCGACGTGATCGTTTTTCGAAGTCTTTGCTCAAAAAAATTGAATTCGCTGAATCCGAAACGGCTAGTAATAGCGCGTTTACATTAACCTTGGCTGTCGACTATGGCGGTCAGTGGGATATTGCTAATGCGGCACGGCAACTGGCCTCAGAGGTTGCTGCTGGTACATTGGCTGTGAATGATATTGATGAGGATCGCCTAGATGCCTTGGTGAGCTTGTCAGATTTGCCGGCCCCGGATCTTATGATTAGAACGAGTGGGGAGCACCGGATCAGTAATTACCTGCTTTGGCAGCTTGCCTACAGTGAATTCTATTTCACTGATGTGCTCTGGCCTGATTTTGGCCGAGACGATCTTGTTGCAGCAATTCAAGACTATACCACCCGAGATCGCCGCTATGGCGGTCGAAACGAGACCAATAATGCTTAAACAGCGTGTGATCACCGCCATCGTGCTGGTGACCTTTATTCTGGCGGCTCTCTTTTTGTTGCCAACACATCTTTTTCAACTGTTAATTGCTGCCGGATTTATGCTTGGTGGTTGGGAATGGGCGAGAATGTCTGGCCTTACGAGTCATGTCGGTCGGGCCGTTTACGCTGTTATGGTGCTCGGGCTGAGTTTGATGCTGCTGCAATATACCGGTATTTGGGATGGTTCTGTTGATTTGCTCAAGCTGCGTGATGCTATGGGCGCGGCGTGTTTGTTTTGGTCTATTGCCTTGTTGTGGGTGATGGGTTATCCCGGTAGTGCAGGATTCTGGGGCGCGCCTTGGGTGCGTCTCATTATGGGTTTCATCATTATATGTAGTCCGGTTGCAGCGCTTAGTTATCTTGTGTCGTTGAATGATGGTCGCTGGTTCTTTATTTACTTAGTGGGTGTTGTTGCTTCTGCGGATATCGGTGCGTACTTTGCTGGAAAACAGTTTGGTAAATCGAAGCTGGCGCCTAAGGTGAGTCCGGGTAAATCTTGGGCGGGTTTTTGGGGCGGTATGGCCTCGTCTGCCATTTTTTCGTTTGTTTGCGGGCAGGCATTCAATGTCGTTGGTTTAGCGCCAATGGCGTTGGTTGCGGTTACGGCAATTACATTTCTCGCCTCTGTGTTAGGTGATTTGGTAGAAAGTATGGTTAAACGCCATTCTGGTATCAAAGACAGCAGTCAGCTGTTGCCGGGGCATGGTGGCATTATGGATAGAATTGATAGTGTGAGCGCTGCAGCACCTGTTTTTGTTTTGCTATCCATTTTGTTGCAGGTGGGTTCTTGATGCAGCAAGTAACTGTTTTAGGCGCAACCGGATCTATTGGTGTCAGTACGCTCGATGTTATCCGTCGGCATCCTGACAAGTATTCGGTGTTTGCGGTAACTGCGAATAGTCGCGTTGATGAGTTATATCAGCAGTGTGTTGAGTTTCAGCCGGTGTATGCGGTTGTGGCCAGTGCTTCTCAGGCGCAAGCGCTTCAGTCCAGGTGCGTGCAGCAAGGCTTGCAAACAGAAGTGCTTAATGGCGAAGAAGGTCTTTGTCAGGCTGCTAAGGCGCCGGAAGTCGATGTTGTGATGGCTGCTATCGTCGGCGCTGCAGGGTTGGAGCCTACCTTGGCGGCAGTTTCAGCGGGCAAGAAGGTATTGCTGGCGAATAAAGAAAGCCTAGTGATGGCCGGTGCTTTATTTATCGATTGTGTTAGGCGTGCAGGTGCAACTCTGTTGCCGATTGATAGCGAGCACAATGCGATGTTTCAGTGTTTGCCTGTCACGCATGGTAATGGGCTTTCGAATGTAGGTGTTCGAAAATTGCTGTTGACCGGTTCTGGTGGGCCTTTCCGTACTTTGCCACTCGATCAATTTGATGCTGTAACGCCGGAGCAAGCCTGTGCGCACCCTAATTGGTCGATGGGGCAAAAAATATCGGTTGATTCGGCAACCATGATGAACAAGGGTCTTGAGTTGATCGAGGCGTGCTGGTTGTTTGATACGACGCCGGAACAAATTGATGTTGTTATTCATAAGCAGAGCATAATCCACTCGCTGGTTCAGTATTCGGATGGTACGACGTTAGCGCAGATGGGAAATCCTGATATGCGAACACCTATCGCATACGGGTTGGCTTGGCCTGAACGCATTACTGCAGGAGTTGATGACCTCGATCTGGTGCAGATAGCGCAGCTGGATTTTGAGGCGCCGGATGAGCATCGTTTTCCTTGCCTGAGGCTGGCTCGTGAGGCATTCATCGCCGGAGGAACAGCACCTGCTATACTCAACGCCGCTAATGAGATTGCCGTTGAGGCGTTTTTGCATCGCCGCGCATCTTTCTCGGATATTGCACGTATTAATGAGACTGTATTAAATAAGCTGGAAGTTTGGGAACCCAAGGATCTAGGCGTTGTCCAAAAAGCGGATGCTTTAGCGCGTCAAACGGCTTTGTCACTGTTATAACACTGATTATAAGAAAATATGGAAATACTTCAGCAGGTTGTAGTCATGCTGGTTACTCTTGGGGTGCTGATATCATTCCATGAGTACGGCCATTTCTGGGTAGCAAGGCGCTGCGGCGTCAAAGTGCTTAGATTTTCTATTGGTTTTGGCAAACCGTTTTTTACCCGTACAGACAAACACGGCACGGAATTCGCGTTGGCTGCGATTCCGCTCGGTGGTTATGTGAAAATGCTTGATGAGCGCGAAGGGGATGTCGCGCCAGAAGAGCGGCATTTTGCGTTTAATAATAAGCCCGTTGGGCAACGTATTGCTATTGTTAGTGCTGGGCCTATTGCTAATTTCTTATTGGCTATTTTGGTTTATTGGTTTGTGTTTCTGCAGGGCACCACACATTTGGCGCCGGTTGTTTATGGTGTGTCGCCAGGCTCGATTGCCGCAGAGGCCGGGCTTAAGCCTGGGCAGGAAATCGTTAGTGTTGATGGTGCGCAGACAGCTAGCGCAGAATCCGTTTTGATGAATTTGCTGGATCATATTGGTACAACGGGTGATATCAATCTGTTAGTGCGTAGCGACAACGCTGTTGATAGTCAGCGGATTTCATTGCCCGTGAATCAGTGGCTAAGCGATCAGCATGGTGAGGTTGATACCCTCGGCTCCCTCGGATTTCATTTTTATCGGCCTGAAATAAAGCCAATTATTGCTGAAGTGTTGTCGGGTTCTGCCGCTGAGGCGGCCGGGCTAAAGGCCGGTGATGAGCTGTTGAGTGCTGATGGTCAAACGATGGCAGGTTGGCGCGACTGGGTAGATGTTATTCAGCAGCATGCAGGTATGCCTATGGCCGTTGAATATCTACGTGATGATCGGGTGGCTCAGACAACGCTCAAGCCTGAAGCAGTTAATCGGAACGGTAAAACCGTTGGTCTGGTCGGAATTCGTGTTGATGTGCCGGAGATTCCAGCATCGTTACTGCGTAGGGCACAATACAATGTGTTAAGTGCTTGGTTGCCAGCAGCAGATCGTACGTGGAAAACGGCTGTTTTCAGTCTGACTTCCTTGATGAAGATGGCCTCAGGACAGATTTCCTATAAGCAGCTCAGTGGTCCGATTAGCATCGCCAAGGTTGCCAATGACTCGGTAAAATCCGGTATCTTCCGATATCTGAGTCTGTTAGCATTGCTAAGCGTAAGCCTTGGAGTACTTAATCTTTTGCCTATCCCTGTTTTGGATGGCGGCCACATATTTTTCTATTTGATTGAGTGGGTTAAGGGATCTCCTGTTTCTGAGAAGATTCAGTTGTTCGCGTATCAATTCGGTTTGGCCATTGTTTTGGCGGTGATGGTTTTAGCTGTTGTTAACGATATTAGCCGCCTCTAGATACATGGGTTATCTGTTGTCGACATCGCATCGATAGTTGGCGATAATTTTTCCCATTGTATTGAATTTTGACTATAACAAAACTCGCATTTAGCGAAGTACATAATTAGTACGGTAATAATAATTAATGTTTAAGCGATTTTTTGCCGTCGTTCTTTTGTTGGTTTATTCGTCACTGGTTTTCGCAAAAGACGGCTTCACTATATCTGACATACGCATCGAGGGGTTGCAACGTATCCCCGCCGGTAGCGTTTTTGCCAGCCTGCCCTTCAATATTAACGATGAGGCGTCCCCCGAGCTTATTAATGAAGCTATTAATGTGCTCTTCCGTTCGGGCAATTTCAATGATGTTGAAATGGGTCGTGACGGAGATGTACTGGTCGTGCGTCTCAGTGAGCGTCCATCTATTGCATCGATCGATATTGAAGGCAACAAAGCCATTAAATCAGAAGATTTATTGGAGGGCCTTAATCGTTCAGGTCTCTCTGAGGGGCGGGTTTTCAAACGCGCGACTCTTGAAGGCATTCGTTTGGAGCTCCAAAGACAGTACGTCGCTCAAGGTCGTTATGATGCAACCATTGTTGCTGAAATCGAACAACTGCCACGTAATCGTGTAGCAGTACATATTGATGTCAATGAAGGAACTGTAGCGAAAGTTAAACATATGAATATCGTTGGCGCGGAAGCTTACCGTACTAGTGATTTGCTTGAGCTACTTGAAATTCATCCGTCAGGCCTTTTGTCGCTAATAAAGGGTGATGACAAATATTCTCGTGAACGATTACGGGGTGATCTCGAACGTTTAGAATCCTTCTACCGCGATCGCGGCTATCTGAAGTTTAATATCGATTCTACACAGGTTGCGCTAAGCCCTGAGCGTGATGCCGTGTTTATCACAATCAATGTCTCAGAAGGTGATATCTATACCATCAGTGACGTGAAACTCTCTGGTGAAATCATTTTGCCTGAGCCAGTAGTGCGTAGCTTAATTCTGGTTGGTCCTAAAAGTGTTTATTCACAAGGCCTTGTTACGCAAACCGAAGAGCTTGTTGCCAAAGTGCTAGGTAATGATGGTTATACGTTTGCGAAAGTGCGTAGCTATCCAAAAGTTGATGAAGACGAAAAAACCGTCGAATTGACATTCTTTGTGGATCCGGGTAACCGAACCTATGTAAATCGTATTGAATTTACCGGTAACACCACAACGCAAGATGAAGTGTTGCGTCGCGAAATGCGCCAGATGGAAGCAGCGCCAGCGTCCGGCAACAAGGTTGAACAATCACGATTGCGTCTTGAACGTTTGGGTTTCTTTAAGTCGGTTGAATCCGAAATCGTTGAAGTGCCCGGGCAAGAAGATCTCGTTGACGTAAAATACAATGTTGAAGAACAACACTCCGGTAGTATTGGTGCAAGTATTGGCTACGCTGATGGATCTGGTTTGGTACTGTCTGCCAACCTTCAGCAAAATAACTTCTTGGGTACGGGTAATCGCGTAGGTGTGTCGGTTACCAAAAATGACTATCAATTTGCAACCAATATCAGTTATACCGACCCTTACTACACGATTGATGGGGTGTCGGCAGGATTCAGTGTTTTCTATCGTAAAACCGATTTTGAGCGACTTGGTGTTTCTGAATATTCAACTAACACGTTTGGTGGTGCTCTTAACTTCGGCTATCCCATCAGCGAAATTTCGCGCTTGGGTTTCGGTATAGGCTACGCCAATATTGATGTGACAACCGGTGTGTTTGCGCCTCAGGAAATTGTTGGAAGTCCCGAACCCTTTGCGCCTAATTTTGATGAATACATTCAACGACAGTTCCGTGATGGTATTCCGGTTTTTCCTCCGCCAGTTGATGAGCAGTTGAGAAATATCGATGTACTATACGATCAAGGTATTAACCCTTTTGTTAATGCTGAGCGCGGCTTTATTGATGACCACGGCAGTCGTTACAACTCGTTTACACTGAATGCGTCATGGCGTCAGTCGAAGCTAAACCGGGGGCTGTTGCCAACCGCAGGTTATTCGCAGAGTATTTCTGCCGAAGTCGGTATTCCGGGTACTGATCTTGAGTACTACAAGCTCATCTATGATGGCCAAATTTATGTGCCGGTATTGCCTGAAGTATCTTTCCGCTTCCATGCGAAAATTGGGTATGGTGGTGGTTTTGGTAATACTAATGAATTACCGTTCTTTGAGAACTTCTTTGCTGGTGGTTTTGGCTCAGTTCGTGGTTTCGAGCGGGCAACTCTGGGACCTCGTGGTACTCCCGCTCAGGTCTATCAAACAAGTACGCCGTTTGATACGGCTGGTCAGCCTTCCGAGCCGGGACAGCTTGGTTATGTTTATGACCCAGACCTCGAAAAATTCGTGACACAAGAGCGAGCGAGCAGTACAAATTCATTTGGTGGTAACGTACTGGTTGAAGGTGGTGCAGAATTTATCTTCCCGGTATGGTTTATCAAAGATCGTCGGTCTTTACGTACCGTACTGTTTTTGGATGCCGGTAACGTGTTTGATTCGAACTGTGGATCAGGTCAGTTGAATTGTAACGATATTGATGTGACTCAGTTGAGGGCATCGGTCGGTTTGGGTTTGACCTGGATTAGTGCACTAGGCCCCTTGACTTTCAGTTTGGCGAAACCGTTTAATGATACACGCTTCGATGATACGAAAATATTCCAGTTCTCTATCGGAACCGGATTCTGATAGCGTTTCTGAAACAATCTGAACGTAAAGTTACACGTTTAATTTTTTACAAAGGTAGGAACATGAAAAAGTTTTTTGTCGCTGCATTGCTAGCCAGTCTTTCAGTACTGAGCTTTGCTGAAGGGAAAATCGCAGTGGTTAACCTTCAAGAAGCCCTATTCAACACAGATGTTGCTCAGCAACGTCGTGAGCAGCTGGAAACAGATGTTGATTTCAAGAAAAGTGTCGATGAAGTTAAAGATATTCAAGAGCAAGGTCGTACGCTGCTAGAGAAGTTGCAGAAAGACGGTCAACTAATGGCTCCAGCAGAACGTCAGCAGATCGAAGCGAAAGTTAAAGGCAAGCAAGCAGACATGGAGCATTTGGCGCGTAAAATCCAAGAAGCTCAGCAAGGCTTGATGCAGGGCTTGATGCTTGAAATGAACGATGGGATGCAAAAGTCTATTCAAGAATTGATCCAATCTGAAGGTATTGGTCTGTTATTGATGGCTAACCCACAAATCGTGCTTCATGCAGATACCAGCTTTGATATCACTGCGAAGCTGACTGATAAGTTGAACAAACAGTTTAAACCTAAGAAGAAATAACGCGGCCCAGCATTTATGCAGTATACACTTGCTGAACTGGCCGATAGAGCTGGTCTTGAGTTACAAGGTGATGGCGCAAAAGTCATCACCAGTATTGCTCCGTTAAAAACGGCGGAGACGAATCAATTGAGTTTCCTTTCTTCACCAAAAATGGCGGCTGAGCTGAGCTCGACGTCTGCTGGTGCGGTTATTGTTAAGGCTGATTTGGCGCCTCTGTGCGACACGAACGTATTGATCAGCGATAACCCTTATCTGAGTTTTGCCAAATTATCAGGTCTTTTTGACCAGTCTCCTGTTGCCAAGCCTGGTATTCATCAATCGGCGACGGTATCGAATTCCGCGAAAGTTGCTGTGAGTGCAAGTATTGGCGCGAATGCGGTAATTGGCGACGGTGTCATTATCGGCGAGCGAAGTGTTATCGGGGCTAATACAGTTGTCGATGATTACTGCGAAATTGGCGACGGTTGCCATATACATGCCAATGTAACTCTCTATCACCGTGTTGTGATGGGAGATGATGTGTGTGTGCACAGTGCAACTGTGATTGGGGGTGATGGGTTTGGGTTTGCGCCTGCACCGAAGGAAGCGCGAAAATGGCAGAAGATTCATCAACTCGGTGGCGTTCGTATTGGTAATAGGGTTGATATTGGTGCATGTACGAGTATTGATCGTGGCACACTTGAAGATACTGTTCTCGAGGACGATGTCATTATTGATAATCAGGTGCATGTCGCCCACAACTGCGTGATAGGCCAAGGCAGTGCGTTGGCCGGTTGTGTTGGCCTAGCTGGCAGCTCAATCATCGGAAAGTTTTGTACGTTAGCTGGCGGCGTCGGTATTGCTGGCCATCTATCGATTTGTGATCACGTGCATGTCACCGGCATGACGATGGTTACTAAGTCAATCACGGAGCCGGGTGCATACTCTTCTGGCACACCCATGATGCCGACCAGAGATTGGAAGCGCAGCGCGGTTCGTTTTGGTCAGCTCGACAAACTGCAAACACGTGTGAAAAAACTAGAAACAGATTCGGACAATTAGTCTTTATCACCCCGGTACAGTTGTTCAATGGTGCCGGGTGATGTGTGCAGTGTTCGTTTTACCTCTGGACCGTTGTATGCGAGATTTTGCATCGGCGGATATGTAATAAGTAGCCTCAAGTCTGTAACAGGCTCGTTGGACGAGTATTCCGGACTTACTTACTGTTAGGTGAATACCTTAATGATGAAAATAGCTGAAATACGTGAGTATCTGCCGCACCGTTACCCGTTCTTGCTGGTGGATCGTGTGACAGACATCGTGTTGCACGACAGTATCGTCGCGTATAAAAATGTATCGATTAATGAGCCGTTTTTTAACGGTCATTTTCCGGATTATGCAGTTATGCCTGGCGTACTGATTGTTGAAGCAATGGCTCAGGCGGCTGGTATTCTTGGCTTTAAATCGGTTGATAAAAAGCCTGCTGATGGCTCTATGTATATGCTGGTCGGCACTGATAAAGTTCGTTTTAAGCGCCCAGTCGTACCGGGTGACCAACTGAAACTCGAAGCGCGTATCGATGGCAAGCCTAAACGTGGTATTTGGCGCTTTGAATGTAAGGCAACTGTTAACGGCGAGTTAGCTGCCTCAGGAATGATACTGTGTGCCGATAGGCCGCGTCCGCAATAAACTCTGTAAATATAGGTTGTTGTAAAGCACACCTCGGGTGTGCTTTTTTTTGCATATCTGAAGGTCGTTTGGGGCAAGTCGTTAGCGGTGCTGTTGCTAGGTTTTTCGCGTATAACCTACGCTTGGTAAGTATCAGTGGTCTGGTAAGGTTGTGGATCTGAATAACTGTTTTCGGGAGTTGAATTAAAACACGTATGCGCATTGTAATTGTAGCGGGTGAGGCATCTGGCGATACCCTTGGAGCCGGACTGATAAGTGCACTCAGAAAAGAATACACAAGCGGAAACCCATCACTGGAACTTGAGTTTTGTGGTATTGGAGGCCCGAAAATGTGTGCGCTTGGGTTTCAGACTTTTTTCGATATGGAGCGTCTGTCGGTAATGGGGCTCGTAGAGCCAGCGAAACGTTTACCTGAACTCCTACATATTCGTCGTACCATTCGCCGATACTGTGTTCAACATGATGTTGATCTGTTTATTGGTATCGATTCGCCAGACTTTAACTTGCCCATAGAAAAGTATCTTCGTAAACGCGGAATTAAAACAGCACATTACGTTTCGCCGTCCGTTTGGGCTTGGCGCCAAGGCAGAATTCGGGGCATTAAAAAATCCGTTGATCTGATGTTGACGCTTCTGCCGTTTGAGGCGGAGTTTTATCAGAAACACGACGTACCTGTTGCGTTTATTGGTCATCCGTTAGGGGATGATATTCCGATGGAACCAGATCAAATTGCGGCCCGTAAAAGCTTGAACCTCCCGGAGAAGGGGCGCATGTTGGCAATATTGCCAGGTTCACGCGGTGGTGAAGTGCGCATGCTTGGGGAGCTCTTCCTTAAGGTTGCGAAGCAAGTTCATCAAAAAGATGAAGATTGCATCTACTTGATACCTGCAGCGAACAATGACCGTAAGGTACAGTTACAAGCCTTTTTGGAGGTGCTCAACGAAGACCCTTCTAATCAACAGTTGGTTAGTTGTGTGCGGCTATTTGATGGGCAATCTCACGATGTGATGGCTGCGAGTGATGCGGTTTTGCTGGCCTCGGGAACAACAGCACTGGAAGCGATGTTATTGAAAAAGCCCATGGTCGTCGCTTATCGTCTGGCGCCTTTGAGCTATGCTATTGTGTCTCGTTTGGTAAAGAGCCCTTATGTTTCATTACCGAATTTATTAGCGAATAAGATGTTGGTCCCTGAAATACTACAAGATGCTGCAACGAGTAGTCGTTTAGCGGACGAAATCTGGCAGGCGTTGACTGATAGTACTTATCGATCGAGGCAAATTGATGCTTTTTATCCTCTGCATGAGACGATTGCTTGTGATGCCAGCGCAAAAGCAGCAAAAGCCATCAAGCAACTTATCAGTAGTGCATAAGTGGCGCTCAGCAACGATCAAATATTGTTAAAAACTGGCTGGCCGAGAATATTTGGCGGGCATCTAAATGCTGCTCCGCGGTGTTTAATCCGACCATAAAACACTAAGAATACAGATATCAAATGGACGACATAGTAATACCTTACGGCGGTCACCTGATTGCCGGTGTTGATGAAGTGGGCAGAGGCCCGTTGGCTGGTGATGTAGTCACCGCTGCGGTTATTCTTGACCCTGAAAACCCGATTGAAGGCCTTGCGGACTCTAAGCGTTTGACGGAAAAAAAACGCGACCACCTGTTTGATGTGATTAAAGAGAAAGCTCTCGCCTTTGCAATTGCCCGCTGTGGTGTCGATGAAATCGATGAACTCAATATATTGCATGCGTCCATGTTGGCGATGCATCGTGCCGTTGATTTATTGTCGCCAGCGGCTGAGTACGTGCTGGTTGATGGTAACCGTTTACCGCGCTGGGATTACCCGTCTCAACCGGTAGTAAAAGGCGATGACCGAGTGCCTGCGATTGCTGCTGCCTCGATTTTGGCCAAGGTGACTCGTGATCGGGAAATGATTGCATTTGATGAAGTGTATCCGGGTTATGGGCTGGCTAAGCATAAAGGTTACCCGACGAAGCAGCATATGCAGGCCATTAAAGAGCTGGGTATTACGCCCATTCATCGGAGAAGTTTCGGCCCGGTTAAAGTGATTATTGCCCAAACCGAGCTCTTCCCGCATTAATAGTGCTGCGGGCGGGAATCAGCTGGATAGAATTATGGAAATCGAAGGAATAAACATGTCGAGAGTTGCCGAATGAGTGAACCCACTTTTGTCCATCTAAAAGTCCATTCACAGTTTTCTCTTATTGATAGTCTCGCCAGCGTTAAAAGCTTGGTGAAAAACAGTCAAAAGCTCGGCATGCCTGCGATAGCTTTGACCGACCAGGCTAATTTTTTTGGTTTGGTTAAATTTTACAAGGCGGCACTTGGGGCTGGGGTAAAGCCTATTACAGGTAGCGATTTTATTTTTCGGGATGAGCTCGGCGATGATTGCATCATTACGTTGATCGCGATGAATGATCAGGGCTACAAAAACATCACTGAAATTATTTCTCTCGCCTATCTAAAAGGGCAGAGCCATGGCGTTGCTCGGGTCGAGATTGAATGGATTGAAACCTACCGTGAAGGCATTTTAGCGTTGTCTGGTGCTAAGTTTGGTGACGCTGGAAAACGTATGTTGAGTGGTAAAATCGACGATGCCCGGCGTTGTCTCGAGCGCTGGAAAGCTTTGTTTCCTGATCGTTTTTACGTCGAGCTACAACGTACCAGTCGACCAGGTGAAGAAACCTATTTACATGAGGCTGTGGCATTAGCACAATCGTTGGATTTGCCCGTTGTAGCCACCAATGACGTGCGTTTTATTAGCGCTGATGATTATGAGGCTCACGATGCGCGCGTGTGTATTCATGATGGCGATGTTTTGGATGATGCCAAGCGACCGCGCCGTTATTCAGAGCAGCAGTATCTTAAATCGCCGGACGAGATGGCCGAACTATTTTCGGATATCCCCAGTGCCCTCGAAAATACCGTAGAAATCGCCAAGCGCTGCAATGTGCAGCTGCATTTAGGTGAATATTTTCTGCCGGAGTATCCGATCCCAGAAGGCATGTCTCAAGACGACTTCTTTCGACAGCTATGCCGTAAAGGCTTGGATGAGCGTCTTTCGTTCTTGTTTGACACGGCCGCCGACGATTTCCCGGCGATCGAAAAGGAATATGCGGATAGGCTAGTGTTTGAGCTCGATATTATTTTACAAATGGGCTTTCCTGGTTATTTCCTGATTGTAATGGATTTCATTCAGTGGGCTAAGGATCATGATATTCCAGTCGGACCTGGTCGAGGGTCTGGTGCTGGTTCATTAGTCGCATACGCACTCAAGATTACCGATATTGATCCGATCAAGTACGACCTTTTATTCGAGCGATTCCTTAACCCTGAGCGGGTTTCCATGCCGGATTTCGACGTTGATTTCTGCATGGAAGGGCGTGATCGGGTCATCGGATATGTGGCTGATAATTACGGCCGCATGGCGGTATCTCAGATCGTTACATTTGGCACGATGGCGGCCAAGGCGGTTGTGCGAGATGTGGCTCGTGTGCTCGGGAAATCATACGGCGTTGCGGATAAACTCTCCAAGCTGATCCCATTTGAAGTTGGGATTACGCTCGAAAAAGCGCTAGATCAGGAAGAAGCACTGCGTGATTTTGTGTCCAACGATTCCGATGCTCAGGAAATCTGGGAAATGGCAATCCAGTTGGAAGGTACTATTCGTGGTGTTGGTAAGCATGCGGGTGGTGTCGTAATTGCACCGACCAAATTAACAGACTTTTCGGCACTCTACTGCGACGAAGAAGGCGGTGGTTTGGTCACCCAGTTCGATAAAGGTGACGTTGAAGATGCAGGGCTGGTTAAATTCGATTTCCTGGGTTTGCGAACACTGACGATTATCGATTGGGCCAAGGCAACCGTTGATAAAATCCGTGCGAAAACAGGTGAAGAACCATTAGATGTCGAGGCGATCCCGCTAGATGACAAGTTAACCTTTGATTTGTTGAAGCGTGCCGAGACGACCGCCGTCTTTCAGCTGGAATCCCGAGGGATGAAGGAACTGATCAAGCGACTACAGCCGGACAACATTGAAGATATGATTGCTCTGGTGGCTTTGTTTCGTCCGGGGCCGCTGGATTCCGGCATGGTCGATGACTTTGTTAACCGTAAGCATGGGCGTGCTGAAGTCGCGTACCCGGATGCAAAATACCAACATGACTGGTTAAAACCGATTCTGGAGCCAACTTACGGCGTTATTGTATATCAAGAGCAGGTCATGCAGATTGCGCAGGTCTTGGCGGGCTACACGCTGGGCGGCGCTGATCTGCTGCGTCGCGCAATGGGTAAGAAGAAGCCTGAAGAGATGGCTAAGCAGCGTGATATTTTCCGTGAAGGCGCTGCTGGGCAAGGTATTGACCCCGAACTCGCTATGAAGATATTCGATCTGGTAGAGAAGTTCGCAGGTTATGGTTTTAACAAATCTCACTCTGCAGCTTATGCGGTTGTTTCCTACCAAACAGCGTGGTTGAAAGCCCATTACCCAGCGCCGTTTATGGCAGCGGTAATGTCGTCTGAATTGCAGAATACCGATAAAATCGTCATGTTGATTGAAGAATGTCGCAACATGGAGATGGCGCTGGTAAGCCCTGATGTCAATTGCGGGGAGTACATGTTCACCGTTAACGATGATGGTGCAATTGTCTACGGTCTCGGTGCCATAAAAGGGTTGGGTGAAGGCCCGATTGAAGCCTTGTTAGAAGCACGGAACGATGGCGGTCCCTTCAAGGATTTGTTTGATTTTTGTGAGCGCGTTGATTCCCGTAAGGTAAACAAGCGAGCTCTTGAAGCACTAATCAAAGCTGGTGCTTTTGACGCCCTTGGCGTAGCGCGCTGGATTCTGATGGATGCAATGCTGGATGCGGTGCAGGCAGCCGAACAATCAGCACAAAACGCGAGTGCTGGTATTACTGATTTGTTTGGCGTGGTTGATGATTCTGAGGGCGCGGACGTTTATGAAGAATACCGCGGCGCTGAGGAGTGGACTGGCAAGCAGCGTCTGACCGGTGAAAAGGATACGCTGGGTCTGTTTTTCTCCGGCCATCCCATCGATGATTACGAGGATGACCTGCGCCAGTTAAAGGTCAAGCGCCTAGGGCGATTAATCGCCGACAAGAGGTTTCAGCTCGTCGCCGGTATGATTGTTTCAACACGCTACATCAAGACTAAACGCGGCGATAAAATGGCGATTATTACGCTGGATGACCGCACGGGTCGTATTGATGCAACGGTGTTTTCCAAGATGTTGCCGGATGTTGAAGGTAAATTAATTTCTGACGAAATTATTTTGATTCGTGGCGAGGTTGAGAACGATGACTTCAGTGGGGGCTTGCGCATGCGGGTCGATTCTATCTTAACCATGGCTGAAGCACGCTCCAGTGCGGGGCGCAGTATTTTTCTGAATTGCCCGCAATTGCAGTGGCCGGCGGTTAAATCGATGTTCGACGAATGCATGTTTAAAGCACTTGAACAAGATCATACGGATGAAGAGGGTAATGTCAGTTTGCCGGGTTGTGGTGTTCGTATACGATACTCGACGCCGCAGGCAGGCTGTGATATTCAACTGGCAAAGCACTGGCGTCTTGAGCCGGATGATGACAACATTACCCGTCTCAAGCGTTTGTTGGGCGAAGACAATGTTCGTCTGCAATGACTCTCTATTGTTTAACAATATGAGATCAAGCCATTGAAATCTGAAAAAATAACTGTTTAGAGCTGCCTGAATATTCGTTAGAATGAGGGCCGTTTTTGTCGAGCGGATAAGAAGAAGAACCCATGAATCCAAATTATCTTGATTTTGAGCAGCCGATTGCTGACCTGGAAGTTAAAATTGAAGAGCTTCAGTCAGTAACAGATCTTGCTGATATCAATATCAGCGAGGAAATACAAAACCTCAAAGCCAAGAGTACTGAGCTGACCGAGCAAATCTTTGCTGATCTAACGCCATGGGATATCGTTAAAGTCGCGCGTCACCCGTTGCGACCATACACCAACGACTATATCCCTCGTATTTTTGAAGACTTTCAAGAGCTTCATGGTGATCGTCATTTTGCTGATGATAAAGCCATTGTTGCGGGTATGGCGCGCCTTGATGGCCAGCCAGTGATGGTAATTGGTCAAGAAAAGGGTCGTTCAGTCAAAGATAAAGTTGAGCGTAATTTCGGTATGCCGAAACCTGAGGGTTACCGCAAGGCACTGCGTTTGATGGAAATGGCCGAACGTTTCAACATGCCGATCATTACATTGATTGATACCCCTGGGGCATATCCTGGTATTGATTCCGAAGAGCGTGGTATTTCTGAGGCGATTGCACAAAACCTTGCTGTGATGTCGCGTTTGAAGACGCCGATTATCTGTGTGGTCATCGGAGAGGGAAGTTCGGGTGGTGCATTAGGTATCGGTGTTGGTGATCATATTGCCATGCTGCAGTACTCGACGTATTTTGTTATTTCCCCTGAAGGTTGTGCGAATATCATCTGGAAGACATCGGAAAAAGCGAACCTTGCCGCTGAAGCTATGGGCGTAACGTCGTCCAAGCTGGAAGAGTTGGGTATTGTTGATGCCACCATTCCTGAGCCTCTAGGTAGTGCACATCGTAATGTTGATCAGATGGCTGATTCCATCAAGCAACATCTGTTGGGCGAGCTGGAAAAGTTAAAGGCCAAAGACGTGGATACGCTGCTGGATGAGCGCTACGAGCGTTTGATGTCCTACGGAAACGAATAAGCCTATGATTGGGCGACTTTACCCTCAGGTAAGCGCTCATACAGACGCCGTTCGCTGGGTCGTTGGTCTCAGCGGCGGGGTTGACTCTGTTGTTTTACTGCATTTGCTGCATACTTTGCCGCAGCACTTTCCTGATATTTCCTTTCCAAAACTCTGCGCGATTCATGTTAATCATCAGTTGCAGCCTTTGGCTGGCGACTGGCAACACTTCTGCGAATCATTGTGTGAGCCGTACAACATCCCCTGTGAGTCGGTATGCGTAACGGTAGATAACGGCGCAAGTCTTGAGGCAAATGCGCGCGAGGCTCGATACAGAGCATTTGAGGCGCACTTGACGGGTGGCGATGTGCTTATGTTGGCGCATCATCAGGGGGATCAGGCTGAAACCTTCTTATATCGGTTAATGCGGGGAGCAGGTTTGCGCGGGCTTGCTTCGATTCAGCAGCATCGGACAATCGGCAGTGGATGTTTGCTGAGGCCGCTTCTTGGTTCATCTAAACAAGCGATTCTCGATTGGGCGCAGATGCATCAGCTTAGCTGGGTGGATGACCCTAGCAATGGCGATCTTGTATTTGATCGAAACTATCTACGGCATTCCGTGCTACCCACTATCCGTCAGCGTTGGCCTGCCGCGGATAGCCAAATTGAACGTGCAATTTCACATGTTTCTGAAGCCCATAGCCTATTGGATGTGATGGCTGATGAAGACCTGTCGTTGCTGGATCAAGGGCGGGAATATGGTGAGCCCTGGCTTTTACTTCCGGCTAATGATGTCGATTGGATGCGTCGGAAAAACATTCTCAGACGATATTTAGATCAGTTTGATGTCGTTTTGACCGATACACAATGGCGCGCATTTAAAAATGACCTAGTTGACGCGGCAAACGATGCTGTCCCCGAGTTTGTCGTCGGCCAGTGTTGTTTGCGGCGTTATCGCGGTCGGCTCTATGTGACTTCTGCTTCGCAAAATGCGGATCCGTTCTTGGTATGGGGAGATTCGATCAATTGGAACGGGCAGGGCGAACTAGACATACCAGGGTTCGGTACGTTGTTGTTACGCCCTCAGCCAAAACACCCACTAGATATCTCACTGAGACGCCGTGAAGGGGGTTTGTCGTTGAGAACAGATGCGCCGAATGCAAGACGTAAGCCGTTAAAACGTATATTTCAGGAGGCCTTTGTACCGCCTTGGCAGCGTGATCGTTTACCATTAATTTATGTGGATGGTGAGCTTGTAGCCGTTGGTGATCGTGTGCGTTTACAGGGTGCGGCTCAGAAGTTGGGTAGTGCGGAGTTCGAAATTCAACCTTCACCAAATTATTCGCCAACGTAGCGCGTTATTGCACTCGTCTTGCGAAGACTGGAGCGCTACGTCGGGTTGCTCCAGCCGTCTTCATCATGTGTTTTCCATAGTTGTTCTTGGATTATGGGGCTTATTCAACGTTACTGATCCGCCATTGCTGAAACGTGCGTTCTAGATCGGCATGCGCCTGGGGGTTGTAGAGCACAATCGGAATCAAATCAGATTCGTTGTCCTGTGTTGTCTGTAGGTATCTTTTGCCGTAGTAAAACCCTTTATCTTCTGGATTGTCGCTACCGCTGCCATTGCGTGTGAACGGCCCTGTAATGATCGGGTTGAAATACGATTGAAACCCAAACTCCTCTCGTTGATTGTCTGATAACCCCGTTACATCGATTTCGGCAAAAGCGCCAGCGTTGTTGACGTTGTAGGGCACCTGAATAGCTTCTCCACCGCTTGCGACACGGAATAGAGACGCCATTTGTGTCGCGGCATCAAATGTGATGTAAACGGTGTAGTTGGTGAGGTAGTCAATGGTAAATCGGTAAGTTAACCTTTGCCCGCCTTCAGGAAATAATGCCAATGCATCGGCCAGCGAGGTTTCGCCAAAGCCAAATTCTGTCAGGGCTAACGAAAACGCAGTTGGCCCGGAGCCCGTTGTTGTTGATTCAACAACAAAAATATCCTTATCAACAGAGCGATAAGCCGGATAGAGTCGGGCATCGCTGCCAAAGTCTCCGTTTCTTCCCCAAATGGGTACATCGGGCAGGATCTCTACACGCTCTCCAGCGATTTCCAGTGTTTCGTAGTTGCGTATCGGGCGACCGGCGATACGACCCCCGCTAGTTGAAAGTAAGCGCCACCGGAAGCGAGTTGCCAGTTGATCTTCGAACACATTACCGCCCTGTGTTTCGTAGATGGGCTGATTTAAGCGATCATTTACCGGTGCGCGGAGGTTAGCATTCTCAAGTACTCGATAAGGCCGAAAAGCCGAATAGACCGGGCCAACGAACGGTGCTTCATTGGTTAGCCATTGGCGCGATGGGTCGGTCCAGTTATCGATAGAATAACCAAGATGGTTGGTGGTTTGGTCCGGGGCGTTGGATGGCGGAGGCTCAGGGCTTCGCGCAGGCGTAAAATTGTCAGTGTTGAGTATGAATACGCCATCTTGAGGACGTTGCCGGTTTTCTTCGAATTGAATGACGTTGAATGTATGTAATGATCCTTCTTGCAAAAGCACTGGGTAGGTTCTTGCACCTCGGGGGGCATCCGAGACCGGTTGGTCGGAGCACGCGCTGAAAAGCAGGCCAGTGATGACAAGCGCTGCTAGCCAGTATGTTGGCCTAGTCAATGAGAGGTTGGTTTTAGAGGTCGCACGACGATGCGAGTTAGCCAGAATCCGGTACATACAACTTATTCCTTACGCTGTGTGTATTTTTGAGGGCACTATTGGCTCTACTATAGTCGACCATCGATCGTATGGAAGAATTCGACTTTCTCAATGGTCTGCGCAAGGTTTTGGCCGTTATGGATGATGGGCGGATGCTGCAGTGGTGGGAGGGAAGGCAGGCGGTTGTTGCCTGCCGTCTTGGGCTAGTCGCCCTTGTAAATACAGCCGCTTGTGCAGGTTTCTTTAATTTCTATCCAGCTTAGCTCTGGCAGGCTCGGTTTGAGGTGATTCCAGATCCACCGGGCGAGGTTTTCGCTGGTCGGGTTTTCCAAGCCTTCAATGTCATTGAGGTAGTAATGATCAAGTTGATCATAAATGGGCTTGAACGCGGATTTTAAATCGCCAAAATCCATCACCCACCCTGATGTATCGCCGACAGCGCCTTCTACAACCAGTCGAACGTAAAAAGTGTGACCGTGTAATCGTGAGCATTTGTGGCCTTCGGGCACATTTGGCAAGCGATGAGCTGCTTCAAAACTGAATTCTTTATAGATCTGCATGAATATTCCGCGATAAGTAACAGGCGATAATACAAGAAACCGCCCTCGACCTTCGATAAAAGGGGCGCCGAATTCTACGTGAAAGTAGAATTGAATACAAAGTGAACAGGCATGTGTTCATGATTTGTTCGATTGCCGGATGTTTGATCAGTAACTACTGATTTTTAAGGTTTTTTTAAAAAAATGTTTGACAGTAAATCCGATTTCCTTAGAATACGCAGCTCTCAGGCAACGGGTGATTAGCTCAGCTGGGAGAGCATCTGCCTTACAAGCAGAGGGTCGGCGGTTCGATCCCGTCATCACCCACCATAGCCTGAAACGTTTTATTTGCGGACCGGTAGTTCAGTTGGTTAGAATGCCGGCCTGTCACGCCGGAGGTCGCGGGTTCGAGTCCCGTCCGGTCCGCCACTTAAAACGCTTCAGGGTTTTGATAGTTGCCAGAGAAGACGCCATTATGGGTGATTAGCTCAGCTGGGAGAGCATCTGCCTTACAAGCAGAGGGTCGGCGGTTCGATCCCGTCATCACCCACCATAATGTCGTGTAGTAGTTTTGCTTATAGCGGACCGGTAGTTCAGTTGGTTAGAATGCCGGCCTGTCACGCCGGAGGTCGCGGGTTCGAGTCCCGTCCGGTCCGCCACTTAAGCAAACGCCCATGTTTTGGGTGGTTAGCTCAGCTGGGAGAGCATCTGCCTTACAAGCAGAGGGTCAGCGGTTCGATCCCGTTACCACCCACCAAAGCATAAATCTACCGTTGGACCGGTAGTTCAGTTGGTTAGAATGCCGGCCTGTCACGCCGGAGGTCGCGGGTTCGAGTCCCGTCCGGTCCGCCACTCTTCATACATTATTTTGTATACATCGAAGTGTGGTTTATTAGATTCTCTTCTTATTTTTCCTTATTTAGTTCTTCCTATTGCTTATCTTCGCGATCTTAATCGACGTATCTCTCGATTTTTTCATTCTCTTTTCTTTATGCGTATTCGATTTTCATCTAATTGTTTTTTCCTTTGTCATTAATTTCTGCGCCGCTGGGATGTGATCACAATACTGATGCCCGCCAGTGTCAGTATTGTTGCCAGTATCAACGTCGGTGTAATTGGTTCGTTGATTAGAAAAAGCCCGCCAACGGCCGTAATACTCGGTACGGACAGTTGTGAAACGGTCGCTTCAAGCAGGCTCAGGTGTTTTAGGGTTAGATACCAGAGGCTGTAAATCATACCTGATGCGATTGCGCCGGAAGCCATAGCGTAAATGGCACCATCGACTGAAATATGAATTGATGGTCGATCTATCACTAGGATAACGATGGCCATTAATGCCACCCATGGCGTTGATTTAACGAAGTTTATCCACGTTTGATGAATTGGAGATGGTGCGCTTCTGCCTGTCAGTGTGTACATGGCCCAGCTACCTCCAGCCACGACCATCAGTGCTGCTCCGGTTAATGGTGGTGAGCTGGCTCCTGGCAAAAACAGCACGCAAAGACCGCCAAATCCGAGAGCAAACCCTGCGATTTCTGCACGATTGAGCCGGTAGCCGAGCACCACGTTGGCTAGTAATAAGCTAAATTGGCCAGCACCAAAGAGAAGTAGGGCGCCAGTTCCGGCTTCGAGCTGTGTGTAGGCGAATGAAAATGCGGCCGCATAAGTGAATAAAAAGAAGCCCCCGGCCCAGGTGTTTTTGGAACTTCCATAGGCGTTTTCTAGATCTTTTGATGGTCGCAGTAGCGTTCCAATAATCGTTAGTGAAAATACGCCAGACAGAAGCCGAATCAGAGTAAAGCTGCCAGGGTCGATGTCATTGTTGGCAAAAGCGAGGCGGCAAAGAATGCTGTTTGCAGCAAATCCCATCATGGTAATGGCAGCGACCAATAGCGGAAAAAATCGAGAGAGTGTCGGCATGGGTATGGATCGTAGGATGAGAGAAAGGAAAGAACTGTAGCATTTTTCAGGCAACGCTCGGGCTTGAATGTTCACTCGGCGATGAAAAAACCATAACGAAGGTGTTAATTTGACGGATTTCATAGTATGTGTGATCTGTCGACCAATATTCACCAAGCGTGATGGTGATCAAATATGTTCTAAAGTATATTGCCTGAGGGTTACAGAAGAAGTGATGCTACATGTTTACGGATGCTGTTTTTTTTATCGTCGATGGCGTTGTCGTTAAAGAAATGATGACAAGCGAATTTGATGCCTTACTCGACGGCATAGTGGATGCGCCAGAATTTAGAGGGCGCAACGTTCAAGCTGTGCACTTACAGATTGATGACTCTCTGATGATTCGGGGGGCGGTATTTTTTTGGATCGGTTTTACCTCTGAAGGTATGGTGGAGGCTGATTGGAATATTCCGGTGCATCAATTGATTCAAGGGGCTAATCGAGGTCCTGATCTCGGTGGTGGCAAGATTCGAATTGTTTGTGCCAGCCAGTGCAATGTGCCTTGGCACCAGCAAAATCTATGGGATCCAACCAACGAAACTCTTCAAGTACTTGTTACGGTAGTAAAACAGAACAAATTAGGCCTTCTCGTTGACGACGAGAGTTTTTTGGATATGCCTGTACTTGAGGCAGCGTCTGTTGTTGTTAATGAGGCGGACATTCCCGTTCTGGACGTGCCTGTTTTAAAGCCTGCCAAAGATCAGGTTGAGGTGGTTGCTGCTGATTCGGCGATGCCCGGCGCTCCAGCTGCAAGCGCCAGCGATGATGATGTGCGCAAAGAGTTATCCGCTCTCAAGGCGATGTTCTCGATCAAAGTTGATAAGTTGCATGCCGATAACGACCACCTGAAAAAACGTTTGCAAGACAGTGTTGAAACGTTAAAGCAGAAAGCACGTGATCAATTGGCACGAATTAACAATGATCATGATGCCGAAGTTGCTCGTTTGAGCGAGCAGTTGCAGCAGGTGCAGAGTCGACTTTCAGCAGAGCAGCAGCGGTATATCGATCTAAAAGAGCAGCAAGCAGAGATGTCTGCTGGTTATCAGCTAGAGCGGGAGAAGTTGCTTGATGATATGCAGGCGATTCAGGCGGTTGATGATCAGAAAATTGGCAAAATCAAATCAGCATTTGAGACAGAGCTTGCGATTCGTCTCGATCAAGAGGTCGCACAGACGCGTAATGAACTGTCAACGCGGGAAGTTGAGATCTTTTATCGTGATGAAGAGATCGCAATCCTGAAAAACGATTTAGCGGCGGTTCAGCGCGAGCGTCAGAATATGCTGGCTGATAAAGATACCAGTACACTAAAAGCGTTAGAGGATTCGGGTGTTACGTTAGTTGCGTTTCAATTGGGGCTTGGCCATATCAACATCCCTATTGCGGATGTTTCAGAGTTTCTTGATAACAAAACTAGCTATTTGGCCAGAAGAAGTAATATTTCGACAGCAGATTTTCATGCCTGGCAGGCGCACTACAATAATCCGGTTTGTCAATTTGCCGAAGGTGATGGGCAGCTTTGTGGCGTTCCACTGGCTCGCGTCGATCAAGTTGTAGATTTTACTCAAGAAATTTCTAACCAGTGTGAAAAACATCGTTTGATGCTGGCTCGCAATAGTCTTGCGGATTCACATTAAGAATGTTGGTTGACGGCATTCAGGCCTTACTTGATGCGGCAGAGACTCCGCCGCCGGTTTCAAAGCTGCAGTCAAAATTCCTGAGAGATGCGGCTGTCCAGGTGTCTGTCGTGCGCTTTGATCAGGTGGATTCGGCACTTTCAGGGAATAAACTCTATAAATTGATACCTTGGTGTCAGCGTGCCGTTTCAGAGGGTTATGACACGCTTGTTAGTTTTGGCGGTTGGCACTCAAATCACCTGCACGCGCTGGCTGCCGCTGGGCATCGCTTAGGGTTGAAGACGGTCGGGTATGTTCGCGGATATTCGCATCAGCCTGAGAGCCCGACGATTCGTGATTTGAAGACACTGGGAATGGAGTTGGTATTTGTATCCCGTGGTGATTATCGTCTTCGCCATACGCCGGAGTATTTGTCAGACGTTAGTCGATCATGGCCAAGTGCGCTGATTATTCCTGAAGGTGGCGCGGGCCCTAAGGGTGTCGAAGGAGGGCGGCTTATGGCGGGCCATGTTTCTCGTTTGATTCAATCTGACGTTATTCAAGCACCTGATATTGTCATGATGCCTGTCGGCACGGCGACCACGTTTGCTGGTTTTGTGGATCGTGATCCGGCGCGCGGAGGCAGCTATGTCGGTGTCGCGGCAGTTGATGATGTTGAGACTATGATGTCACGCGTTCAGATGGTGTTGAATGCGGCTTCATTGGCGGGTGATTCCGCTGCTGATCAACGTTATGCAAGGCAATGGCATATCAATCGTGATTATATCTGTGGTGGGTTTGGCAAAATGTCCCCTAGTTTGGCAGCCTTTATTACCCGTTTTGAGTCGGTATATGGTGTTCCGTTAGATCCCGTATATAACGCTAAGGCCTTTTATGGCCTTGAGCAGCAAATTAGTGATGGATCAATTCCCGCGGGCACTCATGTGTTGATGGTTCACACCGGTGGTTTGCAAGGGCGTCGAGGAATGCAAGATAGAATTGAAAAGTTAACGAGCGCCTCGGCATGAGGGAGGCATCATTCTTAGTGGTTGCAGGCGCTTGTTTTATGAAATATTCCCCGATTTGATAAAGGCTGGGAATGTGATTGGAAGACCGTTAATTACTCCGTAGGTCGAATTTATGTCTGAACCGTTTATCAGTTACAACATACTGCGCTCTTTTGTCCCTTTGTCTGGACTGAGTGATGAACAGCTGAATATTCTATTGGATCATTGTGATTTGATTCAGGCATTTAAAGGCCAGGAACTAGTAAAGATTGGCGAAATGAAGCTTCAGCATTTGTTTCTGGTGCATGGTGCTGTGGGGATGCGGAGCCGAGAGTTTGGTGATGTTGAGGGTGAGTTGCATGTTGGTGGCGAGCGATCGCATCTTCCTTTTGCGCATGAGTTTCCACGTGAAGAGGCAGTTACCGCACTTACTGATTGCAGTGTATTAAAAGTCGACTCTTCTTATCTGGAAAAGATTATCTGTTGGGGGGAGGTGAGTCGTTGCCTGCTGGCAGAAATTGCGTGTGATCCGAGTTACCAGGATGACTATTTCTGGATTAAACGACTGCTTGAATCCAAATTGTTTTACAAAGTCCCCCCCACGAATATTCGTAGTATTTTACAGCGCTTCCAAGAAGTTGATGTGCCGGAAGGTTATGAAATTATTACTGAGGGTGCTGAAGGGACTTGCTGCTACTTTTTGAAGTCTGGTCAGGCAGAGGTGACAGTTGAGAGCTTGCCGGATACGGTCGTTGCGACATTAAAGCCCGGCGATATTTTTGGTGAAGATGCATTGGTTACCCGTAAGCCACGCAACGCGACGGTAACTATGTGTCAGGAAGGTGCATTGCTGAAGTTGGATAAAAAGCACTTCTACGAATTGCTCAAGCAACCTCGAGTGAATATGGTAACGCCCGGTAATTTGCGGCGTTTTGTTGCTGACGGTGCAAAGATTCTAGATGTTCGCACTGAGGAAGAGTTTGACGCGAATCATCCCGTCGGCGCTATCAATTTACCACTACATCTGGCGGCAATTAAGTCGGTGTTGCTGGATCGTGAAACACAATACATTGCTGTTAGTGGGTCTGAAGAACGTGCGAAAGCTGCTGCTTTGTTGTTGTCTGAGCAAGGTATTAAAGCCTATGCACTTCAAGCTGGGTTGTACGCGCTGTAAGCCTCGTTGGAGGGGTGGGGGTGGTTGGCGACGTGCCTTGATTGTGCAGCTACCCGATAGCGAGCTAAGTTCAGCAACCCCCCCCATCCCTTGTCTGCTCGATAAACCGTTTCTAATCAGTCACTTTTGCCTACCATTTGCGCTACAATGTGCAGCCAACCCTGTCGATTAGCACTGAGAATCCACCCTTTTGCTTCGGATTTAATCGGTGCTGACTACGGCTTCGTGAACCCTTGCCTGATTTGGTGATGAATGGAACCACAGTTTCGGAATATTGGCATTATCGGTCGCGTTGGTAACGATCTGGTGATTGAGTCCGTCAAGGCGCTTAAATCCTTCCTTTTGGCCCGGAATTTGACGGTTGTGCTTGAGGAGGAGGTTGCGCGTGTATTGCCCAATCACAACTTACAGGTTTCTAGCCGCAAATTGATCGGTGAAATTTGTGACTTGGTGATTGTTGTCGGCGGCGATGGCTCAATGCTTGGTGCTGCGCGTGAATTAGCTCGGCATGGTGTTCCTGTTTTAGGCGTGAATCGCGGCGGACTTGGGTTTTTGACGGATATTTCACCGGCCGAAATCGAAGAGAAAATCGATGAGGTTTTGTCGGGTGATTATATCGTAGAGCGTCGTTTCTTGCTCGATACGGTTGTGAAGCGCGACGGTGAGCCTATCGGCCAGGGCAGTGCGTTTAACGATGTGGTGGTGAGTTCTGGCGAAATAGCACGAATGATCGAGTTTGAAACCTATATCGAAGGTCAGTTTGTCTATTCGCAGCGTTCGGATGGTTTGATTGTCTCCACGCCGACAGGATCTACCGCATATTCGCTTTCCGGTGGTGGCCCGATTATGCATCCGAAGCTGGATGCATTGGCGCTTGTGCCAATGTTTCCACATACATTGTCTTCGCGGCCGATTGTCGTCGATGGGAATTCTGAGATAAAGATTGTTATTGGGTCTGATAACCAGATAAACCCAATTATTTCTTGTGATGGGCATTTAAGTATCAAGGCGCAGCCTGGTGATGTCGTATATATCTATAAGAAACCGCACAAGCTGAAGATGATTCATCCGACTGATCACAATTTTTATGGTGTCTGTCGTGATAAATTGGGGTGGGGCAACAAACTCGTTAACTGACATGTTTGAATCGACGACGCTAAACGAACAAAACGAATCTCGAGACTTTGCTGGCTACGATATTGTCGGCGATGTACACGGGTGTGCCGACGCGCTGACCCGTTTGTTAATCAAGTTAGGATACGAGCGCAGTGGATTGGGGTTTCGCTATGCGGATACTGAAAATCCGCGGCAGCTGGTTTTTGTCGGAGACTTAGTGGATCGAGGCCCGCAGATCGCGGAAGTCGTTAGTATGGTGCGTGCGAGTTGTCTCTCTGGTGATGCTCAGATGGTGTTGGGTAACCATGAATTTAACGCCATTGCATATCATACACCGGTTGAGGGCGGGTTTTTGCGCCCGCATAACGAACGCTCTGATCGACAAATTCGAGAAACGCTAGAGCAATTCGAAGATGAGCCTGCGCTGTTTGAAGATCACCTGCAGTGGTTTTCGAGTTTGCCGTTGTTTCTCGAATTCGATAACTTTCGAGTTGTGCATGCCTGTTGGGATCAGATGTTCATTGATCGCTACCTTGATCGTTTTAAGACGCATTGCCTTAATCGTGATGTGTTGGAGGCCTACCTCGATGGTGACCCATTGGCGTTACGTGTTATCAGGCGTCTAACCTGCGGCGTGAACCTCCAGTTACCCGAAGGTGTTAGTTGGAAAGGGCGTGATGGATTTGTGCGTCATAGCTTTCGGGCGCATTTCTGGGCCAAAAACGCCGAAACTTATAATGATGTTATCTTTCAGCCAGATCCGTTGCCGGAGCAGTTGGCGGATAATCGCCTGTCGACCCACGACAGAGATAAGCTCTTTTACTACTCATCGAAAGAAAAACCCCTATTTATTGGTCATTACTGGCTGAGTGGTGCGCCCTCAATTGTTACGAATAACATTGCTTGTTTAGACTATTCGGCAGTGAGTGGTGGGCGTTTGGTCGCGTATCGTATGGATGCAGGTGATCATGGGTTGAGTCAGGATGGGTTTGTCTCGGTCGATGCTTCGCCGCCATCTGGGGTTCGCTGATGAGTGATTTGCACGAAGCGCTAATTTTTGAAAAATCACTCGACGGGCAGGCTATTCAGCATTTTGTGCAGTATCTGCAACGCGCTGGATTCCCTCATCGATTGGCAGAGCAGGGCGATAAGCTTGTTCTCTATGTCTATCACCCTGATCATATTGAAGTCGTCAGATCACTTTTCCAGCGCTTCGCCGATGACGACCTGCCAATCATCGAGGCGCCTCCTGCCTCGGTGGGTTTTAATCCAGTCAATATTCTTAAAACACCCGTTTGTTTTGCTGTTGTTTTATTGTGTGTTGCAGGCTTTGCTGCTTATCTGTGGAGTTTTTGGCCACTGCTTCAGTTATTTAGTTTTCAAGTAATGCAGGTCACGCCTGCGGGTGTGACGTTGGCACCCGCGTCTGAATCGCTCGCTAACATTTTACACGGGCAGGTATGGCGATTAATAACGCCGGCTTTTTTGCATTTCTCTTGGGCCCATATTGGTTTTAACTTGGCGATATTTTGGTTTTTGGCTCAGCAGTTGGAGAAATTTGAAGGCAGTTTGTCTTTATTGAGTGAAGTTACCTTGCTGGCTATTTTGTCGAATGTGCTGCAGTTTTACTTGAAACCGGATGGTCTGTTTGGTGGTTTATCTGGCGTAGTATATGGCCTGATGGCCTATTGTTGGCTTGCTGGAAAACTCAATAGCGAGTTCAAGGTTTTTATGCCAGCGGGTTTGCTGGTGGTCAGCGTTGTTATGATGGTTATCGGCTTTACCGGGGTTTCAAATGTATTTGGTTTCGGTATTGCGAACTGGGCGCATTTGGGTGGTTTTTTGGCCGGACTCTTGTTGGCTTTTGTGCGTTATGGCAGGCTTCGCCAAGTTTCGCAGTGATCGGATCCCCGCTGGGCGTTGTATCACAAGGGTGTATGAATAATTGTGCATCTTGTTGTAAGTGCTGGCATGACCAGTGTTGATTAAATGAGGAGTCGTTATGGACTTTGAACAGATGATTGCGCAGCTTGATGATGCTGCCTACCAGCGTCTCAAGCGAGCTGTCGAAATCGGCAAATGGCCCGATGGACGTGTTTTGTCGAATGATCAGCGAGAAGCGTCATTGCAGGCGGTTATCGCTTATGAAATGAAATCCGAAGTTGCTACCAATGAGCGTACCGGGTTTGTTGATATGGCGGGCTCATCCTGTCACTCTGATGCCGAGCATGGCGAAGAGCCAACAATTCTTAAATGGAAAAACGGTTAGACTATTCGCATAAAACTTAGTCGCCTATCTAGTTATCCACTCTAATTTATCAGGACGTTACCTTGCCCCCCCTCGCTTCAGGTACCATCGTTAAAATGCGTTCGACACTTGCGGACGCGACTACCCCAGTCTCCTATCAGCTCCCTATCGGTGATCAGTTGGTCGATATGAATGCGTTGATTGGTCGTCAAATTTCGCTCACCTATGCGGGCGAAATATTTTGTAATCACTGTGGTCGAAAGACTAAGAAGAGTTTCAGTCAGGGTTATTGTTTTCCTTGTATGAAAAAACTGGCCCAGTGTGATACCTGCATTATGAGCCCTGAAAAGTGTCACTATCATGCCGGTACCTGCCGAGAGCCGGAATGGGGTGAGACTAATTGTATGACAGATCATATTGTCTACCTGGCGAATTCCTCGGGGTTGAAGGTAGGTATTACACGTGCTTCTCAGGTTCCAACTCGTTGGATAGATCAAGGGGCAGTTCAGGCAATGCCAATCATGCGTGTTGCCACACGTCAGCTGTCCGGTTTTGTAGAGATGGCCTTTAAGGAGCATACGGCAGATAAAACCAACTGGCGTAAGATGCTAAAAAACGAAGTTGAGATCATGGATCTTGTGGCTGAGCGTGATCGTTTGATGGCGTTGGTTGAGCCTCAGATCAGCGAACTGCAAGAGCAGCATGGTATTCAAGCCTTGCAAGCACTTGATGAGTCGGAAACTAGAATCAATTTCCCGGTTGTCGAATACCCAATCAAGGTAGCCTCCTTTAATCTGGATAAAAATCCAGAGGTTACGGGTAAGCTGATGGGGATTAAAGGGCAATACCTGATTCTCGATGGCGGTGTTATTAACTTGCGTAAATACACGGCTTACCACCTCGATTTGAAGGCTGAGTAATTTTATCCGGCTCTTTTAAGCGACCGTTACCAGATAATGGAAAGAACATTATGATTGATTCCCCAGCTAAAGAAATTTTTGCAAAAGACTATCGAGCACCTGATTTTCATATTGAGAAGACGGAGCTTCGTTTTGAGTTGGCAGGTGATGCGACTCGGGTTACCTCGCGGCTCACTATTGCTCGTTCTGCCACTGGTGAGAAGCGTCCTTTGGTATTGAATGGTCAGGATCAATCCTTGGTTCAGGTTTCTGTGGATGATGTGATTCTAGGCAGTGACGCATACTCGGTTGATGATGATTTTCTGACAATTCATCAAGTTCCTGACGCTTTTGTTTTGGAATGTGTCACTGATATTGAGCCCGAAAAAAATACATCACTGGAAGGACTTTATCGTTCAAACGGTATGTATTGCACGCAGTGTGAGGCTGAAGGTTTTCGTAAAATCACCTACTACCTTGACCGACCGGATGTGCTTAGTGAGTTCGTTACGCATATTTGGGCGTCTGAGGGGCAGTTCCCGGTGATGTTGTCTAATGGCAACTGTACTCGTGATGTTGTCGAGGATGGGGTGCGAAAAGTCACTTGGCACGATCCTTTTAAAAAACCTTGTTATCTGTTTGCACTGGTCGCCGGTGACCTTGAAAGCGTTGATGACTCGTTTGTTACTGAATCTGGTCGTGAAGTTGCTCTGCAAATTTTTGTCGAATCCAAAGATCTGGATAAGTGCGATCATGCCATGCAATCGCTGAAAAATGCCATGCGCTGGGATGAGCAAGTCTATGGTAGGGAGTATGACCTAGATATCTACATGGTTGTTGCTGTCGATGATTTCAATATGGGAGCCATGGAGAATAAAGGCCTCAATATTTTTAATACATCTTGTGTATTGGCCCACCCTAAAACCACAACTGACCTTGGCTTTCAGCGTGTTGAGGCGGTCGTTGCTCATGAGTACTTCCATAACTGGTCGGGTAATCGTGTTACCTGTAGAGATTGGTTTCAGCTGAGCCTGAAGGAAGGCTTTACCGTCTATCGCGATGCGGAATTCTCGGCGGATATGAACAGTCGTACGGTAAAGCGTGTGGAAGACGCTAGCTTGCTGCGTACGGTACAGTTTGCTGAAGATGCCGGGCCTATGGCGCATCCGGTGCGGCCTGACTCATTTATTGAAATTTCAAACTTCTATACGGTCACTATTTATGAAAAGGGTGCTGAAGTTGTAAGGATGATGGCTAACCTGTTGGGTGAGTCGCTGTTTCGTAAAGCAACCGATTTGTATTTTGAACGATTCGACGGTCAAGCGGTAACTTGTGAGGATTTTGTTCGGTGTATGGAGGAGGTATCCGGGCGTGATCTTACGCAATTCCGCCATTGGTATAGTCAGGCCGGTACGCCAGCTTTGCGTGTTGCAGGCCAATATGATGCGGAATCGGCGCGCTATACGTTGTCAGTTGAGCAAACGACACCTCCCACGCCTGGTCAGGATGAAAAACCCGCTTTCCATATTCCGTTTTCTGTTGCTTTGGTTGGTCAAGATGGGCCGTTAAGTTGCGTTTTACAGCAGTCTGGCCAGGAGGCATCGGAATTTGTTTTGGATATTACTGAATCGAAACAAACGTTTGAATTTGAGGGGGTGCCTGAGGCACCAATTCCTTCGTTATTGCGCGGTTTTTCTGCACCCGTCAATATGTCGTTTGATTATTCAGATACTGAACTTGCCCAGCTTATTCGGGCGGATGATGATGGCTTTGCTCGCTGGGATGCGGTGCAAACACTTGCTATGCGCGCGTTGGCCGATGGGAGCGGTGATCAGAGTGGTTTATTGGAAGAGGCGTTCCGATCGCTGTTGAAATCTGCCGAAAATGGCGGGGCGGATATGGCAATGCTGGCGATGTTACTTACTTTGCCAAATGAGATGTATATTTCGGATGTGTTGCTTGATCTTGATCCTGTTGAAATACATAAGCGTCGAAAGGGTCTCAAGGCCTTGCTAGGAAGCAGGCTTCGTGAGCAGTGGCTTGCGTGTTATCGTAAGTTTCATTCTACTGGTGATGACATCGACGGTTCTGCAATGGCGGCGCGTAGTTTAAAGAATATCGCGCTTGAATATTTAATGTCTGCTGATTCATCTTCAGCGCAGGTGTTAGCCCGTGAGCAGTTTGAAAAATCATTAACCATGACTGATGTGTCAGCTGCACTTCGTGTGCTCGAAAACCTTGCGGATGATCGTAATTTAGCAGAACGTGTTCTGGCTGATTTCTATCAGCAATGGAAAGGAGAGTCACTGGTTGTTAATGCTTGGCTAGCAGCTCAGGCAACGAGTGCGCGCGATGGTGTGTTAGATAGAGTTAAAGGCCTGATGGATCATGAAGCGTTCGATATAACGAACCCGAACAAGGTGCGTTCTTTGATCGGTGCTTTTTGTAATCAAAATCCATCGCAGTTTCACGCCAGTGATGGATCAGGGTATGCGTTTTTGGCCGACCGGGTTATCGAGCTCGATAAGTTGAACCCACAAATTGCTTCTCGCTTGTTAACGCCGTTGACGCGATGGAAAAAGCGAGATCAATCGCGACAGGAGCTAATGAAGGCGGAACTTGGACGTATCAAGGCAGAAGATTTGTCCTCGGATGTCTACGAAATTGTCGCTAAATCGCTCGCAGTCGCCTGAGGCTTGGCGACGATATAGATTTACCGTATTTCTAACAATAATAAAAATATCGAAAATCGGCAGGGAGCGCTGACAGGGAAAATATATGATTCGCTCTTTTTTGCTTATTTTAATTGTTTTGTGCAGTCAATTGCCGCTGTCGGCGCAAGCTCAAGACGTTTTTCGTTGTCGAGGCCCAGGTGGTGTTGCAGTTTTTCAGGCAACACCCTGCAAGGATCTTGATGAGGCTGCGGTTCGGGGGCCTTCTCGGGATATGGTCTTGGAGATGCGTCGTTTGGCGAATAAGGGGCGGGCGATTATTGCGGACCTCGGTGCTGACGTGAACTCTATTAAGCGCTGTCAGAAGTCAATGGTGCCCTTCGTTCGAGAGGTGTCGGCTATAAAAACTCAAGTAATGACGTTGGCTGCTGAGAGTCGGGAGTTTAAAAATGGGTATGCCGCGTTGGAAGATTGTGCTCAATGTCGGGCGGCTGCGTCGAGTTATTGTCGTCAGGTTGATCAGCATATGGATCGGGTAATGATGACATTGATGCAATTTTGATTTCAGTCATTAAAAAATGGTCTCTTCCCCTGTATAATGCTGCGAAAAAGCATAAGCCGCTTTTGGTTTTAGGAGAGAGAATTTAATGAGCGATTTCAAAAAGTACGAATGTGTAATTTGTGGCTTCATTTATGATGAAGAGTTGGGCTGGCCTGATGACGGTATCGCCCCTGGCACAAAATGGGAAGATGTTCCAGAAGATTGGGAATGCCCAGATTGCAGCATCAGCAAGTATGATTTTGAGATGGTAGAAGCCTAGTTTCCAAAACCTGGTTGCTAAGCATCGATAAAACCCGGCAATAATGGTCGGGTTTTTTGTGCCTGACATATATTGGGTGCGTTGTTTGATTGGTCTTAGAGTAGAGGTGTGTTGTTCAGTGGTGGCTTAGTGAAGATCACGCGCATAAAAAAGGCGGCTATTAGCCGCCTTTTCACATTTCACTGGTACAGGGATCGATTAACGATCGCTGATATCAGTAAAGTCACGCTGTGGAGAGCCAGTGTAAAGCTGACGAGGACGACCAATACGGAAGTCACCACTGATCATCTCATGCCAGTGAGCAATCCAGCCAACGGTACGGCCGACAGCGAAGATAACCGTGAACATGGATGTTGGGATGCCGATAGCCTTCAAGATAATACCTGAATAGAAATCTACGTTCGGGTATAGCTTCTTCTCGACGAAGTATTCATCTTCCAGTGCGATTTGCTCTAAGCGCTTGGCGATTTTCAGTAATGGATCATCTTCAAGGCCGAGTTCTGCCAATACTTCATCGGCAGTTTGTTTCATAACTTTCGCGCGAGGGTCGAAGTTTTTGTAAACGCGATGTCCAAAGCCCATCAGGCGGAATGGGTCGTTTTTGTCTTTTGCGCGTGCAACAAATTCATCGATACGAGACTCGTCTCCGATTTCTTCAAGCATATCCAAAACGGCTTCGTTTGCGCCACCGTGTGATGGGCCCCACAGTGCAGCAATACCAGCAGCGATACATGCAAATGGGTTTGCACCTGTCGAGCCAGTCAAGCGAACGGTTGAGGTAGAAGCATTTTGCTCGTGATCGGCGTGAAGTAGGAAGATACGATCCATTGCTTTAGCTAGGATTGGGTTAACGTTGCTATCTTCGCAAGGTGTGCCGAACATCATGTGCAGGAAGTTAGCTGCGTAATCCAGATTGTTGTCCGGATACATGAAAGGTTGGCCAACAGAATACTTGTAGCTCATCGCTGCCAAAGTCGGGATCTTAGCGATCAGGCGGAAAGCGGCGATTTCGCGGTGCTTCTCATCATTGATATCAAGTGAGTCGTGGTAGAACGCAGATAGTGCGCCAACAACGCCACACATGATTGCCATTGGGTGGGCGTCACGGCGGAAACCGTTGAACAGATTGTTTATCTGATCGTGAACCATGGTGTGATAACGGATGGTTTCAACGAAGCTTTCTTTCTCTTCCTTGTTCGGCAGTTCTCCGTAAAGCAGCAAATAGCAGGTTTCAAGATAGTCAGACTGCTCAGCAAGCTGATCAATGGGGTAGCCGCGGTGAAGAAGGATGCCGTTGTTTCCATCAATGTATGTGATTTTCGATTCACATGCCGCTGTAGAAACAAAGCCAGGATCAAATGTAAATACACCTTTGCTCGTCAGGCTCCTTACGTCGATGACGTCGGGGCCGATGGTGCCAGAATAAATAGGGAATTCGACACTTTCTTGCCCCGGAATCTGAAGTGAGGCTTTTTTGTCTGTCATTACAAACTCCTAGATAGATAACTTCTCGGTGTATAAATGCTGTACTGGCTGCATTTATTAAATATTACAGCCAATCAAGATTCCCGGTGATCTCTCTCGTATGTCTTGCGGATCGCTCGGGTTTCATTGGTTTCGCCAAGGAATAATTTTCGACCCTTGCAACGAAATACCGGCCCCGTTTTTCGCTTTGATGTTGGATAAGCAATTTAATTGTTCGTAAATTGCTCAAACGCCTTTAAAACTGCGGAAAATTGGCCGCTAAAGCCGACCTTTTGGGGTGTCCATACTATAGAGCGAAATCATTAATTGTCAATCGCGGGAAAGAGCCATCAGGCGGAGCTTTTCATTAAACATTGTGTTAGATCAATGATTCCGTTTGAGGGCACTAAAATTGACCGTAAGATGCTGTTTTGGTGCATTTCTGTCATTTGGTCAGGAACTGATCAATACTGCTTATGGTCACCCGTTTGTTTGAATTTGTCATCCCTAGACCCTATAATGCAGCGCGGAATTAAGCCGGCTTAATTCTGTATAGTATGAACAGTTATATGTTCATAAACATAACGCCGCTTTATTTAAGGGCATAACGAGAAGAGCAAGGCCGTGAAAGATAATAGACCTGTAAACCTCGATATCTCGACTATCAAACTGCCGATTACTGCGTATGCATCGATCCTGCATCGTATCTCAGGTGTAGCTGTATTTGTTGGCATAGCTGTTTTGTTATGCCTGCTAGACAGCAGCCTGCAATCAGCAGAAAGCTTTGATAGCGTGAAGTCGTCATTGACTGACAGCTTTCTTTTGAAAGCCGTTGTTTGGCTTGTTGTCAGTGGTTTGATCTACCACACCACAGCAGGCGTAAAGCACCTAATAATGGATCTTGGTATTGGTGAGACATTGGAAGGTGGCAAGAAAGGCGCCACTATCACTTTAGCTAGTGCTGCAATCTTGATTGTATTAGCAGGAGTTTGGATATGGTAACTCAGGTAACTAACTTTGGCCGCAGCGGTCTCGCTGATTGGCTTGTTCAACGTGCAACAGCCGTTATTATGCTGGCTTACCTTGTATTTATGGTAGGTTATTTGGTCAGTAACCCCGACCTCACTTTTGATCAATGGAAGGCCTTGTTTGATCAAACGTGGATGGCTGCTTTCAGCACGGCGACGTTGCTAGCTATCGTTGCTCACGCGTGGATCGGTTTGTGGGCAGTTTCAACAGACTATATGACAACCCGTATGATGGGAGCCAAGGCTACTGTTGTTCGTCTTGCATTCCAGGCTGGTTATTCAATTATTCTGTTTTATTACCTCGTTTGGGGTATCAAGATTTTGTGGGGTTAATTCATGGCTATTCGTACGATTTCATTTGACGGTGTGATCGTTGGCGGTGGCGGCGCTGGTATGCGCGCTGCACTGCAACTTGCACAGTCAGGCTATAAGACAGCCGTAATTTCTAAAGTCTTCCCGACGCGTTCTCATACGGTATCTGCTCAGGGTGGTATTACCTGTGCGATTGCATCAGATGATCCGAATGATGATTGGCGTTGGCACATGTACGATACCGTTAAAGGCTCCGATTATATCGGTGACCAAGACGCTATCGAATATATGTGTTCTGTAGGCCCTCAGGCTGTATTTGAGCTGGATCACATGGGTCTTCCTTTCTCTCGTACCGAAGAGGGTCGTATTTATCAGCGTCCTTTCGGTGGTCAGTCTAAAAACTTTGGTGAAGGCGGACAGGCAGCTCGTACTTGTGCAGCGGCTGACCGTACTGGCCATGCATTGTTGCATACGTTGTATCAAGGCAATATTAAAGCGAATACCGTTTTCATGAATGAATGGTTCGCAGTCGATATTGTTAAAAATGATGACAATGTTGTTGTTGGTGTTATTGCAATTTGCATGGAAACCGGCGAAACCGTTTTTGTTGAATCAAAAGCAACTGTTTTTGCAACCGGTGGCGCAGGTCGTATTTATGCGTCGACAACGAATGCTCACATCAATACCGGTGATGGTATCGGCATGGCACTTCGTGCTGGTTTCCCGGTACAAGATATCGAGATGTGGCAGTTCCACCCGACCGGCATTTATGGCGCTGGGGTATTGGTTACTGAGGGTTGTCGTGGTGAAGGTGGTTACCTGATCAATAAAGACGGCGAACGTTTCATGGAGCGTTACGCGCCGAATGCTAAAGATTTAGCCGGTCGCGATGTTGTTGCGCGCTCAATGACGCTTGAGATTCTCGAAGGCCGCGGCTGTGGGCCTGATGGTGATCATGTCTACCTGAAGATGGATCACTTGGGCGAAGAAGTTCTACACAGTCGTTTGCCGGGTATTTGTGAGTTATCGATCACTTTCGCACATGCTGACCCTGTTACTGCGCCAATTCCTGTTATTCCGACATGTCACTATATGATGGGTGGTATTCCAACTAACGTTGACGGGCAAGCATTAACTCAAGATGCTGAAGGTAACGATACTGTTATTGACGGCCTGTATGCTTGTGGTGAAGTAGCTTGTGTATCTGTTCACGGTGCAAACCGACTGGGCGGTAACTCATTGCTCGATTTGGTTGTATTTGGTCGTGCATCGGGTCTGTTTATCGAGAAGTCTTTGCGTGCGGGTATAGATCATCGTACTGCTTCAGAGGCAAACATTGACGCGGCTATGGCGCGTTTGAATCGTTTGAATAGCTCGAAAGACGGCGAAACTGTTCCTGAATTGCGTAAAGAGTTACAGAGCATCATGCAGAACCACTTTGGCGTGTTCCGTCGTGGTGACTTTATGCAGGAAGGTATTAAGAAGCTTGCTGATCTCCGTACACGCATTGAAAATATATATCTTGATGACAAGTCAGATGTGTTCAACACAGCACGTATTGAGGCGTTAGAGCTTCAAAACTTGTTCGAGGTTGCTGAGGCAACTGCGATTGCTGCTGAAGAGCGCAAAGAAAGTCGCGGTGCACACGCGCGTGATGACTTCCAAGACCGTGATGACGAAAACTGGTTGTGTCACTCTATGTTCTTCCCAGCTGACAAGCGCATTGCCAAACGCGCTGTGAACTTCAAGCCGAAGACTGTAGATACTTTCCAACCTAAAGCACGCGTATATTAAGGGGCAACGATATGTTAAAGGTAAGTGTTTATCGTTATAACCCAGAATCGGACAAAGAGCCGTACATGAAGGACTATGAAGTCGATACCCAAGGTAAAGACTTAATGGTTCTGGACGTTCTGGAGTTATTGAAAGAAACAGATTCTAGCTTAGCTATTCGCCGCTCTTGCCGTGAGGGTGTTTGTGGTTCGGATGGTATGAACATTAATGGTAAGAATGGCTTGGCGTGCATAACACCGCTTTCTGAGGCATGCCCAGGTGGTGGCGAGTTAGTTTTGCGTCCGTTGCCAGGCTTACCGGTTGTACGTGACTTGATCATCGATATGACCATGTTCTACAAACAGTATGAGAAGATTAAGCCATACCTGATCAACGACACACCAGCACCTGCTATCGAGCGTTTGCAGTCTCCTGAAGACCGTGCACATCTTGATGGGCTTTATGAGTGTATTTTGTGTGCATGTTGTTCAACAGCATGTCCGTCGTTCTGGTGGAACCCTGATCGCTTTATCGGCCCATCTGGTTTGCTACAAGCGTATCGTTTCCTGATCGATAGTCGTGATACGGCTACTGAAGAGCGTTTGGCTGGCCTTGATGATCCATTCAGTGTATTCCGTTGCCACGGTATCCAGAACTGTGTTCAGGTTTGTCCGAAAGGTTTGAACCCGACAAAAGCAATCGGTCATATCCGAAATATGCTTTTGGCTCAGGGTGCATAAAACCTTCGTTATACGATGATATTTAAAACCAGCCCTTAGGCTGGTTTTTTTATGCCTACTGATTGGCCGAGAAAGGTTCAGCTCATGATTGTTTTGATGCCGAAATAGGTACCTAGGCCAAGAAGAATGCTGTTGGTCGCCACCGCAGCGAGAATAAGCCCCATCACGCGAGATACAATAGATGCGCCAGTTTCGCCGATGAATCGGTAGATTACTGATGCCGCCAGCAACAAGAGTAGGGTGATGCCAAGTACAGCCAACATGATGACTGTAGTAACACTTTGATCAACAAACGAAAATCGGTTGTTATCCGTAAGAAGGACCACAGTAACCATAGCACCGGGAGATGCGATTGATGGAATAGCTAATGGAAATACAGCGCTGTGCATGCCTTTGGTGATCATATGAATCTCTTGTTCCGGTTTACTCTGACCAAAAATCATCGTCATCGCAAACACAAACAGAACGATACCCCCGGCAATTTGAAACGCTGAGAGCGGTATTCCCATTGAGTCCAGTAATACCTGGCCAACAAGAATAAAGAACATAAGTACGCCCCCCGCAATGAGTATCCCTGCGAAGGCGAGCTTTCTTAATTCGCTCTCTCGGCTTCCTGACGCAACGGCCAGAAACACAGGAATTGTTCCCACAGGGTCAATGACTGCCCAGAGCACAATAAATTGGCTGACTAGATTATCCAATAACATTCTAAAACCTCCGCCCTATACACTAATGGTGATTTGGGCGATCAACAAGCATTTGCCTTGCCGTTGATCATCTGGCTGCTATTTTTATTCCTATTCTTAAATAATAAAAATGGAGTTTGTTAGATGCCTACGCGTCGAGGGTTTCTTCAGCTGGGGTTTGCAGTTGGCTCCTCATCAGCTTTATCCGGAAAGGCAGCCGCTGAGCTTATCGCTCCAGATGGTTTGGTGCCCAGCGTGGTTGCGCAACCAAGCCCACCTGCCACTCCCTTTGCCGATCCACTTTACATTATGCCGATAGCTCAACCGGTGGATGTTTCGGAACTTATCCCCGCACCTGATCCCGCCCGTCACCAGAGATATGACGAGCTAGAGCCACAAAAATTCTATGTCGAAGAGATTAATGAGTTTACTTGGCAATACCATAGCGACCCGCCATATAACCAAGGTAGCTGGGGGTGGGGCTTTAACGGGTTAGTCCCTGGGGCAACCTATATTGCGCACTATGGAGAGCCGGTATTGGTACGCCGCATTAATCGGCTGCCGAGTTTGCAGGAAACTCGCGTGAAATTTGCGCTGCCATCGCCAAGTATTCATCTTCACAATGCGCATACTGCCTCAGAAAGCGATGGGTTTCCGACTGACTTCTTCAATCCAGGCGAGTTTTGGGATCATCATTATGGAAACTTTCCTGCGGGTAATGATCCCCGTGAAAAACTGACGACACTCTGGTATCACGACCATCGGATGGATTTTACTGCGCCGAATGTTTATGCCGGTTTAGCAGGCTTCTATCTCTTGTTTGATGAAAACGATACAGGTAATGAGAACGATACACGACCGAGTGCGTGGCGTTTACCCAGCGGAGATTACGACATTCCCCTGATGCTGCATGACGTGCAGTTCGATGAAAACGGCCAGGTTGTTTGGGATTTTTTTAATCGAGAGCCTGTTTTCACCACTATCAACGGCATGCTCGGCGACAAAATTACCGTGAATCGCAAGATTCAGCCCTATCTTGACGTTGAGCCGCGTAAGTATCGCTTTCGCATACTGAATGGGGGGCCGTCACGATTTTATGATCTCCATATGCAGCCGCAGACTGGTGCTGATGCTGAAGAATTGAACTTTACTGTGGTCACGACAGACGGAAACTTTTTGCGTCACCCGATTGTATTGAGTAACTTGGAAGTCGCTGTGGCCCAGCGCTATGACGTGATTGTAGATTTCAGTGCCTTCAAACCAGGTGATGAAATAATTCTCTTTAACCAACTTGAAATGCGACCTGACGGAGCAGGCCCCAGTGGCCGAAAGCTTGATAATGCCGTTGAAAATGCGGTGATTAAATTCAATGTTGGAGCATTAAAGTCGGCTGACAATAGCCGGATTCCTGAGTTTTTTAGAGATTTCCCCCCGATCAATATGTCCGAGGTTGTTCGCGAACGTCTGTTTGTTTTTGACTCTGATAACGGGCTTTGGACGATTAATGGGCGGTTGATGGATCCGAATCGAATTGATATGGCTTTTGAGCAAGGCACCGCTGAAATATGGACATTCCGAAATGCTGGTGCTGGCTGGGCGCATCCGGTCCATAGTCATTTCGAAGAATGCATGGTGATAGAGAAGAATGGCGAACCTGTTGATCTGGATTCTGTGCATGGTGGTCGCAAAGATATGCTGGTGTTGGGGCCAAATGACGAAATCAAACTCTTTATTAGGGAGCGTGATTTCTTGGGTAAATATGTCATGCATTGCCATAACGTAGTGCATGAAGATCACGCCATGATGATTCGGTGGGACATAGTTGAGCCGGGCCAGGGATATTGAGCCGCAGAGATACTAGATAATGAGGTTACGAATGGATAAAAGAGCCTTTTTAGGATTGGTTGGGGGGGCTGCACTTGTCGCGCCAGTGGGGTTGCATTTACTGGGTTCGGGAGCAGGACAAAATAATTCTGATAGTAGCTTGGCGGGAATAAATCCTGACGCTGGAGAAGTGCCGCCAACACAAGGGCGCGGTGGTAATAGGGCGCTGTCTACCCGATTGCAAGATCAGTTTGGCAATATCCATCGTCTGTTTTCTGACCAGCCCGATGAGCACATTACATTGATGCACTTTATGTCGTTGGATGGCCTAGAGCGCAGCGGCAAGGTTGAAAACTTAAAAGCTATCGCTGGACACTTGAAGGATGACCTTAATAGAGACGTACGGCTGTACACAATTACCACGCAGCCCGATATTGATACGCAGTCTGAACTGTTTGCATTTTCTGACCGGCATCAATTACCCGAAGGTTGGTATCTATTGACCGGTAGTTGGGTGGATGTTTTTCGTATTGGAGACAAGTTCACTAAAGGGCATTGGCACCATAACTCAGCTGATGAAGCACAGCGGGTTAGCACCAACTTGTTGCACTACGGTTTGCCTAAGCACGGCCTTTGGGGGGCATTCGGGATTGGAACTGAGCCGGAGTTTGCGGCAAGTCGGGTGAGTTGGCTCAAAGGTGCTTTGGTTAAGCAGGACGAACTAACACGAGCGGGGCCCTCGATTCTGGCATAGCTGGACGATCGGTCCGAAGGCAATGACAAGTCCGATAGGGTAATAATTCATTTGAAAATTATTTTGCACGTTGGGGGTAACTAATGGGCGCATGGCGTAAGTTGGATCGGCCTTTTTGGACGGGAGCGCTGGGTGTTTGGTTGTCAGTTATTGTGGGCATTACCGGTTGCTCAGATAATGATTCGAATGACGATACATACGTAGATCCAGAACCCGGTCATCCGGCACCACAACCGCGGCCAGCGCTTTCGATTCAAGTTACATCAGATGACGGTAGCCGCACTCGCGTGCAGACGACCAAAGGTCTCTTCGAAGAGCGGGATCCTTTTCTCAAGCCACCAGGAAATAATCATCTGGAAACGGTTTATGAAAACGCACGAGATGGCCTGGGGGTTGAAATGGCCCATACGTTGCCGTCTACGCCAACTAGTCCTTATAACTTGCATCCAGACCCGGTAGTGAGTGAAATCAATGCAACGTCTCAGCGAGATGATATCAAGATGCTGTTTGATCAGATGCAGGCGAGTCTTACTAATAGTGATTCGCTAGAGGTCGCTGATATCAATCGGTTGATCGATATTCTTGAAGGAAACCCTGTTCAAGATCGTGTTTATTCAGGGTTTCCAATATTGCACTACCAAGGCCCTAAAAAGCAGAAAACCGTTTCGCCGATATTCGATAAAAACGGTGAGGTTATCGGCGGTAATGTTAATGTTCGGCAAATATGGGCTGACAATCACATTGAATCCGATACAGCCTTTATTGACCCGAGTGCAGTTTGGGATGTTCCTTGGACGATTACCTACACGGTTGATGTGTTGAATCGAGGTACCGACGACTTCTCTCCATTCGTTATGTACTTCGATAGCCCTGAACTGTCGGAAGAAGGAAAGCCAAGGAAGCCCCATATCGGGCTTGATCAGACGTTTTTCCCGATGGAAGACGGTACTCGTGTAGTGTTTGAAATCGGCATGGCACCAGCTCGATATTGGAATCTTACGTACACGTGGGGGTGGCGGAAACATCCGCCGAGGGTGCAGGTTATTGAGAATGCACTGAAGCGTTTCAGCGGCAAAGCCCTGCCTGAATGGGAAATTTCTGTTTTCGGCAGTGACCCAACGGCATCAGAGCAGGCGAAGTTGGATGCAATTGGAAAACTTGGCGATATTGCTCCGGCGAAAGTCATGTGGAACCGAATGCACGACTTGAAAGATCTGGTTGCTGGCACCAATAGCACCTTGACGGAAACACAGCAGAGCAGTGCGTCGGATATTCTAGTTGCAGCCAGGCGCGCATTTGTTCAGTGGAAAGATCGAACCAAGCTTCCAGACGGTGTTTATCATGAGGAAGGCTGTGATTTAACGCTATTGTATGCAAACAATACGATTTATGGCGAATTCGCCGACGGCAGCACCGGTATCTACTACCCGTGGAGTAAACGCGGTGCTGATATCTCGGTTTGCCTTGTAAACGGGGATTATTACGATCACGCCTACACAAATATCGATTTCGGTGGTGCCCGCGGGTGGGAAAATACCTTTCAGAGCACGACAGAGATCGGGGGCGCAGGGCCATGGTTTACATTCGGGCGAGTGCACTGGTGGCCGATAGCGGGAACACCGTCTTTGGGTGAAATCAATGTGCCCGCAGCTCAAACCATCAATGGCTCGGATGTTTATGGAAAACACACGGTTGATATTGAATTCAACTTTGAGCCCTCTCGACGATTGCGCTTCTATCAGTTTGATCCGAAACACCATGATACGGCGGTCTATTCAGTGCACTAGATACTTAACTAATAAACATCTGAGCCAGAATAACAAGGACGTAATATGTATGCCAACAACAGCAAACGCTCAACAAATCGTTTTAAAAAACGCCGTTCAGAACAAATTCAGCTAGCGTTGATCGGTGTTCTTATCGTTGCGGTCATTCTGGTTGAGCGATCCATTATCTCGGCTCCAAAGAGTAGCACGCAATCACAGTGGCTGACTGCCGGGACGAGAATGGAGAACATTGACGATAGGGCCGCTGATAAACGCATGCGTTTATCAGGTATTGCTGAAGGTATTGCGGTTCAGTCTTTAAGTTTGAATACGGTGAACTCTGCTGGCGTGGCCGCAGCACAAGTGGTCATTCCGGCAATCACGCTGGTAAGCTCTGAAGGGAAGACTGTTGATTTACCCTCTGTGATTGGCGGTGACCGCTCCGTTGTGTTGCAGTTTGTGTTTACGAGTTGTCAGAATGTGTGCCCGATAATGGTAACAACGTTTTCTGAATCTCAACAATTTCTCGCGCGTCATCAGACGCAATTAGTGTCCATTTCTATTGACCCGACGTTCGATACACCGGCCAAGCTTCAGCAATATGCTAATCGCTTTGGTGCTCGCGTTGGTATTGAGAGTGACTGGATGTTTCTTACCGGAGCATCGAGAGATATTGATCAAGTAAAGCATGCGTTTGATGCCATCTACAGTGGTTCTAACAAGGCCCATCATAAGCCGGTGATATACCTAAAACCTGAGGCTAGCGAGCAGTGGTATGTGCTGGATGCTTTGTCGGGTGTTGAGACCTTTCAAGAGCAAGTTGCCGTTTTGTTAGAGAGTCGTTAAGGGCGTGTTCCTGCGGTATCTTGCTGTCTCATTCATCGTTATCTGCGGTATGCAGACTCCAACGCTATTCTCGTCAAACGACGCAGCTGACTATTGCCGTTTCTATATGACTGGGCTTAGGTTTGACGGTACTTCTGTACCTGTGAGTTTTGGTAACGGTATGCTGTCGACGAGTGATCGGTTTTCGTGTCATTCATGCCATCGTCGATCTGGGTATGGTGGCAGTGAGGCAGGTAATTACGTGCCGCCGATTACCGGAGCTCATCTTTTTCAGCAAGGCTTTGATGATCGCACATGGTTGTTTAATGATCTTTTTAAGCGCGAACAGCGCGCCTCAGATTGGTCAAGCCTGAGGACCTCTCGAAATCGACCAGCCTATAATGCCTCAAGCTTATTCACTGCACTCACTTTGGGCGTCGCCTCGAATGGTAAAACACTTAGCCCGCTGATGCCGAGATATACGTTGGACCAAACAACGTATGAGGAATTAGTGACTTGTCTCGATTCGCTTTCTGCAAAACACCACGGTGTTAGTGATCAGCAGGTTCATTTTTCTACGATCGTTCATGAGGGCGTTTCACCCGCAGAAAAACGCGCAATGCTTGATGTAATGCACGGGTTTATCCATCAAATAAATCGTGAAGTCTCACGTTGGCAGCAACAACCCGACAATCGTTCAGCGTATTATCGAGCAGGATTTGTCGATACCTATCGTCACTGGAAGTTGCAAGTGTGGGAGTTAACCGGTCAGCCAAATAGTTGGCAGCAGCAACTGGAGCGTTTCTATGCTGCAGAGCCAGTATTCGCAGTGATCGGCGGTATTGTGCCGAGTACGTTCGATCAGGTGGGTAAGTTTTGTAACGAAAATGAGTTGCCGTGTTTGTTTCCTAATACTTGGTTGCCCGGCGTTATCCCTGAGGATAGGCTAACCCACACCGTTTATTTTAGCGGCGGAGCACGTCGCGAATTCGATGCCATGATGACAATAGCGAGTGCGTCGTCTGTGGATCTGCTGTTTGTTTCGAGCGACTACTCAGGCAAATTACCGATTCCAATCGGTAGCGATCTGCGTCGGTTTGCGCATGTTGAGCAGCTAGAAGAACATATCGATCATATTGAGTTCGTAAGTGCGGATAGAACGCGTGGTGAACGATTCAAAATTGCTATTTTTCCAACGTCATTGGGCGGTACAACGGCGCCAGCCATGTGGCGACCGATTCTGAAGCGGCTGCTATTTTTGCCGATTGAGTTAACGCTTCCATCTCCATTCGAGTGGATTATTGAGGATATTCGTAAAAATGAGGGTGGGGGAACACTTGCGGCCAACATCTACATGATCTCACCTTATGCTTCTGTCGGTGATCAAACTCTGCGCTACATGCCCGATAAATTTCGCAGTAGAGCATGGCTCTCTAGCCGCGGTATCCCAGTGACGCATGAGCGTCTACAGTTGAATACGTTTTACGCGATGGGGCTCGTTCATGATGCGATTAGGCATTTGTTGGATGAGTTTTCCCGTCAGTATTTCCTGGAAGTACTTGAGCGAGAGGCAGAAGATGCCTTGAATCCGGGCGTATACCCTGATATTAGCTTGGGGCCTGATCAGCGCATTGCAGTGAAGGCACTAACGGTGTGGAAATTGCCGGCAGGTCACGAGCACTGGCAGCCACTGACTTCAGTGCGTTAGTTCGTTGAGACGGTAATGCCGCTGAGGGGGCTGAGGGGGCTGAGACCCCCGGCGGCTTTGGGGCTTAAAGGCGATGTCGCCCGCTGCAAGGGGGCAGGGTTATTCGCGAATAGGTTGTGTGGAGTCGGGATTCTCCATTGGCCGTATTTCGATGATGACGGCAAATAGGGGATGATCCAAGTAGTGCATTTCGCGACTTCGCATGCGTCTAGCTTCTTCTAGCTTACCTATATGGAGAATGTCTTCAGTACGCAGTGGGCCGGCAGTTTCAGTGAGCGTAGGCGGCTGTTCCAATTGATCCGTTTCGATGGGGGTAGTCTGTGTCGCTGTTGCGGTGTTATCGTCGTCAACGTCTGTCTCAGTATCTTTTGCGTCGTTATCATTAATAGATTGTTCAAATGGCGGTAAAGGTGGGCGCAACCAGCCTTTGGGTTCAGGCGGTGGGCCTGCATTTGCCAACTGCTTTTCGTGTTTTTCAACCTGATCCTCAACCATGATTTGCTCTTCGAGCGGGGTAGATGGATCAAGCAGTGCAGATTCGTCGAGTGAGCCGATTACCATGGTGTCTTGCATTGTAGTGCTTTCGCTAACTGGCTGAAGGTGGTCGTTAGCTGATTCAAGCATCTGCGGCAGCGATTCGATTGCGTCCTCGTTCCAGTGAAGTGTTTTGGTATCTTTTGCTTCAGGTGAAAACTTAGTAAACCAAAGGTTTGCACGGATATGGAGGTAACGTGCTTTGTAGATTTGCAGGGTACCTGCCAGCTCAGGGATATGGTCGATGGTTTCTCCGCCAGTGATCGCTATGTTACGGGCATCTTTTCGGTCAGTTAATGTTTGTTCCCAGGCACGGTGAAAAAGTACCTTATGTTTATGCGTTGCCGACAACTTCTTGAATATTGCCTCATTGCGATAATCTTTTTGAGTCGCGTCCTTAAGAACGAGCGGCATAATTACGGGCGACTCATCGTTGTTGTTTTCGGTTCCGGCTCTGATGTCGTCTGATGAGGCAGGAGTAACTTCTGTATTGAGCAGTGAGTAGGGATGATCTTCACTTTCAAGCACTGCATAGTCACCGTTTGGATAGCTTAGCGGCAAAGTTGTCGGCCAAACTTCTTCGGTTGCGTTGTAGTGTTCTTCATTGGTGAAGACCGTCATTTCTATAATGTATCTATCTTCATACAGATCTTTTTCTGGCTCAGTTATCTGGCCGGATTCTGCAGGTAAAAGTGCTTGTGCGTTACCTATTGCTGATACTGATAGCAGTAACGAAAGCGTTAACAATTTTAGTGGTGCTGTCATTCAAGACTCCCTGGCGACCGATTTTCTGCGTTCAATTGCATCGCGGCCTTTGGATATTGACGTCTTTGTAATTTATGCTTCCAGCTGTTCGAGAATATCACCAATCCATTGGGTTCTCTGTTCAGCATCTTCAGTTTCTCGCTGATATTTCAGCGCCGTTGCTCCGTCGAACGAAAACATGTTGGGTGCGGACTGTACCATTTTCACGAGCTTGAGCGGATCAATCTGTGTATCTTCGGCAAACTCGATGCGCCCGTTGGTTTGATTTGCTGTGATTTTCACGATGCCCAATGATTCTGCACGCAACTTCAGGCTGGTAACGTCAAACAAATGGTTAATTTGCTGCGGTAGTAGGCCAAATCGATCGATCATTTGTACTTTGATGTCTCGCAGTTCATCATCATTTGCACTGTTAGCGATCGATTTATACATGATCAGTCGATTATGCACATCGGGCAAATAGTCATCCGGAATTATTGCAGAAATATGCAAATTGATCTCAGTTCCCTGGCGTAAAGGTTGATCAATATTCGGCGTTTCTCCGCGCTGAATGGATTTAACCGCTTTGTCGAGCATTTCCATATAGAGGGAATAGCCAACCGTTTGTATCTGGCCTGATTGATCGTCACCTAACAGTTCACCGGCACCGCGTATTTCAAGGTCATGTGTTGCTAGTGTGAAACCAGCGCCGAGATCCGTCGCTTCTTCGATAGCATTCAGCCGTTTTTCCGCATCTTTGGAGAGTTTTTTCTCCGCGGGTATTAACATGTAGGCATAGGCTTGGTGGTGCGATCGGCCAACTCGGCCGCGTAATTGGTGAAGTTGTGCCAAGCCGAATTTGTCCGCACGATCAATAATGATGGTGTTGGCAGTTGGTACGTCAATACCGGTTTCAATGATGGTGGTGCAAACAAGTAGGTTAAAACGCTTGTGGTAAAAGTCACTCATGACTCTTTCTAGTTCACGCTCTCGCATTTGCCCGTGGCCGATGCCGATTCGTGCCTCTGGCACCAATGCTGCTAAATCAGCAGCGGTTTTCTCGATGGTTTTTACGTCATTATGCAGGTAGTAAACCTGCCCACCACGCAATAATTCACGCAGGATGGCTTCTTTTAGAAGGTTGTCGTCACTGGCTTTGACAAACGTCTTGATTGAGAGGCGCTTGGCGGGTGGCGTTGCAATGATCGACAAATCCCGGATTCCAGCCATCGACATGTTAAGTGTCCGGGGAATCGGTGTGGCGGTAAGTGCCAAAACATCCACCTGCGCGCGAAGACTTTTCAGTGAGTCTTTTTGTTTCACGCCAAACCTGTGTTCTTCATCGATAATGACGAGGCCCAGATTGTTGAATTTGACGTCTGCTTGCAGCAGTTTATGGGTGCCGATGAGGATATCAACTTGACCGGATTCCAGTTTTTCAATCACTTGTTGTTGCTGTTTCGCAGTTTTGAATCGACTGAGTACTTCAACGTTGATTGCCATATCGGCAAATCGGTCAACGAAGGATTCATAATGCTGCTGCGCCAGCAGTGTTGTTGGTACGAGTACGCCCACTTGTTTGCTGTTGTTAACCGCTGTAAATGCCGCACGCATAGCGACTTCTGTTTTACCAAAACCGACATCGCCGCAAACCAACCTGTCCATGGGGGTAGAGGCATGCATGTCTCTAAGTACCGCCGATATAGCAGATGACTGATCGTCGGTTTCTTCGAACGGGAAGTTTGCAGCAAAGCGCAGGTATTCGCCGGAGTTTGTTGCGTGGGCGAAACCTTTTCTGGCTGCCCGGCGCGCGTAGATGTCGAGTAGCTCTGCGGCCACATCATTGACTTTCTCTGCGGCTTTGCGCTTCGCTTTGCTCCATTGGTCAGTGCCTAGTCGATGTAATGGCGCATGTTCGTCATCGCCACCGGTATATCGGCTAATCAAATGCAGTGATGCGACAGGCACGTAGAGCATGGCTTCGTCGGCGTATTTTAAGGTCAAAAATTCATTCTTTTCACCGTCGAGTTCGATCACCTTAAGGCCAAGGTACCGGCCAATGCCATGATCAATATGAACGACGGCAGCGTTGGGTTTGAGTTCAGTCAGACTTTTGATAACAACGTCGGTGTTATCTTTGTTTTGCCGACGTCTGCGACGTTGTTGAACACGGTTACCGAACAGTTGGGACTCGGCGACTAAATCACAGTCTTCAAGACTCATACCTTGGCTGATAGGCGATACCGTCAAACCTATAGAGGGTTGCTCGGTAACAAATGCCTGCCAATTTTCGATATCCTGATAACCAATGTTGCAGGCTTTGAAAATATCCTGAAGCGCGTCTTTACGCCCCAGCGTTTCGGCGCAGAACAGCAAAGGCGAATTTGATGATGAGATAAATTCCTGGAGCTTACTATATGGGCTGGTCGCGTGCGCATCGATGCTCAGGTCAATAGGCAAACCGGAGGCTAGGTTAAAGAAGCCCTTGGCAGGGTTATCGTGTGGTTGATCTGTAACGATAATACGCGGATAGGCCTTGATTCGGCCGAACAGTGCTTGTTCGTTTGAAAAAAGTGCGTCTGGCGGCAGTAGTGGGCGAGTCCGGTCTATGCCGTATTGCTCATAACGATTTTGAATCTCTTGCCAGTACAGTCGGCAATTGGCTTCGACGGCATCGGTTGTGATGATCAGGCTGTCACTTGGGATGTGGTCTAATAAGCTATCGAGCTCTTCGTGAAAGAGTGGTAGATAGTATTCAATGCCCGAGAACATTATCCCTTGATTGAGATCTTCGTAAAACTGCGCTTCTTTTATGCTGGTATCTTCAAAGTATTGATACCACTGATCTTTAAAGCGTTCGATGGCCGCTTTGTCGATTGGAAATTCCCGAGCTGGCAACACATCGATACTTTTGACTTTATCGACGGTTAGCTGGGTATCTGGGTTGAAGCGTTTGATGCCTTCCACTTCGATATCGAATAGCTCAATTCGAAATGGGTAGTCATTACCCATAGGGAATAGATCGACGATGCCGCCGCGAATCGCAAACTCACCATGCTCGTAGACGGTTTCGACACATTGGTAGTTGGAGGCTTGGAGCTCTAATCGCAATAACTCCGGATCAACCTCATCGCCGATACTGATATGCAGGTTGTTACTGGCAATATAAGGCCTTGGAGCGACTTTTTGCATCAATGTGTTTATTGGTACAAACAAAACGCCAGACTGTGTTTTTGACAATGTATGCAGGCAGCGTAGCCGATCTGACACGATGTCTTGATGCGGTGAAAAACTGTCGTATGGTAGTGTTTCCCAATCAGGGAAATGAAGTACCTGGGTATCCTGAGTGAAAAAGCGTACTTGTGCTTCTAATTCGTTCGCTGCCGCAGTTGTATCGCAGATAACTAAGCAGAATTTCTCACTGCTTTTTACGGCTTCGCTGATTGCATATGCGCGTGCGGCATGATGAAGGTGGCACCAGTAACGTTTATCTGAAGCGCTGGTTGGGATCTCTGGGATTTGAAACGAAATTGCCATGGTTCGGGATCGGTCGACAGTTAAGTCGTTTATTCTAACGTAGGCTCTCGCTGCTGCATAACCGCTTTATGTATGACCGTGTTGATTAATGCAAAATGCTTTGGGGTGTAAGCTAATGTTGATTAATATTTCGACACGATAAATAGTTTAAATTGAATATTGACCAATGCGAGTATTTGGGCATCTTAGAGCAATCGAACGATTTTTATGCACAAATATGGTGAGTTTTGTATCCCCTATGTTTTGTCAAACATAAAAGCGTAAAAAAAACGCTACCATATGGTTGAAAACTCCTAACGTATTGAAAGTAAAAGAAAAATACAAATTGATCAAAAAATGATCAATTTGTATGGGGTCCACATATCTTGGGGTTTAGAAGTATTTTTCTAACCTTTATCCAAAAACATATCCCCAGAATATGTGGACAACTTTTTCTGTGGATAACAACTATGTTGTTTATGTTGAATGTAAGGTGCCACTAACAGTTAGGCAGTGTTATTTCCTTTGTAAGAATACGCCGGTTTCTATATGACTGGTGTACGGAAATTGATCAAACATCGCGCTGCGCTCGATGGTGTGTGTTTGGCTGAGCGATTGAAGGTTTTGCGCCAGTGTTTCAGGGTTGCACGAAATATAAATGATGCGATCGAACCGTTGTATCAACGCAACGGTGTCGTCATCTAGACCGGCTCTGGGAGGGTCTACCAGCACGGTTGAAAATTCATAGTCATTCAGGTTAAGTTCTTTTTCTTTGATGCGTCGAAATTCCCTTTCACCGTTGAGTGCTTGGGTGAACTCCTCGCTAGACATCCTGAGCACTTCGGAGTTGTCTATCCCGTTAATGCGGAAATTGTGGTGGGCAGCGTTGACCGATGTCTTTGAAATCTCTGTCGCCAGTACTTGGCGAAACGATGGTGCTAGAGCAACGGTGAAGTTTCCATTGCCGCAGTAAAGCTCTAGTAGGTCATGCCGCTTTTGGTCTTCATCACAACACTCAATTGCCCAAGACAGCATCTTTTGGCTAATAACTGCATTGGGTTGTGTGAAGCCACCCTCGATTTGTCGGTAGTGCAGAGGTTTACCGTCAACGTTGAGCGTTTCATCGACAAAATCTTTAGAGAGCACGCATTTTTGCTTCTTGCTCCTGCCAATAATGCTGATGTTTAGTTTCTCCTCCAGCTGTTTTGCAGCATCTAGCCATACATCATCAAGTTTGCGGTGATAGATCAATGTAACCAGGTGATCGCCGGCGAGTGTGGTTAAAAACTCGACTTGAAACAGCCTTTCTTTCAGCGTGTGGGAAGCAAAAACTGCCTCGCGTACGGCTTTCATGAGTTGGTTTACTGCATTGGAGCCAATCGGAAAGTGATCAATTCGCACGGGTGTTTTAGGGTTTTGAGGGTCAAACATGGCATACCATGCGTCGTGGCCTTCATGCCAAAAACGAAATTCGGCACGCATACGGAAACCTTCCGTTGGTGAGCGAAATACGGCGAGTGGAGGGCTGTCAAAGTCAGAAAGCAGTTGTGTCAGCCGTTTGGCTTTAGCCTCCAGCAACAGGTCGTAGTCGGCAGGCTTAAAACTGGAGAGGGGCATGTTTTTCTCGTCTTTAACAAACCACAATTATATTCAATCTCAAAGGCTTATGCGATAATTCGAAGCCTTCTAAACTGCTTCTTTGCACTTATTTTTGTCAATCGAAAGGATCAATGGAATGTCTATACTTGTTACCGGCGGTGCGGGCTATATTGGCAGCCACACTTGTGTTGAGCTGCTTGACGCAGGATACGACGTCATTGTTATCGACAATGAATGTAATAGCGACCCAGAATCCATTCGCCGTGTTGAGCAAATTACCGGTAAATCCCTTCGCTATTTGAAAATGGATGTTAGAGACAAACCCGCTCTCGATGCGTTGTTCGAATCTGAGGATATTTCTGCCGTCATTCACTTTGCCGGCTTGAAAGCGGTGGGAGAATCCGTTGCTCAGCCGGTTCGCTACTACCAAAACAATGTTGAAGGTACACTTTGCTTGGTAGACGTTATGCAAAAGCATGAGGTGTTTCAACTGGTATTCAGTTCGTCTGCAACGGTATACGGTGACCCTGCGTCTGTTCCTATTCGAGAAGATTTCCCTCGTTCTGCAACGAACCCCTATGGTCAGAGCAAGCTTATGGTTGAGCATATTCTGCAAGATTTGGGGCGTGCAGATGTGCGTTGGTCTGTTGCTTTGCTGCGTTACTTTAACCCTGTGGGAGCGCATCGCTCGGGCTTGATTGGAGAAGATCCTAGCGGGATTCCCAATAATTTGATGCCGTATATCAGTCAGGTTGCTTGCGGTAAATTGGAGGTGTTATCGGTGTTTGGTGATGATTATCCGACACCTGACGGCACTGGCGTACGTGATTATATTCATGTTGTCGATTTGGCGAAGGGCCACATTCGAGCGGTTGAGAAAGTATCCAATACTGAGGGCGTACACTCGTATAATTTGGGTACCGGGCAAGGGTATTCCGTTTTGGAAATGATCAGCGCGTTTGAGCGAGGCTCTGGCCAGCAGGTTGGTTATCAGATTGTTGCCCGCAGACCTGGCGATATCGCCATGTGTTATGCAGATCCTGCTTTTGCAGAGCAAACATTAGGATGGAAAGCTGAATTGACGTTGGATGATATGACGCAGGATACTTGGCGTTGGCAAAGTGCGAACCCTAACGGCTATAAGCAAGCATAGTTATCGGCTTGTTAATTTATCTGAGCAGGTTTTGGGCTACAGATATAAAAAAAGCGCGTCTGGCGCTTTTTTTATATCTGTCTGAAGTTCGAACTCATGACGGGATGGCGTGGGTTGTATTAGTTGAACCGCTGTAGATTGCGTTCGTTCCACATGTCGCGGGCTTTTGCCAGTGCATCTTCCTGTGAATATTGAGTAGAGTGTTGTTTTAATATAATGGCTAGGGTGCCAATGATGGCATTGTTGGCATATGCGTCTTGGGTGTTCCCGCGCCACACATCAATAAAGTGCTGCATATCGAGTGAATCCATTGCGGGTTCTTTCTCTTCCTGGAGTTTCGGCCATTTTTCTTCAGCGATGAGATGCGATGAGATTGTTTTAACCAAACTTGCTGCGTTCGCCTTTCGCTCGATCTCACCGCCTTCACCCTTAAAAACTGCCATGTTGGGTTGTTTGAGAATTGCCGCAGCTTGTTGGTGTGTTGCTGCATAAGCGGGGTGAAAAATGCTCTGGAATGATTGCTCTGCATTAAGCGGGTTAATTAGCCGGCACAGGGTATGTACTGGCGATCGTAAACCTAGAGTGTTGCGTAAGCTCAATAAGCGGGCGAGTGGGGCGCACATAGCTTCTACTGGCATCAGCGTTATGTTTTGGTTGTCGAGTGCAGTGCTCACGTCTTGCCAGCTCTGTGATACCGGCAGTTCAAGTCTGTTGAAGGCGTCTTCTGTGTAAAGCCTGCCCGCAGTGTGGCCTTTGGCACCATGAATGAAAATCCGTGTTCCCTGGTCGGCGAGTAGCGTTAGTGAAGCGATGAACCAAGGTAGTTGGCGGCGTTTTCCGGCGTAGCTCGACCAGTCGATATCAACATGAATGTGGTTGGGTGCATCAATGAATTCGCGGCATGCAGCCACAAATCCGGCAATTTCCTCTGCGCTTTCTTCTTTAACACGCAATAGCATCAAAAAGGCACCGACTTGAATATCCTCAGCTTCGCCGCGAAGAATCATATTGAAGGCGGTTTTTGCTTCGTCAAACGAGAGTGACCGTGAGCCGGTTTTGCCTTTGCCGAGAATGCGAACGTATTGTGCAAACGGGTGTTCAGTGGTTGTCATGAGCTTAAATACAATTTGGCGGTTTAGGTAAGCCAGCAATTTTGCTGATCAGTTTGGCGGGGCTGCCAGGAAACAGTGTGAGCAAGTACAGGCTTTTGCCTTTCTTATCCCCGAGTTTCAACTTCACCTGTTTGACTAGTGGGCGCATTTCAGGCGATATATCGAACGTTTGGTAATAGTCTCTGGCAAGCTCGATCAATGCCCAATGTTCCGCCGTCAGTGTAATGGATTCCTGTGTCGCGATATCTTCAGCGAGCTCGGGTGTCCAGTTTTCAATGTTGGTGAGAAAACCTTCTTTATCGAACAAATCAGAGTTCATATCAGAACCAATTCAAAACGTGATGGGCATCAAGGCTCAGCGCAACAAATTCTGGCATTGAAATAGTCTTAAAGCCGGGATTGGTGATACCCCGAGTAACGCAGGCTTCTTCGAGCGCGACAATATGGCCAGGTATGTTATCCAATCTTTGCTGGTTCGATGATCCTGTCATCGCAGCATAGGCGGCGTCGTCGATTAGAAGTAGGGTGTCGTCTGCATTGACCATGGGCAGCATGTCATCAATCGCATTTGGCGATAGCGTTCCGAGAATATGAAGTTGGCTCATAAGGTAATTACCTTATCTGCTGAGCGGATCTTGTCGTTGATTTCCGCAGAGTTGATCAGCGTTGGTGAGATGCATAAGGGCTTATCGGTCATTCCTCTATCGGCCAACGACTGGGTGCATACAAATACATCGTTGATATCATAGAGTTCAAGTGCTGGCAGCGTTTTACTGATGTTCTTTCGCTGCAGTGTTTCGGTTTGTTGTTCGTTTTTTAGGGCAAAAACACCGTCACCTAAAAATAGGATCTGTACCTGTTGATCAAACGCTGCTGTTGCCAGAGCCATATCGAGCGACTCTCGGGTCAATGTGCCTTGGTATGGTGGCTTACGTAGAATATAGAGATACTGCATCGTGTGATCCTTTGTCATCAGCCGCCAAACACGATGTGCTGGTCTGCATTATTGACGGCATCAACCCATTGTCCGAGGCCGCTGAGTTCAAAGCCGCTAGCGAGCGGAGCACAGGGCTTTTCGTAGCGTTTCGCTTCTGGCTCATCAAGTACGCCACGCTTTAAGCCTGAGGCAATACATACAACGGCATCGAGCTTGTTGCTTTGTACGAGTTGTTGCCAGGCCGAGCAGATGTTTAATTCGTCTTGAGATGATTCGCTCGTAGCAATTGCGTTATAGGCACCTTCGTTATAAAAAAATAGACGGTAGATCGAATGTCCCTGTTCCAGCAGCGCCTCACAGTACTGAAGTGCTGTTTGACTGGATGTTCCGCCATAAGGGCTTGCCAGTATCATAACCGCGACGGATTTAGGCATATATTGGATTCCTGCACTTGTTTAAAATAACGCGAAGTGGGGATTATGATGAATTATGAGGCAAAAAAAAGCCCCGCATTGCGGGGCCTATCTTACCATATCAGCGCTGATTGCAGGTTGATATGTTGGCGATATTAGTCGTCGCCCATAACGCCAAGAATCTGAAGCAAGCTAACAAAGATGTTGTAGATGCTCAGGTACAAGCTGGCAGTTGCCAGAACGTAGTTGGTTTGACCACCGTGAATAATCTGGCTTGTTTCATACAGAATGTAGCCAGACATGATGAACACGATTGCCGCAGATACAGCAAGGCTTAGCGCCGGGATGCCCAAGAAGATGTTAGCGATGATAGCTACCAGCGCAACCATCATACCAATCATCAAGAAGCCGCCCAGGAAAGAAAAATCTTTCTTGGTCATGGTGACATACGCTGACAATGTCAGGAATATGATACCGGTTCCACCCAGTGCTTGAGCGATAATTGCACCACCGTTCGCCATAGCGAGGTAGTGGTTAAGCATTGGGCCGAGACCAAAACCTAATAATCCGGTGAAGGCGAAAACCGTTAGGATGCCTTTTTCGGAATTTGCCGTACGTGGCAGAACGAACCAGATCAGAACCAATGCACCGATGGAACAGGCAAGACTGGCTCCGTATGGAATGGCGAGCATCATTGAGATGGCTGCCATGATGGCGCTGAAGATCAAAGTCGCGCTAAGTAACATGTAGGTGTTCTTCAACACCTTGTTCATAGCGGGGGCCGATGATCTGCTCGATTCTAACAACGAGTCACGTTGCATTTCTTTCTCCTGAAAACATAGTTAGGTTTAGTTGAATATTACTAAGCCTGCGCCTAATTGCAAGCCAGTGTCATGCGTCTTAAATCCGCATATTCACTGGGGTTAATCAGGCTGACGAGTACTTTCGCTGAGCTAGCAGGCACAAATGACTTCGAGCAACGTCTTGCTGGCGTTATTTGTTTTGCACGACCGCGGCAGAACTCTATTGAATTCGAACCTTCATTGAAAGCTAAGTTCCGGTAGGCTGATTGGACATTTATAAAATTGTTGTAATGTTTTCAGGTAGTTAGTTGGTTAGGCGGGGCGTTGAATTCGTGCTGACTATTCCTGAAATGAAAAAAGCCAGTACATTGGGATATGTACTGGCTTTTTAAATATGGCGGAGAGATAGGGATTTGAACCCTAGGAACGCGTTAACGTTCGCCGGTTTTCAAGACCGGTGCTTTCGACCACTCAGCCATCTCTCCATATTGAATATTAAGTATTTATAACACTTAATAATTTCTTTCGCATGATACCGTTTTTTGACTGTTTTTGCAGTCTTTTGAAATCAGCATAAATGCTTAAATTTCAGTACCTTGCGAAAGAGAATTGAATTATACAGATCCACTGATGGAGATCAATAGCGTCTGTAAAAAAAAGTGTAAAAAACGTGTCTTTTACACTTTTTGATTATTACGTAATCAGTGGGAGCTGAAATTGCCTGAAAAGCATACAGATTCAACCTTCTGACTGTATCCTCAGCAGCTCCCTAAGTGATTAAGCGCCTTGGGTTTTATCCTCTTCGGATGTCGGTGTCACCTCTGTTTCTGCCGTGGTGGCTGAATCAGATACTGCTATCGATGCGTCGATTGGTGTTTTAGCGACTGTTTCTGCTGTCTGTGCGGAGGATGCAGCAGTTTCAGTAGTAGCACCAGAGCCGCGAGGGTCGTTAAGTGCGCGTGCTGGTGCAGTGCGCGTGGGTGCAGGAACAATGCGTGGCGCCAACTCGACTACTGTAGGCTCTGGTGTAATGACGGTTGTTTCTGCCTTGTTAGGGCGGTCTCTTGGGTCATTAGCTGCGCGAGTTTTCGATTTTTCAGCTGTCGGCTTGGCAGTTGCCGGTTCGGCAGTAGCTTTTGCTGTCTTCTCTGGAGCAGGAGTAGGAGTGTTTTGCTTGGGTGCCTCGGTAGGCGTGCTCGGGGCTTTGGCTTCCGTAGGTTTGGCCTCAACCTTAGCTTGCTCGGCCGCTACCGGTGCAACTTGAGTAGTGGCTTCAGCGCTGGCTTTAGGCTCGTTGCTGCTCTGGTCGGTGCGATTGCTATCGTCTGTTTTTACCGCTTGCTCTACTTGGATTGCGGGCTTGGCAGTGCGTTGCTCGACTTGATCGCGAGGTGCTGCATCATTTTTGCTTTGCTTTTGAGGGGCAGTCTCTGGCGCTTTGGTAGAAGCTGTTACCGCGGGTGATGCTACGACTTTTTCTTCCACTATAGGTGCAGAAGCAGGCGCAGAAGCTTTTACCGGACTCGTTTCTGCGGTTTGCTGGTCGCCTTGTTTCTGGCGGTTTTGGCGCTCTTTATTGCGGCGGCTGTTGGCTGCTGCATTGCGGTCACCCGAGCGATCGCGACGTGGGCGTTCAGTACGCTCTTTTCTTTCGTTTTTGTTATCCGTCTGCTTGTCGCCTTGCTGCTTATCTGTGCGCTGTTTGGCTTCGTTCGAACGGTTATTACGATTGTCTTTGTTTTGTTGTCCTTCGGGGCCTTTCTGTTGTTGGCCTTTGTTTTGGTTGTTTGATGAATTTTTGCGCGGGTTGCGCGATTTCTGGCTGTTGCCAGATTCATCGTTACGAGCACTAGATTTGGTGTTTTTGCCGGCCTGATTACGATTTTTGTTGCGATCGTTCTTTGGCTTTTGGCCTTGGCCGGAGCTTGCTGGTTTCTTTTTCGGTGCTGGTGGTTCAGCATTTTCCGGCTCGTATTCTTTGAACAAGGAGGTTACTAAGCGGCGGAATAATGTCTGGGGCTTTTTAACCTCAGGCTGTTTTTCTTCGACAGGCTTGGTTGGCGCCGGCGCTTTTGGTTGAATGGTGCGAATTGCCGCTGCTGGTTGTTCGTGCGGTGCGACTTCTTCTTCAACAATGGTTGCTTCTTCAGGAACATCACGCGGGATCTCGTAACTCGCCTGGGCACCTTCAGGAAGGTCGCTAGCCTTGACGCGCTGCATGGTGTAGTGCGGCGTTACAAGATTTGGATTTGGAACAACAATCACTCGAGTGTTGTGGCGCAGCTGGATGCTGTCGATTTCAGAACGTTTTTCGTTCAGCAGGAAGATACCGACTTCTAACGGTACGTTGGCGTGAACTTCCGCGCTTGCACCTTTATTCGCTTCTTCCTGGATCAGGCGAAGAATAGATAGTGCCAATGACTTGGTTGCGCGAATTGAGCCTTGTCCGCTGCAGCGCGGGCAAACAACGGCACTGGTTTCTCCCAGAGAAGGGCGAAGGCGTTGGCGAGACATTTCAAGTAAGCCAAAACGTGAGATGCGGCCTACCTGAACGCGAGCGCGGTCAAGTTTAAGGGCGTCCTTGACGCGGTTCTCAACTTCTCGCTGATGTTTGTTTTGCATCATGTCGATGAAATCGATAACGATCAGGCCGCCGATGTCACGCAGGCGAAGTTGACGAGCTACTTCGTCGGCTGCTTCAAGATTGGTTCTGAATGCGGTTTCTTCGATGTCGCCGCCTTTTGTTGCGCGGGCGGAGTTGATGTCGATAGACACCAGTGCTTCTGTTGGGTCGATAACAATTGAGCCGCCAGATGGCAGGGTTACTTCGCGTTCAAATGCTGTTTCGATCTGGCTTTCGATTTGGTAGCGATTAAACAGCGGAACTTTGTCTTCATAGAGTTTAATCTTGCTTTCGTAGTGCGGCATAACCTGCTGAATAAATGCCAGTGCTTCTTCGTACGAATCTTTGGTGTCGAAGATGACTTCACCAATATCACGGCGCAGGTAATCGCGAATAGTTCGGATAATGACATTGCTTTCCTGGTAAATCAGGAATGGCGCTTGACGCTCGGAGGATGCATTTGTAATGGCATCCCATACCGATAACATGTAGTCGAGGTCCCATTGGAGCTCTTCCTGGCTTTTGCCGACGCCAGCAGTACGCACAATAACGCCCATGCCGTTAGGGATATCGATTTTGCTTAAGTTGGCTTTTAGTTCATCGCGATCTTCGCCTTCGATTCTGCGCGAGATGCCACCTGCGCGCGGATTGTTAGGCATCAAAACCATATAGCGGCCAGCAAGACTGATAAAGGTTGTGAGGGCGGCGCCTTTGTTGCCACGCTCTTCCTTGTCAACCTGTACGATAACTTCGGTGCCTTCTTTAAGAACATCCTTGATCTTGATTTTGCCCTGAATTTCATTGGGCTGTTTGGTAAAGTATTCGCGAGAGATTTCTTTTAGGGGGAGGAAGCCGTGTCGCTCTGCGCCAAAGTCGACAAACGCCGCTTCTAGGCTGGGCTCAATACGCGTGATTCGGCCTTTATAGATGCTGGCTTTTTTCTGTACTCGAGTTCGGTTCTCAATGTCTAGATCGTAAAGACGTTGTCCGTCAACAAGTGCAACACGCAGCTCTTCTGGTTGTGTTGCATTGATTAGCATTCTTTTCATGATGGTATTCGTGTCCAATGAGTCTTTGAACACAGGGCAGGAGGGGCAGAGGGGTAACGAAGGTATCGAGATAAATTAAATGTGATTCTGGAATCGGGTGAACTAAAGATTCCAAATTTGCATCTGGTTCGAGTGTAACCGGTTTGGGCGTTGTACTCATCACGCTGAGCGAGCCAGCGGTGAATCAGACAGCATGTGACTCAGTGGTAGTCAGGCCTTCCGGGTACTCATCGTATATGACGCAAGTATCACTTTCTTAGACATCGCCAAGCAACATATACATCGATAGCACTTCTACTGTATCGAAGTCATCTTGTGTTGCAGGCTGGCCAGGTGTATGAGAGCTATTTATGGATCTGTTGTGATCCTTCTCTGGTCTGGCATATACCTGATTGTGCGCTGTCTATTTTATCTCTGTTCCAGCTAACTCGAGCTATGCAACTGCTCATGTTGGCTAGTCGATGCAGCGAAGGGGCTTTTGGCCGGGTGTCTCTCGCTGTCGATTTTTCGTTACTTTTGGTTAGCTACAAGCAATGCGACTTATACAACCGCTTGTAATCTAGATTACCGGTAGAGTGTTCTGCAGACACGTATGGGTCTGTGGTGGTTCGCTAGTTTTATGTGACGAGCGACGCCTTCCGTTCAGAACGATGTGAAGCCTGTATTCCTGCAAGGCTTTGGTTCAGTGTCAGGGCCTTGATGTGTCGCTTGTGGCGACATTCAATGACAATACCTGTATCTGCCCAAAATTTGCGTTTACCGCGTGTGGCGAATCAGTTCGCAGGCCTTTGAGCTAGCGTTACTGATGCTGAAGAGTCGTCAATCACCCGTCGATACCCCGGTTTCGATTGATGCATAGTGAGTTCCACGTATGATCTTGCGTAGCCGGTTTATCCCAAAGCGTCAGATTACCTGCTCGCTATCGGGTTCAGATTACGGGATGTCCGATAATCTGTGTTATTGATGTTTCTTGCCACAACTCGGTGAGATACGGTCAATTCACGGGTAACCTAAATACCTGAATCTCTGATCGTTATGATCCTACTGCACCTGTATGTTCATCAACAGGGTTTTATCGCGTTGGCTGGCAGCTAATGCTGACATTCCGGTCGAAATCTAAATGTCGTCATCTAAATGTAGATAAATGACGTCGATCAAACTTAAACGGTGAATATCGGGTTTATTGCCAGATCAACATGTTTTTGTCTGTTCGCAAAAGTACAAATACATTCTTTCTTCATTTCACTCTAGGCGAGGCCGACTATATCAGGCTATTATGCTCGCCCTGTACTTTTCGCCGGCTAGTATAGCTGCAAAAAAAAATTCCAGCAAATTCAGTTTGATAAGGTAGGTATGTCGAAAGACGTTGATAGCCCGACGACAGCGTCCAAGGTTAGGTGGGTTGATATTACTGAGGATGATGCCGGTCAGCGGCTTGATAACTTTCTGTTTCGCATTCTCAAGGGTGTCCCTAAGTCACGTGTTTACCGTGCATTACGCCACGGTGAGGTACGTATCAATAAGAAGCGTGTCAAAGCTGATTATCGGCTTCAGGCTGGCGATCTTCTGAGGGTTCCCCCTGTGCGGGTTGCCGAGCGGCCAGCCGTATTTGTCTCTGATAAAACCCTCGAAACGATTGAAAACGCCATTGTTTATGAAGATGAACAGATTCTGGTGGTTAACAAACCCTCTGGAATCGCAGTTCATGGCGGCAGTGGTGTTGATTTTGGTTTGATCGAAGCTGTGCGGAAATTACGACCAGATTGTAAACGTCTAGAGCTAGCTCACCGTTTAGATCGTGATACGTCGGGTTTGACGATTATTGTTAAGAAATCTCAGGTGTTGCGCTTCATTCATCAGCAGCTGCGCGAAAAATCCATGGAAAAAACCTACCTCGCCTTAGTTAAAGGGCGCTGGCCGCGACGTAAGACGCAGGTTGATGTTGGTTTGCAAAAGAATGTACTGAAAAGCGGTGAGCGAATGGTATACGCCTCGCCGGAAGGTAAGCCGTCGAAAACCCTTTTTCGTATCGCCGAGGTTTTGCAGGGCGCAACCTTGATTGAAGCGAGCCCGGTCACAGGGCGTACCCATCAGATAAGGGTGCATGGTCTTCATGCAGGGTTTCCACTGCTGGGTGATAGCAAATACGGTGATGATGAGGTTTCTCAGTTTGCCCGCCAAATTGGATTAGAGCGTTTGTTTCTTCATGCGAGCCGTGTGAGTTTTCGTTTGCCGGATAGGGCGAAACCTCTGGTGCTGGAGGCGCCGTTACCGGATGAGCTGAAGTCCATTGTCGAACATTTAAGATTGTCTGCAGATGGCGCTTGAATGTTTGTCCGTCAATAACGAAAAAATCTACGGGTCGTTATCAGGCACGTCACTATTAGAAATTGCCGACCGAAGGGGGTATTACGGTGCTAGTTATTTTTGATTGGGATGGAACCCTGATTGACTCCACAGGAAAGATAGTGGGTGCAATGCAAACTGCTATTGAAGGCTTGGGCTTGCCGCCGCTTGAGGACGCGCCCATCCAGAATATTATTGGTTTGGGGTTGCCTGAGGCGATACTTAAATTGTATCCGCATGAGCCTGCCTCTGCGCGCGAATCTCTGCGTGTTGCTTATTCAAAGGCCTTTGTAAAAGCGGATGCGGTGCCGTGCGAGCTCTATGAAGGTGTTGAAACGACCCTGGCCTCGCTCAAAAATGCAAACATGCAGTTGGCTGTGGCAACCGGTAAGAGCCGTAAAGGTCTAGATCGGCAGCTGGCAAAGCTCGGCTGGGCCGATTATTTTGATGCTACACGCTGTGCGGACGAAACAGAATCTAAGCCGTCGCCACAGATGTTGCAGCAGTTACTTCATGAATTGGATGTCTCAGTTGATCGGGCCTTGATGGTTGGTGATACAGAATACGATCTTTTGATGGCAAAAAATGCCGGTATGGCCTCCGCAGGCGTGAGTTACGGTGCGCATTCTGTGGCGCATTTACAGACGTTTGACCCGGTTGTCATCGTGGATCATATGTCTGAGCTCGGTAATTATGTTCTTGGTCGTGCATAAAATCGGCTAATTTAATGGCAGGCCGATATATTTATTGGTGTGTTAATTACCTCCTTGATAGATAAAAGCAGGGTGATATCTATGGAACAAAAAAGTAAAGAGTGGCAATTGCTTGAAAAAGCAGTGTTGGCATCGGTTACCGAGCAGCGGCGGGCTCGTCGATGGCGCATCTTCTTTGTGGTTTTGTTCTTTGTTTATCTATTCTCGATTCTCGGGATAGTCACTCAGAATGCCGATATGGCTGCTGTAGCAAAAACCTCTGAGCATACGGCGGTTGTGCGTATTCAGGGGCCCATTATGGAGCAGGAGCCTGCCAGTGCAAATGCGATAGCAACGGGCTTGCGAGCAGCGTTTAAAGAGCCGAATGCGAAGGCGATCATTTTGGCTATTAATAGCCCGGGTGGTAGTCCGGTGCAGGCAGGTTATGCCTACGATGAAATCATGCGATTGCGAAAGCTGCATCCGGAGAAAAAGGTATATGCGGTGATCAGCGATTTGGGCGCTTCGGCCGCCTATTATATTGCTTCGGCTGCCGATGAAATCTATGCCGACAAGGCCAGTCTTGTTGGGTCTATTGGCGTCATCTCTGCGGGCTTTGGGTTTGTCGGCACGATCGACAAGCTGGGTGTGGAGCGTCGAGTGATTACTTCAGGTAAAAATAAGGCATTTATGGATCCATTTGAACCTTTAAAACCATCTGATGAAAAATTTTGGCGAGATTCGCTGGATTTAATTCATCAACAATTTATTACCGCTGTAAAAACCGGGCGTAGTGATCGATTAAAAGAAACCGACGATATGTTTAGTGGGTTGATTTGGCCGGGCGAAACAGCGTTAGAGCTTGGGTTGGTCGATGGTTTGGGTAGTGCGGGTTATGTTGCTCGAGATATTGTTGGTGCAAAAGATACGGTGGATTACACGGTTTCTAGAGATCCGATTGAGCGTCTGATTCGCCAATTAGGTGCCTCTGCGGGTGCAGCAGTGTATCAGCAGCTTCAGATGTCTGATACTGCTCCTGCCATTCGATAATTGCCTCCGGCTCACCATTTGAGTGCTGTTGGGCGTTTGGGGTAGAGAAATACCGTTTCAAACGATGGTTTGAGGCGGCATTTTTTGATGTTGAGAGGGGGTGTGGTTGGTGAAGGTAGAGTGCTGGTGGTCGGCGGCTATAAAAGGTCGATACCGAACTCTTCAAGCATCTCTACCAAGTCGATGAGAGGGAGGCCGATAAGGCTGTTGGGGTCTTTGCCTGCCATGCTTTTGAATAGAGTGATGCCAAGACCTTCTGCTTTAAAGCTGCCGGCACAATCGAGGGGTTGTTCCCGTTGGATGTAGGCTTTAAGTTGTGTTTCATTGCGGGTGCGAAAAGTGACGGAGAACGGGCAAAGACGCGTGATCTGCTTAGATGAGCCTGAGTGCAACAAACTTAATCCAGTGTAAAAGGTCACAGTTTTGCCTTGGCACCAGGTTAATTGTTTAAGTGCTTCTTCTTCTGTGCCGGGTTTGCCAAATACTTTGCCGTCACACGCGGCTACTTGATCACTTCCAATGATGATTGCGGGCTCTTCAGGTGAGGTTAGCTGATTGGCGGCAGCCTGGGCTTTCTGCTTTGATAGGCGCAGCGCGAGTGCGTCGGGTTGCTCGAGTGACGATGCCGTTTCGTCGATCTCGGGGCTGATGCAGTCAAATGGAATTTCTAGCTGCTGCAATAATTTGCGGCGATAGCGTGATCCGGAGGCAAGAATTATTCGTGGATGAGCGGTATCTGGCATCGGCTTGAGTCCTTTGTTGAGATCCCGAAGTATGCGGTTTTTCGTTGAATTCGCCCAGCTTAGATATATAACGCAAAAAAACGGCCAATAATGTGATTTTTTTTTGACATAAACCTTGTGAATCAATAAGATTGCGCGCCTATGTTTGATGAGCCACTCCCAAAACACGCTGACGTACGTAAGCTAGCATCGCGAGAAGCGAGCTTTGTTGCCAAGTTGGATGTTACGCATTTGCCCCGGATCGATAATATCGTTCTTGATGGTGTGCAATTCGTAGCAATTGATCTTCAGTTTGCAATTGATGATCAGCGGGTAAAGACTATACAAGGCAAGATCAATGCAAGGCTTCAGGTTGAATGTCAACGCTGTATGGAGCCTGTTGCGATTGATGTGCATTCCGATGTGAATCTCGCCATCGTATGGGACGAAGAGCAAGCTAAGAAACTCCGACGCGATTGTGATCCGTTGATCGTGGGTGAAGATGAGCTTGTTAATCTCAACGAAGTGGTTGAGGATGAATTACTTCTGAGTGTACCTTTTGTCAGCTATCATGATCCGGCTGATTGTAAGGGCACACAGAATTATGAAAGTTTAGATCCGTCTTCTGCAGATAAACCTGCTGTAGAAGAAGAAACAACAAACCCTTTTAGCGTGCTGGCAAGTTTAAAGTCAGGCAAATAGGAGTACACAGCATGGCTGTTCAAAAGAGCAAAAAGACCCGTTCGCGTCGTGGTATGCGTCGTTCTCACGATGCATTGACTGGTAAGGCTTTGTCAGTAGACAGTGCTAGCGGTGAATTGCATCTTCGTCATCATATTACTAAAGACGGTTTCTATCGTGGCCGTAAAGTTGTAGAAACTGGCGCTGACGATTAATCGTTAATTGATTTTTAATTGAATCATAAAATGGTTACCAACACGGTCGCCATTGACGCCATGAGCGGGGACTTCGGTCCCCGTGTCATTATTCCTTCGACCCTTCAGTATCTACAGGGTAATCCGGGCACCCGCGTCGTCTTCGTCGGCAAGACAGATGCTATCGAACCTCTTATCAATCGTCGTTTTGCTCATCGAGTGGATGTAGTTCATGCCAGTGAAATCATCGGTATGGATGAAGTTCCGTCTCAGGCGCTCCGCCATAAAAAAGATTCCTCTATTCATGTTGCAGTTGATCTTGTTAAGAATGGCTTGGCTAGTGCGTGTCTGAGTGCCGGTAATACCGGTGCATTGATGGGGGTCAGCAAGATTAAGCTCCGCACGATTGATGGCGTTGATCGCCCAGCAATCTGTGGTGCAGTTCCTTCGCTCGAGAGTCATTCTTACTTACTTGATATGGGTGCTAACGTTGATTGCAGTGCGGAGCACTTGTTGCAGTTTGCGATCATGGCATCGGTGATGGCAAGGGCTCTTGATGGGAAGGTGTCTCCGACGGTCGCGCTGTTGAACAATGGCGAAGAAGACACGAAGGGTAATCATCAAGTCAAAGAGGCGTCAGAATTGCTGGCAGCTAAAGAATGCCTTAATTACATCGGTTTTATCGAAGGTCATCGTATTTTTGAGGCGGTGGCGGATATCATTGTATGTGATGGGTTTGTCGGTAATATCGCGCTTAAAGCATCCGAGGGTGTTGCGACTTATATTATGGATAAAATCCGTAAAGAGATTAAATCTGATCCGGTGACGCGGTTGCTTTCTTGGTTTGCTATCCCCGAATTTCGTCGTGTATCGAGCAAGGTTGATCCTCGTAGGCTCAACGGTGCTGTTTTGCTCGGGTTAAAGGGGGTGGTCGTCAAAAGTCATGGTCACGCAGACCAATTGGCGTTCGGTTATGCATTGGAGTATGCCTATCGCATGTTGAGCGTTGATATTGTGAGTCAGCTGGATCAAGAATTTCAGTCGCTGGTTTAGCGCTTTCAAGTTTCTACTCTAAGGGGTTGTATATGAGTAATTCTTCATTGGCATTTGTATTCCCTGGGCAGGGTTCTCAGAAAATCGGTATGTTGTCTGACGCCGCTGAAGCATTCCCGATTATTAAAGACGTGTTCGCTGAAGCATCTGACGCTTTGGATTATGACATGTGGGATCTTATTCAGAATGGTGAACAGGATGCCATCAATTTGACAGAAAAAACGCAGCCGATTCTTATGACATCGTCTGTCGCTTTGTGGAATGTCTGGAAGCAAGAAAACGGCGCAATGCCTGCAGTAATGGCTGGCCATTCATTGGGAGAGTTTACTGCTCTTGTATGTGCAGGATCTTTGGCGTTTTCAGATGCTTTGAAGCTTGTCCGAGCTAGAGGGCAGTTTATGCAAAGCGCTGTGCCGGTAGGTATTGGTGCAATGGCTGCGATTATTGGTGTTGATGATCAAGCTATCGTTGATATTTGTGCTGATGTCGCTGGGGATGAATGTGTGCAAGCGGTGAATTTTAACTCGCCAGGGCAAGTTGTTATTGCAGGTCATGCCGGTGCGGTTGATAGAGCAATTGTTAAGCTAAAAGAGGCCGGTGCAAAACGCGCGATGCCTTTACCTGTTAGCGCGCCTTTCCATACAGATTTAATGAGGCCTGCTGGTGAAAAGCTTGCCGTTGAGCTAGAGAACATAGCGATTAATACGCCTGCAATACCCGTTATTCATAATGTGCATGCACAAATTGAGGCAGATCCTGCAAAAATTAAAGGTTTGCTCATTGAGCAGATCTATAGCCCGGTAAAATGGACGTCATGCGTTCAAACCATGGTGTCTCAAGGTACTGAGCTCTTGATTGAATGTGGTCCGGGTAAAGTGCTGAGTGGTTTGGCTAAGCGAATCCACAAGCCGTTGACGGCAAGCGCGATTGAGCAGCCGGATACACTACGTCAGCAAGTTGCTGATTTGAGTGCATAAGGCTAAATAGTGTAAATTGTTATGTTCTTGGCCGGTTGTCCGTGAGTGATGTTTGGCAAATTTTACTTTTATTGAGATAAAGTACATTTGCTTTTTTGGGGCCTGGTAGGAAATCATAACGATAAGGAAGTGATAAATGAGTGATAAAAAAGTAGCGTTGGTGACCGGCGCAAGTCGCGGTATTGGTGCTGCAATTGCTGATCGATTGGGTAGTGATGGCTATCTGGTGATTGGAACAGCGACCAGCGATGGTGGTGCAGATGCGATCTCCCAGCGTTTTGCTGATAAAAGTATCGAAGGCGTTGGTAAAAAGCTAAACGTAACTGATGCGGATCAGGTTGTTGAGGTTATCAAGGCCATTACTGCTGAATTTGGTGCACCAACTATTTTGGTAAATAATGCCGGTATTACTCGTGATAACTTGTTTTTGCGAATGAAAAGTGAAGAATGGACAGATGTTGTCGATACAAACCTGAATGCATTATTCACTGTCAGCAAGGCATGTATAAAAGGCATGACTAAAGCACGTTGGGGGCGAATTATTAATATCAGCTCTGTGGTTGGCTCGATGGGTAACGCTGGACAAGCAAATTATTCTGCGACTAAAGCGGGTGCTGAGGGCTTTTCGCGCGCGCTTGCAGCAGAAGTTGGAAGTCGTTCAATTACGGTTAACAGTGTCGCCCCAGGTTTTATTGATACTGATATGACAAAAGAGTTACCTGAGGATCATAAGGCAGCTTTGCTAGCTAAAATTCCTCTCGGTCGACTGGGTGATGTTGAAGAAATCGCAGGTGCAGTTTCTTTTTTAGCCAGTGATGATGCTTCTTATATTTCTGGAAGCACTATTCACGTTAATGGCGGCATGTATATGGTATAAAGGGGAAAGGGCCCCGATGTTTGAATGAAGTGTGACTGAATTTGCCTGATTAAACGAGTTGGTATGATCGATAGCAAAGAAGGTAGTATTTTTATTCAGCATAGAGTGGCAGCTTTTGTTTAATGTGTTAGATTTTCTCCACATTGAAACATCTAAAGTTGTTTCGCTCCCTAAAATCAGAGTACAATGCGCGCACAAGTTTTGTTGTGCTCGAATAGTCAATATGGTCAGGCACTCCATGCCGGCCCGTATGTTTTAAAACAACTGGAGTTAATTGGAACATGAGTAGCATTGAAGAACGCGTCAAAAAAATCGTTGCCGAGCAACTGGGCGTTAAAGAGGAAGACGTTAAAGCTGACGCATCTTTTGTGGAAGATCTGGGTGCTGATTCTCTTGACACTGTAGAGCTGGTTATGGCTCTTGAAGAAGAATTCGAAACCGAAATCCCGGACGAAGAAGCTGAAAAAATCACTACTGTTCAGTTGGCTATCAACTACATCAACGAGCACCTGTAAGCATCATATTGTTCGTTATTTGAATTAAAAGCCGTTTCCGTAGGCTCTCGATAGAGATGCTCTGTGGAACGGCTTTTTTTTAGCGCTGAAAATTGTGCTGTAAATATTGGAGGTCTTTGTGTCTAAAAGGCGTGTTGTAGTAACGGGGATGGGTATATTGTCGCCCGTTGGTAATACCGTTGATTCTGCCTGGAATGCAGTAGTTAATGGGCAAAGCGGCATCAGCATGATTGATCATTTTGATGCATCAGCCTTTACAACCCGTTTTGCCGGTTTGGTAAGAGATTTTGAAGCTGGCGATTTTTTCTCAGCAAAAGATGCCAGCAAAATGGATGAATTCATCCAATACGGTATTGCTGCCGGTATTCAGGCCATGCGTGATTCAGGTCTGGAGATGACGGATGAGCTTGCTGACCGCGCGGGCGTGTCTATGGGCTCCGGTATCGGTGGCTTGGGCATGATTGAAAAATGCAAACACATTATCGACACTAAAGGTCCACGTCGGGTATCGCCTTTCTTTGTACCGGGATCAATCATTAATATGATTGCGGGCAATCTCTCGATTTTACTGGGTCTTAGAGGTCCAAATCTGGCGATCACCACAGCGTGTACGTCAGCGACTCACAATATCGGTATGGCGGCACGCCTGATCCAGTATGGTGATGCCGATGTCATGTTAGCTGGTGGCGCTGAAAAGGCATCAACTCCCGTTGGCTTAGGTGGTTTCTGTGCCGCACGAGCGCTGTCCAAGCGTAACGATGACCCTCAGGCGGCTAGTCGCCCATGGGATAAAGATCGTGATGGCTTTGTGCTGGGTGACGGCGCAGGTGTACTCGTTCTTGAAGAGTACGAAATGGCGAAAAAACGTGGCGCTAAAATCTACGCTGAAATCATCGGTTTTGGTATGAGCGGTGATGCTTATCATATGACGCTACCTTCAGGTGTTGGTGCGCAGCGTTCTATGATTAATGCAATTAAAGATGCCAAGCTGGATGTGAACGATCTTCAGTACATCAATGCTCACGGTACTTCGACAAAAGCTGGCGATGTTGGCGAATCTGAAGCTGTTGAAACCGTTATGGGGGCGGCTGCAGGTAAAGTGGCTGTCAGCTCCACAAAATCCATGACAGGGCATGCATTGGGTGCCGCTGGTGCACTTGAGGCGGTTTTCACATTAAAAGCGTTACAAGAGCAAGTGGCTCCACCGACGATCAATCTGGACAATGTCGACGAAGGTTGTAATCTCAATTACGTACCAAACGTTGCGCAGCCGATGGAAATCGAACATGCGTTGTCGAATTCGTTTGGATTTGGTGGTACTAACGGTAGCTTATTGTTTAGGCGCGTTTGATGCCTTAAACGGCTTATAACAAGGCGGCTATTGCCGCCTTTTGTGTAATTTCTCCATGCAATACATCTGGATCAACGGAAATTCTGATCAGGGTGTTTCTCCTGATAATCGTGCTCTAGCATTTGGTGACGGCTTGTTCGAAACTATGCGGCTTAGTGGCGATTGCATTTCGCATGACCAACTACACCTGCATCGTTTGATGGATGGCTGTCGTCGGCTCAATATTCCCTTTTCTCAAGCAACAGCAGAGAGTGATTTCAAACTTGCATTAGCAGTGGTTGAGAGCTCCGCGCATAAATTCTGGCGTTTGAAGTATATTGTGAGCCGTGGTGCTACAGACACTGGGTATTTTTGCGATAATACGGTTGTTCCGGAGCGAATAATGCTACTTGAGCCGTTTACGCGTGATGTTGTTTCATTGCAGCAACATGGTGTCTCTGTAATTCCTTGCCGTTGGCGACTTTCGCATCAACCAGCGCTTGCTGGCATGAAGCATCTTAACCGCCTTGATCAAGTGATGGCACGTCAAGAGTGGAGTTCATCTGATATCTTTGAAGGCCTCACAGCTGATAGTGAGGGTAACTGGATTGAGGGTACCATGAGCAACCTGTTCGTGGTGGATAAAACGGGATGTGTGATCACTCCGCGATTAGATAATTGTGGGGTAGCCGGCGTGATGCGGCATGTTGTCATGAATACCCTGTGTCCGAAGCTTGGTTTATTAGTTGAAGAAAAGAATATATCGACCTTTGAATCGGCCGATGAGATATTCCTGACAAATAGCTTGATTGGTATCGTACCTGTTACCCGTCTTGCTGATAAAACGTATAAGATAGGTCAGATAACGCGCGGTCTACAGCGCGCACTGAATACCAAAGAATCCGGGTTGTAGTGTTATGAAAAAAGTGGTTCCACTGTTTCTTGTTGCGATTATGTTTTCGGGCATGCTGGGGGCAGGTCTTGCATTAAAGTATCTTGCGCGGCCTCAAGTGGTGCCGGAAACACTGCGTGTGAATGTTGACTACGGTGATTCGGTCAAACGTGTTGCGAGTAAATTGAATTCTGCTGGCGTTTTGGAATATCCCGATCTTTGGGTTGGCTACGTTCGGCTGATGGATCTGGCAGGAAAGATCAAAGCGGGCGAATATGACGTTAACGATGGCGACAGCCCGCTTCTTATTCTCGATAACATGATTCATGGCCGCGTTGTTCAGTACTCAGTCACCTTGGTTGAAGGCTGGACATTAAAAGAGGCGCTTGTTGAATTGCATAGTGCTGACGGCTTAGTCGAAACCCTAGAGCCCGGTGATGATGTGCATATTCTCAAAGCCATCGGTGCTGAAGGCAAGTATCAGCATGCTGAAGGTTTAATTTATCCGGAAACCTATCACTATACTCGAGGCGATAAGGATCGAGACGTATTACGACGTGGTTATACGGTTATGCAAGAAACACTTGCTGATAGCTGGCCACGGCGCGTCAAGGATCTACCACTTGAAACTCCTTATGATGCTTTGATTCTGGCGTCGATTATTGAAAAAGAAACTGCCGTTGATTCGGAACGTCGACAGATTGCCGGTGTGTTTGTCGAGCGACTGAAGCGGGGCATGCGTTTACAGACAGATCCGACTGTTATCTATGGCATGGGCGATAACTACAAAGGCAATATCCGTTTGAAAGACCTCAGAACGCCAACGCCTTATAACACCTACACAATTTCTGGTTTGCCGCCCACGCCGATTGCTTTACCGAGCAAGGAATCGATTGATGCTGCTCTAGATCCGTTGCTAAACGGAAAATTGTATTTTGTCGCCAAAGGCGACGGTAGCCATGCGTTCTCAAAGACGTTGGCAGAACATAATAGTGCAGTGAGAGAGTATCAATTGAAGCGTAAGAAAAACTATCGCTCTACACCTGAGTAACTGCCCAAAGGACTCTGATCTATGACAGCTCAAAAGAGAGGTCTTTTTGTTGTACTCGAAGGTGGTGAGGGCGTTGGTAAGACCACCAATGCCGCCTTTATGCGTGAATACCTAGAAAACAAGGGTATCGAATACAGTGCGACCCGTGAACCCGGAGGGACGCCACTGGCAGAAGAGCTGAGGGAAATTATCTTAGCGCCGAGAGAAGAGTCGATGGCGCCCATGGCCGAGTTATTGCTCGTGTTCGCTGCTCGTGCGCAACATATCGAGCACAAAATTTTACCGGTTATGGAGCAAGGGCAGTGGTGTTTGTGTGATCGCTTTACCGATGCGACTTTCGCTTATCAAGGGGCGGGGCGTGATTTGGGGACTTCGCGTGTTGAAGCCTTGGAGTCGTTTGTTCAAGCCGAGTTGAGGCCCGATTGTGTCATTATTTTGGACGCGCCGGTCGAAATCGGCCATCAAAGAGCGCGTGCGAGGGCCGAGTTGGATCGAATGGAATCAGAGGCGATGACATTCCATCAAAAAGTTCGTGATGCCTATCTGGCTCGTGCTGCACAAGCTCCAGATCGCTATGAAGTTATTGATGCAGCCTTGCCTTTAGTTGAGGTCCAAGTCAACCTTGCCAAGGTGTTAGATCGTTTAATTGATACGTGGAAAAACCATGAGTAGCTGGCGACCTTATCCCTGGCTTCAGCAGAGCTGGGAACATCTTCACAGCTTGCGCCAACAGGGCAAGCTGCCGCACGGTATGCTCATCTCTGGTGACCGTGGGCTTGGGAAAGCAGAGCTTGCCCAAGGGCTGGCCTCTGTGCTTCTGTGCCGTGAGCAAGAAAACGCTGAATTTGCATGTGGCCAGTGCAAAGGTTGTCAATTGCAGCAGGCCGGTACACACCCAGACATTATGCGTATTGGTTTGGAAGAAAAATCCAAACAAATCAAGGTGGATCAAGTTCGTAAGGTCGTTGATTTCATCAATAAAACCTCACAGCAGGATGGTAATAAGGTTGTTGTTATCGAACCGGCTGAAGCACTGAATATCAATGCGGCAAATGCATTGTTGAAGTGCCTTGAAGAACCAACGAAAGACAGCTTTCTTTTATTGGTTAGTCATGCACCAGGCCGGCTTTTACCAACCATTCGAAGTCGTTGTCAGGTTGTTGCGGTATCTAAACCGAAGCACGATGAAGCCAAGGCGTGGTTGCAAGCGCATGTCGCTGCGGTAGATAGCGATCAGGACGCTGAAAAGCTACTGATGCTGGCACAAGACAACCCATTGTTGGCTCAGCAGTATTCTGATGACGGTATCCTCACCGAGTTTGATGACTTGGCCGCACAGTTATACAAATTGTATTTAGGGCAGCTCGCGCTGGTGCAGTATGCAGAGCGGGTGAATAAAGGTGATGTCCCTGTATGGCTTAATCTCAGTCAGCAGTTTTTGTGGACGCTGATTCGTTCCCATATGCTAAAGGTTGCTTTACCCATTGCATCGGTTGAGAGTTTCCAACAAGTCATTGAAAAAGACGGTTTTTCTAAACGCGCGTACCAGATGCTTGAGGAAATACAGCAGGCTATTGCCGAAATGAACAGCACGTCAAACCCGAACACTCAGTTGCTGATTGAGTCATTATTAGTGCGTTGGCAGGCATTTTTGCGCGGGTGACGCATCTTACTGATAGATATTCGAGCTCATTCGGTTGCGCGCTATCCAGTGCAGGTTTATTCAGACCTCACTCAAAAAATATCGGATTCAGAGTTAAGTCTTAAATTCAGATAAGAAGGTCGACCAAGCAGCTTTCGACGTTGAGGAAATACTATGCAGTGGATGATTTATGGTGCCAACGGCTACACCGCACGATTAATTGCCCGTGAAGCTGTCAGGCGCGGCCTACGGCCGATACTGGCAGGCCGCAGTGCGGAAAAAATCCAGCCGCTGGCTGATGAATTGTCGTTACCTGTGCGTATTTTTGATTTGAACACGCCGGGCAGTGTTAAACAGGGCCTCGAAGGCATAGGCATTTGTTTGCATTGTGCCGGCCCGTTTAGTCAGACAGCAAAGCCCATGCGTGATGCTGCTATCAGTGTGGGTTGTCATTATCTGGACATTACTGGCGAATACCAAGTGCTTGAGGACAGTTATCAGTCGCAGGATGCTGCTCGTGCAGCCGGTAGTGTTGTGATCAGTGGCGTGGGTTTTGATGTAGTTGCGACCGATACGTTGGCTGCATTGCTCAAAGAAGCCGTTCCTGAAGCGACGCATTTGGAAATGGCGTTTGCTGATTCAGCTGGCCCAAGTGCCGGTACTGCTAAAACCATGCTTGAAAGCTTGCCGGACGGATTAACGGTGCGTCAAAACGGAAAGTTAGAAAAAATGCCAATGGGGGAGCACCACAAAGATATTCCTTTCGCTGATAAAAATCGACACTGTGTTGCCATCAGCTGGGGTGACATTGTGACTGCTTGGCATAGTGCGCATATTCCTAATATTCGCGTGTATTTCCCAATGGATAAAAAGCAGGTGGGGTTTATCCGCCGTTGGCACGGGATGACCCGAGTGTTGAAATGGCAACCAGCTTTACGTTTTATGCAAAAGGTGGTTGAACGTCGTGTTGACGGTCCTTCTGACGATGCTTTAGCGACACGCCGTACGCAGCTTTGGGGGCGAATCTGGAATGAGTCCGAGTCTGTTGAAAAGACGCTGGATGTTCCTCAAGGGTACCAATACACGGTTCTATCTGCCTTGTTTGCTGTCGAGCAGTTACTGGCTCACCGTGTAATGCCGGGCGCCTATACGCCTTCACAAGCGTTTGATCCGCATACGCTAGTATTGCTAGAACGTGAAAACGCCCAAGATATTGCACTTGAGTCGGGTGCTATCTGATTGATTATTTGAATCAACCTGGTGATTCAGGATCTGTAGAGATCTAACTATCGGAGAGATATTCCTACCTGTCGTCGTTAACGACCTTGATGTTTATTGAACTGGCATTAAGTTGAAGGTGTATAAAGTGGAATAGTAATTCGATAGGAGAGCTTTTATGGATATGCCTCCGGTATCTGGCTGGATATTCGTCATTGTTATTGGTGCAATTCTCGCGACGGTTATCTATAGCGTGTTGGTGTACCCGTTGCTGCGCAAACGTAAAGCGCTGGCACTGCCGTTGTCAGATGAATGGCGATCCATCATAGAATCGAGTGTTCCGTATTACCCGCGCTTTACTTCTGAAGAACAACAACACCTTGAACGTTTGATTAAGTACTTTTTGGTCGAGAAGGTGTTTTTTGGCTGTGCCGGTTTAGTGATAACCGATGAAATACGGGTAACTATCGCCGCGCAAGCCAGCTTATTGGTGCTGCATAAAGGGAGCGATGCATACCCTAAGCTGCATTACATCCTCGTTTATCCCTCTGGGTTTAGTGTTGAGCGCGATCAGGTTGGCGCTGGTGGCGTTGTTGAAAACCGGCGTATGCACATGCTTGGGGAGTCATGGCACAACGGCAAGATCATTCTCTCTTGGGAGGACGTACGTAAAGATTCCCATGAATCGGGAACGGGCCACAATGTTGTTTTGCATGAATTTTCCCATCAATTGGACTCGGAAACGGGGGCCGCTAATGGAACGCCTCTTTTGCCTAACAAAGACTATCAACGATGGGCGAACATCCTTGATACCGAATTATCTGCACTTCGTTATGCGGCGTCGCTGCAGATAGATAGTGTTATGGATAAGTACGGAGCAACTAGCGAAGCTGAATTTTTCGCGGTGGCGACAGAAACTTTCTTTGGGAAACCGTATCAACTTGCTCAACGGCATAGCGAGTTATTCCAGATACTCGTTAAGTACTATCAGTTTGACCCCCGTCAATGGCAGGATGAGCCCTTGTATGAACCTATTGACGACAATGCAGCTGATCGTTCATAAATAAACAATTAGATCTCTATCAATTAGGTTTCTGCCAAAGATGATTCTCAAAGGTCACGATATGCAAGGTCGCTATATGCAAGGTTACCGCCAAGCCGGTCACCGAATTCTCCGTTCTCTTTCTGCCGCGACTTTACTTGGCGCTGCCGCTTTGTCGGCGCAAGTTAGTGCAGAAAACTGGTTGTGCTCGCATACCAATACAAACGATCAAAGAACGATAAACATTATTTACCACAACCCACCAAGCCATGTTCCTTGTGAGGTGGTTTACACAAAAGCTGGAACGACCACGACATTGTGGCGTGCAAATAATCAATCCGGGTATTGCGAGAATAAGGCGGCCGCCTTTGTAGCGAAGCAAAAAGGGTGGGGGTGGCAATGCCAAGAGCGTTCGTCGACCCCGCCAGCGCAATAGCCTCCCGCGTATTAACCACGGGAAGCGTGAACGCTCAGGTGAGTACCAGCACCCCGGTCAGGTTATCTCGTGCTGGCCCTTTGAGAAGGTGGGTTTGAATTGCATTGACGGCGGTTTCTGCAGTGTTGTTGTCGTGAATACACTTAGCGAGATGAGTTTCATCAGTTTCATTGTAAACACCATCTGAGCATAGAAAAAACGCATCACCCAATTGCGGCGTATGGTAAAACACATCAAGTGTTAGTTGTTTGTCGCCCCCCACGGCTCGGGTAATCAGGTTTTTTGCCGGAAAGTCTGCTGCTGTCTTCGCAATGCCTGCATCGATATGTTCTTGTTCGACACTGTGGTCACGTGATAGTGGTATTAAAGCACCATCTCGTACTAGATAGACTCGGCTATCTCCAGCCCAAAACACAGCTGCTTGATTGCCTCGCAGTAACAAGCCGGCAACAGTGCTGCCGCAGATGTTTTTCTCAGAGTGGTTTTCTGCATAGTCTTGAAGCTGTTGATTCACATCATCTAACGAAAAACGTAAACGTTCGAGAACCTGTTCGAAACTGCCAGTATTATCGACGGACTCAATCGCCTGAACCACAGCTTGACTGGCATATGCGCCGTCTGTGTGTCCGCCCATTCCATCGGCAACGACAAAAATGCCACTGGATGGCATCAACAGCATGGAATCCTCGTTCCATTCCCGATAGTTACCCGAATCTGAAAAACCGGCACTTTCTGGAAGCGGATGATAAACACCAGGGCTGATATCTCGTTGTAATACCTTGGCTCTGCTTGCTTGTGCATCAATAGCGGGCGAGATAGTAATGTCTTCGTCAGAACGAATAAGCTGCACCAGATCTGATTCCGAGTCAGATAATTCTTCCAAACATTCGACTGGATCGTTTTCGATGTCAAATTTTGCAGTAACCGGTTGCACTGTGTCGCTATGCTGAGGGGCGGTGATGTCCCATAGCTCGTTGGACGTCTGTGTTGAGTAAGGCGACTCCGTCGTGGTTTGTTTGGCGTCAGAGTGTCGGTTGAGGTAATGGGGTTCTGTGTAATCTGAATTGGGTAATGGTGACGGTTCCTGAGCCTCTTGGTGGTGTTGGCGTAATTCATCAATTTGCCGGCTTGGCTCTGGGCATTTGGGGCCTCGAAGATCCGCGGTTTGCCATTTATGCTCCTTCCACGAACCATCGAGAAGACCTGCAAACTGGTCTCCCGCGGGCAGATTAGCGCACATCAGACAATTACTTGTAGATTGGTCGTTATTCTGTTGCCACCAAAAACTAAATGGGCTCTGTTGTCCAAGCATCGCAGAAAACAACAGGCTGCTTGTCGCTTGCGCAAAACCGTTGTCGTTTGAGACCGTCATCTGCAAGTGCAGACTCTTATTGACCAGTTCACTCATGCTGATCTGTTGAAAAGGGCCGGTATCTTTTACCCATGCCGCATTGAGGGTAGTTAGTTGTTGGTCGAAAGCGTCTGTGTCTGGGTGGTAACCCTCGAGCATATCGAGCATTAATTCTTCAATCGATTGATACCATTGATCAGCAGCGGGGCTGAGCATATGGCAAAAAGCTGTAGCCGGAACCGCTTGAGATATTGTGAGTGGAAAATAGCGCCCGACGCTATCAACACTCGGTACGATCACACCACAATATGCATGATCATCAATGATGCCGGGGCTGATGCCAAAACGCCATATCGGGCTTGTTAGGTAAATGTCGAGCCATTGGCTACCTAACATCTGCTGGCTACGAGCAAGGTTATGTTTTAACCATTCATCCCAGCGATTAAGAAACGCAGGCGTTATCCGTCGATGAATGAAATCTCCGGTCATCGGGAGCTTGCCAAAAAATCCAGGGGTCGGGATCGCCATATCAGATTCCTACAGCTGTGTCGGGCACGAAAAGTACATATTGTTCATGATGCGGTAAGGGTTGGTGCTTGCCCCGGCCATCAGACTGTATTCGGCTTTATAGCCGCCGGCGTCGAATGTCAGGTCAAAACGCTCGGTGTTCCGCGTTTTCTTAACCTGCATTTTGTTGAGCATCCGGAACCACCCCCACGGGCCTTCCTCTTGTAAAACAGCGATTCTGCCGTCGATCTGACGCATCTCAAGACGAGCGCCGGACCCTGGATTTACGCCAGGCCAGGCCAGTTCGTTGGTTAATAGTGGGCCAAACTCGTAGCCGATCATCTGGCCGTCGATATTCAGCTGCAATCGGCTAAGACCGGCATCCATTTGTTTCGGTGTCAGGCTGAACGTAAATTCGGGTTGGTGACTACCGTATTTGAAAAAGGCGCGCTTTATATAGGAAGCTTTTTCAAACGCACGCAGTGCTTGTGAAGACAAATCAATCGGTGCGGTCTGCGAGCGGCGTACGGCCCAAGGTGACTGCGATGCATCAACGTACTTTTGCAGGTGGCGTTTGAAGAAAGTGTCCATTGTGCCGCCATAGCCAAAGAACTGGGCAAAGTCGTCGAGCTGGATATCAGATTCTGCGGCAGGGCTCACCGGATATCGGTTAGCAATGGCACGTTGGCAGAAACCCAGCACTTCGGATGCCCACATTTGATTGAGGTGCTCGACAACGCCGCTTTGTGACAAGCTGGCACTGCGCGAGACGATGCGAGTCATGAGCGGTTTCAGGAAGATGTCTGGTTGGCTATCGAGCATGAAATTCATTTTTTTCAGGATAGCGTTGCCTTTTTGAGCGAGGCCGGGCGGGATAGCACCATCAATACTTTCGTAAGAAATCGCACTCATAAATTTGTAAAGCTCGCTGAACTCATCAAGCACGGGTGTGATCGGCAGTGGGGCAGAATCTCGCGATTTCACGGTTTGGTTCAATTCATAGAATTCTCGGGTGACAGGGTCATGATCAAACGATGCTTCGGTATCAATATTCAGTTCTTGTTGCGTACCTAGCATACGGCTGAGTTTGTTTTGGGCGACACGCACTGCTGTAGATGATGCGACATCGACCACCTCGTTATCAACGAGCGATAAATGAGTCTGTTCACGTACACCTTCGATAAGAAGAACAACCGGAGAATCTTTACCTGATAGGGTGCTTAGCACACGTGAGGCTTCGTCAAATGAACTGAATGGCAAAATGTCGATATCTGCCAGTAAGGCCCGATAGTGGTTTTTGTAGTCATTCAGGTAGCGCATTTCTACCCGCTTGATGATAGCGTTCTGGTCGATCGAATCTGTGCGCGATTGCTGATTGCCATAAACCCAGGCTTCTCCTAAGACGTCTTCGGCAATACGTGCAATCTCGCCGTTCATGAGCTGGCGATAGACCTGTTTGGTATAGAGCGGTTCGATGCCTTCCGAGAGGCTCTTTCCGCTTTTTCGAATAAATACCAGGTCTGCTGAGGCGCGACCGGCAGCATCATAGATTGAGAATTGTGGGTATTTGTCCCAATTCAGTTGTTGGATGCGCGCATAAATTTGTTCATCAAAGCTGATGGCGCGAAGGTTTGCCTGCGTTTGCTCAATCAGTTTTTGATCAAGCGGCATGGGCAGTGGACCAGGTCGCGTCGCAAATAAAGCGTTAAGGTGCTCAACAAATTCAAGTCGTTGCTCGCGTGTGAGTGTGCGATCGAACCTTTTCAGCCAGCTTTCGCGAAAGAATGCATTGACTTCATTGGCATCGTAATGGTCATCAGATCCGAGCATAAGGTAGGTGCGTAGCGCAACGTACTGATAGGTGAGGGGGGTATCTGGGTTCGCTAGCTGACGTTCGAGCATGACCATTAATCGTGCCAGCAGCATCTTATTCAAAACACGTTCATACGCGACGGTATTTTGTGTTTGCAGCTTACTTTGTTGCTGGAGTCCAAAGCCGCTGTACCATGGTGATGACAGCGCATCTTGTGGGTTTTCTAGTGGTATTGTCGTGGCGTCTTCCCGCGTATTTGATGCGTTTCGAATACGGTTTAATGCATCGAGCGTGTTGATCGGGTCAAGATCATAAATCGAAACATCTGACACCGCTTGCTGAGCTGTTGTTAGGTTAGTGGAGACACGATCTACGTAGGCATCATTGTAGAAATAGCTGCCCGCCCAAAAGCTGCAGATGGCGAGTGTAATCAGCGCAGTAGTTGCGATGGTTGAGCGTCTAAGCCAGGCCAGCTTATTTTCGAATTTCTGGTTAGAGCCGGCTAATCCCGCTTCCGGGAATACAATCTTGGACATAACATCCTTGATAAAGAAGCTCTTGCCTTCACTTGCCTGACCTTGCGGGCTGAAACCTGCTTGCGAATTTTGTGCAAGGCGATTGACCAAGCGGTCAATCGGCGTTCCTTCCTGAGTCCCGCTGGTAAAATATACTCCGCGTAACATCGCATCGTGTTCGTAGCGCGTGTTCTCAAAAATATCATTTAAAAACTCGCTGAGTGTCTCTTTGAACATCTGCATTTGTGTCGGAAAGGCATTAATTTGTGCTGCCCGATCGAGATTTCTTTCATGGTGAACACGCTGCACGACACGCGTATTCAAGCGTTGAATCAATTGATCGAAGTTCCAGTCAAACGCTTGCGTAGGGCTGGTATTGCCGTCGGCTGTTCTACCGTCTGGCGATGGTGCTTGTAAATCGAATGTCATGCCCCAAGGTTGTTCACGATCTCTGGCATCGAGGTCTGCGAAGAAGGTTTCGAAACCAGCCAGCAAATCAGTTTTGGTGACTAACACATAGATAGGGAAGTGAATGCCGAGTTGCTCGTGGAGTTCCTTGATACGTTGTTTGATAGCCGAAACATGTTCAGTACGTTTTGCTTTGCTTTGCATTAACAAGTCGCTGGCACTGATTGCGATAAACACACCGTTAATAGGCTGGCGTTTACGATACTTCTTCAGCAATGATAAAAACCCCGTCCAGGCACTAGCATCGAGGTCTTTATTACTGTCTTGTGTCACATAGCGCCCGGCAGTATCGATCATTACGGCCTGATCGGTGAACCACCAGTCACAGTTGCGTGTGCCGCCGACGCCTTGTATTGCTTGCTCGCCTAACTTTTCCGAAAGAGGGAATTTCAGGCCGGAGTTCAATAGTGCGGTTGTTTTCCCGCTGCCCGGCGGGCCAACGATGATGTACCACGGCAACCCATAAATATTCGTGCGTTTGGAAAAACGACCGCCCTTTCTGTTGATGAGTGTCAATGCTTCTTTGAAGCGTTGTTGCAGGGTCGACAATTCCTCTTTGGCGAACTCATCGGCGTTGTCGCTTTCCATTATTGCCAGGTCATCACTCATGGCCTTGTCTTTGCGTTGTTGCATCAGCAACGAAACAAGACGCTTAATTATCCAAATCAAAGTAACGACAGTGATGAGAATAATCTGCGCGTTAGTAGTGGCTAACGGCTGAATAGCACCGATGCTAATGAGGGGGCCAACAACAACGACTAACATCGCGAATAACAGCAGGGACAAAATACCCAGTGTCCAAGGGTTTAAAAGTACAGCTTTTATCTTTTTCATTGTTATCAGCTTAAATACAGGTTGATTTCAACGCGGCGATTGACTGCCCGGTTTTGAGCGCTGTTGTTAGGAACTAGCGGTTGTAGGTCAGCGCGGCCTTCAGTACTGATATTTTTTTCAGGTAACTGGGTGCTTAGAAATTCAGCAATGGACTCCGCACGCTTAGTCGATAGTTGCCAATTGCTAGGGAATTGCAGTGTGCGAATCGGTTCGTTATCGGTATGCCCTACAACGAGGATTGAGGCTTTTTCTCGGGCAATCGCATCAGCGATGCGCTTGAGTAGTGGACGTTTATTCTGGCTAATTTGCGCGCTTGCCGGATTAAACAAGCCGTGACCTGAAACGATAATTTGTATGCCTTCGGCGGTGCTTTTAATCGCAATCTCGCCGCTTTCGATATCTGCATTGAGCGTACGTGATAGCTCTGATACCAGTGTTCGGGTGTTTGTCGCTCTGGGTTTACGCACTAGTTGTTCGATATTGCTGCCGATAGCGGATGCTTGAATTGCAACAGGATCCGAGGCGTGGTTGAGTGTAAAAAACAACGACATAAATACGATTAATGAAAGGCTGATACCGGCAATTAAGCTACCCCACATGAGTCGATTGTCTGCCAGCAGGGTGCGTGCGTTGTGGATGCCATTGACGTTGGGTGACAGCTCGCGGGTCGCTTCAGGGCGATGCGGTTGAATGGCGTGATACAGGTTTTCACTGATTTGCGCTAATTCAAAGTGCCCACCATTATCGAATCGATACTTGCCCTCAAAACCGAGGTTTAACATTACGTAGCAAAGCTCCAGCAAATCAATATTGCTGGCTGGGTTTTGCAGTAATAGCTGAACAATTTCAAAGAACTTTACGCCGCCGAGGGCGTTGTTGTGGAAGGTCATCAGCAGGCTACGCTGAGTCCAGATGCTTTGTGCTCCCCACGGTGTCGACATCACCATTTCATCAATAAATGTGCATATCAGGTAGCGGGTAGTGACGGTGTGTTCTTTCGATACGCCCGCTTGCTGCAGTCTTTCGTCCAATCTTTTGATATCGGCGCACGTTTGTTGAAAGACAGCGTTGGAATCACCGACGTGGTTGGTATTTCGCAGGTGGGTTCCCAGAGTTATCAATGGCGTAGCGGCAGATAACAACAAATTGGGTGTTTGTTGCGTATTGATGGGTTGCGATGTTCCGGTTTTACCGATGGTGCCCGTTGGGCCGGGTGATTGCCGATTGGCTCCGGGATTGGCTGTCGGGCCGGGGGCCCCCACCGGAGTGTTGGGGCTGGCAGGGCGGTTTCTACGATTGCCAGGGCGAGGCACAAATACGGTATGGTCACCATTAGACTGACCAAAAAAGTCTGTGTTGTCTGACATGACGGTTACCTTTGTACTGCCCAGAACTGGAGTTTAATGCCAGGGATATTGCCGGCAATATGAATCGCGAAACCGGTAGAGCCCTTCAGTGACTGCCAAGCGTTGGATGATCGATCTAGCTCATAGAAGATATAACCATCATGGTATGGCAGCTCTCGCGGGTTATATGGCAAGAGCTTTAAGTTGATGCCGGGAAGGCTTGCCATAATGATGTCTCGGATAGTTTCTATCGCGCTAACCTTGGCTTGGTTGTTAAACATCTGTTGCAGCTCGGCGGTAGGCAGATCAGCCTTAACGGCGACGATAAAGGTGGCAGTATCGAATAAGTCAGGATCGTTGACTGGTGCGCGATAAATACCGTATTTCGGTTCTTTGAGCGGTATCGCAAATGACCGCTTCTTGGTCGATAGGGTCGATAGTGCATCACGTAATTGTTGGTCGAGCGGAGCGAATGCGGTATGAAGTTCATCGTGACGATAGGGTTCGACATCGGCCATTAAACGCTGATCAGAGAACGTCGACAGTTCGCCAACTAACATCAACAGATGTTGGTAGAGAGCTTCCGGATGAATCGTGGGTAAACGCGTCAGATGCCGTATCAGCTGCGTATAGCGGTTGATGAGTTGTAGTGACAGGAAATCTTCGACCTCCGCAACACCGCCCGTACCAGTGGCACTGGCTGATATACGTGATGAAAGCTCCTTACTGCGTTGCTGAAGTAATCCAAGGGTGTTTTTCATCAGGCTCATCAAGCGCGGCGATTGACATGCATTGATGCTGGGTGGGATGTGATCTTCATTGAGAGCGATAATTTTGTCTTTCGAGCATTCCACTAAATCGGCTACGCTGATGCAGCTGTATTCTGAACGGCTGTCGTTTTCCAATAGAAGACTTAATCGCAGGCTCCCGACATAGAGGGTTGTTTTGTCATATGTGCTGCTGGTGACATCGTTTACTTCAATTGATCGCGCATTGTAGCGCTGCATACCTGATTCGCTGTGCTCAAAGAATACTTCGGTTTCACTGGAGCGTAGTGGCAGGCAGAGATAGGCTTTTTCGTTGAGAGCACCTTCCTGAATTTCCAGTGGCACCGGCGCAGGATCATCTTCCGGAATATTAAAAGGCGTGCCATCTGGCATAATGCCGGTTGCGGATTTAATCGCGATTTTTCCTTGCTGCAACAGAACACGATCCAGTGTTAGTTCGTCAAACCCCCACAAGTAAGGATGTTGACTATCGCAACGCTTATTGACGTAGCTTTCGGTGTATCGCCCGTCTTGTTGGAAGTGAGCGGGTTTTATAAATAGGCCTTCAGACCAGATAACTTTATTTTCTCGAGACACAACGAATCCTTTTGTCAATTTGCGTCGCAGTTTCAGGGTGCGGGTATCAGCCTGAATCTCGCTTTTAATTCCGTATGCTAGGTAGCCGAAACAGAGGGTTGAATCGGCCCGTTACCTGCCAATTTGCTTGGATACTCAGTCTTTTAAAGCGATATCAACAGAGAGACGTTTCACTTCGATAACCAGTTCTTCGCCTTTTAGGCCAGGCTTACACCCCATGAAACATTTCTCTGGCGTTAATACATGAGCGCCCCATTTGGCTTGGTCCACATCCCGAAATGCTGCTATAACAGCGACGGCCTTCGTTTCAGGCGGTGCATCGAGTTCGATTTCCTTATCTTCATCGGCTTGGGCTTGGAGGCGGGTGACTTTCAGCAATTGGTCACTAAGCGTTTGTTCGGGCTTGCTGTAGAGGTCGTAGAAGCCTGCCTTGGTAAAGTTGCTGACATCGGTAAGATAGAAAATAGAGAGATTGACCGGGCGTGATTCGCCGCTGATATCCGGGTTGATGGTAGACGACGTATTTAAGTAGGTATCGACTTCCAGATCTTTATTCTTATTCGACGAGCAAGCCGTCGACAATAAGAGCATCATGGTGGCGGCGAGCAGTGCTGCCATTTTAGTCAGAAGGTTTAATCTAGATTTCATGATCGTGTCCGTATTCTTAATATTCAATGGCTATACGTATTCTGGTTTCTGAATCGGTGTTAGGTATCATGTTAATTCACCTTTGAGTCAGTCACTTTGACCTTGCTCAGTGGCGCAGTTGTCGTAGGCTTTGGCAAATGTGGCGCCGAGTACCCGTTGAAAATCATCGTCGCTATCAATTCTAAAATCGTCAAAACGTTCGACGTACTGTTGCCAGTATTTGTTTGAACCTACCTTGCCTAGTATTCCGGATCGTTTGTGTCGTTGATCGAACTGTTTTTCAAGGGTGTTTGGATCGAAGCTCTCCAGCAATTCAGATAAACCTTCCTGTAATCCGTGTAATAGCGCGGTCTGATGGATGTTTATGTCTGAAAATGCCTCTTTGATCGCTGCATGTGGTGCCATAAACCCAGGCCTTTGATGCAAAAACAGGTTGTTTATCGCATCTGCTCCATTAGCTGAAAACTTGAGGGGATTGTTTTCTTGGGCATGCAGCAGCGTTTTGCTGACACGAAATTCATTCTTGATTTGAGCTCGCCCCAGCAATAATTGGGTGAGTCCATCCATAATGGTTGGCATTAGAGCGAGCCATTGCTCGGCAACATCTTCAGTGAGTGCTTCCGGGGCAATGTTTTGATTCTCAAATGCTTTTTGTGCCCGTTGCAGAAGGTCGCTTTTGGGTATGTCGGTCGTTACGTGTCGTTGCGCACTGCTCTGACGATTTCGGGCAATCTGCATAGCCGCCTGGGACGCTGACACGGGTGATTTCGGCGCATCATCAAAAAACGTTTCCGAGGTTTTGTTGTGTTCAACCTCTGCGGCTAGATTAGCCTCTGTATGCTGGTGTGGAGTTGTTGAAGGCTGCTGCTGCGGAGTGTCGTCAGCCAGTAAACCCATTAGCTCGGAGCTTTCGTTAGATGAAGCGTAATGTGCCACATGATGATCGTCAGTAGTCGGCAAGCTATTGATGGCCGTTGAGTGTTGTTTTTTTCTGTGAGTATCGATTGGCGCGTCTACTGAGAGCTGATTTTCTGATAGAGAGTTAGGTCCTTGCTGGTGTGAGTACGTCGCCGCTTTCGGAGTGTCAGGAACCGCAAAAAAATCTTCATCGTTCGGAATATTGCCTATACCTGCCGAGCTTTGAGGAATTGAATGTGTTGGTACAGGCACGCTGGCACTCGGAGGCTGATGTTCGGCTGAGAGCTCAGTCATGTCCCAATCAGCCGGTATTTCTAGGGATGAACTGTTGGCTGACGAACTGCTCAGGTTGACGCTAGTTGCTGACAGAGCGGGTTGTTCTCGGCGAGCGAACTGCATGGGTTCATTAAACCCTGATGCGTGCCCGAGATTGGATTCTAAGCCGGATGCGATTGATTGGTGATCAGATGTACCTGCCTCTAGGGTTTGTAGTAGATTGGCTTCGCTGTCGACGCCGCCGATGATATCACCGAGCGAAGGTTCGGTGCTGAGCTGGCTTCCATGACTGTTTTGACCATTCAAAAGCTCAAGCGGGTCTTGGCTCGTTCCTAAAAACGTGTCTATCGCTGCATTGTTAAGTGGGTTATGGATCTCGGGGCTGTTATCTAGGGCTTCACTCGAGGCGGATGTCGATGGCGCATAGTCATCGCCTGCATCCATGGTTGCCATAACCTTGTAATCGCCAATAAAAAACTCTTGTCCATCGGTAATTGCAACACGGTTACCTCGTCCGACAATGGCATCCGAAGCGGCAATAACAACACCGTTAGAGCTGGTATCAGTTAGATAAAAATGGCCATTTTCGAAGGAGATTTCCGCGTGTTTCGACGAAATATATCGCTCCGCATCAGGTAATACCCAGGTATTATTCCAACCACGCCCCAGTGATCCGCCACTGGTTGAAAAACTGCGCGTCGCTTCGTTGCCGAGCGCTGATTTATTCGCGCTGGTAACAGTGAGAATAAGTTCCATGATGTTCTGTTGTTCCCTTACAGCAAGACAATCGGCCGTTGTGTCGATGGTCGATTGTTCAGATAGTGGCGATATGTACCCTCAACGCCTCCCTTGAACACACTAGTTCGACAGTACCTTCGACCCTTTGATGCTGATATTGCCTGAACCTTTGAGGTTGATATTCTTGCCCTTGATGGTGATATCGCCGCTTTTTTTCATCACGATCTCGGCGGAGCCTGTTTTCAATGTGATTTCGTCACCCGCTTGAATGGTGAGCTTTTTACCCACATCAAGAATATCGTCTTTGCCAATTTGTGTGCCTCGGCCATCACTAACAACAAGGGTTTCTTCCTTGCCAATTGTCGTTTTTCGATTGTTACCGATAGTGACATTTTCGTCTTTGCCAACATCCTCAGTGCGAGATTCACCGATGGTGATGTTTTCGTTTTTGGCGACGCTTTCATTACGATTGTTGCCAATGGTGATGGACTCATCTTTGCCAACACTTTCGGTTCTGTTATTGCCGATTTCAGTCGCTTCGTCATTGTCGACGGCTTTTCGGCGATCATGTCCAACCCAGTGTTTTTCATCATTCTCAACTTCGATGGATTGGTTTTTCTCCGCGTGAATGGTTAGCAGTTCATTGCCTTTTAGGTCTTCGAAGCGGATTTCGTTAAAGTTATCGGCCGTGCCTTTTTTGCTGCTTCGGCTCTTAATCCCGCTTTGTGTTTGATTTTCTGGCAGAGCATAGGGCGGCATGTTGTCTGCGTTGTAGGTTCGGCCTGTGACGATAGGCGCGTCCGGGTCACCCTCCATAAACTCAACAATAACTTCTTGGCCAATTCTTGGTAGATGGATTGCTCCCCAATTAGAGCCCGCCCACAATTGTGAAACGCGAATCCAGCAGGAGCTGTTTTCGTCGGATTTTCCGTATCTATCCCAATGAAACTGCACTTTGATTCGGCCGTATTCGTCCGTCCAAATTTCTTCCCCGGATGGTCCAACAACAATCCCGGTTTGCGGCCCGGAAATCACCGGGCGTGGAGTCATTGGCTCGGGGCGGAATTGAACTTTGGATGGGATACAATGGAAGTGGTTGGTGAACGAAGTCTCGGTATTGTCGCCACTCTCATAGATGTTTGCGGATGCGTGGTAGTTGCATTCAACGACCAGGTATTCTTGATTGCATTCACTTTGTGGGTGATTGTCGAGTTTGAAAAGCCCACCAGGATGAATGCCTGTAGCGTTACCAGACCCAGCGGACAATGCACTTTGTGAATGCAGTTGTTCGATACGGATATTGGCGTAGCTGTTGCCTCTGTCGCGTTCCGTATATTTACCGGGGTAATCGTAGATTTCAAAATCGTTAAACTTGTGCTTTCGTGTCAACGAGTGGTTTGCAGTAAGACCCGCTTTGGGCTTGGTGAAATCAAACGCATTCAGAGCAAAACTGCCGGAGCGAACGTGCATCTGATAGCCCCATTGCTCGATGTGTTGATCTTCACGAACAACGCTGCCGGGTGGAAAGTAGGGTACGGACTCGCAGCCTTTGATAGACTTGTGGTTAGACGGTGCGTCGGCCAAAACTAACGTGTGTTTGTTTTCTTCGTGCTCGAAATAAAAATAAATGCCTTCCTGCTCGAGTAAGCGACAAATGAAATTAAAATCGCTCTCTCGGTATTGAACACAATAATTCACCGGTAAATATTTCGCTGATATATCAAATCTGAAATCAGAAAAACCATTTTCTTTAAATATATCACCGACGACATCGATAACGCTCTTCTGCTGAAAGATTCGACAGTCAGTCGTCTTTTGCAGTAACCAAAGCCAGGGTTTTATTGTTATATGGAAGGTTGCGTGTCTATCTTCCCACCCAGATGATCCGATGTGGCTGACCAAGCCGTGGAAATGTCGATCGGGTATTGCTTCCTTGCCGCTTACAACGACCGCGACTGGTGATCCAAGCAGTTTTTCCAGGTCGATATCCGGTACTTTGGATTTTGCGATGATATTAAATTCAAACAGGGTGCTGAGGGATTCCGTACCGCTGAAGGCTGTGATCAGTAGATCTTTGTCAAAATTTCCAGCGGTAATGTCGGTTTTAAGCTGAATCGTACGATTGGTTGTCATCTATTGATTCCCTTATTCAATGACAGAAGTAATCGTTGTGGTAGTTGTCTGACAACCTGCCGAATCGAATCGCTTTGCTGAAATGTTCACCAAGCTAGTACGATAGACAGTCTGCGTTAGTTTCGTTTGAGATGTTCCTTCCCAAGTCGTTTCGCAGATAACACGTTCCCTGATGCGGAGGATTCTATAGCAGAGAGATATTCAACGCTAGTGCAATCCTATGCGCTTGGAATCAAACAATTTCGTTATTATGGTGTGAAAGTGTATAAAAATAATGACTTACAATGCTTTTGTGTTGCCAATAATTCTTATCAAACGATTTTTGTTGTCTGTAATGTGAAATAAATTCAATACAGGCATTAATGTAATCAATTTTTTGTTACGACGGTTTCAAATTTTTATAAACGGGTTTACTATGCCTCAGTCGCAGTTCGGTAGGAGTCGGGCTGTGTCGATGTAATGCGCTGGATTTGTTATATGTAGGTCGTATTGATATGTGCGACCAGTACGTTGTTGGGAACAACGTATTGTCATTTCAGCGCAAGAAATTGTGTCATTGTATGGGCATCTGTAGATGCGCGAGTTGCTGGTGGTATATGTCATCACAACACGTCGGGCAGGTGTTTGAGCCCATCATTGGCAGAAAAGGGAATATGTTACGGAACAACGTACAATGGAATTGCTTGAAATTCTTGCCAAGCCCGTATCCGAGGCTGAGCCCTGTGGGCCATTTATCGACGATGTTGATGATCTGGAGTCTGAGTTCATCGCGTTGGAAACCGCGTGTCGCGGAAAAGAAGAAAAGTTTCTTGATGAAGAAAACGCGATTGACGGTGAATCGGCGGATTGGAAAACGGTTGCGTCCCGCGCCGAGCTATTAGCCGAAAAGACTCGTGACGTACGCGTTCTCGTTATCATCGCTAAATCCTATCTTAATACCGGTGGCCTTGAGGGCTTCTCTCTAGCTGTTTCAGCTTTAAGACAAACGTTATCCGGGTTCTGGAGCCACGTACATCCTGTACTTGATGACGTATCTGACGAAAACCCTTGGCGAATTATGTGCCTCAGTGAGCTTGGTGGCGACGAGGTTGTTCAAGAGCTAACGCATCTAAATCTGGTTTCATCTCGACTCGCTGGAAGCTTCTGTTTGCGCGATATCCGTTTAGCCAAAGGGCAGGTTGTGCCAATCGATGATGGTGTCGAAGTCCCTGATCAAAACATTATTTCGGCAGCGTTTGCTGAATCTGAGAGCCATGTTATCGAGGCAGATATGCGTGCTGTCGATAGCTTGCTTGAGTCGCTGGACGCGATTGAGATGCTTATTCGAGAAAATGAATCTGCCTGTTCACCGCCACAATGGAAGTCCCTTAAAGACTGTGTGTTGAGCATCAAGCAAGTCTATCAAGAGTTTGCCAGTGTGCTGTTTGCTGTGGATGAGGCAGCTACTGGTGACGAGAGCGGTGAATCTGTTCAAGCAAGTAGCGCAAGGGTTCCGGTTGCAGCTCTGGATTCGATCAATAGTCGGGCGGATGTCATCAAAGCCCTTGAGAAAATCAATGAATACTATTCAAAACATGAGCCATCAAGCCCACTGCCGTTATTGATTAGCCGCGCGAAGCGACTGGTTTCGATGGATTTTATGGCTATTCTCCGCGACATTTCTCCTGACGGTGTTTCACAAGCGGAATTACTAGCAGGAGTCACAGATGATGATGAGTAAACCTGCCTTGGCTTACCCGATTGTATCGGTACGGTTTGTCTGTTATTCGACTAGATCATCATCTTTTGCGGCTGAGCATGTACTCACAGAATTTTAAATTGTTGATCTGATCGATCGGCAATATTGCGACTTTCGGCTGTTCGCCTATTAGTCGACTGAAAAGGATATTTAAACGCCAGGCATCTGAAGCCTGCATAACAACGAAAAGGAAAGACAGTGAGTAGTCAAAAGTTCATTGCCCAAAATCGTGCCCCACGCGTTCAGATTGAATACGATGTTGAACTCTACGGTGCTGAGAAAAAAGTTCAGGTTCCCTTCGTTATGGGTGTCATGTCAGATTTGTCTGGCGCCTCTAAAGATGAGTTACCTGGTATTCATGAACGCGAATTTGCAGAAATCGATGCTGAGAATTTTGACGATCGATTAAAGTCCATGAAGCCATCAATCAAGTTCAACATTCCTAACGTGTTGACTGAAGAGGGTGGTAATTTGCCGGTTGATATTACTTTCGAAAGTATGGATGACTTTTCGCCTGCTGCTGTTGCTAAGAAAGTTGCTGGTTTGGATAAGCTGCTTGAGGCTCGTACTCAATTGGCCAATCTTGTGACATACATGGATGGCAAGGCCGGTGCTGAAGAGTTGATTACGCGCGTTTTAGGTGATTCTGCGTTACTTCAGTCCCTTGCATCAGCCCCGAAAGCTGAAGAAGAGGAGGCTTAACATGTCAGACGTTGAAGCCACATTAGAAGCGCAGGGTACTGAAACTATCGCAGTCGATGATTTCTCTGCGTTGTTGCAGCAAGAATTCAAACCCAAGTCTGAAAGTGCCAAAGAAGAAATGGCCGCTGCGGTTCAGACTCTGGCCGATCAGGTACTGGCGAATGTCAGCCTGTCGCCGGAAGATGCAGTTGCAACAATCAAGCAACTGATAGCTGAAATCGATCAAAAGCTAACGGATCAGGTTAACCAAATTCTCCACCATGATGATTTTCAAAAATTAGAAGGGTCGTGGCGTGGGTTGCATTATTTGGTAAATAACACTGACACGGACGAAATGCTAAAGATCCGTGTTATGAATGTTTCCAAAGATGACTTGCGCAAGAACTTGAAAAAGTTCAAAGGCTCTTCTTGGGATCAAAGCCCGCTATTTAAGCGTATCTATGAAGAAGAGTATGGTCAGCTTGGTGGTGAGCCCTATGGCTGCCTGGTTGGTGATTTTCACTTTGATCACAGCCCTAAAGATGTGGACATGCTTACCAGTATTGCGCAAGTCGCTGCTGCTTCACATGCACCATTTATCTCAGGTGCGGGCTCATCGGTGATGGGTATGGACACGTGGTCTGAGCTTTCGAACCCTCGTGATCTAGCGAACGTATTTTCAACACCCGATTATGCGCCATGGCGTTCATTGCGTGAGTCTGACGATTCTCGCTATGTTGCATTAACCATGCCTCGCTTCCTTGGTCGCTTACCTTATGGCGCTGAAGGCGATCCGGTTGATGAGTTTGCCTTCGAAGAAGATTGCAATAACGGCAACACCGATAACTACTGCTGGGCAAACTCAGCGTTTGCAATGGCAACCAACATCAATAAAGCATTTAAAGAATACGGTTGGTGTTCACGTATCCGTGGTGTTGAATCTGGTGGTGCCGTTGATGGACTTCCATGCCATACCTTCCCGTCTGACGACGGCGGTGTTGACATGAAGTGCCCGACAGAAGTTGCTATCAGCGACCGCCGCGAAGCAGAGCTGAGCGCCAGCGGTTTCATGCCGTTGATCCATCGTAAGAATACTGATATGGCTGCTTTTATCGGTGCACAGTCGTTGCACCGCCCGGCTGAGTACGATGATCCAGATGCGTCTGCTAACGCAGCACTTGCTGCGCGTTTACCATATCTTTTCGCAAGCTGTCGTTTTGCGCATTACTTGAAGTGCATCGTTCGAGACAAAGTCGGTTCGTTCAAGGAGCGTGATGAGATGGAACGCTGGCTTCAGTCTTGGATTATGCAGTATGTCGATGGAAGCCCTGAAACTTCGTCGGAAGACACTAAAGCGAGAAAGCCGTTGGCTGATGCTCAGGTTGTCGTTGAAGAGGTAGAAGGCGCACCGGGCTACTATTCATCGAAGTTCTTTTTACGCCCTCATTATCAGCTAGAGGGTTTGACCGTATCGTTGAGATTGGTATCGAAGCTGCCTTCTGGAAAAGGGTAAAGGGGGAGACCATTCCAACTACCTGAGCCGGTATTTTCGGATGCCGGTTCTCATCGATAATTGGCGAAAGGTTTCAGGTAATCCTTCCGTTGATGCTGTAACAACGAATTGCCTGATTTAAGGAAATACACAAGGAGAAGTACGATGGCAGTAGATATTTTTATCAAAATTGGATCCATCAAGGGTGAATCTAAAGATTCAAAACACAAAGATGAGATTGATGTCTTGGCATGGAGCTGGGGCATGACTCAAAGCGGTACCATGCATTTGGGTGGTGGCGGTGGTTCTGGCCGTGTAAACGTTCAGGATCTGAATCTGACAAAATATGTTGATGCGTCTACCCCAGTTCTGATGAAGTTCTGTGCGACTGGTGAACATATTGATGATATCACCCTGACTGTTCGTAAAGCCGGTAAAACCCAGCTTGAATACATCAAGATTCACCTGAAAAAAGCACTGGTAACCTCAGTACAAACTGGTGGTTCTGGTGGTGAGGATCGTCTGACTGAAAACGTTACTCTGAACTTCGCTTCGTACGAAATTGAGTACACTCCTCAAGATGACAAAGGTGCCGGCGCTGCTGCAATTACCAGCGGTTACGACATCGAATCTAACAAAGAAGTTTAATTGTAAACTTACTTTGGTAGTTATTTATGCTGGGCAGTGCAGTCGCATTATCGATAGATATTTATATGGGTGGTGTGCGCTGTCCGGCGTATCGCCAATGATCTCTTTGAATAAGAAAAAACTGAGACATTGGAATAACAGGGAAAGGAACATTTTTAATGCAGGCTAAAGATCATATTCGTGAAGCTAGGCTGGATGAAGCATTGTCGGAATTGATGCAGGGAGTTCGTGAAGATCCTGCAGATTCGTCAAAACGCGTGTATTTATTCCAGCTATTTGCTGTTATGGGTGATTTTCAGCGTGCATTGAATCAGCTAAATGTGCTTGGTGAAATGGATGCCAAAACATTGATGATGGTGCAGACGTATAGGCAACTCATTCAATGTGAACAGTTTCGGGAGCACGTGTTTGCCGGGAATTCATCACCTTTGGTATTTGGTGATCCTGAGCCTTCAGTTGCGTTGATGCTTGAAGCGCTGAAATTGTCTGCGGCTGGCGAGCACGAACATGCTGCTGCACTAAGAGCCGAGGCGTTTATCGATATTCGCGCCGCTGCAGGAAACGTTAGTATTGATGGTGCAGAGTCTTTCGAGTGGATAGCTGATGCTGATAGCCGTATTGGCCCGTTTGTTGAAGCCTATATCGATGGCAAGTATTTTTGGGTGCCTTTTACATGTATCCGTAGCATCGAGATTCATGAGCCGGAAGACCTCCGTGATCTGGTTTGGGCACCGTGCGAATTTACTTGGCAGAACGGCGGTAGCGTTGTTGGGTTTATCCCGAGTCGTTACCCCATTGAACGAGGCTCGCAATGCCGTAATGAGGTTTTACTCAGTCGTTTAACCAACTGGAAGCAACTGTCGAGTGAAGAATATGCAGGCAGCGGGCAACGAATTTGGGCGACGAATGCTGGTGACTATCCGATTCTTTCTTGTCGGACAATTAGCTTTGACGCTGACCCAACCGCGCCGACTGAAGTTAATGACGCCGAGACCGAGGCAGACCATTCTGAATTTCATACGGTTGCCTGAATAGACGGCTATGGCAGAGTTAACGAATCAGGAAAATCTTCAGCCATCATTGCTTGATCGGTTGCTCGATGATGAGCCAGAGACGAAAACGGAAAGTCGTGAAAAACGCGTCTTGAATATTCGTCGGTTGAAAGAAGTTGTTGTGCGTGATCTGGCAGATCTATTGAATGCGCTTCATCTAGAGGCAACGGAAGATATCGAGAACTACGACTACGTTAAGCAGTCGGTAGTGAATTACGGGGTTCCCGGTTTGACGGGTTTTTCGATCCACAATCTCGATGCCTATGTGGTTGAAAAAAAGCTGCGCGAGGCGATCTGTCATTTCGAACCGAGGATACTTCGAGATTCCTTGATAGTGCGAATCATTAAAGAAGAAGACAAGATGAGCAATCGATCGTTGACGTTTCAGATTGAAGGACAAGTCTGGTCTATGCCGGTACCTATCGCATTATTATTGCGAACGGAAGTTGACCTTGAAACCGGTGCTGTTCAAGTTAAGTAGGCAATTGTATATCGCTCTATCGGGTCTGTTGATCGTGTTTGAGCTTAAGGATGTTAGATCTTCGTGGAACAGGAATTCTTAGACTACTACAACCAGGAACTTCGTCATGTGCGTGAAACCGCTGGCGAATTCGGAAAAGCCTTCCCTAAAATTGCCGGACGTCTCGGTATGGAAACGCTGGAGGTCTCCGACCCTTATGTAGAGCGGTTGTTAGAAGCGTTTGCGTTCATGGCTGCTCGGGTGCAGATGAAGCTGGACGCCAAACATCCAGAATTCACCCAGCAGCTGATGGATATGGTTTATCCTCAGTATCAATCGCAAATCCCTTCGATGGTTATTTCTCGATTTAGCCCGACAGCGCAGGAAGGGTCGTTAGCCAGTGGTTTTCGTGTCAATCGTGATACGGCGTTGTGGAGTGATGCGTCAGTAACAACCCGTCGTACCGCTTGCCAGTTCAAAACCACACAGGATCTCACGTTATGGCCATTGGAAATGTTGGATGCGCGCTACTTTTCCAGTGATTCTGCTTTATCAGTCGCACAGTGGCCGTGCTCTGAAGGCGTGCGTGCCGGAATTCGGTTAACGCTGAAAGTCGAAGATGGTTTGAATATCCATCAGTTGCCGATGAATCAGCTGCGCTTTTACCTGTCGGGTGAAGGCGAACTGCCAATGAAAATCTATGAGCAGATCTTTGCTAATGGCACGGGCTTTATGATTCGCGCCAGAGACGAGAAGGGTAATCCGAAAGGGGAGCCAGTGCGTTTCGGCTCAGATGCGATCGCGCCCGTTGGTTTTGATGACGAAGAAGCGGCGTTGCCTTATCCAACGCGCAGTTTTCAGGGATATCGGTTGTTGCAAGAATACTTTGCGTTTCCTGAAAAGTTTATGTTTTTTGAGCTCACCGGAATGGCTGAAACATTGGCTGGTTTCGATACAACAGAAGTCGATATTTTGATTACGCTTGATCGCAGTATCAGCGATCTGACCTCTGCAATCGTGACTGAGAATTTTGTATTGAACTGTGTGCCTGCGATTAATCTATTTTCCAAACGCAGCGAACGTGTTCGGCTTGAGGCCGGTCAGCACCGCTATCATGTGAGTGCCGATCGAACGCGACCTTTAGACTATGAAATCTATCGTCTCGAATCGGTACAGGGCTTTAGTGGAAGCAGTGAACCAGACCAAACGTTTTTACCATTTTACGGTAATCACGATCATGCCAGCAATAACATCCATGCAAGTTTTTATACAGCGGTGCGCAAGCCGCGCGAAATGTCATCGTTGCAACAGAAAAACGGGCCGCGATCCAGTTATCTGGGTAGTGAAATGTTTTTGTCGATTGTTGATGGACGAAATGCTCCCTATCCGACTGATCTCAAGCAGTTAGGGTTAGATTTTCTCTGCACCAACCGTGATTTGCCCTTATTAATGCCCGTTGGCTATGGGCATACCGATTTTACTCTTGAAAGTGGCGCTCCGGTTGATTCAATCCACATTGTTACCGGCCCATCCAAACCGCTGCCGGCGAAATCACCGTCTGAAACCAGCTGGCAGTTTCTGAATCATTTGTCATTGAATTATTTATCCCTCAATAATCAAGAACACCATCATGATGCTGTTGCGATTCGAGAGATGTTGCGTCTGTATGCGGATATGCAAGATGCCAGAATCGAGAAGCAAGTGGAGGCAGTTCGTAAAATTAAGTGCGAACCGGTCGTACGCCAAATGCCCGTAAAAGGCGCTGTCGCTTATGGTCGAGGGATAGGCGTAGCACTGGAATGTGATGAAGCCGGTTTTGAGGGGCGGGGTGTTTTTCTCTTTGGCGCAGTGATGGAGCGCTTTTTTGCGAAGTATGCGTCTATTAATAGTTTTTGCGAATTTACCCTGAAATCTACCAAGCGAGGTGAGGTCAACACATGGGCGGCGCGCTGCGGCAACCAGCAAATACTCTGAACTGGTTCAGCGCTGTCAGTGCTGAGCCGTTTCGGTATGACATGTTTACTGTGTTGCGATTTGTTGACGCATGGCACGGCGGTAGTCCGCGTATTGGCGAAGCAATAAAGGCCGCGGATGAAGTTATCGTGTTGCGTCAGGATCCGTCTTTGGCGTTTGCGCCAACAACGCTGAGTCAGTTCCATCCAGCCAAAACACAGCAACTATCTGAAACCAAGGCCTACGATCAGGCGTTAGAAAAACACCAGATGCATAATTGGTTTTTCGGTATCTTCGGGCCGAATAATCCAATGCCTCTGCATATTACAGAAACAGCGTATTCACGTGTTCATAACTTCGGTGATGAGGCGCTGGCGCGTTTCGCAGATGTTTTTCATCATCGAATGATCAGCCTTTTCTATCGTGCTGATGCGAACGCTGAACCAACTGCGGAGATGGACAGGCCAGCAGATAATCGCTTTGATCTGTATTGCGGCGCTTTAGCCGGATTATCGGTAAAACAGCATGAAAACGAGGCTGGCCTTCATGATGCTTACGCACAGCGCCGGGAATGGAACCGTTTGTTTTATTCGGGTTTATTGTCTGTATCGCACAGACCCGCCGACGGTCTGCGTAGTTTATTGACAGATCACTTGAAAATGCCGGTATCCATATCGCACTTTACCGGCGGTTGGTTACCTTTGCGCAAGCAGGATCAACTGCGACTAAGAGCAGATAACCACTTCCAACTTGGCTTGAATACCAGTCTTGGCGCTAATGTTTTTGATGTGCAGCATCGATTTACCTTGCAGCTCGGACCCATGCCAGCATCGGCGTTTGAACATCTATTGCCGCATACACGTGCGTTTTCCAGCTTGAAGGAGTTGATTCGTCTCTATTGCGGCGACGAATATAACTGGGATGTTGAATTGTTGATCGAATCTGATCAAATTCAGCCAAATCAATTGGGGAGTAATTGCCAGTTAGGGTGGACCTTTTGGGCGGGTACAGCAAAGTCTGATGTTCCGCAGGGAAGAAATCCTGCCAGCCAACGACCTGATTACAACGAAGACGATATCGTTAGAGTTCGGTTAAACAATGTCGGGATACCGATTGGCTAGCTAGAATCAGGCTTGGTTTTTATGGTTGAGCTATTTGATAGCCAGCGCATCAAATTGGCGATGTATTGCTTAGGCGACGGCTTTTAAATTTGAATACAGAACACATCGTTATTTAGACATCCGGTAGTGTGTTATCGAACGTACTGCCGAATAAAGGACAAATATTAAGGGAATAATCATGGCGAAAATATTGCGTACTGCGCTGTTCGGAAAGCTAAACCCCCTGGCATTTAAAGCCGCTGAGAGCGCCAGTATTTTCTGTAAACTTCGCAATAATCCAGATATCGAATTAGCGCACTGGATTCACCAGATTTTACAGATTGAAAACTCTGATCTTCGAAAGATCTTGAGTTTTTTTTCTATCAGTAACTCTGCGCTGGCGGCTGACGTTATTCAGTATCTCGATACTTTGCCTGTCGGCGCACGTGGTGTTATGAACTTCTCCCCGGATCTTGAAGAAGCGATCGAACGCGCATGGGTCATTGCGTCGTTGGCGTACAACACTGCACATGTGCGAACAGGCCATTTGATGCTGGGGATTTTGCAGCAACGCCAGCTTTCTAATGTGTTGTTTGCTATAAGTGATGAATTCAAAAAGATTCGCCGTGCTGAGCTTGAAGAGTGCTTTGATGCGATCCTTGATGGCTCCGCCGAAGACAACATGGCCGCCAGCGATGGCTTTGCCGGAGGGACGCAACCGGGCGAATCATCCGGCGCCACTGCACCTGCATCAATGGGTAAGGGTGAAGCACTAGCGCAATACACGCATGACCTTACCCGGCAGGCGCGTGATGGAAAGATTGATCCGATTGTGGGGCGTGATGAAGAAATCCGTCAGATGGTCGATATTCTCATGCGTCGTCGACAAAATAATCCCATCCTGACAGGCGAAGCGGGTGTCGGTAAAACCGCTGTTGTTGAAGGGTTTGCGCACCGTATTGCCAGCGGTGATGTGCCGCCGCCGCTCAAAAACGTATCCATTCTTTCATTGGATATTGGCCTTTTGCAGGCCGGCGCGAGCATGAAGGGTGAATTTGAAAACCGTCTGCAACAGGTCATCGATGAAGTTCAATCATCAGAAACGCCGATAATTCTATTTATCGACGAGGCCCATACCCTAATCGGTGCCGGTGGCCAGGCGGGAACTGGCGATGCAGCGAATCTATTAAAGCCAGCACTCGCGCGAGGTGACCTGCGAACCGTGGCTGCAACAACGTGGGCAGAATATAAAAAGCACATCGAGAAAGACCCGGCACTGACTCGTCGATTCCACGTTATCCAAGTAGAGGAACCATCGGAGGAGAAAGCGATTCTGATGATGCGCAATATGGCGAGTATGATGGAAAGCCACCACAAGGTCCAAATACTCGACGAAGCTATTGAAGCCTGTGTGCGCTTATCACACCGATACATTCCAGCACGTCAACTTCCCGACAAATCAGTGAGCTTATTAGACACATCTTGCGCGCGCGTTGCGGTGAGCCAATATGCGGTTCCTGCGGATGTTGATGATTGTCGCAAACGTATTCAGGCGTTAGAAACTGAGCTTACAATTATTGAGAAAGAAGCCAGTCTTGGCATTGATGCCGATGATCGCAGGACTAACGCGCAGAAACTACTGCGTGAAAATCTAGACTTGTTGGATACGCTTGAAGGGCAGTGGCTTGAAGAAAAATCTTTAGTCGATCAAATTTTGCAGTTGCGTGCAGAGTTACGGCAGGGCGCTCATGTTGTTGAGGGTACCGGGTCAAAACTTGAAACCACTGTCGCAGAAATAGCTACAGAAACGGCCGCAGACGCTTTAGATGGCGGCTTCACGGATGGCAATGTCGCTAAAATTGCAGCGGAAAGCGCTCATGAAAATACGCCTGAGCAAAGAACCGAATCGTTGCGATCCCTGAGATCATTGCAAGAGCGCTTGGCGCAGCTTCAAGGCGAAACCCCACTCATTTTGCCAACTGTCGATGCTCAGGCGGTCGGAACAGTGGTTCAGGATTGGACAGGAATACCTGTCGGGCGAATGGTGAAAAACGAGCTCGAAACCGTCATGAACCTGGCGTCGATCATGGGGGCACGCATTATCGGGCAAGATCACGCGCTTAAAACCATTGCCAAGCGCGTTCAAACCTCCCGTGCGAGCCTCGACAACCCGAATAAACCGATCGGTGTCTTTATGCTCGCAGGAACATCCGGCGTCGGGAAAACAGAGACTGCCTTGGCATTAGCGGAAGCGCTTTACGGTGGTGAGCAGAATATCATCACCATCAATATGAGTGAGTACCAGGAAGCGCATACGGTATCGAGCCTGAAAGGCGCGCCTCCAGGGTATGTTGGATACGGCGAAGGCGGCGTATTAACCGAAGCAGTGCGTCGCAAACCGTACAGTGTTATTTTACTTGATGAAGTTGAAAAGGCGCATCCAGATGTGCATGAAATCTTCTTCCAAGTATTCGACAAGGGCATGATGGAAGATGGTGAAGGGCGCACGATCGACTTCAAAAATACACTTATCTTGCTGACTACCAATGCCGGTACGGACTTAATCAAGAGCTTATGCAATGACCCAGATCTAATGCCGGCACCAGACGGCATCAACAAGGCGTTGCGTGAGCCGTTGTTGAAGCAATTTCCGCCTGCATTACTCGGGCGTTTGGTCACGATTCCGTACTTCCCGCTAAACGACGATATGCTGCGTGAAATCGCTAAAATTCAGCTCAAGCGGGTACAGAGTCGCGTGGCGGAAAACCACGATGTTGCATTGACTTACAATGACGATGTTCTGAAGTTGATAGTTGGTCGCTGTACGGAACAGGACAGCGGCGGTCGAATGATTGACAGCATTCTAACGAATACTGTGTTGCCAACCATGAGTAGTGAAATCATCAATCGGATGATCGATGGTGAAAGTATTGCGTCGATTGAAATTACCGTAACGGACGATACTTTTGCCTACGATTTTGCCTGAAAAGTATTCAAGGGAGTGAATGTATGAAGGTGATATCAGGAGAAGGGCATGTTGCTGAAGTTTGCCAGCGGGTCATCCATGGCCCCATCGTTGGTGAGTTGTTAGGGCTCGATCCTGATGGCGTTCCGCTGGTTGATTACCCTGGCAATACACATGGTATGTTGCACGCTCGCACGTTGATCAGTATGCCATCAAGTCAAGTATTTGAAGGTATGGAAGTGCTACTTCAGTTCGAACAAAGCCTATCGGGGCGACCCATTATTACAGGCATCGTTAGCGATCACCTAGTCAACAACGAGATCAAAATACTGACACTCAATAGTGATTTGATGGAATCTGCGTTGGTCGACGGCAAAAAAGTGCGTGTTGATGCACGTGAAGAAATTGAATTGGTTTGCGGCCGCAGCAGTATCTTGCTGCGCAACGACGGCAAAATTGTTATCAAAGGCATGGAGATAACCAGCCGTGCAGCTGCATCGAACAAAATTCGTGGCGGCTCAGTCAGTATCAACTAGATGTGGCGGGTGATGAGAAAACTCATTTTTTCTACGATAACTGACCTAAAATCTGAGGACGTGTAAATGGGTGTTACTGTTGGCGTGAACATGCTGTCTGTCGTTCATAAAGATAGCGGCGGTGTTTCTATCGCGTTTCCTGATGTTTGCAAAACGCCGACGCCGGGAGGCCCAGTGCCGATCCCTTATCCGAACATATCGAAGGCGTCTGATACTGATAAAGGTACGAAGAAAGTCCTGTGTGATGGTAATTCCACCTGCGTCAAAGACTCCAATTTCAAAACCAGTGTGGGTGATGAAGGTGGGTGTGCCGGTGGCGGTGTCGTTTCAGGTAAGCAAAAGGGCATTTCTGAATTTGTGTTGTACTCGATGGATGTTAAGTTCGAGGGAAAAAACGTCCCACGTGCTTTCGACATTATGTTGCATAACAATAAAAACACGCCACCTATGCCTGTGATGCAAGGGCCTATTATCGTCATTCCTAGCCCGGTCACGGTTGATGAATACTGTGCCGTTTGCCGCGAGAAGATCTGACGATTATGGCCAGATCACGGCAAGCGTTCCTCCGTCAGCTCTATGCGGAGCATCTGGAAGAAGCGTCATTTTTGTATTTACAGCGGCTGAATCTGCTCACAGATAACGAGCTTTCATGGGTTGAGATTCAAGACTTTGAAACACGGCTATATGCTCACTTGGATGCGCTTGTGATCGGCGGGCAACCCGTACTTGATAGGTTTGCAGATTACCCAGCTGCTGATGCGGGAGAGGTTTTCGCCGTTTGCGCTGTATATGGTTTGTCTGACGATTTGTCGGGGTTCATGTTTGTGTTGGCAGCATTGGATCTTTCTGACAATGACACCTGCCGTGCAATGACCGATGCGCTCAACATGCACGCCCCAGCTGCTTGGGTAAAGGATCTTGCAAGGTTGCCGTTTGCAGATAAACCGGCCTACCTAAAAGTGTTAATGCCATTTTTTTATCGACAGAGACTTTCAATGGGTAAGCCCGCGCTTTCAATGGCAAATAACCTGTTGAAAGAAGCACCGATGATGGTGCCTGTATTCGGTCATGCTGATCTGACAAATCAGCCAGCGATTCTAGAGAGTGTGCTTGAATATGTCGACAGCAATGATGTCTTGTTACGCAATCAAGCTGCCATCGTAATGTTGAAACAGCATCAACACGGACCTTTGAAGCAACGCTTAGGTGCGATGCCAGCGGAGACGGTTACCTGGCAGGCGATGGCGGTTGCGATGGATGTTGGTCTTTATCAATTCCTTGAACAAAAATCACCTGATCAACTCAGCGACGATGCGATTAGAGCATTCGGGCTTATCGGACTTCCTGAAGCGATTCCTCGGTTGGTTAGACTATTGTCGAACGACGAGAAAGCTGCCGCAGCAGCTGATGCGTTATTTTCGATTACCGGCGCCCCCTTATACGAAGATGTTTTTATCGCCGATGAAGTCACTGAAGAAGAGCTCTTCCCTGAAGAAGTCGATGCCTTTAAACGTGGCGAGTCACCGATGCATGTGGATCAACGACCTTTTGGGACGAATACACGCCGAATTAGCCAAGATGCCGATCTTTGGTTGCAGTGGCTCACCCAGTTCAAACAGCACTTTGTATTGGGTAAACGTCACCGTATGGGCGCTTTAATATCGCCATCGCAGTTGGTCGCCGTTTTACAGCATGAGCAGAGCCCTCATGAAATTCGACGTTTTACCGCCTGGGAATTGGAGTGCCGTTATCAGAGTGATGTGCTGTTTTCAGTAGCCGATACGGTGCATATTCAGCAGCAACAAATACGTAAATTGGATCAGTGGGCGAACCTCTATGAACATGAGGCAGGTCTGGATGCCGGGTGTTGGCATATTCATCAGGAGGCTGTTGCCTAATGCCACACCCGACAATCGACAATCAAACCCCGTTTCATTTTGAGCATCTTGTTCTCCCTGATGGGAACTTACGACCGCAATTTGTTGGCATTCTTAAGGCGACATTTAGGATTCAGCAACAAGGGCATTTGGTCCCCTTAAAAGAGCAGCCAGGTTTGAATTTGGCTGGAGACCTATTTGATAGCTTCGACGGCAGCTCTGCAGATGATGAGCCAGGTTTGCCGGTCTCTGCATTTGGCGCCGATAATTCCACCGACGCTGGCAGTTCCGGGCAATCTGATGTGGGCCAGGTGGCCAATAGCACCCCCTCTAATATTGCTTTTCGATATGAGCCAGAGTGTGTCGGGTTGAAGCCAAATACCGATATAGTTGTCGTAGGAACAGGTCTCCCACCAGGCCCTGATATGCCGTTTTTTGATTGTGGCATTCAAGTTGAAAGGTACGCCAAAATTTTGCGTATTTTTGGGCAGCGGCAGTGGCAGATTGATCAAGAAGGCGAACCGTTTATTCAGCAGCTTACAACTGCTATGCCAACCCCGCTGAGCTACCAACATGCGTTCGGCGGGATAGATCATGGTGTTATGCAGCAATTCGGCCATCCTTTCGATGAGCGAAATCCGATCGGTATTGGCTACCATCATCCTGATAGCCTTATACGTGAGGCATCGGCATTACCGTTAATTGAAAACCCCAAATCGCTTATTCAGAACTATTTTGATACTCCCGAGCCTGCCGGTGTTGGGTTTTTGAGCCCGTATTGGTTGGAGCGTCGTCAATACGCGGGTACTTATGACGCTGAATGGGAGCAAACAAGAAGCCCCATGTTGCCGGTAGATTTCAATAAACGGTATTTCAATGGCGCTTCAAGCGGCTTGGTAGCGAATGGTTATCTGCAGGGAAACGAAGCGGTTACCTTAGTCAATATCGGGCAACCCAAACAAACGTTTGCTTTGCCGGGCTTGGCGCAACCAAAGCTATTGCTGAGATTGAAAAAGAAAGAGGCTGCTTTAGAGATGCACCTCGATACCGTGGTTATCGATACTGATGACGCGTTACTCAGCTTAATCTATCGGTGTGAATTTGAATTACCCAATGATTCACGAGACATCGCGGGCATCCGGGTCAACGTATCGAACGTGCAGTCACAGGCGATTAGTTTGGTATAGCTCAACGTTACGTTAGAGCCAAAGAGTAGTTGTTTAGTTGGTATCGCTAGTCACTGATCGTTATGGAAGAGGTAGATGGATTTATTTCAGGTTAAGGAACAGTTACAACACCAGATTACAGAGTACGAAAGTGTTGTTGCTGAAGACATGTATGACGTGGCCATCAAGAGCAGGACGTTGTCGTGTTTATCCGATTGTTACCGACGTCGGGCGATCGCCTTATACCTAGATGACATGGATATTCCAGCGTATTTCAATCATCTTGCGCGATCTGCACAGGCTCGCGTTCGCCTTTTATTACTTCCGTTAGATGAAAATGATGCACACCGTTGCGCGAGTATTCTCATGCCATTTTTTGACGCCCTAGTATGTGATGATCGTGATTTGGCGCGTCAGATCATTCTGCATTCACCACCGAATTGGCTCGACGGCGAAGAGTTCGAAGAAGATTTTTACTACGCTCGATTTGTGTTTTCTCTTCTTTCAAATCGGCAGGATACTAGCAACCTTGAAAGTTTACTCGTCGACTTTAGTCAGGCCGCCGACGGCGCTGAACCTCAGCGTGTAGCCTTGTGTGAGGCGCTCTTGAATCAAGATCAACCGGCTTTTTCTTCCGCTTTGGCAGACTTTATTGATGAATACGAACATCGGTATGCAATGCGTGTAGAGATGTCGCCTTCGACCAACGATGAGTTAGAAACCGAACCGTACCTCTGTATTGAAGGATTAGCGCTGTTAAAAATTGCGCGGGTATGCGGTATTCATATTACTGATGAGCAGCCATATATGCCGACGCTCGCTCTCAAGGGCGCAGTCGCTATTCCTTCTATGGCATAGCAATTTATGAATATATGATCTAACAGATACGATTGATCGCTAATTATCGCTTGATGTACGTTACCGCAAAGGAATTTAAATTGGGACTCGAAATAACTGCTGCTGGGATGGCCTCTTCTCTAGGCGATTTTAAAAACGGTTGCGCCGCTGCGCGAGCCGGCTTGAGTCGTGTTTCGCCGCATAACGACTTCAGTTTTTTTGATGAATCAAGCGCAGATATGTATCCGGTGTCTGTTCATGCTGCTATGGGCGATGCATTGGTAGGTTTTTCAGGCTCGGGGCGTCTATTGCGGTTGGCGCACCTCGCTTTGGAGGATTTACTGGAGAACGCTGATGAGGCGTTTGAAGATCTATCACGCACAGCAGTGGTCATTAATATGGGCAGTGGTTACTACTGGGATGAATGTGAACGTCAACAATCAGTCGATCTTGATAGCGTAGATGGTGCTGAACCAAGTGATGTTATTGGGCTTAGAAGTGATCGCAGTGATGAGCGAAGAAAAGCACTCGATACCTATTTCATTCAAACGCTCATACATATGGCAGGTGTTGGATCTGAACCCGGGCATACCGAATTATGTTTTTCCGACGCAGCGGGCGTTGGCGAGGTCCTCAATAAGGCCGAAAGGTTACTCGAGTTGCCGGGCATTGACCGCTGTATCATCGGCGGTGTTGATAGCCTTCTTGATGGATATATGATGCCTGCGTTGATCGAGCTCGACGTTTTGTCGTCTCCAAACAACCCCGCGGGTTTCTTTGCCGGAGAGGCTGCTGTTTTTTTCGTTGTTGAGAGCGGAGCAGGAGGGATGGCAACGTTGTCATCACCACTTGCGGCGATGGAAGCATACGATGACGCCACAGGGGCCGTGGTAGATGGTCAGAAATTGACTAATTTGTTGAATCGTTTGGTCGCTGTTGAGCCGGATCTTACAAATGCCGGCGTGGTAATTGGTAGCGTCAATGGCACTGAGAAACGCGCGATGGAATGGGGTGCTGCACGCATTCATTTACCTCAGGCACTTGCCCATACAATGGATTGGCATCCGGCGGAACACTTCGGTGAAACAGGTGCCGCTGCTGGATTTCTTGCAATTGCATTGGCTCAGCGAGCGAAAGCGCGAGGGTATATGGGGGGGGAATCTTGTCTTATTTATCAGTCTTCACCATATGGCCAAAGAACGGCGTTTGTTCTGAGTTAAAGATTGAGTCTGCCGCTAAATTGTTCTGCACATATCGTAGATACAAAAAAGCAGTGAGCGGGTGATGCCGATCACTGCTTTGATCAATCAACTTTTCGATCTTCGGTTTAGATCAAAACCTGTTTGAGCTTACTTCGCAATAAAACTCCAACGCTGGTTCTCACGACCGTGGAAATCATATAGATGGATATTTGCACCGTTGGCGCTTTTAACCCCGGATACATCGATCGATTTACTCGCGTTCATTTGTGAAAGCAAAGACGTGCCGTCTAGAATCCAGCGCTGGTTTTTCCCGTCATGGCAATGCCAAAGCAGAATGTTTGCACCGTTATTTTGGTTTGAACCGGCAACATCCAAGCACACCGATGGGTTGGCTACGTTATGCAGACGGCCATCGTTATCCATTGTCCAACGTTGATCACGTGCTTGGTCGCTGCACGACCAGAGTTGAACATTTGTGCCAGCGTTAGCATTACTATCACTGCCAGGAATATCTAAGCACTTACCCATTGAACGGATCTGGAATTCACCGTCAATGCCTTTTTGCCACGCGCCTTCGTAGAAGCGGTCATGGAAGTTAACCCATACATGGCTGTTGCCGTTTTTCGCGGCTTTCAGGCTTTCGTTGTCGGCACTGTTCGTTGGCGCATCAAACTTGCCGCCGGCGTTTGCACAGGCACTGGCACCGTCTGTCCACGGGCCGTTGCCCGCAACTACCCAACCGCTGCTTGTGCGGCATGCATAGGGGTGGTGATTGGTACAGGTGGCATCATCCCAGCGGCCATTGCCCCATTGCACGGCACAATCTTGATTGCCACCACTGTTGTTGGGTTCATTGTTGTCAAAGCTCCAAATGGCTGCTTCGAGTCGGCCATCGCTGTAGGTCATATCATCGAGGTTGACCAAGTTACGGCCATTTTTAAACTCTTCGCGAATTTGACTCGCTGAGATCGATGGTGTGACGGCTCCGCCAAAAAATCCGGAAATCTTTGCAACTGTCGTGGCGTCTTCCCAAATCCGGCTCATACCGCCAAGGCTATTGAACGCCATGTTGCGCAGAGACGAGTTGCTTGCGCAATCGCCGTCCTTCCAGAGAACGATTTGTTTACCGGCACCCAGAACATCTGCTTTGGTGAGTGTATTCGGTACTGATTTACAGCCGCCGCTTTGGTAAATCTTGTTACCGAGTGCTGAATTAATCTTGTTGTAGAGTTCGTTATGGCGTCCGTCGCTATGATCTTCGATGTAAAGAACGATAACTTCATCAGCGTTGTCGATATCGGCGAACCAGTCGCGGATTTCGTTGAGTCCTTCCGACAAAAAGCGGTCAGTCAGGCCGCAACCGATGTGCAGGCTACCCAGCTCTTTACCAATGCCTGAGTGGCATAGAAGTAGGTCATCACCCCACTGCCATGGCCAGCCTTTGGTGTGGGCTGTCCAGTGAGCATCCAGCTCGATAAAACGTGCGCCCATTCTCAGCTGGTCGTAGATAGAGTGTTTCTGCTGTGGATCCAAGTAGCTGTCGATGTCACGATAGGCTTCAGAGTTATAGGTATTGTGTGACCCGAGTGTGCTGCTGTCAGAAAGACGGCTGTAAATGTCTAGTCGGCGTTGGTAATCTGACGCACGGCCAGCCCAACTTTCCTGTTTCTCCAAAATTGGATCTGAATCGCCACCGGACCCTGATCCGCCAGCTAAAACCGGTACCGCAATAGACAGTAGTGCGAGATTCGCCAATCGCTTGATTGATGATTTCATCATGATTGCCCCTAATTCGTTTTATTATTATTTGTGTACTTTAGAGGTCATATTAATTGAGTGAATTACTCAAAAATATGGCCTGAAAAGTAAAAAACTCAATAAATTCATTGAGTTAGGTTTTTGATACTATTTAGTATTCAGGTTATTCGCAACTACCTCGATACATATTTCGGACAAAAAGATGATTAATCAGGATAAGTCAGTATTGATGGAGCACGCATTTCTCCTGGCTCACGGCCTGGTGAATTACGGGTATACGGTCGAAAAAGCGTGTCGACGATTAGCGCTTCCAGCGCCAAATCATCTAGTAAGAGGAAGTCGGTTACCATTACATCGGTTTATTCGGCTTCTAGATATCTGCGTCGACTGCACTGGAGATCCACTGTTTGCGCTACGCACCAGTTTTTTTGCATCGCCGTCTGCGATGCAGCTAGCCAATTCTTTGGCTCTGAATGCGAGCTACGTTAGTGAGGCGATGGGAATCTATATGGAGTACCAGCCCATTTTTAACAGCGGTATTCAAACCTATTTGACGGTCAATGAATCGGATGTGCATGTTCGACACCAGGTGCTTGGCGATTACTCATGTGAACAGGTCGGCCAATTGATGGAGCTGCGATCGGGATTTTTGTGTCGAACACTAAAAAATATTACCGGCGTTCCACTGTCAGAAAGCATGATCGAGGTTAGCTTCAAGCACTCGCCAAGAGTTCCGGTTAGCGAATACCGAGCCGTGATCGATACGCGTTTTGTTTTTGACGCCGAATACAATGGCGGTAAGATTGCCAGATCTGTTTATGATATGCCTACGATCAATCCTGACGGCGATATGTTGCATCTGGCGAAACAGAAGGCGTTGGCTGCGCGTCATACAGAGTTACCGGAACAAGGCCGGCTAGCGGTTGCTATTATGCAAATGCTGCCAGGATTATTGGCAAACAGAAAACCGTTGCAACAGCAGGTTGCTGAACAGTTGAATACGAGCGTTAGTACTTTGCGCAGGCGTCTTGCTGCTGAAGGATATTCTTTCCAGCAGTTGGTTAATAGAGCGCGGGTCGAACATGGCCAACAACTATTGCTTGAAACCGGTCAACCGATTGCAGATGTTGCTCGCGCAGCCGGATTTAGTGAAACCAGCACGTTTACTTCTACGTTTAAACGGCTAACAGGACTTACGCCGAGCCAATACAGGAAGAAAAGGCAAACATGACGGCCAATTCCCGATATTTAATTGCATTACTAACACCGCTTTGTGTACTGCTAGCAACGCCGCCGAATGGACTCTACTGGATTGTATTTATCTGGAATGTTCCATGGCTCATTGCACTGACTGACGCGCCGTTGCGCTCTCGATTTGCGATCACGTTAGCAACAGGCCTTGGTCTATGGTGTTTGGCGTTATGGTGGTTAGTGCCTGCCGTGATGGCGTTCTCGGGTGCTTCGGTAGTGCTGGCGTTGGCGTTGTTTGTTTTGCTGTGCGTGGTGCAGACGATACCCATGCTGTTGTTCGTTTGGCTTGATGCTATTCGGTGGGGCTATCGAACCGATAAAAATGCCCAAAATTCTGCGTCTCTGGGGCATGTTGCCCGGCGCATTGTGTTACGAGCTCTTTATTTTTCTGTGCTGACAACGTGGTTGCCTTTGTTGATTCCGGCAACGCCCCTTGTGGCGCTCTACCAGCATCCGGATTTACTGGGTTGGCTGTCAATCGGCGGGCTGCCGTTGATGACGTTTGTGTTTGCATTGATGCAAATGTCTTTGCTTGAAATCTGGAACTCCCGTGGGCAGCATAAACATCAGGCCGTGTCGCTTGGCATGCTTTTGTTGGCTGGCGTACTCGTTGGTTTGCCGGCTGTGGGTGCGTTTCCGCGTTCGCCTGATGCAACTCATATTCGAATAGGTGCCGTTCAGCCCGACCTAGATCGCCGAAGTAACACTGCAATGCTATTTGATATGAGCGATCAATTGCTGAGATCTAATCCAGTGGATCTTTTGGTATGGCCGGAATTTCCGGCACCGTTTTCCGCGACGGATAACGCCGAAGATGCTGCGGCGCTTGCCGCCTTTGAATCATCCTACCCGGTACCTTTAATGCTAGTTTCTGGTTATGTATACGCTGATACAAATAATCATGATGGTGGCTATTACAATGCTGCTCAATGGTTTCAGGCCGGTGTTTTACAGCAGAGTTATTACAAACAGCGGTTGGTGCCATTTTTTGAATACGTTCCTGCGGGTGTTTCAAAGGATTTACTACCTAATGCCGCCGAATATAAGCACGGATCTGAATTTCAACTGTTTGATGTGAAGCCGGGTGTACGTGTGATACCGCTTATCTGCTATGAAATGCTATTTGATGATATGGTCAAAACATTTGTAGAGCAGGGCGGTAATTTGATTGTGAACCCGACCAGTGATACCTGGTTTGGTGACAGCCCAGGGCCATTTTATCACTTCGCGTTAGCGGTATTTCAAGTTGTAGAAAGTGGAATCCCCATGGTTCGGGTCGCTAATAGTGGTATCAGCGCGGTGGTGCTGCCTAGCGGTGAAATTTACCATCAAACCGGATTGATGACGCCAGCGTCGATGGTTGATAATGTGCCGATACCTGAGCATCCAAGTTGGCACTTCCGCTATGGTTGGATATTGACGCTGTTAATGCAGGGGCTGCTTCTGGTGGATTTTGTTCGGCGATTGATTCAGCCAAGGCGCCTTAATAGCTGATAGAGTCTTGCAACTTTAGCCCCGTAATCGTTCACTACGGTCGCATCTAATTGATGGAACACTGACGCGATCTTTCCGACACTGGGATCTCGTATTTTCTTTTGAATCCGTGAAACGATCAGCGTACCGACTTCAATATTGTTCGCAGGGTCTTTGATATAACGTTCCGACCCGGCTAGCTCTTCCCAAAGATCAAAACTGACTCCCATCGGTTTGCGATATTCCCGCATACGATCCGGCCACACATCAAAGCAGCTGTTGGTCTCCATAACGACAATCGCCAAAATAAGGTGCCGATCTACGCCATAAAGCTCACTCGCCAAATTGATGAATTTCAGAGTAGGTGGCGTGCAGGATTTGCGTTCCAAAATCGGATCACCCGGGTTCAGGGCGTGATTGTCTGCGATTTGAAACCAGGCAGGTTTATCGTAGATGATACATAGCCGGCGTTCTCGAGCGTCTTTCAGGTTTTCATAGCTGAGATCAACGGTTTGTTGGCGAGCGAGAAGTGTATCGATACGCTCCTGTTTTTCAGCTGCCTTGGGATAGACGATAGGGTACATGTTTCACGCCTTTATTCATTCTTTGCTGTGGCTGTCAAAATCTGGATTCCAGCTTTTTATAGACCATCTTTTCTGTCGTTAATGTCAGCTTAGCCAAGCTTCTGGAATTTGGTTGTCTTCTGACGCAATAGCCGTGTTGGTTCACATCCCCGAGTGGTTTTTCTTGGTCTGCGCTAGGATGATGACGCGGGTAAGTTGTCAGTGAAAAGCCTCTGTGTACTAGCTATATAGAGCCGTGATGGAAAGTGTTGTTCAGTGGTTTTATCAACGGATACCTAAAATCTAAGCGCTTCGTGCCTTGAGCGGGATGGAGAACTGTCGAATCATCGACTAGCTTTTAAAGGTTAGAGACATCCAAGTGTCTTGATGTTTGTGATCGAAAAGCGATGGCCGAATGGCCCTGTTTGATGTCGGTAGTGTTCTAACCCTAATAACGACAATAAAAGAAGGAGGGGCTATGGAATGCCCGTATTGTTTTGAAGAATTTACGTTCCATGAGGTATCCGATGAACAACGCGAGGTATCACACTTTTCAACGCGATTTCATTGTCCTCACTGTGATAAGCCCGTTCGAACCTCCAATCGTTATGAGGTTTTAACGTTTGTATCATTTATCCTCATCATAGGTAGTTTGAGCTTATGGGTTTTGAGCTTTTTCCATGCAGCGCCTTTGGCACTAGAGTATGTTGTGACGGTAACCCTTCTTGGAATGCTTCTTTTTGCGGCGAATGCAGTGACAGCCAATCTGGTGTGTGACTCCAATACAAATCATGATTAGGCGTATTTAGTCGCTATATTTATGCATAAAAAAAAACGCTACCAGTGGTAGCGCTTGATACAGAACGGCTTGGACGAATATTGTATTGCGAGTGTGGGTCTATATGCCCCAGTATCAAGAGTTTGTAACTCCGTTTGTCTTACTCGCTTTCTTAGCTGTTTGCTTAAATCTGTTTTCTAATTAATCGATCTTTTGAGAAAGTTCTCTCTATCAGGCGATAGTGGCAATCGGCTGAGGAAAAATTTATCGGCGACCGTATTTCTTTTGAAGAATTTCTTTGGCCATCCACGCGGCTTCCCGTGTATTGAAGCTCTCGGTTTGAACAATATGCGTACCTGCATTCACTACTGTAAAAAAGTGTTGGTTCCGTTGCTCGACGCGAACCAGTATCGGATTGCTGGCTTCAATCTGTAACATGGCGTTATGCCTGAATTCTGATAGTGGACCCTCAGTATAGGTACGAACTTCACACTTTGCCGGATTTCCACATCTTATTATCAGATTGTAAACAACTTATTAACGGGTAGCTGGGGATAAAAAATATAAAGAAAAACAGCAAGATATGACGTGGCTGCTGAAAAGCACTGGGAATTTAGGAAGGGTGTTTATAAAAAATTGATATAAAAAACCCCGACGAGCGGGGTTTTTAGGCTTATCTGTATGCTGTTTTTGTTGGCTTTAGTGACAATGTAAAAAAGCCGGTTAACAGCAGAGCGTGATTAGCGCTTCAAATGTTGCAGCTTGTTTTCGACACCGTTCCACTCTTCGGCGTCAGGCATTGCATCTTTCATTTCTGTGATGTTTGGCCATTGTTCAGCAAGCTCTGCATTCAGTTCAGTAAACACTTCTTGATCTGCAGGTACTTCGTCTTCAGAGAAAATAGCATCAACCGGACACTCAGGCTCACACAGCGCGCAGTCGATACACTCGTCTGGGTGGATTACCAGGAAGTTCGGGCCTTCGTAAAAACAGTCAACAGGGCAAACTTCAACGCAGTCTGTGTGCTTACAGTTAATGCAGTTTTCGCCGACAACAAATGTCATATTTGTTCCTTTATGTGGTCACCAGATTTTTAATGCGAGGTAGTTTACCTATTTTTTTTTCGCTTGTTAACTCTTCACTGCAAGATTAAGCGGGTTTAATCGCTGGATGCAAACAAGAATTACTACTATTTGCATGTTCGTGATAGTTAGGCTCATATCGGCGCAGAGTTAAGCCGATTGTGGGCAGATTATGAACAAGTATTGAACAGTGTTAATCAAGAATCGTGAAGTTTTTTGAGTTCGTAGATCAATTCAAGCGCTTCGCGTGGCGTTAACTCATCAGGATTGATCGTGCCGATGCGCTTGTCAGCCGCAGAGGGTTCTGCTGCCGAGAAGAATTCGCCTTGCATTGGGTTCTTTTCAGCCGGTTCGTTCGCGTTGATGTCGATGGGCGATGTCTGGCGCGAAGGCTGGGGTGCTGTTGAATCTTCAGCCGCTTCGAGTTCCTTAAGCTTTGTCTGTGCAGAGCTCAGTACATGGGCTGGAATTCCGGCAAGTTTAGCAACTTGCAAACCATAACTTTGGCTGGCTGGCCCCGGCTGAATATGATGCAAAAACACAATGTTATCGTCATGTTCAGTAGCGCTGAGGTGGATGTTTGCCGCCTTTGGATATAGCTCGGGCAAAATCGTTAATTCGAAGTAGTGAGTGGCAAACAATGTCATTGCGTGTGTATTTGCCGCTAATTCGACGGCAAATGCCCAGGCAAGCGAGAGCCCGTCAAAGGTGGATGTGCCACGCCCGACTTCATCCATCAGTATTAATGATCGATCAGTTGTGTTATTCAGGATATTGGCAGATTCACTCATCTCAACCATAAAGGTTGAACGTCCGCCAGCAAGATCATCGGCGCTACCAATCCGTGTGAAAATCTGATCAACCATACCTACGGATGCAGCGCTTGCCGGTACAAAGCTGCCGATATGCGCAAGCAGTGTAATCAGAGCCGTTTGGCGCATATAGGTCGATTTACCACCCATATTTGGGCCGGTGATAATCAAGGTTCGTCGATTTTCGTCTAACTCAATATCGTTGGCGATGAATGGAGTTTCCAGCACGCGCTCGACCACTGGATGACGACCTTCAGATATCGTTAAAGACGATGCTTCTTGCATGGTTGGTCGGCAATAATTCAAGCGTTCTGCAGTCAGTGAAAAACTGCAAATAACATCAAATTCAGCGACGGCCTGAGCGCAATCTTGTAGCGGGATTAAACTCTCGTTGAGGGTTTCTAACAGGGCCTCATACAGTGCTTTTTCGCGTGCTAGTGCCCGCGATTTGGCGCTCAGCGCTTTGTCTTCGAATTCTTTCAGCTCAGGGGTGATGTATCTTTCAGCGTTTTTTAATGTTTGGCGACGAATATATTCGGTCGGCGCCTGTTCGCTTTGGGATTTACTGATTTCGATGTAGTAGCCATGTACTCGGTTGTATCCGACTTTCAGGGTTGAAATACCGGTACGCTCACGTTCTTTTTGTTCCAGCCGGATGAGAAAATCGCCAGCGTTCTGGCTCAAACCTCGAAGTTCGTCTAGCTCTGCGTCGTAACCCTCGGCGATAACGCCGCCATCGCGAATCACAGCCGGCGGGTTGTCGATGACTGCAGATTGAAGCAGCGCATCGGTGTCAGGGAAGGTTTTAATGGTTTGTAGCAGTGTCTTCAATAAGCCTGATTCAGCCGATTCCATCGTGCCTTGAATATCAGGAAGAACCGCAAGTGACTGTTGAAGACGCGTTAAATCACGCGGCCGTGCTGATCTGAGAGCAATTCGGCCAAGAATTCGCTCCATGTCGCCGATGGCCTTTAAGTGATCGAAACAGGTGTCGCTGTAATACTGGCTGATAAGTTCAGCAACGGCTTCATGGCGTTGTTCTATGGTTTCACGTTGAGACAAAGGCAGGTTGAGCCAGCGTCGCAACAGCCGTGACCCCATAGTGGTTGCACAATGGTTAACCACGCTGAAGAGCGTATTGGTTTGCTCGCCCTGCAGGTTAATGTCGATTTCCAAATTACGACGTGTTGCTGCGTCTAATCGAACGTTGGATGTGCGGCTTTCATGACGCAATGTTCGAATATGCGGCAGATCGCCGCGCTGGGTTTCGCGGGCATAGGCCAGCAAACAGCCAGCTGCAATCAAGCCGGCGGACAAATTTTCGCAACCAAAACCGATAAGGTCTTTCGTTTTAAATTGTTGATTCAGCGAGCGTCGTGCAGATTCTTCATCGAATTCCCAGCTTGGGCGTTCACGCAATCCGGACGGATAACGGCTGAATACAGCCGAGCTATTGTGCTCATCGATCAATAATTCAGCCGGGGCCAGCCGGTAAAGCTCGCTCTCGGCGCTGGCAAGATCATTGACTTCGAATACGCCAAAGCGACCAGCGGCTAAGTCCATGACGGCAAAACCAACTTTATCGTCTTGTTCAAACACACTGACAAGTAGATTGTCTTTATGTTCTTCCATGAGCGCTTCATCGGATACCGTGCCCGGCGTGACAATACGCATGACCTTGCGCTCAACCGGCCCCTTGCTGGTAGCCGGGTCGCCAACTTGCTCGCAAACAGCAACTGACACGCCATTTTTAACCAGTCTTGCCAAATAACCGTCGGCAGAATGGAACGGGATGCCTGCCATAGGAATGGGTTCGCCGGCGGATTTTCCTCGCGCGGTTAGTGTAATGCCGAGTAATTCGGAGGCATTTTTGGCGTCGTCAAAGAAGAGTTCGTAGAAATCTCCCATTCGATAGAAAACCATATCGTTGGGATGCTGCGCCTTAATTTTAAGGTACTGCTGCATCATGGGAGTATGGGCGGATTTTGACGAGGATTTTACTTGCGCAGTTGTCATTGTTATTCGATGAAATCTTAGAATCGCAAATGCGCAAGTCTAGCAAATGACGCGCCGGATTGCTTGTGTCATGCACCGGCTATTGAACAGGGTGCCAAAGTCATTTACTGGCATTTGAGTATATCTCGCACAATTCGATATAAATCGGAAAAACGAAATGATTGTAGAGCCTTGATTGTGATTTTTTGATCGTTAAATGTGCGTTGGTCACTCTGACCTTTGGGCGTCATTAAAAATCGGTCTTGTCGATTTTGTCCATGTGTTCAAGAAATTGATCCAGTGCGAAGTTGTTGTGAAAATCGACATTGTATTTGTTGTGAAAATACACAGTCAGTTTGGCGTCTTTATCTTCCAGCATCAAGGTGTAACCGTCGGCGTCAGACCACGCCGTTAGACCCGCGAGCGTATAGTCATGGCCTAGGTCGCCGGTGTGTTTAGTACCATGTGTAATGACTTTGTTGTAGACGCGAAGCGCTTGTTTGATATCAATACGTGAATCCATCATTGTCTCCGGTACAGGGCTTATTGTTTAACCATAGTTGCTCAATCGTTCGCGGCATACCAGAACGACTGACTATTACTTGTACGTTATATGATCACAATCAATGGCTCTGGTTTACGGTTATTCGTTTGACGGTGTTTTTCGCTGTTTTTGCATGCGTGCGCGTAGGTCTGGGACGCGCTTTTCACGAAAGCGTTGGAAGATAACGTAGATTGATGGCACGAATATCAGAGCCAGTGTTGTCGATACGATCATCCCACCGAATACTGCTGTGCCTAAGGAGTGGCGAGATGCGGCTCCGGCTCCAGTCGCGATAACGAGCGGAAATATACCGGCCACAAAAGCGATCGCGGTCATCAGAATTGGGCGCAGCCTTGTGTTGCACGCGAAGATAACGGAATCGACAACGCTGGATCCTTCGACATATTTCTCGTTCGCAAACTGCACAATTAGGATGGCATTTTTAGCCGATAACCCTACCAACATGATCAAGGCGATTTGGCAGAATGTGTCGTTAGCCAGGCCGCGAATAAATTGAAAGCTCAATGCACCCAGAACAGCAAAAGGGACTGCGAGTATGATCATAAACGGCAAAAGCCAGCTTTCGTAAAGTATGGCCAGAATCATCAAGATGATGATGATCGACAGCGCGAAAACGATCGGTGCCACGTTGCCCGCCTTTTTGGCTTGATAGGCGGTGTCTGTCCATTCAAAGAAAAAACCGTCGGTTAGTATCTCTTTGGTGAGTTGTTCCATAATCGCGATGGCTTCGCCGCTGGTGTGTCCTGTTGATGGTGAACCGATAAGGTGAGCCGATGTGTAAAGGTTGTAGCGCCGAATTTTACTGGCTCCGGCACGGTATTCGTAGCGAACCAAGTCGCTGATAGGAACCAGATCGTCGTTAATATTTTTGACATAGATCTTTTGCAGGTCTTCTGGGCTGGAACGAAAATCGATATCGGCCTGAATAAATACGCGATAAATTTTGCCGTATTTATTGAAGTCATTAATGTAAAAAGACCCAAGATTTGCCTGTAATGCGAGATACAGATCCTGCAGGAGTACGCCCTGGCGCATGACCTGTGCGCGATCGATATCCAAGTAGAGTATGGGGGTGTCGATTTTAAATGGACTAAACACATCGCGGATAGCAGGCTGCGCATTGGCCGCGTTAAGCATCAGCTGTGTATTACTGTAGAGAGCTTCAAGCCCCTGGGCGGCTCGGTCTTCTAAGATATATTCAAACCCGCCGGCAGTTGAGAGCCCTTGAACTGCCGGAACATTAATCACTAAAAACTGCGCGTCACCGATTTTATCCAGTGACAGTTGTAAATCTTTGGTGAGTTTAAACACCGACTCACTCGCGTCGCGTTGATCAAACGGCAACATTTCGATCACCACGAACCCTGAATTACTGGTTTTACTATGCGATAAAATACTAAACCCGTCGACGAGTACGACGTCCATAACCCCAGGCAATTTTTGCGCTTCGTGAAGCACCTTTTGCATCGCCTTGTGCGTTTGTTTGAGTGAGGATCCTTCTGGCAGTTGTACGTTTACATAGAAAAATCCCTGATCTTCCTCCGGCAAGAAGCCGCGGGGAACCAAAAATATTAGTGCGGTAGTCGCTCCGACAAGTAACAGAAATACACTAGTCATTAATAGTTTTCGCGGAATGGTCCATTTGAGCAATTTGTCGTAACCGACCAGTAACGCATCAAAGGCCGCATTGAATTTGCGAAAAAACCAACCTTGCTGGGTGTCGTGGGATTTCAATAACAACGCACACAGTGCCGGTGTAAACGTAAGTGCATTGACTAACGACAACGCCAGCGAGCACGATACAGTAATGGCGAATTGCTGGTAGAGTTTACCTGTAATGCCGGGCATAAACGCCGCAGGTATAAACACCGACATCATCACTAACGTTGAGGCAATGATAGGGCCTCGTACTTCATCCATTGCGCGAATCGTTGCATCTCGTACCGGCAATGATTCTTGTTCTTTGATGCGATTGATGTTCTCGATAACAACAACGGCATCATCGACGACCAATCCAATTGCCAGAATAAGCCCAAAAAGGCTTAACATATTCATCGAAAAACCAAGTAGTGCAAGAAACGCGAAGGTACCTATCAGCGACACGGGAATCGTAATCAGGGTGATCAGCGTTGTGCGCCAGTTCTGCAAAAATACATAGGCGACCAGCACAATCAGAACCAGTGCAAACAAGAAGGTAAGGCCAACTTCTTTCAGGGCACCATTGATGAATAAGGTGGCATCACGTGCGATATCGTAGGTAATGCCCTCGGGTAAATTGGGTTCGAGAGCATTGAGGATGGTTTTTATATTACCAACAACTTCTAACGTGTTGGCATTAGGGAGTTGGCTAATGCCAATACCTACCGCCGGGTGTGAGTTAACCGAAAGGTCGGTCAGATAGTCGTCGGCCCCCAGTTCAACCCGAGCGATATCCTTAACAAAAATCAACGAGCCGTTGTCTGAGCGGCTCACCACAATATCTTCAAATTCTTCAACCTGATCTAGCCTGCCTTTGGTCTCGACGATAAGCTGGATTGATTGATCCGCCTTTGAGGGAGTTCCGCCAATGATACCCACCGGTGCGATTTCGTTCTGATCACGAACAGCGCTGATGACATCGTTGACGGTGAGTCGGTAGCCGGCAAGTTTCACCGGGTCGACCCAAATACGCATGGCATACGTACGATCACCGAATACCACGACTTCGCCGACGCCTTTAACCCGTTTTATCGGGTCAACCACATTGATGGCCGCGTAATTGGCGATGTATTCCAAATCACGTTTGCCGCCGGGGGAGATAACGTGAACAAACATGACGATGTCAGTTGAGCCTTTTTCGATATCGATACCGTTTTTAATAACTTCGTCAGGCAGTCGGGGTTTGGCTAGTTCTACCCGGTTTTGCACGTCGACAGCGGCAATATCGAGGTCGTAGCCTACTTCAAAGGTGACGACGATTGTCACCTGGCCTTGGTCAGTACTAGTGCTTTCGACACTCACCATTCCGCGAACACCGTTGATTTCGTCTTCTAGCGGAACAGTAACGGCGTCAACCATGGTTTGGGCACTTGCTCCGGGGTAACTGGCGGTTACTGAGACGCGTGGAGGCACAATTTCTGGGTAGAGTTCAACCTGAAGCAGCGGAATTGCAATACTGCCCGCGAAAACCATCAACAGTGCGATGACCGACGCTGCGATGGGGCGATCGATAAAAAACCGTGAAAACATAATGTAATCCCTATCCCTGTTGGCAAGCGTTACTCAGGTTGTCCGGTTTGATGGTTGTATCGGGAGCTTGCAAGACGCGCGGTTTTTCGTGAGCTGGAACTGTCACCATGACTTCGGCATCATCAAACAAAGTGTTAGGTTCGGGCCCTGGGCTAACCTGTGTCGTTTTACTGTTAAGTTGCTGGCCGGGTTTGATGCTGTCGAGATAATTAGTCACGATATTTTGATCTGACTGAATACCCGTGACTTGTGTCCAGGGGCCATATGTTGCTTGTCTTTCAACGTTGATACGTTTTACCGAACCGTTATTGAGCGTGTAAACATAGCTACCTAGCTGATCTAATTTGATAATCGCTGACGGTAGCATCAGCACATCCCGCGCATGGCCGAGTGTGAGTATCAGATGACCACTTTGGCCTGGGTAAATCAGATGATTCGGATTTGCAATGGTGGCTCGTGCGCTGATTGTTCCGCTGCTGGGGTTCACGGCGATATCGATGAAATCCAATGTGCCGTGTTGTTCAACAGGGTGCTTGCCGATCGTGGTAAATTGAACGCGTGATGTTTCTATGAGTTCTTTGCTCGGCGACGGTGATTTTTCAGTATTTTGAGTGCGAAGCACAGTTTGCAAGTGTGTGGAGGGAACCTTGAAATATACATAAAGCGGATTGAGCTGTTTGATCGAGCTAAGTTGAGTATCGGCGTCAGTATTAGATTCACCGACCAACTGACCGGGGTAGTATGCAGTTTTGCTCATTCGTCCGTTGAAAGGCGCGAGAATATCGGTATAGACTAAATCCTGTCGATAACGCTTTAGCCTTGCCTTGGCGTTATCAAGATCGCCGATGGCCGTGTGAAAGTTAAGTGTTGCTTGATCGAGCTGATCTTGTGATGCGGCTTTGGCTTTGACTAGACGTTTATAGCGTTTGATTTCTATCCGCGTTTCAGCGACTTCAGCTTGTGCGATCTCTACTTCGGCTTGCGCTTGTTCTGCTTCGGCCTGACTGATGATTTGTTCGATTCGATAGAGGAGTTGGCCTTTCTTCACATATTGGCCATCTCGAAAGCAGACATCAGAAATAAAACCGCGCGTTCTGGCGACAATATCAACGCTCTCAAACGCGTCGGCATAGGCCGAGAAAAACAGCTGGTCAGGCATCTTCATGCTGACGGGTTTCATGATTTCTAGTGTTGGTGTTTGTTTGCGGTGCACGTTCTCTTGCTGGCTACAACCGAACAGTGTTAGCGCTGTCAGCGAGGTGGAAAACAGGATTGTAAGCGTTGAGGACAGTGATTGATTGAGACCGTATCGATTACGACAGCGAAAAAGAGTCATCCCTGGTCGTCCTCTTGGGTTGTGTGTGCCGTCGACATATCCTTTGCTGTAACTGGCGCGGGCGGCGGTGGAATCTTGTTGGGTATAACGTGTAAACCCGGGTGTATGATCGAGAGGCCACCAGCCAGTATCGGTGTATTTGCTTTAAGCCCTTGAACCTGTGTCCATGCGTCAATCTTCTGCACAGTTTTGATATTTTGCCGTTTCAGCTGTTGTTTTGTATCAACGGTGTATACGAAATTGCCGTTGAAATCTTCATGAATCGTCGCGGTAGGGATTAATATGGCGTTTGGGATCGTGCCGGTTTGAACAAAAATTGTGCCGTACTGGCCTGGGTAGATGTGGTTGGTTTGATTGGAAATCGTGGCTCTGAGTAATATCGTGCCAGATTGCTGGTCAGCAGTGTTATTAATGAAATTCAGCGAACCAAATGTATGTACCGGAGAATCCGATAACAACGTGAAGCGTACTGGTAGTGCAAAACCTTTCTGATACTGAGCGGTTAAGAGTGTTTGTAGATCATTAGACGGGATTGGAAAGTCGACATATAAGGGGGATGTTTTCAACAGTTGGGTCAAGGTTGTGCTGCCGCTGGCATTGTCGGGATCAACCAGCTCCCCTGGGTAGAAGCGTGTTCGGCTGATGCGGCCATCGAAAGGAGCCCGCACCTCGGTGTAACTCAACTCACGTTGTGCTTGAGTCAGTAATGCACGGGCGCGTTTGCGTTCTGCAACGGCCTCGTTGTAATCAAGTAAGGCTTTGTCTCGCTCTTCTTTAGAGGTCAACTTTTTAGCTAATAGCCGTTCTTGCCGTTCATAGGATAGTCGTGAGCGAGTTACCTTGGCGTTAGTGATGGCCAGCTCGGCTTGTGCCTGTTCGACATCGGCTTGGTCATAGATCACCTCGAGTGTGTAAAGCAGTTGATTTTGTTTGACGATCTGGCCGTCTTTGAAATGTATGCCTTCGATAAAACCTCGGGTCCTTGCAACGATATCGACGGTTTCAACAGCTTGGGTGTTGGCGGGGTAGTGTGTGAAATTTGGAATGTCACGTTCTATGGCGTAGACAATATCCGCGTTTGCTGGCTTGGGGGTCATCCGGGTCGTGGGTTTCTCACACCCGTAGGCGAACACTAACGATAGAACCATTAAACACAGGCGTTTGGTGTTGACCACTGATGCCATGGATATCTTCCTGAAAAATTGCTGATGACCGCTAGGGTGGCGCTCGATACGCTTATTATCGCAATACATTTCGTACTTTTCTGGCGAAGTATAGTCAAGAATCGGTGGTGCGGCAGAGGCTCGGTTGAGGTGGATTTGTTGTATTTTTATTGTCGGGAGGAGACGTGTTTGGTATAGATATCGGCTTGATTTGGAGTGATTACAGATGGCATTTGAAACCGTGTTTGCGTTCTGGCTAACATCAATGGCATTGGCCATTGCCCCTGGTCCGGATAACTTGTTTGTACTGAGTCAATCAGCGTTATATGGTCGACGCTCTGGGCTATGGGTAACTGCAGGGCTGTGCAGCGGTTTGCTGTTTCACACCGCAGCTGTGGCGCTCGGCCTTGCTGCGTTGATACAAGCATCACCGTTTGCGTTTACGCTAGTCAAATTTGCCGGTGCGGGTTATTTGCTATACCTAGCGTGGGGCGCGTTGCGAGCGGCTCTGCACGAGGCGCCTTTGGGGGCAGCAAATCAGAGTTCGACATTGGTTTCGCCATTGTTACTATATCGACGTGGCGTTTTAATGAATATTACCAACCCTAAGGTCACCTTGTTTTTTCTCGCGTTTCTGCCGCAGTTTATCGCGCCTCAGGGTTTACCTGTGTTTGTGCAAGTTGGGATCTTGGGCGTGGTTTTTATGCTAGGTACTTTCATTGTATTTGGTTTAATTGCATTTGGTGCGGGGCAATTGGGCGAACGATTACAGCAGTCAACGACTGCTCAGCGTTGGTTAAATGCGATTGCGGGCACGGTCTTTACTGCGTTGGCGCTCAGGCTTTTGGTCGCCGATATGGAAGTGAGCTGACTTGTTGTATCAGTCGATGGCGTTGTTTTTGGTTTCTTTAGAAAACAAAACAAACAGTAGATGAATCAAGGCCATCAAGGTGATGTAGTAAACCAGTGAATAGATGTCGCCCGTCAAACGGTAAATGTGCTGGCAAATTAAAGGGGTTAACCCCCCGGCAACTGTTAGCGCAACATTGTAACCAATGGCCCCACCGGTGCAGCGCAATGCGAACGGAAACATCTCGGTGATGGCTGTTGTGAGCACAGCGGCTGTTGGTGCCAAGGCAATGGCATAGATCACCAAACCAATGATGGCGTAACTCAGCTCACCTTGGGCGATAAACGAAAACGTTGGGTAACTGGTGAGAATGAATAATACGGCTCCGGTTGCCATTACTGGGCGCCTGCCGACATGGTCTGAAATAAGACCACATACTGGAATCAACGCCGTACTCACCAATAAACACACCAATATTGCCAGGTTAGCTTCCTCTAGGGTGAGCCCGATGTCGTGTGTCAGGAAGGAGGGCATAAAACCCAGCAAAAAGTAGTTGCCCATCGCCATCATGATGCCGTAGCCAAACGAGATCACAAGCGAATGAATTTGGGTGTTGAAGGACGTTTGTATTGGGCTTTTATTGATTTCTCCGCGTGCCTTGTGTGCCAAAAATACAGGCGATTCATCAACCGTGTTAAGTAGTACGGCGACTAACAAACCGATGAATAGGAACGAAATAAACGGAATTCTCCAGCCCCAAAGCGCAATCTGCGCGTCGTCCAGTTTTACTGTAATCAGGTAGAACGACAGAATACCAATCGAAAAACCCAGAAACACGCCGCACATAACACTGCTCGAAATGAATCCGCGGCGCTGGTTGTGACCCAGCTCAATAAGCAGAGCAGTTGAGTTAGTTGGCTCTGCTGATATTGCCATGGTTTGCAATATGCGGACGGCTAATAAGAGGACAATGGAGAAATAGCCGAGTTTGTCGTAGCCGGGTAAGACGCCGATCATGGCCGTGCATACGGATGAAATAATTACTGTTGCCAACAGGGTTTTTCGCCGCCCGTGTTTGTCGGCGTAGGCGCCAGAAATCATGGCACCGAGCGGCCGAAACACGAACCCAGCGGCAAAGATTAAAAAATATAGCGTTAGTGACGTTGAATACGAGGTGAAGGGGAAAAACACCTTTGCCAGAATCGGAGAAAAATAAGCATAGAGCGCAAAATCTGCCCAAGCGATTGTATTGCCCAGTACTACTGCGGAGACCAGCTTGCTGTTTACCTTTTTTGCAGGTTCGCTATCCATAGCTGTTCCGTGTTGGGTCGTTATTTACCGTTTGATTTGGCGTCTCGCTGTATACAAATTAGTCCATATACCGCGGGTAGCAATGATCACGGCCCAGTAACCGGGTGTGATAAAGCCTTCTTCAAATAGTCGCCTTCACGACACGGGTAAAGCGGTAGAGTCGATGATTCGGCGCATGACAAAGCTTGAATGCACACCGGTAACGCCGGTTAGGCGCGTGAGCTTTCCTAATAAGAATTGCTGATAATCGTCCATATCTTTAACCACGACTTTCAACATGTAATCAGCCGATTGGCCGGTAATCAGGTAGCACTCCAGCACTTCTTCGAAGGCGCTCACTTTGGCTTCGAAGTTTTCAAAGCGGTCGGGTGTGTGTCTGTCCATGCTGATTGACACGATGGCCGTTAGGTTGAGCCCGAGCTTTTTGGCATCAAGCAGCGCGACGGTATCGAGAATGATGCCGGCTTCCTGCAGTGCTTTGACGCGGCGTGCGCAAGGCGAGGGCGATAGGCCGACTCGTTCAGCCAGCTCGGTGTTGGCAATGGCGCCGTTTTTCTGCAGTTCGTGGAGAATCCGACGGTCAGTTCGATCGAGGTTGATGGTATCCATAGTTGTATAGAATGCTCGATAAGTAGTTGTGTAGGGTTAATACACTAAATATATAATAAATATTGGTGAATAATGCTAAATAATACGTTTATGTGAGAATGTTTGCCATCATTCACTCCGCTTTTGTCGGTATAGTATCCACAACATAAAAGATTGCTTGCCTCTGGGCATCAGGATACATACAGGTGTGTTATGGCCGATTCAAATACTCATTCGTTTAATCCATCCAAATATTGTTCTGCGCCAAAGCCGGTTAAAATCAACCGTCGTTGGCCGGATAACCAGATCGTGCGAGCGCCAGTATGGTGTGCCGTCGATTTGCGCGATGGTAATCAAGCACTGATTGAACCGATGTCTGTTACCCAGAAAAAGCAAATGTGGCATTTGCTGGTCAAAATGGGTTTTAAACAAATTGAAGTTGGGTTTCCATCAGCATCACAGCCAGATTTTGATTTTGTTCGTTGGTTGATTGAAGAAAACCAGATTCCAGACGACGTAACGATTCAAGTACTGGTGCAGGCGAGAGATAGCCTTATTGAACGTACCTTCGATGCGTTGGATGGCATCCATCAAGCGATCGTGCATGTGTATAACTCAACGTCGCCAGTGCAGCGCGAAAAGGTTTTCCGGTCTGAGAAATCCGGCATCGTTGATATCGCCATTAATGGCGCGCGTAAGGTGTTGGATGAGTCGCGTAAATATGCAAATACGCGATGGTCCTTTGAGTATTCACCTGAGAGTTTTTCAGGCACCGAAACTGATTTTGCGATCGATATCTGCAATGCCGTTATTGAAGTTTGGCAACCGACACCAGACAACAAGGCCATTATTAATTTGCCCGCAACGGTTGAATGCGCCAGCCCGAATGTTTTCGCTGATCAAGTCGAAATCTTTTGCGACAGCGTGAAACGTCGTGACAGCATTTTGGTATCTGTGCATACCCATAACGATCGAGGGTGTGCTGTTGCAGCTGCAGAATTAGCCGTTATGGCCGGAGCCGATAGGGTCGAAGGTACCTTGATGGGCAACGGCGAGCGCACCGGCAATATGGATATCGTTACCATGGCGATGAACTTGTATAGCCAAGGCGTCGATCCGAAGTTGGATTTATCCATTGCCTCAGAAATCATTAACACGGTTGAATCTTGTACGCAGATCAAGACGCACCCAAGGCACCCATGGTTTGGTGAGTTGGTATACACAGCGTTTTCTGGCAGTCACCAAGATGCCATCAAGAAGTGTTTGGCCCAGCAAGATGCTGATCAGGCTTGGGATGTCGCGTATTTGCCGATTAATCCGGGAGACATTGGCCGGAATTATGAATCAGTGATTCGTGTGAACAGTCAATCGGGCAAAGGCGGTGTCGCCTTTATTATGGAATCCGAATTTGGCGTAGCGATGCCACGTTGGATGCAAATAGTGTTGAGTCGGGAGGTTCAGCGATATTCTGAAACACATCAATGTGAAGTTAACAGCCAGATGATTTGGCAGATTTTTGATGCGGTATTTATGCAACCGAACGATGATGAGACGCCGCAGTTTCAGGTGTTGAGTTATCAATTTGAGAAGAACCGTGATGTCGAAACCCTTAAAGCCAGTATTAGTGACGGGAACGACGCGGTGTTAATTCATGGGAGTGGTATGGGTGTGATTTCGGCTCTTAGTGATGGCTTGCGTAAAACCATGGGTATTGATTTTGAAGTTCAGCATTTCGATCAAATCGCATTAGGCGAGGGTACTGATGCTAAGGCAATGGCGTTTGTGCAGATCAAGATCGATGGCACTAACTTTGTTGGGGTCGCGCAAGATGAAGATATTATGTCTGCCAATATTAATAGCGTATTGGTTGCTGCGAATCGATATGCGAGCACATCAGAAGCAGGGTCGCGTCGTGTTTCTTAGCTTACGTAATCACTGAGCCTTTAGCTGGATTCACGATTCGAGGGTTCGTGAAACCCAAAAAACGGAAGCATTGCAACTTCCGTTTTTTGGGTTACTGATATTCGACACTAATTCGCACGAATAACGAATGATCAGGTATGCAGAGTTATTTCAGGTGCTCTTTTTCTTCATACGTTTTACATGCGGCAGAAAATTCATCGTTGTCTTTTTCTATGATCGAAAAGATGCTGAGGCATAAAGTGTAGTAGTTAGCACGATTTACAATCACCGTATGGCGGTTTGCTGTATTGTCGTCAAAATGAGAGAGCTCCATCGTCCAGAAATCCGACAATATTTCGCCGAGTTCATTAACTCCCGCGTGGATCAGAAGCTTGCCTCCGTGAACAAGGGCTTGATGGAATTTCCGTTTACTGAATAAGAAGTCAGCAACTGATGTTTCCCAGGATTTGCCGTCATCGCCTGAGGTCATCATGGCGGGTGCCAATGTTTGAGCATCTTCGGTTTCTGCGGTGATACCACCCGTTGCAATCAGGTCATCGCCAGTGCTGACGAGTTTATGTGCGGCAATCGGCGCTAAACCGCTGGTTTGGAGTGGCATCCAGTTCGTGCCTCCATCATCAGTTGTTAACACCTGCGCGATGATTTCCATAGATTCCGGGTCACCTTGCGCCGGCTTTTTTCCGCCCATCATAATGATTTGTCCACCATGGCTTGCCATTGCATGTTGCGTTAGGTCGAAGTCACACATGGTATTCGGCATTAGCGGGTTAATAACGCAGCTTGGGGTAAGCTCTGTCCAGTCGATGCCGTTTTCTGTCATCATGATTTTATTATTGATGCTGCCGTCGGCTTTCTCGCCACCACTGATCATCATCTTTCCATCATGAACAGTCATGGCATGACCGGCTAAGCCAAAGCCTGCGGGTAGCACGCCGGTTATTAGGGCGGAGATATCCTCCCAGGTTTCGCCGTCGTCGACAGATTTCAGAACCTGCTGCTCGATACCTCTATCGGTGTTCTTGCCGCCAATGACATAAAGTGCATTTTTGAAGCTAATCAGATGATGTAGTGCACGGCCTATGGGCGCTGCATCTGTTGTTTTCATCGCCGGTCGCATTTCTTTCCAGGTTTGGCCTTCGTCAATGCTGGTATGGACCTGTGCAGTGTGTTTATCTCCGTTGTTGCCACCCATGGCGATCAGTTTATCGCCGTGGCTTACCATCGCGTGTGCCTCGCGATGATCCAATGGCTTGCGTGCCGCATGAATTTTCATCCATTCAGTCATGTCGCCGTTGGCGATATGTACATCGTTGAGGCCGCCTTTGCGGTCGTGGTTACCACCAACCATCACCATTTTGTCGTCAATACTAGCAACGTCAAATGCTGAGCGTGGCGAGAATACTAACGCGCTACGGTCGCGATTCTGGGTATCCGTGCCGCTAACACGATCTGCAACAATGGTGGTCCAACTCATGCCCAAGTCAGCCGACATCATCACGTCGTTCATGTAGGTTTTGGCTTCATCCGGATTATCACGGTGGCCTTTACCCCCAATCAGGTAAAGTTTGCCAAGGTGGCTGATTAATTTATGGCTTGTGCGGCGTTTTAGATCGGCGGCGGGGAGCAGGTGTTCCCATTTTTTGCCGTCGATACTACGCCAGAGGTCATCAAAGGCATTGCGTGCGTCATTTTCGCCACCCATCAAGTAGATATAGCCGAGATGTGACGCTGCTGAGAGTGCTTTGCGGGCAAGCCACTGGCGGCCTTCAGTGGTGATTTGTTGCCAGGTTTTGCCGTTGTCGGTCGATTCCCAAATATCATCGAGTACTTGCTTGATGCCACTGGCGTCCGATACACCGCCAAACACATAGAGTTTGCCTTGATGGCTCAATGCCTCATGGCTCCAGCGTGCTGGAAACCCTTCACCGGATGCCGGTGTTATATCTTCCCATTTGACGCCTTTTTTCGACATCCAGACGTGGTTTGTCGCACCATTTTCGTTTTTGCCAGCGGTCATTATCATCATGCCGTTATGCATGGTGACCTTATGGCTTTTGCGCGGGCTAAAAATCGGCGTGCTGGGTGTCAGTTTGTACCAGCTGCGGCCGAGGTTTTTTGATTCAAGGATGTCATTAGTAAGTGTGTCGCCGACCTTGCCGCCAATGACCATCAATGTTTTATCCAGGTTTATCAATGCGTGTGATTTACGATCTTTCAGCACATTGACGGAGTACTCCTCGACTTGATCGCCGACCTTAACTCTGATCCAAGCAGGTTTGTCTGGCAGTAGATTGGTATCTTGAATAATCGAACCGTCAATAACATCTTGTTCGCCATTAATACAGCCAGAGACGTTGTCGGTTGGGCAATTTGGTTGTTGAGAGCGAATTAGTGTCACAGTATCGTCAGCCGAAACCAGTCTGTTTTGTACTTGTGGTGACGCTGGATCAACGCTGCCCGGCACAATGTTGGCGGTGAGCTCTGCAGAATCTGGCGTTTGGCGTGATGTCACCTGTGCAACACCTTCGACAAACGGGTTAGCTCTATCGTCGTTGTCATTATCATCACATGCTGCGATTAGCAGCGTGCTACCCAAAACCCAGAAGAGTGATCGTTTGATCATGTTGGTTTGCCCTGTTGATGAGTCTCTCTAAAAGGTAGACGACTCGTCGCAAACGGAAAAATCAGGCAGATGGGATCCAGACGGCCGGCAATGCGTCTATTGGTGTTAGTGCCAGCGGTGCTTGTCAAGTCAGTTGATAACAACAGCTGCGATAAGAGAGTAGGGCGAATGACTGCGTGACTATCTCCAGCACGATCAAAATGTTGCTTAGCTATCACTTTTGCTGTCCGAATAAATCACGTTAGACCGAAGAGTGAAGGGTACCGGTTCTGAACTGGTGGCGGCAATGATTTGATGGGTTCAAGATGTACTGTAGATTTCGAGTTTTTGTTAACGACGGCGGTGAAAGGGAAAGGGAACGGGCCGCAACGTAGGCCATTCGGCCTCCGTTGATATCATCATGGGTAGACGTTAGAAGCGGTATGATAATCCACCGGCGAAACCGCTTCCGTCAGTTTCGAATTTATTGTCACCAGTATCGTTAGTCAGTGTACTGATTGAATAGCTTGCTCGTAAAGCTAACGCAGGAATCGGAAACCATTGAATGCCAAGGTTAGCGGCGACTCCGTTAGTCTTTGTATCTGACTTGTTAGTTGACGAGCCTTGCGGCAGTGTTGTGACGCTTTCGCTATCAGAATTCGCCGTAAAGCGGTTTAGATTCGCGCTTAACCCTAAACTTTTAATGGGGTACCAAGTTACTCCAGCCCTCAGAGAGAAGCTAGAATTATCGGAGTTACTCTGTGCGATTGCGCTATCGAACTTCCCCGTGCCATTACCATAACCTAAGGAACCGTTTATCTGCAGGAACTGATCGCTGGAACCTAGTGGCACAACACCTAAGTAGTTCACTGCCATTGAATAGCTATCGGATGCTGCTTCACTGCGAAATGGCGCGACATTGCCAAAGCCGGGGTTATCGGCGTAACTGCGGCCTCGGCTATATTGCAGCGAGCCCGTTAGCGTATGCCAGTCGCTAATATAAGCGCCAGCCTCTATGTTATAGCTTCTTTGTTCTTGTCGTTTCTCGCCGATATTGCTATTGACTGAAGCGCGGTAAATGATATTGCTGGTAACGCCTGAGTAACCGAGACCGATGTTTTCGGTTCTATTGTCTGAGATAACTCGATTGTAATTTAAGTCAAATGACGACGCTTTATCAAAGAACGCCGCGAGCGCAAGTGGGCCCTTTTCGATGCTTACTGGAGTTAGGTAAACGCGCATATCCACAGAATGTGATTTGAGCGGTGTTGACTTTGTTTTTGTTCCTGTTTCTTTGTGTTCGGTTTTAGATTTGTTGTAGCTACCGCCGTAATTCAGCTCAACCTGATAGGCGTGAGAAAGAGTGCTAGCAGCTGCCAAGCTAGCGACGACCAGGGTTTTGTACATCCTATTATCCATTCATCGGTGCAAAAAAATTGGCGCGATAATAGCATCATTCAAAGTGTTAGTTCTATGGGCGAAAAAAAGGCCGATTTAGTAACCAGCCTTTTTCTGACAGCGTATTACGGTAGGCGATGTTTAGAATCGGATACGAAGATCCAATGCAGCACCGGCCCCGTTGTTTTCTAACTTGTTGTCGTCATTTTCCAGTTCTTGGTTTTGTGCGTAAAATTGTGCGCCAATGCGAAACTGCTCAACCGGATACCAATTAGCAAAAATAGTTGAACGTGCACGAGTTTCATCAACGTCGTCGGCGCCTGGTTGGCTGATAGTACGCGACAGTGTTTGTAGCTCAGCACCTAAACCAAACTGTGGGAATGGGAAGTACGTGAATACGATATCAACGCCGCCACCGGTTGAATCTGTATCGCTAACGCCATTGTAGGTATCTGAAATAATCGATGCACGGGCATCAAGTGACATAGACATTTCGCTGGTGCCAACGGGAAAATAACCGTGGTAGTTCGCGCCTAAATCAAAGCCGTTAAATGAACCAACAAAGTCATCGCCACTTCGGAAGGTAACGTCACCAGTTACAGAGTGATTATCGCCAATGTAGGAACCAAAGCCAAATGAGGACATCTGGGTCTTAGAGCCATCATCGTTGTCTTTGCTCGTTGCAATGGATGCATCGAAGATAAAATCATTAACGACTGCACGGCCACCCAGTGAAAAACTGTTTGTCGTCGATTTGTCGTCGTCATCGGAATCTTCGACCTTGCGTTCTTCAAGCAGCATGCTGCCCGTTACACTCGATGCTTTATTCAGAAACGCCGCTTCGTTCCAGGCGCCTTTGGAAACATCGATATCCTGCAAATAGACGGTTAAATCGACCTGGTGATCAAGTAGTTCTTGTTTGTCCCCTTTATCGCCATCCATTTCTGGCTGAGTCGTTCCGCCACTAAGGGTATAAGTCCCTTCAAAGTTGTATGCATGGGTAGAGGAGGCACATGCCAGAATGGCAGACGCAAGCAGAGTACGTTTTAGCATTTTTTCATCCTTAAAAATCGTATTGTTATAACACAATGTTCCATTGTGGTGCGCTGATTATAAGGATCATGTTTTTTGTTAGTCAAGAGGCTGGCTTTATTTACTTGGATTCTTGAGTGTTCTGCTGTTCCCGATGCTGTGCGTTATTGCGTTAGTTTCACTAATGCAACTTTGTTGGTACGAAGTGTCTTATAGATGTGTAACTTTTGATCAGGTAAATGCCTATGCACACATCGCGTTGCTATGTTGGCTCCGAAACGGGGCGTTTACGCCGAGTGATTCTTCACAGACCTGGGTTGGATCTCGAACGACTAACACCGTCAAATCGTGAAGGATTATTATTTGATGATGTGCTGAATGTAGAGCGAGCAGGCAAAGAGCATGACTACTTTGCTCAGACGCTGCGTGATGAAGGTGTTGAAGTACACCTGCTGAGAAATCTCTTAGCCGATGTGTTGGAAAACTCAGATGCGCGGCAGTGGCTTCTGCAGCAACAATGCTCAGCCTACTTTTTAGGTACCAAACTCGCTGATGAAGTGCGCGAATATCTATTAGGTATGTCAGCCCTTGATATGGCGACTTATCTGATTTGTGGGCTAACTCGTAGCGAGCTACCCGGGCGTTCGGATTCCCTAGTGGAAACCGTTAAGGGGCCATACGATTTCATCCTGCCGCCGCTGCCCAACCATCTATTTACCCGCGATACTTCCTGTTGGATTTTTAATGGCGTTAGCGTTAATCCGATGGCGAAACAGGCGCGTCGAAGAGAAACTGCCAATCTGCGAGCGATCTATAACTTCCATCCGTTGTTTTCTAGCCAGCCGTTCGATTTTTGGTACGGCAATAATGATCGAAAGTATGAAGGCGCCACCGTTGAAGGCGGTGATGTGATGATCATTGGTAACGGTTTGGTATTGATTGGGCTTGGCGAGCGAACCACCCCTCAGGCTGTTGAGCTATTGGCAACTGCGCTCTTTCAAGCGGGGGCGGCTCGGCAGGTTATTGCGGTGAAGCTTCCTAAAGCTCGATCAAGCATGCATCTGGATACCGTCATGACCATGTTGGATAGGGACTGTTTTACGATTTTTCCTGAAGTGATGCAATCGACTGAGTGTTGGCGAATCACCCAAGGTTCCGGCAACAAATCATTGAAGATCGAATCCCTTGGTGAACGCCTGTTTGATACGTTGAAAGACCATCTTGGCGTTGACCGGTTGCGCTTGATTGAAACCGGTGGCGATGTATTTCAACAAGAGCGCGAACAATGGAATGACGCCAATAACGTGCTAACTATCCGCCCCGGTGTTGTGGTCGGCTATGAGCATAACGCCCGAACTGTTTCGCGAATGCGTGAAGCCGGTATTACTGTGATGACGATACCGGGCAGTGAACTTGGGCGTGGTCGCGGCGGTGCGCGATGCATGAGTTGTCCGTTTGATCGGGATGATATCGACTAAATCTGACGGGCAGTCCATTTGCTGTTGTATTCATTAGGAGATAAACCGATGAGCTTTCACTTGCGAGATCGCAGCCTGACATCTTTAGACGTATTAACGCCAAAAGAAATACGATTTTTACTCGACTTGTCTGCCGACCTGAAAATGGCGAAGTATTCCGGATCGGAGCGCCAACGTCTAACCGGCAAGAATATCGCGCTGATTTTTGAAAAATCCTCGACACGAACCCGTTGTGCCTTTGAAGTTGCAGCTTATGATCAAGGCGCCAATGTGACATACCTTGGCCCCAGCGGTTCGCAGATTGGTTACAAGGAATCCATGAAAGACACCGCTCGGGTGCTTGGGCGGATGTATGATGCAATCGAGTACCGAGGTTTTTCTCAGCACAATGTTGATGTGCTTAAAGCCAACTCCAATGTACCCGTCTGGAATGGGTTAACCGATGAATATCATCCGACCCAGATTCTTGCCGACCTGTTAACCATGAGAGAGCACAGTGACAAACCGCTGAGAGATGTGCGGTTCTGCTTTTTAGGTGATGGCGACAACAATATGGGGCGCTCACTGATGATTGGTGCGGCGCAAATGGGGATGGATTTCCGCATGGCGAGCCCGGTTAACTGTCAGCCAGATAAGAACTTTATTCGCCAATGCAATAAAATTGCCAAGGCGACGGATGCCCGGTTGCTGGTCACTGATGATGCCGAACGCGCAGTTAAAGGCTGCGATTACCTGTATACCGATGTGTGGGTATCGATGGGAGAGCCTGACGATGTCTGGGAAAAACGCATCAAGGCGCTGTTACCGTATCAGGTGAACGCCAAGCTGATGAAAGCAACCGGAAATCGACAGTGCAAGTTCATGCATTGCCTGCCAGCATTCCATAATCGCGAAACCGTGAAAGGTGAAGAAATCTTCGCTCGGTTTGGGCTTGATGCTTTGGAAGTGACCGATGAAGTATTCGAGTCGGAAGCATCGATTGTTTTTGATCAAGCTGAAAATCGGTTACATACGATTAAGGCCGTGATGGTCGCGAGTCTGTGTTTTTAACGTTAGATCGATAATTTAACATGCAGGTCTGAAGCGTCTGGAGGTTAATGTGAAGCTGGTTGTTGCACTGGGTGGAAATGCATTGCTGCGCCGGGGCGAGCCGATGGAACAGCAGGTTCAAACTGACAATATTGATGTGGCGGCACGTGTGATCGCGCGGGCCAGTGACAAACACCAATTGGTGATTACTCACGGTAACGGCCCCCAAGTGGGGCTTTTAGCCTTACAAAACGATGCGTATAAGGGCGTTAGCCCCTACACGCTTGATGTGCTCGGCGCAGAAACCGAAGGCATGATCGGCTACCTGTTGGCACAAGGGCTGCGTAACCATAGTAAGCGCGATGTGATAGCGATGCTGACGCAAACACGGGTCAATATAGATGATCCGGCTTTTCGACAGCCGACCAAGTTTGTTGGGCCTATTTATGATGAAGACACTTCGCGTCGCCTCGCAGCAGAAAAAGGCTGGCGTATGCGATTAGACGGTGAGGCGTATCGTCGAGTTGTTCCATCACCACGCCCACTCTCTATCGTTGAAGAACCGATCATTCGACAGTTGATAGAAACGCCCGAACTGCTGGTTGTTTGTACCGGTGGCGGTGGTGTTCCCGTGGTTGAAGATAAGGGCTTAATCTGTGGCGTCGAAGCGGTGGTTGATAAAGATGCCGCGTCGAATGTTCTTGGCAAGGCGATCGGTGCAGAGGGGCTTATCATGTTGACGGACGTTGAGTGTGTGGAATCACATTTTCATCAGCCGGGTTCGCGGCGCATACACAGTGCCTCGCCGGATGCGATGACGGCGTTTTCATTTGCTACGGGCTCGATGGGGCCTAAAGTCGAAGCGGCGTGTGACTTTGTACGTTCTGGTGGTTTGTTTGCAGCGATTGGCGCTTTATCTGATCTTGATCGCATTCTAAAACGCGAAAAAGGCACGTTTATTGTGAGTGATGAAAACCATTTGCAGTTTTATGAAGACTAACGCTAACCATCTGATGCGAGGCGTCTATGTCTGATTCGACGCCTAGCGAAACGTCTAATTCAGCAAGCCAAAAACTGGGTCTGTTTAGCCTGATCGCGCTAACGGTCGGCGCTATGGTAGGTGGCGGGATTTGGTCACTGCCACAAAACATGGCGGATTCTGCAGCTCTCGGCGCGATTGTTATTGCCTGGGGAATTACCGCCATAGGTATGTGGATGCTGACGCAGGTGTTTGCCGATTTACGGGAGCGTCGGCCGGAGCTAGAAGATGGCGTGTACACCTACGCCAAAGCTGGTTTTGGCGGGTTTGTTGGGTTCAACTCGGCATGGGGTTATTGGGTCAGTGCCTGGATAGGCAATGTTTCCTATGCCGTATTGATGTTCAGTGCCTTGGGGTATTTTTTTCCGGCGTTTGGCGCAGGCAATACGCTGGCTGCGCTAATTGGCCAAAGTATCATGTTGTGGGTATTTCACGGGTTGGTGTTAAGAGGCGTTAGGGAAGCGGCGTTTATCAACCTGGTTGCCAGTATCTGCAAAGTTATACCGATTGTTCTATTTCTCATACTTGTCAGTATGGCGTTTCGTTGGCCTTTGTTTAGTCACGATATCTGGGGCTCGGCACTGCATTTACCCTTACTCAGTCAAATCAAAAGTACCATGTTGGTCACCGCATGGGTATTTGTTGGCATTGAAGGTGCGTTAGTTGAGTCTTCTCGGGCACGCAAGGCTGCGGATGTTTCACGCGCGACCTTTATCGGCTTTGCGTTAACGTTGATTCTGTATGTTGCCATCAGTGTGTTGTCTTTTGGGATTGTTTCCCAATCTGCGTTAGCACACGCGCAAAACCCATCCATGGCATATGTGTTGGAGCAAGTTATCGGCAAAACCGGCGCATTGATTGTGACGATTGGCTTGGTTCTATCGTTGCTGGGTGCTTGGTTAAATTGGACGCTTCTCTGCGTGCAATTGCCTTTTGATTGCGCGCGTGGTGGTGGAATGCCGCGTATTTTCGCGAAAGAAAACAAAAATGCATCACCGGCTCCTGTGTTATGGCTGACAAACGGTCTTATTCAGGTCTTTCTGGTGATCACGTTTTTCTCCCAAGATACCTATCTCGGCTTGGTAAAGTTGGCAACCAGTTGTGTCTTGGTGCCTTATCTGTTGTGCGCGCTGTATGCTGTGAAACTGCACGTGCAAGAGCCCGACAGTAACCGACGGCAGCAGTTTAGCCGCTGTGCTGTTGCCATCGGTGCAAGTCTCTATGCCGTTTGGATTTTGTATGCTGCTGGTGCTGAACTATTGCTGCAGAGCACCTTGCTGTATGCGCTCGGAATTGGTTTTTACGTTTGGGCGAAACGCGAAGCGGCCGCAGATGCCGAAGGGCCGGTACCTACTTTCTATCGTTATGAAAGCGTTATCGCAGCGGCGCTCGTGCTGGCAGGTTTATGGGAAATAGGGCGCATGTTAGGTTTCGTTTGAGCGCGCTTGAACGTCTGAGTGGTATCAAAAGTCGTAACTGAAAATCAATAAGAAGTACTCGACGGTTTTGCTGCCGCCAGTCCATTGTGTTGCGCCCTCTAGTGGTGCTGTTATCGCCCCAACAAATGACAACTTCATGGTATCGGTAGGCCGCCAATCGGCGATCAAGTTGTATTCTTGAGCAAAGGCCGGATCGGTCACAGGCTCGAAGGAATCAGTAAGCTGCCCACCGTTTGCTGTGTTGGCTAAAAAGTAGTAATACAACACGGATAGCGTCCATTCTTTTGATGGAGCCATAACCAATTTAGCCTGGTGAGAGGCGAGGTTGGTATTGGTCAGAATATACTGGCCGAGGTATTCGCCCTGATACCAAGTTCCCCATGTGGTGCTGCTGTAAAATAGAGGGTCATAGTCATTATCAAAGGATGCATAACGATACGACAGCCGCGGTGAGAATGGCCCGCCAAAATTCCAGGAACCTTCAGTAAACCAAGCGTTTTTTTGCAGATTTAGTGCGCCACGATGTTGCCATACGTATTGGGTATCCATGCCCCAGCCTGGATTGTTGTCGGCGTTGTAGGTCGCTCTCACGCTAGCGTCGAAGGTGTTGCGTCGATCTTTATCGTCTGATGCAAAAACATCCACGATGATGGCACCGAATAACCAATTATCACCAAACTTAAGATCCGTGTTAATACCGGCCAGATGTGTGTCTGAGTAGGGGAGATCATCACGGCTTAAATAAAACACATTCACGGAGGCATTCTTGTTGATATCGATGTCGGCGGTTGCCGAGTTGTACCAACTGGAGTGAGGCCCAATCCACAATGAGCCGCGTTTACCGCCATCGGCTCCGCCTTTGGCAATCAGAAAGCTGCGCCCAACACGGTAGTTTTGGCGTCCAATCGCTAGATTGACGGCGTTGTATCCCATATCAAACATGTTGCCTGACTGCCAGCCAACGACGGCTTCATGCAGTTCCAAGCGATTGACATATTTTGAGTCGGGATTAGAAATACTGGCATCGTAGCCGCCGCTGGAAATACCCAAAACGGAGACTTCTGCCCACACGGCGGATTTGTCGAGATCCCAGAAACCTGCACCGCCAAAGTTGACGACAGATTCATACCAGCTGGTCGCATGCTCACCCCTGCGCTGGCGATCTCGCCCGAACAGGTTGTTGGCAACCGAGATACCGGCAAGATCAACGCTGAAAATAGGCCGATAGGCCAAATCGCCTGAGCGATCCATCTGCTCTTCTTGAGGCGCTACCGCTTGGCTCATCGCACTGATAACACACAGTATTATCAGTGCCGTAGGTTTACGGAAGATATTTAAGCGGGTAGATAGTCGTTTCATGGCGTCCTTGCCCAATTCAGTCAGATCACTTGCAGGTGTTTCCATCTCACTGATAACCGGCGACCTTATTATTGCGCTTCGGTTGTTGTGGTTTACCTGATGGTTAAGATTATAGACGGTAGATTTGAGGGTGCAGTTTACTCGATGCACAGGTCATCAAAGCCTTCATATGAATTGTGTTTGATGAAATGGTTTGGCATTGTGGTGTTCTAATTTCATGGAATCAAAACTAGGAGAGTAACGATGCAATTACCCCTTCGCCAGTTTGGCCAGACCGATATGAAAATCAGCGCCTTGGGGCTAGGAACGTGGCAGTTTTCCGGGGGGAAGGGGATGGTTGGCGGCTATTGGGACGCTTTAGATGAAGTCACCAGTCGAGAGATTGTTAACTGCGCGGTGAACGGTGGAATCAACTGGTTTGACACAGCACAGGTATACGGCGGTGGTGAATCTGAGCGTAACCTGAGCAAGGCACTGACGTCCGCGGGCATTGCCAAAGAGGATGTGCATATCGCTACAAAATGGTGGCCGGTGATGAAAACCGCTGGGAACCTGAAAAGTACAATTGATGATCGTATCGACTGTTTAGCACCGTTTCCTATTGCTCATCATATCGTACATCAGCCGTTCTCTATCTCGTCCGTTGCGCAACAAATGCACGCAATGGCAGATCTAATGGATGCCGGAAAAATTCAATCCGTGGGGGTATCAAACTTCTCGGCTAAGGCGATGCGCAAAGCCCACCAAGTGCTCCAAGCACGGGGCTATGCACTCACGGCCAATCAGGTGCGGTACAGTATGGTAACGCGTAACATCGAAACAAACGGCGTATTGGATGCGGCTAAAGAGCTTGGTATTACGATTATTGCCTGGTCACCGCTGGAACAAGGCTTGTTAACCGGACGATTCCATCGTGAGGGTGGTATTCCTGCGTCGATGAACTTCATGCGTAAGGGGATGTTGAAATCAACGGGCTTGCAGAAAACCCGCTCGTTGATTGATGCCATGCAGGCGCTAACGCAGAAGTACGATGCAACAATTGCGCAGATCGCGTTGAATTATACGGTCAACGTGCATGGTGATACTGTGGTGGCCATTCCCGGAGCCTCCAAAGTTTCGCAAGTTGAACAAAACCTTGGAGCGTTGCGTTTTCGTCTCGATGATGATGATATTCAAGCGCTTACTGCGCTCTGTACCGCATAACGAAGGTCTAACGAATATTGGTGAGGCGAATATTGGTAACAGTGCGTAATTGAACGCCGGTAATTGAGCCGCTGCGGAAGTCGCTGCTCAATGTTCCACGTCGTTCTCGCTGAATCGCGATGTCGAAATCATCGCATCGATTGAAGTTTTGACCTTGAAAGATAGTCGCCAAATCAATTTCATGGTTACCGTCATCGGCAGTGACTTCTCGCGCTGTCGATGCGACAGTGCTGCTTCCTAACGAGCATCTATAGGCGTAATTGATAACTAGGCGATTGCTCAAAAATCCGTTGTTTGACCATACCAGCAGAACTTTGCCGTCGTTAGGGCTAATTGTGCTGTCGCCGCTAGGGGCGCTTATGTCAAAACCGGATGGCATATTTACCGCAGAGATATGTTCAGATGAGAGTGCACTTCGAGTCAGCGTGAAGGTGACTGAGGAGGTGTCGTCATCAGTATCTTCCTGCGCGTTGTAGACGGGTTGTGACTTGCTGCCGAGTTTCTTGAAGGTGAAATCTTTACCGTGTGCGGATGCAGTTACAGTATCAGTATTCGCTAATGTCAGTGGTTTATCGCCTTGTTTGAACTCCGCGGCCATAACCAATCGTTTGGTCGTTTGCAGGGCTGTATATTCGGCAGATATTGACGCTGTAGCGACGTCTTTGGAGGAATCTGCCGGGTCGTCGCTTGCCTTGCAGGCAGTGATGAGCAGTGTGGCGATAACTGTCATGGTCAGATTCTTGTTCATAAGGCTTCTTTTGTTATTAGTGTAAAAAGTGGTGTGACGGGTGCGTTATTCAATCACGACGTATTCAGGTGTAAAGCAGAATTCTGCAGGGCATTTAAAAAAGCGCGGCGCTTCACATTATATTGCGTTTGGGTAATTTGCGAGGAGCCAATGGTTCAACTGACTGAATATGATGCTATCACGCGCAATGGCTATTGACGGCAGAGTATACAGTAACAAATTGTAATAAATGCGTTTTTCAAATTGCTATTAGTTGGCGTGGAGACGAAGATGTCGGAATTTTAGGGTGATCTCTGATAGTAAAATTATTCGTTTGAATCAATCAATAAAGCGCTTCCATAAGATAGAGGTTGTTGTTTAGTGAGGGCATTAAGTTACCTAGAGTGTGAGGGATAAACGAGCACGATTAAGTGATAGCCCATTTTACCTTTTTCTATTTTTTTTAAGAAGAAACTGTGCGCTCTAGCCAGGGAGGTGAGGTCAAATACAATGCGTAGATTGTTAGTGTCTCGAATCCCAGAGCGGATTGAGCGAACAGGAGATCCGTTTTTGTCGATTTTACTCAAATCTACATCCAGCTCGGCATTGGTAACATCAATGACCACTCGGTCAGGATTGTTCAGAGTTAACAGTTTATGATCTGCGGGGCTATCGAGATTTAAAACAAGCCGCGTGTAGGTTGCAGTCTGCATAAGTTGTATATCGGTAACTTTTGTTTTGGCAACGGCAGGTAGTGCCAATAAAACGAGTGCACACATCAATAGGTTTTTCATAGTTAAAAAATTATCGAGTTATTGTGATTTCTGGTTTACGGCATTGTGTTGTATATGGTGAACCCTGTTTTTAGAGTCAAAAAGAAAGCCTGATTAATCTAAGTACTTGTAGTAAACGAGGGAGTCGTTAGAGCTCACTTAATCGTCTGTAGCTCGAGTCTTTTACATACCGTTTTGTCTGCACAACAAGATTACGATGCGTTCTTAGACTGCACTGCTCAAAGTTGGTTTACAGAGTAGGGTAGTCGTCTATTGGCAGTGTAGGAAACTCCGCGTTAAAAATTCTTAGGAGCTGTAGACGGCCGGTGCGTGATAAATTCGGCGAACCTCTCTAGCGCTTGAGAGGCAGGTTTGATCAGTATATGCCAATCGTTATTGGCCTATATTCTAAGTATCTTAGTGAGATAGTTGCAATGTGTGTTTGGCACATGTTGTTAAGCCGACTGTTTGTACCAATTCTTAGTTTTTGTTTTATTCATGCATTCACACGCGCGGAATGCGCCACTGGTTTATAATGCCGGTGTTTTCAATCAACCAGGAGCCCATATATGCAAACTGAGCTGGAAGTCATGCTGGCTTTGCAGGATAAAATGAATCAGAAAGTTCACCCCGATTGGATCAATCAAGATTTCGCGTGGTTCCGAGCTATCTGGATTGAGTGCGGCGAGCTGGTCGACCATTACGGCTATAAATGGTGGAAGAAACAGACGCCAGACATGGCGCAGGTTCAACTTGAGATTGTCGATATCTGGCATTTTGGGTTGAGTATGCTCATTGATGGGCGTGACTACGCTGAGATTGCTAATGAGATCCAACAGGCGTTGGCGTCTGATGCGGTTGCGCAGCTAGAGGTCATCGATGCAACAGAGGCGCTTGCTGGCGCGATTTTGACGACTCGTGAATTCAGCGTGAATCACTTCTGGGCATTATTGGTTTCTGCCGATATGAGCTTCGACGACTTGTTCAAGCAGTATGTAGGCAAGAACGTGTTGAATTTTTTCCGTCAAGATAACGGCTATAAAGATGGCTCGTATATCAAAGTATGGGAAGGCCGAGAAGATAACGAACATCTTACCGATATTTTGTTGGCGTTGGACGCCAGCGGCGCAGATTTTGCTGATCAAGTCTATAACAAGCTGCAGGAACGTTATCCGGCGTAATGTGCAGAATTGGTCATAGTGATAGCGCTATGACCAATGCACCAACAACATTCTCTAAGGCTAGGGGGCAAAGATTGCGCTATTCAGCGCAGGCAATACAGCGTTCTGCTTCCGGATAGGCTTTAAGGCGTGGTTCTTCGATGTCTTCGCCGCAGTCGAGGCAAACACCATAGGTGCCTTCTTTCACTCGGTTCAGCGCAGAATGTATCAGTTTTATCTCGTGGATGCCTTCAGCACGCAACGCAACTAGCACTTCTTCGTTTTCTCGTTCTAACGCCTGCTCACCAGAATCTGCACTGTGCTTTTTCTGAAGATCACGTTCGATGGCATCAACTCTGCGGCCGATTTCATCCTGTTTTTGCTCTAGCGTTTGCTTAAAATCAATAACTTGCATGCACTCCACCTTGTGTAGTCCTGTAAAATAACCAATCCGTTTTCGTTTAGTGCTTACTAATATAACGTGACGGGTTAAAAACCATCTTGATGCTTGTCAAAGCAATATCCACTTGGCGAGGCTCTATGACAGAAACTCGGGTAGCGCCTCTGGAGTAAGTGACAGGCTATTTTTGACAATCACTGGTATCAATCATCTGATTGTTTTCCAGTGCATCAATGCGTAGGGCTTCGTGCGTGTTGAAGAGCTGCTTTTTTAGACTATCAATATGTTGTTTTTTATCCCCATCAGTTAGGCCTTCTGCCTGATTTATTCGAATTTTTTCACAAATGAAGGATTCTGAGCGTTTTTTCCAGCGATTTCGCCGTTCATCGAGGGCTTTTAAGCGAATCGCAGCTTCAACACCGAATAGCTCAGTGCGAATTGCTGTTGGGTCTATATCCGGGTTTTCCTGAAGAAACTGTTGATAGTTGTCGTACGCACCCTGTTGCGTGTTTTCGTCGGCGTATTCATCCATATAGGATTCGTCGAATAAAGCCGTTATTTCACGATCGCTGAAGTGTTTCTCTTGCAGGTAATGTTCTCGTTGGCGAATCTCGGCTAGGGTCCAGTCGCTGGCGTCATCGTTGCTGACAAGCTCTTCGTCGATATCCGTTCGGTACTGCAGATACCGCTCAAATAATCCATACAGATAATATGCCAGTGGTTTTTCGTAGCGCTGGTTGAGGTCGGTTTTAACCAGTTCTTTGATCGCCTTTAATGGCATTTCGCCCTGCAGTGTCAGAAAGTACTCATAGTAGTAGCGCAGGGTGTGGTCGATTTTCCAGCCATCTGCATCGCGACTGATGTTTGGTGCATCGACTTGAGAGCCCGCCAGTGATAGCGCCTGGTCGTCAAAAATTTCAGTAACCGACGATTCGATCGCTCCGCTGGTGGTATTTGAGGGGTCGATTAGAGGGCTTTTCGGCGTGGGTAATGCCTTTGTTTCAGGCGCAGGAGCTGAAACGTTCTCGCGGCTAATCAAAATACCCACGAAGACAGCAATAGCAAGAACGCCAATGGTGATCCATTGGCGTTGAGTCGGTTTTACAGACATCTAAGACGTTACCTGATCGTTACAAGCCCAGTGTTTTCAAGCGATTTGCTTGAGCACGATAAAGAGCCGGCGGATATGGCGCATCCTTCGCCTTCAAACCCAGAAACCAGTTCATGTGATCCAGGTGGTTCATTTTGTAATCGTCACGAATAACGTGGCCCAGCTGCATGGAACAACGTGGCACGATACCATCATCGTCGTCACCGTCAATTGCCTTGGTAACAACCGCGTGCAGCAGATCTAGAGGATCCAGCTTATTGGTTGTTTGTGCGTTGCCACCCCATGAATAGTAACGGATAGGTTCGTTGCTGATCGCATTAATAACGACTTCGTCGCCATCGGTGCCGCACGGTGCTGATGGTAAACCATCGGGGTACTTACCGTTAAATTCAACGATACCCTCGGTGCTCATAGATTCCAGTGTATCCAAAATGTTTTGCTCGAAGTTATTTTGGCTGACGATATCAATAACGTGACCGAGTACGTTACCCATCAGACCGATAATCAACGCAACCGGTGGGATATCCAGCGCCTTAGCATCGGCAACATCGGAGCCGAAATTGGCACCGGCAACAGACGTTACTGAGGCAACGAGATCTGGGCGGGTGGCGGCAACATATCGAATGGTTGGGGCACCGAGGCTGTGTCCAAACAGGTTGAATTTGGGTTTGCCCGAGATTGCCGCGAATTCATCCAGTTGTTTAATGAGTTGCTCGCCGCGCTGTTCAGGTTTTGTCGTACCGGATACTTCGGCGATATACACTTCTGCGCCACCGTTTCTTAAAACGGTTGGAATTTGATAAAAATACTGGAGACCGAAAATGTCATCAAAGCCATAGAGGCCATGTACCAGAACGATCGGATAGTCGGTTTTGGAATACTCGGGTTCATCGCTAAAGAGTAATGGATGGCCGGGAATCGCAAAGTTGATTTCGGTTTTACAGCCCGATATGGAAAATAGCAGGCACAGGCTGATAGCCAGAAAAGAGATTTTTTTCATCATGAAAGCCGCTTTATTATTATTGGGTTTTGTAACGCTATCAACACATCATAGAGAACTCTGACAGTAAAGAGCCATTACCTCTATAGACAAATGTGTTATTTACGCGGCCTTGTTAACACTTTTGTGAGATAAGCGAAGTTCGATCAAGTTCTTATAAGTTGATGCGAAAACCAATCAAAATTTCGTCAACTTACAAGATGTTAAATATTGCTTATCCAGAGTGATTGATAGGGAGAGAGGGCAATTGTCTGATTCATGTCGTCGAGTGCATTGCCTGTCATCAAATCATGCCATGTATCTGTGGCAATTAAATTGAGATCAGATAGCGCCAGCGACTGTGCTTGGTCACTAACGTTGTATACACAGAAGATGCTTTGGCGGCGATCCTGGCTTTGACGCCAGTAGCCAAAAACGGCCTCGCCAAGATGCAGGGTAAACTGCGTGGCGTTGGGGTGGAAGGCGGCTTGTGACTGGCGAATCTCAAGTAATTTTTTCAGACGGTGGAAGACTTTATGGTGATGGGAATGCTCGCTTTGCAGTTGTTTTTCGAGCGCGTTGAAATCCCATTGATGGCGATTGATGGCACGGTTATGACTAGTGTTTGCGAGTTTCTCGTAATCGTTGCCGGTTCCCAGAAGAGAATGGATATAGATCGCAGGAATACCTTCGAGCCCCAGCATGATAGCGTGGGCACAAACAAACCGCTCAATACCGAAACGGTCGGGGCCCTTGTCGGTGCCTTGTAAGGCGTCGAAAAGCGCAATGTTGATTTCGTAAGGCTTGTTGCGACCACCATCAATGGCCCGCCATGAAATTCGGCCGCCGAAGTTTTGCATCGTGTTTATAAAGTTATCGAGCTCAGATTCTTCCAGTAAACCTTCTGCGGGCCGCAGGCCAATGCCGTCATGGGAGGCAATAAAGTTGAAGTAGGTTGTACCATGCTGGGCCGGCGGCATGGACATCATCCACTGCTTCAGATATCGGCAGCTGCCGGTGATCAAGGTGTTAACCAGTAGTGGCGGGAGTGAGAAGTTGTAAACACAGTGGGCTTCGTTGGCGTTTCCGAAATACGAGAGGTTTTCACGATTGGGAATGTTCGTTTCGGTAATAATCACAGCATCGTTCTGTGCGTATTCAATCAAAGTTCGTAACAAACGCACGACTTCGTGAGTTTGTGGCAAATTCAGGCAGCTAGTACCTGGAATCTTCCAGAGAAACGCTACGGCATCTAAGCGAAACCAGCGCACGCCATTGTCGAGATAATGGCGAATAATACCGACAAATTCAGCCAGTACCGCGGGTTCAGTGAAGTTAAGATCCACTTGATCTGGGCTGAATGTGCACCACACCCATTGTGTGCCGTCGGCTGTTTGTACTTCTCGCAGAAGGTCGCTGGTGCGCGGTCGAACGACATCTTTGAGATCTGATGTTGGCGATGTCGTAAAAAAGTAATTACGTCCGGGGTCACGACCGGCTTTGAAGTTCTCGAACCATTGGCTGCGGCTCGAGCAATGGTTGATAACAAGATCTGCCATCAAGGTGTAATCCACGGCAATCGATTGGACCTCCGGCCAATCACCGAGAGAATCGTTCACCTGGGTGAAATTGATCACAGAAAAACCGTCGTCAGAGCTGAACGGGAAGAACGGCAGAATATGAATGTTAGAAATTGCCTTTTCACAGTATTTCTGTAAAAAGTGATGCAGGGTATTAAGCGGGATTTCTCCGTCTTGCAAGAGCGAATCGCCATACGTTATCAGGGCAGTATCGGCTTCTGACCAGTGATTCTGGTAAGGCGTTGGATCTGGCCATTGATCATCCAATCGCATCAGTTGCATCAATGAATCGGCTAATGCATCGATACTGATGGTAATGTCGACATCTTCATAGATGACGTCCAAATGGTGCAATACGCGTGCACGCAGTTGGTTAGATGTGGTCATGTGTCGCCCCTTACTTATTCATGTCGCTTCCCGGAGCGCGTGCTGCGTCGCAACTCCGGGTAGAATCAGCCGTGCTGAGTGCTTTTCAATAACGGTGTTGATTACTTTGCCCGCGCTAGAAATTCAGCGGTATCTTCTTCAACGGCTTGTTCGATACGCTCAAAAACATCCGGAACGGCGCTAACAACACGGTTCCAAGAGGGAATAAATGGCGTTTCCATTGGTTTATCGAGGAAGGTTTGACCGGCAACCATGATGTTACGCGCAAACATCTCGACGGCACGTTCTTCACTGTGGATATCCAGCGTCAGCCCGTTCATGAGTGCGTCGTTGTTGTACGTTTCAACAAAATCCAATGCGATGCGGTAGTAAGTGGCTTTGATGGTACGGAATGTTTCCGGGGTAAACACCTCGCCTTGGGTGGCCAACTTACGGAAAATCGCTTTGGAAATATCGACTGACATTTTCGAAAGCCCTTGATTTTGGTCATCCAAAGACAGTTTTTGGTGTTTGTGATCGTACAAATCAGCAATATCGGCCTGACAAAGCCGGTTATTGGCATAGTTGCGGTGCATTTCAGACAATACACCAATTTCTAGACCCCAATCTGATGGAATGCGTATGTCGTTCAACACATCTTTGCGGAAGGAAAACTCACCGGCTAACGGGTAGCGAAAGCTGTCGAGGAAATCGAGGTATTCCCGTGCGCCGATACATTTTTTGAGCGCGCGTAAAAGCGGTGTGACGAGTAAGCGACTAACTCGGCCGTTGATTTTGCCATCAGCCACTCGTGCGTAAAAACCTTTGCAGAATTCATAGTTGAATTGCGGGTTGGCCACCGGATAGATCAAGCGCGCCAGCAGGCTGCGGTCGTAGGTGACGATGTCACAATCGTGCAGGGCGATGGATTCGCCGCGACCGGATGCCAGCGCATAGCCCATGCAGTACCAAACGTTTCGGCCTTTACCCGGCTCTTTGGGTGCTAAGCCGTGTTTGGCTAGCTCTGCGTCCAACGCTCTGAGTCGTGGCCCGTCGTTCCACAACACGCGGTGATGCTGGGGCAAACCATCAAAAAACTTTAATGCATGGCGATATTGCGCTTCGTCGGCGCGATCCAGCCCGATAATGATTTCTGACAAATAGGGCGCTTTTTTTAGGTGTTCGACGATATTCGGCAATGCATCGCCTTCCAATTCAGAAAACAACGACGGCAAGATCAATGTCATCGGCCGTTTGCGACTGAATTGCATGAGTTCTCGTTCCAGGTCTTCCAGTGGGCGATCCGACAAATTGTGCAATGTCGTAATGATGCCGTTCTGATAGAAATCTGCCATGCGATACTCCTTGATTTGAGGCTGTTGCGATCACGTTAAATTGTTTCGCGAGCGGCCTCATCTTTGATGGTTGTTATGATTGATTGCATGCCCTCTGCCCAGCCGGCAGGGCCGCAGAGGGTTGAGTAGAACACTGAATCTTCACGTTTGATTTCAGGCGGTGGGTGTACTGGTGATTTGATCACCAGCGCGTAATCGGCTGCCTCTAGCATGGCGACGTCATTTTTACTGTCGCCGATCGCGATAGTGGTGAATACCGTTTCCGGCTCTCTTGCGCTGTATGCGGCTTCGAGCCATTGCAGTGCTCTACCTTTACTGACTTTGCCGCTAACATGCAGAAATCGGCCGCCTTCGAGCACATTGGCACCTTGATTTATGAGTGCCGCAGCAAAACGAATTTTTGCTTTTTCGTCGCCAAACCACTGCACCGGCTCACCATATTGTCGGTCTGCCGCACGCGCTGCACTGGCTTTATCGAGCCCGGTTGCAGTCATGATTTCATCCGTGGTGAATGTTGAAAAGCGTCTGAAACATCCGGTAAACGCGGTTGCTAGTGAATCGATCAGACGACGCCAGTGGCTGGCTTCCTCACAAAAACTTTGGTGGTAGAAACCATCGACCGGCAAGCTGTCACGGAAATCCGCGAACTCGTCTGCGGGTAGGAACACAGCAGCGCCATTTTCAATCACAAACGGTGCTTTGATATCGAAGGATTTCTTTAAATGACGAACTTCAGATTCGGTTTTCGACGTAGTCGGTATTATTTTATGGCCCTGTGCCTGCAGCTCGTGCAGTAGCGGTAGGGCCGGTTCTGCGCTGTAGGTGTCGTGGTCGAGTAGTGAGCCATCTAGGTCAGTAAAGATCAGTAGCTTTTGGTTCACAGGCTGACCTCGCGTGGGGTTTCCAGCGATTGGATTTGCCGGTCGTTATCCAAGTGGAATAGAAAGTGGGCATTCTGAGGCATGGTTTTTAAGATATGTTCAGTTAAGCGTTGGTAGTGAGCAACAAAATGTTCGATATCAGCAGCACTCATGATTCGCGTGTTTGCTGTATCAGATCGGCTTGCGAGTTTTTGCTCCTGCTCCAACCGCCAGCGATAGACACAGTCGAAGTTCGGTGCCTTGAGCATAATTTGTATATCAATCAGATCGAAAACGGTCGGATAAACCTCAGCCAATTGCTGATTAACATACGACCGCCATATTCCATCGACGTCGCAGTTTGTTTCCAGTGAATTAATCGGGGTTGTTAAATCAGTCGGTGATTCAGCGTGAGTGCCTAAGCACCAGCCTTCGAGAATAATAATATCCAGTGGTGCATTGATGGATTTATGGTCAGCCTCTGGCGCTCGATCATCCATAGATTTATCGAATACCGGTATCTTAACGTGGCCCGATTGGGTGAGTGCCTGTAAGGTGGTTTGCATCAGAGAAACATCGTGTGTGCCCGGTACGCCTCGCGTAGCTAGTAGTGGGTGAACGTCTGTTGCAAGCGTTTGGCGCTGACCACGTGTTAAATAAAAATCGTCCAGTGACAGTGATAGAGTCTTAAGCCCAAAGGTGTGTGACAGCCAGGCTGCGAGAAAATCAGCCAGTGTTGTTTTGCCAGAGCCCTGACAGCCATTAATGCCGACGATAATTGGTCGACCTGCATTAATATGGTGCTGCACGATACTTTCGCCCATCGGGGTGAGCCATTTTAGTGCGCTATCCAGGTAGGCCTGGGGTAGTTGGTGTTCGCGCAAAAATGGCGTAAACACATCGTTATTAACCAAAAACCACTTCCTCCAAGCTTTTTAGATTGTTTTTCGAACATTAGACGTTTTTTTAGACATGCTTATCGATGCTTTGATAATGGGCAGCGAATTAAATAACGTGTTCGATAACTGTGCACAAGCAAGAAGTGTTCCCAGATATCTAAATTGTTACTTGAATGTATCGTTAGATGTGAATTTTATTGGGGGTTTTGGCTTGGGAAATATAGATTGAGGATATTCCGTGGTTTAGTTGAGTGACTATGTAGACGGAAACGATCTTATTAAAGATCTATTGAGCGAAGATAGGTATGAAGACTAGCGAGTGAAATATGCGCTTGGGGCCGTCATTTCGACGGCCCGCGTGTATTGCGAACTGTGGGCTTTTGCTGCTCAGTGGCCACTGCCTGTATGACCGGAGTGGAGGGGGGCTCAGGCTGCACTATATCAATGACGAATTGTTGTTCCTCTTCAGATAGAACACCCTCAAACCGATGCACCACGTAACCTTTTTTATCCAGTACTAGAACGGTTGGCTTATCGGATATCATCAATATCTTTTTAACCCGATGATCGACATCTTCAGAGACCGTGCACGTAGGGTCGACAGAAGCCTCGACTTGTTTGCGCATTTCTTTGATCACCATCTTGCGTGGCGCATACCAGTCTTTGTTGATTAGTGATACCAGGTTAACTGGGCAGATCCCCAATTTAAGGATTCGGATGTTAAATAATGAGTTTTTGCGAGCTTTGAGTTTGGCAGGGTAATAGGTCAATACGCGCATTTTCGCGGGCGTATAGGTGAAATTATAAGGCGTGCTTTCGAAAGATAATGCCGGCAGGCGTGGGCTTTCAACCGAAGGCATTGCTTTACAGGCCATTGCCAACAGAAGTTGGCAGAAAACCAGTGTCAGTGTTTTCCAGCGTGTGTTCATGAGGTTCGGGCCAATCTAGCGGTCTTCCATCCTTTCTTTAAGATTCGTCTTTCCTGACGTATAGAGCAAATATTGCTGCGGATTTTGCATATAATCCGTTTAGGAAAGGTACCTTAAAGCCTCAGAATATGAAAGCAATTACCGAATTAAAACATGGGCTTATGGAGCATTCTTTGCTGGCTTCAAGAAATAACCCGGGTAACTTGCCTTAACCCATTTATTGTTAGCTCGACGTGGCGTATCGGCCAAGAAACAAAGCAATGATTTCACGAACAATATAGTCTCGATCGTCACCTTCAGGCGTGGTTTGATCATAGATGCGGGGGTAGTGGGCATGCGCTTTGATCGATTCGATCAAGTAGCGCTCTGCGAATTCGAAATTGATCTTTTCAAGGCGGCCATTATCAACCTGGGCTCGCAGCCAACGATAGATGCTGGTTTCACGCTCTTCGAATTCATTGATAAGCATATTCGCAAACCCCGGTGTTTCGACGTATTCGCCAATCACAATGCGGGTTAGTTTGGTAATTCGGTCGGAGGCAAAGAAATCCCATTCGTGTTGGAGAAAGTCATAAAGCTGCGATTCGATGGGCATATCAGCCGGGTAATCCAAATCATTACTAAAAAATAACTCTTCGCAGCAGCTCATCAAAATCTGGTGAAACAAGGCTTCTTTGGTCTCAAAATGATTGTAAACCGTGCGCTTGGATACCTGCGCCACACGGGCGATTTCATCCATGCTGGTGCCTTTGAAACCCTTTTCAATAAAGACTTGTTCGGCCGCATTCAAAATATCGACGTTCTTTTGCTGCGAGCGTGTCAATGTCGGGGCAGGGGTTTTCTCAGCCTGTTTCTTGGCGGCTTCTTGCATTTGAATCTCCATAGTTCAAACAACATTTTACACTCTTGAGTTTACTTTTGAAGCGGAATAGGTAAACTGGTCAGTGTAGTTTTTGCAGATCAAATAATAAGCAGATAAAAATCCTATGGCTTTGCAAACTCAAATAGATTCATCCGAGAAGCTCCAGCCCGCATTGAAAGAACGTGTTTGTCATCATGTTCAACACGGTTTTGCGAATGTACCCAAGGTGCATAATGTGTGGTCTAGGGCGCAGCTTTGTTACCGGTCGGTGCACTGGCTTAACTGCCATACGGTACCGTCTCTGGTTGCACAAGGTGCCTTGTTACTGGCGACTATTATGTTTGCGATATTGTTGGCCGAAGGTGAATTTGTTGCCTGGTTGATTCTTGGTGTCTTTACCGGCGCTTGATGTGTTTACGAACGACAAGTGTCGTTCGTGTTGATGTTCGTTTGTATCCCATTGTTACGGTGAAATTGTTTCATTCATTGAGGTGAGAAGATGTTGGAAGCGGCAAAAAAGCAGCTCACACGAGTGCTCAAGCCTGGTCGAGCGAAAACCGGCGTTTTGATCAGTGCCGGCCTAACAGCACTTCTTGGTGCCCATTTGGTGACCAGTGATGTAGTTGTGGCGGGCAAAGGCGCTGATTCCGATCACTCTCATAGCACGCTGTTGTCGCAATCTATCAACGAGAAACCTCGGCTTGATGTCGAAGTGCTAAGAAGCCCATCAGAAACGATCTACAAAGAACTGGTTGTTTATGGCCGCACCGAGCCCGAACGTACGGTGGAGCTTCGATCTGAGATTTCGGCCTCGGTATTAGACGTTGCAACTGATAAGGGCGTTAAAGCAAAAGCTGGCGATGTGATAATTACGTTGGATGCGCAAACGCTCAACGAGCGATTAGCGCATGCAACCATGTTGGTTAAACAGCGAAAACTCGAATTCGATAGTGCCAGAACATTACAAAAAGAAGGTTTTCAAGCGCGTTTGTTTGTTGCTGAAACCGAAACCAATCTTGCCCAAGCGCGTGCCGACTTATCTATGTTGGAAAAAGAACGCAACGATACGCATATCCGTGCACCGTTTGCCGGTGTGATCAACAAACGCATGGTTGAGGTCGGTGACTTTGTACAAACCGGCAGCACGGTTGTTGAGTTAGTTGATCTTGACCCGTTGCTGGTGCGTGTCCATATCCCTGAAACTCGAATCAACGAAGTACACCGTGGGCAAACGGCGCGCGTGAAGATGCTTGATGGTAGTGAGATTCAGGGTGAAGTGCATTTTGTGAGTCAGAATTCGACGCAGGGTACGAATACCTTCGACGTAGAGCTGGCTATCGCCAATGCGGATTTTTCATTGAGTGCCGGTGTTAGTGCCGAGGTTACCTTGTTTACCGATCCGGTTGTAGCTTCGCAAATCTCGCCGTCGTATCTGTCGCTGGATGATAAAGGCCGTTCCGGTCTTTACGTTGTGGAAGACGGCGTAGCGCGATTCAAACCTGCACGAATTGTGCGTTCAGATGCCCGCAATCTGTGGGTTGAAGGATTAGGCTTAAACCCTGTGATTATTATCTCCGGACACCATCATGTGCGTGACGGAGACGCAGTGGTATACAGCCCAGTTAGCCAAACCGCGGGTAACACGTTGCCAGGCCAGACTGCCAACAAAGCTTCGTTGTAGCGTGGGTTTTCATTCCCACTTTTTCAATCGCTTCGGCTTATTAGAATAACAGGAAGCTGCGCCCATGAATCAGTTACTGAGTACGCTCATTCAGCGCCCCAGAACCATCTTGATGGTTCTGCTGCTGTTAGTTGTGGCTGGGATCGCCACATATATTTCTGCGGCTAAGGAATCCAGCCCGAATATTAAGTTACCTTTGGTCAATGTTTCTGTAACACTCGATGGTGTATCGCCGGAAGACGCAGAAAGCCTGCTCGTTAAGCCGCTAGAAAACGAATTGCGTGGGTTGGATAACGTCAAAAATATTATCGCCGAGGCCGTTGAAGGGCGTGCCGGTATTTCGATCGAATTTGACGCCAATGTTGATGACGATGCCGTGCTGGGCGAAGTACGTGAGAAAGTTGATAAAGCTAAATCGGAGTTTCCACGTGATGCTGACGAACCGGTTGTAAAACAAATCACGGCAGAGAATTCCGAAACCATTGTTAGCGTCGTGCTCTCGGGCAACCAGAGCTATCGCACCTTGCTGCAACAGGCTCGGGGGTTGAAAAAACAACTTGAACTGGTGCCACAAATTCTTGAAGTTGAGTTGGTTGGCGATGCCGACGATGCGATTGATGTTGAAGTTAACCCTGCCAAGATTCAAAGCTATAACCTGAATGTTTCACAAGTTGCTGATGCTCTCAGAAGCAGTGGTGGTTTAGTATCTGCCGGTAGCCTCGAAACCGAGAAGGGCAATCTGACGCTCAAAATACCCACGGTTTTTCGTACACCAGAAGACGTTTTGTCGCAGCCGGTTGTGGTCAATGAAGACCGCGTATTACTGGTGCGCGATATCGCCGATGTGCGAATTACCTATAAAACCCCAGAAGTTACCAGTTGGTTGAATGGCTCTCGCAGCGTTGAGCTGAAGGTGCATAAAAAAGCTGGTCAGAATATCTTTCATACCGTTGAAGCCGTGCGAGTTGTCACGGGGCAATTCCGTGAACACTGGCCATCGACAACCGAAGTGACCTATATCGGCGACCTATCTGAAGCGGTTGACGAGATGATTTCCGACTTACAAAACAGCATTTTGTCATCCGTAGCACTGGTGGTTATCATTTTGGTTGCTAGCTTGGGGATGCGCAGTGCCTTGTTGGTTGCAGTTTCCATCCCGGTTTCATTCTTGACCGGTATCGTTATTTTGACGGCGTTGGGTCACTCAGTAAATATGGTTGTGCTGTTTTCACTGATTATGGCGGTGGGGATGTTAGTTGATGGCGCAATTGTTGTGATTGAGCTCGCGCAACGGAAGTTAGCTGAGGGAAAGTCGCCAACAGACGCCTATATTGAAGCCTCACAGCAAATGGCTTGGCCGATTATTGCGTCGACTGCAACCACACTCAGTGCGTTTTTCCCTCTCTTGTTTTGGCCTGGATTCTTCGGCGAGTTTATGAAGTATCTTCCGATCACGCTGATCTCGACCTTGACTGCGTCGTTGGTCGTTGCCCTGATCATTGTGCCCACCATCGGTCGATTGATTGATAAACCATTGCCGCTTTATAAAGAGGACAATAGCGATACAGCAAGTAAGGCCACACTTGCCTACATGAAAATTCTCGGGCACGCGATTAATCACCCTTGGAAGGTATTCGCCACTGGAGTCATTTTGTTGGGTGGTATTTTTTATGCCTATGGTCAAAGTGGCCTTGGGGTTGAGTTCTTTCCGCAGTCGGATGAAAAAGTCATCACGTTGATTGTTCAGGACGACGGCTCACCGTATTCCCGCTCTGAGCAGCAGGCGATTGTTGATCGCGTTTATCAGCGTGTTAGCGATGTTGAAGCGATCGACAATATTCAAGTGCATGTGGGTGGAAAAGATTATATTGGCCAATTGGTGATTACCCTGATCGATTGGCAATACCGCCCGCATTCTCAGGATGTTGCGGATGTTTTGCGAGAACGCCTGGCTGATATCCCGATTGATGTCTCTGTGGTTAATGTTGGCGGCCCGCAAATGGGTAAGCCGTTTCAGCTGGAGATTAGCGGTAAGTCAATCAGCGAATTGCGTGAGGTCAATGAGCAGATTCAAACCTTAATGGCGGATATCCCCGAGCTCATTAATGTTGAAGACAATGGCCCATCAGGCGGTGTTGAATGGGAGCTCAGCTACGACAAAACCTTGGCTGCCAAAAACCATGTTAATGTCGGCGATATAGGTACTTCTATTAAGCTGTTAACCAATGGTGTCTATTTAGGCGCGTATCGGCCCGATTATCTGGATGAAGAGATGGACATCCGTCTTCGTCTTCCGGAAGAGCAGCGTCATTTTCAGCAATTGGATTTTCTGACAGTTGCCAGCAATCTTGGGCAAGTGCCGATCGCGCCTTTTGTCACCCGAACGATTATGCCGCGCAACGACAATATCACTCGCGTCGATGGGCGTCAGGCGATCACTATTAGTGCAGACCTGAAGCAGGGTGCTCAGTTGAATAAAGTCATTGAAGCCTTTGAGCCTCTAATAGCCGACTTTGACATGCAGTATCGCTTTAAAGGTGAAGCAGAAGATCAAAAAGAAAGTGGCTTGTTTTTAGTTAAAGCCTTCACCTTCGCGATCTTTTTGATGGCGATTATTCTGGTGACTCAATTTAATAGTTACTTCCAAGTGAGTTTGATACTCAGTGCGGTCGTTTTTTCAACCGGTGGTGTGTTTATTGGCCTGATGTGGACGGGAATTCCGTTTACGATTGTTATGTCAGGCATCGGTATCATTGCCTTGGCGGGTATTGTTGTTAACAACAATATTGTATTGATTGATACCTATAACGTGCTGCGCCGTGAAGAGGCAATGGAAGTGCGTGAAGCGGTGCTTCATGCGGTATTCCTGCGTTTGCGGCCGGTGATGTTGACGACGATTACCACCATCCTAGGGCTGTTACCGATGGCAATGGGCTTGAATATTGATCTGTTTGGCGGGCAAATTCTTGTTGATGCACCATCATCCGCAGTGTGGACACCGTTAGCTGTTGCCATCGTGGCGGGTTTGGCCTTTGCGTCAGTGATTACATTGATGATCACGCCGTGTTTGTTGATGATTGGTGAGTCGCACAAAGATCGAAAGCTCGCTAAGCAAGACGCGGCAGCGTTAATCGACGGCAGCGAGCAATCGTCACCCGGTTAGGTGGGAGCATGATTGCTTTATGAAGATCGACTTGCTGCTTCAGGCTTTGCTTGTTCGCAAGCTGTTAAGGGCGCGGGCCTGCTGGCAAGATCAAGTATCTGCCCATATTGCCGCCCGCTGAGTCGCCAGAGGCGGAGTAACTGTAAAACCCGGATTTATCGGTACGACAGGTTAGGGCGTTGGTAAATGGCGTTTCAGTGTCGGTCGGCGTGTTTATCAAAGTACCGCGTATGATGCCGATATCTCCTCTGGATATATAATCGAACACACCATGGGATTGGGCCTCTGGCTTATCGATTTCATAGCTGGTGAAGGCGCCATTTTTCCAGTGACTAAGAAATACCGAGTCAGGTAATCCGGCAGGGCGTGGCTCAGGCCCGGTAATCGTAGATGTCGCAAAGAGTACCAATCGAATATTGTCAAAGTTATCCGGTACTTTGCAATTGGCCGCGCTGGCTATTCCGGCTGGCGCAATCAGTGCTAGTGATACTGCGAAGGTTTTCCATCCTTTTGAGGCCCTGGGTTTCGAAAAATCCAATTTTTTACTGCTCCTTTCATCTCACATCTACTGTTTGAGTTGTTTTCGGGTGCGCGCCGCAAAATTACTTACGTGAATTTGCACAGCCGAATGCGCATTAAGAGTACAAGCGCTTTTGTGTGTTCCGACGAACTGCTAGTCGGTTACTTCGAAAGGGTTTTCGGTTGCAGGTTTTGCGGGGTTGATCGTTAGAGTCAACAGATAGACGCATACTCGACGGCGAGATTAGAGATATCGGGGAGTTGTTGTGAGGCTAGTATCTATTTAGTGAGGTGCCCTCAAGTAGTTGTAAACAGCAACAACACCTGTTTGAGGGCGAGGATATACTCTTCGAAGGTAGGCTTGCCAAAGATAGTTATAGCGACGTTAAAACATCTGCTTCATTAAATCATCAAAACACCAATACGCACTCATGCGTTTTATCAGTCCGTTATCGTCCACTTCATAGGTGGCAATCATATCGACCTCAGTTGTTTTGTCATTGCCCATATCGTTGATGGCAGTTTGCAGTACCGCGCAATGGCGGTCGCCACTGGGAATACGCTTTTTTACATGGATTTGAATATTCGACGGGCCGATGACGGTATCCCAGAAGGCTTCGATGGCGGGTTTTCCGACGTGTCCGGTACCGCTTTCTTCCAGCGGTGATTTGCCAACCGGGTCCTGCAAGATGGCATCATCAGCATACAGAGCCAGCCACGCGTCTTTGTTTCCCTCAGATGCCAGGGTAACTGACTGAATATTAGCTTTGATAGCCGGGTGATCGAGATGGTCTGTCATGGTGAATATCTCCAAAGGAATATCAATGTACTCGCGTTTATAACCTGTCTGCTGAGGAGCAGCAAGATATCTGATGTTAAATACTATTTGGTATGCAGTGAGGTCTACTTCGCCGTAATCGCGGACATTGTTCACTGCGTTAGTGTGAACTTGTTCAAAAGTGAAAATTAAGTGGGATAAAAATTTGAATATAAAGTTATCAAAAAAATGAAAAACTATTTGAGGTTTATCAAAAGCGTTATGTGAATTGAGCCCCTAATTCTTGTGAGCGACATCCGTATAACCTGTGATGTCATGCTAAGTTGTTGTGATTTATGCATTTATGGCGTGAATAAAAGTAGGTCTTTGATTATGTTGCAGTCATCGGGATTTATAACAAAATAAATTATTAGTCCGGATTTGGATTGGCCGTCCTTTTGAAATAATGATAAATCATAAGAGGAAAACAACAATGTACCGCTACGCGACTCAAGAAGCCGCGCGTGCCACTTCAGGGGTATCCCTATCTGCGCTCGTCGTGCTTTTGTTCGCCGTGTTGTTTCATCAGCAAGCGATGGCACACGGTTCAATGGATACACCGATTTCACGTGTTTATGAATGTGTATCGAATGCTAAATCCAACAGTTGGACGTCAGAAAAATCTAATAGTGCCGCGTGTCAGGCGGCACGTGCGGTGGGCTCGAATAACCAGTTTTACTGCCCACACTGCAAAGCCGGAAATTCGCCCGATCCTTATAACCAGAGTTACAACTACGCAGGCTTGATGCCTGATGGCAATATCTGTGGTGGTGGTCGTAGTGATTATCGCGGTATGGATCTTGTTCGTAACGATTGGCCAACAACGAATGTTTCATCTGGCCTGTACAACATGAAATACCATGCCGCAGTAGCACATGCACCATCGTTCTGGCGTGTGTGGGTAACTCGTGATGGATACAACCCTGCGAATGCACTGCGTTGGTCTGATTTAGAAGAAATTAGCTGCCCGCAAAATACGCACGACGGTCTGCAATCCGGTTACTACAACATTCAGTGCGATATGCCGCAGCGTTCAGGCAAACATGTGCTTGTGAGTGTTTGGCAACGTGAAGATCCTGCCGGCGAATTTTTTAGTTCCTGTAGTGATATTCAATACTCAGGTAATAATGAGCCCGACCCTGTGATGTGGACATCAATCGGCAAACTGAGCCTTGAGAAATCTGGTGCTTTGCCTGTCGGTACTGAAGTGAAATTCCGTTTGATTAATGGCGGCGGAGACGACGTTGAATCCCATTTGATGATGGTAACCAACGGTATGGCGACAGCCAATAATCAGTGGCAGCAGTATCTAGCACAAGTCGTTAATGATGATTCTATGTACGTTAAGATTGGCGAGCTTTCAGGTGATATTGTTTCACCGGTGAGATTCCCAACACCGAATCGTCAGAACGATGTTTGGACTCAAAACGAGCTAACGGGCTACCAGTTCGCCGTGGAGTTTGATGAGCCTGCGCCAACGCCAGATCCTGACCCAACACCGGATCCAGATCCAACGCCTGATCCTGACCCAACACCAGACCCTGATCCAACCCCGGATCCTGATAATGGCGGGATCCCAAGTCCGGGCAGCGCCCACTGGTTGATGTTGATGGTACTTGGCTTGTTCGCAATGCGTCGCTTCAAGTAACACTTCTCTCATCGATCATGCCCCTGCCGCAGTCAGCAGCAGGGGCCATATAAAAAATACATTTTCTTCCAACGATTTTTTTGGCCTCACGAATTGTGTCTGCATAGGTGAGCGCCAGAGTTATGCCTGAAAACCAAAGGGTTAGAATATGAAAACCGTATACCGCCAGTCGCTTCTGGCACTTTCTATCGCTAGCTTGAGTACCATGGTGCTCGGGCATGGTTATGTTTCCGAAGGATCTGGCGGTGTTGCCGCCAGTCGCTCGGCCTTGTGCAAATATCCAACTCGGGATACCAATGAGAAGAATACCGATTGTGGTGGTATTCAATATGAACCACAAAGTGTGGAAGGCCCTGACGGATTTCCTCAGGGCGGCGTTCAGGATGGCAGAATAGGCAGTGGTCAAACCTATCTGGCGGCACGTCTTGATGAGCAAACGGCTGATCGCTGGGTTAAGCGACCTATTCGATCTGGCCTACAACGATTCGAATGGACATTTACCGCGAATCACCGTACTGCTGACTGGAAATACTACATCACTAAACAGGACTGGAACCCCGATCAGCCGTTAGCCCGGGCACAATTTGATCTTGAACCATTCTGTGTAGTACAGGGCAATATGCAGCAGCCACCAAGCCCGATGTTCCACGAGTGTGTTGTACCAGAGCGTGACGGTTACCAGGTGATTTTATCGCTATGGGATGTTGGTGATACGGCGGCAACGTTTTACAGCGTTATGGATGTCAAATTTGATGGTGACAATCAACCAGTGACTCCTCAATGGACACAGGGCGGTCAGATTGTTCCATCCATGGATTTGAAGGTGGGTGATCGTGTTTATACCCGCGTATTTGACACCAGTGGTGAAAACAACGGTTATCGTACGCAGCTGAATATCACTTCAGCGATTGATGGGCAGGGGCCTAACTGGGCTCACGCGTTAGCGGCAAAAATCAATCAGGAACAAGACCTGATTCGTGCTGGCGATACTGACGGCAATGGTAACTTCACACCTGCGTTTGGAACGAACCTCGTTTATTTACAAGCCGGAAGTGGATTGGAGCGGGTCGAAGTAGGCTACAACATAGCGCCAGATCCAACACCAGATCCGGACCCAACTCCTGATCCAGACCCTACGCCAGACCCTGATCCAACACCTGATCCGGATCCAACGCCCGACCCCGATCCGACACCGGATCCAGACCCAACGCCTGATCCAGATCCAACACCCGATCCGACCCCGGATGTGCCTCAGCCTGGTAGTGCTCATTGGCTGATATTGTTGGGCCTCGGTTTGTTTGCGTGGCGTCGTCGATAGATCTTGTGAGTGAGTTATGAAAGCCCCTTTTTAGGGGCTTTTTTATTGCCAAAAAACTAACTATTCAGCAATAGAGAAGCTCACATGCGTGTCGTTTGTCGCCAAAGACGATGGCATGCTGTTCCCAAGCTTGGCCCATCTCAATAGCTGAATCTCTTGAGATGTTATAGATAAAGTAGCTTTCTTCGGGATCCCAATCATTGGTTGTGGGAATGCCTAATGCTGTCGCTGTATCGTAGCCATTTAGTGATAGATGGTTTAGAAAACTCAAAGAGCGTTCATGATTGATGGTGTCTGCTAGTTTTTGCGAGCCAGGGTTCCAGGCGGTAATGATGGCCCAGCTTTTAATCGTATTGGCGAGACAAAATTGATCAAACTCGTGATTTGGCTGATCGATTTTTAGATCAAACGTTTGCTGTGAAAAGCTTACTCTGAATAAGGTATCTGTGTAGGCTTGGTGAAGTGCATTATTCTTCATAGCTGATGCTCCGCAGGGGGGCGTGTTTTTCATCAAATACGACTCTGTGTGTGGCGTCCAGTCAGGGAGTAATGAGGTACTGATGACCTCGTTTTCGATTGTGCATCTAACACCGCTGATAATATCGGGAAGCACGCCGATTTTCTGCTTTGCAAATGGACGTTGATTCGGTGGTGTCCAGTTTTCTTCCCCCTTGCGATACAGACTATTTGGGCCATTCCGCAGGTGTCGACCAAAGTTTACCCAGGAATTTTGCCCGCGCGTCTCTGTTGTTAGAGCAATGCGTGCCAATGGGCTGAACATCACGCTATGGTCAAACCATGCTTGGTCCTCGCCGTTAGCTGCGAAGTTATTACAGTTCATCGCGTGTCCGAAAACGTCATGAACAATACGGAAGATATCATTCATCAATAGGTGATACTCTCCGATTCGAATACCACTATCTATTAGCATCGGGTTAGCGTCATGGAAACAATCATGGCCAAAAGCGTCGGCTGTTTTTAGATACCAGAGGTGGTGGTCGTGAATATCAATCAACATATCGAAGCTGTTTTTGTACGGTTCAGATTCATAGGGCCAGGGTTCGATAGTTAGGCTTAACTGTTTCTGCATCCATTCAAATTGTGCCAGGAGTTCTTCGTTCATCTGTGCATAGGCGCATTTTGCAACTTCAGATTGTGTATATTCGGGGACCGTGTCATACGCGTCGGCGATAAACATGCCGCGAGCAGGGTTCATCGGTGTCTGATACAGCGCATCAACGGGTTGGATCTGGTAGGAGGTAAGATAGGATGCCTTAACATCATTCAGAATCGGACATTTTCCACCGAGTAGCCATTTGATTTTGCAGTAAGCTTGAATTTTTTGCCGCTGGTTCATCGGTTAACCCTCAAGTGTAAATTCAATGTTATGAATCGACTTCCAGCGAGCAACGATGTTGTCACTGAGGTTCTGGGGATACGGGTGAACACCGTTGGAAAGAGACCTTTGCAACAAGATTTCAATCGCCTGATTGTGGGCGTAAAAAACAGGATCTAGATATTCGATACGAGTGGGTTCATCAATTGAGAAATTGATAGGGCGTTTTTTGCATAATACGTCAGCTTCACTAAATGTATCGCCGAATTCATCTTCAGCGCCCATATTCGCTAGCCAACAGTTACTAAAGCTTGATCTTCGGTATTTACTGCCGATGCAGTTAGTTTTGCCCGTGGCTGTTACGACGACGAAACTACTCTCGATAGCATGCTCTACCGCAGCGATATCATTGCTAGAAATTGCTGTGAATTGATTCTGATTTGCTTCGGTTAATTTGTGTGGATCGCTGTCGACAATGGATACGTGACATTCAATGTCGCGAAGCCTTTCAGCGATACCAATACCGACTTTGCCAAAGCCAAAAACAGTTGCTGTTTTGCCTGCTAACGACTTCCCGGTGAGCTGGTTAAATGCACGCACGAACGCTTCTCCGGTACCAAGGCAAGTTTCGAGGGCTTTTACGCTACTCAGATCGATACTGATGCATGGAAAACTCAAATCTGAGTGCTGGTATTTTTGTGTTCCTGTGCCGGTGAGCTCAATGGTTCCGAGGCGGGGAGGTGTTATGTCAAGGAGCTCAGCAGCGCAATCAAGGTGCACATCAAAAGGCATATTTTTACATTCGGATAGTGGCAGCCACGTCATTCCGGCATCTATTGCTGCCTGAAGAAAAGTAGGTTCAGGCGTCATAAAACTGGGGCTTGTGACAGTGACCTCAGCGCCAGCTGCGACTAGTGCGCTGAGCTTGATAATCGTCGCATGGGTTAGAGGCACATTGTGCAAAACCTTTAGCCCTTTATACGGTGGGTTTTGACGGTATTGCTCCTCTTGTTCACTAAGAAAGCTGATTCTAATCGGGGCGTAACTGTTTTTAACGCGTTGTGCGAAATGCTCGAACATAGGGTGTTCCTGCCTTGCCTGAGTTATTCGTAGTTGGGTGGGTTTTGATGAATTCTTGGGCAGTGTAAGCAGGTATTTTTGATGCGTAGGTGTGATGAATCGCGGTTTTGTAAAACACAATCAATTCGTCATCGGATTGAGATTATTGTTAGATCTGAGGGTTTAGTAGGTAAGGGGTAGTGACTATGGCGTTGGGTATTTCACTACGATACTACCGTGATAGATTGGCGGATGGTTGGTCAGTCAGGGAGCTAATTAGAACGTGGTCGGTCGTACCCATTAGTTCTCACAGGAACTTTGCTAGCTAAAAGTTCTTATGGGTAGCCAGGAATAAGCGAGAGATGACGGTAAGAGAATTTTTGAACTGTTGCCCCCAGGCATTTATGAGGAGCCTGGAGTAGAAATCTGTGGAGGTTTTGATTTTTTCCGCAGCGCAGATTTCGACTCTATAAGGAGCAGTTGACGGATTATCTGCAAGTGTTGGCGACTCAGGATTTTTCCCCGAGCCTAGTAATAATGCCCTGCAGTGCAGCCAATTGAGCATCGTTGATATTCGCCATCAACTGCCGCTCGAGGTGGCTGTTGTGAATATGGGTCGGATTTTTGGCATAGCCGCGGATATAGTCAAGTAACACAGTGAGTTGCGGGTTGTCTTCATCATGGTCACTCAGTTCCGGTTTGAGCATGATTCGATACAGCGCACTCATACCTTCTTCAAGTGCAGTTTTGTTCTTTTCGCCGAGCATATCGAGAAGTTCTGCGTCGAGTTTTTGCGTGGAGCGAACCGCATCTTGCATCAGCACTAGGCCGCGTTCGGTTAGCTGCAAGCGACGTACGCGCTTATCGTGGTTATCGGTTACCCGAGCAACATAGCCTAGGCCTTCCAGCTCATTGGCAATGCGTGAAATAGCCTGAATGCTTACCTTGTTTTGTAGCGCCAGTTCAGAAATAGTAATGCCGATATGTTGTTCGACGGGCATATAACCGAGCACTTGTGAAAACGACATTTGCAGATGTTTATGGCCTTGCTGTTTGGTCAGTTCCATCAAACGTTTTTCGAGATAACGGGATGAAATACCAGCGAGGCCAGCAAACGGAATACGATGCTCGACATTACCGATCAAATTGGCTTGTTGGCAAAGCGCATTGGCAGCGTCTGTCAGGCGAGACATGACTTCGCTACCGATGGTCTCTTCCAGTTCGTTGTTGATATTGAAGATGCCATCTATCGCGTCTGTGATCAGACGGGTGCCTTTTTCACTTAACACGATGATTTTGGCGCGGGCATCAGAAGGGTCTGATTGCCGCTCAATTAAACCGAGCCGTTCGATGGGCTTGAGCGACTGATTGCATTGCTGGTTGCTCATTCCTAGTTTCGACGCCAGTGTGTTCAATCGAAACCGGCCAGTGGCAATCAGCATCAGCGGCGGCCCGAGGTTCATCGTTAAATCAGCGTGGCCATTGATACTCATACGGTGCATCAAGCGCGCTTCCATTGCACGGCTGATTTGCATCAGTTGTGGGTATAGTAGGTTGGCTTTCAATGTAGGTGCTGTCGTTGTCGAAGTCATCGGCGCATTATACGTAAATCGAACCATTATTAAATGCGTGTTTAAAATATCATTAACGTGGGTTTACTAAATGCGGTGGTTGGTGTATTTCGCGTGCGTGCGATGCTTGTCAATCTGGCAAATTGTAAGGGGCGTTTCACTGTATATGATATGGGCGGGAAACAGTGATGTACGCAGCTGCGAGTTCGTAGAATAGAAGCCGCTGTATTCGCGTACATTATCATTTCAAAATGGATGGGATGACAGGTTTAGACGAGGCGGGAGTTGATTTACTGAGGCGGCTTGTCGCGTTTTCCGCGCAGGTGTCCGCCAGCTGGAGGTGCTGCAACTAACTGACCATGGCGAATTTCGCAGGTTGATTTGACGATATTTCCGTTGGGCAATGTGAAAGAAACAGCGTCACCGCTTGTTTTGCCGATGCAGACATCAATGGCTTCTTGCGGTGGACCGCGTCGCTCTCTGCGATCATTGGATGCATCTTGGCTGTAAGCGTTGATGCTGGCGATGCTTGTAGTACACAAAAGTATCGTTAGTGATACGGTTTTTAGTTTCATGTGTTTCCCTTGGGTGGTAAATCCACCAGGTTTAATTTTGATTCTGGTAATAGATGCCGTTGTTGTTGCTACCGTCTATCACACTACTTTAGGCTAAATTTGTGTTGTCGAAATTGGCGACCTCTGCATCAAATCGGTCTGAAATTACGATATATGGAAGCAGGGCGATCCGAACTCTTGTGAGGTCACGCATGTGATTCTGAGGCTGGATTTTTAGTGTGCTGGCGTTGCCCTCTAAATGTCAGCAGTGGAATGTTCTCCGAAAAAGACGAGAAAATAATTTTCTTCACTCCAACCGAATGCATCAGCACTTGTAGATGCGGATAAAATTTCGTCTGCGTTAACTGCCGGTGACTTTAGCATACCCAGCTTCGTATAGGTGAGCGGTAGCCATGCTCTGGCTGATGGAATGACACCAGAAATATAGATCTATTCTAGACGTATTGGCCTTTGACTTCGGGAAGTAAGTCAACACCTGAATAATGCAGAGGTCAGACATTGATGAATGTCTCTAAAGGGGTGGGCATTCCTTTTTGTTGCGTATCCGTTTATGAGGGCTAGCGAATTATCGCAGCTTGACCAGGCCAGCGCTTCTGTCTATTGGTTGAGAATCAATCAATTTATCGATGTTTGACACTCGACCGATAGGCAAAACCATGAAGCACGCTTTTTGGGCTCTAACCCTCATTGCGGGTATTACCGCATGTTCGAACAACTCTGATAGTGATGGCAACTCGGGTGGTGACACTAGCTCACCGGCGTTGCTCAACGCTGATCAGCATATTGATCCGATATTTCCGCCTCAAGGCCAAGTGCATACCCATGCCAGTAACTTGGCGTTATGTGGCGACCACGTGATGGCAGTGTGGTTTTCCGGCGATGGGGAACGTACAGGTAATGAAGTCAGAATTAAAGGCTCCACCGCGCGTATTCCTCAAACAGGTGCGTTGACGTGGCAGCCGGCATTTGATGTCGGTTATAACGGCACAGGCACGCCGGATACCAATCCAGCACTAATTACCGAGCCAGCGCAGGGCGGGGCAGTTTGTGCCTCTGTGGAGGCCATTTGGGAGACGATTAACTTTAAAGATTGGGCCGGTGCTGAACTACGTTATCGCGACGCAACGGTTAGCACCGACAGTAACGGTAATCCGAGTTTTGATTGGGAGCAGGGCTTGGCTGGCGAGCGTTTTACCCTGAACTTGGCCGATGGTTTTAAGGATACGTTGGCAGATCAACTCGGTAACAGTTGGCCACTCAAAAACAATCGTTTTGATCCCGTTGGTTTTGCATCATTCGCGGTGGGTATAGTGACTCCCGAAGCCTTGTATGAAGCAATCATGAGTTTATTGAAAGGGCGCATGTCTGCAATGAGTGACTTGGAATTTGCCGCGATGGCAGACCGCCTTTCTGATGTGAATGACACCGAAGGTTCGGCGTTGAATCAATTGATTGAGAGTACGCAAGGGCCTGGTCAGTTGTTAACGAGTATCGATACTTTGCGTTCAGCAGGTAGCAAAATTGAGGGTTTGTTGACGTTTGTGTTTCGATTGTACGATCAATATGTGATTGCACGCCTGGAGACGCGAACCCTAGATTCGGATAGCCGTTATTACCAACTCGGTTGGGAAACGCGGGAAAACCCACAGATCATAAAACGCGGAGATCAGGAACGTTGGCTATTGCCGCTGTATTCTGATGATCTAGGCATCTCCGTGGTCGCCTACTCAGATGATGATGGCGATAGTTGGACGGCAACTACCATTGCAACACGGCAGGGAATTCAGCCATCAGTTGTTGAAACCACGAATACTTGTGAAGATAACTCGCAGCAGTTAATGGCGATTATGCGAAATAATGGTGGCGTGTTGAATTTGAATCGAGCGTTAGTGAGCTATTCCTGCAATAGCGCGACGGCTTGGAAGCCTGCTCAACCGTTGTTGGCGATCAAGAATGAAAGCAGCAGTTTGACGGCAAAACGAATTACCTGGGCGGGGGATGACCGTATCTCGATTGTTTACAACCCCGACAGTAAACGTGAATCGCTGAATCTGGCGTTAGGGTCAACGGCAGGTGCAGACTTCAATGTTCAGACGTTATTAGATGTCGACGCGTCGAAAAAAGACCTGGGTATTTCATATCAGTATCCGGCGTTGGTGCAGTTGCCAGGCGGTGACTTGGTGATATCGTTTTCGTGGCATACCGGTAACACCCCGAGCTGCACTCGGGTGGCAAAAGACTGTCAGACCATTGGTGTGGTGCGTATGAATCCGGATACTATTTCGCGGCCATAACAAGGGGGATGGGAGTGTTGAGAAAGTAATCGCACTCTCTATAGCCAGTTGCGCTAAAGAGAGTGCGGCATAAGCCCAGCGAGCTCAATGTTCAGCGAGTACGGTGCTTAATCACTCGTTGGCTTATCTGCGGCTTTCTCGGGGGCAGATAGCATTTCATAATCGTTAATCTCCGGCAGCTCATCGGTTGAGCCAAGCAGTATCGAGATCCAGCGCGTCTTTTCGTTGATGTCCATCGCGATTTTAACCGCCATGGTTAGTGGCACCGACAAGAACATCCCAACCGGGCCCAGCAGCCAGCCCCATACTACCAAACTGAGAAACACAACCAGTGTTGATAAACCCAAACTGCGACCCATCATTTTAGGCTCGATCATATTGCCGACAACGGAATTGATCGCGACATAGCCGATGGCAACCCCTCCTGACTGCACAGGGCCAAATTGAATCAATGCGAGTAAAACCGGTGGAATAGCGGCAATCACTGAGCCGATGTTGGGTACATAGTTGAGCAAGAAGGCGATCAGGCCCCACAGTAATGGGTAGTCAACATCGATGATGATCAGCAGTATGTAAGCCAGCGTGCCGGTTGCTGCACTCATTAAGGTTTTAATAACGATGTAGCGGTTGAGTGTATCGGAGAAGCGCGAAAAATAAGACAGTGTGCGTTTAGGGTTGTCGGATAGCACATACAGTTTTTTACCAAAGCAATGCAGTTCTAACAGAATAAATACTACTAACAGCAAGATAAAAAACGTATTGGTGAGCGTCGCAACAAGGCTGTTTAATGATTGCCCAACAAAACCCAGTGCAGCGCTGAGATTCACCATGTTTTTAACATCCGGTGTCTCTTTAACTGCCCCAACCGCAACCAGCCATTCCAGCCAGTCGTGTGAAACATCCGTCAGACGCTTTTGATAAGTGGGTAGATTCTCGCTGAAACCGGTTAGCGAGTTGCCAATGAGTGAACTCACTAGGAATGCGCCACCGACCAAGCCCGTCATAACCAGCGTAAGACTCAACCATTCAGGAACTCGATGTCGGGTTAACCAAAACATCACGGGGGCGCTGAGTGCGGAAATAAATATCGCAACCAGAAAGGGCGCAATAATAGCTTCGGCGGATTTCACAGCGGCCATAATTGCGACGAGGGCGGCCAGTGAGATGATGCTCCAGGTGCCTTTCCCGGGGCGGTAGATGTTTTCCATAAAACGTCTCTTTGCGTCTGACTAGCGTTATTATTGTGGGTGATTGCAGATGTTTCGGGGTGTTGAATATACCATGAGTTTATTGGTTAGATGGGCAATTTCCGCAAGTATGTAGGGTTCTTTTAGCTTGAATGAATACATCTAAAGTACAAAAACGAGACTCAATTCCTTATCTGTCAATTACTTGTAAAGCGTTGGTCATTTAACCAAGCAATAATGCGCACGTTTGCAGGGTAGCGCAAATCGATTCATCATCGGGCACAGCATTTGTGCGGGCCGGTGGTGGCGGAACGTAAGCGTTCCGCAGCCCACTCGTACCGGGACAGGTAGAGTGGATCAACCGATGCATTCTTTACTAGGGGAATCCTATGCATAAGCCATTAGGAACAATCGCCGCCGGGCTCTTGCTCGCCGGTGTTCATACTAACGTTATTGCTGATCAGGTAATGATTGATAAGGAAGCCCGTTGGAGCTACCTCGATGAGCAGCGTCAAGCGCCTGCAAACTGGCAACTACCCAGCTTTAATGCCTCAGATTGGGCCAGTGGCCATGGCGTATTGGGTTACGGCGATAGCGGTATTGAAACCGAGATAGATTACGGTAGTGATAAAAACAATAAGAATATTACGACATATTTTCGCCATCAATTCAGTGTCGAAAACGTCGAAGAATTCAGCGCTTTGCGTCTCAAGCTGATGCGTGATGACGGCGCCGTTGTGTATTTGAATGGCAACGAGCTGACGCGTCAGAATATGCCAGCGGGCACAATTACTGCTTCGACGATAGCTAACGAAACAGTCGGTCAGAATGATGAAAAAACCTATCATGTTAGCTATGTTGCCGCTGGCCACCTACAAAATGGTGAAAATACGCTGGCGGTTGAGCTGCATCAGCGTAGCCCTTCTAGTTCAGATATCCGGTTTGACCTGAAGCTGATCGGTATTAGTGGAGATGGCATTGCAGAGCGTGTGCGCGGCCCGTACCTACAAACCGGAACGCCCGATAGTGTTCGAATACTGTGGCGTACCGACGAGCCTGCACCGAGCTGTGTTTATTACGGTACGGCGGTTTCTACATTGAATGATACCGTCTGTTCCGATGCACTGGTTACCGAGCACGAAGTTCGCTTGCAAGGCTTGAATCCGGCGACACGTTACTTCTATAAGGCAGTGAGTAATGAGCAGGTGATGGCGCAAGGTGCTGAAACCTATTTTGAAACCTCTCCAGTGCCTGGTACTCGTGAGAAAATCCGCATCTGGGCTATCGGTGATGCGGGTACCGCCAACGCCAATCAACGTGCTGTTTACAATGCGTATCAGGCTCACACCGGTGATACCTACACAAATGTATGGGTTATGTTAGGCGATAACGCCTACGGCGATGGCACAGACGACGAATACCAGCGTGCGGTATTTGATATGTATCCTCAACTTCTGCGTCAGGCTGTTGTATGGCCGACGATCGGCAACCACGATGCCCATACATCCGATTCAGCAACCCAAAGCGGTGCTTACTTCGATATTTTCTCTTTGCCTAAGCAGGGTGAAGCAGGGGGCCTGCCTTCTGGTACCGAGGCGTATTATTCGTACGACTACGGCAATATTCACTTTGTCGTTTTAGATTCCGCTGAATCGTCACGTATGCCGTGGGGCGACATGATGCGTTGGATGGAAGCGGATCTGCAAGCCAGCGATGCAGAATGGACAATAGCCTATTGGCACCACCCTCCGTATACCAAAGGCTCACATGATTCTGATTGGGAGCTGCAGTTAATCCAAATGCGTAAAGTTGCCAACAAAATGCTTGAGCGTTATGGCGTTGATTTGGTGTTGTCAGGGCACAGCCATAGTTATGAGCGTAGTAAGTTCATCGACGGCCATTACGGGCAGGCATGGACATTCTCTAATCGTCGCCACGCTATCGATAGTGGCTCCGGTCAGCGTGAAAACGACGGTGCTTACACCAAGCCCGGTGCACATGTTCCTAATGCCGGCGCGGTGTATATCGTTGCGGGTAGTTCAGGCAAGAAATCCGGCGGTAAGCTTAACCATAAAGCCATGTACGCGTCGTTGAGCGAGCTGGGCTCCATGGTTATTGATGTCGAAGGCCTGACAATGGATGCGGTATTCATCGACGAAAAAGGTCAGGTGCTCGATCACTTCAGCATTGAAAAATAAGTAAAACAGACAAACTATGTCTGACAATTCGCTGCTGGGTACCCATTGTGTGCCCGGTAGTTTCTGGAGTTACGAATGATCCCAACGGTATTCTCATCATTGTTGCGTTTAACCGTATTGATAACGGTACTGTCGGCTTCCGTGCAGGTGTCGATGTTGCATGCGCACGGTGCTGCGAGTGGCCGCATCGCCAAAATGACTCACGCGATCGAACACCATCCGAAGGATGCGAGTTTGTGGTTAAAACGCGGTCGCTACTATCTTGAAAAATACCACTATGATGAAGCCGAAGCGGATATCAAAAAAGCGCTGTCTCTGCAGCCTGATTTGATTGCGGGCCACTACTTTTTGGCAGAAACTTGGTATTACAGCGAAAAATACGCCCGTGCGCTGGGCGAGATTGATCGTTTTATCCTGGCGCTTGAAGAGCGCGGTGACGCGCCAAACCATCAAGCCAAAGCGCATGGTCTCAAAGCCGGCATTTTAATGGCGCTGCATTTGCCTGATGAAGCTGCACTTTACTATGGGCACGCTGCATTGCTAACCACCGCACAGAACCCCGAATTCTACTTATTGGCTGCACAGGCTTATGTGCAGGCAGATAAACCCAGCAGCGCTTGCGAATGGGTAGATAAGGGCGTGATCGCTGCCGGAAAGCTCGATGTGCTGTTACAACAGGGCTTTGAAGCCAGCCACGAGGGACATCCTGAACGGGCTTTGGGGTATCTGGATGCCATGATCGCCAACGGCAAACGTTTACCGGCTCTGTATCTACAAAAAGCCGAATTACTTGCAACGCTTGAGCTTCCATCGGAAGCTGGCGCTGCGCTGAAACAGGCGCAAAAGCACTTTTCTGCTTGGTCTGACGGCAAGCAGCAATCGATCTATGGCGAAGAAGTCAAAGCCGGTATCGAGCAGCTGCACAATCGATTGAACGATCTTTTGGGCAACGCTGACCAACCGACAAACGCCTGAAATACTGGCTCATCGTTTCTCCATCCCATACACTGGTGCGCTTTAGATTTCGAATCGCCTTTGATAGAGAACGGCAACCGGGATGGCAACAGCACCGCTGCCGGCACTTGATACCGGCTATTACCTACGTAACTTCGATACACTCGTCGCTTTTGTTAAAAGCAGTTATGCCGATATTTTGCCGGTAGAAACGCTCACGCTTATCGATACGTATCAGTCGCTGACAACACCTGCTCAGGCGCTTTATGTGCGTTTGTTGATGCGAAAAGGTGAGTTGTTTCGATGCGATAAATTGGCCTACGATGAAATCCCTGACCAACCGCAGGCGATTGATGAATTATGCCAGCATCAACTGCTGGAGAGGGTCTCATCAGCGAATACAGACTTGTCTGAGCGATTGATGTTACTAACTAAGCCCGAGCTGGTTACACTGGGCAAGGTATGTGGTACGCCGATCGCCAGTAGTGCGAGAAAACCCGATTGGGTAGATCATCTCGTGGCGTCTGCCGAACACGATGCGGCTGATCATGTTGATCGACAAAAATCCCTAGACGTTTTACTTGAGGAATCCTACCCGATGATTCGTCAAGCCGGGTTGGCGATGGTTGATCAAATCAAACTCTGTTTCTTCGGCAATCGTTATCAGGATCTCAGTGAATTTGTGATCAGCGAATTGGGCGTTGTCACCTACGAAAACTATGCGCTTGATAACGATCATCGCTTCTACCATTCAACACAACAATTGCTCAATCACGATCGTTACTATCAGTTGCTGGCATCTGCGGACGATATTCGTGAGATGGATGCTGAAGCACTGGTTCATTTGTGTGAGAGCATGCCGGAAAAAACCGATGCAGTATTGCAACGCCGTGTTGAGCGCACCATTACTCGCGCTGCTCGCCAGCTAGAGCGTTTGGGCGAGCTGCATAGTGCACGTGACTGGTTTGCAAAAACACGTCAACCGCCGGCGCGCGAGCGGATTGTTCGAATCAGCGCTGCATTAAAAGAATGGCCCGCGGCAAAAGCCATGCTTAACGATATTCAGGCTCGGCCGATTGATGATGACGAAGCCGAATTTGCGCAACGTTTTATACCTAAAGTGCAAAAAGCACTGGGTGAGCCGATCCAAAAATATACCGCGCCAGAAATAATCACCAATACGTTAACCTGTGACTTCGTTGAAGGCGAGCGGGTAGAACAACGGGTTCAAACGGTATTAACCGATGAAGACACCGGCAGTGTGTGTTTGTATGTCGAGAATCTGTTGTTCAATGCCTTATTTGGTTTGTATTTCTGGGATGATATTTTTGCCCCTGTGCCTCAAGCATTTATCAATCCGTTTCATCGTGGGCCATTGGATTTGTTTTCGCCGGATTTTTACATTCGACGAACGCAATCGATTGATCAACGCCTCGCGTATTTGCTTGAATGCCCTAGCGTGGATAAATCTGGTAATAAGAGTGGGGATAAAGAAGAAAATCTGAGTAGTGAAAAAACTATACTCTTATCTCAATTACTGGCAACCGCGCAGCAAAAAGCCGGTATTGCGAATCACTTTGTGGTTTGGGAGTACGCTACGCCGGAGCTATTAACGCTCGCTGTTGAAACCATTCCGAGCGAAGACTTACATGCGATATTTCAACGTATGTTGGCAGATCTTCGCAATAATCGTTCGGGGTTTCCGGATTTAATTCGTTTTGATCCTCAGGGGTATGAACTCATCGAAGTCAAAGGCCCGGGCGATCGATTGCAAAAAAATCAAATACGCTGGCTCAACTATTTTTCTGATCATGGTATACCCGCGCGCGTACTGCATGTTGAGTGGGGCAGCGTGTGACACAAGATCTCAGCTCGCAGTGTATAAACGTTAGCGTTGGTGAGTTAGTGGAGTTTAGCTGCCAGCGGGGTAACCTCCATCAAGATACTGGGCCGGCAGTTGATCCAAGAGCCGGAATCGCAGCCCACAAACGTGTGCAAAAAGCCGGGGGTAAGGATTATCAGGCTGAAGTCGTTGTCGAATTTGATTACAGGATGGATGATTGGCAACTCAACGTATCAGGCCGTGCCGATGGCGTTATTGATCAGGGCGATCGTGTAATTATTGAAGAGATAAAAACCACTTGGATAGATGCCGCCGATATTGGTGCAGATGCAAAAGCCCTGCATTTGGCCCAGGCTAAATTTTACGCGTACGGATTATTAAATGAGAAACGTGGCCACTGTATTGCCTTGCCGGTGTGTGAGCTGCGTTTGTGTTATTACCACCTTGGCAAACAACGCGCGCAACGTGAGCATATCGAAATAGAGTACGATACCGTCAAAATATTTGTTGAGCAGGCGGCGAAGGACTATTTGCAGTGGCAACAACACTTGCAGCAAGCTCAACGCAGACGCCAGCGAACAATTTCTGATTTGGCGATGCCCTATGGCGGCTTTCGTGACGGCCAGCGAGATATTGCAGAGGCGCTTTACAAAACCCTTGCGACCGGGCGGCAATTGATGACACAGGCGCCTACCGGTATCGGTAAAACCCTGGCGCATTTGTATCCGGCGTTAAAGGCTCAGAGCACGGGCCACGTGAAGCAGGTTTGGTATCTTACCGCTAAAGTGTCGGGGCAAAAAAGTGCTGTGGAAGCGTTGGGAGTATTAAATGAACAGGCGTTTCATCCTTCTGCATTGGTGCTGACTGCCAAAGATAAAATTTGCCCCTGTAAATCGAATGATTCTGAACAGGAGGCTGATCAACAACAGCAGGAATGTGATTTCTGTATCGGCTATTTCGATCGGCTACCAGCCGCACGCGCAGCACTGTTTGATGCTGCGCAGAATGGCGTTGCGGATAAAACAAGGGTGTTGGACGTCGCTCAAGCACATCGTATTTGTCCCTTTGAGTTAGGCCTCGATGCTGCGCGCTGGCTGGATATCGTAATCGCCGATTACAATTATGTGTTCGATCCACTGATTCGATTAAATCGATTGCTGGAAATGAACGCCGAGACTGCAGCTTTGCTGGTGGATGAAGCCCACAATTTACCGGACAGAACACGCTCAGCTTATAGTGCGGAGTTAAACCCGTGGGTCATGCGTCAGGCGTTTTCAGCAGTGCGCAAAGCGGATCGTAAAGCGGGGCGATTATTATCCGCACTGGCGGAGTGCGTGGATGACCTAGGGCGTCTGCCAGCAGAAGGCGTTGTTGGCCAAAGTCGTTTGCTACAATGTATTCCCGATACTGTGCGCGTCGCGTTAGAGGCGTTTTTCGATCGTGTGGATGAATGCCGCGCTAAAAAGATCGAATTTAGCCCACAACTGACGCCATTATTTCGGATGCTCTATCGGTTTGAAGGGGTAGTGAAGCTATCTACGCAGGCACCTTCACAAGCATCGCGTCAGATTGATATTCCCATTGATCAAACGTTTCAGGTATTGGTGCGTCCGGTTGGTCGATCCGATGTGTTTGAGCTGGCGCTCGTGAACGTGCACCCAGCGCCATTGAACGCCGAGATGTTTGCACGATTTAAAGCCGTGAGTGTGTTTTCGGGCAGTTTGGTGCCGATGGCATTTTATGCCGAAACCAGTGGGCTTACTCATGCGCAGTATCTGGATATTCCTTCGCCCTTCGACCCGGCTAACGCCAGTATTGTTGTGTGTCCCTTTGTAGACATGCGTTATGGCCATCGTGATCGTTACCATCAGCAAATTATTGATATCGTGGTGTCGACGGTTTGTGCAAAAGCGGGCAATTATTTGTTGTGTTTACCGTCATACCAGATGATTGAAACGCTGAGGCCGTTACTAGAACAAACGCTGCCTGACTACCACTGGCTGTATCAATCTCGAGATCACAGTGATGTTGAGCGCCATGGATTAATCGATGAGTTGGCAGATACTGGCCGATCCAGTGTTTTAGTGGCGATATCCGGCGGTTGGTATGCCGAAGGTGTCGATTTACCCGGTGAGCAATTGATTGGCATGATCCAATTTGGGGTTGGTTTGCCCCAGATATCTGACGAACGCAGGTTGATGCAGCAATATGCGGAAGCTGCACATCCGGGTGAAGGATTCGCCTATACCTTTGAGTACCCGGGGTTTAATAAGGTATTACAAAGTGCCGGTAGAGTGGTAAGAACCGCCTCAGACAAAGGCGTTATGGTACTGGTTGATGCACGATTCGCTGAGCCCAAATATGCACAGCTTTTTCCGCGGCATTGGCAGTTGGATTTTGCTCCCTCAGTTGAACAGTTAGCGTCGACGGTTCGAGGCTTTTGGGCTGGCTCCTAGCTCCTACCTAATGGTTGCGAGCTGCTAGTTACCGATTTTAACGCTTATTGCGTTTTTGTGAAGTTTTTGATGAGATAGACCTATTTTGTTAATAGCGTTAATAACTCTCATTAGGAATCTTCTGTATGGATGCTCCAGATACGGTTTATCAAGCTCCTGAAGCGAATCTCGAATCCATCCGTGACGCTAATACTTTTTATCCGACGTTTTCGAACTTGAGCATAGGCCGAAAAATAGCTCTGGTGCTCATGTGGCTATTTTACGCGCTTGTTGTCGGCATGCTTGGCTTTGGTGTATGGGTTGATGATGGCGTTGAGCCGGAGGTTACCGAAGGTGTTGAAACACTTTTCGGTCTCGCCGTGATGCTGGCTGGGCTCTATATCTGGACGCACATGGCGACAGTAAAACGTAAAGTTGGTCAGCTCGCGGCAATTTCGATTATTAATCTGTTTGTTACGGGTAATCTTGTGTCTTGCCTCATTGCCTTGTCGATCAGGAGTTCATCGAAGTTAGAGCGTGAAGAGTACACTTTTCCGGATGAATAACGGTGAGCCTGAGAGTTGGTATTCTATGGTTCTCAAAAACTGCGTTTGCATTTGTGTTGCTAGGATCGATAAAGCCAGCCGATGTAGCGTTCAACCACGGCCACAATGATTCGCCGTGGCAAACAACGTTGCAACCAAAAGATACCATGAGCAAATGCAGAGATTCTAACGCTAGGGCCTTTGCCTAAATGGGCCAGACTGATACTAGCAACATCGGCTGGCTCGACGCCAAATGCAAAAAATTGCTTGTGGGTTTTAATCCGTCTGAAATTGGCGTTTTTTATTGGCCCTGGTAATGCGGTAATAACATCGATTCCATGTTGTCGAAATTCACTCCATATCGCTTCGCCAAGATTCTGCTGAAACGCCTTGATCGCCCCATACATACTGTAATTGCGTTGCCCGTAAGTTGCGGCAATTGAGCTAACAATCACAATGGCGCCACGGCCTCGCGATTTCATCGAAGCACCGAAGGATTCAATAAACTCAACGGTGCGTGTGCAATTGATCTCGATGGCTTGTTGTTTGGCATCGATAGACACATCAAAGAACTCGCCAGAGGCGGTATAGGTGGCGTTGAGTACCATCAAGCCGATATCAAGATCGATGGTTTGTGGTTTCAAGGTATGCCATAGATCGGGGTCAGTAAGATCGACGCAAACGGTACGTGTTTGAATACCGTATTTGTTGTGTAAGGTTTCTGCCAGTAAATTCAGATGTTGAGCATTACGCGCGATCAATACCAGATTGAAGCCCTGGCGCGCGAGCTGGTGAGCATAGGCTTCGCCGGTGCCGGGCAGGGTCTGTGTATGGGCCGAAGCTCCAGTGATTAGTGCCCAGGGCCCGTATTGCAGTGGGAGTGTGTCTCTATCTACCATATGCGCTTGCTTCGATCTGTTGTTATCGAACCATTTGTATTGATGTTTAGTGATATTGGGGCAAAAAACGGATGATTTAACTTGGGGGTGTCGACGGCTGGCTGGCAACCGCGATGAATCATTGGACTCATCGTGGTCTACAAAGTGCCAGAAGCGCCATTGCTGGCGGGTTTAGAACCGTAGGCGTACGTTAAACGCCCAAGATTTGGTTTGGTTGATGGTTTTTGAATTGGTGGTTCTATCTTCTTCTTTGCCAGTCATCACATTGATGCCCAGGCGGAAGTGATTGATCGGATAGTAGTGAACAAATAGCCCCAAATCACTGGAGGTTGAGTCGGTATAATTACCCGTCGTTTCACGATTTGAACCTGAGGTGATATCAAACTCAGCACCAACGCCAACTTGCGGTAATGGGTAGTAAGTGTAAATACCACTGAACCCAGTCAGTGTTCCATTGCGGTTATCTGCAGCGTAACGGGTGTTGTTGGTATAAAGGGTACCGTCGAATGACATAGATTGAATAGAGTCGCCGATCGGCAAGTAGCCGTGATAGTTCACACCAAGGCGGTAAGTGAAGGCGTCTTCTGCACCGTCGTAATCAAATGCTATATCACCGGTCAGGGCGTGGTGTTCACCAATGTAAGAGCCAAATCCAAATCCGCCGCTAACGGATCTGTCATCGGTTGACTGATTTTTTCCGGTTGAGATATTGGAGCGAATAATGAAATCGTTAATTACGGCTTGGCCGCCAATCAAATAATCGTTCGACTTGATCATAACGTTGCCGACTTCAACATCCAAACCTCGCCATTGGCCATTTACATAGGATGCCTTATCTAGAAAGGCGGCTTCTTCCCACGCACCGCCAGCAATGCTGACGTCTTCCATATAAACCCGAACATCCAATAAGTGAAATGATGGTTCGATATCACCTCTATTGGTGCCGTCGACCTCTGGTTTTATGTTGCCGTCAGAGTATTCGTAGGTTGCTTCGAACATATAGGCGTTTGCGGCTGACGATATTGCCAATGCCGACATCAGAAGAGTGCGCTTGAACATATTTTCATCCCTAAAAATAAGTAGTGGTTGTTATCGTTAGTTGCTTTGATCAAATAAGTATAGAGTTGCTGAGCGAGACTGCCAAAAACACACCCGTGAAACATACTTGTTTACGGACGATTGGTGTCGATTCGCGTAATTTGCTAACGGCTACGTCAGCTGTGTAGAGTATTCAGAGTACATTTGCGGAATACACGGAGTTTGGATTCGATGAAGTTGATTGGGTTTGTGTTGATCTTGCTGGGGTTAGGGGAGTTTTATCTCGGTGAAATCGTGATTGGTGCGCTGTTGTTCTTTATTGGAGGTCTACTTGCTCGCACATTGTCATTTTCGTTACGTAGTAGCGGCGTGTTGCTATTGGTTTCATCAACTGCTGTAGGGTTTCACGATGGATTTGGCGCGGGTGTTATTTTTCTGATGTGCCTGGGAGCCTTTCTCGCCTGTTTTCGTTCGTCGCGCTCAAGGAGCGATGCTGCAGAGTGGGGTATTGATCTAGGCTCGATAGATTTTGGTGGCGGTTTCGACGGTGGTTTTGGCGGTGATGGGGGTGGCGGAGATGGAGGCTAGCCGACACGACTAAGAATACTTGGCCACTGCGTGTGCTGTGGCAAGTGTTATGCGCAATGCTCTTGGTGTTAGAGTGCTGTATTAATGTACAGTTTTTGATCATCCTTTTGGAAAGCAACCAAGATATGTGGAATTTTTATCTCTATGTCATTGTTGTATATGCTAATTACTTGAATTTCGAAAATTTTGGTTAAGGTGTGTTGGTCAATATATTTATGTTGCTAGCGATTACTAACAATAGCTGTATATTATTGATTTACGGTATGAACTGCATATAACGATCGAATCGTCATTGAAAGAATATATTGTGTCGAGATATATTGACGGTTTCAATAGACTTAGCTGTTAGGCGCTTAAGGTAATTCATTTCTTATGGCCAGAATTTTGTCAGTTACTCTGATTTTTCTATGTGGGTATGTATGCGCTCACGGTCAGCCTATTGGTTATATAGGTTTCGCCAACAATGGAAAATGGGCGGTTCAGTTCAATGATTGTGCAGTAATTTCATTTGAAGGTGCGCAGCAATACCTATGGTTCGACCGTACATTGAATAAGATAAGTTGTTACAGCTTCAAAGAAAGTGATATTTCTCCGATTCGAAATACTGCGATCAGAATTCACTCAAAGCCAGATCACTCTTCAAGTTATAAAAGCGTTATGAAGTTTGGAGAGTTAAATGTGTCAGGATCGGGTTGGGGGGCTTTTCCGAAGGTCTATGAGAGAGCTGGCCTAGACTGGTATAGAGTTGCAGAAGGCTGGATACAATTAAATAGATCGGATAAGGTGCTTGTTGATTATTACGTTGGGTCGCAAGATATTAGTGGAAAACGTACGCATGACGAGTATTTTGACACCCATTGAGTAAATGCCTAACAAGGCCAAGCAGCATCGCGCAACAAGTTGCGCTGGACCTCGCTGCGCTCGGCCGCTGTTGGCGGCGTTAAATGCCCAAATCACTATGGTTAGTAATTCGAGATCTCAAGAGAAATTCACAAAGTTCATCTTAGTATGCTTTGTAATTGGTTATGGTTCGTCCACCTTAATGTTTCTTTCAATAGATGGAGGGACTGGAAGTGGTGGAGCCTTTCAAGCAATGCTTGCAATGATTATTCTTGTAAGTAGGGCGGTGGTTACAACATTTCTTGGTGTCATAGCACTATTTACATCTGCTTTACGTCAAAGTTGGCTAAAAGAAGGGGTTTTTAACAGCTATTGGCTACCGTTATTACTAAGTTCTCCACCAATTATTTGGTTATTATGGCAGTATGTATTCAGTGTTTAAGTTCAGCATTTAACAAGGGCAGGCACGCTCGTAAATGCTGCGCATTTACTGGACCTCCGCCGCGTTGCGGCTCCGGCCCGTGCTGCCAGCGTTACATTTTCCAAGGAATATCATGCCAGCAATCGAGAAATTAGATTTCAGTGTTATTGAATCTTTATCTAAGGTTCTTGGTGAAACTGCGAGTGGTTTTACAGGAACTGAAATAGGGAAAATATTGTATGAATCAAATGTTGATGATATTGACTCTGGAAACACAAAATGGAAAAGGCTAAATTCAGCTCTTGCTAATAAACAAGAACAAGATCGTTGTGCTAACAATGTTTTATTATTTGTTCAAAACTCATTGAATCCAGCCAGACATTACGACAATTTAGAGTGGTTTAATGATACTAGATTCAAGGTAAACCAAATCTTAAGTTTTTCAGGACTTCATCTCGGAGAAAATGGAAAGATTGAGTATGTGCAAAAATCAAATACTATAAGTGAAGCTGCTGCTAGAGCTAGCAAGCTTAAAGAACATTTAGTTGCAAGAAATGTTCACCCTGACGTTCTTAAATACTGCAAAGAAGAACTTGTTGTCGATAACTATTTTCATGCAGTTTTTGAGGCAACAAAAAGTGTTGCAGACAAAATTCGAAATTTGTCAGGGTTACATACGGATGGTGCGGGTCTTGTAGATGAAGCGTTTTCCTTTAAAGGGGTTCCACATTTAGCCTTAAATACTCTTGTGTCCGAAAGTGAAAAGAGTGAGCAAAAAGGTTTTATGAATTTACTTAAAGGACTTTTTGGTACATTCCGTAATACTACAGCCCATGCGCCAAAGATAACTTGGCAAATCGAGGAAATCGATGCGCTTGATATTTTATCAATGGTATCGCTTGTTCATAGAAGGCTGGATAAAGCAATCCAAGCTAAGAAAATGTACGAAGGAAAAATGTAACAAGTCAATCAAGAGGGACGCCTACGGCGCCCCTTATTGAGGCGTTAAATGCCAAGGTAAGCTATGTGCAGTTGCAAAGAAAAACCCACTTTAATTGACATCAGCAATAATCACTCTGATTTCAAATCAAAGCTAAACCAACTTGATGTTGGCAATTGGGTTTTGTTAATGCAGTGTCCCGATTGCAAGCAATTCTACAAAGTCGATGAGTGGGATAAATATCAAATCTGCTATGCAGTAAAAATCCCCTCACTCGAAAACTGGGAAGCATTTGATAGTGAGTCACTTATAAAAGAGCAAATGGTTCAAAACCGTGGCGGTCTTACCAACGGATCATGCATGTGGTCAGGCTGTGACATCAAGCAGGTAAAAGGCAGTGCTTACTGTGTTAACCATCTCTATTCAGGTGGCACTCGTGCGTGAGCATTTAACAAGGCAAGGCAAAATCGCCCTGCGGGCTGGACGCGCTAAAGCGCGCCTTTGCTTGCGGCGTTATGCAGTCTCATCCCTGAGATCGCGCATTCTTACAGGCTTCTGATTTGTTTAATTTCTTCTTCATCAATGCCTAATGATTCAAGAAATTTTTGATGTTCTTCAGGTTCCATCTCTTCAAATTTCTGATGCCAACTCAGCATTGATTTTTCATCAAAACCAGCTGCTTTCATTATTTCTACCCAACGATCTTTAGTTACCATGTTGTCCTCCAAAAGGTTTGGCTCTTGTAGCAAAGCTACAATGGCTTTTTGTTGATTTCTCAATTGGTTTATCTCTTTTTCCAATTCATTGAAATGATCTTTCAAGATTTGTGTTTGAGATAAACTGTCTTTACGCTCAATCAGTTCATTTATACTTGCCACTGGCACACCGTACGATCGATATGAAACAATCGCCTCTAGGCGCTCAATCTCGCTTTCCCCATACCATCTATATCCATTATCAGAGCGCTTTGTGGGCATTAAAAGCCCTTCGCGCTCGTAATAGAGAATGGTTGCTCTGGATATATTAAACTTCCTTGCTAGTTGCGTTACAGTCAGCATAAATTCACCAATTGCCCGTTGAGTAGCTATCATCCACCCTAAACCTATAGACGGGTCAATACCAAATTTATTATAGTTCTGACATTCTAAGAAAAATAATGCATAACAAGGCGATGAATTTCGTTCTGGCCTTGCAGGCCTCCACCGGACTGTCGTCGCTTCGCGCCGCCAGCCGATTATCGCGGCGTTCTGTGCGTTTCACGCTGTATTTCATTCCAAGTCTTTTACCCAATCATTACTCAACGCCGGTATGTCTTCTAAGCTGGCTTTCTTGTTTATTCAGGTTGTGAAATCCGGTGTATCCAAGCGTTCTGAGTTAGTTCGGTTCATGTGTCGGAAAGCATAATTTACTGCGTGGGTTTCTTCTCGTGTAAGGTTTTTCTCTCGGTCAGTCTTGGGCGGGTAGCGTGGCATTATCTTTCAGTTCATTTCGTCGCGTTTTGTTGGCAAGTTAGTTGTGTTAGTCTGCCGTTCAAACATTAATTCGTGTCACTGAGCTTTCTGATGCGCAGGGCGCACAGAGTAGCAGGGCGGCACAGAACAAGCGCATGCAAAGGACAGTCGCCGCTATGCGTCGCCTGCCTTTGATGCGGGCGTTCTGTGCGTTTCACGCTGGTGTTCTTTCCAAGTCTTTCTCCCAAGCATTACTCAAAGCCGGTTATGATTTTGCACCGGCTTTCTTGTTTATGCTGGTTGTGAAATCCGGTGTATCCAAGCGTTCTGAGTTGGTTCGGTTCATGGCCCGGCAAGCTCAATTTCCTGCGTAGATTTCTTCTCGTGTAAGGTTCTGCTCTCGGTCAGTCTTGGGCGGGTAGCGTCGTATTCTCTTTCAGTTCATTTCGTCGCGTTTTGTTGGCACGTCAGTTGTGTTAGTCTGCCGTTCAAACATTAATTCGTGTCAGCGAGTATTCTGATTTGCAGGGCGCACAGAGTAGCAGGGCGGCACAGAACAAGCGCAGGCACGCTCAGCCACTGCGTGGCTTGGACCTCCGCCGCGTTGCGGCTCCGGCCCGTGCTGCGAGCGTTCTGTGCGTTTCACGCTGTAGTTCTTTCCAAGTCTTTTACCCAAGCATTACTCAAAGCCGGTATTGATTTTGCACCGGCTTTCTTGTTTATTCAGGTTGTGAAATCCGGCGTGTCCAGGCGTTCTGCATTAGTTTAGTTCATGCGTCGGCAAGCATAATTTCCTTCGGTAGTTTCCTTAGATTTTAGGCTCGTTTCTCGGTCAGTCTTGTGCGGGTAGTGGGGTATTTTCTTTCAGTTCATTTCGTCGCGTTTTGTTGGCAAGTTAGTTGTGTTAGTCTGCCGTTCAAACATTGAATCGTGTCAGAGAGCTTTCTGATTTGCAGGGCGCACAGAGTAGCAGGGCGGCACAGAACAAGCGCAGGCACGCTCAGCCACTGCGTGGCTTGGACCTCCGCCGCGTTGCGGCTCCGGCCCGTGCTGCGGGCGTTAGGTGAAACTATGAATCGTATATCCACCTTTTTAATAATCATCCTTATGAGTGCAAATACAATGGCGGGAAATTTTTTTCCAGAAAACTACAAGACATTTCCTTATAGTGAGGGGGATTTGTTAGCAAGTCATCGATCAGATGGCAGGTATTCGATAAACAAAGTTCTTCGAATAGATAAAGTAGTTCTTAAAGCAGGCGAAACCATTCTTATTCAAAATCAAGCATTTGAAGCACCAGAAGAAGATTACCTACTGATAATTAGTATGTCATACGGTGATGATGAGTTTGATTCTTTGGAAGCGGCAAAATTGGCAGCTGATAAAGGAGTTTGGACTATAAAAATGGGGCATGTGCCAAATCGAGCACCAGGTGCTGCTAATGGGCAAACGCTCATTGGGCATCATCCTGTAAAGGAGGGTGAACTAGAAGGGTACAATCAATGGAAGAATGCATTCATTAAAGGTGAAGCTGGTGTTTTCTAATTTGACCTCACCTAACAAGTGCATCAACTTCGCTCCGGCCACGTTGTGGCCTACGCCGGACAGCCGCCGCTGCGCGTCGTCTGCCGGTTATGCATGGCGTTATGTGCTCTGAGTTAAACTACAAGTATCACTCTTATGAAATATTATGAAGCTACATCAAATGAAATCCCTATGAGTCTGCTACTTGAAGCTGACCCTTCTGAATCTAGCGTGAATTCATACTTATCAAATTCATTATGCTTTGTTGCCAAAGATGAAAATGATAAAACTGTAGGCGCTTGTGTTTTAAAGGAAACAGGAAAGGATGTAATAGAATTGTTCAATATTTCTGTGGGCCCAAATTCACAATCTAAAGGTATTGGCTCTGGATTGCTTCAATATGTAATTAAACAGGTTAAAATTAAGAATTATCAACGAATGGAGTTGGGTACAGGAACATTTGGATATCAACTTACATTTTATCAAAGACTTGGTTTTCGTGTGGAAACAGTGCTTAAAGATTACTTTATTAAAAATTACCCTGAACCAATCTTTGAAAATGGCATTCAGCACAAAGATATGCTGAGGTTATACCTAGATACATCAACACGCACATAACAAGGCCAAGCACGATCGCAAATGCAAGCATTTGCTGGACCTCCGCTGCTTCGCAGCTCCGGCCCGTGTTGGCGACGTTATGCCTCTTTTTCATCTTGTATCAACTGTGCTTCCACTTTCGCTACCCAGGCATTACGCGTAGCGGCTTGGTGAGTTATTAGCCCGAGCGTAATCTGGCTTGCCGCAATTGTGTTTCTAGTCGCCAACATCTAATCACTTTCAGTGCTTTCTGGCGGCAATTTTCCCGTCGTGCAGTTTCAAACAGTTGTTTGTTTGCCCGGTAGAGCTGGGCGGTGAGGTAAGGTGTTTTGATTCAGTATAATCTGGCGCAACGGTGTGCCCGTTTGCAATTATGGTATGCTACCGATCAAGTTTTTTAAGTAGCAGGGCGGCTTTGTTAGGTGCAGTTTATAGATTTGGTTTCGGCTACTGCGAGCCAGCATAACAAGTGCATCAACTTCGCTCCGGCCACGTTGTGGCCTACGCCGGACAGCCGCCGCTGTGCGTCGTCTGCCGGTTATGCATGGCGTTATACCATCGAGAGAACTTATGAATCATATTGAGTGTGGAAGTTGCAACTGCGTTTTTCCACAGACTGAGTTGGTGTGTATAGACTCACGAGATCCTTTGAAAAAATGTATTTGTCCAAAATGCGATATAAGTCTGCACACGATGTCCGTTAAACAATTTCTTTTGACCAAACAAATGATTGGACCAGTAGTGCTCGCACCATTGCTGACGCCTATTCTTAGCGTATTTTCCACTTTAGGGATTCGGACGGGTAACATTTGGTACTTGATTCTAGGCGCAGTTTTTTTTGCTTCAGCTTTGTGGGCGGGCCGGAAATTTCTTAAGCGCTTCGAAAAGCCCATATTGCTGAGCCCCTATGGTACGGTATAACAAGTGCATCAACTTCGCTCCGGCCACGTTGTGGCCTACGCCGGACAGCCCCGCTCCGCGTCGTCTGCCGGTTATGCATGGCGTTATGGCCAGAGAATTTGGTAGATGAAGTACGTTTTTTATAAGGAAGGCTACGATTTTGTTGCATCTAATGAAAATGATCATGATGCAATTCATATCCGTAATGTTTCAAAGCTTAAGACGATCAGAAACTTAGTTAATTGGCTTGTCAGCGACGTTGGCTTTAAGTATCAGACGAGGTGGCTGGATGTTGATTATGAAATATCTCCAAATTTTGGTGGGTACGGATATAGCATTAAAGATGATAAAGGAAACAAAATCGGCAAAGTTAAATCAGGTTCGTTTGGGAGCGTTCGGATACTGGAGACTAGGCAAGGCCAAGAAATTCTTTTAGAGGAAAGAAGTCCGTCCGAATATGCTTTGAAAGTGAATAGTACAGAAATAGGTGCAATCAAAACAAATAGTATCATCAATAGGTTTCCAATTGAGGTTGACCTATATTTAGACGAACAGCCAGCGACGCACTTGTTGGCATTGTTTGCAGTACTGAAGTGTGTTTAGCCATAACAAGGCCAAGCACGCTCGCAAATGCGAGCATTTGCTGGACCTCCGCTGCTACGCAGCTCCGGCCCGTGTTGGCGACGTTATGTGTATTGGAATATGAAAGAACTCATAGCTATATTTCTACTAACAATTTCCGTTAACTCTTTAGCGCAGGAACTGCCGCTCGAAGATGGAGAGTATAAATTTCAGCATAAATACGCCGAGCACCCTAGCCTCGATAGCTTAACCTTCAATGTTACAATTCAAGGCTTCAATATTATTGTCAGCAACAGCCAACCTTCAACCGTTTGGCCTCAAGGCGTAATCGAGCAAGGTAAATTATTTTTACATTCAAACTCCAAGCAATGGATAATCATTAACAATAACGATGAAAAATCAGCAACAGAGGTCGGCGGTTGTAGTGACGGGCCAACTGTAATAGATTTGGTAAAAAAAATTTACTGGTCATGCTAAACAAAAATACACATAACAAGTGCATCAACTTCGCTCCGGCCACGTTGTGGCCTACGCCGGACAGCCGCCGCTGCGCGTCGTCTGCCGGTTATGCATGGCGTTCTGTGCGTTTCACGCTGTAGTTCATTCCAAGTCTTCTACCCAGGCATTACTCGAAATTAGTCAGTGATTTAGCCGTGGCTTTCGTATTTGTTCAGGTTTCGAAATTAGGCGTATCCAAGAGTTCTAAATTGGTTTAGTTCTTGTGCCGGAAAGCACAATTTCCTGCGCGGGTTTCCATTGGATACGGGGTTGCTGCTCGGTCAGTCTTGGGCGGGTAGTCGGGTATTTTCTTTCAGTTCATTTCGCCGCGTTTTGTTGGCAAGTTAGTTGTGTTAGTCTGCCGTTCAAACACTAATTCGTGTCAGCGAGCTTTCTGATTTGCAGAGCGCACAGAGTAGCAGGGTGGCACAGAACAAGCGCAGGCACGCTCAGCCACTGCGTGGCTTGGACCTCCGCCGCGTTGCGGCTCCGGCCCGTGCTGCGGGCGTTCTGTGTTTTTCACGACGGTGTTTATTCCAAGTCTTTTACCCTAGCGTTACTCAATGTCGGTTAGCGATCTAGCACTGGCTTTCTTGTTTATTCAGGTTGTGAAATCCGGCGTATCCAAGCGTTCTGAATTGGTTTCGTTCATGTGTCGTCAAGCATAATTTCCTGCGTGGGTTTCCTCTCGTGTAAGGTTCTGCTCTCGGTCAGTCTTGTGCGGGTAGTGGGGTATTTTCTTTCAGTTCATTTCGTCGCGTTTTGTTGGCAAGTCAGTTGTGTTAGGCTGCCGTTCAAACATTAATTCGTGTCATTGAGCTTTCTGATGTGCAGGGCGCACAGAGTAGCAGGGCGGCACAGAACAAGCGCAGGCACGCTCAGCCACTACGTGGCTTGGACCTCCGCTTCGCTGCGGCCCGTGCTGCGAACGTTCAATTCTTTTAGTGAGCACTGGGTATAAAACTTAAGGATTTTGTGTTGAATAGAAACACTTTGTTAATTGCGACTTTCGCAATAGGTACCACAGTTGGAGCTATCGCGAGTGAATTGGCTTCCAATGGGCTTTATGTGTTTAAGGCCGGAGACTCGATTGTGGCTGCGGAAGTAAATTCAAATTTTGATCTGCTGTATTCGAAAATGGAGGCGTTACGAAAACGTTCTGTGACGAATATACTCGATTCGTATCCAGGTTCATTGGAATGCGCTGGTGACGATAATTCTATCGGAAATATTCGCTTTAATGTAGATGGAACAATTAGTTCGAATACGATCTATGCAGGTGCTACTGAATGGGCTCATGCTGAAGGAGTAGATCAGATTGTAGTTAATACAGTTCCACCTATATCGCTTAGTGTCTCATACTCGGAGACAGCTTCTTCCGCACCGATTAGGCTAGAGCCCATCGTTGGCTCTGTTGGGTACTTCTGCGGCAAGATTTAATTGAACAAGCGCATGCTCGGGACAGCCGCCGCTTCGCGCCGTCTGCCCGAGATGCGAGCGTTAAACGAATTAGAGAGTTATGAGTTGTAGCGAGATTATTAATATGGAACTGTCTTCAAGAACAAATCGGCTTCTAGCCCAAATCATCGATGCGATTTCGATAGCGATAATACTATCGCCACTGCTGTATTTCGGGTATCAGAATGGTTATATCAACTTTGATGATCCAAACTTGAATTCGATCGGATTTGAGGCTGCCACTGCTTTAGTAGGTTTTCTTGCGTACTTTGCGATGAACTTTAAGCTTTTAAAGAATCATGGGCAGACGATAGGTAAAAGGGCGCTATATATAAAAATCGTAAATCAAGATGGGTCTGCTACTTCCCTAAAAGATCTTATATTTAAACGCATTTTGTTTCAGTGGGGAGTTGGCTATATACCAGTCATTGGCGGTATCATTTCTATCGCAGATAGCCTAACGATATTCGGTAAAAAGAGAGAGTGTCTGCACGATAAGATTGCTAAAACGAAAGTTGTCTACGTTTAACAAGCGCATGCTCGGGACAGCCGCCGCTGCGCGTCGACTGCCCGAGATGCGGGCGTTATGCCTCTTTTTCATCTTGTATAAACGTGCTCCACTTTCTCTACCCAGGCACTACGCGTAGTGGCTTGGTGAGTTACGAACCCGCGCGTATTTTTGCTTACTGCTAGGCTGTTTCTCGTCGCCAACATCGAATCACTTGCGGTGCTTTTTGGCAGCAATGTTCCCGTAGTGCAGTTTCAAATAGTTGTTTGTTTGCCCGGTAGAGCTGGGCGGTGAGGTAAGGTGTTTTGATTGAGTGTAATCTGGCGCAGCGGTGTGTCCATTTGCAATTATGGTATGCTACCGTTCAATTTTTTAAGTAGCAGGGCGGCTTTGTTAGGTGCAGCTTATAGATTTGGTTTCCGCTACCGCGAGCCAGCATAACAAGTGCATCAACTTCGCTCCGGCCACGTTGTGGCCTACGCCGGACAGCCGCCGCTGTGCGTCGTCTGCCGGTTATGCATGGCGTTCTGTGCGTTTCACGCTGTAGTTCTTTCCAAGTCTTTCACCCAAAGCATTACCCAAAGCCGGTTATAGTTTTGCACCGGCTTTCTTGTTTATTCAGGTTGTGAAATCCGGCGTATCCAAGCGTTCTGAATTAGTTTGGCTCATGTGTCGGCAGGC
>CACSIO010000013.1 GCA_902705865.1 BD1-7 clade bacterium
GAAATATCTCGGATGCCGGCGATCTTGCGTAAGTCGGCGCTAGGTTATCATGCATCTTCTTACGCATTTTGATCACTTCACACGCCAGCTCTTCATGTGAACGCTCGCGCATTAAGGTGGCTTTACGAATCTTTTTGAAGCCCTGCCCCACAGCCATCGATCCGGCAACAACACGGCCACGCACAAGCGCTTGATGCTCCCACGTCCAAGCTTCGTTATCTTGATAACGCTCGAAGGCATCCAGCGAACTCACCAACAAGCCTTTGCCGCCGGAGGGCCGCAGACGCATATCGACCTCATACAGCTGCCCTAGTTGTGTGCGTGTCGACAACATATGAATGATGCGTTGCCCCAAGCGGGTAAAAAACTGTCGCGAATCAACCGGTTTGTCTCCATCGGTTGTGCCTTGATCACAGCCCTGATACAAAAATACCAAATCAAGATCCGAGTTATGGCCGAGCTCGATACCGCCTAACTTGCCATAGGCAACAACGGCAAAGTTTGTGTCCATACAAGGCTCGCCATTCACTGACGGGCAACCGTGTTTGTTCACCATGAAATCCCAGCTGAGCTGCAGCACATAGTTGAGGATCGCCTCGGCCACATAACTGAGATAATCGGACACTTTAAACAGGGGAAGTTCGCCCGTCGCCTCGGCCACGACGATGTTCATTTGCCGCGCCAGCTTGAAGTAACGCAGCATATCCATATGGTCTTCGAGATCATCTTCATTGATGCGCAGTGAGTGCTGGCGCAGGCTTTCGCGTAATTCGTTCGGCTCGGGCACATGTCGCAGGCCTTTTTCAGTGAGTAATTCATCCAATAGCACCGGGTGATGAATCAACTGCTGCATAACCCAAGTACTTACACTTGCGATGGTAATCAACCGATGAAGTGCCTGGGGGTTTTCATTCAAGAGCACCAAATAAGTCGTACGACGAAGCACTGACTCCACCAGTTTCACCATTAACTCAACCGCGTTAATGCGGTGGGTTTGTGCCTGCAGGCAGGCCAACATCTGCTCGGCAAATTTATCCACACGTTCACGTGCGACGTCATCGAGCTTGGCGAGTGTTTTGTTCTCTCGCAGCTCAACTAGGCAGTTGGTTTCATGAGTATCAAAACCATGGGCTTGCAGCTCATCGCGAAGCTGAGTCACGTCATCGCTGGCCCACGCATCCGCCCACGCCTGCTGTACTTCATCAGTTTCTTCGTCAACTTCTTCAACAACGTGGTCAAAGTGTTCACGCACACGGGTGCGGTGCACACCATAGGCTGCCATAAATGCCGCCCAATCCTCGTACCCTAAGGCATAGGCAATGCGCAGCTGGCCATCTTCATCATTGGGTAAACGCTGGGTTTGTTCGTCATTCAATGCTTGAATGGCATGTTCTGCATTACGCAAAAACACATAGGCGGCGAGTAATTCATCACTGGCGTTTTCAGGCAGCGCACCAGCGTTATCGAGGTGTTGATACACCTGCCGCAAGCTGCGTGTTTGCAGTTTTTCATCACGACCGCCATATATCAGCTGGTAAGCCTGGGCGATAAATTCAATTTCGCGTATACCACCGGCACCCAACTTAACATCATCCTGCTTGCCTAAACGGCGCACTTCACGGGTGATCAAACTCTTCATATCGCGTAGTGCTTGAATAGCAGAGAAGTCGGTATAACGACGATATACAAACGGCCGCAAATCACGCATCAAGGACGCACCCGATTCACCGCCCACCACATCACGGGCCTTGATCATGGCGTAGCGTTCCCACTCTCTGCCTTGATCTTCGTAATAGATTTCCATCGCTGCAAAATTCATCGCCAACGCGCCGCTCTGGCCATAAGGGCGTAAGCGCATATCAACCCGAAACACAAAACCGTCGATGGAAACCTTGTCGAGCGACTTGATCAGGCGTTGCCCTAGTCGCGTAAAAAACATCTGATTAGCAAGCGGTTTATCACCATTGGTGGTGCCGCCTTCTTCAAAAGCAAACATCAGATCGATATCCGATGATAAATTCAGCTCATGAGCACCGAGTTTTCCCATGCCCAAAACAACCATATGCTGAGGTTCACCCGATGACTCGCCGATCGGCACACCGTGCTTCTGGGCGAGCTTATGGTAGTGAAATTCAACTGTTTCGTGGATACAAACATCCGCAAATACCGACAATTCTTCAACTAACGTCCAAGTATCACAAAGCCGGTTGAGATCACGGTAGATAAACNGACTCATCTGCCGGTGACGTGTTTCGCGTAGCGCTTGATCAAAGCCGATTTCATCATCGGGCAGCCCTGCAAACAGTGCGCTGAATGCTTCTTTCGACATAGGATGATCGAGCGTATTGCTGACCAGAATATCCAGCAGTATTTGCGGTTTCCGCGTCCATTGCCGGGCCAGATAATCACTGACGGCCAAACACCGGTTTAATCGTGTTAACTGTGCTTTATCACTGAGTTGCTCACTCAATTGGCAGGCTTGTTCGTCGGTCGCAGCATCAAAGATGGCTTGCCATGCTTTGCTAATACGGGGCTTCAAGGCATCAGGAAATGCATCTTCCAGGGTTTGTTCAATTGTGGCCAGTTCAGTCACGCAAGATCCTCGTTGTCACGCCAGATGAATAGTCGTTATTGCTATGCTACCAATCTCAGCTGCCAGGGGATAGCAGACAGATCAAGTGCGGGGAGAATTCACGTAATTTGCAGTAGATCATGACGGTGGAGTGACGTTCTTCGTAATAGACGGGGCCTAAGAACACTTTTACGTTCGACACTTTATGGATGACTGAATCGTATTTTGCGACGATGAAAAAAAACTACGTTACATTAATTGAATAACACAGCGAGGTATTAAAGAAGCTAGGCATGCGTATGCACACCTTGGATTCAACAAAGCAAGTGCCGTGTTCTCCGAAACGAGCTGGCCTTAAACATAGCTTCGTTAAACAGTGCTTCTTGCTATTTCAGCAACTCATAAAAAAGCCCTATCAAACAGCATGAATCGCCGGCGCCACCCGAAGGATTTCTTCGATGGTCGTCATACCCGCTTTGACCTTCTGAGCGCCGCTGAGGCGCAGCGTTCGCATGCCCTCTTTCATCGCTTGCCGGCGCATACCACCAAGATCACACTGCGGCTGAATAAAGGCCTGTACTTTGGGGCTGGCTTCTAAAATTTCGTAGATACCCATCCGGCCTAAATAACCGGTGTTCCGGCATTCCAAACAACCGACGGGTTGATAGACCGTTTTCGGGGGATCGACCTTCCACGGTGCAACAAGATCGTGCCATTGTTGCTCATCGATGTCACCGGGCGCTTTGCAGTGCGGGCATAGGGTTCTCACCAAACGTTGTGCCATTACGCCAAGCAATGTAGCTCGCACCAAATACGGCTCAAGGCCGACTTCCATCAAACGAGTAATAGCGGTTGGGGCATCGTTGGTGTGCAATGTTGATAATACGAGGTGACCGGTTAATGCGGCTTGCACGGCCATTTGCGCGGTTTCTGCATCACGGATCTCACCAATCATGATGATATCTGGATCTTGACGCAGCAATGAGCGAACGCCGGCGGCAAAGTCGAGATCAATCGCATGATGCACTTGCATCTGATTAAACGAATCTTCGATCATTTCGATTGGGTCTTCAATCGAGCAGACGTTCACCTGCTCCGTTGCCAAGCCTTTAAGAGTCGAATACAAGGTGGTGGTTTTACCCGACCCGGTTGGCCCGGTGACCAAGACGATCCCGTTGGGTTTGGTGGTCATATGCTGCCAGCGATCAAAATCCTGATTGGCGAGACCGAGCTGCGAGAAGCTACGCAATAACACATCCGGATCAAAGATCCGCATCACGAGCTTTTCACCAAAAGCGGTTGGAATCGTCGACAACCGCAGCTCAACCTCATTGCCCAGAGGCGTCTTGGTTTTTAGGCGGCCATCCTGCGGTTTGCGCTTTTCAGCGATGTTCATGCGCCCCATAGTTTTAATACGGCTAATTGATGCCAACGCAGCATTAATTGGCATGTCGTATACCCGATGCAACACACCATCGATACGAAAACGGATATAACCCACCTCACGGCGCGGCTCAATGTGAATATCACTGGCACGCTGATCGAACGCATACTGAAAAATCCAGTCAACTATGGTGACAATATGCTGGTCACCGGCATCCGGATCTTTAATCTCGTTCAGCTCAAGAAAGGCTTCAAGGTTATGGCCTGTGGAATAACCTTTATTTGCCGTAGCGCCAGAAATGGATTTTGACAGGGCGTAGAATTCAGTGCGATAGCGTTTAATATCAGCCGGGTTGGCAAACACCCGCTCGACCGGCTTGTTTAAAACGTGCTCAAGATTTTCGATCCAGAGGGATTTAAACGGCTGCTCACAAGCAACGACAACCCGGTTCGGCCAGACCTCAACAGCAAGGATATTGTGCTGCTCAGCAAAGGCATATGACATGACAGACGTAATTTTGGCGGCATCAATTTTCAACGGATCGATATTGAAAAGTGGCAGTTTGGCTTCAGCAGCCATCCACTCACAAAGAAATTCTGCGGTTAGTTGCTTCGCGGTATCTTGCAGATTCACCAATTGTTGATCAGCGATGTAGACCAGCGGGTGTTTATCCAGATCGCCTTTTCCGCGTGGCAAGGCGATAACACGATCGGCATCATCTTGTGAGATAAGCCCTTGCTGGCAAAGTTGTGAAAGTAACTGACGAAGGTCTATGGCTTTTTCAGGCTGTGCTAGATTCACTATTAGCTCTCATGGATTGTGGTTATCGCAACCTCTGTTAGATGAGTATGAGCATACTGGTCAGCCAGACAAGAAGCCAGTATATCCGGGCAAGTTGATAACTACCCGCGCAACCGGCAAAACGCAGTTACGCAAACCAGGCAGACGACCTACAGAGGCTCCATCATCTTATGGACATGCTCACCAGTTACCATCTCTTATTACTGATTCTTGCTATCGTCTTCGCATTTTTTATGGCTTGGGGTGTGGGCGCCAACGATGTTGCCAACGCCATGGCAACGTCCGTAGGCTCCAAAGCGCTCACCATCAAACACGCCATCATGATCGCCGCCGTGTTCGAATTTGCCGGTGCCTACCTCGCTGGCGGCCAAGTTACCAGTACCATTCGTAAAGGTATTATCGACCCCTCCATGTTAGTTGGTCACTCAGACATTCTGGTGATCGGCATGTTGGCAGCGCTGTTGTCGGCAGGTGTATGGCTATTTATAGCAACACTGCGCGGCTGGCCAGTATCAACAACACATACCATCGTTGGCGCGATTGTCGGCTTTGGGTGTGTCGGTTTAGGCGTGAATTCCATCGAGTGGAGTAAGGTCGCGCAGATCGGTGCCAGCTGGATTACCTCCCCTATCATCGCTGGCATGGTTGCATTTTTAATGTACCGCAGTGTGCGATGGCTAATCATCGATAAAGAAGACGTCTATCAAGCGGCGATGCGATACGTACCGGTATATATGTTCATCATGGGGTTCATCATCGCTATGGTGACCTTCGTTAAAGGACTGAAACACGTCGGCCTCGATCTTACGTTTTGGCAATCGGTTGTGCCTTCATTGGTCGTTGCGGCAACTGCAACGGGGGTCGGTAAGTTCTACCTCAAAAAAGTTGATGCGTTTACCCACCACGGCCACGATAACCACCCAGTAGAGCGGGTTTTCGCTATCTTAATGATTTTCACGGCTTGCTCTATGGCATTTGCTCACGGATCAAATGATGTGGCCAATGCGGTTGGCCCTCTTGCGGCTATTTATAGCGTACTCAGCACACCCGATGCTGTAACAGATCAAGCTGCCCTACCGAGTTGGATTCTTCTCGTCGGCGCCATCGGTATTGTGGTTGGTCTGATGACCTTTGGGTTTCGCGTGATGACCACCGTTGGCCAACGTATTACCGAACTCAAACCTAGTCGAGGCTTTGCGGCGGAGATATCTGCGGCCACTACGGTTGTTGTTGCCTCCGGTATTGGCTTGCCGATATCCACCACACAAACATTGGTAGGCGCGGTGTTAGGTGTTGGCCTTGCACACCATCACAAGTCGGTCGATTGGGGAGTAATTCGTGGTATTGTTCTGTCGTGGTTTGTCACGATTCCGGTCGGTGCAGTGCTCTCCATCATCTTTTTCTATATATTAAAAGCCATTTTGGGTGCCTGAATAAGCCGATATCTATGCAAACATCACTACCAAATCTGAAAGCGCGCATGCAGGCGCTGATCGCAACTCCCTCGGTTAGCGCTGTGTCTGATGAATGGGACATGAGCAACCGGCCGGTCATCGATTTACTCGCTAGTTGGTTCGAAACACTTGGGTTTAGTGTTGTGATTCAACCCGTCGGTGATGCCGATAAAAACAAAGCCAATATGATTGCCACACTGGGATCCGGCGCCGGCGGTCTTGTACTGGCCGGCCACACAGATACTGTGCCCTTTAACGAAAGTCGCTGGCAGCACAATCCGTTATCGCTCACTGAAGCTGACGACCGCTTCTATGGCCTGGGTACCTGTGATATGAAGTGTTTTTTCGCGCTGATTATCGAGGCTGTTTTGCCATTATTGGATCAACCGCTAAAACAACCCCTGATTGTTCTGGCTACCTGCGATGAAGAAAGCACCATGCGGGGTGCCAAGTCGCTCACAGAACAATCCCTCGGCAGGCCGCGCGCTGCGATGATTGGTGAGCCAACCAGCCTGAAACCGATCAGGATGCATAAAGGCATCATGATGGAAGCCATTACGGTAACAGGCCAGAGCGGACACTCCTCCAATCCGGAGTTAGGCCATAATGCGCTGGATGCCATCCACGACATGATCACCGAGCTGAAAGCCCTGCGCACTGAGCTTAAGAATAAGTACAAAAACCCAGCCTTTGCGGTGAATTACCCCACCATGAACTTGGGCTGTATCCATGGCGGTGATAATCCCAACCGTATCTGTAACAGCTGCGAGCTACACTTTGATTTTCGGGGTTTGCCTGGCATGCAGAATGAAGAAATTCGCCAGCTAATCATGCAGCGCTTACAGCCGATTGCGGATCAACATCAAGTCACGTTAGATCGCCGCGCCTTGTTTGATGGCGTTGAAGCTTTCGAACAAGCCGAAGATAGCGAACTCGTGCAATTGGTTGAAAGCCTTACCGGCAGCAACAGCGAGGCCGTTGCTTTTGGTACAGAAGCCCCGTATCTAAAAAATCTCGGCATCGATACCGTAGTAATGGGCCCCGGCAGCATCGATCAGGCGCATCAGCCCAACGAATTTATTGCCTTTGACCAAATCAAGCCCAGCACACAGCTGATACAGGCCATGATTCGCAATTATTGTTTGTAATATCAGTAGCTGCCGCCTCTCCAATAAAAGATTTGCCAAGGGAAACATGCCCTTGGCTGTCATTCTTGCGTGTTTTCCGCTTTAATTCGGAAATACATTTATCAGTCGCGATCGCATACCGGGAACAGACACGTGTCGTCTTCAAACTCATTTGTGCAGGCCTTTCGGCAATCAGCGCCGTACATCAATAGTCACCGGGGTAAAACCGTTGTTATCACCCTGGATGGCTATGCCTTAAAAAGCCCTAACCTCGTTAATATCGTGCATGATATCGCGCTGCTGAACAGCCTTGGTGTGCGTATCGTGCTGGTGTATGGCACTCGCCTGCAAATTACCGAACGCCTAGATGCAGAAGGCATTGAATATCAAGTCAAAAACGGCATCCGCACCACCAGCCAAGAGGTGATGCAGCATGTTAAAGCCATCAGTGGTGGCACACGTATAGAACTTGAAGCGTTATTTTCGAACGGCTTGCCGGGCACACAAATGCACGGCGCGGATATCTCCACCGTTAGCGGCAACTTTGTTTCAGCCAAACCTCTGGGTGTGATCAACGGAGTCGACTTTCACTTTACCGGCACTGTACGTCGTATCGATCACGAGACGATCAATCATTTGTTAGATAACCGAGTCATCGTGCTGCTGTCGAATATTGGTTATTCATCGACTGGCGAGTGTTTCAATGTGTCATCCAAAGAAGTCGCCGTTAAAGCCGCTCAGGCACTGCGAGCCGATAAACTGATTGTGCTGGCCCGCGATCAAGATACACAAGGCCTGCCCCACGAGATGATGCCGGAACAGGCCCGAGATATATTAAGCCAAGGCAACAATCCGCCACTGGCGGCCTTGCTTAATGGCGCTCGCGCAGGTATCCCTCGCAACCACATGATCAGTTTGGATGAAGACGGCGGGTTGTTGTCGGAGCTCTTCACCCGCGATGGTTGCGGCATCATGCTAAGCCACAGTGCTTTTGAAACCATTCGCCAGGCCAATAGCATGGATATCGCCAGCATTATGGAGTTGTTGAAACCCTTAGAAGATGCTGGCTACCTGGTTAAACGTGAACGCGAATTACTCGAACGCGAGATCAACCACTTTGCTGTTATCAGCCGCGATAATTCCGTTATCGCTTGCTCCGCACTATACCCATACGACGATGGCAGCGCAGAAGTGGCCTGCGTGGCAACACACCCAGATTATCGTGGTGATAATAAAGCGAGCTTGATCCTCGATTATCTAGAGAATAAAGCACGTAGCGACGGACTGGAGATCTTGTTTGTACTCACGACCCAGAGCTCGCACTTTTTCCGCGAACGCGGCTATGAAGTCAGCTCGCCGGATATGCTACCGCAGCAAAAGCGCGACTTGTACAACTGGCAGCGAAACTCACAAATATTGGCGAAAGAGCTCAACTAAGGCGATGAATACGCAGGCCATACTCAGCCACATTTAACCCTATATTTATCGCGGTTTTAGTGCCGTGTTTGATGATGCTCGCGCTGCGCCAACTTACGATCATGCATTTTACGCTTAGCGTGTTTTTTGGGGCGTATGGATTTTTGGTCTGAAGACTCGGCATTACTGGTCGGCACAGGCTGACTTTTTTCTTGCTCTCGAAGCTGTATAACACGGTGTTCATTCCGCCGCGTCTCTGCATCTTCAACTGTCGAATATCGACGCTCCATTTTTATTTGGGTACCTGCCAAAGCGCCCATGTTTTTCTCACTCATACGACCTCCCGAGATAAACATTCTCATATTTTTAGCATTTGTTTAGGGCTGGGATATTTGACCCTGTTCAGACTCAGGATTCCGAAGATTTTTCACCAATTTTCATGCCTCACATACACCTGCAAAGATCAGGCATTGCAGAGGCTTTTTTGCTATTATGCGGAACCTTTAATCGACAACCATTTACATAGCTTTACAGGTCGATGCGCCAGGTAACATCAACGGGCGGCTTACTGCATCAAGGTAAGCACACCCATACTCGATACATTTACCCGCGCATATGTCTCAGATAGAGGCCCACCATAGCTGTGCCAAAAGATTTAAACCGAGGATTTGAGCATGCCAGAATATCGCTCCAGAACATCGACTGCCGGTCGTAATATGGCCGGTGCCCGTGCCTTGTGGCGCGCGACCGGAATGAAAGATGATGATTTTCATAAACCCATCATCGCCGTTGCCAACTCCTTTACCCAGTTTGTCCCTGGCCATGTACACCTGAAAGACATGGGCCAGCTGGTGGCTCGCGAAATCGAAAAAGCCGGCGGTGTTGCTAAAGAATTCAATACCATTGCGGTTGATGACGGTATCGCCATGGGTCACGACGGTATGCTGTACAGCCTACCATCACGCGACATCATTGCTGACTCAGTTGAATACATGGTTAACGCTCACTGCGCCGATGCCTTGGTTTGCATCTCGAACTGCGACAAAATCACCCCCGGAATGCTGATGGCAGCGATGCGCCTTAACATTCCTGTTGTGTTTGTTTCCGGCGGCCCGATGGAAGCCGGTAAAACCAAATTGTCTGAGCATAAACTGGATCTGGTTGATGCCATGGTTATTGCCGCAGACGATTCCGTTTCTGATGAAGAAGTGGCGGAAATCGAACGCTCTGCCTGCCCAACTTGTGGCTCGTGCTCCGGTATGTTTACTGCCAACTCAATGAACTGCTTAACTGAAGCGCTGGGGCTCAGCTTGCCCGGTAACGGCTCCATGCTGGCAACCCATGCCGACCGTGAGCAATTGTTCTTGCGCGCAGGCCGCGTGATCGTCGATTTAGCCAAACGTTACTACGACAACGACGACGAATCCGCACTGCCGCGTAATATTGCCAGCTTCAATGCCTTCGAAAATGCTATGGCACTGGATATCGCCATGGGCGGTTCAACCAACACTATTTTGCACTTGTTAGCAGCAGCTCAAGAAGGCAACGTGGACTTTGATATGGGCAATATCGATGAGCTCTCACGTCGCATTCCACAGCTCTGTAAAGTGGCACCGAATACACCGCTGTACCATATGGAAGACGTTCACCGCGCCGGTGGTGTTTTTGGCATCTTGGGTGAACTCAACCGAGCCGGAGCCCTGCATGCAGATATCCCGACCGTGCACAGCCCTACCATGGCCGATGCGCTGGCCAAGTGGGACATCATGTGTACTGAAGATGAAGACGTAAAAACCTTCTACAAAGCTGGGCCTGCCGGTATTCCAACCCAAACTGCATTCAGCCAGAGCACACGTTGGTCATCACTCGACGCTGACCGTGAAAACGGTTGTATCCGCTCAAATGATCATGCCTTCTCGCAAGAAGGTGGCTTGGCCGTGCTGTTTGGTAACATCGCTAAAGACGGTTGTGTGGTCAAAACTTCCGGTGTTGATGAAAGCATCCTGATATTTGAAGGCCCGGCCCACGTCTGTGAAAGCCAGGAAGACGCCGTCAGCGACGTACTGGAAGGCAACGTAAAAGAAGGCGATGTTGTTATCATCCGCTATGAAGGCCCGAAAGGTGGCCCGGGTATGCAAGAAATGCTGTACCCAACGTCATACCTGAAATCCAAAGGTTTGGGTAAAGCCTGTGCCTTGCTCACGGATGGCCGTTTTTCTGGTGGTACTTCAGGCTTATCAATCGGTCACGCATCCCCCGAAGCTGCGGCAGGTGGCGCTATCGGCTTGGTTGAACAAGGCGACACAATCAAGATCAACATCCCTGAGCGCAGCATTAACGTTGCGATTTCTGATGAAGAATTGGCAACACGTCGTGCAGCTATGGATGCCAAGGGCAAAGATGGCTGGAAACCGGTTAAAGAGCGCCCACGTAAGGTCTCTACCGCATTGAAGGCGTACTCCAAAATGGTAACTAGCGCGGATAAAGGCGCGATTCGCGACCTGGATTTGTTTGACTAAAAGCCGTCTCGCCGAATCGATAACTAAGCCCTCTTTATGAGGGCTTTTTTGTGCCTGCTTGCCGGGTAAATTCGACATATCGCCTTTAGCAGGTTCTCTGTCACTCTGTGCTCTTGCCTCACTTTTGCCCTTAATCGCACCGATTTCGAATCACATTTCTATGTTCTTTTTATCGCGTTTTGATCTCCGCCAAAGGGTTTTAAGCCTATTTTCGCGGGTTACCGGCTACTCATCAGTGCCATCTACATGCGCATCACCAAATCACGTCAGTGGACCTCCTTCGCTGTGAACTACCCTTGTAAACAGGCTTTCTATTTGTTGGTACGGAGAACAGATGATGTTAACAAGAGCACGATGTATTACGGTAATGATGTTGGGGTTGCCGCTATGGGGTTGCGACAATGACAATGACTCGCGGCGCAGCGGAAGCAATGACACCGATGAGCTTCGTCAGTTTATAGGGCAACAGGTAGGAGGTTTGGACAAGCTTACCGTTCCTGAAAGTAACGATGACCTGCCACAACCACTATTAGCCGATGGCACGCCAGATCCCTTTTTCCAAACGACCGAAGCCAAACGCTATCTCGGCAAACAGCTCTTTCATGATCCTGTTCGTACCGTCCGCATCAGGCCCGAGTTTGGCGGTATTCCAGAAACCGCAAAAACCGGATCATGCGGTAGCTGCCACTTTGGTGAGGTCGGATCAAAAGCCGGAACCTTATTTAATTTCAGCGTTGGTGGCGAAGGTCGCGGCTACACCGACGCACAAGGCAACTTCATTCCCCGTCGTCGCCCCCGCACAGATTTGTTGCCCACCATTAGGGATACCCCTCTCTATGAGGGTGATGTACTGGTTGATGCGCTTCCCACACTGACAGACGTTTATGAACGAGCGGTAGGTTCACCAGCACGTGGCAACAAGCTACCGGATCCGGGTGAGTTAGTCACAACGGGGCGCCTTGATGCCATCGATAGTGTGTCTCGTAACGCTCCTACTATTGTGGGCGCCGCATATAACAACCGTTTGTTACTGGGCGGATTTGCCGGTGAACCCGATGATGCCCCCGGAGGCCTCAACCCGTTTGGCCACCCTGCACAGGAAAACGTCACACTCCTTCTGCTGGATGCCCATCGCATGTTGGAATCCCAATCGGCCGAGCTACAACAGATCCCAGCCTATGAGCGTTTATTCCGAGATGCCTTTCCTGAGGAAGCCGCCGAAGCAGATGCCGAGAATGACATGGATAAGCTCATCAACGACATGACGGTGTTCCGGGCAACGGCATCATTCTTACGCACCGTCGTCACTCGTAATACACCCTGGGATCGTTTTCTCGCTGGCGACGACAAAGCGATGACAGTTGCACAGCAAAGTGGCGCTCGATTATTTTTTACCGATGCAACTGACGGTGGCGCAGGCTGTTATTCTTGCCACAGCGGTCCGATGCTCAACAAACAACCGAACGATCCTGATGTCACGGGTATGGGTGAGTTTATCGAAGAAAACTTTTACAACTTAGGCCTCGCTGATCACCCACTACAAGCGCTCAATCGTCTTGCTAGAAGCGACCAGAGTTTTCGTGATGATGGTCGCCGCGAAATTACCGAACGCGAAGACGATGCCTTTAAGTTTCGGGTGTTAACACTGCGCCAGCTGAAAGGGTCGAAAAATTTCTTCCACAACGGTTTGTTTACCTCCATTGAAGAAGTTGTCGACTACTTCAATCACGGTATCCCCCAAGGCGTTGTCTCCGGCACAAATGCAACATTGTCACCGCGCTTCACCAATCCAAGAGGCCCAGATGCACCCAGAGGGTTAGGGCTAACAGAGGAACAGACAGCAGATATCACCGCATTCATCGAAGATGCCCTGTTCGATCCTGCCTTTGTTACCTATGACCCGGATTCAACGACCGAATCCTTTCAACTCAATGAGCGGGATTTTAACTATTCGCTCTACCGCCCATATCTTGCATCACTGGGAGCTATCGATGGACGTGTGATCAGTGGGCTAGCAGAAGACAATAACGACCCGTTGTCGCGCCGTGATAAAGGGCTGGAGTTTCTGGACGTAACTGATCAGCTCGACACAACGCTGATTCAACGGCTGCAACAAGACCAGCAACAACACGACTTATACGAGCTGACTAACAGTAGTGATGCGGTAGTCGATACGCACCTTTTGGTTATCGTTAAGAACCTACCCTCAGGCACTGAAATGCTGAATGCCAGTGGCACAACCTCCAATGGCAACCCGTACCTACGGGTATTCCTGAAAGATGGCATTATTTCACCCACCAAACGTATCGATAGCAAGCTCCTGTTCGGCTTTATCACACCGCCAGCCGGAGAGCCGCCGATCATCGACTACAACTTACAGTTTATGTCTGGGCAAGGGGTGCCTTAACGGATCCTCGACTGAAACACATTGCTAACAAAGCCCTCAACGAGGGCTTTTTTGTGCACATGGCTTTTCGATATCGCAACAGATACAAATTCAACGGTCGACAAAATTGGCGGAGCAATCGGCAAAAAAAGAGAAATACAAACAGGAAGAGAACCGGCTGATTGTGCGTGCAAGAAATCGCAGGCATAAAAAAGGCCGGCACCATTAGGGGAAGTGCCGGCCTCGAACCAAGTCCTTTTGGCCACTGCGGGAGCAACTATATCCAGATCCCCCGACGGCAACGACCCCCATATGGGCTAAAGTTGCATAAATTCGTTACATATCATTACAAAAGGATATATCGAAAAGCCATAAATCAAGCCGTGTAATCATCAAAAAACACAACCGAACTCAAGAGAAACTCACCGCAAACTCTTATATGACGCGGCGTTCTACCAAAAGCACTAAGCTCGCTCGTCTTTAATCGATTCCATCACGACGTAGGATGAAATCGAATGCACTTGTGGCAATGTGCCCAGAACATCTGTGTGAAATCGCTTGTAATGCGCCAAATCAGCGACTTCAACCCGCAGCAGGTACTCAATTGCACCTGTAACATTGTGGCATTCAACAACTTCTGGCGAGTTAACAACCGCACTTTCAAACGCCCGTTGTGATCGTTTTGAATGATCATCCAAGCCAATGGCAACCAATACGGTAAATCCACGACCCAACGCCAGCGGATCAACAATGGCACGATAGCCAACAATAACCCCCAAGCGCTCCAATTCCTGCACGCGTCGCAAGCACGCAGAGGCCGATAAACCGACGGTTTCAGCCAGCTGCGCGTTGGTTATTCGACCATCACCTTGAAGCTCTTGCAATATTCTTCTATCGATTCTATCCATCACCGAATTACCTTGCGAATTTAGCTAATTGACACTGAAACTTGCAAATTAATTCAATCATATCCAGCGCATAATTGCGCCATGAATACGGAATTACTGATCTCTCTAGCGCTATTCGCGCTTTTCATGACCTGCTCGCCAGGACCGAACAATCTGATGCTGATGGCTTCAGGGGCCAACTACGGCTGGCGCAAGTCGTTACCCCATATCAGTGGCGTCATTATTGGCTTTTGTCTCATGGTGATGCTGGTGGGGTTGGGGGTTGAGCAACTGTTTGTGCAATATCCTCAACTCAACACGCTGTTGCGCGTATTCAGTATCAGCTTCTTGCTGTATTTGGCGTGGCGTGTGCTGCGAAGCCACAACAGTGGCAATCAAGAGACTGCAACCGGTCAGCCAATCACGTTTTTTCAAGCAATGGCCTTTCAATGGGTTAACCCCAAAGCTTGGACCATTGCGCTGACCGCACTGGGAATGGCAGCAACCCCTGCGGATCAGCACGGCATTTTGATGGTAGTACTGGTTATTGGAGTGTTTAATGCGGTGAGTGCCAATGCGTGGGTCTGCTTTGGTCAACAAATCGTTCGATTGCTATCTACCGATCGTAACCGCCGTGTTTTTAACTACTGTGTCGCCGGCGGCTTGGTGGCCTCCATCGTGCCGATATTACTGGAAGCCTGAGATCTGGTTTTCGGCTGCAAAACATCGTGAAGACCACACATTGTGATCCATTGAGGAAAAACCTGCGTATAATGGGCATTCGTTATTCGCAGGTTTTGCCCTATGGCTTCTGAAAACGCTTCTGACACTTCATCAGTCAACACTCACGTTATACTGCTCGCCCACGGCAGCCGCGATGCTAATTGGCTGGATGCTTTCAGTGACGGTTTGAAACAAATGCAACCTCTGCTGGCATCACCGGCCAGTGTTGCCTTTATGGAACTGGCCTCCCCCTCACTTCAAGATATCGTCAACGCGCAGGCCAAACTGGGTGTTGAGCGCTTCTATGTGATTCCGATGTTTTTTGCCGCTGGCAAACATTTATTGGAAGACATCCCTGCGATGATTCGAGACTTAGAAGCCCTGCATAGTAGCATCAGCATCCAACTGGGCGACCCGATCGGTAAAGACCTCGATTTCTGGACGTTCCTCGCACACCAAATCGACAACCAATGGCTGCCATCTATGGAAGCCGCCGCAAAAAAGCCTGATAGCGCGGCGGCCTAGCGCGGTTTCGGTTTAGCCGTTATGTTCCTGCAACAATTGCGTCAATGCGCGTAATCCGCGGCCTTTGTGGCTGATCTTCCAGGCTAGAAAGTTTTCCGTTAACGCTCCCTGCGTAATCGCCATCTGACGCAGTTCACCACTATCCAACAACGCTTGTACCCGCTTGCGAGGCAAATGCCCAGCACCTAACCCAGCAACAATGGCTGCAGCTTTTTGCTCCATGGTTTGCACATAAATACGTTTACCTTCGTCACTGAAACCGGCGCTGCGCGCGATACCGACTACCGACGTATCACGGTTAATAACCCGCCGAATCGACGGCAACACTTGCTCAATACGTTGTTCATCACAGGCTTGCTCCGCCAACGGATGTGACGCAGTAATCACCGGCAACATATCAGCCTGATACATCGGCACCGCCCGATAACCCATCTGCAACGGCACCGGGCCCGGCGTACCAACAATCAAATCAACCCGATCTTCTGCCAGAGCATCCCATCCGCCATTTAATACGCACTCAACAACATCAACTTCAATATGGCTGTGGTCATCCAGAAACTCCCTTAGTACCGCAAAAAAGCGCGGATAATCATAAGCAGACTCCAGCCCAACCGACAGTTTGGTTTCCCACCCTGTTGCGACCTCTCTGGCTTTGTCTGCAAGCCACGCGGTGTTGTGCAGGATATGCCGCCCCTCGTCGAGCACTAATAACCCTGCCGGGGTTAACACCGAGCGTCGGCCCTGACGTTCAAAAAGCGCAATACCCAACTGTTCTTCAGCTTTTTGTATCAGATAAGACAAAGCAGACGTTGCCTTATTCAATTCCAGCGCGGCCTTAGCAAAGCTTCCACGTCGATCAATGGTGTCTAGCGTCTCCAGAAGCTCAATAGATATGGGATTTCTCATTATTTCACCGGTCGTTGGCTGCCTCTAATTAGGCCAAATATATATTGTTCAATATATCTGAACATTCCAATCAATAAACACCCCTTATTCGGTTTTTTCAGTCCCTTACAATAACAACCATCAACACACAAACATCACTAACCAACGGGATATCACCATGCGTGTTTTACATATTCGCTCCAGCGCCCGCACTGACAACAGTAATTCGCGTGCTATCGGCAATTATCTGATTGAACAACTCAACAGCCGAACCACCACCCGCGATCTTGCAAACTCACCACTATCGCCAATCAGCGCCGAAGACCTTGTCGATTTGCACGCATCCAATAACGTCGACAGAAACAGTTTGCAACAACACCTAACAACCTCAAATCAACTGATCGACGAATTGAAATCGGCAGACACCTTGGTGATTGAAGCCCCGCTCTACAATTTTTCGGTACCGGTTGTACTTAAGCAATGGATCGACATGGTCTGCCGTGCAGGTAACACATTTCGTTATACCGCCGATGGACCAGAAGGCCTGACCAACATCCGGCAGGCTTACATTATCGTTACCACAGGTGGCACGCTTGTGGGCAGCCCGATGGATTTCGCCAGTGAGTACCTAGCTCACATCTGCCGATTTATTGGCGTCACCAACATTGCCATCATTGATGGCTCCGGCTCAAAACGTGAACCTCAGCAAGTGGTTGACGATGCGACAGCACAAATAGATCAATACCTGCAAACCACGGTAGCCAACGTATAAATCGACAACGAGAAGATTAATCATGGGACTTTTACAAAACGGCCAGTGGGTCGATAAATGGTACGACACCGAATCCAGCGATGGTCAATTCAAGCGCACCACCTCGCAGTTTCGCCATTGGTTAACCGCCGATGGCAGCGCAGGGCCATCAGGAAGCCCAGGGTTCGAAGCCGAGAAAGGCCGTTATCGATTGTACGTATCATTGGCATGCCCGTGGGCGCATCGAACACTGATTTTTCGCGCGTTAAAACAACTCGACACCCATATTGATGTGGTCGTGGTTGACGCCGTTATGCTCGAAAACGGCTGGAAATTTAGCGAGCCTCACGACGGTATGGATTTTCTTTATCAGCTGTATTTGAAGGCTGACCCAACCTATGAAGGCAGAGTCACAGTGCCCGTGTTATGGGACAAAAAGAATCAAACCATCGTCAGCAATGAATCATCAGAAATTATCCGTATGCTCAATACGGCGTTCAATCATCTCACGGGCAACACCGTAGATTACTACCCTGCCGCGCTTCATAGTACTATCGATGCTGTTAACGATCGTGTTTATCACACCATAAATAACGGCGTCTACAAAGCCGGTTTTGCAACCACACAAGCTGCCTATGAAACCGCCTTTTATGAGCTTTTCGATTCACTGGATTGGGTCGAAGATATCCTCAGTCGCCAACGTTATCTTACCGGCAATCAGCTTACCGAAGCCGACTGGCGTTTATTCACCACCTTGATTCGATTTGATGCGGTGTATGTTGGGCATTTTAAAACCAACCTCAAGCGCATTGCTGATTACCCCGCCATCAGCGGTTACCTGCGAGAGCTCTACCAACAACCCGGCGTCGCAGATACTGTCAGCCTCGCACATATCAAAACGCACTACTACGTCAGTCACCGTACCATCAACCCCACTGGTGTTGTGCCAGCAGGTCCGAAACTTGATTTCACCCGGCCTCACCACCGTGAAAATGTTGGAGAATCGTCATGAGTATCCAAGTACGAACACTACAACAGGCCCATCAGGCAATGCTCTCACAAGACGGCGACGGTGTAATCATTCATCGGCTGGCAGGTCGCCATTTGAATCGAGTACTAGATCCATTCTTGCTCATCGACGAAATCAATTCCGACAATGCCAAAGACTATATTGGAGGGTTTCCCGAGCATCCACATCGTGGTTTTGAAACCATTACGTATGTAAAGGCAGGGCTGATTCGACACAGCGACCACATGGGCAATGAAGGTGTCATCGGCCCCGGCGATGTGCAGTGGATGAAAGCCGGCGCCGGTATCGTTCATTCAGAAATGCCAGAACAGCAAGACGGCCTGCTACATGGTTTTCAGATTTGGTTAAATTTACCCGCCAACGAAAAAATGCAGGCGCCAGATTACCGAGATATTACTGCCGATAGTATCCCTAGCCTAACACTACAAAACGGCGGCATGATTAAAGTGATCGCGGGCGATCTCGCTATCGACGCCAAACAGCTCTCTGGGTCTATGCCAAAACGCACAACAACCCCGTTGATTGCCGATATAGAGCTAACAGCGAACCAAACGATCCAGCTGACTTTTGAACAAGCGTTAAGCGCCACAGCATTGGTGTATAAAGGCAGCACCTCAGATCTGAATACACGACAGGCCGGCATCTACAGTCATGGTGAATCGTTAACCCTTAACGCAGGCAACGAAGGCGCATCGATTCTGTTATTGGCGGGTTTGCCCCTGGCTGAACCGATCGCGCAATACGGCCCTTTTGTCATGAATTCAACGAACGAGATCGAGCAAACCCTTCGCGATTACCAATCGGGTGCCTTTTTAAGCCCAGCTCTACATCAAAAAGAAGTAGCGACACGCGCCCCCAAAGAACCCGCAACAACGGCCTAAACCATCATCAAAAAATTCGATGATAATGGATTAAAAAACAGGGCCTAGGCCCTGTTTTTTTTATGCTCATTCATATCACAGCAGCGTGGAGAACCTACTCCCGCGCTTCTGCATTAACGCCCATGGTGAACTTAAGATGGCCGCTAGACGTACTGAAATCATCCGTTGTCACTTTACCAATCACCGGTGAGCCTTCGATATCAACATTGGGAATATCAATGCTCAACTCAGTCTCAGACAAAAACGGATATATCAGGTTAAGGCCGCCTAAGATAATCTCTTTCAGCACGTTATCAGGCACCTTCAATTTCAACCCACCCAAATGGATCAAACTGCCAGTTTGCTCAAGATCATTAACGATGATATTCGGGGTTTGGTTAATCGTCATTTTGAAAACATTGTCTGAGGCACGCATCAATACGCCGGCAGAGATATCCACATCGGCATAAAACACCTGCTCCCATTCACCGTCTTTTTTATCAAACACCCGCATTTTGGCGTTGCGATAATCAATGGCGGCCTGATTGGTTGTGCTGCCATAAAAACGGATGGTTCCGGGCCCGGCAGGCACTAATTCCATCTTCCGATCGCCGTCTTTGCCATAGTCACTACCAACTTTGTCGGGGCCAAAATGCACTTTGGTATCGGCAAAGGTTAAGGTCAGGTGAGTCATACCGATGCTGTAGAGCGTATTTAACCCCTGATTAATCAGGTTACTGTTCACATTCACCTGCAAATTGGAGTTACCACCGAGATAATCGCCCAGCGGTTCGTCGATATAATACGAGCCCAAACTGCGCACAACATTATCCGGTGCCTCACGTACAGCTAACGAACCGTCGTAAGCCATGTACATGGAATTTGCATCGGTCGTCACCGTTTTGGCGAACGTGACCAGATCAAAATTATCGCCATCATCGTTCTTGAAATTCATGCCGATACGGATCTGTTTAAGGTTGTTATCCAGTACGCCGCCAATCAATGCACGCATTGCGCTTTTTAAGATACCGCTGTCTTTCAAGCTCGCTGCCAAGCTTGAAATCAAACGTCCAGTTAATGAATTGTCCGCGCTCGCCAGTGCTTTGGTGTCGTGCATGGTGATATCAACAGAATCCAATAAATCGACATTGAATTGCCCATCAGCCAAGCGCAAGTCAACATCACCGGTCACATCCATGGATTCAATCAACAGCTCAGCGAAGCCCCAATCCGTTACACAGAATCCAAACTCCAGATTGCGCGCTTTGGATTCATACCAATCGCGCGGTTTACAGGTGGTGATAATCTGCACCTTAGCGTATGTACCCACCTGATCTTTATCACCGGATACCGTGCCGTTGTCGGGGGTATGGTCAATCGTCGGCTGCATATGCATATCCAACCCGATACGATTGCTGACCGATTTATCAAAGGTAAAACTGTTCAAATTGCCCTGACCAATACGAATATCCAATAGGCGGATGTATACATGAGCAACCCCCGCATCCATCGCGTACAGCACGTTATCTAGGCCAACGTCACTGAGGGCTTTTGCATCCAACCGGATATTTTTCATTTTATCGTTGATCAATGGTTTCATACCATCGAGGGCCGATTCACCGAGTTTCAGTTTAAAAACATCACTGATGTTGGCCCCATCTTTCAGATAACGGGTGGTTTCTTCCATGCCGTTTTCATCACGGGCAACGATGGTAAAGATATCGTTCGGCGGGTTGTAGCTGGTCTCAACCACCCACTGTCCATCGACTTTTGTCGCCGGGGTGTCATTCAGGCTGATACTGGCAATGTCACTGGCATCGTAGGCCTCAAGCTTGACACTCACCATGCCATTGCCGGCAGAACAACCGCTGTCGCCAAAGACACAAGCGCTACTGGGCTGCACGACGGGACCTTGGCTATCAAAACGAAACTTCAAGTTGGTGGCCCGAGCCAAATTCAACGGCTCGATGAGCATGGAATTATCACCTTGGCGAAGAAAATCTTTCACATCCGTCAGGCGCAGCCGCATCAGATTCGACGCATATTCGAATTTATCGCCCACCTTAGAACCGTTTAAAAAGACCTGTCGTTCGCCGATATTTTTGGAGTAACGAATGACCAGATACTCCGGTAACGTTTGCGCTCCCGCGGGGGCGTCGTCACCAAAATATTTGACGTAGGTTTGCCCATTCTGAATACCTTCAACTGTACGCGGATCAGGCTGTAAACAACCGGATAACAAAAAGCTCGCTACCAACAACGTCACGATACGCTTCATCGAATCACCTCAATTTTTATTGTTGTTGCCTTTACTCAGCTACGTCATGGCGTATTGGCTGAAATCACCTCAGATGCAGGCGGCAGGTCATTGAGTGTTCATCGGCGCGATCTATCCCCGTTGATCGATAAAACGGCTATTTTTGTGAGATTAACGGTATGTAATGTGAAGATTTAGCACTAGAAAACGCATGAAGTAATGACATTTACCTGTGTTAACAACAAGGTTATTGGGCGCATATCACACGGTATTTCACTGACCAAATGGCATGAATTTGCTCACTATTTTATCCGGCACCCCGCTTCACAAAGCCAAGACCTTGATTGAGTTTCAATGATTCAAACAATCAGCGAGCGCAGCCGATGGGAATGCGCAGAAGAAAGAAAAGAATCGAGCAAATCTGGAAACGAGTGAGTAAGCAGAAGTGCCTGCGTAAGTAGCTAACTGAGTGAATAACACCGTCGTGTAGGCCATTCCGCGTATTCCAAAGTAGGGAACAAACCAATCAATAGAGCTGCAGGGCGAATGAATACCAACCCCGCAACACGATAATCAAGCAACCAGCGTATCAGGCAACCTGATAACGCTTTTTGTAAAGCTGGTTACCCAAATCACCAAAGTAAACAACTTCAACCTCACCCGTCGCCGGCAAGAAGTTCAGCTCGGCATAGTTGTTCACCGGTGTACTCCAATCAAACTGGTCACGCGGCAAGAAGATCGCAGCCGGATTACCCACCTGAGCGAACGGGCCTACGGTAATTTCGATAGATTCACTGCCAGGGCCAGATTCAGAAACGCGACCACATGCAGCAAAGTGCACATCGCCCCCTAACCAAACAACACCCGGAATATCGTTACCTTCGATAAAATTCAGGATCTCGTTACGTTGTGCCGGGTAACCAGGCCACTTGTCTGGCTCACCCAATGCATGGATGCCTGGGAATTTTGAAATCGGTACCGAGTTCATAATGAGTTTGAAGGTCGCGCTGCTGGATGCCAGTTCGGTCTTCAGCCATGCCATTTGCTCAGGGCCAATATATTGCGCCTGATCAGTCGTACGGGTCGACGGCAAACGCTCTGAGCGGCTATCTAGAACAAACACATCAACGGTACGACCCCAGCTGTGCTTACGCCATAGCTGATTAGGGTTGCTTGGTAAGCGACGCAATGGATTATGCTCAAAGTACGTATGTGTGCCGTTAGCCAATACGGCAGGATCGATGTTTTCCGGATCCCAGTTGTTGGTGATCTCGTGGTCATCCCAAGTCATCATCACAGCGTTGCGTGCACGTACACGACGGAAGCCTTTTTTCTTCAAATTCTTCGACCAACGCTTGCGGTATTCAGCAACAGTTTCAGAGCCATCGTTGTAGCTGGTGTCACCTAAAAACAGGAAGGCATCCAGATCTTCACGCAAACCGGCACGTTCCAGTGTAAAAGGAATCAGCTCATTGGATGCGCAGCTACCTGCAGCAAATCGAACAGGTTCAAGGCTTTCCGGTGCCAACGCAGCGCGGAATTCACCGTTCACGTAAACTCCTGTCGGGCGGCTACCATCCACTTCAGTAAAGCTGTAAACGTAACGTTCACCGGCGTTAAGCTGGGTGATTTGCAAATGTGCGAAACCGCCATCTTCTAATACAACAGGCACATCTGCTAATGGATTACGCAGATCTACGTCGTTCTTATTCCAGATCATCAAACGCACGGATTTGCCACCGCTGTAACGGCTCCAAAGCTGAACACTGGTGTCTGTAGCTTCACCGGAAGCAACACCCAGTGGGAATTCCTTAACCACTTCGTCACAGTTGATCTTACAACCAGTCATCATACCGGTTGCAGCAATGGCTGAGGCCACGATGAATCCGCGGCGGGTGATTGAAACGTCACTCAGTGTCGTCTTCGACAATTCAATAATTTGTAGCGGCCTGTCCATGCTAAGTCCTCGAAGCGTTAGTTTGAAAACGCTGAACTTTAGCCGCCACTTATGTCTATGCAGTGACACGTCAATGAAGCTTGTTTGTCGGTTTTATGAAGGAATCCACCACCTCTGGCCGCTTGTAATCAACCAGTCATCTTTTGTGATCTTCACAGCCTTGATGCCAGTGTCTACTCAGGCAAATGCCTGATATATATCACTCTCGAAATGACAAATATCATTAATGACTCCAGGGAGGTTCTATCCATGTCATATTTTGTCAATGTACCTGCAGCCTTTGGCCGGCTCGCCATTGCTTGCACACTTTTTGCCCTTACCAGTATTCAAGCAGTTGCCGATGATTACCGGATCGAAAAGGTTAAAGACAACGTCTATCGCTTTGTCGATGACCGCCACCGCAACGTCTTTATGGTGACTGAAGACGCCATTATCGCGACAGATCCAATAAACACCCGCGCTGCTACGTGGCTAAAGGCCGAGATAAAAAAACGCTTTAACAAACCGATCAAGTTTGTTGTATATAGCCACAATCACACCGATCACGTTTACGGGGGCGAAGTCTTTAAATCGCCAGACACCCGCTTTGTTGCCCAAGAATTGGCGCGTCAGGATTTGGCGATCACTCACGCCAATACGGTGATCCCCGACATCACTTTTAAAGATGCCATGCACCTCTACTCCGGCACCAACAGCGTGGAGCTCAAGTACTGGGGCGATAACGACGGACGCGGGTCGATCAGTATGTTATTCAAACCCGCCAAAGTTATGTACGTCGTGGATTGGATAGTGCTCGGCCGCATGCCCTGGCAAAAGCTCTGGAGCTACGACATACAGGGCATGATTAATTCCACCGAAGGTGTTTTAAAAGAAGATTTCGATATTTTTGTTGGTGGCCACGGCGAGGTTGGCACCAAAAAAGACGTACAGGAATCACTAGACTACCTCAAAGACCTGTATGCGGCAGTGATTCAAGGCGTGCTGAAAGGTGAATCCCTCGACTACATGAAAACCCATATCAAACTCCCCAAATACAAACATCTGGCACACTACGAAGAATGGTTGCCACTCAATATTGAAGGGGTTTATAACAACCTGATGGAAAAATCCGGGCAAGGCTGGCGGCCGGATTTGCCTTAAACGTATCCGGTGATGGAGCTGGGGCTGGGGCTACAAGCCCTAGATCCATCAACATCAACATCGCCGAAACGCGGTTCGTATCAAAAAAGCATCAAGCCCCCTATTGATGAATAACAATCCATTTCAGGAATCAACGCCGCGCTTGAGTATGCGATAGATCCTTCCTAGAGTGACAGAATAGCCCGCTCGCATCAGAGACTGTCACGGATGAACGATCTGAGAAAACCCAGCTTCATTGCTTTCATGGTCATTGCCTTTATGAATGCCTTTGTCGACTTGGGCCACAAAATAGTCATCCAGAATATCCTCTTCAAACTCTATGAAGGCCAGCTTCAAGTTATTCTCACCGCGATTATCAACAGCCTGATTCTGCTGCCGTTTGTTCTGCTGTTTACACCCGCCGGTTTTATCTCCGACCGATTTGCCAAGCGTGAGGTGATTCGTTTCTCTGCGCTGTTTGCCATCGTTGTCACATTGTTAATATGCGCGTGTTACTACCTCGGTTGGTTTTGGCATGCATTTGCCATGACATTACTGTTAGCCGTTCAGTCGGCTGTGTTTTCTCCGGCAAAATACGGCTATTTGCGCGAAGTGGTAAGATCCGAAAAACTTGCTCAGGCAAACGGTATTCTTCAGTCGCTGACCATCGTATCCATACTTTGCAGTACCTTTGTATTCTCATTTTTCTTTGAAATGTTGGTCGTGGATGTATTGGCAGCACCCAATCCGACACCGGAATCCGTCATTCGCACGTTGATGCCACTGAGCGGATTGCTCGTTGGGTTGTCGGTTGCGGAGTTTTTTCTTTCGTTCAAGCTGCCCATGGTTCAAGCGGGCGACCGCGATCGAGAACTGCGCATGAAGCCTTACTTCAAAGGCGTATACCTGCTCAACAACACCCGATTAATTGCCCGCCAGCGCGCAATCATCTTGCCGATAATCGGGCTCTGTATGTTTTGGTCAGTATCACAGGTGGTAGTTGCGGCCTTCCCCGCTTATGCTGAATCCATGCTCAACGAGACCAACACGGTTGTGGTACAAGGCATTATGGCATCCACCGGTATTGGCGTGATGATAGGCGCACTGGTCGCTGGCTTTATTTCTCGCAACCATATTGCGTTGAGCCTGATTCCCGTCGGTGGCCTGGGCATTGTTATCGGGTTAGGTTTGCTGACTTTGGTAGAGTCACGAGTGGGATTAGTTGGTGTCTTTTTATTGTTGGGCTGGTCCGGCGGCTTTTTTATGGTTCCCCTCAACGCACTGATTCAATACCACGCTCAAGCGAGTACGCTGGGTACCGTGATCGCCGGCAGCAACTGGATTCAAAACATCGCCATGATTGCCGGATTAATGATTACTGTCGCGCTGTCACTTCAGGGGGCCTCGAGCCGCGAAATATTTTACTTGTTGGCCATCACCGCGCTCGCCGCCACCGTGTACATCCTCTATCGCATGCCCCATTGCATGACACGACTGCTACTCACCGGCTTACACCCAGGTACACTATCGCTCGGCGTTAATGGCTTCGACAATTTGCCAACCCGCGGTGCCGTTATACTCTCAGGCCAACCGGCCAGCCTGCGCGACTGGCTGCTGCTACAAAGCGCCACGGCGCGCCACATTAATCTGGTTGTTATGGAAAACCCATTACCGATAGTCAGCTATCTTGCTCGCCTACTAGGAACCTCGGTAAAAACACCGCAACAAATCGACGCCGAATTTTCGCTGTTAACGCACGTTCTTAACAATGAAGGGGTAATTGTCGTTCCTGAAAAAATGCGAAGCAAGATCGCTGAAAGCATCGCAGGGGAGATTCCACAAATACGCCAAGTGCCATTTCGTATGGAAAACACCAACCCACGATCATGGCGACTTTCATGGTTCACTCACGGCACAGTTCAGCGCTCCGATTCGGCACAAAAGCGACACACCATTTACTTTGATCAACAATGCCGCGTATCTACCCCACCCTATCTTTAATCTGCCGCGAGGCTTGGCTTACGCACGCAAAAAATTCCCCACTGAAAAACCTGTTGCTGCGCCAATTGGCGGCGCTGTAACAACGAATGCAAAAACCTTTCAAGGTAGGCCTCTGACATACCCGCTGCCATTAATTCAGTGCGATTTTCTGTGAGTGTATCTGCCATCTTCTGGCTAAACAGGCCGAAGTCGTTGCTGTGATCATCAAAACCGAGCCACTCAAAGCCGCTGTCTTGCAGCAGCGTCTGATAGGTTTTCAAACGCACGATATCGCCCACATTGTGCTGACTGAATGCCGCTTGCATATCATCCGTTGCACGAACGCCGGCCATAATGTCACTGAATACCAACACGCCGCCGGGTTTTAAAATACGAAACACCTGCGCCAGCGCCTCTCGCTTGTTATAGATATGGCACAACACATCCTGGCAATTTACCGCATCAAATGTCGCTGTCCAAACGTCAGGTAACGCTAGCAAATTGCCTTCAGTAACACGTATCTGTTGATCGAGCCCGGCCTCAACGTTAGCCTGCTGGTTTCTGGCATTTTGTTGGGGGCATAAGTTAATGCAATCCATCTCGCAACCAAACTGTGCCACCCAATAGCGGGCACTGCCGCCATACCCACTGCCGAGATCGGCAACTCGAGTGCCTTTCAGCGAGACATACTGATCAGCGGTTTGAGCCATCACAGCAACACTGTTTTTGGCACTCGTCGCGAGAGAATCCGTTGGCGTTTGAAAAATACCAAAGTGACTGAAGTCTGCATCGGCCCCCATTACTTTCTGATAAAAAAGATGGCCATCAACGGAATCATACTGGGCAACAATCTGTGCCTGCGCAGTCTCATCGTCAGATAGGGCTTGTAAACGGGTAGCTTGTTTCATCGCTATACCACATCCATCAAAGGGTGAATTGCAGGCTGAATCACTGGGTAGATTGCCGGCTAGATTCCTGAGTCGGCTATTGAATCGGCACCTGATTCGACTCCTGTTTCAATGCAAAACTATCGGTGCTATTGACACAGTTTGACGCCAGCAACATACCGAGTTCATTCCAAAAATAGTGCCCAACGGCCGCCAGATCAGCGTCATTTAAATACTGCTTCTGGGACGACAACAACAGATCAACACTGTCATCTTTGCGTATCAGTAAACACGTTAGTGGATATGAATGATCAATATAGCCCGGTAATGCAAACACTGCTGGCGTATTGTCTTTATTGCGTAAGTACTGTTTTAGATCTGCGTTTTTTACGTCTGCTGCACCTCCGAGATTGAATCTCAGCACATTAGCTATGGATGTTTGATCGAATAAATTGAAGTAAAACGGAACCGCCTGGCGACAAGGCGCATCATCTGGTAGGTGATCGGCGTAGAGGTTTTCCATAAACGGGGAGGTATTATTCAACGATGCAACATAGGCAGATTCCACAGATCTAACGAGTTCTCTGTTATCCGATCGACCTGATTCTGTGTTAACTGCCCCCAAAGACGAGACAGGCAAGCTCACCAATACAGATTTCGATAAACAACCCACCGTGCGCCCTAAACGATTGTCATCTCTGTTCATAATCGCGGTGGCAAAAGTAACGTCATCGCCATCATCACCTAAATGCATAATTGTTTTCACAAATGCGGCTTGGGCCAACTGACGAAACCGCGTCACGTTCAGCTGCATCAATGCGGGATATTCGCCGATTAACTGCTCATCAGCAGCTGTCTGAGCTTGCACGATCTGAGACGACGATAACGCATGCTTTACCGGTAAACACAGCATCTGCTGTTGCGCAAAACGATCACGCCAGTATCGACACTGACAACGGTACTTAGGTGCTTGCATTAACACGTCAGCTTCCCAGCGAGCATAATCACGGTAGCTGCATTTTACTGGCGGTAATTCTGTGCTCCATCCGTGAGCCAGTGCATGAACCAAATAATCCAGTTCGGCGATCAACTGCATCAGCGAATGAAAGTCGTAAATCAGATGAAGAGCATCAATCAAGATCGCCCAGCCGCCATTTTCACGTTTATAGGCATGCCAGTGAATCAATGGCTGATGAATATCTAATACGACGGATGTCGCTGTTACGGCGTTGTGCAAAATACTGGCATCGCTGAGAGGTTCTCGCACAAATGTTATCGACTGCCGGGTGTTTTTTTGCACATGCCTTTGTATACACCCCGGCACAGCATCGTTCTCTCGTCGAAAACACGTTGCCAGCACATCATGACGTTCGCCCAGCATATTCACGGCAGTTTCAATCATCGATTCATTGAATGATTCGGCTAGCCAAAACCCTGTCGCCGAACGGTGCTGGATGTAATGCTCGGCCAAACCGAAATACCAGCTCTCTAAACTCGACGCCGGAGACACTCTGATCGAATCACCGGTATCATCGCGAGCTTCAGCCCCCGAATCATAACTCGACTGTGGTGACTGAGTACCCGACAATTCCGTTAGAAGAAACTGGGCAATTTGCTCTATCGATGGATCATCAAAAATCAAAGCCGAGCGCAGCTGAAGCTGCCAACGGCGTTCGATACGGCCGATCAAAGCCATAGCCATCAACGAGTTCACCCCTTGCGAAACCAAACTGCGGGTTGGGTGTAATTTTGCGGAGGTGCATTTCAATAACTCGGAGACTTCATCAACAAGAAAGGCACGAATCTCACAGATGTCGGCCACGGCTGCCGTGGGTAGAGGTGCCAATTCATGCAGGCACTTATGAATATCAATAACCGACGTTTGCAACAAGGCTGGCGCGCTGTCGGTCAACACCGAGAGTTTTTGCGCATTGTCGGTATCGCAAAGCACGATTGCCGGATCGGCATCATCAACAAACCGGAGGAAGGCATCAAGGCTCCCGCCTGCAGTCGGTAGATCACCAGGTACCGCAGTCACACCAGCATAAAAACAGCCAAATAGCGCTTCTATAAAGCCAATACCCTGGCCAAACAACAAAATGGCACGATCGCCATGCTTCAGGCTGTTTTTATCCAGCAATACGCTCGCCAACACGCGCGCACGCATATCCAACTCACCGTAACGTATTTGTTCGCTGGGAATTCCGCTGTCTTTCAAATAGGTATACGCAATGTCATTGGGGTTTGTTTGGGCATGAAGTCGAGCGATATCAACGAGCGTTTTTTCTAACACGTGCAAGCCTTCCGTGAGCTGAGACCGTTTTATATTTCTCACCAGTGCTACCACCAATACACTCACATCAACGCATTGTGGCCCGGTGCAGTGCCCTTAAGCGTAGTCTTAACCACTAGCGCCTGCTGGCAAAGCGCCACACGGTAAGGTAACCCTATACTTGGAGTAGGAACCGATAGAATCAGAGAGAAGAGAGAAGAGAGAAGAGAAGAATATATGGCTGATCGGGGAAACGCCGCAGACGATCTCTACGGCTTGGTGTTATCGGTGTACTTTTTCAGCCATTGCTTAGGCGTAACACCAAAACGCTTTTTGAAAACTCGCGACAACGAAGAGGCATTTTCATAACCCACCTCATTAGCAACCAAACCGACCGGGCGGTTTTTTTCCAATAACCCCTGTGCCATGGCTAAACGCAGATCGGTGACATATTCCATCGGTGCTTGGCCAACACTGTCTTTGAATAGCGCGGCAAACTTGGAGCGCGACATCGCCGTTGCTTCAGCCATGCTATCGACCGTCCATTCCATTTGCGGTGATTCTTGCAACTGCTTCATCAAAGGTGCCAGTCGCGGGTGAGAACTCGCCGCGAATAGCCCCATTTCAACTGTTCCATTCTCGATAACATGCCGCAGTATCTGCACCATAAAAATGTCGCACAGCCGGTCGATAACAATCTTACGGCCAAACACTTCATCAAACGCTTCTTCGAATATCCAGCGTGCAGCTTCGCTGACTCGGGGGTCTTGATCCACAGGTACCACAATGAATTTGGGTAAGTGATCCACCAAGGCGGCTTTGTGCCGCGGTTGAAAGGCGATATTGGCACACACCAACTCAGCGTCTTCAGGCTCTTTCACCTGAATCCGGTGATGGCTGCCACTCGGAATAAAAATAACCGATGCCTGATTCAGGTGGATTTCATGGCCTTGGTCTGTCACCAGCGTCATCGAGCCAGCCTTCAAAAAGTGCAAAAGCCCCGCCATTTCGGCCTCGAAGGGCTTTAACCCGCACATTGAGCCGCTGAAAAATACATCGGCGCTGAAATCAATATCCGTCAACAACGCACTTAAAGAATCCATAAATACTCCGTTTTGGACGATCTGCATATTTTCGTGGATATGCTGCGCCCTTTTCAATCGCTGCCATCCGTATTCTACACATCAAGGACGTCGGGGAAACAAAACGACGAACCCACAACATTAAAACACTTAAACATATTCAATATCCGACAAGGACATATTATGAAATTTGCTAAATCATTAAAAATCGCTGGCGCCGCAGCAGCACTTGTATTCAGCAGCCTAACTTTTGCATCTGCCGTTAACACCGGTGAAAACGATGTCGCCATTCACGGTTACGACCCGGTAGCTTACTTCACCAAAAGCAAGCCCGTTGAAGGTTCTGCCAAATATACAGCAACCCACGATGGTGCGATCTACCGGTTTTCAAGCGCCAAGAACCGTGATCTTTTCAAAGCAAATACTGACAAGTATGCCCCACAGTTTGGCGGTTACTGCGCCATGGGTGTTGCTCTCAACAAAAAGCTCGATGTAGATCCAGATGCATTTTACATCAGCGATAACAAATTGTACTTGAACCTCAACAAAGCTGTTCAGAAAAAATGGCTCACCGATGTTAACGGCTATGTGAAATCTGCCGACCGCATCTGGGGTGGTATCGAAGATTTGTCAGTCACTGAAGTTAACGCTGAGGACTGACACGCATATGGATGCCCCTACCTCGGGCATCAATGTGAATGGGCGCGACATAGAAGAACCACTTGTACTTCTTTGGTTCAGCGCCCAATGGTGTGGCCCCTGTAAGCAGCTTAACCCAGTGATGGAAACCGTCGTGGGTGCATACAAAGGCAGGGTTCGCATATTCAAGATTGATGTCGATAAACAGCAAGACCTAGTTCAACAATATGTCATTCGCAGTGTACCCACACTGATCCTGTTAGGTTCGAAAGGCATCGCAGATCAACGTACCGGTTTGATATCAGTCACTGATATCCGCCAATGGCTGGATCACCATCTAGCCAATGAGAACGCCAATCAACGGAGAGCGTCATGACCAAGCAACAACGTATAGCAACTGCCGCACTGGCACTGACATTAACTACCATGGCCGTTGCCCCGGCAGCACATGCGGGCGGCAAAGAGAAATGCTACGGCGTTTCTGCAGCTGGACAGAATGACTGCGGCAACCTTGCAGGCACACATTCCTGCGCAGGCCAATCAGCGGTCGATAACGACCCAGGCGAATGGAAGCTGGTTGCCAAAGGCACCTGCGAAAACATCGGCGGCATGTTGAAGGCCGAAGCGAAAAAACGTTATCAGGCGAACAATTCCTGATCCAAAGATTAACATTGTACGTTAGGAGAATAAGATGTCCCGTTCAGAGCATGCCAGCTTGTCTCGTCGTCAGACACCCGGTCTTGTTGGAGTCGGTCTTCGGCACCCGCACTATCGGGACTCCTTGAGCGGGACATCTTCCATCGATTTTTTAGAAATTCACGCAGAAAACTTTTTTGCTGAAGGTGGCGTTATTCCTGCGGTACTGGAAGACGTATCTCAGCAGTATCCGATCAGCTTGCATTCAACCTCGCTCGGGCTTGGTTCTGCAACTGGCGTTAATCAGAATTATCTAACTCGGCTTGAACGCCTTGTTAACAGAATCAACCCCTTACTGGTATCTGATCATGCCAGTTTCGCCTGGGGAGAATTTAACGGCCACGCTGTTCATGCAGGCGATTTACTACCGATCGAATTTACTCGCCGAAGCATTGATGTGTTAGTCACCAATATCGATCGTGTACAACAAACACTGGGTCGACGCATCTTGCTAGAAAACCTGTCGGCTTATACCGCTTACCCGAACGATATTATTCCGGAAACCGAATTTCTTACAACCATCGCCGATAAGTCGCAGTGCGGATTACTGATTGACCTCAATAACTGCTTGGTCAACGCGCACAACTTTGCTGACGACCCCCCTCTGGCTGCGGCACAACGATGGTTTGATGATATTCCACCATCGCTGATTGGCGAGATTCACCTTGCGGGTTATACCCCACAGGCGAAACCGAATTTTGTGATCGATGATCACAGCCAACCGGTTTCTGAACAATGCTGGGAGTTGTACCACTATGCATTGGAGCGCACCGGCCCAGTCACGACCTTAATCGAATGGGATAACAATTTGCCCGAGTGGCATATCCTGCTGGAACAGGCAGAAACAGCGCGCAAAATCATGCACCAAGCCACCGGTAACAGCCCGATCACTAGCGCAACGATTTCAGAACAGCAAAAGGCTGAACAGTCAGAGGTGACCCATGCAATCTGATATTCCAAGCCTGCAAGAACAGCAAAATCGCCTGCTAACCGATATTTTTAGTCGCCGAAGCACCGATAGCCAGGGCATTCAGGTATATCAAAATAACCTGCTGATGACCGCAGCGCGCGCTCTTTCAATCACTTATCCGGTATTGGAACACATGATTGGCGAGCAGCCGATGATTGCATTGGCAAGAGAGCTACTGCAAACAACACCGCCCGGCAGCGGCGACTGGGCAGATTGGGGCGAGCATTTAGCTGACCTCATTACTCAAACACCGTTAGCAGATGATGCCCCATTTCTTGCCGATATGGCACGCCTAGAATGGGCTATCCACGAGGCCGGTCGGCACCATGCAGCCGTCTTTGATACGCAATCACTGACACTGCTGAGTGAGCATGATCCAAACAATCTGTATCTGGTATTCCCAACCACGTTTCGTGTGATCGCTAGTGAGTTTCCTATCGATTTAATCTGGCAGGCACACAAGACAGATTCCGACGAAATAAAACTCGACCAACAACGCTTGGAAGAGGCGTTAGCAGCAGACCACCAGCCTTGCTACCTGCGTATTGATCAACAGCATCTCGTGCCCAACATCACACGTTTAGCCGCCGATGATTTTGCCTGGGAACGCGACGCCCTTAACAAACAGAGCTTGGGAAGCTTATTAGATGCCCACCCGGAATTTGATTTGGGTGCGTGGCTTGCAGAGGCCTCGAGCCATCACCGGCTGCGCGGCTTACGCCTGGCGCTGTACAGCTAATAACCTCATCGAACGACAATAATTAATACTCACCACATGCACTACCACAACAACAAACAACCTATAAACCACTGATTCAAATGCAAATAAGTTGCAAAGGAGACATCCATGACTGAACTCACCCAACGTCTTTACCAAAACTATGCCATTGTCAGCGATGGCCTCGGTAAACTGCATTCCGTAGCCTCTGTTGCTGCACGACTTTATATTGCCCAAATCTTTTTCAGTGCCGGGCTAACCAAAATTCGTGACTGGGATACCACTCTGTTTCTCTTCGAAGAAGAGTATCACGTGCCCTTTATACCTTTCGAATTGGCAGCCTACTTAGGCACCTTAGGCGAGCTAGTGTTTCCGGTATTACTGTTTGCCGGCTTGTTTACCCGGTTTTCGGCGCTGAGCCTATCGGTGGTTAACGTCATTGCTGTTATTAGCCTGGCAGAAATCGCGCCAGCAGCGTTTTACCTACATGTAATCTGGGGAGTCTTACTGGCTCAACTGGCAGTGTATGGCGGCGGCGTTCTTTCTGCGGACCATTGGATTCGTGCGAAACTAAATAAAAGGTAAATCGATTAGTCATCAGTTCGTTATACAGACCGCCTTTACTGCTTCGTTAGTCATCAAGTAAAAGCGGTCTCTTATCAAAATGAACGCACCGAACGCTCACTCAAAAGTAAGCGAGTCAGCATTCTAATCGTCGACAACTCACAGGCTTCATACTTAAATTTCACATCTAAAATGCACAATAAACTCGTTAAAAAAGTGCCCAACATTGAATGTCGATACCAAATAATAACTTCTGATCTGACCTTCCTAGTTTTGTGAACCCATTCAAATAAGCTCATTTTTAACCGAACATTGTGAACAGTGCCCTGTACTTGCCGCGATAACATACACCCTGAACACTGTTGTAGATTCAGGGGTAACATGAGCAAGTTCACACTATCCAGTCTGTCATTTTTTATGGCTTTCTCCGCACTCACTCACGCAAGTGGGGGTGAATCCGAGTTAACGCAGGCACAGGTCGGCTTACCGTTTCATTCCGGAGCTGTCACTCCGGTTAACCGAGAGTTACTGCCCAAAGGCCCCAAACACAACCTAACCTTTTTAAAAAATGGTGAGCCACTTACACCGCTAACCGACACCTACAGTCGCACCGAACTGATCTTCCCGATTGAACAGACCTTTAAGCTACACTCGAATCCTCAAGCACCCCGCAAACTGTATTTGTGGTTTAAAAATTACGAAAATCCAACGTCCGCGGATGGTCTTACTGTCGGACTCCATGGCTCTGAAATAGAACACCTGTTAGAAAAATATCCCAACCTCTATGCCATGATGCCAGCAAGCATGCGTGAAACGGTTGAAACCAAAGGGTGGACTGCGACTCGAAAAGTGGGACAATCAGCTGAAGAATTTCTCGCCAGTGACTTCGTCAAAGCACTGATAGCCACCCCCGAGGGTCAAGCCTATTTCAGCAACCCCAACAGGCCTTTTCTCTGGCGCGCACATGATGTTGATGGCGATACTGACTACTTCAATACGGAAGAATCAGCCGTCATTCAAAAGTTCTTTATGGCCGCATCGGCGTTTTATGCACCCTACGAAATTGACATTACTACGGAAACACCAAGCCCGGAAGACTTAGCACGTACATCCGCCGATGATGACTCCTACGGCGTTCGGGTTTTAATCAGTTACAGCCAAAGCACACCAAATGCCACCAACGATTGGGACGGCCTGGATTTGTCGGTCATTGGCCAAGAAAAACCGATTCAAGCACCAACAGGTGGTTACGCCACCCCCAATACTACCTTTCACGAATTTGGCCACAACCTGGGCAATGGCCACCATCCCGTCAATACATCCGATGGCGGTTATTTCATCGAAAATATCCCATGGGGCTACTTAAAAGGACCGGGGAATACCTCGGCACGCTCAATGATGGGGGCAAGGTTCTACGACACACGTGCAGTTAGCACACCGTTTGAAGTGCAAGCTATATCGCCCAATATTCAACCTCGGGTCGATGACTTTGCCAATACGATTGATGATGCAGCACCACTTTTGCCAGCGATTGATCAAGATTTGTTAATTCGCTGGGCTGTTATTGAACACAGCAGTGACATTGATGTATTCACTTTCACACTGGACTATGAACAACAGATTCATTTAAAGATAGAACCGGTGTTTCACAGCGGCGTTAACTTGAATACAACGCTGCTGGCATCCTCAGGCACTGTAATTGAAACACAGGATTTTCACGGAGACACCGACAGCCAATACCGCCGAAATCTGCCGGCTGGCGAATACTACCTGACAGTGAAAACCAGCAAATATGAACCGCTGACAGGCAGTTGTTGGAAAGTGGGCGAATCACGTCCAACATCGACTAGCCAATGTAAACAAGGCACCGGCAGCCATGAGTACGGCGCATTAGGGCCATACACCGTGTCGCTGGCCACCAGCGATGACATCCGGGGAATTATGCCTGCACGTGGCAACATGCAAGTACGAGCTGATCGTTTTTTACTGAATGGCGATGCTGAGCACGAATTAGATGTACTAGCCAATGATCGTTTTGAAACACAAGCCCGTGCAACTATTTCGCTGCTAACGTTGCCGAAACACGGAACTGCACAGGTGTCACACGATAACACGATCATTTACCAACCGGATGCCAATTACCTTGGTATGGATGATTGGGCATATTCGGTAACGATTAACGACAAAGTACAATCTGAACGTATCCATATTACAATAGCCACTGACGCAGACACCTTGTTAGCCAATGATGACTTCAAACTCACGTTTGAAAATCATCCAGTCAAAGTCGATGTACTATCGAATGACTTTGCCTTAAATGACACTCTCAAGCTTGTTGCCATCAGTTCAGAACCACAGCATGGGCGTGTTGAAATAGCACTTGATGGCACACTGGTTTACCACCCGGACGTATTCTATTCAGGTACCGTAGACGACATATTCCAGTATGTTACCGGCAACAGAAATAATTTGTATTTGGCAGAAAATGAACGCATTGATGATGAATTCAGTTACGTCGTCAGCAACGGCATGGAGGAAACAACAGCAACTGTTAGAATTGCGATTCTAAACAACGAATTCCCGTCCATTGCCATTCCAGACCACGCTACTACGCCTACGAATGTGCCCACAAACATTCATGTATTCGACAACGATATTGTCGCAACCATTAACCCGATAACAAACAAGCCTGCCCATAGCATCCGACACTTCAGCCAACCGCAATTCGGCCGCGTTCGATCAATAGGCAACAACACGCAGGGTATTTTTGAGTACACACCCGATAGTGGTTTTTGTGGCGAAGACAGATTCAGCTACCAAAGTTCAGACACTGGAGATCAACGAGCAGACGATGTCGGCGATGTCTTTATTTCCGTTGTCTGTTTGGCTGAGCCCGACGAAACCGACACGGGTAATGGAAACAACACAGTGAACCTGCTGTCGATCCAACGACACGAACCACTGCAAAAAAAGATTCCTGAAGGCACAACAACTTTTTATGTGCAGTTTTCTACTGCAGTTCAAAACGTCGACGTATCTGATTTTGCCCTGCAGTACTCAACAAGTTCAGGCCAACCGACCAACGACAAACCGCTATCATCATTAACCGCAGTAACACAAATCGCCTCGGATCTTTACGCAGTAGACGCTCAACTCGAAGGTTTTAGTGCGATCAACGACAACACATTGTTCACTGGTCGCCAGCGTTTGGTACTGAAAGCCTCCGCGGATATCAGTAATGCCGATGGCCAACTCATCTCCCAAGCACTGCCATTAACACATGAGTTCTACATTGTTGACGAAAGAAGCCAGAACAACTTCCCCATTTCTCTAGTGAACATTCCCCAGCGGATATCTGATACCACCGCGTTTACCTTCACGCTCAATAGCCAACGCAGAACCAAAGCCGAGATTTCATCGTTTGAAGTCCAAGGTGGCACGATTACCGAGGTAGCAAAAATCGGCGTTAACTCGTCAGTGGATAAGTTTCATGTGACCATTCAACCTGATGGAACTGGCGATGTTGTATTTCACTCACCGCAAGGCGCACTTAAACTGTTTGGCTCTCTATCATCCATCACCTCTGCTGCACTAACGCACACCATCCAATACCTACCTAACGGTGTTGGAATGTCGTCAATTGAACGCCATCAACCGAGCGAGGCGACAACGAGCCAACAATCATTAGTGTACAACGTTCAGTTCGCAGCGCCGGTGACCAATGTCAGTGCCGCGAGCTTCAGCGCAACGGGCATCACTAATGCAACCGTTACGGGAGTCGACGCGCAAAATACATCGACCTATCGAGTCTCTGTGTCAGTCGCCGACGGTGAGTCGGGCGATATCGGTTTAACACTATCGGCAGCTCATGGCGTCCGAGTGGCAGATGCCTCTCAGCAGTCTGTTCAAGCGCATGTATCCGGTAATAACGACACCTTTATGATCACATTCAACCCGAACCCACCGCTGTTACAGAGCATTCAACGAAGTGATAGTCGAGGTGCATTTGTAAACGACAACGAACTTATGTTCGACATCACCTTTTCAAAAGCAGTGACACTCTCAGCAGACGACATTGCATTGCACTCGACTGGTGGCGCGGTAACATTGAGCGAGGTTGTCGCATCGAGCGTGACAGGCAGTCGCCATGTCGCCACCGTTGCAGTCCCTGAGAATTTTGAGGGTACGATTCGCCTCGGCATTAAAGGAACTGGCACAGAGCCTGGCAACAACACCATCCGAGATACCAATAACCAACCGCTGTTATCCGATGCTGCAGAGCAAATTCAACACTATCGCGTGGATAATTCTGCACCGGCGCTAACCATCAATGCGCCGGTTTCGGCAGCCAGTGGTTTGCCCTTCACAGTGACGTTATCGTTTGATGATGAAGTGAGCGACTTTTCTCCAGAAGACATTCAGCTGACGCATGCAACCTTACTTTCACTGGAACGCGCAGTGCCACAGGTTGGCCACTTTATTGCACAAATCGAAGCGGGCGATACTGGCCCGATCATGATTCAAGTGGCTGACAGCGCTGCCGTGAATCTGCTGCAAGTTGGCAATTCGCCTGCGGAGGTGAGTATCGAACTGGATAATCAACAGCCATCCGTTTCACTCATCACACCGGAAGCCGTTAACCCCGGTGGCATCGCGGAAGTGATTTTGGATTTTTCTGAAGCCATTGCCGATTTTGAACGGGCAGCCATCGCACTGACCAACGCACGGATCACACAGCTACGCCGACTCGATGCAGATAGCTATAAAGTCACCCTGCAGGCGGATGATAATGCCACGGATACCGTCACTATCAATCTAGTGCCTCAACGAATCACCGATGTAGCCGGCCAACCTATTCTGCCAGCGTCAGCAACGATTGCAGTATCAAGCCAAGTGCCGACCGTTACACTCAGCGACGCCAGCAACCTGATCGCGTTGAATGAAACATCAGACATCATGTTAGATTTCAGCGTAGGCATCACCGGTTTAACCGTTGACGACTTTGTAACCACGGGCCTCACCATCACCGAACTTTCTCAAACAACGCCGAGCAACTACACACTGAAAGTCATCGCGACAGATTCTCTAGCGGTATTAAAACTGCCGCAAGGCGCCGTTGAAAGTGTTGTGGGCAATAAAGCTAATGAGCTGTTTCAACACAGCTGGGTAGCCAAAGAATTCGGGCCACGGCTAACACATACTGACATTCCCGATGTAGTAAACGGTGCATTTACGGTTACGCTAACGTTTGACGAAGCTATCGTACCGCTAACAACCGATAGCATTCAGGTACGCGGCGGCCAAATCACGGCGCTCGAAAATACCGATAGCACGCTATGGCATGCCGCTGTCACTCCCGATGGTAGCCGCACAACGATCACGTTCGATGTGCAAAAAGCACAGATACGCTCCCTTGCAGACAACAAGCTGGCGCTAAAACCAATCACACTCACTACCCGCTTCGATAATGTTGCACCTAGTTTTGTGATACGCAGTTCTTCAGGTAATCTCGAAGGTGGCACCTTGGTGCTTGAGTTCTCTGAACCCGTGCGCCGCACAGGTAATATTTTCTCGATTGAAGCGCTGAATATAGGCGACCCGGCACCCGTTATCAGCTCAGGGGCTTATGACGGCAGCGATGAGCCAATAGAACGATTAATCGTTAACTTTTACGCGCCCACACAAGAAAGCCTGAGACTCACCATCAACGGCGGTTTTGAAGATTTGGCTGGTAACCCCAGCGCAGGCAGCCTGAATACACGCATCCACCAGGATATCGTGACGCCAACGCTATCGTTCAGCGCACTGCCTGATGAAATCACTGACAATCAAATATTCAGTGTCATTGTGAATGCGAGTGAAACCATCGGCAACGTCGATGCCGATGCCCTTTCTATCGACAATGCACAGCGCATTGATGTGATGTGTTCAGGTAGCCGTTGCGACATCCGCTTGCGGGCGACAGGCTTGGGCAATATTCATGTCAGAGTGATGGAGGGCTTTATCACCGACCAAGCAGGTAACCCAAACCTCGCACAACTGTTTACCAGTATTGATGCGAACCTGCCACAACCAGTATTAAGCTGGGTGAATGCGCCTGAAGTCATCGGCATCGCCCCCAAGGTACTCCGCCTGCAAAGTAATACGTCTATCACAGGTTTGACGTCGAATGACATTGGCATTCAAGGAGGCTCCATCACCGACTTTAACGCCATCAACAACACAGAGTTCGATATCACCGTACAGGCCTCCGCCGACACCGCACAGGCCACGCTAACGATTGCCGCTGGTGCCGCACAATCTAGCGACAACAGTTTGGATTCGTTGGCCGTCGCTGCACTGGTGTTGAATGTTGATGCTCAAAACCCGACTATTTCGCAGTTTGAACGATACAATCTGCATAACCGGCTGGTTAACACCGAGCAGATTCAATGGCTAGTGCATTTCAATGAAGCACAGATCAATACACAGCCATCGGATTGGCAGTTGAGTGATGCTTCAGCGTTATCAGCACCGCTGACGGTAGAAACATTCGACACGAATGTATGGCTGCTGACCGCGCCTCTGGTTGCTGATTTTGAAGGTGAAGTGCGCCTGACGTTAGCCTCAAATCACGATATTCATGATGCCGCGGGTAACCGCCTGACCAATGCAGCTCCACTGGCGCCTAAATATAACGTTGTACGCACCGGTATCATTGCCAACTGGAACGCATTCGAACCGGTCATTACACAAACGAACTTTGTGTTAACACTGGCGTTTAACGAGCCGCCACTTGATCCCCCTAGCGCTCCCGATTTCATTCTGGAAAATGCACAAGTGAACGCTATCGAAGCACTGGACAACAGACGCTTCCGTATTCGCCTGCGTGCGCAGCAAGACACGGCGATAAAGGTTGAGCTCAAAGCGAATACCGTGAGCTTCGGCGAGAATGTGAAGAACCGAAGCACAGGTGCCGCTGAGTTAACGCTGGATTTAGAAACCAGCGAACCAACACCACCGGTGACACCGAAGCCTGCGCCACCAGCACCTAAGCTGTTTTTCGGTAGCGTACATGCATTGATGGTAATGCTGTTAGGAATGTTGGTGCTCATTCGACGCCGATAGGGCCACCGACGTCGTAAAGCCCCGGTTAAGAGTCAGCCTGTCTGATTCTCAACTCGGGCTTTTTTAGGAAAATACCTGATTCAGTGACAATAGGTAATCAGAAACACTACCAATAATTACCACGAAGCAACTGAGCAAATACTCGCCCGGCAATATCAAATGCGCCGTTCGGGATATCCTCACTATCCCCACCTTCCCCTTGCGATGCCACAGAATCCGGAAACAAGTGATACGCCTGGTTCAATACCAGCTCGCTGGCTTTAGGCACCAGAGCCTGCGCCACGGCACCACTGAGACCTAGCCCAGTTGCAACCCGTTTAGGGCGTTCGGTAACAGCCTTACACACCAAATTAGCGGCTTCATCCGGCGTTAACGTTGGGAATGCCTTGTACAGTGTGGTTGGCGCAATCATAGGTGTTGCCACTAACGGCATATTGATGGTGGTGAAATGAATACCTCTGTGCGCGAATTCTGCCGCAGCACACCACGAAAAGGCATCAAGGGCTGATTTAGAAGCCACATAAGCGGAGAAACGCGGCGGGCTGGTCAACACACCGATAGACGAAATATTAATCACATGGCCACCGCCGGCTTCAACCATACCCGGCAAAAAACCCATAATCAGTTTGAGTGAGCCGAAGTAATTCAGCTGCATCGTGCGTTCAAAATCATGGAATCGATCATATGAATGCGTCACCGATCGACGTATTGATCGGCCCGCATTGTTCACCAAAATATCAACTTTACCAAAATCAGCCAGCACATCACGTATAAGTGCATCGCAGCTCTCGGTGTCTGACAAATCGCAGGCATAACAGGTTGCAGAGCCACCGGCTGCCGTTATCTCATCAACCGTCGCCTGTAGTTTCTCAGGCGTGCGTGCCACCAAAATCACTTCAGCACCCGCATTCGCCAATTTAATTGCCGCCTCGTGCCCAATGCCTGAGGTTGCCCCCGTCACTAAGATGGNTTTGCCATCAACACGGCGGCACAAGTTTTTCGGGCTAATATCTTCCAGCGTGCGGCCCATGACTTGAGAAACTGCGCCGATGGTTGAGGTTGATGCCGGCGTATCAAAATGCTCAAGCCAATAGTTCCAGAGTACATCGGCATAGTCGGTTAGCGGCGGGCAAACAATATTTGCATCGTTCAGTTTTTTGGTTGTTTCTGTCGAATCAAAATGTGTCGGATATGTGACTAACGGCAATACTTGATCGGGTATATCGTAT
>CACSIO010000014.1:0-35493 GCA_902705865.1 BD1-7 clade bacterium
GGTTGTTCATAGGTTAAGATTTCTCTGCCTTGCTATACGGGCTCGGGGCCCACATGACTATTCGAGTTGTGCCTAATAGAGTTTTGTAACGCTCACACTTGTTAACGGTCTCTTGCAGGAGCCTGTCGATGCTCGAGCTGTTACAAAAAGGCCTTTGGTGGCCGCCAAAGGTGGGCCTCACTTTACCCGTTTTAGTAAATGGTTAAATAGGGAAATGTGGTTAAAACGAACTATACAAGGGCAGGCACGCTCGTAAATGCTGCGCATTTACTGGACCTCCGCCGCGTTGCGGCTCCGGCCCGTGCTGCCGGCGTTACACGATAGGCGACCTACGGCAATTGCCTATTTTAAAGTGATACTATAATATCACTCGTGTGTAAGTAAATTGTGAGTGTTTTCTTATGAAAGTTGAGCTTGTAACGACGCTTAAGAGGCAAGCAACTAAAATTCTTGCTGAGCTGCATCAATCTAAGGAACCCGTTCTGATTACTGAACATGGCCAACCGTCTGCGTATCTTGTTGACGTTGAGGACTATGAGTTCATGCAGTCTCGCATGCGGATTCTTGAGGGTATTGCCCGTGGTGAAAAGGCCATTGCCGAGGGTAATATCATGTCAAATGATGCTGCGAAAGAGAGAATGGCTAAGTGGCTGAAATAATTTGGACGGAGCCGGCTTTAGGTGATCTTGATGAGATTGCCGAGTACATTGCATTAAGTAACATACAAGCAGCGAAGGCGTTGATTCAAAAAATATTCTCAAAGGTGGACCGATTGGCAGATCACCCAAAGTCGGGGAAAGTACCTGCCGAATTAAAGTCACTTGCTTATCGAGAAGTCGTCGTCAATCCATGTCGTATTTTCTATAAAATTGAAGATGATACAGTTTATATTTTGCATGTTGTTAGGCAAGAGAGAGATTTGCAAAATTATCTTATCGAAAAGCAGACAAGATCACTTTAGAGTGTGGCGTGTAACAAGCCGGTGCATGTGACAGCGCCGCTTTCCAAGCATAGCTGAGCGAAGGCTCATTGAGGCTGGGCAAACATTGTCTGGTACAGTAGATTTTCAAATTGCGGCTATTACCGAGGTATAGTTCCTCCTAGCGTGCGTCTACATTTAGTCGCGATTTTGCCACTGAGCATCAAGTCAGTCGCACTAAGAAAGGGCCTTCGTTACTGGTTGCGTAGCATTATTAGATGATATAGAACAATAAATTGCCATGTAGATAAAATAGGGCTGCCTCCGGTATAATCGGGGGTTATTATCATATCCGCTAATCATCCGTGCTTGCAGTAGCCTCCCAGAACTATAGAGAGCAGCTATAGCAACCTCCGCGCAGAGTTCCAAATGGCAGTACTAGGTTTATCTAGGCTATCCGTTTTATCGTAGGTGAAGTAATGTCTAGCAAAATCAAAATATTTGCGGCGTCGTTGTTAATTGCAGTCGCTGGCTGCGATGGCGATTCTAGTTCTGGCGCTCATCAGTTCGAGAAAGACTTCGATATAGCACAGTTTGCGGATTCTAATCTTCCGTTGGTCGTTGTGGAAAAAAGCGCAGAGTCCATACCCGATGAGCCCAAAGTGCTTGTCAAGATGAAGCTTATTGATAGTGATGCGAGCAATATACTCGATGATGTTAATAACCTGGATTATGGCTTTGACGAAGAGCATCGCTATGCCGGTATTGAAAGGCGCGGCTTCAGCTCACAAAGGTTTGCTAAGAAGCAGTATGGTGTAGAGCTATGGCAAAGCGATGAAGCCGAACTAGGTGGATATCCTTTGGGTTCGAAGGAAGATCTCTTGGATGAAAATAAGGCGGTTGATGATCAGGCTACCCCCTTACTATCGATGCCTAAGGAGGAAGACTGGGTATTGTCTGCACCATTTTCCGATAAGACGTTGATGCGAAACTATATTGCTTACAGCTTGGCTGCTGATGTATCCGGTTTGTGGCACCCGCGTACATCCTTTGTAGAGTTATTTTTTAAAGTCGGTGACAACGTCGATTATCGCGGTGTTTATCTGTTAACCGAAAAGATAAAGCGTGACAAAGGTCGCTTAGACATCAATAAGCTCAAGGAAGATGAGGTTGATGGTGATGACTTAACGGGAGGGTACTTGGTTGAGTTAACCTCTAGCCGTCGCGTCAAAGACCATGAGAAGACGATTAGAGTTGGTAAAAAGACACTTGTCGTAGCCTATCCAAAAGCTAAAAACCTCCAGTCTGAGCAGCAATCTTATATTGAGGAGTACTTTAACCAATTTATCGATGCGCTTTATGGTGAACGCCCCGATGATCCAGAAAATGGCTATGCGACATTGGCCGATATTGATTCATTTATTGACTATCTACTTATCAATGAATTATTTAAGAATCTCGATGCTTTTAAATTCAGCACCTATTTTCATAAGGACAAAGAGGGGTTGTTGGTCGCTGGGCCAGTGTGGGATTTTAATTTTTCATCGGGCAATAATGCGACATCGACGGCACGGAAACAGGCTCATTCACCGGAAGGGTGGATGTACAAGAATCATTGGATCGCTGAGCGCTTGTATCAAAGTCCGAAGTTTGTGACGGAATTTCGAGCACGCTGGAAAGATTTAAGAGCCGGCATGCTCGCTGATGCAGCAATGGAAGAGCGTATCGATAGTGCATTTGAAGAGCTAAATCAGGGCGCCGCAGCGAGGAACTTTCGGAAGTGGGATGTGCTTGGTCATCGCGTTGTAGGTAATCAAATTCCGAAGTCAAAGTCCCACCTTGAAGAAGTTAATTATTTTAAACAGTGGATGTTACAGCGGCTGCTGTGGATCGATAATCATATTGACTCACTTTGAGTATCTAGTTGGAAGAGGATAAGCATCAAACATAACGGGCGTTACTCTTTTCTATCGCTAATGACTAAGGCCGTTACTTTCAAATTGGGCATTATTCCTGTTGCTGTTAGCGAGGGGGCAACGGTTAGGTTGAAACAAATAATACTGATAACCTGGCGCACCCTCCATGCCTAGAAAATTTAAGAGTGACCTAAACCCGATTCTCATCCCAATATGTGCCATTTTTCATCATCGCATTGAGAATGATGATTTGTTTTCTCATACAGGCAATTAATGCCACCTTTTTCGGTTTGCCTGCAGCAACTAACCGCTCATACAGTGGTTTGAGTGTCGGGTGATACTGGATGGCAGACATCATCGATATAAACAACACCTTCCTGACCTTATGCCTACCGCCCTGAATACGGCGCTTTCCCTTGAAATCACCGCTATCTCTGTTTATTGGCGCAACGCCAACAAGGGCGGCAATTTCCCGGTTGTTCAGTTTACCCAGTTCAGGGAGTTCGGAGATAAGGGTGTAGGCCAGTATTTTGCCGACACCTTTTGCGCTCGTTAGGTGATCAACGCGGGCTTGCCATTCGGGGAGTTCAGCAAACAACTTTTCGAGCTTTTTCTCGATCGATTTCAACTCCCTTTGGATTGTTTTCAGAATGCTGTTGATTGATTTGTGAACCGTTGTTGGCATGCGTCGCATCCGGTTCTTTTGCATTGTAGACATATCCAAACATTGATTTCTAACGGTGAGTAAATCGCTGATGAGGCGTAGCCTTTTGGGTTTTAGCCGGGTAATCGGTGGTTGAATACGCTCACCAAATAGAGCGATGGTTTCTGCATCTAACTTATCTGTTTTGGCGATTCTTCCCACAGATTTGGCAAAGTTTCGAATCTGCATTGGGTTACAAATGCTCACGGGTAGCTTTGCTTTTTCTGCGGCGATAACAAAATCCATTTCAAGCCTACCGGTCGCTTCGATAACAANTCGTTTTGGCTTCATCGGTCGAATCCATTGAATAATCGCCTTAAAGCCAATCGGGCAGTTACTGAAGGTTTGGAATTGGCCTTGTGGGTACACATAAACATCGAGCTGAGTCTTGCTGGTGTCAATGCCGATATTGATTTCATGACCGGTCATAAATGATGGTGTCCCTATCTGCTTTGTTGGAGGCGAGATGGGGTAGCTCCCACCACGCGGTCTGATTGGGTATAAATAGAGTTTTGTAACGCTCATTCTTGTTAACGTTCTTTTACGCGGAGCGTTGCGATGCTCGAGCTGTTACAAAAGTACCAGGTGGCCACCAATGGTTGAGGACACTCTACGTGTTTGATCAATCAATTGAATGGAATAATCGTGATAAGACAGCAATCTATCGGTCGCTCACAATCTCGATAGTTCGGCCCATTGGGGTTCAATAGATTGAGATAGAATGGTTAACGCCAATTGATATCGCTCGCTCAGGTTGTTTTTTCGTTGGTTAGCCCCATTAACGAAATAACCCATGAGGATTTAAAAATGTACGCACAAAATGCCCTCCGAATCGATATTGTGTCTGATGTTGTCTGCCCTTGGTGTGTTATTGGGTTTTACAGGCTCAAACAAGCGATTTCAGACTTGTCACTCGAGAATGTTGAAATCCATTGGCAGCCCTTTGAATTGAATCCGGGGATGCCGGCTGAGGGGCAAAACCTCCGAGAACATTTGGTCGAAAAATATGGATCTACACCACAGGATAGTCAGCAGGTACGTGATCATTTGACCACACTGGGAAAGTCTCTTGGTTTTGCCTTCAACTTTAATGACGATATGCGTATCTATAACACGCGAAATTGTCATCGGTTGCTGGCATGGGCGGGCTTACATGGCAAACAGACAGCGCTGAAAGAAGCATTATTCAGGGCGTATTTTACAGAATCGTTGGGGCTGTGTGACGAGCAGGTTTTGCTTAACGCAATATCGCAAGCAGGGTTGGATGTGCAAGAAGGACAGAGAGTGTTGGCATCCGATCAATATACCCAGGAGGTTGAAAGCGATCAGATGCAATGGCACAAGCAGGGCATCCATGCTGTGCCCGCTGTTATTGTCGATAGTCGCTACCTTATTAACGGGGCTCAGGAAGTGGATGTATACCGCGAATGCCTCGCGTCTGTTGTTGAGGGATGACGGATGGGGGAACCGCTTAATTTAGCAACGTGAAGGTAATGGCTTTAGGCGGTGATTATCTGCTTGAGGTGACGGTTTAACCCGGCTTGCCGACGATAAAGGCATATCGGCCGCAACGTTGTGCCGGGTTGACCGCAGACCTATCTGCCGTGCTGCTTTTCGCATATTCGACGGCGGTAGCAGGTGTGTTGACGATGGAGAGTACGTCATTAACCTGAAAGCCTGCTGATTCCAATTGGTTTTTTAGTACTTCGAGAGCGCCGTTACATACGGTTTCAGGCCGCTTAGCATCCATTGATACGGAATTCTGAGCATAGAGGAAGTGCCGGGCGTTATTCGTGTCGCCGTTATCATCGTGATAACGTGTTTTTAGGCAGGCTTCAGCGGCGGTTAGATTTGAAAATATCAGCACGGCAATGCCGTTTTGGCGCAGCATATCTTTGACCTGCCGAAGTGCGATAACGTCAATATGGTTGGTGAACAACGCTGTTGCTCGGTCGTACCAGATGAAGTCGAAGTACCACGAGGGCCATGGTGTGCAGCTGCTGAGAGCTAGCCGAGTTTCTATGTCTGTGCCGTCCCGTATGAGAGTTTCTAGCTGCTCGGGGTTTGAATGGCACGCCTGCAACTGTGTTTTCCAATCGTGTCTGTGTAATTGCTCGCTAATACCCAGTAGGTCAGTGTTCTCATTACACTCAAAGTTAAGGAGGCGAGCTCGTTTTTGCGACGTTGATTGCCCGTCTATAATACGTTGTGCACAGTATGCCATGAAATCGGGATGGCTAATGGTGGATACAGATTTGCGTTGCGGTTGAAATAACGTCGATGGTGCGGGCGTTTTTGAGGAGTAGGGTTGATGCATTTCTGTCATCGATGAACCTTGTTGTTAGCCTCATATTCTTTGACAGATAAGGGCGTAAAAATTTCACGGGTAAGGAAAGAAAGCCATAAACTGTGAACGCGTTCATGTCGGCGAACTAACATTTTATCTGTGATACTAAGTCAACATGGTATCTAACGGTAGTGATGATTTTTGCGGTTTGACTCCTGTGTTAGATAGCGCTGTTGGTAAATTGTTTGTCTGCATAAAAAAGCCCGGCAGTGCCGGGCTTTTTCTAACAACTCATCAATAAATACGATGTTTTATTTTACTTCGTAAACCGTCGTAGTGCCTGATACTTCATTGCCGACGATCAACAGTGCATTGCCGGTTGGGCTGTCAGTTGCATCCACAAACTTCATACCTTCAGGTGCAAGGTCTCCGGCTGCGGCAAAATTGGTTTCGATATCTGTGTCGAAATCACGATTGACGGTGTACTCAACAAATTCGGATTGCGCAGGGTTGCTGATGTTGTACATCATGATTCCGCCTGTGCGTTCCAAACCTACAAACGCATAAGTAATGCCGTTGACGGTTCCTAGCGCCAAAGCTTCTGGCTCAGGCCCTTTGTTGTCTGAACGATCATCGAATCCGTTTTCGTCATTGGTGGCGTTGAAGCCTTTCTCACCCAGACGTGTTTTGGTGATTTGTTCAAAATCATCACCGGAATCGAATACGCGTGTGCCATTGTCAGCATTGAAGATCGAGAAAGAGCGGGCGCCGAATACAACGACTTTTTCGTATTTGTCGTCGTTATCGACATCGCCTTCAGTGACGACAGCTTTGATCTTACCTAGCTTTTCGTTTTCCTGGAGGGCATCTGCATCGGGGAAAACAGTCTCATCAAGGTCGAGTTTACCTGCGCTTTTCTCATCAACCCAGCTGAAGCAGTCGCCATCGTCAAAATCATGGCCAGCAGCATCGCACTCGGCTTCAGTCGCAGAGTAGTCGTATTCACGGCTGTCACCTTCGTTTGCTGTCACAATGTAATTTGTGTCGTTAACACGGTAAGCCGCGATGGTGTCGGGCATGTATAAACCGAAAACATTGTCGTATGTTTGTATGTTGATGGCGTCATCTTTGTTACTTGCGTCTAAGCCGTTGCCTTCGATGCCGTGATCTTTTTCGCCAAGGTTGAACAGCCGCTCAGCGGTTGCGTTTTCGATATCGATTACTGCGATAGCATTGTTTTCCTGTAGAGAAACATAGGCTTTTTTGTTGTCTGCAGAGATGGCGATATATTCAGGTTCTAGGTCTTGCGCTACGGATGCATTAGGATGGGTAACACGAACGGCGGCGCCTTGATCGGCTTTGGGTTGGCCCGCATTGAATACGCTTAAGCTGACCTGTTGCGGTGTGCCAGCAGTGCCATTAGCGATTGGTACGATGGTCACGGATCCTTCAGGGTCATTGCTGTAGTCGCCAGACGGTTCGCCTTCGTTTGCACTTAGTGCATAAGCACCATCATGAGTGAATACAACGTTATCTGGCAGTGCGCCAGCGTTAACAACCTTTTGGAAGGTTGGCGAGCCTTGGTCGTTCAGTGTGTAGAACGCAATAAAACCGTTAGATTGTTTGTCATCGTTTTCAACGGCGACTGCCATCAGATTGCCATGAACCGCTACGCTGTTAATGCCGCCAGATGCTGCAACATTCTTGCTAACATCCAATGTTGATCGACGTGTCAGGTTAGAGCCTGATAGTGGGTTTGCCAGCGCCTCGCTGGTCAGGGTGCTGGCATCAAGAACATCAATGACAGAATCTTTAGCGTTAATGACCAGAATACTTTGGCTGGTTTTGTGGTAGGTGACGATCTCTGAAAGCCCCTCATCCAACTCTTGATCTTCGTTGAAGCGACCGATCAGAGTCATGCTTGCCGGTTCGATGATTTTCTTTTCGGCATTGTTATCATCATCGTCACTGCAAGCAAACAGTAGTGTAGATGCAGTAATAGCGGCGGCGAGTGTTTTAAGTTTCATCTATGTGTCTCTCTACAAAATTGTGTGACGATAGTAATGCGGGTAAGTGACGATTACCTGACAGAAAAACTGCAATTTTGAAACAAACGAAAACATGTGTGAGCTGTCTAAATCGAGCCACTTTTCGTTTTCCGGCGGTCAAGGCAGTACCGAGCGGTTTACATTCCGTTGTGTTTGAGGTTATCCCAAACAGGTGAGGGTACTGTGAAAACCAGTGATATTATTGGTATGGGGCTAATGCTGTTTGCGTTTTTTCTTGGCGCAGGCAATCTTATATTCCCTGCATGGGCCGGCTATCAGGCGGGCTCGAATCTGTGGTGGTCGTATCTTGGCTATGTGTTGACGGATGTCGGGCTTTCTTTGTTCGCCATCGTTGCGATAGCACGGGCGGGTAGCCCGGATGCGTTAACTGAAGCACTGCCTGCGGGTTTAGGTACTCTGTTTTGGGTGATTGTATATATCGTTATTGGGCCGGCGTTTGCTATCCCGCGTACCGGTGTGGTTGCCTATGATGTTGGTGTGGCTCCTTGGCTTGGGAGTCATTCACCAGTCTATCAGGGTATTCACAGTGTGATTTTCTTCGCCATTGTTCTGTGGCTTTGTTTGTTCCCTGGGCGATTGGTGACGGTTATTGGCAAGGTGTTGTTGCCAGTATTGGCCGTCACATTGATGAGTATTTATCTGGCTATGATCGTGGAGCCGTCTGCCGCACATTTTACCCCTGCCACAGGCGGAAACTGGGCGGTTCAACCGGTTTCAGAAGGTGTTTTGCAGGGCTATCTGACGATGGATACGTTTGGAGCGATGGCATTTGGTATCGCAATTATTACGGCGTTGAAAGCTTACGGTATTGAGGATCGGAAACGATTAGTGCGTTATACGCTAATCTCGTCCGTGATCGCCGGGGTTGGGTTATGTGCTGTTTATGCGGGGTTATTTTATCTGGGGGCGTTGGGCCGGTTTCATCTCGACCATGCCGCCGGAGGAGGGCAGATTCTCACGGTGATGGTGTATCAATTGCTGGGTAATTGGGGGCAAGCGGCGCTATCTATCGTTATCATATTGGCTTGCCTGACAACTGCGGTAGGTGTAGGTACGTCGTGCGGCGAATACTTTGCTCAACGCTGGCCTAAGATTCCTTACCGGTTTTGGATTTCTTCGATTTGTGCGCTGTCTGCTATTGTTGCCAACGTTGGCCTGCAAACGTTAATTACATTGTCTGTGCCGATTGTTATTACACTTTATCCGCTAGCCATTGTGATGGTGTTTGCGCAACTAATGCCACGAGGCTTTTGGCAAATTTCGCCGGGATTATTGCGTCTCACACTATCTGTTGTTCTTTGTTTTAGTATTTTGGATGGCATCAAATCCAGCGGTGTGGTGGGCGATCTGCATGATCTTAACTGGATACCCCTGTTTGATAGCAGCTTGGCTTGGCTGCTACCGGCGATGGTTTGTATTGTTTGTGGTTGGACTTACCAATCGGTACGACGCAGAAGCTTAGTTATTGGTAAAGGCGTTAGTTAATTCGCTTGTTAATTGGTCGATTAACTGAAGCGAAATCAAAACGCCATATCGCCGACCTTACCCATCAACCATACGGATGCTCTGCGCGGTAGAAGGGTCATGATGCCGGCCATGAGTTTATCGGCAATGCCGGGCAATACGATAGGGCCCTTGCGCTTTTCTAGTGCGCGGTAGGATGCACTGACCACGGTTTCCGGTGAAACTGCGATTAAATCGAGTAGATTACGGTGTTTGATTGCACCGGCACGATCGACAAATTGGGTTTTGGCGATGCCCGGGCAAAGCCCTTGAACATAAACGCCTTGCGCTCGACCTTGATACCACAAGGATTCAGAAAACGATGCGATCCAGTTTTTGCTCGCGACATAACTGGGTTGCACCGGCGTTGGTAAGTAATAGGTGAGGGACGACAGATTAATCAAGGCGTCACCACGTTTAGCGTGTTTCATATAGGTGTGTGCGAGTTTCATCAGGCATTCAATATTGACCTTCATCACAGCCAGCTCATCGTTGAGGCAGGAATCTTTGAATTCTCCAAAATAGCTGAATCCGGCGTTATTGATTAACACATCATAATGGGTTTTTTCCAATGCGTCCTGACATTGCTGGTGGCCAGCATCGACCGACAGGTCGGCTTTGATGTAGTTGTGTTGATGTGCATTGATAGCGCTGAGCTCTTTCACAAGGCTTTTTAGGCGTTCTTCGTTTCTTGCGACCGCGGTAACGCGGTACCCTTGGCGGGCGAAGTGCAGTGCGAAACAGCGACCAAGGCCTTCGCTGGCGCCGGTAATAAAAACGGACTTTGTCATGGTTGAGTGCTCGACGTAAATGCGTGACGTTAATCTTACGTTGTGTAATATAAAAAACAACCGTATAGGTGTCTTCTTGTGCTGATGGCCGTCATTCATACCTTTTGTAGCTTTGCGTAAAGCGCTTATGAATGCTGGGTTTCGACGGCAATAAAGACGCAACGGGCGGATTCGAGTAAACTGGTATTCATGACTAAAGACACTGCAAACATGCCCGATACATTACAAACCTGTCAGCAGGATGGCCGCCGTAAAAAACGCCCTGGGGTTGAAGAACAGCAACAGGTGATTGTGGGTGCGGCGATACCGTTATTTCTTGATGAGGGTACGGAAGCCGTATCGATTGCGCGTATTTGTAAGCAAGCAAACGTCTCCAGGCCCACATTTTACCGCTGTTTTGACGATAAAGGCGCGTTGTTGGCTGCGATCTATCAACAGTCTGTTACCCATGCAGTTAGTGAGTTTTTGGCGGACGAATTATTTGCAGACACCCCAGATATTCAACATATTCGGTTAGCGTTTGAACAAATGTACCAAGCGATTTTTGCTGATGCCGACAGTGTTGCGTTATTGTTCCGCGAATCGGCTAACCCGAATTCCGCCGCTTACAATATCGTTTATCGCGCTTTCGAAAATGCGGCCGATAAGCTGCTTGGTCAATTACCACAGGGCATGACACGTGATGTCGATAAAACCTGCTTGATGTCAGTGATGGCAGCCAACCAGTGGATTGTGCACAACGCGATTATTCAGGGGCTCTCTGATGATGCAAAACAAACGGCTATCGAAGCCGGTTGGCAATTAGTTCGACGTCTGTTTTTTACTCCCCAAGCTTGATCGTTTTTGATAGTTTTCTTGCAACAAGGCTGGTGCGACAGCGAGGCCTCAGTGATGAACGAAGCCCGCTATAATGAGTCCATAAGCCTGTGCCGGTGAGTTTAGAGGTTCTCTTTACTATCGGCAGCACGGTTTATTATCGATTTTTGATCGATCAGCGAGGTTTCGACAATGGGCGTAGGTCTTGATCGAGTGGTACTCTGGGGGAGAAATCTCACTCAATATGAACAGATGTTTAACCTAACAGACAGCGACTTGGGTAAAAACATCGTTGGTGTCGCTGATGGGCCGGCGTGTACCAACGCTGAATTGTTTGAGCAGGGCATTCGCTACACATCAATAGACCCGATTTATAAAGAGTCCGTTGATGATATTCGGGCCAGTTTTTTGGGCAGTCGCCCTGACGTGATGGCAAGAATCTCGGCGCTTGTTGAAGCTAAAACAGTCGGTCTTCAAAAAAGTGTTGAAGAACTTGGCCGCGATGGCGATCAAGTGTTTGATACCTTTATCGCAGACTATGAAAAACGTAAAGATTCAGGTGCGTATGTTTATGGGGAGTTACCATCGTTGCCCATCGCTGATCAGGCTTATGATCTGGCGCTAAGCTCCTATCTTCTATTTGCCTATTCAGGCGTACTCGATTATTCGTTTCATTTAGCGGCGGTGCGGGAGTTGTTACGAGTTGCTCGGGAAGTGCGTATGTATCCGGTAACAGATGTAGATAATTATTTGTCTGCGCACATCCCTCCAATGATGCAAACCCTGCGTGATGAAGGAATTGACGTCTATCTTGAAGATGTGCCGTTTCGATATGTTGACGTCAAAACCAACAACCAAATGCTGGTTGCGCGACACCTCTGAATACCTGTTTCGACGTAAATATTGAAACACGCTAATACCCCCCCTATACAGGCTCGTCTATCGCGTTGTCTATACGACCAGTTTTCTCGACGTTATACTGCGCCTGTCACATATAACAACAATATCGTGTTTTTTCGCATTTAACGTCAGGGGATAGATAAAGAATGAAGGGAACCATTAAGGTTTTATGTTGCGCCGTGCTCGCGTCAAGCTTGTCTCATCAAGTGTCTGCGCAACAAGATTGTATGATTGGTGAAGTGAAGTGGTTCGCGGGTAATTTCGCGCCTCGTGGGTGGGCGTTTGCAAATGGCCAGATATTAGCGATTTCGAGCAATACCGCATTATTTTCAATTTTAGGGACGACATACGGCGGTGACGGGCGTACGACGTTCGGATTGCCATCATTGCGTGGCCGTTCGATTGTTGGAGCAGGCAATGGCCCAGGTTTATCTCAGGTACGTCTCGGAGCCAAGATGGGGACTGAAACCACAACGCTGAATAACACGCACCTCCCTACCCACGCCCATTCCGCTGGTACGTTAAAAGGCGAGATGACCATTAATAAATCTGCTGGCACGACCGAATTACCAGAAGGAGCCACATTGGCCGATTCCCAGCGTATGGCGTCTTATACCGCAATGCCAACAACACCTGAGACAACAGCCACAACCGCTGCAGGTAGTGTTGGAATAACGCAGGGTGCTACCGGCAATGCTGGCGGTAACCAAGCGTTCAATATTCGAAACCCAGCCCAGGCCTTGAATCCGATTATTTGCCTTTTCGGCACTTTCCCGTCAAGGAGCTAATTGATGAGTAACCTAAGTGTTGCTGGATTTCTATTGCTCGTTATTGGTGTATCTTCGTTCAGTGTTGCCTCTGCGCAAACGTTAGAGGATTTCTCAGGTTACGATTGGGGAAACCACGAGGATCTGGGTGAATCGGTGGATGTTGGCCTGCTGACGCTGTCGGTGGATGCTGGCGGTAGTTTGAAAGCGGTGACTAAACCCCATGGCATTCAGATGGGCTATCGCAAAGACGCAGTGACCAAGAAACTGACCATTGCTGGCCCCGCCGAAAAACGACTTAACATTCATAGTTTGGATGCAACTGACTTGGCAATGATGGTTAACCCACAGGTAACTGTCACCGGTTATCGCGACGATACAATCATTGCGGAGCAAACCATGGGCCCCTTGTGGGACGAGGCTACTCGCTCGGGAATTGCCGTGATGTTGAGTGGGTTTACGAATCTGACACACGTTGAGATTGTCAGTGCGGGAGTTGACGAAGATGACAGTGATATCTACTTCTTCCTCGATATGATCGAGTATGAAGTAACTGATGTTCCTGTCCCTCCGGCACCTCCGAAACCAGCGCCGCCAAAATTTGGTGGATGGCCATTAACGATGTTGGTTACGCTTTGTTTATTGGCTGTTGCGCGTCGTTGGCGCGCTTGCTCGCTAGCATGAACAAATAGCCCGGTTGACTCTGCGTTGCCGGGCTTTCACAATGCCGGCTAATACAGCCGAGTTTCTAATTTATGTCGTTACCATCCAGCACACCTACTGAATCACTGGCAGCATTGCTTGCGCATTGCCAATCGATTGACACGCAGTTGCAGCCGTCGGCATCGGGGCAGGTGACATTGCAGTTTGCGAATATCAGCGAAGATCAACTTGATCGTGTGAAAGCACTGCTGGAAGAACTCGCCGACGAGAGCGTTGAGGGCATGGATTACAGCCCGTATTTTTCAGCTGTTGAAGGATCGGCGTTGTATAAGCCGGCGAATCCTATGCTTGCGATTCGCCAGGTTTCAAAAACGTATGATCTCGACCCTGAACGATTAGGTCGCCAGTATCGACAGTCAAAAAAGCGTTAACCAATACGCGCTGTTTTATAGTTGCGGCACCGTGCCTTTGACTAAATCAGCTCGCAATACATCGAAAGCAACACGCGAGTTGGAACCGTTGTTTTTGACTTTCTCATATTCAGAAACAAGGCGATAGAGATCCCCTTTAGCCGGCTTAACGTTGCCCGTATGTTCGGCTTTCGCACCCGTTTGTAGAGCCGTTTGGGTAACGGTTTGCCCACGTTGGCCGGCACTGACGCCTATCAATGTGATACCTGCATCGCCATCATCGGCTTGAGAGCCAAAGACGATTTCAAGGGGTGTTTTGCGGGTGTCATTAACGGGTTTGAAATAGCTGGATTCCAAGCGTACCGCATCATGAACGGTTGCGGACTGATAGCCATCATAGCCAGCAGCACGTAACTTGCGGTTGGTGCTGAGTAATTGATCTGCTTCATTATCCAGTGCGCTGATCAGTGCTGACATCCGATTGTGGCATTCCATATATACGGTGTTGATTTCGGCTTTCGAAGCTCTGTTGTTTAAAAACTTGCAGATGGCTTCGATACGCTGTGTATGCACACGTTGACGTTCCGGATCGTTACGCACCATTGCTCGGCCAAGAGCGAGTATCGAAGGTACGATCATCAGATCGTATCCCACGAGGAAAGCACCGAGTGGTGAAACCATCGTATCAAACCCCGCATTGACACCAATACCAACGGTTGCGCCCGCATACGGATCAAAAATGATCTGTTCGTAGGTCGCTTTGCCTTTGAATCTCGCCTGGGCGCCAATACCGAGGCTAACGGCTTCACGCATACTGATCGAGAAGATAGTGACTTTGCGCGAAGGGTGGGTGAGGGTGAATTTCTGTTCTGTGCCGACCTCCATACCGGCGAACACGGCGGAATTAAAATCCCACCCAACACCGCGCCCGTTGATCATGAACTTAAGTTCGCCAATGGCTCTGGCCCCAGCAATCAAGTCTCCGGATAGCTCAATTTCGGCTGATTGTAGAAACTTAACCCCGGCTCGGCCTGATAAACTAATGCCCAGCTCCACCTCCGCAGTACCATTAAGATCGATGACGCTGAACCGCTCTTTATTGGCGTCGGTATCGGTGGTGGTGCTGAAAAAGTCGCCCTCTTGTGCGACAAGGTTATGGGATTTGTGCGAAAAGCTGGAAGATATCTTTCCTTCGGCGCTGCCCCATGAACCTGCTTTAGCGCTGCCTTCAACATGGCCTTCAACGACTTTGAAATCATCGGACATAATACGTTTGAGGTATTCGGTTTTTACCTTACAGGTGCGTGTAATGGTGTAGTCGATATCGGCACCGACCGAGGTGTCGTAACTCAACCCAGCGTTTGCTGAGGCAATGAGCCGATCGGCACTGGCTTCGGCGCTGGCATGGGCTTCGCCGGTTGCCTGTGCAGTAACCGCGGCCTTCACTTGGTGTTTGAAGCCCAATTTGGTTTTTGTCATGCCACTGTCAAAGCTGGCTTCCGCTTTTTTTGTACCACCGGCTTTAGCACTAGCTTTGACGCCGTTACCAACAATTTTAGCGTTGGCTTCACGCTCTCTCGAGGATGATTTGCCGATGTCTGTTGTGTATTCCCAAAAGCTATGGGCGCGCGCCTTAGCTGCCAAAATTTGAGCGGAGGCCGCCAACACTTCGCACTGCAAACGACTGAGAACAATGTCGTTGAGCGTGGTGACTGATAGCACATTGTCGTTCTTCAGAATGCGCATTAATTCCATTTTGTCGGCTATCAGGCGTCGTGTTTTACTCAAATGGATAAGTCGCCCGATGCGTTGCTCTTCAACCAAGGTTGGATGATACAGATCGATATGCTCTGGGAAGTACTGTTTGGCCGCTAACATCATGATAATCCACTTAGGATGCCCCATGATTCGTGATGCAGAACCTGATTGTAAATCAGCTTCTAGCGCTGTGTAGACGGTATCAATCGCTTCTTGCCAATGCTCCATTCGAGTTTCACGGCGATAACCGGTTTTCTTGCCCATCTTTTTACACCATGTTTCAATCATGGCGGTAAATTCGGGGTCTGGAATGCTCAAAAAACCTTGGGGATATTGTGCGGAATTAACGACTTCAGTGAATCGCATAGTGTACCCTCTAACAACGTGCAGCATTGTGGCTGCAGCGGGGAAATTATTTTTCTGCTGAGGGTAAAGACCCGAACTCCCAGAGGAAGTTCAGGGGCTTGCGATTTGTCTGTTAACGAGTTGACAATGGGTATTAACGGCTTGCTGATCGTTAAACCCAAGTTCCTTGGCTGGAGTCGTATTCGTCAGCGATTTCTTTGTTCCAAACCGCTTGTTGTGTTTCTTTAAAAGCAATACGGCCCCATTTATCACCTTTTTTTGCATTCAAATACGTCGTCACGTTTTTTTGCAATTCTTGCATGACGGGCCCGACAGCGGGAGATTTTCGATACGAAGGTGTGGCGTGCTGGGTTTGAGTAATCGGCCTGCCCATATCCCCAAGAGGCACTTGGGGTTGGATGGTTGGATTTCCTTCAGATGCTTCTGAGCCGAAAATTTGCACCAATGGGGTCTCGCGATCTTCTTGGTATTCATCGATATAAGCAGATCTTAGGGCACTGACATCTTGTAGGCCCTTAGAAACATAACCATCAAACCCTGGTTCACGTAGCTGGCGTTTAGCAGCCAGAAGTTTGTCTGCTTCTGCATCCATTGCCCCCATTGAAGCCAGCATACGGGCGTGGCATTCGAGGTAGACAGAGTTGAGTTCGCCGCGCGAAGCCTGGTTGTTCAAGAATTTAGCCAGCGTATCGATGCGTTGTGTATGAATACTCGACTTTCTCGGGTCTTTGCGTTTCATCACTTCGGCGATTGCAAGAATTGATGGCATAACTAGGAAGTCGTATCCCAACAGTAAAATGCCCGACGGTGACGCCGATGAGCTGAATGAGGCATAGCCGCCAACACCCATCGTGATACCACCGAGGCACTGCCATTCCATTTTGTTAGTATTCGCGACAAATACTTGGCGTGCTTGTGCACCAAAACCCGCTGAAACGGCTTCGCGACCTTCAAATGATGCAATGGTGATCTTTCTGGATGGGTGGGTAATCGTGAGCTTTTGGTTAGTGCCTGCTTCTAAACCGGCAAAAAATGCGGCGTTGAAATCCGCGCGTATACCACGGCCGTTGATCAGTAAATTGGCCTCTGTAATACCGCGAGCACCGCCAAAAATATCACCACTTAATGTGGCATCAAGGGTGTCAAAAAAGCGCATGCCGGCACTACCGGTGATATTGATACCGAGCTCTGCTTCTGCCGAGGCGGTTAAGTGCATTAACCTGAACGCCTCTTTGGTGTCATCGGTATCGGTATGCGTGCTGAAGTAATTGTCTTGCACCGGTTTGTGGTGGTACTTGTGTGCCAAAACCGAGGATGCTTCGAAATCCGCGTTGGCTTTTACGCGAGCGTTAGCTTCGCCTTCAGCATGAAACTCTGCCCAGTTGAAGCGTTCTTGATCTCGAAAAATACGTTTTAGGTACTCGGTAGGTACCTTGGAAGACAGCGTAATGTTGTAATCGACGTTGGCACTGACACTGGTTTCGGCGCTGAGCCCTGCGGCGGCTGATGCTTTGAGTTTGGCAAGGCTGAGCTCGCCTTCGCCGTGAATTTGACCTTCAGCGTTGGCCTTCACGCCCATAGAGCCTTTGTGATGAACGCCGCGACAGAGTTTTTCTCGTTCAAGTTCGAGTGTTGCCGATGCAGATACACTGCCGTGTGCTTTGCCTTTGGCAATAACGCCAACACCTTTACGTTTGGCCGTGCTTTCAGTGCCACGGTCGTGATCTGTGCCGAGGTAAACATCGGATGAATAGAAGTTGGACGCCCTGGCCTTAGCCACCAGCATTTGCGCGGATGCGGCCAGTACTTCGCATTTTATGCGTGATTCAACGAGTTCGTTAAAGGTGTCTGCTTTTAAATGGCGCTCTTCTTTGATGATGCGCATCAATTCCATTTTGTCGCGGATATGCCGTTTGATTTCACTGATATGGATAAGACGCCCGACACGCTCAGCTTCGACGGCGGTGGGGTGGTAGAGCTCTATTTGTTCGGGGAAGTAGGTTTTTGCCGCGATCATCATGATGCACCACTTGGGGTGCGATGTGATTTTTTTGGGGTCAGAGGTCTGTAGCTCACGTTCAAGCATTGTATATGCCGTATCGATCGCCTCTTGCCAGCGAACGATGCGTTTTTCCCGACGGTAACCGGTTTTTTTGCCCATCGCCTTGCACCAATCGGTGATCATGGAAACAAAAACCGGATTTGGAATGGAAACCAAACCGCCGGGGTAATTTTCTGGTTGTAGAACTTCGGAAAATCGCATGGGTATCCTCTCGGTAAACGGAAGCCTGCGCGAACGCCATGTTGGGCAGTATTAATATTGTGTGTTGAGTTCCCTTAAGATTATAGACAAGCAAGTGATAGGCAAGTTTGCTGATTTTCGGCTGGGCGATTGATGGTCTTGTTATCGCGGAGGCGCATACGGCACTTGGCTGCAGACGATTACAGTATTCGAGAGCGTCGAACGTCGCTATCCACTATCTAACTCGCTGCCGGTTTTTGGCCGGTACCGTCTGCCCGTTTTTTACGGGAATGACGGTAGCTCCGGCGACGGAGCCTCGTTGAAATGTGGTCGCGGGGGTTAGTTATGGAGGAATAGTTGTGAAGGCTTTACTTAGGAACTACGTAGATGTATCAGCCTGAACCACTTCATAGCACGGCGTATACTGGCCGTTTAATTTCATCCGGCCTTGATCAACAAACCCTCGCAACAGGTTATCGATACTTGCTGCGATCTCGGCATCGCCGCTGAGTTGAAAGGGGCCGTGTTTTTTAACCTCGGCAATACCATCAGCTTTAACATTGCCGGCAACAATGGCCGAAAATGCGCGTCTTAAATCGGCGGCAAGTGCGTGTGCTGATTGGCTGCGGTTGAGCTTTAGGCCGGCCATGTTTTTGTGGGTCGGTTTAAACGGTTGCTGAAAATCCATGGGAATCATCAGCTCCCAATTGAATGCATACGATTGCTGATGTTTACGCCGGTGCCGAGTAACGCTTTCAATGCCTTTGTACATGCTGTTAGCGACCTGCTCGGGCGATCCAACAATGATTTCATAGTGTTGGCGTGCAGCCTCACCTAAGGTATGGCAAATAAAGGCATCAAGACCACGGAAGTAATCAGCGCTTTCTTGCGGCGCGGCGAAAATCAGTGGAAACGGCAGAGTAGTGTTACCGGGTTGCATAAGAATGCCGAGTAGATAGAGTACTTCTTCGGCGGTACCCGCACCGCCGGGAAAAACAATAATGCCATGGGAGAGCCTGACAAATGCTTCAAGGCGCTTTTCGATATCCGGCAAAATCACCAACTCATTAACGGTTGGGTTTGGGGATTCCGACGCAATAATGCCGGGTTCGCTAATGCCCACGTAGCGGCCATCACGAATTTGTTGTTTACCGTGGCCGATCACGGCGCCTTTCATGGGGCCTTTCATTGCGCCGGTGCCGCACCCCGTTGCGATGTTCAGGCCGCGCAGACCCAGTTCAAAACCAACGGATTTAGCATATTCGTATTCGATACGGCTAACGGCATGACCACCCCAGCAGACCACGAGTTTTGGCGAGGTATTGGGTTTCACAACGCCTGCGTTTCGGCTGATTCGAAATACGGCGTCAGTAATACCGGGGCCTGAGTCGAAATCAAAGCGACCGCCCATAGACATTTTGTGATGGGTGTAAACGATATCGCGCAATGCCGAAAACAAATGCTCTTCGATACCGCGGATCATACGATTGTTGACGAAGGCGCTGGCCGGCGCATTGGTGATATCTAAGCGGATACCGCGGGGTTCAGGCACGATGTGAATCTCGAACGCATCTAATGCCGCTTTGAACGTACTGTAATCATCGCAGTCGTTGCCGGTATTCAAAACCGCGAGGGCGCAGCGTCTAAATAGCTGAAAAGTATCATCGTTAGCGTTGGTGACACCATCGATTTCATGTTGTGACAGCAGATTCAAGCTGCTGGTAGGTCTTACTGAGGTTTGGGCGAGAGTTTTCATAGGTACTCCTCTTTTTTTGTAGGTCTGTTTGTCAATATACAGGGTTGTTGTTTCTCTCTTACGTTTTGTTTCTTGTTTCTTGTTTCTTGTTTCTTGTTTCTTGTTTCTTGTTTCTTGTTTCTGGCTGCGTTAACAGCTGTGTCGGTCTGATGCGTCGCGATACGTTAGTAAACGCAGGATATTCGTTATTAGTCAGTCTGTGCCCGTACTGGTTCCTTTTTCTTTTGGTTCATATGTAGCTGATTCATCGCCTCACAGTTTTAGCACCGTAGCTTCACGGCTGCTATATACAGGTGGAACAAACCGCTAGAAGACCGACACGGACCGTATATGGGTTACTTGATTCTATTGCTCTGCTTGATGGCACTAACGGCCCCGTTTCTGCCATTACCTGACGTCGCGCAACTACCGGGCTGGGTCGTTGGGTCGCTATTTTTTATCGTTTTGCTCGCGGTACTCATTGGTGTGCTGCTAGGCCAGTTATCCAAGGCTAGTGATGATGAGTAGTGATTGGATTTATGCGGCGTGTATCAGTGTTTATCTGATCGCCCTTATTGTCATTACGGTATTTGCCAAACGTGCTGAGAGGCGCGCATCTGCCGAAGATTTTTATCTGGGCAATCGCACGTTTGGTGCATTCACGTTGTTTTTTACATTATTTGCCACCCAATACAGTGGCACCACATTTCTTGGGGTTCCGGCAACCAGTTACCGCCAGGGCTTCGAATTTTTTGTCATGATGGCAATCATGATTAGCTTGGTGGGGGTTTACGGATTATTTGCTTTTCGATTAAAGCGTATTGCTGATAAACATCGCCTGATTACGCCCGGCGATTACTTAAATTTTCGTTTTAACTCGGTTGTGTTGAGTCGATTGATGACGGTGATTTTTCTGGCAGTATTAACGGGTTACCTATTGGTGAACCTGAAAGCGGTGGGGTATCTCGTAGAGACGGCGAGCAATGGTTTGATTAGCCAAGAAGTATCCATCATCGTTGCTTGTCTGTTCATCGTTATCTACGAGTCAATCGGTGGAATGCGAGCGGTGGTTTGGACGGACGCGATGCAGGGCATACTGATTTTGGTGGGTACTCTGTCGTTGGCATGGTTATTGGTGGATGCCGGGGGCGGCTTTGAATCTGCGTTAGCCCAAACACAAAAGCTTAAACCGGAGTTTTGGCAATTACCTGCGACTGAAAAAGTGGTTCAATGGTTGTCTGCGCTATTCTTGATCGGCTTTTCAGCGGCTGTGTATCCGCAGGCGATCCAACGTATTTTCGCCGCTAAGAGTGTCAATACGCTGGTGACGTCGTATCGCTTGATGTTAGTGATGCCGTTTTTGACGACCTTGATTATGTTGTTTATCGGCATCATTGCGGTTGGTTTGTTGCCCGACCTTACTCGCGCGGAATCCGAGCAGGTGATTCTGTTATTGCTTAAGCAGGTTTCTGTCGATCACCCAGTATGGTCGGCACTTGTGTTTATTTTTTTGCTGTCTGGTACTGCCGCAATTATGTCGACCGTTGATTCTGCGCTGTTAACGATGTCGTCGATTCTTACTCAGGATGTGTTGAAACCGCATTTTCCGGATGCATCCGGCAGCGCCATCAAAAAAATGGGGGTGAGTTGCTCTTGGACGATTATGGGCATTGCGTGTTTACTGGCGGTGTGGGTCGAAGATACTATTTGGGCGCTGACCGTCTTTAAATTTGAATTACTGGCTCAGGCAGTTCCTTCAATGATCCTGTCGGTGCGCTTTAGGCATTGGGGCGCTAACGGCTTTATTGCCGGGGCGTTATCCGGTTTAGCTGTTGCTGTATGTCTTAAGGCGGGTTTTATGGGCGCACCGGCGATGCCTTTTAACGTGCATGCCGGTAGTTGGGGGCTGATGGTTAATGTGGCGGTTTTGTTGGGAGTTGTGGGTTGGGAACATTCTCGGAGGCATGCATAACGTTTGGCGCTGAGCCTGAGCGGGAAAGATCCGCGTCAATGGTAGCTGGGCCATTTGCATCTGTTTGCAGGGGTGTGGATTGTTCGGGCTTATCGGTATCACTTAAATAGTGAAAGCGCACTTCAACGGGCAACTCTTCGACGTAGTAGGTCAATGGTTTCACGGTTTTTAGGGTGACTTTGATGCTGGCGACGGAGTCATCAAATGGCCCTGAGAGCAATCCGGGAGTACGTTGTACCATGGTTGTCGGTTCGCTGATGACGGCTTCGTATTTGTCGCCATTCGGCAAGGTGACAGTTGCTGTTTGACCGAGGTGAGTGTATTCAAAGCGGTCGGGTTCGAGGTAAGCGATAATCACCGGTGTTTCACGGTTCGATAAGGTTAATAGCTCAGTGCTTTCGTTAATATATTGGCCGGGTTTGACGTAAACCGCGTTGACCTTACCTTTTTTTGGGGCATATACCCCCAGCAGTTGCTGTTTAACCTGAGCCAATATCAGTTGTTTGTGAACGTCGAGTAATGCGGTTTCAATAGCACCTTGGGTTAGGTTTTCAATGGCTTTCAATTGATTGATGCGGGCTTGATTCAGTGTGATTTGGGCATCGACTCGGTATTTTTCCAGGGCAACTTTATCAACCAGTGATACCAAACCTCGATTGGCATATTCGTTGGATTGTTGTGCCAGTGCTTTTTGTTCAATGACTCCGCCTTTGGCAATGGTAATTTGATTCGCATAGAGTCTTTTCGTATCTAGAATGGCCTGCTGTTGTTTTGTTTCTAGTGACTGCAGCTGCTCTTTAAGCAACTCAACTTCTTTCTGAATGGTTGGCGAGGTAAATTGCATCAGCGTATCGCCGCGTTTGACGTGATCGCCAATTGCTGAATCAACGGAGCTAACAAACCCGTTCTGTGGTGCGTAGAGGGTAATGGGTTCGCTGGTGATAACCCCGTCGGCGATAACCAAGATGTTGCGATGGAAGCCGAACCACATCAGTAGCAAAACCGGGCTAAGAACAAACGCTACCAGCAGATACCAGCGTACCCGAAAGGCCGTACGCTTTGCAGGTGCGTAGTTAACGCGAAAGCCTTGATCTTCGGTTGGGTTACGGCGTTTGGATTTTTCGAACGATACCTTCATGGTTTAGAACCTTTTTCCTTTTTTCAGTACCCACCAAGGCGCCATATTGCTTTCTTCGTGGGAACGTCGTATCCATTCATTAAGTATCGCGAATGCGCTGAATAGCCGCATACCCAAAGAGTATAGCGGGAATACCGGCAGCCAGATCAGCATCCGGGCGTCATCTCGAAAGCGTTCAGACACCAATAACCAGAAAAACAGAAAGTGTAAGGTGGCCATCACTAGGTAGTAGGTATATTGAACCAGCAATACGGCAACGAAAACCGCCGTGGGGTATGTGACGAGAACCCAAATGTTATAGATGATCATCAAAAACGGCAGCATGATGCTCTGCATTAAGCCGTAAACGAGAGTGAATAGGGTGTTGCGCCGCCCCATCAGTTGTTTCGAAAACGCATATTTGTGTTTGCGCATAAACAGAAACAATAGGTCGCCATCCCAGCGCAAACGTTGCTGCAATAGTTGTTTGAAGGTGTCTGGGGCATCGGTATGCCCCATGCCATGTGCAGCAAACGGAATCCGGAGGTTTTTGTGGCGGCCCATGTATTGTTTGATGCGAATAGTCAGATCCAGATCTTCGGCCGAGTGGGTATTCCAGCCGCCGATTTGCAACAAGAACTTCCGTCGAAAGGCACCAAAGGCACCGGAGATATTGTTGATCATATTCCATTCGGCCAATCCGACTTTGGCGCCTTGCAACGAGATCATGTATTCCAGCCCCTGCATACAAGTGGCTAAGCTGCTGTTGAGGTTTCGTACCCTTAGAGATCCGGCTACAGCTGGCACATTCGGATCTTGAAACTCGTGCACGATTTTGCTGATCATGTCATTGTCGAATGACGTATCGCCATCCAGTGCGAGTACGATTTCGCCATGAGCTTTTGAGAGCCCTGCATTGAGTGATGAAACACGGCCACCGCGCTGCCATTTAGGCAGCACTCGCAGCGTTCTGCCGGGGTAGCGCTTCATAAACGCTCGGCATTTTATCGCGGCATTGTAGGTGTCGGCATTCTGAGTGGCACCATCAATGATGGGAATAATTTCGATATGACCGCGATAGGTTTGCTCACATAAGGTAACAATGGTTTGGCGAACGTCTTCACCCTCGGAATAACAAGTAATTAGGCATGAAACCGTGGGCTGGATGCGCAGTGGCCCGCGGCGATAATAGCGATAGTGCCAGCGCAACATACCGCTAAATACTAGCAAAGACAGCGGCAACTCGATCAACAGTACCATTGGCATGAATACGATGATGGCTTCAACCGAGTTGGCAAGAACGTGGGTAATACTGTGCGTCAGGAAAACAACCGTGTTGCCGTCAATCATCCATGAGTTCCTCGAAAATGTGCCGGAACCAGGCATTGAAATCTAATACCGTACCTGTGTCGGGAAATACTTTCAGCAGCACATGAATTTCCAGTGGGTTATCTATCTGTTCTTTGCCGATTGATTCCATGCGTGCCTTTATATTATCAATGGCCTTGTCGTCTGCGTCGGTGAGTAAAAAGAACAAAACACTGGTTGAATACCGGCAAAATACATCGGTTTTTCGTAGTTCTCCCCGAAGCCTGCGGCCGAATTCTTCAACGTGGTTGAGTAGTTCGATTTCAGAGCGTTTTAGGCTCAGGTCATCTAGATTTTTCAGATGTAGGGCCATGACCATGTGGCGCTTTTGGTGTCTGGGAGTGAGATTGTCGACCCATCTGGCCATCCATACAAAATGCTCGCGTGACAGTGCATCCCCCATAACGGCCGGTAGCATATGTCGGTCTGAGCCGGTTTTCGCTTGTGTAATGCCGAGGTTCCCAAGGCAATAGCTGTAATAGCGATGGGTTTTAAGGCTTTCGATATCATTCTCGAAGTTGCAATAGAGGCAGTGAACCTTGACGTAAGCGTCGGTAAACAGCGTGTTGCAGGTGTTACAGCGTTGGTCTTCGAGAGGTCGATCGTAGTCTGTGCCGATATGCCGCAGTGTTGTCAGACAGTTTGGGCATACAAGATTGTCTTGGCGCATAAACGCGCCTTGTGTGGCGATGTGACCACAGGTAAAACAGTGAATCGCTGCTTCGGTTTGAATATCGATCGAATGGCAGCTTGGGCATGTGTCGATGTAGTTGAGCATACCTGAATTGCAGCGCTGGCAAGCTCTCACTCGATCAATCAGCTTTTCGGTTTTGATCAATTCGGTGCGAGAGGCGCTGGCAAGCCAGAATTCCTTGGCGGGGTAGTCATCCCATAAATCGATCAGAGGGTACTGATACATGCCACGTGTTGCCAATACCCGAATCGGGCGTATGCGTCGATGGCGATTCAGCCATAGGTAGGCAATCATGCGATTTTCGAGCTGGTAACGCGATTTTTCTAATACATCAGCATGCAGCCATTGGAGGTGCCGTTCGTATTGCGCAATTTCGTCGGGTAAGTCATCGGGCAGCTTACCGTCACCCAAGGCTTCACCAAGGCGAGTAGGCCGTTGGTTATACACTAACATCAGAGCGGTTTCTGGATGTTGGCGTAGGCTTTTTAGGCTTTCATCCACCAGCTCAACATCTCTGCTGTTGAGGACGATAGCGGCTGTGTTGTCGGTTATTTGTGAGCGATCCAAAAAACTGCATTGAATCACTTCAAAAACATCTGAATGCGCCTGTAGAGGGTCGCCGATCACGAGTAGGTGCTTCATTGATTTTTTCTCGGGCTTCCTGCACCAACGTTACACAACAAGTCTCAGCAGGTTGACTGTGTGCCCATTGGATCCGTGTTTTGATATAGGGTTCCGGTAAGTTGCATTCTCTTCGTATGTTTGTCGTCAATCGGCGAATTACTTGGGACGTCGCTAACCCGGATAGCGAAGGATTCAAGCTATACAGAATTAAGGGCGAGTACGAAAAAGCGCCGCAGAAAACTGCGTAAAAGGCATCAAAATGCCACGGCTGGTGAATGAAATGGCTTTGTCATTGCCTGTCGCGACCATCACAGCTTCGATAATCGGCAGGGCATTTCGTCGAGCACTTGACCACAGAACAACAAAGTTTGCGCCAGATCCGCCTTTTGTATCGCGTACGCGCAATAAATATTCAGCACTTGCCATTGGTCGAAGTGTGACCGGGTTGGGTAAGTACTCGCGCACCATGGCACCGGTTGTAGAAAAATACTGAACACTATGCAGAATCATCGCATGCTCAGGGTCTGTGTTCCTTATGGAGAGTGTGGTTTCAAGCAAGTGGGCTTTGCCGCCGCTGGCATACACGTGCGAATAGGCGGGAACATAGGTGTAGTGAACCTCGTCGGTAACGTTAGTTTTTGGGGCGTGAGATAGCGAAGGTTCTTGGTAGCCGAGCTTTTGCTCTAGGCTTTCAATACTGTTAATCGCGCGGCCGAGCCACGCGATAGCGCCGATCAAGAGAATCACACAGATGACAATCACGGCGTCCCTGACCATGTATTTTGGCTGCATGGGATTACCTTCCTTGAACTTCTGTCTGCCGGCAAATAGACCTGGGGCCAGCAGCTACATCAGGCCGAGAGACTGCGCTTGCTGCCCAAGCATGTCACGAAAATCCGGATGGGCGATGCTAATCAGCGCCTTGGCGCGCTGTTTGAGGGAAAACCCATTGAGATTTACGCAACCGTATTCAGTGACGGCTCCGCCTTTTAACTGTGGAACAATTCGACTGATACTGCCTTTTTTGGCCGTCGAATGCAGAGCAATAAATGATCGGCCGTTAGTTGGTGCTTAGGCACTGCGAATAAAGTCGAGCTGGCCGCCGGTACCTGAAAACGGATGCCCGCCTAATTGCTCAGCATCAAATCGGCCTATGAGGGAATGTCCATGAAGCTATGCATTGCACCGTCAGCGAACGTCAGTGTGATATAAGAGTTGCATCCAGCTTATGCCGTCTCATGATAATGCTCACGAGAACAATTGCATCAGTAGATAAGTGATGTTGCTCAGGCAGTAATGGCAGTCGTCAGCGTATTTCCGTGCGTGATTTTAGCGAGAGAGGGTGACAGTGCGTTTACACTCATTAACAGACAATCATCACAGTATCGAAATGTTGATCAGACGCTCGAAATACAAATTCACTTCAGGTTTTTTATAACATATCTCACACGTTGATTGAGAAAAACGCTATTCAATGGAATAATCTACCGACTCTAATAAGGGTAGATTGAGTCGCCGTTAGTTTTAAACGGTGTACTCAATAATATTGGCGAGCGGCCAGGCAGGCTGTATTCAGGTGTCACTTGTGTGACATTAAGGTGTAAAGGGAACTTCACTGTGGCCTCTAACGATAGTGATGAAACTGTACTTTATCGCCCCGAAAAAGGCGATAAAGTGAAGTCGGGTACGCGTGTATCTGAACAACAGGGCGATGTATCTGTTGATGTGAAAGAGGTGCAAGGCGCACAACCTGATAGCGCGCATACGCGCATAGCGTCGACGAATAAGCCGCCTAAAAAATTCGACGCAGATGTTAGTGATCAACACCCTGCAGCTGATCAGACCCGTTTGATTAGCCCTAATACTCGTAACCCAAACAATAACGCTAATCCGTCTTCAGCGACTTCAGGCTTTGCTGGTAATGACGCGACGGTATTGGTGAATGCGGGCGATCGATCCCGGCCTCTCACAGGCACTTCTGCATCGGCGTGGCAGACACAAAGCTCAGCCAGCGGATCATCATCAACTCCCCCCAAGGTTATCAATAACCGTTTTGTTCTAGGTAAAAGTCTCGGTGCCGGTGGCATGGGGGCGGTTTATAAAGCCAAAGATATTCGTAAGGTTGAAGCGCGTGACCGTAACCCGTGGGTTGCAGTTAAGCTGCTGAACAACGCATTTAAAGAGCATCCTGATGCGTTTATCTCGTTGCAACGTGAAGCGCGTAAAACACAGGGGCTCGCTCACCCCAATATCGTGCGGGTTTATGACTTCGACCGTGAAGGCGATACGGTATATATGACGATGGAGCTGTTAGAAGGCCGGCCCGTCGATAAGCTGATTAAGGAGAACCCTGGAGGGTTAGAAAAAGCCGAGGCCTTCCAGTTGATTCGGGAATTGGGCGGTGCGTTGAGTGAGGCCCACAAGGTTAATATCATTCACTCGGATTTTAAGCCCGGCAATATTTTTTATACTGACGACAAAGTCTCAAAGGTATTTGATTTTGGTATCGCCCGCGCCGTGTCGGGTATGGATGCTGATGACATCCTTCAGGGTAAAAGCGATCAGACGGGTAAAGAGCCAACCAAGCGTGGTCGGCGTGACACGACGAACACGACTCAAGGTAAGACAAAAAGCCTGCAGCAAAGCCCGAACGTTTCCGAAGAGCATCGTGACGATACGTTGTTTGATGCTGGCGAACTCGGCGCCCTCACACCGACATACGCCAGTTATGAAATGCTCAAGGGCATGACGCCATCGGCGAGTGATGACCTCTACGCACTCGGGTGTGTCGCCTACGAACTGTTAACCGGCAAACACCCTTATGCAAGAATGCCCGCAGACAAAGCTCGCGATAAAAAACTGCGCGCGCCCGGGGTTAAAGATTTAAATCGTCGTGAGCAGCGTGCCCTTAAAAAGGCGGTCGCCTTTCGCCAAGAAGACCGTTACGTCACTGTTGATGAATTTTTGCATGATTTTTTGCCTGAAAATCACCGGTGGAAACGCCGCGCAGGTTATATCGGTGCGTTAGTGCTTGTCGGCGGTGCGGCGGCGGGTTGGAATTACTGGCAGATTATTGAAGAGCGTACGGCACAAAACGCACAGTTGGCAGCTGAGCAACGCATTGCTGCGCAAAAGGCTGAAGAATTCCGTGCGATGCAAGCGTTAATGGGGCGTCAGGAGGTGTTGCGTGACACCTTGAGCCGAACGCTAAAGCAATGGCAAACCCAAGCACAGACGCTAAAAAGTGAACTCGATCAACAGGTTTACTTGTCTGCGTTTGCCGACTCTTACGAATGGCAATTGGCGACCACACAAAAAATCACCGATCTCGATAAAGTTTACCGCGATGAATATTGGTTAGCGCCGTACAAAAAAGATTATACGGGCCAAGGCTTTGCGGAAGTGTTTGATGAGGCTGAAGCGCAACGAATAGACGATGTTGCTTCCACCGCCTCTTGGATTACTTACTTCCGAAAGAAAGTATCAAACGTTTATATCGATCAATCCGATGATTTTATTGCCGCTGATGATCTGGATAAAGCCAGAGATATGTTTCAGCTAGCTAAGCAATACGACCCTGACGGTGATCCGGTGGCGGCCCTTGAGCAGCGCTTGAATGATGCTTATGCCGAGCGTGAGGCTGCTCAGAAACAACGACTCTATCGCCAACGCCTTGCGGCATACAAGAAAAAGGATGCTGCGCTACTGAAAGAGCTGGATGTGTGCGCCAGTCGCTTGGCAGGTAACGGCCAGGCTAACAGTTTTGATTTCGATATTCGCCGATACGGAAAGTCGCTACATAGCCTTAATCGTCGATATAAATCACTGGGTAAGGTCGTAGCCGCTCGTCAAACTGAGCATATACGTCAACTCGGTAATTGTATTCGGCTGTACGGGTTTTCAGACCCGAATGGTGCTCGCGAGCAAGTGAAAATTGCTAAGTCAGTATTTCCTGATTACGCCGCAAGCTTCAGTAAAATCGCCATTAAGCCGTTTAATACCTGTAAACCGTCGTTCTCGGAAAAAGGTCGCAGGTATACCTGTCAGGATCGGTTTGTCGACCAACTGCATGTAAAGGGCCCCAAGTTAGTTGTTGTGCCAGCCAATACCGATTTTAGTATGTTCGCGATGGGTAAGTACGAAGTGTCTCGTGCCGAGTGGAATCGTTACTGTGAAGAATCGGGGGCTTGTTCGGCCACTGGCGGGCCAGAAAGTTATCCGATTACAGATATTTCTTCATCTCAAATTGGTGATTATCTCGCTTGGTTGACCGAGCAAACGGGTTTCGTATACCAGTTGCCTACGCATGCTCAATGGCTGTATGCGGCTGAAGCCCGCGGCAGTGAGCTGGATAAAAACCGCAATTGCAGCATGTCGATTCGGGGCATTAACAAAGGTATGCAATTGGTGCCGGCAACGATGGGGCAGCCGAATCGATGGGGGTTGATCAACCATGTCGGTAATGCCCAGGAATGGGTCAAAGCCGGCAACCAATACATATTGGCCGGCGCGTCTCGGTTGACGCCGATGGATGAATGCCAGCTCGACACTGTCGAAAAAACAGCAAATATGAAACCCGATGTGACGGGTTTCAGAGTAATGCGAATTATTCGTTGATAAGCTGCCTTCGGGCGAAACTTGACGGGTTTACGTGTGTAAAGGGAAGGCCAAAATGGCCAGTAAAGGAAGGTGCCGGCTGAGTTAATCAGTTGGCTGATATCGCATGTTGTATTTTTGCCTGAACAAAACCGTCGAAAGACGGGTTCGTGCATTTGTTGTTACAACCGTTGTTTGTGCGTTTTTCTCGGGTGCTGCTGTTGCGGCAACGCCAGAGCAAAGCCCGGCATCGACAGAAGCTCCTGCGACTGCTTTAGAGAGTGACGCGGATTCAGGTGGTATAGCCCCCGCGGAATCTTCTGTGACTCGTAAAGGGCCCGTGCAAGATAAAAAAGGTAATAATGGCGGGCAAGGCGCAATAAACGCCGAAAACCCGTTAGAAAACGGCGGCCTCGTTATTACTGAACAACCTGCATTTACGGCCGAAGAGCTAGCGGAGTTTCGAGAAGGCGGTTTCGTTGATGGCTGGCGTATTGTCTACAAAAATCAGATAGACTCAGCCTTTCAAGGCATATCCCCCGCGGTCGCTAACGACAAAATCGACACAATCATCCAATCGTATTCGTCCGCTCCCTTGAGCGACGATGAGCTCAAAGCGCTTAAGCCACTTGGGCAATACCTGAATCTATTATTTCCCGAATTGGATATCTCTGAGACGCCACTGTTGACGCAGTATCAGTCAGACCGTTTGTTCAACTTAGCGTTCTATATTCAATCGGTGCCACGTCAAGCCGATGTTGCGCCGGCGTTGTTATCTAATGCTGAAAAAACACTGGCAACGATTCGCCGCAAGATTCGACGTTACTTTATCCAAGATGGTATTTGTGATGTTGCAGTCACATTCACCGCTAGTCATGAGCCTGATGCGATTTTGGCTATTACAGTATCGGCACTTGAGCAACAACGCGCTGCAGATTGTATCAATCGGCCAGATATTGTCGAATTCGAAGGTGAAACACTTTGGGTTAACCGCATTGAATTACTGGGTGCCCAAAACCTTGGTGCGATTTCGGTTTCACAAAAAGATATACAAAACATCATCAGACGGGAGCGTCGCGAAAAAACCGGTTATCTGGCAAATGGTATTGAAGGGTTTTCAGCCGCTGAACTCGTTGATCTGTCGGATTATATCTCCGATGTGTACTACGCCAGCAAGGGCGGCATCCTCACCGAGGCTGAACTAAAGCATATGAGCCGCAGGGTTATGCGGCTGCGCAGGGGGCGCGGAATTACGTTTGAAGAGCTCGAAGAAATTGCTGACTCATTAAAAACGTATTATCGCGCAAGAGGCCTGATTCTTGCCAATGTATACGTACCACAGCAGGAGTTCCAGTATGCACGCGGCGAACTGTACCTGGCGATTCAGCCGGGTATTTTGGGCAGTGTTGAAGTTCGCGGTTTAGAAAATCTGCACTACGACGAGCGAGCCATAGTGCGGGCGTTTGATCCGTATATTGGTCATAACGTTTCCGACAATATTACTGATGCGTATTTTCTGATTAATAGCCTGCCCGGGTTGTCGATTCAATCCGGGCTGTTCGAACCGGGAAAAAATCCCGGTGAAACGAAGCTAGTGTTAGACGTTACGGAACGGCAGTTCCGCTTTAGCTTGAATACTGATAATTATGGCACGCGACAAACTGGGGTAAATCGTTATCTCATTACCATGGATTGGTTAAATCCTTCTGGCTCCGGCGATCTGTTAAGTGCGGGTTATTTACGTACCAGCTCGCCGTCTAACTCGAATTTAGGGTTTCTTAATTATCAACTTCCGATATTCGACGCAAAAACCAGTTTCACTATGTCTTTCGATACGAATATCTATGAGAGTCAACGAACTATATCCGAGCTATCGAGTCAGATAAGTGCGTTGATTGAAGGCCAAACATATAACTTTAATACTGGGTTTAATCGAAAAGTTGAAGCAAATAAAGACCTTAATATGAGTTTCGCGGTGCTCGCTTCCTACAAAAAAGCAGACACAAATACGCAAATTCTGAACAACGGTCAGCAGGTTAGTATTCAAAAAGGTATTGATGAAACGTACGGTGCATCCGTTAGTTGGCATACCGATTTTCTTGTTCCGCAAATGCGCTCGGTATTCGCCTTTGACTTCGCTGTTAACTATGGCGAAACCGATTTTGCGCTAGCGCGTCGTAAAGATGGCGGCGCTGTTTTCTATACCGGGCAGGCGCTATCCAATACATTGATCCCCATTGCGGGCATTGTAAAAAGTAAACTAACAACACGATTTAGAGGAACCTGGACGGACAAGGTTTTACCGAGTTACGACCAGTTTTCATTAGGTGGGCCGTTTGGTGTGCGTGCATTTTCAAGCTCAGCCTTTGTAGGCGATGCAGGTGCTTTTGGTGCGATTGAATGGACGGTCGATATCATGGGCGCTATGCCGTGGCGCGGCGTTGTTGCAGAACACACGCTGGATATCGGGCCTTTCTACGAAGAAGGGTATTCCACGCTGTACGCGCTAACTGCCGATGGCATCGATGATTGGGCCAATTTCGCGGGTTATGGTTTTTCCGTTCGGTATGAGTGGAACCGCGACTTCGTCATCGATACCAGTGTGTCGTGGCCAACTAAGGCGCGTATATCGACAGGTAGCACCACAGATCTTGAAAATGATGGTTTAGGGCAGCAGTTTCTATTCAGTTTGCGATACATCTTTGACTGAATAACGAAACAACAAACTTCGCGACAACAGCAATATATTGCGCTGTTTAGATCGCACAGGGAATGAATTCTGGCGTCTGGAATGACAATGCCGGATTGGGAATTACGTGTCACCGGCGTTTAAACGGTAAGGGAATGACAATGGAATTTAATAAGAAGACATTGGTTAAATACATGGAGCTGGCGAAACAGCGTAGCGTCGTCAGCGTTATGGTTATCAGTCTGATTGCTAACCCTGGCCATGCGGCACCAACGGGAGGTGTTATTGTTGATGGTGATGGCGAAATCACCGTCGAAGGAAGCACCACCCAAGTTACTCAAAATACCGAGCTACTGGCCGTCGATTGGGCGACGTTTAATCTTTCTAAAGAAGAAATTGTTAACTTCTTACAGCCTGATGCAAAAGCGATTGTTCTAAATAACATTCTTGATAATTCTGTTAGTCATATTAATGGCCAAATAGTCGCAAATGGCTCTGTTATTCTTGTTAACCCTCGGGGAATGATCTTTGGTAGCGATGCTCAAATCAATACGGGCGCGTTAGTAGCGAGCTCGCTATGGATTGATAAAGACGATTTTATGAATCGTGACTTTGCGTTCAAGGATATTGATCCATCCCAGGGTGTTGTTATCAATAGTGGCGCGATTGCTGCGTCTGCCGGTGTTACCTTATTGGGTGAATCTGTTCGCAACGATGGCATGATTCAGGCCGACTTGGGCTATATCAATCTGGCCGCCGGTAGGCAGGCCTATTTGTCATTTGATGAAACCGGCATTATCGGTGTGCGAATTGATGAAGATGTGATCAATAATGATCTGGGGTTAGATTCCGCCGTTGAAAATACCGGTACCTTGCAAGCGAATGGTGGCAAGGTAGTGTTAGCCGCTGAAACCACAAGCGACTTGTTCGATAATGCAGTTAACAACTCGGGTATGGTTCGTGCGACCGGCTTCAACCTCAAGCGCGGACGTGTTGAATTGCAATCAGCATCCGGTGATATTGTTCACAGTGGCGTTATCAATGTGTCTTCGGATGTTGAGAGCCTCGACGGCGGCAGTGTGCACATTGAAGGCGAAACCGTAATCAATTCAGGCGATATTGACGCCAGTAGTGTGTCTGCTCTCGGTGGCGATGTTGATGTGTTGGGCGATCAGGTTGCCATTACCGGTGATTCAAGCGTTATTGTCAGTGGTGGTACTGATGGTGGAGACATTCGTATCGGCGGCGATTACCAAGGCGCCAACGCTTCCGTGAGAAACGCGAAACGCACGTTTGTTGGTGAAGGCGTCAATTTGCAAGCCAATGCTGGCGATAATGGTGATGGTGGTCGCGTTATTGTATGGGCTGACAATGAAACCCGCTTTGGTGGCTCTATTGAAGCTAAGGGGGGAGATGTTTCCGGCGATGGCGGTTTTGCGGAGGTTTCGGCAAAGAGTTTGGATTATCGTGGTACCGCAGATTTGAGAGCGACATCTGGTGAGGTTGGAACACTGTTGTTGGATCCAGATAAAATCGAAATCATTGAGAGCGGCGCAAACAGCAATACGATATCGAATGGCGCCGACGCTGATGTACCTCTGTTTAGAGTAGAATTTGAAACGGCGTCACCGGATGCACCAGCTGCCTTAACGTTGAACGCTTCAAAAATCGTTACAGATCTTATGACTGCAAATGTTGTATTGCAGGCCAGGCAAGAAATTAAAGTGTCCCATGCTGTGAATTCGAGTGCGAACAATCATAGTTTGATATTGCAGGTAAAAGACACGAATGATGCTCTATCCGGTCAGATATTGATCAATGAGGCGTTGAAATTAGGGTTAGGCGATTTGATTATGGAGGCGAGCTCTATTCTCATCGCGTCAGATAAATCTGTGTCGGCGGTTAATATTGAAGTAGCTGCGAACACGTTAGATAACAAAGGTACGGTTACAGTATTAAATCAGCTGGATTTGTCGAAGCTATCTGCATTGACTGGCACTGGGGGTTATAGAGGAAATAGTACATTTAGTACACTAAAGACATTGGCGACTTCTGCGGATTGGCGCGTTGTTGGCGTAAATCAAATCGCGACAGATATTAGCGATGGTTCCGGTGGCACAACCGCAATTGTGTTTAATGGGTTCGAAAGCATCGATTCTTCAACGATGGGTTCCGGCCAAGCTGATATTGTTTTACAGGCGGATTCTGAACTCAATAAAGTTACTGGTAAAGCCGGCGATGTTTTGAGGCTTTCCGGCACATCCCTTGAGTATGTTGTAAAAACCGATCGCCTTGGAGGCGAACAGGCAGACGCAGATATCATGACTCAAGGCGCTAACGGCGCTGATGTAATCACTGATTTGGTTGGCCCTTTGGCGATCGAAGGTGACGTTTCTGATGTCGCAGAAGGTGATGGAAAAACGTGGCGAATCAGAGGCCTGAACGATTTCGATGTGCTCAATACTAATTTAGAGGCATTAGTAACCTTTTCAGGTTTTGGCACGATCAATACGGCTGGAGATCTAGCGGATACAGTAAAAATCCAGTTTAACGATACTGACCCGAATAATATCGTGCAGGGGGCGTTA
>CACSIO010000014.1:35593-38659 GCA_902705865.1 BD1-7 clade bacterium
TGTGGGCAATGCCGACGGAATGGATACCTACACAACCACGGTCACTGCAAATGAACAGGCGGGTCTCTGGAGTGTTGTCGGTGCTGGCGACGTGGAATACCGCGGCCTGGCAACGGATATCGAGGCGACGCAGATATTTACCGATATCAGTGGCCTCATCATAGATAAAGCGGGTACAACTAAGACGGATACCGTCGAGGTAGTGCGAGATACGAGTGCCGTTGATGAATCGCAACACAAAATTGGCAGTCTACACACACTGATAGGCGATAGCGATGATACTCTAAACTACGAAAAATACAGCGGCCCGGTCACGGTTGACGTAGAGCGACTAAATACAGATAACGATGGTCAGGATGGAACGGACACAAGTGGAATAACCGAGCTAAGTGGCATTGTTAAATTTGAGACCAATAACAATCTCAGCAAAGTCAAAGGCGCTGCGGTTGCTGAAACATGGACGCTAATTGATGTAAACACCTTCACGCAGGGAGCATATGAATTTGCCGGCTTTGGCGTTTTAGACACTACGGCGACAGCCGACGCCATGGACGGAGACACTATTAAGGTAGTCAGTGACAACTCAATCAATTCAACCATTTGGTTAGAGTCATTGATATCAAAGAACACCGATGTGTTGGATTATACCCAATACGGTACCGAATCTGCTGCGGATGTTACGGTCAATTTGTTAGACGGCGAAGCATCTACCGCTATCAAAACGCTGGAAGGCATTCAGCGTATTAAGGTTCAATCTGATAACGCAGCAGATAAACACACGTTGGTCGCAGATAGATCCGCCTCGGGAACGTTGAACTGGGAGGTTAATGAATCGGGCGTTACACGTTCAGAAATAGAGGATGCATCTTATTTATTAGCCGAAGGTTTCCATCTACTGAACCTTACCAGCAACAACACGGAAGATTCGGTTAACATTTCGTCTGATTCCTCAACAATCAATGCAATTCAGGGAGGAGATAGAGATGCACTGGTTATTTCGCAAGGCGACCTCACCGTTGATGATATGGGCAACCTTGATCTATCGAGTAATTCATCGAGGATAGCTGTAACCGGAATTACCACCTACTCCGGTGGGGGGGAGGCAAACTTAATAGGATCAAGTGTCGCGGAGCAATGGGATTGGGGTCCTGACCCTAGCGACAACGACGTAACGCGGTTGGTATTAACTGGAACCTATTCTGATGGTACTTCTTCAGCGGAGAAGTCTTATACGTTCAAAGATTTTGTAAGTTTAAACACAGGTTCCGATGCGGGCGATACCGTTAGTATCAAGACTGATTCAGCGAACTTTAAACTGGAGGGTAAAGCAGCAGATACCATCACCTATGAAAACTACGCCGGCGATGTTTCCATCGATCTGACGGTAGATTCTGGTTCTACGACGCGAAGCGCAACGGGGCTTGCCGGGTTTACTGGAGTTACCAAATTTATTGGTAATGGTAGCAAAAGCTCAGTAACAGGGTTGGAAACCAAAGAAACGTGGACGGTTACCGGTGCAAACGTATTTAATCAAGGTGATGAATATTATTTTTCGCAATTTGGTTCCTTAAAAACGGATCATGCGCTTTCTGCGACAGAGACGGCATCTAACGCTGATACAATTAGCGTTCTAGCGGGCGGGAGCCTGTCGTCGTTAATCGCTGGTAGTGAAGATGCTATCGATCTTTCAAGGCATATAGATGTATCTATTTCTCTCACTGAGGATGGTTTCACTAGTGCGCCACTATCAGTGGTTACTGGTGGGCGAACGATCTCGGGCAACGGGGACAGCAGCAAGATTATAGGTAAGTCGACCCCCGAGACTTGGAATGTTGATGGTATAAATACGCTGACATCGAATGGTATTTCCTACATAAGTTTCGGCAAGTTGGACGTATCGGAAGTCGGTTCTACTGACAATGTCGTGATGAGCAACGGCGGTGGCCTGACTGAGTTGATCGCCGGTAAAGAGGATACCCTCAACGTCGTGGCGTTGGGTGATTTAGTCATCGACGCAGGCCAGCTAGACGTAGCAAATACGCTTGCAACTGACGATATCCAAGGCATTAAAACGGTTAGCGGTACCGGTTTTACTATCCAAGCCAACAACCAGAGCAAGGTCGTCGCTGGCCGCAATACCAATTCTTGGAATGTAACAGAAGCGAATACCGTTATATCTGGTGTTGGCACGGTTACCGATAGCAATTATGCGTATGTATTCAAAGGGTTTAACCAGCTTGATACCGAAGCGAACAATAGCAACGATACCATCAACATAGTGAGTACCGCCGTCGCCAACGATTGGCTGGCAGTACTAACGGTTGGTGATACTGACGTGCTCGATTACAGCAACTATACACCGGACAACGTCATCGTTGATTTACATCAGAACGAAACCACCGGCATCACAGAGGTGCTTGGTTTGCGTCAGGCTACCGTCACTGCGGATAGCGGAGCGACCCTGATTACGAATGCAACCGCCCAAACTTGGACGGTGTCGGCGAGCGACTTGACCGGATCTTCCGTAGGGTCCGCCGATATGGTGATGACCGGTTTCGACCACTTACAAACCGATCAGAACAATGTTGCCGATACCATCGTTGTCGCTGATGGTGGCGTATTAGCCAGCCTGAAAGGCGGTACCGGTGATGCGTTACACGTAGGTGATAGCGCTCTGCAAATTAATACCGATGGCAGCATTGGCGGCAAGCCGAACCAAGGCATCGCATCGATAACTGGCATCAACAGTTTTACCGGTAACGGTGCAAATACCAACACCGTGACTGGATCTACCGTGGCTGAAACTTGGACGTTGTCCAATAACAGTAACAACAATAATGAGCGCCGCATTGCATTGAATGGCACGTACAACGGCACCGAGAAAAACCTCTCGTTCAACAACTTTGTGGCGCTGGACAGCAGTAATAACAATACGGCAACGTCGCTCGCCAATGCGGACATTGTCAATATCGAAGGTGTGTTAACCAACGCCTTTACACAAGTCACAGTGAATGCCGCCGATAATGTCAGTATCGCCAAAGCAGATGCAGCCACCCTGATACTGCA
>CACSIO010000015.1 GCA_902705865.1 BD1-7 clade bacterium
TACGTGTTTGATCAATCAATTGAATGGAATAATCGTGATAAGACAGCAATCTATCGGTCGCTCACAATCTCGATAGTTCGGCCCATTGGGGTTCAATAGATTGAGATAGAATGGTTAACGCCAATTGATATCGCTCGCTCAGGTTGTTTTTTCGTTGGTTAGCCCCATTAACGAAATAACCCATGAGGATTTAAAAATGTACGCACAAAATGCCCTCCGAATCGATATTGTGTCTGATGTTGTCTGCCCTTGGTGTGTTATTGGGTTTTACAGGCTCAAACAAGCGATTTCAGACTTGTCACTCGAGAATGTTGAAATCCATTGGCAGCCCTTTGAATTGAATCCGGGGATGCCGGCTGAGGGGCAAAACCTCCGAGAACATTTGGTCGAAAAATATGGATCTACACCACAGGATAGTCAGCAGGTACGTGATCATTTGACCACACTGGGAAAGTCTCTTGGTTTTGCCTTCAACTTTAATGACGATATGCGTATCTATAACACGCGAAATTGTCATCGGTTGCTGGCATGGGCGGGCTTACATGGCAAACAGACAGCGCTGAAAGAAGCATTATTCAGGGCGTATTTTACAGAATCGTTGGGGCTGTGTGACGAGCAGGTTTTGCTTAACGCAATATCGCAAGCAGGGTTGGATGTGCAAGAAGGACAGAGAGTGTTGGCATCCGATCAATATACCCAGGAGGTTGAAAGCGATCAGATGCAATGGCACAAGCAGGGCATCCATGCTGTGCCCGCTGTTATTGTCGATAGTCGCTACCTTATTAACGGGGCTCAGGAAGTGGATGTATACCGCGAATGCCTCGCGTCTGTTGTTGAGGGATGACGGATGGGGGAACCGCTTAATTTAGCAACGTGAAGGTAATGGCTTTAGGCGGTGATTATCTGCTTGAGGTGACGGTTTAACCCGGCTTGCCGACGATAAAGGCATATCGGCCGCAACGTTGTGCCGGGTTGACCGCAGACCTATCTGCCGTGCTGCTTTTCGCATATTCGACGGCGGTAGCAGGTGTGTTGACGATGGAGAGTACGTCATTAACCTGAAAGCCTGCTGATTCCAATTGGTTTTTTAGTACTTCGAGAGCGCCGTTACATACGGTTTCAGGCCGCTTAGCATCCATTGATACGGAATTCTGAGCATAGAGGAAGTGCCGGGCGTTATTCGTGTCGCCGTTATCATCGTGATAACGTGTTTTTAGGCAGGCTTCAGCGGCGGTTAGATTTGAAAATATCAGCACGGCAATGCCGTTTTGGCGCAGCATATCTTTGACCTGCCGAAGTGCGATAACGTCAATATGGTTGGTGAACAACGCTGTTGCTCGGTCGTACCAGATGAAGTCGAAGTACCACGAGGGCCATGGTGTGCAGCTGCTGAGAGCTAGCCGAGTTTCTATGTCTGTGCCGTCCCGTATGAGAGTTTCTAGCTGCTCGGGGTTTGAATGGCACGCCTGCAACTGTGTTTTCCAATCGTGTCTGTGTAATTGCTCGCTAATACCCAGTAGGTCAGTGTTCTCATTACACTCAAAGTTAAGGAGGCGAGCTCGTTTTTGCGACGTTGATTGCCCGTCTATAATACGTTGTGCACAGTATGCCATGAAATCGGGATGGCTAATGGTGGATACAGATTTGCGTTGCGGTTGAAATAACGTCGATGGTGCGGGCGTTTTTGAGGAGTAGGGTTGATGCATTTCTGTCATCGATGAACCTTGTTGTTAGCCTCATATTCTTTGACAGATAAGGGCGTAAAAATTTCACGGGTAAGGAAAGAAAGCCATAAACTGTGAACGCGTTCATGTCGGCGAACTAACATTTTATCTGTGATACTAAGTCAACATGGTATCTAACGGTAGTGATGATTTTTGCGGTTTGACTCCTGTGTTAGATAGCGCTGTTGGTAAATTGTTTGTCTGCATAAAAAAGCCCGGCAGTGCCGGGCTTTTTCTAACAACTCATCAATAAATACGATGTTTTATTTTACTTCGTAAACCGTCGTAGTGCCTGATACTTCATTGCCGACGATCAACAGTGCATTGCCGGTTGGGCTGTCAGTTGCATCCACAAACTTCATACCTTCAGGTGCAAGGTCTCCGGCTGCGGCAAAATTGGTTTCGATATCTGTGTCGAAATCACGATTGACGGTGTACTCAACAAATTCGGATTGCGCAGGGTTGCTGATGTTGTACATCATGATTCCGCCTGTGCGTTCCAAACCTACAAACGCATAAGTAATGCCGTTGACGGTTCCTAGCGCCAAAGCTTCTGGCTCAGGCCCTTTGTTGTCTGAACGATCATCGAATCCGTTTTCGTCATTGGTGGCGTTGAAGCCTTTCTCACCCAGACGTGTTTTGGTGATTTGTTCAAAATCATCACCGGAATCGAATACGCGTGTGCCATTGTCAGCATTGAAGATCGAGAAAGAGCGGGCGCCGAATACAACGACTTTTTCGTATTTGTCGTCGTTATCGACATCGCCTTCAGTGACGACAGCTTTGATCTTACCTAGCTTTTCGTTTTCCTGGAGGGCATCTGCATCGGGGAAAACAGTCTCATCAAGGTCGAGTTTACCTGCGCTTTTCTCATCAACCCAGCTGAAGCAGTCGCCATCGTCAAAATCATGGCCAGCAGCATCGCACTCGGCTTCAGTCGCAGAGTAGTCGTATTCACGGCTGTCACCTTCGTTTGCTGTCACAATGTAATTTGTGTCGTTAACACGGTAAGCCGCGATGGTGTCGGGCATGTATAAACCGAAAACATTGTCGTATGTTTGTATGTTGATGGCGTCATCTTTGTTACTTGCGTCTAAGCCGTTGCCTTCGATGCCGTGATCTTTTTCGCCAAGGTTGAACAGCCGCTCAGCGGTTGCGTTTTCGATATCGATTACTGCGATAGCATTGTTTTCCTGTAGAGAAACATAGGCTTTTTTGTTGTCTGCAGAGATGGCGATATATTCAGGTTCTAGGTCTTGCGCTACGGATGCATTAGGATGGGTAACACGAACGGCGGCGCCTTGATCGGCTTTGGGTTGGCCCGCATTGAATACGCTTAAGCTGACCTGTTGCGGTGTGCCAGCAGTGCCATTAGCGATTGGTACGATGGTCACGGATCCTTCAGGGTCATTGCTGTAGTCGCCAGACGGTTCGCCTTCGTTTGCACTTAGTGCATAAGCACCATCATGAGTGAATACAACGTTATCTGGCAGTGCGCCAGCGTTAACAACCTTTTGGAAGGTTGGCGAGCCTTGGTCGTTCAGTGTGTAGAACGCAATAAAACCGTTAGATTGTTTGTCATCGTTTTCAACGGCGACTGCCATCAGATTGCCATGAACCGCTACGCTGTTAATGCCTCCAGATGCTGCAACATTCTTGCTAACATCCAATGTTGATCGACGTGTCAGGTTAGAGCCTGATAGTGGGTTTGCCAGCGCCTCGCTGGTCAGGGTGCTGGCATCAAGAACATCAATGACAGAATCTTTAGCGTTAATGACCAGAATACTTTGGCTGGTTTTGTGGTAGGTGACGATCTCTGAAAGCCCCTCATCCAACTCTTGATCTTCGTTGAAGCGACCGATCAGAGTCATGCTTGCCGGTTCGATGATTTTCTTTTCGGCATTGTTATCATCATCGTCACTGCAAGCAAACAGTAGTGTAGATGCAGTAATAGCGGCGGCGAGTGTTTTAAGTTTCATCTATGTGTCTCTCTACAAAATTGTGTGACGATAGTAATGCGGGTAAGTGACGATTACCTGACAGAAAAACTGCAATTTTGAAACAAACGAAAACATGTGTGAGCTGTCTAAATCGAGCCACTTTTCGTTTTCCGGCGGTCAAGGCAGTACCGAGCGGTTTACATTCCGTTGTGTTTGAGGTTATCCCAAACAGGTGAGGGTACTGTGAAAACCAGTGATATTATTGGTATGGGGCTAATGCTGTTTGCGTTTTTTCTTGGCGCAGGCAATCTTATATTCCCTGCATGGGCCGGCTATCAGGCGGGCTCGAATCTGTGGTGGTCGTATCTTGGCTATGTGTTGACGGATGTCGGGCTTTCTTTGTTCGCCATCGTTGCGATAGCACGGGCGGGTAGCCCGGATGCGTTAACTGAAGCACTGCCTGCGGGTTTAGGTACTCTGTTTTGGGTGATTGTATATATCGTTATTGGGCCGGCGTTTGCTATCCCGCGTACCGGTGTGGTTGCCTATGATGTTGGTGTGGCTCCTTGGCTTGGGAGTCATTCACCAGTCTATCAGGGTATTCACAGTGTGATTTTCTTCGCCATTGTTCTGTGGCTTTGTTTGTTCCCTGGGCGATTGGTGACGGTTATTGGCAAGGTGTTGTTGCCAGTATTGGCCGTCACATTGATGAGTATTTATCTGGCTATGATCGTGGAGCCGTCTGCCGCACATTTTACCCCTGCCACAGGCGGAAACTGGGCGGTTCAACCGGTTTCAGAAGGTGTTTTGCAGGGCTATCTGACGATGGATACGTTTGGAGCGATGGCATTTGGTATCGCAATTATTACGGCGTTGAAAGCTTACGGTATTGAGGATCGGAAACGATTAGTGCGTTATACGCTAATCTCGTCCGTGATCGCCGGGGTTGGGTTATGTGCTGTTTATGCGGGGTTATTTTATCTGGGGGCGTTGGGCCGGTTTCATCTCGACCATGCCGCCGGAGGAGGGCAGATTCTCACGGTGATGGTGTATCAATTGCTGGGTAATTGGGGGCAAGCGGCGCTATCTATCGTTATCATATTGGCTTGCCTGACAACTGCGGTAGGTGTAGGTACGTCGTGCGGCGAATACTTTGCTCAACGCTGGCCTAAGATTCCTTACCGGTTTTGGATTTCTTCGATTTGTGCGCTGTCTGCTATTGTTGCCAACGTTGGCCTGCAAACGTTAATTACATTGTCTGTGCCGATTGTTATTACACTTTATCCGCTAGCCATTGTGATGGTGTTTGCGCAACTAATGCCACGAGGCTTTTGGCAAATTTCGCCGGGATTATTGCGTCTCACACTATCTGTTGTTCTTTGTTTTAGTATTTTGGATGGCATCAAATCCAGCGGTGTGGTGGGCGATCTGCATGATCTTAACTGGATACCCCTGTTTGATAGCAGCTTGGCTTGGCTGCTACCGGCGATGGTTTGTATTGTTTGTGGTTGGACTTACCAATCGGTACGACGCAGAAGCTTAGTTATTGGTAAAGGCGTTAGTTAATTCGCTTGTTAATTGGTCGATTAACTGAAGCGAAATCAAAACGCCATATCGCCGACCTTACCCATCAACCATACGGATGCTCTGCGCGGTAGAAGGGTCATGATGCCGGCCATGAGTTTATCGGCAATGCCGGGCAATACGATAGGGCCCTTGCGCTTTTCTAGTGCGCGGTAGGATGCACTGACCACGGTTTCCGGTGAAACTGCGATTAAATCGAGTAGATTACGGTGTTTGATTGCACCGGCACGATCGACAAATTGGGTTTTGGCGATGCCCGGGCAAAGCCCTTGAACATAAACGCCTTGCGCTCGACCTTGATACCACAAGGATTCAGAAAACGATGCGATCCAGTTTTTGCTCGCGACATAACTGGGTTGCACCGGCGTTGGTAAGTAATAGGTGAGGGACGACAGATTAATCAAGGCGTCACCACGTTTAGCGTGTTTCATATAGGTGTGTGCGAGTTTCATCAGGCATTCAATATTGACCTTCATCACAGCCAGCTCATCGTTGAGGCAGGAATCTTTGAATTCTCCAAAATAGCTGAATCCGGCGTTATTGATTAACACATCATAATGGGTTTTTTCCAATGCGTCCTGACATTGCTGGTGGCCAGCATCGACCGACAGGTCGGCTTTGATGTAGTTGTGTTGATGTGCATTGATAGCGCTGAGCTCTTTCACAAGGCTTTTTAGGCGTTCTTCGTTTCTTGCGACCGCGGTAACGCGGTACCCTTGGCGGGCGAAGTGCAGTGCGAAACAGCGACCAAGGCCTTCGCTGGCGCCGGTAATAAAAACGGACTTTGTCATGGTTGAGTGCTCGACGTAAATGCGTGACGTTAATCTTACGTTGTGTAATATAAAAAACAACCGTATAGGTGTCTTCTTGTGCTGATGGCCGTCATTCATACCTTTTGTAGCTTTGCGTAAAGCGCTTATGAATGCTGGGTTTCGACGGCAATAAAGACGCAACGGGCGGATTCGAGTAAACTGGTATTCATGACTAAAGACACTGCAAACATGCCCGATACATTACAAACCTGTCAGCAGGATGGCCGCCGTAAAAAACGCCCTGGGGTTGAAGAACAGCAACAGGTGATTGTGGGTGCGGCGATACCGTTATTTCTTGATGAGGGTACGGAAGCCGTATCGATTGCGCGTATTTGTAAGCAAGCAAACGTCTCCAGGCCCACATTTTACCGCTGTTTTGACGATAAAGGCGCGTTGTTGGCTGCGATCTATCAACAGTCTGTTACCCATGCAGTTAGTGAGTTTTTGGCGGACGAATTATTTGCAGACACCCCAGATATTCAACATATTCGGTTAGCGTTTGAACAAATGTACCAAGCGATTTTTGCTGATGCCGACAGTGTTGCGTTATTGTTCCGCGAATCGGCTAACCCGAATTCCGCCGCTTACAATATCGTTTATCGCGCTTTCGAAAATGCGGCCGATAAGCTGCTTGGTCAATTACCACAGGGCATGACACGTGATGTCGATAAAACCTGCTTGATGTCAGTGATGGCAGCCAACCAGTGGATTGTGCACAACGCGATTATTCAGGGGCTCTCTGATGATGCAAAACAAACGGCTATCGAAGCCGGTTGGCAATTAGTTCGACGTCTGTTTTTTACTCCCCAAGCTTGATCGTTTTTGATAGTTTTCTTGCAACAAGGCTGGTGCGACAGCGAGGCCTCAGTGATGAACGAAGCCCGCTATAATGAGTCCATAAGCCTGTGCCGGTGAGTTTAGAGGTTCTCTTTACTATCGGCAGCACGGTTTATTATCGATTTTTGATCGATCAGCGAGGTTTCGACAATGGGCGTAGGTCTTGATCGAGTGGTACTCTGGGGGAGAAATCTCACTCAATATGAACAGATGTTTAACCTAACAGACAGCGACTTGGGTAAAAACATCGTTGGTGTCGCTGATGGGCCGGCGTGTACCAACGCTGAATTGTTTGAGCAGGGCATTCGCTACACATCAATAGACCCGATTTATAAAGAGTCCGTTGATGATATTCGGGCCAGTTTTTTGGGCAGTCGCCCTGACGTGATGGCAAGAATCTCGGCGCTTGTTGAAGCTAAAACAGTCGGTCTTCAAAAAAGTGTTGAAGAACTTGGCCGCGATGGCGATCAAGTGTTTGATACCTTTATCGCAGACTATGAAAAACGTAAAGATTCAGGTGCGTATGTTTATGGGGAGTTACCATCGTTGCCCATCGCTGATCAGGCTTATGATCTGGCGCTAAGCTCCTATCTTCTATTTGCCTATTCAGGCGTACTCGATTATTCGTTTCATTTAGCGGCGGTGCGGGAGTTGTTACGAGTTGCTCGGGAAGTGCGTATGTATCCGGTAACAGATGTAGATAATTATTTGTCTGCGCACATCCCTCCAATGATGCAAACCCTGCGTGATGAAGGAATTGACGTCTATCTTGAAGATGTGCCGTTTCGATATGTTGACGTCAAAACCAACAACCAAATGCTGGTTGCGCGACACCTCTGAATACCTGTTTCGACGTAAATATTGAAACACGCTAATACCCCCCCTATACAGGCTCGTCTATCGCGTTGTCTATACGACCAGTTTTCTCGACGTTATACTGCGCCTGTCACATATAACAACAATATCGTGTTTTTTCGCATTTAACGTCAGGGGATAGATAAAGAATGAAGGGAACCATTAAGGTTTTATGTTGCGCCGTGCTCGCGTCAAGCTTGTCTCATCAAGTGTCTGCGCAACAAGATTGTATGATTGGTGAAGTGAAGTGGTTCGCGGGTAATTTCGCGCCTCGTGGGTGGGCGTTTGCAAATGGCCAGATATTAGCGATTTCGAGCAATACCGCATTATTTTCAATTTTAGGGACGACATACGGCGGTGACGGGCGTACGACGTTCGGATTGCCATCATTGCGTGGCCGTTCGATTGTTGGAGCAGGCAATGGCCCAGGTTTATCTCAGGTACGTCTCGGAGCCAAGATGGGGACTGAAACCACAACTCTGAATAACACGCACCTCCCTACCCACGCCCATTCCGCTGGTACGTTAAAAGGCGAGATGACCATTAATAAATCTGCTGGCACGACCGAATTACCAGAAGGAGCCACATTGGCCGATTCCCAGCGTATGGCGTCTTATACCGCAATGCCAACAACACCTGAGACAACAGCCACAACCGCTGCAGGTAGTGTTGGAATAACGCAGGGTGCTACCGGCAATGCTGGCGGTAACCAAGCGTTCAATATTCGAAACCCAGCCCAGGCCTTGAATCCGATTATTTGCCTTTTCGGCACTTTCCCGTCAAGGAGCTAATTGATGAGTAACCTAAGTGTTGCTGGATTTCTATTGCTCGTTATTGGTGTATCTTCGTTCAGTGTTGCCTCTGCGCAAACGTTAGAGGATTTCTCAGGTTACGATTGGGGAAACCACGAGGATCTGGGTGAATCGGTGGATGTTGGCCTGCTGACGCTGTCGGTGGATGCTGGCGGTAGTTTGAAAGCGGTGACTAAACCCCATGGCATTCAGATGGGCTATCGCAAAGACGCAGTGACCAAGAAACTGACCATTGCTGGCCCCGCCGAAAAACGACTTAACATTCATAGTTTGGATGCAACTGACTTGGCAATGATGGTTAACCCACAGGTAACTGTCACCGGTTATCGCGACGATACAATCATTGCGGAGCAAACCATGGGCCCCTTGTGGGACGAGGCTACTCGCTCGGGAATTGCCGTGATGTTGAGTGGGTTTACGAATCTGACACACGTTGAGATTGTCAGTGCGGGAGTTGACGAAGATGACAGTGATATCTACTTCTTCCTCGATATGATCGAGTATGAAGTAACTGATGTTCCTGTCCCTCCGGCACCTCCGAAACCAGCGCCGCCAAAATTTGGTGGATGGCCATTAACGATGTTGGTTACGCTTTGTTTATTGGCTGTTGCGCGTCGTTGGCGCGCTTGCTCGCTAGCATGAACAAATAGCCCGGTTGACTCTGCGTTGCCGGGCTTTCACAATGCCGGCTAATACAGCCGAGTTTCTAATTTATGTCGTTACCATCCAGCACACCTACTGAATCACTGGCAGCATTGCTTGCGCATTGCCAATCGATTGACACGCAGTTGCAGCCGTCGGCATCGGGGCAGGTGACATTGCAGTTTGCGAATATCAGCGAAGATCAACTTGATCGTGTGAAAGCACTGCTGGAAGAACTCGCCGACGAGAGCGTTGAGGGCATGGATTACAGCCCGTATTTTTCAGCTGTTGAAGGATCGGCGTTGTATAAGCCGGCGAATCCTATGCTTGCGATTCGCCAGGTTTCAAAAACGTATGATCTCGACCCTGAACGATTAGGTCGCCAGTATCGACAGTCAAAAAAGCGTTAACCAATACGCGCTGTTTTATAGTTGCGGCACCGTGCCTTTGACTAAATCAGCTCGCAATACATCGAAAGCAACACGCGAGTTGGAACCGTTGTTTTTGACTTTCTCATATTCAGAAACAAGGCGATAGAGATCCCCTTTAGCCGGCTTAACGTTGCCCGTATGTTCGGCTTTCGCACCCGTTTGTAGAGCCGTTTGGGTAACGGTTTGCCCACGTTGGCCGGCACTGACGCCTATCAATGTGATACCTGCATCGCCATCATCGGCTTGAGAGCCAAAGACGATTTCAAGGGGTGTTTTGCGGGTGTCATTAACGGGTTTGAAATAGCTGGATTCCAAGCGTACCGCATCATGAACGGTTGCGGACTGATAGCCATCATAGCCAGCAGCACGTAACTTGCGGTTGGTGCTGAGTAATTGATCTGCTTCATTATCCAGTGCGCTGATCAGTGCTGACATCCGATTGTGGCATTCCATATATACGGTGTTGATTTCGGCTTTCGAAGCTCTGTTGTTTAAAAACTTGCAGATGGCTTCGATACGCTGTGTATGCACACGTTGACGTTCCGGATCGTTACGCACCATTGCTCGGCCAAGAGCGAGTATCGAAGGTACGATCATCAGATCGTATCCCACGAGGAAAGCACCGAGTGGTGAAACCATCGTATCAAACCCCGCATTGACACCAATACCAACGGTTGCGCCCGCATACGGATCAAAAATGATCTGTTCGTAGGTCGCTTTGCCTTTGAATCTCGCCTGGGCGCCAATACCGAGGCTAACGGCTTCACGCATACTGATCGAGAAGATAGTGACTTTGCGCGAAGGGTGGGTGAGGGTGAATTTCTGTTCTGTGCCGACCTCCATACCGGCGAACACGGCGGAATTAAAATCCCACCCAACACCGCGCCCGTTGATCATGAACTTAAGTTCGCCAATGGCTCTGGCCCCAGCAATCAAGTCTCCGGATAGCTCAATTTCGGCTGATTGTAGAAACTTAACCCCGGCTCGGCCTGATAAACTAATGCCCAGCTCCACCTCCGCAGTACCATTAAGATCGATGACGCTGAACCGCTCTTTATTGGCGTCGGTATCGGTGGTGGTGCTGAAAAAGTCGCCCTCTTGTGCGACAAGGTTATGGGATTTGTGCGAAAAGCTGGAAGATATCTTTCCTTCGGCGCTGCCCCATGAACCTGCTTTAGCGCTGCCTTCAACATGGCCTTCAACGACTTTGAAATCATCGGACATAATACGTTTGAGGTATTCGGTTTTTACCTTACAGGTGCGTGTAATGGTGTAGTCGATATCGGCACCGACCGAGGTGTCGTAACTCAACCCAGCGTTTGCTGAGGCAATGAGCCGATCGGCACTGGCTTCGGCGCTGGCATGGGCTTCGCCGGTTGCCTGTGCAGTAACCGCGGCCTTCACTTGGTGTTTGAAGCCCAATTTGGTTTTTGTCATGCCACTGTCAAAGCTGGCTTCCGCTTTTTTTGTACCACCGGCTTTAGCACTAGCTTTGACGCCGTTACCAACAATTTTAGCGTTGGCTTCACGCTCTCTCGAGGATGATTTGCCGATGTCTGTTGTGTATTCCCAAAAGCTATGGGCGCGCGCCTTAGCTGCCAAAATTTGAGCGGAGGCCGCCAACACTTCGCACTGCAAACGACTGAGAACAATGTCGTTGAGCGTGGTGACTGATAGCACATTGTCGTTCTTCAGAATGCGCATTAATTCCATTTTGTCGGCTATCAGGCGTCGTGTTTTACTCAAATGGATAAGTCGCCCGATGCGTTGCTCTTCAACCAAGGTTGGATGATACAGATCGATATGCTCTGGGAAGTACTGTTTGGCCGCTAACATCATGATAATCCACTTAGGATGCCCCATGATTCGTGATGCAGAACCTGATTGTAAATCAGCTTCTAGCGCTGTGTAGACGGTATCAATCGCTTCTTGCCAATGCTCCATTCGAGTTTCACGGCGATAACCGGTTTTCTTGCCCATCTTTTTACACCATGTTTCAATCATGGCGGTAAATTCGGGGTCTGGAATGCTCAAAAAACCTTGGGGATATTGTGCGGAATTAACGACTTCAGTGAATCGCATAGTGTACCCTCTAACAACGTGCAGCATTGTGGCTGCAGCGGGGAAATTATTTTTCTGCTGAGGGTAAAGACCCGAACTCCCAGAGGAAGTTCAGGGGCTTGCGATTTGTCTGTTAACGAGTTGACAATGGGTATTAACGGCTTGCTGATCGTTAAACCCAAGTTCCTTGGCTGGAGTCGTATTCGTCAGCGATTTCTTTGTTCCAAACCGCTTGTTGTGTTTCTTTAAAAGCAATACGGCCCCATTTATCACCTTTTTTTGCATTCAAATACGTCGTCACGTTTTTTTGCAATTCTTGCATGACGGGCCCGACAGCGGGAGATTTTCGATACGAAGGTGTGGCGTGCTGGGTTTGAGTAATCGGCCTGCCCATATCCCCAAGAGGCACTTGGGGTTGGATGGTTGGATTTCCTTCAGATGCTTCTGAGCCGAAAATTTGCACCAATGGGGTCTCGCGATCTTCTTGGTATTCATCGATATAAGCAGATCTTAGGGCACTGACATCTTGTAGGCCCTTAGAAACATAACCATCAAACCCTGGTTCACGTAGCTGGCGTTTAGCAGCCAGAAGTTTGTCTGCTTCTGCATCCATTGCCCCCATTGAAGCCAGCATACGGGCGTGGCATTCGAGGTAGACAGAGTTGAGTTCGCCGCGCGAAGCCTGGTTGTTCAAGAATTTAGCCAGCGTATCGATGCGTTGTGTATGAATACTCGACTTTCTCGGGTCTTTGCGTTTCATCACTTCGGCGATTGCAAGAATTGATGGCATAACTAGGAAGTCGTATCCCAACAGTAAAATGCCCGACGGTGACGCCGATGAGCTGAATGAGGCATAGCCGCCAACACCCATCGTGATACCACCGAGGCACTGCCATTCCATTTTGTTAGTATTCGCGACAAATACTTGGCGTGCTTGTGCACCAAAACCCGCTGAAACGGCTTCGCGACCTTCAAATGATGCAATGGTGATCTTTCTGGATGGGTGGGTAATCGTGAGCTTTTGGTTAGTGCCTGCTTCTAAACCGGCAAAAAATGCGGCGTTGAAATCCGCGCGTATACCACGGCCGTTGATCAGTAAATTGGCCTCTGTAATACCGCGAGCACCGCCAAAAATATCACCACTTAATGTGGCATCAAGGGTGTCAAAAAAGCGCATGCCGGCACTACCGGTGATATTGATACCGAGCTCTGCTTCTGCCGAGGCGGTTAAGTGCATTAACCTGAACGCCTCTTTGGTGTCATCGGTATCGGTATGCGTGCTGAAGTAATTGTCTTGCACCGGTTTGTGGTGGTACTTGTGTGCCAAAACCGAGGATGCTTCGAAATCCGCGTTGGCTTTTACGCGAGCGTTAGCTTCGCCTTCAGCATGAAACTCTGCCCAGTTGAAGCGTTCTTGATCTCGAAAAATACGTTTTAGGTACTCGGTAGGTACCTTGGAAGACAGCGTAATGTTGTAATCGACGTTGGCACTGACACTGGTTTCGGCGCTGAGCCCTGCGGCGGCTGATGCTTTGAGTTTGGCAAGGCTGAGCTCGCCTTCGCCGTGAATTTGACCTTCAGCGTTGGCCTTCACGCCCATAGAGCCTTTGTGATGAACGCCGCGACAGAGTTTTTCTCGTTCAAGTTCGAGTGTTGCCGATGCAGATACACTGCCGTGTGCTTTGCCTTTGGCAATAACGCCAACACCTTTACGTTTGGCCGTGCTTTCAGTGCCACGGTCGTGATCTGTGCCGAGGTAAACATCGGATGAATAGAAGTTGGACGCCCTGGCCTTAGCCACCAGCATTTGCGCGGATGCGGCCAGTACTTCGCATTTTATGCGTGATTCAACGAGTTCGTTAAAGGTGTCTGCTTTTAAATGGCGCTCTTCTTTGATGATGCGCATCAATTCCATTTTGTCGCGGATATGCCGTTTGATTTCACTGATATGGATAAGACGCCCGACACGCTCAGCTTCGACGGCGGTGGGGTGGTAGAGCTCTATTTGTTCGGGGAAGTAGGTTTTTGCCGCGATCATCATGATGCACCACTTGGGGTGCGATGTGATTTTTTTGGGGTCAGAGGTCTGTAGCTCACGTTCAAGCATTGTATATGCCGTATCGATCGCCTCTTGCCAGCGAACGATGCGTTTTTCCCGACGGTAACCGGTTTTTTTGCCCATCGCCTTGCACCAATCGGTGATCATGGAAACAAAAACCGGATTTGGAATGGAAACCAAACCGCCGGGGTAATTTTCTGGTTGTAGAACTTCGGAAAATCGCATGGGTATCCTCTCGGTAAACGGAAGCCTGCGCGAACGCCATGTTGGGCAGTATTAATATTGTGTGTTGAGTTCCCTTAAGATTATAGACAAGCAAGTGATAGGCAAGTTTGCTGATTTTCGGCTGGGCGATTGATGGTCTTGTTATCGCGGAGGCGCATACGGCACTTGGCTGCAGACGATTACAGTATTCGAGAGCGTCGAACGTCGCTATCCACTATCTAACTCGCTGCCGGTTTTTGGCCGGTACCGTCTGCCCGTTTTTTACGGGAATGACGGTAGCTCCGGCGACGGAGCCTCGTTGAAATGTGGTCGCGGGGGTTAGTTATGGAGGAATAGTTGTGAAGGCTTTACTTAGGAACTACGTAGATGTATCAGCCTGAACCACTTCATAGCACGGCGTATACTGGCCGTTTAATTTCATCCGGCCTTGATCAACAAACCCTCGCAACAGGTTATCGATACTTGCTGCGATCTCGGCATCGCCGCTGAGTTGAAAGGGGCCGTGTTTTTTAACCTCGGCAATACCATCAGCTTTAACATTGCCGGCAACAATGGCCGAAAATGCGCGTCTTAAATCGGCGGCAAGTGCGTGTGCTGATTGGCTGCGGTTGAGCTTTAGGCCGGCCATGTTTTTGTGGGTCGGTTTAAACGGTTGCTGAAAATCCATGGGAATCATCAGCTCCCAATTGAATGCATACGATTGCTGATGTTTACGCCGGTGCCGAGTAACGCTTTCAATGCCTTTGTACATGCTGTTAGCGACCTGCTCGGGCGATCCAACAATGATTTCATAGTGTTGGCGTGCAGCCTCACCTAAGGTATGGCAAATAAAGGCATCAAGACCACGGAAGTAATCAGCGCTTTCTTGCGGCGCGGCGAAAATCAGTGGAAACGGCAGAGTAGTGTTACCGGGTTGCATAAGAATGCCGAGTAGATAGAGTACTTCTTCGGCGGTACCCGCACCGCCGGGAAAAACAATAATGCCATGGGAGAGCCTGACAAATGCTTCAAGGCGCTTTTCGATATCCGGCAAAATCACCAACTCATTAACGGTTGGGTTTGGGGATTCCGACGCAATAATGCCGGGTTCGCTAATGCCCACGTAGCGGCCATCACGAATTTGTTGTTTACCGTGGCCGATCACGGCGCCTTTCATGGGGCCTTTCATTGCGCCGGTGCCGCACCCCGTTGCGATGTTCAGGCCGCGCAGACCCAGTTCAAAACCAACGGATTTAGCATATTCGTATTCGATACGGCTAACGGCATGACCACCCCAGCAGACCACGAGTTTTGGCGAGGTATTGGGTTTCACAACGCCTGCGTTTCGGCTGATTCGAAATACGGCGTCAGTAATACCGGGGCCTGAGTCGAAATCAAAGCGACCGCCCATAGACATTTTGTGATGGGTGTAAACGATATCGCGCAATGCCGAAAACAAATGCTCTTCGATACCGCGGATCATACGATTGTTGACGAAGGCGCTGGCCGGCGCATTGGTGATATCTAAGCGGATACCGCGGGGTTCAGGCACGATGTGAATCTCGAACGCATCTAATGCCGCTTTGAACGTACTGTAATCATCGCAGTCGTTGCCGGTATTCAAAACCGCGAGGGCGCAGCGTCTAAATAGCTGAAAAGTATCATCGTTAGCGTTGGTGACACCATCGATTTCATGTTGTGACAGCAGATTCAAGCTGCTGGTAGGTCTTACTGAGGTTTGGGCGAGAGTTTTCATAGGTACTCCTCTTTTTTTGTAGGTCTGTTTGTCAATATACAGGGTTGTTGTTTCTCTCTTACGTTTTGTTTCTTGTTTCTTGTTTCTTGTTTCTTGTTTCTTGTTTCTTGTTTCTTGTTTCTGGCTGCGTTAACAGCTGTGTCGGTCTGATGCGTCGCGATACGTTAGTAAACGCAGGATATTCGTTATTAGTCAGTCTGTGCCCGTACTGGTTCCTTTTTCTTTTGGTTCATATGTAGCTGATTCATCGCCTCACAGTTTTAGCACCGTAGCTTCACGGCTGCTATATACAGGTGGAACAAACCGCTAGAAGACCGACACGGACCGTATATGGGTTACTTGATTCTATTGCTCTGCTTGATGGCACTAACGGCCCCGTTTCTGCCATTACCTGCCGTCGCGCAACTACCGGGCTGGGTCGTTGGGTCGCTATTTTTTATCGTTTTGCTCGCGGTACTCATTGGTGTGCTGCTAGGCCAGTTATCCAAGGCTAGTGATGATGAGTAGTGATTGGATTTATGCGGCGTGTATCAGTGTTTATCTGATCGCCCTTATTGTCATTACGGTATTTGCCAAACGTGCTGAGAGGCGCGCATCTGCCGAAGATTTTTATCTGGGCAATCGCACGTTTGGTGCATTCACGTTGTTTTTTACATTATTTGCCACCCAATACAGTGGCACCACATTTCTTGGGGTTCCGGCAACCAGTTACCGCCAGGGCTTCGAATTTTTTGTCATGATGGCAATCATGATTAGCTTGGTGGGGGTTTACGGATTATTTGCTTTTCGATTAAAGCGTATTGCTGATAAACATCGCCTGATTACGCCCGGCGATTACTTAAATTTTCGTTTTAACTCGGTTGTGTTGAGTCGATTGATGACGGTGATTTTTCTGGCAGTATTAACGGGTTACCTATTGGTGAACCTGAAAGCGGTGGGGTATCTCGTAGAGACGGCGAGCAATGGTTTGATTAGCCAAGAAGTATCCATCATCGTTGCTTGTCTGTTCATCGTTATCTACGAGTCAATCGGTGGAATGCGAGCGGTGGTTTGGACGGACGCGATGCAGGGCATACTGATTTTGGTGGGTACTCTGTCGTTGGCATGGTTATTGGTGGATGCCGGGGGCGGCTTTGAATCTGCGTTAGCCCAAACACAAAAGCTTAAACCGGAGTTTTGGCAATTACCTGCGACTGAAAAAGTGGTTCAATGGTTGTCTGCGCTATTCTTGATCGGCTTTTCAGCGGCTGTGTATCCGCAGGCGATCCAACGTATTTTCGCCGCTAAGAGTGTCAATACGCTGGTGACGTCGTATCGCTTGATGTTAGTGATGCCGTTTTTGACGACCTTGATTATGTTGTTTATCGGCATCATTGCGGTTGGTTTGTTGCCCGACCTTACTCGCGCGGAATCCGAGCAGGTGATTCTGTTATTGCTTAAGCAGGTTTCTGTCGATCACCCAGTATGGTCGGCACTTGTGTTTATTTTTTTGCTGTCTGGTACTGCCGCAATTATGTCGACCGTTGATTCTGCGCTGTTAACGATGTCGTCGATTCTTACTCAGGATGTGTTGAAACCGCATTTTCCGGATGCATCCGGCAGCGCCATCAAAAAAATGGGGGTGAGTTGCTCTTGGACGATTATGGGCATTGCGTGTTTACTGGCGGTGTGGGTCGAAGATACTATTTGGGCGCTGACCGTCTTTAAATTTGAATTACTGGCTCAGGCAGTTCCTTCAATGATCCTGTCGGTGCGCTTTAGGCATTGGGGCGCTAACGGCTTTATTGCCGGGGCGTTATCCGGTTTAGCTGTTGCTGTATGTCTTAAGGCGGGTTTTATGGGCGCACCGGCGATGCCTTTTAACGTGCATGCCGGTAGTTGGGGGCTGATGGTTAATGTGGCGGTTTTGTTGGGAGTTGTGGGTTGGGAACATTCTCGGAGGCATGCATAACGTTTGGCGCTGAGCCTGAGCGGGAAAGATCCGCGTCAATGGTAGCTGGGCCATTTGCATCTGTTTGCAGGGGTGTGGATTGTTCGGGCTTATCGGTATCACTTAAATAGTGAAAGCGCACTTCAACGGGCAACTCTTCGACGTAGTAGGTCAATGGTTTCACGGTTTTTAGGGTGACTTTGATGCTGGCGACGGAGTCATCAAATGGCCCTGAGAGCAATCCGGGAGTACGTTGTACCATGGTTGTCGGTTCGCTGATGACGGCTTCGTATTTGTCGCCATTCGGCAAGGTGACAGTTGCTGTTTGACCGAGGTGAGTGTATTCAAAGCGGTCGGGTTCGAGGTAAGCGATAATCACCGGTGTTTCACGGTTCGATAAGGTTAATAGCTCAGTGCTTTCGTTAATATATTGGCCGGGTTTGACGTAAACCGCGTTGACCTTACCTTTTTTTGGGGCATATACCCCCAGCAGTTGCTGTTTAACCTGAGCCAATATCAGTTGTTTGTGAACGTCGAGTAATGCGGTTTCAATAGCACCTTGGGTTAGGTTTTCAATGGCTTTCAATTGATTGATGCGGGCTTGATTCAGTGTGATTTGGGCATCGACTCGGTATTTTTCCAGGGCAACTTTATCAACCAGTGATACCAAACCTCGATTGGCATATTCGTTGGATTGTTGTGCCAGTGCTTTTTGTTCAATGACTCCGCCTTTGGCAATGGTAATTTGATTCGCATAGAGTCTTTTCGTATCTAGAATGGCCTGCTGTTGTTTTGTTTCTAGTGACTGCAGCTGCTCTTTAAGCAACTCAACTTCTTTCTGAATGGTTGGCGAGGTAAATTGCATCAGCGTATCGCCGCGTTTGACGTGATCGCCAATTGCTGAATCAACGGAGCTAACAAACCCGTTCTGTGGTGCGTAGAGGGTAATGGGTTCGCTGGTGATAACCCCGTCGGCGATAACCAAGATGTTGCGATGGAAGCCGAACCACATCAGTAGCAAAACCGGGCTAAGAACAAACGCTACCAGCAGATACCAGCGTACCCGAAAGGCCGTACGCTTTGCAGGTGCGTAGTTAACGCGAAAGCCTTGATCTTCGGTTGGGTTACGGCGTTTGGATTTTTCGAACGATACCTTCATGGTTTAGAACCTTTTTCCTTTTTTCAGTACCCACCAAGGCGCCATATTGCTTTCTTCGTGGGAACGTCGTATCCATTCATTAAGTATCGCGAATGCGCTGAATAGCCGCATACCCAAAGAGTATAGCGGGAATACCGGCAGCCAGATCAGCATCCGGGCGTCATCTCGAAAGCGTTCAGACACCAATAACCAGAAAAACAGAAAGTGTAAGGTGGCCATCACTAGGTAGTAGGTATATTGAACCAGCAATACGGCAACGAAAACCGCCGTGGGGTATGTGACGAGAACCCAAATGTTATAGATGATCATCAAAAACGGCAGCATGATGCTCTGCATTAAGCCGTAAACGAGAGTGAATAGGGTGTTGCGCCGCCCCATCAGTTGTTTCGAAAACGCATATTTGTGTTTGCGCATAAACAGAAACAATAGGTCGCCATCCCAGCGCAAACGTTGCTGCAATAGTTGTTTGAAGGTGTCTGGGGCATCGGTATGCCCCATGCCATGTGCAGCAAACGGAATCCGGAGGTTTTTGTGGCGGCCCATGTATTGTTTGATGCGAATAGTCAGATCCAGATCTTCGGCCGAGTGGGTATTCCAGCCGCCGATTTGCAACAAGAACTTCCGTCGAAAGGCACCAAAGGCACCGGAGATATTGTTGATCATATTCCATTCGGCCAATCCGACTTTGGCGCCTTGCAACGAGATCATGTATTCCAGCCCCTGCATACAAGTGGCTAAGCTGCTGTTGAGGTTTCGTACCCTTAGAGATCCGGCTACAGCTGGCACATTCGGATCTTGAAACTCGTGCACGATTTTGCTGATCATGTCATTGTCGAATGACGTATCGCCATCCAGTGCGAGTACGATTTCGCCATGAGCTTTTGAGAGCCCTGCATTGAGTGATGAAACACGGCCACCGCGCTGCCATTTAGGCAGCACTCGCAGCGTTCTGCCGGGGTAGCGCTTCATAAACGCTCGGCATTTTATCGCGGCATTGTAGGTGTCGGCATTCTGAGTGGCACCATCAATGATGGGAATAATTTCGATATGACCGCGATAGGTTTGCTCACATAAGGTAACAATGGTTTGGCGAACGTCTTCACCCTCGGAATAACAAGTAATTAGGCATGAAACCGTGGGCTGGATGCGCAGTGGCCCGCGGCGATAATAGCGATAGTGCCAGCGCAACATACCGCTAAATACTAGCAAAGACAGCGGCAACTCGATCAACAGTACCATTGGCATGAATACGATGATGGCTTCAACCGAGTTGGCAAGAACGTGGGTAATACTGTGCGTCAGGAAAACAACCGTGTTGCCGTCAATCATCCATGAGTTCCTCGAAAATGTGCCGGAACCAGGCATTGAAATCTAATACCGTACCTGTGTCGGGAAATACTTTCAGCAGCACATGAATTTCCAGTGGGTTATCTATCTGTTCTTTGCCGATTGATTCCATGCGTGCCTTTATATTATCAATGGCCTTGTCGTCTGCGTCGGTGAGTAAAAAGAACAAAACACTGGTTGAATACCGGCAAAATACATCGGTTTTTCGTAGTTCTCCCCGAAGCCTGCGGCCGAATTCTTCAACGTGGTTGAGTAGTTCGATTTCAGAGCGTTTTAGGCTCAGGTCATCTAGATTTTTCAGATGTAGGGCCATGACCATGTGGCGCTTTTGGTGTCTGGGAGTGAGATTGTCGACCCATCTGGCCATCCATACAAAATGCTCGCGTGACAGTGCATCCCCCATAACGGCCGGTAGCATATGTCGGTCTGAGCCGGTTTTCGCTTGTGTAATGCCGAGGTTCCCAAGGCAATAGCTGTAATAGCGATGGGTTTTAAGGCTTTCGATATCATTCTCGAAGTTGCAATAGAGGCAGTGAACCTTGACGTAAGCGTCGGTAAACAGCGTGTTGCAGGTGTTACAGCGTTGGTCTTCGAGAGGTCGATCGTAGTCTGTGCCGATATGCCGCAGTGTTGTCAGACAGTTTGGGCATACAAGATTGTCTTGGCGCATAAACGCGCCTTGTGTGGCGATGTGACCACAGGTAAAACAGTGAATCGCTGCTTCGGTTTGAATATCGATCGAATGGCAGCTTGGGCATGTGTCGATGTAGTTGAGCATACCTGAATTGCAGCGCTGGCAAGCTCTCACTCGATCAATCAGCTTTTCGGTTTTGATCAATTCGGTGCGAGAGGCGCTGGCAAGCCAGAATTCCTTGGCGGGGTAGTCATCCCATAAATCGATCAGAGGGTACTGATACATGCCACGTGTTGCCAATACCCGAATCGGGCGTATGCGTCGATGGCGATTCAGCCATAGGTAGGCAATCATGCGATTTTCGAGCTGGTAACGCGATTTTTCTAATACATCAGCATGCAGCCATTGGAGGTGCCGTTCGTATTGCGCAATTTCGTCGGGTAAGTCATCGGGCAGCTTACCGTCACCCAAGGCTTCACCAAGGCGAGTAGGCCGTTGGTTATACACTAACATCAGAGCGGTTTCTGGATGTTGGCGTAGGCTTTTTAGGCTTTCATCCACCAGCTCAACATCTCTGCTGTTGAGGACGATAGCGGCTGTGTTGTCGGTTATTTGTGAGCGATCCAAAAAACTGCATTGAATCACTTCAAAAACATCTGAATGCGCCTGTAGAGGGTCGCCGATCACGAGTAGGTGCTTCATTGATTTTTTCTCGGGCTTCCTGCACCAACGTTACACAACAAGTCTCAGCAGGTTGACTGTGTGCCCATTGGATCCGTGTTTTGATATAGGGTTCCGGTAAGTTGCATTCTCTTCGTATGTTTGTCGTCAATCGGCGAATTACTTGGGACGTCGCTAACCCGGATAGCGAAGGATTCAAGCTATACAGAATTAAGGGCGAGTACGAAAAAGCGCCGCAGAAAACTGCGTAAAAGGCATCAAAATGCCACGGCTGGTGAATGAAATGGCTTTGTCATTGCCTGTCGCGACCATCACAGCTTCGATAATCGGCAGGGCATTTCGTCGAGCACTTGACCACAGAACAACAAAGTTTGCGCCAGATCCGCCTTTTGTATCGCGTACGCGCAATAAATATTCAGCACTTGCCATTGGTCGAAGTGTGACCGGGTTGGGTAAGTACTCGCGCACCATGGCACCGGTTGTAGAAAAATACTGAACACTATGCAGAATCATCGCATGCTCAGGGTCTGTGTTCCTTATGGAGAGTGTGGTTTCAAGCAAGTGGGCTTTGCCGCCGCTGGCATACACGTGCGAATAGGCGGGAACATAGGTGTAGTGAACCTCGTCGGTAACGTTAGTTTTTGGGGCGTGAGATAGCGAAGGTTCTTGGTAGCCGAGCTTTTGCTCTAGGCTTTCAATACTGTTAATCGCGCGGCCGAGCCACGCGATAGCGCCGATCAAGAGAATCACACAGATGACAATCACGGCGTCCCTGACCATGTATTTTGGCTGCATGGGATTACCTTCCTTGAACTTCTGTCTGCCGGCAAATAGACCTGGGGCCAGCAGCTACATCAGGCCGAGAGACTGCGCTTGCTGCCCAAGCATGTCACGAAAATCCGGATGGGCGATGCTAATCAGCGCCTTGGCGCGCTGTTTGAGGGAAAACCCATTGAGATTTACGCAACCGTATTCAGTGACGGCTCCGCCTTTTAACTGTGGAACAATTCGACTGATACTGCCTTTTTTGGCCGTCGAATGCAGAGCAATAAATGATCGGCCGTTAGTTGGTGCTTAGGCACTGCGAATAAAGTCGAGCTGGCCGCCGGTACCTGAAAACGGATGCCCGCCTAATTGCTCAGCATCAAATCGGCCTATGAGGGAATGTCCATGAAGCTATGCATTGCACCGTCAGCGAACGTCAGTGTGATATAAGAGTTGCATCCAGCTTATGCCGTCTCATGATAATGCTCACGAGAACAATTGCATCAGTAGATAAGTGATGTTGCTCAGGCAGTAATGGCAGTCGTCAGCGTATTTCCGTGCGTGATTTTAGCGAGAGAGGGTGACAGTGCGTTTACACTCATTAACAGACAATCATCACAGTATCGAAATGTTGATCAGACGCTCGAAATACAAATTCACTTCAGGTTTTTTATAACATATCTCACACGTTGATTGAGAAAAACGCTATTCAATGGAATAATCTACCGACTCTAATAAGGGTAGATTGAGTCGCCGTTAGTTTTAAACGGTGTACTCAATAATATTGGCGAGCGGCCAGGCAGGCTGTATTCAGGTGTCACTTGTGTGACATTAAGGTGTAAAGGGAACTTCACTGTGGCCTCTAACGATAGTGATGAAACTGTACTTTATCGCCCCGAAAAAGGCGATAAAGTGAAGTCGGGTACGCGTGTATCTGAACAACAGGGCGATGTATCTGTTGATGTGAAAGAGGTGCAAGGCGCACAACCTGATAGCGCGCATACGCGCATAGCGTCGACGAATAAGCCGCCTAAAAAATTCGACGCAGATGTTAGTGATCAACACCCTGCAGCTGATCAGACCCGTTTGATTAGCCCTAATACTCGTAACCCAAACAATAACGCTAATCCGTCTTCAGCGACTTCAGGCTTTGCTGGTAATGACGCGACGGTATTGGTGAATGCGGGCGATCGATCCCGGCCTCTCACAGGCACTTCTGCATCGGCGTGGCAGACACAAAGCTCAGCCAGCGGATCATCATCAACTCCCCCCAAGGTTATCAATAACCGTTTTGTTCTAGGTAAAAGTCTCGGTGCCGGTGGCATGGGGGCGGTTTATAAAGCCAAAGATATTCGTAAGGTTGAAGCGCGTGACCGTAACCCGTGGGTTGCAGTTAAGCTGCTGAACAACGCATTTAAAGAGCATCCTGATGCGTTTATCTCGTTGCAACGTGAAGCGCGTAAAACACAGGGGCTCGCTCACCCCAATATCGTGCGGGTTTATGACTTCGACCGTGAAGGCGATACGGTATATATGACGATGGAGCTGTTAGAAGGCCGGCCCGTCGATAAGCTGATTAAGGAGAACCCTGGAGGGTTAGAAAAAGCCGAGGCCTTCCAGTTGATTCGGGAATTGGGCGGTGCGTTGAGTGAGGCCCACAAGGTTAATATCATTCACTCGGATTTTAAGCCCGGCAATATTTTTTATACTGACGACAAAGTCTCAAAGGTATTTGATTTTGGTATCGCCCGCGCCGTGTCGGGTATGGATGCTGATGACATCCTTCAGGGTAAAAGCGATCAGACGGGTAAAGAGCCAACCAAGCGTGGTCGGCGTGACACGACGAACACGACTCAAGGTAAGACAAAAAGCCTGCAGCAAAGCCCGAACGTTTCCGAAGAGCATCGTGACGATACGTTGTTTGATGCTGGCGAACTCGGCGCCCTCACACCGACATACGCCAGTTATGAAATGCTCAAGGGCATGACGCCATCGGCGAGTGATGACCTCTACGCACTCGGGTGTGTCGCCTACGAACTGTTAACCGGCAAACACCCTTATGCAAGAATGCCCGCAGACAAAGCTCGCGATAAAAAACTGCGCGCGCCCGGGGTTAAAGATTTAAATCGTCGTGAGCAGCGTGCCCTTAAAAAGGCGGTCGCCTTTCGCCAAGAAGACCGTTACGTCACTGTTGATGAATTTTTGCATGATTTTTTGCCTGAAAATCACCGGTGGAAACGCCGCGCAGGTTATATCGGTGCGTTAGTGCTTGTCGGCGGTGCGGCGGCGGGTTGGAATTACTGGCAGATTATTGAAGAGCGTACGGCACAAAACGCACAGTTGGCAGCTGAGCAACGCATTGCTGCGCAAAAGGCTGAAGAATTCCGTGCGATGCAAGCGTTAATGGGGCGTCAGGAGGTGTTGCGTGACACCTTGAGCCGAACGCTAAAGCAATGGCAAACCCAAGCACAGACGCTAAAAAGTGAACTCGATCAACAGGTTTACTTGTCTGCGTTTGCCGACTCTTACGAATGGCAATTGGCGACCACACAAAAAATCACCGATCTCGATAAAGTTTACCGCGATGAATATTGGTTAGCGCCGTACAAAAAAGATTATACGGGCCAAGGCTTTGCGGAAGTGTTTGATGAGGCTGAAGCGCAACGAATAGACGATGTTGCTTCCACCGCCTCTTGGATTACTTACTTCCGAAAGAAAGTATCAAACGTTTATATCGATCAATCCGATGATTTTATTGCCGCTGATGATCTGGATAAAGCCAGAGATATGTTTCAGCTAGCTAAGCAATACGACCCTGACGGTGATCCGGTGGCGGCCCTTGAGCAGCGCTTGAATGATGCTTATGCCGAGCGTGAGGCTGCTCAGAAACAACGACTCTATCGCCAACGCCTTGCGGCATACAAGAAAAAGGATGCTGCGCTACTGAAAGAGCTGGATGTGTGCGCCAGTCGCTTGGCAGGTAACGGCCAGGCTAACAGTTTTGATTTCGATATTCGCCGATACGGAAAGTCGCTACATAGCCTTAATCGTCGATATAAATCACTGGGTAAGGTCGTAGCCGCTCGTCAAACTGAGCATATACGTCAACTCGGTAATTGTATTCGGCTGTACGGGTTTTCAGACCCGAATGGTGCTCGCGAGCAAGTGAAAATTGCTAAGTCAGTATTTCCTGATTACGCCGCAAGCTTCAGTAAAATCGCCATTAAGCCGTTTAATACCTGTAAACCGTCGTTCTCGGAAAAAGGTCGCAGGTATACCTGTCAGGATCGGTTTGTCGACCAACTGCATGTAAAGGGCCCCAAGTTAGTTGTTGTGCCAGCCAATACCGATTTTAGTATGTTCGCGATGGGTAAGTACGAAGTGTCTCGTGCCGAGTGGAATCGTTACTGTGAAGAATCGGGGGCTTGTTCGGCCACTGGCGGGCCAGAAAGTTATCCGATTACAGATATTTCTTCATCTCAAATTGGTGATTATCTCGCTTGGTTGACCGAGCAAACGGGTTTCGTATACCAGTTGCCTACGCATGCTCAATGGCTGTATGCGGCTGAAGCCCGCGGCAGTGAGCTGGATAAAAACCGCAATTGCAGCATGTCGATTCGGGGCATTAACAAAGGTATGCAATTGGTGCCGGCAACGATGGGGCAGCCGAATCGATGGGGGTTGATCAACCATGTCGGTAATGCCCAGGAATGGGTCAAAGCCGGCAACCAATACATATTGGCCGGCGCGTCTCGGTTGCCGCCGATGGATGAATGCCAGCTCGACACTGTCGAAAAAACAGCAAATATGAAACCCGATGTGACGGGTTTCAGAGTAATGCGAATTATTCGTTGATAAGCTGCCTTCGGGCGAAACTTGACGGGTTTACGTGTGTAAAGGGAAGGCCAAAATGGCCAGTAAAGGAAGGTGCCGGCTGAGTTAATCAGTTGGCTGATATCGCATGTTGTATTTTTGCCTGAACAAAACCGTCGAAAGACGGGTTCGTGCATTTGTTGTTACAACCGTTGTTTGTGCGTTTTTCTCGGGTGCTGCTGTTGCGGCAACGCCAGAGCAAAGCCCGGCATCGACAGAAGCTCCTGCGACTGCTTTAGAGAGTGACGCGGATTCAGGTGGTATAGCCCCCGCGGAATCTTCTGTGACTCGTAAAGGGCCCGTGCAAGATAAAAAAGGTAATAATGGCGGGCAAGGCGCAATAAACGCCGAAAACCCGTTAGAAAACGGCGGCCTCGTTATTACTGAACAACCTGCATTTACGGCCGAAGAGCTAGCGGAGTTTCGAGAAGGCGGTTTCGTTGATGGCTGGCGTATTGTCTACAAAAATCAGATAGACTCAGCCTTTCAAGGCATATCCCCCGCGGTCGCTAACGACAAAATCGACACAATCATCCAATCGTATTCGTCCGCTCCCTTGAGCGACGATGAGCTCAAAGCGCTTAAGCCACTTGGGCAATACCTGAATCTATTATTTCCCGAATTGGATATCTCTGAGACGCCACTGTTGACGCAGTATCAGTCAGACCGTTTGTTCAACTTAGCGTTCTATATTCAATCGGTGCCACGTCAAGCCGATGTTGCGCCGGCGTTGTTATCTAATGCTGAAAAAACACTGGCAACGATTCGCCGCAAGATTCGACGTTACTTTATCCAAGATGGTATTTGTGATGTTGCAGTCACATTCACCGCTAGTCATGAGCCTGATGCGATTTTGGCTATTACAGTATCGGCACTTGAGCAACAACGCGCTGCAGATTGTATCAATCGGCCAGATATTGTCGAATTCGAAGGTGAAACACTTTGGGTTAACCGCATTGAATTACTGGGTGCCCAAAACCTTGGTGCGATTTCGGTTTCACAAAAAGATATACAAAACATCATCAGACGGGAGCGTCGCGAAAAAACCGGTTATCTGGCAAATGGTATTGAAGGGTTTTCAGCCGCTGAACTCGTTGATCTGTCGGATTATATCTCCGATGTGTACTACGCCAGCAAGGGCGGCATCCTCACCGAGGCTGAACTAAAGCATATGAGCCGCAGGGTTATGCGGCTGCGCAGGGGGCGCGGAATTACGTTTGAAGAGCTCGAAGAAATTGCTGACTCATTAAAAACGTATTATCGCGCAAGAGGCCTGATTCTTGCCAATGTATACGTACCACAGCAGGAGTTCCAGTATGCACGCGGCGAACTGTACCTGGCGATTCAGCCGGGTATTTTGGGCAGTGTTGAAGTTCGCGGTTTAGAAAATCTGCACTACGACGAGCGAGCCATAGTGCGGGCGTTTGATCCGTATATTGGTCATAACGTTTCCGACAATATTACTGATGCGTATTTTCTGATTAATAGCCTGCCCGGGTTGTCGATTCAATCCGGGCTGTTCGAACCGGGAAAAAATCCCGGTGAAACGAAGCTAGTGTTAGACGTTACGGAACGGCAGTTCCGCTTTAGCTTGAATACTGATAATTATGGCACGCGACAAACTGGGGTAAATCGTTATCTCATTACCATGGATTGGTTAAATCCTTCTGGCTCCGGCGATCTGTTAAGTGCGGGTTATTTACGTACCAGCTCGCCGTCTAACTCGAATTTAGGGTTTCTTAATTATCAACTTCCGATATTCGACGCAAAAACCAGTTTCACTATGTCTTTCGATACGAATATCTATGAGAGTCAACGAACTATATCCGAGCTATCGAGTCAGATAAGTGCGTTGATTGAAGGCCAAACATATAACTTTAATACTGGGTTTAATCGAAAAGTTGAAGCAAATAAAGACCTTAATATGAGTTTCGCGGTGCTCGCTTCCTACAAAAAAGCAGACACAAATACGCAAATTCTGAACAACGGTCAGCAGGTTAGTATTCAAAAAGGTATTGATGAAACGTACGGTGCATCCGTTAGTTGGCATACCGATTTTCTTGTTCCGCAAATGCGCTCGGTATTCGCCTTTGACTTCGCTGTTAACTATGGCGAAACCGATTTTGCGCTAGCGCGTCGTAAAGATGGCGGCGCTGTTTTCTATACCGGGCAGGCGCTATCCAATACATTGATCCCCATTGCGGGCATTGTAAAAAGTAAACTAACAACACGATTTAGAGGAACCTGGACGGACAAGGTTTTACCGAGTTACGACCAGTTTTCATTAGGTGGGCCGTTTGGTGTGCGTGCATTTTCAAGCTCAGCCTTTGTAGGCGATGCAGGTGCTTTTGGTGCGATTGAATGGACGGGCGATATCATGGGCGCTATGCCGTGGCGCGGCGTTGTTGCAGAACACACGCTGGATATCGGGCCTTTCTACGAAGAAGGGTATTCCACGCTGTACGCGCTAACTGCCGATGGCATCGATGATTGGGCCAATTTCGCGGGTTATGGTTTTTCCGTTCGGTATGAGTGGAACCGCGACTTCGTCATCGATACCAGTGTGTCGTGGCCAACTAAGGCGCGTATATCGACAGGTAGCACCACAGATCTTGAAAATGATGGTTTAGGGCAGCAGTTTCTATTCAGTTTGCGATACATCTTTGACTGAATAACGAAACAACAAACTTCGCGACAACAGCAATATATTGCGCTGTTTAGATCGCACAGGGAATGAATTCTGGCGTCTGGAATGACAATGCCGGATTGGGAATTACGTGTCACCGGCGTTTAAACGGTAAGGGAATGACAATGGAATTTAATAAGAAGACATTGGTTAAATACATGGAGCTGGCGAAACAGCGTAGCGTCGTCAGCGTTATGGTTATCAGTCTGATTGCTAACCCTGGCCATGCGGCACCAACGGGAGGTGTTATTGTTGATGGTGATGGCGAAATCACCGTCGAAGGAAGCACCACCCAAGTTACTCAAAATACCGAGCTACTGGCCGTCGATTGGGCGACGTTTAATCTTTCTAAAGAAGAAATTGTTAACTTCTTACAGCCTGATGCAAAAGCGATTGTTCTAAATAACATTCTTGATAATTCTGTTAGTCATATTAATGGCCAAATAGTCGCAAATGGCTCTGTTATTCTTGTTAACCCTCGGGGAATGATCTTTGGTAGCGATGCTCAAATCAATACGGGCGCGTTAGTAGCGAGCTCGCTATGGATTGATAAAGACGATTTTATGAATCGTGACTTTGCGTTCAAGGATATTGATCCATCCCAGGGTGTTGTTATCAATAGTGGCGCGATTGCTGCGTCTGCCGGTGTTACCTTATTGGGTGAATCTGTTCGCAACGATGGCATGATTCAGGCCGACTTGGGCTATATCAATCTGGCCGCCGGTAGGCAGGCCTATTTGTCATTTGATGAAACCGGCATTATCGGTGTGCGAATTGATGAAGATGTGATCAATAATGATCTGGGGTTAGATTCCGCCGTTGAAAATACCGGTACCTTGCAAGCGAATGGTGGCAAGGTAGTGTTAGCCGCTGAAACCACAAGCGACTTGTTCGATAATGCAGTTAACAACTCGGGTATGGTTCGTGCGACCGGCTTCAACCTCAAGCGCGGACGTGTTGAATTGCAATCAGCATCCGGTGATATTGTTCACAGTGGCGTTATCAATGTGTCTTCGGATGTTGAGAGCCTCGACGGCGGCAGTGTGCACATTGAAGGCGAAACCGTAATCAATTCAGGCGATATTGACGCCAGTAGTGTGTCTGCTCTCGGTGGCGATGTTGATGTGTTGGGCGATCAGGTTGCCATTACCGGTGATTCAAGCGTTATTGTCAGTGGTGGTACTGATGGTGGAGACATTCGTATCGGCGGCGATTACCAAGGCGCCAACGCTTCCGTGAGAAACGCGAAACGCACGTTTGTTGGTGAAGGCGTCAATTTGCAAGCCAATGCTGGCGATAATGGTGATGGTGGTCGCGTTATTGTATGGGCTGACAATGAAACCCGCTTTGGTGGCTCTATTGAAGCTAAGGGGGGAGATGTTTCCGGCGATGGCGGTTTTGCGGAGGTTTCGGCAAAGAGTTTGGATTATCGTGGTACCGCAGATTTGAGAGCGACATCTGGTGAGGTTGGAACACTGTTGTTGGATCCAGATAAAATCGAAATCATTGAGAGCGGCGCAAACAGCAATACGATATCGAATGGCGCCGACGCTGATGTACCTCTGTTTAGAGTAGAATTTGAAACGGCGTCACCGGATGCACCAGCTGCCTTAACGTTGAACGCTTCAAAAATCGTTACAGATCTTATGACTGCAAATGTTGTATTGCAGGCCAGGCAAGAAATTAAAGTGTCCCATGCTGTGAATTCGAGTGCGAACAATCATAGTTTGATATTGCAGGTAAAAGACACGAATGATGCTCTATCCGGTCAGATATTGATCAATGAGGCGTTGAAATTAGGGTTAGGCGATTTGATTATGGAGGCGAGCTCTATTCTCATCGCGTCAGATAAATCTGTGTCGGCTGTTAATATTGAAGTAGCTGCGAACACGTTAGATAACAAAGGTACGGTTACAGTATTAAATCAGCTGGATTTGTCGAAGCTATCTGCATTGACTGGCACTGGGGGTTATAGAGGAAATAGTACATTTAGTACACTAAAGACATTGGCGACTTCTGCGGATTGGCGCGTTGTTGGCGTAAATCAAATCGCGACAGATATTAGCGATGGTTCCGGTGGCACAACCGCAATTGTGTTTAATGGGTTCGAAAGCATCGATTCTTCAACGATGGGTTCCGGCCAAGCTGATATTGTTTTACAGGCGGATTCTGAACTCAATAAAGTTACTGGTAAAGCCGGCGATGTTTTGAGGCTTTCCGGCACATCCCTTGAGTATGTTGTAAAAACCGATCGCCTTGGAGGCGAACAGGCAGACGCAGATATCATGACTCAAGGCGCTAACGGCGCTGATGTAATCACTGATTTGGTTGGCCCTTTGGCGATCGAAGGTGACGTTTCTGATGTCGCAGAAGGTGATGGAAAAACGTGGCGAATCAGAGGCCTGAACGATTTCGATGTGCTCAATACTAATTTAGAGGCATTAGTAACCTTTTCAGGTTTTGGCACGATCAATACGGCTGGAGATCTAGCGGATACAGTAAAAATCCAGTTTAACGATACTGACCCGAATAATATCGTGCAGGGGGCGTTAAATAATTTGGTAGGTGGTGCCAATGATACGCTGGACTACAGCGACTATAAGGCCAACGTCGCAATTGGTCTCGGCAATACGCTCACGGCAACCGGTATTAATACCCTCACCGGCATAGGCCACTATGTGGGCAATGCCGACGGAATGGATACCTACACAACCACGGTCACTGCAAATGAACAGGCGGGTCTCTGGAGTGTTGTCGGTGCTGGGGATGTGGAATACCGTGGCCTGGCAACGGATATTGAGGCAACGCAGACGTTTACTGATATCAGTGGCCTGACGATCGACCACGCCGATACAGCAGACACGGTGGCGATCAAACACGACAGCAGTGATAGCGATGTAGCTAACCATATCGATGGCAGCTTGCAGACACTAACCGCAGGTAGCCAAGACACGCTAAGCTACAGCGGTTATAAGGCCAACGTCGCAATCGGTCTTGGCAATACGTTAACGGCAACCGGTATTAATACCCTCACCGGCATCGGCCATTACGTTGGCAATGATGGGACGGACATGCACACCACTACCGTGAGAGCTAACGAACAGGCGGGTCACTGGAGTGTTGTCGGTGCAGGTGATGTGGAATACCGTGGCACCGCAATGGATGCGGAGGCAACGCAGACGTTTACCGATATCAGCGGGCTGACGATCGACCGTGCCGATACGGATAACGATGCCGTCGATACGATCAACTTTACGACCGATACGGCCAGTCTCAAACAACTAACCGGTGATTCTACCGACGTACTAACGTTTGGCGCCAGCACCGATGCGGTGAACGTAGACATTGATAGCCTCGATACGAAGGCGGTCACAGAGGTGCTCAGTGACGATACGGTGATAGAGCAGCTCGTTGGTATTACGCGTCTCAGCGGTAAAGGCGATGCTGATACGGTATCGGGCGATGGTCATACCTGGACGGTCTCCGACGCCAATACTGTCAGCGTCGGTACGCTGATATTTACGGATTTTGGCACGATTGATAGCACCCATACCGATAACAGCGCCGTCGATACGATCAACTTTACGACCGATACGGCCAGTCTCAAAAAAGTGACCGGGGATACGACCGACGTACTAACGTTTGGCGCCAGCACCGATGCGGTGAACGTAGACATTGATAGCCTGAATACGAAAGCGGTCACAGAGGTGCTCAGTGACGATACGGTGATAGAGCAGCTCGTTGGTATTACGCGTCTCAGCGGTAAAGGCGATGCTGATACGGTATCGGGCGATGGTCATACCTGGACGGTCTCCGACGCCAATACCTTCAGTGTCGACACCGATAGTGAACTGTCATTCTCGGGTTTTGGTACGATCAATACGGCTGGAGATCTAGCGGATACAGTAAAAATCCAGTTTAACGATACTGACCCGAATAATATCGTGCAGGGGGCGTTAAATAATTTGGTAGGTGGTGCCAATGATACGCTGGACTACAGCGACTATAAGGCCAACGTCGCAATTGGCCTCGGCAATACGCTCACGGCAACCGGTATTAATACCCTCACCGGCATAGGCCACTATGTGGGCAATGCCGACGGAATGGATACCTACACAACCACGGTCACTGCAAATGAACAGGCGGGTCTCTGGAGTGTTGTCGGTGCTGGCGACGTGGAATACCGCGGCCTGGCAACGGATATCGAGGCGACGCAGATATTTACCGATATCAGTGGCCTCATCATAGATAAAGCGGGTACAACTAAGACGGATACCGTCGAGGTAGTGCGAGATACGAGTGCCGTTGATGAATCGCAACACAAAATTGGCAGTCTACACACACTGATAGGCGATAGCGATGATACTCTAAACTACGAAAAATACAGCGGCCCGGTCACGGTTGACGTAGAGCGACTAAATACAGATAACGATGGTCAGGATGGAACGGACACAAGTGGAATAACCGAGCTAAGTGGCATTGTTAAATTTGAGACCAATAACAATCTCAGCAAAGTCAAAGGCGCTGCGGTTGCTGAAACATGGACGCTAATTGATGTAAACACCTTCACGCAGGGAGCATATGAATTTGCCGGCTTTGGCGTTTTAGACACTACGGCGACAGCCGACGCCATGGACGGAGACACTATTAAGGTAGTCAGTGACAACTCAATCAATTCAACCATTTGGTTAGAGTCATTGATATCAAAGAACACCGATGTGTTGGATTATACCCAATACGGTACCGAATCTGCTGCGGATGTTACGGTCAATTTGTTAGACGGCGAAGCATCTACCGCTATCAAAACGCTGGAAGGCATTCAGCGTATTAAGGTTCAATCTGATAACGCAGCAGATAAACACACGTTGGTCGCAGATAGATCCGCCTCGGGAACGTTGAACTGGGAGGTTAATGAATCGGGCGTTACACGTTCAGAAATAGAGGATGCATCTTATTTATTAGCCGAAGGTTTCCATCTACTGAACCTTACCAGCAACAACACGGAAGATTCGGTTAACATTTCGTCTGATTCCTCAACAATCAATGCAATTCAGGGAGGAGATAGAGATGCACTGGTTATTTCGCAAGGCGACCTCACCGTTGATGATATGGGCAACCTTGATCTATCGAGTAATTCATCGAGGATAGCTGTAACCGGAATTACCACCTACTCCGGTGGGGGGGAGGCAAACTTAATAGGATCAAGTGTCGCGGAGCAATGGGATTGGGGTCCTGACCCTAGCGACAACGACGTAACGCGGTTGGTATTAACTGGAACCTATTCTGATGGTACTTCTTCAGCGGAGAAGTCTTATACGTTCAAAGATTTTGTAAGTTTAAACACAGGTTCCGATGCGGGCGATACCGTTAGTATCAAGACTGATTCAGCGAACTTTAAACTGGAGGGTAAAGCAGCAGATACCATCACCTATGAAAACTACGCCGGCGATGTTTCCATCGATCTGACGGTAGATTCTGGTTCTACGACGCGAAGCGCAACGGGGCTTGCCGGGTTTACTGGAGTTACCAAATTTATTGGTAATGGTAGCAAAAGCTCAGTAACAGGGTTGGAAACCAAAGAAACGTGGACGGTTACCGGTGCAAACGTATTTAATCAAGGTGATGAATATTATTTTTCGCAATTTGGTTCCTTAAAAACGGATCATGCGCTTTCTGCGACAGAGACGGCATCTAACGCTGATACAATTAGCGTTCTAGCGGGCGGGAGCCTGTCGTCGTTAATCGCTGGTAGTGAAGATGCTATCGATCTTTCAAGGCATATAGATGTATCTATTTCTCTCACTGAGGATGGTTTCACTAGTGCGCCACTATCAGTGGTTACTGGTGGGCGAACGATCTCGGGCAACGGGGACAGCAGCAAGATTATAGGTAAGTCGACCCCCGAGACTTGGAATGTTGATGGTATAAATACGCTGACATCGAATGGTATTTCCTACATAAGTTTCGGCAAGTTGGACGTATCGGAAGTCGGTTCTACTGACAATGTCGTGATGAGCAACGGCGGTGGCCTGACTGAGTTGATCGCCGGTAAAGAGGATACCCTCAACGTCGTGGCGTTGGGTGATTTAGTCATCGACGCAGGCCAGCTAGACGTAGCAAATACGCTTGCAACTGACGATATCCAAGGCATTAAAACGGTTAGCGGTACCGGTTTTACTATCCAAGCCAACAACCAGAGCAAGGTCGTCGCTGGCCGCAATACCAATTCTTGGAATGTAACAGAAGCGAATACCGTTATATCTGGTGTTGGCACGGTTACCGATAGCAATTATGCGTATGTATTCAAAGGGTTTAACCAGCTTGATACCGAAGCGAACAATAGCAACGATACCATCAACATAGTGAGTACCGCCGTCGCCAACGATTGGCTGGCAGTACTAACGGTTGGTGATACTGACGTGCTCGATTACAGCAACTATACACCGGACAACGTCATCGTTGATTTACATCAGAACGAAACCACCGGCATCACAGAGGTGCTTGGTTTGCGTCAGGCTACCGTCACTGCGGATAGCGGAGCGACCCTGATTACGAATGCAACCGCCCAAACTTGGACGGTGTCGGCGAGCGACTTGACCGGATCTTCCGTAGGGTCCGCCGATATGGTGATGACCGGTTTCGACCACTTACAAACCGATCAGAACAATGTTGCCGATACCATCGTTGTCGCTGATGGTGGCGTATTAGCCAGCCTGAAAGGCGGTACCGGTGATGCGTTACACGTAGGTGATAGCGCTCTGCAAATTAATACCGATGGCAGCATTGGCGGCAAGCCGAACCAAGGCATCGCATCGATAACTGGCATCAACAGTTTTACCGGTAACGGTGCAAATACCAACACCGTGACTGGATCTACCGTGGCTGAAACTTGGACGTTGTCCAATAACAGTAACAACAATAATGAGCGCCGCATTGCATTGAATGGCACGTACAACGGCACCGAGAAAAACCTCTCGTTCAACAACTTTGTGGCGCTGGACAGCAGTAATAACAATACGGCAACGTCGCTCGCCAATGCGGACATTGTCAATATCGAAGGTGTGTTAACCAACGCCTTTACACAAGTCACAGTGAATGCCGCCGATAATGTCAGTATCGCCAAAGCAGATGCAGCCACCCTGATACTGCAAACTAACGGCAATATCATTTCAACGGATCTCGGCGTCAAT
>CACSIO010000016.1 GCA_902705865.1 BD1-7 clade bacterium
AATGAAAATGTAAATGGACTGATTCGCCAATACCTTCCCAAAACAGAAAGCATGGCGAAAGTTACTCAGCAACAATGTGATCGAATAGCAGACAAGTTAAACCGTAGGCCGAGAAAACGATTCAACTATAAAACACCCGAGGAAATGTACTTTGGAATTTAATGGCTACTGTCGCACTTCAAACTTGATACTAAGCTACCCTATTTTCCTATCTTATTTTGCTGCCTTGCTCGTAAGGCAAAAGCCTTAATCGACATGTGTCATCTGATCGACAGTAAATGCTTCAACGGCACCGTCGGTAGCCGCCAAATAATCTTGCAAATGTTGTGCGCCCATATGTGTTTGCCACTGCTCGGTGGATTCCCAGTTTTCAAAAAATAGGAAGTGCGCCGGGTTTTCATTGTTCTGGTGTAAGTCGTAATTGATACACCCATCTTCAGCACGTGTGATGTCGATAAGCTTTTGCAATTCTGATTTTACCAAGTCAATGCTGTCAGCTTTGGCGGTAATGTTAGCGATGATGGTGAGTTTGCTCATGGCGTTTGCCTTTTTACAGTCGTGTGTTGATATNGGTTAGGAGGCGCAGCATTGTGAATGTTGCGCCTATCTGCCGGGGCAGGGCGAGTCAACCTGATTTAGCCCGGGTAATGTTTCAGTCATTAAACCCTTCAAGAACAATCTTGCCAATAGCAGTACCGGATTCGAGCTCGGTGTGGGCCGCTTTTAGGTTATCGGCGGTGATCGATCCCAAGTGCTTACCGGTTGTGGCTTGCAATAAACCGCTGTCGACCATCTCTGCTATCTGATTCAGCAGATCGCCCTGTGTTTGTATATCCGCAGCCTGGTGCATAGAACGCGCGAACATAAATTCCCAGTGCAGCGACAAACTCTTGCTTTTGATCAGGCTGATATCTGCGTCGCCAACGTCGTCAATCAAAGCGATTTTACCAAACGGAACCAGCAGTTCGGTGTAGGTTTCGAAATAACCGGGCGTACCATTTAGGCTGGCAACATGAGTCACCTGGCCAATATCGAGTGCTTCGATCTGAGCTTGCAGGGGCTCGTTATGGCTAACGACGTGGTCGGCGCCGAGCTTTTTAACCCACTCAACGGAGCTTTGACGTGATGCGGTGGCGATCACTGTTGCATGGGTGAGGGTTTTTGCCAATTGAACCAGAATGGATCCAACGCCACCCGCAGCGCCGGTGACTAACAAAACGTCTTTGTTGCCTTCGGTAGCTGTGTCTTTACGTTGCAAACCCAAATGGTCAAACAATAACTCCCATGCGGTGATGCTGGTTAATGGCAGTGCGGCGGCATCGGCATCACTCAAGCTGCGTGGTTTTAGGCCAACAATGCGTTCATCCACCAATTGGTATTCAGCATTACTGCCTTGGCGGGTAATATCGCCGGCATAAAATACGGTATCGCCAGGGCTAAATTGAGTTGCTGCTGAGCCAGTAGCAACTACTTCACCGACGGCATCCCAGCCTAATACCTTGGTATCGCCATCTGCTGGCGGCATGAACTGACGTACTTTGTAATCAACCGGGTTAACGGCAATGGCTTTGATGCGTACAAGCAAGTCTTGCCCTTCAGCCACAGGTTGAGGCAGTTCAAGATCCATTAGCGAATTCGGGTCTGAGATGGGTAAAGATGTTTTGAAACCAATAGCTTTCATCACGTATCTCCTGATGTTGTTGCAATGGTGGGCGGGTAAGAGGCGGCCCGTAATTAAGTTGCCTGCAGTGTATGCCTTGTAACTTTATGGATAAACACGATAATGAAAGAAATATTATCAAATATAAATTGAGAATATGCAGACTGATGATCTTGTTGTTGTGCTTAAAGTGGCCGAGTTTCGCAATATAACTGCGGCCGCAGCCGACCTCGATATGCAGCCGGCTACGGCCAGCGCAGCCATCAAACGCATCGAAAAACAGCTTGGCGCTGAGTTGTTTATTCGCACAACCCGCCAATTAAGAGNCTCAGCGGCTGGGGAGTATTTTATTCCTCAGTGTAAAGAGGCCTTGCAGATGCTTGAGCGCGCGCAGCAAAATGTAAAAACGGATCTGGATATCATCGACGGTGAGATACGTATGGCGGTGTCATCAGATTTAGGTCGTAACCTGGTATTGCCTTGGCTTGATGCGTTTATGGTGAACCACCCGTCAGTCAGCGTGCGTGTTAGTGTCAGTGACAGCAATGTGGATTTTTACCGCGATTCTGTCGACGTTGCGTTGCGGTATGGTTCGCCAACGGATGCCAGTTTGTATGGTTTTAAAATCTGTGACGTACCCGCAGTGTTATGTGCAAGCCCTGCCTATCTCGAGGAATACGGAACCCCAAATCACCCACAGGATTTGATCGCACATAACGGGCTGTTTTATCAACTGCATGATGTCACGCACGACATCTGGAGTTTTACCCGTGATGGTGAGGCCCATAAAATTAAGGTGTCGGGTAATCGTGCGTCTAACGACGGTGATTTAGTGCGTCGTTGGTGTGTGTCAGGAAAGGGCGTTGCGGTTAAATCTTGTTTGGATTTATCCGGGGATTTACTCGCTGGCCGACTTGTCGGCATCATGCAGGATTACCAGCCGCGCAGCAGTGAACTTTGGCTAATTTGCCCGAGTAAACAGTCGATTACGCCCGCAGTGCGATTATTACGCGACATGCTAAAAACAGAAACCGACCGTATTCTCAGTCAACTTCGTGGTAAGCATCTGTTGAGCCCAGCTATTGGATGAGTGACGTCCGGCCGTTGCCATTGAAAAGTGTTCTTTGATTGATATTCGAGTGGTGATTTACAAAAAACGATCGAACAGCAGATAAAACCCCATCACTAACCAGCTAACGGTTACTAGGTAATAGAGAATCGGGTTGTCTTTTTTGGTAATGATCTCGGCCAACCAGGCGGTTTCTGTAGCGAGATCTTGAATGCCCCAAATCAGCAACAGCACGCCCCAAAGCCACCAAATAGAAAACACCAGTGATACATAGATAACGGCCAGGCATATCCATGCTCTGGCTTTGTGATCGATTAGCCAGAGTAATGCCTGTTGCATCAATATCTCACCTCCAGTTGAATGGCCATAATTGATCCTTGCGGGTTAAGACGGTAAATTTCGGTAACCGAGCGTGGCGGCGGCGTCCAACTGATCGACTCCCAGGCTTTTACAACAGCAGCGATATCTTGCCCGTCAACATCCAATACTTTAGCCGGCCGTGTTTTAGTGCGCAGTGATACGGTGCCAGCAAATGGTTTGTTATCAAGCAGTGGTTGCGGGTACCCAATCGTTACCCAAGATTCCGGTTTATTTAGCCCTTCGTAGATGGCATAAACCTCTACATCTTTGTTCCATTTTACGGCGGCGTGAAACTCGGATTTATTGTGAAAATCGGCCCATACTTCCGTCATACGTTCCTGCATTTTATCGTGATCAGTCGCCTTGATGGACGAGCGGAATCCGATGATCTGACGTTCGGAATTTTTCGCTGCTGCTATTTCTGCTTTGGTGGAGGCGGGGTTGTTGTTAATTATCTTCGTATCAATCGGGTTTGGTATTTTTGTGTCGGCGTTTGTTTTGTCAGCCGTGGTTTCTCCTGCGACGTTTGTGTCGATACTCGTCTTTGTAGTGGTCTTACTTTCTGGTGCACTCGTGTCGCCGACATTTCGGTTTTCGGCTTCTGCCTTATGTATTAAAAAATCAAAACCGACATTGGTATCGTGCGCGATTAACGTTTGGCGCTGCCAATTGAGCAGCACCAACGCCGTTACGGCACTCAACACGATGATACTGGTCATCCAGTAGATTTTGTTGCGTGTCATACTGAGCCTACTTTTCGATGTTAGGGTTCAGGAACGCATCGGCTTTATCGCTTTTGAAAAATGTTCCGCACGATTCCCCACTGATTTGTTGGGCAAGGTACTGGTGGAAGTCAGTGACGATGCGCTCCATATCTACCAGCTTTCCACCGCTGCCGCGGCGTGATGACATGCCTTTTTGTACATGCTCGCAAATAACCTTATCTTCTTCGAAAAAGGCCGCGGTAAAGGCCTGTGTCGCTTTGTCTTTGTATCCTTCAAGGCTGGTTGATACGCCTGCCGATCGAATCAGGCTTTCAGTTGCGCTAACAGGCATTACATGGATCCAATCGAAGGAGTCGTAGGTTAATATGCCAACAAATGAGGGCGGTAGTGAAATTAGTACATACTGTTGATAGATTTCCGGGGTTTTACCGAATATTAGCTGGCTGATTTTGCCTTGATCCATCAAAATTTGGCCACCAGTGAGTGTCCATTTTGGGCTGCCGGCAATATAATAGGCCTGCCGCGTGGGAGTGGTGGTTTCTAGTGTTTCTTTGTGGACTTTAAACAAGTGGTAGCTTTCCATGGCGTTTTCCATCGCCAGTTTCCAGTTACTTTGCCAACTTTCGAAACCGCCGGTATGGCCTTGGGTAAATCGTTTTATGTCATAAGCGGCTAAGTATTCATTCATGCCCGCTAAATGGTTTTGCAATGATTCTGCGGGTTCGTCACCTAAGTGCACGAATAACAAACCATTCCAGCTATCGAGTGCAAATCGGGGCAGGCAGTGAAGCGGTTTGTCGACTTTGGTTGGGCCTTGCATTGGCACGCCCTTGAGCTCGCCAGCATCAGAAAACGTCCAAGCGTGATACGGGCAAACAATCTTGTTGCCGGCTTTTGCATCGGAGGCGTCTTTGAGGTTACCAAAGCCGTCTTGCAGCAGAGGAGTGCCTCGGTGTCTGCAATTATTTGACAGGGCCCGGTAGGTGCCGTCTTGGCCATGGAGAATCATGATGGATTCGCCAGCGACCTTTAGGCAATAATAATCACCGCTATTGGGGAGTTCTTGTTGCGCGCAAATAAACACCCAGCTGTTATGAAAGATCTGCTCGACCTCTTTTTCATAGACGTCGGCATTGGTGTAAGCTGCAAACGGCAAGGAGTTTGCGCTTTCAATGGGTTGCTTTGCTTGGTTCAGGTATTGTTGCAATAGGTCAATCATGGTGAAATAACCTCTCTGTGGAACACGCTTGTATCATAAGGTGAATGTTTATATGATACAAGTATGTCTCAAAAATAGTTTTTGGAGCAATATATGGCTTTAGACCAACGAATCGTGCGTTCTCGTCAGGCGTTAAAAGATTCGGCGTGTGAATTATTCATGAAAAACCCGATGGCATCTTTGAGTGACGTGGCCAAACATGCGGGTGTTGGGCGCGCGACCTTGTATCGACATTATGAAAGCCGTGAGCAATTGATTCAGGAATTAGCGCTGGAATCACTGGCAGCCACAGAAGCCGTACTGGCACCATTATCGGTATTACCGTTGACGAGCTGGGATTATTTGCTGAAAAGCTTAGCGGAGATTATGCCGCTGGCTGAAAAGTACCATTTTTTATTGGCGGTTTGGGAAATCGCTTCCGCAGATGAAGACGTATCGCGCATGTATGGAGAACAGCTTAGTGGGCTATCTGCGGTTGTTGATATGGCCAAAGCAGAAGGCGCGATATCACCGGCGTTAACAACAGAGTGGGTTTGCCAACTGTATGATTCCGTGCTGTATGTGGGTTGGAATTGTGTTCGATCCGGATCTATGGCCATTGATGAAGCCGTCGCCCACGCACAGCAAACCTTATCGTCGGGTGTTGGCCCAACACAGGCCTAGTGTTTATCTGCACGAACCAAGCTCAGTCTTTACTCTTTTGTTCTGATTATTATCTGATTTCTGGGTGTGTTTTAACAATTGTTAAGGCATCGCAGATCACATTCGGCAATCATCCCCGTTTTTTCGGGGGGTGTTCAATGACGTATTCTGGTTGGTTTCTTCTTTATCCGCGCTTGGGCCGTTTAGTTTTGCTGAGTTTGATACCTGTACTGGGCTTGATGCTGGCAATGCACAGCGTATTGCAGGGGGCCGATATCGTCGGCTTGCAGCTGGCGTATACCACCGATCGCTTTGACGAATTGATTTACGCCATGACGCCTGCTCAGCTGGAGGGCGTTCGGCTTCACTTGGCGTTCGACAATATTTATCCGGTTTTCTATAGCTTGCTGTTTTCTGCGATTGTCGCGTGGGGAATCCGAGCGCTTCCGGTTTTAGACGGTTTTATCTGGTTGATACCGTTCGCCCCGATCGCGGGTATGGCGGATTTGATTGAAAATGCCTGTATGGCCCCATACGCGGGTAACCTACTAGAAATGCCTGCGGCAGCGATATTTTTTATGTCTTGTGCGGCGATGGTGAAGTGGCAGATATTAGTGATGTTGTTGCTGTTTGTTGTCGTGTGTGCGGTGCTCAGAATCGCCAAGCAGCTCGGATTTTCGGCTAATACGTAGCTTAGTTGTTAGTCGGTTTCTCTGTGGAAACCTTTCTTGCGGTGTTATGACGGGCTCGTTGTGAGTTCGGTACTGGAGAGCTCTCGCTTGATTCTGGATAGGTTAACTTCCGTCATGCCGAGGTATGACGCGATGTGATAGGCTGCAATGCGATTTTCCATTGGGCCGACCAGCTGCTTAAACTCAATATAACGTTCTTTTGCACTCAGTGTTTGCAGGCTTATTTCACGTTGTTCATGGCGTATGTAACGGCTCTTCATATACGTTAGAAATAACCGTTGGAACGCGGCATTATTGTTGGTGTATTGCTCAACAAGCGCAAGAGGTACTGTGCGAATTTTACAGGCTTCAAGTGTTTCGATCATGTAGTTGGTGGGGGTATTGGTCCAGAAGTGGTACAGATCGGCATAAAACATACCTTCGATAACAAAGGTTTTGTTGAATGATTTGCCATCATGGCTATCAACACACACGCGCAGAATGCCTTTGTCGACGTAAAGCAATGTGTCGGGTTGCTGCCCAGGTCGCAATAAAACGTTTTTTGCTGAAACGTCGAGATAGTTCCAATCGTCGGAGAATTGCTGAAGTATTTGAGTGTTCAGCGGCGGGTTTGGCGTTTCTTTCACGACTGATCCGGCATCGATAAATTTGGATGGAAAGACGCTATTGTATCAGGCGCTGCACTGCTTACGCAGTGTGAATCACTTACGTTTGGACTGATTCATCTTATCCATGCTCGAAAGTGTGAAGCCGACCGCGATCGTCGCAGTGGTAAACAGCCCGATGTTGAATAACGAATGGATAATGGTTGCATCCACAGCATTCGGAGACAGCTCAGGAGACGAAGCGAAACAGGCATTGGATGCCACGGTGAGGGTGACTAACAAGGTTGTAGCGCAGTGGTAGCGATGTGTAGTCATACATTCTCTTTTTGTTGATCGTCTATCGTATCGAGGTTATCGAGGTTATCGAGGTTATCGAGTGAACGCCTATTTAATAAGAGAAGAGTCTATTCTGCGATCGCTGATATGTAAATAATAATTGTTATCATTTACATAACTTTGCATCGTCTGCGCGTTTTCGCCTTGGCTATGGTTTTCGGTTTGGTTGGGAGTTGTTTCGTTTAGGCCTTGGCAGGCCTATTTATGGGCTTAGGCCTAGCGTTTTATCTGTTGCAGAATTTTACGTAAAACGGTTTTGAATTCTCGCGCGTTTTCTAGCATGGGAACATGGCCGATGTTTTCCATTAGCTCGAGTTTGCCATTTGAAAGCCGAGATGCTGCTTCTTTACCCAGCACGGGGAAGTTACCGAGTTGGTATTGTGAGCCCTTTTTTTGCCAGGGCTTACCCGGGGCGGTTTTGTCTCTGTCGCCAATAACGAGCCATACCGGCATGGGTAGTTGATCGATTTCGTTGATGACGGGCCCGGTAAAAATCATGTCGTAAGTGAGTGCATTGTTCCATGCAATGCGCGGCCAGTTGCCGCTCTTGAGTTGGCTACGCAGCAAATCTAGGCTGCTGTTGTAGGCGGGCTTCCAGGTGTCATCAAAATAGTTGTGTTGCATATACCGCTTGGCACTGTCGGTGGTTTTGTTGAGCTCTTGCGCGTAAAAGGTATCAACATCCTGATAGGTTTCGTATTTGAGATAATCTTCAAGACCGAGCGGGTTGATCAGTATCAGCGCTGCTGTTGTATCGGGAAACATCAGCCCAAAACGCATCGCCAACATGCCGCCCATTGAATGCCCAAGAATCACTGGCTGTTGAATACCAAGGTGGCTAATGAGACTTCGGGTGTTGTTTGCCAGTGCTTCAAAAGAGTATTGATAGCTGCTCGGCATGGTAGAGCGGCCAAAACCGACTTGATCCGGCAGCAGAACGCCATAGCCGAGTTTATGCAGGGTACGAGCCGTAGGAATTAGGTAGTCACCGTTAAAGTTTTTGCCGTGCAAGAGAACGACCGTTGGTTGCGTGGTGGTGGACGGTAGATATCGATAAGCCATCGATAGTGGCTGTTGTTGAGACTGAATGGGGAACATTTGCACCGGCATATCTGGGATACAGGGCGATCCAGTTTCACACTGCGGCGCTGTGGTTGTTTTTGACTCTTCGGCAACTGCAAGGCTGCTACTTACCATCATCATTACGATCAATAACCACTGGGCAATTGGCTGGTTTTGGTCTTTCAGTTGACTATTTGTTGCGATTTTCACTGTTAACTCCTGTATTTAGTGCGAGGCGAAAGCCTCTATTACTCGCTTTAGTTTCAGAGTGATATCTAGCTGATAGGGAACACGAATTGGTCGTCGACCCCGCAGAAACCGCGGCTATATAAGTTGCTTTTTAGATATACTTTAACCCTTATTGACGCTTCGACATATCATTGAGTTATATAGGATATCGTTTTTATTGATAACGAATCTCATTTAAAATTGAGTAGTACCTCCCATTCCTGTGTCCAAACCGTTAATCACCACCAATAAGCAGCCAAGTCATTCACAAGTCAATCCAACACTGAACGGAGCAACCAACGTATGCTTACCAGTATCGTGATTAGAACCTTGAATGAGGCGAGGTTCCTGGGCGAAGCCCTGACTGCCATCGAAAATCAAACCGTTACATCTGAAAACATAGAGATCGTTATTGTGGATTCTGGCTCCACCGACGATACACTCGACATCGCCAGATCCCACCATTGTAAAATTGTGCAAATGAAAAAGGAGGATTTCACCTTCGGGCGTGCGCTGAATGTTGGATGTGCGGCTGCTTCCGGCGAGTATCTCGTGTTTCTTAGTGGCCATTGCATTCCCACAACGGGCGAGTGGTTGGCCAATCTGATTGCGCCGCTGGAAAGTGGTGAAGCGGTATACGCTTATGGACGACAGGAAGGCAGTCAGCTTTCTGCGTATTCTGAGATCCAGCACTTTAATAAATATTTCCCCGCGTCGGCAGAAGTTCGCCCGATGAAAGGGTTTTCGAACAACGCTAATGCGGCGCTAATTCGCTCCGTATGGAAGCGTTATCCTTTTGATGAAGCCTTAACCGGGCTTGAAGACATGGCGTTAGCAAAGGAGCTGCTTGAAAATTCCTATCGGGTTACTTATCAGGCCGATGCATCGGTTTACCATATCCATACAGAAACGTTCGCGCAGACGACCCACCGATATCAGCGTGAGGCGTATGCGTTGTGTGGTATATCACCGCTCATTCAATTCAATCTACTGGATGTGGTGCAGTATACGGTGAAGGGAATCTGGAGTGATCTATATCATGCGTCTCATGAGGGATGTTTAGATGCCCATTGGAAAGGTATCTTTGCGTACCGGTTTGCGCAGTATTGGGGCACGTTTAAAGGGAATCAGCAAAGCCGTATTGATGCATTACATGCGAAACGGGCCTATTTTGACCCGTTGGGCGGCAAAATCTAACGTTGTCGAATGATTAAGCTCTTTAAAGGCCGGCCAGTGTTTATCGCTATGGCCGGCCTTTTTTATGTTCGCGGCCCACTTTTTGTTCGAATTCGACGAATCTCAAAATTAGGGGAGTGCATTGGTTGGGTTCGTTGCTGAGGTCTGTTGATTCAGCCGGAATGCTGATGCTGCCGACGGCATAGTCGTTAGTCGTGGCGGGGTGACCACTCGTGGAGTGAGCGTATGGAGACAGACTTTTTTGTTTTACGTTCTGTCTCCAAGCGCTGTTCTAAGTTCTTGTCTTGTCTTGTCTTGTCTTGTCTCGGTTCTGAGATATTTCGACTGTTTAGGGATTGTTGTCACTCAACGTCGAATAGGTACGGTCACCGATTAGATGGTATCTCGTTAGCTTTCTATTCGGCATCGATTCTAAAACCGAGCATGCGCCGCAGCACAGAATCTTTATCAATCCACTGGTGTTTAATGGTTGCGAGTAAATGAATGCCTATTAAGACCAGTAGTACGATTGCAGTTGTTTCATGTACTTCCCATGCCATGCTACTCAGGGCTTTTATCTTGTGTTCGGCACCTGGCAAAAATAGGTAACCGAAAACACGGATATCATGGCCGCCGGCGTACGACATCGTGATGCCGCTAATGGGCATGACAAGCGTTGCTACCATTAATAGGCCCAATACCCATTTTGACACGGTATTTTGCCAAATAGGCTGACTAGATAGCGCATTTAACCAACCGTTCTTCCAACGCCAACCGAGCCTCAGAACAGCAACAAATAGAATGATAACCCCAATGGATTTATGCAGTTGCACCCACTTTGCGGCTGCGGGGCCATTCGGCAATCCCGACATATAATAACCAATAGCAATTGCTGCAATAACTAGAAAAGCAACGAGCCAGTGTAAAACAATCGTGAGGGCTGACAGTTGGTATTTGTTGTCCATCGATTTGACCTCCATGGGGGCATGAGCGAGGAACTGAAATAAGTGTATCACCCGAACCGTTGGTGCGCGTTACCCGACGATCGGCAAATTTTCGACCCAGTTACGGCGTAACGGTTCCTTCACTGGTAAATTGGAGGCGCGGTGGGGTGAATTTAAAGGAGTGTATACCGGTACTAATGCGCTTTAACCTGCTTACGTAAACAGTGAATCTCTACCGGTGAATGATATTTTTCTTCTTGCCAGTCGAAAGTCTCATTTGCGCGGCCTAGCGGGTAGTGCGTCTCAAGCAGTGTTAAACCGGCATTGGTGAATGCGTTTTGATAGGTGGCGGGGGCATAGTAGTAATCAGAGAACTCAAAGTGACTGTCTGATATTGGGTCGAAAACATCCAATTTGACGATTTGTTTATCTTTGAGCGGCGTTGTGTTTTCAGAGTAGTGATTGTTGACCCCATGCCAATGGCGTTTTTGGTCGTACACAAACCGGCTTGGATTCACAATCATGACCAAGCCATCAGGCTGTGCAAGTTGCGTTATTGAACTGAGGATATTCGTGATATCAGCGGGGGTGTTTTCGATCAATACATAAAAGCAGGTTACCAAGTCAAAGTAGCGAGTAGTGAATTTTTGGTGTAAGGCTTCTGGTGTTAAGAACTGGTCGTTACGGTGTAAATTTTGGGCAACATCAAGATTGGTGGGATTGATATCGACCCCCACAAACTCCGCAGAAATCCCTGCGTTATCCAAATGGTGGCGCATGATTTGAATCGATGTGCCCGGACCGCAGCCGATGTCGAGAATCCGAAGTGGTTGATCACGCGGTACGAGCTGTAGGTAACGATCAAGGAGCTGCACAAAATCTCGATGTGCCAGATAAACCGGCGGGCAAGGGATTAGTGCCCGATACTGACTTGTTTGGGTTGAATAGGCTTGTTGATTGATGGCTTGTGGTTGCATAGACACTGCCCTTGTTGCGTACAGTATTGGACAGCGGGTTGAATAATAGTTGCTTTTTTGGTGGCGGATCGAGAAGAGCAGGGAATTATTTAAAGTGTTAGACTGCTGTATTAACGTACAGTTCTTGATTATCCTGTTGGTAAATAACCAAAATATGTGGAACTTAGGTTTCTAGGTTGTTGTTATGTAAGCTAATTATGTAAATATTGAAAATTTTGGTTAAGGTGTGTTGGTCAATATATTTATCATGCTAGCGATTACTAACAATAATCATATATCATTGAATTTTAAAGTGAATTGGTTGTTGACGTCGGTTGTGATTGAAAGAATATGTTGCGTCGAAATATGTTGACGGGTTCAATAGACTTAGCTGTTATGCAAAAAATAGATCAAAGGAGATAAAAATGACTGATGCTGAAACACTAATGAGACAGGCGGGAATGACTGCAGAAGAGTGGCTACGACGAGCCGAAAGAGCGGTAGATGGCATGGAAATTTCTGACGATGCCAAGGCCACAATAATTGCTGCCTTTATTCAAGCTGCTGCCCAAGATCAGCACACAATGACGATTCGTTCACTAGCGGAAGCCGGGCTGCTAAAAGAAACAAGCTACTAACTCATCGGAAAATGCATAACAAGAGCCGGCACGATCAAAAATGCTGCGCATTTTTTGGACCTCCGGTGCTTCGCACCTCCGGCCCGTGCGGCTAGGCGTTAGCTTACGGCTCAGAAGTATATGGAGGATAAATGGAAGCATTTTTGAAAGACACTATTCCAGGCATTGTGCTTTTAGGTGCTTTCGGTAGTTTTCTTGCTGCTGGCGCAATTTGGTCTGCAAAGAAGCTTATATCGATTTTTGTACCGAGGTTGTATCAGTATGCTGTGCGACTATTTGTGAGGTGCTTAATATTCCTAATGAAGTCGGGCATGAAAAGTCAGGCAGAGCTATATTTAGAAAATAATCAAAATAAGCTAGATGCTTATCATTCATGTCAAAAGTCCAAGATTACAATATTTATGACATTTTCAACGTGGGTATTCATTTGGCTCTTGTTTCGGATCAATATACAAGATTTAGCACCGTTCAGCGTCGAAGCAGTCTCGTACATTTCCCTTATATTTTTGCTTCAGGGTTTCGCGTTCAGTGCTTATTTGTCTTTAATGGTTCCTCTGATGGTGAATCTCGATAGAATATTTGAAGAGGTTATCGATGCTTTGGAGCCCAAAGATAGGGCTGCATTTGAAGCGTACAAAGCTAACAAGTAAATGCATGGGACAGCTGTCGCTTCGCGCCATCTGCCCATGATTTTGGCGTTAAGTGAAAGGATATGGATATGACTGAAGAAGACGGAAATGACATGGCAGTGGTTGAAACCCCAGTCGCCAAATCAGTACAGCAAGAGTTGGCTGAAGCTTTAGGTGGCAATCGGAAAAAATACTCAAGATTCGTGCTGGCTGCCTTGGGTAGTATTCCTTGGGTGGGTGGTTTTCTGGCTGCGAGCTCTGCAATTGATGCGGAAAATGACCAAGAAAAAGTGAATAACCTGACAAGGCTTTGGTTAGAAGAGCATCAGGCTAAAGTTGAAGAGTTAGGTGAAACCTTCATAGAAATACTTTCACGCATAGATGGTTTTGGAGCAGAGGTACAGGAGCGAATCGAATCTCCCCAGTATTTATCACTAGTCCGTCAGGGCTTTAGGGAATGGGATCAGTCTGAAACTCAGGAAAAACGTGATCTAATTCGACGTTTGCTTACAAATGCTGGTGCAACGGTACTTTGTCCTGACGATTTAGTTAGATTGTTCTTGGATTGGATCAATATGTATCATGAAGCACACTTTTTGGTGATAAAAGAGATTTATCAAAACCCTGGGATTACTAGAGGTGGAATTTGGGATAGGATTCACGGCGAAAGGCCGAGAGAGGACTCTGCTGAAGCTGATCTTTTCAAATTACTGATTCGAGATTTGAGCATGGGAAGTGTCATTCGTCAGCATCGGCCAACTAATGCACATGGTCAGTACATTAAGCAACCAGGAAAAAAACGAGGCACTTCAAGTGGAGGTGTCATGAAATCGGCTTTTGATGATACTGAACCGTATGAACTGACAGAGCTAGGAGCTCAATTTGTTCATTACACAATGGAAGATGTTGTACAAAGAGTCGATGGTCAGGGCTAATACCCAATTCACTTAACAAGGCCAAGCACGCTCGCACACTGCGTGTGCTGGACCTCCGCCGCTTTGCGGCTCCGGCCCGTGTTGGCAAGCGTTATGCATCTGTGGTTCGTAGAGTACATGTATGGTTGAACTATTAATTTTTTTATTAATTCTGCTCGCGATTTTTGGTGTAGTCGTAGCTATCCCATATTCGATAGTATTTCTTAGTGCTACTGAGAAAGATGATAATCATATCTTCAACGTATTTATGGATGTGTCTGGACGTCGAGGTTTTAGGTTATCAACATCCCTTTTTCTATTCGTACCCATCGGTATTGTGAACATGCCAAGGGTTGGTGAATCTGAGCATACGACAATACTTCTCTTAACACTGTTTTGGATCTATTGCCTGTATAATCACCTTACACTCTATAGAAACAAGCTTGTACTAGATAAGAACATCAAGATATTGATATTTGGTTGCTTTTTTGTGTCTACCATTGCGTCACTTGGTGAGTTCATGAGTCTTATAAGTCACTCTAATTTAGTGATTACAATATGTGGCTTTGTGCTCGGTTTCTTTGTGATATTAAAGAATGCTGTTTTACGGCAAGAAGCGGAGCGTAAAGATGCATAACAAATTGATGCTGTTCGTTCCGGCAACTGCGTTGCCTCCACCGGACCTCCGCTTCGCTGCGGCCGCAGATCAAGGCGTTAAATCTGCCAAGCAAGCTTGGAAGTGGCTGCTGAAATAACTGTTTACATATACAGTAAGGTGTTCTACGTTACTGTGCATGACGAAATACACCGTACAAGAAATTCTCCATCACACACTAGACGATATGAAACTGCCTTTGCATCAGTTGAAGGC
>CACSIO010000017.1 GCA_902705865.1 BD1-7 clade bacterium
GTACGCTATTCATTCTGGGCCAAGGCCTATTACAAGATGCAAATTAGCAAGGGGAAACCGCACAATACGGCGATCAGATCACTCGCATTTAAGTGGATCAGGATTGCATTTAAGTGCTGGCAAACACGCAAGCCATACGATGAATCGAGATATCTGGAAACCCTGAAACTACGCGGCTCTCCGATCATAGAATACGCCCTGAAAATGTAAATTTACCGCTAGCGGTCCACCTCAGGGCGTGTTGTTAAGCCGATTTAGGTTTCTTGAAAAAGTATCCGTATACTACATAGAAAAAGACAAGGAACAATATTAGTGATTCGACTATAACTGTTTCAATTAGTAATACAGAATCATTTTGCCAGTAGGGATTAACGAATACGATCACACGACCGCTATTTGTTAGGGTGTCGATTTCCCGGAGCGCTGTTTCTTTGTCATTAAACCTCCTTTCACTTCGACTAACACCAGCGTAGATATTTTTAGACTTATAGCAGCGTTTTCGATAGCAATACTCGTATTCGATACTAATCCCATACTTAGCTTTGCCAGCATATCTATAAGCGTTTGCACTTATTACACTACCTTCCACAGAAGGCCAAAATAGAGTACTTGTTGTGTGGGTGATAACTGCTGCAAAGAGTACCAAGAATATCCCCATCATCATATCTGAACCACTTAGCTCTGTTACTTTCACTGAATGATCTCGATCTCTTCTATAGGTATTGGCTTAACGCCATGCATAACCGGCAGACGACGCACAGCGGCGGCTGTCCGGCGTAGGCCACAAAGTGGCCGGAGCGAAGTTGATGCACTTGTTATGCAGATTTTTTTTCGCAGGACACGACGACTGATACAGTTGTGTAACGAGATTTAATACCAGTAGAGTAATCGATTTGCGTGTGAAATTCAGGTTTAGCCTTCTGCTTATAGATAACCTCGCCGTCACCACATTTTGATATAGCTTTCTTTTCAACCTTTTTCTTCATTTCATCAGTAGAAGCAAAACTGTTGCCTGTAGCAGTTATCTTATAAGAACCATCATCTAGCTCTTGTACAGCTGCAGGAAACCAAGAGGCACACCCGGTTAATAGGGCAAGAGACAATAGGTAGTGAGGTTTCATAGCGTATCTTTCTTTGTATGTACTGAATAATTCATAATTTTTGATAATTATATCAGCTGAGTATTTCTTACATAGCTCATACTCGAATATTTCCGGATATGAATGCATAACGCCCGCAGCACGGGCCGNAGCCGCAACGCGGCGGAGGTACAAGCCACGCAGTGGCTGAGCGTGCCTGCGCTTGTTCTGTGCCACCCTGCTACTCTGAAACGCCTTGCAAATCAGAGATACCTCGGACACGAATTAATATCTGAACGGCAGACTAACACAACTCAGATGCCAACTAAACGCGACGAAACGAACTGAAAGAAAATACCCTGCTACCCGCCCAAGACTGACCAAGAGCAGAGCCTTACACGAGAAGAAATCTACGCAGGAAATTGAGCTTGCCGACACATAAACCAAACCAATTCAGAACCCTTGGGTACGCCCAATTTCAAAACCTGAACAAACACGAACCTCACTGCTAAATCACTGACTGGCTTTGAGTAGTGCTTGGGTAAAAGACTTGGAATGAACAACAGCGTGAAACGCACAGAACGCCTTGGTATGCGGCAGACGCCGCGCAGCGGTGGCTGTCCGGCGAAGGGCTTTAGCCCGTAGCGAACATCACCAACTTGTTATATTTTTTGCTTACTTTCCGCAGCTTTTGCTTTTTTATGTAAATAATCTCTGGGAATAGAAAAAGCAGCGATTCCTAGGACTATTTTAATAACACCCTTCGCTAAGTTCGGAATATCAATCATTGGCAAGGTGTACGCCAGTAACGCGTACGTTACCAAGAAACACAGTATGCCAACAGCTAAAGGGATAATTTGTGTTTTTAACATCGTTACTCTCTATCAATACCGGAAATATAACGCCTGCCAGCACGGGCCGGAGCCGCGAAGCGGCGGAGGTCCAATAAATGCGTAGCATTTATGAGCGTGCCTGGCCTTGTTCTGTGCCGCCTTGCTACTCTGTGCGCCTTGCACGTCAGAAAGCTCAATGACACGAATTATTGTTTGAACGGCAGACTAACACAACTGACGTGCCAACTAAACACGGCGAAATGACCTGCGAGAAAATACCCCACTACCCGCACAAGACTGACCGAGTGCAGAACCTTACACGAGATGAAATCCACGCATTAAATTATGCTTGCCGACACATGAACCAAACTAATTTTGAACGCTTGGACACGCCAGATTTCACAACCTGAATAAACAAGAAAGCCGGTGCAAAATCATAACCGGCTTTGAGCAATGCTTGGGTGAAAGACGTGGAATGAACACCGCCGTGAAAAACACAGAACGCTCGCAGCACGGGCCGGAGCCGCAACGCGGCGGAGGTCCAGTAAATGCGTAGCATTTGCGATCGTGCCTGCCCTTGTTATGCATAGTTTTCTAGAGTTCATTCAGCTTTAATGTCTGAATCTACTGCCGAACTCTGTACAATAAATTGATATATGCCAATGACACCAGAAATCAATCCTATCAATGACCCTATTTCACTACCAGCAATAAGGGCCAACACTTTCAAAATAAAAGTTGCCAAAAAAACTGATGCAGGCGCCCAATATATACTTTTTAAAATAAACTCCCATTGTTCTGAGTATTCAAGCTCTCTAAGTAGCATCCAAAAAACAATGAGCACTCCGCATTGAATCACAATAAGTGCCATGAAATCGAGTGCCGGTGAATTCGGAAATGGAAATATAGCAAAGGTAAATATATACCCATGATTTTCAATAGAATCAGGAATAGAAAGAAGTATATCTAACGGACTAACACGAAATCCAATAGATAGAATTGCTATCTTAAATAGAAATGTGATCCATAAACAAAGAAGAGCTATGTAGATAAAATCCCTGGTAAGATTAGATTTCATTCTTGCATCACCTGACCCCATAAAATAAATATCATATTTGTTGCATAACGCCGCGATAATCGGCTGGCGCTGCGCAGCGGCGACAGTCCGGTGGAGGGCTTTAGCCCGGAACGAAATTCATCGCCTTGTTAAGTGCTACACCGTGACAATAAGCCCATTTGCAGCACTGATTGAATAAATTACTAACCCAAAACACCAGATACCAAATGCCTTGCAATGGACCAAGTAATGACGATCACCCTTGGACCGATAGAAGTAATGCGCCAAACCATAAAACAATTGGAAAAAAGCAATCAGTAGCCCAAAAGTTAGCCCCCAAGCAAACAAGAATATTAGAGGCACAAAGATGGCAAGCCACTCGAAATAGTAAACCGCTGCCGTACAAACATAACCAATAGAGCCGAGCACCATTACAAAGCTATTGCCATAATATTTTAACAACTCTTTAATACTGATGCGATCTCTCCAAGCCGAAGGCACTTAACGCCGCGATAATCGGCAGGCGATGCGCAGCATTGCCTGTCCGGTGGAGCCCCGTAGGGGCGGAACGAAATTCATCGCCTTGTTCTGTGCTTTTTACGGTACGCAACCTTAGCATTTCGTTTTCGAATTTTATTCTTCTCTATATTACGCTTTCTATTTCGCAGTTCAATTTTCTTGCGGTTTGCTCGGTAATATTCGGACCGAAATTCTTTGATCGATAGCACTACTCCAATGAAAACAATCAAGCAGATGAAAATGCATGCAATTGAAAGGAAGAGAAACGCAAACGGTTCTGCCTCTTGAGATACACTGTTGTTCTTAAGTGAAATCGTTCTCTCAAAAAATACTTGATACATCCAGTAAGCTATCACGAAGAAGCCGCAAAACACCTGCACGATTTGTTTCTTCAATCCGGATCCTTCTTACTTCGATATCGGTTTCGCCACAGAACGCCCACAACACCGGGCAATTTTTCGCGTAGCGGAAAATTGTTCCGCGTGCTTGTGCTTGTTATGACGCAGTAACATCGGACAATATCTCAACAGCACGTTGTTTATTACCAGCAGCAGCCAAAGCGCAAGTTGCTGACAACCGTGCAATTGCTAATGTTGCAGTAGCCAATAGTAACTTGTCTTTTTCACTAAAGTTATTAACAAGGTCACTTGAGGTAAACCGCCTATTAATTTGGTACATACCACCATGAGTAAACTCATTCATTAAATCTTCCATGTGTTTGAAAAATCGATAAAACGCACTTTCTTTGCAAGACTCTAGCTCGGTACTAATATTACCAACAAGAGTAGATAGCGTTGGGCTTGATTCTCCAGATGTGAATCTATCTATAGATTTGTCTGTAGCAAAATCTTGGAAATACATCCCCCTAACAGCCGCTTCATATTGGGGCCGTAGGAGAGCAGCGGCAGAAGCATAAAGTCGATTGTTTAGTAAGTGTATGGTGGAGCAAAAGTGTTCTAAAGATAGATGGTAATAGCCATTATAGAGCCTTGATTTAATATCACCAGAAACCAGAATACNTTCCATCTTACTATCGATAGACTTTCGAAATTCATTTGCTTTTTGGAGTTCGGATTCAAAGTTCATAATGAGTCATAACGCCTCAGTATGCGGCAAATGCCGCGCAGCGGTATTTGTCCGGTGGAAGCGCGTAGCGCTGGAACGAACATCACTGACTTGTTAGCTCTCTTCTTCCGCAGAGCATGGAACTACACAATACCGTATTTGGCTAATTTGGTCACAGTCTGGACAAATCACTCGTTTCTTTTCCTTCACTTCATGAATTCCAATAGATATATCTTTTTGGCAATCATTATTCGCACACGATAGTTGTGCCCGGCAAACTTCCCAACCTATACGATTCTGCTCAATATGTATCAGATATTTTGCAGAGCAGCTTTTACATTTGGCGAGAACATTTTCATCATTTAAGGGAAGCCGCCTGACAATCAACTCTCCACAGAATTTACAGTCCATTTTCGAAAATCTTGGAATATCTACGTCCTGAAGAGGACTATTTACCGCACTTTCAATTATCTTTGAAAGATCAGAAAGCCTTTTCTTCAACTTAGTTCTACTTTTCGAATCAGTTTTATCGGGGTATCTTTGAGCATGAAGATATGAACCGAGAGCGTGATAATGCTTCTTAATTTCTCTCATACTAAGCAACCGCTCAGGCCCGAGTTTTATTGGCTCGAAATATTCGCTACCTTCCGATGATTCGATTACCATCTCGACAGATTGGTCTGCATGCTCATCAATTTCCAGAAGCACACCCAGAAGCTTTTGTGGCTGCCACTTAGAAAATTCTTCGTCGCTTAGCTCATCCTTATAAAATGACGCTTTTTGATAGATCAAGCACTCAAGCGCCATCCTCAACTCAAGAGCTGCGTAAGTAAGATTCGAAATTTCATCTTCATCAATCAGGTTGATCGCTCGCTCTAACGCAGCAAAGGCGATACTTCTATATTCCGTAATAATTTTCATGCTCCATATGAGCTAACGCCCGCAGCACGGGCCGGAGCCGCAACGCGGCGGAGGTCCAAGCCACGCAGTGGCTGAGCGTGCCTGCGCTTGTTCTGTGCCGCCCTGCTACTCTGTGCGCCATGCAAATCCGAAAGCTCGCTGACACGAATTAATGTTTGAACGGCAGCCTAACACAACTGACTTGCCAACAAAACGCGACGAAATGAACTGAAAGAAAATACCCCACTACCCGCACAAGACTGACCGAGAGCAGAACCTTGCACAAGAGGAAACCAACGCACGAAATTATGCGTGCCGACACATGAACCAAACCAATTCAGAACCCTTGGATACGCCGGATTTCGCAACCTGAATAAACAAGAAAGCCGGCTTAGAAGACATACCGGCTTTGAGTAATGATTGGGTAAAAGACTTGGAATGAACACCAGCGTGAAACGCACAGAACGCTCGCAGCACGGGCTGGAGCCGCAACGCGGCGGAGGTCCAAGCCACGTAGTGGCTGAGCGTGCCTGCGCTTGTTCTGTGCCGCCCTGCTACTCTGAAACGCCCTGCACATCAGAAAGCTCGCTGACACGAATTAATGTTTGAACGGCAGACTAACACAACTGACTTGCCAACTAAACGCGGCGAAATGAACTGAAAGAAAATACCCCACTACCCGCACAAGACTGACCGAGAGCAGAACCTTACACGAGAAGAAATCCACGCAGTAAATTATGCTTGCCGACACATGGAACAAACCAATTCAGAACGCTTGGACACGCCGGATTTCACAACCTGAATAAACAAGAAAGCCGGTGCAAAATCATAACCGGCTTTGAGTAATGCTTCAGTGAAAGACTTGGAAAGAATTACAGCGTGAAACGCACAGAACGCCATGCATAACCGGCAGACGACGCNCAGCGGCGGCTGTCCGGCGTAGGCCACAACGTGGCCGGAGCGAAGTTGATGCACTTGTTATGCTGGCTCGCGGTAGCGGAAACCAAATCTATAAACTGCACCTAACAAAGCCGCCCTGCTACGCAAAAAACTGAACGGTAGCATACCATAATTGCAAACGGACACACCGTTGCGCCAGATTACATTGGATGAAAACACCCAAACTCACCGCTATGCTCTACCGGGCAACCACAACACTATTTGAAACTGCACTACGGGAACATTGCTGCCAAAAAGCACTGCAAGTGATTAGATGCTGGCGACGAGAAACAGGCTGGCTGGAAGCCAAAATACGCGCGGGTTAGCAAATCAACAAGCCACTTTGCGTGATAGCTGGGTAGCGAAAGTGGAAGCACGTTTGATACAAGATGAAAAAGAGGCATAACGTTCGCAGCACGGGCCGCAGCGAAGCGGAGGTCCAAGCCACGCAGTGGCTGAGCGTGCCTGCGCTTGTTCTGTGCCGCCTTGCTACTCTGTGCGCCCTGCAAATCAGAAAGCTCAGTGACACGAATGAATGTTTGAACGGCAGACTAACACAACTGACTTGCCAACTAAACGCGACGAAATGAACTGAAAGAAAATGCCCTGCCACCCGCCTAGGACTGACAGAGAGCAGAACCTTACACGAGAGGAAACCCACACCGTAAATTATGCTTGCCGACACGTGAACCAAACTAATTCAGAACGCTTGGATACGCCCATTTTCGAAACCTGAACAAACACGAAAGCCACTGCTAAATCACTGACTGGCTTTGAGTAGTGCTTGGGTAAAAGACTTGGAATGAACACCAGCGTGAAACGCACAGAACGCCATGCATAACCGGCAGACGACGCGTAGCGGCGGCTGTCCGGCGTAGGCCACAACGTGGCCGGAGCGAAGTTGATGCACTTGTTATGTGCACGCTTTTAACTGCTTATTGTAAACTTCAATTATCTTAGCTTCACCGACTTTGTTAGGTACTTCTATTACGTCAAGAATCATTCCCTCCTTTAAGCAGTTGGGGTAAGCCTCAGGAGTAATGAATTTAACAAACGCTTGGGTTGGTATATTTGGTTCAGCTTTACCGTTATCAATGAACCAATGAAATGTTGAAGTTAGGTAATCTCCATTTACTCTGTATGTTGGCCGATAACCATTTTTTACTGCACTACTCCTGCCAAAAAATATAAACTCAACCAATGCATCTGGCTCCCAATTTGGGTTCTCATCTCTGTTGAACTTATCAGATATCAAAGGACTTCCTCAGTTCACATAACGCCGCAATAAACGGCGAGCGTAGCGAGTCCAGTGCAACCAATGGTTGCACGATGTTTCATTGCCTTGTTATGCATGTTTTGGATGCTTCTCATAGAAGCAAGTTACTTGGGCCGTCAGCTACAACTGCGAATGTAGAATGGTTCTCGAACGGGGATTCAACTGCATCAATGTCCAAATGCACACCGTATTCTTTTTCCAATAAATTACAAAATTGCTGTGAGCAAATACTGCTTCGTAGCAACTCAACTACCTCGCAAACCTCAAGAATCTCTCCTGTATTAGTATCTATAGCCTTTCCATTTTTCAAATCAAATATAAACATACAAGAAAATGCACCATTAGACTCCGACAGTTTACTCGTATAAAAATGGAATTGTGCGCCTATGATAGACTTATCAATTCTAGGCCAAGTGATACGTTGCTTTTTCCCGGGCATTGTCACATTTAGGAATGCATCCCCATCGCTATATTTGGGAATGAATGGACCGATTGAGCTCAAGACACGTCCCAAAAGGACTTCTTCCAATGTATTTAATCCATCAAGCTTGTGCATAAAGTACCGTAAGTGTGTCTCGCCTTGCATAACGCCGCGATAATCGGCATGCCGCGCGTAGCGTGGCATGTCCGGTGGAGGCCCACAGGGCCGGAACGAAATTCATCGCCTTGTTATGCCTATTTTAGTAACCGAACAAAAAACGCCAAAAAACCAATTACAACGCCATTTGCTGCTAACCCCATGGATATCATATGCCTCTGATCAACTTTTCCAATTAGTTTTTTCTCATATAGGTAAAACGTCAAAATTGAAGCACCAAAAATGATTAGACTTGCGCCCAACAAATAAGCTGAGAAGCCTTCGTAGGCTTGAATTTCAAGACCACGTCGCCCACCTGAAGGTCGATCCTCATAGTTCAAAAAATAGAGCCTTTCATAGATAAACCCCATTAAGCCAATTATTGACAGTGAACTACCTAGAACTATTTGTGGTATCTCCAGAATGTCGAATGACCACTTATAGGTAGATCTCGTTTTATCGTCTTGTGTTCTACCTGAATAACGATTCTTTTTATTTCTTTTCTTCTTGTAGCGCGACATTCATAAATTACTCATACGCATATGGCATAACGCCTGCAATAACCGGCAGACCGCGCGCAGCGTGGGCTGTCCGGCGAAGGCCACAACGTGGCCGTAGCGAAGTTGATTGCCTTGTTATGCGCGCCTATTTATTAAGTCGAATATAAATTGCATCTTCACAAGGCTCTGAAGAATCGGCTAAATAGCTATTGATTGAGACTTTGGCACCTGTAGTAAACGCAGTCAGCGCAGCAGAATATGCTCGCTTATATACATCTGAGTGTGATGTAGAACCGGACTTAAATGCAATTTTCTTATCGCCAGTAGTACATGTACCAGTTCCTCCCTCCAACCAAATAGTAAACATGTCACTGTTATTCGATGTATTCGTAATTTGAACTATTTGTGAATTATGAGCAAGTACCTCAGCATTCAAATTGCTTGAAACACACATAGAACAAAAGGCTATGAGTGTTAGTGCTCGATTTCTATTTGTCATTAGATTTTCCTTCTTTCAAAATTATCGAATGATTCAGTGATTACGCTATAAAGCATAACGCCCGACACAACGGCTTGCAAAAATGGCGCTTGTTTTGCCGGTTTTTTGGCAAAACGAGTGACAGTTTTGCAAGTCCGATTGCTGCCGCTTGTTAGCACCCGCCGAAACCAGGCTTGTTATTTGATACAGCGTATTCATTGACAGTTGGAGTATAAGAAACGAAAGAGGCATAGTAATGTCTCGAATCACACTCAACGCTAGTACCATAATTATTAATTGTAACTATGCCTTTCTTGCTTATAAATCGAGGCTTAGTGCTTCTTTCTTTTTCCCACTCTTCTTTAGTGAAAAGAGCGTCAATTATTACTTTTTCATCCCCAAGCCCAATCTTTTGAATCTTTTTAGGATAGAAACCAGACATAACATAAGGGAATAATTCAGGGTTATTTGGGATAAAGCCAATTTGATATATTTCACCGTCTACTCCTTCTTCCCAAATAAACTCGAACACTATTTCACCTTCGGACGATTCTTGCCCCTTAAAAGAAACAGCTAGATATTCGAAATTTACCGAAGAAACTGTAAACCCACCTTTAAATTCGTTAAATACTTGAGGCTCGGTCTTGGCATTTGAAAATGCACTAAGCGCAACTATGAGTAATGTAAGGATATATTTCATATTGCTCGATCTTCCTGAAGTGCTAACGCCGCCATCAACTGCGTAGCAGCCTGGCACGTCTTTGTGCGGTACGCACAAAGCGTGACAGGTTGCGGAGTCAGATTGCATGGCCTTGTTAGCTGCTTTAACGTATTAATCTTTCATAGTCTGCTTTCACGACATTTGGTACTGACTCTACATCGATAAGACCTAGTGCTATTTTAAAATTACTACGACAACTGCCTCCAGAAGCTATACGCCTTCCAAGAATTGAGCGTCGCTCAGAGGCCAAGCGAATTAATGATGCAACCTCTCTAGGAGAAAATCCTTGAATGATTTCATCATAGTAACTTACAGCCGCTTCAGATACGCCATAACCATTACCAGATCTACAGCATGTTACAGTTTGTACAAACTGCTCTTGTATTGTTTCTGGAATAGCTCCTTGCTGAGATAGCTCAAGAAGCCGTTCTGCAAAGGGAGGCTCATTGTAAAAATTATTCATACCATTATGAACATTCCATAACCTATCAACTGCTCTGGAAAAAACGACATGTTGTTCAGACTCATTCAATAATCCCAAAAAGCCCAGCTTTTCAAAGAATTGTAGTGAGGCTGTATGCTTATCTTCCAGGCCTTTTGCAACATATTCAGAATGATTATTAATAAGTTCAGACTTCATGGATGCAGTAAAAATATCGCTTAACCCAATACATAGATCAACAGCATTAAGGCGAGCAGGTTCGGCAGTCGCAGAATCACAATAAACGCCATGAACCATGCTAACTAACATTTGTCGTTGAGCATCATGCGTTTCAGTTAGTCGTTGAACCCATATTTGGCATTGGTGATCATTAAATCTAGGACCTTTTACTGCAGATATATAAGAGCCAATATCAACACCGCGAGGTGATGATGAGTCTGCGAGTGCATATCTCACACATCGATTCAGAAAAGTTGTAAATTCCCTGTCATTAACGGTTCCCATTGTAGGGTGGGCTGCTGAGAAATTATTTCTAACATCACGGCATTGATCTAAAAAGAAGAACCCATCTTCATCAATAATGTTGAGTTTTAAACAAAGTTCAAGTAAACGGCTATCTTGAAGTTCCAATAAGTGATTTTCTTCAAAGTCACTTTGTTGTATCTGCGCAACCACAGGTAGTCCGAAATTTCTTATCTTCTGTCGAAGTTGCAGAATCGCAGCATTCCAGATGTAGTTCATAGCACCATCAAAAAGACCGGTACTAACAGCCACACACATTCTAGCGATAAGCTCACCGCGTAAATCACCTGGTATTTCACGAAGCTCTCTTGGTAAGTCTCTCCAAGCATACTCAATTTCCTCTGAGCTTGCTAATACTTCTCTTGGTATTCCCAGAGCAGTCGTAAGTTCAGTAAGTGCTGGTAAAACAGTCTTTGGTAATGCAGGAAGGTTCACGTCTTCCTTTACGATTAACTCTGTCATTAAAATTCCTAATCTTTATTTTATTTTTAGCTAACAACCAATTAGCTGATTTTTAAAATGAAAAAGCACCCACTAAAGGGTGCTTTAAGTTTGACACATTGCTTATTATTTCAGCTCATTCATAGCTTTTCCGCTAAGCGAAGAGCCTGCTCGTAAGCCATCTGAAACAATTGGCTTAAACTTTTCAGTAGTGTCATCAACGCCTTCACCGTAACCTTCACGGTAACCCTTCATGTAACCAAGCTTGTAAACCTCATTTAGTAGCTCATTTACAAGTTCTTCTTGCTGTGAAACAGAGTTATTCTGTGTTTGATTCTGTAAAGCCATGCTTAGTCCTACACTCATTTCGTAATTGCGCACGCAAATCACTAGTAATTACTTTTTCAAGTTTATCAGTGCCTTGCTCCTTGGTGCCTGAGTTTGCAGCTTTGCCAGTCTTGCTGGGAAATTTGATTATATTATTCGCCATACAGTGGAACCTCCAATTGCCAGACCAAACCTATATGAGGGCATTTCGGAAGAATTCAACCCCCCAGCTTAAATTTCACACAGCTAACGCCCGCCTCAACTGCCGGAGGCCAATGGCGCCTTTTTTGCAGCTCCACCGCAAAAAAGGTGACAGTGGCCGGAGGTCAGATTGCAGGCGCTTGTTATACGCTTGCCTCGATTTTAATAGCCTCTGTCTCAAGTTGTAAATTTTTACAGACGACTTTTACACTATCTATTGCTTGTTCTTGATCCAGAGATTCGGAGGATAAGAAAATAACCATATTATCTTCATCATCGTAATCGAAGCCATTATCTTTCATTTTGTTGTTAGAAAGCTTCTCGACCATTTCTGGAATGGTATATCTCAAATCTGCATCTGGGTTGGATAGTTTACCAGGGGTAAGAGTTAATGTGATTTCCATATGCGATCTCTCAATTCTCATTGCGTATAACGCCTCAAACACGGGCTAAATAAGTTGGGTGGATTTTGCGATAAAATGCGAAGCATTGCAAAAGGCGCACAGCTTATTTAGTCCCTGTGCTTTGACTTGTTAACCTCCACACGTTGATGTAATACTTGAGATGTCCGACATCTGCCGGCATATATCTTTAAGCTTCAATGTATACTTGTGTGTTTCGCCATAAACGTTTTGGCTAATATTAAGGCCTTTCTCAATGGATAAAAGCGCGTCACTTCCCTTTCCCCAATCCCAGTAATTATTTGCTAAATTTTCATAAACTATAGCTACATAAGGATGCTGATAAGAATAAATTTTACTATAAATATTCACAGCTTTATTAAAATTTTCACTAGCATTTCTATAGTCTCCATCATTTTTCTGTATCAATGCAAGCTCATTTAATGTATCGCCAGAGCGAGTTATATTTGGGAAATGTATCTCATAGACAGACGCTGCTTTTGAGATATGTTTTATCGCATTAGAAATATCACCGCTGTAACGATATGCTCGGCCTAATGATAATTCTGAGCTTGCAACTATTTCACTCTTATTATTAAAACCCTTTTGCGCCAAGCTCAATGCCTTTTCCCCGTGCCTGATCGCATTTAACAAGTCATTCTTTTCTAAGTATATTGATGACAATGCACGATGACTGATAACGACATCCTCACTTACTTCACCATATATTGACATCCTAATACGAAGGGATTCATTTGCCATTTCTAAGGCCTTATCTAATTGGCCAGATTGCTCATAAAACAAAGAAATGTTATTAGCAATTGTTGCATAATTTTCATGCTCCTTACCTACAGTATCTCCCCATAATTCAAGTGCTTCTAAATAGAATTTTTCAGCTTTTTCGTATTTGGCCAATGCTCTATAATTAGCGGCCATATTTGTAGTTAAAGCTGCTAATCCTTCCTTATCTAAAAAGAATCCAAAATGAATTTTTTCGTAAGCTATATCGTAAAGTTTTTCAGCTTCTAGATACTTTTCTTGATTATTTTTCTCCCAGCCTGAGTCACTGTATTCCATCCAGTCAGTCATATCACTGCAACCAGATAAACAAAACGCTGTAATTAGGCTTAATACTATATTGGATATTTTCACTGAGCTTCCTTTCGTGGTTAACGCCCACAGCACGGGCCGTAGCCGCAAAGCGGCGGAGGTCCAGCAAATACGCAGTATTTGCGATCGTGCCTGTGCTTGTTATGCATTATTCAACGAACTTTTAGCCTAAAGGATGTAGAACCATCTATAGCCGTGCTTAAGTTGCTGCCATCTTTTGTGATGATAAGTGATAGCCTCTCGTCATTCGACTGAAAATCCTTTGTTCTTAGCCTGACTAGATAGAAGTCAATTTCTATTCTATCGTAGTCATAATTGTTGACCAATTCCTGATAGTTCGGGAACCCAAGTTTCAATTCAAATTTGTCATTTGGGTTTATGTACTTTGGAGTGGGATGCAATGAATGGTAGTAATAGTAAAATTTGTTTTCATCAATTAGTTCAACTTCATCATCATCTTTGTATACACGCATTCTCGCTTTGTATTGAAAATTCACATATGTAACAGTCTTATCGCTGGTATTATCAAAATACAAAGTCATATCACCTAATGACGGCACCATCTTGTACACTTCAAGCCGAGGGGAGTGTATCCGATCCAGTTGATGCACTAACTTTCTATGGTATGTTTTGAGCTCATTAGTCTTTAATTCTAACAGCTCTCTATTTTCTTGCTGTAGGGACTCTATTAATTTCTTATCCGAAGCGTGCCGTTCTGTCGCAGCTTTTTCTTTAAGATGACTTCCATACCAATTTGACGCTAATACACCAACACCTAAGAAAACAGCCAAAACTGTGTAGAAATTTGGTCCCACATCAAACATCCTAATTTTAACCTCGGTAGAGTTGATCTATTGGCTTCACTGCATAACGCCTGCAATAACCGGCAGACCGCGCGCAGCGTGGGCTGTCCGGCGAAGGCCACAACGTGGCCGTAGCGAAGTTGATTGCCTTGTTATAACCATTCATGAGCACTTAATTTGTAATCGCTTTAGAGTAAACCCGCTTAAATTCAGCATATATTCTATCGTACTCTTCTCGTTTAGATTGATCGGGAACAACCCAGATTCTGCCCAAGTGATCGGTCTCTATTTCGTATGAAATATCATTTTTCTTTA
>CACSIO010000018.1 GCA_902705865.1 BD1-7 clade bacterium
TCAAGCTTTCTGATTTGCAAAGCGCACAGAGTAGCAGGGCGGCACAGAACAAGCGCAGGCACGTTCAGCCACTGCGTGGCTTGGACCTCCGCCGCATTGCGGCTTCGGCCCGTGCTGCGGGCGTTCTGTGTTTTAACACGACGGTGTTCATTCCAAGTCTTTTACTCAGGCATTACTCAAAGGTTGTTGGCGATTTAGCATCGTATTTCTTGTTTGTTCAGGTTGCGAAATCAGGCGTGTCCAAGCGTTCTGAGTTTATTTGGTTCATGTGCCGGCAAGCATAATTTACGGTGTGGGTTTCCTCTCGTGTAAGGTTCTGCTCTCGGTCAGTCTTGTGCGGGTAGTAGGGGATTCTCTTTCAGTTCATTTCGTCGCGTTTAGTTGGCAAGTAAGTTGTGTTAGTCTGCCGTTCAAAGATTAATTCGTGCACAGGCATCTCTGATTTGCAGGTCGTTTTAGAGTAGCAGGGCGGGCACAGAACAAGCGCATGCTCGGGACAGTCCGGCTACGCCGGCCTGCCCGAGATGCGAGCGTTATGTTTCAACAAGCATATGATTAGTCATTTAAAATATAGCGCTATATTCTTAGGCATTTTGGGAGTGTTATTTTCTCTGCCACTAATTGCACTAAGTTTGTCAGTTCATGGTATTGGCCATGCTTTAATGACAGGCTTTCTTGGTATGGTTCTAGTTTTGTCAGGGCCTCTTTCGGCTGTGCTAGCTGGCTCCAATACAACAGACTTGGAGCTTACATTTATAATAATATTTGGCGCTGCACTGCTCTTTAGTTGGTTAACGCTGTTAATGCGTAGACCAAGCCATTGGGTTAAATATTTACTGCTAACAGGTTGGGCGCTAATGGGGGCATACTATGGCGTATTGCAAGTATACGTAAATGCAACATAACCAGTTTAGGCACCAGAAAAACCTTCCGCTCGCGCTCCAGTTTTTCTGGTGCTAAAGGCGTTATGTGCCAATCATATTCAAGTGAAGTAATTTAAATGGACAACGGAAACCTTATAGATGGATGTGATTATCCTGAACATGAAGATTGCTTGTTAGGCGATGAAAAGGGATTACGAAATCTAATTGAAGCTTGTGAAAAAGCATTAGAAGAAGGTGAGTGCTTTACTGATAATTTGGGTGAATATAGCGGAGTTAAAAGGCTTAATTCTTCTTGGTTCGATCAAGAGTACAATCAAGAAAGTAGTATAAAAGACAAAGTAATCTTATATACAATCGTTACAGTTGTCGGCGGACTTCTATTAATTGGCGTAAAAACGGTTGTACAATGGCTTATTTAGTCGCAGCACATAACAAGGCCAAGCACGATCATAAATGCTACGCATTTATTGGACCTCCGCCGCTTTGCGGCTCCGGCCCGTGTTGGCAACGTTCTGTGTTTTTCACGACGGTGTTCATTCCAAGTCTTTTACTCAAGCATTACTCAAAGCCGGGGTGTCTTCTAAGCCGGCTTTCTTGTTTATTCAGGTTGTGAAATCCGGCGTGCCCAAGCGTTCTAAATTAGTTTGGTTTGTGTGTCGGTAAGCATAATTTACTGCGTGGGTTTCTTCTCGTGTAAGGTTCTGCTCTCGGTCAGTCTTGGGCGGGTAGTTGGGCATTTCCTTTCAAGTTCTTTCGCCGCGTTTAGTTGGCAAGTCAGTTGTGTTAGTCTGCCGTTCAAACATTAATTCGTGTCAGCGAGCTTTCTGATGTGCAGGTCGCACAGAGTAGCAGGGCGGCACAGAACAAGCGCAGGCACGCTCAGCCACTGCGTGGCTTGGACCTCCGCCGCGTTGCGGCTCCGGCCCGTGCTGCGGGCGTTAGGCCTCTTGTAGTCGGTAGACAATTCTCTCATTTTGTGGATTATAGAGAAATATTATAAGTGTTAGGGAAAAGCAATGAAGGACAAAGGCTTAATCAGCTTCTTTGAGGTAAAACAATGTGGATTTTACAAAAACGGATCTAAAGATGAAGTCCCAATCGATGGGGCTTTAGATGAGATTCTTGAGAAGTTTTGTGCATGGGTCGATAGTCGAGATTTCATACAAACCATTCCTTGGGATGTGAGTAGTCATCAGAAAAGAACGCAGATCTATTGCAAGAGCATTGCCCATGACGAGACCACTAAAGACACATTGTTGGTCCTATGGAAGCGTTTTGGCGATGATAGTGGAAAAGTGTCGGGAATATCGCCTGATGCGAAGGTTGGAGTTGACTCTGGCGACTCTATACAGCTCGATTCAAAGGTAAAGGGGCAGAGCGCTATTCTAGGTCAACCGATGTATTACTGGATCATCCCAAGTCTAGATATCATTGCTACGGTTAACTTTCCCCATTCTTCTGCTGCGACATTCGACGTATGCCAGTACCTAAAGAGATGCATGGATTATCGAATTGATCATCCAAGTAAAAAAGTAACTGAAAAAGAGAGTGAACACCCTGATACGGGAATGCCAATAATACGAAAGAATGTAACTTATTGGGATGACGGGGCTAATTGTAATCTGAAATTTAAGTTGAGTGCTAGCACGAAAGAAATCAACTCTGATAGAGCAAATGCAGACGTTCTAGCTAATCGTATTACCCATATTGTTATACGAGATACGATTTCAACATTTCAGAGTGATGATAAAGATGCGCTTTTTAAACTTTGGTCGAAGGTAAACAAGAAAAAGAAATTCAGCAAGAATATTGAGCTTGTAGAATCGGCCAATCTAACACCAGACGAAGTTTCAGAAATACTGAAGATTCACGAAAAGGAATACAACCCAAGTAACAAGTGGATTAATATCGGCTTTAGAGAAAGCGAAAACGATTCAACAAAGTGGTTTCATAAGTACGTGACAAAGGAGCATATATTCTTGCCGTATTTAGATAGGAGCCAGAACTATTATCCAGCCAAGGTCGTCCTGGATAAGATTCTTAAAAAGCGTGATGAAATATTATTACAATTGACAACCAATTATGACTTGGGGAGTGATAATTATGACAAGGTTGTCGGCGGTGAATAGTATTCTAGAACGCGCATCTGATATTACTCAAAGTCTAGTGGAGTTCGTGCGTAGTAGGGTTCTTATTCACGGAACCTTCGTGTTTGTTAGTATACTTTTGGGATATTTTGCAGCACATAATGTAACGCTCAAGGATCTAAGTCCGGTCATAGGTACATTGCAGAATATGTCTGCTGCTGTCTTCACGCTTTCGGGAATCTGGATTGCATATACTTACCCTCAAGCTATAAGTGCATACACGTCCCCAGATACTGTCAAGGTTATACCAAATGATGAAACTAAGAGAATAGAAAACCTTGTGCTGATCATACTATCTTCAGCTTTTGTGATATCAGGATTGTTGAGCTTTAACTTTGTATATTTGGTTATGGGTAATACAGACTTATATGCTGCCAATAGAGATAGATTCAAGATATTTGGGGTTGCTGCGATCGGCTATTTTTCAATAGTTCAGCTTCGGGCAATAATTACCGTAATGCTTACGAATATTTCTTTTGTAAATGAATTACACAACAAGAGAACTGAAAGAAAAGCAAATAGTGATCTATAAAGCGGCCTAACAAGTCAGTGATGTTCGTTCCAGCGCTACGCGCTTCCACCGGACAAATACCGCTGCGCGGCATTTGCCGCATACTGAGGCGTTCTGTGCGTTTCACGCTGGTGTTCATTCCAAGTCTTTTACTCAGGCATTACTCAAAGCCGGTTATGATTTTGCACCGGCTTACTCGTTTATTCAGGTTGTGAAATCCGGCGTGTCCAGGCGTTCTGAATGGGTTTAGTTCAAGTGTCGGCACGCATAATTTCCTGCGTTGGTTTCCTCTCGTGTAAGGTTCTGCTCTCGGCCAGTCTTGTGCGGGTAGTGGGGGATTCTCTTTCAGTTCACTTCGCCGCGTTTAGTTGGTTTGCTAGTTGTGTTAGTCTGCCGTTCAAACATTAATTCGTGTCAGCGAGCTTTCTGATTTTCAGGGCGCACAGAGTAGCAAGGTGGCACAGAACAAGCGCAGGCACGCTCAGCCACTGCGTGGCTTGGACCTCCGCCGCGTTGCGGCTCCGGCCCGTGCTGCGGGCGTTAGGTGATTGGCCCTCAATTCAGACACAGTCGCCTCAGATAAAGTGTCATAAAACATTCACATTAAATTCTTGAAATCCTTTTAATTGCCCCAATATGTTGTGTATAGGCTTGAAATCAAGACCTATATGTAGACTAACAGGCAGATATGGAGGATTCCATGCCAAGAAAAACAACTCATGTTGTGCCACACCCTGATGGTTGGGCCGTTAAGAGTGGTGGCGCCACTAGAGCTCACCGAGTTACTTCAACGCAAGCTGAAGCAACACAAATCGCACGAAGTGTAAGCAAGAATAAAGGTGGAGAAATGTTGATCCACGGAACAAATGGGAGGATAAGAAAGGCTAGTAGTCACGGCGGTGACCCGATGCCACCAAGGGACAGAACTTGAAAGCTCAGGAAGCTGCAACTTCCTGAGCCAACGAGCAAATTAACTAGGGACTGCAACCCCTAATCAATAAATTTAGCGTGCTTGCTAAAAGGCGGTGGCATAATAACGAAACTGTAGTTCTCGTTATAGTGTTTTTCCATACAGTGAGTACGCTAATTTCAATGGACGTGAATTATGCAACGTTATTCAAACTTGGGCGGCGACTCTAATGTCGTTTCATATGAAATTGGACCGGATTATATAAAGGTCCAATTTAGTAGTGGTTCTCCTTATATCTATACATATGCCAGTGCGGGAGCACAGGCAGTGCAAGAAATGTGCAGGTTAGCGAGAGCAGGACATGGACTAAATAGCTATATAATGCGCTTTGCAAAACATAGTTATGCTCGCTAAACGTAAAATCACCTAACAAGAAAATGCAGCGGAACCACAAAGCCTGCGGCTTTGCGGTCCGCTGATTTAGGCGTTATGCAATTTTGGAAGTTATGGACAATCTAACATTTATTCAAAAGTTGATAGATACACTCGTGTGGCCAGCAACAGCTCTAGTAATGCTTGGTATGTTGAGGCAGCCTATATCTAATATTGTCGAATCTGTCAGCAAGCTAAAGTACAAAGACCTAGAAGTTGAAATTACGAAAAAGGACATTAAGAAATTAAGTCCTGTAGTTAATGGGCCACATGAAAACGCATTAGATATCGGTAATCTAAAGTATATAAAATCCCTTGCGGAAATATCTACGACGTCTGCGATTACTGAATCTTGGCAAGGGTTGGAAAAGGCAATATATGTGCTCGCAGGTGTTGATAGGAGACAAAAGGGTGATGGCTTTTCAAAAGTCCTGCTTTCGATGAAAGAAACTAAGCAAATTAGTGACTCAACTATTGATCTGATTAGAAAACTACGTGAGATACGAAATACAGTAGTGCATTTAGACAGCGAGAGTTTTAGTGAAAAAGATGCTGTAGGGTATGCGCTAAGTTGTGAGCAAGTGAAATCAACCTTAACGCTAATGAAAAAGGTCCCATAACAAGTGCATCAACTTCGCTCCGGCCACGTTGTGGCCTACGCCGGACAGCCGCCGCTGTGCGTCGTCTGCCGGTTATGCATGGCGTTCTGTGCGTTTCACGCTGGTGTTCTTTCCAAGTCTTTCACCCAAGCATTACTCAGAGCCTGTATGCCTTCTAAGCCGGCTTTCTTGCTTATTCAGGTTGTGAAATCCGGTGTATCCAAGCGTTCTGAGTTGGTTCAGTTTATGTGTCGGCAAGCTTAATTTCCTACGTGGGTTTCTTCTCTTGTAAGGTTCTGCTCTCGGTCAGATTTGTGCGGGTAGTCGGGTATTTCTTTCAGTTCATTTCGGCGCGTTTTGTTGGCAAGTCAGTTGTGTTAGTCTGCCGTTCAAACATTAATTCGTGTTGCTGAGCTTTCTGATGTGCAAGGCGCACAGAGTAGCAGGGCGGCACAGAACAAGTGCAGGCACGATCGCAAATACTGCGTATTTGCTGGACCTCCGCCGCTTTGCGGCTCCGGCCCGTGCTGCAAGCGTTCTGTGCGTTTCACGCTGTATTTCATTCCAAGTCTTTTACCCAATCATTGCTCAAGGCCAGTCTGTGATTTAGCAGCGCATTTCGTGTTTTTTCAGGTTTCGAAATTAGGTGTATCCAAGCGTTCTTAATTAGTTTGGTTCATGTGTCGGCGAGCAAAAATTACTGCGTGGGTTTCTTCTCGTGTAAGGTTCTGCTCTCGGTCAGTCTTGTGCGGGTAGTGGGGTATTTTCTTTCAGTTCATTTCGCCGCGTTTAGTTGGCAGGTCAGTTGTGTTAGTCTGCCGTTCAAACATTAATTCGTGTCAGTGAGCTTTCTGATTTGCAGAGCGTTTCAGAGTAGCAGGGCGGCACAGAACAAGCGCAGGCACGATCGCAAATACTGCGTATTTGCTGGACCTCCGCCGCGTTGCGGCTCCGGCCCGTGCTGCGAGCGTTATAGGGCGCGGTCTTGCACCGAGCTAGCAAAAAATATTACGATCTGGTGTCAAGAAAAAGATAACTTACAAAGCTCTATATATTTATGATTAGGTGTTGGCATGAGTGATGATTGGATATACGTTGGTGCTGATAACAGCAAAAAAGATTGGTCAAAAGTAGGGAAAACTACGAAAGGCTTAAATAAGCGGCATACATCTTCTCAAAATCCTGAATACTATATTCATACTGCTTTCGAAATCAAAAGTGGCGATGTTCACGAAATCGAAAAAAAGTTGTTAGGCTATATTGAAGGTTTGCCTGATGTTGAAAGGCAAAGACATTTCAGTACTGGTAATAAAAGTGAGTGCTTTTTTGTTTCACCTGATGAAATGGTAGGTATTGTTGAGTGCTTTATTGAACGTTTCTATGGATCCAGTGTTTATTATGAAAACTCATTACACGGTGGGATGAGTCGCTACCAGTTAAATGATAGTGCGAGGAAAGAACAGACGTCTTTGGGCTTGTCATCCAGCAGCTATTTTACGGGTAACAATGAAGTGTATGAAACAGATTTGGGGGATGGTTACTTTGTTGACCATGGTACAGGCATGGAAGGATGGAGAGATGAAGATGGGAATGTATATTGGAAAGAATGGAAGTAGAGAATTTCTGACCATTGAAATAATCAGTTTCGAAATGTGTGCTTGATCCTTTGAAAGACATTTGGGGTGTTTGTTGGACCCCTATAACAAGGCCAAGCAGCATCGCGCAACAAGTTGCGCTGGACCTCGCTGCGCTCGGCCGCTGTTGGTGGCGTTATGCCTCTTTTTCCTCTTGTATCAAACGTGCTTCCACTTTCTCTACCCAGGCACTACGCGTAGTGGCTTGGTGAGTTACGAGCCCGTGTGTATTTTGGCTTCCTGCTAGTCCGTTTCTCGTCGCCAGCATCGAATCACTTGCAGTGCTTTTTGGCGGCAATATTCACGTTGTGCAGTTTCAAATAGTGTTGTGGTTGCCCGGTAGGGCAGGGCGGTGAGTTTGAGTGTTTTCATCTAATGTAATCTGGCGCAACGGTGTGTCCGTTTGCAATTATGGTATGCTACCGTTCAGGTTTTTAAGTAGCAGGGTGGCTTTGTTAGGTGCAGTTTATAGAATTGGTTTCAGCTACCGCGAGCCAGCATAACAAGTGCATCAACTTCGCTCCGGCCACGTTGTGGCCTGCGCCGGACAGCCGCCGCTGCGCGTCGTCTGCCGGTTATGCATGGCGTTATGTTTTCGAGGGAGTATCATGCTAAAGAAATTATTCGGAAAAAGTGAACCTGAGCTCAAAGAGAGTGAAGTTCGTGTTGTCATTCCTGAAGAAGAGTTTGGCGTCCTTGAATGGAAAGAAGAAGATCTTCCTTGTATTGGTGTCCTAAACTCTGCGCTAAAAGATTTCGAGCCAAAGAAAATATTTAGTTGGCATCTATCAGTCATTATCGATTACGAAGAGCTTATAGATAACGGGATGCCTTCTCAGGAAGAGCGTGACATCGTAGATCCATTTTGCGACAAACTAGATGAGGAAATTAAAGCGGGAGGTAATGCTCTTTTTCTCATCCGTGAAACGTGGAATGGAACCCGTCGAATGGTATGGCGTGTTTATGACCCCGAGATTGCAGACGCACACTTAAAATATATACTTGAACATCATCGTTACCCTAGGCAATTCGATTATCATATGGAACAAGATGTGGACTGGGAGCAAGCTAAGTGGTATTTCAACCAAATAAAAACATAACAAGGCAATCAACTTCGCTACGGCCACATTGTGGCCTTCGCCGGACAGCCCACGCTTCGCGCGGTCTGCCGGTTATTGCAGGCGTTATGCCTCTTTTTCATCTTGTATAAACGTGCTCCACTTTCTCTACCCAGGCATTACGCGTAGTGGCTTGGTGAGTTACGAACCCGCGCGTATTTTTGCTTACTGCTAGGCTGTTTCTCGTCGCCAATACCTAATCACTTGCGGTGCTTTTTGGCAGCAATGTTCCCGTAGTGCAGTTTCAAATAGTGTTGTGGTTGCCCGGTAGAGCAAGCCGGTGAGTTGGGGTGTTTTCATCCAATGTAATCTGGCGCAACGGTGTGTCCGTTTGCAACTATGGTATGCTACCGTTTAATTTTTTAAGTAGCAGGGCGGCTTTGTTAGGTGCAGTTTATAGATTTGGTTTCTGCTACCGCGAGCCAGCATAACAAGTGCATCAACTTCGCTCCGGCCACGTTGTGGCCTGCGCCGGACAGCCGCCGCTGTGCGTCGTCTGCCGGTTATGCATGGCGTTCTGTGCGTTTCACGCTGGTGTTCATTCCAAGTCTTTTACCCAAGTACTACTCAAAGCCAGTCAGTGATTTGGCAGTGGGTTTCGTGTTTGTTCAGGTTTCGAAATCCGGCGTATCCAAGCGTTCTTAATTAGAACGGTTCATGTGTCGGCAAGCAAAAATTACTGCGTGGTTTTCTTCTCGTGTAAGGTTCTGTTCTCGGCCAGTCTTGGGCGGGTAGTTGGGTATTTTCTTTCAGTTCATTTCGCCGCGTTTGGTTGGCTTGCAAGTTATGTTAGGCTGCCGTTCAAACATTAATTCGTGTCAGAGAGCTTTCTGATGTGCACGGCGCACAGAGTAGCGGGGCGGCACAGAACAAGCGCAGGCACGCTCATAAATGCTACGCATTTATTGGACCTCCGCCGCTATGCGGCTCCGGCCCGTGCTGCGGGCGTTCTGTGCGTTTCACGCTGGTGTTCATTCCAAGTCTTTTACCCAATCATTACTCAAAGCCGGTATGTCTTTAAGCGGGCTTTC
>CACSIO010000019.1 GCA_902705865.1 BD1-7 clade bacterium
TTGATGCACTTGTTATGCTGGCTCGCGGTAGCGGAAACCAAATCTACAAACTGCACCTAACAAAGCCGCCCTGCTACTTAAAAAATTTGAACGGTAGCATACCATAATTGCAAACGGACACACCGTTGCGCCAGATTACATTGAATGAAAACACCCCAACTCACCGCCCTGCTCTACAGGGTAACCACAACACTATTTGAAACTGCACGACGGAAAATTGCTGCCAAGAAGCACTGCAGGTGATTAGAAGTTGGCGACGAGAAACAGGCTGGCGGGAAGCAAAAACACGCACGGGTTAGCAAATCACCAAACCACTTTGCGTGATAGCTGGGTAGCGAAAGTGGAAGCTCGTTTGATACAAGATGAAAAAGAGGCATAACGTCTCGATCATCGGCTGGCGCTGCAAAGCAGCGACAGTCCGGTGTAGCCCCGAAGGGGCGGAACGAAATGCATCGACTTGTTACATTTCTACCTTGGGCTGATACTTCGTCTCGTTTACCAATCGAATCAGCTCTTCTACATCTTTAGGTTCAAAGCTGAAGACACCATCGACAGAAAATACCTGAACAAGATGCTTACCACCTAAGAATGAGGACCATACTTTCGACTTATCAGCACCGAGCTTGATTGTTGTAGCCTTACCACGTGCTTCTGGGGTTTCAGCAAGCTTTTCTTTGAGTACGCCTTCGAATTCATCGATACTCTCCTGCCAGATATAAAGCTGATATAAGTATGCTGCTGAACCAGTCGAATTAACAACAGGGTTACTGCTTTGTAAAAGAAGTAATGCTCTTTCAGTATCGGGTCGCTTGACTAGGGCATTCACTTTAACTGTTTATATTAGCTGCCCTTTATCATCATAGGTATGCGTGTATAGCGCTGAATCCAGAACTTTTGGTGGCACAGAAGAACATGCGACGACAAATGCAGAAAACATCACTGCAACCAACAACTTTTTCATACTTTCTCCGAAGTAAATGAGTGATTTGAAATGTAACGCCTGCCAGCACGGGCCGGAGCCGCAACGCGGCGGAGGTCCAATAAATGCGCAGCATTTATGAGCGTGCCTGGCCTTGTTCTGTGCCGTCTTGCTACTCTGTGCGCCCTGAAAATCAGAAAGCTCGCTGACACGAATTAATGTTTGAACGGCAGACTAACACAACTGACTTGCCAACAAAACGCGGCGAAATGAACTGAAAGAAAATACCCCATTACCCGCACAAGGCTGACCGAGAACAGAACCTTACACGAGAGGAAACCCACGCAGTAAGTTATGCTTGTCGACACATGAACCAAACCAATTCAGAACGCTTGGACACGCCGGATTTCACAACCTGAATAAACAAGAAAGCCGGTGCCAAATCATAACCGGCTTTGAGTAATGCTTGGGTAAAAGACTTGGAAAGAACACCAGCGTGAAACGCACAGAACGTTGCCAACACGGGCCGCAGCGCAGCGGAGGTCCCTGTGCTTGGCCTTGTTCTGTGCCGCCTTGCTACTCTGTGCGCCGTGCAAATCAGAATGCTCGCTGACACGAATTAATGTTTGAACGGCAGACTAACACAACTAACTTACCAACAAAATGCGCCAAAATAAACTGAAAGAAAACACCCCACTACCCGCACAAGACTGACCGAGAGCAGAACCTTACACGAGAAAAAACCCACTCAGTGAATAGTGTTTGCCGACACATGAACCGAACTAACTCAGGACGCTTGGATACGCCTAAATTCGAAACCTGAACAAACACGAAATCCGCTGCTAAATCATAACCGGCTTTGAGTAACGCTTGGGTAAAAGGCTTGGAATGAACTACAGCGTGAAACGCACAGAACGTTGGCAGCACGGGCCGTAGCCGCAACGCTGCGGAGGTCCAGTAAATGCGTAGCATTTACGATCGTGCCTGCCCTTGTTAGATGATGTCAATCATAGAACTGCGCAACGATGCCATCAACCAGATCATCATACGTGTGTATAGTTACATCTTGAAAATCAGCAGCAATCTTCCGCCACTCTGGACTACTAAAATCCCATCGACGCCCAATAATCAAGTGCCGCCTGGGCTTATACACATCGAACCCATACTCGGACTTGATATATTCTCGATTTTTTGGATCATCAAAGTACTCTCGGTAGACTCTAGTTTGTGATATGTAAGAGTTTACAGTCGAAGAAAATGTTTCTCGATTGGTTCTGCCGACCACACTAGAGCCTTTAAGGTTTGGTAGCTTAAACTCCACAATATCAGCATAACCGTCGGCTCCTACCACAAAGAAGTCCGGCTTTATTGCTGGTCTATCTTCGCTTTGCCAAGCACAGTTAAGCTCTGGAAACACCTCGGTAACAGAAAATCTCATTTTCAGTGCAAATATGAATTCTTCACTTGCCAGTAATTGGGTGATTTTGACCTCAGTATTTGAAAGATCTCCAATAAACTCAATGAATCTGTTTATCTTCTGTAATCGCTGGTACTTAAAGTCAGTTGGAAGTGGGTAGGTAGCATCCCTATCACTCTCGACTAACGTTCGATAGGGTTCAAGCCAAACCTGAAACGTATCTAGATCAGAGCCTGAATCATCAAAAATGCAAGGGATCAAATCAAGATGTTTAATATGTCTTGTTTTTAGACCACTTTCCTCAGAGGCATCAAAGAAGCGCGCATTAATCAGCCTAGTGAATTGATTTTCCGGTGCTATAACACCCGCGGAATTAAAGCTCAGAAACATATCTTGAGATGCATACCTCCAGCCAAGACTTTGCAATTTATCTGCACCGGCATTAGTTGGTAAAACCAAATCCTCCATCAAAGGAGACAAAGGAATTTTTAGCCTCCCATCGCTGTAATCAAACCCTACTATCTCATCGATCAAGTTACACTCACGAAGTGAGTAATCATGAATCTGAATTTCGACTAAACCATCTTTCGGAAATTCAGAATATCTTTCAGGCCCGATATACTCGACTCCAATATGGGTTCTTCCCATGTAGTAAATGATTTTTTCTGGCTTCAAAAGGTAACCTGGAAATCTACTAAGTAGCTCTGGATTTTCACGAACGTGTTTATACAGAGGCTGCCAATAATTTCGGGCAAGCCATCCTCCTAGTTTTTTCACAAAAGCCATGTAATGATCGCTATCATCCATATTCTCTAACTCATCGTTCATGTCATCTAACGCTCGCAGCACGGGCCGGAGCCGCAACGCGGCGGAGGTCCAAGCCACGCAGTGGCTGAGCGTGCCTGCGCTTGTTCTGTGCCGCCCTGCTACTCTGTGCGCTCTGCAAATCAGAAAGCTCGCTGACACGAATTAATGTTTGAACGGCAGACTAACACAACTGAATAGCCAGCGAAACGCGACGAAATGAACTGAAAGAAAATGCCCTACCACCCGCCCAAGACTGACTGGGAGAAGAACTCAAAACGAGAAGAACCCCACGCATTTAATTATGCTTGCCGACACATGAACCCAACTAATTCAGAACGCGTGGACACGCCGGATTTCACAACCTGAATAAACGAGAAAGCCGGTGCAAAATCATAACCGGCTTTGAGTAGTACTTGGGTAAAAGACTTGGAATGAACACCGTCGTGAAAAACACAGAACGCCGCAATAACCGGCAGGCGACGCACAGCGGCGACTGTCTGGCGTAGGCCACAACGTGGCCGTAGCGAAGTTGATTGCCTTGTTATGTTTGGCTGCCCATATATCGCTCTGACTCTTGTACCTGATTGAATATCCACTCTTCATCTAAACCGTTATTTCGTGCGTGCGGAAATATGGCTAGATAGTAAGTTTGACCTTGATCTTCACGAGTAATCAGCCAATGACCAGTCATTCGACCTCCCTTCGCTTTCCCTCTAGCCTTAATTTCTCTCTCTACGTTGTCCAGATCAATATCGAGGGTTGCATTGTCAATGTTCGCGACAATACTACTGATAGATGTTTCTTGGCTCATCATTTTAAGGTATGCATTTGGGAGCATTGGAACATGTGTATGCTTATAGTTCGCAAACATACCCTTACGTTTGAATTTGATGTCATGTTTCACCAAGTCAGTCGAAGGAGCATACTCGTTTTCACCTTCCAACTTCGAGATAACATCCAAGACGACACCTGTATTCAAAATACATTCTCGATTGATGCATGCAAAATCAAGCAAAGTGAGTTGGGAAAGCAGAAAAGGAGAAATGCGGTTCTTATATGGCTTATTGAAAATCTGATGTATATGGTTTTCAACCACAGCTTTCCATCTTGTCTGGGTTTCGATCCCCCTATAGAAATCAAACTTCTTCCCTCGTGGTAATCTATTTCCGATCTTGTGCTTGTACAAATACTCGACAAACCATGTTCTATCATTCATTTCAGGAACAATACGTTCTAACGAACTTCTTACAGTATTCTCGATATCTACATCAGAAAGCACTTTCGGGACTCCTTAAAAAACATAACGCCCGCAATAACCGGCAGACCGCGCGAAGCGTGGACTGTCCGGCGAAGGCCACAACGTGGCCGTAGCGAAGTTGATTGCCTTGTTACATGCAACTAGCACGGCATAACCGACACTGCTGAACCAACCACATTAGCGATACCATTTATTATTTGGGTTGTAACCCTGCCTTGATTAAAACAAATATCAAACATTAACCCAAAAATGGCAGCAATATAGGCTAAATAGCCAAAGCCCATATAATCGTTGTATAGAATGGTATAAAACCAGTCTTGGCCAAATATATAGATTGATGAAGACAATACTGTCGCCACCACTAGTAGCAACCCAGGCAAGAACAAATGCGCTAATGCTTGTGGTTTAATGAACGAAACAACCAGTAGAACTATAAAAATAGCTAAATTGGACCCAAGAAATATCCTCAAGTCGAGTTTAAGGTTACCCACGATTTCAAGGTACTTACCCTTAATGATGCCACCCAAGGTCTGCTCTGCGACTCCTATAGACTTTTTTCTTTCCATGTAAGTCGAAGTAACTGAATGTGCGATGGATTTCTTCTTCTCGCAATCGTAGCCACACATAGACGCTATTACGCTTGCTATCTTCTCAGGTAAATCACTTTCCAATTTTGATTGAATTTCCTTTTTTTCCAAACCTAAGGTTTCAGCAATCTTCAGTGCAGTTTTTGCAGCCGAAGACTCATTGAGTGCTTGCTGCTTTTCGCGCACTTCCTTTGCAACTTGGAACATGACGAACCCTTTTGCAGATTCCTCGACTTTTTCAGGAGACAAGAAAGTCATCGATAAAAGGGTTCCGAACAGAAAAATTCCGAAGGCCCCGATAAATCTCAGTGTAATACTCATAACTTCCCTAGCATGTAACGCCGGCATAATCGGCAGGCCGTGCGTAGCGCGGCCTGTCCGGTGGAGGGCTTTAGCCCGGAACGAAATTCATGCCCTTGTTATATCAGAACATTATTGCACATACAGAGCATTGACAACTGGTGCATTATTATTGGAGGGAATTTTTGAACATTCTGTAACGCTGACCCCCTTAAAAAGAATCTTTATATCTCTATTTGACGCTAGCGCCATATATGAGGCTGAAAGCCATGCCTTACACGTTTCCGGGTTAATTTCATTTTTCCACTTAGTTTCTACATTACACACGCCAATTGGATCACCTTTATAATCAGTTTTAAGCCTTACATCACCATTTTGTACAACATGAACATGCTGCAGCTTTCCAGTGCAATATAGATTTTGCGAATAAGCTAAACCAGACAACATTGATATTCCTGCAAAACAAGCGAATTTGATTTTTTTCATAATTAGTAATTTTCTTCTCAGCTATTTTTCAAACAAGGTATAACGCCATGCATAACCGGCAGACGACGCACAGCGGCGGCTGTCCGGCGTAGGCCACAACGTGGCCGGAGCGAAGTTGATGCACTTGTTATGCATTTTCACCCTTACTGATTGCACCGCAATATTCGAGGGCAAACAATATTCTCTTATTGCGGGTGCGAACACTGTTCATTGTGACGGACAAAATAGCCAAAACAAGCGCGACACCAAAATTCAAAATTGCCATATTTAGCCTGTAGAGCGATTGCACTTCATATCCCTTGTACAGTTTTCGCAACTCGGGCTCAGCATTCCACATTGCAAGTATTTGATCAAAGCTCAGCCCCATTGCTTCGCCATAGGAGATCGCGAGAGACAAATTGTTAAAGGTCGAAAACAACTGAAACAACATGAAGCCAATGAAGACACCCTGAACCAAGTTGTATCGGGTATCAGATAAGCCTTTTAACACTCTGGCGTCTTTCTCAGATATCACTCGTCACTCCATGATGCATAACGCTCGCAGCACGGGCCGGAGCCGCAACGCGGCGGAGGTCCAAGCCACGCAGTGGCTGAGCGTGCCTGCGCTTGTTCTGTGCCGCCCTGCTACTCTATGCGCTGCGCAAATCAGAATGCTCGCTGACACGAACTAATGTTTGAACGGCAGACTAACACAACTAACTTGCCAACAAAACGCGACGAAATGAACTGATAGACAGTGCCCTGCCACCCGCCAAAGACTGACCGGGAGCCGAACCCATAAAATAAGGAAACCTACGCGGGGAATTTAGCTTGCCGACACATGAACCAAACCCATTCAGAACGCTTGGACACGCCGGATTTCACAACCTGAATAAACAAGAAAGCCGGAGCTAAACCGCCAACCGATTTTGAGTAACGCTAGAGTAAAAGACTTGGAATGAACACCGTCGTAAAAAAACACAGAACGCTCGCAGCACGGGCCGGAGCCGCAACGCGGCGGAGGTCCAAGCCACGCAGTGGCTGAGCGTGCCTGCGCTTGTTCTGTGCCGGTTTGCTACTCTGAAACGCCCTGTAAATCAGAAAGCTTACTGACACCAATTAATCTTTAAACGGCAGACTAACACAACCAGATAGCCAACGAAAAGCGACGAAAGACACTGAAAGGAACTACCCCGCTGCCCGCCCAAGACTGACCGGGAGCCAAGCGGAAAACAGAGGAAACCAGCAAAAGGGAATTGTGCTTTCCGTTACTTGAACCGAACCAACTCAGAAGGATTGGACACGCACGATTTAGCAGCCTGAACCAACAAGAACGTTGGTTTTAATAAGCGAACGTGTACTCACAAAAGATGGCACCGACTCTGGGTAATGGTTGGGTAGACCGCTTGGAGTGAACACCGTCGTGTTAAAACACAGAACGCTCGCATCTCGGGCAGGCCGGCGTAGCCGGACTGTCCCGAGCATGCGCTTGTTCTGTGCCCGCCCTGCTACTCTAAAACGACCTGCAAATCAGAGATGCCTGTGCACGAATTAATCTTTGAACGGCAGCCTAACACAACTCAGATGCCAACTAAACGCGCCGAAAGGAACTGAAAGGATTTGCCCCACTCACCGCCCAGAACTGACCGAGAGTTGAGCTACATCCGACAGGATAAACAAGTTGGTAATTACGCCTGCCAGCACGCGCACTGAAATTCGCCAGAGGTGAATATAAACTTGTTTCTATTTAGCCTGGACAAAGCAAAAGATTAGGGATTAACGACAACAGGCTTTGAGTAATTTTGGCGTGAAGAGCTTGGACAGAACATTACGTCGTGAGACGCACAGAACGCCTGCAATAACCGGCAGGCGACGCGCAGCGGCGACTGTCCGGCGAAGGCCACAACGTGGCCGTAGCGAAGTTGATTGCCTTGTTATGTGGCCGCCCTGCATCTCTAAAACGTCTCGCAGATCAAAAAACCAACAACCACGAAATTAATTTGTACGGTAGCCTAACACAGCAAATTAGATTGATGAATGTGCTGAGAACCAATGGCAAAATATACAGGGCCACTAATTGGAAGCGTGATCAATCAAGAGCGATAACCAGCCAAACCCTACGACACGAAAATTTGTCTCGCAAGCCTCATCGTAATATTGCGATGTCTATAAGCTAATTGACTGAACTCTGAGTCATCTTGGCGTGTAGAACGCGGACTGAAGAAACCACCAAGAAAAACACATAACGCCCGCATCATTTGCCGTAGCGCAGCGTAGGTCAAATGCATGCGTTTGTTATGTTGCGATTGAACTGATTAGCTCTTTAGTTTTTTCAGATGCTGAAGCAAAATCGATTTTTTTCCGGGGCATTGTATTCACATGCTGGATTATTGCACCAATATCACACATTTCCAGTCCTCCAACGCCCTCAATTATCCATTGATAATCTCTGGCGATGGCGTTCATGACTCCTGAAATAGAAAGGTCCTTGATACTAGAAAAACTGCCTTCCTCGTGCTGACGCAAGATCTCGTCGATCACTTTATCATCAAAGCCTTCCATTTCTAAAGCTTGACCTAGTCCACCAAGCAAGCACATTGATAATTTTTCTGGTGTAATCCTTCCACCTTCCAACATGATAAATGAGAGAAATGACTTTTCGCTCATGTATATAGTTGCATTCCGGCCATCAATTTCGAATAACGTACAATACCAATCCCCAAAGATGGTTTCAGAGGGACCATTTTCTTTTAAGTGTTCTTTATCTATACGACATCGTCTAATAATTTTGTTAGTGCATCTCAAGTTAAGCACGATTTATCCTTAGCGACATAACGCTCGCAGCACGGGCCGGAGCCGCAACGCGGCGGAGGTCCAATAAATGCGTAGCATTTATGAGCGTGCCTGCGCTTGTTCTGTGCCGCCCTGCTACTCTGTGCGCCCTGCACATCAGAAAGCTCTCTGACACGAATTAATGTTTGAACGGCAGCCTAACATAACTTGCAAGCCAACTAAACGCGGCGAAATGAACCGAAAGAAAATACCCAACTACCCGCCTAAGACTGACCGGGAGAAGAACTCAAAACGAGAAGAAACCCACGCATTAAATTACGCTTGCCGACACATGAATCCAACTAATTCAGAACGCTTGGACACGCCGTATTTCACAACCTGAATAAACGAGAAAGCCAGTGCAAAGTCATAACCGGCTTTGAGTAATGCTTGGGTAAAAGACTTGGAATGAACATCAGCGTGAAACGCACAGAACGCCT
>CACSIO010000020.1 GCA_902705865.1 BD1-7 clade bacterium
AGAAAATACCCCACTACCCGCACAAGACTGACCGAGAGCAGAACCTTACACGAGAAGAAACCCACGCAGTAATTTTTGCTCGCCGACACATGAACCAAACTAATTAAGAACGCTTGGATACACCTAATTTCGAAACCTGAAAAAACACGAAATGCGCTGCTAAATCACAGACTGGCCTTGAGCAATGATTGGGTAAAAGACTTGGAATGAAATACAGCGTGAAACGCACAGAACGCTTGCAGCACGGGCCGGAGCCGCAAAGCGGCGGAGGTCCAGCAAATACGCAGTATTTGCGATCGTGCCTGCACTTGTTCTGTGCCGCCCTGCTACTCTGTGCGCCTTGCACATCAGAAAGCTCAGCAACACGAATTAATGTTTGAACGGCAGACTAACACAACTGACTTGCCAACAAAACGCGNCGAAATGAACTGAAAGAGAATNCCCNACTACCCGCACAAATCTGACCGAGAGCAGAACCTTACAAGAGAAGAAACCCACGTAGGAAATTAAGCTTGCCGACACATAAACTGAACCAACTCAGAACGCTTGGATACACCGGATTTCACAACCTGAATAAGCAAGAAAGCCGGCTTAGAAGGCATACAGGCTCTGAGTAATGCTTGGGTGAAAGACTTGGAAAGAACACCAGCGTGAAACGCACAGAACGCCATGCATAACCGGCAGACGACGCACAGCGGCGGCTGTCCGGCGTAGGCCACAACGTGGCCGGAGCGAAGTTGATGCACTTGTTATGGGACCTTTTTCATTAGCGTTAAGGTTGATTTCACTTGCTCACAACTTAGCGCATACCCTACAGCATCTTTTTCACTAAAACTCTCGCTGTCTAAATGCACTACTGTATTTCGTATCTCACGTAGTTTTCTAATCAGATCAATAGTTGAGTCACTAATTTGCTTAGTTTCTTTCATCGAAAGCAGGACTTTTGAAAAGCCATCACCCTTTTGTCTCCTATCAACACCTGCGAGCACATATATTGCCTTTTCCAACCCTTGCCAAGATTCAGTAATCGCAGACGTCGTAGATATTTCCGCAAGGGATTTTATATACTTTAGATTACCGATATCTAATGCGTTTTCATGTGGCCCATTAACTACAGGACTTAATTTCTTAATGTCCTTTTTCGTAATTTCAACTTCTAGGTCTTTGTACTTTAGCTTGCTGACAGATTCGACAATATTAGATATAGGCTGCCTCAACATACCAAGCATTACTAGAGCTGTTGCTGGCCACACGAGTGTATCTATCAACTTTTGAATAAATGTTAGATTGTCCATAACTTCCAAAATTGCATAACGCCTAAATCAGCGGACCGCAAAGCCGCAGGCTTTGTGGTTCCGCTGCATTTTCTTGTTAGGTGATTTTACGTTTAGCGAGCATAACTATGTTTTGCAAAGCGCATTATATAGCTATTTAGTCCATGTCCTGCTCTCGCTAACCTGCACATTTCTTGCACTGCCTGTGCTCCCGCACTGGCATATGTATAGATATAAGGAGAACCACTACTAAATTGGACCTTTATATAATCCGGTCCAATTTCATATGAAACGACATTAGAGTCGCCGCCCAAGTTTGAATAACGTTGCATAATTCACGTCCATTGAAATTAGCGTACTCACTGTATGGAAAAACACTATAACGAGAACTACAGTTTCGTTATTATGCCACCGCCTTTTAGCAAGCACGCTAAATTTATTGATTAGGGGTTGCAGTCCCTAGTTAATTTGCTCGTTGGCTCAGGAAGTTGCAGCTTCCTGAGCTTTCAAGTTCTGTCCCTTGGTGGCATCGGGTCACCGCCGTGACTACTAGCCTTTCTTATCCTCCCATTTGTTCCGTGGATCAACATTTCTCCACCTTTATTCTTGCTTACACTTCGTGCGATTTGTGTTGCTTCAGCTTGCGTTGAAGTAACTCGGTGAGCTCTAGTGGCGCCACCACTCTTAACGGCCCAACCATCAGGGTGTGGCACAACATGAGTTGTTTTTCTTGGCATGGAATCCTCCATATCTGCCTGTTAGTCTACATATAGGTCTTGATTTCAAGCCTATACACAACATATTGGGGCAATTAAAAGGATTTCAAGAATTTAATGTGAATGTTTTATGACACTTTATCTGAGGCGACTGTGTCTGAATTGAGGGCCAATCACCTAACGCCCGCAGCACGGGCCGGAGCCGCAACGCGGCGGAGGTCCAAGCCACGCAGTGGCTGAGCGTGCCTGCGCTTGTTCTGTGCCACCTTGCTACTCTGTGCGCCCTGAAAATCAGAAAGCTCGCTGACACGAATTAATGTTTGAACGGCAGACTAACACAACTAGCNNNCCAACTAAACGCGGCGAANTGAACTGAAAGANAATNCCCCACTACCCGCACAAGACTGNCCGAGAGCAGAACCTTACACGAGAGGAAACCNACGCAGGAAATTATGCGTGCCGACACTTGAACTAAACCCATTCAGAACGCCTGGACACGCCGGATTTCACAACCTGAATAAACGAGTAAGCCGGTGCAAAATCATAACCGGCTTTGAGTAATGCCTGAGTAAAAGACTTGGAATGAACACCAGCGTGAAACGCACAGAACGCCTCAGTATGCGGCAAATGCCGCGCAGCGGTATTTGTCCGGTGGAAGCGCGTAGCGCTGGAACGAACATCACTGACTTGTTAGGCCGCTTTATAGATCACTATTTGCTTTTCTTTCAGTTCTCTTGTTGTGTAATTCATTTACAAAAGAAATATTCGTAAGCATTACGGTAATTATTGCCCGAAGCTGAACTATTGAAAAATAGCCGATCGCAGCAACCCCAAATATCTTGAATCTATCTCTATTGGCAGCATATAAGTCTGTATTACCCATAACCAAATATACAAAGTTAAAGCTCAACAATCCTGATATCACAAAAGCTGAAGATAGTATGATCAGCACAAGGTTTTCTATTCTCTTAGTTTCATCATTTGGTATAACCTTGACAGTATCTGGGGACGTGTATGCACTTATAGCTTGAGGGTAAGTATATGCAATCCAGATTCCCGAAAGCGTGAAGACAGCAGCAGACATATTCTGCAATGTACCTATGACCGGACTTAGATCCTTGAGCGTTACATTATGTGCTGCAAAATATCCCAAAAGTATACTAACAAACACGAAGGTTCCGTGAATAAGAACCCTACTACGCACGAACTCCACTAGACTTTGAGTAATATCAGATGCGCGTTCTAGAATACTATTCACCGCCGACAACCTTGTCATAATTATCACTCCCCAAGTCATAATTGGTTGTCAATTGTAATAATATTTCATCACGCTTTTTAAGAATCTTATCCAGGACGACCTTGGCTGGATAATAGTTCTGGCTCCTATCTAAATACGGCAAGAATATATGCTCCTTTGTCACGTACTTATGAAACCACTTTGTTGAATCGTTTTCGCTTTCTCTAAAGCCGATATTAATCCACTTGTTACTTGGGTTGTATTCCTTTTCGTGAATCTTCAGTATTTCTGAAACTTCGTCTGGTGTTAGATTGGCCGATTCTACAAGCTCAATATTCTTGCTGAATTTCTTTTTCTTGTTTACCTTCGACCAAAGTTTAAAAAGCGCATCTTTATCATCACTCTGAAATGTTGAAATCGTATCTCGTATAACAATATGGGTAATACGATTAGCTAGAACGTCTGCATTTGCTCTATCAGAGTTGATTTCTTTCGTGCTAGCACTCAACTTAAATTTCAGATTACAATTAGCCCCGTCATCCCAATAAGTTACATTCTTTCGTATTATTGGCATTCCCGTATCAGGGTGTTCACTCTCTTTTTCAGTTACTTTTTTACTTGGATGATCAATTCGATAATCCATGCATCTCTTTAGGTACTGGCATACGTCGAATGTCGCAGCAGAAGAATGGGGAAAGTTAACCGTAGCAATGATATCTAGACTTGGGATGATCCAGTAATACATCGGTTGACCTAGAATAGCGCTCTGCCCCTTTACCTTTGAATCGAGCTGTATAGAGTCGCCAGAGTCAACTCCAACCTTCGCATCAGGCGATATTCCCGACACTTTTCCACTATCATCGCCAAAACGCTTCCATAGGACCAACAATGTGTCTTTAGTGGTCTCGTCATGGGCAATGCTCTTGCAATAGATCTGCGTTCTTTTCTGATGACTACTCACATCCCAAGGAATGGTTTGTATGAAATCTCGACTATCGACCCATGCACAAAACTTCTCAAGAATCTCATCTAAAGCCCCATCGATTGGGACTTCATCTTTAGATCCGTTTTTGTAAAATCCACATTGTTTTACCTCAAAGAAGCTGATTAAGCCTTTGTCCTTCATTGCTTTTCCCTAACACTTATAATATTTCTCTATAATCCACAAAATGAGAGAATTNNNTACANGAGNNANAAGAGGCNTAACGCCCGCAGCACGGGCCGGAGCCGCAACGCGGCGGAGGTCCAAGCCACGCAGTGGCTGAGCGTGCCTGCGCTTGTTCTGTGCCGCCCTGCTACTCTGTGCGNCCTGCACATCAGAAAGCTCGCTGACACGAATTAATGTTTGAACGGCAGACTAACACAACTGANTNGCCANCNAAACGCGNCGAAATGAACTTGAAAGGAAATGCCCAACTACCCGCCCAAGACTGACCGAGAGCAGAACCTTACACGAGAAGAAACCCACGCAGTAAATTATGCTTACCGACACACAAACCAAACTAATTTAGAACGCTTGGGCACGCCGGATTTCACAACCTGAATAAACAAGAAAGCCGGCTTAGAAGACACCCCGGCTTTGAGTAATGCTTGAGTAAAAGACTTGGAATGAACACCGTCGTGAAAAACACAGAACGTTGCCAACACGGGCCGGAGCCGCAAAGCGGCGGAGGTCCAATAAATGCGTAGCATTTATGATCGTGCTTGGCCTTGTTATGTGCTGCGACTAAATAAGCCATTGTACAACCGTTTTTACGCCAATTAATAGAAGTCCGCCGACAACTGTAACGATTGTATATAAGATTACTTTGTCTTTTATACTACTTTCTTGATTGTACTCTTGATCGAACCAAGAAGAATTAAGCCTTTTAACTCCGCTATATTCACCCAAATTATCAGTAAAGCACTCACCTTCTTCTAATGCTTTTTCACAAGCTTCAATTAGATTTCGTAATCCCTTTTCATCGCCTAACAAGCAATCTTCATGTTCAGGATAATCACATCCATCTATAAGGTTTCCGTTGTCCATTTAAATTACTTCACTTGAATATGATTGGCACATAACGCCTTTAGCACCAGAAAAACTGGAGCGCGAGCGGAAGGTTTTTCTGGTGCCTAAACTGGTTATGTTGCATTTACGTATACTTGCAATACGCCATAGTATGCCCCCATTAGCGCCCAACCTGTTAGCAGTAAATATTTAACCCAATGGCTTGGTCTACGCATTAACAGCGTTAACCAACTAAAGAGCAGTGCAGCGCCAAATATTATTATAAATGTAAGCTCCAAGTCTGTTGTATTGGAGCCAGCTAGCACAGCCGAAAGAGGCCCTGACAAAACTAGAACCATACCAAGAAAGCCTGTCATTAAAGCATGGCCAATACCATGAACTGACAAACTTAGTGCAATTAGTGGCAGAGAAAATAACACTCCCAAAATGCCTAAGAATATAGCGCTATATTTTAAATGACTAATCATATGCTTGTTGAAACATAACGCTCGCATCTCGGGCAGGCCGGCGTAGCCGGACTGTCCCGAGCATGCGCTTGTTCTGTGCCCGCCCTGCTACTCTAAAACGACCTGCAAATCAGAGATGCCTGTGCACGAATTAATCTTTGAACGGCAGACTAACACAACTTACTTGCCAACTAAACGCGACGAAATGAACTGAAAGAGAATCCCCTACTACCCGCACAAGACTGACCGAGAGCAGAACCTTACACGAGAGGAAACCCACACCGTAAATTATGCTTGCCGGCACATGAACCAAATAAACTCAGAACGCTTGGACACGCCTGATTTCGCAACCTGAACAAACAAGAAATACGATGCTAAATCGCCAACAACCTTTGAGTAATGCCTGAGTAAAAGACTTGGAATGAACACCGTCGTGTTAAAACACAGAACGCCCGCAGCACGGGCCGAAGCCGCAATGCGGCGGAGGTCCAAGCCACGCAGTGGCTGAACGTGCCTGCGCTTGTTCTGTGCCGCCCTGCTACTCTGTGCGCTTTGCAAATCAGAAAGCTTGATGACACGAATTAGTGTTTGAACGGCAGACTAACACAACTGACTTGCCAACAGAACGCGGCGAAATGAACTGAAAGAAAATACCCCACTACCAGCACAAGACTG
>CACSIO010000021.1 GCA_902705865.1 BD1-7 clade bacterium
GATGTCTAAAGTAATTTTGAAAGGGTTTATCATAGTTCCGGCAGAAGATTTACCGGCCGTAAAAGATGAATTGATTAATCATCGAAATCTTACGCATAATGAGTCAGGATGTTTAATTTTTGAGGTTACTCAAAGTGAAAGTAATCTTAAGCGTTTTGATGTTTATGAAGAGTTTAAAAATAAATCTGAATTTGAGTTTCACCAACAGAGAGTAAAAGATTCTTACTGGGGTGAGGTTACAGCTAATGTCGAAAGACACTATGAAATATTCGAGTAATCGCATAACAAGGCGATGAATTTCGTTCCGGGCTAAAGCCCTCCACCGGACGTGCCACGCGTTGCGCGCCCCGCCGATTATCGCGGCGTTAGGCCCAAACACTAGATGGTTATGTTAAAGAAACATAGATACAAGTTCATTCTTTGCTCAATATGGTTTCTGTTAGCTATGTTGTTCTCGATTGAGCCAAATGTATGGCTTCAATTGGGACTTATGGCCTTTATTCTTGTGATGATTGGAGTCCTTATAGAAAGCCTGCATTGTGTTTTCAAGAACTTCAGAGAAGATAAGCTTTGGGCTTTCGTTCCTCTAATCGTATGCCTGTTGTCTATACCTGCGCCATTGATGGCCGGTGCAAAGCTAAAGTCCTATCTATTTCAATATCGTCTGCCTATGTATACAGAGGTAGTGAATCGCGTTCAGGCTAGCAATGAAAATTATGAAGGCGAACTTACTTCTGTTGAACTGAAGGAAGATGAAAATCATTTAGCCTATGTGGTATTTGCTATTAAAGAGGAAGAGGTACTGTATGTGGAGTTTGTTACAGGGGGAGGCTTCCCTGTAAAACACACTGGATACATATATTCTCAATCTGGCAATATACCCAATGGCAGCAAAATCAATGAGCGCTGGCCAAAGAAAAAGAGATGGAAAATTAGTGATAATTGGTACGGTTTCAGTGGGTAGGCCTAACAAGCGCGTGAATTTCGTTCCAGCCCTACGGGCTTCCACCGGACTGGCCACGCTTCGCGCGTCCAGCCGATTACGCGGGCGTTATACCAAATGCCCTAGCAATTTTGATTTGTAGATTGAAAAATGAGCAAAAAAACACTCTTTAATGAATCTTCGTTTATCTATGCGGTTATAACTGGCGTAGCGTTCATTTGCGGTGTTGCGTCGTTCGTACTCTATGTGAGCCCAGAAGCGCCTTATGACAAGTGGTTTATAGGAGGAGCATTTAGCTTAGTAGGGTTTTCAATTGGTGTTATTGCGCTGAATTTTCGGTCAGAGCAAACATATTCACAGATTCAGCAAACTGCCGATCAGAACGTATTTTCTAACTATGTCGATCATCGTGAGCTTTTCTTTAGCGTTCTAAAAGAAATCCAGCAGTATCACGCAATCGAATTCGACCATCCAGAGCAGCTATATACGGTTCTGTTTCCCAACAATACACCGACTAACGTGTCTTTTTACTCCGGGAATCGAGACGGCGAAAAGTCAGCGCTATTATTCTGGGCTCAGGATTTTAATAATCAAATGAATGACCTAAGAGAGTTCATGATTCACATACCCCATAGGTCTACGCCAAATTACGATAGACTTTCACGTTGGTTAGTGGAGTTCAATCACCTATGCGTTCGATCTCATATTCGATTTGTAGATACTCAGTTCATGTCAGGCGTTTACAGGAAATATCACGGAGATGTTGAAATTTTTGGCAGGTGTCCCATCGATATGCACAAAGCATTTTATGCTGTTTCAAACACATATGAGCTACTTGCAAGATTTTGTATCGAAAAAGAGGCAGCCAAGAGTTTAATAGTCCCATCTGTATATCACGGAAAAAATTTGGATATATACGTTTCGCATATATGTTCTGGGATCAGATTGAGATCAAAAGAAGGTATAACAAGCCGGTGCATGTGACAGCCGCCGCTTTGCGGGAGAGTTCCCCCCAAATAGTGGACACCTATTTTCGCAATGAGGTAGGTGAGCATGGCAAAGATAAAAAGCACAGAAAGAGTTGCTGAATTCTCAAAAGATTATAAGGTCGCGGTCGTCAAATTGACGAACGAGCTTGATGTAAAGGGGACAGAGATAGCGCAAGTACTCAATTTACATCCAATGATGGTTTATCGGTGGCGACAAGAGCACCGAGAAGGTAAATTAGTCGCGCAAGCATCGAGAAGGATCAGTATGACTAAAAAGCCCTCAAACNCCGCTGAAGAAAAAGCGATCAAAGAAGAGTTAAAGCGTCTGCGCAAAGAAAATGCGGCCCTGGAGAAGGAGAACAGATTCCTAAAAAAGTGGGACGAGTATCTGAAGGAACGAAAACCGACCGATTCGAATTCATAAACGAAAATCGTTCGTTATTTGATATCAGATACTTATGTGACCAATTAGGCGTTTCGCCTTCAGGCTTTTATGCATGGCGAGAAGGGATGCCCAGTGAAAGAGAAATAGAAAATCATCGCCTGCTTAAGCAGATAAACGTGTTGTTTAAGAAACATCGAGGGCACTACGGTAGCCCTCGGATTTACGCGGCTCTGAGGTCTTCGGGTGAGGTTGTTAATCGCAAACGTATTGAGCGACTCATGCGTGAAGAAGGCCTTGTAGGTACTGCAGCGCGAATTTATCGCCGTCATGCATTGCCTGAAAACAGTTGCCGGAATATCCCGAATCTGCGTCGGGATGAAGGCGTACCTGATGCCATCAATCAGCAGTGGGCAGGGGATGTTACCTACCTGCGTGTTAATGGTGCATGGCGCTACTTGGCGGTGATCATGGATTTGTATTCACGCCGCATTGTGGGCTGGGCGTTTGACCGTACACGCACTTCAGCACTGACATTGGAAGCGTTGAATAAGGCATTGGCAACCCGATCATGCGAGCAGGCGATGCTATTTCATAGTGATAAAGATGCTGAGTACGGAGCACATGATTATCAGCGAGCACTTCGAGAACGTGGCATAAAGCCGAGCATGAACCGTCCGAAAACGATGACAGACAATATCCATGTTGAATCATTCTTTCGAACGTTAAAAACAGAGTCGTTCCATGATTTGAATTTTCAGGATGCTGACGACCTTAAGAGCAAGTTAAAACTGTATATAGAGAATTACTACAATAAAAAGCGAATCCATTCATCATTGGGGTACAGAACACCTGATGAATATGAAAAAATGGTCGCTTAAACGGATGGACTAAGGTGTCCACTTTTATGAGGGAGGTCTCAAGTCCTCACCAGTCCGTCTTGTTACCTTTAGGGACGTGTGGTTTGCAACTATTTGTTCTACAAAGCTTTTTAAGTTCTCTCTAAATCTATTAACTCTTACGCCGTCCATTAAATCACCATTTTACATGTACGGTATTTCCGTACATAATGGGGCGTGTGTCTTAGCAGGGGTAAGCAATGGGCAGCCAAGCCTGTCGCTGTTTTGCCAAAAGCCACTGACAGTCATGCCTGCCGCTTTTTGCGAGCGTTAAATCCTAGCGCTCAGCAACTGATCAACTATCAAATTCAAATAGGAGTTTTAAAGTGTTTAGATATCTTAACCGTATTACTTTTCTTATCTTTGTCATCGGACTTACAGGCTGTGCCGGTCTTGGTAATATGAAGGGGGTACAGTTTGAGAACGAAATCGAACCAGATATGGTCATGGTAAATATTGTTAGACGAAGTGTTTACATAGGGGATGGGGCGAAGGTGGAGGCATGGGATGGAGATGAGTTTATCGGTACATTAGAGTCCGGAAAACTTCTCCAATATAAGACTAAACCAGGTGAGCATACCTTTATGCTTTACGTTCAAGGCGCTTGGGGTATCGCTCAAGGTAATCTTAAGCCGGGAAAAACCTATTACTTAAAATTTAATTTGTCTGGCTGGGGGCCCACAAGCCTAGGCGTTGCCAAATCTAATGATCCAAGAATAGACGAATGGAAAACAATGAAGACTGTTGTAATTGATGAATCTTCACCTAAAGCTATTCCGGAAAAATATACCGAAAAGGCGCGTAACATTCTTCAAAGGGTTCAAGATGGAAGTATAAAGGCTACGCCTATCACGGATATGAATGCGTTGTAGTCAATTCCAAATTGATTTAACGAGTAAATACACGTAAAAGACGCCGCGTTGCGGCTCCAGCCTGTGCTTTGGGCGTTACGTGTTTTTGAGGGGGCGATAAATGTTTACAAGAGACTCACATATACGGAAATATGTCTCCAAGCTGCCCTCGGCACTTGAAAGCTTACATGGCGATAAAAACGAATACACTGAATCAGAAGTGATCGACACGATCGAAAAATACCGATTAAATGAGAAGTATTCAATTTATGCGTTATTGTTGTTCTGCAGCGACGAAGCAGAGCCATTGAAGAAGCTAACTCAAAGCGAAAAAGATTCAATGTTATCAGTCATTGCTAAGGCTAATTCCTTTGCTGAACTCCCTGATAACGCCAGTCACCCAAGTGATACATGCTAGCCTGCAACATTTACAATAACTGGTTGGCACATGAATTAAGCGTTATAGGAATAAAGAGTTAGTCATGAAATCATGAAGAAATTATCTCCCTTGTTCGGCGTTTTTTGTATGCTTCGCGCCATTTTCTATCTGTGAGGATATATGCCGGTTAGTGCATGGGGGTACGTTCTTGACCTATTCAAAGAGCTAGAGCCAAATAGTTATTATAAAATTGTACCTACTGAGCGGGCAGGGTGTGAGGCAGTAGTAGCATTTCTTATTGGTGTGCTGCCTATCGCAATTTCCAAATTACCAATAAGGGCTAATATTGAATAATTTGGTCCTTGCCAGTTCACATGACTAGGGCAGGTACGATCGCAAATGCTACGTATTCACTGGATCTCCGCCGTTATTTGCATCACACCGAGACTTATGGCGGCTTGTGTTGTGAAAAATATCAAGGTCTCAACAAAGGTGATTCACTGGCACCTTTTATCGGTGCATTGTATCTAGAAGCCTTCGATCATGCGTCAAGCAGGCTTGGGCCATATCGCCGATTTATGGACGACGGGATCATTTTTTATGACGATAAAAAAACGCTACGGCGAATCGACCAGATAACACGGCGGGCATTGAAAAAATTCGGATTACGTATGCATCCCGATAAAACCGATATCGGGTTGTGTTGGCAGGGTTTTGGTTTCTTGGGGATTCAGTTTGAATCCCATCACCTATCGGTGCCTTGGCAGCGGCTACTACGTAAAAAAAACAAAGCCGCCGAGATATGCAGTGCCAAGGGGCGAATGGCGTATCTCGGCGCAGTTAACCGATACTCCACGAGTTTGGAGGCAGTGAGTCGGGATGCCATCAGCCTTGAATGGCCGGATGAAGCTCTATTGTACGGTTGGCTTGTCAATGCTTTTTTTGCCGATTGAGTGTCGTTCGTGCTGAATGCTAGTCTCTTTTTGCTTTGCTGCCTCGCTCTTTTTTAAGAAGGGCCATACGTACCACCACCCGCCTCGTTTGGGCTTTGTATCCCTTTGCCGAATGTGCTTGTTGTGTCCAATACTGTTACGGTAGGACTTCTCCAGCTCTTTTTTTCGCTAGGTGTGTTAGTCGTTGTTTGGCTAGTTTGGTTTTTTTACTTTTCACGAGATGATCCTTTCAGTTTTTTATCGCCGTCTATTTGCAGTGTTCACATTGCTGCTTTTACGGGTTGGCGTTTGTTGTCGGGTGGTGTCGTTAGAAAAATAGGTTTGGGGATAGTAATTTTTCGGCTAACGCACCGTCAGCCGCGGATGGTCCGACGGAGTGTTGTCGTGTGCGCATTTATTCAACTCATTTTGCTGGGGGGGTTGAGCACTGTGGTTTTTTAGGATGGCCCAAATGATGTTGCTCTTCCCAGTGTTATAGGGGTAGCTCAACGCCGTTTTTTTATTTGCTTAGCTCATTGCTATGTAAAATACTTTTATGACTAATACGTGCGACACTTTATAAAGCAGCTATTCGTGATAATAGAGTGGGTGTCCATCTAATTTCTCTTTTTAAGAAGGGCCTGTATTAGTGCCTGCCTCCATTGAGGCTGTGTCCTTGCCTAATGTGCTCGTTGTGTCCAATACGGTTACAGTAGGATTTTTCCAACTCTTTTTTTCGCTAGGTGTGTTAGTCGTTGTTTCGTCCGGTTGGGTTTTAATGCTTTTCACGAGGTGATCCTTTCAGTTTTTTATCGCCATCTATTTGCAGTGTTTACATAGCTGCTTTTTCGGGTTGGCGTTTGTTGTGGTAGCCATTGGGCAGTATTGTTAGCGAGTTAGGATTGAAGGTATCAACCCTAACAATCGTCGTATGAGTTATTGGCCAGGCCTGGCCAA
>CACSIO010000022.1 GCA_902705865.1 BD1-7 clade bacterium
GTACGCTATTCATTCTGGGCCAAGGCCTATTACAAGATGCAAATTAGCAAGGGGAAACCGCACAATACGGCGATCAGATCACTCGCATTTAAGTGGATCAGGATTGCATTTAAGTGCTGGCAAACACGCAAGCCATACGATGAATCGAGATATCTGGAAACCCTGAAACTACGCGGCTCTCCGATCATAGAATACGCCCTGAAAATGTAAATTTACCGCTAGCGGTCCACCTCAGGGCGTGTTGTTAAGTGCTTGACTAGAAATTCGACGGATATCCATCAATTACCAGCACATCATTAACCGAACACTCTGGATACACCCACTTTTCCCAGTTTGCTAACAACCAATCTAAAGACAGGCCGCCGTTTTCGTACCCAGACTCTTTTGGAAGAATTAGCTCAGTTTGTCCCGCATGATAGCCAGTTGAGCAAATCAGTTTAAGCCCTATGTCAGAATCACCTTCGTCGATCAGCATGAAGTCAACAACATCCTCAAAAGGATGCTTGCCGGAGAAGCGAAAGACCGCCCCACGAAAAATTTGTTTATCTGCCAATAATGGTAAAGCTATCCAATTCATACTTTCTCTCTCGAGCACTTAACGCCATGCATAACCGGCAGACGACGCGCAGCGGCGGCTGTCCGGCGTAGGCCACAACGTGGCCGGAGCGAAGTTGATGCACTTGTTATAACGGTGGAATCTAGCACGATCTAATCCCAAATATCATCAAGAGCCTCACTTTTAACATCAGTTAGAACTTGTGACGCTGCTTCGACAGAATCTTGCATCATCGTCTCATGATCCCGCTGTTTATTATATTGATAGGCACCATAGAACGGCAAAAATAAGATCTTGAATAACCAGTTTCGTCGTTGACGAATGGTGTATCGCTCTGAATTGTATAGATGGATTATCGCTCCAGTGTTATAGGGAATGAGAAATGCCAATACGACAAGTAGAATGAACCACATGTTCCTAATCCCTTATATCAATTGCGACAACCGCTCAAGAGTTATAACGCCCAAATCTCGGGCAAAGCCGCGCAGCGGATTTGTCCCGAGCATTTGCTTGTTACGCGACTCCGAGTACCAACCTATGAACGCCATTGAGATTTACCTGCTGCTTAGCCTGCCATAAATCGTAATTATCCTGCATTACCAACCAACTTTCAGGCGTACGCCCAAGCGCTTTAGAAAGCCTTAATGCCATCTCTGGGCTTATGCCGCTTTGAGATTTCAATATACGATTTAAGGTCGACGCAGCGACATTTAGATGCCGTGCAAGATTACGGCAGCTAATACTGTACGGCTCCATATACGTTGAATGTATAAATTCACCCGGATGTGGAGGGTTATGCATATTCATTAGTGATAATCCTCGTAGTTGACGATATACGCATTGCCATTTTCAAACTCGAAAGTAACACGCCAATTCCCATTAACAGTAATTGACCACGTTTCCTTTCGACTCCCTTTTAATTGGTGGAGTCTATAGCCTGGCAAATCAACATCTTCAATTTCTTGAGCAGTATCAAGGGCAGCGAGCTGCATACGAAGTCTATTCACATGCTTAGTCTGTATCCCTCGTGTGCTTCCAGATTCGAAAAATCGCTGCAGGCCTTTATGTTTGAATGATTTAATCATTGGCCAATTGTAGCGTGTTGCGCAACAATGTCAATCGCGTAACGCCTGCCAGCACGGGCCGGAGCTGCGAAGCAGCGGAGGTCCAAAAAATGCACAGCATTTTTGATCGTGCCTGGCCTTGTATGGTTAATATATCCCTGTTTGGGTAAAGTGGGGCCCAAGCTTTAGCTGCAACTAAAGCCCTTCTATGTAGTAGTTCGATGCCTGCCAGGATCCTCTGTTGAGAGACCGATAACAAGTGTGAACGCTACCTAGAACTCCAAGCATTAAAACTCGGATAGTCAAATGGGCCCCGAGCCCGTATAGCAAGGCAGAGTAAGCTTATTATGAATAGCATTTCATTACAAAAAGAAGTAAACGTCGGTGTCGATACTGGCAAACATCAACTCGATGTTCACATCAGACCTTTAGGTATTTTCTTTACCGTTGAAAATACAAGCAAGGGTATTAGAAAAGCCATCAAAAAAATTGAAAAATACACGCCTACTCAAGTCATCATTGAGGCGACAGGAAGACTTGAACATGAATTCATTTTGGCCTGCTCTGAAGCTAATTTACCTTTTGTTGTAGCCAACCCAGTACACATCAGAAAATTCGCTGGTGCTGTCGGTCAACTCGCTAAAACCGATAAGTTGGATGCTGCCATCATTGCTTATTTCGGAAAAGCCATCAAACCTAAACTATCAACCTTAAAGGCCCATGAAATGCGGCTTATGAGTGATTTATTGGCAAGACGGCGTCAACTTATCACCATGCAAACAATGGAAAAAAATCGTTTACAGATTATGCCAAAAGAAGTGAAAAGCTTGATCAAACCCGTGCTAACAGCCTTAAAAAATCAGATAAATAAGGTAGAAGAAAAGCTGCTCAAACTAATCCATATTTGCGACGATTATCATGAAAGAAATGAAATTATTCAAAGCATGCCAGGCGTTGGAAATATCGTGGCATTTACCCTATTGAGCGACCTTCCTGAACTTGGCTACATGACTAATAAACAAGCTTCGGCATTAGTCGGCGTTGCTCCTATCAACAATGAAAGTGGTATCTATCAAGGTCAAAGAAGGACTCGAGGAGGAAGGCCAAAAGTGAGAACAATATTGTTTATGGCAATGATGTCTTCCATCCAATGTAACCCAGTTTTTAAAGTTCAATATCAACGCTTAGTCGCGGCAGGAAAACCGAAAAAAGTAGCCATAATTGCCTGCATGAGAAAGATGATTGTGATACTGAATTCAATGGTTAGAGACGGCACCCACTGGGCGCCTCAGACCGTTTGACAAACAACTTATTGACCATAGTCACTTGTTAAATTGATATCTAAAAAAAATCGTTCGGTACAATTCCCATATTATCTTCGGTTACCTTAGCATTGTATTTTTCAACATGCATTGACGCTATCGCCCAGTTTGCATTTGAAGGAAATTCGATTTCTAGAAACTCTCGTATTATGGCTTTTGAATTTTCCTCGATTGACAGCTTATCATCAAAAAGAAGCGAAATGCCGGCATGCAAAAGCCCATTCACTTGCTCAAATGTAAATGTTTCTGAGCAATCTCCATGTGTAGGGTCTGCCAGTATCCAAATCCCAACAATATCCGGCCACTCTTGAATACCCATTTCTGACATTCGTATCTTCATAGTCAAAGTACCTGTATCTGGCGCGTAAATTCTTTCTGGAGTTCACTATAGATTCTAGTTTTTGTCACATCCTCTTTGGACATAACCCAGCCGAAAGCACCCTCGAGCCTTAGTCTCGCGATTAAAGGTAACTCATCCTTAAAACCTTTATGGATCTTTCTTGCCCCCATGTTGTAAAGCCTTCCTTTTGCCTCCGCCGCATCATGGCCGCGCTCATCAAGTCCATCGGTTAATAGGTAAAACCAATCATTGATACCGCGGCTATTACTGGAAGGATCATTTGCTCAGTTCTCAATGCAAGTGCATTCATTACAGCGAAACTATCTACTCCCTTTGCTGTAATGCTTGAATCCATCGAACCTGACTCATTTTTGAACTTGATTCCTATAACATCACNGCGAAGACCCTCCACGCGATGCGTTGACACTAGAACTGTATACTTTGCTCATCCTACTTCAACAACTGAAGATTCTTCCTTTATCATTGGCAATAACGGATGGCCAGCCATTTTATACTCCCTGTATGAATTAAGCTGGATTAGACAATACCACCAAAGCGAATTGAAGTCGCTAGATGACAGGAAAGGTAGGTAATTTAACGCCTTCAATAATCGGCAGACGATGCGCAGCGGAGTTTGTCCGGTGGAAGCGCGTAGCGCTGGAACGAACATCACTGACTTGTTAGGTTTCGCTCATTATGCGTTGTTAGTAGCTGTAGCCAGTTTCAAAGCCAATGCCGCGAATACTGTGCCGGCAATACGGTTTAGATACACCTGAGTTTTGGGTGAACTTTGGATCCAACCGCCTAATGAGCCTGCTGCTATGGCTATAGCGCTAAAAATTATCAACGAGACTGATATGAACACTCCACCTAGGAAGAAGATTTGAGGTGATAGTGCACCTTGATCTGGGGAAGCGAACTGCGGCAAGAAGGCTAGGAAGAATATCGTCACCTTTGGGTTGGTGATATTCATGATTATTCCCCGCCGATAGAGAGCGCCAATTGTTCTAAAGTTAGAGCTGGGCATATCAAATTCACTGGCAGATGCACGGAAAGCTTGTACCGCCAAATATGCCAAGTACAAAGCACCCAGTATTTTTAGTACTGTAAATGCGACGAGAGAGGATTGGAAGATAGCAGCTACCCCAAAAGCGACTGCCGTCGTATGCACCATAAGCCCGGTACATAGGCCAAGCGTGACGAAAACACCTGATTTTTTTCCGTACATCGCAGATTGCATAAGTACAAAGACGTTGTCTGGTCCAGGAGCAATGCTCAGAAATGCAGATGCAAAAACAAAAGGTAAGAGTGATTCAATGGACATCATTTCTTTAACGGCGCTTTCAACACCTAACTCCTCACATCACCGGAAATAATTATCGGGTTAACCATGTATATTTGCGCTGTCAGTCGGAGCTTGTTCTCGACTATTCATACCGTAATCCCTACAAACATTTGCGACTCTTAAACGATAGTTCTTAAAAACACCATCACGGCCTTTCTCTTGAGCAATGCGATGTGCTTCCAAATTTCGCCATTCACTAATGGCTTCTTCATCACGCCAAAAAGAAAGTGATAATACTTTCCCTTCTTCTATCAGACTAGAAAAACGCTCTATAGAAATAAATCCGTCAATCTTTTCTAGCTGCGGCTTCAACTTAGCAGCAATATCTAAGTATTCTTCTACTTTCCCTTCAGCGGGGAATACCTCAAAAATTACAGCGATCATCATTTCTACCTTTATGTATCACAAAGAACATGTATTTCATTAGGTTATACGATTCCAGAATAATTAAAAACCTAACGCTGCCAACACGGGCCGGAGCTGCGCAGCAGCGGAGGTCCAGCAAATGCTTGCATTTGCGAGCGTGCTTGGCCTTGTTAGGCTGTGATTGCTACGTAAAGGCACCAATAATTGCACCGATGAGAGTAAGTTCAACAATGCTATGGGCGGAATTTATGAATGTTAGTTTTGACGACACACGAGCAAAACCGTTGTAGTACCCTAGCGACGTGATAGTAAATACGATGGCAACAACTGCCCCAAAAAATGCTCCGTCGAGAACACCTGAAATGTTTGTTGCTGCTATAAGCAAAGCAATTAATAAGGCTTTTGTGAGTCCCGAGATTAAAGACATAATGAAAGCAAATCCAAGGCCTTCGGTATTGTCAGCCTCTTCCTTTGTTATGTCTAAAGCACTAGCCCATGCTTCACCAAAAACTGCCCAATGGTACCATGCAAACCCAAGCAAATAGCTTGCAATCGTTGCAACTGCTACAGCTATGTAATTTATGCTTTGTAGCTCAGACATCCAGTTCATGTACTCTCCCAATTTGATTTGAGCTGCCTAACGTCGGCAGCACGGGCCGGAGGTGCGAAGCACCGGAGGTCCAGTAAATGCGTAGCATTTATGAGCGTGCCTGCCCTTGTTACATGCCTACAGTTATCTCTTCAAATACGCCCGGCTTTGTTTCATATCGAACGGTAACATCTTGTTTATTAACTGACACTATCTCGATTGCCGCGGCACCAACTTTTAACAACCGAATTGACTCCTTTGCGGAAGGATCAATCTTGTAAACACTGCCAGTACCATAAATCCCTGACGTAGACATCAAGAGACTACCACTTGGGAGCCATGCATATGAAATAACGTCGCC
>CACSIO010000023.1 GCA_902705865.1 BD1-7 clade bacterium
CTTCGCGGTGAATTGCGTTGCTGGCCATGCCTTGTCAGGAGGTGCGCATTATAGAGACAAGCTCTTGATACGCAAGCACTTTTTTGAAGTTTTTGTGAAAGTATTTAGTGAGGCTTTCAGCCGGTTAACACATTCACTCAGTCACTCTAAAAAGTGCCTCTACACGTTGCTGGCGTTTGCCTGTCTGCGTGAAGAGGAGGCGCATTATAGGGAACCTCATTTTCCGCGCAAGTGTTTTTTTACGCTTTTATGACATTTCCTTTTAGACGCCCTAAACATGGTGGTTTTTTGGCCGGCCGGTCATTGCCAAGGCTATCAATCGGTGTACACTTAGCCCATTGCTTGTCGGGGTGCCAGAAGGCGTTGCTTTCTAGGATGTGGCTGAGATAAATACCCGCACGACCTGATCGAGTTAATGCTCGCGTAGGCAACAAGTAGAAAGCTGTTACTTCCGACTGCCATCAGGCACGGGGCGTTACATCGAAACACATGATTCGATCTCCAACGCTCTATATAGGTAGTTACTTCATCGTTCGTGACGTTGAGTAACTGCCAAGTTGCTATTAGCTATTAATAGCAACGCTGGTTCAGTCACTTACTAGGTTCTATATAGATAGAGCAATAGAACCCGCAGCAATCTACCCCGCCCCTTCAAGCTAATCGTTAGTCAAACCGATATCAAGTGCTTGCAGCGAGGCCCCGCCATGAGTCAGCAGACAACTGAAAAGCTATCCGATACTGTTGCAGTAGACAGTGCATCCGTAGCTCCTTTCCCAAATTCTGAGAAAATTTACGTACAGGGATCACGTGATGATATCCAGGTACCGATGCGTGAAATCACGCTAACACCCACACCCATTCAGAATGCGGATGGTTCGGAAGCCTTTGAAAGCAACCCGCCCGTGCGTGTTTACGACACATCTGGCCCATACACAGACCCGAACGCCAATATTGATGTCCGCGAAGGTCTTACCAATATCCGTGAAAATTGGATCGCTGAGCGCGAAGATACGGTTCAGCTCCCGAACGAAAGTTCTATCTTTACCCGCGAACGCTTATCAGACCCGGAAACGGCCCATCTTCGTTTCGGCCATATCCACAAGCCTCGCAAAGCCAAACCTGGGCAAAATGTGACTCAGATGCACTACGCACGTCAGGGCATTATCACACCGGAGATGGAATACATTGCCATTCGTGAAAACATGGCATTGGCACAAGCGAAAGAGCAAGGCTTGTTGGCTGAACAACATCCGGGCCAATCATTCGGTGCGTCTATACCGACGGAAATCACACCTGAATTTGTGCGTGATGAAGTCGCCCGTGGTCGGGCGGTCATCCCGGCAAACGTCAACCACCCAGAAGTTGAACCGATGATTATTGGTCGTAATTTCTTGGTCAAGATTAACGGTAATATCGGCAACTCTGCGCTGGGTTCATCTATCGAAGAAGAAGTCGCCAAGTTGACTTGGGGTATCCGCTGGGGTGCAGATACGATGATGGACTTGTCGACCGGCAAGAATATCCATGAAACCCGCGAATGGATCGTTCGCAACTCCCCCGTACCTGTAGGCACCGTACCTATTTATCAAGCGCTTGAAAAAGTTGACGGTATTGCCGAAAACCTGACGTGGGAAATATTCCGCGACACATTGATCGAACAAGCCGAGCAAGGTGTTGATTACTTTACTATCCACGCGGGTGTGTTACTGCGCTATGTTCCTTTAACCGCCAAACGTACCACGGGTATCGTCTCACGCGGCGGCTCGATTATGGCCAAGTGGTGTCTAGCACACCATGAAGAGAACTTCCTTTATACGCATTTCAATGAAATCTGCGAAATCATGAAAGCTTACGATGTCACCTTTTCATTAGGTGACGGTTTGCGTCCAGGCTCCATTGCTGATGCAAACGATGAAGCCCAGTTCGGCGAACTGCGTACTCTTGGCGAGCTGACCAAAATTGCTTGGGAACATGACGTACAGTGCTTTATCGAAGGCCCTGGTCATGTGCCCATGCATATGATTAAAGAAAACATGGAAGAGCAGATTAAACACTGCCACGAAGCACCTTTCTATACGCTTGGCCCACTAACCACTGACATTGCTCCTGGCTACGATCACATCACCTCAGGTATTGGTGCGGCCATGATTGGCTGGTACGGCTGCGCCATGCTGTGCTACGTCACCCCGAAAGAGCATTTGGGCTTACCAAATAAGGACGATGTAAAGGAAGGCATCATCACCTATAAGATTGCTGCCCATGCTGCTGATTTGGCCAAAGGCCACCCCGGTGCTCAGCTGCGTGATAATGCACTGTCAAAAGCACGGTTTGAGTTCCGCTGGGAAGATCAGTTTAACCTCGGTCTCGATCCCGACACCGCGCGCTCTTATCACGACGAAACCCTACCAAAGGAATCGGCCAAAATTGCGCATTTTTGCTCAATGTGTGGACCTAAATTCTGCTCGATGAAAATCTCTCAGGACGTTCGTGATTACGCAGCGGAACACGGCTACGAAGTCAAAGGTGACACCATCAAGGTGTTGGATTTGGATGCTGAGATGCAGCAAAAAGCTGAAGAGTTCAAGGATCAGGGCTCAGAACTTTACCACAAGGTGTAACAATGTCTGTTACCCAACACTTTGCCATCGTGGGTGCCGGCCTTGTCGGCCGCCTGATGGCTTGGCGACTGGCAGAAGCTGGCCAACAGGTGACCTTGTTTGATAAAGATCCATTAGAGGCCTCCCAAAGTGCAGGAATGATTGCTGCAGCCATGCTGGCACCAGCAACCGAGGTGATCGACGCTGAACCGGTTGTTTATCACCAAGGTGCCGCTGGTATACAGATATGGCGCAGTTGGGTCGACCAATTGAATGCGACGACCCAAACGAAGATCGAGCTACAATATAACGGCAGTGTGGTGGTCAGCCATCGGCAGGACAGTGGTGATTTTCAGAAGCTACTGGCTCGCCTGCATGCGCATGACGACCTATCAACGCATAATGTTGTGCCGCTGAATCAAGCTCAGCTTTGCGAACTTGAGCCTGAGCTGGCGGACCAGTTCGATCGCGGCTGCTTTTTGGTTGATGAGGGCTGCATTGATAACCATGCCCTTTACAAAGCAATGGCTGAACGCTTGAGGCAGTTAGATGTAACGATCGAACAGCGAGAAATCCCGACACTGATCACCAACACCTTACCAGAGGAGCTGGCCGCCTTCGATCAAATGATTGACTGCCGGGGTTTTGGTGCTCGTCAGGATGTTCGCCGCTTGCGGGGCGTGCGCGGCGAAGTAATTCGAGTCCATGCTCCAGAAGTGCATTTGTCTCGTCCGGTGCGTTTGGTGCATCCGCGTTACAAACTGTATATCGCGCCTAAGCCTGACCATGAATATGTCATCGGTGCCACGCAGATAGAAAGTGAAAGCGAAGCGTCAGTGACGGTTCGCAGTAGTTTGGAGTTGTTATCAGCGCTGTATTCCGTGCACCGCGGTTTCGCCGAAGCTCATATTCTTGAGCAAACCGCGCGCTGCCGTCCGGCCTTCGATGATAATTTGCCGCGTATTGATATGCACCCTCGTTTGATGTCGATCAATGGCCTCTACCGCCACGGCTATTTATTATCTCCGTCTGTGGTTGAACAGGCACTAAGCGAACTCGGAGTCAGTAGCGCGAATCCCTGGCCTGACATTGTTTGCCGCCAGCAAGCTACACCGTCCTCCTCTGAAACGTTACAGGTATTGCATGATTGACGTATCCATTAACGACCAAAAGCGCACATTCGATGGCCCACTTAGCATCGAGGCAGTGCTGGAAGAAACCGGTTACGAGGCGCGCAAAGTTGCCGTTGCAATCAATACTAACTTTGTACCGCGCTCAGGCTATGCCGAGGCAATCATCAAAGCCGGTGATAAAATCGATATTCTCGCGGCAGTACAAGGTGGTTAGTACCGCCCGATATAGAGTTGAGTTATGACAGATCAAGTACAGTTTTACGGCCAATCATTCGATAGCCGTTTTCTTATTGGATCCGCGTTGTACCCATCGCCAGCTGTTATGGCTGACGCGGTACAAGCGTCTGGGTCGCAAATCATTACCGTATCATTGCGGCGCCAAGCGCCGGAGCAACAAGCGGGAAAAACCTTCTGGGATTTCATTCAGGAACTCGGCTGCACCTTATTGCCGAACACCGCTGGCTGCCATTCTGCAAAAGAGGCCGTCACCCTCGCCCAAATGTCTCGGGACTTATTCGAGACCGATTGGGTAAAACTCGAAGTAATCGGCGATGAGTATAATCTGCAACCCGATCCTTTTGGCTTGGTCGATGCGGCACGTACCTTAATCGACGACGGCTTTAAGGTATTCCCCTACTGCACCGATGATTTGGTGTTATGCCAAAAATTATTGGATGTTGGCTGTGAGGTATTAATGCCATGGGGCTCACCCATTGGTACCGGCAAAGGGCTGATGAACCCTTACGCACTAACCATGATTCGCGAACGCCTACCGGGCATTCCGCTCGTGGTCGATGCGGGCATCGGTTTGCCGTCTCACGCCTGCCAAGCCATGGAATTGGGTTATGACGCTGTATTACTGAATACGGCAGTCGCCGAGGCGCAAAACCCTGCGGTGATGGCAAGTGCGTTTAAACAAGCGATCGAAGCCGGCCGCTCAGGCTACCTGGCCGGCCATGTGCCGGAACGGCAAACCGCCAAACCCAGCACGCCAACGCTCGGGATGCCCTTCTGGCATCAGGATCATGGCTAACGCCAGATTCCGCACGGCTAATTTCACCGGCAACATGCTTGCCGGTGTCAGTCTCATTCTTCATTTCAGAGAATACGATGAAACAACCTAACGTATGGTCTATTGCCGGTTCAGATTGTAGCGGCGGTGCTGGCATTCAGACAGACAATCAAACCATTCACAACTTCGATTGCCACCCATGCAATCTCGTCACTGCCGTTACGGCTCAAAATACACAAGGCGTTCAACACATTCAGCAAACAGACGAGCCGGCACTGAATGCACAATGGGATTCACTGTTGCAAGATTATCCGCCACAAGCGATCAAGCTCGGCATGCTCGGTGATTCGGCTACGATCAACACCATCAGCCAACGATTAGCCTCTATCAAGACACCTGTCGTGTGCGATCCGGTATTAAAATCTACGTCTGGCGGCAGCTTGATGCAAGATGCCAAAGCCTACCAGCAACTCTTCGAACAGATTACACTACTGACACCCAATCAAATCGAGTTTTGCCAACTGTTTGATATCCCGGCCAGCAGCCTTGCTGGTAGCTTAGAGGCACTGATAACCGCGGCTGAAACCGTTAGCCAAGCTTGGAACATCAATCTCGTTGTTACCGGTGGTGAGAACAGCTTTGGTGATGACGCAGTCGATGTATGTGTGATTGAAGGCAGAAGCTTTTGTACGCACTCACCGTTTCGTCCGTCTCGCCATACCCACGGTACCGGTTGTAGCTTCAGTACCGCAGTTGCCGCGAGTCTGTCTCGAGGTTACAACTTGTTGGATGCCGTCGTGCTGGCAAAAGCCTATATCAATCAAGGCTTAGCACAGGATAACCGCAGCGAGACCGCGCCTGCCGCATTTCAACATACACGCTTCCCTTGGCATATCGACTACCTGCCATCGATCAGTGCGCTCGGGCAAAAACCGCAGGTTGAGTTCCCGCAGATCAGTGGCCAACTGGGCTGCTACCCGGTTGTGGATTCTGTCATGTGGATTAAGCGTTGCCTTGAAGCTGGCGTGAAGACCATTCAGTTACGGGTCAAGGATGTTGCCGACGCAGAACTTGATGACATGATCGCACAGTCGATTGCCCTCGGGCGTCAACATCAGGCTCGGGTATTCATCAACGATTACTGGCAGCTTGCGATTAAACATGGCGCGTACGGTATTCACTTGGGGCAAGAAGATCTCGATATCGCGGATATACAAGCCATTGCCGATGCGGGCATCCACCTGGGTGTCAGCAACCACTCCTGGTTCGAGCTCGCGCGCGGCCAAAGTCTGCATCCTAGCTATTTAGCGATTGGCCCAATCTATGAGACTACAACAAAACAAATGCCGTTTGCCCCCCAAGGTTTAACTCAACTGCAAGAGTGGGTTAGACTGATCGACTCGCGCTACCCTTTGGTTGCCATTGGCGGTATTGATCTCACCAACGCCAGTGAAGTGCTGCAAACCGGTGTTGGCAGTGTTGCTATGGTTCGCGCGGTGACTGAAGCTGATAACTATAAAAAAGCATTGGCGGAATTTATGGCTCTGTGCGGCGATTGTTAATATCGCCAACGGTCAGGGCCGTCACCTATGAGGCCCTGTGCACCCTATGCATTACTTGCGTCGATTATTTTCCCGTTTCGCCCGGTGGCGCTGGGCACTTCCCACGCTGCTATTGATTGCAGCCTTGCTGCATTGCGGCACCCTCATCAAAGGTGGATTGTACGCTGATGATTTTATTCATGCTGCCTACTTCCAAAACAACCCAGTACTTGCAGATAAAGGCCTACTCGCAGGTATCGGCGCGGGTGAGTTTTCATCGTTATTGGCTAACCAATTTAACTTTTTTAACCCAGACACCGCCAACTACAGCGCACAGATTAACTTCGGCATGCTGCCTTGGTGGACTGACGAGAGTGCCAAGCTGCATTTCTTCCGCCCGATTGCGAGCTTAACTCACTGGCTCGACTATCAGCTTTGGCCTGACAATACACACCTAATGCATCTGATGAATATGCTCTGGTACCTGCTCGGGTTAGGCGCAATCTATGCGCTCTATCGAACATCAGGATTGGCCAAACCGATTGTCGTGTTTGCATTGCTGTTGGTGATTCTCGACAGCAGCATGTTCCATGTTATTTCGTGGATTGCCTCCCGCAGTATGCTGATGGTGATCGCCGCCGGCTTTTTCTGCCTGTATGCCTATCACCAAAGCATCCATATCGACGGCCGGCCTCGCCGAATTCGCTGGTATCTCACAAGCCTTGGAGCATTGACGTTCGCCCTGTTCAGCGCCGAAGGCGGCATTGCGATCTGTGCTTGGCTCGGCGCTTACCTGTTTACCCTTGATCAACGTAGCTGGACAACACGCATCGCCCATTTATTGCCGTTTGTTGTTATCACGCTGGTATGGCGTGGTTTGTATCAGCACTTTGGCTTTGGTGCCTTTAACCTCGATTTTTATATCGACCCTGGGCATAACCCTGTTGCGTTCCTCGACCGTGCAGTCGTGCTACTCCCCAGTAACTTGTTTGAACTCATGATGGGTACCGATTTGATGGGCGGGCAAATTCGCCACGATATTAAAGTGCCCTTTGGCATCGCCGGTCTTGTGATTGCCGGTGGATTGTTATGGCTACTGAAAATACCGTTAAAAGAACAACCCGCGTTGCGCTTTTACGCATTGGCAACACTGTTTTCTCTGGTTCCGGGCCTAACCATTGTGCTTTCGACTCGAACCATGATCATTCCATTTATCGGTTTCTCTGTACTATTGGCTGCTGTCTTTTACCAGTGGTCAACATCGGTCCTATCGCGCGCGCAAGCAGCAGGCAGCTATGTGGTCATGGGCTACACGTTACTGATCCATGGCTTTCTTGCTACGGTACTCGCCATCTACATGACGTTAACGACGATCGATTTTAGCGGCGATGGCGACATGGAACGTGGCGTGAAAAGTGTGGGAGTCGATGATTATGCTGAGAAGCATCTGGTCTTCGTTAATTCACAAAAACCCTTCTGGCTGGTCTTTTTTGGTGTCGAACATGCCTACCGCGGTGAAGCACTGCCAGCAACGGCAAGGGTATTGAGCAGTGCCTTTACCGGCATCGAAATAACACGGCCAGCGCCACAAACGCTGATTATGCATGCTGAACCTGCATTCCAGTTTGATGCCGCCTCGGTTATTGATACAAGCAACGAACCGGCAGGCCACTACGCTTACCTGACACAACATTTGATGGGGCTATTACGCAGCCAACACACACCGTGGCATACCGGGCTGGCTCGCAGCCTGCCGGAAATGCAGATATTTGTTGATGCACTGCATAACGGCAAGCCCGCGACATTGCGTATCGAGTTGACGCAGCCACTGGAAGACTACCGATTTGTTTATTGGGATATGGATGCCGCGGCCTACGAGCCGTTTGTATTACCTGCTGTTGGTGAATCGATCAAGGTTAAGGGGATTTTTCCCGGCCCACATCATTCACCAGTATCCGAGTAACATGCACAAGCGGCGAATCTTTACAGCTTAATATTGACGACAAAACCACCCAAGACATCACCACCGACAAAATCGTTACGTGCACTGTCGGGGTGTTTGTTATGGCAATTAATACAGCTGTTTGATGAAGCAACATCCGCATAAATCGCTGTAAATACCTGCTGTCCATTCACATCACGAAGGCGGTAAAAAGGTTGGCTTGGGTTCTCTGCAACGGCTTTCAACCCTTCGGTTTCCAGCATACTCACAGGCCGGTTTTTACGGTTGATGGGCCACAGCGAGCGCAAGTGGATATCAACGGCGAGGCTGCGGTTTTTGAAATTCTCTGCGGTATAGCGTGCCATTTGAGCAGGCAATGCCAGCGCATGACTCTGTTGCCAATCTTCATTGGCATCAATCACTTTATATTGAATCGCTAACGGTTGAACGACGTTCTTGGCATAACTGTCGCGACTGGCAACCGCAAAATGATGCAACGTATCACTTAAGAGCTGGGCCTCGACCTTGGGTGGCTGCGATTGCTCTTGAGTAGCGCTGTTGTCATTCTGGCAACCGGCTAAACTTATTATTGTTGTTACCGCCGTGGCTGCGATAGCTGTTTTCAAAATAGTATTCAAAACTTTGCTCCCCTGTTTCGAATCTATTCTGATACGTTAGACCTCTGCCAAACAACCGGCACAACATCACTCTTTTACAACAAATTTCTAACGATCATCAGCAGGGTCTTCAACGAATACCTTATCAGGCTTTCTCAGTGCCCATGCAACAAGTGCTGCATAACCGAGTGCAACACAGGTAATCGGTTGAATTTTGAAATACGTGCCTCCAGTTAACCCATNAATCGTCAAAACCAACACGACTGCACAACCAATCACATAAGATTCATCGCCTGCGCGTATACGTGATGACAAAACCCGTAACGCTTGCCAACCACACGCAGCCATCAATATCAGCATCAACGCAGTACCAATAAAACCCCACTCGACTAAAAACTGCACAACAAAGTTATGCGGCTGATCATCATAGGTGCGCTCTGGAATAAAAAAATAACCAAAAGGCCCTAAACCAAACAGGGGTTTCTCTAGCATGGCATTGATCGACATCTGCCACATCGCCGCACGCCCGGTTGTGATTTTATTGAGGCTCGCCACGGGCGCGGCATCAACCGCATCCGTACTGACCTGCTCGGTCAACGCTATCGTGCGGCCAACCCCATTCCATTCGTAAACAGAAAACTGCTCACCCAGCGCAAAACCCATAGGAATTACAGCCAGCACAATCGAGGCACGTAATACCGTATTCATGATTCCGGAACGAACAGACCACAAACGCCATCCGGTTAATATCACCACTGTCAATGCAGAGGCGGCCAGCCCCATGCGGCCACCCGTCCAAAACAGAAAACTCCAGGCAACCATTAACAAAATGCCTAACGCTGCCATCTGCCAACCTGCAAGACGTGAACGAACCAGTGCAATGGCAGACAACGCGGCAATAACCGCACACGCTAGGTTACCCTGATCTCGAATATGCGGGCCCAAGGGAGGCGTCGAAAACCACATATCACTCGTGATCTGATGGCTTTGATACACATAAATATGGAAGAACACCATCAACAACAAGCCAACTGCCAAAGCCATAAAGGTTGCCGTAAGCGACAGTGCACGCACCCAAATTAACCGAGCAACGACACCCACAAAACCCAGCAGAACGATGTCGTAGAGATAACGGGCAATGGCGGCGAAAGTTTGCCGCCCGCCTGGGTCAGCAAAAATAAATACGTTCGCCAGCGAGATGCTCATGCTGACAACCCAGCCGACTAACACCCAGCCCAACCACGGGTGAGCCCGAAGCAGGCTTTGAATCAACCCTGGAGAGTATTGCAACCGCCACATTCCCACGACGGTAAAGACCAACATAAAAGCCCAGTAGTAAAGAATGACCTGAATACTGCCGAATGAGAATGGCAAGCCCGCCATAAAAGCCAGCAGCGCAGCTCGCAGATTGGGGTGGGTCGGAGTATCGGGGGTATGGTTAATCATCACGGTCATCCAGTGCCTTGAGATGAGTATTCGGGTCTGTTAGCAAATCCTTGCGCACAAAAACCTGTATCCAAGATTCTGGTGCGGCCTCATAAAACCAACCGTAGGGTGGGCCCATCTGCCATTGCCAACGAGTATCAAAAGCCGGCACCCATTGATAGTACCGATAGAAATCCGGGTGTTCTACGAGCGCAGTCTCACCTGCCCAATAGCCAGTATGGTAGGCGACCCCCTGACTTCCCGGCAGCGTGCGACTGTTCAGAATAACTAGGTCAGGCGCCTGCTCCAATACATAATCAACATCGTATTTTCGGTGCATGTGCCCTTTGGCACGCGCAATATGCGCATCGTTTAAACCGACCATATCAATAACATTGTGGTCAGCCAGCGCATACGGTAAAGCTCCCGCATGGTTCACAGCGATCAGCCGTGTTGATTGCCCGAATACGGCGTCGATTTTATTCGCTAGGTCTATCGAACGCTCCGTCATCGTGCCTTCAATTTTGGATGTCGGGTCCAGTTGCTCACCGGTAAACGCCGGCCACCAAAAACGTGGGAACACCACCAGCAAAAACATGGGTAAAAAACTGACGACGATACACGCATTGCGTGTCGGCGACTGCGACCACAGTGCAACACTCACGGCTAACAATACGGGCACAACAGGCACCAACAAACGGGCGTAGATCATCCAATCACCGCCGCCACCGACAACAATGCCTAACAGCAGGCTTACCGCCCCAAGGGCGATCATGATGTCTTGACGCCGTGACTTAAACCACAACAACCAGGCACCCAATAATGGAATCCAGCAGACAAAGCCGTAGATCAGCCCCTTAATAATCTGCTGCAACGGGTCGCCAGTAGCTTTGGCATAAAAGGTATTGGGCAGCAGAGCATGATAGAGCTGCCAACGGATTGCCATCCACACCAATAATGGCGTAACAATTACCCCAACTTGCCACCATGGGAAGCGCTGCCGATACACACATTTCATGGCGATCAACAGCGCCAGCAGCAGTATTGGCCCTTCAGGGCGCGCCAAACCGATTAGCGCCAACCACAAAACATGATGTCGCAGCCGAATCATGCTGATCACGGCCTGGATAAAGATCAGCAGGTAGAGGCTGGTTTCCAAACCCGCCGTCGACCAGTAATGCAGCCCCGCAACCATGCTGAACAACAAACAGGCAACACCGGATTGCCAAATGGATGCTTTTAACAAGCGCCCGAGCTGATAGGTAGAAAGCAGCGCAAGTAACGCAAACAACAAGCCGCTTGCTCTTGCTGCAACTTCGACACCAATACCGGCTTTGGCCAGCAAAATCAGCCAGGTTGTCCACAGTACCGACGAGTAGCCTTCGACGGCTGGAATTTGGCTTGTCCAGCTCCCCCAGTGTCCGGCTAACGCCCGATCCACATATCGAAAGTAGATAAAGGCATCATCACCAATCTGGTTATAAAAGAAGTGGCTGAAAACTGAAAACAGCACCAGAGACAGCGCCAAAGGAAGGTATTGCCAGGCCGCACGCATAATGGACTATCGGTTGTTATTGTTGTCGCAGCAGATTATCGAGTTACTTACGCAAAAGCAAATCACGGGTATCAAGGGCGCTAACGTCGTAACAAACGCAACCAATAGGCCACATTCAACAAACTGAATAGCGATTGAGCAACGTAAGTCATCGCCGCGGCTTTTAATAATGTACGCGCGGCAGCATAGTCGGCAGGGTCCGTAAAATAGTGGCCTTGCTCCAATAATGGCATGGCCTTTTGGAAGCTTGCATCGATTTCAACCGGCAGTGTAATCAGATGCACCAACGTCATCACAACCACTGACCCCACCGCAATCAGTAACGTCAGGCCCGACAATGCCGGCGATTTAGTGAGCACCAACAATACTGGCGAAATGGCTAATGCGATCGGCGCCACGGTTTGAAATACCTGAGCGAGGCGCACAATCCTGCCACGCTGACTAAACAAGGCATGGTTTTCTTGATCTTGTATTGCATGGCCGACTTCATGCGCAGCAATCACCATCGCGGCGAGACTGCGCTGCTGAAAAAATGCCGGAGATAAACGCACCGCCTTATGCTCAGGGTCATAGTGATCGCCTGCATCCGTTGGCTCGACCTGCACATCATCGTGCAAGCCCAAGCGCGTTAATAGATGCAACGCAAACTCACCACCGGTGCCCTTTATATCATCACGTGGTTGATTATATTTACGCATGACGGATTTGATCCACCATTGCGGCCCAACAATAAGCAGTAAGAGAAACACCGCCAGTAACACGTAAAGCATGCGCATCCACAAGAGTTAATCCGTTTGCTAACTATGATAGCGAGGTCGAACTCAGGGGTAAAACACACATTCGAGAGTCAGCAACAGACGAGAGAATAAAAAAGGCGCTGCCAGCAAGACTAACAGCGCCAACCGGTTACGGTTTGGAAGACAGGAGATTACGCACACGCCGCGTGTTGAAGGCAAGTAGACGCACAACAACTAAAAATGGAATGAACAACAACCGAAACGCAGCAACTTGTGTCAATTGCGTTGGAATTTGTATCAAAAAATGAATTAACGATGGAAGTACGACCATAAACTAACAGTATATTTATTTTTATATATCCATAGCTCAACGTCTGAGGCCGGATTATTGGTCATTACAACAATAACGGAGTTCACAGGCTTAGCGATTTAGCCGAACAGCGGTCGATATATCCGGATGAGCGAGAGTATCGTCCGCTCGATCACTCAGCCAGCCGNCACACTCATCAAAGCTCATCGGATAGGCAAAACGAAAGCCTTGCAATAGCGTACATTGCCGACGATTCAAAATGGCATGCTGTGCTTCGGTTTCTACACCTTCAGCAATGATCGTTTGCCCGAGAGCCCGCCCCATTGCGATGATCGCCGCCACAAAGGTTTCCGATGCTTTACTCAAGTGCACATCATCGATAAACGATTTATCAATCTTAACGATATCGAATGGCAGGTTTTTCAATAGATAGACTGATGAGTAACCTGTACCGAAGTCATCCAACGCAAAACGAATGCCCCGCTGCGCGAGCTCCATCATTTTGAAACGAGCACCGGCAGAATCTTCGATCAACTGGGTTTCGGTTAACTCAAAAACCAACCGCCGAGGGTCCGTTTGGCTCGCACACACAATGCCGTAGACAACATCTGTGAAATCCGGGCGTAAAAAATGGCGGGCGCTGATATTGACGGAGATAAACTCCAATTCAGGAAGTCGATTCAAAAACAGACAAGATTGGCGAATAACCCATTGCTCTATACCAACAATCAGGTTGTATTGTTCAGCACAGCGAATAAATTGTGTTGGCATCACATCGCCGAGCTGCGGATGATGCCAGCGCAACAGCACCTCAGCAGCCACAGGGGCAGTATCATCCGCACAGACAATCGGCTGCAAAAAGCACTCAAGTTCATTGCGCTCCAACGCCTGGCGTAGATCTGCAACCATGGCCATGTCGCGAACCAGTGTTTTTTCCATTTCATCAACAAAGAAACAGGCCTGATTTTTACCATCATTTTTGGCTTTGTACATAGCAATGTCAGATTGCTTAAGCAGCTCAGAAAATGCAGCACCATCGCTGTTAAATAGTGTGATACCGATACTACAAGCCACGGTTACATTGTGTTCTTCGATATCAAAGGGTGTGCACGTCACATGTTTGATCTTGCTAGCAACACGGTTTACTGCGTGTTTTGCCTCACTCTTGTTGGCGCCCAAGTTGCCCATCAAGAATACAAACTCATCACCGCCAAATCGGGCAACCACATCTTCTTTTCGGCCAATGCCAGAAATACGTTGAGCCACTTCAACAAGTAGGTCGTCGCCAATGCTGTGCCCCAAGGTGTCGTTGACCGTCTTGAAGTTATCCAGATCAATAAACAGCAGAGCATGGAATTGACCAGAACGATCGGCTTCAGCCATTGATCGCTTAAGGTGCTCCTGCAGTAAACTACGATTTGCCAAACCGGTGAGCCCGTCATGAAGGGCCTGATAACTCACCATCGCCTCGGTACGCTTCTGCCGAATGGCGTAACGTAATGAGCGTTCAAACATCGAAGCTGTGGTTTCTTGCTTGATCAAGTAATCGGTAACACCGGCGTCCATCGCCGCAAGGTCAATATCGCGATCAGTCACGTCAGTGAAAAGAATAACCGGAATGTGTTGGAACCCTCTATCCGCCATGTTTCGTGCAATGTTAACGCCGCACTCGTCACCCACATGGCAATCCATAACCACCGCATCAGTGGTTTCATGTTCCAGGTGATCAAACAGGTCCGCCGAGCTGGTTACCCAGTCGAGGTAAAAATCTATCCCATAGCTGCCAGCCACCAGCAAATGCACAAATTCGTAGCACGCCGGATCATCTTCAAGCAATACAACTCTTACCATATCAATGGGCTCTATCTCAGTAGGCCCCGACGACGCACCATTGTCCATTCCGTCTCCTGTCTCAGGTGAAGGACATTACTTACGCCTCAGTATAGTCAGCAATCCGTGTCCGACCGGCACCGTCAGACGTGTTATGACAAATGGCATGTGGCCAAAGGCCAACGGGTCGGGTTTGAGGGCGCTTGGTATCTAACAAAAGATTCGCCCCGCCGATCAAAAATCTGTAAAATAGCGGCCTTTTCAGAAATCCGGAAACCCACAGTGTCTACTGAATTTGTCGAAAGCTCACTGCTGCCCATGCCATTTGCCACCTTCCAAATGCATGGATTCTGGGATGNCACCACGCAAAAGGAACATATTGCACTCACTCTTGGCGACGTTGGCGACGGCGCTCCGGTACTTGGTCGCTTACACTCAGAATGTCTGACCGGCGACGCCTTATTTAGTTTACGCTGTGACTGTGGTCCTCAATTAGAAGCTGCATTAAAAGCCATTGCAGAAGAAGGCCGCGGCGTATTGCTCTACCTTCGTCAGGAAGGCAGGGGAATCGGCCTGCTCAATAAAATTCGCGCGTATAAATTACAAGACGAAGGCGCCGATACCGTCGAAGCCAACGAACGCTTAGGATTTGACGCCGATATGCGCGATTACAGCATGTGCAGCCCTATGCTGGAACATTTGAATATCTCTGCGCTGAGACTGATGACCAACAATCCACGCAAAGTAACATCACTAGAAGAACAAGGTATTGATGTGATCGAACGCCTACCGCTGAAAGCAGGCCATAACCCCCACAATGAACGCTACTTAGCGACTAAAAAAGGCAAACTTGGCCACCTGTTTAATCATCAGGAAGAAGAATAACGATTGTCGGAACAACCGACGAAAAATCGTTAAGTAAAACCAAAAAAAGCAGCCTGATGGCTGCTTTTTTATGCGAAAAATAACGCCTGACTGGTGTTATCGATTAAGAAACCGACACCAATGGCAATTCAAGCAATGCCATCCGGCGCTGCACCGCATCGACCATACCATCAGCACTCAAGCCACATTCATTGAGTAAATCGTTACGCTTGCCGTGATTAATAAAAATATCAGGCAGACCAAGATTCAAACAGTGGGTTCGAATACCTTCACCATTGAGGAATTCATTCACGGCACTGCCGGCGCCCCCCATTAAAGCATTATCTTCCACGGTCACTAACAACGCATGGGTCTCGACTAACTGCCGGATCAGAGCTTCATCCAAAGGTTTCACGAAGCGCATATCAACAACTGTGGCATTGATACGTTCAGCAGCTTTCATTGCTTCACTCAATAACGTGCCAAAACACAAAAAGGCAACCTGCACGCCCTCACGACGTGTTACTGCCTTGCCCACTTCAAGGGTTTCAAGACTTTGCGTCATCACAGTGCCCGTACCTGTACCGCGAGGATAGCGCACAGCTGCCGGCCCTTTGTGCTGGTACCCTGTGCTTAGCAACAAGCGTGTTTCATTTTCATCAGAAGGCGCCATCACAACCATATTGGGAATGCACCGTAAATAACTGAGATCAAAAGAACCCGCATGGGTTGCTCCGTCTTCACCGACTAAACCTGCCCGATCGATCGAAAACAGCACGTCTAGATCCTGAATCGCCACATCGTGTATCAATTGATCATAAGCGCGTTGTAAAAACGTTGAATAGATTGCCACAACAGGCTTTTGCTCTTCACAAGCCAAGCCAGCGGCCAGGGTCACAGCATGTTGCTCTGCAATCGCAACATCATAATAACGCTCAGGAAATTCTTCAGAGAACTCAACCATGCCCGAACCTTCGCGCATCGCGGGCGTGATACCAATCAGTCGATCATCTTGCTGGGCTTGATCACATAACCAGCGACCAAACACATCCTGATACTTAGGCGCTGGTTTCGGCACAACGGGTTTAGGGGCTTTACGTTCACTCTCGGGGAGAATTTTGGTGATGGCGTGGTAGCCTATAGGGTCTTCTACTGCGGGCGTAAACCCATGGCCTTTCTGTGTGATGACATGCAGCAACTGCGGGCCTTTGAGTTCGCTCATGTTGCCGAGCGTCGTCAACAACGATGGCAGATCATGACCATCCACCGGGCCGATATAATTAAAGCCGAGTTCTTCAAACAAAGTGGCAGGCGAAACCATGCCTTTCATGTGCTCTTCGGTTTTGCGAGCTAGCTCCAGCGCAGGTGGAACATGTGACAACACCCGTTTTCCACCTTCGCGAACGGAGGTATAAAACTTGCTCACCCAAATTTTGGCAAAATAACTGGCCAAGCCACCTTCATTCGCAGAAATCGACATTTGATTATCGTTCAGAACAACCAACATGTTGGCCTTGGTATGCGCCGCGTGATGCAACGCTTCAAAAGCCATCCCTGCAGTCATCGCGCCATCGCCAATAACCGCAACATGATGGCGATCTTCACCCTTGTTACGAGATGCCAACGCCATGCCTAAAGCTGCACTGATACTGGTACTCGAATGACCGACCCCAAAAGTATCGTATTCACTCTCTGAACGCTTGGGAAACCCCGAAATCCCGCCCTGGCTGCGCAGATGTTTCATTTGGTCACGGCGGCCGGTGAGAATTTTATGCGGATAGGTTTGGTGACCCACATCCCAGACCAGTCGATCACGGGGGGTGTTAAATACATAATGCAGGGCCACGGTCAGTTCAATAACCCCCAACCCGGCACCAAAGTGACCGCCGGTGCGGCCCNCCGCAAAGAGCAGGTACTCACGCAACTCATCGACCAGCTGATTCAGCTCAGCCGGCTCCAATAAACGCAATGCCTGTGGATCGTTAACAGTATCCAATAAAGGCGTCGTTGGCCGAGTTGACGGAATGATAGAAAAAACGCGTTTTGACACTAAGAAAGCCTTCTACTTGTCATCGGCCTGACTCATCAAGCCGCTGTCGTCCCAAACGTAAATACACCAAGTAAAGAACCGGCAGCAAGGTTACGGCTGACGGTCAGCGAACCAAACGTGTGCAGGACGTCATCAAAATGACATACAGTTTACCCGATTTGCACAGACAACGCTGCCCTGTTGATTGACCGTGACCCGGAAAACTGCCAGAAAATAACCACAATGCGCCGAAATCCCCCTTTTGAGGCGAAGCATATCAAACAGCCATCATCTTGTTTCAGTGATCGCGCTCGATAATATAATCAGCGATGGCTGCTAGGGGCGTCGCTTCATGGGGCAATTGAGCCAATGCCGCATGGGCTTCCTCTATCAAGCTAGCCGCTTTACTAATTGCTTCATCCAATCCCATCAACGAAGGATAAGTGGCTTTGTTTTGCCGAAGATCGGCACCCTGCGGTTTACCCAGGGTTTCGGTATCTGATTGAATGTCCAACACGTCATCATGAACCTGGAACGCCAACCCGATCGCATTTGCATAGGCGTCCAACGCGCTGAGTTGCGCTTTCGTTGCGCCAACGGCGGTTGCCCCTGCAGCAACACTGGCACGGATCATGGCACCGGTTTTTAATCGATGCAGTAGCTCCAGCGTTGGTAAATCAATGGTTTGATTTTCACTGGCAAGATCCACTGCCTGCCCACCCACCATACCGTAATTACCGGCGGCACGGGCCAAGATAGCCACAATGGCAATGCGCCGTTGTGACGATAAGTCACTGCTCGCGATCAACTCAAACGCCAGCGCCTGCAACCCATCGCCAACCAGTATTGCGGTCGCTTCGTCATAGGCAATATGGCATGTCGGTTTGCCACGTCGTAAGTCATCATCATCCATTGCCGGCAAATCATCATGCACCAAGGAGTAACTGTGCGTGCATTCGATGGCCAGCGCGACATCATCCAGCGCTGCCCACTGATCCACATCCAATGCTGGCACGACCGCTTGCGCAGAGGCATAGACCAGCGCAGGGCGCAGACGTTTGCCGCCGTTATCAACACTGTAGAGAACGGCATCCATCAAACGCTGTAGCTGTGGCGTACCTGCATCGGCAAAAACACTTTTTTGATTCTTGAGAGTATGGTGAAGGTGTCCGTGAATACGGTGACGGATTTTGGTTAGAAAGGTGTCGAGAGCGGCGTCCATATCAGCTCAGCTCGTCGTCATCGAGTTCTGTAAGCTGCAACCCTTGGGCGGTTGCAGTCAGCTGTTGAACTCGCTGCTCTGCAGCATCCAATGTTGTCTGGCATTCTCGAATCAGGGAGATCCCCTTTTCGAACGCGGCAAGCGATTGCTCCAGCTCAAGATCACCGCGTTCCATTTGCTGAACGATGGTTTCCAGTTCCTGCAGGGATTGTTCGAAAGCCGGGGCTTTTTTCCTGGGCATATTTCCGCCTGATATTCGCAAAAGAATGAATCCAAGCGGGCATTATACCCAGCTAGGGCCAACATCACAGCTATGTCAGCGGCATGGCCCAGGCAAAGTCTGTTTCAACCGCTAACCAGCGGCCGAAATCGGCATGATTTATTCGTCGTCACTGCCATCCATGTTGAGTTCTTTCATTTTACGTGTCAGGGTATTTCGTCCCCACCCGAGTAACACAGCGGCATCGCGCTTGCGCCCATGAGTGTGCTTCAATGCCGTTTCTATCATAATGCGTTCAAAAGCCGGCACAGCTTCATCCAACAGCCCCTTCTTACCACTGGCCAACTCACGATCTGCCCAATTGGCAAGCAACTCCGGCCAACTGCCTTGATCACCATCGCCAGTCATAGCATCGCCATGCGTCAACTCCGGTGGTAAATCACTTAAATGCACTTCGCGACCGGATGCCATCACGGTAATCCAGCGGCAGGTGTTCTCAAGCTGACGCACATTACCCGGCCATGGCAGCGTGCACAGATAATCTTGCACTTGCTGATCAAGTACTTTGACCTCAACATCCAGCTCTTTGGCAGCCTGAGCCAGAAAATGCTGGGCCAGTTTTGGAATATCTTCCCGGCGATCACTCAACCGCGGAATGTGGATACGGATAACATTCAACCGATGGAACAAATCCTCCCGGAACTGGCGCTCATCGACCAATGTTTCGAGATCCTGATGCGTTGCAGCAATTATGCGCACATCAACTTTCACCGGCACATGACCACCAACGCGGTAGAACTCGCCGTCAGCAAGTACCCGCAATAGACGTGTCTGGGTATCCGCCGGCATATCACCGATTTCGTCCAGAAAAAGAGTACCACCATTGGCCTGCTCGAAACGTCCTTTACGCTGTGAACTCGCTCCGGTGAAAGCGCCCTTTTCATGGCCAAACAGTTCCGATTCCATTAAATCTTTCGGAATCGCAGCCATGTTCAGGGCAATAAAGGGGGATGCCGCGCGCGGCGAATGTTTGTGCAATGCATGCGCAACAAGTTCTTTACCGGTGCCGGATTCACCATTAATCAATACGGTAATGTTCGAATGTGATAAACGACCAATCGCTCGGAACACCTCTTGCATCGCCGGCGCTTCGCCAATAATTTCTGTATCTTCAACGACACTGGCGTCTTCATCGACTTCGGTTTGATTGTCATGAGAATGCTCGATGGCACGCCGTGTTACTTCAACCACCTCATCAACATCAAACGGTTTTGGCAAATACTCGAACGCCCCTTTTTGATAAGAGTTAACGGCGCTATCTAAGTCAGAGTGTGCTGTTGTAATCACTACCGGCAAATTGGGGTATTGCTCATTAATGCGCTGTAATAACTCCAAGCCATCCATCCCCGGCATGCGAATATCACTGATTATCGCATCTGGCCGCTCATGTAGCAGACGCTCATTCGCTGCATCGCCAGACGGGAAACTGGTGATCTGGATACCCGCTTGTGTCAGGGCTTTTTCTAACACCCAGCGAATCGACTTATCATCATCCACTACCCAAACATGATTCGTCTTATTCATTTATCGGCTCCAGAGGCAAAAAGATCGAAAAGGTAGTTTCGCCGCGTTGTGTTTCAAATTTGATCAGCCCGTTGTGTCGGTTAACCACCGACTGGGCGATTGACAGACCAAGACCCGTGCCTTCAGCACGGCCACTGACCATTGGAAAAAACAGATTATCTACTAAATCGGCCGGAATTCCCGGCCCATTATCGGTGATATCAACACGCAAAATGATATTGTGCTGGGTATTACCAATGGTGAACTTACGCTGAATACGCGTACGTAACGTAATCACACCGACCTCTTGATCTGACAGCGCTTGCATCGCATTACGCATAATATTCAGCATCGCTTGCACTAACTGCTCACGATCACCACAGATGTTGGGGATACTCGGATCATAATCGATCAAGGTACGAATATGCGGCGGACACTCTACCGCCACCAATTTGCGCACATACTCGAGTACTTCCAGAATATTGAGCGATTCCATCTGCATCGACTTGTGTGGCCCTAACAGTCGGTCCACGAGGTTTCTTAACCGATCGGCTTCTTGAATAATAATGTCGGTATATTCACGGTGCTCATCATTATCCAATTCGCGCTCGAGCAGTTGCGCCGCCCCACGTAAACCACCGAGAGGGTTTTTAATTTCATGGGCAAGTCCGCGAATCATATGCTGAGCCACGGCTTGCGAAGAAACCAGCATTTCTTCTTGGCTGATTTGCAGGACCCGATCGAGCTGCTCAATTTCCATCAAAAACCAGCTGTCTTGATCATGGAACGGCGTGACCGTGTAATTGACCGATATCTCTTCAAGATTGGGCAACCGCAACAAGGTCTTGCGCTTGGTCAATCGCTGACGCTCGCTGATGGCTTTCACCAACCCCTCAGGGTAGGCGCCGTTTTCTGAAAACAAGCTATCGATACGCGCACCTAGCTGACGCTGCGCACTAATTTGCAGCAACGATTCGGCAGAGGCATTCATGTATCGGAGAGCCATTTCATCATCAACCAACAATACCGCAATATGCATATTGTCAAAGATGGATCGGTATAGAGGCTCAGCTAGTTTCATGATTGTATTCTTTCAACATGGCAGCAACATTAAGAACGCCGTTTTAACATTATTGTGGTGTAAGGTGGTGCATTCATATGAAGGTTTGCAATAGTTGCGCCAAAACTGATAACCCGGCGTCTCGTGCACTGAACAAGTCATCTAGTGCACGAAAGACTGTCATCGCGCCCACACAAAAAGCACCAATAAAACGCACAGCATATAAGAAGAACATGAAAGCGCACACTATTGGTGCGCAGGATATTCAAAGGGTCGCCCTAACCTCATAGCCGGAGGTCAGGGGAGTATTTCGGATAGGTTAATCAGGCAAGGGGGTTATTTGGATTCCTCATACGCCGCCTTGGCATCTTTTACTGCACGCTCAGCTGCCTCAACACGATTGGTGTACTGCTCTGTGTAACGAACACCACCATGGCCATTGGGGTACATATCTCCGGCCACAATCACTTTGGCTTGTTCGAGATTCTTTTGTGCTTTATCTAAAGCTCCTTTGGCAGCGGCGCGTCCTTGTCGGTAAGCCTCTCGCTCATTCGTCGCTGTGTCTTGTTGTTGTTTGAGATCTTTGAAGAAATCTTCGTTTTTCTGCTTCTGATCAGGTNGTGTTTCGAGGGTATTGGTGTGCGGAACATCAACCATTTCAGCGGGTTTATTATCTGGAGGGCTATCCGTATACACTTGGTTTCCCTGCTCATCGGTATACACGTAGACACCTGCGGTTACTGGCAGGCTGAAAGCCAAACCGATGACCAAAGCGAGATACGGAGTTTTCATAGCAGCGATTCCTTTGACGATAGTAATCAGCAGTGACAATCACGACTGACAGTTTTCTAGTGTAGGAAATGCTGACGCTGAAAGGAAGTGCAGGAAACACAAGAAATAAACCGGCCCGCATTGCGCAAGCCGGCTAACAGAAGATCAACCGCGATAGAACAGCTGGTATTTTTTCTTACCCAGCTTCACGAGGTAATAATGTCCAAAACGCGCATTCTCTGGAGTGAAAATATCCGCTGTACGCATGTTGTCATCCAGCCCCAACGTCTGGCCATTAACCAGTACCGCATTTCGGCCTAACGCATCTTTTACTTGTTTGCCTGAATTCGCCATGCCTGCATCAGTCAGCAACTGAACGATGGACACGTCCGCCAAACCGGCTACTTCGAGAGCCGCAGATGGCAAGCCATCAAGCTGCAGCTGCGCGTAGTCGCCTTCAGATAGCCCTTCTTCATTACCAGAAAACAGGGCTTCGGTAATGCGTTGAGCAGCGAGCAATCCATCCTCACCATGTACCAAGCGAGTCACCTCTTCGGCTAAAATTCTTTGCGCTTGCGGACGCCCTTGGGCAGCATTGTCTTCCGCCTCAATCGCATCGATCGCGTCAACTGACAAGAAAGTAAAGTACTTCAAGAATTTATAAGCATCGGCATCGGCTGTATTCAACCAAAACTGATAGAAAGCGTAAGGTGATGTTTTTGCAGGATCTAGCCAAATGGTGCCGGATTCGGTTTTACCAAATTTGGTGCCGTCTGATTTGGTAACCAGAGGCATGGTTAAACCAAATGTCTGACCGCGATACATACGACGCGTCAGATCAATACCGCCAGTAATATTACCCCATTGGTCAGAACCACCGATTTGCACCGTGCATTGGTGTTTGTCGTAGAGCTCGGCAAAATCGAACGATTGCAGCAGCATGTAAGTAAATTCAGTAAAAGAGATACCCTCGCCTTCACGGTCGAGACGCTGTTTTACCGATTCTTTCTGGATCATGCTGTTAACAGAGAAGTGCTTACCAACGTCACGTAAGAAGCTCAGCGCGTCCATTCCGCCAACCCAATCAAGGTTGTTCACCAGTTGTGCCGCTTGATCACCATCAAAATCGACAAATTGGCTGACTTGTTTTTTCAAACAATCGACCCAGTTTGCCACAGTATCCGCAGTGTTTAGCTGACGCTCCTGGGCTTTAAAGCTAGGATCACCAATTAACCCGGTGGCTCCGCCAACCAGCGCAATGGGCGTATGGCCGGCATCTTGGAAACGGCGCAACATCAATAAAGGAACCAATGACCCAATATGCAGGCTGTCCGCCGTCGGATCAAAGCCACAATAGACAGATCTTGGCTCGTCCAGGTGTTTTACCAGTTCGCCATCGCCGGTTTGCTGTTGAATCAAACCACGCTTTTCAAGGTCATCCAAAAATGCGCTCGCAGATACCATGTACGTAAACTCACAATCTGTTGTTATAGGTTACCCGCACCTCGGTCACAAAATACGCGAGGTTCAGGCTTGAAAGGCACTAACGGTAAGTATCGCCGCGTCAGAGGGGCTCTCAAAATCGCCCCAAAAGATACAGGATAAAGCTCAAAATACAAGCGGATTTGCGTCATGGTTTCTGTTACCTCCGCGTTCAGCTTAATAACCGGCACCGTTCAGATTCACTGAGATACCAATCAGAAAATCCCTACACTTTTTGCGGAAATCGCCCATCATTTGAAATAGGATTTGTGCCATTTCGTGTTAGCATTCATCGCCATGCGTTACTTGAGCCATATAAAAAATAAACTCAACTTGTTTCCGAAAGCCCATCTGATCATATTCTGCGCACTGAGCGGAGTGCTATTGGTCAGCCAGCTATTGATGCAGGACAGCCCCAAAAAGCGGGTGAGCATTCCCGTGCCCATCTCGATTGAAAAAATCGAGCAAGAAGTGGTTGTCGTTCGTGCAGCCAAAGATGCCACATACCACTGGAAAGAAGAAACCGTGCGATCGGGTGACAGCCTTGCCCGAATTTTTAAACGTGTCGGCCTCAGCCCCGGTGAGCTACATCGCATCATGGCCAGTGATAAAGGCACTAGTGCGCTGTTGAAAATTCACCCTGGCCACAAAATTCGTTTTGGGTTCGATGAAAACAACACTCTGGCTCTGCTGCGATACGAGCCATCATTGCTTGAGTATTACGAAGTCACTCGACACACCGATGACGCTGAGGGTGCTGAGGGTGCTGAGGGCAGCGAAGCGCAGACCGCAGCCCCTACTTACCACTTTGAACACATCGTCAAACAACCAGAAATCCGCCTACGATACCTCTCCGCAGAGGTCACCAGCTCACTGTTTTTAGCCGCACAAAAAGCCGATATATCGCAAGGTCTCACTATGTCGATCGCCAACATCCTTGGCGGTGTTGTTGATTTTGCGTTGGATGTTCGCCCTGGCGATACTTTCGACGTGTTGTATGAAGAAAAGTACCTCGATAATCAGAAGATTGGCAACGGCAATATTCTGGCGACCAGTTACACCAACCAAGGTGAGGTTTTCACCGCCTTTCGCTATGAGATGGAAGACGGTGCAACAGGTTTCTTCAGTGAAGACGGCATCAGTATGCGCAAACCCTTTTTACGCGCACCGCTGGATTTCACCCGCATTTCGTCCAACTTCAACCTTCGCCGCAAGCACCCGATTCACAAGAAAATCCGGGCACATCGCGGTACTGACTATGTTGCGCCGCGCGGAACGCCGATTTTCTCCGCCGGCGACGGCCGTGTTTTGCGATCTGGATACAGCCGCGCCAATGGTAACTATGTGTTTATCCGCCATGGTGAAAAATACACCACCAAATACCTACACCTAGACAAACGCTACGTAAAAACTGGCCAGCGCGTTAAGCAACGCGATGTGATCGGCACACTCGGCTCTACCGGCTACTCCACTGGCCCTCATTTGCATTACGAATTCCTGGTGAACGGCGTTCATAGAAACCCTCGAACCGTGTTCAAGAAGCTGCCTACGGCCGACCCGGTACCGAAAAAAGAACGGGCTCGCTTCAATGAGCAGATCAAGTACCTCAAGATGCATTATGAGAACTTGCAGGTTGCGAGCAATAATTCAGTCGAATAACGCCTGTGGCCCTACTATTGCACTAAAATCACAGAACCCTGGATAGACCAGAAACCGACCGGGACATCCCGACAGCGCAGAGAATACACATGGAAAATAGCCGCGATCTATATGTCGGCCTAATGTCAGGCACAAGCGTGGATGCCGTAGATGCCGTGCTCATGGGGTTAGGCGATCACTGCCAACTCATGGCAAAACACTCACACCCTATCGACCCTACGTTAAAGGCCGAGATTCTTGCGCTCAATGCAGGTTGCGATGATGAGCTCAATCGAAGCCAACGCCTTTGTCGGCAACTCGGCAATTTGTTCGCCGATGCAACGTTAGCGTTATTGAGCAAGGCCAATGTTGACCCGATTGACGTTCGAGCGATTGGTAGCCATGGCCAAACTCTGCGTCACGCTCCGGATGGCCATGATGGTTTCACCCTACAAGTTGGCGACCCCAATACCATTGCAGAACGCACCGGTATCACGGTAGTCGCTGATTTTCGTCGCAAAGATATTGCCGCAGGCGGCCAAGGCGCGCCGCTGGTACCTGCGTTTCATCAAAAAGCGTTTGGCGATAACAACGAACGCCGCGCCATTATCAATATCGGCGGCATGGCTAACATCACGTTATTGGATCCAGAGCACGGCCCTATTGCAGGTTTTGATACCGGCCCGGGCAATGTGCTTTTAGATGCTTGGTGCGAGCGTCATCAGCGTCAATGCTGCGACAAGCAAGGCGCTTGGGCGGCATCCGGCCAGGTTATCACTCTGCTACTTGAGGCGATGCTTGCAGATCCATATTTTCAGCGCCCGGCTCCGAAATCATGTGGTCGAGAGACGTTTAACCTAGATTGGCTTGAGCAGTTTGATGTGGCGCAGTATGACCCCGCAGATGTGCAGGCTAGCTTGTCTGAACTGACGGCAAGAACCATTACCGATGCGATCCATGGCCAATGTGACCATATTTACTTGTGCGGCGGCGGCGCCTTCAACGATGACCTTCTCGCACGGATTCAGCGCCTCGCGGGTGTCCCGGTTGATACAACGGATGCATTAGGCGTTGCACCCGATTGGCTGGAAGCAATGGCGTTTGCCTGGTTTGCCAATCAAACACTCAACGCCTGCCAGACAAACGTGCCCAAAGCCACTGGCGCTCGCGGCAACCGTATTCTTGGGGCTATTTTCCCGGCGGGTTAATCCGGTACTCGCTCATTCAGTGCTATATGAACAGGCGCCACGCTCGCTCTGCACATCACCACCGGCATGAGCGATCACAGCAGATCCGACTTTCCGCCGGTCAATCGCCCATATTGATACTGATACAAGAACATGGCCGGCCAGTTTTTACCGGTCAGCCAGATACAGTGGCAGCCTGGATCGTAGGCGATACCGTTTAGCACGCCCGCCTTTTTCGGCACTAATAACCGCAATGCACTAGCGTCAATACGTGTTTCAACCACACCGGTTTCCGGGTTAATAATCACAATATCGTCTGTCTTCCAGATATTAGCCCAGAGCTTTCCCTCAACCCATTCCAGCTCATTCAATTGGCTAACCGGTTGCCCATTCTCGGTCACGGTAATCGAATGTGTTTCATGAAAGGTCACCGGATCACGATAGCGGATCACTGCCGAGCCATCAGACATCAACAATTGACGGCCATCCGAGGCTAATCCCCAACCTTCGCCGTGGTAACGCAGCTGTTTGCGTTCGACCAAGGTCGATGCATGAAACATCCAGACCCGACCAGCCCGCCAGCTCAGCAGGTAAAGCGTATCATTCAGCACGGCAACGCCTTCGGCAAAGAACTGCTTGCTCAAATAATGGCGCTGAACCACCTTACCGCTCACCGCATCCAGACGCTCAACGTACGAACGACCATACAAACCGGAGCTTTGCCACATTGACCGGCCCTCAATAACCAAGCCTTGCGTAAATGCACGAGGGTCATGACTGACAGAGCGAATCGGTGGGGGTAATTTGATGAGATCAGTAGCGGCATGAGCCAATTTCGACGTTTCGGCGCTAACACCGACGCAAGTCAACATAAGGCCAAGCAGTAACGAAGCCGACAGCAAAAACAATCTGATAGTATGCATGAAGTGTGTAAACGTGAGAGAGCAAGGAAAGGAGCGGCCAGTATACCCGGCCGTTTTTACAAAGACATTAAATGACAGCGTCAAACCCGCGATAGTTCGATAGGGTTGACCGACTGCCTTAGACCAATAACATCAAATTGAGAACGAAGACCCACAACCACAGGTGGTTTCGGCATTGGGGTTTTCAACAATAAATTTGGAGCCTTCAAGGCCTTCGGTGTAATCCACAGCACCACCAACGAGATATTGATAGCTCAGCGAATCAACCAGCAAGGTTACGCCATCTTTTTCAATCAGGGCGTCGTCATCACCCACCAGTTCGTCGAACGTAAAACCGTATTGAAAGCCAGAACAGCCACCACCGGTAACGAATACCCGCAATTTCAAATCCTGATTGCCTTCATCATCAATCAACTCACGAACCTTGGATGCCGCTTTGGCAGAAAACGTCAAAGGACTGGGTTCAAAGGTTTCAGCAACAGACATATTCCAACCTGCAATTATATAGACATGAATACCTGAGTATAATACTCGGTTTTAGCCTGCGGAGCCAGTTGTTATGCTTGCTCAACTGACCACACATCAGCGCTGAGAACCTTCATAGCCTGCAATAGGTTGCAGGCTATGGCAGGTAGCGGTTATTTACCTTTGTTATTGTTATTGCCTTGGTTGTTGTTCTGTTTGCCACCCTGATTACCAGAGCCACTACTGTTTTGGTTGCCACCGGCATTGTTCTGCGCCAAGGCATTTTCGCTATAAACGAGGCTGCCATTCACTTGAGCACCTTTCATCATTTCAACGGTGCTGTAATGCACATTACCGTCAATACGCGCATTACCTGCTAACTCGAGTGTATCAGAATGCACAGTGCCTTTGACTTCACCGTTGATAACCACACGAGGCACACGAATATCGCCTTCAACACGCCCGCCTTCTTGCACACGCACAGAGGCTTCGCTGCTTGGGTTAGCAACCAAATTACCCACAACCGTACCTTCAATTTCCAGATTACCTGAAAATTTGATATCGCCGAAGATTTCGGTTTCGCGGGCGATCAGCGTGGTAGATGCGCTCTTGGTTGATTTACTGCCGGCCGCAGGGCCTTTGGGAACCACGGATGACACCGGGTTAGAGAAAGAAGTGGGGGCTTTATCAGCTTCAGGCTGTTTCTTGCTGTCTTTACCGAACATTGGCTATTCCTCTGTTTGCCACTCTACAATCCGTTGCCAGGGCTTTGCATTCTTGGATTTTATCTGAGCATCAATAACGAATTGCTGCGGTTCAAAGGCATCAGGTAAACGTAACTGGCCCTCGATGCTTTGAAAGTACTTAAAGCGTAGCTTCGTGCTGTTTTCCGATGAAACCAAAAGCTGATCTAACGGATAACGCTTGGGCATCCCAGCCTGCACCCCTTGCAACACAACTGACAGTGTCGCCCTGAGTACTTGTCGACGTTTCGCATACTGTACAAAAGTAAAACGAAAATGATAACCGTTTTTCACATCATCTAACGGATAAATTAAGCTGCCCGTTAGATCAAGACCATTACGGGAATCACTCCCTTCCATCAACAAGCGATAGAAATCCAGTTGTCGGTTTACCGCTGTAATGGTTTGCGCCTGCTCATCCACCGTCCGCCGCAACGCAAGTTGTGCAGTACGATAGACCTGCGAATCGGCATCCGATTCCGCCAATCGATTGATCAGTGTCTTCTGACGCTCATGTAACGCAGTAATTTCACCATGAGCAAGCGCTAACTCGCTGCTCGCTTCACGGTGAAGACGCCAAACAGCCATCAACCCAATCAACAAGATAATTGCCAGCAGAGGCATCAGCCACGGCAATCGTGCCTGAGCCTGTCGCAGCAGTTGCAGGATTTCAGCCATTCAACGCGCTTCCTGAATCTAGCCCATGATACCGGCGATTATTCACCGGCGGTTTCAACAAGAATAGCCGCTATGGCGATAGAGGTACGACATTCAACCCGGCACATTCATCCAAGCCAAACATGATATTCATCGCTTGAATCGCCTGGCCAGATGCGCCCTTCACCAAGTTATCAATGGCTGTCATTACCACCACTTTATCACGGCCTTGCGGACGCTCAACGGCGATACGGCAATAATTTGAACCACGTACCGTTCGTGTTTGCGGGACACTCCCCGCCGGCAACACATCAACATAGGGTTCGTCAGCATACCGCTGTTCAAACAACGCTTGTAAATCGTAACTTGGATCGACGGTCAACGTTGCATACAAGGTTGCATGGATACCACGCGTCATAGGAATCAAATGAGGAACAAACGTCAGGTTAACACCCTCTGCGGTCATCCCGTTCAGACCTTGCTCAATCTCCGGTAAATGTCTGTGCCCTGGAACCCCGTAGGCTTTGAAGTCTTCATTGCATTCGGCGTACAAGCTAGTGACCTTCGCGGCTTTACCCGCACCACTAACACCGGATGCACAGTTTGCAATCAAATCACTCGGGTTAATGATGCCTGCCTCAAGTAAAGGCAAGTAACCCAACTGTACGGCCGTTGGATAACACCCTGGGGCAGCGACCAATTGTGCTGTGCGCATCGCTTCACGGTTGATTTCGGGCAAACCATAAACGGCTTTATCAACCCAGTGCGGTGCCTCGTGTTTGCAACCGTACCAGCTTTCCCATAACGGGATATCTTTGACACGGAAGTCAGCCGACAAATCAACCACACGCACATCGTGCTGTAACAGTTCATCCATGCTTTTCATGGCCACAGCGTGCGGTGTTGCAAAGAACACAACATCGCAGGCCGCCAGTGTCTTGGTATCAGGTTCGGTAAAACACAGATCAACACGTCCTCGCAAGCTTGGGAACATGTCGGCCACCGGCATACCCGCCTCACTTCGCGAGGTGATTACCGCCAAATCAACCTGCGGGTGGTTAGCCAAAAGACGAAGCAGTTCAACACCGGTATACCCGGTACCGCCAACAATTGCTGCGCGAATCATGATAATTATCTCTTTACCTGAGTCATAGAAACATCCTCGTTGCCCATATGGCAGTGAGGGTTTTGACCGAAACAAACACGTATCCGTCAGATACCTGCTTGCCCGAGATCAAAGGGCACATATAATAACAAAAAGCCCGCCACTTAGCAGATGAAGAATTCACGGTCTCTGAATGCCCAAACCCGCCCCGCGCTATTCTAGATCCCTGGCAGCTGCCCTGCGCACATTTCGCCAGCGACTAGCCGATGAAAGAGCACTCCTGCCTTTATCTTTGATGGGCATTGTGACTGGTTTTGTGACTGGCATGGTGATTCAGGCGTTCCGTTTTTTAGTCGAATGGCCGGCATTTTTGTGGTTTGCATCCGGGCACGAAGCATTTGAGCAATTAGAACCTCTGCACCGAACGGCATTGGCAGTTTACGGAGCACTGAGCCTCGGGTTGTTTTTACAGTTTGTGATCAAAAAAGTACCGTCAATGGGCGTCGCCCACGTTCTTCAACGAGTCAATGAATACCACGGCCGCCTTCCTTTACGGCCTGCTGTCATGCAATTTTTGCTCGGCGGCTGGTGTATCATGACCGGACAAAGCTCAGGCCGTGAAGGGCCCGCCGTCCACCTTGGCGCTGCCGCATCCAGCCTACTGGGACAATATTGGAAGCTACCATCAAACAGCATCCGGGTACTTGCAGGCTGTGGCACCGCCGCCGCCATTGCAGCATCGTTCAATACCCCTATCGCCGGTGTCATTTTTGCAATGGAGGTGGTGTTAATGGATTACACCATTGCCGGATTTATTCCGATCATGTTGTCTGCGATCACAGGCACGGTCATCTCTCACTGGGTTTACGGCTCGGCGCCAGCGTTTGCGCCCCCCATTCTCGAAGCACACTCGTTATTTGAATTACCGGTATTTATCGGATTAGGGCTGATTCTTGGATGTGCTGCTGCCACCTTCTGCGCGATCCACAAACAGTGTCTGCGTTTGGATAAAATCCCGTTGTGGCTGCGTTTTACCATTGCAGGTACCGTCACCGGTGGACTCGGGTATTTCTACCCACAGATCATGGGCATTGGTTATGACACGGTTAATCTGGCGTTGGACAACAAGCTGACGTTGGCCGTTTTGCTGAGTGTCGGGTTTGCCAAGCTGATTGCATCAGCCACCGCCAGTGGCATGGGGTTACCGATTGGTATTATTGGCCCGTCATTAGTTTGTGGGGCCTGTTTAGGCGGGGCGATTGGCTTCATCATTAACTACTGGCAGCCTGCGACCGTTGCCAACGACAGTTTGTACGTCATGATCGGCATGGGTGCCATGATGGGCGCCACTATGAACGCCCCACTGGCCGCGTTAACAGCGTTGCTTGAATTAACCAACACACCGGATATTATCTTGCCAGCGATGATTGCCATCGTGGTTGCAAACCTCGTGAGCACGCAGGTATTTCATCAACAACCCCCTCATTTAGCAACACTCGCCCGCAGCGGCAAAGATTCTAATTTGTCGGTATTTGCATTGGCACTGCAAAGGGTGGGTATTTCTAGCCTAATGCAATCCAACGTAACCCATTGTGCAAGACAACTACTACCAACAGCATTGGACGCCTTGATTCACGAAAAACGCCGATGGATCGTTGTTGAATCTGCCGGCCGCCCCCCAGTCTTGCTCAACGGTACTCAGCTCGCCAAAGGTTATCACGAGATGATCGACAACGATGACGAACCACACCCCGATGAAGACAAACCCCTAGATCTATTGACGATCCCCGGCGAACAATTGAAAATTTCGTCCATTGACTATCAGGCATCGGCGCTGGAAGCCTGGCAACAAATGGAATCCGATAACGTCGATGCCCTGCTGATATCCAGCACATTTGATAGCTACGCCCCGGCAATTTCAGGTATCATTACCCGCCACGATATTGAAACCTATTACCACCGGCCGCGGCATTTCTAAAAATGCTCGCCACGATTTAGCGTTCAATAGATTATCAGCGACGAGCACGCTATCAATGCAGTCAGTGCACAGGATAAACGCATGTTATATCTCTGGGTAAAAACCTTTCACATTGTGTTTGTTATTTCCTGGTTTGCCGGCATCTTTTACCTGCCCCGTTTGTTTGTGCATCACGCCATGAGCGACGATGCCGCCACACAAGAGCGCCTAACGATCATGGAAGGCAAGCTTTACCGGTTTACAACCCCGATCGCATTTCTCAGCATTGGCTTAGGCATCTGGATGATGGCACTCAATAGTGCTTACCTGCTCAGCGCCGGCTGGTTACATGCCAAGATCACACTAGTTGCAGGCTTGCTCGCTTACCATTTTTATCTCGGCCACCTAGCCCGTCAATTTGCTGCTGGCAACAACACCCATAGCCATAAGTTTTACCGGATCATTAACGAAATTCCGGTACTGGCGCTACTCGCCATTGTCGCTTTGGTAGTAATCAAACCGTTTTAAGGATTTGTATGACCCACTCTTCTGAGCTTTTTCAACGCGCCCAGTTATCGATCCCTGGCGGCGTCAACTCCCCTGTGAGAGCGTTTAACGGCGTCGGTGGTGATCCGATATTCTTCACTCGCGGAGAAGGCGCATTTCTGTTTGATGCCGATGACAATCGTTACATTGATTACGTCGCCTCCTGGGGCCCAATGATTACTGGCCACAGCAATCCTGAAATTATCGCCGCGGTCGAAAAGCAACTGAGAAACGGCCTGAGCTTTGGCGCCCCTACCGAAATCGAAATTGATGTCGCCGAAAAGGTCAAAGCCATCATGCCCAGCATTGATCTGGTGCGTATGGTGAGTTCCGGCACAGAAGCCACCATGAGTGCCATCCGCCTGGCACGTGGCTACACTGGTCGCGACAAAATTGTAAAATTCGAAGGCTGCTATCACGGCCATTCAGATTCACTACTGGTAAAAGCCGGCTCCGGCGCTCTGACTATGGGCGAACCAACGTCTCCCGGCGTTCCTGAAGCGCTGGCGCGCGAAACAATTACCCTGACGTTTAACGATCTGGATTCCGTTACTGCCGCTTTTGATGAAGTTGGCGAACAAATCGCCTGTATCATTGTTGAACCTGTTGCAGGCAACATGAACTGCATCCCTCCAGAACCCGGATTTCTTGAAGGCTTGCGAACCATTTGCGACAACTACGGCACCGTATTGATCTTTGATGAGGTAATGACAGGGTTCCGCGTTTCTCTCGGGGGTGCCCAGGCGCATTTTGGTGTACAGCCAGACCTCACGACATTGGGTAAGATTATTGGCGGCGGCATGCCTGTTGGCGCCTTCGGCGGCAAACGTGAAATTATGGAATGCATCGCGCCATTGGGAGCGGTGTATCAAGCAGGCACACTATCGGGTAATCCCATTGCCATGGCTGCGGGCCTTACCATGTTAAACCAACTTAGCCAGCCGGGCTTTTACGACAACCTGACACAGCTCGCTAGCCGTTTGATGTCAGGTTTCGAAACCGCTGCGGCAGATGCCGGCATTGAGCTCACGACGAATCAAGCCGGCGCGATGTTTGGTTACTTTTTCTCCAAAGAAGAGAATATTTCACGCTTTAATCAGGTGAGTCAGTGTAATATTGATCGCTTCAAGCGTTTCTATCATCTGATGCTGGATCGCGGCGTGTATTTGGCACCGTCTGCTTATGAAGCCGGATTTGTTTCAAGTGCCCATAATGAAGAGTTGATTGACCAAACCATTGAAGCTGCGGCATCGGCATTTAAGGAACTCTAACAAGTATCATGATCGGCATCGACAACGTATCGATGCCGACTTAGCTGCTACAGGACGATAATAATGAAAAAGTTAATCAGTGCCGCCACGGTTGCCGGCGCATTTTTGATCGCCCCCCAGGCCTCGGCAGAAATTGCTGGCTTTGAATTCGAGGTTGGAGGGTATGCTTGGTACACCGACCTAACCGGGGAAATATCCGGAGCAGGTACCTCTGTTGAACTAGGGAATGACGGCATACGCATGGATTCCCGAGTAAACGGTAACGTTTATGTCTCGCTAGAACATCCGGTTCCAATTGTGCCAAACGTACGAATTTCGCACACTTTTTTGAAAAATGAAGGCAGTGGTCGCGCAGTCTTCAGTACATTTCCTTTTGATGTCAGCAAAGGGGCTATTGATATTAGCCACACTGATCTGACACTCTACTGGACACCTGTTGATCTCGGGTTCTTTGCCTGGGACATCGGTGCGAGTGCCCGTATCTTCAGCGGTTCTTTAGAGTTTACTGGTGAATTCCCTCCAGGTACCGTCGGCCCGGATCCGATATCGACCAGCGCAAAATCAGATATCAACCCAACTTATGGTCTGCTGTATACCAACTTCGACTTCCAGCTGCCAATAACCGGCTTAGGCATTCAAGTTGAATTAACAGGCGGCACCAATGGCAAAGAGACGGCCATTGATAGTACCGCAAAAATCGAATATACAAGCATCGTCGGAATCGGCACCGCACTTGGATATCGTTATCTTGACGTTGATTTGGAATCAGAAGCCAGCGTCGGTAACGCAAGTCAGAGCATCAAATACAAATTGGATGCCAGCGGCCCATTTCTTTCACTGTACTATCGTTTGTAATGTTACATCTCTGATGTAGTCTTCGATGATCTTCGATCACTACATCAGACTCTCCGTACCCTTCCGTGCCGGTGGTACTGAAAATGGAATCTCACATGAAAAAAGCTACAACAGCACTATTGGCCGCAGCCCTCGCAACCTCGGCCCAGGCAAAAGAGCTGGATGCCAGCAATCCGGTCGCCGTTGATATCGGTGGTTACGCCTGGTTTAACGATCTTAGCGGTGATATCCGTACCGACATCCGAGATGACGATATCAATACCCGGCGACAAATCAACGACAGCGCCACCAGCGGCGTGTTTTATGGCAAACTGGAGCACTATGTTTGGTTCCTGCCCAATTTATATGTCGCCCAGACATTTTTGAACCATGAGGCTCGAGATGTCACCGGCAGTCGGGTAACACTGGATTACACACACACCGACCTCGATCTCTATTACAATGCGTTGGATCATGAGATTGCCAAAATCTCATTGGGCCTTGGCGCCCGCATTTACAGCGGCCAAGTGCAGTCTGTGATCCTTCCAGACTCACCCGATATCAACAATGTACTGCCGATGTTCTATGGCTACGCCCAATTTAATTCCTTCGTCGACGGCCTGAGTCTTAATATTGAAACATTGATCGGTTCTAATGGCGGCGACGACAACTACGACTATCGTGGTGAAGTTCGCTATGTCACTCCCGTCAGCCTCGGCCTTAGCCTCGGTTACCGTTACCTAGACGGCAAACTGGACGATAAAAAGCGCAACGTTCGCCTGCGATCAGACCAGGAATTCAAAGGTGTGTATTTTGGACTGTCGTTCCATCTATAATGCGCATCGCACAAACGCAGTAAGACGAGGTTTAATATGTCGCGTTTAGCACGACACCATCTGGAAGAAGAAGAGAACAACATCGACCTAACACCGATGCTGGATGTTGTCTTCATCATGTTGATTTTCTTTATCGTAACGGCCTCCTTTATTAAGGAATCCGGTTTAGAAATCACACGCCCGGAAGCATCCACCGCGGAGCCGAATCCGGAGAATAAAAGCATCGTCTTCCAAGTAACGCCAACCAATGAAATCTGGCTGGACGGTCGTCGCATAGACGTGCGCTCGGTACGTGCCAACGTTGAGCGTTTGCATGCACAGAATCCAAAAGCAACCGTTGTGATTCAGGCTGCGCCTGCGGCAAACACAGATACACTCACGCAGATTTCGGATCAGTCTCGTGAAGCGCGAGTGAATGATGTATCACTGGTGATTAAGAAGCAGTAATCGATATTGCTCTTATGCATCCGACATAAAAAAGCGGCCTCATTGGCCGCCTTTTTTATTGATCATTAATAAATACGTATTCCACTCACTTAGTCACCCAACGAACTTGGGATTCAACCTATGAAAACGCCTACGCTCTAAGTAGCTAAGGTCTTTTTAAGCTCGTCAATCATCATCAACGACAACCCCCAGATGGTTTTGTCCTGGTAGTGGTAACAAGGCAACTGAATATCAACGCCATGTTTATGCCAGATGAGGCTTGTCCGGTTTTTGTCATCAAACAAATTCAATGGCACCCAAAGCGCATCAGCCACTTCATGGTTGGCAGAATATTCAAACTCAGACACCGACTCAAAGACCAACGGCGTAACCACCATCGGGCGCTTCATGCGTCGATAAGGCCGCGCCAGTATATCTGACAAACGCCCGATACGCGCGAGGTGCGTCGACTGAATCGCCAGCTCCTCATCAGCTTCACGCAATGCAGTGGCAGTAATATGCGGGTCATCAATATCCTGCTTGCCACCGGGAAACGCCATCTGCCCCGACCAAGGGTCACCGTCTACCGTGGCTCGCTGAATCATCAACAACGATAAACCCAACTGCGGCTTTTCAGCCGCAATCAAACACACAGCAGCACGCTGACTCAGGCTCCGATACCATTTTTTACGCCCAACTGACGTATCGGTATCTTGCAGCCGAGNTTTCAGTGCCGCCAAAGAATCCACTATCGTGCGCCCAATTGTGCCTGACGCTGTAGACGCTCCAACTCGGCTTTCAGGCTCGAACCCTTACCGGACAAGCTCACCCCTTTGCTGGCCATTTCATAGGCTTGCTGGTAATCACCCACTTCTAAACGCACACGTGACAGCCAATAGTAAACTTCTGGGTTCTGTGGTGCCTGGCGCACTAAGCCTTCTGCCATTTCCGAGGCTTTGGCGTAGTCTTTTTGAAAGAACAAGCTGCGGATCTCATCGATCTTTTCACGAACAAATTCCGGGCTCGTATCGTTGACCAATGCAACTTGGCGCTCATCACGATATTCAATATCATCGTCACGCAAAGCGGCGTAAATATCCTCGTCCGCGTCTTCTTTTTTGCTCGGTGAGCTGAGACATCCTGACAAGGTCACTGCCAGAACCAAGGCAAACGCAGCAATGACTGGGTTACCGGTTACTGATGTTTTTACTGAAACCATGTTTTAAACCAATGCAAAATAGTGTTTTCTTTATAGCAAGGCGCCTCTTCTGTCGGCTCAGTGCCTTCCATAAAGGGTAAGTATATCGCCCCGTCGCAAGTTTCCCGGCTCAATGCACCACTGCGCTGATCCACCCAGAGATAGTTAACGCCCTCGGGAACAGGCCCTGCTCCTAACACGCCACGGTGAGAACGCATGACACTGGCCCATATTGGCAAAGCACCGCCAGCTGCCGTAAATGGCAATGGTCGATTATCATCAAACCCCAACCAAACCGCCGTGGTTTTACCGTTATCATAACCGGCAAACCAGCTATCGCGCTGATCATCCGAGGTACCGGTTTTACCCGCGATCCGGTGGTTCGAGGCAAATTGCCGCGCCACAGAGCGCCCGGTTCCTTCATGCATTACCGCTTGCAAGCTGTAATCTAACATATGCACAGGCCCAAGAGCTATGCGCTGCTCCATCTTCAGCGGGTATCGTAACAACTCTTGGCCGGTTTCATCGGTCACATTGCGAATCGCTTGCAGCGGGGCATAAAATCCACGATTTGCAATAGTCGCATAGATCTGGGCAACATCCAGTGGCCGCATTTCGACCGCCCCTAATAACATTGCCGGCAAATACGGAATGCGACCTTCAAACCCAAGCCGTCGCAATGTATCAGTGACGGCGCTAATCCCCACATCCGTACCCAGACGCACAGCAGCGAGATTATAGGATCGCGCCAACGCCTGATAGAGAGGTATTTCAAGTACCGAGTGATCTGCTTCGTCACCGGTGATGTCCGCTAACGTATGGGAACGACGATCAAAATTCTGTGGCTGCCATTTTTTATTGTCGTATGTCACCATCAAGGGTTCATCCGAGATGGGGGTTTGTAAGGTGTATCCCTTCTCAAGTGCGGTTAAATAGATCGCCGGTTTCACCAACGATCCAATCGGGCGACGGGCATTCAACGCACGGTTATAGGCACCATGATAAACATCGGTTCCACCCGCAACAGCTATCACATCACCACTTGAGTGATCAACCACCACGGCGGCTCCCTGCACACCCTCAGCTTTTTTGCCGTAGCGTTTCGACAACCGCTGAATACCATCAATCAGTTGTTTTTGCGCGCGCCACTGCCACTGCGGATCAAGATATGTGTGGATGCGCAGCCCCTGTGTCGACAAAGCATCATCACTGTAATCGCGTCGCAGTTGCTCACGTACCAGATCCAAATAGGCCGAATAATGGTACTTCTGACGCCGGCGCCGCTCTACACCCAACGGTTTCTGCGAATAGTTCGCCAATTGCTGTTGGCTCAGATGCCCTTGCTCAGCCATCATGGCCAACACGAGGTTACGTCTCTCCAATGCGCGCTCTGGATGTCGCAAAGGATTGTAATACGACGGCCCCTTCATCATCGCGACTAACAACGCAGATTCATGCGGGTCAAGCTCACGCAAGGGGCGCGAAAACAAGTAAGCACTCGCCAACCCAAAGCCATGGATGGCCCGGCTGCCGTCTTGGGCAATAAAGACTTCATTAATGTAAGCTTCGAGGATGTCGTCTTTTTCCGTGCGCAGTTCCAGCAGCACCGCAATAACCGCCTCTAACGCCTTGCGCCCATAACTGCGCTCCCCAGTCAGGAAGAAATTTTTAACCAGCTGTTGAGTGATCGTCGAGCCGCCCTGAACAACACGGCCCTCGTGCATGTTTTTCCGCATTGCGCGCGCAATGGCTTTCGGAGAAACCCCCAAATGCGCATAAAAATCGCGATCCTCTGTACTCAATAACGCATCAATCAGCCCTTGCGGTACCTGCTCAATGCTGACCAACTGCCGAGCCTCGTGTAAACGTGGATGCAAAGTGCCAATTTGCACAGGCTCCAGGCGCACTGAAGATGCACCTGTCGGATCAGCCAAACGTCGCAATCGACCGCCCTTGAATTGCAATTGAATCCGCCGGGCAGGAGAAAACCCATTGTGGAAATCAAATCCGCGTCTGTGTATCTCAAGCTTGGAGCCATTGCGACGATAGGCACCGGCTCGCGCCGTATCGCCAGATTGATAGCCCGCCGCATGCAACTCATCAACCACGGTCTGCATATCTATAACTAGACCTTCATAGAGGGTCAAAGGCCGTGCGTATACCGTTGCTGGCACTTGCCACTTACGCCCTTCGAAACGTTCCATGACCCAGGCATCCAGGTAAGCAAGTACAAACAAACTTAGAATCAGGCCGGTAAAAAGCACCTTCACTAGGATATTTGCCCATGAACGGCCAACAGATTCCTTACCAGAGGCACGAACAGTCTTTTTAGCTGGCGCATTACTGGCAGACGAGTTGGCTTTTTTGTTCTTGTTATTTTTACGCGGCGGGGCCATATCACCTCTACGTTACGGCCAAAAGCGATGAGACAGCAAACAACAAGTGGGAGACTTATCGCTGCCAAGTCGGGAAAAACTGGAAATAAAACAGTAGCTGCGGATAATACCGAAGACTTGTAACATTGCAATGCGACCCACTACCAGTTGCGAAGCCGGTCAGTCGCATTTCACAGATTCCGCAACTCCAGAACGAGGAATGCATGAAAAACTACGACCTCTACGGTATCGGCGCAGCGCTGGTTGATACAGAAATCGAAACCGAAGATGCCTTTCTGGCCGAATGCAGTATCGAAAAGGGTGTGATGACCTTGGTCGATGAAGCCCGCCAACACGAGCTGATGGAATTACTCAGTGGGCACCTTGTTGCGTCTAAAAAGGCCAGTGGTGGCTCCGCAGCAAACAGCATCATTGCCGCCGCCAACTTCGGTGCCAAGTGCTTCCATACCGGTAAAGTATCTAGCGATGACCTCGGTGATTTCTACCTGAATGACTTAAAAAACGCAGGCGTCGATGCATCTTTCGAACGCGCCCGCGAAGACGGTATCACAGGCAAATGCTTGGTTATGATTTCTCCAGACGCCGAGCGCACCATGAACACCTTCCTAGGCATCAGCGAAACTCTCGATGAAAGCAATCTGGATCTGGACGCACTGGCAGCGAGCGAATGGCTCTATATCGAAGGTTATCTGGTCACATCCGATTCTTGCCGCGGTGCCGCTATCAAAGCACGCCAGCACGCAGAGGCCAACGGCGTAAAAACCGCTCTTAGCCTGTCTGACCCTGGCATGGTTCAGTTCTTCAAAGAAGGTTTGAGCGAAATGCTCGGTGATAAAGTCGACTTGTTGTTCTGCAACAAGGAAGAAGCTTTCGGTTGGGCTGAGACCGACAACATCGACGCGGCCGTTGAAAGCTTGAAACAAATCTCCAACACCTTTGCCATTACACTCGGCCCTGAAGGTGCGGTGATTTTTGACGGTGAAACACTGATCAACATCGCCCCGAACAAGGTAACAGCTATCGACACCAACGGCGCAGGCGATGCCTTCGCGGGTGCATTACTGTATGGCTTGAGCCAAGGTTTTGATTTTGCTAAAGCGGGCAAACTGGCCTCCCTCACATCAGCGACAGTCGTTAGCCAATATGGCCCACGTCTGGCCGATGCTGAATATAAGGCACTGCTTGCCAACTTTTCTGATGCGGAAGCCGCAACTGCATAAGTGACCAAGTAATATAATTTAGTGTAAAAGCTAAATAAAAAAAGGGGCGTTGAACGCCCCTTTTTGCTGTCTGATCAACTGGCTGTCTATCTATCACGACAAGCCAATGACGGAATCACCTTCCGCCAAATCAATGCCATTAGCCGTTTTCCAACAAGCTGCGCAAATCGATAATGGCAGCATTCGCGCGTGAGATATAAGACGCCATTACCAACGAATGGTTAGCAAAAAGGCCAAAGCCGCTGCCGTTAAGTACCATCGGGCTATAAAGTGTTTGCTGAGTTGCCTCTAACTCACGAATGATCTGTGCCACGCTAACCTGCGCGTTCTTCTTCCGAAGTACATCGGCAAAATCAATTTCGACAGCTTTTAAAAGCTGCGCCAGCGCCCAAGTTGAACCACGCGCTTCGTAAAATACATCATCGATTTCTAACCACGGCGTTTTAGCGACAATCTCGCTATCAGACTGCGTCGACTGCACTGCAGCGTCATCACCTGCCAAGTCGGTATTCAAACGCTTTTGACCAACACTGGCGCTCAAGCGTTGCGATAAGCTACCCAGCTTGACTTCAACCAAGGTCAGCCAATACCGCAAGTTATCTGCACGGGCATAAAATTGCGCATTTTGCTGATCATCATCCTGCAAACGCTGAAGATAAGAGCGAAGATGTTCAGCCCCGTCTGAGTATTCATTTTGTGCATCCGGCATCATCCAGGATGTATGCTCAATATTGAATAGGCTCTCTGCTTTCGCCAGATCCGCATCTTCCTGTGACTGAGACTGTGAACGACTAATGTTGTCACGCATGGCCCGCGTCATATCACGGACTTGCAATAGCACGCCGTGCTCCCAATTAGGCATGTTATCCATAACCAGCCCTGGAGGCATGATGTCATTACTCAGATAACCACCGGGTTTATCCTGCAACGCACCAACAACACGAATCAGCGTTGCGGTGGTTGTGGAACCAACCATTGGCTTTTGCCCTAACTGCTCGGCTTCTTCTTGTGTAATCGCACGCACATCTAACGCATCGGGCTCTTGCGACCACCAGATCGACAACGCAAGCATCAATACCAGGAAGCCACCCACACCGGCGAGAATCCATTTAATGGACGAACTACTATTCATTACTGCTCCTTGCCTGCTGAATTAAGCCGCATTGCAGCCACAACAAGCGTTTGATTTTATCAAAAGTTATATTTATTAATGGTGATGCGCATGCCCGGAATGTGCATGTGACGATTCTTTTAACACACTAACCACAGGTGCGGTGACCTTGACACATGTTTCGTCAAAACACAGGTTCAGCTGCACCTCCTCACCGTCTCGAAGTGGTCGTTGCAAACCAAACAGCATGAGATGGTAACCGCCCGGGGCTAATACCAGTGTTTCATCCGGCTGCAGGGATAACTGCTCAACTTTACGCATCTGCATGGTGCCATCCACCATGGCATGGCTGTGCAATTCAACACGCTTCGCTACTGGGCTCGACATTTGCTCAAGTGATACAACACTATCGCCCGTGTTATGCAGCGTCAAAAAGGCTGCTGTAACCGGCTGCCCAGGTGGCAGACCGCGAACCCAAGCATCATTAACCTGAACACCATCCGCGACTGCAAATGCACCCGCTGAGACCAGCAATATCAATAAAAACTGGCGAAAAGCCGAAGCCATTGTCATTTGATGCAACATCCTGATTTCAAAACCGCCATGGTACCATTTTCGCTGGGCTGCTTCGATGACATACCGGTCAGCCGGGCGTATTTGTCTTTAATCGGCAAATGTAACAATTTGATGGAATATCACCGGGGTTAAATTGAGACCCGCTCCGTATTGTTCAATAATGAACATTCTCTGATAGAGGACCATCCATGCGCCCATCTGACATGTCGACTGATTATCAACGTCTGCTTCTGACGCCATTACTGCTGCTGATTATGCTATTGGCTACCCAGAACGCCATGGCGCAATTCGGCGGCAATAGTGAGGATCCTTTTGCACAAGCCGGCGTCGCTCAGGATGAATTCCTGCCGGTAGAAGAAGTTTATCAAGCCAATGTCGACGTCAGTGGTAGTAATAATCAACGCGAGGCTGCAGTTATCTGGCAATTTCTCGATGCCCACTACCTCTACCGGCATGGATTTACCATTGAATGGATTGCCAACGGCAAATCTGGCGGCATTGCCAATACTGATCTTATGATCGAAGACGGCATCAAAAAGGATGATCCGTATTTCGGGCCCGTGCAGGTCTACTACAACCAATCGGTTGTGCCGTTTCCATTGCCCGCCTCAGACGGCCCTATCTTCCTCGCGACAACATCTCAAGGCTGTGCCGATGCGGGCTTGTGCTATCCGCCCTACACCCTGTATTTCAGAATCGATACAGACAACAGCGTCAGTACCATCAATGCCGACACTTATCGCACTGCCGCTAACCAGCTCGGTGGCGATGCATCTGCGCAGTCGGCTGATGGCCCAACCAGCTTGTTCAACGCGACCACGGCTTTTAGCTGGGAGAAGTACGCATTGATCCTGATTTTTGCGGTCATCGGCGGCCTGATTCTGAATATTATGCCTTGCGTTTTACCGGTGCTGTCGATGAAAGTGTTTCAGCTGGCCAATAATCAGGATCACCGTGACGCCAAGGCGCAAAGCCTGGCCTACGCGGCAGGGGTCGTTCTAAGCTTCGTCGCGATTGCCGCCACCATGCTCGGTATTCGCGAAAGTGGCGAAGCGATTGGCTGGGGATTTCAACTGCAAAGTCCGCTGTTTGTGAGCTTTCTTGTGTATCTCTTTTTCGCACTCGGGTTATCAATGGCCGGATTTTTTGACATCGGCACAGGACTGATGGGCAGCGGTCAAGCACTCACCCAACGCAGCGGCGTTCAAGGCGCATTTTTTACCGGCGTGCTCGCGGTTGTTGTTGCCAGCCCTTGTACAGCACCCTTTATGGGAAGCGCTCTGGGCTTTGCATTAACGCAACCGACTGCTGTCGCCCTGAGTATATTCGCCGCACTTGGCGTGGGCATGGCCCTACCAATTGCACTGGTCAGTTTTGTTCCCGCCACGGCACGCCTGCTTCCCAAACCCGGACTGTGGATGGAACGCGCCAAACAGTTTTTTGCTTTCCCGTTATTTATCACCGCTATTTGGCTACTGTGGGTGCTGGGTAATCAAGCGGGCGTCAACGCCGTGGGCGTGATTCTGATTGGCTGTGTCTTGTTAGCGATGGCGATTTGGTTCTTGCGCCTTGGCTCTGCTGGATCCAAGGTCGCCGGTTTGGTCATTTTGCTCGCTACGCTGGCAGCGCCACTGTCGGATTACGTACAAAACCTGCCAGCTGCGAACAAACCTGCGGCGGGCCATGTCGCTTTCACCCAATCCAAACTGGACCAGCTGCGCGCAGAGGGAACGCCAGTATTTGTTGATCTGACAGCCGACTGGTGCATCACTTGCCTAGCCAATGAATCATCCACATTGAATACCGCAAAAGTACAACAAGCGTTCAAAGATGCTGGCATTGTCTATATGGTTGGTGACTGGACTCAACCAAATCCGGAGATAACTGCCTTGCTCGATGAGTACAACCGCAGCGGCATTCCCCTCTACCTGATGTACCCGCCAATCGCAAACGCACCGGCGGTCATACTGCCACAAATCTTGAGCAAGGGCGTTGTTTTAGACGCAATCAAAAACACGATAGTAAGTAACAACTAACCTAAAATAAATCTAGAAAATATTGGGATGTATCAAGACGAATTCGGCACAAGTCTCATTAAAACACGTTTTTTTAGCTGGTGCCGTCGCACAGCAACGAAATATATCAACATCACAAATACCGATGACCGACAGACAATTAGTCGACATTTGTAGACATCTTCGAATTATGGCGCATTTAATGTAGACACCTAAATCCACGTCATGCACAATAACCGGCAATTGACTAAAAACAGGTGCCGGATGAAGAAGATTCTCGTACTGCATGGACCTAACCTGAATTTGCTTGGACGTCGCGAACCCGAAATTTACGGCGCCGACACATTGGATGATATAAACCAAGCACTGGCCAAGCAGGCAGATCACGCCGGCGCAGACTTTGAAGCGCTGCAAAGCAACGCCGAAGCGACATTGATCGACCGCATTCATCAGATCTTCGATGACAATACTGCCTTTGTAATTTTCAATCCGGCGGCATTTACTCATACATCAGTCGCCCTGCGCGATGCCTTACTGGCTGTCGACGTCCCTTTTATTGAAGTCCACCTGTCAAACGTACATGCCCGCGAGGCATTTCGTCATCATTCGTATTTTTCCGATATCGCTGTTGGTGTTATCGCCGGCTTGGGCCCTCAGGGCTACAACTTGGCCATGCAAGCAGCGCTATCAGCAATGCAAAATCAAAACCTTTAATCATTCGCAACCTCTGCCTCGCAGAGACGCAACAGAGATAGAACCGAGATATCAACATGGACATTCGCAAAGTTAAAAAACTGATCGAACTGCTTGAAGAATCCAACATCGATGAGCTGGAAATCAAAGAGGGTGAAGAATCCGTTCGTATTTCCCGTAATTCGTCTTCAGCTTTGATGGCACCGGCAGGCTACGCACCGGCTCTTGCACCGGCGCCTGCGCCAGCTGCAGCACCTGCACCCGTCGCTGAAGCAGCACCGGCAGCCTCCGCAGAACCTGAGGGCTTTATCGTTCGCTCACCGATGGTCGGCACCTTCTATGAAGCCCCATCACCGGGTGCAGACGCATTCATTAAAGTCGGTCAGAAAGTCACTGCTGGCGAGACTCTATGTATCGTCGAAGCCATGAAAATGATGAACCAGATTACCGCAGAAAAATCCGGCACCATCGGTGAAATCCTGGCCACTGACGGTGAGCCACTGGAATTCGATCAACCCATGATCACCATCGTATAATCCGGAGCCTGCTGCCATGCTGGAGAAAGTAGTTATCGCCAACCGTGGCGAAATCGCACTGCGCATCTTACGCGCATGCCGAGAACTCGGCATCAAGACCGTCGCCGTACACTCATCGGCTGACCGCGACCTGATGCATGTTCGTCTGGCCGATGAATCTGTTTGTATCGGCCCTGCCGCATCGTCCGAAAGTTACCTACATGTGCCGTCTATCATTGCGGCATGCGAAGTCACTAACGCCCAAGCCGTGCATCCTGGCTATGGCTTTTTGGCTGAGAATGCAGATTTTGCCGAACAGCTAGAAAAAAGCGGATTTAAATTTATCGGCCCAAGTCCGGATTGTATTCGTACTATGGGTGACAAAGTTGCCGCCATCGAAGCTATGCGAAAAGCTGGCGTGCCGACGGTACCAGGCTCTAACGGCCCTCTTACCGAAGATACCAACCGCACACTCCAAGTTGCCCGTGAAATCGGCTACCCGGTGATCATTAAAGCTGCGGCTGGTGGTGGTGGACGAGGTATGCGCATGGTCGAGCGAGAAGAAGACTTGCTTAACTCAATTCACGTCACCCAGTCTGAAGCCAAAGCAGCCTTCGGCGACGGCACGGTGTATATGGAGAAATTCCTAACCACACCTCGCCACGTTGAAATTCAGATTCTGTCTGACGGTAAAGGCAACGCTATTCATTTAGGTGATCGCGACTGTTCATTACAACGTCGTCACCAAAAGGTGCTTGAAGAAGCGCCGGCCCCTGGCATTCCTGATGACATTCGCCAAGAAGTCGCCATGTCTTGTGTGCAGGCTTGTATTGATATCGCCTACGAAGGTGCTGGCACCTTTGAGTTTCTCTATGAAAACGGCAGCTTCTACTTTATTGAGATGAACACCCGCGTTCAGGTCGAGCACCCGGTCACTGAAATGGTGACTGGTGTTGATATCATCAAGGAACAATTGCGTATCGCTTCCGGGCAACCGCTGACGATCAAACAAGAAGATGTGAAAATTAAAGGCCACGCCTTTGAATGCCGCATCAATGCTGAAGACGCTAAAACCTTTATGCCATGCCCAGGAAAAATCGAGTATTACCATGCCCCCGGTGGCTTAGGTGTTCGCGTCGACTCTCACGTTTACAGTGGCTATACCGTACCACCGCATTATGATTCCATGATCGGCAAGGTGATTACCTATGCGCCAACCCGTGAAGAAGCTTTGATGCGTATGCAGGGCGCCCTCGATGANTTGGTTATCGATGGAATCCGCAACAACATCCCGCTGCAGCGCGATTTGGTACAAGACGCCGAATTCATGAAAGGTGGTGTCAACATTCACTACCTGGAAAAGAAACTCGGTTTGTAATTCCAGCCTCGGATTACTAATGCCTTCAGGCCCGGTAATATTATTACCGGGCCTTTTTATTGGCATATTGCCACACATGTTTGAGATACTCTCAAACTGCTCCTCTTCTGGGTATTTCACCGGAACCACAATCTCCCAAGGTCTACATCATGAGCTGGTTACAAATTCAATTCACGACAACTCCGGCATTACAAAGCGACCTGGAAGATGCGTTATTGCAGGCAGGCTCAGTATCCATTACTTATCAGGATGCTAAGGATCAACCAATCCTCGAACCAGGGCTGAATGAAGCACCGCTGTGGGATGATCTAGTCATCACCGCATTGTTTGATGCCGACATCGATGTCAACCCAACACTCGCAGTGGTTGAACTCTTATTTGGCCAACCTCTGCCAGCCCACCAAGTCGAAATACTGGAAGACAAAGACTGGGTACGCGAGTGGATGGACAGCTACAAACCCATGCAATTTGGCGAGCGCCTGTGGATTTGCCCTAGCTGGTGTGAAGCACCGGACCCACACGCAGTTAATCTGTTACTGGATCCCGGGCTCGCATTCGGTACTGGCACCCACCCAACAACGGCGATGTGCCTATCAGTACTTGATCAACTCGACGTCAACGATGCCCGCATTATCGATTATGGCTGTGGCTCCGGCATTCTAGCCATTGCCGCGCTATTACTGGGCGCCGACTCCGCCATCGGAGTCGACAACGNCCCCCAGGCACTTGTCGCAACCAAAGACAACGCAGGTCGCAATCAAATAGACGCAGATCGTTTGCAGGTTTTCTTGCCTGACGAAGAGCCACGCGATGCCGCCGACGTGATGTTAGCGAACATCCTTGCCGGCCCATTAGTTGAGCTTGCTCCCAAGCTGATGAGTTTAACTAAACCCGGCGGCAAGTTGGTGTTATCTGGCGTTCTCGACACGCAGAGACAGGCGATTATCGAAGCCTACGACAGCATCGACTTTGATGCTTTTCACACACAGGCAGAATGGCTTTGCTTGGTAGGCACAAAACGTTCCTGATCAGCCAATGAATTACCAAATTTGTGACCTTTGACCGTACCGTGGTAATCTCAGGCTAGGACAAAACATAAGCAGGCCGGCTACAATAACGTCTTGATGTGAAGAAGCTGACAATATGGATTCGATAAACGCCAAATGCCCCCAGTGTGGTACCGAGTACCAACTCACTCCGGAACAATTGTCCGTTGCCGATGGCAAGGTGCGTTGCGGTGCCTGCATGACAGTTTTTCAGGCTGCCAGCCCGGCTCCAGCGCCTGCTGGCGTACCAACAGCCAAGGCCAATGATGACGACATCCTGATCCAGGATGGGGTGAATGATCATAAACCCTCAGACGACTTTCATCTCGACGAACAGTTTAATGATCTCGATGATTTTGCTGACGATTTCGGTCACATCGACATTCCCGATAGCGAGCCCGGCTCGTTTGACGCCGACGAAGAGTGGGCAGAAAAGCTACTGGAAGACCTCGAAAACGAAGACGACGAACCGGCAGACGACAACCCGTTTTTAGCTGGCGAGAAATTTCCGACATCGAACGTCAAACCTGCGAATACAACGACGGCCAGCGAACCGTTCCAAGAAAAAGACAAAAAGCCCAAACCCTTAGGGGCTGATTTGGAAGAGCTTGATGATCTTGATGATCTTTTGCAGCTATCCAAAGAGGAAGAAGATGAACTTAGCATGATTGCCGGCAACGGTAATGACGACATGCTTGGGCGCATCCAACCCGAACCGCTCGAATTCAAAGTTGCCGGGCACAACAACCTGTTGAAGAATATCGGTCTTGCCAGTGTTGCAATGCTTTTACTGGTCGCTCTTATTGGGCAGGTCATGTACTTCGACTTCAATCGATTAACACGCTTGGATCCATGGCGCGGTATTTATCAGCAGATATGCCCGACATTAGGCTGCAGTGTTCCTGAACGCCACGACCTGAACAGTGTGTCTACCCAGCATTTGTCAGTGAAATCACACCCGTACCTGAACGGGGTACTTCTGGTCGACAGCTTACTTACCAACCATGCGAGTTTTGACCAACCTTTTCCGACATTGGAACTGTACTTTACGGATGCCAGCAACAAAGTTGTCGCCGCGCGCCGATTTACGCCGGCAGATTATCTACGTGGCGAACTTGTCGACAGTAAACTAATGCCATCACGTCACCCGATTCACATAGCCTTTGAGGTCGTTGACCCTGGTAAACGAGCCAGCGGTTACCAAATGAATCTCAGTTACCCAAAGTAGATCGCCTTCATCTCCAAAGCCCCATGGCATAGCATGCCTATGCTGGGGCTTATTCCCATAATTCACTCCGTTTTTCCTCTTCTCAGGTGTACTTTTCAGCCGTGTTTTACCTCTAGTCAGAGCACAAGAAAAAGAAACCAAATTTCCCCAGACGGGACTATCATCAGGCGCGGTGAACGAGTATTATACGCAGCCCTTAAAATTGATGAAAAATTGTTCAGTCTTGATCTCCATCGGCCAATACACTCTTCACAGCAATGTATTGCTCGCGCCTATGGCGGGAGTTACCGATGCCCCCTTTCGAACGTTATGCCAGCGCTTCCAGGCCGGGCTAACAACATCAGAAATGGTGACCGTCAAGACCGAACATTGGCACACAGACAAATCGCGTCTGCGGTTTGCCGCCACTGACAACGACCGTATTCCACACAGCGTTCAAATTGTTGGTAGCGATCCAGCGGCAATGGCCGCTGCCGCAGTGCAAGTTGAAGCCGGTGGCGCTGATATCATTGATATCAATATGGGGTGTCCGGCAAAAAAAGTTTGTAAAAAAGCCGCAGGATCTGCTTTATTAAAAGATGAAGATCTGGTGACACAAATACTTCAGTACGTTGTCAACGCCGTGTCCGTGCCTGTGACACTAAAAATACGAACAGGCTGGGACGCCCAAAACCGTAATGCGGTAACCATTGCCCGAATTGCTCAAGACAGCGGCATACAACTGCTCACTGTCCATGGTCGAACGCGGGCCTGCCGATTTGTCGGCGCTGTCGAATACGACACGATCGCCGATGTGAAACACGCCGTCGAGATTCCCGTGATTGCCAATGGCGATATCACGAGTGTCGCTGTCGCTCAAAAAGTGGCTGACTATACCGGTGTCGACGGCATCATGATTGGCAGAGGTGCTCTCGGTCAACCTTGGCTTATTGAGGCAATTGCTGCCGGCATGCAAGGGAAATCGATAACCGCATTATCACTCGCACAAAAGTGCCAGGAAATTGAGTCACACATTCGCGCACTGCATCAGTTTTATGGTGAGTACAAAGGTGTTTGTTTTTCACGCAAACACATGGCCTGGTATCTCGAACATCTCGAGCTGGACTGTCACTACAAACAACAATTTAACCGTTTCCAGACGGTACAAGAGCAGCTGCATTTCGTCCAGCAACTGCCCTTAATGCTAACTAAAGGTAAAGCAGCATGACACAAGACGCTATGATCGAAAACTCTACCTACACCACTGAAACCGGTAGTATCACCACAGGCACTCCGGCAGTACAAGGGCAGACCATTCGCGACAGCGTAGCGCAGGCATTGGAAAACTATTTTGCGCATCTCGACGGTCAGGAAGTTTTTGATGTCTACGATATGGTACTGGCAGAAGTCGAAGCCCCTTTGCTGGAAGCCGTGATGAAATACACACGCAAAAACCAGACAAAAGCGTCCGCTATTCTTGGCCTCAACCGCGGCACGTTGCGCAAAAAGTTAAAGCAATACGACATGCTTTAAGCCGTTTTCTTACCGATTAACCCTTAGCAGTAATAGGAAGTATTCATGTCTGATTTTCTCCCGATTCGTCGCGCATTGATCAGCGTGTCGGATAAAACTGGCATCGTTGAATTTGCCAAAGGCTTGGCTGACCAAGGCGTTGCTCTGCTATCAACCGGCGGCACCTACCGGTTGCTGAATGAAAACGGGCTGGCTGTCACGGAAGTATCCGAATACACCGGATTTCCAGAAATGATGGATGGCCGGGTTAAGACGTTACATCCTAAAGTACACGGCGGCATTCTCGCTCGTCGCGGACAGGATGATGCCATCATGGCCGAGCATGGCATCGACGCCATCGACATGGTTGTTGTGAATCTTTATCCCTTCGAGCAAACCGTCGCAAAAGACGACTGCTCACTGGAAGATGCTATCGAAAACATTGATATCGGTGGCCCGACCATGGTGCGCGCTGCAGCCAAGAACAATGCCTTCGTAAACATCGTTGTCAACGCCAGCGATTACAGCGCCATCATCGCCGAAATGCAGGCAAACAACGCCAGCACCAGTAAGGCAACGCGTTTTGACCTCGCTATTAAAGCATACGAGCACACGGCAGCATATGACGGCGCTATCGCCAACTACTTTGGCACCATGGTTCCCGGTGGCAATGAAAACTTCCCGCGTACCTTCAACACCCAGTTCACCAAAACGCAGGATATGCGCTACGGTGAAAACTCGCATCAAAACAGCGCGTTCTACATCGAGAAAAACCCGGCACCTGGCTCGATTTCAACCGCCAACCAATTGCAAGGTAAGGCGCTAAGCTATAACAACATCGCGGATACCGATGCAGCACTGGAAACCGTCAAACAGTTTGATGAACCAGCCTGTGTTATCGTCAAACACGCTAATCCATGTGGTGTTGCGATCGCTGAAACCATTGCTCAAGCCTACGATTTAGCCTTTGCAACTGACCCCGAGTCAGCGTTTGGCGGCATCATTGCCTTTAACCGTCCATTGGACGCTGCAACGGCAAAAGCGATCTGTGACCGTCAATTTGTTGAAGTTATTATCGCCCCAAGCATTGCTGATGACGCAAAAGCCGCTGTCGCTGAAAAGAAAAACGTTCGTCTGCTAGAGTGTGGTGAGTGGCAAGAAGCACAAGCAGCTTTTGACTATAAACGCGTCAATGGTGGTTTGTTAGTGCAAGATCGTGACTTAGGCGTGATCACAGCTGACGACCTTAAAATTGTCACTGAACGCCAGCCAACAGACGAAGAAATTCGCGACCTGTTGTTTACCTGGAAAGTCGCTAAAATGGTTAAATCCAATGCGATCGTTTACGGTAAAAACGGCCAAACCGTTGGTGTAGGCGCTGGCCAGATGAGCCGCGTAAACTCTGCACGTATTGCAGGCATCAAAGCCGAACATGCCGGTCTTGAAGTCCCAGGCTCTGTCATGGCATCAGATGCATTCTTTCCATTCCGTGATGGTATCGAAAACGCTGCAAAAGCAGGTATCAGCTGTGTTATCCAGCCTGGTGGCTCCATTCGTGATGATGAAGTCATTGCTGCTGCCAATGAGGCAGGCATGGCAATGGTATTCACCAGCATGCGCCACTTCCGCCACTGATTTTTGATCGAGGTCATAACCATGAATGTTTTACTGATTGGCAGTGGTGGCCGAGAGCATGCTCTCGCCTGGAAAGCCCTGCAAAGCGCACAGGTTGATACGGTTTTTGTTGCACCGGGCAATGCCGGCACAGCGTTGGAGCCAAAAATTGAGAACCTGGCAATCGATCCGTTGGATTTTGCCGGACTGGCAGACTTTGCCAAGGCCAACGATGTCGGCCTCACTATTGTCGGGCCGGAAGCCCCATTGGTAGAAGGCATTGTGGATTATTTCGAAGCGCAAGATCTGCCTTGCTTCGGCCCGAGCAAAGCGGCTGCACAGCTTGAAGGATCAAAAGCGTTTTCAAAAGACTTTTTGGCGCGCCATAACATCCCGACAGCGGCTTATCAGACCTTCACGGACACGGATAAAGCGATCGCTTACATCCGCGAAATGGGTGCCCCCATCGTCGTGAAAGCTGACGGCTTAGCCGCAGGCAAAGGCGTGATTCTGGCACAAACAGAAGACGAAGCGATCGAAGCGGTTAAAGACATGCTACAAGGCAACGCCTTTGGCGAAGCCGGTAGCCGTGTTGTTATCGAAGAGTTTCTTGTTGGTGAAGAAGCCAGCTTTATCGTTATGGTTGATGGCACCGACGTCGTTGCATTTGCAACCTCTCAAGACCATAAAGCGCGCGATGAAGGTGATAAGGGCCCTAACACTGGTGGCATGGGCGCATACTCGCCTGCTCCCGTTGTTACCCCAGAAATTCACCAACGCGTCATGGATAATGTCATTACACCGACCGTAGAAGGCATGCTAGCGGACGGAAACCGTTACCGAGGCTTCCTCTATGCTGGCCTGATGATCGACACTGATGGCAACTCAAAAGTGCTTGAATTCAATTGTCGTTTCGGCGACCCTGAAACCCAGCCTATTATGCTACGTTTGCAAAGCGACTTGGTTGAACTCTGTCTAGCCGCTTGCAACGGCGAGCTAGCAGGAAAAACCACCCAATGGGACACACGTGCATCAGTCGGTGTTGTTATGGCTGCCGGCGGTTATCCGGCTAGCTACAACAAAGGCGATGTAATTGTTGGCATCCCCGCTGAAGAAGACAATAAAAAAGTCTTCCAAGCAGGCACCAGCCTTGATGAAAAAGGCCAGGTTCTGACCAATGGTGGTCGTGTACTTTGTGTAACAGCGCTAGGCGATACTGTAACTGAGGCTCAAGCGAACGCTTATGCCATGGTTGCTATGATTGATTGGAAAGATGTTTATTTCCGCAGGGATATCGCATACCGTGCCATTGAACGCGAGCAGCAGCAATAAAACACACCCGTTTCACGCCTTCACCAATTCTTGGGTGAAGGCGTTTCCCTCTCCTCTCCAAGTCATGCCCCGCTTTCATTGCAGCCTGCTGCTCCTTACGCTCTTGCTGGCACTAAACGTTTCGGCAGCCCCGATTATTACGATCGATGATAAAACCGAATCCATCAGTCTGGTTGCAGGCAGCGATATTGCATCAGCTAATGAGTTCGGGCAGCTTTCTGCTACCGATATCGGTCGCCATCATACGAATGCGTTTTCTCCCGTCGACCTCAGTAACAATGCAGCGCTCGATGATTTTGGCCAGAATTTGTGGCTACGTTTTGCCTTACGAAACACCACTGACCGAAAACGAATCTTTTGGTTAATTCCCAACCGTCAGGAAGCGACTGCAGTTAACGGGTACCTTTGGCAAAATGATCAAGCCATCGAGCTTCGCCAAGGCCACATCTTCAATCAGCAATATATTAAAATCACCGTGCCACCCAATGCATCCGAGATCTTCTTTCTGCAGCTGCGACGCGAAAACCACCAGGCACTGGACCTGTTACTCAAGACTCCCGGCTATTATTTAACCCAGGAAATCATCGGTGCAAACCTCTTCGGTTTAGCCTTGGGCATGTTATTGATGGTCATGATCAGCAGCCTGTTTATGGCGTTTTACTTTAACTCTCACATCTTTACCTATTTGGGCGTTTACGCGTTTTGCTGTGNCGTTGGGCAGTTTTCTGCAACCAATCTGTTTACCTTTTGGTGGCCAGCGATCAAGGGCCATATCGACATCGGCATACTGACCATCGCATATCTGGCCAATGCCTCACTGTTATTATTGGTACGTGACTATCTAGCTCAACTCGGTACGGTATTCCAACAGAGCCGGATTCTGAATGTCGCCCTAATCATTAACATCATCGGCTATCTGGTCACTATGTTTCTTTGGGAGAATTACACNCCAATTATTTGGATTCCGATCATTATTACGATTGCCTTAATCGTACGAGAATTTTACCGGGCATGGTCATTGCTGGGTAACCGGATTTCGTTAGCCATCTGCCTGGTTCAGCTAGCATGTTTGGGTATTTTTATCAGTTATGCATTTACCGCAGATTCCGTGCACAAGCTTCATCAACTGTTTACTCCAGATGTCGCCCTGGCAATCAGCCTTCATGCCTGCCTGCTAATGGCACTGATGCTAGTGCACTACAAAAGTTTCCACGACCGAGAAGAGCAGCAAACGTCATTTAATGCCGTCAACCACGCCAAAGCCAAGGCACAGAATGAACTGCTCGGCGAGATCAGCCACGATCTACGTACACCGGTTTCCGGTATTCTCGGCATGACCGATTTGTTAGAGAATGAAGACCTTAGCCCAAAACAACAGCAGCTGGTCGAGGCCATTGCGCAGGCCGGTCAAAGTTTGCTGAATAACGTCGCAGAAATCAGTGACCGCTTACAGCTACAGCAAAGCGACCAGACCCTGCAAAAGTCGACCTTTGAGTTGCCACTGCTTGTGGATGAAGCAGTACAAGCCTATCGGCTGCAAGCGGAGGAACGGAACATCGAGTTGATTGTGAATGTACAGCCCGACGTGCCCACGCTCGTCGAAGGTGACGCCCAACGTCTACGACAGATCCTGCAGCAACTCATTAAAAATGCCGTCATATACACATCGCAAGGTGAGGTGATTGTTAGCCTTATCCAACTCAATCGTGAAACCGGTGATTTACTGTTCAGCGTGCGAGATACCGGGCGTGGCATTACACAGCAAGGTCAGCGCAGCCTAATGCAAGAACAACGCGCGAACGACAAACGTTCGGGCCTGTATCTGGTTCAACAACATTTACGGGCACTGCATACCTCGCTCGACCTGCACAGTAAGCTTGGCGAGGGCAGTGAGTTCAGCTTTACTTTACGCCTGCCAATCGTCGTCGCTCATGATGACAACAAAAACAACACTGCCGGGCCGGATAGCTGGCTAACGAACAAACGTTTACTCGTGGTGGACGACAACCACACCTGTTGTAAAGTTATCAAACAACAGGCATCTAGCTGGGGCATGCTGGCGACCGCAGCGTTTGACGCCAATGAAGCGATGGCAATGTTCCGAGCGAAGAAAAATCTCGGCGAGCCGTTTGATGCGGTTATCGTCGATTATGATATGCCTCACGCGTCCGGCCTTGAAGTGGCTGAAAAGATGCTGAAAGAATCGGAGAAACCACCGGTCATTATCATGCTAACCGGCCTTAGTATCATGCCGCCGGAACACATCACCAAACAAGCTGGCATACAAGCTGTGCTCAACAAGCCAGCATCACAAAAACTGGTGCGACTGACCTTGAGCAACCTATTTGCCATGCACAGTGGCGAAGCTCCAGCTGCGACCAAAAAGCCGCCGATTCACCTGAAAGTACTGATCGCTGAAGATAATGACGTGAGCCGTCGAGTCATCAGTAAAATGATGCAGACATTAAATGTTCAGCACAAAATGGTATCCGACGGTCAACTGGCCGTTGATGCGATAAAAAAGGAACATTTTGATCTTGTATTAATGGATTGCGAGATGCCCGTTATGAATGGCTTTGACGCCACACTGGAGATCCGTCAGTGGCAAAAATCTCGCGAGCAAACACCAACCGCTATCGTTGCACTATCAGCGCATATTCTTGATGAGTACAAACGTCGTTGCCGGGAAGTCGGCATGGATGACTTTCTTGAGAAACCCATCAAACTGGCAGATCTTGAAACACTGCTGCGCAGCTACGAAGATGGCAAAGTGTTGCAATAAACTGGGCCGGAAACCCTCAAAGCGCATCAACATGAAGCACTTGAGGGTGCAGCATGTTGCTTCATTTTTTGAGCAGCAAGATTGAACCCTGAGCTACAACGACTGCTGTTTAGAATGTCATCGACGCAGCATTTAACATTCCGACGCTCAAAGAAATCGATGCGAGGATAATACCTGCAGACATCTCCCCCCGCTGAATTTGCTCGGCCAACGACGGAATAAACAAACGTACAGAGACGAATACAATCAGCTGAATGATAACGGCGATTGCCCCCCACAACGCACATTCAATTGCCGTTTGAGCTGAATGAATCGCTGATGCCAATGGAATCATGAACCCGAGCAAACTTCCCGAAAACGCGATGGCTGCTGCAGTATCGCCTTTCTTAATTAACTCCCACTCGTCTATCGGGGTTAACAAATTGTAGATGGAGATGCACAACAGCATGATAATGCCGCCGATGGCAAAGTAGGATAGAAACGCTGGCAATGCCGCAAAGTACATAGTCATCTGTTCAAACATGCTAAATCTCCATCTGGATTGCTCTTGAGGGCGCCGTAATGACGAGAACAACAACTAACGCTATCATTATTTCCTGCCCGACATTTACAAAGCAATTTACTCAAAAAGTGAGGTTCGAAGCCGGGCGGCACAATAGAGCGACCGGCGCAAAATTGCTGTTTACCCGAACCCGCGACTAGCATACATTCCATGCCTCAAACGCGCTATACTAGCCCGAATTTTTCCAAGGCCTATTTGATATGACACATCCCATCTGGCAAACGATTCTTGATGAAGCCCGGGACGTTGCCGAATGTGAACCGCTACTGGTTCGCTTTCTGGATGAGCTGATTCTCGCGCATGAAGATCTGGAACATGCCCTGACCAACCTGCTAGCCGCCAAACTTAACTGCGAAGCGACATCATTGATTGAAATCCGGTTAATTGTCGAACAAGCATTGCAGGCTGACCCAACAATTATCGAATCGGCCTATAACGACCTCAAAGCCGTCGTTGAGCGTGATTCTGCCTGCGACCGGTACTCGCTGCCATTGCTTTATTTTAAGGGCTACCAGGCACTGCAAGCGTACCGCATTAGCCACTGGCTCTGGTCTCATGGTCGCCAATCACTGGCGCAGTACTTCCAGCATCGTATTTCTGTCGTTTTCGCCGTTGATATTCATCCCGGCGCAAAACTCGGCCACGGCATCATGATCGACCATGCGACTGGCGTTGTCATCGGCGAAACCTGTGTGATCGGCAACAATGTGTCCATCATGCAATCAGTTACATTGGGAGGAACCGGCAAAGAGCAAGGCGACCGCCATCCCAAAGTTGGTGATGGTGTGCTTATCAGCTCAGGCGCCAAAATACTGGGCAATATACATTTGGGCGAAGGCTGTAAAGTCGGAGCCGGCAGTGTCGTGCTGAAAGACGTACCCGCGCACATGACCGTCGCAGGCGTCCCCGCCAAAGTGGTAGGCCGGCCCAATACCGAGCAACCTGCTCTCAATATGAATCACAGCCTGAATGGCGATTGATAGTATTTACCTGTGAATCATTCAGCGCAGATTCAGTAGTAAACATGCATAAAAAAACCGGCATCAAACGCCGGTTTTTTTATGCCCTAGATGATGATGCCATCAGCCTTGATGATACTGCGCTGACAGCTCATGAACAGCATTGATAAATACGCCCGCATGCTCAGGGTCGACTTCCGGTGTAATGCCATGGCCCAGATTAAACACATGGCCGGTACCCGTACCGTAGTCACCGAGAATACGCCCGACTTCTTCACGGATCGCTTTCGGAGATGCGTACAACATGGTTGGATCCATATTGCCCTGCAGCGCAACTTGATTACCAACACGGGCACGTGCATCACCGATATTGACCGTCCAATCCAAACCGACACCATCACAACCGGTTGCGGCGATGCTCTCTAACCACAGACCACCATTTTTAGTAAACAGGATCACCGGTACTTTGCGACCATCATGTTCACGGATCAAACCATCCACAATCTTGTGCATATATTGCAGCGAAAATGTTTGATAGGCATGGGCACTCAAAGCACCACCCCAAGTATCAAATATCTGTACGGCCTGCGCACCAGCACGAATCTGCGCATTCAAATAGTCGATAACGTTATCAGCTAACAAATCCAACAATTGATGCATCAATTCTGGTTGGTTGTAAGCCATGGATTTCGCTGCACGAAAATCTTTACTCGAGCCACCTTCAACCATATAGGTTGCCAACGTCCACGGGCTGCCTGAAAAACCAATGAGAGGTACGCGGCCATTCAATTCACGACGAATTGTTGAGACGGCATTCATCACGTAACCGAGGTCATCTTCGGCCTTAATCGATTTCAAACCTGCCAGATCAGCTTCAGTACGCACGGTCTTTTTAAATTTTGGCCCTTCTCCGGTTTCAAAGTACAAACCCAAACCCAATGCATCCGGAATCGTCAGAATATCGGAAAACAGAATGGCTGCATCCAACGGATAACGTTCCAGCGGCTGCAGAGTCACCTCACAAGCCAGCTCAGCATTTTTGCACAGGCTCATAAAGTCACCTGCCTGGTTACGCGTTGCACGGTATTCAGGTAAATATCGCCCAGCCTGACGCATCATCCATACAGGCGTGCAATCAACCGGTTGTTTCATCAGGGCGCGAAGGAAACGATCATTCTTTAATTCTGACATATAAATAACACTTCATCTGAGGGCCACCCTCATCCGATATATAAAACGAATCGGCGTAGCCACAAAAGAGCACAAAAAAGCCCACCGAAGCGGGCTTTCACTGAATATTAAACGTCGAGGTAATCCAGGATACCCTCTGCCGCTTCACGTCCCTCCCAGATGGCAGTAACCACCAGGTCTGAACCGCGAACCATGTCGCCACCAGCAAAGATCTTCTCATTGGTGGTCTGGAACTTGTAATCCTGTTCTTCAGGAGCCACAACACCTTTCCAGCTATTCACCTCGATACCAAAGTCCGCAAACCAAGGCGCTGGGCTGGGCTGAAAACCAAACGCAACAACAACAGCATCGGCTTCAAGTACTTGCTCACTGCCAGCAATGACTTGTGGGCGACGACGGCCATTTTCATCCGGCTCACCTAGCGCAGTCTCAACAACCTTAAGACCAGTTACACCATTTGCATCACCCAGAATTTCGACTGGCTGACGATTGAACAAGAATTTCACGCCCTCTTCTTTGGCGTTAGCAACTTCACGCACCGAACCAGGCATATTAGCTTCATCACGACGGTAAGCACAGGTTACCGATTTAGCGCCCTGACGGATAGCCGTACGATTACAATCCATCGCGGTATCACCACCACCAAGAACGATGACACGTTTACCTTTCAAGCTAACAAAATCGTCTTCGGCTTGTTCGAATCCAAGGTTGCGATTCACATTCGAGATCAAATACGGCAGTGCTTCATAAACGCCGTCAAGATCTTCACCTGGGAAGCCGCCTTTCATGTAGTTGTATGTACCCATACCCAAGAAGACAGCATCGTGCTCATCAATAATGCTTTGGAATTCGACGTCTTTGCCAACTTCCGTATTCAAACGAAACTCAATACCCATGCCTTCAAAAAGCTCACGACGTTTCGCCAGCACCGATTTTTCCAGCTTGAATTCAGGAATACCAAAGGTCAACAGCCCGCCAATTTCTGGGTATTTGTCGTAAACCACAACATCAACACCAGCACGCGCCAAAACATCTGCACAGCCAAGACCAGCAGGACCAGCACCAATAATCGCGACTTTTTTATCAACCTTGACGACGTGTGACATATCCGGACGCCAGCCCATCGCTAGCGCCGTATCAGTAATGTACTTTTCAACATTACCAATGGTCACTGCACCAAAACCATCATTGAGGGTACACGCACCTTCACACAAGCGATCTTGAGGACAGACGCGACCACACACTTCAGGCAGTGTGTTGGTTTTGTGGCTCAGCTCTACCGCTTCCATGATATTGCCTTCACTGGCCAGTTTCAGCCAGTTAGGGATGTAGTTGTGTACCGGACACTTCCACTCACAGTAGGGATTACCACAGGCCAGACACCGATGTGCCTGCTCTGCTGATTGTTTTTGCTCAAACGGCTCGTAGATTTCTACAAATGCCGCTTTACGGGTTTCCGTGCTCTTCTTACGCGGGTCCTGACGACCCACATCAAGGAACTGGAAATTGTTATTTAAACGCTCCGCCATGGACTAACTCACTAAATCTCTGGTTAACCGGCTTAAGCCGCTTTATTCAAGTTCGCCATCAAAATCTCAAGGCTGGCTGCCTTGGGTTTGACTAGCCAGAACTTGTTGACGAAGTCATCAAACTCTTCGAGTAATTTAGCGCCCCACTCACTCTGGGTCGCATCAACAAACTCTGCAATCATCGCTTGAAGATGATTACGGTACGGGCCTGTTGCCTCGGTAGTGATGCGCGTGATCTCAACTAACTCCGCATTGAATTTATCGGAGAAGGTACGATCAAGATCCAGTACGTACGCAAAACCGCCAGTCATGCCTGCACCGAAGTTGTAACCGGTATCACCCAAAACGGTAATGACACCGCCGGTCATGTATTCACAGCAATGGTCGCCCGCACCTTCAATAACAGCTTCAGCGCCTGAATTACGAACGCCAAAACGTTCGCCTGCGCAGCCAGAAGCAAAGAGCTTGCCACTTGTTGCACCATACAAACACGTATTACCAATAATCGATGCCTCGTTGGATGCAAACTCAGATACACGCGGTGGGTAGATGACTAATTTACCGCCAGCCATGCCTTTACCGACATAGTCATTGGCATCACCTTCCAGCTCCATGTGCAATCCACCAGCATTCCAAACACCGAAGCTCTGCCCGGCAGTACCTTGCAGCTTCAAGGTCACTGGAGAATCGTCCATGCCGTGGTTGCCATGTCTCAGAGCAATCTCGCCAGACAAACGTGCACCGATAGATCGATCGCAGTTGGTTACATCAAAGCTGAATTCACCACCGGCCTTATTCTCAACCGACGCCAAAGTCTCAGCAACCATGCGCTCGGCTAACTCACCTTTATCAAACGGGTCGTTGGATTCGACTTCGCAGAACAACGGCGCATCAGCAGCAATGTGGTCGTTAAACAACATCGGCGACAGATCCAGTTTCTTCTGTTTGTCCGTAGTGCCTTCCAGCACGTCTAACAAATCAACACGACCAATCAAATCTTGCAGATTCGCAACACCCAAACGAGCCAGAAGCTCACGAGTTTCTTCAGCAACAAACTTGAAGAAGTTCATTACCATTTCGACGGTGCCAATATAATGATCATCGCGCAACTTCTCATTTTGAGTCGCAACACCGGTCGCACAGTTATTCAAATGACAAATACGCAGGTATTTACAACCCAATGCAACCATTGGCGCCGTGCCAAAGCCGAAGCTCTCAGCACCCAAAATGGCAGCTTTGATTACATCCAAGCCGGTTTTCATACCACCATCAGCCTGCACACGCACATTCTGACGCAACCCATTGGCACGCAGTGCTTGATGTGCTTCACTCAAGCCCAATTCCCACGGAGACCCAGCATGGCGAATCGACGTTAACGGACTTGCCGCTGTACCGCCGTCATAACCAGAAATCGTGATCAAATCCGCATAAGCTTTGGCAACACCCGCAGCGATAGTACCAACGCCGGGCTCGGATACCAGTTTGACTGATACCTGTGCTTTCGGGTTAACTTGTTTCAAATCGAAAATTAACTGAGCCAAATCTTCGATCGAATAAATATCATGATGTGGTGGTGGTGAAATCAGAGTCACACCAGGCACCGAGTGACGTAATCGGGCAATCAACGTGTTGACCTTACCACCCGGTAGCTGACCACCTTCACCAGGTTTAGCGCCTTGAGCAACTTTGATCTGTAGGACATCAGCATTCACTAGGTAATGTGGTGTCACACCGAAACGACCCGATGCAATCTGTTTGATGCGCGATACACGCTCAGTACCGAAACGGGCAGGATCTTCACCGCCTTCACCGGAGTTCGAGCGCGCGCCCAAACGGTTCATCGCGGTTGCTAATGCTTCATGTGCCTCAGGAGACAGTGCACCTAATGACATGCCTGCCGAATCAAAGCGCTTCAGAATCGCTTCGATAGGTTCAACGTCGGCCAAATCGATGGATGTTGTGTCGTCTTTCAGTGCCATTAAGTCACGCAATGCAGCAACCGGACGGTTGTTCACCAGCTCTGCGTAACGTTTGTAGGTAGCGAAGTCACCGGTTTGAACAGCATCTTGCAAGGCTTTAACAACATCGGGGTTGTAAGCATGGTACTCGGCACCGTGCACATATTTGAGTAAGCCACCTTGAGCAATACCCTGGCGCTTTTTCCACGCGGCACCCGCCAACGCTTTTTGATCATTTTCGATATCGCTAAAGTCTGTACCTTCGATGCGGCTTTGCACTCCACGGAAACACAGCTCAACCACTGGTGTCGCAAGACCGACGGCTTCAAACAACTGCGCACCGCGATAGCTAGCGATGGTTGAAATCCCCATCTTCGACAGGATTTTCAGCAAGCCTTTGTTCAGACCTTTACGGTAGTTGCGGAAGATTTCTCTCGGCTCACCCAACAATTCGCCGGTAACAACCAAATCGTTCAAAACGGCATAACCCAGATAAGGGTAAATAGCCGTTGCACCAAAGCCGATCAAAACAGCCATCTGATGAGAGTCACGAGCCGTTGCGGTCTCAACAATGATGTTGGCATCCGAACGCAGGCCGACCTTAATCAGGTGATGATGAACCGCACCGGTTGCCATCAACGCAGGTACTGGAATTTTGCCTTGCTGAATAGCTTTATCAGACAACACCAACAATACATTGCCTTCACGTACCGCAGTTTCTGCAACCACGCACAAGGCTTGAACAGCCTCATCCAAATTTGATGATTCCGGGCTGTAATGTAGATCCAATGTAATCGCTTTAAAGGCATCGTCATTGAGACCAAGAATTTGGTCAAGTTTAGACTTCGACAAAACCGGGGAGCTCAAAATGGCACGGTGAGCATGCTGTTCGGTTTCTTCGAACACATTCATCTCAGCACCGACACATGTTTCCAGCGACATAACAATCGCTTCACGTAGCGGATCGATTGGCGGGTTAGTAACCTGAGCAAACTGCTGACGAAAATAGTCGTAGATAGAGCGCTTATGCTTAGACAGCACCGCCATCGGCGTATCATCGCCCATGGAGCCGACAGCTTCTTGACCGGACTCAGCCAACGGGCGCATCACTTGATCACGCTCTTCAAATGAGACTTGATACATTTTCATGTAGGCATCTAGCTCATCCGAGCTGATAGCCTCTTGAATCGCGTCACCTTCCAAATCTGCTTCAATACGAACGGCGTTGTTCTTGAGCCACTTTTTGTATGGCTGAGCGCCTTTCAGTTTTTCGTTGATGTCGTCTGTCAGCAGGATCTCACCAGAATCGGTGTCGACCGCTAGCATCTGGCCTGGACCAACACGTCCTTTGCTAATTACATCTTCTGGCTCGTACGAATACGTTCCGACTTCCGATGCACAAACGATGAAGTCATTCTTAGTAACTACATAACGTGCAGGGCGCAATCCGTTACGATCCAACATACATACAGCTTTATGGCCGTCAGTTAAAACGATACCGGCAGGGCCATCCCACGGTTCCATATGCATGGAGTTGTATTCGTAGAATGCTTTCAAATCAGCATCCATGGTTTGAATATTCTGCCAAGCAGGCGGCACCATCATGCGTGCTGCACGGAATAGATCCATACCGCCAGCTAGGAGAACTTCCAACATGTTATCCATCGATGATGAATCAGATCCGGTGCGATTAACCAGCGGCTGTAAATCTTTGATATTGGGCAACGTCGCCGTTTCGAATTTGTTGGCACGCGCATCAGCCCAGTTACGGTTACCCATAATGGTGTTGATTTCACCATTATGCGCCAACAGGCGGAATGGTTGCGCCAGCGGCCAGCGTGGTAACGTATTGGTTGAAAAACGCTGGTGGAATACACAAATGGCTGTTTCCAAACGTTCGTCAGCAAGGTCGAGGTAGAATTTCGGTAAATCTACCGGCATCACCAACCCTTTATACGAAACGACATCCTGCTGCATACTGGCAATATAAAAATTAGTATCGTCAACCAGTGCTTTTTCAGCCATTCGACGCGCGATGAACAGCGCATTGCTGAATTCTGCTTCGGACTTGCCGTTGGCGTTAATAAATACCTGCTCAAACTGTGGCAAGCTTTCCAGTGCAATTTCGCCACAAACAGAAGCGTCCGTAGGCACAACACGCCAACCAACAACCGACAAACCCTGCGCTTCCAGCTCGGCATTAACCGCCGTTCTGGCTGCCTGTGCATCGGCGTCATTCGGGCTCAAGAAAATCATGGCCACCGAATAACGATCTTGCAAAGTGCTTCCAAACTGCTCAGCATCAATTGTACGGAAGAAGGAATCTGGCTTTTTGATCAGGAGACCACAACCATCACCGGTTTTGCCATCAGCAGCAATACCACCGCGGTGAGTCATACAGGTCAGAGATTCAATTGCAGTTAACAGCAACTCGTGGCTGGCAACACCCTTCAAATGCGCGATCAAACCAAATCCGCAATTGTCTCTAAAATCTCCAGGGCTATATAGGCCTGCTTGCATAGCAACGTCTCGTATTTCTTAAAGTGTCTATGGATTTAACGCCGACAAACCGGCAGACGCCGGCGTTAAGCATTGGGTTCCACCCAGAAAAAGGCAGGGTATTTTACATGCAGATAGGGCCAACGACAAATTTTTCGTCGTTTTAATGGCAATAGTTGGCAGCAAACGCGCTGCCATCTGTTGAGATTTGCGGCCATTATGTTGCGATTATGCAACATAATCCGCAATAACTTGCTCCATAAGCGAAATTTCAAAATCATCGGTTACATACGCATTACCCAATGATTTCATCAAAACGAGACGAATTTTACCGTCCACATTCTTCTTATCGACCGACATTGCCGATAAAAAGTCCTCATTCAACATATCCGATGGCGCCTTCAAAGGTAGTTTTGCTCGATCGATCAGAGACTTAGCTCGCTCAAGTACATCGTTATGCAAATTACCCATACGTACCGACAAATCAACTGCCATTAGCATGCCAACACCCACAGCTTCGCCGTGCAACCATTCTCCATATCCAGCATGAGTTTCAATCGCATGACCAAACGTATGCCCGAGGTTTAGGATTGCACGTATCCCGCCCTCACGCTCATCCTGAGCAACAACATCAGCCTTTATCTCACACGACCGCTGAATAGCATAAGCCAACGCAGCACTATCTTTGGCATTCAATACATCAATGTTCGATTCCAACCAGTCGAAAAAGTCCACATCGGCGATCAAGCCATATTTGATGACTTCGGCAAGACCCGCTGCTAACTCTCGTTCTGGCAGAGTCTTCAGCGTATCAGTATCGATCAAAACGGTGCGTGGCTGATGGAATGCACCAATCATGTTTTTGCCCAGTCGATGGTTAACGCCTGTTTTTCCGCCGACCGACGAATCAACTTGTGACAGCAATGTTGTTGGAATTTGGATGAAATCAATACCACGCTGATAGCATGATGCCGCAAAGCCGGTCATATCACCCACCACGCCGCCGCCTAAAGCCACCAAAAGGCTCTTACGATTCAAACGGTGCTCCAAAGCAACGTCAAAGATCTGATTCAGGGTTTCAAGATTTTTAAATGCTTCGCCATCTGGCAAAATTGACTCACAAATGGAGGCAGCGCCCGACAATAGCTGCCGAGTTTGCTTCAGATAAAGCGGTGCGATCGTGTCATTGGTGACAATGCAAATATGTTTACCATCAATAAGATTGGCAACATGGGAAGAATCGCGTAGAACACCCGATTCAATAATAATGGGATAACTGCGATCCCCGAGATCTACCTGCAATTGCATAACGACCACCGTTTATTCAAAACGGCGATTGTAAAAGTCTATGCGTATTTATTCCAGTGAGAGATGATTTGGTTAACGACCGCTTTAGGGCGATTACGATCGGTTTCAATCGTAATATCCGCAACCTCCTCATACAGAGGACGACGAATTGCCATAAGGTCTTCGAGAACTTGGCGCGGGTCACTTTGCTGTAACAGAGGGCGATTTTTGTCTTTCAGCGTCCGCTGGTATTGCTGCTCAACACTTGTTGCCAAGTACACAACACACGACTGTAGGTTGAGGAGCTTACGGTTTTCAGCCTGCGTAACAATGCCGCCGCCGGTAGCAATAATTGCCGACTCACCGTCAATTGAGGCAAGCAGAGATTGCGTTTCGCGCTTACGAAAGCCGAGCTCACCCTCCATGTCAAAGATCCATGGAATATCAGCCCCCGCTTGCTCGACGACCATATGATCCACATCTTTGAAAGGGAGGCCAAGCTCCTGCGCCAACATGCGGCCTATGGTGGTTTTTCCCGCCCCCATAGGCCCAACCAGAATGATTTTGGTCGGCATTACTGAACCAGCTGGTCTGCCATGATTTTTGGCGTAACAAATATCAGTAATTCGGTTTTTTGCGAGGTCTTGATAGTACGTTTAAACAAACGACCGAGGTATGGAATATCGCCAAGGAAAGGTGTTTTAGTGATCTGCTCCAGCTCTTGGGACGAGAATACACCACCGAGAACAATTGTCTCGCCGTTGTTAACCAAAACTTCAGTTTCTAGCTGGTTGGTATCAATTGTTGGAATACCGTTACCGGTCTCCTCGCCTGGCGAATCCTGCGAAATATCCAGTTTCATAATAACGCGATTATCGGGCGTAATGCTTGGCGTCACATCGAGGATCAACGCAGCGTCACGAAAAGCAATTGTCGTCCCACCGTTTGGCGCAGTTGTTTCATAAGGGATTTCCGTACCAGACTTGATGATCGCTTTTTGCTTATCTCCAGTTATGATTTTCGGTTGCGACAGCACCTCACCATCACCAGCCGTTTCAATAGCCGACAGTTCCAAATTCAGAATGCCACTATCAGTAATTAGGCCCAGGTTAAACTGGGTCGCACCAACATCGGCAACACCCAAATCCACTACATTACCAAACTCCACATCGTCACCGTTGGCAACATCAATAATCGATTGATCGCTACCTGAAGCCAAAATAACCCGGTCATCATTACGATTCCCCAGGAAACCACCCCACTTGATACCCAATGATTCAGTCGCAGTATCAGTCGCGATAACAATACGTGCCTCGATCATTACCTGACGTACAGGCACATCAATCAGATTAATCAGGCGTCGAATTGCCGCAAGCTTCGATGCTGTTTCAGTGATCAATAGCGAGTTTGTTCGCTCATCCACAACCACCATAGCTCGATCCGTTAGGATACGATTATCACGACCAGAAGAGTTGTTTTCCCCATCCAGCATCTCGGAAATGTTATTCGCATCAGCATATCGAATACGAATAAATTCCGTTTGCAGTGGTGCCAACTCTTCCAACTGCTTGTTGGTCTGAATCTCTTGCTGCTCACGCTGAGCGATTTCAGCGGCCGGAGCAACCAGCAAGACATTGCCTTCCTGACGTTTATCAAGACCTTTGGTCTTCAAAATAAGGTCAAGGGCTTGGTCCCACGGGACATTTTGTAAACGCAAGGTGATCTTACCATTGACCGTGTCACTAGCAACGAGGTTAAGGTCGGTGAAGTCTGCGATCAGCTGCAGGACTGAGCGAATTTCAATATCCTGAAAATTCAAAGAGAGTTTGTCGCCAACAAATGTGAATTCTTTCTTGCGTGCCTCAATTTCCTCTTCGGTCAGCGCCTTAACCGTCAAGACATAGGTTTCACCGGACTGATATGCCAGATACTCATATTCTCCCGTTGGCATGACTTTAATAACGGTATCATTGCCTAACGATTTTGCGTCGAGTGACTTGATCGGAGTTGCAAAGTCAGCAACGTCATAGCGTAACTGAAGCTCTTCAGGCAGCTGAGTATTCTTGAACGTTAGCTCAATGGCCTCGCCTTTTTGTTCACTATTAACGTCGATGTATGGGCTCGACAGATCAACAATGAGTCGCCCTTCACCATCATCACCACGTCGAAAATCAACACTTTCAATGGCCGGCGCTTTTGCTTTTTGCGGCCGAGGCTTTTCTGCCACCCCACGCTGAGACTCTGCGACACTAGCTGCCTGCTTCGCCATGGTTTTGTTGTCGCCACCCAGGCTAACAACCAGCTCATTACCTTCAACACGCGTATCATATGGGCCGAGTTCAACCATATTGACGATTACCCGCGTGCGATTACCGGAAGTCAACACCACCGTGCTATCAACATCCCCCAAGCCTAAGGCAAATTTCTTTTTGCCTAGCAGCGACTGAACGCCTTCTAAATCAATGGCTAGGCGTGCAGGGGTTTCAATCGCAAACACCTTTGGATCCGGTGCATCGCCATCAAAAGTAAAGCGCATTTCAACGCGGTCGTCCGGCAAAGCGCTAAAGTCTGCGTCCACCATATTCACGGCAAACGCTTGAACTACCGAGAAAAGGGAGAGGGCAACAGTTGAAAATATCCGTTTCATCACAGGAAATCTCGAGATAGTGGCAATAATCATGATATTTATTCTCTTATTCTTCTCTCATTTCTAAGGTTCTCGGCCTTTCAACCCAGCCATTAGTACCATTTGAGATGATTTCCACGACTTGTAAATGGCTATTGGCGACAACCATTATCCTGCCATGATGTTTCCCTAGGTAATTACCTTCTTTCACATAGTGGACATTACCGGATCCATCATCGACCAAAGCCCACAAGATACTATCCTGTTCGATAGTCCCGACCATGGCCAATGATTCCAGGTTAACCTGCTCCAAATACTCTTTGATGCGATTGAAATCAGGTTCAACTGTCGATGCAGGCAGCATCTCGATGATCCGCTCAATTGTCACCGGCCGATCAAAAGGTCCACGCATTTGAGCAACACCGTAATCAAACGGCTTATAGGGCGTAAACGCAGGTATTGGCTCAATCTGTCCTGAAGGCCGCGCCTTTACATCCGCCATGTACTCAACCAGATCCTGATGATCCGAACCACCACAACCCACCAATACGCTCGTACATAGAGCAAAGGGAAGGAGCTTTATTATTTGACGTTTCATAGATCCTCCTCCTTAACGCTTTGTTCTCTTACGAGACTTTGCTTGTTTTTCACTTTTATAACGATAAGTGTTAGCCGTGATGATCATTTCAAGATTTGATGCATCTTGTCGCTTATTGGTCTTACTTTTAGGAACGATTGTAAAATCGGTCAGCGTCACAATCCTGGGCAAACTTGCAACACCACTAACAAACGCACCCAAGTTGTGATACGCACCCCTAACAATAACTTCAATCGGTAGCTTCACATAAAACTCTTCGGAAACTTCTTGTTTGAGGTCGATCGAATCAATTGCTAAACCACTGATAGACCCTTTATTGGTTATATCCTCTAGCAGCCCCGGCACTTCGGTATCACTCGGCAACTGACTCACCAGCGCACCGAACGACTCTTCCATATCGTCCATTTGTGAACGATAGGCATCAAGGTTCGCTGCCATAAACGCTTTCTGCTTGAACGTCTGCTTCAATTGCTGCTCTTTTGCAGAGGCTGCATCATTCTGAGTAATAAGCTCACTTATCATGAACTGATACCCCAAAACGATGACAATAGTGAATGCCAACACCCAAGAAATCACCTTGACGACTAGAGGCCAAGTGCCGACAGTCTCAAGAGAAAGGTCGTTGATATCAAAATCCTGCAATTGCTCCTGCAGATTCTCGAATATTTCTTTTAAATCGATATCCAGCTTTTTCGCCATTTTCTTCAACCTGCCAATTTATTGCTATTGTTCCGCATCAGTATCAGAAGGCGACACAACCTTCACCTTGAGTTTAAATTCACTGGCCCCACTGCCAGCACCGTCCATTGCTTTGACCTCGTATAGATTCGGAGAAGCAAACCACTCTGACGAATCCAGTTGGCGCATCAAACTGGAAATACGGTTGTTAGATTCAGCAATCCCTTCAATTTCGAGCTCTTCACCTTTACGACTTATGGAGCTGTAATAAACACCGTCTGGCAAGGTACGAACAATCTCGTCAAAAATATGCACGATCTCAGGGCGATTCCCCTGCAGGCCCTGAATAATCTTCATTCTCTCAACCAATTGATTTTTGTTGGTTTTGAGACTTTCTATCTCTTTAACCTGCTCATCAAGTTCATCAATCCGCTTTTGCAAAAACTGATTACGGCCGTCTTGATTTTCGAGAGATGACGACAACGCCATCTGAATCAGAAACACCATCAACACCGCAACTGACACAAAAGCGCCCAGTATGGTGAGATATTCCTTTTTCAGCTCTTCCCTGCGTTCCTCTCTCCAGGGCAATAAGTTAATCGTTGCCATTAGTCAAAGCTCCTCATCGCCAGTCCACAGGCTATCATCAGAGCCGGTGCATCATTACTCAGCGCCATTGCATTGACCCGCGAAGCCACTGTCATATGCGCAAAAGGATTGGCTACAACGCATGGTGTTCCCAATCGATCTCGTACAAGATCAGCAAGCCCTGCCATAGATGCTACACCGCCGGCGAGAACAACATGATCGACCTCTTCATGTTCGCTGGAAGAAAAATAAAATTGCAGTGACCGGGTAATTTGCTGAACCACCGCATCCAAGAAAGGCGCAAGCACTTCATGTTCGTAATCGTCCGGCAAGCCGCCTTGTTTCTTAGCGACCCCAGCTTCTTCAAGCGAGAGCCCGTAACGACGCTGAATTTCTTCTGTTAGTTGCTGACCACCAAATAGTTGCTCACGGCTATACACCGTTTGCCCACCCAATAGCACACTTAATGTCGTGACACGTGCACCTACATCAATAATCGCGACGGTCGATGATTCATCCAAACCATCTAATTGCCCAGTGATTAGCTGAAACGCCCGCTCCATCGCATAGGCTTCGATATCGACCACCTTGGGGTTAATACCGGAAATTGTCAGAGCGGCCACTCGAGAATCAATGTTTTCACGACGACAGGCGGCAAGTAGCACCTCTACTCGATCGTCTTTGCCATCGACCAACCCTTGAACTTCGAAGTCCAACGCAACATCTTCTATCTGGAAGGGAATATACTGCTCTGCATCGTTGCTGACCTGAAGTTCCATTTGCTCTTCATTCAAATCGCCAGGCATTTCGATGAGTTTGGTGATAACGGCAGAACCAGCAACCGCAACAGCGCCGTGTTTTGCCTTAGTCTTGGATTTTTCTACGACGCCAACCAGCGCATTTGCGACAACATCGACATCATTGATGTTGTTTTCGGTTACTGCATTGACAGGTAGGGGCACAACCGCATAGCTTTCCACGCGGTAACCTTCGTTAGTCTGGCTGAGTTCAAGCAGCTTGACTGATGTCGAACTGATATCCAGCCCGAGAATAGAGACTCGCTTCTTACCGAACAAGCTTAACACGAGAACACCCCTGAGAAATCAATGACTTACGAGCTATTTATACTTTTTAGCTTTAACTTCTTATCAACATTAGCATAAATAAGTCAAAATAAAAAAATTCTTATTATGTAAATCTTTCGATAAACTTTTGCGACTGACAAGCAGTTTGTCGAATATAAAGCAAACAAAGCCAAATTATGACTAAAACCCTCAAATATATTACCTGTGTCACAATAGCCGTCGTTTGCACGGTCGTTCTTGGCATCGCTGGCACCTTTTTGTATTTGGCGCCAAAACTACCGAACGTCGATATACTACCTGATATAAAGCTGCAAATACCACTGCGCATTTATACAAATGACGAAAAATTGATCGCTGAGTTTGGCAATAAGCGCCGTTCGCCGATCGATATCGAAGACACACCCAAGATCCTCATCGACGCTTTCCTTGCCGCTGAGGATGATCGTTTTTACGAACACAACGGCGTTAGTCTAAATGGCCTAGGTCGTGCTATCTACCAGGCTCTCAGTGGCGCGTCCCGCCGTTCCGGGGGCAGCACCATCACCCAACAGGTCGCCAAGAACTACTTCCTGACGCCTGAAAAAACGGTGATCCGAAAACTGCGCGAAATTTTCCTGGCACTGCAAATGGAACGCTCACTGAGCAAGGATCAAATACTCGAGCTCTATTTGAATAAAATATTTCTCGGGCATCGCGCCTATGGTGTCGCAGCGGCAGCGCAAGTCTACTACGGCAAAAGCGTCGATGAACTGTCTCCTGCAGAAGCCGCAATGATCGCAGGATTACCCAAAGCACCATCTGCCTACAATCCGCTCGCCAACCCCCAGCGCGCTCTGAAGCGCCGCGACTGGATTCTAGGGCGCATGCATAGCCTCGGTTACATCAACACTGCAGACTATCAAACAGCCGTCAACGCGCCGCTTACAGCCACTCGCCACAGCGTCGACATCGAAGTCTATGCCCCTTATGTTGCAGAAATGGCGCGCCAAAAAGCCGAAGATTTAATTGGGGAAGCCTTTATTTACGACGGCTATAAAGTCTACACAACAATCAATAGCCGCATTCAAGAAACAGCGCACCGGGCAGCAATTAAGGGTACGCAAGCCTATGACAGTCGCCACGGTTACCGCAAGCCCGAAAAACACCTGAAAGATCTCAACGATGAAACAAAGAAAACCTACTTTGCAACGGCACAAACCATTGCCGGCAATGTGCCGGTCATCGTGGTTAAGGTTAACGAGGAATCTATCGTCGTTGAAAATTCCAGCGGCGCATCAATAACCATTGGCTGGCAAAACGGGTTATCAGATAAGCGCCGCTACCTCTCGGCCAGCCGTCGCAGTGCACTGCCGAAAAAAGCCGCTGATATTGTAAAAATTGGCGATGTTGTTCGCATCAGAAAGAATACCGATAACCAGTGGATACTCACCCAAGTACCGGATATCGAAACCGCACTGGTATCAATGGACCCATTCGATGGCGCTATTCTCGCCTTAATCGGCGGTTACGACTTTTATAAAAGTAAATTTAACCGGGCCACACAAGCCGAACGTCAGATGGGATCGGCCATGAAACCCTTTGTTTATGCATCTGCGATCAATAGCGGATTAACACCCGCCACGATCATCAACGATGCCCCCGTCGTATTCGAAGACTCTCAGCTTGAAAACATCTGGACCCCAAGCAACGATGATGGCAAGTTTTTGGGCCCTACACGTCTTCGTGAAGGCCTTTATCGCAGTCGCAACTTGGTTTCAATTCGAGTTCTTAGAAAAGTAGGAATTAACCGGGCACGCAACTACTTGTCACGCTTCGGTTTCGGCATCGACAAACTTCCTAAAGACCTATCACTCGCGCTCGGTAGTGCGTCCTTTACACCGCTGCAAGTGGCCACCGCCTATTCAACATTTGCTAACCAAGGATTCAAGGTCAACTCATATATGATTGATCGCATCACCCTGGAAGACAATGCGGTTTATCAGGCTCTACCTGCACTTGCCTGCGAGGATTGTTTGGACGACGCCAATCAAAATTCCGCTGCCAACGATTTCACCTCTGCCTTTAAGGACGACCTAGAGGTGCTGAATCGAGAGCAAGCTACAGAAAGCGACCACAACTATGCGCAACGCATTATGAGTGAGCAAGATGTGTTTTTGATGGATAGCATTTTGCGTGACGTCACCCAGAAAGGTACTGGATGGAGAGCTGGCCGCGCACTCAAACGCAACGATATTGGCGGTAAAACCGGTACCACCAACGGCCCCACCGATGCTTGGTTTGCGGGCTATCAAAAGAACATTGTCACGGTCGCTTGGGTTGGCTTTGACAATAACAGCTTTCTTGGACGTGGCGAATACGGCGGCACAGCGGCACTACCGATGTGGATTGACATCATGAAAGTCGCATTAAAAGGCACGCCATTGAACCACCTAACACCGCCACCCGGTATTGTAAGTGTGTTAATCGACAAGAAGACCGGCAAACGGGCGTTACCTGGGCAAACAGATACAACCTTCGAGTTTTTTAAAGCCGGCCAAGTACCAGAAACACCGACCAACCAACAAACACCTGAAAGCCAGTCGGTTAACTTGGAAGAAATTTTCTAGCGTCTGCCCCACACTAAAATCTATTCAGAACCCTATAAAAACAATACCTGCGGCGCAAACCGCAGGTATTGTTGACCTCCCCACAAGCATTCACTCAAGTGAGCTCTTACTTCTCGGCACTACTCACTGGCAGGCCCTTCAGCACACTCCAATAGACAGCCAAGACAAACAACACTAACGCGGTGATCATTGGCAAGCAACGACATAGCTAATCATTTTCACTGTTTTCATCACGCCGCGAACGATTCGCGCGCGGGTGCGCTGCATCATAGGTTTTGGCCAAATGTTGAAAATCCAAATGTGTGTATATTTGCGTAGTGCTGATATCGCTATGGCCTAATAACTCTTGCACTGCGCGCAGGTCACCACTGGATTCCAATAGGTGACTTGCAAACGAATGACGCAACAAATGGGGGTGCAAGTGCTGCTGTGAAGCTTGTTGTTGCGCCAGATTTTTTAACCGTTGTTGAATCGAGCGATGACTGAGTCGTCGCCCAGATCGACTAAGAAACAATGCAGGCTCATCAGCCGACGTAAGCGTGCTACGGACTTTTAGCCACTGCCCGATTGCTTCCAACGCCATTTTACCGATTGGAAGTAGTCGCTGCTTATTACCCTTACCGGTAACAACTAACTGTTTGGCTGAACGATCAATATCAGCAAGATCCAACGACGCTAGCTCAGCCAATCGCAGACCACAACCATAAAACAACTCAACCATGGCTTTGTCACGGATCTGCAGTGGATCATCAGCATCCAACGTCAAAAGCTGACTGAGCTGATCAACATCCATCACTTTCGGTAGCTTTCGCCCTTGTTTTGGCGGCGTGACACCCAGCGCCGGGTTATCGTAACACTGGCGAATTTTGATAAAATATTGGTAGAACTGACGGATACTGGATAACTTTCGCTGCAACGTTTTGGAAGACTGCCCAGCACGCCTCAGCTGATTGGCATAGAAACGCACATCATGCTGCGCGACTGTAAATACGAGAATTTTTTCGCTGTCGCAATGCGCTGCAAATGCCGATAAATCGCGCTGATAATTACTGACGGTGTGCGGCGACAGGCGACGAATATCCCGGATATAAGCGATGTATTGATCCAGCGCGTACGTCCACTCCATCTATTCCCCGCCTTTCACTAAACTTACGTTGCAAGTCTAACGATTTTCCTCGTTAAACAAACCGTGGCAATAAACGCCCCAGTACATCACCGATAAAATCCAGAAATAAGGTATCGGATTCATTGTTAAAGTACTTCACATCACTACTGCCAAACGCCATTACAGCAACCAGCTCGCCACTGACAAACACCGGCAACAGCAATGCAGAACCGACACCATTATGGTCACCAGCAAATAGCAACTTCAACTCATCCTCGCGAAAAATCCCAGCCACACACTGTTGAATGCGCGACAATACCGGAACGGCTGTTTCCGCCTCCGATAGATTGACACAACGCACCTGTGTTTGGCGATGATGTCCATCGCGGCTGAGCAAGGTAAATTTTTGAAACTCAACACCAAATTCATTCTGACAACTGGCATATAGGCGCTCAACCAGGTCTGTTAAATTACGTGCTTCTAACAAGGCAGTAACGACACGGCGAGTGTTACCAAACAATTCATCATTACGCTCACCTTGCTCAAGAAATTCCTTCAGACGTTTACGCGCATCGATATTACGTTCACGCAACAGACTGACCTGACGCTCCAGCAAAGACACGGCTTCACCGCTAGCATGAGGCAGATACAATTCAGTCAGTAAGTGCTCACGTTCGAGAAAAAAGGTGGGATTATTACGCAAATATTCCTCAATTTGCGCCGCCTCCAAAGGCGATTCAGTCGCTGTAGCGTCTTGCACCATGATAAATTCCTTAGTAACAGCGTGTTAAACCTGTGTTTTGCCTTCAAAAACGAATTCTGCCGGGCCAACCTGATACACCGGATGCCCATCGCCCGCCCATTCAATAATTAATTTACCGCCGGGTAATTCCACCGTCACTTTATCGTCCAACAAGTCCTGAACAATGCCTGACACTACCGCAGCACATGCACCACTGCCACAAGCCAGCGTCTCGCCAGAACCACGCTCATACACCCGCAAACGGATATGATCACGACTCACAACCTGCATAAAACCGGCATTCACACGATTGGGAAACCGAGCATGCGACTCCAGTACCGGTCCTAGCGTCTCAACAGGTGCCGTATCAACGTTATCCACTTGATAGACTAGATGAGGATTGCCCATGGAAACCGCACCCACTTGCAGTGTTTGACCCGCAGCGTCTAGGGTATAGACCGATGCTTTGGTCTCCGCCTCAAAAGGAATGCGAGCCGGCTCAAGCACCGGTAATCCCATATCCACGCGTACACCATCGGCTTCGATAAACAACTCGATATCGCCACCGGCGGTTTCGACACGAATATGATCTTTACCGATCAAACCTTTCTGACGAACATAACGAGCAAAACAGCGGGCGCCATTACCACACTGCTCGACTTCACTGCCGTCGGCATTAAAAATACGATATTTGAAGTCATTGTGCGGTTTTGAAGGGGATTCAACCAGTAGGATCTGATCACAGCCGACACCAAAATGACGATCCGCAAGCGCTTTCATCACGTCGGCACGCGGCGTAAATTTCTGTGAAATCAGGTCCAACACAACAAAGTCGTTGCCAGCACCGTGCATTTTGCTGAAGCGCAGTAACATGTTTATGCCTTTATTCAATCAACGGATTCAAGGAATCAGGGACTCGCCACGAACCATATCACTGATATCTTCACGTTCACGAATCAGATAATGCTTGTCGCCATCCACCATAACCTCGGCAGCACGGCCACGCGTGTTGTAGTTCGATGCCATAGTAAAACCATAGGCACCGGCAGAGAACTGCGCCACGATATCACCCGCCGCTAACGTCAATTGACGATCTTTACCTAAAAAGTCTCCGGTTTCACACACAGGGCCAACCAAATCGTAATTAGCCGAAGTCCCGTTACTCGGTGCAACCGCTTGCATATCCATCCAGGCTTGATACAGCGCTGGACGAATCATGTCATTCATCGCCGCATCGATAATCGCAAAATGTTTATCGCCGTTGCTCTTCAGGTATTCTACTTCAGTCAACAAAATACCCGCATTAGCAGCAATAGAACGACCAGGCTCAACAACTAGCCCAACATTATAGGGTGCCAATTTAGCCTTGATCGCGCGAATGTAGTCGCCGGCTGCAGGTGGCTGCTCATCCTCGTATGTGACGCCCAAACCACCGCCAAGATCGACATGTTCCAAAAGAATACCTTTGCTGGCTAACGCATCAACCAAGGCTAAAACACGATCCATGGCATCTAAAAACGGCTGTGTATCGGTTAACTGCGAGCCTATATGGCAATCTACGCCGATAACATCCACGTACTGCATCGCTTGAGCACGTTCATAAACGGCTAACGCATCATCAATACCGATACCAAATTTATTCTCTTTGAGACCCGTAGAGATGTAGGGGTGGGTCTGCGCATCGACATCAGGGTTCACTCGCAGTGAAACGGGCGCAACCGCGTTCATTTCACCCGCAACCTGATTGAGGCGTTCGAGCTCGGCTTCGGATTCGACATTAAAACAATGAATACCGACATCCAACGCACGGCGCATTTCCGCAGATTTTTTTGCCACACCTGAAAACACCACACGATCCGGGTCTCCGCCGGCTAACAATACGCGTTCAAGCTCGCCTACAGAGACGATATCAAACCCAGCCCCCAACCGCGCAAGCACATTCAGAACCGCTATATTGGAGTTAGCCTTAACCGCATAGCACACCAAATCATCTGGGCCCATCGCATCAGCATAGGCTTGATAGTGTGATTCCAGTGCAGTACGGGAGTAAACATAGGTCGGCGTGCCATAGCGATCAGCAAGTGCAGACGCAGTGACGTTTTCGGCGTGTAATACACCGTCAATAAACGGAAAGTAACTCATGAAACTCGAATTTACGACTTTGCGCGCTCTTCACCAGAGTTCGCAGATTTGGCTTTAGCGGGCGCATCGTCCTCAGGTAGAATGAGTGGCCCTTTTTGCCCACAGCCTGTCGCCAGGCAAAGAACACTAATAATAACAGCCACGGATAAAAACCTATGCATGTCGCGCGCACGCTCCCTAGTTCTAAACTGGCTACGATATTACGCAAATGTGCAGCGAAAGTCATCTATTGCACCACACCTTCCTTACTTGCTCTGACGCTGCTTGGTTCACACCCGGCTGCTGCCTACTTGCCGGTACGCAACCAGTCACCGCTGACACTACCCGCCGGCATCCCCTCCATGAGCGATGCTTATCGTGTACCAGCCAATCAGCAACGCTATGCCGTGCGCACAACGGTTAGCAACAACTGGTATGTTAAGGGCACCCCTGGCGATGATCCCTACCTGGACGGCGAAACACTGACCACGGAAGCACGTTTTGAATTTGGTTTTGATCAATGGGCGTTGATCTTGGATGTTCCCTACCTCTATCACAACGGCGGGTTTCTCGACGGCTTTATTGAGGAATACCATAGCTGGTTCGGCCTACCCAACGGTAGTCGTGATGAATTCCCCAAAAATCGCCTGGATTTTCGCTATAACGGGCGCGATAGCGCTGAACTCAACAAAGATACGAATGGCTTTGGTGATTTGCGTGTCAGTGGCGCCTATACATTGGCCCAATCGGCGACATCTGCCCACCTAGTTACCGCACAATTGAAACTGAACACCGGTAACAGCAACGATTGGCTAGGGAGTGGCGGTTTGAGTTTTGGGGGATACCTGACGCATCACTGGAATTACTGGCGCATGTCCACCGACCTGCAATACGGTTTACTGTGGCAACAACGCTCTAATTTATTGCCCAATCAAACACAGCAGCTGATCGGCTTTTTGTCGCTGGCATTTGATTTTCGCCTCTGGGGCCAGTGGTATGCCGTTGCTCAGTATGATGGCAACACGCCAACGTGGACACACAGCAAACAACCTCCACTGCGCGATGCGCATATGGGTACACTCGGGGTTCGCTGGCAAAATAAAACCTGGCGCATACACGGCGCGGTTTTAGAAGATTTAAAGGTTGGCTCAGCACCGGATGTCGGCTTTCAGCTCGGCTTTACCTATGCGCCTCAATAGCGACTGAACAACGACGCTCGAACAATTGCACCCGGGATACAACGTCCGACAGGCAGTGTGAGTCGCTAAACCCGCGCTAAGGCATCATTAATTGCGGTTTCAATCGTATTTTTCGCCCGTAGGAAGTCGATCGTCTGCACCGGGTTGCCGTCGTTATCAACTTGCAAACACGATAAATCGACATCCGACAATCGACAGGCATATCGCTCACGTGATTTGCGTCGCGCCATGATAAAGCGCGCAACCGCAGGATAGAGCTCATCCTCCCAATCCGCTGCCAAAAATAACTGTCGGTCACACCATAAATTAAACGTCAGCGTGCCATCATTTTGACGCTGCCCGATCGCTTGCACCTGCAAATGCGGACGGTAATCACCACCGGCCGATAACTGCACATTTACCAGTGCCGGTGAACTGCCTTTTGCCGCTGGGTCAATACGGTAATAGCGGATCGCCAATTGTCGAGCACTCTCGTATGTTGCATCCAACGACAAGTCTTCACGCGTCAAACGCGCATGTCGACGACGCTGAACAATGGCCTGCAGAAACTCATCCAACGGCGACATCAACCCAGCTTCGCTGCGATAATGCATTGAATGAGTAAAGATAGCGCCAAGCTCATCAACTACCACAACCTGAGCTTGGTCTTCAGCCGTTAGGTAATAGAAGACTTGGATATTACCGGGCTCCATGGCCTGGAAAACCACGGCAAAATGTCGATCGATATTCGCATCACGATCCAACACAACCGGGCTATACCCATGTCGCGGAGCACCTAAACGACGAATCAACTCGGATTCCGAACGTGCACCCTTGAATTGCAAATGCAAACCGTCTTTATGCACAATAAAAAACTGCTGTCGGAGTTGCATGACATAACGTGCATTAGATCCATAGTGCGATTGATGAAAACAGCCGTGCAAATCACTGATCAGCGCACGTACCCTACTCGCAACAACCTGCTCAGCAGCCGGGTCACCGGCCAGCACGGTCAAGCCCGCATCCGGATAAACAGCCAGTTGTGATACACAAAATCCGACACCGTTTAACAACCCTGCGGGGCCTGAAAATTCGCGGCAAACAACCTCACCATTCAAGCCTGTGCACAATACCGACAAACGCTGCACAACATGGCTTTTACCATTAACATCAAAAGCGCTCGCACTGTTCATCGCTAATGATTGCGCGCCTGTAGTCGAACTATTCGACGGGTGCTCTAAGTTAGCAACTATCAGGAGTTCAGCAGAGCGAATCCCCCGCACGCCAACGCCTGCCGACAACGGTGAAATATGCGCAAGCGCAGGAAGAATTGGCGATATTGTGCTTACAACCGAAGCCGGTAGTGCAGAAAAATCTGCCTCTAGCAGCGCATAACCTCGATAGGCGGCGCGCGTTAACAGCGTCAGTAGGTCGTTATCAGTATCGATGCACTTACGGCCAACAAACATTCTCCAGTTTTTATCGAAATCAAAAACCGGCGATTGCGCGATATCATTGCCGGTAGAGGTATATCCGGGCCAATTGAGTTTGCCAAAGCCGGGCACATACAACGCAGATAAAGACGTTTGCAACTGTTCGAGAGCAGATACAAACCATTGTCGACGGCTGTCACTCTGAACATACCCACAACACAGTGAGTAACTGCTGAGTAACTGTTGTGTTACTGCCGGTGCTAATGATTCGATTGAAACAGCCGGTAACTGCCATTGCGCAACCAAGTGATCATACAAACCGGCAGCGGGCTCGCCGATATCCGCCAACAACTGCAAAAAACACGCGCGCAAGTCATTAAGTCGTAGCTGATCATCCAGTGCCTGTAAATAGAGCTCAGCTTTTTGCATAAGGAGAAAATCAGCATCCAACGCGAAAGGCAGGTTCTGGATGTCATCGGGTTGACGCCACACGGTGGTACGCAGTGATTCAGATGCCGAACACACTTTCGGATGCTGGTTAATTGTTGCTTCAATCCATACCAAGCCATGCATAGCACGATAAGGTGCAAGCATCGACTCTGATAAATAACGGTGCGCACCAAATAGCAGGAGATCGTCGTGAGCAACCGCACCAAACCCGAGATCAATCGTGGACGGTAACTGCTCTGGAGGTAGTGCTTGTTTTGAGCCTGCCGGTGCGCGCAATTGCATTGTCGGTCGTTCACCACAAAGCAAAACGGTTCGCGAAAACAAGCTATCCGTCAAACTATGAGCATGCGCCAACGAAGCACCGACGCAATATAATTCCCACGACAACTGCCACCCTAAATCGCTGGCGAATGTTTGAATTGCTTCAAGCTTTTGTTGCAACAATCGCTGCTGATGCATCGGCAAAGACGCTCGGCAAATAACGGTTATATTGAGTTGATCTGCAGCCAACGAGGATACTAATTGTGTCGCTGCAGTTTCGATGAAAAGACAATGAATGGCCGACTGATCAATAGCGGCTTCTACCATGTGCAAGCCATGTGCGGCCCAGTCGTGCTGCATCATGCGTGCCGCATCAGCCGTTTGAAGGCCGGCAATGCCTGATGGCGTATCTGTACTGACTAATCCCGGAAGACCATCAACCTGACAATGCAATAACGCCGGCAACCATCTAACAAGTTCCCACTGCCGTGAATCGACAGTATTTTGCAAACAGCGCAGACGCTCTTGATCCCAATGATCATAGGTAGCCCGCACAGCATCATATGTCTGCGCGGAAGAGTGACTGTGTTGGACAGCAGCATCAGCCATAACGATCCCCAGCGGCGGGCAAGTGCGGTCTGTCTAGATCGTCAGACGAAACTACCAGCGGCGAACGATTAAACCGCTCTGATTAGCACCGGTAGCTTGTGGATACACGCTATGTGGCCATACCGACGGCAGTTGCTAGCCGTCGAAAGACCCAGTACCCACTCTCGTTGATCACAACAGACTGCTGATTATTGATTCAAAGTTATAGATTTGACGGTATCACTTTCCGCTTCTTATAACAATCGCCCTATGTCGCCACCCATCACGGTAGGTGTGCCATTGGCGAGTGATTCGTGCCACTCAGCTGCATCTTTAGGAAACAACAAAATAACCGTCGAGCCGAGTTTGAAGCGGCCCATTTCTTCGCCCTTTTTCAACATAACTGGCGCTTGGTCTGTGAAGTTTTGGTGTTGTAAACGTGCCGTGACCGGTGCCACTTGACCACCCCATACCGTCTCGATACCTGCAACAATCATGGCGCCAACCAGAATCATGACAAATGGACCCTGGTCGGATTCGAATTCACAGATCAAACGTTCGTTACGTGCAAATAAACCCGGCACTTGATTAGCCGTTGCTTGGTTAACCGAGAATAACTCCCCGGGCACATAAGTAGTCGACACTAACCTTCCATCACACGGCATGTGAACACGGTGGTAATCTCGTGGAGACAGATAAATGGTTGCAAATTTTCCACCCAAATAGCGCCCGCAAATATCGGCATCACCACCGACCAGAGACATCAGCGAGTAATACTGCCCCTTGGCCTGCATAACACTACCCAATTCGACGTCACCCAGCTCACTAACAGCGCCATCTGCCGGGCTTGCCAATGCCGATGGTTCAGAACAAATCGGGCGAGCATCGGGTTTGAGCTCACGAGTAAAGAAGTCGTTGAAATTGGCGAAATCTTCCGCCCGCTGACGCACCGCCTGTGTCATATCGACGTTGTAGACATCAATAAAGGCGCGGATTAAGGTGTTCTTGAGCCAGGTTTGTCGGCTTTCCGCCAATTTACCGACGATACGCGACAGCGTATGTTGAGGCAGCACCTGCTGCAGGGCGGCAAATAGGCTTTCAGTAAGTTTGGACATCGTTGTTGTTGCTCTCTATCTACAAATAGGCACTTGGGTGAAATTCAAAATCAGCTTTCGACCGGCATGTCATCGTCGTTACCCCACTCAGACCATGAGCCGGGATACGCTTTGATGTCGGGGTAACCCAACAATTTACGGGCGACAAACCAGGTTAACCCCGAACGTCGATGTGTCTGACAATGAGTCACCACTTCTTTCTCGAGGCCAAGGCCGCGGGCTTCCAGCATCTCTTTCAATGGCGCCAAATCCCGCACACAGCCGTTAGCATCCGTTAGATCAGTCCATTCGCAATGCACCGCACCAGGAATATGCCCGCCACGGGCAGCCAACACTTTTTCGCCACGGTATTCTGCTGCACTACGCGCATCCCATACAGCAAAGTCATCGGCCCCAAGGCGCGAGTGGATATGTGCTTTCTCTGCAATAAACGTTGGCGCGACATGGATATCCAATGTGCTTGGGCTAATTGTTGGTAATACGTCTGAAAGTGCATGGCCAGCTCTGTTCCAGGCCTGAATACCGCCATCTAGCAGGCTCGCCTTACCATGACCAATCAAATCCAACGTCCATATCATGCGGCCGGCCCAGCTGGAACCCGCATCGTCATAAACCACCACATGCATATCGGGTGTTAGTCCGATGTTTTGAAACAATGTTTTTAACGCATCCACCGCCGGTAATTTGCCTGGGGCCGGTTTGATACCGCAGCTCAATGCTGACGGTGCCACATGCACCGCACCGGGAATATGCCCCTGCTGGTAACTTTCGGCACTACACAGATCAATGATCAATAGGGGTTGCCCATCTGCCAATGCAGCGTGCAAGGTGTCCGCCTGAATCAGGCTGGTTAAGGCAATCATATCCGCTCCTGTTAAAAATCACGCGGCCACGACTGCCGCAATATCGATGGCACGTATTCAGCACGCGCCGTACTACCCGCATCGAAAATCAGCTAACCGGCGTCATCCAGGCTGCCAAGAATATAGGCCAGTGTTTGTGCACGGCTGCCAGACATCGTTTGCCCATCAACAAATTCACGAATCTCACAACCGGGTTCTGAATCGTGCTTACAATCACGAAACTGGCAAGTACCTAACAGTGGTTCTAATTCTCGGTAGCCCGCATAGATTTGAGGCTTATCAAAATGATTGAGGTGGAACTCTCGAATACCGGGAGAATCGATCAAGTAACCCCCACCAGGCAATGCAAATAAACTGGAAGTAGTGGTGGTATGGCGGCCCTTGACGACATGAGCGGATAGCACGCCAACCTTAGCTTCAGTTTCTGGAATAAGTTCATTCACCAATGATGACTTACCCACACCCGACTGACCGACAAACACACTCACCTGATCAGTCAATTCCTGCCTCAATGCCTCAAGACCAGCCTTCTCGGCACATGAGATACGATAAACACGGTAATCCAGTGCGGTATAAATACGCTCTAACTCATCGCACAGTGACTGCTGTGCAGGGGTTTGGCATAAATCCATCTTATTCAGCACCAATACCGCTTCGATATTGGCATTTTCAGCAGCCACTAAATAACGGTCGATCAAGGTCGGGTGTGGCTCAGGTTCCACCGCTAAAACAATAAATACGCGATCGATATTGGCTGCCACAGGCTTTAACTTACCGAGCCCATCTGGCCGTTCAATTAAAGATTGCCGCGGCTCTACTGCGATAACAACGCCCTGATCTTCGCCCATTGAGCGCCATACAACATAATCACCAACCGCAATGGAGCCGACAGTCGCCCGCACATGGCAACGGACTTGGCGCCCGACATCATCGCCATCAAGAATGCGCACATCAACATGTCGAGAATAGCGGGCGGACACCAACGCACGACGCTCGGGGCCCAACAAGGCATCATCGGTTTCACCGCCTTTGCCGGCCTTGGCGATACGGTGCTGACGCTGGCGTTGGATGCGCGCCTGTTGTTGTTTGGTAAGCCTGCGTTTGGCCATATTCGGGTATTACTCGTTCAGTGAAAAATGCCGCTGCTGCAGGATTTTTTGTCAATCATGCTGCGCCCTGCCCCTGAGCTTTGGTACACTCAAAACGCCCATTATAAAGGGAGGCGATGCAGATTGTCGCTGGCGATTCAATGCTGGCTATCAATTTACTGCTCACAATCGATGAATTTGGCTGCCTTTGGAAACCAACATGTCTGCTGAAACACACAACGACCACGACACCAATCTGATCTGGATTGATCTGGAAATGACCGGGTTAGACCCTGACGGCGATACCATTATCGAAATCGCCACCATTGTGACCGACAAAGATCTGAATATGATTGCAGAAGGCCCTTCGCTGGCAATTCACCAAGCAGACTCTGTAATGGATACCATGAATGAATGGTGTATTACACAGCATGGGCAATCTGGCCTTACCGCGCGCGTCAAAGCATCGGATATCACAATGCGTGACGCCGAGTTAGCCACGCTGGAATTCCTACGCGACCACGTCTCAGCCAACAGCTCGCCGATGTGTGGCAACAGCATTTGTCAGGACCGACGCTTTCTCTATCGTTACATGCCGGAGTTAGAGGATTTTTTCCACTACCGCAACCTCGACGTGAGCTCTTTGAAAGAACTTGCGCGTCGCTGGAAGCCTTCAGCATTGGAAGGATTCCGTAAACAAGGCTCGCATCTGGCGCTGGACGACATTNGTGATTCTATCGAAGAATTGAAACACTATCGCGAGACATTCATCCAGCTATAACGAGTAAACACTGAGCGGCGGCCACCAAAGCCGCCGCTGCCTGACATCCGACCGCTGACAGCGATCTATCACAGAAAGCCTGTATTTGAATTACAAAACAGTTATAGTATCTGCTCTGTTTTAAAGCCTTTTGTGATATGGAGTGCTGTATCGCAAAAAATGACTGCAGACAGAATTAACGGGAACATCCCGTCAACGGGTACGCTAACGGCCAATTCGCAATTGTGAAAGCCAACTAAATAGGTACCCAGACGATAATAACAATAAGGTGCTTAAGCGCCGAATAGCAGACCATATTCCATGACTGACCAATCGATGAAACCCTTCACGGTTTTACTGATCGGCCAAGCCATTTCTTTGTTTGGCTCATCACTGACCGGTTTCGCCCTAGGTATCTGGGCATACGAACAAATCGGTTCAGTAACTGTGTACACCGTAATTGCACTGGCAAACATTGTGCCCGTTGTACTTTTGAGCCCATTGGCTGGGGCCGTTGCCGACCGCTATAACCGAAAAATGATTGTGATACTGTCACAAATCGCCGCGATCGCTATCACAGGCGCGCTTGCCTCACTCTATTGGTGGCAATTGTTAGTGCCGTGGCACATCATCGCTTTGGTTACTCTAAATTCGGTATTTAATGCCTTTGTATTACCGACGATTTCCGCCACGATTCCGCTGATGGTATCGAAAAGCAATCTGACNAAGGCGAATGGGATGATCGCCCTGGCTTTTGGATTGATTGAACTCGCAACACCCGCAATTGCGGGCACGCTATATGCCAACGGTGGCATGCAAACGTTGTTTTTGGTGGATTTGGCAACCTTTAGCGTTGGTATTGGTGCAGTCATTATCACCCGCATTCCTCAGCCACAAGCCAAAACTGCAGCCGCATCGGCAACCGACACACAAGAGCTATCATTGCTGGCCTCCATTGGTGAAGGCTACCGCTATTTAATGAAGGCACCGGCACTACTGGGCTTGGTAGGATTTTTCTCCAGTATCGCTGCGATGCTGATCGCCGCCGGCGTTATGGTTCAACCGATGCTACTTGGCTTCGCTAAACCGGATCAAATGGGGCAAATTATGTCATTCGCAGGCTCAGGCATCATTGCCGGTGCCGCCATTATGATTGCGCTGACCAATATTAACCGTCATATGCCAATTGTGATTGGGGTCAGCGGCCTTGTGGGCGTTGGCTTGTTGCTATTACCTGCCACCACCACACCCTGGATGATTGCCGCTGGCGGCTTCATCGTAATGGCTTGCTTCCCGGTGATCGACAGCAACAACCGCTCTATTTATCAACGCAAAGTAGACCCAGCCATCCTTGGGCGTGTTATCGGCTTGCGAAATTTCGTATTGGGTCTGGCTCAATGTTTCATGTTATTGATTATCGGGCCACTGGCAGACGCCGTGTTTGAGCCCGCAATGGCCGCCGACGGCTGGTTAGCACCAACACTCGGCCCCTACTATGGTACGGGGCAAGGCCGCGGTATTGCGGTATTGATTTCGCTGCTCGGTGCGCTGATGCTTGTTAGCGTGGCGCTGACGTTATGCAGCCGACGTATGCGTCGACTCGACAGCGAGCTTGATGATGTTGAAATCGCGGTAGAAGAGACAGAGCCTGAGCAACAGACAGCGATGGATGCTGTCGCCATGGCCAAGTAACTCCAACTATTGACCTGTCCGGAACCCGGAGGGAGCACGCATGACGCAACGCACCCGACAGCCCGAGAATATAATAAACTCCAGCCAGATTGCCTATCCGCTCTGGCAATGGCTATTGGTCGCACTGGTCATTTTGGCAACAGCTGCTGGCAGCTATGCGTCATTTCCTGCTTCTGCTGAAACACCACCACAGCAGCGCTCGAATAGCGCACTGCCTGTCACTACCGTCACCAGCGACGGGCCGACCAACAATATACAGTGGCAGACACAAGGCCAATGGGTTGTGCCTGAACACGGCAACGCCTACGTCACTATTGCCTTTACCCAAAAACAGTTAACGCTGCTGGCGGGTATTTCGTCGGCGCAACTGGATATCCCCCAATCGCTGAATACACAATCGAATTCAAAGCCGAACTCAGAATCGAGCTTAGCGCCGAATCCCACCACCATCGCGCTAACCCCAGCATGGCCACCAACCGGAAATAGCCAATCACCGTTATTGCACCTGCACCTTGCCGTATCCGCTATCGCTACCAATACAGACACCGGCACGGCCCCTGCATTGGGCGATGCACACTCTCATGATATCAGCTCGGCGCTAGTCAGTGGTCAGTCGGTCACCGTGCAAATACAGGGTAAATTGCGTCAGCCGCTAACACCTATCCCTTATTCCTATTTGCGTGCAAATAGCAGTATCTGGCTGGTCGATAACAACAACTCGCTCATTATCAGACCCATTACGATTGCCTATGCCGATGGCAATGCTCTATATCTACGAGATGGCATTCATGCTGGCGATAAAATCATTGTGTCAGACCTTCCATTCGCCAGTGCCGGCTTATCTGTAGCCCCCACTGAGCGGCCAGTTACGCGTTAAACATGCATACACTGATCGCCTTTTTCGCACGCCGTGCAGTTGCAGCCAATGGGCTCATGCTGGTAATTGTTGTACTGGGCTGCTGGAGCCTTTGGCACGCACAACGAGAAATCTTGCCGCGCATGCTGCAAGATGGCTTCACTATTACAACCCGCGCATCATCCCCTTCGCTTGAACGGCATGAAAGCGTCTGCCTAGCGCTAGAGCAAGTGCTCACCAACAAAAACACCGCCATAGAAAGCCTCCACAGCCTCTATAGTGCACGCCAATGCACGTTGATCGCCCAATTGCCTTATGGCAGCCCGATGGAGCAAGCGATTGATAACGCTAAGCAACTGATCAATACCGTTAAGTTGCCAGCCGACTTTAGCCCCGTCGATATTCAGCGCCACGAAAACAGCGTTATGATCAGTCGCATTAGTATCGGAGCCCAGACTCACCCCGAGATGCTGCACAACGCTGCGCGTCAACTGAAAACACTGCTAAACGCCAAGGGCCTTGAAGATGTCAGGTTGCGCGATCGCTACCAACCTGAAGTCGATATCCAGGTCGACCCGCAAGCACTCATCATCTACCAATTGCCCTTTTCGCAGTTATCCGATCAACTTGAACACGCCTTGGATCAACTACGCGACCTCCCACCCACTGCATTGATGCAGCAACTCGCCGCAACACAAATTCAGTTACCGGGCAAGCAGGAAGAGATTCCATTAGCTGATATCGCCCTACTGGAACGTACCGTTGCACCGCTCGACGGCCTCACCAAAGTCGACGACAATCCCGCCGCAACGGTAAGTGTCTATCAAGATAATTTTCACAGCATTGATACTATCGCCGCGCATGTCGACGAGGCTATCCTTGAGCTGCAACAACAGTTGCCTGATACCTATGACATCAAATTGATTCAGGATAACTCGCAAATTTTTTACAACCGTACAGGCATTCTTCAAGACAACGCTATTGCCGGGCTGATGCTGGTATTTCTGGTACTGTTTTTATTTATGCGCATACGGCTGGCATTTTGGGTAACCGTCGGTATTCCGGTCGCCTTCCTCGGTGCCTTTATTACGCTCTGGATGCTCGGCTATTCGATCAACATGGTGTCCACGTTTGCTTTGTTGCTGGTACTCGGCATGGTGGTGGATGACGCCATTATCGTCGGCGAAAGTATCGATCGAGAACAACATTTAACCACCTCTGACGATGGTCTCTCTGCTGTGATCAAAGGCGCAGTAGATGTCTATCGGCCCGTGCTTTTCGCAACGCTAACCACCATTGTAAGTTTCGCGCCACTGGCATTTTTACCTGGCGCAGAAGGTCGTTTGATCGGCCAGATTCCTTGGGTAGTGATTGCGACTCTGGCGTTTTCCTTGGTGGAATGCCTATTGATACTGCCCGCACATTTACGCCATCGATCTGCCAATACACGCTCACCGCGATTATGCGATCGCCCGCATTGGTTAACTGAACGTCTGTTAAAACGATTTACATACGACATCTACCAACCCGTATTGGTAAAAGGCTTGGCCTGGCGTTACTTATTAATTACCTTGTTTTTTGCCACGTTGGTTTTGGTTTTCAGTCAGGTCGCCAGTGGTCGTATCGCCGTACAATGGTTATCCAATATTGAATCAGAAGTCGCCACAGCTACCGTGACTGTTGCCCCGCAAGACCGCTTGGCCTACCTACCGAAGCTAACCCAGCAATTGGAAAAATCAGCACTTAAGCTGCAAGAAGAACTGAACACCGAAACCGGCCACCAGGAAGTTCGCCATGTGCGCGCGCATATTCCCATCGATAGCAACACCGGCTACGTTTACCTGACTCTGGCCTCCGGGCAAGATCGCCGCTATAGCGGTGCCTTAATCGATGAACGCTGGCAATCACAAACAGGCCTACTTGAGCACGCTATTGACGTGCAATTTTCCAGCCGCTTTCAAACCAGCACCGATGGCTTCTGGCTTCAGCTATTCAGTACCGATAAACAGCAGCTACAGCAAGCCAGTGATGCGCTTTTACAACAACTAAGCTCACTAAAAGGCGTCAGCCAGGTACAAAGCAGCCTGCAAAACACCCAAGCCGACTGGCGATTGATTCTGCCATCCTCAGATGCCGCGGCTTCTCAGGCATTACAGGCATCGACACCCTCAACGGCGGAAAACGAACTACTCATAAAAATGGGATATTGGTTAAAGGGGCAAACATTACGCCAATCAGATGTAAATGACGATCAAGATGCACTGGCAGTCACCTTAACCCTGGCAGATCACAGTCCGGCACAACTGCTGCAGCTGCCCGTTGATCAAGGCCGCCATGTATTGCCCTTTCATGCAATAGCCGACGTGCTACCTGCAGATAAAGCCGAGCAAGTAACCCGCAGCGACGGGCGCTACACCGCCTTGATCAGCGCCAAGCTACAAACGCAAATAATCACAACCGACAGCCTCTATCACGATGTGTTTGATCAATGGCTACCCGCGATACAGGCTGACTTCCCCGATGTTGAATGGCACATCGGCGGCCTCAAAGGCTCACAGCGTAAACTCAGTGAGCGCCTGATGAGCGGGTTTGGTATCGCTCTGATGGTGATATTCCTGCTAACGGCCTGGCTATTTCGCTCCTGGAGCCAACCTATATTGATTCTAACGGCCGTCCCTTTCGGCATGCTTGGCGCCATCGCGGGCCATGCATTATTAGGTTACCCGCTCACAGTCTGGTCGATCGCAGGGATGCTGGCAGTCTCAGGTATTGTGGTGAATGACAACATGGTTTTGATCTACAGCATCAATGCTCGCCGCCAATCAGGCGAGCCAACCGCTGTTGCCGTGGTTAACGCCTGCACGGATCGGTTGCGACCCATTCTGCTAACCAGCATCACAACATTTGTAGGCCTGCTACCCATTATGTCTGAGCGCAGCTGGGAAGCGCAGTTTCTGGTACCTATGGCCATCGCCACCGGGTTTGGTGTGCTGCTGGCAACCGCTGTAAGCCTGTTGCTAATACCTGCGGTGTATCTTGTAGTGGCTGATTTGAGTGGTCGACAAACAAATCACTGTGCAACAACGACCGACAGTCTGTCCTGACGTTTTTTTATCGCGTCGACAGCGCCGCCGTTCACAAATCACGTATACTGCTCGCCCTCTTGCCACACAAATCGATAAGAATCCCATGCCTCAGGCGCGTGCTAACCTCATTTATGTTCTTGCTGGCATCATTGCCCTTGGACCCTTATCCGTCGATCTTTATCTACCTGCCATGCCCGCTATGGTGGGTTATTTCGATACCGACATTTCTCAAGTGCAGATGACGTTGTCCAGTTATCTATTGGGCTTTGCCCTATTTCATCTCGTGTGTGGGCCATTGTCAGACCGCTTCGGACGCAAACCTGTACTGCTGGCTGGGCTCTCTCTATATGTGGTCATGAGCGGTCTATGTGCGATTGCCACCACCATCGACGAACTCATTATCTACCGGTTTATTCAAGCGATGGGGGCCTGCTGTGCACCCACCCTCGGCCGCGCAATTGTGCGCGATGTATACCCACCGGAAAAGGCCGTCAAAGCCTTGGCTTATGTGTCTAGTTTGATGGCAATTGCACCGGTTATGGCACCGTCATTGGGCGGTATTCTGGTATCTTTTGGCGATTGGAGACTGACTTTCTGGTCATTGGTAGGATTTGGCTTGCTGGCGATGGCGTTAACGTTTTTTCTGGTTGATGAATCTCTACCGCAGAGACAGCCTCTGCACCCACGAGTCATCGGGAAAAACTTTTTAACGCTCCTGAGTAGCCATCACTTTGTGGGTAATGTCCTGACCTCGTCATTTCTGTACGCCGGCGCCTTTGCGTTTCTGTCAGGTGCAAGCTTTGTATTGATCGAGTTCTTCAACGTGAAGCCCACCCATTTCGGTTTGTATTTTATGTTTATCGTCGCCGGCTACATCGGAGGCAACCTGTTTACCGCCAAAATCGCGCATCGCTGGCCACCGGCGCGAGCGTTCAAACTCGGCATTGCAACATCCGTCATCCCGAGTTCGTTGATGGTCGCCGCTAACCTAGCGGGTTACTTCCATCCGGTATTGGCAGTACTTCCGGTGCTTTTTGTCACATTGGCGATTGGGTTGGTGTTGCCGCAGGCGATGGGCGAAGCCTTGAAGCCGTTTGCACATATGGCAGCGACCGCATCGGCAATGATGGGATTTATGCAGATGACCGTTGCCTCATTGGCAGGCTGGTTAGTGGGTGTATTTCTGGTAGATAATCCGCTGCCGATGGCAATTGTGATACTCGGAACCGGGATTTCAAGCGGGTTGTGTTATTTGCTGTTTCTCAGAAAGGTTCATCAGCAGGAGAGCCAAGAGCCGGTATTCGTCGATTGATCTGACCACCGCGCTAGTGTTTGTTCAACAACTCGGTAGCGATGGTCAGTATCAACGGTGATGCAGAGTTAGTGGAATGGAAACAGGTAGTTCATCCACCCAGCCATGCGCAATAACACCTTACGCATCACTGATAAGTGCTCAAAGTGTTCACTGTAAATCGCGGCTTGCGCATAGGCACCGCCCGGCAGTTTGCCAGCATACTGTTCAAAACGTTCATCCGTAATGCGGATAATCACCGGTACTCGATCTGGAATTGCAGTAGTGTTTTCACTCAACACATCGCCGGATGGCTGCAACTGCCCTTGCGCCAATGCTGGCAATACATGCTCAACACGACCCGCAAATATTGCACCGGGAATCGCATCAAAAATCATCTCGGCACTGTCACCTTCATTCAGGCGTAACAAGCTATTCTGGCGGAACCACGCAATGTACATAGGCGCTTCCTTATGCACAAAAACCATCACTGGGCGCAAAGGTAGCGGCGCTGCCATCATACCCGGGCGTAACGTCAGCTGTGTCACCAAGCCGTCTGCAGGGGCATGAACCACCGTGTGTTCCAATTCAAATTCCGCTTCTCTGTGCTGTGCTTTTAACGCATTAAGATTAGCTTCTGCAATTTCCAGGTTACGCTTGGCTTCAACCTTCCGACGCACAAGCTCCTTTTCACGTGTGTAATCGAGCTCGGCTTGCTTAACCCGCGCATTCAGCTCAGACACCTTCGCTTCAAAGGGCGTTGGATCAATGCGGAACAACACATCGCCTTTTTTGACCGGCTTATTCGGCAATACAGGGACGTCAATAACGTGCCCTCTCACCTGCGGCACAATCGGTGTTGTCGCATAATAGCTGCGGCTGATTTCCGAATAGGGGTGGTTGTAATTCATGGTCGCGATCAGCGCACCAATAATAACGATGCCGCCTAACACTGCGGTTGGCACCGTCCACTTATTGAGCGGGATACGAAATACTCTAAAAATCGTGATCGCAAACGCGGCGTACGTGAGTATTAACAATACATCCATTAGTCGTTCGCTCCCTCTGCCTGGCTATTGTTATCAGCGCTTGCAGGCGTATTTTTTTCATTGTGATCTGCGCTATCAATTGTGGCTCGCAAACCCGCAATTTGATTCTCTAACGAAGCAAGACGTTCTTCTGCCTGATGTTGAAACCCCCAACCGCGATCTTCACGATATATCGTCGCCCAGATCCACAAAAACGGCCATAAAACATGCAGCGTGAATAGACTCACCCAACCCGCTACATGAATAGCGTCTTGATGCGGATGATTGCGCTTGTGGGCAATCTCATAGGGGATATCGTGAACCACGATAATGCCGTAAAACAGCACCAGCCCCACAAAGACCAACAGGCCCAGGGCAAAATAATCTAACACCTTAAACGCTCCTATTTTCAGATTTACTGCCTACCAACGCACCGATAACAACGCGCAGACAGGCACGAGACTATTTTTTTATTTGGATTTACTGGTCAGATTACTCAGAGGCTTGGCGTAAACGACGCCCAGATCTTGCATAACCTTGTTGATTTGCAGGTTAATACCCGCAATCTCTTGTTTGTATTCGTTCAGATCTGTGGTGCGAATCTGCGCAAATACCTGAACCTCGAAACCAAACTCGCCAATGGTTTCCAAGTTAACGCGGCGTATCTGATCATCAACCATCTCATGGGTTTCGAGAATATGACGGACTGCATCCATCGCCTCTGAGATTTTCTCCTCCGTAGTGGCATGGTCTAAATACAACACTCGAGAGAAAGTAAACTTGTCGCGCATTGAGAAGTTTTCGATCACGCCTGCACTGACTTGTGAATTGGGAATGAACACCACAGAACGATCTAACGTTCGAATCTTGGTGGCCCACAAGCCGATCTCTTCGACCATGCCCTTCGAACCCTGAACAAGACAAAAATCACCGACTTTGATCGGCGATGTCATAAATATCGTTACCGTACCGATCAGGTTTTCTAACGATTTTTGTGCTGCCAACGCGATGGCCAACCCACCGATACCCAATCCCGCCACCATGGTCGTGACATCAATGCCCATATTGTTAAACCAAACGAGTAACGCGCTGATCAAGACCAAAATTCGCGAAACACTGGCCAACGGCTTGAGTAAAACTGCCATGTCTTTTTGGCCTTTAAGCTCTAGCCGGGTTTGCCCGTACTCCTGCAAAAAACCAATAACCATAATCAGAAACCAGGCATTCACGATAATATGGAAGGTATGCGTTTGTGCAAATGCCTGTGCTTCTAGGCTTAGATGAAACCCCTGCAACAACATGCCGGTTAGATAGAGCACCAACATGAAACGCACCGGCCCCAGCGCAAATCGGCGAATTCGATCACCAGTAGCAGGTCGATGCCGACGAATAATGCCAACCGTAAGCAAGCAAAAAGGGGTAACAAAAACGAAGGTGATCGCCGCTGCCATCAATGCCAACATCCACAGCCAGCTTTGAATCCCAAACACTTTAAAATGTGGAATATTGTCGTCTAACCACTCTTCGATGCGGTTATAACCGAACAAACGGTAGAGTTCGGGGACTTGCGCAACAGTTTGGTTAGAAAATTTCCAGATAAATTGCCCATCACTACCCGGCACCCGTTGAAACAGGATGTCATAGTAATAGCTGCCATTGGCGATGGATCCAATTAAGTCCCGATAAGATGGCAAGCCATCATCAGCTTCCCCCTTATTGCTGTCGCTCAGTTTCGATACATCGACCCATAAACGCTGATCAAGCACCACCTGAAGCTTGCGGGCAAGCTCCTCTGCGGATTCGGCCTTTACATCATCAGGTAAGTATCGAGTATCCAGAAAATTCGCCGCCTGTTCGTAGTTACCCTCCGCAGTCGCACGCATAAACCCCAGCATGCTAGAGCGAGGGGTATCACGAAAGTGCTCGTCGACGTATCGGTGAACTTTACTCTGCGCATCTTCTAGCGCTTCAAGCTGATCCTGTTCGCTATCGATCAAATGTTTGACCGATACATCAGGCGTATCAGCAACTACTAGAGCACTCACCAGAAAACAGCAGACAGCACACAACTGCCTGAACCGGCTTGTCATTATTGATATATCCCCTTTCTACATTTCGACATCTAAAACGTTGAAATACGAATTTCGTGGCAATTATTATCGGCTCGATCGCCCGGAAGACGTTGATAAGCACACATGTGTATTCATACGTGCCTCAAACCCGAGCGCAATATACGCCGACATCAATGTACACCGGCAGCCTTAGGTGGGCAACCTGGCATGTTAAACGCACTCAGCAAAGCCCACTATGCAAAATCCGCAGGCAAAAAAAATCCGGCCATGAATATCGCCGGATTTAATTAAACATGTCGAATCATTCAGCCCACACTCTATGAGCTGAATGCCGTGTTTCAGTCGTTCAGGATGCCATACGCAATGTCCGCATAGCTAGGGAACATACGTCCGTTGCCTTCTTCATCCTGGGTGTAGCGCAGTACTTTCATATACTCGATAACTGCATTGATCTTACGATGCGCTGGATCTTGCGCGTCATTCGCGTAATCGCCGCTATACATCAGCGGCCCCATGATGGCATACGTGTCATGACCACCGTTTGAATGACCCGGACGATTAGTTTCGTAAAGCTCTAAACACTGACCGGTGTAACCCACGTCATCATGGTTGAAGCGCATACCACCAACACAGAACTCAACCGGGCGATCTTCGCCTTTGCGGAACAAGTCGCGCAATGTCGGTACTGAGTTGTTATGCAGGTATGGAGCGGTCCAAACAATACCGTTCAAGTCATCAGCAAGATAACCATCGGTTGCAGAACGCGGAGCACCGGCTGTTGAGCATTCTTCGATACCAAACTTATCGCACGCAGCACGCCCTTCACGGCCGTTCACTTCCAAGAAAGTTTGGGTATAAGACAACGCCCGGTTTTGATCAACACCACCCAAAGATTCAGGAGTATAAATGGTCAAATTTTCTGTCGCATGACAGTCAGCACAGTATTGGTCATAAAGGTGTTTACCTTTTTTGGCCTTATGCCAGTTTACATCATAATTCGTCTGATATTGCGGTGATGGCAGATCACGTACAAACGCCGTTACCGTTTTTGCGTAATCAACGATGTAAGGACGCGCCCGATCGTCATCACCTGGCTGTACTGTCGAGAAGTAAATGCCTGTACTGATATTACGGCTCAGGTTTGATTGTGATTCACCGCCCCACTGAGTCAATTCTTTACGCCCAACATTCCATACTGGCTGGAACGCCGACGGCACAGCTATCGGGTCTTCACCAAACAGTGCTGCAAACTCAACACCCTGATCCGTCGCACCGTAGTGTGGCATCGACATGTAGTTTACGCCGTCACGGACCTCATAAAACTGCTCTAACGATGTGTAACGGGAATCAACAAACATAATTCCCTGACGCAGCGGCTCTACCAAATATGGCAATGCTGCGGTAACAATCGCGCGCTCGCGGAATTCTTCTTCAATGGTATCAAAACCAAAGAAACCCGGTGGCTGGCTGTTAATCAAATTAATCAGGTACTCGGCATTCCAGTTCGGGCTGTTCACTAGGTCAACCAACTTACGACGGTAAACATTCGGGCTGAACTGCATGTTTGGCGCACCGATAATTCGTGTAATCGAGCCGTCATCATTAAGGATTTTACCTTCATGACATGCCGCACAGTTCGTTGCGATTGATTGGAAAGGCGCAGATATCGCCTGCGTACGTCCCATACCTACCGGTAACGGCTCACCGGGAACCTGAGTAAGACCGATCGAAGCTGTGAGATCTGGCCCATAAATATCCGGGAAGCCTTGCGGCAGAATTTTGAACAGCAGGTACGGAATCCCCTCATCCGTAATTGGCTGGTGAGCAAATGCTTCCATCTCTTCAGCATTATCATCAATGTATGTTTGTTGTTCGAAGGGGTCGTAGCATGCCGTCAGTGTCAACGCGGCAACACCCCCCAACAGGGTCTTTAATTTCATAGTGGCTCCACAACTCATTATTATTCTCTCAGAGCGGCCGGACATCCAAGATATCCGTTTCAGAAGGCGAGAAGTAAAAAAGTGGATCGTCGCATCATTTGTAGGCACATCCCTTTCATTTACTAACACTTTATATTGCCGCCGAATGCGACTTATTTCACATTCTAACAACCATACTATATTGGTTTATATGTCCAAACAATTACATGTAGACACATTGTTTATTCGATTATGTTATAGAAGTAACGATGTACAGACGATGCTCCAATAAGGGACGCGACTGACAAAAATTGTCAGGCGTACCGATGAGTAGAAAAGCCTTGGAATTGTATTCGATCACACAAGATTGAGGGGGGAAATGCACCTAACTACATGACTAGACTGAAAAACCACAACGACACAGGTGACAATTTTGGTGCAGGTATCAGGCCGGTTATTTCGCCTGAGCAAACAGTAAATATAACTAATCTTCAGAACGCTTCGTTAACATTGAAGTAAAACCCACCGCCATTTCGACCAAATCCGAGATCTAAACGCAGGTTAACGCGGTCTTTCAAGCGCAAGCGATAACCCACACCAATGTTGGGCAGTACGTCGTCTGTTGTAAAATCTTCGACTTTGTCAGCCAACATTGCACCGCCGATCCACGTCACCATGCCATGACGGCCAACGATGTGAACTCGGTACTCGAGTTGCGACAGTATCGTTTGCCGGTCTCGATAACGGCCACGTATATAAGATCGTAAGCCGGAGTTTCCACCAATCGTCGACATCTCATTCCAAGGGATCTCGCCGGCACTGAAATTCGCTTTGAATTGAAACGCAAACAACCCCGGCACTGGCGCCAGACTGATATATTCACGGTAATCTAACAGGTAGCTCGTGAAGTCAGTATCACTGCCTAACCCGCGGTTAAAGTAATTGGCAGAGACCTCAACCAACCGCCCCTTATAGGGATTTAGAATCACATCCCGGCTATCGTGAACAAAGGTTGCGACGACACCTGAGCTCTGATTATTTTCCGGAAACCCTCCATCAATCGTAGGTAACGGTATGGACGGCCGGATCCGGCGAGCGCGGGTATGATAAAAATTGATACCACCACCGAGATAGGTGTCCTCAACTACTCGAAATAATGCCTGCACATTCAGATCGATTTGCTGCCGGGTGTATGTGCGCTTATTCGATGAATCGATACCTTGCTCATAACCGACACCGTAAAACTCTTCCGGCGCATCCGAAAAATCGGCCTTGATATAAACTCGGTAGGCATCATTGAGAAAAAAGTTCTTGTTGTCGATCGACACGCCAACCGATTTATTGGTTGTCAAAAATGCATTGATTTCTAATGTCGAAAGCTGCGTCTGTGTATCTTGCGGATCAAGACGATACAACCCGACCGATGACAACCCTAAGCCAAACTTTGCATCAGGGCTAAAAAACGGCCCCGGAAGAAAAACAAAATTAACGCCCTTATTCGGGTCGAAGGAATCATCGGCGCCAATAGAATCGAGGATTTTGTCGAACCACCCCGTCTTGCCGTCATCCGCTTTCTTTGGCGTTACAGCTGCAGGGGAAGCGTCTTTTGAGTCGGTGGTTTTTGTCGTCTTGTCTGCGGCCAACAATGCTGAAGGCACCATAGCTAGCAACAATAAAACAACACCCGCACTTCGACGTCCGCGTCTCCTACCGTTGAATAGACCATTATCTTCCATACCCATTATTCCCTGCCGCCAATCCCTGTGCGCAACTCCGCCACGACTCGCCGAAAACAGCGCCATTCTTTGCACGGCCAGCTACGACTTACTTTAGGCGAAGTTACTCCGCCCAGGCGTGCTTTTTTGACCAATCGTCGTTCGAGTTACCGTTAATCGGCACAAAGAACCAATCGATACACAGACTGTCGAACGGCCATGGGTACGTTAATGCCAAAAAACGTCGCCGCTCGGCAGACGCATTTTCAGCAATCGACTTCCCCCAAAAACACTGGGCCAGCAAGACTCCCTAGCCCGCAGACCAACAGACCAACAGACCAACAGACCAACAGACCAACAGACCAACAGACCAAAATTGTCTGCAAGATAATTGCTTGGATGAGTGGCAATGAACCTGTCGACGGAAAACCCATCAGACACTACTGCATGGAAGTGTTGCCACCCGCTATCGCAACTTTACGCGTATTCTGGGCAGCCGTAAGTGGGTATCAATGCACTACAACAGCTGACTCAGCAACAATGGGAATACCAATGACACAGTCGCAGGTACGTGACACCGTGACGCAATATCTGAATAACCGCGGTGCCGAAATCGCACAACTCGACGATGACACCCTACTGTTTCAATACCTTAGCTCCGTCGAGTTCATGGAATTGATGCTGCAGCTGGAATCTGTCACCGGTATTCCACTCGACCTTGCCAATGCGGATATTGAGCAAGTTGTGACCCTAGAAGGTTTAATCCAATGGGCGGAACAATCCAACAATGAACTTCACCACTGATAAATTCAGCACCCCGATTGATGCCGATAGTATTGATCCGATTGAGCGTGCGAATCGCCTGAGTCAACGCATCAGCCAGACGTTACAACGATTACCAAGGCGTTACTGCGCATTACCGCTTCGATTAATGACAAGCTGCAACTGGCCGCTGGATCATTTCAATCGTGCCATCGCACTGCGAAACCTAGAGTTTGCCTATCCTGATAAACCTGTCACTTGGCGCAAACGCCTCGCACGACAAAGCTATCACAATGCTTTGCGAAACGGGGCTGATGTTCTATGGCTGAAAGATTTAGCACCGCATATCCACAATGCACGCGTTGTTGAAGATGCTCTCACGGGGGGGCGCGGAGCGTGCCTAGTAACCTTGCATCTAGGCAGCTGGGAAAGCCTTAGTGTCGGCCTTAACCAATTGGGATACCCAACAACCCTGCTGGCGCGTATTCCCTCACGCTATCAGTATTTACGCGAATGTTATAGCAGGGCTGATATTGCATTTATTCAGGATCGCCAACCCGACACCTTTATACAGATCGTTCGTGCGATAAAAAACGGTCGTCTCGTTAGTTTTTACAGCGACGGATTCGCCGATGAAGTGCCAGTAAAGCTATTCGGCCAGCCAACCGCCGCACCAATGGGAGCAATTACGCTGGCCAACATGTTAAAGGTCGATGTCATTATTGGTTGGTGTTGGCGAGAGTCCGGCGATGAGTATCACTGCGCCTTCGATACACTCCCACAAACTCATACAGGTAATCGCGAAGCGGATATTCAAACCAATGCTCAACATATGGCGGATCGTATTGAGCAGTTGATTCGCCAATATCCGGAGCAATGGTTATGGAGCTTGAATAGATTTCCCACCAACGAAACATCGCAGGGGTCTTGTTAGCCCATTCCTACTGTGCCAGCGGCCAGTGGTGAAAATACCGTTTTTTGCCATATAACATATGCACATAGTCATTAATAAAGATGCCACGTGCGGCAGAAATAAAACTATTGTTTGGCGTCTCTATACGCGCGCGCTCAATCAAACTCGCATCACCTTCGAGATTCATCCCCGTCAAACTGAATAAATAGAGAAACTCCAGCACCGCGCCATCATAGGTAGAAATCGGCAATGAGAAACGGACATTGTCTTCAAAATCCCGAATGGCCGTTAACACCAAATGGTTAAAACGGATCGGCGACCAGCCGCCCTTGAAGACCTGCGTTTGTATTTCTTTCGGCGCGGTATAGTCACGAATATCATAGAGACTGATCTTAAAGCCGCTAGAAAGCTGGTCTGTCGAACCAAATCCAATCAACCAATCCTCATCCACCGGGTATAGATAAGATGAAAATCCGGGAATCTCAAGCTCACCGGCAATAAATGGTGATACCGGATCTTTCAGGTCCAATACATAAAGTGGATCCGTTCGTTCGAAGGTCACCACATAAGCACGGTCACCGGCAAATCGTATACCTTGGATGCGCTCGTTGGGTTTGCCGATACGGGCCGGTTTCTGCGCATTCGGCAGTTGCGATACACGGCTAACACCGTTTGTACCCAGAGCAAAGATATCCAACTGATGGTCATCGGCTACCGAGTGCACCACCCGCAGATGATCTTCATACTCACTAAAGCGATAAGCATCATCATGTAGATATCCTTTGAGATGGAACCGGCCTTTAAAACTCGGCACATCATCCATTCCAACCCGAACAACGGTCGTTTTTGGGTTTGGCGCCTCACTACTGGCGAGAGAGGCACATTCCACACAGCCTTGCACACCAAACGACCGCGGGTTTTCTCGAATCAGATACACGTTTTCTGCCGAGACAAAGACCGACGAAAAGTTATCCGCTTGGCAATAGGTAGAAAAGGCAGCAGGGTTTTCAACATCAATCACCGTCACTAACGACAGCCCGGCATTATTGGCGTCCTTGTCGACCAAGGTAACCTCACAATTTGCGGGATCAACCATCGACTGGGTTTCACCATCCAAAGTCAGTGTCGGCAGCAATTGCTCAACCGGTGTTTGGGCCAGAATTTGCTGATTATTACGATACGCCTGCCGGGATACCGCATACCGTTCAAAACCATCAATCTGGGTTATCGGTGGCTGAAAGCTACTTACGACAATCAAACGATTATCGACCAGACGGACATCACGAATGTAAGCATCGAAACCAATCTGATGCACCACAGGCATACCCGTTGACGGGCTGGCAGCATCTCGAAATTCAATAGACTGACGACCTAACGCCACCAAAACAGAGGAATCCTTATGAAGCACTAGCCCATGGGATGTTGAGGTCGCACTATTCATTGGAATATCCTGAAGCGGCGATTGCTCATCAGGCTGGCTTGCTGCAAAGGCCTGCAAACGTTGTGTGACTCCAAAAATACCACGCTCATTATCAGGCAGATCAACAACTTCCGGAAGATACGTGGGCCGTGTCAGATGGAAGATAAAACGACCATCGGTTTTTACCACGTCCATTTCCTGCACGCCTGCAACCTGGTTGTTTGTATCTGAATACACAGTATCACGCTGATCTCCGACAGGCCGACCAGCATCATCGCCTCCATTCGGTAACGAAATCTCTCCATCTTCACTGCGATCGCGGAAGTCTGACCGATTCATCATGCCATCTTTAAGATAGCCTTCCAGCTCTGAACCGTGCTGCCAACCCGTGCCACTAATGCCATCATCGGGTTCAGCACAACCCAACAGTACACTGCACAAACACAACAAAGTCGACCAACTGAGTTTATTCATGATCATTCCTTGGAATCACTTTTATAGAGATACATACCAACACTTACACGTGCAGTAGCTTCATCAATATCATCGGGAGATTTACAGGCGTGCTGACTTAGCCATACATTCAGCTCTTTCAGCGACTCCGTTAGTTTTTTGTTCGACAGTTGTTCAAAGGCGGCATGTTGAGACACCGGTAAGTATCGATAGCTGACCATGCGCTGAAAACGCGCATCCTCAGTGTCCACCTGCAGATTATGAGATAGCGTTGTGATCAAATCCGCTGCAGATTGCCCGGCTAACGCCCATTGCTTGTCACTGCCAGGCGGTGGAAAGTACCCTTGCTGTATAAGTTGCAAGGTTTGTGTATTCGTAACTTCAATTACACCCTGCCGTTCTAACTCGTTAGCTACCGCTCTGGGCGTCATATCACCGCTCGATTTTTTTACCAGCGTACTGAAATTTATGCCGTCGCCATCGAATGCCAAAGTAGACGGCTCACCGTCAGGCTGTAAATAGTCCGGATCTGTCATCCATTGATTGATAACACGTTGCGCACGATTAACCGGTGGCGAGCGATCGACTGTTTCATCATCATCACCTGCGGCCTGATCACGTATGCGTTTTACTTCTTTTCGATTGAGCCCGGTCACGGTTGCAATCCAGGAGGTCGTGGCCGGTTTATCCTGCGGGCCAATCTCTTCTGCCGCCTCGATAAATGCAATTTTCAGCCACTCGCTCGCCTGCTGATAACTAACAGATGACCGCAGCAGCAACACAACAAGCGGCCTTAACAGTTTGCCTATGGCAGATTGGATAATTGATGATTTCATAATTGGGATATTATTCCCAATCAAAGACTCAGTGCAAGCGTTCGTCCATTAATCTTTTATGTCGCCATAACAATTGCACGTTTGTAACCGGCACAAAAAAGCCCTGTGAGCAATATACTCACAGGGCTTTCGTATCAAACAAGTCGTCGGTAAAGCTTACTTACGTGAAGCGCGCTTACGTTCGTTTTCAGTCAGAAGCTTCTTACGAATACGGATGCTTTCTGGCGTTACTTCAACCAGCTCATCGTCTTCGATAAATTCTAACGCTTGCTCTAGGGTATGCGTTACTGGTGGAGACAACGTCAATGCTTCATCAGTACCGGATGCACGTACGTTAGTCAGCTGCTTACCTTTACAAGGGTTAACTGCCAAGTCGTTATCACGAGAGTGCAAACCAACGATTTGACCTTCGTAGATTTCAACCGCATGGCCCAAGAACAAACGACCACGGCTTTGCAGGTTGAACAAAGAGAACGCTGCCGTTTTGCCTTTAACCATAGAAACCATTACACCGTTTTGACGTGATACGACGTCACAGCCAGACGCTGGGCCGTAGTGGTCAAATACCGATGTCATGATGCCAGAACCGGAGGTTAGGGTCAGGAATTGACCACGGAAACCAATCAAACCGCGTGATGGCACCATGAATTCCATTTTTACACGACCTTTGCCGTCGGGCTCCATGTTGCTCATGATCGCTTTACGCAAACCAAGCTCTTCCATCACTTTACCTTGATGCTGTTCTTCGATATCAACCATCATCGACTCGAACGGCTCTTGCATCTGGCCATCCACTTCTTTTTGGATAACTTCAGGACGAGACACACCCAGCTCAAAACCTTCACGACGCATGCTTTCGATCAATACAGAAAGGTGTAATTCACCACGACCGGAAACAATAAACTTATCCGCAGAATCACCCGGCTCAACACGCAAGGCAACGTTGTGGATCAATTCTTGGTCCAAACGGTCTTTGATGTTACGAGACGTAACCATCTTGCCTTCTTGGCCAGCAAACGGTGAGTTGTTAACCATGAAGGTCATGCTCACGGTTGGCTCGTCTACGCTCAGCGCAGGCAATGCTTCAACATTCTCAGGGTCACACAACGTATCTGAAATACCTAATGGATCAACACCGGTAATACACACGATGTCACCGGCGGTTGCCAGGTCAGTTTCAATACGCTCAAGGCCCAAGTAACCCATAACGGTCTGAACCTTGGTTTTGCGCTCTTTACCGTCTTTATCAACAACCACAACTTGTTGATTCGGTTTCAAGCTACCGCGCGTAATACGGCCAACACCGATAACACCAACGAAGCTGTTGTAATCCAATGCAGATACTTGCATTTGGAACGGGCCATCAACGTCAACGGCTGGAGCCGGTACGTTCTCAACAATCATTTCGAACATTGGCGTCATATCTTCAGCCATGTTTTCTGGATCATCACCGGCAATACCGTTCAATGCTGACGCATAAATAACCGGGAAGTCTAATTGCTCTTCTGTGGCACCAAGGCGGTCGAACAGATCAAAAACTTGATCCATAACCCAATCAGGACGTGCGCCCGGGCGATCAACTTTATTGATAACAACGATCGGGCGTAGGCCCTGTTCGAAAGCTTTTTGTGTTACGAAGCGAGTTTGAGGCATTGGGCCATCAACGGCATCAACCAACAAACATACGGAGTCGACCATCGACATAACACGTTCAACTTCACCACCAAAGTCGGCGTGCCCAGGGGTGTCGACGATGTTGATGGCGTAGTCATTCCACTTGATCGCGGTATTTTTCGCGAGGATGGTAATACCGCGCTCTTTTTCCTGATCGTTGGAGTCCATGATCCGCTCGGTACCCTGATCTTTACGATCCAAAGTGCCGGATTGCGACAAAAGTTGGTCAACCAGGGTAGTTTTACCGTGGTCAACGTGGGCGATGATAGCGATATTGCGACGTTTTTCGATCACGAAGAGTTACCTGTCAAAAGTTATTGGCAACTGCATCAGTTGCCATCAGGGCTCTGCGGACATGTCTGACTCGTTTTTCGAGGTTCTTTGACGCAGCAGCCGGGCTTAAATCGGCGCGTATTGTACCCGACAAACGTCTGATAAACACACAATCCCGCCAAATTTCATCCAGCACTGACGAACGTGCGCAATTTTTGGCCGACGGCACTGTCGTTCTTCCATCATCGAATGCCATCAAATCACATCCAGCTCACCTCGGTATTGGCCAACGACTGTTACCCATTCGCGCATCGTACCGACCGAAATCGACAGCATTTTTTGAAATTATCGCCGCGACTTCTAGTCTCTTATCCATACCTTCTGGCCCACGGCGACAATACATGCCCCGACAGCCTGCCTGTTTTTTTATTCACCACACGACGAATCAACACGGAAAAAGGACGTTACATGACTCTGCATAAAAAGCGCACCACCGATATTTTAAGTGATGATATTTTTGATAGTCCGCTGTCCGAAACCTCGCTGCCCAAGTTTGAGCTGCCGCAACACAGCCAAGGTGCACGGGAAATCAGCCAAATGATCAAAGATGAGTTGCTGCTCGACGGCAATGCCCGGCAAAATCTGGCGACATTCTGCTCTACATGGCTTGAGCCTGAAGTGCATGATCTGATGAATATCAGTGTCGACAAAAATATGATCGACAAAGATGAATATCCACAAACGGCCGAAATCGAATCTCGCTGTGTGCATATTCTCGCCAAACTCTGGCACAGCCCGTCATCCGAAGTCACCATTGGCTGCTCTACCACGGGGTCATCTGAAGCCGCCATGCTTGGTGGTCTGGCCATGAAATGGCGTTGGCGCAAACATCGTGAAGCCGAGGGTAAAGATACCAGCAAACCCAATATGGTCTGCGGCCCGGTGCAAATCTGCTGGCACAAATTCGCCCGCTATTTTGATGTTGAATTACGTCAGATACCATTGGACGGTGAAGAAGTCGGCATGAACCCCGATAAATTAAAGGATTACGTGGATGAAAACACCATCTGCGTGGTGCCTACACTGGGCGTCACCTATACCTGCGCTTATGAGCCTGTCGAAGCCGTTGCGAACGCGTTGGACACACTGCAACTGCATACCGGTTTGGACATCCCGATACACGTTGATGCGGCGTCAGGCGGGTTTATTGCCCCCTTTGTACAACCTGAGCTTCGCTGGGATTTTCGCATTCCCCGCGTGAAGTCCATCAATACGTCCGGCCATAAATACGGTTTGGCACCGCTGGGCGTTGGCTGGATCGTTTGGCGTGAAGTCGACGACTTGCCTCAAGAGCTGGTTTTCGACGTCGACTATCTGGGCGGTAATATGCCCACCTTCGCGCTTAACTTCTCCCGCCCTGGGGGTCAAATCATTGCCCAGTACTACAACTTTATGCGCCTTGGCTTTGATGGTTACCGCGGCATCCAGCAAGCCTGTATGGATACCGCCCAATGGATATCAAAACAAGTTGAGGCCATGGGGCCGTTTGACATTCTTTATGATGGTTCGGATGGTCTGCCGGGTGTCAGCTATACACTCAAGCCCGGCGACTGGGGCTTCAGCTTGTATGATCTTTCTGATCGTATTCGCATGCGTGGCTGGCAAATTGCATCCTACCCACTGCCCGCACACCGTGATGGTACCGTTATCCAGCGCATTATGATCCGCCACGGGGTTAGCCGCGACATGGCAGGCTTGCTCATTGCAGACCTGCAACGGGCGCTCGATCACTTCAAAACGCACCCGGTTTCAGATTCATCCGGTGGCCATCCGAGTTTTAGCCATAACTAACATCTACTAAAAGATATCGTGTATTAGGTCGCCACGGCTAGTGCCTGGGCGGCCTTTGCACTCCTGCCCATAACCGCGATTAATCAAAACCGACTAAACTGAGTAGAAATCAGGTCGGCAGCCATAGATAGAACACACCCGACTTGTCAAGCACCGACACTAATACAGGGACGTATTTATGCGCCACATTGCCTATCGGTTATCGATGAGTCTACTGGTGCTTGCCAGCCTGCTGGTAAGCCAAGGGGTCTACGCCAAACAACCGCAGCCAGCAAGAAAGTTGCACGACGAATCCGGTGGTTACCGCTGGATACTTGACATCGACGCGGCATTTATCCGTGTCGATAAAAACCTATTTGGCAATGATCGGGCCGTCTATGGCGAGCATTCAGACTACTGGTATGAATCTGCACTGACCTTCGGTGGCAGTGCGCTGTGGGATTTTAACTTGGCCGGTAATATTTATGCAGATCTGGCCGGTCTATACACCGGCAGTGCGCGCTATAACGCCGGCGTTGATAACATCAACAATAAGTACATCAATCGATTGGATTTTTATCAGGCGGCGATTGGATGGCAATCGGGTGATCTATTCGATATCGGCCGCAATGCGTTGCGTATCAGTGTCGGTCAGCAAAAATTCACCTTGGGTACGGGCTTTTTGATCTGGAACGGTGGTACGAATGGCGGCAGCCACGGTGATACTTGGATAGCCCCCAACCAAACCTGGCGCCTCACCGGCTTGGTTGATCTAGCGATCGGTGATGATTACCAGATCAATGTTTTCTATCTGTCGCCCAACGATTCCCCTGACACCCGCACACAACTCGGCGGGATTAATCTGGAGTTTACGCTGGATGAAAACGCCACATTCGGCGTTACCTACATTGATATTTTCGACTCTAACGACAAAACACGCGAAAACACCCGCACCTACGCATTTCGCTACAACAGCAAACCCTTGAGTGAAAATAGTCTGGCAATCAGTTCCGAGTACGCATTTCAGAATCGCCCTAACACCCGGGGTGATCAAAACGCTTGGTACATCGAACCCATTTGGCATTTTGGTGGCCCGGCGAATGTGCGTTTGAGTTATCGATTTGCCAGCTTTGACGAAGGTTGGGACCCACTCTATTACGGCGGCTCTGACTGGGGCACTTGGTATCAGGGTGAATACCTCGGCGAATTTATTCTAACCAACGAAAATCTCGAATCCCACCAAGCTCGCTTAGTGTTTAACCCGGTTAGCGACTGGACCATCAATGTGATTTACTACTACTTTCTCGTTCACAACCTCAATCGTGGGCAATTCGCCAACGCCCAGAGCCGCATGACAGAACGTTCTCTGGCGCAGGAAGTGGATCTTATCGCGGAATACCATGTGACAGAGCAACTCAGCCTGACGTTTGAAGCGGTATTTTCCCTGCCAGAAGAAGGCGGCAAACAGTGGAGCGGCGGTGATGAGTTAACGACACAAGGTCTTGCCTCGATCAGCTACTCCTTCTAAAACACCTAGTAAAAAAGCCGTGATCGGTAACGATCACGGCTTTTAGGTTTACGTCGTTGTTAATCTTATGGTCAACAATGCTAACAACACGCCGACACCATAACAACGGTTGTTATTTCACCCATCCGGCAGCTTCGACTAACCCATGGAAAATCACATTCTGCTCCATCACGCCAGTGAACAAAATCGCTCCCGGCCCGCGCGCAAAGATAGCAACATCTTCACCCGAATGCGTTTCGCTATCTAACGGTACCATCGCTTCCTGATTGTAGGTCGGGGCTTGTGTATCTACTTTGCGTAGATCCGCACGGCCAGCATGAGTTTTACGATTCGGATCTACCGCATCTTCAGCATGATCATGATCACCAAACCCGGGGCCATTCATATACGACAACGTGGTATATGGGCGTTTATCATTCGCTAACGCTGGCTTCTTCTCAGCTTCACCAAAGTCGTTATTTTTAACAACCTTACCCAGAATCGGGTTGCCTCGTGTCGGGTATCCGACAAAACCTAGGGTATGCCCGTGGTCAGAGGTCACCACAATCAAGGTATCTTCAGGATCGGTATGTTTCACCAAGTACTCGACTGTATCCGCCAATTCCAGCGTTTCTGCCAACGCAAATGCTGCAGAACCCGCATGATGCCCATGATCAATACGACCACCTTCAACCATCAGGAAAAACCCGGCTTTGTCCTGCTGCAATTTATCCAGGGCAACTCGGGTCATATCCAACAGGCTCGGGTCAACTTTCTCATCGCGAATCAACGCGTATTCCATATGGCTATCATGGAACAGCCCCAGCAACGGCGAGTCGTCTTTATCGGTTACCGCTTTTAGCAACTCATCACGGTTTTGAACAAACTGACCTTGTGGATAACGTTTCTGCCATTGCTCTAACAGGTTCTGTTGATCCTGACGTCGGCCGCCCGATGATTCCGGCAAAAAGTGCCGCTTTCCGCCACCAAAGACAACGTCTATTTGTGTCTCTTCGGTCGCATCAATCAGTTGCTGAGCAATATCACTGCAGCCGTTTTCGCGGGCTTCATCGGATAACTCATCATCGCTTTCCCAATCACGCTCCGGCACATTGGCATAGAGCGCAGCCGGTGTTGCGTGAGTAATTCGCGTTGTCGTGACAATACCCGTGGCCTTGCCGTTGCTTTGGGCTAGATCCAGCAGCGTTGCCAGCTCTTCACCTTTGGAGGATCCGCAGTCATTACGGCGCGCGCCATCAGCGATCGATAGCATACCCGCCTTGGTTTTTACGCCGGTCGACATCGCCGTCATGGTACCTGCGGAGTCTGGCGTTTGCTGATTCGTGTTGTAGGTTTTTGATAAGCCGGTTACCGGGAATTTTTCAAAACTCAGTCGATGCTCTTCACCCAGTTTGCCTTCTTGCTGCCCTTGCAAGATGCGAGCAGCAGTAATGGTTGCCAGGCTCATGCCATCACCCACGACTAGAATCACATTTTTTGCGGGTTTAGTCGCGCTCAGTCCTTGGGCTTTTTTATCCGCAATGGATTGCTGGCCCGCCACAAACCACGGGTCTTGCAATTGGCTATTCGGAATACCGGCCAAACAGGCGGCACTCGTCACCAGGCCGACGGCCAGTGAAAAAAACGATTTCACCGGCAGGCGATTTGATGGGATTAGCATGGGTTCACCTCAATAAGAATACAGTCCATCTACTTTTCGATACTGGCTTGGCAAGGTGCCAGTCCAGCGTTTAAACGAGCGCCGAAAGTTATTGCCGTCGGTAAATCGAAGCTTCTCGGCAACACGCTCGTTACTCAGACCGTCAATATGCAAATATTTCAATGCAAGTAACGTACGGCCTTGATCACTGACCTGCTGGTAGGATGAATGGTGCTTTTTGAATTTACGCTTCAGTGTTGATTCGCTCATCGCAAAATAATCGGCACAACAACGAAGAGAATGTGTGTTGTGTTCAACCTCTCGTTGAACAAAGCGCATGGCAACGTCAATAAACGACGGCGGCATCCCCAGCTGACTGTGGCGATGCATACATTCACTCAAATGATGTTCATAAGCCAACCGGCTGCGTGATACCGGCGCATGTTTCATCGCCGCTTGCGGGATTTTAAGCACATGGAACGGAGAATCAAAGTGCAATTGTGTTCCCAGAAATTTGTAATGGTGTGAGACGTCCGCCGGCTCTTCACCCAACAGAAACACTTCCCAATCGTCATCGTGCTGGGTAAACGGCACCAGCAAACGCGCAATACTGGCAAGCGCACTGTTCTGCAAAAATTGCTGTGTCGGTCCTTTTTGGCTGCCAATTCCACAACGATCAACACACACCAGATAATGGGCATCACCATCGTTGTATTCTTCGATTTTGATCAATGGGCATATGTGGGTTTGAAACGCGATTAAGTGAGTGAGCGCTTCTGCCAAACTGCTGCTGTTAGCAATCAACTGCGCCAGCGGTATCGGTAAATGGTTTAAGCTCTGCGCGCCGAATTCGAACTCGATACCCCGCGTATTTACCCGGCTGGCCTGCACGTTTTTGACCAGTTGTAATACTTGCTGGGTAGAAAACTTAGCACCGGGCAATGCTAGATCCCGATAAAAAATCCGTGTATGGGATAACAACTCCCCCTCACGTAAGCCGTGATTCAGGCAGGTATCCAGCAAGCTTGCTAGAAACCCTTGCCCCGGCAGAATTTTATTGTCGTTTTCAAAATACCAAGGTGCGTTCATACAACCCGACTCCTCTACAACAGCACAGCTTTCAGCGATTGATTCATCAGGCCACAACCGTATCTGACACCATCACACGCGCCCTGTGTTTGTGTGTCAGTTGCTGGTTTGCTTCCTTTAAAATCTGTCGAACAGATCCATGCGCGTCCTGTGTATGGATGGTGGTACTAATCCAAATGCTATCCAGCATTTGTCTTTGGGTGCCTACTTTATAGCGGCATAGCGATAATGATTGTTGAATATCCTCACCGATCTGCAGGGCAATCTCGGTGCTGGCTTGCGGCAACAACACGGCAAAGCGGTCGCTGGCATAACGGCATACCAGATCCTGATCGCGAATACTCATGGCCATCAGTGCGCCAGCATCACGCAAAAGGCGGTTGGCCGCCGGCCGACCGTGTTGATGCAAAAAATCCTCGTAACCTTCGATATCGAGCAACAACAGCGAAACGTCCATCGGCTCTGGGTGTTTCAATAATTGGCCAAAACGCTCTTCAAAATACGGCGCATCATACAGCTCAGTAATATGATCAAATGCCATATGCTCACGCAGATTTTTTTCGGTACGCAAGCGGCTTAGGTTGAAGCTCTCCTGCTCGCTTTTCCAATGTAAAAAACCGTAGGTCAGAATCAACATGCCGACGGTGGATGGCACAGATTCAGCAAACGTTAAAAAGCGTTTGTACTGGTCGATAACAAAAAACTCATCGAGTAGATCTTGCAGCGTGGCAAAGTAGATCAGCATTAAACCGGTAAATATCAGTGAGGTAACACGGCCGCTAGGGCGCACCCACAGAAACACCACAATCCAGGTGAGCAAGCACGCTGCGGTACCGCCCTCACCGATCACATCGACCAAACCTCGGGAGGTAAATACCTTCAGATCAAATACCAACGCATAAAAAATCGCGCTGGCAATTGTCGCTACCAACATGATGGCAAGCTTCTGTTTATGGAGACCGAGGTAGTGGTGCATTGGTGATCCTGTATTGATTTATCAACGGCTTATATCATGCCAGCGTGACAGATCTGTGAATGTATCCGAGCCAGTATATCTTGTCCGACGGACGTCGCCCTCAGTCAAAACAGCTCACCTAATGATCGTTTTTTAAGTCGTTTTAGAGCAAAACGTGCCAGAGGCAGGTAAACGCAGGCCGGCACAAAGTCATATCAGCTCACTGGCGAGCTTTTCAACACCATTTGCAGCAAAATCAGCACATTAGCCGACTTTTATGTCACTTTACTGTCATCTTGAACCTCTAGGGTGTCGGCAGATTTTTTCTCAGGGGTAGTAGAAAATGAAACTCGCAAACCTATTCAAGATGACCTCCATGGCCTTGGCCGTGGGTCTGGCATCCCAAGCTGCCATTGCCGACGCATTGGTTACCGGTAAGGTGCAAGACACAAAAACCAAAACCAATATCCAGGGCGCTCGTGTCACCATCAAAGAGCTGAATCTGGAGACGACATCCGGCCTCGGCGGTGTATACAGTTTCCCGAATGTGAAAACAGGCTCGTACACCATTCATGTTGAATACCTGGGTTATCAAGGCGAAGACCAATCCATCACAGTCGCTGACGAAACCATCAACGCAATCTTCGATCTCAAGCCATTGGGCGGTCAAACCGAAGAAATGGTTGTTTACGGCCAAGCCGGTACACAAGCCTCTGCAATTAACCGTCAACGTAACGCCGATACAAACATCGCTGTTTGGGATGCTTCTAACCTCGACAAATACGCCGATCAAAATACCGCCGAAGCACTGCAGCGTTTATCCGGTGTCTCCATTGAGCGTGATCAGGGCGAAGGCCGTTTCGTGCGTATTCGTGGTCTAAACCCAGATCTGAACTCTGTACGCATTAACGGCATCAACCTGCCATCGGCTGATTCTGATTCACGCGCCGTGCCGCTGGATATCATTCCAAGCGATCTGCTCGAATCGGTTGAAGTCGTTAAGGTCGTCACTCCGGATATGGACGGTGACTCTGTCGGTGGTGCAATTAATGTGAAAAGTTTGTCGGCATTTGATCGCGACGGTCTTTACATCCGCGCCCACGCTGAAGGCAGCTATAACGAGTTGCGCGAGAAGGTGAGCCCGAAAGCCGGCTTCACAATCTCTGATGTGATTGGCGAAGAACAAAACTTTGGTGTGGCGTTTTCATCCAGCTGGTATAACCGTAAATTCGGTTCCGACAATGTTGAAACCGGCGGAGGCTGGGATATCAAAACTGGCGAACTTGAAGAAGCCGAACAGCGTCACTACGACGTTGAGCGTCGCCGCTGGGGTACCGGTTTAAACCTTGATTACCGCCCTACCGAAACTACCGAGCTGCATCTTCGTACACTTTACTCGTACTACAGCGATACCGAACAACGTCATGCCAACGTCTATGAATTCGCCAAAGGCACCGGCGAATTTGAAGGAGATGATGGCGAGCTGGAGGAAATCATGCGTGGCATCAAGCCTAGCGAAGCGGCTGACGAAACGGCGGTGGCGCGTGAATTTAAAGACCGCAAAGAAACCCAAAAAATCCTGTCTGTTGCGTTGGGCGGCTCCAGCATCGTTGATGCCTGGACCATTGACTACACAGTCGGCTACTCAGAAGCACGTGAAGACGAAGCTTGGCACATCGATGGTTCTAAGTTTGAATCTTCGGATGATTTTGAAAATGTCGGATTTACCCATAGCAAACAACCCAACATTACCGGGCCTGCGGCGCTACACAATCCGGCCAACTTTGAACTCGACGAAATAGAACTCGCCAAGTACGAAGCGAAAGATCAACAAACCATCGGCCAAATTGATGCGGCCTATGATTTCGATATGGCGGGCTTCGGTAGTCAAATCAAGTTCGGTTCGAAATTGAGCGTACGCCACAAACAAGCCGATGAAGACGTCGCTGAAGCCGACATCGACGGCGATTACACGCTGGCAGATTTCGCAGGTGCTGAAAAAGACTACAGCCTTGGCAAATTCGGCCCGGGTTTCGATCAAGATAAATTCCGCAGTTTTGCGATGTCGCAAGCACGTGAGATTCAAGCGCTAAAAAGCGCCGAATCCGACTACACCATCGATGAAAACATCACCGCAGCTTATGCCATGTTCCGCACCGATATTGATAACTTACGCCTGATCGGCGGTGTTCGTTATGAATATACCGACTACGATATGCGCGGCAACGAAGTGATTGAAAACGACGATATTGAAGCGGTAAATCCTGCCCAATTTGATACCAACTACGGACACTGGTTGCCGGGCGTTCACGCCTTATACCGTGTGACTGACAATGTACAAATTCGAGGTGCCTATACCAAGACAATCGCTCGCCCCACTTTCGAACAAATGTCTCCTGCCACCATTCGCGACGGTGACGAAGTGGAAAAGGGTAATCCAAACCTGAAAGCGTTGGAGTCGAATAACATCGATCTGAGCGTTGATTTCTACCCGGGCGATATTGCGGTTATTTCTGCCGGACTCTTCTACAAAGATTTGTCTAACTTCATTTACGAAAGCTTCGAAGAAGTCGGTGACAATGAAGTAAACACCTGGCACAACGGCGACAGCGCTAACCTTTACGGTATCGAACTGGCTTATTCTCAAGCTTTCGACTTCGGTTTGATTTTGGGTGCTAACGCGACTTTTATCGATAGTGACGCAACTGTTCGTCAAAATGGCGGCTCACGCAGTGTCCGTTTACCGGGTCAATCCGAGCGTATCGCTAACATCAATATCGGCTACGAAATGCAGTGGATCTCTCTCAACCTAGCTGGTGTATATCAGTCTGGTGCATTGTTAGAGCTGGATCCTGAAGGCGAATCAGGTAATGACGTTTACGAAGATGAAACCTTCCGTATGGACTTTGTTGCAACCAGCAACGTTTGGGATGGTATCAGCGTGTACTTCAAAGCAACTAACCTGACCGATGAGCCTTACTACACCTACCAAGGCAGTCAGAAATATAACAACCAGTACGAAAAATATGGCCGTACTTATCAGCTGGGTGTGCAGTACACCACCTTCTGATACAGTCTGACATCCTCACTACGCAACACCGTCGGCTCGCAAGAGCTGGCGGCGTTTGTTTGACGTTAAAAGTGAAAACATCATGAAAACATCTCTTTTACCTTTCAGCGTGCTCGGCTTAGCTCTGGCAGTCACTGCCTGCAGCCATCAGTCCGCTGAAAACACCAAAACACCCGCCGCGACCACCGGCATTACTCAACAAACACCGGTTTCGGTCGCAAAAACCAGCGATTTTCTGCCACTGGCAGATGGCACCGTCATCGTTAGTTCAGAAACTCAGGGCCTATTTGCCATCAATAGTGCCAACGAAGGTGCAGAAGCCATGTTGAATGGCCAGTACGAAACACTTCGGAATATCGATGGTAAACACTTTGCCGCGCTGAACGCCAAAACCAACGCGTTGGTGGTTTTTCAGCAAACCGAAGACCAACCTAAAGCGTTGACTCAAATCGATAACCTGACCTTCAAGCTGGATGGCTTTTGTTTTTACCAAAGCACCCAAGACAGCAACCTGTATGCCTACCTGCTGGACGGAGATGGCCACGTTGCGCAATACCTGTTAGGTGAACAGGGCAATATGCTGGCAAAACCGGTTGCCGTTAAAACCTTTTTTGTTGGCCCCGACAACAACAGTTGTGCGGCCAATCATCTGACAGGAAAGCTCTATCTCAATGAAGCCACCGCTGGTTTATGGCAATACCCGGCAGCCCCAGAAGCCAGCCTCGAACGCCAGTTGGTTGCCGCGGTTGAGCCACATGGCAGCCTACCAGAAGATTTCTCTGAGCTGGTATGGCTGGATGAAGCCAACAATGTGCTGGCAGGTATCCGCGAAGATAGCACTGAGATTGCCATTCTGGATCTCAAAAACGGAACACACCAAACGGTGAATGTCGATAACGCAGACACCGAACTGACACGCATCAAAGCACTAAATGGCAAAGTGCAGGCATTCGATGCCAGCACCGACACCATCCTGACATTGGCGCTGAATACCCAGGCGATGCAAAACATACCGGTATCTGCCACTGCTAGCGTCTCTGCTTCGGTGCAAACTGAAGCGGTTGATGCCTTTGGCGATGCGGCTGATGACCCAGCCATTTGGTACAACAGCGTCGCCCCTCAGGCGTCGTTAATACTCGGCACCAACAAAAAACTGGGGCTGATGATTTATAACCTGGAAGGCAAAGAAGTACAGCGTGTTGAAAATGGACACGTGAACAATGTCGACCTGCGATACAACTACAAGCTCAATGGCAAAACCGTTGATATCGCCGCCGCCAGTAACCGCAGTAACAATGCGGTTAGCCTGTATACCATCGACCAGCAATCCGGCAACGTCGCTGCACTCACCGATATCCCTACCGATTTAGAAGATATCTATGGCCTGTGTATGCAAGAAACCCATGGCGAATACTCGGTATGGGTCAACGACAAAGACGGCACCTACGCGCAATACATCCTCAAAGGTGATAGCGCTGAAGCCGGCCGCCGCTTTACCTTACCATCGCAACCGGAAGGCTGTGTCGCCGATGATAAAGCCAACGTTTTGTATGCCGGTGAAGAAGATGCCGGGGTATGGCGTATCGATCTTAACGATGCGGATAGCGAACCAGAAATGATCATGGGTGTGAGCGAGCAACTGGTTGGTGATGTCGAAGGCATTGCCATCGCACACGCACGCAACGATGACGAACAGGACCTGCTGGTGATCTCAAGCCAAGGCGATCACAGCTATGTGCTGGCCGAAATGACTCCACCTTATAAGATTGTTGGTAAATTTCAGGTGTCGTTAAATAGCAAAACCGGTATTGACGGCACTGCTGAAACCGATGGCATTGAAGTCTCAACCCGCAACTACGGTGGCGAGTTTGCCGGCGGTATCATGGTTATTCAGGACGGTTACAACCTGATGCCGGTGAAACCACAAAACTTCAAATACGTGAGCTGGCAAGCCATTGTGGATGCAACATTGCCCACAAAAACGGCTGAAAGCGCCAAGTAACCTTCGAAAACACCCGGTAATCGCCTTCAGGCATTACCGGGTTTCTTCTCTGTGAGTGACCGTTCACTCCTGCAAATCAACCCCTTTGTTTTCAGTTCTTTGCTGTATTTCAACGTACACGTCCATCCATGGACAAGATTGCGCGCTTTATCAGCCCATCTAGCAATTAGCCGGCCAAACTTGGTCAATCTTACAACGGCGGTTTACAATACCTCGGATAAAATTTCTAAAAACCCGAATCCTCTCTGGTAGAACCATGACAGAATCAAAACAACACGTTGGCTGGAACAGCCGATGGACCTTTATTATGGCCGCGACAGGTTCCGCTGTCGGCCTTGGCAACGTTTGGAAATTTCCTTATGTGGCCGGCGAAAATGGCGGTGGCGCCTTTGTATTGATCTACCTGCTGTGTATCGCAGTGGTCGGCTTGCCTATCTTAATTGGCGAAATCATGCTTGGCCGTCATGGCGCCAGTAACCCATTTAGCGCCATGATCAAAAGCGCACGCGAATCCGACGCTTCCAAACTCTGGGCTGGCACCGCCATTCTCGGTATTGTGGCAGGCCTGATTATCATGTCGTTTTACAGCTTGGTTGCTGGCTGGGTGCTGGATTACACCGTCGCTATGGCTAACGGCCAATTTACCGGTGCCGATGCGGCCGTAGTCGATAACTACTTCAACAATGTGCTGTTAGGCGATCAAAAATTACAACTGGCCTGGCACAGTGCCTTCACGCTGATTACCGTTGCGGTTCTTGCCGGGGGTGTCATCAAAGGGCTCGGTAACTCCATCAAAATCATGATGCCGTTGCTGTTTGTTCTCTTACTGGTGTCGTTTTTCTATAGCCTGAATCAAGGCGATTTTGCCCGCGGCCTGCACTTTATGTTTGATGCAGACTTCAGCAAAATTAACGCAGAAACCGTTCTCATCGCGATGGGCCAAGCCTTCTTCACGCTGAGTTTGGGTATGTCGGCCATGATGGCCTATGGCTCTTACATGCCTAAATCCGCATCCATTGCACGTACCGCTATCGTGATTTGTATACTTGATACCGGTATCGCCATCCTCGCAGGTTTAACCATCTTCCCCATCGTATTTGCCCACGGCATCGAGCCATCACAAGGCCCTGGCCTGATGTTTTTGTCGATTCCATTGGCGTTTGGCAATATGCCCGGCGGCGAAATTTTTGGCACCCTGTTTTTTGTTCTTATCGCTATTGCAGCGTGGAGCTCAGCCATTTCATTAGTTGAGCCTGCCGTGGCTTGGCTGTCAGAAAATACCCGTTTAAACCGCCCAGTTAGCGCCGCGATTGTTGGCTCTATCGTTTGGGCGGGTGGTACTGCCTGTATTTATGTCGACGGCGTATTTGATCAGTTCGATTACATTGCCAGCAATGTACTGTTGCCGTTGGGTGGCCTGCTGATTGCGATCTTCTGTGGTTGGATCATGAAACGTAAAATTGCCAAACGTGAATTGGGCGATTTGAGCTTCAACCAGTTTAACCTGTGGTATGCCACAACGCGGGTTTTTACGCCTGTCGGTGTGATTGCCGTGTTGTTATTCAGCACCGGAATTGTCAAATTTAATCATGACGAAGCGCTGGATCTGATAGAGTCGCCGGCCAATATTGAAGCACCGGCCGCAGATGCTGTTGTGGCACCTAAATTAGAGGCTCCAGCAGCAGGACCGGCAAGCCAACCGCAAGCCGCGCAGTAACCCCCGCAGTATGTACTTATTGCAGCAGGCCGACTAACGTCGCGCCTGTTGCAAACACTCATAAGCTTGGCGCACACGCATAAACGCCTGTGCATCACCGCCGCGATCGGGGTGGTGGCGCGCTGCTAGTTGCCGATAACGCGTTCGAATCGTGGCCCAATCGGCATCCTCATCCAGTGACAACACCGCCAACGCATCTGCTTGCTGATCGCGGCCGGTAAACTGCTGCCAAACACCGCGCAATAGCGCATCAACATCAGCCTTTGTGGTGCCGTTAAAGTGCTGCCAATCCAGATAATAATCGCGCAAACGATCGCTCTTGAGCGCTTGCCCGTCTGCCACGGATGCATCTGCCGATAAACTCTGCAACTCAATATGCAAGGTTTGAATCGCCAAGTAGTAGCCTTCAGACAACAAATTGTGTTGCAGCTGGTACAAGGCATTCATCAGCAACCAATTCATTTGAAATAGGGCAACCTGCAAGTCATCATCCAGCGTGGGGAGTGTATGTTGCGCTTTAATCGCAGCCATCAACTCATGAATCGCCAGCGGCTTATCCGCTGCCTGCAAGGCAGCTAGCACGGGCATGACCAGCGGATTTTCACCCACATCGACCGTATTGCGAAAAGACGTCGTCGGCATTAGATAACGACGTCAAACAATTCCAGTTTTGGTGGGCCCATATGAATATCTTTACTGGGGCCGCCACCGGCGTTGGCATGTGCCTTACGGAATGCTTCAGAGTGCGTCCAGTCTTCAAACGCTTGGCGGCTTTCCCACACTGAATGCGAGGTAAACAGGGTGATTCCTTCATCTGTTGCACCTTGCAGCAGGTTAAACGAAGTAAAACCTGGGACTTCATCCAAAAAAGTTTCGCGGCTTTTCCAGATATTGATAAAATCAGCTTCTTTGCCTTCAGCAATCTGAAAGCGATTCATGGCGATAAACATTAGACGGACCTCTTTAATCAGCGCAAACATCGGCGCAAAATACGTGGATAGCCCTCATGATAAAACAAAGCCGCCAGCAGCTCGAACAGCAATTCGCTGATATTGCTACGGTGACGATTGAACAGGCCCCCAACACTGCTGACGATACCCAGCTGTTGCTACGTATCAATCACCCAGCTTGCGGGGCATTAATCAGCGTTCAAGGCGCTCAGATTCTGCGCTTCGCCCCCACAAATAACAGCGATTGGCTCTGGCTCAGCGAGCATGCTGATTTTACCCCCGGTGCAGCAATCCGCGGGGGTATTCCGGTGTGTTTACCCTGGTTTGGTGTGAATCGCCAAAACCCGGATCTACCCAAACACGGCGTTGCCCGTAACCAACCGTGGCAGCTGGTCGACGTGACAGAAACACGCGACGATATTTGCCTGATCTGGCGCCTAGATCATGTCGCAGATCACTTATTTGGCCACGACTTCCGCGCAGAGTTGTCCATCGAGATGGGGAAACAGTTGTCTCTGTCGCTAACGATAAAACACTTGGGCGACACCACAGCAGCGTACAGTTTTGCTCTACACTCGTACCTGCGCGCCAATGCTAGTGAGGTTGAGGTGTCTGGGCTCGAAGGAAATACCTATTTGGATAATACTCAAGGATTGTCGACACATACCCAGCACGGCAATATCGTATTCGATGGAGAAGTCGACAGGGTCTATGCAAATACACACCAAGCGCAGATACTGCATACCGCATTCCCACGTGTGATCGAGGGAGACGGATGCCCTACCTGCATCGTCTGGAATCCGGGCAAACAATTGGGCCTCACCATGGCCGACGTACAAACAGGCTGGCAGGATTATGTTTGTGTTGAACGAGGCGCAGCATTTGACGATGAAGTCACCCTAGCGCCGCAAACAACACTTACCGCCACCATGACACTGAAACAACTTTAGGCAGGAACCCCATGGCACTGGAAAAAATCATTCTATTAAAACTGCAGCGCAGCGAATTTGCCGGCCCTGTCAATAAACAGCAACGTTCGGAATTGAATGCCGCAGACGGCCCGATATATTCACTGTTTGAAACCGCCAAACACCAACTAAACAAAAGCGCCAGCAAGCGGTTTGGCTTTTTTGACGACAACGCCGAACACAAACAACTCATTGGCCTGCTCACCAACTGGCAGAGTGAAACACTCGACCTCCCAGCAATGGCGAACAAAGCCGCTGAGCAACTGCAGATACAGCTAGAGCTGGCAGAAACGCCATTCACTGCAACCTTACTATTTGCTCAAGAAAGCCTGCTCGGGCAGAATTATTTCTACCTGCTGTGGTTACCGACCAGCGAGATTATTCAGGTCGGCGGTGAGCTCGAACCTTATGTTTCCGAATCTATCGAGCCGACCAAGTTACAATTTGCATTGCGCTTGCACATCGATGAATGGCAGAGCAGTGGCTCACCCAAGTACCTAACTCAGCTACTCAACCGCGGCAGCAAAGACTTGGCAGAAGCGTTTGAGCGTTTCAGTAGTTTTACTGAAGGCCTAGATCTGAAACAGCAAACCGCCGAGTTTATCGACATTATCGAAAGCTATAGCGCAGACATGCCTGAAGAAGACAGCAAACAATTCAAAACCCAGGTGCTCGATTACTGTGTCGATCAAGACAAAGTCGGCAATCCGGTTAAAGTCGACGAGCTGTCTGAAGCGATTGATCAAGAAGCGCCACAGAAGTTTGCCGAGTTTGTCGTTAAACATCAGGAGCAGCCCGAGAAAGAGATCTACACCGACCGCAGCTCGTTGAAAAAATACATGCGTTTTTCCGGCCGTGATAACAGCCTCAGCATCAGCTTCAATGCTGAACGATTCGGCTCAGACATCACTTACGAGCCCGCATCTGGCACACTGTCGATTAGCCAACTCCCCAAGAGTTTACGCACCCAACTCAGCGGCTACGCCGACAAAAAAGCCTAACCGCCTCGATGTAACTTGCCTAGCTCGCCGGCACTGCTGGCCGGCTTGGCAAGTTGACAAAAATCAGCAACACAATGGCAATCGCTACCGCTAATAGGTAAGGGTACGATGGCGCCATCGCGTACAGTACGCCCCCAATCATCGGCCCCAACATAAAGCCCATGCCAGCAACGGCGCCGATCAAACCTGCCAGAGCACCTTGCTCGTGCGCTTCGACCTGCAACGACGCAGCTGCCGTAAACGACGGCCCACAAAAACCCATTCCCAGACCAAAACCGCCCATACCAAGAATCAGCATCCAATGGCTGTCTGCCAATGCCAGACTAACAAAGCCGATCACCAGCGCAGGCATTCCCAAACGAATATAACTATTCGGCTGCCAGTTTAATCGTGGCAAGATAATCAGCTGAGTAACCAACATCGCGCCTGAAGACACAATCATGGCTAACGAATACTCTTTGGCAGCAGTGATGCCGTCAACGGCCAATACATCCTGAAAATAAAACCCCAGGGTTTGCTGCACCATCCCGAGACAACCATAGGCCGCTAATGCCATTAACGTGTAACGACGAAAACGTGCATCGAACATCCCTGGCGGTTTACCGGCCTGAGCGGGTCGCGCCAATGGGGCGTGGTGCGGCAGCAAGCGCCAAACCAATAATCCAGCAACAAGGGTAAATCCGGCTTGCAATATAAACGGCACTAAATAACCCCAATGTATAAACCACGCCAGCGCCGGCCCGATCATAACGCCGAGCTGCATCGCCGCCGATAACCGACTGATGCTTTGTGTGCGCAGCTCAATCGGGCTGTTATCGACCATGTAAGCCGTTGCCGCAGGAAACGATGCCGACATCAACGCCGCATGCAAAATCCGTGTTAATAACAGAACGCCATAAAGACCCAGACCTGATGCTAACCCTGCTAAGCCTAACCATGCGGCGCCACTGAATGACAGCGCCCCGACGGTATAGCCAAGCAAACCAATAACAACAATAGGCTTACGGCCGACTTTATCGCTGTAACGCCCCCACCACGGGCTAATCAGCGCAAACGTTAGCGCCGTGATGGCACTCAGTGCCGTAATTGCCAATTCTTTGGGCGCCCAGCTACCGATCAGCGGCAACTGCAACACCAATTGATCCAACGACAACGCACGGCCGAGCATAGGCATAACGGCAAAAATAACCGTCTGCCCCATGCCTACCGTTAACATGGCAAGAAGGAGTACCGATTGAGGCTGCATAATTATTCTCGGGATAGTGACAAGCCGCCCATTAAGCCTTGCTGGTGACAAATTGCAAGGCCAGACTGACCTTCGTGAACGGCCATTAAAATAATAGGGGCAAAAAATACAGAAAGTGTCAGAAAGAACAACAGCGAAACCAACGAAAAGGCGGGCCGGAACACGTTGCCCGACCCGCAGTAAATGCTATCAGAATACCTGTGTTCACAAACCATTCCAAACGCGGGGTAAGCGTGGCGAATCGTTTCAGGCATCGTGACAACATTTATTTGCAACACCAAGATATTGCAAGATCGTCATTCTAGGGCGCATCTGTGACAGTTTATTGACAATAAGATGTCTTGTGTGACCTATTATCACCGGGTGATAGATAAACCCTGCACCCAGCAACAAAACACTTTCACTATATCTGAACAATTATGAATAAAATTTTTCAACCTAACATATCAAGCTAGACGACTGATTATGTTCATCCAGCGTTTGTATCAATCGATGCGCATCAAAGTATTCCCACACATTAGAAATACCGGATTCATCGACTTGGAACAGAATCTGGTAGTCATTTTTGTACGTTTGGCCGGCTGGCGTGAGCGCCGTCATACCGAAATGCATATGGACTAAATCAGCCTCAGCCATCAGCGAACGAAATTCAACTTCAATGGTTTCAGGCTGATAGAAACGCCGAATATTTTTTGTCAGCATCCGAGTCACCCCGTCAATGCCTTGAAAACAATCCCCACCATGCATCGCCATCGAACCGGGTAAATGCCAGCAAATCGTCGGCGCAAGATGCACATCCAAATCAACATTAACGCCCTTCAGCAGCTCGCTGATAGCCATCTGGCACGCAATTACCTTGGTTTTATTGGTTTCAATACTCTGCTGCCGCGCAGAGTTACCTGCGCTATCACTGACTTGTGCATCCGTGCTATCCATATCCCTTGCTCTTTTCGTTCACTGACTCAACCAGCTTACGCTGCCGTGACGGGCGTAAACATCGTCCATTTGTACGGTGGTCGGAATCAACTTCACAAAATCAAATTTGGACTAATCTGACACATACTTTAGAAGGATTTTGTCATGCTTGATTGGAATGAATACATCAAACTCACCCTGGGTTTACTCGCCATCTGCAGCCCATTTATCGCCGCGGCAGTGTATCTTGGGTTATCAAAAAGTCTCACCAAAACTAATCGCCTGAAGGTGATTGTCGCCACAGCGATTACCTTCAGTGCGATTCTATTAACCTTCACGTTCATGGGCGAAGAATTACTGTCCTTCTTTGGCATCTCAATTACTGCATTTCAAGTGGCTGGCGGTATTTTGCTGTTCATCACTGCATTGCAGATGATGACTGCCCCGACCGATGACTCCCACGGCGAAGAGACCGTCAATCACGACGGTAAAAGCCCCGTAGCCTTAGCAGTTGTGCCGTTGACTATTCCCATGCTGATAGGCCCTGGCGCCATCAGTACCGTTATCATCTACACACATGCCCACCCTTCTCTGATGCATGACCTGATGATGAGCGCCGTCATCATTACCGTATCCCTCGTGATTCTACTGGTCTTGTGGACAGCAGATCGTCTCTCTCATGTTATCAATGAGACGGCTACCCTGTTGGTTAACCGCATCATGGGCTTACTGCTCGCCGCACTCGGGGTAGAATTCATTTTTGCTGGCATTGTAGGCCACTTTGCCGAGTGGCTGCCTGCGGCCTAAAAGCCAGTTCTTTAACTGGCTCAAATGCTGCAGAAAACACTCATTCACGGTAATACGTCCATATCGCGCTCGCCCAATCATCCACATATGCTCCGCATCTGCCTGTTCCGGCGATAACCCATGAACATCCCCCCGATTAAACACTGCGCCATGCCGTATGCCATGGCATCTGATAGAATACGGCTCCAGCGTTGGATGCGACATCCATGCACTTCACTGCCCAGCAAACAGAATAGCGGAACGCAAAATGAGCCTGTTAGACACACTCAACAATCAGCCTGAAACCGTACAATTTGCCGATGTCATCGCCCACATCGAGAGCAACTACAACTACACCCCCACTCGCTTCACCAATGCAGATGCTGTAAATGATGCGGGCACCAACGAAGGTTCTTGCAAAATTTTCGCCTTCGCACAGCTAAACAATCTGCCAGAAGCACAAACCTTGATGCTGTTTGGCGACTTTTACCGTAACGATGTGCTGGAAAACCCCGAAGGCACAGACCACGCTAATATCCGCAATTTCATCCAACACGGCTGGGCTGGCATCAACTTTGATGGCACCGCACTGTCGGCCAAATAATCGGGCACTACCTGATGACTGAATCAAATACCTCGGCCAATACCAGCCAAACCATGTCGACCTCGCGGCTCGCTAAGGCGTTAAAAGCCGATACCAAAGATGTATTTCGACTACTGAAAGAACACGGCTGGATCGAACGTGAAGGTGATCAATGGCAACTGACAGCCAAAGGAGAATTCCATGGCGGTCAGTACCAACAGAGTGATAAGTTTGGCCGCTATATTGTCTGGCCAGCAGCCACCGTCGACCAACCCGCACTGGCGTCACTGGACACCTCCCCTCTGAGTGCCAGCCGCTTGGCAGCCCAGTTTAATACTGAACCTGCGGTCATTAATCGGCTACTGGTTGACTTAGGCTGGCTGCAGCGAGATCAACGCGGCTGGATTCCCACCGACCTTGGCAAACAACTCGGTGGCGAAGCTAAAAACGTCAAACAGGGATTTTTTGCACTGTGGCCCGCTAACTTGATTCAGCGAGACGAGCTCAAAAATGCCTTGGACAATCTAAATGGCAATGCACTGCCTACTTGCTTAGATGGTCATCAAGCAAACAATGCCGGCGAACAGTGCATCGACAATTGGCTGTATCTGCACCAAATTACCCATGCTTGCCACAAGCCGCTGCCCGGCAGCAATCTGACGAGCAGTTTTTATCTGCCGACACGGCAGGTTTGGATCGATTACTGGGATCCCAATGACAGCTCCCAATCTCTCAGTGCCCGTCTCGACAAGCAGGCATTGTTTCAAAAGCATCAATTGAAGTTGGTCGAATTGACCACCGACGCACTTGATAATCTGGATCAGAATCTTGCCCAACCGCTCTTGCAATTTGGCGTGCAAAAACTCTGAACCACCGTAAACACTGGTCTGAAGTGACTTTCAAAACGCACCGTTTTGTATTATGCTTCACGCCTGTTTTTTAACCGATCCGGTGAAAAACCGATCTTTAAGGGAGCTCCCTATGTTTAAGGTCAACGAATATTTTGATGGCAACGTTGCCTCTATCGCCCTGCAGACAGAAACCCTGCCTGCCACCGTGGGTGTTATGGCACCTGGCGAATATGAATTTGGCACCAGCCAGAATGAAGTCATGACTGTCGTCTCTGGCGCACTGACGGTTTTATTGCCCGGCACCAGTGATTGGCAGACCATCGATGCAGGTGGTCAGTTTGAAATTGCCGCTAACCAGACGTTTCAGGTCAAGGTTACCGTTGATACTGCTTACTTCTGCACCTACGAGTAACCAGCAATGAAAACCACCCTTTTTTACGTCCACGACCCCATGTGCAGCTGGTGCTGGGCCTATCGCCCGGTACTCGGTCAAATCCGTGCCGCGCTAAAAGGCCAGCTGACAGTCGTCGATATATTGGGTGGCTTGGCGCCAGATACTGATGAGCCTATGCCTGAAGAACAGCAGCAGGCAATTCAGGGTTACTGGCGTCAAATTCAACAACAAGTAGGCAGCGAATTTAACTTCGACTTTTGGCGCTTAAATACGCCCAGGCGCTCTACATACCCGGCCTGTCGCGCCGTGATTGCAGCTGCACAGCAAGGCGCTGGTGATGCTATGAATCTAGCGATCCAAACCGCTTACTACCTGCGTGCCATGAATCCATCCGATGACGAAATACTGGCCACATTGGCCGATGAATTGGGATTGGACTTCGACCGTTTTGTGAATGATTTGAATGCACCTGCCACGCAAGAGCGTCTGGCAGCGCAAATTCAGCAAGCCCGCCAAATGGGTGCTGATAGTTTTCCATCCTGGGTGCTCGTGCACCAAGGACGATCCCATGTGATATCGATTGATTACTCAAGTGCACAAAATACCCTTGCACGCATTGTCGATATCCTCAAATCTTCCTCAACTGATCATAATAACGACAGGTAATTTCATGATTGAATGGCTGCTTTCCCCGGAAACGTACAATATGGTGCTATCGGGTGCCTTTGTTTACGTTGCACTAATTATCATTGGCGGCATGGTGATGCCGGCACCTTACGGGCGCTTTGCATCCGATTCATTTGGTTTTAATTTTTCGCCCAAGTGGGGCTGGTTCCTGATGGAACTACCCGCCACGCTGAGTTTTGTCTTTTTCTATTTTCAGGGCGAACACCGACTCGAAACCGTACCTATGATTTTCCTCGGGGTGTGGTTGCTACATTACGGCAATCGCGGCTTTGTGTTCCCACTGCTGATGCGTGTCGCCAAAGGCGCAACAGGTAGCTTTAGCCTGATGGTTGTAGGCGCGGGTTGGTTAGTCACCAGCTTGCACGGCTATCTCAACGCGGTTTGGATTTCACAGCTAAGCACGCAATTAACTGACGCCTGGCTCACCGACCCACGCTTTATTATCGGCATGATCATTTATCTAACCGGGTTCACGCTGAATGTGCACTCCGATGCGATCATCCGCAACCTGCGCTCCAAAGAAGAAGTTGAACGTGGCGACAAAGTCTACCGCATTCCGCAGGGTGGCTTGTTCCGCTTCGTTACCAACCCTAGTTATCTAACCGAACTGATGTCATTCACCGGCTTTGCCATTGCCACTTGGTCGCTGGGTGCGGTGTTTGTACTATTAGTCAGCGCTGCGAATTTGATCCCTCGCGCGTTTCAGATTCACAAATGGTACAAAGAAAAATTTGGCGATGAATACCCACAAAACCGCAAAGTACTGATCCCTTTTATCATCTGATATTCCGGGCTATCGCTCCGCTGCGTCTCGTTTCGCAAGATGCACGCCAGAATTGGGGAGTCTCGTCAGGCTACCCAATTCCTACATCAATCTGCACTGCCTTTGTTACCAATCAAGTTTTCCGGGATATAAAACCTGCTAGGCTATCTAAGTGGTTGTCTACGTTCGATGTTTGTTGTTAGATAGAAGAACACAGCACGTTTGAAACAGGCACGTAATAGCGAGGAGTACGACGCATATCGCTCCTGCTGAATTGTACTATTAGCTTTCCCCTAAAGTTGAAAGAGATAAAAGAGGTCAACATGTCTGAGATCCATCGCAAAGTCGTTCCGTACGAATACAACTACCTCTGTGATCAATGCAACGGTGGCATGATGCAAGCGACCGGACAAACCATTGAAGGTATGTACGAGCACAAATGTGTCATTTGCAGCCACAAGTCTGCATTGAACAAAAAATATCCCCATGTAGAGTACTTCGGCGAAGGAGAAACACCGGCAGACTAAACCTGCCTCTCCCTCCGCGTCACCGGCAAAGCAGTTCACCCACATCTTTCCGCACTCTTTCGGTGCTTTTTTGCACCATGCGAGTGCAAAAAACTCAATATCAGATGTATTAATTCGTCTGCCCAGCTCTTGGGCAGCCTAATTAATGAGGATGATTATCCAACCTACGATAGTCGGCCACCTATGACCAGGCCGCTAACCCATTAAAAAACCTCACCTTTTTGATCAACGGCCAATCGAAACGTTAATAATACGTAGAAGTGGCACCCTTTATGCTTTGTACTAAATGACCAAACCAGCGGCAGCAGCACCGAAATAACTGCAGCCTCGGTTCGCGTCTTTGAGTCAGCTCATGCGAGGGTCGGGTGGTGAACTACCCCCTTGATTCATTACCGCCCTCTCCTTTGCTGATCCGCCCTGGCAAATGCAATACGAGGAAATCATTATGCCTTATGCGACCAAAGCAACATCTGCCTACGCCATCGATACCGTCGGCTGCTGTGACAGTAGCGCCTTCATCGAAGACACTGTCAGACGCTCATGCTTACGACACCAACAGCAACTGGCTCAAAAGCGTCACGTGGTTAAGCGCTACCCGAACATGAAATAAACCACACAGATTTTATCGATTGACGGTGATTGTCACTGCGAATGTGCGGCTGGCAAAACACACGTCGATCACACGCCATGCAAAAGGAACTGCAGAATATACACACCGCTAGGACAGCGGCCGGGTTTCTCTGGAAGATTGATGGCCTGCGAGAAATCTGGAAACAGTGCATGACACTGGCATACAGGAAGGATACGTCAAAGCAATGTGCTGAAGCCTATCCGCCCTAAACTCTCGCCCAAGCCAAATAGCCATCGCTTATGACCCGCTTGAAGTTCGTCTTCAGCGGGTCTTTTTTCATGCTCGTTCTGTCAGGCGCCACGCACTTTATATAAAGTGCAATAAACGCCTTCATCACGGGATAATCAGATACGCACCATCAATGTGTCGCATTTAGCATGATGCAATACACCAGATGCTGTTGAACCCAATAGCAATTTAAGACCGCTCTTGCCGTGGCTGCCTAGTACAATCACATCCGCATTCCAGTCTTCAGCATCATCAACGACACTATCAACCGTTTGCCCAACCAACACATCACATGCGTCTTCCGCCACTTGATCACCGGCTAGTTCGCGCAGCTTTTCCTTCGCACGCTGTCGAGATTCCTCTTCCAGCTTTACCACATCGATAAGCGGTGGCACTAATCCCAAACCATTGGCATACAAAGCATCAGTCAGTGGGGTAATAACAGTAATCAATCGGACTTCAGACTGCGGCCCTTTTAAACGCATCGCTTTGGCGATAATGTCGCTGGCGTCGTGTTCGATATCCACTGCAATCAGTAGTTTTTGATATTGCTCCATAGTATCTCCGTTCGTCTTTGAGCTGATAATCTGAGTTGCTTACTGTATTGCATGTTAGCAAAGCAACCACTGACAAACATCAAGACATCCGCTTATCCAATAGATTCATTGCACAATACGATCAAGGAGTGACACAGACTTACCTTTGGCGCTATAGTGGCATCCTTTATGGAAAGCACAACAATAAGCGCTAAGGGAATGAAAACCACGATGCATCGGATGCTGTTACGGCAAACTCTACTGCTGATTTTGTTCATTAGCAGTGTCGTTTTAGCATCACCTCCCGATGAGATGCAACGCATCACTCTGGAGAAAGGCAAGGTTATTTCGCTCTACCCTTATCTGCAATACACCATTCCCGCCCCAGATGTTCAAATCACTGATATAGCTAACCTGACGGAACCCTACGTGTTTCGCACGTTACAAAATCAAACCCTGCCTGCGCTCGGCGAAGCCGTTTGGTTTCGTGTTCAAATCACCAACCCCTACAATGAAAAGCTACAAACCGTTTTAAACTTTGAAGAGTTATTGTTTGATGAATTAAGCATCTACTACCGGCCAGCAACTGCTCCGCCGCTCACTGCCTTTACCGAATTTCAAACCGGTTTGAATCACGGCTACGACAGCCGGCCCATCGATTATCGTTTTTTTGCCATGCCTATCAGCATCGCCGCTAACGGCACCATCGACCTGTATATATCAGCAATGGCTCATCATATGCCGATGATGTCGCCAACCCTATCAACAGCAGAAGCATTCATCAGCACCAGCACCGTCAGCCGTTTAATGGGGCTATTGACGGTTGGTGTGATCATCGGTATTTGTCTGTTACTGGCCGTCTTTATGCCCCTTGTGTTAGCCAGTAAAGAGGCATATAGCTTTATTTTGTACATGATAGCGACATCATCCGTGATCGTGTCTGTTGGTGGGTTTATGGCGCCAATGATGCCCAACAATCCGGAGATGCATAAGTTTTTGTTAGTTGGATTACTCGCCGCAGCGAGTATTTCCAACCTGCTGATGGTCAACGTTTTCTTCGAGGTTTATAAAAGCAACCGGCGCCTGAACCTGGTGTATTTGCTGTTCATGATAATTTTTGCCGCCCAAATCTTGCTGTACCCGCTGTTAGGCGGTTACGAAAACCTCATTTTGGTTGCAGTTGCCAGCACGATGGCGATGTACGTCTTATTGTTTTATACCAGCGTCGTCGGGGTGCGCATTCACCAAAAGACAGCTTGGTTGTTTTTACTCGGCATCTCAGTGTTTTTTGCCACCACGATATACGCGTCACTAGGCGCCAGAGGGCTAGTCCCATATAACCCGTGGATTCGCCACACCTTCAGTATTGGCATTATCTTTCAGGCCTTGATTTACTGTCTGGCGACGGGTCTTAAAGTCCATCAAGATCGGCGCGAACGTTTGGAGCTCGCCCGTGAAGTCGACATTGCCCGCGCAGAAAACCGGGGTAAAAGTGAATTTTTGGCCACCATGAGTCATGAAATCCGCACACCGGTTAACGGTGTTTTAGGCATGGCACAGATGATGAAAACCACCGAATTGAATCAGGAGCAGGGTCACTATACGGATGTCATTCTAAGCTCCGGGCGCACACTACTGGCCGTTATCAACGATATTTTGGACTTTTCCAAAATTGAAGCCAATAAAATGCACTTAGAGCAAAGCCGGTTTTCTCTGAAAGATATTATTCATCAAGTAGAGGCCATGTTTAGCCCCCAAGCTGTCTCCAAAGGTATTGAGTTTAACGTCAATATGCAGATTGATATGCATGAACACTTTCTCGGTGACCCAACTCGCATACAACAGGTCCTTAACAACCTGCTGAGTAATGCCTTTAAATTTACTCAAGACGGCAGGGTAACTCTGGACGTTCGAGTAACGCCTACCGAGCACGCAAACACTGGGCAACTAGCAATCGGGGTCAGAGATACCGGCATCGGCATCGACAAATCGAAACAAGCCAAGCTCTTCACGGCGTTCACCCAAGCAGACCATTCGACAACACGCCACTATGGCGGCACCGGTCTCGGCCTTGCTATCAGCAAACGCTTGGTGGAAATGATGAATGGCCGCATCGGTGTGAACAGCACCCCAGGAAAGGGCTCGAATTTTTGGTTTTCGATCCCGCTGGCACTCACAGATACGCCACACCAGCCAACACAAAACGCTATGGACGCATACGCCAGCGAAAATACGCAACTTACACAGCATTTACACGACTTGAATACACACGTATTAATTGCGGAGGACAACCCGGTCAACCAACAAGTGGTTGCCGCGATGCTGAAGAATTTAGGGATTAGCTTCGACATTGCCGAAGACGGAGAAGAGGCTCTGGCTTTCTATCGCCAGGCTCCGGAAGCGTACCAGTGCATACTGATGGATTGCGAGATGCCGGGCAAAGACGGCTACCTCACCACACGGGCAATTCGTGATTTACAAAATGAGGCGGGATACCCACGCATTCCGATTATCGCCTTAACTGCTCACGTTATGCGTGATGCGGTTGAACGCTGCTATGCCTGCGGGATGGACAAAGTTATCACCAAACCCATTCAGATCAAAAAGCTCGAACGTACCCTCGCCATATTTCTAACACCTGCCGACGCACAAATCTAACCGAGGCGCTAAATCTCTCGTCAAACGCCCGTGCTGATTCGCATCAACCCTTGTGTTTATGGCTTATTCGCTTGCGTGCCCCAAATCTGTTCAAGACGTTGATCTCGACCACAGTTCCAACGATAGAATTTATACCGTACTGGGTTCTTCAGATAGTACTCTTGATGGTAAGACTCTGCTGGGTAGAAAACCTGCGCAGGCTGGATGTCCGTTGCAATCGCTTGATCATGAAAACGCTGATTTAACTTTGTTAGTGATTGTTTGGCAGCTTTCTCCTGCGCTGCATTCAGGTAAAAGATCGCACTGCGGTAGCTTGGGCCTTTGTCACAAAACTGGCCACGATTATCGAAGGGGTCAACCGTGTGCCAAAACAGCGACAACAACGTTTGATAGCTCACCTGCTCGGGGTCAAAACTAACTTTAATCGCCTCGTAGTGACCTGTCGACTCAGAAACAACCTGCGAGTAAGTCGGGTTTTTAACATGTCCGCCAGTGTAGCCAGAAACCACCTTTTCAACGCCTGGCAGTTTTTCGAAGTCGGCTTCCATGCACCAAAAACAACCGCCTGCAAAAATCGCAGTATCGGCGCGCGCCCAATGACTGGAAATCCCAGAGATCAACACAACTACAATAAAGGCGATACGCAGGGTCTGCCCGCGGAGGGCTAGGGAAGGGTTTTCAAGGCGCAGCATACGAGAATCCTCTGATATGACGTTAGGTGAATATCACCACCGTTAATGCTCGCGCGCGCTTTTTATAGATTTGTGTGTGTACTTGAATGCACACACCCCAACGCACGACCACTAACGGTAAAATAGTCACTATAGCGGTCGCTTGTCACAGAAGTATCCTGAAATACTGTAACTTCTGCACGAACTATGGCGTTTCCAGAACGAAGCTGAAACGTGTGCCTTTGTTCAGTTCGCTTTCTACCGCCACTTCGCTGCCGTGTAACTCAACAATTCTACGCGTAATTGCCAAACCCAAACCGCTGTTTCTGGCTTTGCCTTTGACGCTGTTGCTGGCTCGATAATGCGGATCGAAAATATGTGGCAAGTCGTCTGGAGGAATACCACACCCAGTGTCAGCAACAATCACCCTCAGGTGTTTAGCATCCACAGGCTCGAATTCAACACGCACCATACCGCCGCAATCACAGTGCCTAACCGCATTATTAAGAAGGTTGGTCAGTACGCGTTCAATCTTTTCAATATCTGCCAGCACCATCAATGATGGATCTTTTGGCGACACCTCTAACTGGATAACACAATCCGGGTCGATGTGCAGATGATGAAACACATCCTGTGCCAGCTCAGCAATGGCGACCGGCTCTTTGTGGATAGCAACGCTGTCGCCCTCCAAGTGCGCCAACTCAAACAGCTGATCGATTAAGCGATTAATCTGTTCGGCGTTTTTCAGCGCCGTTCCGATCATGCGTGTACTTTCTTCTTCGCTCAGCTGCGGCCTGCGCATTAACCAAGTTTCAAGATACCCTTGCAATGATGCCAACGGCGTTCGCAAGTCATGTGAAACATATGAAATCAACTCACGACGTAATTCATCCGTATCTTTGACCTTGCGATATTGATGTTTCAATTCTGAAGCCATCTCACGGAACGCGACGCCCAAACGCGTAATTTCATCGCTGGATGCCTTATGCCAGTCGTGCAAATCAAGACCGTCACTACTAAAACCCTGACGCTGAAAATTTCTGATGTCCGTCGTTAAACGATGCAGAGGGCGCGTCAGACGACCAAACAGCAGTAGCATAACAATCAAACCAAAGGTCAGTACCGCAACAAACCCCCAAAAGCTCAGTTGCACGATATGGCTCTTTTGCATCAGCTCAACGATGTTGTCATAAATTTCGCCGCCAATAATGATGTAGAGATAACCCACCAACCGATCGCCATCAATAATGGGGGCTGCAGAGAAGATTTTTTTGCCGGCAGGCGAACGCGGATCATCACCTAAAATCGGCAGCGGACTCACATCGAAACTATGATCCAAATGATCAATCAGGCCATCAGGGTTCGAACGAATATTCGGGTGATGGCTATAAGCCAATAATTCTTTAACGGATTGCAGATTCACCCGTTCACGCTTCACTTTACCGGGCGCGGCAGAGTAGGTGGTTACCTTGCCTGCAGGGTCAAGAATATAAAATTCAAAACTGGGGCCGAGAATCATCATGTTGTGAAACGCTTGTTTCAACGCCTGCTGATCAATCTGACCGTTCTTCAATAGCGCATCATCCGCAGTGACATGCTGCGCCAAATCTAAGTGCAGTTTTTGTTGCACTTCTTGCTGGTAGGTATGAGTCAGCCGCTCTGCCAACCCTAATAGCAACACACCAATAAGTATAAAACTGGCAACGATAGACATTGCCAGTTTGCAGTAGAAACTGTGAATAAATTTAATCATCGGTAAACTTGTACCCTACACCCCAAACCGTCAATACATAGCGCGGTTTGGCCGGATCTGTTTCGACCTTGTTACGTAAACGGTTAATGTGCGAATTCACGGTATGCTCATAACCGCTGTGTTGATAGCCCCATACCGCATCGAGTAGTTTGGCACGACTAAACACAATACCCGGCTGACTGGCCAAATAGTGCAGTAAATCAAACTCCGTACTGGTCAATTCTATCTGTTGTCCGCCAATCCAACATTGACGCTTGCCGATATGCACTTCCATATCACCAAATGCCAGTGTATCGGTAGTTTGTGTTTCAGTCTTTCCAAGCATTTGTGCACGTCGCAATTGTGCTTTCACTCGAGCCTGCAGTTCGCGCACACTGAATGGCTTAGTGAGATAGTCATCGGCGCCCATTTCCAATCCAACCACACGATCCGCTTCAGAACCGCGCGCTGTCAGCATAATAATGGGGGTCAAAATATCGGCAGAACGCAACTGCCGACAGACTTCGATACCATCCATGGAGGGCAGCATCACATCGAGGATCACTAGATCATAATTACCTGACTGCGCCGCAGCCAGACCACCAGCACCATCGTCAATATGATCAACGTCATGCTGACTATCTGTCAGGTTCATTTTGATCAGATCACCGATCTCGTGATCATCTTCCACTACCAGAATGCGTTTTTTCATGATGCTTGCTCTTGTCTTATTCCCTAATCAGGCCCGACAACCCCGTCGGGCCTTGCCGGACTTATTGTACGCGTGTCACGATAATCCGCGATACCGGATTATCGAAGCGGTGTATCTCGCCCAATACAGAAGTTGGCAGCCCGTCTTCCGTATTTGTATTTCCGACCACACCAGGGTGAAAACGTACCGGCACTTGTGAATTATCGGCGCGTAATTCTTTCTCCGCCGCAAACCCAGTGCCACCTGCGGCAGGCCCAGGTATAGAAGCTGCTGTCTCGGTGTTGGCTTCTGTTCCCGAATCCCACGCTGGTGCATTAAACGTACGCGATTGACCGACAGTCATGCCGCCAACATTTGCCGCATTAATACCGGTAAATGCATCATTGGTATTCACCAACATGGTAACCACTGTCAGGCGCGCATTTTCGAAGTCATCCGTCGTAAAACTCACGGATACCGGTGTCGCCAAGGTCGTTAACGGCGGTACACCCGGCCCAGACACACTGGCCAGATGTGCTTCTGCAGCTCTTGCTTCAGCTAATAGGTCAGCATTGTCGCCAGCTTCAGCCAGTACCTCAAGCCCTTCAGTCGCTACCGTTCCATCAACAAATGCGCGATAGGCGTTATCATGGGCAATAACCGCCAACGGCGACAGCGGTTGTGCAGCTGTCAGGTTAACAACCTTCACCTCAAAACGGGCATTCACACTTCGAGCGGCATCATCACCACCGTCATTGTCGTCATCTGAGCACGCTGCCAGCATAGCAACTGCCGCCAACGCTCCGGTTAAACGTATTAATTTCATAACCGGCTCCTTAACGTTGTTCTTGCGAATCAGTGACAACAACCTTGAGTCGAGCGACCGGGTTCAACCAACGATGAACGGTTGAATTCAAATCGCTGATGCCACCATCAATGTCTGCATCGCCCAAGACATTACGGTGAATATGAACCGTACCCTCGTTGGCCGTTTCATTGTTAGCAATCTGATCTTCGGTTAACGCAACACCGGTACCGTTACTGCCGACTAAACCTGCCACTGGCGGTGGCACAGCCATGCCTGGCAATGCGTATGCACCAAAACCGTCACGACCAGCAGGTACCAGCTCATCATTCGCCTCTGTGCCCGCATCGTATGCGTTGATATTAATAAAATAGGTACCTGGTTCTTCAGGAATACGCCATGTATCAATGCCTAAGAAAGCATCATTGGTTGGCACCAGCATAGAAACCATAGAAAGGTAGTTTTGACCTTCAGGCACAGTCATGGTGCCATAAGGAGCAACATTGCCAGGCATCAGCAGGCTATTAAAAACACGTAGTGTATTTTCATCCGCGACGTTACCAGCGCCTGAATAGACCTGACTGACATCTGCACCTCCAGTACCATTCAACGCGGGAACGAAACCGTCACCTAGTTCAGCTAAACCCGGACGCGGATCAGCATTGTACGGATCCAACTGACCTGCCTCTGCCATCCATGCCAACGCATTGGAAGGCGCAGTACCACCTGTAAAGAGATCAACATCCGCGGTATGCAACACCACCAGACGTGGTGTAAACGCCATGCCATTGGTTAAATTAGTCAGTTCCAGTTGAATATCACGAGCAACTGCGGTTTGGGCCAAAGAAGCGCCAAGAGCGACACCAATAGCGAGTTTTTTCAGGTGCATTGTTATTTTCCTTTGTCTGAGACGTTATGGTTTTTTCAGACTACGAAAAACTTTCAACAACATTTTCACCGAATGCTCACAAGAGTGTCACACCGCATCACAATTGTCTGACAAGCAAAAAATAAGTCACAAAAAAGGCGAGTAACGCTGATAAAGCACTACTCGCCGCAGGAGATAACACTGCTATTACAGTGTCAAACGAATTAGAAATGGCTCAAATTAACACACCATACCAGCGTTAGATCGTGCCACGTAGACGTAACCCTTTACGTCCGGTGACTTGCAGTTTGCGGCCTTTTAGCAACAACAAACCTTCAGCTTCAAAACGCTTAAGCAGTCGACTCACTGTTTCGTTAGTGATGCCCAAAAAGCTGGCCATATCCATGCGGCTGATGCTAATCCATGGGGTACCTTCGCCATGAATGGCCTGCAAGCGCATATCCATGCTGATCAAAAACGCCGCTAAACGCGCCTCCGCTCGGGTTTTATTCATCAACGCCAAGTGTTCTTGTGCGTAGTGAATTTCACGGGCCATCATGGCGATCACATCACGCTGATGCGACGTTTCACGTGGCAAAGCCACTTCCATCGACTCCAATACACTCAACTCAATAGCGGTTGCATTGATGCGATGTTCGCCCGCCATAAAGCCGTCGAAGCCGACTACATCGCCCGCGACATAAAAGCCGGCAATCTGCTCGATGCCATCAGCATTAATACGAGAGGTTTTAATCAGGCCTTCCTTGACGCGATATACCTTCGAAAAGGTATCTCCAATGCGAAACAGCGTTTGTTTGGCCGCAAAAACAGCCGGAATGCCACTGCTGGCCTCCGGGGTCGATGCTGCTACAAATGTCTGATGAGTTTCAGTCGTTTCGGGGATAGTTTGCATGGCAATAGTCCTGACAACTTATTAATTAAAAAAGCACAGTTCAAGGCATCCTCCACACTAGCCCACGCCAGCAGGCAACAACAAAAACAGGTGCAGAATGCCTATATCGGCAGCGGAAAGATCACTGCCCATCACATATTATTGGTCTGAAAAAATCACGGGAGCTTATGACGCCGACGCTAATGCCAACTGAACAACACCCATGACAGAAACAAAAAACAGGCCGGTAAAAATAACGCCAACGGCAACAAATTGAAGCGGTCGTCCGCGACTGAAATCACGGATTCGATTTTTGCGGGATTGGACACCAACCAAACCTGCAAACGCACTACCGATCAGCTCAAAGGTAGATAACGGCTTATCGCCGTTGCATGTTGGCTCCGACGCCGATTCTGATAGGTAAGACATGGTGTTCCTCTTGGTCAGATGTGACAATCTTCGAATTTTACGTAGACCACACCTTGATATAGCAAGGACAATACCAATACCCAAAAGATTTTATAAGTCGTTGATTTTAAAGAACTAAAGTAAAACGTTGAAAATTGAATGAATGATACAGATCAGGAAAAAACGATATATCGCTACATAACGCGATATATCGACACGGCATATCGCACCTCCCAAAACAGGTAACCCAGACAATCCTAGCGGTAAACGCCCAATTTTTTCATCCGCGATCGCAACGTACTCGGCGCTAAATCAAGCATGGCGGCCGCACCCTGTTTGCCAGCAACAACACCATGACAACGGGTGAGCACCGCTTCAATATGCGCTCTTTCAGATTCTGCCATCGTTAGCACAGCTGTGCTTCCAACCGAGGCCGCCGGGGTTGGTGCAATATCCGCGGAAATTGCCAGATTCGGCGCGCTAAGTTTACGGCTGTTTTCCAAAATCACGCCCCGCTCGATGACATTTTGCAACTCACGGACATTCCCGGGCCAACTGTACGCGACCAGTTTGGCCATCGCATCATCAGCCAGCTCCTGAATGTGTTTACCGTGTTTACGTGAAAACCGCTCAACAAAGTTCTGAGCCAGCAACGGGATATCGGCAGTGCGATAACGCAGCGCCGGCACCTTGATCGGAAACACACTCAACCGATAGTAGAGATCATCCCGAAACAATCGGTCACTGACCATTTGCTCGATGTTTCGATTGGTTGCGGCAATCACTCGCACATCGACCGAGCGTGTATGGCTAGACCCAACACGCTCAAATTCACCTTCCTGTAGTACCCGCAGTAGCTTCACCTGCAGATCGAGCGGCAACTCACCAACTTCATCCAGAAACAGGGTGCCTCCATCAGCAAGCTCGAACCGACCCAAACGTTTTTGTGCGGCCCCGGTAAAAGCGCCTTTTTCATGGCCAAACAACTCACTCTCAACCAAACTCGGCGCCAATGCCCCACAATTGATTTTCACCAAGGGTTTTTCGTTACGACGGCTACCGTGATGAATCGCCCGAGCGATCATTTCTTTACCCGTGCCGCTCTCACCACGAATAAACACCGTGGCCTCAGTCATCGCCACATGGCGAACCTGCTCCAACACGGTAACGAGGGCGGAGCTTTGCCCAAGAATACCTGATTGCGCATGTGAGGCCTGGATCTCCTCCTTGAGGTAGGTGTTTTCTTGCTGCAAGCGTTCTTTCAGTTGCTGAACTTGCGCCAGCGCATCTTCTAACGCACGTTCACGCTCAAGCCGCTCAGTAACATCGTTAAAGACGATTACCGTACCGATAATGCGTGCCTTGTGACGAATCGGCGTCGCTACATACTCAACCGGAAAACAGGTGCCATCCTTACGCCAAAAAACTTCGCCTTTAACATGCCGTACTTCGCCATCGCTCGTCGTTGCATAAACCGGGCAATGTGAGGCAGGGTAGTGACTGCCATCGGCTTTAGTATGATGATGAAAATCATGAATCAACTTACCCGCCAACTCGTCAGCATCCCAACCGGTCAATTTCTCAGCGGCGGCATTCACAAAGGTGGCATTACCCTCGACATCAACACCATAAACACCTTCTTCCATCGATTGCAGAATCAGCTCATATTGCCGAGTGATGTTATCGGTGTTGTTGTCGTTGCTCATAAGCCTCTCATGTTACTTCTGGGTGATTGACCATCGTGTTTGCCGCTGCCAGATATCCGGCGGCGAGTAAGTATCTGCCAACTACCAATTACTGATCGCAAAACCGAGCCCGAAAGTGTTGTTCAAGTGATTGTAATCCAACAAGGTTTCGCCGTAACCGTAAAACCACTTGGCATACCAGCTAACGTTGTTCGACAACGGATAACTCCAGGTCAGATCAATCGCGCCACGGTTATCCGAAGACAAATTATTACGTACCATGGCCGTTAATATGTGCTTCTCAACACGATACTCTGTTAACCACTCAAAGTGCCCCATGTAATCACCGATATCCGGATTATCATCGCCCCTCGGATCATCGGCATCTTTTTTAGAGCGCTCAGGTAATCTGTACCAGGGTTTAAAGCTGAAGGTCCAATCATCCAACGTGGTTGTCCAATTCAGATAAACACGGTTCCAGCTGCGCGATAACGGCAATGAGCGGCCATTGGATTGATGCACAAAACCAAAATCGAGGCTGTTTTGCACCCAATCGCCAAAGGCAATATTGAGCGGCAGGCGGTAGAAAATTTCAGGCTCATGATTGGTATCGCGAAATGGCGATGATAAATCGTTGTTGTACGCCTGCCAAAATGACCGGTTGGTATAGGCGACATAAAGGTGAGGCTGCCCGGCAGTGCGGTCAGTTAACAGCAGTTTCAAACTGAATTGGAACTGCACTTCAACATGGTTAATCGACTTATCACCCAGATCGACCCCCAAATCATTGGGATTTCGGTTATAGCTGATCGGCAACAAGTAATTCGGCTTGTGAGTCGATAACGAGAACGGCGTTGTTTGCACTTGGCTGCCTAATGCGATCGGCTCAACACCCGCCGCCCCATTTTTGACCTCACGCCCCGTTTTAGCCTCTTCACATTCACAAACCTCTGTTTTTTCAGCGGCTTGCACAACCGAAAATCCAAGATTACACAACACCAGTATTACCCCAATCTTGATGGTGGTAGTCACTTCATTACCTCTCTGCCCACTAATAGTGCGATTACGCACGTAAACACTCTCAAAGTTTGGGCAAATATTATTCACCCCTTTATTTTGCACGAATACAGGGCATAATTTAGAGCCAAACCCTGTTCTGGATCAATGCACGTTGCGAGCAACCAGACAAAATCCTAGAATGCTCACTTTGTGCGCAGGTGCACCAAGATAACCTTGCATTTGCGCTTCATAAAAACACATCAGGCACGACGAGATACATTCCATGAAAATGATCACAGCCATTATTAAACCATTTAAATTGGATGATGTGCGCGAAGCACTCAGCGAGTTTGGTTTATCCGGAATGACGGTTGAGGAAGTGAAAGGCTTCGGTCGTCAAAAAGGCCATACTGAATTGTACCGCGGTGCAGAGTATGTGGTTGATTTTCTGCCGAAGGTAAAAATCCAGATCGCTGTAAACGACGATCAGGTCGATGGCGTTATCGACGCGATCGTAGCATCTGCCAACACCGGCAAAATCGGTGACGGTAAAGTGTTTGTTTCTCCGCTTGAACAGGTAGTGCGCATTCGTACCGGCGAGACCGGCGGCGACGCCCTCTAACACACAGGCTTCTCCATGAACAAAATAAAATTACTGGCTGCGCTCGCTGCGGCCATGAGCCCCTCTGTGCTTCACGCCAGTGAAATTAACGGCGCAGATACTGCCTGGATCATGACATCGACCGCTCTGGTGTTGTTCATGACCATTCCCGGACTATCCATGTTTTATGCCGGTTTGGTGCGTTCCAAGAACGTTCTGTCGGTATTCATGCAGTGTTTCGCACTGACTTGTTTGATGTCGCTGTTATGGTTCGGCGTTGGCTACACCATGGCATTTGGTAGCCCTGGCGTTGAACAAGGCAAATGGTTGGGTGATTTTGGCAACATTTTCTTTGCGGCCATGACCATCGACAGCGTTAACGGCACCATTCCGTCAACCTTGTTTGCGACCTTCCAAATGACCTTCGCCATCATTACCCCAGCGCTGATTGTGGGTGGTTTTGCCGAGCGAATGAAGTTCTCCGCCATGTTGATCTTCTCCAGCATCTGGTTGCTGGTTGTTTACGCACCCGTCTGTCACTGGGTATGGGGCGGCGGCTGGTTGGGCCAAATGGGCTTACAAGATTTCGCCGGCGGTACCGTTGTACATATTACCGCTGCAGTCGCTGCAATTGTTGCTGCGATGGTGATGGGTAATCGTAAGGGTTACGGCACCACGCCGATGACACCGCACAACCTGACCATGACCGTGACTGGCGCAGGCATGTTATGGGTAGGCTGGTTCGGCTTTAACGGTGGCTCTGCTGTTGCCGCTGATGGCTCTGCATCAATGGCAATGCTGGTGACTCATCTTTCTGCGGCTGCGGGCGCACTTGCTTGGATGGCGATGGAATGGATCCGCCACGGCAAACCATCTGCACTGGGTATCGTCACTGGTATGGTTGCCGGTCTTGGCACCATCACACCGGCATCTGGCTCTGTTGGCCCTGCCGCGGCAGTGGTTATTGGCTTAAGTGCTGGCGTTGTGTGTTACTTCGCAACCAACTTCATCAAAAACAAGCTGAAGATCGATGACTCATTGGATGTATTCCCGGTTCACGGTGTTGGTGGTATCTTGGGTACTTTCTTTGCAGGTATTTTTGCCTCAACCGAACTGGGTATCTTCTCAGGTAACGGTTTCTCAGACGGCATCACCAGCATGGGCGGCCAAGTTTCCGTTCAAGTGATCGGCATTGTTGCAACCTTTGCTTACACTGCGGTGGTCAGCTGGGGTCTTCTGAAACTGGTTGATGCGATGGTTGGCTTACGTGTCGACTCCGATGAAGAGACCGAAGGTCTGGATATCGTACTGCACGATGAGCGCGGCTACGACCTGTAACACGATCTTGGCAGAGGCAGCGCCTCTGCCACCTCTGATATAGCACGCAACCCTGCTATAGCGCCCGGCAACGGGCGCACCCACACTCTCCTCTCTATATTAATTCTCCCGCTCACCAAGCAACTTTCCTTCACACATCGCCAAGACTGGCAATCGGTGTTCATTGCGTTACAATGCCGCGCGAAAGCACTGACTTTCTCCATTTATTTATCTATTAGGAAAAGCACATGTCTCTAGTTAAAAAAACTGCTGAGTACAAAATCGTCAAGCGTAAAGACGGCCGTTACGCGGTTACCACATTAGCGGGTAACCCAATCAACGGTGAAGAAAAAGCCAAAATTTTGGCAGCTGAAGAGCTGATCAAGCTGACTGCTCCTCGCCCAGCTGAAGAAGAAGCGCCTGCAGAAGAAGCTGCCGAAGGTGAAGCTGCTGCTGAGTAATTGTCTACCCGACACTACTCGTAAAAAAGGCAGGTTAACCCTGCCTTTTTTGTGCCTGTAAATCGTGCAGCGACCCACCAACGACAGACATAGAAATATTATTGTAATACGTTGTAGTTTTTCGACGCAGGCCAATCTGAGACAATAAGCCTAACGATGGAGCAACGATGCATTGATCATTAAGCTTGGCATCAAAAATCGTCTCTCTCAAAACTTATTGTGTATCTGGAACGAAACATCTATGAAGCCTTTCCTTATTCTGTTGGGTGTATTCATGATCAGCGCCTGCGGTAGCGGCGGATCATCGAGCAATAGCAACGACGAAAAACCGGCAACTCCTGAACCTGAAGCCAAAGAAATGCAGTGGGATAAGAGCAGTTGGAACGATACTAACTGGCAGTAGGTCTGCTCAACAGCATACACATACTCGTCGCCTGAAAAGTGAATAATCAATGTCTTTAGTACGTATTACCGCCCTCTCAACACTACTCATTGCACATGCCAGCATGGCAGACGTTCCACATACCTTTACGCCTAACACACCGGCAAAAGCTTCAGAAGTGAACGCCAATTTCAGCGCACTGGATGCGACCTCTGCCGAGAACGCTGACGACATTGAGGCTTTAACAGAATCCGTCAATGCATTAAAAAACACTGGCTGCTCAACAGGCCAACTTATCGACCATGGTTACGACTATACGTGGCAACCGAAAGATGCAGCCCCTGGATTTAAACCTCTTGCTAGCGATGATTCTGTAGCAATCTACAAGCTGCCATTTAAAGAACTGGCGACAGGAAAAATCTATCACATCACGTTTCCTTCCGGTTACGGCAGCGGCTATAACTCGAATGCACGGATTGAGCTCTACCGTACAGCTGCACCATGCTTCGGACAGTTTAAAGTATCTGGTTTCGACGCTAGTGTTCTTGATATCGAAGAATGGCGTATTTCAGCACAGCGTTCCGGAGTTGCCCTCGTTGGAACTGAGAATACTCACACCTCAGTAGTTCGAGGCGTAGCAATAAAAATCAACAAAACCTTGCTCATCATTTCTAATATCGGTGTAAGCAGACCCGAGCAGATATTCATAAACAACAATTACGACTCAGACACTGATTTTGATTTAACCGATAATATTGATCTCACCGACGTTACGCCCAGCACAAACTACGAACAGCAACTCGATAACCTGATCGATTATATCAAAATTGTTGAAGCCGACTCGGAGTAATCTTCGTACAGAAGGTTCAGAGATCGACAAAAGAGAAAGGCAGGTTAAATTCCTGCCTTTTTTGTGCCTGCTCGATTTAGCCTAAGATGACTTCCGGTGATCAAGCTCAAGCGTTAACGGGCGATCCATTGTCACTCCCGCCTCGTCAATACGGCAACCATAAGCCAAGACTTCCACCCCTGCAGCCACTGCGGCATGGAGCTTTTCAGCATAACGGGCATCGATGTGCGCCGCAGGTGCTACGGCGTTAATACCACTGTGCATCACACCAAACAATAATACAGCTCGATGGCCTTCAGCCACGCAATGCACGAGCTCATCTAAATGTTTTTGCCCACGTACGCTGACGGCGTCCGGAAAATATCCCATACAGCTATCCAGCAGAGTGACAGATTTCACTTCGACATAACAATCCGGCAACTCGGGGCCGCTCAACAGAAAATCAATGCGGCTATTTTGTTCCCCGTATTTCACTTCTGCGCGCGTGTTCGGGTATTGCGCCAGCTCTGCAATCAACGATTCCATCAGTGCTTCCTTCACCACCTGATTCGCGCGCTGGGTATTCACAACGATGCTGTGCCCAGCATCATCAATGGCTAACTCCCACGTTCCGGGATATTTGCGTTTGGGGTTATCCGACAACGAATACCACACATCGAAGCCGGGTTCGGCACAACCGGTCATCGCACCGGTGTTGGGGCAATGCAACGTGAATTGCTCACCGCTGGTTGTTTCAACATCAGCCAAAAAACGTTTGTAGCGTTTTAACAACCGGGCTTTGTTTAAGGGGGTGGGAAATTGCATAGTTATTCACAGTTACGGCGTTAACCGCTTGGCAGAAAGCTGCGCAGAACGGACTTATTCGACACTTTTTACTACTTACTTCAACATTCGTCGATTGAGGAGGATAAACGCGGAACTTCAGAAGACCAGTGGCGTCTTATTACATGACTGCTACATCACTTAAGGAAATTGTCACATGAACCACCTTTGGCCCGTTGCTTTGATTTTGTTGACCACTGCTGTTATCGCAGTATCACCAAATGTTCGAGGTCGCAAAGCCTACGCTTACGTGAAAGATACTGAATCACCACGTAAGTCTTGATCCTCGTCCAACCGAATTTATTATTTTTTCGTTCTTATAGTTACTTAGTTATTTTTCGGGGCAGCCAAATGGCTGCCCTTTTTTCGTCTTCTCGTTCGGTTGTGTTACCGGTCTTTTACCACATCAAATCATCAGGAATCTGAAAATCAGCATATGGATCTTCTTCGTCTTCTTGATCGCTGGGTTTATCATTAAGCATCACAATCGCCCCGGCCATGCGCTGGGCAATTTTTTCTGCGACGGCGCGCGGCACCAGCACATAATGTCGTTCATTTTCGGATGGCAATGCAACGATTGCTAACTGACCGATACTTAACTGATTCTGCAACTTAGGTGTCACAAACAGTTTCTTGATGGATTTTCCATCAACAAAGTTATATCCCACATCCCCTTTGCCACTGTCGATCTTGTTCATCGTCATCAGCTGCTTGACCTGTGCAGCAATGGCTTTGGTTTCGGCCTGCTCTTGCCGCTGTCGATTCAACTCACGATCGCGTTCGGCTTTTTCATCCAAGGCCTTTTGGGCCGCTATCTTATTTTCATCCATTGGCGCTTCCTTGGATTTATGCGCCACACGTTTTTCTTTGCGTTTAGTTTTTTTCGCCTGCTTGGCCTTCTTCTCATCAACGAGGCCGGCTTTTAATAATTGATCTTGCAACGATGCCATGGTCATTTCACCCGAACTAATTCTCTGTGCGCATTATCGCAGATTGCCGCACAATCACCAGCACAGGCATTGCTGAGCAGACGCGCTCACCGTAAACTGACCCAAAAACACTGATCACTGCCTATGCTATCGCCACTCAAAGCCGCTTTATTTCTACTACTTACACTTACTGGCATCGGTCTGGCTTGGTATGCGTCTGAGCAGTCGCTGTTGCTACCGCAACAAGCGCGCAGTACTGCGCAAACACCGAGTACTACCAACCAGTTTGTCGATGCAAAAATCACCGCGACAGCTCATGTTGTTGATGCATCCCAGTTATCAACAACCGCACCTTCAGCGCCGCCTTCGGCCCCGACCAAGCCAAGCGCCACCAACAACGCCGAGCACACAGAGGCCACACCAACCGCGTGGTGTCGACCGACATCTCGCCTTGGTAAATTAGAGAGTGCCAAAAAACAAACCGTATACACCTGGGTTGATGCTGATGGCCGCAAACACTTCAGTGATCAAGCTCCCGGCCGCAAAAACGCCGCAAAAGGCGGCACCGACACTCAAACCTTAGAGCTGGAAAAACAACAAGAGCGTTTCGCCCTAACACTGCATCAACATGGCGATGACATGCCGGCATTCTTCCAAAGTAATCTGCGCGCCCGCATCCATAAAGCCTATGATGTGCTGGCGGATTTTATCGATCCAGAACAGCTGCAAAAAGTTGCGGTCAATCTGCATTTATTCGATCAGCGCAGTCAGTATCAAACCTTTATGAATAAACACACACAAGGATTGTCGCCAGCCAGTGTCGGCTTCCACAATAGCCGAGATAACATCGCCGCGGCCTTGAATTTATCAGACAAACAACTGGTCACCACCAGTTTGCATGAAGCCGTACATGTGATGAACGCAGGCATGTTTGGCTACCTGCCGCGCTGGTTAAACGAAGGGATTGCAGAGTATCTCGAAGATATGGAAGTCAGTGGCCAAAGTGTGCGAGTCCCAGCTCCGCATGCGCATAAAATGCGGTATTTGCAGCACTCCCCTATCGGTATCGCGCAATTGATTCAAAGTACCGGCCACGATTGGCGCTCACAGCAGATGCAGGCTTATTATGCACACAGTCAGGCGCTGGTGTTCTATCTACAGTCGAGCCCAGAGGGTCGCCGCTGGTTATCGACTTACCTGAACCAACAAGCACTTAATCCGTGCCAAACCATCAACATCGGCCTACATGTTGAAAAGCACTACAGCGGCGGTGTTACGGCAATGCAGCAGGGGTTCACCCAATGGGCACAAACTCAGCCACCTGCGCATCAGTACTAAACCGTTCATGCGCCAACACACAGTCTGAATCCTTGTTGCATTCAGTCGAGAATTAGCGGCACCGCGAAAACTCATCTAACGACATCGATATATGCCTATCAGATATATGGCTATCTATTGCATGTACGAATGCCTATCGTGTCCATCACCGTCAAACATCTGACATGCTGTAAATAGCGCTTTATAATAAAGTCATCGAAAGGTAAATCGACGGTGCTAAAATGCCTCTAACGACACAGCCTTTCAAGTAACATAATGGATGAGGTGAACAATGTTGGTGATCGTCGATTTTTGTCTGGTTCCGCTTGGCGTCGGTGTCTCGTTATCGCCGTACATTGCCCGTTGTCAGACGATTTTTGAAAATGCCGGCTTGGATTACAAAATGCATGCCTATGGCACAAACATCGAAGGGGAATGGCAGGCCGTATTTGCGGCCATTGAAGAGTGCCATCGCATGATCCACGAGATGGGCGCGCCGCGAATTACGTCAACCATCAAGCTCGGCACGCGCAGTGATAAAACCCAACATATGCAGGATAAAATCAACAGTGTGGAGCGCATTCTGAGCCATGACGACTAATACCAGCCCGGTAATGCATGCCCGCAAGAAAATGCGTAAAACCGGCATCCATCTGGAATACAGTAAACAATACCGAGTAAAACTGATTCTACTGAAGCCGATTGTAGATTGGTATGTACCCTGCAACTTTGCAGGGTGGGACGATAATTTTCTACAATCCCATCGTCAGTTTCACAACATGTCGCAGAAATTTTCACTGTTGAAAAACGCCCGTATGATGAGCTTGATTGGTGAAGTTGGTGGGCACCGTGTTGATCTGGGAAAACGCTGGCGCAAGGCCGATAAACAACCCTTTGTTTTATGTTTAAAAGAGCTCTTACCCGGTAAACCGGTAGAAGGCGAATTGAAAGTTTGCCTCAATGACGCCTCTGGCTTTTTCTGGAATAACCGAGGTAGCTATCAGCTGGAAATAGAAACCCTGTAGTTATTTTCACCGTAGACTTATCCACAACGACGTCCATAATCGCCCACAAAAAAAGCCCTGCAAAATGCAGGGCTTTTTGTTAACCACCTACGCCTTTATCAGCTGAATATACACTCAGCCGAACCGGCGGTTTATTAAGCAATAGCATCATCCGCGACAAAATACTTCGGATCTTCAACAACGTTAGCTTCTACCAAGTCGCCAGCTTTAGACAATAAACGCTTACAATCACCACTCAAGTGAATCAAATGCAAGGTTTTACCCGCTTGCTGATAACGCTCTGCTAAGCCATCGATCGCAGTAATACCGGAATGATCAGCAACGCGTGAATGAGCAAAATCAATCACCACATCATCTAAGTCATCTGCCGGTGTAAATTGCTCGACAAACTCCGAGGTTGAGGCAAAAAACAGTGGGCCATGTACTTCATAATACGTCGAATTTTCACGCCCTTCACGACGAATCACCGAGATGTGTTTGGCATGTTCCCATGCAAACGCCAACGCTGATACGATCACACCAACAACAACCGCAAAGGCCAAGTCGGTTGCCACGGTAACACCAGAAACCAGAATGATCACCAAGGCATCCATACGCGGTACCTTGTTCATAATGCGGAAGCTGGACCATTCAAACGTACCGATAACCACAATAAACATAACGCCAACCAGAGCAGCAACCGGAATCTGTTCGATCAATGAAGAAGCAAACAAGATAAACGCCAATAAACTCAAGGCTGCGGTAATACCGGATAAACGGCCACGGCCGCCGGAGTTAACATTAATCATGCTTTGGCCGATCATCGCACAGCCACCCATGCCGCCAAAGAAGCCTGTTACAACGTTAGCAACGCCCTGGCCCACACATTCTTTATTGCCACGACCCCGTGTTTCGGTCACTTCGTCAATCAAACGCAGCGTCAACAAAGATTCAATCAAACCAATGGCCGCTAAAACGAGTGAGTATGGGAAGATAATTTGCAGGGTTTCAAGATTCAACGGTACGGTAGGAATATGGAAACTCGGGAAACCACCGGCGATAGAAGCCACATCACCCACTGTACGTGTGTCGATGTTTAAACCAACAACCAGCAAGCTGACAAACACGATAGCAACCAATGAAGAAGGAATCGCCGTCGTCAGTTTCGGCAAGAAGTGAATAATACCCATGGTTAAAGCAACCAGCCCCAGCATTACATACAGCTGACTACCTTGCATCCAGGCAACGTCAACAATAGAGCCTTCAAACGAGGTACCCTGTAGCCAACCCGTGCCGCCTTCAATACCAAACTGCCCGAGCTGCGCGAGGAAAATAACAATCGCCAGGCCGTTTACAAAACCCAGCATGACCGGGTGCGGCACCATCCGAATAAACTTACCCAGACGCAGCACACCCGCCAGCACCTGCATAATGCCCATCAGCACAACAGCCGCAAATAGATATTCAACACCGTGATCCGCGACCAGCGCGACCATCACGACGGCCAAAGCACCGGTAGCACCAGAGATCATGCCTGGGCGCCCACCAATGCAGGAAGTGATCAACCCCACCATAAACGCCGCATACAAACCCACCAGTGGTTCAACGCCTGCAACAAAGGCAAATGCCACAGCTTCAGGTACCAAGGCCAAAGCCACGGTTAACCCGGATAATACGTCGTTTTTGATACCGGCTCGGCCGGCACCCTGAAGATCGATCATGATGACCCCTTGGCAGACTCTGCACACGATAGAGGCTGAAAGCCGATAGTTCGTGCTGCAAATTCGATTAACGAACCTCTGATTCCATAACGCGTATGACTCTGCGAAACCAAACCGATCAAAAAGCGCATGCTAGACACATAAGTTCGCTTTTTGCGGGTTTATTCCGATCAGATCGTCACGTGTCATATGACGCAGAAGTGCTGGATATTGGTGACTCGAAAAAGGCGCGAAGTGTACAGGCCAAGGCAGGCAAAGGCAAGATAACTGTTTATTTTTCAACCAGATTTCAGGTAGTGGGCCGCTGGAGCCACACGCTGGCTATTTTTGACAAGACCAAGAAGGGAAATGGCGAACCTATTGGCCTTGCGAAACGGCATCACTCGTTACATTAACGGCACGATCACCCTCGGGCTTGAGCTTACCGTTGGCTAAAAAGTACAGCAGCTCCTGACGATTATCTTCATCCAACCATGCTTGATTGTGGCCACCAGCAAAGCTCAATAGCGATTTCGGCGCGTGGGCTGCTGCAAACAAGGTCTCTGCATGGGAGTATTCTACCAGTTTATCGTCATGGCCGTGCACAATCAGCAGGGGCACCGGAGCGATGTCGGCGATCACATCGACAGGGTTGAATTTGATCGGCAACAACCAACTGGCCGGCAGTTGCACCGGCCAGGTCAACCAATTGCGCGACATCACTTGCTGCACAATCAACGGGTAAGCACTAAACCCGGAATCCAAAACCACCGCTTGTGTTGCCGCTTTTACATCGGGCGTAGTGGCAACCACAAACCCCGACATCGCAGCGCCCAAACTCTGGCCATAAACAAAGTGCGGAGTATCAGGATATTGTGCGTACAACCAACGCAAGCTAGTACGAATATCTTTGAGCGAATTTGCGAGATCTACCTCGCCTTGGGAATCCCCGAAGCCACGATAATCGATCATAAACACGTCATAACCTTCATCCGTCAGCCACCCCGCTTGAATCACGTGGTATGAAAGGTTATTGGAATTGCCATGAAAATACGCAACGACACCTTTGCGTCCGGCCGTGCGTGCGGGGAACAACCAGGCATCGAGTTCGATACCATCAAACGCAAATAACGTCAGATCGTCATAGAAGTAGCCTTTTTCTTCGGGCTTGTAGAAGGTTTTATCCGATGGATAAAACATCACCTGGGTACAACCGGCTAACCATACGCAGGCAAGCACCAACAAGGGTCGCAGTATATTCACTCGGGTCATGGAACAAACACGGTCTGTTATTTTCCACCAGCTTAGCCGATATGTAGGTCGAACCACCAGCCAATCGAGCGCCATTGTTGGTCATTGGCCAAACAGATTCGACCCACTATCGCGTCAATAACCCCTGATTCGCGCCGCCCAGGTAGCCAGAGGGCAAACCCTCCGACCGAATTGATCCATCAAAACTGATAGCGCAAGCCCAATGAGAAGGCATTGCCGTCAGCAAACTCGACTTCACCAAACGCCATGAGCCCATCAACAAAGGTATAACGCGCACCACCACTGATGCCAATATTGGTATCCCCGGCGGTTTGCAGGTCGGCGTTGCCATATACTTCGGCGTTAGGGGCTACTTGGTATCGAACACCACCGCCAAGACGCACACCAATATCGGTGTCACTCCAGTTATTCAGCGCGGTGTACAAGGTCTGAATTTGCGCGCGTACCACCAAATCCAATCCCGGCACATCCTCTGGCACAATCTGCTGATGATATTCGGTTCCGATACGCCAGTCTGAATATTTCACATCATTCTCTGAGGAATATACAACACCGCCACTAACGGCCCAGTTGTCGGCGACATCATGTGAGGCTTTCAAGTTAAAGCCGTTACCGCGATTTTCAGTAGTTGTAAAACCGCCTTCAACATAGTTGTAACTGAATACACTGGGTTTTGCAGTCGCAAAAAAGTCGCCATCCGCACAAGCTACGGAACACGAACCCAATAAAAGAGAAGCAATTAAAAGTTTTTTCACGTCAGTTCCATTTTGTTTCACTTCGTTATGCGCCGGTATTGTAAACACACAACAAAGGCCGTCAATGAACAAGTTCTCAAACCGAAACGACAATGATCATGATGTTCGCGTCAGCTAAATATAGGTGCTTCAGCAGGCAGGCTGATACCTAACACAACACACTGAAACCCCATATTGTCGATTTATACATAACCTATTCACACAAGATACCACTGCCAATTGGAGGAAAATTCACAAATTTACCGTGGTGTATTTCTTTGTAAGACAACAAACATAGTTTGTGTGTTATCTTGCGCGCCGTTTATTGGACCCGCATATTTTATGCCTCTCTCAGAAGCGGAGCTTTATGAAAAATCTAATCTGTATATTCCTATTTTTCTCGTGCCTTTTCCCTGCCATGCTGCACGCTGGCGAAACAGACAACCATTGGGAACGTCGTTCATACAACGGATACCAAGCACTGTATCGTTGGGATGTTGGGCACAAACATCAAATGGCAATTATTAAAACCAGTGAAAATACCGTGAATATTGCCGTGTTTGTTGGTTCCAATGATTTTTACGAATACACTCGACCGGAATACCGTTGGGAAAAAACCTTCATCAAACCGATAGAAAGTTACATGTCGATTCAAGACAAGGGCTTTTCAATGATTGATAACGATGGCGCTAAAACTCGCTATTGGTTAGAACGCATCAAACACGATAATTATGTAATGTTTAAATTCAGAACAGCGCACAAACAAGAAGAGTTCGCGATGTTTGAACTCGAAGGTGCCGAGGCAGCAATTCAGCAGTTACTGGATCAAAAAACTGTCAAGACAGCTGAATACCGTTACGGAAAACGTGTAAAGACTCAAACACACTAACCGAAAAACGGTATTTTCAGTCGTTCAGAATAGAAAAAGGGCCAATAGTTAATGAAACTATTGGCCCTTTTTCTAAGCACTGCGTTTTAACAACGTAAACAGCGTGCGGAGTATCGATAAACTCACGTAATAAAAATACCGCGCACTACCTGCTAACGCTTCTTCTGCTTAGCATCCGCAAACGCTGCAGCAAATGCGTTATTTGACTGCGATGTTTGTTTACTGCCGTAGCCGCCCGGCTTGGGCTTGTTACTGCCTCGACGCTCATTTTTGTTACCGCCAGCGCCACGCGATGCTTCTTGACCAGGTTCATCATCCAATCGCATCGACATACCAATACGCTTGCGCTGCACATCAACTTCCATCACTTTCACTTTGACGATATCACCAGCTTTCACCACATCACGCGGGTCTTTAACAAACTCATGAGACAGCGCCGAAATATGCACTAATCCATCCTGATGCACACCCACATCCACAAATGCACCGAATGCAGTGACGTTTGTGACGGTACCCTCAAGAATCATCCCCGGTTTAAGATCAGAGATTTTTTCAACGCCGTCTTTGAAGTCTGCTGTTTTAAACTCAGGCCGAGGATCGCGACCGGGTTTATCCAGCTCTGAAATAATATCGGTCACCGTCGGAATACCAAACTGCTCAGAGGTATAGTCAGCTGCTTTGAGACTTTTCAAAAAGCCAGGATCACCCATCAATGAACGGATTTCACGGCCGTTCTTATCCGCAATCAGCTGTACAACCGAGTATGATTCCGGGTGCACGGCAGAGCGATCTAACGTATTCGTACCATCCATAATGCGCAAAAAACCCGCCGCTTGTTCGAAGGTTTTATCACCAAAGCGAGCGACTTTTTTGAGTTCGTTACGGGCTTTGAAAACACCGTGCTGGTCACGAAAATCCACAATATTCTGTGCTAATCGGGCGTTTAAACCCGAGACGCGGCTAAGCAAGGCAACAGACGCCATGTTAACGTCAACACCAACGGCGTTTACACAATCTTCTACCACTGCATCTAGGCCACGTGCCAACTGTGTTTGGCTCACATCATGCTGATACTGGCCAACCCCGATGGCTTTCGGTTCGATCTTCACCAATTCGGCTAACGGATCTTGTAATCGGCGAGCAATCGATACCGCACCACGAATGGTGACATCTAAATCAGGAAATTCCTTTGCCGCAAACTCAGAGGCCGAATACACCGACGCGCCCGCTTCTGAGACGACGATCTTTTTCAGCCCCAATTTAGGGAATTGTTTGATGATATCGCCAACAAATCGATCAGTTTCACGCGAGGCGGTGCCATTACCAATGGCGACAAGCTCAGCGTTGTACTTCTCGGCCAGCTGAATCACCTTAGCCGCAGCTTCTGCGATTTTGTTCTGCGGTTGATGTGGGTAAATCGTCGCGTAATCCAGCAGTTTACCGGTGTTATCAACAACCGCGACCTTAGTACCGGTGCGTAGGCCTGGATCCAAACCGATGGTTGTTTTTGGGCCTGCCGGTGCTGCCAGCAACAAATCTTTGAGGTTGTCTGCGAAGACATGAATCGCGGCGTCTTCAGCTCGATCACGCAAATCGCCGAGTAAATCGGTTTCTAGGTGAGAGTGCAGTTTAACGCGCCATGTCCAACGCACCACTTCACGTAACCAAGTATCGGCACTGCGCCCTTCGTCTTTAATACCAACATGCTTGGCTACCATCAACTCGCAGGGGTGCACTAGAGGCTTTTCTTCACCATGGTCAAGATCGACTTTGACCGACAAAACTCCCTCATTGCGCCCTCGAAACACTGCCAACGCCCGGTGAGATGGCACTTTCGCGAAGATTTCAGAATACTCGAAATAGTCGCGGAATTTCTCGCCGTCCTGCTCCTTGCCGTCAACCAATTGGCTGATCACACAACCTTCGTCTCGAAGAAACTGACGCAATTTCGCCAGCAAGGTAGCGTCTTCAGCAAAACGCTCCATCAGAATATATTTGGCACCATCCAGCGCAGCTTTGATATCAGCAATGCCTTTGTCGGCATCGACATAGGCAGCGGCCAAGTTGTCTGGAACTTGTGTCGGGTCAGCAAACAACGCTTCGGCTAATGGCTCTAACCCTGCCTCAATCGCAATTTGACCTTTGGTACGGCGCTTTTTCTTGTAGGGCAGATAAAGATCTTCCAACGTGTTTTTGGTTTCGGCATTGTTGATCGCCGAAGTCAGCGCAGGCGTGAGCTTGCCTTGCTCTTCAATACTGGCAAGGATCGTTTGTTTGCGATCCTGCAATTCACGTAGGTAACGCAGACGGTCTTCGAGGGTTCGTAGCTGTGTGTCATCCAGCCCTCCGGTGACTTCTTTCCGGTAACGAGAGATAAAAGGCACCGTGGAGCCTTCATCAAGCAGGTTAACAGCAGCAGCGACCTGATTGGCGCCCACGTTTAATTCATTGGCAATGACGGCGTGAATATTGTTCATGATGAAGATCTTCGTAATGGTCCGATAGCCCAAAAAACGGCGTTCGACATTAAATAAGGGAATCGGGGTGGATGCAACCGCCCTTGATCAGTTTTACCGCACAGGTATCGAAAAACAAGAAATAAACGGTACAACCAAGCGAGACTATTTATAGCCCATACGCAATAGCATCAACGCAAATGCGCCTTCAACCGTACCTGCGCTACCTCCAGCATAACGAGCACTTCACAGGGGGAATACTTCTCAAGCAACGCCGCGGTACGGTAGTTACTCCACTCTGCGACCGGATCAAATTGAGTTTGGTTACGAAAATTCAATTCCTTGATGCCAACTAGACATTCACCCTGCATTTTTGCGGCTTCAAGAGCACTTTGGCTCAAGGCTGCGGATGTAAACCGCTTTGAAATCATCTGATAGTTATAGTCATCGGCCATTGCTGTCGATGTTACTAGCAAAAACAGGGCAATCAAATACGTTCTCATAATGCGGTACCAGCGGAGTTATCGGTATATTATTAACAACATCTAACGGGTTATTTTTTACCGGCACCCGGTTCATCGACCTCTGCAATATCAACAAGATCCCACGCCATGCCTGGGTTACGATAAAGGCGTTTACCCAAGTTGGGATAATCCGCCACATCATGATCCAATCGCTGGCCAACAACAATACAGGCTAACGGTTTATCACTGTTGTTAACTAACGAGTGTGCTTCGCCACCCGCAGGAAACCCCAGAAAGTCGCCCGGCCCAATATCAAATACATCATCACCAATGCGCGCGATACCCGTGCCCTCAAGCACAAATACACATTCGTCTTCATGATAGTGCTTGTGGTGTTCTGTTGATTCAGCACCTGCCGGCACAGTAATCATGTGAAAGCCAAATCCTGTGATACCAGTTTTATCACCTAAAGATTTATTAATGCGCCGAGCATTCTCGTTGAGATAATGGGTTTTCTCTGTACCTGCAAAGGCCTCGATGGCGGCACGACTGATTATATTTGATGTCATCGGGGCTCCAGAAAAGTGCGATGGCTTAATCATAAACAGTTCACACTAACATTTAGATCATGGCCGATCTAGACTCCCTCAAACGATCATCTAAGACCAGGTAGTGATCTTAACGTTCTGTATCAATCGTTCGGCTAGATCGCCATCTCCGTTAATGATCAAACCGTCTCTCCGGAGATTCACACTTCTTAATCATCATCCGATTGCCGCTATTTTTAGTATGCTCTATTATCGTGCGGGCAATAATTCAGGGGGATCTACATTATGCGCAATCTACTATCCGCTATTGGTATTCTGATATTCGGCCTGATGCTGGCTGTTGTCATCGGTACATCAAAGCCGGCACCGGAAAAGGTCGTCGAACAGCCCCCCGAGGCATTACCAGTACAGGCATTTATTGCTGAAGGCACGGCGCAGCCAGTGGTCGTTACAACCCACGGCATTGTCGAAGCCGAACATCGTATCGATCTGGTGTCTGAGGTCGCAGGTGTTGTTACCCGCATTGATCGTGATTTTATCAAGGGCGGAACCATCAAAAAAGGCAAGGTACTGCTAGAAGTAGAGCCCACCAATTACCAAGCCGCGCTGGCACAGGCAAACACCAATCTAGCCCAGGCATTGGAAGAAGAAGCCAGCGAGCGAGCCCAAGCAGAGCAAGCCAAGCGTGAATGGCGCGATCTCGGCTCCAAGGCGGCCAATGATCTGTTTTTGCGCAAACCGCAATTGGCTCGCGCCGAAGCCAAAACAGCCGCGGCCCGCGCCACGCTCCGCCAAGCCGAACGTAACTTGGCGCAAACCCGCCTGACACTTAATTTTGATGCCGCGATGATCAGCACGGATGCCCATGTTGGCCAATACCTCGCGCCAGGGTCAAAAGTTGCGAGTTTGTACGCCAAAGACGACCTGATGTTGGAGCTTCCGCTGACGCAAGCACAACTGGAGGTTTTGAATATCGAATGGCCCATCAGTGACAGCGCCGTTAGCCCCACCATTAATCTGAGCGCCAGTATCGGCGGCAAGGTAACGTCCCTCAACAACGAGGTTCGTCATAGTGGCTCAATCATCGACGATAAGAATCAGCTCGCTACCTTGATTATTGATATTAGCGATAAAGCCGCATTGCCGGGTCTTTACGTCAACGCTAGCATCACCGGCGCGCCCCGCAACGATGTTATTGCCATTAACGAAGGGGCTTTTCACGACAAACGTTTTGTACTGATCGCCGATGCCGACAATCGCATACAGTTTCGCGCCGCACGCCAGTTAGGCCGAGATGGCGATAAGGTGCTTCTGGCAGCGGATATCCAGCCCGGCGATGTCATTATCAGTGACCGAATCCCGCTGGCAACGCCGGGGATGCAAGTCGCTCCCAACATTCAGCCAGCAAAGTGAGGGCTGAATAATGAATCGTTTAATCGGATGGTTTGCCGAAAACCCGGTTGCTGCCAACCTGCTGATGATCGCCATCATGATCGGCGGTGCGTTGAGCATTCCACAAATTGATAAAGAGTTTTTCCCGAAAGCGTCGCTGAACGTGGTGCTGATTACAGCCCCCTACCCGGGGGCAGCTCCCATTAACGTTGAGCAACAGGTTTGTGTGCGCCTAGAACAGGCAATCGAAGACCTGAATGGTATCGATAAAATTAAGAGCGTCGCCCGTCAGAATGTCTGTAGCGTTGAAGTTGAAGCCGAGGATGATTACGACGTTCAAACCTTATTGAACGACGTAAAAGTGCGTGTCGACGCGATCGATACACTGCCAGACGATGCCGACCGACCGCAGGTTTCGCAGATTATTCCCACTCACGACATGATGAGCATTGCCCTCGAAGGCGATGTGCCCGAGCAGGTACTAAAGCGCTACGGCGAAACCTTGCGACGTGAAATGGAACAATTGCCGCATGTATCCCGTGTCGATATTAATGGTGTCCGCGACTACGAAATTAGTATCGAACTCACCAGCGACACCCTGACAAAATACCAACTGACGCTGTCGGAAGTCCAACAGGCGATTCAGGAATCGTCGCTAGATTTACCCACGGGTACCATCAAATCGCCACAAGGGGATATTACCCTGCAGGCGCGTAACCAAGCCTACTACGCCGACGATTTCGCTCGTATTATTGTGCGTAAAACCGCCTCAGGCGCGACCCTGCGGTTAGGGGATATCGCCACCATTCGAGATGGGTTTACTGAAGATCCAATCATTGCCCGATTTAACGGCAAGCCTTCGCTGTTTTTGCAGGTTAAGGTCACCAGTAACCCCGATGTGCTGAAAACCAACCAAGCCGTAATGGCGTATCTGGATGAACGCAACCGCACACTGCCCGAAGCACTGGAGCTGGAAGTTTGGCACGACTTCTCGATCAGCTTTAAAGATCGTATTCGCACACTGGTCAACAACGGCGTCGGCGGTTTGATTCTGGTATTTATTGTTCTGATGCTGTTTTTGCGCCCGCTTCTCGCCTTGTGGGTGTCGATCGGCATTGGTATCGCCTTTCTCGGCGCGTTGTGGCTGATGCCACTGTTCGGTGCCAGCCTGAATATGATTTCTCTGTTTGCGTTCCTGCTAATTCTCGGGATTGTGGTCGATGACGCCATTATCGTGGGTGAATCGATTTATTCAGAGCAACAAAAACACGGCAATGGTGTGCAATCGGCAAAAACTGGCGCCAGTATGGTCAGCAAGCCGATCGTTTTTGCCGTCGCATCCACCATGTTAGTGTTTGTACCTATGCTGTTTCTGCCGGGCAAAAGTGCTGAGGCAGCAACCATGATTCCGATTGTGGTTTTGCTGAGTTTGGCGTTTTCGTTGATTGAAAGTCTTTTTGTATTGCCATCACATCTGGCTGAAATGCCACCAGAAGGCCATTTCAAAAACCCGATCAGCCGCGGTATCGATAAACTCCGGAAGTTCTTTTCCAACGCGTTGGATGTGTTTATCCACCGTTACTACGACCCAGTGATTACCCGCGCACTGAAACACACCGGGCCAACCATCGCCATTTTTGTCGCCGGTTTTGCGATTATTGTCTCTGTGTTTGTTGGCGGCTGGATGCAAGTTGGTTTCTTTCCGAATGTTACAACCGATTATATTCAGGTGACGATTGATATCCCTGATGGTGAGCCTTTATCATTCCAAAACGACGTTGCAACACGCGTGGAATCAGCATCCAAAGCCATGCAGCAGGAGATTTTATTCGACGGTACGGATGTCTCCTACGTGAAGAACTTCAGCGTTTGGCTCTCTGGAAACGAGATTCGCGGCGCCATTGGCCTTAATCGCGAATACACCAATACCTTGTCATCACCCGAGTTGATTGAAATTTGGCGAGAAAAGATCGGTGCAATTCCCCAGGCTGAAGACATCAATTTCTTTTATCAAATCGATTCGAAAGGCAAACCTTTGCAGTATATTTTGAGCGGCAAGGATAACGCTGAACTGACACTTGCTAGTCAAATGTTGCAAGAGCATCTAGCCGGCTTCCCCGGCGTGTTTGAAATCACCGACTCACTGCAAACGCCACGGTCTGAGATTGAATTAGGGCTCAAACCATCCAGTGAATTTACCGCGTGGGATATGCAATTATTAGCTACGCAATTGCGCCAGGCATTCTACGGCGCGGAAGTACAACGCGTGCCCCGTGACGGCGAAGACATCAAAGTAATGCTGCGCTTGATCGAAGACGAACGCACACATGTGGACAGTATCGCCTCCCTTCCGGTGCAAGATCGTGAGGGCAACACCATTCGCCTAGATGCGATCAGCAACATCACTTACACCCCAGCGCTACAGGATATTGAACGTATCGATGGGCAACGGACAGTCACGGTCTCTGCGGAATTACTCAAAGGCACTACAGATTCAACCGAGATCACGAACGATATTCTCGAAGATTTTGTTCCACTGTTAGCTAAAAAACACCCTACTGTTAAATTCCAGCTTGAGGGTGATGAAGAAGAACGCCGCGAGTTTATGAGCGCCTGGGGTATCCTGTTTGTTCAGGCCATCATTGCTATCTATGCCATGATGGCGATCGCGTTCCGCTCTTACTGGCAGCCGATCATTATTCTCACTGCCATCCCGTTTGGTGCCATGGGGGCCATTCTTGGTCATCTGATCATGGGCATGGAGATCAGTATTTTCTCCTTCTTGGGTGTAATGGCTTGCGCCGGGGTTGTCGTGAACGATAACTTGGTACTGATCGACCGCATCAATTACTTGCGTGATCACGGCATGACCAAACTCAATGCCATCCATAGTGCCGGTATTGATCGTTTCCGCCCCATCATATTGACGTCAGCTACCACGTTTATTGGTTTGATTCCGATCATGTCAGAAACCAGCCTGCAGGCACAGTTTCTCATCCCGATGGTGGTATCACTGGCTTATGGCGTTCTGTTTGCCACCACAGTAACCCTGATTTTGGTGCCGGCGTTGTACCTGTTTGGTGAACAGTTTAATGATGGCGTCAGCCATTTAGCCTACAAGCTTCGGTTACGGCGTAAGCCTTAACCGTCGGCAGTAGCATTCGTCGGTGCACGTGATGCGTCATCCCAAGGCAGGTTCATGCCTTGGGTCTCTAAGCTGCCACCTACCGGTGGCAAAAGCACGGGTTTAAGCACACCCGCGTCAATGCTGTAAAACAATACATCACCGCTATATAAATTAGTGTCAAAATCCAGTTGCAGGCGTTGCGGATACCCGTCGCTATTCAAGCTCATGATCCGAATACGAAAGCCTGGCAGGGCAATTTCTTCACCAACCGCCAACGGCGATTCAGCGATTAAACGAAACGAAGATTCGTGGCCGATCACAAAACCAATATCACGACTGACTTCCAACCGGTAAGGCGATATAACATCGACATGCAAACGGCCATCATCACTGGCTAACTGTAAACTGGCATCCGGAATGGTTTTACCGTGCAGGCGACGAATCCCTAACAGCGTCGATGACTGGCCTAACGGCATCTGCAGAACCACTAGGGTCTTCCCTTCTAACGCTTGTTCACCGTTGAATTCGAGGGCGTGTGATTCAAGCCGTTGGGTTTCAAACCACATAAATAAGGAGCCCAGCCCCAGATGGATGGGCGAAAAAATCAAGTGCATAACTGCCAGTATTGCCGCCGTATTGCGCAACCAACGTTGGCCGAACGGCTGCATCGCAGAACGATTCACCCAACATTGCCAAATTAGCCAGCCAAGGAATACATCGACACCGACGGTCATAAATAACGTCAGGCGATCTTGTGGCAATGCCGAGCACACAGGCACGATACTCAGCAGCCCGCCCCACAACCAAAACGCGACGGTTTTATCACGGCGCGTTGCTATCCAACCTAAGCCAATGATCAATGGCAACAAGAGCCAGGCCAACGTGTTGATGAGAAAGCTAACGCCACTGAAGCTCTCACCGCCCGCCCACGAAATACCCGCCGGCGCCGTTACGAATCCCGACGCGATATACACCGGCAATCGCTCTAATGCGGTTTGCAAAAAACCGATTGGGTGCGTAAATGGACTGACATAAAAGCTTAGTGATGTATCCGCGCCGAACCCAAGCGCACGGTGCAATAATAAGTAGGCGATAACGATAACCGCATACCCCAAAAGGACAACAAAACCACGCGCTCGCCCTTTAGCATCCAGTAACATCGCCCAGGCAAACAAATAAGCCCCCACCGACAACGCGATTTCACCGGCTAACATCGCGATCGCAAGGCTCAGGTGTGCAAGCGCAGCAAAACGCCAATCACCAGATTGACGCCAACGAATGTGCCAGCCTAAGCAAGCAAATGCGAACACGGCGGCCATCAAAGCATTACGATTGGCAATCCAGGTAATGGTGGCAATATGTTGACCATCCAACAAAAAAATCGCAAAAATCAGCAGCAACATTTCACGCGGTGGCTTTAAAGTCTGTCGCACCAACAAACTCACCACCCAACCCAATAATAAGAACCACAAGATACTGTGAAGGTGGGCCATCATCGGATTCAGGCCAAATAACCGATAATCCAGCCAATGACTAGCCTCCGCCAATGGGCGCCAAAAACGAAAATAAAACGAATCCGTCGTCCACCAGGGCAACACGCCCAGAGCAATCATTTGCTCTCGATTGGCTGGGTCCGCATCAATAAACGAAAACAGCCCAAATAGACTTCCGTCACCACCACGCTCAAGCAATTGATCGTCGCTGAGCAACAACAGGTGAAAAAAATCATCCGAATGATAGGGCGCCAGAACCGTAGGCAACAACAAGACTCCAAACACCAATAACAGGCGCGGATAGCTCAGGCGGGCGACTAACTGTGAAAATCGACGGGCAGACATGGACATTTCTTATTGTTTTGATGCATCAGATCATAATCTGCATAGGCGTTTCAAGCATCAGTTTGTTATCACCGGTAAGGCGACAAAACCTGCTGACGAATTCACAAGCGAGCATTTGCAGGATACTATCAAAGGTAAGGCCGCACATTGCGGTAGAGGATATCTGTTAATCTGACCCACCCGTTGCCCGCCATCATCGATCCGATGGCCGGCCGATCAGCCTAAAAGAGGTAATTTCATGACACAGCCGATTGCAATCATCACCGGCGGAGGCACAGGCATGGGGCGAGCGCTGGCACATAAACTTGCCAGTGCAGGCCATCAAGTATGGATTTGTGGTCGCAGATCCGAACCCCTAGAGGAAACTGCAAAACAATACCCCGACAATATCCACACGGTTGCAACGGATATTTCTACCGAAGATGGTCGCCGCGAGTTAATGGATTCGCTGCCAATCAACTGCCATATCGATGCACTGATTCATCACGCCGCCACCCTCGAACCAACGGGATACATTCGCGACTTGCAACTGACCGATTGGCAACAGGCGTTTGCCATCAACGTCGAAGCGCCATTGTTTTTGACCCAACTATTGCTGCACAAAATGACGTCCGGCACACGCGTAGTGCACTTTACGTCGGCGCTAGCGCATTCACCGATGCCTGGTCGCGCTTGTTACGGTGCAACAAAAGCCACACTCGAGTCTATTTGCCGCAGTCTTAACCGTGAGCACGGGGATTCTGGTATCGGTTTCGCCTGCATCAAGCCGGGCATCGTTGATACCGAGGCTTTGCGCGAACAAATTTCTAAAGCCTATCAGTCTCAAGCACACCGGATTGATGAATTCCTGCAAGAAACCCTCGGCAAGACACTGCTGCAACCCGAATATGTGGTGAAGTTTGTCTATTGGTTACTCACCGGCTGCGATCATCGCCGCTTTGCGACGGAAACCTGGGATATTCGTGACGAACAACACCTACATGAGTGGCAGTTAGGGTAACCCCCCGACAAGTCATGCCCTGTATTTTTTAAGGGCAAAAAAAAGGCTGCCAATGGCAGCCTTTTTTGAAACCGTATTAACAATCAATTACTTGATCTTGGCTTCTTTGTATTCAACATGCTTACGAACCACTGGATCGTACTTTTTGAACACCATCTTGTCAGGAGTGTTCTTTTTGTTCTTATCAGTGGTATAGAAGTGACCTGTACCGGCTGAAGAAACGAGTTTGATCTTATCGCGCATAGTTAGTGCTCCCTTAGGTCAGCTTTAAATAAAATGATTTAGACTTTTTCGCCGCGTGCACGCATATCAGTCAGTACCTGCTCGATACCCACTTTATCGATAATACGCATACCTTTAGCAGAAACGCGCAATTTTACGAAACGCTTCTCAGACTCAACCCAAAAACGGTGAGAGTGAAGGTTCGGCATAAAACGACGCTTGGTGCGGTTTTTTGCGTGCGATACATTGTTACCAGTTACCGGACGCTTACCTGTTACTTGACATACTTTTGACATTGTCTCAACTCGACCATTATCAATGGGCGCAAAAGCCCGAAACTGTGTTAAACAACGCACGCTGGATACCGAACAACGAGTGCTGCGTTAATTGAGCGCGACTTTATACCAAAATGCCGCCCTTATAGCAAACCAAACCGATATAAATCGTTGGTTTTTTAACCGATAAGGCGCAAAGTCAGCCTTCTCGGTTACAACAATCCATTCTCCGCAAACGAATACACCGAACCACGCCCGACCACAAAGTGATCCAATACACGAATATCCAGCATTTTCAGCGCCTCAACCAACAAAGCCGTTATGGACTTATCCGCTTGGCTCGGTTCTGAGACTCCGGACGGATGATTATGTGCCACAATCACCGCCGCCGCATTATGAAACAACGCACGCTTGGCCAATTCTCGCGGATACACTGCCGATTGATCGATCGTTCCCAAAAACAACTCCTCGTACTCTAGCACTTGATGCTGGCTGTTGAGAAAGATACAGCTGAAGACTTCCCGTTGCAGGGCGCTCATCCGCACATAGACAAAATCACGGGCGCTGGCTGCTGATGTGATTTCCGGCTGTTGTTTCAGCTCTTCCCAAAAATACCGGCGCGACATTTCCAACACCGCCTGCAGCTGGATGTATTTGACCTTACCCAAACCTTTAGCCCGACAAAAATCGGTTTGCGACGCACTGAACAACGCCTGCAGACTGCCATAATCAGCTAATAGCTGACGCGCCATATCCAGCGCAGATAACCCAGGCACGCCGGTGCGCAGAAATATCGCCAATAATTCAGCATCCGATAAGGCACTAGCGCCTCGATTGAGTAGTTTTTCACGCGGCTGCTCTGAGGCAGGCCAGTGTTGCATAGACATCGAATCACTCCTTTGATTTCGATCCTTCGGGAAGATTTATAACGCTCCGTCACAGCCAAATTTGTTAGTGCTTACACACCTCAAAGCCTCACTATAAAAAGCCTTTTAAATCAAAGGTCAGCAGTTTATTATCAGATCTTCGGTGACGCAATAACCGCGATTCAATGCGCTACCCTAAGAACCGAACGTAGGAGCCACATGACCCAACAGAACGAACAACCTCTGCTGAAGAAACTGGCAAGCCGCCGTATTCTTCTCGGTATCTCGGGTGGCATCGCTGCCTATAAGTCTGCTGAATTGGTAAGACGTCTGCAAGATGCGGGCGCAGATGTTCGCGTTGTGATGACTCGGGCGGCACAAGAATTTATCACACCACTGACGCTGCAGGCCTTGTCTGGGAACCCAGTTCATACCAGTCTTCTCGATCCAGAAGCCGAAGCCGCAATGGGGCATATTGAGCTGGCGCGCTGGGCGGATCTCATCTGTATCGCACCGGCCACAGCAGATGTCATTGCGCGTATCCGCGCCGGCATGGCCGATGATCTATTAACTACTCTGTGTCTGGCTAGCAAGGCGCCCAAGGTATTGGCGCCGGCGATGAATCAGGCCATGTGGTCAGACACTCATACTCAGCAGAATATCAACGCCCTCGCACAAGCCGGCTATCAAATTGCCGGGCCCGCTGCTGGCTCTCAAGCCTGCGGTGATGTCGGTTTCGGACGTATGCTGGAACCTGAACAAATTCGCGATGCAATTGCCGATCAATTCGGCGACACATCATTGACCGGTAAACATGTCGTTATTACAGCCGGCCCAACCCGTGAAGCCTTTGACCCGGTTCGATTTATTTCTAACCACAGTTCCGGCAAGATGGGCTTTGAACTGGCCCGTGCAGCTAGCCATTGTGGCGCACGCGTGACGTTAATCGCTGGCCCCGTCAACCTGCCAACACCTGATCGGGTCGAACGATGTGACGTTATCAGTGCCGACGATATGCATAAGGCCAGTCTTGCTTTAGCGCCTTCAGCCGACATATTTATCGGCTGTGCCGCTGTTGCCGATTATCGGCCAGCGCAGATTGAAACACAGAAAATCAAAAAATCAGGCGATACTTTGTCTATTGAGCTGGTAAAAAACCCGGATATCATTGCGGATGTCGCCCGACAAACACCCAAACCGTTTTGTGTCGGCTTTGCCGCAGAAACCAACGAATTAAAGAAACATGCCACTGGTAAACTGACACGCAAAGGGTTGGATTTAATTATCGCTAACGATGTTTCCAATCAAGCGATTGGCTTCAACAGCGACGACAATGCAGTGACGGTTTATTCCCATAGCGATACAACAGAATTCAGCCAGTGCAGCAAAGCACAGCTAGCGAATCAATTAATCGAGCTGATCGCTACACACTTAGACTGACATTTAGCCGACAAACGCCACTGTCGTCGATGAACTTTCAAGCCCCGCACTAAAGGCAGCGCATGAATAAGAAAAAAAATAAAGCCACTAAAAACACTAGCGCGACAAAAAAGACCGGCAAGAAGATCAGTCCGGTGATTATCGCCATAATCGCGGCCGCAATTGTATTTGCGTGCGCTGGCGGCGGTGTTGCTTTTTTGCAAGCGACGACCGAAACCGACAGCCTTGCCCAACAACGTGATCATCAGCGAGACCTTGTCGGCCAAGCTGCCGAGCAGGCGGTTATACAACGCTTTGAGGAAATTCATAGCCAGGCAAATTCGATTGCGAATGACAACCCGCGACTGCTGAGTAGCCTCAGTGAATTTATGGCAGCCTTCAAAAAACAACAAGCCGAGGCGTTGAAACAATCCCGGATTTCGAAGTTGCAACCCGACGCACCGATTGCCGATACGCCAACAGAAGCTCCGTCGGTTGATGCAAATGACCCCAAAAACATCCTCATCGATGCCGACCAACAACTGCAGCGCGAATTCTCAGGGACACTCACGGCACGTTTACTGCCGTGGACATACGCTGGTAGCGCTGGGCTAAAAAATCAGGCGCTAAAACTGCGTAACAATATGGAAATCCATCTATTTGCCAACGCCGGCGATGAAAAACACGAAGCGCCGCGCATCTACAAAGTGGATGACCAATGGGTTTTCAGCATGGCGTATCCGGTTAAAAAAGGTGAGGACGTGAAAGGTGTGATTCTACTTACCTATCCGGCACGCCAGTTACAGCAAATACTCAACAAAATGTTCTTAACAGAACACGCCAGTTTAACACTGGAGTTGCAACCCAAAAACCAGCGCATCTTTAAGCTAGGCACTGCGAATGCCAACAACGTCGTAACGCTCGAAACCCCGCTTCATAATACGTCATTAAAGATCAGCAGCCGCGCCCCTAACCCGACCGGCGTCGCCTCTAATTATCAAGCCGTCTACGGGCTGATCATCGCCATTGCGGTTGTTTCAGCCATTGCCTGTCTGGCAGTTTACTTCCTGGTTATCGCGAGAGTTCGCAAAGACGCTGCCGCTTTAGAACAGTTTCTAATCCGGCTTGAAGGCTTGCATCAGGGCGAGACGCCAGAAATGGCCATCACACCGCTTCAAATCGTCGCCAACCAGGCGGATAAATTACGCGGTAAGGTCGGTAAAAACACATTAACAGCCAGCACCGATGGCAATATGGAAACCGACTTCCGTAACGCCAAGGTCAAAGGTAATGATCAGTCTGTCGCCTTTTCTGATGTTGCCGACATGGCCATGGTTGAAGAACAAGCAGACGAACCGGAACCACCGGCCTACCTGCATTTGTTCCGCGATTATGACATTCGCGGTAATGCTGAAGAGATTACCGACGAACTGGCTGTCTGGATCGGTCAAGCCCTTGGCACCGAAGCACTGGAACGTGGCTTAAAAACACTCGCGATTGCCGGTGATTGCCGCCTCTCAACCGCGCGCTTAAAAGCCGCACTGATACAAGGCGTCACGGCCACGGGTTGTGATGTCGTGGATGTCGGCCAAGTACCGAGCCCGGTATTGTATTTTGCAACCCATCACCTCAATACCCAAGCCGGTATCATGGTCACTGGCAGCCATAATCCAAAGGACCACAATGGCTTCAAGATGCTGATGGCGGGCCAAAGCCTGCATGGAGAAGAAATCCAGCAGCTGGCATCAAGAATTCAAAAGCAGGACTTCAAAAAAGGCCAGGGGCAAACTTCATCCACTGATCTAACCCACGCCTATATCGATGAAATATGTACTGACGTCATTGCTGCAAATCCTATGAAGATTGTTGTTGATGGCAGTAACGGTGCTGGCGGTGAAATTGCCTGCTCCATTCTTGAGCAACTCGATTGTGAAGTCGTACCCCTGTATTGCGAGATGGATGGTAACTTCCCGAATCATGATCCTGATCCGTGCAACCCAGACAACCTGCAAGACTTGATTCAAACCGTCAAAGACAATAACGCCGATATGGGTATCGCGCTGGATGGCGACGCCGACCGCATGGTTGCAGTTACACAAGACGGCACCATGGTCGATGGCGATCAATTGATGATGATTTTTGCTGCCGACGTGGTATCACGAAACCCTGCCAGCACGGTGGTTTACGACATCAAGTGCTCACGCCATCTCAACAAAGTAATTACTGAGAACGGCGGCCGACCGGTATTATGGAAAACCGGTCACTCCAATATCAAAGCCAAAATGCAAGAGACCGGCGCGCTACTTGGTGGCGAATTTACCGGGCATTTCTGTTTCAAAGAACGCTGGTACGGATTTGATGATGGTATTTACTCGGCCATGCGCCTGATCGAATTATTAACCATGGATGACCGCAGCCTTGATGAACGGATCGGCATGCTGCCAACCACCATCAGTACACCAGAAATGGTATTGGACATCAGTAGTGATGCGGAAAAATTCCGTATTATGGAACAACTCAGCCAGACGCTGGCTCAAACCGACGGGAACCTTATCGATATTGATGGGGTTCGCATCGAATACAATGACGGCTGGGGGCTTGTTCGTGCATCAAACACCGGTGCACGCCTGACGGCTCGCTTCGAAGGTGATTCACAAGAAGCATTGGAACGTATCAAGCATACGTTTAGCCAGGCATTGGCTGGGGTTGATTCTGATCTCGCCATCCCCTGATCTAACTCTTTACGTTAAGTAGGAAATACGCAATTACATGTTAAGCAAAACCAGCGCGGCGCAAACGGCCGAGGTACTTTCTGAAGCACTGCCGTACATTCAGCAATTTGTTGGCAAAACTATCGTGGTCAAGTATGGCGGTAACGCCATGACCGACGAAGCACTAAAAAGCAGCTTTGCCAAAAACGTCGTCTTGATGAAAACCGTTGGTATCAATCCAATTGTTGTTCACGGCGGTGGCCCGCAAATCGGTGACCTGCTTGAAAAACTCAACATTGAAAGTCGCTTTGTGAATGGCATGCGTGTCACGGATAGCGAGACGATGGATGTTGTCGAAATGGTTCTCGGTGGCATGGTAAACAAAGATATCGTCAGCCTGTTGAACCAGCATGGCGCCAAGGCTGTGGGGATCAGCGGTAAAGATGGCGGCTTAATCAAAGCCCGTAAGCACATCATGACGCAAACCGCAGAAGAAACTAAAGTGCCTGAAATCATTGATATCGGTCACGTTGGCGAAGTCGAATCCATTAATACTGATCTTCTGTACCTACTCACCCAAAGTGATTTTATCCCTGTTATCGCACCTATTGGTGTGGATGATGCTGGTCACTCCTATAATATCAATGCAGACCTCGTTGCAGGCAAAATGGCAGAGGTATTATGTGCAGAAAAGCTCTTGCTGCTCACCAATGTCGCTGGCCTGATGGACAAAGAAGGCACCGTCCTTACAGGGTTGACGACCGCCGAGGTTGACGGGTTGATTGAGGATGGAACTATCTATGGTGGTATGCTGCCGAAAATCACCTGTGCTCTGGATGCAGTAAAGAGCGGTGTTAAACGCTCACATATTATTGATGGGCGTGTACCGAACGCACTGTTGTTAGAAATCTTCACGAACGAAGGTGTCGGCACGCTTATTACCAATGAAGGTCTTTGAGCCGAGATCTCAGGGCACTGTCAACGGCAGTGCCGATGCAAAATAACAAGGTTTTAGAGGCATGACAAAAACAAAACAGCGTGGTGAGCGCCGTCAGCAAATTCTCGAAGCATTGGCAAAGATGCTGGAAGAAAGCCCGGGGGAGCGCATCACGACAGCTAAGTTGGCTTCGGCAGTGGGGGTTTCAGAAGCGGCTCTATATCGCCATTTTCCGTCAAAAACCAAGATGTTCGAAGGCCTGATTGAATTCATCGAAGAAACCATATTCAGCCGCATAACCACCATTACCGATGGCAACATGCCTGCCGTGAATCAATGCGAAAAGATTCTCGCGCTGTTGCTGGTATTTGTTGAACGTAACCCTGGGATATCACGGCTATTAACCGGTGATGCGCTAGCCGGAGAAACCGAACGGTTGCGCCATCGCATTGCTCAGTTTTATGATCGTTTGGAAACCCAGCTCAAACAAATCATTCGTGAAGCCGAAATGCGTGAAGGTATTCGTCCGCAATTGCCTGTCGCTAGCGCAGCGAATCTGATGCTGGCAACAGCAGAGGGGCGGATCAGTCAGTTCGTCCGCAGTGAATTCAAACGTTCACCCACACAAGACTGGAGTGAACAGTGGGCTGTTTTGACACAAGGGTTTTTCCGCAAAACCATGTCTGTCAGCCCCTAAGCAGCGATTGGCGAGACTGCCAACCATCAAGTGAACAGCACAAGGCCTCTTACTACGAGGCCTTTTTTGTTCTTGGCAAACCTTATCGAAGATAAATTAACAGTATCTCCCACGTTCAGAAAACAGACATTACCGCTGGTAAATTTAGTATGTAATTTCTAATTCTAATAATTAAAGTATCTCGTTATAACGCTAATAAATAAGAAACTCTATGATATCTGAACTCGATTCAACACCAGCACCGATGGGTGAATTGACACTGCAAACCGTGGCAATGCCCAAAGACACTAACGCAGCAGGCGATATTTTCGGTGGTTGGTTGGTTTCACAAATGGATATTGCCGGTGCTATTGCAGCCTCACGCATTGCCAACGGCCGCGTTGCAACGGTTGCTATCGACAATATGAGTTTCATGATTCCGGTAAAAGTCGGTAGTGTTGTTAGCTGTTATACCTATGTTGAAAATGTTGGCACCAGCTCTGTGCAGATACAAATCGAAGTGTGGATGGCTCTGCCAAACGACGGCGAACCTCAGAAAGTTACCGAAGGCCTGTTTGTTTTTGTCGCGTTAGATAGCCAGGGCAAAACACGATCCATTGATGGCTGAGTTTTCAGCCATTTGTCCTGTTATTTTCGTTGTTCACTGACGGCTATTTACACCTTAGTCATCGCTCATGGCCCGCCTGTTCAGCAACCCAACTCTCATATACTCATTCCCCGACTTTACGGCCTTACTGCAGGCTCCTCAGCATCACGATGCCAAGCTTTCTCACGCGCATCGGAATAAGCACTTTCAGAAATTCGATTATAATCTCGGGCAGTTTCAGCAAAGCGGCTGTAGCTGGCATAGATTTTTTGCGCCATTGGATCGCTAGCCACCAACTCTGCAACAACGTCGTCACTAATATGCTTCAAACGCCCTAACACATCATCGGGCAAGCGGCGCAACTCAACACCATGCTCATCGATCAGCTGCTTCAAGGCAACGTTATTACGCGCAGTGAATTCATCCAGCATATCTTGATTAACCGCTCGCGCAGCGGTTTGCACAATCGCTTTCAAATCATCGGGTAATGCTTCGTAGGCGTCTTTGTTAACGATTAATTCCATCGTCGAACCAGGCTCATGCCAACCGGGGTAGTAGTAATATTTAGCGACCTCATGAAACCCCATTGCCAAATCGTTATAGGGCCCAACCCATTCTGTAGCATCAATGACACCGGTTTTTAGTGATGTGTACAGATCACCGCCAGCAATATTGACCGCCGTACCGCCGGCGCGACTAAATACCTCACCCGCTAAACCCGGGATGCGCATTTTCAGCCCTTTGAGGTCATCGATACTGTTGATTTCGCGATTGAACCAGCCTGCCATTTGTACGCCAGAGTTCCCGCCTGCCATCGGTACAAGATTGAAGGGCGCATAAAGCTCACGCCAAAGTTCAATACCGCCACCATAATGCAACCAGCTGTTCATTTCTTGGGCTGTCATACCAAAAGGGATCGTGGTAAAAAAGACCGTCGCCGGTGATTTTCCCTTCCAGTAATAAGCGCCCGTATGTCCGGCTTCAACACTGCCGCTGGCAACCGCATCAAACACACCTAACGGCGGCACAATTTCTTTGGCACCAAAAACTTTAACCACCAGTCGCCCATCGCTCATCTCGCGTACTTTCTCGGCAAACAGTTCCGGTGCCGTGCCCAACCCGGGAAAACCCTTCGGCCACGAAGTCGTCATTTTCCATTCAATCACGGCTTGGCGCGCTGCGGGCACATCGCCATCAACATACTGGCGCGAATGATCAGTATCACGCTGTACCACAAGAAGAACGCACAAAGTGACAACCAGCGCCAATAATCCAAGGATAATTAACGGCTGTACTTTCAATCGATTTGCGGGGGAATTCATGCTTTAAACAGGCTCCAGCCGAGCATATTCCAGCACCAGCCATTTACTACCAACATCGTGAAAGTTCACTTGTACACGCGCACTTGCACCCTGACCTTCAAACTGAACAACAATGCCTTCACCAAACTTAGGGTGACTGACCGTCTGCCCCAGCTGCACACCGGCATCGCCCATGGCCTCAGGCAGAGGCTTGGAATAACTACGCGTTACTGGTCGTGAAACCACCGATTGCATACGCACTTCACGAATCAGCTCTGCAGGGAACTCACGGATAAACCGCGACGGCGCATTGATGCTTTCCTGCCCATGCAAACGGCGGGTTTCGGCATGGCTGATGGTTAATTTCTGCATCGCTCGAGTAACACCGACGTAACACAGACGACGTTCTTCTTCGAGGCGACCGGGCTCTTCAATGCTCATTTTATGGGGGAAGAGGTTTTCTTCGACGCCAACCAGATAAACGCTCTGGAACTCCAGACCTTTGGCGCTGTGCAGCGTCATCATCTGCACACTGTCTTCAAACTCGTCAGCTTGCCCTTGGCCTGCATCCAACGCAGCTTCATCAAGGAACTGTTGCAACGGCGATACGGCCTCGTCTTCATCATCCTCAAACTCACGGGCTGCACTCACCAGCTCTTGCAAGTTTTCAATTCTGGCTTGGCCCTTTTCGCCTTTCTCTTTTTCATACATGGGCACCAGGCCAGAGCGATCAATAACCAACTCCATCGCCTCATCCAAGGTCGATTGAGAAATGGATTCATCCATGCCATCAATCAACTCCAGGAACGCTGCCAGGGCGTTCAATGCACGTGCACTCATGAGCTTATGCTCAATTAGCGCCTCGGCGGCTTGCCATAGACTACAGCCATGATCACGGGCATATTCCCGCAACGTTTCAAGCGTTTTGTTACCAATGCCGCGCGGCGGTGTATTAACCACCCGCTCGAAGCCTGGGTCATCATATCGATTCAGCAGCAGGCGCAGGTATGCCAACGCATGTTTGATTTCGAGACGCTCATAGAATCGCTGACCGCCATATATACGGTAAGGAACCCCCGCACGTAGCAAGGCTTCTTCTAACACCCGTGACTGGGCGTTGGACCGGTATAAAATGGCAACGTCCGACTTATTCCAATCGGTTTTTCCTATTTGATGTTCAATGTCTTCAACAACATAACGCGCTTCATCTTGTTCATTGAAGCCGGCATACAGCGTGATAGGCTCGCCGTCCTCTCCATCCGTCCACAGCTCTTTACCCAAACGCCCCTGGTTGTTAGCGATAATGGCATTGGCCGCACGTAGAATGGTTGCGGTAGAGCGATAGTTCTGCTCCAGACGAATCACCTTCAGCGGATGAAAGTCGTCCGTGACACTCTGGATATTTTCGATTTTAGCGCCACGCCAGCCATAAATGGACTGGTCATCATCACCCACTGCCATGAGGTTGGCTTTATCGCCACAAAGCACGCGTAACCAAGCATACTGAACCGTGTTGGTATCTTGAAATTCGTCCACTAACAAATGCTGAAAACGTTTCTGATAGTGCGCCAGTAATTGCGGTTGATTGAGCCAAAGCTCATGGGAACGCAGCAATAATTCAGCAAAATCGACCATTCCGCCTTGCTGACAAATATCTTCATAGGCCGAGTACACCTGTAACATGGTGCGCTGGTATAGATCGCCATAATCATCGATATGAGATGCTCGACGACCTTCATCTTTCTGCCCATTGATATAACCCTGAGCCTGGCGCGGCGGCCAGCGACTGTCATCCAGCTCTAAGTCTTTCATGATGCGCTTAATCAAACGCAACTGGTCATCACTATCGAGTATTTGGAAATTTTGCGGCAACCCGGCTTCGACCCAGTGGGCCTTGAGTAAGCGGTGAGCTAAGCCGTGAAAGGTGCCTATCCATAAACCTTGAGTGGGGATCTTGAGCATGTGCTCGATACGCCCACGCATCTCTTTAGCGGCCTTATTAGTAAAGGTCACCGCCATGATGGCATGCGGAGAAATGTTCTCCACTTGCATCAGCCAGGCAATACGATGCACCAGCACGCGGGTTTTTCCGCTGCCAGCACCGGCCAACACCAACATATTGCCCACCGGAGCGGCAACCGCATCACGCTGAGCTTCATTTAACTGATCGAGAATATCTGAAACGTCCATGGCAGGCATTCTAGCATGGATATCCATACAGGAACTACGAAGATTAGATCCTGAATGCCAGGACTAACCCCTTTCGCCGTGGCCGGCCTATCGCTGGCAGGTTATCATGTCAGTATTCGAACCATTACGCCGCACAAAATCATGTCGATCATTCAAACCATTCAGCAAGCGCGCCAACGACTGCGTAAGTCCGAGCTCAAGGTGTGTGAGTACATACTCAAGCATCAGGAAGAGATCATCCACATGCGTATCGTTGATCTGGCCAGCGCGGCTGAGGTCAGCGAACCAACGGTTGTGCGCTTTTGTCGTGCCATCAATTGCAGTGGGTTTCAGGATTTTAAATTACAACTCGCCCAGCACTTGGCGACCCGTCAGGAGTTTGAACCGTTCAAAATCGCCGACACAGATTCTGTCGGTGATTTATCCATGAAGGTGTTTGATGCCACGCTAGCCACACTGGAACAAGTTCGTGATGCGATCAGCCCGGCAACGATCGAGGCGGCCATCAATGCACTCAGTAGAGCTAAACGGGTTGAATTTTACGGCTTTGGCGCATCCGCGGCGGTTGCGGCCGATGCGCAGCACAAGTTTTTCCGGCTTAAAATTAGCTCCGCGGTGTATTCAGATCCGCACATTCAATTGATGTCAGCGATGTCGCTGACCGACGACGATGTAGTAATCGCCATCTCACAATCAGGCCAAACAGACGCACTCATCGACGCGATGCGTATCGCCAACGAATACGGAGCGACAACAATCGCATTGGCACCAGGCAATTCATTGGTAGCGAAAGAAGCCAATATTGCGATCGCAATCGATGCCGAAGAAGAGGTAGAAATCTACACGCCGCTATCATCGCGCATTGCCCATCTGGTGGTCATCGATTTACTGGCCGTTGGTGTAGCCCAGCGGATCGGCCCGACTATCTCTCAGCATCTGCAGGCTGTTCACAAGGGATTGAAAACGCTGCGCCAAGGCGAGTAACCCGCACTTAATCGTTGACGCAATGCACCGTGTTATTGCAGCCAGAATACCGTTGCCGAAACCACGCCAATCACTAAAGCCAGCGTAATCAATCGATTTTGACGCCGTATAGAGGTGACAAGCTGCTGCATTTGCGGGTCTTCCGGCGGTAATCGCGGTGCCGGTGGCGTACTTAAGTGCTCATAAACAAGATCCGGTATTTCTGGCAAATGTTCGAGCCAACCGGGTAAATGCCGACCGATTTGTTTGGCCACGTTGCGCGGTGAATAACGTTCTCGCATCCACTCTTCCAGAAACGGCAACGCCGTGTTCCACAAATCCAATTGCGGATACAACTGACGCCCCAAGCCTTCGATGTTAAGTAAGGTTTTCTGCAACAATACCAATGACGGCTGGACTTCCATTTCGAAACGGCGCGCCGTTTGGAACAAATACATCAGTAACTCGCCGAAGGAAATCTCTGCTAGGGGTTTTTCAAATACCGGCTCACACACACTGCGGATAGCCGCTTCAAAATCATTAACCCGCGTATGTGCTGGCACCCAGCCGCACTGCACGTGCAGCTCAGCAACTTGATGGTAATCACGTTTGAAGATAGCCAATAAATTGCGCGCCAGATAATACTGATCAAACTCGCTAAGACTACCAATGATGGCACAATCAATAGCGATATATTGGGGGTCGTCTGGCTGCTCGCGCGATACAAAAATATTGCCCGGATGCATGTCTGCATGGAAAAAACTGTCGCGAAATACCTGCGTGAAAAAGATCTCAACACCACGCTCCGCTAACTTGCGCATGTTAGTGCCTTGTTCACGCAACGCCGCAACATCCGTTACCGGAATACCGTGAATACGCTCCATCACCATCACTTGGGTATCACAGTAATCCCAATAGACTTCAGGCACATATAACAACGGCGAGCCATCAAAATTTCGGCGCAGTTGAGAGGTATTGGCAGCTTCTCGCTTTAAATCTAACTCATCAACAATGGTGTGCTGATAATCTTCGACCACCTCAATGGGACGCAGACGTTTACCTTCAGGGTGAAAACGCTCAACCGCCCGGGCAATAAGGCGTAACAAACCAATATCTTTGCGAATCACCGGCAAAATATTCGGCCGAACGACTTTGACAACCACATCTTCGCCACTGAGTAGTGTGGCCGCATGCACCTGCGCAATAGAAGCTGATGCCATCGGGGTTTTATCAAAGCTGGCAAACATGTCATCCACTGACTTTTTTAATGCCGTTTCAATAATCGTGCAAGCTACATCACTGTCGAATGGAGCAACGTTATCCTGCAGCAATGCCAGCTCTTCAGCCAAGTCGTCGGGTAACAAGTCTTTTCGGGTCGATAACAGCTGGCCAAATTTAACAAAAATTGGCCCCAGCGATTCTAACGCCAGACGCAACCGTCGTGCGCGGTTATCCGTTGGCTCCGGTAGAACCCCACTGAAGGAAAATAATAACCGCAACCAAAAGGGCAGCAGACTGAGATCAATAAAGGTATCTAAGCGATAGCGAAAAAACGTACGAAGTATGTGGAACAGGCGTCTCACGTGGGATCCTTAGTGGGGGTAGATACGACCGCTTACCCCATTATAGAAGCAATGCGGGTATCAGAAATTCTCGGGGGCTTGGCGTTTCAATAAACGCGCGTGCAGGCGCTGAAGCCGTGCTTGCAAACGCTCAACCCGCTCATCAAGCACATGTATCTCATCAATGAAGGCATCCATTTCAGCTTGAGTCGGTGCTAGGCGTCCTTCTTCCAGAACAAACTCCTGCACATGCCGCAAAAATACTGGCTGTGTGCTCTTCAGCCACTGTAAGGTCTCACGACTGAATTTTCCCAAAGCATGGGCGGGTAAGTCTCCGATCACACGGGCTAGGTGATATTCCCAATCCAACTCAACATGCGCAAGAATATCCTGCAGATCAATTAACAGACTGCTTTCGCCTTGCAAACGCAGGTCGGCGTTAATCATCTCGGCAGCCTTGTCTTCGGCCGTTAACAAACGGATAAACGCCGACATATCGCCACTCAAGTGTGCGGTCGTTGTCGGTGCGTCCGCTTCACCCACCAACATCAGCTCGATGGATTGACCTTCAACAGCCACACAAAGATCAATATCAGGGTCGGTACACTGTAACCGGATGCTTTTGCCGGCCAGTGATTCAAGTCGCTGACGCGCCATTGGGTCAAGCTCCAATGCGCGGTTTACAACACTCTCCAGTGCTGTCAGTCGCCCCTGATTAATCAGCGCCATCAGGTTTTTAGTCCTTTGTGCAAAGCTACAATACCGCCAGTCATATTATGGTATTCGACCTGATCAAAGCCGGCGTCCAGCATCATCTGTTTGAGCGTTTCCTGATCCGGATGCATACGAATGGATTCTGCCAGATACTGGTATGACTCCGCATCATTGGCAACCAACTCTCCCATTTTCGGCAAAATTCGGAACGAATACGTATCGTACGCGCGCTCTAAAAGGGTGTTTTGTGGTTTGGAAAACTCTAGCACCAGTAAACGACCACCCGGTTTCAGGATGCGGTACATGGACTCCAACGCTTTATCTTTTTCGGTGACATTACGCAAACCAAAGGCGATGGTAATGCAATCAAAGTAGTTGTCCGGAAACGGCAGACTTTCGGCATTGGCCTGCACATAATTGATGTTTCCGGCAATGCCTCGATCCGTGAGTTTGTCACGACCTACACCTAACATCGAAGCGTTGATATCCGACAGAATGACCTGGCCATCCTTACCCACAATCTTTGAAAACTTACCGGCTAAATCACCGGTTCCACCGGCGATGTCGAGAATTTTTTGCCCACGACGTGCGCAACTCGCTTCAATGGTGAATTGTTTCCACAAACGGTGAACACCACCGGACATCAAATCATTCATGATGTCGTATTTTGCCGCGACAGAATGGAAAACATCGGCAACTTTGCCGGCTTTCTCGTCTTTTGCAACGGTCTGATAACCAAAATGCGTGGAGTCTTTTTCGCTCATATTTCGCTCAAAACCAAAGGTCTGAAAATAAACGGTTCCATTTTAGCGGGAATAGCCGCTTGCGTCACCGATAACCATTCAAGGCATAAAAAAGCCGGAGCTTTACCCCGGCTTCATTCCACCTGCAGCAGGCAGATCAACAGATTGATTAACCGGCTGGCTTCTCAGTATCGTCCGTACTTGCCGCACCGGAATCCATCCGCGATTGCAGCTTTTCTCGCATGGTTTGGATAATAACGAAGAAGCTAGGCGTTAAGAAGGTGCCCACAATCAACGCCGCAATCATACCGGAAGCTACCGTCACACCCAGCGATACTTGCGCACTGGCGCCAGCGCCCGAGGCAAATACCAATGGCATGATACCGAGAATAAACGACAGTGCCGTCATGTTAATCGCGCGGAAACGCAATCGGGCGGCATCCACTGCGGCGTCAAAAATGGGTTCACCGTTCAGCTCACGTTTATTCTTGGCAAACTCCACGATCAAGATAGAGTTTTTCGCAGCCATACTGATCAACAAAATCAACCCCACTTGCCCATAGAGGTTAAGCTCCATATTCATCACCAGCAGTGCTGCTGCACTACCACCCAGCGCGATAGGTACAACCAACAATATGGCAAACGGTGTCGACCAGCTTTCATATTGAGCAACCAAAAACAGGTATATAAATACCAACGCCATGATAAACGCAACGATCGCAGTAGAGCCAGATTTCAGCTGCTGGTATACCTGCCCCGTCCAATCGTACTGGAAGCCCGAAGGCATCTGGTCGGCCAAACGTTGGAACTCTTCGATTGCCTGCGAAGTACCGTGACCTGGCGCAACGTTGCCATTGATAATGGCAGATCGGAACTTGTTATACCGCCAAACAACATCCGGGCCGAAAATCGTCTCCTCGGTAAAGAAGTTGGTAATCGGAATCATATCGCCAGCACCAGAACGCACGTAGAACGAATTCATGTCTTCAGCATCTTTGCGGTAATCACCTTCAGCCTGCATGATGACTCGGTATGTCTGTCCGTACTTATTGAAATCGTTGATATAATACGACCCTAGATTACTTTGCAGGGTATAAAACAACTCTGTCAGGGGCACGCCTAGTGTTTTGGCCTTATCACGGTCAATATCCAAATAAATCTGCGGCACACTGGCCCGGAAGGGCGAAAATGCAGAAGTAATAATGCCACTTTGGTTAGCCTGCGTAGAGATATTGGTGACTTGTTCGGCCAATTCGGTATATGCACCACCGCCGGTATCTTGAATGACAAATTCCATGCCCCCAGCACTACCCAACCCTGGAATTGCCGGTGGTGACAGTGCATAAATACTGGCCTCAGGCAAATTCACATAGGCATAACCGTTGAGCTTTTGGGTGATCGCGAACACACTGTTTTGCCGCCCTGGGCGGTCATCCCATGATCGTAATACAGCAAACATTACCGCCTGATTACCGGATGCAGACCCCGTCAAAATACCAAAACCGGTAATCGAGGTAACAGATTCCACATTCGGATCAGCCTCTAACATGACTTCAAGATCTTTCACCACATCATAGGTACGGGTCAACGAGGCGTTATCAGGCAATTGCACACTGACCAAAAACAAACCTTTGTCTTCCTGCGGCACAAACCCGGTTGGGATCTTCATAAACCCGAATACGGTACCAACCAACAACACGATAAACACGATGGTGACAACAGCTAACTTATGGATCAGCGCTTGCACGCCACGACCATATTTATTCGTGACAATATTTAAATACTTGGTGAAGCCGACAAACCACTTCGGCTCTTTCATATTGGGTTTAAGAATCAATGAACACAGCACTGGACTCAGCGTTAAGGCATTGATACTAGAGATCACTACCGCCACACAAATAGTGACACCCAGTTGGCGATACAACTCACCGGTAATCCCCGGTAACAAGGTTACTGGCACAAATACGGCCAACAGCACCAAGGTGGTAGCAATGATCGGCGATGTCACTTCCTTCATCGACGCCAATGCCGCTTGTTTCGCCCCAGCTTCGGGGTTTTCACGCAAATGCCGATCGGTGTTCTCGATCACCAAAATCGCATCATCAACCACAATACCGATCGCCAAAATCATGGCCAACAGGGTAATGGTGTTGATAGTCATACCCAGCGCCAACAGCACCGCAAACGTACCGATCAACGAAACTGGAATCGCGATACTCGGTATCATGGTGCTACGCACCGAACCGAGAAACACAAAAGTAATTAGGATAACCAACACAACCGCTTCAAACAGCGATTCAACTACCTGAGATATCGATGCAGAAACGTAACGGGTGGTGTTATACGATGCTTGATAATCCATGCCGGAAGGGAAGTATTGCTTCAGGCTTTCCAACTCAGCCATGACGCGATCGTTGGACTCCAAAGCGTTCGCATCAGGCGTTAAATACAACGCCATGCTAACCGCAGGTTTACCCTGAAATTCAGAGATAATGGAGTAATCACTCTGGCCTAGCTCTACCCGGCCGATATCTTTGAGATAAACAATCGATCCGTCTGTATCCGCACGGATAACGATGTTTTCAAATTCACTGACGTTCTCAAGCCGCCCTTTGGTTTGTAACGTAAATTCGCGTTGTAAACGACCATCAAACGGTGGCGAGCCAATTTTACCAACCGGGGCCTGAATGTTCTGTTCCTGCAAAGCAACGGAAACATCTTGTGGCGTGATTGCCAATGACGCCATTTTCTCTGGATCCAGCCACAATCGCATGGAATATTCGCCACCAAAAATTTGCACTTTGGCAATGCCGGGAACCCGAGCCAACGCGCTTTGCACGTTGATCTTGGTGTAATTCGACATAAACAGATAATCAAGTGACTCATCCGGTGAATATAACGAGACAACCATCAGAATATCCGGCGACTGTTTCTCAACCAACAGCCCTTGCTGACGCACTTCAGCTGGCAGACGCGGTTCGGCTTCCTTGAGCTTGTTTTGCACCCTAACGACAGCAAGATCCGAGTCGGTACCTAGCTCAAAGGTTACAGCCAGTGAATAACCACCTGAGTTATCACTGGTCGATTTCATGTAAATCATGCCCTCGACGCCGTTGATAACATCCTCAATCGGGCTTGCAACGGTGTCTTCAACGACTTTCGCCGATGCACCTGGGAAGGTCGTATTCACCACCACCTGTGGCGGTGTGATTTGCGGATACTCAGCGATTGGCAGTTGAGTCAGAGAAATAAGACCTGCCAAGGTAATAACGATGGATACTACCAACGCAAACTTGGGCCTGCCGATAAAAAAGCGACTAATCATGGCTTGCCTCTACTTTGCAGGTGCTTGTTCTTCAGTGGAAGGTATCGTCTGTTGTTTTTCTGGATTGGGTTTTACCTGCACGGTTTGCCCCGGACGAACACGTTGCAAGCCGCCGACAATAACGCTTTGTTGATCTTTTAAATTGGAACCCTTAACAAACTGGCGTTCACCATCGATAGTGCCTAAATCAACTTTGTTTGCTGTAACAACGCCGGCTTGGCTGACAGAGTAAACAAAATTCCCTTGTTGATTCGACACAATGGCCGATTGCGGTACGGTCAGCTGTTGTTCGGTTTCGTTAGACTCAACTAAAACACGTACATACTGCCCTGGGCGTAGCAAGCCGTTAGGGTTAGGAAAGGTGGCGCGTACAGTCAGCGTATCGGTATCTGCATCAATACGGTTAGAGACAAAATCGAACTCACCCTCGTGCGGGTAAACCTGTCCGTTAGTTAGCTTAACGCCGGCGGTATAGGTTCGGGCTTTTTGACCAGAGGCCTCTGCTTTGGCAGCATTTTGCGCCAATTGCAGATAGGTCGATTCGTTAATTTGAAAGAAAGCGTAGATCGGGTCGATGCTGACGATAGAAGTCAGCGCACCAGACGTTGGGCTAATTAGATCACCGATGCTGTATTTTTTGTTGCCGATACGACCATCAATGGGGGCTTCAATGCGTGTCCACTCAAGATTGATGTTGGCAGTTTCAACGTTCGCACTGGCCGACGCCAGCGACGCTTCTGCTTCAAGCCTGTTGGCCGTCAGGGTGTCGAAATCACTTTGAGAAATCGCACCGGTTTTAACCAAGGCCTTACCCCGGTTGTAATTCAACGTTGAAATTTCTACGTTAGCTTTAGCACTGGCTACCTGCGCGTTGGCATTCGCTAATGCAGCTTTGAAAGGTGCGGGATCAATAACAAAAAGTAGATCACCTTTTTTGATGATATCACCTTCAACAAAGGTGAATTCTTTCATATAACCGGTAACTTGCGCTTGGATGCTGGTATCTTCAACCGCCTGTAGACGCCCAACATATTCAAACACTGCCTGATACGGCTTGGTTTGAACCTTCTCAGTCGTGACGATGCTCGGCGGTGCTTGCGGCGCAGGCTTGGAGCATGCGCTCAACAATGAGACCAGCGCCGTTGCCAGCAAGGTCGTCAGAACAGGGGATTTGAACACAGGTAGACTCCAGTCAAGAACATGTTTCCTAACCGGTCAATCTAGCAAACAGCCTGATAGGGGGCAATCAATAAACACCGCGAATCCGGTGTTTATTGATCTATCTATGGCTTTCTATGTGTTTCGCAATGAGATTCGCGAGAAGATACTCGCAGAATCAGAGAATAAAGCGGCTGAGATCCTGATCTTGCACAAGGCTGCCGAGCTTGTTGTCGACAAAAGCGCCATCAACCACCAACGTTTCTTCCGTCATATCGGTCGCTTCGAAGGAGGCTTCATCCAACAACCGTTCCATCACAGTGTGCAGTCGACGGGCACCGATGTTTTCAGTGCGATCGTTAACCTCCCAAGCAATTTCAGCCACACGACGAATACCATCATCGGTGAAATCCAACGTTAGGCCATCAGTATCCAGCAGCGCTTTATATTGGCGGATCAACGAGGCATCCGGCTCACTCAGAATACGTACGAAGTCTTCAGGCGTCAGCGCACTCAGCTCAACACGGATAGGCAAACGACCCTGTAATTCCGGAATCAAATCTGATGGTTTGGCTAAATGGAATGCACCGGAGGCGATAAACAAGATATGGTCAGTCTTCACCATGCCGTGTTTGGTATTGACCGTAGAGCCTTCGATTAACGGCAGCAAATCACGTTGAACCCCTTCACGGGAAACATCAGTACCACCACCTTCGCCGCGCTTGGCGACTTTATCGATTTCATCGATGAATACCATGCCGGTTTGCTCAACGGCTTCAACCGCTTTGGCTTTCACTTCATCTTCGTTTAACAGTTTGCCGGCTTCTTCTTCCTGAATCTGCTTCATCGCCGATTTCACAGTCATCTTCTTGCTCTTGGTACGATCACCACCGAAGCTCGAAAACATATTCTGCAGTTGGCTGGTCATGTCTTCCATGCCAGGCGGTGCCATGATCTCAACACCGACAGGTGCGGCAGATACTTCGATATCGATTTCCTTGTCATCCAAATCGCCTTCTCGCAGCTTTTTGCGGAATAACTGACGAGTTGTTGAATCTTCAGCCTTTTTGGATTCTTCATCAAAGTTACGCGCCGGAGGCAGCAGTGCATCCAGAATACGCTCTTCAGCGGCATCCAAAGCTCGGTTTTGAACCTTGGTCATTTCATCTTCGCGAATCATTTTGATCGATGCATCAACCAAATCACGAACGATAGACTCAACGTCACGACCGACGTAGCCCACTTCGGTAAATTTGGTGGCTTCAACCTTAATAAAAGGCGCCTTGGCCAGCTTGGCTAAACGGCGAGCAATCTCGGTTTTACCAACACCTGTAGGGCCGATCATCAGGATGTTTTTTGGACTGATTTCATTACGCAGCTCTTCTTCGATCTGCATCCGACGCCAGCGATTACGCAGGGCAATAGCGACAGAGCGCTTAGCATCGTCTTGTCCGATAATGTGTTTGTTGAGTTCGTGAACAATTTCACGGGGCGTCATTGTCGACATTCAGGACTCCTGATCGATTAGGTTTCGCTATCGAGTTCTTTGATGGTTCGTGAGTGGTTGGTGTAAACACAAACGTCACCCGCGATTTCCAGGCTCTTTTCGACGATATCCCGGGCACCCAGTTCCGTATTATCCATCAACGCGCGTGCCGCAGACTGAGCAAACGAGCCACCACTGCCTATGGCAATCATGTTGTCCTCAGGTTCGATAACATCACCATTACCCGTAATCACCAGCGTGGTTTCTTTATCCGCAACAATCAGCAATGCTTCGAGTTGACGCAATGCGCGCTCAGTACGCCACATTTTAGCTAACTCAACAGCTGCACGCGTTAAGTGGCCTTGATATTTTTCAAGCTGGGATTCAAACAATTCAAACAGGGTAAATGCATCAGCGGTGCCGCCAGCAAAACCGGCTAAAACACGTTCATTGTAGAGCGTGCGGACCTTGCGGGCGTTACCTTTCATGACGGTGTTGCCCATAGAAACCTGCCCGTCACCGCCAACTACGACCTTTCCGGCGCGGCGTACAGACAGAATCGTGGTACCTCGGTATTGTTCCACTGGATGTCTCCAAAGTTAACAGATGTTTCTAACCTTGGGGCAGGGGGAAGGGATTTCAAGCCATCCGTGGCTTTTTATCTTAGAGCGACAGACGGCATCAACCGCGACGCAAATAGATTTGTGCTTTGAGGTATTCAGTTTCGGCAATGGCAGGATGAATAGGGTGGTCAGCGGCGTGTCCACCTTTATAGATTAACGAAAGGGCGCGATCGACATGGCGAGCGCCTTGCTGCACAGCATCCTGAAGCTGGTCATGGTGCAAGTGCATCGAGCAGGATGCAGACACCATAAGCCCATCTTTTTCAAGTAATCTCAGGCCCAATTCATTGATACGTCGATACGCTTGCTGACCATTACGCATGTCTTTCTTGCGTTTAATAAACGCTGGCGGATCAAGCACGATAACGTCAAATTTCTCTTTGGCTTCAACAAAACTTTCCATCGCATCAAAGGCATTACCGTGGAATGACTGAATACGATCGCCAAAGCCGTTCATATCGGCATTTTGTTCGAGTACGTCCAATGCTTGCTCCGATGCATCCACACTGACTAGCTCGTTGGCACCACCAGCGAGACACTGAATACCCCATGCGCCAACATAGCTAAAGACATCCAGCACACGCTTGCCTTCGCAGAGATTGGCAATACGCGCGCGATTATCGCGGTGATCATAAAACCACCCAGTTTTCTGCCCACTTTTTACAGGCGCCTGAAATTGCACACCATTCTCAATCAGCGTCACTCGGTCGGGCACACTACCGTATTCATCATTGTCTTTGACTTCCAGGCCTTCGACCTTGCGGCTATTGCCGTCATTGCGGAACAAAACACCTTCACATTGCACCAGTTCATGCAAAATTTCGGCAATATCGGCCTGAAACGGCTCAAGACCTTTACTGTTAATTTGCACCACACAATGGTCGCCGTAACGATCGATGATCAACCCCGGCAAATAGTCGCCGTCGGCATAAAACAAACGGTAATAGGGTGCATCATAGACGGTCTCGCGTAACAGCAACGCTTGCTGAATCCGTTGTTTCAACGCCTTACGATCCAACGATTTGCGACGGCCAACCAAGCGCCCACAAATCAGCGCGGTTGGGTTCATCAGCGCATAGCCGATCACTCGGCCTGACGGCGCTTCCACGACAACCTGCTCGCCATCAGTCATTCCTTTCAGCGGCGTTGCCTGGATATCGACCTCGTTGCTGAAGATCCAAAGGTGACCGGATTTCAGGCGCTTTTCAGCGCGCGCACTGATGCGAAGTGAGTTCATGATTACTGCTCGGACAGGTTGGCTTGAACGGCCTTGCCAGATTGGCAAAACCGGGATTTAAAACGCAAAAAGCCCGAACCCTCAGGTTCAGGCTATTAGAATCTGTGACGACGATTCGATCAGGCTTCTTCGCCTTCAATTTGCAGCTGATAGTCATCCGATGCCATCAAGTTTTCCAGCTCGGTTTCATCCGAGATGCGGATCTTAAAGAACCAACCGTCACCATAGGCATCGCCATTGATGGTTTCCGGTGCATCTTCAAGATCTTCGTTGATAGCAATGACTTCACCGGAAACCGGCGCATAGATATCTGAGGCGGCTTTTACGGATTCAACAACACCAGCTTCATCTTGTGCGTTGATTTGATCACCCACTTCAGGCAACTCAACATAAACAACATCACCCAGTGCTTCTTGTGCGTGGTCGGTAATACCAACCGTCACAACACCATCTTCGAGGCGCGCCCACTCGTGGCTGCTCGCGTATTTTAATTCAGTTGGCAAATCGCTCATCAAATCACCTCTTGTTCGTTGCGGCCTCTTCGTTGCCGCCTATTCATCGCCGCCTGGGCAAGACGCGTCTCATCGTTTGCTGTGCAAGAAGACATGCACAACATCGGGAGGGTGGAGCGTCGTCAGGCGGGCGGTGGCCCTAATGCGACGCAATTCTACCCGTGCAAAGCCAAATTACAAGGGCAATGGCAGTGTAGGCGATATTGACACGTTCGATAGCGGAATTACGTCAGCGGTTTTGAATTAATTTCAAACACGAGTTTGATGGCGCTGTTGCTGCAGCGTAAGCGCGATAGGAATTAGCCCAACCACTAATAAACACAAGGCCGGCAGAGCTGCCAACTGGTATTCACCTTCTGACGTTAACTCATAGATTCGCACCGCTAGCGTGTCCCAACCAAAAGGACGCATCAACAAGGTCGCTGGCATTTCTTTCATAACATCAACAAATACCAGCAAGATCGCCAAAGCCAGCCCCGGACGCACCAAGGGTAAATAGACTTGCCGAAATACCCGTAAACGACTGGCACCCAAAGAACGTGCTGCTTCCGGCAAGCTCTGACTAATCCGAGAGAAACTGGTTTCTAACGGACCAAAGCCGACGGTTAAAAAACGGATCATGTAAGCCATTAATAGCGCAAACACACTACCGAGTATCCAATGATCGGGCCCGAGGCTTAATGATTGTTTTAGCCCTAGGGTCGATTTTTCAAACCACCCCAAAGGTACCACTATGCCCACCGCCAAAACGGTTCCCGGCAGAGCATAACCCAATTTGGCAATCGCAATACCACGACTCACCCATCGGCTGGTTTGAAAGCGCTGCATCAATGCCAAGCCCAATGCGACAGAGGCCGTCAAGATAGCAGCGCCAACGGCCAAGACTAATGTGTGCCACACCAGATCATAAAAACGGCTGTTCCATTGCGCTGAGACATCATTCAACGCCCAAATCACTAACTGAACACTGGGCAAGACAAAGCTCAGTAACAACACACTGCTGATCAACACCAGTACTGCTATCGCAGGTAAACCCGTCAGCGACTTTCGTTGTGGCTGGCGCCCTTGTCCGGCATAGGTTTTTCGGCCGCGACTAGCCCCCTCCAACAGCAAAGCAACAAATACCAGTGTCAGCAACAACGAGGCCAGCTGGCACGCGAGCTGCAAATCGAAGTAATCAAACCAGGCTTTATAGATAGCAACGGTAAACGTGTCGTAGTTAAAAATCGCGACCGTACCAAAGTCTGCCAGCGTTTCCATGAGTGCCAACGCCAACCCCGCGACAATGGCAGGTCGTGCCATACCCAGCTGAACAGTCCAAACCACGCGTCTTGGGCTTGCACCCAAACTTTGGGCAGCCTCGATCATGCTGGCAGATTGGTTCAAAAATGCATTGCGGGCTAGGAGGTAAACGTAGGGGTAAAGCACACTGGTCATCACCAGCGCTACAGTGACAGGGTTACGAATATCGTTAACTGTCAGCCACTCAAGACCAGCGTCTCGCAACAGTGACTGTAATGGGCCGCTGTAATCGAATACGCCTAGGTACACAAAAGCCATCACATAAGCAGGCACCGCCATGGGCAAAATTAGAGCCCATTCGAGCCAACGACGGCCGACAAAATCATAGCGGCAGATCAACCAGGCCAACCCAACACCTACCAGCACAACACCAGCCCCTACCAATACCATCAGCAGTATGGTGTTCCAAAGCAGCTCAGGCAGCCGCGTTTGCAAAAAATGCCGCCACAGCGAGGTATCAACCTCAGTCCAGGCGGAAAATACTGCAATGATAGGCACCAGCACCAGTAGTACGACCGGTGCTAGCAAGAGATAGTGACGTTTAAGCATAAACAATTTGCGTGTACGAAAGCCTCAGGTACTAGCGATAACCGGCAGCATCCATAATCTGTACCGCTTCACGTTGTTTAGCGGCCACATCATCCAACGCCACATCATCGGCCTTAAAGCTGCCCCACGCCACGACCTGATCAACCGGCGACACAGCAGGGTTTACCGGAAACTCAAGATTCAACCCAGCCAACAATTGCTGCGCCTGCGTCGAACTCAACCATTCCAATAACGCTTGTGCATGCTTCGGATGTTTCGCATGTTGGGTCAAACCCGCACCGGAGATATTCATATGCACACCGCGCTGATCTTCGGCCTGGTTTGGCCAAAAGATTTTCAGTGCACCTTGCTCACCTTTACTTTCAAGGCGGCCGTAATAGTAAGTATTCACCACAGTGACATCACATTGCCCAGCCAATACGGCTTTCATGGCAGCGGTATCATTGGCAAATGGAGCAACTGCTAGGTTATTGACCCAGCCGCCAACTACTTCACGGGTTTTGTCCATGCCGTCGTTAACAATCAGGCTGGCAACCAGCGATTGATTGTAGACTTTTTTCGACGTTCGCAGACAGAGCTTGCCCTTAAACGCGGGCTCAGCAAGCGCTTCGTAGGTACTCATTTGCGCAGGTTGAATGTTATCGCTGTTGTAAACCAACGTGCGGGCACGTTGTGTTAGCCCGTACCAGTATCCGGATTTGTCACGCAGATGCGCAGGAACATTGGCACTCAGCACCTCAGATTGTAGGGGCGCCAAAACACCTTCTTGCTGCGCTTTCCAGAGAAAGCCAACATCGGTAGTCAGCAGTATATCTGCAGGGGTACTGGCACCTTCGCTTTTCAAACGAACCAGCAATGGCCCGGCTTTGTCGGTAATGTAGGTGATCTTGACACCGGTCTGCTCAGTGTATGCATCGAACAACGGTTTGATCAGGTGCTCCTTACGAGCACTGTAAACAACCACTTCTTTTGCTTCTGCTTGCGCATCGTCGCCTGATTTCTTTTCAGCCGTTGTGTTTGCAGCTTGCTCACCACCACAGGCCGTTAGCAGCACAGTGCCCGCTAGTAGGCAGCCTTTTACCCAATTATTCACATTAAACCTCGTCAATGACTTCTTCTCACCACACTCGTTGAGCGAAAAAACAATCTCAATTGCCAACAAATGGGTTCATTCAACATTATTCTTCGGCTATTTCGAAATCACATCACTCAAGTGCGCCAAAAAAGCTACACCGGATGAATATCGAGATAGAGCGACAAACGCTACCACAAATGATAATGGTTATCATTATTATATTTGGGAATGCCGTATTTACTGCTTATCGCACACCCATCGCCTGTTTCATAATTTGACGTTTCAGTGGCACAACTTGGCCCACACCAGCCATGCCGAGATGACGAATCCAGCTAACAGCAAGCGATTGTTGTCCAAACAGATGCTTAAACCCTTCCATCACCGTCATCATCATCAGGTTGTCGCCTTTACGTCGACGCTGGTAACGGCTTAGTACCCGAAGATCTCCAATGCGATGTCCACTGCGATGCGCCCGCAATAGTTCTTCTGCCAACACACGAACATCCTGCAGCCCGAGGTTAATGCCTTGACCTGCCAGCGGGTGAATCGTGTGGGCGGCATCCGCAACCAGCGCGATGCCGTCTTGCACATAGTCGAGCGCATGACGTTGACGCAGCGGAAAACTAAAACGCCGCGACGCACCGACCACATTGCCCAAACAAGATTCGGTTGCTGCTGTTAGCGTGTCACAGAATTCTTGATCATCCAAAGCCATCAAACGGTTGGCCTCTTCGACGCTAGCAGACCAAACAATCGAACAGAAATGCTCACCATTCTCGCCATCAGGTAATGGCAACAAGGCGCATGGCCCGGTGTGCATGAATCGTTGCCAAGCGGTGTTTTGGTGGGGCTTTTCCATCTGTATCGTGCATACCAACCCATGGTGACCGTAATCCCACTCACGGGTCTTAAAATCCATCGTTTGACGCACAAAAGAATTCGCACCATCAGCGCCAACAACCAGTCCGGCCTTAACCTGTCGGTCTTGATCCAATTCAATAACGTGGGTTGGATGTTTATCACCACCGACAGTCTGGCTAACAATGCCGCGCACTTTTACACCCTGCAAAAATTTCACATTCGGGCTCATTTGCAGCTCTTCAACTAGGCTATAAACAATCACCCGGTTCTCAACCAATGTCCCCAAATGCGATTGGTGGATCTCTCGAGCGTCAAACTGAATATTACCGGTGCCTTCGCCATCCCAAACATACATGCTATCAAACATTTGTGAACGCAATGCTGAAATCCGCGGCCAGATACCAAGCTGTTCAAGAAAGCTCTCGCTAGCGCGAGTTAATGCACTGACTCGTGGGTCGAAAGCATCAAGACAACTGTTACACGCTGGCGCTTGATCAGGCAATGTACCGCCTTCAATAACCACCACTTTAAGATCGGTATTATTCAACGCACAGGCAAGCGCCGACCCGGCAATACCGGAGCCAATAATAGCGACATCAAATGCTGGAATATTCTGGGTCATGGTTGTGCGTTCCTGTTTGCTATCGTGCAGATGCCCATCGCATCTTTTGGGTATGGGTCAGCGATAACCTGAGCATCAGGCAGGCCACCTAGCCATGCCAAACGGGCATTATACCAGCCGCAAACGTTAGCGGCATGGAAAACAAAAAAGGCTAGCGACTCACACACCTGCAACCGCCAGTATGATGCGATCAGTAGCCACCGCCACTGTGCTGGCGCATACCGGTTGCGAAGCGCACAAACGACGATTTCAATGAGGGCACCAATTCAAGCGCGAGCAGCCCCATACCGCGTCCAACAACTAGCGGCAACTGACGACGCGCAAAGAGCCCTGGCAACACATCAGAAAACAACGCCGTCGTTTTTTGATCCAGCAATTGCTGGCGCTGATACTCCTCAAGCAGCGTCAGATCTCCGGCAGAGCGCACTGTTTTTTGCCCATCAGCAATAAGATTCGCTAATACCTGTACATCACGAAGCGCGAGATTAAAACCTTGCCCGGCAACCGGGTGTAAGCTGTGAGCGGCGTTACCAAGCACAACAAGGTGCCTACGTACTTGTTCATCAACGGTGGTTAACATCAGCGGATACGCATGTCTCTGCCCGACCCGCCGAAACTCGCCCATGCGACGACCAAATGTATCCTGCAGTGCAGCAAGGAAGGCGGAATCAGCGGCATCAATCAGCGGCTCGGCAATATCTGACGGCATCGTCCAAATCAACGCACTGCGGTTTTCACCGTCTTGCGCCGTTAGCGGCAACAATGCCAACGGGCCGTTGGCCGTAAAACGCTCGTAGGCAATCCCTTGATGCGGCTCTGAAGTACTAACATTCGTAACGATGGCCGTATGCTGGTAATCCGTGACGTTGGTATGAATACCCAAGCTTGAACAAATTTGAGATCGAGCACCGTCGGCAACCACTACCAACTTTGCCGTTAATTTTCGCACGGGTGTCGTATCGTCACGTCCGAGTCGATATTCGATTTCAGCACCATCGGCCTGCGGGCGCACCTGATGAACCGTCGCCGGACACAAAAAATTAACCGCCGTATTATGTTGTAAAAAGTGCAGCAGTGAACGACCCAGCCAAGCATTTTCCACCACAAATCCCAGTGCTTCTAAGCCCTCAGATTGATGATCCATGACCGTTGAGCCCCAATTGCCCTTATCCGACACATGCACTTGCTGAATCGGCTCAACGTGCTGGCGTAAAAGAGGCCAGATGCCGGCCTGCTCAAAAATGGCATAGCTACTGTGTGATAGCGCCGTTGAGCGGGCGTCATAGCTCGGTTGGTATTGGGGGATTTTGGCGTCCATTGCCGGCATTGGAAAACTCTCCAACAAAGCGACCGACAGCGAGTCAGGCAACAACGCCGCCAAGCTCGCCCCGACCATGCCGCCGCCGATAATGGCGATATCTACGTGCTGCAATTCGCTCATGTGTCAGCCATCAGTGCTTCAATATCTTGGATTTCGCGGGGTACGTCATCGGTTAGAATTTCATAACCGCTTTTTGTTACGGCAATATCATCTTCAATACGAATGCCAATTCCGCGCCATTTTGCCTCAACATCGGTGTTATTCGTCGCCACATAAATGCCTGGTTCAATGGTAAGTGTCATTCCCGGTTCAAGTGCACGCCAGATGCCATCGACCTTATAATCACCAACGTCATGCACATCCATACCCAGCCAGTGGCTGACTCGATGCATGTAAAATGGCTTATATGCTTCTTCCTCAATAAGGGTATCGACATCACCTGACAACAGACCCAATCGAACCAACCCTGCTGTGATGACCCGCACCGACGCATCATGCGGGGCGTTAAACGGGTTACCTGGCAAAACTTGCTCAAGCGCGGCCTTATGCGCATCTAAAACCAGTTGATAGAGCGCGCGTTGCGGCTCCGAGAAACGCCCATTTACCGGAAACGTACGCGTGATATCAGAGGCGTAATAGTCATAGTCAGCACCGGCATCTATCAATACTAAGTCGCCGTCATTGAGCTTATCTCGGTTTTCAACGTAATGCAGAACACAGGCATTGGTGCCACCGCCCACGATGCTGGGGTAGGCAGCTTGTCGAACACCGGCCATCATAAATTCGTGCATGATGGCTGCATCTAACTGATATTCGTAAGTAACCGTTTTCGCCTCACGCATAGCACGACAATGCGCCCTAGCTGCCAACGCACCGGATTCACGCATCACGGCAATCTCAGCAGCCGATTTGAACAAACGTAAGTCGTGTAGCAAATGATTCAAATCAACAAACTCGCCCGGCGCCAGTAATCCAGCGCGCCGATTAGCACGGATCGTGTTTAACCAGTGCATTACCTTGGCATCAAATTCCAAATGCCGGCCCAGGGAGTAATAAACACGCGGATGCCCTTCAATCAGCCCTGGTAAAATGTCATCAATATCGTCAATCGGAAACCCGTCATCGGCCTGGTATTCACGGCAAACGCCTTCAGGCCCCGCGCGATAGCCATCCCACAACTCACGCTCCGGGTCACGGTCACGACAGAAAATCACATATTCGCCCTGCTCGCGACCGGGGGCTAATACCGCAACAGCATCTGGTTCGTCAAAACCGGTAAGGTAATAGAAGTCACTGTCTTGGCGAAACGGAAAATTCACATCGCTGTTACGTGGAACTTCACGTGCTGACGGAATAATCGCAATTGAACCCGGCGCCATGTCTTCCATAAGGCGGGCGCGACGGCGGGCAAATTCACTGGCTTTGATTCTTAGCATCGGCATGATTACGTTAGGCTATTAGCGTTAGAAGCGAATGCGGCCATTATCGGCCACCGACTGATAATAACCAGATGAGGGAGGTTTCGCGAGACGTTGGGGATGGTCTGCTCTGAATCACCTGGCTGCCATCGTCAAAAGCGGAGGGTTGTCGACACATCCGCCATTGACGGTAAATACTGCGTTTAATGCAGTTGACGTGATTTAAACAAGCTTTGGGCGTCGAGGTAATCCTTCCCTTGCACCGCATCGTCTTCCGCATCAATAGCATCAACGGCATATTCGACAAAGATGTTCATCGCAGCCAAACGCACGTATTCAACGATCTGCATATAGTCATCTTCGGCATTGTCATCCGAGTTTTCATCATCTTCGGTTTGCAACTGCGAAATTGCCGCGAGGTCATTCAGCGCATCATTCACGACTTCGGGCAAATCTTTAATCTTTTTCTCAACCAAGGCAAAGCCGGCAAGAAACCCTTGGCACCAGAACGCAAGACAGCGCAACCGCGCATCAAAATCGGCCTCATCATCCGGCAATAACGGGTAGAAACCGAGTTCGTCATCCGCCAATGCGATCAATGTCGACATATACACGTATTGCAGTTGTTCACGTTGTTCTTTCGTAAAACTGGCTTCAGTGTCAATAAATTCGCGAGCTTCGGCTAACCACTCGTCCATTTCCATGCGCTTCCCGGCCGCGAGCTGACCACCCAACAAACCATGCATTTCTGATGGCGAGTTGTTTGCGCCTAACGCAATAAACAGATCACACACTTCGTCAAACACCAAAGGACGTACCTTTTTACCGCTCATCGTTAATACCTCTGAATGCTCCGGCAACTACCGTCAATATGGATGGGTTTTCAAATGCTAGCACTGCCGTGCAACACAGTCTGCAACTGGCACAGAATAAAATTGCACCCTCACAGAAACTTACATAGCATTGACCACAAAAATCACGCGCACTATAGTACTCAACAACTTACATAGCAATTCTCGAGCGTTATGGACGATCAACAACTCCGTCAGCTGGAAACCAAGGTCAATGAACTGATTCGCCTGTGCGAAACTCTCAATGACGAAAACCATGCGCTCAATGACCGCGAGGCTGCTTGGCAGCAAGAGCGTTCTAAATTGATCGAAAAAAATAATATGGCTCGTGATAAAATCGAAGCCATGATCAATCGCCTTAAGTCGCTGGAGCACAAAGCGTGACTGCTGCCCCTAATAAGTCTGTTATCAAGCTACTTGGTAAGGAATACCAAATTGCCTGTTCGCCAGAAGAAGAAAAGGCGTTAGAACAGGCTGCTCATTATCTGGATGAACAGATGCGCGGCATCCGCGACAGCGGCAAGGTTATCGGCCTTGAACGCATTGCGATCATGGCGGCCCTGAATATCTCTCATGAGCTGCTCTCAACTACCACCACGGATGAATCCGAAGTGGCACGTCAGCAGGCCCAGGTTCAGAAACTGAACAGCAAGCTTGATGATACACTTCATCGATTGAAACAAATCAAAATCTGATTATATTTCAATCACTTAGAATTATTCTATTTGAAAAATAGTCGACCGAAGGTATGGCATTCTTTAACCGGTTTAGCTAGTATCAATACAGAGACTTTCTTGGGTACTTGCCAGTAGGTGTTGTCCTCGAGCCGATAAGTAAATACCCAGGGGGCTTTGTCGGGAAATGGTGTGCATGTCCGCTTGACGGAAAGCCTGATTTTTTCGCATCGTCTCCGCCTTGAACCGTCGGGTTCAAGGGCTTATCCTGCAGCGGTACTTAGGAAAGTCTTCTTTCTCTCCTGCTTTGTCGGTCTTCACCGATTCCCTTTCGTGCCTCCAATTTTACGCACCTTATCTGCCGTGTTTTGTCATATGCATAAATCAGCAATGCAGCGCTAAAATAACCGCCACAACAACTCCATATTCCCAGCAAGCGACACAACTTTGCCGCATCCGTCATATTTGCGGTATCGTTACCCTATGCCCAATATTCCAAACGCAAGCAACCAAGACAAATCCCCCACCGCACTTACTGACAAAACCACAGTGCGTCGACTGCTGCGCCAGCGCCGCCGATCGCTGTCCGACTACCAACAACGTCAAGCTGCAAAAAAACTGGCACGCCGGCTAAAAAAGGTGATTCCAGCAAACGCTCGCCACATCGGCCTGTATTTTCCTGCAGATGGCGAGATCAACCCTTTAGTTTTTGGGGAGGCCGTTAGAGACAAACACCAAATTTACTTGCCGCACATGCTCAATGGAAATCATCTGATATTTTCGGAGTTTGGACGCCACAAGGGGCTGGTGAAAAAACGCTTTGGATTGATGGAAGTCAGTCGTCCGACATTCCGGCAGCCTCATCGATTGGATATCGTGCTAATGCCACTAGTCGGATTCGACAAACACGGTCATCGACTCGGCATGGGGGGGGGATTTTACGATCGGACGTTTGCCTACTTAACAGGCAATACCTGGCAGAGCAAGCCACAACTCATTGCGGTTGCCCACCACGTGCAGGCTTATCCCGAATTACCGACCGAAGCATGGGATGTGCCGGTCGACATGGTTGTCACTGACCGGCATATTATTCGCTGCCAGCCTCAGGCTTTCAGGAAGGTTTGATAGGCCGTGTTATCGGTCTCTTCATCATATCGATAACCTAGCTCATCAAATACCGGAGCAATCTGGTCACGCTCACCTTCAGCAACCTGCAAACCCACAAGTACACGCCCGTAGGCAGCACCGTGATTGCGATAGTGGAACATCGAAATGTTCCAACGCTGCCCTAAGCGATCGAGGAAGTTCATTAACGCACCGGGCCGCTCGGGGAAGGTGAACGTGTACACAACTTCGTCATTAATCGACGGCGCAATCCCACCAACCATATGCCGCACATGTTCTTTGGCTATTTCATTCAGTGTCATATCTTCGACTGAATAACCCTTGTTGACGAGCTTATCGATAATGGTCTGGCGATCATCTGCGTCCTTGACTTGCATACCAACAAATATCTGTGCCGCTTTATTGTCACTGAATCGATAATTGAATTCTGTGATGCTTCGCTTGCCCAAGATCGAACAAAATGTCTTGAAGCTGCCGGGCTTTTCCGGGATTTCAACCGCCAGAATCGCTTCGCTTTTTTCGCCTAATTGGGTTCGCTCGGAGAAGTAACGAATACGATCAAAATTTGTATTCGCGCCGCTCTCAATGGCAACCAATGTTTGTCCTTCTAAACCATGTTCAGCGACATATTTTTTAAGTCCGGCCAACGACAGCGCACCCGCAGGCTCGGCAATCGATCGAGTATCTTCAAAAATATCTTTGATCGCCGCACACATTTCGTCTGTTGAGGCCGTGATCACTTCATCAACGGTTTCTTTCAGTACTCGATACGTCTCTTTACCGATTTGCCCTACGGCAACACCATCAGCAAAAATACCCACCTCCGGCAAGGTAACACGCTTGTTAGCCGCGATTGCCGCTTTCAAACAAGCCGCATCTTCAGGCTCAACCGCAATGATCTTGACCTCAGGACGCACATATTTGATGTACGCAGCAACCCCGGCAGCAAGGCCGCCACCACCAACGGGTACAAACACGATATCCAAAGGCCCGGGGTTCTGACGCAAAATTTCGACGCCGATAGTACCTTGACCAGCAATTACCTGACGGTCGTCATAAGGATGAACGTACGTCATTCCTTTTTCTTCAACCAACGAAAATGCATGGGCCGAGGCTTCGTCATAGGTATCACCGTGCAATACAACTTTCGCACCCCAGCCTTTAACTGCGTTGACCTTGATGGCCGGCGTTGTGCGCGGCATAACGATCGTGGCTTTACAGCCGAGGTACTGAGCAGATAGTGCTACACCTTGTGCGTGATTGCCTGCGGATGCCGCAACAATACCTTGCTCTCGCTGTTCGTCTGTCAGCTGACGCATTTTGTTATAAGCGCCTCGCAGCTTGAAAGAAAAAACCGGCTGCATATCCTCACGTTTAATTAGAATTTGGTTGCCAATTCGACGTGACAAATTCCGCGCAGGTTGTAGCGGTGTTTCGATCGCAACGTCGTAGACGTTAGCAGACAAGATATCTTGGATGTATGACTTCGGCATAATGGTAGGATTTGCAGATTTTCAAACGGCTAAGCTATCATATTCGTCAATTAAAAAGTAGCACAGGCCAGCAGCAGCTAAGCTTACCCCAGTACTTTAAAGAGTATTTAGAGTGCCCTGTATGGAACACACAGGTGGTGAGCCTTACTCAGTGCGCTGACATATGTCTCAGCATGAAACACAAATGCCGTGATTGAACACGGGCCAAAAGGATTTTGGAATGCCCTCGGGCAACCTTCGCAAGGATCACATTGTGTATAGCGAAATAACCAAGCCGTCGCCAAACGGCGTATCGGCAACGTTAAACCCGGCGAGCCCTTCGGCTGCCAATCTATCAACTGCAAATAGTGCGCAGCCTGCGCTTATCATGCCGAACGGCAGTCTTCCCGATCGCTGGCAGTATCAATGGGTGTATCCGTACATTTGGCAGTGCTCGGCGCAGATCTTGGTTCGTTGGATCCACAAAAACCTCGGCCACACACATCTGCAAGTCGGCTGCAGCAGCAGCTGGCTGCTGGCACTCGCCACGGCCGGCAAAGCCCGCTCGATGACACTGGCAGACCCTAATTTGAATAGATTGAAAAAGTGCCAGCAACAACTGTCTCAACATCACCGTATCAGTAGCTTCCAGTATGATTTCGCCGAAACAATGGCCTTTGGTGGCCAGCAGTTTTCCTCCATCGGCATCGGTAATTTACTGAACCAACTGCCCGGCAGCCTCGATGACCGCGCTCGCATTTTTGACGATTTACAACCCCACCTATCTGACGAAGGCAAAGTCGTTGGTTGGTTACTGGCTATGACGCCAAGCACACGTTCGGCGATGGCCGCCCTGAGCATGGCAAAATTCCGTCACCTGAATATACTTCATACAAAGGATCCGGAAACCGTTCTTCAGCAGGCATTGAACCAACGTTTCAACCGCGTTGCCGTTAAACGTATTGGTCATGTTGTGTTGTTTGCCGCCGGCCACTAAAAGTCAGACAACCACCACAGGACTGCTTATGTCTCTTGCTCTGTTCACGTCCCTGCGCTCACTGGCCGTGTCTACCGCACTGCTACTGACCGCTGCTTTATCATCACTGGCTAGCGCCCAAATCATCGGCTCCGATGACGGCCCGCTATCTCCGGATCTGTCGAACGGCTATTCCGGCTATTTCACCACCATCGATGACAAAACGAACAAACCCAAATCCATCCTTCGGGTAACCGTCAAAGACAACATGCTTTACGCACAAGTCGTTAAGCTGCTGACAAAACCTCAGGATTCTTTATGCGAAAAATGCCCAGACAACCTGAAAAACAAACCCGTGCGAGGCATGTACGTGATCAATGGTTTGAAACGTGATGGCGACGAGTTCAGCCGTGGTGAAATTCTGGATCCAGAAAACGGCAAAACCTACAAGGCACGTGTATGGCCGGATGAGGGCAATCTGAAAGTACGTGGTTATTTGGGTATTTTCTATCGCACCCAAGAGTGGAAAGCGAACAAGAATTATGTTCCCGAGACCCCAGTCAAAGCAGCACCTAGCCCGGATAACAGCGAGCCAGCTAACGTTGCCGACACTTAAACAACGATAACTTCTGAATCACTCTCTCGGTCAGGGTCTGAATCATTCCCTGATCATTCGATAGTGGTTCAGCGCATACAAACGGCATCGGGCTATTACGCCGATGCCGCATTTCCACACCTTTACAAGACTCCCTCAAGGTGTTGTTTGTTTACCCCCTTACGCGAACTAGGTCACAAACTCGTAAGCCTTGAACTCGCCAGCTTTATGCGTCGCGCAAAGAAATAATCGGCCAGCCTTCAGCTTCTGCGTGTTCTTTCAGTGTGTCATCTGCATCGACGGCGTAGGGGAAGTCGACCATTTCCAGTAACGGTAAATCGTTGTGAGAATCGCTGTAAAAATAGCTGCCTTCCAACGAGTGCCCAGTCTCCGTTAACCAGGCCAACAGACGTTCGACTTTGCCATACTGGAAACACGGAAAGCCGACATAGCGGCCAGTATACTGCCCAGCAACAATTTCAGGATCGGTAGCCAGAATCGCATCTACACCCAACGCTCGACCGATCGGATGTGTCACAAACGCATTGGTGGCCGTGATAATCAGTAGAAAGTCGCCGGCATCGCGGTGTTTTTGCAACAATTGATGCGCCTGCTCAAGAAACATTGGCTCAATCACTGTGCGCATAAATTCCTGATGCAGCTCTGCGAGTTCAGGCATGCTAAAACGCGTCAACGGCTCGAGGGCAAACTGCAAATATTCGTCGATATCGAGGCCACCACTCTGGTACTGCTGATAAAAGTGATCATTCGCGGCCTTGTAGACGTCGTCATCAACAACGCCTTTGGTTACAAGAAATTCGCCCCATGCATGATCGCTATCGCCATTCAGAAGGGTGTTGTCCAAGTCAAATATCGCAAGCGCCATAAAAACAACCGGTAAATGTCCACGAAAATGGCTATAATCGCTAGGATTTAGCGCCAAAAAACGCGCATAATTGACGAATAATGGCGGTTTGTCAAACCGCTGGTCAGCAACAACCCGGGGATCAACGTGATAGACGAAAATGGCTACCGTGCCAACGTCGGCATCATCCTTGCCGATGGTACGGGAAGAGTGTTCTGGGCTCGCCGTGTAGGACAGGACGCATGGCAGTTTCCACAGGGTGGTATTCGTGAAAACGAAACACCGGAACAAGCCATGTACCGTGAACTAGAAGAAGAAATTGGCCTCAACGCTGATGACGTTAAACTTGTCGCCTACAGCCGTCAATGGCTGCGGTATCGCATCCCCAAACGCATGATTCGATATGGATCCGAACCTTTGTGTATCGGCCAGAAACAAAAATGGTTTTTGCTGCAATATCTCAAAGAAGACAGCTTCATACGTCTCGATCTGCATCCCAAACCCGAATTTGATCACTGGGAATGGGTGTCGTATTGGTACCCCATGAACGAAGTCGTGTCATTTAAACGCGATGTGTATCGCCGAGCCCTCAAAGAACTCGCATTTAAACACAGTCGCCTGGTGGAAGGCTTGACGTGTTAGACCACCTGCGCCAAATCGTACAGGATGTTAGTGCCGCCAAGGATATCCAGAGCACACTGGATATTATCGTTGCGCGCGTCAAAGACGCGATGCAAACGGAAGTCTGCACGGTTTACCTGTACGATAAAAACACAGATCGCTACGTGTTTATGGCCACCGAAGGTCTCAACAAACAAGCACAAGGCCGCTTGAGCCTGACGCGAGATCAAGGCCTCGTCGGTTTAGTCGCAAGCCGCGAAGAACCCATCAACCTTGATGATGCAGCATCCCACCGCGCCTACAAATTACTGCCAGATATCGGCGAAGAAGAATTCAATGCCTTCCTGGGTACACCGATCATCCATCACCGAGAAGTACTCGGCGTTTTAGTGGTTCAGCAGCGCCAACGGCGCAAGTTTGATGAATCCGAAGAAGCCTTTTTGATCACAGTTGCAGCTCAGCTCGCCGGCGTCATCGCGCATGCCAAAGTTGTGGGTGCTATCACCCCGTTTGAACGCACCGGCAACCAACAAAACAATGACGTCCGATTTCGAGGCATCGCGTGTGCCAACGGTATCGGCATGGCTGAAGCGGTTATCATCAACCCCAGTGCTGACCTTACTGCAATCCCCGAGCGCCGGTGTGAAAATCCGGAACAGGAAATCGCCTTCTTTCATAAATCTTTGGCGACTGTAAAAACAGACATGCAAAGTTTGCGTGACCGCTTTGCAGAGCGCCTGGCTAAGCAAGAGACGGCGCTATTTGATGTGTATTTGCAAATGCTCGATGACAATGCGCTCGGTGGTGAAATCGAAGTACGTATCGAACAAGGGTTATCCGCCGCATCGGCTGTCAGTGAAGTGGTACTTTCTCATATCGCGACGTTTGAAGGCATGGATGACCCTTACCTTCGTGAACGTGCCATAGATATCAAGGATCTCGGCCAACGCTTGATGGCCTATTTGCAGCGTGTTGAACACCAACACTACGACTTTGAAAGCCCCCGCATCCTGATCGCAGAAGAACTCACCGCATCCATTTTGGCTGAAGTCCCAAAAGGTATGCTCGCGGGTATTGCGACCGTGCGCGGTACCAGCAACTCACACGTCGCCATCCTTGCACGTTCGATGGGCATCCCGACGGTGATGGGCCTGAAGAGCTTGCCACTGAAAAAATTGCATGAAAAGGCACTGATCATCGATGGCTACAACGGCGAACTGATCGCCAATGCCAGTGACGCGACTTGCCAACGGTATGAGAATTTTCAGCAAGAAGAACGTCTCGTTGACCGAGGCCTCGAACAATACAAAGATCTGCCCTGTAAAACCACCGACGGCCAAGAAATCTCTTTGCAGGTTAACGCGGGGATTATCTCGGATGCCGAGCGCGCTCTAAGCCTAGGAGCCGAGGGTGTTGGCCTTTACCGAACCGAAATTCAGTTTTTGATCAGCGAACGCTTTCCGTCAGAAGAAGAACAACGTGTCGCGTATCGACGTCAACTGGAGGCATTTCACCCACGCCCGGTGACGATGCGCTGCTTGGATATTGGCGGCGACAAGGCCTTGCCATATTTTCCCATCGAGGAATCTAACCCATTTCTTGGCTGGCGCGGTATGCGAGTAACACTGGATCACCCAGAAATCTTTATCGTGCAGATCCGTGCCATGCTGAAGGCCAATGCCAATCTCGGCAACTTGCAAATTTTACTGCCGATGGTGACGCAATTATCCGAGCTCGGCGATGCACGCAATCTAATCATGCGCGCCCACAGCGAGTTAGTGCAGGAAATCCCCAATTTACCGTTACCCAAAATCGGCGTCATGGTCGAAGTACCTTCAGCGGTTTACCAGATTGATACCTTTGCTCGCTGCTGCGATTTTATTTCCCTCGGCAGTAATGACCTGACCCAATACCTGCTCGCCGTCGATCGCAACAACCCTCGGGTATCAACGCTCTACAATCATTATCACCCAGCTGTTCTACAAGCCTGCTATCAAGTTGCCCAAGCCTGCAACCACGCCGAAATACCTTCGTCTATTTGTGGCGAGCTCGCCGCTGATCCGGCAGCCGCGGTGTTATTGATGGCGATGGGGTTCAACAGTTTATCGATGAGCAGCAGCAACTTGTTAAGGGTCAAATCCTTACTGCGCTTTATTACTATGGATGATGCCAAACGGCTATTACGCGGTGTTTTGAAACTGGATAACGCCCAAGACATTCAGGACTATTTACAACGTAATCTCGAAGACATCGCGATTACACCGTTGTTTCAAGGGGTTCGCGAACAATCAAAGTGAGTGGAGAGATATCACCGAGAACCGGCGATATCGGTAATCCATCATGCGTGCAAGCGAATACCCGCACAATGGATTTGGCTAACGGCGAATAATATCCTCGTTAGTAGAGCAGTGAAAACATCTGCCGTTGAAACTCAATAACCAGCGGATCTTTGTTACCTAAGCTTTTGAATATATCCAACAAGATTCGCTTGGCACCGCCATCATCAAAACCACGATCTTTGCGCAAAATACCGATCAATAACTCACAGGCTTTGCGGTTTTCGAAAACCTCATGATACTGAACAGCCAACTGCAATTGCAGCGCCATATCATCCGGCGAACGTTGAAGTTTTTCCTGCAGGGCGGTTAGCTCTGGTGATTGTGCGGCGGAACGTTTCAATTCAATTTGTGAAACTACCTGCTCGTACAAGCCATCTTGCTCAGCCATCGGAATCGTCTGAATAATCGCATCAGCATCGTCAACTCGATGTTGATGAACCAAACAAAACGCTAACAATTTGCCAATATCTGGCCGTTGACCGGAATCAGCATACGCGGGCTGTAGCTCAGCAATCGCGCCGGCATAATCCTCAGCGGCAACAAGTCCCTGCGCTGCGGCAAACTGGCGGTCCCATGGCTTCGGCAAATACGGATCCAGCATTGCACGAATACCGGCATCGTCCTGAGCGCCCGCAAAGCCGTCTACCGGCTGACCGTCTTTCAATAACATCACGGTCGGCAAGCCACGAACACCCAATTGCTGCGCAATCATGCTCAGCTCATCGGCGTTCACCCGTGCGAGCAGGAAGTCTCCCTGATATTCAGTTGCTACCTGCTCGAGTGCTTGCACAATTTGCAAACTTTCAGGCGCACGTGGAGACCAAAAGACGGCGACAACAGGGCGCTGCTGAGATTCTTCTATCAGCACTGCCTGAGCGTTATTCTGATCAATATCGACAACAACATCTGCCGCTGGCGCGGCGTTTAGCGCAGGATCAAGCGGATTCATCAAGGTTACCATGCTCCAATAATTTGTGTTCGAAGGTCTGCTCCAGGCGACTCATCACCTGGGATCTGTTTTTAATGATAAATAACTGCCGATGTAAATCGAGATCTTTCAGGCCCGATACATCCAGCGCAACTAACTCACCATGACGTAACTCGCTGGCGATAGCCAGTTCCGATAAACAGCTGATACCAAAACCGGTCTTAACCGCTTGCTTGATCGCCTCACTGTTGCCCAATTCCAGCAATTTTTCGCTCGTATTGAGGTATCGGTGGGTTGCGTTGGTGAAAATTTCGCGGGTTCCCGAACCGGTTTCCCGCAATATCCAGCGACACGCAGCCAAATCCGCAGCTGTGATTTCATCGTTGTTTGCCTGTTTCTGCGCCAGCGGGTGATTGGCCGCAGCAAAGATGCGTAATTCGTCATGCCGCCAAACGGTACGCTCGATTTGGGGGATATCACACAGCCCTTCAATCAGCCCCATATCCAACCGAAGATGAGAGACATCGGCAATAATTTGCTGTGTATTACCGACCTTGAGATCAATATCAATATCCGGATAGTCCAACAAAAATTGCGCAATAATTGATGGCGCAAGATAGTTGCCAATCGTACTGGAGGCACCAATACGCAATTGCCCGGCCAATTCATCCGATGTTGCCATGCGCTCGATTTCTTCGGCCAGCTGCAACAATTGCAGCACTTTAGGCAATAAATTATGACCCACCGGGTTTAACTTAATTCGCTTGCCATGACGGTGAAACAACGGCGTATTTAACTGTGACTCAAACTCTTTCAACGCCATGCTCATGGCGGATTGGGTCAGCGCAATGCTGTCGGCAGCTTGCGTCATATTTTCAGACTGAGCAACAGCGGCAAAGACCCTGAGTTGTTTTAAGGTTATTCGCATAGCGGGTTCCGATTATTCATGACCTTTAGCATCATTTCTTCCAATTACACCGCGGGCACGCCGGTCATTTTGCTTCCAGGTGCGCTCCATCGAGAGATACAACAATGAGGCTGTCCAGGTGATCATCATCAAACCCACCAAGGTTTCGATACCGGCAGTAAAGCGAATCCAGCCCTCAGGCTCAATATCCCCATACCCCAGCGAGGAATAGGTCGTCATGGAGAAGTATACCGCATCGGAAAAACTACCGTCATAGTCACCGGCCAGTGTTCCGAGCTCAGGGTTGTCGATCATGAAATAGATGCCTGCTGCAAACAAGAATATCTGCATCAAATGCGCCGACAACCCTGAAAACACGTGCAATAACAAATGCAATTCCCGCATAACTCCCATGCGTTCAATACGACTGGCCACCAGCGACATAAACGTAAAGTGAATCAAGATACAGGCAATGACCAGAACAATATTAATGCCTAGTGTCATTAACATGGCGGAAAAGTCCTCTGAGTAATGTGATGTCATTGATCAATGTTCTTCTTATCTTCGCGACGGGACAGACGCCGCTATCTTTTGCAGTTATGACCCGACTGTAAAGCACTATGCCAAAATTATTGGCAACACGCGTAAAACCCACACTAACGCCTTGCCTTATATCAATGAAACCGCAAAGAGTTTTCATTTTTATTGATTACTGTATACTGGGCAGAATTCAATCGAACGATCGATCGACAAATTGAATATTACCAAACCCGCCATCCAGTTACAGCACAAAAGCAAGCTGGGCGGCCTGTGTTCGTTTTTGTCCGTCGGTCTGCGAAAAACAATAACTATATAAGTAATCAAAGTAGCGCAACACTGCAGGAGAACGCTATGGGTGCAGACCAGTCGCCAAACCTCGACTACAAAGAACAAGAAGATTGCCACGACCTGGACCACATCCCAGGCGAATACGGTGCAATCCCTTATCTGGGTAAAACCATTGAGCTTGTTAACGATCTCTACGGCTTCATCGATAAGACTTACCACAAATTTGGTGAAGTCTCGAAAATCAAAATCGGTGGTCAACCGGGTCTATTAGTTGTCGGCGCTGAAAACTACAAAACGATCTATCTGGATCGTAACAAAGCGTTTTCAGCTCAAATGGGATATGAAAAGTCACTGGCGAACTTCTACCGTAAAGCACTGTTATTACGTGACTTTGACGATCACAAGTTCCAACGCCGTATGTTCCAAACAGCGTTTAAAAATGACCAAATGCGCGGCTACGTGGATATCATGAATCCACTGTTGAAAAACAATCTGGATAGCTGGGAAAATCAAAAAGATTTTCTGTTCTTCCCGGCAGTGAAAAAAGCCTTACTCGATGTCGGCGCCACAGTATTTATCGGCGTTGAAGAAATCGGGCCAGAAATGGACAAGATTAACGAAGCCTTTCTGAATATTTCCGAAAAAGGCCTTATGGGGCTAGTTAAAGTCGACATGCCTGGATTTAAATTCCACAAAGGCAAACAAGGCGCACGCTACTTGGAAGAGTATTTCACCAAGGTTATTCCTGAGCGTCGTGTAGGTGAAGGCAAAGATATGCTGACACACATGGCCAAAGAGAAAATGGAAAGCGGCGAGTACTTCCCTGACGAAGATCTGATTCCACAAGCATCCTTCTTGTTGTTTGCTGCACACGATACAACCACATCAACACTGAACCATATTATCTTACATTTGGCTCAAGAGCCTGAATGGCAAGACAAGCTACGTGAAGAAGCCCAAGCGTTAGGCCGAGATCAGCTGACCTATGAAGATCTCGACAACCTTGAGCTGATGGAATTGGTTTTCAAAGAAACGCTGCGTATGCACCCGTCTGTATCTATGATGCAGCGCCGTACGATCAAAGAAGTGGAGTTGGGCGGCCATAAGGTTCCACCGAATACCATCATTTTTGTTCCGCCGGTGTACAACCACTGCATGGAAGAATTCTGGTCTGCGCCTTTCAAATTTGACCCTATGCGCTTTGCACCGGGCCGTGAAGAGCATAAAAACCACAGCTTCTGCTACATGCCATTCGGTGGCGGTGCGCATAAGTGCATCGGCATGCACTTCGCCAACATGATCGTGAAATGCTTCTTGCATCAGTTCTTGCTGAAGTATAAGTGGTCTGTACCGGCAGATTACAACCCGAAAATGGAAGCCTTCCCACTGCCTAAAACAGCCGATGGCCTACCCATTAAGCTAGAAGCCATTAGCTGATTAGATGTGTCCGACACCGCTCGGGCACCACCGTTTGATGAAAAGCGAACCTCTTCTCGGGTTCGCTTTTTTATTGCCTGCAACAAAGTCCCTACCAATATAACTTAGCTGCATAATCGCGAATCTAACAATCTCATAACAAATCACCCAGCGGTTTTAATCTTTCGTTATCCACCTGTGAGTCTTTTCGACACCATTCTCTCTACTCTTTCCCTCGATTGAGCCCACTCTGCATTGCAACCAGACAATGCGCCTCAAATCATAAATCGGCTCACCTACATCAATAACAATACGGTGCCCAAGGCACCAAGCATGAGGGATGACATGGTAGACCACTGCAACACAGATACATTTTTTCGCCACCGTCTGTTAAAAAGTATCACTACAGCCGGTTTGCTAATGGCTGGAACCACAGCATGGGCAGGTGCCTGGGTGCCCGCAGAAGGCGACGGCTATAACAAATTTGCGGTCGCCCCCTACAACGCGAAAGATTTCTTTGGCGACAACCCCGATTTTAAAGAATTTACCGGCATTAACTATTCCATCTATGCCGAACACGGCTTGGGAAACAACGTCGCCCTTTACGGCACGCTGCTGTATCAGGATTTAAAACAAACCACGCAAGAGAACGTCACAACACGTGGCAGTGGTTTTGGTGACGTCGAGCTAGGTGTTCGCTACCAATTCCTCACTGACCCAGTCGTGTTGTCGACAGCATTCTTAGTCAAACTCCCGTGGTTGTACGACCGTGATGCCGAATTACCTCTGGGCAACGGACAAGTCGATTACGAAAGCCGGTTGCTACTGGGTAAAAGTCTGAATCAATTCGGTTACATCGGTGTTGAAGTCGGCTACCGATACCGTACTGGCGACCCTTCTGACGAAATCCGCTACTTGTTTGAGTACGGCTTTAACGCAACCGACAACCTCTACTTCCGCACCAAATTAGATGGCACTAAAAGTGTTGGTAACTCCCAGCCATTTGATTCAGCGGCATCTCCGAATTTATCCGCCACACCGGAATTTGACCTTGGCAAGTTAGAAGTCACGGGGGGGTGGAGCTTCGGCAAGCCCGATTCGAACCAAAGTCGCTGGGGGCTTGAAATGACTTGGAATAAAGATCTATACGGCCGCAATACGCTAGACGGCATGGGCTTTCAGATCGGTTTAACACGGGTTTATTGATCCATGCTATCGGTTGGTTTGTTCGTCTTGGTTGCGCATTTTGCGCTGCTACTGGTATTGAGTCTGTTTGGTCTGCATCGGCTATCCATGGTGTTTCGTTGGTTTCGTTGGCGGCAAAAATTTGCCGCCCCGGCAACCACCCAGCGCTTCACTGATCTGCCAATGATCACGGTACAGATTCCGGTATTTAATGAGAAGTTTGTCGCCGAACGAATCATTGATGCCACCATCGCATTGAGCTATCCGGCGGACAAACTACAAATACAGATCGTCGATGACTCTACCGATGATACCGCTGAGCTTATTCGTGACCGTGTCCAGCACTATCAACACCTGGGATACAACATCGAACATCGGCACCGCACCAACCGGCAAGGTTTTAAAGCCGGTGCACTGAAAGAAGCTATGGGATTCGCAACCGGCGAATTTATTGCCATCTTCGATGCCGACTTTGTTCCTGACACAAACATTCTGAATCGATTGATTCATGCCTTTACCGATTCTTCCGTCGGTATGGTGCAAGCACGATGGACCCACCTCAATCGTGACAGCAATCGCCTGACACGTACCGAAGCCATTATGTTAGATGCACATTTTGCCCTCGAACAAGAAGTTCGAGCGGCTAGCGGCAGCTTTCTGAATTTCAATGGCACTGCCGGTATCTGGCGCAAATCGACCATTATTGATGCCGGTAATTGGGAAGCCGATACCCTGACCGAAGATCTCGACCTGAGCTATCGAGCGCAGCTAAAAGGCTGGAAAATGGCCTACCTGAACGACGTTGAGTGTCCGGCTGAGATTCCGGCGGATATGGCTGCATTTAAAAGCCAACAGCACCGATGGGCAAAAGGTGGCGTTGAAGTGATGCTCAAATTGCTCAAACGGGTTTGGCGATCGCCGATCGCCGTCAGTACCAAAATCGAATCAACGTTTCACTTATCAAACAATCTGGCGTATCTGCTGATGCTAATTGATGCCACGGTGTTTTTGATTCCAAGTATTTTCATTCGTGATCAATACGATCTGGGCTTTATTTGGTGGCTGGATCTACCGTTATTGTTGTTGTCGTCCGGTGGGCATCTGATCTATCTCGTGTTTGGCCAATTTGCACTCGCCCAAAACCGCAAAGAAGCCTTGCTCTCTATCCCTTGGTTATTGTTGCTGGGCATTCAATTGTCATACAACAATGCGCGCGCTGCCGTCGAAGCGTTGGCCGGGTACCGCACTGAATTTGTGCGGACGCCAAAAAGCGGTGAGGGAAAATCACCGGCGAAACCCAATCGTCAAATGAAAAGCTATGTCGCGGTCGCTCCAAGAGGTGCAGTATTTGAATTGGCACTCGCTGGAATTTTTGCCGTCTTACTGGCATGGGCTAGCGCTAGTCAGTTATGGTTTCTGATGCCTGTGTGTGCATTGCTGATGATTGGCTACGCATCCACATCCTTGATGACTTTCCATGCGGCCTCTGGAGCCCGGCAATGAGCAGCTGGCGTAACATGGGTTTTGCAGCCAGCTTAGTGCTTGCTCTGACAAGCACCGCTGCAGCCTATGTGCTTGCTGAACAAGCCGCTATAGCAGCGGCCAATGTTGGTACCGCAACCGTTCTTCAATACGCGGCAATGAGCATCGCCATGCTGATGGCCATCGCCACTTACCAACCGGATCACAAACACCAGCAAGTCGCCTTAATCGCTGCTGCCGTTATCTGCCGGCTTCTACTAATCCCTGTTGATGCTTATACCTCCAACGATATTGCGAGATACCTGTTTGATGGCAAGCTCGCGCTGGAAGGTTTTGATCCATACAGTATTCGACATGATGCCACGGTGCTGGATTCCCTGCGTGCCCTCTGGCAACCGCCAGCCGAGCACGTTCAATATGCGACATTGTACCCACCGCTGGCGCTGGGGTTGTTCTCGATGGCAGCCAGTAGCGGCGTCACCAGTGCCGTATGGATCTGGAAAGCAATGGCAGCCATCGCCGGCATTGCAACCGTGTTTACGGCACAAAAACTATTGCAACTAACGGGGCGACAACGGTATTTACCAGTTATCGCCTTGTCACCGTTATTGATTCTTGAAACCGGTGTTGGCGGCCACTTGGATGCGTTCTCTACGTTGGCCATCGCACTAGCCTTACTCGCGCTTTTTCGCAAAAAACCGGTATTGGCGGGCATGTGTATTGGTGCCGGCACACTACTCAAATTGCTGCCGCTGGCCATCTTATTACCGGCGTTTTTCCAGTGCCGCCACCACAAAGAGCGTTTACACATCACTGCCGCCACATTAATAACCGTTGCGATCGGTTATGCCACCGTTATCGCGATGGGCATGCGCCCCATCGGCAGTATCGGCGTATTTTTTGCGAAATGGCGCTTTGGATCGCCAACGTTCGAAGCCATGCACTGGCTATTTCAAGGTGATTACCTCATGCCGGTGTTACTGGTAATTTTTGCCGTCGGCTGTATCTGGATCGCCTTCGATGCTTGGCGCCACCGTCTTTCTCCTCAACAAGAGTGGCATCACGCTGACCTTATCCCATGGCAAACAGCACTAGCGCTGCCATTACTGCTTAGCCCTGTGGTGTTCCCTTGGTATCTGATGCCACTAGCCTTGCTTAGCGCCTTTGCTCTGCGTGGCTGGCTGCTCGCGTGGATCAGCTTGATGCCGCTGACCTATGAAGTACTGAATCATTTTATCGATGCTGGTTATTGGCAACCGGCAACGTGGCCATTGTGGGTCATTGGCCTGGGCGTACAACTGGCGTTGGTTATCGAGCTGGTGATCAAACCGCGTTGTGACTGCAAGTTCCACCCCCAAAACAACAAGGGAATGGTATGTTCTCATTGGTGAAAGACTACACACACTGGCTGCATGGTCGCTGGCCGGCCGGCTTAGTTGAAAAACTACCCGTGGTAGACGCCGACGGCGCAAGCTCCATTAAGGGCGTCTATGTTGTCGGTGATTTGACCGGAATCCCCCTACTCAAATTTGCCGCGGATACCGGCGCACGAGCAGTCGATACAATTTGCGCCGACCCCACATTCGAGCAACGCTCAAAACCCGACGACGTAATCGACCTAGTGATCATCGGCGGCGGTGTGAGTGGTTTCAGTGCCGCGCTAGCCGCCCAAAAGAAAGGGCTGAACTTTGCTTTGGTTGAAGCAAAACAGGCGTTTTCAACCCTTAAGGATTTCCCCAAAGGCAAACCGATTTACACCTATCCAACAGATATGCAACCCATCGGCGAATTGCAATTTGCCGAAAAAATTCAAGATAAAGAATCTCTACTCAGCAGCCTGCAACAGCAGGCGAATAAAAGCCGTATTCAGGTCACCCGCGCCGAGGTTAGCCATGTTGAGCGTCAAGGCGAATATTTATCGGTTGCTCTTGATGATCAACCAGCCATCAAAACCCATCGAGTTATTGTTGCGATCGGGCGTTCCGGTAATTACCGGCAATTACAATGCTCCGGCCATGATCATGAAAAAGTCACCCACCGCTTAATCGACCCGGCACACTATAAAGGCCAGAAGACACTGGTAGTTGGAGGGGGTGACAGCGCACTAGAATCGGCTATCTCACTCGCTGACGCCGGCGCAGACGTGACGCTCGCATATCGTGGAGACGCATTTCGGCGCCCTAAACCAGAAAGCATTCGCACCATTAACACCTACGCCGATCGACGCGCCATTGAAGTCCACATGCAAACCGATATCAAACGCGTTGATGATACATCGGTGACGCTAACCCACCCCGACAATGGCGAAACAACACTGCCCAATGATACGGTTTTTGCCATGATCGGGCGTGAGGCACCACTAGGATTCTTCCGTCGCAGTCGCATGGCGATATCCGGCGAAAGCCGCTGGACGGGGTGGCTGGCCTTTTTAGCGTTCATGCTAGTAGTCACTGCGATCTATGATTGGAAAAACTTCGGTTTTCACAACCATGTGTGGAGCTCAAGCCAGTTTCCCGACCAAATGCCGCAATGGATCGCTGCACTGGGCGGCTGGTGGCATCTGCAAGTCGCCGATCGATCGACCTTATTGGGCACACTCGCCGTTTCAATGAAAAGCCGATCGTTCTACTACACCTTGGTTTACACCAGTCTAATCGGTTTTTTCGGCTGGCAACGCGTCCGCCGGCGCAATACGCCTTATGTACGTTGGCAAACGGGCTGCCTCTTTCTGGTTCAGCTCATTCCACTGTTTTTGCTGCCCGAAATTGTTCTGCCATGGATGGGGTATACCGGCTGGTTTGATGCCGGGTTTGGCCAAACGGTCGCCGACAGTTTGTTCCCCAGCTATATTTCTGCACAAGACTGGGCTACCCAAAACTGGCCGGATTGGGGGCATCCAAGAGCCTATTGGCACGCCTATGGCTTAGTGTTGGCTTGGCCGCTCAATGTTTATAACGTTTTCACCCCAACGCCTATGACTGGCTGGCTGATTATCAGTGCTGTTCAAACGTTTGTTCTCATCCCCCTGCTGGTTTACCGCTACGGCAAAGGCGCCTATTGCGGCTGGATTTGTTCCTGCGGAGCGCTGGCAGAGACTCTCGGCGATACCCAACGCCACAAAATGCCACACGGGCCGTTTTGGAATCGCCTCAATATGCTCGGGCAGGCCATTCTGCTGATCGCGGTAGTATTGCTGGTGATCCGTATCGGCGGCTGGATATGGCCCGATAGCTGGATGCATACCCATTTTGATTTACTGCTCAAAGGCGAAAATAAAGACTACAAACTGGTCAACCCACTGAGCTGGAAGTGGGGCGTCGACGTGCTACTCGGCGGTATTCTCGGCGTTGGTTTGTATTTTAAATATTCCGGCCGGATCTGGTGTCGATTTGCTTGCCCATTGGCGGCGCTGATGCACATTTACGCGCGCTTCAGCCGTTTTCGCATTTTTGCGGATAAATCCAAATGCATCAGCTGCAACCAATGCACCAGTGTTTGCCACCAAGGCATCGACGTGATGAGTTTTGCCAATCGAGGTGAGCCCATGTCAGATCCTCAATGTGTAAGATGCTCAGCTTGTGTACAAACCTGCCCAACTGGGGTTTTGCAATTTGGTGAGATCGACGCACAACATCAGCAAGTCGACAACTATGACAAGCTGCCTGCCAGCCGTGTGCAGATGGCAGAAGCGGTTGAATTAATCCCGGTGAAACATGTATAAGTCGCTGCGCATCGGCGTAGTGATTCCGGCGCTGAACGAAGAAGGGGCTATTAGCAAGGTCGTCAGCGGCTTGCTCGCAATATCCAGCGATCAAGGCCAAGTGGTCGATCAACTAGTGGTTTGTGACAACGGCTCAACCGACGAAACCGCTGCACGCGCAGCCGCTGCCGGGGCCGACGTGGTCAGTCAGAAAGAGCCAGGCTACGGCATCGCTTGCCAAACCGCCGTTGCAGCACTGACCAATATCGATGTTGTGTTGTTTGTTGACGGCGATGATTCGTGTTTGCCCGCGGAAGCACTGCACCTCCTTGACGGCATAGCCGCGGGTAACGCATTGGCAATTGGCTCGCGCACCCTCGGCAATATGCAAAGCGGTGCCTTAACCGTGCCCCAACGCGCAGGTAATCTGCTGGCGGCATGGCTGATCCACTGGCTCTGGCATCACAAGGTCACCGATCTTGGCCCTTTTCGCGCGATTCGATTCGATGCTTACCAACAACTAGAAATGCAAGACTGCCGCTTTGGCTGGACGGTCGAAATGCAGGTCAAGTGCATTCAGCATCGCTTACCCATCAGTGAACATCCGGTCACCAGTACTCGCCGCATCGGTAAATCGAAAATCAGTGGCACCCTGCGCGGCACCCTCGGCGCAGCTCACGGAATCTTGGGCATGATCGCCCGCTTGTATTTTTCAACACCGAGCTAGCCTGATGCCGACTGATATTGCGACTTTGGTCATCTTCTGCAAACGTCCACGCCTTGGGCAGGGTAAACAACGTTTGACCCGGCACCTTGCTGCCGATGATGTGCTCAAGATCGCTAACGCCTTGCTCGACTGCACTTTGGAGGATGCTGCCAATTGGCCAGGCCCAGTGGTGTTAGCAGTCTCCGAGCCTGAAGATCGCCGATGGGGCGAAACCATCATGCCCATTAACGCCACGTGCATTGCACAGCCCACGGGTAACCTTGGCGACCGACTACAAGGCGTTGATCGGCAGTTACGTCAGCAGGGCCATCAACGCACGATAACCATTGGCACCGACGCGCCAGCACTGAACCTAAATACACTGTTTGATATCGACCAACAACTTACCCACAAGGATATTGTTTTAATGCCCGCGGACGATGGCGGTGTTGTGGCAATGGCCAACCGCCACCCATGGCCGCCATTGACTCATTTGCCCTGGAGTACCGCCACGTTAGGCGATAGCTTGGCACAAGCGTGTATCCGTGAGGGCCTTCATCTCAGCCATACACGCAGTGGCTTTGATGTCGATGAACTGCATGATCTGCAACATTTACAATACGCCCTGCAGGCAGATACCCGCCCGGCAAGGTGTCAGCTTCTTACCTTACTGAATCATCTGTTACCGGTCATCCCTGCTGGTTCACGCATCACGCCGCGCCATAACATGCCACCAAAATAGCCACGCTGACCGTTAATCCATGAAGCTTTCGTAAAAGTCATTGGCAAATGCCCGGTAGACCGATATAACTGAAACCACGGCTAACCCAATTGCGACTGTTCGCAGCAGCAGGCATTGCATGGCAAAAAAATTTGCAGATACCCCCGCTAAACGGTTTCTAAAGCTCACCGGTCTTGGCGTTAAAGTGGCAAGCCAATATGGCAAAACCCGCATTAAAACTGCGTTGAGCAACGATGACGCCCAAAATCAAGAAACCATGGCAGCCCTGTATGGCCAAATGGGTGAAGATGTTCTGCAAACGCTCGGCGAAATGAAAGGCGCGGCGATGAAGGTCGGGCAAATTGCCTCCCAAATGAAACATCTGCTGCCGGATGAATTCGCCGAACAAATCGCCAAACTGCAAAAAGAAAGCCCGCCGATGCCATTCGAGGTGATCGAGCAGCAGATTCAGCAGTCATTCGGCTTTTCGCCAGACCAACTCTTTGCCAGCTTTGAACACACGCCATTCGCTGCCGCCTCTATCGGCCAAGTGCATCGGGCAACCACCCGTGAAGGCGATGATGTGATTGTTAAAATCCAGTACCCAGGCGTTAAACAATCCTGCAAATCAGACCTGGTACAGCTTAAACGTCTGTTTTCTCTGGGAGGGTTGATTAAAACCGACAAAGCCGCCCTCGATCAGGTTTTCAAAGAAATTCAGATTCACCTGATGGAAGAGCTCGACTACGAACACGAAGCCGACAACCTGCGCGAGTTTGCCAAAGTCCATGCAGATGATCCAAAAATCGTTATTCCCTCAGTTATTGATGCGTACTCCAACGAATATGTGCTGACGTTAAGCTATGAGCCTGGGGTTGCGATGGCAGATCTGCACGACCATTTTGACCAACCCACTATTAACGAATTCGCGGCGACATTGATCACTGCGATGCTGCGCGAAATTCTCTATCACGAGCGTGCCCATTGTGATCCGCACCCCGGCAACTTTGCTTTTCGTGAAAATGGCCAGGTGATTATTTATGACTACGGTTGCGTGGCCGATATCAGTGACCTAGTTGTCGATCACTACATTGATATTGTTGATGCTGCCTTAGCCGGCAATTTCACCTCGATCGACGATTCATTGATTAACCTCGGCTTTCGCCAACCTGAAGCCGACGCCGTAGAGGAAGAGGTGTACCAACGCTGGTTTGAGACCTTTATCACGCCGCTATTGGAAGAATCTTCCGCATCACGCGCTATTGAGCGGGTGCAATCGCAGATTACTGCGCATATTCCGGAATTTCATCGTTACCGAACACAGTTTCGCCCTTGCGCCGACACCATGTTTCTTAACCGCGTATTAAGTGGCCACTTTCTCAATCTGGCACAAATGAAAGTCGATATGGACATGAAACCGCTGATCAAAAGTATGTTATTCGAAGATGAGGAAAAGCCTCAAGGCAAGTAAGCCCATTGAAAGAACGGGTGACAAAAACGATCAAAAATAAACACAAGCCACGTGTTTTCCTCTTGATTGAACAGCCTCGACAACGACAAAATGGTATTCCGACGTCACAGATTTCAGCGATAGGTAATTACGCGCTATGCAAACAACCAATCCCGAACTGACCCAGTTTATTCGCGACATTGTCGAGAATCTCAATCACTGTAAATCCTTGGGTATCAAGGTTGGGGAAGCCAATCGCGGGCATTTAACGCTCCTACTTCCCTATGCTGACCACCTCATTGGCAACCCGGATACTGGCGTCATTCACGGCGGCGCATTAACCACACTGATGGACACTGCTTGCGGCTTTGCTGCGGTTTGCGCACTCGACGAATTCGGCATTGCCCCAACATTAGATCTGCGAATCGACTACATGCGACCGGCCACGCCCGGTAAAACAATCGTTGGCGACGCAGAGGCATATCATGTCACCAGCAATGTAATTTTTGCCCGCGGCATGGCCTACCACGAAGACGACCCTGACAACCCCATCGCACATTGCACCGCAAGCTTTATGCGCCTCAGCCAACCTAAACAAAAACCACAAAATGGCGGTGCAGCATGACAATCGAAACTATCCAACAAGCCCGTGATTGCGACGATATCAACGTCTTGCTTGATGCCATTCCGTACACCCGAACCATCGGTATGAAAGGCATGCAATTGGGCGAAGAGTTGGTTTTTCACCTACCGCCGTTAGAAGCGAATCTCGGTAACCCGACATTGCCGGCCCTGCACGGCGGCTGTATCGGCGGATTTATGGAAAACGCGGCGATTATTCATGTTATCAGCCGACTTGAAGCTGAACGGGTGCCCAAGATCGTGGATTTCTCGCTAGATTATCTGCGTGCAGGCCGTTTCCAAGACACTTATGCCACCTGTGACGTGGTTCGCCAAGGCAGAAAGGTCGTGAATGTTGCGATCACTGCTTGGCAATCCACCAAAGATGAACCGATTGCAGTCGCAAGAGCACACTTACTGTTATGAACAATCAAACCAACAATAGCCATTCCTTGCTGATTGGCTACATCCTCTGGATCTTCGGGTTTATGGGGGCACACCGGTTTTACTTTGGCAAACCGGTATCAGGCACTATCTGGCTTTTCACGTTCGGCCTGCTGGGTATTGGCTGGTTGATCGATTTGCTGCTGATACCAGCAATGGAACGCGAAGCAGATCAGCGTTTTATCGATGGGTCGATTGATTACTCTCTGGCCTGGGTGCTACTAACCTTTCTCGGCGCGTTTGGTATTCACCGGATGTATCTTGGCAAGGTAATCAGTGGCGTACTGATGCTGCTTGTTACGGTGTCGATGCTTGGTACCGTATGGGTTTTACCACCCATAGCCCTCGGTGTGCCGATTGTTTTGCTGGTGATGATCTATGATTTCTGGACGCTGAATTACCAAATCAGCGAAATTAATCAATCGGCTTGATAGTAACGCACACCCTGACTGCTCGCTGGCGCTGCCGGGTTGGTTGTTGACACATCGGCACTGCCTGCGTCTTCTGCCATGGGCTCACTGAAGTGCAGCACTTGCACGACCGGATCCGTAATCATGTCGGCCAAGGTAAACTGGCCGATGTGATCCATGTAGGCGTTTTGCGCATTCGCCAGCACGCCTCGCAATCGGCATACGCGTGAAATCGAACATTCCGGGGCTACACAATTAACCGGCGTTAACGTCTGCTCCATTAATTCAACAACATCACGGGCGTTAATCGTTTCCGGCGCTACCGCCAAACGAATCCCCCCCTGTTTACCACGGATGGCTTTCACCCAACCGTGATTCACCATTTTGTTGATGATCTTGGTCATATGGTTGCGAGACAAATCAAACTCGTCAACCACACGCTGAATCGTCGTCAAGTCTTCGTCTTCCGGCATAGAAGCAAGATAAATCAATGCACGGAAGGCATAGTCAGTATGCTTGGTTAATTGCACAAATAACTCCTCTTACTGCCATTCAATATAACCCTAACTCAACAGAGCGGATGCGTCGATGACGTCCGTCAGAAGGTTTGTATTTTGTTAACAAATATTGATAGCAATGATTTGATCCTCTTCGTGTGAAGACAACCGCTTTGTTTTATAATTCCGGCTTTCGCCGTTTCTAGCCCGAGGTTTTGCCGTGAATCAGGATCAGCTCAAACAACAGGTTGCCCAAGCAGCCGTCGATTATGTCGTGCCTAAACTGCATAAAGACGCCATTGTTGGTATCGGCACCGGCTCAACGGCAAACTGCTTCATCGATGCGCTCGCTAAACATAAAGATGATTTTCTCGGCACCGTTGCCAGCTCCGAGGCCAGTGCTGAGCGACTGCGTGGCCACGGTATCGAAGTATTTGACCTGAACAGTATCGCCGACATGCTGTTTTACATCGATGGCGCAGACGAAGCCAACGACTACCTCGATCTAATAAAAGGCGGCGGCGCCGCATTAACCCGTGAAAAAATCGTTGCTGCTGTGGCTACCGAGTTTGTCTGCATCGCCGATGAATCTAAATTAGTGCCTATGTTGGGCGATTTCCCACTACCGGTTGAAGTGATCCCAATGGCGCGCAGCCACGTTGCTCGTGAGCTGGTGAAAATGGGTGGCAACCCGGTTTACCGTGAAGGTGTAGTTACCGATAACGGCAACATTATTCTCGACGTTTATGACTTCCCGATTCAGGCACCGCGTGAACTGGAAAGCAAGATCAACCAAATAGTCGGCGTGGTCTGCAACGGTTTGTTCGCTAACCGTCGTGCAGATGTTCTGCTGCTGGGTACGCAAAACGGTGTTGAAACCTTGTTCCCTAAGGCCTAACGAGGAACTTTCACCTATCCTGACTATCTCAGGCTGTTAATAATGACAACAGCCTGACGTTGCTGCCTGATCTTCCAGGTAGAGTAACAAGGAACAAAAGAAGGCACTCGATTTGGTAAGAGGACTACCCATGCCACCGGTAAATACACTATCGCCCAGACGCATCAGCCAACATCTGTCGGTATCGCTGATATGTTTGTGGTTGGGGGCCTGTGCAACATCATCGGTGTTCAATCCGTACACTCACCAAGCTGGCCCGATGCGAGCGTCCATTGCCAATGGAGACAGCGCCAAAGAAGCCGAATCGCTAAGTAAAGATACCCAATCGGCCGACGGCTTACTGTATGCACAAGAAGCGGGTAGGTTGTTCCAGATTGGCCACCAACCTGAACCGTCAAAAACCACCTTCGAAAAAGTCATCAACGACTACAAAACCATTCAAGATAAAGCGGTTATTTCATTAACCGACATTGGCGCACAGGGTGCATCTCTGGTGACCAACGAGAATGCCATTCCCTACAAAGGTGCGCCCTATGAACGTATTCTGGTTCACCAATTTCAGGCGTTTAACTACCTGCGCCTAGGCGATATCACAGGCGCCAGCGTTGAAACTCGGGTGGCATCGGATTTACAACGCCGACTCGAATTGAAATATGCCGACGCGTTTGCCAAAGCCGAGAAAGAATCCCGCTCCAAAAATATCAGTGACGACTGGAAAAGCACGCCGGAATTACAAGGGCTAAATCGGCTCGCCGGCCAAGTAAAAAGCTCGTTCCTGAATGCCTACACCTATTACGCCAGTGCCGTGTTGTGGGAAGCTAAAGGTGATTTCAACGATGCCTTGGTTGATTACAAAAAAGCCTATGAGATAAACCCCGAAAACCAACAAATACGAGCAGCAATTCAGCGCCTTAACAAACGTCGCAGCTTACCGGCCGACAAAGCCAATCTGGTGATTTTGTTTGAACAAGGGTTAGTTGCCGAGCGGCTGAGTTTTAACTTAACGCTACCGAGTTTTTCTTTTAACAACGTGTATTCTCTGGCCTTCCCGTATTACAGCGAACGTAACTGGCCCAAAACGCAGGTGTTAAAGGCCCGCAGCGGTCAACAGCAGCTCGGCAGTACGCAGCCGCTCGTTAATATCTCTGCACTGGCGGCCAAATCACTGCAAGAAAACTACCCGGCACTCGTGGTGAGACAGATTTTGCGTGCGACCGCCAAATATCAGCTTCAGCGTGAAGCCCGCAAATCCGGCGACGGCTGGGGTGGACTCATCGCCAACCTTTATAACATAGTGTCAGAGCAGGCAGACCTACGTAGCTGGCTGACCTTGCCACACACGGCACAAGCGTTGCGGGTAGAAGTCACCCCCGGAAAGCACACAATTGCACTGCAAGCAGCTATGCTTTCCCAGACACAGGAACTGGATTTGCGGCCCGGCCGTATTACCATTTTACGGGTCATTGATGCTCAGACCCATTTGGTCACCGAAGTTTACAACCTATAACAGGAGAATCGCCATGTTCCCCAAAACACTGCGCAACGGTTTACTACTGTTGTTGACCGCACTGGCGCTGGTTGCTTGCAGCAGCACAGGCAGTAAAAAAGCACCACCGGCTGTGCAAGTCAGCAATCCGCAGGCTGATCGCTATGTCAGTATCGGTAATATGCTGCACCGGCTGAAAGGCGATATTATGCAATTCAGCGTCGAAGTGCAGAATAAGGCTAACAATACCGTTAAACTGCAGTACAAGTTCAAATTCTTTGACGCTGATGGGTTCGAGGTCGCATCACAAGGCCGCCCTTGGGCACCGTTGGTTTTGCACGCAAAAGAAACCACCAACGTTCAGGCGGTTGCGCCTGATATGTCAGTGAAATCCGCTAAATTATTTATTCGGGAGTAAGGGAAGTCTGTATGAAAGCTATTCAATCATTTTTTGTTGTTGCCCTGCTGACGTTGATCAGCGCATGTTCATCCGTTCAGTACGGCGATGCCACTGAACAAGAAACCGTTAACACGGACTTCGGCTCAACCGATCTGCAGTTAATTGCCAGTAAGATGGTCGATGACATGCTGGCATTCCCGCCACTGATCGCTATCACTGAAAAAAATCGTCCGATTATGTTTATTGATGGCATCGATAACAAAACCACTGAACATATCGATATGGATAGCATCACCGATACTATTCAGACCAAGTTGATTCAGTCAGGTAAGTATCGCTTTGTTGACCCTAGCGCCATTGAGCGTGTCAGAAAGCAGTTCAACTACCAGCAAGGTTCTGGCCTTGTCGATCCGGATACTGCGGTACAAGTTGGTCGTCAACTGGGTGCGCAGTACATGCTTTATGGTGCGATGTCCTCAATCACCAAACAAAGCGGCAGCACACGTGACGTTTACTACAAGTTCACACTGAAGTTAATGGATCTGAAAAGCGGCATCCTTGAATGGAGCGGCGAGAAAGAGATTCGTAAAACTAAGGAAAAACGTTTCTTCGGCAGCTAATCGCTCACTGAAAAAATCGTAGTAATAAAAAAGCCCGGCAGATTGTCGGGCTTTTTTGTGCGTAATTGATATATAAACTGAGGGTCAACTACCTGAAGAACGCCGCAGGAAGTTAATGATTTCATCGTTAATGCGCAATCGATAGCGTACTGCCTCGTTCGCTAGCTGATGCATGGCACCATGCAGAATAACCGGCCGACTGCGGCGAAACAGCGACTCAATAATGGGCAGATTCACGCGCCAGCGCACGGTTGTATCGGCATCCCCTTGAATCACCAATACCGGCAGTGAACTTCGATCGCTGCGCACAAAGTTGGGTATCCAAGCGCGCAATGCCTTCAGCCATTTAAGGCTGACCCATTGGCTTTGTAACGGATCTTTTTGCGCTAGAAAATAGCGAAATTCAGCATCATTACTGTTGTCTTTAAAACGCCGCGGTACCTGTCGCAGCCAAGGCGACACAAGCGCTAACTGCGCACGAATAAAAGGCCAGCCTGTCGGCTGAACTAACGGTGCCAGTAATACCGCCGAGGTAAAGCCGTGGCGTGGATTATTCAGCAAGTAATCCATCGTAATTGCACCGCCAGTGCTTTGCCCCAACAAATGCAAAGGTCGCGGCATAGCCAAATCCAGCTCAGCCAGCAAGGCCGCCAATACCCGTTGGTAATCCGCAAAACTGTCGATCGACACCCGCGCGCCTGACGAGAGGCCGTGCCCAGGCAAGTCATATATGAGAACGTTGAAATTCGCTGTTAATAGTGCGGTGATCGGGTGTCGGTAGAGGCCGCTGTGATCTAAGTATCCATGATTGATAACTACCGTTCCTTTGGGCTTCTCACAACGAAAATACTGCACCGCAATATGAAAACTGCCAAGATCCAAGCGACCAAAATGGTGGTGTTTACACAGCCCTTGATGCAAAAAATCCAATCCGTAGTACTGACAATACTCGACCTGCGCTGAGCTGAGTGGTGCGCTATCCAGTGTGAATGACGGCAATGGATGAAGTTGGCTAATATCGAGCACTTATAAGAATCCCGAGCAATGACAGGGTTTACATGATCTATAAGAATTGTAACCCAATTACAGCAAAGTCGGACCGAGTATCAGCACAACCTAAAAACTAAAAAGCACGCCATTGGCGTGCTTTTTTTACCTCCGTCAATCTGATCAGGATCAGACGACTTTAGGATCCAGCTCACCGCTTTCATAACGCAGGAACATATCATCCAGCGCGATCGGTTTGATCTTGGACGCATTACCAGCTGTACCGAATGCTTCATAACGCGCTTTACAAATATCAGACATCGCAGTAACAGTTTTAGATAGATATTTACGTGGATCAAATTCCTTCGGATTCTCAGCCAGGAAACGACGCACCGCACCGGTCGATGCCAAACGCAGATCGGTATCGATATTCACCTTACGCACACCGTGTTTGATGCCTTCAACAATCTCTTCAACCGGCACACCGTAGGTTTCCGGAATACCACCACCAAATTCATTGATGATTGCCAACCAGTCTTGAGGAACTGACGACGAACCGTGCATAACTAGGTGCGTGCCCGGAATGCGTTGATGGATCGCTTTAATACGATCGATTGCCAGAATGTCACCCGTCGGTGGACGCGTAAACTTGTATGCACCGTGGCTAGTACCAATCGCGATAGCTAATGCATCAACCTTGGTCTTATTAACAAAATCAGCTGCTTCTTCAGGGTCGGTCAGCATTTGTTCGTGAGACAGTTTACCCACAGCGCCGATACCGTCTTCTTCACCCGCTTCGCCGGTTTCCAAAGACCCTAGGCAACCCAGCTCACCTTCAACAGAAACACCACACGCATGTGCCATATCGACAACTTTGCGAGTTACATCCACGTTGTATTCGTAGGTGGTCGGCGTTTTTCCGTCTACACCCAGTGAACCGTCCATCATGACTGAGCTGAAGCCCAGTTGGATAGAACGCTGATTAACTGCTGGGCTGGTACCATGATCCTGATGCATAACCACAGGAATGTGCGGGAACTCTTCAATCGCCGCCAAAATCAGGTGACGCAAAAATGGTGCGCCGGCATAGCTACGTGCGCCTGCAGAAGCCTGCAAAATCACGGGAGAATCTGTTTCATCCGCTGCCTGCATAATTGCACGCACTTGCTCGAGATTGTTCACGTTGAACGCCGGTACACCGTAACCGTACTCGGCAGCGTGATCGAGCATTTGTCTCATTGAAATCAATGCCATGATCGTATCCTTAACTTATAAATTGTTGAAAATTCAGTCGTTCGCAGCTGAGTAAACGGCGCGTCAGCCATTGCCAGAACGTGCGCCACTTACGCTTGCTAACCTAGCGCTGAAGTAGGCCAGGTTATTCATTAATTGTTAAATTATTCGCCCGAATCCGCACGGGTTTTTAATACTGCCACTGCCGGCAATTCTTTGCCCTCGACGTATTCCAGAAATGCACCACCGCCGGTTGAAATGTAAGACACTTTATCAGCGATGTTGTATTTATCAACAGCAGCGAGTGTGTCACCACCACCGGCAATAGAAAAGCCGTCACTATTGGCGATCGCTTGTGACAAGGCTTTAGTGCCTTCGCCAAATTGATCGAATTCGAAAACGCCAACGGGGCCGTTCCAGATAATGGTTTTGGCACCCTCTAAGATCGCTGCAAGTGCCTTAGCGCTATTCGGGCCAATATCAAAGATCATGTCGTCATCGACCACATCACCTGCATCCTTTAACGTCGCCTCGGCAGTCTCAGAAAACGCCTTACCCACAACAACGTCGGTTGGCACAGGAATATCGGTTTTAACCATCAGCGCTTTGGCATTGGCTACTAGGTCTTCTTCGTACAGTGATTTTCCAACGGGTTTGCCGCTTGCCGCTAAGAAAGTATTGGCGATACCGCCACCCACAATCAACTGATCACAGCGATCAGACAACGTTTCGAGTACGGTTAGCTTGGTTGAAACCTTGGAGCCACCCACAATGGCAACCATTGGGCGCGCAGGGTTATCTAAGGCTTTTTCCAGTGCTTCCAACTCACCTGCCAATAACGGGCCTGCACAGGCGATGGGGGCAAACTTGGCAACACCGTGCGTTGACGCTTGGGCACGATGCGCTGTGCCGAATGCGTCCATCACATACACGTCACATAGATCAGCGTATTGGCGTGATAATCCTTCGTTGTCTTTTTTCTCACCGGCATTGAATCGTACATTCTCTAACAGAACAATTTGGCCGGGTTTAACACTGACCTGACCTTCCAGATAATTGGAAACTAAAGCCACGGGTTGACCCAAAGCTTCCGACAGATAGTCAGCAACAGGCGCCAAGGTAAAATCAGCATTTTCTTCTTCTGTACCGCCTTCAATCGGGCGACCGAGATGCGACATCAAAATCACTGCCGCATTTTTTTCTAACGCAGCTTTGATGGTTGGTAAAGAGGCTTTAATACGCGCCGCGCTAGTCACCTTGCCGTCTTTCACCGGCACATTAAGATCTTGGCGAATTAATACACGTTTCTCAGCCAGATCCAGATCTGTCATGCGTTTTACAGCAAGTGTCATACTATTGTTCTCACAGCTTCAGTTGATATATTCCGTTAGCGGCACAACGGGGGTTGTTCAGTGTTGTTGTCGCAGATAATCTGCGACATCCAGCATGCGGTTGGCATAGCCCCATTCATTATCAAACCAGACGAACAATTTCAGCAATCGTTTACCGCTGACACGGGTCTGCGTACCATCAATAATGCAAGAATGCGGGTTATGATTGAAATCGATAGACGCCAGTGGTTCGTCATTCCAATCCAATATGCCCGGTAAACGGGCAGCATGATCTTTCAGCAACGCATTAACGCTGTCGACGTCGACATCCGATTGGGTGGCAATACAAATATCCATAGCCGATACATTAACCGTAGGCACACGAACCGCTTGCGCACTCAATACACCTTCAAGCTCGGGTAAAAATCGAGCAATCCCGCGAGCAAGGCCGGTATCCACCGGAATCATCGAGGCAAATGCACTGCGCGTTTTGCGCAAATCGGTATGGTGGTAGGCATCAATTACCGGTTGGTCATTCATGGCTGAATGAATGGTAGTAATAGACGCCGCGTCGATACCAAATGCTTCGTACAGTAATTTGAGTACAGGCACACTGCCGTTGGTGGTACAGGACGCATTCGAGATAATACGGTGGTTTGGTTCTATGGCTGTGTGATTCACCCCATAAACGACCGTCAGATCAACATCCGGATCGCCCGGCTGTGAAAACAGCACACGACGAGCGCCGGCATGCAGATGTTGTTCGGCCGTGAGTCGGTCAGCAAAACTGCCGCTGCACTCAAGCACAAGATCAACATCAGGCCAGTCAATATCGCTAACATGTGTAGCGTGACTGAGTTGAATTTGCTGCCCATTGATCACCAGATGTTCGCCATCGATAGCAACATCGCCAGCAAACCGGCCATGGGTGGAATCAAATCGGGTCAGGTGGCAGATAGTATCGCGGTCGGCCGGTTCATTGATTGCAACGATTTGCAGATCATTGAAACGGCCATCAGCCTGCACCTCTGTCAGCGCGCGCAAAACACTGCGGCCAATACGACCATATCCATTAATGGCAAGACGATACATGAAGTGCAACTACCTGTATGGGCGTCAGATATTAGGGCAGCGGAACTACCGGATTAAAAATCCAGTAGAGCCTCAGATTCAGCCACAACACGCTCAACGGTAAAGCCGAAGTGCTGGAAAAGATCCGCAGCAGGTGCAGACTCGCCGAACGTATCCATACCGATAATGCGGCCGTCTAAACCCACGTACTTGTACCAAAAATCAGCAATACCGGCTTCGATAGCAACACGTGGTAATACGTCGAGAGGTAATACGGATTCTTTGTATGCTGGATCCTGTGCATCGTAGATTTCATTACAAGGCATGGAAACCACACGAACGGCTTTGCCTTTTTCGGTCAATACCGCATGAGCATCCAGCGCCAGCTCAACTTCAGAACCGGTAGCAATCAAAATCAACTCTGGGTGACCTTCGCAGTCTTTCAGGACATAAGCACCGCGGCTCACATTGGCCAACTGCTCACTCGTACGCGACTGACACGGCAATCCCTGACGAGAGAATATCAGCGCCGATGGGCCATCTTTACGTTCAATAGCCGATTTCCATGCAACGGCAGATTCTACTGTATCACACGGACGCCATGTATTCAGATTAGGTGTGTAACGCAGGCTGGCGGTTTGCTCAACCGGTTGGTGTGTCGGACCATCTTCACCCAAACCGATAGAATCGTGGGTATATACAAAGATGCTACGTTGCTTCATCAACGCTGCCATACGTACCGCATTACGCGCGTATTCCATAAACATCAGGAAGGTTGCGCCGTAAGGTACTAGCCCACCGTGCAAAGCAATACCATTCATCATGGCGCTCATGGCAAACTCACGTACGCCATAAAAAACATAGTTACCCGATGCATCATCTGCGGTAACACCTTTAGAACCAGACCATAGCGTCAGGTTAGAACCCGCCAAATCAGCGGAGCCGCCCAACAGTTCTGGCAATAATGGGCCGTAAGCATTCAAGGTATTCTGAGATGCTTTACGCGATGCGATTTTTTCAGCCTTTGACTGACACTCTTCTATATAAGCTTGGGCTTTGTCAGAGAAATCAGCCGGTAAATCGCCATTGATCACACGACGTTCAAATTCCGAAGCAAGCTCAGGGTGGGCCGCACGGTAAGCGTCAAAACGAGTTTCCCAGTCACTTTCAGCAGCTGCTCCGGCACTGTGAGCATTCCAACCGGCATACACGTCTTCAGGTACTTCAAACGGCGCATGAGGCCAGTTAATAGTTTCACGTACCAAAGCAATTTCTTCATCACCCAATGGTGCACCATGGCAGTCTTCTTTGCCTTGTTTGTTCGGAGAGCCTTTACCAATCACGGTTTTACAGCAAACAATGGTCGGCTTGCCCGTTTCTGCTCTACCTGCTTCAATCGCAGCGCGAATGGCTTCTGGATCATGGCCATCAACATCGGCAACAACATGCCAGCCGTAGGATTCAAAGCGCTTAGGTGTGTCATCGGTAAACCAACCTTCGACTTCACCATCGATGGAAATACCGTTGTCATCGTAAAAGGCGATAAGTTTGCCTAGCCCCAATGTGCCGGCTAACGAACAAGCCTCGTGGGAGATACCTTCCATCAAACAGCCATCACCCATAAATACGTAGGTGAAGTGGTCAACAATATCGTGGCCGGTTTGATTAAACTGGTCTGCCAGAATCTTTTCTGCCAGCGCCATACCCACACCATTAGTAATACCCTGACCTAGCGGGCCGGTGGTCGTTTCGATACCCGGAGCATAACCGTATTCAGGGTGACCCGGTGTTTTGGAGTGCATCTGGCGGAAGTTTTTCAGCTCTTCAATCGGCAGATCATAGCCACTCAAATGCAGCAGCGAATAAATCAGCATGGAGCCATGACCGTTCGACAATATAAAACGGTCGCGGTCGGCCCAATCAGGGTTTGCCGGATTGTGTTTCAGAAAATCATTCCAGAGAACTTCGGCAATGTCTGCCATGCCCATCGGGGCGCCCGGATGTCCGCTTTTAGCTTGCTGCACAGCGTCCATACTGAGTGCACGAATCGCATTGGCGAGATCAAATCGAGAGGCCATTAAATCGCTCCGCTTAAGATTGATTGAGAACTGGGCGCATATTCTCGCTTAGGCGGACGTTAAGCGCAATTGAATCTCCGGCATTAAGGCAGAATTATTACCGTTTTATCCCAAGTGGCGCGTTTTCAGTGCATTTAGCGACGTATTTGCACGCTCTTCGATACCCCACCCAAAACCTATATCAAAATATTTTGATATAGGTTTAGTGGCCTGCTACACTGCCCGCCATGTTATCTACCGCGCAAACCGATCACGGCACAACAGAACTGGATTGCGAACAGCTGGCGACCTTCCTGAAAGCCAGCGCGGATCTGCTGCGCCTGCAAATATTGCGAGTGCTTAGCGGTGATTCTTTCAGCGTACAGGAACTCTGTGAAATTCTGGGCGCCAAACAATCGGCCATCAGTCATCACCTGAAATTACTGGCGTCTGCTCAACTGGTAACCACTCGCCGCGAAGGTAATAGTATTTTTTATCGTCGCCATGTGGTTCCTCATGATCACCCATTCGCGGCATTGCATAGCGCCATTGCCACCAGTGTTGATGGATGCCAATTGAATCCGGGCATTGCAGCAGGAATTCTTCGTATCGAAGCCGAACGACTAAAAAGCACTCGTGCATTTTTTCAAGACAACGCCAATCGGTTTCGCGAGCAGCAAGATTTGATTGCCAGTTTTGAACAATATGCCGATAGCGTCACTGGCTTATTGCAAGCCATCGCGACACCTAGCCGATCTTTAGCCATCGAGATTGGCCCGGGAGAAGGCTTGTATCTTGATGTACTGGCCCGCCAGTTTGATCAGGTCAGAGCCTATGACACATCCAGCTTGATGATCAAAAAATCACAACAGGCATTGGACCTTTCTGGCCATAACAACGTGGAGCTGTTTGTTGGTGATATCCGCCAGGCACTATACGCTGATCCACTGGCCGATTGTGTTGTGGTCAATATGGTATTGCACCATGTTGCCAGCCCCGCCGATATTTTTGTGGATGCGGGCGCACTGCTAAGACCTGGCGGTGCACTTTTAATTACCGATCTTTGCCATCACGATCAAACCTGGGCACGGGATGCCTGTGGTGACGTTTGGCTGGGTTTTGAACCCGACGATTTGAGTTTCTGGGCGGCTAAAGCCGGCCTTGCCGAAGGCCAGTCCAGTTATTTGGCGCAGCGCAACGGATTTCGCATCCAAATAAGACACTTTTACAAACCTGAGGAAAATTCCAATGAGTGAATACGCGATTTTCACTTCTGAATCTGTTTCAGAAGGTCACCCGGACAAAGTAGCGGACCAGGTCTCTGATGCCGTACTGGATGCCATTATTGTGCGCGATCCACACGCCCGCGTAGCAGTTGAAACCATGGTTAAAACCGGCATGGCAGTAATCGCCGGCGAAGTCTCTACTTCATGTTATGTCGACCTTGAAGACATCGTGCGTAAAGTCATCACCGACATCGGTTACACCACGTCAGACGTCGGTTTTGATGGCGACTCTTGTGCTGTACTGAATGCGATCGGCAAACAGTCTGTTGACATTAATCAGGGCGTAGACCGCGCCAAGCCAGAAGATCAGGGCGCTGGCGACCAAGGTTTAATGTTCGGTTACGCCACTAACGAAACCCCAACTTACATGCCTGCACCGCTTTACTACTCACACCGATTAGTTGAGCGCCAAGCTGAACTGCGCAAATCTGGCGCACTGCCATGGTTGCGCCCGGATGCAAAATCCCAGGTAACCATTAATTACACCGGCGACCAGCCACGCATCGATGCAGTTGTTTTGTCGACACAACACGATCCAAACATCTCGTTAGAAGATTTACGCGCTGCCGTACTTGAGAACGTCATCAAGCCGGTTCTTCCTGCAGAATGGCTGCATGACGAAACCCTCTACCACATCAACCCAACCGGCAACTTTGTTATCGGTGGCCCCGTGGGCGATTGTGGCCTAACTGGTCGTAAGATCATCGTTGATACCTATGGCGGTATGGCCCGTCACGGTGGTGGTGCATTTTCTGGAAAAGACCCTTCAAAAGTTGATCGTAGCGCCGCATACATGGGTCGTTATGTTGCCAAAAACGTTGTCGCTGCTGGTCTTGCAGATCGCTGTGAAATTCAAGTGTCTTACGCGATCGGTGTTGCTGAGCCAACGTCTATCTCTGTAAACACTTTCGGTACTGGTAAAGTCGCTGATGACGCACTGGTTAGCGCTATCAAAGAAGTCTTCGACTTGCGCCCTTACGCGATCACCCGCCAGCTGGATCTGCAGCACCCGATGTATCAATTGACCGCAGCCTACGGCCACTTTGGTCGTGAGCCATTCGAGCACAGCTATAGCTATAGCGTCAAAGAAGCCGGCGAGACCGTGATGAAATCGACCTCGTTCACAGCCTTCACATGGGAAAAAACCGACAAAGCCGACGCACTGCGTGCAGCGGCAGGCCTATAAACACTGATTGAAACGTATTTATTGACGGAAAATATTATGTCTGAATTTACTGATTACAAAGTTGCGGATATCTCGCTGGCCGAATGGGGCCGCATGGAAATTGATATCGCTGAAGGCGAAATGCCTGCACTGATGGCTCTGCGCCGTAAGTACAAAACTGAGCAGCCGCTAGCGGGTGCACGTATCATGGGTTGTATCCACATGACCATCCAGACTGCCGTGTTGATCGAAACACTGGTTGAGCTGGGCGCAGAAGTTCGCTGGTCATCATGTAACATCTTCTCTACACAGGATCACGCCGCTGCCGCCGTTGCTGCTGCGGGCATCCCTGTGTTCGCATGGAAAGGCGAAACAGAAGAAGAATTCTGGTGGTGTATCGAGCAAACGATTCTGGCCGAGAAGGGCAGCGATGACGTTTGGGCATCCAACATGATTCTGGATGACGGTGGTGATTTGACCCAAATGCTGCACGAGAAATACCCTGCAGTATTAGATAACATTCACGGTATTTCTGAAGAAACCACAACCGGTGTTCATCGCTTGCAAGAAATGATGGACGATGGCGAACTGAAAGTGCCAGCGATCAATGTTAACGATTCTGTGACCAAGTCTAAGAACGATAACAAGTACGGCTGCCGCCATTCACTGAGCGATGCCATCAAGCGTGGTACTGACCACTTGCTGTCGGGCAAAAAAGCGTTGGTTGTTGGCTACGGTGACGTTGGTAAAGGTTCTGCTGCCTCTCTGCGTCAAGAAGGCATGATCGTTAAGGTAACGGAAATTGATCCAATCTGTGCCATGCAAGCGTGCATGGACGGCTTCGAAGTCGTTTCTCCGTATGTTGACGGCGTGAACAACGGCGACCTGAACAGCATCAACAAAGAGCTGATGGCAACAACTGATCTGATCGTAACCACAACCGGTAACATTGGCGTATGTGATGCCAACATGCTGCAATCGCTGAAATCCGGCGCCGTGGTTTGTAACATCGGTCACTTCGACAATGAAATCGATACCGCCTACATGCGTGAAAACTGGGCTTGGGTCGAAATCAAGCCACAGGTTCACAAAATCTACCGCGACAAAGCCAGCAACGATCACCTGATCCTGCTTTCTGAAGGTCGTCTAGTTAACTTGGGTAATGCAACCGGTCACCCATCACGCATCATGGATGGCTCTTTTGCAAACCAAGTATTGGCCCAAATCTACCTGTGGGATCGCAAGTTCGCCGATCTGCCAGCCGATGAAAAAGCTAACAACATTTACGTACAGGTTCTGCCAAAGAAACTGGATGAAGAAGTTGCTGCAGACATGGTTGCCGGTTTTGGTGGCGTCGTTACCAAAATGACCCAAGAACAGGCTGACTACATCAAGGTAGATGTTGACGGCCCATTCAAACCTGAAAGCTATAAGTACTAATCAGCGCTCAAGCAGGCATCGTTTCGTCGATGCCTGCTGCTACTGATGTAACAGGAAAGCAAGATGTCACATTCTGACAAACGTTTTAGCTTTGAGTTTTTCCCACCAAAAACCGAAGCAGGCCATGCCAAACTCGAAAAAACTTGGGCTGATCTAAATGCACTCAATCCCGCGTTTTTCTCTTGCACCTACGGTGCCGGTGGATCAACCCGCGATAATACCTTTGGCGTCATTAAACAAATGCGCGAACAGGGCATAAGTATTGCTCCACACCTATCATTTGGCGGCGATGACGAAGCTGCTATGACTGAGCTGTTGGACAGCTATAAGGCGCTGGGCGTTGATCGCATTGTTGCTCTGCGCGGTGATATTCCGTCCGGTATGGGCGCAGCCAAAATTGTTTACGCCAATGAGCTGGTGGAATTTATTCGTAATCACTCGGGTGACCACTTCGAACTTGAAGTTGCTGCCTATCCGGAAATTCACCCGGAATCAAAAAGTTATGATGCGGACATCCATTACTTCAAACAGAAACTGGATGCTGGAGCAAACGCCGCTATTACGCAGTATTTCTTCAATCCGGATGCGTATTTCCAGTTTATCGATGCTTGTACCAAAGCGGGTATCAACAAACCGATTTACCCGGGTATCATGCCAATTACCAACTTCACTAACCTCGCGCGTTTTTCCGCCCATTGCGGTGCCGAAATTCCACGCTGGATTAAGTATAAGATTGAGAATTGTGGCGATGATCAGGAGGCTGTCATTGAGACGGGCAAAGAGATTGTCATTCGCCTTAGCGAACAATTGTTGGCTGGCGGTGCACCAGGGATTCATTTTTATACAATGAATCAGGTTGAACCTTCCAAAGCAATCTATCAGGCAATTGTGTAAACTTGTTCAGGTGCACAATGCACCTGAATTTTCATTGAATACACGATCAATATGTCTACCCAACCCCTGTATGGAAACATCCCGAGAAATAACGGTTTAACAACTCCTGTACTGCGAGGATTTGGTTTACTGCTTATTGCCGGTCTTTATCTTTTACAGTTTGCCAGTGACGGTGAACCCGGAAAATTTACCGGTATATTACTAGTACTCTGGTTGCCATTTCTTTACCTCGCACCGTCACATGATTGGCGCCGCTCCGAAAAGGTGTTTGTTGGTCTTTGTGGCTTTTATTTTCTCAGTACCCTGCCCGCATACGGTATTAGTATCGATGTGAATAAGGCAAATGGTGAGTTGGAAAAACTGGCCAAGTGGGCCGTTCTACCCGCCGTGCTGTTCTTTATTCTTCGCCGTCTTCAGATACGCGATCAGGTGTTTAGTGCCATGGTCATGGTCGGCGTGAGTTTTTTGTTTGCTGCTACGATATATTCCGTTATTGATGATCCGAATAATCGCATAACGGTCTACGGTAACCCCAACATTGCTGGCTATCTTGCCGCGGGCGGTATCGCCTTACTCGCAGGGCTCTATCCGTCAATTAAATATAAGCTCGTCGTTATTACCGTCATACTCATGGCCGTATTTGCGCTGTTATGGTCCCAAACACGTGGGGCTTGGTTGACGTTACCCATCATTGCACTCTGTGTTTCTCGCCCGCTCTGGCATCAATTTCAAGCACTGTCACTGCGTACACGCTCTATCACCGCTGTCTGTCTGATAGCACTTATCGTGGGACTAGCCTTCATACCCTTTATTCAGCAACGTATCCTGCTGACAGTCACTAATATCTCTACCTATATTGACTCACCCGAACAATTCGGTCGAAGCTCACTCGGCGTTCGTCTGGAGCTATTTCGAGCCGGCTGGCTTATGGCTCTCAACTATCCATTAACCGGTATTGGCCTCGGTGATGTGAAGTACTATATCGTCGAATATGATCGTTTTATGCACATAATTCCGGAAATATCCTATTCGTTCTCAATGCACAGCGAGTACTTTCAGGCACTGGCGTTTCGTGGTTTTGTTAACTTGGCAAGTTTTCTGATTATGCTGACCTGGTTGACTGGATACTATCTGCGCTCGTTACCCAACGATAGTGCTGCCGTTACCAGCTATCGTACGGCAGGCCTCGCCGTGACATTATCGACGGCCGTCGTATGCCTAACACTGTCCATGTTATCGAATAATACGGGCATAAATTTCTTTATCTTTTCGCAGGCGCTACTGATTTTCATGATTGAACGTCAACGCGCCTCTATAAGCAGCTCTTGTTATGCGCATTCCAAGAATCTTTACCGACAACCCGCTTAACGCCAACCAGGCCGTAATTATTGATGGCCCAGCCGCGAACCATTTGAGCCGTGTGCTAAGGCTAACAGCCGGACACCCGGTCGTCTTGTTCAACGGTAAAGGTGGCCATTACCCGTCGAAAATTAGCGATATTTCAAAAAAAACGGTAACGCTGCTGCCGGGTGAACGCAGCGATAGTAACAATGAATCGCCATTAGAAACCCATATTGCCATCGGCGTCTCCAAAGGCGATAAAATGGATCTGATCGTACAAAAAGCAACGGAGCTCGGCGTTACCTCCATTACCCCATTATTGACGCAGCGCACCGACGTTAAATTAAACGCCGAACGTTGGCAGAAAAAACACGGACACTGGCAACAAGTCGCAATTAGCGCCTGTGAACAATCGACACGGGACACCCTACCTGAGATTCATTCCCCCGTACGTTTCACTGAATGGATTCAAACAGCCCGGCAAGGTTTAACAGGCATCTGTCACCCGGAAAACGGTCAACGCTTAGCGGCACTTGATGCACAAAAGAGTATTACGTTGGCATTTGGTTCTGAAGGTGGGTTTACTGATGAAGAAGTCGCTGAAGCCATAAGGAATCAGGCAATAACGATAGGCCTAGGGCCAAGAGTACTGCGAGCCGAAACAGCACCATTGGCTGCATTGGCAATTTGCCAAAATCTATGGGGTGATTTCTAAGTCAGCAGCGGCACTGATTCAACCTAGCCGGCGCTTGCGAGCGATTCACCATGATCAGCAGATTAACTCAGCAATCTGTGTTTCAATCGCAGCAAGATCCGGGATCAATACGGTATCGTCATCCATACGCGCTACCGCTCGCACAAACTCTGAATCTGAAAGCTCGCCAGCCGTTAGCTGATCTTTAACCAAACGTCGCATTTTTGGCGCTTCCGCAGCAACAAAGCCCCAATAGGCGAAATCATCTCGGTGACTGGTACTATTAACAATAATGATTTTCAACGTTGAGGAATGGCTGAAAAAAGTGTTGTCCTTCAATGCTTCCAGCGACACCAAAGGGATTTCCAGCTCACGCCAGTCTAACAATCCAAGAAACCAAGTCGGCATATCATCATCGCTCTCAACAGGCTGATAATCGATGATTTCCGCCACAGAGACATCCGGCAACAACAGAATGTTAGATTCAATTTGGCATAACAAGGTGTTCTGACTGACAGTCGTCGATGTAGTCGACATGGATTATTCCTCGTTACTTTCTTCAGGTTGAAAAACACAGCCATAGCGAGTATTCAATGCTTCGGCCAATGCCACGGGCGTGCCAGTGACACCCACAAAGCCACTTTCAATAACCGCTTCTGGCATAGACGCACAAACACAGGCTTCTGGCTCTTGTGCCCATAACGGCATGCCTTTTCGTGCCAGTTGCACCGAAGCGCTAGCTCCATCATCACACATGCCACTGAATACAATAACGCCCATACGATGTTCAAAGTGACGGGCAATGTTCTGTACCATTTGATTCAAATTCGGCGTGTAAGGTGCTTGCCAACTGACCGTTTGTGCAACATTCAGCTGGCCATTCTCATCGACGCTAGTGAGCTGATGCGATGGAAACACCGCTAGCGCACCACGGCGCAATACCCGGCCATTTTCGGCATACCATGTTTCGATGCTACTGTGTTTGTTTAGGATATCCGGCAATCGCTCAGCAAAATTAGCCTCGATATGCTGGCCGTAAACAAATGCCACGGGCAGATCCGGAGACACATACGCCAGAAACTCTTTAACGGCTTCAGGCCCGCCCAGCGACGCTGCAATTACCCACACATCCCGGAAATCGATACCCACAGATGATGATTGCTCTGCCGTAACTTCCGGCGCAGATGCTTGAAGTGTCTCAAGCACTTTGTCGAGCATACTTTGACGCCACTGCTCGTAATGCAGCTTATCGGTAATGTCAGGCACGGTATCCGATAAAAAAATCGGCGACTCCGTCTCATCCGATAATTTGTCAAAAATATCGGCGGCATCCTCACTAACGACTAGCCACAAATCCGCCGTATCCGCTAAGGGTGACACATAACTCTCTGCGCGAAACGCACAAGCAATCGGCACATGCACACTGTCGAGCATCAAACGCAACTGGTGCAATATATCCATCGTGTCGGCAATCAGGCCGACGGATTGTTTTAACTTCACACGCTGATCCATCAAATCCGGCCTAGGCCTGCATAACTTCAGAGCCAGTCAGATCAGAGATCGTCTGCAGTAATTCACGTTCTTGGAACGGTTTTCCGAGGTACTCAGAGGCACCAAGTGAAATTGCGCGCTCACGGTGTTTCTCACCGGTACGCGACGTAATCATACACACCGGGATATGTTGCAAGCGGGTATTATGGCGCACTCTGCTGACAACCTCGAAACCATCCATCCGCGGCATTTCAATATCCAGCAAGATAATATCGGGGAGTTGATCCATTTCCTGCAATTGAGTGATCGCATCTAAACCATCTTTCGCCAGTACAACGTCCATACTATGGCGCTCTAACAGGCGTGAAGTCACCTTACGTACCGTTACAGAATCATCTACTACCATGACGACGGTATTACGTACTTCTTCGTAACTATCCGCCTCTATGCCGCCTGCAGCGACATCTGCCTCACTAGTAATACCGCGCGATACGTTAGCACGGATAAGCGCAAGCATATCCAGAATAACAACAACACTACCATCACCGAGTACAGTGGCACCACTCAAGCCTTCAACCATGGCAAATTGCGGCCCCAGTGTTTTTACAACCACTTCTTGGCTGCCTAACAAACGATCGACCTGAACCGCAACGGTATACTCATTACTGCGGATTAATACCACTGGCAATGGCATTGTTAGACCTTCCAGATGAGGCACCTGATTGCGCGACAGCATCGAGCCAAGATAACGTAAATGATAACTCTGACCAGCATATTCAAATAGTGGCGCCTCTGGCTGATAGTAGGCTTCCAACTCATAAGGGCTAACACGCACAATACCTTCAATCGTATTCAAAGGAATGGCGTAGGTATCATTGCCAATGCATACCATCAACGCACGGTTAACCGATACGGTAAATGGCAGAAGAACCGTGAAGGTCGATCCGATGCCTTGGGTAGAATTGATTTCAATCGACCCACCCATTTGTTTTATTTCACTGTGCACAACGTCCATGCCGACACCACGACCTGAAATTTGTGTCACCTTCTCTGCGGTTGAAAATCCAGCATGCAGAATAAACTGACAAACTTCATGATCCGATAACGTCGACGACGTATCGATCAGCCCTCGATCAATCGCTTTGCGACGCACAGCATCAAGATTAACACCACCACCATCATCAACCAGACGTAGATCAATCTCTCCGCCTTCGCGGCTGAGTATCAACGTGATTGTACCTTTTTCTGGTTTACCAGCAGCGAGACGTTCTTCGGGCATCTCAATACCGTGGTCAACTGCATTTCGCAACATATGCTCTAACGGTGCAACCATGCGATCAAGGATAGTTCTATCCAGTTCACCTTCGGCGTTTTTAACTTCAAAATCGACTTTCTTACCCAGCTCGGCCGCAACTTGACGAACAATACGACGTAAACGCGGTACCATGCGCGAGAACGGAACCATTTGCGCTCGCATCAGTCCTTCTTGCAAGTCTGAGTTGATACGAGACTGTTGCAGCAATAGCGTCTCAACATCACGCATTTTGTTGCTTAACGTTCCGGTAATATCGTCCAAATCTGAAGCCGACTCAATCAAGGATTTAGATAGCTGCTGCATGTGCGTGTAGCGATCCATCTCTAACGGATCAAAGTTCTCCTGCCCCTCACTAACGACCTGCTCCTGGCGAAATACAATCTGCGCTTCTGTTTCAATCTCTAGACGACGCAGCTGCCCCTGCAAACGATCAACCGTCGACGACATATCATCAAGGGAGAAATGCAGATCACTGACTTGTTCTTCGATCCGGGAGCGACCGATACTGCTCTCACCCGCGAGGTTCATCAAGCTCTGCAACTGATCTGGAGAGACTTTAACCGGTTCTTGGGCTTTGCGATTTTTCTTCTGACTGATGCTATCTAGGAAGTTTCGCGTGGCATCAATCGCCGCCTGCGATACTGGCTGTTCACTGGCAGGAATATCAATGTCAGGGCGAATAGGGACAACATTATCGGTGCTCACTGATTCTTCTGTCGAAACATCATCTGCACTGCTCTTGTCTGATGCGTCCTGAACTGCCGCTTTCAAGCTCTGCAATTGTTGGTTCAGCTGCTCATGGTAGCTCTGCACATCATCAGCAAATACGTCATTCGTCAGGCGATTATCTCGCTCAGCCTGGATGATATGACTTTCAAAGTCGTGACTTAAATTACCAACAGGCGTTATCTCTGCTAGTCGAGCCCCGCCTTTTAGGGTGTGTAAAACACGCTTCAGTTCTTCAAGCGGTGCCTGCTGACTGCGATCACGAAGGAAGTCGCCAATGCATACTTCAATCGCTTCCAGTTGTTCATACGCCTCTTCCAGGAACAGCTCAAGAACATCAGGATCCAGTGCACTGACATCAACATCTAGCGTTACTGGCGCCATATCGGCCATAACAGGTTGCGGCGCAGCAATAATTGGCTCAGCAATGGGCAGCGCAAGTTCAACAACATCGGCATCAAAGGTGCCACCGTTAACAACACCTTCAATCATTTTTTGTGTGACGTCGTGATAGCTATCTAGCTGCGTAAAGAAGCCGTCATCAAAAACTGCTCGGGCTTCAGCATGCTCAATCATGCTTTCAAAATCATGAGTCAAATTGCCTAAGGTCGGCAATTCGGTCATACGTGCGCCACCTTTTAAGGTGTGAAGTATCCGCTTCAATTCAGCGGACTGCTCTACCGCACTATGATCGTCGAGCCATTGTATGCAGCTTTCTTCAAGTTGCAGTGACAGCTCTTGTGCTTCTTCGATAAAGATTTCCATCGTATCTTCATCAGCAGCCTCGCATTCGGTCGCTAACTGAGAAAAATCGACCTGTATTTGACGAGCGTCTGCGACATCTTGCGCGTCAGTTTCACCATCGTCATTTGTCGAATCGAGAGTATCGCCAGGGGATTGTTCACATGCAGCAATGTCGACATCAGCAGTATCGGTGTCATCTTCAATCTCAGCGACAACCAAATCGTCGTGCTGACTGAAATCTTCCGATAGCTCATCTGCTGATCCGTCAGACACCGTTTCGGTACCTTTAGCAACGTGATCAGCAATCTCGCTTACGTCGTCCACATCACGTTCAATGTCTGATTCAGGAATCTCCACGAATTCGCTGGCATCAATTGCAATAGCGTCTTCGTCCTCAGCCGGAGTAATGATGTCATCGGATTCTTGAATGTCTGGAGCATTATCATCCAGCATCGATTCCAATAAACCGTCATCGACCGATATTCCCTCGTCAGCCAACTCATCGTCAACCACGACGACATCTTGCTCGGTGACGAACAGTTCAAGCTCTGCGTCATCAGCATCCGCTGACGGAACATCATCATGCATTTCATCGATTGATGTAACGTCAGGCTCATCTAACAGTACAATTGAATCTTCAGCGTTGTTTTCTAACGCCGGAGATTCCAGTAAGAGTTCTGACTCAGACTCGACCACTGCCTCATCACTATCACCTTCACCCGATGGGCTAATCGCTTCCGAAGTGATGAGTTCATCGGTACTGGCATCAACAACAGCCTGATCTGGCTCTATGCCTATCAAAGACATCTCTGGCATTGGTGTTTCGGGAACACCGTCAATAATATCTAGCGTTTGCTCTAACAGTTTTTCGAGCTGCCCTTGATACTGGTGTACCTGGTGCATCACCACATCATCAAACGTCCGGGTTAATTCCGACGTTTCAATCAGCGACTCATAGTCATGGGCAACGTCGGCAATAACCGCGACTTCTGCCAGTCGGGCACCGCCTTTGATCGTGTGCAAATAGCGTTTGATTTCACCAAGCAACGACATGTCAGTTGGGTCAGACACCCACTCTTCCAGAATTGATTGAAGCAACTCAACTAATTCACAACACTCTTCAACAAAGATTTCCAGAGTATCTTCATCGGACGCAGCCAACTGCTGCTTCAACGCATCGGTAACATTGAAAACAGCGACCTGATCGTCCAACTGAGCGGTAGTGGATAGATCGTCGCTTTCGGCCATTTCGTTTGCATCATCATTCAACAACGCAATCATTGCCAGATTGGCTTGTGGCTCTTGATGTGCAGCGATGACATCAAACATATCATCGAGACTATCCTGTGCCTGTAAACCAACACTCAACAGATCGTCTTGCGCTGTCTGTAATTGTCGCTGGTAGAACATCGCGACTGCTTCAGCCAACTGCGCAACTTCAATGTACGCAGTCTCTTCCGCTACTTCAGACAGTGCCAACATGGCCTCAGCCATGGCAGCAAATTGCGTCTCATCGATGCCATCACTGCGCCAAGCATCTAACACATCGGCAGTTTGGCCAAGGGTTTCAACAGCACACGTCAGAATACGCTGATAATAATCGGTTCCAGCCGATGGCGCAGACGACTCATCATCAATTTCGATCCGCTTACTGTGTAATTGGGCGATTTCCTCAGCAAAGGTACGAATCGGCACCACATCGATGGGGGATTGATCAACAATTGCCGCCAATGTTAGCTGAAGCATTTCTGAAGCACGGAAGAAACACGCTAGAATTTCTGCGTCGGCCTTAATCTGAAAATTGGAAAGATCTTTCACAAAGCCTTCGAGTGGCGTGACCAACTCGGCCATGCTAGCAATACCCGCCATATGGGCACTGCCTTTCAGCGTATGGAATGCTCTCTGTATGTCTTGCGAGACTTCAACATCTTGATAACCCGGGTCAATGGCATCAAGATAATTGAGGAATACCTGAATGTGGCTTTCAGCCTCGGCAACGAAGATTTCCCGAAGATCGTCGTCGATATCGTCGTGTGTCACATATTCAGTAACGTTTTCACTCGCGTCGACGCCGACATCACTCATGTCACCCGACACTACCCCGGCATCAATTGGCGCTTCAGCAGACTCCAGCATTGTATCTATGGAACGCCCTTCAAACTCTGCATCCGCACGTGCAACAATCGCCGCAACACCTGCCTCGTCGGCGGAACCTTTGCCTTCAAAACTGAGCATGACGGGCTCAATCATGTTTGTGGCGTCACTCAACACAGAGATACTGTTATCCGTGAGTTTGGCAGCACCATCCATCACGTTATTCAACATCCGCTCAATCGACCAGGCAAATTCGCCAATCATCTCGGCGCCAACCATTCGGCCAGACCCTTTGAGCGTGTGGTAGGCACGTCGAACTTCCGCCAATGCGTCTTGGTCTTGGCGGTTTTCGGTCAATTTTGGCAAAAAATCGCGAATGTTTTCGAGAACTTCCTCGGCTTCTTCAACAAAGATCTCAAGGATTTCTTCATCAACTTCAGGCACAAAAGCTGCCTGCGGTTCAGAGTCACGATCCTCAGCAACGACAGTGTCGTTCGGCACCTCATCGGCTTCTACAACATGATTCGATCCGGTATCCGCATCGCCGGATACAACCTCCGCATGGAAACCTAATCGCCCCAGGCTTTCGCGAGCAACATCGATAATCGACGCGAGGTTTTTCTGTTCTTCACGATCCAGACATTCGAAGTAATAATCAATTGAACTGATGGCATCTGCGAATGCTTCTAGTTGATCCCAATCGGCATTAGCACCGGCCTTAAGCAGGTGATTAACGACATGATCCTGAGCCATTTGTAACAAGGGCTTAAGCTCAACAAAAGGTTCCGCATCGCACAGTTCAGATAATACGCGCAAATGATCTGGAACCGCTTCAATCAAGGTTACATCGAATTGATTGGCAATAAATTCATGGATGGCGTCTTTGGTCGCCGCAAGGTTCTCATGCGCTGAATCAATAACTTCACGGTAAGTAATCGACATCGAGCGAATATCTTCAACATCGTGCGGCTTTTGCTCTAACGCTTCTTCCAATTGATAGGTATTTTTCAATGTCCGAATCAGATCTGTTTCTGTATCCGCAACAGCGATCCCATACAGTAGGGCTTTTAATATCGCGCTATCAGGTGCACTTCCCAGCGCTTCACGGCCACTGTCTTGTAAGCTTTTGATTTCGCTATCAATGTGCTTCAGTGCTTTTTTGGTATTGAGATCAGCCGGGCGCGCGTCTTTTTGAAGTTGGTCAATCAACGCATAGACAACTTCCCATAACGGCTCGCTCGCTGTGCGACGACTGGCTTTATACAATGCAGTCGCTACTTTAACCATCACTTGGTAACTGGCCGCAAGATCCTTATCACGGGCGATATTTAGCAGGCAACGCTGGTAGTGGTGCCGTAGCTTTTTAATCAGCGCGTTAAACTCTTGGCTGCTGACTGAAGGCTCTTGGGCAGGTGTCGACTGAGGAGAATTGACGTCTGGATTAAAGACATCAGCTTCTGTGTACTCGTCGTCATTGTCTGAGGGTTTAAGTGCCCGAACGGCATTTAAAGGAGCTAATAGTTGCTGAGGCTCATCAATACCTGTTTCTGCGGTATCGGCGAGATGGCGCAAGAGGTCGTCAATCGCTTGTGTAATCACAGACAGGCTGCTGGCAAGGTTATCACCAACTGGGCCATCAGCTGCAGCAACAAGCACATCTTCAATTTCTTTGGCAAGCAGCGCGGCACCATGCTGCTCGATCATTGTTAGGCTTCCACCGACTTGATGTACGTATGTCAGGGCGAAGCGCAGCTTGGTCACATCTTCAGGCTCAGCAGCATATGCCTGCAAGGCCGCTACGGCTTGCTGAAGTGTTTCCTGAATCTCATTGCGGACCCAATCCAGGGCCATATATCTGCGTTTCTCTGACATAATCTTTCAGCCTTTTATGACGCAATTTTTATGTAGGCTTGCACTGTGTCATCATCAGCACGCCGGACCGACGGGTTTACCCAACCGGCACCTTCTCCGCTCCCCAATACCAGCAGGCCGCCGGGCTTAAGTCGCGCGGCTAATTCATCAAGCACTTGATGTTGACGCCAACGCCGGAAATAAACCAACACGTTTTGGCAATAAACCACGTCTTGTTGGGCAATGGGTAAATGGCCTAACTCGATAATATTGGCCTGAACAAAACAGATTTTTTCTCGTAACCAATCGACAATCTTGTAACGACCATCTTGGTGGACGAAATACCGATCACGCATTGATGACTCAATACCATCAACTCTGCGCTCGCCAAACTTACCCGCTCTAGCATCCGCAAGCGAAGCCAAACAGATATCGGTAGCAGTAATACCGTAATATTTACTACCCCCTAACCCCTCTATCGTATCGTTAGCCAGCATCGCCATAGAATATGGCTCTTCACCGGTTGAGCAGGCAACGCTCCATATTTCGAGGGTTTTATCGGCATCCGGACGAACTAGGCGATTAAACAGGTACTTGCGAACATACTCAAAAGCATCTTCGTCGCGAAAAAAACGTGTTTCTTTGACCGTCAGAGTTTTCAGCAACGCTTCCCACTCTAACGCGCCGCCTTTACCGTAACAAATCTGGCGAAAATACTGGCCATAATCCAGACATCCCACCTCACGCATACGCTGGCCGAGGCCCGTCTGAAGTATCTGTTTGTGACGTTCAAACGAGATGCCGGTGCGCTGCTCCAGAAGATTCTGCCAGGTATCAAACTCCGAATCTGACAGTTCAGGAATGCTTTGGTACGCCCAGTTCATAGAATTGCGAAATCAGGTTAGATAAGAAGAGAAGCGGCTTATGCCACTTCTTCTTCAGGTAAGGTGAAACCAGCAACTGAGCCACGCAGTTCGGTTGCCATCCCAGCCAAGTTACCGATCGAGCGAGCAGTCGCTGTTGTACCGGCATTCGTCTGTTGGGTAATCTCCTGGATAACATTCATCGTGTTGGAGATATGACCGGCTGATGCTGCTTGCTGGCGAGCTGCATTCGAGATGTTCTGGATCAAATCGGCCAATTCAGCAGATACCTTCTCGATTTCCTCAAGTGCCATACCGGCATCTTGAGCCAGACGAGCACCACGAACAACCTCGGATGTCGTTTGCTCCATCGATATAACCGCTTCGTTAGTATCTGACTGGATCGTTTTAACCAGTGCTTCAATCTGCTTAGTCGCCGCAGATGAACGCTCAGCAAGACGCTGTACTTCGTCGGCAACAACCGCGAAGCCTCGACCTGCATCACCTGCCATCGAAGCCTGAATCGCAGCGTTCAAGGCGAGAATGTTGGTTTGGTCGGCAATGTCGTTGATCAAGGATACGATATCACCGATTTCCTGTGATGATTCACCCAAACGCTTGATACGTTTCGCCGTGTCCTGAATCTGTTCACGGATTGTATCCATACCGTTAATGGTGTTTTGTACAACTTCAGCACCACGGTTAGCGATTTTTACTGAGCGTTCCGCAACCTGCGCAGATTCAGCAGCGTTGGCAGATACCTGATCGATGGTCACCGCCATTTCGTTAACAGCTGCAGAGGCGCCAGCGATTTCCTGTGCCTGATGCTCAGAAGCTTCAGCAAGGTGTAATGCTGTGCTCTGTGTTTCTTCGGCAGCATTCGAGACTCGCAATGCGGTGTCGTTGATTTGCGATACCAGAATACGAAGCTGATCAATCGTGAAGTTAATAGAGTCGGCGATCGCACCCGTGAAATCTTCGGTTACGGTTGCAGTTGTTGTCAGGTCACCGTCAGCCAGATCGGCCAGCTCATCCAGCAATCGTAAAATCGCTTGTTGGTTTCGTTCGTTGGTTGCGTCAGTTTCGGCTAAACGAGTTCGGGTATTGAGGAATAATTGCACGCCGATAAAGGCCGCAAAGAAGAGAAAGACAAGTGCTGCGATAATCGCAGTACGAGTATCAAAGTTACGGGTCTCTTCCAGGTTGTTGATTCGATCTGCCAAACGGCTAGTCGCCGTCATCATCACTGGGGAATCAACCAGAATCGCATCTGCTGCTTCGTGAACCTTTTTCAGATCCGGTGATGCTTCAAAAATATCGTCAACCGAGGTCGTGATAAACTGGAATAGGGCGGCGATTTCTTTCAGTGCTTGACGCGCTTCTTCATCACTGACGCGGCGAATACCCATCGCAGCGTTACCGTTAATCATCGAATTCAGTGTGTCACCAAAGTTAGAGGCATCACTGTTGAATTGATCAGCTGCCGCTGCGGTTTGCTCGCCACCGGCCAACATTTTATCAACGTTACGGGCGATACGCTCTGCACGCCATGTTTGCTTTTGAGCTTCTGCAATCTGCTCAGCTGAAGCGCCACTATCGATCAGGATATCAACAACCGTATCGTATTTTTGCTGAAGCTCAGGAATCGAGGCACTCAGTGTACTGGCAACTTCGTGCAAGAACAGTACCCGCGCTTTATTGGCGTAAATTACTGAGGCCGCGCTGTTAACACGGTTCCAGACTTTACCCAAGCTATCGCGCTCACGACCCAATGCATCAGGTAACGGCGGCAAACCGTCGCGACCATTGGTAAGTTCAACAAACGACTTTTGGAACTTCTGGCGATCACTTTCCAACTCTTCAAAGGCCGGGCCACGACCCTCAGCAGCTTCGCGAGAATGGGTCGAGATTTGCTGGGCAAGTACCCTCAAATCACCGGTCGTTTCCAGATACATGGAATCGTATTCAGCATCCTGAAATACTTTCACGATGTTCCATACAAAGAATATGAAAGCCAGTGCCATAAGCATGCCAAGAACGATAATATTCTTGTTCGATTGCTTCGACAACATGGTGGACGATGTGGTGCTCATCTCCATCTCCTGCTGAATTTAGGTTTTATCAAAGTCGTTGTGCGCATAAGTATTAAGCGGCCGCTGCGTTAAAGAAACGAGGATCACGAACCAAGCTGAAGGGGCTGAATGTCATCCAGACAATACCATCCTGATGGTGAATTCCTTGAGAATACGGTGCCAGATATTGCTGCTCTGTCGGAACCGGTTCAATACTGGCATCTTCGGGGAAATGCTGCATACCATAGACTTCATTAACAACCAGTCCGGCATACAAATCGCCAAGTTCCAAAACCAATACACGGCGTTTCTTTTTATTAGTCTGGCTGACACTGAGTGCCTGCCCGCCGAAAAAAAATTCTAAATCAAACAGAGGCATTAAACGCCCCCGCACATTCGCCAAGCCCAACACCCAATCTTGTACACCCGGCAAACGGGTAACGCTGGGTACAGGGAACATCTCGACGACTTCGCCTAACGGGGCAATCATACGCTGCCCTAAAATGCTGAAACCGATGCCACTCCAGCTCGTTTGAATTTTTCGCTGCGCCGGCAATTCAGGCTTTAGCGCCTGAACGTGCTCAGTTAGCTGAACAAGCAGATCAAAGGGTTCAATCTCGGCTGACATGGCGTGACAACTATCCCTGTTTTATGAAGCCAAGGCTTCATCGATCGCTTTAACCAACGCCTTTTCATCAATCGGCTTGGTAAGATAACTGGACGCTCCCTGGCGCTTCCCCCAAAGACGATCGGTTTCTTGATCTTTGGTAGTCACAATGATGACGGGAATATGGCTTGTCTCTGCATTCTTTGTCAGCTGACGCGTCGCCTGAAATCCGTTGATCCCGGGCATAACAACATCCATTAACACAAGATCGGGCAGTTCTTTCTTCGCAAGAGCAACCCCTTCCTCACCGCCACTGGCTTTCCAGATTTGGTGACCTTTCCTGGTCAAGATTTCTTCCATCTTGAATGTTTCTGTCGGGGAATCATCAACGATGAGAATTCGAGCCATTATCGTCTCCACCTTAGATACTTATATTCGTGCATTAAACATGTAAATCGCACCGTGCGTTATACATTCATTCAATGCGTTACATGCGCCTCAATAGCACTGATAAGCTCGGACTTACTAAACGGCTTAGTTAGATACTGGTCAGAGCCAACGATACGACCTTTGGCTTTGTCGAACAAACCATCCTTACTAGAAAGCATGATAACAGGTGTCGACTTGAATTCGCTGTTATTCTTGATCAGCGCACAAGTTTGATAGCCATCTAGGCGAGGCATCATAATATCAACAAAGATGATATTCGGCTTAGTGTCAGCAATCTTGGCTAACGCGTCAAAACCATCAACGGCGGTAATGACTTCACAACCAACTTTTTTCAGCAAGGTTTCGGCGGTACGACGAATAGTCTTACTATCATCGATGACCATTACTTTGAGGTTTTCGAAATTACCTTCCATAATGCGGGCCTTTTAACAGTACAGATAGGTGGCTTTAATTAATTATTATGTACTCACCGTACTAACAAACTCAGAACGCGAGCAACAAGCAAAATACCTCCTTCGCAAGGTGCTGTCTACGGCTACTTGTCAATTAAGTAAAATACAGGCAATGTTCACCACAATTCATTGACACCAATTGCCGCAGTACCCAAACAACTGGCACATTTGTGCAAAAAGTGACGCAATTGGGCACCCGAATCAAGACAGGAAAAACCATGAATATCAAACTCGGCATCGTCATGGACCCCATTGAGTCCATCAATTACAAAAAAGACAGCTCACTGGCCATGTTATGGGCTGCTAGCGACAGAGGCTGGGATCTTTTTTACATGGAAGCGAAGGATCTATTCATTGATCAAGGCGACCCGAAAGCCAATGCCTCTCGCTTAAAGGTATTTCGCGACCCTCAAAAATGGTTTGAAAAATCCGACAAAGACGTCATTGATCTAGATTCTCTCGATGTCGTTTTGATGCGGAAAGATCCGCCATTTGATAACGAATTCATCTACAACACGTATATCCTTGAAGCTGCAGAGCAACGAGGCACGCTAATCGTCAACAAGCCGTCAAGCCTACGCGATTGCAATGAGAAAATTTTTGCCACTCAATTTCCACAGTGCTGCCCACCACATCGAGTAACCAGCAGCCCCGAATTACTGCGCGATTTTCACAAACAGTATGGAGATGTTATTTTTAAACCCTTGGATGGTATGGGGGGATCACAAATCTTCCGGCTGAAGCCTGAAGACCCTAACGTCAGTGTTATTATCGAAACCCTAACGGCATACGGCACCCAAACCATCATGGCGCAGGAGTTTTTGCCCGCAATCACCGAAGGTGACAAGCGTATACTGATTGTCGATGGCGAACCCATGCCCTTTGGCTTAGCGCGCATCCCTGCGAGCGGAGAAACCCGCGGCAACTTGGCGGCCGGCGGCAGAGGCGAACCGGTTGCACTCAACGATCGAGACTACTGGATCTGCGAACAAATCATCCCGACGCTTAACGAGAAAGGCCTGCTATTTGTCGGCCTCGATGTGATCGGCGACCACCTGACAGAAATAAATGTCACAAGTCCTACCTGTATTCGTGAAATAGATAACGCGCATGAATTGGATATTGCCGGTAAACTTATGGATGCCATTGAAAAACGTTTGGCTGTATAGCCATCGTCAAAAATAATAAACGGGCAAAAGAATCAGACAGCTACGCATCGTCTGATTCTCCCCTTTTTCACACCAGGTTACTTTGAGCATGTTGTATCACGATCCGGCCGCCAAAACCCATAACCGCCTCGGCTTCACGTTGTCGATGGCGATCGCGCTGCATGTGGCCGTGATTCTCGGACTCGGTTTTGCATTGCAACTACCTAAAGCGCCGGCCAGCAAACGTATCGACATCACCCTGTCGCAGTTCAAAACTGACAAAAACATTTACGATGCAGACTTCGTTGCGCAAACCAACCAAGAAGCCAGTGGCACAGAGTCCAGCAAAAAAGAGCTCACCACTGACCACCAAGCGGCGATCAGCAGTGCCGTTATCAACGACACTCAGGTTCAACAGCTTACCCCAAGGCAAAGACAGGCCAGCCAGCAGGTACAGATTGTAAGCACCCAGTCGGAAAGCGACCGCGAAGCCTTATCACCCAAACAAAAACGCACGCTGGAGCAACAACTGGTTAGTGGCCGCGATGATCTCTACCAACGCCAACTGGAAATCGCATCATTGCAGGCAAAACTGGATCAAACACGCCAGGAATACGCACGACTGCCGAAGGTTCGCCGCCTGTCATCCGTTGCTACCAAGGCCGCAGTCGACGCCGAATACCTGTATCACTGGCAGCAACGCATCGAAGCCATTGGCAATGAACACTACCCACAGCAAGCACGCACAAAAGGCTTGTACGGCGACCTACAAATGGTCGTGAGCATTCACGCCGATGGTACATTGGAAGAAGCGAAAGTCGTAAAAAGCTCAGGCCACAAACTACTCGACGATGCCGCACTGCGTATCGTGCGACTTGCTAGCCCGTACGCGCCATTTCCGCCCGAAATCCGGAAAGACGCCGACATGCTTGAAATTGTTCGCACTTGGCGATTTAGTAAAAACCAGTTCAGTCAATTACAATAGACTTATGCCTGACTCACAATCGCCAGTACTCGACACCCGCGGCCAATTCCTCATCGCTATGCCAGGATTGGAAGATCCCCTATTTGCCGGAAGCCTGATCTATATTCTGGATCACACGGATGAGGGGGCGACGGGATTAATCGTCAACCGCCCGATGGACGTTTCTGAAGACGAAGTGCTTGAGCAGTTTGATAAGGATCACCCCCACGCCCATGGTAACCATCCGATCTACCAAGGTGGCCCGGTCGATACGCAACGCGGCTTTGTGCTGCATGCGCCTGGCGATACACAATGGGGGCATGAGATTCCGCTAACGGACAATCTGCATTGCACGATGTCAGCCGACATCCTGGAAGCCATTGCTGGCGGTAAAAACATCGGTGAACATCTAGTCATTCTCGGCTATGCCGGCTGGGATGCCGGCCAACTGGAACAAGAAATTGCCGATAACGCCTGGCTGATAGCACCGGCGACAGAGTCAATATTACTTGAAACCCGTTTCGAACACCGCCTAGATGCCGTGATGGCACAACTAGGCATCGACTACCACAGCCTGTCGCCAATGGCAGGTCACGCGTAAACCCATCCCGCCTAGCTGGCAAGACGCAGCTGTAAACGATTCGGCACACATATGACTTCAACGATTCGCGCCATGGCGTTTGACTTTGGTACTAAACGTATCGGTATCGCTTTTGGCCAAAGCCTGACACAAACCAGCGAACCCATCCCTGAAATAACGGCCCGCGATGGCATTCCGGATTGGCAAGAAATTGAAAAACTGTTGAATGAATGGCAACCCGATGTATTGGTAACCGGATTACCATTAAATATGGACGGCACCAGCAACGCAATGTGCCAGCGTGCACGCAAGTTTGCACGACGCCTGCACGGGCGATTCGGACTCCCGAGCCATGTCTGGGATGAACGCCTCAGTTCTGAAGCTGCGAAAGAAGAGCAACCCGCCCATAATTACAAACAGAGTGCCGTTGATAGCCTCGCTGCTTGTTACATCCTGACGAGCTGGTTTTACAATGACATGCCTAACGATCCGGCGTAACACCGGATCGCATACGATTAGCGACGCATCATGCCCGATTTCGGATCGTCGTCGTCCCCTTCAATACGAAGACCGCCTTTTTCCACTTCCTGCATGAAATCGTGCTCACTATCAAGCTTGATCATCAGGCGTAAATCGTTGGCAGAATCCGCCGAGGCAAGCGCGTCTTCATAGGTGATTTCACCTTGCTTGAATAATCGGAACAAGGCCTGATCAAAGGTCTGCATACCCGCTTCGTTAGATTTGGCCATCAACGGCTTAAGTCCTGGCACATCGCCCTTACGAATCATGTCCTGCGCCAATGGCGTATTCAACATGACTTCAATTGCCGCCCGCCGGCCTTTACCATCGGGCGTACGAATCAATTGCTGCGCGATCATCGCCTTAAGATTCAATGATAAATCGAGCCACAGTTGATCATGCCGCTCCGGTGGGAAGAAGTTCATGATCCGATCAAGCGCCTGGTTGGCATTGTTGGCGTGCAAGGTACACAAACACAAGTGCCCCGTCTCAGCGAAGGTAATGGCATGCTCCATCGTTTCACGAGTACGCACCTCACCAATAAGAATCACATCCGGCGCCTGTCGCAGCGTATTCTTCAACGCAATTTCAAAGGAGTCTGTATCGATACCCACTTCTCGCTGCGTAACGATGCACCCTTGATGCGCATGAATAAATTCGATCGGATCCTCAATCGTAATGATATGGCCTTTGCTGTTTTTGTTACGGTGCCCAATCATTGCTGCCAACGAGGTTGATTTACCCGTACCGGTACCACCCACAAACACGATCAGGCCACGCTTGGTCATGGCAACATCTTTGATTATCGCTGGCAAACGCAGTTGATCGATATCCGGAATATTGGTTTCTATTCGACGCAATACCATGGCTGCCAGATTCCGCTGATAGAAGGCACTGACACGAAATCGACCAATACCACGGGCGCTAATCGCAAAGTTGAGTTCTTTATCACGCACAAATTCTTTGCGCTGGCTTTCCGTCATCACAGACAACACCGTTTCGCGGCATTTCTCTGGCGACAATTTAGCATTACTGACCGGCATAACGCGGCCATTGATTTTGATGCTTGGCGGAACGCCAGTGGTGATGAAAAGGTCTGATGCGCCTTTATCCACCATGAGTTTTAATAGTCGATCAATATCCACAGTATTCCCCTGAGTCAGCTGCGCCTATGAACGGATAAACCAGTGTATCAGCCATCTTGGCAGGATTAACGGAAGTTTTCCGGAATTTTGGCCTTATGGCGCGCCGCTTCTTTGGTAATGAGACGTGCATTGACCAAATCCAGCAACGCCTGATCGAGGGTCTGCATACCAACATTCGCACCAGTTTGAATCGCCGAGTACATTTGCGCGACTTTGTCTTCACGAATCAAGTTCCGAATCGCCGGGGTACCAATCATGATTTCATGCGCAGCTATACGCCCGCCACCAACTTTTTTCAGTAGTGTTTGAGAAATTACCGCTCGCAATGATTCCGACAACATGGAACGTACCATGGATTTTTCCGCGGCCGGAAAGACATCAATAATACGGTCAATTGTTTTCGCTGCAGATTGCGTATGCAGTGTGCCAAAAACTACGTGACCGGTTTCTGCCGCCTCCAATGCTAATTTAATCGTCTCAAGGTCACGCAATTCGCCCACTAGGATGATATCCGGATCCTCACGCAGTGCCGAACGCAGTGCCGCATTAAAGCCATGGGTATCGCGATGAACCTCACGCTGGTTAACCAAGCATTTCTTGCTCTCATGGACAAATTCGATCGGGTCTTCGATGGTCAGAATGTGCTCATATTTATGTTCATTGATATGGTCAATCATCGCTGCCAAAGTAGTACTTTTACCGGAACCCGTTGGCCCGGTAACCAACACCAACCCACGTGGCGTCTCGGAAATATCTTTAAATGCCTGCCCCATACCGAGGTCTTCCATCGTCAGAACTTTGGAGGGAATGGTCCGGAAAACCGCACCAGCACCACGATTCTGATTAAAGGCATTAACACGGAAACGCGCCACACCGGGAACTTCAAAGGAAAAATCGGTTTCTAAAAACTCTTCGTAGTCCTTACGCTGTTTATCGTTCATGATTTCATAAATCAGCGAATGTACTTCTTTGTGATCCATTGGTGGCAAATTGATACGGCGAACGTCACCATCCACACGAATCATCGGAGGAAGACCCGCCGACAAGTGCAGATCCGACGCATTTTGTTTTGCGCTGAAGGCCAGTAATTCTGTAATATCCATCGCGATTCCTGATCGTTCTTGGTCTATGGCACCAAACCGGTGGTAGCCACAAAGCCGTGGATGTGGGATTTTGCCGTAGGGCTTGTTATTGTTTGTTGCGTTGCAATGCTGAGCGGGCAACCGTCAGTTTATTGTTCCGTACTACTGCCAGTACCTATTGCCGCCGCCATACGCGTTTAAACGGGCTTATTTTGCAGCGCAGTAGCGACAGTTTTGCTTCATCAGCCAGCTGATCCGTTCCTGCATCAACACATTGAGAGCAACCAGATAATCCAATCCTATCCATGCCAACCATAGAAGACAATATTGTCGCGATGAAAAATCGCATTCGCTCAAGCTGCCGGTCAGCTGAACGCAGCGCTAACAGTGTCAAATTGTTAGCTGTCAGCAAAACTCAGCCCGCGGAAAAAATCCATCAGGCGATCCAAGCAGGCCAATTGGCATTCGGAGAAAACTATGCCGCTGAAGCTGCTGATAAAATCGAACAGCTACCAGAAACCCTCGAATGGCACTTCATCGGCCCCATTCAATCCAATAAAAGTCGCCTAATCGCTGAAAGATTCGACTGGGTTCATAGCATCGACCGCGCTAAGTTGATTCGCCGCCTCAACGAACAACGCCCAGACAGTCAACCACCCTTAAATTGCCTCATTCAGGTCAATATCAGCGAAGAACCCACCAAATCTGGTTGTTTGCCGACTGAAATCGATACCTTAGCTGCCCTGATCAATAGCGCCGACAAGCTGAGCCTCAGGGGCCTGATGGCAATCCCGCGACCACACGAACAAGGTGCACAAAGCGCGGATGATTTTGCTAGAATGCAAACTTTGTCACAACAGCTGCAGCGACAATATCCCGAGGCCACCGAGCTATCGATGGGGATGTCCAATGACATGCACACCGCCATTCAACATGGTGCAACGATTGTGCGCATTGGCACGGCGATTTTTGGTCAACGCCCGACTCCTGCTCACAAGAATATCGGTACTAACATCACGGGTGAGGCAAGCAAGCCTCCCTCCCAACGACACAACGACCGACTGACACGCACAAAATCTGTTATTTATAACACAGTTGAACACTCACACCGGATCACTATGAACGATACCAAAATTGCTTTTATCGGCGCTGGCAACATGGCGCAAGCCATCATTGGCGGCCTTATCGAACAAGGCTTTGGTGCAGCCAGCATCTATGCCGCATCGCCCGTACAAGCGGAGATTGATCACCTATCATCATCCCTCGGCATTCAAACAAGCCTCAACAACAGCAGCATTGTCAGCCAGGCTGACGTGGTTGTTTTGGCAGTGAAACCCCAACAAATGGCCATTGTTTGTGACGATATTCGTGAAGCGGTTATCGCACATAACCCGCTGATCGTTTCAATCGCGGCAGGGATCACCTGCGAGCTACTGACACAATCGCTCAGCGAATCAACCGCCGTTGTACGCAGCATGCCCAACACACCAGCATTGGTGCAAACCGGCGCGACCGGTCTTTTCGCCAACGCCTACGTAACAGACACACAAAAAGCACTCAGCGAACAGCTCATGAATGCCATCGGCATCATTGAGTGGATTGATGACGAACAGCTGATGGATGCCGTGACTGCGCTTTCTGGCAGTGGCCCGGCATACTTTTTTATGGTTATGGAAGCCATGCAAGCTGCAGGCGAAAAGTTAGGCCTGCCTACAGAAACCGCTCGAAATCTAACCTTACAAACTGCCTTAGGGGCAGCTAAAATGGCTAATGAAAGTGAGTTTGATGCTGCTGAGCTACGCCGACGTGTGACATCGCCCGGCGGAACAACCGCAGCAGCACTTGGCGTCTTCGACGATAATGATACTCAGGGTTTATTTGCCAAAGCACTCGCTGCTGCGGACGAACGCGGCCGCGAATTGGCCGAACAAATGAAATAGGACTGCTCATGTCATCTGCAAATCAAGCTGTGGTTTTTCTGGTTCAGAATCTGTTCCTGCTTTATATCTACGTGGTCCTACTGCGCTTTTTGCTGCAAGTCGCCAAAGCCGATTTTTATAATCCGGTCAGCCAGTTTATCGTCAAGGCGACAGCACCCATATTAAACCCTCTGCGCCGCATCATTCCTGGCATTGGCGGGCTGGATATTGCCTCACTATTGTTAGCGTGGGTACTTTATGTCGCCATGATTATCGCCATTTTCTATCTTGTTTACGGACAAATGGTGCCCGTCGTCAACCTGCTGATTTATAGCGTCACTGGCCTGATAAAAACCATTGCTGGGATTTATCTGGTCGGCATCATCATTTCAGCCATCATGAGCTGGATACCTCAGGCAAGACAGAATCCTGTTGGCCTGCTGGTTTGGCAATTGGTAGAACCCCCACTGAAACCGTTTCGCAAATTATTACCGGATATGGGCGGAATCGATCTTTCGCCGATTTTTGCGATATTGATACTGCAATTCTTACGCATGCTGCTGCAACCGCCGTACGTATTCATCTAGCCCCAAAGCCTTTTATCATCTTGTGTCACAAGAGTGACGCAAGATTATGATAAGGTTATGTTTTTGAATTACATCGCCAGCGCAAAACAGCTGTGGCATACTTTTATGTTTTTCGAAAATAGTACAAAGAGATAGGTCAATGGCGGATTTCCTCGATCAAATTAAGTGGACCAGTGACGGCTTGATACCTGCCATTGCGCAGGATGCCAAGACCGGCGAAGTGCTTATGATGGCATGGATGAATCGCGAGTCCCTGCAACTGAGTGTCGAAGAAGGCCGCGCCATTTACTATTCGCGCTCCCGTCAGGCGTTATGGCGTAAAGGCGAAAGCTCAGGTCATGTGCAAGTACTCAAAGATGTGCATCTCGACTGTGACAACGACGTTGTGCTGCTGAGCGTCGATCAACTCGGCGAGATCGCGTGCCATACCGGCCGACGCAGTTGCTTCTATAAAAAATATATCGACGGACAATGGCAGGACGACGCGCCTGTGCTGAAGAACCCGAAAGAGATCTATTCCTGATGAGCGATATTCTGGCAGAACTGTCCAACGTATTGGAAGCCCGCAAAAATGCCGACCCCGACAGTTCTTATGTCGCTAAACTGCATCATAAAGGCTTGAACAAAATTCTCGAAAAGGTCGGTGAAGAAGCCACTGAAACCATCATCGCAGCCAAAGACGCGGAACGCAGTGGTGATAATTCCGATGTTGTTTATGAAACCGCTGATCTCTGGTTTCATTCACTGGTAGCACTCAGCGAACTGGGCGCATCTGCCGATGACGTTTTGAATGAACTTGCTCGACGCTTCGGGTTGTCGGGAATCGACGAAAAAGCCAGCCGTTCCACTTCCGGCGATAACGCCTGATCCGGATACAGCAACTAAACCCATCAGGGGCTTAACACTAGAGAGGAATTCACATGGGATTTGGCATTAAAGAACTGGCTCTGATTCTGATTATCGTCCTATTGCTGTTCGGCACAAAGAAGCTGAAGAATATTGGCAGCGATCTCGGGGGCGCCATCAAAGGCTTCCGTAAATCGATTAACGATGAAGAAGAAGCGGCCGCAGCAGCCAAAGATATTGATCAGGATGATCCGGCTCTGGAAAAGAAAACGGACGCAAACACCATCACAGGTGAGGCTGAGACCGTTAAAGATACCGATAAGCAGGCATAGACTATGTTTGATATCGGTTTTGCGGAGCTGTTGGTCATTGCCGTACTCGGGCTGCTGATACTCGGCCCGGAACGTCTGCCCGTCGCTATTCGCACTATCAGCCTGTGGGTCGGCCGCTTCAAACGCAGTTACCGACAGGTTCGAACCGAAATCGAAAAAGAAATCGGTGCTGACGATATCCGTCGCCAGTTGCATAACGAAGAAATCATGCAAAGTCTTAAGTCTACTCAGGAACAACTGACTAGCTTGGCCAAAGATACCACTCAGGAACTCAATACCATTCATCAGCAGGCAACGGCGACCAATAATAATGATGATACTGAGAGCACCAAGCGTGTCGACAATGTCGCACGCGCCGAGAATATAACAGCGGCCCTGACAGATACACCTGCTGCCAAGCCGCAGGATGCCCACGCCCCGAACAGCACTGAGTCCTCAGATAAACCATGACTGACCGTGATGTAGAGAAAACCCAGCCATTAACGGAACATCTACTGGAATTGCGGACGCGCCTGCTGCGCAGCTTACTGGTGATGCTGGTTATTTTTGCCGGACTTTTCAACTTCTCCAACGAAATCTACGAATGGGTTTCCATCCCATTGTTGCAAGCACTGCCTGAAGGCAGTCAAATGATCGCAACGGACGTGACATCCCCCTTTTTCGCGCCCTTCAAGCTCACCATGGTCGTTGCACTGTTTCTGGCTGCACCTTATATTTTGGGTGAAATCTGGGGCTTTATCGCACCAGGCCTGTATAAAGAAGAAAAACGTTTACTGGTGCCTGTACTTGCCACCAGCATATTGCTGTTTTATGCGGGAATTTCTTTCGCCTACTTCGTGGTTTTCCCACTGATTTTTACATTTTTCAGCTCAGTCGGACCAGAATCCGTTGCCTACACACCCGACATTAGCCGGTTCCTCGATACTACCCTGAAACTGTTTTTCGCCTTTGGTGTTGCCTTCGAAATCCCCATTGCGACGGTGATACTGATCCACACCGGCGCAACAACGGCTAAATCACTCGCTAGCAAACGGCCTTATGTGATCGTTGGCTGCTTTATCGTCGGCATGCTGTTAACGCCACCAGACCCGATTTCACAGGCGCTTATGGCTATTCCTATGTGGCTACTTTTTGAAGTTGGGATCTTGTTTGGTCGCTTTATTGGGGAAAAGAAAACCACCGATGAAGCGAACGATAGTTCTTCTGCCGAAGAAAACTAGTGGTATCAATTCGCTGGCAGTCGCCATATAATCGAAAAAATATGTGATTTAGCCCCCTCCGTTTTCCGACCTACGGTCGGCTCACCACCGGCTAATCGAACTTGTTTCAGCAAACTCAATTTGCTCGCATATAGGTACCTAGTGGCATGACAATAACCAGACTCGAAGAAGCTCGTGAGCAACTGAAAGACCTGCGTGTTCAGCACCACAAACTGAACCAACAAGTCGATGCTTTAGCAAGCTCTACTAGCCCTATCAACGGCCTAGAAATCCGGCGATTGAAAAAACAAAAACTGTTGCTTAAAGACCGTATCGTGCATCTAGAAAGTGCGCTTATACCGGATCTCAATGCGTGATTGCCCGTACTCAGAGTGGGTACCCACTACCGGGTACAATATCAGTATGCGCTGTACCATCCATTATGAAAATGGGGCGTAACTGTCACCCCCCGCTGAACGACCGACCAGTATTCACAGGCACTCCGAGGCCAACATAAAAATGGGCCCGGGTGATATTAACTTCAACAACTATCTGCCGAGTTAATATGATCGACCTCTATCAGTTTCCATGTGCTTTTCAGGTACCCAATCTCAATCCTTTTTGCATGAAACTGGAAGGCTTTCTGCGCCTTGCAGACATCCCATTTCAAGTCATCGAAGAAACGGCCAGCAATAAGGCTCCTGGCGGAACACTGCCGTACATCCGTGATAACGGCGTCGTCATTGCCGGTGCCAACCACATCATGAGTTATCTCGAAAAGAAGCTGGATTTCGATGTCGATGGGCATTTAGAGCCCGACCGCCGCGCACTACACCACGCCTGCAACATCATGTTAGATGAACACCTGTATTTTGCGCTACGTTACAGTCATTGGATTGACGAACATAACACCGATATCATGCGCAAATATGCCTACGCCGAGATTCCACCACCGATCGCAAAATTGCAGCTAAGTCAGACACGCAAGAAAGTGAAGTCTCAATTACAGGCACAAGGCCTTGGCAAACACAGCCGGGATGAGCTCTATGCGATCGCCTGTAAGGATATTGATTGTTTGGCCCAGGTGTTAGGGGATAGACAGTGGTTCGGCGGCATCTACGTATCCAAACTCGATCTGTCTGCAGCGGCTTATTTGAATATTATTCTGGTACAAGAGCTAAGTAGCCCCTTGGCCGAGCGCGTGAAACAACACGGCAACCTTGAAACATTCGCAGTACGGGCACTAAAAGCCATTTACCCGCCACAGAAACCTAAACGTCGCGCTGTTTTCTAGCCACCTCGAGTGAGGTCTATCCGAACTATTTGATGCCTTAAAGCACCGGAACAGGCTCATCCGTTAGCCAAACTTCCACACGACCATTTTTCGACTTGGCGCCTTCATCTTCATTCGATGCCACTGGCATGAATGAACCCAGCCCATAGCTATCCCTGACTGCCAACCCTTCACGCAACAGCGCAGACCGAACCGCCAACGCCCTGAATCGGGATAACACGAGATCCTGGCTAAACCGCTCACCGGCATCAGAAAAACCAACCAGATATACGGATTTCTCGCGGTTTTCCGATTTTTTCAGAAACGCAATCAAACGATCAAGATCGCGATGCGCCTTGTTATCGAGGTTCGGGCTACCGTGAGAGAAACGGAAATTCACCGACAAACGTTCGCCGGATTTCGCCAAGGCCTGATACTGGCTCGGCATCGCTTCGTTGACTTGCGCACGAAAACTTCGGATATTCTGAGAAACAAAGCCGACCTTCTCTACAATCTTTTGCCCTTGCTCGGATTGGCAAAATTCAACGTAATCTTGCACCCATGGAATCTGAGTATCCGGCGGCAAATACATAAACAACCGACGAGACAACGGGTAATCTTCTGTAGCGACGGTAAAAGTACTCGGCTTCATTGCCGCAGTATCTTCGTTCGAGACTGCCAGTAGTTTTGCATCACGTACCGACGCCAAACCTGCAAACCCGATCGCATTCATATTGGCGGCAACCGCGTCAGACAGCTGATCATTCGATTCGTAGCGCTGAGCCCTGGCATCCAATTCATAATCGCCACTGAGCACCAACTTGCGGAAGGTATCCCAGGTGCCGGATTTTTCATCTCTGGCATACAACTCAATCGGCATGCTTGGCCCACCAAGGTCTTTCCAGTTTTTGATCCGGCCAGAAAAAATACGGGCGATTTGGTTGATCGTTAGCGTAGCGACCGGATTGTTAGGACTCACAAGAATCGCCAAACCATCGATGCCGATGGTGTGTTCTGCATCCACCGAAACCATATCCCCACGCTTCACCAAAGCATCGATTTCTTTCGACTTTATTGGTCGGGATGCCATCGCTAATTCAGCATCGCCACTATCAAGACGTTTAAAGCCGGTACTGGAACCGTGAGCTTCAATGCGGATGGAAACACGTTCCAGATCCAGGCCGACGCCCTGATTACCCGAAACGAGGTATTCGTTCTCGACGTCACCGCGCTGAATGGTGACATTCTCAACCCCGATGGATTCGAGATAGTCCCGCGCACATTGCGGCGCCAACTTAGCCCCAACTGTGTTCGAACCAGCAATGGTAAAAAGTTCTTTGGCATTCAACGTCGGTATCAGCGACATCAATACCAACGTTATCGATAAAGATTTTATATATTTTCGCATGGTATTACAGCGTGCAGTATCCCCTAAGGCGGCCTATGAATATCACAGTTTTATGGCAACTACGTGACACTCGCAACAGATCCTTTGTGCGACGGCATGAAACGGCGCGCATTATAAACACCGTTAAAAAATTCGTTGAAGGATAATCAGCTCATTTCTTTAAGCACATGGGTAGCGAAACCATGCCCGGCTTCCGCATAAAGATTAAACGCGATGCAACCCGCAGCTTTCAACTCAGCCAATTCGTCAGGGTAGCGGGCAACAGCAGCCAGATTTCCGCCATACCCCGACTGTTTAATAAGGTCGACAACGGCTTTGTTTTCTTCATGGTTGGTAAGGCTGACCATAATCAAGTCAATCTGATCATGGGGCAAGTGACGCCAGAAATCGGTATCGTTTGCATCCGCTTTCACCACGTTAAACCCCTGTGCGCGCAAGCTCACGACCTTTTCAAGATTCTCTTCAATGCCAATCAAGCGCCCATTGGTTTCACCTGAAAACCTTCGATAAGCACCTGCACCCACACGCCCCATGCCTAATACCACGATACGCGCATCCTCAATATCAACCGGAGTTTCTTCAGGTAAACGGGATGTTTTTTCAAACCGTACCAAACGCCGGCAGTGTTTTTCATACAGCAGATGAGCTGATTTATTGAACGGCGAAGCGAGAATGTACGACAACGACAGAGCCAAAGCAGTCATGACTAGCCAAGATTCGTCCATCCACCCTGCATCAACGGCTAACGCAACAACAATGAGTCCGAATTCGCTGTAATTGAACAGCGATAGCGATGAAATAAACGCAGTACGTGCGCGTAACCGCATACCAACAAGCAACAAAAAATACATCACCGGTTTGACGAAGGCGACCAAGGTTAAACCGATCGCCAATACCACCAATGGCAAAGTCGGCAAACCACTCAAGCCGATACTGACAAAAAAGCCGATCAGGAATATATCTTTCATGCCGACCAGGTTTTTTGCCAATTCATTTTTCTGCGATGAATTAGCGACCCAAATGCCAGCAAGCAGCGCCCCGAGATCAGCTTTCAAGTTTAATGCGCTGAACAGCCCGGCTCCGACAAAGGCGAGTGTCAGCCCAGCTAACGTGAGCAGTTCGCCGTGACCACACCAACGAAAAAAGCGATCAATCATCGGCCGTAATGGCAACGCTAGTAGCAGTAACACGGAATAGGGCGATGGCACTTTGCCCGTGCTGGCCGTCATGAACACAACGGCGATGATGTCTTGTACGATCAGAATACCAATGGCGATACTTGCATACAGAGCATTAGACTCGCCCTTTTCGTCGAAAATCTTAACGGCGAAAACCGTGCTTGAAAAAGACAGTCCGAATGCCAACATCCACATTGCCGTATCCGCCAAGGGCGGCAAACCCGGAATCGCAAGACGCCCTACCCAGAGCAGCAATGCCAGAAATGGCATCAACAACAGCATATGCACCGCAGTCACGCCCCAAACATGCGGAGCCGCTAAGCTGCGGAGTTTGAGCTTCAATCCGATGGTGAACAACAGCAGTAAAACGCCGGTATTGGCCAGCTGATCAATAAACGCTGAATGACCAAACCCCATCGCGTGCAGCACAAAACCGGCCAGCAGATAACCAATCAACGGTGGTTGATCCAGGCGTTTCAGCAGCAACCCGCAACCGAATGCGACCAAAATGATCAATGGATCAATCAAGTGTGAATCCTCATATACATACGATAGTGTTGTAGCGTTATTCTATAAAACCGTTCATCTTAGCGACCTGATCTACCGACACCTCCTTTTGCATCGATCGTCGCCAACACAGCCGTTAAAATGGCTGTAGTACCAGCGCAGGCTCATCCAGTAACGAGAGTTGCTCCTTAAGCTCCAGTATATGCTCTCCCCAGTAACGGTCTGTATTAAACCAAGGAAAATGCATCGGAAACGCCGGATCATCCCAACGGCGTGCTAACCAAGCCGCATAGTGCATGATGCGCAAGGTACGCAGCGGTTCAATCAAGGTCAATTGCGCTGCATCAAAGGGCATAAACATTTCATAACCCTCAACAATTTCTTGTAATTGCGCCGTCTGTTGATGGCGATCACCAGACAGCAACATCCATAAATCCTGTATCGCTGGCGCCATAGAAATATCATCAAAATCAACAAAGTGCGGTTTATCATCACGCCATAATACGTTGCCCATATGACAATCTCCGTGACACCGAATTAATGGCACGTCGATGGCATCAAAGCGCATGCGAATTCTATCGAGTAAAGGCTCGGCAACGCTTTCATAAACCTCGCGTAAATTTTCAGGTAACAACCCACCCACCAGCGTCTTCACGCTTTCTACACCGAATCGTTCGATGCTAAGTTCGGGCCGTTGCTCAAAAGGCTTACTGGCGCCAACACAATGCATTCGACCGATAGTTTGAGCCAGCGAAAATAGCTGATCAGGATTATCTAGTTCCGGAGCCCGCCCACCTTGCCGCGGAAATACTGCAAAACGCATACCCTCATGAACATGTAATGTCTGGCCATGAATTTCAAGAGGACATACAACCGACACCTCTTGCTCTGCCAGTTCTGCACAAAAGGCATGTTCTTCAAGGATTTGCGCATTTTCCCATCGCTGTGGGCGATAAAACTTCGCAATCACCGGCACATCATCTTCGATGCCAACCTGATATACCCTGTTTTCGTAGCTATTTAGCGCTAATTGACGTCCATCGCTGAAAAAGCCCAGCGATTCAATGGCGTCGATGACGGACTCTGGCGTCAATTGGGAAAAAACCGGCGGACTGGGGGCATCGCTATTCATTGTCTGTATGCACTGTCATGTAAGGAGTGGGCAAGGACGATATAATACCCCATCTATCGAAGTCCGACCTGCTTCGGATGTCGGATAACCGGTTTAATCCTGATTCAATACAGCAATCACATACCCAACAAGCCCCGGATACGTGTGAGTGCACTCGCCTATCTGAACGCCTTAGAACAGTGCGCATAATAACTATAAGGGGGCTGCCCGAAACATGCAGACCAAAACACATATCGACCCTGAAAATCCATTAGGGTACCCACTGAATCCACAATACGGGCAGGGTACTTATCATCGAGCAATCCGCCTGGTTCCTGGCCAAGATCCACAAAAGGGTCACTTTGTCGATGGCGCAATGGAAGATTGCAACCATGGTTTCACTGTCAGGCTGTATCACGACACGCAGCAAGTCACAGCACTGGAAGCACAACCCAAACGTGTGCCATTTACAACGTGCCCTAAAGCCGCAGAGCCGCTCAAGCAATTAATCGGGATGCCCTTGAATGCATCGACTCAGGCACTTATCAGCCAATTAAATCCATCAGCACAATGCACCCACTGGATGGATCTTGCGTTACTAACATTGGCACATGCCGGGCGTGCCACCGAAAAAGCCCGGGAATACACCATCGATGTACCCGATGAAGACACGCATACCGACGCCTGCGTCTATTGCGATGGTCAGTTGATCCATTGTTGGCAGTTGAAAGATTGGACAATTATGCAACCGCAAGCACTCGCAGGCTCGACACTGTACAAAGGCTTTGCGCGCTGGGCGAATGAGACATTCGTCGATTCGGATCAACGTGAAGCCGCCTTCGTGTTGCAAAAAGGCTATTTCGTTTCTCGCGCACGACGCTTTGATTTACAAAAAATGGCAGGGGAGGAGGCAAACACCCATACCATTATGGTGGGTGCCTGTTTTACTTATTCAAAACCGCAGATTGATAACGCTCAGCGAACCTCAGGAACCACGCGCGACTTTACCTCGCAGAGCGACAAGCTCCTGACGTTCAGCTGAGATCAGCTAGAAAAACGGTGAATCAGAACAATTTATCGAGCTGCTTTTGCAGCTCTTTTTCCAGTTTCTTCTGATGTTTGTCTGTTTGTTGCGTCACTTCCGCATCGAGCATTTTCTTGAGCTGTGCGTCCATATCATCCAGGAATGCTTGCTGCTTCACCATATCGGCTTCAACAACGCCGGCTTCTTGCAGATAGTCACCCAGCTCAGCTTGTAGTTTATTCTTCAAGTCCCGTTCCAACTGCGCCTGACGTGCCTTAAAGCGCTGATTAAAGGCATTGCCCAGTCGGCGATCAAAGTTAGAGCTAATATCCAGCTTCGGATTTGTCAGAGACCCCGTAACGCCCACGTCCAAACTGAAATCATGGATATTCTCAAAGGCTTTACCGATTTCACCCACAAACTCGTTATTCGATGAGCTTTCGAACTGGGCCTGACTGAATAAGCTCTTCCAGCCACCGGATACTTGCCGCTCAATCAGTTGCAATTCACCATTCGCCTGCATTTCGGCTTTGGCCAGCGATACGCTCAGCTCATCGCTGCTAACTAGTGATTGGCCACTGACCTGATAACCGCCGATGACAAAGTTCGCTGTATTGACCGCTTTGTCTGCGCGATAGTCCAGCACAGCCTTGATGTCTACCAGGCCGATACCTTCCAGGGCCGTCGACGCGACCTCAATGCGTGTGGGTCGATTGATTAACTTCTGCTCAAACGTGATATCCGTTGCTTTACCGTTCATGGTTCCCACATCGAGATCGATTGTGAATACTGATTTTTCAACGATAAAGTCAGGTGTAGGCGACTGCTCAGGGAAACGAATAATACGACCTTCACCACGCGCAGGCGGCACATCACCGGCACTTTCTTTCTGCAAGTTCTGCAAAATCGGCTCTGCTGTATCGTACCAAGACAGCGCTGTTTCCATGTATCCGCCAATTTCAGGGCCAAACAGTAACGCCGCATATTGGCCGGCACCTTGCTGATCAAAGGTATACTTGCTCTTCAAACGTTTGAAATCCGCTTGTGGCGCATTTTTCAAATCACTCAGTTGTGAACGCAGAGTTGCCTGATCCTGTTTAAATTCATCTTTCGCTTTGACGAGTAATCTACGTTCGGTGTCGATTTCTTTTTTCAGTGCTTTCAGCGCTTTAACACGCTGCTGGAAATCATCAACGGATTTGATATCACCTTCAATGATGGCTTTCAGTCGTGTTTCATAGTCTGAAAGATCATTCTCATTCGGCAGTCCTTTAATTAACGCCGGCCATTTTTGCTGCTGCTCTTCAGCGGTTGCTGCGAGGCGTTTTTGCGCTTCATCGATCAGTAATGGCTCTCGATCGAGAATATCTGCAGCAGTCGGCAATGCCTTCGACACTGCATCAACGCCTTTATCGACAAAGCCCGGCTCTTTAGGTGATTTTTCATCGGACACCGCGTCTTTATCGCCCTTGCTCTTTTTATCACCAATCAATTGGCCTGGGCTTTGACGTTGACTGTTAAAGGAAAAATGTTGAATCGATAAATCGTGCACAACCACTTGATTCATCAATAACTTCAACAGGCCAACACTGACGGTAGCTTGTTTGAATGCAAACAGGTTTTGATCAAGGTTTTTGGGATCCGCGGCTTGCAGATCATCAATCTCAATACCAAACGGTTGATAGCGGACATCCACACCCCCGACACTGACAGTGGCACCGGTGGCTCGGGAGCCAAAGTATTCAAGACTGGTTTTAATCCCATAAGGAAGCGCCCACAGGCCGATCAAGGCTAGCAGGGCAACGATAACAACAAAGCCGATTAGTCCTTTCCAACGCACCATGATTTATACCTCCACCGACATAACGCCATAGATACGCTGATACCAGCGTGAGGCTTTCAACGCCTGCATAAATCGGGTCTTTTGAACCCAAGCAAGTATACGTTCTCGATAATTGATCACGATAAAACGACTCACCAGAAAAACCACCGGCCACAATACAATGGCTAAAACCACAGACCCCATCACCAAGGTATTATTGAAATGCGCCAAGCGCAGCAGATCGATCTGGTACCAACCAGTCCAAAGACTGCTCAGAGAGTCACCGGTAAGAATGGCGTAGCCGAGTCGCTCCATAAGTGGATCAAACAGATAAGCGATAACAGAAAAGCCTGCAAAGCTCACGATCGCACTGGCGGCGTTCACTCGCAGTAGACAAATAAGAAGAATAACGATCAGATTGTGCAGCGACCAGAAAGGCGTCAAGCCCAGTATAAAACCAAAGCTAATGCCGGCAGCAATCTGGTTGGGACTGACATCACCGTTCAGTACCCGGAGTAATTTCAAAACAGAATCAAGCACAGTTTCCTCCTTGTTGCCGGTAGGTTCTTAGGGGCCGGCACAATATCCAACAGACGGATACAGCGGCATAATAAGGCCTGACTCGTCCGCCGCCAATAGGCAATTTCCGCAACTGCATTTAGATACAAACTAATGTGTGGGGTGGAGCAATCCTTGAGAAAGTCGGTGAAATCGCCGGGATTCACTCAAGGCTACTGAAGAGTATGTCATTGATTCAGGCTGGCGCCATCAGCGCCAATCCCTTTTTTACACTCTCGGCCTGCTGAGATGGCTGATGGAGCTGAGCATAAACATCTGCAAGCAGGAACCAAGCCTTGGCCGTTTCCTGAATAGCTAAACTGTCTTCAAAGAATTTTTTTGCCTCAAGCCAATTGGCTTGGCGCGTCGCAACAATCCCTTGAGCGTGAAGAATCAATGCACTGCCCGGCTGTGCTTCAGCCAAGCGACGCACAAACACCGCTTGATCACCAACATCACCGGGCGCAAGCTGCAGGTAAAATGCCAACAATGGTGCACTCCACTGCTGACGTAATTGGTGCTCAACCCGGTTGCGAGCTTCTGCATTCTCGCCCATTGATTGCAACGCGCGGAAGTAGGCCATGTAAACATGTTCATCAAGCTGAAAGGTATCTGCCTGTTTAAACGCCTTGTTGACCGCAGACAAGTCATTGATGGCTGCAGCTTGTGTAATCAACCCGGCAAAACAATCTCTGGTGTACATTTCGAACTGAGCTTTAACCAGCAGTTTCTTTTTCCGCAGAGGCTTCAACAACCCTTGTAACAGGGTCCATTCGTGCACGGCGTGGTAAACCATTGCCGCTTTGATCAGAAAACGAGGGTCATTCGAGAACCGACCACGGGCATCCTCAAGGCGTTGTTGAGCACGCGCGTCATCGTTGAGCGCCAGCGCCATGTCGACGCCAAACAAGGCCACCGACAAGTCATCCTTATCACCGCACTCACGGGCTTTTTCAAAGGCCGCCTGCGCTTCATCAAACTGATTCAGTTGCAACGCTGAACGGGCCGCAAACAAATAATCAACGAAGGCTAAATTACCGCGCTTTCCTGCGCGATTCAGCACCTTACCTGCGGCTGAATAGTCAGCGTCGGCATAGGCTAATAATCCGTTGAATTGTTGTTTATGCGCTTGCCCAAGAGAAAAACGACGCGGCCATAAGCCCAAACGCACGAGCAAACCCGCACCGTTAAAAAATAGCCAAATAGCCAACATCAAGCCACCAGACAGCACCAACATCAGCACCGTAAATAGCCAGAAACTGGTTTCTATGGAGTAGTGATTAAAATAGATGAGTACATAACCCGGGCCTTCTTCTTTGAGCAAATGCGCAAACCCAAGCCCACCGCTGGCAAAAACAAGGAGCAACAGAAAAAACCGGATCATGTATCAATGTTTCCTGAATAATAGGGAGTGACTATCACCACGTTTAAATCGGGCGGGTTTTATCCTCGTATTTGCAGTGCCATAGCGCCACGTCATCAAGGTGTACCCGCCAATCCAATACTATGACTTCTGGCGCATTCTCTCATTAAGATAGCGTTTCAGCGCCTGTTGTGAACCGGAAATATCAGGCAAGTCATTCTCTACCTGAACTTTCATAAGTTCATCAATCTTTTTGATAGCCATTTTGACCTTGAAGTTATTTGCCACAAAATACTGATGAATCCAGTTACGCACCTTGCCTAAGCTTTGGTCATAAGTACGCTGATCACCTCTCAACAGTGACGTCTGCGATTGCTCAAGGGCCAAACGCATGCTGTCTTTCAACGATGCTGCTTCTTCATCAGAGAGCAATGCACGTAGCTTGTCAGCATCATGATGACGCACGATCAAATAACCGCTGAGGGTTTCGTTGATCGCTGCCAGTGTTTTTGGCTGTTTTTTCTTCTCTTCATCAGTTAGGCCAACGGAGCTATTAAAAGCCGTTTGCAACAGTGGCAAACGTTCAACTGTATCGCCCAACGCCGTCAACTTCGCGTATGTCCCTGGAACATCAATATCTTTATAGGCTTCCAACGACGCCATGTCTTTTGCGATAGCAACTCGGACGTTTAACAATCCACGATCTTCAACCGGCATTTTTTTGATTAACGTTTCAGCGCTCTTCAGAATCGAAACGGCCCCTTTAACGTCTTCTCTCATCAAAATGCGTTGATCTGCGATTTTGAGCAGATACTCAACTTCCGCTAACAACCAAGACTCACTCGACAATGTCGCATCAGACAGCTTTTTAAACTGCCCTTTCATCTTGGTTAAATTGTCTTCCAATGTTCGTAAATGATCATTTAAGACTAAGTCTTGCGACTGCGTCTCTGCAGAAATTTTCGACAATTGTTCTTTAAATTCGACAACTGATTCATCCTTGGATTTAAGCTGCCCCTGCATTTTTTCAACAACCTGACGCATCAACCCTAGCTCTTGTTGAGCCTGCGTCCAGACGTAATAACCACCGCCACCACCAGCAACCAGCAGAATCAGCAAAACCACAACCAATCCTGACGTAAACCCACCTTTCTTTGTCTCGAGGGCGGTATCAGGTTGTTCATGATTAGCATCAGAAGCGCGGGGACGACTTACAGCAGAGTTTGTTTCATTATTTTTATCACTCACTACTGAATCCTCTATAACTTCTTGTAGTTTTCACAGCGTTTACCGCAGCGATCATGGCATCCAAGCCAGCATTTTTCGCCACAAAAATATGATGAAATCCATGTTCTCGGGCCAGGTTTTCCAACCGAGTTCCGGGAACAATCACCGGTATTTCAAGTATTTGTTGCGTTGTTCCGTCAATCATAGCTTGATCGAGCAGGGCCTGTATAGTTTCTCCGCTGGTAACGGTGACAATATCCATACCATTTTCAATCAGTTTCGTCGTAGTTCCCTGCGGATAGCTTAAAGAACGGCGACGATAGACTTCTAGATAGTCGACCTTAGCACCGCGATCTTGTAATACGCTTTTAAGATGATCACGCCCCCCCTCGCCGCGCACAATCAGCACTTTTTGACCATCCAGCACCTGCAGCTCAGGCAACGCCAATAGCGCCTCGCTATTCATCGTTGAATCGCCTTCACGCGCAGGTAACCCGTAGCCCTCCATCGTTTTTGCCGTGGCTTTACCAATGGCATACCACGCCGGCAATACTGGGGTTTGCGGCCAATATTGATCAAACCACTGACAACCCAGATCAACCGCGTTAGTGCTGATGAAAATCACATGATGGTAGTGCGCCAGATCCAGCACACGTGCTTTGATCTGGGCCAGATTTGATGCCGCATTGCTGGCCGTCAATGGCTCTATCGCAAGCATTGGCAGCACCAGCGCTTCATCGCCCAGCTCAGAAATCGCGTTCAGAAATGATGTATTCTGCGCTTGCGGACGAGTGACAAGAATTTTTATGGCTGTCAATGGATTAGTCAGCCGTTACGTGCTCGATACTGGCAAGAATTTTATCTGCCCCCTGCGCCAACAAATCTTCCGCCAATCGCTCACCCAGTGCCTCAGCATTGGCCAGCGTATCGTGACCTTCGGCATACAGCATAGTTTTGCCATCGACAGAGCCAACCAATCCGCGCATGTACAACTGCTCTTCACCCGCGTTATCAACAATCTGGGAAAAACCGGCAATCGGCACCTGACAACCACCGTTAAGGCGAGTATTCATCGCTCGCTCCGCGCGCACACAAACGGCCGACGGCTCATGATGTAAAACGTCAAGCAGCGCAGCCGTTTCAGCATCACCACTGCGTAGCTCTATACCTACAGCACCTTGCCCACAAGCGGGTAGGCTCAATGTATCAGGAATATAGCTGCGGATTCGCTCTTCCATTTTCAGCCTTAACATACCTGCAGCGGCCAAAATAATGGCATCGTATTCACCATCATCGAGCTTTCTCAAACGCGTATTCACATTGCCGCGCAAGAATTTGACAACAATATCCGGACGATACTTTTGCAATTGCGATTGACGACGCAAACTGGATGTCCCGACCACTGCTGCTTCTGGCAGGGCATCAATGCTGTCGTATTGATTCGAGATAAAAGCGTCACGCGGGTCTTCACGCTCACAAATCGGCCCGAGGCTCAGTCCGTCAGGAAAATGCATGGGCACATCTTTCATAGAGTGCACCGCAATATCGGATTCACCATCCAGGATGGCTCGCTCGAGCTCTTTTACAAACAAACCCTTGCCGCCAATTTTGGCCAAAGGGCTGTCTAGTAACTTGTCGCCGCGCGTAGAAATCGCGTGAAACTCAACAGTTAGATTCGAGTGATGGCTTTCAAGCACCTGCTTGACGTATTCAGCCTGCCACATAGCCAGAGGACTTTTGCGCGTCGCGATGGTGAGAGTTTTCATAATTTGCAGTGGTGTAGAAATGAATCGCAATAATAACGACAACGGCGTCAGGATTAAATGGTTTTAACTCCGTGACGCCGCCAAGAGGAAGATTTTATCGATCTGAGTATTTGTGGAGTCTGAAGATAGAGCCGCCTAAGGCCTGAAGCCAATAGCGACCAAACGTCTACAGCTGCTTCAGTCGCTGCCTGATCTGAGTCACCAACCGGCGACTCACCACAGGCTTAACCTCAACGCCCTCAATCGACAATTGATATTGGCCCTGAGCGTTTTTTTCCAATGCATTTACATGCTTAAGTGACACCAGCGCATTACGGTGCACCCGTGTAAACTGCTCGGGAAACTCTGTTTCCAGTGCCTTAAGGCTTTCATCCAAAATGGACTCACCATCGGTGTAATAGACAGTGACATATTTATGTTCTGCCTGCAGTACACGCACATCTTTCAACGGGATTAAACTGACATTACCACGGGAATGTGCACTCAAGTGCTGGCGTGTAGGATCACCAGCGCCGTGCTCTTTCACATAGCTTTTGGATGCCTGAGACAGCGCCTTTTCGAGCTTCTCAGCATTGACCGGCTTTAATAAATAGCCCGACGCCTGCACATCAAAAGCATCAATCGCGTACTCGTCATAAGCCGTGGTAAAAATAATACTGGTATGGTCGCCGGGATCTTCTTCCGCGATATTGCGTGCCGCCTCCATGCCGTCCATGCCCGGCATACGAACATCCAACAGGATGACGTCAGGTTCCAACGACCGAAACTGTTCGAGAGCTTCCAGACCATTTTTGGCCTCGCCCACACAGCTATAACCGTCTATATCTCCCACCATCTTCATTAAACGCTGGCGGGCCAGAGATTCATCGTCAACGATTAACACACGAATGTTGTTCGAAGGCGCATCTGTCATATTATCTCCTTGATTGTTCTACCCGATAGCATAGCCTGACCCGATACATATCGCCCATATCGGTCATTTCCAGCGTAGCACTTTCGCCATAAAGCCGTTCAATCCGATGTCGGATATTGGCCATCGCCATGCGATTTGACTGTCGATTACTGCGTTGCTGAGCTTCACGATCAGGTATTTGGGTGTTATCGATAACAATTTCGACAAGCCCATTGTCAGAGGTTCCTTTGATGCTGATCATCCCTGGTTCAGGATTTGGTTGAATACCATAATAGATGGCATTTTCCAGTATAGGTTGTAAGCACAAACTCGGGATCGGCAATTCAACATCTAATTGCTCGAAATCGCAGGTGTACTGCAACCGTTCTTCAATACGGATCTGCTCAATCGCCAGATACCGTTGACTCAAAATCCATTCTTCACGAATCGTGGTTTCAACCACGTTATCACGCAAACTGGCGCGCATCAGTGCTGCTAAGTCTTCTACCATGCGCTCGGCTCTATCCGGCGCAAAACAAATGAGGCTGGCAATACTATTTAAACTATTAAACAAAAAGTGCGGCCGTATTCGCGCTTGTAAAGCCATCAACGTGGCTCGAAGCTCTGCCTGCTGCTGATTCAAAAGCTGTTGGTGCACATAAAGATAGCGCAGACCGATCCCAATGATGATGGTACTCAACAAAAAATTGCGCAGAATAAAATCCCAATTCATCGTCGCACTGTCGAACCACCAACCCGGCTGCTCCAACCACTCTACAATCAAGCCCATGACCAGCGCCATGGCAACCAGCAGCAGATATGCAGACGTGACGGCCACACGGCGAGGCAGCACACTCAGGCGTGTTCGCAATACACACAGCAACGCAGCGGAACAAATGGCCTGCCACTGCACATACAGTGTCGCCAAGCCAAAGTAGGTCCAATCAAAATGAACACCGTCCTGAAATAATACATCCAGGATGACGATAAACTGACAGACCGTGATCAGTACAAACAGAGCCTGATAGTCGCAAAGATTCGGCAACAGGAAGCGGGTTTCATCTGTGTCATCACGCATATTGATCCAGTCATGGCATAACGTGGGTGAATAAAGGATAATATACAGTTCAGTGTGTCACTGAAAACATTGTTCGACATCATCCGACGTGCCTTCTGTAGGCTTTCGCGAGTATCTGAACCGATAAATGCCTGTGTATTAACCGAGTATTTGTGTGTTCAGCGGTTCTGCCACATCATCATGATTAAGGCAGTCCACGATCCATTCAGTGATGTTAACGGCTCCGTTTTCCTGCACCCATCCTGTATATGACAATGAACACCTAACAGAAGTTCCATGTCAATGCGAAACTTTGGATTTGCGAGTGGGTCAGATCTACGAACCGTCAGACAAGTTTTTATGATGACTGTTTCAGTGCTTGCCGTTAACCCCTGCAGATGTGCTGAACAGAGTTTCAACAAGGTAGTAGCAGAATTGCCTGTACGCCGTAAACCGGGACATCAAGAGATACTTCCATGAGTGATAAAAACGAATCTACCATGTGGGGCGGCCGTTTCACAGAAGCAACTGACACCTTTGTCGAGCGCTTCACGGCCTCCATACAATTTGATCAGCGCCTGTTTCACCACGACATCAATGGCTCGATCGCGCACGCCAAGATGCTCAACAAAGCCGGCGTGCTGAATGACGAAGAACTGTCTGCGATTGAAACCGGACTGGAAGAGATCCGCCAAGATGCCATAAATGGCAATATAGAATGGTCGATTCAGCTGGAAGACGTGCACATGAATATTGAGGCGCGCCTGACGGACAAAATTGGTATTACCGGCAAGAAGCTACACACCGGGCGCTCTCGAAACGACCAAGTTGCAACGGATATTCGCTTGTACTTACGTGACGCTATCGATGCTATTGCCATCGAACTACGTCGCTTGCAAAGCGGCTTGATCACACAAGCAGAGATTTACGCCGATGCTATCATGCCGGGTTTTACACACCTGCAAACGGCTCAGCCAGTTACCTTTGGACACCATCTATTGGCGTGGAATGAGATGCTCGAACGCGATTATTCACGCCTGATGGATTGCCGCAAACGCATGAATCAATCTCCGCTAGGTGCTGCTGCGCTGGCAGGGACAACCTATCCGATTGATCGTGAACTAACCGCTAGCCTGCTGGGCTTTGACAAGCCAACCGAGAACTCTCTGGATTCCGTCAGTGATCGCGACTTCGCGATCGAATTCAATGCTTTCGCCAGTATCTTGCTGATGCACTTATCACGATGCTCGGAAGAATTGATCTTGTGGACATCGGCCCAATTTAACTTCATTGACCTACCGGATCGTTTTTGCACCGGGTCATCCATCATGCCACAGAAGAAAAACCCGGATGTGCCTGAGCTAGTGCGTGGCAAAACCGGCCGCGTTATCGGCCACCTGACCTCACTGCTCGTACTGATGAAAGGCCAGCCATTGGCTTACAACAAAGACAATCAGGAAGACAAAGAACCGCTATTTGATACGATCGATACCGTCCAAGATTGCCTAAAAGCTTTCGCTGATATGGTGCCTGCGATTCAAATCAAGGGCGACGGCATGTACGAAGCAGCCAAACGTGGATTCTCTACTGCCACTGACCTCGCCGATTATTTGGTACGCAAAGGCGTGGCATTCCGTGATGCGCACGAAATCGTTGGTCAGTCAGTCGCTTACGGCATCGATTCAGGCAAAGATTTGTCAGAAATGACGCTGAAAGAACTGCAACAATTCAGCGACATCATCACCGATGACGTGTTTGATGTTCTGACACTCGAAGGTTCAGTTGCGGCCCGTAACCATATTGGTGGAACCGCACCGCAACAAGTGCGAGCAGCCGCAGCACGGGCACGACAGCTGATCGCTAAATAGCGGATTGGCAGTTTACACCCACAAAAAAGCCGAATGTTATTTCCGGCTTTTTTGTGGGTGTTTTTTTGTGCGCCTAGCTAGTCGAGCAGCACAGGTTGCCCGGTTTGCAGATATTCCAACACCTCATCCGGCTGCATGGGTTTGCTGAATAAAAAGCCCTGCACATTGCCGCAGTTGGCTTCTAGCAGCAAGTCCAGTTGCTCTTGGCGTTCTACACCTTCTGCGACCAAATTACAGTCGTAACTGAGCGCTATACCCGCGATCGCACTCACCAAACGCAACTCGCTGGATCCTGGCGCGACATGACTGATAATTTGGCGATCAATCTTTAACTCGTTGACCGGCAAACGATTCAGGTACTGTAAGGACGACATACCCAGAGCAAAATCGTCAATCGCAATATGCACGCCTAAATCACGTAAATCACTCAACGTCGCATAAGCAAAGCCAATATCCTGCATCAAAATATTTTCACTGATTTCAACCGTCAATAATTCAGCGGGCACACAGGTTTCCTGCAATGCACGGCGCACCGTTTTAACCAATTCTTTATCACGATAATGGCGTTCAAAGGTATTAATTGAAATACCGTTACCGACATATCCTTCGTCCAGCCATTCGCGTAATTGCCAGCAGGCCTTTTCAACGACCCAATCTCCTAGTCGAGTGCCCATGCCCAAATCTTCAGCAGTACGCAAAAAATGGGCAGGTTTAAGCAAGCCTCGCTTGGGGTGATTCCAACGTAACAGTGCTTCAAAGCCGGTTAAACAGCGCGTACGTGCATCGAACTTCGGTTGGTAGGCCAAATAGAATTCTTCATCCAACGAGGCCAGACGCAAATCACGTTCTAGGTCCTGCCGCAGCTGCGCACGGTTATGCATATCTGAGGTGAAAAACTGATACCCGTTTTTACCTTGCTCTTTGGCGTGATACATCGCCGTATCCGCGTGCTTGATCAGCTGGTCTTCAACAATGCTGTCATCTGGGTAAAGCGCAATACCAATACTGCAACCAATTTGTACTTTCTTGCCCTGCAGGAAAAACGGATCGTTCAATACATCCACAATTTTTTGAGCAACCTGCGCTGCGGCATTTTCGGCAGTGGTACGATCTACCAACGTATTCAGTACCACAATAAATTCATCGCCACCCATGCGTGCAACGGTGTCATCACTGCGAATACTGTGTCGCAATCGTCGAGCAACATCGATCAGCAAGCGATCGCCTAGGGCGTGCCCCATGGTGTCGTTAACGGCCTTGAAGCCATCCAGATCAAGAAACAAAAGGGCGACAAAATGACGGTTGCGACGTGCTCGCTGCAACGCCTGCGACAAACGATCAGAAAACAATGCGCGATTCGGTAGATCCGTTAACGGGTCATAGTAAGCCAGCTTTTTAATATTTTCTTCGGAGTTCTTGGCTTCGGTGATGTCTTTAAAACTGGTGATCAAGCCGAGAAATTCGTCACGCGAGTCATACACAGCGCTGATGCTTAGCCAAGCCACAAAGGCTTCGCCATTAGCTCGCCGACTTAATAGCTCACCTTCCCAATGATTACTGGAATCCAATGACGGCTTGATATCATTCGAGAAGGTAATCTCGTGCCAGCCGGATCCAATACGTGACGGCTTTTCACCGATCATGGCTTCTGCACTATGACCAGTAATCTTGCTGAAAGCCCGATTGACCTGAACAATCACGCCATCCGCGTTGGTGATATAAACGCCTTCCAGCGAATTTTCAAACACCTTAGCGGCCATACGTTGCTTGGCTTCGTTTTGACGACGCTCGGTAATATCACGCGCTACGATCAACATACCTTCGAGCAGGTTGTGTTCATCACGCAAGATGGACAGCTTTAATTCCAGCGGAATCAGCTCACCATCGCAGTTGGTACCAAAGGTTTCGACAATTTCTGTGGGTTCACTATCAGCATCTGCCTCAGGGCGCATAACACTATCGGCAAGCCGTCGTGCAAGGCTGTCAGCGATGGTTTTCAGGCCCAAGATATCCAGCAAACGCGAGTCTTTAATCACATCGGCAGGCGCAAAACCCAGCACATCACGCACTGACGGGCTGATATAATTCACCCGAAACAGCGTATCTGTGGTGATCACCACATCGGAAAAGCTATCAGCCAACAATTGATACCGACGTTGCTGCTCACTCAGAATCTGCCGTGTTTTCAGAACATCAGTAATATCACGCGCGACAACAACCGCATTGATGACGTTGTCTTGTTCATCACGCTCCAGTGCCGCACTGCGGAAATAAAAGTGACGCCAGTTACCCAAATGGTCTTGCAGACGAATTGTAACGGAAAAAACCTCATCCGCTGCCAATTCAGAATGCATCTTGAGCATTTCTTCAGGGCTTAGCTTGTCATCAGGATGTGTAATATAGGAAACAAAATTGCCTTGCGTCTGCTCGATTTCTTCCGGGCTGTAACCGAGTGACAGGGCAATATCATCATTCTGGAAGATGGATTCACGCCGCTCAAAATCAAAAATCATCAAGAAATCCGGCACCGTTTTCAGTACCGTCGACAAAAACTGCTGGCGTTCTTCCAGTTCTTTTTCGGCAGTTTCTACCGGTGTCACATCAACCGCACTCACCAATAGCCCCAGCGCCAATTGTTGAGTGCCCGGCACTTCAACGTTGGTCCATAGCGTTTTGCTAGCTTGGCCTATTTTCTCGAGATGGGAGTAAAAGACATGGCGGCGTTTGCTGGTCGGAATACTGAGCACCGCATAACAAAGCTGCAAAGCAGTGTCGCAGGATAGATCATTGCGATAGGTTCGATTAAACTCTTCGAGGCACTCATCAACCTGATATAGCTGACACGCTGTCGCGTTAACGTCCGTAATCTGAATGCGCGCAGCAATCGACGGCAAAAAGTCTTGATGACTGTTTGCATAGGCTTCAGCAGCTACAGGCGTATGAAGTTCGTGCTCCTCCAAAAAAGCCTGCAACGGCCCGGTTTCTATCAGCCACTGTGGAATGACAGACCGGTGAAATTGTGATTGATAATAGTCTGATTTCATCGCGGATGTGACTTCGCTGTTATTATATCAGTCAGTTTTGCAAGTCTAGTGCCACTGTCTTCGACAATGAAAAAGTGTGACGCAATCTACACCTTTTTTGGCGCAAGACCTTAAAAAGCATGAAGGGAAACACATTCTCATCATATTTGAGTGTGGCACATCATCTCATGGATTTTTGTACCATTCTGCAGCCTCGACAAAAATAGCGCAAACCCCTATTTTTTAAGTGTTAAATGCATTATCCTCCGTGCCGAAAAAATGCTCACCCATATTTGAGGGGGGTACTTCAACGCCGATTTCACCATCGCGTTTTTAATGCTGCAACGAAGAAATTCAACCCTTCTAGCAGTATTTCCCAGCCACAACATTTGTCGGCTTTATCATTGATTCCATGCAGGCTTTTCGCTAAGGTCGCTGACAAATTTTCGTCAACTAGTGACTAAATACGGCGCTTTTTTATGGCTCAATACGTATACACAATGAACCGCGTCAGCAAAGTGGTTCCTCCCAAGAAACAAATCCTTAAAGACATTTCATTGTCGTTTTTCCCTGGCGCAAAAATCGGTGTATTGGGTTTGAATGGCTCCGGTAAATCCAGCTTGCTGAAAATCATGGCAGGTGTCGATAAGGAATATGACGGCGAAGCACGCCCAATGCCAGACATCAATGTCGGCTACCTGCAACAAGAACCTCAGCTTAACCCAGAGAAAGACGTGCGTGGCAACGTCGAGGAAGGCATGGCCGAAGCTGTCAACGCCCTCAAAGAACTGGATGAGGTTTACGCAGCCTATGCTGCGGAAGATGCTGACTTTGATGCACTTGCCAAACGCCAGGCCGAACTGGAAGACATCATCCACGCCTGGGATGCCCACAACCTTGAAACACAACTGGAAAAAGCTGCAGATGCGTTGCGTCTACCCGCCTGGGATGCGGACGTCACAACATTATCCGGCGGTGAACAACGCCGCGTTGCGCTGTGTCGCCTGTTGTTGTCCAAACCTGACATGCTCCTATTGGACGAACCGACCAACCATTTGGATGCTGTTTCTGTGGCCTGGCTGGAACACTTTCTGTGTGAATTCCCGGGCACCGTGGTTGCCATTACCCATGATCGCTACTTCCTGGATAACGCGGCGCAATGGATTCTTGAACTGGATCGAGGCCACGGCTATCCATTTGAAGGGAACTACAGTGCTTGGCTGGACGCTAAAGAAAAACGTCTAGTGCAGGAAGAAAAACAAGAAGCAGGGCGCCAGAAGGCCATTAAGTCAGAACTGGAATGGGTTCGAGGAAACGCTAAAGGGCGTCAATCCAAAAGCAAGGCTCGCCTGGCACGCTTTGATGAACTGAACTCCCAAGATTTCCAAACACGCAACGAAACCAACGAGATTTATATTCCACCGGGTGACAAACGCCTCGGTGACAAGGTCATTGAATTTCACGATGTCAGCAAAAGCTTTGACGGCCGCGAGGCACTGTTCACCGACTTCAGCGCTGTCATTCCCAAGGGCGCTATCGTCGGTATTGTGGGCGGTAACGGCGCGGGTAAATCCACACTGTTTAAAATGATCACCGGTCAGGAACAACCCGATGCTGGCGAGATCGTTATTGGTGAGACCGTTGAGCTAGCCTATGTCGATCAGTCTCGCGACGCCTTAGCCGGCGAAAAGACGGTATGGGAAGAAGTCTCTGACGGCCTCGATATGATCACTATCGGTAGCTACCAAGTTAGCTCGCGTTCCTATATTAGTCGCTTCAACTTCAAAGGGTCTTCTCAGCAGAAGTTTGTTAAAGACCTGTCAGGTGGTGAGCGTAATCGCCTGCACTTGGCAAAAATGCTCAAGAAAGGTGGCAATGTTCTGCTGCTGGATGAGCCGACCAATGATCTCGACGTGGAAACACTACGTGCTTTAGAAGAAGCCATACTAGCGTTCCCCGGCGTTGTTCTGTGTATCTCGCACGATCGCTGGTTTCTGGATCGTATTGCCACACATGTTATCGGCTATGAAGATAACGGCGACGTGGTCTTCCATGAAGGTAACTTCAACGAATATGAAGCCGACCGTATTGCCCGACTGGGCGATGCGGCCTTGATTCCAACACGGATTAAACACAAGAAAATCGGTTAACACATCCTTCGCTATTACCTGCAGGTACTGTCGCTGTAATCAGTGGCAGTACCGTTCGGTATCCCCCAGCATCAATAACACTTTAGTGTTATCTATCAAGCACTCGCCACACTTTTCATGACAAATCCTTTGCCGAAATAATAGAGAGGCGATACAGTAAGTGCGCTTGTTATTAGTGCATTGATGCTTAAAATACTTCTATACTTTCAACGCACTAGCAAGCCATACACAATCCGCAACATCCATACTACCAGCAGTATCAGTATCGTTTGGAACGTTTGAATGGACAATAATAAAAGCAATCGGCGCCGATATACGCGTGTCGATTTTGACGCTAGCGTCAGTATTCAACAGCACGAAACCTACTATAACGCCGAACTGGTCGATGTATCATTGAAGGGGATGTTAGTTCGCCTGCCAAATGCGGACATCAAACCCAATCAACTGTTGAACATCACCCTCACACTGAGTGAAGCCGTCAGTATCCACTGCCAAGCTCGCTGGGCCCATAAAAAGAACGACATTGCCGGCCTTTCGATCGTCAAACTTGACGTCGATAGCATGCAGCATCTTTGTCGACTGGTGCAGTTCAATAGTGGCGATCAAGATCTGTTAGATCGTGATCTACAGCAACTTGCCGAGGAGTGTGCAGACAACGACGGTTACACGCCGTAACCGTAGCCTTAACCGCACGCTAAACTACAGCGCTTCCAAAGCCTCCGACAGTTTATCCACCGCAACCACTTCCATGCCAGCAATCGCTTTCGGCGGCTTGTTGCCCGCAGGAATAATCGCGCGTTTAAATCCGTGTTTGGCCGCTTCGTGCAATCGCTCGATGCCACTCGGTACCGGCCGGATTTCGCCCGCCAAACCCACTTCACCGAACACAACTAAATCCTGAGGTAGCACCCGGTTACGTAAACTCGAAAGAATCGCTAACAAAATCGCTAGATCAGCTGATGTTTCGAGCACTTTGACGCCACCCACCACATTGATATACACATCTTGATCAGCGGCATGGATACCGCCATGACGATGCAATACCGCCAACAACATAGAAATTCGGTTTTGATCTACCCCCACCGCAACCCTGCGCGGGCTGCCAAAAGGGCTGTCATCAACGAGGGCTTGAATTTCAACCAGTAACGGTCGAGTCCCTTCCCAAACCACCATCACTAGGCTACCGGCGGCGGCTTCCTGGCTGCGTGATAGAAAAATCGCAGACGGATTTTTGACTTCTTTCATGCCGCCTTCAGTCATGGCAAAAACGCCAATTTCATTGACCGCCCCAAAGCGATTTTTGATGCCTCGAAGCGTACGGAATCGGCTGTCACTGGAACCCTCTAACATGATGGAAGTATCAATCATGTGTTCGAGAACTTTCGGCCCCGCTAACCCACCATCTTTAGTCACATGGCCCACCAAAAACAGAATAGTGCCGGTCTGTTTGGCAAAACGGGTTAGATACGCTGCACACTCACGTACCTGAGATACCGAACCGGGGGCAGAGCTGACATCAGCATGATGCATGACCTGAATCGAGTCGACGACCATGATTTTAGGTTCCAACATCTTGGCTTGCTGACAAATATCCGCCACCTGGGTTTCAGCCAGAATTCGCAGTTTGTCCATTGGTAAATTCAGGCGTTTGGCACGCATGGCAATCTGCTGGGGAGATTCTTCACCGGTGACATACAAGGCTTGATGATGGTTAGCCAGCTCACACAGCACCTGTAACAACAAGGTGGATTTACCGGCTCCCGGATGCCCGCCAATCAAAACCGCAGAGCCATGCACCAAGCCGCCACCCAAGACACGGTCAAGTTCGCCGATTTGGGTATCAATACGTGGTAGATCTTCCAGATTCACATCAGCAAGCGTTTGCACCCGTGTTTCACCGGCAGCACCCGCATAGCCGGTAAATTTCGCGGCTGACGGTGTCGACGCTGATTCCAACACTATTTCTTTTAGGGTATTCCACTGGCCACAGTCATTACATTGACCCTGCCACTTAGTGTGTTCGCCCCCGCATTCGATACATACAAATGCTTTTTTTGCCTTTGCCACGGCTTTCCCCTCATCCCGATTGCAGCGCACCATTGTAGCAAGCCCCCTGCGGATAACGTAGAATTGTGCTAGAAATCCAATGATTGATACTCGAAAGTTGACCACAAAACCAGGCATTTACACATCGTACGTGCCCGATTTCAGGCCTGAAACGCCTCACGAACCTGCTCAACCATGTAAGAATCCATTTATGTCCGCAATTTCGTCCGACACCTGCTGCCAGTTTTCCACAGCATTCGCTGGCCGCTTTGGCCTTGAAGAGGCCATATTGTGGCAATACCTCACGGACATATGGCCACTATTCACCCCGTCACCTGCTCGTGTGCCGGCGGAGGCCCTGCGCCAACGTTTCAGTTTCTGGCAGATCGCTGACCTTCAACGCATCTGCAAAAGCCTCAACGACAAGGGTGTGATTCAAATACAATCGCCACCGCTCAGTCAGGTCAATTATCTGCAGTTTATCGTCGCACCGCCGGCATCCACCACAACAGCGTCAGGGGTTCCGACGGCAACTCCGCAACCAGCACCAACTGCCCAGCAGCCGGTTGTTCAGATGGGTGCCAATCGGATTTCGGCCCACTGGCAACCCGATGCAACCTTATTGCAACGTTTAGCCGCCGAACACGGAATTTCAGAAAAGTTTAGCCGTTCTCAAGTCACCGAATTTGTTCAATACTGGCTCGATAGTGGCAAAATTAATCATTCCTGGGCTGCCCAATTCTACAAACAAGTTGTACGCAACTGGCAACGTAACAAAAGCGAAGTTCAATTCTTACAGGCTAGCGACGAACCCGCATCGTTAGCCCGCCATTGGACACCCAGTGCGGATGCACTGGAAATTTTGGAGCGCACGGGGATTAACCGCAGTTTTATCGAAGATGCGATTCCCGAATTTGTACTTTACTGGCGCGAACGCGGTGGGGTAACCACCACTTGGAACTCTAAGTTTATACAGCATGTAAAACGCCAATGGGCACGTTTCACATCAACGCTTAAATACGATACTGAACCGCGTCGCGTTCCGGCCAATTGGCAGCCCGACGAAGAAGTCTTCGAGATACTGACAATGGCTAATATCGATCGCCAATTTGCGGTATCCTGTATTGCAGAATTTGTTCTTTATTGGAAAGACAGCAACCAGTTACACAGCTCTTGGAACACCCGCTTCCTGCAGCATGTAAAATACCGGTGGGCTAACCAACATCAGCTACAGGGCTTGAACCATGCGAAACAGCAAAACCCTAGTGGACAAGGCACAACAACAACTTCGGACTTCGTCGCCAAACACACAGACAGAAGCTGGGCAGACGACCTCTGAATCCACCGATGCAGCGATGATTGATGCCATCAATCGTGTTTTCGCTGAATTTGAATTGGTGTACCACAACCAATATACCAAGGCCTTTCCGACCTTGGAAAAACTGCAGTACGCCAAAAAATTATGGTTTTCTAACTTACGTCAATATCGGCCAGATCAAATTGTTCATGCCGCGCACCAAGCCATTCGTGAATCGGAATACCTGCCCACCATTCGCGGTTTGCTGAAATACTGTGACAGCGAGCTGGATATGTATGGGCTACCTGAAGCCCACGCTGCCTATATCGAAGCCTGCAAGGCGCCAAGCCCTAAAGCCGGCTGGCACTGGAGCCACGCAGCGGTTTACCATGCAGGCAAGGCAACCGGCTGGTTCACGCTCGCCAATCAAACGGAGTTTAAGGCATTTCCGCTTTTTGAGACCCACTACCAACAGCTCTGCACACGTGTACGTCGGGGTGAAACCCTTCCACAACCTAAGCATGAAGCACTGCCAAAACCCGAAGAACACCATATGAGCCGTGATGATCAACTTGATCAGATGCACAACATAATGGATCAACTGAAAGATTGATCGCCGCCAATCGACAAAAATAATTCACCGAACGGTGCTTTTTTTCACTCACGCTTTCGCCTATGCTCAAATCAATAAGGATGTTTGAATAAAAGGCTGAATGACTATCCACTCACCTGGTTTATTTGATCAACGCAACCAAGGACGCTGCTCCTGCCTCCCCTTTACCGCAACGGTAGAGCTCATTTTTTCAGCCCCGCTTTTTTGCATTCATTGTCTTAGACCCTTGCCACTTCTGATTGCTTTTCTCCTGATTTCACCAATAAGGACGTTTATCTATGCAGAAAATTTTTGTACTCGATACAAACGTGCTGCTGCACGACCCAATGGCTATCAAATCGTTTCACGAACACAAGGTCGTGATTCCAATGACGGTGCTCGAAGAACTCGACAGCATTAAGGACCGCAAACAAAAAGACGTATCCCGAGAAGCCCGCATCGCTATATCCTCCATTGACAATATGTTAGCGGATGCAACACCAAAACAAATGCAAGTCGGGGTGCCGATCCCCTCCACCGAAAGCGGCACACTTAGTATCTTCCCTGATCAACTCGTGTCAGAAACTATCATTGGCCCCTTTATCAACGCATCGCCCCAGCAAAATAACGACAACCGCATCATCAATGTCTCCCTGACGCTGCAGAAACAAAACCCCGACGCATTTATCTGCCTGATCACCAAAGACATTAACATGCGTATTAAGGCCAAAGGCTGCGGTCTCGAAAATGTTGAAGACTATCGTAAAGACAAAGTCCTCGACGATATCGATCTTCTCGCGCGTGGTTATGTGCGAGTGCCCGGCAAATTTTGGGACAACGTAGACTCCGTTGAAACTCAACGAAACCAGGGTAAAACTATTCACCGTATTCCCAGAGGCAGTGTTGAGGATGCCTACATCAGCATGTTTATCATTGACGATGAGGGCTTCGCGGGTTTTGTTGATCATCTCGATGATGAGTATCTGTATTTACATGATCTCGGCGACGGCACGTTAGAGCGCCAAAACAGCTGGGGCGTCAAACCGCGTAATATGGAGCAGGGCATGGCCATGTACCTGCTTACTCACCCTGAGATTGATCTTAATATCATGACCGGCCCTGCAGGTTCTGGTAAAACCCTACTAGCACTGGCCAGCGCGCTGGAAGCTATCATCGAACACAAACAATATGAAAAACTGATTGTTGCACGCTCGACACCGCCCATCGCCGAAGACATCGGTTTTTTACCCGGTACTGAGGAAGAAAAAATGGCCCCTTGGCTGGCGGCTTTTGAAGATAACTTGGAGATTTTACATGGCGGTGATGAATCACCGTTCAGCAGTATCGATTACGTTAAGGAGAAGGCCAATATTCAGTTTAAATCACTCAACTTTATGCGCGGTCGCTCGTTTAACAACAGCTACGTCATCATTGATGAAGCACAAAGCCTTTCTCAATTTCAGTTGAAGTCGATCATTACCCGTATCGGCCAAAACTCCAAAATCGTTATTCTTGGTAATCTCGCTCAGATCGATAACCATTACATCAATCCATTAACCTCTGGATTAACCTACTGTGTCGACAAGATGAAGAATTTTAAACACGCCAGCATTATGCATGTAAATGGCATCGAACGTAGCCGGTTAGCGGCCTTTGCGGAGGAAAACCTGTAATTTGAAAGGGTTTTAAAAAACTAGCTTTAGCGGATAACACCCCCTTCATGGGGTGTTATCGTTTCAGCGCAGCGATAACCAATGGGCCATGCGGTCCAGCAAAGTCGAAGACTCTAACGGCTTCGGCAAGACATCATTCATTCCCGCTTCCTGACACTGCCTGACATCCGCATGATCAATGCCTGCCGTTAAACCAATAATGGGCAAAGATGCCTCCATACCCGGCATTGAGCGAATTTTTCTTGTAGCCTCTGCACCGTCCATCAAGGGCATTTGCCAGTCCATCAACACAATATCAATCGGGTGCTGCGCCAATACACTCAACGCATCTTTACCGTTAGCAGCACTGTGCACATTCAAGCCGTGTTGGTTGAGCAGGCGTTCCGTCACCAGCTTGTTGATCGGATTATCCTCAACCACCAACACGCGAGCACCCGATAAAACACTACGATCAATAACAATATGTTCCGCAAAAACCTGATGTGATTCATCCAGCAAAAGCGGTAACCGGATAACAAATTCGCTACCTTCTTCGGCTTGGCTAACTACTTGAATATCACCGCGCATCAAGTCAATCAGCTGTTTGGCTATCGCCAGCCCCAAACCGGCGCCACCATACCGTCGAGTGCTTGAATCATCCAATTGGCGAAAGGGTTTAAAAACATCGTCCAAGCGGCTGATATCAATCCCACAGCCTGTATCTCTGACACGCACTGTCACCAAACGCGCATTGCCTTCTCGAACAGCAACTTGGGCTGTCACTGACACTTCGCCATCACGGGTAAATTTAATGGCGTTATCCAGCAGTTTTTCCAATAGCTGGCTAATTCGCGGCGCATCGCCATATAGCTCGATGCCATTCACGGCCTTTAGCAACAAGCGTAAATGCAAGCTGTTGCGGCTGAGTAATATTTGTTTTCGTGCAGCCAGATCTTCGATCAGTTGGCCTAAAGAGAAACGTTGATAGTCGAGTTTTACCGCGCCGCTGCTAAGACGTGCATAATCGAGAATATCCGCCATCAATTGGCTCAAGGTATCACTACTGTCACGAATCATTGCGGCCAGATGTTGTTGTTCCGTGTTTTGGCCTGCTGCCATCAGTAATTCAACAGCCCCCGCCAAACCGGACACAGGCGTACGCATTTCATGGGAAATATTGGCCAAAAACGCACATCGGCCAGCATCAATATCTGTCAGATCACGACGTAATTGCGCTAATTGCTCCCGAGCCAGCCGAGCGTCGGTAATATCCCGACCATGGCCTAACAAAAAACAGATACGCCCACCCTGCCCCTGTAATGGCGATAACTCAAACGACCAGTCACGGAAACCATCACCTTGGGGTGCACGAAATTCGTAATGCAATGGTCTGCCCTGACGTAAACACTGACGAAATGGCGTAACGCACATGTCGTATTCGCCGGGCGGCAAAACATCTCGCATTGGCCGACCAATAAGTTGCGGGGTTTCATTGCCAAAATGGGAAAGATAAACCGTGTTGGCGCTGTGGTAACAAAAATCGTCTCCACCGACACTAACGATAAACCACGCATCCTGGCTGTTACGCCAGAGCGCCTCGACCGTTTCTACGGCCATATCGGGTGACAGGATCTCATCCATGATTTGACTTCCTGCTGCATTGTTATTCTTGCAGATATGCCTTGGCTTGCTGCTATCGATATAGCAAGTCAGTCACAGCAGGCATGTTACGCTTACCCCTTTCGCCCCTGCGTTCATCAGAAGATTGGGGGTTATTTTTAGTGTAGCTTGTCACTTCCGTGAGCCAACACCGTCAATCGGTTGTTCGAGCTGTATCGGCGTCAGAACCACACACGACCCCATTTACTCTAAAGCCCATTATGAAATAAACGCCCCCCAACTAACCATGGATTGGATATGCTGAACTTCATCCTGATGCGGGCCGAACGCGCCTGTGACTATGTCTCCAACTCAGTACGCATTCGCGCAACCAACAAACAGGAAGGCATCAACCGCACGTTTGAAGAGAAAGAAGCCAGGATATTTCAACGCGTTTTAGAGCAGGGCGCGCAGCAGCATCCGACGCAACGATTAATAAGCAACTATCCCTGAGTCGCGCAGTCGCGACCATTGCACACTCAACTCGCACGGGGAATTGTCTTGAACAGGCAGCCGTCGCGTTTGAATATCTGAAAAGCTCACAAGAAACGGGAGTCGGCCTATACATGGCACCCACCGCCAATCACTGCTTTGTTGTTATGGGTTTATATACTCGGCCGCCCAAAGATGAATTTTGTACCGTTACCAAACCACCTTATAGCTGGGGAGACAGCACCGTATTCTGCGACCCTTGGTATTACGAGTGGTTTGAGATCAACGCTGATTGGGCACGCAAGGCACCGTATATATTTCCACGTATCCAAGGTGAGTCGCCGCTCAAAGTCACTTGCCTCGATTACGTCTGAATACAGCAATAAATGGACTGCGTCGACGTCCCTAAAACTGGATGCCGCGCTTCTCAAAGGAGTAAATCATGTCGATTATGCGAGCCGCGCAAGCCGTAGATTATGTCGCCAACACAATATGCATACAATCGAGCAACCGCAAGGAGGGCATCAATCGAACAACTGAAGACTTCGAGGATGTTGACGCACTGATTGCCCGCGCAAGGCTTCTTTACCATCAGTTGGTAGAGAAGTACAACGTCAACCAAATCGCTTATCGGCCGGAAGTTGTGCGCGCAGCGATCAGTCAGAAAATGGGCGTGGGGAACTGCGCCGAACAAGCAGCAATTGCATTTGAATACCTAAAAGGCAAAGGTGAAAAGAATATCGCCATCGTTTCAATCGCAGATTACGATCATCATTTTGTGGTTATGCAGCTGATACAAGAACCCGCTAAGATCAGTTTTTTTCAAATCGATGGGTTTCTACCACCGTCTTGGGGGGTCAATGCCATCGTCTGTGATCCGTGGTATCACGAATGGTTTTATGTCGAAAAAGATTGGCATCGAAAAATCAAACATATCCTCAAGCGCACTTCTATACGAACCGCGCCTGAGGGTAGCTGGTGCAAGCTGCGCTGCATGGCCTATGTCGGTGACTAATCTGCCGTTTTTTCGAACAACAAATCCCAAACACCATGACCAAGGCTTTGTCCACGACGTTCAAACTTTGTGATCGGGCGTTCTTCCGGGCGGGGTGAAAATTGCTTCTCACCGCAGACATTGGTAAACCCTTCTGCAGACGACATTACATCCATCATATGCTCAGCATAGTTTTCCCAATCGGTCGCCAAATGAATAACGCCACCGACCGCAAGCTTAGTGCGTAGTTTTTGTACAAATTCAGGCTGCACGATACGACGTTTATTGTGTTTTTTCTTATGCCACGGATCAGGAAAGTAGATCTGCACACGACTCAACGAACCATCAGGAACACACCGATCAAGGATTTCAACGGCATCGTCACGGTAAATACGCAGGTTAGTCAGTGCATCTTGCTCGATCAGACTCAACAACCGGCCAACACCTGGGGTATGAACTTCAACGCCGATAAAATCTTTGTCCGATGCATGCGCAGCCATATGGGCTAACGAATCACCCATGCCAAAACCAATTTCAAGAACCCGGGGGGCGTCACGTTCAAAAACGGCGTGGGGGTCTATCATGCCATCAGCTTGTACCAGCCCCCATTTGGGCCACTCGCTATCATAAGCGCGTTGCTGAGAGGGCGTCATACGACCAGTACGCAAAACAAAAGAGCGTATCGGGCGACGCTGATGAGCTTCAGGAAAAGGGTTGTCGTCTGTCATGGGGATTTGGTTTTCTATATCAAGCTTTAAATAGTGCAACGGCCAGCGCGGCCCAACCAATCAGGAGTCCGACACCGCCGATCGGGGTGATGGCTCCCAACATTTTCATACCGGTCAGCGCTAATACATAGAGGCTGCCGGAAAACAGCAAAATACCAAAAGCAAACGCATATGCCGACACAACCAAGGTGGAGGTTTTATGCATCTGCTGCATCAGAATGCCCACCGCCAGTAGTACTAGGGTGTGAACAAAATGATACTGCACGGCGGTATGATATACATCCATCATATGCGCCGATAATTTATTCTTCAGGCCATGCGCACCAAATGCACCGAGACCTACGGCAATAAAGCCATTCACTGCCGCGAAGGGCAAAACCCATTGTGTTGCCATCGGTAAACCCACCTATCAGTTTCCACGGTGTGAGTGACACCGTGCAATGTTCGCTGTTTTTATACCGTTTTGTAGCGCAACAAAAAGCCGCTGATACTAGGGGCATCAGCGGCTTTTGTCGACCATTTTGTCGTCGTTACAACGCTGGGTTAAACCACCAGTGTTGCTTTGACCTTTTTCATCGCATTCTTTTCAAGCTGGCGAATTCGTTCAGCAGATACGCCGTACTCATCAGCCAGTTCATGCAAGGTCGACTTTTGTTCACTCAGCCAACGGCGTTCAATAATATCACGACTGCGTTCATCCAGTGACGACAACGCCGCATGCAAACCTTCATTGCTGTTCTGCTCCCAGTCGCTGTGTTCCAGCAATAAGGCAGGGTCCTGCGCACTATCTTCCAAGTAAAGCGCTGGTGCTACATAGCTGCTCTGGCCGTCATCGGTGTCTTCGTCTGGGCCATCAAACCCCATATCCGTTGATGCCAGTCGGCCTTCCATATTCTGAACTTCAGCAACATCCACGCCCAAGTCGTCAGCGATATCACGGGCTTCAGCATTGGTCAGCCAAGCCAAGCGCTTTTTCGCACTGCGCAAATTAAAAAACAGTTTACGCTGGGCTTTGGTGGTCGCAATTTTAACAATACGCCAGTTACGCAGTATATACTCATGCATTTCGGCTTTGATCCAATGCACTGCAAAAGAGATCAGGCGGACGCCTTTTTCCGGATTAAATCGTTTTACCGCTTTCATCAAACCAACGTTGCCTTCCTGAACCAGATCAGCAACCGGTAACCCATAACCGTTGTAGGTTTTTGCCAGATGAACGACAAAACGCAGATGCGACATAACTAATTGACGAGCAGCATCCAAATCTTCACGGTAATAAAAGGCCTCTGCCAGTTCGCGCTCCTGTTCTGCAGTCAGTACCGGGATAACGCTGATATTCTGCATATAAGCATTCAGATCACCACCGGGACTCAGTACAGGCGCAACCTGCAAAGATGTGTTCATGTAAATCTCCAAAGAGCGATAATAGCAAGACAAATTGATAGCTGGTGCAGAAGTGTAACACCTGAAATTTAGACTGCCAACCGCACAAAAGTTCCGTGCTAAGGCGCTATTTCCTCAGGTATTTAGGGTATTTTCAGCCAGCATTTTTGGATTTGAATTCAGTGATAGCAAGCATTCCAGCCATCTAACGAGGTTCCAATGCTGACAAATGTCGGGTAACCGAAAACCAAGCACCGGCCAACCCCAGCATCGCACCCATACACCAGAGCGATAATACGTCAGAAACATTCAATCCTAACAAACGATGGTCGCTTTCATACAACCCGGCCAATTCAGCAACCGGCCCATTCAACGCAGACAACCCGAATGCGATAATAACGGTAGCAATCGCACCTCCACCGGTACCATACCATAGCCCGGTGTATAGAAACGGGCGTCGCACAAAAGCGTCGGTGGCACCAACCAGTTTGGCGACAATAATTTCATCACGCCGGTTTTCAATCTCCAGGCGAATAGTATTACCGATAATCAGCAATACGCCGGCAGACAGCAAGATAACCAATCCCAGTGCAATACGTTGGCCAATTTTTAACATCGCCGCTAATCGTTGCACCCAAGCAAGATCCAATTGAGCCATATCTACCGCTGGTAACTCTTGTAACCGCTGCAATAGTTTCTGCGCATTCTCAGGTTCGTTGTACAGTGGGATCGGTGAGATTTCGATAACCGCCGGTAACGGATTGGTATCCAGTCTATCAAGCACATCCGAATAGCCCGACAACGTCATGAATTCCTCAAGCGCCTGCTCTTTGGTAATTAGCGACACCGTCGCGATTTCTTGCCATTGCCGGAGATCGTCCACCAGTTGTTGTTGGGCATCTGCAGCCAGCTTTTGATCCAGAAACAGCGAAATTTGGGCGTTACCCTCAAACCGTTGACCCAAAGCTTGGATATTGCCTAACGCCAAATAAAGCCCCACGGGCAGTGCTAACGCAATACCGATCACACACCAGGTGAGCATCGAGTTAGTCGACTGCCGATAAAGACGTTTCAGGCTTTCTTTCATCACCCGCTGATGATCTTTCAGATATGCCTGAAAGCGTGCTTTTACGCCGATATGCGCGGTTTTAGCGCCACTTTCGGTTTTACCTTGTGTGGCTTTTTGCGCGGATTTTCCTGCAGCAGGTTTTCCCGATGATATTTTGCTCATGGCAGCACCTCATCCTGAACCTGACCACCTTCAAGCACTATGGTTCTGCGCCCCATTGAGCGCACCATGCTCAGTTCGTGCGTCGCCAATAACACGGTAACGCCAACATGGTTAAACTGCTCAAACAGATACATGATCTCGCTGGACAAATCCGGGTCTAGGTTACCCGTTGGCTCATCAGCGAGCAGTATTTTGGGTTTGTGAACAACCGCCCGGGCAATGCCAATACGTTGCTGCTGACCACCGGAGAGGGTAATCGGATTGTGTTTTTCTTTTTCTAACAAACCGACTTTGTCGAGAGCCGCACGGACACGTCGGCCGATATCACGATGGCTGTAACCTGCGATTTGTAAGGGTAGGGCAATGTTGTCGAACACCGAGCGGTCAAACAACAGCTGATGATTTTGAAACACCACGCCGATCTGGCGCCGATGCCAGGGAATATAGCTGCGTCCGCGTTTACCCAAATGCACGTTATCGACAATAAGCTGCCCATTGCTGGGATGCTCCATCATCATGATGAGTTTCAGCAGGGTGCTTTTACCCGCACCGGAATGTCCGGTGAGGAAGACCATTTCATCATGGTCGATAAAGAAACTGACGTTGCGCAAGGCCTCATGGCCTGTCTCATAACGTTTACTGACGTTATCAAACTGAATCATCGAAAATCGCCGATTAATTTTTATTATGCGAGAAGCTGTTGTCACCCCGCCTGGATACTGTAAATCCAGTGATCGCTTATAACAAATTGCTGTAACGACCGTGTGACCAACTGCTGATTTTGTGACTAACGGCGTCGTTTAGTTCGGTTATGGTCAGGAATTCAAAAAGTCTTCTTCTGCCAAAATAGCTTCGACAAAATCCTGTGCCACAAACGGCCGTAAATCATCCACTTGTTCGCCCACACCAACAAATCGAATGGGCAGACCCAACTGCTTACTGATAGCAAATATAATGCCACCCTTCGCGGTACCATCCAGCTTAGTCAACGATACACCCGTTACACCTACGGCTTCCTGGAACACTTTTGCTTGCGACAAAGCATTCTGACCGGTACCGGCATCCAACACTAACATCACTTCGTGCGGCGCATCGACGTCGAGCTTTTTCATCACTCGAACGACTTTCTTAAGTTCTTCCATCAAGTTGTCTTTGTTATGCAAGCGGCCAGCTGTATCAGCAATCAAAATATCCGCATTACGTGACTGCGCGGCCTGAATACCATCAAAAATCACGGATGCGCTGTCAGCACCGGTATGCTGAGCCACCACGGGTACGTTGTTGCGATCACCCCACACTTGCAATTGTTCAACCGCCGCCGCGCGAAAGGTATCACCTGCGGCCAGCATGACCGAGTGTCCTTGATTCTGGAAGCGTTTGGCCAGCTTGCCAATCGTCGTGGTTTTACCAACGCCATTAACACCCACCACCAGAATGACATACGGTTTTTTGGCTGTCTGAATCTGCAGCGCGCCTTCACTGGGGGCCAATACATTAGCCAGCTCATTTTTCAGCGAGTTCAGCAGCGCACGCGCATCATCCAACTCCTGACGAGCCACTTGCTGAGTAAGATTGTCGATAATTACACGCGTAGCGTCGATGCCAACATCCGACATGATAAGTTGGGTTTCGATATCTTCGAGCAGCTCATCGTCTATTTCCCGAGCACCGAGAAACAAATTGCCTAACCCGCTCGACAACGCCGAACTGGTGCGGCTTAAGCCTCGTTTCAAACGCCCAAAAACATTGCCATTATCTGAAGGCTCAGCATTGGCAGCGGCCTGCGACTGCTCAACACCCGCCTGCGCAGGCACATTTGCATCTACCGGTGTTTGCGTTACTGCACCACCTGCCTGCTGTTCAAGCTCCGCGTCTTTCTGCAATCGCTTGGCTTCTTTGGCCTCACGACGGCGTTCAAAAAAACCTTTTTTTTCCTGTTCAGCCATTCGCTGTATTTGCCTCTTTACTGCAACGCGAGTACAACGCGCCCTGTATTCGCCGCAGCGTGATACAATGACGCATAAAATTGCTCCGTATTTTACAATGAAACGCCAAAGATCGCCTGCCAAATCCCAACAATCTCAGCAAGCTAGCCAATTTCGCATCATTGGCGGCCAATGGCGTAGTCGAAAACTGGCGTTTCCGGCCAATAGCGATCTGCGGCCAACACCCGATCGGGTCAGAGAAACCCTATTCAACTGGCTACAAGACGATGTTCATCAAGCCAACGCATTGGATCTTTTTTGCGGCAGCGGTGCGATAGGCTTGGAAGCACTGTCACGTGGGGCAGCAACCTGTGATTTTGTCGATGCAGCTGCGAATGCGACCCGCGCTATCCACACGCACCTGCAAACGTTAGGTACTTCACAAGGCAAGGTACATAGCGGGACATTACCAAGCGCGCTGTCAGGCCTCGACGCATGCTTTAACCTGGTATTTATTGACCCACCTTATGCTCTGGCGCACTTGATTCCCGAATGCTTAGCCGCATTGCAGGCATCGGATAGCCTAGCCGACAACGCCGCGGTTTATATTGAATGCGCAGCAGCAACCCCATTGCCTGCACTGCCACCAGCGTTTCAGATTCACCGCCATAAAACCTTCGGCCAAGTGCAATCCTGCTTGTTGTACTTTCACGTTGAGCGCTAACCGCTTGCCGTTGAGAGCGTGCCTGAATTCATCTACACTTCGCAAAACTTTCAGGTGAGCTATGAAAACCATCCTTTATCCCGGCACGTTCGACCCAATTACTCACGGGCACACTAATCTCATTGAACGTACCTCACGCCTTTTTGGTAAAGTGGTTGTCTGCATTGCAACTAGCCAACGCAAAACGCCCCTGTTTACACTGGAAGAACGTATTAAACTGGTTCAAGAAGCGACTGCACATTTGGATAATATTGAGGTTGTTGGGTTTTCCAGCTTAATCGTTGATATGGCGAAAGAGCACCAAGCCGATGCTGTGCTTCGCGGCGTGCGAAGCATGACAGATTTTGATTATGAACTGCAGATGGCCGGTATGAACCAGGCGATGCTGCCAGATTTTGAAACCCTGTTCTTAACCCCAGCCAATGCATACAGTTTTATTTCCTCTACCTTGGTGCGCGAAATTGCCAGCATGGGTGGGGATGTGTCAGAATTCGTCCATCCGGCAGTGCTTGGGGCGTTGCACGCAAAATTTCACGAGTAAATCATGGCACTTAAAATCACTGAAGAATGTATCAATTGCGACGTTTGCGAGCCGGAATGCCCGAACGAAGCGATTTATCAAGGTGAAGAAATCTACGAGATCGACCCCAGCAAATGCACCGAGTGTGTGGGTCACTACGATGAGCCTCAATGTCAGCAAGTGTGTCCCATCGACTGTATTCCACTCGACCCCAAGCATATGGAAACCGAGGAAAAACTATGGGAAAAATACGCCACTCTCACCGGCAATCCGATTCCCTGATCACCCGGCATCTTCGCCTATTGCGTCTACCCGCCAGTTTTTCAACACGGCGCGGTTTAGCTCGCTATCTCACTAAACCCATCAGCTACTGCCTGATGGGGGCGTGTTTGACCGGCCCTGTTGCCGCAACCGAAATACATCCGGAAGGCGCCAGCGGCAAGCAATCACTTAAATCGGCACAGTCATCCGAGTGGATGGTAGTGACTGCAACACCTTACGCTTCCGACGCCGCCGCACAAATGATCACGCTCGGCGGTAGCGCTGTGGATGCCGCCATTGCCGCTCAACTGGTACTGGGCATCACCGAACCACAATCGTCCGGTATTGGTGGCGGCGGATTCATGGTGCACTGGCAGGCCGATGGCAAAAAGCTCACCACCTATGACGGCCGCGAAACGGCGCCGAAATCTATCAACGCTGACTACTTCATGGTCGACAAACAACCCATGGGATTTTTTGAGGCGGTAGTTGGCGGTTACAGTGTTGGTGTACCAGGGCTCGTTGCCATGTTGTATCAGGCACATCAATCTCACGGCAAGTTACCTTGGGCGACGCTGTTTGACCCAGCGATAGAGCTGGCCGAGCAGGGGTTTCCGATCTCGCCACGTTTACATACGCTCTTGGGATATATGGCCCGCAGCCCGAAGGGCCCTAGCCATGATGCTATCCGCAGTTATTTTTACCAAATCAATGGCCAACCCAAAGCCATCGGTACATTGCTAAAAAATCCGGCATACGCCAACACCCTCAAACAAATTGCCAAACAAGGCCCAAGCGTTTTTTATCGGGGTGCCATCGCCGAACAAATCGTTGATGCGGTACGCAATGACCCGGTGAAAAAAGGCTCCCTCAGTATGTCAGATATGGCCAATTACAAGAGTATTGAGCGACAACCTGTGTGCCGGATTATCCAATCCAACAATGTCTGCGGCATGCCACCGCCGAGTTCAGGCCCAATCAGTGTGATTCAAATGCTGAGCATGTTGGATATGCTGCCAGGCTACGAAGGCTTGGGCTACGAATCACCGGGGTTTTACCACCGACTGATCGAAACTTCCAAGTTGGCCTTTGCCGATCGTAATCGTTACATCGCCGACCCTGCGTTTGTTGATCAACCGCAAGTGCAACTGCTCGATACAAACTATCTGAAATCCCGTGCAGACCAGGTACCACTGTTAAAAGCCAGTAAAGGCTCTGTTGCCGCCGGTGACATCGGCGGCTTTGCTTATCAACCCAGTCAATCGCCTGAGTTACCATCAACAACCCATTTATCGATCGTCGATGCCGATGGCAACGTTGTCAGCATGACCACCTCTATTGAGACCGCCTTCGGCTCTCGTGTGATGGTCGGCGGCTTTTTGCTGAATAACCAGCTCACGGATTTTTCGTTTGTGCCAACGGATGCAAATGGCAAAGTGGCTAACCGCCCTGAAGGAGGTAAACGCCCACGCAGCTCGATGTCTCCGATGATCGTATTTGATGAGCAGGAAAACCCCATTCTCGTGGTCGGCTCTCCCGGAGGCTCACGCATTATCGACTATGTGGCAAAAACCATTGCCCAGCAGGTATTCCTGAAAGCACCACTGGAACAAGCCATTGCCAGCCCAAATCTGACAAACATCAACAAGGGCACCTCAGAATTGGAGCAAGACACCGATCGAACCCAATCGTTGGCGAGTGCCCTTCGAGCAATCGGCCACACGATAAAAATCGGGCCACAGCCCAGTGGAATTCAAGCGATCAGCATCAAAAACAGCCGTTATCATGGTGTTGCTGATCCGCGCCGCGAAGGCACAGCCGTGGGCAGCATGCATGCTGCAAACGACGTTGCTGGCGAATCACCTGCAGCAAGCAGCGCTGCGCAGTAACCCGCAACCTACGATTCTCTTGATACCACAACGTATCAGGAGAATCATGGGTCGTCTGCCCTACCACCACCCGCATCTCTGCGACAGCAATGCAGGATAACCTCATCAACACCAGCACCGATCAAATTTCTAAGCAATTCTGACAGCAGCACCGATTGATTGATGGTGATTGCATAATGGTCCAACGACAACCTCTGGTGAAAGCCCTTGTGGGAATCTACAGGCTCCAGTAGATACTCATAACCTGCATCATCGCAAAATCGATCGAATGCCGAAAAGTGACGACAGTACAGATCAATATCTGACAGTAAATCATGGTTATCCGGGCACAAAAATGAAACACATGGCGAAGCGATGGGGGCGAGTGGACGAATTTGCTTAAGTTTTTGGCCATGAGCAAAAACGGTAATACGTTTGGCGATCGTACCCTCAGGTAATACCGAGCCTAAAACACCTTCAATCTGCGACATACGATTTCCGTTATCGGTTTCAGCACTCAAACAGCGCTTTAGCAGGCACTTTACTGAATATTACAAAGTGTAGACGCAAGAGATACTGCGGCAGCGATTACTCAAATCAAATACAACTAGGACAACGACAGAAAATCGGAGGCACGGAAACGCAAAAAACGACGGACAGAGTGGACAGGAGGGGAGCACAGAAACAACTAAGAACCCCTGACCAGATGAGTCAGGAGCCTTCAGAATCAGATAAAGACTGGTACGGCAGGAAAACCGTCACCGTGGAAAGATAGGGGTTAGTCCTGACCTTCCACTGCGGTTACTTTCTTCTTGTAACCGTTTTTCGTACATCCAAGGCAGCGCACAAAGGTGGTTTTACCCGGGCCTGCAACCAAGGTCTCAGCCGCTTCACCAACGTTGCCGCCCATCAGGGTAAAGGGCAAGCTGACAACAAACAACAGAGACCCAAGCGCAGTAACACCCAACATTACCGGGCGAACAATTGCAGCATCACCAGCCATTGCCAATGCCGAGGGTTCTTCAACCACAACACCGTCATTAGCAGCCCAAGCAAAACGTGGAAATGACAGCAAAACACTGATCGCAAAAACAAACGCAAGTTGTGACAAACGACTCATGATGAGTTCTCCTTATACTCATGCGCTTGGCACCAACGCCAGATACGTCATGAGAGTGGCAATTTATTCTTTTTGGCAAACTGTCGGGCGATGTTTAACTCACCCGTGCGGCGTCAAACATCATGCACAAATTTATTGAAGCATCGCTCGGGTTTTCCATTACGTCTCGAGCGCTCAACACGGGGCCAAAATCGTTAGGAGCGTCAGCATACTGAAGCGCTTTAACAAATGAGAGCGGGGTATCTCACTCTCTCTTGCAGTGACGCTGCAGTAGCCTAACAGCACGGCATTCTATGCGCCTGACGGCCTGATTATTTTGGCACTAGCTTAGCCTTCTTTTTATTAGATGTCAGAAAATGCACCAATATCAAGGGCCTTATGCGCTTTATATCAACAAATCTATCAAGTATTGCAATAATAGCCCCAACATTATCGCTGGCATTGTGCACAATAAAAAGTGCTTCTCTGCCCAAGAGTGATTTTTCTGATGCTTTTATCACACTTACGGCAAGGTTCGCCCTCTCGGCCGTAGACTCGTAACGACTGCTGAAAATAGCCAGGCTTACCATCACCGCCAACAAAGTCACGCAATGTCGTACCGCCATCCTCAATAGACTTCGCTAACACCGCCCGAACCGCCTCAACTAGCCGGGCATAACGCTGCTTCGACACGTTACCCGCTGTGCGTTTCGGATGGATACCCGCCATAAACAACGATTCAGAGGCATAAATATTACCGACACCGACAACAACATGGCTATCCATAATGAAGGTTTTTACCGCTTGGGTTTTACCCCGTGACGCAGCAAATACATAGTCCGCTGTAAACTCATCACTTAAGGGCTCAGGCCCCAATTGCATCAGCAGCGGATGATCCTCCACATCATCAGCCGGATGAAACAGCCAACAACCAAACCGACGTGGGTCGTGATAACGCAGGATACAGCCGTTAGCAAACGCCATATCCACATGATCATGTCGGCCTACCAGAGCTTCAGCGTCAACAATACGCACGCTACCTGACATGCCCAGATGCACCAATACATAACCACTATCAAAAAAGAGTTGAAGATATTTACCACGGCGACCCACGCGCAACAGCTGTTGCCCCTGAATCGCATGAAGCTGATCAACAGGCACCGGCCAGCGTAATTTGGGCTGTCGCACCGTCACAGAAACAACAGCCTGCCCTTGTATATGCGGCTCAATACCGCGGCGGCTGGTTTCAACTTCAGGCAATTCAGGCATAAAAATACTCAGTTAGAAACTCGCATGCACAAAAAAGGCCGCTTACCGCGACCTTTTTCTAACCGCTGCATTTAGCACGACAGTGCTACAGCAACCGGTATGTTCAAACGTTGATTAGCCTTTTGGGCCCGCATCAACAATCGCGTCAGAGACGTCGAACTTAACGATGTTGCCTTTAAACAACTGCGCCAGTTTGCTCGCTTGCTCATCATAAGCAGCTTTGTCAGACCATGACTCACGAGGGTTAACGTACTTCTGCTCAACACCTGGGATTGCTTTAGGAATCTCAAGGTTGAGGATATCCAAGTGCTCAGTTTCAGCACCGAGTAATTCACCGTTCTGGATCGCTGCAACAACCGCACGAGTTACCGGAATCGGGAAACGGTTACCTTCACCGCCTGGTGCACCTGAACCGCCAGTCCAACCTGTGTTAACCAGGTATACTTGGCTACCGAAGTCTTCAACACGCTTCATCAACAAGTCTGCGTATTCACGCGCAGGACGTGGCATGAATGGCGCACCAAAACAGGTAGAAAATGCTGGGTGGATGCCGGCTTCAGCGCCCAACTCAGTAGAGCCAACACGCGCGGTATAACCTGACAAGAAGTGGTAAGCAGCAGCTTCTTTAGACAAGATAGAAACCGGCGGCAATACACCAGAAACGTCACAAGTCAGAAAGATAACAACCTTAGGCTCGCCACCAGCATTCTTTTCAGAACGCATATCAACGTGCTCTAGCGGATAGCAGCAACGGCCGTTTTCAGTCAGTGACGTGTCGTCGTAGTCTGCATGACGTGCGTCATCAACAACCACGTTTTCTACGATTGAACCAAAACGGATAGCATCCCAGATCACTGGCTCGTTCTTTTGAGACAGGTTAATGGTTTTTGCGTAGCAGCCGCCTTCGATATTGAATACGCTGCCTTTTGCCCAACCGTGCTCATCATCACCAATTAGGTAACGATCAGGATCAGCAGACAAGGTTGTTTTACCAGTACCAGATAGGCCGAAGAACAAAGCAACGTCGCCTTTATCACCAATGTTTGCAGAACAGTGCATTGGCAGAACGTCTTTTTCTGGCAACAGGAAGTTTTGCACAGAGAACATGGCTTTTTTCATTTCACCGGCGTAACGCATGCCAGCCAACAAAACTTTACGCTGTGCAAAGTTAAGAATTACAGTGCCTTCACTGTTGGTGCCATCACGATCGGGTTCACATACAAATGAAGGGACATTCAAAATAGTCCAAGCTTCTTTGCTTTTGGTGTTGAATTTTTCAGGGCGAACAAACATGTTACGGCCGAACAGGTTTTGCCAAGCAGTTTCAGTGTTCACTTCAACAGGAATATAGTGCTCGTCGCTCGCGCCTACATGTAGATTCTGAACGTAACGATTTTTAGCAGACAGGTGAGCTTCAACACGATCCCACAGCGCATCAAATTTGTCGGCATCGAATGGGCGGTTTACTGAACCCCAATCGATAGCATCTGCAGTGCTTGGCTCTTGAACCACGAAACGATCAGCCGGAGAACGACCAGTACGTTTGCCAGTAGTCACCAGAAGCGCACCAGTATCAGTCAGTTGGCCTTCGCCGTTATTCAGAGCATGCTCAATAAGTTCCGCGGGGCTTAAGTTCTTAAACACTTGTGTTTCAGCTGTCATGTCTGGGTTCCAGGTACTTAAATATTTGGTGGTAATACTTGCTTTTCCGGCGTTCGGCACCGTGTATCGCGTCGGCTAAAAAACCGAAGGGCGCATATTATGGCAAAAAAAGCAAAATCAAGTGAAGTACAACTTTGCTTTTTTTACCGTTGGATGACAAAAAGAGGGGTTGTACATCAGAAAACGCCGTCTGAAACGGCAAAATTCGAATCAAAAAGGCAAAACGCACTTACGGGTGCATCGCAAAAAACGATGAATACACTCTCTAGTGGGTCTTCTGGTAATGGTTACCGCTGATTAATGCACGCACATCCGCTGCCGTAAACGCATAGCGCTGATGACAAAAGTGACAATCAGTTTCGATTGTTTCTTGTTCGTTAAGAATATCGTTCAATTCAGTTTCGCCGAGCGAAAGCAGGCCACGCTCCATGCGCTCACGCGAACAACTGCAACGGAAATCTACCGGTTTGGCGTCATATAAACGTAACTGCTCTTCATGATACAAACGATAAAGCAGGGTTTCGTTATCCAAGTCTTGCATTTCCTGATCACTCAGTGTCGATGCTAGATGGGTAATACGTTGCCAGTCTTCAGCCCGTTGTTGCGGGTCGGGGCAACGATCAGCCGGCAAGGCTTGCAGCATAACGCCACGCACATGTTCTTCGGTAACGTTGAACGCAAACCATGAAGGTAACTGTTCAGATTGCTGGAAGTAGGATTGCAAACAGCCCGCTAGATCAGAATGGTCGAGCGGTACAATGCCCTGATAGCGCTGTCCGTTTTCCGGCTCAACGGAGATAACCAATGTCGCATCTCCCAGTAACGCCAGCAGATCATGCTGTTCATCAACCTCTCCGGCTAACAAGCCTCGAAACGTAAGGTCGTGGGTTGCTTCACTAACAATCAGATCGACCGGTCCATTACCTCGTGCTTGTATCGACAACAAACCGTCCAACTTTAAATGGCTGGTCAACAGCAAGTTAGCTGCACAAAACTGCCCAAGCAGCTGATGTTGCTCGGCATTGTAGTGACTGCCATCAACCAGTTTCGCAAAACTGGTATCCAGAGTTACGATAGCGCCACGAATATCAGTGTTATCGAAGGAGAACGTTTGCAAGATATCTTTTGCCATGAATCAGTATTCCTGCCCGTGTTTCATGCGCTGTAGCTGACGCCGACTCTTCTTATCGGGTTTGCTATCTGGCGAAATTAGGGCTTCTTTCATTTGTTTTCGTTGTTCTGCGTTCAGCGAGCGTTGCTCGATGCTTTCCTCGGTTTCCTGATAAAGAAGCTGCGCCTCTGGCGCACCTCGACGTTTATCTGAGAGGTTTTGCACCAGCACAGTCTTCACATCCCAACCCAGCCGAATGCGTAACTCAGCACCAAGCTCTACATCTTTGCTGACTTTAACCCGAGCACCATTGTAGTGAACTTTACCACCTTCAATCGCCTGTTTAGCTAGCGAGCGGGTTTTAAAAAAACGCGCGGCCCACAGCCATTTATCCAAGCGGATTTTTTGTGAGGTTGTCACTTCACCCATGCGGCATAACCTCATCAAAATGGTCAATGGCAGGGAATTTAAGATCCAACCGCGGTGGATGCATGGAGTCTGGCTGCTTGATCGTTAACAAGTAAGCAATGCCATAATCATGGGCAGACTGCAGCACGGTTTCAGTATCATCGATCAACAGCGTTGATGTCGGATCGTAGGCACAATCTGCCTTTAATGCATCCCACAATCGTTGATCCTCCTTCGGCACACCATAATCATGGGTGCTGATAAGCCGATCGAAGTGTTCATCTAACGCGGTTCTCTGCATCTTCAACGATAAACTGCCGCGATGGGCGTTAGTCAGCAACACGACATGTTTGCCCTGATTTTGTAATGCTTGTACGAACTCTCGTGCATACGGCCGCAGAGCGATTTTGTGTGCGACATCCAGCTTCATGGTGGCAATATCCAGATCCAGTGTCGAACTCCAGTAGTCCAGGCAATACCATTCAATCGAGCCACGAATACGGCCCATTAAATCGAATAGAAAATCATTCGCCTGAGCCACTGAAATACCGTGCTTTCGACTGTAAACCTCCGGCAAATGGGTCAACCAGAAATAATTGTCAAAATGAAGATCCAGCAGGGTGCCATCCATATCCAAGAGTACGGTTTCAATGGCCTGCCAGTCTGCGGGTTTAAGCGCCATATCGTCTGCCTTTATGTGAAGAAGCGGATTTTATCATGTAACAACGGAGGCAGGAAATTCGCGCGCTCGGTGGATCCATAAGCCGGATAACCCGACAAACAGTCATGCCGAAAACCCCTGACGCCCTCGATCTTGCAAGCGGCAGCGGCTTAACGATCAATCGCCAGATACTGCTAACGACTTAGCAAATACGTTTTAATAACAATTGAATCTGTTATAGCGCTGGCTATGCCGCACGCCGGCCCCTAGAATGACCATTCATCGTAGTTGTCGATTTGCCATGTTAAAGGAACTGACATGCAATACACGCCGTACTCTCTAAAGCCGATCTATCGGCCTAAAAAGCTGTCCATAAAAACCCCGTATGCTATTGATTGCGCAAAACTGAATAACTCTCATCAGGTACGAGAAGAGCTGATCAGTCAAATGCTGGCGATCGATACACATCAACGCCAAATGCAGCGGGATAAAACAATGCCGGATTTCTCGCTAAGGCAAACATTCCGAGAAATGATTCAAAGCCGGCGGCAACTTCTGCAAAAGATCTCTCAGCGTATCGACTGACGCTCGCGTTAGCGATTGCTGCACGCCATCTGATTGGTGACACACCAGCGAATAAGAATAAGCGATTAAAAAGGCAATCAGAAAACGCAACAATAGGCGCATTACGCACATCGGCGTGGTTTACGTAGAGGTAATCTCCAACATTATCGCTGAATACTCGCGAGGTTTTCTGACGTCAGGTAGGCAATAGTCACTGCTAGCTCATAGTGATTTAGTGGGTAAACGTGAATCGATGGGAAGAATCAGCGAGTATGCGTACGATCATGCTCGGCAAGCAATTCGTCCAGAGTCATCAGGTAGCCTTCGTTAAACAGGCTCATAAAGATGGTGATTTCTGGCATATCCAGCTCACGCAATCTTCGCTCAAGATCATCCAACGCTGTTTTAAACTCAGTATTGCCGGCATGGGTTTCGGTCTGACACTTCTGATACGCACTGATAAGATCAGCGCCTTTAACGAGCCGATTGATCGCTACCGGCACTTCGGAATGCAACAACAGATGATGATAGTGCGGTTGCAATGACTCAGGCACCATGGATAACAGCTCTTGTTCCGCAACTGCTTCAATTTCTTTGTAGGCATTTTTGATTTTGTCGGAGTAGTATTTCACCGGCGAGGGTAGGTCGCCGGTGATAATCTCCGATACGTCGTGAAAAAGTGCCGTCGTTACCACACGATCGACATCAACGTTACCACCACAATCATTGTTGTGGATGAGAGCCAAGGCGTGGGCAATGGTTGCCACCTGCCAGCTATGCTCCATCACGTTTTCTTCTTCGACGTTACGCTTCAGGCCCCAGCGTTTGATCCACTTGAGCCTGCCTAAATAGGCGAAGAAGCGACTGGATTGCATCCTATTTAGCAGCCCGAGCGGTCTGTTCTTTGGCGATAAGGAAATCGGTGATTTCCAACATCCGCGCTTGAGAACCGGCTTGGCCTGGAGAAACGCGGTACTTACCTTCTACCACAATCTCGGGAGTGCCCTGCATACGGTAAGAACGTGCGCGGGATTCAGCCAGATTAACCTGGCTGGTTACGCCAAACGAGTTGAAGGTTTTCTCAAACGTGCTTTTGTCCACGCCATGTTTAGCAAAGAATTCCTGGATCTGACTTTCAGAATTCAATCGACGACGATCAACATTCAGCGCTTTAAAAAATGGGCCATTAATGGTGTCCAAAATACCCAACGCCTTGGCGGTGTAGAATGCTTGGGCGTGCAGCTTCATAGTTTTGTTCCACATCGCTGGCATCTTAACGACATTGATCGTATCTCCCTGTTTTTTCTTCCAGCCATCAAACATGGTTTCAAAGGTATAGCAGTGGCCGCAGCCCCACCAGAATAATTCAACCACTTCGACTTTGTTTTTGTTTTGTGTGTGCACTGGTGATGCCAGTACTTCGTAGTCTTTACCTGCCACGAAATCTTCAGCATGAACGAACTGCACCGCCATCAGCAAGGCGGCCAGTATCAAAGAAACAGGTTTGATCATTCACTTTCTCCGGATGTTATGTGTGATGGTCTTTTTCCATCAGCCTGAAAAACATATTCGCTCAGTATACCGCGCAATTGTTGCAAATCCATGCCCTGGTCCACATTCGGCTAATCGGATACGTTTGACGATCAGCGGTATTTGCACCTGTTTTTAAAGCCTTAAACGAAAAAAGCCAGCATACGCTGGCCTTTCATTATTCACGATAGGTGGCAAATGCTCGTTCGCCACGTCACTTCATCAGAACATAAAGGTGTAACCAATAGACAATACGTCCAATCGCAACGAGTTGCTCAGTGTCAGGTAACGTTGTCCGGAAACTGCGTTATCTGGCGCACAGCTCTGGCTCACAGAATCCAAAATAACGCAGCGGTCGCCACGATTCAGACTGACGTCGGCATAACGCATATAGTTAAATTCCATTGCGCCCAATTTACCCAGCTTCTGGCCAATACTGAAACCGTAACTGATACCAAAATCGCTGAAGCTACGGTTAATATCGCCGGAGAAATCAAACATGGTGTAATTGAAACCTAACTTGGCACGAAAAAACACATCACCGTCGGTCTGAAAAACGCCATAAAGGCCAGTCGCCATCCCCCGCGCTTTACCCAAACCAAACAAATCTTCATTGCCGACAAAAAACGGGGCGTCTAAAAGACCTGTGATCATGTACTGGCCTTCAATCGACCAGTTTTCATGCACACGGAATCCGCCATTAATTAATGTACCGGAAGGCTTCGGATTGCGGTTTTTGAAAGTGGCCGTCGAACCGCCTTGAAATTCTTCAACACGATAAACCGCACCTACATTCATGCTGGATACACCATAACTGATGCCAACGTAGCCAGCCTTCTCAGGTAACGCAGCATTCGCAGCGCCAGAAAATACAGTCGTGGCCGTTAAGGCAAGCGCCGATAGCAGCTTTTTCATCGGAGACCCCGTAAATCTTTTTATTGTTAGATGTTCGCCGGCTAAGGGTTTTTGCTGTCCCCTTTTCGCCGAGCGGGCAGATGATCCTGCCGAACAGAGATCGAGTTAGACTACCACAAGCAACAGAGAATAAACCAGTGCTTGCGCAAAAATCCGACAGAGGAGGTAATTTATAATGCTCCGCTCACAAAAAAAGCGGCACTAAGCCGCTTTTTCCGATCACGTTAAGATCAACGTAATCCAGACAAGAAGCTCGCAACCGCGCGAATTTCAAGATCACTCATACGTGAAGCAACATCACGCATGATGCGAATATCGCCATCATTAACACGTGCGCCGGTTGCTTTTTCTTCATCCGCACCCAAACGGAATGCTTTCAGCTGTTTCTCGATATACTCAGGGAATTGGCCCGCCAGTGACGGATAACCTGCACCTAAATTACCTTTACCTGCAGGGCTGTGACAACCAGAACATGCAGCAACTTGTTTAGCCGGCAAACCACCACGGTAGATACGCTCACCCAAAGCTACTAAATCAGGATCAGCCGCGCCGCCAGACATCGTTTGATTTGCATAGTATGCCGCTAAATCCTGAATATCTTGAGTGCTCAAACCAGCAACAATACCCGACATCTCAGGAACAACACGACCGCCTTTATCAGCAGGCAGTTTCATATCAAGCAGCTGCTTTTCAATGTACTTGCTGTTCTGACCGGCAATCTTCGGAAAGTTTGGTGCCGGGCTGTTACCGTCAGCGCCATGACATGCAGAACACTGGGCCGATAATGCTTCACCCTTTGCTGCATCCCCTGCTGCAAACGCAGTACCTGCGGCAGCCATCATTAACACACTTACAATCAACTTCTTCATGCTGTACTTGCTCTCTTATTCTTGGCTCGTTGCTTACTTGGCTTTCGACATGTACTCGATCAAGCCTTTGAATTCTGCATCCGTACAATCCATGCACAGGCCTTTTGGAGGCATTGCACCGATACCGTTTTTGGCGTTCTTAACCAAGGTATCCATGCCTTTTTCTAAACGGGGCTTCCACGCAACAGCATCTGCGGTTTTTGGTGCACCAGCCGCGCCGGAGGCGTGGCAGGCAATACAGGTTCTGTTGTAAATACCCTGAATGTCTCGGGTTTCAGCTTGTGCAGACAGTGAAGCTGCAGCAACGGACAATACCATCAGCAGTTTTTTCATCGTAATCTCCCATGAGAGCTCAGAACTGGATCAAAAGATGTATATACACCCGAGAACCAGAATAGCTGTCTTGCGCAGCTTCTGTTTATAATTGGCGCGCTATTATATAGAAACTCACCCATAAGGGAAAATCGAATTCCCGGATTTTGTGCTCATGTCAACGTTATACCGTAAAGCCAGCTACCTTATTAGTGCCGAAACAGTGGCCCAATGCCCACCTGATGTCGGTTTTGAAGTAGCTTTTGCCGGGCGCTCCAATGCCGGCAAATCGTCCGCAATAAACACACTCACTGATAATAAGAAACTTGCCCGCACCAGTAAAACCCCTGGCCGCACCCAACTGATTAACCTGTTCGCTCTAGACGACGAGCGGCGATTAGTTGACCTACCAGGCTATGGATATGCGAAAGTCCCCGAAGCCATGAAGCTGAAATGGCAAAAACACTTGAACAATTACCTGCAGGAACGTGAATGTTTGCGTGGGCTGATACTGTTAATGGACATTCGTCACCCCATGCAAGATTTTGATCTGATGATTCTCGAATGGGCACATGCCAGCAAACTGCCATTACACATTTTGTTGACCAAAGCTGACAAATTGAAGCCCAACCCAGGTCGTTCCCAAATGTTCAGCGTGCAAAAGAGTGTCGCGGAAGTTAATCCTGACGCGACCGTGCAAATGTTTTCATCGTTGAAAAAACAAGGGCTTGAACAATTAAACCAAGTACTCGATTGCTGGTATGGACTCGACGATGCAGCATCGTAATCGACGGCAACCCACCTCGATAACCACGATAGGCGACGCAAAATTGGGAAGGATATAAAAAGCACAACGCGCGCTCGGCAATGTGTTTGAGCGCGTGAAGAATAGGCTGTGTGAGATTCTGATAGGCAAAAAAAACCGATAACTGTCAGGGGACGGTTATCGGTGAATTATCGTGTTGAATCCTCAACACGTGAAGAAGTGATCAGGGGAAACCAGCTTCTTCATTTGCCACTATCAGTTAATATGAACAACGCTGTGGCAGAAAGTTCACTAACGATTCAAAAATAGTTGGAATTATTTCTAACCATTACGCTTTGGCTTAATAACACCGTTGACCGTTGCATGCGCAACTTGCACACCTTGCTCATCAAAAGCCGTGGCAGTGACCAGTTCTTCGATAGACTCTCCCACCTGAGCGGCGGCTTTCAAGCGTGTTTTTTGCTCATCACTCAGTTCTGATTTAAAGGTGATTTTGCCCTGTGCTCGAGCATCGTAGTGAACATGCAGATCTTTCAGCACCACAAATGCATTCTTGGCATCGTCCCCCAAATACAGCGTGATAACACCCATGCCTGCCATTTCGAGCATCGAGAAGACAACTGCAGCATGCATATCGCCGTTATGGTTCTTGTGCAAATCTTCCGGTGTTTGTGAAAGCAAAAGCACGCCATCACCCATTTCTTCGACGTGGGGTTTGATCAAATCAATCCAAGGCATGTTAAACATGAGAAACTCCGCTTTACAAATTAGTACATAGTCGAGACGATACTGACACAGAACAATTATTTAGTCTATATAATGGACTATCTGAGTGCCAACACCATGACAAATACCAACCTGATCTACCAGACCCTCGCCAATGCCCGCCTATTAAAGCGTTGGATTCGGATTCAGCTAGATGCTAATTACGCAAATGCCGATAACCTGCCCTTTGAGTTGTTGAGTCACATCGACCCGGAAGGTAATACGCAGCAAGAGCTCGGGTTGCGGTTGCGTTGCTCGAAGCAAGAAGTGAGTCGCCTGGTTAAGAAAGCCGCCAGCGACGGCTGGGTAACCATGACGGCCGATCCGGCAGACAAACGTGCACGCCGCGTTAGCCTCACTGAGCAGGCGCTGAAAGCGCTTGAGCAAGGCATGCAATTCTATAGTGGGTTGGAGGCGTCGCTGTTAGACGATTTGAATCCAGACGAGCTCAAACAACTGAAGAGCGCCACAAAAACCCTGACGCGACTCATCAAACAGCAGGTTGATCAGAATGATAAAAAGCCCACTGACGATCAGTGAGCTTCATCCCAGTTGTTACCAACACCAACATCCACGATCAAAGGCACATCAAGGTCGGCTGCGGATTCCATCAAATCGCGTAGGCGCGCTGAAAAAGCATCCACATCAGCCTCAGCAACCTCAAACACCAATTCATCGTGCACTTGCATGATCATGCGAACATCTTCTGCCGCCGTTTGCAGATAGCCATCAACAGCGATCATCGCACGCTTAATTATATCGGCGGCAGTTCCCTGCATCGGTGCGTTGATCGCGGTGCGCTCTGCCGCTTGCCGTTGCATGCCGTTGCGAGACTTAATCTCAGGCAAGTACAAGCGCCGACCAAATAGAGTTTCTACATACCCTGTTTCACCGGCTTCAGAGCGAATAGTATCCATGTAGCGCTTAACGCCAGGGTAACGCTCAAAGTATGCATTTACATATGCCTGAGCTTCAGCTCGGGCGATTTTCAGTTGCTTGGCCAAGCCAAATGCTGACATGCCATAAATCAAACCAAAGTTAATGGCTTTAGCACTGCGCCGTTGATCAGCACTGACATCATCCAGTGCCACATCAAATACTTCGGCAGCAGTTGCTTTATGGACATCCTTACCGTGGCGGAAGGCATCCAATAATCCCTCATCTCCGGATAAGTGCGCCATGATACGCAGCTCAATCTGGGAATAATCCGCCGCCAGTACCTTTTTGCCTTCAGGGGCAATGAAAGCGCGACGCACTTTTCGGCCTTCATCGGTACGGATGGGAATATTCTGCAAATTTGGATCGGATGACGATAAACGCCCAGTGGCGGTAACCGCTTGATGATACGACGTATGTACCCGCCCGGTGCGCGGATTTACCTGTGCTGGCAAGGCATCCGTATAGGTGGATTTCAATTTGCTCATACTGCGATACTGCATGATGACGCTTGGCAGCTCATATTCCAGTGCCAACTCCTGCAAAACCGGCTCCGCTGTTGAGGGCTGACCTTTGGGTGTCTTTTTGATCACAGGCAGCCCCTGTTTTTCAAACAAAATGGCCTGTAATTGCTTGGGCGACCCTAAATTAAAGGTTTCACCGGCTAAGTCATGGGCTTGCTGCTCTAACGACTGACATACTTGCTCTAGCATCGCACTTTGTTCGTGCAGTAAATCACTATCGAGCAAACAGCCGGTGTGTTCTATGCGCGTGATCACCGGCATTAAGGGTATTTCAATATCTTCAAAAACAGATTTTTGGCCATCAGAAGTTTGTAACTCGGGCCAGAGTTTTTGATGCAAGCGCAAGGTAATATCGGCATCTTCTGCAGCATAAGGGGCGGCTTTTTCTAGCTCAATCTGGTTGAAGGTGAGTTGTTTCTTACCTTTGCCGGCAATGTCTTCAAAGTGGATGGTTTCAAACCCCAAATAACGACTGGCCAATGAATCCATATCGTGACGGCCGGCTGTCGAATTCCAAACATAAGACTCCAACATGGTATCGAAGGCAACACCTTGCAATTGAATCCCGTAATTGAGCAAAACGTGGGCGTCGTACTTGAGGTTTTGTCCGATTTTACGCGCTTCGGGGTCTTCCAATAGCGGCTTCAGTGCTTGCAGAACAAAATCGCGATCCAGTTGTTCAGGGGCACCCAAATAATCATGAGCAACCGGCACATAGGCGGCTTTACCGGCTTCCACACTGAATGAAACACCGACAACTTCAGCGTTCATGTAGTTCAGGCTGGTGGTTTCAGTATCAAAGGCAAATACTTCGGCGTTCTTAAGTATCTCCAACCAAGCCGTGAAATCGGCTTTGGTTAGCACGGTGTCATAGGCAACATCGATGGGAGCAGCGTCAGTCTTCTCTGACGACTCATCTGCTTGCTCGCCCTTTTGCGCGATACCGGTCTTCGCTGCAGCATCGCCCTTGCTGCCATTACTGAGATCATTGACCCAGGTTTTAAATTCCATGTCTTTAAACAATGACAATAATGCGTCGTTGTCGACAGCCGTATGCTGCAACTGCTCAACCGATGCCTCCAGCTCCACATCACACTTGATCGTTGCCAGTTCATACGAGAGATAAGCGTTGGCTTTTTCCGCATCGAGTTTTTCCGGCATTTTCTTGGCACCGCGAAATCCAAGTTCACGCACGGCTTCTAGATTGGCATAAATATCATCCAGGCTGCCTAGCCCCTGCAACAAGGCCAACGCAGTTTTTTCACCCACACCGGCAACGCCGGGAATGTTATCGACCTTGTCGCCCATTAACGCGAGAAAGTCGATAATGAGCTCCGGCCCGATGCCAAATTTATCCACAACGCCTGGGACATCCATAGCCGTATTGGTCATGGTGTTTACTAGGGACACGTGTTCATTGACCAATTGCGCCATATCTTTGTCGCCGGTCGACACAACCACAGGAATCGCTTTGGCCGTGGCCTGCGCTGCATAGGTGCCAATCACATCGTCGGCTTCGACGCCCTCAACAACAATCAGAGGTAAGCCCATCGCACGTATGATTTGATGGATCGGTTCGACTTGTGGACGCATATCATCCGGCATTGGCGGGCGCTGCGCCTTATATTCGGGATAGATGTCATCACGAAATGTTTTGCCTTTGGCATCAAAAATGACCGCAATACAGCTGTCTGGATAACTTTTTACCAGACTGCGAATCATATTAATTACGCCTTTGACAGCACCGGTGGGCATGCCCTTGGAATTCGTCAATGGCGGTAGCGCATGATAAGCACGGTAGAGATAAGATGATCCATCAACCAGAATCAGGGGAGCGGTAGCCTCAGACATTGTTTTCTCTATTGGTTTGTTGCAGTGCAATGGACAGCATAGCGACTCGGCAGGTGACTGATCAAACGTCGTCACCAACCCGCGAGCAGATCGATATTAAATCGTTGCTTATTGTGGTTAACTAAAGTGGTAAGTCTACCATTGCTACACTTTCTTTATCGAAAAATTAAGGGCGAATTTTATGGCGGTTTACACAACTCTGGAACGCGAAGAAATCGAACAGTTCATCAGCCGTTATGGCATTGGTGACGTGGTGGATTTCAGTGGCGTCAGTGCCGGAATGGAAAACAGCAACTACGTCATCACCACCAGCTCCAACCATCTCGCTCAGGAAGTTGGCCATAATCGTCAGGGCGAATATTTCTTGACCATTTTCGAAGAATTGCCCGAAAACGATTTACCCTTTCATCTGGCATTGCTGGAGCTGCTAGATCGCAAACAGATACCTGTATCTGCCCCCATTCGTGACTATGACGGCGCCGCCATCCAGCATATTCAGGGCAAACCCGCCGTTTTATGCCCGCGTTTGCATGGCGAGCATATGATGACACCGTCACCGCAACAATGCGCCGTGATCGGCGACATGCTGGCGCGTATTCATGCGGTGAGCATGGACATGGAGTACGAACACGGTGGCATTCGCGATGCTAACTGGCTGCGCCAAACGGTTGTTGATGCCTCGCCGATGTTATCCGAAACCGATCAAAGCCTGTGCCTTGAAGTACTTAACACCTACCTTGCCGTGGTTGACGACCCGGATCTCACCAAGAGCATCATCCACGGCGATTTATTCCGTGATAATGCGCTGTTTGAAGGAGAGCACCTGGGTGGCATTATCGACTTTTTTAATGCCGGGCAGGGCCACTGTATCTATGACCTCGCCGTGACAGTCAACGACTGGTGCATGCGAGATGAACACCTTGATGCCGATTGTTTTAATGCACTGATTAAAGCCTATACCAACGCGCATCCGTTAACTGAGAGCGACCGACATCACTGGCCCATTATCGTTAAAACCTGTGCCATGCGATTCTGGTTATCGCGCACGCTGGCAAGGGCGCGAGCGAAAGAAAACCTGCATCACGAGTTGCACTATTTTAAGGATCCAGAGCAATTCCGCCGCATCCTGCATAACTATCTGGAAGACGGGGTGCCGCCACTGCCAGATTCAGCAACATCCCAAGCCAGCTAAACACATATAAATCTCGGTCAGCATTCAGCTGAAATTTAAGAGTAGGGCGGTTGCTTCTCAGCCGCCGCCTCCCCTAGCCCTCGCAGTAGGTATCGCCAATCAGTACTGATTGGGAATTGTCGCAAGACCCCTAGCGCTTCTGTGATGCCCATTTGTGCAGCGCTATCGACGATTGATGCGTTAATAACATCAAGTACACCGCCCGAATAACCGCACAGAAGTCGCCCATAGACGACCGGTGGTGGTATTCAGCCGCTCCGTGCGCTTAAGCCTATTGATAAATCTCCGCAAACCAGAGTCTACATCACTAGCCGCAAAGGAATGAGCAGTATGAATCTGGCAACCATCCCCGATCACGTCTGGTATCTGATGGCACAAAAGGCTCAAATTCTCGAGCTAGCGTTAAGAGGATTTGCTGATCAATCGGACGTTCGCCAACATCTCGAGACGCAAGATGAAGCCGCTGCGCCTTATCTGCATGCAACACACACGTGAACCGCCATCAGCAAAACACTGTACGACCCATTGTTGATGTTTTTTCGCGACGCCATCTACAAGTGCTGGAGCCGTGATTTTCTGCAACTCGGCTACCTTCCCAGCCTGCAATACAACCATGTTGACTGGGCGCACTGTGCCATCGATTTACGTGATACCGTCGACCATTCCGAATATCCGGTATCTTTTGGGCTAGAGAAAGGCCCAAGCGAAAAACATCATTGCGGCGTTGCTGATAGCGTGCAAAAAGCCGTTATATCCAATCGACAAACAGGGGCAGCTAACTGATTCATTCCTAAACAAGCAGACGAATACGCCGATAAGCACTCACTAGGAGAACGCTTATGAACCCCGACAATGTCCCCGAATTTATATGGTTTTCAATGGCGCAGAAAGCACGACTGTTGAAATTCAGCACGCAGACTTCAACACCATCAGAAATAACCGAGGGCGAAACGGCGGCTTGGGCTCCTAGCTTGCCAGAAAAAGCGAATGACGATCTTCAATCGAGGCAGCTGCATAACAATCTTATGCGCTACTTCAGAGATACCTTTTACAAGGCGTGGAATCTGGATCATCTTCATCTGACTTACACGCCCAACGACCAATATAATCATATCGATTGGGCCCATAAAGCCGCGGATCTGCGGAGTGCCTTTAACAGCCAACCCTATCCGGAAAGCAGCGGATTGCGCGGTAAACCGTTCGTTCAGGCAGATCTCAACGGTGATCCTCGATCACCACCTGAGGACTACCATGCAAACACACGAATCGGTGAAGAGTACGGCGAATGGTTCTCAGCAAAGGGCCGCCTGCAATTTGTTGTCAACCAAAACGGCGGAGTCACGCTGTTTCAAAAAATGCGCGCGTTAAACCAAAAAGCACTCACAGAAAATCAGGGATTTCCTGTTTTGTTGTGGAAGGTATTTCCAGAAAAAGCCATCCTATCCAATTCAGAAAGCTGCGTACTTTATCTGAATTGCTCAATTCACCACGATAACGTCGAGCGTTTTCTATCCCAACATCTTTGGCCAGCACTTGCCACGGATATCGACGAACGCTATAGGCCAATAGGGCTATTCTCCATCGCTGATCGCCCTGTCTGGGGATTGAATATGCCTAATGAAAACCGTTGGAACCGATGGTTTCCACCCAGCATATTTTACGGCGATTCTGCCTGCTACATTATCAGCCACACGCTAGCAGCAAGTTTTGTGCATGCCATTCAAGGCGACGCCCAAAACAATAGCGAACAACGTTTAGTTGAACGTGCAAAAAGCATGAATCGAGAACTCATTCAATATCTATGGAAAATGCCTTCCACCGCCCAACAAGCCGGGCAGCCAAGACAACCTTCATCGGAGAGCACATGCACGATCTCTTAATCAACAATAACAATCAGCGCCTTGAATCGACGCGATATCTTATGACCTAGCCGCCGGCAATCTTGACGTCCCACCCTTTACCCTGCAAGGCAGCTAATACAGCTTCACGCTGATCACCTTGCAGTTCAAGTACGCCATCTTTCACGGCGCCACCAACGCCACATTTCTTTTTCAGCGTTTTATGCAACGTTTTAAGCTCGGTGGCCGGCAACGGAATCCCGGTAATTAACGTCACGCCAGCACCTTTACGGCCCTTGGTTTCACGTTGGATACGAACCTTGCCATCACCCACAATGGCATTCGATGCAGGGCATGGCCCCTGATGCGCAGGCTGCCCACATGTCGGGCACATGCGGCCTGAATCGGTGGAAAAAACAAGTCGAGATGATTTGGCCATGTTAGATACTCACTTCACACAATAGATAGGGTCGCGCTTGTTGATGGATCGGTTAATCCGGCGTTTTTTCTTCGTGCAGTTCTGCGCGTAGTTTCGCTCGAACATTCATTAACACTTTACCGAATTCGTTTTGACCCCGGCGGTCGCGGCCGCAGCCCCAAAAATAGTCGTAGGCGTTGCTTTCGATCAATTGACGTTCGCCGGTATCCAATAACGCCGTCGCAACATCATCATGTGTGCGGCAACGGGTATAAATTGCTCGTGTCATCACAGTGGTACGAACACTGGACCAATCTGCACGCGGTTTGCGCAATCGTGACCGCCCAATGCCGCGCGCTTTTTTGGCTGACGGCGCCTGGCGAATACGGGCTTGCAATGCCTCATCGTCAAATTTCATCGCTTGAAAATAGTGCGTCACTGTCGGCCATTCATGGCCGTCGAGATGAAACGCATAGGCAGAGAAGGCCGACAAGGGCTCATCCGGATTGGTTTGCGACAGATATATCGCATCGGCTTCGAGATCAGGAAATATCGCCACTATTACTGCTCCATTGTTGATTTGTTAGCCGCAGACTGACCAGTCAAACATTGATACAGCCCGGCAAGGGCAGAATCGAGGTAGTCAACATAGCCACCGGCAGTGACTTGGGTATCCGCCGCCATCGGCGACAAACGAACAATTCGTAATTGGCTAAACCGTTGTTGCAGGCGCGAAAAATCAACATCTGGCTCCTCCACCGCACAACGAATTTCACCGGCGGCAATACGCTTTTGCGCTGATAACATTGCCTGCATGCCGGTCGGAGCATGACCATGAGAATGGCTGCCCTGATATTCGACGGCGCCGGTTAAACCCAGTTCGTGGGTGAGGTGTTCAAACGCACTATGACCTAACAAAAAAGGCGTGTCAGATAGCGAAGCAAAACGACCTTGCCATGTTGTTTCAAGCGTGTGTATCGAACGCTGAAAATCCACCAAACGCTGTTCGATCTGCGATTTATGCGCAGGATAACGTTGCACTAAAGCCTGTGCCATTGTGATTGCTATTTCAGCCGCCACATCCGGCTCTAGCCAGCCATGCATCTGATCTTGCAGTAATACCCACTGCTGATCGCTCTGCTTAAAACGCTGAGCCAGTTCAGCCAGGTAAGGCTCAGTTTTTGGCCCCAACCAAAAGATCAGATCTGCCTTGCTGACGGTATCCAGCTGCCGGATAGACAATGAAAAATCATGCAGATTGGCATCTGCCGGCACCAATATATTCGCTGCCGGTGCCTGCGGTGCGGTTAACGCCGCATAGATCAAAGCCAGCGGCTTTATGGATACCAACACCTGTGTATTTGTATTTACCGGCTGCGCTTGAGAATACGCTGGCGCCAGCACAACCAGCGCAGAGATGAAGAAAACCCTAAGGCGTTGTATCATGAACAAAATCACCTGAAACACCGTCAGTATTTACCTGCAGCTACAGGCAGCTTGACCGACTGACAAAAGCCGCTAGTATACCACAGCCCTTCGCCGAGCGGCGCTTTGAAACCGACGCAGCAGCCCTGCCAGAGACCTGACCGATCACATGAGCCAAGCACTGATAACCGCGCACGAACTGAGCCTGAAAAAAGGTCAGCAGGTGATTCTTGATCGTGTCTCCATGGAATTGGGCCGCCAGCAAATCGTTACCATTATCGGCCCCAATGGCGCGGGGAAAACCTCATTGCTGCGCATACTGATTGGTCTCAATAAGCCGTCCAGTGGCAAACTAACCTATGCGCATAAATTGACGTTCGGTTACGTGCCGCAAAAACTGCAATTAAATGAACAAATGCCCTTACCTGTGCACAGTTTTTTGTCGCTGGCAGGTGTCAGTGACGCACAATATCAAGCGGTACTGGAACAGTTGCACATCCGCCACTTACACGATGCCAGCATGCACGATTTATCTGGCGGCGAACGCCAACGGGTATTACTTGCACGCGCCTTACTGCGCCAACCAGACGTACTGGTATTGGATGAACCCGCACAGGGCGTCGACCTCGGCGGCCAACAGCGCCTCTACGCGTTAATCGATGCGGCTCGAAAACAATATAACTGTGCCGTGCTCATGGTCTCTCACGACCTGCATTGGGTGATGGCACAAACAAACAACGTGATTTGCCTGAATAAACACGTTTGCTGCAGCGGCCACCCTGACCATATCGCCAACGACAAAGCCTTTTTGCAACTCTTCGGTGATAGCGGCCAACCACAAGTCACCACGTATACCCATCACCACGATCACCATCACGACCTTACCGGCAATATCATCGATGGCCAGCACGACGGGAGTTGTAGCCATGATCATTGAGCTATTGCTACCGAGTATTCTGGCTGGCTTGTCGATTGCTGCCGCAGGCGGTGTGCTCGGGTGTTTTGTGGTGTGGCGTCGCCTTGCATTTTTCGGCGATACGCTGGCGCACAGTGCCATTTTGGGTATCAGCCTAGCGCTGCTCGCCAAGGTTGACCCATTGATCGGATTGCTAGGATTCGGATCTGTAGTGGCGTTAGTGATGGCTCGGTTCGAGCGCCGCCTAAAAATCAGCTCAGATACCTTGCTTGCGATTATTGCGCAAACGAGCCTAGCCGCAGGCATGCTGGTATTGCCGCTGACAGGTACCAACATCAATATCGAAGCTGTATTGTTTGGCGACATCCTCGCCGTGGCTTGGTCCGATGTCATTGTTACTGGCGTTATTGCCCTTACCATCATTGCTCTGATAGCCGGGTTATGGCGTCCACTGGTAACTTTGTCGATCGACGAAGAGCTCGCCGCCACCGAGGGCGTGCCAACAGAGCGCTTGAAGATGCTCACGTTTTTAATGCTGGTTTCATTGGTTGCCATCGCCGTGCAGCTGGTTGGCGTATTGCTGGTATCCGCATTGCTACTGATTCCTGCGGCTTGCTCTAGAACGCTTGCCCCAACACCGCTGACGATGGTTATCCTGGCGCCCTTTATTGGGATGTTGGCGGTTCTCATCGGCTTAGCATTATCGTTTTATGCCAACACCAGCGCTGGCCCATCGATTGTTCTAACCGCGTCGATTTTCTGGTTGCTTGCCAATCTATTACAAAAACTGCGCGGCTAATTCACGACCATCCAATCAAAGGCCGTTTCAAAGAAACTCGGTACCCTTCTTCTGTGCAAATTCTGTGGTAGCATCACTGGCTCACTATCGATTAAGCGCGGAACAAAAAGGGGAGTCATCGATGAAACTAAGCTCTGCTGCACACGCCCATGTCAGCACTACCATACGCCAACTGCAACGCACAGTATCCGTTGCGGCACTGATTCTTCTTGCCGCTTGTAGCGGTGACTCTGATTTTTCCGGCAATTCCTATCTCAGTTCAGGTAACAACCCTGAACCTCAGTTGTTTGACAACGTCAATCGTTCTGACTTTCGCAATGCGGACGGCGCGGTATCCCCCCTCAGTCAAACATTGGCCAATTGCGTTATCATCGAGACATTTGAAGAGGTCTGCCCACTCAGCACACTGTCATTCATTGGCGCCCCCGCGACTCTGCCAACCAAACAACAGATTATGGATCGTCTGATCGTTTCGCATGATTGGATGGCCGACAATTTCTCACAGCTATTAGATCGAATGCCTGAAGACATGTATCGACTCTTTGGCAGCACGACCGCGATTGTTATTCACAGCCATATTCGTCCAGCGTTTTTCTTACCGGCAACCGGTGCGATTTATCTTGATCCGCAGTACTTATGGTTAACTGCAGCACAACGCAACACCATCTCAAACGAACAAGACTACCGAGCCGGATTTGCCAGTCAGGTGGGCTTTGCTGATCTTGCAACCTATACCAAAAGCAATGGCTTTGCCTTTGGGGATTCAACAGCGGCCGTGAGAGGCGAGTCACCAACGCTATATGCGTTGTCGGCATTGCTGTTTCATGAGCTTGCACACGCTGCAGACCAATATCCATTAACATTAATTGCTGGTCGCGTTGACGCCGATGTTCGCCCGTTTAACTTGATTAAAGATGATCAGGATACGTCCAGTGACTTAGACCGCAGCCTGCCGCTCAACAGCACAACCATGCGTCAAATCGGGCAGGTTCTGTTTCAAGGTGAAAAAGCATCATCAACGATTGCCGCACTCACAGCGGCAGAAGTTGGCAGTCACTTTGAAACCGACCGTGCCAGTGATACTTACGCCTATAGCACCAAGTATGAAGATACTGCGATGCTGTTCGAAGAATTTATGATGAAGGTGCATTACAACGTTGATCGTGAACTGGCATTCGCAGATCGCCTGACAAGCCAACCCGCTAATTGTCAGGACTACAACGTGACTTATCGCATCAGCAATCGCTATCAGGATGTGATTCAGCGCGTAGAGTTTGTCGTCGACAGATTACTTCCAGGTCATACCCATCAGTCATTTATGACTAACTTTCCGACCCGAGCAAATACTCTGATCTGCAAACCAGCACCGCAATCACGTCAGCTAGGCCATGAATCTGACGATGAAACAACCACAGAACCGGCATTGAACATCGAGGATGTGCTCAACAACACAACCCGCTGGCGCTAAAATACCCTGGCCGGCACAGACTGCCGGCCATCCGCCCGTCGATTGCAGGGTCGTACCTCACACGTTTGTCTGACACTCTCCTCCGATCCATTCTGTTAACCTGATCGTATAACACCTTGTGCTGAGATCGGGCTCTATGCCCGCAAAATAATAAAAACCAAAAACGGATTCATTATGTCGACAGATACCCATGCGGCCCGGCCGTCAAAAACCGTTTCGATGGTTTGGATCATCATTGCTTACATTGCCTGTTGCGGTGCAGCAGCCCTCTGGCTCTATAACGGCCCGAGCACCGGTAGCTTGCTGTTAGACAGCTTTGTTGCCGATGTCATTGCCACCGTCGTTATTTTCATATTCAGTCGTGTCTTTAAAAATTCGAGTTTTTACGACGCCTACTGGAGTGTTATCCCGCCGCTGTTTTTACTGTATTGGTGGGATGTAGCCGGGCACGGTAATGAAACCCGCTACTTACTGATTTCTCTGGTGGTTTGGTACTGGGCTATTCGCCTAACGTGGAACTGGGCAAAACACTGGGAAGGCCTGAACCATGAAGATTGGCGCTATCCGATCGTGCGTGATCGATTCCCCAAACTTGCTATCTTCAGTGATTTTTTTGGCGTACATTTCTTCCCGACGGTGCAAGTCTTCCTCGGTTTGTTACCTGCCTATGCGTGTTTAACGTTGAGTCAGGCCGAGCCTGGCATACTCGACTACATCGCCACAGCAATCGGCATCACAGCAGTCACGATTCAACTGATCGCAGACCGCCAACTGCATCAGTTTATTGCCTACCGCAAGCCCGGGCAAATCATCGATCAAGGGCTTTGGAGTTGGTCTCGTCACCCCAACTACTTCGGAGAAATCAGCTTCTGGGCCAGTCTTGCCTTGTTTGGTTTGGCCGCATGGCCACAGGGCTGGTGGTGGCAAATTATCGGCTTTGTTGCCATGTTAGTAATGTTTGTGACCGCCAGTATTCCATTGATGGAAACCCGCAGCCTTGAACGTCGGCCACAGTATCAAGACATTATCGACAGAGTATCTGTACTGGTGCCACTGCCACCAAAACCCAAGCGTTAGCTTGATCGCCGCTTAGGCCATGTGGGTGCTCTTGCAGCACCCGCTCTATATCCCTAACATCTTCCTAGCATCTCGTTCACCCGCAATCGTCCTCGCTGGTGTTCTTTATCAGCAAGGCTCAACGTGACGGGATTTGCAGAATCGGCATGTCGCCGCCCAATACAGACTGCAAATAATGTTGATGCGCCGGGAACGGAAAGTGCACTATTTGATAACCGTCGAATAACGCCAGTGTGAGCGTTAAGTTGAATAACATCAGGCCGACAAAAACCGCGGTAGCCAGCCATTGGTGACGAGAAGATAGCTGTATAGACGGGGCGTTTGACGAAGCCACGATTAAAAACACCAAAAAGCTACTCATGATAACCTGGCTGTTAAAACGCGGAGCATCCCACGCGGCAATATGCAGCACCAGCGGCGCGTAACTTGCCAATATCGCCAGTACCTTGCTGATGCGAGACCGATTAAGCTGATGCATATACCCCATCGTCAGCGCCGAGATAAAAAACGCTGTCGGTAAGGCCGCCAGCGCACTGGCCATCAACCCGCCACGATAATTCACCGTTTGCCAATGGTCTTGCATGATCAGCAGATTGTCACCTACCACACGGTGCAACACATCATACGCATCTTGTCGCAACGTAATACCGTGTTGCTGCTGGGTCGCTGAGTAAAGTTGACTGACCGTTTCATAGGGCAAAACGGCATGCGAAACCGCATAGGTGAGCGCCACACAAACCAAAGTGAACAGCGTCAAAAATACGACCTTGGCAGGCGTCGGGTGATCGTCCCAATCCAGATAAAACATCACAAACAACACGGGAAAATACAACACCAATGCCGCCTCATGGGCTAACAGCGCTAACGGAAACAGCACCGATGCTAACGCAGCCTTCAACCGCCACCCTCGCACCGTTAAAACCAGTAAGGTCACTAACAATCCCAAATGATCAAAGTAACCGACGGTATGGGTCAACATCACCAGCGCCACGCTAGTCGCAAACATCAAAACGCAGAATGCTCGGTAAATATCCCCATCACGCAATGCGCGCCCCGCCAAATGAATGAGTAGTATCAAAATGGCGATAACGACAGTAAATGAGAATATGCAGAAAAACACATACGACAGCATGACCGGCGCATCAACATAGCGAATGAGCTCACCGATTAAACCGCGTTTCACGAAGCCAGCGTCGTAATTAAACAGGTAGTGGGTGTATGACCATAGATTCGGAAACCGCAGGCCCTTCAATGCCGAGTAAACCATCAACAACGCTGCCATCACCAACACGCTGCGATTGGAATCTGCAAACCATCGTTGTCGCTGCATCACACGGCCATCCTATTCAAGGCAAGTTAGCGCATTGCATCGTCGGTCAATGCGCCTAGCCGGCGCTATCAAACGCCATTAACGCGGCTGAGTTTGAGCCGGTTTTTCTGCATCAAAGCGAGTACCTTCTGGCAGAGTTTCGGCAAAGGTCTGCCAGCGTTGCAAGATATCCGCATGTGTTGATGCCGATGTCGCAAAAATAGACACGGGGAACCACGCCGTAATCGGAATACCCGTAACCGTCAGCTCACCGACTTTCTGCCACTGTGGCGGTACTGTCTCGAACCAAACCGCATTGTGATAAATCATCGCCATCTCGACCTGATGTTTGTCACCCAATTCGGCCATCCAATCCGGTGATGTAGCACTCTTACGCAGCACCCGCGCCTCGGAGGAGGCTAATCCCCATAAATCCAACACATACTCATCGTTGGTAAAACTGGTCAGCCCCAAATCATTGACCGCCACCGGCTTTTGCCACATCTCATTAAGGAATCGCTGCATTTGATATTGTTGATGATAAATATTGGCGCCTGCTAACGGTGTCGTAGCGATTGCTGCGGTGTGTTCCAACCCGCTAAAGACGGCACAGGTTATCAGTAGGCCTTTGGTGAATCGTTTTTCACCACGAGAAACGTCAGGTAGCATGGGCACACAATAGAGGTAAAACAATAATGCCAGTGTTGAGATCCACAGATACAACTCGTACCGGAAGTACCACCCCATTCGTGCGGCTAACAGGTGCCCCGAAATGGCCAAACCAAACGCCAGCATCAGTCGGCGTTTATTGGCAGAAACCGATCGAAACCAAGCTGTATGAAAAAATAACAGGGCGCATATCAAAAGGGCCGGGCCTTTAAATGAATGTAAATTACGCCAAAGGTTGAACGCCAATTTGCTAACACCACTGGCGGCGACATCCGCTTTGGCTAACACCGAATCCGGTAGATAGCTCAGCCCCTGACTCAGCAAAAACGCCGAGTAACCCGCCAGACAGGCAACAATCAATAGCCCGGTAACAATACTGGCCAACGCACGACCGGCGAACAACAAATAAAGCAGGGCGGCACCGGCAACCACAATACTTTCAAAGCGCACCAATGGCAGCAAAACAATCGCCAGCCATATCCAGCGTGGTACCTTGTGTGTTTGCACATGCTCGATCAAGCCGGAAACAATCATCAACGCCAGCAACATCTGCAGCAGATGCTCCATGCCGGTGAAGATTAACCCCACCAGATTTGCCAGCAAAACAGCTAATATCAATATGCCCGTACGGGTCTTCTCACTAAAAGCACCTACCTGCCGCTCAGCTTCAACCTGACCCAACAAGCGCGCCAAAAACACCAAGCATCCACTGGCCAGTACCACATTCATCAATAACACAGCGTAACCGGCCGCCGGCAGCATGCTCAAAGGGGCTAACAGTAGGGGCCAAATAACCGACGATGATGGCGCCGAAGCCTCGCTCAAATTAACGCCATAATGGCCTTGCCAGATATTCTCAGCCAATGCCAAATGGATGTAGGGATCGTCCAATGTAAAAATAAAGGTGCCGCCGGTTAGCCACAAGGTAACAGCAACTTCACCGGCAACCAGCGCCAGCAAAACGATCCATGCGCGCAATAACGCAGATTTTAGGGGGAAGGCGGTATAAACAGGGGCTTGGCGCAAATCCATCGTTATTATCATTATTGGAAGTTTTCGCCATTATAGGCAAAGCCGGAAGCAGAAAACAGCAGGCTCAACACCAGTAGAGCAACAAAGCGGGCAATTTATCTGACTCTTCGTCAACCACCCGCAGACGGCAGTATCATGAATTAGATAACAATGCCCTGCGCTTGCTGATTTGCCCATACGCGACGCCGATTCCCCATTAAATAGGTCATCAGCAACCGGGGTAACAAAATAGCAACGATAATGCCGCCACATACCGCATAACCCACCAGCGTTTGCAGCACTGCTGACACGGTAATCAATACCAAAATGGCGAATACACACGGCAGCCCGGCTTGCCATATCGGTGTGTCCGTCTCGTCATAAGCCATATAGTCTGGCAGATAGTGCTTAATCTGCTCCAGGGCATGTTTTTTGTGGGCTTGATTCATAAACCGAATGGCATGCCGCTCTGCTTGGTAAGCGATATCCAACTGACGGCTACGATCAGACGTACTGAGGCGAGTAATTTCTTCCAACGGTAGATCTCGAAAATACGACGAATGACTCAGTAGTCGCAGGCTGTTGCAATCAACTCCCCGCTGATAAGCACGCCTGACTTTATCGATTTGTTTAGGGTCGATATCAAAGTAATACAAAGTACCGCGATGCAGAAACACTACTTGGCGTTGTTCAACGTCCAACCACGAGTGTTCGGTGTAAAACCCCTCATGCATGATGTCATCGTGAGTTTTGAGTGAAAAATACATCAGCATAAAGTAAAACAGCAAACCACCCACAAGACTGAATGGCAAAACACTTAACAGGGTATTCCCCCAAGAATGACGGCTTTGATAATTGTCTAACGTATCGTTGAGAGAGGGGTTCGAGCGGCTGACAACCAGTGGGATATGCCCACCAACCTGATAACTGCGGTAGGCTTTCTCAGTGATACGTACACGACTGACAAAACCGGATTCAGCACGCACATCGTCGTGATGGAATCGGTAGACCAGATAAAACTCCTCCTGGCGCCGGCCGGTTCCCTGATGCTTGCCGTCCGCAAAGTCTGAACGTAGCTGCACGACTTCGCCATAGAGGTGATCCACTTGCGTTGGCCAATCCAATGGTTGCCAAGTAGCAAAGCGGAAAAACAAACAGCCTATCAACGTCACCGCAATAGTAACGATACCGGCCAGCCATCGTGCATGGCGCCGCCATCGCCCCCATGGAGATGGTATGTTTGTCATGGTTCGCCCCTAATTCGTCCTTAAAAATGCGTTAAACGCATGTAAATCCTTTACAAATTTATAACACCACAACTCTGCAAAGAAAAACAGACCGTATTAGAAGATGATCTAAGCAGCACGCGCACGTTCAGGCTTCGCTATAAACTCCAAAATCGGCGAATAGACGCCGGATTGCGAAACACGTTGCATCTCAGCGTACCAGCGGCACGTTTTAACATGGATAGTTCGCCACCAAACTCTTATACTGGATCGACGACCTTGTTTTTGTGCCTAGGATTACGGCACACCGCATCGGTACATACGTCGATACAATAATTAGCCATGAAAATGAGTTCAGGAGTTTCTCACGTGAACAGAAAATGGGGCCCCATACTCGGCCTTGCTTTGTTATGCAGCAACGCCTCAGCACAAGAGTCTTCGGACAGCGGCTTTCATTTCAGCCCCTACATCGGTCTGGATGCACAATTCAACTTTGTGAATATCAGTGATGAGAGCTTCTTGCCAATCGGCAGTCGTCTGCGTTTAGGTGCCTACTTTTGGGAAACTATCGGCGTTGAAGCCACTGGCGCATTTGGCCTGAAATCGTCTGAAGATGTCGGTGTCGAAGTCAGCCTCGATAGCGCATATTCCGTCAACATACGTTGGGAATCCCCCGATGCCGAAGGGCTTAGTGCCTATCTGTTGACTGGCTACGCGTGGAACGAGCTGAACGTCAAAAACAACAACAGCTACCCAGGTTCAACCACACTCAAAGGCCCAAATGTCGGCTTTGGTGTGAAAGAGCTCTATGGCGACTGGGGGCTATTTATCGAATTCAGCCGTCAGTTCAGCAAAGATGATGTCAGAATTGATTCACTCAATCTCGGCACCCAGTACCAGTTTTAGGAGTAATGGACATGGCTGAGCGCGTTAAACATTCCTTGCAGCTATTGATGGCATTTTGTGTTGCCCTGCTAATCACAGCTTGCGAAGGCGATACCCGCGAAATCGTTAATGCGGTTGATGTGGGTCGTTTGAATTTGGTCAGTATTCAGATCGACAACCCTTCTAACGGCAGTGTTATACCGCTGAATACATCTCGTCAAATTCAAGTAAGCGGTACCAACAAGGACGGAACATCAGGCATTAACTTGCCATCAACACCACTGTTCAGAAGCTCTGACACATCAGTGGTTTCCGTATCACGCGGTGGCGAGATAAGCGCGTTAAAAACAGGCGATGCAACTCTTCAGGCTCTATATGGCGGACTGACTGCATCTATTGATGTGTCAGTCGACGTGTTAACCGCAATCAGAGTTGAAGGCAATCAAATGCCCGATGTTTGCCGGACAACCACAGACTTAAGAGCGATAGGCATTTTCGAAACCGGTGATGAATCAGACATTACGACTGAAGTTACTTGGTCCGCATCATCTAATGCGCGTGTTGAACCACTTACCAATGGCGTTGAATTCGCAGTTAGAGACACTGAGCAAGCCACCCTAACAGCAACCTCACAAGGCATTACAAATTTTCTCAACGTTGACGGCCAGCCAACCATTGAACAAATAACAGTAACGGCGGAGAACGAGCAACCTGATCAAGAACCTACGGTTGCAGTTGGCTCAAATCTACAATTCAATGCCTCGGCTACATGGGCAGACAATGTAGCTCAGCCAGTTACTCAGAATATTACCTGGAGCACGGAAAACGGCAATGCGACGATCGCCCAAACAGGCATCGCTACCGGTGTTAGCCAAGGGGCCGAAGTTGCAAGTGGTGTTTGTGGTGATGACCTAGCAACAGGAACACGGCAGTTTATCGTTGTGCCTCGTCCGACAGTTCAACGAATCGAGTTTTTTGATCCGACACAGGGTAACGTTAATAACCCTGATGCCCGGGTTACCGTTACATTCCGAATTGATGCCGGTCAAAACCCTGAATTCTTGCGCTCTAGAGTACTATTTACAAATGGTACTTTTGAAGACGTAACAGAGGGCACTAATTGGACCTCAACAGACGATGCTGTTGTTTTTGTTGGTAATACTGCGCAAGATCAGGACCCTGTGCCGGATCGTGATCAGAAGGGTGCACTAACGGGTGAGAGCGCAACGACCGGGGTAAGAATAGATATCGAATACTCTGACGGCGGTACCGAACCCTTCCGTGCAAACTTGCAGATCATTGTAAACGGGGCTGGGTCGGGTACCTAGTGTTTCGTACGCAGGCCTAACGCACCAACATGGCAGCGCCAAACACGCCGGCGCTGTCTCCCAACACAGGCCTTACCAGCGGGGTTTCAAAGCGCGGGTTAAACAGCGTTCGCAAGATTGCCTTGCCACCAAGTTGATATAACGCCGTTACGTTACTCACACCGCCGCCAATCACAATCACATCCGGATCCAGTACATTCACTACCGGCGCCAATGCTTCGCCAAAACGATCAACCAGGTAGTTGATGGTATGTATCGCAGTCTGTTCGCCAGCATCCGCACGTAAAACGATGTCCGCTAAACGCCGGTCTTCGCCAGTCTTACGACGATAGTATCGCTCAATCGCCGGGCCTGAAATCACAGTTTCAACGCAACCCTGACGACCGCAGTAACAATCATCGCCCCCCGGCTCAAGGCAGTTATGACCCCATTCACCAGCAATGCCATGTCGGCCGCTTAATACGTTGCCATCAACAACAATACCTGAGCCCACGCCAGTACCCAAAATCAAACCAAGTACCACTTTCGCTGTTGGATATTGTTGTTTAACTGCACCAAGATGCGTTTCAGCTAGGGCAAAACAATTGGCGTCGTTAGCCATCGTTACGGGGACTTGGAGATGTTCGGCGAGGTCTATATCCAACGGCTGGCCGTTTAATTCGGTGGTATTACAGTTTTTCATCAACCCCGATTGAGGCGATAGCGTGCCAGGTGTGGCAACGCCTACGGCCTCAGGCGTGAGGCCAACGTTTTTTTTGCAGTGGGCAACCAACAGATCCATCTGTCGAAGAATATGGGTGTAACCCTGATTACGTTCCGTGGCAATGCGTTCGCGGATCAAGCACTCACCCGTCTGGGCATGCATAACAGCACATTCGATCTTGGTTCCGCCCAGATCGATGCCCCACAGAAATTCCGACATGTTGGTGTGTCCCTGACTGACGCGTTAGTAGAATCTAACGAATCAGTATGCCGTGTTTTCGAATTTCTTGCGAATAGCCAGGTAATTGATAGCAAAGCTTTGCGGGTCGAACGGAGGCTTCATAAATCCCTGGAAGTCACCGCGAGGGTTTAATACAAAGATGTAAGCAGAATGATCCACATTGTATTGCTCTCCACCGCCCGGAACTTTCTGGAACGCAGCATTCAAGTTTGCCGCCAGCTTGGCAATGGTAATGAATTCGCCGGTTAAACCGATAAAATCGGGGTTGAAGAAGGGCACATAGTTACCAAGCTGTTCAACCGTATCTCGGGCAGGATCAACGCTGACCAGCGCAACTTCCGTTGACTGCCGGATATCGTCGTCTTTGATTTCGCCCATGGCATTATTGAGCATAGCCATCGTTGTCGGGCACACATCTGGGCAATGGGTAAAGCCGAAGAATACCAACGACCATTGGCCTTTCAGATTATCTTTGTTGAAGGTTTGACCGGTATGGTCACGCAGCTCAAAGTTCTTGAGTTTACGTGGTGGATCATACAAAAACACACCACGTTCACGGAATTGTTCTGGCGTTAGCGATGGTGGGTTCAACACCTTATTCAGCAACAAACCAACAATGACAGCAATCACTGTTAATACGACAAAGACTGTCTTCTTTACACCCGAGTTTGCCATGATGATATCTACTCCACATCTACATCCAACGTCATAACGCCGAACCAGTTAAATCGGTATGCCAATAATCACGTTGGCGGGAATCTTCGGAATCGTCCAGTGATCAACCAGCATAATGAGATACAACGCCATCAAATAGATAATCGAATATTTGAACGTTGCCATCGGCGCTTTGGGGTTTTTATCGATCATCAATACAATTGCCCAATACAAAAAGCCACCGCCCAGCACTAATGCGCCTAACAAATATAACCAACCACTCAATTTGGTTGCAAAAGGCAGCAGGGTCACGGCAATCATGATGATGGTATAAAACAGGATATGCAGGCGGGTGTAACGCTCGCCATGAGTTACTGGCAGCATCGGGATATCCACCTTGGCGTATTCTTCTTTACGATGAATCGCCAGCGCCCAGAAATGCGGTGGTGTCCAAGCAAAAATGATCAGCGCCAGCAACAAGCCATTGCCATCCACTTGATTGGTGACCGCAGTCCAGCCAATTAACGGAGGAATGGCACCGGCCAACCCGCCAATAACGATGTTCTGTGGTGTTGCGCGCTTCAAAAACAGGGTGTACACCACGGCATAGCCGAGTAAGCCACCCAGGGTCAACCATGCCGTTAACGGATTGATGAACACCAATAAGATAGCCATGCCTGCAATACCGATGGTGCCAGCAAAAATCACCGCCTGCATCGTCGACAGCTTACCGGTAGCAACCGGGCGCTTGCGAGTACGGGCCATGACGATATCAATACGGCGGTCGACCAGATGATTGACCGCGGCCGCCGAACCGGCACACAACGCGATGCCTAAGTTACCCAGCACCAATGTCTGCCAAGCGACCATGCCCGGCGATGCCATAAACATGCCGATAACGGACGTCAATATCATCAACAATACGACGTTGGGCTTTGTGAGTTCGTAATAATCACGCCAGCCTATTTTGTCGTCTACTGCGTTCATGCTTGCCTCTGCCATGCTCGATCTCCCGGTATGCTGGTGTTATGGCGTGAGTTTAGCCGTGGCGATGCGGTAGTTTAGCGTCACCATGGTTAACAGGAGTATGGCGCCGCCGGCGTTATGTAACACCGCCACCGACAATGGAAAGTGGAAAATAATATTGGCCAGCCCTAAGCCTACTTGTAGGAATAGCACACCCAATAGGGTGAATCCCATCACTGTAGTCTGGGCCTGCTTTATCGCACTCAAACGTAAAAACAGGAACACCAAAAATACCGTTGTGATGATAGCGCCAATGCGGTGGCTCATATGGATGGCAATGCGGGCTTCATTTTCCATTTGCCCGCCCAAGTAGTTCGGACCGATACCTTGGGAGATATCAAACCCTCTTTTGAAGTCCATATCCGGCCACATCTGATGCTGGCATGTCGGGAAATCCGGGCAGGCTACGGCAGCATAATTAGACGTTGTCCAGCCACCGAGAGCAATCTGCAGAAAAACCACTAACAAACCTAATGCGGCAACGGCTTGCAAGCGTTTAACGCCTTGCAAGGTCTCGGCATCATAGCGCCAGGGGTTGTTACGTAACCGCAAGGCCAGTAACCAGAACAAGGAAACAACGGTAAATCCACCCAACAAATGCAAGGTCACAACTTGTGGCCAGACTTTTAGGGTTACTGTCCACATACCGAACAAGCCTTGCAAAATAACGAAGCCAACAATAAATGCCGAAAGCTTAACGGCTGACAGCGACTGTCCACGTTTAAGCCCTAATACGGCCATAATCGCAAAGATCACCAACACAATGCCGGCGATGGTCAAATCGAAAAAGTCATGCATCGGATCAGCGCCAACATCCCATTTGGCCGCCAGCACGATGCGGGTTACTAGTGAAACCAGCAATACTGTGACGAGTGCGATTAGTGTCCGATTCAGTTTTTTGTCTTGGCTGGCACGAATGCCCAACGCAAAAATAACCAAGCTCACTAATCCGAGTAACGACGCGAATAAGCGGTGCACCTGCTCAGGCCAGGTTTTGTCATGCTCAACCGGGGTTTCATTAAAAACAGCGTTGGCTTTTTCGGTAGAGACTTCGTCATGCGGCCAGAGAATATGGCCATAACAAGTTGGCCAATCCGGACAGCCTAAACCCGCATCAACCAGCCGGGTAAAAGCCCCTAAACCGATAACAACAAAGGCCGCAGCAACGGCGAACAGCGCCAGCTTGTGACGCAAAGATGCTGATAGTGTATCCGCAGACATGCTTAACCCGCTGTGATTGTCGTTCTTTTGCATCACTGCGCGTACTTAAATAGGTGTTTAAGATCAGACATCATGTGCTTCTCACCAATGGTTTCAGGATATGCCATCATGACCCAACCCCGGTGATCAACTAGCAAGTAAGCTAGGTTGTCTAATTCCAACGATTGATTAGCGATAACTTTTTCAACATTTGCGCTGCTGCCATACAAATTAAGCAAGTGCGGGTAATCTTTTTTCAGTGATTCCAACTGCGAGGCTGACAGTGTTCCATCAAGATACACGTGGTATCGACGTAACTTACCCTGTAATTTACCCAGCGCAATGTGCATCTGACGACTCAAATGCAGATTGTCGGCGCAGCGTTTACCGCAATTAGGGGAGTCGAGCACCAACAGGGAAAACATCGGCTTTTCATCATCGTATACAAAAGGTTGCCCGTCAGTGCGCGTTAGCGATAGATCAGCAATCGGTTGCACCGGATCCATCAGTTGTCCAACCGTTTGTGTACCGAGCATGCCGACTAAATCCAGCTTGCCGGTTTTGACCATATGCATAAGCGTATACGATAACAGTATCAATATGATCGGCATGCCGATGATCAGCATGATCATGTTCTGGTTCTTTTTGCGAACCTGCGGATTTACGTCTTGATCAGTCACGAAGCACCCTTTTCTGAACGATTGCTTACACAGTTGTATGTACCCTGAGCGATATCAATAGGTACACGTTTTTTTAAATCATCGATGCACGAATTTTACGATGGTTTCTGCGTGCTATTCGACGCAGACGACCGGCGCGACACACTGGTGTACAAAAACAAAACAACCAGTAAGGCGGCCATTGCAAACCATTGAAAAGCATAACCGAGGTGTTTTTCCGGGGGCATGGTGATCACCACCCAATTGGGCGTCAAAATCAACCCGTCATCAGTGGCTAGACGCAGCAAAAAATCGACGCGCATTTTACCATCAATCCCCAGCGCACTGTACATATTTTCTACATTCGCGCCTTGTACCACTTTCGGCCAACCTTCGGCGGCAGCCAGATGATCGGTCATCCGGTTCGGCTTCGGCCGATAGAGGTAACCGGCCACAGTCACCGCCGTCGTTATCGGTTCTATATCGGGCAACACCCGGCGATCTAGGCTGCCCAAATGCCAGCCTCGCGACACCATCAGCACGTTGCCATTATCCAATTGCAGCGGCTGTACAACCTCATAGCCAAAACGGCCCTTATAAATCTGGTTATCGACGAGAATGACCTTGTCGATAAAATGCCCACGCGCAGTCACGTTGCGGTAATCTTGCCATTGCGCTGCCGCAAGGCGTTCAAGCGCGATCGGTTTTTCGCCAACCAAAGCACTATGCGCCGCTTGCATGGTCTTTTTTTCGTTGGCTCGATCTAATTGCCAGAAGCCTGCCGCTATCGTAATTGGCAAGCAAATCACTACAAAAAGCGCCATTTTCCAGTTAAAGTGCAATCGCATTTTCGTTCGATTATCTCAAGGCAGTGCCGATGGAATCAGTCATTAAAATCGCTATTCTGATCAACTTTGTTCTACTGGTGATCAGTCTTTTCAGCAGCCTTATCTTTGTTTACAAAGAAAAGGGAAAGGGTAACAGAACCTTCTACGCATTATGTATCCGCGCTGGACTGGCGTTGTCATTAATCTTACTGGTGGCGCTCGCCTTGGCCATGGGCATCATTGCTCCCCATGCTCCGTGGGATACCTGGCAACAGTAAGAGCCTTGGTATCGGCCTTTTCTGACGACCAGAACACAAGATGATAGTTACCCTCTAGCGTATCTTCACTGCTGCGCGATAGCGTACTGCTCAATTCTATATAGTTCGTTTTCTTAGTGCCGATGCTATTCATCAGTAACGGTTAGCGACAACGTATCGAAATAACATCGTCATCGTCACCCACAAAAAAGCCCATCATGTGATGGGCTTTTTTGTGTCCCGCGTCTAACCGTATTTACACAAAGTAAACCACGACGACCAGGAGGATCCATACAACGTCAACAAAGTGCCAGTACCAAGAAGCCGCTTCGAAGCCGAAGTGATCTTCACTGGTGAAATGTCCTTTGAATACGCTACGGAAGAACTGCACCGATAACATTACTGCACCCATGATAACGTGGAATCCATGGAAACCCGTCAGCATAAAGAAGGTGGCACCGTAGATACCTGAGTCCAGGTATAAACCGTAATGCTCGTAAGCTTCGTAGTATTCCAGCGCTTGCAGACCTACAAACACGAAACCCAGTACCAAAGTAGCACCTAACCACGCGTTGAATGCGCCACGCTTACCCGCTTTCAATGCATGATGAGCAAACTCAAGCAGCACAGAAGAAGTAACCAGCAACAAGGTGTTCCACAATGGCAACCAACCCAGCATTTTTTCAAAGCCTGGGAACATCATGTGGTTCTCAGGGCCTGTGTGTGTGCCGTTGTTCGCTACATGGCCCATGGCCGCTTGTGTATCGATACCGCCCACAGCATCCTGAGGGGTAGTCAACATTGGCCAGTTGTATTCAAAACTAGGCCATAAGATGTGGTTCATTGCGCCCGCTTCACTGTCGCCTGCCAACCAAGGGCCTGCCAAGTTACGCACGTAGAACAATGCACCGAAGAATGCTGCGAAGAACATTACTTCTGAGAAGATGAACCACTGCATACCAATGCGGTACGAGCGTTTCAGTTGCTCTGAGTTCATGCCATTAAGGTTTTCTTTAATGGTTAAACCGAACCAGGTTGACAGTACTGCTGTAAAAAACAGCAAACCGGAAACCAGAATAACACCTGAGGTAGAACCATCGGTGTCAAAAGTCAGACTGTTGATGTAGCCAGCAGCACCGACTGCGATCATCGCAAGACCAATCGACGCCAGAATCGCCATACGGCTTTGCTCTGGCACGTAATAGGTCTGATGGTCAGAATTATTTTGACCCGCCATGTTTATCTCCATCGCCCCTATTCAGAGACTTCGTTTACTTTGCTTGTGCAACGCCTGACGGCGTCACATCAAAAATCGTGTATGACAATGTGATGGTTCGAATATCTTTCGGTAAATCCTGATCGACAATAAACTGCAACGGCATATCCGTTTCCGCGCCACCAGCCAATGGCTGCTGGTTAAAACAGAAACACTCTGTTTTATGGAAAAATTCCGCTGCACGTCCTGGCGAAACACTCGGAATCGCTTGTGCAATCATATCCTTGGCATTCGGGTTTTTTGCATAGAAGCTGGTCGTGATCGCTTCACCCGGATGTACCTTAAGCATGGTTTTTTCGGGTTTGAATGCCCAGTTCATCTGATCATTGTTAGTCGCAATGAACTGAACTGTCACGGTGCGTGATGTATCAACTTCTACGTCAACAGCTTGATAAGCCTGTGTGCCCGTTTTGCCGTTAAGGCCGGTCACGTCGCAGAAAACATCATACAAAGGCACTAATGCAAACCCAAAAGCAAACATGCCAACAACCGCACCAAACAGTTTCAGTACCAATTTGTTCGTGTTGTTGCTGGCCATGTTATTTACCTCGCGCAATTAAGCGTCAAACCATCCAACTCATTACTTAACTTCAGGCGGTGTGCTGAAAGTATGGTATGGCAGTGGCGTTGGTAACGTCCATTCCAGACCTTGTGCACCTTCCCAAGTTTTTGGCTCACTGGTTGGCTTACCATTACGAATCGTGGCAATTACGTTGAATAAGAACAACAGTTGCGCCAAGCCGTAAGTGAAAGCACCGATTGATGACATCATGTTGAAGTCAGCAAACTGCAGTGCGTAATCCGGAATACGACGAGGCATACCTGCCAGACCCACAAAGTGCTGCGGGAAGAAAGTCAGGTTAAAGCCAATGAACGCGATCCAGAAGTGAACCTTACCCATGGTTTCGTTGTACATTTTGCCAGTCCACTTCGGCAACCAGTAGTAAACAGCTGCTGACATGGAGAAGATCGCACCAGCAACCATTGTGTAATGGAAGTGAGCAACAACGAAGTAAGAATCATGGTACTGCATATCTGCAGGTGCGATAGCCAACATCAAACCGGTGAAACCACCGATAGTGAACAGGAAGACAAACGCAATACAGAACAGCATCGGTGTTTCAAATGTGATCGACCCTTTAAACATGGTCGTTACCCAGTTGAATACTTTCGCTGCTGTCGGAATCGCGATCAACATGGTTGCCCACATGAAGTACAACTCACCCACTAAAGGCATACCCACAGTAAACATGTGGTGAGCCCATACGATGAACGACAAGAAAGCGATTGCTGCAGTTGCGTATACCATTGACGCGTAACCAAATAGTGGCTTACGAGAGAAGGTTGGGATGATTTCAGAAACCACACCAAACGCAGGCAGGATGATGATGTATACCTCAGGGTGACCGAAGAACCAGAAGATGTGCTGGAACAATACCGGATCACCGCCACCAGCAGCGCTGAAGAACGATGTACCGAAGTGAATATCCATCAACATCATGGTAACCGCACCGGCCAAAACTGGCATAACAGCAACCAGCAGGAAGGCTGTGATCAACCAAGTCCATACAAACAATGGCATCTTCATCAACGTCATACCCGGCGCACGCATATTAACGATAGTCGCGATGATGTTGATAGCACCCATGATGGATGAGATACCCATGATGTGAACACCGAAGATGAAGTATGTCACTGATGGTGGCGCGTATGTAGTCGACAGTGGCGCGTAGAACGTCCAACCGAAGTTAGGTGCACCACCTTCCATGAACAATGATCCGATCAGAACGGTGAACGCAAATGGAAGAATCCAGAAGCTCCAGTTGTTCATACGTGGCAACGCCATATCAGGCGCGCCGATCATGACAGGAATCATGTAGTTCGCTAAGCCAACAAACGCCGGCATGATTGCGCCGAACACCATGACCAAACCATGCAAGGTTGTCATTTGGTTAAAGAAGTTAGGTTCAACCAGTTGTAGACCTGGTTGGAAAAGCTCCGCGCGAATAATCATCGCAAAGCTACCGCCAATCAAAAACATGGCGAAACTGAACCACAGGTAAAGACCACCAATATCTTTATGGTTGGTGGTCAAAAACCAGCGGGATAGACCTTTAGCAGGACCGTGTGCCATCGTTGCTTACCCCCTATTTACCGTTCTTAAAGTTGTAAACATCGATAGGCTGAACCTTATCACCCATGTTGTTACCAAAAGCATTACGCTGATAGGTAATAACGGCTGCAAGTTCAATATCGTTTAACTGGCCACCAAACGCCTGCATTGCAGTACCTGGAACACCATTAACAACTACATCGAGATGATTTTTGACATCGCCAACCGCAAATGGGCTACCTGCGATTGCTTTACCGACACCGCCTTCACCGTTAGCACCGTGACATGCCAGACATGACTTTTCGTAAACTTTTTTGCCATCGTCGTAAAGTTCTTCCAGCGTAAACTGCTGTTGCATCAGCTCTGCCAGTTTTGCTGCATCGGCTTGTTTTTCGCCAATCCAGCTATCGAACTCTTCTTGCTCAACAACGTTAACAACAATGGGCATAAAGCCGTGGTCTTTACCACATAGCTCAGCACACTGACCACGGTACAAACCGGTTTGGGTCGGTGTTGTTGCTATTTCATTGATGAAACCCGGAATCGCATCTTTCTTCACAGCCAATGCAGGAACCCACCAAGCGTGGATAACGTCGTTAGCTGTAATCAAGAAACGGGTTTTCTTGTTAACAGGCAGAACCAATGGGTTATCAACTTCAAGCAGGTAGTGCTCGCCCTTAGGTTCATCGTTGAGGATTTCAGACTGTGGTGTGCGCAACACAGAGAAGAAAGAGACGTTTTCGCCATCTTCCAGCATGTATTCGTACTTCCACTTCCACTGATAACCGGTGATCAAAACGTCCAGATCCGCTTCGGATGTGTCGTAGATCTTGATAACAGTTTTTGAAGCCGGCCATGCCATTGCCAATAAGATAATGGTTGGCACGATAGTCCATGTTAATTCTGCCGCAGTATTCTCATGGAAAGTGGCAGGTTTGTGGCCGTTTGACTTGCGATACGCAAACAAACTGTAAAACATAAAAGCAAAAACCAATACACCTGCGATGACACAGATCCAGAAAACCAACATGTGAATGTCGTAAATTTCCTGACCTACTGCGGTCACACCAGGTTTCATATTGGTTTGCCAGCGTTGCGCTTCTTCAGCCATGGCAGGATTGGCAAGTGCCAATAGAGCCATCGGGCTTAGCGCCAGCTTTTTCAGCCGATTCGCTTTGAGATGCATAACTCCCCGAATCTCCGTAATGTAGTTTTCATTATTCCTGAAGCACACGGGAGAGAATTGCAGATGGCTATGGAGATAGGTGACGACGACAAGGAACTACAAGATATAGTGTTCTTGCTTACGACTAACTACAAGCTATTGTTATTTCTCTAAGATAGTGGCACTTCAGGTGCGGCAAAACGTCGCAGATTATATACAGGGCAATACCCAATTGCCATATATTATCCATGATCCAAGTCAAAATTGCCGTCGCATCGGACGAAAGGGGAGGGGAATTAACTACCTAATTCCCTTATAGTTTTAACATAGATCAATGTTAAAATCCCGACTTTCCGCTAACCCTTTTGAACGTACCGTCGGGAACTTGCCTGCCGTGAATCTGTACGCCCGCATCTGGGCTTTATCTTGGCCACTTATTCTATCCAATCTCAGCGTGCCGTTGTTGGGAATGGTAGATACGGCGATGCTGGGGCATTTGGAGTCTCCCGTTTATCTGGGGGCCGTCGCCCTCGGAGCCAGCTTTGTCAGCCTGCTTTTAGCCAGTACTAATTTCTTACGCATGAGCACCACCGGCTTAAGTGCGCAAGCTTTCGGTCGTAATGACCAAACCGCCGCGTTGAATGTTTTTCGCCAGAGCACTCTGCTGGCGCTGCTTATTGGCGCCGCGCTCCTATTATTTAGCCCGTTGCTGGCAAAATTTGGGCTGGCATTGATGCTCGACTCCTCCGTCTCGACATCTACCTTATGGACATCCGCACAATCCTATATCGGTATCCGCTTATGGGGTGCACCGGCAACGTTGATGAATTTTGTCATTGTCGGCTGGGCCGTCGGCCAACAAAACAGCAAATTGGCTTTAATCAGCCTGACCACAACAGCGCTACTGAATATTACCTTCGACGGTGTGTTCATCCTTGCGCTGGGTATGCATAGTGAGGGAGCGGCCATCGCTACCGTGTTAGCCGAATACGCCAGTCTTGGCATCAGCTGTATCTATCTTTATGTTCGTTACCCCTGGTGGCGAAATGTCTGGCGACCGCAAGCAACATCACAAAAACTATCGGCGTTGTTACGCCTGAACGGTGACTTTTTCATTCGCTCACTGTGTTTATTGGGGGTATTTGCCTTTTTCAATCGAGCCAGCGCCGGGTTAGGTGAAACGACACTCGCCGCTAACGCAATTCTCATGCAGGTCGTGTTGCTGCAATCTTATGCGTTGGATGGATTTGCCAACGCAACCGAAGCGCTAATCGGCGCCGCCGCCGGTAAAAAACATCAGCATTATCGACCGGTATTAAAGGCCACAGCCATCGCGAGCCTCATTGCCGCAGTAGTTTTAATGTTCCTGCTGGGCATCTGCAGCCCGTTAATAGCAGTACTTTTCACCCATCATGCAACGGTAATCGACGCCGTCAACTATCTACTACCAGCAATGATTATATTGCCTCTGGTCGCCGTTTGGGCCTATTGGTTAGATGGGGTCGCTGTCGGATTTACCGCCAGCCGGGCCATGCGCAATAGTTCGCTGATCTGCAGTTTTGCCGTATTCCTGCCTATTTGGTGGAGCACTCAAGCCTTTGGCAACAACGGCCTTTGGGCCAGTTTTTTTGCCTTTACCCTTGCTCGCGGCGTAGTATTGGCAAGTCTGCTATTTGTCGATCGTCGCCAGTTACTGGCCCACTGACACGAAAAAATAATAACAATGAAAGAAACTCTGCCACCAGATTATCTGCCGGCCAGGCTCCATTGGGTCTGGCATATGCGTTTACGCCATCTGCTGGTGCTGGCGCTGATCTTGTGCAGCCCGGCATTGGCGTCCGGGCTCATGGGCGACGACCTGCTGCATTGGCTGCTCCTGAGTCAACACATGCCGGTCACATCGATCGATGATTACTCGCTGTTTAATTTATTTTCGTTTGTTGATGCTAACCCGGAGCGCCAACAACAGCTCAAACAAGTCAGCATGCTGGCGTGGTGGGCGGCCCCCGATTTTTACTGGTTATTCTGGCGACCACTGGCTGAAGCCAGCCATTACATCGATTATGTTTGGCTGCAACAGCCATGGTTGATGCATCTGCATAGCTTGCTTTGGTATGGGTTGCTGATTGCACTTGCCCATCGCAGCTTCAAGTTGTTCATTCCATCTCACCGATTAGCGCTCCTAGCGACGGCTTTATATGCCCTCGATGGAGCCCATGGATTAACCATTAGCTGGATCAGCAATCGTAATGCGCTGATGGCAACGACCTTTGCCTTAATTTGTTTGCTCGCCTACGACCATCACCGACGCACCCATAGTTTTGCGGCATGGACCATCAGTGTATTCATGCTGGTTGCTGCACTGCTGAGTGGCGAACTGGCCGTCGGGATTGGTGGTTGGCTGCTGGCGTATGCACTGTTTGTGGATCAACAACCACGGCTTAACGCCTTTGTCAGACTATTACCATTTTTAGTTATCGTGATTGGCTGGGCCTGGCTCTATAGAGAGGGCGGATTTGGAACCAGTGAACATACCCGCTTTTATATAGCACCATTGCAACGCCCCGAGGCGTTTTTACTGGCCGCATCTGAACGTATACCCGCAATTGCTGCGGCGCTATTCAGCGGCATCCCTGCAGACATCACCGGCAATCTGAAAATCCAATGGCCGATAACCTTACTGGGGACGTTATTGATCGCAGGATTACTCTACGGCTTATGGCGTTCGGATAATGCACGCGCTTTTCAAGCACTAATGCTGGCGACCCTCATCACAGCGATACCCGTGTGCGCCAGCCCGCCACAGGATAGGAACCTATTAATGGTGTCGCTTGGGGGCTCTGCCATGTTGGCAATATGGCTGCGGGAGCTTTACCTACGTATGCGCACCCACCGCATCGCGCGGTACAGTTTTTGGGCGCTGGTCATCTTACACTTGGTTCTGTCACCGTTATCACTGCCGCTAATCACCTACGCCCCCGCTTTGCTGAATCAAGCCGGCGAAAAACGCGCCCAAACATTTCCGCTGAACACACATCAGCGAACACTGATACTTGGCGGTGATATGATGGAAATGGTTTATCTATTACCGAATTTACAACGTCTGAACATAGCTGATCGACCGCTGCCGACGCATATCGTGAATCTAGTTGGCAGTGGGACTAATTACACCTGGACACAAACACCCGATGGCGCACTGAGTATTTCGGCACCGGACGGATTATTGTCGAACGGCGATCAAATGGTACGCGACTTGGACGTAGCTCCCTTCCAAACCGGCGACACTATTTATGTTGAGGGTGCAAAAATTCGTATTTCTAACACCAATGCTATAGGTCAGCCAACCCGGATTAAGGTAACATTGGATGATCCGGACAATTGGCAAATCCTGCAATGGACACGAGCAGGATACCAAGTCGCTAAACCGGTCGGTCATCACAATGTGCAATCAACGCCTGGGGAATCGCGATGAACACTACCGTTAAACAAACCTCGGTGACCTTTAACCGGACACAACAAAAACAGATTCTCAAACGTTTTTTACAAATCACCTTGGGGCGCCTAGCGCGCGTACGCCTCGATCTCAGTCAGGAACAACAGCTGTTTCTCGATATTTTGCCGGTGCTTTTACACAGTAACCATCGCCAGTTTCCGTGTTTTGTGTCCGAATCAACACCGGCAGGTGTTTGCCGCTATCAACCCAGCGGCGCTGAAATTCAAAAATTACAGCGCCTATTACCGGATTATCGCCCCAGCGAAACAAACGGCAACAAACCACGCCCTCAGATTCTTGGCATCTATTTCAGCGGCGATTGCGGCACCATTATTCGTTCGGCCGAACAAAATATCCGAATCTGGGTGTGTTATGGACAAAATCTCGGCGCCAACGATGTCGCGCAGCTCGAACGAAAATGCCGCTTAATCGAGCAGTGGGCAAGATCCTTAAAAATCAGAGCAGAATTCCACGTTGTTGATCAAGCCTTTCTGAGTGCAGATCGCCAACCTGACTTCCTGGAACTGGATCACCTGTACCGTAGTGGTATTTTGATCGCCGGGCGTATGCCGCTATGGTGGTTAATTCCGCCGGAGCAAGAAAGCAACTACCGGCAATTTGCCAGCATCCTGTTCCATAAACGTTTTATCTCTAACGATGAAGTTATCGACTTTGGCGGCATTCCAGAAATACCCGCCGATCAGTTTATCCGCGTGAGTCTCGGCCAGCTGAATCAAGCACTGACTTGTCCTTATAGCGCTGTCATAGGGCTGGTGTTGTCGGAAATCTACCTTAGTCACTACCCAGACACCGACATCCTCAGCGCTCGCTTTAAACAAGCGGTGTATGACGATGAACTCGATCTCGATCGGCTAGATCCACATGTGATGGTATTTCGCACATGTGAACAATACTTGATTGAAACCCAGCAAACCGAACGCCTGAGCTTGTTGCGTCGCTGCTTCTATCTAAAGGTCAATATTCCGCTATCGAAATATGACAAACACAGCAGCTGGCAACGTAAGGTCATGGAGACCATGACAACCGATTGGGGCTGGGATAAAGAATATTTACGCGAGCTCGATCAATACACACAGCAGGATATCAAAACCCGCGTTGATGATTTCCAAGCATTGGGCCAAGAGGTCATTCACGCCTATCGTTCGATGCGTAACTTTGCCAGCAAAACCACGCAAAACGAACAGCTCCAGCGCGATATTTATGATCTTGGCTTTTTAGTGAATAGCCGGTTTGAAAATCGCGCTGGCAAAATAGATTGTGTGCGTCTGTTAAATGGTGAGCATAAACAACCCTTGATGTGTTTCGGCCATACACGCCAAAACCATAAATCGTTATGGTCGCTATACACTGAATCCGTGAGTTATCGTGACTTACCAAATACCCAACCGCTACGTCGGGCAGAGAGTTTGATCGAGCTACTGACCTATTGCCATCTCAATCACTTAATCGACATTGAAACACCGTTAGAGTTGATTGGCAGCAATTTACCGATCGACGAAAATACCCTGCAAACGCTCAGTCAGCAAACCCTAGCATTTATCGAACATGTACAAAGCCAACCCGCCACCAGCCTCGAACATCCGCGTCATACACAGGTATTCGTATTGCCACAGGCAGGCCCGGATATCACTTCTGGAAGACACGCACTGAGCGGGCGCAAGCCGGTCTATCTACAGGAGCAAATCGCGCGCATTGATGTGTTATGTCTGAACCGTGTTGGCGAGTACATTCTGCAAGTATTTGACGGCAGTGAACGTTTGCCACAAGCATTATGCTGCTTGCTCGCTAACGGGCCGCAAGATAGCTTAAAAGTCAGCACTACCAGCGATGACGGTGCCGTCGAGCAATCACTTGCATCATTGCTGCAACAAGTTGGCGCTTGTTTCTTCCATGACGAAAAAACCGCCGGCGCACGCTTTATTGCGGCCCACCCCGGTGGCTTTGCGGTTATACGTCAACGCCATCAAGGCTTCAGTTACAGTCTGCTGCAAGGCCATGATGAGCTGGTGCAGACGTTAGAGGCCTGTCAGGACCATTACAGCCCGATTGTGTGTGAACAAACACCACCGATTCCCATCGCTGTTCGAGAAATCGCCTCAACACTGCAGCCGGATACCGTACAGATCTACTTCCAGCGTCTCAATGCACAGCAATCTCGCATTAGCATCAGCGACCCAGAAGGCGCGATCTATAGTTACCATTACGCAAGCACTGACTCTTTAACGCTGTTCAATCAATGTCGACGGTTTGTTGAGCAATGTTTGGTACTTTCCGACGATCAGCAACGCCCTGCATTATGCTTTTATCAAATTGATCAAGTCGATGCACAGTCAAATCTGACCATTACTGAAGTCGCGGCCCCATACACAGGGTTGTCTGAAAACCAAGGCATCACCATTCGATGCAGCAACCCATGGCAACGGCAGGCACAACTCCAATGCCACAGTGCAGGGCAATCCTTTCAAGGTAAAGATGCCCTGAAGGCACTTTCCCATACGCTGTCGAAAACCGACAACCCTATTGGCTTTATCAGCAATATTGTATTGTTAGAAACTCGTCATACCGACCGTTTTACCATTGGCCACTACTTGGCATTAAAAGCGCGCTGGGAACGTCAACTACAGCAACTACGCCAACCCGTATCGGCCAGCGCATAACCCGCCGTATTTTTGCCGCTAGCTGATATTCACGGCAAAAAAAATGCCCCCATCATTGGGAGCATTTTGACTGCGAAGCGCTAAAACCGTGGTGTTTACTGAAATACAGCAAACACCACTGATCTATTATTCAAACGCTATTCCAGTACTAGCAGTACTTTCACACCAGGGTTGAGATCAGCTTGGTCAACATAACCAATCGCCCCCGGTGTTTTGATCAACCATTCTTGCATCGCCATCGGTGATACAAACTGACGTGGCGGTTTACCTTTCGACGAAAACAACATACGTGCCCAGTATGAGTTCAAGCTCGACTCACTCTTACGCACCACTTTTTTCAAAAAAACGTCGCGCCCAGGCTGNCCCGCATCGAGATCAGCTGGCTGTACTTTTAAGCCGTCATCCCAAGTTTTCGTTTTACCCAAAAACATGCGACGAATCTCAACGAGATCCACCATGTTTTTGTTGTCTGGATGGGTTACCACCACAACGTTGGCATATACCGACGGTATCATCGATAACCCAACGATCAACGACAGGGAAATGACCTTTATCCATTGCATAATCATCTCCTTAAAAAACCAGATCGATGGCAGCGCGTAACGCCTGCGGTCGACGAGTGGGGGCATCATAATCTGCCGTATGTTCGTAAATATACTCTGTTTTGAATGCGGCATTCGGGTGGAAATCCCATCGTGCACCGAGAGTAAACGTTTTGTTGATCTGGCTTTGATAGCCCTCAACAGCTTGCTCGATGGTTCTACCCAGCTCAGCGACCTCAGGGCTAGCGGCAATCGCCCGTGTTGCTTTCGCATAGGCAGAATACACATCATCGTTGGCTTTGTCATAATCGTAAGCAAAGGTTAGATGTACTGTCCAATCGTCACTCACACGATAGCCACCGGTTGCATAGGCTGAGATTAAATCACCCACCGCGATGGTCTCATTAACATCAATGGACGTGGCTTCCGCGATAACAAAGAACTGGTCAAAGTCCATAATGGTACCCAAACCAACAAAGTGCGCGCGTTTATCTTCCCAGAAAATATCTTCTCGCAGCTCACTTAAATCAATGCCCGGGATATTTTCCAAATCCGCTAACCCAGCTTCTAGCGCACCTAACAAATTAGCTGCATCTTGAACATTATTCAGATCGGTGGTGGTTATACCGGTATAGTAAACGGCACGTAACGTTAGCCAATCATGTTCAACTGCCCACGCAAAACCTACTGCTTCACGTATTTCTAGATCTTGGTATTCAAGTTCCTGAAGTTGCTCCGTTGATTGGCCTGCCCAAATCGTGAGGTCAGATGTCCAATGATGACCGAGATCCGTCACATAGTTGAACTCCAACCCTTCATTAGAATGCACACTCGGTACCCCATACACCGAATACGGTGGTGCAATCCACGGGTAGGCATAACCTACATCAAGCACGTTGGAATACAAGAACAACGGCAGGCGCGTTTTACCCGCCGTTAAACGCAACTCGGGAGAAAATGCGTAAGATACATACAGCCAATCCAACTGAGGCTCATAATCACGTGCGCCTTCGGCAAGAAACTGTACGGTAAAGCTGAGTTTTTGATAAAGATCGACATCGAATCGCAAGCCGAGACGGTTGAAGGACGATAACTCAAGATCCGTTGAAATGTTATCCAAGTCGCCCTGAGAACCGCTAATGGTTTGGGCAGCAACAATGGAAGCAAAGCCTGAGAAATCGACTTCTACGTTTTCGGCCTGCGCCAGACTAACTGATCCCAGCAATCCTGCAGCAGCGGCTAAGGTTGTTCGAAAAGTGGATTTGAACGTTTTTGATAAAGCCGAAGATCGGCCATTTCGAGAATGGTGTGGCTGGTTTTTAAGTCGTTGTAACATACTACCCCCTTGGTTACAGCGGCGTTTCGCCTTCCTGGCAGCAGAAGCTCGGCAACAAACTTCAATCGATAGCTGATCTACTTTGAGTGACCCTATAGCCTTTCTCCTGAACGGATATGGGGTCAGAAAGCAATCGTGGCGCGTCTACATGTGACGACATTAAAAATCGATCGAGTTCTGATTCGAGATAATAAAAACTGTGAGGCCTGTTTAATCACTATAACTCGCAAAAACGTGCTTTTTCATCTGCAGATGAAAAGTGTTATTGCAGGACAATCCTTCAAGGCGTGACAGCTTTATTTATTATTTTTATTCGTCCTTGTTCAACGATGATACCACAGTCGCAATCTCTTGCGGCAGCATTTCCCTACAAACGGCATCGATAGCAACAGCCGCTTTAGGCATGCCATAAACCGCACAGCCCTTCTCGGCTTGCGCCAATGTCATGGCCCCGCGTTCACGCATGGCTAACAGCCCTTTTGCACCATCTTTACCCATGCCCGTTAGGATAATACCGAGCGCATTTTTGCCGACGCGATCGGCCACAGAATTGAATAACACATCTACCGAGGGGCAATGCCGATTCACATGCTCGCCTACATAAACATCCAATCGATAACCCGGCCCTCGACTACTGATTGCCATGTGGTGGCCACCTGGTGCAATAAACGCCGTGCCGGGTGTTAACACATCACCGGCTTTAGCTTCCTTCACTTCAATGGCACAAAATTGGTTTATTCGTTTGGCAAATGCTGCGGTGAAGTGTTCAGGCATGTGCTGAACAATCAATACAGGCGGGCTGTTAATCGGCATTTGTGTGAGAATTTTTTCAACAATCGTGGTGCCCCCAGTGGAGCTGCCAATAGCAACAACCGAGGTTTTGTGCCGTAACGCTAGCTCCTCACAATCAACCACAACGTCGTTCGGTTGCTCATCCGCCTTATTATGCGTTTTGCGTTCGAGTGTTTGTGCCAGATCTTCACCGAGAATCGCCCGTGCCAGTGTTTGCCCAGTACTCAAGCGCTTTTTCTTACGCTCTCTCAGGGTTTGCTTAACAGCGTCAGCAGCAAGCGTATTGGCGGAAGCGCGAATAGATTGCAGGATGTGTTCCCGCGTCTGGTCCAGGCTTTCTTCACAACTAAAGTTAGGCTTCGGAATAATATCCATCGCGCCACGCGAGAGTGCCTCAACCGAGGACATCGCACTACTGCCGGTGTGGTTGGAAAAAACAATAAATGGGGTAGGGCGCTCACGCTGAATATGCTGGAGGAAGGTAAAGCCATCCATCTCTGGCATTTCGAGATCAGAAATAATGACATCTGGCCAACGGATATTCATCCGCTTCAACGCAATCACCGGGTTCGATGCTACACCCGTCACGGTGATGTCATCCGTGCCATCAAGCAGCAGTTTTAAAGCCGTGCGGGCAGTCGCGGAATCATCAACAATAAAGACGTTGATCGTCATGTCGGCTCACCAACCTCTGCCAGCAACGTCATATCTTTTAGCCGATAGATGCATTGCTGGCGTTGCGGATGCACATAGGCTTTGTCGAAATAATCGTTAAACGGGAAATCCAATTGCGGAATCTCACTAAAAGCGTCTTCGGCGAGAGATTCGATATTGACCACCTGTGAAACACCTACCGCAACGTTATGGTTACCTTCTGCGCCAGATAATATCAGATAGTCGCCTACCTGTTGATCAACCTGCCCCGTTAATTGTGCGGTCAGGTTCATTACTGGGAGGTTTTCATCACGCCAACGCAAGGTATGCTGATCGGTTTGTGTGCCAGCCGCCGCACTCCCCACAACTTCGTGGATTTGGCTCACCGGTACCAACAAATCGAATTGCTGACACTGAACATGAAGAAACTGCTGCAGATGTTGCGTCATGATTATGCCGTAACTCGCTCAGGGCGGGTGTTCTGCCGGCACAGTGTCGACAGATTTAGAACACTGATCAATTGCTCATCAAACCGTGCATAAGCGCTGATTAATGAATCCGTCGCCAGCAAATTATCAATTGCCGGTTCAGGTACATGCACAATGTCGTCGGTATGGTTAATCGCCAACGCCCATGAATAACCGTCATCATCGTCGATAATCACGTATTCTGTGTATTCAGAGCCATCAACGCCCTGTGATCGGTAACCCAACTGCAGGTCCAAATCGATCACGGGTAAAACGTAGCCTTCCAGCTCAATGGTACCCAACACAAATCCGTGTTCATCTAACAAGGGGGTTAATTGTTTAAGACCCACAATGCGCTGAATCGCCTGGATTTCGATCGCGTAAGCGTCATTATCGATAAAGAACCGGAGATACTCGCGGGTAGGAATTTGCTGAACTTGCTGGCGTTCACGTAAATTGGGTTGCCAAGGCTCGATATGCGCGCGGATGTCTTCGTTCAGCAAAGATGCAACCGGCAGTACTTCGACCATTTGGCCATCATCAAATTGCAAGGTCGGGTGCTCGGCGCGTTTATCGATCAGCAGTTGGTCTTCACGTATCTGACACAACCCTGTCACTGCATCAACAACCAAGCCGCAATATACGCCTTCCGCTTGCACCAGCAATACGTGCAACATATCCGTACTGTCACTGACCGTATTGATCGTGTCGCCATGAAGCAACCCGGCAAGTTGCAGCAAGAGTACGGGGGTTTCATGCACCAACGAGACACCCAACACCCAATCCTCGCCGCGATGCAGTTCGTTGTACGTGCTGATGTCTAACACTTCTTTGACTTCATCAAGTTCAAAGGCATAGGTGCGCTGTTGGTATTCGACCAGAAGGTAATCCAGCAACGTTTGTTGCTCAATCTCGCGATCACTGGCTTTGCCAAGAAAACCGGGGGTTTCGCCCACAGCCGGTGCTGCTTGGCGTTGGCTGACAATACGCTCAAGCGTCTGCACATTAACCAATAACAGGTGCTGCTGAAGATAATCAACGGTACCTGCCAATGTCTCGGGCTGCCAACGTATCGCCGGGTTGTCGTCAACCGCATGGATGGCATCAACATCAATATCGCACGGCTCAAACACTTGGCCGACCTTCAACACCAATTGGGTTTTATGCAGATCAACCACCAACAGCGTATCCATACTGTTGGCGGGCAGGGCATCGGCGTCTTTCGCCATGAAAACCGACAAGTTAACCTGCGGCAAAATCTGGCCATTAACATTGACCAAGCCATCCATGAAGGGGGGAACAAAAGGCAGTGGCGAGACCGCCACCGGTTCGATAACTTCCTGCAGATGCGCAGCATCAATGGCCAGCATAGCGCCGGCCAGTTCAAAGGTGATAACGGTTAGACGAGAATCAGCGTTTTTCATAGTAAACGCAGCTCATCTCTCGATGCGTTTCAATGCCAGTGTCGTTTTGTAGTTTATCCACGGCGCTGAGCATAAATACACCACCAGGGCGCAACGCACGTTTGATCACTAATTCGACTTTGGCCTGCGCATCCGGGTGCAGGTAAATCATTAGATTACGGCACAACACCAAGTCAAAGTTGCTGCTCGGTGGAATCGAATTCATCAGGTTGAATACATCAAATTTCACAAACGACTTAATAATATCATTAACCTGATAAATGCGTTTGATGCCACCAATGCTGTCCTGATATTCCTTCATCTTGGTGAAATATTGCATGTAGGCAGGTGGAAAGTTACGAAACGACGATAAACCATTATCCGCCGACTCATAAATACCTTCTTTGGCTTTACGAATCACCTGTCGAGATATATCGGTTCCGTTAATTTCGATGTTCCAGCCATGCGGGGGCAAAATCAAACCGCCTTCAAGCTTCACACTGAGTTTGAAATTAATGAACGTCTGTAACAACAGCATCGCTAAGGTGTAGGTTTCCTCTCCTGAAGAACAGGCAGCAGACCAGATGCGGATGTTGTAGTCACCTTCATTGATCTTGCGCTGAACCAGCGCAGGGAAGATTTCCTGCTCCAGTGCTTTCATCTGAACTAAATCACGAAAGAAGTAGGTCTCGTGGTTGTTCAGATCCTCTACCAACGCCGGTAATTCGCGCTTGGCCGGGTCCGCAGCAATAGAGTCAACCCAAGCACCGAGCTGGTCATCTGGCAAACCTTTTAGAACAAAATCCAGCTTGCGGCTTAACTGCGCCGTCTCTTTCAAACCTGCATAGTCGCTAATAATGCTCATTAGGCGACGAATACCCGGGCTAACATTGATTTGATCAATGCTGCCAACGCTAAAACTTTTTGTTAAATCCATCTGTCACCTTCTCAATTTGCTTAGGAGAGGCGNAAGAAGCGAACGGCTTCATCAAGCTTCTCGATGGAATGGTCCATTTCATCAGCCATTTTGGTGAGCTGTAACGATGAGCTGGCATTGTGCTGGGCGACTTTATCGAGCTGTGAAATCGCAAACGTAATCTCATGCAGACCTGATGATTGCTCTTCCGACGCCGCTGAAATCTCTTGCACAAGCTTCGCGGTGTGATCGATATTGGGCAGAATGGCTGTCAATTCTTCGCCGGCTTTTTCTGATGCGGTTACCGTTTCACCGGCCATTTGCATCACTTCAGAGGCCGCCAGTTTACTGCGTTCAGCCAGTTTACGCACCTCGGCGGCAACAACGGCAAAACCGCGTCCATCTTCACCCGCACGCGAGGCCTCAATCGAGGCGTTCAACGCGAGTAGGTTAGTCTGGTAAGCAATATCATCGATAATCGAAACTTTTTCGGCAATACGGCGCATTGCATCCACCATATCCAACACAGCTTTACCGCTGTTGCTGGCTGCGTCGGCAGTCGTCTGTGCGATTTCTTTAGTGCTGGTCGCATTGTTGTTGTTCTGCAGTACCGTTGCGCTCATTTGCTCAATCGAGGCGCTGGTTTCTTCAACACTGGATGCCTGATCATTGGCGCCACGACTGATACTGTCGGCCGATTCAGTGATCTGCTTAGAAATATCCGTCACCACTTGGGTGTTTTTCACCATCTCGCTGACGACCGATGTGAACTGCTCAACCACACTGGTAATGGCTTCATTGATTTGCGCTAAATCATCGCCACCGACCTTGCCATTCTCCAGCTTAATGTTGAGGTCACCGCTCGCCAGCTGTGCCATCACATTCTGGGTTTTGTGCAACCACTGCACCATCACATTCACAACTTTAAAGATAACCAGAATAGAAATCAGGATACCGGTCGCTGCAAAAAACAGAATCAGTGCCTGCGAGCGAGTGCGCTCAGAACTGATTTTATTAATCTCGGCAGCGACTTTTTCATCCACCGCATTTTCAGTGTGATTAACCAACTCGATTAATTGCTGCGAGTGAGCATAGTACTGCGCCCGAATTTCAAACAATCGTGCACCAACTTCGGTAGCTTGGCGAATGTTGCTAATCACCAGCGCTGTTGCTGTATTCATAGCTTCAGCAAAAGATTTACCCTGATACGGGCCACTATTCACATGACGCTCGGTATAAAAATCTGTGTCGGCTGAATCCATCACATTTTCTTCGAGATTCGAGAGTGTGATATTCAATGCTTTTTGAATGTCTTCACCGTTGGTAGCGATAGCACTTTCAAACAGATACTTGGCTTCAAACAAGTAAATTTGTGTTTCTTTCGTGAGATCCGCTACAGCCCACTTTAACCCCAATTCACTGGTCACGTTTTTGCGACTCGAAGACACCTTAAGCAGCGTCTCCCGCAGCTCTTTCGTGGTTTCCGCCTTGGCCTGCGCAATCAGTTCATTTAACGTTTCAAAATTGGTGTTCATCACCTGATTGATCGCAACAAACGATTGGTATTCTTCTTCGATGGCCGACTTAATATTTTCGAATTCAGATTGTTTTAACGTGATTTGATCTATTTCTTCTGCACTCAACAACCCCGCATCCTTGAGTTTGGCAATGGCTTCTAAGGCCGCCATATCATCATCACGATCGCTATCACCCTGTGCGGTTTCAGCGTTCATCATTTTTTCAACCGACAGCATTTGCATCAACACGCTACGGTTGGTTTCATTGGCACCTTCGGCGGTTTCCCAAACCGGGCCCGTCACTTCATCCAGAGATCCTGATAGGCGTGTAAAGCCCAGATAACCCGCTCCCGCACAGAAGACGACCATCAAGGTCATTAATAAATAACCGCCTTGTAATTTTCTTGAGATTTTCATCTGACTGCTTCAGTCCCCTGTTACGATTTCGCCTGCGGGCAACGCTGCCAACAGGTTTTGTGCATTGCTTACGGCCAGCTGAAATAGACCTTCACAATCGAGAATGATAACGACGCTACCGTCGCCCAAAATCGCAGCATTAGACACTCCCGTCATATATTTCAATGAAGCGTGGGTTTCCCGCACTAACACCTCGGCTCTGCCGATAGCGGCATCGACAACTAGCCCCATGGTGTGTTGATCATTAGCGATTATTACGACTTCTAACTCTTCCGTGGCTAACAGATCCTGTTGTCGACCACTTATCAAACGGCGCAAACCATACAGCGGCACGATATTATCGCGCACCATGGTGACCGTCTGCCCCTGTATCAATTGCAGGGCATCCATCTTGATATGAATAACTTCTTCAATAAAACGTTCTGGAATAGCCAGTGTCTGACCATCATTTTCGATGAGAATGACAGACTGCATGGCCGCCGAGACCGGGATCAACAACTGAACCCGAGTTCCCTCTCCAGGAGTAGAACGTACTGACACCGAACCGCCCACTTCGGCCATCCGGGTTTTAACCACATCCATACCGACACCCCGTCCCGAGGTTTCGGTTAAGGTTTCAGAGGTCGAAAAGCCGGGCTCAAAAATACTCAAGAATACCCGTTCATCGGTATATTCTTCGCCAGCTTGGAGAATGCCTTTTTCAATACTTTTCGCAAGAATGCCGTCCCGATCTAGCCCACGACCGTCGTCGGCGACTTCAACACGCACAAAATCACTGGCTTGTTCTGCCGATAGGCTCACAGAACCGCTTTTGGACTTATCCAATGACTGTCGTTCTTCCGGCGATTCCAACCCGTGATCAATCGCATTGCGAATCATATGGGCAAGCGGTTCGGATAACCGGTCAATCATGCCTTTGTCGACTTTGACATGGTCGCCAGTTACCGAAAAATTGACATCTTTACCGAGTTTTTTAGCGGTTGAACGCACAAATTTATGGAATCGATTAAATGCGTAGGAAATTGGCACTACCCGCAAGTTCAGAGCACCGGTTTGCAAGCTGTTGAGTTGGGTGTTTAAGGTTTCGTTCGTGTTGCGCAGTTCATCATGCAGGTGTTCCAGATAATCCAACGCACCGGCTACTGCCGGGTTGTCACGCAGCCCTTTAAGGGCGTTCAGGTGCACCTGAAAATCTTCTTGCATAATGCGATGGCTCTGACGGTTATACACCGTCACTAATTCGCCAACATCAGAAATCAATCGATCAACTACTGCACCTTCTACACGCAACCAGCTCAACGACATAGCAGTTTCGTTAACAAGCTCTGCAGCATCATCCAGATCATCAGACGCCACATCCAGATCAGTAGTCTCTGCAGCTACAGTCGTTATAGTGCCGTCTTCGTCTGCGGCTGAATCGTCAACCGACGATGCAACATCTTCAGCGTCAACCACATCACTCGACTGGGACGCCTCGTGTTGATCCGCCAAAATCGTAAAGGTATTGTGACCTTTATCAATAATACCTAATACCTGGCGTACATCGGCCAAAGGCTTTTGGGTCATGATCATAAAGCAGAACGAGGTACGCTGTGCAACACCGCCAACAATGTCATGAAACATGGTGCGGCTGTGCATCAGCTCGCCCAAGTTGCGCACGGCCATTAGTACCTTTTCACTGATTTCTTCATTAGAGAAATCAATATCGATCTCTACCGCACGTAAATCTTGTTCGAGGCGATCACGAATCTGTTGCAGGATCTCGAGTTTGAGATCTGCCAGCGAGGCTTCGACCAGATCTGAATGTTCAATGATCCATGCCTTAATACCAAGTATTTCATCGCTGGCATTGTTTTGTTTCGCTGTACTGGTTTGCAGTGTTTCTAGCGCCTGCTGGCACCGCGCATCAAAATCGTCTTCACCGGCATGCTGCTGGGCCAGCTCAACCACGGCCTGCAAACCGGAAATCATGCTCGGGCCAAAGCGGATATAACCCCGGGAGGTTTCGATCACCAACTGCTTGGCATAACGCCAATTGGCATTCAGTGCCGAATAACGCTGCAGTTGGCTGTAATGTGATAAACGATTGGCGGTGTTAACGAGTTCAACAAAGGTATCGGCTTGCCAATCGGCTTCGGGCTTATCAGCCAGTTCAGCCAACAAACGGTGCAACTGGGCAAGCTGCTCTGCATTCGGCGCAGCCAACTTGGCACGACACAGGCGTGCACCGGTTTCAAGCCCTAGATCAATACCTTCTTCAGCTGCGATAAATTCCAGATCTTCAAAAATTTCTGCAGCGACCAACAGCAGTTGGCTGGCCTTGTCATCAATTTCACTGTGCAGCGTGGCAATAAAGTGGTTAAGACTTTTCGGTAGGGCTTTAAAGTCGAGTTCACGTGCCGGGTCGGCGAGTTGGCGAATGGCCGCTTCAACAAGCGCGGGCTTGGCATTGGGATCCAGCCCCAAGATCACCGAGGGTACTGCCGTTTTTGCGGCCGTGGTGAAGGTACCTAACAAGTCAGTACGACTGGCGCCGGATGCAGCAACAGCAGAATCGCTGAGCCGGGTTTCCACAAATCCCTGCAGTTTTTCAATCAGGGCGTCATCTTGTGGTGGGTTTTCGCGAGTCTCGTGGGCACTGTGAAACTGCTTTTTCAGGCGATCGATGGATTCCAGCAACATGTCGACAACATCGTCACTCATCGAAATATCCCCGGCACGCACCGCCGAAAGAATATCCTCACTGAAATGCGCAACCTGTTCCATGCTGGTAAAACCAATCATGGAACAATTGCCTTTGATCGTGTGGAAATTACGGAACAGGTGATCAATATCGATCGCCGACGCATCACTAGCACGCGCAAGCAACAGTTCGATACTGTCTAACTGATCGGTTATTTCACTGACAAAGGCCGGCCAGAGTTTATCCAGAAGATCTGCCATCTGCCGATTAGCCCGCTACACCAATACCTACGGATTTACGGATAACATCCAGTAATTCCTGACTACGTTGTTCTTCCATATCCAAACTCAGAACACCGGACGGCTTATGAATGATGTCGACAACACCTAATTCCAGCGCTTCTTTGGCTTGTGGTGAATCAACATTGGCAACGGACGACACAATAATCACTTTGGCATCGGTCAGAATCTTAGACAGGCGCAAAAATTCGATACCGCCCATGCGAGGCATTTCAATATCCAGCAGGATGACATCCGGATTCAGGTCGGTCAGTTTTTCCAGCGCATCAATACCGTCGCTAGCTTCACCGCAGACTTTAAACTCAGGAGCGAGTTCGAGAATATTGCTCAGAATGCGGCGCATCAGGAAAGAGTCATCGACAATTAAGACGTTAAATTGCTGATCTGACATTCTTTTGGTTACTCCATGGTTAGCTTTCAGAACATTGCTGAAAGGCTCTACCTGACTCGTACAGGCATATAGTGGCTTTTACAGGACCAGTCCGGCGTGCACCAATAAGCCGTATTGCAAACTCGACGAGCTGCGGCAATAAAAAGAGGGCAACAACATCAGGCTATGGTGGTATCAGGTACTTGCGGATCTAACAATACCGGTACTGTTTTATGTGTCTGTCAGTATGCTTTCAGCGGTGCTAGCGGGCTATCTAATCACTAGCAGCCATTCACAACCAACACGCTATTAACTCGGCACTCGCCGACTAACGCTATTCGATAAGGTGTTGGGGTACTGATGGTAGTATCAGAAGAGAACCTGCAATCTCTTCGGGTATACCTGCTAAGCCTTATAGTCCTGTCAAAAAAACGTGTTCAATCGACACCGTGCACTAATGCACACAAACAGGGATATTACGTAGATCAGCGAAGCAGGGTGAGTCAGCAACCCTAACAACCGTCGAGAGATGACAGTGGCAAACATACCGGCACCTACCCTATATTTATTCTGCAATCGAATAACAAGCCAAACAGAAACAATCTTCTCAGTCTAACAGAATTACTTATGCAGTTATAACTGAAACTTTTTTTACAATCTGTTGAAGTAACTGTAACGATTCACAGAAGTGAAAAAAAGTGCCGAGCATCAGTACCTTAGAATGAATTTGTGTAAAAACCGCCCAACCTAGTGCAATTTCTTTGGATCCATTAATTGCACTACCTGAACTTCATCCTCATGGGACAGCGGTTTTTCGCCAGCACGGGGTTGGTTAACACGGGTGGAGAGTTCGTCCGCGTCGGGTTGATCCAGCATCAGCTCTTTAAAACCACAGCTAACACATTCACGATGGCGCTTATGATTGTCATCATCGTACATCACAATCTTGTCGAGCTGCTCACATTTAGGGCAGATTGCGCCGGCGATAAAACGTCGTTTCATATTCAGAATACCTAACAGTGGCGAACCACCGCCACTTGAGTGATCTTGGCCGTTTATGGCCCTTAAGCAGCTAACCCGCCATGTCGAAGCAAAGCATCAATGGACGGTGCCCGGCCACGGAATGCCTCGAAGGATTCAGCCGCGGGTCGTGAACTTCCGACTTCCAGGATTTCATGCAAAAACGCTTGGCTGGTTGGCTTATCAAATAACCCGTTTTCTTCAAACGCGGCAAATGCATCTGCAGACAGAACTTCTGCCCATTTGTAACTGAAATATCCAGCCGCATAACCGCCTGCAAAAATATGGCTGAAGCCGTGCTGAAAACGCACAAATGTCGGTGGCGATAAGACGGCGACCTCTCGTCTTACGTTATCAAGCGTTACCTGTATCTGTTTTGCGCTCGTGATGCTGGTATCCGCGTGAATCAGCATATCAAACAAGGCAAACTCCACCTGCCGCAAGGTCATCAGGCCTTCGTTGAAGTTCTTGGCCGCTAACATGGCGTCCAACATTGTTGCTGGCAGCGCTTCACCGGTTTCAAAGTGCTGGCTGATCATGGCAATGGTTTCGGCTTGCCAACACCAGTTTTCCATAAACTGGCTTGGTAGCTCGACAGCATCCCACTCGACACCGGCGATACCGGATATCCCAGCAACTTTTTGCGCCGTCAGCATATGGTGCAGACCATGGCCAAATTCGTGGAATAGGGTAGTCACTTCACCATGCCCCAGTAACGCGGGTTGATCACCGGTCGCTGGACGAAAGTTACACACCAAAAACGCCACTGGAATTTCTTCCCCGCCGTCTGCACGCACATAGCGACTGCGGCAATCCGCCATCCAGGCACCGCCACGTTTGTGTTGGCGTGCATACAAATCCAGATAGAAACCGGCGACACATTGACCATCACGGCGAATGGTAAAGAAGCGGACATCCGGGTGGTAATGATCAAAATCCGTCTCTTCGGTGATGGATACCGCAAACATTTGCTCGGTTAAAGCAAACAAACCGTCGAGTACCTTTGTTAACGGAAAATATTCCCGCAGCTTTTCGTCTGACAGCGCAAAGTATGACTGACGGTATTTTTCACTGATATAAGAAAAATCCCAGGATTGCAGATCATCAATGCCGCAGGTCTCCTGAGCATACGTGCGCAAGGTCGCCAGTTCTTTCTCAGCATATGGGCGCGCCTTGGTGCCTAGCTCTCGTAAAAATCCGGTCACCTGCGCAACACTGTCAGCCATTTTGGTTGCCAGTGAGCGTTCTGCATAGCTACTAAAGTCGAGCAAACCGGCCAATTCATGACGCAACGCCAAGGTTTCACCCATATACTCGCTATTGTCGAACTCACCAGCCTGCGGCCCTTGATCAGATGCACGGGTCATAAAGGCTTGGTAGATTTCCTGACGCAGAGCTCGGTCATCGGCATACGTAATCACCGCGTGATACACAGGGAAATCTAACGTAAGTAAATAACCGTCTTTATCACGCGTTTCAGCCTGCTGCGCGAGCATCTGCAAGGCGGATTCCGGCAAACCTGCCAGGGCGTTCTTATCTGTGATGTGCTTGTGCCACGCGTGGGTTGCATCCAGCACATGGTTGGAGAATGTCTGCCCCAGTTCCGCCAGGCGCGCATTGATTGCTTTGAAGCGTGTCTGTTGTTCTTCCGGCAGCGCAATACCCGATAACCGAAAATCGCGTAACGCATGCGCTAGCCATTGGTGCTGCGCTGCAGTATCGATGCCGTTTTCCGGGTTAGCGGCGAGACGCTCATAGGCGGCAAACAACGCGGCGTTTTGGCCCACTTCGCTGCCGTATTCGGTCAGTTTGGCAATACAGTTTTGGTAGACATCGCGCAGCTCGTCATTATTTTTAACACCGTTCAAATGACTAATCGGGCTGAAAAAATCTTCCAGTGCCATGTCCATATTTTGCAGCGGTAACGCAAAGTTTTGCCAATCCGGCTGCTCAACAGTTGCCAGCGTATCAATGGTCTTGCGGCTATCAGCCAACATGGCATCCAACTGCGTTTCAATGGTCGCAATATCGATGTTACTGAAGATTGGTAGGGAGGGATGTGTCTGTTGCATAATGCCAAAAACCTGTTCTGAGTGTCTGATCGGGTTTCGTCAATGAAACCCAATGGTTCCAACCTGAAAACTACCGGGAGTTTACCCTTGAAACACGAGAATCGCGAGATGTCTGTTCGCCCGTTTAATGGCAAAACACCGCAACTAGGACAACGTGTCTTTGTTGATATGACAGCCGTTGTCATCGGCGATGTCACTCTGGGTGATGATAGCTCCGTTTGGCCGCAAACCGTTATTCGCGGTGATATGCACCAGATACGCATCGGTGCACGCACCAGCATTCAAGATAACTGTGTTTGCCATATTACCCATGCAGGGCCCTACAATACCGATGGCTGGCCGCTTTTTGTCGGCGATGATTGCACCATTGCCCACTCTGTTACCTTACATGGTTGCCGAATTGGTGATCGCGTACTGATCGGAATGGGCTCCATTGTCATGGATGGAGCAACGATCGAAGACAATGTTGTACTCGGTGCCAATTCGCTGGTTCCCCCCGGTAAAACACTGGAGAGCGGCTACCTGTATACAGGTTCGCCGGCCCGCAAGGTGCGTGAGCTAACCGATAAGGAATTAGCCTACTTTACCTATTCGGCCAACAACTACTGCAAACTAAAAGATCAGTATCTATAACTTTTTGGTCTTAACTTTCACACGCTACGAATTGGCTATTTTTTGATCAACTCTATACTGAGAAAGCGCGCTAACTGAGTTTCGGCGCCAAAAAAGGATGTACAAAGCCACTAACTAATGGATTAAGTATGCACATGCTAACTATCGCGGGCCTCAAGAGGCTGGTGGTACTTAGCGGGCTCATAATTCTAACAACTGCTTGCCAAGCACCACCGTTATTCATCAGCTTCGTTAACGAAGTTTCTCTCGCCGGCCAAGACGTAGGTATCTCCGTCAATGTCAGCGGCTCTCCCAATTCCGTTACCTGTTTCAATGGCGCTGTCGTCATGAATTCAGAGGATGGACATACCTACGTCGGAACGGTCCCACAATACCTGCTGGAAACCGGCGAAAACGTGGTTAACTGCAACGCCAGAAACGACAGCGGCAACATCTCATTGCCCGTTGGCTTAATTGTGGTGATCCCGAATATCGCACCGTCGATCAACACCATCAGTGATGCGCAGATACACGACAACAACGGCAGCGTTGCTGTGAATGTCAATTTGCTCGCCAATGGCGGGGATAATCTGCTTAGCGTTAGCTATCGCATCAAAACCGGTGTGGGCTTGGATGCATTGCCAACAGGTTTGAGCATCAACAGTGACAATGGCCGCTTGGTAGGCACAGTGGATGTTGATGGCACTCAGTCTTACCAGTTCCAGATAGAAGCCGTAAACCTCGCCGGTATGGATACCAGCAACCCGTTTACGCTAACTATCGTCGACGGCAGCCCTTAAACGTCTGAGCTTGAAACACAGCGCATCAGGCGTCTTTGGCTGACATCTGCGCGCGCAGCTGGTCAATCACTGGCTGCGTGGCAGGTTTTACGCCACGCCATAAGCGAAACGACTCCGCCGCTTGTTCTACCAGCATCCCCAAACCATCACTGCATTTTGTTGCACCTTGCTCTGTTGCCCATTGCATAAATGCGGTTGGCTCGGCTGCATACATCATGTCGTAACAAGCTGTATCCGTATTGATGGTCGCCGCCGGGATCGCTGGCACATCTCCCGCAATACTGGCCGATGTACCATTAATAATCAGTCCCATCGCATGGTGTGGAACTTGGTCATAAGACAGCGCCTCAACTACACCTTCTTTACTGAACGCTTGCGCTAATTGCTGCGCTTTGCTGACGGTACGGTTGGCGATATATACTTTGGCCGGTTCCATTTCCAACAACGGCCCGAGAATGCCACGCACAGCACCGCCGGCCCCCAACACCAACACTTCTTGGCCTTTAATCTGCCACTTCAGGTTATCCGCAATATCAGCGATCATGCCAACGCCATCGGTGTTATCACCCGATACTGATCCATCAGATTCGACAATCAGCGTATTCACAGCACCAGCCTGACGTGCACGTTTACTTAACCGTGCAGCGTATTCATAAGCTTCCAGTTTAAAGGGTAGGGTTACATTCAGCCCGCGCCCGCCGGCGCCAACAAAGGCTGCCACCGCAGTATCAAAGTGATCAACTGCTACACGTTGCTTATCGTAGTGAACGTTATGCGCCGTTTGTTCGGCAAATGCTTGGTGAATCTGCGGTGACTTGCTGTGCTCAATCGGATTACCAAACACAACGTAGCGATCACCATCAGCCAACCAATCACGCGGCGTTTGTAACACCTGCAGTAAACGTGCTTCTTCGGAATCTGGCTCAACCTGCCACATATAATCCCAGCGCACTTCTGGCGGCAGTGACATCAAAATGGATTCGGTGCGACCGCCACTTTGCAAACCAAACAAGGTACCACGGTCGAAAACCAGGTTAAATTCCACATACCGACCGCGGCGATGCAGCTGATAATCACGCTGCGCGTCTGTCCACAGCAACGCTTTACGGCGCTCAACGATAGGTTGGTATGCGGGTAGATAACTGTTACCTACCGACTGCATAAAGGCAAAACACTGATCAAACCCGCCGTCGTTGAGGTCGTCAAAAAATAATCCACCAACACCGCGTGCTTCATTACGGTGTTTCAGATAAAAATAGTCATCACACCACGCCTTATAGCGAGGGTAAACATCCGCACCGAAAGGTTCACAGGCATTCAATGCCTCACGATGCCAACTGACGCAATCCTCTTCGTATAAATAGTAGGGCGTTAAATCGTAACCACCGCCAAACCACCATACTGGATCTTCGCCTTCTTTCTCGGCAATAAAAAAACGGACATTGGCATGCGATGTAGGCACATGCGGGTTTTTCGGATGAATAACCAGTGACACACCCATTGCCTGAAAACTGCGCCCAGCCAATTCAGGACGATGAGCTGTCGCGGAGGCCGGCATGGACGCCCCCATCACGTGAGAAAAATTAACCCCACCTTTTTCAATGATATTGCCGTGCGTGATAACCCGGCTGGTGCCACCACCACCTTCTTCACGTTGCCAACTGTCAGCGACAAATTCGGCACCGCCATCCTGTTCAGCAAGCCCCGCACAAATGCGCGCCTGTAAATCCAGCAAGTAGGTTTTTACGGCATTGATGTCGACAGCGCTCATAGCTTAGCCTCTCAAAATTTGGCGGGTTTCTATATCGATGATGGTACTGGGTTTATCACCGCCAACGCGGCCATGACAAATCGGCACGGTATTGGAAAAATACCGCTTTAACTGGAAGATTTCAGTCGCGGGTTGACAACTTGCCGGATTGGCGGAGGTAGAAACTAATGGGCCGCCCCAAGCCAGGCACAATTGTTGAACGATTGTATGCTGACTGATACGGATGGCAACTTTGGTGTGTCTGCCTGTCACCCAATCAGGGATCTGCGCACCGGCAACAGGGTATAGAAATGTGGTAGGGGTGTGAACTGCATGCACGGCCTGAAGATCTTCAGCCGATAAATGGGGAAGCAAAGCGCGCAGCTGCGCAATATCCGCAACGACCATAATGAGGCCTTTATCCACAGGCCGGTCTTTAATGTACAACAGGCGTTCAACCGCCTGTTGACAAAAAGGGTCGCAGCCCAATCCCCAGACGGTCTCGGTCGGGTAAGCAATCACTTCGCCATGGCGGATTGCCGATACAGACTGCTGAATGTTCACGAATTACGCGTTAGCCAGCTTTTCCTGCAGAGCTGCGTCTTTCGCAATCACAGCTTCAGCATTGGCTTTACGCTCAGCAATTAATGCTTGGTGAACGTCTGCATCACTGGTGCCGATAATTTGGGTTGCCAGATAGGCTGCATTTTTCGCACCGGCTTTACCGATCGCAACAGTGGCTACCGGAATACCTGCAGGCATCTGTACTGTCGATAACAATGCATCCAGCCCATCCAATGATGAGTTGATAGGTACACCAATAACGGGTTTCAGCGTATTTGCAGAAACTGCACCCGCCAAGTGAGCAGCCATACCAGCAGCACAGATAAAGGCCGCGCAACCACGGGCGTCAGCATCTTTAACATAATTGTGCGTCGCTTCGGGTGTACGGTGAGCCGAAGATACTTTCACTTCAAAACGAATGTCGAACTTTTTCAGGATCTCAAATGCCGCTTCCATAACTGGCAAATCAGAATCTGAACCCATCAGAATTGCAACAAAGGTGTCACTCATCGGTATGCCTCTTTCGATAGAGAATGTGATATAGGAATAAGGGGGCGAAAATTTAGCCAAAACAGGGCTGAAAAGCAAGGTGAAATCGGATCATTATCGTAAAAAAAATTGCCGCGGCCCCGGCTCACTACGAGTAAACACAAATAGAATACCCACACTTTTATCCACAGGTAGGCAGAAGTCATGCCTTGATTTTTTCCACACAAAAATAGGGGTTATTTAATCCGCCGATAGTGTGCCGATTGGTTTTCAACCCAACCATCCATCTCCAACTCCAGTAATTGGCTCGATAATTCTGCTGCGGACGTACCGGAATCCGTGATCAGTAGATCCAAGTGGGTGTAATCAAATGGAATTTTCGTTAACAGCGTCTGCAAGTGTGTTGGGCAAGGGGCAGACTCTGTGCCGACAGCGGCGAGGTCGAGGCATGACTGCGATGCCTGCACCNGTAAATGCTGCAAAATATCGTCAACATCAGCGGCCAAAAATGCACCTTGTTTAATCAAGTCGTGGCACCCTTCGGCTTGAGGGTTATGAATTGAACCTGGTATCGCGAATACATCGCGATTTTGTTCTGCGGCGTAACGCGCAGTAATCAGGGATCCGCTTTTTCGCGCGGCTTCAACAACCAAAACACCGTGACTTAACCCACTGATAATGCGATTTCGCCGCGGAAAGTGATCACGTTTAGGATCACTCGACAACGGAAACTCGCTCACCAATGCGCCGTGCTCAATGATTTGTTCCGCCAAGCCCTGATGCCGTTTAGGGTATATCTGATCAATGCCTTGCGCCATAACAGCAATGGTCGACCCGCCACCGTCGATAGCACCACGATGCGCTGCACCATCAACACCGAGAGCCAGGCCGCTGGTAACCGCGACATGCTGGCCTGTTAGTCGACGCGACCAATCATAACTGATTTGCAACGCCAACTTACTGGCCTTACGTGAGCCGACGATACCGATCTGTAAAGCAGACAATACAGCGCTGTGGCCACGAATAAAAAGCACTGGCGGTGCACTGGCAATTTCCCGCAGCAGCACCGGATAATCGTCGCACGCCCATGTCATGACGCGGATATCAGACGTCATCAAATAGTCGAGATCGCGCAGTGTTCGTTGCCAGACCGGATGGTGGTTCTTTTGAATCAACAATTCGGCCAGCACAGGCAAGCCCAATTGTGCCATAGCGGCGGGGTCAGCCTCGTAAATAAGCTGCAACGGTGATTGGTATCGATCGATAAGTTGCTGCAACCGCCGTGGGCCAAGCCCATCAACACGGTGCAACAACAACCAAGGGAAATAATGCGGGAGGTCTTCCATGACACTCAATTCTTATCAACAATTAGTTTCTATGACTATCTTATGTATCCACTAGCACCTTTCTATATAAGGTACTGTGAGCTTATCGAGGGTTGGTAACTAGATCGCCAACTTCGAGAGGTCGAGAGGCATCAACAATCAAACCATAAGACATCTTTTCGAAAGTCCGAAATACAATCAACAAACCAGATTCAACACTCGGTAACTGAATCACGTCATTCGTGATGCGGTCTTTCACCACCTCACCCGCTTGACGAATGGATAACACATCACCCCGCACCAAGCCTTCACGCTCTCCGGCGCTCAGTACGACTACATTCAATGTACCGACCTGGCTAACACCGCCCTCTACTGCGATGATTTCTGCATCAATCGGTGATTCAGGTGCACGCGGGAAAAAGTTAGAGGCAATCTTGCGATCAATCGCAGGCAACAAACGATCCGTGATACGGACTTCTTCACTGCTTGTCTCAATTTCTAATTTACGGATATCGCCGTGATCTTCGATAATCTTGGCAGTACCGATTGAGAGGGATTGTACCCCGAGTACTTCGCCAGTTTTCGGATGTTCAAACAACTTACCAGGGCGGTAAATGCCATAGGTTTCTTTGTCTTCGTCGAAATTGCCACGTGCGTAAACAATATCGCCAGCACCGGCAACAATACGCGTGCCATCACCTGCGATCACATACGGGGCGTTATTCAGCGTCTCAACATCTTCAACTCGGCTTTTACTCAGGAAAACACTGATTTGATCCAACGGGATGGTCGGGATTGCCTGATCAACACGTTCAGTACGAATCTGCGGTGTGATTTTTGCGTGACCTGGCCCCAAAATAATCGGCCCACGTTCAATTACCGTTAGCTTTTCACGAATTTCTTCGTCACCGGTTTGTGGATTCGTTTCAGTGACTTTAATCAGCGCGAGTTTATCGCCAGGAAATATCAGATGTGGATTATCAATTTGTTTATTGATGTGCCAGATTTCTGGCCAACGCCACGGATTCTCTAAAAACGTTGCAGAAATATCCCACAGCGTATCGCCTTTTTTTACATAATAGGTATTTGGATGATCAGATCTCAGGCGTAACGAATCAGCCAATAGACTGAATGCCGGTATAACCAGTAAAGCACCGATCAACAATCGTTTAAAACGTTTCATCGTCAGGTATCCTTGGACAGCAGCAACTGCCTGAAATGCATTATTATTTTGGTTGCCTGGCACACGGTTTACCGCTTTTTTTGATATAAAAACACGCACAATAAAACAGTTAACGTAGGTTTACATCGAGTAGCAGATTCGCCCGTGCATCCCAAGTGGCGCACCCGGTGGCAGAATTTGTATAATATAGCATGTCAATTTACATTAATTGGGTATAGTGTCACAAGTTTTCTGCAGCCTTCAGACGCGTCTCTGAGCCTTTTTTGCAGCTTCTTTTCGACATTGTGTGACCACTATCACCTGCACTGACTCGCGGTACGACCTATGAGCTTAATGCCTATTCTTGAATTTCCGGATCCACGCTTGCGCACAGTGGCTAAACCGGTAACCCAGTTTGATGCGGCACTGGAAACCCTGATCACTGACATGTTAGAGACCATGTACGACGCGCCAGGCATCGGCTTAGCGGCGTCTCAGGTTGATCATCATGAACGTGTCATCGTTATCGACGTCAGTGAAGAAAAAGATGACCCACTGGTACTGATCAATCCCGAAATCGTCGTGCTGGATGAAGAACTCGGCAGTTACGACGAAGGCTGTTTGTCGGTGCCGGGGTTTTTTGAAACGGTTCAGCGCCCCCGTAAAGTCATGATAAAAGCCCAAAACTCGCAAGGCGAACATTTCGAAAAAGAAGCCGATGAGTTGCTTGCTGTGTGTGTTCAACACGAAATTGACCATCTCGACGGTAAGCTTTTTGTTGACTACATCTCTCCGCTGAAACGCAACCGTATCCGCAATAAACTCGAAAAAGCGCACCGATCGAATCGTCGCTAAATTCCAGCTTCTGCACAGCTAGCCCCCAAAATAACGGAAGCTGTGCGTTATATCTGTGCATGCGGCATTGGCACTGAACAAAGGCTTTACCCGTTTCACTGCGGGAATTTGACGGAATTTCTTCATGACTACAGTAACCGAGCAGGCCAAAAACCTGCGAATCGTATTTGCCGGCACGCCAGATTTTGCCGCAGGCCATTTACAAGGCTTGGTCGATTGCGGCATGAACGTGGTGGCCGTTTACTGCCAGCCTGATCGCAAATCCGGTCGCGGCAAAAAACTCTCGCCGCCACCCACCAAAGTCATCGCACAAGCCTGCAGTATTCCGGTTTTCCAACCACTGAATTTTAAAGACGCCACCGATGTCGACGTTTTAGCCAGCCATAACGCAGATGTCATGGTCGTGGTGGCTTATGGCTTATTACTGCCATTAAACGTACTGCAAACCCCAACCTATGGATGCATCAATGTGCACGGCAGTTTACTGCCACGCTGGCGCGGTGCTGCGCCGATTGAACGCGCTATCGAAGCCGGTGACACTTCCACCGGCATCACCATTATGCAGATGGACGAAGGGCTCGATACCGGCGACATGCTGATCACAGAAGCCGTCGATATTACCGCGGAAACAACCGGAGATAGTTTACGTACATCACTATTGCCGATTGGCTTACGCACGCTGACCGAAGGCCTTAACCAACTGGCGGCCGAGCAACTGCACCCTGAAAAGCAAGATAACAGTCTGGCGAACTATGCCAGCAAGCTCAGCAAAACTGAGGCAGCCATTGATTGGCAAGCTTCTGCCAATGATATTGATCGAAAGATTCGAGCGTTCAACAGTGCTAACGTTTGTACCACCGGCCTCGGTGATTTGCGCATCAAAATCTGGGATGCCGAACCGCTAGAGCTCTCGCACAGCAGCCCTGCCGGCACTATTGTCGAGATCAGCAAAAAGTGGATGAATGTCGCATGTGGCAACGGCGTATTACGACTCAAACGCTTGCAACTACCCAACGCAAAAGCGATGGATGTTTCCGCAGTATTAAATGGCAAAGGCCACCTGTTTGAAGTTGGCCATTGTTTTGCGTAAATCATCCCGCACCCATAAAAACACCACGCAACAACCGGCTGAAAAGACTATGGGAAAGGCTCCAACGGATCCTCGTGCTGCCGCAGCCTTAGCCCTGCAGCAGGTGTTTACACATCGTCATTCATTAAATACGGCTATCCCCACTTACGGTGCGCGTTTATCCACAACCGATGCCGCACTTTTCAAAGCTATCTGTTACGGCGTCTGTCGCTACTACCGTAGTCTTGAAGATATTGTGCAGCCGCTGCTGAAGAAGCCGTTTAAAAACAAAGATGTCGATATTCTGTGCCTGTTATATGTCGGCATCTGGCAGTTAGGCGCCATGCGTGTACCGGGCTACGCAGCGATTGATTCCTGCGTTGAAGCAACACNCATACTCAAAAAACCGTGGGCCAGCGGCTTGGTAAATGCCGTTTTACGTGTCGGACAATCAGTTATAGAGGATAACGAAGACTGGCTACAGGCAAAGGATCATGCTGAACACCCAGATTGGTTTACCGCTAAACTACGCCACAATTGGCCTGACCGCTATAACGAAATTTTGGAACAAAACAACCAAGAACCGCCACTTTGCTTGCGAGTAAATACTCACAAACTTAATCGTAAAACCTTTATCGCACAGCTGGCTGAGCAAGGCACCCAAGCCTACCCGGGTGCTTTCAGCACGTCTGCTGTATATGTGGAAGATAGACAGCTGGCGTTGACCGAGCTGGAAGCGTTTCAGCAAGGCCAAATCAGTGTGCAAGACGAAGCCGCACAGCTCGCTGCACAGTTGCTCGCACCGGAATCCGGCCACCATGTCTTGGATGCATGTGCCGCCCCCGGTGGCAAAACCTGCCATTTACTCGAAATGCAGCCCGACATCACCATGACAGCTGTCGATAGCGATGCCAATCGACTCGAACGAATTCAAGAAAACCTAGATCGACTGCACCTCGATGCAGAATTGGTGGCGTCCGATATCACCGACCTCGATAACTGGTGGACGGGTAAACCATTTGATCGCATTCTTTGCGATGTTCCGTGTTCAGCAACCGGGGTTATTCGTCGTCATCCGGACATCAAATTGCTGCGCACCGGGGATGACATCAAACAACTGGCAGAATTACAGCTGCAGATCGTAAAAACACTTTGGCAGTGCCTGAAACCCGGCGGTATTATGCTGTATGCAACCTGTTCGGTCTTGAGCCAGGAAAATTCGCGAATTATTGAGCGCTTTTGCCAACAAACACCGGACTGCCGGGAAATTCCGATCGATGCTAAGCTAGGCGAAGGGCGCATTGCCAGCCCCTGCGGCGCACAACTGTTGCCACAATCCGGAGCCCATGATGGCTTCTACTATGCAAGGCTATATAAACAAGACGTCGAGCCAATATGAAAATTCTTTTGTTAGGCGCAGGGTCGGTGGGGGTCTCACTGGCAGAAAACCTGGCGCNGGAACAAAACGATATTGTGGTTATTGACCACAATGCCAACTATCTGAAGGATCTTGCAGACCGTCTCGATATCGCTACCGTCTGCGGGCCGGCTTCACATCCGAATATTTTGCACAAAGCCGGTGCCGAAGATGCAGATATGCTGATTGCCGTCACCGATAGTGATGAAATCAATATGCTGGCCTGCCAGCTGGCACATACATTATTTCGTGTCACCACCAAAATTTGTCGGGTACGCTCCAATGCCTACCTGATGCACGAAGACGAATTATTCCAACGCGATGCGATTCCTATCGATCATGTCATTAGCCCGGAAAAACTCGTTACTAAATACATCAAAAGCCTACTCGATCACCCGGGCGCACTGCAGGTCGTGGATTTTGCCGAAGGCCGCCTGCGGATGGTTGCTGTAAAAGCCTTCTACGGCGCCCCTATTGTGGATCAAGCGTTAAATCAGATCCCAGAACATATGCCCAATCTCGATACCCGGGTTGCGGCCATTTATCGTCAGGACCATTCCATCATTCCGGAAGGTGATACCGTCGTGCAAGTTGACGATGAAGTGTTTTTTATCGCTGCGACCGAACATGTTGCACCGATGATGACCGAGCTGCGCGGTCAGGATAAACCCTACAAACGCATAATGATTGTTGGTGGTAGTAATATCGGTAGCCGGCTAGCACAGTCGATAGAAAGCAAGTATCAGGTCAAAATTGTTGAGCGTAATATCCAGCGCTGTGAGCAACTGTCTGAATTATTGCACCGCACCATCGTGCTTAATGGCGAACCGTCTGATAAAGATCTGCTAGCGTCAGAAAACATCGATACCTGCGATGTTTTCTGTGCCCTGACTGACGACGACGAAGACAACATCATGTCATCGTTGCTGGCGAAACGTCTTGGCGCCAACAAAGTGATTTGTCTGATTCGCAACACCGCATATGTCGATCTGGTGCAGGGGCATGATATCGATATTGCCATCTCCCCCCAACAAATCACCACCGGTAACCTGCTCAAGCATGCTCGCCGTGGTGAAATGTCGAATGTGTATTCGCTACGTCGTGGTGCAGCAGAGGCCGTAGAAATTATCGCCAAAGGTGACAGCAAAACATCCAAAGTGGTCGGCCGCCGCATAGAAGATATCCGCCTGCCCGACGGGGTTACCATCGGTGCAATTGCGCGCGGCAATGAAGTGATTATCGCCCACCGCTATGTGACGATTGAAAATGACGACCATGTGATCTGCTTTTTGGTCGATAAAAGCCGCATCCGGGAAGTCGAAAAGCTCTTCCAGGTTGGCTTTACCTTTATCTAACGGCTTCTCGATATGCACTTTGCCATTATCTTTCGCATACTCGGTATTCTGCTGATGTTATTCAGCCTCACACACCTAATTCCTTTGGGTGTGTCGTTGGCCTATGACGACGGCGTACATCTGGCATTTATTTCGTCATTTTGCCTGACATTTGTTATCGGCCTGATCGTCTGGTCACCGGTGTACAAAGCACGTGACGACTTGCGTACACGTGATGGATTCCTGATTACCGCGTTATTCTGGCTGGTACTCGGCACCTTTGGGTCGATGCCATTTATTCTCGATGAACACCTGAAATTGTCGGTCACTGATGCGGTGTTTGAATCGATCTCCGGGCTCACCACCACCGGGGGCACGGTAATCACAGGGCTGGACGATCTACCAAAATCGATTTTGTTTTATCGCCAACAACTACAGTGGTTAGGCGGTATCGGTATCATCGTTATTGCGGTGGCCATTTTGCCCATGTTGGGCATCGGTGGCATGCAGCTCTATCGGGCAGAAACACCTGGGCCCATCAAAGACAGCAAATTAACACCCCGTATTACTGAAACCGCCAAATGGCTCTTCTTTATCTACGCCATTCTCACTGCAGCCTGCGCTATCGCCTATCGACTAGCAGGGATGACCTGGTTTGATGCGATTTCACACAGTTTTTCTACCGTCGCTATTGGTGGGTTTTCAACGCACGACGCCAGTATGGGTTACTTTCAAAATCCAACGATCTGGATGATTTGTTGCTTCTTTATGTTTATTTCAGGCTTGAATTTCGGTTTGCATTTTTTAGCCTGGCGGAAGTGGCAATTGAAGCAGTACATTGCCGATTCTGAAGCCAAATTCTATTTCTTTTATATTCTCATGGCGTGTTTGATTGTCGTACCCATTCTGGTTTTCAGTGACGTGGGTAAACACTACGACCATCCCATCGTTGAGGGAATATTTCAGGTTGTGTCGATGGCAACGACCACAGGGTTTGCCACCACAGATTTCAGTGCCTGGCCGACCTTTTTGCCGTTTATGCTGATTTATTTGAGTTTTATTGGTGGCTGCGCCGGTTCAACCGGTGGTGGAGTGAAAGTTATCCGTATCGCACTCATGTTGAAGATGAGCTTACGGGAGTTACAGCAGTTGGTTCACCCAAAAGCGGTGATCCCCGTGAAACTCAAACGCAAGCCGGTCGACAGTGTGGTTTTGTCCGCCGTCTGGAGTTTTATCGGTGTTTATCTGGTAACTTACATTGCATTGGTGCTGGCATTGCAAGCAACGGGCATGGATCACGTCAGCGCCAATTCAGCGACCATTGCCATGATCAATAATTTGGGCCCGGCACTTGGCACTGTTTCAGCAAATTACGGCCATGTAGAAGAGTCCGCAAAATGGATTATGTGTCTAGGTATGTTGCTGGGCCGGCTGGAAATATTCACTTTGCTGGTTCTATTCACACCCGCATTCTGGCGCCGCTAAAATAGTGCAGAAGCACCGTCTATTTGCTGTTCTATTTACTGTATAAGCGGCGCTTCTTGCCTTCGCCATCTCGACGAAAGCGTTTGTATTCCCACTGATATTGCTCGGGTGCAACATTCACCACATTTTCGACGGTTTTGTTGAGACCGTTAACCGCGGTTTGCAGGTCTTTGTCGTAAATCGCCTCATCGGCCGCTAAAAATACGATCTCGTAACGCCCGCCAGCAACGCGCTTAGCAATACACCCCACAGCTACCGCGTTGGTTTTCTGCAACAAATTCGGTACCAATGTCATGGTATTGGCCATTTCGGCATAAAACGGGGCATACATTCCACCTCGTGCATCATCCGGGTTTTGATCCGGCAACACGCCGATAACCTCTTGATTTTTAAGTACCTTTAATAACTTCGCCACCCCAGATCGATTGGTTGGAACCAAGCCTGCACCGCCTTTGGCCCGGCTCTGTTTAACAATCGCATCAACACCTTCAATACGACCCGGTCGGTACATACAGGTCAATGGATAGTGCTCGGATAGATAAATACCGAGTATTTCCCAATTACCAACATGTGGCGATAATACAATAACCCCTCGACCACTGGCGATAGCATCTGTTAGTAGCGCCTCACCGCTGACCGAAACAACCGTACTGAGTGTTTTGTCGATCGGCTGTAACCAGGTACCCGGCAACTCTAAAGCGGTTCGAACCGTTTCCCGCAGTGAACGCCGCGCCAGCTGCGCGCGTTCGGCCTCCGGCATCTCCGGAAAGCACAACGCCAGATTAATTTCTGTAGCTCTGCGCATATCACCTTTTGTTAGCCAGATAAGACTCGCAGCTAGGCGTGACAAGGGGCCTTCGATCAACCAGCGAGGTAATACGGCAACCAGATGCAACATGGCTACAGCCAGGTGAGATTTGGTGGAGGATTTCATTCAGACGACGTCCAACAGCTAATTCTGATTATGATTCCGTTGAGATGGCGGGTTTCCGCATTCGTTGCTGATTCTGGCGGCAACAAAGGCTATAATTTGCGCCTTTCAAATTCCGCGCAGATAAAGGTAAATCGCTGTGTCTGATCACGCAAAACCAGACGTCTCAACATTTCAGGGTCTTATTCTAGCACTACAGCACTTTTGGGCTGAACAGGGTTGTGTGGTTCTGCAACCACTGGACCTTGAAGTGGGTGCTGGCACTTTCCATCCCGGTACCTTTTTACGTGCTATCGGGCCAGAAAACTGGAACGCTGCCTATGTACAACCTTGTCGCCGTCCAACCGATGGCCGATACGGTGAAAACCCGAACCGTCTGCAGCATTATTACCAGTTTCAGGTAGTACTTAAACCATCACCGGACAACATTCAGGAACTGTACCTGGATTCGTTGCGCCATCTTGGTCTTGATCCACTGACCCACGATATCCGTTTTGTTGAAGATAACTGGGAATCCCCGACACTCGGCGCTTGGGGCCTCGGTTGGGAAATTTGGCTCAACGGTATGGAGGTCACACAGTTTACCTACTTCCAGCAGGTGGGTGGTATCGAATGTTACCCGGTAACAGGTGAAATTACCTACGGCCTCGAACGTATCGCCATGTACTTACAGGGCGTCGATAGTATTTACGACCTGGTTTGGACGCGCGGCCCACAAGGCGATGTGACCTATGGTGATGTGTTTCATCAAAATGAAGTGGAGATGTCCACCTACAACTTTGAACACGCCAATACCGACTTCCTGTTCCAAAGCTTCGACACTTATGAAAAAGAATGCGAACGCTTGATTGAAAAACAATTGCCGTTACCTGCCTACGAAATGGTAATGAAAGCGTCACACGCGTTTAACCTGCTGGATGCTCGACATGCGATCTCAGTCACTGAGCGCCAGCGTTTCATCTTGCGTGTACGCACACTCGCTCGCGCGGTAGCGAACGCCTATTTTGATGCACGTTTACAACTGGGCTTCCCGCTCGCCGATGCAGACATCCGCGATGAAGTCATCCGTAAAGCGCAAGCAGGGGAGAAATAATCATGGCCCAAGATTTACTCATCGAACTTGGCACTGAAGAGCTGCCACCTAAGGCGCTGAAAACGTTTTCCGACAATTTCAGTCAGTCTATTCTCAAGGCATTGCAGGAAGCAGACCTTGCGTTTAACGGGTTCAAAGCTTTTGCAACGCCGCGTCGTTTAGCACTGGTTGTCAACGGCCTGGTTGATAAGCAAGAAGATAAAGCCGTCGAAAAACTCGGCCCTGCCGTCGCCGCAGCCTATGATAAAGAAGGCAATCCATCAAAAGCAGCTGAAGGTTTTGCGCGTTCTAACGGACTAGCTTTTTCTGATCTGATCGAAACCGACACACCAAAAGGCCCACGTTTGGCCGCTCGATCTGTGCAACAAGGTCAAACGACCGCAGCATTGCTGCCCGCTATGATTGAAGACGCTCTGAAAGCGCTACCGATCCCCAAACGTATGCGCTGGGGTGCGAGTCGCAATGAGTTTGTTAGGCCCGTGCATTGGTTAGTAGTTACGATGGGAGATGACGTGGTCGACACTGAAATCCTCGGTATTAAATCCAGCAACCAAAGCCGTGGGCATCGTTTCCACAGCCCAGGTCGCATTGCAGTCAACGCAGCAAACTATGAGGCCGAGCTCGCGGCAAATAAGGTTGTTGCTGATTATGATAAACGCCAACAACAAATTGCAGACGCAGTGAATGCCGAAGCAACACGCGTTGGTGGACACGCAGTCATCGACGAAGACTTGCTACACGAAGTTACAGCGTTAGTTGAATGGCCAGTCGCATTAACCGGAACCTTCGAAGAACGTTTTCTTGAAGTGCCTGCGCAAGCACTGATCTCCAGCATGAAAGAACACCAGAAATACTTCCATCTGTTGGATTCTAACGATCAGTTAATGCCGAATTTTATTACCGTCAGCAATATCGAAAGTAGCGATCCGTCAAAGGTCATTGATGGCAACGAACGTGTTATTCGGCCGCGCCTCAGTGATGCTGCGTTTTTCTTTGAAACGGATAAGAAACAAACGCTGGAATCCCGTTGTGAACAACTGAAGAAAATCGTCTTCCAAAAAGATCTTGGAACGGTTTATGAGAAAACCCAACGTATCGCTCAACTCGCCGCTTATATCGCCGAGCAAGTCGGCTTCGACAGTGCTAAAGCCGAACGCGCCGGGTTGCTGTGTAAGTCTGACTTGGTCACTGAGATGGTGTTTGAATTCACTGATTTGCAGGGCACCATGGCACACCATTACGCCTTGAACGATAACGAAGACGCCGAAGTCGCTCAGGCATTGCAGGAGCAATACTTGCCCAAAGGGGCAGGGGACGCACTGCCAGAAACACAAACCGGTATCGCCCTAGCATTGGCAGACCGTGTTGACACATTGATTGGCATCTTTGGTATTGGCCAGCAACCGACCGGAAACAAAGATCCATTTGCGCTGCGTCGAGCCAGCCTCGGTATTCTCAATATTATCGTTGAGAAAGATCTGCCGCTAGATCTGAAATATTTGTTTGAAAAAGCACGCAGCCAATTCGGTGAACTGAAAGACGTTAACGTTGTTGAAAACGCATTGTCGTATACGATAGAACGTTTCCGTGCACACTATCAGGCACAATCGATTAAAACCGAAGTTTATCTGGCTGTTGCAGCAAGAGATATTAGCAGCCCGTTAGATTTTGATCAGCGAGTACAAGCCGTTAATTGGTTCAGCCAACAAGACGAAGCCAGTGCATTGGCTTCAGCTAACAAACGTGTTGCCAACATACTGGCGAAAAACGCTGACGAGCCGATCAGTGACACTATCGACAATAGTTTACTTACCGAAGCCGCTGAACAAGCACTCGTCGAACAGCTTAACGCTTCAGCCGCTGTTGTTGAAGCCGCCAGCGCGGATGCTAACTATCGCGCAGTGCTCGAAGAGTTAACCGGCCTGAAAGACGTCGTCGATAATTTCTTCGATAACGTTATGGTTATGGCGGATGATGCCGCGCTAAAAGCAAACCGTTTGGCAATCTTGCAACAACTACGTAATCAGTTCCTACGGGTGGCTGATGTTTCATTACTAGCCGCTAAATAGCGGCTAGTGGTTCTGCCACTGATACCTGTCTACTGATGAAAACCCTGATTCTTGGTCTGCGCTCCAGCCTGTTTTATATCTGTTACGTTCTGCTAACAGCATTTTTCTCTGCCACAACAGCGCTCATGCTGCCGTTTGTGTCATTTAATTTCCGTTTTCGCTATTTGTCCTACTGGTCACTCTCAGTGATCACCGCAGCACGCTGGATATGTGGCGTCAGCTACGAAATCCACGGCAGGGAACATATCAAACCCGGCCAACCGATGGTGATTATGTCGAATCATCAAAGCCAATGGGAAACCTATTTGCTGATGTATCTGTTCCGACCGGTCAGTATCATTATCAAGCAGGAGCTGTTGGAGATACCCGGATTTGGCTGGTCAATCAGCAAGTTAAAGCCTATTGCTATTAATCGTGATAGCCCCAAACAGGCGCTGAAAGACATTCAGGCGCAAGGCATTCAGCGTCTAACGGAAGAAGGGCTACCGATTATGATCTTCCCAGAAGGTCATCGTCATCACCCAGAAGCGCCCGGTAAATACGCCCGTAGCGGCGCACAGCTGGCGTTATCTGCCGATGTCCCTGTGATGTATGTCAGCCATAATGCAGGCTATAGCTGGCCTGCAGATCAGTTCCTCAAGTACCCCGGACACATCACAGTGACGATCAGCCCGGTAACACCGGTTGACGGCCAAACATCCAAACAAATTATGGATGGTGCAAAGCAATGGATCGAAAATCACGTGGAACATCCGAAACCTGCTGATCAATAATCAGCAGCTTTTCTTTCTGCCTAGACCAGCACACATTGGTTTAGGCATTTGTATTTCCTTTCTATTCAACTCCCACCTAACTTCCCAGACAACTCTCCACTCTAATTCTCGCTAAAAGCGCTTCCCTTCGAAATATCTATATTAGACGTCAGAAAGATCTTTTAACTGATTGAGCCTGTTTAAATTCCCGTATTTATTAGGTCGGTTGTCGCCAGACATACAAGGTTTCAAAGGCACAGTCATGGATCAGTCTCAGCTTAAATCCAACGGTCAGATTCAATAACACGATCTTTTGAGGTAATAACGATGGGGGAGGGGAACGAGAAAAGAGTGCTTGGGAAGAAGGAGGTGGAAACGTAGATTGATTGTGAATAATAAAATTCGAGGCTTCGATACAACACCGAAGCCTCAAAAATAAAAAGCGATTAAACGTCTAGGTTAGCCACTTTCAGCGCATTTTCTTCAATAAACTCTCGACGTGGTTCTACCTGATCACCCATCAAGGTTGTGAAGATCTGATCCGCAGCAATGGCATCTTCAATCGTCACCTGCAACATGCGGCGTGATTCAGGATCCATTGTGGTTTCCCAAAGCTGATCAGGGTTCATCTCACCCAACCCTTTATAACGCTGGATTGAGTAACCGCGCTTGGCTTCTTTCAACATCCACGCTAGGCCGTCTTTAAAGCTTTGTGTTTCAAAGACTTTATCGCCACGCTTAAAGTACCCATCCGCTTCGATCAGACTAGCGATCTGTACGCCGACTGCTAACAGGGATGCATATTCTTTTGACGCAAAGAAATCTGCATTCAATAGATGCCCATGTGGCATACCGTGCGCGACAATAATGATGTTCGGTTGATAAACCTGACGCTCTTCATCGAAGACAACCTCACCTTCAAAGCGGTGGCTGCCACTGGCAATATTTGATTCCAAATATTCAACCAGCGTATTCGTCCAAGCGGTAACACGCTCTTGGTTCACAAGCTCATCTGACGACAACGCCTCATGATAGATCAAAGCTTCCAACACATCGGCAGGGTACAAACGTGACAAACGTTTGATGGTAGCCATCGCACGATTGTATTCAGCAATCAATTCTTCCAAGGCTGTACCACCGATACCCGGCGCATCTGCATTCACCATAATGGCAGCACCATCCATTGCGTTCTGCAGCATGAATTGATCCATTGCCTCATCGTCTTTGATGTATTGCTGTTGTTTACCTTTGGCAATTTTGTACAACGGTGGCTGAGCAATATAGATATGGCCGGCTTCGATTAACTCGTGCATTTGACGGAAGAAGAAGGTCAACAACAACGTACGAATGTGCGAACCATCAACATCGGCATCCGTCATGATGATGATCTGATGATAACGCAGTTTTTCGAGATTAAATTCTTCACGACCGATACCACAACCCAGAGCGGTAACGATGGTACCGACCTCAGCTGACGACAACATCTTGTCAAAACGGGCCTTCTCGACGTTAAGGATCTTACCCTTCAGCGGCAAAATCGCTTGTTTAGCACGATCGCGGCCCTGTTTGGCGGATCCACCGGCCGAGTCACCCTCCACCAGGTACAGCTCAGACAGCGCAGGATCTTTCTCCTGGCAATCTGCCAGCTTTCCGGGCAACCCAGCAATATCGAGTGCGCCTTTACGACGGGTCATCTCACGCGCTTTACGCGCAGCCTCACGTGCCCTGGCAGCATCCAGCATCTTTTGAACAATGCCTTTAGCTTCACTCGGGTTTTCAGATAAATAGTCGCCCAGTTGTGCATTCATTGTGCTTTCAACAGCAGGGCGTACTTCAGATGAAACCAATTTGTCTTTCGTTTGCGAAGAGAACTTCGGGTCAGGCACCTTCACCGATACAACAGCTGTCAAACCTTCACGAGCATCATCACCGGTGGTGTTAACTTTGTCTTTTTTACCAATCCCTTCATTCTCGATGTAGGTATTCAAACAGCGTGTCAGAGCACCTCTGAAACCGGCTAAGTGAGATCCACCATCACGCTGTGGAATGTTATTGGTATAACAGAATATATTTTCTTGAAACCCATCATTCCACTGCAGCGCAACTTCAACACCAATGTGGTCTTCGGTTACATAAGAGAAATGAAACACTTTGTTTAGTGGGTTTTTATTGTGATTCAGATACTCAACAAATGCAGACACACCACCGTCGTAGTGAAAGGTATCTTCTTTTCCACTGCGCTCATCTTTGAGCACAATACAAACACCTGAGTTTAAGAACGACAGCTCACGCAAGCGTTTTGCCAGAATCTCATAATGGAACTCAATATTGTTGAACGTATCAGGAGACGCATGAAAGGTCACCGCTGTGCCTGAAATATCTGTATCACCAACAACCTTCAATGGATGTTGTGGTTCACCGTGACAATAGATTTGTTCATGCAGCTTTCCACCGCGATGAATTGTCAGCTTAAGTTCTTTGGATAGTGCGTTAACAACCGACACACCCACACCGTGCAAACCACCTGAGACTTTATAGGTATTATCATCAAACTTACCGCCGGCATGCAGAACTGTCATGATAACTTCTGCTGCTGAAACACCTTCTTCATGAATTTCAGTCGGAATACCGCGACCGTTATCAGATACAGTCACAGATTCGTCCGGATGGATGGTTACCCGGATTTCAGAACAAAAGCCCGCTAATGCCTCATCTATCGAGTTATCGACAATTTCAAACACCATGTGATGCAGACCCGTACCATCGTCTGTATCACCGATATACATACCAGGGCGCTTTCTAACGGCATCCAAGCCTTTCAGCACCTTTATATTCGAAGCATCGTAATCTTGTTCGCTCATATTCTTAGCATCTCCTTAGGCGTTTATATCGCCATTAGCAGTGGATATTTTACCATGTTCCACGTGAAACATCCGTGCTTTTAATGGCATATTATTGTTGCCTAATTGGGTATCAACAGACGTAATAAACGCCTGATATTGTTCATCGTTAATCACTGATAACACCGCATTCAAGTGTTCAGTATCAAGCTCTGCAGGCAAATCATCTAAGAGTAGCACAGGGTACCTTGCCATCGTTTGTTTAAGTGTCTTTGCCATCGCCAATTTCAATGCACATATCAGCGACTTTTTTTGCCCTCGCGACAGCACATCGCGGGCGTCCATTTTATTGATGGTGATATGTAGATCCGCCCGATGAGCACCGAGTTGCGTCCTTTTATAACGGATATCTTGGCTTAAATTAGATCGAAACTTATCGCTGAGACTACCTTCATCCAACCAATCTTCTGGCATACGTTCACAGACATCATGATTGACGCGATCCCACCCGGTCTTAAAGCCTAACGCAATGTCAGCGAAGAGTGGATCAAACATTTTTGCATACTGTAGAAAATGGATATTGAATACTTGAAGAAACGCCAACCGATATTGGGTGATTGCAAATCCGGCATTCAGAATATGTTCATCCCAGACGTCATATTCATCTTGATTCGAGTGACCGGATTTCAGCAATTCATTACGTTGTTTCAATGCTCTGCTGTAAATACGCCATTGGTGATAAAACTCATGTTTCACGTGAAACACACCCCAATCGAGAAATCGACTTCTTACCGACGCAGATCCATCGAGCAATTGAAAAGCTTCATTGTCGATCACCAAGATCGGTAACACATGTGAAAGCTCCGCCAAACTATGGATACCTTCACCATTAACACGCACCTGAAATTGATTCTGTCGATTCCGACGAATACCAATCCGGTGATTTAATCCGTGCCGGTCTTCAGCCTCAATAAATACCGACAAGGTTGAATCTTCATGATTGATCACATGCGTAATCTTATGACTACGAAAAGACCGGCCCTGGCTCGCTAGGGCAACAGCTTCAAGAAATGACGTTTTACCGGAACCGTTTGGCCCCACCAATAAATTAAACGACTCGAAGCCTTCGAGAGATACATGACTAAGGTTACGTACCTGATCAACAATTACTTTCTTTATGAACATAAGCGCAGGAGCATGAGAATAGGGTAGAGAGGAAGGAGTAAATATATTGCGGGGGAAGGTGAGGCCTGAGCTTACGTATGAACGCAGTTCAGGCCTTCACAGAACGGCCTTAGAGGCGCATAGGCATAATTACATAGAGTGAATCACTATCGCCAGTTTCTTCGACTAACGCGCTGCTATTAGAGTCTGATAGCGTGAGCTTAACGGATTCACCACTTAACACACTTAACGCATCCAACAGATAGTTAACGTTGAAACCAATTTCTAATCCATCACCCATATATTCAACAGCCACGGTGTCTTCTGCTTCTTCTTGCTCCGGGTTATTAGCCTGAATCGTCAATGCACCCTCAGCTAACAATAAACGGACACCGCGGTATTTTTCATTGGACAAAATCGCGGCACGGCTAAAGGCTTCTTTCAGCGCAATGCGAGAGCCAATAACAACCTTGTTACCGCCTCGCGGCAAAACACGTTGATAGTCAGGGAACTTGCCATCCACCAACTTAGAAATAAAGGTGAAAGACTCTGTGACGACACGCAAGTGGTTGTGACCAAAAAAGACCTGCACGGAATCGTCTGGCGATTGTAATGACCGTGCCAGCTCGATAATCCCTTTGCGCGGAACAATAATTTGCTGTTTGCCGTCGATGTTAACCTCAGCATTTTTCAACTCACACAAAGCCAAGCGATGCCCATCTGTCGATACAACACGCAGTTGATTAGGCTCAAGTTCCCATAACATGCCGTTCAGGTAATAGCGCACATCTTGTTGCGCCATCGCAAACGCAGTTCGATCCAATAAGCGCTTAAATTCACCTTGTAGCAGCGTAAACTCAGCACTGGCTTCACCTTCGTCAACGTTCGGAAATTCGTCAGCCGGCAAGCTGGCCAACGTGAAACGACTACGACCAGAACTCACAACAACCTTTGACTCGTCAGTGACATCGATCTTGATCTCACAGCCATCCGGTAACGCCTTACAGATATCCAGCAGTTTTTTCGCTGGTAAGGTAATCTGAAAATCATCCGTCGCACTGCCGTCATCCAGTGTTACTCGACTCGTTACTTCAATCTCAAGGTCGGTGCCGGTTACGGATAACAGCTGACCTTTAACATCCAGTAATACATTCGACAGAATTGCCATGGTTTGACGGCGCTCGACAACTCCAGCAACCAAAGACAAGGATTTCAGCAATGCTTCACGTGGAATAACCAATTTCATCTTTTCTACCCTGTACGTAAATTTTAATCTTTCCCGAGTGCAGCGCGTAACATGCACTTTTGTTTATTTGTACTGCGAATTAATTCCTGCGTATCCGACACAACCCGGTTGGCCATATCGAATACACATAGTCATCAAGTGGTGAGAATGCGCATCAAGTTTTTAACGTCTTCGCGAATATCGCCATTGGTTTCTTTCAACTCAGCCACCTTGCGACACGCGTGTAAAACCGTCGTATGATCTCGCCCACCAAAAGCATCGCCAATTTCTGGCAAACTATGACTGGTCAATTCTTTAGCTAACGCCATCGCAACTTGCCGCGGGCGAGCCACGGATCGATTTCGGCGTTTTGACAAAAGATCCGATACTTTGATCTTGTAATATTCAGCAACCGTTTTCTGAATGTTATCAATACTCACCAAACGGTCTTGTAATGACAACAGATCTTTAAGAGATTCCTTGATGAGTTCAATATCGATCGGCCGCGCTTTAAAGTGCGCTTGAGCGATAACACGCTTCAATGCCCCTTCAAGCTCACGAACATTCGAACGCAATCGTTGTGCAATAAAGAACGCCGCATCTCTGGGTAGCTCCATATTTGCCTGATCTGCCTTCTGTAAAAGAATCGCTACACGTGTTTCCAACTCAGGGGGTTCAACCGCAACGGTCAACCCCCAGCCGAAACGGGATTTGAGACGCTCCTCAAGCCCTTTAATTTCTCGTGGATATCGATCACAGGTCAGAATGATCTGCTGACCACCTTCAATGAGAGCATTGAAGGTATGGAAGAACTCTTCCTGAGAGCGTTCCTTGTTCGCGAAAAACTGAATGTCATCGATTAGCAGCGCATCAACACTGCGGTAATAGCGTTTAAAATCGTTAATCGCGTTGAGCTGCAATGCTTTTACCATATCCGCAACAAATCGCTCAGAATGCAGATACACAACTTTAGCATTTGGTTTTTTCTTCAGTAACTCATTACCAACGGCGTGCATAAGGTGAGTTTTACCAAGACCAACACCACCGTAGAGGAAAAGTGGATTATAGGAACCACCGGGGTTTTCCGCGACCTGCATCGCTGCAGCCCGGGCCAATTGGTTTGACTTACCTTCAACAAATGTTTCAAACGTATAGTTATTAATAACGTTGTTTTGTTGCTGACCTGCACCCGCGTTTGGCGATGGCGGAGGAATGTTGTCAACCGGCGGGGGCTCTCTGTTGGCAAAAGTGTTTTCCTGACCAGATACCAGATGTGGATTGCTATCTTGAATGACTGAAGCAACCGCCGCCTGTTGATTACCCGAAGCTTGATTGGCGATACTATCACCTGCACCAATTGGGTAACTGTCATAAGAAGGAGCGTTGACGTTAGGACGCTCAACGGCCTTCACCGCCGGCGGTTCAACATCAATAATGCCACGGTGATTATTATCACTGTGAGTGGGGGGTTCCATATAACCGGCGTTTTTATCCGGGTTCGGCGAGGTAGTCGCTTTACCGGGCGATGATGCAAGATTAGACGCACCGGCCTCATAACCTTCAAAGCGCCCGATATCCTGACCTGCTGATGACGAAGCAGATGCATAACCCCCGGCAGCAGGAGCATCACTTTGCGAGCGCTGGCTCAATTCATCAGCCAATACAACCGCAGCGGTCAACCCCATTCCCTGGCTCAGTTGATTCAGTAATTCGTTAACGCGGGGTAAATATTTATTCTGAACCCAATCTTTTACAAATCGGTTAGGCGCAATTAAGACTAATTCCGGCAAGTAGTTCAGATTCACCTCAAGCGGATTTATCCACGTAGAGAACTGCTGGGCAGGCAATTCTTCGTGCAAGATAGCAACACAGCGTTGCCAGACTTCATTCGCTGACACAAGCAAAACGTCCGTTCTATTGTCAATGCAACTCTCATCGGCTCTCTATATAACTACATACAAGAAGCCGACCAATTATTCGTCGTGATCGATAAACCAAACTCACTACCTGATAAACCCAAACCTGCGCAAAGAGCTAACCTAACTTGAAGCATTACGACTTCAGAACAGCAGCACAGAATAACAATAAGACGCGAATTTAACGTCGACCCTGTGTGAGATCCTCAGCAATGCATACTGTCGTTTTTACAACGACAATCGAAGCAACCCTTGAACAATTCTCGTCAAAAAAATCATGCTCGCAATTTCTATTTTGGTTAGTTTATCAAATGAACTGTTTCACGACCCAACAACGTATTGATTACCCAAAATTACTTGAAGGCAATCAATATAATTTCCGATTGCAGCTCATCTTTAACAATGAAAGAAGGCCGTGCATTATTCATTAGATAGGCACGTTCACTTCATTCACTAGATTGAGCCACTCGATCGGAAAGAGCGCACGCCGATATGGCTAGGTTCGAAAAAATGCAGAAATAAGCGCCACCATAAGAAAACCTATTCACAGGTTGGTAAACGTTATTTTCTGTCACATGGACTTATTCTATAGCTGTTAATTAAACTTATCCACAAACACATCGCTTTTTTAGCATTGAATTTATTATCATTTAAATTCAATGACTTACACAACCACTACAACAACGATAGATGTTATTTATTAGCATCAAGCTTGTTGATAAGTTGTTTGAAAAAATACTTACGGGTAACACAAACATTCGATATTGCAAGGCACTGTCGAAATATTACTCAACTTAATGGCTTCGCTTATCAAAGCTTGCAAAACAACATGCGCTTAACCGATTTTGTAAATAAATAGTTTATAGCCGACGGGCATGTTGTTTTTTTGCGCGGTAATCTCTATAATTCGCCACCCTTAATTCAGGCAAGTTTAACGCTAAGTACGGTACTGAACATGAAAAGAACATTCCAACCTAGTGTGCTGAAACGCAAACGTACCCATGGTTTCCGTGCGCGCATGGCAACAAAAAATGGCCGCAAGATCATTAACCGTCGTCGCGCCAAAGGTCGTGCTCGTCTTTCTGCATAATTGCTGCACTACTGCATTACTATAAAGAAAGCGGAAACAGCATTGGATAACTCAATAACGAACATCCATTCCCGTGGCGTCTGATTCCTACGCATTTAGTAAGTCCAGACGTCTGCTGAACGCACCAGATTACAAAGCAGTTTTTGATAACGTCGATTATAAGGTCTCTCGGAAGGCCTTTTTGTGTTTGTCAAAAAATAATACACTTGACCATCCACGGTTAGGGCTCATTATGGCGAAAAAAAACGTTCGCTATGCTGTGCAACGAAATCGGATAAAGCGTATTATTCGTGAGTCTTTTCGGCTCCATCAGCATGAGCTGCCACCGATTGATGTGATCGTGCTTGCAAGACGCGGATTGGACGACTTTACTAATGCTCAGCTGCATGCCGAATTTGAACAGGCTTGGCAGCGAGTAACGAAAAAATTTAACCAAAGCCAACGTGACTAACGCGGGGAAACGTCGGGAATCGTACACGCTTGTTACTCTGATCGCCTCTATCGTTCACTCGTAAGGCCACTATTGACAGAGAACCCCAGCAACGTGTGCAATGCCACAGTCAGATCATGATCAGACTCGTTGACAATACGTTACTACATCTCCGTAAGGCAGCGCTGAAGTGTTTGTTGGCTTTAGTACGTTTTTATCAATTATTTCTATCTCCTATACTTGGAAGCCATTGTCGCTTTTATCCGAGTTGCTCCCACTATTGTCAAGAAGCGCTGATCGAACATGGCATCGTGCGTGGACTTTGGCTAAGCACAAAGCGTATTTCCCGTTGTCACCCGTTCTGCGAAGGCGGAGTGGACCCTGTACCTAAAAAGAGTCAATAAGCATGGATAAAGTCAGGTTAGTTCTGTTAGCCGCCTTTGCGATGGTCAGTCTGATGCTGGTTGTCGAATACGGCCAATTCAGAGATGCCAAAAGCAAAGAAGCGCTGATGCAACGCCAACAGGCAACTCCCGTCGCTGGAGCAAGCCCGGCCCAAGGCACTGACGAAGCGATTCCAACCCAATCCAGTTTGCCCACCATTACTGGCGGAACCGACGACGTCCCAACACTCTCAGGGTCAGAACTTTCGATCGATGAACCGCGTGTTCCATCAAGCCGCTTAATCGAAGTGACTACCGATAACTTCGCCATCAAGATTAACCCTAAAGGGGGTGACTTGGTTTATCTGGCACTACGCAAAGAATCAGCACGCCTCGACACGCCTGATATCCCGTATGTGCTGCTCGAAGAAACCCAAGAAAACACCTACATTGCCAGCTCCGGTTTAATCGGTGCCAATGGCACAGACACAGCTAAAGGGCGCCCCATTTTTCATAGTGCGCAAAGCAAATACCGGTTAGAAGATGGCAAAGATACACTGCAAGTCGACCTGACATTGCAGCAGGGCGATGTCAGCTTGATCAAGCGTTTTACCTTTACCCGTGATGATTATCTGATTGATATTGATTACCTGATTAACAACCGCAGCAGCAGCCCGTGGAAAGCAGCTTTCTATGCGCAAATTAAGCGTGATAGCAAACCTATGCCCGAAGCCGGTGGCGCCGGAATGGGTATGCAACCCTATTTAGGATTCGCAACACGTACACAGGAAGATCGATTTCAAAAAGTGGATTTTGAAGATATAGAAGAAAAAGCCTTCAAAACTCAGATCGAAGGTGGCTGGGTAGCCATGATCCAGCATTATTTTTTAAGCGCCTGGATTCCAGATGCAAATACAGAAAACAGCGTCAGTATTTTCCGCGCCAAGAGCGGGTTTAACTACGCAAGAACAACCACGCCAGTCATGGTGGTAAAAGCTAACGACGAAGGAAAAATCCACAGCGAATTCTATGCCGGGCCAAAGGATCAGTACCAATTAGAGAAAATTTCTGAAGGCCTCGATCTCAGTGTTGATTATGGTTTCTTGTGGATGATTGCCCAGCCGCTGTATGCGCTGCTGTTCTTTTTCAATACTGGAACATTACACGCCTTCGGCTACAAACTAGACATCTTTGGCGGTGTCGGTAACTGGGGCTTCTCTATTATCCTGTTAACCATTTTGGTTAAGGCCTGTTTTTACAGCTTGAACGTCAAAGCGTATACCTCGATGGCCAAAATGCGGGCAATTCAGCCGAAAATGCTGGCACTCAAAGAACGCCTTGGTGATGACCGACAAAAAATGTCGCAAGAAACCATGGCGCTGTATAAAAATGAAGGAGTTAACCCTCTGGGTGGCTGTTTGCCAATGCTGGTGCAAATGCCAGTATTCATCTCTCTTTACTGGGTATTATTGGAGTCTGTAGAACTACGCCACGCACCTTTCATTGGCTACATCAAAGATCTATCAGCGATGGATCCATACTTCATCATGCCTCTGATCATGGGTGCCAGCATGTTTATTCAGCAAAAGCTGAACCCACCACCACCAGATCCAATGCAAGCCAAGATTATGCAGTTTCTGCCAGTGATCTTTACCTTCTTCTTCCTGTTCTTCCCATCAGGATTGGTATTGTACTGGGTAGTCAACAACTGCCTGACTATTGCTCAGCAGTGGTTTATTACACGTCGCATCGAAGCGGCAGCTAACTCCTGACACATTCGAATCTGACGTTGTGTTAGCCCAAGACACCATTGTCGCGATCGCCACCCCCGCAGGAAAGGGCGGGGTTGGTATCGTGCGTTTATCCGGTAAAGACGCGCTCACCATCGGTGAACGCTTAACTCAATCCGCACTTAAACCACGTTATGCCCACTTTACTGGGTTCTTCGAGAACGCTTCATCCACCACGGATAACTTGTTGGATGAAGGCATTGCCATCTATTTTAAAGCCCCTCATTCTTTTACCGGTGAAGACGTCGTCGAACTGCAAGGCCACGGTGGCCCCGTATTGCTCGATGCTATCGTCCGTGAATGTATCCAGCAGGGTGCGCGGATGGCAAATCCTGGGGAATTCTCTGAACGCGCGTTTCTCAATGATAAACTCGATTTAGCACAAGCCGAAGCCATCGCTGATTTAATCGATAGCAGCTCAATAGAGGCGGCCAAAAATGCCTTGCGATCACTGCAAGGGACTTTCTCAAATCATATCCATCAATTGGTTGAACAAGTTACGCACCTGCGTGTATTTGTTGAAGCAGCGATTGATTTCCCCGAAGAAGAAATCGATTTCATTACAGACGGGCGCGTTTCTGAACAGCTTTCAGGCATCAAACAGCAATTAGCATCTACGCTGGAAAGCGCACGCCAAGGCAGTATCCTGCGTGAAGGTATGACGGTGGTTATTGCGGGGCGCCCGAATGCCGGAAAATCTAGCCTGCTGAATGCCCTGGCAGGGCATGATGCGGCCATTGTCACAGACATTGCAGGCACTACTCGCGATGTCCTCAAAGAACAGATTCACATTGACGGTATGCCCTTGCATATCATTGATACCGCTGGCCTTCGCGAGAGTGCGGATATTGTTGAACAAGAAGGCATCCGTCGAGCTTGGCAAGCCATTGAACAAGCCGATGCAATCTTGTTAGTCAATGATTCAACCACCACCGATATGACACTGCCAGCCTCAGAAATCTGGCCGGCATTTACCCAGCGGTTGCCAAGTTTGGATCATTTAACCGTCATTCACAATAAGTGTGACCTCTCCGAAGTACAGGCATCAATGGACAACCATGACGGTGTCCCTGTGATCAAATTATCAGCCAAAGCAGGCGATGGTTTGCCTCTATTAACCAATCACTTAAAAGCCATCGCCGGGCTGAATCAGCAAGCTGAAGGGGGGTTCACAGCACGTCGCCGGCACCTTGATGCCCTAGAACGTGCGATGCGTTATCTAGATGCCGGTGAACTACAACTCAACAACCTCGGTGCGGGTGAACTTCTGGCTGAAGATTTACGATACTGTCAGCAATGTTTATCCGAAATTACTGGGGAATTTACAAGTGATGACCTTCTTGGTGAAATTTTCTCCAGCTTCTGTATTGGCAAGTAGCACGATACCTCTCCTACAGACATCTCTACGCACCCCCACACGATTTTTGATTCCTTAAACAACACATCTAACCCTTTATTCAATAATCCTTTGCTCTACAGCACCTACGAAATAATGCCTTCCATCGATCCGTTCGTACTCTTATCGTCCGATTCGATGTTTTGAATACGTTTCTAATAACGTCATTAAACACCGGCTGCCGACTGTAAATTCACCAATCCAATGCCTATAAAGCGTGTTATCCACGCAATACACGTATATTCAACACATATTTTCCCAAAGAAACACCTAAAACTATACTTATACACACATCGCACAGGGTTACCCACAGAAACGCAGGAAGTTGAGGATATTTTTGCCACCAGATTGTGCATAAGCAGGCCACATACCCACAACCACCGATAACACTCAGCGAATACGTCAAAAACCATCCCGTTAGATACCGGTTAATCTCCATCTTAAGCGCAGTGAAATTATGTGCTTATGATTACGTTAAGTTATTGTTTTATTTGCGATTTGCAAACATATACACAGTAGTTGTTGGTCTAGTAATAACTAAATACATCTCTATATATACATCTCTATATATACATCTCTATATATACATAAATACTTATCTATATATTTCTTGTAGTAAAACTACAAAAAACAGATTTCAGCGTTGATGGCGCGGATATACTGCGACAGGTATAATGCGCAGCTGTTTTCAAATCGCGTATCTCCGTGATTGAACGTCAACCCAGGACCTTTTTGTGAAATATCCCAAACATTTTGGCGTCATCGTGATTGGTGGCGGGCATGCTGGTACAGAAGCAGCATTAGCCAGTGCGCGTATGGGCGTTGATACCTTATTGCTTACACATAACATCGATACGCTTGGTCAGATGAGTTGTAACCCTGCGATTGGTGGTATCGGTAAAAGCCATTTGGTGAGGGAAGTCGATGCTCTCGGCGGAGCAATGGCTCGTGCAACTGATGAAGCGGGGATTCAATTTCGGGTACTCAATTCACGAAAGGGTCCAGCAGTACGTGCAACACGAGCACAGGCCGACCGTGCATTATATAAAGCCGCGATTCGCCGGATGCTCGAAAACCAGCCACGCCTGAGTATTTTTCAGCAATCCGCTGATGACTTGATTGTTGAACAAGATCAAGTCCGCGGAGTTGTTACCAATATGGGCGTTAGTTTCTTTGCTGATGCCATGGTATTAACCACAGGTACCTTTCTCGGTGGCAAAATCCACATTGGTTTGGATACAGCTTCAGGCGGTCGTGTGGGTGACCCACCATCAATCGCATTAGCAGATCGTTTACGGGAATTGCCTTTTCGTGTTGATCGATTAAAAACCGGGACACCGCCTCGTATTGATGCCAAGACCGTCGATTTTACTGACCTTCAGGAACAATGGGGTGATAAGCCCGAGCCAGTGATGTCGTTTATGGGCTCAGTACAACAACACCCTGAACAAGTTTGCTGTTGGATTACGCATACGAATGAAACGACCCATGAAATTATTCGCCAAGGCTTAGATCGCTCGCCGATGTATACCGGCGTGATTGAGGGTATCGGCCCGCGCTATTGCCCGTCGATTGAAGACAAGATTCATCGTTTTGCCGATAAGCCGTCCCATCAAATATTTATTGAACCGGAAGGCCTGAATACCCATGAGTTATATCCAAACGGTATTTCGACCAGTTTACCTTTTGACGTACAGGTTCAATTGGTGCGTTCAATCAAAGGATTTGAAAATGCGCACATTACCCGTCCGGGTTACGCAATCGAATATGATTATTTTGATCCGCGAGACCTTAAACCTTCATTAGAAACTAAACTGATTGACGGTTTATTTTTTGCAGGTCAGATCAACGGGACAACCGGCTATGAAGAAGCTGCCGCCCAAGGTCTATTAGCAGGTTTGAATGCCGCTCGGCGCTTCCAAGAACGAGAAGCTTGGTGTCCGCGACGCGATGAAGCGTACATCGGTGTCTTAGTCGACGACCTAATTACCTTGGGAACGAAAGAGCCTTACCGCATGTTTACCAGTCGTGCGGAATACCGTTTGTTATTACGTGAAGACAATGCAGATTTACGCCTGTCAGAAAAAGCACAGGAGCTCGGGTTGCTTAGTGACGAACAATGGCAGTGTTTTAGTGACAAAAAAGACGCAATTGCGTCTGAAAATGAGCGCTTGGGGAAAGTCTTTGTTCAGCCAGATTCAACCGAGGCTGAGGCATACAATCGTTTGATTGATAAGCCACTCACCCATGAATACAGTTTGAAAGATTTGCTGAAACGTCCAGAAATTGGTTACACCGATATTCAAACGATCAGCGGATCCCCGATCGACAACGATCAAGTTGTTGAGCAAGTTGAGATACAAAGCAAATATGAAGGTTATATCGCTCGCCAAAGTGATGAAATCGATCGCTTGCGCCGCTACGAAAATACATTGATTCCGGAAGCATTGGATTTTCATCGTGTTAAAGGCTTGTCGAATGAAGTGACGGCCAAACTTACCGATGCAAGGCCAACAACCCTTGGGCATGCGCAGCGTGTACCAGGTGTAACACCGGCAGCGGTTTCATTGTTATTGGTCTATTTGAAGAAAAACGGAATGCTGGAGCGCGTTAACATTGCCTGAATTTAGTAGTGAAATTGCGGCAATTGCCTCCCGCCTCTCGTTGAAACTGACAGAAACACAAATTGATCAGCTCAGCAGCTATATTCAACTCTTGGCAAAATGGAATAAGGCCTACAATCTGACAGCGATACGTAATGTCGATGAAATGTTGGATCGGCATTTGCTCGATAGCTTGAGTATTGGCGCCTATATTGACGGACAACGTTTGATTGACGTCGGCACCGGAGGTGGTTTGCCAGGTTTGCCGTTATCGATTGTTTACCCGGACAAACACTTCACCCTGTTGGATAGCAACAGTAAAAAAACACGGTTTCTGAAACAAGTCGTTATGGAGTTGAACTTGCCTAACGTCGATGTTGTTCATAGCCGCGTGGAAGCGTTTCAACCAGAGAATTTATTCGATGCTGTTTTAAGCCGTGCTTTCGCCTCATTAGAGGACATGGTGGTTGGTTCTGAACACTTGTTGAGCGCAACAGGCGTCTATCTCGCGATGAAAGGGATCTGGCCGGAAATGGAGTTGCAGCCCATAAATAAACCTTATAAGGTGCAGCCTATCGACTGGCCGGGAAATGATCAGGAACGTCACCTCGTGATTATTTCTCAACAATGACCATATTCCGCATCTTATCCAACACAGGTTGTAGGGGATTTACATGACCAGAGTGTTAGCTATTGCCAACCAAAAAGGTGGGGTGGGTAAAACCACCACAACAATCAATTTGGCGGCATCATTGGCGGCAACCAAAAAGTCAGTTCTGTTGATTGATCTTGATCCTCAGGGCAACGCGACAACGGGGTCTGGCGTGTCAAAACACGACCTTGAATTATCAGCTTATGATGTGCTGATGGGTGAAGCAGCGCTGGAAGACAGCATCGTTCTCGGTTCAGAAGCCGGATATGATGTTCTAGGCACCAATGCCGATCTGACTGGTGCCGAAATTGGCATGTTAGACATGGCCGATAAAGAGCTGCAGTTGCGCAATGCGTTGCAAGATCTCTCCAGCAATTATGATTTTATCCTGATGGATTGTCCGCCTTCACTCAACATGCTGACAATCAATGCATTGAGTGCCGCTGATGGGGTGATTGTACCCATGCAGTGTGAGTACTATGCATTGGAAGGCCTCACAGATTTGATGAACACCATTGAGCATGTTCGCAGCCGAGTTAACCCGGCCCTCAAGATTGAGGGCATTCTGCGCACCATGTACGATCCACGCAATAGTCTGACCCGTGATGTATCGGAACAATTGGAAAGTCATTTTGGTGACAAGGTGTATCGCACTTGTATCCCACGCAACGTTCGTCTGGCGGAGGCTCCAAGTTTTGGCTTACCTGCCATCATATACGACAAAGCATCTCGCGGAGCGATGGCCTATTTGGCGCTTGCCGGCGAAATGATTCGCAAGGAAAAGCACCAGGCGCAGCCTGCCTGAGGCCCGTTTAACCGAACAGAGAGATAAACATGGCAGCAAAAAAACGGGGTTTAGGGCGTGGACTGGATGCACTGTTGAGCGCCAATTCTACCTTGGCCGAGGCCCACAAGGATGTCGACACCAGTGATCAAACACCGGATAGCGCTTCTAGCGGTAATCTGGCATCCGGTCACAGCGATCTGCGTAATATTCCGATTGAATATCTGCAGCGGGGTAAATACCAACCGCGTAAAGATATGTCGCAGCCGGCATTGGAAGAACTCGCTGCGTCGATAAAAGCGCAGGGGCTGATGCAGCCGATAGTTGTGCGCCCGCTAGGGACCAAGAAATTCGAAATTATTGCCGGTGAACGTCGTTGGCGAGCGAGTCAGTTGGCCGGTTTAGATACCGTACCGGTTATCGTCCGTGATGTCGCTGACGATGCAGCGATCGCGATGGCGCTGATCGAAAACATCCAGCGCGAAGATCTTAACCCGATTGAAGAAGCCATGGCGTTGCATCGTTTGCAAAGCGAGTTTGAATTGACTCAGCAGCAAGTTGCTGATGCAGTTGGCAAATCCCGCTCGGCGGTGACTAATTTACTGCGCCTGATGTCATTGCGCGATGATGTGCGCCGTATGCTTGAGCATGGCGATTTAGAGATGGGCCATGCGCGTGCATTGCTGGCATTACCGAAAGAACAGCAATCTGCGGCAGCCAGTACCGTCGTCGGTAAAGGTTTATCGGTGCGTCAAACCGAATCTTTGGTGCGTAAGCTTTTGCAAGATGCCGAAGAGGTCGTTGAAAAAACCGAACCGGATGCGGATATTCGTCACCTTGAACAAGAGCTTTCTGAGAAGCTCGGATCGCCTGTTGCCGTGCAGCATTCAGCCAAAGGTAAAGGGCGTTTAGTGATTAAGTACAGCAGCCTTGATGAGCTCGATGGTGTGTTATCACACCTGCGCCGTTAATCGATTGGTTTCTTATGCCTTGCGAACGGTATCAACGTCCGCCTTGAGGCAGATCAAAATTGCTTGAAGCAGTGGTTTTAAATCCCTATAATGCGCCTCGCTCTTCTCCTCAGTTGCGCCTGTTGGTGCCTGCGGAAAGATATGAAGTAACAAAATTAGATGTAGCCGATTTAAGGCGCTGACGTGGCGGATTTCGACCAAGCGACCTCCAGCAATATATCAAAACCAAGTATTCAGACTCTGATACTGGTTGATGTCGTTGTAATCGCGGTTTTATTTTCAGGAATAGCCTTTTTTGAACGTCAGTATGCTTTGGCGGCGATAACAGGTGGGCTGATTTTTTTTGTCCCGAATACCTGTTTTGCCTGGATGAGCTTTCGAGTTATGGGGGCGCGACAAATTAGACAAGTCGCCCATCGATTCTATCAGGCTGAGATGACCAAATTTGTATTGACGATGGGCCTATTTGCCTATGCCCTGACTCAATTGCCATCGATAGACCGGATGAGTCTATTTGCTGCTTATATCGTTACTTGGCTGATTCACCAGCTGGCAGCATTTCAGATACTCGGTCGCCCGGCACGCGGTAATTCATGACCGAAGTGCGCGCATCGATGGCTAACGGAATTTAAAATTAAAAGTTGGGTACAAAAACAATGGCTGCGAATGGCGAATCTTTAACCAGTAGTGGTTATATCCTGCATCACTTGCAGAATCTAACCTACGGGAAGCTGCCTGAAGGGTATATCCGTGATGGTCATGTGCTTGCTCACGACACATGGACGTTTGCACATACTGCACAAGAAGCAACCGATATGGGCTTCATGGCTCTGCATATCGATTCTCTCGGTTGGGGTGTGTTCTTAGCCGTGTTTATCAGCCTGATTTTCTTTTCGGTCGCTAAAAAAGCGAATTCTGGTGTACCTTCAGGAATCATCAACTTTGTTGAGATGGTCGTTGAATTTGTCGACAGCACCGTTAAAGATACCTTTCCGCATCGCAGTCGTTATGTTGCGCCGCTGGCACTGACTATTTTTACTTGGGTCTTCATGATGAACTTCATGGATTTGATTCCGGTTGATTGGTTGCCACTTCTCGCCGCTAAATTGACCGGCGACCCGCATTTGTATTTCAAAGTTGTACCGACCACCGATCCAAACGTGACGTTGGGTATGGGCTTTACTGTTTTCTTCTTGATGATTTTCTTCACCTGCAAACAAAAAGGCGTTATGGGTTTTGTTAAAGAACTAACATGCCACCCGTTTGCGCCACCAACAAAAGGTGCGGGTATTATCGCAGCGCCACTGATCATCGTCTTTAACTTTGTACTGGAAACCATTTCGTGGATTGCCAAGCCAATTGCACTGGGTCTGCGTTTGTTCGGAAACATGTACGCCGGTGAGATTATCTTTATCCTTATCGCGCTTATGTACGGCGCTGGTATGGCTCTTGGACTGTTCGCTGGCTTCTTGCAGCTGGGCTGGGCCATCTTCCATATCTTGGTTATTACTTTGCAAGCATTCGTATTCATGGTCCTGACAGTTGTTTATATGTCCATGGCATTCGATGTTCACGAAGAACACTGATTAAACGAATTACCAACTTTTTAAACTTTAACTTTAAACTTAAAACTCTCAGGAGAAATAAAAATGGGTCTAGCTCTTATCGCTGTTGCTATGTTGATCGGGTTTGGTGCTTTGGCTACTGCTATCGGTTTCGCAATGCTGGGTAGCCAGTTGCTGGAAAGCTCTGCACGTCAGCCAGAAATGGCGCCAATGCTACAAACTAAAATGTTCCTCGTAGCAGGCCTACTTGATGCGATCCCAATGATCGGTGTTGGTATTGCTATGTACATCCTGTTCGTTATCGTTCCTGGTCTTGCTTAATTCGATATTGCGTAAACCGTTTTATTGAATTTAATCCAAGCAAAAGCAGAGGTGCGGGATGAACATTAATTTAACATTGATTGGCCAGTCCATATCATTCTTGTTCTTCGTTGCATTTTGCATGAAGTTCGTTTGGCCTGCGATTACTAACGCAATGGCCGAACGTGCTCAAAAGATTGCTGATGGCTTGGAAGCAGCCGATCGTGCTGAGCAAGATAAAAAGCTTGCTCAAGAAGGTGCTGTTAAGAAATTAACAGAAGCCAAACACGACGCTGCGGCCATCATCGATCAAGCAAATAAGCGTGCCAACAAAATTGTTGAGGAAGCCAAGACGCAAGCCCAAGCTGAAGCCGATTTGATTAAGGCATCTGCTCAAGGTGAAGTCGAGCAAGAAGTAAACCGTGCAAAAGAAACACTGCGTACACAAGTTGCCACTTTGGCAGTTGCTGGTGCAGAAAAAATTCTTGAATCTACGGTTGACGCTAACGCTCATAAAGAGATGTTAGATAAGCTGGCAACCCAACTATAACGAGGTTTTCTAATGGCGGAATTGAGTACTTTAGCAAGACCCTATGCCAAAGCAGCATTCGGTTTCGCTTTAGCCAATCAGAACCTCGATGCCTGGGCCAAGATGCTGAACACGCTGGCGGCGATTGTATCGAACGATAAAGTCGATGCAATTTTAAGCTCGCCAGCACTCACATCTGAGCAACAAGTCACGGCGATCACCGCAATCTGTGGTGATGAACTAACAGAAGAATGTAAAAATTTTGTTAGCCTTCTCGCTGAAAACAAGCGTTTGACTCTTCTTAAAGAAGTTACCGAGCAATTTGTGTCGCTGAAAGCGCAACATGAAAAGTTCTGTGACGTAGAAGTGACAAGCGCTTATGACGTTGACAGCGAAGTCGAAGAGAACCTGGCTAAAGCGCTTAGCAATAAGCTCAACTGTAGCGTGAACATTCAAACAACAGTTGATAAAGATCTAATAGGCGGCGTTGTAATTCGTGCAGGTGACTTAGTCATCGATAGCTCGGTTCGCGGTCGTTTAGCCAAACTCACTGAAGCCATGAGCTTGTAGGGGTTTGAGGGATATAGCATGCAGCAACTGAATCCATCAGAAATTAGTGAAATTATTAAGCAGCGCATCGATCAACTCGATGTGTCTAGCGATGCAAAAAACGAAGGTACAATCGTTTCCGTTACTGACGGTATCGTGCGTATTCATGGTCTAGCTGACGTAATGTACGGCGAGATGGTTGAATTCGACGGTGGCGTTTACGGTATGGCACTGAACTTGGAGCGTGACTCCGTTGGTGCAATCGTTTTAGGTGACTATCTGTCTTTGCAAGAAGGTCAGAAATGCCGTTGTACTGGACGTATTCTTGAAGTACCCGTCGGCCCTGAATTACAAGGCCGTGTCGTTGATGCTTTGGGTAACCCAATTGACGGAAAAGGCGCGATTAACGCAAAAGAAACTGATGCGATCGAAAAAATCGCACCCGGTGTAATTTGGCGTAAGTCGGTTGACCAACCTGTTCAAATTGGCCTGAAAGCCGTTGATGCAATGGTACCAATCGGTCGTGGTCAGCGTGAATTGATCATCGGTGACCGTCAGATCGGTAAGTCAGCGATTGCCGTTGATGCGATCATCAACCAAAAAGGTTCTGGCATTAAGTGTGTTTACGTTGCGATCGGTCAGAAGGCTTCTTCTGTTGCCGCGGTTGTACGTAAACTGGAAGAGCACGGTGCAATGGACCACACCATCGTGGTAGCAGCGACCGCATCTGACCCAGCGTCAATGCAGTTCTTGGCAGCATTTGCTGGCTGTACCATGGGTGAGTACTACCGTGATCGTGGCGAAGATGCATTGATCATTTATGATGATCTGACCAAGCAAGCTTGGGCATACCGTCAAATCTCCTTGTTGTTACGTCGTCCTCCAGGCCGTGAAGCTTACCCTGGTGACGTTTTCTACTTGCACTCGCGTTTGTTAGAGCGTGCTTCTCGTGTTTCTGAAGAATACGTAGAGCAGTTCACCAAAGGTGAAGTGAAAGGCAAAACCGGTTCTTTGACTGCATTGCCAGTGATTGAAACTCAGGCTGGTGACGTATCTGCATTCGTACCGACCAACGTAATCTCGATTACCGATGGTCAGATCTTCCTTGAAACCGATATGTTCAGCGCGGGTATTCGTCCGTCAATGAACGCCGGTGTTTCTGTATCACGTGTTGGTGGTTCTGCACAGTCGAAAATCATTAAGAAGCTGTCTGGTGGTATTCGTACCGCATTGGCTCAGTATCGTGAATTGGCTGCGTTCTCGCAGTTCGCTTCCGACCTTGATGATGCGACCAAAGCACAGTTGGATCACGGTGAACGTGTTACCGAACTGATGAAACAGAAGCAGTACGCACCTCAGAGCATTGCTCAAATGGGTGTTGTACTTTACGCAGCTAACGAAGGTTATTTGAACGATATCGAAGTCAACAAGATTCTAGATTTCGAAGCGTCTCTTCTGTCTTACATGGATTCTGAGCATAACGATCTGATGTCAGATATCGTTGCGACCGGTAAGTGGAATGACGAAACCGAAGCGACCTTTAAGTCTGCTATCGAAACGTTCAAGGCAACACAAACCTGGTAAGTGATCTTAAAGGAGAGCAACGCTCTCCTTGATCGCTTCTGCGTATAGAGGTCGAAATATGGCTGGTGCGAAAGAAATACGTACACAGATATCGAGCATCAAGAGCACGCAAAAAATTACCTCAGCTATGGAAATGGTTGCGGCGAGTAAAATGCGTAAAGCTCAAGAACGCATGGAGGTTGGAAAACCTTATGCGCGTCGTATTCGCTCGGTAATTGGACACATAGCCAATGCAACACCGGAATACAAACATGCTTATATGGAAGAGCGTGAAGTAAAACGTGTTGGAATTATCGTAGTTTCATCCGATCGGGGTTTGTGTGGCGGTTTGAATACCAATGTATTCAAAAAAGCTGTCCAGGCAATGCAGGAGTATAAAGCGCAGGGCGTTGAAGTCGATGTTTGTACCATCGGTAGCAAGGCCGCAAGCTTTTTTGGTGGTTTAGGCGCGAATGTTGTTGCCGCCGCTAAAGACATCGGCGAACAGCCGGTGGTTTCTGATTTGATCGGAGCCGTTAAAGTTATTCTCGATGCTTTTACAGAAGGTAAAATCGACAAGGTTGTTCTGGTTGGTAATGAGTATGTCAATACCATGACCCAGGCGCCTCAGCTCGAACAATTACTGCCTTTGGAAGCTAGTGAAGAAACCCAACGTCAACATTCATGGGATTACCTCTATGAACCAGACGCGGAATCTTTGCTGGACGGGTTACTGCTTCGCTACATTGAGTCTCAGGTTTATCAAGCAGTTGTGGAAAATGCCGCGTGTGAGCAAGCCGCTCGTATGCTGGCGATGAAAAGTGCAACTGACAATGCAGGCGACATCATTGATGAACTGCAAACGATTTATAACCGAGCTCGTCAAGCCGCGATTACTCAAGAATTGTCTGAGATCGTTGCTGGTGCGGCAGCTGTATAAAGTATTTATGCTGAAACCAGAGGGTTTCAGCTCAACAGATTTAATTTTTAAGAGGAGCCGGAAATGAGTAGCGGACGTATCGTACAAATTATCGGTGCGGTTATCGACGTGGAATTTCCTCGCGATGCGGTACCACAGGTATATGATGCCCTGAATGTCACACAAACGAATCTAACTCTTGAAGTTCAGCAGCAGCTGGGTGACGGTGTAGTTCGTGCGATTGCCATGGGTTCATCAGAAGGTTTATGTCGTGGTTTGGATGTATCCAACACACAAAAGCCTATTCAGGTTCCAGTGGGTCCAGAGACGCTTGGTCGTATCATGGACGTATTGGGTAACCCTATTGATGAGTGTGGCGAAATCGGTGAGAAAGAGCGTCGCTCAATCCACCAGAAAGCGCCTGCTTATGATGAGCTGTCAGCGTCTGAAGACCTGTTAGAAACAGGTATCAAGGTTATCGACTTGGTTTGCCCCTTTGCGAAAGGTGGTAAAGTTGGTCTGTTCGGTGGTGCCGGTGTTGGTAAAACCGTAAACATGATGGAATTGATCAACAACATCGCTATTCAACACTCCGGTTTGTCTGTATTTGCCGGTGTTGGTGAGCGTACTCGTGAAGGTAACGATTTCTACCACGAGATGCAGGAAGCGGGCGTTGTAAACGTTGAGACTTTCACCGAGTCGAAAGTTGCGATGGTATACGGTCAGATGAATGAGCCACCGGGTAACCGTTTGCGTGTTGCTTTGACTGGCTTGACCATGGCTGAAAAATTCCGTGACGAAGGTAAAGACGTACTGTTGTTTGTTGACAACATTTACCGTTATACCTTGGCGGGAACAGAAGTATCTGCTCTGTTAGGTCGTATGCCTTCAGCGGTAGGTTACCAGCCAACATTGGCTGAAGAGATGGGTGTTCTGCAAGAACGTATCACTTCAACCAAGACCGGTTCTATCACCTCTATCCAAGCGGTATACGTACCTGCGGATGATTTGACTGATCCATCACCAGCAACCACATTTGCTCACTTGGACAGCACCGTTGTACTGTCTCGTGATATCGCATCTAAAGGTATTTACCCAGCGATCGATCCTTTGGATTCAAGCTCACGTCAGCTTGACCCACTGATCATCGGTAGCGAACACTACGGCGTTGCTCGTGATGTTCAGGGTGTTCTTCAGCGCTATAAAGAACTGAAAGACATCATCGCAATTTTGGGTATGGACGAATTGTCTGAAGAAGACAAACAGGTTGTACAGCGCGCACGTAAGATTGAGCGTTTCTTGTCACAACCATTCCACGTTGCTGAAGTATTTACCGGTAGCCCGGGCAAATACGTATCCCTGAAAGACACCATTGCGGGTTTCCAGGGTATTTTGAACGGTGATTATGACGACCTGCCAGAACAAGCGTTCTACATGGTTGGCACAATCGAAGAAGCCGTCGAGAAAGCGAAGAGCCTGTAAGGGCTCTTTGCAAGCAACGTACATATAGGTAAATATATGGCTATGACAGTACATTGCGACATCGTAAGTGCAGAGAAATCGCTCTTCAGTGGATTGGTTGAGATGGTCATCGCATCCGGTGACAAAGGTGAGTTGGGCATACTTTATGACCACGCACCGCTTCTTACCGAACTGATTCCTGGACCAGTTCGGTTGATCAAGCAAGGCGGCGAAGAAGAAGTACTTTATGTATCCGGTGGATACCTGGAAGTACAACCGACTCACGTGTCGATTCTTGCTGATACCGCAATTCGTGCTCACGATATTGATGAAGCCGCAGCGAAGAAAGCTGAGGATGAAGCTCGTCGTGCGCTGACCAACCAGAATGCCGAGATGGACTTTACTCGTGCATCTGTTCAGTTGGCCGAAGCGATGGCGCAAATTCGTGCATTGGAAATGCTACGTAAGAGAAGATAACGTCTTATGACAGTTATTTGATGCTTACGACACCAATTTGAAAAGGGCAGCCTCTGGGTTGCCCTTTTTTTGTTTGCAAAGCCTCTAGCCCTTTGCCTTGCCTGTGAGTTGGCGTTAAACTGGCGGCCCTCCAAGGATAGTTGTAAAGTGACTCACTCGTGAATTCCCAGATCGTTGTGCTGGCTGCCGGAAAAGGCAGCAGAATGAAATCCCACCTTCCTAAAGTTCTGCAACCCCTCGCAGGTCGCCCGTTATTGTCACACGTGATTGACAGTTGTTCGGTGTTACCCGATGCGCAATTGCATATTGTGGTAGGGCATAAGGCTGAACAAGTCCGTTCGACCATCGAGCAAGAGCTCCAAAACCCACCCCTGATGCATTGGGTTGAACAAACAGAACAGCTCGGTACCGGTCACGCGGTACAACAAGCATTACCGGGGCTTGCTGATAATGGCATAGCTTTGCTGTTATGCGGTGATGTACCGCTAATATCAGCAACAACGTTGTTAAAACTGTTTGAAAAAGTATCAGACACGAACATGGCGTTATTAACGATCGAATTAGATAACCCCTTCGGTTTTGGCCGAATTGTTCGTGATGACAATGGTGATGTGTGTCAGATCGTTGAACAGAAAGATGCCAACGAATCTATTCAGGCAATCGGTGAAATTAACACCGGTATGATGGCGATCAAGACATCGCATCTGAAACAACTGTTACCACAGATCTCAAATGACAACGCTCAGCAAGAGTACTATCTAACTGATTTAATAAGCCTTTGTGTTGAGAATGGAATTGGTGTTGAAGCAGTACAAACGAATGACGAAATTGAAGTCATGGGCATTAATGATAAAGTCCAACTGGCTTCGCTCGAGCGCGCCTTTCAGTATCGTCAAGCCGAAGCTCTGATGCGTGAAGGTGTCACCATGGCCGATCCGTCACGCTTTGATCTGCGTGGACAATTGACGGTAGGTATGGACGTTTTTATCGATATCAACTGTGTCTTTGAAGGCTGGGTTGAGTTACAAGACGGCGTCACTATCGGTGCGAACTGCATCATTGGTTCTCCAGGCGCACAAGTGACGATTAAAGCCGGGACTGAAATCAAGCCGAATTCAATGGTTGAAGCAGCGCACATCGATGAAAGCTGTACTGTCGGTCCATATGCACGGTTGCGCCCTGGCACAGTACTCAAATCCGGTGCAAAGATTGGTAATTTTGTCGAAACCAAAAAGTCGGTTGTTGGCAAAGGCTCGAAGGTCAATCACTTGACCTATGTGGGTGACACTCAAATTGGTGAATCCGCCAATATTGGCGCTGGCACGATTACCTGTAATTACGATGGTGTGAACAAATCTGCAACCATTATCGGTGATAATGCGTTTATTGGTTCTAACAGTTCGTTAGTTGCTCCAGTAGAGATTGGCGCAGGTGCGACAGTCGGTGCCGGTTCAACAATTACGCAGAATATAGAAGATGGCGCCCTCGCCGTAGCGCGTGGACGACAGAAGAATATCCCGAATTGGCCCAGACCGAGGAAGAAGTAAATGTGTGGGATCGTAGGAGCGGTTGCAAACCGTAATGTCAGCAAAATATTGCTCGAAGGCCTGAAACGACTGGAATACCGGGGTTACGATTCCGCTGGCTTGGCTGTGGTCGATGATCAAGGCGCACTAGCAGTTTGTAAACGCCAGGGCAAAGTCGTTAACCTTGAACATGCCGTTGAAGAAAACAACGTAGTCGGCCATACCGGTATTGCACATACCCGCTGGGCAACACACGGCAAGCCAAGCCAAAAGAACGCGCACCCTCATGCATCTGCAGCGCGTGTTGCAGTCGTGCACAATGGCATCATTGAGAACTTCGCACAATTACGTGAACAGTTGGAAGAATCGGGTTATCACTTTGAATCTGATACTGATACAGAGGTCATCGTTCACTTACTGCATCAAGAATTATCAGAAGGGCATAACCTGTTAGCTTCAGTGCAACGGGTTATACCAAAGCTTGAAGGCGCTTACGGTCTTGCAACATTCTCGATAGATAATCCAAGCACGGTTGTTGTGGCGCGAAGCGGTAGCCCATTAGTGATTGGTGTAGGCATCGAAGAGAACTTTATTGCATCCGATCAACTAGCGTTGCGTCAGGTTACCGATCAGTTTGTTTATCTAGAAGAGGGCGATATCGCCGAAGTACGTGTCGACGGTTTTGAGATCTATCAAGATGGCACTCAAGTCGAGCGCGAAAAGGTCCAGATTACCGCTGCGGCAGATTCAGCAGACAAAGGCGAGTTTCGCCATTTTATGCTGAAAGAAATCTATGAACAGTCGGCTGTTATCAAAGACACATTACAAGGCCGAATCAATCAGACCGACATTGTTGAACAAGCGTTTGGTGCTGATGCCAAATATGCATTGGAAAATGTAAAAGCGGTTCAGATTGTTGCCTGTGGCACGAGCTACCATGCAGCAACTGTGGCGAAATATTGGATAGAGCAGTACGCCAATATTGTTTGTCGTGTAGAAGTGGCTAGTGAATTCCGTTATCGCAAAGTTGTTGTTCAACCAAACACCTTGTTACTAACAATTTCTCAATCGGGTGAAACAGCAGATACGTTAGCTGCTTTGCGATTAGCAAAAACGTTAGGTTATATCTCAACGATGACTGTCTGCAATGTTGCACAGAGTTCTTTGGTTAGAGAATCTGATATCGCATTGATGACTCACGCCGGACCTGAAATCGGTGTTGCATCGACTAAAGCGTTTACGACACAGTTAACGGCGTTGTTACTTCTTACCGTTTATCTTGCTAAGCATAACGGCATGAAGGCTGAAGAAGTTAAAGACATCGTTGAACAATTACATCGTTTACCTGAGTTGATTGATCAGGCCATTGAGCTAAACGATACCATCGAAAGTGTCTTTGAGAGCTTTGCGGATAAACATCACGCTTTATTCCTCGGTCGCGGCATTATGTATCCGGTAGCAATGGAAGGCGCGTTGAAGCTCAAAGAAATTTCTTATATTCACGCCGAAGCATACCCTGCCGGTGAGTTGAAGCATGGTCCATTAGCGTTGGTTGATGACAACATGCCTGTTGTGGCTGTTGCTCCGAATGATGAACTGCTGGAAAAACTGAAATCCAACCTGGAAGAAGTTCAGGCGCGCGGTGGCCGTTTGTTTGTATTTGCTGACCAACATGTTGAGTTTGCATCGTCAGAAGATGTCGAGCTGATTAAGCTGCCTAATATTCCGGAAATATTGGCACCGATTATCTTTACGATCCCGCTGCAGTTGCTGTCGTATCATGTTGCCTTGTTGAAAGGAACGGATGTTGACCAGCCACGCAACTTGGCAAAATCAGTAACGGTAGAGTAACTATCTGCCGACAAAGTACCGATAGTTAGATTCTAACTATCGACAGAAGAACCTCTGTTGTTAGCCAATGCTGGGCTGGTGATAGAGGTTTTTTTGTATCATAAGAAAGTAAATGAATGCTATTTTGAAGCGCTGATTTTCCGAACAAAAATTTCGGGTTACCAATGTTGTGCGCTTGAATAATGCGCGATGGAGGCCCCTGATTTCTGTAGAAACCAAGAGCCACTTTTCAAATTATCGTGCTCGTATTTACTACAATGATAGCTGCCAGCCAAACGTCAGGCCCTGCTCTGTTGCTAGCTGCGGCCCGTTTAGATCTTGATATACCGGTGCGGTATATTCCAACGCCAAGCGGTTGCCAACGGGTAGCACAAAATTAAAGCCGATCGCGCCAGAGAACATTTGGCCACCGCGTAGGTCAGTACGCGCAGTTGGAATAACGGCTGGATTCAAACGCTTGTCTTGGCCGTTAATATCTCCCCAGTAGTCATAGGCCAGCCGAATAGACCCACTGACCCACGATGCAAAGGGCACGGCAAACCAGGATTGTGCCTTATAACGATTACCGAGGCGATAACCGCGATTGTTGGTGCCGGTTCTCAGTGTGGCAATAAACTGCGCGCCAAATGAAAAGTCGTCATGCAACGCGCTGTAGGTGAACCCCGGCATCAGATCATAGGTGCCGGAGCCTAGCTGCATGGGGTAGGGAAGCACAACCTTGCCCATGGGTGTGATACCGTCTTCGTTGATAGATCCGGTCGGGAAGCTAGTGCCAAAGTTAAAGTGAAAGCGGTCGCGGCCGTTATCCATCACTTTATACAAAGCTTGTGCCTTGATGTCGCCGATACCACTGGTTTCTGTACGAAACTCTGCACCCATACGAGTCACATGATCCATGGTCATATCAAGGTAGGGAATCATTAACGCCCACGTCAGGTCGTCTGAGCTAGCGTACATGGCACCAAACATATGCATGGTCATGTCCATCTTGATGGGAGAGACCATAAAATCTTCGAGTACGCGGTCTGTGGAGACCTTCTTAGTACCGGTCTGATTGCCATCCATTTGCATGTACATCGCACGGTAGGAGAACATCCACTCGCCTTCATTGTGCGTGTGATCGCCCATAACATCGATGGGGGCATGGCTATCTGGGCGGGAGGTATCCCATTCATGGGCAACGGCGGTGGTTGCAGAAACAGCCATGGTCAGGCCAACCCCGATAGTGGAAACGGTTTTTGTAAAAGACATAACGCAGTGGCTCGGTTTGTAATTTTGCGCGATAGTATACAAAACCCTGACAAAACCGAGTGCGACATAATGTCGCATTGTTATTCCTATATCGCATAATAAACTGACCTAATGTTCTTACTTCGTCGTGATTCCGCGTTTACTGACCCCAGACAAGTGCTTCGTTTGCTGTCATGGCTGCGATTGGCTGCATTTCTTGTGGTGATGAGCCTGTTGGCTATTGCGCAATGGGCGGGTATCGACGCCTTACAAGACGCTATTCATTGGCGTTGGATATTTGTCGGTCTGCTGTTAAGCATCCTGCTCAGCGGCGTCAGCATGATGCTGCGCAATACCTTGATTGATAATCGGCTGCTATATGCCGTTATCTTATTGGATATTCTGGCGTGGTTTCTCCTACTCAACGCCAGTGGCGGCTCAGTAAACCCGGCGGTTAGTTATTTGCTGGTCTTATTGTCGATCGCGGCGCTGTCTCTGTCGATCTCCCAGTCAGTTACCTTGCTCATTGTTATCATGGCGTTTTACACGCTGATGATGCAGCACCAACCGGCAGAAGGGCACCAGCATATGTTTGGTTGGCACCTCTGGGGCATGTGGTTGTTGTTTCTGCTCAATGCGTTGGTGATGTTGGTAGTGATCGAGTTATTAATTCACAAGCTGGCACAAAAAGACCAAGCCATTGCGCGATATAAAGAAAATACCGTGCGTTCTGAGCAGCTAGTAATGATGGGCACAATGGCAGCAAACATTACCCATGAATTGGGTACGCCATTATCAACCATTGCCATGTTAACAGCAGAACATGACAACGAGGACGCCGATCTTATTCGTGAGCAAGTTGAGCGGTGTAAGCAGGCATTGGGTCAGTTAAAAGCATTGGGTGATGATCAGCAGGCGAGCCAGTCTCTGGATAGTTCGGTATTTTTCGAACGCCTACGGCAGGAGTTACTGCTGATACAGCCGGGCGTAGCACTCACAATCGATGATCAGCTACAGCAACCTTTTCGGGTAAGTTTGTTGTTGAACCAAGCGTTATTGGCATTACTAAACAATGCTTCTGATGCGTGTAGCAGTATTGTGACATTGTCTGCTTTTGAACAAGGCGGCCGTTGTGTGCTGACGATTACTCATGACGGTGATGGCATTAGCGAAGCACTCATTGAGCAGCTGGGCCTCACGCGTGTAGCTTCGGCGAAAAATGGCTTAGGCATTGGCTACTACCTGGCCAATGCCTCGATTGAACGCCTTGGCGGCACGTTGACGATTCGCAACTTGGATGTTGGTGTTGAAACCCGCGTGTTATTTAACCGTGAGGCGCTGATTGATGGCTAATATGGCTGAAAACGAAGCACTTGTTGTTGTGTTGCTAGAAGATGATGTTAGTTACGGTGGTGTTGCCAAGCGTTTGTTAGAAAAACGCGGGCACGAGGTTTTTTGGGCCGAAGATTTGACCGGCTTGAACCATATTCTGAAGCAAGTTACTGATGCTGACATGGTGTTACTGGATTTAAAACTAGCTAACACAACATCTCTGGATAGTGTTGCTACGGTGCGTCGGCACTATCCTCACGCCCGTATTTTTATGGTGACGGCGTATGCCAGTATTGCGACCACAGTAGAAGCGATTAAACGCGGTGCTGATGATTACTTGCCTAAGCCGATAACCATTGATGAAATCTTGCAGGCGTACTACGGCGAAAAGGAATCCGAACCTTCCGTTAATACCAAACCGATATCACCGAAACGGTTAGAGTGGGAGCATATTCAACGGGTGTTGCAGGAAAACAACGGCAATATTAGTCGCACCGCCGAACAACTCAATATGCATCGACGTACGCTTCAACGAAAACTTCAGAAAAAGCCGGTAGACGAATAGACCTTCAACAGAACTTGCGCTAACTACATCGTCTGCACATCATTAAATTTCGATGCTGCGATTATTTTTCGAAAATATATTTAAGTATATTAATGGTGTTAGTAAACCTAATAATAATCATTAGGTTATATCTCTCTACTTGTTCTTATCTAGAACAACAAACACGTTGTTGACCCTGTCTGATGGATGTCATTAAAAAATATAATTACATTATTAGTTGTTTTTATTTTTTCATTGCTGCTTAAATAACCCCAACTAGAGTATATAAAATACTAGAAAGCACTGATTTTTAATGACGTACTGCTCGTCGTTAATGGCGATTGATATATTGCAGTTAGCCTTTGCATTGGACTTTTACACATCGATTTGCATTTTTGAATCCGGGAGTGAAGGCAGTCGTGAGACATTAATCTAGCGTAGCTAGGAGCAATAGAAGTGTCTAAGTGAATTTTATATGAAAATTTTTCCGTAACTATAATATATGGACTATATAATAAACGTTAGATTCATGATGAGCGGAATCATGTTGTTTAACGATCACCATGTAAAATATTAAGTCGATAGATAACGCATAAACCATTAAGTATCTGAGCGTGATTTTTTATGATGTATTACATTTTTTATCACGATAATTACATCGTAGTATCCAGTACAGAATGATTGGCAAAAATCGGTAAAGGGATTTTTTGCGTGATATTGCGCCTCGTGGGAAGTGCGCATGTAGATAGTTGTGCAAGTGCTATAGCAATGTTGGTTGTCTTCTTTTATCTATGTGATAGCAGTCAATGGGGGTAATGTAATTGCGGTTGTTTGAGAGTTCGTTATGGCTAACGTATTGTTTTTGAATGCCACGGTGTACCAGCTTGCTATTAATTTAAATAACGCACTTCAGAACCAAGTATTAGATACACCGATGTGCTTGAGTACTCCGGTGAGTCATACCCGTCGTGCCGCAAGCAGTGTTCACCTTATGGAAGTAGGTGTTGACAGTAATGCTCAGCTGGTTGGCAGCTCATTATCTATCGCAGCAAATCCGGGTAAGGATATTTTTGGCGGTAATTCATCGGATAACATTGTGGTTGTTTTCTATGAATCCTCGGATAGACCTTGTTTGTTTAACATTAAGTCTAGCGTTAGTACTGTATTGAATTTATACCTTTATGTGTTGGGTGACACTATCGCTGCGTGTGATCAGAGCGGCATCAGTGCAGATATTACCGTTACCAAACTTAGCGATGCAGAAGCTGCACAGTTAGTTGTTCAGATGGGGATACCATCACACACGTTTACTCCGTTGAAATAGCTGTTGAATCAAAAAAGGATTATTTGATGAGCTCTACCATTCGTTTTGTAAATTGGATGCCTGAATCCGTTACACCAGTACTTAATCAATCGATGCTATCAGACTTAAAAACATCAACGGCGGCGCATAGTTATTTTCCCTATTCCATGTCTGTGCCTCGTCAGCCAGATCAACCTCCTTCTGCGGGCGTGTGGGGTAATACAAATAATCTTGTTGTTAAGTCTGGCGGAAAATCGCAGATCTACAACAATCTGACCGAACCCGAAAACAGCGCACCAAATCAAGAATTGATACTGTGGGTATTCCCCGATTTTGTCATTTTTTCTCAATTTGAGAAACAACTCGGAGAAAAGGTTTTTCCGGGATAAACCAACGGCCAAATGGCCTTAATTAGCAAAAGGAAATGAACTATGGCTACCGCCTATTTTATTAATGCGACTCCAACAAAAACCAAAGTGCAACTCAACACAGGTAACCTGAATAGTCTTGCACCCATGAGCGTTGATTCATCTTCAGAGGCTGTCAGTGCCCCGGCATGGGGAGCAGACATTGCAGCATTTGTGTCTCCTGATACATTTGCCGGTGATAACAAGGTCAATGAGCTTTTGTATAGCTCACAGCAAAGTGGAAAAACTCGTCGTTATAAGATTACTTCGTCAGTTTCTACAACACTGGATCTATATTTCTTCTTATTTGAAGACACCATTGTTGCTGAAGATCAAACCGGTTCTTCTGCAAGTATTCATATTGAACATATCGAAACCATGGAAAGCGAGTTGGCATAAACTGAATCTGTTTGTGATTTGACCATCACCGGTGACGTTGTCACCGGTTACAAGGAGTAGTTTGATGAGCGCCAGTACGTATGTTTTAAACGGAACAGATAAGACCACCGATATTCGAATCAATGGTGGGAACTATCAGTCGATGTCAGCTTTGAACCTTCAGACGGGTAGTCTCGATCAAACAACTAAATTTTTATTAGACAGAAACCCTGCACCAGGCACACTGGGGTTGGGTGAAAATGAAGTGATTGTGAAGATAAACGGTACAATCACAACGTACACAGTGACCCTTGCCGATAGCATATTGATCACGTTCGATGTCCAGCTGATTGTATTTGAAAATACTATCGAACCTAAAAATACAATTAGTACCGAGGGTTTTACCGTAACACTAACGTCTCAATCCAATGCGACATTAGCNATTTCAGAAGCACAACAAACGACTCGATGTGTCAGACACCTTAATGCGTTCGCTACCAGTGCAGCCGAAACACTTCAGTTCACACGTATTGCGACCAACGAAAAAGCCGCCCTCTATCAAAGCGATTTGAATCCCACAAAATCTGGCACTCTAGCTTTTACCTTCTTTTACCGTTTTGCAGATGGCTCAGATGCACCGGAGGTTTTGTCCCTACAAGCTTCCTATGACGATAAAGGGGCTTATGTATTTACTGACGACAATATTGCCTCCGAATCCTTGTTGACTGAGCTGAATAGCGTGCTCACGTCAGATTCACTGGGATATTCGCGGGTTGCATGGCGCCGTAACAATGATGATTACAACGTGATTCAGGTGTCTGTTGTTGCTGCGATAGTTGCTAACGCTAATTTTGAAATCGGTACCTGGAATCTGCTATTAGGTGAGCGGGCGACGTTAACTCTTGAGGCTGAGACACAAAGCATTGTCATTCAAAATGTATCTGGCGAACAAAATTTGGTAGTGCAGGTGAAAGAAACCGGTGTACCTCAACCGGTAGGATCTAACCCGTCTGAAGTGTTGATTCCACTAGCCGGCGATCAGCGAGGTAGTATGATATTGGCTTGGGATTGGGGTCACTATTCCCTTTCTCAACATTACGGTGGCAGTCAGCGATTATTTTTTGGTAACTCAACTGAAAAAGCAGAGGTGGCGCAATACCCGCTGTTTATTCCCGCACCTGACCCCGGGCCTTTTGCTGAGATCGATCTGTACTTCCACGTGTATCTGCAACCATTGGCAGAGCTTGACGACAATCGCACCCGGTTTTCTCTCGATTTACAGCAGGAAAACAAGCTAACAGCTCATTATCTATCGACGACAACGAATACTCCCGTGTCATTGACGCCGGATAGCAATGCTGCAATGACAGCAGGGTTTGGTTGGGCAATTAATGCGGGGGACGAAGCCTCGGATCGTTACCTATGCCCCGTCGGTGCGTATGCTGTTGTTGGAGATGGTGCCGAAAAACGTTTGCAAATACGTGGTGGTGTCAGTGGTACTGAATATGTATTGGTTGAAGCTAATGATGTCTTGACCTTTAAGAGCCGACAACCGGCCTTTGCTCAGGGTTATACACCGGATGGCAGTGCTCCAGTCAAACTCGATGATACGCTAACTACCAGTTGGGTAGAGGTGAGCTTGCGCCAACAACAAGCGACAGCAGACGGCACACTGATTGACACTAGTTACTGCGCTCAATCGTCTGCATCAACCTATTTCGGCGCAGAGCTAAATCCTTCATACCAATACCCAATTGCTGTCGGCGCCAGTCTTTTGCGCTTTTCTGAGCCTACCGACCTGACACTATTTCCCATGTTGCCATACGGTGGTGTGTTTTATTCCGACGCTGATCAGGGGATAGAAAGCCCCAATCCGGATTTGTCCGCAGATAATCTCGATGCCATTGAGCAGCAATTAATTGCGCCGCTTCGTCGCTCTACCTTGCAGCCCTTTTTTGACGCGGTTTATGGCCCGATCTTTTTCGATACATCAACTAGCACTGCGCTGGAAGGAGGCTACGCTCGCACACCGTTGGGTCTAGTGGCGGGATTAAATACATCTGTTGCAGCACCAACGCCCGCAGGTACTATCAAGGATATTATTTTAGCGACAAGCCCGCAGATCCAAAACCAACGGTTGGTATTAACGGCAAATGATAGCGGCGTTGTCAATCCAGTATTCAGCAACAATACATTGAACGACACCCTGTTCATGGTGGCAACAGATGCTGATGCGTTGGCACCCTTTGCCAATGAGATTAAGCTCGGTGACTTTACCTACGAGGTCAATCTCGGTAATCAGACCAACCAGGCAATAGCCATTTTTAAATTTATACCCGGTGTCAGCGCTCGTACACTAATCAATGATACATATGCCTGGACCAGCCTGACGGGCGATACTCCTGATGCTGATGTACAAAAACGTTTGCAAGCATACATTCAGGCTGCAGACGAGGGGGGCGATTTATTTGAAGCGTTCCGGCAAATGATCGACAACCCGAACTGGAATGGTTTGTTGATATTCAATTGCCCGCTCGATTATCAGGCACTGCCGCTGGATATACAGATCCTGCTCGGCGGCATCTGTGGGCAGCTTCGGGCACATCACTTTGGCGTGAATATCAACCGGGTTGGTGCCGATGGTGCCAATGTTGAATACAGTTCACTGTTCTCAGTGATCAATTATGAATCGATATTCGGCGATTGTAATCCACCATCGCAGACTGGCGATCCGAGTTTTCAAGTACTGAAGCTGAATGTTCGTTATGCCAACAGTAAGCTGGCAGTGTTTGATTCCCAGATAGCATTCAGCATACAAAGATTGTTCGAGAGCCAGGTGACATTAAGTGTTTGCCCACCGACTGATTATAAAGACACGGGTACGATTGTTATTGATGGAGTTTATACGCTAAATGAAGATGGTACAGGATCGTTAGTGTTTGCCACTACAGACTTGCGCAGTTACACCTATGATGCTGATAGTGATACCTATACGCCGTTGACGGCGCAGTCAGTAACCAATGCTGCGCTGGTACCCGTTACGCGAAAAGTGGGCACTGGAGATTGCACCACGATAGCTAAGTCTGCATTTCGTATTGATGGCTTGTTGGCATTTCAGGCTGACGTCGGTGGTGATTTATTTTCATTCGGTGTGGTCGCAGATGGTGTTCCTAGTGAAGGGCTGGCGATTACCGCATACGCGTTCGACATGGATACCTGCATTAAGTCAGACAACACGGCAGAGATATTAGGCACCATTGCCGCCAACATCGATAACCTGAAAGTGGATCAGGTGTTAACCAAAGCCCGTGAAAACAGCTTTGATGAAACGTTTCCCAGCCAGATCCAAAGTCTGATATCTACCCCTGACGGATTGACACCTGCACGCACTGGTGACTGGCAGGTTAGCGTTTCAGGTTCAGACTTTGACGCCTCACCGCGCTTCAGTCTCGTGTTTGATGTGCCTATGGGCATTTTGGGGATGTTGTTATCGACCAAAACCGACTTAACAGCCCGCATAATGATTGGTTGGGATCCTCAAGGTAAAGACAATAAACAAGTGGGTGCCGTATTGCAGTTACCGTCAGAGGTCGCTGGCCCGGGTGGGTTTGAGTTCCAGGGTATTATCTCAACCAGTTTTGAACGCGTGGATTTGAATCGCATTACTCTGAGCTCAGGCACCGGTGGTGATGACGTTAAGGTATATGCGCTGTACTTTGTGTATTTTCAAGGCAGCTTGCTGAATCTGTTGTTTAACTACGACCTGTCGCCAAAAGATTTGGGGTTCTTTGGCGGGCCGACGGATCCAGGCGGCAGTAACTCCCTGTTTTTTGTCGGTAAGTCGACGGGTAAAGATTGGAAAGGTCCAACCATGAGTGTGACCTTGGAAGACGTACCATCGGCGTTTTTGGGGCGCTCATATGAAATAAAAACAGATCCGACTAACCCTAATGTTATTAGCGATGCCTATGACAAGCTCAATCCTTTGGTCGAAAAAACGGTCGAGGAATTCATTAATATCGTTTATGCCAACCGTTCACTGTATAACGCCGACGCTGGTATTGCGTTCGGATTACAGTTTGACTTCAAGAGCCTGGCGTTAACCGCATTGTTGCATGATTCAAGCTTTTACGGCGCACAGATAAAGATCACACCTTCGAAGGATAAAAAAGGTGATGATAGTACCAAGAAGGTTGCGAATGACTCCCACCGTGAACTTAATCATATCCCGATTACCCCAAACAGCGACAACGCCAGTGTAATTCTAGCTGAGGACAGTGATGGCGAAGAGAAGAAGGGGTTTCTTGATCAGGTCGAAGGTCTGACATTTACTATCATCTACCGCAAGGTCAGTGATCAGGTCGGTGTGTGGTCTGCCGATATCTATTTGAATTTGGGAACGATCAATATCGGTACCTTTTCGTTATCGCTACCAAACTTCAGTGTTTCGATCTGGACTAACGGTGACTGGCGTTTTGCCATTGGATGGCCGTTCACTGGCAGTAATGCACACCCAATCACGATTCAGTTTCAAGCCGGTCCGATTCCGGTGATTGGCCAGGCAGGTTTCTACTTGGGTAAACTCAGCAGTGCGGCAGCACCGGATCAGTTTGGTGACGAATTTAATTTGATTTGGAGCTTTGGCGCAGGTGTATCCGGTGGCGTCGGTAAAAAATTCAAGGAAGGGCCTTTGAGCGCTGAAGCGAGCGTTATGCTGTCGTTGATTCCACAAGGTTTTCTGGCGTCATTTGATGGCAAGATGACTGATGATGGAGTTGACTATTGGTGGTGGGGTATCGGGTTATCGTTAACCGGTAAGGTTGGTGGCAAGGTCGATTTCAAAATCATTGTTGTGCAGGTGTCGTTAACGATTTCTGTTAATTTGGCATTTGCTATCGAAACGGCACACAAAACGCCGCTTACTATGAATGTTACTGTAGAAGCGAAGGCTTCGATAAAGATTGTTTTTGTAAAAATCAGCTTCTCTTTTAAAACCAAGCTGGATTTATTTACCTTTACTTTTGGCAATGGACCAACGGCCAGTCTCAGTGGGCCCACGCCGCAGGCTGCAGCAGCGCTGTTTAATAGCTCAGTATTGACGCGCGAAGCAATTCATCATATCCGTCAGACTGGCGACAACACACCACACAACTACCGTGCGCCCGGTCCGGCGTTTACTTTTGATATCAACACGACAACGCCGGAAACGATTGTTGTCGATTTCTTGCTACAGACGACGTCTATCAGTCAAGACGGTTCGACGTGGGCACCACAAGGGGTTGCGACACTGGTGCTTGAATCGGGTGATCAGGCTTCACCTTTTGGCAAGCTCTCGAAAGGGTTGGCACAGTGGCTCGTCAGCTCTTATGGCGGTGATGGCAGTTTTGATTCTCAATTAGCAGCGACAGCCGCCGCCTTGGAAGAAGGGCGTTTTAATGATGCAGTTGAATCAGCACTGTCGGAGATGTTTGTATTCGCCATCAGCGCAGCCGACTACAGTGCCGAAACCGCAACCGTCGGTATGGTTATGCCAACCAGTTTGGTGATTGCCTATAACAATACCAGCACATTGGCGAATCCACTGCATGCCTGCTTGGCAGATAATCGCTTACCGGGTAACTACGAGCAAATGGTCCATGCCTATTTTGAGCATGGTCGTTCAGATCTCAACATCAAGGCTACAGAAGACGGTGATGGCTCCATTGCACAAACCCTGTTTGATGGTTATTTCGTTGTCTTGAGCCAACAGCTGATCCAACTGTTGATTGAAACCGGTGCGCCAGATTTAGATACGGCATTGTCAGAGATCAGTTTGAGCGATCTGGGTGGATTTGTATCGCGCTTTATCATGGGGGGAGTTCGGTTACCTGATCCTACTGATCCGAATGTATTGACCGCATTGTATCTGTTGACCAGCCAGCAATTTGGCTTACAAAAATCCGGTGATAATTGGGTGCTGGATGCGGCGATCAAGGAGACTGGCGATACGCCTGACTGGATTACAGTTGCTTCCGATACCACCTCTCGCTTAGATGATAGCATGGTGCATACCATCGGGCCACAGAGCCAACCATGGACCATTGAAGCGTTACCTCCGCTAGCCCTTGAAACACCGCATTATCCGATTAACAACAATACTAACTGGCAGAAGGGTGATGGTGTCGAGCGCATTATTAACTTGCTGTCCGAAGACATAAAACAAGGCATTTTTGATTGGCAGAATGCTCAATCTAATGACGGTGGCCCCTGGCTATCGCTGGTGCTTCAGAGCGGTGATGATACCGGTGGCCAGGCCGATCTTTCTGCACCGGGTACGCCCTGGGAGGCCTCGGCAGCATTATCATTATCTGTGGAATTAGCAGGTATACCCGATGGCTCTGGCGAACCGGGGGCTATTTTGCCGAATATATTCTCAATATTGGGCACGAATGAGGCCGACAGAACCTTATTGCAGGACCTTCTGGATGACGTTGAGGCCGGATTAGCAGCCATAGATTTTGCTGACTTGTTAGCCAGTGCCAGTCGCGGAAATTGGGAATCCACAAAAGCGCCGGAAGTTTTGGTGCGGACCGATTTATCAACCAACAGCTTGCCGCCTGCAATGACAACAGACGATGGCGAAGGTGGTACTCAAGGGTGCGCTAACTATGCAAAACCGGCAGAGGGTGGTGATGAACTGATTCGTTTCTTGCGTCTGATTTGGGAGGTCTCTGTTAACCACAGCACAGGCTTCTTCCTACAAGTGGATGGGCTTGACCTTAGTCAGTTCGAAACTGGGCCTGCTAATTTCACTTTATTAATCGGTTTTGGAGAGACTGGAAGTACTGTTGCTGCTAAGGGCTACCAGAACGCGTTAGTGGGCAAAAAACCGGATGCGGACACCGGTATCTTTGCTACATTGGCTTCGGATGACGACGGTACGCCGATTCAGGCGTATGTATCAGCCTATCCCGGCGGTGATGTCGGATGGAATATCAGCTGGCAAGATGCACCCGACGAGGCAGCAGCGGATAGTGGTGATTACTTGCTTAGTTTGTATCAGATGGCCAGCTATCGTATCGAAGCGATTAACGATAAGCCTGTCGACAATCCATGGAGCCGGCCACTGAACGCTGAAAATACAACCCCGGAAGGTAGTGACCAAACCCAGTGGAACTTCCACACGGTGATTTCCAACGACCAATTAAACACGTCAGGCAATCGTTATGCATCTGTCGGCGATACGATTAATGTCGCCATATCAATGGAAGATGTTTTTGGTAATAGCTTGCCAGATTCGATGGTGCGCACAATCGATCTGGACATTGTCTATAACGACAATATTCAAGGAATCAGTGATTGGCCTGGTTCACAGGCCAGCTATGTCATCACAAATGACAAGGGCGTTATTCTGTCGCTTAATCTGGCATTCGATCCAACGATTGTTCAGGATAGTGATGGCAATGTCGATCCAGACCAGCTGGCGCGAACGGTGGAACAATATGCGTTGATCAAGGATCAGCTGATGGATCCGAATATGAATGCCGGTATCAGTACCGCAGAGATACTGAATAGCGGCCTCATCATCAAGCAGATCGATCAATCAACAGTGATATCTGGCCTTGTCGCCTATATCGATGGGATTTCGGCCTGGTTAGCCACAGGAACAACGGGCACGGCTCCCGCTGCGTCCATATTGTCTGCCTTTTTGGAAAAAGACTATCCGACGAACTGGCCGGGAGACTTGCAACAATTGACCGTCTCATTGGCACTGACACGTGATCATGTTACTGATGATATTGCTGAAAAAATGCCTGATGTGCGCCATGTATCGACACCGGTGCAACCGGTCGAACAAGCCAGCACTGAAGAAGATCCGTCAGGATTAACCAGTTTTGCGGATAATTTTGAGTTGGCTTACTTTCCGTTTGATGGCAGTCAGGGCGTCATCAAAGTTGCCACCGGTACGGATAACGATATTACCAGCCAGACGTTTGGCCGGCGCAGTATCTGGATTCAACGTTGGAGTGATAATCAGGGAACGTCGGTAAAAATCCTCAATGACGATGATCATCCGCCGATTTTTTATGCGCCTCCACCGTTGAGTACGCAATTGATTACCCGAACAGTCGACGATTTGCGTAATTATTCAGATCCCGACAATTGGACACCACACAGCCAGGTTTTCAGCAGTATTGATTTGGATGTTTGGGGAGAAAACTTCCTGGCGATGGTTGAAACACTGTTTAGTCCGACAAAATCGACGGCGACGGCGGACGCTTCAACACCACAAACACCACTTTATGATCCGTTTGTAGCGAATAAAGAGTCGCTTGCCGAATCTGTCTCATCAAGCATTGAGTATGTTTATGATGAGGCCGAAGGCACTGGCGATCCGTCATCGGCTCGTGAAACCTGGAGACAGGCGTTGCTGCGCACGTTAAATAACGATTATGGGTTTTCAACACTCACACAGCTAGAAGCGCTTGTGAAACTCAACGGTGAGATTGAGCCTGATGGTGATCCGAATAATCCACCTCTTTTATTCGGTGCGGTTGAAGCAGCAGGGGGCTCGGATGACAAGGCGTTACCTTACGCGCTAACACCGGCAACCTTGCCCTTGACGCAAGGCACTAACTGGTTAAATACGCTGGTGTCTGCAAGAGATCCGTCGGCGCAGAGAGCATTCACGCTGGATCTGGATTATCAAGTCAATCAAATCGAACACCACCGTGATGGCTTGGCAGCGAAATGTGGCTATACACCGTCGAATTGGTTGACCTTTATTCTGCAGCAAAACCCTGCCGAAATGCCACAAGGTCAGGATAACACGCTGACTCAACCGATTGGCACGACACGTATTCCGATTCCATTAAGAACCTATCCGCCATTACCTAAGTTGTTGCAGGCCGCGGCAACCAAGTCGGCAGAAATTACCACAATCGCTGATGCCATGACGTGGAATCTGGATTTGACCATTGAGCGATCTAACGCAGATCAGGACACATTAAACCTGCTGTTGAGCTTTAATGAACAACAAAATGCGTTTGATAGTGAAACACCGACCTTAATGCAGTCGATTGATCGGTCAGCACCAAAAGATCTGGTAGAGGCCCTAGCACGATTTGAGTATGAATATCCGCAGTTAGCTCCGTATATTGATGCGATAGTGACTAACCCCACTGATCAGTCCATCGCAGCAATGCAGGAGTTTTCCAGCCTGATTGGCAATGTTGCAACAGCGTGGGCGAGTTGGGTATCTCCGCAGGCTTTAACGGCAAATACATTGTCCGCCAAAGCGGGAGGGGACCCAGAAGTCTGGCATTTTGCCATTCAGGATGTTGAAAACAGTACAGACCTGCAAGTGAAGGCCTCTTGGTCGATTGGTGATTCTGCGCCACCATGGCCGACAATTGAAGGTTATTCTCTCAGCGCTAGCCCGGATGCCAATACGGCGATTTATACGCCGGACTCGGATCGTTTGCAGACACTGAAGGTGAGTTGGCGGAATTTTTATGTGCTCGATTATCAGAATGTTGTGCCACAAGCTTACACCGAGCGTAACCGCAACTTGGCTTTGCCTCCGCAAGATACGAATCCGAATTTCATTTATCGTACAGAGACCGTGAGCTGGCCAACACCGATTGTGCCGCTTCTGGTCGGAGAAACAGTAATGACGTACCCGTCAGGTGACAGCCTGTCGTCAGCGATTAATACAATGTTGTTATCCATGATGACACCTCCAGAAGGTAGCCAGACAAATGGGTCGAGTACACAGTTAGCTTATGAATCCGCGATTGAATACCGTTACGCCGTTATGGCAAATAAAGGTGATACAACCTATGCGCAGTTACCTGTCTTTTTGTTAGAGCAGACGGTTAGCAACGATGAGACGTCAACAGCTGCAAAAGCAATCGCCGATAACCTCAAGCTGTGGCAACAAAATACGCAAGCGTCATCGACCTCGAGTAGCTTGAAATTTGTGCCAACGGTATTTGCAACAACGATCGTATCTGATTCAGATAGATTACCGTTGGTACAATTTGCGGGATTGGCGATTAATATTCCCGATGATAAAAGTTGGTGGGATTAATCAGCAGGCTAATCTAACGGAGAGCAATGGCTGTGGTGGGCTATTGCATCTTTGTACGTTTGAATTAGCAAATGTTTTGAGCAGTGTTGAGATGGCACGGGCGCAAAAATAGAAGAGTCTATAGGAGACGCGTAAAGCCAGAGGAAGTGGGGGAGTAAAGAAGAAATAAAAACACAAAATTCGAAAAATAAAGTAACAGCGATAGACGATAAAACACTAAAGAATTAGGAAAGAAAAAAAGCGCTCCTATCGGAACACTTTTTTATAAGTGTGAATTATCGGAAGTTCGAAGAAAATTCACACCATCTATCGGTCATACAAAAACGCAGAATTACTGTGGTTTTTCGTTAGCAGGAGCGTTTTGTGCTTCCGGATCAACGATTTCCAACAGTTCGACTTCAAATACGAGTGTTTCGTTAGGGCCAATCTTGGCGCCTGCGCCGCCTTCACCGTAGGCCAAGTCAGCAGGGATGAAAAGCTCGTACTTTGAACCGACAGGCATCAGCTGCAGAGCTTCTGTCCAGCCAGGAATAACTGCACCAACACCAAAGGTTGCTGGCTGGTTACGGCTGTAAGAGCTATCGAACTCGTCACCATCTAGCAGTGTTCCACGGTAGTGAACAACAACGGTATCATCAGCAGTTGGTTTTTTACCTTTACCTTCAGTAACGACTTTATATTGCAGGCCAGAATCGGTGGTTTTTACACCGTCTTTCTTAGCGTTTTCAGCCAGGAACTTATCGCCTTCAGTTTTGTTTTCGTCAGCAGCGGTTTTACGCTCAGACATTTGCTTTTCCATTTGTTCTTGCTGGAAAGCCTGCATCGCTTGCATGATGCTTTGCTGATCTAGTGCTGGTTCATTGCCTTCAAAACCATCTGCCAGACCTTTTTCGAACGCGGTTTTATCCAGTTCGATGTTTTGCTGACGGAAGTTGCTGGAGATGTTAAGGCCAATGCCGTAGCTAACTTTAGCAACGTTGCTGTCCAGAGTTACCGCTGGTGCTTCAGCTTGGGTTGGCTCCGCTGGCTTCTGCTCGTTACAGGCTGTCAGTGCGACAGAGGCAGCGATAACACCTGCCAGAATTGTTTTATTCATGAATTGCTCCAAATTCCAATGGTTGTCATTCTTGTGTAAGCGCTTAGTCTAGCATTGCTTCACAGTTAACCTAAACAGCACTACAAAATATAGGAAAAATGTTAATTATTTAATATTGTGCTTGTTGCTCCGCACGCTTGTTCATCAAAGTTTGAACCTGCTTCGCATCGTTGATCAGTTTCTTGGTTGATGCGCCGTCCAACGTTAGTGGGTTGGCGCTTCGTGATGTCGTTTGTTCTTTCGCATCGCCGTTTTTCTGTTCCTGGTAACTATTGAGTATCTTGCTTAGTTTTTGGTCAGGTTTTGGCATCGATAATGAACGGTCGGTGATTTCAACCAGCTCAGCGTTTATTCCTGGCCCAGGATGTCGCTGTGAAAACTGCAAATTGCCGTGTTTATCCTGCCAGCGATAGACCATCACTTTCTGGCGACCCGTAATGGTGTCGTTGTTCCACCACTGTTTCATTGATACCCATGCACGGGTCAACCAACTCTGGCTGGTTGTGACGGCATCTTTACCCAGACTGACCGGGTTGATCGTATTCATGTTTATCACCGGCTCCCCCGATGGCCCAGGCAATGTGCTCATCAGGACGAGGGGGATAATCAATACGATACAAACTTTTATCACCAATCGGATCGGCGAAAATCCTTTTTTAGCCATGGGTCAGACTCTTTGTTCTGTTGTCAGTTCTGCCATTGATCAGCGGTTTACCGGGGGTTTATCGTGAAAGCGCCTGAACGAGGTCGTTTATCGCGGTGCTATCGTGGTCTGTCCGGTCACCCTGCAAATGGCGCAGATAGTGGGTAAGCAATTCGTGGACCGGTACAGATTCTGTAGAGGAGGGAACAGCGTCTGAGAATCCGGTCTGTGAGCCGCTGCTCAAATTTTGCGAAAATCTGAACAATTCATCAAGTTCTTTGTACTCCGTTTTTAATTCCAATTGGAGATAATCTTGATAAAGGTGCTCATCCATCGTCTTCATCTGCTCTCGCGAGGCTCGCAAGGGCTGCAGGCAAGCCTGCCAGCGATCACTGATAGCGACAAGTTCGGGCCAAAGTAATAAATCTTCAATAGAGGCGCCGTGTTGTCCGAGCCAGCATAATGTGATGAGTAAATTGATGTCGGCATCAAACGCTGTTTGCCACTGCATTAACGCATCTTTCACGTGGCGGCGTTGCCACAGGGTGTTCGCAAACTGGATCAGGGAATTTTCGATTGATGGGCCGAATTCATTGGGTTCTTGCATGAGAATCCTGTGGAAAAAGAGTACTATGGCGCGATGATCAGTTTAAAACAAATCTCGCTTCAGCGTAGCGGTAAAACGCTGTTTGAAAAAGCCAGCCTGACACTCTATCACGGCCAACGTTTTGCCTTGATAGGGGCCAATGGCTGTGGCAAATCCAGCCTGTTTCAAGTCATATTGGGCGGTTTACAGCCCGATGCAGGCGATATCGACTTTGGCGGTGATCTTCGTATCGCCCACATGGCGCAGGAGGTCGGTCATTCAGACCGCAGTGCCTGCGATTACGTGATTGACGGCTTTGCAGAACTGCGAAAGCTGGAGGGGCAATTAGCCGAAGCCGAGGCAGCGGATAATCACAATGCGATGGCTAAAATCCACGCACACCTCGATGCATTGGATGCCTACACCATTCGCTATCGAGCAGAAATGATTCTGGCTGGTTTGGGTTTTGCGGCCACCGATGTTGATCGATCCGTAACGGATTTTTCCGGTGGTTGGCGGATTCGACTGAATCTGGCCCGCGCATTATTGTGCCCCAGTGATGTGCTATTGCTGGATGAGCCGACGAACCATTTGGATATCGAAGCCATTCATTGGCTAGAGCAATGGATATCTGCCTATCACGGTACAGTATTATTGATATCCCATGATCGGGACTTTATCGATGCCAGTGTGAATCACATCGCACACGTCGAAGATCATGATATCAAGGTATACAGCGGCAGCTATTCGGATTTTGAGCATCAACGGGCTGAAAAGCTGGCCCAACAGCAAGCCATTCATGTAAAGCAGCAAGCCCGCGCGAAAGACTTGCAGCGTTTTATCGATCGTTTTCGGGCGCAAGCGACCAAGGCCAAACAAGCCCAGAGTCGTATTAAAGCCCTTGAACGCATGCAAATGGTGGGTGCCGTGCGAGAGGCATCGCCCTATCAGTTCAAGATACCGTGCAGTGATAAAGTAGGCAGTCCGCTGATCAATGCGTTTGATTTGGATCTCGGGTATCCCGATAAAATCACCGCCAAGAAAGCGCGTTTTTCGATCCTACCGGGCATGCGGTTGGGTTTGTTGGGGGTTAATGGCTCGGGTAAATCTACCCTGATCAAAACCTTAGTGGGCGATTTGGAGCCTCGGGGTGGAGAAATGACTTGCTCAGATACCCTTCGCATTGGTTATTTCGCCCAGCATCAGCTCGAAGCATTGGATTTACAGGCTAGCCCGCTGCTGCATTTGCAGCGCCTGGATAGCAATGCCCGTGATCAAGAATTACGAGATTTTCTCGGTTCGTTCCGTATTCATGGTGATATGGCCGTTGAAACCATTGGCCATTTTTCAGGCGGAGAGAAAGCCCGCCTTGCATTGGCGTTGGTCGCTTATCAAAAGCCCAACCTGTTATTGATGGATGAGCCAACCAACCACTTGGATATCGAAATGCGAGAAGCATTGGCCGATGCGTTACAGCGCTTCGAAGGTGCCGTGATTCTGGTGTCGCATGATCGGTATTTGCTGCGCCATTGTGTTGACGAGTATTGGTTGTTACGTCAGCAGCGCTTGACCGAATTTAACGGGGATTTAGACGACTATTACGCCCTACAAGCCGATGATGCCAAACTCGCGCAACAGGCCAAAGGTGAGGGTGACGACACGGATCAGGCGTCCAAAGAAAACAAAAAACAGCAGCGTCAACAAGCCGCGCAAAAACGCGTCAAGCTGGCACCAATTACCAAGAAAATTCAGCAATTGGAAAAAGCCATCGAAAAATTAACCAGTGAGCTGGATGATTTACGCGAGCAGCTTTCTGACCCAGATATTTATGCCGAAGCGAACAAAGCACGCTTGCAGCCGCTAATGGATAAGGAAACCAGTATCAAGCAGCAATTGGATGATGCTGAAACGGATTGGTTTGAGCAGCAAGAGTTGCTGCACGAGATGGAAGCGAGCATCGACTAACCGGATAGCTTACTAGCCAAGCATCTGTTGTGTTGGTATCTAAATGAGCGAGTGAGCGTAGCGCCTTGCTTGTTTAGATACCGCTGCAAACGGCGCCAATTATTGTCAATTAGCCCATCAACTGGCCGGGTAGCCAAGTAACTAGTTGTGGGAACATAACCAGTAACAACAATACCAGTAGCTGGATGCCGATAAAGGGCAGAACACCGCGGTAAATCTGGCGTGTGGCGATATCTGGCGGTGCCACACCACGTAGGTAAAACAATGCAAAGCCAAAGGGGGGCGTTAGGAAGGACGTTTGTAGATTCAAGGCGATCATAATTCCGAGCCAAATCGGGTCGATATCCATCATCAATAGAATCGGGCCAACGATCGGCACCACTACAAAGGTAATCTCGATAAAATCGAGAATAAATCCCAGTAAAAAAATCAGTAACATCACCACAAACAAAGCGCCGTATTTGCCGCCTGGCAGATGTTCAAATGCCTGTTGTACCAGTTCATCCCCACCAAACCCGCGAAACACCAGTGAAAACACCGCTGCGCCGATCAGAATCATAAAGACCATCGAGGTGACTTTAAGGGTGGTGGTGAAACTGTCGTGCATGGCCTGCAATGTCATTTGCTTGGATAATAACGCTAGGCCTAAGGCGCCGAAGGCACCAACACCAGCTGCCTCGGTTGGGGTGGCGGCACCACTGACGATGGAGCCCAACACTAACACAATCAGGAATATGGGCGGCAACAACCCGGCCAGCAGTTGCCAGATTGATTGGCCTTCAACTGTTTCGGTTGTCACGGCATTGGGGCTCTTCCACGTGTGTAAAATGATGTAGGCGATATAGCCGGTAACCAACATCAAGCCAGGAACAATAGCCCCGACAAACAATTCACCGATAGACAGCGTTTTAGGGTTGAACACGCCTTGTGCCAACTGTGCCTGGTTATAGGCCGATGAAAGGATGTCACCCAGTAATACCAAGGCAATCGATGGTGGGATGATTTGGCCAAGCGTGCCGGTCGCGCAGATCGTGCCGGTTGCCAGTGATGGGCTGTATTGGTTTTTCAGCATCGAAGGCAGAGAGATCAGCCCCATCGTTACGACCGTCGCACCAACAATACCGGTGCTGGCGGCCAGCAACATCCCGACCAAGACTACCGAGATGCCCAGGCCGCCGGGAACATTCCCCATCAATTGCGCCATGTTATTGAGTAAGCGCTCAGCGACGCGTGATTTTTCTAGCAATACGCCCATCAGAATAAACAAAGGAACGGCGACGAGGGTTTCGTTGTTCATTACGCCGAAGATGCGTTCAGGTAGGGCTTGAATGTAGCCGGGGTCGAACCAGCCCATGTAAATACCAAAGGTGGCGAAGGCAAGGGCGGTACCGGCCAAGGTAAAGGCGACCGGAAAACCAAACATCAACAGCAGGCAAACGGCCAGAAACAGGTAAATTGCGATCATGTTAGTCGTCTTCCCCTGGCAGTACTAATGTCAGGGCACTGCGACATAGCAGGCTAGCGCTTTGTATCAGAAGCAGGGACATTCCTAACGGAATCATGCCTTTTAGTACAAATACCAATGGCAACCCCCCCGGTTCAGGCGAGGATTCACGGATGGCTAGTGCATTAACGAAAAACGGCCAGCTGACGACAATCACAAACAGACAAAACGGTATCAGAAAAACGATACAGCCAATGGCATTGACCCAAGCTTTTTGGTGGTCGGTAAAATGCTGGTAGAAGATATCAACGCGAACATGTTCATCCGCCTGCAAGGTATACGAAAGCCCGAGAAGGAACACAGTGGCATGCAAGTAGATAACAGATTCTTGTAGGGCGATAGAGCCGGTATCAAAGCCATAACGCAGAAACACCACGAGGCAGGTCAGCAACATCATGGCAAAAACCAGCCAGCTGGCAGCACGGCCAATACGATCGATCATGGCGTCGAAAAAATGAATCAGTGGCACAGAGACCTTCCTAGTGACCTTGCTGTTATTGTTGTTCAGCCGCCGTGTCGACGGGCAAGTGCAGCGCCATTATGCGATAAAGGCAACGATAAAGGCAGTGGTATAGGCAAGGATAAAACCAAACACTGCCTCATTCGCCCGACGGTAGGTGCGTGCCATGGAATCCGGTATAATGCCGCGTTGATGCTGAACACCTGACGCTGAGTGAGAGACCTGATGAGCGAAGAAACCCTGATCCACCTGCTGGCTGGCCAACGTCCGGATGGCGAATTGGTTTATGAAGACGTTCGTGCGGAAGTGGTGGGGGATGGTTGTTACCGCCTGCTGGCGTCGCCGGTATTTGCCCGTGGTTCGGCCAAAGGTGATGTGATTCGTATGATGGCTGCTGGCCGTTTCGAAGTTGAAGGTCGTGGCGGCAAGCTGTGTGTGCGCGTGCTCGGTCGTGGTGATCTGTCGACAGTACGTCAACGTTTAGAGGCTCCCGTTAAAGCCATTGAGGGCGAATTAGATTTCGACAGTGAGCGGGCGTTGGTTTACAACGTACCAGTTGAACAAGGTTTTGATGCGGTTGAAAATGCCTTTAACGAAGCGTTGCAAGGGCGTGATGATGCCATGTGGTTGTATGCCAATGTATATGATCCGGTAGACGGTGAAACACCGTTGAACTGGTGGCATGACTACCTGGCCAAATAATTCGTAGGGAGACCCTGTATGTTGATGTTGATATCACCGGCGAAATCGCTGGATTTTGAATCCCCGTTGGCAACACAAACACATACCCAACCGGATTTTTTGCCGCAAAGTCAGCAGCTCATTGATGAACTGCGAGAACTGAGCCCGCCGGCGATTCAAGCGTTGATGAAAATCAGCCCACAACTGGCCGATCTCAACTTTGGTCGTTTTCTGAACTGGCAAACTCCCTTTACGCAAGATAACAGCCGTCAGGCATTATTGGCGTTTACCGGCGATGTATATCAAGGGCTAGATGTCGGCAGTTTCAGCGAAGAAGATTTTAGCTTTGCACAACAGCATCTGCGCATATTGTCCGGCCTTTACGGTGTACTCAAACCGTTAGATTTGATGCAGCCGTATCGATTGGAGATGGGCACTAAGTTTGCCAATAGCCAAGGCAAAAATTTGTATGAGTTTTGGGGCGAGCAAGTCACTGACTATTTAAACCAGCAATTGGCAGCCCAAGGTGCTGATACGCTGGTCAACCTGGCATCAAACGAATACTACAAATCGGTGAAACCGAAATTGTTAAACGCGACAATTGTGACGCCGGTATTTAAAGACTTCAAAAACGATCAATACAAAATCATCAGCTTTTACGCCAAAAAAGCGCGTGGCATGATGGCGGCTTACATCATTAAAAACCGCATTACCGATGCTGAATCCATCAAGGGTTTTGATACAGGGGGCTATTACTTCAGCGCCGAAACATCGTCCGATAAAGAATGGGTATTTTTGCGCGACGGCGCAGAGTGAATGGAATCGGTTGATTGCACGACGCTGTACTCAACCGTCAATAAATCCGAACGTGGTTGGAGATTGCCGTGTTAATGACCGAGAAACCCATTGCTCCGGCGTGCGAACGTAATCGCGATCCGATTCTTGATACCATCAAACCGTTGTTGGCAGATTGTCTGTCAGTGCTCGAAGTTGGCAGTGGCACCGGTCAGCACGCGGTGTATTTTTCGGCTCAGATGCCTGATTTGTGTTGGCACACCAGTGATCTTGCGGAAAACCTACCGGGCATCAACGCCTGGGTCAATGATGCAGATCTAGCGAACTTACCCGAACCGGTTGAGCTGGATGTCATGGCCCATTGGCCGGCCCTGCAGGTGGATGCGATATTCACCGCCAATACCTTGCATATTATGGGCGAGTCGGCGGTTCAGGCATTTTTCGAAGGGCTACCGAAGGTGATGAATGCGGGGGCGCGTGTCATTATCTATGGCCCGTTTAACTACAACGGCGAATACACCAGCGCCAGCAATGCCGAATTTGATGGTTGGTTAAAAGCGCGCAACCCTAGCAGTGGTATCCGCGCTATCGAATGGATCTCTGAGCTGGCTGCGCGAGCCGATTTGGTGCTGACGGGTGACCACACAATGCCGGCTAATAATCGTCTGCTGGTATTTCAACACACGACCTGAAACAGGCCGTGATCTTGTGCAATGGTCAATGTGTATGTCGTCGTCAGTGGCGTTGGTTGGCTATTCTTCAGCCGCCTCGGCTTCCACTTCTTCGTCTGCTTCTGTGTCTTCGGCTGGCGCTTGTTCGCTGTGCAATTGCGGCATGATAGTGCGGTCGAGAAACACTTCCAGATCTTGCAACAACAAGCTTTTTATCTCATCTAAGTTTGCTGGCCCACCGTCGGCGGAGCCAGACTCGACCGTCGTTGTTAGCTCGCGGGCGATCGTGAGTAGGTCTTCTTTGATTGTTGCGTCAAACTTGGGCAAGATCAAACCCAATTGAATGGTGAAAGCGAGATCATCGGACATAAAGCACTCCTGAAGACCGGCTGGTGCGGTCTGAGAAAGGGAAGAACATTAAGACCGCGAGATCGATAAATAAATCAGTCTGTGGATTATGAATTTAATTCGAGAGCTGATCAGGCACCGGTGCAGGAACGAATGACCAACGCCAGCATCATGATGCCCAATAATACCCCCATAATTTTTGTGTATTTTTGAGCTTTCTCATTATCCACAGGTTTTCCAAAGCGTTCGACCAATGGCACGATGATAAACAGGGCGGCAAATAGCACCCCCAGTACAATCAGCAGGTTTTCCATAAATGACTCCGTCTTTATTCTGTTAATCCGTCGACGTTGATTTAAACGGCAACGCTTGTCGGGCCTCGGCCTGGTATTTTTTTACCATTGTGGCTTCTTCTTCAACAAAATGCTGAATGGCGCCAAAAAATTCTGGGTCTTTCAGTTGATGATAAGACTCAGTGATCACCGGCTCAAAGCCGCGCATAATCTTATGTTCGCCTTGTACGCCAGGGTCGAAACGCTGCAACCCTTGTTCAATACAAAATTCAATGCCCTGATAGTAGCAGGCCTCAAAATGCAATCCATCGTAGTTTTTCAGCGCGCCCCAATAGCGGCCATACAAGGTCGTATCGTCGAAAAAGTAGAGGGCGCTGGCAACCAGTGTATCGCCGTCTTTGGCGATGACTAATAAGATCTGTTGTCGGCAATCACGTTGCAGGCAGGCAAAAAATTCAGGGGTTAAATAGCCACCGTGACCGCTGCGTTTGGCATAGGTCATTTGATAGCAGCGGTAGAACTGTTGCCAATGCTCAGCGGTAATGGCATCGCCGGTGAGGCGCTCGACCTGTAGGCCTTGTTCAACGACGCGACGGCGTTCTTTGCGCACGTTCTTACGTTTACGCGAACTGAATGTCGCCAAAAAGTCATCAAAGCTTCCGTATTCGCGATTAAACCATTGAAAATGGCAGGCAATCCGCCGGGCTGCACGGGTTTGTTGCCATAAGGCACTGTTGTCGGTATTTGGAAACAGCACGTGCCACCCGGAATAGTGACGTTCGGCGCAGGTGCTATCTAAATGTGCGGTGACCTTGTGGATAAGTCTGTGAATTTCCTCGGGGTGATTGAGGGTGTAGCACAACCTTGGGCCAGACGCCGGAGTGAAGGGAATGGCTGCGATCAGCTTGGGGTAATACTGTAAACCGTGTTTTTGGTAGGCCTCGGCCCAGCTCCAATCGAATACGTATTCGCCGTAGCTGTGTTGCTTCAAATACAGTGGCATCAAGGCGATCAGCTGATCGTCATCAAATACCAATAGGTGATGGGGATGCCAACCGCGGGTGTCGCCAACACATTGGCTGTGCTCCAGTGCGGAAAGAAACTGGTGGCGTAAAAAAGGATAATCACTACCTAGGACGCGATTCCATTGTTCAGCATCGATACTTTCCATGCTGTGAATAAATTGACAGCGCACCTTGGCCTCCGGTGTGGGTAAGGTGTTTTGGATCGATTAGCGCAGGGCATAATCGACGGCGATGCCAACAAACAGCACGGCACCGACCCAGTTATTGTTTAAAAACGCCTTGAAGCACTTATCACGGTCGTAGTCGATGATTAAAAACTGCTGATAGGCGAACAAACAAGCCGCAATAATGGTGCTGAGATAGTACACAATACCCATATGAAACCGGTAGCCGATCAATAGCAGTGCAAAGACCACAAAGAGTTGCAGTACGGCCGTGATCAGTCGATCAAAGTCACCAAATAGAATGGCAGTAGATTTGACGCCGATTTTCAGATCATCATCACGATCAACCATGGCGTAAAAGGTATCGTAAACTACTGTCCAGACGGTGACTGCGACGTAAATAATCCACGCCTCCTTAGGAACATCGCCGGTTTCTGCAGCAAACGCCATGATAACTGCCCAAGAAAATGCAGCTCCAAGAAAGACCTGTGGGAAATACGTATAGCGCTTCATAAACGGATAACAGCCGGCTAATAGTACCCCACCGAATGACAATCCGACTGTTAGCCAGTTGGTAAACAATACCAGCGCAAAAGCTGCGGATACCAGCGCGATACATAGCATCAGTGCTTCGTCAGTACTCACTAACCCAGCGGCAAGCGGGCGATGCTGTGTGCGTTCGACATGGCCATCTATATTGCGGTCGGCATAGTCATTGATCACGCATCCGGCTGAACGCATGAGAAACACACCCATGGTGAAAATCACCAAGTTAGGAATACTCGGGATGCCGTCAGCGGCTAACCAAAGACTCCACAGTGTGGGCCAAAGCAATAAATAGGTGCCGATGGGCCGGTCAAACCGCATCAGATCCAGGTAGTGGTGGATATGGGCTTTCTGCAAAATCATAAAAGGGCAAACCGGAAACAGTCGATGAATGGTCGGCCGCTATTATAGCCTGAAGTTGGCAGTTATCTCGACGGGGGCAACTGGCCCAGTTCACAGGCCGGTAGGAAAATCTCGGCGACCAGCAGCTGTTTACCATAAATATGGAATAGTGAACGGCGACCATAAACGGTTGCGCCGTTAGTCACACGATGCAATGCGCTGGGTTGGTTGTGTTTTCGAATCACCGCGATGTCAAAACGGCTTCGACTCAAGTTCGGGGCTTTAAATAGCAAAGCGCCCAGAGCGCTGTCTTGCAAACGCCGCAAAAAGCGCAAACGACCGGTGAGACTGGCGGCGGGAATAACACTGCGGGCATACACCCAGGGGGTGTCGTGGCACAGCAATAATACTTCACGAATCAGGGCATGCTGACGTGGTGGAATACCTAGTGCTTGCGCTTCATTTTGCGTCGGCAAGCGCCAGCTCTGGCGTAGTACTTGAACCCGAAAATTGCCGTGGCTGGCTGCAATTAAGCGAGCAGTCAGCGACGATGTGTCCAGCAGCCACGGCCTGACACTGGCCGGCAGTTGCTGTAAAGAAAACTGTCGCTGGTCATACCAGCCCAAGCTGTTGAACATAAAACACCCAGATTGCAATACGGCAATAAGAATGCGCCACCGGGCGGCAAGTTTCAAGCATTGAACGGCTCACGCCGCATCAGACGGCACTTTGAAGCCTTAATCTTGATCAAAAAGTAAGCGGAAAATCTCGTTAGCACAGCGTCTCACTCTTGCGAAATTCGAATCTGCCGGTATAGTGTGCACTCCTCAAAAACGTGTGAAATCAGAAGGTTTACGAACGATGGCTCAATGGGAATGTATAGTTTGTGGCTGGGTCTACGATGAAGCAAAAGGCGATCCGGATAATGGCGTAGCGCCGGGAACCAAATGGGATGACGTGCCCGAGTCATGGTTGTGCCCAGACTGTTGTGTTGGTAAAGAAGATTTCGAATTGCTTGAAGGCAGCGAAAGCTCACCGGCCGAAGAAGCCGCTGAAGAAGAGCACAAAGATGATAAGCCGATTGTTATCATCGGTTCAGGTCTTGCTGGCTACAACCTAGTGAAAGAATTCCGTAAAGCGGATAAAGAAACACCGGTTATCATCATCACCTCTGACGATGGTCGTAACTATTCTAAACCAATGTTGTCGACTGGCTTTACTAAAGGTCAGGATGCTGACGCTTTAGCAATGTCTGATGCTGGCTCTATGGCCAAGCAGTTCCATTGCAGCGTTTGGACCATGACACGTGTTACTAACATTGATACTGCGAAGCAAACTATCACTGTTGGCGGTGCTACACACATTGATTACAGCAAGCTGGTTATTGCTTGGGGTGCTGAAGTTATTCGCCCAGCGATGGAAGGCGACGCGTTGGATCAAGTTTACTCGATCAATGATTTGATGGATTACGCTGAATTCCGCACAGCAATCAAAAAGCAAGACGTTAAGAAAGTCGCAATCATTGGTGGCGGCCTGATCGGTAGTGAATTCACTAACGATTTGATTAACGGTGAGTTTGAAACAGAAACCGTTGACCCTATGGGTTACTGCTTGCCAACACTGTTGCCTGAGCAAGCCGGTAAATCTGTGCAAAATGCATTGGAAGCCAAAGGTGCTAAGTTCCACTTCGGTCCATTAGAGAATGGCGATTTCGGTCCGGTTGCAACGGCTGTGAATAAATCTGACAACGGCGTTGTTGTATCACTGAACAACGGTAAGACTATCGAAGCCGATGTTGTTGTTTCTGCTGTTGGCGTGCGTCCACGTATCGAGCTGGCACAAGCGGCAGGTATTGAATGTAACCGTGGTGTTGTTGCTAACCGCTTCCTGGAAACCTCAGCCAAGAATGTTTACACCTTGGGTGACTGTGCTGAGATCAACGGCCACGTGTTGTTCTACGTTGCTCCGTTGATGGCTGGCGCACGTGCTCTGGCGAAAACGCTGGCAGGTGCACCAACAGAAGTTAGCTATCCAGCAATGCCTGTTACCATCAAAACCCCTGCATGCCCGGTTGTTGTTTCTCCAGCACCGCGTGGCGCTGAAGGTGAATGGAACATTGAGCAAGATGGTAACAATGTGGTTGCTGAATTCCGTAACGCTGCTGGCGAACTGTTAGGCTTTGCACTAACTGGTGAAGGCACGAAACAGAAAATGCGTCTGCAAAAAGAGCTGCCTGCCATTATGGCGTAGTGCTTTTTTAACGATGTAATCAGAAGGGTGCCTAAGGGCGCCCTTTTTTGTGGCTATGTATTCCTAGTTTCTTGCGTCTAACACCTGTGCAGGAATGCGTTGATATGTGAAAATAAAATTTCAAGTTCGATGGTGTCATGCTATCGATCGTCAAAGTTTCATGCAAGAACATGCCAGTTAAGGGTAATTCATGTCAGATTCCGTAGTATTCACGCGTAATGAAGATATTGTCGAAGCCGAGATCGATGGGGATCTGGTGATGATGAGTATCGAAACCGGTAAGTACTTTGGCCTAGATCCCATTGGCAAACATATTTGGCAGTTAATGGAACAACCGACATCTCAAGCGGCGATTTGCTTAGAGTTGCAACAGCATTACGATGTTTCTGAAAGCCAGTGTGTAGAAGAAGTTGAGAGCTTTTTATCGCGTATGGTCGAACTGGGTGTAGTTGAAGCAGCATGATTTGGCGCTTTTGATGAAGAAAATTTTGCGAAAACTCAAAACCGCTTTGCGTATGCCTCTACGCGAAAAGTGCTGGTTTGTGGTGTTGTATCCACTTAGTGGCATCATTGAACTGGGTAAAAATGGTCTGCCTTTTGCTAAAACACATCGATTGCTCGGCACCAGTTACCGTAATTACCAACTCTCAACCTTGGTCACCGACGAACAGCTTCACCGGGCTTGGCGTATTGGTCGAGTTTGCGCATTGATTGAACGTACTACCCCTTGGCCAGCTATGTGCTTGGTGCAGGCGCAAATGGCGCGCATGCTGCTTGGTTACTACCGTATTCCCTATGTTATTCATCTGGGCGCAAGAATTGCTACAGAGGAAGATGCTACTGAAATGAAAGCCCATGCCTGGGTGAAAGTCGGCCCACGTGTTATTGCCGGTGCTGGTGGCTTATCGGCCTTCGGTATTGTGGGCACGTTTGTGGCGCCCGATGTTTTGCCGGCAGAGCATGGATAGCCCGATGGCTAGTGGTATTTACCGTTATTTTCAGCGTTTAACCCAGCAAGTGATACAACGACAAGTACCACATGCCCTGTTGAGTTGGCGTTACTTTCAGCGCAATCCATCGGATTCCGTGCGTCAGCACCGGCAGGTATTTTTAAAGGCTTGGCCACAACTTCCGCGGCCTGCTTGGTGGTTGATTGCATTGTATAGTTATACCCTCTGGTATCTGTGGTTTGCGCCTGTGTATATTTACCGCGCGTGGATGGCACACCGAGAGCGGCTATTAACTGACGACGGCGTTAGTTACCGGCGACATTTGGCTGATTTAATAGCGCTTGCCTACGGCCACGGGATTCCACCGCTCGGTTATTATCAATATCGACTATATCGTGTCGCATCCGTGCATTGGCTGGATTTTATCTTTGTGCATGAGTTGCCGCAGTGGCATCTGGTGCAATCACCAACAATCAGCCGATGTAGCCAACAATGCATGCTGGATAAACTATCGATGGCACAGGCATTGGCAGAGGCCAAGCTTACGGGGATACCAACAGTCGCTCAGTTTGCCGTAGGTGATCGGTTACCTAACGATTTTTTGTTAAAACACACCTCGTTGTTTTTTAAACCACTGCGCGGTAGCCGTAAACGGGGCTGTATGACTTTTGTGGATGAGACATTGATCGTAGAAGATCAGACGATGACTCAACCGAACCCGATAGAAAACGCATTGAATGCAGCATTCGCGCAAGAAGATTATCTTGTGCAACCGTTATTGATGAATGCGCCAGCGCTGGTTGTGTGGGCGAAGCAGTTATCGATAGCCGAAGCCATTGGTTGTGATCAACTAGTGACGTTTCGGTTGGTAACTCGCTATCGAAATGGCATAGTCGATTTGATAGCAGCGACGATTGAACTGCCGACCTGCGACAACCACGGTTTTGTGCATGCCTTGCAATTGGACACCGAGACGGGAGCGATCAAACCTCTGAGTCTCGCGCTTACCGAAAAACATCTGCAAGTATGTCGCCATTCGATGGCTGAACGACAATCTTTCGCTGATACACCGATGACAGTGCCAAGTTGGCCGATGTTGGTGCAAACTGTATTAGCCGCGCACGCCGAATTTACCGATATTTATACGGTTGGTTGGGATTTAGCACTGACAACAGAAGGGCCGGTGGTAATTGAGGGCAATGTCAATTGGGATGTTGTACCCCACCAACGTGGTGGGGAAAGGCCACTGGCTTCGGTTTTATCTGGAGCGCTCTAGCAAGCTGATTGAAGTTGGTAGTCTTGTTGATGGGGTTACTAACATACATAATCAGCTGGCGCCGGGGATGGGGCCTTTAGTTGGTGACGCTTCGGTCGGTGAGTTTGTGTTTTTGGAATCTGTGTATTCGGTATCTAAGGCTCTGACAGAAGGTGCTTTCCACGGCTGTTTAGTGGTTTGTGTAGACACTGTGGTTATGTCGTTAGTATTCATGATCATTATTTCCTTATATTCATGGCGTGCGATATAGCAACCCTCGATATTTGGTATCGAGGACTTATGTTGTATCCAGTACGCGAATTTTCCGTGCGGGTATCTATACCTGATCCCCATATTATTTATTCAACAGCACTATCTTGATGTTTTTTTAGACGGATTTCCACCGTATTTTTAAAACCTTTGCCGGAAACAAGCATTGTCGATTCTGATATCTGCTCACTCAAGCATCCTACGCCCGATCTAACTGAAACTTTTAGGTCACTAACTCATAGTCATCGAGTTGTCGCAGTAGATCGAGTTCTTTCATCGGCGTTCTCGAATGTTTGCTGTAGATCTCCAGTATTTCTCGATCGATATAGGTATTACACAACGCCTGTTCAGGCAGATCGGTGGGGCGATCGTTTTCGGTGTTGTCGTGCACAGGAAAGTCTACATCGGCTTTGCGACGCCATTGAATTTTAGGGGTCGTAATGCCTTCGAGTATGCGACGAAATGGATAACGTTCAACACCGTCTTTGATTTTTAAGCGGGCTGGCAAGCTATGCGCAAATTCCACTAAATCGACATCCAACATGGGGAAACGGTACTCGATCCGGCATTGCCGCGCACAGAGTTCACTTTGTGTTAGCCGGTTGGTCACACCAATTTCGAATAATTCGCGTTGTTCATAGCCTTGCACAGTTGAGCGGCCGTAGTTACGAATGAAGTTTTCGGTTTTCGCGCGCAAGCCGTATTTTTGCTGCCATATGGGTTTCACGTAATGAAGTTGCATACGTTTGTGAAGGGTATTTTCCAGTGATTGGCCTTTCAGCTTCATGGTAAAAAGATAACCCGGTGCCCATTGACTGAGTAGTGCGGTGGCAAAGCCTTTCAACGGGTGATATCGATGATCGCTACGGTAGCGTTGTTGCTGAAATTGACCGAGTTGAACCAGCTGACCTTTGGCGGCTAATTCGCGCGCATATTCATAGCCAGGTGCTGTCACACAGTGGTCTCCGCCCCAGCCTGACAGCATGGTTCGGATCTGCTTCTGCTGAGCTAACACACAACGATCAAACCCAAAATCAAGTGTATTTAAGGAGCCAAAGTTCTGGTTAAATTGCTGCTTTTGAGCGCTATTATCAAGGCGTTTGATGGTGTCGCTGTCGTGCCATTGGCCATCGATATTGTCGTGTAGATCTAACATACCAAAAATATCGGCGTACGTAGCTGCCCATGTAGATTGGGTTTCTTCGGTTAGTTTTACAGACTGATAGGAATAGGTATACAAGGTTTTTGGGGTAATCGCTTGCGCGGCGTAGCCTGCAATACCGTTGGAGTCCAAGCCCTCACTGAGTTCGCCGGCTATGGGGTAGCTGGTGTCGGTTCTAGCAACCACCGATTGTGTAAAACGCTTTTTTAGTTCGTCGATGAGGGCTTCATCATCAAGATCTTTCCATTGAGCCTTTGGCGTTAACGTCCAATATCGATTGAGTTTGCTGCCCTCGGCGGTAATTTCGAGCGTGTGTGCAGGCGGTAATACGCGGATATTCGGGTTGGGGGATTGAAATGTCGGGCTAACGACACCCCAAAGTGAGTCGACTAGCCACTGTTCGCTAACGTTTTTTCGATCACATCCGCCACTGGTAAAAAAAGCATTGTGTTCATTACTGAGCATCCAGCCTTGTTCTGTGTGGGCATAGAACAAGGTTTTAACACCAAAGTGGTCTCGGCCACAGAAGAGTTTGTTTTTCTGCCCATCCCAGATGGCAAACACAAAATCACCGCGCAGATGTTTCACGCAGTCATTGCCCCAATGTTGATAGCAGGCGAGTATGAGTGCGCTGTCGCCAGAGGGCTTGTCTAATAGTAATTCAGCGGGTAACTGTTGGCGCAGTGATTCGCGGTTATCGATGCGAGCGTTGGTTGTTATAGCCAGTTGTGCATCTGCTGTTGCATAAACAGCATCATCATTGTTGATCGGGGTATTTTTTAGTAACGCTTTGCCCAAACCGAGTTGTTGAGCGTCGCTGTGCCAGTGTGATACGGCATCGGGTTGCCAATAGTCTGATGCGGCCAGCATGCGATCAAGCGTGGCTTTTACATCGGTGTTGGTGTCTTTCCAGCTAACATGGATAGTACTCATGCGGCGGTGGCCTCTGCATCAATTAACGATGTTGGGTTACCTGCGCTATCGATGTAACCCAGCTCTAACATAACATCGAAGTGGTCATCGATAATACGAGCGACTTGTTGGTCAGTCAGACTGTTTTGCCAGTCGCCGACAATGCCTTTGCGGAAAAACCGCTGGGTGTTGGCCGGTGCCTCTTTGAAACGAGACTCCGCCTCCTGCGCTTGCAGCTTTTTCATCTGACTATTATTAATCGCCGTAGCTAGTTGTTGATCCGTTGCTGCAATGTCGAGAAAGTCGGCGATGGCGCGAAAGGTTTTTTCAGGCTGTTGCTGCATATCTTCGTAACGCACCATTAGACGATTTAAGGATGGAGCAGATAACCAGCTCCGAGTGTGTTCTGACCAACTCAGTAGTTGCTGACGAAGTTGGTTGTAGATGCGTTTTTTACCGCGACAAAACCCGTATGTAGGGTTGGCCAGAGACTCAATCGCATTGTCGATGCTGCATTGATTGTGGTTTGCCAATGAGATAGCAACGTCTAACGGGTTGCGCACAATGACGAGTGCTCCGCGAGTCGCATCCACAGGAATCAACGGCTGGTTATCGCTGAGGTAGGTGTAGGCGTCGTGGATTTTGTGATAGGCATCGTCACCGGCATTATCGGCGAGCCAACGGTAAGCCGCTGGGCGCATCTGATCGACTTCGTCATGAGACAACTCATCGATATCAATGCCCAATGCCGTTGACACCCATTCTCGGCTGCTGGCGATGGCACCCGTTTGCAGTGCGTTAATATCGACCGGTTGCTCCGAGTCGCTCAATAGATTGGCGATGAAGGTGCGTGTCCAGGTGTTGCCGGATTTTGGATAGGAGGCGAGCCAAAATAGTCCGTTATTGTTGGGTGTTTCCATCAGGCAACATCCTGCTGATTTTCCTGGTCGAGGTCTTGCAGAATGAAATCCACGAGCTCATCGAGCTTAAAGCCAGCGTTCGGTCGCGTAATGCGTTTAACATCAATGCCTGCTGCAAGCTTGGAGCATTGTGCGAAGTGCTGTTTTTTTAGCCCCATGCCTTCAGCATAAAGCCTGCGGTAGCTGTTGTGCTTCAGCGGGTTGAGTTTATCCATGCCGGTTAAGGTGTCTAACTCGAAGGTGTCTTCATTGTGCGAGTTCAAAATATAAATCGCTTTCACCGGCAGTGCTGTGTCGCAGAAACCATCGCGAATCGGTACGGCAAACTTGCTGATTTGCAGGCGAATACGATCTAAGTCGTCATTATCTATCGCCAGCTTTTGGGTACTGTCTTGCCAGAGCTTTAGTTGCGGATACGCCGGATGTACAAACCCCCGTTCGTCAATCACTGCCAGATCATCGGCTAGTACTTGATAGCCACGCTGTTGAAACGCCCCCGCCAGTGTTGATTTCCCGGCACCGGAAACACCGGCGAAAATAACGCACTCATCACCGATACGTATCGCATTACCATGAATTACCAGTCGATGGCGTTGGTACATAATCGCACCGAAACATGATCCTAACAGATACAGTTTGACGCTCTGTAGGTCGGCATCCGTTGCGGGTTCTACGACGATGTGGCTGCCTCGGCTGATATGAAAGCGGGCAATATCAGGGATGTTTAGCCATAGTTCATCAGCAGCGGCCTGACAAAAAGGGTATGTCGTTTTCGGTTGTTCGAGACCGTCTTTAGACACATTCCCTATGCTGATGGAAATATCCGGGCTGGCTATGGTTGTGTTGAGTTGAACTAACGGGTGCAGCGATATCTCGCTATCGATAGTGAGGCCGAAGGCCTGATAAGCGGTAGTTGTTGGCATTCGACTTCCTGAAGGCTAATCGGATAGTCCACTGCAGATAGAACGATAAGTGTATTTACAGTGGAATAGCCGATTATAAGGCGGTTTTGTCGTCAGAGTCTATCTTGGACGAGAGATGATTTAGCTAGGCCCAGTTATATTGAGCATCGATTCATTTAATGAATTATTTTTCCCGCCGTTTGTATTTTCAGCTTCTAACTCGATAACCTGCGGAGCATGCTAATTTCTACGAATGTTGTTTGGCGTAGAAAGGTTTTCGGTATGTTTATCCATGTTTACGTCCATTTTTCATTTTTAGGTTATTCGAATTTGACTAACGAAACATTCTAGTTAGTGTTGTCGAATATAGTCAAAATATGTGTAAATATCGAACAGTTATAGTCGTAAATTCGAGGAAGATGCGTGACACCACAGGAAATGACAACACTTTGCCGGTTAGTTTCATTAGATAGAAACGCGCAGCAAATAGCAGAAGACATATTACTACCTGGATTTGATCGCCTGTTTGTCGAACTCACTGATTTACGTGAGGCGATTGATCAAATTATTCTGGGCAAGGCCGCGGAGCATCGGAGTACAGTCGGTCAGCGCGCGTCTCGTGTGGGTGATTTAACCGCGGATCCGAAGCTACGTAAAATGTGCAGCCAAGTGATTGGGTCCAACAAAATTTCTGCGGTTTATCCGATCGGCCATTGTTGGAAAATTTCTCGTATTGCACTCAGTTACCTCGAATATGCTATCTCGGATAACGGGGTGCCGTATTTTTCTGTGCTCAAGCATTACGTTGATCAAGGTGGCCTTCTCAAACTCATTTGGGGCGAGCTGCGGCAAGAATACTTGCAAACGGCGTTACAAATTGGCCCACTTTACGTTGACCTTTCGAACGATACGGTTGATATCCATAAGCCTAAAACTATGTGGTCTTCACTTAACGACTCGGGTTTCCAAAACCTATCGTCGTTTCAGGTGTATGCGGGTTTGACGCAGACCTATCAGGGCTATGATGTGTATTTGAATACCTGCTTTCCTGAGTTGGCGTGTGTTTGTCCGTTGTTGGTGAGCAAAATGTCTGCCCCAGACAACATCGGCTTTTCGAGAAATTTATTTATGGCAGGTATGGCAATGGAGAAAAATTGGCAACCCATCGAGCATTTATTTGAAAATCCACAGACGAATGGGCAGCTTATAAATAGTGTTGATGTAGCGGATTTTCCAGATTTTTTACCTGATCTGATCCGAAAATCACAACATGCAGATTTGTTAGTGTTCAATGAGTCGGGCAATGTCGAGCCGGCTATGGCGGCGATTCATCGTTTGAAAAAACTCAGTGAAAAACAACAGTTGCAGCAGTTTAATCGACGATGGCATTTAACCCATTTTCTCAACTGGCGACTTTCTTCATTGGAACAAATCGAGTTGACCGCGTAGTATCTGCGGTTATCACTTGGGACCAACAGTCATTGAGTAGTTTCAGTGGGGCGTTTGCGATCTCCCCGAGAAATTGTTCGAATTGAATAAGAATGAGTTTCCCTTTTTTATGCCACGACAATTACACAATGCTGCGCAGCCGTTGGTCGGCTTGTTTTCTCCCGCTAGAGATAGTGCAGAGGCCCAAGGTTTGCAACAAACGGAGAACTCGATTGATGGCGAACGCTTGGAGCAACAAATCGCCTGGCATCGTGTTTGGGGGCACTGGCCTGCGTTGGCGTCACAGCTGAATTCCGATGATCATGATTACAGCAAGCTGACTCGTCAGTCGAGTTTGAAAAAGATGCAAGGGCTTATGCAAGTCAAGGCGATTCAGGAGATTCATGCGGCTTTGGTTGACGTATCAGTGCAGCATTTATGGCTCAAAGGGCCGCTGTTGTCCAAACGTCTGTATGATGATTTCACTGTAAGATCGTCTGTCGATCTGGATTTTATTGTTGGCCCCAACAAGGTTTCAGCGGCTGATCAATGCCTGCGAGCGCTGGGTTATGTGCCAATGCATATCAACGACGTTGACGTGAGTTGGTCGGTCATTTGCTTTTATCTCAAGGATCTCAGCTACCGACATCCCGCAACGGGAGTTTGTGTTGAACTGCACTGGCGTTGGGATATCTTCCCATCAATGATGCCTATGTTATTTGATGATGCGTATTCGCGTTGCCGAACGATGCAAGTCGGTAAACATTTAATGCCGGTAATGGGTCTTGAAGATGAGTTTATCTACCTGTGTATGCACGGCGCTAAATCGTGCTGGGCAAGATTGCAGTGGCTGCTCGATATTCAGGCGTTAACTTTGCAAGGGGATCTGGATTGGAAAATCATTGAATCCAGAGCAACTGCGCTGGGTACGTTACCGGATATCGTTACGGCGCTTCTGTTAGTCGAGAAGGTGTTTGAGCAGTCTGTTGATGTGAATTTTATTGGTGCCCACCGATGCAGCCCTATTGTGCAAAGGAATTTGTCCGTGTGTTTGCAGACATGGTCGGCGTGCGATTATCCACCACTGCAAGCTCGGCTGCTACATCGACTACGTATGCGTCAATCGTTGAGGCATAAAGTGGATTTTTTCATGCGTCGATTAATCAGTGTTGATGACGCATTGTTATTGCCTGAATCGCTCCAGACGCCTGTCACGACGACGCTGCTTTGGCCGTTATTATTTTGTACACGCGTGTTGTTGAGAAAGCCCGCAGTGCTTTCAAATTAGGAATTGTTCATGCATTTTATCCGCCGCGTATTGGCGTTATTCACCGAAGTTTATCAATCTGCCCGCAAAGACGTTTTGGTCTGCTTGCTGGCGATGATGGCGACGTCTGCTATCCAGGGCGTAGGCCTGATGTTATTGATACCGATTCTGGCGATGGCAGGGATTGGTGATGCAGATACATTGGCGCTGCCAACATTTATTCAAGAATGGCCGCTATTGCAGCAGTATCCGTTGGAGCTGATGTTGAGCGGCTTTTTGGTACTGGTGTTACTGCAAAGTGCTTTGGCGCGTTTTAGCATGATCAACAATCGTCTTCTGCAACTGGAATATGTCGATCGTCAGCGTAAGGGGCTCATCACTGCAATCACCCACGCCCACTGGCAGTTTTTGATTGAACGTGACAAAAGTCAGTTTGAGCATGCGCTGATCTCTGATATCCAGCGCTTGCAGACGGCGGTGTTTTCGATGTTGCAGTCGATTGCGAATGTGTTTTTGATTGGTGTCTATATTGGTGTGGCCATGCTGCTGTCATGGCAGGTGACGTTGTTAGCCGTGTTTGTCGGTGGCGTACTGTGGGTCGGTATTGCCATTCGCAACGGCAGTGTTCACGATCTGGGCAAACAACAAACCGCGACACACAAAGATATCCACCATACGTTGAGTGAGTATCTGGCGGGTATGAAAGTGATTCGAAGCCACGGTGAAGAGCATCAGTTTCAGGGCTACTTCTCCAATAAACTGACAGATGCTCGTCTGCAGCAAATCGATTTTATGCGCAACCACTCGCTGAATCAGCTCACATTCAAATGGGGGGCGGCATTGAGCCTGTGTTTGTTATTGTACTCTGCCGTTTATGTGTTCAACGTTGAATCAACGTTACTGGTAGTGATGGTGGTTGTATTTTCGCGTTTAATGCCGATGCTTTCGTCGTTACAACAGGCATTTCAGCAAGTCGTATTTGCTTTGCCGGCCTATGATAATTATTGCCAGATGATGAATGCTATCGCGCTGGCGCAATGTCCGGAGCCAAAGAATCCTGTAACATCTATCGCGTTGACGGATGCGTTATCGTTGCGGAATGTTTCATTTGCTTATAAGAACAAATCGCCGCTTTTTGAAAATATTGATTTGCGGATACCGGCGAATAAAACCACGGCAATTATTGGCCCTTCAGGTGCGGGCAAAACGACCTTGATTGATTTACTGATTGGTTTGTTAGCGCCCAGTTCGGGTGAAGTGTGCATTGATGGTGAAAAACTATGCGCGGATAACCTGTCTGCGTGGCATCATCAACTGGCATATGTACCGCAAGATTCCGTGCTGCTCAGCGATACTATTCGCAACAACCTGACTTGGGGAAAACCCGGTCTGGAAGACCAATTGGCCGCGGTGTTGAAAGCGGCTTCTGCGGAGTTTGTATTTGATCTTCCGAATGGCCTGGATACCCTCGTGGGCGATCGTGGCATGCGTTTGTCAGGCGGCGAGCGTCAACGTATTGCACTGGCTCGGGCGTTGTTACGTAACCCCAGCGTGCTGATTCTGGATGAAGCCACCAGCTCGCTGGATGTTGATAATGAATCGCGTATTAAACGGGCCATTGATGCGATATCCGGCAACCTAACGGTGATTATTATTACCCACCGGATCAATACGATTGACAATGCGGATGTCATTTATCGATTGGAAAACGGCCAGATACAATTGCAGGAAAGTGCTGCTGCGCTGGCTTAAGTGCACGCGGGTGGCCTTAAAACTCTGAATACCTATTGAGATTTTTGCGACACCGGCAAGGGAATCCGGTGTTTTTGCAGATAGTTGGATGACAATGTCCAATCCTCAAAGTAGGTACCGAACCACTGATCCCAGAGTGAAAAAAGCGCTCCATGATTGACCATGTAACCGCGTGGGCAGTGGTGCATTTTATGGGCGTGGTTATCCATAAAAATAAATCGTAGCCAACCGATATTGAACGTGTGATTGGCGTGGTGGGTGGCTTGTAATTGCAAAACAAACGCATACGTCATTAACAACGATGTCAGATCCATTCCCATTAACGCCGCTATCACACCGAGGCTGACTTGAAAGCCGGTGATGGACGTGTCAAAAAATGAGCTGACATTGCCCCGCAAAAAATCCAGCACGTCGACGGAATGATGAACCACATGAATTTTGCGGAACCACTTTTGCACAGGCTTTTTGCCATGCCCGTGATTCAACGTGCGATGAATCCAGTAGTAGGCGAAATCGGTGGCTAATACTGCGCCAGCGATCATCCAGCCGCTGGCGGCGCTGGGTTCTGCGACGGTGATCAGCGACAGTAGTGCGCCGACTAATGCCCAAACGGTGATAGCCGTAATTGTGCCTGCCACAACGCCTTTGAGAAATACCAGTGACAGGCCCTTTCGCCAAGCATCGAAGGTTCTTGTTGGCAGGGCAACGGATGGGTCATGCTCTTCAAGCCAGACAATCACCAGCAAATTCAGCACGCTCAATAGCATAAACGCACTGATCACAATCATTTCGGAACGTCCAAATATCAGCACCGTTGCAATAAAAGCTAGGACTGGGCCGAAATGTACCGCCAAGCCCAAGGCCTGAGAACCTGTCTGTTCGGTTGGGATACCGCTTTTACGGGGCAGTAATGACAACTGTGAGCGTCTGGTAAACACAGGCCAAACACCGAGGCGTGTGTCGTTGGGTTGGGCATACAACATGGAGGCCACCTTGGCTGGGAATCTGGCCGGTATTCTTCGTGATTTCCAGCGTAGGTCAAGGCAACACCCTGTTGCAAAAACGCGTTGTTCAGATACTGAAATTTGAACGGATTATGCCGAAGATATCGAAAGGAATTTAAAGCCAACCGTTCACATATCGGCTTGCTGTTCTATAAAAAATCGGATTTTCTAACAATATCTATATGATTTTGGTGTTCATAGAAATATGCAAATTGCGCAAGGGTTGATATAAGTCATCACGCCTACTGGCTTATCTAATTATAATTTGAACATGAATCATTAGTTGATTTTTCTATGCGCTTTATGGGAATAGTCGGCTGTTTTATAAGGAGAAATTATATGAGAAATTTCAAAAATAAGCCTAGCCCTTTAGCCAGTAGCGTCGCCACTGCATTACTGAGTATTGGTCTTGTTACGAGTAGTTTCGCGGGTGAGCCTTCACCTGAGCCCAATACCTATACTGATGTATTGGTTCCTACCCTCAGTGGTTGGAATACCGATAACATCTTTACCTTGGATGAAGGTGTTGATGGGTTTACCGGCGCTACACCAAGAAGTTACATACATCCCTCGAAAGAACTTAGAGATCAGGATGTCGCCAATTTTGAATTCTACCACGGCCCAGATTCCTCATGGGCACCGAACAGTGTCGCAGCGGTATTTTGGGAGCTAGACAACGGTAGTGGTCGTGCACCAGGTCTCCAGGTAGTCACTGATGATTTAGACTTCCCGACCAATAACTGCGTTATGGCTTCGGGTGAGATTGAAAGTGCTGATCACCCCGGCACGATTTTGCCTAAGACCTGTAGTGATGCCGAGGGGAGTTCTAAACGTTACTTCCTTGAACTGACGAAGAGTGATGTACCGGTTGATATTGCCTTTAATTTGGGCGCCAAAGAAATCCGTTATAAAGGCGTTAAAAACCCATCGACAGATGAAGGTGCTGAACTGAAAGAATTTCGAGATTCCTACGGTATTGGCCGTATTTATCGTGTTATCCAGAAAGTAATCAATAACACGGATAAGCGTATTGCCAGTTATAAATTTGAACTGGGTACCGGCATCGGAGATGCATTCCAACCGTTAACGTTTGAAGAAAACGGCGTAGCATTCGAGATGCGTAAACTGGTGCCACGTGAGTTTTTTGAAGGAGAAACTGGTGCGCCAGATATTAAGGTTTGGAATCCGCAACGGTTTGCGACGGTTTCGCCAAAAATGTTTGATGATGGCTCCAGAGATCGGTTTGAGCCCGGCTTCTTGGATAATGCAGCGGCAGGTTTTTTACCGCCTCAGTTCCCAGTTGAGGGTGTCGAAAAGAGCCAGTCAGTGGATAGTGGTTTAACCATTGTTGATGGAAAGATTGGGTCTTTAACACCGAATTATTTCGATATCACCAATACTCAGGGTGCCGGCATTGCTTTACCTGGAAACCTGTTAGGTTATCAGTTGCCGGATTCATTAATCCCAACCGTGATCGGTGAATATAATACCAACGAGGTTGGTGGAGAATCCGATGCGATTGTTGCTATGTGGGATGGAACTGACTGGCGCTCAGGTCGTGCTGGGCTTGATGGCGATTTGTTAACCACTGAGGATAGTTTTGCTGTGATCCCCGTGGATCAATTAAAGCAGTGGGCAGCCAAACCGTTAGGTTTGAATATCCCCGGCGAACTTGAAGAAGATGTTGTGCGTTACGAAGCTTTGCCGAGTGATGATCTGTCAGGCTTGAACACCGACGTGTATATATACATCGGCGATAAGTTGTTAAACGACAGTAATGAACTGACCATCGACTCTATTACATTGCGTGTTACCGCTAACTCCGTAGAAGCGGTTATCGGTGATGTGGCTGGTGGTGAAGATCCAGCGTGGGTTGAAGCGGGTAAAGAAGCACCTGCGTTAGCCAGTTATATGACCCCGACAGGTATTCCTGTAGCGATCAATGATATTACAACGACTGTCGAAACGAAGCCTGTAACCCTCAGTGTTCTAGACAATGACATGTTAGATGGCGTTATTCTCACGCCGGAACAAGTCAGTGCAGCAACAACGACGGTTGCTATTACTGCCGCAGCAGCTCACGGTAATGCCGTTGTTAATGCAGACAAAAACATAGAGTACACAGCTGCAGATGGTTTTGTGGGTACTGATAGAATCAGTTACACCGTGACTGTTGATGGAAATGTTTCGAATGTTGCGACCATTAAAGTGGTTGTCGATGCGATCCCGTTACCTGAGTTGCCGGTTGCCAATAATGACTCCGCGACTACATTCAAAGACGTTAACGCTACTCTGAATGTGTTAGAGAATGACGAGTTGAATAAGGTTTCACCTGCATCAGTTGTTGTTAGTGTCAACAACGCGCCGCTTACAGGTTCGGCTACCGTGTCTGCTGATAACGCCGTTGTTTACACACCACAAGCCGGTTTTGTAGGCCTTGATCGCTTCACTTATGTCGTTACTGTTGATGGCAAGGTATCGAATAGTGCATTGATTACAATCAGAATCGATGAGCCTGTCATCGCCACCGCTACCGGTGCTAAAGACGACGAGGTGGAATCTTCATCTACCGGTGGTTGTTCTGTTGGACGTGCCGATGGCCCGTTTGATCCGATTTTGCCGGGTATGTTGGTACTTGCATTGGCGGGACTCGTTCTGCGCAGAAAAAAACAAAGTCTCTAATCGTTAAAGGGACTAAAATATAAGGGCCAGCGATGGCCCTTTTTTGTGTCTACTCATTTATGAAATGATAAAAATTTACCGTATGAATGTATGAAAAATTCTCAATTTAGTTGGCGGCTTTACCGTAACCCCTTTAGAGATTGGCAGGTGTTACTGGTTTTAATGTCTGCACTCTTGATTGGCGCGGTAATGTGGTGGCTGATGCCACAAGAGGTTGCAGCACGTACAATTTTCAGCCCGTGGTTGTTGTTAAATATGCTGTTGTTATTTCCGTTGGTCGAGGAGCTGCTGTTTCGTGGCGTTATTCAACCTCAGTTGTTGCAACGTCCATTGTTAGCATTACGTTACTGGGGTATTAGTCGCGCAAATCTGATCACATCTCTTTTATTTGTGGGGTTGCACTTTGTTAATCACTCGCCGTTGTGGGCTGTCGCCGTTATCCTGCCATCTCTAACTATGGGGTACATGCGTGAACGGTATCAGAATCTTATTCTTCCGATATTTTTACACATGTATTTTAATGCGATTTATCTGTTAGCCGTCAAATTTGCCGGCGGTGTGCCGGATCTCTGATTCGATATCTCTTTGTTAGCCCATCTCATCGACAATACCTCGGCTAAGCGTTCATCAAGCGAATCACAAAGCATCGGCCTGTTTTTATTGAGCAGCTTTGGTGATAGCGGATATGGCGCAGTTTCTCGCCGGAATCCATAACAATACATATTTTTCGTCGGATTCAGACTCATTTACGGGCAAAACTAAAACAAATCTGCGGCGTTGAAGTCTGATCGACTAGGTCGCGACAGGCTTGAGATGTGTGCTGGCTCGACCATACTTTATCCACTGTGAGTGGGCGCTAGTGGTTGCCCAATCGCCGTTGTTATCCACGCTGCTAACAGGGACGCGAGAATTATGGAAAAAACAGCCCTAAGCCTTGAGTTGCTGACTGATATCGACCAAAACGACGCCTGTATTGATCACTTCCTAAACCGGTTAAAAAGCACCAAGGGGTTAGACGATGCGCATCTGTTGCATCGAGAGGGTGGTGTTTATGTGTGCCTGCATTTTGACCCCAATCTGATCCCACTAAGCCGGATACAGCGCCTGGCGACCGAAATAGGTATTGAATTTTCCAGTCGCTTTCGTCATGACCAGTTGCCGGTTAATGATCTGAATTCCGCCGATGCAGCAAACACGCTGGCAGAACAGCTCGGAGATTTACCCGGTATTTTGCATGCGGATGTTAGCTATGCCGCCGGGTTTGCAACGTTTGCGTATGATTCTGAATTGATCTCATTAGAAGCCATTCGCCAGCGTATCGACAAACGTTTGGTCGGCAGCCACCATCGGCAATCTCAAGCTCACCAGCACACTCACCCACACAGTCATACCCAACACCCATCGTCGCATGACCATAGTCACGGTCACGGTCACACTCCCGAGTTTCTGCCGGAGTGGATTAAGCAACGCTGGTCGATGGTGTTAGTGGCGCTGGCGGGCGTGAGCTTGTTATTCGGTGCAGTAGGGAGCTTTTGGGGGTGGTATGGGCCCGATATTGTTTGGGGTTTTTATCTATTAGCGTATGTATTTGGTGGCTATGACGTTGCTTCCCATGCGATTCCAGGGTTGTTTCGGGGCCGTTTTGATACCGATATTTTAATGTTGGCAGCCGCCGCGGGTGCTGCGGTATTGGAGCAATGGGGCGAAGGGGCGTTTTTATTGTTCCTGTTTTCGATTGGCCATGCCGGTGAGCATTACGCGTTGGATAAAGCCCGTCATGCGGTGTCAGCACTAACACAGTTGATGCCAGAACAGGCGACCAAAGTGGTGGGCGATGATTGGGTGACGGTGGTGCTAGATCAATTGGCTGCTGGCGATACGGTGAGAGTATTAGCGGGTGATCGCATGCCGGTTGATGGCACTGTGGTTGATGGCAGTAGCCATTTGGATCAAAGCGCCATTACTGGTGAAAGTAAAAGCGTGCGCAAGGGCGTCGGTGATGACGTATTTGCTGGAACGATGAATCAGGATGGGGTGTTGATCGTTACCGTCACTCGGTTGGCAGGCGAATCGACACTGGGGCGTGTGATGAAGCTGGTTGCAGAAGCCCAGTCGCAACAAAGTCCAACACAGCAGATGACGCAGAAATTCACCGCCTGGTTTGTTCCTGCCGTGCTGGTGGCGGTGGTGCTTTTGACAGCGATACCGCCACTGTTTGGCTGGATGACACTAGACCAGAGCTTTTATCGCAGCATGTTGTTGCTGGTGGCGGCCTCACCTTGCGCTTTAGCCATTGGTACACCAGCGGCGATGCTGTCGGGCATTGCTCAAGCGGCCCGCAATGGGGTGTTGATTAAAGGCGGCGTGCATTTAGAAAACCTTGGACGATTGCGTGCTGTGGCGTTTGATAAAACCGGTACGTTGACGCAGGGGCAATTTCAGCTGATTCGTGTGCAATGTGTTGACGGGCTGACAGAAGATGACGTGCTGAAGACTGCCGCCGCGTTGGAAGCCCAATCCACTCACCCCCTTGCCAAGGCCTTAATTCAGGCAGCCGAGCTGCGCCAACTGCAATGGCCGGCTGCCGAAGATGTGCAAAATCATGCCGGCAGTGGCCTATCTGGCAAGGTCGATGGTATTCATGTGCGGCTTGGAAAACCCTCGAATTTCGCTTTAACCGTCAAACAGCAAACGCAGGTTTCGACACTGGAAAAACAAGGTTATACCTTGGTGATGGTTGAACGTGATCAGACCTTAATCGGCTGGCTCGCGTTTGGTGACCAAGTGCGTGAAGAGGCCAGTAGTGCATTGGCGAAACTGGCGGATTGCGGCATTCGTCACCGTCTTATGTTGACCGGCGACAATGCCGACGTCGCAGCGCGTGTTGGTGAATCCCTTGGCCTTACCGATGTACGCGCGAATCTTTTGCCAGCAGACAAGCTGCAGGCGATTAACGACTTGAATAGCCAATATCAGCGGGTTGCGATGGTCGGTGATGGCGTCAACGATGCCCCCGCATTAGCGCAGGCAAATGTGGGCATTGCCATGGGTGGCGCAGGCTCTGATGTTGCGTTGGAGACAGCCGATGTGGTGTTAATGGCCGATGATCTGAGTAAAATTCCGTTTGCCGTAAAACTGGGGCAGTTGACCCGTAAAATTGTCAAACAGAACTTGGCGATCGCACTGAGTGTTATTGGTTTGTTGATTGCCACCTCGGTGCTGGGTATTGTCGATCTAAGCGTGACTGTTATTCTGCATGAGGGTAGTACGCTGGTTGTTGTGATGAATGCATTACGACTGCTAGCGTTTCGTGACTGATTGCAAGAAAGATGGCATGCTTTTGTGAAAGCAGCGGCGACTTTGCATTGCTACAATCCTCACATTAGACCCTTCGCTTCAGAGAGAGCCTGCAGCCAAATTTTTGGTTTTAGCGCGGGAGCTGTTGCCGGTAATGATGTGGAATAACAGAAACAATAAAAGGATCGAGACACTATGTCTAAGCTGGCATTACATTGGCAAATACTGATTGCCATTCTTCTGGCGGTTGCCGTGGGCGTGTTGTTTGAGCCCAGTACGCTGTTGTTCGGTGTCTCACTGGATACGATTTTTGACTTCTTCGGTACACTATTTCTCAATGCGCTGAAAATGCTGATCGTGCCTTTGGTGGTGTCGTCCATCATTTGTGGTATCTCAGGCATTGGTGATGGCGGCAATATCGGCCGTGTAGGTGGTAAAACCATTGGGTTTTACATGGCATCGAGTTTGTTGGCGATATTGGTTGGCTTGTTGTTCGTTAATATTTTGCAGCCGGGTATTCATAATGGCCAGCCTGTCGGTCAAACCCTGAATCTGACGATGGTCGGCGACCAACTGGAGCAACAGTTGTCACGTGTTGAGGGTCGTGATGTCGGCGATGTGGTGGATGTGTTCTTGCGCATGGTGCCGCCGAATATTATTGCTGCGGCTGAATCGGGTCAGATGCTCGGTTTGATTTCGTTTTCTATGTTGTTCGGCTTTTTTATGATGCGTGTTGAATCACCGTACCGCGAAGCCGTCTCGAACTTTTTTAACGGCATGTTCGAAATCATGATGCACATGACCATGTTTGTGATGAAGTTTGCTCCCATCGGTGTATTTGCCTTGGTTGCGAAAACAGTATTGAGTGCCGGAGTAGGCGTGTTTGGCCCGCTGCTGATCTTCTTTATTACGGTGGTGTTAGCGCTGGCATTCCACGTATTCATTAACCTTGCGCTGATTATGCGCTACGTCGCTAAGATTAATCCGATTAAACACTATCGCATCATGTCTCCTGTCATGCTGACGGCATTTTCAACCGCGTCGTCATCGGCAACGTTACCGATGACCATGGAAACGATTGAGCAGGATGGCGGTGTCTCAAACAAAACCACATCATTCGTTTTACCCCTGGGGGCCACCATCAATATGGATGGTACGGCGTTGTACGAATGTGTTGCGGCAATGTTTATTGCGCAGGCCTATGGGTTGGATATTGGCTTTGCGGAACAGTTTTTAATCGTCACTATCGCTCTGTTGACGTCCATCGGTGTGGCGGGGATTCCCGCAGCCAGCCTCGTGGCGATATCGGTGATACTCACCGCCATTGGCTTGCCGTTGGAGGGTATCGGCTTGTTACTTGTTACTGATCGCATTCTGGATATGCTGCGCACGGCGGTGAATGTATTCAGTGATTCGGTCTGTGCGGTGTTTGTGGCGCGATCTGAAGGTGAAGAAACCAAACTGGTGTGATGCAACCGCGCTCAATGATGATGTGATAAAAAAGGCAGCCCGGGTGGCTGCCTTTTTCGTGAGAGATGGTGAGAAATTTATTCCTATTTATTTTTGTATCCAGGCATCTTGCCAATTTAAACCGGTTGCTGGTGCATAGTGTGTCGGTGCTTGATTACACCACCCTGAATACGGGAATGGCTTGCACTCATAAGTTTGGCCGTCACTCGCTAATACACGTGTTGCTGGCCCATAGCTGCCGATACCTGCTGGATATTCGTGGTCATAATCACCAACCGGCGGTGGGCTGGTGTTTTTCAGCACAGAGGTGGAAGCGGTGTAGGATGCTTGCTCTGCCCACACGCGGTTTATCAATGTGTTGTTGTGGTAAATGATATCGTCATTATTTTTTGCGCCAACCTGAATCAGCGCCGGGTTGATGCCGTTGACCTGTTGTGCCAGTTGCTCTGCCCATGTCGCAAAGCCGCTGTTGTTCGCAGTGATGGTTAGTGTTTCGTTAACCAATTCATTCCCCGCATTATTGAACAGTCTAAAGCGCACGGTATCACCGGGGGCAGCGATATCATGTGCTGGGGTGACAAACGCCGCAATACTGCTCAATGGAGTGGGCTCTGGGTCAGGTTCCGGATTTGGACCGGTATTGGTAAAGGCAATATCGGAGCAATTGTAAAACCCCTCGCCTGCGGCGTCGTCGCGCTGCCATCGTACAAACAGAATCGCAGTACCGGTGCGATCTTCAGGGATGGTGAAATCCATTGCATAACCGCCATTGCTGAGGGGTATATTGTCGTAACTGTTGATCAAATCAAGGTCAGACCAGCGTAGGCTGTCAGTGGCTGAGCTATAGCCGGGCTTCGACAGATAAATACGCCAGAAACTGGGGTTATGTGGTGCTGTTGCGATAAATCGCAGCGTGTGGGTGCCCGCCGCAAGGGTGGTTTTCTGCCAAGTTGGTGAGGGAATATCCATACCGGCTTTAGCGTCTGAACCAGCACTGCAGAGACTGCCATCGGCGACAATAGATTCCACCGCAGTCTGGCTGCTGAATGCGGTGACGTTGGCTGCAAACTCATTTTTCTGAACAAACGGGTAGGAGCCCGATGTTTGATAGGCTTGGCGACAGGCGCTATTCGCGATGCCGCTGCCGTCAGCAGGCCACCAGAAGCCTCCATCAGCGGCACAAATGGCTTGCCGGGCTTTGGGGAAGTCAGTCCAGCCATGTGCGTGGGCAGAGGTTGATAAAACCAGCGTCGAAAGACAGCTGGCAGAAATGGCCAGTGTATGAATTATTTTTTTCATGGTCCCTTCCTTGATAATTGTCAAAGGTCGTTCAGTGATACTTTCACTAAATCGTTTTCGTTCCATCTGCGTCAAATGATCACAGTGGTTTTGTGAAAGCTATCGCAGTCGGAAGGGGCGTTGTGTTTGCGACATCACATTTTGAAAGGCTTTGGATCCTCTCAATTAGGCGACTTTGATGCGCACAATACGCATCACTTCAAAATCCATACCGGCGATATTTTCGGTATCCCGGTAGTACGTGAGGTTAACGCGCTGGCCTTTAAGGTTTTGATATTGCTGCTGGCGACGGAATTTAAACGGCGTATCAATGTCTTCAAGCATGAGCGTATGCAAGAACCAATCGTTATCTTCGCGTTGCACATGTGATACCACTTTCATGTGGTCGCTTTGGGTGAGCTGTTGGTGTTTTTTGAGAAGCTTTTTAGGGTCACTCGCCATGGTATTAATATCGCTGATAGAGGCATGGGGACGTTCGTCGCCTGCCACAAAAAGTTAAAAAAATTATCATGGGTGTGTCATTGCCAATTTCTATGTTTACAGAAACCGAGGGGCTGAAAAATGACGCAACAAACACTTCCCAAGTCGTTAAAAGCTAGAGCCGTCTGGATCTCTGATGTTCATCTGGGTAACAAGGATTGTAAAGCAGAATACCTGTTGCAGTTTCTAGATGCCATCGATTGTGAAACGCTCTACCTGGTCGGTGATATCATTGACTTGTGGTCGCTCAAGCGGCATTTCTATTGGCCCGCCAAGCATAATCAGGTATTTCGAAAAATTCTTAAGATGTCGCGCACGACGCGGGTGATTTATATCCCTGGCAACCACGACATGACATTTCGCGATTACGTCGGCGAAAAGTTTGGCGAAGTTGAAATACACCGTAACTTTGTTCACCAGACGATCGATGGTCGAAAGCTGTTGATGATGCATGGCGACGAGCTGGATAACGTCATCCGTTTCGGTCGCTTAACCCGTTTTGTGGGTGATTATTCTTACGATCTTTTGTTGTTCCTCAATCGTTGGTCTCATGTGATTCGATCACGGATGGGTTATCCATTTTGGTCATTGGCAGGCTACATCAAAACCCGTGTCGGCAAGGCCAAAAATGCCATTGATACGTTTGAATTGGCGGCTATTCAATGGGCCCGAAAACATGATGTTGATGGCATTATTTGTGGCCATATTCATCATCCGAATATTCGTTTTGATGATGAGATTGTCTACTGTAACGACGGTGATTGGATTGAAAACTGCACATCGTTAGTCGAAACCTTAGAAGGTCGTCTGGAAATCATTCATTGGAGTGATCAACTCAAATCTGAAAAAACGTTCGAGCTGATTGAATGGCGTGGTCGCAAATCCAGCGCGGTTGCATGATGTGCACGCAAGTTTGTCGTTAACCCCCTTGCCGCACGTCGTGTCGGCAGCAACGGGCCGCTTAGTATAGGTGCAGTGTTAGGTTTCAACGAGATAGAGTAATTACAGAACAAGAAAATCTTTATAAGAATTAATATTCTTTTATCGGCAATCGGTGTCTAAATTAAGAACTCGCAGGATTCTCACATCGGAAGTGTCGTTAATGCAGCCTACATTCTTTGAAAAGCTAAAAATTGGTACCTATTGCGTTCGAAAAATCATCACCAGTCCCACTTTCAGCGATTATGCACCGGATAAAACCGATGCCTATTGCGCTAACCCCTACCCGGTTTATGACCGTCTGCTTTCTGACAAAAAGATCTTTTTTGCGCCGAAGTTAGCGGCTTGGGTGGTCGGCGGTGATCTCAACACCATCAAATCTCTAATGCATAACCCTAAGTTGTCGATTCGTTTTCCGGATTGGCGATTTGCACCGCAAAAGCCCTACGAAAAAATGACAGACCTTGAACAGGTTAATGCCAATCTGTTGATGAGTATGTCGGCCGAAAATCATAGTCGAGTTCGTCGCTTGGCTTCACCGGCGTTTAACCCCAGGCAGGTAGAAAATCTGACAGCAGACATTCAGGCGATCATTGATACCGAGCTGGATAGGATCGAAGGGCCATTTAATCTGCATGATCTTACGTCCACCATCCCATTGTATGCCTTGGCCGAATATATCGGTGTGCCGCGTGACTATCAGTCGGAATTCGCGGGGTTAACCGAGTCGATTTTGAGTAGCTATGATCCCAACATCAAGGTTTCCCCTGAGCTCGCGCTGTCAGGTTTGAAAATGATTCGGCATCTGATTGGCGAAAAGAAGCTGCAAGCACAGCAATTGATTACCGAATATGAATCGTTGCACGATACTGCTTTGTCATTGGACGACTATGTGTCACAGCACACCAAGGAATTTCTAACCAGCCTGATGGTTAAAGTACTGAAGAGTGATGAGGGGCAAAAAATCACGGAAGAAGAGGCGTTATCGTTAGTCGCATCTGCTTTGGCTGCAGGTGCAGATACCACTTTGCATCACATCAATTGGGCCTATCGAAATATACTGCTGCACCCGCAAGTGATCCCCGAGATATTGGCCGATGAATCCGGCAAAACACTCAATAACGCCATTATGGAAGCATACCGCTGGGATAACTTTGCACACTCCGGCTCAGCGCGCTTTGCATTGGAAGATATAGAAATATTTGGCCAGAAAATCGAGAAGGGTGAGATGATCCGGCCGATGAACTGCGCCATGATGCGCGACCCGAGAATGTTTGAGAACCCGAGCACGTATGACATACACCGTACAAATTTAAAGGATGTCGTGCTCTTTGGTATCGGCCCGCATTATTGTCTCGGCGCCGCAATGGCGAGCAAAATTACTGAATTGACGATTGGCTCGCTGTTGCGCCGCTTCCCGCAGGCAACGATGATTTCTGAGCCTGAGTTGCGTGATCATTTTATCGCACGCTACATGACGCGGTTGATGATTGATCCTGGGTTGTAAAAGCCGGCCGTTAAGCGCAGGTGTGTGTTTTAGACTGGGGGCTATGTTGTCAGTGACTCGCTGTTGTTTGGTGGCTAATTTCGACGGTTGGCTGGTGGAATTCCAGATAGAGAATCCAGCGTTCGGCGTGAGAAGCATTAACGGCGAAGTGAGGCCGCGAGCCGTCAAACACAAATGCGTTGCCGGCCGTATGTTGGCGAAACTCCCCATCCACATTTAGATAGGCAAAGTTGTGCTCGGCTGCGCATCGTAAGGTCAAATGATACTGCAGCAGTTGCTGGGGTTTAAGTTCTGCATGAACGTGGGTGGGCAGCAAGGTTTGTGGCTTCATGCGCACCAGCGCAGCAACATGAATGCCCGATATCGACGCGAGCAAAGCGAGTGTTTGTGGCATCACTGATTGGGCAAACGCAACTGGGTGGTCGTGCAACACTAAGCCGAATTGTAGCCAGTTAGGGTTGGGGCCAAACACACCACCAAACCCGAGTGTCCAGCCATACTCGCCGCCATTATCCATATACTGCAGAATTTCTTCATGCACTTGCACATGGCTTTTTTGAATGCGATCGATGGGCATAGTGTGGCGTGTTAGTGCTTCAGCTTCATCGGCAATGATGTGCCATTGGCCGGTCAACGCCTGTAATGTGGGAAAGTCTTCAAGGGCATAAAAAGCCGAGGAGGCAGGGGGTGTATGCATATCGATTTCCGCAGATTACCGAATTTACTGGGCCTTTATAAACGCATGCGCATCGGCTTTTTTATCACTGCTGAAACACTGGATGGAAACATTTTGAAATAGCCGGTCTTCAATCAACGCCAGTTTGTGCATCCATTTCTTATCGGTAACCAGCACAATCGTTTTGAAATGACGGATGCTGATATCAAACAACAACCGGATTTTTTCGACCAAGGCATCCAGTTCAATGCCGTCGAAGCTATGGATCTCCTGATAGAAACTGATCTTGCGATCATCCGCCGTTGCGTTTCGAATGTCGGTTAGGACCCGTAACATGTCGTCTTCCGATATTCTGCCGCTCCAACTGTACGCCAGATTGTCGGCGATACCGAGATCGATTTTGACCAGCATAATCACCTGCCGTGTTTGCACTTTAACCCGGCAAGTATGGTAGTGGTCATGGGCTTCGGCAAGTATCTCGGGATGGGCCTTATCTTTTGATCGTTAACCGGCGATTTGTTGGGGTTAATGGTTTTTCAGGTGACGTTTGGTTTTTGCCGTTGGTTTGAACGTTAGCGGGTCATCGGGCCACGGGTGTTTCGGATAGCGCCCCTTCATCTCCTTTTTAACGCTGTCGTAGCCATTCGCCCAGAAAGCAGCCAGATCTTGAGTGACTTGCAGTGGTCGTCCTGCCGGCGACAGTAAATGTAATTTCACGGCGACTCTGCCGTTGGCGATAGTCGGTGTTTGTGTCGCGCCGAACATTTCTTGCAGTTTTACCGCCAATACTGGTGGCGATTCACCGTAATCCAGCGCAATGCGCGAGCCAGAGGGTACCGTTAGATGTGTGGGTGCTTGTTCATCGAGTTGTTGCGGTAAGGGCCAGGGCAGTAAGCTGCTGAGCATATCCGCGAGCGGCAGCGCGGCCAAGTGCCGGGCGTTTGTCACGCGAGCTGCATACGGGTCGAACCACTCCTGCAGGCGCGCACTTAAGCCGGAATCACTGACATCCGGCCAGCTATCACCATCAGCATCACACAGCAGCATGACTCGCTGTTGCCACTGCCGCAGGGTTGGTGTCCAGGGCAGTATATCCAAGCCTTGTTGATCAATCGCTTGGTGTAATGCCTGTAGTCGTTGGTCGTCCGGTAGATTGTTGAGCACACGGCTGCGGATCATCAGTTGCCCGAGATATTGACGGCGTTCAGCGATCAAACGTTGATCTTTGTTGTTCCAATAGACGGTATCTTGCGATGTGATGTCGTTACTCATCAGCGATTCGAGTTGTTCAAGGTCAATGGGGTTGGCTAAGCGAATGTGATCGTCGCGGCTTTTGCCATCTGCGGTTTGCTGACCACTGATCTCGGCAACGGCCAGCCAGCTATGGCGTCGCAGTGCGGAGGCATCTGAGATCATCGCCTGGCGGCCATTGGCGAGTTGATACAACGTGCCGTTGTCGGTGCGTTGGCGAGCGATGCGATCCGGGTAGGCAAGTGCCACCATCGATGCCGAAGACAGCGGCTGGGCCGTCGCTTCTGCAGTATCGATAACGGCGTGGCAAAGTTGCTCAAACTGCTTCTGCTGCTGACGGCATCGTTGATACCAACCCATCAGCGGAGGCTGTTTGGGTTTGCCGGCAGCGAGAAGTTCGAGGTAATCATCGAGGCCATCGCGGCTGCCGTTGATATTGGGTAGCCGTTCAGATAGCAGTGCTGCGATGGCGGCGGCAGTGCGGGTGTGGCCCGCTTGGTGAGCGATTGTTAGCATATGTGCTAAGCGCGGGTGTGTTGGCATCTGTGCCATTTTCTCACCATGGCTGGTGAGTTTGGGCTGCCCTTGCGTTATATCAACTGCCTGCAATTGCGCCAGTAGATCCAGCGCTTGTTGAAACCCGGCCGCCGGGGGCGGGTCGAGCCAGTCGAGCTCGGTAGGATCGCCGACCCCCCAACTCAGCAGTTGCAGTGCCAAGGCGGTTAAATCCGTGTCGAGAATTTCGGGCGTGCTGTGGCGAGCCAGTTGCTGTTGTTGATCTTGTGGCCATAAGCGATAGCAAAATCCGGGGCCGAGACGTCCGGCCCGGCCCATACGCTGCGTCGCTGAGGCTTGTGAGATGCGTTGCGTTTGCAGGCGTGCCATCGCGGTAGTTGGGTCGTAGACCGGTTTACGGGCCAGCCCGCTATCGACTACGACGTGAACGCCGTTGATGGTTAAACTGGTTTCAGCGATGTCGGTCGCTAGCACCACCTTACGTCGACCAGTCTGATGTCGAATCGCCGCTTGCTGTGCGGTTAACGGTAAACTGCCATACAGGGGCAGGATATCAATGGGCGACCCGCCAGACAGCGATGATTGTAAACGTTGCTGTACTTGATGGATTTCACGTTGCCCCGGCAGAAATACCAGCACGCTGTCAGTGGTGTCTGATAGGGCTTGCAAGGTAGTTTCAGTTACCGCATCAACTAAATCACGGGGGTGCGGTCGTTGTGGCCGATAGTTGAGCGTCACAGGGTATTGGCGGCCCTCACTGGTAACCACCGGCGCATGGTTCAATAACGTGCTCAGTGCTTCTGCATCCAGCGTGGCGGACATCGCCAGTAATCGCAGGGGGTTATCGGTATCACGAAAGAACGCCCGGCCCTGCAAACACAGCGCAAGTCCGAGATCGGTGTTGAGGTTGCGCTCATGGCATTCATCAAAAATCACCATGGCGATACCCTCAAGAGAAGGGTCAGCCTGCAACATACGTGTGAGTACGCCCTCGGTGATGACCTCAATTTGTGTCCGTGGGCCGACACGGGTGTCCATGCGCATGCGATATCCCACGCGCTCCCCGACCTTCTCATCCAGTAAATCAGCCATGCGTTGAGCCGCATTGCGGGCAGCGATTCGACGTGGCTCCAGCACTAATATTTTGCCATCACCGAGCCAGCGTTCGTCGAGCAATGCCAAGGGAACACTGGTTGTTTTGCCGGCCCCTGGCGGTGCTTGAAGTACGAGCTCATGGCCGTTTTGAAAGCATGAACGAATGTCCGCCAATACAGTGTGTATAGGCAGTTGTGCCAGTTGTTGGCGGCAGGAATCCGGGAGCGACGGCATAGTGTTTGAATCAGCCTTGGGCAAAATAGTCGGCTTGGTGAATCCAGCGTTGCACGATGGTATCGATATTGCCGTGATGGGTATCCATCAGGGCATGGGCGTAGCGGCCAACAGCGGGCAGTAAATCGCGGTCGCGTTCCATGTCGGCAACTCGAAACATCAGCGCGCCAGTTTGGCGGGTACCCAACACTTCGCCCGGGCCACGTATTTTAAGATCGGTTTCAGCGATTTTAAAACCATCGTTGGTTTCACGCATCACTTGTAAGCGCTTTTTTGCAGTATCGGTCAGGGGCGACTGGTACATCAGTAAACAATGACTTTGATGGCTACCACGACCAACGCGGCCACGCAGCTGATGCAGCTGGGCGAGACCGAGACGTTCGGGGTTCTCGATCACCATAATACTGGCGTTGGGCACGTTCACGCCTACTTCAATGACGGTGGTGGCGACCAATAAATCAATGTCGCCAGCGGCAAATGATGCCATAACATTGGCTTTTTCGTTGGCCTTCAGGCGGCCATGCACTAAACCGACACGCACATCACTGAGTTCCTGCTGCAGGGCTTCTGCGGATTTTTCGGCGGCCTGGCAGTTAAGGCTTTCCGATTCTTCAATCAGGGTACATACCCAATAGGCTTGCTGCCCGCCTTGGCAGGCAGAAGCTAGGCGCTGCATGACTTCGTGTCGACGGTGTTGTTCAAGTACGAGAGTATTGACGGGTTTACGACCGGGCGGTAATTCATCGATAACCGATAAATCCAGATCAGCGTAGGCCGTCATCGCGAGTGTGCGTGGAATCGGCGTGGCGGTCATGATCAGTTGATGCGGCACTTGACCACTTGCTGCGGCTTTATCGCGTAAGGCCAAGCGTTGATGAACGCCAAAGCGGTGCTGTTCATCAATGATCACTAGCCCCAGCCGGGCGAATTCAACATCTTGTTGAAACACCGCATGGGTGCCGATCAGCATGTTCAACTCACCTGAGCGCAGGCGTTCGCCAACGGAGGTACGATGTTTTTGTCCGTGGCGGCCCATCAGTAAATCAAAGTTCACTGACGAGTCGTCGAACCATTCCGCGAAGCTATGATAGTGCTGCTCAGCGAGAATCTCAGTGGGCGCCATTAAGGCGACCTGCAAGCCACTATCGATCGCAGCACAGGCAGCCAGCGCCGCGACGATGGTTTTACCGCTACCGACGTCGCCTTGTACCAAGCGCAGCATGGGCTTGCCTTGCTCAACATCTTGATAAATCTGTTGCAGGCTGCGTTGTTGGGCATTGGTTAGTGTAAACGGCAATTGGTCGAGTAGCTGTTGTGCCAATGGGTTGGTGCCACGCAGCACTGGAGCACTATGTTCGCGGTTTTTCTCACGCAGTTTTAGCATACTGAGCTGGTGTGCGAGTAGCTCTTCAAAGGCCAAGCGCTGTTGCGCCGGGTCAGTACCGTTGTGCAGGGCCTCTAAATCGGCATCTGGGGCCGGAGCGTGTAAGTGCAGCAACGCATCAGCTAGATGTAGATTCAGCCGTTGCAGTTCTTCCGGTAGATTGAACAACGCAAGGTCGCTACGATCTCGTTGCAGCAGATGTAGCGCTTGTGTCATCAATTTACGCCATTGATTCTGACTAACACCTTCTGTAGTGGGGTAAACCGGGGTGAGTCGATCGGGTAGCGGACTGAGAGGATCCGGGTTGATGGTGTATTCCGGGTGTACCATTTCCAACCCCTGACTGCCGAAACGGACGTCACCAAAACAACGAATCCGTTGGCCGGATCGAAACGCTTTTTGTTGTTGCTGGGCAAAGTGAAACAGGCGGATGCGCATCGCGGAGGTACCGTCATTGAGCGTGACCATCAATGATCGGCGGGCACCAAATAATACCTGCGAGGATAATATCTCTGCCTCGATTACCGCATATTGGTGTGGTGTCAGCTGTTCAATCGGTGTAATGCGTGTACGATCTTCGTAGCGCAACGGCAGATGAAACAGCATATCGACAATTTGAGTAATGCCGAGTTTGGCGAGTTTTTCTGCCAGCTTGGGGCCGACCCCGCTGAGCTGGCTAACCGGGCTGTAGATAGTGACTGTCATGTGTCAGCCTGATCCCTCGTTAGTGTTTTACAGCACACTGCATTTATTGACGGCATCACACAGCGTATCGATAGCTTTAAAGCGCGGGAAGCTGGCGCGCCAAGCCAGGGCGACGGTGCGGGTTGGAATCGAATCACCACTGAAGGGGCGAATGCACAGCTGTTCCTGATTGTAACCATATAGCCCCGCAGCCGATAACGGTAAAACGGTGATACCCAGGCCACTGGCGACCATATGTTTGAGAGTATCCAGTGAGGTATTCGCTGAAGCCGCAATCGGGTAGGTTTCTTTCTGCATTTGTTCTTTCAAGTGTGGGCAGGCATTGAGTACCTGATCACGGAAACAATGCCCTTCACCAAGTAATAGAACGGTTTCTTCCGTCAGCTGGTCAATATTGATGGTACTTTGTTCGGCCCACGGGTGGTCTTTAGGCATCAATACAACAAATGGCTCATCATAGAGTTTGCGAGTAACGACGTCAGATTCAGTAAAGGGCAGGGCGATAAGAATGACATCCAAGGCGGCATCAACCAACTTGCTACGCAGCACTTCGGTGTAGCTTTCTTCCAGTACCAGTGGCATATCAGGTGCCAGGCGTTTTAATTCGGGTAATAAGTGCGGGAATAGATAGGGGCCGATGGTAAAAATGGCGCCCAGTTTCAGTGGCGTACTGAGTGAATCTTTGCCGGCACTGGCGATTTCTTCCACCATCCGCGCTTGAGAGAGCACCAAGCGAGCCTGCTGAATGACTTGTTCGCCGATAGCGGTTGGGAATATATGATTCTTGCTGCGTTCGATCAGCGAGATTCCAAGCTTTTCTTCGAGCTTTTTCAGCGCGATACTCAGGGTCGGTTGGCTGACGTGACAAATTTCAGCCGCCCGCCCAAAATGGCCGGTTTCCGCCAGCGTGACTAGATAACGTAATTCGGTTAGAGTCATCATCGTTTGCATTCCCAGACTATCACTGGTGCCCAGATTACCTTTTTTAGTGGCTATTGAATAGCAATCGCAAATCACTTTTCAATTATTGAGAAATTTTAGCAATGATCGATGTGGAACTCCCCCCGCTGCAGGCATTAAAAGGCAAACGTGTTGCTTTGTTCGGTTGCGGCGATATCGGTGTCCGTTTGGCGCGGCAGTTAATCGCGGCCGGAGCGTTAGTGCATGCTTACCGTCGTCAGCCTTCGACATTGCCGGCGGATATCCCGGCCACCGCCTGTGACTTTGCCGTACCGGCTACGATGAATGGCATTTCACAGACAACCTATGACTACGCCATCATCACCCTGACCCCGAATCGTCATGAGAGTGATCGTGCGGCAGCGTATCGGCAGGGGTATTTGACCAATCTGTCGAATATTCTCGATGCATTGTCACTGGCGTCGCTGCAAAAGGTGTTTTGGGTATCAAGCACCAGTGTATATGGCCAAAACGACGATAGTGTGGTGGATGAAACGTCGGCGACCGAGCCATTGGGTGAAACCGGACGTATCCTGCTGCAGGCCGAGGGGCTGATTCGGCAGCTTGGCGACAAAGGGTGTATCGTGCGTTTCAGCGGAATCTATCGAGATACGCACCGTATGATTAGCAAATTACGGGCGGGTGAATTGGCCGCCAAAGTCGATCAGGATTATTACTCTAATCGGATTCATGTTGTCGACTGTGCAGGCATGCTCGGCTTTCTCTTACAGCAGCACAGTTTAGGCGTCGCGTTGGATAAGGTGTATATCGGCACCGATTGTACACCGGTGCGTTATACCGATCTGGTAGATTGGTTGGCGGAAAGCCTGCGATTGCCATTGGATAAAACATCAGAGGCCAAAAAACCTGCGGTTGGCAGTAAGCGGCTGAGCAACCAGCGAATTCTTGATGCCGGTTATACGTTTGTATTTCCAAGCTTTAAGGAAGGGATGCGGGCAATTGCGCAGCAATAACCATTAATCTAAGGTATGGGCAGTACATATAAATACGGTAGAAACAAAAACGGCAGCCACTGGCTGCCGTTTTTCTATGTGCGAAACGCTGAAGATGGCCGAGAGTTATTGCGGTAGATAAAGAATAACTTCGATCTCGACATCGACGCCTTTTGGCAGTGCAGCGACCTGAACACAAGCGCGGGCAGGGTAGGGCTCATTAAAATACTGTTTCATCACATCATTCACCGCATTAAAGTCACCCAAGTCCGTCAGTGAAATATTCACTTTAACGGCATCGGCCAGTGAGCCGCCGGCGGCTTTAGAGACGGCGGTCAGGTTTTCAAATACCTGTTTGGCCTGGGCGCTAATGTCACTGGTGATCAGTTCCATCGTGCCTGGCACTAATGGAATTTGACCCGCTAAGTAGACAGTATCGCCAGCGCGAACAGCCTGTGAATATGGGCCTAACGCTTCGGGCGCTGTGTCAGTGTTGATGGCTTGGATCGTCACGGGATGTTCCTTTTTGTCTGGGTGGATTTTACGCGACTGATGCGTGTAACCGACTTGATATTACGTATATGGCGCATGATGCGGGCCAGATGAACCCGGTCTTTCACGCTGATTTCGATATCGACACGGCTGTTGTAGGCATCCACGTCATAGGCGTTGATGCTTTCGATATTGGTGTCGAGGCTGTTGATCTTATTTGCCAGTGTGGCAATCAGGCCTCGTTGGTGTTTAATTTCGACACAAATTGGGACAACAAATTCGCCTTTGGTTTCGACATTCCATCGCAATTCAATGGCTTTATGTTTACGACGAATATCTTCTGCGTGCGCACATTGATTGGTATGCACAACCACACCGCGTCCGACGCTCATGTGGCCAACGATAGAGTCGCCTGGCAATGGGTGGCAGCACTTGGCAAAGTTCACCATCATGCCTTCGGTGCCTGAGATGATCAGCGCTTTTTGGTTATCGTCGAGGTCGGTTTGCTGAGCCAGAGCCGGTGTTACGGCGCTAGTGGCTTCCTCATGATGCTCTTCGGAGAGCAACTGACGTGCGGTTAAGTACGCAACTCGGTTGCCAATGCCGATATCCTCGAGCACATAATCGAAATTTTTGTGGCCGGTCGATTGCAACAGAGTGTCAATTTGCTCTTCGGTGATTTCATCCAAGCTGGCACCGAGAGAAACCAGTGATTTGTTCAGCAGGCGTTCGCCAAGTGCTACGGATTCACTATGGCGATGATTTTTCAATACGTGGCGGATATTACTGCGTGCTTTTCCGGTTACCACAAAGTCGAGCCAGACCGGGTTCGGCTGTGCATTGATGCTGGTAATAATTTCTACGGTTTGCCCACTTTGGAGTGGTTCACTCAGTGAAGACAGACGGCGATTAATATAACAACCCACACAATGGCTACCGAGATCTGTATGCAAGGCATAGGCAAAATCGATCGCGGTTGCTCCTTGTGGCAGTTCTAAAATGCGGCCTTTAGGGGTAAATACGTAGACTTCATCGGGGAACAGGTCAATTTTAACGTTCTCGATGAATTCCAAGGAATTACCGGTGCGTTCCTGAATCTCCAGCAGACCTTGAACCCATTGGCGAGCACGTTTATGGCTGCCGGATACCGCGCTGGAATAATCATTCCCTTGTTTATAGAGCCAATGCGCAGCAATACCGTTATTGGCCATGTCTTCCATTTCTTCGGTGCGAATCTGTACTTCGATGGGGACACCGTGGCGGCCAATCAGAATGCTATGCAGTGATTGATAGCCATTGGATTTGGGGATCGCAATATAGTCTTTAAACTGGCCGGGAACCGGCTTAAAGAGCGCGTGCATTGCTCCCAGTACCCGATAGCAGGTATCAACCTTGTCAACGATGATGCGAAAGCCAAACACATCCATAATGTCTTTGAAGGATTTGCGTGAGCTTTTCATCTTCTGGTAGATGCTATAAAGGTGCTTCTCACGGCCGGAAACTCGGGCTTCCAGTTTATCTTCATGCAGATGTTCGTTGATGATAAAGCGGCTTTCTTCGATGAGTTCTTCGCGTTTTCCCCGAACTGATTTAACGGCGGCCTGAATCCGGCTAGCGCGCATCGGGTACATCCCGAAGAAACACAAATCTTCGAGTTCAATACGCATATTGTTCATGCCAAGACGATTGGCGATCGGTGCATATATTTCTAGCGTTTCTTTGGAAATTCGGCGGCGCTTTTCAGGCTTCAAGGCACCTAAAGTGCGCATGTTATGCGTGCGATCAGCGAGTTTGACCATGATGACACGAATATCGCGCGCCATGGCCATGGCCATCTTTTGGAAGTTCTCTGCCTGTGCTTCGGCCTTGGTATCAAAATCCATCTGGGTCAGCTTGCTGACACCATCAACGAGTTCGGTTACCGATTCACCAAACTGACGNCTCAGCGCTGATTTGCTGACGCCGGTGTCTTCGAGCACATCGTGGAGCATAGCCGCTTGTAGGCTTTCATGATCCATGTGCATGTCAGAGAGAATATTGGCAACAGCCAGCGGATGAATTACATAAGGCTCGCCACTGCGGCGGCGTTGGGATTCATGGGCTTGTTCAGCGAAGTAGTAGGCACGCTTAACCTGCCTGACCTGTTCATCGCTCAGGTAGCTAGAGATTTTTTCGCATAGCGTGAGAATAGTGAGCATAGGCGCATCACTGGCGGGTTCAGAAGCCATAGCTGCGGCAGTGCTCACAATCGGAGATGCAGTTAGCGTGGTTTAAATAAAACCGTCGGCGTCGAATTCGTCAACGGCTTCATCAGCCTGCTTGATGCTGGCGGCAGTGACTTTGTTTTCTTCCAGTTCACGCAAAGCGATAACGGTAGGTTTGTCACCTTCTTCTGGTACCAGTGGCATGTGACCACCGGTTGCGATTTGGCGTGCACGCTTAGATGCAACCATTACCAGTTCAAAACGGCTGTCGACTTTACTAAGACAATCTTCAACAGTAATTCGTGCCATGGGGTAGCCTTTAATGGTTGGAATTTATCGAGCAGTGCAGTATATGTGAATTCAGGCTAATTGTAACTAGCTGAACATGCAATGCTCGGTTCGGGTTTATTCGCCNGCCAACAGCGCTTTTAGCAAATTGGCTGACTTTTGTTGCTGTAATTCAATGCGGCAACGTTGACCGGCGATGATCGCTGTCAGTTCATCCAAGGCGATATCAAAGTCATCGTTGATGACCAGGTAATCCGCTTCAGGATAGTGTGATATTTCGTCCTGGGCTTCGGCCATGCGCTTGGCAATAACGGTTTCGCCATCTTGCCCGCGTCCAGTCAGGCGTTGATGCAGTGCTTCGACTGAGGGGGGCAGAATAAAAACCGAGCAGCAGGGCATCAGTTTTCTTACCTGTTGGGCACCTTGCCAATCGATTTCCAGAATCACATCAGTGCCGGCGGCCAGTGTAGCTTCTACCCATTGCTGTGAGGTGCCGTAATAGTTGCCGAAGACTTCTGCATGTTCAAGAAAGGCATTGTCGCCGAGCATGTCGACAAACAGGTCTTTATCCACAAAGTGGTAGTTTACGCCGTCGACTTCGCCGGGACGTGCCTCACGCGTGGTGTGAGAAACCGATACTTGAATATCGCGCATGCGTTCAAGTAGGGCTGTCACGAGGCTGGTTTTACCCGCGCCCGAGGGAGCGGAGATAACAAACAGTGATGCTTTGGCAGATGTGGTCATGGTGTTATATGGCCGAAGATGTTGCTAAATGACGATGTTGAATTGAAACACATTCATAGATTCAGGCCCAGTGTTTAGCCGGGCTGAATATGCTTCGAGTACGCTTGATAACGGCGGCGCGATTTACTCGATGTTTTGAATTTGTTCGCGCATCTGCTCGATGCAAACCTTCAAGTCGACCGATGCCTGGCTTTGCTCGGCAGAGATAGATTTTGAACCTAGTGTATTTGCCTCACGATTCAATTCCTGCATCAGAAAGTCCAATCGGCGTCCACATGGGCTGCCTTTGTTGAGGGTTTTCTGCACTTCTTTTAAGTGTGTTTGCAGGCGATCCAGTTCTTCATCGACATCGATTTTTTGCGCCATGATTACCAGTTCTTGCTCAACACGATCGTTATCGATGTCCAATTGCATATCGGCGAAGCGGTTGAGTAGCTTTTGGCGTTGGTTTTGGATAATTTCTGGCAGCCAGCTTTTGACGGATTGGTTGATTTCCTGAATGCGTGTCAGGCGCTGCTCGATGATACTTTTAAGCTCTGCACCTTCGCGGGTGCGGTATTCGACCAGTTGCAAAAGCGCTGCTTCGAAACTCTCCAAGATGGCTTTTTGCAGTTCTTCAGCATCAATGCCGGCGGTGGTAATAATGCCGGGCCACTGTAAAAACGTCGAGGCCGCTTCCGGGGCACTAGCCGGGAGTTTATCTGCGACTTGCTGGTTGGCATTTAGTAGTGCTTCCAGCAGTTCGTTGTTGATGCTGATGCTCTGCGCTTCTGCGGTATTCTTCTCAAAACGCAAGCCACATTCTACTTTGCCTCGCACCAGGGTTTTGCGCAGTTTCTCGCGTAACAAGTGCTCGTGGCTACGGGCAAAATCCGGCATTTTGAATGTCGGTTCCAAGTAACGGTGATTGACCGAGCGTAGTTCCCAGGTCAGCGTGCCCCAGGGTGCTTGATGTTCAACACGGGCAAATGCGGTCATGCTCAGTGTCATGGGTGGTTCCTTGCGATGAGTTGGGCATTTTGAGAGTTGCTTATTATATGGCATTTGCGTAAATTCGCCTGCACTTATCCCTGTTAATCCGTCTTACCCGAATGAGGTTTCTATGAATCGCCCCAGTGGTCGTGCTGCCAATCAACTTCGCCCTGTCAAAATTACCCGTCAATACACCAAACATGCAGAGGGTTCGGTGTTGATTGAGTTTGGTGACACCAAGGTGCTATGCAATGCATCGGTTTCTGAATCTGTACCCAGTTTTTTGCGTGGCTCGGGGAAAGGTTGGGTTACCGCTGAATATGGCATGTTGCCTCGCTCAACAAACTCTCGTATGAGACGTGAAGCGGCAGCTGGTAAGCAGGGTGGTCGTACGGTTGAAATTCAACGTTTGATTGGTCGTTCTTTGCGCGCCGCGGTTGATCTTGAGGCTTTGGGTGAAGTTAGCATAACGATTGATTGTGATGTTATACAGGCAGATGGTGGCACACGTACGGCGTCGATTACGGGTGCCTGCGTGGCCTTGGCTGATGCACTGAATGCCTTGGTTGCCAAAGGTACAATCAAGAGTAACCCGATGACTTGCATGATTGGTGCAGTCTCAGTCGGTATATATGAAGGTGAAGTGGTATTGGATCTGGATTACCCGGAAGATTCGGCAGCGGAAACCGACATGAATGTTGTTATGACATCTGAAGGTGGTTTTGTTGAGGTTCAGGGAACGGCGGAAGCAGCACCATTTAGCGCTGATGAATTAAATGGCATGTTAGCCAGCGCGAAGGCGGGTATCGAAGAGTTGTTTGCGTTGCAGCAGGCGGCTTTGGCTGAAGGCTAACGGCGAATAGCCCGGGCGGGTGCACAGATTGGTGCGACGCCCGTATTTTGTAGGTTGTATTTCTCGGCCTGTGATTAGCAGGCTCAGAACTCGTCGTCACCCAGTGGGTAGTCGAAATCCATAATGACCGGTGCGTGGCTGGAAAACCGTTTGGTTTTATAAATACTGCCGTACTCAATGTACTTTTCCATGCCTTCTGATACCAATTGGAAGTCAACACGCCAACCGTCATCTTCGGATTTGGGCCACCAGCTGAATTCATCGGTGTCGTGGTTTACCTGACGAAACGCATCGATATATCCGAGTTGATGTTGAACGTCGTCAAGCCAGCGGCGTTCTTCAAGTAGGAAGCCGGGGTCATCGTCATGCGTATCTTTTTGGATATCGCCTAGCTGGTGTGCAATGTGCCAGTTGCCTGCAAATACAAATTCGCGGCGTTTATTACGAATTTTGTCGAGGTGGCCGTAGAGCAAGTCAAAAAACTGGGCTTTGCGTTCCATAGATGCGACATCATCGAGACTAGATGGTGGCACCAGTATCGAGCCGATCGAAATATCGTCAAAATCTGCTTGAATAAACCGCGCTTCAATATCGAAGTCGGTAAACCCTAAGCCTGTCATAATGGCTTTGGGCAGTTTCCGTGTATAAATAGCGACGCCATTCAAACCGTCAGGGTTATCAAAAAAGTAGGCGAAGTAACCTTGGGGAAAGAAGATGTCGTCGACAAGATCGTATTCTTCACAACGCAAATCCTGGATACAGACAAAATCTGCGTCCTGATTAGCCAACCATTCGAAAAAGCCTTTTTCAGCGGCTGTTTTTATCCCATCAGCTGAGAAATTGATGATGCGCATAGTTAACCTTAACAATCCATCATTCGGTTGGTTCGTTCAGTAATACCACTAGGTATACTGGACTTAGCCCTACAGGGCAGGAATCAAGGACGGGTGATCGTCCCATTCCGTGCAACAAGTTACTGTCTTGCCCATCACTCTGAGGCTTCTGGATTATTGTCTCAGGCGGAGCGTTGCTCGGTTTATTTTAAGATCAATTCTCTGATCTGCTGTCTGACGACATAGGTCGCAAACCGTTGCACTTATTTATTGATAAGTCTTAGTACATTCCGTTCGCGATAGTGCTTAGTGTGTCCCGTTGGCCTTCAGCTCAAAATGCCAATTGGCATACACTAACGGACAATTGCCTTGCATTCATTAATCCCATGCTTATTACTGTCTTGAATATCATGTATTATTGAGTGTCAATACCGTAAATAAGCGGTTAAAAGTATAACAGACTGTCAGAAAGCCTAGTAAAAATTATTTAACAACTCTATGAAAGCATATCAAACCGCATTTATTGACACCGCCCTTGAAGCCAATGCCCTCTGTTTTGGCGATTATACGCTGAAGTCTGGCCGAAATAGCCCGTATTTCTTTAATGCCGGCTTGTTATATCAAGGCAAGGCGCTTGCGACACTGGCAAACTGTTATGCACAGGCGATCATTGATAGTAAGATTAGTTTCGATGTGTTGTTTGGCCCAGCGTATAAAGGTATTTCATTGGCTGCAATCACGGCTGCTGCGTTATACGAAACGCACGGGATTGATGTGCCATTCGCCTATAACCGTAAAGAGAAGAAAACCCATGGTGAGGGCGGCCAGACGGTTGGTGCCGCGCTAGAGGGGAAAAAGGTTCTCATTATCGATGACGTCATAACGGCCGGTACTGCAATTCGTGAAGTCACAGATTTGTTGGCTACCGAAAATGCCGAACTGGCCGGTGTGATTATTGGCTTAAATCGCGAAGAACGTGGCAAGTCCGAATTGTCAGCCATTCAGGAAGTCGAACGTGATTTTGGTGTGTCAGTGGCCAGCATTATCCGTTTGCAGGACATTATTGAGTATCTGGCACGACGTGATGATGCGTCAATGCTTCAACGTGTCAGGGACTATCAGCAGCAATATGGAGTGGACACTACGTGCTGAGTAGGCTTATTGCAGGGTGGGGGTTAGCAGCTGCTATTTCAGGAATGGCAATGCTAGCTGGTGCACAATCGACTGCGCCGGATATCGAGTATTTTCGCTATACCGATGAGAATGGCAATCTGGTCATTGATCGTACAATTCCTTCCCAATACGCCGGTAAGGGGTATGATGTCCTCGATGATAACGGGCGCTTGCTTCGTCAGGTGCCGCGTGCATTAACACCGGAAGAGTTCGCGCAGAAACAAGCGCGTGAGGCAGAACAAAAACGTTTACAGGAAAAGGAAGATGCCCAGCGTGACTACGATGTGATGTTGTTGCGTAAATATAGTTTTGTATCGGATATTGAATCAGAACAAAAGCGTAAGGTTAATGAACTGAAAGTACGTTTGGCGATTCTGAAGGGCAATCTCAAAACCTTGCGTTCTGAAATTGAACTGGAATATGAAAAAGCTGCCAGAATTGAGCAGCGTGGCGGCAATGCTGCACCGGTTGAAGAGCGGATTCAACTACTTGAAAATAAGATTATTACCACCGAGGCAACCCTGCTCAAACATCAGGAAAGTGTACAAGCTCTGAGTTTGGAGTACGAACAAGCGATTGCCCGATTCAAACAAATCTCCGATCTTCGACAGCGTCGTCAGCAAAACTAAACATAAGAATAATTATCGCAGGTACAGGTCGTGAATCAATCCAAAGGTTCGGCGCTAAAGCGCCATGTTGTAGTGCCGATGCTCGTTTTGGGCGTAGCAATAGGTGCCACAGCCTTACTGGTTGTGAATAAAAAACCCGTAGAACGTAAAGTGCAGGAACTGATTCTTCCACAGGTTGAAGTAGATGCTGTGGTTTTTGAAGATATCCAGATTCCTTTGCAAACTCGGGGTGTCGTGACGGCACGCACACAATCCAAACTCCTGTCTGAAGTCTCGGGTAAAGTCGTGTGGGTCTCTCCCAAATGGGTTGATGGCGGCTTCTTTGCAAAAGATGAGATCATGTTAAAAATTGACGAGCAAGAATACGTCAATCAAGTCGCTCAAGCTAAATCCAGAATCGCCCAAGCGATGAGCACCCTCGTGCAAGAGGAGGGCCAAGCGTTTGTTGCTCGCGAAGAATGGCAGTTACGTCGTCCGGATAGCTCCAATAAGGCTGGTAGAGCATTAGCATTACGTGAGCCGCAACTGGCTTCTGCGCAAGCTCAGGTTGATGCCGCTGTTGCTGACCTGCAACTGGCCGAAGATAAATTGAAAAAAACCCGTATCAGAGCCCCTTATGCCGGGTTAGTGGATGGAAAAGATGCGGATATTGGTCAATATCTGGGAGTTGGCCATCGATTGGCTGAATTCCATGCCGTGGATTACGTGGAGATTCGTGTTCCGTTAACGCAGGCACAGATTGCGCTTCTCGAGTTACCTCGCCTTGGCGAAACGGCTGACATCCCCGTCGCTTTAACGGCGAAAGTGGGTGACCTTCAAGCACATTGGCAGGGCAAATTGGTTCGTACGGAAGGTTTGCTCGATGAGAAAACCAAAGTACTGTATGCGATTGTTGAAGTTGATGATCCTTATGGTTTGCGCAAACAACACAAACGCCCGCTGCGCATCGGAACCTTTGTTGAAGCTGAGCTTCCTAGCCGCTTGCTGACCGATGTGGTTGTTCTTTCCCGTCGTTTATTGCGTTCAGGCAACAATGTTTGGTTGGTTGATGAAAATAACCGTCTCGATAAACGTCAGGTTCGTGTGCTGCCCACACGAGGTGACAAAGTTTATGTCATCAGTGGTATTGAAGCCGGCGAACGGGTTATCACCAGTGGTATTTCAGATGCTGTTGAAGGGCGTGAAGTGCGGATCGATGCCGTTGATGAAGAGCCTACAGACGAGAATACACAGGTGACGGATCACGTGAATAGTCCTGCAGTGGGGTCCTGATTATGGTGCCTCAGGAAAAAGGTGTTATCGCCTGGTTTGTTGATAACCCGGTTGCTGCGAATTTGTTGATGGCCTTCATCCTAATTATGGGTTGGCTATCAGTCGATAATATCCGTAAAGAACTCATCCCTGCCAAATCCAGTGATATCGTAACTATCACGGTTGACTACCCCAGCGCGTCGCCGTTGGAAGTCGAAGAAGGTATCACACTAAAAATTGAAGATGTGCTGAAGAATGTTCAGGGCATTAAAAAGGTCAATGCGGTTTCCAATCATGGCAATGCACGTGTTCAGGTCGAAGTCGATGATGGCTTTGATATTGATCGGGTTGTCGATGACATCAAAATTGGCTTGGATGCGATGCCGCGATTGCCGGAGCATACTGAAAAGCTCAAGGTAAAGCGGGCTTTATTCAGTGGCTTAGCTATTCAGGTACAGATCTCCGGTGACATCAGTGAGGCTGATGCAAAAACCTTGGCGGCTGAAATGCGCGCTGAACTATTGGCTGAAACGGATGCTAAAAAGATCAGCGTGTGGGGCGATCGGCCGTTTGAAATTGCCATAGAAGCAGACCCAGCACAGTTAGAGAAGTACAACCTCACGATTAACGACTTGTCGCGCAAGATTCGTGCAGAATCGGTGAATTTGCCGAGTGGGGGTATCAATTCGGCGAAGGGCTTCATTATTCTTCGCGTTGAAGGGCAATCTTACCGTCAACAAGATTTTGAAAACATCGTTATTCTCACGACCGAAGAAGGTTCGGTGATTCGCTTAGGCGATATTGCGAATGTGCGTGATGGTTTTGTCGAATGGGGTGCGAAGGGGTATTTCGACGGCAGATACAGCGTTGGTTTAGCAGTGTTTTCTGTGGGTGATCAAGATATCAGTGACGTTGCACGTCAAGTTCAACAATTTGTTAAAGACAAACAAAAAGCCTTGCCCGAGGGCGTCTATCTGACGGACTGGGCAGATGTAACCTACTACCTCGATATCAGCCTAACCATGATGTTGGAAAACATGTTGTGGGGGGCGTTATTGGTCTTTTTGATTCTGGCCTTGTTCCTGGATTTGAAAACCACCTTTTGGGTAATCGCTGGTCTGCCAGTCTGTTTTCTGGGCACCTTCATCTTGATGCCAACGGCTTGGGTGGATGTCAGTCTTAATCTTGTCTCCATCTTCGGGTTTATTCTGGTATTAGGGATCATTGTTGATGATGCCATCATCGTTGCCGAGAGTATTGATGGCGAAATACGCCAACAGGGGTTCAGTCAGGATGCCGTTGTTAAAGGCGCTAAGCGGGTGGCGTTGCCGGTAACCTTTGGTGTGTTGACGACGGTTGTAGCGTTTACACCGATGGTGTTAGTTGATGGACCTTGGCAAGCGGCACCGCATGCGATCGGCTTTATTGTTATTTTGTGTTTGTTGTTTTCGTTGGTGGAATCCAAGTTAATACTCCCCGCGCATTTAGCGTCTATGCAACAGGGCATTTTCCGAGCGGTTAAATTTCGTTGGCATGACAACTTTCAAAAGCGCAATAACGACAAGCTCATGGCATGGGTTAAGCGTTTTTATGTGCCAGTTTTACGTTTCTCGACACGTCATCGCTACACCACAGTCGCCGGCTTTATTGGATTGTTGTTGTTAACGTTGGGATTGATATTCGGCGGTGTCGCCAAGTATGTTTTGCTGCCGGCCGAGCCGAGTGACTTCTTGAAAGTTAATCTGACGATGGGGGAAGGTACGCCGGAAGAAACCACCCAGCAATACCGCGACCATATCTACAACAGTCTGGTTGATGTTGAGAAAAACTACATGGAAGAATTCGGTACAGATATCGGGTTCATTCGTCATGTTTTCAGTTTTAACAAAGGCGAAACTGATGGTCTGTTCACGCTTGAGTTGAATAAACCCAGCGAACGTAAAATTGATAGTTTTGAAATCATTGAACGTTGGCGTGATAAAGTCGGTGAGATTCCGCAAGCCAATATGCTGGAATTCTTAGCCGCAACCGATGGTGGCAGTCGCAAGATGAACTTCATGCTGGCGAGCCGCAATAATGAGCAGCTCAGTGCCGCGGCAGAAGAGCTTTATAACGAGATGAAAAACTACCAAGGGTTACGNAATTTTTCGAATTCCGCCCAGGGCAGCCGTGATAGTTTTATTATGCATCTGAAGCCCAAAGCCAAATCGATGGGGCTGACTCTAGCGGATATTTCCCGCCAGGTTCGTCAAGCCTTCTATGGTGATGAAGCTCAACGTATTCAGCGTGAAGAGCATGAAATTCGTGTGATGGTGAAATACCCCAAAGACAACCGTCGCTCGATTGCTGATTTGGAAGAAATGATGGTACGTTTACCTGGCGAACGTTTTATTCCATTGTCTGAACTGGTGTACCTGCAGCCGAAGAAGGTTGAGTCTAACCTGACACGGGTAAACTATGAATCTGCTGCCTATGTTGGTGCGTTAGCTGATCGTGCTGTCGAATCACCAGGGAAAATATCGTCTGAGTTGAAAAAGTCCTTTATTCCGGCATTGCTGAAAAAATACCCGGAAGTTCAATATCGTCCAGGTGGTGCGGGGTTGGAACAGGATACTTTAGAACAAGACCTGAAAGCCTTCTTTGGGATTGCCTGTATGTTGGTTTTCATCTTGTTGGCGATTCCGCTGAAGTCTTACTTCCAGCCACTGATTATTATGAGCGTGATTCCCTTTGGTGTGATTGGTGCGGTTATCGGACACATCGTGATGGGGTATCCGATCAGTATGATGTCTTTGTTCGGTATTATTGCGTTAACCGGGGTGGTGGTTAATGACAGCTTAGTGATGGTTGATTTCATCAATCAGGCGCGCCGTAGCGGTCAAAATACAATGGATGCAGCAATTGAGGCCGGTACATTACGATTCCGGGCGATATTCCTGACCACAGCGACGACCTTTGTTGGTGTTATACCGATGCTACTAGAGAACGCTCAACGCGCTGAGACGATGGTCCCGATGGCCATATCCTTAGGTTTTGGTATCGTGTTTGCAACTGGAATCACGCTGTTGCTGGTGCCATGCTTGTATCTGATTGTTGATGATGGTCATCGATTAGCCAAATCCATTGCGGCAAAAGCAGAAGGGTAATTTGCGGCTGTTTTAGCGGCAATTCAAAAACAACACCGCAACCTGATCATCAAAAAAGCCNGCACTATAGCCGGCTTTTTTGATGGTTGATATCTGTGTTCGATTAACGTTTTTTAGCGTCTATATCTATTCCTAGTGTGTCCCACATTGCATCGACCCGATCCTGAACGTCTTCATCCATTTGAATAACACGCCCCCATTCACGGTCGGTTTCACCCGGCCATTTATGCGTGGCATCTAGGCCCATTTTAGAACCGAGCCCGGATACCGGTGACGCAAAGTCTAAATAATCAATGGGTGTGTTTTCGATCAAGGTTGTGTCTCTGGCAGGGTCCATCCGTGTTGTGATCGCCCAGATCACATCTTGCCAGTCACGCGCATTAACATCGTCATCGGTGACAATAACAAACTTGGTGTACATGAACTGGCGGAGAAAAGACCAAACGCCCATCATGACGCGCTTGGCGTGACCCGGGTACTGTTTTTTCATGGTCACGATAGCCAGGCGGTATGAGCAGCCTTCGGGCGGGAGGTAAAAATCCTCGATTTCAGGAAACTGGGTCTTTAAAATCGGGATAAATACCTCGTTTAATGCAAGCCCAAGAATGGCCGGTTCATCCGGCGGTCTACCGGTATAGGTGCTGTGGTAGATGGGATCACGGCGGTGAGTAATGCACTCGACGGTAAATACCGGAAATTGGTCAACCTCATTGTAATAACCGGTATGGTCGCCGAAGGGGCCTTCATCCGCCATTTCGCCGGGTTCTAAATAGCCCTCCAGCACATACTCTGCGCTTGCCGGCACTTGTAGATCGTTGGTCAGACATGTTGCCAATTCAGTTTTACTGCCTCGCAGCAGGCCAGCAAATGCATATTCGGATAGATTATCCGGCACGGGCGTAACCGCGCCAAGAATCGTCGCTGGATCTGCACCCAACGCGACACTGACAGGAAAGCGTTCTCCTGGAAACTTGTCTTGCCATTCTTTAAAGTCGAGTGCGCCGCCGCGGTGCGATAACCAGCGCATAATCAGTTTGTTTTTGCCGATCAACTGTTGACGGTAAATACCGAGATTTTGGCGTTCTTTGTGCGGACCGCGAGTGATGACCAGTGGCCAGGTTATTAAGGGCGCGGCATCGCCAGGCCAGCAGGTTTGTATAGGTAAGCGGGTTAGATCCACATCATCATCACGCAGAACAACTTCCTGGCAGGCGGGTGACTTGGTGATCTTTGGCCCCATATGCAAGACCTGGCGAAATACCGGGAGTTTGCTCCACGCATCTTTGATGCCTTTTGGCGGTTCAGGTTGTCGCAGAAACGCCAGTAGCTCGCCGATTTCTCGGAGAGACTCGATGGAATCGGCTCCCATACCCATCGCTACTCGCTTTTCCGTACCAAACAGATTGCAAAGAACCGGCGTATCATAGCCTTTGGGGTTTTCGAACAGTAAAGCCGGGCCGCCTGCTCGAAGCACACGATCACTGATTTCAGTCATCTCGAGATTGGGATCGACTTCGGCTGTGATACGTTTCAGTTCACCTTGTTTTTCCAAACCTTTGATGAAATCACGTAAATCGCGATATTTCATAACGCCCCCTTCATGGCGGAATCGTAAATAAGCTGTAATAGGCTGATTATACGGAGTATTTCATGGATGGATGAGCTAACAAAAGAAAAGGCGCATTAAGCGCCTTTTCTTTATATAAACTGCAATGTTGTGCGGATACGTTGCACAATGTAGGGCGAGTTTACTTGCGTTTCATTGAGCCAAAGAACTCACCATTTGACTTGGTGTCGCGCAGTTTGTCGATCAAGAACTCGATGGCTTGTGCATCTTCCATTTCGTGAAGTAGCTTACGCAGAATCCACATGCGCTGCAGTTCGTCTTCGGTTGTCAGCAAATCTTCGCGACGGGTACCGGAACGGCGAACATTGATGGCCGGGTATACACGTTTCTCCGCCACTTTACGTTCTAGGTGCAGTTCCTGGTTACCTGTTCCTTTAAATTCTTCGTAAATAACCTCATCCATCTTCGATCCGGTATCAACCAGTGCAGTAGCGAGGATTGTTAGGCTGCCGCCTTGTTCGATATTTCGTGCAGCACCAAAGAAACGTTTTGGACGTTCCAGTGCATGGGCATCAACACCACCGGTGAGTACTTTACCTGAGCTTGGCTGAACGGTGTTGTAAGCGCGCGCCAAGCGTGTGACGGAATCCAGCAGAATAACAACGTCTTTCTTATGCTCAACCAGTCGTTTTGCGCGTTCAATAACCATTTCAGCAACTTGCACGTGACGTGCTGGTGGTTCATCGAAGGTCGACGCAACAACTTCTGCGCGCACTGAACGCTGCATCTCGGTCACTTCTTCTGGGCGCTCATCAATCAGCAGAACAATCACAAAACACTCAGGATTGTTACGCACAATGCTCTGTGCCATGTGCTGTAACATGATGGTTTTACCGGCTTTAGGTGGCGCAACAATCAAACCACGCTGGCCTTTACCAATTGGAGCCACCAGATCAATGATACGCCCGGTCAAATCTTCACTGGATCCGTTACCGGCTTCAAGCATCAGGCGATCTGTTGGAAACAGGGGTGTTAGGTTTTCAAACAGGACTTTGTGGCGTGAGTTTTCGGGTTGTTCAAAGTTGATCTGGTCAACTTTAAGCAGTGCAAAATAACGCTCTTGGTCTTTCGGCGGGCGAATTTTGCCGGAAATCGTATCACCCGTGCGCAGATTGAAACGACGGATTTGGCTGGGCGATACATAGATATCATCTGGGCCGGCAAGGTACGAACCCTCAGCCGATCGTAAAAAACCGAAGCCGTCTTGCAGAATTTCAAGAATGCCGTCACCGTAAATATCTTCGCCGCTTTTTGCGTGTTTCTTCAATATGGCGAATATAACATCTTGTTTACGTGATCGTGCGAGGTTGTCCAGCCCCATATCCGATGCAATGGAAAGTAAGTCGGTAATGGATTTTTTCTTAAGCTCGGTAAGATTCATAGGGATGCTTTGAATTTGTGAAATAGCGCAGCGCGGACGCGCTCAGGCTTGGAATTGATTAGGATGAAATGAGGTTAGGGATTACATCAAAGAGTATTATTTTGCAGCTAATAATAGCAGTATCGCGCTGCAACACAAGACCCTTTTAGCAGTATGGGTAATCTGCCAAAAGGAGACTTGAGAGACTAGTGTAGCGAATTACAGGTTGGCGTCAACAAATTCAACCAACTGAGTTTTTGACAGAGCACCCACTTTAGTTGCTGCAGACTCGCCGCCTTTAAAGATCATTAGGGTCGGGATGCCACGAATGCCGAACTTTGCAGGCACGTCTTTATTTGCATCGACGTCGACTTTAACGACTTTGATTTTGCCTTCGTATTCTGCAGCGATAGTGTCCAGAACCGGGGCAATCATTTTGCATGGACCGCACCATTCTGCCCAAAAATCGACGAGCACAGGGGAATCACTGTTAACTACGTCTTGTTCAAAAGATGCGTCGGTGGCGTGAACAATATTGCTCATTATAGAGTCTCCGTTTTTTAACTGGATCAATGTCGATATGACATTGATAACTTTGCCAATTGTCTGGGCTTATATACTTTATGGGGTTTCTACCGCATTTTTCAATAGCCGAGATACTGTGTGATTAATTTGTTATGCACTGTCTACCGTTTTGGAGAAGGCGCAGGCTTGTGGTAAATCGCTGGAAGCCATGGGCCGCTTAACATTGGACGCCCGGTGAGCTGTGGCAGGTAGCGACTTAAAATAATCGCAACCGGTAAACAAATCAGCATCGAGACCATCGCCAAAACCAGTGTGTAAGGTAACGTCCATAATAGCGTATTTGCTGGTGGTGGAAAGTACTCAACGATATAGCTATTTAGAACACCATGGAAAATGGCATTGAGTCCAAGAAGAAGCAGGCTTTGGTCGCCGCAAGTGCGCATAATCGCGGTCACCGGAATTAGTCTGCTAATGCATAGCAAAGTTCCTGCGCCAAAGAGTGTACTGCTCAAGAACCAAAAATAATTACCGTACTGGCCGGCCGAAATAATCACCATCTCCTGACTGAACAGTGCTCGGTAATGGCCTTCTGGAGGCACTGTAAAACTGTTTAGAAGCACGCCGGGGGTCATTAACGCCAAACAAAGACAACCCAACAGGACAACTTTGTATGTTGGCCAACGGCTAAAGCGCATGATAAAGGGCTTTAACAGCATGCCGACGAAGAAAAAACCGCAAAATACGAGCGACGCATGCAACATGCTGACGAGACCGATCAGACTGGCCACCGGCGGTAGTTCAAAAAGATAGTGATTGTATAACCAGCCCAGGGTGTAACACGTTAGGGCGAGTAGGATGATTTTCGGCTTGGATTTGCCAAAGGGTTGTAGAAAAAAGTAGATGATCTCACTGATAAACAAGGCGGCTAAAAACCATGTTGGCCAACTCAAATAGGGTACCGCTACAACATACATAGGTAGCCATTTAAGAGGGTCTGCCTCAGGCATAAATATAAAGTGAAAAGGCAGTACCAGCAGGAGATAAAAGTAGAAAGGGATCATGCGTTGACTGAATTTCAGCCAGGCATAACTACGAAAGCGATTTTTACCGCGCTGGTAAAAGGCCCCGGTTAACATGACAAAAAATGGGACAAAAGTCGGTTCAAGAAATCGCCCCACAGTAATGAGGCTTGTCATATCCGCATCAATTCGGTAACTGATCATCAGATGACCGAGAAAGACACCAAACATGGCGTATCCGCGGGAGGCAACAAGCCAATCGAGGCTGGATTTTTTCTTTTGCATGAAGTGTCCGACAGTGCAGGTTTATTATTGACGTTGGTGCAGCTGTTGAAGACATCTTACCGCGAAGCAGGATGGTTGTCTTGAGGAGTAATGGCCGGGGTATAAAAACAACAAAGCCATCCGACAAGATATATTATCGGATGACCAAAGGTAAAATCTCAATCGCAGAATGGCAGGTTTTTCAGGCGTTGGCAGCGGTTTTCAGTGATTTCGCCGGCTCATGTGACTTATGCAGCACCTGAATCAATTCATCTTCTAACGCAAAGCGCTGATCCATAACTTCACCGAGGTGAGAAAGGCGATCTTTCAGGTCACCCATGGCTTGCTGGCAGTGCTCATCAGAGTCGTAGGTATCGTTGAAGCTCAGCGCAATTTCAGTGGTTTCACGCAGTTGTGGATAGAGGGCTTCAAGCAGAGTTTCTGTACCGTCATTGAAGGCTTCGGCTTCACGCACTAACTGGTCATAAACTTCAAAGTGGCCGGCGGATACGTAATCAAGCAAGATTTCGCAGAACTTGCGAAGCTTCCCGATTGATTGACTGCAATCCGGTGAAAACGTGTTGTTGCCGGCGAGGGAGCAATATAAAACAATCAGCTCCTGACGCTCGGTAAGCCAGCGATTGACGAGCTGTTCAACACCGTCATGGCGTTCTTCTTTTGTCTTGCAATTTTCTAGCATGGTTTGAACCCTAATTTTCCCTGTTTTTCTCGTTATTATCCATAATTGAGGTTTTGGTCAAGGCTGATTTTGATCTTGCGCTTGTTCACATTAAAAAGCAAGCCGACCAGCCCGAACGGCGCTATACGGGCCGGTTTTATCTAATGCTAGTCGCTATTTACGCAACAGCTGGAAAAAGTTCAGCGCGGCATAACCCACAAATGCGAGGGCTGCCCAATAGGGAATGCTGAGACCTATAAACGTCCAGCTCACCTCCGCACAATTGCCGTTGCCCTTGAACATAATTTCGATGGCTTCAAGCAGGGGGAAGGTATCAACAATATACCCAANCCCGGGGCCACAAGCAGGTACTTGATCTTCCGGCAGGTTTTGCAGCCAAATTTGGCGGCAGGCCACCGCCAACCCTATCAAGGCGGCAATGGCACCTAAGCCACTGGTGGCACGTCGATAGGGTGCGGAGTTACTGTTGAATAGTCCGATGAAAGCCAGTGCCCCTACTGCCATGAACGCAAAACGTTGAGTCATGCATAGTGGGCAGGGCTCGAGATCTTTAACAAACTGCAGGTAATAGCCAAATCCGAGCATGCCGGCAACGGTTAGAAACATAGCAAGATTGATATGCAAAGGCTTCAATACAGGGTGGTCGGAAAGCGTCATGGGGAAACCGTCTTTATCATTATTGTTGAAAGTGGCGACCTATCGATACTGCTGATAAAAGTCCTGAAGGTAAGCATCAAAGGCCATATTATCAGCCGATTCAATCGTTTCTTGTTTGGCGATTGAATCGGCTGCAAGCGCTTGATGTTGAGCCAACGCGTTATCCGACAACGAATCACCACAAAAGTGCGATTGCCAGTGTTTAGCCTGGTGGCCCATAAACTCGGCGAAGGTTTGTCCGTTGGATTGCATACTGGTTAGAATTTGCTGTGATGGCGTTAGTGAGGGGTCATCAAGCTTCTTGCGCTGCATTAACAAAATGGTTTGAAAGGGGGTGCCAGCATGCAGGGTGTCGAGTAACTCAGCCAGGGGCCGCATGTCATCGAGTAGGTGGCTTGCCCATTCAATAAAGCCGGTAATTGGTTGGCTGTCGGTTGATAATGCTTCGATTTCAAGTGCAGGATCACGTCCTTCAGCGACGACTTTTTTGAGGTTACGTTGGCAGCGCTCAAAGTCTTCGCCAACAAAAGCAGGGCTTGGTTGGAACAAGCAATAAAGCAAAAACAAATCCAGGAACTGGATTTCACCGCTATCGATGCCCATTGGTAAAAAGGGGTTAATGTCGATGCAGCGAACTTCAATATATTCTACGCCAGCGCGTGCCAAGGCATTGATTGGCGCCTCACCCGATGCTGCAACACGCTTTGGGCGTATCGTGCTGTAAAACTCATTTTCGATCTGTAATAGCGACGTATTCAGTTGTTGGTAGTCACCGTCAGCGTTTTTCAGGCCGATGTTTTCATAGGCTTCATGAGGTTCAGTAATGGCTTTACGTAGCGATTGGATATAGTCATCCAAACTGTTGTAACAGATATAAATTTTTTCTTGTGCTGAACTCGAATAGCCCAGGTCGCCCATGCGTAATGAGGTAGAGTGCGGACCGTACCATGTGTGTTCATCAAACTGGCTTAAATTGTGTGGTTGTCCACCCTTCAAAAAACTGCGGCACAGTGCTGGCGATGCGCCAAATAGGTAAACAAATAGAGGCACGTAGCGGCGAAAGTTACGGATCAGATGGAAGTAGTGCTCCGTCTTGAATTGATCATGCCCTTCGGTATTGTCGAGTAGGCGCTGATAATTTGCCCAAAAGCGCTCACTCAGTGAAAAATTATAATGAATACCGCTGATGGTCTGCATCTGGCGGCCGTAACGATGGCCGAGACCGACTCGGTAGATGGTTTTCATGGTCGCCACGTTGGAGTTGCCGTAGCGGGCCACTGGGATGTCTTTTTCTTCGCCTAGCTGGCATGGCATGCTGGCAGGCCAAAGCACTTCTTGTTGATTGGCGAGCATTTGGTAGGTAAAACGATGGGTCGCTTCCAAATCACCCAGTGCGCCGTCGACTGAATTACGCACGGGGGTAATAAATTCCAATAGGGCTTCAGAGTAATCCGTAGTGATTTTTGGATGACATAATGCCGAGCCCAACGATAGTGGGTGGCCAGTTTGTGCCAGTTTACCTGTTGGCGTGACGCGCAGGCTTTCTTTTTCAATGCCGCGGTGCAACAGCGCTAGGGAGCTGAGCAGTGCCGGGTTTTGGCGGATCATCGACAGGTTTTGGGCATAGGTGTTGGGCGTCGCCGACATGGAAAGATCTCATCTGATGAACGGTGTAGAGTCGCATTGTGCCAAAGACAGCGCTATAAGCAAATGATGTGAATGTTACCGGTTATCTGGAAAGCTAGCCGGCTAATCGCTAAACTGCGCTCCTGTTAATTGGATTACCCGGAACAATAACACCATGGTAGATGTTGATTACAGTGCCGAAGGCGTCGAGCAGCTGCCTCTTAAGCAGTACACGGAAAAAGCCTACCTCGATTACTCCATGTACGTCATTCTGGATCGTGCTTTGCCGCACATAGGTGACGGATTAAAGCCCGTTCAGCGACGTATTATTTATGCGATGAGTGAGCTCGGGCTTCGTTCAACGGCCAAGCATAAAAAGTCAGCACGTACAGTGGGTGATGTGATCGGTAAGTATCACCCACATGGCGATAGCGCGGCCTATGAAGCCATGGTACTGATGGCGCAGTCTTTCTCGTTTCGTTACCCATTGGTAGATGGCCAGGGTAACTGGGGTGCACCAGATGATCCAAAATCTTTTGCGGCCATGCGTTATACCGAATCACGTTTGGCGCGTTTTTCTCAGGTTTTGCTGGATGAACTGGGTCAAGGCACCGTTGATTGGGCTCCAAACTTTGATGGCACCATGGAAGAACCGACGGTTCTTCCAGCGCGCGTGCCATCCCTATTGCTGAATGGCACCACCGGCATTGCCGTTGGCATGGCAACGGATATTCCACCGCACAATTTGCGTGAGGTGGTTAGCGCGTGTATTCGGTTGATCGAAACGCCGTCTGCTGGCCTGAGTGAAATCATGGAGCATATCCAAGGGCCGGATTACCCAACCGAAGCCGAGATTATTTCGTCGCGGCAGGATATCGAGCAGGCTTATCGCACGGGCCGTGGGTCGATCAAAATGCGGGCTGTGTATTCGATGGAAGGCAGCGATGTCGTGATTACGGCATTGCCACACCAAACATCCGGGGCGAAAATCCTAGAGCAGGTTGCTGCGCAAATGCAGGCGAAAAAGCTGCCAATGGTGGCTGATTTGCGTGATGAATCTGATCATGAAAATCCGACTCGATTGGTTATTGAGCCACGCTCTAACCGCGTCGATACCGAAAGTTTAATGAGTCACCTGTTTGCTTCGACCGATTTGGAGCGCAGCTACCGAGTTAACCTCAACCTGATTGGTATTGATGGTCGTCCTGGCGTCAAAGGGCTTCTTGAAATTCTCAAAGAATGGATTGTTTTTCGTACAGAAACCACGCGGCGACGTCTGAACTTCCGTCTGGATAAGATCAATGCGCGGTTGCATGTATTGGAAGGTTTGTTGATTGCCTTTCTGAATCTGGATGAAGTGATCCGGATCGTGCGTGAGGAAGATCACCCGAAACAAGCGTTGATTGAAACCTTCAATCTCAGTGAAGTTCAGGCCGACCATATTCTGGATACCAAGTTACGCCAATTGGCGCGTTTGGAAGAAATGAAACTCCGAGGCGAAGAGGCTGAGCTACTTGAAGAGAAAGCCGGCATTGAAAAAGTACTGTCTTCTGACGCACGCATGAAAACCAAAGTTAAGAAAGAGTTGATTGCTGCGGCTGAAGAGTATGGCGACGAACGCCGTTCGCCGATTGTTGCGCGCGGTGAGGCTAAAGCACTGAGTGAGACCGATCTGCTCAGTGCTGACCCGGTCACTGTGGTGATGTCTGATAAAGGCTGGATCCGCGCCGCTAAAGGCCATGAAGTGGATGCGGCTAACTTGTCGTATAAATCCGGTGATCAGTTTAAATTTGCGGTGTGCGGCAAGAGCAATCAGCCCGTGGTGGTGTTTGATTCGACCGGTCGCAGTTATGCGATTCCGGCGCATACATTGCCATCGGCAAGGGGGCAGGGCGAGCCGGTTACCGGGCGTGTTAATCCGCCGTCGGGAGCGACCTTCATTGGCGGTTTAATGGGGGCGGATGACCAATATTATCTGCTCAGTACGGATGCCGGTTATGGTTTTTTCGCTAAAATTGGAGATTTGATCAGCAAAAACAAAGCCGGTAAAGCCAGTGTCTCTATCCCTAAAGGCGCAGAAGTTTTGCCGCCGCAGTCGGTAGCCGATTTAGAATCCAGTTATATTGCTGCTGTGAGTAACGAAGGGCGACTGCTGGTGTTTGCCGCCGCTGAACTGCCTGTACTGGCGAAGGGCAAGGGCAATAAAATCATGAATATCCCTGCCACGCGGGTGCAGAGTCGCGAAGAATTTATGGTTGCAGCTGTCGTGATGGGTCCAGACGATGTGTTGGTTGTGCGCGCCGGTAAACGTCATTTGAACCTGAAAGTCTCTGATCTTGAGCATTATCAAGGCGAGCGCGGGCGCCGGGGTAACAAGTTACCTCGTGGGTTCCAGCGTGTAGATAGCCTTGAAATTCAATCCTGAAATTGCGGATGCTGCCGGTCACTGATCTAGGCAGTCTCCGATGTAACATTGAGCTGTAAACGTGAAAGAAATTATTCTGATCAGTGTCGCCGGTGAAGATAAAGTCGGCGTCACAAACTCTGTAACATCCGTATTGGCGCGTCATGAGGCCAATATCCTGGATATCGGCCAATCCGTCATCCACGAAACCCTATCGCTGGGTATGCTGGTTGAATTCATCGATCCGCAGCAGTCGTCGGCGGCATTGAAAGACATTCTGTTTGGTCTTGATGCGCAGGGTATGAGCGTGAAATTCACGCCCATCAGCCCGGACGAATATGAGCATTGGGTGGAGGGGCGCAGTAAACATCGCCACATCATTACCCTGTTGTCTCGACGTATTCGTGCTGAGCAAATCGTCGGTATTACGGATATCACCTCGGAGCTGGGGTTGAATATCGATAAAATCGAACGGTTGTCTGGTCGCGTTCCCTTGGATGACGAGCAGCAGAGCGCCAAGGCTTGTATTGAATTCAACGTCAGTGGTCGTATCGAAGACCTCGAACAGGTGCGCCGACGCTTCTTAGAGTTAGGTGGCCGGTTTGAATGCGATATTGCTTTTCAGGAAGACAACCTATTCCGTCGCACCCGTAGACTGGTGTGCTTTGACATGGATTCAACCTTGATTGAAGCGGAAGTCATTGATGAACTCGCAAAAGCTGCTGGTGTGGGCGATCAAGTGGTCGCTATCACCGAAAGTGCTATGCGTGGCGAAATTGATTTCACCGAAAGTTTCGCTCAGCGCTTGGCATTGCTTGAAGGCCTGGATGAATCGGTGTTGCAGGGCATTGCAGAAACCTTGCCGCTGACAGAAGGCATGGAAAACCTGATTAGTACGCTGAAGCGTTATGGCTTCAAAACGGCGATCTTGTCGGGTGGTTTCAACTACTTTGGCCGTTACCTGCAAAACAAGCTGGGTTTCGATTACGTCTACGCCAATGAGCTGGAGATTCATGAAGGTAAAGTGACTGGTAAGGTCAGCGGTACGGTGGTTGATGGTCAGCGCAAGGCTGAGTTATTGGTGCACTTGGCTGCACAAGAAGGCATTGATTTGGAACAGGTGGTCGCTGTTGGCGATGGCGCTAATGATTTACCGATGCTGAGCAAAGCCGGATTGGGTATTGCGTTTCGAGCCAAGCCCATTGTTAAACAATCGGCCAAGCAGTCGATTTCAACGTTGGGTTTGGATGGGATTCTTTATCTCATGGGCTACCGAGATCGCGAAATTTAAGCGAGGTACCTCTTACGTTTGGCGTTGCTGTTGTAACGCCCATTCAATATGTTCCCTCACCATCGGGTTAACGGCTTCGTTATCCCGGTCGTTGAGTCGATCTTCAAGCGCTGCAATAATCGCGCTGCTGGATGCGGCATTGCCTAAGCCAACAGCCAGATTGCGCAACCAGCGTGAGTAGCCGATACGTCGTATCGGTGAACCAGCAGTGTTGGTTAAAAAAGCCTCCTCAGACCAATTAAACAGCGTCAATAATTCACTGTCGTCGAGCTTCTGGCGTGGGCTGAAGTCATCTTCTTCGGTTGCATCGCTGAATTTATTCCACGGACAGCATATCTGACAGTCGTCACAGCCATAGACCCGGTTACCCATCGGTTTGCGCAGAGCTTCAGGAATGGCGTCGTGCAACTCAATCGTCAGGTATGAGATGCAGCGGCGCGCGTCGAGTATATGCGCACCATCAAAGGCATCGGTTGGGCACGATGTTAGACAGCGGCTGCAGCTACCGCAGTGGTAACCGGTTGTGGTGTCGTTGACGGGTAAGTCGATGTTCGTGANAATCTCACCCAGAAAAAAATACGACCCGGCTTTCGGGTTAATCAACATGGTATTTTTGCCAATCCAGCCGAGGCCTGCTTTCTCGGCTAAAGCTCTTTCCAGTACGGGTGCGGAATCAACAAATGCCCGTTGTTCGAGGTGTTCTTCGGCATAGGTTTCTAGCTGGTTGGCAATGGCTGCAAGGCGCTTGCGAATCAATTTGTGGTAATCACGGCCAAGGGCGTAACGGGAAATATACGCCTTTTGGTCTTGTTGGAGCAGGTTTTCCATGCGCTCTCGTGACTCGGCATCCGGCCGGTAATCCATTCGAAAGCTCAATACTCGAAACGTCCCGGGTTGCAGCAGGGCCGGGTTAAATCGCATTGCGGTGTTGCGTTGCATATACTGCATGTCACCCTGATAATGCTGATCCAACCATTGCTGGTAACGTTTAGGGTGCTGGCCAAGCGCTAAATCACTGATGCCCATCTGTTGAAACCCAGCATCTTTACTCCATTGCTGGAGCACTGACATTAGTCGCTGCCGGTGATCATCAGGCAAAGATACGATGGCGATGGGGTCGGTTGGGTTTTCGGACATTGTTAAGGTCAGGTATCGGCCGGGCGAGCGTTAGTGAGATTTCGTGGCGGGTACGGGCCGCAACTCTCCAATGAGAGATCGTTTTTAAGCACATAGACAGGTAATGACTATGCAATCCTCTCCATTATACACAGGCGCTGGGCCAACCACTGCACTGTATTCTGCAGCGCAAAGCCGGGCAGCCGATAAAAGTCTGATTGATAGCGGTATTGCCGGCTTTACCCTGATGTGCAGAGCAGCCGCTGCGGCATGGCATAAGGCTGAAGCCCTGTTAGCGGACATTAAAAATCCGCACATTGATGTCTTTTGTGGCATGGGCAACAACGGTGGCGATGGTATTGTTCTCGCCACACTGGCTCACCGGCAAGGTTACGCGGTGACCTGCTGGTTGGCTGCAGACCCACTGCGTTATCAAGGTGAAGCACTCGACGCCTGGCAACAGGCATCTGAATCGGGTATACCGATGCGGCCACTTGCTGAGTTAGGCACCATAACGGCGGACTTGATCGTCGATGCGTTGCTGGGTACCGGGCTTGATAGTGATGTTCGTGAGCCTTACGCCTCTGCGATTCATGCAATAAACGCGGCAAAAGCCTTGGTGTTGGCGATTGATGTGCCCAGTGGTATTAATGCCGATTCGGGTACCCGCTGTGGTGTAGCTGTTGAGGCTGATGCGACAATCAGTTTTATCGTCAATAAACAGGGGTTGTTTACCGGTGATGGATTAACCTGCAGTGGTGTGCGCTGGTTTGATGATTTGGTATCGCTGACGGGAGATGGAGCCGAGTGCCAGAGTTATGCCTCGATCTTAGCGGGCATGACCCCCGCAGCCATACTGATGGGGTTGGATGAACGTCTGACTGTTTTGCCGCCCCGACAAATTAATGCCCATAAAGGTGTTTATGGGCATGCACTGCTGGTCGGTGGTAATCATGGTATGTGTGGCGCCATTATGCTGGCTTCAGAAGCCTGCGCGCGTTCAGGGGCTGGCTTGACCTCCGTGGCGACCCGCGCCGAAAACGCATTGGCCATTGTTACTCGCACGCCTGAGATCATGAGTCGGGCAGCAGAATCTGAAGCTGAGATGACAGCGCTGTTAGAGCGCGCATCAGTTATCGGCATTGGGCCGGGTTTAGCCGATGATGAGTGGGCCTTGTCTGTTCAACGGCAGGCCAGCACACATGCGCTGCCGATGGTGGTTGATGCGGATGCGCTAAATAATATTGCGGCCGGTAAAGTCGCGTTGCCATCGGAACCGAATTGGGTGATGTGCCCACACCCGAAAGAAGCAGCGCGTTTACTTGGCACTAGTGTTGTTGTGGTTGAAGGTGATCGTTTCGCCGCTGCGCGGCAGCTCCAGCAGCAGTATCAAGCAGTGGTTGTTCTTAAAGGGGCTGGAACGCTGGTTTGTGACGACAAAACCTTGTGGATTTGCCCACATGGAAACCCAGGAATGGCATCTGGGGGGATGGGCGATGTGTTGACCGGGATTATTACCGCGCTCATGGCCCAAGGCTTAAGCACAATCGATGCGGCGACGTTGGGTGTTTCATTGCATGCGGTTGCGGGCGATAATGCCGCGCTGGAAACGGGACAATGTGCCTTATTGGCATCCGATTTAATCAACCCGTTAATGCAGCTATTGCCATAGTTGGAAGAACGAGTCTGTATGGCCGACAACGCAGATGGCGGAATCAAAGTAGCCGATGGCAATGTACGAAACGGGTATTACCGACAGATGATGAGTAACATCGAACGACAAGCCATTGATGAAGCCTCGATGGTCCGTATCGCCGGGCAACTGGCCGAGTGTATTGTTGAGCAGATAGACTCGCACGCCAGTGAGTCATCGAAAAATCCGGTTGTGATATACCTTCAGGGCGATCTAGGCGCGGGTAAAACCACCTTTTCGCGTGCGTTTATTCGCGCAATGGGGCATCAAGGTGCAGTAAAAAGCCCGACGTACACGCTGGTTGAACCCTATGATTTGTCGCCGCCGGTGTATCATTTTGATTTGTATCGTTTGGGTGACCCGGAAGAACTCGAGTTTATGGGTATTCGGGATTATTTCAGTGGCAATGCGATTTGCCTAGTTGAGTGGCCGGACAAAGGCTACGGAATACTGCCCGTGGCGGATTTAACCCTGACGTTGGCCTATCACACCGGTGGCAGTCGAGATCTCACATTAACAGCGCATAACCCATCAATGTCAGCCACACTGGCTCGACTTGACATTATTTGAGGCGCACTAGAGACTTAAACATATCTAATTACAAGCGCTTAGGCTGCGAAGTTGATTCAGTATGACGGCAGTCAATTACTGTGTAGACGCTCACTGGGACAAGTTCGCTGATCTACAGCGGTTATGATAAACAACAAAAAATAGCCATAAATAATTAGAATGCTGTGGCTGTGCACGGATATGTGTACTGATAAAAATCACATAGCATTCAAGCCAATTTACCGGTGCTACAAGGAATCTGATCCGGGTTGCCATGCAAACCATCAACACATCTGACATAACCTTTCGATATCCCGGCGTTCGGCTGGTGCTGCTGTGTTTCATAGCGTTATTAGCATTACCCGCCTTGGCCCAAACCAAGGTTACGGATATTCGCTTGTGGCAAGCCCCGACCCACACACGGTTTGTATTCGATCTTGATCGCCCGGTTGAGCATAAATTGATTACCTTAGCGAGCCCTAACCGTATCGTTATCGATATGCCCGATGCGGCGTTGGCAACGGATACAGAAGCCGTCGCAATTAAGGGCAGTCCAGTAAGATTAATACGCTCTGCCACACGCAATAAAACAGATCTCCGTGTAGTGTTTGACCTTTCACGTGCGGTAAAAGCCCGCAGCTTTTTGCTGAAAAAAAACGGTGAAAAGGGTGATCGGCTCGTCATCGATCTGAGTTATTTGAATAACCCAACAGGTCAAGCTGCGGCAGCAATGCCAACGCCGACAAAATCTCACACGCAAACGCGGCATCAAAAACGTGATCTGATCATTGCCATTGATGCCGGGCATGGGGGAGAAGACCCTGGCGCTCTCGGACCCAAGAAAATTCGTGAAAAAAAGGTCGTTCTGAATATCGCTAAAGAGTTGGCCTACCTGTTCAAGGTCAATAAAGGGTATTCACCGGTGCTGATCCGTTCGTCCGATTTTTATGTGGCGCTTGTTGATCGGCGAGAGAAAGCGCGTAAAGCCAGAGCTGACATGTTTGTATCTATTCATGCGGATGCGTTTACCAACCCTAAGGCTCATGGTGCTTCGGTATATGCGTTGTCATCGCGCGGCGCTTCCTCGGCGTCGGCGCGTTTTTTAGCGGATAAGNAAAATCAATCCGATATGGTTGGTGGTGTCAGCCTCAGTGATAAAGATGCCTTGTTATCCTCCGTACTGGTGGACTTGTCGATGGATCACAAGATGCAAGAAAGTCTAGATGTTGGCAGCTATGTACTGAGGCACATCGGTAAGTTGACGAAGTTGCATAGCAAACGGGTTGAACAGGCGGCTTTTTCTGTTTTGAAGACCCCAGATATTCCATCGATTTTGGTTGAAACCGGGTTTATTTCCAATCCGAAGGAAGCCAAAGCCCTGAACACCAAATCATACCAACGCAAGATGGCTCGGGCGATCTACAACGGTATTCATGACTACTTTAAAGTGCGCGCCCCCGAAGGCACCTATATTGCTTCCAAACATCGGAAGAACCAAAAAGTCATATACGTTGTTGAACAGGGTGATACGCTGTCGCAAATCGCCAGTCGTTATGCCGTATCCATGTCTCAGATTCGCTCTCATAATCGCCTGCGCAATGATCAATTGCGCATCGGTCAACAATTGAAAATTCCGGTCAGAAACTGATGTCAGAAATTCAGGTATTAAGCCCGCGGCTTGCTAACCAAATCGCTGCGGGTGAAGTTGTTGAGCGCCCGGCCTCGGTCGTTAAGGAAATGCTCGAGAATTCGCTGGATGCCGGCGCCACCCAGATCGATATTGATATTGAAGCCGGTGGCACCAAACTGATTCGTCTGCGCGATAACGGCAAGGGTATTGATAAAGACGATCTGTCGTTGGCGTTAGCGCGCCATGCAACGAGCAAAATACGAACATTGGACGACCTAGAAGCGGTGGCAACGCTTGGTTTTCGTGGTGAGGCGTTGGCCAGTATCGCATCTGTCTCGCGACTTACTCTGACGAGTCGACAAGCTGATACCGAGCAAGCTTGGCAAGCAGTGACAGAAGGGCGTGATATGCAATCGAATATCACCCCGGCTGCCCATCCACAGGGCACCAGTGTTGAAGTGCGCGACTTGTTTTTCAACACCCCGGCCCGTCGAAAGTTTTTGCGTACCGAAAAAACCGAATTTAATCATCTTCATGAAGTAGTCAAACGCCAAGCGCTGAGTCGTTATGACGTTGGGTTTTCACTGCGTCACAACGGGCGTGTTCTTCATCAGCTGCGCCCGTGCCGTAATCAAAAAGACAAAGAGCAACGTCTGGCGGCATTATGTGGCCCCGCGTTTATGGATAGTGCCGTATTTGTTGAGGCCGAAGTGGGTGATCTGCGCCTGTGGGGCTGGATCGGCTTGCCAAGCTTTTCGCGCAGCCAGGCTGATTTGCAGCACTTTTTTGTTAACGGGCGTGTTATTCGTGACCGTTTGGTCGGGCATGCAGTCAAGCAGGCTTATCAAGATGTTATGTATCACGGGCGCTTTGCTGCGTTTGTATTGTATCTCGACCTAGAGGCTGCAACGGTGGACGTAAATGTACATCCGACTAAACACGAAGTGCGTTTTCGTGATGGCCGAACCGTCCATGATTTTCTTTTTCGCTCAATCCATCGCTGCTTGGCGGATGTGCGCCCAGGTGACGAGCAAGGCGCGGCTGACACAAGCCACTTGGCAGCATCTCAGCCTCACGCAGCTACCACTGACGCTGCCGCGAGTATGCCGGTGCACCAGCAATCGATCGGTTTACAACAGCCATCGGCGCGATTTGCCTCGAATGATAATGACCGAGCAGATCCGCCCACCGCTGCGGCGCTCAACCAGAGTCATCAAACCTATCAGCAGTTTGCCAGCGTCGGCGAGCAGCGTGCCGGGTTCGCGGTCAACCCAGCGTCGACGGCCTCGATGCCTGCCGGCGATACGGAAGTGCCACCATTGGGCTATGCGGTGGCCCAGCTGCACGGGGTTTATATTTTGTCACAAGCAGAAGATGGCTTGATTGTTGTCGATATGCACGCCGCTCATGAGCGTATCGTGTATGAGCGCATGAAACAGTCTCGTGATCAGCAGGGTATCAAGAGCCAACCCATGCTGGTGCCAAAATCGATTGCCGTTAGTGAAAAAGAAGCAGACTTTGCGGAGCAACATGCCGCAACGTTTTTGGAACTTGGCTTTGTGTTACAAAGAGCATCTGCCGAAAGCCTTATGGTGCGCCAGGTTCCTGTGATATTAAATAATGCTAATACGGAACAACTTGTGCGTGATGTATTGGCTGATTTAATCGTCCACGGTCAATCGCAACGTATCAAAGATGCCATGGATGAAGTGCTAGCAACGATGGCCTGCCACGGCAGTGTGCGTGCCAATCGGCAACTTACGTTGAATGAAATGAATGCGTTGCTCAGGGATATGGAAGTTACTGAACGCAGTGGTCAGTGTAATCATGGTCGACCTACTTGGACGCGGCTGAGTATGGCTGAGCTTGATAAGCTGTTTTTGCGAGGTCGGTGATGTCTATAAATGATTGTGCTAACAAATCGCCCGTTGTTTTTATTATGGGGCCGACGGCATCTGGCAAAACCGATTTGGCGATGCGATTGTCGGACGAATTCAATGGTGAAATCGTCAGCGTTGATTCCGCGCTAATTTATCGCGATATGAATATCGGTACCGCCAAACCGAGTCGACTTGAATTGCAGGCCTATCCGCATCATCTTGTGGATATAGTTGATCCGTCAGACGCGTATTCTGCGGCCCAGTTTCGTGAAGATGCCTTGCAATTGATTGCCGATATTCATTCGCGTGGGCGGCTGCCGATATTGGCAGGCGGTTCAATGATGTACTTTCGGGTTCTGTTAGAAGGTATGAGTCAGCTACCTCAGGCGGATTCAGCAGTACGTCACAAAATAGAACAAATTGCCGCTGAGCATGGTTGGCAGGAAGTACATCGCCAGCTTGCTGAAGTAGACTCGGAGTCGGCTGCGCGCATTCACCCTAACGACCCGCAGCGGTTGCAACGGGCATTGGAAGTGTACTTATTATCGGGTCGCTCAATGACTCAGCATCGTATTATCGAACAGCAACAGCGGGCAGAATTTCCGTTTGCGCCGATCCAGATTGCATTGGCACCCGACGACCGTGCAATTTTACATCGAAGAATTGCTGAACGATTTGAAAAAATGCTGTCTAACGGTTTCGAACAAGAAGTACGAGCCTTGTTTGATCGTGGCGATCTAAATGCTGGTATGCCCTCAATTCGTTGTGTAGGCTATAGGCAAATGTGGTCGTATCTGGAAAAGGAAATTTCGTACGATCAAATGCGTGAAAAGGGTGTTATAGCCACTCGTCAATTAGCGAAGCGTCAATTTACTTGGCTTCGAGGTTGGCAGGATCTCAATTGGATCTATACTAGTTTTCGCGACGAGGCCTTATCCAAACCTGAACTTTTGGATAGATTGCAGCAAAATGCTTCACAACTGATAAGCAATCAGCTCAAATAGGCTCATTTATATAGTGATAATTAAAAGTAATCGCTATAAAATTGGTTTTTTATATGCTTATCGCTTATTAAAGCCCTAGTTAGTCTGAATAGCCTGAGGATATTAGGCGATAAAGGAGAAAACAAATGTCAAAAGGGCAATCCCTACAAGACCCTTACCTGAATATATTGCGTAAAGAACGGGTACCGGTGTCTATTTATTTGGTAAATGGCATCAAGCTGCAGGGGCAAATAGAATCTTTTGACCAGTTTGTTGTTCTGTTGAAGAACACAGTCAGTCAAATGGTTTATAAACATGCAATTAGCACGGTTGTTCCGTCGCGTCCGATTCGCATGCCAGCGCCTGAGCAAGGTGCTGACGAGTAAGTTCTCTGTAACTTGCAGGCATCTCGAGGGCTGATTTCTTTGCAATACCGAGTTTTGTAAAGAGGCAGCGCTCAGATGTTTTAGTTCGTCTGACCGTCCGCTATTTTGCTTCAAACAATGTCTCATTGTTGAAAGCTTGCTATGCGTTATATGTGTAGTGCTCTTCTTAAGATAGTCTCCGTAAACGCACGCGTAAGTGTGGGGCGAGGCTCGGAATTTTTTCGTTTCAATCCTTTGATTATTAGCTGTTGTTGAACTGACAGGGCTTCCTTAGGTTGGTCTTTGTTACCTTCACGAAATCGGGCGTTTCCCTAGATAATCAAATCACATTGTTTTCGGGTACAATACAGCCGTTGTTGTGTCATATTTCTAGGGCGCTGATAACTTGATGTTGCTGAAATTTCAGTCAACAAACCTGATCGTTTTTATTTTCGGAGAATTGATTGTTTTTTGAACGCGCCGAAGGCGGAGAACAGGCGGTACTTGTGCATGTGGACTTTTTTTCCCAACAAGACCGCGAAGACGTAGACGAATTCATCGACCTTGCGACATCGGCCGGAGTGACAATTCGTCATTTGTTGCGTGGCTCACGTAATGCCCCTAACCCTAAATCTTTTATCGGTAGCGGTAAGCTGGAAGAGCTGCAAGCCGTTGTTCAGGCGGAAGAAGCTAACGTGGTGCTGTTTAATCACACCCTTAGCCCAAGCCAGCAACGGAATCTTGAAGCGCAGCTTGAGTGCCGTGTTATTGATCGAACTGGATTGATTCTCGATATTTTTGCACAGCGTGCGCGTACCCATGAAGGTCAGTTGCAGGTTGAGCTGGCCCAATTGCAATATGTGTCAACGCGCCTTGTTCGTGGTTGGACACACCTTGAACGCCAGAAAGGCGGAATAGGTTTACGTGGGCCGGGTGAAACCCAGCTGGAGACTGACCGTCGATTGATCCGTGATCGTATTAAGAGCATTCAGCGGCGTCTCGACAAGGTCAAAAAGCAGCGTGATCAGGGGCGGCGCAGTCGCAACCGCGCTGAAGTGCCCACGGTAGCGATCGTCGGTTATACCAACGCCGGAAAATCGACACTGTTTAATCATATCACTGACGCTGACGTTTACGCGGCAGATCAGTTATTCGCAACACTCGATCCGACATTGCGACGCATCGAGTTGCCCGGTATTGGCCCTGTCGTATTAGCCGATACAGTAGGGTTTATTCGCCATCTTCCTCACCGCCTGGTGGATGCATTTAAAGCAACATTGGAAGAAACAGTTGAAGCTGACTTACTGGTGCATGTTGTGGATAGTGCCGCAGAGGAGCGATTAGACAACATTGATCAGGTTAATGAAGTGTTGCGCGAAATTGGCGCGGATGAAAAGCCGCAGTTAATGGTTTACAACAAGATTGATCTGTTAGGCAATGTGGAGCCTAAAATAGATACGGATGCCGACGGGGTAGCTCAACGAGTGTGGGTATCTGCACGTCAAGGCTCTGGAATCGGCCAGTTGTTGGATGCACTTGCAAGTCGGTTGGCAACGGGTGTTTGGCGTGGACAGGTATCTCTACCACCAAATTTCGGACAGTTACGTGCGCAGTTATTTGCGTTACATGCGATTGAAACGGAATCTTGGGATGAACAAGGTAACCAGCTGCTGGACGTATGTATTTCTGCGGCTGACATTAGACGACTAGAAAAACAAATGGTATTTGATTGGCAGGCATTGGTGGTCTGAAACCGCCAGTGATAGACGGGCTGCCGGTGGTCTGTTCGCTATCGTGACAATGTGAAAAGAATCGTGTGAAATACATGCTCTTATCGGGTTATCTGTTAGAATCAAGCGTATTTATTTACTATCTGTGTGACTTCGGTTGCTAGGCAGCGAGTTTTTTCGGGCAAATTACAGGGATATTCTGTGTCGTTGCCTTGGGGCTTCAACGAGTCACTTCGAGATACTTGCAAGGCCGCTGTTACGGGGTAGATCGACAATAACAAACATATGCGGCGGTTACTGCACGCTGTGTATCAGTGTATTCATGTTTAGGCGTGCTTAGACTTGGATAGAGGAGAAGCCAATGGCCTGGAATGAGCCGGGTGGCAATAAGAATAACGACCCCTGGGGTGGTGGCGATCAGGGCCCACCGGACTTGGATGAGGCGTTCCGCAAATTCAAAGATAAGTTTGGTGGCGGAAAGGGCTCAGATGGTAAGGGCAGCGGCGGCAAAAGCGGCGGCGATGTTCCGGAAATCGGTCTTGGTCTTGTTGGCGTCATTTTTGTAGTATTAATTCTAATTTGGGCGGCGTTCGGTGTTTACCAGGTCGACCAACAGGAAAATGCTGTTGTACTGCGTTTTGGTAAATACCATGACATCATGACGCCAGGTCTGCACTGGAATCCGCCACTGGTTGATACCGTTCAGAAGGTTAATATGACGCGTGTTCGCGCCTCCTCCCATGACGGCATGATGTTGACCGAAGACGACAATATTGTTGAAATCGATATGTCGGTGCAGTGGACGGTGAAAGACCCCCGTGATTTTTGGTTGAATGTACGTTCGCCAGAAGTTTCATTGGATCATGCTGCGGAAAGTGCGCTGCGCCATGCGGTAGGTGGTTCAGAGTTGCATCAGGTATTAACAGAAGGTCGTGATGCGATTGCGCAGGAAGTTCAAGAGCGCTTGCAAACCTACCTAGATGACTACGGTACCGGTATTTTGGTCGGCAAAGTGAACATTGATGATGCTCAGCCACCAGAGCAAGTTCAGGCTGCATTTGACGATGTTATTCGAGCCAAAGAAGATGAATCGCGTTTGAAAAACCAAGCCGAAACATACCGTAACGGGATTATTCCAGAGGCGCGCGGTCTAGCGATTCGGGCGTTGGAAGAAGCAGCCGGTTACGAAGTGCAGGTAGTTGCCGAGTCAACAGGTGAGGCGCAACGTTTTACCGCACTGCTGGGTGAGTACGAAAAAGCGCCGGGTGTGACACGTGAGCGTTTGTATTTAGACACCATGCAACGTGTCATGACCAATAGCTCGAAAGTGATGGTGGATACTGATGCGGGTAGTCTCATGTACCTACCATTGGACAAACTCACTGATGGTGGGCGCAACATCAATATCGATGAAAATATTCAGTCGACGTTTAAAGAAATTAAATCGCGTAATGGGGCGGGTTCAGCGTCGCGTTCTAGCGGTCGCACATCCACACGCAGGGAGGGCAGATAATGCAAGGTAAAGTATTCGCGTTACTCGCTCTGTTACTGGTTGTTATTATTGGTTTCGCCAGCTCGGTCTATGTGGTTAGTGAACAAGAGCGTGCGGTGAAGCTGCGGTTTGGTGAAGTGGTTGAGGCAGATGTCCCTCCAGGCCTTCACTTTAAAATCCCGTTCGTAAACCATGTGCGTAAATTTGACGGTCGATTGCTGACATTGAATGCACGCCCGGAGCGTTTTTTGACGATTGAGAAAAAGTCACTCATCGTCGACTCATATGCCAAATGGCGTGTTGCCAATGTAGAAAAGTACTACACGGCAACCAGTGGTGAAGAATTACGTGCCCATGCGTTGCTTGCGCAACGAATTAATGCAGGTTTGCGTGATAAATTCGGTGCCTTGGATATGCACGAAGTGGTTTCAGGTAAGCGTGATGAGCTGATGCAATCATTGACGGAATCGATTGATAAAGTTGCGCGTAAGCAGTTTGGTATCGAAGTTGTAGATATCCGTGTCAAACAAGTGGATTTGCCGACAGACGTTCGACAATCTGTATTCGATCGAATGAATACGGAACGTGAGCGTGAAGCGCGTGAGTATCGTTCTCGTGGCCAAGAGCTGGCTGAAGGTATTCGTGCGGCAGCTGATCGCGAAAAAGTCGTGATCGGCTCTGAAGCTTATCGGGATGCTGAGGCAATCCGCGGGCGCGGTGACGCGAAAGCGGCGCAAATCTATGCGGAGGCATACAGCAAAGATGCCGATTTTTATGCGTTCTGGCGCAGTTTGAAGGCCTATGAACAAGCTTTCGCGAGCAAGTCTGATGTACTGCTTCTGAAGCCGGACAGTGATTTCTTCCGTTTCATGAATGAAAAGGACGGCAAGTAAAAGCTGCTCGAAACACAAACAAAAAATTGGTAATATTGTCAAAGCCGGGGTTAATCTCCCGGCTTTTTTGTGTTTTCAGGGAACCCTTGCTGTTTTTTATCGGTTTTGTATCGGTGTGTTTGCGCCGTAACAAAGTGTATTGAGATAGTAAATTGCAGGATAACCCTTTGCTGGCAAGGCATGTATCATGTGGCACACACTATTGGTGGCCTTTGCATTGATGATAGTGATGGAAGGAATATTGCCGGCAATAGCCCCCGCGGCTTGGCGCCGTGCGGTAGCAAATCTGATCAAAATGGACGATCGCACACTCAGAATGATGGGCTTGGGCAGTATGCTGACTGGAGCCGGTCTTTTGTATTTTCTCAGCTAAGTAAAACGAGAAAGAGACGACGCAATGGCGAAGGTAAATCGCTGGTTATTGCCTGAAGGTGTGGAAGAAATTCTTCCGCGCCAGGCGTGGCAAATCGAACAATTTAGACGACGGGTATTAGACCTGTATCGCAGTTGGGGTTATGAACTGGTAATCCCGCCAATGATCGAATACAGCGAATCGCTGTTAATCGGCATGGGTAGCGATATGGATTTGCAAAGTTTTAAGCTGGTCGACCAGATGTCTGGTCGTACGCTGGCGATCCGTGCAGATATTACCCCGCAAACGGCGCGCATTGACGCACATAGCTGGAAGCAAGACGGGCCGACGCGTCTGTGCTATACCGGCACTGTTTTACATACCAAGCCCAAGTCACAACTTGCTTCACGTACGCCGATTGAAGTGGGCGCCGAATTATTTGGTGATGCTGACGTGCATAGTGATTGTGAAATTATTAGCCTGATGCTGGCAACGATTGATGCTGCGGGTGTGGACAAAGTGCATCTGGATCTTGGCCATGTGGGCATTTATCGCGAGCTGGTGCGAGATTCCGGTTTGGATGAGGCTGCGCAGGCACAGTTATTTGATGCCTTTGATCGCAAAGCCCAGACAGAAGTTGATGTGATATGCGCCGCTGCCGATAATGCCGCCGCTGCAAATATGATCAAAGCACTGATCAAACTTAACGGTGATGCCGGAGTTATTGCCGAGGCACGAACGGTATTGGTAGATGCGCCAGCTGCAGTTACTGAAGCGTTTGATACGCTGCAGTTCATTGTTGATTACCTTCAAGCCAATCACCCACATACTCCAATTTATATCGATCTGGCAGAATTGCGCGGATATCAATACCATACGGGCTTGGTTTATGCGGCCTATATCGATGGTGTTGGTCACTCTGTGGCAAATGGCGGCCGATATGATGGCATTGGTCGGTTGTTTGGTCGTGAACGTCCAGCAACGGGCTTCTCTGCGAATGTGAACGCGCTGTTGCCTCAAATCGCCACTGGCGATCCTGCGGGCCTTATTTTGGCGCCATCGCTGGATCAGGCCGATGAAGAATTACTCACCACTGTTGCAGCTCTTCGTGAGCGTGGTGAGCGGGTTGTACATGCATCATCTGATGCGAGTAAACCTGCGAACTGCAACCAAGCCTTGGTGAAAGAAAACGGTAGCTGGCATATCAAGGCCCTGTGAATCCCAACCTGTGTCACTACCTCAAGAGAGAAAGATTGATGGGTAAAAATGTTGTTGTTCTAGGCACCCAGTGGGGCGATGAAGGTAAAGGCAAGATTGTCGACCTGCTAACCGAACAAGCGAGCCTGGTAAGTCGCTACCAGGGTGGTCACAACGCCGGTCATACGCTGGTTATTGATGGCGAAAAAACCGTATTGCACCTGATTCCTTCCGGCATCCTACGCGAAGGTGTTACCTGTATGATTGGTAACGGTGTTGTTTTGGCACCCGATGCATTGTTGAAGGAAGTCGCGGGTTTAGAAGATCGTGGAGTGCCTGTCGCTAAACGTTTGCGTATTAGCCCGTCTTGCCCATTGATTTTGTCAGTGCATGTGGCTTTGGATCAGGCGCGTGAAAAAGCACGTGGTAACAATAAGATTGGTACCACCGGACGCGGCATTGGCCCAGCATACGAAGATAAAGTATCGCGTCGGGGTCTTCGTGTTGGCGATCTTTTGGATATGGACGTATTTGCTGAGAAATTGGCTGACTTGCTGGAATACCACAACTTCATGCTGGTGAATTACTATCAGGCGGATGCAGTTGAATTTGATCAAGTGCTTTCTGAAGTTACCGAGATGGCTAAAAAAATTCGCCCGATGATCGCAGATGTGACAGAAATTCTTCACAACGCGCGCGAGAATGATGAAAACGTTCTGTTTGAAGGCGCTCAAGGTACGTTGTTGGATATCGATCTGGGTACATACCCGTTCGTAACGTCTTCAAACACCACGGCAGGTGGTGCGGCAACCGGTACGGGTGTCGGCCCACTGTATTTGGATTATGTATTGGGTATCACTAAGGCTTACACCACACGTGTAGGCTCGGGTCCATTCCCGACAGAGCTGTTCTGTGAAACTGGCGAGCACTTAGGCACCAAAGGCCATGAGTTTGGTGCAACTACCGGGCGTGAGCGTCGTTGCGGTTGGTTTGACGCGATTGCAGTAAAACATGCTGTGCGTATTAACAGTGTGTCAGGCATCTGCTTAACCAAGTTGGATGTGCTGGACGGTTTGGAAACTATCAAAGTTTGTACGGCTTACGAATTGCCAGACGGTTCGCGTATTGAACATGCTGATGTTGCTTTGTTTGATCAGGTTAAGCCAATTTATGAAGAGCTGCCTGGTTGGACTGAAAGCACCGTTGGCGCGCAATCGATTGACGATCTGCCACAAACCGCCCTTGACTACATCGCCTTTATTGAAGGTAAGGTAGGAGCCCCGGTGGATATTATTTCAACGGGTCCTGACCGTGTTGAAACGATCATCAAGCGCAATCCATTTGAATAATTCATATAACAGGAGTGGTGTGATGAAAATGACGAATATAAGCGCGGCCGTTGTCGTCTCGATATTGTTATCAGCCCCTGCAGTTCATGCAGGCTTTGATGATTTTGTCGGCGATATGAAAGAGAAAACCAACGACACGATCGATAAAACGTCAGTTTCAGCGCAATCACTGACGGATAAAGCGGCTGAGCATTCTGAATCATTGGCGAACGAAGCCGATAAAGTCTTCAAAGACGCAGATGTAAAAGCACGTGACTTGGTCGATACGTCTGTTGCGAAGACTAAAGCATTTGGCGAGCAGGCTGATACGAAAGCGCGTGAAATTGTCAGTGATTCAATGGAAAAAACGCAGGAAATGGGCGAAAAAGTCGCTGCTGACTCCAAAGAAAAGAGTGCAGGTTTCATGTCCAGCATCAGTGATTCGTTTTCGGGTTTTTCCGATACCTTTAAAAGCTGGTTCGAATAAGTTATTCGATTCGGTAAAGAGCCTCTATGAGGCTTTTTTTATGGCTGCATTTTTTGCCTGCAGACAGACATGGAAGGATTATCCATCGCGCTGTGCTTGAAAGTGATTGGTCGGGTTTCGTCGAGTGTTCGCGGATGACCAATTCGTAATTCACTTTTACTCGCGGCTTGTCGATTGGTAGGCTGTCGGCACATTAATTTGTGAGACACGGCACCCTTGTGATGTAGCTTGCAAGATACTCCATATGGACGTGGTCCAAAACAGAATAAATAAACCAAAAAACCGAAGAGGTCTTTATGGAAAATTGGGATCATGAAGTTGATACCCTGGTGGTTGGTTCAGGCAATGGTGCGCTGACAGCGGCGATCACTGCCCATGATCATCAAGGCGGCAATGTATTAATTATTGAAAAAGCCGATACCATCGGTGGCACGTCTGCAATATCAGGCGGTGGCATTTGGATTCCGAATAGCCACTATGCCAAAGCAGCCGGTGCGAAAGACAATGCCGAGGAAGCGAAAAAGTACTTACGCTCAACGATTGCCGAAGATCTGGTGTCAGATGAATTGATCGATGCGTATCTGCAGGCTGGCCCGGATATGTTGAAGTTTTTGGCTGATAGTTCGCGTTGCGAATATATCTCTTTGGCAATGTACCCAGATTATTACGCTAAAAATGACGGAGCTCGTGAAGGCCATCGTTCTTTAGAGCCAAAGCCAATGGCGCGCAACAAGATCAAAGCTTGGCGTCACCTGAATGAAAGCCATCAGATGATGTATGCAGGGCCGATCAGTTTTACGCAGCGTGAAGCCCATGACTTAATGACAGAAGCGCCATTAGCGCCTTTCATGTTCGTCAAGCTGATGCTGACCCACTTCTTGGATTTTGGTTGGAAGAAAGTGAAAACCAAACGTGCTCGTCGTATTACCTGTGGTGCTGCGGGTGTTGGACGTTTGCTTTGGTCGGTTGAAGATCGTGATATTCCACTATGGCGTAACGCTGGCTTGAGCGATTTGGTGAAAGATGATGCTGGTCGTGTTATTGGTGTGAAAATCGAAAAAGACGGCAAGCCAATGGCTGTGCGTGTTAATAAAGGCGTCATTCTCGCGTGTGGTGGATTTGAGCATAATGATGCGTTGCGTGATGCTCACCTGCCAAAACCCTCTAGCTCGAAATTCTCTGCAGGTGTTGCCAGTAACACCGGTGATGGCATTATTGCGGCACAAAATATCGGTGCCAAACTCGATAAGATGAATCATGCTTGGTGGGTAACGACATGGAGTGTGCCTGGCGAGAAACGTCCACGGTTGTCCGTTATCGAAAAGTCGTTACCGGGCTCGTTGGTTGTTAATGGGCAGGGCAAACGTTTTGCTAATGAATCTGAAAATTACATGGCGTTCCAGCACGATTTATTCCGCACGCATTCTGAAACATCACCGAATGATCCAGCTTTCATGGTGTTTGATCGTACCTATCGTTCAGAAAATCTCGTTGGTCCATTGATGAAGTTTAAGCAACGCCCAGATAAGGCTTTGCCGAAGCGTTTCTTTACACCGGAATTTTTGGTGATCGGTGATACTATCGAAGAACTTGCTGAAAAGGCTGGTATTGATGCAGACAGCCTGAAAAGCACTATCAGTAACTTCAATGAATATGCAAAAACCGGTAAGGACGAAGAGTTCCAGCGCGGTGATGCAGCCTATGATCGTTACTACGGAAAAGACAAATACAAACCGAATCCATGCTTGGGCGCCATTGAAAAGCCGCCGTTTTATGCCATTCGTTCAAATCCGGGTGATTTTGGTACTGGTGGTGGCATGGTTATCAATACGAATGGGCAGGTATTGGCCGAAGATGGTGCGCCAATTGATGGGCTTTATGCCTGTGGCAACTGTACGGCAGCGCTATTACCTACATACCCTGGGCCGGGTTCGACACTTGGGCCTGCGATGGCATTTGGTTATCTAGCGGGTAAACACGTCAGCTAAGTCGTTGGTTGATGTCTAATCCGACGTATTGTCGTCTGTAGACAAACAACGAATTTAAAAGGGGCTTTAGCCCCTTTTTTTTATGCCAACGTTTTTTATGTTAGTCATCTTGATCAACCAGATGTACTACCTGAAAGGTGGGCGTCTAGCCAGTCGATTAATTGGTTGTAGATGCCATCCATCATCGCGATAGCATCGGCTTCGGCAAGGCCGTCCTGTGGGGTAAACCAACCTTTCCAAACCACAGTTGTTCGACCGTCAGCGACGAATTTAACTTGCGCCTCGGCGCGGTAATCATCCAGAGGGAAGGGCAAACCCCGAGGAATGCTGTAACCGAATTTGTGCTGCTCAGGTTCAATAAAATCGAGTACTTCATCGATCGGTGCATCGAGTCCGTCAACGATAATTCGGCGTATCATGCCGATCCCTTCACCAATCACTTCGACGGTATTGTCGCCAGCTGCCCAGCCGACATTGCCAAAATCTGCCAGTACTGCCCATGCTCGATTGCAATCGTGGTTTAACTCACGGGTAACGGTTGTTGATAGCATCGTGATCCTCCAAATTGTCGATCATAGACGGTTTGTGACGTGTTGCGCCTCACCCGGATTGGTGAGGTGTTGCGCTGGGTCATCAAAAAGATGATAACTCTCTGATAAGACTATTTAATTTGATTTAGGTTAATTGTATCGCCCTGTCGATGCCCCTATACTGGCGCGAACAAAAATTTTCATAGCAAGAGCCTGACAGCAGAGGAAATGACATGCAGTGGGATCGTGAGTTAGATGTTGTAGTCGTAGGTTCCGGCCTCGGTGCGATGACATCCGCATTATGCTTGAAAGAAATGGGCGTCGACAAAGTCGAAGTCATTGAAAAAGCCGTAAAATTTGGCGGTACCAGTGGCGTATCTGGCGGCGGAATCTGGATCCCAAACAACCACTATGCCAAGGTTTGTGGCGCACAGGACAGCGTTAGCGATGCCGAAGCTTATCTCAACAGTACCATTGAATCGGGCACTGTGCCGCAGGCACTGATTGATACCTATATTTCTAAAGCGCCCGAAATGCTTAAGTTTGTAACTGAGCGTGCCAAAGAAGTCGGTTACATCTCGTTGGAACACTATCCCGATTATTACATGCAGAACCCGGGTGCCAAGGCGGGCCATCGTTCTCTTGAGCCGATGCCAATCAATATTGATGAGCTCGGCGACGATATGAAAGACCTGCAAGAAACCCATCATATGATGTACCTGTTTGATCGCATTGGTTTCACGCAAGTTGAAGGGCACGATCTGGTAACTCGCTCCAAAGGTTGGGTTGGGATTATGGTGCGCCTGATGTTGAAGTACGTCAGTGAGACCTTTTGGCGTATGAAGCACAAGACTAAACGTGCACGACGGTTAGCGTGTGGTGCAGCGGGTACGGCGCGTATGTTTCTGGCGCTGAAAAACCGACAAATTCCGGTTACTCTGAATTGTGCATTGAAAGAACTGATTCAAGATGACAGCGGCCGTGTTATTGGCATCGTTGCTGAAGAAAATGGCAAAACCGTTCGCATCAAGGCCAGTAAAGGCGTTGTGCTGGGTTGTGGTGGTTTTGAATACAACCAAGAGCTGCGTGATAAGTATTTACCCAAACCGACCAGTACCGAATGGTCTGGCGGTGGCATCCGCACCAATACCGGTGACGGGCTGGTGGCGTCGTTGAATGTTGGGGCTAAAACACGCCTGATGCATGGTGCATGGTGGTGTACGACGATTTCCGCACCTGATGAGCCTGCACCACGGTTGGCGATCATGGAGAAATCTTTGCCAGGTAGCTGTGTTGTTAATATGGCTGGCCAGCGGATTGCTAACGAGTCTCAAAACTACATGGCTTACCAAACAGAGTTCTTCGCTTCGCATTCAGAAGAACATCCGAATGCGCCAGCATATATGATCTTCGACAAACGCTTCCGTGATTCCTACATGGTTGGTCCATTACTGGATGTTCAATCTCGTCCGGATAAGCGTTTACCGCCTGAGTACTTTGAAAATGGTTTCTTGGCCATTGAAGATTCTATTGATGGGCTGGCAACCAAATTGGGTATCGATAAGGCCGGCCTTAACGATACGATCGGCAAGTTGAATGAATATGCCAAGACCGGTAAAGACCTAGAGTTTCAGCGTGGAGATACGGCCTACGATCGCTACTACGGTGATGAAACGGTGTCGCCAAACCCGTGTTTGCACNCCATCGATCAAGGGCCGTTTTATGCGATTCGTATTGATCCGGGTGACTTTGGTACCCATGGTGGTATGGATACTAACGAACACGGGCAAGTACTAGCCGAGGCAACGGATGCGCCGATTGACGGCCTGTATGCAATCGGTAACTGTGCTGCTGCGATTCTGCCGACTTATCCTGGCCCAGGTTCGACGCTTGGCCCCGCAATGACGTTTGGTTATCAGGCCGCGCGACATATCAGTGAATCCTGATTAATATCTGACGTGTTCGAGCTGTCGTAAACAGACTAGCTACCGAAGCCCGCTTTACTGCGGGCTTTTTTATGTGCGAACATTTTTATACGTTTTTCCTGCTGTAAGGCACCTATTGCTGCTGCCCGAGAGTGAAGCTTGCGACACTGCCAACGGCAAGAATGAGTGACAGCCAATGCCATCGTGTGAAGGGTTCATGAAAAATAACGACACCCACCAGTATTGCCGTGCTGATCATCGATAATATGGCGTAGAGCACGTAGTAGCTGGCGCCAAATCGACTATAGAGCAGATAGAAACCCATATAGGTCACCGCCAATCCAATACCACTGACAATGGCCCAGCGCGCATTGCCGCGCAATCCCTGGGTCAATTCGTGTTGGCTAGCAGCGAGCACAAGTAAGCACACCATGGATGTTGCCGTTGCCAGTGCGATAAAACCGAGAGAGTGGCTGGTTGCTGCTTTTTTTTGCCCGAAGACAAACACCGCGTTGCCGAGTGCGGCGAGCAGCGCAAAGAGGAATGCTTGTAGCATTGTCGAAGCTCCACGTATTCGAGATGCACTAAATCTAGCAGTTACCTGAGCTGAGGCTGCCGGATATCTGATTCTCCTGCACATAACATGTCTGCTGCTAACCTTAAGGAGTCATGAATCTCAAGGGGATATCGTTGTGTTTAATCAAAATTGTCGATGGATTAAGAGCATTGGTGTTGTATGTGTAATGACGTTTCTAGCAGGCTGCGATGATGATGAATCAGAATCACGCACAGACCGTCAACAAACTGCTGTAGTTGTCGGCGGTGGTATTGCCGGTTTGAAAGCGGCGATGGACATGCAGGCTGCGGGCATGAAAGTGACTGTGCTGGAGGCAAAAGATCGAGTTGGTGGGCGTATCCATACGATCGATGCTGATGGTGTTCCCGTTGATATGGGATACAACCAGCTACCCGCTACGAATCAAGCAGCTAGGCATTCTGTTGATGAAGCTCGAGATGAGGTTCGGTCGCAGATTTCGACGTTGGCAGCAGCTGCGTTAATGACAACAAAGGCGCGGGATATAACGGACGCCATCAATGCCGTGGGCACGACGGTAGTTGCCGATCAAATTGCCACGGCTGCACGTGATAAGGCCCAGCAGGTTGTCGATGAAGCTATTAGCACAGGCAGTGAAAATCAAGCCCTGCAGGACGTAATCCACGCCTTATTGCCATTTAACCCGGTCGAGAATACCGGATTAATGAACGTTTATATGGCGGCACTGATTGAAAAACCCGACGGTGGCGATATGAGCAAGCTACCCTCGCTGGTTAGTGAAAAAACGCTGGCAGACAATCAGGTAACGCATCATGCAACGATGGGGATGAAACCCCTGGTTGAGCACATGGCAAGAGACTTGGATGTGAAATTCAATATGCGAGTTGCCAGGGTTGAGCACACAACTACCGGTGCAGTTGCAACAACTGTGGATGGTCAAACGTTTGCCGCAGACCATGTGGTGATGGCGGTACCCGCCGAGGTTTTGAAACGTCATGTGCGTTTTGAGCCAGAATTGAGCGCTGCGCAATCAGAGCAATTGGCAAAAATGAAACTTGGCCATATGGAAAAATACGTCGCTCGGTTTGCCAATACTTTTTGGGATAACAGTAAAGATCACATTGTGATTGCCTCCGATGATGACGCCGAGGTGCCAAGCACGCCGCATAATGGGCGATTCCGGGTATTTTATAACATGAATAAAGTACATCCGAATTCCAATATGTTGGCAACGTGGGCCGTAGGCGATGCCGCAGTAGCTGCTGCAGGTTTGTCGACTGCCGCAGTAGCGACAGAAATTGCTACCAATTTAACCAAAGCATTTCCAACGGCATCAACGCAGCCGGTTGACGTAAAACGTAGCGAATGGAGTAAGGATCCAGATATCATGGCGGCTAGAACGCTCGTTAAAGCCGCTGAAGCGCGTGAGGCTGGCCCATTGACCCGCAAAGATATGGGATCGCGTCTATGTTTTGCGGGTTCTTCCTTCGGTGGGATTCTGTCAGGGAGTGTGGAAGGGGCATTTGCCTCTGGGGCGGTCTGTGCTGCAGAAGCGATCGAAAAGGCAGCACAAACAACTCAGCAGCAGACCCAGGATGCCTCTTTGCTCGGTAACTCGTAGATAGGTGTGTGGACCGTTATTCTTCGATTGGTGTTTTTGCTAATTAGAGAAGAAAGGAGAGGGGTATCGGTGGGAGTGTTTGATGTTTTTTAGATTTGCTTTCTAAGTAGTACGGGGTGTTTGTTATTGTCGAATGCCCCGTGCTTCAAGTACTAAACGGCTTGTCGTTACTCTTCTTGTTCGTTCTGTGGTACCAGCTCTTCACCGTTCAAAACAAAACTTTCAATACAGCCACTCAACATAAGGCTTGTCAGCACAGCTGCAGCCAGTGTCATTAGTTTCTTCATGATTGTCCCCTTCAGGATCGATAAGGCTATCGGACAAACCGCCCCTTCTGCCCTACATCCTTTTGGGTGCCAGTTTTTGACTGGTTAGAAGAGATTCATCCCTGAACAACATCTTTAATTGTAAAACAGAATAACAATTGATCAAAAAATGAGCAGATATAATGAAGGGTCTTAATATGATAAAGATAGGAAGGGGGCGCTCGCCGGAATGCAAAGCACCTGAAAACAGATTTGTCAGGTGCTCAATTGATCAACCGAGCTCAGCGAACTCGTAGTTCATTTCTGGCGTTGGCAGCTGCAGGTACGCACCTTGAATATAGTGCGTACCTAACTGCCAGCAGGTCGCTAATGAGCTGGCATTCTGGATATCGGGTAAGATCGTTTTGATGCCCATCTCGTTAACTTGAGAGAGCAGCTGTTTCAGCGGTGTTGTGTCTTCACCATTGGTGAGCAGCTCGGTCAAGGCAGGGGTAAACCGCAAGAAATCAGGGCTGACATGTTTTAGCAGCTTATCGGGTTCGCTTTCATCGCCAAAGCGATTTATCGACACGGGCACTTGCTGGGCCTTAAATATGCCAAAGTTGCCAGCAGCTTGTTTAAGGTGGTTTTTCACATCTTCTTCGGCAAACTGTAATGTCACTGAGCCGGGTTTTAAATTAGCGGCTTTTAATGCGACTTTTACCCACGGGGCAAGGCTTTCATCAAGCAGAGCCGCTTGGCTGAGGTTGATCAATAAGCGTGTATTGTGGCCGTTAGTAATGTGGGCGGCCAGTGCTTTTGTTGATTCAATCAGACACCAACGATCCAATTTGTTGAGGTCCATGCCGTCCAGTAATTCTGGCTTAGAGATATCGATGGTAACTTCGTAATTTTCTACTTCGTCACCGTGAAGGCTCATGATGGGTTGATACATGATCTGCATCGCGCCTGATGCGACGATATCATCAAAGCTGTCCTGGCTTGATACGGCTTGTTTGGTGGGTTTCTTCTCTTGCGGCGTGTAGATGTCGACAGCGTTTTTGCCTTTCTGACGACGAATGTCATACAAACCCGACACGGCATTATCCAACAGCACGGTCGGCTCAATGTTGGGTAATTTCATCAATGCAATGGAGCAGCTGTATTGCACGCTGCGGCCTTGAATGTCACTGATGTGCTGATCCAATGCTTCCAATAACTTCTCGCTTTCAGGCAAGACTTTCTCGGGTTGCTTGAGGCATAGCGCAGCGATTTTGTCGTCGCCAACGCGGCCAATACTTTCAACTGTCAGTGTTTTGGAAATTTCGCTAGCCAGATCTTTTATCAGAGCATCGCAACCTGATAGTTGCAATTCGCCTTCATGTTTGTCGAAATCGTCAATCGCGAAGAGTGCTAGGGTGGCTTTACCTGCGTGCTGAAGCGCGGCAATTTTCAGCGCCTCTATCAAGGCATAACGATTGGGAAGGCCAGTAGCGGCGTCATCGGTACTGGCGAGTGCTTGGGTATCATTGGGGTTTGTAGCTGCCAGATTAATTTGGATGCAGGGCTCACCATCAAGCGATGTTTGGCTCAAGTGAATCAGAGCATTAAAAGTATCATCGTCATTTTTTAGTGCGCTAAAGCCCAGGCTGTTTTTATCAATTTCGCCTTTGCTGAATGCACGGAGAAACGCCTTGAATGTCTCTTGGTCGTCGTCGCAAACCAAATCGATCATGGATGCACAATCAAGATCTTCATGTGAATTGTATCCAAAGGCTTCAGCGAACTGCTGATTCGATTCGATCAGAATGCCGTCGGCGACGTAGGCGATAGCATCGTCGGTATCGCTCATCAATTTGTCAGCACGCTCCTGCAGCTCATTCAATGCTGCTTGTAGCGACTTTGCCTGGCGGCGTGCCAATGTGTTATGAATTTCACGATCAGCAGCGTGAAGCAGTAACCCGTCGTCTTCTTTTTCGACGATATCGCATACACCGAGTTGCAATGCCTGCTTTTTCGCTTCATCAGGCATGCTGTTAGCCATCAACAAAACAGGGAGATCAACGTCATGCGCCTTAAGGGTATCTAATGCGTAAGGCAGGGACACTTCAGGGTGAAGATTGTCGGTGATGAGAAGTTGCCAGTTCTCAGCATCTTTGATGTGCTCAAGCAGGTCATTTTCCGAGGTGATTCGATGTGCACGAATCGTCGTGAAGGCATCGCGACATAGGCCGATAATACGTTCGGCTTCGGTCTGGGATTTGACCTGAACAAGAATACTGTGGCTGGCTGCTAAATTCATAAATCGCGTCAATTGGATCTGCTCATAACCAAACCCGCATTGCGGGCGGTCCCGATGGAGTAACACATGAGTCCCTGAATCATCCGGCCTGTTGTCAAACAGCTATACCGCAATGCGTGCGATTGTAGATTCTAAACCGGTGCACGATAACGCGCGCCGTATAAGTGGTATTTAACACGCTATTTCAGGCAAGACGTAAATTTGCATTGCTGCGAGGTCTAGACTGCTGCTCTGTGGGGATATTATAGTATTTATAGGAGTTCCCACACCGAATCGTTGTTCGCTTCGATATCAGCTGTCTCATCCACTGCATCGGTCATGTTACCTGAAGCCTTTGGCCGGGCCAATGGTTTGGTTTGGCTAAAACTGAATTGAGAGAAGCAACCGCTGGATGTAATCAGTTTCTCTAATATGATAGGGGTTTCTCGCCCTTTCTTAACCAGCACCAGATGTTGGCCTTCGCGAAAAGACAGTGTTGGTGTAATTAGCGTTGGAGGATGGCCATTGGCTTTGACCTCTGGCAAATACAATACCCGCAAGTATGCTGTGTCGTCAGCACCAGAATCAGTTACCCTTTTTGCCCCAAAAGCGGTTGCTGAAGGGCTGATCAGTTCGACTCCAATGCGCAGGGATTTATTGTCGAATTGTTTGACCCAACGAATCGCTCCGATATGCCAGTGTTTGTACAAATCGGTCTTGATGCCAATGATTTCGCCAGCTTTGACTGCTGAGGGGGCGATATCTTCCCAGCCTAAACAGTACCCGCCGGGGCTCATGTTGATAATGTTGACGTCATAGTGTTGATACTGATCTGCACTGATATTGCTTTGTGTCAGGCCTTGACGCATGTGGTAAACAATGGATTCCATTTCTACCTGTGCGGCCTGTTTGTTTTCTTCAACTTTCTTGTTAGCAGTATGAAAATAAGTTTCGTTCCATACGTCTTTATCTTCGGCATCTGACTGAAATTCACGACCCTGAAAACGCGGGTCTGAGCCATCAGGTGGTAGCGTATTTTCGTCGAGTAATGTGAGCGTTTCAGCGTCGGCCTGCATGGTTACATGTTCATCTTCATTACCTAACACTAATTGACCAAAGGGGGTTCTTTCGGCAACAAAGTAGTGGGTAGTAGATAGCCCAATGCACATGGTTAGTTGAGAGTTGCTTTCTAGGCGCATAAACGTGCGATCACTAACGACGCCCCATGCCAGGATTAAGTGATTAAGCAGATTCTCAGGTAGTTTTTCTTTAGGGTTATTATTGTTCGCATTCACCAACAGCGGATCTTTGAGTGCTTTTAAGTGATCAATCAGTTCAGAGGTTTCCAAGCTGGAGGCGCGTGCCGATTGGTTGCCTTGGAAGAACCGTAAAAAAACCGGGCCGTGATCCGAGGTTGGCTCAATAATCAGGCTGGATTGTTGCTCAGACAATGGCGCGATGGTGACCTTCAGTGCCCAGTCGCTGACAAGCGGAAGCAGACGTCTTAGGTCGTCTTGACGCAGTTGATTTGCTTTGATGGAACCCCACAGTAAGAGTTCACGATATTTGCTGTCGATGGTGTGGCCATGTTCGTGTCGAATGACTTTTTCATGCAGCTTGAAGCTGTGGGCAATTTGATAGAGATGATGGATTTTTCGCCAAAAGCCTTTGTTTTCAGCACGGTACAGCTGGTAGTCACAAAACAGTTGATGACGCATAACTTCCAGCGCTTCATAGACAGCGCTGGCGAGTGCAGCTGACGGCTTTTTCAGCAACGCATTCATCTTGGCTTGGCTTTGTTTGGCCGTTAGCATATAGCCGTTGGCAAGTTCTGTGAGCACATTTTGATGCAGTGTTGCGATTTTTTCCGGGCGCTCAGGCAAGAGAACTGGCTGGTTCAGGAAGTGCCGGCTCAAGCGTTCGAGTGCTAAAAACAGCGGCTGACGGAGTGTTTCTAGAAGATCTAAGCGGATTGCAGGTGTTGCCTGCAATTGATTGACTTCCTTCAACGCGCTAAATAGCATTTTTAATGATGCGGACAGATCTGCAACCGGCAGGTTGTTGACCCATTGTCCCAACGCATGTTTATTCGCATCAGCAAAAGAAAGCCGCTTGCTAACGGGTTCTTTTATATCAAGGATAGAATCCTGAACAGGACTTTTCATAAACTCAGATGCCTTTCCATATACATATATTACCGCTCAAAGCCGTCACATTCGCCGAAATTCGCTACTGGCGCCATGCGATTGATCAATTTGCGGTGTCCTTCCCAGTGTTGTTGTGAGTCAGATTAATGGCGTTTTACTGGTGTGACTCGCCGTTTCTCGAACCAAACGCGGTAGCATATAGCCGGGTAGCTTTGCAGCTAGTTTATTATAAAGTGCCATCGATTGTGAGTCGTCGCACAAAAAATGAGCTGCACCATCAATCATATCTAACACATGCAGGTAATAAGCGCCAACGTCGAGCGCATAAAGTTTCCATAACAGGTCTGATAAGGCTTCAAATGAATCATTGACGCCATGCAGTAAAACGCTTTGATTGAGCAAGCGAATACCTGCTGATTGCAAGACTTTGACGGCCTGAGAAACATCGTCGTCAATTTCATTAGCATGGTTGATGTGCAGCACCATCAACGTTTTTAAACGTGTGCCTGTAATCGCATCTAGAAGCCCTTGGGTGATTCGTTGAGGAATTACTACGGGTAGACGAGTGTGCAGTCGTAAGGTTTTCACATGGGGAATGGCGGCAATTGCATTCACCAACTCGTGCAGATAGCTGTCTGTCGCAGACAGCGGGTCGCCTCCACTGAGGATGACCTCATGAATGTCGCTATCGGCTGCAATATAATCCAGCGCGGGTTGCCAATGGCGGCGTCCGGGTGTGTTAGCGTCGTAGTCAAAATGACGGCGAAAGCAGTAACGACAGTGTATGGCGCAATGAGGGCTGCTGATCAACAAAACTCTGCCATGGTATTTATGAATCAGGCCGGGTACCGGGTTGAACTGCGCTTCCTCCAGCGGATCTGTAGAAAAGCCGGGGGCTGCTTGCATCTCCAATGCCTGCGGCAGTACTTGCAAAAGCAGTGGGTCGTTCGGGGTTTCAGGGCGGATACGTTGTAAGTAGGGCAGAGGCACCTTAACCGCAAAATCGTCCCCGGCTTTGCGGGCGACAGGTAGGTCTTCGACGGTAATGTTGAGGGCGTCGCACAGATCATCAACCGAACGAATGCTTGATTTGAGCAGTGATTGCCAATCGCTGGTCTGCCATCTTGGCGCTGTTCGCGTTATCATTACGGCCCTTTTTATTTGAATATATGTAAGAGGATACTGATGGGTTCCTATTCTACCAATGAATTGCGCTCAGGTCTGAAAGTCATGCTGGACGGCGAGCCTTGTTCCATTCTTGAGAATGAGTACGTGAAGCCGGGCAAAGGCCAAGCTTTTGCTCGGGTTAAATTACGTAATCTGTATAGTGGTCGCGTCTGGGAGCGGACGTTCAAATCCGGTGATAAGCTGGAAGGCGCGGACGTCATGGATCATTCATTGGAGTACTTGTATACCGATGGTGAATTTTGGCATTTCATGGAGCCACAGTCATTTGAGCAGCATCAAGCGGATAAAGCCGCTGTTGGTGAATGTGAAAAGTGGCTGAAAGAGCAAGAAACCTTTGAGGTGACGCTGTTTAACGGTGCACCGATCAGTGTTACGCCGCCTAACTTTATCGAGCTTGAAATTGTTGAAACTGATCCGGGATTGAAAGGCGATACGGCGCAAGGCGGCTCCAAGCCTGCAACTTTGTCAACAGGCGCGGTTGTACGTGTGCCGTTGTTTCTTGATCAGGGTGAAGTGATTCGTGTTGATACGCGTTCTGGTGAATACGTATCGCGTGCGAAAGGCTAGTCCGCTTTCGTTTGATGGCAGTGATCGTGGTTGCTGCCTAATTTAATCATTACCGTACGATGGATGATTGCTCGGCGTCGAGCAACCCTTCTGTAGCGGATTTAGCTGCTTGTTCATAGTGGCAACAGGGGAGCTATGCAACGTTGGCAACCGACTGCCTCTATTGAGGCGATCAAGGCCCGGGCTCAAATGTACCGGTTGATTCGTGATTTTTTTTCTGATCGAGCCGTGATTGAAGTCGATACTCCGTTAGTCGCTGATTGTAGCGTTACCGATCCCCATATTGACTCTCTGCAGTTGGCGCAAGGCAACTATCTTCAAACGTCTCCCGAGTATGCCATCAAGCGTTTACTGGCAGCCGGCGTTCCCGATTGTTTCGAGATCACCAAGGCGTTTCGCGCGGAAGAACAGGGCCGTCGGCATCACACCGAGTTTACTTTGTTGGAGTGGTATCGCATTGGATTTGATCTGTGGGATTTGATGGATGAGATGGCCGATTTGATCGAACAACTTCTGGGGTGTCATCATTTTGAGCATAAGAGCTATCGAACCTGTTTTGAAGAGGTGTTGGGTTTTAATCCTCATACCATCAGTGATGAGCAGTTAATTTTCGAGGCGAAGCAGTTAGTTGATATCGAAATGCGTGGTGCGTCGCGTGACGACTGGCTGCATTTACTAATGAGCCATGCCATTGAGCCAGAACTCGGGCAGCAAGCACCGGTGTTTGTGTTTGATTATCCGCCGAGCCAGGCCGCACTCGCACGCATTAATCGTGATGAATCTGGCGAACAAGTGGCGGCGCGTTTTGAGCTGTATTACCGCGGCTTGGAGTTGGCCAACGGCTACCATGAATTGGCCGATGCTGCGGTGCAAAAGCAGCGGTTTCATCAGGACAATGCCGAGCGGATCAAAGCCGGAGGGCAGGCGATGCCTGTCGACTATGCGTTTCTTGATGCGCTCGAATCAGGGTTGCCTGACTGTTCCGGGGTTGCGCTTGGGCTTGATCGTGTACTCATGTTGGCGTTGAATACGGATCGTATTGATGATGTGATTACCTTTCGTTGAGCACTGTTTGCCCAGTGCGGTAACGAAAACGAATTTGCCTTTATCTATCTGCAGGCAAGCTACAGGGGAGCGACATGGAAGACATTCTGATACCGTCATTGGCTGTTTTTGTCGGCATTTTTGCTGTGCGCGGCTTGATGAAAGGTTTTGTCCATTTGCTGGTGCGCATCATTAGTCTTGGATGCGCATATGGCACGACATTTCTCTGGCGCGGCGATTTTTATCGCTGGGTCGCCCCTAAACTCCCCCCTGATTTACCGCAAATCGCAGTACAAATGTTGCTTGCTATGGCGATGTTTTTTGGTGTGATGTTTGTGGTTGGGCAGCTGCTACATCTGTTATTACGTTTAAGCGGTAAAGCGTGGCCTGCGATTGAAGAGTGGCGCACAAATACCAGCTATGCGGGGCGTGTGAGCGGCATGCTGTTTAATAGTGCGCTCGGATTCTTTTTGGCATTGGTGCTGATATGGGGGTATGGCATTGTTGCGCCATCGAAAAATCTACCGCCGTTAGCGGGCCCTGACCATCGTTTAATTCGTCTTGCCGATACGGTCGCTAGCGGCGCGTTTATGTGGGGTATGGAGCAGATGTTGGCTGTTGATGGCAAGAGCAGTAGGGAGCCTTCTGAGCAACAAAGTAGTGTCCCCACACTTGATGCCGTTTCAGCGTTGTCTGGCAGCCGCGCGGCAAACAGCAGCACGGGCAATCCAGACTCTCCTGCATCGGGTACGGCGTACATTCAAAGTGCTGATGAGCCAGATAAAATACTCTACGTCGATGAGCGCGAACGCCTAGCCCAATCTTTGCCACGTATTCATAGTCTCGATGATGAGGCATTGAATCAAATTATAGCAACGCAAGTGTCCGAGTTGCCGAGCGTTAATATCATCCAATCAGTACCCTTGCCCGATTCTTCGTCACGTACCCCTGCTGGGCCAGAGGGTGAGGTGAACATGCAGGATTACCTCAATAAAGAAGCAATGGGATTGCTGGATGACCCGAATAAAATGCGCGAAGCGCTATCTAAGCTGCTGCCGCCGGATCAGGCAGGTCGTATGTCTGAACTGATGAGTCGGTATTTGCAAGACCCGGATAACCGTCGCAAAGCGGAGCAAAAAATGAAAGAGCTGATTGGTGATCCGCAAAAACTGCAGGAAGCACTGAATAGTGATTCGGCGCGGCGTCTTCTTGGGCGTTAATTGCCTTACTTACCGTATTGTGTGATCTAAAAAGCCGACTGTAACAAATTTGTCATCCCTTACCTGCAGAATTGGCGTCTTACTACGGGGATACAGCAATGCGCCGATTTTCAGCGGGCCGTATCTACAGGGACTTGGATATTCGCCATAAATTGGCAGCGTTAGCCGGGCTGATCATGATCAGCTTCAGCTTGACGGCCGCCATCTATCAATACAACAGCATATTGCGTCAAGAGGCGGTGAAACGTCAGCAACTTGACGAGTCGTTACAGAAAGCCATCACGCAATTATCGAGCAGTATTCAGGATGCGCATCGCTACCAGTTGGCGTTTCTGGCACATGCTCAGCTTGGTGATCAGCAAGCATTTTATGTTGAAATTGATCTTATTTTGCGTCGATTGAATAGTCTGTCTGATCTACTCGGAGGCGAAGAGGCAGCGCAAGCACTGGCTAATCTGTCCTGGCATTACAAAATGTTATTTGATCAGTTCCGGCAACTGCAATCGACGTTGGAGGCGACAAAAATTCGCCGGCAGCACGCGGCAGCGGCGTTCTATTCGGAATTACCTGCCAGTGATGTGGCGCTTCAATCATTATTTCTTCGCCTGCAATTGGCCGATTATCAGGCATCCCCGCATAACACGGATGAAACGCAACGTTTATCGCGTCAGCTTCATCAATTACCCACCGGTGATCTGTTGGTTCCGGCATTTCAAGAATATCTGCAACAACGCGGTAGGCTTCATCAGCAACAGTTGGAGCGTCAGCAATTGATCACGCAGTTGGATGTCGCTTATGGGCGCTTGGCACCGCTAGTGGGTAATTTATCGTCATTAAAAACGCGAATTTACTATCAAGGCTTAGACGTACAACAGGCCCATCAAGAGCGATCGGATCAAATATATTATGGGCTGACGGCGTTGCTGAGCCTGTTGGCGGTTGCGATGACACTGGCGATCTCCCGCTCGGTAGTTCGGCCCATACTGCAGATAGAACGTGCGGTAGAACGGTTACGTGATGGCGGAGCAGATTTGACTCGCCGATTACCGGTGACTGGCAAGCATGAGATTGGTCGCACAGCCGAAGCCCTCAATGGTTTCCTCGATCAGTTACAGCGTATTGTATTGGATGTTCAGCAGACAGGGGCGTCGCTGGTTGCTGCGGCCCAAGAGATTAATGTCACGATGCAATCGTTGGCCAGTGCCGGCGCACAGCAGTCCACATCGTTGCAACAAACGTCTGCCTCGCTGGAAGAGATGTCTGCGATTACCCGTCAAAACGCAGAAGGGGCGACGGCGGCACAGATACTGTCTGAGCGTACGTTAGGGCGCATAGAGCATGGGAGTGAAACCGTCGGGCATGCGGTGGAAGCGCTGCGCAGCATCGTCAGTAAAATCGCTGTGGTAGATGACATTGCTTATCAAACTAACTTATTAGCATTAAATGCGTCGATAGAGGCCGCACGGGCCGGTGATGCCGGCCGAGGCTTTTCTGTCGTTGCCAGTGAAGTGCGTAAATTGGCGGAGCATTCTCAACATGCAGCCAAAGACATTGATCAGTTAGGGCAACAGAGTCAATCGGTTGCCAGCGCTGCTAGCCAGGAATTGAGTGATATTGTGCCTCTGATGCAGCAGTCGGCGAGGGATATTTGTGAAATTGCGCTGGCTTCCAATGAACAATCGGACGGTATTCATCAAATTTCCGAGGCGTTGACGCAGATTGATATGGCAATGCAAGTGAATGTCGAAGCATCGGATGAGTTAGCGCAAACGGCTCGTCAGATACAACAGAACATTGATGACCTCTATCAGGTGATGGAATTTTTTGTGACAGATAACGCATCTGAGGTAGCAGTCTTTCCGTTGTAATACTTCGTCATATTTTTGTCAGTGAAGCGCCATAAAAGCGCCATGTCGCAGAAACATAAGAGCCTTATGTTGTTTGCGGCTTTAATCGCCACTATCGACAATATTTCACAAGTATTTATGTCAGGAGCATCTATGAAACACCTCGCCAAAGTACTGGTTGCTGCCAGTTTGGCTGTTTGTCTGGTCGCTTGCGATGACGACGAAAACAACAGTTCATCTTCTTCATCTTTCAATGTGCAGGTTGGCCCTCGTCCGTTTTTCTTGGTCGATGACTTGCCTACTGGGCCTCTCAAAACTGAGCTTGAAGCCTGCAAAGAAAAACCATTGCGTAAATCCGACTTCTCGATTGGTCATCGTGGCGCTGCGATGCAATTCCCAGAGCACACCAAAGAGTCGTATATTGCCGCTGCACGTATGGGCGCCGGCATCTTGGAGTGTGACGTTACCTTTACCAAAGATAAAGAATTGGTTTGCCGTCATTCGCAGTGCGATCTGCATACGACGACGAATATTTTGGCGACGCCTTTAGCAAGCAAGTGTACAGAGGGTTTTACTCCTTCAGACGGCACTAACTCTGCGTCTGCTAAGTGCTGTACCAGTGATCTGACGTTGGCTGAATTCAGAACACTGAAAGGCAAAATGGATGCAGGCAATAGCAAAGCGACGTCTGTTGAAGAGTACATGGATGCAACCGCTTCCTGGCGCACAGATTTATATGCTTCATCGGGTACATTGATGACACATGCGGAGAGTATCGAGTTGTTTAAGTCACTGGATGCAAAAATGACTCCAGAACTGAAGAGCGCTTCGGTTGATATGCCGTTTGATGGTTTTTCTCAGCAAGCTTACGCGCGCAAAATGATTGACGAATACAAGCAAGCGGGTGTATCAGCGTCTAACGTTTTTCCTCAGTCGTTTAATGTTGATGATGTAAAACAGTGGATTGCAGAAGACCCGGATTTCGGTACTCAAAGTGTATTTCTGGATGATCGTGTATATGCCGATGATACATTCGAGGCCACTCAGGCCGACATGGATCAGCTTTTTGCTGACGGTGTTCGCTATATCGCACCACCTATGTGGGCATTGATTACGTTAGATGCAAACGATCAATTAGCTGAATCGGATTACACCCGTTTCGCAAAAAATGCGGGTTTGAAGATCATCACTTGGACGCTTGAACGCTCTGGCCCATTAGGTAGCGGTGGTGGCTGGTATTACCGCAGCGTAACCGATGCGACCAATCGTGACAGTTTCATGCTAGATGTGATGGACTTTCTGGCGCAGGATGTCGGTGTTGAGGGGATCTTCTCTGATTGGCCGGGCACAGTAACCTACTATGCGAGCTGTAAAGGTCTATAAGACGTTTTGAGTTTGTTATTGAAAAGCCTGGTCGAATCCCGGTCAGGCTTTTGAAAAATCCCTCTGAATATTGCCTCTTCTGCTAAAAAACGCCATGCTTACGCGCTATGAACGCTAGGTCGATCCTGTGGTCTGAAGCGTGCTTTGTTTTTCCTGATAGAGAGCGTCCCGTCATCAAAATCTCGCCTGTTATCAAACTGATCTTTGTTGTGTTGTTTACGCTAGCGCTGATTATCTGGGCTCAGCAGGCACTGTCATGGTCGAACATTCTGCAACATTGGGAAACCGTTTCGCTTTCTCTTGTGTTGGGGTGTTTGGGGATGACAGTGATAAGCCATTTGTTACGGGGCTTACGGTTATTTCATGGTTATAAGCTACTACCTGACAGCACAGGGTTAGCTGCTGGCCCGGTATTTGGTGTTTCATTGGTGCACAATGCGGCAAATTTTGTATTGCCGATGCGATTGGGTGAGTTGGTATTGCCGGCGCTGAGTCGTTTGCGTCTGAATGTTAATATGACCGAAAGCGTGAAAACCTTATTAGGTATTCGGCTGTTTGATTTACATGTCTTGGTCAGCTTGATTTTACTGTTACAACTGCAACGCTGGGGCTGGTGGGCAGCAGGCGGTCTCGCTGTGTTGTTTGCCGGGCTACTGGTTTTGCCATTGTTTGAACGGATTGGTCCCATTCGCAAGTTCGCTCCGCCGCAATATCGACATTACGGCGCTATCGCCATCAGTTATGTATTAACGGCGCTGATATGGTGCGTAAAGCTGATTGCGTTCTACTGGATTTTTAATCATTTTATGCCGATGGCATTCAATGAAGCGGCCGTTGGTATATTGACCGCGGATTTAAGCTCATCACTGCCGATCAATGGTTTGGCTTCCGCCGGCAGTTACGAAGCTGCATTTGCTGCTGGGCTTGCGGCCACCAGTAATTTTTCGGATGCGAGTCTAGCTCCTATTATTAACCTGCACCTATTTTTGTTGGCGAGCAATATTATGGCGGCGGCAGTGGGCGGGCTTATTCTTATGTTCAGTAAAAAGCCGGAATCCCGTGACGGCTAACTGGTTGTATCGGTCTTATTGAAAACCGTCTTCACAGAGCGTGTATTCGTTCAGGTGTTGAGCGGCATCTATACTTTTCATAGTCGGATTGCGCACTATCGCGGCAAAATTTTGGTCTTTTCTAGTGCAGGTGGGCTATAATCGCCTGCCTTCAGGTGATAGACCATTAAACCCCAAGGATTTTTATGCCAGCTTATAAATTGTCTGTTGTCGTTCCGTTGTACAACGAATCCGAAAATGTGAACCCGCTAACAGAAGAAATCGCTGCGGTATTGGATCCGACGGGCCATGATTGGGAACTGATCTTAATCAACGATGGCAGTTCCGATGATACCGTTGCTAAAGTAACGGCCGTTCAAACAGAAAATCCACGGGTCAAGCTGATTGATCTGCAGCGGAATTTTGGCCAAACAGCGGCGATGCAGGCGGGTATCGATGCGGCAGAGGGCGATTTGATCGTCACTATCGATGGCGATTTGCAGAATGACCCTAAAGACATTCCACGCATGATTGATGAATTGATCGAACGTGATTTGGATCTATTGCAAGGCTGGCGTTATGACCGCCAAGATAAATTGGTATCCCGCAAGATCCCGTCTCGTATCGCGAATAAACTGATTCAGAAGATTTCCGGTCTTGAACTGCACGATTATGGCTGTAGCTTGAAAGTTTATCGGGCCTCTATCGTTAAGCAGATTCGGTTGTACGGTGAAATGCACCGCTTTATTCCGATTTGGATGGCAACCGTAACGTCACCTCATCGTATTGCTGAAACCAAGGTGAACCACCGATCTCGTCAGTTTGGCGAATCCAAGTACGGTATTTCACGTACCTTCCGCGTTATTGTTGATATTCTGGCGGCGTTCTTCTTCTTGCGCTTTCGTGCGCGCCCGGGTCACTTCTTTGGCATTATCGGTTTGATGGTGGGCGCATTGGGTGGCTTGATTCTGACTTATCTTGGATTTGCCAAATACATCCTTGGTGAAGACATTGGTAATCGGCCGCTACTGTTGGTGTCCTCGCTATTACTGGTGGCCGCGCTGCAATTTTTGACCACGGGCGTACTCGCCGAAATGCTCAGTCGGGTCTTTTTTCAGTCCACGTCGACACGATCATATGTGGTTCGTCAGGCGCCTAAACCGTTGGGCAAAAAAGACGACAATAGCTGATGCAGGATATCTCGCGTCGACTGCATCAACTGGCTTATTCTCCCTGGCTGATTGTCATTGCATTTCTTGTTGCGGTAGTCATCGGCCTAGGTGCGACTCCGTTATTCGATGTTGATGAAGGTGCCTTTTCTGAGGCAACGCGAGAGATGCTGGTTTCCGGCAACTGGGCGGCGACCTATCTCAATGGGGTGCCGCGCTATGACAAGCCGATTTTAATCTATTGGTTTCAAGCGTTGTCGGTTTCTGCATTAGGGCAGCATGAGTGGGCTTATCGTTTACCTTCTGCACTTTTCTGTGGCTTGTGGGTTGCCGTTTTAGTTAGCTTTGCACGAGAACAGCTAGGAAAGCATCGTGCTGTTATCGCCGGTTTGTTTCTGGTTAACATCCTTTGGGTAGGAATGATTGGCCGCGCTGCAATTGCCGATGCGTTATTGAATTTGATCCTGTCTCTGACGCTGTTTGATATCTGGCGTTACTATCAAAAGCCTAAGCTTGGCACGTTACTGCGGGTCTTTGCCTGGATGGGGCTTGGGTTCCTGACTAAAGGCCCTGTAGCGATTGTTATTCCTGCGGCCGTGAGCCTGATTTTTTTCACCAGCCGCGCACAATTAATGGTGTTATTACGTGCCTTTTTCCATCCACTGGGGTGGTGTGTATTCCTGTTAATTATTTTGCCGTGGTTATGGTTGGTCTATCAGGATCAAGGGATTGGGTTTTTCAAAGGCTTTTTTATCGACCATAATCTGGAGCGTTTCTCCAGTACTAAAGAAGGTCATGGCGGCAACCTCTTGTATTACGTACTGACATTTCCACTTGTCGTACTGCCATTTACCGGATTACTACTTCGCCCGTTACGTTATCTTAAAGCCTATTGGGCAAGACCATTTGAGCGCTACTGCCTGATATGGATGGCGGTTATTCTGACGATTTTTTCGGTATCCCAGACGCAGCTACCGCATTATGTGCTCAATGCAGTAACGCCGTTTGCTTTGCTCAGTGCGCGTTATGCGACCCGATTTAAAGCGCCGCGCGCGTATCTAATCCCCGTTATCGGTTTGGTGGTGCTGTTTCTGCTGCTGCCGATTGTTACACCCCTGTTTCTTGCGCAGATGCCGGCATATGAACAAGAGATGCTGAGCCGTATTCCTGTCGCCTTTACTACTGGATATTATGTGGCAGCAGTGTTGGTGCTTGCGGCGTTGTTGTTTCTGCAATGGCGTGTCCGCGCGCCGGTATGGGTCAAGCTGGTATATGCTGGTGTATTACAGTCAATTTTTGTTTTCCACTTTGTTGTTCCTGCCTATGCTGAATTACAACAGGCACCGATTAAAAAGGCAGCGTTGATGGCAAAAGCAGCGGACGCTGACGTAGTCGCGTATCGTATGCATATGCCCAGCTTTAGTGTCTATCGTCAGGAAATAACTTATACCGTCGATAAACCAAAACCCGGACAGTGGGTTTATACCCGCGTGAATAACCTGCCGCGTTTGCAGGAGACAATCGCACCTGATCGCTATCAGGTACTGTATGCTGAGGGAGGTGTGCGGCTGGTGGAGATAAAGACCCCATGACATCATCTACCCCTTTGAAAAAGACGCTTTGGCAAGCCTTTGTGACTCGCAATGCAACGTTTCAACAAATGGGTATGCCGGTGTCACCGTCGACTGACCGTTTTTTGCTCGTTGCAGCAATGGTATTGGCGAGTATTGATGCGATTATTTATCTGTCATCGGGTTATCATGCCGGCTTTTTGCAGATTAACGCTTATTCTGCGCAGTTCTCGCCGTTTTTTCTTCAAAATCTTACCTTCGTTGGCGACACGCTGACTATTCTTGCGCTGATGTTTATTTTGTCGAAGAATGATCATCGACTGTATTGGCTGATCTTCGTGACCGCGATTATTGGAACGATTATTGCCCATGGCTTGAAAGAATCCGTGATGGCACATCGCCCTCCCGCCGTGTTTCCCGCGGATAGTTTTATTCTGATTGGTCCAAAGAATACCCAGGTTAGTTTTCCATCTGGCCACACCTTAACGGTTTTCTGTTTCGCCGGTGTTATGCTCTATCATTACCGAGCGTGGTGGGCGCGTTTTGCTGTATTTTTTCTAGCGGCCGCGGCCGGGCTTAGTCGTATATTGGTTGGGGTGCATTGGCCTGTTGATGTGCTTGCAGGTGCGGCTGGTGGTTTGTTTAGTGTGTATCTTGCTGTACAGTTTTGTCGACGCTATCCCCAAGGCCTGGGGCTGCGCTGGCAAGCGTTCCTGCACGGCGTGTTTGTTGTATGCCTATTGGTTATGTTCGATCACGATGGCGGATACCCGGATGCGCGGACTTTCTCTATCGTGTTAGGTGTTATCGGGTTGGTGCTGGCAGTGAGGCGATATCTTTGGTTGCCTGCAAAAACAGGAAAACCTGTCTGATGAGCCGGAAAAAATATGAAACGTTTAGTTTTTGATTTAGATAACACACTGACTGTCGAGGGTACTGGTGATTATCAGTCGGTAAGCCCGCGATTGGATGTCGTTCAAAAACTGCGTGATTATCAATCTCAGGGGTTTGAAATTGTTATTCATACCGCGCGCAATATGCGTACGTATGAGAACAATGTCGGTAAGATAACCGCGAATACCTTGCCAGTTGTGATTGATTGGCTGAACAAGCACCAGATACCTTATGATGAAATACACGTCGGCAAGCCTTGGTGCGGGTTTGAAGGTTTCTATATCGATGACAAAACCGTACGACCATCAGAATTTGCAGCGTTGTCATATGATGAAATACTGTCATTGTTAGAAAAAGAGAAGGCTGACCGATCTGAGTCGATGTCACCGGTTTCATCAGAAGACCACTAACGATGTTGTTGATTACTTCCGCCGCATACTTGGATGCAGACTTCTCAGCAGAATTTGGTGCATTACCGCCTGCATTTTTACCGGTTGGAAATCGCCGACTATTCGAGCACCAGATAAAACATTGTCGTTTAGATGATGAGCCAGTATTCCTGACGATTCCTGACGATTTCATCATCAACGAAGCCGATCAACGGATTCTTGATGGATTGGATGTTAGCGTCCTCCGAATCCAGGTCGGCGAAACATTGGGCAACTCAGTTTTACATGCGCTTGCATCGATCCCGGAGGTTTCCTCAGCGATATCCATCCTGCATGGTGATACGCTGATCTATGATCTCGACAGGCGTGTGGTGAACGCGTATGCCGTTAGTTATACCGTTGATAACTATACATGGCATCGAGTCAGCGAATTAGATGCCGACGGTGCTATTACCGTCATAGAGCCACTGGCGGAAAACGATCATGATCCAGTGCTAAGCGGTTATTTTTCATTTGCTGATACCGCCTCACTGGTTAAGTCTATTGACGCCGCTGATGGCGACTTTATTCAGGGCATCGCTCAATACGCTCTGTTACATCAGGCTAAACCACTGCATACCGGTGATTGGTTTGATTTTGGTTTGATGCAAACCTATCACCGTTCCAAATCCAATATCACGACGCAACGCGCGTTTAACGATTTGCATATATCGCCACGGGTTGTCACAAAAACCAGCGATAAACGCCTAAAAATGCAGAATGAAAGTCACTGGTTCGAACAACTACCAATGCCGTTGAGGGTATACACTCCGCATTGGATTGGGCCGGTGGAATTGAATGGAAAGCTGGGTTATCAAGTCGAGTATCTCTACTTGCCGTCTTTGAGCGAATTGTTCGTCTTTAGCCGTCTACCGCTGCGTTCGTGGCGAAATATATTGGGCTCTTGTGAAGAATTTTTGCAGACTGCATCGACGGAAACGCCGCTACGACACCAACGGCCCGATAGCCGGGTACTTTATGGAGATAAAGTACAGCTGCGACTGCAGGAATACTGCACGGATAACGAACTCGATATCAACCGTTCATGGATAATCAATGGCACCGCGGTGCCAAGTCTATCGTCAATCGCGCAACATTGTATCGATACAATAGATCTGACGGACAGTGAGCGATCTTGCGTCATGCATGGTGATTTCTGTATGAGCAATATACTCTACGATTTTCGTGCGCAGGTGGTTCGTGTCATTGATCCTCGCGGCAGCGTCGCTGATTATCCGACCATCTATGGCGACCAGCGATATGATGTTGCCAAGCTGTGTCATTCAGCGATCGGACATTACGATTTGATTATGGCGGGGCGTTATCAACTGATGTATCCAGAGCCGTACAGTTTATCGTTCAGCGTACTTGCGGATAAACATCACCTGCAAATCTCGGCGTTTTTCCAGAGTGCAGGGATTGCGGATTTTGATTTTATTGACGATGGCATTTGCGCCATTATGATTACGCTTTTTCTGTCCATGCTTCCCCTACACAATGATGATCCAGCACGACAGCAGGCTCTATTGGCCAACGCGCTGGATCTCTACCGACGATTTATGTTGTAAATCATGATTGTAATTCCGATGGCCGGGATGTCCTCCCGTTTCTCTAAAGCCGGCTACGAGCAACCGAAATACATGTTGCCGTTATACGGGAAACCGTTATTCGATTACTGTGTTGGCAGCTTCAGCGCGTATTTTCAGCAACAATCGTTTTTGTTTATTGTTCGAAATATACCGGGAGTGCAGGCGTTTATTGACGAGCGTTGCCAATTACTTGGCATCAACCAATATCAAATCGTGCTTTTGGATAAAGCGACACGCGGTCAAGCCGAAACGGTTGCGTTGGGCTTGTTAGATTCCGATATGGCAGATAACAACGGACTTTTGATTTTCAATATCGATACCATTCGACCGGGATACCGATTTCCGTTCACGCAGTCGCCTCAGGCATATCTGGAAGTGTTTGAAGGTGAAGGCGATGGTTGGTCGTTTGCTGAAGCCTGCGACATCGATCCGGATAAGGTGATCAAAACCGCAGAAAAGAAACCGATATCCCGTTGGTGCTCAACCGGGCTTTACTACTTCTCTAGCAAAAAACAGTTTCTTGAAGCTTACGGCCGATATGCCGATTTCGCTGTCGAGACACTGCAGGGCGGTGAATACTACATTGCACCGATGTACAATCTTTTGATCGACGACGGTGTTGATGTTCGGATGCACCGTATCGCCGTAGATGAGGTTGTATTTAGTGGGGTTCCATCAGAATATGAAGCTCTGTTAGAAGATGCATCGTGGCTTTAGTGCCTAACTATTTTCATATAGGTCGGGATGTTTTGTGCGGATGTAGTTGCTAAGCCCTGCGTTACGCTGCTGGCTGAAGTGATGAGAGCGAAGTGGAATCAAGTGAGGCTCCATGCCGACGAACTCGTCTCTCAATAGACGTAATCCCAAATTGATTTCGCGCACCTCAAGGTCACATGCCTCTTCAAGGTATGTTTTAAGCACAACTTCCGGAAAGAAACGCTCTGTGCCAGCATGCTGCTCAATGGCTTGGGGAAGCCAATCGAACAGGTGACAATACCTTCTCATCGCTGAAGGTGTTCCTATGGAAAATTGGTCGCCATATCCACCGTAGCCATTGTATGCCGGGTCGATAATGACCTCATTGCTTGTCGGTAGCTGTGACAACAAGTTGGCATGACCAATCAATAAATCGTCGTATCGACACCGAACGATCAAATCAAAATCATTGGGCATTGGGATACTGTTGAATGCTTGTTTCACGCCGTACCACATAGGGAACAGATTCGGGCTGAATAATGGGATTTTGACGCCGTTTTTATAGCCCTTCATGCCGAATGCGGTGATCGAAGCGCGTTCTAATGCTGAAAAATCTGGGCGATCTTCACTTACCCATGTTAAATCATCGATATCGATAGGTGCTTGCATCGGGTCGTCAGACCAATGATGGGCAAAAATACGAACATCGTGGCCGTTGAAAAAACGTAAAATACTGGCTGCTGTGTTGCCAAAGCTGCGTGTTTCACCACTCATGCAAATCGCTATCTTTAAACGCGGATTGGCGATCGGTTGAGAGGCGGTGTCAAAACACGCCAATCTATTTTGAATGTCTGGCTTCGGTTTTGTTAATAGTTTCTGTACTTCGCTGCTGCCGAGCGTGTCGATACAAAGCTGCACGGTTGCCGAGTCTGAGGGCTTGAGCTGCAACAGAAGCTGACAAAGAGCGCGAGCCAATCGCGGATTTGTTGCGTGTTTTTTTCGAACGATGGATTCTAGCATTTCAGTTTCAGCATCCCCTCCATTGACGAGCTCGGACAGACATAATTTGTCAATTATGGCACGGAATTAATGTCTCATACCGTTTTGCCACATTCACTGCATCAAACCGTGATAAACGATCCTGATCGATATCGGGGTATGATTCCAACGCCCTGTCGATACTGGTTTTCAGTGCATCGACATCGCCAACGGGAACAAGGTAATCAGCCAGCTTACCTGTCATGACTTCGGCAGGCCCGGATGGGCAATCGGTAGACACGGTTGGGGTGCTCAGTAGCAGTGATTCGACAACAGCACGGGGTAGGCCTTCAGCTTCACTGGCGAGTACCGATACTTTTGCGGCTTTAACCAGGCGATATGGGTTGATATCCCACCCCCAGAAATCGACTCGTTCCTGTATGCCGAGAGAGTCAGCCAGCTCTTCGAGCTCATGCTTGAGATGGCCTTGGCCAATAAGCACTAAACGCACACGCTGGTTCTTTAGTTGACTAAACGCGTGGAATAGATCGGTGTGGCGTTTACGTGGAATCATTGACGCGACATAAACAATGTAATCGCCATCCGGTATCGCACCGGGTTCATTCGCGAGTGCGCGAATGCGATCGGTTTCAAACGGGTTGTTGATGATCATGACGTTATCACTGGCACAGCCGAGGTGATCGACGAGGTCGGTTTTGATGCCTTTTGAAAGTGCGATAAGTCGTTTGTTGGAAAATTTACGTTTTAGTTTTCGAACCTGTAGCGGGTATTTCCAAAATTTCAGTGGATGCTTTTTTAGCCAGGCTGTCGGCGTAATGTGCACTGAGCAATATTTGTTAACCACGGAAATATCACCATAAAAATCGGCCCGCGAGGTCACGAACAGGTCGTAGCCTGCGTTTTTAGTGAGTGTTCTGAGATGCTGGCGCTTTGCTGTTTTCTTGTTGCCACTAACGCCGATGTAATTAATACCGCCGTCTTGCGGGTAGTCACCGTGAGTATCCAGTAAATAGAGATCTACCGAATGACCCAAAGCCGATAAATTCTTGGCCAGGGTTAAAATGGTTTTTTCAGCGCCGGCGCCTGTTAAGGACCCCAGCAGGAATCCAATTCGGTATGGCATATTCATTGCTTCGAAGGAGGTCGAAAAGCCGGCCATGTTACCTGACTCGCATTGGCAGTCGCAAGTAACACAGCCGAGTGTCGGTGGTAGGTATACCGCCGGGTACTTATTTAGGCAAGATCATTAATGCCGTATTGTTGACCGTATTTTTCAACAACAAAATCAATGTCTTTATCGCCACGGCCGGACAGGTTCACCAGAATACTGCTGCCCGGTTTTGCTTTGGCCAGCTTGCAGGCATAGGCTACCGCATGTGCGGATTCGATGGCCGGAATAATGCCTTCCAGTCGTGATAGATCGAAGAATGCCTGAATAGCCTCGTCGTCTGAGATTCCTTCATAGGTCACTCGATCGGTATCTTTCAGATAACTGTGCTGCGGCCCTACGGATGGGTAGTCCAATCCGCTGGCGACGGAATACACTTGCGCCGGCTCACCTGCGTCATCTTGCAACATATACGAGTGGAAGCCATGCATAGTGCCTGGGCTGCCTTTAAGCATCGTGGCCGCGTGTTCGCCGTCTTCTTCGACGTTGCGACCGGTGGGTTCAACACCGTAAAGGTTGACGGCATCGTCGTCGAGAAAAGCCGTAAAGATACCAATGGCGTTTGAGCCACCGCCGACACACGCAATAATATTGTCTGGAGCACCGTGGGTCATCTCTTGAAACTGAAGCTTGGCTTCGTTACCGATGATGGACTGGAAGTCGCGAACCATCATGGGGAAGGGGTGCGGCCCAACGACTGATCCAATGCAGTAGATTTGTGATATCGGATCTTTTAAGTAGGCTTCGAAGGCAGAATCAACCGCTTCTTTTAATGTCTTTCTGCCGTGAGTGGCGGGAATAACATTGGCCCCTAAAATGGCCATGCGCACTACATTTGGGTGTTCCTTGGCGATATCGACTTCACCCATGTAGATGTCACATTCCAATCCAACCAATGCTGCGGCCGTTGCTAGCGCAACGCCATGTTGCCCTGCACCGGTTTCGGCAATGAGCTTCTTCTTGCCGAGTTTTTTGGCGAGTAGGGCTTCACCGAGGCAATGGTTAATCTTGTGGGCACCGGTGTGATTCAGATCTTCCCGTTTCAGGTAAATATCGGCGCCAAAACGTTCAGAAAGGTTTTTAGCATGGAATATTGGGCTTGGGCGCCCTACATAATGTTTGTAAAGCTCGGCAAGCTCCGCTTGAAACTCAGGTTGCTCACGGATTTCTAAATACGTTTGCGTAATCTCGTCCATCACGGCCTGCAATTCTGGTGGTATAAAGCTGCCGCCATACTCGCCAAAGTAACCCTCTTTATTTGGAAGTGCATGCGAGAAACTGTTCTTCATGTCTAACACCTGTTGATTCAAATGCAGGCATTTTACCGAAAAAATCAGTAATTGTGCCCATAATTTGAATCAAACAAGGTAATAAACGGGGAATAACCGTCAGGTGATATCGGACATCCGATCGCTGAAATCCCAACTTGTTAACCATCGAGGGGTGATGGCGATGGCAACTTCCTCAGGCAGCCGCCCGAGTAAAAAGCTGGCGAGTTTGGTTTGCGGCTCGACGCCGTATTTTTGCAGGGCGGCTTTGAGCAACTTTTCAGTATTCTCCGGGTCGAAGTGGGCTACCCCTTGTCCGCGTATACCTTTGTACGGCATGACGTCGCCGGCAATTTCGAATCCAATTGAGGGATTAGCGTTCAGATGTTTACAGAAAACCGACTGCTTGTGAAGCACACAATAGAGCAGGCCGGCGTTGTAGGTAAACCAGTGGGATGCGACTAGTGGTGCGCTAGCTGTTTCGTTTGTTGTCATGCAGGCGAGCCGAATGGGTACTTGGGAGCCGCGGAGATAGTCTTCAACTTGTTGTTGATTCCATCGGCTGGACGTTTTGAGGGGAAGTGGTGTCATATCATTCACGTCTATCAGTGATTGTTGAGGTGGTGTGGCGCGCGGTGGTCAAAAGTACGAATGCGGCGATGTATTATTGTTTGGTGTCGTTTGTGTACATGGCCGTATTAATAAACCTGTACGTTTCGTATAGCTTAGCCGATGAATGTGTTTTGCTTGATATGCGAGAGCGACTCAAATGACCTGCACTATCTATGCATAAATCGCCCCGAGCTCCTTCGCTACTCCAGGCACTGTTACCCCTGTCTATTTTGATTGCCCTGTTGGGGTTATCTGTCTATTTCTTTGGCGATGATGCCTCCTCGGGCGCTAATCAGATCGCGCTTTTGTTGGCCGCAGGTGCAGCGGCATTAGTCGGGCTGAAAAATGGCTATCGATGGGATGATATGGAAAAAGCCATCATCGAGGGCATTTCTGTCTCCATGATTGCGATTCTTATACTGCTTTGTGTGGGGGCATTGATTGGTACCTGGCTGCTATCGGGCACGGTACAAACACTGATTTATTACGGTTTGTTGCTGATTAATCCTGATTACTTCTTATTTACTGCATGTATTGTTTGTGCAGTTACTGCGTTGTGTATTGGTAGCTCCTGGACGGTAGCCGGGACGCTCGGTATAGCGTTTATGGGCATGGCGCAGGCGATGGGTTTGTCTGCCGCAATGACTGCAGGTGCGGTTATCAGTGGTGCGTATTTTGGTGACAAGTTATCGCCATTGTCGGACACAACAAACTTGGCGTCGGCGGTTACCGGGGTGAATTTGTTTGAACATATTCGCTACATGTTGTGGACGACACTCCCCAGCTTTGCCATTGCTCTGGCTGGTTTTCTGTGGCTGGGTATGGGCTTGCATGGGAACGTTGCAGGCAACATTGTTGAGGCCGCAAACGCACTGAAAACCAACTACACCATCACGCCAATGTTATTAATTCCGATGCTCCTGGTGTTTATTATGGCCTGGCGCCGCATGCCAGCGTTGCCGACGATTTTTATCGGGGCGTTGATTGGTGGGGTGTTTGCGGTGTTCTACCAAAAACAGTCTATCGGCGTGATGATGGCGGATTATCATGGGCCAGAGGGGCTTAAATCAGTGGTGGCCGTATGGCAGGCATTGGCGCGCGGGTTTGTATCCCATACGACGTCAGCCAGTCTCAATGAGTTACTTTCACGTGGTGGGATGTCGAGCATGTTGCCAACGGTCTGGCTGATATTATGCGCGATGACGTTCGGTTCGGTGATGGAAAAGGTCGGTTTGCTGCAATCTATTTTGCATGCCATTGCTCGTCGTATTGAATCGGTGAGTGTTTTGATCGTAACCACCTTGTTTACCTGCATTAGCGCCAATATTGTGACCTCTGATCAATACATCGCGATTGTATTGCCCGGGCGTATGTTTCGATTGGAATATGAAAAGCACCGCTTGGCCGGCCGTATGTTATCTCGAACGTTGGAAGATTCAGCCACGCTGACATCGGCCTTGGTGCCTTGGAATACTTGCGGCGCTTACATGGCAGCAACCTTGGGTGTGGCAACGTTTACCTACTTGCCATTTGCGTTTTTCAATTGGGTCGGGCCGTTGGTTTCTGCGCTCTACGCAATCACTCGATTTCGCCTAGCGTATCTTGATGATGAGTCTGCCAGCATCAGCGGATAAGCCGAACTGCAGGTTACGAAAACGTGGTTATTGATGCCCTCTGAAATCGCTGTACTATCGGAAAATGTATACTTTGTGAACACTGAAACTGGTATCATTAGGTTTATCTAAACTAAATGGAACCCGTTGTTTATGCCGACATCTTTGAAACCTGTCTTGAGTCAAAATCTCATCATCGAAACAGGGCTGGAGCTGGTAGGCGAAACGGGCGTTGATGGATTGTCATTCCGTAAACTGGCAGAGCGGCTAGGGGTAACCCCAATGGCGCTATACCGGCATTTCGATGATAAACAAGCACTGCTGACAGCGTTGCTTGATGCCTTTATTACTCAAGCTGATGTACTGCCTAAAACCCAACTACCTTGGGATGAGTGGCTCGTCTACGTCAGTGAAGGCATGTATCAGGCATTGCTCGAAGAGCCCAGTTGGCTGTCTGTGCTTGGCAGCATCCCTATGCGGCAGGCCAGCTTTAATGTATTGGATGCCTGCCTGCAAATTCTGGTTGATGCCGGATTCACCCATGAGCAAACGGTTAAAATCTTCGTTGGTATGCTGCAATGTGTATTTGGTGCTGCGTTGACGCATAGTCAGCTGCGCGCCAATGAGTTAATGGACGGTTTAGATTTCCATTTGTTTCCGGCGATGCAAGAAGCCCTGCCTGCTATGCTGTTGCTCAATCAGGATTCACATTTGTATTTTGCGCTGATTCCGATGTTAGAGGGGCTACGCCGACAGCTCGCTGAACAGACAGGTAACGTCACTCGTCTGGTGCGCTGATTACTCAGTATTGATCGTATAAATCGTTATCGCCTTGGCACCTGTTATTGATGATCATCAATTCTCAACGGAGTAGGCATTATGCACGATAAAACCGCAGCTCCTGAAAACCAACATCTTTCCCATCGCACAGCGTGGCTGCGAGCCGCAGTGCTCGGTGCTAATGATGGATTAATCTCGACAGCAAGCCTGGTTGTTGGCGTTATCTCTGCCGGTGGTGATGCCGTGTTGGCTGGCATTGCTGGTGTGGTTGGCGGGGCAATGTCGATGGCCGCGGGAGAATATGTTTCCGTAAGCTCGCAGGCAGATACCGAAAAAGCCGATATTGAGCTTGAGCGACAACATCTTGCGAATAACCCTGAATACGAAGTTGAAGAGCTGGCACAAATCTATCGAGAGCGAGGCTTAACCCAGGAGCTGTCACATCAGGTGGCTGAGCAGCTGATGGCTCATGATGCGTTAGCAGCACATACACGTGATGAGCTGGGTATTACAGATCAACTACAAGCCCGCCCAACGCTGGCGGCGCTGTCTTCTTTCTTTGCATTTCTTTTTGGTGCTGTTTGGCCGTTACTGGCGGCTTGGCTAAACGTCACTTTCCTGTTCCCTCATCCACTGATCACCATCGCGGTGGGCACTGCGATCATGCTTATTCTGTTGGGCGGTTTAGCTGCCAAAATGGGGGGCGCGTCGGTTACCCATGGTGCGATACGGGTCTGCTTATGGGGGCTGTTGGCGATGCTGGCAACGGCATTGACCGGACGTCTATTTGCGCTGGTTGTCGGCTGACGCTGCGTCGCACTCTGCTAGATTTAGTGAATCAGTCACTATTGTCAGGGGGCGATCATGAGCTCGGGGATCGAACGGCCTTTGCCGGCAGAACACGAATACAACAAACAACATTTAATGCATCGAGCGGGCTGGCTTAGAGCCGCCGTGCTGGGCGCGAATGACGGTTTAATATCGACATCCAGCCTAGTCATTGGGGTCGCCGCTGCTGGCGGCGATGTTTTGCTGGCAGGGTTTTCGGGGGTTGTCGCAGGCGCTATGTCGATGGCCGCGGGGGAGTATGTTTCTGTCAGCTCGCAATCCGATACCGAGAAAGCGGACATTGCTACCGAGGCATACCATCTTGAACATTATCGCGAGCTGGAAGAGCGAGAGTTAGCGGGGCTGTATGAGCGCCGCGGTTTATCTCCAGAGCTGGCGGAGCAGGTTGCCCAAAGTTTGATGACCAGTGACGCCTTGGGCGCGCATGTTCGTGAGGAACTGGGCATCACGGAGCAACTACAGGCGCGCCCTGTGATGGCCGCCGCGGCATCGTTTTTTTCCTTTATTGCCGGTGCAATCTGGCCGCTCTGGGCGGCATGGCTAAGCGTGGGGGGGCAAACGACGTGGAGTATCGTGGTTTGTACGTTAGTTATGCTGGTTTTTTTGGGAGGCATTGCGGCTAAGATCGGAGGCGCATCGGTTCAAAAAGGCGCCATCAGAGTATTGGCTTGGGGTGCGTTGGCGATGGCGGTGACCGCGATTGCGGGGCATGATTTTCAGCTGCTGTTTCGATAATTATCAGGCAACCGGTGTATGGGCGTGTGTGGCGCTCTGTAAAATCAGCACTACACTTTTTCTGGTTCCCGTGTTCCAGAGAGAGTCATCATGCGTGCCACACATGTTCGAATGTCTGAGGTCTTTCAGATCAAAAAACCGATGCATCGCGGTATTTTTGTTCGTCCGTGGCGATGGTTTTTGTCGACGCTTCTCTCCCTTCTTTGCCTGATTCAACACGTACAATTGCATGCTGAAAAATTTCAACCGGATCATATTGTGACCCAGCGCCAAATTGCCGCTGGTGCCAATGTGTTTTTGAATGAACTCAGCTGGGATGGCGCTAGCCGCATCCATGTTTTTGGGATCGATGATTTTGCCTACAAGGGCTCGATGCCGGGTGGGCTAAATACACAAATGCAGGTATTGCGTGATGGCAAGACCCTGTACCTCGTTTCCTCTTTTGCGGAACGCATTGTTTACGGCCAAACGGAATCGGTGGTGCAAATCTACGATGTAAGTACGCTCAGCCGTCGCGAGGAGTTTGTTGTGCCTAACACAGTAGTCAGGGGCGTTGGCATGACACAAATGCTGGCGTTGAGTGCGGATAAAAAACTGCTGTACATCCAAAACGCAACTCCAGCGACATCCGTTACGGTCATTGACTTGGCCGCCAAAAAACGCGTGACAGAGATTCCTGCCCCGGGCTGTTTTGGTATCTATCCTGCCCGCGATGGACATCGTTTTTCGACGGCATGCGGCACCGGTGTCTTCAAAACATTCACAGTAGCGGGCGATAGCTATTCCGTTGAAACCTCCGAGCCGCTATTCGATGTCACAAAAGATCCGATTTATATTCATGCGTCTCGACGTGCTAATGGCGAGCTGATTCTGACCACATTTGGTGGCGACATCTACTTGGCTGATGACAGCGGTAAAGTCGTGCAATTGATCAAAACACTATCTGTTAGTGCTGATATCGAGGGCAATTGGGCTCCTGGGGGCTATCGTATCAGTGCCTATAACGGTTTTTATGACACCATTTTTATACCCATGCATAGAGATGCCAAATTGGGCAGCCACAAATACGGTTCCGATGAGATTTGGGCCTATAGCCTGAAAGAGGAAAAGCTCGTTGCACGCTCTCCCGCGCAAAATTTGGTGTCACTCGCAATATCTGCGGGGCCGAAGCCGATCATTTTCGGTTCAAATGCAAAAGACAATACTGTGGATAAATACGAGCTTAAATCGGTTGATGGCCTGTTGTTTCAAAAGATCGCATCGGACAAGCGCGCCGGAGCAACCACAACCTTGGCGATAACGTATGACTGAGCTGGTCGGTTTGACCGTGATGTTTTTTGTGGTGCTGTTGTTTCTTCGAGCAGCGTCCCACAAGGCGTTGGATTTTTTGCAATTCCAAGGTTTTGTTGCGGATTACCAATTGCTGCCGCAGGCGCTTGTTGTGCCGATCTCTGTCAGCTTAGTCGTGGTTGAAATCGCGATCGTGGTGATGCTTGTGAGTGGCTTTTATTGGCAGGCGGCGCTATTTCTGGCGTCGTCATTGCTACTTCTGTATGGCATAGCCATCGGATGGAATGTTCGGCGTGGACGCCGGCAAATAGAATGTGGTTGTGGCGGTATACCTCAACAACTGAGTTATCGGTTGGTTCTCCGGAACCTGTGTCTGGCTTTGTTGGTTTTGGTGCCTGTGGCAACACTGGGCGCTGACACCGCCAGCGGTTTTTTGCTGGTGCCGATGTGCGCCAGTGTGCTCTTGATGATGACCTATTTATTATTTGAACAAGTGGCCAATAATGCAGTGGCGGCTAAGCTGCCTTCGGCCTGATTTGACAAGGATTTCAGCGTGACAACAACCATGATGGGTTTCGCGATCGGTTTTCTATTTTTTGCGGTGATGATATTGGCGGCGGGTTTCTGGATACTCGCTCGACAAATTGGCGTGCTGTTTGAGCGTATTGCGCCCATGGGCGCACTGGTGAATGATGCCGGGCCCCAAATCGGTGATACAACGCCGGTATTTTCGCTGCCGAGCCTAACTGGGGGCAGTGTCGTTATCGGTCATGATCAGCCAAAGGCCATGCTGGTATTCTTTTTATCGCCGACTTGCCCAGTCTGCAAAAAACTATTGCCGGTTCTACGGTCAATACGGCGTTCTGAAGCCAGTTGGTTGGATCTAACCTTGGCCTCTGACGGCGAGCTCGAAAAACACCAACGATTCATCGATCATATGAAGCTGGCGGAGTTTTCGTATGTGCTGTCGACCGAATTGGGGTTAGGTTACCGGGTATCTCGGTTACCCTTTGCGGTATTGATTGATCGCTACGGTGTTATCCGCGCAAAAGGGTTGATCAATAGCCGAGAGCAGCTCGAAAGCCTATTCAATGCAATGGAGCTGGGGGTTGATTCGATCCAGGATTATCTGGATACATCATCGGCGCAGAGCGCTTGAACTTAATGGTGCCCGTAAGGATCGCTACTCGATAGGGGTGACAAGTCATGGTACGAATTCTGGATATGCTGTTTGCATTCGTCGATCGTCGTACAGAGTCTTTTACTCGGCGGGTTGCTCAGCGTAGCAGTCGTCGGAGTTTTCTGACACGTTCAAGCACCTTTATACTGGGTTCAGCGTTGTTGCCTGTATTACCGTTTGATAGCGGTGTTAGCAAGGCCTGGGCAGGATCGACAGATACCAGCGACCCAACATCCTGTGACTATTGGCGCTACTGCGCTATCGACGGCAATTTATGCAGTGAATGTGGTGGCACCATTACTGCGTGTCCACCGGGGTCTGAAGTCTCCAAGGTTTCATGGGTTGGTACCTGCCGAAATCCGGCCGATGATAAGGATTATTTGGTGTCCTACAACGATTGCTGTGGCAAGGCGGAATGTCGCGGTAAAACCTGTTTGCGTAATGAGCGCGAGCGCCCCGGTTATGACATGGGGCTCAACAACGATGTCAGTTGGTGCATGGCCAATACATCACAAGGCTACCATTGCACCGTTGTTGGCCTGCTCAGTGTTATTGAACCTGAGTGAGTTTAGGGCGGCCAGGTATCTTACGTGTACTGGCGGTGGGAATGACAATGTGCCGAGTGATGTTCAGTACAATGTTCAGGGCTGAAACAAGAGCAGAAGCAAGCGTCGTAAAAAGAACCGTGATAAGACGCAGCATATTATGTCTGCTGTTTGTCGGTATGATAACTGCGGTATCTGTAAATGCTGAATTTGGTCCTCACGCTGAATCAGCGTCGTCGAGGCAACTGTCTCCCCAAATAAATTATGCTTTGCACTGCCTAGGGTGTCACGGAGCAGAAGGGCGTGGTGTGCCGTCCGCCGGGATTCCCGACTTTTTAAATACCGTGGGCGCATTTTCGATCATTGAGCCGGGGCGGATATACCTGCTGCACGTACCGGGTGTTATCGGCGCAGGCTTGTCGAATGCCGAGTTGGCGGCGGTACTCAACATGATTATGCGCGAGTGGGCCGGTGCGTCGATGCCGAAACCCTACCGCCCTTTTACCGCGGATGAAGTGAAGCGCTTGCGTCAGGTTGCTGTGAATGATGTCGTTGCCTACCGCCGGCAGGTCGTCAGAGCACTGCAGAGCCGTGGGATTACTGTTGCTGACTATCCGTGGCCCTGACGCCGTTCAGCGCTTAAAATAGCACCTTGGGTAAATGGCTCATTGAATCCGCTATCAGAGCCCTGAAATCCGTGCGTTTTTCATGCAAAACGTGTAAAATCGCCGCCTTTCCTGACAGCCAGGGTTCCCCCGGCCTTGTTCGCCCCCGTGCTAACCATAGTTGGAGTCTTTTATGTTCCGTAAAGATATGCAAATTGCAGGTTTTGATGATGAAGTTCTTGTAGCCATGCAGGCTGAAGAATGTCGTCAAGAAGAGCATATTGAGCTAATCGCGTCTGAAAACTACACAAGCCCCCGCGTGATGGAAGCGCAAGGCAGTGTGTTGACCAACAAATATGCTGAAGGCTATCCAGGCAAGCGTTACTACGGTGGTTGTGAGCATGTTGACGTCGTTGAGCAGTTGGCCATCGATCGTGCTAAATCGCTGTTCGGTGCAGATTACGCCAATGTTCAGCCGCATTCTGGTTCACAAGCGAACTCCGCAGTTTATATGGCGCTGGTTCAGCCAGGCGACACCGTATTAGGCATGAGCTTGGCTGATGGCGGCCATTTAACACACGGTGCCAAGCCAAACTTCTCCGGTAAAATTTATAACGCGGTTCAGTATGGTCTGAACGCGGAAACCGGTGAAATTGATTACGATGACGTTGAAGCGAAGGCGTTAGAGCATAAGCCAAAAATGATCGTTGCAGGATTTTCTGCCTATTCACGTGTTGTTGACTGGGCGCGCTTCCGCGAGATCGCTGACAAAGTCGGCGCGTATCTGTTTGTCGACATGGCCCACGTTGCTGGCCTAATCGCTGCTGATGCTTACCCGAACCCAATGCCTTACGCCGATGTTGTTACGACAACAACGCACAAAACATTGCGTGGCCCACGTGGCGGTTTGATCTTGGCGCGCGCTAACGAAGCGATCGAGAAGAAATTGAACTCTGCAGTGTTCCCAGGTGGTCAAGGTGGCCCATTGATGCACGTGATCGCTGCGAAAGCGATTTGTTTCAAAGAAGCTGCGAGCGAAGAATTCAAAACCTATCAGCACCAGGTCATTAAAAATGCTCAGGCTATGGCGGAAGTCATCAAAGCCCGTGGCTATGATGTGGTATCCGATGGTACTGACGATCACTTGTTCTTGTTAAGCCTGATTCGTCAGGGCATTACCGGTAAAGATGCGGATGCAGCATTAGGTTCAGCCAATATTACTGTGAACAAAAATGCAGTACCTAATGATCCACAATCACCGTTTGTGACCTCTGGTTTGCGTATCGGTACACCAGCGATTACGACGCGTGGTTTTAAAGCAGAAGAGTCAACATTACTGGCAGGTTGGATTTGCGATATTCTGGATGATATCAACAATCAAGAAACCATCGAACGTGTTAAAAAGCAGGTGCTTGAAATCTGTGCGCGTTTCCCGGTTTACGCAGACTGATTGATAGCGGCATAATGGCGATGTTATTTCGCCATTTCCGGAACTTACCATGCATTGTCCTTTTTGCGGTACCGTCGAAACCAAGGTTATCGATTCGCGCCTGGTCGCTGAAGGAGAGCAGGTTCGTCGCCGGCGTGAATGCCTGAAGTGCTCTGAACGGTTCACCACCTATGAATTGGCTGAACTGGTCATGCCGCGCATCATAAAACAAAATGGTGTGCGCGAGCCTTTCAACGAAGCCAAGCTGCGAGCTGGCCTGCAGCGAGCCCTTGAGCGACGGCCAGTCAGCGTAGAGCAGATTGAAGCCATGGTCGGCCAGATCAAACACGCGTTGCGTGCAACCGGTGAGCGTGAAGTCAGCTCTCGGTTTGTGGGTGAGGCGGTTATGGAACAGCTGAAAGGTGCCGATAAGGTCGCGTACGTGCGGTTTGCATCTGTGTATCGTAGCTTCCAAGATCTCGATGAATTTCGTGCTGAAATCGATAAATTAGCAGCCTCGGCGTCAACCTCTGAAGCCGACCAGGTAACGCAGGTGGTTGCCGAGCGGCTACAGGCAGACGATACCTCTGATGACACCAACAACGGCTAGTAACTTCTCCACTGCTGATCACGCTTATATGGCTGAAGCCGTGCAATTGGCTGAACGTGGCCGTTATTCCACGTCGCCAAATCCGGCTGTCGGTTGTTTGTTGGTTGAAACACCTCCATCTGGTGCTTCTGTTATAGCGCGAGGCTGGCACCAAAAGGCGGGCGAAGGCCATGCCGAAGTCAACGCTTTGCGCGAAGCGCGAGAGTTGGGGATGACGCTTTCACGATCAACAGCATACGTTACCCTTGAGCCCTGCAGCCACCAAGGCAAGACGCCACCGTGCGCTGAAGCGCTGGTTGATGCAGGCGTTGCTCGTGTTGTATATGGCATGCAGGATCCAAATCCTCAGGTGGCCGGTCGCGGTTTGACGCGTTTACAGGAGGCGGGCATCAAGGTTGATGGTCCGCTTCAAGAAGCGGCTTGTCGTGCGCTTAACCCTGGTTTTATCAAGCGTATGCAAACCGGGTTACCCCGGGTATTTGCTAAAATGGCTACCAGCCTGGATGGACGTACGGCGATGCAATCCGGCGAAAGCCAATGGATTACCGGACCAGATGCTCGGGCCGATGTGCAAAAACTGCGGGCACAAAGTTGTGCGATTATTACCGGTGTTGGCACTGTGCTAGCGGACAACCCGGCGATGACGGTGCGCGATGCCAGCCTGGCATTACCGGATCAACGTCCGCGGCAACCCTTGCGGGTGATTGTTGATAGCCAGTTACGATTAGATCCAGACAGCCGAATCTTACATGAGCCGGGCGATGTACTGGTGGTCTACGGGCAGGCCAGCAATGAACGTATTGCATCCATCGCCAAAACCGGCGCTGAAACATTGCAACTGGCCAATGATGACAACAAAGTTGATTTAAGCGCATTGATTGCCCATCTCGGACAGCGTCAGTGTAACGAAGTTATGGTAGAATCCGGCGCTAAATTGCTAGGTGCACTTGTGGCGGAGCAATTGGTCGACGAGATTTTTTGGTATATGGCACCGACTTTATTGGGCAGTGATGCTCGCCCGGCAGCCACTTTACCGTTTGCTAAGATGAATGAGCAAATTCGTCTGGAGATCATTGAAACCCGACAGGTCGGTGCGGATTGTCGATGGCATCTCAAACCAAAATACCTGCCGGCGATGCCTGAAGCCTAAACCGCTTCACCTCGTAAGGCCTAATAGACTCAACAACAGGATACCCCGTGTTTACCGGTATTATTGAAGCCACAGGTCAAGTTGCAGACAAGCGTGATGTCGGCGGAGACCTGCGATTGCGCCTGTTGACCGGACAATTGTCGCTGTCTGATGTAAAGCTGGGTGACAGTATTGCTACCAATGGTGTTTGTCTCACCGTTACGGGTATTGAAGCCGATGGTTTTTGGGCAGATGTTTCCAATGAAACATTGGCACACTCCACGCTGAAAGATCTGCAAACCGGTGATGCCGTCAATTTAGAGAAAGCCATGGCGGCTAACGGTCGATTTGGTGGCCACATTGTTAGTGGTCATGTTGACGGTGTAGCTGAGATTGTTCAACTGAACAGTGATGCGCGTTCAGTGCAGATTGAAGTAGCAACGCCTGAAGGATTACACCGGTATATCGCTCATAAAGGATCTATCACCATTGATGGTGTGAGCCTTACCGTTAATGCGCTGACTGCACGGGGTTTTTTGCTGAACATCGTGCCCCACACAGCGCAAGAAACCATTATTGCCAAATATCACCCGGGGACCCGTGTGAATTTGGAGGTTGACGTGATTGCGCGTTACCTTGAGCAATTGCATCAGCATCCGGTAACAGAACAAAAGCCGGCATTGGATAAAGCCTTTTTGGCAGAGCACGGATTTTTTGGCCGGCGCTGAGCTGAAACCTTCCAGCCACCCCAACAGTGAAGAGAGTTGCATATGGCACTGAACACGCCCGAAGAGCTGATTAACGACATTCGCCTCGGTAAGATGGTTATCCTGATGGATGACGAAGATCGCGAGAACGAAGGTGATCTTGTGATGGCGGCTGAATGTGTGCGCCCACAGGATATTAACTTCATGATTACTCATGCGCGTGGGTTGGTCTGTATGCCTATGTCAGCCGAACGTTGTGAGCAGCTAAACCTGCCGTTGATGGTGACTGACCCGGGTTGTCAGCATGGCACTAACTTTACGCTGTCTATTGAAGCATCTGAAGGTGTTTCAACCGGTATTTCTGCAGCGGATCGTGCACATACCATCCGCACTGCGGTGGCTCTGAATGCAAAACCTGATGATATTGTGCAGCCTGGTCATGTATTTCCGTTACGTGCACAAAAAGGCGGTGTCTTGACCCGCGCAGGCCATACCGAAGCCGGTTGTGATCTAGCACGATTGGCCGGTTTTGAGCAGGCGGCGGTTATTGTTGAGATTATGAACGACGATGGCACCATGGCTCGTCGGCCTGAGCTTGAAGCATTTGCGCAACAACATGATATAAAAATCGGCACGATCGCTGATCTGATTCATTATCGTGTGACCAATGAAAAAACCATCGAACTGATTGATGAAGGCACAATTCAAACCGAATACGGCCCTTTTTTGTTGCAGCGCTACCGTGACACCCTATTTGAAGATGTACACTTCGTACTAAAACGTGGCGATATCAACGCGGAGACGGCGACCTTAGCACGTGTTCATGTGGCAAATACCATCCGCGACGTTATGTTAGCTGATGTGCCTGAATCGCAAGGCTGGAACATGCAGCGTGCGTTGCGTGCTGTTGCAAAAGCTGACGCCGGAGTGATTGTTTTACTGGCTCAGCAAGAAGGTGCTGAGGATCTGGTATACAGCAGTGATTTAGTGATGGGCCGCCAATCTTTGCCAGAGGTTAAAGAAGACCGACACACAGAAACCAACTTGAGTGTTGGCTTGGGTTCTCAGCTACTGCGTGCTGCAGGCGTTGGCAAGATGCGTTTGATGTCGAGCCCGATGAAATACAATGCGATCTCCGGCTTCGATCTTGAAGTTGTAGAATTTGTTACCTACGAGCAAGAAAACTGACCCCTGCTCAGCGCTAATTGCTGTAGGGATTTACATAAGAGGAAAGCTATGAGCATTCAAACTATCGAAGCGGATTTGATCGCCACTGGCGGTAAATATGCCATTGTTGTGGGTCGCTGGAACGCCTTTGTGGTTGAAAGCCTGTTAGAAGGCGCCGTCGACTGTCTGAAACGTCATGGTGCTAAAGAAGACGACATCACGATTATTCGTACCCCTGGCGCGTTTGAAATTCCACTGACTGTGAAAAAAGTCGCTGTCAGCAAGAAGTACGATGCTGTTATCGCATTGGGCGCTGTGATTCGTGGTGGCACACCGCACTTTGAATACGTTGCTGGTGAATGTGTCAAAGGCTTGGCGCATGTCAGCCTGGATGATGAAATCCCAGTCACCTTTGGTGTGTTGACGGTTGATACTATCGAGCAAGCCATCGAGCGTGCCGGTACCAAGGCCGGTAACAAGGGTGAAGAAGCTGCCCTGTCTGCGATTGAAATGGTTAACCTGTTGAAACAAATCTGATGAGCAAACCCCTGACAGAACAACAATTATTGGTTGGTAAACGCCGCAAGGCGCGGCATTACGCCATGCAGGCGCTCTATCAGTGGAAGATGTCCGGCTCCAGCCTGAATAAGATTGATACCGAGTTTCGTACTGACAACGACTTTTCCAAAGTTGATGGTGAGTATTTTGGTGAGTTGCTGCACAACGTGCCGAGCAGCTGTGGGACTTTGGATACCATGATCGAAAGTGGTCTGACAGATCGGACGCTTGATGAAATTAACCCGGTAGAACTGGCATTGCTGCGGATGTCGGCCTATGAGCTGCAAGCGCGTTTGGATGTGCCCTACAAGGTCGTGATTAACGAAGCTGTTTCTCTTGGCAAGAAGTTCGGAGCGACAGATAGCCATAAGTTCATCAATGCGGTTCTTGATAAGGTTGCGGCGCAATGCCGCGGCCCGGAAGTGCAAGCCGGCGAGCAGTAATGATGGCCGCTGCCATGGGTGAATTTGCGATTATCGAGCAATATTTCGCCCGCGGTGCGCGGCAACTCCTGAAACAACACCCCCAGACATATTTGCACCAAGGTATTGGTGATGACTGCGCTGTGGTTGGCAGTATTGCCGGCCATCAGGTGTTTTCTGTCGATACGTCCATTGCCGGGCGGCACTTTCCTGTTGATGCTGATCCTGCAGATATTGGTTTTCGTGCATTGAACGTTGCTGTCAGTGATTTAGCAGCTATGGGCGCAGAGCCGCTTTGGTTTACTCTCGCACTTGCCCTTCCTGATGCTGACGAACAATGGCTACAGGCCTTTGCTAATGGGCTTTTTGAAGCGGCCAGTGATGCACCGATTATGTTGCTGGGCGGCGATACGACGCGATTGCCTGCTGGTGCTCCGCTAACGATCAGTGTGCAGGTACACGGCCACGTGACTCAAGGAACACCTCTGTTGCGTGCGGGTGCTCAGCTAGGTGACACTATTTATGCTTCAGGTACGTTGGGCGATGCTGGCGCGGGCTTAAGCGTTGCAACCACTGGGCTTCTAGTACCCAACGAAGCTGATCGGCAAAAACTCTTGCAAGCGTATCTTCGGCCGCAGCCACAACTCGTATTAGGGCAACAGCTGATTGGGCGCGCATCCAGTTGTGTGGATATCTCCGATGGCTTGCTGGCGGATTTGCAGCATATTCTGGATGCATCGAACGTTGGGGCGACGATCAATCTGGCTGCTTTGCCACTGTCTGGTGCGTTGACTGGCGTTATGCCGAGGCATGAGGCTGAACAGCTTGCCTTGACTGCCGGTGACGATTACCAATTGTGTTTTACCAGCACGCTGTCACCCGATGAGTTAGGCCTTGAGAATGTAACTGCCATTGGCCGTATCACCCGAGATAAAGGGCTATGTGTTCTGGACGCCGGCGGTGAACAGGTACAGCAAGATGCCTTTGGGTTTAACCATTTCGATACCCATTAAACAGTGACCCTCAATATTCGTGTGGTTTGACGCACGCTATCCTTTCCCACCAGCTTGCCCATACCTCATGTGGAATTGTTGTCGTCGACTCCTGTCTAACAATCAGCGATCAAGGAGTGAATGATTATGACTGTATATTCGAAGACGCAGACCCGATTGGGTTCTCAATTCTGGGCAACAGCTTGCCATTACAGTGCTCTCGCAGGTTTGATTTTTCCTTTTGGCAACATCATTGGGCCATTTCTGGTTTGGCAATATCGAAAAAACCGCAGTCAGCGTGTTGATACTCATGGCCGAGCTGCGTTGAATTTCCAGATGAATATTTCGCTGCTGTTAATCGGCCTGCTGCTGTTATCCGGTTTTTTTAAGCCGCTTGTCGTTACGGTATATGTTACTGGGCTTTTGTCGGTGATTTATGCCGTGGTAGCAGCAATGGAAGCCCGGCAGGGAAACCTGTTTGAGTATCCTTTTGCATTCGAAATGATGCGCTTAGATAATGATGATTCTGACCCGGCAGCATAGATAGCTGCAGGGGTGTAAACGAGGCAGTGAACATCGCCTATTGCTGCGAATCGAGAGTGCCGGCAGGTTGCATAATAAAGCTTGCAACCGGGGCATTGATCGCTAGCATAGGGCGAATATCTGGTGCTGGGCAGGGCTACGCTTCACGTACGTTATGGGCTCACATTGGCGGCCTGTAATCAGCCTCGAATAGTCCAGCCACCAGACCGTAACATCACAATAACGATAAACTAATGATGATTTTCGACTATGGCTCAGTTTGACCTGAAGAACCCCATTCACTTGCTGGCAACCGGTTTTGGCAGTGGTTTAAGCCGCTGGATGCCAGGAACCGTCGGCACGATTGCTGCCATACCTCTCTACTATTTATTGGCGATGTTGCCGCCGCTGGGTTACCAAATTGTGGTCGCGATCGCCGCAGTGGCTGGTATCGCATTATGTGGCCGTTGCGCCAGCGATATTGGTGTTCCTGATCATGGAAGCATCGTTTGGGATGAGTTTGTCGGTTTGTGGATTACGTTGGCGTTGGTACAGCAAATGCCGGGTGCTCATTGGCTCTGGGTGGTTATCGGATTTGCCTGGTTTCGACTGTTCGATATTGTAAAACCATTCCCGATCGGGTTGTTGGATAAACGTTTGCATGGCGGCCTAGGTATCATGTTAGATGATATCCTGGCCGGTTTCTTTGCCATGCTAGCGCTGAAGCTTTCAATCTGGTGGTATCTAACCTACTACTTAGGCTTGAGTTGATTTCGGGGTGGCCCACCTGGTTTGCGGTAGGCCTGCGTTTAACCTTGCTGCTAAGGTGTAGTCGGGGTAGGGAAGACTCGGTCGAACAGATCCAGTGTTTGTTGCCACGAATCTTTGTCGGCAAAGGCGTCGTAAGCCAGCGGCATATTGTGTTTTTTGCCCACGGCGGTTGCACCCGGGTTGGTAAACGAATGCACGGCATCGGGATACACTTGCACGGCGAAGTCGGCACCCGCGTTAAACATTTCTGTCGTAAAACCGGTAACAAGTTCACCCGGAATCATCGGATCTTTGGCACCAGTAAATACTTGAATGGCACCTTTGACGGTAGGTGTTTGCCCTTCAGGAAGGTTGGATGCCAAGCTGCCATGATAGCTAACCGCAGCTTTTAGCGGTGTGCCGACTCTGGCCATATGTAAAACGACACCGCCGCCAAAGCAGTAACCCATTGCTGCGATTTCATCGGTTTGTGTGTGTTTGTGATTGTTCAGTAAGTCGTATGCTGTATTGAAGCGTTTTTCGGCAACACTGAGATTGGCTGTGACTTCCGTCATAAAAGCCTTCGCATTGTCGGGGTGATCAGCCACCTTACCTTTACCATACATGTCTAACGCGAATGCGGTGTAGCCCTGCTCTGCTAACATCTTGGCTCGATGGCGTGCATAGTCGTTATGCCCCCACCATTCATGGACTACCAATATTCCCGGACGTTTACCGGCTTTGTCGTCATATGCCAAAAACCCGGTAAAGGTTTTCCCATCAACGGTGTATTCAACGGTATCGGTAACAATCTCGGCATGGGCCATCAGTGGCAATGTGAGCGCTAGCGCAGTCAGTCGTTTCTTCATCTCGAATTCCTTTGTGATAAGTGCTCGAAGCTTGGCAATATAGCAGTCTTTGAAGCGATTTTCCGATGAAGTAACGTGTTAGAGATGTGGTGAAAGTGTCCTCATACAGAAAAGGCACAGACGCATTAATCGTCTAATAGCTTCTCTAACACGAGGTTTAGATACCGGCGGCCGAGGTCGGTGGCTAAGATCCTATTATCCAGTTGTAATAGCCTTTGTTCGACTAATGGCTGACAACGGCTAGATAACTCGGCCGGCGTGGCTCCAGTGCGGCTCAATAGATCATTCACGGCCATACCCTGACTCAGGCGCAGTGCATTCATCAAACCTTCAAACAAGGCTTCGTCGCGCGTTAATATTTGGCGTTGAGCGATATAGCTGTCAATACGTTTGAGGTAGTCACGTGGCAGGCGGGTATTGTTGAAACGCTGGATCTCGCCCGTTTCAGGGGCTGTGATTTTGCCATGCGCTCCAGCACCAATCGCGAGGTAGTCGCCAAACTGCCAATAGTTGATATTGTGGCGTGCCTCGCTGCCGGGTTTTGACCAAGCTGAAATCTCGTACTGAGAAAACCCGTTATCGTTAAGTCGCTGCGCACCTTGATCCTGAATGTCAGCCAGTAAATCGTCTTCAGGTAAGCGTGGAGGAAACCGATAGAACTCGGTATTCGGTTCGATCGTGAGCTGATACCAGGATATATGCTCAACCCCGGTTGCAATGGCATGTTGGATGTCATCCAGGGCCTGTGTGGGTGTTTGACCTGGTAGTCCATGCATCAAATCTAGATTGATACGCTCGAAGCCGGCAGCTTGCGCGGCCAGAATGGCGCTGTCTGCAAGTTCACGATTGTGAATGCGGCCCAATTGTTGGAGTGCTTCATCGTTGAAACTTTGCACCCCAATCGAGAGACGATTGACTCCGGCAGCCCGCAGATCGGCAAACTTTTTTTGCTCGCTGGAGCCGGGGTTGGCTTCCATGGTGATCTCAATGTTTGGCGCAAACCCGATGGTCGATTGCGCGGCATCCAAGATGGCTGCGATGGTGCTGGCGTGGAATAAGCTCGGTGTGCCGCCGCCAATGAAAATACTCTGCAACGGGCGGCCTGCTGCCATGGTTTGTTGGGAGATCAAATCCTGTTTCAGAGCCGACAGATACTCGGTTTCAGGCAATGCTGCTTGGCTGACGTGGGAGTTGAAATCACAGTACGGGCACTTTTTTTCACACCAAGGAATATGCACGTACAATGACAGGGGAGGCAACGTATCGGCTGCCATGGGAAGATCAGCCAAGTTGCAGTGCCCGGATCAGTTTGGTGACGGCTTGTCCGCGGTGGCTAACTTGATTCTTGACTTCAGGTGGTAGCTCAGCAGCACAGGCTTGTTGATCGTTGGCGAAAAACAAAGGGTCGTAACCAAAGCCCTGAGTGCCACGGGCTTGGCTGAGGATCTGTCCTTGCCATTGTCCGTGAAAGATCATGGGTGTCGGATCTTCCGCATGACGCATCAACACCAACACGCAGTGAAAACGTGCGGTACGGTTGTCAGCCGGTACTTGCGATAACATTTTCAGTAGCTTGTCATTATTGGATTGATCGGTTGCTTCAGGGCCACTGAAGCGGGCACTGTAAATACCCGGCTTGCCGCGTAATGCATCAACTTCGAGGCCGGAATCATCCGCTAGTGCTGGCAAGCCTGAGATTTTAGCTGCGTGGCGGGCTTTGAGAATGGCGTTTTCGACAAATGTCAGGCCAGTTTCTTCGACATCGTCAATATTGAAATGCGCTTGAGGCAATACGCGGATATCGCGTTGAGCAAATATTTGCTGGAATTCTTTGAGTTTTCCGCGATTGCCGCTGGCTAGTACGAGTTTATCCACAGGGTAAAAGTCCTTACAACTACTGGGGTTTATTCGTCCCAGTAAAGCCTTTTTTTGAAGTTAATAACGAAAGGGTCCTGATTCGGATCCGGTTGTACGTTGACGGTGAAGTAGACGTCGATTTTGTTTTCGATATCAAAGGTTGCTAGATAATACACGGCATTTTGTTCACGTACTTGTTTGAAATCCAGATTTTTGGTCACGATCAGGTCGTAAGCACTGCCTGCTACGCTCGCACTGGCGTTGGATTCTTTGCCTTCGGTGTTTTTCTTTAGTACCGCGATGGTCATCATACCTTTGCGTTTGGAGCGCACAACGCCGACACTTTTGGCGACGTCGGGTGTCAGAAAGCTGGTGTTAAATGTGCTGTAGTGAACGGTGTAGTCACCAAAGGTTGCAGACGTTCCCGTCATTTCGTCCTGAGCGTTGGCCTGAGGGCTAAGCAGCAGCAGCAGGGCAAAGAACATTGAAAAAGCGTTTAGTGTTTTCATAGAAGTTTCCTTACGATTCTGTGAGGCTGGCTGGGTTATGAGCAATTTTTACCAGCGTACCTGCGCGTAAATGTGCACAAAGCCTGATGATTAATTTAGCGGCTTAAGTGATAAATGGCTACGGAGGCAAACAGATTTGGCCACAAACGGGCGAGCCAGGGCAGTCGACCTTCAGCACTTGTTACTTCTTTGTTCAGAATACGGATACTGCGTTCCGCACACAAATCCTCAAAGTCACGCACGGTACAGAAATGAATATTTGGCGTGTTATACCAGCTGTACGGCATGAACTTGGATACCGGCATGCGACCTTTAGTAATCAGATGCAGGCGACAGCGCCAATGGCCAAAATTGGGGAAAGCCACAATGGATTCCTTGCCAACTCGCAGTGTTTCTTCCAAAACTTCGTCTGGATGGCGCATGGCTTGCAGTGTTAGTGTCATCACCACGGTATCAAAGCTCTGATCAGTAAAGTTATCGAGCCCTTTGTCGAGGTTTTGGTTTATAACGCTCAGGCCGCGCAAAATGCAGGCGTCAAAATGTGCTGGCTCAATCTCAATGCCCAAGCCTCGCACGCCTTTGTTTTTTTGTAGCGCGGCCAGCAGTGTACCGTCGCCGCAGCCGAGATCGAGAACACGGCTTTGAGGTTGGATCCAATCCTGAATGACACTGAATTCAAAGCGCATCGGTCATTCCCCGGCCTGAAGTTCTTGATGAACGTGCTGCATATAATTCTGAAACACTTTTTCGTATCGCGGATTTTTCAGCAAAAACGCATCATGTCCGAAATCTGATTCAATATCGGTATAAACGACAGACTTGCCTGCAGCAATTAGCGCATTGGTAATATCTTGACTGCGTTGTGGTGAAAAGCGCCAGTCGGTGGAAAACGAAATGACCAAAAAGGCCGCATTGGCGTGACTGAATGCCTTGACTGGGTCGCCGCCATATTCACGGGCAAGATCGAAGTAATCGAGCGCGCGTGTCATCAGGATATAGGTATTGGCATCAAAGCTGGTGGAGAATTTTTCGCCTTGGTATTTCAGGTAACTGGCGACCTGAAACTCAAGATCACTGTCTTGCCCAAGACGGAAGCTGCCCGAGCTCAGCTCGCGGCCGAACTTTTCTTCCATCGCGTTATCCGACAGATAGGTCAAATGTCCAATCATCCGGGCCAGCGATAATCCTAGCCGAGGTACCACGGCTTTTTCGTAGTAATGGCCGTCATGAAAATCGTTGTCGCTCATGATGGCTTGGCGCGCTGTTTCATTAAAGGCAATGTTTTGCGCGGTTAAATGCATACTCGAGGCAATCACGACGCAATGGCGCATGGCATCGGGATATTCCAGTGACCAACGCATTACCTGCATACCGCCGAGGCTACCACCAACAATGGCAGCCCATTGTTGGATGTTCAGGTGATCCATCAATATTCGCTGACTTTCAACCCAGTCGCGCACACGTAAGTGCGGGAAATCCGGCCCAAAGGGTTTGCCTGAAGCCGGGTTGGTACTCGTTGGGCCGGTTGAGCCGCCACAACCGCCGATATTATTAGGGCTGACAACATAAAATCGGTTGGTATCGATAGGTTTGCCAGGGCCGATATAGTTGTTCCACCAACCGGGTTTTTTATCATCCTGTGAATGGTAGCCGGCAGCGTGGGCGTCGCCACTTAATGCATGGCAGATCAAGATCGCATTGGATCTTTCTGCGTTTAGCTGTCCATAGGTTTCGTAGACCAGGTCATAGCTTTCCAGCACACGGCCAGATGCCAGCGTCAATGGCTGGTTAACAGGTAAACACTGTGGCTTTACGAGGCCGACTGAATCGGCGGGAAATTCTGCGGGCATAAGGTCGTTAGTTGATCATTGGGATGATCGTCGGGGTTGATGAACAGCGTGTATTGCAGTGACAGTACGTGCAGTTTAACAGTGCGACGTAACTGACCTGACGTTCGGGCCTACTGACGGCGCAATAGAGGCGGAGTATATCACTTTGTCGCTCGTTCGCGTGCATTTGTTCGGATACCGAGTGTTACATGACTTTTCATTCGTAAGGTGTTGGCGGTGTTTTTTGTTTACTGCCAAGCTTAGGGCATGAGACGACTGCTCACCAGCAATCGTGTGGGGCTCGGGCCTCGATAACGTGAGCGTTTGAATATACGAGTTATTGCTGCGGCCGTTGTTTTGTCGGTCGGAGATTTGTTGAGTCAATAATGACGCCAAACCAAGGGATGTTTATGGAAACCCTGTTAGTGATTGATCAGGGCACACACAGCACACGAGCGATTGTATTCAATCAGCACGGGCATGCACTCGCCCAAAGCCAGTACCCTGTTGTTGTTACAACATCGGACGATGGGCACGTAGAGCAGGAAGTGCTAGCGACGATACAATCCGTCCGTGAGTGTTTAGCGCATCTAGAAAAGACACTGTCACGCGATACGGCCGATAGCTTGATTGGTATTGCGTTAATTGCTCAGCGGTCTTCTTTTGTCGCATGCCGGCCCACTGATATGGCCAATCTGACGGAAGTGATTAGCTGGCAAGATACTCGCAGCTTGCCTTGGCTTGTGCATCAACCGATCGATGGGGAATTTATTCATAATATGACGGGCCTGCATTTGAGCGTGCACTACGGTGCGAGCAAAATGCGATGGTTACTTGATAATGACGCCAAGGTGCAAGCGGCAGATGATGATGGTGACCTGCAATTTGTGCCCTTGGCAGCGTTTATGTGCCAACGATTGACTGACGCGCCGGTGTTCTTGGTCGATCGAGATATCGCCGCACGTACGCTTCTGTGCCGTTTTGGTGGGCGTGATTGGGATACCGAACTATTGGATGTTTTTGGGCTCGAAAACCGGCAATTACCCGATATCATTGACAGCTTGCATACCTATGGTGATGTGAGCTTTTGTGGCCGCCAAGTACCCTTAATCTTCAGTGGCGGCGACCAGTCACTATTGCCATTGGCATGGGGCGAGGAAGCCTTGCATGCGAGCGTGATGGTCAACGTCGGCAGTGGTGCCTGCATTCAGGCGGTGGAGCGAAAGCCCAGAAAGGTTGCTGATGTGCCTGAAGAGCTGCTGCATATGCATTTGAATTTACGGCACAATGGTCAATTGGAAGACTGCTTGGTATTAGAGGGCACGCTGAATGCCGCTGCAACGGCTGTCGATTGGCTGGCAGAACAATGTGGGCATCCGTTTAGCTACAGTGATATTGAAGATGCACTGGAACAGATTCATAACCCGCCGGTATTCATTAATCGGTTGCGCGGATCAGGATCACCGTATTGGCTGAATGCCGGGCGTCCTTGGTTTGAAGAAAAAGAAACCGATAGTTTGTCAGACGCAGCTCGATTAGTTGCCGTGATTGAGAGCATTATCTTTCTGTTAGTTGATAATCTGGTTTTGATGCAACAAACCAAGCTTACGGTCAATCGGATATACATCAGTGGCGGGTTGTCGCGCAGTCATGGTTTTTGCCAAAAGCTGGCCAATCTGTCGAACAAAACTGTGCTGCGTATGGATGATAGTGAAGCCTGTGCTCGCGGTGCCGCAACCTATGTGTTTATGCGATTGGGCATTGCGGACATTGACGATGAAGAGATACGGCGTCAGGCCGGGCAGTTCTTCCCGTTACTGGATAACGGCCTGAACGCACGCTTTATGCGGCACCGACAAGGTATGGAAGATGCCCGTCAGAAGATGTGACGTTGAGGATGAGTCTGCCGTAACCCCCAGTTTTATTCAGATAGCTTTACTGGCAAGACTATTCAATATTCCNNGGGGGGGGGGGGGGGGGTTGGGGGGGGGGGGGGGGGGGGGGGGGGGGGGGGGGGGGGGGGGGGGGGGGGGGGGGGGGGGGGGGGGGGGGGG
>CACSIO010000024.1 GCA_902705865.1 BD1-7 clade bacterium
GCCGTTCAAACATTAATTCGTGTCAGAGAGCTTTCTGATGTGCAAGGCGCACAGAGTAGCAGGGCGGCACAGAACAAGCGCAGGCACGCTCAGCCACTGCGTGGCTTGGACCTCCGCCGCGTTGCGGCTCCGGCCCGTGCTGCGGGCGTTATATTTACAACAATAGGGAAGAGAAATGGGACTTGGACCAGAAAAGGCTGTTACAGCGCTACAACGACCTCTTATTACTATTCTGATGGCATTTAGTTTTGTGTTTTTCATGATATGTGGAATATATTGGGAGTTTTTATTAATTAGTAAATTCATTAGCAGCGCTGAAAAGGATATCCGCGGCTTTTTAATCCTATCTGCCATGAACTTACTGACTTTTGGTTTAGCGTGGGTTTGCTACTGGCTTACAAAGAAAGGCTATCGCCAAATGAAACAAAGTGGAGTTATCTACCATGAATAATATAACAAGCCAGTGCATGTGACAGCCGCCGCTTTGCGGCGTCTGCACATGACTGGAGCGTTCTGTGCGTCTCACGACGTAATATCCTGTCCAAGCTTTTCACGCATAAATTACTCAAAGCCGGTACGTAATAGCACCCGCTTTGTTGTTTGTTCGGGTTGTGAAATCCGGCGTATCCAAGCGTTCGGAGTTGGTTTGGTTCATGTGTCGGCAAACATAATTTACTGCGCGGGTTTCTTCTCGTGTAAGGTTCTGCTCCCGGTCAGTCTTGTGCGGGTAGCGGGTGATTCTCTTTCAGTTCATTTCGTCGCGTTTAGTTGGCTTGTAAGTTATGTTAGACTGCCGTTAAACATTAATTCGTGTCAGCGAGCATTCTGATGTGCAAGGCGCACAGAGTAGCAGGGCGGCACAGAACAAGCGCAGGCACGCTCAGCCACTGCGTGGCTTGGACCTCCGCTGCTACGCAGCTCCGGCCCGTGCTGCGGGCGTTATGTATTAGGAGCGGCACTTAATGCCCAGAATTGGTAATGATGAAATCTCTTTGGCATATCAAGCTGCAAAATCTGTCTATGATGGTTGCACAGAGAAAAATAGAGCCATAGCTAGTTTGATAGAAAATGTTGGAATGAATCATGCGTCTGCAACATTTTATCTCAATGCATTTCAAAAAATGATGGAAGGAAAGCAGTACGAAAAAACCATCAATGGGCTAGCAGCGAATTATTATCTCGAAAATATTCGTAGAGACTATGGCAACGAAAAATATCAATCGGCATTATCATCTCTCTATAAACACATATGTTATTACGAATACAAATCAGGCTCTAATTGTAAAACTCTAAGGGAAGTACATAAGAAGCACTTTATTATTCTGATGCAAGATATAGATTATGAGAGTTTCAGTCGAAACCTTGAGTGTTCAGTTAAAACGTCACTTGAAGAATCCAAGAATGACAGGATTAATAGAATTAGTAAGGCAAAGGACTCACCTAAACCATCAGAATATCGAGTTGAAGTAACTGTATACGATAGAAACCCTGATGTAATAGCTGAAGTTTTGGCCCGAGCAAATGGCATTTGTGAAAAATGCAATAAGGGCGCACCATTTACAAGAAAGTCGGATGGTTCTCCTTATTTAGAAGTACACCATTTGATTCATTTAGCGAATGGTGGGGATGATACTGTGGAAAACGCAGTTGCTGTTTGCCCTAACTGTCATCGTGAATACCACTACGGGTAATTAAAATACATAACAAGACCAGGCACGATCGTAAATGCTTCGCATTTACTGGACCTCCGCCGCGTTGCGGCTCCGGCCCGTGCTGGTGGCGTTATGCAATCTCTACCCAAAACCCTATGTATAAAAAAAGACCAATTAGCTGTTGATTTGTACAGTTAATTGGTCTTTTATAGTTCTTGCTATCAACTCAACGGAGAATAAATAGCGAAGTAACATTAAATATAGAGTCGCTACCCCTGAGTGCGTCAACACCCAGAGGCAGCTAACCAAACAGACTAGTAAGGAGTCCATTATGGCTGATCAAGATATTACGCTAGAGCCACGCTCGGCTAAAGAAAAATTTCCTATCTCACGTAAATTCACGGTGCTCGAAACCGTTGTTGAAGGTTATTCCCGCGCTAAAAATATCGGTGTTAACTACGTTCCAGTAAAGCTTGAGCCGTGTGTTGTGTTGCGCGGTAAGTGGTTGCGTGATGCCGGTTTCGAGATCGGAGACGAAGTGGTTGTGACATTAAACGAGAATGATATATCGATTAAGCCTGCCAAATTACTGGCGGAAGCTTTAGTCTAAGAATCAGTCAAGTTATAGTCATGGTTTTGTTGCACTGTGCTCTAACTAGAGTGCAATGCATAACAAGCCGGTGCATGTGACAGCCGCCGCTTTGCGGCGTCTGCACATGACCGGAGCGTTAGGCATCTGAGGTAAGTAATGGACATATATCTAGATCAAAACATTTGGATAGACCTCGCTAAGATCTATCATGGGAAGGATGAGAGACCTGAAGCAGTTGAATTGCTTGAATTGGTTCAATCTAAGATAACTTCTAAAGCTGTGAGATTCCCATTATCGAGTGTCCATTACATCGAGACAGCAACGATTTCTAATCCAGGTCGTCGAGAACGCCTAGGGCAGGTTATGTTCGATTTATCTCGTGGAGAGACTATGGCTTACTATCGGAGGATTGTAATCGGTGAGCTTGAAAAAGCACTTTCTGTCCACTTCGACATAGCTCCAAGAGAATATGAGTTATTCGGGTACGGCTATTCGCATGCATTCCCAATAGATTTTCCAAGAGGAATTCCCGATACTATTAGGCCTCTACTCGAACGATCATGCTTGACAGGTGAGAAAGTTTTTGGTCAAGGAATGGGTGGTCATAATAGTAAAGAGCAAGATAAGAAGTTTAATAACCATATTAAGGAACTTTACCGTGTAAAAACTGAGCTCCCCAAGAGCCAGTGGGATGATGCATTATATGCTATGGCGTTGATGGATATTCAAGATCCCTTGAATGAGGTTCTACAGTTTTGGAACATTGATTTCTCAGAGTTTGAATCATTAGGTAAAAACGTATTGAGCAGTATCTTGGATGACATGCCGTCAAGAGCATTAGAAGTTCACCTTCACAGGCTCGTACTAGCAAATGATAATTACAATCCTAAGATAACTGATCTCAATGATTGGGGCGGATTTGCTCTAGGAGCAATGTATTGCGATCATGCTATTGGCGAAAAGCATATGGTGGATATGCTTACTAGAAAGAAATTCAAGTCGAAGGCGAACATTCATAAAAATGTTTTTGATTTGGGTACTGTTCTAGAAAATGCCTAACAAGTTGGTGATGTTCGCTACGGGCTTACAGCCCTTCGCCGGACAGCCACCGCTTCGCGGCGTCTGCCGCATACCAAGGCGTTATGCCTCTTTTTCCTCTTGTATCAAACGTGCTTCGACTTTCGCTACCCAGCCATTACGCATAGTGGCTTGGTGAGTTGCGAACCCGTGCGTAGTCTGGCTTGCCGCGAGTGTGTTTCTCGTCGCCAACATCTAGTCACTTGCAGTGCTTTCTAGCAGCAATTATCCCGTTGTGCAGTTTCAAATAGTGTTGTGGTTGCTCGGTAGAGGTGGGCGGTGAGCTAAGGTGATTCGATTCAGTGTAATCTGGCGCAACGGTGTGTCCGTTTGCAATTATGGTATGCTACCGTTCAATTTTTTAAGTAGCAGGGCGGCTTTGTTAGGTGCAGTTTATAGATTTGGTTTCCGCTACCGCGAGCCAGCATAACAAGTGCATCAACTTCGCTCCGGCCACGTTGTGGCCTGCGCCGGACAGCCGCCGCTGCGCGNCGTCTGCCGGTTATGCATGGCGTTATGTGAATCAATCAACATCGGAGTTATCGTGCCAGCGAACGATAGAAATAGATATGCTTTTAGCTATGTAAATCACGATGCTCGAGAAAAGAATTTTATCTATAAGAACTTCAACAAATCATCTAGCTATCATTCTAATTTCTCAAAATCAAAATTTGTTAGCTCTTCTTTTATTGGAACAAAATTTAAATTTTGCAGCTTCTATGGGGCAGAGTTTAAGGAATGCCTAATACGAGGGGCATTATTCAGAAAATGCAATTTACAAACAGCTACATTCACTAACTGTATGCTGGTAGCAAACGTTTTTGATAGAGCCAAATTAAAAGAATGCAAATTCATAAATTGCAAAATCATCGGATCAACTAAAACACTTCAGTTTATTCCAGAGAAAAACCTTGAAAATACTGAGGTAGTAACTTCCTACCCAAGTGAAACTGAATTTGCTAGTGCCCTTACTCTGCGAGTAGAACAATTAAGGTCACACGAACATATTCGTCGCTCCTCAATCTTGCATCGAAAAAAAGGGAAACTTGATACTTTATCATTGAAAGCATTAGTTGAAGAGTTTGGTGAGGATTTCTTGATTAAAAATATTTCGAAGCTACAGGATTCAGTAACAAGAGAATTTCATACGCTCTCATACATTCAAGGTATATTGCGTAAATCAAATGTCGGTGATATTGTTTAACTCCCCCGGTTCTGTCACCCATGGGGCTCTATAAACTAACGACTATATGCTTGTCTACGGACTGATGCGGGGTTAAGGCGTTAATGGTCACAAAGTTAGTGGAGGTGTTGCCTATGGTAATGGATATGTTAACGATTTCATCTTTTGTAGCTTTAGTTTTGTACAGAGTGGTTGTAGCGATCAGTTCCATGTTTGGTGGCGGGATTCATAAATTCTTAAAATAAGCATCATCGTAAAGATTCACATAACAAGGCGATGAATTTCGTTCCGGCCCTACGGGCCTCTACCGGACTGGTCACGCTGCGCGCGCCCAGCCGATTATCGCGGCGTTATGCCTCTTTTTCCTCTTGTATCAAACGTGCTTCCACTTTCGCTACCCAGCCATTGCGCATAGTGGCTTGGCGAGTTACGAACCCGTGCGTATTTTGGCTTCCCGGCCAGTCTGTTTCTCGTCGCCAGCATCTAATCACTTGCAGTGCTTTCTGGCGGCAATTTTCCCGTCGTGCAGTTTCAAACAGTGTTGTGGTCGCCCGGTAGAGCTGGGCGGTGAGGTAAGGTGTTTTGATTGAGTGTAATCTGGCGCAACGGTGTGTCCGTTTGCAATTATGGTATGCTACCGTTCAATTTTTTAAGTAGCAGGGCGGCTTTGTTAGGTGCAGTTTATAGAATTGGTTTCCGCTACCGCGAGCCAGCATAACAAGTGCATCAACTTCGCTCCGGCCACGTTGTGGCCTACGCCGGACAGCCGCCGCTGCGCGTCGTCTGCCGGTTATGCATGGCGTTCTGTGCGTTTCACGCTGGTGTTCATTCCAAGTCTTTTACTCAAGCATTACTCAAAGCCGGTTAGTGATTTAGCACTTGTTTTTGTGTTTGTTCTGGTTGCGAAACTTGGTGTGTCCAAGCGTTCTGAGTTAGTCCGGTTCTTGTGTCGGAAAGCTTAATTTCCTGCGTAGGTTTCCTCTCGTTTAAGGTTCTGCTCTCGGTCAGTCTTGGGCGGGTATTGGGGGATTCTCTTTCAGTTCATTTCGCCGCGTTTTGTTGGCAGTTCAGTTGTGTTAGTCTGCCGTTCAAACATTAATTCGTGTCACTGAGTTTTCTGATTTGCAGGGCGTCTCAGAGTAGCAAAGCGGCACAGAACAAGGCCAGGCACGCTCATAAATGCTGCGCATTTATTGGACCTCCGCCGCGTTGCGGCTCCGGCCCGTGCTGGCAG
>CACSIO010000025.1 GCA_902705865.1 BD1-7 clade bacterium
ACTCTCTATAGAGGGTCGAAAAATGCCTATCCATGATCTCGGCAATAGCCCTTACGGATAATCCTTGCTGCCTGAGTGTGGAAAACGTTATCCTTTCTTCATAGGTGAGCTGTGTATATTTCATACGCTTTTTCTACTTCTTGGCGGGAGCGAAAAAGTAGTGATATTACAGCTCACCTTTTTATTTTCAAACGGTGTCGCGGTTAGTATATGAATTCGGGGAATATAACAAGGCCAAGCACAGGGACCTCCGCTGCGGCCCGTGTTGGCAACGTTACATTTTTGGCAGTGCTCTTCTACTTCTGGAATTGATGGATGATTGATATCTTTAGTTGGATTCCTACAGGCGTATTTATTCTGATTGGAACATTCACTGCTACGTTAACTGCATTTGTGATGCCAAGATATAACCGGTGTAGAGAGGCAAGTATTCAATTCCGAAATGCGATTTTGGATTGTTTCAAAGAGGTTTATCCGCACCCAGATAAATGGCCAGATGACTTTAAAAGTTACTTAATTGATCGTTATCCACTAATTCAGGCAGAAGTTCAGAAGTATCGTCCGTTTGTGCCGTTTTATAAGATACGCAAGTACGATGACGCTTGGAATAATTTTAGGGGCTTCGATAAAGATGATTGTTTTTCGCGTGAAACGGATTTCTTCCAGTACCGAGATTACTCTCTTGATGGCGTTCCTAATGATGGGAAAATGAACTTTAGAGAAAACTTGGCAAAACTGTTATCGTTCTCGAATAAAATATAACAAGGCAATCAACTTCGCTCCGGCTACGTTGTGGCCTACGCCGGACAGCCGTCGCTGCGCGTCGTCTGCCGGTTATTGCGGACGTTATGTGCACTCGGTTTCGTTCCTTCTCATATTCAGTCTATAATAGCCTTGCGTTGCACTCTTGAATTGATAGTCTGTTTTTTTATTTCATTAAATCAATAAGTTACTAGTAGTTCATTGTAGGGTGCTCGCAAACATATTGATCAATTGAGATAGAAAAAGAGAGCTTATTATGAGCAAAGGTACAGTTAAGTGGTTCAATGCCGATAAAGGTTTCGGTTTTATTACTCCAGAAGATGGCGGCAAAGATCTATTTGTTCATCATTCTGAAATTAAGAGTGGTGGTGGTTATGCCACGCTAAACGACGGTCAGCAGGTTGAATTTGAAGTTGGTCAAGGCCAGAAAGGTCCTTGCGCTAATAATGTTGTGCCTGTCTAAGTAGGGCGCACATAACAAGTAAATGCATGGGACGTCACCGCTACGCGGCGACGCCCATGATTTAGGCGTTATGCCTCTTTTACATCTTGTATCAAACGTGCTTCCACTTTCGCTACCCAGCCATTACGCATAGTGGCTTGGTGAGTTGCGAACCCGCACGTATTTTGGCTTCCCGCCAGTCTGTTTCTCGTCGCCAACATCTAATCACCTGCAGTGCTTTCTGGCAGCGATTTTACCGTCGTGCAGTTTCAAATAGTGTTGTGGTTGCCCGGTAGAGCAGGGCGGTGAGTTTGGGTGTTTTCATTCAATGTAATCTGGCGCAACGCTGTGTCAGTTTGCAATTATGGTATGCTACCGTTCAAGTTTTTTAAGTAGCAGGGCGGCTTTGTTAGGTGCAGTTTGTAGATTTGGTTTCTGCTACCGCGAGCCAGCATAACAAGTGCATCAACTTCGCTCCGGCCACGTTGTGGCCTACGCCGGACAGCCGTCGCTGCGCGTCGTCTGCCGGTTATGCATGGCGTTCTGTGTTTTTCACGACGGCGTTAATTCCAAGTCTTTTACCCAAGCATTACTCAGTGTTGGTTCGCGATTTAGCACTGGCTTTAGTGTTTGCTCAGGTTGTGAAACTCATCGTATCCAAGCGTTCTGAATTTGTTCGGTTTATGTGTCGGCAAGCTCAATTTCCTGCGTAGATTTCTTCTCGTGTAAGGTTCTTCTCTCAGTCAGACTTGTGCGGATAGTGTGGGATTCTCTTTCAGTCTATTTCGCCGCGTTTAGTTGGCATGCAAGTTATGTTAGGCTGCCGTTCAAACATTAATTCGTGTCAGCGAGCTTTCTGATGTGCAGGGCGCACAGAGTAGCAGGGCGCACAGAACAAGCGCAGGCACGCTCAGCCACTGCGTGGCTTGGACCTCCGCTTCGCTGCGGCCCGTGCTGCGAACGTTATATTTGAGGAGACAAATGAAGTACGCTATATCTGCCATTGCAATAATCGTCACTATTGCTTTAGCTAGCTATTTTTACGTTTCAGGTAAAGAATATCTAGTAGAGTTATCGGAAGAAGAGTTGCACCAAAAGTTTAAAGAGAGTGTTCCATATAAAAAGAACTATCTATTTGTGATTGATGTGTTTTTGAAAAACCCACGATTAGAGCTTCTCGAAGAAAACAACCGGGTAAAAGTAGGCCTTGATGTAACTTTCAATATCATCGTCAATGATCAGCCATTTGGAGGCTCGCTTGACGTATCGGGTGGTGTAAAGTACTCGAATAAGAATGGAGGTTTTTATTTAGACAGCCCAGCTATTGAGCAGCTTGATGTTACAGGGGTACCGCCAGAATATACTGACCAAGCTTCGAAATACCTAGAGGCGGCAGTTAAATCATACTATGAAGATCGCCCAATCTATGTTCTCAGTAGTTTTAAATCGGATGAAGCTTTGGCAAAAATGGTTTTGAAATCAGTTGAAGTTAAAGATAAAAAATTGTTACTCCAATTAGGTTTGTAAATATAACAAGTCAGTGATGTACGTTCCAGCGCTACGCGCTTCCACCGGACAAACCCCGCTGCGCGGCGTTTGCCGCATACTGAAGCGTTATGCATCGGTGAGACACGACTGGGTGTTTAAGTATATGTCGATATTGTTCAGACTATTCTTGATGTGAATATTATCTTTAACAAAGGGTTTGGAGATTTGTTATGGCTGATGAAAGAAATGAGCTAGAAGGTGTTGTATCAAGCATATCCCGCTGTTGTGATGCAGCAATAATCGCCAACGAAAGTAAGGAATATGAGTCGTTAAGTAGAGCGCTTGCATATCAAAGAGATGAGATAAATATGCTCAAGTTACTAATAGATAAAATGGAATAATCCTGTTCTCATGTCAGTAATGCGCATAACAAGTGCATCAACTTCGCTCCGGCCACGTTGTGGCCTACGCCGGACAGCCGCCGCTGTGCGTCGTCTGCCGGTTATGCATGGCGTTCTGTGTTTTTCACGACGGTGTTCATTCCAAGCTTTTTACCCAAGCGTTACTCAAAGCTGGTTATGATTTTGCACCGGCTTTCTTGTTTGTTCAGGTTGTGAAGTCTGGCGTATCCAAACGTTCTGAATTGGTTTGGTTCATGTGTCGGCAAGCATAACTTACTGCGTGGGTTTCCTCTCGTGTAAGGTTCTGTTCTCGGTCAGTCTTGTGCGGGCAGTGGGGTATTTTCTTTCAGTTCATTTCGCCGCGTTTTGTTGGCAAGTCAGTTGTGTTAGTCTGCCGTTCAAACATTAATTCGTGTCAGCGAGCATTCTGATGTGCAAGGCGCACAGAGTAGCAGGGCGGCACAGAACAAGCGCAGGCACGCTCATAAATGCTGCGCATTTATTGGACCTCCGCCGCGTTGCGGCTCCGGCCCGTGCTGCGGGCGTTATGCACACTCTAGATTGAGGTTAATATGACAGAATCGGATTGGAAAATATTCAAGAATATTCGTGATGGAGCGATTGAACTATTCTGTCAGAATGCTTTAGCTGAGTTTAAAGAAATAATTGATTCCGCAGGGTCGACGAATCACGACAGGTATTTGGTTAACTATAAGGTCGTAAACAATAAGAATAAAGAAATGGCGATGCTATTTGATGGTTTTAGTCGTTCAAAAGCCTCGATGCAGTTAATGCTCATCCGTAAGGAAGGTTTAGCTGATGAGAGTTTGTTGACGCAACTATCTGACGGTTTTCGGGCCGAAACGGATCCAAGCAAATTTCGTTGGTGATACGTATGCATAACAAGGCAATCAACTTCGCTACGGCCACGTTGTGGCCTTCGCCGGACAGTCGCCGCTGCGCGTCGCCTGCCGGTTATTGCAGGCGTTACATGCTTTCAGGGCGTATTCTTTTACCTCTTTCTTTGCGCATAAATTACCCAAATTCAGCTCAAGTTTAAGAGTTCGGTTCATATTATTTTTGGTTAAAGCTATGAGCGAGTTTACGGCATCTTAGGTAGAGTATTTCTTGTGCCGGCCAGCCAAATTTCCAGCAGCTTTCTCCGTTCAAGCTAGGTTCGGCTCTCGGTCGGTCTTGGGTGGCTGGTAGGGCTCGTCATGTCATTAGCTTCTGGCACGTTTTGTTGGCTATCGAGTTATGTTAGTCTGCCGTCATAAATTTATTCTGCGGTAGCGAGCTGTTTTATTTGCAGGGCGTTTCAAAGTAGCAGGGCGGGCATGTAACAAGTTGATGCTGTTCGTTCCGGCAACTGCGTTGCCTCCACCGGACCTCCGCTTCGCTGCGGCCGCAGATCAAGGCGTTCTGTGCGTTTCACGCTGTAGTTCATTCCAAGTCTTTTACCCAATCATTACTCAATGCCGGTTGGTGATTTCGCATCGGCTTTCTTATTTTTTTAGGCTGGTAAATCGGGCGTATCCAAACGTTCCGAGCTGGTGTGGTTTATGTGCCGGCAAGCCAAATTTCCAGCGTGGGTTTCCTCTCACGTAAGGTTCTGCGCTCGGTCAGTATTGGGCGGGTGGCGTGGTATTATCTTTCAGTTCATTTCGTCGCATTTTGTTGGCAAGTCAGTTGTGTTAGTCTGCCGTTCAAACAATAATTCGTGTCAGTGAGCTTTCTGATTTGCAGAGCGTTTCAGAGTAGCAGGGCGGCACAGAACAAGCGCAGGCACGCTCAGCCACTGCGTGGCTTGGACCTCCGCCGCGTTGCGGCTCCGGCCCGTGCTGCGAGCGTTATACCTATTTACCTTTCACGTGAAGCCGAAAACTAAGGATGCATAATGAAAAAAGTGTTTGTTCTCTTGATCTTAATGTCTGCGAATCAACTGGCTTTTTCACAAGGTCTAGTTAAATTTGTGATTAACGAGTCGAGATATGTTCTGCTGCCAAAAGAAAGGCTGATGGCATTTGACATTAACACTAAAAAGAACCGAATGACAATAACGCTTGATAATCATGGGGCAAATATTTGGCAAGTTAGAATTGACGATTTACCTGAAAAATCGGCACTAAAACTAATCGATCAAATATATTCGAGCACTCGGAAAGAACCTTTGGAAATACGTGTTAGTGACAAAAATTAAGGTACTAATTGCGCCGGTATAACAAGGCCAGGCACAATCGCCCACTACGTGGGCTGGACCTCCGCACTGCGTGCTCCGGCCTGTGCTGGCGGCGTTATGCCAATGGAGGTAAATTTGAAATTTGATCAATATGGGGATGCTGACGGAAAAACCGTAATATATTTCCATGGAGCACCTG
>CACSIO010000026.1 GCA_902705865.1 BD1-7 clade bacterium
GCGAAATGAACTGAAAGAAAATACCCCACTACCCGCACAAGACTGACCGAGAGCAGAACCTTACACGAGAAGAAACCCACGCAGTAAATTATGCTTGCCGACACATGGACAAAAACAATTCAGAACGCTTGGATACGCCGGATTTCACAACCTGAATAAACAAGAAAGCCCGCTTAAAGACATACCGGCTTTGAGTAATGATTGGGTAAAAGACTTGGAATGAACACCAGCGTGAAACGCACAGAACGCCTACAGCACGGGCCGAAGGTGCGAAGCACCGTAGGTCCAGCAAATGCTTGCATTTGCGATCGTGCCTGTACTTGTTAAATGCCCCCTGCTAAAATGCGCATGCACAATACGCACCAACCATGCGAGGCAGCACCGATGCACGAAATATTTGATAAAGATGCCCCAAAAAAGGCAACAAATTTAAGTGTAAACAGCAGCTTACTAGCTGAAGCCAAGAGTTTAAAGGTAAATTTGTCTGCAACACTTGAACGAGCTCTAGAAGCCGAAATTAGGCAAAGTAAGAGACAAAAATGGCTAGCTGATAACAAAATAGCCATTGAAAACTGTAATAAATTAGCTGAATCAAGCGGTTTATTTGCAGATAAGCACCGAGGCTTTTGATGAAGCAGTACGATTTATACGAGAATACCGATCCTGATAGCCACGCCTCTTACCCATACTTTGTTGATGTACAAACAGGCTTACTGGAAGATCTTAACAGTCGAGTCGTAATTCCGATTGCCCCGGCATTAGATGCCAAAGCATTTCCAAAAAACCTTTGCCCGATTGTTGAGATTAATAATAAGCAGTTTGCTTTACTGACTCATCAAATCACAACAGTTTCATCTTCATTTTTAGAGAACAAGGAAGGTAGCTTGCTTCTGAATCGAGATGACATTATTTCTGCGCTCGATTTCCTTCTAACGGGCATTTAACGCCCGCAGCACGGGCCGGAGCCGCAACGCGGCGGAGGTCCAAGCCACGAAGTGGCTGAGCGTGCCTGCGCTTGTTCTGTGCCGCCCTGCTACTCTGTGCGCCCTGCACATCAGAAAGCTCGCTGACACGAATTAATGTTTGAACGGCAGACTAACACAACTAACTTGCCAACTAAACGCGGCGAAAGAACTTGAAAGGAAATGCCCAGCTACTCGCCCGAGACTGACCGAGAGTAGAACCTTATGCGAGAGGGAACCAACGCAGGAAATTATGCCTGCCGACACATGAACCGAACTCATTCAGAACGCTTGGACACGCCGGATTTCACAACCTGAATAAACGAGAAAGCCGGTGCAAAATCATAACCGGCTTTGAGTAATGCTTGGGTGAAAGACTTGGAAAGAACATCAGCGTGAAACGCACAGAACGTTGCCAACACGGGCCGCAGCGAAGCGGAGGTCCCTGTGCTTGGCCTTGTTCTGTGCCGCTTTGCTACTCTGTGCGCCCTGCACATCAGAAAGCTCGCTGACACGAATTAATGTTTGAACGGCAGACTAACACAACTGACTTGCCAACAAAACGCGGCGAAATGAACTGAAAGAAATACCCCGCTACCCGCACAAGACTGACCGAGAGCAGAACCTTACACGAGAGGAAACCAACGCAGGAAATTATGCGTGCCGACACATGAACCAAACCAATTCAGGGCGCTTGGATACGCCCAATTTCGAAACCTGAACAAATACGAAACCCACGGCTAAATCACTGACTGATTTTGAGTAATGCCTGGGTAGAAGACTTGGAATGAACTACAGCGTGAAACGCACAGAACGCCTGCAATAACCGGCAGGCGACGCGCAGCGGCGACTGTCCGGCGAAGGCCACAACGTGGCCGTAGCGAAGTTGATTGCCTTGTTATGCGATTATCTACATGCAGTACCGTTAGGACATAGGTATATAGTTTGTTTCAGTTCTGTACAACTATAATTATAAGCAGCTGAGACATTCGAATTGTAATTCGAATCTATAACATAGATAAAAGACTCTTTGGATTTATTGAGATTAAGTCTGCTATTTTCGACTAGAGGCTCATAAAGGTATGTTTCGGAATCACTGTTATAGATGATTTGAGTTTCAGCTTCAACAACCTCACCATTTTCGTTAAACGATTTGCCTGACAAGTACACACTAGATGTACTAACAATCTCTTTCGAGACAGAGTCTAAAACCGCTATTTCTGCACCGTATATCTCACTAGGGCAAGGTGACTCTGCATATGCTTTGTCAGAGCTACAACCTGACTGAAGTAAAATTGAGCTTAAAGCAAAAACTATCGATATTTTCTGTGTATTCATATTCATTGTATTCCTTGTGCGCATAACGCCCGCGTCATTTGCCGCAGCGAAGCGGAGGTCAAATGCACGTGCTTGTTAAATGTATTTGGTAATTTGATAGATGGATAGCAAACCTAACATCATCAAAGGTATATAGACTGCCATGATGCCTTTGATACCAATTTTGTAGTGAAGCTCATAAAAACGCCAAAACTCGTAAAAACGCGCCAAGCCTTTGGATAATGTAACCAAGGAAATAAAGAGAAAGGGAAGGATTACCATAAAACCAAACCCCAAACTAACTAACCACCAGTGAACTTTTTCTGGCACGTGGTCAAACAGTGCGAGTGGTATGGAAATCCCCGCAAAACATAAGCCACACCCTATTCCGTTAAGCAACTGATTTCTTTTTACGAGCTCTTCAAAACTCAACTCTGAGTCAGATATCTCTCGTACCGGACACAACCTGCCCCACAACATGATTATTAGGGGAGTAAGAGTTGATGATAAAAATACTGTAATTGCAATACTCATACGTCATTTAACGCCTGCAATAACCGGCAGACCGCGCGCAGCGTGGGCTGTCCGGCGAAGGCCACAACGTGGCCGTAGCGAAGTTGATTGCCTTGTTATATTTAAACACACCCCAAAATGCCCTTTATTTTCAACTCATAGCGTTCATGCTTTGCGTCAAAATCTGGCTCAATTTCATATAGTGGATCGCACTCCTTCAGTCTTTTTAAGGCTTCATCGTGGTATGCCTTAACACATTCAAATGCCAATTCCATTCCTGGAACAACAACACTTACATCAGAATCAAAATGGGCAATTCTTTTGTCTCTGAAATCTTTTAGCTGCAGCCAATTATTATTCCAGTCATTTTCATTAATTCCCAAGTTATCAATTAAATATGACTTAAATTGATCAGGCTGAGCCAATACGTTGGTGTAATGGAGTTCATCACTTCTGTTGCCAAAGAAATGTCCCCAACAAAGTAAAGCCATGTCAAAGAAGTTATTGGATATTGTTACAGATAGAACATCACTTTCTTTTACAATAGCCATGGACGCCTTCCAGCAAACATATTGTTTGCCAAAGTCTTTCGCAAAATAGACAACTCGATCTAAATTGTCACGCTCATCTTGCTCCAAAGCTCACCTCCTTTTTAAATATAACGCCGCAAGCACAGGCCGGAGCACGCAGTGCGTAGGTCCAGCCAGCCCTGCTGGCGATTGTGCCTTGCTTTGTTATCCTGGTGCGTATAAATAATGGATTAATTACCGCTCGAACCAATGACCGGAACGTAAAATAGATTGCTCTCTGCCGCAGGTAATACGGACCATGTTCGAAATTGAACCGTGGGCGCGCCCATGATCTTTTTCTGTTAAAAACGCCTCAACGGTTTCTTCTGGCGAATGAAGTATTATATCTAAATAGTTACGCTGTTCAGATTCCGTAAGCCATGTTTCTTTCCCCTGAAATGGATGATGTAATGCTGCCTGTAGAAATGCGGCTCTCTCTTCATCACTATCAATAACTAAATAGTCCTTTTCACTAAGTTCAATTGAAATACTGAAGTCAGCATGTCCACTAGCCACAGCCAAATCAAGAGAAAAGCCCTCTTCACTGGACAGAAGGATCATTCTTAAATTGTGAAATACTCTCTTTTTCAATTCTTTCACTTTTAAGCCACTTCCGAAGTAAGATTAATGACGGGATAACGCCTAGCCGCACGGGCCGGAGGTGCGAAGCACCGGAGGTCCAAAAAATGCGTAGCATTTTTGATCGTGCCGGCTCTTGTTATATTTCATATGCACCCCAGTACACTTGGGTATTTGGTGTACAGTAAAAACCTTCAAATGATTCTGACGATAGAATTTTCTCAATGTTCTCTTTTGATGAGCATAGGAATGAACAGTGACTATCCCAGTGTGTAGTTACTAGTAGGCTGTGATCATGTGTGAATACACATCCATGAGAAGGAATTTCATCCTTTCCAATTAAATCATCAATCCAATGCAATTTCCTTTCTGTACCGAACTCATCACCAACCCAAAGCCAATTATGGCCAAGATTCTTAATCGCTTGTAGGAGTCGATTTTCAAGCAAAGGAGGTAAGTCACCTTCCTGTGGATGGATTATGTTTTTCTTTCCCAATTCAGACAGCTTACCCGAAAACTCCTCGTTTGATATCTCTTTCTTTAGACCACCAATACTAGTTCTCAAGCCAATATCTATGTCAGACAAGTATTCTAATCCGGATAGGTTTAGAATTTCTTGCCAGCTAACAACATCACAGCCACCAATTATTTCGTGTTTTTCTGGCCATTCGGCAGGACAGAAACGCTCAATATTAATTGAGGTAGGCTTAAAAAATGGATGCAACAGTACATAAACACAATCAAATTGCCCTTCATAGAAATGGAGAATCTTCTCATCATAAGGACAAGATGCGAACTTCTCTGGTGTAGGTAAAACTCTATCTGTCATCGTGCGATCTACCTATGAAATATAACGCCCGGCTCAACTGCCGGAGGCCAATGGCGCCTTTTTTGCGGGTTTATGCAAAAAAGGTGACAGTGGCCGGAGGCCAGATTGCAGCCGCTTGTTATGCGATTACTCGAATATTTCATAGTGTCTTTCGACATTAGCTGTAACCTCACCCCAGTAAGAATCTTTTACTCTCTGTTG
>CACSIO010000027.1 GCA_902705865.1 BD1-7 clade bacterium
AGGTCTTATAGATAGTCGGTGGGCGACAATCCCTGAGTATGCGTTTTGAAACGGAGTAGCTTCTGTTAGCTCGAGTGTCTTGTTAGAAGCATCGTGTGCATGGCGCATGCATATTCGTAGCTAACAGAAGCATGTTCCACCAATTTTGGCTTGTTGTTCAAGTTGTTGTTTAGTGGAACGGGGCAACTATAAGCGCAGGCACGCTCAGCCACTGCGTGGCTTGGACCTCCGCCGCGTTGCGGCTCCGGCCCGTGCTGTGAGCGTTAACTCCCGGGAAAATTAGAGAGAGATTTAAGTGTTAGATAGTGTATGGAACCTTTTTCAACAAGGACAAATCAGCTCGAATCAGGCAAAAACAGAAAGCGCTACATCACTAGCTGCTTCTGCTACTTCTGGTGTGGCAAGTCTTCAAGGACAAATTGACACGTTAGTTCTTGCTAACCAGGCTATGTGGGAAATTCTGTCAAAACAACTTGGTGTGAGTGAAGAAGATCTTGTAAAAAAAATGAATGAGATCGATCTACGAGATGGCAAAATGGACGGTAAAGTTTCAACTCAAAGAGAGACGGCTACAAACTGCACAGAATGTGGTCATAAAATAGGTAGGCGCAGACCTAATTGCTACTGGTGTGGTGCAAAGTTAGAGGGTGGCAGTCCATTTGCCAGGTAGTGAGTTAACCAGCGCCTGCAATCGGACAGCCAAAAGTGTCACTTGTTTTGCCCAAAACCCGGCAAAACAATCGCCAATTTTGTCTGCCGTTGAGGCGGGCGTTATACTCTATTCGTTAAGTAGCGAAGCCCATTTTGGACAAAGGATAGGTACATAAAAGCATGAAGTATTTACTACGGGCACTATTGCCAATAGCACTATCATCAAGCGCTTTCGCAGAAGTTCCACATAAGTTTGAAGCAGCTACTCCGGCAAGAGCGGCGGAGGTTAATGCCAATTTTGAGTATATAGAAAAGCGGACTGTTGGAAGTTCAGCTATCAATGTCACTTACAACTACATAGAGAAATCACCGGGAGATACTGTCAGCATAGGTGGAGCTAGCTATTCGATTTACCGAATACCTTATCATGATCCAGTTAGTGGCAAGAATTTTTCAGTACTTTTTCCGGCAAAAGCAGGGAGCTCTAACATTATAAGTACTAATATTGGTGCCCTGAATAAAAAGGCCTCGTTTACGAATATATCCGGACTTGATTCAAGTATTACGAGTGGTTGCATAGTCAATCACGACCCAGCAATTGAATATTTTAATCATTCATGTGAAGCCCGAGTAAACCTAAACATGCCTGGGGATACCGTTTTTTCAATAGTGGCTGATGAAAAGGAGATCACCTACAGTAACGGTGAATCGCAAGGTATATCAAAGCTCAACGATTTTGATTTTGTATTCACTAACCCGAAAAATACAATATTCGATCCATCAAGCGTTGTTGATGAGTTTATCGACTATATAAAAGTTGAAGAGATTTCACCCTAATCTCCTAAGATAGCGGTTGTTTTTAGAAATCCTGCGTATAACAAGTTGGTGATGTTCGCTACGGGCTTACAGCCCTTCGCCGGACAGCCACCGCTGCGCGGCGTCTGCCGCATACCAAGGCGTTCTGTGTTTTTCACGACGGTGTTCATTCCAAGTCTTTTACCCAAGCGTTACTCAAAGCCAGTCAATGATTTAGCAGCGGATTTCGTGTTTGTTCAGGTTTCGAAATTGGGCGTATCCCGGCGTTTTTAGTTGGTTCGGTTCATGTGTCGGTAAGCTCAATTTCCTGCGTAGATTTCTTCTCGTGTAAGGTACTGCTCTCGGTCAGTCTTAGGCGGGTAGCAGGGGATTCTCTTTCAGTTCATTTCGTCGCGTTTTGCTGGCAAGACAGTTGTGTTAGGATGCCGTTCAAACATTAATTCGTGTCAGCGAGCTTTCTGATTTGCAGGGCGCACAGAGTAGCAGGGCGGCACAGAACAAGCGCAGGCACGCTCATAAATGCTACGCATTTATTGGACCTCCGCCGCGTTGCGGCTCCGGCCAGTGCTGCGAGCGTTAACTCAATGAGGTTATCTAGATAGTGGGACTCCAAAATAGGATTTTGTTTGCATTTCTTTTCTTGTTACCACTGATCGCATATTTTGCGGCGTGGGTTGTTGGAGGCGCACATCCGGGTAAAGGCTGGTCAAATTTTGGATCTTATGCTGGTGGAATATACGGTGCGCTTGGCTTCTTTGCGGTAGCTTTCACAATATACCGAAATAGCGTCGAAACAACGAAGCTTGAACAAGATAATGTATTTTACAAATCTATGGATACCTTACGCAGCAGAGTAGAGAGTTCTCATGCCGCACAAGAGGAAGGGACGTTGTTCAAAGGCCTAGTTGAAAGGTTTAGTGAACTCTTGAGTAATGAATGTATGGGGAAAGCGAGAAGCCTTTTATGTGAAAGACCCCAAGACATAGAAGATCTCTTCTATGGAAAAATTCAGCAAGCAATATACGGATATGAGATATATAGAGACTTTACAACATCTGTATCCAAAATGAGAGATGACCTCGTTAATGCAGGAAACTATGATCAGCGTTGGGAGAAAGTTAAATGCTATATAGGGTCAACCCATTCTGAGACCCAAGAAATTGCTACAGCTTTGAAAGCGCTTGGAAGTGTTTGGTTCTACAAAATATCAGTTCAAGAACGAACTGAAATGTATTCGCGGGTTATCGCTGATGTTGAAGAAGCGAATGGTGAGTTTATAGATGGCTACATGCGGACTCTAAAGTTTGTTACGACATTTATCTCGAATGCAGAAAATAAAAAGCTATATAAAGAGTATCTTCATTCGCAGCTATCAAAGTATGAGCTTGTTACAATATTCTATTATGTAATTGCTAATGATGATGATAGTTTCATTTGCAATCTTCTTGATCTAGAAATACTAGATCGAATTCTTAGTCAAGAATGTAGATCTTTGCTTATCGATGCACCTTCGTTCAGTGACCTAGAGAAAGATGTAGAAGCGTTGAGAGAACGAGAGTTAACAAGCGCATGAATTTCGTTCCAGCCCTACGCGCTTCCACCGGACTGTCGCTGCTTTGCAGCGCCAGCCGATTATGCGAGCGTTATGCAACTTATATATGAAATGTAGTTCTTGTGAAAATGAAATCGGTCAGCCATTTGTTGGCGAAATGGCGTGTCCTGTATGCGGCGATTTAAATACTGTAGAGTTTGATCTATTTTCAACAAACGTTGACGAATATAAACCTATCGTTTTAGTAGAGCAGGTCGTTCTAATTGCCACAGTTCTTCTCGGTGGTGTGTTAGCGGTTAAGTATCATGCGGGGGGGTTATCATTCGTCCCGTTTGTCATTGGCTGGTCTGCGGTGAATCTATATACAGGCATTAAGTATGGTGTCTATAAAAATCAGGTGGGCGTGTTTTTTAAGCAGCAAGGATTATTTGCGTTCTATTCAATGCTTGCGATATATGCCGCCTTTATTGGTTTTGGTATTTATCAGTTATTTGATCTGTACTAGTAGATAGGGCTTTGATGCATAACAAGTGACTATGGTTCCAAGTCAACAAATTAGACCATTTTCTCATCCCAGTAGGTACCATTCTTCACCATCGCATTTAGGATGGTAATCTGCTTTCGCATGCAGGCAATCAGAGCCACTTTTTTAGGCTTGCCTGCAGCAACTAATCGTTCGTACATGGGTTTCAATTTCGGGTGGCATTGGATCGCAGACATCATCGAAACGAATAACACTGTCCTCACTTTATGCCTGCCTCCGCGTATACTTCGTTTGCCTTGGAAGGTTCCGCTATCTCGGTTCATGGGGGCGACGCCAACGAGTGCAGCGATCTCTCGATTGTTCAGTTTGCCGATCTCTGGAAGCTCGCTGATAATAGTGTAAGCGAGGATCTTTCCAACACCTTTTGCACTGGTTAGTTGATCGACGCGTGCTTGCCATTCTGGTAGTTCTTTGAAGAGTTTTTCCAGCTGTTCTTCGATTTTTTGAATTTCTTTCTTGATTGATTTAAGTACGTTGTTGATCGGTTTATGCACGGACTTTGGCATACGCGTGAGACGATTTTTCTGCATCGTCGACATATCCAGGCACTGATTACGCACGGTTAGCAGATCACTGATAAGTCTTAGTTTCTCTGGTTTTAAGGTTGATAGGGGGGGGTTAATCGCCTCGCCAAAGTGTGCAATGGCTTCAGCATCCAACTTGTCTGTTTTTGCGATGCGTCCAACAGCTTTGGCAAATTGTCGGATTTGCATTGGGTTGCAAATACATACNGGTAGTTTCGCTTTTTCTGCTTCGATAACGAAATCCAGTTCCAGTCTCCCCGTTGCTTCGATGACGACTCTTGAGGGCGCGAAGGAGTGGATGTATTTTATCGCTTCCTTGATGCCCTGAGGGTTATTGCCGAATGAAGAATAGTGGCCGAGAGGTCGCACATAGATATCCAATAACGCTTGGCTGGTATCGATACCGATGTTGATCTCATTGTTTATTAGGTTGTTCATAGGTTAAGATTTCTCTGCCTTGCTATACGGGCTCGGGGCCCACATGACTATTCGAGTTGTGCCTAATAGAGTTTTGTAACGCTCACACTTGTTAACGGTCTCTTGCAGGAGCCTGTCGATGCTCGAGCTGTTACAAAAAGGCCTTTGGTGGCCGCCAAAGGTGGGCCTCACTTTACCCGTTTTAGTAAATGGTTAAATAGGGAAATGTGGTTAAAACGAACTATACAAGG
>CACSIO010000028.1 GCA_902705865.1 BD1-7 clade bacterium
CAAATCCGTATCACTCCTGGGAAAGAGGAAGCAATGAAAATGTAAATGGACTGATTCGCCAATACCTTCCCAAAACAGAAAGCATGGCGAAAGTTACTCAGCAACAATGTGATCGAATAGCAGACAAGTTAAACCGTAGGCCGAGAAAACGATTCAACTATAAAACACCCGAGGAAATGTACTTTGGAATTTAATGGCTACTGTCGCACTTCAAACTTGATACTAAGTTCACTTGAAAATACGATCAATTCTTTCGCGATCGTAGTCTAGGATAATGTCGTTGCATTTCTCATATAGAGGCATCAAAGCATCCTTTTCACCTGCTACAACATCCATGCCGCGATCATCATATAAATTAAGAGTTATGTCTTTGTCATGGTTGATAAAGAAGCATTCTCCACGCAGCGACGGCCCACGCACCGAAAAATCTGTATTGATCATAGCTTCAAGAAGAGTACGTGCATCCAAATCTTTCGTTTGTATTCCCGATATACACACTCTTCTCCAGCAGTAACTTTTGAAATCTAAAGTATCTGTATAAATCTCCCGATGGTCTGAATACTCAATGACTCGGCTCTTCACATTTGCTATCTGCTTAAATAAAAAATTACCTTTCCGTATTTTTCGCCGCCCGTCGGAAGAAATCTGATAGATTACAGAGATGCGATCATTCGAATTAAACGCCAAGTCAAAGACCTTAATCGCTCGAGCAAGTGCTTCATCGAAATAATTTTCGTTAAGCAGTTTATGCTCATAACTTTTCCACAACGAAATCTTCTCAGGTCCAATTTCAAATCGAAGGCCTATCGAACTATTGTAGAAAAGCGGTCTTTCAAATTTCATAGGACAACTCTACCTGGATGAATATAACGCCCGCATAATCGGCCGACCGCGCGAAGCGTGGGCGGTCCGGTGGAAGCCACCAGTGGCTGGAACGAAATTCATGCGCTTGTTAAATTTTTATGTTGAAACGCGCCCCATAAACTCCGCAACCGCGACAAGCATAAATCTAACTTGCTCGTCATTGTAACCGTCAAACTTACCGTGAGCTGCGTCATTTCGAATACCGAGCCAAGACGTTATACTTTTTTGGTCTATTTTCGAATACACACCAGCTTTAACCAAATCTGCATTCAGGACATCAGCTTTTTTTGGAGCCTCTCCGTTCTTATTTGGATAGGTTAATGAAACATCATTCGCAATTGCAATATTCTTTAAATGTTGTTCAAGGGCACTACCGATCAGCACAGCAGCTGGATCTTTATAATTTTCATCAAGTAAGTGCTCTGCCATCTCCAAAAAATCACCAAAGATTTCGGCGGATATAAGCCCTCTAGTAGTACTCAGCCAGCCAGATTCTACCTCATTCCTGATTGCTAGGAGAATTCCAACTCCCCTCTCGACACAGCTTGGAGTGGATTGCTTTGCATGTTCTGAAAATTCTTTCAGATATGGATGCTTATCGCCATATAGTTTTAATATGAAAGATATTGAGGCAGTTCGAAATTGATAGAAAACTTCCAGATGCAGTGACTTCCCACCTCGGTCATTTGTCTTTACTGTCCGTTGAGCTTGGCTACCAATCTCAATAAGGCCATCAAGTCTTTGTATCAAGTTCTCTACATTCATTCCCAATCTCTAGAATTTAACGCCTGCAATAACCGGCAGACCGCGCGCAGCGNGGGCTGTCCGGCGAAGGCCACAACGTGGCCGTAGCGAAGTTGATTGCCTTGTTATAAGGATTTTACTGGTAAGGTAAACGAATAGTCTACAGCACCTTCTGTATATAGCTTAATGACTAGCGATGTAACGACAGATTTATTAACTCGAATCTCAATAAACTTTTCTTCAGACCCGGCATTGTATCTGATAGCAGATACACCGGAACCGAACTCAGTTATGACATAGTCGCCTGAATACAATTCTATGTGTGCATTGGTAACTTCATTCCCATTGATTCCCGTGCCTACATCGAGAACGACACTGCCGCCCTCATACTCAGATTCTTCGATATACCTTGGGGAGAACCAATCAGCGATAGTTCGTAGCGAAACTATCGTCTCGACTTTTCTTTCTGGTATTACGACTTCCGTACGTGCGAAAGCAATCATAGAAATCGATAGAAAAAACAATACTTGAATTAGCGCTCGCACTTTAAATCCTTATAACGCCTACCAGCACGGGCCGGAGCCGCAACGCGGCGGAGGTCCAATAAATGCGTAGCATTTATGAGCGTGCCTGGTCTTGTTCTGTGCCGCCCTGCTACTCTGAAACGCTCTGCAAATCAGAAAGCTCGCTGACACAAAATTAATGTTTGAACGGCAGACTAACACAACTGACTTGCCAACTAAACACGACGAAATGAACTGAAAGAAAATACCCGACTACCCGCCCAGGACTGACCGGAAGCCGGACCCAAAAACCGAGGAACACCACGTAGGAAATTGGGATTGCCGATGCATGAAACAAACCAATTCAGAACCCTTGGATACGCCGAATTTCACAACCTAAAAAAACGAGAAAGCCGGCTTAAAAGAAATACTGGCTTTGAGTAATGCTTGGGTTAAAGACTTGGAATGAACACCAGCGTGAAACGCACAGAACGTTGCCAACACGGGCCGGAGCCGCATAGCGGCGGAGGTCCAGCAAATGCTTGCATTTGCGAGCGTGCTTGGCCTTGTTAAATTTTATCCAGCACTAAATAAAACCACTACAAACACATAACCTATGATTAGTGCCGGACCTGATATGAACATGATACCAAACTTATTATCTATTGCCTTTTCTCCATCATTTAATACCCATCTGCAAATAGCGCTGCTGAAGAATGAAAGCATGTAACAAGCACCGTTACATAGCAGGAGAAGACCCAATGCAAGAAAAACAAATTGATTCGCTGGAAACCCTAAAATGTTTGATACTAGAAAGGCCGCAACCGGTACAAATATTTGAAGAATCGCCCAGTAATCAAAAGCCTCTCGTCTTAACCCACACTTCCCCGACATAACCGATATTAATGTAGAATATAGCTTCCAGTTCGGCTCTGTTATTACCTTCATCCTACCTAAAACTCCTACACTAGCCTCTACTGAATTTAACGCCCGCAGCACGGGCCGGAGCCGCAACGCGGCGGAGGTCCAAGCCACGCAGTGGCTGAGCGTGCCTGCGCTTGTTCTGTGCCNCCCTGCTACTCTGTGCGCCCTGCANATCAGAAAGCTCGCTGACACGAATTAATGTTTGAACGGCAGCCTAACATAACTTGCAAGCCAACTAAACGCGNCGAAATGAACNGAAAGANAATACCCNACTACCCGCCCAAGACTGACCAAGAGCAGAGCCTTACACGAGAAGAAATCTACGCAGGAAATTGAGCTTGCCGACACATAAACCAAACCAATTCAGAATGCTTGGATACGCCGGATTTCACAGCCTGAATAAACGAGAAATTCGGTGCACATCATAACCGGCCTTGAGTAATGCTTGAGTAAAAGACTTGGAATGAACTACAGCGTGAAACGCACAGAACGCCGTGATAATCGGCTGGCGCTGCGTAGCAGTGACAGTCCGGTGGAGCCCTGCAAGGGCGGAACGAAATTCATCACCTTGTTAGGTGCGTTTTATATACGAAATTTGTTGATTAATCTCTGACGACAACTTCTATTTCATCGCCAATCCTAAACAACCGAAGATTGTCTTTATATACAGTCCGAATCGCGCCACTTTTAAATTGACATAGGGCATTTGGATGGTTCCCATAATCCGAAAACGTAACACCGAAAGACAAGATTATACATCCCTCTTTCCTAGTATTTAGCGCTGGATATACTGTGATACCAGTAAAAAATATAAGGACTATAAATACAGCCAGTGCTTCTCGAAAGTACTTTTTAAATGCATACTTTAGCAATCCAAACTTAATCCTATCCATGCTTTCAACGCCATTTCAGCCAGTACAAACTCGCTCCATTTCACGACCACCTAACGCCATGCATAACCGGCAGACGACGCACAGCGGCGGCTGTCCGGCGTAGGCCACAACGTGGCCGGAGCGAAGTTGATGCACTTGTTATGCTGGCTCGCGGTAGCGGAAACCAAACCTATAAACTGCACCTAACAAAGCCGCCCTGCTACTTAAGAAATTGAACGGTAGCATACCATAATTGCAAACGGACACACCGTTGCGCCAGATTACACTGAATCGAATCACCTTAGCTCACCGCCCAGTTCTACCGGGCAACCACAATACTATTTCAAACTACACAACGGGAAAATCACCGCCAAAAAGCACTGCCAATGATTAGATGCTGACGACGAGAATCAGACTGGCCGGAAGCCAAAATACGCACGGGTTCGTAACTCACCAAGCCACTATGCGTAATGGCTGGGTAGCGAAAGTGGAAGCACGTTTGATACGAGACGAAAAAGAGGCATAACGCCATGCATAACCGGCAGACGACGCACAGCGGCGGCTGTCCGGCGTAGGCCACAACG
>CACSIO010000029.1 GCA_902705865.1 BD1-7 clade bacterium
ACTCGCGCCAAATACTTGTAATAATCCTCACCTTTCACGGATGAATCAACTGAAAAACGATCAAAGCAGATAACCTTTAACCTGTGTTCTTTCGCGTGTTCGTCGAATACCGCACATTCTTCCGGCGAACCAGGTGCTCCATGGAAATATATTACGGTTTTTCCGTCAGCATCCCCATATTGATCAAATTTCAAATTTACCTCCATTGGCATAACGCTCGCAGCACGGGCCGGAGCCGCAACGCGGCGGAGGTCCAAGCCACGCAGTGGCTGAGCGTGCCTGCGCTTGTTCTGTGCCGGTTTGCTACTCTGAAACGCCCTGTAAATCAGAAAGCTTGTTGACACCAATTAATCTTTAAACGGCAGACTAACACAACTGACTTGCCAACTAAACGCGACGAAATGAACTGATAGATAATGCCCTGCCACCCGCCTAGGACTGACCGGGAGCAGACCCTACACGAGAGGAAACCCACGCAGTAAATTATGCTTGCCGACACATGAACCAAACCAATTCAGAACGCTTGGATACGCCGGATTTCACAACCTGAGTTAACAAGAAAGCCGGCTTAGAAGACATACCGGCTTTGAGTAATGATTGAATAAAAGACTTGGAATGAACACCAGCGTGAAAAACACAGAACGCCCAAATCTCGGGCAAAGCCGCGCAGCGGATTTGTCCCGAGCATTTGCTTGTTAGGAGCTTACCTGCTCGGTGAGTTTCTTCAAAACAAAAGAACCACTTTCAGCTACAGACGAAGATGAATCTTTTGCAAGCAGCTTCGCAAGTGTCAAACCAATTTCTCCAATCGACCGATATTCTCTTATCAGATATTCAGCCGCGACCCGCCGAACAATAGACGAACGATCCAACACTGCTAATTGGATAACATCGATAAAATTATAATTCGAAATTAGCTCACGCTCTTCAGTAACCGCTACATAGCGTCCTTCGTTATAAACTTTGTCAGTACAAACCCACTTTCTTCCTGTAAACCAAGTGAGCTTACCAGATAGTTGGCATCGATATGAAAGAGCTCTCAGTGCGGGCTGAGTTGCATCATTGGAAAAATCTTGAAGATCTTGGTCGAACACACCACTACGCGCTACCTGCGCAAATATTTGACTCATCGGGCCTGTTGTAGCTTCAAGCATCTTTGATTTCAACGCAGAAGATATCTCCTTAACTTTAAGAACATCGTCCAAAATTTCAAATTCACTATCTTTTGCTCGCCCCCACGAACGCCAATGTGGAAGGATTGCACAAAGTACTTCTGAAACAATATCAGGATCAGTTTCGCGAACCATACGGGGTATTATTTCAGTCGCAGCTTTTCTTACCTCTGGAACCCAATCATTCAGCCTTCTGAAGACCATCGCGAAGAAAAAACTATTCGGAGCAGATCCGGATATAGTTCTTAGCGCTTTTTCACGTGTTCGACCTGAGCCCGAACAGATATCGACCCAGGTAAGTATGCGTTCTTTAGGTTTTCGGAATTGCCAGCGGGAAGTTGTGGGCACTACCAAATTTCTTTCAAATTCCCACCTAAGGTGTCGTTCGATCATATCAAGGTTGGAAAGACGCATTCCATTTGTAGCATGCACCAAAGGGCGAATATCTGCCACCACCCCCGTTTTAGCACTCAATGATATTGCAAATTCTCTTGCAGCGTCTGCGATACTTTTTTCTATATCCATTTCTTTGTAGTTTCGAATGCTGATGCTCCTAACGCCGTGATAATCGGCTGGCGCTGCGTAGCGGCGACAGTCCGGTGGAAGCCTGCAAGGCTGGAACGAAATTCATCACCTTGTTAGTTGCTTTTTGCTCGTACATACGGTGACAGTAATTTTTCAAAATACTCTACCGAAGAATTAATTTGCTTTGAAAGTTCATCTTCTGATTCTCTAGAGCAAGCGACATCCTGCCTATAACGCTTAACAATCTCATCATTGGGGTCAACCATGCCCCGATAATCCTCTTGAACCAAATCCTTGATTGAGCGAACAAGCCTGTTGTAACTACCGTTGACCTTTCTACCTTGCTCTTTTACTTCAGGGCCCCAAATTACCTCCCCTTCAATTAAGGCAGTATCCAGTTCATTCATTGCCTGTATAAGAGGTTCCAACCTATTTTTGTAAACATACCAATTTGCGTTAGCGTTATCTTCATCCGACCTTTCGGTCGGGTGTTTAGATGAATACCCTTCGGGGAATTCTGAGATATCGAGCCATCCAGATCGGACAATTTCGAAATTATTTCTGACACTATAAATGGCGGCCAAGAGTTCTTTGGCTGCATCAAAATATGCCTTACCTTTGTGCTCTGCTTTCCATTTATTTAGCCCATATACGGCAACAAACATCGTGGTAAGTGCAGCAAATATCAATACGATATCTTTGATAAATGGCACTAACTTAAAAATCATGCAATATCCCATAAGCAACTAACGTTGCCAACACGGGCCGCAGCGAAGCGGAGGTCCAGCACACGAAGTGTGCGAGCGTGCTTGGCCTTGTTATGCTGGCTCGCGGTAGCTGAAACCAAATCTATAAACTGCACCTAACAAAGCCGCCCTGCTACTTAAAAAACTTGATCGGTAGCATACCATAATTGCAAACGGACACACCGTTGCGCCAGATTACACTGAATCGAATCACCTTAGGTCACCGCCCAGTTCTACCGGGCAACCACAACACCATATGAAACTGCACGACGGGAATATTGCTGCCAAAAAACACTGCGATTGATTGGATGTTTGCGACGAGAAACAGACTGGCGGGAAACAAAAACACGCACGGGCTAGCCAATCACCAAGCCACTTTGCGTGATAGCTGGGTAGCGAAAGTGGAAGCACGTTTGATACAACATGAAAAAGAGGCATAACGCCCGCAGCACGGGCCGGAGCCGCAAAGCGGCGGAGGTCCAGCACACGAAGTGTGCGATCGTGCCTGCGCTTGTTCTGTATTGTTAGTTTACGAGCCTGGGTATTTTAGACTTAAGTATATTGATCAATTCACTATCCATATAATCGTAATTATCAGGGATATCTAACGTGATCACTTTTTTGTCTTTTATAGCTCGGCCAAATTTACTGCTCAGTTTCTTTTTATGGACCGTTTCCATCACAAATATGTGATCGGCCCATTCGATGTCTTCGAGACTCACATGAACTTCAGCATCGCTGCTTATACCCGCCGAATAAACCTCCCAACCGTCAACATCGCTAAAGATGGCTTCAGCGGTCGGACTCCTGAGTTTATTCTTACTGCATAGAAACAATACCTTTTTCATCTACTCTCTCGATACAGAACGTTGCCAACACGGGCCGGAGCTGCGCAGCAGCGGAGGTCCAGCAAATGCGTAGCATTTGCGATCGTGCTTGGCCTTGTTATGCATTTAGTTTTTGTTGTACCCAAACTCGCCTCGTGATAGCAGGGCCTCTTTCCAATAACTCTCTCGTGCAATGATGTCGTTGTCATCGGTTTTCATTGGCCGATATTCGAGTAATGAAAACCGGAAGTTATCGCGGGCATACTGCTTACCTTTGGCTCTTATAAGCTTTGTAAGTTCGTCGTTATGCCCATGCCCGTTACCAATATAACAAGACCAGCGTGACCAAATTCCAGAATCACCGTAGGCGGAGCCAACATATTTTTTTCCATTGGACTTATCCATGATTAGATAAACGCCTTTCACGTTGATTAGTGCGGCTTTCCAGTCTTGTTTGGCTGTGAGGAAGATATTTTCGAGGATGTTAAAATCATGATTGATTTGTTCATAACCGCAGAAAACCTCGCCTGTATATTCCTCTTTGAGGATTTCTGAAAGCACGAATTTGTCTAGGCAGTTTTCCAGCTTTCTTGCTTTGGCTCGTCCAGTTCTTTGCCATCCGATTTTTAAACGCCCGATAAACGGCTTAAATTGATCAGTTAGCTCAATCTCGTAGCCTTTTGCTCTGGTATTGTTGAGGCGTTCCACCACCTCAAATACGCCACCAAATAGCCAAGTATTTGGTTCGTGATAGTAATCCATTAGTGAGAAAATGTATTGGCGGTTAAAATCGTCTTTTTCACTTCGCCAAGAGTTCCACCCTTTCCAAGTTTCTTTAGAGCTTACAAAAACATCTAAAGGTTGATTTTTACCGTTCCAATTTGCCAAATGAACCTTGTAGTCTTTCTCGTTTGCAAACGTAAGGATGTCTTTTATTTCAATGCTCATAAATTCCCTTTAGGGTGCATAACGCTCGCAGCACGGGCCGGAGCCGCAACGCGGCGGAGGTCCAAGCCACGCAGTGGCTGAGCGTGCCTGCGCTTGTTCTGTGCCGCCCTGCTACTCTGTGCGCCCTGCACATCAGAAAGCTCAATGACACCAATTAATGTTTGAACGGCAG
>CACSIO010000030.1 GCA_902705865.1 BD1-7 clade bacterium
CTTGGTGAGTTGCGAACCCGCACGTATTTTGGCTTCCCGCCAGTCTGTTTCTCGTCGCCAACATCTAATCACCTGCAGTGCTTTCTGGCAGCGATTTTACCGTCGTGCAGTTTCAAATAGTGTTGTGGTTGCCCGGTAGAGCAGGGCGGTGAGTTTGGGTGTTTTCATTCAATGTAATCTGGCGCAACGCTGTGTCAGTTTGCAATTATGGTATGCTACCGTTCAAGTTTTTTAAGTAGCAGGGCGGCTTTGTTAGGTGCAGTTTGTAGATTTGGTTTCTGCTACCGCGAGCCAGCATAACAAGTGCATCAACTTCGCTCCGGCCACGTTGTGGCCTACGCCGGACAGCCGTCGCTGCGCGTCGTCTGCCGGTTATGCATGGCGTTCTGTGTTTTTCACGACGGCGTTAATTCCAAGTCTTTTACCCAAGCATTACTCAGTGTTGGTTCGCGATTTAGCACTGGCTTTAGTGTTTGCTCAGGTTGTGAAACTCATCGTATCCAAGCGTTCTGAATTTGTTCGGTTTATGTGTCGGCAAGCTCAATTTCCTGCGTAGATTTCTTCTCGTGTAAGGTTCTTCTCTCAGTCAGACTTGTGCGGATAGTGTGGGATTCTCTTTCAGTCTATTTCGCCGCGTTTAGTTGGCATGCAAGTTATGTTAGGCTGCCGTTCAAACATTAATTCGTGTCAGCGAGCTTTCTGATGTGCAGGGCGCACAGAGTAGCAGGGCGCACAGAACAAGCGCAGGCACGCTCAGCCACTGCGTGGCTTGGACCTCCGCTTCGCTGCGGCCCGTGCTGCGAACGTTATATTTGAGGAGACAAATGAAGTACGCTATATCTGCCATTGCAATAATCGTCACTATTGCTTTAGCTAGCTATTTTTACGTTTCAGGTAAAGAATATCTAGTAGAGTTATCGGAAGAAGAGTTGCACCAAAAGTTTAAAGAGAGTGTTCCATATAAAAAGAACTATCTATTTGTGATTGATGTGTTTTTGAAAAACCCACGATTAGAGCTTCTCGAAGAAAACAACCGGGTAAAAGTAGGCCTTGATGTAACTTTCAATATCATCGTCAATGATCAGCCATTTGGAGGCTCGCTTGACGTATCGGGTGGTGTAAAGTACTCGAATAAGAATGGAGGTTTTTATTTAGACAGCCCAGCTATTGAGCAGCTTGATGTTACAGGGGTACCGCCAGAATATACTGACCAAGCTTCGAAATACCTAGAGGCGGCAGTTAAATCATACTATGAAGATCGCCCAATCTATGTTCTCAGTAGTTTTAAATCGGATGAAGCTTTGGCAAAAATGGTTTTGAAATCAGTTGAAGTTAAAGATAAAAAATTGTTACTCCAATTAGGTTTGTAAATATAACAAGTCAGTGATGTACGTTCCAGCGCTACGCGCTTCCACCGGACAAACCCCGCTGCGCGGCGTTTGCCGCATACTGAAGCGTTATGCATCGGTGAGACACGACTGGGTGTTTAAGTATATGTCGATATTGTTCAGACTATTCTTGATGTGAATATTATCTTTAACAAAGGGTTTGGAGATTTGTTATGGCTGATGAAAGAAATGAGCTAGAAGGTGTTGTATCAAGCATATCCCGCTGTTGTGATGCAGCAATAATCGCCAACGAAAGTAAGGAATATGAGTCGTTAAGTAGAGCGCTTGCATATCAAAGAGATGAGATAAATATGCTCAAGTTACTAATAGATAAAATGGAATAATCCTGTTCTCATGTCAGTAATGCGCATAACAAGTGCATCAACTTCGCTCCGGCCACGTTGTGGCCTACGCCGGACAGCCGCCGCTGTGCGTCGTCTGCCGGTTATGCATGGCGTTCTGTGTTTTTCACGACGGTGTTCATTCCAAGCTTTTTACCCAAGCGTTACTCAAAGCTGGTTATGATTTTGCACCGGCTTTCTTGTTTGTTCAGGTTGTGAAGTCTGGCGTATCCAAACGTTCTGAATTGGTTTGGTTCATGTGTCGGCAAGCATAACTTACTGCGTGGGTTTCCTCTCGTGTAAGGTTCTGTTCTCGGTCAGTCTTGTGCGGGTAGTGGGGTATTTTCTTTCAGTTCATTTCGNCGCGTTTNGTTGGCAAGTCAGTTGTGTTAGTCTGCCGTTCAAACATTAATTCGTGTCAGCGAGCATTCTGATGTGCAAGGCGCACAGAGTAGCAGGGCGGCACAGAACAAGCGCAGGCACGCTCATAAATGCTGCGCATTTATTGGACCTCCGCCGCGTTGCGGCTCCGGCCCGTGCTGCGGGCGTTATGCACACTCTAGATTGAGGTTAATATGACAGAATCGGATTGGAAAATATTCAAGAATATTCGTGATGGAGCGATTGAACTATTCTGTCAGAATGCTTTAGCTGAGTTTAAAGAAATAATTGATTCCGCAGGGTCGACGAATCACGACAGGTATTTGGTTAACTATAAGGTCGTAAACAATAAGAATAAAGAAATGGCGATGCTATTTGATGGTTTTAGTCGTTCAAAAGCCTCGATGCAGTTAATGCTCATCCGTAAGGAAGGTTTAGCTGATGAGAGTTTGTTGACGCAACTATCTGACGGTTTTCGGGCCGAAACGGATCCAAGCAAATTTCGTTGGTGATACGTATGCATAACAAGGCAATCAACTTCGCTACGGCCACGTTGTGGCCTTCGCCGGACAGTCGCCGCTGCGCGTCGCCTGCCGGTTATTGCAGGCGTTACATGCTTTCAGGGCGTATTCTTTTACCTCTTTCTTTGCGCATAAATTACCCAAATTCAGCTCAAGTTTAAGAGTTCGGTTCATATTATTTTTGGTTAAAGCTATGAGCGAGTTTACGGCATCTTAGGTAGAGTATTTCTTGTGCCGGCCAGCCAAATTTCCAGCAGCTTTCTCCGTTCAAGCTAGGTTCGGCTCTCGGTCGGTCTTGGGTGGCTGGTAGGGCTCGTCATGTCATTAGCTTCTGGCACGTTTTGTTGGCTATCGAGTTATGTTAGTCTGCCGTNATAAATTNATTCTGCGGTAGCGANCTGTNTTATTTGCNGGGCGTTNCANAGTAGCAGGGCGGGCATGTAACAAGTTGATGCTGTTCGTTCCGGCAACTGCGTTGCCTCCACCGGACCTCCGCTTCGCTGCGGCCGCAGATCAAGGCGTTCTGTGCGTTTCACGCTGNNGTTCATTCCAAGTCTTTTACCCAANCATTACTCAANGCCGGTTGNTGANTTNGCANNGGCTTTCTTATTTTTTTAGGCTGGTAAATCGGGCGTATCCAAACGTTCCGAGCTGGTGTGGTTTATGTGCCGGCAAGCCAAATTTCCAGCGTGGGTTTCCTCTCACGTAAGGTTCTGCGCTCGGTCAGTATTGGGCGGGTGGCGTGGTATTATCTTTCAGTTCATTTCGTCGCATTTTGTTGGCAAGTCAGTTGCGTTAGTCTGCCGTTCAAACAATAATTCGTGGCAGTGAGCTTTCTGATTTGCAGAGCGTTTCAGAGTAGCAGGGCGGCACAGAACAAGCGCAGGCACGCTCAGCCACTGCGTGGCTTGGACCTCCGCCGCGTTGCGGCTCCGGCCCGTGCTGCGAGCGTTATACCTATTTACCTTTCACGTGAAGCCGAAAACTAAGGATGCATAATGAAAAAAGTGTTTGTTCTCTTGATCTTAATGTCTGCGAATCAACTGGCTTTTTCACAAGGTCTAGTTAAATTTGTGATTAACGAGTCGAGATATGTTCTGCTGCCAAAAGAAAGGCTGATGGCATTTGACATTAACACTAAAAAGAACCGAATGACAATAACGCTTGATAATCATGGGGCAAATATTTGGCAAGTTAGAATTGACGATTTACCTGAAAAATCGGCACTAAAACTAATCGATCAAATATATTCGAGCACTCGGAAAGAACCTTTGGAAATACGTGTTAGTGACAAAAATTAAGGTACTAATTGCGCCGGTATAACAAGGCCAGGCACAATCGCCCACTACGTGGGCTGGACCTCCGCACTGCGTGCTCCGGCCTGTGCTGGCGGCGTTATGCCAATGGAGGTAAATTTGAAATTTGATCAATATGGGGATGCTGACGGAAAAACCGTAATATATTTCCATGGAGCACCTGGTTCGCCGGAAGAATGTGCGGTATTCGACGAACACGCGAAAGAACACAGGTTAAAGGTTATCTGCTTTGATCGTTTTTCAGTTGATTCATCCGTGAAAGGTGAGGATTATTACAAGTATTTGGCGCGAGTTATCGAAGAGGTGTCTAGTGGCAAAAGCGTAGACATAATCGGTTTTTCTATTG
>CACSIO010000031.1 GCA_902705865.1 BD1-7 clade bacterium
GAAAGACTCTGAAAGGAACTGCCCCGCTACCCGCCCAAGACTGACCGAGTAACAAACCCAAATCCAGTGGAAACCCACGCAAGAAATTGAGCTTGCCGACACATGAACCAAACCAGCTAAGAACGCTTGGATACGCCTAATTTCGAAACCTGAACAAACAAGAAATGCGCCGCTAAATCACCGACTGGTTTTGAGTAACGCTTAGGTTAAAGACTTGGAATGAACACCAGCGTAAAACGCACAGAACGCCTGCAATAACCGGCAGACCGCGCGCAGCGTGGGCTGTCCGGCGAAGGCCACACCGTGGCCGTAGCGAAGTTAATTGCCTTGTTACGTGTTTATACTCGATCATAGAGCACATCGTTTCGATGCTCCCAAAATTGGCATAAATCAAAGCGTGTTTTTATAATTAATTCGATGATCTTTTGGAGGGAATCATCAGTAAACTGCACATACTCTTGATACATACCTTTCTTGGACATTTTTAGTTTCAAGAATGTATAACCCTCATCGTCAGTGTTCTCCCAATCAGCATGAACGACCATATTTCTTAAACGACCACTCTCGTTGAGATCTATTATTATCTGCTCATAACCATCAAGCTTTCTATTTGTTCCTATCTGAAAGTCGTCACAAAATCTTTTAAACAAATCTACTTTAGATGAATAATTAAGCTTATTTAGGACAATCAGTCCTGGCGAGTCAGTACGATCTGTGAAATTTTCACACAGAACGGAATCTAAAGAACTCTCCAATGAATTGAAATACATTACGATTAATCCGATAGATGGGAGTGCGTTATCAATATACTCCTCAGCTTTATCTTCATCCTCAATTTCATGATAGAGATTTTGAATAAACTCCTTGAGCTTAGTTTTCATCGTTGATGCTTATTCCTTGTGACACGTAACGCTCGCAGCACGGGCCGGAGCCGCAACGCGGCGGAGGTCCAAGCCACGAAGTGGCTGAGCGTGCCTGCGCTTGTTCTGTGCCGCCCTGCTACTCTATGCGCCATGCACCTCAGAAAGCTCTCTGACACGAATTAATGTTTGAACGGCAGACTAACACAACTGACTTGCCAACAAAACGCGGCGAAATGAACTGAAAGAAAATGCCCTGCCACCCGCCCAAGACTGACCGAGAGCAGAACTTTACACGAGAAGAAACCCACGCAGGAAATTAAGCTTGCCGGCACATAAACTGAACCAACTCAGAACGCTTGGATACACCGGATTTCACAACCTGAATAAACAAGAAAGCCGGTGCAAAATCATAACCGGCTTTGAGTAACGCTTGGGTAAAAAGCTTGGAATGAACACCAGCGTGAAAAACACAGAACGCCCGCGTAATCGGCACGCCACGCGCAGCGTGGTGTGTCCGGTGGAAGCCCGTAGGGCTGGAACGAAATTCACACGCTTGTTAAGTGCTTAATCTATCAATGAGTGTTTTATTTCTTGTACTGTCACAGCGGAATTCAGCCGGTTTACTGGGGCTATTGAAGTCCGAATAGAATATAGCAAGGTGGTGTCTTGATTTTGATGCTCGAAATCATCTGCTGTCAAAAAAGAACCATCATTACGCCTGAGTTCTTCAACTGTTTCGCATTTAAACCACACTTTAGGGTCTGGCTGATCTGCAACATACATATTCCCACCGACATATTCATCGAACGAATAATCTACAACACGCGCTCGATACTGGACAACTCGCTTTAACTTTTCATCCGGGGTGCGGTTATCGCTGTAGTAAAGATACATCCAAAATTCAGAGTGATTTTCTTCAACGATTGTCTGAGGAGTGAAGGAAGTGAACGCAAAACAGAAATATTTTTTCCCGCTATTTTTCCAATTCTCAAGTTCTTCATCAAACCATTCCGGCCTAGTTGGATAAAAATAGGATTTCATATATACAACCTTAGTTTAATCTACAGCCTTGCACTTAACGCCTGCAATAACCGGCAGACCGCGCGAAGCGTGGGCTGTCCGGCGAAGGCCACAACGTGGCCGTAGCGAAGTTGATTGCCTTGTTATGCATTGGTTCAATCAAAAAGAGCAAACAATACACTATCTCGGGGTTTTTCAGTAAATTCAATTGTCAGATTCATTTGTTTTGTGATGGTCAGAATGAGAATGTCGACACCATTATTAGCATACATATTTCTGATTTTATCCAGTTTAGAATCGAAATTGCTTGCTCCATAAAACAGGTCAGAATCAGACAAAGCACATTCTATGTTAGCGGTGGCTAGCTTCTTACGAAAGCTATTTGCGCATAGTGTTTTTCCCGCACCAGATTCTCCCAATATACGAATTTCGAGCATTTCACATCCCTCCAATTAGTGAATTCACTGATATCCACACTAATTATAGATGAACGCTTAATTTTCCCCCGGGAAGATTTGCATAACGCTCGCAGCACGGGCCGGAGCCGCAACGCGGCGGAGGTCCAAGCCACGCAGTGGCTGAGCGTGCCTGCGCTTGTTCTGTGCCGGTTTGCTACTCTGTGCGCCCTGCACATCAGAAAACTCGCTGACACGACTTAATCTTTGAACGGCAGCCTAACACAACTAGATAGCCAACGAAACGCGCCGAAAGACACTGAAAGGAACGGCCCCACTACCCGCCTAGGACTGACTGAGAGCCACACCTGAAAACCGAGGAAACCAGCAAAGGGAATTGTGCTTGCCGGCACATGAACCGAGCCAACTCAGAAGGCTTGGACACGCGCGATTTAGCTGCCTGAACCAACAAGAACGTTGGTTTTAATGATCGAACGTGTACTCACAAAAAATGGCACGGGCTTTGGGTAATGGTTGGGTAGACTGCTTGGAATGAACACCGTCGTGAGAAAACACAGAACGTTGCCAACACGGGCCGCAGCGAAGCGGAGGTCCCTGTGCTTGGCCTTGTTCTGTGCCGCCTTGCTACTCTGTGCGACCTGCACATCAGAAAGCTCAGTGACACGAATTAATGTTTGAACGGCAGACTAACACAACTGACTTGCCAACTAAACGCGACGAAATGAACTTAAAGGGAATACCCTGCTACCCGCCCAAGACTGACCGAGAGCAGAACTTTACACGAGAGAAACCCACGCAGGAAATTAAGCTTGCCGACACATAAACTGAACCAACTCAGAACGCTTGGATACGCCGGATTTCACAACCTGAATGAACAAGAAAGCCGGTGCAAAATCATAACCGGCTTTGAGTAACGCTTGGGTAAAAAGCTTGGAATGAACACCAGCGTGAAACGCACAGAACGCCATGCATAACCGGCAGACGACGCACAGCGGCGGCTGTCCGGCGTAGGCCACAACGTGGACGGAGCGAAGTTGATGCACTTGTTATGCTGGCTCGCGGTAGCGGAAACCAAATCTATAAGCTGCACCTAACTAGACCGCCCTGATACTGAAAAAATTGAACGGTAGCATACCATAATTGCAAACGGACACACCGTTGCGCCAGATTACACTGAATCAAAAAACCTTACCTCACCGCCCAGCTCTACCGGGCAACTGCAAAACTATTTGGGACTGCACGAGGGGAATATTGCCGTCAAAAAGCACTGCAAGTGATTAAATGTTGGCGACGAGAAACAAACTGGCGGGAAGCCAAAATACGCGCGGGTTAGTAGCTCACCAAGCCACTACGCGTAATACTTGGGTAGCGAAAGTGGAAGCACATTTGATACAAGAGGAAAAAGAGGCATAACGCCATGCATAACCGGCAGACGACGCGCAGCGGCGGCTGTCCGGCGTAGGCCACAACGTGGCCGGAGCGAAGTTGATGCACTTGTTATGCCTCTGCAATTCGAGCACAGATCTTAGGAGCTGCTGCATATAAACATGAGTAGTGTGACAACCCCTCCATCAGCTCTAAATGGGATTTAGCAGGTATATGTTCGTGTAAATATGCTGCCATAC
>CACSIO010000032.1 GCA_902705865.1 BD1-7 clade bacterium
TACTGGTACTATTGTTACCTTTAAAGCGCGTGACACCGGTTAATGTGGTGATCGGTGCTGCGTTATCGAGCGTCAGCGCCGTCTGTGTGTCACCGTTGGAATCCGTTAGGGTGACCATGGCGTTGGCATCAATATCGGCAAAGTCGAGGGTATCCTTACCGTCTGCCGAGAGTTGTTGCAGGCTGCCACCGGCTTGCAGAGTGATCGTTTCTGCATGTGTATCATCGGTTATTAAATGGTCGATACCGGAAGTATTCAACGTGGTCGTTTGACCGTTGTAATCACCGGTGATCGTGAGTGTCTCATCCGCCGCCAGAGTAAACGTCTCGGCCAGGCTGGAGCCTGTGATTTGATGACCCTTCCCTTTTTCAGAGGTTAATGACCGCACGCCAGTGAGCGTATTGACGCCGAGATCCGTTGAAATGATATTGCCGTTAGTTTGCAGTATCAGGGTGGCTGCATCTGCTTTGGCGATACTGACATTATCGGCGGCATTCACTGTGACTTGTGTAAAGGCGTTGGTTAACGCACCTTCGATATTGACAATATCCGCATTGGCGAGCGACGTTGCCGTATTGTTATTACTGCTGTCCAGCGCCACAAAGTTGTTGAACGAGAGGTTTTTCTCGTCGCCGTTGTACGTGCCATTCAGTGCAATGCGGCGCTCATCATTGTTGTTGCTGTTATTGGACAACGTCCAGGTTTCAGCCACGGTAGATCCAGTCACGATGTTGGTATTTGCACCGTTACCGGTAAAACTGTTGATGCCGGTTATCGATGCGATGCCTTGGTTCGGTTTGCCGCCAATGCTGCCATCGGTATTTATCTGCAGTGCACTATCACCGACGTGTAACGCATCGCCGGCGCCGCCTTTCAGGCTGGCTAATACGCCACCATCAGCGACAACAATGGTATCAGCAACGTTATTCTGATCGGTTCGTAAGTGATCAAATCCGGTCATCACCATATCAGCGGACCCTACAGAAGATCCGGTCAAGTCGCTCGCCGATACCGTCCAGGTTTGGGCGGTTGCATTCGTAATCAGGGTCGCTCCGCTATCCGCAATGACGGTGGCCTGACGCAAACCAAACACCTCTGTGATGCCGGTGGTTTCGTTCTGATGTAAATCAACAATGACGTTGCCCTGTGTATAGCTGCTGTAATCGAGCACATCAGTATCACCGACTGTTAGCGTTGCTAGCCAATCGTTTGCGACAGCGGTACTCATAATGTTGACGGTATCAGTGCCATCGTTCGCTGACGTATCCAGTTGGTTAAACCCTTTGAATACGTAATTCGTGTCGGTAACAGTGTTAACTGCCGTTACGTTCCAAGTATCGGCGTTGCTACCAGCAACAACCTTGCTCTGGTTGTTAGCTTGGATAGTAAAACCGTTACCACTAACCGTTTTAATGCCGTGGATATCGTCAGCTGAAGACGTATTCGCCTCGTTCAACTGGCCGGCATCAATGGTTAAATCGCCCAACGCCACGACATTGAGGATATCCTCTTTACCCGCGACCAACTCAGTCAGACCACCGCCATTGCTCACAACTACAGCGTCAGTAGAAGCGGTTTCAGATACATCCAGCTTGCCGAAGCCGATGAAGTTCAACGCATTGCTGTTGAAATTAAACGTATTGTTACCTGTTACCGCCCAGTCGCCCGTCGTTGGTGCATCACCCGATTTGTAGGAAACACTCGCATCTGTATTACCCTGATACGTGTTGATGCCAGTGACTGTTAAACCGGTATCAATCGCAACCTGTTGGTTTCTATCGATTTCCAACGACACGCTGGGGCGCTTAGAGAAATCGAGAACATCTTCGTTACCGGCATCCAGTTTCAGGGCACCAGCCCCCAACAAGATATCTAGGGTGAAAGTATCGACTTGCCCACCGGTTGACGAAATTTGATCAAAATTGTTGAGCGTAATGTTGCTGCTATTATTCGCATTAACCGACATCTTAGTGAAAGATTCTATCGACCAATTCAAACCGTCGCCTAATACGCTGCTCGGTAAATCACCAGCAGTTATCGAGGATATTCCACTGACCTGACTGATTCCCGTTACATCATCAACAGCATTGGTTGCAGAATCATCAAGTTGATTAATTCGCACCTCGACATCGCTCACTGAACTTCCATATAGCAGGCTATCGCCACCGGCAATCAAGTGATCTAGGCTTGCATTATCGTTTTCGATAACCAACACATCCTCAGTGCCCGCGTTAGCGATATTTAAATCACCAATGCCTGTGAAGGTTTGTAAAACATCAGAATCAGCCGCCGCCTGGTAACCAAATGCATTCTCATCGGTGACGATCCAGTAACCAGCCTGATCATTAGCGACTACTGTTGTTTTTCCATTATTGCCATGGAATTCGCCAACACCTTTTAGTGAGCTGATACCCGTAACACTCGATGAAGTACCAAGATCGATGACAACATCTTGATCGTATTGCGAGTAATCGAGAATATCAGCACTATCAGCCTGAAGAACATTCAATGAACCTCTGGCAGCGTTGGTCGATACCATCTCGATGGTATCTTGCTCGCTTCCTACTGAGCTAATTTCTCCAAAGCCGATAAACTTATAACCATCGACTGAGAATTGATTCAGTCCATCGATTCGCCATGTGTGCCCATCTCCGGAGACCTGATCATTATCGCCCTGCCCGTGAATATTTTTGATGCCCTCAAGCTGATTGACTAGGGTTGAACGACCGGTGGTTGTTATCGCTACCACGTCTTCTTCTAGAAGGTTATTATCGAGCCGAGCTAGTTGAATCTCATGTTGATCTGCGCCGGAAGACAACGTTAGGGAATCTAGGTCGCCACCGGTCAAGTTATCTAACGAACTACCAACTTCCATTGTGATCGTGTCACTAACGTTGTTTTTAGATGTATCCAGTGTATTAAAACCGCTAAATACGAAATCCGAATTGGAAGCCGTGTTAACTGCTGTTACGTTCCAAGTATCAGTATTGCTACCCGCAACAACCTTGCCCTGGTTGTTAGCTTGGATAGTAAAGCCGGTACCACTAACCGTTTTGATACCTTGGATATCGTCAGCTGAAGACATATTCGTTGCATCTAGCTGGCCTGCATCAATGGTTAAATCGCCCAACGCCACGACGTTGAGGGTATCCCCTTGGCCGGCGACTAATTCACTCAAGCCACCGCCATTATTGATCACGACATTGTCGGCAGAACTGGCTTCAGATACATCCAGCGTACCGAAGCCGATGAAGTTCAACGCATTGCTGTTGAGATTAAACGTATTATTGCCCGTTACCGCCCAATCGCCCGTCGTTGGTGCATCACCCGTCTTGTAGGAAACACTCGCATCTGTATTCCCCTGATACGTATTGATGCCAGTGACTGTTAAACCAGTATCAATCGCGACCTGTTGGTTACTATCGACTTCCAGCGACACACTGCCACGCTCAGAGAAATCGAGCACATCTTCGCTACCGGCATCCAGTTTCAGTGCACCGGTACCCGACAAGGTATTTAAGGTGAAGGTATCAACTGCCGTGCCGCTAGACGTAATTTGATCAAAGTCATTCAAGGTAAAGGCGTTAGAGCCCACCAATACCTTGCTGAAGGATTCAACACGCCATGTGTGCCCATCCGCGATTGCGGTCGCTTTGCTGCCTTGATCGGTGAACGTCGAAACGCCACTGAGCTGATGAATAAGTGTTGTACTCACGCCATTGGATACGCCGACAATGTCTTGCCCAACTTGGCTGTTCAGTCTGTCGAGGTAA
>CACSIO010000033.1 GCA_902705865.1 BD1-7 clade bacterium
AACATGTAGTGACTCGTTTCTCGCAGGTCTTATAGATAGTCGGTGGGCGACAATCCCTGAGTATGCGTTTTGAAACGGAGTGGCTTCTGTTAGCTCGAGTGTCTTGTTAGAAGCATCGTGTGCATGGCGCATGCATATTCGTAGCTAACAGAAGCATGTTCCACCAATTTTGGCTTGTTGTTCAAGTTGTTGTTTAGTGGAACGGGGCAACTATAAGCGCATGTTGTCGGACTGTTTTTCCGCTGCGCTCCAAACCAGCCGCAAATGCGGGCGTTATGAATCATGAGCATGGAGCGTAGTAACATCAATTTTTCTAGTTTAACCATTCGGCTATGTGGGGCTGCAGTATTATCCCTAGTTTATCTTATGGTTTTAGACCTTATTTTTGTTCTAGTTCTTAATGAGAAACAAAGCTGGCTTAATACTTTGCCGTTAGGTGTTTTTTTATTGCCTGTAGTTTGCTCTTTTATCGGATTAAAAACTCAAGAAAAGTATAAGTATCTACTGGCTGTTATCGGGGCAATTTTTGGCTTAGTTGTTGCCTACCTTCAGCTGCTTTGGGTTGCCACCTCTTTTCATACAATGCTAGGTGGTTCGATATAGTGTGTGCAAATATCAGGCAGCTCATAACAAGGCGTTATCACATACCAGAATGGATGTATTTATGAAACATTGGATTTTAACAGTAGGAATGGTTTTTTTTCTAAGCGCTTGCGACTCTTCGGATGATGAAAACAATGATCCGACCGAGGTTTCGATTGTGGATTCATGGGTTTCAGAAGAGTGCTTGAATAAAAGAAGATCAGTTGTCGTATTTTGGGTAGATGAAAAGTCGATCATTGTACAAACAAATCAGTATCAAGATGCCGAATGTACTGTACTCGATAAGGCGCTTATTAGTAGTACAAGTGAGGTATATCGATACTCAGTAATTGGCGACGGTGAAATGTATATTAGCAAAATAGAAGTAGATGTCGTCGAAGACTTTGATTCATTAGATGACCTAGACGTTCATGACGGCTCTCCAGAGCTTGTCTATTTTGATGTTACGAAAGAGCGAGCGTGCTTCTCTAATAATGTTTCCTTTTCAAATAACACCTTAACCATATCAACAGCGACGAACCCTGAAGTTGGTATCGGAAATTGTTACGTTCGCGATTAAAGTGATAACAAGGTGATCCTGTTCGTTCCGGCAACTAAGTTGCCTCCACCGGACCTCCGCTTCGCTGCGGCCGCAGATCAAGGCGTTATACGTAAAAGAAGAATCGAGCATGGCAATAAAACAACCACAATTTGAAGAGATAGTTGAGCTGCTTAGTAAAGCGGCTCCTATCTTGGATTCCGAAGGTTTAGATGGCTCGGTTAAAGATACAGAGAAACTAATTAATCGCATTAAAGGTATGGGCAGCATTATCCCATCACACAAAAATGGGCTTTACTCAGTTCTTCGTATGATGCTTGAATCAAATACCTACTATGACTCAAAAGCTGGAGAGCATTTAGATCAAGCATTTGTACTTATTAAAGAGGCATTGGGTGAAAACGTATAACAAGGGCATGAATTTCGTTCCGGGCTAAAGCCCTCCACCGGACAGGCCGCGCTACGCACGGCCTGCCGATTATGCCGGCGTTATGTGCCAACCCATGTATTCAGGCTACACAAAATTATAGGGAAATATTAATGAGCAATGATGATGAAACGGCGATACTTATTGAACGATTGAAAGAATCAGGTCTAGAGCTTGGGGAACCAATTAAAAAGGTTGTGGAAATTGCTGCCTCCATCCAAGAGGTTTGGGGCGCTATCTCGAAAGCAGGAAACCTAACTAGCTATCATCCCTTTTGCAAAGCTAACCCTGTTCATAAGTGGCCAAATGTTGGTTCTTGTGATGAGGTGGTTTACTACAGTGGTTTGATCTATCAGCGTGATTTCATCAAGTGGCTTGAGGGCGTTGACTATGACTTAGAAATTGGCCCAAATCCGCCTAGTAAATCTGCCAAAGTGTCCTGGCGGTTAGCTGAGAAGGAAGAGAATTTGACGGAGCTTAGCATAGCTGTAACGCCTTATCTCAGAATAGGAATGTCTGAAACTAAGAGAGTGGCTTATCTAAAGAGCGTGTTTGGCGACGTTATTGCAAGTTACCTAGAAAGCGTAGTTAAGGGCGTAGATGCTTTTGCAACTACCGGAGTGGATGTGCAAGAGAACCAATTCGGATCACATCCGATGTACTCGAGAGCGCGACCTGAATAATACACATAACAAACGCATGAATTTCTTTCCGGCCCTGCGGGCTTCCACCGGACACAGCACGCTGCGCGAGCTGTGCCGATTATGCGGGCGTTATAAGGATTTAAAGTGCGAGCGCTAATTCAAGTATTGTTTTTTCTATCGATTTCTATGATTGCTTTCGCACGTACGGAAGTCGTAATACCAGAAAGAAAAGTCGAGACGATAGTTTCGCTAAGAACTATCGCTGATTTGGGCGTTAGCATAACCAAAAACTCATACAAAGGAGATGAAAATGAGTATTTCTAGATCTGAACTAAAAGTAACTCTGGCTAAATTGTTAGAGCTTTCATATTCGGCAGATAGCGGATTAACTTCCGAAATTATGTTGGAAAAAGGCGGCGCGAAGCTTACTGTTGACAATCAGGGGAATGCAAGTTTATCGGCTGAGGCTGGCGTGGTTACGTTCAGTGGAAAACCGGTTCTAGAGCAAGTTGGTGTTAAGGTTAAGCGTATAAGCGCAGATTTCACCAATGAAGAAGGGATGGGTAATGGATATACCGTCACTGCTGATCTTGCAATTATATCTATTAGTACTGCTGGAAGTTTTGACTTAGAGGAGTTGATCACGTCATGTAGCGGCTTTCTTTGTCGTGCTGCTAAAGCTCTGCAAGGAAACCATAGGCATTAGGCTTTTGAAATGGAGCTTCAGAGAGATATGGGGCATTGATATGAAAGTCAATTCGTTTGTATCTATCGCGCTGCTCTGTTTTGCATTCGGGTGTACAGCTACGAAAAACTCTAGCTCTTTGTTCTCTGAATATGAATCCTATTTAAGAGATGTCAATCGGGAAAATTTATCTAAAGTATACAGTGGTTATTTTTCGCCCGCTTTATTAGAAGGGGAGAGCATCCACAATCTAGATGTAGTTGATCAACTAATGTTCAAAAATTATATGGATCGAATGGATAGCCACTTTCAATCAAAGGGTAATAGCGTCGGATGTCTCTCAGTAAATGGATTTGACCTTGAAAATATGCCTGTTACATTTAGGTTGCGATATTCAAAGCCCACAAATTGGCTTATAGAAGAAGTGCAGGTGAGATTCGTAAACAGCATTACAGATTTTGATCGTTCGGCAAAATGCCCGGAAGCGGCAACCTAATAATCTTAGTATCAAGTTTGAAGTGCGACAGTAGCCATTAAATTCCAAAGTACATTTCCTCGGGTGTTTTATAGTTGAATCGTTTTCTCGGCCTACGGTTTAACTTGTCTGCTATTCGATCACATTGTTGCTGAGTAACTTTCGCCATGCTTTCTGTTTTGGGAAGGTATTGGCGAATCAGTCCATTTACATTTTCATTGCTTCCTCTTTCCCAGGAG
>CACSIO010000034.1:0-143625 GCA_902705865.1 BD1-7 clade bacterium
GGGTTGGAACATGTAGTGACTCGTTTCTCGCAGGTCTTATAGATAGTCGGTGGGCGACAATCCCTGAGTATGCGTTTTGAAACGGAGTGGCTTCTGTTAGCTCGAGTGTCTTGTTAGAAGCATCGTGTGCATGGCGCATGCATATTCGTAGCTAACAGAAGCATGTTCCACCAATTTTGGCTTGTTGTTCAAGTTGTTGTTTAGTGGAACGGGGCAACTATAAGCACAGGCACGATCGCAAATACTGCGTATTTGCTGGACCTCCGCCGCTTTGCGGCTACGGCCCGTGCTGTGGGCGTTAAGCAGAATGGAAATCTAATGAAATCACTACTATCTATACCCATTCTCTTTTTGGTTGGATGTACTTCAAATTTATATTTAGTGAAAAATGAGAAGAATTATTCGCCTGCTTATCATGAGAACGTGGTTTGTGTAACTAATCCTGAACTCGGCGATAGATTTCAAGCGTTAGTCGAATCAGAAATCTATGAAATATCTGATGATCCTAACTGTGAAAACAAGCTAACTTTTAAGGCATCAAAAATTGACATGGCATGCGGGAACCCCCTCATAGCATCAGCAGTTTTCCTAGGTACTGTTCCGGTATCATTGCCTGTTACTGATAGATTTAGATATATCATTGAAAATGAAGATGGAATTAGTGAGTATGTGCACTTTGTAGAAATATATGAGCGGACTTCGATATGGGAGTGGTTTCTAAAGCCATTTTCACAATCTAAGGATGAGTTGCTAATTCAAGGGCTGAAGCAGTCTGAAAGACGTAAAATTTGAGAAAGGCTTAAAGCCGGTGCATGTGACAGCCGCCGCTTTGCGGCGTCTGCACATGACCGGAGCGTTCTGTGCATCTCACGATGTAGTTCATTCCAAGCAGTCCACCCAAAGATTACTCCAAGCCTGTCGGTGATTTAGTAACGGCTTTATCGTTCGCTGATAAGCCTTAGTTTCTCTGGTTTTAAGGTTGATATGAGTGGTTTAATCAGCCTCGCTGAAGTGTGCAATGGCTTCAGCATCCAACTTGTCTGTTTTTGCGATGCGTCCAACCGCTTTGGCGAATTGTCGAATTTGCATGGGGTTACATATGCACACAGGGAGTTTCGCTTTTTCTGCTTCAATAACGAAGTCCAATTCCAGCCTACCAGTCGCTTCGATGACGACTCTTGAAGGTGTGAAGGAGCGGATGTATTCTATCGCTTCTTTGATGCCTTGAGGGTTATTGCCGAATGATGCGTAGTGGCCAAGAGGTCGCACATAGATATCCAATAACGCCTGGCTAGTGTCGATACCGATGTTGATCTCATTGTCTATTAGGTGGTTCATAGGTTAAGATTTCTCTGCTTTGCTATACGGGCTCGGGGCCCTCATGACTATTCGAGTTGTGCCTAATAGAGTTTTGTAACGCTCACACTTGTTAACGGTCTCTTGTCGGAGCCAGTTGATGCTCGAGCTGTTACAAAAAGGCCTTTGGTGGCCGCTAAAGGTGGGCCTCACTTTACCCGTTTGTTGAAAAGGTTGGATAGGGAATTTGTTTAAAACGAACTATACAAGTTGATGCTGTTCGTTCCGGCCCTGCGGGCCTCCCGCGGACGGCCTACGCTTCGCGCAGTCCGCCCCAGATCAAGGCGTTATGTGCCTCGCTAAGTTCAAGTTTCTCCTTATAAACTCTAAGACATAGGTCTTATGTTTGCTTTTGGCTTATATTGGGAATATATTCCCAATTGCAACTAACGGTAATTTACTTTGTGGTCGACATTAAGTGCTCTAGCACTAAAATAGGGAAGTTAAATGAATCGGTTAAAATTAATCACAGTATTGTGTTCGCTATTTATCTTGGGCTGTAACTCTGATAAATCAGAAAGCGATGAAGTTTTAGAGCCTACCTTTGTATCAGTGTTTGCTTCCAAAGAGTCCATTCAATGTGAAAGTTCAGGATTATCTAAAGAAGACAGCGCTAATCAGTTAATTGATGTTGGCATTGATGTTACGAATTCAGGTTGTGCATATAACAACTCAATTAATGTATTGGCTGTCTGTGGAACAGGAACGAGCGAAATCATTGTGCATAATATTCCTGAACAGAGTCTCAAAGATGCAGAAGGTCTTGGATTTATAAGTACTGAATCTATTGACAACGAATACACAGTTTTTGATTGTGAATAGAGCACTTAGCAAGCCGGTGCATGTGACAGCCGCCGCTTTGCGGCGTCTGCTCGTGACTGGGGCGTTAGATTTACTGAGCAATTGAAACGGATTGATATTAGCAGAAGGTGTCTAAAACTGTATCTATACGCTAGTTTTAGTAGTCATCAAAAAGTAGATATAGTCGGCGAGAATAAAAAATGAATCTATATGTGATCCTTGGTCTTGTACTCGTGATTGTTGGGGTTACGGGGGTGTTAACAGGAAAGGTGATTGCGGGATCTAAAGGGCTTAAACCCAATTATTATTCTAGATATGACAGCCCATTCTTGTTCTATCTGTTTGTGGCGTTTTACATATCTTGCGGATCGTTCGTCTTAGTACAATCACTTTAGTTTGAATATATCCAATTTAGTTGTGTGTCGTATAGAGAGAGCTAGCAAGGCATAGTAAAGCCTGTAATTATTGCGTTATCTATTGTTTTAGGATGTTTGCAAGGTTGTTGATTTGAAATAGCATTGACGCTTGCCAGATGCCCACTAATCTTTTCGCGAGGTAGATGATTTAAAAGAACAAGGAGTGTTCAGTGAAGTTGTGGAGTACTGGTCTGCAATGGCAGACTTTGAATGATGAATTCCTTCTTTACCATAAGAGTCCCGGTAATATTGCTGCCCATCAGATTACCGTTTTTGCGGGGTTCTGTGCGTTTTGGGCCCTCGTTTACGCAATGTCGACGCCGGCATCTTTAATATTGGCGTTGGTCTATCCTGCGGTTCTTTCCCGTTTCCTGCCACATCGATTGTGGTTGAGCACAGTATTAGTTTTGCTAGCCCAATGGGGATTGGTGTTAATGCTATCCATCAATTGGGAGTGGGCGTTATCGCTGGTTATCCTATCATCTGCTTTACAGGAACTTGCGCATGTCATCTTTCGTGAGAAAACCTATCAATCAACGTATATCCGAGAGCCTGGCTGGATTCGAAAATCGATACTCCATACGCTGCTCCTTTTACCTTTGATGGTGGATCTTTCGCGTCAACAGTTTCCTCTCGGCTTTCTTTTGGCCCGTCGCCGGATTCTTGATTGTCACTTGGGTGCTGAATTCGACACTGACATGCAGGCACTACGTCAATGGATACTTGATCAACAACCCCCCAATGATAAAACCAGTCACTGGTGGCGTGCAGATCTGTCGACCAACGCACACGGCTGCTTTGATGCAATTGGTGACGCTGATGTGATTCACAATGGATTTCGTGATCTGTTTAGCGTTGATGCCTTTGTTGAACGGATTCCTGCGATGGATGAAGTTTACGTGGCAGGCCCCGATCGTAATCTGAGTTCGGATAAGGTATTCCCAATGCCGCATACGGATGGGCCGTATGCGGTGTATCCGGGGGCTTCAGTATATCGATGTTTGGTTGCTGTTGGGCCTAACCAGCAAGTTACGACNCATTTTCCGATGTCACATGCTGATTTTGATGCGGCCGATGATGCTTATTGTTTACAAACCGGTGATGTATTGGGGTTCGACTATCATCGCGAGTTGCACTTTATCCGCACAAATACGGAAGCTGATGATTGTGGCCCTCGCATGGTGATGAAACTCCACTATCTCGTCGGTACTTCGGGGCTTAAGGGCTATAGTCAGGTGCTCGCCCGGTTAAGCGCGCGATATAACCAAACCGCACGGGAATTATTTCTGGCAACGATCAAGCCTACGAGTATCATTTCTCGCATCCTCGCGTTGTGGATCTTGCTAAGTACCAAAGTTTTCCAATACGTGCAGCGGTATTGTGGTGCTGCCAATTTGGCTTGGGTCGGTGTTTGCGCTGGAGCAACAGCTATTAGTGGTAACCCCGTCTGGATGTTGGCAGGTACCAGCTACGTTCACTATCTGATTTATATTCGTACCTTTTCGACACGAGAACGGTTGTCGTTCAATACGTTTCGCCGCGATGCGACGTTCTTCAAAACTGTTTCGATGCTTCAGCTTTTTATGTGGGCGGGTATTTATTTTCAACCGTCTCTGATCGCACTGCTGCTCGTTATTGTCGGTTACTCAATCAGTGCTTTGGCTGCGATGCGATTGGGGCCAGTGAGAACGTTTTTCGGCGCCGAACAGGGGGAAGTGCCTTATGAGAAGGTTGCTGGATTCCCCTATGGCTGGATTCCGCATCCTATGATTGTTGGTGCGCTCACCGGGTTGATTGGTTTGTCGATGTTTACGGGGCTAACAGAGCGATTTGGGTGGTTGATTCCGCTACATATCGGATTTTATCTAGTTCATTTGGCTCAAGAAATTTGGGTTGGTCACCGTGGCAGTGCGCCAGCAGACGAAGGACGAGCTGATGCGTTGTAAAGGTTTACCTAACGAGCTACCAAATGAACTCGAGCGTTAATTGCAGGTTATTGCAATAAAAATAGGCATCTAACGGTAACAAGCGCCTGCTAAATATGTTGTTACCGTATCTATGTGAGCTGCCGCAACAGCTTGCCACGGATTTTTTCTGATTAAGTAGGGATGTTATGAGCCAGAAACTTTTTAATCGTATTCACCAAAATCATCTTATCTACAACATCTGTTGGGAAGACCCCCGGGTTGATCGAAAAGCCATGCGGCTTGATCAAGATTCCCGCATTCTGATGATTACATCCGCAGGCTGTAACGCGCTGGATTATTTATTGGATAACCCTGAGGAAATACACTGTGTCGATTTAAATCCTGCCCAAAATGCATTGCTAGAGCTGAAAATCGCTGCCATCAAGTGTTTTGAATACAAAGATTACTATCAGTTGATCGGCCTTGGTGGTCATCGGGATATTGAACGCCGTTTCGGCGAGCTTGAAGCCCATATGTCAGGCGAGAGTGCGGCGTTTTGGCGCAGCCGCTTGAAACGCTTGGCGGTGCCCGGGTATATCCAGCGGATGGGTACGTGTGGCCTTTATGGCCGTTTATGCCGGGGATATTTTAGAGTAACGGGGCTTCACAAAACGCTTAACCGCCTTTTAGCTGAGGGCGATAGCCAGAAGGCTGCAGAAATATTCGATCAAAAAGTCATGCGGCACCCTGCGTTAAGGTTGGTGAAAGCCGCAATGGATATGAGTCGACTAAGCTACCTACTTGGCGTACCAAGAACGCAGGTTAACTTGTTAGAAGGTACCCATAGAATGACTCTGGGTAACTTTATCCGCGATGCGATTCGAAGTGTTGCTGTAGCGGAGCACCCGGATAACTACTTTTACCATGTTTATCTGAATGGCGCTTACACACCTGAGGCCTTACCTGATTATCTTAAGCCGGATAACTTCGACACACTGCGCGCTCGCGTTGACCGGATTCAGGCAACAACCGGTGATTTGGCGGAGTATGCGTGTAATAACCCGCATCATTTTTCTCATTTAGTACTGCTCGACCACATGGATTGGTTGAGTGAAAAGCCTGAACAGCTGCATGATCACTTTACTGAGCTAAATGCGTCTTTGCAGGCCGGCGGCCGGCTGTTGTGGCGAAGTGCAGCGACTTATGAAGGGTTCCTCGCACTGATCAAACCGGTAATGCGCGATAGTTATACTTTGGATCAAGAGCTGGCAGAATCACTGCATCAGGAATGTCGTGTAAAAACCTATGGCAGTATGTTTATTGCTGACAAACAGGTGTTTGCATGAAAGCCGCGCAAAAACTGCAAAGCTATTACCATCTGCTGACATGCGGGTTTCGTGGCGACACCCATGCTGGTCGCTTGGATAGCTTCTATCGAAAACAAGCCGAACACTACGATGAAACGCGGCAGAATATATGTCCCGACAGGCAAGCATTCTTCGATCGGGTTGCGAGTGTCGCTGATTACAGCGGTAAAACTTGGTTGGATGTTGGTAGTGGAACCGGTGCAGTACTGGATTCCCTAAGCGATGAGCAGATCGGTGAGATGAATCAGCTTGTTCTATTAGACATTACGCCCTCGCTGCTCGAAAAAGCACGTGAAAAAGTTCGCGTTCGTGGTTTAACCAATGTCACTGTGTTGGAAGACGATGCATGTGCTTATCAATTGTCGTTCAAGGCAGACGTCGTGACCTTTTGCTATTCGCTGACCATGATGCCTAACTGGTGGCGTGCCGTGGAACGCGCTAAAGCACATTTGCAGAACGATGGAATATTCGCCATCACCGACTTCTACGTATCGCCGAAAGTGGCGCCTGAGAGTCGTATGCAGCACGGTTGGTTCACGCGTGAGATATTGCCGGTGATATTCGCGACGGATCATGTGCACTTGAGTGCTGATCACTTACCTTATATTCGTGATCAGTTCGATGCGGTTGAATATTGCTACGAAGGCTTGCATGGTTTAAGTGGATTAGGGTTTATTAAACGGCCGTATTATCAATTGATTGTGCGACCGAAAACCCTTTAATGGAGCCCAAGGGCAGCAATTGCTCTTGGGCGAGTCATTCGGCCGGGTTTCTCCCCGGTTTCTTTTAAATTTAACGAAATACTAGATTGTCGATCGCGGCCATCGCATGGCCGCCATGCGATGGCCGCTAAATAGACACTTCGTGATCCTTTCCTGAAAGCACCTTATCTGTATCTTCATCCTCGACAGTTCTCTTTTTTGAGTGCCTCACTGTTTGTATTTATTTGGTATAACTTTGATGTGTGGGGTATGAAATAATTTCTATGTCTGTCTATTGCCTGTAAAAAATAAAATGATAAAAATATCTCGAAGCAAAATTCTGTGTTTATCTATCGAAAATAAAATATAGCCATAGTGTTATGTGACGTTGTTTTTCAAATTGTAAATATTTGTCACACTCGTTGTGGAACTGGTTAACGTATGGTGTGTGTGTTCTAAGTTATTGTATTTAAAGTGGTGTGTGCGTTCGTGACCGGGTTCCTTCCCCACTGTGAGGCCGTTCCTTAATTGTTTGTGATAATTAGCGTATTGCAGTGGTGGAACGAATTCACAGATAGAAAGTTGGATGAAATAAGAGGCTATAAAAAATAGTAATTACTCATAGAATGATTTCAACATTAACAAAAATGGTTCGGGGGAATCATGAAAAAAATAATCCGTACATTACCTGCTCTTGCATTAGCCGGTCTTGCGTTACCCGCGCTGGCACAGGATTATGTTGTTACCAACATGACCAGTTGTTATGCCTATGGAACGAATGGCTGGAGCGAAGACACAGACGATATTCAGCTGGTTGAAGGTATGGATGTCGACGTCCGTTCGATCGTTGGGGGCGGCATTGTCAATAAATCAGCAACACGCATTTTACATGGCGAAACCCAAGTAGTGTCGGACGCCTTTTTCGTTGATTACCCAGGTAATCCTAGCATTGGTACTGGCCCTGATACCTTGGTTCACAGCTGTATTAGCCCAGCCGGTTATTACGATGATTATGATTGGAACGGCGTTGATTTCCGTGGATGGGAAATTTCCGAGTATCACTGCCCGGGTTACGTCAATACTTCGCATACAACCCAGTATTATTACGAAACCAAGATGCAAACCAGTCAAGGGCCAGTTTATGCGATTCAGACGGAAGCGCGCGAAAATGTCTTCCCTGATTCAAACGGCGGCCCAGCCTGGCAGTTTTCAACTCCATCATTAGTGCTGACTGATGCGGATTCAGCGCTCGGCAGAGCGTGTGAAAACCTGATTAATGCGGGTGGCACGCCAGCGGCGAACCCGAATCCGATCCCAGCACCAAATCATCCGACTGTTGATTCTAGTGGCGGTACTGCCCCGACGCCTACCCCTCAACCAACGCCTACCCCGCAGCCAACACCTCAACCGACTCCGCAGCCGACACCTGCTCCTACACCAGCGCCAGCAGACGGCAGCCCAGATGCAGGCGACTCCCTTACACCGGATGCGAATATTGACTTTGGTGGTGGTAATGTTGGCATGTTGTTCGCCGGCTTATTGTCAGCGCTATCACTGATTCGTTTGCGTAAGCGTCGTTGATCGATCGACAGTTGCTCTCGAAAGTACCATCGAGAGCAACTATTAATAAGAGGATCATATGTATCAGAAACTCCCGGCCATATTAGCCGGGAGTTTTTGTTGAGAGGGCGTGAGAAATTGAGAGTATTGCCGTCAGTGTGTGGTAACGGTCACGATTCGATTTGAGTGTTTATTCTTATCAACCCAAGGCATCATCATCATAATCCAGCGATAGTGACGCCAAAGGTGTTTATTCACGTCCTGCACATTGGTAGCTGCCAATAAGCGGTAGCGAGGGTCGGCCTCTGTCAGCAGTGGCATCGGATCTTTTGGACTCCATTTGATTTCAGCGGAATAACCATTTAACACTTTGATGGATTGGGTGGAATACGCATGGCCCCAGCCAAGAATTTCAAAGGTCACGGTAACTCTGGGGAATATTTCTGCCAGTCGTTCAAAGAGCTGCCGGGCTTGTTTGTCATCCTGGTACATCATAAATCCTTCGGCGATAACGAGCGTCGGTAGTCGATTGTCGATATTATCTGCCCAAATACCCACCTTTAGTGCATCGCCAGCAAGGATATTGGAGTCCGGAAACAACTCGCTGCGCAATGCGGCAACTTGATCGAGATCGACGTGATACCAATTGGCGTTATTGAGTTGTAATCGTTGTTCACGGGTACAAAGACCTGCGCCCAGATTGATAATATTGATTTCGCTGTTTTTGTGCGCGAGCTCGTTAGCGACCTCATCAAGAATGCAGGTGCGATTAACAATCCCGACTTTGGTTGGCCAAAATGCCGGGTCATCGAGGTGTGAGAAATCGTAATCGAGCGAATTAACCAATGATGTAGCCAGAGGATCGCTCAAAACCGGATGTGCACCGGTATTTTCCAGATGCCTGAAATAGAGTGGAATTGTCAGCGTTTGCATCACGCCAGAGAGATTAAATGCTGTCATTGCAGATCATCGCCACAGTTGAGTTGAAGGATAAACGTACCGGTTTAGTTATGTTGAGCCTCCAAACGTTACGGGGTTCCACCTTACCGCCAGTCTGTTTTTAATTGCGTGGTGTCATACTCAGCGTTGCATGCGCCATAATGCGTCTAGATTCAAAGGAAGGAAATTATCGGGGTTAGTTATGACATCACCATCATCATTGGGACGTTTTTTAGCAGTCTTTGTGCTGGGTTTTTGGATCGCAGCTTGTAGCGATTCAGATGATTCGAACGGGCAGGGTAAGGCTGATGTCTCGATCACTAGCAATTTTGAATCCGGTAATATCGGTCGTGCTGAACGTGCGGGTGATGCAGAGTGGGACTTGTATCTTAAGGATGATAATAACGATGCGAGTCTACCGGTTAATTGGCGAAATTGGTGGTATGTCCGCATTCGCCAGCAGGGGGAGGCTCAAACGCTGACACTCAATCTCAAAAATCGGGGTTGGAATTACTTTTACGTGCCAGTGTATTCCTATGATCGCCTTAACTGGTTTCGTCTTGATGAATCCGATGTGAAGCAAGTTGGCTCGTCAGAAACGTGTAACTCCACAACACAATCGCCGGTGCTTGATGATTGTGAGTTGTCGATGCGCTTGGATGCGTCGTTGTTCGATGGACGGCCTCTGTATCTTGCTCGTTTTTATCCTTACACCTATTCACAGCTACTGACATTTTTGAAAACCCTCGAAGGGCATGAATGTGTTGATCAGAGCAGTGTTGGCCGTACAGCCGTATTTCAAGAATCAATTCCGTACCTGACAATTCGCTGCCCGGACGGTGATGATTCGCAAGTCGTGTGGATCCACGGCCGCACGCATCCTGCAGAAAGTGGCTCGTCGTTTGTACTTGAAGGGGCCATTACCCGGCTGCTGGGCGATATGGAAGAAAACCGCAACAACAGCCGTAACCTAGCGGTTTATATCGTGCCTATGCACAATGTTGATGGCGTTATCGCAGGCAATTACCGTACGACGCCTGACAGCCTGAACCTTGAGGTGTTGTGGACGTTCGATCAGGCTTCATTACCGTTCCTGAAAAGCGATGCACCGCTCGAAAACCGGCTGGTTAATGAGCCGATGCGCACTGTCAGCCAAATGTTTGCTGATCGATCATTGATTGCATTGAATTTGCACTCGTCAAACTCCGCGCCGGATCGCCCGGTATTTGCGTTTCCGCATTTTGGTGATGACCCGGATCAATACACGGCAGAAGAAATTCAGCTTTGGAATGATTCCAATCGCTTACTCAACCTGCTTAAAGTCAATTACGATGGGCGTATTGATACAACAGCGACCGGTGGTGATGGATTTTTAAATGCCTTCTTTCCGGAAACATGGTGGTGGCGAACCCGAGCAGAAACTGCCGTGGCGATGACGGTGGAAACCACTTATGGGCGTGCGGGGTTTCCTCACTGGGTGACAGAAACCAATATTCGCGAGCTTGGTAGTAGTCTGATTCAGAGTATCTATGACTACCGCGATGGGGTTGTGCCAGAGACGCCGATCAACTTGCTACGCAGTGACGGGCAAGCCGAGCCTGTGTTTGCCCCAATGGATGAATGGGACACCAAACATTAGCGGGCCAATGACCCGGGTGAAACCCCCATCTCGCGTTTGAATGCGCGGCTAAAGGCCGCTTCCGAGTTGTATCCGAGCGTTTCGGCTAACACTGCCAGTGGCACCGATTGTTGCTGTAATTGCGATCGGGCTATTTGCATTCGCCATCGCGTTAGATAGCTTTTGGGTGAATTGCCGACCAATTCGGAGAATCGTGCAGAAAACCCCGAGCGCGACATCCCGACTTCCTTTGCCAGTAGACTAACCGTCCAGTTTTTGTCGGGTTGACGGTGAATGGCCGCCAGCGCTGTACCGATGTATTTATCTCTCAGAGCAGCAAGCCAGCCTTGTTGTGCTTCGTCGGCGGTTTCGAGCCAATGGCGAATGGCATAGATCACTAAAATATCAGCCAGATGAGTCAACACGGTTTCACCGCCAGGTTTTAGTGCGGTCGCTTCGCATTGGATTAAATTCAGAATACTGGTGAGGGTTGTATTGCAGCCGTGATCTGATGGAGCGATGACGATAGCCTTTGGTAGCTGGTCAACAAGGTGGCGGCCGGCAATATGATCAAACCCCAGCACCCCGCAGGTAAGTTCTGTTCGTTCATCCTTGTTTTTGCGCGGGTTTGTTTTGTCGCCAGTTGCATCACCGCCGTAGTGCATGATTTCAAAGCGCTCACTGATAGTTTCCACGGGTATATCTAACAGATTCTCAACTGGGCTGTCCGTTGACGAAAATAATCGGTGTCCGCGTCCGCGGGGCACCAATGCCAAGCTGCCGTTAGCAAGTGCAATTGGTGTTTGATCGCCGACCTGTAACCAGCAATGCCCGCGAGTAATAATGTGGAACATCATTTTCCCCTCGAGTATCGGCATTTCAATACCCCAGGGGGCAGTTAGCTCGGAATAACAATACAAGCTGCCATTGAGTCGCAATAAATACAGTGACTGACCGAGTGGGTCATTCATTGGGGGGAGGTCGCGAATGGGTGTTTCCATGGCGTTTCCAGAATTGGACGATTAATCAATTATTGTGGATTAATAACTACATAACATCTTACGATTGTTGCTCATACTGGATTCAACATCAAGGGCAAGCCGATACGCAGTCGGTTGGGGCCTACAAACTTGAATTTAATCCGATAAGGAGCCAGATATGAAGACCACTCATCCTGTATTGATCATTGGTGCTACAGCAAAGACTGGGCGCCGTGTTGCTAACTTGCTCTCGCAATCCGGGCAGCCCGTGCGCGCGGTTTCGCGTTCGACAACACCTGCATTTGATTGGGAGAACCCGGCGACCTGGGCGCCAGTTCTCGACGGAGTGCGCCAAGCTTATATTACCTTTCAGCCAGATCTCGCCATTCCGGTGGCGGAAGAAACTATCCGTGGCTTTGCTCATACTGCTCGGCAAGCCGGTGTTGAGCATCTGGTGTTACTTTCTGGCCGCGGGGAGGAGGGTGCCCAGCGTGCCGAGCAGGTTTTACAAGAAAGCGGCCTTGATTGGAATGTGGTGCGCGCCAGTTGGTTTAACCAAAATTTTGATGAAGGCATGCTGCGCGACAGCATTCTCGAAGGGCACTTGATGTTACCCATTGGTGATGTACCTGAGCCATTCATTGATGTTGATGATATTGCCGATGTGGCGTTCGCAACACTGACGCAACAGGAGTTGCGTAATCGCGTTTTTGAAGTGACGGGCCCGGCGTTAATGACGTTTGCCGATTGCGTGCAGAGTATTGCCGAAGCAACGGGGCGGCCGATTCAGTACTCGCAGGTTCCGTTGGCGGATTTTCTATCCGGTATGCGTGCTGCAGGGCAACCCGAGGGTGTTCTATGGTTGCTTGAATTACTGTTTACGGATGTGTTGGACGGCCGCAATAGTAAGGTCACTGACGGCGTTGAGCAGGCATTAGGTCGGCCTGCTCGTAGCTTTGATGATTATGTCGCTAAGGTAGTGGCTGCCAACGGTTGGGCAGACGCCATCGTCGCCTAGTTAGTTACCGTATTTCACTGGCCGTTGTTAGAGGGTCAGGCGCAAATTGGCGTCTACTTCATCAATCAACGACGCTGGCACCGCTGAGTCGACTGCCAGCGTGCGCCAACGTGATACATGAGCGATTATCTCGTCAATCCACCGATTGATATTGCGCCGGCTGAAGAGCGGGCTCAGTGGCTCCAATGTGTAGAAATCACTGCGGGTGAAATTGTCTCTTTTGCCGTTAAGCGTCATCCAATGGCTGTTTACCCAAGGGCTGCCGGGCTTGTAGCTGTAGGCGAGGTCGTAAGCCGGGGCGAGCGACCAGGTATTGTTACGTAAAATGAATGCTGTATTTTTCGCGTGATCATCATGATTTCGTGCAACGATGTTAAATATCATTCGTCGAAAGATCTGCTCGGCATCTGTTGCGGGTAGGCGCAATTGACGGGCAATAGCGAATAATTCGGCATATGAAAACACCCCAGGCATTTTGTAGTCGATATGTGCCAATCCATTGAGGGTTTGCATGTGGATTTTGTTGTTTCCGTCACGATCGAAGCGTTGAGTCACAAAGTGTCTGCGCTTTCCTTCATTTAACAGATGGCATGGCATCATGGTAATGCCGCAGGCGATGGCCATCTGGTAGTACACGTATTCCAAGGCTCCGAAACCCATAGGGTCGCCGAATGTCTCGCGGTTTTGGTTGTGCTCACTGACACCATCAAATTTCATCAGATAATGGTTAAAGCCCTCGGGTACTTGTGTTTGGCCTGAGCGTACTTGAGTGAATTCGTCATTAAAGGCGAGTACGGCTTTAGGGCGAGCACCGCCGGCGCTGGTTCCTACGGAAAGCAGGGTGAGCATGGCTTCGCGGTCTTCTTGCCCGCTATTGTTTAAATTGACGTTAAAATCGGCGCGGCTATCGAGTACCTCTTGAGCAATGGTGACCAAATTGCCGATCGCGATGTGCTGCGAAGCATTCAGACTTTTTAGGCGTGTTGCGGGCGTATATTCGAGTGCCCCCATACCACGTTTTCCCGTGTATTGGAGTCGCTGAAGCGGAGTGATTTCTCCTGCTTGTCGCCCTTGAGTCGCCGCCCATGCATTTAAAACGGCATTGCCAAAATCATCCGGCAACGAATCGGCGATCAAGCCTGGTAATCCTTTAAATGTGACGGGGTTTAATCCATTAAACTGATAGATTGTGTCGCTCAAAGGCATGGTGATCGGGGCAAGTTGAATCCCGGATTGAATAAACGCGGCGGTATATTCAAAAGCACCCAAGCCGGTTTTTGTATCAAACGATACAGCGCCAGCGGTTTGGCCGAGATACTGTACATTGATGACTTCGATTGTCATGGCGGTTACCAAGCGTCAGAGTTGTCGGGCGCGTTTTCATCGTGCTGTGGATGATCGCTGCTGCGCTTTCCTGATGCGCGTTGGCGTTGTTTGCCGCGTAACTTTGATAGCTGCACCGGTGAAATCGGCGGCTCTGGTAGGAATTGGTTGAGCTGATCGACACTGTCGAGCGCTAAAAGAATGGCTACAAACACAGATAATTGTGCCTGACCTTTTTCGGCATTGAGCACTGCTTTTCGGCTGATGCCAGCGCGTTTGGCAACGTCTAGTTGAGTCAGGTCAGCATTTAAACGAGCGTGTTTTAGTCTCTCGCCCAGCTGTCTCGAAATGTCATCGGCAGATGTGTCAGAAGATATCATAATGATCTAAATTCGGAACATAATAGATCATATGATAGTTAAAGGTCTGTACTTTAACCATTAAAATATATAACTTATTATCGTTTAAAGTTCACTATCTCGGATATTGAGTCGGTAAATATTCGGTAAGGTTCCTATATTTGCTCTTTAGAGTGATTTCGTCTTGTGAGTCGCCGTTTAGGATGAATACATGTATGCGCGCCATCGAGGTTGGCTTGTGGTTCGCCCCATATTTGTTATTTTTTGTCGATACGGTATGTGGCAACCATGCGCCAGCGCATGTATTTGAAATTTGCTAGACGCTAAACTGGCTTTCGCATTTGCGCATGAATATACGCTTCGATGACGACAGGCAAGGTTATAAATAATGGTGCAGCTAGAAAAACACTGGAATGCAATCTTTGCAGATAAAACCGATGAACAATTAGGGTGGTACGAAAGAGATCTGCAGCAAACGCTGAAATATGTCGATGCACTGAATCTTCCCGTCAATGCCTCTGTATTTCTGCCGGGTGCTGGTACTTCTGGCCTGGCTGATCGTCTCCGAGAGCGTGATTGGAAAATGGTGTTAAATGACATCAGTGATCAAGCCTTGAAACAACTGCAACAGCGAGTTGACAATTCAGAATGTGAGTACCTTCATCATGATATGTCACAGCCGCTGGCGCATTCCTATGATGTCGACTTATGGATTGACCGCGCCGTACTCCATTTTTTACTGAGTGACGAGCAGATCAAAGGCTACTTCAATAATTTACGCCAGTGTGTGAACCCTGGTGGTTACGTGCTTTTGGCTGAATTTGCTGTGGGTGGCGCGAAAAAATGTGCCGGATTGGATATTTGCCAATACACCATCGAGGAGATGCAAGAGCGTCTTGGTGAAGAATTCGAGCTGGTCGCAGAAGAACGTTATACCTTCATTAACCCATTCGATGACAAGCGGCCATACGTGTATGGACTCTTTAATCGGCAAAGTTAAGCCGCCGGTAGAATCTAATGCGTCTGTGATCAAATCGTTATCGAAAAGTCTGTGAACCACAGGAACCGAGTTGTATGGGGGTACTCTCACACTCAACCATTATCGTATCGCACGAATAATTGAATCAGTGAGAGAATACCCATGACAGACCAACAACTGCATACCCGCCTGCCCATTGCTTTATTGCTACTACGCCTGAGCGTATTTATTGTGATGATTATGTGGACGATCGATAAATTTCTACACCCCGGGCACGCGGTAAGCATTTTTGAACGTTATTACCAAATCAGTGGCCTCGGTCATGTAACGGCCTATTTACTCGGCGTTATCCAGCTTGGCGTAATATTGGCATTTGTTAGCGGGTTTAAAAAGCGAATCAGTTACGGGTTGGTATTGCTTATGCACCTCGGGTCAACTGTTAGTTCTTGGCATAAATATATCAACCCATGGGACGTACCTAATCTATTGTTTTTTGCTGCCTTCCCGATGCTAGCGGCAATCTTTGCGCTGTATTTGCTGCGTGATCAGGATACTTTGTTGGCTTTGGATAAAACCAAGCCGCGAACTGTGGCTGTAGCGTAGGGGGGAATCTGTGCCTTCATTGGTAGCCTTTCGTTGGCGGTTCTAAGCAATGGGGCCGCCAACGTGCTAGAATGCGCGGTTTGCGATGATTAGTTCGTCTGTCGTCGTATAATTTCTTCAAGTAATTAGGTTATGACATGTCAGACAAGTTCTTTTTTAAGGGGCGTCAAGATGCCCGTGTTAACCATACTGAATATGGTTATGAGACCAAGGCAAGTCATAAAGCAGGCAGCAAAAAGTATCCATTGGAACTAGTCGTTACTAGTGAAGAACGACTGCAGGAAGTGAACGCAATGCTAAGCGAAGCGGGCCTTTATGGTGATGTGAGCATTGATAGCTCTGAAGGCGCGGCTGAGTCAATCGACGCATTGACGGCCTTAATGAACAAAAAAGGTACTGTCGTTAAATCGGCACCAACACCTTCTCGTAATGATCCTTGCAGTTGTGGCAGTGGTAAAAAATTCAAAAAGTGCTGCGGTTAAGTCATAGCTGTTTGAATGTTGTCGATGTGTTTGAGCATCGAATCTGAATTTAAATTTCATCTACGGTGTCGCCGTAGATGAATTTCTCTACCACTGAGTAATCCCCTGTTATTCTGACCAATACCAACTAGTGACATTAAAGCGATATTCGTTATCGTTCTTGACATTCAGCCTGTTTACCCAGTGTTCTGATCCTTCTGAAGATGGATCGAACAGCACACAACGGTTATGGATCGGCGCGATACGAACCGGTTTATTGTCTTTACCAATAAACGTGAGTTCGCCCCCTGCGTTTTTCTTCCACGCTTTATTGAGATACAGCAGCATACAAACTTCGCGCCCCGGCGAATCGTCAGCATGTTGTTCAACAAAGTCGGCAGCGCCCAAGCGAAAATAGTTGGTATTAATCTCAGGGGCAGCCACATTCGCGTCGGTTATCTGAACATTAAAAATACGTGATAATAGGTGCATGAATGTATCACTGCGTAAAAATGTCAGGAATTCATGTGCGATGGAGATGGACGTTTTGGTGCCATTGCGTTGCCAGGCATCCCGTTGCACAAATCGCTGGTCAGCACTGGTTTTCTGCCATTCCTCGTTATCAACATACAGGGCCGAATAGGTGTGTTTTTGAGTTTGCCAAGAATAGGGCTCTTGCAAAATACGTAGCACGCCGTCGAGCTTGGCTTGATCAAATAGGTGATCAATAACAATGTGGTTTGGGTAAGATGTTGTTAAGGATCTTCGATAAGAACTGATCGCCACATCGGTGATTTTTTCTTCATTTAACCACATGGAGACGACCTGTTTTGCGCCCAGAATAGATAAGGCAGGATCATACAGGGCTAAATAAATATTCCAAGATCAGCGTGGGTTGTGTCTATTCGAAGTAGTCTTCAATCGTGATGACGCATGTGTCGGTTTCTTAAAGCTCGATTATTCATGCACAGCATGAAAGTTTGGTGGGTTAGCGAGATTTAAGCTAAGCAGCCGCAACAAGCGGCTACTGAGGAGTTTTTAGTTTCTTCCGGCAATGACTCCGCCGTCGACATCCCAAATAGCCCCTGTTACCCAATCGGCTTTGTCACTGAGCAAAAACGCAATAACGTTGGCGACGTCTTCCGGTGTGCCAATGCGGCCGATGGGGTGAAAGTCATTGAAGGTTGCGAGCGTTTCGTCCAATTCATCGGCGTCGATAAACGCTTCGTAAATAGGGGTTTTGACGACAGCAGGCGATACTGCGTTTACGCGGATATTGTATTCAGCAAGCTCCATTGCCATATGTTCTGTGAGCGCATGTAGGCCGGCTTTGGCCATCGAATAAGCGGATGACGGAGTCGCCTTGATTGCTTGTTTTGCCCACATAGATCCAATATGAACAATACTTCCGCCTGCGTTGTTAACCATATTTTCGGACACTGATTGGGAGATAAAGAATGCAGCCTTGTTTAACTCCATATAAGTATCGTAATCATCGATCTTGTGGTCGAGAAACGGTGTTGGGTTGAAGTACCCAGCAGCATTAACAAAGTACTTGAAGTGCTTATTATGTGAGGTAACAAACTCGATGACGCCGTTGACATCGATGTCGTTGTACAGGTTGGCTTGTAAGGTCGTGATATCTCCATAACGGGAGAGCGCGTCTTTCGCTGTTTCAAGTTTTGCCGGTGAGTTGCCGATAATAACGGTCTCGATACCTTGCTCAAGTAACTGCTTTGCGGTTGAAAACCCCATGCCGCTGGATCCGCCAAGAATCAGTGCAATCGGTTGAGTTGTGTTGTTCATCAGTTTTTCCATAGTTTATTGCGCGAATGTGGCGTTACAATAGAGCAGCGTGGAAGGTGATGAAAAGTAAGCACATTTCGGTAAGGTAGGTACTTTTTGGTACATATTGATGAAAACTAAAGAAAAATTGATTTCAAGAAAATTGACGCCAGATGAAAGCGCACGGATGGTAGAAACGATCTATGGGTGCAAGTGGTCTCTGACTGTCTATCAATTATTGGACAGCGGCGTCAATCGGCCAGGTGAAATGGTGCGCAGCGTGGATGGTTTAACAACCAAAGTACTGAATGCGTGTTTGCGTAAAAATACCGAATTCGGGATTCTTGATCGCATTTCATATAATGAGGTTCCGCCGAGAGTCGAGTATGTTGTAACACCGTTCGGTACCAAGTTTTTGCGTATTTTGGACGATATCGAAAAGTTACAAAGAGAAATTGAAGGGGAAGGTTAGCGCTAGTGCGGGCAGGCTAGACCCCGCAACTAGTTGTTAGGTGCATATTAATAACGGTGTTGCTTTGCCCCTATTTTCTCCACGGCTTGCCTTACATCGGTTTTCAAGGGTATCAACGAATTGTTTCGGTATTCGGAGGATGGCTACATCCGTCTTGATTATCCGGTGAAATTGCCTATTATCAGGCTTCAAATTAGTGGTCTAGCGAGCAACTTTGGTGCAGAAAGGCTACTTTTGAGAATGTTGTAAAAAATTATGGCTTTGTACCCTGTATGAAGCCATTTGGTGCTTTTCAAACGCGATCAGATATTGCATGATTACGGCTTGGGAGCAAGAAATCTGATTAAGGTCTGGACAAAACGGAATTTGAGTGTATAGTTTGCGCAAGCTAGAAAGAAGTCTATTTATTTATTTCCTACATTTCGCTGTTGTATTCATATTACTCCGTCCTGCAGTTTTTAAGTTACAGTCTATATTTCAGTGCTTTAATGCCTTTTTAAGGCGAAATTAATTTATATCAGGATATTAGTATGTCTAATACAGTTAAAGGAACCGTTAAGTGGTTCAACGAATCTAAAGGTTTTGGTTTTATTGAGCAGCCTTCTGGCCCAGACGTTTTCGCTCATTTCAGCGCGATCACTGGTTCAGGCTTCAAAACCTTGGCTGAAGGCCAGCAAGTTGAGTTCACTGTAACTCAAGGCCAAAAAGGTCCTCAAGCTGAGAACATCGTACCTTTATAATCGCCTCGTTCGATTATCTAAGTACAGAAAAAGGCAAGTCTTTTAAGACTTGCCTTTTTTTATGCCTCGATTTTAGCGTTGCAACGTTTAAAGCCCTTGTTGGTTGCGTTATTTCTGCAAAAGAATCGTTGAGTGAACATTTTATGATGACCGGAAACCCCTAATGGAAAAAGTTGCGCTGTTTGTTGATGTGCAGAATGTGTATTACACCACTCGACAAATCTATAAGCAGAACTTTGATTACAATAAGTTCTGGCAAGAGGCGACGGGAGGGCGAGAGGTTGTGAAGGCGGTTGCTTACGCGATTGATCGTGGCGATAAAAAACAGCAGCAATTTCAGAATATCTTGCGCGCGATCGGGTTTGATGTGCGATTAAAGCCCTATATACAGCGATCCGACGGCTCTGCTAAAGGCGATTGGGATGTGGGAATTACCATTGATGCAATGGACTATTCCGACCTGGCTGATGTTGTCGTTCTGGTTTCAGGTGATGGTGATTTTGATCTCCTTGTGGACAAACTCCGCATAGATAGAGGTAAGCGTGTGGAAGTTTATGGTGTACGTGATCTAACCTCGACATCTTTGATTAATTCGGCCAGCGAATACATACCAATTACTCAACGGCTGTTATTAGGTTAGCATTCGAGTAGTAGCGTACCTTCGGCGACAGGAGCAGAGATTAAAGCTCCTGGTTGCCGCTTCAAATGTATCTTCTATCTAACACGTTAGTTGTTTTGTCAGAACGTCTACGTTCGGATCTTGAACCCTGCTATATATTGACATTAAGCCGTGTCACTGAGATTCAACGAATGGACGCTAATACTTGGTACGTTTTGGTCATCACCGCATTAGCGATAAGCGTTTCTCCGGGCGCGGGCGCGCTGAATACCATCAATACCGCTATGCAATTTGGCTTTATCCGAACGCTCCCCGCAATTGCTGGTTTACAGTTGGGTTGGATGATTCAAATTGTATCTGTGTCGGCGGGAATTGGGCTGCTGATTGTTTCATCGGCGTTTTGGTACGATGTTTTACGGTGGCTCGGAGCTATCTACCTCATTTACCTCGGAGCGACACAATGGCGCGCTAAAGCACAGGGTGTTGAAGGCCGAGAAAGGAGTTCTGTTGGCGACAATCCAATAAAGTTTGCTTGGGTGTCATTCTGGCGCGCGTTCTTGATCGATGTGTCGAATGTGAAGGGCACGGTATTGCTGGTCGCCTTTATACCGGCGTTTTTAAATACCAACGGCAGTCATTTGCAACAATCCGTGATTATTACAGTGACCTTAATCGTTGCGGATATTATTGTGATGTGCGCTTATGCGCTGGCGGCGACGTATATCGCTGATGCGTGGAGAGATAAGCCATCACGTATTTGCTGGATTTATCGACTCTCGGGAACGGCGATGATCGCTATTGGCATCATGCTGATTGTTGAGCAAGGTAGCACGCTCTAACAAGCGAGCTGAGTTTGTTCACCTAAGGCCGAGGTCACTTTGCATCATGCTGCTATATAAGTCATGTGGCCACCCAATGCTGTCAAACAGATTCGGTGGCCAATCTAATGATGGAGAGGGCAGGGCGTTTATAATTTACGCAATGGCGGGATAATCGGTGTATCCCTCCGCGCCACCGCTATATAGGAATTCTGCTTTGACTTCATTCAGCTGAGCCCCGTTTCTAAACCGCTCCACTAAATCCGGATTTGGAATATACGGCATCCCAAAGGCGACTGCATCGACGTCGTTATTGGCGATTGAGAGTGACGCTTCTTCTTGCGTGTAACCCATGTTACCGATCAAGTTCCCTTGGTAAAGGGCACGTGCTGGCGCGACAACGTCGACAGGGCGGTTGCCGGCAAAATCGCTGCGCATTAGGTGCCAATATGCAAGGTTCCGTGAATTGAGTTTCTCTGCAAGGTATGTTGTGTGGCCTACCGGGTCACTGTCGCTCATGCTATTAAAGCCATTCAGTGGTGATGTACGAATTCCAACGTGGCTTGCATCCCAAGCGTCAATCACCGCATCGACAACTTCCAGCAACAGCCGTGCACGATTCTCGATAGGGCCGCCATATGTATCCGAGCGTTTGTTGCTGCCGTCGCGTAAGAAGTTATCCAATAGATATCCATTGGCGGCATGGATTTCAACACCATCAAAACCTGCGGCTTTGGCATTGATGGTCGCTTGGCGAAACGCATCAATGATTGACGGAATATCTTCGATTGGTAGCGCTTTTGGTGTGGTGTACGGTTTTTTGCCTTCCGGGGTGTGCACTTCGTCATGGGTAATCGGAATCGCGCTGGCGGCAACAGGTGTTTTCCCGCCGTTTAATAGCGGATGGCAAGCTCGGCCGCCGTGCCAAATTTGTACGAATATTTTTCCACCGCGGCTGTGAACTGCATCGGTGACTTCTCGCCAGCCCTCAATTTGAGCATCAGAATAGATACCTGGTTCGCTCATAAAGGCTGATGTATCTTCTTGGATCATCGTCGCTTCGGCGATGATTAATCCCGCTCCGGCTCGCTGGGCGTAGTATTCCGCCATCAATGCATTCGGAATATGCCCCTGCGCTCGAGTACGTGTTAGTGGAGCCATAACGACTCTGTTTTTTAGTTGTACGCTACCCAATTGAATGGGGGAAAATATATCGAGTGACTCCGACACAGTAAAATCCTCACTTGCTGTTTGTTAGATGTGCGGTTAGATTAGAGCTCGTTTGATTTAGAAACAATGGTTTAATATGAAAGATATTGTTCGCGATTTAGAAACAATCGATTTTAGAACACTCACTATCTTTGTGACCACATGCAGGCTGATGAGTCTGACAAAATGTGCAGAATTGATGCAGCTGCCTAAATCGACCGTCAGTAAGGCAATTGTGAAGCTGGAAGATCATATGCAAGCACGATTGTTGGAACGATCTACCCGTAAGATGCATATCACCGATGCCGGCAATCTGGTTTTTGAGCGCGCTTCAATTCTTATTGATGACTTTCAGTCATTGCACACTGACGTTCTCGAGATGGAACAACAGGTACAAGGTTTGTTGCGGGTGTCGGCGCCACCAGCGATGGGTGATTATCTAGTTCAGCATGTGTTCTCGCCGTTTTTACGCCAGTGGCCAAAGGCGAAAATTTCGCTGGAAGTATCCTACGGATTTGATGATTTATTTGCCGAAGGGATCGATATGGCTATTCGTGTTGGTCGTATTGTTGATGATCGTTTAGTCGCACGGGAGATTGGCTATACAACGCGTGTGGTGGTTGCTAGCCCTGCGTATTTGAAGAAGCATGGTACCCCTCGCAAGCCGGTAGACCTTAAAGATCATAAGTGTGTGGAATACCAGTACACGCCGGGTATTTCACCCTGGACGTTAGTTTCTGGTGGTCTCAGCGAATCAATTGAGGTTGACTGCAACTTCTTTTGTTCAAGCATCGAAGCGGTTAAGCGCGCTGCTGTTGAAGGCCTCGGCGTTGCTCAGGTGCCGGTGCATAATCTAGGGTGCGAACTGAAATACACTGACTTGGTGCAAATTTTACCGGAATGGCATGCGGTACCGATGCCGATTTATTTGGTTTATCGTCCTGGAGCAAATAAACCTCGTCGTGTTCGTGAATTGCTGTCGCATATCGTCTCGTTAGAAAAACACTTTCATTTTGGCTCCGAGCATCATCTATGTCAGGGTGGTGAATGTCCTGATTCCGAATTGGTCGAGAAGAAAACGTGAAGGTTTGCTCAATGGCGATGGTGATTTCGTATTGATCGACATCATGTTCTAGCGTTTTTGCGTTGCTGTTGGTTTGATCGTGACAGGTCTGAATGAGGAGTGTTTTGAAGCGAGGTAGGGGTGCTATTGGCGAGGAAACAACCCACTCAGGAGCTGATAATGCAGCCTAAATGGGTAGTAAGTAATTGAGAGCCGGGTTAATTACCCGAGCTCAAAATGGCACATATGTCATCGTTATCACCACATAATGCGGCGAACTGTGCAGCGGCCTGGTATCCCGGCACGCCGTTAGCCTCATTGGCGGGTGTTACAGCACTCGCGTCGGTAAACAAAATTGCCTCGTTACCCGACATTTTGCTGCACTGACGCAGTGAACTGACATCGTTTTCAGGATCAACACAGATCAGATTACCCGTTTGTGTGCCTTGCTCGACAGATTCGGCAAAACGCGTGATATAGGTGAACACGTTTTTTGCATGTGAAGCCACGTGTGCGGAATCGCTGACGCGCAGTTCTCCATTTTCTTCAAACGAGAAGGTTTGATCAGCATTACTCAGTGCTGAGTTGACCGTGCGTTCGAAAATTGGCCGTAGAAACGGTGAACAAAAAGTGCGAGATAAACCAAAATTCGATGCAATACCGTCGCAATTGTCGAGAACGGCTTTTGACAGCACAGATCGCCCATCGCTGTAGCAACTGAATTCATCGTCTTCGGCTGAGTAAGTGATGAAACCGAACGTTGATGTTGAATTTTCAGAGTCAACAATCAGCGACTCGAGGTTAGGGCAATCGCTAGCGGGTGTGCCGAAGTTCGGAGGTGTTTGATTGCCCAACGCAAAATAACCAATAAACCAATCGTTTTCAGATAAACCTAAGGCTTCTGAGATGTAATTATTGATTGTGCCGGCCGCTGTTGGGGCCGATCTGAATTGCTGAACGGTATACAGGTAGGGTGCGTCACTAACGCCAGACTCTGTAAAAGGAATGATCAAATCATCGGCATCTCTACTGATGTTTAACGCGCGAATAACATCCAGGTTCGAAGACAGCACACCGAGAGTTCTGCTCTGTGCTGTTGGATTTGCGGCAACACCCGACTCGTTAGCTGCAGCGGTTGTTGCGGCCATGGCAATACGGTATGTCGACGCACTGATTTTTTTCCGCGCAAGAATGGTTGCGCTATCTAAAGGTCCGTCCCCTATCGCTAGATGGCCTGATGTGAGGAGTTTCCAACGAGACGCTGTGGTGTTGTCCATATCTTGGCTGAAGTCGACTAACCCGGGAGACATGATAAGAATGTTGTTCGGTAGAAATTCCATGGTCTGCATTTCAGTGCTGCCATCCGGCATGCGTTTTGCCAGATAGAACCGTCGTTTTTCCATGAATTCTCGATCGGAAAATCTGCGTGCGCGTTCGTGTTCACTGCCGGAGGCGGCAGTAAGGTGCGCGTACGCTTTACCAACAGATCGGATAGCTTGAGATCCGTTGAAGCGCATCGCTAATGCCATAACGCGTGCGTCATTTTCGAATTCGTCATGCGACTGAGAAAAATCGATATCGCGCATCCAATCACGTGTCTCAGGATCGAACGCGGGCAGGGCAACACGGTCTCTGTTTGAATCGGTATCGATGGTTTGCACCAATCTTGCAAAGTTCATGTGACTGTTGCAGTTAAATAACATGCTATCGTCATCGCCACATTTTTTTTGATTGAGAACCAAATCTCTAATGCCGATATGATTTTTACAAATATCGTCATAAGCAGGGAGCTTGCCGATTAACATCCGGCAGACTTCGCCCAGCCGATAGTTGAATTCACCGTTACTATTGGTGTCTTGAGATGCTTGATTTGCGCGTTCAACTTCTACACCTGCAAGTGGTGCATCAATGACCTGTCCGGTCAACTCAAGTGGTTGAAGTTTTGTTGAAGAATCATTGGATTCGTCATCACATGCTGAAAGAAATCCTGTCAGTACCAATACGACAACTGACGCCTTTTTCGTCAATTGCATATCAAGCCCCCTAGTAGATTAATTGATCGAATTTTAACCTATAGGCTATATCTCGAAAGCCAGCAAACACGGGGAGATAGGCGGGAGGTGCNGAAAACTTAGAGAATTATTAAATGTGACGTTGTTTAGCTAAATTGTGAAGGCTTATAGCGCTAGAGCGATAGCACATCGTTGATGTAAAAATTGATTGGCCTGTCGATATTAAACCCACTAAATCACCAGCGATCACCTTGCTCAATCGTTTGATACGATTAATTCATCAATAAATACAATTACTTATACCTTCTTGATTTGATTGTTTTTACTTCTTCACCGTTGTAAACCGTGTTAACTTCGGATTGTCGTATTGGAGAAGACAATGAATACGAGAAGATTTGTACAAACAGCGTTACTACTTTTTATTGACATCATTGTATTTGGTGGGTTTTATCTAGCATTTGGTTTGAAGGCCGCGATAGTGGTCTGCATCGTGACCAAAGCCTTCGGGCTTGCTGTGATATTGGGTCGATTACCCCGTTATCTGCGTTTAAGACAATCATCTAAAGCACTTAATGAAAAATTACGTTTACGGCATGACAATCCAGACTTCGTTTTGAGCGACGAAGAAATGCATGGCCTTCGGGATCTTATGTTTGTAGGTATTTATAACCACGTTGCAGCGTTTATGCTCGTGCCTGGCCCTATGTCTGATCTGATTGGCGGGTTTTTAGTATTGCCGCCAACGTCTGATCGTCTTCTGGACATGTTTATGGATATGGCGTGGCGGGCTCAGCGCGATAAAGCAATGTCGTTGGGTTAATACTTGTCAGCTACATCACCCTTATTGAGGCGTTATATCTGCAGGTGTGCGTTATTTGGCGCATTCGCGCAAACTCGGATTTTCGCTCACTGGTTTAGTCCATTCAACTGCCAATCATAAGGGAGAAATGAGATTGTCATCTTGCCGCTGGCGAGTTGACTGCTTTGCTCTTCAGTCAGACTCAGGTTGTTTTTATAAAGCGCTAAGAACGCACCTAACGAGTCTGCTCCAAGGAAGCCTTTTTCAAAATCTCCACGATACCAGTCAAAAATTTTCGATACCTGCATCTTACTATCGGCATAGCGATTTCGGGATTTATCCCCCAGAAAGTTATTGGTTGCGCTGTCGAGTTGTTGGTCGATCTTCTCACCAATAAAGGCACTATTTTGCAATGCAGGGCAACCGATACTGGCGCAGTTAACGGCAAAGTGGATACGTGGGTCATTGTATCGACCAGACCCGCGTATCAGGCCATGTTCAATATCATCCAGAGAACGTTTTTCGCCAAGCAGTTCGATAACGGGTTTTTTCCACGGGTTCTGAAACCAAGATCCGAGTTCTTTAATGGATTTAATGTCTGGGTACTTTTCCAGAATACGTTTAACCGTGACCGCGTTATAAGCATTGATTAAAAAGGCCAGTTGCTCATCTTTAGACCAGCGATCAAACGTTGGGCGTGTGACGGCGGATAGCGACAAAAGATATTGGTTGAGTAACTGCTCATCTTTTTGCATGCCTGCGTAGTCAACCTCAGAGGCATGATTGTTGTTAATCATCACAACATGACGGTGCGCCAGAATTTGCCAGTCGCCATGGTCGAATGGAGAACTGGTCACGAAAGCGCTATTCATACCGAGCAGAATAAACAGTGAAGTGATGCGAATGAGCTGGGCTTTTAATGCGGTATTTGCCGGCATTGGAGCTCCGTGGGTAGCGATTTAACATGCTTGAACTATGGCAGAGGGCGCGGCAGCAGGCCAATCACGTTTTTGTCACACCTTGATTGCTTTGTTGGCGAGCATATTCTGCCTCACGCCTCGGGTTGGTCATCCATTGGGTATGAGGAATGGTGGGTCAATTGATAATGCCAGTATTTACGTTAAGTTAGTTCGCATACGAACCAATGGGGTCTTCATGGATAAACGGCTGTTCTTTTTGCTCAACATGGCACAAAAACGCGTGTTTTCTCATGTGAATAGTGAGAGCGAAGCGCTGCTCGACGTATCGGTAACCCAACTCGGCGCATTGATGTTGATTGGCGCTATGCCAGGTGCAACTCAAAAAGACGTTAGCAAAGTACTTGGGCTATCAAAGGCGAGTGCGTCTGGTTTGATTGATCGCGTAGTCGCAAAAGGATTGGTCAAAAAATCTGTGAGTGAAACTGATAACCGCGCCGTTAGCTTGCATCTGACGAACATGGGTAAAACCAAAGCTGCGGATGCCAAACCCCACTTGGCAAAGTTAAATAGCGCTCTTACTGAGGGCTTTAGTGATGCAGAAATCGATACCGTTCTGCGTTTTTTGAATACTATGATCAACAGGTTTTGATATGTCTGTATCTGAACACACGGTGTTAACACCAGCAGGGCATCACATCGCTGTGCGAACTTACGAACCAAATTCTGCGCCGAAGGCGGTTGTTGTTATCGCCGGTGCTATTGGCGTCGCCCAGTCGCATTATGCGGATTTTGCCGGTTGGCTGGCTGAGCAAGGTTACGCGGCGATTACATTCGATTACGAAGGTATCGGTGATTCCATTGCAGATCACGTTCGTTACAGCAAAAGTGACATTTTGTCGTGGGCTAACCATGATTGCCCCGCATTGCTGGGGTTTGCCCGTGATCTGGCACCTGGTGTGCCGCTGAATTGGGTAGGGCACAGTGTTGGCGGGCACATGTTGGGCATGATGAAAGACACCCGTGGTATTGATAAGGCCATCACGGTTGCTTCAGGTAGTGGCTATTGGCGAGAAAATTCACCGCCGACAAAACGTGTGGTTTGGGCGTTGTGGTATCTACTAGTGCCGGTGGTTGTTCCTGTTTTTGGTTATTTTCCGGGTGATAAAATCAAGATTATTTCGGATTTGCCCAAAGGCGTTATTTGGCAATGGCGTAAGTGGTGTTTGAACTCAGATTACGCTGTTGGTGTTGAGTCGGGGATGCAGCAGCGCTTCGATGAGGCGAACTTTCCGATTACCGGCTTTTCGTTCAGCGACGATGAGATGATGTCTCAAACCAATGTGGATCGCCTGCATGGGTACTTCCGAGGTACTGATCCGAAGATGGTGCGCGTATTGCCTGCGGATATTGATGCGACACGTATTGGTCATATTGGATGGCATAAGTCGCGTCACCAGGCATTTTGGGAGCGTTTTATCCATCCTGAGATTGTCGTCACTAACCCTGTCTAAAAGCCTTGCCGGCAGGCCGTTCCGGTTTGCCGCTGTTTCATTTCCCTGTATTGTCGATGTAATCAATATTGATCTTTTGTTGCCGTTCGGCAGATCTCGATCGGTGATATTTATCCATTCAACCTACCGCTAGAAATGGGCCGGTTTCTTAGGCCCTTGCGCAACCTTTACGCCGATACAGAGCAGACTAGACTTAAGCAACGGTGAACAATCATGGCTGAACGACGAACCGACTCGCATATTCGTCGCAGCCAAAGGCTTCAAACGTAACCAACGCGGTCACGCTACCATCGCGTCATTCGTTACCAGTAGAGCTATATGCATGATTGTGAGTCAACGGCGATGGATGTTTGTTTGTTATCGAACGTGGTTTGCACGGCCCAATGATAATCCTCGTAAAACAGGCATTGATCATAGATGCGCCAGAGATTCAGGAATTTTGCGCCTACGCGGAGCGTACTTTCTATGCCCAAGTTCAACTCCAGTAATTTATCCATTTTTTTCTATCGTCGTCTCAATGCGCTTTCACGTCAAAGCTCTCCAGATCTGGATGCTGAGTTTGTTGCAGTCAACCAAACACTGGTTGATGTCTACAACCAATGGGTTCAAGCGCCGAATAAACAAGGTTTTGCGGAATCGACCATTGCCGCCCAATTTGATAATGACGATATGCGCAGTTTGTTGGGTGAATACTTCAAGGTGCTTGAACAAAAGGCCTATGAGCAAAATAAAGAACCGATTCAGGTCGTAGATAAGTTCATTGGGCGAATAGAAGCAACGTATGAGGGAACGACTGGCGATCGCGTGCGCGCCTTGCGGGTGGGGGATGCCATCAATCGACAGTTACAAGGGTTAACTTTTGTGGGTCAAGATGACATCACAAGGGGAAATCCATTGGACGATCTATCCGGTGATGACGCTTTGATTTTTGAACAGGAAGCAGAGCCGATGAAATCCGGTAACTTGTCTGCTCCAACGGACCCGCAAACCTTGTTTGAGCCGGGTAACGATGCCGTGTTGGACGAGAGCAACAAACTCGGCCTGAGAAAACTATTCGGCAAGAAAAACAAGGCGTCTGGAAGCTCAACATCTGAGCCTAAACCTTCCGAAACAGAAGCACCGCGGGTCAGAATCTCTGGTGATCCGCATCCGGTATACGACCCCACACCGAGATCGTCAGGTTATCTTGATACCGGTGCTGTATCACGATTATCGCCGGGTAAACCCACTGCAAGTGTCAAAGCCTATAACAAATATGTCGGCGACTATATGGCCGACCTTATTGATACCGTCGGAGCCTATCGGCAGCCCGGAGCGCATGAAGTTAGTCCTGCATGGTTAGATAAGGTTGCCGATCTACAAAGTTACTTCGATGGGCCTGCTTTTCGATTTTCTCGCGAAATTGCGATATCGCGCCAGCTTGGATATTTTGAACCGGATTTGATTCAACGATTGCAGGGTTTTCGTCAGGGCGTCGAAAACACTGTCGGGCATAAGCTGGATTTGAACGTCGATTCTGAATCTGTACCGACAGATGTACCCGGGCACACAGTGGCGGAAAATGTTGAATCTATGGATGCTGCGCTTCAGCAGGCCTCAATTTACTGGGATTCGCTATCAGTTGAGCAGAAGGCCGTTGCAAAATCGTTTGGTTTCGATCAGAAAAGCAACAAAACTCTGATTTCCTTGCGTAAGCAATTGGGTAAAAACCCCGCCGGTTTGGATGATCTTTCGCATAAGGCGTTTGCTGAGTTCATCAAGCTCGACAAAACCAAAGGGCAAATTACACGCCCAGATGATGTCTCTGCCAGAACGACAGATCCGCTGGATGTAGTGCTGCCTTGGGTAGAAGAACTAACACCGGCACTGCGACTGCAGCGCTTGCAGGATTCGAGTTTTGAGCCAGTGCTGCTGGGTGGCGACATGTCGAGAATGTCGAGAGCCGCAGTGAATCAACAGCAAAGTTCGTTTGAGCATGCCATCGCAACCAATATACCGGGTGTCGATGTAGGTTATGACTCGTCATATGATCAAGCTGATCGTGCATTTAAGGTGCTCCAAGCCGGGTTAGCGGATAAAAGTAGCCCTGATCGCCCGGCATTTGCCAAGCAGGTTTTCACGGCTGGAGCGCTTGCAGAGGGTAAATCGGATTATTTTCTTTATCTCTATGGCTCAGACAACCCGGCCTTAGTACTCGGTTTTACCAATATCGAAGGACGTCAGGATGAATTCGAAGTTTTGGCCAGAACTTCACGAGCAGGTTTGAATGATGACGATGGGCCGCATGGCGCTATTAAGGTTTCGTTGGGTTATAACGGCAGCGTCGACGATGCATTGGCCAATACCTACCATGAATTGTCGCATGCGATTAACTTCGCTGGGTTTAGTACGCATTCTGCCAAAGGCGAGCCTGCGGGTGACCATGCATTATTTTTAACTCCTAACCGTCGCGTGGTATGGGGGCATGGTGTTGAAGAACGAACAGCTGTCGGCTCGCGGTTTTTAGGTGCAGTGCCGTTTGATGTGCAAAACCCGCAGAATATTCCCATCGGATGGATTAACGAAAACACGTTTCTGCAATTGCGCGGTTTGCCTGCGACGTTGTTGTACGCCGCCGATACTCAGTCGCGTCAGACGACGGCATCGAAATCGTTTTATATTCCTGAAGACAGTATTCCTGAAAGCCTGAAAGGCGTGACTTTTGATACGAAATCCCCTTACTTTGCCAATCAGTACGAAGTTTTTACCTACTTGAATCAAGCTCAGAAGTGGCTGCAACGGCTGCGTAACTATAAAAATGCGATGTTTAATCATGACAAGTACGGTATGTCTGAAGTTAGCTTACGGGCTGTTAGCAACGCTTATGACGAGTTGAGTGAACATGTACGATCAGAGCTACCGAAGCTTTCGGACGCTGCGGCATTGGGGGCTTATGAATTTGTTCAGGTTCACCACCACAAGATCAACAGTGCAACGGGGGAGTTCGAATCAAGATCACCTGAATCTACTTTGATACCGATATACGATATTGTCGGTACGGTCGGTCAGCAGCTTGATGACCCGAAGTTGCAATCGGCTTTTGACGATAACGTTCGTGTGTCGATTCGGAAATATTACACCTCGGTATTTGCCGATAGCCCTGAATTGGCAGAAATGCTACGGCACTACACCTACAATATCGACCCGCGAAAATTTCGCGGTAAATACACAACGGATTTGTCTACGCTGGACAGCCCATTTGGCATGTTTAGCCCTTCGCTAACGGCCGGTGAACTGAGAGCTTATCAAGGGTTTGCGAAATCCCTGGGTATACCTGAAAGCATCGCGGATACATCAACTGCCAGCCCACACGATTACCTAACGCTCCTCGCTGCATTTGACAAAAAAGCGTCAGAGACGGGTATGACAGCAGAGCAAAAGTCGCAAACCCTACTCAAGGCATCAGAGGCAGCGTTTACTGAGTTAAATAATGGGCAGCAGGATTTGCGTGCCTTCGTCGTCGGCATACATCAGTATTTGCAGTCAGCAGATGCTGAGGTGCTAGCGAGCTTTAAAAACGATGATTTATTTGGGCATCTGCTTTACAACAAGCCTAGGAGCAATACGCAACCTACAGTCGTACCGAGTGAATCGGTTGATGGTGATGTTCCACCGCTCAGTACTGGCGGAGAAACTGGCGCTGAAAAAAACGGACAGCCTGCTAGCACTAGCAAAGACAGTTCAGATAATAACCCGCTAACGACACCGCAAGACAGCGACTCCCACAACGAAAGAACCAACCTTAATACCGGAACGGATGTCACCGACAGCAGCGGCCAAGACTCCGGCACTTCGTCGCGCCCGGCGTTTGGTCGACAAACCGGGGTGACAGATACCAACGGTTCGAAAGGCTCTACTGGCACTTCACGCCCAGCTTTCGGCCGTCAGCAGGGCGTATCTAGCGGCACCGCTACCGATGACACGCCATTAAGCGGCGTGGGTAAGGTCTTCACCGATGCTGGGTCGACGACGCGTCGATCCGGTGCGCCTAAATCGAAGCCGATTTTCAACACATTTACCGATCGCGGTAACGACGCCACTGCTGACGGAAAATTCAGTGGCTATGCGGCTCAATATTTATCGGAGCTGGGTGATGCTGTTGGTAGCTTTCGACAGACCGAGTTCCATGATGTAACCCCAGCCTATCTGGATAAAGTCGCTGCACTTCAAGGATACGCCGATGGCCCAGGGTTTCGTTTTGCCCGCGAAATCTCATTATCTCGACGGCTCGGATACTTTGAGCCTGATTTACTGCAGCGGCTGCAAAGCTATCGCGACGGTATCGAAGATATTATCGGGCACAAACTGTCACTCAGTATTGACGAAAACACAGCGCCCTCGGAGGTACCAGGCCAGAATGCCATTGAAAACGGTATGGCACTGCGCCGCTCGTTGACGGATGCTAACCGATACTTTTTGGGTTTAAGTGACGATGAAAAAGCCGTTGCGGCATCGTTCGGATTCGATGAACAAAGCCGCAGAGGGTTATCATCGCTCAATCTGCAATTGCTTAAAAATCCGGATAGCCTTGACAGCGTTGCCAAACAAGCGTTTGCTGAGTTTATCAAGCTTGATAAAACCGTTGGAAAACTAAGCCGACCGGATGATGTTTCAGCCCGCGAATCGCAGAGCAGCAAACTCAAATTGTTATGGGTTGATGATCTAACACCCGCACTTCAATTAAAACGCCTGCAGGATGACAGTTTTGAACCGGTTTTAATCGGCGCCGATCTCGATCGTCAACCCGGGGTACTCCCAGGGCAGGAAAACTCTTCGTTCGAACATGCTATTCAAACCAATATTCCAGGTGTCGATCTGGGTTATGACAGCTCTCCAGAGCAGGCCACGAGAGCGTTGCAGGTATTGAATGCAGGGTTAACCGATAAAAGCTCACCCGACAGAGTCACCTTTGCGAAACAGGTATTTACCGCAGGTAAAGTCGCTGAAAAAAACACGGATATCTTCAACGGTGTATATGCCAGTGATCGCCCAGCGCTGGTTCTTGGTTACTCCGGCGTTAGCGGTGCGCGCTCCGGAGAGACTGCATTGGCGTCCACAACCCATGCCGGCTACGACGACGAGAGCGGTGTTCATGGCGTTATCAAGGTCACGCTGGGTTATCGCGGTAGTGTCGATGAAAGTTTAGGTAATGCCTACCACGAGCTGTCGCATGCGATAAACCAAGGGGCATTTTCCCCCGAGATTAAAAACGGTGAGAAATACGGCGAATTCGGATTGAAATTGACCGCTGATAGCGATCGTTTGGTCTGGGGGCATGGTGTTGAGGAACGCTCTGCCGTTGGTAGTCAGTCGCTTGGGCAGATGCCATTTGAGGTGAGCGAAAAAGCCGGTGTGCCAATCGGGTGGATCAGTGAAAACACCTTCTATCAACAACGTCATCTCCCGGCGAGCCTTTATTACCCGGCAGATACAGAATCTAAAACGACGACAGCGACGAAAACCTTTCATGTCGCTCAAGAAAATATCCCGGAAGACCTAAAGGAAGTAACCTTCCCGGTGGAATCTGATTACTTTGCAAACCAATATGACGTGTTTGCGTATCTCAATGATGTACAAACGCGATTGCAGCGTTTGCGAACCTATCGTGACGCCATTGTCTGGAATAAACAGCTAGGCATCGATGATAGCAAGCTCCCGCAAATCACGCGGGAATACAAAAGCCTGAAAGCCACGGTTGAAGCCGAACTGCCAAAGCTAGCGGAAGCATCGGCACTGGCAAACTTTGAACACGCCAAAGTCCATCGATTGAAAATCAAAACTGACGTACAAACATTCAAAGAGCGCTCGCCAGAATCCTACTTAGCACCGGTTTATGCGTTAGCGGGGGCAATTGGCCAGCAATTGGAAGATGTTCATGATGTTAAAACATTTAACCAGAAAACATCGGAAGCCGTTGCTAAATACTATCGCCCGTTGTTTGCAGACGACACTGGAAAGGCCGCCGAATTTGATACTGCTGTTGGTGAGTATTCGCCGGGTTTGTATCGGGCTTCACATACGACCGATCTATCTTCTTTAAGAAAACCCTTTGGATTGTTCGATCAGCCCTATACCGAGAGCGAATTGCGTACGTATCAAGCGTTTGCCAAATCACTGGGAGTCGCTAGTGCAGATACGGCGATTGCCTCGGCACATGATTATACCGATTTGCTCAAAACGCTAGGTGCCGCAACCCACAGAGATGGCTCCGCGCTTACAGCAAAAGAGCGAGCACAACGAATTAGTACCGCGGTGGATGACGCTTTGGCAGCAGTTGGCGATGGCGGTGATGCGACTCCATTGGTTAAAGGCTTGAATGATTACTTAGCTAACGCCACACCCGAGTCTGTTAAAGCGCTCAATGAAACTGCAGGTGTTACTCAGGTGTTGTCGCAGGTTTATTCTCTTGAGGGTAAGCAGGTTGTTATCAGTGCTCATGAGCGTGCGCGTTTCGATTCCTTTGTTCAATCCGACGAGCCTATAGTCACCGGTGTTGTTTTCGATAAGGAGAAAGGGCCGGTATTTACCGACAGCTCAGGCAAAGAAGTGCCGGATATCGCAAGCCTCGAACACGTGAGCCGATACGGTTTAATCGATGGAACGAGTTTTGTAACCGGTGACAACAAAGGTTTTCAGTTAGACGATGGTGTTGTTACAAAGCTAAAACACTATGCACAGGGGCAAGAAGATGACTTCACCGATTCTGCTGGTGAAGTGCCGCAGGCAACTTCTAATGAACTGTCTGATTTATTACGTGCTGTTAGCGTCTCAGATAATGGAGCGGCTGCTGAAACGCAATTCCAACGAGACATCGAAGGTAAACCGGCGGGGAATAATGAAACCGATGGGGCGTCGATGTCGAGGCCTTCAGCGAGGCAGGCTCCTGCCGATAGTTATGAGGGTTTTGAGCGATTTGTCACCGGTTACTTGGCAAAAACACCGCTTACTTCGGAGGCAGACGTCGGCAATTTTTATCGTGCGTTGATAAAACAATACCCGCAAACCCCAGTTGATTACGTCGAGAAGGCGCTGCAGCAAAGCGATTCTTTGCGATCGTCATTGGAATATGCGTTTCCTGATCTGGCACTCAAACAAGCACTTAACACGAGCCGGAGTCAAGTGCGCGACCTTTCTCAACTTCGCCATATCGCCCTAACGGCTCTGGCTGAAATGATCGACGATAGCGGTTTAGCAAAACTCAGTGATGCTGAGATTGAAGACCAATTAGATCTTGTTAACGTTGATGAGTTTTCTGATGAAGACAAGGTCGATTATCAGCGTAACGTGGATTTGTATCACGCCGCGACTGAAAATCGCCAGCAGTCTATTGATCAAACAACGACAGCATTTGGCGTACTCAATCAGCAACGATTGGAGCAAAATGATCTCTATAGTTTGGCCGAGAATAAAGGCCGTTCGATACAGGATATCCTCGGTATTGTTAAAAGTGAAAAAGACACTCTGGGTTTGTCTGCAGAAGACATAACCCGGCTCGAGCTACTCGGTGGCTCTGATCAGTATGCCGTCAATAACTCTGCCGGCGTTGCTGCGGTTTTAGATAAAGCGGATTTATCGACGCTATCGCTGGATAAACAACAGGCGTTTCAGCGTGCAAGGGAATCTGTCGATACGGCGAATCAACGGCTCGCTCAGCGCTTATTGACTGGCGAAGACATTCCTAACGCATTTTACACGCGCGATAACCTCACCGAAGAGGCGGTTGCCAGCCTTCAAGAGCAGCTGGCAACGACACAATCGCGTCAAGAATCCGTTAATACGACTGTTGCAGAGGCCCTTGATGCGCCAACGTTGTTGCAATTACGTGCCCATGGCAACAGCGAAGCTGTGCTGCGTGATGTAGTCAATCGAGCAGGCGGTGCAGAGGTATTTTCGATTCAGTCGCAACTCGAGGGTTTGTTTGGTCGTGAGTCTTCAGAAAGCGTTGCTAATCTGTCGGTTAAAAACTTCCGTGAGATCATCAATGGATCTGTTAGCGCACAGCTCTATGATGGCGCTGATCCAATAGAAACCCGTATGGGGGTTCCTGCTGCACTGCGTCAATCGATTGATCGTTTGCAAAGCTACCGTGAGAATTTCAGTGATCCGGCACTTTTTAATCAATTTGCAGCACGTTGGTCGCAGGCAGTTTTAGATACCTCGGAAACCATCTTGCCGCTTGACCCAGAGCATTTCGGTGCAGAATTCCCGCAAACCACACTCGATACGCTTAACGGTTATCTTGAGAAAAAAGGCGCGGGTATCGGCATTGATACTTACGATGGTGATCAAGCCGTATTGAATAAACTGGAAGCTAATGCGGTGTCTGATAGCGATGCAGCGAGTAATAATGCCGCGGCACCGCTGATTCAAAAGACCACAGATAGCCCCTACGGGGAATACGCCGCAAGCTATATTCGGCAGTTGAAAGAGGCTGTTGCGACGTATCGAGACCCTCAGTTACAAAACCCGTCACTCGATTGGCTAAACAAGGTCGGGGCGCTGGATGAATTTGTTGATACCGGTATCGCCCAGGTTGCCCGTGATGCAGCAGTAGGCGCGGATTCCGGTCATTTTCGCAAAGGGTTCGGCGATGATTTGGTTGCATTGCGTCAACGTGTCGAGTCAACGATCGGTGAAAAGCTGACTCTGGATATTGATACGCAACCGGTCATCGAACAGCCTGCGCAGTCTGATCCTGAAGCTGACGCAGTCTCGTTAGTGCAGTCGATTGATAAGGCCGTTGAATATTGGCAAGGGTTAGATCATTCCTATCAAATTTCTGCTCGCAATGGGTTGGGTATCACGAACGAAGATATCAAGTATTTGTCAATTGCGCGCGATGCAGTCAATAGCGATGCCGCAGAGGTGCAATCTCGGGCACCGCATGTGTTTGAAATCTATAACAAGCTTGATCGCCTGGCGAGCTTTGTCAGTTCGCGCGACCCCAGCTCTGATACACCGTCGAATGCGATTGCCTGGGATACCAGTTTGAGCCGAAATTTGCAGGTTGAGCGTGTTACCAACCCTGGGTTTGAGCCATTATTGATTGGCCGATTACACCGCGTTAATGATTCTACCCGTGCCGGAAGACATGCAGAGAAATTTAACTTGTCTGAAGATGTCATTAAGTCGAATGTACCTAACGTGCTTATTGGCGTTAACAGGACATCCAGTGCTGAGGATGCTTTACAGGTGCTGCGCCAAGGGCTAGGCGATGGTGCGCATTCTGATGATGGTGCATTTGCCCGCCGGCTGGTTGATACCGCAGAGTATGCTAAGCCGCTTACCAAGAATGGCACTAGGCAAGTATATGGCACTGACGAATCCGGTATTGTTTTTAGTACTTGGCATGATGACCTACGAGATCTAGGTATATCTACAAACATAAATTCTCGTGTTGTTTCGGTTACACCCGATTCTCAAATCGTTGATATTTCGGTTCCTATCTCCGGTAGTGTGACCAAACACCTGAAGCAACTCGATGGTGAGTTATCCCATATTCAAACCCAGCTCACAGCTACCAGCACTGATGATGGTAACTTCAAAGTTGTGCTCGACGGTGAAACCATTGAATGGGATAAAAGCACAGAACTGAAAATCGAGCGGAATAGCTTTTCAAGCACGGCAGCGTCTGAACGAGGGATCAACCTCGCATTACCTGAAGGGGCGAGTTTCAAGGACCTTGCCGCAGCAAGAGATTATCTGGCCGGTATCGATAGCAAAATCGAACACGTTCGTTTGTTGAAGGCGGGTCTCGATTTAGACGCGAACGACGCCTCCGACAACCGTGCCGCGATTGAGGCGCAATTGGTGAAAGAGCTGTCGAGCCTGCAGCAAGAAACTCCCAAAATTGCTGAAGCCAATGCGTGGTTGCCCTATGTAGAGCTAATCAACCCCAAAACCGGGAAACCTGCTGAAAATACAGTACTTGGCACCGCGCTGGTTGAATTACGCGAAAATGCGCGTCCTGATCTGGCAAAATACAAAGGTGTTCTTGATGTCCATGAATACACCCAGTTTCTTAATCATTCTGCAGCACAAATCTATCGCCCACTTTACCCTGATCTACATGGTGAATATTTCACTCAGGTACTGGATCAACATGTTCCAGTTCTGAAAAGATCGCCCGTCGCAAAGGATCCTTTATCAAGTTTGGTTGATGCAAAAGCATTTACGTTTTCTGACACAACAGTTGTCCGTGCGAAAGCGATAAGAGCATTCGCTAAGAGTTTGGGCTTATCCGATAGCCTCGAAAAAACCTCCGTAGGCACCGAATCCGATTACGCTAAGCTGATTCGTGAGGCCAACGGGAATAGTACAGACTCAGTTGAACAAATTGATAATACAATCCGTATCATCGAGGCTGGGAATGCTGCGATCGCTGAATTTTCCCAAACGGGTGGTGATCTAACGCCATTTGCAAACGCATTGAACGGGTTTCTGCACAACGACGCCACAGAGATTCAGCGCTATATCTTCGGTGAAAACGGCTCGGTTGTTAGTGCGCTCGATCGACTCGAATCGGTTGGCGGTAAGGCCTTGACCATTGATGCAACAACGCGCGAGTCGTTATCTCAATATCTTGGTAGTGATGCAAACCGAGCCTTGACATTAACGGGCAGCGAGAAGGGTGTATTTGAGTTTGCATTGGAAGGCGGGACGCGTGTCAAGATGCCATCACCACAGGGCACGCAAGCCTATGATTTGGTCGACGGCAGTCGTTTTTATCCGGCATCGGAGATTGATGGTAAGGCGTTGGTACTGAACAAAGCACTAGCCAATCGGCTCAATTGGTTAGAATCCCCCACACTGGATGCAGACCCGACTTGGGTGCGTTATGCATTTGATTTCAATGCTGTGCAAGATACACCGGAAACCTTCGCAACAAAATTGAGCAGTAAGATTGCACAATTTGATCCGGATGCATTAGCCACAGGCGGAGCAGTGGCAACGGATGCATTTGCGACATTGATGTTGAAAACAAATCGGTACGTGGCGAACTTGCGATCTGAAGCGCCTGAGCAAGTTAAGGGTTTTTATCAGGCATTAGATCGTGCCTATGACGGGCGCCTTGATCAGTTTTATCAATCGGCGGCGTCAGTATCGAAATTCAAAGGGGCGACGTTGGATAAAGCCTTCCCCGATCTCGCTTTGGCAGCGCAGCTTCAAGAATCCCATCAAAGTGTGTTGCAGCTAGAGAGCACTCAACTGGCAGCGCAACAAGGTTTGGCGGAAATTACCAGGCAATCTGATATTGCCAGTTCAGCAACCAGCGCGGGTGTCGAGCGTGCAATTGCGGGGTTTGATCCGTCGACACTGACTGCGCGGCAGCGCACAGACTTTGACACCTTGTTGCAGCTGTATCGAGCATCAACAGACGCTATTGCCTCCGAGCGACAAGGCCTGCAGACCTCGTTGAATCGTTTAACCGGCCAACAGGCCGAGTTATTGAATGCCCGAAGCACAGCGAATCTTGTTGATGATGTGACACGCGCGGCTTTCGAAGTTGGCCGTTCGGGCGAATCGTCCAAAATTTTAACAACCGAGCGACTGCGAGCAGCCAAGGTGACAGACAGTGCTCAGCAGCAGTTTAATGTGGGCACAGAGGCTAGTAATGTGGCTGTGCTTGAACGGTATCTTGGTGAAGAACAACTCGGTTCATTCTTTGAAAACACCGGTGGCGCGCAACATTACTCGATTCAGGAACAACTGGGGCGCTTGATTGAGCAGAACGGTGCTGAAGCAGTCAGCAACATGACACCCGAGCAGCTCGGTCGGATTGCCGATGTTGCAACGGCTGCCAATATCAGAGAAGGTAAATCCGTCGCCGAAGCCGCAAATGGTCTGGTGTCTGAATTACAGTCGAGCGTGCAGAATCTTGATAACTTGCGGTCGGCATTCAACGGTGATGATGCGGCTTTTGACCGATTTGCCAGTCGCTGGAGTCAGACCGTACTCGACACAATTCCGGTGGCAGAAACCTATGGCGCAGATTTCGGTCACGGGTTCAACAGTGCAACGTGGAAAAATCTGTCAGGGTATCTGGCGCAAGATCGTCAAGAACTGGGTGATACCTATGCGCACTATCAGCGACTTATTGATCGCCAAACACCTACCAGTGAAAGCAGCCTGCCGAAACGCGCGTTTCAGAATAGCTCTGAAGATACGTTTGCTGTTGCCGAGGGTGCAGAGGTGTTTACCGATTACGCCAGTGGATATCTTGCTGAGCTTACGGACGCGGTAGAGGCGTATCGATCACCACAAGGTAAATCGGTTGACGTTGCCTGGCTCGATAAGGTCGCTGCATTGGATAACTATGCCGATGGCGCGACGCTGCAGTTTGCTCGTGAAATTGCTATTAGTCGTCAGCTCGGGCATTTTTCTCCGGATCTTCCTGAGCGCCTCAATCGTTTTCGCTCCGGAATCGAATCCATTATTGGTCATGAGCTGAGCTTGGGAACCGACGCCCGCGAGGCGCCCCTGCGTGTGCCGGGCAATGTGCCGGTTGAAGAACGTTTAGCGCTGACGAACGCGATTAGCAAAGGGCTTGATTACTTCAATAAGCTCACGCCGGAGCAAAAAGCGTTTGCGCTCAGCGGTTACCGTTTTAGTGATCGTGATGCTGATGCACTGCGAACCCTGACCAATGAACTCGGCAAAAGCGATGCTCCCTTAACGAGCGAAGCCCGTGAGGCATTTGGTCATTTGAATAAATTAGATGGCGTAGCGATTGCACTCGACCGGCAAGGGACATCACCGGCGTCTGCGGATAATCTGATTCCTTGGTCTGAAGACTTAACGTTCAACCTCAGCCAGCAACGCTTGGTGGCTGATAATTTTGACCTGCGAATCGTTGGTTCAGGAAAAACCGAGCTGATTAACCCATCGGACGCTTCTGACGGAGCGCATGTTCAAATCGATAGAACCAATATTCCGGGTGTTAGCGTTGGTTCAGATGGATCTCACGAATCACGCTCAGGTGCGCTGTCGTTACTGCAAGCGGGGCTGGACCCGAAACTGCCGAATGAACAGAGTGTTTTTGCTCGCCAGCTCGCAACGGCGGCCTCGTTGGCTGAGTTACATGGTAACCAGCTTGATTCACGTTTTGGTGCGCAGCGTGAAGGCATTGTTGTCGGGTTGGGTGAGGGTAGCGGGCAGTTGGTGTTCAGCGAGAAATCCAGTGGCGAGACTCGTTCTTCGGCCGAAATTACGATCGATCGTAATCTGCCTGTTAGTGACCAATTAAGTGATCTGGTCGGGCAATTAGGACGATCGATCACCGCAACCAGTTTCGCCTCAGACGGCCGTTCGTTATCGACACTGAATAAGATTCAGATCACACCCGATAAAGCCGTTCGTTTCAATGAAGGCATCGACGAGCGCTTGACCACCGGGATTGGTCTTGCTGGTGATAATCCATTTAATACACGGCCAGCGGATACACCTGCGGGGTGGATTAACGAAAACAGTTACCGCTCGGCAGCTGGGTTGCCAGCCAAAGTTGCTTTGGTGCCAGCGGATGCCAACGCTGACAATTCATCCGCATCAAGTACCTTCCGTATTAGTGATACGGCGTTGTCGAATTCAGAGGCCAATCAGGCATTGCCCAAAGGCGCTGGGTTCAAATCCGTTGCTGACGCGAATCGTTATCTCAATGACACACAAACGCGGCTAAACAAAATCCGGGTTTATCGGCAAGCACTTGATGATGACGGGATATCTGAACAGTTGTCGGTAAAAGCCCGGCAGGGCATTACTAAAGCCATTGCTCGGGAAGAGGGTGCTGTTAAAAAGGCTGTTCCCAAGCTTGCTGAAGCTACCGTGTGGGCGGGTTATCGGGAGTTGTTGGGGGATGATTACCTGAGTTCGGCAGATGTTATTGGTCGGTTGGAAGATACAGCTGTTGCCGTGCTGCAAGGGCTCGAACAGGTGGATGGCTTTAGCGGTGCTGGCGGATTGGCAGGCAAATACCAGAAAGAGCTAAAAACTCGTACCCTAAATGCTTATAAAAAGGCTGCGGCAAAAGACGTGGATGTTGATTTTTTTGCCACTGCAGAAGATTTTTTTAAACAGGATCTAACATCCAAAATATCGTCATCGCCACAAGATTTGTCTGCTGCAGGTGTGCCTTCCGGCATTGTTGATGCGGGCATTGCACCGGGTCGATTGGAGAGCCTCGAGGCTTTCAACCGTGCACTGGGCAACCCAATAGAGGTTCGTGATACTGCCAGTGGCAATAAGGCGGATTTTTTGCGGGTTATTCATGCGTATGACGAACAACACAGTTCGGATTTATCGCCAGAGGCGCTGGCTGCGGCCTATACAGATGCTGTTAATGACGCATTGGGTGCGACACCTTCCGAGGGCGGAGATATCACACCGTTAGCGGGTGCTTTTGCCGATTATCTGACTAAGGAAGCCCACCCCGATAAAATCGCGGCATTGAGTGAGCATGTGGGCGTCATTCGTGAACTGGGTAAAGTCGTCAGCGTTAACGGGCGGCAAGTTCACATCGATACGGACGTGAGAGGGCAACTGATTCAAACGCTGGATGGTGCGGCTAGCGAGGTGACGGGGGCACGAATCAACGCAGAAGGGCAGTTTGAATTTGTCACAGATGCGGGTGGCAAAATCGCTGGTTTTGATAGCGCGACGCCATACCGAACCATTCGTTATGGCTTGTTTGATGGTTCACAGGTGGTTGAGGGAGAAACGGGTGCAGGTGAGCGTGTTACGTTAAAACTTCCGAAACGATTCAGTAATCTTGAACGTTGGCTTGGCTCTGATGATACCGGTATTACTGATTCTCGTGCCTTACAGATACCGTTGGTGTTTGTTCGTGATGAAGACCCCGGAGCGTTTAACCAGTTAGTTGCCAGAAAACTCGCCGTATTTGAGAAGGCGACGGACAAGCCGCAGGTTTCCAGTGAAGTCACTCGAAACCTTAGCGTATTCTTGAAGGATCTTGCGCAATACTCGCGCAGCTCCGATCCTGCGATTCAGCAATCATTACCCGAGTTGCGCAGCGCAATTCGTGAAACGATTGGTGAAAACCACGATAAGTTCTTTAGCGATGTATTGCGCGACCAGCCGGATGTTCGCGCGCAATTAGTCGACGCATTCCCGGAAATAGCACTCAATGCCAGTAGTTATGGCCTTCGAACACAAGTGATTCATTTGGGTGCATTGCTTCGATCAACGATTGATACAGCGTATAAAGTCTTGGGTGAGCAAACACCGAAGGGTGTGTCGCCGGATGAGCTTATAGCACGTCTGAACGATGCGGATACCGTTGCGCTAAACCCTACGGAACTTGAGACCTTTCACCGGCTGGTTAAGTCAGCTGATAACCTGACGCAAACCTATAACGAGCAAAATACAGCGTTTGAAGATGCTGTTGATCGTCAGGGCGATGTTCGCGAAGAAATCATGGCGATCAAAGACCCACAACAACAGCACGCCCGCATTCAGCGTTTTACTGAGGAACAAGTCAACACCAACACGACAACTCTCCAGCGCGGTTATAACTCTATCGTGCGTAACCTAGATATCGCAGTATTTGATGCTGTTGATCGCTCTCAGGCGGAAGTGGTAGAAACCAGTTTGTTAGCTCCTGTGATCGATGGTGTTGGTGGGCCGTCAGCATTTTCATTAGAGGCCCAGCTGGAACGGCGCTTATCTGAAACTGGCGGTGACCCGATTTCACAGGATGATATTGTCGATATGCTCAAATTCAGTACGATCACCAAGTTTGAAGCCGGCGTTGAACCTGAAACCGCTGTGTCGGAAGTTTACAACGACGCCAGAAAAGCCCTATACGGTGCTGAAGGACTAGCGAATAAATTTGAAACCAGAGCCGATTTCAATACGTTTGCTGCACGGTTGAGTCAGGGCGTGATTGACTATGTTTCCGATGCGAATAAGGATAACGAGCGCATTGTGCTGTCGATTGATGCACCTGATCAAACGGAACTCAGCCGACGCTTATTGGGAGGGTTTCGCACGATCAGTGATGAATCTTATCAGCGAAGCAAAGCGTTGCTAGCGCGGCAAAAACAGCTGCAGGCCAATGCTTCTGACTCTGAACCACAACAATCACGTCAGTCGAACGATAAACTTATGTTTGCGACAGGCAGCATTGATGTTGATGGCGAACCTGTTGCGTTTGAGGTGGAGCCAGCGGTTATAGGCAGTGACGGTAATGAGCGTGGCGGGATAGTCAGGATCAATGCCAAGAGCATCGAAGGAAAACCACTTTCACCGAACTCTCTTGATGCGTTTAAAGCAGCAGCCAACGCATTGTTACCTGATGATCAGCCCGTCGCTAGGATTGAAATCGACAATGCTGATAGTTTGTCAGGCGACCAGCGCGCAGTCATTGAGTCAGCGATGGATGATCTCGGCATTAGCGTGGGGTATGGGCAGGATGAACCTGATGGTCAAGCTCGGGTCTCTTATCGCAGCGCAGCACTGGCAGAATATCAGCGCGCCAGAGAAGCGTATCTCAAACAAGACATCTTGAGTCGTTTGAAATTCAGCGTGCGTGGTGACGCCGACAACAAATTGCATGTATTTATCGATGCGAGCAATCTCGATCCTGAAGAAATCTCAGGTTTCGCCCTCGATCGATTAGCAACAATGATTAAAAAGACGGTCCCTGAGAACTATCGAATTGCCGATTCACACATCGTTTTGTCAGATGGACTCGGCTCCGAAGAACGACTATCGATACGCAACGCTGCTGACGCAGCAGGCCTCGAAGCCAAACACATCGTTAATCGCCGACTAGTTAGATCGACTTTCGATGATGTGTTTGCTGACGCTCCGAGTGGTGAAACACCGCTCACTCAGCTAAGTGCAATCGTTGCGCATTTTGATGCGCAGTCAACTAGCCGCTTGCAAGCCGACACAGCGACAAGCAAAGGCCAGGAGAGCATTGAACTCAAACCGTTGAGTGAGAGTAACCCAACGCAGCAATCCAGCCGTGCGCGCCTCAATCAACTGATTATTGATGCAACCCAAGAGAAAAAAATCAACAACGCGAAACTGCGACAACAAGCTGAAGGCCTCGGGGAGCGATTACAAGCCGGTATCGATGGCTTGCGAGCCGAAGAAAAGCTGGGTACTGAGTGGCTTCCTGATTTTTCCAGCGTTAAAAAATTGGATGACGATACCTATCGGTTAACGGTTTTTCAGAAAGATACGGATGAAACCCGAGTAGTCACAACCACCGATAGGAGCTTTCTCGAAGCGCGCGAGTTTATCGACGACAATGTCGAAACCGTATTGAAGGGCTTTAAAGCTGATGCGGCGGGTGGCCTAGTGCCGAGAGAAGATGTGCCCGAAGTTGAAGGCATTAATGGGTTGAATGCGGCGTTTGCGATTCAGTCTCTGGTGAGTTACTTCCAAACGAAGAGCGCCGAAAACCTCAATACCGACAAAGATGTCGCTGAAGTTTTGAAGGCACATGAGGCAATCAACTATGCGCGGATTGCATACGGACTCGCGCAAGATGGCTATCACGCGATTGGGTTGGCCCGTCAGCTCATTAAAACGGGTGCTGAAGCCGCTGAAACGGCTGCCAGGTCGGGAAGTCAGGCCTTTACCGTCGCCGGCATGATTGTCGGTGGCGGTATCGACGTGCTGCTTAGCTTGGCGAGTGCTGGTTTTGATATTTATGAACTCACAAAAGCGCAATCAGATGCCGAAAAAGCCATTTATGGTTCGCAATTGGTGCTCGATACCGGTTCGGCAATCCTCGGTGGCACATCCATTGGTTTGGGTATAGCCGCTGCTGCGGGTGTTACCGCTGCAGGTACAGCGGCTTCGTTGATTGGCGGAGCCGGCGCGTTAGTTGCCGGTATAGGGGTCGGTGTAGCCGGCCTAGTGCAGGCGTTTAGCCAGGTTTCTGCCGAGGCCGATCAAGTTGCCAAATATTTTTCGTCGGTTGATACATCCTATAAAAACGGTGGATTTGATTACAAAGACGATTCAGACACCTTGGTACCACTGTCTGGGAGTGTTGTTAAAAGCGTGAATTTCCGGACTGGTTCAGTGACCTTCGGCACCCAGAAAATTCATCGTACTTATGGCGGTTCTGCACATACTAAAACCGGCGCAGGTGATGGGTATCTCGGAGTTGGGCCGAGCGTTGATTACAATTCAGCACACGATTTAAACGTTCGAGAGTTATTTCACTACGGATCTAAAACCGCTTTGCATAATGCTGATGCCCATGTATTGGTGGCACCTATCACGCCGTGGGCCAGCATCAGTCAAAGCTATACCAACTTGCCGGGCTCTAACACCAAGCATGGCAAAGGGTATGACGTGCTTCGTGGCGCGGAAACCAAAGACTTTGTATACGATTACACCGTTGTCGTGCCTCCACCAGTGCCAATCCCTCTTGAATTCGCGCTGAATAAAATCGATATGACGTACCATCAAACCGGCATTGATATCATTCTCGACGAACAGAATAGGGTTGTCGTTATTCCCAAGATACCTGACGAATACGTCGGTAAAGTGCATCACAATATCCATGGCGACGGTGGGCAGTATGTTGTTTCGCTAAACGATCGTGCCACGGTGAATACCTTTAATGACGGCGACAAATCCAGTAGCTGGATTATCGAATCCGGTAATGTGAGCGGTGGAAACGTGAGCATTAGCGATAACAGCATTCGAGTTGGTTCTGCATCGGTGAATGTTCATGATCACGGAAAGGCCGGTGACTCTGGCGTGTTGCTTTCGGACAAACATTCAGACGTGTATGACATCAATTTCGATAGCCATCTTGCATTGGCGTTGATTCTTCAAGGCGAAATACTCGATGATGATAGAAAGCCTAGCGGCACGGCCCGGAGCGATATCGAAGGTTTGTTGAAGCGGTTGTCGTCCGCAGGTCAGTTATTACCCTACACAAAAATTAGTCATTTTCACGATGCCACCGGTAAAGTGCATGACCAAGCGGTTTACGATAAGGCAGATAAACTCTTTGTGTACAGTGACGACTTACCTGAAACAGCAGAGTTCGTAAACGTTACACAAGCACACAATGACATGCCTCGCGTGGCGATCTATATCGATAGAAAAACACGGCAAGTTATCGAAATTAATACCGAATCTCATAAACAGTATCGTGCGTTTACGTTGCCGCTGCTCGAAGGTGATGTTCGAATCGGTGCGGTAGACGATAGCGCCGGGTTAATTGTTCAGATGCAACAAACCCTCGCCAGCGGTGAATCTGCAAGCTATGTATTCCGCTATTTAAATGGCGATTACGTGTTGTCGAGCATCAACGGTGACGATGCGCTCTACACGGCATTGACCGCTGACCGAACAAACGCTCAAGACCACTTGGCAGACCGGTTTGGCTCTGCAGTTGTGTTAGATGATGTGGTACGAATTGGTCAACAGGGCAAGACGCCGATTTTTCTCGATGGTGGCGATGGTCGTGTTCAAATCGCACATATCGATGGCGCAAGTGATGAATTGATTCAGATCGTTCATAAATACAAAACGTCCGTTGACGGAAACATCGTGATTGGCGATAGCACGCAGACCAAAAAGACGGCAGATACAGCCTCTAACGTGCCAGTAAACAGCACCGATGCAGCGCCGGTTTTATTTTATGATCCACATGTGGGTAAAGCGTATAAACAAGTGGGTGAAAACCCAGCACAGCAAATCACCTTAGGAATAGACCATAGTGATATCGCCCAGCATATCGAAAAAGCCAGCAATACAACACGTGGCTTTATCGTTACCGGTGATGACGGGCTGAGTTGGAATATCGATGAATCAGGGCGCTCACATTTGATTGATGTTGACGCTGACTGGGTGCACAAACACGCAAACTGGCTAGGGGATTTCAAGAAGTTGGTTAGCTCACTCAATGCGGCTAACCCCCCGGTTAGCGGCGATCTTTTGCCATTTGGTGCGCAGCAAAGCAAGAATATCGAACGCATCGCGTTGCATGGCGTTACACAGATGTCTGAAGACGGTCATGTCGAAAAGCTCGCTGCTTGGTACGATAATTTAGGCAAGAACTTTGTATTGGCTGATCCGCTGAGTGACGGTGGCGACATTTCCGAAAGCCTAAGTTTGGTTAATGTCAGCAATGAAGGAAAAACAGCGTGGCTCTATGACGTTGCGAGCAAAACACTGTATCGGCAAAACCTTGAAAGCGATAACTATGGGTTGGTACGTAAATCTGTATCTGTGTTGACGGGTTATATCCCGGCAGATTTCCGGTCATCACCGGCGGGATTATTGGTTCGCGACACACAAGGTATCTTCTTTGATTTGGGGCAACATTCTGAAACCGTTGTCGGTTTGAATCAGGATTGGATCGATCAGCATACGGGGGATGCCGAGCAGGCGCTTGAAAAACTACGCCGCAAATTCCATTTGGCTGATGCCGTTGCGGTCTATCCCGACGAAAGCGGTGATCAGGTGCCGCAATCCTGGCTTGTGCCGGATACCATGCAGCAACTGAATCTCAATGATCTTCCATCGAAATTCCTGAGCGAAAATCTTCAGTTGCTTGGTATAGATGGGGCTAATCATCGAGGCTATATCACGACAGGGTATGGCGAACAGACACAGTTACTTTCGGTTGGTTTAAAAGCGTTCGAGCCTGATCCATCGGATAGCCAGCCGCCGACAGCTTCCCAGCAGGCCAGTGAAACCCCAAATATTGGCAGCCCTAGGCGTTATGATTTTGCTCGCACGGTCACAGCCAACGATGGTTCGAAAACATTGCTGCTGCAGGCGCATGAAGGCACGGCCATCAATCATCTGCCGCTGCTGGATGGCGTGAATAATGTCATCGTGACATTACCATTCGAACAAAACGTGGAAACCGCGTTTTCTGACAAGTTTTTAGCGCATTACCAACGTGTGAGTTTGGTTGCGGATCAAAACGAAGGTGTCGTTACCGATAAAGCGCAACCTATGGTGATTGATTTGGGGCGCAACTTGGATGTTGATAACACGTTAGTGGTACAACAAGGTGATGCGCTAACGCTGTTTGATCAAACGACCCAGCACAGTTTGTCGTTTAACGGGATTTTTGATGAAAGCGGTAAACGTATTGAGCATTCAGCAGTGCTCAAGATTCAGGGCGAAAAACCGCTGAATTTATCGGCGATTACAAACGATCTCGCTGACGATAAAGCATCTGATTCTGCTCATCTGCGTTCGTTGCACCTCAGAGACGTCTATGTCGATCAAGCTTTGGCTGAGAAAGTTTCTGATCATTCGACCCTCAATAAAATCGCACAAGCCATGGCGAGCTTTCAACAAAAAGAGGCTGCAGATATAGCCAGTGATAAGAACAATCCGCTAGGCAATCAGCCGCCGTCAATATCAGACGACCCGCATTTGGATTCTGATCGCAATGATTTGTGATGATGTTCTGTGAACTGTGTGTAGATCGTCTCTGGTAGCGCTCCACGGCCCAATGAATAGTGGTATGACCGTTCGTTCGACCAGATACCAATTGGCCGCAAATAGCCTATCCTGAAAGGGACTTGTGTAAAGATAAAAGTGCATCGCACGGCAGCGGGTACGGGCATGCACGGCCAGGAGCAGAGAAATGGATCGAATTCAGCTGTTTGGTTGTACTCCCCGATTTGAGAACGCGCAATTTGCGATTATTGGTGGTTCTCAGCATATTGTTGGCACTGGCCAAGCATCCCGGAGAGCTGTTGTTATTGCCCATAGTGAGGGCGATACAGAGTCCGAAGGCAGCGGCTTCCCTGCGTGTTTTTTTCGAATTCCCGAATCCTATGTGTCAGTACAACATCTAGCCCCCGCAGGCCATCGGCTTCTATCGTCGAATGTATTGTTTACTTTACTAGAAAATGTGAAAGGTTTTGATTCGGTTCGTGGCGGTGAGCAATCTCCAGATATTGAATTGTGGCCGGTGGCGTTGGACGAATATCAAGATTTAGCGGCGCTGCATCCTGCGGATAATTTGGAATATGACTTAATTCTTCTAAAGCAGCCGATGAGCCTCAGTGCGCTGGTGCAGAAAGACTCGATACACACCCAATACAATCAATTGGATTTACATGTTTGTCGAAATGGCGAACTCGACAGCCCCTCATATTACCTCGATGTTCCTCAGCTTCCATTAGAGCAACATAAATCCATCGAATGGCGTTCATTCGGCGTTGGTAAAAACGGCGCTAAGGTATCCAACGATACCGGGTTTACCCATGAAGGCACGAAGGATTTTGTTCAATATGCGAATGAGTATGTGACCGAACTTAGTGCGGCTATCAGTTACTACCGGGATCCGAATAACCGCGGCAAGCTGACTACCGGAGATCTGGAGCAATTCAACAAGATCAATGATTATGCGAATGGCCAGCTGCATCATTTTGCCGAAGAAATTGCTATCGGACGTCAAACTGGCCTATTTGAGCCGGATCTTATCAAACGGTTGAATACCTTTAAAAGTACCGTTGAAGGGGGCTTGGCGTCTGAAGACGGGAAACCGGTAGATCTGTCGCTCTTTGCAACCGAGAAAGAAGCTCCGCCAGTTCCGAGCGTTGACATTCAAGCACGACATGAAGGCCTGCTTGGTGCAGTTAATGCCGCTTACTCAGCCTATGACAGTTTGAACGATGATCAAAAGCAGTATGCCGCGGATAATTTGGGCTTTAATGAACGCGATGGCAGGGCAATTGGTGATGCGTATAGGATGGACGCAAGCAATAGCGAGTCGTTAGGTCATGCAGAGCACGTAACCTATGAGCAACTTAATAAACTCGATAGGGTGTTCGCTGGACTGTCGCAAGTAGATAATCCGGAAATTCACTTAAACAATGCCGCTCAAAAAATCAGTGATTATACCTCTGAGTTGACCCCACGACAACAACTTGAGCGTCTACAAGAACCTGGTTTTGAGGTCGTTGCTGTCGGCCCGAGTCATGATGGAGAGGTTTATTATAACGCCGGTAAGAGCCAAAACTATGAGCATGCCGTTGAAACGAATGTCACTGGCCTGATCCTTGGCTACAACGGCGACAAAGCTCAGGTATCAACATCACTTGATTTAATCAATTCGGGGTTTTCCAATGGCAGCCAGGCGCGAACCAAAGGTTTTGCGCAAGATGTTTATGTCGCTTCTACGTTGGCAAACCAGAATACCAGCCGAGCGACTGAGTTATATGGAACTGATCAAGATGGTTTCGTGTTGGGTGTCAGCGAAGACCATAGCGCCAGTAACGCGGTTAGCACTCTGGATACCGTTAAAGATGGTGAGGTTCGGTCCTTAGTGACCTCTACGATTGACGGTACTCGTAGCCGAAGTGTTCAAATTGGTGAAATCCACGGGCAGCTGCAGAACGTTATTGCTCAATCGAGTTTCGCCACAGCCACTGATTCTGGTCGAGAAAAGAGTAACGAATTAAAGATCCGTCTCAATGACGATGATGCCGTGGTGTTTTCGTCAGGCGTTCAGCAGGACGTTGCTGATGGCACCGGTGTTTATGGCGTTATATCGGCAGGGGAACAATCGCGTAGGGTTCCTCCAATTGGCTGGAGCAGTGAGAATACGTATCGAAGCTCTGCGGGGTTGCCGCCGCGACTCTTATCGACGTTTGATGAACAGCAGCCGCATAGTAGCTTCAACTTTGATTACGCAAAATTTGCCTCTGAGGGCCTTCCCGATTTGCCGACAAAGTCGTCGCATTTTCGCAGTTACTCGGATGTTTTTGAGTTTCTATCAGATGCTCATAATCGCGCGGTCACGGCAACGTCAGCTCTAGATGCAATGAAGAGCTTTCAAGGAGTGAGCGGCGCACCAGATTCGGGTGTTACTTCGGGTCTCACGAATAAAGCACTGAATAAGACACTAACGGCTGAAAAAGATTTTTTCGTTAGCAACAAAGAAGCTTTGGGTGAAGCTTTGGTTTATGCAACGTATCTGGAAACGAGCAATCCAACTTTATCAAAGGGTTTGACGACGGATGATGTTGTGTCTCGTCTGAAAAGCGCAGTATCTGCCGCGACGCAAGAATTCCAACCTATCGCGGAAAAAGGTAAGACGAAGAACGCTGACGGAAGCATCTATCAGGGGGTTTCGAAGACCAATACAGAGCATTATGGTGAAGCTCTTTCTGAGACTGTCGTTAACAAAGCGCGAGATGTATTTGGCTCAAGTGTTTCGGGTGGGTCCAAGGCCTTCAAGCAAAAACTTACCGGTGAATTAAAAACCATTGATTACAATGGCATCGAAAGGGCAACTCAGCGGCCGGCATCGCTTTCTCGTCCTGAAGGTGAGTTTCAATTAGCTGATTACAACCCTGAGTCGATTCATGCGGTTAATGAATTTGCACGTGGTTTAGGTGTTACAACGGAGGATGATCCGATTACGATCCCTTCGAAGGAGGTCATCGCCGGGTTGGTCGGTAAGTACTTTGATGAGGTCGATAAAGCGACGGCACCTTCTGCTGCAGCCGGTGATACCGATGCTGCTGGAACTGTTGTAGAAAGGGGCGTTCAGTTTGAGTCGAGTAGTGTATTACTCGAAGCGACGAATAAGGCGATTGGCAGATTGGAGGGCAATGAAGGCGGTACGGAGCTTTTTGTTAATGGCTTGCTCGATTACTTCAAAAACAATTCCGATACGGCGCTTAGTCCAGAGAGCCAGCGTGCGGCGGCCCAGGTTACTGATACATTGCGATTACTTAAAGATGCGGAAAGCATCAATGGTACCGAGGTGCACCTCGGAGATGCAACGCGAGCACGAATCAGCGAAGAGCTAGGCATCGCAGCAAACGATAGCCAAACGCTCCACATTAACGACGCGTCGGTGATTGACGGCAACGTTACCTATTTTACAGGAGGTCATGAGGCTGTTCTAAACGGAGCGATTCCTGTTTTCGATGGTGCAACATCGGTTGATGGTTATGACAAAATCAAACTCAATAATGGGGATGTGCTGTACCGGTCAAAAAAATCTGGCGCTGAGAGTTTTCAGGTATCATCCGAGCTAAATGAACGTGTTAGTTTATTGTTTAATGATCGCACGGATTTTACAGGACAGGATTTCGATTTTGCTGTCGATTACCAACGCGCAGTAGGGCCGAAACTCGATGGCCCCGCATACGATGAGGATGTTGCTGGGCTTGTTAGCCACAAACTTGGCGAATTACGAGATCATTTAGTTCAAAATCTTCAAGATGCTAACGCGCGAGCCAGTTATGACCATGCGCTCAATAAAACCGGGGACTTTGTTAACTCAGTTAAGCAAGTTGGAGACCCTGAGCAACTGGAGCAAGTCTATAAGGCGCTAGGAGATCAATACGGACAAGGGCAATACGAGGGCCATATTCAGGATGTAAACTGGCTTCAATCAGATTCTGTGAGTGCTTCACCTGAGCAACTTAACGCCTCACTCGATTATTTTGAACGTCGGGCGGAACTTCGTCCGGAAATTCGAGTTGGTAGACGACCTGATGCCTATGATAATCGTGCACTTTTGAAAGATATCGCCACAAAATATCGCCAGATCGGTACTGCTCTTGAAACGTCTAAAGAAACTGACCAAGCGAATATCTTATCAACCTACGACGCACTGGTTGATCGAACAAAAGCACTGTTAGATCAACCCAACTATCGTGACAATAAAGTCGATTTTCTAGAAGACTTGAATAGTCGATTCGCAGACACGACCTTGTTTAAAGAAACACTCGAAGGACAGTTTTCTTTTTCATCTGAAGACATTGAAAAACTCAAAGCCGATATTGCCAATGATACAGACCCTGGAGTAAACCTAGGTCGGTACGATAGCCTCAATTCGCAACGAGACCCCAGAGAAGCTGCCGCATTCCTTACTTCGTTGAGAGAAACTCCAGAAGCGGTTAGGAATCAATCTTTAGATATTGCGTCTGATCCGCTTCAAGTTGCTGATAGTTACTTTGAAAAACTGAACGAAACGACAGCTTTTTTAAACCAGCAGCATACGTCGCAATTTGACCCAGCAGCGATAGGTATAAAGGAAAAAAATCCGAGATATACGCTAGATTTCCCACCTGATGAACTGGTTTCAAGAATTGTTCGAGGAGCCGAGAATGCACTGATCTCAGATTCTATTACCGGCCATGACGCGTCTTCTTTTGTCGAGGCTCTGCTGAAATTTGTCGACACCGCAGGTTCTGACGCTATCGCGAATACCACGACTGACGGTAGTAATCCTTTAGAGGGCATTAACCATGAGTTCTTTGATACCGAATCCACTGGTGCGCCGGTAGCTGAAAACCTAAAACAGCTCGGGATTATTAAATTTATTGACCAAATCGAGAGCATTAATGGCAATAAACTTAACTTATCACCAGAATTGCGTGAAGCGTGGGCGAATCAGCGTGCAAAAGTCGGCGGTACAACGGTAACTGATCAGAATGCCCCCACGATCGATACAATTAAACTTGAAAAGAATGCCGATGGCTCTAACAGAATTGTATATCTTGATGAATCAGACAACGCTCTAAACCCGACCACGACACCGATTATTGACGGCGATACACGAGCCCCTGGTTATATCACCGTCGGCCTAGAAGATGGGCGTACGACATTAATTAACTTTGCCGATAGTAAGCAGCGCTTTAATGTTTCTGAAAAAGCCAAATCCAGTATTGATTGGTTATCGAGTGATTCGACGGTATCTGATCCACAAACCGTTGATTTTGCCTTTGATTATGAGAGGGCAGCATTGGAAAGCGGGCAAAGTCGTATTACTCAGGGCAAGTTCGTGGATCGCGTTGCCACAAAGATCAAATCATTAGTGGCGAATGGTGATGAGTCTTCCACAACGCTGCAGGCATTGTTAGAAAAAACCAGCGACTATGCGCAATCGTCAGAGCCCGCGCGTTTGCGTGTTGTTGATGCGCTGAGTGACGCGTTTAATGGTGATACGAAGTCGTTATTCAGTGAGGTTGATGCGAACTCAAACAACTTACGCGCAGAACTTCGTCAGGTATTTCCTGAGCTCAACCCTGACCTCAAAACACAAACAGATGCATTTAAAGGGTTTGCTGAGCATATTGGCGAGAAAGATTTCGGTGATTTTGTCGAAAAAGGTTCGCTCGAGGCGTATTCGCGCACTATTGATGCCTATCGACAATTGGTATCGAAGGGGAATGAAAACCACACGTTGTCTTCCGCCGAGCAACAGCGAATCATCACTGGATTTGATGATGCGATTCGATCATTAGCCGAGAGCGGCGTTGATACGTCTGTTCCGGTGCAAGCATTGGCTGATTTTGTGGGTACATTGCCGATTGGCGATCGGGAGGCATCGCGCTTGTTGCCGCATGCGTTGAGTGAAACCGAATCGATTGAAGGGCACACGTTACTGGTTAGTGACAAAGCCCGAAAAGCACTAGCGGATGTTGCCTCAGGTGATATTTCGAGTGGTCGTGGTGTTAATTACCTTAATCAAATATCGGTTAACGGTAACGATATTGATGTGTATAGCAAAGCGTCGTCTGAAATCGTACTACGTGATGCGCCGAAGGTTATTTCGGGGCAAACACCTGAAGGGTTCAGCCGTTTTTCATTGAAGGATGGCGGGTTTGCGCTGGTTCCCAAGGGCGGGCAAGGCGATGCCTTTGTGTATTCACCTGAGCTAACGCGTCAAATTGATAGTTTGGCATCTGCTAGCGCATCAGATACTCCCGATATTCTTAAATCTTCATTTGATTATTACCGGGCGTTATCTCAAGAGCCAGGTAGTGGCTATACATCGTCTGATTTTAACCAACAACTCAGCAAGCGTATGGCTGATTTGGTTAAAAGTGAGGGCGTAAAAGGCAACAACTTTGGCGCTCTGCGAGACAAAACCTATGGATATCTGGAGAACCTTCAGCAAAACAATCCTGAGGGATACGAATCTGCATTGCGATCTATTGATGCGGAATTCAATCTGCCGGGTCACCAGCAGGATTATTACAAAACGTTTGGCGGGGTTCTGCTCTCTGAGGTCAAAAAACACCTACAGGCAAACCATGGGCGTTTGACGGGTCTTGAAAAAAAGGCTGTCGAGAATATTATCGCCATCTCTGAAGACGCAGGCTTGCCGAGAGATCCCTCTCAAATACTTGATCGGTTCAAAGGTGAGAATGAGTTAGCGGCATTTAAAGAATCACTGTCGACAGAAAAATACGGTGAGCTAGTTAGCCACCTTGATCTATTGAAATCACTGCAGAATGTTGGTGATGATGAAAAATTGGTGCTATCAGAATTCGACGATGCGCTGACAGATCGTCCGACAGACCAGTCAAAATCACAGACATCAGCAGATTTGCTGAGAAGTATCAGCAATGATGCGCCGGAAACGTTCGAAGAGCTTCCTGATGCGTTGGTTGAAAAAATCGGTGAACTGATCAAGCGTACCAGTGGGCAGTCAGACAAACTCGATTCAGATGTTATAGGCCATGTTATTAGTGCTGAACATGGGTTGGACGAGAGTACACGCGCGGGCTACCAAACGATATTGAAGGATGGGTATCGCCCGCCGAAAGACGGTATTGCGACATCAACAACTTCAACAACGCCGAATCAGTCTGATTCGTCGTCACCGATTGTTGCAGGTGGAGAGGATTCAACGGCAACTAAGGTTCCAACGATTACAGACCCAACTGGAGGGTCAATTGAGGACGCATTTGGCAAGGATCCAGTTTCTGGTAGCGCTGATGATGTTGCCAATAAACCATTGACGGATAACCCCACGGCAGCGGCAGAACCGGGCGATACAAATACACGGACTGCGACCGTCGGTGAAATAGATCGCACGTTTGGCTCCGACAGCGAGTTCTTTCGCAGAGCAGTGAATGACGCTATTTCTGCCCGAGACGATGCGGCTACGCGAAGTGCTTACCAATATAAACGTGGCGAGGAGGTCGCTCGCCGGTTTGACGACGCNGTAACTAATATCCGTGAAGAAAATGGTCTGGGCGATCGTTATGTGCCAATCTTGTCTGAAACCCGAAAAGTTAAATCCGGGGGTTATGAAGTTACGTTTGTTGATCGCGCTACACAAAAGCTTAAGACCATCACTACCGAAGACTCCGGAATATCAGACGCAGCCAAGCTAATCGACGATACGATTGAAGAACGGCTGAAAACTTCGAGTGTCGAAGGCAATGCAAACGAAGTTTCTAATGAGAGTGTTAGTCGCTTACTTGAACATGGAGAGGTTGAAGGTTCTGGAGTATCTACTCTCAACTCCGCCTTTGCGATTCAGGCCGCATTTAGTTATTTCCAACACAAAGACCTTGAAGGGGATGCGAGTTCAAGCCACTTGGCGGATGTTCTTAAGGCTCATGAATACGTTAACTTGGCGCGAGTCGGTTACGGAGTTGCGCTGGACGGCGTCCATGTTGTTCAGCTAGTGAACTCGATTGCGAAATCCGGTGAAACCGCTGCGGAAGAAACACTACGCGCTGGCAGTACCGCCGTGGGTGCTGTAGCGGAAACTGCTGCCGGAGCGCTGGATGGTGTTTTCGGTTTAGTCAGCACAGGCTTTGATATTTATGAATTAACGCAGGCTCATACAGACCGAGAAAAAGCGATTGTCGGCGTTCAGCTAGGTTTTGATGCCGGTACGGTTGTTCTTGGTGGTATTTCGACTGGATTAAGCATTGCTAGTGTCGCGGGTTCTGCCGCGATAGCATCCACAGCAGCAGCAGCAGGGGCCGTGTTAGGTGGTGTTGGCGTTATATTCGCTGGTGTGGGTATCGGTATTGGCGCACTTGTGAGCGTATACAGTGAGGTTGAAGCGGATGCTGCCCATGTTGGTGAATTGTTCGATGGGTGGGGGCAAACCTATAAACAGGGTGGTTTCACGTACGATTCAAAGCACAAGGCGCTTAAACCCGTTGGTGATGGTGTTATTGATAACCTGGATTTGAACACGGGTGTAGTGACGTTCGGTGATCAGACAATCTATCAGTCTCATCACGGTAAAACCGGTAGCGGCAAGCAAAATTACTTTTTCTGGTCAGGCGATATGCCCGAGGAGGATAGATCAAAAGCACCGCTCAAAATTCGGGAAACTTGGGGTTACGCGAAAACTCATAATTTAGGTGATGTGGCCAAGAATGCCGATATTGTCTATCTTCCAATTGGCGTTCAGACATCAACAATTGGTTACGAATATAACACGCTTCCTGGGCAGTTAACTCAACATAAAAAAGGTTTTGATTTTCTTCGTGACCTCGAAAAATATAAAACTTTTGATTACGATTTTGTGGTTGCAGTACCTGAATATGGCATTGATACGGTCAATTTCAATTACGAAAAACACAATGTAAAAGTTGAGTTAGGCACGAAAGATAGAACGATTGCTGTTCCGGATATTCCGAGTCCGTTTGTTGGTAAACTTTCTTATAGCCTGTATGGCCAAGGTGCGCAGTATACGATCTCGTTGAATAACCACGCTAACTTGGACACTGCGCAACGTGGCGATAAGGCCAGTACCTATATTATCGATTCGTCACATGTTAGTAGCCAGACAACAAAGATAACCGACGGTGCAGTTGTTGTCGGTAACAGTAGTGTTTGGTTTCACGACCGTGGTACTGCTAACGTTTTGATTTCATCCTACTACGATGGTGACTTATTCAAACCCGACTTTGCGCATCACAAAGAAATCGCTGTGTTGGTTAACGGTGAAACGTTGAATAAGGATAAAACCGGAAGTTCAGGCAACGCACGCTCAGATTTACAAACGCATTTGGACCATTTAGGACAGCAAGGAAAGCTGGGTGAGTTTACTCAAATTAGCAACTATCACAGCCCTGATGGGCATGTTGAACCCGTCATTATTTATCGCCCTTCAGATCATGATTACTTAAAAATTCTGGGCAAGTCTGGTGATGATGTTTTACTCGTTGATAGAGAGAAAAACACCATTGTTAAGTTGAATAAGATGTTCACCGAGCAGCACGGTGAATATCAGTTGCCGGGTATTGAAGGTAAACATGAAATAACCGGTGTTAATGGTGATAACGGGCTGGTTGTGCAAGTTGAACAAACAACGGCGGACGGCCAAAAAGCCAAGTTGTTATTCAACTACGAAGATAAACACTTTGTGTTGCACGGTATTAGTGGTGATTCAGCATTAATCGATGCGTTAAAGCAAGATCCAGCCAATAGCCTGACGACGATTCGAGATAGGTTCGCAGGTCCGGTAAGTATTGCTCCTTGGTTGTCTGTGCGTGATACCGCGGATCATGTCGCTCCTGTGAATATCCGCACCAGTGATGGGTTAGTGTTTCAGCCAAATACTGACCAAAACCTGGATTCTCTATCGGTTATCACACCGGGTGTTGTTGCGAATTCTCAGGTTGCAACGGGTTACTCGACGAATTTACATGGCAGTGTCTATTTTGTTGATAGTACGCCATATAGCCTTGCCCAAGCTCGCAGTGAAATTACTGGTCATCAGGCATCGGCAACCTACGACATTAGCTCGCTCAACTTCAGTGAAAGCGATACCAAAAGCTCGCACACGTTGGGGGATTTTCTTGGGACTAATGCCGTAGCATCGGGTGATGGCAATCATAATCACGATAAGGCCGTTCATACTATTCAGGGACAGGTCTACCTTACCAAGGGTGATCATCAACTGATTTTTGACCATGATGATGGTTTTCAACTTACGTTGGGTGGGCGGCAAGTATTTAAATCAGATTCATGGAACGCTAAAGATGATGGTGCAACGTTTCATGCGGAAAGCGATGGGTTTTACAAGCTTGATATTCTCTATTACGAGGGAGCGGGAGCTTCAAAACTCAGGCTAAATATCGATGGCAAAGACCTGAATAACACCGATTTTGCTGGGCCGAATGCAGCGCTGTCCAAAAATCTGCTGGTTAACGGTAGCTTTGAAGATTTTGTTAATACTGACCCGACATATGCGCCTGACCCAACCCAACCGTTCAATCATGCCTACGGTGAGGCTGCAGGATGGCACGGAAATCAGGGCAAAAATGGTGAAAAGGTTCGTTTATTTGAAGATCCTTACCAATTCGGCCCAGCCGCAGAGGGTAAGAATAAACTGTATGCAGGGGCGGGCACGGATACCTGGCAAGACGTTAAACTTAAGGCCGGCCAGAAGTATGTAATCACATTTAAAACCGCGCCAATGCTTGTCGGCAGTGAAGGCGACTTTGACGTGCTTTGGGAAGGTAAGAAGGTCTCGTCAGTGCATGTCGACTCTCAAAGCTTATTTAAGCCGACAGAGAGTTATACTGACGAAGATAAAGAAATTGCGTTAGAGGCAAACAAGAAATGGGTTGAACACCGTATTGAGGTCACCGCGACGGGTGATAGTTCACGCTTGGAATTCAAAGGCACGAGCAAATACAGCTTCATCGATGACGTTGAGCTTGTGCATGGTTCGATGGATGATTACAACGCAGTTCACGGTAATGCCGACGCCACACTTAACGGGCCGGTTTTACTCTATGACACAAAGGCGAAATCAATCTTCAGGCAGGATGATCTAAAGAGTAAACCTGAAAAGCTCATTGTCGGCCAATCCGGTTCGATTGATATCAACCAGACCGTCGATATCGCATATAACACATCAAAAGGTCTGGCGGCTGAGACCCATGATGGTTTGTCATGGATATTCAATAAGCTGGGTGAAGATCGATTAACGGATGTTCGTGCGGATTGGATTAGCCATCATGAGGATTGGCTAACGGATATCGACACCTTATTCAAAGAGCAAATTGGCGCTCCGTCGCTTTCCCAGCTAGCCAGTGGCGATAACGTCGTGCGTATTTCGGGCTTGTCGGCAGACGCTGATAAAAAGCCGATTCTGGCGTTTTACGATTCGGTCGATAAGAAACTTGTTATTGCCAATACACCCGGAAATACAGACGACTTTTCGCTGTTGAAGGTTGATTCGACAGGCAATAATGCATGGTTACTCGATTTGAAAACCAAGCATGTGTATAGCCAAAAAATCGTCAGCGAAGACAAAATCCGTGCCTCATTTGATGGTTCCGTCCTTACTTCCAATGTACACCGCGAAGATACAACCCACTATGTGCCTCATGCGGTCGAACTATTCGGTGGCTCAAAGGTTACCGACCTTGAATATGTTGACGACACCTTGAAGGTGACAACCGCAGAAGGCTTGGTGGTGGATGTTACGGCCACGAAGCAAACTCTGGTTGGTTTAACAGACGCTTGGACAGCTAAGCACGGGCATGATCTCCCTGATGGTTATACGCCTAAAAACGGCGTAGCTATTTATGCCGGAGGTACCGATAAAACATCCATTAATGGATGGGTATTTACGGATCACGAAAATACGTTTTTTGCCGCTGATAAACTGCCTGATTCTGAGAATAGACAGCTACTTGGCTTTAATTATGCGAGAAACCAAGCGTATGTAACCGCGTTTGATAAAGATCCCTTCAAACAGACTTTATATACGGTTTCCCCAGATGGATCAGTGACCAAAGGTGACAACTTCGAATTAGCGAAGGTTTTTGAAAAAGAAGGTAAAAAAACCTTACTGCTGAAATCGTCAGACGGTGAACATGATGTGTCAGTACCTGTTGTTGATGATGTCAGCTATCTTCTCTTGTCAGGTGGAGAAGGCAAAGATACGTTTACTGTGAATAACGATGCGTTACGGCAGTATAAACATATCGCTTTGGACAGCTTTGAAGAAAATGGCACCGATAAACCTGACGTTGTTGTATTTAAGGGTGTTGTTGATGCTAACGCATTTCAGGCAACCGTTAGCGATGGGGATGTATTTCTTATCGATAAAAAATCTGCGCGAAGTTTTGAATTCGACAATGTTGTTGACCCCGAGACAGACAAAGTTATCGATGACGTCACTATTCGCTCGCTCGGTTTACCAGATCTGAAGGTTTCTGATGTTGTTAAAAGTCTGCTCGATAAACAAACAGCTGGAAATGTTGCTGAAAGAGTTAAACATGCGGCTAACGACTCAGTAAATCTCGGTAATATCTATCTCAAAAAACTCGAAGCATCGTCAGCAGATACACATGACAGTGATTCGAAATCAACGTCGAAAAATGACAAAGCCGAGACTGCCACGCCGACGGAAAGCGATGTCAATAAGCTGGTACAAGCGATGGCGTCGATGAAAAGCCAAGACGACGCTGAGCTTAAAGACGATCGACATAAAGATGAGGGTTCGTTGGGTAGTATTACTGATGACCCGCACGCGCATTAGTACAAAATCGGTATATTCCCGGTTTGTGCTTTCTCTTAACTACATTAAACCGTGTTAGGTTTTTACATCTTGTAACTCAACACGGATGTAGTTTATAGGCATTTCGGTGATTGTCGTTTCGGCGGCGGATATCAGCGCGTATTGCGTCTGTCCAACTCACCGTAGCAGCCCCTCAAATGTGACTATACTTGTTCGGAACACGATTGATTTCTGGCGGTAATCAATCGTGATAACGGGTATACACTGAAAGGGAATTGGAGCTGGCCTATGCCTCCATTTACGATTATTCCGGCGTGTTCAGAGCGCGACGGGAAAACCGCCGTATTAATTTGTCACGGTGAGAAAACCGCTCGCATATCGCGGTTGTTCAACAAGCTTACCTCTATCGATATTCGTTTTCGTTGCCCTGATGATCACGTGCTAGTCACCACGTTGATTTCTGCCGTTACGGGGGATCAGAAATTTCAGAAAGACGGATTAAATCCCACGTGTTTTCGTGATTACCGGCTGTCGCCTCTGACACCTGCGATGACGAAGGTTGTGCAAAGTTTGGCGAATACTGATGATGTGATCTTGTTGAACCCGGATGACACCCCTCAGCTATTGAGCCATCTATTGGAGCAATTACTGCTTTCGACAGACTATTCGACGATTGAACTGCATGTATGCCGACACGTAGCAAATACGGACCAGGTATTTGAAGTGTCGGGTCTCCCAAGTGAGCAGCGTATTGCGTTCGGTAAAGATCAATCCGGTGCGCCATCAGTCTTCGATACCGGCGAGGTTGCGCCTGGCAGTGAAGCTTACAATGATTATGTGTCGAGCTATTTGGCGGATTTATCCGATGCCATCGGCACCTTTAAAGATGCCAAGATCCAAACACCGACCAAACCTTGGTTAGATAAGGTCGCCAAACTAAATGACTATGCTGATGGGCCGCAATTACGATTCGCGCGTGAAATCGCCATCAGTCGACAACTCGGATATTACGAACCGAGTTTGATCGACAGACTTGAGCAGTTTCGCAGCGGTATTGAGGGGATTACTGGCCAGAAACTTGATTTACCTAGCGATGCCAATTCTGCGCCGGATGCAATCCCGGGCCACACTGTTGCTGATAATGCTGAATCACTGCAGAAGTCGGCCAGCGCTGCGATCGATTACTGGCAAGGCTTGAGTGACGATCAAAAAACCAACGCCGCCAGCGAATTTAACATTGATAGCAGCGCAATTGAGCAATTGCGCGGTATCTCTGAGCAGGTCGGATCGACGCCAGAGCAGCTCAACAGTGCCAGTGAACGCGCCTTCAGCGAATTGATCAAATTTGATAAGTTATCAGCGTCACGAGTAGGCACCGAAGGCGGTGTTTCCGGTCAAACCACATTCGATTTACCGTGGGTGGACGAACTCACTCCTGCGTTGCAATTGCAGCGTTTACAATCTGATAGCTTTGAGCCGGTAAAAGCCGCGAGAGGCCTATCGGGTGATGCCAAATGGCGGCCGAGTTATTCGCATATTGAAGAAACCAATATCCCCGGGCTTTTCCTGGGCTACAACGCCGATCCCACGGAAGCTGATCAAGCACTGGGCCTGCTAAGGCATGGTTTATCCGATCCGGGATCCGTCGATAGAGCTGCATTCGCCAAACAGGTATTTACCGCCGGTAAGTTGGCTGAATTAAATACTGATCGTGCTCCTATCATTTACGCTGGAACCCAGCGTGATGGTTTTGTTTTTGGCTATCAGACACCTCAGCATCAAGGTGCCGAAGGTGTAACGGATGTTACTGGCAAGGCCGCTAACGGTGGATTGCATCTGCTAGTAAGTGTGAATGTAAAACCAACAGGAAATCAAAACGAAAACCTGTCGGTGGCGTATCACGAGCTGTCTCATGTTATTAGTGATTCCAGTTTTACTAGCCCGAAAGATGCCCCTGCAGATACCAATACGTTGAGACTGAATGATGATCATAAATTCGTTTGGGGTGTTGGCGTTGAAGAGCGAGTTGCCGCAGGTACTCGGTTCTTAGGGCAGACGCCTTTCGATGTTACCAACGCATCGGAAGTGCCGATCGGTTGGATCAACGAAAATACCTACTACCAGTTGCGGAATTTTGCACCGAAATTGATTTATGGCGGTGATGTAAATTCGCCAAGAACGACAGCTTCAAGCGCATTCTCGGTGCCAGATGCGAACGTTTCTAGTGCCCTCAAATCGGTTGCGGTGCCAGAAGCTGCCAAATTTTTTAGCAATCAGGATGAGGTATATCGCTTTCTCAATGAGTTTCAACAGCGTGAGCAGACGATTCGCACCTATAGTCAGGCGCTGTCTGATCCTGCGATTGCGGGCAAACTTGATGCGGCAGAAAAACAAAGTCTCAATACTGCTATTGATAGCGAGACACAACGTGTTCGTAGTGATTTGCCGAAGTTGGCCGAAGCGACAGCGTTAGCAAACTATGAGTATTTTCGAAACCCACATAGAGCTGGCGTGGGTGAGTCGGCAGAGCCGTATTCGGCAGATATTGTGGCATCGTCTGCAAAATCTGTAGCTGGTGCCATCGCGCAGCAGTTTCCTCGCGGTGTTTCTCTCGATCAGTTTGATCAGTTAGTCAATGAATCTGTAACGAGAAACTACAGTGAGCTGTATGGCGAAAAATTTGGCAACGCCAGTTTTGAATCGGAAATTACGACCGCATTGAGTCATGGATCTACTCGTGATTTTGTCTCAAAGGCACCTAATGATTTGTCATCTTTGAAAAGGCCTTACGGCATTGTATCGAATAATATCGATCCCAAAGATGTCACGTTATTTCGCCGCTTTGCGGCGGATATTTTTCCAGACGATACCCAGCTGCAAAGTGGGCTGGGTAAATCGGTGGATTACGATCGCTTATTTTCAAAGATTTCTGAAAAAGTTCCGGACGATGTGGCTCCGCGACTTGCTAGAGCAACTGAAAACGGGTTGGCTCGTTTATCTGAAACACATACAGACGCTTCCGAGTTTGTTGATAAGGTCAGTGGTTTTCTGAGTAAAGACGGTGCGGCTGAGATCCGGTCAGCATTAAAAGAGAGCGATTCTGTTCTCAATAACGTGCAAGACCTACAAACAATCAACGGCAATGATCTCATTCTTAAAGATGCAGCCCGTAGTGGGCTGGTTCAGGCGGTTCCGCAAAAAGGGTTGGATATTGTAGATATTCAAGTGACCAGTGAGCCTAATACCGCCCCTGTTTTTGTTAATCGTGCAACAAGAGATAAACAAACGGCTATTGCCGAGGCGAAAAGAGAAGCCAGTCGTTTTGCCGCAGAGCAGCAAAAACTTGCAGATCAGGCAGCGGCAAGACAACAGAAACTTGCTGATGAAGCAAGCAAGCCGAAAGTGGTTAGTTCCGACAAAGATTTTTCGGACGAAGCCAGTATTAGTGCCGTGTTTTTTGGCGCAAGTCGTCAAAAAGGGGCCATCGCGATTAGGGAATTTCTCGAAAAAAATCTAGGTACCATAAACGTCGTTAGAAGGTCACAAACGAATCCAGCAGACAAACTCGCTCTCGATGAATTTACGTTATCAGAGTTTGAAAACCCGCAAGTTCAGAAGTTCTTGAAAAACACTATCAAGAAAGTTGTTGCTAGCAAAAACAAACCCGAAACAGACCGTGTAACTCGACTCATCGAAGGAATCTATGAACGCGCTGCACAAGGTTCTCACCAATATGATGAGGCATCAGACCCGGCGAAATATCTGAACAAGGAATTTAATTTATCCATTAAACCAGCGGATGTTTTAATTCCAACGGAAGAAGCACCTGCAGCACCGGTGGTGAGTTCCGGTAAAGACTTCTCAAAACAGGCTGGCATCGCAACACTGTTGGCGAAGGTTGATGGGGTGGTTAATAGTGCGGGTGAGAAAACTGCCAATGTTGATGCCCTTGTTCAGGGAATTGACGCGATTAAGGATTTTCGAGCAGGTCTTGATAATCCCTCAGATACGTTAGCATTGGACGAATCTACACTACGAGATTTTGCCAATCCAGAGGTTCAGCGCAAACTGAATGCATTGGTCGACGAAACGGCTCGCCAAGGTGATCAGGCGAAAACCATTAAGTTGGTTGGTGCTATTGAATCTTTGTATCAGAAAGCATCGATTGGGAAAGGCGATAACAATGCCAGTGGAGACCCGTTAGGGTTTCTGGTTGATCAAGTATCAGTACCGAACTCAGTGGATCCGACGACACATATACCGGCTTCCGGTGATCAGGGCGTTATCTCCCCGGCTAATGGAGACGCTAGTGGCAACAATGTTGTACCGATATCACCCGTGGTAGACGGTGGTAAGAACGGCACGGCTGAACCCGCAAATGGCACTGTGGTCGTTGAACCTGAAACAGACGTGCCAGCAGTAGCTCACAAAAACACTGGTGGGGAAACCAACACAGCCGAAGGCGCTACGCCAACGAGTACGACACCGATTGAAGAGCCAGCGTTGGCCACGAGTATCAAACCGCTCAATAAAGGTAATACTAACCTGATCAAAATCTTTGCCAAGGCGAAATCACAGCTCGGCAAAACCGAACCTAAAGCCATTGAAAACTTTGTTCAGAGCGAGTTGCAATCGGCCTATCAAACCTGGGTGGATGCCTCAACGCAGAAAAGCAAGATGAAGATTGCCGCCCAAATTCAGGGGCAAATTAGTAACGAAGATATTCATGAACAATTGGTCGATTTTTTTGCTGATTATCAACAAGCCGCTGGTAGTGCATCGACTTATGATTTATATAATTCGTTGGCGAAACTCTATGAAGGGGTTCAGTTACAAGGTGATAGCCGATCGGGTGCATTACAATTTGTCGCTAAACTCGCTGAAGATGTCGGTGAGAAAACCATTGCAAATATCGCAGATGCGTCTGACAACGCGTCAAATTCGGGCGATGAGCCGATGGATACCTCAAATCCCGATGACGGTATCCATAAAAATACGGGTGTGGCTGAAGCTCCCGACAAAACATCAGGTAAAACATCGACACCGATAGAAAGCTCTGTTGATAAACCTCTCAAGCCAACAGAAGGTGGTTATGAGTCATCTGTAGACCCAGACACTCCTACAAACACTGGGGTTGATAAGGGCACCGGAGTGGAAACACCAGCAATACCCGACAAAAATGAAACCGACGGTGGTTCAAGTGGGTCAGTCACCGATGGTGAAAAGCCTGTACCGGTGGTGGAGGATCCTTCGGTAGATACTGGCACGGGTGCGGCGACCGGAACGGACAAGAGCACTACCGTTGTAAGTCCAGTTGTGCCTGACGAAAATCAAACGGGTGGTGGTGTTAGTGATCCGGTAATACATGACGATGGACCTGCGCCCATTGTTGAAGAACCAGCCATTTCTCGGAATGTGCGTACCCAACAATCCCCATCTGCGGGCATTAACCCGGCTACAGTGCCAAAAGAAGATCCTATTTTGAATGACATCGGCCAATCTGCGGTTGGAGCAGAGGGTTATTCAAAATACACAGCGAACTATATTGATCAGCTAATTACCGCAGTGGGAGTATTCCGGGATCCGAAACTTCAAACGTCGGTGTCTAAGCCTTGGCTGGATAAGGTATCAGAGCTACAAAATTATTTTGATGGCCCGGCTACACGATTTGTTAAAGAAGTCGGTATCAGTCGACAGCTGGGCTATTTTGAGCCCGATTTAATCGATAGGTTGGACGGTTTTCGTCATGGTGTCGAAGGTATTGTCGGCCATAAAATCGAGCTTCCTGTTGACGCACAAGAACCGCCCGCCGAAATTCCAGGCCAAAACCCAGCGGAAGATGCGTTGTCATTGAAATTTTCTTACAAGGCAGCGAAAACATACTGGGATAAATTATCGCCCGATTTCCACCAATACGCGCAAGACGAGCTTGAACTAGAACCTCAAGATTTTGAAGAAGTTGAGAAAGCGGTCAATGCTGCCAATACCGATTTATCGGAGCTTGATGCGTCGAGTCAGAAAGCCTTTCGATTGTTTAACAAATTGGATCAATTAGCTGGAGAAATCACACGCCCAAGTGACCCTGAATTGCGGGTTTCGGATGCATCTGCGCTGAAATTGCCTTGGGTCGATGCCATGACGCCGGGCCTCCAGCTACGTCGCTTACAGGATCCGAGCTTTTCTGTTGTCGAACTTGGTGCTGATTTCGATCGTACACCATCGTTGGCCGGCAGTAGAGCAAATTTGTTTGAACATGTTGTTGTTACCAATGTTCCTGGTTTGGTTTTGGGGTATAACGATGCGGCAGAAGGCACAAGCGCATCCGTGCAGTTATTAACCAATGGGCTGAGTTCGGTAACGCCGGATCATGCGGCATTTGCCAAGCAACTATGGACAGCGGCGGCATTGAATGACCTTAAAGGTGGTGGTAAGAGAATTCATGACGTTTATGGCATTAATGGTGATACACGTGCGTTTGTATTTGGCTATAAGGACCAAGACCATGGCGTTTTAGCGCACGAGATGACGTATGCGTATTCGAAAAATCGATACGAGCGGGGGCTGGTTAAGCTTGAAATGGGCTATTTAGGTGACTCAGAACAAATGTTGTCTACCGCCTATCATGAGCTGTCGCATGTTATTAGCGACACGGCATTTATGGGGCGTAAGCATTTAAACGAGGCGATTTCTTCGGCTGAATACGGTGTACAGTTGACTCCTGATCGGCGGTTTAACTGGGGGCATGCTATTGAAGAGCGTACCGCGACCGGAGCACGGTTTTTGGGTGAAGCGCCGTTTGATGTTACTGATCCTGCAAAAGTACCTATCGGATGGTTGCACCAGAATACATTTAATCAGCTAAGAGAGCGTCCCGTTAGGCTCTATTACTTGCCCGAGTTAATAGATCGAGAGACTACTGCATCTAACAGTTTGCATATACCATCGGCCAATATTCCAGACATTTTAAGTGAATTAAAAACCAGTGATTCGGCGTTTTTTAAGAATCAACACGAGGTCTATACCTATCTCAATGAGATGCAGAAAGAACTGCAAGATTTCAGGGTTTATATGGATGCTTATCGGCTATCGAGAGCCAATCCAGATTCGATTTCACGTAAGGATTATCGAGAGCTGGTTGCGTCTATTCGTTCGAAACAAACTGAAATTAAAAAGGAGCTACCCAAGCTGGCTGATGCTGCTGCGTTGGCTGCCCGCGAAGTGATCGATGATCATATATCTAGAGACGCAAAAACCGGTGAATTCATTGACTTAAGTTCAAGCGGTATTGTTAATCGTGTCTACCGCACGGGTGGAGTAGTCGCGCAGCAAATTGAATTGGGGTTATTGCCAGAATTTGATCGGGATTTTCGCCAATCGGTTAAAAAATACTACCGTGCCGAAGCGCCGAGCTCCAAAAATTTCGACATAGCCCTCTCAGAAACGCGATTAAAATCACACATCGCCCGACACACAGATGATTTAGCCGAGCTTAATAAACCGTTCGGACCGTTTAAAGAAAGTGTATCGGTCTCCGACGTTAAGGCCTTTCGGCAGTTTGCTGAGGGGTTGAATCTGGATGTTTCGGACACTGCCACCGGCAAGCCCTCAGAATATGTAACCCTGATAAATCGTTTTACTCAAGAACAGAAAGCAGCCGGCGAATCTGGGTTTACGACACGCGAGCAAAGTGCAGTCATTATAGAGGCACTGCAGCACGGCCTAGACGCTTTATCGGTAAAAGGCGGGGATGCCTCTGATCTCATCCGCGGTTTTTATAACTATGTATCTGAGAACGAGACCAGCCCGGTTGTTGCAGGCATCAAAACTAATGGCGGCGTGGTGCATGCATTGGCCGACATTGATAGGCTAGGAGGAAAAGAAATTACCGTCGATGCAGAAACCCGAACTCTAATTGGTCAGCAGTTCGACAAAGATACCGTATATGTTGATCGAGTTAAATTCGACGCTAACAAGGTTACGTTTTTTGATGCGTCCGGAAAACCGGTTAGTGGATTGGATGATTTACGTACCTACGACTGGGTGGGAATTACCGATGGTGGATCCTATTTGTATAAGACTGACGATGAAGGTCAAGCGCAGTCAGTAAAAATTGAAAAAGCAGTTGCTGATAAAATTATTCTGTTAACCGAACAGGGGTTGTTGGACTTACCTGAATCACAAACCGAGTCTCCGAGTTTCGGTTTACTGGTTAAGCGTCGGTATGAACGCCAAATTGAAGCGACACAAGACATCGCTAAGAGTATTGCTGATAGAGCTCGTGAATTAGGTTTGTTGCCAAGTGATGGTGATTCACTCGATGGCGATGCGCCGCTTGATCGCGTCGCGGCGGAACAGTCTTTAAATCGGTTGCTAGAATTAGCAGGCGGTTCCATCGTAGACGCACGAGCCTCGAACAAGGTGGCTGTAAAAGCGTTTTACAACCAAATCGAAGACGACTTTGGTTCATCACGCGCCTTTTTTGATCAAGTGATAACACTCGACGGTATTGACAAAACATCCGTTGTCAATGCGTTCCCCGAGTTAGGTTTACGCTACGTCGCAGAACAAAATACACAACAACTCAAAGGCGCACTGGCTTTACGCACAGAAGTTGTAAGGAGCTTATCGGTCTTAACATCGGACCACACCTTGCCGCATCTTGGCAATAAACAATTGTTAGAGGATTTGGCCAGCTTCGATACAACGCTATTGCCTGAATCCGATCAACGTGCATTTGAAAGTTTAAAGCGCTTGTATGAGTCCGTTTCTGAATCGATTGACACGGGTAACATCACCCAGCGGATGCTGTTGGATCAAGCCCGTCAGTTCGGCACGGAAGTAGGCTTGGGGGCCAATGAGCGTCGTATACAAGTTGCGAAGGGATACGTTACTAGTCAGCAGGAAGCCACAAGCCGAGTTGTCAAAACCCTGCGATACATTTTTGCTGAAAGCAGTGATGATCCGGCGGTTAAATCTACCATTGACACAATATCACGTTTGGCTGCCAATGATGCGTTATCGACAACCCGTACGGAAGACATCAACACCGCTCTCAAGCAGCTTGATCTGATCGAAGTGTCTCCACAGAATCAACGGTTTTTGAATGACAACATCAGAAGTGTTCAGGCACTTGACAGTAAAATTGCCGAGTTCCGTGCTCTAGGAACAGCTACGGGTTTGCAAGAATCTGATATCAACGCAGAGCAATCGCAACAGTTAGCTGAGCAGGTCAATTTAGGTTTACGGCAAAACAACGAGAATCGACAAGCCTTATCGACGTCACTCGATGCATCAGCTCTACTGGCGCTATCCGGACAGGCTACCGCAGATACGCGTCTCAAATCGGTGATTGAAGCATCAGCCGGTACTGATCATTTTACCGTGAAAGAACAATTAAATGCGTTGGTACACGGCGCAACGGCAGAACAATTAGCTGATATTGATCCTGTGCGATTAAGTGATATTTTTCACGGCGCAGCACTTGCCGAGCTGATTAGCGACCCGGTACCTCGTTGGGCTAACAGCGACACTAAAAGTCAATTGTACGGTGATAAAGGCCAGGCGATTGATCAAGCGATACAGGATATTCCAGGCCAGCTCAAGGACGCTGTTTATAGTCTGGATTCGTTACGATCGTCATTTGCTGGCGATGGTGTTGCGTTTCAAGTCTTTGCAGCCAAATGGTCAAAGGCAACACTGGATTACGTAAGTACCGTTCAGCACCTTGATAGTGATAATTTTAATCGGCAGTTTTCCCGTGAAGCCGTTGATATCCTCGAAGGGTACGTTTCAGCCAGTGACACGGGCAATGATAAAACAGCGACTGAAGGGTACCAGGCTCAATTAGCCGCTTTAAAAGCTGAAACTCGTCCTGACCCATCGTTGGTTGCTCCGTCAGATGAGATAGACCTTCCAGTGCTGACCGCTGAAGATAGCAAAGCAGTAAGTGCTTCATATCAGCGTTATGTTACGAGTTACTTGAGTGATTTGAAGGATGCGGTGGCGACCTTCAGTGATCCTGCATTGCAACGTGTGGACGCTGAATGGGTAGGTAAGGTCACCGAGTTGCAAAACCTTACTGAAGGCCAAATTCCAGGCTTTGCTCGAGAAATAAAAGCGGGGAGCGATCTGAATTACTACAACTCAGATCTGGTAGACCGATTACAAACGTTACGCCAAAGAATTGAGGGTGTTACTGGTAAGTTATCGCTACCTGTTGATGAGGCAAACGCACCAGCGGATGTGCCAGGACACATTGCAAGCACAACGTCCGAATCGCTGAATCGAGCGATTGGGGCTGCGGTCGATTACTGGAACGATTTATCTAACGATCAAAAAGCGCTGGCTGATAAAGGTTTCGGCCTGAATCAAAACGATATCGACAGTTTAAACAAGGCTTCCGATGTATTGACGGAGCAATCTCAAAGGGTGCCTTCCGACGCGTTGCAGTCGGATGTACTCAAGCGGTTTGCGAAGTTTGATAAGTTAGCTGCCCGAATCGCCAATCAGTCCGATGAAGCAAGCGGTCGTTTACCATGGGTTGAATCATTGAGCTCGGATTTGCAGATAGCGCGGCTTGAAGATCCGAGTTTTAGAGTCGTCACCGTAGGGCCGCCAATGGATAAACGTGATATTGCCGCTGGTGGTTTTGCTTACCAACAATCTGAAGCTTATGAGCATGTGTATCAAACTAATGTTCCTGGTGTGCTGGTCGGGTTCAATGACGGAGATGATGTTGCAAAGACCCTTGATCTTCTCAATAGCGGATTTAATGAAGATATAGATACAGGTAGAGTTTTTGCGAGACAACTCTATGCAGCAGGAGAGCTGACCCGAGCAAATACCGATGGTGCACGCCAACTTTATGGCGTTGAACGTGGGGGGCTTGTGTTAGGACGTCAAGACCCTTTGTCGTATCTGGACTCGGATACTTCCAAAGGTCAGATAACGCCTGCGCCCGATGAAAGTGGTACCTTGATTCAGACGCAGATCGGTGAATCGAATAGTCCATATGGACAGCTCAGTGATTTGTACGGGCAATTGTCGCAAGTGATTAGCGATGCGACAACCAGCCAGCTACCCGGCGGCAAACGACGACTGAATCTTGGTGGTGGTACGCAATTTGACTGGGATGAAAACATTCAATCGCAAATTAGCGAAGGTACTGGTTTTATCGGTGATTCGCCATTTGCTATCTCCGCTGATACTGCAATTGGTTGGATCAACGAAAATACCTATAGAACATTGACGGGACAGCCGGCTAACATTCTGGATGGTATTGGCGGTTCGCCGACCTTGAGTGATCAATCAGCCAGTTTACACATCCCAAATTCGAGCCTAAAAGACGCGACGACTACGACGCCATTGCCCGTTGATTCAACGTTTAATTCAACAGAAAGTGTGTTTGGTTATTTGAATCAAGAACAAGTACGTTTTCGTGAAATACGGACCTTGCATCAGGCTTTAGATACGCCTGAGATTGCAGCTAAAATTCCGGATCGTGCAGCATTCGAGGCCAAGCTGCAAGCCATCGAGAATGATGGCTTTGATGTCGACCGGTTAGCCCAAGCGACTGTGTTGTCGGTGAATCAACAAGTTTTGGACGTTCTTAATAACGACACTCCAGCCGGTCAGAATACGTCTTACTTCATCGACCGCCCTCTGGAATTGGTTGATCAGGCACGCAAGATTGTGGTTGGCCAGATTGCAGATCCGTCTGTTGCTGAAGAATTCAACACCAAGGTGGCGAATTGGACGCTCAAACTATATCAGGATCGTTACGATGAACGTGGGTTTACGGATTACATTGATAAAGTACGCGACTTTTTAGATGCAACGGATAGCTCACAAGGTGCCGCAACGGTAAAAGATATTTCAGATCTGACAAACCCATCCGGGTTATCAGATCAGGATTCAGCGGCGAATCCCGCGGTGGCTCTGCGAAATTTAGCGCGTTCGTTGGGTCGTGAAGATCGTGTTGACACGGCTGCAGTCGGTACGACATCGNATTTTTATAAGGTTATTTCGAACGATGCCCAAGGCCCATTAACTGAAGAAGAGCAAACGAAGGTTGCGCAACGATTGGTGTCGGGTCTCGAGCAAATTTTAACTGAGAAATTTGAGCAGGGTGGAAACATTGAGCCGATCGCCAAATCACTGGCACAATTTCTCGATAATGAGGCAACGCCGGCCCAGCGCGCTGTGTTCAAACAGGCGAACGGTATTGTTGGCATTCTCGACTCTGTGGTGGACGTTGATGGGCACTCGTTGTCAATCAGTGAAGAAACGCGCACACAGCTCAGTCAGTATCTGTCGTCGGATGAAACTACGATTACACGTGTTGATTCATACGCTGATGGCAGTTTAAGACTGATCTCATCTGATAACACCAGTTTTGCCTTGCCTGAAAAAATACAGGGTCATGCCTATCAATTGGAAGATGGCAGCAAGCTCTATCTCAGTGATAGCGCAGACCAACAAAATCTGCGCATCAGTGGCAAGCTTAATGAGCGTTTGAGTTGGCTTGAAAGCGATCGCTCTTCAGGCTCGGTGTTGGATGTTAGCCAGTCATTCGCATTCCACAAAGCCGTTGATACACCGGAAGACTTTGCGAAACTGGTTACCGAAAAAACGGCAACCTACGATACGTTATTGGCCAACAATGAAGCCTCACCTGAAGACGCTGCAGCGTATCGGCAGTTAGTCAAGCAAACGGCTGACTACGTTGGTAGTGCCTTAAAAGATTCTCCTGAAAAAGCGGCCGTTTTTTATCGAGAGCTAGATCGTGCATTTGACGCTCGACCTGAACGTTTCCTTCAAGATGTCGCAGTTTACAGCCCTGATCAAGCCACGAGAGTGGGTGAGCTGTTCCCCGACTTGTCGATTAAACTGCGTGCAAAATCGATCGCGGCCAATATTGACTCTCTTCAAGCAAACCGAAATCGCATACGTGATGTGTTAGCGGGTATTGATGTGCGGTTTGCGCCGTCCGACCTATCCAATAGTGAACTTTTACAGGCAGCTAACGATTTTGACCTAGTTGCGGCCGATCTGAAGCCTCAGCAGGATGCAGAATTTAAGAGTGCACTTAAGCTACTCAATAACAATATCGCTGAAACTGAACGTCAACAAAATGCACTCGGCGATCTTGCAGCAAGCGTCAGCGGTGATGATCCAGTATTGGCAAATGCTAGGTCTAATACGCAAAAACTGGCACAAATCGAAAACGGTTTACAGCAATTCAGAGAGCCGGGGAGTGCCAATGCCGACGTTGATATCGCAACGCTCAGAGAGGCCGATAGCGCTGCTGGCAAGGCGATTAGTTCGGGTCGAGAGGTACTCAGCACGTATCCTCGTTCGAAAACCTTTGATCTGTTTGATAAGTACCTCGACGATGCCTCACTGAAGTCATTCGTCGAAGAAAACGGCGGTAGCTCGCGATTCTCCATACGCGCTCAATTGCTCGATTATATCGCAACCGTGGGGCCTGAGGCAGCCGCCAAAGCAAACCCCAGATCACTCGCTCACCTCATCGACTTATCGACGTCGAGTAGAATCTACGACGGGCAGAGCCGCGAAGCAGCCGTAGCAGCTATTGCGCCGGAGGTTGAGGCATCAGTCGTTGGTATCGATTCACTGCGCAGTGTGTTTGGTAGCCAGGCAGAATATAACGCCTTCGCCAGTCGGTGGTCGCAGGCGGTGATCGACGCAATCCCCGCGGCGAAAACCTACGGTGCAGACTTTTCCGGCTTCCAGACGGCGACATGGGATAGGCTCAGGAACAATCTGGCAGGTGACAAATCTCTTAGCGTTGGGGAACGTTTGCAGCTTCAGCAGTTTATCGGCGATCAGACTGCACCTAGGGCATCAGCGTTGCGTCCACAGCATCCATCAGGCAGCTTTAATCCGTTTGCCGAAGATGCGTTATTACCTACCACTGAAGACAACTATGTTGTTAAACCGGAAGCACAACGCTTTAACGATTTTCATGGTCGCTATCTCAATGAACTCTCTACAGCAGTTTCTGCGTTTCGAAATCCAGACCTGCAAACGGTCGATGCTGCCTGGCTTGATAAGGTTGCTGAGCTTGATAACATCGTTGATGGCGCTGTTCAGGGCTTTGGACAGGAATTGGCGATCGGCCGACAAACAGGGTACTACGCGAAAGACTTACCGACACGTTTGAGCCAGTTCCGCGAGGCCGTTGAAGGTATCGTCGGCCATAAAATTGATTTGCCTATCGATAGTGAATCAGCACCAAGCATTGTGCCTGGTCAGGGCGGCATTGCCGACCAATTGGCAATATCACTTGCAGCCGCAGACGGCGTTGAGTACTGGAACTCCCTCACTGATACACAAAAAGCCCAAGCCGAAAAACAGTTTGGTATCTCCGCCGACGATATTAATGCGTTGAGAAAAACCGGTGTCGACGCGTTGAATAGCAAGGATGTGGTTGCCTCCGCTCGTGAAGCGTTTGCGCAACTTAATAAACTCGACAGCGTGGCAATTCATCTGGATGCCACTGGAGAACGCCCGGCGAATGGCGGTGTAACGCCGTGGGCAGAGGATTTAACACCGCAGTTAGAAATACAGCGCTTGCAAAGCGACAATTTTGCGCCTGAGTTCGTTGGTAAACCGATCCCTTATGAGCACGCAGTGTCTGAAGGTCATGCCTACGACTTCATTCGAGAGACCAATATTCCCGGTGTTTATGTTGGTTTTGATAAGCCGGCTGAAAGTGGGGCCACCACGGTTGATCTAGATGAAGGCTGGAACGGATTAAACGCAATTTATCGTGGTCTGCAAGGTTCAGAGGCAGAAAGAAGCACCTTTGCCCGGCAGTTATACACTGCCTCAGAGCTGAGTCGGCAGCATGGCAATCATTTAGCTGACGACTATGGCGCTAACGGCGAAGGTATTGTTGTCGGCGTTACCGACGGTGAATCTGATATCACGTTGCTCGAGCATGGTGATGGCCAAAACAGTAGTCAGATACGATTGCATTCATACACTGCGGGCGATAAAACCGCACAGGTAGCCGATTTATATCGTGGTTTGTCCCATGCGATAACCGAAGCCACATTCAGCAACAATGAATCTGACCCGACTGCCACTCATCGACTTCGCATCAGCGAAGATCAAAGCATTACCTGGGGAGACGGCGTTAGCGAACGCCAGACTCGGGGTGTGGGTGAGTTTGCTAATCGTCGCTTCAGCGGCTCAGCCGAGAACACTGCCGTTGGCTGGATTAACGAGAATACCTACCGGCAATTGCACGGCCTGAATCCGGCTATTGTGGTTGCCAACGATGCATCACCCGATGCTCGAGGCAATAACGCGGGTAGTATTTTACGAATTTCAGAAGAAGCGATAGAAAGCCCACAAGCACAGGTGAAAATTGCTAAACGCGGTTCGTTTAAGACGCTCGCTGATGCCTATCGTTACCTGAATGAAAACCAAGAGCATTTGCAAAAGGTTCGAACCTACCAACAAGCTTTGTCAGATGATGGCATCAGCTCGCGTTTAACGCCTGAAGGCCGACAATCGATTGTCGATGCCTTGAACAGCGAAATGGTGTCGCTGAAAGATACCGATAAAGTGGCATCGGCCATTGCGATTGCGGCTTACGGAGAAGCGACAACCTACGCTAATGGTTTAGATGCGGATGTTGCTCTCGAAGCGACACGCGATGTAACGGTTGCTGTTATTCAAGAATACGCCGATGCCTTCCATACGACGGGCAATCAAGATCAAGTTCGCCCTATTATCAGTAAGGTACGTGACAAAGCCGGGTCTCTTTTCTCTTCGCAGCTTAAAGACAAAAAGTTTGGTGAAAAACTGAAAACCTATTTCGCCGACAACGATCCAGAAGCAGCGATCAGCTACGTTCCTCAGGATATATCCGATCTGCGTCGGCCGCAGGGCGCACTCGATGTGCCTGCTACCAAAGAGTCGGTTGATCTCTATAAAACCTTTGCCGCAGCCCTTGGCAAGGGTGATCAAGTGCTTGATACATCAGCCGGTACAAAAGGCGAATTTTTGGCGTTGATTACTGGTGCATCGGCAGAGCCTGAGAGTGTGCCCGCCGAACAGGCATTCGCCAAGCAGCTGGTGCAGGCGACGGAGCAAACGATCGAATCACTGGCAGATACCGGCGGCGATATTACGCCTTTAGTATCGGCCTTAGCCGATTATCTGGAAAATACTGCATCGCCCGTGAAGGAAAATGCAATTCGTGCGGAAGGCGGAGTCTTCAATCAACTCGATAGGTTGAGTCAGATCAATGGGCATCCGCTGGAGTTTGATAATCGTTATGCAACTCCGCTCGCACCTATTCTTGAGCATAGCCCTGCTGTTGCTACATCTGCCATTGTCGATAAAACCGGCGCTTTGCAATTTGTTGATAAAACCCTGTCGGGCGACGGTGTAGATCCTGTTAGTTATCCCGGTTTCAGTCATGATGAAGCGGTGACGCGATTCACCCTCGATGGTGGAAGCCAGTTGTTAGTTGGCAAAGATCAGAACGGAACAACGCGTTCGTTTCGTATTTCCAAGGAATTTCCCGAAGCGGAGAACTGGTTGACTTCCTCTGAGGCAGTGCCTTCGGATATCGCAGTGCTCAAGGTACCCGTTGAATACTACAAGTCAATCCTACCGGCGGGCGAAGCCGACTATCTCGTTGTACGAAAGTTGCAGCAGTTTGATCAGCTGACGTCAAAACAATTGTCGAGCGATGACACTAAAGCAGCAATGGTGGGTTTTGTACGCGATATCAATCAGTACGTTAATCAAAACCCTGACAATCGAGCAAGCTTCGACGAGGCAGTTAAGGCTTCTGGCGTCGATGTTCCGGTGAAGGTGTTAGCCTCGCTTGTAAGAGAACAAAGCAGTGGTGAGCAACAACTGCTCGAATTGTTCACGCAAGACGCCTTGGCGGTCAGTAATGAAACGGTGAGAGAGCAGCTCGGCCATGTTGCCGCGCTGCGTGACAAGGCTCAGGAAGCTATTTTTTCTATTACTGGCGAAGAACTGCCAGACCGTGCTGTGGTTGATCGGGCGTATATCGATCGGGTTGTTAGCGAGATCAAGCAGGAGACACAGGGCAATCCGGACTATGACGGCACCATCATTGATGATGCCATTACGCTCTATGAAAAAACCAATGATATCTATAACGAAGAAGCCAAGACGCTGCATGATGGATTCCGCCGCCAGCAATCGATTGTTGACGATAGTGAAAATCGAGGTGCCGCAGGTAACACGTTTGTTGACGATGGTAAAAAGCTGCTGAGTGATAATCGTAAAACCATTCAGCGCACGGGTGAAAAAATCCGAAGTTTGATTGAAGGCGATGGTGTATTTGATCTTGCAGGATTCTTTCCCGATAACGAATACGGTGGGCAAACGACGGCAGAAGTCTTTGGCAATTTAATCAAGTCATCGGGTGGCAAACAAAACTACAGCGTTTCTGCTGAGCTAAAGCGAGCCTTTGCGAATACTAATGAGGTACCGACGGCGGATGATATTTCTAACGTCTTTCATCTCAGCGTTAGTGCAAAAGCGGCAAGTGGTGAATCGTTGCCGGCTGCGTTACGGCATACGTTTAACGAAGCAAAAGCACTGCTCGTGGATGACGATACATTGAGTGCCCGCTTTGCCGACAAGCCTGAAGCGCTCAAGAGCTTCCGTGCTGAATGGGCTGAGAATACTGCCAAATTTGCTCAGTACGCAAATGCCATACTCACTGATACCTATGACGATCCGAGCGGTTTGCTGCTGAATGAAGGTGAGCTAGATATATTCAAATCAGCGCTTCAAACAGCAGCAGGTTCAAGTGAAACGGTAGACCCTGTAGTTGAAGAAGCGACATCAACGTTGGAAGGTTTGGTAAATCAAACTGAAGCGCTGACACCTGCAACTAAGCCGGTGACGGGGCGTGATGTGTTTGTTCCAGAAGATGGTTCGTCGGTTGATCCGGTTGTATTCCGCTTGGGCGTCGCAGAGGCGGGCGAAGATTCGGCCGGGTTCAGAATTCGTTATAACGCTTATGGTGGAGATTCTACGATTGTTGTATCTGCCAGTGACCTAGTTAAGGCCGCTGATCCTAAAGCATTGTTAGAGAGCATTCAGCAAACCGCTCAACTCTATGACGGCAGTTCTGGGTCGTTAGATAAGCTCAATATCCAGATAAACACCTCTGATCTTCCAGCGCAATTGCAGACGGCCATCGACGAACTCAATCAGCAGGGCACGCTCAATATTACAACTGAGAAGCGGATCCTTGATGAACCTGCAAGTTCGGTTGATGCCGGAAGCTCTGTTGACGCCGGCGGCACAGACTCGATCGATGGGCCGGGTATCGGCGATGGCGGCGATGTTCCTGGCGATAACTCAGGTCGGCCACCGGCGCTTTCACGACAAATATCGCAAGAGTCGATTAGTGCGCTGCAGCATATTGAAACCAGCTACCTTTCACTAGATAACGGCACAACCTTGCTGATGCTGGATCTCACTGGCATTGACCCGGACCAAATCACGTCAGAGCTGTTCGAAACACTGAAAACCGAAGCCGAAAACTACACCGGCCGGAGCGTGAGTAAAACGGACGTGATCATTAGCCCAACGCTGACACGTGACCAGCGAGCTGAGATTATTGAACGTACGACGTCTTATGGTGGCGAAATTGGTCATTTAGTGAGTACAGACCGTGTTACTGAAGCCTTCAACGCGATTGAAAATACAAAAATTAAAACCGCTACCCGTCAGCTGGTAACTGAAAATCGGCTGGATGTTGAAATGCGCTTAAAGCCGTACCAGGAAGTCTCTTATGTACCCGGGTCGGTGGTGGAATTGCCACCAGCGAATGGAAAACGCGGCGGTGTAACCCGATATCAGGTAACACTGCGGGGCCCAGCGAGTGACGACCGCGCCGTCGTTACAACCGATAGTACGTTTGCCGATCTTGTGTCTGAAGGTAACGGTTTGCGAACTTCACTGGGCGAACTCACCGAAGTGAATCGTGCTTATCATCGCCCCAAATTTGACCGACAAATCTCTGAACAACAGGATTTTCGCGAGCTTGAAACCATTGGCACATCGTCGCCTGATGATGTTTCTGCAGCTAGCCGCGTCGCCGAGTCGCCAGCGAGTGAATCCCCAGCGTCGCTGGTACCGAATGATCAGTCGTTTAAGCCTGTATCCGAGCCTGTCAAAATCGACCCGGCTAAAATTGCGCGCTTGCATGACCTAGTTGGCCAGATTGCGGGGCTTGAATCTCCCAAACATGCGGCCATTGCTGCAAAGGCAGAAGATCTTGGTAGTCGCTTGCAAGAAAGCACACTTAGGCTGCAAGAAGAAAACAATTTGCCGGACGGTTTTGTGCCAATCCCGGCGTCTATTACCCAACTGTCAAAAAATGGAGAAATTGTTGATGCCAAATCTGGGCCCATGAAATCCCTGTATGTATTGAAGGTCATCAACGAAGAAGGTGAAACTCGAACAGCTGTCACCAATGATGACACCTTTGCGGAGGTGCGAGATTTCGTTAAAGAGAATGTTGATACCTTGGTTGATGCTTCTAAAACAGGCTCTAAAATCGGTAATACTCAGGAATCTGATCCCCTAGAAGCCGAAGGGATCAATACGCTCAACTCTGCCTTTGCGATTTTGGCGCTCAATGGGTTTCTTGAAAGCCGGGATCGTGCTGCAGCGCTGGGTGAAGGGGGCAGTTCAACGCTTTCTAAAGTCTTGATGTATCAACAGTACATCAATCTTGCGCGGGTCGGCAGCGGTTTGGCGATGGAAAGCTATCAGGTAGTGAAACTGATTAAACAAGCTGTCCAGTCGTCTGTCGAGGTGACTGAGGCGACCGCCAAATCCTCGAGTGTTGGTTTATCAATCGCCGGTACCGTGCTTGGTGGCGGTGTAGACTTGCTTTTGAGTTCGGCATCTGCCGGATTTGATATCTATGAACTCACCCAAGCAACCACTGACGCCGAACGCGCATCGATCGGTACTCAGTTATTTTTCGATTCTAGTTCAGCCGTGCTTGGTGCCACGTCGATTGGTGTGGGCATTACCGGAACCATCGCTGGGGCGGTTGCATCGTCTGAAGCAGTATCAGCAGCGGCGGCAGCCACTGCCGGTTCAATTGCAGCCGGTGCAGCAGCGGTGGGCGGTATTATCGGTGGTGCCGGTGTGATATTCGCAGGCTTGGGTATCGGTATAACCGCGCTCGTTGGCACCTACTCACAGATTAATTCAGGGGCAGAAAATGTCGCCAAGATGTTTAAAGGCTTTGATGATACTTATCGAAACGGCGGTTTCACCTTCGATAAGGATAAAAACACGCTGATTACGTCGGGCAGCGGCGTTGTGCGTAAGGTCGACTTCACGACTGGCAAGGTAACATTCGGCTCACACCGCATTTACAGTACCCGCAGAGACGGTTTGCTGCAAACCCGTGATGTTGTGTATGACGAAAGCAAAGCGATTAGTATTCGTTCAGGCATAGGCTACGGCGAAACGGCGGAGCTTGATAGTGACAAGCGCGGGGCTGATGCGGTGGTTGTGCCGATTGTTCCAGATACAACCACCATCGACTTCAGCTTTAATAACTTACCGGGTGCAACGACGAAACACTGGACAGGTGCAGATGTTGCTAGGCGTTTGAGTGGCTCGAACTTTGATTTTAGTTACTACAACGGATTTGAGTGGGTAATCGATGATGTGAAATTCGATTACAAACGCACCGGGGTAGAAGTTGATCTTGATAAACAAAATCGCGTTGTCGCGATTCCGGATATTCCTGACGAATTTGTCGGTAAAATCTACCATAACCTCTACGGTGACGGCGGGCAGTACGTGCTATCGCTGAATGATCATGCAGAGTTGTATACCCACAATACCGCGGGTGCAGATGCTAGTACTTGGATACTCGACGCTTCGAACCTTGATTCGCAGAACCTTCATGTTGACCACAACAGCATCCACTTTGGTAGCGCAAAAGTGGGCGTCGGTGATCGATCACATTCAACCGTGTTGATCAATGAATCAAATGGCGATGTTTCAACGCCGGACTTTGATAAACAAAAAGCCACGCTTGTATACATCAACGGCGAAACCGTTGACGACGATAAAGCTAACACCGGTACTGCACGTCCTGACCTGATACAGCATATACAGGCACTAAATAAAGCAGGTCGCCTCGGTGAATATACCCGTATTAGTCATTACCATGCGGCTGATGGCAAAGTGTATAACACCGTCTTCTATGAACGAGATCACGCTGAGATTCTCTATTCGAATGACGTACCTCATGCAACCCTGCTCAATTTTGGTATTCCCGAGTCGGTTCCTAATCTGATTAGCAATGGCAACTTTGAACAAGTTAAAGATGGCAGTGCAAAAGGGTGGACGTTAGACGCTGGCGATAAATTACACGTGTTAGATCGATCTTTTGGCCCGGGTAGCGACGGCGATAACAAAATTGATACCGTGGCTGGGCAAGTCGTTTCACAGACGCTCAAAACCGATACTGGCCATCGTTATACCATTACGCTCGATCAAGCATCAATCTACGGTGCCGGTGAGTTTCAAGTGCTCTGGAACGGCAAATCCGTTGCCGATTTTAAGATTGATGGCTCTGAGGTCGAAACCGGGCAAAACTGGCAGCAACGTAAGGTTACTGTGCTGGCGACAGGCGATAGCTCTAAGCTCAGCATTCGAGGTGTTAAGAATAGCCTGGTTGACAACGTTCAGGTGCATGAGGCCAGTGTTGGTACCTCGGTATTTTTCGATGATACAACCCAGCAATTGTTGCAGATCGACAATGCCACACATAACACGCTGCAGTCGGTATTATTGCCCGGTTTCGATGGTGATTCGTCGGTGTTGGGCGCGACCGATAAAAACGGCGTACTGCAAGTCTTCGTGAAGGCGAATGATAGTGTGGCGGAGCCCGTGACCTATGGTTTCCACTCGGTGGGTGGCCGTCTGGTGTTAGATTCAATCACTGGTGATTCTCAGCTCTACGATAAACTAAAAAATTCAGCGTCATTTAACCTGCAATCGTTAGCGGATACATTCAGTTCGCCGGTTACTGTTGCTGGGCAACTGCGCGTTACGGTAGGTAGCCAAACACCGGTTATTATTAACGGCAATACTGGCGATGTGCTGAATATCAATACCGATAACCCGACAGCAGGTGTATTGGTGCTGCAGTCGAGCCTGACCTCGGATAAAGCCGGTAAGGTGATTGCCTTGCATGACACGTCGATAACCGGGCGTGTTTACTTCGCCGATCATACGCCAGACAACTTGGCTGATGCTGATAAGTACATTGGCGAGCATCAAAAAACAGGCACAAACTATCTTATCGACTCATTGGATTTCAGCGATTCAGGCGGCAAGAAACTGTCAGGTTTTTTCCAGCAACATGCGCATCTTGCTCAAGGCGCATCAGCCGGTGGCCATACCGATACGAATGTGATCCACCAAATTGATGGACGGATATATCTCAGTAAAGGCGATCATACCTTTACGATTACGCATGACGATGGCTTGCGTTTGAGTGTTGCAGGGCAAACGCTGGTTGATGCCGATAAGTGGGATAGCCATAAAACCCAAAAAGTCACTTATCATGCGTCAGATGATGGGGTTGTTAGTCTGAAAGCCTTGTACTTCCAAGGAGGCGGCCCAGCAAATCTGAAAATCGATATTGATGGTAAGGTAGTATCAGCAAACAACTTTTCTGACCCTGACGTCAAATACGGTACCAACCTCATCAATCAACTCGATAACACGTCTACAACGTTATCGACACATCATGACATCACCAATCAGATCAGTACTCAGGCTGGTAAAACGTATGTCATCCGTTTTGATCAATCGTCAGTCGGCGAATCCGGTCAGACCGAGCTTTGGTGGAATGGCAAGAAGGTTGATACCGGTTATGTGTCTTCTGGCCAGCACGGGTTGGTAAGAACCTATGCTGTCACTGCTGATGCTGCGACGACATCGCTGGTGTTAAAAGGTATAAACAGCAGTGAAATCTCAAACCTTGGCGTTTATGCCGGTAAACTCTCTGATTATCGTTCGGTCAATGGTCTGCAGGCCAATCAACAAACAGGTTTGTCTTCCGATATCGAGAATGGGCGGTCTTTCCTTGAGGGGAGTGTATTGTTCCTCGGTAATCAGGGTACAGATAACCCTGAACAAGCTCTGCAAGCCTTAAACTCGTCGGATGCTGCGATTGATTATCGTGTCGGCCAAGTCGACTTCAGCACCAAAGGTAGCGGTAAGTTGAGTGAATTCTTCGGAGACAATGCGAGTGCTTCGGATCAGGGCGGTCATGATCATGAGCACGCTGTACATCGAATTCATGGTCAGATTTATTTAGCCAAAGGCGACCACAAAGTGTCATTTGAGCACAGTGGGGCGTTGCAATTAGACATTGGGCAGCAGCGCGTCTCGGGTATCGATGCGAGTGCTACGGCTGAACCGCAGCTCGCACGCTTTCATGCGGGCAAAGACGGATTTTACGCTGTTGATGCGGTGTTTGTGGATACCAAGGGTAACGCAAACCTGAAGATCAATGTGGATGATAAGGCACTGAGTGCAGATGCCTTTAACCCGTCAGATGACGCCGAACTTGCGGATAGCGGACTGGCCGGTTTGCTCGGTATCTCGGCAAATATCTTCTTTGATAGCGCCAATAAGATTCTGTATCGACAACTTGGAGACGGCAAAGCAGAGCGCGTGAAGTTTTCGTTTGGCAATGAAGATGCATCGCTACCTGCTGGCATCCCTGCGCAATCTGGCGGCGTTATCGATTTTGAGCGAAACCTGATCACCAACGGTGATTTTGAAGCCTTCAAAAAAACCTCAGGAACTACCGGCACGCTTGATGGGTGGCATGCAAACAGTACGCTCTTTGGTAATCAGAGTTATGTCTTTGATGATCCATCTAGCTATGGCCATGGTACTGCCGGTGACAACAAGTTAGATCTTGATGGTGGCAAGCACATCTATCAGGATATCAAAACACAACCGGGCCAAACCTATGTGGTGGCGCTTGATCAGAAAGGGTTATTTGGTGAAGGCACCATGGAGATCTGGGCCGGTAACGCCAAACTCGCGACGTTTAGTGCAAGCGACGATTATGACCCTACATCAGCAAAATGGCAGCACAGAGTGGTGGAATTTAAGGCTACCGGAGACACGACACGACTCGATTTGAAAGGGTTAACGAGTGGTTTGGTCGACAACGTGCGTCTGTATCAAGGTTCGTTAGCCGATTACAAACAATTTGAGTCTGGTGATGCGGATGCTCACGGAAAACTCTTGAGTAGTTTGGCTGATGCGGAGCAGAAGAAGGCGGATGCAGCGGCAAAACCCGACGCCGCTGACTTAACAATTGATCAAAGCCTAGCGGATGTGCAAAACCTACATGGCCGTTACATTGCGCGCACTAAACAGGGCTTCAATTGGGAAATCGATAAGCAAGGCAACGCGAATTTGGTTTCTATCAGCCCAGATTGGGTTAAGAAACACCCCGACTGGCATGCTCAATTGAGTCACTTGCTGTCACACCCGGAATCCGGAAAAGCGCTTCAAGCCATTTTAGTGGGTGGTTTGACGCTGAAAGAAGACCATAAAACGACACCCAAAGCGATGCTGGCCTGGTACTTGGCTGGAACCGGTAATGTTGTTTTTGCGAATATCCCTGATGCAGACCCAGCCCTGAGTTTGGTTAAAGTATCAACCGATGGGCAAACCGCATATCTCTATGACGCTAAAGAAAAAACCTTGTATACCCAGCGCACTACAACCTCAGTAGCTGTCGATGATGCGTTAGTTAATGGGGCACAGCTCGATGAAACCGGTAACGCGCGAATCGTGCCGGAGGCGTCTCCGCTGTTTGCGGGTAATGTGAGCGCAGTCAGCATTGATGGAGATAACTTACTGGTTACTACAGAAGACGGCAAAAGTATCCGGCTCGACAATGATACACAGACCGTCGTCGGGGTTTCTTCAGACTATCAAAGTGACGGTTCAGCGTTATCTGATAAAGATTCAAGCCTAGCTTTCGCGGGCATCGTAACCGAATTTGATCACTCAGGCGACAAACCCAAACCTATTGGCTGGTTAGTTAACAACGGAGCAACGCATTACGATGCCTCCGTATTGAAACTGAGCGATGGGCAACAACCTATCGCATTAGGTATGGGTGTAAAAGGGAGTAATGAAGGGCTGTATGTGGTCACGCCGGCTGATAATGGGCTACAAACCTTGAATCGTTTACAAATCGTCGATGGAAAAACCACGTCGTCGGTAGAAGGAAGCTTCCACTACGTGTCTGTTGACGGTGATGATGGTAACAAAACGCTGGTGCTGCAACCGACGGCAGATACTGCAGATTGGAATCTCCCCACGCTGAATAACATCAAAAATGTTGAAATTGATGATCTCGGTGTCGGTAACTCAGTGCATATCTCCCAAGATGCTTATGAGCATTATCAGCATTTCACGATCAATGATCTGGCATTTGGTAGCAGCGATGCAGAATCTGGAGGTATTCATTTGGATACCTTACTTGACCCCGAACAAGTTCGTGTTGCCAAGGTTGGGGGCGACTTAGTTTTAACCGATACCATCGAGGGGCAGACGCTTAAAATTCGCGATGTAGATGATTACCAGAGCTCTAGCGCACAGCTATACACGCGCGGTCATGCGCCTATCAATATCCATGCGCTGGCGTCGCGGCTTGACGATTTGAGCATCAATGCGGATAAACAAACAAGCAAAAGCAGCAATGCGACGCCATCACTGGGTCTTAACCAGATATTTGCCGATGCTGTCGATTTTGCGGGAGATAAACGAACAACAGAGAACAAAAGCGACAGTACATCGGTTGACCCTGGCTCTGTCGATAAGCTGGTTCAAGAGATGGCAGCCTTTGATGCTAAGGCGGATGTTGAGTTGGATAAAGAGAATAAACGATTTGGGGATGATGGTGTTATCGGGCTTTCAGATGATGGTCCGCACTCGCATAACCCTTAATTCTAGTAATGAAAGTGGTGGGAGTGCTGGGAGCGGTGCGTTGTCGGAGTAGTTATTGACTAAGGGACGTTATGTCTTTCATTGAACGGTATACATCCAACGTTATTGCTCCGGGCTCAAAGCGGCTCGCTGTTTTAGTTTGTCATGGTTGGCAAGCTGATCATCAAGCATCAATGGCTGGTATTGATTCCGGTATCAATACGAAACTCTCATTCAGTTGCCCGTCGGGTTACCGACTCAGCAGTAGCTTAGAGTCTGCAGTTGCTCGCGATAATAAGCTTTCAATGCCGTTTAATCTCAACCGTTTTCAAGAATGCTATCTTGTGCCGATTGAGCAGGGGCTGGTGCAGCAATTGGCGACTATGACGCGGCATCGGGATGTATTGGTTCTTTCTTCAGATGTCGAATGTCTCTCGTTGAGTGAGCTGCTACCAACGCTAATTCGCTTTGGGTATAAACACATTCTGCTTCATTTTTGCCGAAATCAATCGGCGGACAATGCGGTTTTTACGATCGGCGACGATTCCCAGCACAGCCAATATGTTTTTGGTCTTGGAGACGGTTTCAATAATGCAGCTCGCGATAAGTTGCTTTCGCAAGTTTCGAGTAGCAACAATGCACTGCGGAAACAACTTCGATCGTTAGCGGATATCAGCCAACAAAGCAGTGATCAGATCTTTCGGCTATCCGGCCAACCGGTTCCGGATTTCAGTACTGAGCCCGAGCAGGTTGAACAAACCATCAATCGTTTGAAAACACTGGTGAGTGATAACCCTGAAGGCGCCCCGCCTGCGTTGCTCGCAACGATTGAGCAATACGAAAAAACCCGCGTTGTATTTGATCAACAATCGCAACTGCTGCGCGATGGGTTATTGAAACAGGAGGATCTTGTAAAGGGGCTTCAAGAAGATAATCCATTGTGGACCTCGATGGTTGACCAGGGCAAACAGTTGGTTGCAGATAATGGCGTGGGTTTATCCAGCGGGCAGCAGGCGATTAATGATTTACCGACGTTGCCCGAGGTTGAGAGCGCGCCTGTTTTGTCGCCAGCATTGAATGCACACATCAAACAACTGTTTGCACCGGTTGAAGCGCAAGCGACAGCGAATGCCTTGCAGGCCCAGGGGCGTAATTTATCGGTTCGCCTTCGGCAAGATACTCAACGACTGCAAATGGAAAACCAACTGGCCAGTGATTATGTGCCTGTTTTAGGTACGTTAAAAACGTTAGAAGGCGTGGCTTCTGTTGATGGCGGTGTATCTGACGTTCCTCACTATCAGATTGATATGGTGAATTCTTCAGGGGATGTGCAGAGTGTTTCAACCACGGAACATATATTTGATGAGGTAAAAACCTTTATCGAAGAAGAATTACCCCATTCACTGCCTCCGGGTGTAATGCCCAATGGCCATGTTGAAACCCTCGGTGAGCGACAGATTGAAGCCGACGGAATCAGCAGCTTGAACACCGCCTTTGCGATGATGGGGCTGCTCGGTTATTTCGAAACCTCGAAGAAGAAAGAAGATGCTTTTGATAAAAACATGACCAGTGTGTTAACCGCGCATCAATATGTGAGCATGGCGCGCGCGGGCTTCGGGGTCGCGATAGATGCCTTTCATATTATTAAACTCGCCAAATTGATGGTAACGACCACTGAAGATACCGCTAAAGCTGCGGTGAAAACGTTGGCTTTCTCAAGCATGGTTGCAACGGGTGGGATAGATGTTCTGTTGAGCTCTGCCAGCGTCGGGTTTGATATCTATGAATTGGTTCACGCGACGACCTCACAAGAAAAACTGTCGACTGGTCTGCAGTTGGCGTTTGATTCAGGTGGTGCTCTGTTGGGGGCTGGTACACTCGGTTTGGGGATTACCGGTTCGGTTGCGGCCGCAATTGCTACCTCCGAAACGGTAACTGCAGCAACCGCAGCAACGGCCAGTTCAATTGCATCAACCGCCGCCGCATTGGGCGCGGGTACCGGAGGTGTTGGTGTGATCGCCGCGGGGATAGGTATTGGCATATTGGCACTTGTTGATACTTATTCACAAGTTGATTCAGATGCTGAAGCGGTTGGTCGTTATTTCAATGAAATTGACAAAACCTATAAAAATGGCGGTTTCACCTACGACAAGAAAAAGAACGCATTGGTCGCGGTGGGGGCAGGGATTGTTCGCAAAGTAGACTTACGCAGTGGAGTAGTGTCGTTCGGCGAGCACAAAATTTACAGCACACATCATGGCAGCTCGGGTAGTGGTAAAAAACAGTACTTTTTTTGGGCGGGTGATATGCCGCAAGTCATTCACGATGCCTCTAAAGCGATTAGTGTACGCAGTCGCATCGGCTATAGCAGCACTGCAGAGCTTGATTCAACCAAGCGCAATGCCTCTGTGTTGGTCTTGCCGATTTCACCCGACACCGACACGATTGATTTCTCATACAACACGCTGCCTTTCGCAACCAGTATGCACTTCGATGGCGCCGATATCTTACGCCGGATGAATGGAGACAACTTCGATTACGATTTTTATATTTTCCCAAGTGATTACACCATCGATAGGATCAACTTTGATTATCGACGTACCGGTGTTGAAGTTGATCTCGATGACGCCGACCGCACCTTAGTAGTGCCTGAGATACCTAAGGAATTTGTCGGTAAAATCTATCATGACCTTTATGGTGACGGAGGGGATTATTCAATTGCATTAACCGATCACGCTGAAATTTATACGCATTCATCGGGATCAAATCCGAGCACTTGGGTACTCGATGGCACCAATCTGGATGACCACTCTATCAAGGTGAAGGGGGCCCAGATTCAAATCGGCAGTGCTGTTGTTGGCGTGACGGATAAGAACATATCGGCTGTGCTGATTCACGAACCCGGAGGGGATATTTCGACGGTCGATTTTAGTCACCAGAAAGCGATAGTGAGTTTGGTTAACGGAGAAGCCGAAATCGCTGGTGACGATGACAGTGGCGGCAGCAGCGACGGAAAAAAAGACGCGCCGGTTGTGGCTCGAAAGGATTTGTTAACGCACCTGCGAAAGCTGGAGTCTGAAGGGCGCTTGAATGCGCTTACGGCTATTCGTCACTTGCATACTGCTGACGGCACTGTTTACACACATGCGTATTATCAAGGCGGCGATGATAAAGTGTTGTATGCCGCAGGCTTTTCGGATGCCGAAATTCGAGATATCAACGTACCTAAAGAGACGCCAGATCGGGTTCTAAATGGTGATTTCGAGCAATTTAGCGAAGGCAACGCAACGCATTGGCAATTAGCGGGTGCAGCAGATGCCGAAACACATGTGCTGGGTGACCAGTTTGGGCCGGGCACGCGTGGGCAAAACAAGCTTGATACCATCGCCGGGCAAACGGTGTTTCAGGATATATCGACCGATAAGGGGCATCTCTACCGTATTTCATTAGATCAGGCGTCGATATATGGCCATGGTGAATTCGAGCTATTGTGGAATGGTGAAGTCGTTGCGAATTTTTCGATCGATGGTTCTGAAAACGAAACCGCCAAAAATTGGATTCCACGGCAGGTGCAGGTAACAGCAACTGGCGATACCTCTCGTTTGAGCATCCGAGGTATTCAAAACAGTCTTGTTGATAATGTGCAAATGCATGAGGTATCAGCAGGTACTGCTGCATTTTACGACGAAAGCTCGCATGCCGTGCTGATTACCGACAATGCGACTCACACCGTTTTGAAACAGTTTGAGCTGCCGCAGCTGGCAAGTTCAGCGAAACCCGTCGTTAAAGCTGCACTCCAAGGCGACCAGGGCGTTTTAGTCAGCATTCAAGGTGCAGAAAGAAGTGATAGCGGCGTTAGCTATGGCTTTGTATCGCATGGTGATACGTTGCTGTTGACGTCTATCGAAGGTGACTCCAGTTTCGCTAACCAGCTATCGCAATATGATGACATTGATCTTGGTCGATTGGCGGCCAGGTTTGCTTCACCGGTGCAGTTGGCTGGGCAAATCAAGGTTCTATCGAGTGACGCCGCGCCAACGTTTATTAATGGCAACGACGGTAGCATTTTGCACGTTAATGCCGATGTTGCGCCACAAACCGAGTTGATTCAAACGGCATCAGCAACGTCGCTAGAGGGGCAATTACTGTCGCCCGGCACTGGGTCTGGCGATGAGCCTGACCGTAATACCGGAGCGGACAAACCTCGTACAACGGTAAAACGTCAGATGGCGGGGGCACATTTTACCGGCAACTCAGAGACATCAGGTTCTGATTCGATTGATGCGACGCTGAGTCAATTTGCCGGCTTGCGGGCCAATATCATTTATGACCCGACAAAACACCAACTCTATCGCCAATACGGCGATGGCCGTGCAGAGGTCGTTACATTCGGTGCTAGGGCTTCTACAGCGAACGAATCCACTGAAGTTGATAACAAGCCCGCAGACTTTTCCGATAACTTGGTCGCAAATGGTGATTTTCAAGCGGTAACTATGGTGTCTGATACCATTGGTGCGATCGCAGATTGGCATGCCGACAGCACGATTTTCGGCGATAAGAGTTTCGTTTTTCAAGACACAACAACCTATGGCCCGGGTGCCAACGGCGACAACAAGCTTGATTTAGATGGCGGAAAACATATCTATCAAGATATTAAAACGATTCCCGGGCAAAAGTACGTACTTGCGTTCGATCAAAAAGGGCTTTTCGGCATTGGCGAGATGGAAGTCTGGTTTGGCGGTGAAAAACAGGCGGGCTTTTCGGTGACTGACAGTGACCCCGTCAAAGCATCATGGACAACACGCTTGGTGGAGCTAACCGCGACAGATTCAACAACTCGATTGGATTTGAAAGGGATATCCAGCAGTATGATCGACAATGTCAGATTATATGCTGGCACACGGGCAGACTTTGAAGCCCATGATACGTTGTCAGAAGTGAAGCCTGATGACCAGTCACTCTTGGCAGAAGGGAACACGACACCGCCGGCACAGGTACAAAAAATCGCGACGCTCGATGGGCGTTTTATCGCAACCACAGCCGGAGGTTTAGATTGGGAGTTAGACTCGTCTGGCCACGCACACCTTGTATCAGTTTCGTCTTCGTGGATGGATGATCATAAAGATTGGCATACCGATATGCAGGCGTTACTAGGGGGGCAGGCGCTGTCAGCCGCAACGGGCGCCATTATGATCGCGGGCATCACGCTGAAAAAACGCAATCAGGCAGAGCCTCAACCGATGCGAGTTTGGTATCTACCGAAGACCGGAAACATGGTTTTCGCGCGTTTACCCGAGCCGGCGCCGTCTCTGAGTTTATTGTTGGTGAGCCAAGACGGCACGATGGCATGGATGTACGATTCCGTCAGCCACAGCCTTTATTCGCAGCTGGTTACGGGTGCTGACGTGGTTACGCATGCGCTCGAAGATGGAAGAATGATCAATGAAGCTAGTGATGCACAATTGGTGCCGGAGGCAGAACTACAGCTTGATAACATTCAGACCGTGTCGGTTGACGCTGGCCAGATTTTGGCAACGACTGCGAAGGGTTTGACGTTGCTACTGGGGCGGCACGATACGACGGTGGTCAACATCGATTCGCAGTGGAGTGGGCGATTGGATTCACTGGTAAACCAAGGATACCGTCTAGCAGATGTTGTCACTGAAACTGAGACAACAACACCTGATAATCAAGCCCAATCTGTCGCTTGGTGGGGCGATGCGCATACTCGATATAGTGCAACTGCGCTGCATTTGGCTAAAACCGATAACGTGTCGCTACTTGGTAGGGGGCGCCACGGAATCTATCTGAGTGTGTCTAGCCGTGAACCCGAAGCAGACGTGGAGCTGGTTCAACTCGTCAATAAAGACAATATGACTTTTGCTGATAAACGCGGAACCTTCGAATCTATTCGATTAGACGCGTCGGAATCGCCAATTGCGAGTAATAAGTCTGAGAAGGGTGCAGGTGTGTTGACGTTAATTTACGGCAGTGAATCGAAGGATACGGATATTCCTTTGATTCAAGGCTTATCGCGTCTTCGTCTGGAAGGTGCCCGATCCAATCATAATATTCACATTTCAGAATCCGTTTTTGACACTTATCAGCACATCACGATAGATCAATCGCAGGTAGACAATGGCGGGCAATCAGCACCGCGCAATCAAGACATTTTCATCGATGCAGTGGTCGATCCTCGCTATGTCGGCGTTCTGCGTGTCGGGACAGATATCGTGCTGAATGATGTGTTAGATGAACGAACGCTAACCATCCGTAATGCAGCCGCCGCAGAAAATACGGGCAATCAATTGCATGTTAAAGGATTCGGTGCAGTACGTTTTGCGGATATTGGCCGTACCGGCGCCGCGAATCGCCCACCGTCTTATCGCTTATCAGATTTTCTGAGCGTCTCAGGTAACAGTGACCAGCCCGACGCTCACATGCAAACTTCCGTCGATCACCTTGTTCAGCAAATCGCCGCGTTTGATGGAAAACCAGATACTGATTTAAGAGACCCAGACAATAGTCTGACTGATGGTAATTCGATTAAGTTATCTGATAGTGATGAGCATCCCGATAAGATGTAGCAAAGGCCTTTTACCGCGCTGTCGCAGATGTGTTCCTTTACCCCCGCAATACGCCGACTAAACTGATGTATACACGGAATATCAACCAGGGGTTACCTATGATCAGGCGAATACTATTAGCCGTTGTCGGATGTCTTTCAGTTGTTTTAGCAGGTTGTGGTTCAGACAAAGAAGCCATTATCGGCTGCCCGTTGATTGATTCTAAGCTGCTACTCGATATGCCGACAGCGCCGGTTAATGGTGCGCCGTTTATGAAAACCAGCTTCTCAAGTTATTGCTTTGACGATCTACTCGGTAAAAACGTCGAAAACGACCTCGGTAATGCGGATTCTTGGGTGGGTAATGGCAGTACACGATATGACGGTTTGAACGCAAAAAACCGTAAATGGGAGCCCGCCTGGGGCGCTAGTATCGATATCTACGGCGTTAGCCCTAAAGGCAATAATATGCCGTATATGAAACGTATCGAATACAAGCAGGCAGATGACTGCGCATTGGAGATGCGTGTATACAAACGCGACATCAATCAAGAAAACCTCAAGCCCTTGATGTTAATTCATGGTGGTGGTTGGCGCTTGAGGGGCTTGGCATTTGCAGGTGCTGAAGCGGTTGTTTCGCATTATACGGAGCGCGGATTTATCGTATTTGCACCATTTTACCGTTTGATCGGTAATTCAGATGGCCCTAAGGCTTGCCAAGAGAGCAAGGGTGTTGATATCAGTGCGGATATCAACGATGCATTTAACTTTATGAAGGCACACGGCGAGCTATTAGGTGCCAAAGCGGATGAGAAGCCCATTTTGGTTGGGCAATCTGCTGGCGCCGGGCTATCTGGGTGGCTATCGCTTCAAAGACCCAGTGAAGTAAAAAAAGTCGTTCTGTACTATCCACCGATCGCCTTTCGTTCGTTTTTGAAACTCGAACTTGCCGATTTTTATAACGGGCGTTTTAAAGGTGCATTGGAGACTCTGTCGACATATTCAAATGATCCAAGTTTCCCGACGCGCAATATTGATAGCTTGACTACGTTCGAGCTGGCTTACAGCTTGCCATATCAGATTCGAGAGAATAACGCCGAGCATCCAGATTTCTTTATCATGCAGGGTAATGCTGATCAGGAGGTTCCTATCGAGCAATCAACAGCACTGTGTGAAGCTTTGGAGGGTATGGCGCCAGGTCAAGCGAGCACTGATGCGGGCATGTATCGATGCGGTGATAACTCGACACTGTATATTATCGACAAAGCCGATCATGCCTTCGACTTACGTTGTTTGACCAATATTATTCCCGGTTTTGTACGTGCGGCGCTGAAACCCGAGCAGCTGGCGCGCCTTTGCCCGGCAACGATGAAAGCAGAGCCCGCAGCAATGGAGGCGATTCGTGCATCGTTCGAGTTCATTTCGACACCTTGAACATGAAGTACATATTGAAGCACTTCGGTGTTTCAGAAACGAGGGGTGATGGAGGTCAGCTAGGCGGGGATCCCCTCTCTTTGATTGGAGAGGGGGTCGAGTTTCATGACGATGTAAATTTATAAAGACCCAGATGTATCAGTCGATGTCTGTGGTTGGCGTTCATCACGGGTTTGCGTCGGTACTTGGGTAGGCACAAGTGGGTTGCAGTTTTTCAATACGACTTTGCCTTCCAACACATGCCCACGAGAGTATTCCTGAAATACACAGGTATTTTTCTTTGGGTCATAGTTCTCAATCCAAAGGTTGTCGCCTTTCCAGGTTGAACCGAGGTGATATTGGCCGTCAGGTACGTTAATGGTCATAACGCCGCCAAAACGTTTAACAAATACCTGTTCGAAGTAGAAAAAGTAAGACGACCAGCCGATCAGCAGCACGATCAGCGCGCAAATTGATCCGGCTTTCCAGTGGTTGTTACGGACAAAAAAACCAAACGCGCCGATGGCGATGATAAAAACCAAGGCCCAGTAGAGGTAAGTGATCATTAATTCTTCCTTAAGCATTCCTGTGAGTTCAAGCGTAGGCGGCAGATTGCAATGATCAATTTTTGTCGTCAAAACATAACGCTACCCACCCGAGCATGATAGCAGGGCAGTAGCTAACGAGCATCTCTAGCGGATACGTTTTGCGGCAAGCTTTACTTTTCTACTTGCGGATGTTCTGGGCGATGCTTTAAGCCATCAATGATACGCCGAGCAGTGATTTGATCGCGATGGAAGCCGCCGCGGTGCGATTGTCGACCTCTAATTTCGGGTAGATTTGCTCAAGGTGTTTATTCACCGTTCGTGGCTGCATATCCAGTATTTGAGCGATTTCTCGATTGGTTTTGCCTTGTGCCAACCACAATAAAACCTCCGCTTCACGGGGCGTTACGCTGAGGCTTTTCTCGATACGTTTAACTTCGGAATCAGTATTTTTTTCGATAATACGCAGTAGATAGGCGTTGTCGTTGGTTTGCTTAAAAAAGTTGATCGTCAGGGGCGTCGAAAATGCTGTAATCACCAGCTCCTCGGCACGCGCATGATTGGCTAACCAAGCTTTAATATGTTGGGTGAGCACACGTTCAGCCTGCGATGATTGTACGTCGAGTTGATCGAGATACTGCTGCGTTTGGGGTGTAGACCAGAGAATATCCCCACTACCATTCACCGCGAGCACATACTGGTTGACCATATCAAGGGCAGCTTGGGCGTTGTTGAGCATACGAGCATTGTTGTCATGAACGCGGATACGGGCGATGAGTTCTTCCGGTTTGATAGGCTTGGTCACATAGTCGACGCTGCCGGCCGCAAACGCTTTGAGTATATTTTCGCTATCGGTTAAGCCGGTCATAAATATGATTGGCGTGGTCGGTAAAAACGCTTTCAGTTGCTCGCATGTCTCGAACCCGTCCATAACTGGCATAACAGCATCTAATAACACGATATCCGGTGGCATTTTACGGGCAATGTTCAGTGCCTGATCACCATTAAGTGCGACCAACACGGTATAGCCCTCGTTGTTGAGGGCGGTGTTAATCATGCCCAGGCTTTCTGGTGAATCATCAACCACGAGTATGGTGGAGTTGGTTTTAGGCATTATTGGTGTATCCGTCTATCAACGTCACTATGGCTTCCAGTGCACATTGTTGAATTAAAGGCGTTATTTGATCGATAAAAACCGGGTACTGCAGTATATCAAGTTGACTAACCAAATCGCTCACGCCATTGAGATAGCCGATAGACGCAGCCGACTGGATGCCCTCAAGAATGGTCGTTTCGGGCAGTTGAACTGAGCTATTATCCTCGTCAACGAGGTTCGGCATTCCCTGTTTATTGTCATCGCTACTGGCATCGACGTCGGTGTCGTCAGATTTGGTTGTCCATTGCAGAGCCAACAACAAACCTACCTTGGTTAGCAACGACTCGGTTCGTATCGGTTTGCTGATGTAATCGTCAAATACAGTGCCCTTCATATCTTCGTGATACGCCTCTAGGGCGTTTGCCGACGCAATGAGAATGGGCGCTTGAATTTTTCTCTCCCGCAGTCTTGCAGCGAGTGTTAGCCCGTTGATATCGGGCATTGAAATATCCAAGATAAACAGGTCGATCTGGGTGCTGTCATCATCGATGAATTGAAGGCAGGCGCTGGCGTTGTGCGCCTCGAATACCTGGAACCCCAGTGGCATCATTAGGTCATGAATTAATCCACGGTGGGAAGGGTCGTCATCGGTCACTAATATCGTCTGTTGTTGACCTTGGTATCCGTTAATCAATCGACGGGGTTTATCGGGTAGATGGCTCTGCTCAACCGACGGCAGCATAAAACTCAGGGTAAACTTAGCGCCACGGTTGCGTTCGCTTTGCAGTTCGATATTGCCGCCCATGATGTCGGTGAGTAGCTTGGTTATCGAAAGCCCGAGGCCCGTGCCAACAACATCTTGTGTGTGTTTGTCACGAATACGTTCGAAGGGTTCGAATATGCGTTTTTGGTCGACAGGGCTGATGCCTACGCCTGTATCTTCAACGATAAACCGCACGATCTGGTTGCGGTAAGTAACATGAAAACGGACGGTACCGCCGCGATGCGTAAATTTGATCGCATTTGACAAAACATTGATGAGAATCTGACGTAAACGTTTCTCGTCAGCTCTTACGTACACAGGCATCGGAGATGCTTGGTAATCAAATTCGATGCCTTTATCTCGGGCCTGAATCCGAAACATATCAACAATCTGGCTAAGCAACATGGGTAGGCTGATGGTGTCGGTATGCAGTTCGAGTCGGCCGGCTTCCATTTTTGATATTTCGAGCAAACCCTCAATAACACCGGCCAAATGTTCGCCGCTGCGGCGTATGATTGCGGCTTTTTCTTGTTGATTACTGGCCAATTGTTGATCGGTTTCAAGCAGCTGGGCATAGCCAAATATCGTATTTAGTGGTGTTCGTAGTTCATGGCTGACGCCTGATAGATAGCGACTCTTGGCTTGGTTTGCCGCTTCAGCAGATTCTTTTTGGCGTTGTAATTCGTCATAGGTTTGCTGGTGAGCGGCGACTTCTTTACTGAGCCGTTCTGTCTGTTGCCGTGCCTCATCGAGTGCGAGATTCTTGCTGTGATTGGCGAGAATATAGAGCCATACAAGCACCCCGATGATAATCATCAACAGGAAAAACGTCTGCATCAACACCTGACTGATCGTGCTGCTAGGGCCGTTGTAGGTGAGCGTAAACTGGTGGTAAATGAGTAGAAGTAACCCGCCGACGAGAGCGTTAACGGCGATAAATATCGCGGTAAATTGTGCCGAGAGTTTATTGAATTGCTGGGTTAAATCGACACGAAATAGCCGTCGCGACGCATTGGCGATTTGGCTGTGCAAATCCGCGTTCGGTCTGCAGGCATCAGCACAGAGTGAATCCAGTGAGCAGCACAGCGAACAGATGTCTCCCTGATACGCCGGGCAGTGGCTCATATCTTCCGCATCAAAATCATTGCCACACATGCAGCATTCCATAACGGTCTGGCTATGAATGTGAGAGGGTGGGCGTGCCAGATAGTATTTTCCTTGGGTTAACCAGGCAATGGCTGGCGCCACCAAAAAGGGCAGAAACAGCGCGATAAACGGCGAGAGTGCCTTTGCTGTTAGGCCGAACCAGCCAAAATGTGCAGCCAAGCCGAGTGCTGACGCCGATAACATGGATACCATACCAACCGGGTTAATATCGTACAGATGACCCCGTTTGAATTCGATGGTTTTGGGGCTTAGCCCTAATGGTTTGTTGATGCTGAGGTCAGCAACCAATGTTCCAATCCAGGCGACAACCACACAAGCGTAAGCATTGAGTATGCTTTCGAACGCCTGATAGATACCTAGCTCCATCAAAAGCAGCGCGATAAGCACGTTGAAGATTAACCAAACTACCCGGCCTGGGTGACTATGCGTTAATCGTGAGAAGAAGTTCGACCAAGCTAACGACCCCGCGTAGGCGTTGGCAACATTGATTTTTAACTGCGAAATAATCACAAAAACACCAGCAATAACAATGGCAACATCAGGGTTGTTGGTGATGACATTGAATGCCAGCGCATACATATGGCTGGGGTCGGCAGCCAACGTAGTACCTAGGCCGGCATTGAGTACGAGCATCGCGAGAAACGTACCAATGAGTAGTTTAATTACCCCAAAACCTGCCCAGCCTGGGCCCGCGATCATCATGGCAGACCACCATCGCAGGGGCTTTTCTTGTTTGTCGGGCAGAAACCGCAGAAAGTCGACTTGCTCGCCGACTTGAGCAATCAAGGGGAAGATAACCGCTGCTGCAGCACCAAAAAGCAGCAAGTCGAAGCCTTCGGCTTGTTGTGATGCACCTTTGTAGTGCTGCCAATCACCAAGCGCATCTTGATAATGGAAGCCAATAGCGATGATAGGAGCGATTTGTAGGGCTAACCACAGTGGTTGTGTCCATACCTGAAACCGGCTAATCAAGGTAATGCCATAGGTGGCAAGCGGAATAACCACAACGGCGCTGATTACATAGGCCAGGCTCAGCGGAATATCGATCAACAAGGTGATTGCCATCGACATAATTGACGCCTCGATGGCAAAAAAGATAAAGGTGAATGAGGCGTAAATCAGTGACGATATCGTCGAGCCAATATAGCCAAAACCGGCACCCCGCGTTAACAGATCGATATCGACGTTATAGCGTGCGGCGTAATAGCAGATAGGGATAGCGGTTAAAAAGAACAGTAAACAGACGACCAATATCGCGGATACAGCGTGTGTAAACCCGTATTGGATCATAATTGCGCCGCCGATGGCTTCCAACGCCAGAAACGACACCGTACCTAATGCTGTATTGGCGATCCGGTAGCGAGACCATTGACGAGCACGTTTGGCGGTATAACGCAGGGCAAAATCTTCGAGAGTCTCGTTGGCGGCCCATTGGTTATAGGTACGGCGGTTATCTAGGTGGGTGCGTACTCTGCCATTTGAGTGATCTTGTTGTTGAGGATTTTTCACGGCTGACGCTTTTTTGATAGTGGGTCTATCATCACGCAAGCAAATATAGTGCCAGTTAAAATTCAACACTGAAATGATATGTCGCCCCGGCAAGGAATATGCCGAGGCAAAGGAGGGAAGTTAGTTTTAGTTCGCGTTGTGTTTGAAGTTGCCGTAGTAAGCTTTCGACCAATTTAGTTGGATGTCTAAGCGCCAAGTTTCTTGAGCATGCCCTTCAAGATTGGCCGGTACGAAAAAGTACAATCGGTTGTCTTTTGATCTTAATTCGATAGTCGACGAGGACTTAAACGGCAGAGTAGTAGCAAGCGGGTGCCATTCCAAACCATTTATTGAGGCCAGAATTTCGGTATCGAAATCATCGGTGCTTTTATTTTCTCCACCGGCAACAATGAGTACGTTATTTAGGCGCCCGAGACTGAAAGTTTCTCGATCCGCAAGTTGTGGAACTTCAGTCCTCGTCCACTCATAACCATTTTCTGACACGTACAAACTCGGGGGCGTAGTTTGGTTTGAAATCGCGTAAAGCTTGTTGTTTAACTCGACGACATTGAGATCATCGCGAAGAAAAAAGGAGTCGGCCTCGCTTTCATGGCGTTTTTCCCAGTGGATACCGTTGGAGGACGACCAAAATTCTTGAACGTCAACGGTGGGTGTTGTAATAGACCAGAGTAGTCCGTTAAACGTGTAGGTTTTTTCGCTTATATCATCGATGTTATCAGGCGTTGTGGTGGGGCGTTCTTGCCACTGCCCGTTTTCATCGAGAATATAATTTTGACGATTCCCCAAAATGGCTAAAAGATAGTTCTTGTGTTTAAGCAGCGCTCGAGATGGCAAAGTATCCTGAACAAGCTGCCAAGATAGTCCGTCTCGGCTGCGATAAATTTCTGCTGCCGGAGGAAACGTTCGGGAGTCTTTGCGTGTTAAGTAAAATGCATCGCCGTATATCTTTATTTCAGTCGTATAATCGACAAATTGAGAATATGTCGTTGAGTGGTTTATCCAATTCTTTCCGTCCAATGATGTATAAGTACTATTACTTACCGCACTACTCATAATGATTCCGTCGAACACACTAAGACCAGAGTCCGTGACGAATAGAGTATGCTCGATCACTCGAGGCAATACAGTATCTTTTGCGATAGGCGAAGATGAATTAGCAGCCGTTTTTCGCCAGATGTGATTGCTGATTTCGGCACCGGGGCCGGTTCCTCCAATAATCCAGATAGCGCCGTTCCACACTGTCGCTGAGAAATCGTGGGTGACATTAATATTTACATCTGCGCCATGATTCTTCCAGTCATCGCCATTGTTGGATGACCAGAACCCCAGCGCGTTATCGTGTTCAGATGTGAGCGCCCAAAGCTGGTTATCAAACACGATAACTTGTTCGATATCTGTTGGATAGGTGCCGGTATCCGTTTCACGTGATGACCAGTTACTGCCATCATCGCTTGTGAGGATGCCGTGTTCTTGTATGTTTTCTGGGATCATCCAAAGCGCATCTTGAAAGACCACAACGTGTTTGCCAAAAGGAAATTCACTATGAAGGCCCTCAACGGTATCCGTTTCCAGTGACCAGTCGATGCCATTCGCTGAAGACCATACATCCGCAAGGCGTGTGTTAAAACGACTGCCGCCAAAAAGCCATAGTTTGTTATCAAATTCAATAACACTGGTATTCTGACGATGGAAAATCGTCTCGTTTGATTCTTCTAACTGCCAATTAATACCGTCTTGGGAAGTCCATACTGGTCTGGGTTCCCATTCAGTAGACGCTCTATATCTCGGCGAATCACTATAGCGGCACCCATAAAGCCAAAATTGACTTTGGAATTTCACGATATTCGCATCATGGCAGCTTGCGGGTGTCTCTGGGGAAATTTCGCTGGTAGCGATGCCGCCGTTACTATCTTGCAGTTTTAGATATTTGCTCGAGTTATAGCCCAACGATTGTACGTCAACGGTATTTGACGCAACAAAGGTTTGAAGATCGCCGGTACAGGCTTTATCAGATGATTCTGAGCATATCGACGGGTCACTAACATATAAACTGTAGCCGAAAAGTGAATCAGGAAGCTGCAGCTCCGTGCTGTCTTTGCCCAACCATGCACTGAATGGGGTGGTCTCTAGGGCTTGGCGTGACGCATTGTTATCCGTTGTATTGGTGTTGTCGTCGGAGCAACCTGCCGAGAAAAGTATTGCCTGACTGATAAAAAGCGCTGAAAAAGATCCATTTATTTTCACGATATAACCTTGTAAATCGAACTAAAGTAACAATTTTATGATGTCTCGCTGGGCTAAGGCTATAACATCCTGTTACAGCAGGCTTGTTAGCTACTTTGGTTATCTTGTAGGTACTTATTTTTACTTCTCTGGCCTGCGTATGCGTCAAATGACGTATACGCAGGGTAAATCGTCGTATTTTTCCCTACCGCTATAAAAAATACACTGCTCTCGCAAGTTGGGAAAACGATCATCCCGATCGTCAGTATGCGGAGAGCAGTGACTATGCAAACAACTATAAGCCCCTATCTAAAAAAAACCTGTAAAGGTCTGCTAGCAGCAGGTCTTATGGGTGCAGCAGCGTTGCCGGCCAGTGCTGGAGCGAAAATTGAGTTCGGTGATGACAAGTGGGTAAGCATTGGTGCTGGGTTTCGCGCATCATTCAATGCGGTAGAAAACGGTTCGCCGAATGGTGAGTCTTATTCGAAAGATTTCACGCTAAACAACATGCGTTTGTATCTTGGTGGCCAGATCGCTGAGGGTTTTAAAGCGACGTTCAACACAGAATATATTGATGATGAAATCAAGGTATTGGATGCCATCGCCCAGTATGAGCCGATGGATGAATTCAATATTTGGTTTGGTCGTATGCTCACCCCGGCAGACCGTATCGAAATGAATGGCCCGTTTTATGGCCTAACGTGGAATCAATACACAGTGCCGCTATTTCCATCAGATCAGGGTGGCGAAGCAGGGCGCTATGGTCGTGACAACGGTGTCACGGTTTGGGGTTCTGCGGGTAAATTCCAGTATGCGGTCGGTGCGTTTTCTGGATACAAAGGCGCATCTAACGGCGATAGTAGCCTGCTGTATGCAACACGCTTGGCCTACAACTTCCTAAATATGGAGAAAAACCCAGGCTATTACACATCCAGCACATATTACGGCAAAGCAGGTGACATCTTTACCATCGGTTTCAGCGCCCAGACACAAAGTGGTGGTACCGGCACAGAAGCTGATTCACGTAGTTTTACTGGCTACGCCTTGGATGTGTTTTTTGAAAAAGTACTGGGTGATGCTGGTGTGTTAACGATGGAAGGCGAATACAAAGTGTTCGATGCAGATTTGCCGGCTGCAGCTCGCAATGATGCGGATTGTTTCTGCTTATTTAATGGCGATTCCTTCTTTGTTACTGCTGCGTATCTTGTGCCGCCGACTGGCCCGGGTAGCTTTCAGCCGTACGTACGCTACACCTCAAATAACGCAGACGGCCCAACACCAGCCAGCGACGGCAAGAGCGATTTGACCGAGCTAGGTGTGAACTATGTGCTTCAAGGCCATAACTTGCGCCTCAACTTCAACGCTACCAGCGGCGATGCCAATGCCAGCGGCTTTAAAGCGGCTGAAAGCGTGAATAGCTTTACCTTCGGTTTGCAGTATCAAATTTAAATTAGCCAAAGCATTGCCTAACGATATCGTCAATATGCGGAGCAAATACTATGAAAAGAAATATTCTTAAATCGACACTGGCTGCTGCCGTTACCGCAGCGTCAATGATGAGCGCCATGCAGGCGTTGGCCGAAGAAACCATCAAGGTTGGAGTGCTGCACTCACTGTCTGGCACTATGGCTATCTCGGAAACCACACTGAAAGACACGGTGCTGATGCTGGTTGAAGAGCAAAATAAAAAGGGCGGCTTATTGGGTAAAAAGCTAGAGCCAGTTGTTGTGGATCCTGCTTCAAACTGGCCGCTTTTTGCTGAAAAGACGCGTGAGTTAATCGAGAAAGAAGGCGTCGACGTTATTTTTGGTTGCTGGACGTCAGTCTCTCGTAAATCTGCGCTGCCGGTGTTGGAAGAGTTAAACGGCTTGATGTTTTACCCCGTTCAATACGAGGGTGAAGAATCGTCGAAAAATGTGTTCTATACCGGGGCATCACCTAACCAGCAGGCCATTCCTGCCGTTGATTACCTGATGAATGATCTGGATGTTAAACGCTGGGTATTGGCAGGAACAGACTACGTCTATCCGCGCACAACCAACAAAATTCTGGAGGCCTACCTCAAAGCCAAAGGGGTTAAAGCTGAAGACATCATGATTGATTACACCCCGTTCGGACATTCGGATTGGCAGAGTAAGGTTGCTGATATCAAGAAGTTTGGGTCTGCAGGCAAGAAAACTGCGGTAGTTTCTACCATCAATGGCGATGCCAATGTGCCGTTTTATAAGGAGCTGAGCAATCAGGGCGTTTCTGCTGAAGACATTCCGGTTGTTGCCTTCTCTGTCGGTGAAGAAGAGCTATCCGGTTTCGATACGAAGCCATTAGTGGGCCACTTGGCGGCGTGGAACTACTTCCAGAGCGTTGAAAGTGATGCAAATGATGCCTTTATCAAGCAGTGGAAGTCATACATTGGTGATGATAAACGTGTGACTAACGATCCGATGGAGGCAACTTATATTGGCTTCAACATGTGGGTAAAAGCGGTTGAAAAAGCCAAATCGACAGCCACTGATGACGTGGAACAAGCCATGCTAGGCATATCAACGCCGAATCTATCAGGCGGTGTTGCCGTTATGAATAAAAATCACCACTTATCAAAACCGGTGCTGATCGGTGAAATTCAAGACGATGGGCAATTCAGCATCGTTTGGGAAACAGACGGGTTGGTAAAAGGTGATGCTTGGTCTGATTATCTTGAAAGTTCTAAAAACTTGGTTGCAGATTGGAGCTCTGCGTTGAAGTGCGGTAGCTATGACATCGTTACAAAAACCTGTAAGGGTGCGAGCTACTGATAACGATGGGCTGCCTGGCCGATAACTTGGACGGGCGGCTAGAGTTTTTGATGTAAATCTCGAAGTACGTATTTCGAGAGGTAAGTACCGAAGTATGACCCCGGGGCAGGATGCCCTGAACATTTGCCAGCTCATATGAGCTGGCCTTTTTTGCCGCTCTGAATTGCGACAAGCAACAGAAGGCAAAGCGGATTCCCATCCCAGACATAACAGATTGTCGAACGGCATTTAGAACACAATCGCAGTAATCACAGGTCTAACGCCTTGTTACAGGTGACGGTGATTGTTGTAGAAAACGCTAACTGCAAAGTGTTCCCTAATCTGATGTTCACCGAACAGGTAGAAATTTATGAAACAAACGGTTCGCCATTGGTTGTGGCTGTTTGCCTTTGTGCTTATGCCACTATCGCTTGCCACCTCTGTGGGGCATGCACAACCCTCCCTAGAAGCCGCTGCTAACCAGCTGGCGGTCGTCAAACTCAGCAAACTGGACGACACACTTGAACACTTAGCTAGCAAATATGCAGACGACACCGGCTATTTTCCGCTGCTGGAATACCTACTGAGCGGTGATCTCTATAAAACAAAAGCGGACAAAACACTGATTCGTATTGAAACTAGCGAAGCCGGAAAAAATGCATATAACCCCGTAACGGGCGCGTTGATAGGCGCAGTTAACGCGGGCGATGTGCGCAAGATCCGTATCAATAACAAGGTACGTAGCTTGCTCAAAAAAATGATCGCCAGGGCTTCATTAAATCACCAATCTGCAGAGGTGCGATCGGCCGCAGTGCAGCGTTTGATGAAAAAGGCCAGCATTGACGATATTCAATTGCTAAGGCAGTTACGGCAGCGCGAAACCGATAGCACGATTCAAGGTTTGATCGATACAACCTTAGCGATTGCAGACCTAAACGATAGCGCTCGACGGCTATCGGCATTGAGTGTCTTAGATGGGCGACTCGAGCCTGAGGTAAAAAATGTACTGATTAGTCAAATCAACGCACTCGAAAGTAGCTCCAACCCGGCAGACAAACTCTTCGTGGCTGAAGCACGCAATGTGTTGGCCGGAATCGAGGGCGAAATTCAATTCTACGAATACCTGCAACGGTTATTCTTCGGCGTGAGTCTAGGGTCTGTATTGCTGTTAGCTGCGATCGGTCTATCAATCACGTTTGGGGTGATGGGTGTGATCAACATGGCGCATGGCGAGATGATTATGATCGGCGCTTACACGACGTATGTGGTTCAGCTGCTGATGCCACAATCGATTGAATACTCCATCGTGGTGGCAATTCCTGCGGCATTTCTCGTGGCTTTCATGTTTGGTGTGCTGCTCGAGCGTTCAGTGATCCGCTTTTTGCGTGGGCGGCCACTCGAAACCTTATTGGCTACCTTTGGTGTGAGTTTGATCTTGCAACAGCTGGTGCGCAGTGTGTTTTCTCCATTGAATCGCCAAGTGGTGACACCCGATTGGATGAGTGGCGCTTGGCAGATCAACCCGGTGTTTTCGCTTACGTACAACCGACTCTACATTGTTGCGTTTGCTTTGTTGGTGTTCATCGCCTTGCTGCTTCTGCTTAAAAAGACGCCGTTAGGTTTGTATGTACGTGCGGTATCTCAGGATCGCAATATGGCGCGAGCCTGTGGCATTCGCAGTGAGTGGGTCGACATGCTCACATTTGGTCTCGGATCTGGCATCGCTGGCATGGCCGGTGTTGCGCTGAGCCAGTTGACGAATGTTGGGCCGAATCTTGGGCAGGGCTACATCATTGATTCGTTCCTGGTCGTTGTGTTTGGCGGTGCTGGTAGCTTGTGGGGCACTTTGGTGGGGGCGCTTTCATTGGGCATTGCTAACAAGTTTATCGAACCGGTAACGGGTTCTGTTTTAGCCAGCATTGTGATTCTGGTGTTTATCATTCTGTTTATTCAAAAGCGTCCGAAAGGATTGTTCCCTCAAAAAGGTCGGAGTGTCGATTGATGAGAAATTCCCTATCGTATTTTCCCGAGGCGTTGACGCGTTTAAGCCTCAAGCAAACTGAATCATTTCTGTATGTCGGCTTGCTCGCCTGTGTTGTCTACGTTGCTGTTTGTAATTTGTATGTGCCAGAGAGCAGCATGTTTTATGTATCAACGTACACCTTAAGTATTTTGGCCAAGTATCTGTGTTTTGCGATGCTCGCCTTAGCGCTGGATTTGGTGTGGGGCTATGGCGGTATTCTTAGCCTCGGTCACGGTGCCTTTTTTGGCCTTGGAGGCTACGCCATGGGTATGTACCTGATGCGTCAGATTGGCGATCGAGGCGTGTACGGGAATCCTGATTTGCCTGATTTTATGGTATTTCTCAACTGGTCTGAGCTGCCTTGGTTTTGGATGGGCGCTAACAGCTTTGTGTTTACGCTGATACTCGTTCTGCTGGTACCGGGCTTGTTAGCGTTTGTGTTCGCGTGGTTTGCGTTCCGTAGTCGCGTTGTTGGGGTTTATCTCTCAATTATGACGCAGGCGCTCACGTATGCCCTGATGCTGGCGTTTTTTCGCAACGAAATGGGCTTTGGCGGCAATAATGGGTTGACGGATTTTAAAGACATTCTGGGCTTTAGTTTGCAAGAGAACAGTACTCGCGTGGTGTTGTTTATCATCACAGCAGTGCTGCTGATGGCGATCTACGCGCTCTGCCAAACAATGATGAATTCGCGCTTCGGCCGTATTATCACCGCGGTACGAGATGGTGAAAGCCGCGTTCGTTTTCTCGGCTATCGTGCAGAATTATTCAAAGTAGCGTTGTTTGTTGTCTCGGCGATGATTGCCGGTATTGCTGGTGCGCTGTATGTGCCTCAAGTCGGCATTATTAACCCGGGTGAGTTTTCGCCGTTGAACTCCATTGAAGTCGTTATTTGGGTCGCTGTGGGCGGGCGGGGCACATTATACGGAGCTGTTATTGGTGCGTTAGTGGTGAATTACGCAAAAACAAAATTCACGGCCATTGCCCCAGAGAGCTGGTTGTTTGCGTTGGGCGCGTTGTTTGTATTAGTGACACTGTTGCTGCCGCGCGGTATCGCCGGATTGGGGCAAGACCTGTGGCAACGATGGTTAACGCAGCGCGAACGTAAACTGGCTGATACTCAACCACTGAAAGCATCAGGAGAATCCCTATGATGAATGCCATCAATCACGTCGGTGCTTCTTCACCGAACACGCAGGGGCTCAAAGTAAACGCTAGTCACGGCATTATTCTCTATGTAGAGGCTGTATCCGTTAGTTTTGACGGCTTTAAAGCACTGAATGACCTGAGCCTTTATATTAATGACGGAGAATTGCGTTGTTTAATCGGTGCCAACGGTGCCGGTAAAACGACGCTAATGGATGTTATTACCGGAAAAACCCGGCCCGACTACGGCGCGGTGAGCTTTGGTCAATCGATCGATTTACTGGAGATGGATGAATCATCGATCGCACAAGCAGGCATTGCGCGTAAATTTCAAAAACCCACGGTATTTGAACAGCATACTGTCTTTGAAAATCTGGAGCTGGCTATGAGTCGGCAGAAAGGCGTTATTTCGACACTGTTTGCTCGTTTGAACAGCAGTGAGCGGGATTTGATCGCGGAGACGCTGAAAACCATCGGGCTACATAATCATCACCGTATGCCTGCTGGCCGTTTGTCCCACGGACAAAAGCAGTGGCTTGAAATCGGCATGTTGTTGATCGCCCAGCCGCGCTTGTTGTTGGTTGATGAGCCTGTTGCCGGGATGACGGCCCAGGAAACGGAAAAAACCGCAGAATTGTTAACCTCGTTAGCCGGAGAGCGGTCGGTGGTTGTGGTGGAGCACGATATGGCCTTTGTCCGTAGTATCGCGCGTAAGGTGACGGTATTGCATCAAGGCAGCGTGCTGGCAGAAGGGTCGATGTCTGAGGTGCAGAGTAATCCGGATGTTATTGAAGTTTATTTGGGAGAGTCTTGATGTTAACGATCGAAAAAGCGAATCAATTTTATGGCGGCTCACAGATTCTCTGGGATTTGGATTTCGCGGTCGAGAAAGGCTCTCGTACCTGTGTGATGGGGCGTAACGGCGTGGGTAAAACCACTTTGGTTAAGTGCATCATGGGCCAGCTACCGCTTAAAGAGGGGCAAATGCGGTTTAATGGCGAATTGATTTCAGGGCACTCCACTGAAGCCCGTGCCCGAGCAGGTATCGGCTATGTGCCGCAGGGTCGGGACATTTTTGGTCAATTAACGGTCGAAGAAAACCTCAGGGTTGCATTGGCAGCCGGGCGCCAAAAGAACGGCAAGATCCCGGATATGGTTTACGAGCTATTCCCGGTGCTGGCAGATATGCGTCATCGTCGCGGTGGTGATCTATCGGGCGGTCAGCAACAGCAATTGGCGATTGGCCGGGCTTTGGTTTTGGAGCCTGAACTACTCATCTTGGATGAGCCGAATGAGGGCATTCAGCCGAATATCGTTGCCCAAATTCGGGACGTTATTATTCAGTTAAACGAGGAGCAGGGCATCACCGTGATTCTTGTGGAGCAAAAATTACACTTCGCGCGAGCAGTTGGGCAAGCCTTTTGCTTAATGGAGAAGGGACGTGTTGTTGCTAATGGCGCAATGCAAACCCTTACCGACCAGCTGATTGCCGAATATTTAGCCGTATGACCCAAGCCCTGACACTATTGCCCGATACATTTGACCCAAACTATTCTCAAGACGAGTGGCGAGCCCAGCTAACGCTGGGATTTGCTGTGCGCCAAAATCGAACACTCATGGTGCGAAAAAACCATGCCGGCCCTCTTGTGGTGCAAAAGCCAATCTATCCCAACCCAGAAACAGGCGAGGTGCATTTGTATTTATTGCATCCACCGGGGGGGATTGTCTCCGGCGATAAGCTATCGATTAGCGCCGTTTCGGAGCAAAACGCCAGAGCTTTGTTGAGCTCACCCGGCGCCGCCAAGTTTTATCGTGCCAAAGATAACGGTATGCCGCAGGTTCAGCAGGTTAATTTGACGGTTCGTGATACTGCATTGTTGGAATGGCTGCCCCACGAAACGATCGTTTTTGACGGTGCTAACGGTGTTAGTCAACTTGATGTGAATCTGTCTGAGTCAGGTTGCTATGTCGGTTGGGAGATCACTTGTCTGGGGCTCAAACATCAAGACAAACCGTTTGAAACCGGCTCATTTAGGCAACGAATGAATGTATGGCGCGATGGTCGTCTAGCGTTGACAGACACCGTTGCCGTCGCACCGGATAACAATGGATTGCACGGCTTGGCGGCGTTGGCCGGCAATGGTGTTTTTGCCACCTTACTGATTTGCCCCGCGGTATCTGCCCGTGAAAACGTATTGGAGCAGTTGGTTGAGCAATGCCGCCAGATCGCCTTGGATATGGATCTTCAAGGCAATGTTGGTGTTACGGAAGTAAATGGCATCGTTATTGCTAGATACCTCGGTGAGCGCAGCGACCAGTGTAAAAATTACTTTATTGCCTGTTGGAAAGCTGCGCGTCCAATGGTTGCTGGTTTGCCTGTATCTGCGCCAGCGATTTGGAATACTTGAGGAACCGTGTGTGGAATTATTACCCCGAGAAAAAGACAAACTGCTGCTCTTCACCGCAGCATTGTTAGCTGAGCGTCGGCTAGGGCGTGGCTTGAAGTTGAACTACCCGGAAGCCGTTGCCTTGATCAGTATGGAAATCATGGAAGGCGCTCGCGACGGCAAAACTGTTGCCGAGCTGATGGACTTTGGACGTCAGATCATTTCTGCCGACCAAGTGATGGATGGTATCGCTGATATGGTGGATGAAGTTCAGGTAGAAGCGACATTTCCGGATGGCACCAAACTCGTCACCGTACACAATCCGATTTTTTGAGGGCTGATAATGAAACCGGGAGAACTCATTGTCGACAGTGGTACGCATAGCCTGAATGTGGGGCGTCAAACCATTAATGTGACGGTAACTAACATGGGCGATCGACCGATTCAGGTTGGTTCGCATTATCATTTTTATGAAACCAATAACGCGCTGGCATTCGAGCGACACAAGGCGTTGGGGTTTCGACTGAATATTTCCGCAGGTACTGCGATCAGATTTGAACCTGGGCAGATGCGTCAAGTCGAGCTGGTGGCATTTGCCGGAAAGCGTGAGATATACGGATTTCAGGGGCGCGTTATGGGGCCTGTTGCAGGAGCAAAAGTAGAAATTGAAAACGCTGAAAACGAATCCGATGCGGTAAATGCTAAGGAAAACGACAATGGCTGATATCGATAAATACAGCTATGCGAAGATGTTTGGGCCAACAACGGGCGACCGTTTACGATTGGCCGATACGGATTTGATTATTGAAGTCGAGAGAGATTTCACGACTTACGGCGAAGAAGTAAAATTCGGCGGCGGCAAAGTCATTCGTGATGGCATGGGGCAAGCGCAAGTGACCAACGCCATTGCTATGGACACTGTGATCACCAACGCGCTAATCATCGACCATTGGGGCATTATAAAAGCCGATGTGGGTATTAAAGCCGGACGTATTGCCGCAATCGGCAAAGCCGGAAACCCAGATATTCAAGATAACGTTACTATCGTCGTTGGCCCCGGTACTGAGGTTATTGCCGGTGAGGGCCAAATTCTCACTGCTGGTGGCATCGACGCGCACATTCACTTTATTTGCCCGCAGCAGATTGATGAAGCGCTCATGAGCGGTGTTACGACCATGTTAGGCGGCGGAACAGGGCCTGCAACCGGAACGAATGCTACCACGTGCACACCAGGGCCTTGGCATATCGGCAAGATGCTTCAAGCGGTTGAAGATGTACCGATGAATATCGGATTTCTTGGCAAAGGTAACGCCAGTTTGCCTGACGCGCTCGAAGAGCAACTGAATGCCGGCGCTTGCGGTTTAAAATTGCATGAAGATTGGGGCACGACACCAGCCTCGATTGATAACTGTTTGAGTGTGGCTGATCGATTTGATGTGCAGATAGCGATTCATACCGATACCTTGAATGAATCCGGTTTTGTTGAAGACACCATCAATGCCTTTGCCGGCCGTGTTATTCATACCTACCATACGGAAGGTGCCGGCGGCGGGCATGCGCCTGACATTATAACCGCCTGCGGCTTACCCAATGTATTGCCGTCTAGTACAAACCCAACTCGACCGTATACGGTTAATACCATCGACGAACATCTCGATATGTTGATGGTATGCCATCACCTTGATGCGTCGATTGCTGAAGACGTGGCTTTTGCCGACTCACGAATTCGTCGCGAAACAATTGCTGCTGAAGATATTCTCCATGACATGGGCGCATTCAGCATGATTTCGTCTGACTCTCAAGCGATGGGTAGAGTGGGTGAAGTGATTATCCGTACCTGGCAAACCGCGCATAAAATGAAGGTGCAATTTGGCGCATTGGAGGGCGACAGCGACCGGAATGACAATACCCGCGTTAAACGTTATATCGCTAAGTACACCATTAACCCGGCAATTACCCATGGTATCTCTCATGAGGTTGGGTCTGTTGAAGTTGGTAAGCTCGCAGACTTGGTGATGTGGAAGCCCGCATTCTTTGGCGTTAAACCGGCCATGATTATTAAGGGCGGAATGATTGCCGCCGCTCCGATGGGTGATGCTAATGCTTCCATCCCGACACCGCAGCCTGTGCACTATCGGCCGATGTTTGGCTCAATGGGGCTTGCTGTAAGCCAAACCAGTGTGAATTTTATGAGTAGTGCTGCAATCAATAACGGCGTCGCCGCTGAACTAGGATTAAAGCGTCGCTCGGTTGCCTGTGGCAATACGCGTAATATCAGCAAAGCCGATATGCTGCTGAATAACTTTTTGCCATCGATTACGGTGGATTCGCAAACCTACGAAGTACGTGTTGACGGAAACCTGTTGACTTGCGAGCCAGCAGTCGAGTTACCGATGGCGCAGCGTTATTCGCTGTTTTAGTCACTCCCTATAACGTTTACCTCCGGAGGCTTTAACAGAGGTGCCGGTCAAAGTTGTCGCTGCTTCACGCAACCTCACTCAGACGATTTTGATGCATCCCGGCAGCTCTGCTAAACCCTTCGGAACGACGGCGGAGTGACTGAAAGGTCGTTTATGAGATCACAACATCACGTTCCGGTGTTAATTTCATACTCGAAACGGTCGATAGATAGTTGTCCAAGAAGTTATCGACACAGACTTAGAAAGAAAGAGCGAGAAACAATGAACGCTATTTTGAATGTCACGCAAAAGCAGGCGGTGCCCAACGATTTTGCTGATGACAGCGTTATGCTGGATTTGGATCAGCGACGTAAATTTCGATTGAAAACCCAATCGCGTCTTGGCGATGAAGTCAGAATTTTTCTCGATCGGGATAAGCCCATGCAGCTTGGCGATACCCTAGTTGCCGATTGCGGGAAAACCCTTGAAGTGGTTGGAAAACCCGAACCCTTAGTGGTTGCGCATGCAAACGATGCAGTGACATTTGCTCGGGTGTGTTATCACTTGGGCAATCGGCATTTAACGGTGCAAATAAATCCGCTCGAGCTGCGATTTAAGCCTGACCATGTGATCGAAGAGTTGGTCGAGAGTTTTGGGTTAGTACTGGAGCACACCGATAGCGTGTTTGAGCCGGAATCCGGTGCTTATGCGCAGGGTTCTTCTCATAGTCACAACAGCCATAGCAGCCACGGCAGTCACTCTGGTGACCACAGCCACGACCATCCGCATCATGACTGATCCCGCGTTATCGAAACTCAATCGTATCCTGCAGCTGGCTTCGGCAAATTTACCAGTGGGTAGCTTTACGTTCTCACAAGGGTTAGAAACAGCCATTGAAAGCCAGGTGGTTACAGATGTTCAATCTTGCGAACAGTGGATTCAATCGGCCATTGATGAATCTATTGCGGTGCAAGATTTGCCGGTAATCAAACGCATGATGGCAGCAACGCACCACAGAGACAGTGAACAACTCAATTATTGGAACGACTATTTGTTGGCATCCAGAGAGACACGGGAGCTGTTGTTAACGGATACCATGACCGGTAAGGCGCTATTGCGTTTGCTGCGCTCGTTGGATGACGGATTTTGTGAACTAGAGGCCCTGTTGAATCGTCCGGAAGTGAGCTATTGCAGCGCTTATGCGATGGCGGCGGCGGGTTGGCACATTCCATATTCCAGCGCCTTGTATGGTTTTGTTTGGGCTTATCTGGATGCTCAGCTGGCTGCGGCGACTAAACTTATTCCGCTCGGTCAAACCGATAACCAGACACTGCTTTTACGCATGGGTGATCGTCTTGATGTCGTGGTCGACAGAGCATTGGAGCTGCCCGATCAGGATATCGGCGGCAGTTTGTTTTCGTTAGCACTCGCCAGTAGTTGGCACGAAACCCAATATTCGAGACTGTTTCGCTCCTGATGATAGAACGCGAAAGAAACTTTAGAAAAAAGATTAGAGAATATAGTAGAGAGAAAAACCATGACCAATAAACAAACCCTACGCATTGGTGTCGGTGGCCCTGTCGGATCCGGAAAAACCGCTTTGTTGCGGTGTTTGTGCAAGTATATGAAAGATCATTACAACCTTGCCGTTGTGACCAATGACATTTACACCAAGGAAGATGCGCAATTCTTGATGCGCAACGAAGCACTGGATCATGACCGGATAATGGGCGTAGAAACCGGCGGTTGCCCTCATACGGCAATTCGAGAAGATGCATCGATGAATCTGGCGGCCATTGATGAGCTTCAGGCACGCCATCCTGGTCTTGATTTCGTGCTGGTTGAAAGCGGTGGTGACAACCTCAGTGCAACCTTTAGCCCTGAATTATCTGATCTAACGATATACGTCATTGATGTTTCCGCCGGCGATAAAATTCCACGCAAAGGTGGGCCGGGTATCACCAAATCAGACTTGTTGATTATTAATAAGATTGATCTTGCGCCAATGGTAGGGGCGTCTTTGGAGGTGATGGATCAAGACACGCAACGTATGCGTGGCGATAAGCCTTTTGTATTTGCCAATCTTAAAGCCGGCACAGGCTTAAAAGAAATCATCGATTTTATCGTTGAAGAGGGCATGCTTGAGGCAAGAATGCCGGATATCGAATATACCGGCGCTGAGTGACCCATACTCTGCTGGCACGCCAGTGCTGAGCCTGCACTAAGCTGGACAATACGCTTGCCCCTGTTTAAAGTGTCCCGCCTTGAATTCTGAGCTTGTTTGTTCACGGTAAAATCGCTGTGATTGAACACTTGGAATGTGTTTAGGGCGGATATTAAAAGCGTGTAAAAGCCTCCCAGGCTTGTTATACGTTGGGAACAGGGGAATTTATGCATTTGAATTCATGGCTCAAGGCAATCGCCGGGTTATCAGTATTTGCCTTTACGCCTGCGTACGCAGATGTACCTGAAGCGCCCGCCGAGGTTGGTTTTCAAACATTGATAACCGATTCAATCAACGATGAGGTTTTATCCTTCCAATTAAAAACTGCCGCGACCGCGATTCAGAATAACTACTTTGGTAATGATGAGGCAGTATTTGATAAACACGCCAGTAGTTGGTACGAAGCGGCCATTCTGATCGGCGATACCACATTGTGGCGTAGCTCTGGTGCCGGCAACTTCGCTGCTGCTTTTGAAATGCTAGGGCTGACAACGGGTGGCTACGATCCCACCTTCACCAATATTGATTCCAAGAACGTTAACCGTTTTGAGCTTAACCAGCTTGCTATTGGCTGGCAGTCTGGTGACATACTTTCTCTTGGCGAAAATGCCTTGAGCATCAGTGCAGGTCGTCAGCGCTTTACTATCGGTAGCGGGTTTTTGATCTGGAAAGGCGGTACCGATGGTGGGCGTCACGGTACTCCTTGGCTAGGTGTTCACAATACTTGGTCGAATACCGGCTTAGTCAATTTGGCAGTCAATGATCACATCCGCCTAGATGCGTTTTACCTGACACCGAATGATCAACCTAACACAGATACTCAAATCTACGGGATCAATGGCGATTTTCTGCTGCCATTGGATGTGTCTCTGGGGGCGAGTTTTATTGAGATTTTTGATAGTAATACGCCAGAACGACGACATACTCGCGTGTACGATCTGCGTTGGGGGTATCAACAAGATGAAGATTTCGGCCTGCAAATGTCGGCGGAATGGGTGTTTCAAGAGCAGCCTTCACGCAGGCAAAGTGGTGGTGCGAATGCTGGTAAAAAGGGCGGAGAAAACCGGGAGGCATGGTATGCCGAAGCAGGTTGGTTGTTTGACGGTGCCTTGCCCGCTCGTTTGAGTTATCGCTACGCTAATTTTGAGTCGGGTTATGACCCTCTATATCCTGGGAGTTCAGGATGGGGCAGCTGGCGTCAAGGGGAGTACTTAGGGCAATTTGTACTAAGAAACGAAAACTTGCAGTCACATCAGGCTCATTTTGAAGTATCGCCGATTGACGGTTGGTCTCTGCATACGATTTATTACTATTTTTTAGTTAATCGTAAGAACGAAGGCCAGTTTGCGGATAGCCAGATCGTGATGACGGACGAGCGATTGGCACAAGAGATCGACCTTGTTTCTCACGCAGATTTTGGTAACGGCTGGACATCCAACCTGGTTGCTATGGTTGTTATTCCTTCCGAGGGTGGCAAGCAGTGGAGCGGCGGTAAACAAACGGTATTTGGCGCGGTATTCGATCTACAATATGCCTTTTGATAGCTGGATTTAAGGCGACTGCTGCGTAATCGGTTGTATGTCGATTAGCGTGGTGACCAGTAGACCTGACGGCGTCCTTTCGAAAATACAAACTGCATCAGCTGAATATGGCGAGCACGGAAACTGCCTGCGCTGCAAAGCAGATAATAGCGCCACATGCGGTAAAATGTCTCGTCGTAGTTTTCTTTGATTTTCGGGTAGTTCTCAACAAAGTTATCGTGCCATGCGATAAGCGTTTTATCGTAGTCTGGGCCGAAGTTATGGACGTCTTCAAGCACTAGTTTGGGTTCTGCCGCTTTGGTCACCTGTGATGCCGATGGCAGGAAGCCATTAACAAAAATATATTTGTTAATCCACGGGTCGCCGCAGTAACCAGAGTCGGTATCAATGATTGAATGTATCAATGCCAGCCCGCCGTTTACAAGACAGCGATCGATCATATTCATGTAGGCTTTGAGGTTTTTGTGTCCGACGTGTTCGAGCATGCCGACCGACATAATCCGATCGAACGATTCATTCATATCGCGATAGTCCATAAAGCGAAATTCGACGTCTAGATCGTTGTAGGTCGCTTGCGCGTGAGCCAGTTGTTCTTCAGAGATGGTAATTCCGACAACGCTGACACCGTAATGGCGAGCGGCGAATGCCGATAAACCGCCCCAGCCGCAACCGATGTCTAACACTTTCATGCCCGGTGCTAATTTGAGCTTTTGGCAAATAAGGTCGAGCTTTTCATACTGCGCTTGTGCCAAATTGGCGGCGTTGTTCCAATAGCCGCAGCTGTATGTCAGTGACGGGTCAAGCATATTTCGAAACAGGTTGTTGCCTATGTCGTAATGTTGTTGGCGAGTTTGAAATGCGCGGGCGCTGGATTGAAGGTTAATGAATTTCGCCATTAACAATCGCAGCGATAGCCACTTACTTTTACCAACTTGGTCTTGCAGCTTTGCGTTTAATACACGTTCGATAAATACATCAATGCGCTCGCAATCCCACCAACCGGCCATGTAGGTTTCGCCCAAGCCGAGATTTCCTTTACCGATGACCCGGTTATAAAATTTGGGATTGTGAACTTTGATATCGTATTCGTTATCGCCATTGATCGTAACGCCAGCGAAACTTAACAGATCACCAAAGAGGCGTTCGCTCGATGTCTTGCGAGTGGTGCCAGAATAGGCTGTGTTGATAGCTGAGGATGGTTCGTCAGGCATACGTATTCCTTCGGTTGACGCTAAACCACAACAGCATTCAAAATAGCATCTATATGGGTTTTTGCATCGAGCTGACCGTAGTTGCGTGCGTGGTGATCTGATAAACGCGAACGACAAAAATCAGCGAAAATATCGTCGTTGTAAAACTCCATCATGAGTTTTGCTTGCCAGCATTGTGCAATTGCTGCAGTCAGCGTTCTGGCGCTAAATTCCAATTCACCAGGGTCGCCTTTCAGCATGATAGGGATCTTTGCAAGGTGTTGATCGTAGTTAGTATTACTGCCTTGCACGCTTTTGAGCTCGTTCATCAACGCATCGACACACTCGGGCTCTTTATTCATGGCGCGCAATACATCGAGACATTGAACGTTGCCGCTACCCTCCCATAGGGAGTTTACCGGTGCTTCTCGATACAAACGCGGCAGTATGAATTCTTCGACATAGCCAGCGCCGCCCATGCATTCAGCGGCTTCATTGATAAACGCAGGTGCTTGTTTACAAATCCAGTATTTGGCAACTGCGGTTCCAATTCGAAATAGAGCCATTTCTTCAGCGGTTCCTGAGTCTAGGCAGCGTGATAACCGAAACGCCAACAGCGTGGCTGCGTCGCTTTCAAGTGCCAAATCGGCTAATACGTTTTGCATAAGGGGTTGGTTAATCAGGAGTTTACCCATCACGCTGCGCTGTGTGCAGTGGCGCCAGGCTTGTACCATCGCCTGCCGCATCAACGCGGCAGAACCGAGCGCGCAGTCGTAGCGGGTCAGCCCCACCATCTGCATAATGGTTCGAATGCCTTTGCCGGGCTCGCCGAGCAAATAGGCCAGACAATCGTGATATTCGATTTCAGAGGAAGCATTCGAATGATTGCCGAGTTTGTCTTTTAGGCGTTGTATCAGAATGCCGTTGGGCGTGTGGTCCGGTAGCCATTTCGGTGCTAAAAAGCATGATAAGCCTGCGTCCGTTTGTGCCAATGTTAAAAACCCATCGGACATCGGTGCTGAACAAAACCATTTGTGGCCATTGAGCCGCCAGGTTGAGGCACCGTTATCGAGCAGTGTCGCTTCTGTGGTGTTGGCTCGAATGTCAGTGCCGCCTTGTTTTTCCGTCATCGCCATGCCAAACATAAGGCCGGTTTTTTCGGATGCGTGACGTGCAGTTGGGTCGTAGTCGGTGCTCAGCGATCCATCGCGCCAGAACGCATCCAGATGGTCTTCGCGATCGATGACCGAGTAACCGGCGAAAGTCATGGTGATTGGGCATGCGGTGCCAGCATCGGCTTGATTGTGTAAATAAAACAACATCGCTCTGAGCAGATGTGCACCTGGCCCCGGGTTGGCCCACGGTAGATTGTGGATGCCGTATTGGCAGGCTTTGGTTAGCAGCTCATGATAGGCTGGATGAAAATCGACCTGGTCAATTCTGTGGCCGTATCTGTCATAGATCCGGATTTCAGGTTTGTGTCGGTTGGCGCTGTCGCCAAGATCAGTAAGGTAGCCACCAGCTAATTCGCCGTATTCATTCAGCGCGGCGATTGTATCGGAGTCGGCTATGTCTTCACCAAATCGTTGTAAATAGTGGCTCAGCAGCGGATCAGTGGCGAAAATATTAGTGGGTTCGCTGGTCTTGGGCTGGTTAAACACCCTGTGATTGCATCCGCGTTCGTTGTTCATGGGGGCATCTCCATGTCGATAAAACAGAATAAGACCGATATTTAAGGAAGATTAGAACTCAGAAAAACGATGACGATCCCCCCGAAATTACATTTCAATCAGCTCATAATCACTCTTGATGCATTAAAAACCGTTGAGTAAACGGGTATCACAAAATAAGAGTGGCGATCCAACCGAACAAAAGCAGCGGTAAATTATAGTGGATAAACGTCGGTACCACGGTATCGCGGATATGATCGTGTTGACCATCAGCATTCAGCCCGGCAGTTGGGCCGAGCGTTGAATCTGATGCCGGTGAGCCAGCATCACCGAGCACACCTGCAGTACCCACGAGCGCGACGATGGCCAGAGGTGAGAATCCAAGCGCTTGAGCAATGGGTACATAAATGGTGGCGATGATAGGTATGGTTGAGAAGGATGAGCCAATGCCCATGGTGATTACCAGGCCCACGAGTAACATGGCGAAAGATGCTATCCAGGGGCTGTTATCGACGAGCCCGGCTGTGGCTTTGACAAGCTCAGGAATACTACCGCTGTCACGTAATACTTCAGCGAAACCGGACGCAGCGATCATGATAAAACCAATGTTCGCCATCATTTTCATGCCGTCGACAAATACTGAATCGTTGTCTCTCCAGCGTGTGCTGCCCGACATGCTGAAGAGCATAAAACCCACTAATGCACCAAGGATCATCGAATCCCAGGTCAGTTGAACCGCAAATGCGGTAATCAGCGCGACAAGGCTGATCACGATCACACGGGAGTTGGGTGCGACGTTTTCACCATCAAGTTTTTCGATAGCGTGCAGATTATAGGTTCGAGGCTTGCGGTACGTAATTGTCGCCGCGACGAGAAGGCCCGACAGCATCCCTAGTGCCGGTAACCACATGGCATCCATTAATGAAAAGTTGCCTTCGTTGATATCAAGCCCGGCTAGTTTGATGTTGCCTAGCAGTATCTTTTTCAAATAAATTTCGCCGAAGCCAATGGGCAAAAACATATAGGTACAGACGAGGCCGAAGGTGAGTGTGCAAGCAACGAGCCGCCGATCAAGGCCAATTTCTGACATCAGGTACAACATAGGCGGTACCAGTATCGGAATAAACGCGATGTGTATCGGAATCAGGTTCTGGGAGGCGACGGCGGCCAATGCCAGAATGGACAGCAGAACGGCACGGGCGATGTTATGGCTCTGGCTTTGTTTTGCATGGGAGATGGCATGATCACATAGCCAATGAGGGATTCCGGATTTTGCGATCGCTGCGGCGAACGCACCTAACATGGCATAACTCAAGGCGATGTTTGCACCTTCTTTTATGCCTAAATGAAAACTCCTCAAGACATGGTCAACCGGCATGCCCGCCCATAAACCACCACAGACGGCGGCGATGATTATTGACGGTACTACCGGGAAGCGCGCCAGACTCAAGCCAAGCATAATGGCAACGGCTAGGATGACAGGGTTCATAAACAATCCTTTGTCAGAACTTATTGAACAAGGTCAGTGCAACATAATGATATTGAATATGCTGTAACCAAATTGTGCAGTCTGCCTAGCCGGTTTGATCATTAGACAAACGAACAATTAATAAGCGACCTAGGGTGGCAGAGAGACGCGATACGTTTGAGCTAAACTCGATTATAGCCTGCGCTAGGCGGGTTGCTGGAGAATACGCGGTAGTGGGTCTCTCGACCATGAAGGATTGTTGAATCGGCGAGAACTACGCCGATTTAAAAGCGATAGCTAAGTTGTGCCAAAAACTGTTTGCGATCTTGAAAACCGAAGTTGGTTTCTGCCAGTAATTCGATGGATTCGGTAAATGCCCAGCGGCCGCCGATTAGGTAGCTATACGGAGCGCTGGCACTTTGGTCGATACGTATAGAATCGATCTCCAATAGCTCAGCTGGCCCCACTGGGCCTTGATTGGGAATACTCACACCGACAGGGATGTTGAGTATCTGGTTAATATCTTGATACATGCCACCCACCCATAGTGATCCAGAAAAAATACCAATGGATCCGTTCCAGCCAATGCGGCTTGAGATGACGGTTGTTTTCGCATCGTCTGTTGAGATATTGATATCGCTGATGGTGTAGTTGCCATCGATCATCGCAAAGAAATCACCAATGCCACCGGCAATGGTCATGCCGCCGCCGTAATTGATGCTTTTGAAATCTAACGAAAATGGCAAGTTATTGGCGTTGAGGTAACATTTGTCGTTCAGTGACGGCAAGACGTTAAAGCAGGCAGGGATTGGGAAAAACGCCGGGTCGTCAAAAACAGCGTTGACGTTAATCACGCCTTTCGCCGTGCCATTGGTGTGTCCGCCGAGTGCGTAAACGTTTAGGAAAGGGAAGATCCAAGCATCGAGACGAAACGTGACTGTTGCCTCAGCAACACTAACATTTGCTGCTTTTACGAACGGGTTAATATCCGGTACATCACCACCGAGGATGCTGCCCTCAACATCGATGCTGTTTACTTCAAACGGTTGATTCTGAAATAGGGTGATTGCAGATATACCGAATGGGCGTGGTAATACATAGCCGGCTTCGCAGGCGGCTTTGCCTAGAATCGGCAGAAAATCGCTCCAACGGGGCGCGCACCGTTCTGTCTCGTCGTCATTTCTAGATTCGTAGGCGACAGCAGTTCGCTGTGATTCGCCGACGACTGCTGAGGACTGGATCTGAGAATCTGTGTTATCAGTTATTTCTTTGCTTGACGGCTCTAGCGCTGCGGCTTCGTTATTGTTGATCGTGTTTTGTTGGCCATCATCATCATCAACTGCTGCAATTGCAGAATTGGCCAGTAAGGCAGTGCAGCTGATAATAATAGATAGGTTACGTCTGATGCACGCAGTCATAGTGTTATTCTTGTTGGCGTTAGCAATAGGGTGGTTAGAGAGTATATAAGCCTGTGCATGAGTCCGCCAACCCAAGGGTGCCGAACTAACAATGTTTGTATTCATTAGATCGGAATAGATACGAGATTAAGTCAATCTGAAACGCATAAAAAACCCGGCGGAGAATGCCGGGCTTTAGAGAAGCTTCTTACCTTTGGCGTATCTAACGAATTAGTTAACGCCACCAGCATCAAGGAATGCTGGCTTTTCGCCGCCGCCGTGAGCGGTGATAAACGCGCCGGTGACATAGCTCGAAAGATTTGATGCAAAATAAATACAAGTGTCGCCAATGTCATGTGGCGTTGCCATACGACCCAGAGGAACTGTTGCGCTGACGCGAGCAATGCCTTCTTCGTTACCGTAGTGAAGATGTGATTGTTCAGTGCGGATCAAGCCTGCGGCGATTGAATTCAAGCGTACTTTGGGTGCCCATTCAACGGCCAGCGAGGTTGTGAGATTCATTAGACCCGCTTTTGCTGCGCCGTAAGCTGCGGTACCTGGCGATGGGCGAATAGCACTAACGCTGGCGATATTGACGATAGACCCGCCTTCTTCTTGTTCTTGCATGATGGCATTTGCCGCCTGGCAGCAGTACAGCGGTGCAAGCAAGTTCAATGCGATAATTTTCTCTGAAAAACGTGGCGAAGCTGTTGCAGCATCAGTAAATGGCGCCCCACCGGCGTTGTTAATCAATACGTCGAGTGACCCGTAGGTATCTACTGCAAACTGCATCAACGCTTGTACCTGATCCCAATCACGTACGTCCGCGCTTTTGAAAACGGCTTTACGGCCGTTGGCTTCTGGCATGGCTTCTGGCTCATTGCGGCCGCAGATAACGACGTTTGCGCCTTGTTCCAGAAAACGTTCAGTAATGCCTTTACCTACGCCTTTGCCTCCACCGGTAACAACAACTGTTTTGCCGGTAAAATCCAATTGCCGTGTGTCGCTCATGATGAAAAAACCTTAATGCTGATTCTTATTGGAAAACGCCGCGAGTATAACGCCTTTCGGCAAAAAAGGCATGATCTTGATGTTTTTCGCAGCGTTTTACGAGAGAGTTTTGATCTGTGTTCGAGAACCAATTAAATTTGAATACGCTGCGTATCGTAATTATACTTGCACCGGTAATGAAAGGTGCGTATAAACCGCATCAAAGGTTTGAATAATAAATATTCCTCTCAATTCTCGAGTGGTTACGGATTAGCCAGTAAGGGCGTGACGTAAACGGTTGTTTATACGCGGTTTGATGCTGGCAACGCGGGTAATTGATAGCAATACCAAACGCAGATTTATAGAGGCGATCGGACATGAGTGATGTAAAACCTACAATTGCAATTTTGGGCGGTACTGGCGCACTCGGTACAGGTTTGGCACGTCGTTGGGCGCAAGCGGGTTATCCGATTGTGATTGGCTCGCGCACAAAAGAGAAAGCCCAAGAGGCGGTTACTGAACTGCAATCTTTAATGCAGGAGCGTGGCGTAGATGCAGTAGCGGTAGAAGCTGATGACAATCAATCTGCAGCGGCTAAAGCAGATATCGTGACGTTGACGGTTCCTTACGCACACCATGCTTCAACATTGGAAGGTGTTAAAGCCGACCTTGAAGGCAAAATTCTTATTGATGTTACTGTTCCGTTGCGTCCACCAAAAGTAGGCACTGTTCAATTGCCAGATGCCGGCTCAGCCGCACAGGAAGCTCAGGCGTTGTTGGGCGAGGGCGTGAAGGTCGTGTCTGCGTTCCAAAACGTTGCTGCTCACCATCTGCAAGAAGGCCACGGCATCGAATGTGATGTACTGGTTGCAGGTAACAATAAAGAAGCACGCGCTGAAGTCGTTACATTGGTAGAAGCTGCGGGCATGAATGGCTTCTCTGTCGGTCCGATTGCAAACTCTGCGGCTGCAGAAGCTCTGACCTCAGTACTTATTCAGATTAACCGCCAGTACAAGTGTCATGCGGGTATTCGTATTTCCGGTTTGCCAGAACAGGATTCATAATCGCACTTATGCATCTTTTTGCGCTTGAAGGCATCGCCGAGGTTATTCCCGGCGATGATGTTGCTGAAATCCTGATTGAATCCCTAACAACACATCACGATCCCTTAGAGGAGGGTGATGTTATTGTGTTAGCTCAAAAGATTGTCTCCAAAGCTGAAGGTCGTTACGCATTTATCGACGAAGTCGAAGCTTCGGAGCACGCCGTTGAGTTAGGCGCTGAGTGTGATAAAGACCCGCGATTGGTTCAGTTGATTCTGGATGAATCGGAAGATGTTTTGCGCGTGCGTCCTGGTGTGATTATTGTGCAGCATAAGCGTGGCTATGTGCATGCAAATGCCGGTATCGATCGGTCTAATCTGCCAGAAACAGAACGCGAGCGAGTGTTGCTGTTGCCGGTCGACTCTGATGCCAGCGCTGAACAGTTGCGTCAGCGATTGTCGAGCCATTTTGGGGTTAACCTCGGTGTTATCATTAATGACAGTGCTGGTCGAGCGTGGCGTGTTGGCACGCAAGGTTTTGCGATCGGCACGGCTGGGTTTAATCCATTGATTGACATGGTGGGCAAATCTGATCGTAACGGTCGTGCGATGGAAGTGACAGAAGTCGCCGTTGCCGATGAGTTGGCGGCTGCGGCAAGTTATTTAATGGGGCAGGCCAATGAGGGTAAGCCAGCGGTTGTTATCCGTGGAGCAAAGCCAACATTGGGTGATTACCCGTCTTCAGTATTGATTCGTGATAAAAAAATGGACATGTTTCGTTGATGTCTAATTCTCCAAATGTGCTTGCCCTGAGTGGTGGCGTCGGCGGTGCTAAACTTGCACTGGGTTTGTCGCTGTCGCTGCCAGTGAGTGCACTGTCGATTGTTGCCAACACCGCTGACGATTTTTTGCATCTTGGCCTACCGATCAGCCCTGATCTCGACACCGTAATGTATACCCTTGCTGGATTGAATAATCGTGAGCAAGGCTGGGGTCTGGCCGGTGAATCATGGCACTGCATGACTGCCGTTGAGCGGCTAGGCGGCCCAAGTTGGTTTCGCTTGGGAGACCAGGATATCGCTACTCACCTTATGCGCTTAAATGGTCTTCAACAGGGGCATTCATTAACACAGGTCACTGAAAACTTGTGTCAGCAGTTAGACGTTGATCATCAGTTGTTGCCGATGTGCGATGAGGCGGTACGGACTTATGTTCAATGTGCACCTGATAACCATCATGATACGACCTATGAGCTTCCGTTTCAGTCGTATTTTGTTGAGCAGCAATGCAAGCCGGCGGTCACAGGCTTTCGATTTGAAGGTATTGAGCGGGCGGTAATTTCTCCGGCAGTCGCTTCTGCGATTGAAAACGCGGATATTATGGTTGTTTGCCCGTCTAACCCCTTTGTGAGTATTGCGCCGATTCTTGGTGTTCCGGGCCTTAAACAGCGAGTGCTTGATAACATCAGTACGCGTGTCGTTGTTTCTCCGATTGTCGGGGGTATCGCAATTAAGGGCCCTGCGGCCAAAATGATGGCCGAGCTTGATATGCCGCGCACGCCGCTCGCAGTCGCAGAATACTATCAAGGCTTTGCGTCGCATTTTGTATTGGATACATGCGACGAGTGTTTTGTTGATGATATTCTTGCGTTGGATATGCAAGTGCTGGTGACCAACACCGTTATGAATTCCCTCGAGGATCGTAAAGAGTTAGCTGATACGATACTTCGTTGGATACAAGCCTCCGGATAACGTTATATGTGGGCAGTTCTGCCAGTTAAAGGTTTTAATGAATCCAAACAGCGTTTGGCGGATGTTTTATCGCCTGAGCAGCGCAGCCGTTTGTCTCAGGCGATGTTTCAGGACGTTCTTGGTGCGCTTGCAGGGTCGCAGTCGGTTAAGCAAATTCTTGTTATTACATCGGATGACGATGTCGCCGTGACGGCCGATAACTTTGACGCAGTGGTCGTTAAAGAGCCCGATGATGTGCGTGGTTTAAATGCCGCCGTATGTTATGCCTTGGAACAGGTCGCTGGTTTTGGCGCAGAGCGTGCGTTAATTTTGCACGGCGATGTTCCGCTTGTAACGCCGACCGATTTGGATTATCTCGCTAGCAGTCATCTTGAGGGAAGTGTGACACTATCACCCGATACTGCGCATTCCGGTACGAATGGCATGGTATGCGATATACCTGCCGAGCTGACCTTCAGCTATGGTGAAAACAGCTTTGATAAACATCGTGATTCTGCCAGTGAAAATGGGCTGTTATGTACAACCGTGGCAGTGCCCGGGATTAGCCTTGATGTTGATAACCTGAGTGATCTCATCCGATTGAATGAGCGCATTAAGGCTCGCCCTCAACTCGCAACTGCACAGTATCTGCGTCGTACCGAAATCCAGTCGTTGATTGATGCACTGAGTTAATATTTGATTCGATGTGTCGAGAACAGTAATCACCCGGAAGCGTCTGATGGCGGCTCTGGATTGCAGGCCTGACCTGATCAAGAACAACAGAACATGATTGAACAGAATCTATTCGCCCAATTGAAAGACGGTGCCAGGCTCTCCGACGAGCAGGCACTTGCTCTCGCCGAATTACCAGAAACACGCTACTCATCGTTGCTGGATGCCGCTGCGGCGATACGAGATGCTGGGTTTTCGAACACCGTTACTTATTCCCGTAAGGTGTTTTTCCCGCTGACGCATCTGTGTCGTGACGTTTGTCATTATTGTACGTTTGCGCAAACGCCGAAATTTATTGAACAACCTTATATACCGGTCGATCAAGTTGTTGAAGAAGCAACTGAAGCGGCGAAGTTGGGCTGTAAAGAAGCACTTTTTACATTGGGTGAAAAACCTGAGCTGCGGTACAGCACTGCCAGAAAAGCACTCGCGAGTATGGGTTTCGAAACAACCTTGGAATATGTCGCGCATGTGGCGCAGCAAGTATTGGAAAAAACCGGCATCATTCCCCATATCAACGCGGGCTGCATGACGGCGGGCGAAATTGCGATGTTGCGCAAAGTGTCCGGATCAATGGGGATTATGCTGGAATCTGCCTCCGATCGACTCTGCGAGAAGGGCATGCCACATTATGGTTCTCCCGATAAGGTGCCTGCCAAACGGCTAGAAACGTTACGTTTAGCCGGTGAGGCACGTGTACCATTTACCACCGGTATTTTGATCGGTATTGGTGAAACACGCTGCGAACGTATTGAATCTCTATTGGCGATTCGTCGGATTCACGAACAGTATGGCCATATTCAGGAAATCATCGTTCAGAACTTTCGTGCCAAGCCAGATACTCTGATGGCAAATGCACCAGAGCCGGATTTAGATGAATTGCTCTGGACGATTGCCGTCACCCGTTTGATTTTTGGGGCGAACATGTCTGTTCAAGCGCCGCCAAACCTCAGCCCAGGTGTGTTGCCTCAGATTGTTAATGCAGGTATCAACGATTGGGGTGGGGTATCACCGGTCACCCCTGACTTTGTAAACCCAGAAGCACCATGGCCGAATGTTACGCGGCTTGCCGATGAAACCCGTGCTGCTGGTAAACATCTGATTGAACGATTAACGTTGTACCCGGCTTACGTTAAAGATTATCAGCAGTGGCTTGATCCAGCCCTTCATTTCAAGGTGATAGACAGTGTCGATGGCGACGGTTTGCCGCGAGAGGATGATTGGGTTACTGGGAAATCTGAAACCATTCCCGAAGGCTTTCCGACCGAATGCCGTGCGAATATTAATGTCAGTCATGGCATCGCCGAGCTGATTGATAAGGCTGTGGGCGGAGTTGATCTTTCTGACGATGAGATTGCACGGTTATTTTCAGCACGTGGAAATGACTTTCTAGCAGTGTGTGACGCTGCGGATCTATTGAGAAAGAAACGTGTTGGCGATCATGTGAGCTTTGCGATAAATCGCAATATTAATTACACCAATATTTGTTACTTCAAGTGCCAGTTTTGCGCGTTTTCGAAAGGCAAACACAGTGATGATTTGCGTGGTAAACCTTACGATTTAGCACCTGAAGAAATTCAACGCAGAACAACCGAAGCTTGGGATCGCGGTGCTAGCGAAGTGTGTATGCAGGGCGGCATTCACCCGTCCTATACCGGTCAGAGTTACATCGATATTTGCAAGGCGGTCAAATCTGCTGAGCCGAACATGCATATTCATGCCTTCTCTCCACTGGAAATTTGGCAAGGTGCCGCCACATTAAATACCGATCTGGAACCCTTTTTGGCTTCTCTGAAAGAGGCGGGTTTAGGCACGTTACCGGGTACGGCGGCTGAAGTACTGGATGATGAGGTTCGAGCGACGCTGTGCAGTGATAAGATCAACACAGCTCAGTGGTTGCAGGTGATGCGGCTTGCGCATCGTCAGGGTATCCGTACAACGGCAACCATTATGTTTGGTCATGTTGATCAATACCGACATTGGGCAAATCACCTTATCAATATCCGCGAATTGCAGCGCGAAACGGGTGGCTTTACCGAGTTTGTGCCGTTGCCTTTTGTTGCAAGTGAATCCCCGATCTACCGAAAGCAACAGTCTCGACGTGGTCCGACGCTGCGTGAATGCATACTGATGCATGCGATCGCCCGCATCGTGTTTGATGGCTTGATCGATAATATTCAGGCTTCTTGGGTCAAGCTTGGTGAGGAGGGCGTTAAGCTCGCTCTCGACGCCGGAGCCAATGATTTGGGTGGCACGCTGATGAACGAATCCATTACCCGTGCGGCAGGTGCAGCACATGGTGAGGAGTTGGGCGTGGCAAAGTTGGAAGGGTTGATTGCGTCGTGTGATCGTAAGCCTTGGGTTCGCAATACACTGTATGAACCTGTTAGCGCTGAACGTATAGCAATTGCTAGAGATGCCTACAGTGTTGAGCCGATTATATTGACTGAGCCTAAACGCTCGCAAGACAAACTGAAGCTCTTACGACCCGGAAGCACACTTGATCCGAGGGATGTAGTGGGCGCCTGATCAGGCGCTCATGTTAAAGGGTTTTAGGACCTACTCGCCGCGGTATTCGGCGCTATTTGTGGGGGTTTCGTGAATAACAATTTTGTGCAGTAAATGTCCATAATCGGTATCACTGAGTATTTTCCAGCAGACTACCGCGATGTTTTCGGCTGTCGGGTTTAGGTCAGAAAAGTACGTAACATCCAAATTCAAATGTTTGTGATCAAATACGTCAACGATCAAGCGGTTGACGTCTTCCTTGATGGTGGTGAGGTTGGCAACCATGCCAGTCACCGGATCTACTTCACCCTTCAATGTAACATCGAGAATATAGTTGTGCCCGTGCCCATTCGGGTTGTTGCACTTTCCAAATACGGATTCGTTTTTTTCGTCACTGTAGGTTTTTGAATACAGTCGATGAGCTGCATTAAAGTTGACACGTTTTGTAATATAAACAATCGGCATGGTTGGCTCTGTTGTTCATTGCATGGTTAATCGTTGTGCAGTTAGTCGTTGCACATAACTTCGAAGGTAGTTCCGCTGGCAACGCCAAAAGTGTTGTCGTCGCAAAAAGCGATGATGATCTTGGCGATGTCTTTAGGCTGGGTGTTGGTTGAAAAATCAGGGAAGTTATCATTCAGCATGCGGGTGTCTACAGTGCCCGGAGCGACACAGTTAACACGAATATCGTGGGGCTTGCCTTCAACGCTGAGTGCTTCTGTCAGGCCGGTAACGCCGTGTTTTGCCGCAACATAGGCCGCCATCCCTGGGAATTTTTCAACAAATCGGATGCCGGATAATGAGCTTACATTGATGATGTGCGTCGGTGCGGGATTCGCAACCATTAGTGGAAACGCTGCGTGGGAACACAAGTACGCTGACTTGAGGTTGGCATTGATAGTTTGATCCCAGGTTGTCTCGTCAAGATCCTCAAAAGCAGTAACGGCAAGATATCCGGCGTTGTTGATGAGTATGTCGAGCGCACCAAGCATATCGTTAACGCTATTAAAGAGTCGTTCAACGTCAGCTTTTTTACTTACATCAGCTGCGATACCGATGATTTTTTGCGATCCGTGACACGGGATGCTCTGTGCAGCACCTAGGATGTCTTCTTCGGAGCGTGAGCACATAACCACATGTGCGCCGGCCTCTGCCAAGCATCGAGCAGTCGCTAAGCCAACACCGCGACTAGCGCCGGTAACGACCGCAACTTTGTTTTTAAGCATTTCATTCATAATTATTTTCACAGCACATCAAGATTGAGTGCGATTTAAATGATCCATAAATTCCGAGCGCGTATCTTTGCATTCCATGAAGCTGCCGACAAGCGATGAGCTGATCATAAATGAATTCTGTTTCTGCACGCCGCGCATCATCATGCACATGTGCTTGCCTTCGACCACAACACCTACGCCACTGGCACCGGTAATTTCTGCGATGGTATCAGCGATTTGTTTGCTCATGTTTTCCTGTATTTGCAGCCTGCGAGAAAACATATCAATAATGCGTGGAATTTTCGATAAACCGATAACCTGACCGTCGGGAATATAACCAACATGGACATTTCCATAGAAAGGCAGCATGTGATGTTCGCAGGTTGAGAAGAATTCGATGTCCTTTACGATCACCATGGCGCGATTGTCAGAGGGAAATAGCGCTTCGTTGACGATCTCGTCTAAATCCATGTCATACCCGGAGTTCAGGAATTCTAAGGCCTTGGTCGCACGTTCTGGTGTTTTCACTAATCCAGGGCGTTCTAGATCTTCCCCAAAGTGCTCAATAATACTGACAATGTTATTTTCTATCGACATGATGTATCCCTAAGTATTTTAAATGAAGTATTGAACGTAACGGCAGCATGTCAACGCCCGATCAGCCGACGGCGATAACTTGTAGTGTTCACGAGAAACCCACTTCTGACTTTGTTGGCGTTCCCGTATAATGTTTTTGTCGTCAGAACTGGAGTATTTATGGAACACAAAACTCGCCGTGTCGTTATGTATAGTCATCTCAATTCAGCCGGTGTGCTTTTCGGTGGTCAGGCGTTAGCTTGGATTGATGAGGAGAGCGCGATTTTTGCTGCCTGTCAGATGGGTACTACGCGAATAGTGACGAAAAAGATGAGTGAAGTTGAATTTAATTCACCTGCTAAGCTTGGTGAAATCTTGTCAATCGGCTCTGAAATTGTGCGCGTTGGCCGAACCTCTATCACTGTTGCGTGTGAAATTCGAAATAAATCAACAGATACACTGATCGTAAAGGTCGATGAAGTTGTTTTCGTTGCTCTGGATGAGAACAACAAACCAACGCCTCATCGATTAGCGTCATCAATATGATGTCGCTTGTTGCAGCAAGCTAATCATCGGATAAAGTGGTAGAATTGAACAAATTAGCCTTTTTCGACGTTATAAGTGAGTTATCTTGATTAAAAACTGGATCAAAAAGATTGCAGGCGGGCAGGAAAGCGCCGGCAAGGAAGCGGAGGCTGCAAAGCGTGCGCCCTCAGGCGATGAGTCTGGCAATCGAGGTAAAAAAGCAGGAAGTTCGAAAAAGCAACGCCAGCCAGCCAAAAACCGATCTGCAGAGAAATCTGACAATGCATCTGCCGCAAAAAGTGGCAAGCGCGGAAATAGCAGAACGGACAAGCCCAAGCGTAAGGATAAAGTTAAGCAGCTACCACCTTGGGATATCTCCGATTTTAAAGTGCCTCCGGCTGAAGGAAAAACCCGATTTCACGACCTAGATGTCGATGACCGATTGATGCGAGCAATCCATCAATTGGGCTTTGATTATTGTACGCCCGTGCAGGCAAAAACATTGCCGCATACCTTAAAGGGCCTCGATATGATCGGTAAAGCGCAGACCGGTACGGGTAAAACCGCTGCGTTTCTTATTACGATCATTGATCAGCTGTTGTCACATCCTGTTGAAGGCGAACGTTTTCATGGGGAGCCGCGAGCACTTGTGGTTGCTCCGACTCGTGAGCTTGTTATGCAGATTGCCGAAGATGCTCGTCAACTGACCGAATTCAGTGGATTGCATGTTGTGAATCTGGTGGGTGGTGAGCCTTATGAGAGGCAGCATAAGCAATTGGATGCCGGTTATGTCGATATATTAGTCGCCACGCCGGGTCGTTTGATCGACTTTATTCAGCAAAAGCATGTATATCTTGATCAGGTTGAAACGCTGGTACTTGATGAAGCTGACCGAATGCTGGACATGGGCTTCATTCCACAAGTTAAACAGATAGTGCGTTACACGCCACCGAAAGAAGATCGTCAGACGCTGCTCTTCAGCGCGACATTCACGCAAGATATTCTGAACCTTACTTATCGTTGGACCTTCGAGCCGGAGCAGGTTGAAATTGAGCCTGATCATGTGGCGACCGATACCGTTGAGCAACTTGCTTACATGGTGAGTGATTCTGAAAAGGTTCGCATGATTCGAAATATCATTGCAGATGATGAAGTTAAGCACGCGATCATCTTTGCTAATCGCCGCGATCAAACCCAGCGTTTATTCGATAAGTTGAAACGCGCTGGTGCGAACGTTGGTATTCTTTCAGGCGAAATTGCTCAGAATAAACGTCTTCGTACGTTAGAAGATTTCAAATCCGGAAAAATCAAAACCCTGATCGCAACAGATGTTGTTGGTCGTGGTATTCACATCGACGGCATTACGCACGTAATCAATTACAACCTGCCTCAAGAGCCAGAAAACTACGTCCACCGAATTGGGCGGACGGGGCGAGCAGGGGCAACGGGTGTAGCGATTAGTTTGATTGGTGAAGAAGATGCGTATGAACTGCCAACACTGGAAAAGTTGTTGGGGCGCAAATTTGATCTTGAGCACCCACCATCTCGGTGGCTAAACTAGGCTTAGCGTTTGTAGGCTTGAGATATTCAGGTTCATCAAATAAAAAAGGCACCGTAAGGTGCCTTTTTTATTTTGAGCGGTTTTGTTATGTCTAGCCGTAGTGTGCGACTAGCCCGTGACGGCGAATCAGCGCGCCGCATGACGGGCCTTGCACGAGTAGCGTAAACAGAACGACTGCAAATACCATCGATTGTATGGTGAACCAACCCGCAAAGCTGGTGGGTAGTGACAGCACAAGCGCTATCGCTATTGCTCCACGTAAACCACCCCAGAATTGAATTTTTTGCCAGCCCATTGGAATTGGCCTAAGCATTGGTTTCGTCATCGCACCGCAGACGAATACCGTTGCAGCTCTTGCAATCAGGGCGGCGATGATAGCGATAATCATTGAGAGCCATTGTTCACGGAACATATCAAAAGTGATGGTAAGCCCCATCAAGACAAAGATGAAACCGTTGAACAAAACACCGAGCCAATCCCAGGTATTGACGACAGAAGCTAGGTATTTTTGTTCTTGTTCACGCAATAGACTTCGGGAAACAATCGCCGCAGAAACAATCGCCATAATCCCTGATACCCCGAAAAATACTTCCGCGATGTAGTAGCTGGCAAATGCACAGATCAACAGCACAATATTTGCAGCGGCTGCACCACCAATTAAGAGCACAAGTATTGCGCTAATCAAGCCCATCAAGCAGCCAAGTAGGATGCCGCCGAAAAACACTGTTACGAACAACCCGAGATATCCGCCAGACATGCTTTCGTGGGCTGATGCGAGTGAAAATACGATGGTAAAGAGTACGACGGCTGTTGCGTCGTTAAAGAGGCTCTCGCCTTCGATTAAGGTGGTTAGATCCTCGGCTGCTTTTTGACGTTTTAGTGTGTTTACTACCGATATCGGGTCTGTAGCGGCAAGTATTGCTCCAGTTAGCAAAGCAGCGGATACGGGGAACCCGACGCCATGGCCAATGCCGTAGTACACCAATAAAGCCATGACAGCAGCGCTGATCAAAACACCGACAGTGGAAAGCAACATAATCGGCGCGAGCCAACGCTTAAGGCGAGACGGATCGAGTTGCCATGATGCTTCGAAGATCAAAACAGGCAATACAATAAAGAACACGATTTCATGGATGTTGTCTGCACGGAGGCCAGTATCGACACCGAGGTAGGGCAGAGATATTCCAGCAATCACACCTGCAGCAAGACTTGTTAGGGTGAAATCAATCTTGCTTAGCCGAGAAAGAATCAGCCCCAATAAGACTGTTGAGCCCAAGAACAGCATCTGCCCCATTGTTTCTTCAATCATAAAAAAATTCCCAGTTGTTTCGCGGCTTGTTTTTAATGATGCGTCATTCTATGAATTACTTTTCTGCCGGACGCTGATCGGTAGCGATAATAAATTCATCTCTTGTAGCCGGAAGTGGAAACATGTCGGCCATTGGTTGTGGCAGGCCGTTAGGATCGATAATATTGGCGTGACTTCGGGTTAGTTCACGAGGCTCTTTGACACCACATGAGTGAGCAATAATGCCGACTTCGTAGGCGAGATTTTTGGCGTAGCTGGCAACCCGTTCAGCTTTATTGGTTGGGTCGAGGCCGCGCTGTAGTTCAAGGTTGTGGGTAGTGATGCCGGTAGGGCAGGTGTTTTTGTTACATTGCAGCGCTTGAATGCAGCCCAAAGCAAACATGAACCCTCGGGCGCTGACGACGAAGTCTGCTCCCATGCAAAGCGCCCAGGCAACATCACTTGGCATAATGAGCTTGCCAGAGCAGATGATTTTGACGCGATCCTTTAAGCCGTATTCAACGAGTTTATCAACAACTAAAGGCAAGCTGCGTTTAATGGGCAATCCCATGTTGTCCATCAAGCTCTGGGGGGCCGCACCGGTTCCGCCATCTGCGCTGTCTAGCGTGATGAAGTCTGGCGCATCTGCCAACCCGCGTTGATGAACACGATCGCATAGCTCGTCAATCCACTCAATATTGCCGACAACGGTTTTAAATCCGCAGGGCTTGCCCGTAACGTTTCGCACTTTAACGATCATATCCAGCAGGTCGTCTATGCATCGGATTTCTTTATGACCATTGGGGCTGATGGAATCTTCGCCTTCCTGAATTCCTCGGATTTCGGCGATAATCGATGTAACTTTCGCGCCGGGTAAGATGCCGCCTTTACCCGGTTTAGCACCTTGGCTCATTTTGATTTCGAACATTTTCACGGCATCATGTTTAGCAATCTCTTTGAGTTTTTCTTCGCTGAAATTGCCTTGTTGATCTCTGACACCATATTTTGCCGTTCCAATCTGGAACACAATGTCGCAACCGCCTTCAAGATGGTATGGGGATAGGGCGCCTTCGCCTGTATTCATCCAGATGCCGGCCTTGCCAGCACCCTTTGAGAGTGCACTCACTGCAGGTACAGATAAGGCGCCAAAGCTCATGCCCGAAATATTAATTAGAGAGTCGGTTGTATACGGGTGCTTGCAGTAACCGTCGCCAACCGTAACGTGCCTAGTCGGAATAGCATCTTCGCTGAGAGTGGGGAACAAACAGCTCAAAAATAGCACTTCGCCAGGTTCGTTGAGCGGGCGTGTTGAGCCAAAGGCAACCGTTGAATCTACGTTTTTCGCGGCTTTATAGGCCCAGGTGCGTTGTGCTCGATTAAAAGGGAGCTCTTCTCGATCCAATGCAAAAAAGTACTGGCGAAAGAACTCGCCCATATGTTCAAAAAAGTATCGAAATCGTCCGATTACCGGGTAATTCTTGCGGATAGCCTGTGAGCTTTGAGTAACGTCAGCCAAATAGAGATAAATCAATACGAGTACTACGACGCCGAGCACGAAGATAAAGAGTAGCGTGCTGATTTCAAGAACGGTGATCGTGAAGCTTTTCAGACTATCCATGTTTTCGGGGTTCATACTGGCTCCATTAAAAACAAAATACTTATTTCAGAAGATTGTAGTCCATGCTTTTCATCTGGTAATCACCCTCACAACAAAGGTGCGTTATTTGCTAGAGAAAGGCGATAGTTCTGTTAGAGTTGTGAAAAAATTATGTTCGGAAGCAATATCACGATGAATAAAGTCGTTCTCGGCATTCTGCCAGCGTTGCTGGCAACGGCCTGTACCACCCAATCGGTTGGAACAACGAACCTTGAAAACGTTCAGGAGATATTAGGCACTAAATTAGGGCAAAAGCTCGATATTGGAGCGCTTGTCAGTAGTCGGTTGGGCAGCGACGAAAAACTGTTTCGTCAGCTACCATCGGCCAAGACATCCATTACCATCAAGCTGGCACTAATTACTCAGGCCGTTGAGACCATTGCTGTTACTTCTGAGTGGATCTCGGAAGATGGTGTATCGACAGTGATAACTGACGCGTTGGTTGCGGCAGCAGATCGAGGTGTTGATGTTAGGGTTGTTTTTGATGGTCGCGGTGTTGTGGAAACATCTGCGAACCTTCAGCGTTTGTTAGCAGCCGAAAATGTAAGTGTTGCAGTCTATAAACCTGAAAAGAGTTTAGGGGATAAAGTCGCTCAATCTTTTGATCCGCTTGCGGCTGATGCCGTACAAACGCCGCTCCAATTAAACCTGTTAGTTGTTGATGATCTCGCCGCGGTTGCAGGTGCGCGCAGTTGGTTACAGTCGGATTATAAAGCTCAGGCAGTGCTCTTAGTGCGAAGTGACTATTTGATAATCGGTGAGGATGTTGATGTATTGGATCAAGCTGTTGAGGTCTACTCGGCTAATGCGCACTTATTGAAGCCCGAGGCAGGTTCACCATCAACTTCGACTCAGCAGCGTCTACCGAGCTATCTGACGCCTGAGAGTACGTTGTCAGAAAACCTTGAACTCGTGCTTTCTAATGTAAATGACAGTCAATGGTTTAATGGTGATCTTTGTGTTGCCACGCCGAAATCCTTAAGTATGTCGGAGGGGGATGATTGTCGATCTGCCTTTTCGAAGCCTGCTGCGTCGATGACGATATTGGCGACTTATCCCATTGTTGGAGAGGATGGCCTCAGTTGGTTGAAAGGGCGTATTGATAACGACCAAAAAGTATCCATTGTCGGAAACTCGCTGTCTGCGTCGAAATCGTTACCATTATTCGCGTCATATTCAGCAGATAGAAAATCGTTGTTGGGCCTCGGTGTCGAATTGTATGAAATGAAACCTTTGGTTTTGGATGGTGTGAAGAAGCAATCAGGATCAGATCATTCAGGGCAGGGTGTCAGCACCGATGATCAAGAAATTGTTAATTCAGCGCAGGAGGAATCTGATGCCAGCGATAAAGATTTTACTTGGTTTAAATTCGGGCTAGACAATAAGCGTCAGAAGCAGAAACCTCCATCAGCAACAAATAAATCTGAAAAAACAAAATCAGACAAAGCAGATAAAATAGTCGATCGTGTCGGCGCTAAGGCAATCTTGTTGCCTAATCGGCTGTTTGTCGGTTCTGTCAATGTCAGTTTCGGTGATGAAGAAGCGAGTGGCCTATTGTTTTCAGGTTCAAAACTGTCTGAGGTATTGAAAAATAACTTATCGGATACGTTGAAAGAACGTGCGTATCAATTGGAATATGCGTTTTCACCAAGCGCAGCTCCAGGAAAGAATCGAGCGAAAAAAAGTGCGTATTCGGTTGAGTGGGTCGATTTAGAAACGGGTAAGGGTGAAACATCTGAGCCTGGTAGTAGTATCTGGGATCGGTTGGGCGTTGATGTGTTACAGGTGTTTTCGGGTGATTCTGAAATTTGATTATTAAGTGAGGGGAGACTTCTTGGTCTCCTTCGTCGTAGTGATGCTGATCGCATTACTTAATTCGGTAGTTTTCTTAATTTCCCGACAATGTTAAGTGTGATTAGCCTGAAGGAATAGGTTGAATACATGCTCGGTTTTTATGCTATCCCGTGTATGTGCAGCATGTCGTGTCTTTTGTCTCTCCATCGCCCGTTTCTCTTCTATTGCCAGACTGTTCGTTGCTGCTCTTGCTGAGTAAGTTATCGACAGTTTCAATGTGCCAAAATTGTCCGTAGATTGAGTATGACAACGAATTTATCTTGTGATTACGAGGCGGTATATTTCAATCGATGGGATAGCGGGCTGTGTCGTAGGCTTATAAAAAAGCCATCGAACTAATCTACGGCTTATACCCGCAATTAGTGCCGATGGCTCTGATATCTTCGGGGTGTATACACCCCAGGCCCTCTACGGGGTAGGTGCGATAAAGCTAATGTCAAACGGCAGAGATATCGTATATTGGATATTTCCAGCTACGACTACCAAGTTAATTTTACCAGATGTATCGACATTGGTATCTACAGCATTGGGTACATTGTAGTTAACTGTTGGTAGAAGTGTCGGGTAGGTGTTGTCGCTGAGTATGCCGAGGGTGCTTCCAGTAAACACACCTGCTCCTTCTTCCTTCCAGCTAAAGGTAGTACCACTTGGTAGCGCCGTATCGATATTGTTACATAGGTAGACATCTGACGTTGCTAGGTGGCGAGGAATTTCCTTGACTCCAGATCCCGGAGTAATAGTGAAATTATCTGGAGAATATGCAATGGGATTCTTGGTTGCATCACATAGATAAAAAGCATAAGCGCTCGGAGTTCTGAATGGTTTAGCCCATTCGAGGGAGCCGCTATCGGGCTGTGGTATAACAGCTTCAACACTTAGTATCGAAACACTATTGCTTGATGTGGGAGCATAAACTGCAGAAGGGATAGGTTGAATCAAAAGGTTATTTTGTATAGTCGTATCGATGAATCCAACAACATCACCAGATCCTGTAGAATTCCATGACATTACTGTTCCTTTAGGCAGGACGTTACTATTAATATCACACAGGTATAGTTGCGAGTCATCGTTAGTAAGATCGCGCGGAATATTGATAGAGCTACCTATAGGTACTATCCAATTATTAAGATTGTACGCAGGTGGGCTGTTGCCGTTTGCGTCGCAAACTCTTGGAGTGTCATCGGATAGGATAAAAGTACTCGAAGCATAGAGTGTCGCTTCCGCACCACTGCAACGGCTACGATTTTCTGGAGGACACATATCGAGTGGGCCGTCCCATAATCCGTTGGCCTCAGTGAATTCCCCGTCAAAAGCTGGGAGGCCTGTGCTTGTTGCAGCTGTATTTTTGGTTAAGGTATCTTTGTAGTTTTCATCGGTGTCTTTGATGTTGTTGAATTCGGCAAACGTCCCGTTACCTTTAAGCTTGTCATAAAATGGCTCAGATAGGTCATCACTTGATAGAACTGGGAAGTCGTCACCGCTGTCAAATAAGCCGTTATCATTTTTGTCTCTAAACCGCTCATGGCCTTTCGTATAGGCGATGAATGTTAATCGACCATCACTTGGTTGGTTTCCATCTGGAACCCAAGTTACAGAGCAGGTGCCATTTTCTATAACACATGAGCCACCGTCAGACTGACTTCCTTCTGACGATCGGAATTGGCCGTAAGATTCACTTTGTTCGAAAAGAACTGTCGCGCCGTCGGGAATTATATCCCCCTCCTTGTCATCTAGGAACGCAGTGATTTCTACGATTTGGATAGGATCGTTGCCAGTACGATTCCACGCATTTGGATTTTGAGTAGAGAGGCTAATATTGAAATCATTCGGAAAGCCGCCTCGTACGCCAATAAGTTTCGACTCCGCTGAAGTGCCTGATGTTACGTGTGTTGCTACAACTTTAACGTCGCCTCGTCGAGTGCCAGATTTAATCGTGACAGTAATTTGCCCAGTGTTATCGGTGATTGCCGATGTTGTAAGTAACGTGGCAATTGAGCTCGGGATTGGGCTGTTGGACTCGTCAAGTAACGAAAAGGCAACTTCTTGCTGCGGTACAGGAACCCCTGAAGCCGTGAGTGCGAACGTGACTTTTACGTTTTGCACACCGCCAGCCCCTAAGATATTCAATGAGTTGCCAGGTTGATTTTCTATCCAGCTAAGACCGTCAGGTAATGCTGCATTAACAGTTAAGGATAGTGTTGCTTCGAACGTCTCATCTTCGTTTCGCACACGTGCAGTGATGTCATCATTGCCACTACAGCCGAATGGAACATATTTAACTTCAAAAGAACCAGAGTTTGTTTCAGTCGAGCCATCAATATTTGCTAGCCCTGCGGATAAGCAAGCTGAAACAAGCTCAACATTAAAGGTGCCTGATGCTGGCGAGTTATTTGCTGTCAGGATTTGAATATTTAGAGTGGCCTCGTCTTGTGCCCCAATAACTGCCGTATTACTCGATATCGTGACTTGTGATGGGATACCTTGTGTTGCTTCTGACCCTTGGATGCTTGCGGTTGCAGCCACAGGTTGTTCATCAAAGGTGCCTGCCACTGAGATATTATCGCTACCAATACAGGTGGCCGTTGTGTAGTCGAATGCAAGATTGGAATTCTGAGCTGTTAATGCCCCTGATACAGAGCTTTTGTTGAGCACAATACAGTCGGAGTTAACTTGCAGGGATATGTTGCCCGACACTGGCTGGCCTTTTGAATCCTGAATCTGGGCAGTAATTGACGTTGTTTCATTGAGCAGCAGCTCACTATCTTCAACGTTCAGGGCAAGGGAGACTGGGTTGACTGTAACCGTAGTGATCGCTTGAACCGGTTGACTATTAAACGTTCCTGAGATCGACAGAGGATCATTGCCATAGCAACCTTTTGGGTCATACGTAAAGGTTAGGGATGACGCTGCGTTAACGCTGAGGCTTCCGGTAATTTCTGATCGATCAATCGTCAGGCAAGGTGAGTTTACAATTAGGGCGAAATCGCCAGTTAGAGGAGCACCTTGGCCATTGATTGCTTGCACTGTGATGTTAGACGTTTGGTTACTTTCCATCGTTTGGAGAGACGTAATGACATTAACTTCAACCTCGTCCGCCGGCTGGGTATCAACGCCTTCAGACGTTTTGATAGTGGTATCACCAGATATTGTCTGATCGTTAAACTTACCTGAAATCAGAACAACATCGTTGCCTTCACAGGTATTGTTCTCATAGGTGAATGAGATTTGTGTGCCTTGGCCATTGAGTGATCCGCCAAGTGTGGCTTTATTCAATACAACGCAATCAGAGTTGGCTTGTAGCTGAATGTCACCTGAAACCGGTTGGCCAGTAGAATTTCGAATTTGTGCGGTAATATTTGCCGTTTGTCCTGAGAATAGATTAGTGTCGTCAACATTAATGGAGAGCTCAACAGGATTGATTGTTAAGGCAATATTGTCAGAAATCGCCAAACCGTTAAAGGTACCAGCAAGTGTAAGTTGATCTTGGCCAAAACAACGATCAGCTGTGTAAGTAAGCGTCAATGATGAGTCGGTTGCTGTCAGATTGCCGGTTAATGTCGAGCGGTTGAGGGTCAGGCAAGAGGACGATGCCGTAAGAGAAATATCTCCAGATGTTGGGATATTCTGTTGATTGACAATTTGAGCGGTAATGGTTGCAGAGCCGCCACTTTCTATTGTGTTGCTCGAGGATAGTATATTTAAACTATACGTGTCAGGTTGCCCTGTACCGCCATCGGAAGTGTTGATATCAAGCTGTGCCGAAATCGGTTGCTGATTAAACGTACCAGAAAATAGGAGTGTGTCGTTTCCGTCA
>CACSIO010000034.1:143725-478234 GCA_902705865.1 BD1-7 clade bacterium
GTCGGCGGTTAGATCTCCTGACAATGCTGATTTGCTTAACGTTAAGCAGTCGGAGTTAACATTAAGTTCAATAGGTCCGGATACTGGCTGGCCAGTCGAGCTTCTAATCTGTGCGTTAATGCTCGTAGATTCACCAGACAAGAGATCACTGTCGTCGATAGCTATAGAAAGGCTTACGGGGTTGATAGTGATACTAACGGACTCTGATATCGATTTACCGTTAAAAGTACCCGTTATTGAAACAACATCTGTACCAAAACAGCCATTTGGCGTGTAGCTTGCTGTAACCAAACTTCCTGTACCAGCGAGTAAGCCATTGAGAGAAGACGTGCCCAATGCGATACATGCAGAATTCGCGGTTAGGTCGATTTCACCTGAAACAGCTGCGTCATTGTCATCTACGACCTGCACGGTGATAGTGCTAGTGCCGTTAGTTTCGATGGTGCTGCTGGAAGGCAAAATATTTAAGCCGAACGGGCTTGATTGGTTGTTGTTGCCGTTAGATGTATCGATTTGGGCTAGTGCAGATACCGGTTGCTGGTTAAATGTCCCAGAGAACAGGAGGCTGTCGTTCCGGTCACAGCTATTAGTTGTGTATGTCAGATCTAGCTCTGAAGAGTCAGCCGTTAGATTTCCTGAAAGTGTCGATTTACCTAAAGTTAAACAGTCAGAGTTGGCGTTTAAGCTTATAGATCCTGATACTGGCTGGCCGGTAGAATTCCTAATTTGCGCGTTAATGCTTGCAGACTCACCAGGTAAAAGGTCATTGTTGTCGACAACTATCGAAAGAGTTACAGGGTTAATAGTGATACTAACGGATTCGGATATCGATTCTCCATTGAAAGTACCAGAGATTGATACAATATCAGTACCAAAACAACCGTTTGGAGTATAGGTTGCGTTAACCATACTCCCCGTGCCAACGAGTGATCCACTAAGAACTGAAGTCCCCAATGTTATGCACGCGGAGTTCGCTGTGAAATTAATCTCGCCTGAAATGGGAGTGTCTTGATCATTCACAACTTGTACGGTAATAGCACTAGTGCCGTCCGTCTCGATGGTGCTACTGGACGGTAAAATGTTTAGGCTAAATGGGCTCGATTGAGTGCTGTCGCCATTTGACGTATTGATTGACGTTTGAGCCGATATTGGCTGTTGGTTAAATGTGCCAGCGAACATAAGGGTATCTGAGCTATCACAGTTGGTCGTTGCATAAGTCAAATCAAGCTCAGATGCGGTGTCGCTTAAGTCGCCAGTTAATGTGGATTTGTTAAGCGTCAAACAGTCAGAGTTGGCGTTCAAGTTTATAGAGCCCGTTACGGGCTGGCCGTTAGAGTTCCTGATCTGTGCGTTGATGGTAGTCGATTCGCCTGAGGCTAAATCGCTATCCGCAACACTGATCGAAAGAGAAACTGGATTAATAGTCAATGGAATGCTGTTAGAAACAGGTAAACCATTGAATGTGCCTGCGAGTGTTAGTCTATCTTGACCAAAGCAGCTATTTGCAGTGTATGTAAGTTCAAGATCCGAATCTGTTACTGATAAGTCACCAGTCAATGTTGAGCGTGCAAGAGTCAGGCACGAGGATGATGCCGTTAGAGAAATATTCCCTGAGGTTGGAATATTTTGTTGATTAACAATTTGCGCAGTAATAGTTGCTGTACCGCCACTTTCAAGGATGTTGTTAGAAGACAGTATATTTAAACTATACGTGTCAGGTTGCCCTGTGCCGCCATCGGAAGTGTTGATATCAAGCTGTGCCGAAATCGGTTGCTGATTAAACGTACCAGAAAATAGGAGTGTGTCGTTTCCGTCACAACTGTTAGTGGTGTATGTCAGGTTCAATTCTGATGCGTCGGCGGTTAGATCTCCTGACAATGCTGATTTGCTTAACGTTAAGCAGTCGGAGTTAACATTAAGTTCAATAGGTCCGGATACTGGTTGTCCGTTGGAGTTTCTTATTTGTGCGCTAATAGCAGTCGACTCGCCGGAAACTAAATCGTTGTCTGCAACACTGATAGACAAAGACACAGGGTTAATGGTTAGTGGAATGTTGTTGGATACAGCTAGGCCGTTGAAAGTACCTGCTAGTGTGAGGGTATCTTGACCAAAACAGCTATTTGCAGTGTAAGTTAGTTCAAGCGCTGAATTTGTTGCCGATAGATCGCCAGTTAAACTCGAGCGATTTAGTGTTAAGCACGATGATGTCGCAGTAAGCACAATGTTGCCAGAGGTTGGAATATTTTGTTGATTCAGAATTTGCGCAGTTATCGTTGCGACTCCGCCACTTTCTATAGTGTTACTTGACGATAGAATATTCAGGCTGTAAGAATCAGGTTGTCCTGTGTCGCCGTTAGAGGTATCGATTTGAACATTCGCTGAAATCGGTTGTTGGTTGAATGTGCCTGAAAATAATAACCTATCTTGGCCATCGCAGCTTATGGTTGAATATGTAAGATTCAGTTCTGAAGCTGACCCGGTCATGTTGCCAGACATACTTGATTTGTTTAGTGTTAGGCAATCTGAATTAACACTGAGATCTATTGCGCCAGATACTGGTTGGCCGACTGAATTACGAATTTGAGCATTGATGGCTGTTGATTCGCCCGCTAGTAGGTCGTCATCATTGACAGCAATAGAGAGGGTGACTGGGTTGATAGTTAGGCCAATCGAGTCGGATATTTGGGTGCCATTGAATGTGCCCGTGAATGAAACTTGATCAGAGCCAAAACAGCCATTTGGTGTATAGGTTGCTGTGACTGAGCTACCGCTGCCAGACAGCGTGTCTGAAATTGTTGCTCGGTTTAAGGTCAAACACGCAGAATTAGCGATTAAGGCTATATCACCCGAAACTGGTGAATCTTGCTGGTTAACCACTTGAGCTGTGATAGTGGTCGAGCCGTTTGCTTCCATGCGTGTTGATGATGCAATTAAGTTCAGGTCAAACGAATCGGTCGTGCCGCCACCTGTTCCTGATGCAGAGGTCGTTATGTTAGTTTCTGCGGATACTGGCAGTCCGTTAAATGTACCAGACACAAGAAGCCTGTCGCTGCCAAGGCATGATGTACTTTTGTATGAAAAGCTAACGGATTCGCCGTTTTCGTCCATATCACCGGACGTTTCAGCTTTGCTAGCAGCAATACAATCAGAGTTTGCACTGAGTTTTATGTCACCTGATATAGGTTGACCTTTTGAATTGCGGATCTGAGCGATGACGGCAGTGCTGTCATTAGGGCTTAGCTGACTATCGTCAACAGTTAACGCAAGAGCCATCGGGTTAACTGTTAAATCGATAGTGCCGCTAACAGATTGGCTGTTGTACGACCCCGCAATCGTAATGGAATCTGTTCCGACACAGCTTGTTGAAAGGTAGGTGAACGTGACTGATGATGCATTCTTAGACAAGTCACCAGTTACTGTCGACGTTCCAAGTGTGATACAGGGGGATGTAATTTGTAGATTGATATTTCCTGTCGTCGGAAGTCCTTGATTATCGAGGATCTGCGCTGTGACGGATACTTGTTCAGTAACCTCAATAGATGGCGACGCAGCGATAAGGTTGAGTGTGACTGGGCTAGGCGGGTTTGTTGTACCACCGCCATCACCTCCAGTAGAACCGTCACCTCCGGTACCGCCAGAGTCACTGCCTGATGAACTATCGTCGCTATTGCTTAAACCGCCTCCGCAGGCAGTTAACAATGAGGCCGACATTGCAATAAGCGCAATGGACGAAAATTTGGCAAATTTACTTCTAGGGGGACGACTTAAGAATCCAGTTCCCTCGTCTCCCTGAGTATCGATAGTGTGCGTCACGAGGATTTCTCCAATCAGTGAATCAAATTCTGATATTGGGTTAGTGCATCATTCTCGCGAGTTTATTATTGTGGTCGAAGATGCATATGGAGTTATTTAATCCCCCCAAAGTACCAAAGGTATGGTCGTTTGACAAGACAAGCGGTCAGGACCTACTTCACACTTGTATGTTGATATATCTTCAAGTTAGGGAAGTTTTTTAATGAAATATCTGCCGAACGTACACTTGAGAGGACTAACGGTCGAAACTTAAAAAAATCGATATACGGTCTACATCGGTTTCGTGGTCGTGTATAAAGCAAATTGCTTGCATTTTATCGAGGTTGTTATGAAAAAAATTGGAGTATTATTGTCGGGTTGTGGTGTCTATGACGGCTCAGAAATCCAAGAAGCGGTTAGTGTTTTAATTGCATTGGACAAATTAGGTGCTGAGGCAATATGTATCGCACCGGATATCGATCAGCATCATGTTGTTAATCACACGACGGGTGAAGATATGCCTGAAACACGAAATGTGTTAGTTGAGGCAGCACGTATTTGTCGTGGCGATATTCGAACAGCTTCTTCGGTGTCTATTGATGAGGTAGATGGATTGGTTATGCCTGGCGGGTTTGGTGCGGCTAAAAATCTATCGACATGGGCGCTTGAGGGGCCCGATGGGATTATAGATCCATCAGTTCGCCAAATCATTCGAGATACCCATGCAGCTGGTAAGCCTATAGCCGCACTTTGTGTGTCGCCGGTTGTGGTTGCGAAAGCATTTGAAGGCACTTCCGTCAAGCCCTCGCTAACACTGGGAACGGATGCAGAGCCTACTGAATACGATATTAATGGTTTTCATGCGGGCATTGAATCTGTTGGTAGCGAGTCAGCCAACTGTGGTTTGGCAAGCCTCCATGTTGATGAAGAAAATCGGATAATTTCGACGCCATGTTACATGCAAACAGCATCCATCGGTCAGATCTACGACGCGGCGTATCTTGCTTGCGAAAAACTCCTTTCTTTAGCCGATTCCTGAGTTATATGAGGTTGGGCAGTTCGCGGGCTGCTCTCTTCACACGTTTAATAGATTGATATCGACCAAATAGCATTTTGTTCTTTCTTGCCGACACCTAAACAAAAATCACTGTCTATTCTTATTAGAGCGCAAAATATCATTACATTGCTCGGAGGCGGTCGATGAGTTCATTCAAAATGAGTTCTGCAACGGGGAAGGCGATTCTGGCGATAGCCAGAGGTGGCGATTTTGCGCACCCTGGTGAGAGATTGGTTATTGAAAGCCTGGTTCGCGGGATTGATGTCGACCCGGATCATTGTGTGCTTGATGCAGGATGCGGGAGGGGAGGCACAGCAGATGTTCTTCAGCAAGTGTTGCAGTCTAAGGTGTTTGGTATTGATGTTGACGAAACGTCTATTGCCTATGCGCAGCGCGCATATCCGAACAGTGCCTTCAGCGTATGTAACATTTTGGATTCACATTCACACTTTAACCTGACCTTTGATTTGGTTACCGTTTTTAATGTGTTTTATAGTTTGACGACGGATGAACAGCAGCAATCCCTCACAGAATTTCATGCATTAACTGCACCTCACGCTAGAGTGATCCTGTTCGATTACACTAGCTCGATATTCATACCGCCACACGCACGCGCATACCGTGATAGTTGGCAGCCGTTAGTGACTGAGAGTATGGAAGAGATTGCTCATCGAAGTGGCTGGGCGATTGAGCGCTTTAATGATTACTCCACTGATTTCGAAAAATGGTATCAGGCGCTGCTGGTGTCGTTTGATCATAAAGAAGCAGAAATTACAGAGTATGCTGATAGTGCATGGTTTGATTTTGCTAAAGGTTTTTACCAGCGGCTATACGACGATATACGATCGGGTGAACTTGGCGGTGGAGCCTACTTTTTGCAACGCATAAGTTGACGTCATTGTCGGACTTAGCGCGAGGCTAGTAGCCTAAGTGCAGCGTTAGTAAAAGTTATGGTGCAGGCGCAGCCGGAAACCACTCACGACGTCAAATTTTCGCTCAGTGCTCGATATGATTTGTTCACTGTGTGAGAAGGTAAGCCAGTCAGCAAAAGTGTATCGGATGTAAAACTCTGTACCGTATGTTGTTTCAAATGTGTTCGATACTGATTCTGAAGGCTTGCCAGCCATAAGCGCTGCGCCAACATCCAGATCTTCTATGCCGAATATCGCTTTAGTGTGAACGCCGATAAAACCGCCGTTTTTGCCTCTCCATGTACTGTTGGATGTTGATCGCTCAGCAGGCCTATACCAGCCGTATCGTCCAAATATCGCCCACGACTCATCGTCTCCCATTTCAGTAGTAAAAGCCGCAACGATACCGGATTCTTCGCTCCGACTCCTATTCGAATCACTGTAGAACACGAGTATGGACACCTTATTTTCATTACCGTAATCCGTTTTTTTGCGATATCCAGACTCAATGGCGTACACGAAGTGACCATCGGCCAAGCTGGGAATATCAAATTCAATGTTTGCTTGATTGTCGGCCATGCCGCCTGCAATGAACCAATCATTTCGATCGACTTGTACGTAAAGGCCCAGCCCTTTGATTTGTGCAAAATTAGTGTTCGGATCTGACGATATCATCGATGAGCTAAATGTAGTTTGATCATCCCCGTAATATGGGCTTGTTAAGAAACTGTCTGAGAACAGCAGCTTGCCGACAACGAGTTGCAAACTATCTTCAAAAAAATACTGCTGTATGGCCAGTATATCGATATGGTTTTCTGGATTAGGCGCATCTGCGTCATTAATCGGCCAGCCTAGGCTAGCGCGTAGCGAGAGTTCGTTGGTGGTCGTGCCGCCGGTTGTTTCTGTGCGCTCGGCATACCAGAGTATTCTGCCTCGACCAATGTCAAAGTTGCCGCCCCCATAGAGCGTTTGTGCGCCAGCAAACACAGCTTGATAATTTGTGTTGGAAAGCTTGGCTCTAAATGCAGCTTGATATTGTGGCGTCAAGCTAAGTGATAGCCGATCAGTTTCGTCTTGATCGAACTTCTCTGGCTTTGCAGCGTTGCAATGTAAAATGCATAAAAAGAGCACTGCCTTTGCGACATGCCTGACACGATTGCTATTATTCCACATATCATTTGCTTTGTTATTCGTTGGAAGATCCCGTCGAATGTTAGAGCCCGACGGCTGCGTCTGTTTGAATTTGGGTGTTAGTGCAAGAACTCAGGGCATCTGTTTATGCATGTTAGTCGAGTTCGTTAGCGTTGCCGTTTTGACGGCGTTTGAATATGAGTTAACAAGGGATAATTGTGGCTAAATCAATTCATAATATTGAATGCTTATATGCAAGCCTTCTGATCGTGTGGCGAGACTTGAATCGATCATGCTACAGAACATTGGCTAGGTTGTTGGTCATCCGAGTATCGTTGTTGTTTGTTGCCTTAACCGCTGCGATGCCGGCTTCCTCGGATGTTGTCATTGTTGATCAGGAATCAAACGCGATAAGCAACAACTGGTGGTTTTTGCCGTTGGCGAAAGATAAAAATCTCCAGCTTTGGGCCTATACCGGAAAACTCAGTTACACCAAGGGGCAAAACCTCGATTTGTATGTGAATACGAATGCTGAAAAATACTCCGTCACTATCTACCGCGATGGTTGGCAAAGAGAAGTTGTCTACCGGCAAACCGGGCTTGAAGGGAAATACGTACAAACTCCCGAAGATTGCTACGAAAAAGGCTGTAAATGGCCAGTTTCAGCTTACATAACATTAGGCAGTAAATGGCGAACTGGCGGATATGTCGTTCATCTGAAGGCTCGGGATGACGAAGGCCGATCAATCGATCAATATGCATTTTTTATATTAAAACCCACGTCTCAAACTAACGATATTGCGTTTATTGTTAGCTCCGCAACTTGGATGGCATTTAACGACTGGGGCGGCGGCAATTTATACGCAACCATGAAGGGCAAGCCGGCAACACAAGTGTCTAGTCGTCGTCCATGGGTTAAGGGGCAAATTATGCTTCCTGATGGTGCGCCCTGGGTGGCCTTGAACCAGAGTTTAAAAACGCAGCCGATGAATAGTATTCCTCGCTACCCTGATATCGAATGGGCGAGTGCGTATGGGTATTCGAAATATTATGCGCGATCGGGGTGGGCCACTTACGATNCGAAGTTTGCTAAATGGGCGGAAAAAAACAACTACACAATGGATTATTACACCCAGCAAGATTTGCATGCAAATCCGGCTCTGTTAAACGGTTATGACATGGTTGTGATGGTTGGGCATGATGCATACTGGAGTGCAGAGATGCGAGCCAATATGGATGCATTCCTAAGTAAAGGCGGCAAGTTCGCGCGATTTGCTGGCGGGTTTATGTGGCAAGCGCGTATTAGTTCGGATCAATCCGTTTTGACCAGTTATCGGTTTAGTGCATTGTCCGATGACCCTAATGCGAAAAGCACAACAGATGCAGATAAGGCCAGGACAACAACGCTTTGGTCTTCAAAGTTAGTTAACAGGCCCGGGGCGACTACGGCTGGTGGAAATGGCGTGCAAGGATTGTTTGCAAATATGGGAGCGCTTTCTCCGCGAGCGAGCGGTGGGTTTACTATCTATCGGCCTGATCACTGGGCTCTTCGTGATACTGGCCTTTACTATGGCGATGTACTGGGGGATATGTCTTCGGTAGTTGGGTATGCTGCTGATGGTATTGATTACACGATGGTGAATGGGCAGCCTGAACCGACGGGTGCTGATGGTGCCCCGACAAGTGCGACGATTATTGGGTTGGCTCCAACGTCTATTGTTGAGCAAAATTTTGGTTTGCCGGGCGAGCTCGTTCCGCCTGAACAAGCGGATTTAAGGTCCATCACCCGAATCGTGTATGGCAGTGCGGCGCAGGCTAATTTGGCGAAGTTGCGGTATGGCGCTGCGGTGATATCAGTTGTTCCAGCAGGTGATGGAGAGATCTTTTGTGCGTGTTCTTCCGGCTGGGTAATGGGGTTGCAGAAAAGGGACAAATTCATCGAGCAGGTGACAAACAATGTACTGCAACGTTATGTAGAATAACGAGTATTTATCTCTAAATTACAGGAAGCTGTCTAATGCGTTACCTTCATACAATGGTTCGTGTCACTGATCTGGATGCGTCGCTGCAATTCTATTGCGATTGCTTGGGAATGATTGAAGTTTCCAGAAAAGAATCACAGGCGGGTCGGTTTACGCTTATATTTTTGAGCGCACCGGATGACGTTTCTTCTGCTGAAAAACTCAGTGCTCCACTGTTGGAGTTGACGTATAACTGGGATCCTGAAGCCTACTCGGGTGGTCGAAACTTCGGCCACTTAGCATTTGAGGTCGATGATATTTATACAACCTGCCAACGCTTAAGTGATATGGGCGTTACGATTAATCGCCCTCCACGTGATGGCCATATGGCGTTTGTGCGTTCCCCCGATAGTGTCAGTATCGAACTTCTACAAAAGGGTGAGCCCAAAGCCCCAGCAGAGCCTTGGGTGAGTCAGAAAAACATTGGGGAATGGTAGGGCGCTTTTCACCGAGAGCATCCGGGCCTAGTCACCGCTGTTATCGATTTTTGCTGAGATGAGCTGTTGTAAGTTTTCGGGAATGCCGTTGTCGGTGCTAACGACAATGGTGTTCGCTTTTTCTGCAGGAGTCAGCGGTTCTTGATGCAGTGCTTGTTGCTGCATGATCTCGACAGTCGCTTCAGAGACATCATCTCCGCGTTTTTCTCGCTCGATTAACCGCTGAGTCATTGTTTCAGTCTTAAGCTCGCAGCTAACAATTACACAGGGTACGTTCAGTCTCTGCGCCAGTTTTTGTAATGGCTTTCGTCTTGCTTTGTGCAAAAAAGTGGCGTCAACAATACATGTGAAGCCTTGCTCCAGTACTAACTCCGCTAACGTTGTCAGCCGAGAGAATGTCATGTCAGACGCTTGGCTTGTGTAAATCTTTTTGTCACTTGGATCATTACAACCTAGGCCGAATAGGCGTTTTCGTTCGACGTCTGACCGAATTCGTATACCGCCCATTGTCGATGCTATGGCGCCAGCGACAGTTGACTTCCCCGAGCCTGATAGGCCGTGCATTATTAATAGTGCGGGCTCTTGATGTCGTCTTTCTTGGCAATATGAATCTGCGAGAGCAAAATAAGATTGGTAAGTTAGGAAGTCAGGTTGGTTGGTGTAGTCTGGCGCTTTCGGATCGCATTTGACCAAATTAATCTTCGCTCTAACAAGTGCGTAGTGAATACGGAAAAGATTGAGAACGTAGAGGCCACCATAGTCGCCAGTTTGTTCAAGATATTCATTAAGGAGTGCGTTGGATTGTTTCATGAGCCCTTTGGACTCGACATCCATCGTTAAAAAGCCGATTTCCCCCATACAATCCATAACGCGAAAGTTGTCATTGAATTCAATGCAGTCAAATAGCACCGGATCATTATCGATAAGCACGATGTTACCTAGGTGAGTGTCACCATGGCCATCATGTACAAAGCCCTCTTTGATTCTTGCATTAAATGCTTGTAGGTGATTTTGAAAGAATGCGTTCCAGTATTTTTCAAGCTGTTTCAGTTGCTCTGCGTGTTCTGGCGTATGGGGCGAACGAAAGATTAAATCAAAGTCTTCGGCAACTGCATCTTTGAGTCGTTCGGGAGATCCCAGCTCACCGGGTTTTGGATAGAGAGGCGATAACGATTGGTGGATTCCAGCAAGCATTCGAGCCGTTTGAATACACATGTTCGTTGTTAATTCACCGCGAGATGCAAGATGATCGAGCTGTTGATTGTCGTCAAATTGAGTCATTCGTATCGCGTAATCAATGAGCTTACCTTCAGTGTCTTGAAGCTCGCCATCAATACTGAGATTGGCTATCTGGAAGCCATCAGCTGTTTGAATAACGCCAACGACATCCAGGTAGATGTCTTTTGTGAATTGTCGGTTGAGTTCGACTTCCCGTTTACAAAAGAAGTGCCTATCGCTAAGACGTGAGAAATCGACAAAGCCGTAATCAACAGGCTTTTTTATTTTGTAGGCAAAGTCACCGGTCAGAATCACCCAAGATATATGTGTTTCACGAAGTTTAAAATCAGACACTGGATGTGGGTAGCACTTGGCGTCAAGCAAGCACTCAATATCGTGTGTATCCATGATCTTATCGATAGCTCTTATGAGAAGTGATGTTTGGTTCGAGCTTAATGGCCTGTGCAAAATCTGCAAGACACCTTTGAGCGCTGCATTTCAAATACCGACAAATATGCGTTATTCCTTGGGTTGTTGCCGCAATAAATATTTGTTCTATGCATTTTCTGGTGTTCATTATTTGATCATCTAATTTAAACGAGACACTTTTTTAACGACATTGACGTTAATTCAGAGATTGATCATGACTCAAAATCGACTGGCTGTAACCGAGTTTAATAAAATCCTAGAAACCCCGTACGGCGATGTGTTTCGTCCAGCGCATTTGGCAACACGACCGCACAATGCATTTCTATTTGCTCATGGCGTTAGTAATGAGATATCCAATAAAACGGCGATATTGAGTTCTGGTAAGCCGTTGATGGCGTTTCTAGCTCCTGATGGTTATTCGTTGTATGCCGCAAAAGGACAAATTTCAGCTTACGAACAATCTGAGCGCTTTGATGTTTGTGAGCCAGGTTCACTCTATTTGGATTACCAAATGCTGCCAGTCGACGACTTAAGCTTTGTCGATATGCAGGAGCACACGTTTTCTGCATTGAGTGGAATGATCGGTTTCGACGTCGTTCTATTGCGTCAGCCATGTGATTTGAGCGAGCTCATTGAATGCACTGGTTTGGTCGATGGGTATGAGCACCTAGATCTTCACTGCGGGCGTTGTCGCATAGATGAGCCGGTGTCGCCGAAATACTTCCTACCGGTGAATACGACAGCGTCTTTGATTAAAAAGTCAGAGCCGATTGGCTGGCAAAGCTTTTGATAGGCGGGTTAGATTTCCTCGATTTCTATTCAAAGTGCGTGGCATTTTTTGTACTTCTTGCCGCTACCACACCAGCAAAGAGCATTACGTTCAAACGATATATCTTTTAGAGCTTCACCGTTCGAATAGATCCAGCGACCATCACGTCTGATGAATTGTGAACGTTCATGTTGTTGGTTGGGGAGTTGCTGGTTCGTGTTTTGGTTGTTATATGACGTTGCAGGTGTTGAGAGCGCGCAAAATTCCACCATTGCGTTCTCGCTATCAGCATTAATGGCCGAGGTATCGATAATTACCAAACCAATCCATCGGTGTTGTTTCATATACTCGATAAGACTCATTCGTTCTGAGCTTGGCGTATTGGATGTTTCCAAAAGGTAGTCTGCGCAGGTCTCTGGCATTTGGTAGCCAAGTGCATAAGCACTGTATCGAGAGCGCATCAGTGCTTCGGCCGTTTGAGGTATTGCACTGTGATTGTGGTATTGGCCACAGCAGGCAGGGTAGTGCTGGCCACTGTGGCAGGGGCAGGGTATTTGGTCGGTTGATTGGGTCATCGGCTGGCAGTTGGGGTTCGGTTGCGACAGTTTAGGGGGAGGTCAATTATGGCGACATCAGTAAGGTTGGTGGCGCTAGCTTCCATGCCCTGTGGTGCCTGATCATAGCCGCAGGCCCATGAAATAGGCGATCGTGGGCTATCCGGAACGTATAGTGGCCGAAGACTAAGTACCTTATCGCGAAGTACGGCGGTAGCCTTATTCCCGAAATAAATATGAATGGCGCCTTTTTCTACCGTTGCGCCGGTAAAGTTGTTGCCAATCAGTTTGTCGGAAGCTGGCATAGAAGCTTCGATGTGATCTTCAGGAAATCGGCCTTGGAGAACATAAAAGACTTCGATGTTGCTCTTGAACCGATCGAACTTCTCTAATGTTTCATTAACGTCTTCACGCGCGTGTTTGTGTGTTAAGTCCGGCATTGCGAGTGTCATTAATATGGCGATAATGGCAAGCACAATCATCAGCTCCATCAAGCTGAAACCTACGTTCTTGTCGTCACTGATAGTGCGTGTATCGTGCTTGGTTGGCATGCCGACGTCCCTGAAACGCTTATTTTGTTGCCATAATAATGGCACGTTTCGGAGCAGGCAAACCCTCGATCGTTAGATTCGAATCTTTCGGGTCAAGAAAGTGCGCCAGTGACTGAAATGTCATCCAATCTGTGGGGCGCTGCTCATCTTCTGATGTTTGTGTGATATCAATCGTTTTAATATTCTTGAATCCCATTCGCTGTAACCAGATTTCTAATGCTGGCGCACTGGGCAAAAACCATACGTTACGCATCTGTGCGTAGCGTCCTTGCGGCATTAATACAGTATTTTCGTCACCATCAACTACGAGCGTTTCGAGTACCAGTTCGCCGCCGGGGCGAAGTGCGTTTTTGAGTTCTTCGAGATGATCCATAGGTGAGCGGCGGTGGTAAAGAACACCCATTGAAAAAACTGTATCAAAACTCTCAAGCTTAACTGGTAAATCTTCACTTTTTAGCGGTAGTACGTGGACCGGCTCACTGGCGAGGTAATGTTTAAAAACATTAAACTGGAATACAAATTTAGGCATAGGGTCGATGCCGACAACAAACTTTGCGCCTTCACCGCGCATGCGCCAGCAATGATAGCCACTGCCGCAACCGACATCGAGCACCCTACGATGCGTCAAGTCGCTGATATGCTCTTTTACCCGGTCCCATTTCCAATCTGAGCGCCATTCCGTATCGATGTTAATCCCAAAGAAGTTAAACGGGCCTTTTCGCCACGGGTGAAGCCCCATCAGGTTATTTGTAATCGATTCTTTTTGCTGTGGGTCGAGAGAAATCGATGTGCTCAAGGTGACCTGATCTGCAGACAGATCGACACTGTTGAGCGGGAAATCCGGCAGGTTTGCAATCACAGATTGCCATTGGGGTAAGTCACCATGTAGCTTGGGATCAACGCGGCCTTCCAGTGCAAGGCGCCACTCCTCGGTCTGATCAGACATGGATGTGTTTTGAAGGTCTCGGTAGAAAGAAGAATAATCGAACATAGGTTGCATCAGGCCAAAGGTCTGGGATTCGGTAAATGATTGAGTTATTTGTAAGCGATCAAGGTGCAGAAATTGAAACACTGAAGTGCAACGATTACCTGACGGAAACCCGCGTCGTATAGTCTCTTACGATGCACTTCAAGGGTTTCGGGGACCAATACATTTTCAATGGCTGAGCGCTTTTGCGCAATTTCGAGATCGCTATAGCCTTGGTGTTTCTTAAATTGATGGTGCAGATCTGTTAAATGACTCTGCTCAAATTCATCGGTAAAGAGCAGCTTTTCTGATAAGAACAAAACACCGCCATCCACTAGGCTGTCTGCAATTCTGGTCAGCAGTGGTAATCGTCTTTCCTGATCAATAAATTGAAGTGTCAGGTTCAGGCAAACTAGGCTGGCAGGCGCTGAGTTGGCGGTAAAATCAATATCACAGATGTCACCACAAATTACATCAACTGGGGTTTGCGAGGTGTCTTGGGCAATAACCTCCTGACAGTGTGTGGTCATGGCTGATGAGTTGTCGACAGCGACGATGTCGACACCTGTCGCCTGCAAATTTTGCCGAATAGCGAGTGTCGAAGCGCCCAGAGAGCAGCCAAGGTCGTAACACCGCGTATCATCTTTGACGTGTGTTTCGGCAACAACCCCCAGCATGTCGAGCATCATCGGGTAGCCTGGCACTGAGCGACGAATCATGTCACTGAAAACGCGGGCAACGTTCTCATCAAACTGAAAGGCGTTAACGATTTGTCGGGTTTTTGCGTAAAGCTTGTCGGGTTGGTTCACGTTGCAGAGGTACCGCGAGTGGCGTTGTTGAGTGTGATGACGTGTGTCAGAAGCCACGGATTATAGCGAATAAGCGCAGCTTGAGCACGTGTTGCGTCGTTCGTTGAACATGCCTCGGTCGGTGTTATGCGATAGTATGCTAATTACTGCAAGATTTTTGGCTAGATTTGCGGTACAATCGCCGCCTTTGAAATTCCTTCCTACGTCGTCCGTAGTCAAACCTCAGGTAAATCTCCTTCATGTCAAATGATACTGTGCTGCCAGCATTTGCAGCGTTGGGNCTTCGCGACCCTTTGTTAAAAGCCGTTCAGCAGGTGGGCTATGAAACGCCTTCAGCGATTCAACAAGCCTGTATTCCTTTGCTTATGGAAGGGCATGACATGGTGGGGCAGGCTCAAACAGGCACAGGTAAAACAGCCGCGTTTGCATTGCCTTTGCTGAATAATATCGAAACCCCGGCTAAGAGCCCTCAGATGTTGGTGATGGCCCCAACTCGAGAACTAGCGATTCAGGTGGCAGAAGCTTGCCAAACCTACGCTAAGTTTATGCCTGGGTGTCAGGTGCTGCCTGTATACGGTGGTCAAAGCTATACCATTCAGCTCAAACAATTGAAGCGTGGCGCTAATATTATTGTTGGCACCCCTGGTCGTATTATGGATCACATCCGTAAGGGCACCTTGAAGCTCGACGCACTTCAATCAATGGTGCTGGATGAAGCTGATGAAATGCTGAGAATGGGCTTTATCGACGATGTAGAGTGGGTACTTGAGCGAATTCCAGATACCACGCAAATCGCCCTGTTTTCAGCGACTATGCCGAAGGAAATTCGTCGCGTTGCTCAAAACCACCTGAAAGAACCAAAACACGTTACGATTGAATCTAAAACGGCTACCGCATCGACCATCACACAGCGTTATATGATGGTTCAGCAGCATCAAAAAATTGATGCAATTACGCGGATTCTTGAATCCGAACCTTTTGATGCCGTGATTGCTTTTGTAAGAACCAAAAATGCCACAACCGAGTTGGCTGAAAAACTGGCAGCCCGAGGTTATCGTGCAGAAGCGTTGAATGGCGACATTGCCCAGGCTCAGCGTGAAAAGATTGTTAAAAAGTTGCGTGCAGGTCAATTAGATATTCTTGTTGCAACAGATGTTGTTGCCCGCGGTTTAGATGTTGAGCGGGTCAGTCATGTTATTAACTATGATATTCCTTACGACAATGAAGCCTACGTTCACCGTATCGGACGTACCGGGCGTGCAGGTCGTACCGGTGATGCCATCTTGTTTGTTACCAATCGTGAGCGTCGATTGTTGAAATCAATCGAGCAGTCGACAGGGCATACCATTCCGCGTATGCAATTGCCGGGTGCCGATGAAGTCAATGCGCAGCGCTCAGCGCGGTTCAAATCTCGTATCGCTGAGGTGATTTCGACCGAAAACCTCGATGAATTCGTGCAGCTTCTAGCTGAGTATCAAACTGATGAGGAAAAAGATCCGCTTCAAATTGCTGCAGCGCTTGCCTTTATGGTTAATGGCGGACGCTCGCTTCATGTGAGTGAGCTTCCTGATTTTGGCAAATCTGAGCGCCGCTCAGAGCGTGGAGAAAGAAGTGACCGGGGTGACAGGAATGATCGAAATAGAGATTCGCGTCGCTCTGAGCGCCCAGATCGCCCTCGGAAAAACCAAAATCAGCCGTCTACCGAACCGAAAAAGCTGAAAGAGCATCCTGATATCGCCATGAAGCGCTATGCAATTGACGTTGGTTATGCCCATGACGTTAAGCCTGGCAATATTGTTGGTGCGATTGCCAATGAAGCCGATATTGAGAGTGAGTACATTGGTCACATAGAAATTTATGATGACTACAGTACGGTTGATTTGCCTGATGGCATGCCGAAAGAAGTTTTCCAATCCCTTCAGAAGGCACGCGTTTGTCAGCGTAAGATGAACATTCAGCCGTTGTCAGCTGCAATGGCTAACAATAGCCACCGGAAAGGACCCGAAAAATCGGACGAACAGGCCAGCGGCAAAAGTAAGCATCAGGCTGATAAGCACGATGGCTCTAAAGCACCGAAGAAACCAAAGCGCAGAAAAATTGACAAAGATCGCAGTTAGTCTGCGACTCTGACAATGTTTTTTGATGATTTCAGGCGGTGTTTACCGCCTGTTTTCGTTTAGGCTGGGTGTTTTTCCGTCATAGACTGTCGTCATAATCGGTGAATATTTCGTTGGTTTGGAATAGCGAGAGAGGCAGTAGGTGCATGGAATCCGTATTTGAAAGTCGCGTTTATGCGCTTTTTACCGATGCGCTGCATTCTGCCAAATGGGGGGATGCTGCCGAAATATTAGGCTCTGTCAGAGCGCCTGATCGAGCGGATTTCTTTCTTAGCCTCTCTGTCGAAGAACAAATTCAAATATTTCCCTTCTTACCTAGCGATTTGGCTGCTCGTACCCTCACGCGCATAGAGCCTGCGACTATCGCAATTCTGTTTGAGCAGTTAGGTGACGATTTGATCGTTCCTGTGCTAGATGCGATGGCAGATGACGATCAAGCAGATTTTATCGAAGCACTGTCGCCGGTTAAGCAGGCGCATATACTGCCGTATTTGAGACAGAAGGATTCTGTTGAAAAACTCCTGGCTTACCCTGTCGATTCTGCCGGTGCATTAATGAACCCTGAAGTGCTCGTGGTTAGTCAGCGACTGACCGCGCAACAAACTTTAGAGCGTGTTAAGCAATTTGAGTCGCCGGGTGAGCAGCTTCACAATGTCTTTATTGTTGATCATTTGCATCGCTTGAAGGGCATTGTCAGTCTCTTCGATCTGGTTAAAGCGGCAAGCTCCCGGCCGATATTTGAAATTATGGAGGCCGATGTGGTGTCGGTTGATGCGGACACCGATCAGGAGGAGTGCGCACTGCTGTTTAATCGCTACGACCAAATGACTCTGCCGGTGGTGGATGACAATCGGCGAATTATCGGCGGCATTAGCTTTGATGATCTCGTTGGTGTGTTGGTGAAGGAAGCCGACGAAGATTTGGCCAGAATGGGCGCGGCAAGCCCAATCAATGCCAGTTACCTCAAGGCGAACGTTATAACCATGGTGCGAAATCGAGCTTCGTGGCTGATCTTGCTGTTCGTGGCTGCCACCATGACAACCACAATCATTGCAGCGTTTGAATCGGAGCTTGAATCCGTCGCCGTGTTAGCTGTTTTTATCCCGCTACTGATCGGAACAGGAGGTAATGCGGGAGCACAAACTACGACAACCATCATTCGTGCGATGGCAATGCATCAGATATCGTTGCGCGATGCACGACGTGTTTGGTTGAAAGAAATGAGCGTCGGAGGACTTCTTGGCATCGTTATGGCAGTGATGACATCTATTCTTGCCTTGGTGATGTTTAGTAATTCTGAGCTGGCATTGACCGTCGGAATGACTGTGTTTTGCATTGTTTTGTCAGCAAACTTTGTGGGTTCGTTATTGCCGATGATTGCACATAGAGTGGGGTTGGACCCGACATTGGTATCGGGCCCTGCAATTACAACGATTGTGGATTCAGTCGGGTTGATTATCTATTTTTCTATCGCGCAAATTATTTTTGGCATTTGAGGTTAATGGCAAATCTTTAGGCGGATGTCCATTTGCTGCAGGTAGTGTTTCTCCTGAAGAAGATCCTCTTGTGTCAATGGATGTTCCCGCAACCAAGGCTCAGGCAGTGCTAGAGTGATTTTATCACCGGTTATGTTAAGTTGTAGGTTCTCAGGCACGCCGTTATCTTCCCGTCGACGATTGAATAAGCACGCCAGTCGTAACAGGGATACCATCAGCCAATCAGGTTCAAAACCATAGGTTTGCGGCATGGACTTCAGCTTTTTTCGATGATTTTGCACCAGAAAACTGAGATATTTTTGTTCTTGTTTGGAAAACCCAGGCATTTCGGAATTCGCTAGCAAGTAGGCACTGTGTTTGTGATAACCCTGGTGAGAAATCATTAATCCAAGCTCGTGAAGTCGGGCAGACCAATCTAGAAGCTGTCTTACTTGTACATAATTGTCCGGATATTCTGTTTTGACATCATTGAGGAAATTACTGGCTAGCGAGCTAACACGCTCAGCATGGCGTGTGTCGATGCTAAAACGCTTCGACATTGCCTTAACGGTTCTCTCACGCGTGTCTTGTCGATGCACTTTGCCAGCAAGATCCATAATGCTGCCTTCGCGGGCTGCATAGCTGGAGACGTGCATGCGTTCGATGCCCAGCTCGAGAAATGCAGCGTGAAGAACCGCGAGACCTCCAGCGATGACGGGTTTGCGTTCGTCTGATAGCCCGGGGAGTTTTATCTCTGAGGTGTCGTTGAATTCAAGTAGGGCGCGACTCATTGCGACGAGGCCTGCAGGTGTGATTGTGTGGTCACCGGCTTCACCCATCGCGTACAGAACTTTTTCAATGGCCTTGATCGTACCGGATGTGCCAACAGCTTCATGCCAATTGGCAGAATTGAAGTCGTGAGCGATTTCCTGAATTTCAGCGCGCGCAGTGATTACTGCCTTTTGGTAGGCCTTTTTCGACAATTTTCCATCGGCAAAAAATCGGCGGCTATAGGTAACGCAGCCCATCTCTAAGCTTTCAAGATGTTCTGGTTGATCATTGCCGACGATAAATTCGGTAGATCCGCCGCCGATATCCATTACCATGCGTTTCTCGATACTGACGGACAAGTCTTGAGCAACGCCCATAAATATCAAACGCGCTTCTTCAATACCGCTAATGATGTCGATAGGGGCGCCGAGAATATATTCGGCTTGTTCGAGAAAATGGTCGGCGTTGGTTGCTTGGCGCAGCGTATTAGTGCCGATCACTTTGAAGTGTGTCGCGGGAGTAGGGCGTAAGCGTTCAGCAAACCGGCGTAAACTCTCGATTGCTCTTTTTATGACCTTTTTAGAAAGCGAGCCATCGTTGAGTAATCCTTCAGCAAGGCGGACCATTTCTTTGTGACGGTCAATGACGACAAGTTTGTTTCCTTCAAACCGGGCAATCAGCAGGTGGAAGCTGTTAGAGCCTAAATCCAAAGCTGCATAGATATCTTCAGTGTGGTTTGTTGTCATATTCTTTGATTACTATGTTGTGGGCGTGCCAATGACATGACTCGTTATGTCGTGCAGACCTAGCTTGATGCATGCAGTATATTTTGCGGGCGCCGATTCAAAGGTCAATACCATTTTGACGGCCACCTGATCGTGCTTGCATGATTGAGTTTCACCTCAGGTACATAGGCCTGCGATATTCGTTAGAGCAAGTTTGGCATCTAAGATTAGCGTTTGAAATGACCTGAGTCATGCCTTGCTTTGGCTTTTTGCATTATATTCAACATGAATCACAGGCGAGATAGAGTTGCTGTTGGTATGCTTGTTGCTTAATCGAGTTCGACTATCTTGCTGAGGCTGATACGCGTGTAAGGCATAAACTGATGCGGTTACTGCATGTGACGCAATGACGTTCACGATCTCCCGCGCAGACAATTCTTCGCCGGTTAGTTGCCGGTGTTCAATAGCATCATAATACGTTTCATAGTGTTCATAAGGTTTTGAAATGACAGAAAAACGTCGCTTCGTCGATAAGGAATTGAGCTGGTTATCGTTCAATCAACGTGTACTTCAGGAGGCTGCTAATCCGGAAGTACCTGAGCTGCAGCGTTTACGATATCTCGGTATTTACTCGAATAATTTGGATGAGTTCTTTCGGGTGCGCGTCGCTGATGTTAGTCGTATCGTCGAATTTGCAGACAAAGCTGAAACCAAAGAGCGTAACCGGCATTTACTTGAAGAAATTCAAAGTTACTCGCTTGAGCTTCAAGAGCAGTTTGATGCAACTTATCTGGATGTTTTGAAGGCGCTGCACAAGCGCAAGATTTTTATCATCAGCGAAACACAACTCGATAAAAAGCAGGCACATTATCTGGATAACTTTGTTGATGAGGTACTGTTGCCGGAGCTTCATCCTGTATTTCTTGATGCTTCACGCCGGTTTCCGGGTGCCGAAGACGGTTCTCTTTACTTGGCGATTAAAATCACATCGGGTGGGCAAGTGCGCTATGCCTCAATCAAGGTTCCAACTGATCGAATTGATCGTTTTATAGAAATTCCTGCGCCAAAAGGATCCCGATCAAGGGTCTTTATCGTGCTTGAAAACATCATCCGTTTCCGTCTAGAAAAAATATTCCGGGCCGTGGTCAATATCGATAGTGCGGAAGCCTACGCTTTCAAATTAACGTTGGATGCTGAGCTAGAGCTTGATGAAGGAATCAACCAAAGCCTGATTAACCGGATGGCGCAGTCACTGCAAAAGCGCCGGCATGCTGATCCCGAGCGGTTCGTCTATGACGAGCGTATGCCGGAAGATATGCTTAAGTTTCTTACCAAACATATCAAGCTGGATAAGTACGATAGTTTGATGCCGGGCTCGCGGTACCACAACGCTAAAGACTTCATGGGATTTCCATCTGTGGGGCCTTCTTATCTTGAATACCGTTCATTACCGACACTGCCGGTGCCGGAGTTGGCGGGCACGAAACATGAAGTCGACAATAATATTTTTGATAAAATTCGCCAGAATGATGTGCTTCTTTATTACCCGTATCACTCGTTCCGCACGGTCACTGATCTATTGAAAACGGCTGCAATTGACCCTGCAGTTCGCTCTGTGAAGATCAATTTGTATCGTGTTGCCAAAAATTCCAGAATTGTAGATGCGTTGCTGAATGCCAAACGTAATGGCAAAGAAGTCACTGCCGTTGTTGAGTTACAGGCGCGATTTGATGAGCAGGCGAATATCAATTGGGCGCGTCGCTTAACGGATGGTGGNGTGCACGTGATATTTGGCGTGCCGGGTTTGAAGGTACATTCAAAGCTGATATCGATTGCACGTATGGAGGGCAATACACTCAAGTATTATTCTCACATCGGCACCGGTAATTTCAACGAGAAAACCTCTGAAATATATACCGATTTAAGTTTGCTTACGTATAACCAGGAAATTGGCCAAGATGTGGCTAATGTGTTTGATTTTCTGACATTTAACTATCGTCAGTATGACTATAAGCACTTGCTGGTGAGCCCGCATTCGAATCGTGCCGCGATTGAATGTCTGATACAGCAGGAAATTGATAATGCGAAGCAAGGGAAGCCTGCCGAAATAATATTGAAGTTCAATAATTTGGTCGATACCCGCATCGTAAACTTGTTATACGATGCCAGTGATGCCGGGGTTCGTGTCCGAGTTATTTGCCGAGGCATGTGTTCGTTGACGCCCGGTATTAAGGGCGTGTCCGAGAATATTGAGATTATCAGTATTGTTGATCGGTTTCTTGAGCATGCAAGAATTATGATCTGCCACAACGATGGAGACCCCAAGTACTTTATTTCGTCAGCGGATTTGATGACACGAAACCTTGATCATCGTGTTGAAGTTTCTGTCCCTGTTTTTGATGAAAAGCTCAAAAAACGTATTCAGTCGATAGTGGATATCCAGTGGTGTGACAACGTCAAGGCGCGATTAATCGACGAGGGTCAAACCAATAAGCTACGGAAGCTGAAGATTAATGGCAAGGTTCGCTCTCAAGAGGTGATACATAAGTATCTGGAGACTGGTAAAGTCCCGGTCGCTGTGCAGCGAACGACTTCTCGGTTAAAAAAGGAACTGAAGGCGCAAGCTAAAGTACGATTGGCTGATTTGAAGCGCCAGCAGAAAGAAGAGCGCGCGCTTGAAAAGCAAACTAAGCACGATACTAAGGACTGAACCTGAAATGCTAGAGTCGTATATTTGACGTAATTGGCGCTCTTTTCATTGAATTGAAGTCTAGCTGTCAAATAAATTGATAACGGTAAGTACTAAACGCCGACTGAATGACATCGTTATTTAATCGGCGTGGTTGGCTTGTCTTATTTAGTTCAAAAACGTGTAACACAAAATACATCTGCGAAAACAATAATTAAGCCGAATACAGGGGAATTGTCTTTTTGGCTTATTTGCAATGGATCTGGCATAAAAATGTCACTAGCCAGATGTGTGTTGTATCCGATGCGTCTGCGGATTGTTGTTCAAATAAAGCGGTACTATCCGGTCGAAAATTTTGGCGCACGCCAGAACGTCTTGAAATTGTCTCAATCTGTGCTCAACGATTCAGAAGGTTGTAATGTGCCTTTGTTTTGTATTTTTAGGTCGCCTCGCAACCTATCGTTACACGCACGCTCGTAGACGAAAGCAAGATGGTTTGCCGGAACGGCAAGCACCCCTGTCTGATTGATTTTATTTTGGCAGGCAGCAAGCATATGTTTCACAAAAAATTCAACACACTATCAACAGCCGCAGCAGTCGGTACGTTGGCCATTCTGGCTGGATGTAACGCTGACGATGTCGGTAGTAGCTCTCAAGAAGGCGCCAGCGCGGCGCGCTTTGTTTATACCACCGCACAATCGGCCGATGATACGCGTGTTATAACGCATCGCGTTGCCGAAAATGGTTTATTGGCTGAAGTCTCCAGCTATTCTGCCGGTGCTATCGGTGGGCAGTCGGTGTCGGGCGTAGAAACCGATGACATTCTTGCTGTTGTTGGGGGGTACCTTATTGTCTTAAACAGTGCCTCACATTCAGTTTCTGTATTTTCTATCAATGAAACGTCGGGTGAGCTGACTCGTGTCGATCAGAATGAGGCTGTCGACGGCGTGCAGAATATACATTCAGGTGGCTTAAACCCTGTCTCAGTCGAAACCTTTGAGCGAGGTGAAAAAACGTGGGTGCTGGTAGCGAATCAAGGTGTATTGCAGGTTTGTGTGAATCAGGGACAGGCGCAAAGCGTCGTTGGATGTGAAGATCAGAATGGTCAGTTGGTTGGTGAGCCAAGGTCTATTGTTCAAGATGAGAGAAATATTCGAATTTATCAACTCGTTGAGGGAATGCTCGTCGGTGGTAAAACGTTACAGCGTTTTGCGCCAGATATTGGAGCCTTAGCAGAAATTTCTGTTGGGCCCAGAGCAGAGCAGTTAGCGGTAGTTACGACAGGGATCCCTAATGCTCAGCCTGATGTCTCTAGTGGCTATGTTCTGCCATCGCAAGGTATGACTTACTCGATTGTGAATCGTGCGGACGGATTTTCACTCGCTGATGCTGCAGATTTAGGTTTTGGTCAGGTCGCGGGTACGCATCTGGTACGTTGGGGTGGCAATGGCAGTGCCCTGTTTTTTGCCAATGCTTCGTTAACCAGTAATACCTCCCATTTGGATTTAGTTGGTGTGCCTCTATTAGATTCAGAGTCCGCGCTGAGATATGTGGCGATGCCAGCAAAGGGCTATGTTAGTGCGATGGCGGTGTCGATGGATGGAGATCGGGTATACGCTGCTGAGAATGCAACCGGTCATGTGTATCAGTTTGCTTGGTCAGACAACGGATTCTCTCCGGTGAATGAGCCGCTTGTGGCTAGTGGTGATGTCGTTAAATCTATGATGTTGTCAGGCGGGGATCAGACTATTTTCATGTTAACTAACGGGCAGAATTGGCAGTTAACCTCTGTAGGCGTTAGTGGAGATGATCTCTCAGTGACTGGCTCTGTTGCGTTACCGGATTCTGCGGGTACTGGCTTTAGAGGGCTTGCGGTATATCCATCGCGTTAATGTTTTTAAATATCCTGACCGCAGTAGCAAATGAGCTGCTGCGGTCAGTGGTTTTTCAAAGCATGTTAACTACTGCGCTCATTAACAATGAGTGGCAAAGATTCTTCCGTCCATAGCGGATATTTCAGCATTATTTGTTGAAAAATTTCGCTTGCGAGAAATTCTCCAAGCCAGCGTTTTACGTGGCTAAATTCACTGTTTTCAAACCAAGTTTTATCAACGTTCGCGTATTGGCGGATAAACGGCAATATTGCCATGTCGGCAATTGTTGGGCTGTTGCCGAGTAGCCAAGGTGATGTAGCCAGTTCTGAGTTCAGCTTATTAATAAAGCCGAGGGATTCTTCACGATAGGTCTGTTGGTCTTTGTCGTGTCTGTCGAAATATTTATAGCGATCAAGCTTGGGCTTGAATTGATTGTCACACTCTTCGACCCACCGCATTGCGGTGCTTCTTTCAATAGCGCCATCTTGCGGTAGCCAGTTGTTGGTGTCGTTTGTTGATAGTGCCCAGTGCATGATATCAAGGCTCTCATCGATAACGAGCGTATTGTCGATAAGTACCGGCACGGTGCCTTTGGGAGATGCCAGAAGCATGGGTTCGGGTTTGTTACGTAATACAATTTCCCGTAATTCAAATGACACTCCCGAGGAGAATAGGGCGAGTCTTGCGCGCATGGCGTACGGGCAACGGCGGAAGCTGTAGAGAATAGGTAGGTCTTGCATAAGTCGAGTCGGCGAGGAAAAGCCGATATTATGCAAAAAATTCGGCTTAGTATCGAGCGTGGTATGTTTAGGCCGCAGTTAGTCAAAGGTATGGGAGAATACCATTCCGCCCCATAATTGACTTCGATCACCTCGGCTTGTTTTCAGCTCGGCTGTTTCGTATCGCAATGCATAGCTGAATTGAAAGTTATCTTCGAAAACGTGCGTGTAGCCAAGCCAGCTTTCGACAATGAAGTGTCTGATCTCATTAAAATCATAAGATACTTTGCTGTCTCTGAACTGCCCTTGGAGAAAGGCATTATAGGCCCTTGCCTTGATGCTGACGCCGGCCCATACGAAGCCTTCGGGTTCGTTGCTTGTCGAAATGCTACCGTGTTTGTAGCCGTGATCGACAGCTTCCGGTGTGAAAGACCACCATTCTGAGCGCAGATGGCCTGCCCGTAGGGTGAGATCCCAGGATGCTTCCGTCAGGTAGCCAATGGAGCCCTGAAACCCTGATTTCAAATCAAAAACTCCTGATTCCGATATTAAGAGCTTCTGCCAGCTTAGCTTGTAGCGAACTGTCGGCTCTCCGCCGGCGGAAATTTGGTTGCGCCAGCCTTTAATTGAGTCTCCTGAGGCGACGGTGTGTATTGCATTTTGAATATCACCAACGATCGGGATGCCGAGTAGTCCGAGCGTCAGTGAACTCGTGAATGCGTCGCTTTGTGATGAGGGTAGTAGGGTATGTGAGGATGTGAGATACAGTAGGCTGGCGTAAGGTCTGTCATCAGTAATCGGTTGGGTGGTTTTAGTGTCTGACGGTGTAAAGCCGATAACGCCAAACTCCAAGGCGTAATCTGTCACGTTTGCATCGAGAAGCTGCAATGCAAAAACACTGTCGATGGCTGTTAGTGGGATGTCCGATGCGCCCCACGGGGTATTTTTATCGGGGCTTGATAAGCTAAATGCAAAGCCGAAGCTGTAATCTCGATCATGGTTGTCCGGTGCGACGGAGTCGTTATCGACAAATACCGACCAGCGAGTATCGTCCGTAATAGCTACTGGTTCTGCAGCTGTTGCGCACGATGTACCAGATAGGGCGGTGATGGCTGTTGCACTGAGTAAGTGTCTATATCGCTTGGTGTCCATCGCTCGATTGTATGATTTTATTTTGAACAATCACAGATGGTGTTTGTGTTAGATGTTTGTTTGGCAGAATCTTAAGTAGGCTTTGGACGTTTTTTTGATGGGCAATCACACACGGTGTGACCCAATACAGATAGAAAAAAGGCAACCCTAAGATTGCCTTTGTCAGTGGTCATCTACCCAAATAAGTTTGTTTATGTGCTGACTTCGTCGATTTGAACCGCTGCGATTTTTTTGCCGTCTTCCGCGTTTTTCTGAAATTCTGCAATCTGATCGAAGTTCAGGTAACGGTAAATATCTGATGACATGCTGTCGAGATTTTTAGCGTATTCCAAGTATTCAGCGGGGGTAGGCAGTTTGCCGATGATAGCACCCACAGCCGCCAGCTCTGCGGATGTCAGGTAAACGTTTGCGCCATCGCCTAAGCGGTTGGGGAAGTTACGTGTTGAGGTCGATAGCACAGTGCTGTTTGGCGCAACACGTGCTTGGTTGCCCATGCACAAAGAGCAGCCAGGCATCTCTGTGCGCGCGCCTGCTCGGCCAAAAATATTGTAGTAGCCTTCTTCCATCAGCTGGTGCTCATCCATTTTCGTCGGCGGAGCAAGCCATAACCGTGTTGAGAGACCGCCTTTGTGCGCATCCAGAAGTTTACCGGCCGCGCGGAAGTGACCGATGTTTGTCATGCAAGACCCGATGAAGACTTCATCCACGGGATTGCCGGCGACATCTGAGAGCAGTTTTGCATCATCCGGATCATTCGGGCAGCACACAATAGGCTCTTTGATGCTATTCAGGTCAATTTCGATAACTGCAGCGTACTCAGCATCATCATCAGATTTCATCAATTCGGGGTTCGCCAGCCATTCTTCCATCTTGCGTGCGCGACGCTCAAGGGTGCGAGCATCACCGTAGCCATCGGCAATCATGGAGCGCAGCAGGGTTACGTTAGAGCGCATGTATTCCGACAGTTTGTCTTCGTCCAGCTCTATGGTACAGCCTGCCGCAGATCGCTCAGCTGATGCATCAGACAGCTCAAATGCCTGTTCAATTGTCAGCCCTTTGAGGCCTTGAATTTCAAGAATACGGCCAGAGAAAACGTTCTTCTTGCCTTTCTTTTCAACGGTCAGCAGACCGTCTTGAATCGCTTGATAAGGAATTGCATGGACGAGGTCGCGCAGGGTGACCCCAGGCTGCATATCACCTTTAAATTTCACCAACACTGACTCGGGCATATCTAGTGGCATTACACCCGTTGCAGCGGCGAAAGCTACCAACCCCGAACCTGCCGGGAAAGAAATGCCCATAGGGAAGCGAGTGTGGGAGTCGCCACCGGTTCCGACGGTATCAGGCAGTAGCATGCGGTTTAGCCAAGAGTGGATGATGCCGTCGCCAGCACGTAGAGAAACGCCACCGCGGTTGCGAATGAAGTCGGGGAGGGTGTGCTGGGTATCGATATCAACCGGCTTTGGATAGGCCGCGGTATGGCAAAAAGATTGCATAACCAAGTCGGCTGAGAAGCCAAGGCACGCTAAATCTTTGAGTTCATCGCGCGTCATTGGCCCTGTGGTGTCTTGAGAGCCGACAGTAGTCATCTTCGGTTCGCAGTAGGTTCCGGGGCGTATGCCTTCAACGCCGCAGGCCTTGCCGACCATTTTTTGTCCAAGAGAGAACCCTTTGCCCGTGTCTGTAGGTGTTTCAGGTTTACGGAAGAGATCCGATTCCGGTAAGCCCAGTGATTCGCGTGCTTTTGCCGTCAAGCCGCGTCCAATGATAAGGTTGATTCGTCCACCGGCTTGTACTTCGTCGATCAGAGCGTCAGATTTTAAAGCGAACTCAGACAGTACGTCGCCCGATTCAGACAAGATTTTCCCATCATAAGGGCGAACTTCGATTACATCACCCATGCCCAATTTATCTACGGGGGCCTCGAATACTAATGCGCCGGAGTCTTCCATGGTGTTATAAAAAATAGGGGCGATTTTTCCTCCGATACAGATTCCGCCGCCTTTTTTGTTAGGCACGCCAGAGATGTCATCACCGAAGAACCACAGTACAGAGTTAGTTGCAGACTTACGTGATGAGCCGGTACCCACAACATCGCCGACAAAGGCGACTGGCAAGCCTTTCGCTTTCACTGCCTCGACTTGTTTCATTGGGCCGGTTACGCCGTGGTCTTCCGGCTCGAGGCCGTCGCGGGTCATTTTGTACATAGCGCGTGCGTGCAGTGGGATATCAGGGCGGCTCCACGCGTCAGGTGCTGGAGACAAATCGTCGGTGTTGGTTTCGCCGGTCACTTTGAATACCGCAACTTTAATGCTGTCCGCCAGCGGGGTGCGGTTGGTGAACCATTCACCGTCGGCCCAGCTTTGCACAACATTTTTTGCGTGTTGGTTGCCCGCTTTGGCTTTCTCTTCGACATCGTGGAAGGCATCGAACATCAATAAGGTGTGCTTCAGCTCCTCAGCAGTTTGTTCGGCCAGCTCTGTATCGTCCAACAGTGTAACGAGGGTTTCGATGTTATAGCCGCCGTGCATGTTGCCTAAAAGTTTTACGGCGTCGCTCTTGTTAATCAGTGGTGACGTTGTTTGGCCTTTAACAATGGCGGATAAAAAGCCGGCTTTGACGTAGGCGGCTTCATCGACACCGGGCGGGACGCGCTCGCTAATCAGTTCGATCAAAAGATCTTCGTTACCCTTGGGGGGAGTTTTCAACAATTCAACCAGATCGGAGACCTGTTGCGGGCTCAGAGGCTTGGGTGGGATATTTTGTGCAGCGCGTTCTTTAACATGTTCTAGGTAGGCTTCAAGCACGGTTGTTTCCTCTGTCTTGAGTGTTATTTCCGCCGCTGTAAACACTCTGAATCAGAGAGCGGCTGACGGCGCACTTCGGTCGCTGCCTGATGTGATTTATACATTAATATAGCATCTGACTTCAAAGTGTTTGAAATGCTCAGCGGGCGCCGGAAAAGTGACCCTGATAAGGGCTAAAAAGAGGAGGGTAGATACAAAAAGCCCCGCAGGTTTTGGCCTGCGAGGCTTATTATTCGGCATACTAAATGCTGTGCTTAGCCGATGATTTTAACCGGCTGTGCTTCAACGCTCAGGTCTTCAGACGGTGGTGCAAAGTCAGTCAGGTTGATGCCTTCAACAGATGCTTTGTACTCTTCGATAGTTGGTGTGCGGCCCAGAATAGTGGACAGTACAACCAGAGGAGTAGAGCCTAACAGAGACTCACCTTTTTTCTCGTTGGTATCGGCTACAACACGGCCTTGGAACAAGCGGGTTGAGGTGGCCAGTACGGTGTCGCCGGGCTCTGCTTTTTCTTGGTTACCCATACACAGGTTACAACCAGGGCGTTCCAGGTACATGATGTTTTCGTATGAAGTACGAGCGGCGCCTTTCGGATCGTCGTCGTTAAATTCGAAACCAGCATGCTTCTCGAGCAGTGCCCAGTCGCCTTCGGCTTTCAGCTCGTCAACGATGTTGTAGGTTGGTGGTGCAACAACCAAGGGAGCATTAAAGGTGATAGGGCCTTTCTTCTCTAGGTTCCGCAGCATCTGAGCGATGATCTGCATGTCACCTTTGTGAACCATACAAGAACCAACGAAACCAAGGTCAACCTTCTTGTTGCCACCGTAGTAGGAAACAGGACGAATAGTATCGTGGGTGTAACGCTTGGATGCATCGTCGTTGTTAACGTCTGGATCAGCGATCATTGGTTCATCGATTTGATCAAGGTCAACCACAACTTCAGCGTAGTATTTAGCGCTGCTGTCTGGGGCAAGGGCTGGGTTCTCACCCGATTGGATTTCACCGATCCGCTTGTCGGCCAAATTGATCAGGCCTTGCAGCATGTTATCGCGGTTTTCCATGCCCTTGTCGATCATGATCTGGATACGAGACTTAGCAAGCTCTAGAGACTTAACCATTGTTTCATCGTCAGAGATACAGATAGACGCTTTCGCCTTCATTTCTGCTGTCCAGTCGGTGAAGGTGAAGGCTTGGTCAGCCATCAGTGTACCGATCTGTACTTCGATGATGCGACCCTGGAAGACATTCTCGCCGCCAAACTGCTTCAGCATTTGTGCCTGAGTCGCGTGTACAACGTCACGGAAATCCATGTGGCTCTTCATGTTGCCTTTGAAGGTCACTTTCACAGACTCAGGGATTGGCATCGCTGATTCACCTGTTGCCAGCGCGATCGCAACGGTGCCGGAGTCGGCGCCAAAAGCAACGCCTTTAGACATACGGGTGTGAGAGTCACCGCCAATGATGATTGCACGGTCGTCGACAGTGATGTCATTCAGTACCTTGTGAATAACGTCAGTCATGGCGTGGTAAACGCCTTTAGGGTCACGTGCAGTGATCAGGCCGAAGTTGTTCATGAAAGACATTAACTTAGGAATGTTGGCTTTTGCCTTGCTATCCCAAACCGATGCGGTGTGGCAACCAGACTGGTAGGCACCATCAACGCTTGGAGAAATAACAGAAGCCGCCATGGCTTCTAATTCCTGAGAAGTCATTGGGCCTGTAGTATCTTGAGAGCCTACAATGTTGACCTTGACGCGAACGTTGGAGCCAGCGTGCAGTGGTGTCTTGGATGTTACGCCAACGGCATTACGGTTGAAAATCTTCTCAACAGCAGTCAGGCCTTGGCCTTCGTGAGAAATTTCTTTAGACAGTGCGTAGACCTGAGCGGCTTCGATGCCGAGTGCTTCAGCGGCGAAAGTCTGCAATTTCTTACCGAATGTCACTGCATAAGAGCCGCCGGCTTTCATGAATTCCATCTTTTGTGGTGTGAAAGCACTAGATACATCAACAAGCTCTTTGTCACCGTTGTAAAGCTTCTTAGCTTTAGTATCGATAGTCAGAATCGTACCCGTGGCTACTGAGTAGGCTTCTTCCAATACTGGGTCGCCGTTTTCGTCGGTCACGGTGTTGCCGTCAGCATCAACTTTCTTAACCCAGTTTTTTAGATCAAGACCGATACCGCCGGTTACATCAACAGTCGTCAAGAAGATAGGAGCGATGCCATTGGTGCCGGCAACAACAGGAGCGATGTTAATGAACGGTACATACGGGCTTGCTTGCTTGCCGGCCCATAAAGCAACATTGTTCACACCTGACATACGAGAAGAGCCAACACCCATGGTGCCTTTCTCTGCAATCAGCATCACCTTCGCATTCGGATGCTCTTTCTGCATTGCAACGATTTCTTGCTGAGCTTCAGGAGTGATCATGCACTGGCCGTGCAGTTCACGATCGGCACGTGAATGTGCTTGGTTGCCTGGCGACAATAAGTCAGTTGAAATATCACCTTCACCGGCAATATAAGTAATAACTTCGATTTTCTCTTCAACTTCCGGCAACTTGGTGAAGAATTCAGCCTTTGCGTAGCTTTCCAGAATCTCTTTGGCAATCGCATTGCCTTCGTTATTTGCGGTAACTAAACGCGCGGTATCAGCTTCATAAAGGAAAACTTGCGTCTTTAATACTTCTGCAGCTGGCTTAGAGACGGCTTCGTCAGCAGACAGCGCAAGATCCAGCAGTACATCAATTGATGGGCCGCCTTTCATGTGAGACAGCAGTTCGAAAGCGAACTCTGGCGTGATCTCCGCAACGACAGCATCGCCCAGAATGATCTCTTTCAAGAATTTCGCTTTTACGCTGGCAGCAGGGGTAGTGCCGGGGAGAGTGTTATAGATGAAGAACTTCAGTGAGTCTTCACGGTTTTCATTGCCAGTGTCTTTTATCTGGTCAATGATCTCCGACAGCAATTCGGCGCTATCAATTGGCTTTGGATTCAGTCCCAGGTCCTTTTTACGGGTTGCGATTTCATCCAAGTATTCTGAATATAAGCTCATTCAAACCTCTCACGGCAAGCAATTGTTATGGGTTACTCATCCGTCGCCACCATCGCTGATGGCTCCCCAGGATCACTGGTGGATGAGACTATCGGTGGCACACACCGATCGACTCTAAATGCGATAAAACTAACGCTTTAAAGGGCGCACATTCTACACTAATTGACTCTTATGGTTAAGTTTTCTCGACATCTAAGCACTCCAGATGCCTGCAATATGTGGGTTATTCAGCTCAGTCGAGGTTGAGTTACAATGCATCATGTTCTGTGGACAGCAGCGTGAACGAAAATTGAGCTGGGGAGGGCGCGGATCCAGACAAACGGTTCGCTACGATCTTGCTGATGCATACGATAGAACTGCTACATTTTTTCTATTCTGTTTTAACCGCGTAAACGGCTTGTCTAGCGATCGGCGTTTAAGCGAAAATGGTGGTTCTAATAATTTAATTTGAGTTCAATGAATCGGAGTCGAGCAGCGCGCATGGAATTGAAAACAGTCAAAACCCCTTGTGTCGGGATTTGTTCTACCGGTATCGGCGATGAAGTTTGCAGGGGGTGTAAGCGTTTTTCTCATGAGGTCATCCATTGGAATGGCTATGACTATGAGCAGAAGGCGCTGATTGAAAGCCGTTTGGTGGGGCTGCTAACGCAAATTATTCGCAATAAATTCGAGATTGTAGATGAGGGCTTGATGCGCTGGCAAATCGACCAGCAACCGATAGAGGTGCCGCTGCATCGTGATTTGTATTGTCAGGCCTACACCTTAATCAAAGCCGGTGCGAGTCAAATTTCAGACCCCGCTGAATTCGGGTTTAGGGTGCTGCCTGCGAGTACCCATAAAGATTTGAAAACACTCTGTTTTGATATTGATACCGAATATTACGCACTGTCCGTTGCCCACTATCAGCGTTGTTTTGTGGATTTTGGTAGTCGATCGGCTTGATCATTCCCCAATAAATTCCAATTGAGATACAATACGCGGCTTGTTTTGAGTAAAGGTTTTGATGTGCAGGCCGTAGACCCCAAAGATTTAGCCGAATTATTGGCATTTCTCCCGTGTGAAACACCCGATTCCTGGCTTGATGAGGCTGTACGTCGTCAGGATATGTTGCTGATTAATCACTGTTATCTGGAGAAGTGTGCTGCTCGTTCAGCCATCAACATGATGTTTCGCTATCCGGATAAGCCCGATGTGCTTGCAAAAATGTCGCGTCTAGCTCGTGAAGAGCTGGTGCATTTTGAGCAAGTTTCCAAGATTCTGAAAAAGCGCGGGTTAACCTATCGCCCGCATCGGCCATCGCGTTATGTCGGTCAATTGCAGGTGTTGGTGCGTAATAAAGACCCCGAGCGCTTTGTCGATCAATTGATTGTGGGCGCCTTTATCGAAGCACGTTCGTGTGAACGTTTTTATCGGCTGGTGCCGCATTTGGATGACGAATTAGCGAAGTTTTACACGTCACTATTGAAGTCAGAAGCGCGCCATTATAAAGATTATCTGACGTTGGCTGAAAAGTACGCCGCAGAGCCAATTGCTGAGCGTATCGCGGTTTTCCGCGAGGCCGAAGAGAACGCCATTTTATCCGAGGACGGTTTGTTTCGATTCCATAGCGGTGTTCCGGCGGCGAGCGGTGTGCGTGTATAGCTGAGTCAACAGTTGATGGCTCTTGATGGTACAACCATTTTTAAAAGCATTTAAAAAAAATACAGACGTTAATGCCCGGTGTATCTGGGTGTGAGATTACGAGGAATAGTCATGAGTTTTAAAGGTACAGAGCGTTACGTTGCGACAGATGATCTGCAGATGGCAGTTAATGCAGCGGTGACTTTGCAAAAGCCGTTATTAATCAAAGGTGAGCCTGGTACCGGTAAAACTTTGTTGGCCGAAGAGCTGTCTGCAAGCTTGGGTAAAAAATTGATCCAGTGGCACATCAAGTCAACCACCAAAGCGCAGCAAGGGTTGTATGAGTATGATGCCGTTTCGCGTTTGCGTGATTCGCAGTTGGGCGATGAAAAAGTACATGATATCGGCAATTACATCAAAAAGGGTAAGCTTTGGGAGGCTTTTGCGGCTGACGAGCAAGTCATTTTGTTGATCGACGAAATCGATAAGGCTGACATTGAATTCCCTAACGATTTGTTGGTTGAGATCGATAAGATGGAGTTCTTCGTTTATGAAACAGGCGAAGTCGTTAAAGCCAAGCACCGTCCGATCATCATCATCACCAGTAATAATGAAAAAGAACTACCTGATGCCTTTTTGCGTCGTTGTTTCTTCCATTACATCAAGTTCCCTGATCGTGAAACCATGCAACAAATCATCGATGTACATTATCCGGAGATCAAGCAAGATCTGGTATCCGAAGCATTGAACGTATTTTTTGATATCCGCGACGTTCCGGGTCTCAAGAAGAAGCCTTCAACATCTGAATTGATTGATTGGTTGAAGCTGTTAATGGCTGATGATATTCCTGATGAGATTCTCAAAGATCGTGACCCTGCAAAAGCGATTCCACCGTTGTACGGCGCATTAATGAAAAATGAACAGGATGTGCACTTGCTTGAGCGCTTGGCATTTATGCATCGTCGTTCTCAGCGCTGATCCCGGTAACGCCGTATGTTGATCAGTTTCTTTTTTGGCCTTAAGAAGGCTGGCGTGCCGGTAACGATCCGTGAATTGTTGGATTTGATTGCTGCGCTTAAGGCACATTTGGCGTTTGCCAGTGTGGAAGATTTCTATGTGATCAGTCGTGCCGTGCTGGTTAAGGATGAGAAGTACTACGATAAATTTGATCGTGCTTTCGGTGCCTATTTTAAAGACCTCGAAGGCTTTGACGACATTCTCGAAACGCTAATTCCCGAAGATTGGCTGCGTAAGGAATTCGAAAAATCGTTGACCGAAGAAGAAAAAGCCAAACTCGAGTCGCTCGGTAGCCTTGAGAAGTTGATTGAAGAATTCAAAAAGCGTCTCGAGGAGCAGAACGAAAAGCATGAAGGTGGTAATAAGTGGATTGGAACTGGCGGAACTTCGCCTTTCGGTCAGCAAGGTTACAACCCTGAGGGCATTCGTGTTGGGCCAAACGGCGGCAATCAAAAAGCCGTAAAGGTTTGGGATAAACGCGAGTTTAGAGATCTTGATGACTCGGTAGAAGTCGCTTCACGAAACATCTCTGTTGCGTTGCGTCGTTTGCGCAAGTTTGCGCGTACTGGTGCAGATGAAGAGTTGGATCTGGATGATACGATCTCGGCAACGGCGAAAAACGCCGGCTTGCTCGATATCAAGATGCGTTCAGAGCGCCATAACGCCGTTAAAGTGCTGATATTCTTTGATGTCGGTGGTTCGATGGATCCGTTCATTCGCTTGTGCGAAGAACTATTTGCTGCTGCACGTACGGAATTCAAGCACCTGGAATACTTCTACTTCCATAACTTCATCTATGAAACGGTATGGAAGAACGGCTATCGTCGCAGTAGTGAGAGTACTGATATTAATGACATCATTCATAAGTACCCAAGAGACTATAAAGTGATTTTTGTGGGTGATGCATCGATGTCGCCATATGAGATCCTGCAGCCGGGCGGCAGTGTTGAGCATTGGAATGAGCGACCGGGCCGTGATTGGTTTGAAAAGCTAGAGAAAAACTTCGATAAAATTGCCTGGTTGAATCCGGTACCGGACGATCAATGGCATTGGACGCAGTCGATCGAAATCGTTCAGCAATTGGTGGAAGATAAGATGTATCCGCTAACTATCGAAGGTTTGGAATCTGCGATGGCCTATTTGAGTAAATAGCCCATCCAGTTGGTCCACCTTGATCGATACAAAGCCTGCCCTCCGCAATATGCGACGGCGGGCTTTTTTATAGGTAAACGTTATAGGGGCGTCGAAATGTAGGTGGTCGATCAGCGCCGCAGAGCAGGGTGGTAGGCAATTAATGCGGATGTGATTGCCACATTTAGTGATTCTACAGCGTTGTTCATTGGAATCTTTACCTGCATGCCGCAGGCATTCGCAACGACACGGCTGACGCCTTCGGATTCATTGCCAAGAATAAAGATGCTGGGTTTGTCGAGAGGGCAATCGTAGAAATCAATGTCGGTATCTAGCGATAGGTTGATGAGCTGGTAATCGCCTTTGAGTGTCTCTACCGCTTGTTTCGAGGTTTCACATCGATAAATAGGCGCCTTGAATAATGCGCCGACACTGGCTTTTATCGCAAGAGGGCCGAGTTCTGCGCACCCCTTTTTCGGGATGATCAAACCGTCTACAAATCCTGCCGCAACGCTGCGGATAATCATGCCGACATTTTGAGGGTTAGTGACGTTGTCGAGCATGATCAAATGTTTGGCCTTGCGGCTCTGTAAATCATCAAGCGTAAAGAAATTGTCCATACTGATATCGAGCGCGATGCCCTGATCTTGCTTGGCATTTTTAGAGATAAACGACAGCGCGCGTTTGTCGTGCCAAGCAATTGGGGTGCCCTTGTCATTGGCGAGCTGCTCGCAGTGCTTGAGAATCGTTGCAGGCTTATTGCTATCGGCCAAATGCAGCTTGTAAGCATTGATGTCATTAGACATCAGGGCTTCTTCAACGGCCTTGCGGCCATAGATTGTTAGCATGTTGGCAAAGTGAGCTTTCTTTTCTTCGTATGACATGGAGTTTTGCGTATGAATGGTTTTAGGTGCTGATAATACCGCGTAAGGCGCTGAATCTGCTACCACTTCCGGTGTGTGATCAGGTAAAATTCCGTTCCTCAATGGTTCCTCGATAGAGGTTGGTGAAGCGATCTGTGACCGAAGAATGTCCGTTAGACNCCCAAAATTGTTTTATTGCTGAATTGCTATTCGCGGGCATGCACGATGATCGCATCGTCGCTGTTGACGGCAACCGTCAGGTGTCGGCGCGTGAATTTTGTGATGGCGTTAATCGGTGGCGCCAACAATTTTCCGAGGTGGGATTAAACGTTGGAGATACGATCGCGTTAGTGCTTACAAATCGCATTGAATTTTTTGAAATACTGATTGCAGGATTAATGAGTGGTATTTCGGCAGCGCCGATTAATTGGCACTTACAAGGCGAGGAAGTTCGCAGCTTGTTGTCGCTATGCGATGCATCGGCGGTTTATACCGAATCTCGATTTTTGCATTTGCTCGAAAAGGCAGGCGGCTGCGTCACTGATGTCGATTCTTTAGCGGTGAGCGAGCATGCCTCGACGCTCGCTGAGGTGCATTCGGTGTCGGCAGCAGGGCGCGTGATTCTGTTTACTGGTGGAACGAGCGGCTTGCCCAAGGGCGTTGTGCGTCAATCACCGGCCTCATTGGCCGCGTTGTTTGGTCATTATCGCGATTTGGGNCGCGCGATAGGATTAACCGGCGCGGGGCCGCATTTGATTGCGGGGCCTCTTTATCATGCTGCACCATTATTTTATGCACTTTACGATTTTTTAAATGGTGCGCCACTGATTGTTATGCCTCAATGGAGAGCAGAAGACGCGCTGCGGCTGATTGCACGATGGCAGATTAGGGCGACGCATTTTGTGCCGACGCAGATGGTGCGTCTACTGAGGTTGGATGATTCGGTAAAATCGCGTTATCAGTGTGATTCGCTTGAGCTCGTATTGCATGGTGCTGCTGCCACAGCGCCGGAGATAAAGCGCAATATGATCGAGTGGATGGGGCCTGTGTTTGAAGAATACTGGGGCGGCAGTGAGAGCGGAGTGGTCACGCGTATTAGCGCTATTGAATGGTTGCAGCACCCGACTTCTGTCGGTAAACCAGTGCGCCACTATCAGGTGCGTATTGTTGATGAGAGCACTGGAGAGCCGCTGCCGGCGGGTGAGTTGGGTGTGATTCAGATTCGCCACTCATCCGGTGAGGTGCCTTTTGTTTACCTAGGAGGCTCTGAGTCGGTAAGTCCATCAGCTGAATTTGGGTGGTTTGATTTAGGTGACTTAGGCAGTGTTGATGCCGACGGTTTTCTGGCAATTTGTGATCGCCAGAAAAACAAAATGATTTGTGCAGGTGTGAATATTTATCCGGCGGAAATTGAGCGGCAATTACTGGCTTTGGGCGAGGTTCAGGATGTTGTGGCTTTCGGGCTGCCTGATCCCGAATGGGGTGAGGTACCTGTCGCGATGGTTCGGTTATGCGTACCCACAAATGATGCAAATTTGAAGGCCATTAATGCTCAAATTGTTAAGCAGTTTGATAACGTTAATCGATTTATTCGACCTCGGCAGGTTTTTTATGTTACTGATATGCCGAGGATGCCAAATGGAAAAATACGTTCAGTTGAGCTGCTTGCTATTGTGCGTCAGCAAGAATACTTTGCGAAAATAAATATTACATAAATCGTTTGCTATCCAGGGGTGGGTTACATGTTTTCAGTTAAATCAGCGTTTACACAAAAACGGTATCGAGCGATAGGGCGTAATTTTGTCTGTGCTTTGCTGGCGATTGTGTCGGTTCACAGTGTTAGTGCCAGTGAAATTCCCGATTTCGCCGCGATTAAAGATGTTCGTGAGAAAAAGGCAGCATTCTTCGATTATTTTTATCCGCTGGTTTTAGAGCAAAATCGACAAGTCTTAAAAGAGCGAACCGCGATAAAAAGTGCAGATACCAGTGCTGCAGAGCTTGATCGTTTGTGTGATAAATATCTACGTGACTGTGTTAAGTACGACGCGACTCGCCAAAAAGAACTGCTTGATCGTGTTGATTTTATCCCGCCGTCTTTGGCGCTGGCGCAGTCGGCTAACGAATCTGCATGGGGAACATCACGTTTTGCATTGCAGGCATCCAACTATTTTGGTCAGTGGTGCTTTACGAAAGGGTGTGGGATGGTACCGTTACGACGCGCGCCGGGTGCAGTGCATGAAGTGCGTACGTTTTCATCGCCAGAAGCATCAGTTCGCAGTTATATCATGAACCTGAATACGGGCGGTGCGTTTAAGCATTTACGAAAGGTTCGTGCGCAGTATCGATTGGAAACGATCAACTTTACCGGATATGACCTCGCCATCGGGTTGGATAAATATTCAGAGCGCGGTGATGAGTATGTGCGTGAGATACGTCAGATGATCGATTACAACAAATTGGTTAGACGCTACGACGACAAGTTCTGGAAAGCGCTGGATAACAATAAAAAATCGAATTGACAGATTCCGAGCCGCTCACAGCGGCTCGAATACCCGCTGTATGGTCTCAAACATCCGAGTGCCACTGCACATTCATTGAATGGCTTTACAGCAAAATAAGAAAGGCGAATGCCTAATAAAAACCCAAGGGGATTTGGATGAAAAAACTCGCAAGATCAATTGCTGTTGCCAGTATGGTGACATCACCGCTGGCATATTCTGCTGGTTTTCAGTTAAACGAACATAGTGCGTCGGGCTTAGGGCGTGCTTATGCTGGAGAGGTGGCTGCTGCGGATAATGCCGCGGTTTTGGCGCGTAACCCTGCGGCGATGGCCATTTTTAAGAAGCAGCAGGTCTCCGTGACCGGGCATTACATTATTCCAGCGGTGGATGTTGAAGGTTCAGACTTTGTTGCAGCGAACCCTCCGGCAACGACTAAAGATGCAAATGCAGACAATGTAGCTCCGAATGCTTTTGTACCTGGCGCATACTATATTTTACCGATTAATGACGAGTGGGCGTTTGGTGTTGCAGCTAATAGCTATTTTGGTTTATCAAGCGATTACCCTAAAAGCTATTCTGCAAGTGAATTTGCTGGGCATACATCGGTAGAAACAATCTATATTTCTCCATCTGTGTCTTACAACTTCAATGACGTTTTTAGCTTGGGTTTGTCTGTTAGCTATATCTATGGCAAGGGCGAGATTAGTAATACTGCGTCACAGAATTTTAGTACTGCAACAAATGGCCTGGCAGAAGTTGGCCAAACGCTGCTTGATGTTAATGGAAGTGGCTCAGGTTTTGGTTGGTCCATTGGTGGTCTTTGGCAAATTGATGAATCAAGCCGGTTGGGTTTGAGTTATCGCGGTGCTACGGACCTGACTGTCGATGCAGATGTTGATGCTTTTGCCCGTAACGTCAAAAATGGTAAGGGTAAAATTACTTTTAATCTGCCGGGCATTGCTGAGATCGGCTATTTTAATCAAATTAATGATAATTGGTCGGTGGCTGCAGGTGTTCAGTGGGTTCAGTGGAGTCGGTTTGAAGATCTAACTGTTGATATCGAAAGTAGTGAGGCGACTGGTATCCTGGGTGAATACACCTTCAAAGAAGAAAATTGGAAAGATGCATGGCGTTATTCTGTCGGCGCAGACTATGCCTTTGATGAAATGGTAACTATTCGTGCCGGTTACGCTTACGATGAGTCACCGGTTAAACCAGAATATCGTACGTTAACTATCCCTGATGCTGCGCGTAATTGGGTTACTTTGGGTATGACTTTAGACTTCCAAGAAACAGGTTCTTTGGACTTGGGCTTTGCGTACTTGTTTGGCGCAAGCAAGCCGCGAGTTGAAGAGGAAACTACGACTGTTGCAAATGGCAATGAAGTAACGTTGACTAAGTTTGAAGGTCAGTTAACGTCTGTAAGTGCTTATATTTTAAGCGTTGGTTACAACATCAAGTTCTAATCAGTTCCCATAGACGAAAAAAAGCCCCTCATAGGAGGGGCTTTTTTAGTTGTGCAATGCAGGTATGTGAAAGTACTAGCTAGCTCGTGTTCGGAGCGTATCTTTAACACTTTCAGCCAGTTCAAGAATACATTTCTCAGTCGCATCCCAGTCGATACATGCGTCGGTAACCGATACGCCGTATTCCAAGCCTTCTTTGCCGTTAGGCATCTTCTGGTTGCCCCAGCCGATGTTGCTTTCGATCATCAAGCTGGTGATGGACTTGTTGCCAGACGCAATTTGCGAGGCAATATCTTCAACAACTAGCGGTTGGCGAGCAGGGTCTTTGGAGGAGTTCGCGTGGCTGCAATCAACCATGATGTTTGAACTCAAGCCAGCTTTTTCCAGTGCTTCTTCTGCCAGTTTGATGTTTACAGAATCATAGTTAGGGCCGTTGCTACCACCGCGCAGTACCAAGTGGCCATACTGATTGCCTGTGGTGCGAATCACTGCAACTTGGCCTTCGCCATTGATGCCGAGAAAACTGTGTGGGCTGGAGACTGACTGCAGTGCGTTAATTGCAACAGNCAGGCCGCCATCTGTGCCATTTTTGAAACCAACTGGTGAAGATAGGCCGCTGGCCATCTCGCGGTGAGTTTGAGATTCAGTCGTACGTGCACCAATAGCAGACCAAGTGATCAAGTCTTGCATGTACTGCGGTGAAATCGGATCAAGCGCTTCCGTTGATGTCGGTAAGCCAAGGCTTGCGATATCCAGCAACAGTTTGCGGCCAATATGCAGCCCTTCTTCAACGTCAAAGGTGTCATCCAAGTGTGGATCGTTGATAAGGCCTTTCCAGCCGACAGTGGTGCGTGGCTTTTCGAAATAGACGCGCATAACGATATAAATAGTATCGCTGACTTTGTCGGCCAGTGTTTTCAGGCGTCGGGCATAATCCATTGCAGCTTCTGGGTCGTGAATCGAGCAGGGGCCGATGACCACAAACATGCGGTGGTCTTTTTTATCCAGGATGTTTTTGATAACAGTGCGGCTTTCAGCGATAACTTGCTGAACCTGTTCACTGGCAGGAAGTACCTGCTTTAGCTGCGCCGGAGTAATAAGGATCTCCTGTGATTCTACATTCACGTTGTCAACAAGATTTTGACTCATAGTAATTCCGAAAGTATCGTCATGTCTGTGTGGTAGACCTGAAATAGTCCTTGCGTGTTTGCCGCTTTCTGGTCTTCAATCAGATGCTGTGCGGCTTTCACAATAAAGCCTGCAATCATACATGATTGATTCTGTTATGTAAGTAATCTGGAGCCTGCGAATGAACAAGATTTACGGTGTCCCGTTATCACCATATGTGCGTAAAGTGTTGTTCACACTTGAGCACAAAAACATCGATTACACGTTGCAGCCGGTTCTGCCGTTTCGTTGTAATGAAGACTACTCACGTCTACACCCTCTTAAGAAAGTTCCTTGCTTTGAGGATGAGTACATCACCTTACCGGATTCCTCGATAATTTGTGGCTATCTAGATCATAAATACCCGCAATCGTCAGTGTATCCGAGTGATTTTCGCGAAGCAGCAAAGGCGCGTTGGCTTGAGGAATATGCCGATACGGCGGTCGCAGAGGTGATGCTTGCCTATCAATTTGAGCGAATTGTTAAGCCTACACTGCGTAAAGCAGCGGATGAGGATAAGGTCACTCACGCAGGCGTGCACCAAGCACCTGCGGTGTGTCGTTATCTCGAAGATCAGCTACGCGCGAGTGGTTATTTGTTTGCTGATGGCTTGTTGCTTTGCGATATTGCAGTAGCGGGCATGTTTCTAACGGGTCGCTATGGTGGGTTTGTTGTTTGCGGGCATACTTACCCCAAGCTCGAGGCATACCTTGATCGGGTATGGCGGAGCGAAGCAATGCAGTTGCGAATCGTCCAGGAGAAGCCGATTCTCGAGAATATTTACAAGCATTTTTCTACGACGCGCGAATGGGCCTGTGATATGACCACTTAGCATATTAAATGTCTGTAAGTAGAAGAATTTTCGGTGTAAATCCGATATGGTTGGCTGTCAAAAATAACCATAATTGACGGCTGGCTATGTGGGATAAAGAAGTCGACTTCCTCGTTGTAGGAAGCGGAGCAGGGGCGATGACGGGGGCAGTTACGGCACATGAAAGTGGGCTGGATACGCTAGTTATCGAAAAGGCCGAGTGCTATGGCGGTACTACCGCGCTTTCTGGTGGTGTTATTTGGGTGCCGAATAATCATCGCATGTCATCTGCCGCAATCAATGATAGTGATGAAGAGGCATTTACCTACCTCGACGCTGTTGTTTCTGAGGATGTGCCGCGCGATAAGTTGCGTGCATATATTAATCAGGGGCCGCAGATGCTCGAGTTCCTCGAAAAACACAGCCTAGTGCAGTACGACCCTGCACCGGAATACCCCGATTACTATTCTGAAAAAGCCGGCGGCAAACTTGGCGCACGTTCTCTTGACCCCAAACCTTATACGCAGCGTCAATTAGGGGCAGAGTTATCGGCCCAAATGCGGATGCCTGATTACGATTATCACAAAAATTTCTCCATGACAGCCGACGAGGCGCATCAGGTTTTCAGTTTTACCTGGCGCTCTCATGTAGTTATCTTCAAACGATTATTCTCGTTTTGGCTCGATGTTCGCTCACGCCTAAACAGATTGCCTGATAATCGGCTTACGCTTGGGCGGGCGCTGGTGGGCCGTTTGAGAAAGAGCCTTGAGCAGAAAGATATCCCGTTGTGGCTAAATTGCCCGGCGCAAGAACTAGTCGTTGAAAACGGTCGAATTGTTGGTGTTGTTGCTGAGAAAGACGGCAAGTCAATACGTATTGGCGCGCGCTCCGGTGTGTTGCTGGCAACGGGTGGCTTCTCAAATAATGATGAGTGGCGCTCGAAATACCATAAAGGTGAGAGCTCATCGGATTGGACGGCTGCCAATGAGGGCGATACTGGCGATGGAATTCGGATGGCGTCGCAGATAAATGCCAAGTTGGGAATGATGGATTACGCCTGGTGGACGCCGACGATGCGCTTGCCTGATGGCAAGGTCGAGGCATTTATTGTTGGTAAGACCATGCCTGGTTCAATGGTGGTTAATAAACGTGGTGAGCGCTTCTGTAATGAGGCTGAACCTTATGAAGACTTCGTAAAAAGCCAGTATGCCGATCATGAGAAGACCGGTTGTTCGATTCCTGCCTATTTTGTATTTGATGGGCGTTACCGCAAAGAATACCCGCTTGGCATAGCATTGGGGCCGGGTAAGTTTGTGCCGGATACCGCTGCGAAAGACCTTTTTGATAGTGGTTGGATTCGCAAAGCAGATACCCTAGAAGCACTGGCCGAGGCCTGTGGCATCGATCCTAAAGGTTTATGTGACACGGCAAGCAAGCTGGAAGAATTTGGTAAAGACGGTGTTGATGCTGACTTTGGCAAAGGCAGTACGCCGATTGATGTTTACTATAGTGATCACCGCATCAAGCCGAACCCGTGCCTTTGGGGACTTGTTAAACCGCCATTTTACGCAATCGAGCTGTGGCCTGGTGATTTAGGCACCAAAGGCGGTGTGATGACGGATGAATATGGGCGGGCGTTGGATGTTGCGGGGCAGCCAATCGAAGGACTTTACGTTACTGGCAATAGCAGTGCGTCTGTGATGGGGAATAGCTATCCAGGCGCCGGAGCCACTATCGGGCCGGCAATGACATTTTCGTATGTTGCGGCTTTGCATGCATCGCAAGCGGCGCCTCTAGCGTCGGATTTGGGCGATAAAGACAGTACAGAAAGCGGAGAAAAAATCGCTAATGCAAGTTGAGATGATTGAAGCGCAGGAGCCCAGTGCAGCCGAGCTCGTTGAAGTTGCCAGCGGCATTTACTGGCTGCGAATGCCACTCCCTATGGCATTGAATCATATTAATCTCTACATGATTGATGAGGGTGATAGCTGGACGGTTATCGATACGGGAATCAATCTGCCGGATACCAAGGCTGCTTGGGAACAGATCTTCGCAACATACTGCCAGGATAAACCTATCGGTCGGGTGTTGGTTACTCACTTGCACCCCGATCATGTCGGGCTGGCGGGGTGGCTGTGTGATCGTTGGCGGTGTCCGTTGCTGATGTCGCAGGCTGAGTATTTTGCCATTCGTGGTTATACCGGCACTAACCGCATGCATTGGCAGGCGGAGTCTTTCTACCGCCGTGCCGGTTTGGGTGATGACTTTATTGACTTCATGCAAGATCGAGTGGGCATGAAGGGCATCGTCTCAACCGTTCCGGGTGCTTATCGCCGATTAAAAGAAGGTGACTCACTGACGATGGGGGGGCGCCAATGGCAAATTATCACTGGGGCAGGGCATTCTCTAGAGCATGTATGTCTTTATAATTCGGATGAAAACCTACTCATAGCAGGCGACCAGGTTCTGCCGCGTATCTCGCCCAATGTTAGTGTGTTGGCGACAGAGCCTGAGGCATCACCGCTACATAATTGGTATGCGTCTTTACGCGCGTTGCTGGTATTGCCTGAGGATACGTTTGTTTTGCCAGCACACAATAAGCCGTTTTATGGGTTGCATAAGCGATGCCATGAGTTGATTGATCATCATGAGCGTCAGTTGGTCGTGCTGCTGTCTGAATGTGTGATGCCAAAAAAAGCGATTGAGCTGATGAAGCCTTTGTTTGGTAGAGAAATTGGTTTCTCTGAAATGGGCTTGGCGTTGGGTGAAGCGATGGCTCATTTACATATGCTGATGGATCGCGAGCAGCTAGAGAGAATTGAGCGGGAGGGTATTGATTACTATCGTAGCCTCGAGTGCGTTGAATCAGATCCATCGGCTCGTACTCATGACGATTGGGTGATGGTTTAGTATTTTTCGGTGCGTTCATGCATTGAATTCAATCTTATGCAGATTAAGTGAAAACGATGGCAAATTCAGAGCACGATGGATTAACCCACCTTGACCAGCAGGGTAACGCCCACATGGTCGATGTGACAAATAAACAGATCACGAGCCGATCTGCGACAGCGGCGGCAGAGGTTTCCATGACGTCGGAGACGCTTGGCTTAATTCTTGATGGTGGGCATAAAAAAGGGGATGTGCTGGCCGTCGCGAGAATTGCGGGTATTCAAGCGGCCAAAAAGTGCAGCGATTTGATCCCTCTGTGCCATCCGTTATCGTTAACTAGCGTTAAGGTGCATTTTGATCATCATGTTACTGAATGCAGCGATGACGGCCATAGTGCCCGATTGCTGATTCAGGCGACATGTAAGTTGGATGCCAAAACCGGAGTAGAGATGGAGGCATTAACTGCTGCATCGGTTGCGGCATTGACGATTTATGATATGTGCAAAGCTGTCGATAAATCCATGGTGATCGGCAATGTCCGATTGCTTGAGAAAACCGGCGGCAAATCAGGAGGTTGGGAGCGATGATTCGAGTCTTATTTTTTGCCAAGCTTCGTGAAGATTTAGGTGTCGAGAGCTTAGATATTGGCTTTGATTCCGACATTCAATCAATTCATGATATTATCGCGCGCATTCGTGATCAGCGAGGCAATGATTTTGCCGATAACATCACTGCTGACGGCATAGTTACTGCACTGAATCATCAAATTGTGAAGGGGAATCTCCCCGTGAATGATGGCGATGAAGTTGCGTTTTTTCCGCCAGTAAGTGGAGGTTAGTAACAGCGTCGTTGCGTTTGGCCGCATTAAAACTAAACAGTAAGCCCTCGGATATTATGTTAGTAGATTCCCATTGCCATCTTGACCGTCTAAAACTTGATAAGCTCGAAGACCCGACGCTCGATTGTGTTGTGCGTGAGGCGCAAGAGGCGGGTGTAAATCATATGTTGTGCGTCGGTATTGATATGGGCAATGCGGCATCCGTGAAATCGATCGCGGATAGATACGACAACGTTTACGCGTCTGTCGGAGTTCATCCAATGGATGTCTCTGAGCGCATCTCTGCTGAGCAGTTAATTGATTGTGCGGATCACAAAAAGGTCGTCGCGATTGGTGAAACAGGCCTCGATTACTTTTACACGAAAGATACTGCAGAAGTTCAGCATGAAAGCCTTGTAATGCATTTAGAGGTTGCGCGCTCGTTGGAGCTACCAGTGATTATCCATACGCGTGATGCAAAAGAAGATACTCTCGCGATTCTGGATCAGCATGTATGCAGGCGCTCGGTTGGCGTTCTTCATTGTTTTACTGAAGATCTGGATATGGCGATGCGAGCCATCGATCTGGGTTTCTATATTTCGTTTTCTGGCATTGTAACGTTTAAAAATGCGGCGCAGCTGCAAGAAGTTGCACGGGAAATCCCGCTTGATCGTATGCTGGTTGAAACGGATTCACCGTATTTAACTCCCGTGCCGTTTCGCGGCAAGCCTAACTTCCCGAAGCACACTGCTGACGTCGCACGCTTTATCAGTGAAATGCGTGGTATTTCGTTTGATGCGCTAGCGGAACAAACGACGGATAACTTCTTTACGTTGTTTCCCAGGGCCCGTGCGCTCACCTGATATTCACCCGGCTGAATTATTTAGTCGTATTCCTATCTATATCTATCTTGTGAATTGGCGACGTGTGCCGCCAATTGTTATGTAAATCCATGTTTAAGGTGCCGTGATTGTTGATGTCGGCCCTGTATTAAATGAGTCCGTTATTGTGAGTACAGAACTTAAAACTACCCCTTTAAATCAGTGGCATATCGACAACGGTGCCAAAATGGTGCCGTTTGCGGGTTATAACATGCCGGTGCAATATCCCATGGGCGTGCTGAAAGAGCACCTGCATACCCGCGAGGCGGCCGGTCTGTTTGATGTCTCCCATATGGGGCAGGTACAGGTTACGGGTGATAACGTTGCCGAGGTACTTGAGTCGATATTTCCGGCAAACTTAGCTGATCTTGATGTCGGTAAGCAGTGTTATAGCTTGCTTCTGAAAGATGATGGCGGCGTTGTTGATGATCTGATGATTTGTCGCAGAGAGATCGATTTTATTCTCGTTGTTAATGCAGATCGCAAATCCGTGGATATTCCGTACTTGAAGAAGCTAATTGGTGATCGTGCCCAGGTAACCTATCTGGATGACCGAGCGCTATTGGCACTGCAAGGGCCGAAGGCAGCAAATGTTTTGCGTGACTTGGGTGCTGATATTTCTGACATGGTATTCATGGACGGTAAATGGGTCGATATTGATCACATCGAATGCTGGGTGACACGCTCTGGATACACCGGTGAAGATGGTTTTGAATTGTCGGTAGCCAATGATAAGGCTGTTGAATTGGCAAAAAGATTAGTCGCTCATAGTGATGTAGAGCCGATTGGCTTGGGTGCGCGTGATTCACTACGTTTGGAAGCGGGCTTATGCCTGTACGGTCATGAGCTCAATGAGCAGCTCAATCCTGTCGATGCATCGCTTAATTGGGCGATCGCCAAAGATCGCCGGATTGGTGGTGTACGTGAAGGTGGGTTTGTTGGTGCAGATATCGTGTTGGAGCAGATGGCACACGGATCAGCGATAAAACGCGTTGGTTTGCTCGGTCAGGGGCGTGCGCCCGTGCGCGAAGGTGCCAATCTTTTTACTGAAGATGGCGCGCAAATCGGGCATGTAACAAGTGGTGGTTTTGGCCCCTCTCTTCAAAAGCCTGTGGCTATGGGGTATATCGATAGTCAGTGCGCCGGATTATCAGTTTTGTATGCTGAAGTACGTGGCAAAAAGCTGCCTGTTGAGGTCGTTCGCACGCCGTTTGTGCCGTCGCGATACTACCGCGGTTAAGTAAATGCAGGAGGCAGGGATGCATGCTGGTGTGATAGAGGGCTTCTATGGCAGAAGCTGGACGCACGAAGAACGCCTTGAGCAGATTCGATTTCTGGCCGAGCATGGGTTCGATAGTTACTGGTATGCCCCAAAGGCATGTCGAAAGCTACGAGCCGACTGGGCACAGCTATTTGATCAAGATGAATTAACTAGACTTCGAGAGCTTTCGTGCGCATGTCGCAGCGCAGGAATCGCTTTTGGAGTGGGTTTCAGTCCTCTGGGATTGCACGATCAATGGCCGTTAAACAAAACGGCAGAAACGCATCTTTTGGCAAAGCTCGCGCAGCTCCATTCCATCGGTATCGATGAGATGGGGTTGTTGTTTGATGATATGCGTGGTGATAAACCCAACTTGGCATCGCTGCAACTTGCGATGGTCGAATACCTGCGGTGTTCGATAGATGTAAAACGATGGGTGTTCTGCCCTACGTATTATTCGTTTGATCCTATTTTGTCGGAGGTGTTCGGGTGTAAGCCGCCTGGGTATCTGCGAGAGATTGGGCGGGGGCTTCACTCGAGTGTTGATGTGTTTTGGACGGGCGAGAAAGTTATTTCTGAGTCTTATTCCCGCGCTCACCTTGAGCGAATAGCTGAAATATTTCAACGTAAGCCTGTNCTTTGGGATAACTCCCGTGTCAATGATGGTCGCAAGACCAGTCCTTTTATTCCGTTAAAATCAATGTGTGAATCGGCGTCAATTATGCCGTATGTCAATGGCTTGATGATCAACCCGATGAATCCCCCGGCACTTGCCAGACTAGTGCTTGAAACGTTCAAATTGGATGGCGCGGCTGAAGAACGTCTGAAAGTGGTGCTGAACAATCAAGGGCACGTTTTGTCCGATGCATTGCAGTGCTATCTGCGACAGATGACAGAGGTTGGTTTGGAGCAGCTGGATGATGATGAGCGGCAGGCAATGCGAAGCTGCTTCGCCAATATTAATCATCCTGCTGCACGTGAAGTGCTCGATTGGTTGGATGGTTGTTATCGATTTGATCCGGCCTGTCTCACCTGAATGCGGGTGTGTTTCCCTACCTCTCTTTGCAGAATTATGATTTTGGTCAACAGTCACGCTTTTGAGGTGGCTGATATTGGCAGATGAAATGGTTCATTGCTAAGCTGACTTGACTGAATTCGTTAGGTTAGCGAGCGCGTTCTGCCGTCTTGGTCGATGTTCATGGTTTATTTTCCTTGAAATGTCGTACTGCGAAGCAGTCAGCCCGATAACACGCAGTTGTATATCCACTCTATCCATACGTGATGAACAATCCAGAGGTTTGCATGATATTTCAAGGTGAAACCATATCTGTGTCCGTCGACGACGCCGGCATAGCGACCATGCTTTTTGATAATAAACATGAGCCGGTCAATAAGTTTGACTTGGCAACGCTGGACGAATTAAAAGCCAGTGTCACAGCGATGAGTGAGCACGGAAAAATCCAAGGCTTGCTAATTGAGAGTAGGAAAGATTCGTTTGTTGTTGGTGCGGATATCAAGCAATTCCATAGTCTCTTCGATCATTCTGAAGAAGAGATTGCGGCAAATGTTGTGAGCTTTAATGAGGTTTTTGCTGGGCTTGAAGATGTGCCGTTTCCAACGGTATCTCTTGTAGACGGAATTGCGTTGGGTGGCGGGCTTGAGTTGGCGCTATCAACGGATTTCAGAGTTTTGTCGACGTGTGCGAAGGTCGGGCTACCCGAGGTGAAATTGGGCATTAATCCAGGTTTTGGTGGCACTATTCGCTTGCCGCGTTTGATTGGTGTCGATAACGCCGTTGAATGGATTGCAACTGGCAAAGAATATCGGCCTGATGCTGCGCTTTCGGTGGGTTTGGCGGATGCGGTTGTTGCGTCCGATCAGCTTGTTGCATCGGGCTTATCGTTAATTGCGCAAGCTAATGCAGGGAAGCTCAGTATCGCGCGCATCCGTGAGGTTAAAACTAACCCGGTTATGTTGAATGACATGGAGCGTATCATGGCATTCACAACCGCGAAGGGATTGGTGGCGTCGCAAGCAGGACCGAATATGCCAGCGCCGTTAACCTCCGTTAAATCGATTGAGAAGAGTTGTTCGCTGCATCGAGAGGCAGCGATTAAAGTCGAGGCCAAATACTTTAGTCGCCTCGCAAAAACAGAAGTCAGCGGCAACTTGATTGGCTTGTTTCTCAATGAGCAGGATTTGTCGAAGCGCAACAAGACTGCAGCGCACGGTACCGCATCGATTGATAAGGTGGCTGTTGTTGGTGCGGGCATCATGGGGGGGGGTATTGCTTATCAGGCTGGCTTTAAAGGTAAGCAGGTGGTCATGAAAGATGTGGCTCAGGCAGGACTTGATCAAGGTATGGAAGAAGCCACCAAGTTGTTATCCAAGCGTGTAGATCGCGGGCGTATGTCTGCAGCTGAAATGGCGCATATCATTAGTAGAATTCACCCGGTTCTGCATTATGAGGATTTTTCCGATGCTGACGCCATCGTTGAGGCGGTTGTTGAGCGCCTTGATATAAAACAGTCTGTATTGTCTGAAGTTGAAAAAAACGTACCAACTGACACTGTGATCGCCTCCAACACGTCTACATTGTCGATCAGTAAAATGGCCGAAGGCATTGCGCGCCCAGAAAATTTTTGTGGGATGCACTTTTTTAATCCGGTTCATCGAATGCCATTAGTTGAGGTTATTCGTGGTGCGAAAACCAGTGAGGCGACCGTTGGTAAAGTTGTTAAGTTAGCTCTCGATATGGGTAAAACGCCGATCGTGGTTAATGATTGCCCAGGGTTTTATGTTAACCGAGTGCTATTTCCGTATTTGAATGGGTTTAATCTGCTCGTTCGTGATGGAGCGGATTTTCTTGCTGTCGATAAAGTTATGGAAAAGTGGGGATGGCCCATGGGGCCGGCATACCTAATTGACGTTGTGGGTATCGATACGGGCTGTCACGCAGCGCAGGTTATGGCAGAGGGCTTTCCGGATCGTATGCAATTCGACGAAGTGTCGGCAATGCAGCTTATGCTTGAGGCAAATCGCCTTGGGCAGAAAAACGGTGCCGGATTCTATAGCTACCAACCCGATAAAAAGGGCAAGCCGCGCAAGGCTGCGGACGATACGGTTTCATCCGTGATTGCTCCAGCGGTAGCGGGGCAGGGTAAGTTTACCGATGAGGAGGTTATAGAGCGTCTGATGATTCCGATGTGCTTTGAAGTGGCCCGTTGTATCGAAGACGGCATCGTCAGCAATGCCGTCGATGCCGATATGGGACTGCTGATGGGAATTGGGTTTCCACTCTTTAGAGGAGGCCCAATTCGTTATATCGAGTCAGTCGGTATTGCGTACATGATTGAGCAGTCGAAAAAGTATCATGACCTGGGGGCGATGTATCACGCACCTGAGCTACTAAAAGAATACGCTGCAAACGGAAAAAGCCTGTTCGCCTTTGGAGGTGCTGCATAATGAGTGTTGAATTGAATGATGTCGTAATCGTTGATTGTGTGCGTACACCCATGGCACGTTCTCGCGATGGAGTATTCCGGAATGTGCGCGCAGAAAACCTGTCCGCGACTCTTGTTGATGCGTTGTTAAGCCGAAACGCGGCACTTGATCCATTAGAAATTGAAGATGTACTTTGGGGGTGTGTGAACCAAACCGAAGAGCAGGGACATAACATCGCGCGTAATATGGCGGTGATGACCAGCTTGCCTCACAGTGTTGGGGCGCAAACGATAAATCGTCTTTGCGGGTCGTCTATGTCGGCATTGCATTCTGCTGCGCAGGCCATTATGGCGGGCTATGGTGATATCTGTATTGCTGGGGGTGTTGAGCATATGGGGCATGTTCCTATGATGAAAGGCGCGAATTTTAATCCGGCGGCTTCAAAGTACGTTGCGAAAGCGTCGGCGATGATGGGGATTACTGCAGAAGGATTGGCAATGCTTCATGGCATTAATCGAACCCAGCAAGATGAATTTGCTGTGCGGTCTCATATGAAGGCATTCGAGGCATCTCAGGCCGGTTTATTCAAAAGTGAAATCGTGGCCGTTGAGGGGCATGATGAAATCGGTAATAAAGTTCTGGTTGAAGGCGATACAACCATTCGCCCAGAAACAAGCGTGGCGGGGTTGGGTCGTTTAAAGGCGGCTTTTGATCCGAAAAATGGAACCGTAACAGCCGGAAACTCCTCGCAGATTACTGATGGGGCGTCAGCAACACTGGTAATGTCGATGCAGAAGGCCAGGGATCTTGGTTTGAACCCCCGAGCGAGATTGAGGGCGATGTCAGTTGTGGGTGTTGACCCCTCGATTATGGGTTATGGCCCGGTTCCGGCGACTCAGAAGGCCCTTAAGCGTTGCGGTATGGAAATTGGCGATGTTGATATTGTTGAATTAAACGAAGCATTCTCTGCGCAATCGCTGCCGGTATTGAAAGATCTTGGCTTGCTGGATCTAATGGATGAGAAGGTCAATTTGCATGGCGGAGCGATAGCGCTCGGACACCCTCTTGGGTGCAGCGGTACGCGTTTGGTGACCACATTGATTAATCTGTTGGAGCAGCGTGATAAGAGCGTTGGTTTGGCAACTATGTGTATCGGAATGGGTCAGGGCATCAGCACTGTGATTGAGCGGGTTTAATCCCGTCTTGGCCTTGCAAAGTTTTTTAAAACAAGGGCTTGCAAGGCCCAAAAACCTAGTGTTTAATACGCGCCTCAGTTGGGAGTTGCTCTCAACTTATAGCGAGAGTGGCGGAATTGGTAGACGCGCTAGATTTAGGTTCTAGTGTCGAAAGGCGTGAGAGTTCGAGTCTCTCCTCTCGCACCATCTTATAAAGATCCTCCCCCCTGTCTCACACAATTTACATACAGAAATGTTTTTCAGAGGTTTTAGATGCAGGTTTCTGTTGAAACAACATCAGGATTAGAGCGTCGTCTGACGATCACTATTNCAGCAGATAAAATACAAACCGAAGTTGATCAGCGCATCAAGGAACTAGCTCCAAAAGTACAATTGGACGGTTTCCGTAAAGGCAAAGTGCCTTCTAAAGTTGTTCGTCAGCGTTACGGTGAAGGTGTACGTCAGGAAGTTTTGGGCGAAATGATGTCTTCTTCTTTCCAAGAGGCAGTCACCCAAGAAGAGTTGCGTCCTGCCGGTCAGCCAGAAGTGGATGCCAAGGAAGCGGCAAAGGATAAAGACTTTGTATTTACAGCGACCTTTGAAGTTTACCCAGAGATCAAGCTGAATAATCTTGATGGCGTTGAAATTCTTCGTCCAGTGACTGAAATTAATGATCAAGATGTTGATCAGATGATTGAAACACTGCGTACTCAGCAGGCGTCTTGGGAAGATGCAGATCGTGCTGCAGTCGAGGGTGATCAGGTAAATATTGATTACGACGGTTTCAAAGGCGAAGAAGCTTTTGAAGGTGGTAAAGGTGAAGGGCAGGATTTGGAATTGGGCTCGAAGAGCATGATTCCGGGCTTTGAAGATGGCATTGTTGGTCTAACAGCTGGCGATGAGAAAGAACTGAATCTAACGTTCCCTGAAGACTATCACGCTGAAGAGCTGAAAGGTCAGGACGTAGTATTCAAGGTCAAAGTCAATTCAGTAAAAGAGCGCAAGCTGCCTGAAATCGACGAAGAATTTATTAGCAAATTCGGCATCGAAGGATCTGATCTTGAGACGCTGAAGGTAGAAGTTAAAAAGAACATGGCACGTGAGCTTAAAGCTGCGTTGAAAAACCGTGTTAAGCAGCAGGTAATGGACGCTGTTCTCGAGCAGAACACGATTGAAGTTCCTGGCGCTTTGATTAATCAGGAAGTGAACACCATGCGTCAGCAGATGCTGCAGCAGTTCGGTGGTAGTCTTGATCCTGAAAAACTTGATCTAAACAGTCTTCTTCCTGCAGAAATGTTCAGCGAACAAGCGACTCGTCGTGTGTCACTGGGTTTATTACTTTCTCAGGTCGTTGAAGACAAAGAAGTTAAAGCCGATGCAGATGATGTTCGTGCTGCAGTGGACGAGTTGGCTTCTGCTTATGAAAAAGCAGAAGAGGTTGTTGATTACTATTACAGCAACCAGCAACAATTGGCGCAAGTTGAAGCAATGGTAATGGAAGACAGCGTTGTCGATCTGTTAGTTGCTGATGCTAATGTTGTTGACGAGCCATTAAGCTACGAAGACCTTATGGCTAAGGTTGCAGCTGCTCAACAGCAGTCGTAATTCGCCAAAAAGCGTTTCGCATTATTTGTAAAACGGCTACACTCGTTCAGGTGTAGCCGTTTTTCGTTTTGGCTGAAACTAATAATATCTGATAGGAATTCAATAACGATGTCATCAAGCAGCATTGATATTCAAAACCTTGGCCTCGTACCGATGGTTATCGAGCAAACCGGCCGTGGTGAACGCTCATTTGATATTTATTCTCGCCTGCTGAAAGAGCGTGTCATTTTTTGTATCGGCCCTGTGGATGATCACATGGCAAATCTGATTGTCGCTCAGCTTTTGTTCCTTGAGTCAGAAAATCCTGACAAGGACATTCATGTATATATCAATTCTCCAGGAGGTTCGGTAACTGCAGGTCTTTCAATCTATGACACGATGCAGTTCGTAAAACCTGATGTGAGCACTATTTGCCTTGGGCAGGCAGCAAGTATGGGTGCGGTTCTTTTGGCGGCAGGTGCGCCTGGTAAGCGTTATTGCTTGCCTAATGCGCGCATGATGATCCATCAACCGCTCGGCGGCGCTCAAGGCCAATCGACGGATATTCAAATCCAGGCTAAAGAGATTTTATTGGTACGTGAGAGGCTTAACCGTATCCTCGCTGACCATACGGGTCAGACACCGGAGACTATTGAGAACGATACAGATCGTGACAACTTTATGGATGCGCACGAATCGAAGGAATACGGGCTCATAGATGAAGTGCTTGAAAAACGCCCTGTATCTGTTTAGTCTCAGAACACAGTTACTGATTGAATTGATAGATAGATATAGATGGCATATCGTCATCAATAAGAGGTTTATATATGACCGATAACACAGACGGCAGCGATGACAACGGTAAACTGTTGTACTGCTCATTTTGTGGAAAAAGTCAGCATGAGGTTCGCAAGTTAATTGCAGGTCCGTCCGTATTTGTCTGCGATGAATGTGTCGATTTATGCAACGACATTATTCGTGAGGAAATTCAGGAAGCTTCTGCTGGTGAGGGAATTTCAAAACTGCCTACGCCGAAAGAAATCAAGGAAATCCTTGATGAATATGTGATTGGTCAGCGTCGCGCCAAGAAAGTGTTGGCCGTTGCTGTCTATAACCACTATAAGCGCCTCAACAATGAGACGGGTGGCAAGAAAAAAGATGATGTAGAGCTTGGCAAAAGTAATATTTTGCTTGTTGGGCCAACAGGTAGTGGCAAAACCCTATTGGCTGAAACGCTGGCTCGACTGTTGGATGTGCCTTTCACAATCGCAGATGCAACGACACTCACTGAGGCTGGCTATGTTGGTGAAGATGTAGAAAACATCATCCAAAAGCTGCTTCAAAAATGTGACTACGATGTCGAAAAAGCGCAGCGTGGTATCGTCTATATCGATGAGATCGACAAAATCTCTCGCAAGTCTGATAACCCGTCGATCACTCGTGATGTGAGTGGTGAAGGTGTGCAGCAAGCATTGCTTAAACTTATTGAAGGTACCGTGGCGTCTGTTCCTCCGCAAGGTGGACGCAAGCATCCACAGCAAGAGTTTCTTCAGGTGAATACCACGAATATTCTATTCATATGTGGTGGTGCTTTCGCCGGCTTGGATAAAGTCATTCGCGAGCGATCGGAGAAAGGCGGTATTGGCTTCCATGCAGAAGTTAAGAGCAAGTCTAGCAATAAAGGGCTTGGTGAAATGCTTACTGAGCTGGAGCCGGAAGATCTCGTTGGTTACGGTCTGATCCCTGAGTTTGTTGGTCGTCTGCCTGTAATAGCGACATTGGAAGAGTTGGATGAAGATGCATTGGTCAGTATTCTTACTGAGCCGAAAAATTCTTTGACCAAGCAATACGGCAAGCTATTTGAGCTTGAAGGCGTTGAGATAGATTTCCGCGATGACGCATTGCGAGCTATTGCTACTCGGGCGATGGATCGTAAAACCGGCGCGCGTGGACTACGTTCGATTCTCGAAGGTATCCTGCTGGATACGATGTATGAAATCCCGNCTGCCGATAATGTCGAGAAGATTGTTATCGACGAATCGATGGTTAAGGGAGAGTCGGAGCCGCTAATTGTCTACAGTACGGTAGATGAGGCTGAGGCTAAAGCAGCTACCTCTGAATAACCCATCATATAACGGCGCTTAAAGCGCCGTTTTTTTTCACTCTATATTGACCCTTATTCTCAACTTATCGTCTAAAGAGGGGTTGAAATACACCAAGTCGACCCCATCCTTCTACTGTAGACCCAAGATTAGAGAGCCCTATGTTAAAAGATCAAGAAACCAGTCGGTTGCCTCTGCTTCCTCTTCGAGATGTCGTTGTATATCCACATATGGTTATTCCGCTATTTGTTGGGCGGGAAAAATCCATTCTGGCGCTTGAGGCGGCAATGGATGACGGAAAAGAGGTGTTGTTGGTAGCTCAGAAAGAAGCGTCAACCGATGAGCCCGGTATAGATGATATTTACGAAGTGGGTACTGTTGCGTCCATTCTACAGCTGCTTAAGTTGCCTGATGGAACTGTGAAGGTCCTTGTTGAAGGAACCGAGCGCATGAAGGTTGGCGCTATTGACGAAGATGAGGGCTTTTTCTCTGCAACTGCTGACTATCTGGAAGATCAGGAGTTGAGTAAGGCTGAAGGCGAAGCGCTGAGTCGAACAGTTTTGAATCAGTTTGAACAGTATGTGAATCTAGGTAAGAAAGTCCCCGCTGAAGTTTTAAGTTCAGTAAATGGGATATCTGATCCGAGTCGCTTGGCCGATACGATTGCTGCTCATTTGTCTCTGTCGCTTGAGAAAAAGCAAGAGGTGTTGGAAATAGCGTCGGTTACTGAGCGTTTGGATCACTTAATATCCCTGATGGATGTCGAAATCGATTTGTTTCAAGTTGAGAAGCGTATCCGTGGGCGTGTTAAGAAACAAATGGAAAAGAGTCAGCGCGAGTACTATCTGAATGAGCAAATGAAAGCGATTCAGAAAGAACTTGGTGATCTTGATGATGTGCCTAATGAAGTTGAAGAGTTGCACAAGAAGATAACTGATGCGGGTATGCCGAAACTTGCGCAGGAGAAGGCGATTTCAGAGCTTAATAAGCTGAAAATGATGTCGCCGATGTCTGCGGAGGCGTCAGTTTTGCGTACATACATCGACTGGATGGTCAGTGTACCTTGGAAAAAACGCTCTCGAGTGCGGCTCGATTTAGCTAGGGCGGAAAAAATCTTGAATCAAGACCACTATGGCCTTGAAGAAGTTAAAGAACGTATCCTTGAATACCTCGCTGTTCAAAAGCGTGTCAAAAAGCTTAAAGGGCCGGTTTTATGTTTGGTCGGGCCTCCGGGTGTTGGTAAAACATCGTTAGGTGAGTCGATTGCTAGAGCAACCAGTCGCGAATTCGTTCGTATGGCGTTGGGTGGTGTTCGTGACGAGGCGGAGATTCGTGGCCATCGAAGAACCTATATCGGTTCTATGCCGGGCAAAATTGTCCAAAAAATGGCGAAGTCAGGTGTTAAGAATCCACTCATACTACTTGATGAGATTGACAAGATGGGAATGGATCATCGTGGTGATCCAGCTTCTGCGTTGCTTGAGGTGCTCGATCCAGAGCAGAACCATACGTTTAATGATCACTATCTTGAGGCAGACTACGACTTGTCTGAGGTCATGTTCATTTGTACGTCCAATTCAATGAACATTCCTGCGCCGTTGTTGGATCGTATGGAAGTCATTCGTATACCGGGATACACCGAAGGCGAGAAGTTAAACATTGCCGAGCGGTACTTGGTTCCCAAGCAGGTGAAAAATAACGGCCTTAAAAAGAACGAAGTCGATGTTGAGGAAAGCGCGTTACAAGGAATCATCCGTTACTACACACGTGAAGCTGGCGTGCGTGGATTGGAGCGTGAAATTGCTAAAGTTTGTCGTAAAGTCGTAAAAGAGTCTGCGCTTGATAAAGTTGAAACGCCTGTGCACGTTAATGCAGATGTTATTGATAAATATCTTGGTGTGCGCAAATTTGATTACGGCAAGGCAGAAGAAAAAAACGAAATTGGTTTGGTGACAGGCTTAGCTTGGACTCAAGTTGGTGGCGAGTTGCTGAATATCGAGGCCGTAGCGGTCCCTGGTAAGGGGATGCACGTTAAAACGGGCTCACTTGGCGATGTTATGCAGGAATCCATCCAAACTGCAATGACAGTCGTTAAGAGTCGTTCTCAGTCGTTAGGTATCACTGCTAACTATTTGCAAAAACACGATCTGCACATACACGTACCAGAAGGTGCTACACCGAAAGATGGCCCGAGTGCTGGTGTTGGTATGTGTACTGCGATGGTTTCCGTCTTATCCGGTATTCCTGTGCTCTCCGACGTCGCCATGACAGGTGAGGTTACCTTGAGGGGGCAGGTGCTAAAAATCGGTGGTTTGAAAGAAAAGCTACTAGCAGCACATCGAGGNGGGATTAAAACCATTATCATCCCTCAGGAAAACGAACGCGATTTGGCGGAAATTCCCGACAATATTCTTGCGGATCTAACGATTAAACCTGTTAAGTGGATCGATGAAGTTCTTGATGTTGCGTTGGAGGCTAAGCCTGTGCCGATTAGCGACGAAGAGTATTTTAAAGGAATGGAAAAAACTGATGGTGAAGAAGGCGGAAAAAAATCAGGAAGATCTGCCAGAACTCACTAAACTTTGAATCTGTTGCTGCTGTCAAAGCTGTACCTGCTGCAAGGTACAGTCTGTCAGCACAGGTAGAATTGCCAAAGGGACGCCTATTTATCAAAAAAACAGGCAAACTCAAGTGGATATGCTTGACCCGGTCGCAACGCCTTTGGTATAAAGTTTTCTGCTCAGTTTTAACAAAAAATAATCCTTAACCAAAAAGGGGAATAGTGTGAATAAATCGGAATTGATCGATGCAGTTGCCGCTTCAGCGGACCTTCCAAAAGCAGCTGCAGGCCGTGCTTTGGATTCAGTGATCGAAGCTATTACTGGTGCATTAAAAGAAGGAGATACTGTATCGTTAGTAGGTTTTGGTACGTTCTCTGTTAAAGAACGTGCTGCTCGTACAGGCCGTAATCCTCAAACTGGTGCGCCAATTGAGATCGCTGCAGCTAACATCCCTAGCTTCAAAGCAGGCAAAGGCTTAAAAGACTCTGTAAACTAATCGTTTATAGTACGTCTCTACGTAATACTAAATAGCGCACCTTTAGGGGTGCGTTTTTTTTATATGTTCAGGATTGATTAGTATGTTGCAAAATATCCGGGATAACATCCAGGGCACGCTTGCCAAGGTTATTATTGCTATCATTTGTATCCCCTTCGTTCTATTCGGCGTTGAGTCACTCGTTGGGGTTGGCGGTTCAGGTGATGTTGCAGAGGTAAATGGTGTTGAAATCACAGAGCAGCAGCTCATTGAGGCGACGGAGCTCCGTAAGCGGCAATTGATCGCGCAAATGGGCGACAATCTCGATCCTTCTATGCTTGAGGACTCGCGCCTACGTTCTGAGGCTTTGCAGTCGCTTATCGACAAAGAATTACTTTTACAACAAGCGCGTAATATGGAGCTGATCGTATCCAAGGATCAATTGGATCGAGCAATCGTCAATAACCCTGATTTTCAGCAGGATGGCGAGTTCTCTAACGAGCTCTTCCATCAGCGTTTGTTAGCTGCGGGTTTTAATGCTGAGATTTTCACGCGTCTTTATCGTCATGACCTTCTTGTTAATCAGTTGGCCAGTGGCATTGTATCGACAGGCTTCATGACTGAGCAGGAAATGGCAATCAATGCTCGGTTTACCTACGAGAAGCGAGATATTCGTTACATTACTCTCGATATCGCGAAAATGAAAAATAGCCTCAAGCCGTCGGCTGATGAATTGAAGGCCTACTACGACGCGCATCAATCTGAATACAAGACGGATGAGTACGTTGACGTTGAATATATAGAATTGAATTTGCAGGATTTTATTAAGCCTGTCGATGAATCAGTGCTCAAACAAGCCTATAGCGATGAGTTGGCTAGCAGAAACTCTTCAGATCAACGAGAAATATCGCATTTGCTTCTTGACGTTAACGGTGATCGTTCGAAAAAAGATGCAATTGCGCTTCTGAATCAAATCAAAGGCAAGCTGGCTGGCGGTGCAAAATTTGCTGACTTGGTTGCAGAATATTCAGAGGATCTCGGAAGTAAAGGCTCTGATGGGTATCTTGGTGTGTTTGATGAGCAAGTCTTCCCTCCGGAATTTGCACCTGCGGTCACTAGTCTTGAAGAAGGTGGTGTGTCTGACGTTGTTTCGACCGATGCAGGTGTTCATTTGATCCGACTGAATCGTCTTGTTAAAGACAATCCCCCGACATTTGCTGAGCGTAAGGCCGATTTAGAGCAGCACTTGGCGCTTGAGCAAGCCCAGCCAGCATTTTACGAAGCTGTTGAAATCCTTAAAAACGAGAGCTTTAACGCCGCAGATTTAGCGGGTCCGTCAGAAATGGTTGATTCGCCAATCAAGTTTGCCGGAAAAGTGAAGCGCACAGGTACTGATGGTATCTTTGCGAACCCTCAGATCGTTTCAGCGCTTTATTCTGAAGAGGTACTTACCGACGGTCAGAACAGTGAGGCAGTTGAGATTGACCCTGAACACGTTGTCGTAGTTCGTGTCAAAGAGCACAAACTGCCTGAGGTTATGCCTTATGAGCAGGTAGAAGGTCGTGTAGTTGATTCTGTTAAGACTGATCAGGCAAAAGAGCTTCTGCAGAATAATGCAGCCGTTATTGAGGCAGAATTGGTTGCTGGAGGAGATGTTGAAAAAGTAGCTCAAAAATCTGGCGATGCATGGCAGCTTCTGTTGGCTGCAACTCGCAATCAGCCTCAAGATCGTGAAATTATCGATGCTGCATTCAAGCTGCCGACTGCGCCTGCTGGACAGCGTGCTATCGATACAGTTGATTTAGCTTCTGGTAATGTTGCGATTATCACTGTAGACAATGTTAAGCAGGGTGAGCTTGCCGATATACCTGAGCAAGAGCGTCAGTTAATTCGCGCATATCTTGGTCGCGCAATGGCTGCTGAGATCTTTAGTGAATTTGAACAGTCAATTGAAAATAATGCCGATATTGAGGTACTTTAATCGGCGTTATTTATTGGTTGTGTCGTTCGATGATGTTTAAGAATGCCGGCTTTTGCCGGCATTCTTGTTTTTGCAGGTTTTACCTGCTCAAACCGTGAATCCCATTGGGATTTCGTATAGACTACGCCTGTTTTTTTATTAGCCCGAAACTTAGGAGTGACGACGTGCTAAAAGTTCGTACCTATAACGCAATTTCTGTGAAAGGTCTGGAACGCTTCTCTCTCGACAGCTACGAAGTAGCAAGCGAAATTAATACACCTGATGCGTTCATGCTTCGCAGCCACGTGTTGTCTGAAGATGACTTGCCAGCGTCATTACGAGCTATTGGTCGTGCAGGTGCGGGTACCAATAACGTGCCTGTTGCTGCGTGTACTGCTCGTGGTATCCCTGTATTTAACGCGCCTGGTGCCAATGCCAATGCAGTTAAAGAGCTGGTATTGACCGGTATGCTGTTGAGCTGCCGTGGTATCGTCAACGGTATCGCATACGCAAATTCTTTATCTGACATGACAGATTCCAAAGAAATGGCGAAGAAGCTTGAAGCTGAGAAGAAGCGCTTCAAGGGTGAAGAAATCAAGGGTAAAACCTTGGGTGTCGTTGGTTTGGGTGCGATTGGCTCTTTGGTTGCCGAAATGGCGCTTCAGCTGGGTATGAATGTTGTCGGTTATGATCCTGCACTGTCTGTTGAGGCTGCATGGCGTTTACCCTCTGACGTTCAGCGTATGGACAATTTGTCTTCACTGCTCGGTAAATCTGACTTTGTCAGCTTGCATTTGCCGGTGCTTGAGGCAACCCGTAACCTGATCAACCGTGACACGCTTGCGAGTGCTAAGAAAGGTTTGCGTATTCTGAATTTTGCTCGTGAACAAATCGTCGATACTGCGTCAGTGGTTGAAGCATTGGACGCCGGTAAGATCGATCGTTACATTACTGATTTCCCAACGCCTGAGCTCATTAACCGTGATGATGTTATTCCGATGCCACATATCGGCGCGAGCACGGGTGAAGCAGAAGACAACTGCGCAATTATGGTTGCTGATCAGCTGCAAAGCTTCTTGGAAAACGGCAACATCAAAAACTCAGTAAATTTCCCGGCTACTCAGTTAGATCGCACGCCAGATACTGTGCGTTTGGCGATCGCAAACAATAATGTGCCGAAGATCCTGAGCAGCATTTTGGCTTTGTTGGCAGATTCTGAAATCAATGTTGTTGATATGATCAATAAGAGTCGTGCAGATATTGCATACAGCCTTATTGACGTTGATACAAAGCCTGAAGATTCAGTGCTTGAGGCGATCATGACATTGGATGGTGTAATCAATCTGAATGTTATCTGACACTTAATAGCGATAAGTGCTATTTCGTGAATTAGGCCCCGCTCATTTATCGTGAGTGGGGCTTTTTTTATTGTGTTTTAAGCATCCTTAGGGTCTTCATCGGTGTCGTTGGCTATCAGCTCTTTGGCTGTGTCGTCCTCTGGGTCGGCGTCTTCTTGGGTAATGGCGTCCGGGTCACGTGCTGTTTCTACCTCGGGCAAATAGCTTCCGCGACTGACCTGGTCTTCAATATTTGCTTCCCCTTGCCATGGCAGTAGGTGGTAGTCCTCGTGATAGTCGTAGTCGACAAACGGATACTTAATAATTTCGAAGTAGGGTGAGTAATCGAAATCGCTTGGAACACACAGCTTGGGATTTCTTCTGAATAGCTGTACGTTGTTGTTGCGGTCTTTTTTAACGAGTGGAAGTATCGGGAATTGAACGAAATTGAATGCTTCAGCAATCATCGTAGAGCATACGGTTTTAGTGTTCATGCCAATATTTCTTTCAAACAGTGATGAGCGCCAGCGTCGCGGCATAATCCACCAAGGGAAGAAAAATCGTGCGAGGTCGAGTATCTGGCGTACGTCATATGCATAGCCAAGGCGGCTTACGGCATAGCGGAGGATGTCTTGAGCATCGTTGTAGAGGAGGCCTTTTGGCCTGCAGATTCTTAAGTGTTCTTTGGCATAGATGTTCAGCGGCCGGATAACCGTTCCTATGCCGAGCTCGCTTTCGATGATTAACTGCTGATCAAGAGGGCCATCATAGTTTGTGCTGACGATCTCTCGCAGTCTTGGGTCTTCAATATCGTGCAATCTGCCAATGTATAGAGCAGCATGAGACCATGGGCTCTGTGTAATTAGCTTAATGACTTCGCTGACGCGTGAACGACCTTCAACAAGCAATACATCACAAGGTTTGATTTCTTGCCGGATTCTATCGAAATGGCTTAGTGGCACACTTTGTACAGGGCGCTTTTGATTGAGCCATCGCACAAAGGGCCGATAGATGAAATCGAAGTGAAGATCCATTTTGTATTACCCCACTTTCTTTCTTCCTACACTTAAGTATAGTACCGCAACGGCGTTAAAGTCATCGCTTCTATTCAGAATACGTCACTCAGGTTGGTTATGGCTCTCGATTTACAGGCAATCATAAAAGAAATTGAATCTGGCGATCAGCGTCGTATGCCGCCAGTGGACACCTGGTTTCCTGACCGCGAGGGCGCTATCGACATCCATATTGATAGTCAAATGCGTTGGTTTCATGAAGGCGCTCCCTTTCAAAGAGATTCATTGGTTAAACTCTTTTCGAGCATTTTAAGGAAAGAAGGCGACACATACTTTTTGGTAACCCCTGCCGAGAAGCTAAAAATATCGGTGGATGACGTACCTTTTGAGGTAGTCAGCTTACTTGAGCGGGAGAATGCGTTTGGTGAGTTTGTTGCGGTTACGAATACTGAAGATCTTGTACCGTTTGATACCTCAGCAACTATGCAGCTGAGAGCCTATCAGGGCGTCTTGGTGCCTTATTTTGAGGTGCGCAAAGGGCTTTTTGCGCGTGTATCACGTCATGTTTTTTATCAAATGGCTGAGCATGCTGAATTGCGATCGTGTGATGGTGAAGATCAGTATGTTTTGGTATCCGGAGATGCTGAGTTTGTCATCGGCAATGCGTAATGTCTCAAATAGGCCGCCGGTTAGGATAGTGCGGTTGCATTGGATCGATTCCAATGGCTGAGTATCCAGGTTGCCCTTTGTGTCGTTCCAATGATACTGATCACTACTTTACTGACAAGCGCAGAGAGTATCTTCAGTGCACGCACTGTCGGCTTGTGTTTGTTCCAGAGCGCTTTCATCTCAGTGCAGAACATGAAAAAGCCGAATATGACAAGCACGAAAACGATGTGCTTGATAGCGGCTATCGCCAATTTCTATCAAGGGCATTGATGCCGACCATCTCAATGGCCTGTGCGGGAAATAATCATGCAGATGTTTGTGGCTTGGATTTCGGCTGTGGCCCCGGCCCAGCGTTGGCGACGATGCTGTCCGACGCAGGGGTTTCTTGTGCGACGTATGACATCTTCTATCAGCCAGATCCCAGTGTGTTTAGCCGCAGGTTTGATTTCATTACCGCGACTGAAGTCATTGAGCATCTTGTGAATCCCGGTGAAGAAATTCAGAGGCTTTATACCTTGCTGAAGCCTGAGGGATTTTTAATGCTGATGAGCAAGCTAGTTATCGATAAAAATGCATTCTCGCGTTGGCACTACAAAAATGATCCGACCCATATTGCGTTCTTTAGCCGAGAAACGCTGGNTTGGTTGGCTGGCTCGTTGAATGCAGAGCTTACCTTTCATAGTGCTGATGTTTTTTCGCTTAAGCGAAAATAAGCTCAGCGCGTCTTTGCTTTTCAGATACCGTGCTTTTCCCGGATATAGCTGAGCAAACCCTCTGAGGCTTGTTCAATAGTTTCGATGATGGGGAAGAATTTTTCAGCACCTTCATGATAAGGATCTGGGATTTGAGTCATGCCGCAGTTGTTGGGGTGGTATTTCATGAAAAGCTCAATTTCACCTGCATAGCCCTTGGGTTGCCAAGCGGTTAGGCTCATCATGTTTTTACGATCCATTGGAATGATGTATTCGAAACGTTCGTAGTCGGCTTCGTCAATCTGGCGCGCTATTTGGTCGGTGATATCGTAGCCAAATTTTTCGGTTGCGGTTAGTGCCCGAGGGTCTGGTGATTTCCCAACATTAAATGGTGCAGTGCCACATGAATCGACATCAAAATAGTCTGCGAGGCCTGCTTCATTCACTCTGTGTTGAAAGATACCTTGTGCGCTCGGTGAGCGGCAAATGTTGCCGAGGCAAACAAAAAGAACCCCGATTTTTTTATTCTCTTGCATGAAATAAAACCTTAGCCTGCAATTGCTTCAAAGATGATAAATTTGGCATCTGAAGCGTGTTGAGTAACCTGGCTGAAATGCCGCTTTAGCGTTTTTTTATATTGTAAATGCCTGTTTCCAATAAGGAAAAGACTTCCGCCTTTTTTCAGCTGCTCGGCACTTTGACGTATCATGGTGTCTGCTACTTGTGTGCTGACTTGGTGTTGTTGGTGAAATGGCGGATTGCAAAGAATGGCATCAACGTGGGGAAATTCGAGTCCGAACAAGCAGTCGTTGTGCCAAAGCGTTGTAGTGGAGTCTTCTAAGCCATTATGGGAGAGGTTGGTAGCGCATGCATCAAGGGCAATGCGTGAATCGTCGATAAAATCTACGTGAAGTTTAGGCATCCGTTTTAACGCACAAATACCCAGTACGCCGTTACCGCAACCGAGGTCGATAATATGGTTTGCGTCATTTAGATTCGGGAAGTGTTTGAGAAATAGACGGCTACCGATATCGAGCTGCTGCTGTGAAAATACACCGATTGGGTTTATGAGTGAGATGCCGTCAGTCTCGGCGTCGATTTCCCATTGATGTTGAAATAATGGTAACGCTTTGGGTGTTTCAAGTCGCATACATTTGGCCTTCTTCTGGCCTGGATAGACGTCCATTTTTTCGAAATATTTTTCGGCAACGCTATAGAATGCCGCGGGCCAGTGCTTTTGCATAGCTGCGACATACACTGTTGGTGATGGCTTTTGAGCAATGATCGACAGGATTCTTTCGAACAATCGAATATTCTTCGGCAGCTTAATCAAATAGATATCCGCTTGTTCATTCTGAAGGTGATCAAGTGGGTATACCGACAGTTGAGGTTCGGTATCACTGGTTGATGCCTGCGTGGTGTTGCGCTTATGCCAGTGCTCGTATGAAGCTGAATCATGGAAGCTCAGTGTCTTGATCGAATGACTGGTCAAAGCCGTTGCTAATGCACCGAAACCTTCATTAATGAGTGCGACGGTTTTGCCTGTTAGATCGTGCTCACGGGTTTTCTCAACCAGATAAGCATCCGCTTGATTCCACGCTTGTTGGGTTTCTCTGCCTGTTGCTGATGGTGCGGCCAGATCAAATTCACCTAGCGCGGTGATAAATGGGCGTCTCACTATTTTTCATTACCTATGGATTGGCGATATTCACCGGGTGTCATGCCTGTCCATTTTTTGAATGCCCGGTGGAATGCGCTCGGCTCATCAAAGCCCATGAGGGCTGCTACTGCATTGATTTTGAGACCTGGCCGGTTAAGGTAGGTTTTTGCTGCGTTCAGGCGTGTTTGGTCTTTAAACGCCTGATAGCTTGTGTCCTCGGCTTTCAGGCGTCGCCTAAGTGTGCGTACCGACATATTCAAACTAGACGCAATGGTTTCGACGTTCGGAAACTCTTTGCTGAAATCGTTTCCGACAATCGCCCGCATCTTGGTTTGTATGCTGGTTTCGTCTGCATGACTGACAGACAACTGGTAGGGCGCTGACTTCAAAAACTCGTTAAGGCTGTCTTCATTGTGAATGATTGGGGAATTCAAAAAATGTTGGTCAAATCGTAAGCCGTTCGCAGGCTGATTGAAGAGCAACTTGCAGCGGAACACGTCTTCGAGCATTGCAAGTTTTGCAGGTTCCGGCGCCTTGAAGCTGATCTCAATTAGATCTAGAGGCTTGCCAATCAACCATGAGCAAAAGCGCCGCCACATATGCAATGATGCCGCCACCGCAACTAACGATTGTGTTTGGATGTAAGTATTATTTTTGTCATCGAGGTCAGGCAAGTTGTTTGTGACCGTGGCATCATCATGGTATTGCAAGGGTTGATAGGTCAGTGGGGTGATGCCGGATAAATTACGGCAAAAATTACTAAATTCTTCTGCGCGTTCAATGGCATTGCCGAGGTTTTTGCAGTGAATAATACAAAGACACATCATTCGGAATGTACCCGAAGGTACCTTGGTTTTTAGGTGTAAACCAAAGCATTCATCCTGTAGCAGAAAGATGATCTGTTGGTAAAGGCGATTGTACTCTGCTGCAGTGATATGCGTCGGTAAGTCAACGTCTTCCCTCAATGGGTTGAAGTTGAATTGGCTCGACGCCAGGAATTCTTCAACGTCGAAGCCTTGAGCTTCGACAACCCGAAGTACCAGTTGAGCGAGTTTAATAGGAACGAGTGCAGACATAGCGCGGGATAGTATCAGCCTAAGGCAGCATCAATCAATTGCTGTGTATAAGGGTTTTGGGGTTCGTTGAATACATCTTCAGTGTTGCCCTGTTCGACAATTTCACCGTCCTTTACGACCAGTACACTATGGCAAAAATCTTTTACCAGCCCAAGGTCATGACTTATAAATAAATAGCTAAGGCTGTATTCTTCCTGCAAATTTGCCAGAAGATCCAGCACTTGGAATTGAATGCTCCTATCAAGTGCAGAAGTCGGTTCGTCTAACACGATCAGTCGTGGCTTCATGATCAGGGCGCGTGCTATGGCAATGCGTTGACGTTGACCGCCTGAGAACTCATGTGGGTAGCGCGACGCGATGTCTGGATCGAGGCCCACCTTCTGCAATACGCCATTGATAGTTACGTCTAAATCGTCAGAAGAAAGCTCGTTATTGACGCTGCTCATGGCTTTGAAGCCTTCGGCAACGATTTGCGCCACATTCATTCGCGGGTTAAGGCTTGCAAATGGATCCTGAAAGACCATTTGTAGGTCTTTGCGATGCGGACGGAATTGTTTTTCAGGCAGTGAAATGAGTTCGATATCACCGAATTGAATCGATCCCGTCGCCCTCGTTAATTTCAGTACCGCATTGGCGAGGGTAGACTTACCTGAGCCGCTTTCTCCGACGATACCGAGGGTTTCACCACACCTAACATCGAAATTTGCGTTGTTTAGAGCCTTGAAAAAGCGCTTTTTGAATGGATGTCGAGATTTAATTTGATAATTGACGCTCAGGTCATTACTGCTTAACAGTACTGGCGCATCGGCAGGAATCGGCGCACAGTGACGAGAGCGAGTGTTGAGTAGGGCGCGTGTATAGTCGTGTTGGGGCGTCGTGAATAACTGTTGTGTTGTGCCGGTTTCAACAATTTCACCGTCTTTCATGACGGCAACTTTTTCAGCAAAATGGCGAACGATATTGAGATCGTGGGTGATTAGCATGACTGCCATGCCTTCATCACGGCTGATTTGGCGCAAAAGTTCGATGATTTCGTGTTGTACCGTTACGTCTAAAGCTGTGGTGGGTTCGTCGGCGATGAGTAATCGAGGTGTATTCGCGATTGCCATCGCGATCATGACCCGCTGCCGTTGGCCGCCTGATAACTCATGGGGGTAGGCCCGCAGGCGCCTCTCTGGTTCGTCGATTTGTACCTTTTCCAACAGGGAGATAGCACGTTCACGTAGGGTATTAGGTGCAATTTTTCGCTGACGATTAGATTCGATGATGCATTCGGTGATTTGCTTTTCAACGGTTTGCAGTGGGTTGAGCGCGGTCATGGGTTCTTGAAATATCATGGCGATATCTTTTCCGCGGACTTCACGAACTGCCGCATCGGGCAGGCTAAGAAGGTCAACGCCATCAAACCATATTTTACCGTTGAGATACTTCGCTGATGCTGGAAGCAGTTGCAAAATACTGTGTGCGGTTACGGATTTCCCTGAGCCGCTTTCTCCGACCAACGCGATTACGTCGCCTTGATCAATTTTCAGATTAACGTTATTCACCGCTAGAGGTGTTTCTAATCCCCGCGGAAACCCGATCTGGAGATTCTCAATGTTTAGTAGCGCCATTATCGCCCCCTAGGGTCAAAGGCGTCGCGGATACCTTCGCCGATAAATACCAGCAAGGTCAGTAATATTGCGATGCTAAAAAAGCCACTTAACCCGAGCCATGGAGCGTGTACATTCGCCTTACCTTGAGCGAGCAGCTCACCTAGGGATGCTGAGCCAGGGGGAAGGCCAAAGCCAAGAAAGTCTAATGAAGTTAGTGTGGTAATCGCCCCAGTCATAATGAATGGCAAGAACGTTAGAGCTGCAACCGTGGCGTTGGGAAGTATGTGGCGAAGCAAAATCTGATTGTCTGTTAGCCCAAGTGCGCGTGCAGCGGTGACATAATCCTGTTTGCGCGTTTTTAGTGTCTCTGCTCGAACAACGTCGACTAATGCCGTCCAGCTGAACAGCAGCAGAATGAGCAGCAACCACCATATGCTAGGGGTAACGATGGAGGAGAGAATGATCAGTAGATAGAGTACCGGTAAATTCGTCCAAATCTCTAAAAAGCGTTGCCCAATTAGGTCGGTAAGGCCTGAGAAATAGCCCTGGATTGCCCCAACGGCTACGCCAATGATTGAGCTGCCAAGCGTTAACGCTAGAGCGAATAATACGGAAATTCGGAAGCCATAGATGATTCGCGCACTCACATCTCTTGCTTGATCGTCTGTGCCTAGCCAGTTCTTTTGTGTCGGCGGGCTTGGNGTGGGCTCATTGAGATCCAAAATGTGGGTATCAAAACTGTAAGGTATCGGTGCGCGAACGATATAGCCGTTTTCATTAATCAAATCGATAATGAATGGGTCATTGTAATCTGTCTCGGTATCAAAATCCCCTCCGAAAGTTGTCTCCGGGTAGGATGTAAATACCGGCCAATACCATTGCCCTTTGTATGAGACGAACAATGGGTGTTCGTTGGCAATAAATTCTGCGCCTAAACTCAAAATAAACAACACAAGAAAGATCCACCAACTGAACCAGGCGCGCTTATTGGATTTAAAGGTCGACAGACGTTTTTGGTTTATGGGGTTCACCGCCGATCCTCAAATCTTGTGTTGGCTATCAAAGTCGATTCGAGGATCGATCAATACATAGGTCAAATCGCTAATCAGTTTCAAAACCAAGCCTATCAAGGTGAAAATAAATAGCGTGCCGAATACAACTGGATAGTCTCGTTTGATGATCGACTCAAATCCAAGCAAGCCAATGCCTTCTAGTGAAAATATCACCTCAATCAACACTGAGCCGGTGAAGAACAGGCTGGCAAACGCTGCCGGAAAACCAGCGATTATGATTAGCATTGAGTTTCTAAATAGATGCCGGTAAAAAACTTGTTTGTCTGTTAGGCCTTTAGCTTTTGCTGTGGTTGCGTATTGTTTGTGAATCTCCTCCAGAAACGAGTTTTTCGTTAATAAGGTCAACTGCGCAAAACCACTAACGCTATATGAAAATACGGGCAGGCAGATATGCCATAGGTAGTCTTTTATCTGGTCGTACCAAGTCATTCCATCGAAATTGTCACTTTGCAAACCCCTTAACGGGAAGACATCCCAGTAGCTGCCGCCTGCAAATAGTACGATGAGCATGATTGCAAAGATAAAACCGGGAATCGCATACGCGATCGTTACTATGGTGCTAGTGGCAATATCAAAGCGGGAGCCATGGGAGACCGCTTTGCGAATGCCCAGTGGTATGGATATGCAGTAGATAAGTAGCGTGCTCCATAACCCGAGGGAGATCGATACAGGTAAGCGCTCTTTGAGCAACTCGATCACTGTTTGGCTGCGATAAAAGCTCTCACCGAAATTGAAGGTAAGATAGTCAGAGATCATTTTCCAGAATCGTTCTGATGGCGGTTTGTCGAAGCCGTACATTTTTTCGATGTCTTTAATAATGTCGTCTCTCAAGCCATAACGATTGCCTGAGCTCTGTTTGGTCTGAATATTCTCTCCCGATTGCGAGCCGCTAATGCCTACGGTTGAGTTAACCTCGATACCTTGAAGTTGCGCCACCATTTGATCTACCGGCCCCCCAGGTGCGGCCTGAATGATCAGAAAGTTGACGAGCAGTATGCCGAACAGGGTCGGCACGATCAGAGCGAGACGTTTGAGTATATATATCAGCATATCTGAGGGTTATTGTTTTGCTGGCTGAGCTGACTTCTTCGGATCGTACCACCAAGTATTGAGTGTTTCAGAGAAGGTGGCGTCGTATTTGGGGGTAATGTCAGGCTGTCCGAATTTATTCCAGTACGCGACTCTATGGGAGTCAATGTACCATTGTGGGATAACATACCAGTTGTGCAGGAGTGCGCGATCGAGTGCTTTAGTCGAAACAACGAGCTCTTCACGGGATTTCGCCTGAACAACGTTTTCGATAAGTGCATCAATCGCTGGGTTTGCTATGCCAGCAAGGTTGTTGCCGGATTTTTGATCGGATGTGGACGAGTGAAAATACTGAATTTGCTCAAGACCCGGCGAGAGTGATTGAGGGATGCGAGATACTACAACATCGAAATTATGATTACGTAGGCGGTTGATGTATTGGGAAATTTCTACCTTACGAATGCTCGCCTGAACGCCAAGACGTTTAAGTGCGCGAATAAACGGATTGATCACGCGTTCCATAGACGGGTCGAACATCAAAAACTCAAAGGTAAATGTTTTACCTTTACTGTTGGTAAGAACGTTGTTTTTGATGGTCCAGCCGGCTTCGCTAAACAGCTGTTTGGCTTTGCGTAGTGCTTGTCGGTTCCGGCCATCGCCCTTGGAGGTAGGAAGTTCGAACGGTTCAACAAATACAGACCCTGGTAGTTGATCTTTCAATGGATTTAAAAGCGCGAGTTCCGCTTCTGACGGCATGCCATGTGCCGCAAATTCTGAATTGCTGTAGTAGCTATCAGCGCGTGTGTATGCGTTATAGAACAGGTTGGCATTGGTCCATTCAAAATCGAATGCGTAGTTCAGTGCCTTTCTGACGCGTATATCTTTGAAAAGCGGGTTTCTTGTATTTAGAATAAATGCCTGAATTCCTTGGGGGATTTCGTGCTTGATGTTTTTCATGACCAACTTGCCGGAGCGCAGTGCATCGCTGTCATAGCCCGTTGCCCATTGCTTGGAGATGCGCTCGTATCGGAAGTCATATTCACCGGCTTTGAGGGCCTCCAATAACACGGTGGCGTCGCGATAATAGTCGTATTCGATGAGGTCGAAATTGTAGCGGCCACGGTTGACGGGTAGATCTTTACCCCAATAATCTGGATTTCTACGGTAGTGGATTGTTTTTCCTGATTCGACCTCTGCAACGGTATAGGGGCCACTGCCCAGTGGGGCCTCGAGTGTTGTTTTGCTGAAATCGCGATCATGCCAATACTGTTTCGACAAAATGGACATCGAGCCAAGAATCAGTATTAGCTCTTGGTTTTCGGTGTTTTTCATTGTGAAGCGAATGCGGTGAGGGCCTTTAGCCTCAACAGAAGCAACATCTTCAAACATGGTTTTGAAGGTTGGACTGCCTTTAGCGATAAGGGTATCAAAGGTGAATTCGACATCATCAGCAGTAATAGGTGATCCATCGTGAAATTTCGCTTCGTCACGCAATACAAATTCTATCCAGCTGCGGTCTTCTGGCCATATCATCTGTTCTGCGATCAATCCATAGCGAGTGAATGGTTCATCTGCAGATGCTTCGGTGAGAGAGTCATAAATGAGTTCGAGACCGTCAGCGGAAACGCCTTTAGCAATAAAGCTGTTGAGGCTATCGAAGGTGCCCTGAACGCCAAGGACTAACGTTCCACCTTTGGGTGCGCCGGTGGTGGTATAATCAAAGTGCTGGAAGTCTTTGGGGTACTTTGGTTCGCCATGCATTGCGATGCTGTTAGCTTTGTGGATGGTCGTGCTTGGCGACGCAGGTGCTTCTGCATTGGCTAATAATCCACCGAGCAATGCGATTGACACGCCTGCATTTACAAGGATTTCTCTAAGCATGATTTTCTTCACGTTCCGTTCTGTGTGAGCTAACTATACGGATAATGGTGGCGATAGCGATAATTCAAGTCGCTTGGTAGCGTCCATCTAGGTGTCAGTGAGCAATCCGCGGGTCTAGATGGGGCGAATGGCTCGTTTGGTGTATAGGTCGCAACAATTATTATACTAGCGAGTATCTATTGATACTCGCCTGACGGCATTAATAAGTTTCCATCACATTAACGTATAGTTTAAGGCGTTGCCCGGGTTGTAAGTATTTATCTGGGTTGAGGCCATTCCACTGTGTTATTTGATTGACCTTAACATTAAACTTGCCGGATATTTTCGCCAGTGAATCACCGTTTCTGACCTTATAGGTAACTTTCTTAACAACACCATCTCGTGAGCTGCCTTTGACTTTACTCCAAATTACAAGGCGTTCGCCAACCTTAAGGGTGTCTTTGGGCGATTTTCGATTCCACTTGGCAATTTTTTCCGGTGTTGTTTGATAGAGCTTGGCGATCCGCCAGAAACTCTCGCCTGGTTTAACCTGATGAACGATCTTTTGTGCGCTGGAGTAGGGTTTGCGGCTGCTTCGGCGGTTGTTGAGTTGATTTTGACTATAAGCGTAAACTGCTGCCCGGCTTTTCGCGGTTGGAATTAGCAATATTTGGCCAATACGAATGTCGTTGCCAGAGAGTCGATTTGCTTGGCGGATTACATTCACGTCACTGTTGAAGCGTTTTGCCAAGCCGCTGACGGTATCGCCGCCTTGTACTTTATGTCGCTGCCAGGTTATTCGTTGATCTTTCGGTAGCTCTGCAAGTTTGGCTACAAAGGCTTCTTTTTTAGCGGCGGGTACTTTTAATGGGTAGGTCGCTACCGGCGGTGTCGCCCATCGATTGAGCCCGGGGTTTAGGTAGTAAACTTCTTCCAGTGACACTTCAAGTAGTTCCGAAGCCTGGGAAAGATCCAATTGGCTATCGATATCGACGACATCAAAGTACGGACGATTCGCGATTGGAACCAGCTCAACACCGTATTTTTCCGGATTTCTGAATATTTCAGATAGTGCGATGAGTTTAGGTACATAGGCCTGAGTTTCTTTGGGTAGGCTTAAGTTCCAAAAATCAGTTGGTTTGCCTCGTTTTTTGTTGGCACGAACAGCTTTGCGCACAGTACCTTCGCCGGCATTGTAGGCCGCGATCGCTAAATGCCAGTCTTCATCAAAAAAACCATACAAATAGGTCAGATAGCTGATTGCGGCTTGGGTAGATTCTGGGACGTCTCGTCTTTCATCTTGCCACCAGTTTCTATCAAGGCGAAACCGGTTGGCTGTGATGGGAATGAACTGCCAAAGACCTGAGGCTTGGCCGTGGGAGTAGGAAAACGGCTCATAGGCGCTTTCAACAATAGGCAGTAAGGCAAAATCGTAAGGTACATTGTTGGTGTGGAGCAACTCCACGATATGGTGAAGATATCGGGAGGCGCGTTTTTGTACCCGTACTAGGTATTCGGGGTGTGATTTGTACCAATTGAGTTGTGCTTGAACTTTGGGGTGGTCAACATAATCGAGTGCAAGTCCTTGCTGAACCCGTGGCCAAATATTGTCGTCGGGTGAAGGCGGCAGCGAAAGTTGATCAATCGGGTGATTAAATGCGTCTTGATCGACGGGGAAGCAGTGCTCGGCTCCGTTACCGGTCAAATATTCTTTATCAATCTGAAAGCCAGCACCGTCCTCTGAAAAGGCGGAGTGGGTGCTGGTGTCTGTTTGTTGTGTTGAACAGGCGCAAAGGGATGCCAGGGCCAGTGATGATAGAAATCTGGCCAGTGTTAGTCGAGTCATTAAAAATTATTCTTCCACTCTCGTAATGTTGCAAATACATCGACTGGCTTTGAGCTTTGAGCGCCTTGGTTGAGTGCTTGCTCAATGACAGTTTCGATATTTGTTCGCAAAAAAGGATTTATCTTGAGCTCTTCAGATAACACGCTCGGGAGGGTGGGCTCTCCCTTTTGTTGTTGTATCTCAGCGCGATTGATGTGCTCGATAATGTCTGGGTTTGTTGGTTCTACAGCCAAAGAAAACTGTAAGTTTGCCAGTGTATATTCATGGGTACAAAAAATCTGTGTTTGAATGGGCAATTGAGCAAGTGTTTCCAGAGATTTGTGGAAAATTTCAGGTGTACCCTCAAACATTCTGCCGCAGCCGCCGCTAAACAATGTGTCGCCGCAAAACAGTGTATGATTTTCAGCGTTGTAGTACGCGATATGGTCAAGAGTATGCCCGGGCACAGTAATAACTTGAAAACTTCCGGTGCTTAAGGTGACTATTTCACCATTTTTTAGAGGGTTAGTTACTTGAGGGATGTGAGGGCTATTCGGCCCATAAACCGGAACATTACAGTACTTTAGTAATTCATTGATGCCGCCGGTGTGGTCTTTGTGCCAATGCGTCACCAATATCGCTTCGAGTTCTAAGTTGTTTGTTTCAAGTGCTTGAATCACGGGGGCTGCATCGCCGGGGNCGACGATAACCGCTTTTTGAGGGCTTGAAGCTGGCGGGCTGTCGGTAATTAGCCAGAGGTAATTGTCTACAAAAGCGGGTATAGGAGTTATCGTCATCATAAGCGGATATTTGCTGTATATTTCTCAGTACAGGCCTCTGAATTTATGTGCATAATGGTAACAGTCAATCACGGAAAAAGCATGGCATGAAAAAAAATCCATTGGCTGAAAAGCTATTGGGCCGACAGGCTGAATACCCGTTGGCGGAGTCAATCCCGATTATGGAACGGTGGTTTAAAGAGCCGACCGGCCGTTCGATGCTATGCAATCAGCAGGCTGTTGTTGATGATTTCTTGCAAACGCTGTTTGGCTATCATCTTCTTCAGCTGAGTGTCAGTCGGGATGTCAACTTGGTTGATACGAGCCGAATACGGCATAAATTCCGATTGTCGCCGCTCTCAGGTGCCTCTGTTGGGGCGGTTTGTGAAGAGGAACAGCTACCTCTTGAGCAGGATTGTATCGATTTGGCGGTTGTTCATCATCTGCTTGATTATAGTCAAAACCCTCATCAAACATTGCGCGAGCTGAGCCGGGTGGTTATTCCTTCTGGTCATGTGTTAATTATCGGATTCAACCCAGTCAGTCTGTTAGGGGTCTATGCAGCAAGTAAACGTCTTTCTAAATCACGTGTTTGGCAGAATCATCCGGTCACCGTTCGGCGATTGGTTGATTGGTTAACGCTGATGGATTTTTCTGTGCAAAAGGTTCACTACGGATTCTATATGCCTCCGGTCAAATGGATGAATAAAAGCCGGTTGTGTCGTGGTTTAAATAGACGACTCACGCAGTCTCAATGGCCCACTGGTGGTTTCTATGCTGTTTTGGCGAAAAAAGAGGTCGCTCCATTGACGCCGCGTCGCATGAAATGGCAAAAAGTCAGTAGTATCATTCCCCAGTTAGAACCGTCACTTTATCAGCACCCTCAAAATGGTGTTAAAACTAAAAGTGGACGAGCTTCGGTAAACTCAAAGTCAGGTAGTTAAGAATTGAATATGGTCGAACTTTTTACAGATGGTGCGTGTAAAGGTAATCCTGGTCCTGGTGGATGGGGCGCCTTACTGCGTTTTAACGGTGTTGAAAAAGAGTTTTGGGGCGGTGCACGCGATACTACCAATAATCGCATGGAGCTGATGGCGGTTATCGAGGGTCTGCGAGCGCTCACGCGGCCGTGTGATGTTAAGATTACAACGGATTCCAAGTACGTTAGGGATGGGATTGAAAAGTGGGTGGCTAACTGGAAACGCAATAACTGGCGCACCGCGGCGAAGAAGCCGGTTAAGAATAAAGAACTTTGGGAAGCGCTAGATGCAGAAATTCAAAGGCATCAAGTCGTTTGGCAGTGGGTGAAAGGGCACAGTGGTCATCGAGAAAACGAAATCGCAGATGATCTTGCGAATCGTGGTGCCGCAGAAGCGATGGCGTAGCTCGCAAGTAAATCATAATTTCCGCGAATACAAACTGGGAAAGCGAAATATATGCGACAAATTGTTCTAGATACCGAAACAACCGGTATTGATATTGCCTCTGGCAATCGGATGATTGAAATTGGTTGTGTTGAACTCATCAATCGGAAGCTTACCGGCAACAACTACCACCAATACATCAATCCTCAGCGTAAAGTAGAGCAGGGCGCTTTTGAGGTTCACGGTATTAGTGATGATTTCCTATTAGATAAGCCTTTGTTTAGCGATGTTGCCGATGAATTTATGCGTTATGTCGATGGCGCCGAGCTCGTTATTCATAATGCGCCGTTTGATGTTGGGTTTATTAATNACGAGCTCGCGTTAGCGGGTAATCGATACCGGCCGGTTGATACGACAAGTTCGATTCTTGATACCCTGGCTATGGCGAAATCTAAGCATCCGGGGCAAAGGAATTCTCTCGATGCTCTGTGCAGGCGTTACGGTGTTGATAATTCTAATCGAGTGCTCCATGGAGCTTTGCTCGATGCTGAAATTCTAGCGGATGTCTATCTGTTTATGACAGGTGGCCAAACCGGCCTTGAGCTATCATCGGGTAGTGATTCAGCTGATAGTAATCAAGTTGAGGCGATACGACGCGTGGCAGGCATTTCTTCGTTAAGAGTGCTGAACGCGAGCGAGGATGAATTAAATGAGCATCAGTCATTTGTCGATCTGCTGAATAAGAAGAGTGATGGATCTTGCCAGTGGTAAGGGTTTGGTGCGGATGATATTTTCCTTTATCGTTAGATAAAACGTTTAAAAATGCGAATTCGACCAATAAAATCACTAAAAATTCACAGCAGGCTCCAATAAAAATCTGGCGTTAGATCGTTGATTCTAGTAGTTTGTGGTCAATTTGGTGTATGCTGATTTTTCAGTGAATCGCAGGGTTATTGGGTGGGTTAGCTAACCTGATAGCCTACAGAATAAAACGATAAAAAAGGCAATTGCGTGATTGAAGTTACTCCCATCAACGTTACGTCGATCAAGGTTGTTCATAACGAGCTTGGATTATCAATTGAAAAAGCCTCGCGTCATTTTGAGGCTTTTGCAGTCGATACTAGCGCGCAAGATCAGTTGCGTGAGTCGCTGACAAGTCTTGCGGAGATTGTTGGCGTATTTAAGATGCTTGGATTGAAGCGAGCGCTAGAGTTATCCGAGGGGATGGTGCTTCTCAGTAACGCTATTCTTGATGCTCAGGTAAAAGCAAGTGATTTTGCTTTGTCTGCCCTAAGTCATGCTTATGTCGGGCTGCCGTGTTATATCGAATATGTTAAAGACCGCGAGCAGGCGATTCCTGCATTACTCGACCCATTTATCAATGAAATCAAAGCGGCATTGCGTCAGCCCATCCGGCTGGAAAGTGAGTTGGCTGGCTTTGCCGTTGACTCATTTTCGCTTGGTGCGCAGGGCATATCTGAAGAGGCTGATTTGGCCGGTTTGTACGGCCGGATGCGTCAGTTATATCAGCTCGGTTTGATTGGCTTAATTCGCGAAGAAAACCTCGAATTTAAATTGCAGCTAATGCATCGCGCGGTTTCTCGTTTGGCGAAGGCGGTTGCTGGTGAAGGGCGTACGCAGTGGCGATTGACCGAGGCGGTGCTAGAGGGCTTAATGAGTGGCGACCTCTCGTTGTCATTCACCCGTAAGCGCGTTCTTTCTCGCGTAGACGCCTTGATCCGTCAGGCGTTGGAATCTAATGATTTGTCTTCAGCGTCGGGTGATGCTGCTTTGATGGCTGAATTGGTTTACTTAATCGAAATTTCTTCCTGTAGTCATTCAGCTGCGCAAGAAGTGCATGATAAGTTGGGTTTGAATTATTTGGCGTTTGATGACCGTGCGCTTCAGCGAGAACGTTCTGTGATGCAGGGGCCAAATGCCGAAACCATTATTGTGATGGTCGATGCATTGAAGGAAGAGCTAGCGCAGGCGAAGCAGGTTCTTGAAATTGCTGCGCAGGATCCAGCATCTAACGATGCCGATATGACATCATTGGCGGGATTATTTCAACGTACCAGTGATATTCTGGCGGTTGTTGGTGTTCAAACGCCAAGTCAGATACTTGCTGGTCTATTAGAGAAAGTTAAATCCTGGGCTGGCGGTAATCCATTTGATCGCGAGGGGCTGTTGGGTGTCGCTGATGGTCTTCTTTACGTTGAGAGTATGTTATCGGGGTTGAGTCGACTCGATTTGAATTTCGAAGATACGCAGCAAGACGACGAGGCGAGAAAGGCCCTAATGGCGCAGAGTCAGCTTGATGAGGCTCAGAAAATCGTCGTTAGCGAGGCGCAAGCAGGTATTGGTGAGGCGAAAAAGGATATCACCTCATTCATAGAGTCGGACTTTAATACCGAATACGTCCAGAGTGTTTTGGATACGATTGTTAGTGTCCGTGGAGCTATGGATTTACTGGGGCTTAAGCGTGCTTCATCCATCCTTACAGAATGTGCTGAGTTCGTTGCGGCTCAAAAAGATGCAGACTTTGCCAGTGAGTCCGGGCAGGAAATCCTTGAAGTCATTGCTGATGCGCTAATTGCGCTTGAATATTATCTGTCGGAAATAGAGCTGTATGGCGAGGCGCCGGTTAATGTTCTCGATGTTGCCGAACAGAGCCTTAAGGGATTGGAGAGGGCTGGCTAGTCAAAGTTGAGCACTGTTTTTGGCAGTAAAGGCCTATCAGTGCTCGCATTGTGATATCTATTGCAGTACTCACGTAAATTATAAATAGAATAAGTGAGTTGCTGTAGGATGTGTTTGTGTCCAATGGGCGCAAGACTTCGCATTTAGGTTTCGATGTTCTTCGCGAGGATAGTTGCGGCAAGTCTTGCTAAGCGCTATCCCTATGAAACTTCAGGGTATGTTTGCTAATGGAATTTAGTGTAATAACAATTATCACTCTTACGATTTCCGCCTTACTTTTGATTGCGAGTGTTAAAGTACTTGCAGGAAAGGGCTGGATCCTCGGGTTTTTACGTGGGTTTGGCGGCCTTTTGATGGTGCTGCTGGCGGTTGTTGTCGGTCTTGGCGGTTTAAACTTAGGGTTGTATGGTGCGTGTAGTTCGACTCAGTCAATCGCCAATGTTAGTTTTGAAAAGGTCTCTCTGCAGAGCTACGAGGCTTCTGTGGTCGAGATCAAATCGGGCCGGGCGACGGATTTAATGCTCGATGGCGACATGTGGAACGCAGGCGTCCAGCGACTGAGATTTCCGTTGTTCGGCGGCAAGGAGTTTTGTCGACTGTCTTCGTTGAATACTCGTTATTACTCAGTAGAGCAGCAAGCCGCGCGCCCAACGAGTGATATTGTGTTCGGGGCGTCGACATTGGGGTTTGATTTATATTCACTTGCGTCTAGCGTTTTCGTTCCTGGTATTGTTGCCGACCGTGAAGAAACTGCGTTTCAACCTATGGAGCAGGGTATTCTTTTCAGTGTGAAGCGCGGGGAGTCAGACTTTGTGATTTCTTCCTTGAACACGAATCACGATTAGACTAGCCTAGCTTCTTCGCTGAACATGCTCTGAATATAGGAGTTCTCCTTGGAGTTTCTTGCTGAATACGGCCTTTTCTTGCTAAAGGCCGTTACTATCGTAGTATCTATTATTGTCGTATTTGGCGCTGTAATTGCGATTGGATCCCGCTCTAAAGGTGGTGGATTGCACAGTGGTCATGTTGATGTCAAAAAACTTAACGAAAAATTTGAAGACTATGAGCGTGAGTTGCGTTCTGCAATCATGTCTGAAAAGTCGTATAAGGCGTTTGAAAAAGAGGCTCGTAAGAGCAAAAAAGCTACAGATAAGGCGGATTCTGATTTGCCTAGAATCTATGTTATCGATTTTGAAGGTGATGTTCAGGCCTCGGCTGTCGACAATCTTACTGAAACCGTATCTGCAGTTTTGACGCTCGCTACACCAAAAGACGAAGTGGTTATGAATGTTGAGAGTCCTGGTGGGATGGTTCACACATATGGGCTTGCGGCATCTCAGTTAGACCGAATTCGTGAAAAGAACATTCCTTTAACTGTATGTGTAGATAAGGTTGCTGCGAGTGGTGGCTATCTTATGGCATGTGTTGCAGATAAGATTTTGGCGGCCCCGTTTGCAATTGTGGGATCTATCGGCGTGCTGGCTCAAATACCGAACTTTAACCGCGTATTGAAGAAATATGATGTCGACTATGAGGTAATGACGGCTGGTGAGCATAAGGCGCCGATAACCATGTTTGGTGAAATCACCGATAAAGGTCGAGATAAGCTTAAGGAAGATTTGGAAGATACTCACGTGCTCTTTAAGGAGTTTATCGCTAAACATCGGCCGAATGTTAATCTTGATGAGGTTGCTACTGGTGAGGTTTGGTATGGAACTCGCGCCCTAGAACATAATTTGGTCGATGAAGTGGTTACCAGTGATTCGTATTTGATGGAGCAGGCTGCTTCGAAGGAAATTTTCCATATCGAATTCGTTGAGAAGAAATCACTACAAGAGAAGCTCGGCATGCAAATAGCGCATGTAGTCTCAACTGCGGTTGGGCAGGTCGCTTCCCGGTCTAGCAGGCACCAAATCAAGTGACACGTTTGTTTTAGTTATTACAACAAAAAACGGGAACTACGTGTTCCCGTTTTTTGTTGGTTACAACTCGAGCTTTGTTGTTCGACTGAGGGCTATTTATTTGCCCTTCGTTTTCCCGCCGATATCAGTACATGCTTTCGTAGGCATAGCTACCCAGCCTGTGCCTTTACAGCTAGCTTGGCCTTTGCATGCGTTAGTCGCTGTTGCACAGTCGTTCTGGCCTTTGCATAGGTTTACGTCATAGCATTGGATTAACGATGCTGTAGCTACGCTGCTGCGCCAATCATCTTTTACTTGCCCGCCTACGTTGTTACATGCCTCTGTTGGCATGATAACGAATGATCCTGAGCCTTTGCACGTTGCTTGGCCTGCACAAGAGTGTTCGGCTGTTTTACAGTCGTTGTGGCCTTTACAGGCATTTACACCGTAGCAGTGAGCGAGATCGGTTGTTGCTGAATCTGCTGAGTCGTTAGTTGGGTTATCTGAGCATGCAGTAATACTTGCTGCGGCAATCGCAATCGCGGCGCCGGATAAACTTTTTTTGTCGGTCAATTTCATTGGTGGCTTCCTTGTTGATAGAGGATGGGGGCTGGCGCCCTTATAACAAGGAGAAGTGTAGTTAGTATTTATTAAGTTACCAGAATCAAAAACGGCCCCTGAGGAGCCGTTTTTGATTGAGATTAAGGCTTACTTTCTTCGTTTAAGCATAAATGCCAAGGCTTTTTCAGTTGAGTCATTGTAGGGTGGGATCATTCCCGTATGTTTCATCATGAAGACATTCTTCGATTGGCGAAAGATCGATTTTGCGTGACTGAATGTTTTGAAGCCTTCGAAGCCGTGATAGTTACCCATGCCCGATGGGCCGATGCCACCGAATGGCAGCTCTTCAACGCCAGCATGTGCAACTACGTCGTTTATCGATACGCCGCCTGAAGTTGTGGTGTTTAAAATGTGGGCTTCTTCAGCTTTGTCATCGCCGAAGTAATACAATGCAAGTGGGTGTGAGTTCGCGTTGATATATTTGATTGCGTCATCAACATGTTTGTACGTTTTGACGCTTATGATTGGGCCAAAGATTTCTTCCTGCATGACCTTTAGGCTGTCGTCGGGGTTAACAACAATTGTTAGAGGTATTTTGTGCGTGCTGGTCTGTTTTGTGAAATCTTCGTTTGCTGGATTAATTTCACGCACATCAGCGCCATTGTCAGATGCGTCCTGAAGATAGCTTTGGAGGCGTTGGTAATGGCGTTCATTGATAACTGAGCTGTAGTCGCCATTTGATAGCATCGTTGGAAACATAGTTGAAACATGCTTGATGGCCATCTCAAGGAATGTATCGAGTTGTTCTTCTGCGACAAAAATATAGTCAGGTGAAATACATACTTGCCCCACGTTCAACGCTTTGCCGGTAAAAATCCGCAGAGCAGATTCTTGCAGATCCGCTGACCGGCCGATAACGACTGGGGATTTCCCGCCGAGTTCCAGTGTTACCGGAGTAAGGTTGTCTGCAGCGCCGCGCAGAATATGACGCCCGATGCTGGTTGCTCCTGTAAATATGATGTGATCAAGTGGTAGGGATGAAAATGCTGCGCCAACCTCTGGGCCACCTGTAATGCCGATAACTTCTGTCTCGTCGAAGTATTTGGTGAATAGCGTTTTTAGCAGTTCGGAGGTCGCTGGGGTGACTTCTGTGAGTTTGACCATGCATCGGTTGCCCGCGGCAAGTATTCCGGCCAGTGGTGTGCACGCGACGCCGACGGGGAAGTTCCATGTAGTTATGTTGCCGATAACGCCTTTGGGTTGATATTGGATTTTCGAGCGGGCACCCAGCAAGCCGAGAGGGAAGGGTGAGTTACGCTTTTCATCCTTCATCCATTTTTTGAGGTGTTTTTTCGTATGTTTAATGCACTCGAATGTTCCGTAAAAATCGGCAATACGAGACTGGTGTGGAGAGCGGTGGCCGAAGTCTTCGGACATGGTCGTGACGAGTGCGTCGATATTTTCGTGCAGCAGTGCTTCTAGTCGGTTAAGTCGATCTAGGCGTGTCTCGTAGGTAACAAAGCCTTCTGCGGCAAAAGCGGCTTGTTGCTTTTGCAGGATGTTATTTAAGTGGGCTGTTGTGATTTCGCCATTATTTTGTAGCTGTACAGCTTTGTTGTCCATGTTCGGTGTCTTCTCACGATTGTATGTGCATATCGCTTCATTCTACCGGATCTAGACCGCAGAAGGAGTTCGCAAACAATATTTAATTTTTCTTGGTTTTGCCCTTGAAACACGGGAAGGCGACCCCATTTAAGCTTGGTATATTCAATAACCATTTTAAAGCTAAAGCATGGAGTACAACATATGAGTGAAGCTACCAAAGAAACACTTGGTTTTCAGACAGAAGCCAAACAATTGCTTCATTTGATGATTCATTCCCTTTATTCGAATAAAGAAATATTTCTTCGAGAGCTAATTTCAAATGCATCTGACGCCTGCGAAAAACTCCGTTTTGAGGCTGTATCTGACGCGGCGCTTTTTGAGAGTCAGCCTGAGTTAGAGATCCGTATCGATGTCGATAGTGATGCGAAAACGCTGACTATTTCTGATAGCGGTGTCGGCATGACGCGTGATGAGGTTGTCGAGAATCTGGGTACTATTGCAAAGTCTGGCACCGCCCAGTTCATCGGCCAGCTTACTGGGGATGATAAAAAAGATTCTCAGCTGATTGGCCAATTTGGTGTTGGTTTCTATTCTGCGTTTATTGTTGCAGATCGCGTTGAAGTCGTGACTCGGAAGGCTGGTGTGCCGACTGATCAGGCTGTGCGCTGGGTTTCGGAAGGTGAAGCTGATTTTAGTGTGGAGCAGGTTGATAAGGCTGATCGTGGTACGTCGATTAAGCTCCATCTGCGTGACGATCAAGATGAATTTTCTGATAGTTTCCGTGTGAAATCGATTGTTAAAAAGTATTCTGACCACATCGCCATTCCTGTTCTTATGAAGGAAGAGGCTGCGCCTGCAGTGGACGTTGACGGTGAAGAAGTTGCTGAGCCGGCTGAGCCAGAATATGGAGCGGTGAACTCCGCAACAGCGCTTTGGACACGCTCTAAAAGTGAGGTGTCTGACGAAGAGTACAACGAATTTTACAAGCACGTCTCACATGATTTTAGTGACCCGCTTTCATGGAGCCATAATCGCGTCGAAGGGAAGTTTGAGTACACTAGCTTACTTTATATTCCAGGTCAGGCCCCGTTTGATCTGTGGAATCGTGATGCGGCTCGAGGCTTGAAGTTGTATGTGCAGCGTACTTTTATTATGGATGATGCTGAGCAGTTTTTGCCGCTTTACCTGCGATTTGTAAAGGGTGTTGTAGATTCTAATGATCTTTCGCTGAATGTGTCGCGCGAAATACTCCAGCAAGATCCTGCTGTTGAGTCCATGAAGTCGGCTTTAACCAAGCGCGTACTTGATATGCTCGACAAGTTGAGCAAGAAAGATTCTGATTCGTATGCGAAATTCTGGGCTGAATTTGGACAAGTATTGAAAGAAGGTCCGGCTGAAGATTTTGCTAATAAGGAACGTATTGCCAAGTTATTCCGGTTTACAACAACGCAGAGTGATTCCGAGGCTCAGGATCAGTCATTGTCCGCTTATATCGAGCGCATGAAAGAAGGGCAGGATAAGATCTATTATATTGCTGCTGATAACGTCAATATGGCGACCAATAGTCCACATCTTGAGGTGTTTAAAAAGAAAGATGTTGAGGTTTTGTTGTTGACTGATCGTGTCGATGAGTGGCTGATGAGTCATCTGATGGAGTTCGATGGTAAGCAATTTCAAGATGTTGGTCGTGGCGAGTTAGATCTTGGGGCATTGGATTCTGAGGAAGACAAGCAGGCTCAAGAAGATCTTCAGGGTGAGAATGAAGATTTGATTACGCGTGTTTCCGGTGCGTTGTCTGAACAAGTTGATAGCGTGCGTGTGACTTCACGTCTAACAGATTCGCCTGCGTGTCTTGTTGTTGGTGAGATGGATATGGGTGGGCAGATGCGCCGGATTCTTGAGCAGGCTGGTCAAGCCGTTCCAGATTCGAAGCCAATCCTTGAATTGAATCCTGAGCATGCTCTTGTGCAGCGTCTTGATGATGAATCTGATGAAGATCGCTTTACTGATCTTGCTCAAGTTTTGTTTGATCAGGCGCGTTTGGCTGAGGGTGGTCAGCTGGATGATCCAGCTGCGTATGTCCATAAGTTGAATAAGTTACTGTTGGATTTAACCCGGGGATGATAGTATCATCGCGCTCAAATTGAAGGCAGCATTTAAGCTGCCTTTTTTTTGATCGGCGTGCGGGCGGCGCAGTTCTTTTTAGGGATTTTAATCAGTATATTGACTGATAAAGTGATATCGTTATAACTGCCCTAAATAATTAGATGCTAGAATATTTAGGGGCGGTTAATCGCTTCAGGATCATTTGGGGAAAACAATAAGCAGCATGCAGAAACGTTGCGAAGTGGCCGTGTTGGGCGGAGGCAGTTTTGGTACCGCTATAGCTAACCTGATTGCAGGTAACGGCCATAACGTTTGTCTGTGGCTTAGAAATCAAAAGACAGCGGACGAAATAAATCAGGATCACGTGAACTCACAGTATTTGCCGAATCTGGAACTGGATTCGGCACTTCGAGCTTCTGTAGAGCTTGGTGAGGCCGTTAGGAATGCTGACTATGTTTTTGTGGCTGTGCCAAGTAAATCCTACCGTGAAGTCGCTCAGNAGCTTAAATTGTGTATTCCTTCCCATGCTAGTCTGGTTAGTCTGACAAAAGGCATTGAAGCTGATACCTTTGATCTGATGAGCCAGATTCTTGCTCAAGAAATGCCGCATAATGTTATCGGTGTTATGAGTGGTCCAAACCTTGCGAAAGAAATTGCTGATCGCCATTTGACAGCAACTGTTATTGCAAGTGAATCTTCGAGCCTGGTTCATGATGTTCAGGAATTGCTACATACCTCATATTTTAGGGTATATGCGAGTTCAGATATGTTCGGCGTTGAACTGGGTGGCGCGCTAAAAAATTGTTATGCAATTATTTGTGGAATGGCGTCGGCGCTCGGTTCAGGTCAGAATACTATTGGTATGCTAATCACCCGGAGTTTGGCTGAGATGAGTCGTTTCGCGGTGCAGTTAGGTGCTGACCCGATGACATTTTTGGGATTGTCGGGGGTAGGTGATCTTATTGTTACCTGTATGTCACCTCTTAGTCGTAATTATCGTGTAGGTTATGCGCTAGGATCCGGGCAATCCATGGATGAAATTGTCGAAGAGCTTGGACAAGTTGCAGAAGGTGTGAATACTTTGCGGCTTGTTAGGGATAGGGCGGAGCAACTTGGGGTCTATATGCCACTGGTTAACGGAATGTGCAGTATTTTGCATGAGGGTCAATCGGTTGAAAGTGTGGTTTCCGGGTTGATGGAAGCTGAGCAAAATACCGATGTCGAGTTTACGGTTAGGAACTAGCGGGCATTATCTGTTTGCTATTATGTTGGTAAATTAGGTAGTCTGTTAGCATTTGCTGCTAAAAGTTATATGTCTTGGCAGTAGTGTTAAAGATGTTGGAAGTTGCGTCGGTTGTGAGGGCCTGCAACTTTTTTGTTTTTGTTGCCCATGGTTGTTGGGTGGTAAGAAAACGTTTGAAATACAAAGGTTTATAGTGAAGCATAAAATCGCAATAGTCCTCGATGCATGGGATTATTCCTTCAACGGAACAGCAGTTTCTACGAAACGTTTCATCCAGCAGTTGGAGAAACAAGGCTACGAATTCGTTATTCTTGCGACCGGCAAAGAAATGCCTGGTAAGGTACGTTTTCGTGAATTTGGCGTGCCTGGTCTCAAGTGGATTCTGCATAAGATGAAATCTCCTTTGGCACTGGCAGACAAAGCTCTGCTGCGTGAAGCTCTAAAGGATGTTGATCTGTTGCATGTTCAATACCCGTTTCTTCTGGGTTCGGCTGCTATTACTGTCGCTAAAGAGCTTGGTATTCCGGTTGTTTGCTCTTTTCATGTGCAGCCAGAAAATGTGACGAAGAATCTTAAGCTTAATACAGAAGCCTCTATTAGTTTTCTTTATAGAGTTTTTATTAAGTACTTTTATTCACGCGCTGATGTTGTTATTTGCCCGTCTCCATTTGCAGAGAATATGCTTAAGGAGCAGGGGCTTAAGACTGAGACGAGAGTGATTTCTAACGGTGTTCCAGAAGAATTCTTGATCCCGCCAAGGGCAGAAGATTTTATACCTCGGAAGCCGTTTAATTTGTTATCCGTTGGTCGTCTTGCTAGTGAAAAGCATCAAGATTTGATCATGAAGGCGGTTTCTCAATCTAAATTTATTGATCAGATCAATATGACGTTTGTCGGTACTGGCCCTGCAGAAGGGCGTTTGCGCCGGTTTGCAGAAAAAACATTGACCTGTCCGTATCGTATTTCTGAAGTATCGGATGAAGAGCTTAAGCGTCTCTACAATAGTGCAGATTTGTTCATTCATGCTGGCGAGATTGAGCTTGAGGGGATGTCTGTTCTGGAGGCGATGGCGAATAGTATTCCAACGATCGTTTCAGATTCGAAAGATAGTGCCGCTAAAGACTTTGCAGTTACAGAAAACTCGCTATTCAACTTCCCGCATGTCGATGATTTGACAAGAAAAATTGACTACTGGCTTGCTAATCCAAAGGCGAGAGCAGAAGTTGCATTGCAGAATCATCAAAAAGCATGTCGTTATACCCACAAATACTCTTGCCGTGCTCTGGAGAATATCTATCGCGAACAGTTAAAACTTGCTGTTCATGAGGATTTTTCAGACTTGGTGTATGAGCCAGAAGCAGAGTGTATCTCGGCTAAATCATGACTCAATATTTTCAGATAGCACTCCGCCGTTGGGTTGCGATGGTGGAGCGCTTCCCTGTTGCCATCGTACTTGCAATTCTTGTAATTACAGGGCTTGCAGCATTTTACTCCTTTCATAACTTCCGCATTAACTCTGATCTCGGATCGCTAATCAAGCCTTCAAGTTCGACGCGTTGGTATGCGCAGAATGAAGTCTACAAAAAAGCGTTTCCTCAGTATCAGGATACAACTCTCGTTGTGGTTTCCTCGGTGTCGGCTGCTGGTGCGCACGAAGCTGGAGAAGAGCTTTATCGTCGATTCAGCGAGAATGATAACTTCACCGATGTATTTGCCCCTGGTTTTGATCAATTTTTTGTTGATCGTGCGCTATACGGAGCGCCTGTTGAGGGCGTTAAGCGGCTATCAGAGGCAGTAGAGGAGTCTATCCCTGAATTGAAGGCGCTTTACCAATCGCCGACGATTCCTGAATTTATAGCGCAGCTCGAAGATCGTTTACGCAGCGACGCAAAGATCGACACGTTATCGGATACAACAAAAGAACAACTGGATACTTTTGCTGACGCTGTCGACTTGATAAAAGCGGGTGAGGCGCCAACATTAGCGTTGGTTGAGCCATTGCGGCCTCGTGATACCGAAGAAATTCACTACCAGTTGATTGTACTTAAAAGCAAGCAGATATTTTCTGAAGAATTACCCAATAAGGTCATTATTCACAATATACGAGACGTCATCAAAGCAGCACCAATACCGGCCAATGTTGATGTAAGGGTTACCGGAGAGGTGGCGCTAGCGAATGATGAGATATCGGCGGGGTTGGGCGGTGTCGAGCTTGCTGGAACGCTGTCACTTGTTTTGTTGGCGTTGATATTAGGGTTGGGGATTCGATCCATCTCGGTGATTTCGGCCATATTTGCCATGTTAGCGGTTGGTATCGTGTGGACTTCAGCTTTCGCGAGTTTTGCCGTTGGCAGCTACAACACCCTGTCTTTGATTTTTCTGGTGATGTTTTTTGGTCTTGGTGTCGACTTTGCGGTTCATTATTGTCTTCGAGTCATGGAGGCGGTGCAAAAAAATACCGTTGAATCAAGAAGTTCAGCTGCAGTTGAGGCTGCGGGCGATATCGGTTCTGCGTTAGCGTTGTGCTCAATTACGTCGGGTATCGCGTTTCTTGCATTTTTACCAACTGCTTATAAGGGCTTGGCGGAGCTTGGTATCATATCCGCAGGTGGGATGATTATCGCGTTTCTGTTGAGCGTTAGTCTCTTTCCGGCCTGGTTTGCCTTGTTTGGTACTGGTGTACGTAAGACGTCTGGTCGTGGTGAAAAGCTACGCGGATACTCAATGCCCAATCTACCACCTAAGATGGTGTTGGTCGTGAGTGCCGTGATCGGTATATCTGCGGCTTGGTATTCAACGCATTTGCGTTTCGATTACAGTGTGCTGGCGATGCATGATGAGTCGACTGAGGCGATGTCCACGATGCTGGAAATGCAATCTCACGAGATAGTCACCGATTACAGTATTTCTGTATTGGTTGATGCAGAGGCAGACGTTGATGAATTGATCAATAATCTGTTGGCGTTAGAGAGTGTTGCCAAGGTTAAATTGCCAGAGCAATACTTGCCCAAATTTCAGGACATCAAGTACGGGTACATGCAACCTGTTGCGGAAAAGCTCCAGCAGTTTGACGAGCCTGCGAAAACGCTTCCACTCAATATTGAAAAATCCAGGGCGTCGATAGTATCACTTGATACCTATCTTCAAGAGGATGCCTCATATGTTTTTTATGATGAAGATGAGGCCTATATTCAGCGTGCGCTTGCAGCGGTTTCTGATTTGGAGAAACATACTGAATACTGGCAATCGTTTCAAAACGGTATCGCTAGTGGTATTACCCATGACACGGAAACGCTTAATCGATGGCTGGCTCAAAAACCCTATGGCCTTGATGACTTGCCGTCGTCACTGAAAGATCGCTTGGTGGCCCCTGATGGTCGCTATTTGATCAACGTGGTTCCTGCTGAGGATATGACCGATAGGGCTAAGACGGATCAGTTTATTTCAGAGGTTGTTGCTGTTGCGCCGAATGTCGCCGGTCGTACGATCGTAGAGTGGGGGGTGGGTAACGTTGTCGTTGCGTCATTCCTTGAGGCGAGTACGATATCGATTGTCTGCATATTCATCTTGTTGGTGCTTTATTTTCGGGGCATCAAATTGCCGATCTTAGTGTTGATTCCTTTAGTATTAACCACCTTGCTTGTTTTTACGTTTATCGTCGCAACTGGGCTGACATTGAACATGGCGAATATTTTGGTGGTGCCGTTGATTTTCGGTTTGGGTGTCGATACCGGCGTGCATGTAGTGCATCGTTACCTGCTTTCGAGTAGTGTTGCTGAATTATTGCGTTCGAGTACCAGTAAGGCGGTGTTTATCAGCGCGCTGACAACGATAGGAACATTTATGTCGTTGTCCTTCAGCGCTCACAAGGGTGCTGCGTCGGTAGGCCTACTTTTGTCGATATCAATTACTCTCCTGTTATTTACCACATTTATCGTACTTCCTGCCCTGTTGGCGGTGTTTGCTCGCAAATAGTTTTGATAGTATTGCCGCCTTAGCTTATTCGAGGTGTTAGATGAAGTTGTATGTTGTACGTCATGGTAAGGCTGCTCCTGCTGAAGCTACAGATGAGGAGCGNCCCCTAACGTCAGAAGGGATTGCCGAAATTCAACTGCTCGGCGCGAAATTGAAAACGGAAAATATCAGCTTCGATCACGTATTTGTGAGTCCTTATAAGCGAACACAGCAAACGTTTCGGCATTTGAAAAATCATGCAGGTATTCCGAATGATGCAGAGACAGTTGACGCACTTATTCCTGAAAGCAATGTCGATGCCGTTCTCGATTTACTGAGACGCTGTAAGCACAATGCGTCCATACTGATTATTAGTCACCAGCCGTTGGTTTCTACTTTGGCGAGTGTCTTGATAGACGGAAATAGCAGGGCGGCTTTTCAATATCCTATGCAGCCTGGCAGTTGTGCAAGTCTTGAAGTTTTTGCCGCAGACAAGGCGTGTTCCCGGTTGTTGCGTTTAATAGATCCGCCTTTCTATCAGTAGCCGCCCACCTTTCTAATTTGCGAATGATAGATTTCACCTTATTTAACGATTGTTGCTGCTTATGAATTGTATTGAACGAAGTTTCGACGTTCGAGGTATTCGGCTCGCGGCCAAGCACTGGAATCCGGAAGGTGGGAAACCGGTTATTGCCTTGCATGGCTGGTTAGATAATGCGGCTAGTTTTGATGTGATTGCGCCGCTGTTGGGCGAATGCTCATTGCTGGCGTTTGATCAGGCGGGTGTTGGGCGTTCGGATTTTCGTCCCCCTAGTGCCACCTACCACCTATGGGATGACCTGTTAGATATCCTTGAAATTGCTGATTCTCTCGGTTGGGAATCGTTTTCATTGTTAGGTCATTCGCGTGGAGCTGCGCTTGCGATCATGCTGGCTGCGACTTACCCTGAGCGTGTCACTTCGTTAGGTTTGATTGATGGATTGATGCCATTGCCTGTAGCTGCTTCAGATGCTCCTGAGCAAATGTCTGATTTTCTACGTGGATATCGCGCGGGCATCCGGCAAGGGAGGGGTTATGCATCAATGCAAGAGTTGGTTGATTTGCGAGCCTTGGCGAGTAGTGTTGATGTTTCCATCGCGCAATTACTTGGAGCGCGTGCGATTGAAGAGCGAGATGGTCGTTTCTATTGGCGCGTTGATTCTCGTTTAAAACAACCGTCGTCAGTTAAGCTAACTGAAAGTCACGACCGAGCATTTTTGCAAAAGGTGAAATGTACGGCGTTTGTGTTTCTCGCAAACCAGGGGTTGGGTAGTTATGATAAACTTCAAGCGATGGTTTCTGATTTAGAGGCGCCTTTGTGGAATGTAATGCGGCTTGATGGGCATCATCATCTGCATATGGACTTTCAGGCGAAGGAGATTTCTGAGGTATGTTGCGATTTGTTTGTTTGACGTTTGCCTGTTTGTTTTGCTGCAATGTGGCGTGGGCTGATTTTATATTGCCTGTAAATACGTCGTTGCAGCCGGTCAAATCGGCAGAATCTCAAGAAGAGCGTTGGCTGCTTCCATTGGCGAAATATCAGAAGATAAACGGTTCTTGGCAATTTGATGACAGCCTTACGCTAAGCGGTAAACTGAGTTCAAATACCTACCTTGTTCAATCGCGAGATCAGTTTCAGCAGATCTCGACTTTCTATCAAACTTGGGCGAGCCAAGATTCTATTGAAACCCTCTATATGTGTAAGGCGCGTGCATGCGGGTCAAGCAATGAGTGGGCAAACGGATACTTTAAAGATCGACGCTTGTACGGCGTACAAAGTAAACAAGTTTTCTGGGCACTTAAAAGTGGCTCGCAGTACATGGCGATGTATCTTGTTGAACGTGGGACTGGGCAAATAATGCTTCGAATCGATATTCTTGCCGTTGCAGGTGAATAAACCGATTGAGCGATCGTAGTTTCTGGTTTGTGCTGAAGATGCAGGGCGGGGTATATGAAATTGTTTAAAGGCAGCGTAGCTGCCTTTTTTATTGCCTGTGTTACTCGGCTTTTGCGGATGCTGCCGGTAACTACTTAACCAATGAAAGAAATTCGAGACGGGTAGATTCGTTATTGCGAAAGCTGCCAAGCATGGCGGAGCTTTTCATTACAGAATTTTGTTTCTCAACACCGCGCATCATCATGCACATGTGTTTTGCTTCGATAATAACGCCCACGCCTGAGGCGCCGGTGACATCTAACACGGTTTGTGCAATCTGTTGGGTCAGGTTTTCCTGGATTTGCAATCGACGAGCGTACATATCAACAATTCGGGCTATTTTGGATAGGCCAAGTACGTGTCCGGTTGGGATGTAGGCAACGTGTGCCTTGCCGATAAATGGCAAAAGGTGATGCTCGCAAAGTGAATAGAGCTCAATGTCTTTAACAATGACCATTTCGTCGCTATTTGATGGAAATAGAGCGCCGTTTACAACAGTGTCAAGATCCTGCTCATATCCGTGGCAAAGGTATTCAAACGCTTTGGCGGCACGTTTCGGGGTGTCTTGCAGCCCAGGGCGATTCAAATCTTCGCCAACACCTTCGATTATCGCAGCGTATGCGTCTTTTAAATCCATGTTGTCCTCGTAGACTTTGTAAAAATGGCGATGGATAATACCAGACTACGAGTTTTGTGACTATTCGCTGGAATGTCGCATCGCCCAGTATCTATCGTTTCCTGTGTTTCCATGGTTTTGGAGTATCTATGAAGAATGCTGTTATTGCCGAGCAATTGCTGACGGTTCGTGATTATTTGCGATATGGCGTCAGTTTGCTTGGAGAGCATCCGGTTTATTTTGGTCATGGTACAGACAATGCTTGGGACGAAGCTCTGTCGCTGGTGTTATCCACGTTGAATTTGCCGTTGAATACGAGCGAGCATGTGCTTGATGCGCGTTTACTAACTAGCGAACGAGAAAAACTCGTTGAAAACCTCCATCGCCGTGTATTTGATCGCGTACCTGTGCCCTATATTACTCACCAATCCTGGTTTTGTGGGCTTGAGTTTTACATTGATGAAAGGGCATTGATTCCACGTTCGCCCATTGCTGAAATCATTCAGGCGTATTTCAAACCGTGGTATCAGGGAGAGTATCCATCGAAGATCCTCGACCTATGTGCAGGGTCGGGTTGTATCGGTATTGCTTGTGCGTATGCTTTTGAGGATGCTGAGGTTACCGTATCGGATATTTCCCAGGACGCCCTGGATGTTGCTGCTATCAATGTCGAAAAACATCAGTTACAAGAGCAGGTGTCGCTAGTGCAATCGGATCTGTTTGAGCACGTCGTTGGTGAATTCGATATCATTGTTTCGAATCCACCGTATGTTGATTCAGGCGATTACTCGTCAATGCCTGAGGAGTTTGTTCATGAGCCGGGCATGGCTTTGACGTCTGGCGAACTGGGGATGGATCATCCGGTAGCAATATTGCAGGGGGCGAATAAGTATTTGACTGAAGATGGTGTGCTGGTACTTGAGGTCGGGAATAGTGGGGAGCACCTCGAAATGCTGCTGCCGAATGTTGACTTCAATTGGGTTGAATTCGAAAACGGTGGCCATGGGGTATTTGTAATTAGCCGGGCGGAACTAGAGTATCACGCTGATGATATTAATGAATTGGCGCTAGGTTCCGCAGATAGGTAATTTCTTTGGGCATTGCAGGCATGAAATGCGTATAATTGCCTGTTTTATATCTATTAATAATTTCAGAGATTTATATGTCAGGCAACAGCATCGGCAAACTGTTTACAGTAACTACATTCGGTGAAAGTCACGGTGTGGCTCTTGGGTGTATCGTTGATGGGTGCCCGCCAGGGCTCGAAATCTCTATCGAAGATTTACAGCGTGATCTCGATCGTCGCAAACCCGGTACATCACGGTTTACCACCCAGCGTAAAGAGCCCGATGAAGTTGAAATCTTGTCAGGTGTATTTGAGGGGAAAACAACGGGTACATCCATTGGTCTGTTGATCCGAAACACGGATCAGCGCTCTAAAGATTATTCCAAGATTCAAGATCAATTTCGTCCGGCACACGCCGATTATACCTACCACCACAAATATGGTATTCGTGACTACCGCGGTGGTGGTCGCTCGTCTGCGCGCGAAACCTCTATGCGTGTGGCAGCAGGTGCAATTGCTAAAAAGTACCTGAAGGATAGATTTGGAATTGAGGTTAAGGGCTATCTGTCGCAGTTAGGTCCGATTAAAGTTGAAAATATCGATTGGTCTATTGTTGAAACTAACCCGTTTTTCTGTCCGGATGCCAGTAAAATTCCTGAAATGGAAGAGTACATGGCTGCGCTAAACAAAGAAGGCAATTCAGTCGGAGCGAAGATTACTGTTGTTGCTTCTGGCGTTATGCCTGGTTTAGGTGAGCCGGTATTTGATCGCCTTGATGCCGATCTTGCTCATGCATTAATGGGAATCAACGCGGTTAAAGGGGTCGAAATCGGCGATGGTTTTGGCGTCGTTGAGGCCAAGGGTACAGAGCATCGTGATGAAATGTCACCTCAAGGATTCTACTCCAATCACGCTGGTGGCATTCTTGGCGGTATTTCGTCTGGTCAGGATATCGTAGCGCACATTGCTTTGAAGCCAACATCCTCTATTCGTCTTCCAGGTCGCAGTATTAATGTTAGCGGTGAAGATGCTGAAGTCATCACAACTGGGCGACACGATCCTTGTGTTGGTATCCGTGCCACGCCAATTGCTGAAGCCATGATGGCGATAGTTTTGCTTGATCAATTACTCCGTCATCGCGGACAAAATGCCGACGTTGTTGTAGATACGCCGGTAATACCTGCTACGCGAGATTAATCTATGGCGGCAGCTACAGCTGTGCCGTATTGGCGGTTATCCGCCTTTTACTTCTACTATTTTGCGTTTTTGGGAGCGTGGGTTCCATATTGGAGCCTCTATCTCGATGACGAAGTGGGTCTTTCTCCTGAGGGTATTGGCGCTGTCAGTGCCCTTGTCGCGGTAACACGAATAGTTGGCCCGTATTGTTGGGGGGCGCTTGCTGATCGAACAGGGCAGCGAACCGGGATTATTCGTTGGGGAGCCGGACTCGCGTTAGTTTGTTTTTCCCTGCTGTTGTTATCCCCGTCTTGGTACCCATTACTGCTCATCATTGGTGTATATAGCTTCTTTTGGAATGCCATTCTGGCTCAGTTCGAAGCCGTTACGCTCTCACATCTTTCTAAAGAGCCTGAAAAATACTCGCAAGTTCGTCTTTGGGGGTCCGTTGGGTTCGTTGCTAGCGTATTTGGTTTGGGTTTCGTATTCGAGTGGCTATCTTTACGCTGGCTCCCGCATGTGTTGCTGTTTCTTTTGTTGGGTATTTGGTTGAGCAGCTTGGTTGTATCTCAGCGTCGTGTTGAGACTTCTAATGCTGTTGCATCCGGTCCGGTTTCGAATTTCTGGCGAACAGTGTGCACGCCTGATATCGCCATATTCTTTTTTGTCTGTTTTTTGATGCAGATGTCGCATGGCCCTTATTACACGTTTTTCTCAATTTATATGGAGGATCTCGGCTATTCGTCAGGTGAAATTGGGGCACTTTGGGCACTTGGGGTGATGGCCGAAGTGTTGTTGTTTGTCTTTATGCACCGTTTACTGCACAAATTCACGTTGAGATTGCTTTTGATATGGACGTTGGTGCTCACCGTTATTCGCTGGTTCCTGATTGGTTATCTAGCCGATTCTATTGCTGTGTTGCTGGTTGCTCAATTGTTGCATGCGGCGAGCTTTGGTAGCTTTCATGCGATATCTATCGAGTTTATACGTCGACGCTTTGCAACGGATATTGCTGGCCGTGCGCAGGCTTTCTATAGTGCATCTAGCTACGGCGTGGGTGGTGCGTTAGGTGCTGGAATGAGCGGATTTCTTTGGGAGGAGTTTGGAGCGACTGCGGCGTTTGCTACGGCGGGTTTAGTCGTATTCGTTGGGCTTGTTGCTGTGCTTTTGGTTCAAAGTAAAGGCGAGGGTGTGGGTTTGCATGGTGCCAATCGATCTGTTGGCGAAAGCTAGGTAGGGATGCGAGCGCCTAAATGGGGGTGTCCGACTTAAATACTTAAGCCGGACGAGTTAGAGGCGTTTGTTAACGCTCGGACTTTGAGGTTGGGTGACTCAGCAATACGATTGTGCAGGTTCCAATTAAGGCAAGAATAACGGCGGGCAGGTTTCCCACTTCGAATCCGTTAGATGTTCCTGCCGGTGTAATGTCGAAATATAGGTGGAACTTCGCAATATACATATACGCGTGACCCACCAAAAAGATAAAAGGGAATGCCATTAATAGCGTGTCTCTATCCCCTTTTGGTCGGCGCCAGTTTGTCAGGAATAACCAGCCGGCTGCGGCGAAAGTCAGGGCATGTACGAGTGCTGCCATTTCCAGGTTTTGTGCCCAAGGAAGCATGTCGTAGGGGGGCATGTTTTTCGCAAATAGATTGTATGGAATGAAAAACATACTGCCCAGCAAAATGGTGAGCACTGGCTGAATAGCAATGGCGCCAAAAAGCAGAGGTTTTGGTTTTTGACTTGCGACCCAGTTATAGCTTATTACGCGATTAATAAGCGAGAACGCGATCGTGAATGTGAAGAACCAGTGGTAGCTCGTTAGCGGAACTGCGTCGACATAGGGGAGGGTAGTTGGGTCGGATGTGTCCCAAATCCACCACTGCAACATAGGNCCAAGGTTGTCGAAAATCAGGTACATAAGGCCTGCGTAGAAGCCCACACATATTGCTTCGGTCACCGGAGTGAAGTCGTAGCGTCTGATGATCATATAGGCGTGGTACATAAACGCCGGATAGAATAACGCAATATACAGCGGAAGCTTGTTGTATAGGAACATCACAGAGAATTCGCCATGCCAGAAGTTCTCAACCGTATAGTACGACAGAATATCGATACATAAGCCGTAAAAGAAACAGCCAAACAAGGTGATCAACGCTGATGGTGAGCCTGTTTTACGATGTTCGCGCGTTGCGTGAATGATTGCCAGAATTACGCCGGCAATGATAATTGCCTGGATGGCCAAGAATGACCAGTCCTTTAGTTCACTTGCTGAGTTCAGCCAGATCAGCGACTGCGTCGCCTCCGTGTTTTGCATTGCATATGAAATATGCGCGTCAGCCTTCATTATACTTTTTCTCCTGATGCAAGTCGCTCTTGCAAGTTATTGTCAACTTCCTGTTGAGTATTATATGAGACCCACGGGCCAATGGCCTTATTGCCAAGTTTGGATGGGTTGACAGTGCCTTTGCCATTGGCATAGGTATCTTCGGTGTAGTGGTGACCTTCACGGCGCACGGTGTCATGAATACGGTCGAAAAACGGTGTCAGAAAGCCGTAATTTACGTGGAAATACTTATGGTGATCGTCATGGAAGCGGTTGCTGCCGTGAAATGGCAGGTCAAACGGTAGCTTGATGCCGCTGTGATCCCAAAATCCGTAAAAGAATGTTGTCATCATAACGAACAGATACAAAGACCAGTGCATTGGGAACAAAAAGGCCGGGGCAACGATATAAGACGCATGTGCGATCCATTCTAATGGGTGCATCGCTGAAATGGAGAAAAATGTCGGGGCTGTGTAGTAGTGGTGCATCTTATGGATGTTTTCATACAGCCAAGGTTGATGTCCTGCGGCGTGCATATAATAGGCACAAGCTTCGATGAAGAAGAAAGCAAGGAATACACTTAAGCCAGCCCAGCCGAGGCTATAGTCGCTAAAGTTCCAGTAGATCTGTCCCCAGCCGTGTTCGATGATTCCCCAGGCGAGAAAACCAAATGTGCCGGCTGCCATGTTCATATTGAAGGTGCCAACAATGATTTCGTGGCGATTCAATTTAGCGGTCAGCCACTTATTTGGCTGCATTTTCCACTGATCGGCTTGGGCGCGTTTCATGTGGTAATAATAGTAATGCACCGCACCACCTACGCCGAGGTAAAAAATGTTGCCGCCAGTTAAGGCGATTAATACGTATTGCCACCATTCAAGACCAAAACTCATAGGATACTCCGGTAATGCTTTCTAATTATCATAAGTTACACAGGTGTAAATTATTATCTGTTTGTTGCTGACATGCAACCCTCTTTATTCTTGGATATACTCCACGGCTGAATTTAATAAGGTGTGACCATGCCAGAAAAAAGCCGGGCCGGCCGTCCGAGAGGCAGTAAAAAAGAAGATACGCTGAAGCGTTTACTGCCCGAGGCGCGAAAGCAATTTTCGGAGAAAGGATATGCTCAAACCACGTTTAAAGACGTTGGCAAGGCTATCGGTGTAAGTCACGCCGCTTTGTATTCGTATTTTGCTTCAAAAATGGATTTATATCTGGCGACTGTTGAGGACACGCAGGCGCAGTTGTTTCATCACTATCTGGATGCTTTCGAGATGGAGGCTCCGTTAAAGGACAAAATCAGCCATGTGCTGATGTCGATGGCTCGCGAGCATGATAAGGATCCAACCATAACCGGTTTGTTGGCCGCAATTCCGATTGAAATGCGTCGTCATAGTGAGCTTGAGGGGGCGCTCGTCGATACGAATAACGCGATTATGAATGGCCTTGTTGCCATGTTCGAAGAGGCTAAGGCTGAAGGGGAAATTATCTCTGATGCGTCCGGTGCAGATTTGATATCTGCATTGCTGGGGGGCGGTGTCGGTGTTGCTCTGTTTGGCTACGGGATGCCGGATGGGGATCTGACTTCTCGAATGGAGGTGTTCGTTTCACTTATTCAATCTCAGCTTTTTAAGCCGGATTGAAACGCATTTTTAGTAATCGAGCGCGTTATTGAAGAAAAAACGGCACATATCAGTGCCGTTTTTTATGCTTGGTGCCTTTTAGCTAGGTTGTTTATTTTCGCTGCGCAGGTAGTCGCTGTATATATATTCGCTGAAGACATGCATGGCTTTGATGGATTCTATGCAGTGTGGCGAATAGAAGATATCGAAGGCGTGCTGAGTTTGTTCCAGCTCCGTATAAACACAGGGTGTATTGCTACAGCTATTGCGTAGTTCTTTGGCAAAATGGCGCGCCTCTTCTACAAAAGCCAAGGTGTCTAGTTCGCCGTGGGTGATCATGAATGGCGGGCGCGATTCACAAGATTGGGAAATAGGGGAGGCTAAATCCCAAAGTAGGTCGTTCTTTTTGTATTTGTGCGGCATGACGTATTGTTCAAGGAAATCCAGTATCGGGATATCCTTTCGGTGCTCTGTACGGTCGCAAAAATCATAAACGCCATACATTGGCAGGCAGCCCTGAACGCTCGTATCTGCGTCTTCGAATTCAGGCTGAAGGATCTTTTTGTTTTCGTTCGCTGTCAAAGCCACCAGTGATGCCAAGTGTGCGCCAGCAGAGCCGCCGGTTACCATGATAAAGTCAGGGTCTCCGCCATATTCGCTGATGTGTTCTTTTACCCAGCTTAATGCTTGTTTGCAGTCGATTAAATGGGCTGGGAATTTGTGGTCTGGGCTTAGTCGGTAGTTAATAGATACAAATACCCAGCCTGCATCGACCAGTTTGTTTCTTAGTGGGAGGCCTTGATGTTTGCTGTCGCCAATTGTCCAGCCGCCGCCATGGATGTGAAACATAACCGGCATTGGGGTGGTTGGTCGTGTTTCGGGTGTGTATATGTCGAGGAAGTTTCTGTCGTTAGGGCCATAATTGACACCCTTGACAGCATTCATCGGCTTGCTGTTGAGGCGGAAAGGTTTCATCCATGAGTGTTTGGAAAATCCACGAGTTAACAGTATGCGGCGTTCATCGAGAATTCTCTCGCAATAGTTGTCGCCCAAGCCGATCGCGAGAGTTTTCTCGAATTCCTTGCGGCTATCTACGGCGCGGTCATGAATAGTCCAGAGCCGGAAGCCGTTGTAGGCAGTCAGTGCAAAGCCCAAGACGGTATTGATCGACCAGTTACTGAGATCGCCTAGCGCCATCATGATCAGGGTCAGTGCTATCAAGCAATGAAACCAGGCGAGTTCGATCACAAGCCAGCCTACGACAAACTGAGGGACGAGACTGAGTTTGAAGCGGTAGCGATTGGTGGCGAATAGTATTAATAGAAAACCGATGACTGAAAGGGGGAAGATCCAGCTGGCCATACAGGGTACTCAATAGTTTGTAGTAGTGAACAATGATAGAATGGTGGATCCTGAAATCCAAGTGAACTCTTATTCAGGCATGTCTGTACTGCGGAATTTTCCGTGGGAGATGCCTGCTGTTTACACGCATTCCTATTATTTAAATGTAAGTTACTCGCCATGAAACCAGATCTTGATACGCCTGAAAATATCAAGGCTTTCGTCGATTCGTTCTACGCCAAGGTATTATCGGATACGGTATTAAAGCCAATATTTATCGATGTTATCGGTATTGACATAAAGGTACACAAACCTTTGATTTGTCAGTATTGGGAGAAGTTGTTGCTCGGCTCTAAAGAATACAAGCGACACACAATGAATATCCATCGCGATATTCATGATAAAATTCCATTGAGTGCCTCTGATTTTGAACGCTGGCTCCAGCTGTTTAAAGAAACTGCCGAATTTGAGTTTGATGGCCCGCTTACAGACAGAGCTGTTGAAATTGCGACCTCGATTGCCGGCAATATGAACAAAACTCTCAATGAAGGTATCTAATGAGCATTTTTGTTAGTGCTTAGTTGCTTGTGTGATCGTTTTTGTTACTGATTCGATTGGAAAAAGTATTTGCTTAGGGTAGTCCTCTGACATACTCTGACGCTTCCCTAGGCCTGCCTGATTTTTTCCGGGTAGGTGTACATCCTTACTTAGCATTAGCTAGACACTAAAAGGAGATGCTCCAGATGTCTCAACACGATGATGTATTGAGATCAGAGTTTGACCTCGAGTTTACCTACACTCGTACGTATGGTCCGATCATGAGTCAGTTCTTTACTGAGCTAAAAGACCAAAAAGTACTAGGTATCAAAGGTAGTCAAGGCCAAGTTATCTGCCCACCGTTAGAATACGATCCGCAAACCGCTGAATCTCTGTCTGAATTTGTTGAAGTAGCTTCTGAAGGCGTTGTGACGACTTGGTCATGGGTCGTTGAGCCGATGGATAAGCACCCGATGGATAAGCCTTTTGCATGGGCGTTGGTAAAGCTTGATGGTGCCGATACTGCAATGTTGCATGTTGTAGATGCTGATAAAGCAGATATGAAAACTGGCATGAAAGTGAAAATCCGTTGGGCAGATGAGCGTGTTGGTAACATCCACGACATCGCTTGCTTCGAGCCAGCATAAGGAGTCATTCAATGAGTGAAGAAAAGCAAATGGTTGAAGGCTTCGAGTCTCCAGTCAATCTGAAATACTCTTTCGCAGCCGGTGCTGCGACTTCAAAATTTCTTCGTGAGATCCGCCAGGGTCGTATCGTTGGTCAGCGCAGTGAAGCAACAGGTTTTGTTTCTGTGCCACCGCGTGGAGCTTGCCCAATTTCTGGTACGCCAACTACCGAAGAAGTTCAGTTGCCTGAAACGGGCACAGTAATGTCTTTTACTATCGTACATATTCCTATTCCTAACGCTCCTGTTAAGCCACCGTTTATCGTTGCTAACATCGTGTTGGACGAAAGTGATCAGACGTTTATTCACTTGGTTTCAGAATGTGATAACGAAAAACTGCAAATCGGTGAGCGTGTTAAAGCCGTGTGGAAAGATGAGTCTGACTGGGATTTGACTCTCGAGAACATCAAGTATTTTGTTCCAACCGGTGAAGACGCTATCGACATTAAAGAGTTGAAAGCTAAACGTATGGCTGAAACGGAGAAGTATCGTAATGCGTGATGTAGCTATTATTTCCTTTGCCCAAACGCAGCAAGTGCGCGATGCGGGTGCTCAAAATGATATCGAGCTTGTAATGGACGTGACCTCGCGCGCCATGAAAGCTGCTGATATGACAATCGACGATATCGATTTCATCTGCTCAGGTTCTTGTGATTATCTGGGTGGCGCTGCGTTTGCCTTTGTTAACGCGGTAGACGCTTTAGGTGCTGTTCCGCCGAAAGTTGAATCTCACGTTGAGATGGACGCTGCCTGGGCGCTTTACGAAGCCTGGCTAAAGATTCAGAGCGGTTCTGCTGAAACAGCTTTAATTTACGGTTTCGGTAAATCATCGCATTCACAAATGCGTTTTATCCCTACATTGCAACTTGATCCGTACTACTACACACCGCTGTATGCAGATTCGGTCTCTTTAGCGGCTCTGCAGGCGCGTTTATTGTTGGATTCTGGTAAATACACAGAAGAAGATTTCGCCAAGGTTGTTGTAAATAGTCGTACAAATGCGAAAAGCAATCCGTTAGCGCAATTGTCTGGTGATGTAACTGTTGAAGATGTGCTCGCAGACGAAATGTTAGTTGAGCCATTGCGTAAGAGTGATTGCTGCCCAATAACTGATGGTGCTTCTTCTTTGGTTATGGTTACTAAAGAAGTTGCTGATAAGCTGATCGCTGAAGGCAAGATTCAGGGTGCTGCTTATATCACAGGTCTTGATCATCGTATTGATGCACACGGCTTGGGTGTTCGTGACCTAACAACCGCAGAATCTGCGCGTATCGCTGCAGAGAAGGCCGGTGTTGCTGACGGTCCGGTTGAATTTGCTGAAATTTACGCACCATTCTCACATCAGTCATTGATCCTTAAGGAAGCATTGGGTCTGGGTGATGATGTTGTTATGGATCCATCTGGTGGTACGTTGGCAGGCCATGCATTCATGACGCATGGTCTGGATTGTATCGGTAATGCAGCACAGCGCATCATTAATGGTGATGCGAAGCGCGGCGTTGCGCATTCAACATCCGGCCCATGTTTACAACAAAACCTGGTAGCTGTACTTTCATCTGAATCAGTGGAGGCTAAATAATGGCGGGTCAATTAGCAGCAGTAACCGGCGTAGGTTACTCTGAGCGTTTTCGTACGCGTATTAAAGAATCAATTGCTGGCCTGGTTCGTGAAGCAGCGCTGAATGCATTGAAAGACGCAGGTTGTACTTGGGATGATATCGATGCAGTTATCATCGGTAAGGCGCCTGACTTTTTTGAAGGTCACCTGATGCCTGAGCTTTACCTTGCTGATGCGTTGGGCGCCACAGGTAAGCCGATGATGCGTGTTCACACCGCGGGCTCCGTTGGTGGCTCTACAGCTATCGTTGCAGCGTCACACGTTCAATCTGGTCAGTTCAAGCGTGTTTTGACCGTTGCGTATGAAAAGCAGTCTGAATCCAATGCAATGTGGGCATTGTCATCCAAGCAGCCTTTCTCTCCTCACTTCAATGCGGGTGCGGGTGGTTTCTTTGCTCCACTGATTCGTGAATATATGCGTCGCTCCGGTGCTCCAGCTGATATCGGCTGTAAAGTTGCTGTAAAAGACCGTATCCATGGTCAGAAAAATCCGCACGCACATTTGCAGGAAGAAGCGCCGAATCTGGAAGAGTACATGGCATCGCCGATGCTTTGGGATCCGATCCGTTTCTCTGAAGTATGCCCGTCATCCGATGGTGCGGTAGCGATGGTTATTTCTAACGAAGAGTTGGCTGAGAAATCGCCAAATCCTCCAGCTTGGATCGCAGGCACAGGCATGCGTTCTGAGCCGACCATGTATGCATGGCGTGAAGAAGTAAACCCTGAGGCGAGTAGAATGTGTGCTGCGGACGTATACAAAGAGGCCGGCATTACCGATCCTTTGAAAGAAATCGACTGTGCAGAGGTTTATGTTCCTTTCTCATGGTACGAGCCAATGTGGCTTGAGAGCTTAGGCTTTGCTGAAGAAGGTGAAGGTTGGAAGTTGACTGAAAACGGTACAACATCGCTGGATCAAGGGGGCGCTTGTCCTTGGAATATGTCTGGTGGTGTACTGTGTTCTAACCCTATTGGTGCATCTGGTATGATTCGCTTCGCTGAAGTGGCATTGCAGGTTCGAGGCATGGCGGGTGACCGTCAGGTTCCTGGTGCTAAAACTGCTTTAGGCCATGCTTATGGCGGTGGTGCACAGTTCTTTGCAATGTGGATTGTTAAAGCCGATAAGCCGGCTGCCTGAACTAACCAGTAAAAAAAGATGCCCAAGGTCATACTTGGGCATTTTTTTTTGGTTATGGGCGGGTTACACTGATGCGATTCTATGGACGCTAATTCCCGTCAAGTATAATAATTCTTTCGGAATAGTTTAATCAGTTATAAAGAGTACGGAACTATGAGCATGAGCTTTAACATAGCCGATATGTTTGAAATGGTCGTTGACGCGACACCGGATCGTGAAGCGTTGATCTGCGGTGACTATCGCGCGACGTTTAAAGAGTTTGATGAACGTTCAAACAGACTGGCCCATTACATGGCCGGTCAAGGCATCAAGGCTGGCGATCACGTTGGTCTGTTTATGTACAACTGTGGTGAATACCTTGAAGGCATGATGGCTTGCTTCAAGATCCGTGCTGTACCGATCAATGTGAATTATCGTTATGTGGGTGAAGAGTTGGCCTACATATTCACTAACGCAGACATGGTAGCTTGTATTCATGGTCGCGAATTCATCCCGGCTATCAGTGACATTCGTTCGGATGTTCCGGATTTGAAAACCTTTATTTGTCTTGACGACGATTCTGATTTTGATCTCGGTGTTTTGGGTTCGATTGACTATAACGCTGCACTAGAAGGGCAGTCTGCAGGTCGTGGATTCGAAGAACGCTCGGATGATGATTTGTTTATCTTGTACACTGGCGGCACCACTGGCTACCCTAAAGGCGTTATGTGGCCGCACAAAAATGTATTCTTTGCCGCGATGAGTGGTGGTGGTGCATTCTCTGGCAACCCTTGTCAGAAGCCAGAAGATATTGTTGATCGTATGTCTGATCACCCAATGGGCGGTATTGCGTTGGCGCCATTGATGCATGGTGCATCGTGGTGGTACAGCTGTATTATGATGCTGGCAGGCAACAAGCTGGTATTAAACCATCATCGTAGCCTTAAGGGCGAGCAGGTTTGGGGCATCGTTGAGGAGGAAAAACTCAACTTGGTTCAAATCGTTGGTGATGCAATGGCGATTCCTTTACTTGAATCTCTGAAAGAGAATGAAGGTCGTTGGGATCTGTCGAGCGTATTTAACATCGGTTCTGGTGGTGCGGTATTTTCTGAAGCCAAGCAGCAAGAATTCAAAGAAGCGTTCCCGAACTGCTTTATTACCAATGCATTTGGCTCTTCTGAGTCTGGTCAGATGGGCGCAGATTCAGGCGACAAAAAGGACGATAAAGCCGGCCTTGGCAATATCGTTAAGTCTGAGTTCATGGATATTATTATCACTGAGGAAGATGGTGGGTATCGTCACGCTAAACCTGGTGAGGTCGGTGATTTTTCACGTTCTGGATACATTCCTCGCGGTTACTATAACGATCCAGTCAAAACAGCCAAGACGTTTGTCGATGTTGATGGTAAGACGTGGTTGTTGACAGGTGATCAGGCCAAGTTGGAAGACGATGGTGCGTCTATGACTATCTACGGTCGTGGTTCTAACTGCATCAACTCTGGCGGTGAGAAAATCTTCCCTGAGGAAGTTGAGCAGGCGTTGAAGGCGCATCCAGAAGTTTATGATTGCTTGGTTGTAGCGACTCCGCACGAGCGCTGGGGAAGCCAGGTTACTGCTGTAATTTCAACTAAAGCTGGCGCCAAGCCATCACTTGAAAATATTCAGGAAGAAGCGCGCAAGCATATTGCTGGCTATAAAGTGCCTCGCGAGCTGCATATCGCTTCTGAAATCGGTCGTTTGCCAAATGGTAAGCCTGATTACAAGTGGGCGAAAGATTACGCGCTGTCTAAAGACGGTTTAGCGTCTTAATCTATTCGGCTGCGTTCAATAAAAGGTAAAGCTGCGGCTTTGCCTTTTTTTATGTCAATTTAATGATGTTTTCTGACAATGTGCAGGAATGCGGGNCGTTGTATTCTTGCGATTGTTATTTTACCAATAAACCGGAGATTCTAATGGAAGGTTTTAGCGAATTAGATATTAGTACGGCTAACTGTACTGTTGAGAAGAAGGGCCACGTTATGTTGGTGACCCTGAATCGTCCAGAAGCGAAAAATGCGCTTAGCCCGCAAATGTTGCTGGGTATGTATAATGCGTGGCGTCGTTTGGATGAAGATCCAGAGCTTCGCGTTGCTGTATTGACTGGTAAAGGCGATACATTCTGCGCGGGTATGGATCTGAAGTTTGGCCCTGAAGGCGGCCCTGATGCGGATGCATTCCTTGAGAAGATGGGTGAGGTTCCAGATATTCATTGGCAGTCTTTGCTGCGTCACAATCAGCCTATGAAGCCAATTATTCTTGGTGTTGAAGGTTACGCGTTGGCCGGTGGTACTGAAATCCTTCAAGGCACTGATATTCGTGTTGCTGCTGAAGATGCAGTATTCGGTGTTACTGAGTGTAAGCGTGGCTTGTTTCCATTAGGTGGCTCTACCATTCGCCTGCGTCGTCAGATTCCGTACGCATTGGCGGCAGAGATTCTGCTGCTGGGTCGTCATGTTTCTGCTGAAGAGGCATTGCAGTGGGGTTTAATTAATCGCGTTGTGCCTAAAGGTGAGGCTTTGGCTGAAGCGGTTAAAATTGCTGAAGAAATTGCTAACGAAAATGCGCCGCTGTCTGTTCAGGCGATTACACGTTCACTGCGTGAAAATCAGTTTGATCAGCCGGAAATGGAAGCGTTGGCAAATGAGCTGAAGGTTGGTGAGCCAATTTTCGCCACTAAAGATTCTAAAGAAGGCATGAAAGCATTTAAAGAAAAACGTACGCCTAACTTTGTTGGCGAGTGATTCTTTTTAGCTTTGTCTGATATGAAGCCCGCGAATGCGGGTTTTTTTACGTCTCTTAAATGTGTCTGAAAGAAAATGCAGGCGTAAAAAAAGCCCCTTGTGGGGCTTTTAGTGTTCGTCTTTTTAGTAGCCTTTCAAGGTGGCCAGGCGATCACGCATGAATGGGCTGTCGCCAAGCGCGTGAATTGAAACGCGTGCGCGCTTCAAGAACAGGCCAACGTCAAGTTCGTCAGTAACGCCGATGCCGCCATGCATTTGGGTAGCCTCATTGGTGACTAGTTGGTAGGTGTCGTTTAATTTTGCCTTGGCCATGGTAACGGCTTCTGCAGCATCTTCCCGGTCTTCGTCGATCGCGGTGAGAGCGTTCAGTACCAGAGATTTAGACAGTTCGATTTCAACGAACATTTGCGAGGCTCTATGCTTTAGGGCTTGGAATGTACCGATTTTTACGCCGAATTGTTCGCGTTCTTTAAGGTACTCGACGGTGCGCTGAAACATTTCAAGGCATCCGCCTAGCATTTCTGCGGCAAGAATCGCGCGGCCGCGATCGAGTGCTTTATCCAGGGCGGGGTAGGCATTGTTAAGCTCGCCGACTAGTGCGTCTGCAGATATTTTGACGTTGTCTAGTGTTACGTTGGCGGCGTTGCGGCTGTCCATCATGAAGGTGCGTGTAATCGATACGCCTGCTGTGATTGGGTCAACCAAGAATACGGATAAGCCTTCTTGGCTTGTTTTATCGCCTGAGGTGCGTGCAACGACAAGCAATTTCGTTGCTGTGTGGCCGTCGAGGACGAAAGTTTTTGCGCCGTTCAGTGTGAAGCCGTCGTCTGATTTTTCAGCAGATGTCGAGATATTGGTTGGCGCGTGACGATTGGTTTCTTCCAGTGCAAGTGCCAGCGTTGTTTCGCCAGTGATGACTTCTGGTAGAAGGCTTTCAGCCTGTTCGGCGGTGCCGAGCAGTTCGATCACCGCTGCGCTTAAGACAACGCTCGAGAATAGTGGTGAAGCGGTCAGGTTTTGACCCATCTCTTGGAAGATAGATCCGAGACCTTGTAGGCCAAACTCCAAGCCGCCAAACTGCTCGGGGATAGCGACAGCAGTCCAGCCGAGTTCTACCATTTGCTGCCACAGGTCTGTGGAGTAACCAGTGGCGTCTTTTTCGTCTCTCAACTTACGAAGTGCTTCAACAGGTGCGTTCTCGTTGAGAAAATCGCGTGCTGAATCTTTTAGAATGCGTTGTTCTTCGTTAAGTGCTAAGGCCATTGAAGGTCTCCTAATGCGAATGCGCAGTTTGTTTGTGACGCTAATGGTTGTTAGTGTCGGGCTGGCGCAAACGGATGACGTCTAAATTTGGGTGCAAATCCTATAGGAAAAGCCCTCTGAAAGCCAGTTATTCTCCATTTAATCAGCGAATTCAGATGCTTATGGCGGGGGAGTGGGTCTTTTTATTATTTGGCGGGTTGCGTGGTTAGTTCGCGGCTAAGGCGTTGCAAGCTTGTGTTGATGTCGTGCCAAAACATAACAGCGCTAAATCGTCGAGGTGGCGTCGTATCTCTACCGATTATATAGGCTTTGCTGTGCTATTCGCTTTTCGGCGTTGTTGGTGACGAGAAAAATAGACACGCGTGCTTTGCCGCTATTTTTAACGTAATTGTCAGTTCTTACTGAAGTTGGGTGCAGCGGCGCGTTCAGTTGAAATTGATCAAATACCACACGATAGGATGTGTTTGGTTTGTGAGAGCCTAGCGGGTTAATCAGCTTGCTAGCGATTATTTGTTGCAGTTTGTCGGTGTCTGCTTTGTTTAATTCAAATGCTTTGTCGGATTCGAGCGCGATGCTGCTGGTTCGAGATCGGTCGGCATAATGAATTTCAATGGGTAGTAGGTGTGCGTCACTTGGTGTGTTTGCGAGCAGTAAGGTGGCATTGAATGACAAAGTCATAATGATCATGCAGCTTGTCGGTTTCATGCCATATCCAATGGTGCGTAATCGGGTTGGATTGTTTGAGGTTACTGCTCAGAATAGGTTGGTTTTTTGTTGCCGGCGATTTCCGGGAAGAAAAAAGGCAGCTTTTAGGCTGCCTTTTTTTGATTGAGGTGGCAGTTTTATTTGCCAGCCTCCTTCTTCATTTTCTCAAAGAGTTCACGGTAGAATGGAATACACTCATCGAGTGCTTCCTTGGTTGTGTAGAGGGGTTCGTAGCCAAGGTCTTTGCGTGCTTTTTCAATGCTGAAGTAATTTGAAAACGCGATGCGTTCGATTGCCAGGGGTGGAAGTGGTGGTTCTGGGAAGTTCAAACGGAAGTGCAGCTCTTGCCAGATGGTCATGACGCCTTTCACGAGCCAGGCAGGCGCCCAGTATTTTGGCATTTTTCGTCCGCATGCAACGATAACGTCTTCGGCAAAATCGAACATGTTCATCGGTTCGCCGTCGTTAATAAAGTAAGCTTCACCTGGAGAGGTGCCGCCGCTTGTTAGGTGTTGGGCTGCTAATATTTGACCGTGAATGAGGTTGTGCACATAGCTGTTGTCGAGCTTGGCTGTACCGTCGCCGACGCGCGCTAGCATCAGGCCGGCAATGATTTGCTCAAAGAACATTTTGAACATGGTTTGGTCGCCGGGGCCCCAGATGCCGCTTGGGCGTACAGAGCAGGTCAGAACGCCTTCTTGGCCGTTTTGCTCAAGAACCCACTTCTCTGCAACGACTTTAGTTTCCGTATATAAGTCGTTGAATCTGTTTGTGTAAGGGGTTTCTTCTGTCGCGTTTTCAATGTTTTTGGCTTCAATAATAACGCTGTTGCTGGCGGTGTAGACAAAACGCTTTCCGCCGGCTTTTTGTAGTGCGCGTAACAAGTTTTTAGTGCCATCCACGTTGATTGCGTAGGATTGGTCTCGGTATTCTTTAGAGACGGCTCGCCCGCCTTTGAGGCCGATGATGGCGGCTGTATGAAAGACTGTATCAACACCCTCAACAATGCTCTCGACCAATGCGCTATCGCAGATATTACCTTGAACTATCTCGAGGTTCTCATGCTCTAGGTCTGAGGGCACGATGTCGAAACTTTTAACCTTGTAGCCTTTGTCGAGAAGTGTTTTAACAAAGTTTTTTCCGACAAAGCCAGATCCGCCAGTTACCAGGCAGGTTCCGAGATCTTCAATAATCTTTGCAGGGTCACGTGTTACAGAATTCATAGCAGTACCAGTACCAGTATTATTTTTAGCGGCCAAGATTATATACGACGCGTTTCGTATTTCACTATCTTAAGGTCAATTAAATTACCCATTTGTAAATTATTTTTCCAAATAGTTCGATATCAGCGGTTGTTTAACTCTCGCGCTCGGTTAGGGTGAGGCTGGTGATTTTCCAACCTGCGGAGGGCTGAAGTGGCTCTCCAGCTACGAAAAACCGGAGTTTGTCCTTTTCGTCGACGGCGTATATTGGGATTTTCCCAGTTTGACTGTCAATGAGGTCGATGAACGAAAAAGCGTCTGAGAGTGTTGTGGTTGATAGTGTTGCGCCACGCTTGATTTCAATATTTGCCTTGCTGAATGTAAACTCATCGTCAACGAGCACGCGGCCGCGGTGACTGGAGCTTGCGATGTGTTTTGCACTGCTGCGTGCCTCGGTGATGCTGTTAAATGAAAATACACGCTTGTCACCAAGCTCTGCGCGAAACTTGGAGCACGCCAGTGTGTTGAGGTCTTTCAGCGGGCTCGCAGCGATCACATAGCCAATATTGCTGGTGTCTAGGNGGAGTTCGGCATATTCCGACGTTGGATTGCCGTAGAAGGTTTGGAGCCCTTCCATGCGGGCGCGTTTGACGTGCTCCCAGTTGCTGTCGGCGAGTATCACGTGGAATCCATCTTTATTAAGTGCTTGTGCAATTGTGCGGGCAACTTGGTTGGCTCCGATAAACAGTATGCCTGTTGGTGCTTTTTGTCGCACGCCCAGTAGTTTCGCAATTGGTTTGGCGGTCAGGCTTTGGAATACGACGGTGCCGATGATCACTGCAAAGGTGAGAGGGACCAAAATCTCAGTGCCTTCGAGGTTTTTGTGTTCCAGGTTCAGAGAGAAAATGGCTGCAACCGCTGCAGCGACGATGCCTCTTGGGTAAATCCATGACAGCATGATTTTTTCTTGGGGTGTCAGATCCGTTCCCCAGGTAGTGGCGAATACCATGATTGGGCGTACAACAAACTGTATTGTCATTATGAGGCCGATGGCGGGGATGCCGAGCCCGATGAGTTGAGCTGGCTCGAGTCGTGCGGCAAGGAGTATGAAAACACCTGAAATCAGCAATAGGCTTAGGTGCTCTTTGAATGAAATAATTTCTTCGATAGCGAGCCGTTTCATATTCCCAAGAGTGATGCCCATGACGGTGACCGCATATAAGCCTGACTCATGTTCGATGGCGTTAGCCGAAGCAAAAACACCCGCTACCAGCGAAAAAGTGGCGAGGTTGTGAAGAAATGATGGCAGCCATTCGTTGCGAATAAGAGTGCCGAGTACATATGCGGCCATGAAGCCGATGAGCCCGCCGAATAGGATGACCCGCGTAAAGATAAATAGTGCGTGCGTAAATCCGGCCTGTGTTGATGTGCTTAAAATAAACTCATATACAACGACAGCGAGCAATGCGCCAATTGGGTCAATGAGGATGCCTTCCCAGCGCAGTATGCTGGATACTTTTTTGTTGGGGCGTACCGTCATCAAAAGTGGCATAATAACCGTTGGCCCGCTGACGACGACAATGGCGCCGAATAGAAACGCAATAGACCAGCTAGTGTCCATCCAGTAATGTGTTGCAAGCGCAATGAGGAGCCAGGTGATCACCATGCCTAGGCTGGTCATTCGGCGTACAACCGCGCTTTGATCCGATATTTCTTTGAATTTCAGCGTTAGGCTCCCCTCAAATAATATGAGGGCGATGCAAATTGATACGGCGGGGAAGAGTAGATCTCCAAGTAGCTGGCCGGGCTTGATGATGTTGAGCCACGGGCCAAATACGATACCCGTCAACAGCAAAAATAAGATGGCTGGGACTTTTATTCGCCAGGCTGTCCACTGACTGAGTAGGCCTAGAAAGGTGATGAGTGCAAGTTGCACCGCAGGTAGGTCTAGCATGCGATTGGATTTTGTTGTTGTTCGTTTGTCAGAGTATAAATACTTTTAACTGAATAAAAATAACCATTGGCGAATAATTGATGACGAAAAACGTAGGTCGTCCAAGATCTCAGGCTGCAGATGAATCCATTCTTTCTGCAGCAGATACGATTTTTTTTAGAATGCCGTATCAGGATGTCAGTATGGAAGCGATCGCCGGTGAGGCGGGCGTCAGCAAGGCAACGCTATATCGTCGCTGGCCAAGTAAAGCGACTCTCGCTGTTGCGATTTTAATGCGGACAGTGGAAAAGCAGGTGGTTGCCGATAAAAAGAAGCCGTATCGCCAGTTGTTGATCGAGAACCTGCACGGGCTTCGAGGCATGTTAATGAGTGATTACGCCGACGTGATTGTATCGGTTATTGCCGAGGCGCAACATAATGCCAGTTTGAGAGCGTTGTTTTATTCACGGTTTCTCCGCCCGGTACAAGCATTTGGCGACGCCGATCTTGAGAAGGCGATTGCGAATGGTGAGGTTCAGGACTTTGTTGATAAGGATCTGGTTTTCGATCAGATGTTTGGGCTTTTTTACTATCGACTCTTGGTCGCGCATAAAGAAATCACCGATGACGAAATCGAAACTATCGTTGATGCATTTCTGACCATTGCAGGTGTTGAGTGTTGATTGTAGTGAAATGCCACTTAATGTGATTTGTCGAAAAATATCTATAAGGGCATGTAAATCAATGGGTTATGCTTGATACCTGGAGTGAGTTGTCTAATTCTGTTCTATCTATTTCGATGCTTACGTCCTTATGCTGCTTTGTGATAGAATACTGCGCGTTTCTATTTTGCCTTTTCAATAAAAAAGAGAGAGCCCTATGATCGTAGCCCTTGATCATATCGCGATTGCTGTTCCTGATTTGGATAAAGCCATCAAGCGTTTCCTAGAAGATTTCGGCCTGGAGTATTCAGGTACTGAAGATGTCGAATCAGCTAAAACGTCTACCGCGTTTTTCCCTTTGCCTGAAACCAGTATCGAGCTGGTGCATCCGCTCAATGGTGAAGGTCCGATTGCTAAGTATCTTGAAAAAAAAGGTGGTGGCATGCATCACCTGTGTTTCCGCAGTGACGATCTGGATGCAGACGTCGTGCGGTTGAAAGAGAAGGGATATCAATTTTTGTCGGAAGAGCCATCCATTGGCGCGCATAACTGCCGTGTGATCTTCATTCATCCGAAGTCTTGTGACGGTGTTCTTATCGAACTGAATCAACCGTCTGAAGATGGCCACCACTAAGCTGTAATTAAAGAGGATATTATGAGCGAATATAAACCTAAGACCAGCACACTGGAAGAGTGGCAGGCCAAGGCGAACAAGCAACTTTCGCGCATGAATAAGACGGTTGATGATCTTGTTTGGCATACGCCTGAAGGTATCGACATTAAGCCGCTTTATACTGCAGAAGATCTTGAAGGGCTTGAGTACACCAATACGCTACCGGGCATGGAGCCGTTTATTCGTGGCCCTCAAACAACCATGTATGCTGGTCGTCCTTGGACAATTCGCCAGTATGCCGGTTTCTCAACAGCTGAAGCATCGAATGCTTTCTATCGTAAAGCGCTTGCGGCTGGTGGTCAGGGTGTATCGGTTGCATTTGACCTTGCTACTCACCGTGGTTATGACTCAGATCATCCTCGCGTTTCGGGCGACGTTGGTAAAGCTGGTGTTGCGATCGACTCAGTTGAAGACATGAAAATACTGTTTGACGGTATCCCGTTGGATAAAGTCTCGGTTTCGATGACAATGAACGGAGCGGTACTTCCGGTTCTTGCGGGATACATCGTTGCTGCGGAAGAGCAGGGCGTAACGCAAGATAAGCTGGCAGGTACGATTCAGAATGACATTCTGAAAGAATTTATGGTGCGTAACACATACATCTACCCACCATCGCCATCGATGAAAGTTATCGGTGACATTATTGCTTATGCGTCAGGTAATTTGCCGAAATTCAATACGATTTCGATTTCTGGTTACCACATTCAGGAAGCCGGTGCGGATGCCGCGCTTGAACTTGCTTACACGCTTGCTGATGGTAAGGAATACATTAAAACGGCATTGGCTTCGGGNTTGAATATCGATCAGTTTGCGCCTCGCTTGAGCTTCTTCTGGGGTATTTCCATGAATTTCTACATGGAAATTGCCAAAATGCGCGCTGCACGTTTGTTGTGGGCGCGTATTGTTTCTGAATTCGATCCTCAGAACGAAAAATCACTGATGTTACGTACTCACTCGCAAACGTCGGGCTGGTCTCTGACTGAGCAAGACCCTTATAACAACGTCGTTCGTACGACAATTGAGGCGATGGCTTCCGTATTTGGTGGCACACAGTCATTGCATACGAATGCATTAGATGAAGCGATTGCGTTGCCGACGGAATTTTCTTCGCGTATTGCTCGTAACACCCAGTTGATCATTCAGGAAGAAACAGGGATCACTAAGGTCGTTGATCCATGGGCTGGCTCCTACATGATGGAGAAGCTGACTCAGGATATGGTCGATAAGGCATGGGGATTGATCGAAGAGATCGATCAGGCAGGCGGTATGGCAAAAGCCATTGAGACCGGCGTGCCAAAAATGAAAATTGAAGAATCTGCGGCGAAGAAACAGGCCCGCATTGACCGCGGCGAAGATGTGATCGTTGGTGTCAACAAGTATCAGCTGGAAGAAGAAGACGACGTTGAAATCCTTGAGATTGATAACGAAGCAGTTCGTGAATCTCAGATTGAACGCCTGAACAACATTCGTGGATCACGTGATGAGTCAGCTGTTGAAGATGCGCTTGAGGCCATTTATCAATGCTCATGCACGGGTGAGGGTAACTTGCTGGATCTTGCTATCAAGGCAACGCGCGTTCGTGCAACCGTTGGTGAGATATCATATGCAATGGAGCGTGAGTTCGGGCGCTTTAATGCGCAGGCTCAAACGATTTCAGGTGTTTACGGTTCAGCCTATAAAGATGACGGCGAGTGGCAGGAGATTCAGTCAGATATTGAAAAGTTCGTTGAAGATCATGGTCGTCGCCCGCGTATGCTAGTGGCGAAAATGGGTCAGGATGGGCACGATCGTGGTGCTAAGGTTATTGCGACGGCATTTGCTGATGTTGGCTTTGATATTGATCTGTCTCCTATGTTCTCCACGCCAGCCGAAGTTGCTAAGCAGGCGGTTGAAAACGATGTTCACGTTGTGGGTTGTTCTTCGCAGGCTGCAGGTCATAAAACACTGGTTCCGGAGCTCATTGCTGAGTTACACAAGCTGGGTGCTGATGACATTATCGTTGTTGCTGGTGGTGTTATTCCGAAGCAGGATTACGACTTCCTGTATGAGAGCGGAGTTGCAGCGATTTTCGGTCCTGGTACGAAAATTCCGCTGGCTGCGCGTGAAGTGCTCAATGCGGTAAACAAGGCAACCATCGAAGCTTGATTGCATTCTCGGCTTGACGTGTCATGCGTGAGCCTTTGCTCGCAGGTAAATTCAGGCAGAGCAAAGCAATCGACGAGACATAAAAAAACCAGCTTAATGCTGGTTTTTTTATGTCTCTAAATCTGGCTTATGTCGGTTAGAACTTGACGCCAATTTCCAATCTTCCTGTCTGGAAGTCTGTAGTGCCGATACCGTTGCCAAAATCTACCCACTGAACGCCATAGCTACCGCGTGTGAAGAAGCGATCGCTGATGTCCCAGCGAAGGCCGATTCCGGCGTTGTAGCTGAAGTCGTTTTCTTTGTACGTGCGGGCATAGCAGACGTACCCGTACCAAGGATCCCAGTAACAAACGTTGCTTCCTTCTTTAGCGATGTTACTGTCTACAAGCGACCAGCCGAGGCCTGCCATCATGAAGGGGGTTACGTCACCCTCAAGCCAGTGCCAGGTAAAGTTGAATTGGCTAGTGTTGAAATTTGCTCGATTGCTTACCGTTTCGGTTGTCCCGTCAGTTCTAGCCCGTGTTGCACGATATTTTGGGTTAAGAAAACTGATTTCCCATTGGAGGTTAAGCAGATTGGTAAAGTTGTAACCAAACACAAAGCCGACGTTATTGTTGTCAGAAAAATCCAGTTTTGATCCGCCCCGGCCTGATAGATTTCGGCCGCCCTGGAATTTCCATATCAATGAAACATCGAATTGCCCCGACCTATCCTCAGGTACGCGAACCCACTGTGCATTAGTGTGACAGCTGCACACAAGAAAAAAGACGATGACGAAAAAATTTCGCATGAAGACGCTCCCTTATAATTATTTGTTGCCGGCATCATTCGTCGATAGTGGCTGAGCCAGCAACTATTTTGCTAAAACCGGTCTAATTTTATAGAACTCATTCTCGACTTGATAGCCCATAGCTTATTCGTTTTTCAGGGTTGGAAGCGCGTTTCCTATTTTTATAGAGGATAACTAACATGTACATGGCGCCAATTACCGTTGAAGCCTTGTTTATGCAACTCGGCTTGCCGCATTCTGAAGCGGACATTGCACGATTTATCGAATCTCATCGGTTAATGAAGACGGAGCACCTAGCGAATGCGCCTTTTTGGAGTGATGCGCAGCGTGCGTTTATTCGTGATGCTTGGCAGGAAGATGCAGAATGGGTGCAGGTGATTGATGAGCTGGACGCACACCTGCACGGCTGATTTAGGGGTGGTGCTGGTTACTTCCATCCGGGCAGTGAATCGAGCAATTTTATAATGTTTTTGATTTGAAGTTTGTTTAGCTTGCCAACGTATTCATATTTTACGATGCCGTCCTTGTCGATGATCATCGTAACGTTTTCGAGATCCTTATAGCTCCAAACTTTTTTGCCGACTCCATTATTGTCTGCGACGACTACACAGAGCGGTGTGCGTTTGAAATTACTTTCCATCGCACCTTTTATAAAGATGCCTGTACCCCAATCATGATCATTAACGTCAACGACGCTGACGATTCGGCAGCGGTTTTGTTTGTCTATGGCGAGTAGGGCGTCATTAAGGGGTACATTCATTTGTCCTGTATTCGATCGAGCAGGTAAATACTGTACGATATATGGTTTGCCCTTGAGGGTGCTGCTGTTCCACGATGAATAAGTTATCTTATCATTTTTCTTGTCGTAGTGGAGTTGACCAGCCTGCAGGATGTCGAGTTCCGGCAGAGGCTTTCCGATTTCAACGTTATCCGGCGCGTGCGGCGTTGATGTGTGTTCATGTCCGCCTGGGTGTGCATTCGCTGTAGATACGACGATTGCCATTTGGCAGCCGATCAAGAGGGGGAGAATTCGCATTTTCCTGTCCATCCGTTGAAGGGAATAAGTGTTTCTTTACTTTAGACAAAAAACGGCGTACGTGATGATGATTCCCTGTTTTAGTGCATACCAACGGTCGGAAGACCTGTGTTAAACTCAGGAGCATAAATAACAAAAAGAGAAAAGGGTCGTCATGCAAGGTGCGCGTAACGGGATTATTTCACTAACAATCAAAGATAAGGCTGTGTTGTATGCGGCTTATATGACCTTTATAAAAAATGGTGGATTGTTTGTGCCGACGACCAAGTCTTACCAGATGGGTGATGAGGTATTTATGCTTCTTACGCTGATGGATGAGCCTGAAAAAATTCCAGTCGCCGGTAAGGTGGTGTGGATTACGCCACAGGGTGCTCAGGGTAACCGCGCCGCTGGTATTGGTGTGCAGTTTAATGGTGATGATGACTTGGCGAAAAACAAAATCGAAACCTATCTAGCAGGCTCTTTAGAGTCGGAGCGGCCGACACACACAATGTAGTTATCCCTCATTCTAACATTTTGCAATGCCGGGCATGTTGTTCTGGCATTGCGCCTTTGATTCATCAGTTGTCTCAACATATTCTGAATGCTTCATCTGCAAAGGCACATTTTGAGTGCCTGTGCGGTTTAAACTGACCTGTATTTCTACATCCCCTATCTCTTTATGATCAGCATTGCTTTGGCGAGCCTGTCTCGTAAGTCTCTCGGATCAATAATTTCATCATAAGCAAGCGCATCACCTGCAGCCCAGGCACCGCTATTCTGTGCTTCTGCGAGTTTCTGTGCTGTTTCCTCATCCAGATTTGCGGCTTCCGCACCGCCAGCTACTGGGATTCCGCCCAAGCTGACGCCAGGGAGTCCGTAGGCTGCTGTTTGTTTGTCAAATGGGTTCATCGCCATGACACAGCTCCCAAAACCAAATGCCTTGCGCAATGTGACATGTAGCTTAGGAGACGTCATTAATGCTTGTGCGTGATACATGCGTGCTGCAGATCGAAGTGTGCCCGCACGCTCGGCGGCAGATCCAGACATAATCCCTGGTGTGTCAGCGATAAACAAAATGGGTAGGTTTAGTGCATCCAGGGACCGAATAAAATCTGCGGCTTTTTCTGCTGCATCCGCGTTGATCGAACCGGCGAGAACGATAGGCTGATTGGCAACAATACCAATTGATTGACCGTTTAATCGGGCTAGACCGGTGATAATGGCTTTGCCGAAATCGGGCTGGATTTCAAGAAAATCGCCATCATCGGCTAAATGTTGGATGACTGGGCGCATATCGTAGGGCGTTTGCAAATTCGCTGGAATCAATGACATCAGGTTTGTATCTGGTGATTCGGATGGCGGTATGCTCGGTTCGGTAAAGTACCCAAGATACTCTTTGATTAAGCGGGTGGCATCTGCGGCATCCGCTGCCAAATTATGTGCAACGCCGCTAACTGTTGTGTGCATGTGTGCGCCGCCTAGCTCATCTTTGCTGACGATCTCGCCGAGTGCAGCAGCAACCAGTGGTGGGCCGGCGGAAAACATGCTTGATCCGTCGAGCATTATGACTAGGTCCATCAGCAATCCGCCAACTGCCCCGTGCCCGGCGGAAGAACCGACAACCAGAGCAATGGTAGGTACCTTGCCTTTGAGTTGAGCGATGACTTGTAGGTCGTTTGGGCCATAAGGATGGCGGCTGAGTCCGTTTGTCATTCGCGCGCCAGCACCGTCAAGCAACATAATAAAAGGCAATTGATGGTCGAGCGCGATTTGGGCTAAGCGGACGCGTTTAGCATTGGTGCCATGGCCAATCGAGCCGCCTTGCACCGTAAAATCTTCAACTGCGATGACGACGGACTTCCCGTTTACTTGGCCAATGCCGCCAACAAGTGCATCCGCTGGCGCCGTCTTTTCGCCGTGATAGCTTTGGCTGCCTACAAGTGTTCCGATTTCATCGAATGAGTCACAGAGTAGAGAGATCAGTTCTCTGGCGTTTTTCTGACCTCCTGCTTCGCGTTTTTTGAGTTTTTCTTCGCCACCCATGGCTCTTGCGAGGCTAACTCTTTCGTCGTATTCCTGCATCAGGATTTGCCAATCTTGGGGGGTATCGTTCTTCATGCTGGGTGGCCAAATTCTTCGAGGTTAAAGGGGAAAGTTAGAAACAAAAAAGGGGCATTAAAATGCCCCTTGGGTATCTTGGGCGTGAAATTAGCTGTTCGCGTATTTTTCTTTCAGAGGCTTCTTCAGGATCTTACGCGTTGCATTTTTAGGTAGCTCTTCACTTTGAATAAATACCTTGGTAGGTACTTTGAACTTGGCCAATTGGCTGGCAACGTGTGTTTGAATCGCGTCAACATTGAGTGATTCATCACGCAGAACGACAGCAGCAGCCAATTCTTCGCCTAAATGTTCGTCAGGAACGCCAAATACTGCCGCTTCAGCGATGCCTTCGTGGGTCAAGATTGCTGATTCAACTTCAGCAGAATAAATATTCTCGCCGCCACGAATGACCATATCTTTGATGCGGTCGGTGATAAATAGGAAGCCTTCATCATTCATGTAGCCGACGTCGCCGGTGTAGAGCCAGCCTTCGATCAAGGTTTCTGCTGTTGCATCTGGCTTTTTCCAGTAGCCTTTTACGTTAGTCGGTGACTTGATGAGAATCTGGCCAGCTTCACCTTGAGCGACTTCGTTGCCGTTGTCATCGATGATCTTGATATCAACTATAGGCGTTACAACGCCGGTACTCTTAGGCTGATACTTATACGCTGCGCCTGTGGCTGCAAAGCCAGTAGCATTACTTTCTGTCATGCCGTAGCCAGTGCCTGGGAAGCTGTCGGGAAGTTTTTCGTAAATTTTGGACGACAAGCGAGGAGGCTGAGCTGAGCCGCCAGCACCGAAGCCGAACATGCTGGATGTGTCGTAGTTATCCCACTCGTCAGCATCAAGCATGTCCATCAGCATAGTCGGAACCGCGCTGATCATGGTTACACGCTCGTTTTCGATGTATTCGAGGGCCTGAATTTTGTCCCATTTATGCATGATAACGATCGGGCGGCCTGCGCGAAGTGACAGTAGGAATACGCTGTGGCAGCCGCTAACATGGAAAAGGGGAACTGATAGTAAGACTTTTGGCGGATGCCCGCGCTCAAGCATTTTGCCGATTGGCTCTGGGTCGCTCATGGCGGCGCAAATAGCCATCATTTCGAAGTTGAAAATGGCTTGTCCGACATTGCGGTGGCTTGATAGCGCGCCTTTCGGGTTGCCTGTCGTGCCTGATGTGTACATGATCATTGCACTGTCTTCGCCAGCAAGTGTTTTGTGCTCAGCAAGAGTGTTGTCGCCAGCGGCACTGATCACGCTCTCAATGTTTTGTGCGTTTGCGTTGTCTTTGCTAGGTCGTGCGACGATTGCGGTTACACCCAAAGATTCTAGGTCGTCAGCAATGAAATCAAAACGTTGTTGATCAAAGAATGCGATTTTTGAATCAGAATCCGTCAAGGCGTATTCAAGCTCGGCGCGTTGGCCCCAGCTATTGATTGGCACGACGATACCGCCTGCGAGTGCGACTGCAGCAAAAGAAATCATCCATTCTGGGTAGTTGCGCATAGCAATGGCGACATGGTCGCCAGTTTTTAGACCGAATTCATTGACCAGTTGATAGGAAAGAGCATCAACTTTTGCGAAGAATTGATTGAATGTTAGTCGCTCGCCTTCATAGATTAGGAATTCGTTATCGCCATGAGCACGTCCGGCGTCGATCAGTTCCTTGAGGCTTTGGGGGGCATTCTTGTAAAGGGTGTATTCAATGCCATCGATGGAATCGCGTGTCGTCTCCCAAGGAGATCCTTCGCCAGTTAGTTGCTTTGCGCTTTCATCAATCTTTGTTCTGATTTCACTCATGGTAACAGCCACAATGGTTAAAAATTTTTGGCGAATTATGCCTGAAAAAACGCACTGAAACCATATTGAGTAAAGTTGTCAGGCGTTACGATTTAGGTTTATCTGGACTATCGTGTCGCAAATAAAGTGTTAGCTACGTCGTTCGGATGTCGTCTACTGCGTAAACCGCAGATTCAATTCGTTGTGTTTTGTTGGCTTTTTCTAACAGAGAATCGGCCATTTTAATCAGCGTTTTGGCGCCGGGCAAGCCGTGATCAAGTGATGCAGATGCGATACTCATGTCGACACTCAGCGCATGAAAACCCATTGAAGATTTAAAAGCGCGATGATTGATTGCGTCTTTAACACGCTTGAAGCTCTTACCTTCGCAAAGTTGTATATCTGGCTGGTGGGTAATGACTGCAAATTGATATTTGGATATTCGGCAAACCTCATCGAGCGGTCGAACCAACCCTTTAATTCGACGGCTGATACCTTCGATGAGTTCATTGAGAATTCGATCTGGGAGGGTGGTTTCCAATTGCTGTGTATCATTGAGCCCAATTAGCAGGTAGCAACTTGCGCCCCCACGTGATTCGCAGTGTTTAAGATTGTCGGTAAGCTTGTTAACTGCAAACTCGGCATTCCCCAATCCGGTAAGCGAATCGAGTGTACATAGAGCTCGCAACTCAGATTGTTGGGTCTCAAGCAGGCGGTTAGCCTTAATCAATCTCTGGTTGTCGCGCAATAATCGATTTTGATTATTTACTAGTCGTTCCGCGGCGAATACTCGTGGCAAAAGTTGAGTTTGCATAACACTCTTGTTGACGAAATCATCAACCCCTTCGTTGAAGGCGTGTTGCAGTGCTTCAGCGCCGTCTTTGGCAGTCAGCATAATGACATAGGTATAATGATTTTTAGATTCGTCAATCTGCCGAATGATGCGCGTCATTTCGATTCCGTCTACTTCAGGCATCAACCAGTCTGCAATGACAATCGAAACCGGATGTTTTTGGATGAAGTCGATGGCGACCTTCGCACTGGAAGCGTGACGGATATTTGTAAAACTCCCGCCTTGCAGGCACTTGGTAATAACAGTGGTGCTAAATCGTGCATCGTCGACGACGAGAATGGAAATATCTGAGCTGGACATGTCGTTCTGGGCCAGAGAATGGTTGTACGTTGATTTGGGTATTCTATTCATTATTTGCTGGATTCATCGATGAAAACCATTGCGCGCTTGGGCGGGCCCAAACAAAAACAGTAAGCAGTTCCATTGGCTGGTTGCGCTTTGCCAGCCCGGTTCATAGCCGACAATACTTATAGTCTTTGATCTATTAATCAATTGCAATGGTTTGATGGTGCGATATCCCGTAGCGCCTTAACAGCGGGAGTAGTTGGTGCCATTCGATAAGGGGAGCTGTCGTAAACAGTATTTCGGCGTGGTGAGTTGTTTCTGCGCATTGAGGCAGTAGTGTTTCTACGCGCCGAGCAATCGCTGCGCCAGAATCAAGCCATTGACATGTTCTAGGCCAGCCGTTGATTAATTCTTCTCGAATAGCCGGGAAATGTGTGCAGCCAAGAACAATGGTATCTATCGAAAGTAGATTGCTCTTGCTCGCTATTTCTTTTACGACATCGTCAATTGAGGATTGGAGTGACTCTCCATAGATCATTTTTTGCTCGGCAAGGGTTACCAGTGCCTGCCCGTCGAGTTTCGCAAGTGTGCAGTCGGGAGCATGCTGGCGATGCAAATTTTCTATATACGTTCGGCTGATCGTAGCTTTTGTTGCGAGCAAGCCGATAACGCCTGATTGGGTTATTTGCGCAGCAGGCTTTATTGCAGGTACAACGCCAACAAAAGGAATATCGAACTGTTGGCGGAGGGTGTCGAGAAACAATGTTGATGCGGTGTTACACGCAATAACAACGAGGTCGGGTTGACTGATGGGAATAAGACGCGAAAAAAGCCGTATAGCGCGGGATTCGAGATAGCTGTTGGGCTTGTCACCATAAGGAAATGCGCCATTATCCATTACGTAACTGTATGTAGACGATGGAATTCGTCGCGCAATTTCCTCCAGTACTGTTGTGCCTCCTAGTCCGGAGTCAAATATCAGGATGTGCTTCTTCACGTCGGCTCTCATTCATATTGCGCGTTGATTCTAGAGCTGCTGAACAGCACAGTAAAGCAAACCATGGGAGCGAATTGCTATTCTAACTGTCGAACTGATGATTCTTTGCGTATAATCGGCTTTGTTTTTGACGCTTAACCAAAAAGGTAACCCTACATGTTAGATTTCATCATTCCTGCTGCAAATGCTCAGGCCGCGGCGGCTCCTCAGCAAGGTGGCGAGCTAATCCAGATCGGTATGATTGTTGTTCTTTTTGTTGTTTTCTATTTTTTGATTATTCGCCCGCAGCGTAAGCGCCAGAAAGATCAGGTGTCGATGCTGGATGCACTGACCGTTGGTGATGAGGTGTCTACAAACGCCGGAATTTTGGGCAAAGTACGTAAGATCGAAGATAGCTATGTTGTATTGAAAGTTGCTGACAACGTTGAATTGAAATTTCAGAAAGCAGCAATTCTGGCTGTGTTGCCAAAAGGCACCATTAAGTCGATCTGATTGATCTGATAAGGGCGGCATTCGGTCGCTCTTTTAGTTGGGTTCGGAGGATATGAGTGTGTCGAACTTACAGTATCCCAGTAAACTCACGCTGGCCAGGTTGGAAACACCTTTACAGCCTCTGACGCGTGTTACTAACGCTTTGCGAGATGAGTGCGATAGCGATCAGGTTCCGAACATCTGGATCAAACGAGACGACCTCACTGGATGTGCCGAATCCGGCAACAAAATCCGTAAACTTGAATATACACTAGCACGTGCACTCGATAACAATTGTGATACCGTTATCACCTGTGGTGGCATCCAATCCAATCACTGTAGGGCTACAGCACTATTGTGTGCGAGGTTGGGGGTGCGGTGCATATTGGTCTTACGTGGCAACCAGCCAGAGCAATACCAAGCGAATACCTTATTAGACAAAATGGTTGGCGCAAACGTGGTGTTTGTTCCGCTGGCTGAGTATGTTGCTGATTTAGATCAAATTCTTGAATCGCAGGCAAAAAATGTCGCTGAGGCTGGCGGTAAAGCCTGGATTATTCCCACGGGTGCAAGTGATGGTCATGGAGTGTGGGGGTATGTCGAATGCGCCAGAGAATTGAAGTCGGATTTTTCTTCGTTGAACATCGAGCCGGGAGCGATCGTTTTAGCGACGGGTTCTGGTGGAACGCAGGCGGGTCTGACTGCGGGTTCAAAAATACATGATCTCAATATTCCCATCTATGGTGTGAATGTTTGTGATGATGCCGCGTGGTTTGTTCGAAAAGTAACCCAAGACTTGAATGATTGGCATGCGGAATACGCAGATGCTTGTAACATTGATTTAGATATCAGTGCGTTGGATATTCAGGTCATTGACGGTTATGTAGGGCCTGGTTATGCGAAAGCGACCGATGATATTTTTTCAGGAATACAGCTGTTAGCATCGCAAGAAGGTGTGATTCTTGATCCGGTCTATACCGGAAAAGCGTGGTATGCGATGCTCGATCAAATTCGGTGTGGGCGTTTCCGTCACGTTGATGACCTGGTTTTTGTGCACACAGGCGGAATCTACGGTAATTTCGCGTTCAGCGAAAACTACAACCACTTGTTTTAAACTGCCAGATCTGCGTTTTCCCGTCGGCTGTATATGTGTACAATGTCGCGGCATTTCCTATCGTTAAGTTTCCATCCATGAGTAATACATCCATGAAAAGACCAGAGCTTCTGGCACCTGCAGGTTCAATGCAGCATGTGCGCTATGCCTTTGCCTATGGCGCAGATGCAGTTTATGCAGGTCAACCACGCTATAGCTTGCGTGTACGAAATAATGAATTCAGCAAGATTGAAGCACTTGGCGAGGCTATCGATTACGCGCATTCCCTTGGGAAAAAGCTGTATGTTGTTTCGAATATTGCTCCGCACAATACGAAGCTCAAAACCTATTTGAAAGACATGAAACCGGTAATTGATCTTAAACCGGATGCGTTAATTATGTCGGACCCCGGCTTGATAATGATGATCCGTGACGAGTGGCCAGATATGCCGATTCACCTATCTGTGCAGGCGAATGCTGTTAACTACAAAACCGTTGAGTTTTGGCAGCGCATGGGGCTTGAGCGGGTAATACTCTCGCGAGAGCTATCCATTGAGGAGATCGAAGAAATTCGCCAATATTGCCCAGACATGGAGCTCGAAGTTTTTGTGCATGGCGCACTATGTATTGCCTATTCAGGGCGTTGCTTGCTTTCCGGTTACATGAATCGACGTGACCCGAATCAGGGAACTTGCACAAATGCCTGCCGCTGGAAATATCAAGCCCATGATGCCGTCGAAACTCCGGAAGGGGATGTTGTTGCGGTTGATCCTGCCATCGACGCATGTGCGAGTGGCGTTAGCGAGCAGAATCAGGAGCCCGCGCCAGTTGAGGATATTGTGCTTTTGCAGGAGGCCAACCGACCCGGAGAATTCATGCCTGCATTTGAAGATGAACATGGAACTTATATCATGAACTCAAAGGATCTACGTGCAGTTGAGCATGTCGATAAGCTAACGAGAATTGGCGTCCATTCTTTGAAAATAGAGGGGCGTACTAAATCATTCTTCTACGTTGCTAGAACGGCTCAGGTTTATAAAAGGGCGATAGACCTTGCAATGTCTGGGCAAGATTTCGATCCGTCATTGCTATATGAGCTTGATAGCCTTGCGAATCGTGGTTATACCGAAGGTTTTTATCGGCGCCACAAACCGCAAGCTATGCAAAGTTACGATACTGGGCATTCAGTCTCTAGGCAGCAGCAATTTGTTGGCGAAATTATTAATTTTGATCAAGATTCACCTTACCTTGAAATCAATGTGAAAAATCGATTTGAGATTGGTGATGAGCTTGAGCTTATGACGCCAACTGGCAATACGACGTTTGTGCTGGAAGCACTTCTCGATAAGCAAGGTGTGGCTTGCGAGGTGGCAAAAGGGNCTGGTCACTTCGTTAGAATCCCAAGGGATCAGCTTGGATTGGATGATGTTGATGGAGAGTTTTCTCTAGTAATGAAAACACTGCCAGCGCCCATGCGGACTTGATTGACAGATATATTTAGGAGCACCCCTCTCCGGTGTCGCGTACGTTACACGGGGGAGGGAGGCTTGGGTCAGATGCCCGGAATAGGTTGCAAGTTAGATCAGCAACCTATCTGTAAATTTTCGTGACTCGCTGGCCTGCACTGGTAAATAGTTCGTAAGCGATTGTACCGCAGCTCTGGGCAACTTCCTCTGCATCGAGGCCCTCTCCCCAAAGCGTAGCGACATCTCCAACCTTCAATGGCTTAGAGGCATCCGTAATATCGACACTGATCATATCCATCGATACACGACCTGATAGCGGAAAGCGCTCACCATTAATGAGTACTGGGGTTCCGTTTTTGGCATGGCGCGGGTACCCATCTGCATAGCCAATGCCGATAATGGCAATTCTTGAAGATCGAGTTGCTTGCCAAATACCGTTGTAGCCGACACGGTCTCCCTGTGGAATGTCCTTAATATCAATTATGCGTGACCGCACTGTCATGGCAGGTTTCAAATTTTCGGTAACAGTATTGCTTTGATGTGCGGGATTGATACCGTATAAGCTTATGCCGAGCCGCAGCCATTCACCGCGAAGGTCAGGGTGGAATAATGTTGCCGCTGAATTGGCGATGCTGATGTCCACGCCTTCGAATTTTGCTGCAAGCTGTTTGAATGCGTTAGCTTGCATTGTGTTCTTTGGGTCGCCAATTTTTTCTGCACTGGCTAAATGTGTTATTAAGCCCACGAGGTGCAGATTTGGGTGGGCCTCAAAAACGCATTTGGCAGTATCAAGTTGTTCGCTGTTGAGCCCGAGGCGATGCATTCCGCTGTCGACTTTTAGCCAGCACCGAAATGGTCGGTTGGTTCTTGGGCGAAAGTGTTTGAGGTTATTGAGTGCAAATGCTGAATGGATGACCGGCTCTAACCTTAACTGTTCACACTCAGTCAATTGGTCTTCTGCTAGAAGCTCGCTCATAACAATAATTGGCGTTTGGATGCCCTTGTCGCGTAGAAGCTTGGCTTCATGTATTCGCGCGACACCGAATGCATCGGCTTTTATCGTTTTGGCAATTTCAAGAGCTCCGTGCCCGTAACCGTTTGCCTTTATGACCGCGATGGTCTTTTGGTTAGGGCTGGATTGCTTGATGATGTCAAAATTATAAGCAATGGCTGATAAATCAATATCAGCCCATGAAAGTGTTTGCATGAACGGTATCTGCAGTATTTGAAGTCAGATTAGAAGAACGTGAATCTAACGCCAAGTCCGAGCAAAATCAACGATAGTAAAGTGTACATGAACTTCTCAGGTAGGTGTGCCCCCAAGCGAGTGCCAACATATACCGCAGGCAATGAGCCGATTAACAGGCCGATTAACAATGTGAAATCAACATTCCCGAGAAACAGAAAATGGCTCATTCCGGCTACAAATGTTAGTGGAACCGCGTGAGCGAGGTCGGTGCCAACAATATGCAAGGCTGGGAGTCGTGTATAAAGGACCATAAGAATCGCTGTGCCGAACGCGCCAGCGCCCACAGAGGAGAGCGTGACTAGAACGCCGAGAATAACGCCTGAAATGAATGTTCCTATATCAGCGTGTCGTTGAGCGAGGCCGCTCTGCTTGTCAGATTTGTGTCTGCTTGCGTATGCCTGAATTTGCTTTTTAAACAGTAGCACTAAGGAGGTAAATATAAGCATGCCCCCCAATGTTGTTGTCAGAACTAGCTTGTAGTCATGCGCGCCTTCAAAAAACTGCTTAATAACGATTGCGGTTATTAATGAGGCAGGGATCGAGCCTGCGAGCATCGTTAAAACGATGCGCCAGTGGATGTTGCCGCGTTTATGATGCATAAAAACGCCGCCAGACTTAGTGATGGCTGCGTATAGCAAGTCCGTCCCTATAGCAATCTGGTAGGGTATGTTCAGCAGGATGAGCAGTGGCGTCATTAATGAGCCGCCACCGACGCCAGTTAGCCCGATTAACAGGCCGACGCCGCCACCGCAAGCGATATAGGTCAAGAGGTTGATTAGTTCTATGTTCATTAAGTAATAAAAAATTTTGTAATATTGTTATTTCGGTATATGCTGTATCGCGAAACTGTACACCACAAGCGTTATATTTAATAAATATTTTAAAGACATACGCTTATTCCGATATATTATAATAACATCCGGTAAAAAATCGTCCATCGGAGGACGGCAATGAAATTACAACAGCTTCGCTATATCTGGGAAGTAGCGCATCATGACCTCAATGTCTCGGCGACGGCTCAAAGCCTGTATACCTCCCAGCCGGGCATCAGCAAGCAAATACGTTTACTCGAAGATGAGCTCGGTGTGGAGATTTTTGCCCGCAGCGGTAAGCATCTCACGCGCGTAACACCTGCTGGTGAAGCTATTCTGCAAACTGCGGGTGAAATCCTGCGAAAAGTAGAAAGCATTAAGCAGGTTGCCCAAGAGTTCAGCAATGAGAAGAAAGGTAGTTTGTCCATTGCGACAACACATACACAGGCTCGGTATGCGCTGCCTGATGTAATTAGTCGTTTTATCTCTCAATACCCGGATGTCTCGCTACATATGCATCAGGGTACGCCAATGCAAATTTCTGAGCTTGCGGCTGACGGAACGGTCGACTTTGCGATTGCGACTGAGGCGCTGGAGTTGTTTAGTGACCTTGTGATGATGCCTTGTTATGAATGGAACCGCTCGATTGTTGTTCCTAAAGGTCATCCGTTGACTCAAGTGTCAGAGCTATCACTCGAAGATGTTGCCAAATACCCGATTGTTACTTATGTTTTTGGCTTTACGGGGCGCTCAAAATTAGATGAAGCGTTTATGAATAGTGGCCTTGCTCCCAAGGTTGTGTTCACAGCAGCTGATGCGGACGTTATCAAAACCTATGTCCGACTTGGGCTTGGTGTTGGTATTGTTGCTAATTTGGCACATGACGCGGTCGCTGATGACGACCTTGTTGCGCTAGATGCAAGTCATTTGTTTAAGCCCAGTGTTACAAAGATTGGGTTTCGCCGCGGCACCTTCTTACGTGGATTTATGTATGACTTTATCGAACAATTTGCACCGCACTTAACGCGAGAAGTGGTTGAAAAGGCATATCAGTGCAGTAGCAAAATTGAGTTAGATGAATTGTTTGCAAGTATCGATATTCCGCGTATTTAAAGCGAATTATTCCTATTCGAATTCGAGAGAGGGTGACAGCTTATAACTGTCCCCCTTTTTTCATTGAAATTTCCGCTTTGAGCCGTTACGCTGCCGCCTTCATTAAATCGATTGTTTTTTGGAGTTTAAAGTGGAACTGGCTTGTCTCGACCTTGAAGGTGTTTTAATCNCTGAAATCTGGATTGCTTTTGCTGAGCTCACAGGCATTGAAGAGCTGAAAGCAACGACTCGTGATATCCCTGATTATGATGTGTTAATGAAGCAGCGTTTGCGCCTGCTTGAAGAGCACAATCTCGGTTTGCCAGATATCCAAAAGGTAATTGCTGAGCTGACTCCGTTGGATGGCGCGATTGAATTCGTTGATTGGTTGCGTGAGCGCTTCCAGGTGATCATTCTTTCTGACACATTCTATGAGTTTTCAGTGCCGCTGATGAAGCAGTTGGGCTGGCCTACCTTGTTCTGCCACAAGCTTGAAGTGGACAGTGAGGGGCGTGTTGTTGATTATAAACTGCGTCAGGCTGACCCGAAGCGTCAGTCAATCAAGGCGTTTCATAGTCTGAATTATCGCTGTATTGCTGCTGGTGATTCGTATAATGACACAACAATGCTGTCTGAGGCAGAGGCGGGTATCTTGTTTCACGCGCCGGATAACGTCATTGCTGAGTTTCCTCAGTTTCCAGCTGTGCATACCTTTGAAGACCTTAAGAAAGAGTTCCTTAAGGCAAGTAATCGTGAGCTAAGCCTCTAGTTACCACGCTTAAATCGTATGCTGAATACCGGGCTTGCCCGGTATTTTTTGCCTGCATATATTGATTTTGGGGGGAGGGGCTCGCTACTGAAGATGTGTTCGGTCGGTAGTTGGGTGGTAGTTCTGCCAGTCTTGTTTGTTTCGTTTTGCTGAATACATGGCTTCATCGGCGGCGCGCCTGAGGCTGTGTGCATCGTTTGCATGTTGAGGGTAGATGGCGACGCCGATGCTTCCTGTTACCGATATCTGCTTGTCTTCATACGCGCATGGGTGTGAAATGTTTTCGCTAAGGCGAGCCAGCATGCGATCTATTTTTTCCTGGTCAACATCACCTTGAACGATGATGGCGAATTCGTCGCCACCGATCCGTGCAGCGACATCGTCAATCCTCACGGTTGCGCGAATTTGCTTGCTTACATGCTGTAGGAGTGCATCGCCAGCGTCATGGCCAAAGCTGTCGTTTATGGGTTTAAATCCGTTAAGGTCAATCAGGAGGAGGGCGACACGGGAGTTACTTCGATCGGCTCGATGTATTGCTTGATTAATTTGGTCGTCAAAGTGCTTTCGATTGGCTAGTGCGGTCAGGTCATCATGGGTCGCCATGTAAGAGAGCGTATCCTGTTCTTTTTGGCGCTGCTTGCTGAGTCTCGATGTCATGCCGTCGTAGGTCATGATAAGAATTAGCAGTGTCGATGTGTAGTACACCCAAAGTGCCACCTCCATTGAATATTTGATGTCGGCAGGGATGGTTTGAGGAAACTGGTAGTTCAGGTAGCCGGCGACCACGTAGGCGCAGTATATCGCATATGTTAACGCAGCGAATCTCAGTGCAATTCGACGATTGGTTAATAGGAATGCGATCAGGCAAGGTAGTGTAAGAAATACAGATGTAATGCTGCCGAAAGGGCCGCCAGTTATGAATATGCCCACCGTCGTGGCAGCCAGAATGCTAGCAATCATTCGATGTGCAACTTTGGTGTAGGTTGCAACTTTTCTGAGGCTGAATAATTGACGCACCAAGTAACTCGAAAGGCCTAGGCAAAGTGTTAGGGTTACGATGCTGCCAGGCTCGCTGAAGCTATTGATGAGTATGTAGTAGAACGTAAAAGCGCCCAGCATACTGATGGTGGCGAGTATCATGCCAGCAACCAATCGGTACCGGTATATCTGCTCGATATCTGGCGGTGGATGCGAGGGTTTACTTTGGGGAATAAACCTATCACCAACACGCTCAAAACACTGTATGAGGCTATGTAAGAACTTCATTGTACCTATTGGATTGTCAATTGTTATTATTGTTTCAACTGCCCACATTAAGGGAAAATGTGAATCAATTCAAACTTATGTGTTGATTGAGTATTTCAAGTACTGGTTAATTCGGGGATTGTCTGGCGGCTATGGCGAACTGTAATTGAGCAGTATCCGAAGCTGGGATGTCTAGCGTGTTCTAGAGGGGGTTAAATGCGCGTCGAGTTTTGCAGAAGAGGGGTGGTTAATAGAATGTGGTGGCTGGCCAAGTGGAGTGGCCAGTGGAGTCGAGAAATCTTAAATCGATATTTTATTGTGTTGGGCGAATTCTTAGATACGCGCGCTTGGCTTTTTTGTTACCAAAGGTTGAAAGTATATCCATCAAGGCCATCTTCCAGCCATATTGGCGTTTCAATGCGCGATGTGCCAAGTGGATTTCATCACGGGTGAGTATCTCTGCCTCTGCGCCTTCCCATTCGCCAGTAATTTTTCCGGTCACTGTGCAGGGGCAGATTTTCACATCGGTAAAGTTGCGTATGCGCTTTACTTTTCCGGCGTTGCCAGCAGAAAAGCAATAGAAGGTGTTATCTTCGCGCGCATACCACACGGGTGTGTCCACATGTGAGCCATCTTTCTTCCGTGTTGAGAGGCTCAGGTAGTCTGTGTTATTCCACTGATCCATTGGAATCTTCGCTCCATGAGTGATTAGTCTGAAACTTTGAGTTTGATGTGTCGATTGGCGAGGTCAATATTTGTAACGGTTACGCTAATCGGTTGCTTGAGTGCGTAATTTTGACCTTCTGAAAGAAGCTGTAAAGAGTCTTGTTTGAAGGTGTAACTGCCTTCAAGGCTTCTTACTTCAATTTGACCGTGAACATCAAAATCCTTGAGGTATACGCTGATCATTCGGTGGTTAATCAGTGAGATCTCGCCCTCAAGTGGCTTGCCCTTGAAGTCCTGAAGGTATTGGCACTTGAGTGAGAGTTCGCAGTCTTTCTGTGCCTCGCGAACCGCCATGGTGGCAGTATTTACATGTGCAAGTGTGTCCGCATCGGGAGTAGCTGGCGGCTGATTGTTTATGATCGACTTTATCATTCGGTGATTCAGAAGGTCAGAGTACTTTCGAATCGGCGAAGTGAACGTTGTGTAGCATTGAAACCCTAAGCCAAAATGCGCGTTGCAATCTGTTGTCCACTCGCTACGCGTCAATTTTTTGCGAAGAATATCGCGCAGTGGGAGTTCGAAATTACCGGCTTCGATATTGCGTTGAATTTTCAAATACTCGTCGAGCGTGTTGAGGTTTTCTTTATCGTAGGCGATCTCTTGCGCATCGAGTAACTTGCACACGCCGGGCAGCTGATCAGGTTTGAATCCCTTGTGGCTCAAAAAGAGCGCGTTGCTTTGCTTGTCGGCAAGGAATTCAGCCGTTGCCTGGTTGCATGCAAGCATGCACTCTTCAACAAGTTTTTGAGCACTATTGCGATCGGATCGATCGATGGCTGTAATCTTGCCTTTATCATCTAACGAAAAGCGGAAGTCTGAGAAGTCTTCGGTCATCACTGCGTTGGTGTTACGCCACTGATTGCGTGTGTTTGCAAGATTGTTTAGATCTGTTAATAGTGAATTTATCTCGTCGCTGTAGGCTGAGTCGCCACCGTCGAGATGCAGAGCGACATTGTCGTAGCTGAGCTTGCCTTTGCTGTGAATGACCGCGTTTTGATAGTTTGTGTCTGTGATCTTGCCGTCATTATTGATAGAGAGCGTGCAGACCATTGCTAGGCGATCACTGTTGGGTTTTAGCGAGCAAATCTCTGAGGCTAAAACTTCAGGCAGCATCGAGATTTTTTGACCTGGTAGATAGATGGTAGAGGCTTGCTTTGCAGCAATGCGATCTAGTGGCGATCCTAGTTCGACGAAGGTCGCTACATCGGCGATGGCTACCATGAGTTGCCAGCCATTGTCTGTTTTTTTAACGCTCAGTGCGTCATCAAGATCTTGTGTGTTCGCGCCATCGATGGTCACGAAAAGCTCTTCTCTAAGGTCGGTCTTTTTAACGGCTTCTTCTTCAAGTGTTCGTTCTGCGGTCTGGCGAACTGCTTCAACCTCGTAAGGCTCCCAGATTTTTTCGTCGATACNTTGCTTGACGACTGCGTAGCGGTGCTCGATAAAAGGGTCGTCAGGTTGGCCGATCATTGCCACTACTTCTGCCTGTACGCGGCCTTTTGCCTTAAATGGATGTTGAGTGACCTTTGCAGACACCAAGTCGCCATCTTTCAGGCCTTTGCGTGATTTTGGTGGAATGAAAATCCAACGGTTTAGTTGAGAGTGATCAGGTATGACGTACAGCTGATTGTTCTTTTCTTTGATGCTGCCGATAAACTGAGTAAAAGATGAGCCGAGGTGTTTCTCGATGCGGGCGATTGGCTTATCGTCGTCTTTGGTATTCTCTTTTTTACTTTTTTCCAATACAAACTGGATTGTGTCGCCAGGGAGAACACGCTCCATTTGGTCTTGCGGCAGCAGATATTGCTGGCCGTCATCTTCAGAAATAACAAAACCGAATCGTTTCGAAGTTCCTTTGACTTCTCCGCACATGCGTGGCGTGGAGTCATGGATATCTTTTTTTAGCTGTTTCAGTTGCGAGAGGGACGAAGAATCAAGCATTGGTGGTGTCTCAGTTAAAATCGCCGCAAGATTAGCAAAATTTAGCTTGTACGAAAACGCGGCGAGCTGATTTTTTCGCTATTTGGTGTTGCTTTCATGTAATTTTGGTTGAAATTTGTACGACGAACTCCTTTTGTAAGCCATAACCTGTAGGAAGCAGCTTTAAATTGATATGATTCTACGTGAATACGGTATAGCTTTTGGGTATTTACCTTGTTGAGTATTAGAGCGAGGCGGCACGATGGCATCAGATAAAACATCAGATGAAGATATTTTCATGGCAGAAATGGGGGATGTGACGCCTATCGTTCAGACCCGCGCCGATGTGGGCCAAGTACAAAGCGCCGATAGTAGTGTTGAAGAACGCAGAAATGCGGCAGTCTCTGAGTCAGAAGACCCGAATCACCTCTCGAGCCAGACTATTCGTCAAGTTGGCCCTCACGACATTGTTAGTTTTAAACGCCCCGGGATTCAGGATGGTGTGTATCGTCAGTTACGCCTAGGTAGATACGCGATCGATGCACGGTTAGACCTTCATCGAATGACTGTTGAAGAATCACGAAAATCGACGTTTGATTTCATCATTGACTGTATGGGGTATGACCTTCGGGCCATTATGATTCTGCATGGAAAGGGTGATCGAGATCCAGAGCCGGAGCGCAAAGCCGTTCTGAAGAGTCATGTAGTTCATTGGCTTGAAGAGATGCCTGAAGTCATGGCGTTCCATAGTGCCCAGCCGCATCATGGTGGTGCTGGTGCTCTCTATGTGCTGTTGAGGAAGTCCGAGAAAATGAAGCGGCAAAATCGTGAGCGCTTTGGTTTGCGGGGCTCATAGTGAATAAGGTTGTTAGTTTAGCTGAGGCAAGAAACGCCAAGCGAAAAGCCGAGAAGAAGTCATCCAAAATGCGCGTTATGTGTCGCGAAGGGCACCATAAGTGGGTATTGCAGAAAGACGCTCCATTTGATGTGAACACAGGTAAGTTAGTTACTACATGGCAGTGCAGTAATTGTGGAAAAAAGAAAACAGAGCTCAAATAGTATTTATATTGTCGGCTTAAGGAATCACTATGAAGTTTCATGCTGCTACTGAACCTATGGGCGATGTTTGGTTGTCGGTTCAAAGTGACTCGCTCGACAATGCGGCATATCTGGCGTGGCTTCGCAGTGCTGGCGATAGAGTTGGTGCAGTTGCTGAATTCACCGGCTTTGTTCGTGCAGATGGCGCAGGAGAATCGTTGATTGTTGCAATAGAGCTTGAGCACTATCCGGGGATGGCTGAAGCAGCCATTCAGAATATTATTTTGCAGGCTCAAGAGCGTTGGCCAATTCATCGTGTTGCTGTTGTTCACAGAGTGGGACGGCTGAAAGTTGGAGATGATATCGTATATATGGGGGTCTCGAGCGCCCATCGGGCGGCCGCATTCAGTGCTGTAGACTTTATTATGGATTTCCTTAAAAACGACGTACCCATCTGGAAGAAAGCTGTTTTGGCAGGAAAAGAAGAGTGGATCGCGCAAAAAAAATCGGACAAAGATGCAAAAAACCGTTGGTGAGCCCCTGCAATTCCATTTAAACACGGTATAATCGCGCTTTTTCTGTAAAGCCAAGACTCATGAGGAATAATAATGAGCTTAGATCAGCGTGAATTTCGTAACGCACTGGGCCGCTTCGCCACGGGTGTCTGTGTTATTACTGCTAACCCTGAGGGTGAAGCGCCAATCGGCATGACGGTTAACTCTTTCGGTGCCGTTTCTTTAGATCCACCATTGGTTCTGTGGAGCATACAAAAAGACTCAGAGTGCTTCCCTTTGTTCGAGAAAGCTACCCAGTATGGGGTGAATATTCTTTCCGAAGACCAGCAAGCGCTTTCTAATCAATACGCCAAAAAAGGCCAGCACGACCTTGTTGAGGGAACATTCCGTCAAGGTTCTTCAGGTGTTGCTGTATTAAAGGACGTAATGACCAGCTTTGAATGTGATATCGAATCCCGCATTGACGGTGGTGACCATGTCATTTTGCTTGGGCGTGTTCTTGAAATGACGACGCATCCTGCTGAGCGCAATCCGTTGGTATTTTACGCTGGCAAATACCGCGAGTTGAAATAAGATCGAATGAAGTTTTGCAGTGAGTGTGGGCAGCAAGTTACCCATAAGGTACCTGAGTTAGACGATCGCAAGCGCTATGTGTGCGATTCTTGTGGTGTTATTCACTATCAGAATCCTAAGGTGATCGTTGGAAGCTTGCCGGTTTGGCAAGATCAGGTGTTGCTCTGTCGACGTGCTATTGAACCTCGCTATGGCTACTGGACGTTGCCCGCAGGTTTTATGGAGAACGGTGAGACTACACTGGAAGGAGCTATTCGAGAAACTCAGGAAGAGGCCGGTGCGCTATTGAAAGATGGAACGCTCTACCGCCTCTTTGATATCCCGATGATCAATCAGGTGTATTTGTTTTATCTTGCTGAGCTTCAGACGCCAGGCATGGATCCTGGCATTGAAAGTCTTGAGGTTCGTATGTTTGATGAGGCGGATATACCTTGGGATGAGTTAGCTTTTCCTGTGATGAATGATGTATTGAAAGAGTTTTTTGACGATCGTCGAAAAAACCAATATCCCGTTCGAACAGGGTTGCCTAGTTTTCGTTTGAAGCCTGCTGCCAGTTAGATTTCGTTAGCTGAGCCTCCGGGCAGACTTGGAATCCGAGTTTTATCAGAACATTTACGCATTCAATAAAAAAGCCGGCAGAAGCCGGCTTTTTTATTGAATGATTCAGTGAGCGCTCCAAAGGTCATTTTTGGTGCGCCACATTGGTCATTAGTCAGAAAATGTTAGTCGGTCGATGATGGTCTTAATGCGCAGAAACTCATTCTCTGCACCAGGAAAGAATACGAGCTTAAAGTAATAGCGCTCGTTAATCGTGTGTTCATCTTTCTGGTTACGCTGATGAGTATGTGTTGAGTGCGTGTAGCTCATTTCCAAGTGAATGACGTTTGTATCGACCGGCACAGTAATGTTGTTATTATCCAGCGTTTTCCGCGTGGTGTTCTCGCGGATGGTGTAGTGTGAGCATTCGGCAACAAAATTCATGTTGATCCGAAAGTCTCGTGTGATTGGCGCTATGTAGGCTGGATCCATGTCTTTATGTTGGAGGTAAGACATTGGGGACCGCTTAACTTCGAGAAACATAGTGTTCCTTATTGTGTCTAGTTACGTATCATAAATGCTCAATGCATTTTATAAGTTTAACGTGAGTTGGCCAGTATTGGAAATGCCAGAGCTTCTCAGCTTTGGTGGCTAACTGGTCCGCTCAACATTTGCCGGAGAAAATAATGCCTTTACCAGAAGTCGGCCATATGGCCCCTAAATTCACCTTGTTAAATCAACTGGGTGAAAAGGTTTCACTAGAGAGCTTTCGTGGAAAGAAGAACGTTGTGTTGTATTTTTATCCTCGCGCCAGCACGCCGGGGTGTACGGTGCAAGCTTGTGGTTTGCGGGATACTAAGAAGGAGCTTGAGAACTTGGATGTTGTTGTGCTGGGCGTAAGCCCTGACACGGTAAAGCGCGTGTCTAATTTTGTGGAGAAACAGTCGTTAAACTTTGATCTTCTTGCTGATGAAGATCACGCGATTGCTGAAAAGTATGGTGTTTGGCAGCTGAAAAAGTTTATGGGTAAAGAGAATATGGGCGTTGTAAGAACAACGTTTGTTATCGATAAGGAAGGGCGTTTAGTCGGAATGCTTCCTAAGTTTACCACTAAAAATCATCATGATGTCTTGCTTAATTACTTGGCTAATAATCTTCCAGGCTAATCGATTTTAATGATATTTGTCGCGACGATTGAGCTAATCCAGCCCAGGCCGTCGCAACATTTAATCAACATACCTGACCTTCATCTCGTCTGCGCCGAAAATAGACGGCTCCGCTATTAGTACGATGATGCCGATCAATAGAGCTGTGCTTGCCGCCAATACAACTAACCATCGTGGTGACAGGAGAATTTTGGCTTGCTCTGCCTCGATTGCGAGCGCGATGGAGTCATCTCTGAGTATGGTTGTGTCAAGTGTTTGGGGCGTGTCTGTGTGAGAGCTACGCAGGGTCTTTATGGTTTTTTCCAGTGCGTCGATATCCGGTAAGTCATACCCACGCTGAGAGTTTTTGACGATTAATCCATGCTTTTTCGATAGTTGAATTTGTTTGATTTGATGCAGTGCATAGCGCCAGTGTCGTTGAGTCGACTTGGTACGCCTCACGATCGTTGCGCCAATGCCTTCTAAAGGGCGGATTGGGCGATTAATCGTTGATTGGAGGTCATCTAGTGCCGCCAGAAATTCCGTTGCTGTTCGAAAGCGAGCGCCAGGCCTTTTGGCCATCGATTTATTGATGATCTGTTGAAAATCGTCCAGTGTCGATGGCAGGTGCGGAATCGGTGCGGAAACATGTTTGATCGCAAGTGCAACTGGGTCGTTGGCTGTGTACGGGGGGTGTCCGGTGAGCATTTCGTACAGGCAAACTCCGAGGCTGTAGATGTCTGATCTTGCATCCAACTTCTTGCCTTGAGCCTGCTCCGGGCTCATATAGTGTGGGGTTCCAGCAACGCCAGATTGGGTTTGGCCGTGTAATTCTCGGGTGATGCCGAAATCTGTCAGAACAGCGCTGCCATCAGGCCGAAATAGTATGTTGTCTGGCTTGATGTCGCAGTGCAGGTAGCCCTGCTGGTGAACATAGTTTGCAGCCTTGGTGATGTCTTGCAAAATCCGAATGGCTTGGGATGGCGATATCTGTCGATCAGCAATTTGACGTTTACATGAGGGGCCAGGTAGATAGTCCATTGACATGTAATAGTGCTTGGCCTGTTTTCCAGCATCGAAGATGGAGATCACGTTCGGGTGGCTCAGTGCGCCAACGATGTTTGCTTCGCGATAAAATCTTTCGGCAAAGCCTTTTTCTTGGCGCAACTCTGGTGACAGCACTTTCAAGGCAACTTCGCGCCCAACGCTAAACTGGATTGCGAGGTATACCGTTGACATGCCGCCTTCGCCAACTTTCTTGATGATCTGATAACCAGGGATTTGGGATGACATTATTATCGGGTTTCGAGGTTTACGGATTAGTTCTGGGTATTAACAAGCAATGATAATGCCAGTGCCGCTAACGCGGTGGCCAAGGTTCCAGCTGTTAACAGTGTTCTGGTTATCTTGGTATTTTTTATGGGTGTATCCACAAGCTGAACTGTAATGTTGTCTTTTCCGCCTGCCTGATTCGCTGCATGGCAAAGTAGGGNGGCGAGCTCTGAAAGCGATTTCCCGTGGTTGGCGGTAAGTAAGCGATTTATATCGGTGTCGCTTACTGAATCAGTTAGGCCGTCAGAGCAGAGAAGAATCGTTTGCTCCGGTTTCCAGCGTTTTTTTAGCGTGTCGACAGCAAACTCTTCGGTTGTGTCTATGCCAAGGGATTGTGTAATGATGTTCTTGTGGAGGTGCTCACGCATCTGCTGCTGAGTAATAATTCCTCGATCATACAGAGACTGAACATAGCTGTGGTCTTTAGTAATTTGTTTGAGTGTTTTTTGTTTTCTATCCCAAAGATAGGCGCGCGAGTCTCCCACCCAGCCAATCACATAGTCTTTTGCATTGGTGTGGAGGGCTACGACGGTTGTTCCCATGCAATCTTCAGATTTTCCACCGGATGACGATGCGTTCATAATGCCGGCGTGGGCACTTAGAATGGCGTGCTCGATTGTGGCGCCAGCGTTGACTTCGGATTGAATGATCTCGGAGGCCAATTGACTGGCGATTTCTCCGGATTGATGCCCGCCCATACCATCTGCAACCAGCCAAAGTCCGAGCTTTTCATCGGCAAGAAAGCAATCCTGGTTGTTTTGGCGCACCAGTCCTGTCTCTGTTTGGCTTGCATTGGAGAGCTTTTCCATAGTGGGCTCAATTATTATTCCTTGATTGATAGTCTTCTATCATAGAGTGTTTTTGGTTTGGCTAGAAGTGCAGGTTAGATAAGGTTTGATTTATGTGCCGATCCTTGCCGCTTCATTGATTTATGTCAGGCGTGACCGGAAATATCATTAGGTTGGCATGTCGGGGCCCTTGCGCCCATGCCTTTAAGGAGTACAATCACGACCATTTATCCATTTGATGTATACAGAGGAAAACATTATGGGCATGCCAACAGACATCAAAATCATCGATTTGATGCTCAGTGTACCGGGTCATGATAATAGTCAGTGGTACGAATTCATGAAGCCGCTGCTCATGGACAAAGAAAGCCGCACCATGTTTAAAATGCCGGCGCAGTACATGTTCAAAGATATTCCTGAAGCGGGCGACAAAGAAGATTACGTTCAATACACCATTGATCTTCTCGATAAGTTTGGCATCGATAAGGCGATGACTGGGATTGATGATGATAATGCGCCGGCCATCGACGCAGTAACGCGCTTTCCTGAGCGTTTTATCTGCTCGTACGAAGCAAACCCAAATAATGGCATGGAAGAAGTGCGTAAGATCAAACGCTTGCACGCGGAATATGGCATTAAGGCAGTTACCGCGTTCCCATCTGGATTGTGCCCTCAAGTACCACTGAATGACAAAAAATGGTACCCCATTTACGCAGCTTGTGTTGAGTTGGATATTCCATTTTGTCCGTGTGTTGGTGTTCCTGGTCCGCGCTTGCCGTTGTATCCGCAAAAAGTCGAGCATCTTGATGAAGTTTGCTGGTTCTTCCCAGAGCTGAAAGTCGTCATGCGCCACGGTGGCGAGCCTTGGACTGACCTGGCTTGGAAGCTGATGTTGAAATACCCGAACCTGTATTACATGACATCAGCATTCGCACCTAAGCATTATCCGAAATCGATCATCGATTATGCCAACTCGCGTGGTTCAGATAAGATCATGTACGCTGGATACTTCCCGATGGGACTTTCACTCGATCGTATTTTCAAAGACATGCCGAACGTTCCATTCAAGGATGAGGTATGGCCAAAATTCTTGCGTGAAAATGCTGCACGAGTATTCAAACTCGAAGACTAATGCATTCATGCATTTTCGATAAGGCAGGCATAGGCCTGCCTTTTTTATATCCCGACACCTAGAAAGGGAGTGGTTATGTCGCGGTTTCCTATGCCCATGCCTTATGGCTGGTTTCATATCAGTTACAGTGATGAGCTTGCAATTGGTCAATCCAAAGCCGTTCGCTATTTCGGTAAAGACCTCGTACTTTTTCGTACAGAAAGCGGCAAGGCGGTATTGCTGGATGCTTACTGCCCGCATCTTGGCGCACATTTAGGGCATGGTATTAATGCTGAGGCTGGGCAGGGCGGTCGAATCGAAGGCGAAACTATTGTTTGTCCGTTTCATGCATGGAAATTTACCGAAGAAGGCCAGGTATCGGAAATACCTTATGCCAAAAATATACCGCCGAAAGTAAAAAATCAGCAGTGCCTAAAGAGCTGGCCCGTGGCCGAGATGAATCAAGTCATATTTGCCTGGTATCACCCTGAGGATAAGGCGCCGGAATATGGTGTTGAGTTGATTGAAGAATTGTCTGATGACGTGAATTGGGGAAGGCTTGATAAACATCGCTGGGTAGTCAAAACACATATTCAAGAAATCTCCGAGAACGGCGCAGATCCGGCCCACTTTATGTACGTACATGGCACTGCGACATTTCCGGATACAGAAATTAGCTTTGACGGCCGTAAGCGGTTCGGAACGTTTCGAGCAAAACTTGATACCCCTCGTGGGCAGATCAATGGTTGCATTGATTCTGTTAGTAATGGTCCAGGGCAAGGATTTGTGCGCTATACCGGCATTTGCGAAACCGTTCAGTTAGGGCATGTAACGCCGATTGATAATGATACGTGTGAGATTAACTTTGCCTTTTCGCAAAAGAAGGTTAACGGCGAAACGCCTAAGGGCGGCGTTAATCAAGCGATAATTATGGATATCTGTAGGCAGCTTGAAGAAGATAGCCCCATCTGGGAGCACAAGGTGTATCGCCCGTTGCCAGTCTTGTGCGATGGCGATGGGCCGATAGCGCGCTTTCGTCGCTGGATGCAGCAATTTTATATCGGCTATGAAGAAATTGAAGGCTAGTGCGGGAGTTCGGCTGTATTCCTTGCCGATATTGCCGCCGATTTGAGGTGTTTGTTTAGACGGCGAGGGGATTGCCCATAGTTTTGATGGTAATTCGCTGTATTTTATAGGAAAATACACGCCGTTTTTTCAGGTGCAACTGAAAGTAATAATGTATAGCACCCACGATCATCAGAGGAGAGTCTCTTGGACGCCTTAGAACAATTCCGCGCTGAAACACGTGAATGGCTTGAAGCTAACTGCCCAGAATCCATGCGTACACCTGTACCTGATATGGATTCGCAATCATGGGGCGGTCGTAACGCGCACTTCAAATCAGATGAACAGAAGCAGTGGTTTGACGCCATGCGCGACAAATTTACGTTCTGCCCTGATTGGCCAGTAGAATACGGCGGCGGCGGTTTGTCCGCTCAAGAGAACGCCGTTTTGAAAGAAGAACTCAAGCGTATCAGTGCACGCCCAGCGAATATCAACTTGGGTATTTGGATGGCTGGCCCTGCGATCATGGAGTTTGGTAGCGAAGAGCAAAAGCGTCAGCACTTGCCGCCTATCGCCAGAGGCGAAATGCGCTGGTGNCAGGGCTATAGCGAGCCAGGTGCTGGGTCTGACCTTGCTGGATTGCAAACCAAGGCAGTCCGTGAAGGTGATGAATTCGTCATCAATGGTTCGAAGATTTGGACCTCCTACGCAGACGAATCAGATTACATTTATTGTTTGGTGCGAACGAATACTGAAGCACCAAAGCGTGAAGGTATTACCTTCTTGGTTTTCGATATGGAAACCGAAGGTGTTAGCACGCAGCCGATTGAATTGACCAACGGCGATGCGCATTTCTGCCAGACATTCTTTGACAATGTGCGTGTTCCTGTTGCCAACGTTATCGGTGAAATCGATAAGGGCTGGACCGTCGCTAAGCGTGTACTTGAGCTAGAGCGCGCAATGATGTCTGACATCGAAGAAAGCGCTTCTCGCCATGAAGATAGCCCAGCAGCAATTGCCAAAGAATACTTGGGTGTTGATGCTGACGGCAAAATTGCTGACCCCGTTTTGCGTGATCGCATTGCTCAAAATGCAATCAACTCTGACGCGATGGAAATCACCATGAAACGTGTCTTTGAGGAATTTGCAGCACAGGATCCGTTAGCGGGTATGGCAATGATGATCGCTAAATACCAAGGTACCGAAGAAGATAAGCGCAAGTATCAGCTTATTCTCGATATCATGGGTAATCGCGGCTTAGGCTGGGATGGCGATGCTTTTACCGAAGATGAATTGCGTATTAATAAGCAGCACATGCTGACATATGCACATACGATTGCAGGCGGTACTTCAGAGGTTCAGCTGAATATTATTGCCAAGCGAATCCTTGGATTGCCGGATTAATTTTTGGTTTATTGAATGGCCGGTTTAGGTCGGTTGTTTGCATTAAAAAGCCCCTTAATGGGGCTTTTTTGTGTCTGAAACTTTACTGAGATGATGCCACGGAAATCAGGAGCGGTGCAGGCCACTTTTATCGAGCATGGTCGCAGCAATTTCTTCAATGGATGAATCGGTTGTGTTGATAAAGTCGATCCCGTGCCGTCGAAAGATACCTTCAACTTCGCGCACTTCGTTCTGACATTGGCGCAGCGAGGCGTACTTGGAATTAGCGCGTCTTTCGTTACGGATCAGTGAAAGGCGGTCGGGCGCGATGGTTAGCCCAAACAGCTTGTGTTTATGCTCCTTAAGCACTTTAGGCAGGCTCAAGTCTTCTATATCTTCTTCAGTAATCGGGTAGTTTGCTGCATAGATGCCAAACTGGAGTGCCAGATACAAGCAGGTTGGAGTTTTGCCGCAGCGGCTTACGCCGATGAGAATGACATCAGCTTTGTCGTAGTATCGGGTTTTTGCTCCATCGTCGTTTTCCATCGCAAAATGCACGGCGTCAATTCGATGTTTGTAATTGGCGTCTTGGGCACGCCCGTGAGCTTTGCCGACAGTTAGTGTGGATTTCTGGCCGAGCTCGACTTGAAGTGGTGCGAGATACATATTTAATACATCAAAACGCATTCCCTGCGCGCCGGAAAGGATTTCTGAGAGGTTCGGTGCGATAACCGTGTCAAAAATAATCGGGCGTTCACCGTCGTGGCAGTTTGAATTAATGCGTTCTACTGTCTGCTGAGCCTTTTCGATACTGTCTACGTAGGGAATGACGGTGGTTTGGAATTTAATGTCTTCAAACTGCGATACAATGCTTTGTGCGAGCGTTTGCGCGGTGATTCCGGTGCTGTCTGAAATGATATAGACGTGTCGTTTGTTCATTTTATAGGTCCAATATTCGGTTGAGGATATTGTATCCTGTCGTGCCAGAGATACTAAGCCGCTTTTCAACAAGCGCAGACTCTTTTACAATGCAGCCCATTCGATTAATAGAGTAAAACACTCAGGTATGAGTGTTTGTGCCAGGAGCCCGATCTGTGACTTCAACTGTTTTATGGTTTTCCGAGTTAGGTATGTCCGACGTAGAGATTGTCGGTGGTAAAAATGCGTCTCTCGGCGAAATGATCAGCAACTTAAGTGGTGCGGGCGTTAGTGTCCCGGACGGCTTTGCAACAACTGCAGAAGCATTCCGCGAGTTTCTTAAACATCAAGGCCTTGACGATAGAATCAATGCGCTTCTTGATGAGCTTGATGTTGATGATATTGGCGCTTTGACCGAAACAGGAAAGACGATTCGTCAATGGATTAGCGCCGCTCCATTCCCAGCAGCGTTGGATGCAGAAGTTCGTGAAGCCTACGCCCAAATGGCGGGTGATAACGAAAACCTTCGTGTCGCAGTGCGTTCTTCCGCAACGGCTGAAGATTTGCCCGACGCATCGTTTGCTGGCCAGCAAGAAACATATTTGAATATCAATGGTATAGATAATGTTCTTAATGCAGTGCGTGAAGTATTTGCATCGTTATACAACGATCGCGCGATTTCCTATCGTGTTCACAAATCATTCGAACATGCTGATGTAGCAATCTCTGCTGGGGTTCAGCGCATGGTGCGCAGTGAAACTGGCGCAGCAGGCGTTATGTTTTCAATGGACACCGAATCCGGGTTTGACGGCGTTGTGTTTATTACGTCGTCTTACGGTCTTGGCGAAACAGTCGTGCAAGGCGCTGTAAACCCTGATGAGTTTTACGTTCATAAAGCGTTGCTTGCGCAGGATAAACGTGCCGTATTGCGTCGCAACATAGGTAGTAAAGCGATCAAGATGGTTTATAGCGACGTCACTGAAGCCGGTCGCTCGGTGGATACTGTTGATGTTGATGAAGATGAGCGTCAGGTTTTCTCAATCAATGACGAAGAAGTCGAGGCGTTGGCGCGCCAGGCTTTGATCATTGAAAAGCATTACGGTCGTCCGATGGATATCGAATGGGGTAAAGATGGCGATGATGGCAAGCTCTACATTTTGCAGGCTCGTCCAGAAACTGTTAATTCCCAGCAGTCGAACACTCGAATCGAACGTTATTTGCTGCAAGATAAAAGTGACATTTTGTGTGAAGGTCGCTCAATCGGTCAGCGCATAGGCGCTGGCCCAGTTCGTATCATTCGCAGCATTGAGGAAATGCACCTGGTACAAGATGGAGACGTACTGGTTTCTGATATGACAGACCCGGATTGGGAACCTGTTATGAAACGTGCTTCAGCGATTGTAACTAATCGCGGTGGCCGCACGTGTCACGCTGCGATTATCGCGCGTGAACTGGGTATTCCGGCAGTCGTTGGTTGTGGTGATGCAACTGATGCATTAGACGGCGTTAGCGAGGCAACTGTGTCGTGTGCAGAGGGTGACACTGGATTTGTCTACAAAGGCCAGTTGGACTTCGACATTAGTTCAAACGACCTCGAAAACATGCCAGATCTGCCATTCAAACTAATGATGAATGTGGGTAACCCTGATCGCGCCTTCAGCTTTGCGACCTATCCAAACGAAGGTGTAGGCTTGGCTCGATTGGAATTCATCATTAACCGTATGATTGGCATTCACCCGAAGGCGCTGCTGAATTTTGATAGTTTGGCTCCTGAGCTGCAATCGACTATTGAAAAGCGCATAGCGGGTTACGAAAGCCCTGTTTCTTTCTATCGCGATAAAATAACTGAAGGTGTTGCGACGATTGCCGGTGCTTTTTACCCGAAAAAGGCGATCGTTCGACTGTCTGATTTTAAATCAAATGAATACGCGCACCTGATCGGCGGTCAAGTCTACGAGCCATCTGAAGAAAACCCTATGATCGGTTTCCGTGGCGCATCTCGGTATATTTCTGAATCTTTCCGTGAGTGTTTCCGACTTGAATGTGAAGCGATTAAGTACGCACGTGAAGAGATGGGATTAACCAATATTGAAGTTATGGTTCCGTTTTGTCGTACCGTTGGTGAAGCGCGTCAGGTTATTGAGCTTCTTGAAGAGAACGGCCTGAAGCGTGGCGAAAATGGTTTACGCCTCATTATGATGTGCGAGATTCCATCGAATGCACTGCTTGCTGATCAATTCCTCGAGTTTTTCGATGGATTCTCAATTGGCTCTAATGACTTGACCCAACTATCACTCGGCTTGGATCGTGATTCGGGTTTGGTAGCGCATCTGTTTGATGAAAGAAACGATGCAGTTAAAGTGCTACTGCATATGGCTATTCAAGCCTGTAACAAAGCGGGCAAATATGTGGGTATTTGCGGGCAGGGTCCATCAGATCACCCTGAGCTGGCTAAATGGTTGATGGAAGAGGGCATTTCGACGGTATCATTGAGCCCGGATTCCATTCTAGAGACTTGGATGTATCTTGCTGACGAAACTGTAGAAACGGCATAATCAATTCAATATGGCGTTTTATCCGCTTGAAAGACTCATCAATCTTAAAGATGGTTATCGACAAACGTTTGTGGTGAACCACAAAGAGCTCATGCTGGTGCAGGTTGCTGGCGAGCGCTTTGTGTTTCAGGCGTCTTGCCCCCATAAACATTGGCCGCTGATGGCGGGCAAAATTGTCGGTAAGACCATTGAATGCGCGAAGCACGGTGCTCAGTTTTCGATGGAGACGGGGTTGATCGCTACAGACGATTGTTCAGTAGATTGCGGTGGATTGTTAGTTTGGCCTGTAGTTTATGAAGGCACTCAAATAGGGATTAATGTGCCAGCCGGCGAATGATTCGCGAATGGCCATAATTTGTTGATTGAGTTTGCAAAATTGAAAACCGAGATCGGCATGTGTTCTGAAGCCGCCCTGAAGCCAGGGCGGCTTTTTTTATGCGCTTATTTTCAGGATAGAATTATGACGACGGTTCTGCATGCTGCGAGTGTGCAAAATAGTCTTTGGTTCCTTGCGCTATCAAGGCATCTTCGAGACGATTAAGTGCTTTCTTATACGCGGCCTGACGCAAGGTGTGGCAGTGGTTTTGATGAATTCTCCATACTTCGTCAAAACTATCTTCCATGCGCTGTTGTAGCCGCTCAAGTACTTCGGTCAACGTCCAGTAGAGCGCAGATTTATTTTGAGCCCATTCGAAATAGCTAACGACAACACCGCCTGCATTGGCTAATACGTCCGGTAAAATCACCACACCTTTCTCATCCAGTATTTTTTCGGCAGCTAACGAAACGGGGCCGTTAGCGACTTCAACGATAACCTTGGCCTTGATATCTTCGACGTTCTCTTCAGTCACAGAGTTTTCGAGTGCAGCGAGAATGAGAATATCGACATCAAGTCCGAATATTTCATCATTCTCCATCGCTTTGTGGGGCACCGATTCACACACCGAGCCTTCGCAGTAAATCGCTTTTAGGCTCTTGGATTGTTGTTTTTCAGCCCAAATGGAATCAACGTGAAACCCTTCTTCTGAATAGATCGCGCCTTTTGAATCACTGAGGGCGACGATGTTATAGCCTTTTTTCTTCAAAGCGTGGGCCATGTGGTAAGCGGCGTTACCGAAACCTTGAATCGCGACTCGAGGTGATTCCCCCAAAGACGGTATCTGCTTGATCAGTTTGTCGAGACAAAAGAATGCGCCTAAACCGGTTGCTTGTTCCCGCCCTTCACTACCTTCTAGCGCCGTGGGTTTACCGGTTATAACACCGGGCGCCTTAATTTGATGTATCGCTTCGTATTCATCACGCATCCAGCCCATGATGCGGGCGTTGGTGTATACATCGGGGGCAGGGATGTCAGTATCTGGCCCGATAAAGCCGTTCATGGCTCGAATATAAGCACGTGAGACGCGTTCTATTTCCATTTGCGAGTGTGCTTTGGGGTCGATTTCAACGCCACCTTTAGCGCCGCCAAAGGGGAGGCCAACCAACGCACATTTTACCGTCATCCATAATGCAAGGGCTTGTACTTCATCCAGGTCTGTATTTGGGTGGAAACGAATACCGCCTTTGCCGGGGCCGAGTATGTCGTTGTAGCGACACCGATAAGCCGGGAAGTATCGTGTACTGCCATCATCCATACGTACCGGCAGCGACGCTATTTTTGACGCCGACGGGTGTTTCATTAATTCGATAACTTCAGGGCGAACCTCGCTAAGATTGCCGAGATATTCTAGGCGTTGTTTTGCGTCTTCAAATACGGAAGTAACCATGAGACCTCATTTATCCATTTCTTGTTGGCGTAAAAATATCGTTGAACGTTAGTCGAGAGATAAGCTTAAGGTACCGCTTATATCGCAAGCTGTATATGTGAGACCGACTGAAGAGGAGAATTCTCCGGCAGGCCATTACATTAACGAAATTTAAATAGGATGCCGTATTAGCGGATTCGCCAAAAAACTGTTTATTTTACAGGCGATTATACGATCCCTTCTTGTAACTTTTACACAAGATCCTTACGATAAGCCAATCTGTTAGGTTATTAATTTAGATGGGTAATCCATGAGCCTTGAACGCATTCAAACTTTTCTTACAACGCTGGCAAAACACGATGGCTCGGATTTGTATCTGAGTACGGGCGCACCGCCATGTGCCAAGTTTCAGGGCGTACTGAAACCACTCGCTAAAGAAGTGTTAGGCGCCGGTGAAGTAAAAGACATGGCCTATGCGGTCATGGACGCTGAGCAAATTGTTGAGTTTGAAGAAGAGCTGGAAATGAACCTGGCGATGGGGTTAGCGAAAATTGGACGTTTTCGTATCAACATATTTCGTCAACGTAATGAAATATCGATTGTTGCTCGGAATATCAAAGCGGAGATTCCAAACTTTGATGATCTCGGTCTTCCCCCGCAATTGAAAGAAGTCATTAATACCAAGCGTGGTTTGATTCTATTCGTTGGAGGAACAGGCTCTGGTAAATCGACATCATTAGCGGCGCTGATTGATCACCGCAATGCAACGACTGGCGGTCATATCATCACTATCGAAGACCCTATCGAATATGTTCATCGGCATAAAAAGTCGATCGTTAACCAGCGAGAAGTCGGTGTAGATACACGCAGCTATGCCGCAGCGTTGAAACAAACGTTGCGACAGGCACCGGATGTCATCCTGATTGGTGAAATTCGAGATCGAGAAACCATGGAGCACGCCTTGGCGTTTGCAGAAACGGGTCATTTAGCGATTTCTACCTTACACGCAAACAACTCAAACCAGGCGATTGACCGCATCATTAACTTTTTCCCAGAAGAACGCCGACCGCAACTGTTGATGGATTTAGCAATGAACCTTCGCGCGTTCATTTCACAGAGGTTGGTGAAAACTACAGACGGTAAGCGTGCTGCAGCGGTCGAAATCCTACTGGGTAACGCCACCATTCAAGATAAGATCCTTAAAGAAGAATTTGACGAAATCAAAGCAATTATGGAAAAGTCGGAAGGTGCCGGAATGCAAACCTTCGATTCTGCGTTGTTTCGTTTGTATAAAGAGCGTCGGATTGACTTTGACGAGGCGATTAAAAACTCTGATGCGCCCAATAACCTACGCTTGAAAATTAAACTGGCGGGCGGTGGTGATTCATCTGATGCACAGGGCGGCGGAAGTATGGGCCTTAGCCTTCAAGCCGACAAAGAAAAGGAATCGGCCGATAGCGGCGGTAAAGCCAGCTTTGATATAGATAGCTAGCAATCTGACGTTTCTATAACGTACTGCCGACTAGCCAGGATATTCCCAAGATATAAATTAGCGGGAATATCCATCGGCAGTGTAGGTTCATGATAAGGGCAGGGCGCATCCAGTTGCGATTATGCATAATGCTAATCACTAATATCGCTGCCACAGCCAAATACACGGTTATGAACGAGAAGCTCAGCAGCTTATCGAAGAATGTCATGTAATTAACTTTTGGGAGAGCGCTAGAGATTGTGAAATTGAAGGCGACGATCGTTAACATAACGGTCAATAGTGGTCCGAGACGGAAGCGTACATCGAATCGGCGTGTCCAGAAAACCACCCACGATACTGATACAAGTAGGAACAAAGGCAGAATAACTTTCAGTAGAAAATACCCAGGCCGGTGCTGTACGTCGACTTCAATGTCATATTCATAAAACACTGCTCGCTCGCCATGATCCTGCTTGATATACACATCACTTCTAATATCTTCGACTTCCCATTCTGGGTCTGAAAGCCCTGAAACAGATCCATTAAATAGTGGCTCACTGACCAATACCAGCTGGCTGGCATCCCAGCTGAATGATTGTAGCGTTATTTTAAGTAACTGTTTATCAAACGGAAAGTCATGCAAATCATAGACGGCTGAGATCTCAACATTGAATTTTTCGCTGTAGATCATCGTGCCGTCGTTGTAGATGTCTAACTCGATGTTCTCGCTCATATGCCGATGGGTATCATTGACGAAATATAAATCGGGCCGCCACAGACTTTCGAGTTTTTTAGCTGCCGATGTTTCGAGATACATGAGTTTGGATGTTGGTGTTTCTGAGACTGCAAATGACTTGTCGCACCATACAACCGAAAGATAGCCGGAGACCGAAAATGAATTTTCGACTTCGTTAATTGCGTTGATATTTTGCAATAAAACCCCGACACCCGCTTGAACAGGGTATTCAGTTTGTACTGTCACGTTTTTAAGGTGTGATCTTCCACTTCTCATGGGATCTATTGGGGCTTGATTTCTACCACACGCACTTGACGCTTCTAAATGTTTCTTATCGACTTCATTCAATTTATCAATATAGAAGGCTGGAGCCGCATGTATTGTTTGAGATGGAAAAAGCATCAACACAGAAAATACAAGTGCAAGTAGAGAGAGCGAAGAGGCGCGATGCAGTACCGTAAATAGTCCACAAACCATGATTGTAATCTTTGAATCCGTTGTTGGTTAAAGTATGGTTGAAAGCGTGATGATCGCCACTTTCGGAAGAGTTCTATGAAAAAGCCTGCGTTGTATCTTTTCGCTATCATATTGATGCAAGCGAATAACGCCTTTGCCAAAGATAAAGTGTTAGCTCCTGATATTGATGTTGTGGTCGTAGGTGCGGGTGCGGCAGGGATAGCTGCTGGCAATATGCTAAAAATGGCCGGCGCAAATTTTGTCGTGTTGGAGAAGGCCGATCAAGCTGGCGGTGTTTTTAAGCTACAAAAGCATGAGCGCAATCAATTCTCCCCCTATGGGCCGGCCTTCGCTGAGCCTTCCAAGTTTTTGAGTTTGATGATTAAAAACCTTGGTATGGAAACTAAGCGCCAGAATAATAGCCGTGAAGTTTTAGCGGATTGCCCTGCAGAGATCACTGAGTCAAAAGCCCGCGGCAAGTCGCTGGATGAAATTTCAGCAAGCAAATACTTCGACAAAGCCGATATTGAATCTGAAAATGTACTGGATGCCTGTGAGCAGATGTCATTTCACTATTATGGAGCCGGATTGGACGATGTATCTGCACGTGCATTAAGTCAGGCACAGTCTTATCAGCCGCAACGTGTTGTGATTTCGTATGGTAAACGTGGCGTTGAAGGTTTGGGGCGTGTATTTAAAGAGAGTGCTCGATCCTTGGGGACAAATCTGCGCTATCAAACGAACGTAAAACAAATAAAAGAAGAAGGCGGGCTCTATAAGGTCGAATTCAAAACACCCGGCGATAAACAAGCGCTGACATTAGTTGCTCGAGCCGTGATCATTGCGACGGATGCTGAAACCGCTAACAAAATTGGTAAGAAAACACTCAACAAGTATCAAAGGAAACTTGTTGGGAAAGTGAAGTATGGGCCAGGAGTGACTGTTAATGTGTTTTCGGATAAGCAACTGTGGATTCTGAGTAAATCAACACGGGTGAATAACTATGGCGATGTAAGCCAGATATCCGCTGATTTTGCATTGCAGGAAATGGAACCATCGCATAACGCTCTTGATTTTCCGCGTGCCAATCGTGGGCATGTCGATGGATACGTCACGGTGCTGCGCCTTTCACCGCGTTCTCAAGATAATAAGCTGCTAAACCAACCGGAAGATAAACTCATCATCGCTGCCAAGGCGTTATTAAATCGTATTGATCCGAAAATCACGCTAAAAGCTAAAGCGATTCAAACAGTGGGTTTTGCAAAGGGCTTGCCAATACCTGTGCGATACATTGAAGAGTATCGCGCCGCTGCGATGCAGGCAGAGCAAGGGGTGTATCTGGCAGGAACATATACAACAGGTAAGTGGGTTGAGGGCGCCAATGCTGCCGTTGAATCTGGCCACCAAGCGGCGTTGAAGGTGCTGGATCATCTGAAGAAAACTGCTGATCAGTATAGCCAGTAGCGTATCTTGGCCTAGCCTATTTTTGTGTTTGAATAGTGTTTTTTCCAATAAAAAAGCGGGTGGTTTGATTCACCCGCATATCTGTCATTAGTATTCGGAGGTATACTAAAAATTGATGGCTAACTGAGTTGCGAACCCAGCATTGTTTTCGCCAATCTGACCGCCGAAATCTATATGAACAACATCAACAATATTAAACCCAAGGCCTATGGTTGCTGCGGCGTCACCTTCATCGAGCAAGTTTCCACGAAACCCAGTTCGTATCCTTAGAATATTCACGACATCAAACTCCACCCCAACGCCGGCATATTGGGTATCGATTCCAGTGAAATAGCCAGCATTGCGAGTTAGATCAATATCGCTAGCAAGGGTTATTCCCAGTGGGCCTTTCCAGGCAACAGCCACTCGGGTTTGAGTGTTGAGATTAAATTTTGTTGATACATCTCCGAATGCTGTGCGAAAAGTGGCTGTACGATAAGACTTTGGCAATAAGTACTTTGCGACGATTCCGACTGTCAGTGATCGGTCTTCAAAAAAATCAAGTGCTAAGCCGGCGTCCAGATTGAAATCTGATTTGGTATTGGTTGTTGAGCGCAGTGATTCGCCAATATCAAAGTTAGGGTCGTCAAGCTCTTGCACGGTTGGGCGAGAAAAATACGTTTTTAAAAAAACAGCTTTTGGTGTAAAACCAATCGAGATTCGAAAAGCGTCGGTTTCAAAGGCATGAGCCATCGAAAATCCTAATTCAGATATACCGACGCCGGCAAGAAATACGGACGATGAGAGATCGTGTTTCGGATCAATCAGCATGGCATTTGCATCCGTTATCTGAATACGCCGGCCTGCTGGGCAAGTGATTTCTACATTTGGTTGAATGTCGGATGGAGAATCCCATTCGGATGCAAGAGCTGCATATTTGGCTAGAAGTGTCTTATCACAAGCTGAAATGATCGGCGTTGTTTCAACGATTGCGTCGGTGGTTGAATAGACTGCCCAGCCGAAATTGCTGTCTGGTATTGCGGCAGAAAATAGAACACCGCCACTGAAATTGAAGGGTTTATTGCTTAAGTCAACGAGACTTCGGGTCAACCCCAGCGAATTATCGATAAATATATCGCGGTTACTGCTGAAGTTGTCACCTGCATTGATGTTGTCGATTGCGGTAGTGATATTGCCGATATAGTTTTCGTCATCAATATCCTGAAACGCGTCAATTGCCCCAGGGTCTGCGAAGGCTGTTACGCCAATGTTGGGCACAATGATCTCGGCGCGTTCATCTTTGTCGAAGTGAGATAGTAGCGCAGGATTGAATACCGGTGCAGCGCCAGGATACGCCGAGGCGGTGCCTGTGCCGCCCATTGCCATCGATCTGGCATCAACTGCGTTAAACGGTATGGCGATGGCATTCGAGCTAAGGGTCAAAGCGGTTAGGCCAGCGGCCGTGAGAAAAATCTGTGTTCGGATTTGTTGAAAAAACACAATTGACGCTCCTTGTCATGTTGCGGATTTTCCCAAACTATAGGAATGAATGGACGAGCTGCATAGGCAGCACCTCCCGAATTGGTTAAAATTGACGCTCTGCTGATTCCATAAGAATAAATATCATGCGCGCACGTTTGTTAATATCGGTGTTGTGGGTAGTGTTTGCATCAGGCTGCGCTACTTATCGAACAGATACCGAAGCTGAATTTGATAATACTATTGTCTATGACGACCCGGTGATTCACGTGGGTGAAATCCCAGAAACACCTGATCAAATGACGTTTCTGGGTTGGGTCGAGGCAGAGGTTACTGCAATCTCGCCGTTTCACGCCAACCCAACAGAAGAACAGGTTAATGTCGCTCTGGCGCTAAAAGGCCAAGAAAAGGGCGGTCACGCGGTGGTATTTGTTACTTATCGTGAAGAGCTTTTTGGCATGAAAATGGTTGCACGTGGACAAGTTGTACAGCTCGAAGACGGTCAAAAATACGTGCATTCTTTGCCACCAACGCCAAGTCGCACTCGTACTCGTACGGTGCAGTATGCGGAGCCGGAACCTAAAACTAAGCACCTTGAAACTGTTGGGTCAGCTGCTGTCATTAGTGCAAATGCGAGTCATGATTCCCAGCCGGCTTCGAATGTTGGTTCATCTGTGGTTCCGGATGACTCTTCAAGCTCAAATGGTGTTGCGGCTGCCGCGGCAACGAATAAAAGTGCTGAGACTCAACAAAGTTCTAATGCAGTGGGTACTGTTCCTGCAGAAATAAAACCCGCTCCGGTGCCGGCTGATGCTAAACCCGATACTACCATGGCTGACGTTCAAACAGTTGCAGCATGCGAGGGTGCGCAATGTGGCAGAAAGCTCGAAGTTTTGATGTTTGATACTAATGTCGCTGTGATGGCACCTAGCCCACAGGTAATGGATAAAAGCACGCTTTACATGATCCGTTCAAATGCTGAGTTTGTGCGAGATAACAGTAAGAATAACGATATTCGTAAAGCGGCTGAACGCATATTGGCGATGATTCGTCAGCAACTGACAACGATGGATAATAGCGGCCAAATTCGCTAATTTGGCCAAAAGTAGAGGGGGAACTGCGCATTAACCTGTGTTGCGAAAATGCGCTGACTCCGATATTAATTGCGGGTATAGAAACAAAAATACCTGCTCAAATTGTTCGTAATTACGATCAATGTCGAGTCTTGCTCCAGCCATAGTGTTGGTGAATCGGATTCGGCGCGACATGTTATCCAGAGCTGTACTCACACCATCGATAGTCGAATAGAAACGCAGCCAATCCTCTTGGCAAATCCTTGTTACCACCGCCGCCATTCGGCCAGGCATATTGTCTGTATTGCTCAACAATAATGGGTACACCTCATCAAGAAACGTGTCGAGTGGTTGGTCGTGAAACAAGGACCAATGTTTGATGAGGAAGTAGTCAAATACCACATCTGAAATAATTCCAGAAAAACGGCGCTTATCAGGAGACATACAGGCCTTCAAACCGATAACTCCATCATGGGTGTCTGTTATTCGATCAACCATCCTGTGCTGGTGCAAACCCATCAATAAACGTTCATCCACATCGTCTATTGACACTCCGCGCATAAAATCACCCAACAGGTTGCCTGTGAGCGAATCGCGTGTGGTTTCTGCTAATGCTAAATGGGCAAGATAATTCATTGGGGTATTTTATCGAAAAATCGGCTTCGCAGGTCAAAACTGTAAGAAATTGAACAGATCGGGTGTTTTCAGTGATGATCGGCGATACCAGTAATTTCAAATCTATTGATGTTGTGCCTTGCGGCCCAGCGCTTGGTGCTCGTGTTACGTCTGTGGCGTTGTCGGAGCGTTTGAGTGATGACTGTCTTCAAGAAATATTGAGCGCGTTTTATCAGTACAAAGTCCTGTTTTTCGAGCACCAAGCTATTGATGATGAGCAGTTTGTTCGTTTTGCCGAGCAGCTTGGTAGTGTGCAGCCTGACCATTATTTCTGCCCCATAGACACATCCCATAGAGTCGTGGAAGTCAGAAAGGAGCCGAAAAACGAAAAAAACATCGGTGGCCGCTGGCATACAGACCGTGCTTTTGAAGTGAACCCGCCAGCTGCGACTCTATTGCATGCAAAAACATTACCCAGCCTTGGTGGTGACACCATGTTTGCCGATATGTCGTCTGCGTTTAAACGGCATTCGCGCGGGTTGCAAAAAGTGCTGTGTGGTCTCAACGCTGTGCACAGTAATATGGATCTTGCTAATGCTCGCGAACAGTTGGCCAGTGAGTTTAATGGCCGATTGATGACTGATTTTGAAATTCTGCGCCATGAACAGCCGTTGGTAATACAGCATCCAATAACCGGTGAGCCAACGTTATTCGCCAATGTAATATCGACTGAGCAGATAAGTGGCTGGACGGATGAAGAATCCAAATGTTTACTTGAATATCTCTATCAACACGCTGTGATGCCTGAGAGCACAATCCGCTATCAATGGCAGCCAAATACGGTTGCGCTGTGGGATAACCTCGCGACTTGGCACTACGCATTGAATGATTATCCGCTGGAAACTCGTGTCATGCATCGGATTACATTAGCGGGTACGAAGCTTGTGAGATACCAACTGTGATCGTGAATATTTGTTCACTGCGGAAGCCCTCCAGGTATGCGTCTCGCTATTATTCGATCCTACTTTTTGGCGGTGACTTGGCCTATGTTTTTGGTACTACCAAGGCGACCCTTATCGTCTATTCTTAAGTAGCGCCTATCTTCGCTGTATCCCAAGGCTGGCGTGTTTGTCGCTGACTGGATTGGATACGGATATGGACCTATTTCAGCATCTTGACCTGCTGCGTTCGCAGCTATCAAATTCTATCGTTGAATCATGCCACGGATTTTTACGCATTCGTTCGCGTTCTAGGTTGTCAGATACATGCGTGCTGATTGCTCATGGCGAGAGTACTGGGCAGCCGGTGCAATTGCCGACCTCTTTTACGGCGTTGCACTTTGCTGCACCTGAGGGGCATCGCTTGTTGGGGCAAATGGGCGCAGCGGTTTCTTTACAAACTCCACTCGCAGCACCATACAATGAAAATACGGTAGATGAGCTAGCGTTGTCGCCATTGTCAGTGGCGGATTTATTGTCGCTATCATCGTCGCTCGCAGATAGCTGTGACGTAATAATCCCAACCCAGACACAGCGATTGTCCGCGTTGTTGATACGGTTGGCTGATGATTTTCAAGGGGCGTTGAGTATTTATTGTTGCCGCTCAGGTAGTGATACATCGCCCGTATTCGTTGACCCGAAACACGATCCATCGCAGGCTTTGATGGCATTCGGCACAACCTCGGGTGGCGTACCTACGAGTGTTGATACCGGTAACATTGCACCGGGCAGTGAAGCGTACACGCACTACGTCGCCAGTTATCTCAGTGAATTGGCCGATGATGTTGCCACTGCACAAAACCCAAAGTTAAACACCGTGGATTTGGGGTGGATTAAGCAATCTACCAATTTAAGAGCCTTTGCTGATGGGCGTATTCAACATTTCGCTGAAGAAATTTCTGCCGGCCGGCAATTGGGGTACTTCGATAAAAGCCTAGTAACGCGCCTCGCCAGTTTTCGCCAAGGTATTGAAAGCATTCTTGGTCACCCGTTGCGTCTCGGTGTCGATACTGAATCCGCGCCGGCTAAGGTGCCGGGTCATGATCTGATTCAAGATCGTTTATCGTTGGAAAACGCCCTAACGCGGGTTGAAGCGTTTGTAGGCAGCCTATCACCTGAACAACAAAACCAGTCTCATGCATTTTCATCCAGTGACTTAGCTGCCATTGAACAGCTGAAAAGCGATATTGATAGCCAAACGCTGCCATTGTCCAAAGCATCACCGGAGGCGTTTCAGTACCTTCGCCAAGCCGATGCGTTGGCAGCGGGATTGAGTGAATCTACCGCAGGCTTAACAGCGGCACAGCAGCAAAGCGTCAGCGATTGGAATAGCGCTCTGACGCCCGGTTTAACGCTCGCCAGCCTGCAAGATAAAGGCGCGCAAGTGGTACTCGAAGGTGAACCCATCGCGCGCGATAGTGGTGATACAAATGGTTTTTCGCACGTTTATGCAACCAATGTGAAAGGCTTATACATTGGTTATAACGATTCGCCTGATGAAGCTAAAGCCAGTGTGGCGCAGATCAATCAGGCGCTGGATGTCAGCAACCCTGATCATAATAACTTTGCCACCCAGCTTTATGGTGCCGCGAGCCTCTCTGCACTTAATGATGATGGCCTTGGTGCACATTACGGCAGTGCAAAAGGCGCACGCGGGTTTGTGTTCGGGCAAGGCGATGCCGCTGATGCTGGTGTAACAGCGGTTCACCAAGATGTTGATGGTGGTTTACGTACCTTGGTGAGTGCGGCTACCGATAGCAGCCATACAGGCACACAGGGTATAGCTGATACCTACAGTGCCTTGGCCAAGGTCATCTCGCAATCAAGCTTTGCTACCGTGGAGACGGCCGCTGATGGCAGTGTTACCGCAGGTAGTGGCTTTGCTGCAAACATTGATGATACCCACACCCTGCGCTGGACAGCGACGGAAAATCAAGCCGCAGCCACAGGTGTTGGCTATCTCGGCCCAGACCCTGACACCATCGGCGAGCCGCAGGCGATTGGTCAAATGTCGGCGAATAGTTATTTGGCAGCGAATAAAGAGCCGGCAAGGTACAGCAGTGATGGTGATCAGTTAGCTTCGAGCTTTTATAACGCCACGGCCATAGATAGCAGTGTGAAAAGCTCGAATTTGCCTAAGGCGCTAGGCAGCTTTGCGGATTATCAAGAGGCGGCCACCTATTTGAATCAAGTCGCAGGCGCATTTAACGAAATCGAGCAAGTTAGTACCTTGCGTGATACGCCCAGTGTGTATGACCGAACGGCCCTCAGTAAAGCCGGTAAACGGCAACTGCGCGGCTTGCTGACAACCACACCCGATGGTTATGAATCAGAATACAGCAATGGTGGAGCCGCAAACCCCAATGCCCCCGACCCGAGTGCGTTAGGCAGTAACCAAAAATTGATGGATGCCATTGCTATCGTGGCAACAGAAAGTGCGGCATCACCTGATGATGGTATCCAGGCTGCTGCTAAGCTGACTGCGGTGTTAGACGCCAGCGTAGAACGTAAGTACGCAGGTTTAGATGTCACCCGCATTAAAAACGGCGTGATGTCGCGCATTCAAAAAATTTATGGGGAAGAATCAAGCGATTCAAAAGGTCCGATTGCAACGCAGTTTAAAACTGCGCTGGTGCATGCATCAACTGATGGCTTATATGCACAAGATTTTGGGTTGTCAGGGCTCAATTTGCCTGAAGGCGGTTTAGTTAGCCAACCCTACCAAGACAAAGTTGGCTTATTGAACCTGGCCGAAACCCTGGGTGAAGACACTAGCGGTATCGCAGCGATTAAACAGGTGGGCGCTGCTGACTATGCTCGCGTGATCAATAACTTTTTAGTATCAACGTCTGCGGCCGATAACGCGACAGATCATACATCAGATAACCCGACCGATAATGAGCCAGCAAAACGTTTTGGTTTTGACCCCAGTGTGCAGTTATCCAAGGCGCTAACCAGTACTGTGCATACCTTGTTAGATGAAGGTGGGTCACCGTCGCACTTTTTGCAGGGTGTGATCGACGCAAGTCAAAACCCCGAGTTAGATCCGAATGCCCGTTTGGGGCTGCAACAGGCCACTGCCGTGATTCGTGGCCTCAGTGATGCGGACGAAATTAACGGCCAAGCCTTAAACCTTAGCGCGGAACAACGTCAGCAGTTGGTTGAGGGCTTGGGCGAATTTACGCCGAAGATAACGCTGAACAATGCCGTGGTTGCCGATGGCAGCATCACCTACGTTGGTACCCAGGGTATAGAAGTCGCCCACGGCACGTTACCTGTGCTTGGCCTTGGTGGAACGGTTGAAGGTTACCAGCGATTGACGCTGCAAAACGGCGATGTAGCGTATGTTTCAACCGATGATCAAAGGCCATCGTTTACCGTTAAGGATGCCTTTAACCAGCGAATCCATGCAGCTGTGTCGAATGATGATTCCGTGACGCCTGCTGACGTGACGTATTCCTTCCAGTATTTATCGGCGCAGGCCGAACAACCCGGCAGCGGCATCACGCAGGAAGATGTATTTCAGCAGGTGGGTGAAAAGTTACAGCGCTTGGCTGCCGGCAGCGGGGCTAAAAACCCGGATGCCTCAAGCCATGCGGCGTACTCAACGTTGTTAGGGCTGAGTGAAGACGCCTTGCTGGAATATCAAACGTCCCATAGCCCTGCGCAATTGCAGCGGGCACTGCAGAGTTTTGGGCCTGATTTAACATCAGACAGCCTGAAACAATTTGCCGCCAGCACGCATTGGTTGAGCGGTGATGATGTCGGTGCAGACCCTAAGCAGATAAAAACCTCATTCGATTATTTTCATAGCCATTTGGGTGAGCCGGATGAAGACATCGCCTCAGGCCGTTTTGGCTTTGATGATTTCGCCAAATTGATTGTTACTAAACTCAAAGCACTCGAAGCCGCCGCAAACGCACCGATTTCCATTAACCCCAGTGAGGCAGAAGCCAGGGGCGCATCGTCTGCCTCCATAGGGCGAGAAATTAATGGCGATATCGCCGCTAAAGTCAAAGCACAAGTGGCCTTTCAGACCTTATTGCAGGAAACAAAAAGCTACGCATCACAATTGGCTGATGATAACCCCGCAGCGCTTGATGGTTTGTTTTTAGCAGTAGGCCGCCGCTTTAAGGACGATTCGCCATTCAGTGGTAAAGTAAAATCTGCGATTGATTATACGCCTGAAATCCTTATTCCAGGTCGATTTAAACTGGTTGATAGCGCCGTCAATGTTGGCGAGTTTAATGCTGCTGTTAGCCCAGAATCGGCCGGTATTTTTAAAACCTTTGTTGCCGCCTTTGCCGGCACCGAGCAATCACAGAAGCAAGTGTTGCGCCTTGTTAATTACTCGCGTGATGATGTGCGGCCGCCGTTCGGCCAAGCCGGTGATTATTATACGGCGTTAAAAGAGGTGGTGAGTGCTTCGAATATCATCAGTGATGATGCGATCCATCAAGCTCTGCCCGCCAGTGGTAAAACACCCCCCTTAGTCTTGGAGCAGCCGTTTGATCAACAAAGCTTTGTGGCACGTTTGAACAATGCTGCAACAGTGGCACTGACATCTTATGCCGAAAAAGGCATTGATGCCTCAGCATTTGTGGAAGGGCTAAGTGCCTTTGCCGAAGGTTCCAACACCGGTTCCAACACCGGTTCAACACCGCAATCGACGGCCGGTGAAGATCAGCCAAGGTTGAAGTCCATCTTAAAAACCCATGTGGGTTCAGCGCAAGATTCCCCAGTCGGCAGCGAACAACCGGTACTCAGCAATCGTGGGCTGTTGGGTATATTTGAACACGTGACCGCAATTGATGGTAAACCGCTCATTATTGATCCTGGCTTACGTGCGCATATTGCCGCACAACGCGCCGCTGAAGGGCCTGACACTACAGTAACCGGCCCCACGATTACTGATCTTTATGCACAAGGCCCGGGTAATCCGCTGTATGAAGAAGGTGTTGCTTTCAATACTGCCGATGGCACAACGGCAACCGGCATACCATTGGTGCATGGTGATCTTAGCGCCCCGGGTTATACCCGCTTCACCTTAACCGGTGGTGATCAGTTGTACGTCAATAACGCGGATGAGGCCCAGAGTTTTCGGTTAACCGCCAACGTATCCAATGAGATTCAATGGCTCACCAGTGATAGCAGCGATGCTGGTGATAGCGGCCTCGTCAGTAAATCATTGGCTTACCATAACGCACTGGTTGCTGAAGGTTCAGAAACGCCACAGCAACTCGATGATGTGTTGATCAACAAGGTGGCCACACTGGCCAATGCTGATGCGTTTGCTGAAGGTGGTTATCGTTGGGTCGTGAATGCATTGACCAAACGTGAACACACATTGGCTGACACTGACCCAAGCCAAGCGATTGCATTACAACAGCGTTTAAAAGCGCAGTTACACAGCCCCGATGAGTTTATTGCCAAGACTGCGCGCGGGGATGCTGCAATCACCGAAGCTTTGAATAACGCATTGCCTGAGTTAGATGCACAACACACTGCCAAACAAGGTGCGTTGGCGGTCTTTGCTCATGCGTTGGGTGTCAGTGATGATGAAATTAACGGTTTGGACGCCAACCGCGAAGGCTACGCACAAGTGATCGCAACGGCTAAAGATCAAGCGCAAACGCCCGATGGTTTCACCTTGGTTGAGCCCACGGAGCAAGAAACGGCAGCGTTGAGTGCATCCTTCGACAAACGATTGGCCGCAGCTTTCAGTGACTCTTACCGTGACCTTGTGAACAACGCCGCAGATGTTGATGCACCGGCGGGGGCACAAGCGGATTATTTGGGTCAGAAAATTGGGCGAGCGGATTTCTTTGCTGAGCCAACGCTGGCTTCTGATCTTGATTATGTCACTGGCATTGATGGCAAGCCGTTAACCTTATCGTCAGATATTCGCAGTCGCTTGGCCGCATTGTTAGATGACCCTGCAAATAGCCACACAGGGGAGGTCGCTGCTTCGGTAACCGTTGGTAATAACGGTCAAGTTGAATGGCTAGATAGCAACAATCAGACACTCGACCCACGCAGTTTTGAAGCGGTGCGATTTGATGGCAGTGCGCAGGGCTACGAACAATGGCAATTTGGCAATGGTGAGGTGCGTTATCAGGCAACAGCATCGCATGCGCCTGATTTTATTTTAGGTAAACAGGCGCAGCAAACCTTGGGTTGGTTACAATCTGATGATACCCGAGCAGGTGGTTACGAGGTTGAGCAATCGGTGCGTGTTGCGCAGGCACTGGCGCAAGAGCAGGGGCCGGTAGCCGTTGATGCGTTTCATCAGGATGTGATCCATAAGTTCAATGTGCTGGATACCGCAGGTGCTACACATTCTGAAGCTTACGATGCCTTGTTACACAATATCGGTGTGGGGCAGTTGGATAGCGTTAATGTCAATGCACCGGTACACGAACAATACCAAGGCCAGTTAGGTGAGCAGCTACCGTTGATTGATCCACGCGGTAACTTGGTGGGTTATGAGGCGCAACGAACACCCACCGGTACTGTTTTTCAGGGTGAAGACGGTCAATACTCCCATGCTGCATTGGCCAACGGTGATCAAGTGTTTTTCCGCCGCGCTGGATTTGGTGATCAAAATGATTCGGGGTTTATCGTTAAAAAAGCCGCGTGGGATACAATCGCTTGGTTATCGAATGATGCTCCCGCTGACTCCCCGCAACAGGTGGCAGATGCTGTGCACTATGCACAAAATTTGTCGCACGATCGACAAGCGCGTTTTAGCCAAGGTGACTTAGCCGCTTTAGTTAATAGTAAATTGGCGCGCATTGCGGATAGCAGTAAAGCCAGCTTTAGCGAGCAAAGTACCAACGATCTTCTCAATGCCGTTGGCGCAAAAGAAGCCACCGCCTTCACCATACAAGGCAATCAGCTGGCACTCAGTGATTCGGCCCGCGAAAACTTAAGCGATCAGGGTATACCGGCGATCTCTGTGGTCGGTGATACCCCAGGGTATCATCGCCTTGCCCTCAGTGATGGTCGTGATTTGTATGTCTCAAGTGATGCTGGCCACCCCAGTTTTACGGTAGAGCAGCATATCGCCAACGTGTTGCGCTACTTTCAGGATGACGATGTTTCGTTGCCACCGGACGGTGTTCAAGCCGCTCTGCGTTATGCCAACGCATACGCCGAAGCGAATCCGCAGCGCTTGAGCGGTGCGCAGCTGAATGAAGCCATTCGGCAAAAGTTAGCCAGCTTTGGCAATGCAACGGATTCTCCATCATTTCAAACCTTGGTCGATGGTAGTGGTTTGGTGCAAGTCAGTGGTACAAGTGTTGATAATGGTGCGCTGTTAGGTACTGAGGCAGAGCGCGAACATGATACGCGCTTTTCTCAACTGCCGGTGTTGGATGGCAAAGGCGATGCTCAAGGCTTTCGTGATATCACATTGGATAATGGCGATCACCTGTATTTAAGTGACAGTGAAAGCACCTCGAGCTTTGTTTTGAAAAAAAGCGCTTATGAGGAGGTGACGTGGCTGCAATCATCGACAGGCGATCTAGTGGATAGCGACACGGTAGCCGCCTCGTATCGGTATAGCTTAGGGCTAGTTGAATCCGGCAAACAAACGCTGTCAGAGTTTCACGCCCTGGTCAAAGGTAAGCTGCAATCATTAGGCGACCGCAGCAGCCCCGGCTATGATTTTCTGAAAACTGCTTCAGCAACTGAGGATGTCGCTAATATCACGGTCGACGCTAGCGGTGTGCATTACCTAAGTAAAAACAGAGATATATTAACCAGTGATACGATTCCGCGATTGGATGCAAACGGTGATGCAACGGGCTACAGCCGTTATGCCCTAGGTAATGGCGAAACCTTATTTCTTGCGGATGATGACAGCGGTAAGAGCTTTGCACTCACGGGTGGATTGTTTGATGCCATTCAGTGGTTGAAAAGTGATAACACCACCGCATCTGCTGATGTAGTGGCGCGTTCATCGGCATATTTTAAAGGTTTGGCAGCACAGGGCGGGGCATTCACTGACATCGACTATCAGCAATTAGTCGATAACAAACTGCAGCAGTTCAGCACTGCAGATACCACACGAGCCGCCAGCGAAAGCTTCGAGGCGTTACTAAAAGACAACGCGATTAACAGTGCTGAGTCGCTAACCGTTGGCGGTGATGGTCAGCCGCAATTTACGTCTGCAGATGGCAGAACCCTTTCCACCGATAGCTTGCCTAGTTTCACAACAAATGGGGCGGTGACCGGTGATGTTCATTATAAAACGACCACGTTGGTCGATGGCTCGATTTTATATAGTCGTGAATCTGGCGTTAACGCCGCAGATAACGTAGGCCCAAAACATTTTGTGCTCAGTGAATCGGTGCACAATGCAGTAAGCTGGCTAGGGGGCGATAAGACCACCGCCAGCGCTGGAGACATTCAAGCCTCTGTCGAATACGCGAAAAGCCAAGCTACAACCAGCAGCGCGCGAGTTGCTTTAGTGCAATTGTTAGGTGATAAATTGCAAGCGGTAGCCGAAGGCCAAAGCTCAACAAGCACTACCTTCAAAACTCTGGCGAGTGAATCACAGGCGGTAATCACGAGTTTCAATGAGAGTCAGCAGGGGAGTGCTACACAGCTATATGATCAACTGAAAACTCAGTTTGATGTTGCCGATAATGCAGAGGTGTTTGATGCTGCTTTTCCGGAGGTGGCGGTGTCTAGTGCAGTTACCACGATCTCTCGCACGGTATCTGGCTTACAACAAACCGGAAATACGACGGTAGCCTTGTTAGGTCAGTTACTCGGCGATAGTGATTTACGCGAGTCGAGAAGTACTGATAGCGCTGGCTTGAGTAATATGGAGCTCTTCAAGAAGCTTTCGTCGTCGAATTTTGAAAAAGGTATAGGTAGCGTGTTAAGCAGCGACGGCTTAGGCACCTTTCATGATTATCTGCAGGTACTCGGAAAAACTGTGGCCCAAGAAGCCACTTATGGCGATCGAATAAAACAGATTCAACATATTCTCACCGGTGATCAGGTGGATGGGGCATTAAGCCCATCGCAGCAATTATCCGCCATAAAGGCGGCATTGCCGGAAGCAGATAGCCATTTTACCCCAGAAGTAGCAAAGCAAGTGCGGGGCCTCAGAGAATCTGTGACAACCCAGTCTAAAGAGACCAGTGAATCATTGTTAAGTGATATTTCGGATATACAAGCGAAATACCAAGCCACTGAACACCTGCAAACTCAAGCGGATAGTTCTGCTTCGGATTTAGCGGGTAACCGTGCAAATACTTTTGCCCATATCGCAGAGGTCGCAGCTCGCGCGTTACCTGAGGGGATTGATCTTCCGGTACCTGATAGGCCAGTAGCGTCTATCACCGGTACACAAAACCCTATTACACGCAGAGATTTTGAGCAGGCGATAGACAGCACCGATGCTCAAGGTGGCGACCGCAGTTTGCTGGTATTGCATGCGCGTCAATTGGGTGCCCGGCTAGAAAGCTCTGTGGCCAAACTCGTCGCAGACAACAACCTCAACCCCGATGATGTGCCAGTGTTATCAACATTACGCGCGAATGTGCCAAAACCTTCCACCAGTTTGAAAGGCGAAGCTCTGGATCTAAAAACCACCTACGATGTGGATTTTTATAATCCGACGACCCAGAAGCTAACCGTAGTTTCAACAACTGATAGCACCTTGTCGGAGGTGCGCACCTTTTTGGATGACAACACCAATATCGCCTTGGGCCATGTACCCAAAGTTGGTGAAGCCAGTGCTGATAAACCTAGCGGCCAAACACGCTCCTTAAGGGATTTACTTAAAACAGCCGGTAGTGGTGACAAAGACGATACCGACGTCGCCGGTGCTAATACGCTTAACGCTGCGTTTTCAGTACAAGCGCTTATCGGTTTTATCGAGCGTAAGAAAGTTGAAAAAGTCACTGGTGATCCGTCACTTGCCAAAGCCTTGCGAGCCCATGAAGATCTCAATGCCGCCCGGATTGTTTATGGTACCGTGCTGGATGCAGCGCATGTAGCCAGTGCATTTAAAACGCTGTACAAACAATCAACTCGCGTTGGCTCTGCAGTGGCCGAATCTGAAACCGAGGCGGGTGAAGCCGCAGCATCATCTGCCGGCACGGTGTTTTCTACCGCCGGGCAAATTGGTGTAGGTGGTATTGATTTGTTGTTCAGTGCTGCCAGTACCGGTCTTGATATTTACGAGCTTACAAAAGCGAAAACAGATACAGAAAAGGCGACGATTGGCACGCAGCTAGCGTTTGATGCTGCTGGTACTGTGATTGGTGCAACCTCATTAGGTTTAGGCATTGCATCTGCCGCCGGTGTAACTGCGGCTGGCGTCGCTGGTGCCGCGCTCGGTGGAGTGGGCGTGATCTTCGCAGGCTTAGGGGTAGGCATTGCGGCCCTAGTTGATGCCTACGGGCAGGTGCTGGATCAGGCTGAACAGCTCGGCAAGTACTTCAGTGCCGTGGAGAAAACCTATAAAAACAATGGATTCACCTACAACAGCAAGACTAATACGCTTACAACTGCCGGCGAAGGCGCGGTTGATGAGGTAAATTTTCGCACAGGTAAAGTTACTTACGGCAATACCAAGCTGCAATCCATTGATAGAACAAAGAATGACAAGGCGGCCACACGAAACATTATTTGGTGGGGCGGGGTGCCAGAAGATGACACCAATCCTCGGGACGACTTTACCGCATATGCAGGATTGGGGTATGGGCAGCATGTGAATATCAGCCACCCCGACGCTACCACAATAGTGGCACCAGTGGTGCCACATAGCCGCTTTTATGATTACACCTATAACAGTGATCCAGGTTCTACGACGCAACATAAAACCGGATTTGATGTATTACGCCACTTTGAAAAAACTGAAAATTTTGATTTCGACTTTTACGCGTCGCCAACCGAATGGATACTGCAAACCGGCAAACAGAAATTCTACAACACCACCATTAAGATTGTGCTTGATGATAAGGCACGCGCAGTTGTGGTACCGAAAATTCCTGATTCTTACAAAGGATATGTAAGTCACCATATTCAGGGGGATGGTGCCAATTATGTTGTTGCCGTGGGCGATCATGATCGCATTACCTTGGATTCTGATGCCGGTAAACGCAGTACTTGGGTGATTAGCACTAACGATCTAACCGATAGCAATATCTCACTGAATAGTCATATCGTTTATGTTGGCGATGCACAGGTGCAGGTCAATGATCGATATCGATCAAGTGTCTTGATCGACGATAAACAAGGCGACACATTCTCGGCAAACTTCTCCGACGGCAAAGCACTGGCAGTTGTTATCAATGGCAAGAACTTCAAGACACACGCTGCGCTCGTTGCCCATATTGACAGCTTGCGGCATCAAAACCGCTTAGGCACACAGATAAAAATCACTAACTATCAAGGTCCACAGGGCGTAAAGCTGGATGCTGCAATTTACGACGTTGCCGGGAGCCAATTTATAACTGGGAGCCTCGTTAGCAGTGGCGCAAGCCTGTTGCGCGTTATTCAAACCAACAGCCCGACGGATTTGCTTGCGTCTTCCGGTAGTGGCGATCATGTTGCGCTGTTTTCACAAAACCATCAATTGGTTGCGTACGATCTGAAAACGCGTCAGATCACCGCACATATGCAGTTACCGCAGTTTGTGGGCGATCTCGGTAGCGGCAGTGGTGCGCGCCTAGTAGGTGTTGATAATACACATGGATTGCACTTGATCTATCAAGGGGCTTGGAAAGGGTCGTCGACCATTACATATCAGTTCGATTACAACAATACTCTGGGCCGTTTTGAACTTGATAGTATCTACAATGATGACGCCTTATATAAAACCCTGAAGAACGGACAACCTGCTGATTTACACGATATTAGTGAACGTTTATCTTCGCCTGTTGCGCTGGCAAGTATCGTTAGTGTGACGGACAACAAAAGCCCCTCGGCTTATATTCGCGGAGCGGATGGCGAAGTCATCAAACCAACGATCGATGACGGAACTTTCGTCACTGACCACGTGTACCGCCTTAACGGAAACCCAGGTACCATTTCACAAGCATTGAATGCCGTAAAGGATCCTGGTCGTGTTGTTGGTGAAGGGGCGTTTCGCCTGAACGATGGTCAAACGCTGGATTTTCATGACTCCCCCGGCTCCGGAAATAAATACCACGACTTATGGAGTTTCTTCGAAGGCAAGGCAACAGGGGAGTGGTACCACAAAAATTTACCAGAACAAGCCGATGATAATCTCGTACATGAGCTTAGCGGACGCATCTATCTCGAAAAAGGCACGCACAAATTCAGCTTTCGCCATGATGACGGATTGAAATTCTCTGTTGGTGGTAAAACGCTGATTAACGACAGTAACTACGATCACGGAAAGTGGAGCAAATATTATGACTTCACTGCGGCAACCAGCGGCTACTACGACATCGCTGGCGTTTACACCCAAGCTGGCGGTGCGGCAGGCCTCACGGTACACATTGATGACAAAGCACTGACGGTTGAACCGCCGCAATTAGAGCTACTGAAACAAGCCGTTGAACTACCAGGGCAATTGTTGAACGCACCGGGTGCGTATTTCAACGATCGCGTGAGCGTGTTGGCTTCTCCGCCAACGAGTGTGGATGAAGCACTGACGGCCGTGGCTACCGGCAAGGGCGTCGTGGACGCGGGNGATTATCAACTGAGTAAGCTCGACTTCTCCCAATCCAACCCTCATGACGACGGGCTGACCAGCTTTTTTGGCAATAACGCGAAACGTAAAGATGGTGACCTGTATCTGGGAGCGCACGCAGATATCAATGTACTGCATCAAATTAGTGGGCGATTGTTTTTAAAGGCCGGCACACATAAATTTACCGTACGCCACGACGACGGATTACGCTTGCAGGTTGGTGATCAGACACTGATAAACTCGAATTCGTGGGACAAAAAAACGCCGCAAGTTGTAACGTACACACAAGCCAAAGATGGCTATGTAACACTTGGTGCTGCGTATTATCAAGATGCCGGTGCTGCAACATTTAAAGTCGCCATCGATGGTACAACGGTTGATACAAAGACTTTTTCATATCAACCAGACCGAGATGCAACCAATCTGATCAAAAACGGCAGTTTTGAACAATTCAAGGCGATTGCTGGCGATGCATTGGAAGGCGAAGCTCCCGGTTGGACATCTGATTTGGCGTCGTGGGTTGACCCAAGTAAACATGTAGTGGTTGAGCATGAGGGCAATAGTACAAGCGGCCCAGCCAAAGACGGTAACCGGATTCTCGACATTGAATTTGATACGGTTAGCCAAACGTTTGATACGATTCCTGGAAAGACATACCAATTAAGCTTTTCTCAAGCACCATCAGATACCAATTACGTTGCATCTCCCGGCCACGGCGTAAAGGTATTGTGGAATGGAAAAGTGGTTGAGACGACGAAGCTCAACACCTTCGGCGGTTGGGGCTATTACCCCGGACAAAAGGGGTGGTGGCAGAATTATCACTATAGTTTGAAGGCCACAAGCAATAAAACGACCTTGGGATTTTCAGGCGCATCTAATCAAATCGATGCGGTGAGTGTCAGGGACGATAGCGTGCAAACAACGCATGATACCGCGTTGAAGCGGCCGCTCGTCTATCTAGATAAACAATCCCACGTTCTATATGTGCAATCAGGGGATATTAACGACAAGGCAAAACGTATAACTCTCGGTGCTGAGTCGCTTGCATCGCAGCATGTCGATAGCAGTTATTATTTGGCCAACGGCAACTTGGTAGCCAAAGCCAGCGATGGCAATATCTGGCAAATAAACCCATCCGGGGCAGCGACCCTGCAGATATTGGGTTCTGGCTGGTTATCGACACATCACGATTGGGATGCCAGCGTATCGACATTGTTAGGAAAGAACCCACCCGAATACATCGCGGCATCATTCGCTGGCGCTGATAATAAGCCCGCTCATGCGCTTTACAATACAGCCAATAAAAGCTGGTTGTTTTATCCGCCTGGCGAGCAAAGAGCGCAGTTAGTTGGGCTAAGCAGCACGCAGCAAAGCGGTTGGTTTTATGATAGCAACACAAAAACCCTGTTTAGCGGCGCCTTGCAAACGAGTAAATCGTTAGGTTCGGTAGTTGTCGCCGGCAGTCTTAGCAATGCCGATACGAAAACGCATACGCTACTGTCCGGTTATTCGTTGAGTAAATTCGTGCACGGAACGAGTGGCTTTAGCGCTCAAACGTCTGATGGTTTGGAGATCGATTTTACCACGCAGGGCGCACTTTTAACCGGGCTGAGTGCAGCGTGGGTATCCACACATGGCAACAAATTACCGGCTAATCTCGGTAAGTTGCTTAAATCTGCCGATGGTGTGAGTGTTTTTGATAGTAAAGGGCGAACACAGGGCTGGGTTGCTGGCAAAAGTGGTAAATACTTTGCGTTACCCTCAGCTGCCGGAGGTGCAAGTTTTATTGGCGTTAGCAATGATGGCTCAGAGGCCTACGCAACAGAGCAGGGCAGTGATGGTACCGATACATTGTATGCGCTTTCGAGTGGTGGGTCGGCTAAAGCGGATAGGTTATTTTCAGACAGTTATATTGCCAAATTGGGGGGTGATAACCCCAGTTTACTGGTGCAATTGAACCATGGTAGCGAGGTGAGCCGCCTGCCATCATTGGCCGGCGTGACGCAAATCACTGTAGCGGCAGCAAGTGGTGATCAAATCGATCTTAGTGCCGACGCGTTGGCACAATACCACAGCGTGCATATCGATTTCTCCGCACTAACCAGTGCGGCAAAGTCAACGTCGCTCACACTCAGTGGTGATGTAATAACCGCGGACACCGTGGTTACCGAATCCAGTGGCGATTTAACGTTATTCAATGCCAAAACTAAGCGTTTGATCGTGCTTGATGGCGCTAATACAGCTGGCGCCAAGGAGGTCTCTCTGCATATAGGCGATTTACCAAAGACGACGCTTGCAGCGCTAAATCACTATGTGGCAAAGCAAGGCGTGAATATAGGTAGTAATCAGCTGCAGGGAGAGGTTTGGGCGATAGGGCGTGCGCCAACGTCGATTGCCGATGCACAAGGCCTAATTGCCAAAAAAACCGGCACAGATTATACCATCCACAAACTGGCGTTTAACGATGTACGTAATGCCAAAGGAGAATTGACGGGCGATAATCTAGGTACATTTTTTGGTACTAATGCCACGCTTAAATCTGCCAGCGGCGCCGTGACACTTAAATCTGTAGATACAGATTTAATACACCGAATTACCGGTAATATTTATTTGAGTGCTGGCGATCATCAATTGAGTATTCAACACGATGACGGTTTGCAGCTGAGCTTGGGTGGTCAACAGTTGGTCAACAAAGTAGGGTGGGATGGCGATAAGCCGGAGACAGCCAATTTTCATGCTGCCAAGGCGGGTTTTTACCCACTGCATGCACTCTACTATCAAGCCGGAGGTGCGGCACGATTCGATGTGAAGGTAGACGGCAAAACGTTATCGTCAGAAGGGGGCGCGGAGGGCGTTAAAGGCGTGCCGTTAAGTAGTGTTTACGCAGAATTAACGCTCTCACATAACAGTGAACAACATCTCCCGGCCAAAGGCGCAGTTGATCAGCTGCTTGCCGCGGTCGGTAATAAAACTCTCGGCAGCCAACTAGCTGAACATAAATCAATTGCTTCCGTAGACGCCGACAAACAACATCCGATTGATACCTTGGTGCAAGCCATCGCAGGCTTTAAACCGCGAAGTGATGTTCAACTGCACAAACGCGATTTAAATGGGAATGACCCCACTGGTGGTTTAGCGGTCGATCCGAACAAGCCTTGAGCATTCGTCGTGAATTAACGAACCGAGTTGCGCGCGTTCGGGTTTTGATAAATCAGTGTCCAATAAGGCGAGTTTGTCAGACAGACAGTAGCAGGGTAGTCAGACTTAGACGCCGTTATTTAGGGTGGAGAAGAACTCGGTGTGCAATACCTTAGTAAATAAGTTTGGCGATGGATTTCGGTCTAAAAGAGGTGTTTTCGGGAGATGTGAATGGAAGTGTCTGCCGATTCTAAGAAGCGTGTATGTTTACCGATAAAGAGTTTTCCGTATCCACCTAGTGCTTATAGTCAGGGTTGGAGTAAATATTCAGCTCATGCATCGATTTCAAAAAACCTACTAATTCCGATATTTGTGAATATCGGAATTAGTAATGAGGGCGGTATTACTGCTATAATCGTCGCAAAAACAGATAGTTAGAATAATCACATGTCCGTACAACCGCGTCCGATTCTCGACAATTTTGAGCACCAAGATAACCCATTCAAGCAATCTACATTTTCAGTGAGTTCATATCCGTCGCTTGGCGTTACCGGCGCGGAGCTAGATTTAGAATGTGCATTGAAGTTCCTTTACAGCTATAGCGGTAGTTCGGGTACCTATAATAGTTATCGGCGAGAGCTAGAGAGATTAATGCAATGGGCATGGTTGATTAACAAAACGACGATTATTCAACTCAAACGTGAAGATATCGAAGCATTTGTTCGATTTTGTATTGAGCCGCCAACGCATTGGATTGGCCTCAAAAATGTCGCTCGATTCAAAGACAAAAACGGCGAACGAGTGATTAATAGTGAATGGCGGCCGTTTGTTACTACAGCTAGTAAAGTTCAGCATCGTAAAGGTGTGAAGCCCTCAGTAAAGGCATTTAACTTTTCGCAGCCATCAATCAAAGCCATATTTACCGTGCTGTCGTCATTTTATAGCTACTTAATACAAGATGAGCGCATCGATACAAACCCGGTCGCGTTGATTCGGCAAAAGAGTAAATTTGTTCAAAAGGATCAAATCAAACCGTTAGTGCGGCGTATCAGTAATTTACAGTGGTTGTACTGCATTGAAACTACAGAGTTAATGGCCGAGGATTCTCCATTTGAACATGAGCGCAGTCTGTTTGTGATGAACTGCTTATATTCAATGTATCTTCGTATTTCAGAACTTGTCGCCGACGAGCGTTATAGCCCAGCCATGGGTGACTTCACCAAAGACCGCGATCAAAATTGGTGGTTTCAAGTGGTTGGCAAAGGTAACAAGAGCCGAAGAATTACCGTGTGTGATGATATGCTTGATGCGTTAAAGCGTTATCGTCGTTTTTTAGAGCTCAGCGACATACCAACGCCTAATGAGCAAACGCCACTGATTGCTAAAATCCGAGGCAAGGGGCCCGTAACAAGTACGCGTCAGATTCGTAAAATCGTACAGACGTGTTTTGATCAAAGTTATCAGCGTATGGTTACTGATGGTTTAACCGAAGATGCCGAAGAGTTAAAGCATGCGACTGTTCATTGGTTACGCCATACGGGTATTTCTGAAGATGTAAAAATTCGACCACAGGAACACGTCAGAGATGACGCTGGCCATTCGAGTATGGCAACGACTGATCGTTATATTGATTCTGATTTACGTGAACGCCATGCGTCAGCGAAGAAGAAACGAGTCAGAGATGTGTAGTGCTATCTTGTATGTGTTTTCCAGACATAAATCCATATATGCGCATAATATATATTATGTTAAATAGAGTAATTTACGTAATCTTATCAACTTAACTCTCAGGCCGTACGCTTCACGTTACTTCGCATCGATACTAAGAAACTCCTCCGTAAAAGTCGATTCGATAAGATCGGATGTCGTTATGCCTCTTGATCGTGCAACTGATGCAAGTATGTCGCGTGCAACCGGTGTAAGTTCAGTAACCACAGTTTTCGTTTCTGAATCTTTTCTCGCGTTTCTCTTTCTCTGTGTCGATAGCGCTTTTTGCAGGCGTTTACGGCTATCAATATCAAGAAAATCGATAATACGTCTAGCGTCATCATCGTTGGCGATGAATCCGATAGCGGGCAAACCAATGTCGATATTTCCTTTTACAACCTGACCTCTCAGCCAACGTCTTATGTACCGGAGTTCCCCATGCCTGATTTGAAATGGTGCGAGCCGTTTAACTTGATTCATCTGATGTCTATTTGTTGAGTTCCACACGGTGGAATTCTATCGTGTGGACTAACTTGCAATCAAGTGCGCAATGGTAATCTACGCAACCAAGCTAGGTTCGGCCACTTTCGATCGAAAGAGAATGTTGGTTAACGGTTTCGGATTTCACCGGAAGAACGTGCAGCCCCTTTTCTCGTTCGTTCATGGTTGTGAGAAATGCCTGCTACCCTACTTAAATTGATGTAGCAGACGTGCAAGTAATGGGGTGCAGTAGATGCAGATCAAATCAATTCGATATAGCCGTCGTTGTGCCGCTCATCCACTGGATAGATTGTTTATACTTTCTTTAGTAGTGAGCGGGATAAAATTGGAGTATTTGTTGTCTGAGACCCCGTAAGAACATAATAATTTTAACGAATGGTGCCGCATGATTAGAACCGCTTTACTTAGCTCTATATTCCTATTCGCTAATTCCGTGTTAGCTGCTGATGCGGCGAATATCAATGCCAATGATTGGCATCGGATTAAAGAACAGGATGGCGTTATCGCATACAAAATGCGCGATGAAGAATCTGGCCTTTATTTATTTAAATCCGTTGGAGTAATCGAAGCGCCGATTGACCAAGTGCTTTCCGTTGTTGTTGACTCTAAAGAGGCTCAAGAGTGGGTTCCTAAACTGATGGAATGTGAAATTCTGGATGTGAGTGAATTCCCCGACACGTTTTTGCAATACAGCAAATATGATGTGCCCTGGCCGATGAAAGATCGCGTCTTTATCTCGGATGTTAAAATTGATGTCGACCCGCGCACCCACAGAACAGAAATTCGTTATACAAATACTCAGCATCAAATCGATTACGATCCTGAAAAAGTTGTCCAGGGGTATATCGGTGGTAGTACCTACACATTGGTACCTACTCGCGCGGGTTTTACTCATATTACGGCAGTCAGCGTCGTGGACCCTAAAGGTGGAGTTCCCGCCTGGTTAGTAAATTGGGTCGCCGAAAGCATGCCGTTTGATACGATGCAGCGCTTAAGAGCAAGGCTCGAATCTGATGACTTAGTGCTGGATGAAAACTTAATTGCGCTCTATCAAGAGTAAGATCTGATAAGCGCCCTGCTTTCATTCCACTTTGCCCTTGGAGCCTTTTCAGGGGCAACTTTTCCTAGCTTGTCAGTTCAATCCACGCATGTATGTTATTACTGCTCATATTGCTCTTCCCCTGATGGATAAATTCGATCGCCTCATCTAATCGGGTTAAATACTAAGCAATCTACGTGTTAACATAAGCGTTTTATTTGCTCGCGCGATAATTAGTATGCAAATCGATATATCTTCTCTTGATGCTGAAACGACTCATCAAATTGCAATTTCATTGCAAGATGTTCTCAATGAAAGAACACATCGAAAGCAGCATTTGGGAGCGGAAGTCATCGTCGCCGGCTCGTTATCCAAGGCTCTCAACCTTCCCCTACTTATTTCTCATCTTGCCGGTAAAAGCGGTGCCAAACATCTAGCAGCTACCGAAAAGCTTGCGGAAATTTGGGTTACACTTTCTCCACTAACGCAACAAAAAGTGTTGTCTCGATGTAACATCTACAACCCTGAAGAAATGGACTGGGAAGATCCTCGTTCGAACCGTTGGCCACTAGTCTGAATTTCTAAATGTCGCTTGGTTGAAGGTGTCCGATATCGATAGATCACGTCTCAAGCATATATCCCCCTACACTTACAAAACGGTTGATTACTGTGAGTACAAAGAAAAATTACGACGAGATGAAGCCTTGGACTGCCGGGCAGGAGAAGCTGGGAAAGTTCTTCATTAAGCGCATTGGCAAGTGGCAAACAAAGGTTTATGAATTAACCGGAGGGCGTTTGTGGAACAAATTTCTCGGCGTTCAATGTGCGATTTTAACAACCACAGGCGCGAAGACCGGGTTGCCACGTAAGACTCCACTCCTCTATCTTGAGCATAACAATAGTGTGGTAATGGTTGCGTCAACGGGTGGTTTTTCGAAGGATCCGTTCTGGTACAAAAACATTCTTGCCAATCCAAGTGTGCACGTTCAAATCAAGAATCGAAAACGCAATATGACTGGCCGCACAGCGTCAGCTGAGGAACGTGACGAACTCTGGCCGTTATTGGATGAGCTTTATGAGGGCTATAAAGAATATCGGGCACGTACCAAGGGCGTTCGTGAGATACAGATTGTAATTTTTGACGAATAGCGGCTTCAGCTTCGGGGTGTTGAGTTTAATTCAATACCCCGCTGCTAACTTTATCGCGGGTAGTGATTCTTAATCCTTATTTATCAATTGGATAGATTGAGAAGCTCAAGTCCATTGTCACGCATTACACGTCGAATAACCCCATCATCTAACCCGCTCATCTCAGCTGTCATTTCTGCCGGGTGCTCAAGGCCCTCTGGATGTGGAAAATCCGACCCATTAATAACACGCTCTGCGCCGATTAAATCGACCAGTGCGGGGATGTTTTCTTCGTAATACGGAACAACCCAGAAATGCCTCTTAAACAACTCGCTTGGCATTGCTTCAGGTTTTCCATACGTCCATTTGGTTTTGTGCTCTGACATTCGATAGATTTTGTCCAAGTTCTTGATGGTCGTTTCGACCCAGTCTGAACCAAATTCAATAATCGAAACTTTCAAATTCGGGAATCGCCCAAATACGTTATGACAAATCATAGCAGCCACTTGGTCGGTGATTGTGCGCGCACCAATCCCCCAAAATGTATTGAGAGCGCTAAACCGATGTATCGGCGGATTGGAAGGTTCACCCCACTTTGCGGCATACATTTCGTTGAATATGGATTCGCCGATGTGAAACGCAATAACGACGCCAGCTTCTTCGACACGTGCCCAAAATGGATCAAAATACGGATCTGCGGGTGAGCGCCCATTAGCTGGGCCGCATGGTAGATGAACCAATTTAACGCCAGCAGAAATAAGTCGATCTAACTCCGTGCAAGCGAATTCAAGATTGCTTAATGAAAGGCAGGCGGCTCCAAAAACTCGGCCGTCTTGTCCGTACCCCCAGTCCTCTTCAACCCATCGGTTAAACGCACGTAACGTCGGATATTCAAGTTCTGGGTAGGCAGTTAAGTGCTGCTGTACCGTCACGCCTAAGGTTGGAAGCATTACTGTGGATTGCGTGTTTTGTTCGTCCATTAGCTTAAGCCTGGCGGACTTCTCCATCATAAATGGGTAATCTCGCGGGCAAATGGCATTCAAATTAACCGCTCCGCCTTCTTCCGTTTCACCTTTGAAGAAGGCCTTCATTACTCCTGGCGCTCCGACAAAATCATTTTGTATGACGGAAGTAAATCGCAGTCGCTCGTTGGCGAGCATCATTCGACCAAGGCCGTCGGTGCTTGACCGATCTGGTCGAACCGTCAACTTTTTGTATTTATCTTCGATGTGTCGTGTAAAACAATCATCGGGCTCATAATAGTGCCCATCGAAGTCGATCAACGGATAATCAATCGCAGAATTCATTCGGGGTAATCTCTAAACTACGGATTAATAGATGGTATCAAAGCCTGTCGTTGAGTAGCACAGGCATATGATGAAGGTTTGGCAAGTTGCCGACGAGCGCTGCTTGAAGGATTAGCCGTATTTGCTATCTGCAACAAACGGGTTGGTCTGCCGCTCTTGGCCGAACGTCGATGTTGGGCCGTGTCCGGGAACAAACTGGATATCATCGCCGAGGGTGAATAACTTAGAGCGAATGGAAGTGATTAGATCGTCATGGTTTCCACCTGGGAAGTCTGTGCGCCCTATCGAGCCTTGAAATATCACATCCCCAACAAAAGCGACCTGAGCGGCCGGATAGTAGAAAACCACATGGCCAGGAGTGTGGCCAGGGCAATGGATAACGTTCAAGGTGATATTACCAAACTTGATGGTGTCTCCATCAACGAGCCAGCGGTCTGGGTTAAAGTTGCGTGTTGGCGGGAACTGCATCATCTGGGCATATTGCTCAAGATCATCAAGCCAGTATTTATCCCCTTCATGCGGGCCTTCAATCGGTACGTTAAGGTCTTCCGCAATTTGTTTTGCAGCACCGGCATGATCTAAATGGCCATGAGTGATGAAAATCTTTTCGAGGGTTAAATTGTTCTCAGTTAGCGTTTGCTTAAGGCGATCGGCTTCGCCACCAGGGTCAACCAGTGCGGCTTTTTGAGTTTCAGTGCAGATCAGGATCGAGCAATTCTGCTGGTAAGCAGTAACTGGCGCGATCATTATTTTTAGAGCCATAACGTTTTAATCAGGTATTTTCTTTGTAGAGTGCTTGGATTGCCTGGGCAAATTCTTGATTGCCGTGGTCAATGTACGGTGCGACTAAGCTAAGAACGTGATAAACGCCCTTATGGATCAGTGTAACATCATCGACGTTTGGGTTTAACAGATGTTGGTATGGGAACCAATACAGCAGGCACAATGAGATGTTTTCAGCCAGTAGCTGAGTGTCGAGTAAATCATCCTTTAGTGCTTTCTGTTGAATTAGATGTTGGCACAGGGTTTCAACTGTCTTGACCTTATTGTTTATGAGTCGACGGAATCGACGTTCAATATCAGGGTATCTGAGCACGATATCGGATGAATTGAGATAGAAAAAACGAAACTTGTATATCTCTTCGAAAATTACGTAAATGAAATACCAGTGCTCTTCGATAGTCAGTGGCTTGTCGGTCGACTGATTTAGCAGGCTTAGTAGCTCTGTTTCATACTGTGAATACAGCGTGTCAATGATGCTTTCTTTGCCTTTGAAGTGGTAATAGAGGTTTCCGGGGCTGATATCCATTTCATTGGCGATATCGACGGTAGTTACGTTCTGTTCGCCTTCTTCATTAAACAGAAGCAGTGACGTTAGCAAAATTCGGTCGCGAGTTTTCATTATTATGGCGCCTGATTGAGGGGTTAAATAGTCGCTGCGCGAATACAGTTGCGCGCGATACCCCTAATGTTCACGTTAGTGATAAGTAACAACAACGATTTAGACAATACTCTGTTATTAAACCTGTTTTATTCGGCAAAAAAAAGGGGAGCTTGCGCTCCCCTACTTGGCTCAGTTCATAGTGCAAATCAGCTAGCAGATTTTTCTTCCGCAGCCTTTGTATTGCTTTTTGCAGCAACTTTTCTTGTTGTTGTCTTTTTGGCAGGAGCAGCTGATGCGCCCAATGCTTCAATAATCATGTCCAACTTGCTTGCAAGTTGCTCGAGCTTGTCTTCGACATCTGATGAAGATTTATTGAAGCTCAGAGAACTCTTAACTTGCTCAAGGCGCTCTTCCAGGTTTGTTGATGCTTTGTCTTTTGCATCCTGGAGTTTTTCTTGTGTCTCACCTTCAAGCTTCTTGCCTTTTTCAATCAAGTCTTCGAACAAGTTTGAATCAGCAGTAGATTTTACTTTCTCTACCTGTTCGTTGACCTTGCCGCTAACTTTATCATACTGATCTTGTGCTTCGTCTAGGGCCTTTCCGTATGCGCCCAAACCTGCCAACCAAATATTCTTGGCCAAATCACCCGCTTTCTCAGCGAATTCTTTCAATTCCTTTGTTTCTGCCATGATGCTCTCCGAATGGATTAAACGTCTCTCGACTACGAAGGCTAATTTATCAGTCGTTTTTAGAATAAACATACTAATAAAAAAGCCTATCATACGGTCATCCGCAGGTTGCTGAGTGCCCTGCTACTGCCGAAATGACGAGAAAAAAATGACTGAAAAAGACGTTAAAAATCAGGCTGATGCATCTGAAATGCTGAACGAGAATACAGTACCGGGCGAAAACGCTGAACTACCGCCTGAAGCAGGTATTGTAAAAGTGCTCAATGAAGAACATGCCTACCTTTCTCGCCTGATTCTCGTTGTTAAAGAGCAATTGTCGGCTTTTGAAATCGGAAAAGACCCGCATTACTCGCTAATGCATGACATTGTCAGTTTTGTTGGTGAGTTTAAGCACAAATACAAATACAAAGCGAAAGATCACCTGATTCAAACCATCATTGATCAAGATCCTGAGGCGAACGCCGCACTGGAAGAGTTACGTGCAGAAAAACCACAGTTAGCGAGTCTACGCGAATCGGTATTGGCTTCTCTTAAGAGTTTGCTGAAAGAAGATACCATTTTAAAGCGCGAGCAATTGCGTATCTTTACTGCAGACTACGTGGAGATGCTTGAAGCTCATATCGAAAATGAATCCGACATTCTACCAAGGGCTATTCGATCTACTCTGACACTGGATCAAATTGAGAAATTTGATCGTGAATACGCCCAGTCCGTTGAAGATGAAGGTTTTGCGGCTCACATTGAGGACAGCTACAAGCATTTGTATGATCGCTTGAGCAAACAAATTGAAGAGGCAGCCAGTGAGTTTGCCATGACTGATTTTGCCAGTATGCGTCGATTTGTTGAGTCGGTTGAGCCATTTGGTAGTGGCGCACAGAGAATGAGCAAAATCATCAAGGATTACAGCTACAAACTCTTTTTGGCCAACTATGAGTGCTACAAAGAGCTAATGCTCGAAAACCAGCAAAACAAGCTCGACTACATCAATAAGCCCGTCGATTGTTTCAAAAATTGCGTTGTTGATTACAAAGAAGGCCTGAATGAACTCGGTGACGCGATGCGAGAAACTAAGGATCGTGTGGTTGAGCCTATCTCAACAAGCAAGTTTTTCCGCCAAACAGACAACGAGGAAGGTTCAGAAGCTGCCAAAAGCGACTCAATTTCATAGTATTGCGCGGTAAAGTGACCTTTAACCCTGAAAAACTGCATCTACAGAGATTGTTTCCGATATGTGACTAGCCATAGCTGGACGCGATCTCTATTATTAACTGCACTTTTCGTGTTAAACCACTTTGCTGATCTATGAATATATCTACTCATTGGAAGAAAAAAGCCGCTACGGTGGCCTTTTTAGCACTATCAGTTACTCCTCTTGGTGTGTCTGCTGCGAATGAATCAAACCCTGGCAAGCTGACCCCCTCCCCCGAACATAAACAAACGACGATTGAAGTACTCGAGATTCTGGATTCTCGGCATTTCGAAGATCTGAATGTCGATAGTACGTTATCGAAAGAGTTCCTTGATCATTATATCGACTCGGTTGATGCCAATCGGCAGATCTTTCTCGAGTCTGACGTTGAAGGCTTCGATAAGCGTTATGCAAGTAGTCTTGATAATCGATTGAAAAAAGGCGACGTTGCGCCGGCCTATAGTATTTTTAATCTCTACCAAATCCGGCTGATAAACGAGCTGGATAAGGTAATTGCAAATCTGCCAGCATCGATTAACGGCTTTGATTACAAAAAGAAAGAATCCATGATCGTCGACCGCTCGAAGGCGGGCTGGCCTAAAACAATGACGGATGTAGATGATTTGTGGCGTAAACGCGTCAAATCAGCGGCGTTAGCAATGAAGCTTCAGGGTAAAACCAATGACGAAATCATCGAAACACTGACAAAGCGTTATAAAAATCAGTTGGAGCGAGTAAAAAAGCTTAACTCTGAAGATGTGTATCAAATCTACATGAACTCATTCACTGAGCTGTACGATCCGCACACAAATTATATGTCGCCGAGCATATCGAAAAATTTCGATATTTCGATGAGCCTCAAGTTACAGGGCATTGGTGCAATGCTGCGTATGAAAGACGACCATACTGAGGTTGTTCGCTTGATTCCTGGTGGCCCCGCTTCGAAGCAAGGCGAGTTGCGTCCTTCAGACCAGATCGTCGGTGTTGCTCAAGGCGTTGATGGCGAGATGCAAGACGTTGTGGGTTGGCGTTTGGATGAAGTTGTCGATCTTATACGCGGCAAGAAAGGTACCAAAGTTCGACTTGAAGTTATTCCTGCAGCAAGCGCAGGTGGTGACACACGCGAGCAAATCACTATCACGCGTGATGAAGTTAAACTTGAAGAGCAGTCTGTGAAAAAGGCGATGCTCGATGTTAAAGACAGTGAAGGCGTAACCCGAAAGATCGGCGTTTTGGATATTCCTGCTTTTTATATCGATTTTGACGAAGCTCGCCGCGGAAACCCTAATTACAAGTCGACCACTCGAGATACAGCGAAGTTGCTGAATGAACTGGTACGTGAAGGCGCTGAAGGTATTATCATCGATTTGCGTAATAACGGTGGTGGCTCGCTACGTGAAGCTAACGAGTTGACCGGCTTGTTTATTGATAAAGGCCCTTCGGTTCAAATTAAAACGTCGTCCGGTCGTATCCATTTAGAGCAAAAGCCCTACTTCAGCCCTTACTATGATAAGCCCGTTGTTGTTTTGATCAATCGCATGAGTGCTTCTGCATCAGAGATTTTTGCCGGCGCACTTCAGGATTATGCGCGCGCTTTGGTTATTGGTACGGATTCATTCGGTAAAGGTACTGTGCAATCGCTTCAACCGCTATCACACGGTAAGTTGAAAATCACAGAATCTAAGTTCTACCGGATTTCGGGTGACAGCACTCAAAATCGTGGTGTAGTGCCGGATGTCGAGCTTCCAGCGATTTATGACAGCGAACTCGTTGGCGAAGGCTCGCAAGATAAAGCAATGAAGTGGGATTCTATTGCTCCGGTAATTAATCGTCGAATGAATGATTATACCCAGGTAATTCCGTTGGTACGAGAACGCTCTGCTAAGCGCGTCGCTGGCAATGAGCAGTTTCAGTATTTTAATGAAAAGATGGATTACCAAAAGTCATTGCGAGTTGATGAAATTTCGTTGAATCTCGATGAGCGTAAAAACCAAACGGAAAAAGACAAACAAGTACGCCTTGAACTAACTAATAAGCAGCGTGTTGCGAAGGATGAGAAGCCATTCGAGTCTTACGACATCATGGAAGAAGAGCTTAAAAAGAAAGATGCAGAAGATAATTCGGTCAACAAAATCGAGCTTGATGATCCATACCTGATTGAAGCAGCTGCAATACTGCTTGATACGGAATCAATCCAGCATCATGAAGTTGCTAAAAATGCGAAGAAGAAGTAACTAGCAACAGCAAAACGCCGAGAAAATAAAAAGAGCGACTCCGATAACGGGTCGCTCTTTTTTTATGCTCAAAATATGATGTGTTCTATTGGGGTTGGTCAGCTTGTAAGAGCTTCTCTGGCTGCTAACACTCGCTCTACCGTATCGACTACAGCTTGAGTTTGGCGATCGATTTCAATGTTAACCTTGTCGCCAATCTTCTTGCTGCCATGGGTTGTTATGTCGAGAGTTTCGGGAATATAACATACCGACAACTCATGTTTTTTATGATCAATAGCTGCGATGGTTAAGCTGCATCCATTCAGTGCAACAAAGCCCTTTTGGAAGAGATATTTGTCGAATGCGGGTGGGTAGCGGTACGAAACCGTGCAATTGTTTTCGGTGGATTCAATGTTGACTACTTCACAGGTTCCGTCGACATGCCCGGATACCATGTGACCGCCTAGTTCTTTATCGAGTGTTGCTGAGCGCTCAACGTTGACTGAATCATTTTCACTGAGTGCGCCGATCGTTGTCAGTGTCAGAGTTTCCTGCATGGCATCAAACTCTACGGTTTGATTGCTTGGATCATAGCCGGTAACCGTCAGGCATACACCATCGACTGCAATGCTTGCGCCGTTTTGAATACCACTCCGGTAGGCATGAGGTATATCAATGTAATAGCGGTTTAGCCCTGTTTTTTGATCGATGCGTGCAACCTTACAAGCTGATTGGACTATTCCAGTAAACATAGTAAACGACCTAATTCGTAGAGAGGTTCAAAGAAAAGTTTAGTGAATGTACTCTTGAGCGAATTGTTCAACGCGTTTTTTGACGATTGGCGCCATCGCTGCATAAAGCATGCTGATTTTCATTTCGAGCACAACATTTGATCCTTCAATCGCCAAAAATCCCTTACCTGCCTTATGAGAAAATTCGACTTTTTGCTGAGATACCCATGAATAGCTCATGCCATGCTCTTTGTTGAGGTCATTGGCAATGCGTTCTATACCCTCGAGAACGTCGTCGAAAGGCATGGTGAATGGTTTTGTTACTTTTACTTTCGCCATCGTGGATTTTCTCCGTCACTTTCTTATTATAAATACTATTAATTCAAGAGTTTACGGTATAACTGTTCGATCGGGCTACTTCAAATTTACCTTTTTCATTCTTAGCCACCTTACCTACGGGCATTTCTACATCGTGTGTAAAAAATAATGCGCCGCCCTCGGGTAAGAGTCTTTCGAGCAATACTTGTTTTTCATCAATCAATTTTTCGGGAAACCTGTCGTAACCCATACAAATCGGCAAGTGCACCCAAAATTGGCCAGGTATAAGATCTGAGCAAAATACCAGTGGACCATGTTCGGTTGTTATTTCTGACAACATCAGGCCAGGTGTGTGGCCGTCAGAAAAGAAGAACTCAACGTTTGGAAGATGACTTGTCTGTTGCTCATCAATCAATGTCAATCGCCCTGAATCCACGAGTTGCTGGTTTAGCGACGGTAAAAATGAAGCCCGGTCACGAAAATGTGGGGCGACTGCATGCTCATAGTGTCGTTTTCCAACGATAAATTCTGCATTAGGAAATAGCAATTCTAATTCGCCTTCGTTCTGCCACTGGCTTAGTAAGCCCCCTGCATGGTCAAAGTGCAAATGCGAAAGAACAACGATGTCTATATCCTGATGTGACAACCCAACACGAGCGAGGTTTTTTAATAATTCATGATCAGAGGATTCGATGCCGTACCTTTTCGCGAGCTCTGGTTCGAAAAATGCACCGATACCAGTCTCGAATAGGATGTTTTTATCATCTGTTTGCATGAGCAAGCAGCGGCACGCCATCGGAATGCGATTCTGATCATCAGCTGTTATCCAGCGACTCCATAGCGCCTTGGGTGCGTTGCCAAACATTGCGCCACCGTCGAGGCGCTGCGAATTACCTTCAATGATGGTCAGTTTCATGTTTAGCCTCCGGGCTAATGAAGTCGATGGGAAGTTGTTCTGATGCAGCTTGAATCAGGCTGTCTGAGAAGCGTTCTCCCGTGTTGGGCATCATCGTAAATCGGTATTCTTGATTTTGATAGCGGAACCCGAGGTGCCATGCGTGAAGATATAGTCGGTCGTACTTATCTGCTTTTCCGGGTTGATAAATCGCATCGCCGGCAATCGGAGTGCCGTTGGCATTCATCGCTACGCGAATTTGATGTGTTTTCCCGGTGAACAATTTGCAAAAAACAATGCGCAGCCCATCAGCGTCGTTTGTGCCAATACTGCGGAATAGCGTGATCGCAGGATTCTGCTGAGTACGTTCAAGCTTCCACTGTCCGCGGCGGCTTTTCGACATGTCGCCAGCGATTTTCCCCTGCTTCCTTCTTGGTTTGCCTTGCGTTAAGCACACATACACTTTATTGACCTGGCGCTGCGCAAATAATTGACTGAGAATCCGATTCGATTCGGCATTTGTAGCGATCAGCCAGAGCCCGGATGTATCTTTGTCGAGTCTATGAGCTGGGTGCAGCGTCATTGGGAGCATGTTTTGCCAGGCTTCGAGCAGCTCTTGAATGGTAAACCCGGCGGGTTTGCATACCACAATCCAATCATTGTGATGGTATATGATATCGGGGACGGGATAATCAGGCATTAGTTCAACGGCTATGGCTGTGATTAACCGAGCAGATCCATCTGATGGTTTGCTTTATTGCTGCCGCGTAATTTTTCCTGTGCGGATTCACTCTGGCGTCGACCAGATAGTTTTTCAGTCAATAATACTTGTGCAATATCTCGGTGGGGATTGTCCCAGTCACGCAACGCATCGACCAACGCGAGCCATTGATAGAGTTCGCCATCATTATTGCAAGCTGCAGGAACACTGGGGTAAAGCGGTTTGAAGCTAAAGCCTGATTGCGTGGCTTTTTTATCGGGCCAAACGGGTGTGATATTGGATTCCGGCACACAACCTCTTAATGGATGTGCGGCATTTGCGGTCGCCATACCGATACATGGGGCGCCCTTTTCTGCCGGGAATACATATTGAATACCGCTGACTAAAAATTCGCGTATAGCGGGGCGAACGACTTGCCAGCGCTTATTGTGTGCTTCATGCTCGATGAGGTGTGTCAGTGCAAGACGTTTTATGCCGCTATTCACCTCGGATGCACTGATCGACATCTCTTGGGCTAAGCCGCCTTGTGACCAGGGTTCTTCATCCTTGGCCAAAAGCTTCAACGCCAAAACAACGTCTTGAGGCTTTAGCATCAGCTAGACGCCTCGGCGGATTTCTCCAGATCTTGAACTTCACGGTCTGTCAGCTCTTGCCACTGTCCTTTGCGGAGTTTGGCTGGAATGAATATCGGGCCAAATCGAACGCGCTTGAGTCGCGATACAACAACTTCCTGAGATTCCCAAAGGCGACGAACTTCACGATTACGCCCTTCCATTACGCAAACGTAAAACCAACGATTGATGCTGTCTTCTTCGCCTCGAGCTTCAGCGATGTCAGTAAACTTCGCAAGGCCGTCTTCAAGCATAACGCCCTTGCGCAGGCGTTCGAGCATTTCATTGTCAATGTTACCCATCACTCGAACCATGTATTCACGGTCGATTCCGGCCGATGGGTGCATGAGTGTATTGGCGAGCTCACCGTCATTGGTGAACAACATCAATCCTGTGGTGTTGTAATCGAGTCGGCCAATAGATATCCAGCGCTCGCCTTTAATACGAGGCAAGTTATCGAAGACGGTTCGTCGACCTTCAGGGTCATTTCGTGAGCTGATCTGGCCTTCTGGCTTGTGGTAGGCAATAACACGTCGTTTGAATTTGTCTTGGCTGGCGACACGAATGCGCTTACCGTCGACTTCGATACGGTCTGTTTCATTAACTCGCGCGCCAATTTGTGCCGTCTGGCCATTTACCTTTACACGACCGGCAATAATCCAGCGTTCAGCGTCTCGACGTGATGTGATACCGTTTCTGGCAATGACTTTCTGCAGTTTTTCGGTCGGCTGTTCAGGTGTGCTCACTCAGGAATCTCGTTTGTTAAGTCCGGTAGTCCAACGCTATCAATCGTCGATGGATATATTTTCTTCTGCGGGCCGCGTATTGTCTATAAACTTGCCCTCAGTCTCAATCATTTCTTCAGAATCCTGCACATAGGCGCCATTTTTTTCGAATTGATCGTCGTACACTATACCCTCAGCATCTGATTTTTCATCCGCTGGGTGTTCAATAGTTTCTTCGGGGGCGTCATCGGAATCTTCTGTCAGTTCGAGAATTCGCGGCTTGGCTGCGTCGAGTTCGTCTTGACTGAATTCAAGGTCAAGTTCTTGATTCATAGACTCAAGATCGCGGATTTCGGATAGCGTTGGCAGATATTCAAGGCTTTCGAGGTTGAAATAGTCTAAAAATTCTCGAGTTGTTGCGTACATTGCAGGTCGGCCAGGCACGTCTTTATGTCCAACGACTTTAATCCAGCTGCGCTCCATCATTGAGCGGATGATTTGACTGGAAACCGCAACCCCCCTGACCTCTTCGATTTCGCCCCGAGTAATCGGCTGGCGATAGGCTATGAGCGCAAGAGTTTCGAGTGTGGCGCGCGAGTACTTTTGTGGGCGCTCTTCCCATAATCGGCCGACCCAGTGCGTCAGGCTTTGTCGCACTTGAAAGCGCCAGCCCGATGCAACATGGGTTAGTTCAAACCCAGATTGCTGGTGTTGTTCTTGTATTCGGGTAATGGATTGCTGAATTTCGTTAAGCGTCGGAATTTCGCCGTCATCAAATAGCAGCTGCAATTGTTTTTCAGTTAATGGGCGATCGCTCGCCATAATGGCGGCTTCTACGATCTGAACGAGCAATTCGGGAGATATTGTCGTCATCAGGCTCTCGCTTTAACGTGGATTGGCCCGCAAGGCTCAGTTTGTACAATGTCGATGAGCGATTCTTTGCTCAGTTCTAATATCGCAAGGAACGTGACAACAACGCCGAGCCGCCCCTCACCAGGCACAAATAAAGCTACAAAGGGCATAAACTGCTGTCCTTGGAGTTTGTCGAGAACATCGGCCATACGTTCTCGTGTTGATAAAGCCTCAAACTCTATCTGGTGGCTTTCGTGAAGTTCGGCACGCTTAATAATGCCGCCAAAAGCAAGCAAAAGCTCCGTCAGGTCAATATCTGGGTGCGCTGGGCCGGATTCCATCTCGGGTGGCGCTGCTTTAATGACATGCAGCTCTCTACCGACCCGCGGCAGCTCGTCGATGTTTTCTGCGGCTTTTTTAAAGCGCTCGTATTGTTGCAAGCGACGAATCAGTGCTGCTCTTGGATCTTCGTCTTCACCTTCATCAATTTGTGTTCTGGGTAACAGCATGCGTGATTTGATTTCAGCTAGCATGGCGGCCATCACAAGGTATTCGGCAGCGAGCTCGAAGTGCATCGCGTCCATCATTTCAACATAAGCGACATATTGAGAGGTGATCGAAAACACGTCGATTTCTAAGATGTCGATGTTCTGGCGCTTAATCAGATAAAGAAGGAGGTCGAGCGGGCCTTCAAATGTTTCGAGAAACACCTGCAGTGCCGACGGCGGTATGTAAAGATCCTTGGGCACATCTGTGAAGGGCTTGCCATCAACGATGGCAAGTGGCAGCTCTTCCTGATGCTGCACGACAGGTGCAATGGCAGTGCTGTTAATGTCATCTTGATCCGATGTCACGCTAATCGATTCCTTCGATCAATATCATTCGAACGCTGTTGTGTCGCCGAGGCCACGACGCAATATTACAGGCTCTTCGTCAAATAACTCGATGACGCTGGTTGGCTCCATGCCGCAATAGCCGCCGTCAATAATCAAATCGACATCATTAGATAAAGAATCTTTGATGTCATATGGGTCTGTCATTGGGTGCTCATCGCCCGGCATGATCAATGAAACGCTCATCATGGGTTCACTGAGCGTTTCGAGTAACGACATCGCGATGGCGTTGTCTGGCACACGGATACCAATGGTTTTACGCTTCGGGTGCATTAAGCGCTTCGGCACCTCTCCTGTGGCTTTTAAAATAAACGTAAATCCGCCAGGAGTATGGTGCTTGAGGAGTCTGTAAGCGGTGTTATCAACGCGGGCGTAGGTAGAGATCTCGGATAGGTCTTTGCATACCAGCGTAAAATTGTGTGAATCATCGAGTTTGCGAATTCGACGAATGCGTTCAAGTGCATTTTTTTCACCCAAAGCACACCCGAGCGCATAGCCAGAATCCGTCGGATAAACGATAACGCCGCCATTTTCGATAATGTCTGCTGCTTGACGAACGAGTCGCAGCTGCGGGGTTTCTGGGTGAATTTGAAAGAATAGGCCCATCTTAACTCTTATATGTCAGTGAAATTTATATTAGCCAACCCGTGCTGCAATGTTTCAATCAATGTCGATTGCTGCGGTAAACGGCGTATTTTTAAATGCAGTCCAAACGGGCTTCATAGCTGAAGGTAGCGGTGAAACCTGGCCGAGTCGACACCAAGCCCATTCTGGACTGTGGAAATCTGAACCCGCTGATGCCAGCAGTCCTAATTCGGTCGATAGCTCCTGCATACGTTTAAGCAGGTTTTTGTTTCCTTGCTGGTCGGATGCTTCAATGGCGCGTCCGCCTGTTTCGTGGAAATGTCTAATTAGGCGGTTTAATTTACTGAAGGTTAACTTATACCTTAGTGGGTGCGCCATAACGCTGACGCCGCCGGCTTCTTGAATCCAGTGATTCACGGTTTCTATCTCTGGCCAGAGAGACTTAACGTCGCCACATTTGCCATTTCCTAGCCATTTATCAAATGCTTGTTTTGCATTTTTCACATAACCGGCTTCAACCAAAAATTGCGCAAAATGCGGACGGCCAACACGACCGGGGTCACTGCAATACTTTAATGCCCCTTCAAGAGCACCGGGCATACCAAGCTTCTCAAGCTTGGCAGCAATAGTTCGTGCGCGTTCAATACGTACGGCTTGCTGGTTTTCTATCGCTGTTCTGAGCTGTGCATTGTCAGGGTCAACGTCAAGCCCCACAATGTGTATATTGATCCCGTTCCATTGGCACGAGAACTCGATCCCGGGAATCAGCTTGACACTCGTCGGGTGCTCGCGCAGCTCAAGATATCCTGCTATTGTGTCGTGATCTGTCAGCGAAAGAAGATCAATGTTAGCGTCTTCAGCGGCTTGTAAAAGCTCGGCTGGCGACAAAGCCCCATCTGAGGCTTTTGAATGGCAGTGCAAATCAAAAATCATATCGGCTATTATATGCCGTAAAACAGGCATTTAAACAGATTTTTCCATGCAGCAAATATTAGAGCTCCTCCCCATTGCACTTTTCTTCTGGGCATACTCGATGAGTGGGGAAACAATTAACGTTGTCGGATACACGTTAACCTTCGATGGTATCTACACTGCAACCGCATTTTTAATGATTGCTTCGGTGCTTCATCTTGGCGGCACTTGGCTGTTTACGCGCAAAGTAGAGCGACGGTTGGCGCTTCTTGTGCTTGTTATTGTCGTTACAGGCGGGCTTACACTCGCACTGAGAGACAATATATTTATTCTCTGGAAGCCAACGTTATTCAATTGGGCTTTGGCAGCGGTCTTTGCAGGCTCTCACTTCGTTGGCTCCAAAAAACCGCTCATTGAACGGATGCTTGGCTCTCAGCTCCAGTTACCCCTTGCAATTTGGCAGCGGCTAAGCAAAATCTGGATCGGTTATTTTATTATGGTCGGCGCGATGAATCTTGTTGTTGCTTATCAATTCAGTGAAGCATTCTGGGTGAGTTATAAACTGTATTCCGCGATCGGATTTACGCTATTGATTTCAATAGCGACTGCCGTCGTTGTTTCTCCTTACCTGAAAGAATCTGAAACAAGTAAGTAGCTAATCACCAAACGGTTAAGACAGTTGTTGCTGTAATTAAGGACCCAAAATGTTGTACGCAATAATAAGCCAGGATATAGAAAACAGCTTGCCAAAACGTAAGTTGGCACGGCCCGCACACCTTGCGAGGCTTGAGGCTTTAAAATCTGAAGGTCGATTGGTTCTGGCTGGCCCGCACCCTGCTGTTGATAGCGATGATCCGGGTGATGCGGGGTTTACAGGCAGCCTTGTGGTTGCTGAGTTTAAATCAATTTCAGAAGCGCAAGCATGGGCTGATACAGATCCTTATTCTGATGCCGGCGTTTATGCATCGGTTATCGTAAAACCGTTCAAGCATGTGTTGCCTTGAAAATTGTACGCAACTTTCCATTAACAAACCGAGCTGAGACTTCGACGTGACTCGATTAGGAATGATTTTTCTTACTGCGCTGACGCTAGCCGCTCCTTTGGGGCTGTCTCAAGATAATCCGGCAGCTTCTGCGACTGCCAGCGCTGAGGCGCCAGCTGTTGCTGCAAGCTATGACACGAGCAAGGCCGGGCAGCGCGTATATATTCGCGACTATCTTTACGTGCCATTACGTAGTGGCGAATCTGCGAGGCATCGTATCGTCAATAAGGGCCTGAAGAGCGGCACTGCGCTAACATTGGTGAAAACGAATGCGGGTAGCGGCTATTCTCTCGTGCGAACAAGCAGAAACGCCGAAGGCTGGATTCCAACGCAATATCTCGTTGATGCACCCACAGCAGGCATCGAGCTTGCTAAAGCTCGTGAAACCATCAAAAACCTAACGCAAAAGGCTGGTCCATTAAGTGAGCAGCTGCTTGAGCAAAAACGGGATTCCGAAAGGCTAACGATAGAGCTACAAGGAATGCGCCAAGAAAACATCCGCCTTGATCGAGAGTTAACGCGCGTTAAAGATCTTGCTGCTAACTCAATTGAGCTTGATGCTAACAATAAGCGCCTTATGCAAGCGAACGAGCAGCTGAAAAATACCCAAGACTCACTCGCGGCAGAAAAAGAGCGTCTGCAGTCGCAGTTAAAAAGCGATGATTTTATTAACGGCGCGTTAGTTTTGTTTGCAGGCATGATGCTTACGGTATTTATTCAGTACTTCGCTAACAGTAAAAAGAAATCTGACTGGCGCTAATGATGCGCCACTGAGGTGGGCGCCCGCCCTCCTCTCACTATTTGCCGCTTACTCAATTAAAATTCACAGATAATAAAAACGGTGTACTCCCAGCATGGTTAATTCGCCAGCCTCTATTTTGCGACGTGTTGTATTTTTCTTTGGCCTAGCGCTATCCCTAAGCGCAAACGCGCAGCAAAAAGCTAACCCTCAGGTTGTCTTTGAGACATCAAAAGGCAGTTTTACAGTTGAGTTGTTCGCAGACAGTGCGCCAAGTACCGTCGCTAACTTCCTGCAGTATGCTGAAGACGATTTCTATCAGGGTACGATTTTTCATCGGGTGATTCCGGGTTTCGTTATTCAGGGCGGTGGTTTCACTCCAGAATTGGCGAAAAAGAAAACGCGCAAACCGATAAAAAATGAAGCTAATGAGGAAAATAAGAATTTAACCGGTACGATAGCGATGGCCAGAACGTCTGCACCGGATACAGCCACGAGCCAGTTTTTTATCAACCTGACCGACAACCCAAGCTTAGACTATCGCTCGTTCAATAAGGGATATGCAGTATTTGGGGAAATTATCGACGGCATGGGTGTTGTTGAGCAGATTTCATTGGTAGATACAGGTATGGTTGGGCGCCTTAAAGATGTTCCTGAGCAAACAATCGAGATTCGCAGTATTAAACGTATCGATCTGGCTCCAGCGAGCCCAGAAAAGACTGAAGCTGAGGAGTGAAAATTCATGATTTCCCTTAGCGTCAACGTTAATAAAATCGCTTTGATAAGGAATTCACGGCCGGGGAATAATCCGGATTTGCTTGCCCATGTTCACCGCTGCATCGCTAGCGGCGTTCACGGCATTACGGTTCACCCTCGGCCAGATCAGAGGCATATTCGAGCTGAAGATTGCTATCAAATTAGCGAGGCTATCGACCTTGAATTCAATATCGAGGGGAACCCACTGGCAGGGGCCATGGCATCTGGTCAGCCGGATGTTGGTGACTACCCAGGTTTCGTTAAGCTTATCGAGGATATTAAGCCTGCCCAGTGTACGCTCGTTCCTGACTCCAATGAGCAATTGACGTCAGATCATGGTTTCGACCTATCAGGCGATAACACTCAATTGAAGGAGCTTATATCGCACTTCAAGGCGCAAGGTAGCCGAGTTAGTTTATTTATGGATGCAGACGTGCGTCAGATTGAGCGCGCAGCCACGATTGGCGCTGATCGAGTGGAGTTTTATACCGGGCCGTATGCCGATGCATGCGTTCATAGCCCTGCTGCCGGTGCATCTGTATTTAATCAATACAAGAAGGCTGCAGAAGTTGCTATTGCCAATGGGCTTGAGGTTAATGCAGGGCATGATTTAAACCTTGATAATCTTGGGCAATTTAAACACTTGCCTGGCTTGTTAGAGGTGTCAATCGGCCACGCAATTGTCGTTGATGCTCTTGAGTATGGGATTGATGAAACCCTGCGTAAATATCTAGATGTCATCGCGTTGTGATAAATAACGCGCATAAAAAAGCCCGCATTTAGCGGGCTTTTTTATGCGCAACAGTTTTGACGCTGACCTGCTCCACTTTAACGTGGGCCTCTAATTGTACGAGCATGCGGGCTGCGAGATTCATACATTGGCGCTGGCATAGTCATCATTTCAGCTTTCTTTTGCATAAACATTTTTTGCTGATCAGATGTAAGCACAGCAAATACCTTTTTACGTGCATCAGCCATTTCTCGAACGCCTGCCTCAATTCGACTTGCTGCTTTTTTAGCAAGTTTTTCAGCGAGGGCGTCGTAGTTGCTGCTGTCAGGTTGTGTCGATATAAACTGATCTTTCAGGTGTTCAAAATCCGCATGCATATCTTTGTCGGCGCTGGCTGCATCCTCATAGATCTTCTTAATGCGAGCGACCTGGTCGTCGGTTAAGCTGAGCTCTTTCTTCATCATTGGTAGATGTTGATTGTTGATATGGCGATGAAATTCATTGGGGCCGGAGTATGCGGCTGAAGATAGCATTGCGAAGATTGCAACAACTGTCGTGATTATTGAAATTCGAATGGTTGGCATGATCAAACTCCCTTGTGTTTGCTGTGATACCACAAACATACTAGACGAGTTTTTATCTTAGAAAAGCCACGGGGGTTATCGATTGATATTGTGGCTTAGAAAAATTGGCGGTGAGGGAGGGATTCGAACCCTCGATACGTTTCCGTATACACACTTTCCAGGCGTGCTCCTTCGGCCACTCGGACACCTCACCGTGCTCTACAAGAGAGGCGCGTAATTTAATGAAATCATGCGCCTTTGGCAAGCAGAAAATCTAAAAAAACCAATAAACTTAGGTTGTTAGCTTATCGTGGCTGCTATCAGATAAGCTGGTGATTATATTTTCGCCATTGGCCGGGTGAGTGAGCGATATTTTGGAGCAACATAAGATGTGGTTGATCGGCTCTGAAGTGTCGCCGGCACTCTGCATTCTCTCTGTTGCCCATTCCACCAAATCATCTTCATACCCTTGAGCATTTTCAGCCAGTACGCCCCGCACTGATTCTTGGTCGCGGATGCCGAGAGCAGATTCATCCATCAGCGTAATTCCCTCTAATGTGGTCAGCTCAGGTGCAAAAACACTAATATCTATTGCTATACCGCCCTGCTCTTCGAGTACCGCAAGCTTTGCTGCGATGTTTTTGGCATGTACCAACAGTATGAGCCCGCCAATTTCGGGCTGCATGGGGTATGCCCAATAGCAGTCTCTATCGGCAGGGGTATCCCTTCCTATCGCACGTTCTAGGCTCAAATGGTCACAATAGAGGCTTTGCTCAGGCATTATGGATGCGGGCTTTTTCCAGATGCTGAAGGTGTCAAAGTCTTGAACAAGTTCCATTGGGAAAGGCTTTGTATTTACAAGCGCCTCATCATAGTAAATGTGAATCTCATCGCCTAACTTAACCTGTTCTTTGACGCGATGGACGCGCTCGGGCTCACCATCTTCTGGCATGCGCCAAACGCCGCCCACTTGAGCAACCTGCTTGATACAGGATTTGGAAAGCGGTGTTTCATCAGCGAGAAAATCGAGTATGGAGATGCCAGCACGATCTGAGACAAAGCCGTTTGCGTATTGATTGTCAGTCATCAGGCTATCGCAGTGTGCAGTCCGCACTCGGCATCGTCACGTACTTTGGTTGGGTCGAAGTAGTGTTTGCAAGTTGGAAGTTGATGCTTCTGCATATAAGCAACAACCTGCTCTTCCGTTAAATTAAACAGTGGTGCGACTTTTAATATGCCGCGACCATCAATTGAAACAATACCGAGGTTTTTGCGGTGTTCGGTTTCTTCTTTACGAATGCCGGAAATCCAGATTTCTGGTTTTATTTCGTCCAGCGCCCGAGAAAAAGGCTCCAGCTTGACCTGATGGACAAATTCATCGAACTCAGGTTCGTCTGGCGAAGGTATGCCACCAAGAATTGCATTACGGCGCTCAGCAGACATCAGGGGGTTGTAGATCCGCATATTAAGCTCCAATGACTTCATCAGCGTGTCAGCAACAAGATAGGCGTCGCGCATGTTATAGCCACTATCTACCCATACCACAGGCACATCATGTGATTCTGGTGTATTGCTAAGCAGATGCAGTGATACTGCTGAATTAACACCAAAACTGGTCGTCATAATGGTGTTTTTGTTTAATGATAACGCCCAGCGAATGATTGCTTCTGGCGATTGCTCTGCCAACTCAGCATTTATTTGCTCGAGATCCAGCTGACCTATATGCATAAAGATATGATTTTCCAAACGGGTGATGACTTCGGTGAAGAGGCGCAAATATAATCAAATTTGAAGGTTTAGACAAATAAATGCACGAACTTGCCGTGGAATTCATTTTTTATAACCATATGTTTTTACTATATATCTTACGCTTATATTGAGCATGATTTGAGGGTTAAAACAAATGCAATGCTCCAACATTTGAGTAATAAAATTAATTAGTATACGATCCGTTTCGTAATGAGTGAATTGATACACAATTCTTCGGTTAATAACAATTCAAGGAGTCAGGAATGCGCTTCGCTTATCATGCGTGTATGTGCCCGCCAGAGCAGTATCCCGAACTGGCCGTTGCAGCAGAAGAAAACGGCTTTGACGGCTTTACGCTACCGGATAGTATTTGCTATCCCAAGGTTGCAGATACCAAATATCCTTATAATGCTGACGGAAGCCGGAATTTTCTTGAGGGAACGCCTTTTCTTGAGCCATTTGTTGCCATCCCTTACATGGCAGCGATCACAAAGAAACTGCGCTTCACTACGAGCGTCGTAAAGCTGCCGATACGCAATCCTGTATTGGTCGCAAAACAGTTAACCAGTATGAATGTTCTCACGCAGAATCGTTTCGCGTTCGGTGTGGGTATCAGCCCTTGGGTTGAAGATTTTGATATTTGCGGTGAACCGTGGAAAGGTCGCGGAAAGCGCATGGATGAGATGATCGATATTATTCGCGGCCTGCATTCTGGCGAATACTATGGGTTTGAAGGCGATTTTTATAATATCCCTGAAATCAAGATGAATCCGGTTCCAACAAAGCAAACGCCGATTCTTATCGGTGGCCACGCTGAGCTTGCTTTAAAGCGTGCGGCTCGAATTGGTGATGGTTGGATTCATGCCGGTGGCGACACAGAAACCCTGACTGGCTACATTCAGCGACTCAACCAGCTTAGGCAGGAGTTTGGTACCGACCAAAAGCCATTCGAAGTTCATGCCATTACGGCAGATGCATACAGCGCTGAAGGTGTTGAAAAACTCGAAGAGGCTGGTGTGACTGAGTGCATCATAGGATTCCGTGATGCCTACGCGGGCAAGCAAGACGACACGAGTGTTGAAGATAAAATCAACATGATGAAGTGGTTTGCTGACAATATCATTAGCAAGCAATAAGTAGATTGGCAGGATGGCGACTCCGCCCTAAAGCGGCGTCGGTGCCCTGCCCTTTATCCTTCCTTCACATCACCACTTCTGTGGTGCGAATTTTTGCCGAAGCCCGATCAATAAAATCACGCAGGTCTGCGTATTTTTATGGCCGCTCCATTTACCCAATATTCACTGCCGCCAAGTCTGGCGAGTGGATCGATCGAGGCGGCATCTACGGTTAATCGTTGACCCTCTTGGTATGCCACATCGTCGCTGATATAAACGTGTGTGATCTTCCCGAATATAAGCTCTTGTGGAGCCCCGCCGAGTTGTAAACTTTCGTATAGCTCACAACCGAATGCAACTTTGCATGACGTTAGCCTTGGCAGTGGAAAATCCCCAAACTCAGACAACTCAATCTCCTGACGCTCAATCTCAGAATCGCCATATTCGAGAGATGCGGCGCTTTGGGTGACACACTCTGCTTGTTCTGCATGCGGTATATGAACAACAAAGTGACTATTGGATTTGATGTTCACCCGTGTATCTTTCGGTGTGTGGTCATCCTTCATGCCTACTGACAGCATTAACAGTGCCGGATCCGAGCTGACTGCAGTGAAATAGGAAAATGGTGCGAGATTAAAATCACCTCCCGTTGAATTTTCCGTCAGAACCCATGCGATCGGTCTAGGGATCAGTGTTTGCGTTATGGTGTGGTACACCTGATTACTTGAAAGCTCACTGACGTTAATAAGCATTGAGTTATCCTGAAGAAGGTTGAAATGGTATGATGCCGCAATGACGTTAGAAATTTTATATGAAGACTCGCAATACATTGCGATCAATAAACCGGCCGGACTGCTGGTACATCGAAGCCCTATCGACAAATATGAAACTGAGTTCGCTGTACAAAAATTGCGAGACCAAATCTCACAGCATGTTCACCCGGTGCATCGCCTCGACAAGCCTACGTCAGGCGTATTGCTTTTTGCAAAAGATAAAACATCTCTTCGTTTGATTCGTTCGCTTTTTGATAGCACTTCTACATTACCAGGCGACAAGGCTATTTATAAAACCTACATCGCAGTCGTCAGAGGGTATTCTCCTGAGGACCTTGAGATTGATCACCCGGTTAAAGTTCGCTCTGATGGCGCAGATGATTCATCGTCGAATAATGGTGATGAGGCCAAGCCCGCTAAGACGTCCCTACACCAAATCGGTAAGGTAGAAATCCCTCACTGCATCGAAACTTACCCCACGAGTCGTTACAGCCTTGTGGAGCTGAAGCCTGTGACGGGCCGTAGGCACCAACTTCGTTATCACATGAAGCACATAAGGCATCCAATTATTGGCGATGCTAAATACGGTAGAGGTCGTCATAACCGTTATTTTCGAGAGCATTTCGATTCCGATCGGCTACTCCTTGCTGCAACGGGATTAGAATTTGTGCATCCGACGACAGAAGAGTGGGTGAAAATAAATGCTGGTATCGGGGATACGTTTACATCGGTTCTCTATACGCTGGGCCTACATAAAGCCTATGAAACATACCTAAAGGAAGTTCGGCAGCATGCGCCTCGATAAGTTTATTTGCCATGCAAAAGGCATTACTCGCTCTGAGTGTAAGAGGCTTCTTCATCGTGGCATGGTTACGGTTAACCAAGAAATCGTTAAAAACCCAGGCCTTAGAGTGTCATCGTCGGACAATGTTGTTTTATCCGGGGCATCAGTCCAGCGCTTTGAAGATATATACATGTTACTGCACAAGCCACCTGGTTATGCCTGCTCTCATCTTGATGATGGTGCTCCATCAGCGCTCAACCTACTTCCTGAAAGCTTTGATGCATTTAAAGCCAAGCTATCCTTTGCAGGTCGTCTTGATGTTGGCACAACTGGCCTAGTGCTACTGAGTACCGACGGGCAATGGATCCATCGGGTGACTAGTCCAAAACAGAAGCGATCGAAATCAAAGCAGTATCGAGTCACTCTCGCTCGTCCATTATTAGATGCGGACGCTAGAGCAGTTGAATCAGGCCTCATACTAAAAGGCGAGCCAACACCCACCCGCCCCTGCGTTATTACTCTCCACAGTGATACGCAATGTGACATTGAGTTGTCTGAAGGGCGCTACCATCAGGTGAGACGAATGTTTGCCGCTGTCGGCAATCATGTAGATGCACTTCATCGATTCGCGATTGGTAACATCCAACTGGATGATCAAATCAAAGCCGGAGCGCATCGAGCACTAACACAGCAAGAAATAGAGTTTTTTAACAATGATTAGCCCTCAGGATCAACTCGTTCTCCAGCTGGCCTCCGAATCGCCCACGCAAACGTTGCTTTGTCTTGGGGAGTCGACAATTCCTGCTTCATCACTTCGAGGGTTTGCAGGTGTCATTTTGTCAAATCGTTGGGATGTTGCGCAAGCCGTCAAGGCGGTAAGTGTGGCCGTCAAATTTTCCGATTTTGATATCTCCGCCGCTTTGGGCGACTTCGTTACCGCGACTCGTGTTGTCATGGGCGTTGCCAAAGAAAAGGCCATAAACAAGCATATAATTGATCAGTTTCTATCGACTCCCTCGTTAGATGAACTTGTGTTTGTTGGTGAGAAGAAACAAGGTATCAATAGTATCGTTAGTCACCTGCCAAGCGATGTTTACACTCTCGAGCGCACTAAGCATAAAAAACAGCTGCAAGACGTTGTGATCAGAAAAACATCGACGCCTTTTATACCTGATTCGGATAGCGAATATTCAGGTTTAGGCAAGATTGATGTTGATGGATTCGAATTTTGGTCAAAACCAGGCCTATACGGCTGGAATAAAGTGGATAAGGGAAGTGAGCTGCTGGTGCAGTGCGTTCTGGAATGGATTGAGGAGCGTTCATCCAAACCCGATAGCATGCTCGATCTCGGCTGTGGGTATGGCTATTTATCGATGTGTATTGGCGATAAGGTAGGTCGAGTTGTCGCGACTGATAACAATGCGGCCGCGTTATCTGCGGTGGATAGAAATTTGAATGCTCTTCGACTTGATGACTACCGTGTTACGCCGACTGACTGCGCTGATTCCATCAAAGAGAAATTTGGGCTGATTGTCTGTAACCCACCCTTCCATAAAGGCTTCAATCACGAGAAATCCCTTACAGAACAATTTGTTATTACCGCAAAAAACAGACTAAATGAGGATGGGGTGGCATTTTTTGTAGTGAACGAATTTATCGGTATTGAAAAATTCATAAATAAATACTTCACAAAACAGCAAATGTTGGTTAAAAAAGACGGGTTCAAGGTTATGTTGGCGCACCACGCACAATAAAAACAACAATAACCAGACTTCATTAGAGTCTCATTTAAGCTAGGCGCTATCCTTCAGGGTTGAAGCGGTTCTATGTATAAAATTCAGGAAAAGGGCAAGCCGGAAACAGCTATCTGGCTCGTTAAGCTTGAAACAACGATTGGTTCAGAGTCTGAAGCCGATATTGCGGTTAGTGGGCTTTCATCGAATCTCGTTGCTGCTAAAATATTGTCAGATAATAACGAATTATTTGTGGCGGGAATTGCCAAGAATACAAACGGCCTGGCTATTCTGCTAAACGGCAAGACTGTAACTCATAAAACTGCGCTTCAACACGATGATACCTTGGTAGTTGGCTCCACATGCTTTGAAATAATAAGCCCTAAGCGCGCTATGGCGAAGTTAACCTTCGAGCCAGATATCCCTAGAGATCCTCGAGTTTGGCAATTGCAGTCCGTAGATAAAAATCTTGGGAGACAAGTATTCCGACTAGGACCTCATACTATCTTAGGCCGTGATGCTAATTGCAGTATCTGTATTCCTGATTCTCACCTCTCGCGAAGGCACGCCGAGCTTATTGTTACCGGTGGCAAGGTGTTGATGAAGGATCTGGATTCTTCGAATGGGTCTTTCGTGAATAATAAGCGCTGCATGGAAGCTATTCTTAATGATGGCGATGAAATTCGTTTTGATATACTGAACTTCAAGCTTGTAGCGCCCGTCAATACGAGCATCGGGTTTACGCCGCGAGAAATTGAGCGTAATAACGCCAATGTCGTGGTAGACAAAGTTGTACCCCCAGCGACAAATTCGATAACCATCGAGAATACCAACGACATTACTAAATCTTGGAAAACCCGCCCGACATCAATCGGTAATCGTGAGAATGATTCGATCGATGTGCTTCTCGAAAAGCACAACAAAGCGAAACGCATTAGTCGAGCGATATTCGTTGTGGTCTCTATTGGGCTTTGTGCACTTGCACTGGTAATTTTGCGCTAACGCTATTGACGCGTCAGTTGTGCGAAAGAGCTAGGCGAACGCACTTTACCTTCCCGCTCGCCATTCAAATACTGGTATTAACCAACTAAAGTAAATCTGTGATTCTTCTTGCGGCTAAATACGGCGTTGTTTGCCCGTGATTAACTTGTGCTTCCAGTTGTGGGAACAAGTTCTTGATCTCTGGGGTGTTTTTAATCCGAAGATCGATCATTTCGTGCATTAGGCGCCGCATCCACTCGATATTTTGCTTCGCGCGTTTCTTGTCGAAGCTGCCTTGGTCAAGAGCCATAAAGTAGAAATCAATAATCATGCCCCATACTTCTTCTATACCCTCATTTTCTACCGACGAGCAGGTCATAACTCGTGGTGTCCAAGCGCTAGTGAAATGAAGTAAGTTAACAGCGCTTTGGTACTGCGATCGGGTTCTTGTCGCGAGATTTATGCTTTCGCCATCACACTTATTAATCACTAGAGAATCTGCGAGTTCCATAATACCTTTTTTGATGCCTTGAAGTTCATCGCCGGCATTTGGCATCATCAAAACAAGAAAGAAGTCGACCATGCTTGCAACTTCATATTCGGACTGCCCTACCCCTACGGTCTCAACAATGATGACATCATAACCAGCAGCCTCACAAAGCAACATAGTTTCACGAGTTTTGTTGGCGACACCACCCAGTGCGCCTTCAGAGGGGCTTGGTCGAATGAAAGCATTGTCGTTTCTTGATAGCTCTTCCATACGGGTTTTGTCGCCGAGAATGCTACCGCCAGCGATCGGAGAGCTCGGGTCAACAGCCAGTACAGCGACTTTTTTCCCCAAACTAATAATGTATTGGCCAAATGCCTCGATAAATGTCGATTTACCGACGCCTGGCACCCCAGTGATGCCAATGCGGATTGAGTTACCTGTGTGTGGTAGAAGGTCTTCCAGCAGTTTCTGGCTATTTTGGCGATCGATATCACGTTTGCTTTCGACCAGCGTGATGGCTTTAGCAAGGTCACGGCGCGTGCCTTGAAGTAGTCGCTCGATATTTATTGGCATGGGATATTACTGACAGGAATTGAGTGGTGTATGACAAATTTGAAGGTCAGTATTCTAGCAGAATGCCCGATTACTGTCAGTGTTAGGCTTTAAAATAGCCGCCGAGAGTGGCTCTGGCGGCACCTTTATTAATTGAATTTAACAGCGTGACGATGAATCGCTTCGCGCTTCCATACAAAGCTTTCGATGTAATAGTGGAAAAAACCACAAATGAATGTGATTTGCAGGCCAATTTTCATCACCTCAGGCATCCCCATACCCATAAGGGTTGCATCTACGGCCCCGGCAGCTGATTCGATGCCATTGGCAAGGCCTATCGCAATCAAAGGGCAAAGCACGAGCGGAGGGAAAGGCAAAAATGCCAGCGCACGATAGATATAGTTATTTTTCACCTCAGAATTTCGATTCTGATCGTGTGTGCTGTAAATAATAAATGCGGTTACATCATGCACAAACCGTGGAATCGCGATAACGAATACGGGGTAATCCATCAATAAAAAGAACACGCCAGCAATCAGCATTGCGATGTTGCTATACACATACAATGTTCCAATCTTGGCTTGTGAATCGCGCGTTAATGAAAAGCCGATAATCGTCGCTGCAAGAATGAATATGCTGGCAATACCGACAAGAATTTCATAAACGTGCACAGAAGCAAAGGCCGGCTGTTGAATGATGTCTTTTGCGAAAATAATGGCATATATCGCAGTGGCACCAATGGTTGATGTCCAGCGCCACCACTCATATTTTTTGGTGGGGCGTACTTTCATCAGCATCATACCGATACCGAATTGCTGTGAAAGCACGTGATACATGGTGTAGGTTGCAAAGAAGGCAAAAAATAATGCGTATATCGCACCTGCGAAAGGCTGGGGAATTAACAGCGGCGTAACATAGTTAACGGATAGAACGCCTGCGATGATGATGATGAGAGCCTTGCTAAATCGCGCCTTATAATAAGTTACATACTCTTTATCAGCCAGTGTAACAAGCGACGAAACAATGTGCGGAAAGTTGAACACTATCGCCCAGAACGCCCACTCTGCAGGCTGAACGGGTAAAAATTGATTCTGCAACGCGGAGTTAAAGAAGAGTTTGTCTGCAAAGACAATAAACAGACTCAGCGGAATCACACCATACAGGCTGAATAAAAGTTTACTGTTAACTGCGTACTTTTTGGCGGTCGTCAGCGGATGCGCCGTTGATTCTGCGACTGACATAGCGGAGTACCTGTCTGTTATTATTTTTATGCGCATAGGCCGGCCTATAGTGACCGGCTTTACTGCAAGTGTTCAAAGACTCTGTTTTTACCGAGATAATCAGAGAGTTGCAAGCGCTTCTTCAAAGATAATATTAAGCGATTATTCTATGGCGTAATTGACCTGTCTCAAAGTTACGAGTTCTTCAGCGGCCGTTGGGTGAATCCCAATGGTCGCATCAAATTGAGATTTGGTCAGACCCGCTTTCACTGCAACGCCAAAGCCCTGGATAATTTCACCAGCGTCGGGGCCAGCCATATGGATCCCTAAAACCACGTCGGTTTCTGATTCGACGATCATTTTCATTAATACACGCTCGCTATTGTTCGAAAGTGTATGTTTTAGATGTCGAAACTCAGAGGTGTAGACATTCGCCGGTATTTTTTTCGCTCGTACAGCCTCTTCACTCAGGCCGACTGTAGCCATATTAGGCTGAGAGAAGATTGCCGTTGGGATCGAGTGGTAATCCATTTCGCGCACATCCTCACCAAACCGCTGATCAACAAACACCATTGCCTGCGCAAGTGCTACGGGCGTTAATTCTGGGGTGCCGATAACGTCGCCGAGAGCAAATATTGCCGGGTCATCCGTTGCAAATCGATCGTCAACCACGATAGAGCCAGAGTTTCTTGTTGATACCTTAGTGTTTTCAAGACCTAATTTTGCTGTTAATGGGCGTCTGCCAATTGCGCACATTGCTTGGTCGGCGACTAATGTCGATCCATTCGATAGCTGGCAATGAATACCATCGCTATTTTTTTCGAATGCATCGATAGTGGTGTTGAAATGGATGTGGATACCTTTTTTCGTCATTTCATCAGTAACAAACTGTGCAACTGCATGATCAAAATGCCGAAGAAGTTGGCTTCCACGATAAACGAGATGCGTTTCAACACCGAGGCCGTTAAAAATGCCTGCAAACTCAACGGCGATGTATCCACCGCCGATAATGACAACACGCTCCGGGCACTCATTAAGATAAAAGGCCTCATTGGATGTGATTACACATTCTGCCCCAGGAGTGTCAGGCACGATGGGCTCACCGCCTACAGCGATCAAAATACGCTCTGCAGTGATTTGTTTGCCAGAAACCTCAACAGTATGTGAATCAACAAACTCAGCGCGCCCATCAACAATATCAACGCCCGCGTTTTCCAAAAGCTGCAGATAGATTCCGTTAAGCCGACTAATTTCTTGATTTTTGTTTTCAATAAGCCGCTGCCAATTGTGTTTCGGCGGTGAAACATCCCAACCAAATCCTGCCGCGTCAGTAAAATCCTCATGGTAATGTGACGCATAAACAAACAGTTTTTTAGGTACGCAGCCCACATTCACGCAGGTGCCACCGAGATATTGCTGCTCTGCTACTGCAACGCGCTGCCCAGCTGCTGCAGCCATGCGTGACGCTCGAACGCCGCCAGACCCGGCGCCAATCACGAAAAGGTCGTAATCGTAAGTTACTTCTGATGTCATTCGGAGCTCCTAAACTGCACCGGGTGGTAAGCAGATTTAAATTAACGATGTTAAGTTGTTGGGCTAAACCAATTAAGCTGGCCGTGAAGCTGCACAACTTCGCCAACAATGATCAGCGTAGGGGCGGCTATCGTCTCGAGGTCTACGTTCTCGCAAAACGAACCAATATCACCGACAAACACCTTATGGTCGGGTGTTGTGCCCTTTTGAACCAATGCGATTGGCGTGCTCGGATCACGACCATGTTCAATAAGGTTTTTGCAAATAACCTGCAAGTTGCTTAGCCCCATATAAAATACGACCGTCTGTTCGGGAGCGACGAGAGTTTTCCAGTCCAGGTCGAGTGCGCCCTCTTTTAAATGCCCGGTAACAAACCGCACAGATTGTGCGTAGTCACGGTGGGTCAAAGGGATGCCAGAATATGCTGCACAACCGGATGCCGCGGTGACGCCAGGGACGACCTGAAACGGAATACGTTGTTCCGCAAGGCCCTCAATTTCTTCGCCGCCTCGACCAAATATAAACGGGTCACCGCCTTTCAGGCGCGCAACACGCTTGCCCTCTTTCGCATATTTGATCAGTAATTGGTTAATTTGATCCTGCGGTAATGCGTGATTGGCCATGGCTTTGCCGACGTAGATTTTCTCTGCTTCCTGGCGTGCCATGTCGACGATCTTTGGGCTAACTAACCTGTCATATAAAACAACATCTGCCGCCTGTAATAGACGCAGTGCCTTGAAAGTGAGTAGATCCGGATCGCCAGGCCCAGCGCCAATCAGACACACTTCGCCGGGTAATTTTTTTTGTCGGGAACGCAACTGTTCTTCGAACAGTTCGCGGGCTGCTGGTTCGTCGCCCGAGAGCACTTTTTCTGCCGCGGGGCCTTCTAGAACAGATTCCCAGAAACGTCGTCGCTCGCCTTCTGTTGGGAAAGTGCTTTTTACCGTTTTGCGCATATGCCCGACAAACGTTGCCAACCTGCCATAGGCTGACGGTATCAAAGACTCAATCCGGCTTCTGAGCATGCGCGTCAATACGGGTGAGGCACCTCCGCTCGATACTGCTATTGTGATCGGGTCTCGATCAATAACCGATGGCAATACGAAGGAGCATAACGCGGCATTGTCAACGACGTTAACCGGCAGCTGTCGTGCGTGGCAGTCATCAGCAATCGCTGCGTTAATATCTGAAATATTAGTCGCGGCTACGACGATATTTTGATCTGCCAAGTCAGCACTTTGATAGGCACGAAATTGGCACGAGCCGAGTGATTTTTCTGCCAATTGAGTCAGTTCAGGCAGAATGTCCGGCGCGACAACATTGATTTGACCACCAGCCTTGGCGATCAGTTTGGCTTTGCGGAGCGCTATTGCGCCACCGCCAACGATCAGGCAGTGGCGTCCACTAATATCGAAAAAAAGAGGGAGATATTTCATTTAAAACCTTATGACGACAACGTAGCTGAATATCAACCGGCAGTTATTTGTTGAATGCCGCCCATATACCCTTGAAGTACCTCTGGCACCTCAATGCTGCCATCCGCATTCTGGTAGTTTTCCATAACAGCAAGCAATGTTCGGCCAACTGCAAGGCCGCTGCCGTTTAGCGTGTGGACCAACTCAGGCTTACCTTCGGCGTTACGGTAGCGCGCTTTCATACGACGTGCTTGGTAATTGCCAAAATTACTGCAGGATGAGATTTCGCGATAGGTGTTTTGAGATGGAAGCCATACTTCTAGGTCATAGGTTCGTTTTGCTGAAAACCCGAGATCACCGCCGCATAGCATTACTTTTCGGTAAGGGAGCCCTAATGCTTGCAAAATCCCTTCAGCATGACCGGTTAAATCTTCCAAGGCCTGCTCTGATTCTTCTGGCTCTACGATCTGAACAAGTTCGACTTTTTCAAACTGATGTTGGCGGATCATTCCGCGCACATCGCGGCCATAGCTGCCCGCCTCACTGCGGAAGCATGGCGTGTGACTCGCGAATTTAAGCGGCAATTCTGCAAGATTATTTTTGTCTTGGGCTTCGATAATACGGTCACGCACAATATTAGTGACAGGAACTTCCGCAGTAGGAATCAGATAGAAGCTGTTGCCTTCCGACTTCAATTTAAAGAGGTCTTCTTCGAATTTTGGTAGTTGCCCAGTGCCTGTCAGTGAGTCAGCGTTGACAATAAACGGAACATTGACCTCTTGGTATCCGTTTTTGTCGGTATGTGTGTCGAGCATGAATTGCGCAAGTGCCCGGTGCATGCGCGCAACCGCACCACGCATTACAACAAAGCGAGAGCCGGTTATTTTGGCGCCAAGATCAAAGTCCATTTGATTGATGTCAGAACCCAGATCAACATGGTCTTTGACATCAAAAGAGAAGCTCTTGGGTTCGCCCCAACGAATTATCTCTACGTTGTCATCTTCGCTTTTGCCTGCAGGAACGTCAGCATCCGGGATGTTAGGGATTGCCATCACAAACGCATCGATTTCTTCGTTTGTTGTGCGATTAAGCTCAACGGCAGCTTGTAGTTGCTCATCGATTGTTGTGAGCGATTCGGCAACTTGCTTCTTGGCATCATCAACCGACATGCCGGTTTTAATCAACTCACCTACTTTTTTGGAGGCTTTTTTGCGCTCGGATTGAAGGTTCTGTGTGTGCACGTCACTGTCTTTTCGCTGCGATTCCAGCGTATTGAAACGACTTACATCAAGCTCAAAATGCTTCTTCTTCAGCTGCTCAGCAACTGTTTCAATGTCTTTTCGAAGCAATTTAACATCTAACATAGGGGTACCGTTTAAAAAAAGCGTGTAATAGTAATACCAAGAAACGTTGCCGATATGCACAGCAACAAACTTAACGTGATATAGGCAAGCGCATGTATATATTGGCCTGCCATTATATGGGTCAATGACTCTAACGAAAAGGTTGAGAAAGTAGTAAATGCACCAAGAAACCCTGTCATCAACATAGGTTTATAGTAAGCCTGCACTTCGATGCGTTCCGTAATCAGCACAAAAACGATGCCGATAAGAAACGAGCCAACGACATTGACGAGCAATGTTCCGTACGCGATCTCACTAGGAAACGTTTTCGCGAACCACTGGCTAACCCAGAATCGAGCCATTGCACCGAAAGCGCCACCAATGGCAACTGAAAGATATATCAGCATGGGCTGTCCTTTTTATGCACCGTTGAATCGTTTTGATAGTGGCCGCGAGCCTTTGGCTACATGGCTGTGTACGCTTCTATCCATGAATGATCTTTATTCGTAACGCTTATCTTGGCTTTTGTCATTCAACTGTCTCAAATGTTCGAGCTTTTCTGAGATCTTCTTTTCTAAGCCTCTTTCGACAGGGAAATATGTCCGGTGCCCGTTCAACGCCTCGGGCATGTAGACTTCGCCTGCTGCAAAGGCGTTGGGTTCGTCGTGAGCGTATCGATAGCCCTTACCGTAGTCTAGCTCTTTCATAAGTGCAGTCGGTGCATTACGAATATGGTTGGGCACCTCAAGATTTCCTGTCTTCTGGATTAGACTGCGTGTCTCGTTATAGGCTTTATAAACGGCATTACTTTTGGGCGCGCTGGCGAGATAGACAACCGCTTGAGCAAGAGCCAACTCGCCTTCGGGGCTACCAAGGCGCTCTAAAATCATCCATGCGTCAAGCGCCAAATTGACGCCTCTTGGGTCTGCATTGCCGATATCTTCGCTGGCGGTTCGCACTAAGCGTCGTGCGAGATACAGCGAATCACATCCTCCATCGAGCATTCTACACATCCAATAGAGCGCTGCATCAGGGTCGCTGCCCCGAATAGACTTATGCATCGCCGAGATTTGGTCGTAAAACTGCTCGCCACCTTTGTCGAAGCGACGTAAGGAGTGCCCCATGACCTCTTCAATAATCTGGGGGGTCAATGTTTTACTACCCGCTTCTTCGGTGCAAATATCAATCGCGACTTCCAATAAATTAAGTACTCGGCGCGCATCGCCATCTCCAGCTCGAATCAAAAGTTCGATTGATTCGTTATCAACTGAAAGGTTCTCGTCTTGAAGAAGTGGGTCGTCAGAAAGCGCATTGTTAACCAGCGTTCGCAGGTCATCATGATCAATCGGCTTTAAAACGTAAACACGGGCGCGCGAGAGCAGCGCGGCATTGAGCTCGAAAGAAGGGTTTTCGGTGGTTGCGCCAACAAAAATCACATCACCGTTTTCGATGTGAGGCAAAAATGCGTCTTGTTGAGATTTGTTAAACCGATGAACTTCGTCGACGAACAGGATTGTTGACCGCTGGTATTGAATCCGCTGCATGCGTGCTTTTTCTACGGCCGCCCGGATATCTTTGACACCAGCAAGAACGGCTGAAATTTCGACGAAGTCAGCGCTGCAGTGGTTGGCAATAAGCTTGGCGAGGCTGGTTTTGCCAACACCTGGTGGCCCCCACAGAATCATGGAGTGAATGTGTCCGGATTCAATTGCTCTTGTTAGTGGCCTTTCAGGGCCAAGAATGTGCGCCTGACCAATATAACTACTGAGCGTTTTTGGCCGCATTCTAGCTGCTAAGGGCAAAAATCGTGAAGAGTCAGGCGCTGAGTCAAATAGGCTGTCGTTGTTCATTGAATCGTAAGCAGGTATCAGTCGGCAGAAAGAAGCAGTTATTGCTGATGGATTACATCGACGCCATCAGGAATCTCAAATTTGAACTCTGTCTTATCGATAGGTTTATTAAGCGTCATGTTGGTGAAAGCAATATGGGTAACCTGTTTTAACGAGTCAGTGAAGCTCGCAGACGTCAGCGTATCGCCGCTAAATGTAAAAGATACCTTTTTAATCGGTGACGCAGGGTCGGCTGCAGCGAGGCGATAGCTATTGCCATTCTCTGTGTTGGTTACTGTAGCCTTGTCATTAGCATCTGGCACGAGAACAAACTGTGCACTGATTAATGTGGGTTTTTCCAATAGCTGTAAGAAATTCAATGTTTCGATCTGTTTTTGGTAATCCTGAATCACAACTTGTTCAAGATCTTCATCATATTGCCAGATTGTTTTTCCGTCGCTCACAATGAGCTGAGGAAATGGATCTTCTGCTGCCCAGCGCAATTGCCCAGGCTTTTGCATTTTAATGACCCCCGTTAATGTTTGCAGCACGTTGGCGTCGGTGCCAATTGTGGTTTGCGAAAAATTCGATTCTAGCGATTTGTATGAGCCGAGTGTTGATTCAAGATCTTTGAGCGTGCTCCCAGCGTGCACCACTGTTGTCGCAAGCGAAACTGACGCGAACACAAATAGCTTGGAAGCTGAAGACATATACATATTGATCTCTTAATCAGTGTTTTGGGGGCGCAGGCGCGAGCACTTCGCGCTGTCCATTGGTACCCATAGAGCTGACTACACCTGCCGCCTCCATGGTCTCAATCATCCTTGCAGCGCGATTGTAGCCGATTCGAAGCTTCCGCTGAACCGACGAAATAGATGCTTTGCGTGTTTCACAAACAAACGCAACGGCCTCATCGTACAAGGCATCGGCCTCGGGGTCTTCGCTATCGCCGCCTTCAGATGCGATTCCAGGAATATCCCCAGTGCCACCTTCTTCTATTAGGCCTTGAATGTAATTTGGCTGGCCGCGTTTTTTCCAATCTTGTACGACCGAATGCACATCCTCATCCGATACAAACGCACCATGAACGCGGGTCAATAAACTGGTTCCTGGCGGCAAAAACAGCATGTCGCCATGCCCAAGTAGTTGTTCCGCGCCGCCTTGGTCGAGAATCGTTCGTGAATCGATCTTCGAGGAGACCTGGAATGCGATACGAGTAGGAACATTCGCCTTGATTAAGCCGGTTATCACATCAACAGACGGGCGCTGCGTGGCTAGAATCAAATGTATGCCAGCGGCTCGTGCTTTCTGAGCGATACGCGCGATTAATTCTTCAACCTTTTTGCCGACGACCATAATCATATCGGCAAATTCATCGATCACCACGACGATAAATGGCAGCGTCTCCAGCGGCGGTGCCGGCGGAAGATCTTCACCTGCAACAAATTCCATTTCTGGCTGCCAAAGCGGGTCAAGTATTGGCTCGCCGGCTTTCTCCGCATCCCGAACCTTTTTGTTGAAACCGGAAACATTCCGAACCCCTAACTTTGACATTAACTTGTACCGACGCTCCATTTCGCCGACGCACCAACGCAACCCATTGGCGGCGTCTTTCATATCAGTGATAACGGGTGTTAATAAATGGGGTATGCCTTCGTAGATGGATAGCTCAAGCATCTTGGGGTCAACAAGCATCAGACGCACTTCGTCAGGCGTTGCTTTAAATAGCATGCTGAGAATCATCGCGTTTACGCCGACACTTTTACCTGAGCCGGTGGTGCCCGCAACTAATAGATGCGGCATCTTTGCGAGGTCTGCGACAATCGGAGTTCCGCCGATGTCGTGACCCAGTGCCATCGTCAGTGGCGATTTTGAGTCATCAAAAGCGACAGACCCGATAACTTGTGAAAACAGCACCATTTCGCGACTTTCATTCGGAATCTCGATGCCAATAACTGACTTACCCGCAATCACCTCAACAACCCGAACACTCACTACCGCCAAGGATCGCGCAATATCCTTGGCTAAATTACTAATGGTACTGACTTTCGTGCCGGGAGATGGCTGGATTTCGAATCGTGTAACAACAGGCCCAGGAAGTACATCGGTTACTGTCGCCTCTACACGGAAATCAAGCAATTTGTGCTCAAGTAACCGCGAGAGTTTCTCTAAGGTGTCTGTTGAATAGCCAGATTTTACATCGAGTCGAGCTTGAGCCAGCAAGTTGACTGCGGGCAATGGCTCCGAAGCATCAAACAGGGTTGTTTGTTTTTCTTTTTTAACGCGTTCGCTGGGTTCTGACTCGGGTTTTAGCTTGGGCAGAGAAATGGTCGGTGGCGTGCGTTTTTTCTGGTTATCTAGCTGTTTTTCGAGCTCAACCTTACGTTCGATTGAGCGCTTAACTACCGGCGCCTGCTTTTCTTTACGCGTTTTGAGCTTATTCAACCCATTTAATATCGCGCCTCGTAGTCTATTAATCACCAAAAACGCACTTCGACCTAGTTTGTCGAGTACAGCCATCCAAGAAATATCTGTGCAAATAGAAAACCCGATAAACAATAAGGCAAACAAAAAGAGTCGACCGCCAGCCAAACCAAAGCTGTCGTAGAATTCGCGAGCGAGAGTTTCACCAAGCATTCCACCGTCGCCAAATGGTAAAGCAGATGCCATGGGTGGTGAGTTAATTGAGGATAAGCCGGTGATACTGATGGTTACCAGCATGATGCCGATCCCTAGCAATACAAAGCTAGGCCAGTCTGTATCGTCGTGTGCGTCTCGATGAGCGAAGAACAGCCATGCGCGATAGAGCAATATTAGTGGGAATATGTAAGCGCTGTAACCGATTGTTGAGAATAGTATATCCGATACCCATGCACCGGTTTTCCCTGCCGCATTGTTGATTTCGCCAATGGCGCCGAAATGCGACCAACCTGGGTCATTTGGGCTGTACGTCGCAAGAGCCAATAAGAAAAACAGGGCCGCAGCGATATTGATTACGAAAAGACCTTCGATAATCTTACGGTTTACGCGCAGGCTTAATTCTGAAGAGCCCTCAAGCGATTTGTCTTGCAGCTTTTTATCCATATCCTGTCATTGGTATTGATCTTATACGGAGATAATAGCTTAACGCAGCCCCATTCTGATACCCCATCGTCGGGAATCTTGCTAATGCCTGTATCGAGATCCCATTTTCGTGCCAAATGGGCCGGCTAAAGGCCGATTATTGATCAATAGCCATCTTTAATAAGGTGAATAGCGTGGATTTAGTAGCAGAATCTGTTGAAACCGATAAAATAGCGCCATTTCGTTGATTAAAGAATTTACAGGCTGTTTAGAACTATGAGTGAATTTATCCACCACAAATTGATTATTCTTGGCTCTGGTCCTGCCGGATATACCGCTGCCGTTTACGCTGCACGTGCTAATTTAAATCCAGTCGTGATTACTGGAATGCAGCAAGGTGGGCAGTTAACCACTACGACTGATGTCGATAATTGGCCCGGTGATGACAAAGGCGTTCAAGGCCCTGAATTGATGATGCGTATGCAAAATCATGCCGAGCGTTTCGATACTGATATTATTTTCGATCATATTGAGAGTACTGACCTCTCAGAGAAACCTTTCAAATTGTTCGGCAATAGTGCGAACTATACCTGTGATGCCTTGATTATTTCGACAGGTGCATCAGCTCAATATCTCGGGCTTCCGTCTGAAGAAGCTTTCATGGGCAAAGGTGTTAGCGCTTGTGCTACGTGTGATGGTTTCTTCTATCGTGGCAGAGAAGTTGCTGTGATTGGCGGCGGAAATACAGCCGTTGAAGAAGCCCTCTATCTCTCCAACATCGCAGATAAAGTCACGCTGGTTCACCGTCGTGACAAGCTCCGCTCTGAAAAGATCTTGCAAGATAAAATTCTTGAACGCGCTGAAAACGGCAATGTTGAGATTATTTGGAATCATACGCTTGAAGAAGTGCTGGGTGATGACGCGGGTGTAACTGGATTGCGTCTCAAGGCAACTGAATCTGATGAAGCAAAGGAAATTGATGTCGCGGGTGTGTTTATTGCGATCGGCCACAAGCCAAATACCAGTTTATTTGAGGGCCAACTTGATATGAAAGACGGCTACATTCAGATTCAAAGCGGCTTGGGTGGCAATGCAACACAGACTTCTGTTGAGGGCGTTTTCGCTGCTGGTGATGTTGCTGATCATATATATCGTCAAGCCGTGACATCTGCTGGCTTTGGCTGTATGGCTGCACTGGATGCAGAGAAGTTTCTCGACGAATAACGTTCCCATTCTTGTCACACCTCCGCAAGCTAGGCGCCATACAGATGTGTCGTTTAACTTGCGGGAGGCATTGACACCTCTAGTTGGAGCCCAAATACTTTGATACCTTGGCTCGACGAACGCCGACCGGCATTCCCTCCGACCGATCAAGCGCTGACCGATCCTGACGGACTTCTTGCTGCCGGGGGTAATCTGTCGGTCAATACTCTAGTTGACGCCTACCGTCGCGGAATATTCCCGTGGTTCAATGATGATGACCCTATTCTCTGGTGGAGCCCAAATCCTCGATGTGTTGTTTTTCCCGATGAAATCCATATTTCCAAGAGTCTGAAGAAAACACTCAGAAAACAGCCCTTTCGGATAACCGCAGATATCGATTTCCCGCAGGTCATTGATTCATGTGCCCAATTACGTCAAGACTCTGAAGGCACTTGGATTACGGACGAAATGTATGATGCTTACATTGCACTACACGAATCAGGGCATGCACACAGTGTTGAAGCATGGCAAGGAGACGAACTTGTAGGTGGCCTTTACGGGATCGCCATCGGACGTATTTTTTTTGGTGAATCAATGTTTAGCAAAGCGACTGATTCATCGAAAGTCGCGTTTGTACATCTCGTTCAGGCACTTAGCGACGCTGGCTTTGTCATGATCGATTGCCAAGTTGAGTCTCCGCACCTGCTATCATTAGGGGCACGGTCAATTCAGAGAAGTGACTTTCGCAGATTCCTGCCCGCTTGCGACGAGCGGCCAGAGAAGGATCCCTGGCAAGGCTTGAAAGACAATGAACGATAATCGCATTCCAGTAGAGCAGCTCGCGCTATATACAACAGCACCTCATGCTTGTAGCTACATTGAGGGGAGCGAATCAACAACCTTGTTTGTTGATCCGCAGGCCAAACTTAACAAAGATGCCTATTCATTTTTGTCTGAGCGAGGATTTCGACGCTCTGGCCCTTATGTCTATAAACCCGACTGCTTAAACTGCCAAGCATGCATTCCGATTCGAATCCCTGTTAAAGATTATCAATTCAGCAGAAACGAAAAACGCATACTAAAGCGCAATGGCGATCTTAGCGCACACTATGCGGATACGATTGCGACCGATGAGCTCTATAGGCTATATGCCGATTACATTTGCCAGCGGCATCATGACGGCGATATGTACCCTCCTGATAAAGATCAATATGAAAGTTTTCTGAGTGACGCCTTTGGGTGTACGGATTTTGTTGTGTTTTCATCAGACGCCAAGCCCGTCGCAGTCGCCGTAATTGATCAATTGCGAAATGGGCTGTCTGCAATCTACACGTTTTATAACCCGAAAGAAGAAAAGCGTAGTCTGGGTAGTTTTGCTATCCTTTGGCAAATCCAGCAGGCGAAGGAAATTGGACTCGATTATCTTTACCTAGGCTATTGGATTAAAAGTTGTGCGAAAATGAGCTATAAAACCCGCTATCGTCCGTGCGAGATTTACATTAATCAACGTTGGATAGAGCTACGCTAAGATCCATTGGGTTTTTTTTGCTATTCGTCCATAATTCAGGCAGAATGCGCACCTTTATATTGCTTGGCCCATCTAAGAACAATAGATATCTAGGCACATAAATTATCCCTACGAGGAATGAGGAATCTTGCTAAATGGCAAAAGAAGATCAATTTGAGATGGAAGGAGAAGTGATCGATACGCTCCCTAACACAACCTTCCGTGTAAAGTTGGAGAACGACCACATTGTAACCGCTCATATTTCCGGCAAAATGCGCAAGAACTATATTCGTATACTTACCGGCGATAAAGTTCGTGTAGAACTAACACCTTACGACCTTACTAAGGGTCGGATCACATATCGCGCACGTTAATTCCTCACTTAGTACCGAAGCCAGCGTTAAGCTGGCTTTTTTATTTCTGGCGCCCCTCCCCTTTGTTTCCTTCTGTTTTCCGGCATTTCGCCAGATCAGTTACCCTCACTAAAATTCTCTGGCAGTTGCCGGCCGCGTCATAGGCGCTACGAGCAATGGCTGATAACTTATCATTGGTAATTCACGCTGACGCAATGCGTTACTGTTAGAAATACACGTATTCGAATGAGGCAATTAATTTTCAATCTGACAGGCAATAAAAAAAGCGGCTAAAGCCGCTTTTTTTATCTTGATATGGTTTTGAATCGTCAAGCAAGCTCTGGTGTCTGCTCTCGAATAACAATTTTCTCATCCTCAAGCACCACTTCAATAATGCCGCCAGAACTTGATACATTGCCGAACAGTACAAGCTCAGCCAGAGGCTTCTTGATGTGCTCCTGTATCGCACGAGCCATCGGCCTGGCACCCATGTTTTTGTCATAGCCGGTGTTGACGAGGAATTCACGTACTTCGTCAGAAACGTCGAGCGTAATCGCTTTCTCATCCAGTTGAGACTGCAACTCCACCAAGAATTTATCGACAACGGTCGCAATCACGTCGGGTGTGAGCTGACCGAACTGCACGATAGCATCCAATCTGTTTCTGAATTCAGGCGTAAACGTTCGAGTGATTTGCTCCATACCGTCACTGGAGTGATCCTGAACTGCGAAGCCAATAGAACGCTTGGTTAGTAACTCTGCCCCTGCATTAGTCGTCATAACGACGATGACATTACGGAAGTCCGCTTTGCGGCCATTGTTGTCCGTGAGCGTGCCGTGATCCATCACCTGCAAGAGTAAATTGAATACTTCAGGATGCGCCTTCTCAATTTCATCGAGCAATACAACGCTATGGGGGTGTTTGGTTACTGCCTCAGTCAATAAGCCGCCCTGATCAAAACCAACATAGCCAGGAGGCGAGCCTATCAAGCGCGAAACTGTATGCCGCTCCATGTATTCCGACATATCGAAACGAACAAGCTCAATACCCAATAGTTTCGCCAGTTGTTTGGTTATTTCTGTCTTGCCAACACCGGTTGGGCCAGCAAATAAGAAAGAACCAATTGGCTTGTCGGGCGAGCCCAAGCCAGCACGCGATAATTTAATGGCGGTCGTTAAAGTATTGATCGCTTCATCCTGACCGAAAACCACACGCTTCAAGCTTTCATCAAGCTTGGACAGCGAGGCCTTGTCGTCAGACGATACAGATTTTTCAGGTATTCGAGCAATCTTGGCAACAATGGATTCAACATCGCCAACATTAATCGTCTTTTTACGCTTTGATACCGGCAAAAGCTGTTGGTAGGCACCAGCTTCATCAATGACGTCAATTGCTTTATCGGGCAAAAAGCGGTCATTGATGTGTTTTGCGGCAAGTTCAGCTGCAACGCGTAGTGCTTTATCGGCGTATTTAATGTTGTGATGCTCTTCAAATCGCGATTTTAAACCCTTGAGTACCTTGTAGGTGTCTTCAACTGAGGGTTCAACAACATCGATTTTCTGGAATCGGCGAGAAAGCGCTTTGTCTTTGTCGAAAATACCGCGATATTCTTCGTAGGTTGTAGATCCAACACAGCGAAGATTGCCATTAGTTAGCAAGGGTTTCAGTAAGTTTGATGCATCCATTACTCCGCCGGATGCAGCACCCGCACCAATAATGGTGTGTATCTCATCAATGAAAAGAATCGAATTTGGATTCTTTTTCAGTTCGGCGAGCAAGGATTTAAAACGTTTCTCAAAATCCCCTCGATATTTCGTTCCGGCGAGTAATGCGCCGAGATCGAGTGAGTAGACAACGGCATCTGCTAAGGTATCTGGGACTTCTTCATCGACGATTTTCTTTGCCAACCCTTCTGCAATTGCAGTTTTCCCGACGCCGGATTCACCAACAAGCAATGGGTTATTTTTGCGCCTGCGCGCAAGTACTTGAGCAACCCGTTCTACCTCACTATCACGTCCAATTAACGGATCAGTGTTACCGCTCTTGGCCTGCAAGTTTAGATTGGTTGCGTAATTTTCGAGTGGGCTCTCGGATTTAGATTCGCCGCCGCTTAGTGATTCTTCAGCACTCTCCATGCCTTCATCGGCGTCTTCATCGTTATTAATTTTGGTAATGCCGTGAGAAATGTAATTCACAACATCCAATCGGGATATGTCTTGCTGCTTCAGTAGATAAACCGCCTGGCTCTCTTGCTCAGAAAAGATGGCGACAAGAACATTTGCACCGGTGACTTCTTCTTTTCCGGAAGATTGCACATGGAAAACAGCGCGTTGAAGAACACGTTGAAATCCTAATGTGGGTAGTGTTTCTCGGTCGCCGGCCTCCTCGGGGAGCACAGGCGTTGTCGTTTCAAGAAAGGAGGTCAAATCACTTCGCAGATTATCAAGATCTGCTCCGCACCCCTTTAGAACATCAATAGCTGATTGGTTGTCGAGGAGTGCGAGTAGCAAATGTTCGACGGTCATGTATTCGTGGCGCTTCGACCTAGCTTCTTTGAATGCCAGATTGAGGGTTTCTTCTAATTTCTTGCTCAGCATGTAATCTGCCTCTTACCCAGGTTATTCAACAGGCTCGATGTTGCACAGCAGAGGGTGATCATTCTCCTTCGAAAACGCATTCACCTGCATCATCTTCGTTTCTGCGATATCGCGGGGAAAAATTCCGCAGGTTGCTTTCCCTTCAGTGTGAACTGCAAGCATTATCTGCGTCGCTTTTTCGCGATCCATATAAAAGAACAACAGCAACACTTCAACAACGAACTCCATGGGAGTGAAATCGTCATTCAGCATAACAACCTGATAAAGCGGAGGACGTGCTACTTTAGGGCCGGATTCAGCCACTGCCAAAGCGCCTTCATCCTCGGGACTACCCTGTTCACTCATGGATAAGGTTAGACGAATATTTTTGTGATTACTCATAACAATTCGATAAAAAACGTAGCTCGTTTCTCCAGTGGTAAGGTTCCATCATACCTTATTTTCCAACCACATAGGATTTTACCTTCGTAAACTTGACGAACCCCGATTTGTTATCAAAACTCAGAATAACTGTACGGATTTAATGCGTTGTACATTAGACACCTCACGATGAGAAGTGCTGCATGTAATTCCCCGCCGCCGTACCTGAATTTAGTTTTGCCACTCCAGTGAAAAAGGAATACACAATGGAAAAGGGTGTCGTTAAATGGTTTAACAATGCAAAAGGCTATGGTTTTATTCTGCCAGAAGGCAGCGACCAGGATGTCTTCGTGCATTATTCTTCAATTAACATGAATGGATATCGTACTCTGAGCACCGGACAAACTGTCCTATTTGATGCAATATCTGGCTCAAAAGGCCTACACGCTACTGCCATCAAATTGATAGACTCAGACGGCCAGCCGCTGAGTGATGCGCATATCGCCGAGCTACAGGAAGCCAACGGCAACACCCTCCATGATCGAGCAGATGCCTGATTCATCAGGGCACGAAAAAACCGGCGAAAGCCGGTTTTTTTTGGTCTAGCGTATTCTGCTTTCTGCAAGGTTTTGTATTAATCGGCAATCAGAATTAATGATTCATAAAAAAGGCGCCCGGAGGCGCCCTTTTGTTCCCCGGAAATATACTCTCGGGGTGCGATTTTGTCGTACGTTTACATATTGTCGATAATTGCTTGTCCGAATTCTGAACACTTCAACAATTTGGCGTCTTCCATTAGACGTTCAAAATCATACGTCACCGTTTTCGCCTGTATTGCGCCATCCATACCCTTGATAACTAAGTCAGCTGCGTCAGTCCAGCCCATATGACGAAGCATCATCTCTGCAGAAAGTATCACGGAGCCGGGATTGACCTTATCTTGCGCCGCGTACTTAGGTGCGGTGCCATGAGTCGCCTCGAATATGGCCACATCATTGGATAGGTTTGCCCCGGGCGCAATGCCAATACCTCCAACCTGCGCGGCAAGCGCATCAGATAGGTAATCGCCGTTTAGATTAAGCGTGGCGATAACATCGTATTCTGAAGGCCGTAAAAGTACCTGCTGCAACATAGCGTCAGCGATCACGTCTTTTACGATAATTTGATTGCCCGTCTTAGGGTTTTTAAAAGCCATCCACGGGCCGCCATCAAGCAATTCAGCGCCAAACTCTTCTTTAGCAAGTTCATATCCCCAATCCTTAAAGGCACCTTCGGTGAATTTCATGATATTGCCTTTATGAACCAGCGTAAGCGAACTGCGATCATTGTCGATCGTGTATTGCAGCGCAGCTCTTACTAGGCGCTTGGTACCCTCTTCCGATACTGGCTTAACACCTATACCGACATTGTAGGGGAATCGAATTTTGGTGACCCCCATCTCTTCTTGTAAAAACTTAACAACACGATCGGCTTCTTCAGTGCCTGCTTTCCATTCTATACCTGCGTAAATGTCCTCCGAGTTTTCGCGAAAAATTACCATGTCGGTTTTTTCAGGCTCGCGTACGGGGGAAGGTACGCCTTTAAACCAGCGAACGGGCCTCAAGCAAACAAACAGATCCATCTCTTGGCGTAAGGCAACGTTAAGTGAACGAAAGCCGCCGCCAACGGGTGTTGTTAATGGCCCTTTTATGCCAACAACATACTGTTTAAATGCCTCAAGGGTTTCTGCAGGAAACCAATCGCCATCATAGGTTTCAGCGGCCTTTTCGCCTGCATAGACTTCCATCCAGTGAATTGCTTTGTTGCCGTCATATGCCCGCTCAACGGCAGCATTGATGACGTTGATCATTACTGGGGTGACATCTACACCGATACCATCACCCTCAATAAAAGGAATGACTGGGTTATTAGGAACTGACAAGGATTTATCGTCATTCAGTGCGATTTTAGCCCCATCAGCAGGCACTTTAATGTGTTGGAAGCCCATGAAATGTCCTCTCGGGTGGTTGGAAGCAAAAGCATATCCCCTAACAAATAGACTCAGAATTGGCTGAATACCAATTTTTCATTGTTTCGTGGCCAATATGATGTAAACCGGAATTGAAAAGAAAAAGTTGTGTTCCTCCTGAGCCTTGTCGAGTTCGGCAATCATAGTTTTGGACTCATTATCTGGCAGTGATTCTCCAATCAATCGACGGATTTCGAACTTGCTGTCAATAGTCTCAAGGTCATGGAAGATCATCGAAAAGCACATGTGCTCAAGAACCATTAATCCGGATTTTGCTGCGTACTCGTGAAGGTAGCGGCCCACCGCTTCGCTCCTAAAGCCCTGGTTGAACGCGTTGTTGAATGCCATGTTTTGTAATTCTGACAGGGGGTGAACCCTTACCTGATAAGTATCTGATTCCGCTCCGACTATATATCCACCGGGCTTCAGCACGCGAGTTATCTCACTTAGAGCTTTTTGTGGCCGCTCAACGTGATGCAAAACGCGTTCAAATCTAACCGCGTCGAATGTATTTGCTTCAAAAGGCAGCTCCATAATATTGCCTTTTTGAAATTCGATATTCGTCATGGCGTTATGATCGCGTGCGTATGACAGCATCCGATCACTTGCGTCCATTCCAATGATTTTGTCGATTGAAACCTGACTGCGGGCGAGCTCTTTCGTAGTTACACCTGGGCCACATCCAGCATCTAGCACTGATTTTGGTTTTCTACGAGCCAACCAGCCTTGCATAGTTGAGCGAATGTAATCTAGTTCGGGGGCCAGACTGGGTAGGTCTACCATCATATCAACCCACTGATTAGGGTTCGGTGCACTATCAACGGCGGAATAATTCGCAACATTGGTTATCATTATATTCCCTCATCTGATTCAACTGACTCGGGAAATAAGACAGCAAAATTGCGGTTAAATGCCGTACACCTGCACTATTCAACCGATAATGCCTACGCACTTATGACAGACGTGACGCGGTTTCAATATTGCCAAACTATCCGTTATGTATATGGAACTATTTAGGTGAAGTCGGGCTGATTTAAGTACCTATTTCGTATCTAAGGATTGAGAATTTAACCAGCGGTCGATAACAGCATTAAACATCGCCGGCTTTTCGCTGTGCACCCAGTGACCAGCTCCTTGGATGATTTTCAAAGAAGCGTTAGGGAGCCGTTGGCTTATTGCTTCTCGATGGCTTTCGAGTATGTAGTCTGAAAGCTCGCCTTTGATGAATAAACTAGGCCCACTGTATGGCATATCGAAGGTTGGTGAGTCGGCGATATCCGGATATGCATTGATCAATTCATCGACGCCGATTGCCCAGCGCCAATTTCCATCGTCTGTTTTACTCATGTTTTTTAGGAAAAACTGGCGTAGCGCTGCTTCATCAATATATCGAGAAAGCGCTTCATCGGCGTCTCGCCGTTGGGAGAAGCCCTGCTTAGCCGTCGCTTGCATCCCTTCAAGAATATGTGAGTGTCGATTGGGGTACCGAACAGGAGATATATCGACAACCGCCAAACTACTTACTCGCTCTCCTCGAACGCCGGCTATTTGCATAGCAACTTTTCCTCCCATGCTATGGCCAATGACATGAAATTGATGAATACGGAGGGAATCCAAGAGTTGAATTACATCATCAGCCATCGACGGATAGCCCATATCCGCACGATGAGGGGACTTGCCATGATTAATTAAATCAGGAACAATGATGTGGAAATCTTGGCTCAGATGTTTTCCTAGGCTGGCTAGATTGTCACTCATTCCAAATAATCCGTGTAGAAGCACTACCGCTTCGTTATCGGAATCACCATATTCTTTGTATTTCAATATCATGTCGATTCGCCAAACCATTAAACCCGCGTTTGTGGGTATTCTAACAACATTCCTTATCGCCTGTGGCTCTAATCTCTCCATCGATACGCTCTATCCCTATGCGTTTCGCGGTACGGAGGCTGAGATAGATACCGTGATGATTGCGCCAATCAATTACGGTAATCCGAGCCGATATTATGTGCGAGACAAAGACCCAGCCGTCGACCGCGTCACTCGCGAATACCTCGAAGATCGAGGCGTACGGGTGATTAGCAACCGCCCCTTTGAAAGTATATGGAAAAAAATGCCAGCTCGATACGGCGTGCTGATCGATCCGGCAACAGGTACGAATACCGCTGCGTTCAAAGATGCTATCAACGACACACTCGGCCAGCTTTTTTCTAACAACCCTCGATTAGATGCGGTACTGTTTACGGACCTTATTGTTAAAAAAACCTACTATGCCGAGCGCAACGGAAGACTTGCTGAATGGGACGGGATCCGCAGGAAGGTTAAAGTACAAGGCGTAGCCGAGGACATTAGCGGTGGATTCAACTGGCGCCAACCGATTGATGCGATATCCATTGAATCCCATCTAGTTGGTCGAGATTTGCAGGTGATTCTGCACAGTGTCGGCGGCATTCAGGTGGCTGATGCATTTGAATCGGTGAATGGCGCAGGTTCATTTAAACGCCGGAATGACCTGCTAATTAATACAGCTGAAATTCGTGAAGGGGTTGGATTGTCGTTGCATCCGCTGTTTATGTTTGAGGGCTACCCTTCTGTTTCGCCAACTAGCGCGTCCGGTCGATAGCCTGATAACTGAACAATAAACATATGACGCCGTTGAATAACGCTTCGACGGCGCCAAGTAACGCGATAATCAAAATGCCTGCAATGGGTGATACGGCAATAATATAGACGCCAAGAAAAATCAGTAAAAACCCACCAAGCATCGTCCACAGCCAGCTTTTTGCGCCTTTACTGGCCATAGCCGCATAAAACCTGACGATACCGATTAGCAATAACAGCCACCCCAGTGATAGGTTTTGCAACTGTGAAAGTTCGACGGGATTTGAGAGGATAATTGGGCCCGCCATTAAATATAGCGACGCTTGGGCTATTGCCATTTTCGCCCAGCAATTGCGTTTGCGCCCAATTGAAATTAGATAAATAAGCTCAGAGATGCTCGCAATAACAACCAGAGAGCCAACATACCAGGCAATCCATTCAGGGTGCCAGGCTAAAGCCGCAAAAATTGACCCGCCTAGCCCGATTAAAAAGATGCCAACAAACGCAACTAGCCATGGTTTCTTTTTGCTCGCAGTAATGATGCCCGGGCTACCGATGAGTGTCAGTAGCGGGGTCTTAGAGTCGACAGGCACATGTTTTCCTTATATTCGTTATAAAAAGCGCCAAAAAATTGAGTACATGACAATAGCAAACAATTAGCTCATGGATTCAAGTGACAGCCTGTCAGTACAACCATGGTAAGCATCGTTTATCAATGTAATGAGCTCGGTCTGGCTATAGGGTCTTGTTAAGATATTGAACGCAGCTAGCCCAGAAATATCCATAGACCAAGGTACTATTGCGATCACTTGGTCGCAGTGTTTTTCGAGTCGTAAAAGGCTTGATCGGCATTTATGAACATTGGTATCTCGCCAATCGAGAATACATACGTCTTTTTTCCCTGCGATGATCAAGTCTTCAGAAGCAGTTGCAATGTCGTTGGTATCGAATAACGCGGTCGCCTTCACGCGGCCTGCGATAGATCGTGCGATAAGGCTTGCTTCAAGTTGGCATGGAGACGCGATGGTCAATCTGTAGTCTCGTTCATATACCGGATCCGGTGCGATAACAGGGATCATTGGCAATTCCAGCTCATAAAAACCGACGCCTCTTTCTCCGTGATCAGTAAATGTGAGCTTGCCGTTGAGAGCTTCGGCGAGCTTCTGAGATATAAAAATACCTAATGTTTCTGAATCATTGGAAATATTGGCTTTCGATGTAACGCTGTTACTTACGTCAATGGTTGTGTACTTTCCGGTAAGCTCGAAGCTGATCATTAAACAGTAGCTGGTTTGTCGAGATTTAATCAAAATGTGGCTCATTCTGGATTGGAGCAACATGATATTAAGTAAGTTAGTGACGATCTGTTTGATTAGTGTCGGATCACTTCGATAGCGCCCTCCTGCGTTTTCCATCAAAAGGTAGATACCTACATCTTTTGTCTCAGCGTCCAGGCCAAATGATTGAACGACATTATGAAGAATGCGCTCCAATGAAAACTCTACAGTCTCTTTGTGAAGGTGGGCATTTTCTGCTTTTGAAAAACTTAAGATATCGTCAATGAGTGACATGATTTGATGGCTCGAAACATTAATGGATTCAACCATTGAGCGCTGATAATCTGTAAGTTCGCTGTCTTTCAGTCGATCAACTGAGCCGACAACTTGAGTTACAGGCGCTCTAAGCTTGTCGTTAATCGCTTGAATAAATGCCGATTTTTTTTGATTGAGAGATTCAATCAGGTTTTTCTGTTCACGCAGGTGCACTTGAACAAGTGCTGACTCATGCCGCATAGCTCCCATGGTCAGCGTTGTTAGTGTGAGTACATATAAAAACAAATCAAAGGTGAGTACGTTTTCGATAACCGGGTGGCCATCATGCGCAAACGGGCTGACGCCCATATGCATACAGTTGGCAGTATAAACTGCAAAGTACAAACAGCTCAGCGCGCTAGTAAACATGTTGTAGCGGATGCTGGCGAACAATAATGCAGGTAGTAACAATAAGTAGGCAACTCTAGACAGGAGAGTTTGCTCAGGCTCTATTGTTGCGATCCAGTGACATATAAAGAATAGTACCAAGGTATAACTGATAATCTCTAGCGGTGTTATCCGGTAATTAAAGGATAAGTAGGTACTACGTCCCTTCGCGAGAAAATAAAATGGGACGATAACAGTTAATATCCCACTTCCATTCGAAGTCACCCAGAGTACAAAGTAACCAAGCCAAGTCTGATTGCCAAAAGCGAGATAAAACGCAGACGTACCGAAAAATCCGGAAAAGAACGGAGCAATAACGCTGGTGATCAATAAGAAGTTCAACAGTATGCGCAGTCGCCTCGGGTCAAAGCCCTCAGGATATTGGCTCTGGACCAAAAACCCAGCAACCAAAGCCTGTAACAACCCGGCACTGACTAACACTGCGATCACTTGCAGATTGTGATCCGTCATTAGCATAAAGGGGGCAGCGAGTGCGGGTATAAATCCTAAACTATACCAGAGCCACAACCGCCGATTCGAAAAAACAAAATAGCTACAAGCAATGCCGCTGGCGGGCCAAAATGCGGGGGTTTGCCCCCCGGCGCTCATATATAACCCTGCTGCTGCTGAAAGGGCCAAAAGCACTACGAACCCTGCCACATGAATTGGCCTGGATAATAAAGACATAACAAATCCTTTTTGTTGTCCTTCCCTGTTACTAACGATTATGCAATTGATCAAATCGCATGGAAAGCAGATTGGCAAAAGAATCCGTCAAACAGATCAAGAATTAGCATCATCGATGGCGTTGTGATCAATTCGTCGCAGTTAATTGCTTAAAATGCGCGCACCTTCGTCACAAGGCTTCCAAAGGCCTGAATTACGATAAAGCAATATCTCTAACGTTGTGGATTTACATGCATGCAAATTTACATACAATCGAACAATTCTATTTAACAAAAGGCATGAAAACATGGCGAACAACAACTTCGCACTCGTCACCGGCGGCGCGAGCGGTATGGGCAGGCTGGCTGCACAAAATCTCGCCAAAAAGGGTATGAAAGTCGCGATTTTGGATATTAATGCCGACGGTCTACAAGAGACGGCAGAGGGATACGACAACATATTTGCCTACCAAGTCGATGTTACTGATACCGATGCGGTTTTCAAAACGGTTGAAACTATCGTCGCAGAGCACGGCAATCTCTATCGCGTGATGCACGCTGCTGCGATCATGCCTTACGGTAAAATTCTGGACCATGACGCAAAAGATATTATACGCGTGATGGATATCAATTACGGTGGCATGGTAAATATCACCAAGGCAACACTGCCCTATTTGTTGGATAGCAATGCCGGTGAAATGATTGTGTTTTCTTCGATGCTTGGCGTTATGCCGGTATTGGCAACAGGCGCGTATAGCGCGAGTAAATTTGCCACGTCAGCATTTGTTGAAATCATGTCGGAAGAACACAAAAACAGTGGGATCACATTCGTATGTGTATGCCCTCCTGCGGTTAAAACACCTTTGTTGCAGCAGGCCAAAGATACTATCTGGCCCAAAATTCTTGATGAAAACCCGCCTATCAGCCCTGAAGAAGTGCTAGAAGCTGTTGAAAAAGCGGTTAAGAAAGGCGAGTTTTGGGTATTCCCAGGCAAAGGAACACGGATTGGTGCTGTGATGCGCCGCTTGTTCCCAAGGAATATTTGGAAGCACATTCACAAGGTTGAAGGCTGGTAAACCGGCAAACGCGTAGCGCGAGATGCAGAGAGCTTTCAGAATCCCGCGCCAGCAATCATTGTTGGCAATGCGCTACGCCGCATCAACCACCTAGTACTTTTTTCATTAGCCAATCAGACCAAGTCATTGGTAAAAATTCCAGCGCAGATCTCGCCGGATCCGCTTTTACCGAATACGCTGGCTTTGGCGACTTAGCATTCAGCGCATCAAGCACTGCCTTGGCCAAAACTTCTGGCGGATTACCCTTTTTACCCTCTTTTACCGCAAATCCCATCATTCGACGAATGACATCGCCAAAATACTGACTTCTGTCAGCAGCCGCAGAAAAGTTGCTTTCTATCGAGCTTACCATCGCAGTCTTAAAAGGCCCCGGTTGTATTTTAATCACATCAACACCCAATAATGCCATCTCACGACGCAGTGCATCTGAATATGCTTCAACTGCATGCTTGCTCATTGCGTATGCACCATTGAAGGGTGCAGCAGTTTGCCAACCGGTCTCTGAGCTGATGTTGACGATCTTGCCTTTGGTTTTAAGAAGCATGCTGAAAAAACGCTTGTTGACTCGAAAAGTACCCAAAACATTGACGTTAATAACGCGCTCAAGCACTGCATCGTCCAATTCGATGACAGAACCCACTGCCAAGATTCCGGCAAAATTAATAATCGCGTCCAGTGAATCGGTTGTTTCACCGACAATCTTGCAAGCCTTATCAATAGATGCCGAATCAGTAACATCCAGCACAACCGGTGTAAATCCCTGTTGATCTTCGAGCTTGCTTAACGCCTTCGCGTCGAAGTCCGCAATGTAAACATGCCATCCATTTGCTACCAGTAACTCAGCTGTTGCAAACCCTAGGCCACCTGCGGCGCCGGTGATAAGTGCTTTTTTCATTTCTATTACCCCTAATTGAATTGATACACACGTAGTCGAAAATGGACGCTAAAACCCTAATAGCTACCGCCGATCATCCTTATCGGAACACTTTACCGACAAATGATACAAAGTTGCATATTACAAGTCAGTAATCCACATGCAATGATGGTAATCAACCGCTACCTGAAATTGATAAAAAAGGTCGGTATTTCACATCAAACGCGCAAACTGACGATTTATTCATCACAATTCACAAGAACTTATAACAAATCGCGATATTGTCACCGCAACAGCCAGATTGACTATTTGTAACAACAAACAATAACGATCGGACACAAAATCACTGCAAGGGACGGCCCTACTGATCAACCCCAGAGGTCGGATATGAGTTTCAAATACCCATCGGCAGTTGTCGGCGTGATGCTAACAACTGTTTACAGCATTCCGCTGCTTGCGCAAAACACGGAAGAACAAGATCCCTATCGAAAATATATGCCGAAGGCGTATATCCAAAAACATGAGGAAGCTTTGGAGTCTAGATCCAATGACATGCCTCCAATGGCTCTCGCGATGGCGTTATCGTCAGGCGAATCAACGGATTCGGGCGCTGAGGACCCGAAACGTCGGCATATCGTGGGGCGTGGTTTTTATACTTACGATAATATTCCTGCATTTCAAAGCGCGCTGGATCTAAATTCGTATCAGGTATACGTGAACAAACCCTCGTCAGAGCTAAGTTACACCCTCAGTTTTGATACACAAAAGATTGCCAGTGAACTGGGTTATGGCGCGAACGCGTCTGTTCCTATCGAGGGCGTCAATCTCGTTGCCGAAAACAGCTTTCTTAACCAATTTGAATCGAACAGTAAAACCACATCAATTATTTACTCCTTCAGCTATAAGTACCGCTATGCCATCACCCAAGCTGACCAGGGCCCGGTAATGATGTCCGATCCGGCGTTATCTCTCTATGAGTCAGATCCGGAGAGCTTTATCAGCACCTACGGCGATCGCTTTGTTAGCCAGGCTGACGTTGGCGGCGCGATTTTTATCATGATCAAAGTCTCGTTTACATCGGTCAAAGATAAATTGGCGTTTGAACAAAAGGTGGGAGCTGAGTTGCCAGGAGTCGCAAGTGTCGGAGCTTATATAAAAGGCTCGCTCGACTACGACGACACCAACGGTAAAGTTCAAATGTATGCCCTTCAGGTCGGGGGTAAACCGCTCGAGCTTGGCAAAATCATCGGTACAGATGGCAGTAACTATTATAACTTTGCAGACGTAAATGCCTTGGATGACAAGCTACGTGCCGCAAACGATTACATTCAAAACTTCGCCGAACAAATCGATCCGAATGACGCGCAGACTTCCGTAGTGCTGGGCTCGCCTTCAACAATGTCATACACATCACTCGGCAATATTCCGCAAGGTGATTATTTGCCTGAGCAACCTTTCAACGAATCGGTGAGCGATGCACGCAAAAAGCTCGAAGAAGGTTATGAGCATTATCTGTCGATCCGCGACCGAGGTATTGCCGTCGCCCGCCAAGTCAAGACTCGTGCCGGCCAACTGATCTATGGCGAAGATGCTGAAAAGCTCACTAACTTGATCAACTACTACACGTCGCTAGAAAGCTTCTATAAAGATGCTGAAAACACGGCGCAGCAGTATTGTTATTTACCTGGCGAGGAAGAAAAATACTGCATTGTTGCAGCCGACAATCTTGCTGATCTTGTTTACGATGCAGGTTTTGAATCACAGCACCAGCTCGAACAAGTTGCCGCTGATTTTGGGTATACCATCAATATCGACGATACCTTGTTTGCCTATCCGATTACGAGCACCACGCCGATCATCGACATGATGAACAAGATACCTCGTTCAAACCTCATTGAAGATGATCGTGGATTTGGACAAATCTATGCGTTATTCAACGCTGACGGCCGCTATATTGGCGGTGCCAGTTTATTAGTCAGTCAATATGACATTGATCTTGTTGGCCCTTCCCTACCTGAGACCTGGAGTCTTTACACGTTAGCGAATAAGCGATTTGACCAGTTTGCGTTCAGCGGTGGTTACATCAATATGCAGTGGCTTAATGACACAGACCGTGACGGTTTTGGAACAACAATGCTTAGCGCTGATGTTTCAGCCCCCGGCCTGTTTGTTGGTATTAATCGTTTAGATGGTAAACGCTTCAAAGGAGTGAATTACGGCGATACTGCATTCAAATTCGGCGGCAAACGAAGCCCAGCAGTGTTAATTAGCGATCTATTTAGATCTTCACAGATCTTCCGGTTTGACCATGCAGATACACTGAGTTATGGCATGCCTGAATCACGTTATTGCTATCACAATGGTGGCAACACTGCGTGGCTAATCAACGAACGTACCGGCGAAAGTGATGGTGGCCCTATTTACTCGACGCAGTGTGTTACTGCACGCCCAGGTGACGTTATCAGTTGGACGGTGTACTGGTTCCTGTATGATTATGCCATCACTAAACAGTGGACGATTAGCTCACCCGATAACCGGCATACTCATGAGGTGAGTTACACCACCTTTGGTGCCGGGGCAGTTCCCGCAGGTAATGCGTTGCCCTCTGATATAGGCAATGGAACCATAACGGTTGATGCCCAACTTTAAATCGTTATAGATACGGCCGCACCTGCAATGGGTGTGGCCATTATATTTACTTCAGATTGATTCTTTCGACATCTAAACCCTTAGAACCCTCCTCCTTTGCGCATTTATTATCCAGTGCCGGATGGCTTATCAGGCATCCTTTGAGAGATATTCATCATGAAAACACCAACCTTTAGTACAGACCTTTCGTTAGACAATCCCTTGAATGAAAGCCTTGCTGATTAAGACGTGCTGTGAGGCCTTTCGTTTAACGTGAATTGTGATGGAAGTGGATTACGTACCGAGAGTTAGTCTGAAATAGAAACAAAAAAGGAGCATGCGCATGTTATTGCGAGCTCCTTTGAGTAGCAACCCTAACAAATGCTAGGGCTACAAGCAGATATTAAAATAGGTACGGTTAGCTTACCAACTTGCCGGATAGGTGAAGTTTGGATATTTGATGCCGATTGCCTTAGCAAACTTGTTGGCAAACATTCCATTTGGGTCAACCTTGGCAACTGCATTATTGAAACGCGTTAAACGATCGCCGTAGGCGCCGATATCACGTTGCAACTCAAACATCCACGGGTCATCAGAATGCATGTTTTTACCCCAGTGGCCACGCGCACCGTATTGTGTAACCAGCACTCGCATCGCTTCTTCATAAGGATCCATGTACTCGTTGAACTGCTGCTCAGACAGTGCTGCAGGCACAAATATTGGCATCTCGATATGGACCGCGATTGTACCGTCTTCAAAGCCGTTTCCGGTGCCGGTATAAGCGAGAAGCGTGTTGTTTTCAACCTTCGAAAAACGCACAAAAATACCGATTAGTGGTACTGGTGTAGAGCGGTTCTTCACATTCATGCCATTGGTGAAATCACGAACATATTCCATCGCCGCCTGCATGTTATTGAATGGCACTGCCACTTCCCAATCCATTTGACGCATTTCTCTACCAACGGTATCAATGAGTTTGCTGGAAGTAATACGGTGAGTCGGTGCAATCGCATTCGTGGTATAGCGAGTTTCGCCCTTGACTGTTTTGACCAGTGGTGGTGTTAAGTGCCAGCCAGAACGACGCATATAAGCCATGTTTTCATGCGCCTCAAGGCTGGTGTCGGCACCACCAATCTGGAATATTTGCATGGTTTGCTCAACAGATAACTGACCAAGGTCGACATAAGGGAACAGCAAGCGGTTGTTTGCGCCATCTTCGGCCGCAGCAGTTGTTGTCTTACCGCAAGTACGTAGGTATTGATTCTGGCTTGGGAACCAGTTGTACTGGCCATAATCACAATCTTTGATGTCGTTGTAGACACTGCCCGTCTTGTTGTTTTCGAACAATTCATCTTCGTTATGGAAGGTCACTTTCACTTGTGTATTTGTTGCTGCCTGTACTTCTAGGCGAACACGAGTAATAACTCCCATGTAACCGAGATGCGTAGTAAATGCTTTCCATAAATCTGGGTCGGCCACGCCGGTCGTTCCGCGACTGTAAGTCTGAATTTCACCATCAGCGCCGATGACATCCATCGACACAACAGAGTGAGAAAGAATGTTACGGTTTTTCGGCGAGCTTCCGTGAGCGGACGTGCCTATTGCGCCAGCAACAGATACATGACGCCAGCCCAAGTGAACATAGCCTAAGCCCTTGCCACGTGAATACAACCACTCACCCAGCTCGTGCATGTTAGTACCGGCAGCAACGCTAACAACTTCTTGCCCTTCGAAGGTTTCGAGTTGCATGCCAAGACCTTCTCGTTCATGGTCGAATTGATCCATAACCAGAGTGATGCCGTCAGTACAAATAACGGAGGTCGCCGATCCAGATGTTGTATTAACCGCTTGGCCGCCGGTTACTTTTACGCGAATGCCGTTTGCAGCAGCTTGTTTAATGATGGCTTGAATTTCTGCGATGCTGGTTGGGTGATAAACGTCTTGCATGTCGGCTTCGTTACAAAGCACTTGGAAGTTGAACGATGCGTGACCAAAATCGCTACAATCTGACGGGCAATTTTGCGCTGTTTCAACGCCGTCACAAATCAAGTTTGAGCACGTTTTCATCACTTCAACACCCGCGAGATCGCCATTGTTCTTGATCGTGCTTTTGATGGTGTTTAGGCGGCCGAAAATTGATAGCAGCGGATCTGTAACCTTTTCCATATTGCCGTCTTTACCACAGAATTCACGTCCGTCGTTTTCTGCACATACGAGAACCCAGATTGCTCCGGCTTCCATTTTTAGGCCTGGAGGGAATTCGTGCACAAGCACACTTCCGTCTTTTGTTGCCGGAATATGCGCCAATCGGGGTGCCAGCGCGATGCCGAGTTTGTTGCGCTCTGAATCACCCCAATAGACGTTGTAATGAGTGATTTTGGATTCATCTTCTGCAGGCCAAATCTCGATACCTTCGAGAAGCCGAATTGGAATCAAATTGGCCGGATTTGGATCTGCAGTAAACGTGATACGTACTTTGCTCGCCGAATCAGTCGGCTTGTCGGGTGCACCGCCGCCGCCAGCAATTGCTACTAGGGAGGTGGTTAACACTGCAAAAAGTGTAATGATCTGTCGAACCGCTGAAGCCCGCATGATTGTGCGGGTAGTGGTCCATAAAGAATCGTAAGTTATTGTTATCATTCGAGTCTCCTGAACTTTCGAACGCCATTGTTCGAATAAGGGGGAGACTATAGTTGGTTTTGTCTCTAAGTTCGCGACGAACTAAAGATTGCGTGACGTTATGGCGAGCAACATTGCTTTATTGAGATTTTTATCACATACGGAGTGTGACACACATCACCTAACACATAAGTCACAGCTAGTAAAAGCGGCGTTATAGTATTATGCCAGCTAGCATCCTGAACTATTTGAAACAGGATTAATGTTAGTGACCTAACTAATATCCTATGTGCGACCAACTGACAAACCTATCGCATTTATAGACTGGTATCAGTATCGTCAGTTGATGCCTAAAGCTTTAAATTATGGCCACCATTGACTCGATTCTTCGATAGGATGGTTAGCATAATCGCGGCCCCTACCCCAGACGCCCCAAGCACCATTGCCATAATCATCACTTGATAACGCACTGCAATTAGCGGAGAGACTCCCGATAAAATTTGCCCCGTCATCATGCCCGGCAAAGCGACCAGCCCCACGGCTAACAGGCCGTTAATCTGTGGAATCATTGCTGCATGGAATGCCGTTAACCTCGCCTCAGACACAGTTTTTTGGTTATGTAGTTCCGAATGGTATCGTTCCGCCGCCAGACTGATGGCATTCATGGTATTAGCAAAGTACATGCCCGCTAATGGAATGATCAAACGAGGTTCAAACCAAGCATCCGCTTTAAGTATTAACCAGACCGTTATTAAAAGATGGAATCCAACTGAGATGCCTAGTGCCGCAATAGCCGGGAACAGATATCCCTTATGATGGCGTACAGGACGAATAGCAATCCATGCCGCAACCAGTAACATGATGCTTACAATGAGCGAGCTGATCCAGGGTGATGGGTTATCAAAAATAGCGAGTAGTAAATAGCCAACGGCGACCAGCTGTATCACCATGCGTAAGGAGGCCGTGATGATTTCGCTCGGTTTGCCCTGCCAGCTCACGTAAACGCCGCAAACAACCGCTAGCGGTATTAGGCACCACAACAAATCCAGCCAGCTAATTGTTATCACTTAACACCTATTTTCTAATGCACATGGATCATTTTCAGAACTGTCGGCCAATTCAGAGATTTTTGGCCTAAAAATAAAGAGCCATCAGACTAATTCAGAGCCATCATAAAATGACTGCGTTACATCAAGGAATGCCTTAACTGCCGGCGAAAGCCAGCGTTTGCTATTCCAAACCATATGCAAATTGACAGACAAATCATCGCCCTGCCAATCAAGCTTCGCTAATCGCCCCTGAGCGATATCCCGTTCCGTCGAAACTCTGCTAAGTGCCGCAATGCCCATTCCCATTTTTACACATGCCTTTATTGGCTCAACGCTAACGAACTCTAACTTGGGCTTGTCGAATACACCCGCCTTCATCAAATTATGCTCAAACAGTGCGCGATAACTGCAACCGGGCTCAGTGAATAGCAATGTTTCATTGACTAAATCGTTCGCTGTCACACACTTCTTTTTCGCCAACGGATGAGACGGCGCCGCGATAACATTGACCTCTTCGCATCGCAGTCGCAATTGCTCAAGCCCATTTACATGTGTGCTCTGCTCCATGGTGAATGCGATGTCGATCTGCGCATTCAACACTTGGGTTTTCAGTTGTTTGACCGCCAGTGGCACCACATTTAGCCGAACCTGCGGGTATGCATCGACAAATCGCTTGAGAATCTGAGGCAATCTATACGTTAAAAGGGATTCATAGCCTGCGATAGTAATGTTACCAGTAATGTCTTTGCCTCGCTTTATCGCCTGCTCTGCTTCATCTCGTAGAGCAAATAGCCGATCGGCGTAGTCGAGTAATTGTTGCCCTTCATACGTCAGCCGCACCCCACGGCCATTCCGATCAAATAGACGAACCTCAAGTTCAGACTCTAGCGAACGAATGTGGGCAGTGACCGCCGATTGCACATAGCCCAGCATCTCGGCAGTCTCTGAAAAATTCAGCGTCTGCGCTGCGGTTTGAAATGTTCTGAGATGCTTGAAATCCATCCATTGCCTCGCCGTGTCTGAGCTAAATCGCCGAATTGCGTAGGTATCATTTTATTTGATATCTGAAACTATGTTTGTTCATTTTACGCGAACTGAATAACAGCGCAATATGCTCACGTCGTCAGTGCTCTTATCACTTTCACTCGCCTTAGCCCACAGTTGGAGGCCCCATGAAATCAATCGCTATTCGCAATGCCATTCTGTGTGTTTGTGCGTGGGCCTTTATTCCGGTTGTCTCGCGCTTTGGCCAAACTGACCTCAACAATCATCAGTTTTTGTTTTGGTCCAGCTTGTTTTCATTCCTCGCTCTATTCTTGGTGAGCTGGAAGTCGGGGCGTTTGAATGAGTTAAAAACGTACCGCGCGCGCGACTGGGTAAGTGCGTCTGCCTTAGGGTTTTTGGGCGCTTACTTGTATTTTCTATTGCTCTATCAGGGATATGCCGAAGGCAAAGGCATGGAAGTCCTTGTTATACAATATACATGGCCAATCATGATTGCTGCGCTTGCCCCTGTCATTCTGAAAGAGACTTTGGGCACCCGCAACCTCGTTGCAATCAGCCTAGGGTTTGCCGCAGTATTCACGGTGCTTACACGAGGGCACTACACCGAGTTTTCAGTCGCCCGCCCCGATTTAATGGGCTGGGTTGGCTTAGGGGCTTTATGTTTTGCGCTATTTTGTGTATTCAGCAAGAAGATCCATTTAGAGCCGCTAACCCTTACCATGGTATATTTTGCTGTGGCGACGATTGCCTCATTTATTTCGATGATGGCAACTGATGGGTTTGCGATGCCGACCACACCCCAAAGTTGGTTTATCGTTATTGCGACTGGCTTTTTCGTTAATGGCCTGAGCGATGCATTATGGTTTTGGACACTGCGGCAAGCGCCTGCAAGCTTCCTGGCGCCATTTACGTTTATGACACCGATTGTCTCAACAGGCTACATGTTGATTTTCTTCAACGAACCGTTTGAATGGGCATATACGGGGGCTCTCATATTGATCGTCGCTGCTGGTTTGGTAAATACGCTGGATTTTTCGGTATTACGCGAACGTGCGTTGCGCCAACGAATAAAGAGGCAGGATCAAACACTGCCAACAGCAAAGGATGCGTTTGAATCAACTATCGCGAGCAGCGATAGCTGAAGGTTAATCTCGGAGACACTAGAGTCACGGCCATAACTAACGCAAACAAATTGCCCGAACTCACATCAAACTGCTCTACCCAAATGTGCCATGATTCACCTTGAGCAAGAATCATGGCCATTTCGGTAGCCGCGGTTAAAACCACCCAAAGTACACCGATATATTTAGCCACCTTTGACGAACCGGGGTTGATCCATCGAATCGACAGCCAGGTGATGATAAAAACTGCAGCACTCAATATGATACCACTGACCGCCAGCGATATCGGCGAACTCATCAAGGGCGCAAGCACCCAGGTTCGCATCAGGCCATTGATGATTGCTATACCGAGAATGGCACACCACACCGCAGTTGCCCGCAACCCTACTGCTTTGTAGTCAGGCATCGATCAACCAACCATTAACAACGGCCAATGTAACTTTACGGCTCAACCATTCGTGTATCTGCGGGAAATCCTCGTTAATAAAGGCATGCGCTGCAACAACTTGAGATCGCTTAACTCCAAGTTCCCGCCAGGTTCGCCCTTCATTCTCAATGTTCAGAAGAAACGGCAAGATACGATCGACGACCTTGAGTAGTTTTGCTTCAGGTTTATTGCTGTATTCCTGCGTATCCCAAAGCTCCATTAGATCTTTGATCGGGTTGCCTGCATGCCCTTGAAGCCGCGCCACACACTCCCGCTCTTGCTCATGGGCATCGTTACGTGAATCCGCATACAGAAAGGTGTCGCCCGCATCGATTTCACCCAAATCATGAACCAGTGCGAGTTTAATCAGGGTGTTTTGACAGAGATCCAACGCAAGATGTTCACTCAACGCCCAGCACGCCATCGCAAGATGCCAGGAGTGCTCGGCTGAATTTTCGAGTCGTGATCCGCCCTTTATATAGGTACGGCGATCAATGGTTTTGAGGGCATCAACTTCAAGCAGAAACTGGGTGACGGTATCCAATGGGTCAGACATAGGTTTCGTTGCAATCAGACAAGGTCTGTTCATTGTGCACGAAGCTGCCGACGCAGTTCAAGATGATGGTGTGTTTTGTGCTGACACAGAGTGATCTGGTTCAATATGCGTGTTAGAACGCACTACAGAGCTTGAGCGACATGAAGCTCATTTCAACGCCTTTCAAAAATAGGTGGTCTAATACCACCAAGAAAGACCAACGAGGCTAGATAGTGTTAGATCTTGTGAGTATCGAGTTGCGCCGCCTAAACTGTTGATTTGGATATCATGATTTGCGATATCTGCCCTTAGCGTAAAATTCAACGACCAATCCCTGACAAAATACCATTCAAGCCCAGTATGAATATTACCACCGATCGCATTACTATCGCCCCGCCCATCAAAGTCCAGCAGGTAGTAACCAACGCCGTAGCCGAGAATGATGTCTAGCTTGTTTTCCACAACATTAAAGCCGTGCTGTAACCCAACACCAAAATTATTACCCGTCTGACTGTCACTACTCACCCATTGGTAATCAATATACGGGTATATGTCGATATCCAGCGGCAGCCTGAAAGCAACGGATAGATCAACGGCAAAGCCGTTTTTCGCAAGCATAAAATCGGTTGTCGCGCCTGTACCCTCTTGATCTTCAGATGTACTAAAGAGCAAAAAGCCACCTTTGACGGTTATTCTACCTAACGGTGGCTCGCGTGTTTCTTCAGCAATACGTTCAACTTCGGAGATATTCTCGGATGCTAAGGCCGAACCTGACAAATCGACCGCGACTTTCAATGGATCTGTCTCTACCGGTCGTAACTCAAGGACGGTTCGCTGATCGTCTTTACTGCCGGATCGAAAGTTTCCAGTTGCAGCGATATAGTTCGTTTTGTCGGTTAACGGTAGCGATTCGTGCCGTGTCGTTCCCGGTCGAATGAAATAGTTATATTTATGAATCAGGCTATCGCCAAGGCTTTCGGTAGGTTCTTGATTGAGTTTGTCGACTGTCGCGCGATTGAACTGCGCCTGCTGAGACAGTAAAAATATATTCAGATAAACCGGGTTAGATACATCATTAACACTCACGTTTAGGGATTGATCCGCCGTAATTTGCAGATCAATCGCCAATGGAGCAGGTTCGTCAGGTTGCTGGGCGGTTGTACCGCAACCAGCAAGCCCTAAAGTAAACATGACGGCAGTTATTACCGAATATCCTTTTCGTAATCGCATTGCATCCATGCCGTATCAACCCATTGATTTCTTTTATGATAGAACGCGTGTTTTCAAGGCGCCAATGTACTAACGAGATTCAAAAACCGAGATCTCGCGCCTCTTTAACTTCTTCTCGGGTGATTTCGACAGTTCTATTGCTCGCCAGAGGCACATAAAAACCGTCATCGGTTGTCAAAACCGTTTTCGGCGTTTCTTGCTCAAGTACCATTTCTGGTTCGGCGATATCATTGCCTGAGATGAGTATTCCGTTCTGAATCGCTTCGTATACTCGTTTGTCACTGGCAAGAGGTTGAACATAAAAACGCTGTTTAGCGGTTTCATAAAGCAGTGCAAAGTGTGACGTTTCGCAAATACCTAACAGCGTACAAGGGCCGATGTCGGCGTTGGGTTGAATAACAACCCTACTAGATCGGCCGTCGAACCATACATTCATTAGCGCGCCATCGGGGTGTTTGATTTCCAGAGGTACGGTTAGTAACGGATCAATAAAACCGCCCTCTTCGCCTGGCATGTGCTTCAGTGTTTCGAGATCAGCAATCCAGCGATCATGTGACTGTATCCAGCCGGCCGATGCCATTGCCAATATTGGTGGCACTTCGTTAGCGATTAACCAGATATTACCGTCATCGGCAATCGCCAGCATACGCTCTGCTGCGTCAAACCGTACGTTGACGATGTCGTTGCTTGCTAACTCAGCCGGTGCAACATCGATGATCTTGCCAGATACGGCATTAACGACCCGTTGCTGGTGTGGGTCGAATCTAAAATCTGAAGATGGACTTCCTTTACTGCCCTCTACCGCCTGCACGCTGGAATTATCCGCGCCGTAGTTGATCTTGCCTAAATGCCAATCCACCGGGGGTAGTACTGTTGTTTGTGCTGCGCTGTATTGCGTGCGCCGCGGTGTTGCGTATTCCAGTCGGTGAGTGACTTTAAGGATGATCTGATCATCCTGTTTAACTTCGTCAATTTTACCGCCAATCAGTAAATAGGGGTTTCCGGTGTCATCATTCATCTCTTGTTGCATGTTCGCGCCCTCTTTCCTGATTTGTCAGTCAAGATCAATGCTGTGTTGGGTCCACTGCCAGACCATTGTCACGATTACGATTAATAGGCTCTTTGTCGGCAATTTGTGCGTCGGGTTTACCGTCAAATGAAGCCATTGCTTGTACCAGTTTATCCAAATTGTGCTGGTCCACAACGGAACTTGATGAACTAGCCGTTGAAGATAGCTTTGCGGCTACGCTTTTTTGTGTGGCTGAATCTTTGAGGTGACTTTCACCGTTGGCTGATAGATTTTTCTCCGATGCATCTATCGATGCCGCTGTATATAAAGATTCTACCGATATACCCTTGCCACCGGCATTCGGATCAGCCGGCGATAGCGGCTTGCCATCAAGCTCAACGACCAGGCGTGCGCGCTGTGTGGCTTGATAATACAAAGCCTCGACAGGGAAGTAGCCTGTTTTGTCTGCAGAAAAGTCATAGTACTGAGTTTTTCCGTGATCACTACCGAATTGATCCGCAAGCACCTTTCCAGCAATACTGAACTTCAAGCCGTCATCATGGCGAATGCTGAGTTTATGTATCCCTTTCGTCAAATAGACAGATCCTGCTATTTGGTGAATAACGTGTTCATCTTTGTGCTGCAAAATACTGTCGTCGTTTTTGTCATCTAATGTAGCATGTCCACTTAAAAACGCTGAGATCGTATCATTTCCTTTTCCGCGGCCTGGTTCATCAAAATACAGCGATTTTATCGAGTAACCGGTGCCTTTTTCATGGCTAACGACGTTTTGAACATCTGCAATGGAATGCACAGACTTTGATGGGAAGTAGATCTCTCCATGCAAATAGGCTTGGCCTAAATCAAAACCATAGTGATTGACTGATTGATCTAATTCCCCAATGGTCAATGGTGGTGAATCGCCAATGACTAGTTTCACAGGCGTTTTAGCATCATAACCAGTGAATTGAATCAGCTTGTTGTTCTGGCCGTCAAATATCGACAACTTACCGTTTTTCTCAGTAACGAGTGTTTTACTCGATAACCAAGATTTGTCTAGATTGATCACAGGAGGGGGTTCTTGCGGGCTGTTTAGTGACGTGTCGGTGGCAGGTGCTGCCGTATTCACCTGCGAAACATCAACTGCAACATTTGAATAATTCGACAATACGCCTTCACTGATCGATAACGTGTCCCTCGGTGCGATTGACAACAACAATTGGTTTGTATTTTTGAGCGACGGAATATCGCTCAAGGTTTGCCCCGCCGCTAGCGCAACGGCAAGAGTTGACGAGTGGGGGGCGCCCGCTAAAGTACTTCCGCTTATTCGCTCAATTAGAGAGGCAGAAAAACGTTTTTCTGCTTTCACACCATCAAGCTTATAGAGCGACTGCAGGCCATTTTTGTCAGTGGCAACGCCATAGCCTTGGCCATCAGCATCTACACCAAGGAATTGCTTATTCAGCCCTGCGGCAAACTTGGCGGTATAGAATGTTTTATTTCCACTAAAAAACCAACCGGCCAAGACGCCTGCTTTTACATCGGCGACTCTTATCGCATCCGGAGCAATAACGTCCGCGTTATCCTTCAGGAAGTTCGTTAGCGAGTCAGGTTTTTGTTTAACCCATGATGCCGGCACGCTGACAAGTTGCTTGATGCCTTTATCTGACACTAATATTTCTGCTCCAGTATCGGTGAATGCCAAAACCCCCGACGATATACGCTTAATATTTGAATACGTTGCGCCGCTCAACTCCAAGCTTGTTTTCTGTAAGCCCGCGAGCATTGACGTGCTACCCAACGCCTCGGCGAATTCCTGCGTTGTTGTAGCAACGCCTTTAATGAGTTGTTTTTTATCAGGGTTAAAATACCAGGTGCTTCCCGTTGACGGGTCGATTGAGAGCAATTTGTCGTGTTCGCTGTCGACGCCCTGTGGTAACAAAAACCAGCTTTTCGCTGCGCTATCGTATACTGCGCTTTCTTTGCTATTAGGGTCTATTTGCAGGTGCAGCATCTGATCTCGGGCAATATCTGATTTGACCAATGTTTCCAGTGCTCCAGCCGGATCCTTTTGGCTTTTCAACCACGCCGAACCAATTTGTTCGAGTGTCGCCTTACCATCAATACTGACTTCAAAAATATTACCCTGATTAGTCGTCGCTAACACCTTGCCATCGGCAGTATTAGCAAAGCTCATATAATGCTCAGTTGTGCCATTGATTTCAGGTAGAGCTGCCGCATTGGCAAGATACGATGAGACAACGTAAAACTGTTGACTCCGCGGATCAAAGAACAGCGTCTTAGAATCTCTACCGCTCCCCTCTTTCGCTGCCAACTGAAACGGTGCTGCGCCAATTGTCAGATCTTTACCGTCAATGCGTATTCCCAGAGACGCGCCGCCTTGCCCCTGCGTATTAAGTCCGTTTATGGCGTAAAAGCCATCGTGGTCGGCGGTATAGCTAGCATCAACCCAATCGTTATTGGGGCTACTGCTATCGATCAGTGTCTTGCCAGCGATCGAGAACTCTAGATCATCATCATGGTGAAAGCTGAATTTATGGGTGCCCTTCTTCAGATAGATTCGGCCTGATAACTGATGAACCAAATTTTCGTCGGTATCATCAAGTACGTTTTTGGCTGCAGACGCCTGGCCATCACCGAAGGCCCCCTTCAAAAAATCACCGACACTGTGATACAAGTATCTGCCTACTTTCCAATGACGATCAGTGGGCGTGTCGTGGAAGTCAAATGCATGGCCCGGCTGTAGGTAAAAGCGATTTTGATTAACAATATTAGAGGCGTACGTTAAGTGCTTTTTCGCCTCGGGCAGTGAACCTGGATTAAACTTAAGTTTGTACACGTGGTCTTCCAAAAATTCGTCTTCTTCTAGCTGCGGTTTGATAATGTAACCAGAATCGCCTTCGATATACGATGTTGTTCGGTCTTTCAGTGATACACGCACGAGGCTAGATAGCGCTACTGGGTTGGAAAATCGTGCCTGCAAGCTCTTTAGATTAAATTGCTCCCCAACATAACTGGCATGATCGTAGATCGATGAGTCGCCGTTGATTTGTTGTAATTCGAATCGGTGTGATGCGTTATTCCAATTGAAGATATATTGCGCATTATTGCCACCCCATTGTTGCTGATAAAGCAGTTGAAGACCGTGACCTGTTTGCTTAACAACACCTAGTTCGCCGGTACTTGATCCGTTGATTGTTGCGAGCTCGGGCGCTTTGTAAGTTGCTATGGTTTTGTCGGTCGCCAAATTTCTTTGGTATAAAACCCCGTCTTTTATTAACCATCCGATTTTTCCGGACACATTGGCGTTGTTAGCGCTAATCGGCGTCTCGTGAACACTCTTTTCGGCAGGGCTTGCCGACAGCAAACTCGCTCCACCAGGAGATGCGTTCACTTCAACGACTTGAGCCCCCTCCTTCACCAAACTGTCGGATACAAACGTATTTGATGTTGAATCATAAACCGCTGTACCGTCGTTTTTATTGTCATGCCCACGGTAGTTCGTAATACGCACTTGCGTGCCTAGCCGTTTTTCCGACCGAAGATGATCAAGATGCGCAGTGAGCGTCTCATGGGTACTGTATTTATTTCCGTCGATTGCAATAACTGCTGCGATCTTCTGAGCCACTTTGATAACAAATGTATCGCCCTCTGAATCATCCAGCAGCACGGTTGATCGATCTTTGTCGGCGATGATGATCTTAGGGCTGCCAGATTTACTTGAGAAATTAATTCCATCAGAGTTAACGCTAAAACCATCGTTGGTAAGGTTTGCGGTATTGATCACCCATGTGCTTTTTTTGCCCGCATCAGAATCAAGGGTGATGTGGTCTCTATCACCGACACCAATGGCGTACTGGTTGCCATCGCCATAAATATGGTGAGAAACGTAGGAGCCATAGGCTTTTGGGATCGGCGGAACAATAACGACGCGAGGTTTATCATCCAGCACGATTTTAATCGTTGTGTTGGAATAATCCTGATCACCTTTTTGCAAGATGTATGATGTTGGCCACGCGTAGAAATCGAAATCAAAATTTTCTGTGCGCTCAATATGCCGAAGCTCAGCAAACCCCGTATCGTTTTGAAACGGCGCACCAGCATCTTGATTATACGTATAATTATGGAACCGGCTGTGCGGCGTGACCGGTGCAATAAGTACTTTGGCATCGCTACTATCTTTCAGGTCAACTTGTTGGTTGTAACCCATTGCAGAGTAGAGATTAAAATCATCCTTGGTATTATTGTCGTTATCAGGCTCTCCACCCCAATCAATTCGCCCGCCTTTGCCTTCAGAGTGATCATATTTTGTGCGTTTTATTGAGGCCGCCTTGGTGCTACCAAAACTCACTTTTCCGGTACGAAAGTTAACCTCATCTACCGACCCCTGGCCTTTAGTTGTCAGTGTTTGGCTCTTTGAATTATAGGTAAATCCTGCATTTTCATAGGTTTCGTGAACACTGTTAAAGTATTTTCCTACCTGTTTGGCTTGGTCAACAATCTCACCAAACGCCTGCACTAATGCAGCAACCCCTACGCCGACGCCTGCAAAGATAACGCCCGCGCCACCGACAACCGCACCAATAGACGCAGCTGCTGTAACACCAGCGACCGATGCAATGCTCAACCCTACCGATGTTGCACCGATTATCGTACCGGCAGAATCAAACGCGAGCTGTGTTCCTAGCACCGACTTTTCAAGCCCCGATTTCGCTTTGGTCAACTCATAGATATCCAAGCCTGTACTGGCTGCACTAAATGCTGTGTCAACGACCCCTAAGCCGATTTGGCCCACCGTTGAAAACACCGTTCCGAAGGAGCTTGCCTCAGCAGCAGTTTCGACGGTCGTACCAATGGTTTTTGTGGATTGTGAGTACAGTGTTTTTACTGCCCCTACCAAATGCGCTGCATCCAGTGTTACACCATAAAATACTCGAGCCATGTTTAGGTCTTCGTGAATGCGTAAGACCTTTGACAAACTATTCGTCTTCGTTGAGTTCTCAATTTTGTTGCGCTGAAAATAGCTGTTGAGTGATTGGATGGCAAAGGCTGCATTTAGCGTACTGAGCCCACCAACATCCGTGCCATCGTCTTCGCCAGCACCACCGCCCAGTAGCTTAATTGGCCGAGAAGCCTTACTCTCAGAATCCGTAGTGTCGGCTACCCGTTTTGCTAACGCTTCAATTTCAGGGTTTGAGCTAAGCTGGTCACGGGCCGCCTTATTATCAACCAGCGCATGCGCTCCTTCATCGAGAAGTTGCCGCGTTTCAAAGATGGCATTATCTGTGGTAACAACATGTTTGATAACGCGTGTTTGGGTATCAATGAAATCGATTTCATAATGATTTTGCACACTCTCTGGTGTGCCAGGCTTTCGAGCAATCAGCTCTGCAGTCCCGAGTATCGGTACGTAATCGCTACCTAGTCCTTCTTTAGAAATAATATCGGCAACACTTTTATCAAACCGCTCTGCCAAACGGTGTCCTTTCATTATCGCTAAGGCGCGTCCTGTCGAATCCGTTTGAACAGTCGCCAAAGCTTCCTTAACAGCATCTACGCTTAAGGGGCTTTTGAGTGACAGTTTGATGGGGTCAATGTCGTTGAAGCCGTCACCTAGGGCGTTATCAGCAACGTGCGCTAGAAAATTAAAGTCGCCTTCTGCGCCAAGCTCTGGGGATATATCCCGGCCGTTTGCGTCCACCGCTAACGGCGACGATTTTTCGTACTCGGATTGAATGTCGCTGATTTGCTGATGGATCGCTTTCGACGTTCCCTTTGAGGCAGTCAGTGCCGAGCCGCGAATGCCACCCAAGGCATTAAGGCGCTCTAAAACATCCGGCGTAAATACACCGCCACCGTTGGGCAATGCTGACTGTAAACGTGCTATCAACGCGACAGAATCGATATCACCGGTTGACGGGTGGCCCACAATCGCAGTATCAATTCTAGAGAGCCGCTCTGCGTAGGCTGATTGTTCGTCGACCACCGTTTTAAGAACATCTGTATAATTATCAACGAGCTTTAAATTCTCTGGCGATATACTTTTTTCGAACGCAGGGGCTGCGCGATCAAGGGTTAGCTTCGTCAAAATCGCCTTCAGATCTACCTTGCCGGTACCGGCAACAGATTGATCGATCAGCCTAACCCCCAGTGTTTCTTCGATGCCTTCGATAGCAGCAGTGCCTATTTTTAGCAACGCTGCATTGGTTTCACCTACGACTGCCAGTGTGTCCTTAATGGCAATTTCTGGGAAGACAACATCAAACGCATCGCCTGCAGCGGCTGTCGTTAGTTGCCCCTTAAGCTGCGTTGTTAATTCATCTGAGAGCGTTTTGTCGCTCTTGCCATAGGTCCCTATGAGCTCTTGGGTATGTATTCCGAGCAAATTCGCACCTGAATCATCCCCAGCTTTGCTCAACGCGATCAATTTTTCGCCGACGGTATGAATTAATGCCTGTTTTTCTGCATCGGTCTGCGCTAGGGCGCTGGCATATTGCACAGATTGATCGATAACTGCCGGCGGCGCACCCGCACCACCGGATGTTAACCAGGTAATGGTTTTGTAGACCTCAGGTGCCAGAACAATCTTATTCAGCACACCTCCCGATGAATCCGAAACGACAGAGTGATAAGAGCTTTCCGGGGACGAAGACGTTGAACTTGTAGGTGTGTGAAACGAACCACTGTCATCGGTGGTTTTTGTGCTTCCGTCACTGCTTGTATCCGCTAATGACGCTGTGGTGCCATCAGGTTCATCAGGTTCATCAGTAACCTGTCGCGTGAATACGGCTGCGCCATTGGTTAATACCTGTTTAACCCAAGTATCTGCGCCACCGTCTGTGCCGGTATCTGCACCAACAATGACATCGCCGCGCAAATTTAGTGCTGGCAAGCTCCCAGGCGCGACTGTGGTACCGTAATCATCTCCAAACGTGACGCCCCCACCTGAATCGCCGCTAACGGAGTCGATCGTCGTGTAGCCGGCTTCGTCGGCAAATGTGGCGAGTGTTTCTTCGTCTAACGACACATCGGAGGGTAACTCAAATTGATGCATCTTCTGAGCGATCAGTTTATTGAAGGTTGTCGCTGTAATCTCTCCTGATTTTACCTGTGATCGAAAGTATTCAATGCTCGATGTCACAGTCGCTGATGTCGCATCAGTATCGTCAGATGTCAGCCAAAATAAATGCTGGTACACCCCTTTCCCAAACGAAAAGCTCGGTTTATCGTCAGCGGAGCTTACGAAGAGTGTTTCGCCGTTTGATAATGCAAACTTCTGATAGCCATCGATGGCGCCTTTGGCATTGAATTCTGGGGTGTCGGCAGTAGAGAGACTTGCCCCGCTCTCTGTTACAAAAGACACATGCCCCGAATCGATAGTTACAGCAGTGATTGATTGAGGGTCAAATGCGGACCGCAGGCTTTGCAGCTCAGGAGAAAGCGGGGCATCGCCATCAAGATGGCCTTCGTCGCTCAGCGCTTGCAGCTTTTTCTCTACCAAGTTGTCAAAATCCGGCTTCGATAAATGCCCAGATTTCACTAACGCTAATGCATATTCGTAGGATGACTTAACCGACAATGACGTTTCAGTCGATGTATTTGACGATTGCAACCATGTGATGCCTTCTTCGGCAAGTTTATCAACAACAAAGTCTTGCCCGCCATTTTCAGCTTTATACAGCGTATTCCCATTGGGTAGTTTGATGCGCTGGAAGCCGGCGGCAGTACCATCGATATCAATCAATGGCACTACCGATAACCGCGAGCCCCCCGCCGTTGATTCATTCGCCAGTAGCGGCCGCCCATTTGCCGTTGCGCCGACATCAGTGATAGTCGGCACACCACTGCTATCGAGTAGCTGTTGAAAACTCGCCGAATCGGTTTCACCGCTCGAAACATACGCATCAATCTTGCGGTGAACCAACTGATTAAAGGTATCACCAGAATCTCCGCCAAATTGCTGGGCATCCTTCGCAAACGTCACTGCAGCACTAACCAATGCTGGATCATCAGAGACGGTATCACTTGATAAGTAGGTCAATACCTCTTCGGTATGCGCGGAGGTGATAACTGAACGCCCCTTAGGATCATCAGAAACATATAGCCCGCGGCCATCGCCAAGATGGTAATGCGTATATCCTTCAGGAGTCGTTAGACCATCAAAACCTGGCAGACGGCTCGCCGGCAAGATACTGCCTGTAGTCGGCGTCCCGTAAAGCCCGTTTGCATCAAACCCTACGTCATCGACCTCTCGCCAATTCAGCGCTGTCGCAACGGCCTGAACCTCATCAATATTATATGTTGGCTTGCTGGTGTCTGAGATTTGATCGAGCTTGGTGCGAAGCAATTGTTCAAATTGCCCTGCAATGGGTGAATCGGGTAGCTGAGAAAGCCGACGAGCATACGACACAGCATTGTTTACTTCCTGGCTGGTGCTTAGCGTATGATCACCAGAAAACCACGTGATTTCATTCCAGGCATCCTGCCCCACTACAAAGGAATGCCGCTCGTCGTCGTTACCCAGCTCGACAAAAAGTTTACGCCCATCCGGCAAATCGGCTTTTGCATAACGGACTTTACCGTTGGAATACACGGTAGTGCCGTTTAATGTATCGCTTGCGGTAAAACCTGCCAACCTACCATCGACGTCCAATAGCGGGAGGTTGTCGGTTTTAACGCCTTCGTAAAGGTTGGATACATGTAATCCGGTTAGATTCGGGCCTTCAATTTCTCCTAGATTCAATTGTTCAGACAACGCAGCACGCGCTTCACTGGCCTCAGAGCCGGCGGATTTCAATAACGACAGTTTTTTACCGATACTATCAACAAGTTTGACTTCTGCGGCGTCGCCATCCGGTTGATTAGCGGCATGTTGCTCAGCAAACGCCAAGCTCTTCGCGATGGTCTGCGGCGTGCCTGTTACGCTGCTGCTATCAAGCCAGGTGATGTCGGCGAATGCATCTGCACTGACCACAAACCCGGCGTCTGTGCTCGAAATCGGCAGAAAAACTTGGCTGCCGTCGCTCAACGAAACTTTATGGAAGCCTTCGGCGGTTCCTTTGGGAGTTAAGCTACCCAGTAAATGCGCAGGTAACTGCTGGCCGTTCTCTCCGGTGAGTTGATAGCCTGATCCATCAACGCTAATGGATTGAATTTTAGCAATTGATGACGGCTCTGACGCCGCTGGCAAATGGCTGATTGCCGTGTTTAGAGTGCTTTCAATCGATGGTGCAATCGATATCGCGTGCCCATCGATTTCTGTTGCTAACCCGAGCCATTTTAATACGCCATGTTGCGTAATATCAGCACCATTGACATCACTGCCTACAATGTCAGCTAGCGCTGCAATGGGCTCATTGATATCCGTGCCGTTAATGGTCAAATCTTCAATGACATTGCTTAACCCCGTCGCCACTTTCGCCTCAAAACTCGCCTTCAAACTAGCGGTATCTTCGGTCGTTGGGTTCACAAGATGGAAACCGTCCAAATCTTCATTGTTAGCTTGGCCGAGAGCAAAAACACGGGCGTACCCGGCTTTTGTTGGCTCGATGCCCGATACATCTGATGCGTCAAGCCCTAGGGATTCAGCAAATGTTGAAAGCGCCTGTTTTTTGATCGTATAGGCAGGGTCCAAATCAGGAAACCCACGATTTAGTGCGAGATGACGGTCACCTTCTGCTTGTGCTGTTTGTTCAATAAATGAATCGGGAGCAGACAATTTGTTTTTCAGCGAGGCTTGCAACTCTTTAGCTTGCGAGGGATTTGTCGATTCAAGCTTACCGATCTCAGTTGTTAGTGAATCAACTACTGCCTGATAGGCTTTACTACCGTATTTGCCCGCGTTTGCGAATACAGCAACCTTGTCGACAAGTGCGTTTTGCAAGGTTGCCTGCGGCTCTATGCCCTGCTCAACCAAGAACTGGTGATAATCAATCGACGCATTCGCTTCTTCTTGTGTGCCGTTAATACCATCAGCCTTTAACCAACCGATAGTGCTGGTTACTGATTTAGATAGCGAGAATCGTTCGGCTGGGTCCGCATCGCTGATAAATGTGGTTAAACCGTCGTTTAGTGAAAGCCTTGTATATCCCTGCAGCTTCAAATCGCCATTCGGTAGTTCGATATTCGTTACTTGGTTGCCGCTGGCATCTTCGAGGGAGAGCCCAGGACCATGTAGAATGTCGCTCTGCTGTGCGCCGATTTTTTGTACGACTATGCCGGTTTCTGACGTATCGCTGGCAATACGCTTATCGTTAATCGAACGACGCAACTGCGGATCGATGGTGAGTTTTTTTCCATTTATTTCGTCAACATTTTGAATGATGTTGAGTATTCCGGATTCACCAAAAAGTCGCTCTCGCCCTGAGGCGCTATCGACTTGAAGCTTTTCGCTCCGTGAGCGGTCAGGCTTTGGATCAGATAGTGGTTTTGAGGTGACAAAGTTATCCGCAAATTCATCCAATGCCTCAATAAACGGCGATGCGTCGATTCCGTCTTCTGCAAATTTGCTGACGGTTGCTAATACAGACGTATTAAATCGGTCAACAAATTCAGTTTCTGTCAGTCCCTCTTTGAATACGACATTCTTGGGATTTCCTTTACTCGCCGAAAATCCTGGTGTGTTATGGCGCGCCGAGGCGTCGTCACCTGCGGCACCTCGCAATATGCCTGTCAATCCTACGTAGTAGTCCTCAGCAGTACCGTATGATGAGAATACTTCGCGATAATCCCGTCTCAGCATCCCTGCAATGCGCCTAACACCATCATCATCACCATCGTCCACTAAGCCGGCAAAAAAGGATCTAAATATGCCTTCGGTTTGCGCATTCGTCGTGCCACCGTATGCACCTAAGTTTGCATCATTAGGAAGTTCGAATTGCTCATTTTCCCTGATACCTCGAGGGATCGGGATATCAACATGCTCCCTAATTATCTCATAAGAGCCCTGATTTTTTGCAGCCCCGTCTAAGATCGCCTTCTGCAAGCGTAATACCAATGATGGGTTGTCTGGAGCTTGTCGCTTCAGGTATGTATTAACTTCATCCAGTAAGGTTGTCAGATTTTTATTAGCAGCCTCTTTGGATTGAATCTGGCGTTGTCGAGCGGCATAGGGCGATTCGTGGTGTTCCAGAATCTCCCGAAAGTCGATGTGTGGCTCTTCAATCGGTTTATCAAGAACGTCCTGAAGCAATTTGATTTTTTTGGCAACAACCTTATCAAAATCCCCACTCTCGAAAAGCGAATTACCTGAGACAAATACTCGCGAACCACCGGATTTCTGTTCGTCCTCGATATGTGATGCCCAATAACTGAACGACGTTTTTATCTGATCGCCCGTAGCGTTTGGATCTTTGGATGTGAGCCAATCTCTGTCTTTTTCAAGTTGTTCAAAATGTGCCGGTGTAAACTCCGGCCCTAAATCCACCAACATTTCGTGTAAATCTGAACTGTCGTGTGTCTTCGCATAATTTGTCAGGTAATCATCGGTCAATTCCTCTAAGGCGGTATAAGCCTTGTGCGCGTTGGATCCTTCATCCTTAAACTCATGGGCATGTTTCAGCAACGTCAGTTTGCTGCCAACGGAAAATATCAATTGATTTTCAGTGAGCTCCTCAGTCGCAGGCAGCGCAGTGCCGGGGGCAAGGCCCTGCCGCGCTGTCGCGAGCGCCTTAAGATACTGGAATGAAAAGCCGATATCTTGCGGTGATATATCCGTATCATCAGAATACAGCGCATTAATACGTGTCTGAAGTTGCTTAGCGACAACGATGGAGTCGTCGCTGTTGCCATTGGTAGGCAGATAGGCTGTACTGCCGTTAGATAATTGGAAGCTGTTGTAACCTGTAATATCCGCATCTGGGCCAAAATTCGGCGTTGTACCAGCTTCAAGTAACGCACCATCGCCGTTAACGTAGCGGATATCGCCACCAACAATACGTGCATCCGTTAACGTAAACGCTGGATTAACATCACCATAAATATCTTGAATAGCGGTACGCGCCGATGCCGAAAACTGGATGGGTTTACCATTGACGGTATCCGCATCAATCAAAAGCTGAAACGGTGCAGCAGCTGTTTTAAGCAGGCCAGCGGTTTTTTCATCACCATTATGTATGACTGAGGCAATACCCTCCGCGAGCTCCGACGGGTCTCCGCCAATACTTGATATCTCTATTGCGCTATCGAGTATTGCCCGAGACAGCATTTTATCTTTCGCAAAGGTATATTTTTGCGTTGGGCCAGCGCCCTCATTTAGATAATCCGTTAATACCGCGGCATATTGCTGTGCTGCTGGCACTCCTGCCGCAGGAGCATCTGGGGGATCGAGTTGTAATGCATGGGATAAGGTCGCAATACCTACCTTGGTTGCATAACCCGGGCTTACAAGACTTCCTCCAGGAAACTCATAGTTGGCGAGCCCAATCCCTACTACTGGGTCATTAGACGATGTATGACTGTTGTCGAATGCGCTTTTAGGCGATCCGACGGCCAGCCGATATGTTCTTTCTGAAGCGCTTCCAATCGGGCTTATCGTGTTTTCAGGGGCCGAGTTTGTCAACGTCCGCCCAAGAAAACCAACGCCGCGTGCCAACGTATTATCTTCTGCTGTTGACCATTGAAATGCGTGCTCGCTATTCAGCTTAACTTCGAAACGGTTGCCGACGGTGGGCGTATCAGATGCTGTATCGACCTTTTCAAACGCCGCATGACTGCTAACTTTTGCAAGTTGCCGATACAGTTCTGCGGTAACGTCTGTTTTAGAGCCCTCAGGTGTTGCGACAGCAGTTATAACGTTGCTTACATATTCGGCATGTGACTGCACGCCTACCGATGCATCAGAGCTACCAACACCAAAAACAAAGCCAGACTGCTTGCTCGATAACGGATATGCCTCATTAAGAACGCCGCCATTAATTTCTGACAACTGGGCTGCGCCGTATAATTGTCGTGAAAAATTTGCATGATCCGGGTTGGTTGGGTTCAATCCCGCATTGATACGACTAACAGCGGTACTGGCCTCTTTCGGGTCCGAGTTATAGCCGACATATAATCCGGGAATGTTGGTTTCAACAATATGCTCAAAGCTGCCCGATACATCCTCCGCCTGCGTATTTCGGTCTACTGCGGCGCCCACAAGAACGACTTTTCCCCCTTGTTGCAGGCGCTGTATCGCAAGCTCTGGGGTCAATGAAGTATACCAATCGTTAACCTGATCGCTTTGGGTAGCCGATAGACTGGTGTCAGATGCTTTGTTATTTGCCAGTGCAGCGACGGCATTATCGAGTTTTTCGAATATGCCAAATACCTTGGTGCTTACTGAACTGAGCGGGAGTCCGTTGCTCACATCCGTTTCTAAACCAGCCAGTTTTGTAGTGTCATCGGTCTCCCACAAGCCTTTTTTGTTGAGTTCGTCACGCTGAGTATCAGTAAATTTATCGGCAAAGGCGTTGGCACGCTGAATAGATAGCGTCAGTGCATTTCGATCTGCACCAAAATCGTGACCAGGAACCTTACTGAACGTTGAAGTAACTTCCGTAGAGACATCATCTATCGGGAGTGTTATCGGTTCGTTAACCACCGACTGAATGCGTTTCCGGAATGCATCCAACCGCGGGATCAAGTCTTGATTAAAGAAACCTAACTGCCGGCCAATACCTATCTCACGCGCAAACTTAATTAACGAATCATCGACGTTCACGTTCAATTCTGATCTTTGGATTTTCCACGGATTATCCGTCTTATTAAGCGCTTGTGTTTGTAGCTTGGCGACTTCGTCAGCGAGGTCGGCCAGGTAGTCAGATACGTATTTGCTGTAGGATTCAGTACCGGGTTTTACTTCCCCTGTGTCTGTCGATGTTTTATTGCCGTTGCTATCTCGCCCGAATCCGATTAGTGAGAGGGAATCCTTCGACAAGGTTGGAAATGGCACAAACTCCTGCGCTTCATCAGTCAAGCCGGCATCACCACCGTGGCGGCAAACATGCAGTATTAAATCGCCTGAGAATTCACAGCTCAGTGATATGACAAGGTCCGATAACGCGGCAGCCTGGGTCACAAAAAAGTAATCACGATTACCGGATAAATGCCCGCAAAAACCACGTAACTCGGCGCTAGAGAGCGGCGTAATAGCATGTTCATCAACTATCCCACCACGGCTTACAGCCTCGCTGATGGCGAGCCGGGAATTACGCGCAAGCAAACTTAATGACGATAAAAGCACATGACCTTTTGGCGCAACAAAGCCAATACTATCAATGGATTGAAAGTAGTTTGAAAAATAATTATTAGGTTCAAGTGTGCCGTGAGCAATAACAATAAGCGTTCGGTTTTCCCGCATTCCGGATCGCACAAAAACACCGTGTTTTGTCATGCATAAGCGGGCTCCTGTCACTTGCCTACTGAGCTGAGCAGAAAACGCTTCCGTCGTCATTTCCATCTGATCCTGCATCGTATTCTTCCGCGTTGCTGTGCAGTTACACACATTACAGCTTAGCCCAGACTTTCATCCTTATAACTGCCGTCCCGCGGATAAAAAACCTACACAGAAGTCGTTTGAAAATGGCGAGAAATGACATGCCGAAACTCCTTCAGCGTCGATCAGAGGAACGTTTATTGCGCTACTCAACAGGAACAATGCTATACAGAAGTTATTTGCCGATAAGATAAATTCGATGAGCCACTACTTAAAACTAATCGCCCACTTATTGATTCGTGCCATTTGCGGGGCCGCATTACTAGGCACTGCAGCATATGCAGCATTCGACTCCTCTGCTATCGCCGGGTGGTTAGGTGTGGGGGTTGGCAGTTTGATGGGGGCCGTTTTTGGCTACAGCGCATTTAAAAAACACATTGATAATGCGGAAAACCAAGACGCGGCAAATTCGTAGAGCGATATATTGGAGCGCCACATGAATAAAGCCTTGGTCTATTTGAGCACTATCGGTGCCTGTCTACTTTTTAGCGTGATGTTACTGAATGCAGCGCCTGCAGTATCACAGCCAGCAGATCGGCAGGTCTTTCTCGATACTGTGCTCAGTATTATTAACGAAGCAGAATACACGACGTTAATCACGGTTGGTGAAGATGGATTCCCTCGGGCTCGCACGGTTAAACCGTCAGGCGCAGATGACGACCTAACAATTTGGGTGGCAACACGGCCCCAAACACGCAAAGTACATCAAATTAGCCACAACCCCAAAGTTGAGCTGCATTACATTGCAGATGATTACAAATCGTATGTCAGTATTATGGGGTTAGCGCGTTTGCATTCGAGCCCCAAGGTGGCGCGGGAGCATGACTTTTTCCCGAGAGCATTGCGTGACAAACTTTGGCCTGGCTTCCCCAATGAATATCAGTTGTTTGAAATAAAGCCGGTTTGGATTGAGGCCTTAGGGCGCGGTATTAAACCTGATCGTTATACCTGGAAGCCCCAAAGTCTGTGCATTGATGCGGCTCACTGCCCGAAAAAACCCTGAAATAGGGTTTTATATTCTAGAGCTACGAGCCCGACCTAAAACAATCGACGTGTTTAAAACCCACCCTGCCCGAATTGGTCAAAAAAGTTCGGGTAGTCTTGCCAGTAGTATTTTAAATCATCATTCTGCCAATCTTCGTAGATACTCTCCCAGCTAAGATCGTCAATACGCCAGCCATGATGCGGGTCAAGATTGGTAACAAACACAGGTGCGCCATAATCACAAAAGCGTGTATCCACGCTAAAACGTGCTGCCTTATTCGCGGTGTTTGGTTCTGCCTTGTGAATACACGCTGAGTGAAAAATAATCACATCACCCTGTTTTACATCGGAGACATGCCAAGTTGTTTCATCTTCGTAGATCTCACATTGCACCCCGCCAACACCTGCAGCCTCATGAACGGGACGAACACCGCGCTTATGCGATTGAGGGAGTAGCTTTAAACGCCCCATTTGGGCATCAACATCATGAAGCGGTACCCAAATGCCAGCCATAGTAGGTGGTGCGTGATGAGAATGCGCATCTTGGTGTGGTGGTGTTTCATAGCCGATTTTCTTCGGTGTAGAAATACGTGCCATCTTCATGGGGTAAATAAATACGTCCGTGCCAGTCACCGCTTCCATCAAATCTGTGATGGGCTTGTCATGAAAAAAGCGTTGAAACGATTCTAGCGACTGCATTTTGGGGTAAACCGCATCCCAAATCGTGTCGGTTTCAAAAAACGGGTCACCGTTAAGCACTGGGTGCCCGGCATTTTTATCCAGAGATAAATGCGGCTCTAATACATCGGCAAACGACTGCATCAAGGCATTGCACTTCTCTGCAGGTACATACTGCTGAAAATACAGATAACCCCATTCCTGAAAGCGTTCACGCAATCGTTTGGGTGATTCATCTGCACGGGAGATAATTAATGGCTCATTCGAAGAATCAGCGGCTTGATTGTGTTTTGGCGAAGCAGTGGTTGTCATGCAAAGGTACGAATTAACTGATTTAGCGGAGACCCCGCAGTATAGAGGATCAGGTTTTGAAAAAACAACACAAAAGAACCCCCGGCATTGCGGGGGTAGTATTGTTATACGCGATCACTGATCAGAATTTATAACCCGCAGACAACATAACCACAACCGGATCAATAGTCACACCAGTACCCTTTAACGGGCCATTTAGCACTTCGGTTTCCATCTGCATTTTATAAACGGACGCATTCACCAACCAATTGTCAGCAACTTCGATGTCCAAGCCTGCATTAGCAGCAAAGCCGAAAGAGTCTTTAAGATTAACGTCTTGAACGTCACCGCCCAAGCCTGCTTTTGAATCCCAGAAGAAGGTGTAGTTAAAACCAACACCGAGGTAAGGCGTTACAATGCTGTTGTTGTTGAAATACCACTGCATAGAAACCGTTGGAGGTAGCTGTTTGGTTTCGCCAATAGTATCGCCATTCAATTTTACGTCATGAGTAAATGGCGACGCTGCTAACAGTTCAAAACCCACGTTGTCACTTGCCATGTATACAACGTTCAAGCCTAGCTGTGTGTTGCCATCGACAGATACACCGGCATTTGCATTGGTGTCATCAGGGAATACCGACGCAGCACCAAAACGCAGTAGTACATCATCTTTCTCGTACGCACTTACCGCCGCAGACCCCATTGCCATTGCACATGCACAACCAAAAGTAACTAACTTCTTCATACTTCAAACTCCTGAATTTAGTGGCTACCCGCAGAACCTCGTCGCCCCGCTGGCGATATTCATACTATGAAAGAGCCAAAACTGACGCTTTGCGCTGAATCAATCAGGTATTCATTCACTCCGTTTGGCGTAAACAGAGAAGCATCTGCAGAAAAGACAAATTCAAAACTACACTTGAATGAACCAATGACGAGAAAGCGCCGTATAGCGTCTATGGCCAGTCAGGGGAGACTTATGCAAAAAGTGCAGAATGCGCATGACGTGCAATATTCATCACACACTAAACATGGCGAATACATCAACACATGGTGTTTGATAGCCATGTTCTTTATCGAATACGTGCAGATGCTAAGACATAAGCTTGGCATTCGGCGAGCAACAATATGCCTCCTCGCTGTTGTGGCTGCCATCAACACAAAAGTCTGCATTGCAGAGACAGTAAGTAAGGCAGGTGATGATCAACATCTATTCAATTGCCATACCGGCGAAGCATTCTCTCCACCCACCTCGGCTCACAACCTAACGGTATTAATTCACGGCAACGCAGGTAACGTTTTGGATATGGCGCCGCTGGCCCGCATAGCCGAACAACATCAACAGATTACTGCCTGTTTCACTTACAATCAGCGTCACAGTATGAAGAGATCTGCCCGATTGCTTAGCCAGCACTTAGACACGTTAAATAACCGCTACTCGTTAACGTCAATGCGCTTAGTTGGCCACAGCTTAGGTGGCTTGATTGCTCGTAAATCGTTGACCATGCTATCTACCGAAGCTGTTCCAGACGATATTCAGCTGGTGACTATTGCGGCACCTTTTGCGGGTGTTCGAATCGCTGAGGGATGTGGCAACATGGCCTTGAGGGTACTTTCGTTAGGTATTCAAGATCTGGCGTGTTGGTTTATCAGTGGCGACAAGTGGCACGAGCTAACAACGGCTTCGCGTTTTATACAACAGCCGGGGGCTCTGCCTGAATCACTCAGTTTGCACTTGCATATCATCACTCAAGAAAGCGACAGCTGCCGTTACTATGATATGCAGGGGCAATGCATCACTGATGATTTTGTCTTTACCCCTTACGAACAACAGCTGTCACAACGAGACCGTCACTTGCACACGCAACAGCTGGAAATCACCGCGGGGCACACGGAAATTATTGGCAAGTATGGGCCTATTCCTGATTCACTACGAAGTGCCATGAACTGGCAGTTTGGCAGCCCGCTTGAGCAACTAGCATCGCTGGTAACCACCCCAGCTCCACTATCTGATTGATGCATCGCTCACTTAACGCCAATAACTTCTGCAACAACCAGCCATATTTATTACCCATACAAATTCTTGAATGCTGTATCTTTATACAGTATTCTTATTTCTATGGATACCGAACTCGAAACCCTCATCAATCAGCAACCCAACTTATGGCGCGCCACCAACCATGGCGAGCAAAGTAGCAATAATATTGCTGCGCTGGATAGCCAACATGATTCGCTAAACAAGGCGTTGCATGCCGGTGGTTGGCCCTTGGGGTGCAACAATGAGCTTTATCTACCTTTTGAAGGTATTGGTGAATTACGCCTACTAATGCCTGCTTTGCGGCATGGCAACACCGACAGCAATGGGTATATTTTTTGGATTGCCCCACCCTTTTTACCGTTTGCGCCGGTACTAGCACAACAACATATTGATTTAAAAAAGCTGATTATTGTTAACGCCGAAACAACAGCAGATACTCTTTGGGCGACTGAACAAGCGATGTTATCCGGCAGTTGCAACACTGTTTTTAGTTGGTTTGGGCAAGCACCTTTGGGTATGCGAGAGCTACGGCGCTTGCAGTTAGCCGCTCGCAAACATAACTGTTGGCATGTGCTTTTTCGTCATCAACGATGCGCCAATCAGGTTTCAGCATCCTCGCTGAGAATGTCTGTTAATGCCGATAAAACCGGGCAACTCGACTTACATATTTTGAAACAACCCGGCGGCTGGAGTGGCCAAGAACTGCGTGTTTCGGTTAGCCCTCACTATGAGCAGTGGCAGCGCTTGCCCGTTGACTTACTGCCTTTCCATACCCATCAAAACCTACCGAATATTGGCGATAACCCACCTCCGCAGGCGTCTAGCGTGCATCCTATTGAAAACAAGATTTGAGCATTGGGGTCAGCGAGGTTGAGTGAGGCGGCAAAAATGGCTGTGGTGACAAAAAACACGAACAATGATGGTCGCAAACAGCATGGTAACGATGAGCGTTTCACTGCCCAGACGGACACTGCCGTAACCAGCCCTACTGAGACCAGCCCTACCGAAACCGGCCCTACCACAATTCAGCCCCCCAGCTTATGGCTGTACCTTCGATTTGACCAACTGAGCCTGAATGCCCTGGGTATAGATACTCGCGCAAACGCCAGTGCTGCAGCCATTATTGATCAACAACGTGTGCATCAATGTAATGCCAGCGCTGCTGCGAGCGGCATTCGCAAAACAATGACATTCAGCCATGCACGTATGACCGCGCCTGACGTAACCCTACATTCCCGGGCCCTCTTAAAGGAACAACAACAGCTCAGTGAATTAGCTGGATGGGCTTATCGTTACAGCCCGATGGTTACGCCACACAAACAAGGATTGTTGATGGATATCGGCGGTTGCCTGGATCTTTTCCAAGGCTTCGATCATCTACTTAGCAATATCCAAGAAGAATTAGCTGAGCTTAATATCAGCTATCGAATCGGCAGTGCTCACACGCCCAAAGGTGCGGTAGCTTTGAGCTTCTGTCACGATAACGGGTATCAACAAAGTCGCTTTGCACCCCATCAGCAAGCGCAGTTTTGCCAACTACTACGCCAAGTCAGCATTGATCATCTCGACATCGACGACAAACAACGCCAGCAGTTATATAGCTGTGGCTTTGAATATGTGGATGACTTTATCGATATACCTGCTGCAGAGCTTGGCCAGCGCTTCGGCTCGACTTTGCTTGATTATTTACAACGCCTACTAGGAACAAAAGCTGACCCTCAAAGCCCGACTATCCCTCCAGAAACTTTTCGCCAGCATACTGACTTTGCTGAGCCCATACATAATCAACAATGGATCGATGAAGAAATTCGCCGGTTGCTACAAAGCTTGTGCGAATTTCTACGCAAACGGCAGCTACATTGCCGAGGGTTTGACTGGTATTTTTTCGGCCATAACCAGCATTTGATCGACCATGTACATATCGCTTTAGCGGCACGCCAAAACACATTGTCGGTTTTAAAAAGTCTCTCTGATTTACAAATCAGCAAACTCGATTTACGCAGAGAACTGATGGGGATCGAACTCGTCAGCACCCATGTTTACCCATTAAGCCTTCTGCCAGACGACTTTTTTGACACATCAACACACGCTGATGACGCCGCTCAACTTATCGACCGTTTACGCGCACGGCTTGGGCCACGAACGGTCTATCAGCCCGCATTATGCGCCGAACATCTACCAGAGTTACAGAATTTACGCTGCGCACCGGCTACATCTACAACGTCTGCAACATCACCTGCCAATGCGCCAAAGCAACACAGTCGTTATGTTCAAGAGCGCCCCTCGACGTATTTGAGCGGCAGGACATCAGCGCCAACCAAGACACCGAACGATACCACTCCCCCGGCATTGCAACCGCTATGGCTACTGCCAAAGCCTCGATATTTATCACAGAAGCAACAACAACCTTGGTATCAAGGGCCATTACGTTTGATTAATGGCCCTGACAGGATCACCAGCCACTGGTGGTCTGGGCTGCAATACCGCGATTATTTTATTGCTCGCCAACATAACGGCCGGCTGCTTTGGGTTTTTTATGAACACTCTCGTAAAAGCTGGTATCTGCATGGTTTTTTTGCCTGACGTTTTATTGATAACCGCCCCAAGATCCTGAGTGATAGCCCCATGTACGCCGAACTTCACTGCAAATCGCATTACAGTTTTCTAACCGGAGCCTCGTCACCGGAAGAGCTGGTATACCAAGCGCATGCGTTGGGTTATGAGGCGATTGCCATAACTGACGAATGCTCTTACGCCGGTATTGTTAAAGCATTTCAGGCCAGTGAGGATTGCGGCCTAAAGCTGATTGTTGGCAGTGAATTTTTGGTAGCGCATTCAGGCAGTATGATGAAGTTACTACTGCTAGCGCCTAATCGAACGGCATACAGTGAGGTTTCTGCGTTGATTACCTTAGCCCGTCGACGTAGTAAAAAGGGAGAATATGAACTCAATAGCCAAGATTTACAGTTCGGTTTGCAGCATTGTTTAGCCATTTGGGTGCCGCAATGGCAGCCATCCAGCGCACCTGAAGCAACCGATAGAATTCACGGCACGCTTCTTAAACAATATTTTCGTGATCGGATTTGGCTCGGTGTTGAGTGTTTCTTTCGGGCGGGAGACCAACACCATTATCTGGCGTGCAGCCAATTAGCAGACGACATTAGCATCAACATGGTGGCAATGAACGATGTACATATGCACTGCAAAAGTCGTAAACCTCTGCAAGACACGCTGACTGCCATACGCCGCAACACGACATTGGAAGCCCTCGGCCAACAGCGCCATCAAAACGCCGAAAAACACCTTAAATCACTAAAAACACTCAAACACCAATATCCGCAAGCCTTACTGGATGAAAGCCTGCGCATTACAGAATTGTGTGATTTCTCCATGCGAGAACTGAAGTATCAGTATCCGCAGGAAGTTGTGCCCGCCGGCGAATCACCCATCGGGCACTTGGCCCGCATTACCTGGGAAGGAGCTCATCAACGGTATCCGCAGGGCATACCCGAAAAAGTACATCGGCAGGTACGCTATGAGCTGGACGTGATTGAATCCCTGCAATACGAATACTACTTTTTGACCATCTACGACATCGTCGCATTTGCCCGCAAGGCGAATATCTATTGCCAGGGCCGCGGCTCAGCGGCGAACTCTGCTGTGTGTTACTGCCTTATGATTACTGAGGTTGATCCGGATAAAAGCAACCTACTGTTCGAGCGTTTTATCTCTAAGGAGCGTAATGAACCGCCTGACATTGATGTCGATTTTGAAAATGCCCGCCGCGAAGAAGTTATCCAATACATCTATCAAAAATACAGCCGTAAACGCACCGCGCTAACGGCGACGGTCACGACCTACCGGCGGCGCAGTGCTATTCGTGATGTGGGAAAGGCATTAGGCCTTGCAGATACATTGATCAATGAACTGTCATCATCATTAGCCTGGTGGGATACCCCTGACATGCTTGGGCAGCGATTGGCAGAGCGCAATCTCGATTTATCCAGCCAGTTATGCCAGCACTACATCACACTGGTGCAGGCGATTATTGGCATTCCCCGTCATTTATCTCAGCATGTTGGTGGGTTTCTCATTACGCAATTGCCGACATCAACGCTGGTACCTATCGAAAATGCCGCGATGGAAGGCCGTACCGTCATTCAGTGGGATAAATATGACATTGAAATCCTCGGTTTGCTGAAGGTGGATATTCTCGCTCTTGGCATGCTTAGTGCCCTGCATAAAGCCGTCAATATGATTCAACAATACCAGCCCGCATTGCAGAGCATGCAAGATATTCCTCGGGAAGACCCAGCCGTGTATGACATGCTCTGCCGAGGAGACAGCATTGGTGTTTTTCAGGTGGAATCGCGTGCGCAAATATCCATGTTACCCCGATTAAAACCCCGCTGTTTTTACGACCTAGTTATCGAGGTTGCTATCGTCCGACCAGGCCCGATTCAAGGGGATATGGTGCATCCCTATTTAAAACGGCGTAATGGCGAAGAGCTGGCGAGCTATCCAAATGACGAGATTAAAACGGTACTTGAACGCACATTGGGCGTGCCGATTTTTCAAGAGCAAGTGATTCAACTCACTATGGTTGCCGCAGGCTTTAGCGGCGGTGAAGCCGACCAGTTACGCCGTGCTATGGCCAGCTGGGGTAAAAACGGCAACCTCTATCAATTCCGTGACAAGTTAATCGAGGGCATGCTGAAACGAGGTTACGACCAAACATTTGCGGAACGTTTATTTGAGCAAATGAAAGGCTTTGGGAGTTACGGGTTTCCGGAATCACATTCCGCCAGCTTTGCCATCTTGGTGTATTTTTCGTCATGGGTGAAATGTCACCACCCGCATGCCTTTTACTGCGCACTTCTCAACAGCCAACCAATGGGATTTTACTCACCATCACAGCTGGTTCAGGATGCGCAGCGTCATCACGTTACGGTTTTACCTGTGTGCGTAAACCACAGCCATTTCGATCATCAGCTGGTATCGGACGATGGCCAGCCGGTCGCCATTCGATTAGGGTTCCGGTTAATCAAGGGGTTTCGAGAGGAAAGCGCAGGCGCACTTACCAAATCACGAAAACAAACGCCACTTACTAGCCTGGCCGATCTAAAAAACCGGAAGTTACTCGACAAACTAGCATTACAAAAACTAATTGATGCCAATGCCTTACAGGCTTTTTCTTCCAATCGACGTGAGGCGTATTGGCAGGCTTTGGAGATGGAAGATCCATTCTTTGTTGATCAACCTCACCAGGAACATTCCTTTTCGGGTAGGAAGAATAATAGTCAGCGCGAATCAACGTCAACATACATCAAAGCCCCGTCAGTCATTGATGATATGGTGGCTGATTACCATAATACTGGGCTATCGCTGGATCACCACCCAATGCAATTGGTACGTGAACGCCCGCCATTTAGTCACTGTACCCCGGCAAAACAACTCCTCCAATGTCGCAACAAATCTCTGATTGAGGTTGCTGGCGTCGTGACTGGCCGCCAACGCCCGGGCACCGCAGGCGGCACCCTGTTTTTAACGCTGGAAGATGAAACCGGCAATATTAATGTAGTGATCTGGCAATATATTCAGGAGTACTTCCGCCAAGAAATACTGAGGGGTCGGCTTCTCTATGTAAAAGGAACAGTCGAGATCAAAGATAACGTTGTGCATGTGATTGCAGGGAGGATTGAAGATCATTCGGAGGCATTACCCGCCTTAAAAACTAAGTCTCGAAACTTTCATTAACTTCCTTACCTTCATGGCAAGGGTTTGCGAAAAGCCCAGAGATACAGCGATAGAACGGCATTAATCCTGTATTCGAACGGCAAGTACATCTATTTTGGCATGATGCAAAATAGCATTAGCGGTTGAGCCCAGCAGCAAACGCCAGCCGTGGCGACCATGACTACCTACCAAAATTAAATCAAACTCCCCTTCTTCCGCCAAGTCGAGCAACGTATCGCCAATATGACCAATCTCAATGGTCGCATGGGCAGGATCTAACCCAGATTCAGCAACAATATCCGTAAGGTGCGGCATTACTTCCTGTTTTAACTGTACCCAACTGTTAAGGCTGCGCCCAGATTCCAATTCACCGAGGCCAGTAACCGGCTTCTCGATGCAATACACGATTAAATAATCTGCCGAACAATGTTCAATGATGGGTTGTGCCTTGGCCAGCACTTGGTCCGGCTCACCGGCAAGATCCAAACAAACTAATATTTTTTTGTACATACACGCCCCGAGATTTGGGTTGTAGATGATACTAGGACTTTACAGCGTCCAAAGAGTTTTCCCTCTATAGGAATCTAAAACACCTCCCGAGAGAGGTGTTTTATGGATCACCGCTCGGCAACAGGCCCAATTATCGCGGTGTAGGCTCGATGCCCATGCTAAATCGCAGGTGCCCGTTACGTGAATTGAAATCATCCGTGGTAACTTCAGCCGTAAACGGATAGTCAGGATTATCAACATTCGGAATATCGATACTCAAATGAGTATCCGATAACAATGGGTACAAGACCTCGAACGCCAAATTGACAACATTTTCGATAAAAGCATCTGACATTGGCAGCGGGCTGCGATTTACCACCCGATTCAACTTGAGATCCGGCGCGCCGTTGATTGTCATATCAAAAACATTGCCCCGTGCCTCCATTAACACGCCAGCAGAGATGTCTGCATTAGCGATGAATTCTTCTTCCCATGCGGAGTCACCCTTGCGATATACCGTTAGAGACGCATTCTGATAGGTCAGTGTCGCCTGATTTGTATCGCCTTTGAGGAATTTCATAGTTCCGGGCCCGGTTGGCACAAGCTCCATTTTTCGGTCGCCTTTTTTACCGATATCGTCACCCACCGCCTGCGGCCCAAAATGCACTTCTTGGTCTGCTAGCGTGACAGTGATGTGCGTCATCCCGATGTTATAGAGATTATTAAAGCCCTGGTTGATGATATTACTGTTCAGGTTGACTTCGAGGTTACTGCCTTGATTACTCGCATTCGGGTGATCAAGGCTCAAATAGTTGCCCAGGGCATTAGGTTCATATCGAGAACCGAGCGTTCTTGGCACTAAAGGATCTCGATCACGCACCTCCATCTGGCCGCTGTAAGTCATGTACAGATTGTCGGCATCAGTGCTGACGGTTTCTGCACGGGTAACAAGATCAAAGTTTTGGCCTTCATCATTGGTGATATTGAAACCAAGACGAATCGTGTTGAGGTTGTTATCAATGGTCGTACCAATAATGCCGCGCATAATGGATTTGAAAATACCAAGCCCACTGAACAAATTGATGATAGGCGCAAACCCATCACCAGATACATCGTTCATATTGAGTTGCAGGTTACTGAGAAGATCGACATCAAATGCACCGTTATTCAAATTAACGCGAACATCACCGTCAATATTCATGGTGCCTATATACAAATGTGAACGCACTGGCGATGTCATACCATGGCCACTAGGCTGTTTAGGCCGACGTGCTGGGTCACCGCACTGCCAAGGCCAACAAAAACAACCCGTCACTAGGCAAGAAGACGTTGTTTCAACAATAACGTCGACACCGACGGCCCCGTCATCGGCGCGAACCATATCCATGTCCAATGCAATGAGGTTGCCATTTTTAAACGAAAAATCATTGATAACGGCATCACCGATTTTGATCTCTTTGATTCGTACCCACAAGATGGCAACGACTAAGTTCCCGGCATCCAACCAACGCTCAGTATCAAGCCCGGCCGCATTTAACGCTGATTCGTCCAAATCCGTATTGGATATCTGTGTATCGAGTATCGGAGTCAGGCCTCGAATCGCTGACTCCCCCACTTTGGCCCGGAATATTTCATCAATGCGAGCGCCATCCTTCAAAAAATGTGTGGTCTCGCGATAGCCGAAATTATCCTCAGCGACGATAGCGAAGAGATTGTTAGTCGGCGCAGCTGGCGTGGTGACTTCCCATTCATTGTCGTGATCGGCACTGCGTGAGGCGGGTGTACCGTTGATAACTAATGACGTAATCTCATTGGCCTCATCAGAGCCCATGCGAATCTGTACTTCATTGCTACTAACCGGGCAACTGTCATCGCCAGAGACACACGTGAATGTGGTGAAAACTTCCGGGCCTTTATTATCAAACTTGAAACGTATTGAAGGCCCAAACTTTAACGGGTCAACATGCAGTTTATTACTACCCTGTACGAGAAAATCACGAACCTCATGTAGGTTCATCCAGGCGCGTGTTGGCTCGTAACTGAATCGATCCCCGACAGATTGGCCATTGAGGTAAATCTTTCGCGGGCCTTGATTTTTGCTATAGCGTATTTCGACTTGTGCCGGCAATTGCGATAATCCGTTATCTATTGGCGGCGGTTCGTTGTGTAGCCCTGCGTATTGCTTGCCATTTTCCGGCGTTTTTATCGTTAGGCCCTGCTCCATGCATCCAGCCATAAGAACAAGTACCGACACCAACATGGTGAAACGTACCTGAAACATGTGAATTCCCTCTCATTATTAGTCACATTTCATTACATCTTTGTAACGATGGCTGACTCTGTCAAATGAGCATCAATAACAAATAACCCCAGATCGGAGCTAGAGATATAGTAATTTGAAATAACCGAACACCAGCTGTTTTCTATCGAACACACAGTGGCGAATAAACAGTGTCTATAGGAGAGAATCGATAGGGCAAGAATGAGGCATCATTCAGATAGTAAGAAAAAACGAACAAATGATGTTGGATGGAATACTGAAATACGATGATGAGTAATGCTCAATTACCCATCATCGATCACCTGCTAGTGAGCTATGTCTGGATTAGGTCTTTGGGCAACCAAGCAAAGCACACCTTTGCCGCCACCAGAGAAAAACTCTCGATACTCATCACACATAACCAGTTCATCGTAAAAACTGCTTTCAACTTCGAAACCTGCGCCCTCAAGCTCTCTAGTCATCGTTTCAACCGTAAAAAGATGCATAAACTGACAACGTGACTCTTCAGAAAATTTAGCCTGAAAGTGCTCAGGAATATCCTCTTCGTACAACTCGCCGGGCCACCGTTCACCTTTCTCCTTACGTTGATGAAATGCATCCAATGTGTCGAAGTTTTTAATAAAAGGCGTACCGACATTGATATACAGCTTGCCTCCCGGTTGCAACCAACGGTAGATTTTTTGCAGCCCAATCTGCAGTTCAGGCCCTTTTAAAAAATGAAAAACATAAGAGGATAATGCAGCACTGATACTTTCATCGGGAAGCTCAATGCCATCCGGAAATGACGCGCAGACTGTCATTAACAAGGGGTGGTAGGTTTTAGGTACAGCATCAATCAACTGATCCAAATGCCGCTGTTCAAGATCACACGCAATAACAGCTTGGCCTTTTTCAAGGGTTGGTATCGTTGCAACCCCATACGCGCAACCGAGATCAAGAACCGGTTTATCAAACTTGCCCGTCGAGTCGACAAAAGCCTGACTATTACGAATCATCTTTTTGAACATCAACCCGCGATTATCAACCGTGGGCTTTACCCAATCGTTCTCTTTGATCTGTTCCATGCATCACCCGCAAGGTTATGAATACCTTTCATTGGAAAGGTAATGCGGCCAGCGGGTTCATCAAAAAGAGATAAAAGGAAATAAATGACAGGGAAGAGCAACGAAAAACAGCATTCTGACGAATAAAAACAATGATTTAGATGTTATATCTCATCTAAAATCAACAGATCCTAGGAAGCTGTTCGCCGGATAGCGCGTGTACAAGCCGGTCAGATCCAAACGCCGTTTGCATAAGCACACGAGGGCGCGCAGCACCTGCCTCACGTACTACGCCAATGCGCGTTGCTGCACGACATTGCGGCCATTGTCGAAGAACCCCCAAAGCTTTTTCAACATCACTCTCAGCAACGAATAACGCAAAACACCCTTCATTAGCGACTTGCAGCGCGTTGAGGCCAAATACTTCACAGGCCGCATCGACCATCGGGTGAATCGGGATCTGCGATTCAGTGATATGGACATCCATCCCCGAGCCATCAGCCATCTCTACAAGCGCCGTCGCGAGGCCGCCGCGTGTTAAATCACGCATAGCGCGCGGTACAATACCAGCTGAGGCGAGTGAGCCAACTACAGGGCTCAATAACGCGCAATCACTGACGATATCGCTATCGAATGCGGTTTGCTCCCGGCTCGCTAATACCGCAGCACCATGACGACCAATATCATTACTGAGAATCACCGCGTTGCCAGCAGCGATATTATTAATGCCCGGCACATCAATAAATTCATCTGCGACCACACCAACCCCCGCAGTATTGATAAACACACCATCACCTTTGCCGCGCTCAACAACTTTGGTATCGCCGGTGATAATCTGAACCCCAGCGTCTTTTGCTTGCGCAGCCATCGAACGCACAATCTTTGTTAGTAACGTAATGCTAAGCCCTTCTTCCAGAATAAAACCAGCACTCAGATATTTGGGGATGGCCCCGCGCATCGCCAAATCGTTACAGGTACCAGCGACGGCTAAGTCGCCGATATTACCGCCGGGGAATTCCAACGGGTTAACCACATAACTGTCGGTTGTCATTGCCCAACGCGCTGCATTGCCTCTTGAGTCAACGTGTGGGGTACACATATCCAGAAGCGCCGCATCTTCTTGGTTAGAATCGGCGCCAAAGGCGGGCAAAAAAACGGTTTCAACAAGCTTACGTGTTTGTACACCACCCGCGCCATGCGCCAGTGTGATATGTGTGCCTGCTTGATGTTCAACGGGGCAAATCAGATTCATCAAAAAACCTCATACGTTTGAAAACGAGAAAACACGTATTGATGGATTCCCTGAAGGATGCAGATGGGTCTAATCATCACGGCCGCTCCAAATGCCGGTAGCGAAACCAAGCACTGCAGGCGCCCTCTTCCGAAACCATCGGGGCTCCCAACGGAGTTTCAGGCGTACATGCAACGCCGAAAGCATCACACTCATGGGGTTTTATTAGCCCCTGTAACACTAAACCTGACTGGCAATCTGATGCCAATGTATCACCAACACCGGTTACGCCAAACTTGCGCTCGGCGTCATATTGCTCAAATTCGCGCCTAATTCCCAAGCCACTATCAGGAATCACTCCCAAGCCACGCCATGATTTATCGATACGCTCAAATACTGAAAAAATACCTTCTTGAGCAACACGATTTCCCGGTGCAGCCACAACACGTTGGAATTTGTTGATAACCTCTGCTCTTCCCGATTCCAGCATATCGACTGCCGACTCTACCCCCAATAAAATGTCCACGGGTTCGAACCCGGTAATCACGATCGGCTTGCCTAAGCTTTTTGCCAGCGGCTCGTATTCAGCTGTACCCATCACAGTACATACATGCCCTGCTGCAAGAAATCCGTCGATCGCGCAATCAGGCTGCCGGCTAATCATTTCTAACGCTGCTGGAACAGTAACCTGAGAGACTAACATCGAAAAATTCTTAACGTCGGCGCCTGCCGCGGTACGTAAAGCCTGCGCATTCACCGCTGATGTGGTTTCAAACCCAACCGCGAGGAACACGATTTCGCACTGAGGATTTTCCTGAGCCAGCGCAACCGCCTCCATGGGTGAATATATCAACCGGATATCTGCGCCTTCAGCTCTTGCATCGAGCAAGGAGCGCTTACTTCCAGGCACACGCAGCATATCGCCGTATGAACAGACGATAACCCGATGTGTGATTGCTAAATCGATGGCGGCATCCAAGATTTCTGCGGGCGTTACACAAACCGGGCATCCCGGCCCATGGATCAGCTCGATACCGGCGGGCAGTAATTGATCGAGCCCGTACTTCATAATGCTATGCGTTTGGCCGCCACACACTTCCATGATTTGCCAATGGCCTGTCAAACGGCGCTCAATCCGTTTAAGAACAGCAGCAACCGCGTCAGGGTCACGAAATTCATTAAGGTACTTCATGCTGACTCCTTGAACGCTGGTTTACAGAGCTTCCCTGAATGTACATGCTTTCCATCGTCACTAATCTCATTCTTTATGTCCGATGTGCGGAATTCAGTGTGTGACCTTACGAATCTGCGTCAAACTCAGCATGCATCGCCGCCACATCCGCCAGCGTCTGCAAGGCCTCTGCTTCATCAATACGATTAAGCGCAAATCCTGCGTGAACGATAACGTAATCGCCTTCGGATGCTTCAGGCACAAGCGCCAAATCACAGGATTTGGTCACACCGTTAAAACTAACAACACCAACGGATTGCTCACCCTGTCGATGAATCGCTTGAAGCTTCCCTGGAATTGCCAGACACATGGTTTTATTACCCTTAATTCGCACGCTGGTGAGCGGCGCTGCGCAACCCAGCAATAACCTGCCCGACTGAAATACCACTATCGTTAAGTGGTACACGTTGAGGCCAGAACACATCAACACCCTGCTCTCGAAATCGCTCGGCTGTCATCAATAACAGTAATGAATTTTGAAAACACCCACCCGAAAGCGACACGTTAGACGCGCCGTGCATTGAAGCAACCAAACAACACACATCAGACAACCACCGAATAAATCCATTCGCGCATTCAGCAGGCCCAAGATGCAAAGACATTAACAGCGACGAAATCATTGGCCGCCAGTCAACCAGTGTACGCCCATCTTGCCAATCAATAACAGGGGAACCCAAATCAACGGCACAATCGTTATCGGCGGATTCTGCGGCGACTTGCAAGCGCAGCGCAGCCTCTGCTTCGTAGGTGTTTTCATAAGCAACACCGATGATGGCAGCAACAGCGTCAAACAACCGCCCAACAGCAGATGTTGTAGGAAGATTGACGTGTTGGTTGGCCGCCAATTGATGATGCAACCAATGCCACTGTTGCTGAGAAAGCGCCGATGATACCCTCAATCGATCGGCAGCAGCTTTTATCTCGGCTGAAAGACCGGCATCAGTTAACTGGAATAACAACGAATAGGCCATTACCGCCGGGTACTCAAAAGCCAACTCACCACCAGCAAAGTGCATGGGTAGAAAGCTGCCAATATGCTCCGGGAGTGTATCCGCTGCTGCAGAAATAGAAAAAAACTCACCGCCCCATAACGTCGAAGAATACGGAGATGTTTCCTCCAGTACCTGTACCGGCGGATAACCCAGTCCATCCCAAACAATGCCCATGTATGTGTTAGAGAAGGTCGTTTCAGCCTGAATCGAAAGCGCGTGAGCCAGATGGTGCTGGACACAAATCGAGGGTGCACCAAGCATTTCAGGCTCATTACGCATCAACGCATGGCTGTCTGCAACCACCAAGCTTCGCTGGTCTTCAGAAATGTTACCCAGTAGAGATGCTAGCCGTTGCTCACGCAACAAGTGCGTTTGAGCGTTGGCCAAATCCCCCAGATACCGGCCCAGCAACAATCGACCATCACTGGCCGTTGCTAGCGTGTTCTTTTGCCACCCACCTAAACCAACAATCGTTTCGGCTGCGGTAGCTGAAAAAGGAAATTGCATAGGGATCAAACCGCGAGCCGGGCGAATAGTCATCGTTTTACCGTCGACAATCTGCATAATGCTGTCATCAAGCCCATCTACGAGTGTAAGTTCGTGGTCAACGATAATATCGACAGCCTGCAACCAATGGTCAGGTATCTCGCTGCTATTGGTCATTAACGGCTCATCTTTAATATTGGCGCTGGTTACCACTAGCGGTTTTGGCCAATAAGCCATAAGCCCATGATAAAACGCGGTACTAGGCAACATCACCGCGAGACGATTAAGCCCTGGCGCGATCGACGAAGCCAAATAAGACGACGCTTTAAGGGATAACAACACCAGCGGGCCACTTGCCGAAAGAAGCAATTGCCGCTCTTCAGCACTCACGTGACAAACCTCTGCAACCTTCTCGATAGAGGGAAACATCAACGCAAACGGCTTGTTCGCTCTTTGCTTTAGCTCTCGTAAATGCGCGACTGCATTGGGTGATTCGGCGTCTGCAAGAATGTGTAGGCCACTGAGGCTTTTCACAATGGCCAATGCGTCTTTATCGAACGTTGTCACCAATTGTTGGCAGATTGCTGGGGAATCAGCGTCTGTGAATGGGTGATCTTTGCTTTTTAAGCGAAACGTTGGGCCACATGCGGGGCAACTGATGGTTTGTGCGTAGTAACGTCGGTCACCTGCATTATTATATTCTCTTTCACAGTCCGCACACATTGGCCAATCAGCGTAGCTTGTTGTATCTCGTTCAAACGGTGTTTTGTCGCTGATCGAATGCCGGGGGCCGCAATCAGTACAACTGATAAAGGCATACTGAAACCGTCTGTTAGACGGCTCATTAAACTCTACTAGGCATTGCTCACACGGCACGCGATCAGGAATTAACGAGACGTTTACTTGTTTGTTGTACGATCCTTCTTCTGCGTCAGCATGAAGAATCTGGAATTCTGCCGCGTCTAAATACTCCAAGGGAATACAACCCTTTGCACAGCGTTGCAATCGTGCCTGCACACGCACGCCGGGCTGAAGAAAGCCGCGCAACTGACGGATAAACTGCCGCAGAGCAATTCGAGACCCAACGGCATAAATATCAACCTGCCCCTGTCTATTGATGATATTGCCGCTGATGCCGGCTTGATCGGCCATTTTTTTACAAAATGGCCGCATGCCTACGCCCTGAACAGCACCGACCAGTCGAAGAGACAATACGCGCGCAGGCAAATCGCTTTTGTTGGTAGAGTATGTAGGTGGTATTTGGGGCATAGAGTTATTCAAATGCATCGACAGGCTAAAACTGTTATATCGGATTTACTGGCAGCAACGCAAAACCTAACGTATTTTTTTAAGCACTGAAACAGAAGATGATATACGTCATAGACATAGCATCCATGACGTTCATCATATTAGCCGTTACCAACGGCTTCTGCTGTCGAATGATGAATAACAGTTGATGTCCATATCATGGATAAGACGAGCGACGTCCAGACACAGCCATTGATGTCTATCATTGGTATTCGATCCAGCAAACCGCATCAAAGGTCGACTTTATCGTGTTTACAGAAAAAATCGGGCCATACTCCTACGACCCTGAAGTACCCGAAACGATCGACTGGCTATCGGAGCCATCAACAATCGACCCACAATTGATGTTGCAACACTTGGTCGACCTGAATCAGCGATTCGGCTACGTCCCTGAGCACTTTCAACAGCTACTGGCCAACAAAACGGGGCTTACTAAAACCGAAATACGCGGTGTTATTGATTTTTTCCACCTGATCGATGCAGAGCCCACAGCACAATGGGTTGTTCACGCCAGCACCAATATCACTGACATCATGCTCGGCCAACAACACAATATTGAGGTGTTAAACAATTTTGCTGCGCGCAACCCGGGGCTAATAGCGGTAAAACAAACATCGTGTACAGGTTTATGCGACGTCGGGCCGGCGCTCTTGATTAATGGATTTGCTGTGCCTAGCGTTAGCCCACAACGCCTAGATGAGATACTTGCCGCCATCGAAAGCAATCAACCGATGAATACTTGGCCCACAGAATGGTTTTCGATCAATACCGAAATTTATATCAAAGGGGCTTTATTGAATCATCAAATAGAGCCTGGCCATGTTCTACAAACCATAACGCCATCCAGTCGTCAGGATTTCATGACACGGCTAGAGCAATCTGAACTAAAAGGCCGTGGTGGCGCTGGGTTTCCGACGGCGATTAAATGGAAGGCCTGCATGCAGGCAAACGACCAAAACAAAGTGATCGTTTGTAACGCGGATGAAGGCGAGCCAGGCACCTTTAAAGATCGGGTGCTTCTGGATCAGTTTCTCGACAATGTTCTCGAAGGTATGGCCATCTGCGCTCGAGTGATCGGTGCAAAGCAAGGTTATATCTATTTGCGCAAAGAATACTTGTTTATGCTCGATCAAATGCAAGCGCATATCGAAAGGCGATTACAAGAAGGATCGCTAACCACCTTCATTGACGATCAGCTCGCGCAATTTCCGATAACCATTCATATCGGCGCAGGCGCTTATATTTGCGGCGAAGAATCCGCCATGCTCGACTCCATGGAAGGTAAACGTGGCATCCCTCGTATTAAACCACCCCTGCCCGTCGATCATGGCTTGATGGGTAAGCCAACCGTCGTTAACAACGTCGAAACCTTTTGCAACGTTACCCTACTCGCTGACAAAGGCCTCAGCGCTTTCATCAAAACCGACGAAAACGTATCAACAGGCTCTAAATTGCATAGTATCAGTGGCGACTGCACAAGACCGGGTATCTACGAATTTCCATTGGGTACACCCGTTAGCGAGATACTTGATACTTGCGGTGCTAGTGATGCCTCGCTAGTGCAGATTGGTGGCGCTGCGGGATACATGATCGACCGAGATCAATTTGATATCGCCATTGACTACACCCGTCTGCATAGCGCCGGTGCCATCATGGTATTTAACGAAAGTCGGAAAGCTGACGAAATCCTCACGAACTTCGCCCACTTTTTTGCTGAAGAAAGCTGTGGATTCTGCACGCCTTGTCGTGGCGGCACTCACATGTTCGAACACTACGCACACGCGCTGAATCGCGGTGATCTTAGAGGTTCAGACATACAGCATGCACTCGGTGCCTGTGATCTGATGATGGCAGCGAGTCATTGCGGCCTGGGTAAAACTGCCGGGAGTTCAATGAAACAAATCCTGAGCGACCATGTTCTACCGACTTTCGTCCCAGCAGAGATCATCGCCCATGACTAATCAATCGAAAGGCAACGCAGAAAATCCGGGCACAAACAAAGGCTCCAGTTCATCAGAATCTTCACACTCATCCCTCACCATCGACGGCCGAGAGCTAACCCTGAGCGGCGACGAAGGTGAATCGTTATTGGATGTTGCATCTGCACATGGCGAATACATCCCACACCTCTGTTATCACAAAAGTCTATCGCCCCATGGCAGCTGCAAACTATGTACCATTAAAGTTGATGGGAAATTTCAATCGGCGTGCCTGACTACAGCCAAATCTGGCCAGGTTATCGAGAATCACAGCGACGAGATTACCGACTATCGACAGCAAATGATTGAATTGCTGTTCGCGGAAGGCAATCACTTTTGCCCCTCTTGCGAATTATCGGGAAACTGCCAACTGCAGGCCATGGCCTACGACTTGGGCATCACACACATGCGATTCCCGCTGACGTATCCACGTCGTCGCAAAGACGGTAGTCATCCGGATATCTTTCTGGATCGTGATCGTTGCATCAATTGTGCGCTCTGCGTGAGGGCCAGTAACGAAGTTGATGGCAAAAAAGTCTTTGGCCTCGCTGGCCGTGGTGCAGACAGTTACTTACAAGTTAACTCACCAGACGGCACGCTCGGCAGCTCAGACCTTAGCATCGATGATCTGGCGGCAAATATATGCCCAGTCGGCGCTATTTCATCCAAGCACAACAACTATCTGCAACGGCCCGGACAACGTTTGTATGATCAACACAGTATTAGTGAGCTCGGCAACCAACGGCCCGATTTCGAACACATGAATGACTCCAACATTGATCACGCTGATACGCGTAAAAGCGATCCATCATGACAAAAAAACTGAAAGTCGCGACCTGTTCGTTAGCCGGATGTTTTGGCTGCCATATGTCACTGCTCGACATTGACGAGGATTTGGTTGATCTTCAAAAACACATCGAATTTAACCGCAGCCCGCTAACGGACATCAAAACACTCGGTGAATGCGATGTCGGACTAGTTGAAGGCGGCCTATGCAATGAAGATAACCGAGAGGTATTGCTGGAGTTTCGCAAAAAATGCCGGATTCTCGTCTCTGTTGGTGCCTGTGCGATCAATGGTGGCGTTCCTGCGTTGCGCAATCAATTCAGCACCGAAGAATGCCTTGAAGAAGTTTACCAGCAAGGGTTCAACACAACGACTACACTGATCCCCTCAGACCCCGAAATACCTCAGCTTCTCAGCAAGGTTACGCCTAACCATGAATCCGTTGATGTCGACTATTTTTTGCCCGGCTGCCCTCCCCCGGCCGCCGCATTCAGCGAATTCCTGACCGCACTGATTGAAAATAAACCCATCCATCTCGACTATCCATACCGGCGGTTTGACTGATGCCCAAAACAGATTCTCCAGACCTACGTAGAATTGCCATCGAACCGGTAACCCGCGTTGAAGGTCACGGTAAAATAACCCTATTGGTCGATGACGAGAATCACGTACACCAGGCACGTTTGCATATTACCGAGTTTCGCGGCTTTGAAAAATTCATTCAGGGTCGGCCCTATTGGGAATTACCGCTACTGGTACAGCGCTTGTGTGGCATCTGCCCAGTGAGTCATCATCTGGCGGCAGGCAAGGCAATTGATGCTATTCATGGGGTAAAGACGCTCACGCCTGCAGCCCACAAGCTTCGCCAGTTACTGCACTGGGGCCAAGTTCTGCAGTCTCATGCATTACATTTTTTCACCCTAGCCTCACCAGATTTATTATTTGGTTACGACAGTGACGTTGCGAAACGCAATTTCGTTGGTGTTATCAACGAGCACCCGGATATCGCACTACAAGGCATAAAGATTCGAAAATTTGGCCAGCAAGTCATTGAGGCAATCACGGGCAAGCGCATCCACGGCATCGCTGCCGTACCCGGCGGCATGAATCAGCCATTGGAAAAAGCCGCAATTGCCAAATTAAGCAATGATATCGACGACATTGTTGAGTGGTGCCAAAGTGCCGTCGACTTATCCAAGCGCTTATGCTTGAGCGATAACGATCTCTTTCGCAATTTTGCAGATTTACCATCGCCCTGCCTTTCTATAAATCGGCCAGACGGGGCGTTTGAACTGTACGATGGGCAAATACGTGTTCGCGATGCTGATGGCTCAATGATGTTTGATCAGTTTCCTTGCGACCGTTATTTCGACTTGATTCATGAAGAAGCACGAAACTGGTCTTACATGAAATTCCCCTATCTTGCCGATCAGCGTCAACAGGCAAATAACCCCGATAGCGGCTGGTATAAAGTCGGGCCCTTGGCACGAGTGAATAATTGCGACTTCTTCGATACCCCTCTGGCAGAGAGTTGCCGTCAGGATTTCATGCTAATAGCCGGGACCCCACTCTGCCATCTGAGCCTCGCCTACCATTGGGCAAGAATGATTGAAGCGCTTCATTGTGCCGAAGCCATTCAGCGTGTATTAAGAGACCCGGATTTAATGAGCCGCGATCTGATTACGCACGGTGAACGACAACCCTCCGGTATTGGCGTTATCGAAGCACCGCGCGGTACGTTATTTCATCACTATGAAGTTGATGATGACGATCGAGTGACAATGGCAAACTTGATTGTTTCGACTACCAGTAACAACTGGGCAATGAATCAAGCCATTTGTGATGTCGCCAACCAACACCTGGACGGAAACACCATTGATGAAGGCCTGCTCAATCTTCTGGAAGTCGCTGTAAGAGCGTATGACCCGTGTTTGTCGTGCGCTACCCACGCTGTTGGCCAAATGCCCTTGATCGTTGAGTTACAGCACCTCAACGGCAAACGACTGCATGCCGTTAGCAAAGATTCAAGGGGGAACATACATGCACTTGCCTGACCCGCTGCCGCACCTCGTTATTATTGGGTGTGGCAACCCAACACGCCAAGATGACGCAGCCGCGCCAATATTGCTTGAAGCTTTGCGAGAAAGCCTAGGGCATCGTAGCGATCATTACAGGCTGCGTTACATCGAAACACTGCAGCTAAACCCTGAAAATGCCTATGATTTACTGGGCGCTGACAAGGTAATTTTTATCGACTGCGGATTGATCGATACGCCGGTATTGTTCAAACCGATAATGCCAGAGACCAGCTGGCAATTGACCACCCATCAACAAACACCTGAAGCCATATTGGCAATGACGTCCATGCTCTCAGATGAACCATTACCTGAATGTTTTCTACTGGCGATCCAAGGTAACGCATTTGAATTGGGAGAACCCCTCACCAGTGATTGCATTAACCATCTTGATTTAGCCAAAACGCTGGTGACTCATCTGGTAAACATGCCCGACACCGCCAGTTGGCATAAAATTTGGCACCAAGAACACGGGGAGCGCTGTGCACGAAGTATCATTGGCTGAAAACCTTATCGAATGTATCGAGCAACAAGCTCAGAAGAATCGATTTGAGCGCGTTGAAAAAATCAACGTTGAGGTGGGTGAGCTATCCTGCGTCGACCCCGGCGCCCTAGAATTTGCTCTACAAGCGTTGGCAGAAGGAACGGTGATTGAGGGCGCATCGCTTGAGATCGGCATCGTACCCGGGCAACTTCAATGTCGAGCATGTAGACACACCTACCATGCAAATACCGTGTACACCCCCTGCCCTGAATGCCATCAAACCGGCAGCAAAAAAATCGGCGGTGATGATGCGCAGTTGATCGCCATCTATGTAGCAAACTGCGAAAATGAAACACCCGGCGAAAACTCCGCTATCAGATAGCTAAGATAAACATCCACTGGCAAAACCGGTGTAAGCGAGAATCCTATGTGTACTACCTGCGGTTGCGATGGCGAAAAAATCACCCTAAAACCTGTTCATGCGACCTCGCCTGAAACATGTGCGCACGCCGAACAACGTGTTTACACGCCAACCACCACCCTGCGTAAACTCGATGTCGGCACCTCTTTGATGGCCGCAAACCGCGCGGTCGCAGATGATAATCGGGATAAACTTAGCCGCCGAAACATCCTCGCCATCAATTTACTGTCGAGCCCCGGCGCCGGTAAAACCAGCTTGCTGGTCAAAACCCTGACTGATTGGCAGTCACCCGCTCCACGACAGGTTATTGAAGGTGACCAACAAACGGCGCACGACGCCGAGCGTATTGCATCAACCGGCACCCCGGCACTGCAAATTAATACGGGCAAGGGCTGCCACCTTGATAGCCGTATGATTCAAAGCGCATTACAGATGCAGCCAGCGTCGGATAACAGTGTGTTATTTATCGAAAACGTCGGTAATCTTGTTTGTCCGGCCAACTTTGATCTTGGTGAAACGCACAAAGTCGTCATATTATCCGTGGCCGAAGGCGATGATAAACCGTTGAAATACCCCGATGCGTTCTATCATGCGAGCCTTATGATTATCAGCAAAACCGACTTACTGAACTATGTTGATTTTGATGTCGGCCGCTGCATCCAATATGCCCGCTCGATTAACGCGGGGATCAAAATCATTCAATTGTCTGTCAAAGACGGAAGTGGCCTATCTGACTGGCACCATTGGTTAGATCACCAGCTGGAAGCACTGCAACAAGCAGAATCGACTGAAATGACATCACGCGATGGATAGCGCTTAGTTGCCATCAAACCCGCGGCCATTACGATAGATCGACAATTCAAAGTCGACATCTTAGGAGATACCTATGACACGTTCATTTTACCCACCCCAACGCACACTGATGGGGCCCGGACCTTCAGATGTTTCTCCACGCGTTCTCGAAGCGCTGGCTCGCCCCACCATTGGGCATTTGGACCCGTTGTTTATTGAGCTGATGGATAGCATAAAAACCCTGCTTCAATACGTGTTTAAAACCCAAAATGCACTAACCCTACCGATTTCTGCCCCCGGCTCTGCAGGTATGGAAACGTGTTTTGTTAATCTAGTTGAGCCCGGCGATACCGTCGTCATCTGCCAAAACGGTGTATTTGGCGGCCGCATGCGTGAAAACGTCGTTCGTGCTGGCGGTATTGCGATAATGGTAGAAGACGAATGGGGGCGAGCTGTGTCGCCTGAGAAACTCGAAGAGGCATTACGTAACAACCCAGAAACTTCAATAGTTGCCTTTGTCCATGCGGAAACATCAACCGGTGCTCAAAGTGACGCAAAAACCTTATGCGCAATCGCGAAGCAATTTGACTGCCTTACGATTGTCGATACAGTGACATCACTCGGTGGCAGCATGCTCGAGATCGACAATTGGCAGATAGATGCTGCGTATTCAGGTACGCAAAAGTGTCTCTCGTGTGTACCGGGGATTTCGCCAATTACGCTGAGCACGGCCGCCATTGATAAGATCAAAAACCGAAAAACCCAAGTCCAGAGCTGGTTTCTCGATCTTGAACTCATCATGGGATATTGGATTGGCGGCGGCAAGCGAGCCTATCACCACACTGCGCCAGTTAACGCGATGTACGCGTTGCATGAATCACTGGTTTTGGTCAAAGAAGAAGGGTTAGAAAACGCTTGGAATCGCCATTACCAAAATCACCTAACATTGAAAGCCGGACTGGATGCCATCGGGCTTGATTTGATCGTTCCCGAAAACGAACGACTGGCACAACTCAATGCCGTTAAAATCCCTGATGGCGTTAATGATCTGGCAGTAAGGCAACAATTGCTGGCCGATTATAGCCTTGAGATCGGCGCGGGGCTTGGCAGCCTCGCAGGCAAAGTATGGCGCATCGGTTTGATGGGACATGCCAGCCGCAAAGAGAATATTCTGCTTTGTTTGGCCGCGCTCGAAAGCACGCTAAAACATCAAGGGGCAACAATCGGTAGTGGTGGCGTCGAGGCCGCCATGGCGCATTTACGCGCGCGCTAGTCGTAATACGCCTAGAGGTAGCTCTCAATCAGAGAGCCATGCACTCAGGGTCATTCGCCGAAATGACCCGTTTTCACCCAAGCCAGCAAATTTTCAGAGACATAACGCTCGGTGCCCGCATTCGGGCTGCGAATCCAGGCTCCACGCCCATACTCGCCATACTCATCGTTCATACGTCCGTGTAAAATGTATATCTCTTCGCCATGACGGTCGGCAACCATACGCAGGTTCACCCCTGCGTTAACGCGCAGCATATACACTTGTTCGTCACCAAACTGATGGAGTGGCCGCTTTTGCATGCCCTCACTCAGCGTTTGCCAATCGTCTGAATGGGTATCGGCAACAACGTGTGAGGTATCTCCTTCGTCAAACTGATGTAACTTTACCAATATCTCGCACCCATCTTCGCTAAAAGGTGCATGTCGAAATCCTTCTGGATTACGAAAATACGTTCCCGCGCCATAATTGCCCGTTTCATCGCTAAAGGTTCCCCTTAGCACCAGAATCTCCTCGCCACCTGGATGGTCGTGGGCATGAAAGCTCGCCCCCGGGTCATATCGCACGATACTGGTTGCATGACCCTGCTCCGCATCTTCACGCGCCAGCGGTTTACGCCAGACGCCGGGCTTAGGGCTCGCGAGCCACTGGGATACAAGCGTATCAATAGCGATACGCTGGTCGAAATCCATATTTAACGGAAGTTTTAACGTCGATGGTGTATTAGGCGTCATGTAAAAACCTGGCCATTTAATCTCAGCCCTCTTTTAACAGAAAAATCTATCAACGTTGGGCCCAAATTCGTTAGATGAATTAACAATTCATTGTACGAACAATCAGGATGGAGCGACAGGTCTAGAATGCCCTGCCGGCCCAACAACTACTCTCTGTCACATCCTTTCATAATTCGATGATCGATGTGCAGTCTACAGAGTCTGACATCATAGTGTTCGTTCCGATTCGTCGATCGACAAATCATTGATGCTGGCAATACGTTCACGCATTAACCCATCATCATCGAACTCCCAGAGCTCGTTACCGTAAGAGCGATACCATTGCCCGCTAGCATCACGCCACTCGTAATAGAATGTCACGGCAATGCGATTGCCAGTGTAAGACCACAGTGTTTTTTTAAGCTTGTAGTCCAGTTCACGCTGCCATTTTCCAGACAAAAACGCCTGAATTTCTTCGCGGCCTCGCAGAAACGTATCTCGGTTGCGCCAGCGAGAATCCGGGGTATATGCCAGTGAAACCGTCTTCGCGTCTCGGGTGTTCCACGCATCTTCAGCAGCTTGTACTTTAGCGCGAGCAGTTTCTTCATTGAATGGGGGTAAAGGTGGGCGACTCATGGTATTCCTCCGCCATCAGGCTTTGATTGTTCTTACTGAGATAGAGTGGTAGCCTCATCTCTGCGCTAGACATAGCCAAAGTCATGCCACATTAATATATCTTTAATATTCAGCACGTTAGGCGACACCCGCCATCTCAGATATCTGAGACTGACAAATAACTGAAACATTACTCTCAATATTTTGGACTTGGAAACTTCGATATATGACGGTACGGATCACCAACAACCCCCTTTGCATGGCCCAATTCGACTTTGAGTTAACACTGATCAGTATCAGCAACAATTGGTACGACAAACTCAACAAAGGGCTGGCAGCGGTCGATATTACACACCTCGTTCAACCCGAAGATGTTGAACGGGTAAAGAACCACTTAATCGCCGTTGCCGAAGATTCCGCAACAGATCCTTTTATCGCCGTCAATCTGAAGGGCTGTGGCGACAGTGCGCGTGTATTCGCCTGGTTAGACGCACTGCAACAAGATAAGGTCATCAACCTGCTTTCAATGACCAGTGAGCAAATCGACAGCGCCCATGTTATCCGACGCCTGAAAAACCAGAACGAACTCATACTTAAAGCGGCTGGCGAAGGTATCTATGGCCTTGACGCCAATGGCAAAGCCACTTTCGCCAACGAAGCTTCAACACGCATACTGGGCTGGGATCACAAAGAAATCATTGGCGAAAAGCTACATGCACACCACCACCATTCTCACGCTGACGGCAGCAATTACGCTCAAGAAGACTGCAAAATCTACGCAGCGATAGCCGATGGCACCGAACACCGCGTTGAAGACGAAGTGTTTTGGCACAAAGACGGGCACCCTGTTCCCGTTGAGTATATTTCCAGCCCTATTATCGAAGCAGGAAAAATCGAGGGGGCCGTGGTTCTATTTCGCGATATTTCTGAACGCCTGACGTTCGAACAACAGCGCGAAAGCGACTTCCGAGAGATAAAAAAACTCAAAGAAGAACTCGAACAAGAGCGCGACTATCTGCGTGACGAGATCAATATCCAAAAGAACTTTGGTGAAATTGTTGGCAGCAGTTTGTCGTTGCAACGAACCCTGCAACAGATTGAAGCCGTCGCTAACACCCCTTCTAGCGTATTGGTTTTAGGCGAATCGGGTGTCGGTAAAGAAATGTTCGCGCGTGCAATTCATAATCACAGCCCACGCAAAAACGGCCCCATGGTCAAAGTTAATTGCGCATCAATTCCACAAGATTTATTCGAAAGTGAGTTCTTTGGGCATGTAAAAGGCTCATTTACAGGGGCGCACCGGGATCGAGTAGGACGCCTACAGCTTGCCAATGGAGGCACGTTATTTCTCGACGAAGTTGGTGAGATCCCCCTCGACCTACAAGGCAAGTTACTACGTGCATTGCAAGAGCAGGAGTTCGAGCGCGTTGGAGACGAATCTACCATCAAAGTTGATGTTCGCATCGTGGCCGCAACCAATAAAGACTTGTTAGCTGAAGCAGAAGCGGGTCGTTTCCGCGAGGACCTTTACTATCGGCTTAGCGTGTTCCCCATAACCGTGCCGCCACTACGAGAACGACAAGCTGATATCGGCGTACTTGCACGGCACTTTCTGACGCTGACATGCAACGACTTCGGCAGAGACCCCGTCGTAATAACTAAAAGCCAAGTAAAAGCACTTGAAAAATACAATTGGCCCGGAAATATTCGAGAGCTAAAAAACGTCATTGAACGTGCTGTTATCATGAGCACAGACAGAAAGCTCAGACTCGATCTTGCGATGCCCTCACTGATGGGTGCCGAAATCATTGAGAGAAACACCGACGAATGCACTGACAGCAATATTGGATCAGTAGATGATCAAGTTTTAACCGAAGCCCAAATGATAGCGTTCCAGCGTGGCAATATTGAACGCGCAATGAAAGCCTGCAACAATAAAATCGCAGGCAAAAACGGTGCCGCTGCACGACTAGGTCTCAAGCCATCAACGCTTACCTATCGAATGCAGCAATTGGGGTTGAAGTAACAGAAACAACACACCACCTACGCAGAAAACTCACTATCATCGATGGTGATGGAGCACTGCTGATCAAGTTGCAAAACCTGCAGCATGCGTCCGTTAGCGATAAGCCCTCCGATAATGGCGCTCGCCTCAACGATCTCTTCTGTCGTAAAAGACGCATTCAGACGCACAAAAAACGCGTCATCAATATTAAGATGCTCTGTCGCGTAGCGTTCTGCGTATTCCGCAAGTAGCGCTTCTCGATCTGACAATTCACTACTAGTGCGCCAATCAATGACTGCCTGATAAAATTCTTCAGTAACACCCTCTTCACGCAACTCTGGAAATCTGAAACCCAAACAGATCTGACACTGATTCAGATCAGCGACGCGCATGCGTATCGCCTCACGCTCACGCATGCTAATGACACTTTGGGTATAGATGGAACCAGATACCGCCGCTAACGCATGCGCTGTTGGCGATGGTATTGAAAATAATCGCTCAGCTTCACTGCCACTACCTTCCGGGATTTTTATCCTTGCCATAAGTCCTTCTCAACTAATAATACCGAACACCCACAAAAGGTTACTTATAGTGACTGTTAAAGTCACATTACTTTTAACATAACTAAGTAGTCCGCAGAATAAATACTAACGCCCATTAAATGCCGCCATAAAAATGCTTCTAACACTATATAAATAACACCCCAGACAACTAACACATTATCTACTAACCTTTTGATCGATATTAATTTGCGTGTTTTCGAGAGTGTTAGCATGAACCAACAACAACAATACGCGTCTATTCAATTAAGGGCGTCCAATAAGTCATTGCCAGACCGACATAAGATCAGCCCTGAGCAAACGAAATAATCAAGGAGTTCACCATGCAAATTGTATTAGCTGCTGTAGATTTTGAATCCATGGAAGCCAGCAAAACAGTGATTGAAAAGGCCCGTGCCTTTGCGCATCCTGCAGATGCCGAACTGCACCTTATTCATGTTGCTCCGCCCGTCACCTCTTCGTATACAGCCGCATTAACATTGGGGATTTTAGGGGACGAACTGAAAGAAATAACCAATCAGAACGAAACTGCCGCACGCAAGTTATTACTAGAACTCGGTGGCGATGACATCCTTACGGAAAACTGCCATGTCGTTATCGGCAACCCAGCAAATAGACTTTATGCGGTAGCGCATAGAATTGGTGCCGATATTGTTATCATCGGCAACAACCATCACAGCGGCATGCATGTAGGCTCAGTCGCCCATAAGCTTGTTCACCTTGCGAAGTTCGATTTATATATCGTCAATACACACTCTGAAAAAGACTAATTTACATCAGGTTTTGCATATTCGAAAATCACGCTAATCTAGGTCTTTCGGCCAACGTGTACTTTAGACACTATCGTTCCCGCCGATTAATCACCGCATTTGGCAATCACATCACTCGCATACTGCCTAACCGCATCAAGCCGTGCTTCAGTGCTAAACGGCTGTTTATGATAGAAAAACCATGGCTGCGTCATAATGTGCGTTACTCCACCCTCTTTAAGCGCCGCATATTGCTCTGGCATAAATGCATCATTTGGCGTTGCCATTACAGCAAACGGGCGAGTTATTCCTGTCTCTTCACGTAACGCCTGAATTTTCGCTATCGATGCCAAAATATCCGCGCTCGACTGTAAGTCACTTACCCACCCATCACCCAGCAACGCAGCGCGACGCAGAGCAGCGTCACTCATGCCACCTACCCAGATTGGAACGGGTTTTTCCGGCACAGGTGTCATTTCAAGCGTATCGAACGGGTAAAACGGGCCGTCATGCGAGACCCACCCACCTTGAAATAACTTCCTCAATATCTCAATCGCCTCATTACAACGTTTACCGCGGGTATGAAAATCTTGCTCTAAAAGAACATATTCATCCTTCGACCAACCAACGCCAATACATAAGTTGACACGATTATTCGACAACACCGCCGCTGTAGATACCGATTTAGCCACCAAAAGCGGGTTACGCATTGGCAATACAAAAACATTGTTCATGAACTCGATGTTTTTCGTGATGGTCGACAGCGCGCCTATCATCACCATCGGATCCGGCCACTCGGTGAAGGCATCCCATCGACGCTCGCCATCATCGGTATACGGATATTGTGTTAACGCGAGTTTTTGCGGATGCACCACATGATCAGAAAACGAAATTCCGCTCCAACCACACAGATCAGCCTCAATCGCTAGCTGTGGGATTTCTCTAACCGGAGTAAATGATGCAGATAAGACAAACTTCATGATGCGCCATCCTGACGAAAACTAATACGCATTATTGCATTATAAAAGCGCATTCAGGGTCGCCCAAACGAACGACGCACTCAAATCGCTTTAGCACAGGACATCAGCATGCATTTACATAGAAATAATCACATCGATCAAACTTTAACCATTTGCACGCATCTCACCTACATTTAGTAAAGGCCTTGAAAAACCATTATTCATGTCGTGAATGCTATAGATCAGGGACATAAATTCGCCAAATTAAGCCGTCCAGACCAGACTTACTATCAATGTCATTTACAACGTATTAACGAGGGCAGCCTGAATGTCTAACTACAACGATCAAATCAACGCAATCGCTGATACCTGTCACCAGCACGGGGAAACCTGGAAAGCAATCAGTCCGGAATACGCAGCACGCATGCGTACTCAGAACCGCTTTCTCACCGGTATCGATATCGCGAAATACACAGCAAAAATCATGCGCGACGACATGGCTCGTTATGATGCCGATACGTCGATGTACACACAATCCCTCGGTTGCTGGCATGGTTTTATCGGTCAGCAAAAAATGATTTCGATTAAAAAGCATTTTGGTAACACCGATCGTCGTTATCTGTATCTATCCGGCTGGATGGTCGCAGCGTTACGATCTGAATTCGGCCCGCTTCCTGACCAATCAATGCATGAAAAAACTGCAGTGTCGAGTTTGATTGCAGAGCTATACACCTTTTTGAAACAAGCCGATGCTAGAGAATTAGGTGGATTGTTCCGCGCACTTGATGCGGCGCGTGATGCGTCAGACAACGTCAAAGAAAAAGCGATACAGAAACAGATCGATGGCTTCCAAACGCATGTTGTGCCAATTATCGCGGACATCGATGCTGGCTTTGGTAATGCAGAAGCAACCTACCTTCTAGCCAAACAAATGATCGAAGCCGGCGCCTGCTGCATACAGATCGAAAATCAGGTATCGGACGAAAAACAATGTGGACACCAAGACGGTAAAGTAACTGTTCCGCACGAAGACTTTCTCGCCAAGATACGCGCTGTTCGCTATGCATTTCTTGAGCTTGGTGTTGATGACGGCGTCATCGTTGCGCGCACCGACTCACTGGGCGCCGGTCTCACTAAACAGATCGCTGTTACTCAGGAGGCTGGAGATCTTGGCGATCAATATAATAGCTTCCTTGAAGGCGAATATATCGACAGTGCTGCTGACATCGAAAACGGCGACGTTGTTGTAAAAGCGAACGGCAAGCTGCTTAAACCGAGTCGTCTGCCAAGTGGCCTCTTCCAGTTCCGTAACGGCTCAGGCGAAGATCGAGTTGTGCTCGATTGCATTACCTCATTGCAGCACGGTGCCGACCTACTTTGGATTGAGACCGAAAAACCTCATGTAGGGCAGATCGGCGCAATGGTAAATCGTATCCGCGAAGTCGTACCTAACGCTAAACTGGTTTACAACAACAGCCCATCATTCAACTGGACGTTGAGCTTCCGCCAGCAAGTGTTCGATGCATGGCAAGAAGAAGGCCGTGACTTGACCAGCTACGATCGCAATAGCTTGATGAGCGCGCATTATGACGATACCGAATTGGCAGATGAAGCCGACGATCGTATTCGCAACTTCCAACAGGATGCAGCAAGAGAGGCCGGCATATTCCACCACTTGATTACGTTACCAACGTACCACACTGCAGCACTGTCGACCGACAACCTCGCCAAAGGCTACTTTGGTGCTGAAGGCATGCTGGCATACGTAACAGGCGTACAACGTAAAGAAATCCGCGAACACATTGCCTGTGTTAAACACCAGAACATGGCAGGCTCGGATATGGGTGATGACCACAAAGAGTATTTCTCGGGTGACGCCGCATTAAAAGCAGCTGGTGACGACAACACCATGAATCAATTCGGCTAGTTATAAACCACACATCCATTGATACTTTCATTCCCCAAGGGCGCAGTTGCGCCCTTTTTTATTGCCTGATCTACACTTACACCAAAGCGCTTCAGGGTAACAAGGTAAAATCATGCAAGACTGGCTGGTCATGGGTTCTCTGGCATTTCCCCCACTGTTCAAAGTGGTTGTGATTGGCACATTGATTTGGCTAGTGTTGCGATTTCTGTTGCGTAAGGTTCCCTTCGATGAATGGTTTTGGCACCCGGGTCTTGTAGATTTTTGCCTACTTATCATCGTCTGTTCAATCGTGAATAGGTGGATAGCTTGAAAAAACGGATTTTGAAATTATGCGCCACGCTCCTGGTGGTAGTCGTCGCTGGATATGCGTTTTCAACCTTATGGAGCCAATACGTGCTGGCTCCCTGGACACGCGACGGTCGCTTGCGGGCAGAAATTGCCGAGATCAGTGCGGAAATCAAAGGCAACATCGTTGCACTGCATGTTACCAATAACCAGTACGTGAAACAGGGCGACGTATTACTGGAGATCGACCCAAGTGACTATACAATCGCCAAAGAACTCGCCACGGCGCAGTTAAAAGCAGCCCAAGTAAAACTTGAACAACTTAAAGAAGAAGCTGAACGTCGCGACAATATTCCCAAAGGCCTGATCACCGTGGAAGATAGACGTAATGCCAATCTTGCCTTTGCAGCGCAACGAGCGACCGTTGCAGCAGCCACAGCGATGCTTCAAAAAGCCGAATTGGATTTATCAAGAACGCAAATTCACGCGCCGTCTGATGGCTATGTCACCAATATGCATTTACGTATTGGGACGTACCTAGACGCTGGCGATCGCACGCTCGCCTTCATTGATAAACGCAGTTTTTATGTGGTCGGCTACTTTCAGGAAAACCGAATTTACGGCTTGCAACCTAACACCCCGGTGAAAGTCAGTTTTCTCGGCGATAACAGAATATTCGGCGCGCATGTCGTCAGTGTTGGCAGAGGCATCGCGGATACCAATCAAAACGCTAGCAGCCAACTGCTCCCCGATGTTCAACAAACCTTCCCATGGGTACGACTAGCACAACGCATACCCGTCAGGGTTGAATTTGATACTGCCCCGCCGGCAGAATTACTTGTTGCCGGGCGAACATGCACGGTAATTGCCAAGCCGGCGAACAACCAACATCAAAGTGCGCTGGGTGTGTTAGACGATCTGAAATAACGAACGATGGCCTCATCCCAGCCAGGAAACTCCCCTAAGACGAGAAAGGCGACTTTCTCTATCGCCTCTATTGATACAATCCACCAAGAAACTGCCGTTGTATTGATGCGCTTCGCGCTATCAAGCTTACTTGTGCTGGCCATCGCGTTGCCTTCGGGGCTCGAAAACCCGTATTGGGGCCTTCTTACCGTCGGCTTTCTAAGTCTTCGTTACGATAGCGGCGAGCTATGGGCTAAATCCATCGCGCGGATAATCGGAACCCTAACCGGCGCGATCGTAGGCACCGCACTCACCCTTTACCTCGCCCCTCACCCACTATGGCTCATAGTCACAATCAGTATATGGATGTTTGCGTGCGCGGTTTTCACCAGTATCTTTCAGTTTATGGCCGGATACGGTGGTTTTTTGGCCGGAATGACGGCCCTATTGGTCGTCACCAACAATATCGACACCTCAAACACCACTGCCATCATCTATTATGCGGTTTTTCGCACATCTGAAATATCGTTAGGCATCATCGCAATCACCGTTTCTGCAGCTCTGATTTTCCCGACACCTCAGCACCAAAAACTGGCTTCAATGGTCGAGGATTTGAAACAGTCTATTGATGTATTAACACACGGCGCGTTCTATCCAGGGCGAATGACCATCAGTGACTTCATCGAAAAACACAAAAGTACGTGCCTTAAGGCCGTTAGGATTAATCAACAACGTTACTACGCGAGCATATTAGATCCACGTATTGGTCGCGTAGGCGGAACGATCGACAACATGGTGATGGAGTCGCTTGCCTGTATATCGGTTCTTTTGGTGATACGACGAATGCGCCTGAAAGAACTCACCGAATCCTCAAACCCACCCACAGAAATGCCCATCGATGTGCTTGTTCAGCGCAATGAAGTCTATGCAGCGCTTAAACGTAAAGTGGCGGATAACAACAAAACTCTCTCTGAAATCCACAAAGCACTTTTAGACCCGCTAAAACTGAGTCAATTACCACGCCAGGCTGCGGATGATCACTCAATGCGGCAAAAAGCTTGGCGACAAAGTATCTATCACGCCGTAAGTGTCGGCGTTACCGTTGTTGTAGGGTTTATCATATGGGTTGTTACCCAGCAAGCCACAGCGCCATTAATCATTATCACCGGCGCGATTATGGCCAATCTTCGAATTATCCGAATGTCGTCATCAATCAGCCTCAAAGATATGATGGCTGCATCATTGTTTTGTGGGGGTTGGGGTTTTTTTATAGAATTCATCATCCTGATCCATCTCGATGACTTCTGGCACTTTTATCTGACGTTCTTTATTGCCTACGCAGTGCCGTTAGCCATGTCTTATCGTGATCCGAATGCGTTATTTCCAACAACGGTTGTTCTTGTCTTGATCATCCTGATGCCCGTAGAGAACACCTTGCCGTTTGACGCATTCGGTTTTATCAACAATTGGGTAGCTGTGACTATAGGCTTCTTTATCGCGTTTCTTACCGTCGAAGTTATTGGTGCGCCAGATAAGGAACGGCTAATAAGAGACAATATACAGCACCTCGATGACGCCTTACTGAAAATTAGAACAGGCAAGCCGATCTCCATCAGTGATTACCGTCATTTGATACTGTCGCACTACCTGGACATTCTTGAGCTTGAAGTGACTGATCAACCTGAGTTGATAATCACATGGTTTAACGCATTAAACATTATGGGCGTTAGCCAGTTAAGATTAAAAGATGCTGAGCTTTCATCCGAGCAGGAAGCGTTGCTAGCGGCGCTGAAACAGTTGCAGGCATACCATTGCCTTAACCTTTGCCACCCCGCCGTGCCGGACAAGAAGTTCGACGACAAATCTCTGTCGGAATTGGATGCACTGATTCATCAAGCAGAAAACCTCATTGAGCTAGACAACTCACGAACAAATATTTTGATCTTCCTATTTGGGATATCCATACGCCGCTACTACCTGATTAGCTCAGGCAAAGGTGTGAACCTAATATTCATGCCGTTTGATCATAAGTAGCGAGATCTAAAGGTAACTATTTCATTAGCTCTATAATAATCCTCAACTCCCCAACGCCCTTCTATATTGCCAATAGCAAAAATCGGGCGTTCTTATTCCTAAAAAATCTTGATGAAATACCTATTGAAATTGCATTCTACAAAAACCTGATTATCATATCGCCGCTAAATAGATATGTTATCAATAAAATATTAAAGCTAATTTTGATAGTCGGCCAGAACGGACGAGCCGAAACACCAAGCGTTAGGGAAGCCGCTCAAATGACGGAAGTACCATGCTTAAGAAACACTCATTGCTGACATGTGCAAGCGCACTTTGTCTTGCTGCCTCACCTGCACTAGCGCAAGAAGACGTCAGCGTTGACTTCTCAGGCTTTGCTTCAGTCGTTTTTGGTCAAACCTTCAGCGATGAAAAAGAAGGCCAAGTTTACGACATCCCAACCGACCTTGATCTGAATGGCTTTAACCGCTTGGGTTTACGTCTGGATGCCGATCTACAACACAAACTGAGCTTCACGACGCAATTTATCGCATTTGGCTCGTCTGACTATGAGCCTAAAGTTGACTGGCTTAACGTGAGCTACCATTTCACCCCGGAAATTTCGATCACAGCCGGTCGTTCTCGTATTCCGTTCTACTTTTTCTCCAGCGTTGTTGACGTTGGTTACGCTTACGTATGGATTACAGCACCTGAAGCCGTTTACCAAACCGAAGCATTGCGCTCCGTTGACGGCCTCACATTCCGTTATACCGCTGATATGGCAGACGATTGGACATCTGACTTGTCTCTCTGGGCAGGCCAAACCAAGCAGCAACTCGAAGAAGTTGGTAATCGAGACTATACCGTCGAAGATTTGGTCGGCTTTGCATGGTCTGTTAACCATGAGTGGCTGACATTACGTGCAACTTACGCAACAGGTTTGAGCAACTTCGACATCAGCGGCATTCTCGATGTTCCGTTTACAACCCCTGACGGCGCACCTAACGATTTGCTGGGCGCAAACTTAGATCCAACAAATGAGCATACAATTTCGAGCCTACGGGCCGCATTTGCATACTTGGCTGCGCAAGGCATAGATAACGACTTTAGCAGCGTTGTCGAAGACATCACTATCAAAGACAAACGCACACACTGGTATTCCTTTGGTCTGATGATGGAATTCGATGAAGTCTTCATCATTTCGGAATACAGCAAACTGTTAATTGAAGATGTACTTAGCTACGGCAACAACGATGCTGTTTACGCAACTGTTGGCTTCAACTTACCTGCCGATCTAACACTTGCATTTACTTATAGCTACGACAACAAGCAAGGTGATGAAGCAGCAATTAACGCATTCGACAAAATCGCTTCTGCAGCTCCTCAAACTGCTCAAGCACAGACTGTCGTTGGCGGCACAAAAGCTTACTTACGGGGTTTCGAGCAAGGCGGATCCTCTCAGCAAAACACCTTCAACATTACTGGTCGCTGGAACTTCCATCCACAAGCCGCGTTAAAGATGGAATACCAACTTCAAGATCGCCGCTTGTTCACCAATGAGATGCAACACCCGCAGTCATTGCGTGCTGCAGTCGATATCATTTTCTAATCGTATTGAAAATGAGCAAAACAAAAAGGCCGCGTCAGCGGCCTTTTTTATTGGAAAACAATCACCAAGCTCCACCTAACGCTAACAAGTTATTTGAAGGCCTGTGTAAACGACAACCCGGCCCAATAAAAAGTGCGGTTTGCAACGCCCGATTTAAACTCTGAAGACTGAGTTTGCGCAAAGTATCGAATCCGTATTCCGGATTTGAATGACATGGTGAATGCCATCCAAGCACTAGCGATAAAATGTCGAGTTTCATCAAAATTGTATGTCACCGCACTATCACGAAACTGCCCTTGTACAAGGGCGTTATATAGACGCCCGTTAAATTGGAAACCTGCCGAGAAATAAACCTCTTCAACCCCTTTGGTCGGTGCCGAAAAGCCACTGGATTCACCATAGAGATCTAATTCCGGGTGATCACTCCACCATGTGGTCGCTAGTTTACCGATACGCATTGATAGAGACCACGACGCCTGCGTTAAGTAACCCGCAGAGCCCCCTAGGCTTTGCTTAATCTCAACCAGATCAGATAGCGGCATAAAGTTTTGCTGCCAGTGCAGCGAATACTTAAAGGTTGGCTCGCCTCCGTGGGATATTTGATTCCCCCAGCCTTTAACCCTACCGTTATTGATCACGTCATGGATGCCATTCTGGATCGTCCCACCAATAGGCAGCCCTAATATGCCAATCGTAAACCCAGAGAATATGGCTTCACGCTGGCTATCCGATACACGAAATTGCGATGATGACCAATAGACGAGACTCGCATAAGGCCGATCATCATCGACGGGAGCTTTGGTCGTTTTGTTATCAGGCGTGAGGCCAAAAAATCCAATGGATATGCTTTCATCGGTCGCATCCGGCTTGAACCCCCACCAACTATCAAACCAGTTAACGGCAGGCGCTAAAGTGAAAAATGACTCTCTAGCTCCCTTCCCTGCCTGTGTCGCTGAAAAGCCGAATGAGTAGTTATCATCTTCATTATTGATTGGCGCGAAGTAGTCATCCTCAAACGAAAATCGCCACGCGGTAACATCGTCACTCGCGTCTAGCGCTTCTTGCGTATAGTAATGCGGTGCCGCTGATGCGCAGTGGCTAGCGAATATACAAATTATTGCACTGATCCAAACAACTAACGGGCTAAAATGCCCTTTAGACGTACTTTCGCGAATCGTCTCGCCTTGAGTTTCAATCAACATTGACGACATCCCTTATTTGTCTAAACGTCTTTATATTTTCGTTACCGAATGAAAACACCCTCACTTAGTAACTGATTTATCTAAAAATTAGCCCAACTTCATGAATCTTCAACACTCAAACCAGCCTAACCAATAGCGCCTCGCGGCCTGATGAGATATTCACTTGAATTGATGGATATCAACACATCAAAAACCTAGACCTATATGCTGAAAGAGCTCCACTGGATCTATTACGTAATCTACAACGACTCCAACAACAACGCGGGCCATTGAGTGCTCTGTGTCAGAGAGACGAAGAGAGAGACGACATGACAAAATCCTCGGTTTCAATCGCCATCGCGGGCTATGGCGGCACCGGCGTGATTACCACCGGCCAGCTGCTATTGAAGGCAGCTTCAAACGCCGGTTATTTCGGTTTAGCTCAACGCTCGTTTGGCCCACAAATTCGTGGAGGCGAGTCGTTATCTCTATTGCGCCTTGCTAATCACCCCGTACAAAACCCGGACGACAGTCTCGACTTACTAGTATTGCTTGACTGTGAACACGTCGCTCGCTTTCGCCAAGAAGTGGTACTGACACCCAACACCTGCGTCATCATTGGCCATGCAGAAGGCGCGCACACAGCACCAGACTTCGTTACCGACTCTGGCGCCACCGTTATTTGGATGCCACTTGACGAAATCGCCGAAAAAACGGCAGCCGGCGGCGAAAACATCGTTGCAGCTGGGTTAATTGCAAGCCTGCTAGAACTGCCTGAAAACGACTTTGTCGACGTAGTCGCCACGCACTTTCGCAACAAACCCGAATTGGGCGACAAGGCCAAAGGGTGGATTCAATCGGGCCTGGATGCGGCCGACGACTGCCGCTGCGCTGTAAATATCGAACTTGCCGAAAACTCCTCTGTAAAACCGTCTTGGCTAACCAATGGTAGTGGCGCCGCAGCGTTTGGCGCGCTCAAGGCCGGCATTCGGTTCGTTGCCGCCTACCCCATCACGCCGGCATCTGGCGTATTAGAATGGCTCGCGCCAAACATCGAAAAGATTGGTGGCCGCCTGATACAAGCTGAAGATGAACTAGCGTCGATCAACATGATCATCGGTTCATCATTTGGTGGAGTACCATCGATGACAGCCACGTCGGGGCCGGGTCTCGCCCTGATGGCAGAATCTATCGGCTTAGCCGTTGCCAGTGAAACGCCACTTCTTGTGTTTAACGTGATGCGCGGCGGCCCTTCTACGGGTATTCCAACTAAATCCGAGCAGTCAGACCTGAACATAGCATTGCACGGGCTCCATGGTGACGCTCCACACATAGTAACCGCAGCGCTTTCGATTGCAGACAGCGCGTTCACCGCAGGCTGGTCAGTTTGGTTAGCAGAAAATCTACAGACGCCTGTTATCGCGCTGTCCGATCAATCAATCGCGCAATCAGATGCTGCAATAACTCAGCCGACCCTATGGCACAAAGAAGCCAAACGCCTCACTGCCGCAGCTTCTGATGAACCATACGATCGTTATGCACTCACCGAAAGCGGCATATCACCGATGGCAATTCCCGGCGAAGATGAGCTTATGTACACGGGCGACGGGCTAGAACATAACGCACACGGAACCCCCTCCGCTGCAGCAGAACACCACCAACAGCAGTTGGATAAACGCGCCAACAAACTCACCGAATTTGATTACGGTGACCACTGGGCAGATATCAACGGCGAAGGCTCTACAGTGATTATTTGCTGGGGATCCGTCTCATCGGCAGCCGCAGAAGCATGCAAACGCCTCAATGAGTCAGGGACACCCTGCCGAGTTATCAGCTTACGCTTATTAGCGCCACTACAAACACAAGCGCTCGACCATGCATTGGTCGGTGTCACGCGGTTATTAGTCGTTGAACAAAGCCATGGTGCACAGTTCATTGCTTGGATACGCAGTAAAATGGTATTCCAATGCGAGCTACATTCGCTGGCAATCCCAGGGCCGCTGCCAATCCGGCCGGGAATGATTACCGATGCCATCCATCAATGGGACAACATCAATACGGAGCGTCCACATGCCGTCAACAGCTGATCAAATTGCCGTACACAAACCCAAAGATTACAAATCTGCCGTAAAGCCCATTTGGTGTGCAGGTTGCGGACACTATGCGGTACTCGCCGCGCTCGCACGTGCATTAGCGGAGCTGAATCTTCCACCCGAAAAAGTCGCCATTATTTCTGGCATCGGATGTTCATCGCGCTTGCCCGCGTACACGCAGCTATTTGGCTTTCACGGCGTACATGGCCGTGCTTTACCTGTTGCTGCCGGACTCAAAGCAGCTCGGCCGGATCTATTGGTCATAGCGGTGGGCGGTGACGGTGATGGGTTTTCCATCGGCGGCAACCACTTCCTGCATGCCTGCCGCAGAAACGTTGATTTCACCTACATTGCGATGGATAACGAAGTCTATGGCATGACCAAAGGACAGGCATCACCCACAACGCCGAAAGATTGGGATCACAGCAAATTGACGCCCCACGGCACCGGAATTCCTGCACTACAACCCGCTAGCCTTGCGCTTGGCTCTGGAGCCGGCTTTATCGCCCGCGGATTCTATGGTGACCCGAACCAGCTTAAAGATTTAATCATTGATGCCATCAAACATCAGGGCTTCTCATTCGTGCAGGCGTTAAGCCAATGTGTAACATTTGTGCCGGAGCAAAAGCACTGGAAGGAACAAGTTCACCCGTTTGAATCAACTAACAATACCGACGGCCCATCAACAGCCGCAGACATTCACAGTGACGATGGATTCGGGCTTGGCGTTATCTATCGGGATGCCCGCCCTGCGTGGGAACCCTTTACCCACAGCCCTGAAAACGGTGACGAAGAAAAACGCGCTTTCGACGATATGGAAGCCACTTTCTCGATTACGCGTTAGTTAGCGCTATAAAAAGCCTTTCAAACAGCAGTCGATACCTTCATTACAGCGAAACGCGGCCAGAAAGCTTAAAAGCCGCGTCGAAATACGAGCGTTTGTAAGCCGAAAGGCAACAAACGCTCCTTTCATCAATCCATATGGATAGAGCTGTTTATCTTTCGAGAGCGCTAATATCGGCCTTCGACAGACAAAAACATCACTTGGGCGAGTGGTATCAGCATAACGATACTCGCCAGCTACCTTTCAAACCGCTAAGGAACAATCAATGAGCAAAAAACTCAGAGCGGCCATCATCGGCCCTGGCAACATCGGCACCGATCTGCTGATGAAAATGATGCGATCTGACTGGATAGAGCCCGTGTGGATGGTCGGAATCGACCCAGAATCCGAAGGCCTTAAACGCGCTGAAGCCGCAGGCTTGAAGGTATCAACTACTGGCGTCGACGGATTGGTTCCTCATGTGATCGATGACGATATTCGCATCGCTTTTGACGCGACCTCCGCCTATGTACATGCAGATAACAGCAAAAAGCTGAATGACCTCGGTGTGATCATGATTGACCTCACGCCCGCTGCTATAGGGCCATTCTGTGTACCGCCAGTTAACTTACAGGATCACGCCAAAAACCTCGAAATGAATGTCAACATGGTGACCTGTGGCGGTCAGGCGACTATTCCTATGGTTGCAGCGGTTTCGCGCGTTCAGCCGGTTGAGTACGGCGAGATTGTAGCGACGGTTGCCTCCGAATCAGTCGGCCCGGGAACCCGTAAAAATATTGACGAATTTACTCGAACCACCGCAGGGGCCGTCGAAAAAGTCGGCGGGGCCAAAGAAGGTAAAGCCATCATCATTATCAACCCGGCCGAACCTCCGCTCATGATGCGAGATACGATTCACTGCATTACTGAATCTGCCCCCGACCAAGAGGCGATTATTCAGTCAGTGCATGACATGGTTGCTGAGGTTCAAAAATACGTACCTGGCTATAACCTTGTGAATGGGCCGATTTTTGACGGTAACAAAGTCACTGTGTTTATGGAGGTCGAAGGCCTCGGCGATTTCTTACCTAAATTTGCCGGTAACCTCGACATCATGACAGCAGCCGGCTTAAGAACCGCAGAAATGTTCGCTGAAGAAGCGGCAGACGGCACGATACAACTTCCAACCCGGCCAGCGGCATAATCGAAGAGGCGCGCAAAGATGACTATTCAAGGTAAAAAAATCACGCTTCATGACATGTGCTTACGCGACGGCATGCATGCCAAACAACACCAGATCTCCATTGACGAAATGGTAGCCGTGGCAACGGCACTCGATGATGCCGGCATCCCACTGATTGAAGTCACCCATGGTGACGGACTTGGCGGGTCTTCCGTCAATTACGGACGCCCTGCACACACTGATGAGGAATACCTCAGCGCGGTGATTCCAAAGATGAAAAACGCCAAAGTCTCGGCACTGCTGTTGCCCGGCATAGGCACGGTTGATCATCTAAAAGTTGCCAAAGATCTTGGCGTAAGCACTATTCGTGTAGCAACTCACTGTACCGAAGCGGATGTATCAGAACAGCACATTTCCCTCGCCGCAGAGATGGGGATGGATACCGTTGGCTTTTTGATGATGGCGCATATGGTGCCTGCCGAGAAAATACTCGAACAAGCCAAATTGATGGAAAGCTACGGAGCGAACTGTATCTATTGCACAGACTCTGCCGGTTTTATGCTGCCCAACGAGGTTACTGACAAGATCCAACTGCTTCGCGACAACCTCAACCCAGAAACTGAGTTAGGGTTCCACGGGCACCACAACTTATCGTTGGGCGTCTGGAATTCTGTCGCTGCCATTGAGGCTGGCGCCAACCGCATTGACGGCTCTGTCGCAGGCTTGGGTGCTGGCGCGGGTAACACACCACTAGAAGTTTTGGTTGCTGTTCTCACGCGTATGGGCGCAGATACCGGTGTCGATCTCTACAAGATCATGGATGTTGCCGAAGACATTGTGACACCAATGATGGATCAACCGATTCGTCTCGATCGTGACGCACTGACCTTGGGCTACGCGGGCGTATATTCATCGTTCTTACTCTTCGCCAAGCGAGCTGAAGCCAAATATGGCATTCAGGCAAGGGATATTTTGGTAGAACTTGGAAGACGAGGCACCGTAGGCGGTCAGGAAGATATGATCGAAGATTTGGCGTTAACAATGGCGAAGGAACGCGGCAAGGCCTGATATTTGATTTCCACCCATAGCCCACCGGCTATGGGTGCTTCGAGTTCGAGTAGCGATACAAATATTACTAATATCAGTTTTGCATGCCACCCCAGATTCCTGAACGACGTTCACTCCCTTAATTGCAGTAAATCTGATTAAAGAAACTAACCGCTAATTGGTGTTGCCACCAGCTTCGCCGGCATTGCTTGGTGCTGGCGTCGGTGTTTTTTTGCCAATCTTGAATTTGTAGTCGCTATTTTTTTCAGTCAATTTTCTTAACGTTATTCCTGACACCGCTTTAAAGTTACGAATCTGGCCTTTATCTTTAAGCTCATCATAAATGGCTTTGGCTCGTCCGGCACCAATCAAGTTTAACTTCATTACTTCCGCCATCGCATCTTGCCACCGATCTGCCTCCCAATTGATTTTGTCCACGATTACGAACGTGGTTTTCGGTCGTGCAACGAGTTGGTATTTCGTTAGGTCACCATAGTTAATGTCATTTTTCACAGAATAATTATGTGTGGTATAAGCATCGGCCAGTTTGTTTTTGTATTTAACACTGCACTCTATGGTTAGAGGAACATATACCTCGGCCTGCAGAATGCGCATGACGATACTTGCATTCCAATCCTCATCCCAACCTGCCGGATAAGCCTCTGATTCTTGATCGGCAAGCTGACCATGTGCAGTCGCCAGCGAGCGCCCAAACGTTGCTATACAGTTGAAATCTTCAATTGCACCGGATGCTGTACTAGGACTTTTTGACAACCTTGCTTCAGTGCCGTTAACGGCGATCTTTGCTATTTTTTCAAAGTTCCGCTTATGATCATCATTAGCCGCACCCGTAATCGGAGTGAGATTTTGCCACGTGTCTCCTGGACCACCCAAATTGTCGTTAAGCAAATGCCCCTTCACGTAAAGTGACCCGCTGCCTTTACGTCGGATATTGATGGCTTCGAAATTCGAATCGTTACCAACAGTTGGATGTGACCCCATAAAGTGCGGTGACTTCTGATACTTCAGTCGAGTGAATGTACCCCAGCCATTTCGCAACGGGCCATATACAGGATCACTGTTAGTTCCACTTTCGCCAACTAACGGTAATTCTTTCGTAGCATCAACCAACTGGTCGACAAGCGCTGCAATATCTTTGGCCTGTTGCTCCTTTTTATCCTCGGTTACTGTCTTCGATTTTTCTTTTTCTATTGCTTTTGCAATCTTCAACGCGCTCTTAACTTTGGCATCATCCTTATTAAGTTTCTCTTGAGCAATCAGGTCACCAATAAACTTCTGATAATCCATCGGTGTTGTTGCAATTGTGAGCTTCGCGTTTTTGCCTTCGCCTTTAAAGAAGATCGTATGCGATGCCCCGTCGGCTGTTTGCACCGGCTTTTTCTTTGTCCACCATTGGAACAACGCTGCTAATCCGTCCTTACCTTTTGCCCATGCTGCTTTGCCGCCGGCAATGAGCTTTTTCACCTGCTTGACGATCCAACCAACGAGCTTATCGATACCTTTATCAATAAATTCCTGCAGCTTGCCGAGGATCTTCTTAATTTCACCAGATATGCCACCCAAACCAATCAAACTGGCAAGGAAGCCTATAATTACAGGAATGGTCCGCGCCATCGCCGTTTCTATCGCAATCGCCGCATCGCCCAACTTTTTATCAGCGATATTGGCAATGGAATTCACAACCGAATCTACCAACGCCATAATTTGTTTAATGCGCTCAATAAAGAAGCTCACCGCGTTATAAATAGTAATAATGCCCTGAATTATCGCACCTACCGGGTTCCACATCGTCGCGAGTTTTTCGATCGCGATGGTCACAATCTTACTTGTCACCCAATCCTGAATAGCGCCTAACACTTTATCTTTAAGCCCTGACAGATACTCAACGAGTTTCTGCCAAACACCGGCAACACCTTCAGTGACCATCAACTTGATAAATTCAAATCCGCTCTCAGCACGTTTAACGGCCTTTTCACCCAATTGTTTTACGAGCTTTTTACGCACTTTTTCGTAGGTCAGCCCCATTACCTGAGTCACTACCGACAGGATCCCCTTCATATCCCATCTTTCAGGCAGCTTGAGCCCAGAGCCTTCAAGCGCGCCAAACAACCAACCTGCCAGGCCATTGAGCAAATGCGTGGCGATATTACTGCTGAAGTTTCTGAAGCCTTGCCCCATCGCCTCCAGCAAATTGGCAAGGAAGCCGATCGGATCTTTGATAATTTTCACAAAGGTAGTGCTCGCGCGTTTGAATATCGCCAACACCTTTTCACCTAACGGTCCCATAACGCCAGAGAAAATAAATTCGAGGACTTTCATCCCCACTGCTGAAGCAAAATTGATAATCCGCTGAACAGGCGCCGCAAAGATCCCGACTACGCGTTCAAACGCGCCGATAGGATCAAGGAAGTCATTGATACTGAAGCTGTTCCAAACCTGACTGAACAGCCCCTTGATGGCTTCCCAACTGAGATCGAGTTTTACAACCTCGGCTTCCAGCCACGCGAATGCTTTATCAATAGCGCCCGACTTTTGAAGGTTTTCGAATTTCTCCAAACCTCCGGGCACAAAGCTCATAAACCCACGAATGAAATTCGTGGCGGTTCTCGGCACGACCTCTTGGGTAACTGGGTCTTTACCCAGAATAACGCTCAACAACGGATACCCAGGAATTTTATGGGCGTGCGCTTTGAGCAAGCCGATTAACCAATCCTTAATGGCCGAAAACACTTTACTCGCAACTGCGCCAACAAAATTGGCAATCCGTATAATCGGAGCACTGAACAGATCGTATATGGCCTTGAACGTTTTCAAGGGGTGAATGAGATTTTCAACAGTCAGCAAATCCCAGGCCTGACTAAACAACTTGGTCACAGTTTCAGCGTTGATATCAAGCTTTACGATTTCAGCGTCAAACCAATCAGACAACTCCTGTAACTTGCCACTTTCGTTAAGTTTTTGAAGATAGGCCTCACCATCCTCAGTCAACATCAAGAAACCAGTCGCAATGGTTAGCAGATTGCGATCAACGCTTTCTCCCGTTAACGGATCTTCACCCAATAACACCGTCATTAACGGGTAGGCGCGTGTTTGATTCTTGATGTAGGTTGCAAGCGGGATCACCAACGCTGAACGCAACAACGACGACACCTTGGTAACCACACGCTTGCCGAAGGTTTTAACATCCTCGTAGATCGACATGAGATGCCGTTTAACAATGCCAATGTTCCGGCTAAAGCTATAACGGATACTCATTTCGTCCCATGCTTCTTCTAACTCGCGAGCGACGCGGCGCCAGCTCAGGTCGAGTGATGACAACTGATCACCCAGCCATTTAAACGATTCAGAGATCAACCCATACTCTTCGAGCTTTTCATATAAGGCGTTACCGCCCGGAACGAGGCCAATGATGCCCTTGAGGAAATTCTGTGCAGTACGCGGCACGCTGCGCTCTAATAGCGGGTTGTAGCCAACAACGACGGTAATAAGCGTCCAGCCCGGGATGTTATTAGCATAACGATTGAGCTTTTCGCCCAGCCACCCTCCTTGAACCTGCGTATTCGTTTGGCTTATGCCAGGCATTACTGGCGTAAACTTACGCTGCAGGTCTACATGAGGGTCTCTCGCAGGCAATGCCATCGGGTGCACTGGCACGCCTAGTGACGGCATCGCCATGAGCCCGGGTGCCTCGGCGCTTTGCGCATTGCCGAGCTGCCGACTAGCGATATCACTTGCGGATTCTGCTACCGCCGCTTGAGGATTTTCCGGCGCATTTGTAGGAGCACCACCTTTGTAAGGGCGTGTTACCGCACCCTGCTGGATCGTGTGCGTCAATTCATGCGCCAACAACCGCAAGCCTTCTTTAGATCCGGGTTTATACTCACCTTTGTTGAAAAAGATGTGATTGCCATGCGCGAAGGCGCGCGCAGCAATCTGCTGATTCATTTTTGCAGCCGTACTATCCGTATGAATCCTGACAGTTGAAAAATCGGCGTCGAAACGCTGACCAAGACTTTGTTGCACGCCGCCAGGTAGCGGGCTTCCACCGCTTTTAGCAGCGTTTAGGTCGACCTCAAACGAGGCTGGCATCGACGGCTCATCCGAGGTCAAATCGGCTTTGGTCTGAATGCCGCCCTTTAAGGTCCCAATCGTAAGTTCTGCGTTTGATGTGTCGTCGTTTTTTGCGGTCTCTTTACGGTTGATGGTATCTGTTATGCCCGCAAACTGCCGCGACTGCAGCATTCGCTGACTACCTGACTGAGTGCTTCCGATAACAGGCGCGAAACCTTTACGCTGAGCAGTTGCGGAAGAAGAAAAAGAGACTGACGCAGGCTTCGCTTGCGCAGCGGTTGGTGTTGAAGGTGTGGAGGTCGCTTGCGCACTCGGGGTTTGTGGCGATGTTGTCGGGGAGTCGGATACGACTCTGTCCGCAACACGATCCGCTTCCTGCTCAAAACGATCGTTTGGTTTACCCAGCTTAACTTTTGGCTGAATCAATGACTTCGTCGATTGCGTCGCATTGTCATGCGCAGGCGTACGTCTCAAGGTGTGAGCCTGAGTCGTCTCTTTTCTCTGTGCCGCGGCGGCCAAGCCGGCGTTTTTTTTCTGAACTTTCGGATTAAGCATGGTGACTATGTTTTATAACATCCCTGACGTATTGTGGTGCTGTTTGACAGCGTCCAACTATTCCCCTGCTATCGTCTTACCATTTTTCTATCTTGTCATTGTTGTTCCGGCTCATCGTCTTCTTCCATGTCTTCAACAGCATGCCGTGTGACCAAAACCATACCGCCAAAATTAGCGTGTTCGTTAGTCATCGCGCCGGCTTGAACAACTGCGCCTTGCTGAATCGTGTGCGTTAACTCATGGATCAACAAGTGCTTACCTTTTTGTGTTTGCGGCTCGAATGCACCGGCCCGAAAATAAATGTGGCCGCCTAATGTAAACGCAATGGCATTAATATCTCGTGCCAACATATCGGCAGTAGGCCCCTCATGAATACGAATGCCGGAAAAATCAGCACGGAAATGCGTATTCATCTCACCCAAAATTGCTTCCGGTAATGTCTGACCAGATGCCTTCGACGCATCAATGGCAGACATGAAGTCACTGGAAGGTCTGACTCGCTCGACCGAGTAGTGCATTTGTGTTTCCGCTTGCTCGCGAGCTTGAACGGCCTCCTCCTCAGCACGCTGAACTTGGGGTTGTGCTTCTTCCTCTTCAGCCCGCTGAACCTTGGTCTGAACTTCTTCTTCCTCAGCACGCTGAACTTTGGTCTGGGCTTCCTCGTCCTCCGCGCGCTGAGCTTGGGGTTGTGCTCCTTCCTCTTCGGCACGCTGAACCTTGGTCTGGGCTTCTTCTTCCTCGGCACGCTGAACTTTTGCTTGGGCCTTTTGCTGCACTTCGTCTTCCGTACGTGATGCCTGAGAGTGGCCTACTGGGGTAATAGGATTCAATACAGCTTGCTGGCGCGCCATAACACGGTCGGCGACTTGATCTGCCTCGCGTTCAAAGTGACTGTTTGCCGACCCGACGACCACGCCTTTTTGCTGGCGTCGCGTACTTGATGACTTTATATCGGTCGACAAGCCTGATTTTGATGCCGGTGCTTGTTGACGCCCCTTGCGTTTTTCATCTGCCGCTGCTTCAAGCGCAGATTTGCCGCGTTTACCTGACGATTTCCGTTGGAACATTAGTATTTCCTCCCTTCTTTCAGCAATTCGCGCTGAATACCGTCCAAAATCCAGGCATGTGAGATAGTCGCCAGCTGCATATCGCCGCCAGATGTATCTGCCACACAGGAGCTATCTGTACCCGGGCTCATTTGTCGTGCTTCTGCGATCGACATGAGTGCGCTATAGCGAACAACGTTAGTGATCGAGCCGCCACTAATTTCATGACCTTCAGCCAACAGCTGTAGATCCACATCGCCAGCCAAGGGTGAGCCTTCGAACCCTGCCTCCCAAAGACGCAATCGTTCAGCTACAGCAGGCATCGGAAAGTTAACAATGGCCTGAAAACGTCGGGAAAACGCCTCATCGAGGTTGTTTTTCAGGTTTGTCGCGAGCAATACCATACCGGGATAGTCTTCAACACGCTGAAGCAAGTAAGAGACCTCCTGATTAGCAAACCGGTCGTGCGCATCACTGACGTTAGTCCGTTTACCAAATAACGCATCGGCCTCGTCGAAAAATAGGATCCACTGCTTGTCTTCCGCCTGTTGGAATACATTTTCAAGGTTTTTCTCGGTTTCACCGATGTACTTGGATACCACCATCGACAGATCGACACGATAAACTTCGCGATTATAAAGCTTACCCAAGAGTGCGGCCGTTAGCGTTTTTCCGGTGCCGGGCGGGCCGTAAAACAAACAACGATAGCCGGGTTTAACTCGCTGCCCGATCGCAGTCTGCTGAAGCAAAGCGTCCCCAAACTGCAACCACGCGTGAACCTCAAGAAGCTGATCCTGGGTATACTGATCCAGGATCAGGTCATCCCACGTTAACGCAGTTGGTAATTTCTTAGCAGGAAACCGCGTACCAAATACGGGATCACTTCGTTTACCCGTCATGATCAAATCAAGCAGTTCGCTATTTGCCAGCAGCCCCTGAGCAGCAAACGGCTCAGACGCTCCATCACGATCGAAACTCAAACACTGCGAACGTGTTAACCAGTATTCTGGTTCGAATCGGTGGCGACTAGTTAATCTCAGGTGTGATGAATCACCGGCAATAAGAAACAACGCGGTTTCTATCGTCGGCAGAAACCCACTATGTTTTTTACCCGTCAAACCGCCAAATTCAGTGAACCCGCGATCAAACTCTGCATTTTTTGTAAAAAACAAATCAAGGCTCTGCGGTCGCAACAGTGGCATTAATGCCAACGCCAGTATCATTCGATCGACGGAATCCGCTTTGTTTTCAACTAACAGGTTTATATAGGCAGAGAGCGGCTGCGATTGGCGTATTTGATCAACTACAGGCAAATCTGGAGGGCCCGGCAGTGGTTCCGGGTCATTCTGGAAATAACGGCGAAATTGCGCCTCCATATAACGCTGAAACCAATCCAATTCATGATCTAAAAATACAGCGGGTTCGTTTTTAATAGCGGTTTCGTGTTGCATACAATCACCAAGCGACAAAAACAGGGGCTTGCATCCAGCTATAGCGATGCAAAGAAACAGACCACGGCAACCGATCCATCAACACATCAAAGGGCTTGCCTTCGACGGTCAGTTGCCAGCCAGGTTGAAACGATTGATCACTTTCACGCAGCAATCCAGCTCTACGGATAAAGGTATTCCGAAAGGATTCAGGCCCTGTGTTTTTTAACGCACTCCATTGTTCAATAACCCCCAAGATCAGTGAATCAGCACATGATTTTTCAGCTTCTGATAAACCTTCCGATAAATTCAGTACCTGTGCCGGAGCAATGCCACAAAGCACCTTGTTTAACACCAGCGCAGGCTCAATGTAGTGATCAATAGCGGAATCACCGAGGGCCAAGTATTGCGTCAATAACACAGCCCGATGTCTTGCCTGCTCATCGATAAAACCGTCTTTCGTTTTTAGGCCAGCATCAGTAAACAGGCGATTGAAAAACGGGGCCAGTATCACCAAGCCCGCATTGCTCACAGTAAATGCCGTTGGCATTTCATGGGGCGTATCATCGTCCACATTATCACGTGGCAAGGTCACCCCCATATCATCAGCCAGAGACGACAATGCATCGGCGAGATTTTCTAACACCGATACAGATGACGCTGGCGAAGCTTCTGAGTTTGCAGGCGAACTAGGATTTAGCGCGCTGTTGTCGCTAATTGTCGACGTCACTTGTGTGTTGTCCGAGAACGATGTGTTCCGCTTTGTTTCAGAGTCTTTTTTAGGTAGCGCACTAACTTTCTCGAAAAAAGCACGTAGATTTTCGGATTCGTCAAAAGCAGCGCCCCTGACATCGGCTGTTTTTTGATGTGTCTGATCTAACGCTTCTTTCACGTTATTTTTTGTCGATGCTTGCTTGACTCCTTCTCCGGAAGAATCACATAAGTTCTCATATCCAGAGACTTCGCCCTCAGTACTTGCTGATCCAGCATCGTTATGTTTACCTTGCTGGCCTTGAGTCTTTATCCCCTTAGGTTCGCTCGATTGTTCAGTGTTTTCGGCTTCAGCTAAATCACTGGCCGCTGGAACCTCACGCTTTTCAGCGCTTGTACCTGATGGGGATACATGTAATTCACCAGCACGTTCGCTGAAGCTTTCTGAAATTGAACTACCCGGAATACCGCTTAACCATATCTCTAGAATACGCTGCACGAGTATCAGCGAAACCTGTCGAGGTAAACCCGGATCAGCTTCGTGCGCTCTCACATACGACTGGATAGATTCGTCGTACGGCTCACTAGTGCGCCCCGCTCGTCCGTCTACTGACAGAGTATCTAACGCCTTTTGCGGAGAACCAAAACCCTGCCTCAAACAATAGCCGATGACCACTTGCAGCCAATCACGACCACCCGACTGATTTAATTGCTGCAGAGCACCGCTCGATAGGCTTAAACCACCAAAATCACTTGGTATCAAGGTGTCTACAACAGATTCCCAAGGCCCCAAATATCGCTCACGTATGGCTGCGGAAGGAATAACTGCGGTTAACCGTAGCCATTGCTGAGGGTTACAAAGAAGATAGCGGCCAACAAATTCGTCTAGAGATGTCGCATCCGACACCAACGAGTTCCAACAATCCTTCACGCTTTCTGCAAGGTGAGATTGGGCATTCACGAAAGCGCCTGTACTAACGTAACCGCCTAACAATTGCACGGGCGTAACATTACCACCGATACACCAATCCCCTTCGCCTTCGCCAGATTCATCGGCTGAAACAATGTGAAGCACTTGGGTGTTCGGCAGTAAATGACGGGGTTGGATTGATTCTCGAGCGGCTTCGCTACCGCCCTCATCTTTTGGAACTGATGCGTCCGCAGTATGAGTTTGAGCTGACGAAACGTCACGGTCTTCGAAGAGGCCTGAATCCAAATCACTCAACACAGCACCACGTTCTATCGTGTGTTGACGGTTCTCTGTACGCGTTTCTCTATCCTGCTCTCCTGAGCTTTGCTCAGAGTGTTCAGGCAAAACTGGCGAAACGTATTTTGCGTTCTCATTGATACCATTCGGATTATTTGCCGTATCCTTGCGGCGATGACTTGAAGTATCAAGATCCCCAGCACGCAGTGCCGTATCACCAGCGAATTCCATCCCCAGCTTAGTGCCTTTCATGGAACGCTGCTTAGAGTTAGAGCTCTCAATAGAACGACGCAAAGCATTTTCGAGACCATCAATCACCGATGCAGACAACATATCCAATGCTGCGACTTGGCCAACGTCGACTTCCAATGATGGGATAATGGTCAATTTATCCACGACATCCATCTTTTCGAGCAACGCTTCAAGCGCCGGCAGAATTTCATCGGTAACTAGCGTTTCAATTTGCGATGCGCCGGTATGGCATCGCAAATCAACGGTCAACCGCTCAATGCTATTCACCATTAAGCATCACCTGTCGAAACACTGTATGTACATCGCTCCCCACCAATAACGAACATGGTCAGGCGCCTTTTATCAAAAACTGATACAAAGACAGTATCTGCAAATAATGATCCTCATTCTGCCAGAGTTCACGTTCGATGAGTTTTTCGGAATTGAGCCCTCCTAACACTAATTCGTGTGATTTAGTCAGAAGTACCAATGCGCGAATAATGGCAGATAGCGCAGACTCCATATTTTCATACTGAACACGCACAACATTGATATTCAACAAGACGGATAGGCGAATCAGTACCAATGAAATCTCCGGCCCTTGCAATTTTTCCTGCTTCGCTAACGTACCTATATCCGATGCGATCTGCTTCAGGGCGGAATTAGTTTCTTCGGCCGCGCGTAACACTTGTTTGTCCGAAAATTGATTGAGCATCGACAATTCGCGCCCTAGATCGCTCACCAATACATCGTTGAACAACCGCCCGTCAACGCGCAAATCTCCATTGCGCGTTAGGCTTTTAAGTTTTTCCAGAGAACCCAGTGCTTCGCTAACCGCGTCGTGGAATGCATCGACTGACGTATCAATGCTAACGTTGTCGTCAACAGGGTCAACCGGAAGCATCGGCACAAACACTTGGGTTTGACTATCTGAGCATGATCGCAATGCTGGATGATAGGCTTCCAGCGTCAATTCCACTTCCTTCAATGTAAAGTGCTCAGCGAACCCTTCGCCAGAAAGTTTCACAGGCTTGCCATTGATTGACCATCGATAATTGTATGCGCCAAGAGGCTCAATGGTATTTTGAACACGCAATATAATGCCCTTTTGAGACGGTAATTGTTCCGTAGCAAAGGCAACTTTGGGATGACGCACAACCGTTAAATCCAATCGCTCTTCTTCGCCGTCAAACTCATAAATCACTACCAGATCACGATAGGATTCATGTGTGTCAAAATCGATCTTGGTAAGGTCGATACGAGGCTCATCCAGCACATCGTCGCCTAAAATTAATTTGCCACCACTCGGTTCAGCGTTAATTACGATAAACCCTTCATCGTCGCAATAAACCGCCTTCGCCGACGACAGATGAATGTCATTAAGAGTTAACCGCAAACTTTTTACGGTAAAACACCCTTGGTTAGCCGCTTTGAGATAAATATCAACAACTTCAGATACTCCACTCATCGTGATATCAAATGTCGTTGTCGAGTCACCTTGCTGGTATGGCTCACCATCGATCTTCCAAAACAACACATCTGCATGGCGAGTTCGTGCTTGAACCTTAATCGTCGCAATACCGTCTTCAACGGCTTTATCAAGCAGAATAATCTCGGCTTGCGGATGCTGATGCACCCAAACACTGAGGTCGACTCGTTGATCGCCAACACTATACGTCAGGTGATTTTCGCCGACCTTAGCAAGTGTTGGGTCAAACAGATAAGTGTGCCCCTGTGTTTCGGCACCATCACCGATCAACGTGCCGCCACGCGGATGCACATCCAATGCGATGGCAGTATCATCATCACAGAAGTGGAATTTAGATGCGGTTAAACGTAAATCCGTGTGCACGATATAACGCCATTCACAATCCGCATCGATACCTGGGTGGCACAAATCGCCAATGATCACATCGTCTGCATAGTTGTCATCAACATTCATCGGTGGCACGGGCACATCGACAGGCGTATAAACTGGTGGGTGTGCTGGCATAGTCGGGAGGTCGCCCGGCTCTAATGGCCAAGGAAGCGGCGAGAAGTCACCGGGTTTAGGGGGATAATCAGGCCAAGGAACCGATGGCTCGTATGGCCAATCGATATCTCCGGGTTTTGGTGTTTTCGGCGACCACGGTAAATCCGACCCGCTATCACTCGCCAAAGGGCGCGTAGCACGATCAACATCGAATTTTTCGGTATAGTCAAAACCGCTCATAGTTCGCGTTAAAGACTTATCAAAATACCGCTTCTGCGGAGCCATGCTTTTTTTGACGGTACTCGATGTTAACGACGGTATGATGGTTAATAGATCCATCATTTCCTTATCGACAGCAACCTCTTTTAGCGACGCATAATCTGTTATCACGCCAGAATCAACCAAGTCGATTCCACTGTCACGGCTGGGCAAATCGCTTTCGATTAATTGTGTTCGAATTTCGTCAGCTTCTGAGATGATCAAATCGCTCAAGCTACGAGTAGCCGCCTTGCCGGCTTTAGCAACGAGATAAAGCGTGCCTCCAACAGGAACGCCAGCCCGATGTTCAATACCGGGCTTACGCCGCAAAAATTCAGCCAGAATGAGTTTGTCGTCAAGGCTATCAATTTTGTCTTGGAACATTTCACGAATCAGGCTGATCTGTTTAAGTCGACAGCCATAACTGATGTCATGCATTGTGTGCACAAGCTGGGTATACGCCCAATGCTTATTGCTCGAACGATGCAGATCGCCAAGAGACTCTAGTATTGCCTCGATCTTAGCTTCAATCGATTCGAGCAGGCCATCCAACGGTTTTTTATCGGCGGTCTCGACACGCTCTGAAAGATTAATTTCAAGATCCATCAAGGCGATATACAACGAAGGCAAACAACGGGCGAGTTTCTCAGCAGAGTCATATTTTGCGCGCTCCGGATACCGCTCAGCGACGAATACTGTTGGCGCACCTAAGGTGTCGATCAAAAAGGTGACATCGCCCTGGCTCTCTACCTTCAAATCTGCGGGGAAACGCGGTGGCTCAGCATCAGGTACTTTATTGGGTGTTTCGTCGCGAACACGGTCACTGAGATCAAGAATATCACGCAGTCGGTCTGTTAATTGCTGATCATCCTCTTTGCCAACCTGATCGAGAATATCCCGCACCTTGCCATCAAGGGCGTCAGAGAAATCCGTACGTAGTGTTTCAACCGGTATTTTCGGCTTATTGTTATACAAATACGATTTTGACGTGCTTAGCATGCTTTGGGCTTTCATCGCACGTGCAGCAACACCTTGTGCTGCCTTGGAATTATCAGTGTTTTTCAGAACCGTAGTAAAAATCAGTTCGCCATCACCATCTAACTCCGGCTTAAGCTTATCAAGGCTGCCCAGGTTTTCGCTCACCGGCAATTTATGCAGGTTATCCGCAATCAACAGCTTCAAACGCGATTCGACATCCTGTTTTTCTTTTTCCTTAAGGATGCGCTCGGGGTCAACCGAGATGAAACTAGGCCCAGCAGCCACGTATCGCAGGTTAGCATCAGCCAATACACGTTCGCTGCCGTCATCCATGCGTCTCATTGACAGGGATTCGGCTTCATCAGCAACAACCAATTCTTCAAAATTATCATTCGTAACGCCTGCGTTAGCGTTACCCGCTGTTGCCGACGATGTTGCGCTGGCAGAAAAGCTTGTTTTATAACGCTCGAGTAACTCGCGGGTATCAACCGGAACGGTAACACGGTTGTCGCCGAAACTGCGCTCTAAGGCTTCTAGCGTGTCTTTCGAGTTAAGTAATTCAGAGACATCCACCGTACCGAGGTTTTTATCCGTCTCGACAGAAACAACGTCGAACCGACGAAAATCAACGATTTTGTATCGCAGCGACCGTAAAGCCGCTAACCGCTGTACGCCAGGCTGAGTAAACACGGTTGGCGATTTGGGCTGAAACGCCAATAACTTCGATGTCGCCGAGGTAATACTGCACTCCATGGCTGCACGATAAACCTTGTAAAGCGATGACAAAAATTCAATAGAACAAGACTTTAACGGTTCTTTGTCATTGATTGAATCAATGTACAGCGTGCGAACCGCCATCGGTAGGTTATAGCGTTGCTGCAGTGTTAGCAGTCGTACCCGCGCTTGCTTGTTACTCAGGCCGACATGGCCTTCGACACGCAGGAAGTCAACATCCTCCAAACTCTCTGCAAGCAAGTCGTGCTTTACACCGTAGCGTTCAAAATCAGCACGGGCTGCGATATCGCCATCAACATGCCAATGACTCTGTAACGCCGAATAGTTTAAAAAGTACGGAAGCGCCCTATCTTGCGTCAGGCCACTACTGCGTTTTTCCGGCAGGATGGCAACGTCTTCCAGTGGATTCAAATCCACCTTCTGATGAATACGTACGACACGCTCAGCCAATAGCGCCAACAACTCGTGATCATTGAGTGCCTGGCTATTCTGGCGAACCGGTTGAAAATAATGCCGATAAAGCTGAGGGGACTGCGCTTGTTTAACCAAGCTGCCTGCAAATACATGGCGCACAAAGGCTCCTGTATTATGAATGCAGCCCGACATCAGTGATTGACGCATATCCAGCCATTCATTGAGCGCTCGAAAAACCAGCTCCAGCCAGTCGTAGTAAGCTTGAAAGCCGCTATTACCCACATCAAGCCGTGAACGTATTGTCGAGAAACTGATCGCATTTAGCCGCAACGCAATCGCGTCATCGGGCCACGCAGCTTCAATATCACCAACAAATGCTCGGAGTCGCTGTTCGGCTTCGGTTGCGGCGCTGAGATAGCTATCGACAAACTGTTCAGGCGTTATGATATCTGCACGTAAAACCGCACGGGGCATTTTCAAACGCGGAATATCAAATGCCGGATGACGAGTGGCGCTATTGATACTGGAAATACTTTCGTAAAAAGCCGCTGATGACGCCATCATCGCGCCAGCACGTTGTCTTTTTAACAAGAGAATATGCGGAACAAAACAGCGGGTACTGCCTTTGTTGTCACAGCTATCGCCATTGCAGTTATCTGCCTGCTGAACCTTTTCGCTCAAATAAACAACAACAACACCATCTCGAAACGCTGCAGGCATGTTATGGAAGGCTTGATAAGATGCAGGGGCATCGCCTTCAGGGATTGCGTCGAATATTTCGATAATATCTGCACCAACAGAATCGTTAAACGGCGCCTCACTTCCGTCGGTTTTATCGTCAAAATTGCGATAGTAACGACATGCGTATTCATCACTAATACTCACTAAATGGCCGTCACTGGTAACGCCAACACCCGGCGAGAGGGATACCCCGCCCTGCACACCATCAATGTGGACTTCAAGGCCGCACACAATACCGCACCCGGATAATTGGGTACGTGACGTTTGTATTTCCGTTTTAAGGAAATCAAGAATGCCGTTCAGGTGCGCTGGTGACAGCGTTTGGTTATCGACGAATTCCGGATGGGATTTCTTATTAGCCATTATCGTTTTCCTCAAAAATGCCTAACTTGCTTTGTCCGAGTATCATGGGATTTTCCTGATCCCCCTCTTTGCAATCATGCAGGTGCCCCGTGGGGTAGACGCTGTCTAGCTGCCCTAAAGTTTTTACCAACTCACGCTGGGCCTGCATCAAATCGCGGTACCGCTGATGATCATCAACACCTTCGACCGGCGTGTTTCGGTAGCTTGCCATAGCTATTCGCCAATCCGTATGCTGCGATTGCAAACGCGCCATCATCGGGTGATCGACCCAACAGATTTTGGTCAGTATATGTGCCGGTGTTAGCTCGCGAATAAAGCGCTCTAGATACCGACGAAAGCTCATCGTGCGAAATTGTTGCACGTTGTATGGCAACACCACGGTGATGCGAAATGCATACGGATTGGAATCAGGGCAATCCGCATACTCATCATCAACGCATGACGCGAGCAGATCGCTATCATTGTATTCGTATTCAGATGGGTCGAATTCGTCGAGCTGACGGTTGGTTTGCGGCTGCCAATGCCGGCGTTTTTTATGGATATCATCGGGTAGAGACACACCTGCCATATCAACGTAACGATGCGGCCTTAATAAGTTGTGTTCGATAACGACGATATCGGCCAGCGTTTCGTGAGCTCGCAAGAAATCAACGGTGTCATCAATGTTTGCCTGAGCCGCTTCACTAGAATCAAATATCTGTATTTTGCGCGCGACTGTGTCATCTTCGCCCGGTTGCCGCAGAATATGATAATAACCACCGGTTCCCGGGTGAATTTCATAGTTTTCAGGATCCAGGCCTGCCGTTAGCGCTTTTTGCATAGCAACAAAGGCGGCTTCACGGGTCTCATATTTATGGGTACTACTTAAACGATTACCCTCATGTGCATCTTGAATCTCGAATCGCCACTCTTGAATATTGTCATTGTCGATTTCGTCGTAGATACGATAGAAACGCTCTGAAAACCCAAACGGCGTTTCGAAATGGCTTCCGATGCCAAAGAAATTTTCCAGCCGTTTTTTGAGTCCGCTTTCGTTTGCCGAACTTCTCTCGAAACTCCCGGCACTCCCAGCGTTCTCACTACCGGAGTTAGCATCACTCCCAACACCCAGACAATTAAAACCACCGGCCCTCTGCTGGCTTAGCGAATCATAGGCATTAAGTAAACGCTGCTTATCCGCCATCAGACGGCGGCGCGAACCTGCACCGTACAATCCATCGGCAAGTACGCTGTATTCGCTGAATTCCTCGCCCAAACGCGCCATGAGATGGTCTAAAAACCGATTGCGTCGACGTTCAAACGTCCTTTCATCTTCAGCTAGCCCCTGCAGTGTTTCCGCAAAACCCTCGGCGTTTACCAGCAGGCTGTTATAGTCACGAATGTCATTAACTTGCTGAGTAAACAGTGTGTGTTCCACACTTTGCGGCGATAGTAAATCTGCAACGCTATCCAATTGCGCCAAATAGTTCGCCATTAATTGCTCAACTATTAACAGATACGCCTTCAACTGACGCGCTTCATTCTTTCGAATATCAGTGGTATTGCCTGCCAAGCCTTCTTGGCCGATGCCATACACCTGCGGGAAGTGATTTTGAATGGTCGGGTAATCGCTTAAATCCGTTATAGAGTGATCCAGCGTCGCCTTGGGTAGCGTGAGCAATAGTTCGTGCGGCAATAGCGGCCGTTGAAAATCCCGACCTTTTGATTGTTGGAAGCGATACCGGATGATATCTGCATCACCGCCGTAAGGAATATTCTCTTTAAACACGATAAGCCGGGAAAGATCTAGGCTAAAAGCCGGTGCCTTACCGGGAGTAATAGGCAAGACCCATTTTTCGCCTTCGATCACCGGCTGCCATTCGCGCACATTCTCTGGCGGGGGATCTGGGAAAACAGCGACCTTGGCAAAGGTGGTCATTTGTAGCTTGCTTACCGCCAGAACACCTGGAATATCCATTAACACCTGCACCAGATCTGATGCATGTATCTCAGCACGTAGCTCACTGTTTAACAGGTCGTCTTCATCAATAAAGCCATGCTGTAATAATGGCCCGTTGAAGATGTCGCTCGTCTGTAACCCCTTACGCTGCAAGTCTTGCAAGGAATGAAACCGAATTATCGGCGAAATAAAACGATCAAGTTGATAGGCTGCCTCAGCAATAACGGCATCGTTATCAGCAGATTGCTCAAGCTGTAAATTGAAACAAATACCCACCGGTTCTTCTGCGACCGCTTGTGGCAGAGAAAAGTCTTCACATAAATTCCGGTTTGCATGCAGACGTTGCTTGGCTTCACTCAACAGCCCTACTTTGGCTTCGTCTCGCACCCAATCGTGGTACTGCACAACAACATCGTATTGCCCTGCTACGCGCAAATCATAATACTTACCTTTGTAACCAGTTCGCGACTCAAGCACCTCAATTGACTCTGCACTGAGCGTTTCGAGCAATTGATCAATGGTGATCGTACGGTGGCTCCCCTCACGCACCTGTAGCCAAGCGTTCTTGATGCCGTCAATATCAATCAGAAGCTTCCGATAATCCAATAACGTTAGCGCCCTGTTGGGTAAAATCTCATTCGCTTTATGGAAATGATCCGTCGCACTATGATCCGCCCGCGCCAATAGATCGGGCATATCCAGATCGGTTCGTGATGCGAGATCGCTGAGCGCATAGCACAGGTATTCAAGCGTGGTAACACCCGGGTCGTGACTATTGTAGTCCGTCCAGCGGTCACGGCTAAAATCCTCAACCTTCTCGAGCCCGGCAGCCTTTGCCTTGTTGTAGTCGGTTAACGTTTCCATAATATCAGCACAAACTCAGTCGATGTTGATGACTACTAACCAGCAATGACAACGAAGAACTGGTGCGCAGCTCTTCTTCAAAGCGCCGTTCCTGGCCATTAACGTTGATGGTCACATCGAAATCCTTCAGGTAATCAACATAATCCCGCTCTTCGATAAAATTCAGAATCACAGATTTGTACATCCGGCCACCCAAACTGAGCCTCGCCATGTCGGTTGCCCAGGGTGTGAGGAAATCGTCTAGCTCTGCTCTGAGTTTTTCGAGATAGAAAGCGCGCTCGGTGATGCGATCATAAAATTGAACAGCACCGGTAACGATAACCTGCTCATAGCTCGGGTTACGGACTTCCAGCGTCACCCATGGCGAGGTTTTTTGCCGTAAATAAGCTTCGATTCTTCGCAGCGTGGCTTGCTTCACCGCTGGCGTACTGCGGAATTTAGGGTGTGTGTTTTTTAGCGTCGGAACAACAACCAATGTGACGAAGCCTGGTCGTGTTTCATTGTATTGCTGTATGCCATCGCCGGCGGCACGCACTGCCTTGCCGGCATGATTCAAACAGTGGGCCTTAAATACCTCGGGGAACTGCTCCAGCACTAACCGCTCATAATCCCACGCTTGAATCGCACGATCTTTATGCCTCAGCCTTTCGCTAACACGCTGATAATAGTGCCTTGAATCTTCAACACCCTGTCCGCCTTGAGTTTCAAGCGGTTGCTCAATCGCTTTAATGCGGCTGTTGCGTTGTTTAAGTTTGGTGAGAGTGCCAGAAGGTAGAGGCGTCAACAGATGCTCTAAACTGTTATTCCGATTTTCAAAGCGCGCCTGTGTTGCTTGCGCGGTTACCGATATAAGATCGTTAAACAATCGCGGATCATTGTTGGCGGTTAGCCGCAACCAAAGCAGGTCAGCGGGCATGTCAGTCGCATATTCACCGTTCGTAGGCACACTAGATATTCTTAATCGCACAATGCCTGTTTGAAGAAATTGTTCGGTGGTATCCAAAACAATATCAACGCCATCAATCGGTTGCCATTGGGCATAATCGGCTGGCCCGTGTTTTTGTGAATCATCGATTGCAGCTGGCATCAAGTATTCCCAATGAATATCCGGCTTACCACTGATAAATGGGTCGGCTGTTCCTTCAGCAAACTGAAACAGCAAGGATACCGACTGATTTTCGAGTAAATCCTCAATACCTAAATACAGGCTGGCGGGTTCGCTCAACAGCACAAAGAATGGGTCTTGCCCAGGTTCTTGCCAGCGAAAACCAAAAGCAGACAACGCGGCTAGCCGCATCAGCGACTTGTCTCTATCGACCACACTATGGCGACGCATGGAACTTTGATGAGAGCCTCTATCGCCATCCCTGTCTGAGGTTCTATCTCCGGTTCTATCGGCGTTAATATCTTCAGCCAGCCAATGAAGTGATGCTCGATAATTGAGCTGTAGGCTTTCCCACAGTGGCGTATATGGCGCGCGCAATGCATTAATCTCAGCATCGGAGGGCTCAACAGGTTTTGTCGCGTTGATCACAGCCCGCTGATGAAGGGCTGCGTATGCACTGTGCCCAAAACCAAAACTAGGACCAGTGAGCTTGAACCGCAGAAAGCCGCCAGGCAATGTTGGGCTTACGTCGTTAAACGTCGGCAGTGTTAAATCGTCAGGTGTGTGGTTTAGAAGATCGTTGAATGGACCTTGATAGTGATCAGATTGTTGTACCGAAAACTGATTCACAAATAGATTGCCACTATCAAAAGTAAAGACATTCGCAGAAGGTTGCCAACCTTGGTGCGTTAACGCAGCAACTTCAAACGTGAAATTAACGCCCGTTCTACTTAATTGGTATGCTCTATAGTGCGTATTGAGATTGGTTGGGGCATCAACCCAAGCCCAACTTAACGACACACTATCAAGCGTTTTTGCAAATACTTCAGGGTGGCCAATATAAAGCTGACTACCTAATCGGGGGACCGGGCCGAGCGGCAAAAAAGGCTTAAGAGGTTTCAGCACACCGGTGTCATTGGCAACTATCAGCCCCTGCACATTATCAACCTCAACATGGATCGACCAATCAACAACGCCCGCTTTTTGTAACGCGCTGGCCGCGCGATGACGAGTCGGCGAATTTGTTACCCATGCACACCGAATCACGGGGTATGCGGTTTCATCCGAACGATAAAACAGATCATCAAATCGAGCATCGGCTTCGACATGCAGCTCTGGCGAATAATCAACGACAGCATCTGCCTGCATATCCAGACGAATAACCAGCTCAACAATGTTCCCGTCAATATGCGCAGCGACCTCGTTAGCCACCGCCCAGCCTTTGGGCGAAGAATAACTTACCGCGAAATCTTGTCCGAAGACGACAACGTCATCACTGAAAGAAACATCCAGCACAAATCTTAATCGAACTGTTCGTTCGCCACTGCCTAGCCGCAGAAGCGGAGAACTTGTCGCAACACCCTGTCGGGCAAGCGGGAACTGTTGATTCCTGAACGGCTTCCACGTTGGTGATTGCTCCGGCATGGGTTCTGAAAACCCATCCAGTGATCGGCTATCTGCAGCGGCGTAAACACGATTCTGTGATTGAAATACACTACGTACTTGGGCAACTTTCGCTCGGTTCGCAACGAAGTCTTCTGCCAGCGTAAATACACGCTCTGAGCCATGAGCATCTTTACCGGCTTTGATTTCAGTCCCGGCGTCAAGTTGATGTATGTGTGTATTTTTCGCGAGTTCAACGGTCAAATAAGCCGTATCAGCTTGATAACCCCGCGGCTGCATGCTCAATACATCACGAAAATAAAACTGTAGGTGGCGATCGCCTAGCTGATTCAAGTGATCGCGTTGTTGTTCGAATAACTCGAGAAAACTGAGTAACAAGCCAATATGCGGTTCATGATCATGTTGCTCAACCCGAACAGCAAGGCTCTCATTTGCGGTGCGAACAACACCATCGTAGAAGCGGCTCATTTCGCCAGTAATTGCGAGAAATGACTCGCGATACTGCGTGATTTCAGGATTTCTGCCGGGTTCAGCATCAACTTGATCGCGTAATTTCTGAGTTTGCTCACCTAGAGCAATGAATGCGCGGTCAAGCCTAACCTGGGCTAACACCTTTCTAAATGCGTCACCGGCTGGAAACAACGCCTCCCAAGTTGCTAGGCGTCCGTATAGATCATCCATCAGGGTCAATAATTCGAGTGCATCCGAGCGATATTGCAGGCGGCTGAACCCAAGAGTCAGATCATGCAGGGACGTTTGAATTGGTTCACGCGCAACAACAGCAAGAGCGATTAGCCCGTTGGAGAAAAAAGGCTGCCAATTCTGCACATGGCCGGAGATTGCGATATCGGCTGAGGAATCTGACTCATACGTGTGAGTGACATCACTGATACCGTAATAACGTATATGCTCGCTCAAGCGAAAAACGAATCTCAAGTAATCGTATATATCCCGATCATCCAGCCGTGCAAACAACGGATCGAGGGCCGCTGAAAAACGATCCGTTTGATTGCTTCCCTCACCCAAGCGAGGCAGGCGCTGGGGTTCGATAACTGGCGAGGTGTCTTGCGCTGCCATCAGACTTCGCTACCTTCATCTTTATAGAATGGGTAGACAAAATTGTGCCGTGTATTCGTGGTGCGAACCGTATATTCAATATCGATCAACACCTCACCGTCATTGGTAGAGGACGACAACATTAGTTTCTCAAGCCGTATTCGGGGCTCATGATACAGAACCGCATCTCTAACGGTATCTTCAAGCAACGCGCGGTTTCCACTGTTCAAGGGTGCAAACAAAAACTCCTGCAGATCACAGCCGTAGGTCGGTTCGAGAAAACGTTCGCCGATACGTGTAGAGAGCAGGATCGTCAGGCTTTGCTCAATATCCTCAACGCCGGTAACGGTTTCTACCGAGCCTACAGCTAAGCTGAAACGTGGAGGGAACGTCCAGCCCGTACCTAAAAATGTGTGATTAATCTTGTCCATAATTTACATCCGTTAACAGTGGCGGGCAGTGTTCGGGTAAAGCCCTAATGGTTTATGTCGTTTCACTGTTTCACCGCAATTCTCTTCATTGCGCCGTTCGTTGATCTATTCATTCAGCCAATCATGTTTCTATGTAACATTGGTGGCCTCTAACTCGCTCTCACGGCGCTCATTGAAGCTTTAACCAATCTGCACAGTCGGCTCACCAACAGCCGCTGACGCACCACAAATACAAGTATCCCCCGCCCTAACTGCAGGTTTGCCGCCAATCAACACCGAGCTACTCCCAGCTACAAAAGGGCTAACAGTTGGCACGTGTGAAGGCGGTGGAATAACACAAACATGATTGTCTCCCAGTACTGTGGCTGGCATCCCGCCTATCAATACGGTCGGTTCACCTGGGCCTATGATCGTTCCGCCGTGATCTGTCGTATCTGTCGTCCTTGCCGCTGCTGGCATGGCTACCTCGCTCGTTACATCTATCTACATCTACGTCTTGTTCTATCGGGTCGTGGGTATGGACATATTGCTGTATAAAAACCCTCAGCAATGGTCCAAACCTACTTTCGCTAGTTAATAGCGACGATGGCACCCTCTATCGTCGTTTGACCGGAGCACTTGAGTTCAGCCGCTGACCCAGCCTCTGCACCGAAACTACCCTGCGCGTTAAGGGTGACATCAGTTCCTTCCACGGTTACGTTGCCTTGGGCCGTTATGCTAAAGTCACCGGCACTTTCAAGAACGATGCCGTCTTTATCCATCACTAATGTATTGTCATTCGAGTCTTTGATCGATACCGCCCCCTCGTCGTCATCGAGTGTCAAGGTATGGCCAGCGGGTGTCTCCAATGTGACAATGCTATTTTCGTCATCAAAGGTCAGCTTCATTTCTGAGCGACTAACAAACCCCTTAATGTGATTATCATCTGCGGCTTCAATCGGAGAAGGCAGTGCGCTGGAGTGAACCATGCCAAGCATGATGCCGTACCTAGGGTCGCCGTGAATGAACCCAACGACGACCTCATCGTCTATTTCCGGGCGGAAAACAAGCCCGCGTCCGTCACCGGCATCTGGGGCCATACGTCGGCACCAGGTTCCGGAACTATCAGGGTGCAACCCGGGAACGTGCACTTGCACCCGATCTTCACCATCATCATCTTCAAGGCTCATCACCTTACCGGTGTAGAGGTTGGAAATACCCGGCATAACCTGGTTTTGGTGCCCGGCTGTAGATCCACTACTAACCGTATCGCCCAACATGTCGTGAAGAAACTCACTGTCCAGCCCGACCTGAAAATCGGTTACCCAATTGCCCTTGCTGAGTTCATGGCGCACACCACTAACGAAGGCGGTTCCATTAAACCGATCATTCACGCCGACAAGGCTTATCGTCTTTCCTGGGAACACGCCGGCATACCCCGGGCCGCTGATATTTCCCTGTATGCGCGATAGCTCACTATGCAGCAGCAACGAATCCGCCCATGTTTGTAATTCAGCATCATCTTCCGCGGCATGATTTATCAGCACCGGATCATCCGCCGTTGTTAGATCTGCGCTCTTAAGGTTTCCATTTGCTGCAGTGCCAGGTAAATCACCTTCAGCCTCTGTGACTTCTTGATCTACATGGCTCCAACGTTTGGCAAATGCCCCACCCAGCTGAAATCGACTTTCGATCGCAAGATCAAAATCAAGTACCGTACTACCGTATTCGAGCTCATACGCTGCGCTATCATCGATTACAGGCACGCCGACATTAACGCCATCAAGTTGAGGCATGACCAACTGGCTGTTTACTGCAGCGCGATTAAGCACAAAATGCCAGTCAGTCACTTGGTTTTGAACCATAAACGGGTGCGTTAACTCGGTTGCTTCAACACTATGGTCACCAGCACTCTTGCTGAGTATTTCATCCATCACATCCGAATCGGTAACGTCTTCAAACAAGGCGTTCTTCCGGCCTATTGCCAGAGAGTGATATTCAGGCTTGGCTTCTAGTCGCAGCATTGATTGATTTGCGCCTTTAACAGTAAGCCGGTGATTAACGATAACGCCCTTGAATATGCTGACGTTGTCATCGTGATACCCGGCCTTAATCTCGATCTTGACGCCTGGAATCACAAGTTTTGAGCTACTCAGCGGGAACTCATTTTTTGAAACGTCGCCATCGCTTAGTGTCAGTCGTGCTGTCGGCAATTTATTAATCTGCGATGACACAACAATCGACAAAACCGGATACTGCTCTGCCAACGGCGAACCATCTAACAATACATCGAACGAGGGTAAATCTGTTCGTTGATCCTGCGGGCGATCAGGCATTGACTGCCCCCTCACCAGAAACTAACGACGCAGTTCGTAACACTTCAAGCTCGTTTAATGGCGGAAACGCAATAATATCGCCCTGGTTGAGCCTGCGAATATTCGTTATTCGGTTATATCGAGCGACTTCAGGGTACCAAGACATATCGCCGTAAATACGGTAAGTCATCAGTGGTAACGAATCGTTGCCTGTTACCGTCCGGTAGTGTGTGAGATCCGGTGAGTTTTTTGCTTCAATCGCGGTACGTCGCTTTTCATGTTCAATCGTGCCGAAATTTGCTTGTACTTTCGCTCTCAGTGGATAGCCATCCGGCTTAAACAAGGTGTAATTGACCGTTGCAGATAACAACACGCAACGAACCACCAAATGCCCCCAGATTAACTTACAAAAAGGCGGACGATGCATATCACCATCGAAGGCATACGTTAGTTGCAAGAACTCAGCTACCATCGTCGATACATCGAGCCCAGCGCCAGATACACCGGTGCCGTCAAAAATAAAGTCGAAGCTGTAGTCCTGTGGTTTTATCTTGCTGAATTTAAACTCACTAGCGGAAGTCCCTTGCGCCTGTTTGCGATCATACTCAATTTCGAATTTTTCACTGTAAGATGCGGGGTTATACAGCACCTCAAATTCGCCGATTTTGTCGGATGCAGTGTACTCGATCGACTTATAGGCCTCGATCGCCATCTTGACCAGTTCGCCTGACTGCATATCTTCCATCAGGGGGCATCCCGATCAGCGAGAACTTGCAAAACCTCGTCGACACAGGCCTGAATCAACGCCTGCTTGTCGTCGTAACTAGCATCACTGGCACCGTCTCCAGTCGGGCCGTTACCGGCGCCGCCAGATGCATTAGAAGGTGCTTCCACCTCTGCTCGTATAATCAAATCGCCGATGACTAACGCCATGGGTGAGTACTCCTTTTTACTGCGCGGAGAAGTTGATTTTCCCGATAAAACAACATCGAAATAGCAATCCAATCAACAGATAATATTTGCATCAATCTACTTATACACTGACGAGCAAATACCTATCCGATGATTCTGCAAACAAAAATATCAACGCATTGACAAAATACATCCTAAGCCGATCGGGTAAAATAGTCGTAGCTCAGCTCAATCGTTTCGATTGCCAGTGCGCTTTCCGTCGCGTTTAAGTCTGCAGCCTGCCATTTAACAGGCCAGGCTCGCGTAAATGACCAGGTGAACAATGGATCACCATTCTCGTTCAGTAGCGAAACCAACAAATCAACAGGCTCAAACTCGAATCCGTAAACGGCAGATTCAATCCACTCAACTAAGCGTGAATCAGCCGCCATCGCACGTTTGAGAACAAGATTTCCGAATTTCGCACGCCCCGGTAATTTACGTGAAAACCGGTTTTCACCGCCTTCATTGAATTCCTCAACACCGATCTCAGCACCTAAGCCACTGACCTCCTGAAACCGCATATCGATATCAGACTGCCCATCACTGAAAAGGAATTCGACGCGAAAGTAAAAAACCAGCGGTAAATCAGCCATTTTCGATCGTTAGGCCTTCATGCGCCAATTCGATAGTTTCAATCGCTATCTCGTTACCGGTCGACTTCAAGCCTGGGCCTTCAACTTTCACTGGAAATGCATTTTTAACTTTCCAGGTCATCGTTGGTGCATGCTCTTCGTTCAACAAGCTGATAACCAAATCTCGACGTTCGGTTTTATTCAGATTGTTGGTGTTCAGCCATGCAAAAAACTCATTATCTGCCGGTACGACACCACGCTTAAGTGTAATGTTCGAATACTTAGGCATACCTGGAATCTTGCGAACACTGTACTCTGGGCTGAGACCGTCACGGTATTCGATCGCTTGGTTTTCGATCGTCAATCCGCTGACTTCAGTAAATCCAAGGTTGGTACCACCCCACTCAACTTGGAAATGGAATACGGGTAATGGTGTAGCCATGTCGATTGCTCCTTCCTAAAATGCCAATCGATGAATGTAAGGGTTATCCTCAATTGATTTGATGCTTGGCCACCCCGAAGTCTTTACAGTGGCGGCCAAATTCAAAATCAAGATTCCTGCATTTTGTGCGAGAAGCGCAGAACGATAAACTCAGCTGGCTTAACTGCAGCCATACCGATTTCGATGATCAAACGCCCTTCGAGTATGTCCTGGGCACTCATAGTTTTACCCAAGCCCACATTGACGAAAAACGCCTGCTCAGGCTTGGCACCGGTTAATGCGCCTTCGCGCCACTTTTGAGTAAGGTAGTTTTCGATCATGGCCTTCAGCTTGGTCCAAAGGTTCGCATCATTCGGCTCAAATACGGCCCAGCTGGTAGATTTTCGAACTGACTCTTCAACCATGTTGTAGAAGCGTCGTACCGGTACATAGCGCCATTCGTTGTCATTGCCCGCCAATGTGCGCGCGCCCCAAATCATAGTGCCGCGGCCGGCAAACTCACGAATAGCGTTGACTGATTTGCCCGCTATGGTATCGACGTTCAGTCGCTCTTGATCATCGTTATCGATTTTTTCCGTTAACCCGACAACGCCAGACAAACTGACATTTGCCGGAGCCTTCCAAACACCGCGTTTGTTATCGGTATCAGCATACGCACCGGCAACCGCGCCACTCGGTGGTAGAATCGACTCTTCGCTCGATAGCTTCCGGGCGATGTTTTTCAAAACAGGCGCGCTCTCAAAGACGGAATTCTGCAAAGAGGTTTCTAGTGATGCAACCATCGCCTCGGCTTCGCCATACACCGAAATAATATGTGGTGCTACAGCAGCAATACGCCCCTGCAAGACAGTGAGTTTGTCCGTCAATGATGCATTGTTATCGATGTCATCCTGACCTGGCGCAGCTTGACTGATGTTCCCACCCCAAACCGCAGGATCCCAAGTCATTGCGGGATCCGCAAAGTAACCGTTGGCATCTTCCTGAATATCAGTAGAAGCCTCATCGTTGATCCCATTCAAGGAGGCCACTGACGCAGAGATCCCTTGCAACAAACTCACGGTTTTAACAGCCAAATTATTAGCAACCGTCGGCACCTCTCCACCCAGTAATCCATACGCAGAGTGATCCGTTTCGGCCAGCGTCTCAAGTTGCTTAAGCGCTACGTAGAGAGAAGCCAGTGCTGATTTGATGTGTGCACGGCGTGTTGTTGGCGAGCCTGCGCCGTTTGCGTCAGCAATATGCGCGTCGTATGTCGCCTTAACGCTCGCAGCCGTCAAACCATCAAGATTGCCTGACTCACTGATAAGCTGATTAAGATGTGCAATCAAATTACGCGTGTCATCATCTGCCGCCGAAAATTCAGTAGCAGCCATTGGTAGGCCGTTTTTCTCGATCTTGGTATAGAAATCGCGATAAGCCACGGTTTTATCCAGGCTTACCTTCAAGTAAGGCATGTAGGCAGCGCCGTACTTCAACGACTTCATGCCGATGCCATTACGGAACCCTTCCCAATCTGCAGCGCCGGTTAATGAACCGCCTTGGGTTTGAAGATCCATTACAACAAAGCGATCACCGAGATTTCCTGCTTGTGCTAGCGCTTCTTGCTGTAAGGTATAAAACGCATTTGAATCCAGATTAATCGCATCCGGAAACAAAATCATTGTTGGCTCATCTTCCTTCGCGATCGCATTCAAACAATGTGTAAATTCGGCTTTATCGACAGACTTGTCACCTTTATACGCACCACAACTAGCGACGTAGCAACGTCCACCACCGTTGGCGAAGAACAATCTTAAACTATCGTACAGGTTATAATTTGTGCGGGTTTCAACACCGATAACAGTATTTGTTGCGTCGAGTTTTACTGCATCAACGTCAACAGCCGGACCAACACCGAACCACGCCTGAAAATCCACCAGCGACGAAATTTCAACGGGAGTTTGTGTGTAATCCACACCCTGATATTTCACTCGCTCTGTGTAGCCGATGAATGCCGGAATAGCAGTTTCAACTTCGGCGACAGATGGCGGGAAGACGGAAATCTCCTCGACATAGACACCCGGTGTTTTATAGGTCATGACGTTCCTCTCTTAGATTGTCGTAATTGTCCTGATAGTCTCAAACGTAAACATACATATCGGAATAATCCGTTTCGCTCTCATTCGTTAGCGCTGCCGGCGTTGGGCATGGCAGGTGACGAACAAGATCCTTTACCGGACCCATCGATTTTTTTAGTGCAATATTCTTTTCGCCAAGTGCTCGCAATGGAATCGGCGCTATAGACTGGATAACAAACGCCGGCTCCTCACTGGGTAGTTGTGTCGTCATCGCTGGCGAGAACGTGTGATTATCACTCTGGATGGATATCTGTGTAGCATCTGGGATCGCTGTATGGCGCGGCACGACAAAGTAGCGCCAGATCGTTGAACGACTCGAAAACTCTATCCGATACTCCCTTTCGGTAACGCCCCCATCAACGGCAACGATACGTACTGCCTCATCAACATCCACATTCATAAACAATTCAACGACTGCAAATGCTGAATTGCGTAGCAATTCGTCGCTGGCAAAAAACTCACGGGTTTCATCATTGAACTCTAACGAAAACAAACCCGGACCAAACTGCGAAAAATCAGCATTGACCTTCAGCAAGCCACCAACAGGTTTGATGAGCTCATAGATACATGCTTTAGACAACGCGCTAGTCAGAGATAGAACAGCTGGCTCGCCTGATTGCGCGGCAAGATCCAATCGCTGCGGGTGCAACATAGAGATGTCGCCCTGCTCCGCCGTATATCCAGACGTATTTGAGGTCAGGTGAATATCACCCACACTAGCTGACGGAGAGGTCCGAATAACGACATCCTTGTTAGAGAAGTAAAAGATACTCTTGCCCGGCTCAGGAATATGCTCAGATACGAGAAATAACTTCGGGTTTTTAGCGCGAATATAAATTTGTAATGAAAGATCTTTCGCTACGTCAGACGTGATTGGCTTTAGCGGCTGCAAAACATCATCAACCAAAATGCCTTCATAGAGGATATGCAAGGCATCACCATCGTGACGCAACATCAGCCCATGATTCTTCAATTTCTTGAGAGTCTGGCCTGAAACGTCAAACACGAACATATCAGCTGCCACATCATATTGATGCGACATACGTAATGTCATGAACTTCCCGTATTGCCTATTCATTCCCTGTCAGCGTCCACTTTCCGTTTGGTTACTGGTTAATTCCGTTGTTTTATCGACTGTGCTGCCAAGACACTCTTTAAATGGCTCTTTAAATGGCTCTTTAAAAACTCAACTATTCTTTGCAACCAGGCTCAAGCACCTCCGGCATCAACGGCCAAACCACTAACCGCAGCACCACCAGACAATATCGTATTTTCTTCGATGGTTACCAAGCGTACCCGATACAAAACGGACGGCATGTAACTATAACCGAGAGTGCCCCAAAGATAACTGAGCTGCTCAAGCTCAAGTGATTGCAACTCACAAACGAGCTTGCCAATACGTGCATCCAATGCGGGAAACGTATCTGGCGCAAAAACACTATTACTTTGAAAGAACCCGATTACATTAGATATAGCTTTGAGTGCTTGCGTATAATCGCTGAAGTTTGCAACAAACAATACGCTCAAATTCAGGTCGATCACAGGGTTTTGATAGGCAATGGAATTATCTGCCTGCTTCACTGCCCGAGGTAACGACGGGCGATTGGTGCGCTCTTCTTCGATATTAATAACAGCTGCACCCAGCGTGTCTTTCTCGATGGCAAGCTTACCCTGCTCATAGACAACATGACTAAGCCCAATCAACCCCTCCTCACTCGAAAGATTACCCTTTCGCGCAAGGAATATTTGTATTTCTGTCGATAAAAAACTGAGCGATTCGTAAATCATATTGCCTAACGTTAAATCCCTGTTTTGGCATCTGCGTAGAGTCTATCCCGAACATTGTTTGAAAAACAATCCCCTTAATGTGCATTCGTCCAAGAATATTTAATTCAATGATATCGTGTTATCACAGACATCAATTGTAATAATCAAATCGAACTAGACACCACCAATATGACAAAGATTGCCCACTCGATAGATGACCGATATCAATTTTTTATAGATTAACGATATTCATCAGGCTTGAATCAGGCATTTTAACTTTATTGCAAGCAGGCATAAGAATTCGACTGCAAAGCTAATTGCGAGAGCTCAGCTAGATACTGGGTATTCAGAAGGGAAAGAACAAATAGCTAGTGGAAAGAAGAAGAGGTATTAAAAACTGGCAGCTATTACAATAGTGGGCGAGTGACACATAAGCATCACTCGCCCACTAAATATTAATCTGTCGGGCATTTAACATGCCCAAAACAAATTACTGTGGAACGACGTTAGTCGCGCAAGGACCTTTTTGGCCTTGACCCACTTCAAACTCAACTGCCTGACCGTCATTCAAAGTAGCGTAGCCGCCACCATTTTTGATTTCAGAGTGGTGTACAAACAAATCTTTGCCACCTTCGTCAGGAGTGATGAAACCGTAGCCTTTATCGGCGTTGAACCACTTAACAGTACCTTGACTCATAATAAATTCTCTTTTTCTAACATTAGTTGATCAATATGCTTCTTGAGCGCTCCACGACGAACTATCTAGTAACTTATTGATTTAACTAAATTAAAAAAACAGACTATCAATTCAAGAGTGCTACGCGACGCATTATATGACGTTTTTGCCGAGAAATACGAGAAAAAACAGAGGAAAATTACAAAATTCACAAACCGAACAGTAATTGATCAAATTTACCGCCCAGATTTACTAAGATATAGCGGCCCAGCGTATATGCAATATAGAGTGATTGCGCTGCTGCGCTCAAGCACGGCAATCGCCTAGTATACCTTCAAAAATAGAAGATTTGAGAAACTAATCATCTTCAAGCTGCTTATCTCTCGTACGACATGCTTTGGAGGCAAGATTTTGCAACGACCTGATCGAGCAGGGAGCCACAAGGATGACGACTAGCACCTTGGGATATCTCAAAACGCTCAAAAAGGGACATACAAGAATACATTTGAGTTAATACTGACACGAACCAAGAAATGATTGATTGTACTCGCTATAGCACAAGCTGCAGCGCGAATTGACGAAAGACACTTTAAACCAGTGAGAGCCCTTAAAAACCGAAATTACTCGCAGATTCAAAAAGGGTTGAGGTAATTTCTGGGTAACGAAAGTCGACTCCGAGTACCCCGGTAAAAATATGTCACACTTAAATCATGGACGCCGCCGCGTAACGGTGGCGCCCATGCATTTACGTATTATCTACGCCTACTCAAACAGGTACAACATTGTTAGCGCAAGGACCCTTCTGGCCTTGACCAACTTCAAACTCAACCTGCTGACCGTCGTTCAATGTAGCATAACCACCACCACTCTTAATTTCTGAGTGATGTACAAACAAGTCTTTTCCACCATCTTCCGGAGTGATAAAGCCAAAACCCTTGTCTGCATTGAACCACTTAACTGTACCTTTGCTCATTATGAACTCTCTTTCTTTAATTCAGTTGATCAATATGTTTACGAGCCCTCACAATGAAATACTAGTATCTTATTGATTTAACTAAATAAAAAAACAGGCTACCAATTCAAGAGTGCTACGCCCCGCCATTATAACCCCTTTTCACTATGAAATTCGAGGCGGCTGAACCGAAGTACACATAACGCTTGTCAACACTGGCCTGCGGGGGGCCGTGTGCGAGCGTACGCAGCCTTGCTAAATGACCGCCCTGCGCGACTGAAACGCCTCGTAAATCGAACAGACAGCGGCAACCAAAACAACTGGGTAGCCAACAGAGCACGCCACGGAAATGCTCCGCTAACCGCTCAGAGCTAGCTGAAGAAAGAACCGAATTATAGCGGAGAAAAGTGGTAGAAAGTTTTCTTGCAGACCCATGAAATGCATCCGTTAAGATGCCTTAAACTAGAGCGCTTGCTTTCGCTAACCCAATACGACGGCGCTCTCAAATTTGAATAGGATTAGGGGATCTATGAGGCGGCAGAATACGTACTTAAAACGTCTAATTCTTCGGTTGTACGCCGACGTTACACCAGCGTGCCGTACTGCTACTCCCCAAAGGCCCTGCAAATCAAAGCCGGTTACCACAAAATTAATCTTGAACGGCAGCCTAACATAACTGAATAGCCAACAAAATTCGCCGAAAGGTATTGAAAAGAAATACTCTGCCCGCCAAAAACTGACCGGGGCAAGAACCTAAATAGGAACGGAAAAACGCCAGATATTTCACTTGCCGGCACATGAAATACACCCGCTAAGCTGCCGTAAACTAGCCCGACGTTTACCCATACCAAACGAGAAATTACTCGCGGACCTGAACAAGCCTTGGGTAATTCATGAGTAACGAAAGCGGACTAAGAATACGGCGTGAAAACATGTAACGCCCGAGTCAGAGAACCGCGATGCCGCAGGCTTTGTGGGTCCGCTGCATTTGTTTGTTAGCATTCCCGAATTCATATACTAACCGCGACACCGTTTGAAAATAAAAAGGTGAGCTGTAATATCACTACTTTTTCGCTCCCGCCAAGAAGTA
>CACSIO010000035.1 GCA_902705865.1 BD1-7 clade bacterium
ACATTAATTCGTGTCAGCGAGCTTTCTGATTTGCAGAGCGCACAGAGTAGCAGGGCGGCACAGAACAAGCGCAGGCACGCTCAGCCACTGCGTGGCTTGGACCTCCGCCGCGTTGCGGCTCCGGCCCGTGCTGCGAGCGTTAGATGACATGAACGATGAGTTAGAGAATATGGATGATAGCGATCATTACATGGCTTTTGTGAAAAAACTAGGAGGATGGCTTGCCCGAAATTATTGGCAGCCTCTGTATAAACACGTTCGTGAAAATCCAGAGCTACTTAGTAGATTTCCAGGTTACCTTTTGAAGCCAGAAAAAATCATTTACTACATGGGAAGAACCCATATTGGAGTCGAGTATATCGGGCCTGAAAGATATTCTGAATTTCCGAAAGATGGTTTAGTCGAAATTCAGATTCATGATTACTCACTTCGTGAGTGTAACTTGATCGATGAGATAGTAGGGTTTGATTACAGCGATGGGAGGCTAAAAATTCCTTTGTCTCCTTTGATGGAGGATTTGGTTTTACCAACTAATGCCGGTGCAGATAAATTGCAAAGTCTTGGCTGGAGGTATGCATCTCAAGATATGTTTCTGAGCTTTAATTCCGCGGGTGTTATAGCACCGGAAAATCAATTCACTAGGCTGATTAATGCGCGCTTCTTTGATGCCTCTGAGGAAAGTGGTCTAAAAACAAGACATATTAAACATCTTGATTTGATCCCTTGCATTTTTGATGATTCAGGCTCTGATCTAGATACGTTTCAGGTTTGGCTTGAACCCTATCGAACGTTAGTCGAGAGTGATAGGGATGCTACCTACCCACTTCCAACTGACTTTAAGTACCAGCGATTACAGAAGATAAACAGATTCATTGAGTTTATTGGAGATCTTTCAAATACTGAGGTCAAAATCACCCAATTACTGGCAAGTGAAGAATTCATATTTGCACTGAAAATGAGATTTTCTGTTACCGAGGTGTTTCCAGAGCTTAACTGTGCTTGGCAAAGCGAAGATAGACCAGCAATAAAGCCGGACTTCTTTGTGGTAGGAGCCGACGGTTATGCTGATATTGTGGAGTTTAAGCTACCAAACCTTAAAGGCTCTAGTGTGGTCGGCAGAACCAATCGAGAAACATTTTCTTCGACTGTAAACTCTTACATATCACAAACTAGAGTCTACCGAGAGTACTTTGATGATCCAAAAAATCGAGAATATATCAAGTCCGAGTATGGGTTCGATGTGTATAAGCCCAGGCGGCACTTGATTATTGGGCGTCGATGGGATTTTAGTAGTCCAGAGTGGCGGAAGATTGCTGCTGATTTTCAAGATGTAACTATACACACGTATGATGATCTGGTTGATGGCATCGTTGCGCAGTTCTATGATTGACATCATCTAACAAGGGCAGGCACGATCGTAAATGCTACGCATTTACTGGACCTCCGCAGCGTTGCGGCTACGGCCCGTGCTGCCAACGTTCTGTGCGTTTCACGCTGTAGTTCATTCCAAGCCTTTTACCCAAGCGTTACTCAAAGCCGGTTATGATTTAGCAGCGGATTTCGTGTTTGTTCAGGTTTCGAATTTAGGCGTATCCAAGCGTCCTGAGTTAGTTCGGTTCATGTGTCGGCAAACACTATTCACTGAGTGGGTTTTTTCTCGTGTAAGGTTCTGCTCTCGGTCAGTCTTGTGCGGGTAGTGGGGTGTTTTCTTTCAGTTTATTTTGGCGCATTTTGTTGGTAAGTTAGTTGTGTTAGTCTGCCGTTCAAACATTAATTCGTGTCAGCGAGCATTCTGATTTGCACGGCGCACAGAGTAGCAAGGCGGCACAGAACAAGGCCAAGCACAGGGACCTCCGCTGCGCTGCGGCCCGTGTTGGCAACGTTCTGTGCGTTTCACGCTGGTGTTCNTTCCAAGNNTTTTACCCAAGCNTTACTCAAAGCCGGTTATGATTTNGCACCGGCTTTCTTGTTTATTCAGGTTGTGAAATCCGGCGTNTCCAAGCGTTCTGAATTNGTTTGGNTCATGTGTCGNCANGCATAACTTACTGCGTGGGTTTCCTCTCGTGTAAGGTTCTGTTCTCGGTCAGCCTTGTGCGGGTAATGGGGTATTTTCTTTCAGTTCATTTCGCCGCGTTTTGTTGGCAAGTCAGTTGTGTTAGTCTGCCGTTCAAACATTAATTCGTGTCAGCGAGCTTTCTGATTTTCAGGGCGCACAGAGTAGCAAGACGGCACAGAACAAGGCCAGGCACGCTCATAAATGCTGCGCATTTATTGGACCTCCGCCGCGTTGCGGCTCCGGCCCGTGCTGGCAGGCGTTACATTTCAAATCACTCATTTACTTCGGAGAAAGTATGAAAAAGTTGTTGGTTGCAGTGATGTTTTCTGCATTTGTCGTCGCATGTTCTTCTGTGCCACCAAAAGTTCTGGATTCAGCGCTATACACGCATACCTATGATGATAAAGGGCAGCTAATATAAACAGTTAAAGTGAATGCCCTAGTCAAGCGACCCGATACTGAAAGAGCATTACTTCTTTTACAAAGCAGTAACCCTGTTGTTAATTCGACTGGTTCAGCAGCATACTTATATCAGCTTTATATCTGGCAGGAGAGTATCGATGAATTCGAAGGCGTACTCAAAGAAAAGCTTGCTGAAACCCCAGAAGCACGTGGTAAGGCTACAACAATCAAGCTCGGTGCTGATAAGTCGAAAGTATGGTCCTCATTCTTAGGTGGTAAGCATCTTGTTCAGGTATTTTCTGTCGATGGTGTCTTCAGCTTTGAACCTAAAGATGTAGAAGAGCTGATTCGATTGGTAAACGAGACGAAGTATCAGCCCAAGGTAGAAATGTAACAAGTCGATGCATTTCGTTCCGCCCCTTCGGGGCTACACCGGACTGTCGCTGCTTTGCAGCGCCAGCCGATGATCGAGACGTTATGCCTCTTTTTCATCTTGTATCAAACGAGCTTCCACTTTCGCTACCCAGCTATCACGCAAAGTGGTTTGGTGATTTGCTAACCCGTGCGTGTTTTTGCTTCCCGCCAGCCTGTTTCTCGTCGCCAACTTCTAATCACCTGCAGTGCTTCTTGGCAGCAATTTTCCGTCGTGCAGTTTCAAATAGTGTTGTGGTTACCCTGTAGAGCAGGGCGGTGAGTTGGGGTGTTTTCATTCAATGTAATCTGGCGCAACGGTGTGTCCGTTTGCAATTATGGTATGCTACCGTTCAAATTTTTTAAGTAGCAGGGCGGCTTTGTTAGGTGCAGTTTGTAGATTTGGTTTCCGCTACCGCGAGCCAGCATAACAAGTGCATCAACTTCGCTCCGGCCACGTTGTGGCCTACGCCGGACAGCCGCCGCTGCGCGTCGTCTGCCGGTTATGCATGGCGTTCTGTGCGTTTCACGCTGTTGTTCATTCCAAGTCTTTTACCCAAGCACTACTCAAAGCCAGTCAGTGATTTAGCAGTGAGGTTCGTGTTTGTTCAGGTTTTGAAATTGGGCGTACCCAAGGGTTCTGAATTGGTTTGGTTTATGTG
>CACSIO010000036.1 GCA_902705865.1 BD1-7 clade bacterium
CCGCCCACTTTTGATTCGGGGCATCAGCATTGAAGTCCCTATCCAGCAGGTTAGGGGCTACCAGTAATTTATGGTTACTGTCTGTGGTGACCTTAAATTTCTTTGCTGCTTTGGGAGTTAGCCTTTGTCGCCTCATACTGTCTGAGATGGTTTTTATGTCGTGACACATCCCCCGGTCGATCAGCTCGGCTTGAATACGACGTGCACCATCACGGCTTTTGGAATCGTCAATGGCCTTACTGATTGCTCTATTTCGTTGTTGCTGGGCTTGTCGACGAGGGCTGGTAGCGCTGCGTTTCAAGCGCCACTGATAGATCTGCGAACCATGCAATCCAAGCTGGTTGTAGCCTTGGTTACGCCGATTTTTTCAGCCAGCAATAAAGCTTCTGCTTTGAATTCATCGTTATGACGTTTACGGGGTTGGTTTTTTTAGTCATGTTTCACCTCGGTTAGCAATTTTACTTGCTTAACGAAGTGTCTACTATTGATGGGGCGGATCATTGTTAGCCACTCCGATTTATGTGCTCATTACGATTTATCAGGCGGGCGGCCATAATCATCGTCTGAGGAAGACTAAAGACAAGTGGAGACTGAAGAGGGGAGGCGGAAAACAAGCGCAGATCGATTATCGCCTTTTCATTGGAATCGTCGATCTGCGTCTTATGGCCGGTTAGCGAAGGTCTGACAAATCCAGTTGCACTACTCCGTTTCCGGAGCCGCCCAAGTAAAGGTCGTCACCCACGATTTCAAACTTGTTGGCAAAATCAACATAGAGCTGAACGGAGGCTTGTGTAACGAGATTATTCGCGAAGATGCCGTTGTTACCGCCCGTTAACACCCAGTCGGTGCCGTCGAATGGCGTAACGGTAAAGATCGTGCGGGATCTCTGCTGGGTGATATAGGTGTTTGTATCCAGATCAATCACCGTGAATTCCTGATAGCCACCAATATACAAACGGTTTTCTTCAGCGTTATAAGTGAGTGCAGAGCCGGTGTGAAGCAGGTCGTACTCTTCGTTCGTTTTGTTCACAACATGGTAAGCGTGCACACGTTGATAGCTGTTACAGCTATAGAAGAGCGTATTGAGTGCTTCTGCGTACTCTAACTTTACCCCCCAAGTGTGATCACAGGTATCGTTGATACGTTCAATGAAGGTTTGTGTGGCAGTATCAAAAATATCGATGCTATCGGTATCATTTTTACCGAGAAAGAAAAGCCCTTGGTTGGCGGCGATTTCAATCGATCGTGATTCACCTGCCAGCTCATCCGTTGCATTGTTGTTGACGGCTAAGGTGTCGGTATCGATGAAATCGACGCCGTCTGTTTTAGATGGTGCGATCAATTGGTTGTTGTCGATGTCTTCAACAAAGTTGTAATAGCGGCTAGCGATGGTTGTTTGACGAATAGTTTCGTTAGCCAGAGAATATTCGAATAATTCGTTTTTATTGGATTTGAAATACAGATGGGTCTGATCGTGATTGACCAGCAGGTTTTCAATACTCCCCTCCGCAACATCGATTGATTTCACGGTGATATCGCGCCCACTGTAGATATTGGCAATGCGCGTTGGGTAGCTCAATATCAGCTGGTCTTTGTCAGCAATATATAATCCGTTATATGAGTACTCTTCATTGGGGTTATTGATAACAGGCGTATCAGATGTATAAGTCTTCGTTGTGACATCAAACAAAAAGACATGTTGTTCGGAGATCGCGTAATACTGATCGGCGTGTTTGCTGGGGGTAATATCGTACACATCCATCTCGTCAGGTGAGGCATAGACGCTGGTTGAGCCATCGGTACGATTGATAACGGTAAAACCATCGCCGGTTGCTAAATAGAGTTCACTGTTGTCTGCACTGCTGATGGCTTTTAGCGCCTCTTCAGACAAGGCATATGTGTTCGCAATGGTTGAAGTACCTGTGGCAAAGACAACGACCGTATCGTTTTGCATCAGATATAACTCGGAGCAATCAGCGTTGCTATCAATCGCATCGCTATCACCGGCAAGGGCGTAGGTTTGTAACGTTGAGTCGGTTGTGTTCCAAGCGTAAAGGTTGTCGTCACTGGCCACAAACAACGTACTGGTTTGAGCACAGTAGACGCTGTCGTTTGCCGTGTAGGCCTCGAGGATAATGCCATCGTAGCTACGGCTGGTGATGTCGTAACTGTTTAAGCCGCCGAATCTGTTCGAGGTATATAGCTTATTGTCGGTGGGGTTGTACGTTAGGTATTCTGAGTCACTGCCTGTCACTGAGTCACCCGAGATGGTTTCACGGGCCAGTGTGTCTAAATGGGTGATGATGATGTTCTTGCCTTCAATGGTGTAGATCTCGGAACCGTCCGCTGACATAACGGATTCGTATTCGTCGTCGGTGCCGATTGTTTGATATCCGAGTGTTGGCAGAAACGCCAAATTCGCGCTGCTGCCGTTTAGGATGAATTGCTGTGCTGATTCAAATCGCTGGCGCACGGTTGGATCTAACGTCAGATAATCGGATTTTGGATCAAATGCCAATAAATCCGCCGCTGTCATACTGCTATCGCCCAGTAGCTTGATGGCTTGGTCGTCCAGTTCGCCTGTGAGTGTGTCGTTATCAATGGACGTCGAGAGGGCACTTTTTACCGCCTGGTAGGCGAGCTCTGTGGCCAGGGAGATATGCGCGCCGCACTGTGCCTTAAGCCAAGCGCCTTTGCTTAGCGTGTGCAATGTTCCCTGGTTTTCAGTGCTTGAAGTATCCAATATACCGTCGAGATCAACGTCTTTTTCTTGACCGCCGGTCGCGCTTAACAAGTACCATGTGTTGTCATCCAGTGACGTCACATCGAATGAAAACGTACCTTGTGCCGCATAATTACCGCTGTCAGTAGAGCGGGTTGTTTCGAGCGTGTCGAATTGACCGTTGTTGAATCTGGCCAGCGTGATGTCTGCGCCTGTGAGCAGATTAAATCCGACATTGGCCTGCATGGGTTGCGGATCATTGGTCGGTAGGTCTGTGTCGATGCAGGCCGATAAGGCCAACGTGCCAAGCAGGATTGGCATAGTGGTATGTAGCTTCATTGATTTACCCCTTGAGTAGCGAGGCTATTTTACTGCATTCGAAGTGTAGTGGCACACTAAATTTGGCCACCTGATTAGAGGTGATAAACTCACCGCAACTAAACAGGCAGCAAAGATGACAAAGAGAACAAGACCCACCTATTCACCTGAATTTCGTCTTGAAGTAGCGCAGGAAGTTGTTGATAAAAACAGAAGCGTTAAAGAAATAGCTGAAAGCTTTGGGTTGGGTAAATCGACCGTCGACAAATGGGCCCGACAATTAAAGCAAGAGCGAAATGGCCAGTTTTCCAGCGCCACACCACTCACACCTGATCAGCTAAGAATCCGCGAGTTGGAACGTAAAATTGAACGGCTTGAGGGTGATAATGCCATCTTAAAAAAGGCTTCCGCTCTCTTGATGCAGGACTCACTCAAAGGTTTGAGTTGATCCAACAACAGCA
>CACSIO010000037.1 GCA_902705865.1 BD1-7 clade bacterium
GATTTGAGGCTGCCACTGCTTTAGTAGGTTTTCTTGCGTACTTTGCGATGAACTTTAAGCTTTTAAGGAATCATGGGCAGACGATAGGTAAAAAGGCGCTATATATAAAAATCGTAAATCAAGATGGGTCTGCTACTTCCCTAAAAAATCTTATATTTAAACGCATTTTGTTTCAGTGGGGAGTAGGCTATATACCAGTCATTGGCGGTATCATTTCTATCGGAGATAGCCTATCGATATTCGGTAAAAAGAGAGAGTGTCTGCACGATAAGATTGCTAAAACGAAAGTTGTCTACGTTTAACAAGGCAATGATGTTCGTTCCGGCTTTCAGCCTCCACCGGACTCGCTGCGCTCGCCGCATATTGCGGCGTTCTGTGCGTTTCACGCTGGTGTTCATTCCAAGTCTTTTGCCCGATCATTACTCAAAGCCGGTATGTCTTATAAGCCGGCTTTCTTGTTTATTCAGGTTGTGAAATCCGGCGTGTCCAAGCGTTCCAAATTAGTTTGGTTCATATGTCGGCAAGTATAATTTAATGCGTGCTTTTCCTCTCGTGTAAGGTTCTGCTTTCGGTCAGTCTTGGGCGGGTAGCGTGGTATTATCTTTCAGTTCATTTCGTCGCGTTTTGTTGGCAAGTCAGTTGTGTTAGTCTGCCGTTCAAACATTAATTCGTGTTACTGAGCTTTCTGATGTGCAAGGCGCACAGAGTAGCAAGGCGGCACAGAACAAGGCCAAGCACAGGGACCTCCGCTGCGCTGCGGCCCGTGTTGGCAACGTTATTAGCAAAGTATGAGAGAGAATATGGATATCGTCATTGTTGTATTGGAAGGCCTCATTCTTGTTGGGATCGCTTGCATATTTCTATTTAGAAAGTATTTGCTATCGTATTCTTCTGAAAAGGCGAAAAATTTGGCTACAAAAGAGGATATTGGTGAAATAACCAATAGTATTGAAGGAGTTAAGCTGGATTATGCCCACAAGCTAGAAGCAACAAAGGCCGAATTATCTTCCCAAATCAATACTCACGGGTTTCGTTATGAGAAAGAATTTGAAGTGTTAGAGATGCTCGCGGACTCCTTAGTTGACTTAAGAAATGCAGCATTGAATCTTCGTCCGGTATTCGAATTTGTTGATAAAAGTAAGTCCAAAGATGAAATCAAAATTGAGAAGTTAGTCGAGTTCGACAAAGCACGTAGAGATTTGTTTTTTATCCGTGAAAAGAAGCGCCCATTTTATCCAGATAGCATATATCAGGCAGTGCTGAAAATTGATGAGTTGGCCCGGTCTGAATCTGTAGAGTACGAATATAGAGATCCCTATGATGGTGGAAGGGACTCTGACTACTGGAAGAAAGCTGAAGAAAATCAATCGAGTATTATCGAGGCAACAAACCTTGCTATGGATGAGATTCGAGAGCGAGTTAGTAAATGGGAAGCGTTGTCTCGCTAAGCTAATAACAAGGCGATGAATTTCGTTCCGGGCTAAAGCCCTCCACCGGACTGTCGCTGCTATGCAGCGCCAGCCGATTATCGCGGCGTTCTGTGCGTTTCACGCTGGTGTTCATTCCAAGTTTTTTACCCAAGCGTTACTCAAAGCTGGTTATGACTTTGCACCGGATTTCTTGTTTGTTCAGGTTGTGAAATTCAGAGTATCCAAGCGTTCTTAATTGGTTTGGTTCATGTGTCGGCAAGCATAATTTACTGCGTGGGTTTCTTCAGCTTTTGGGTTCGGCTCCCGGTCAGTCTTGGGCGGGTGGTAGGGAAATTTCTTTCAGTTTATTTCGTCGCGTTTTGTTGGCAAGTCAGTTGTGTTAGTCTGCCGTTCAAACACTAATTCGTGTCAGTGAGCTTTCTGATTTGCATGGCGCACAGAGTAGCAGGGCGGCACAGAACAAGCGCAGGCACGCTCATAAATGCTGCGCATTTATTGGACCTCCGCCGCGTTGCGGCTCCGGCCCGTGCTGCGAGCGTTATGCGCAAATGAATATGAAGAATATTTCAGTAATCATACTTTCAATTATTCCAGCATTGGCTCATGCATCAGATATGGGCGGTCTAGCTTTTTTTATTTCAATTCCCATTAGTTTTTTCTGCCTCGTATTCGCGTTTTTAATCGGTTTGTTCTCCAAGTCTGGCCAGGGTTTTATTGGTCTGGGCTTATGTGCAATTGTCAGCTGCATTTTGGGGCTGCAAGTTTTAGCTGGGTTCACTTATCAAGAGTCAGGTGCTTTATATATCATTCAAGCTGCCTTGCTTTTGTTGTTAGTTTTCCCATTTATTGTGTTACATTCATCAATAAATAAGCAGTAAGCAAGTGGGTGCGCATAACAAGACCAGGCACGATCATAAATGCTGCGCATTTATTGGACCTCCGCTGCTTCGCAGCTACGGCCCGTGCTGGTAGGCGTTCTGTGCGTTTCACGCTGGTGTTCTTTCCAAGTCTTTTACCCAAGTGCTACTCAAAGCTAGTCGGTGATCTAGCAGTGGGTTTCGTGTTTGTTCAGGTTTCGAAATTGGGTGTGTCCAAGCGTTCTGAATTGGTTTGGTTCATGTGTCGGCAAGCCCAATTTCCCTCGTAGGTTTCCTCATTTTTTGAGTTCGGCTCCCGGTCAGTCCTAGGCGGGTAGCAGGGCATTTTCTTTCAGTTCATTTCGCCGCATTTTGTTGGCAAGTCAGTTGTGTTAGTCTGCCGTTCAAACATTAATTCGTGTCACTGAGCTTTCTGATTTGCAGAGCGCACAGAGTAGCGGGGCGGCACAGAACAAGCGCAGGCACGCTCATAAATGCTGCGCATTTATTGGACCTCCGCCGCGTTGCGGCTCCGGCCCGTGCTGCGAGCGTTCTGTGCGTTTCACGCTGGTGTTCTTTCCAAGTCTTTTACCCAAGCATTACTCAATGTCGGTTAGCGATCTAGCACTGGCTTTTGTGTTTTCTCAGGTTGTGAAATCCGGCGTGTCCAAGCGTTCTGAATTAGTTTGGCTCATGTGTCAGCAAGCATAATTTACTACGCAGGTTTCTTCTCGTGTAAGGTTCTGCTCCCGGTCAGTCTTGGGCGGGTGGTAGGGCATTTTCTTTCAGTTCATTTCGTCGCGTTTCGCTGGCTATTCAGTTGTGTTAGTCTGCCGTTCAAACATTAATTCGTGTCAGCGAGCTTTCTGATGTGCAGGGCGCACAGAGTAGCAGGGCGGCACAGAACAAGCGCAGGCACGCTCATAAATGC
>CACSIO010000038.1 GCA_902705865.1 BD1-7 clade bacterium
CATTTTCACAAATTGACTCCGAGCATCTTCCCCTCCGAACTCAACAGCAAACTTACCCTCATAAAAATACGCATAAATTGCAAGTGAAAGAAGGCATATCGTGACAATAGATGCTGTAACTATCTTAGTTTTCATACACTTCAAGGTTATAACGCCATGCATAACCGGCAGACGACGCGCAGCGGCGGCTGTCCGGCGTAGGCCACAACGTGGCCGGAGCGAAGTTGATGCACTTGTTATGCTGGCTCGCGGTAGCTGAAACAAAATCTACAAACTGCACCTAACAAAGCCGCCCTGCTACTTAAAAAATTTGAACGGTAGCATACCATAATTGCAAACGGATACACCGTTGCGCCAGATGACACTCAATCAAAACACCTTACCTCACCGCCCAGCTCTACCGGGCGACCACAACACTGTTTGAAACTGCACGACGGGAAAATTGCCGCCAGAAAGCACTGCAAGTGAATAGATGCTGGCGACGAGAAACAGACTGGCCGGGAAACCAAAATACGCACGGGTTCGTAACTCACCACGCCACTATGCGTAATGGCTGGGTAGCGAAAGTGGAAGCACGTTTGATACAAGATGAAAAAGAGGCATAACGTTGCCAACACGGGCCGGAGCCGCAAAGCGGCGGAGGTCCAATAAATGCGTAGCATTTATGATCGTGCTTGGCCTTGTTAAGCATAGTTTTCCTCGATCATGATTCTTAGCGATTTGCTACCAGGCTCTTCGCCCCACTCTTTCAGTAGAAAATCATTGCATAAGTCCCAATCACTTTGAGCAGTGGCAACAGAAAAATCTTGACCTTGGTAAGTTGCAACAGCATTGAACTTGGCAATAATTTTATTAATGAGATTTAAAACATCTTGCTGATTCGAGCTGGGACGAAGCGCAAAAGGATAAGCTAGGGTTATAACATTAAAGTCTTCTTGAGCATCTACCTCTGAGCCATTAAACATTAGAGTTACGTGAAGCAATGATTCCGATTGCCAGTTTTCTGCACTGTCAGCGGAAAAATCATACACATCATAATGGAGCGTTGCTCCAAGCTCTAGAAACAAACGATTTCCTTTACCTGCCTCAATAACCTCCGGCAATGTAACAATTATCTCTTTTTCTTCGTGAAGCTCTCCCCACACGGGACACTCTCCGTAATGCTTAACGCCTGCAGCACGGGCCGGAGCCGCAAAGCGGCGGAGGTCCAGCAAATACGCAGTATTTGCGATCGTGCCTGCACTTGTTCTGTGCCGCCCTGCTACTCTGTGCGCCGTGCACATCAGAAAGCCCTCTGACACGAATTAATGTTTGAACGGCAGACTAACACAACTAACTTGCCAACAGAATGCGACGAAATGAACTGAAAGAAAATACCCTACAAACCGCCCAAGACTGACCGGGAGCCGAACCCAAAAGCTGAAGAAACCCACGCAGTAAATTATGCCTGCCGACACATGAACCAAACCAATTCAGAACCCTTGGACACGCCGAATTTGGCAACCTGAATAAACAAGAAAGCCGGCTTAGAAGACATACCGGCGCTGAGTAATGATTTGGTAAAAGACTTGGAATGAACTACAGCGTGAAACGCACAGANCGCCGCCAGTTGCGGCCGGAGCTGCGCAGCAGCGGAGGTCCAGCTGTAGCTTGCTACAGCGATGCAACCTGGCCTTGTTATGTGAGCACCTTGATCCTCTATAACGCTCACCAAACCAAAAGACCAACTGCAACGCAATTAATTTGCACGGTAGCCTAACATAGCCAGTTAGATTGATGAATGCGCCGAAAGACTTTGAAAGGTTTGCTCAGAATTATGCCGCCCAGCTCTGCCGAGCAACCACATTGCAACAAAGGAAACGCGCCAAAGCTTATAACACTGGAAACCTAGAACGGTAACCCGATAAACTCGACGACAAGAACGCTTGCCTCACCGCTTCTATCGGGTAACTTTGCGATAGTGAAAAGCTCATTTACTGCTCAATGAGTAGTCTTGGCGTGTAGAGCGTGGAATGAAGAATACGGCGTGAACGCACATAACGCCTACCAGCACGGGCCGGAGCTGCGAAGCAGCGGAGGTCCAATAAATGCGTAGCATTTATGATCGTGCCTGGTCTTGTTATGTTTTAGCCCTTCCAAAATATCAAGTAGTGTTTTTCTACTTTACTATTTGAAGAATAATATACCTTTTCTAGACCTATGCATGTCTGGAAAGAAAGAACACTAGATATTTTTATAAGTGCACTCGAGTAGGCATGCTCATATGGAAATTCTTTGTTTACATGCAAACCTTCCAGTATTGGATATATCGCAACCCAAAGGTTATATACCTTTCTATTGTCGGAGATAAATCTATCAGCGTACTCTCTACACTGCTCTGTCCTTAATTCACTTTCGTTCAGAGCCGAAAAGTATTTTAGAACCTCTCTGGCCGATCTTTCATTACTAACCACATCGTCGATGTGAGCATCAATTCTACCAACATAAAAATCAATATCCTTTCGAGCCTCGCTAACAAAAGACTGATCATACTGATACTTGTTCATATCAGCTTGGGATCTAACTTGTTTTATTAATATGAAAAATGCGAGCAGCGCAATCAATGGAGAATATATGCCTGATAATGCAGATCCCATTTCAGCCCATTTGCTATGGTCCCGCCAAACTCCGAGCCCAAATTGACTCGCATATATCACAATAGGAGAAACAAAGAGCACTCCGAAAAAAACTCCTTGTAGAAATCCAAATTTCTCTTTCATACTCTCTCACTAAACATAACGCCTACCAGCACGAGCCGGAGCCGCAAAGCGGCGGAGGTCCAATAAATGCGTAGCATTTATGAGCGTGCCTGGTCTTGTTCTGTGCCGCCTTGCTACTCTGTGCGCCCTGCAAATCAGAAAGCTCGCTGGCACGAATTAATGTTTGAACGGCAGACTAACACAACTGAATAGCCAGCGAAACGCGACGAAAGACTCTGAAAGGAACTGCCCCGCTACCCGCCCAAGACTGACCGAGTAACAAACCCAAATCCAGTGGAAACCCACGCAAGAAATTGAGCTTGCCGACACATGAACCAAACCAGCTAAGAACGCTTGGATANGCCTAATTTCGAAACCTGAACAAACAAGAAATGCGCCGCTAAATCACCGACTGGTTTTGAGTAACGCTTAGGTTAAAGACTTGGAATGAACACCAGCGTAAAACGCACAGAACGCC
>CACSIO010000039.1 GCA_902705865.1 BD1-7 clade bacterium
CTCCTGGGAAAGAGGAAGCAATGAAAATGTAAATGGACTGATTCGCCAATACCTTCCCAAAACAGAAAGCATGGCGAAAGTTACTCAGCAACAATGTGATCGAATAGCAGACAAGTTAAACCGTAGGCCGAGAAAACGATTCAACTATAAAACACCCGAGGAAATGTACTTTGGAATTTAATGGCTACTGTCGCACTTCAAACTTGATACTAAGCGTTTCAATTTTCTGATCCATCACTAAGATTTAAACTCTAATTGTGATCGGTTGAATATTGACAGATCTGGATCTTCATGTTCGAGAAAACTCTCGAATGACTCATGCCCATAATTTAATATGAATTCATATTCGCTACAGAAAATAGGAATAAGCCAAAGAAAGGTAACTGCATTTAACTCTTTAAAACATCCTTCGGGAAAATAACAAGGTTCGGATGTATAGATACCATTAAAATCTAACCCTTTAATAATTTTATTGGCAGATGAAAAACAATGCCCTGGTTTGATATCACGAGTATTTTTTAAATAGTGTAATTTTATATATGTTACCAAAAATGCTAGAAGATCTGTTTCTTTACTTAGAGTATTAGGATCGTATGTTACGATAAATTCGACAGGCATTTCACTGCAAATATCGGACACTCCATTTGTAATAATAGAGCTTACACCTTCGTAAGGCCTGTCTTTGAATACAAGGAAATCTAGTTCGAGATCGTTCTTGATCACAAACCTTTCAGCTCTATCAGGCTTTGCCTCAAGTGCTTTTTTAACTCCAGCTGCTATGTGACTAGCTTCTAGCACGATCTCTGAACTCCTTCATACGTATAACGCCCACATCATAGGCCGCAGCGTAGCTGCGGTCCTATGCATGTGCTTGTTAAATTTACCTTGAACCGCACTTTGTACAACGCCATGGATTTGTAAGCGCGTGAATTAAAAAACGAAATGGCAAATATAAACCTGCTGTTAGAAGTACCATAATAAGGTCTCCTGCTCCCCAAACGAGAGAATTTCTTTCAAATTTTGTTCTTTCGTTGCATTTTTTGCAGTGTTTAGATGTTACTTTGATGTTTCCTGCAGCCATGTACATCTCCTCTTAGGCTTTTGTGAATTTAACGCCTGCAATAACCGGCAGGCGACGCGCAGCAGCGACTGTCCGGCGAAGGCCACAACGTGGCCGTAGCGAAGTTGATTGCCTTGTTATGTGGCCGCCCTGCATCTCTAAAACGTCTCGCAGATCAAAAAAACCAACAACCACGAAATTAATTTGTACGGTAGCCTAACACAGCAAATTAGATTGATGAATGTGCTGAGAACCAATGGCAAAAAAAAAGAACAGGGCCACTAATTGGAAGCGTGATCAATCAAGAGCGATAACCAGCCAAACCCAACGACACGAAAATTTGTCTCGCAAGCCTCATCGTAATATTGCGATGTTTGTAAGCTAATTGACTGAACTTTGAGTCATCTTGGCGTGTAGAACGTGGACTGAAGAAACCACCAAGAAAATCACATAACGTCGCCAACACGGGCCGGAGCCGCAAAGCGGCGGAGGTCCAGCAAATACAAAGTATTTGCGATCGTGCTTGGCCTTGTTAAATTTTGTGTATTGGACCGTTCTGAAGCGCAGTACATGTTGAAGCCCAATTTAAACTCGCACATAATTCCAAATTATATCTCGTTTTATGGCCGCACCCCTCCGCAATATACATTGTTGGATTGACAGCATTGATACTCAGTTGATCAGGTGCGCAGTTTAGATCAAAGGAAGCTGCATCGGTGACTCTTTGCATCTTAGTTTCATCTGTTGCCAACGGCTCTCTTGCGAAAGTACTCTGTGAGAGAATAAATAAGATTGTTGATATTAAGAGTGATTTTTTCATTATTTTCCCTTGGATTTAACGCCCGCAGCACGGGCCGGAGCCGCAACGCGGCGGAGGTCCAATAAATGCGCAGCATTTATGAGCGTGCCTGCGCTTGTTCTGTGCCGCCCCGCTACTCTGTGCGCCCTGCAAATCAGAAAGCTCAGTAACACGAATTAATGCTTAAACGGCAGACTAACACAACTAACTTGCCAACTAAACGTGACGAAACGAACTGAAAGAAGATGCCCCACTACTCGCCCACGTCTGACCGAGAGCCCAACCCAAAAACACAGGATAAAGCCAAGCGGAATTGTGCTTGCCAGCACACGCACAGAGTGGATTCGGAATATGGGATTAGCCAGAATTCCCAGCCTGAACGAACGATAAAGCCGGCACTAAATCACCGACGGGCTTGGAGTAATCTTTGGGTAAATTGCTTGGAATGAACTACATCGTGAGATGCACAGAACGCCCGCAGCACGGGCCGGAGCCGCAACGCGGCGGAGGTCCAAGCCACGTAGTGGCTGAGCGTGCCTGCGCTTGTTCTGTGCCGCCCTGCTACTCTGTGCGCCCTGCACATCAGAAAGCTTTCTGACACGAATTAATGTTTGAACGGCAGACTAACACAACTGACGTGCCAACTAAACGCGACGAAATGAACTGAAAGAGAATACCCAGCTACCCGCCCAAGACTGACCGAGAGCAGAACCTTACACGAGAGGAAACTCACGCAGGAAATTATGCTTGACGACACATGAACCAAACCAATTCAGAACGCTTGGATACGCCGGATTTCACAGCCTGAATAAACAAGAAAGCCGGCTTATAAGAGATACCGGCTTCGAGTAATACTTGGGTAAAAGACTTGGAAT
>CACSIO010000040.1 GCA_902705865.1 BD1-7 clade bacterium
AGACAGACATTTGTTGAATGGGCTGGTCAATCCGTACGCTATTCATTCTGGGCCAAGGCCTATTACAAGATGCAAATTAGCAAGGGGAAACCGCACAATACGGCGATCAGATCACTCGCATTTAAGTGGATCAGGATTGCATTTAAGTGCTGGCAAACACGCAAGCCAGACGATGAATCGAGATATCTGGAAACCCTGAAACTACGCGGCTCTCCGATCATAGAATACGCCCTGAAAATGTAAATTTACCGCTAGCGGTCTACCTCAGGGCGTGTTGTTAGAAACTTAACTTACCGAGCTTTTTTATCAATGGCTTTTCCCATATTAGATAATAGGCACACCCTGCCAATATTGAACCTAAAGAAATTATTACCCAAATGCCTTCAGCATAAAAAGATTGAAAAATTGGGAACTTTGGAACCACCCTATTTAGCACAGATATTATTGGATTGTGGACTAGATAAATAGAGTACGATGCAGCGCCTAAAAAAAGCAGCGCTTTCGGATACCTAATCTTCGGCTCCATGGCACACAACCCGTAAACGATCAAAGAGAATCCTAATCCTAGATAAGAGGCTATTAGCAGCTTACTCAGAGCAAATGTCTTATATTGATAGAAAATCACATACAAGACAATCATCAGCATACCTACATATAAATGTAAATCATTTGGTTTACTCCTTGCGTATAAAGTTGCTACAAATACTCCCATAAGGAACTGTAGGTTATGAGGGTTTAATACAAAGTTGATGAGGTAATGCTTCTCGCCGCCATAAAATCCAGAGACACATATCGATATCGCCCAAAACGCCAAGAGACCGAAAAGAATCTTTCGACCAACAATGTATATGAGAGAAAAAACTATGTAGAACAGCATCTCGTGCATCAATGTCCAAGCCACACTTAAAGCCGCCTTTCCTTCTGTTGGAACGAGAAACAAGCTTGACAGTATACTTATATTTCGATCTAACTCACTTACATTTGGAAAGGCTGAATACAGTACCAGCATACCCAATGAAATAGGAATAAAAGGGGGATAAATTCGTGTAATCNTCTTTAGAGAATATTGACGGTAATTAGCGATACCCTTGGGATCTTCGGAATGTATCCATGCAATGATAAATCCACTCAGCACGAAAAAGAAGTCGACACCAATGTTTCCAAACCCCCAAAAACCATCAAATGCGAGATTTTCACCATAAAAATTAGTGGCGTCCAGAGTTGCATGATGTAAAACCACAAGTAATGCTGCAATTGCTCTTCCAGCCTGTAATCCCAAAATCAAACTTGTTACTCCTAATTTGTTCTCGAATAGTTCTAACGCCGCAAACAACTGCCGGAGGCTACTGGCGCATTTTTTGCGGGTTTATGCAAAAAAGGTGACAGTGGCCGGAGGTCAGATTGCTTTGCCTTGTTAAGTGCGACTAAATTTACCATAGAAAATATGCTAACACTTGCGTTTGAAAATGGCCACGTTACCCAGCAAACCTTTGGGGCGATGGTAGTTAGCACACGCAGATGACTGGCGAAAAAATGTGCACTGTACTGCCCTGCTTGTAAATTTACGATGCCCAAGGTTGTGCCCAAGTTTAGAAGGACTGGCTTGATGACAACAAGTTGATTTTGAAACAGTGCCTAGGCTTAAAAATGAACAGTGTTGATACTTTGGAGCCAAAATCCATTTAAATGCAGCCAAACTACAAGAGCAAAATTAGTACTGAAAAGACGCTGAAACTATGGCTGAACACGGCACTTAACGCCATGCATAACCGGCAGACGACGCACAGCGGCGGCTGTCCGGCGTAGGCCACAACGTGGCTGGAGCGAAGTTGATGCACTTGTTATGCTGGCTCGCGGTAGCGGAAACCAAACCTATAAACTGCACCTAACTAGACCGCCCTGCTACTTAAAAAGTTGAACGGTAGCATACCATAATTGCAAACGGACACACCGTTGCGCCAGATTACACTGAATCGAATCACCTTAGCTCACCGCCCAGTTCTACCGGACAACCACAACACTATTTGAAACTGCACAACGGGGATAGTGCTGCCAAAAAGCACCGCAAGTGACTAAATGTTGGCAACGAGAAACAGACTGGCGGGAAGCCCAAATACGCACGGGTTCGCAACTCACCAAGCCACTATGCGTAATGGCTGGGTAGCGAAAGTGGAAGCACGTTTGATACAAGATGAAAAAGAGGCATAACGCCATGCATAACCGGCAGACGACGCGCAGCGGCGGCTGTCCGGCGTAGGCCACAACGTGGCCGGAGCGAAGTTGATGCACTTGTTATGCCTCTGCAATTCGAGCACAGATCTTAGGAGCTGCTGCATATAAACATGAGTAGTGTGACAACCCCTCCATCAGCTCTAAATGGGATTTAGCAGGTATATGTTCGTGTAAATATGCTGCCATACCAACTGGAGACCA
>CACSIO010000041.1 GCA_902705865.1 BD1-7 clade bacterium
TCACCATTAGCATCAACCGTAATGTTTGGTGCATCATCTGCATTGGTATCACCATCAATGGTAAGACCACTGGTTACGGTTAACTCAGTACCTGCAAGGGTTATCGTGGAATCTTCCAGCGTTTGATCAAATACAATCGTATCGTTGACATCATNACCGCCGACACAGGCATCAACACTACCGTTGGCAGTAGCTGCTGAAATAGCCTCACGCAAAGTACAATTACCATTAACTATTGTGTCGTCATCAGCAGTATCAACCGTGATAGTCGCTGCCTGCAATGCGCCAGTATGCATCATCAATGCCTGACTGATGGATATGGCTAATAAAGCTTTTTTAAATTCTACCTTTTTATATTGTATTCTTGACATAATAAATACCTTAAACCTTCATTTTTTTACACTGGTTCGCGTAACCGAAGAACAATTGCCTATGAAAAGACAAATTCTCAAATTTTATTATCGAAAGAAAATTCTTAAAACACGCAAAAAAGTGATAGAAAGCAATACTGCCTAAAAGTTCATGACAGGGCTACGCCCCCCGGAGAATTGGCGAGTGCCGCCTGAATATTTGGCGAGATATGTTAGAATTGGACTTTTCGGTAAGTGCTGGGGGATATACCTGCCCTCATCATAAATAAACGACTAGAGCTTTCGTCTTTATCATAGTCTACAGTCATCAAGCTTTGATATCGTCCAATGGTCTATCGCTAATCAGCATTGTTTTCGCAATAGCGTTTCCGTGCCGGCATCCATATGGATCGTACTGGATTCCATATGGAATTCGATATTGTCTCCGAACACTTTTATAAAGCGTGGATATTTTCTCGCTCAGGACAGCTAAACGTTAAGGTTTTGATCACTTGTCGAATTTTCGTAAATTCAAAGGTCTGTAGGGCAAATCAACCTCTCAAGTAACAGTCAAGGTGCCATGATTTCCCCAGGAGGAAGGGTTCAGTGAAAATTGGCGTGTTTTAATACAGCTAGAAAATAATGATGTAAAAAAACGATGACTACTAGGGGCTATGAATACTTGCGTTCGCAGAACAAGGCTCACAATTTTTTAACACTGGTCGGTATACAGAGTATCTACCGATCCGCTTTAGCTAACACTCCCATCGATTTGTTGAAAGCAACGCAGTAAATGGTAGGCACATCGCCCCTACCCTCGCGAGGATTAACTTCCCCGCTTGATAGGTAGCGGTCTCAACACTTATACCTCAGTGTTGAAGCAAATCAATGAAATCGAACCGACGAACACACTTAAGAGAAAGCGCATCCGTAGTTTCGCTTATAGATCTCCATCTATGCTCTGTTAAACGTTCTGCGGAAACCATACAACCCCGCAAGCAGCATCAAAAATACCCCTTTAATCGCTCCTATCTGTACCTCTGGCTCTGGTGGTGGAGGCGGAGGGGCATTGTATTGTATCTCGACAGCACCGAGATCACAGGCGCCATCAGCTCGAAGCTCTCCTCGCTGATCAATCTCTATACCTAAACCTGTACCGCAACCCGTGTTATCACCCGCATCGACGACAGGGCTAGAATTTGCAGGAAGCATTGTAAGAGTTGAACCACCGTTATCGGCTAATGCACCAAGCTGAGGGGCGCCGGTTAGTGTAGCGTCGCAACTGCCGTCTTCGATTAGGGTATTATTAAGGTCGAACTCTATACTAATGGAATTATCGACAAGATCACAATCACCACCAGCATTGCCAGCAATAATGCTGTTGGTAACATTGACTGTTGTCAGCGCCAGCATGGAGTTATCGCTTTGGATGCGGAGACCACCGCCATCGACTCCTGTATTATTTGCGATGGTTGTATTAGAAATAATTAATTCAATGGGTTCAAACCGAAGGTTATTCGAAAATTTAATTCCGCCAGCCCCAACGTTAGAAATTGATTCATTTCCCGATATTGTACTATTAATAAGCGTTAGATTCGAATCCACTAATTCAATTCCTCCAGCAGAGGAATTGCCTGAAATAGTGCTACCACTAATGAGAAGATCTCCTTTTTGTATATAAATCCCACCCTTACCGTTATTGGATATTGTAGAATCATAAATCTGGACTGTTTGATTGCAGCAATCAAGATAGAGACCTAATTGATCATTACCCGTGATCGTAGAATTGCGTACAACCAAATTGCCCGCACCAACGGCATAAATGATGCCTTTGCCATATGAATACGTACTAAGATTTTCGCTGATAACGCTATTGAGAATGGTCGCTGTTTTTACATTCAGTGCTTGTCCATTGCTACCTGATCCAAGGTTGTTATTTCTTAGTTCGACATTATCCAGTGTTAATATTCCGCGGGAGAAAATACCAAGACCATCGATATAGTGATTCGATGCGGAACCATTATCAGATATTGAA
>CACSIO010000042.1 GCA_902705865.1 BD1-7 clade bacterium
GTGTTAGGGTAGGTGTCGGCATTCTCTGTGGTTGATGAGAAATCAGCACTCACTCCACCAATCGTTAAGGTGCTTGTTACCGCTGTCGCGGGAAGCCCTGAGTTGGTATGGCGAACTGTAACAGTATCGTTATTTTCGACCGTGCCCGCGGTAGAGGTGAAACCGGCGCCATTAATGCTGTATTCGCCACCACTACTAATACTGATAGGCGTTGCAACTGTGATACCGGTAATCGTGGTTGAGCTCGTGCTGACGCTGTTGATTTGAGTGTTAGTGCGTGGGGAAATGACAAATGCATTCGGTGTCGTATCGACTGTCAGAGTGGTTGAACTAAACGTTGCAAACGTATCAGCAACACTCCACATTTGGTTATTTCGGTGAAAAACTGTGCCGTTTTTTACCACAATATCGGTGCTAGTTTTGGTGTTCTCGGTTGATGCCGATGTATGCTCTAGCATTACATTATCGCCATCTGCCAATGCGAAGAAGCCGCTCTTAGCAACATGATTGACTTCTATAGCTCCCCCATAAGCACGGGCTGTTACTGTCGCGGATGGTGTAATTGCAACACTACTTGTCGCCGATTGCTGGCTTGATAAGGCCACATCGCTGGTGTCGGTGAAATTTAATGTAATCGCATTATTCGCTACAGGAAGAACAGCCCCCCGTTGAACCACAATCACCGATTCTTTCGGGTTATTCATATAACCTACGGAGACAATCTTGCCGCCGCGGGTGATAGCCGTTGCATTGAGGTAACTATTATCTGAGGCTGCTAACAGCATAGAAGGCGCTATTGAGGCCCCTGTTGTTGCATTAACGGCACTAATATAAAGGCTTTTAGTCGTAGCCGTATTGTTGATTCCACCCACGGCAATCAAGCCAACACTGGGGTGATAACTTACATCTCGATAGCAATGATTGACGCCTTGCAAGCTAGCACTCAAGCCAGTATCAAGCACCACGCCAGTGCCATTAAAGCTTGTCATCAATAAACCATTAGGGTTTTGCTGCTGAATATACGAGCGATACGACTCCCGGTACGGATTCGATAGGCTGGAATCAATACAACCAACGCTGACAACAGCGCCATTAGGGAGTACTTGGCTGCTATAAAGTACATCCGAAGAACGGGGAGCGGATGTAAACGTCGTAAGATTAGGCCGCCTCTGCCAACCAGCAGTACTGCCATCAAAGTGAGTAGCGGTACCACCAATTGTATATTTGGACAGTGTCATGCTTTCTAGATGATTAGTGGCGGTAAATACAGGCTGGCGTTTTCTGCCCGCGACATAAATAGTCCCGTTGCGACTTAGCGCAAATTTATTATCTTCAAAAGAAAGACCTGTGCCGGCTCTGTCAGTAAAGCCATTGACCCCAAATGCTGTATCTAAGCTACCATCGGTATTTAAACTCAGTATTCGGCTTCTATTAACAACGGATGAGCCAAAGTCAAAATTATGTTGTTGAAAACTGACTAATATTTTCCCTGTAGCGGTTAACGCGATATCTTTTGCATCGATATTGCGTACAGCGGATACGCCTTGGCCTGTTGTTGTCGGGCTGTAAGTATATTCTGCAAAGCTTGAATCGACGCTACCATCCGCATTAAAACGTTTAACGAATAAGCTTCTTTTATTTGAGGCTCCGGTTGAATGCCCCGCTACTAACAACTTTCCGTCAGCTTGAATGGCGAGTGCGACACCTACGGCATTATCTTCTACCTGTAAAATGACCGTGCCATTGCTTCCAAAACTACTATCAAGCGTGCCATCTAAAAGATATTGCACCAATAATAAATCATAATCAGCGTTGGCGCGTTGAGACTGACCAAGGGCTACGATTTTATCATTCGGCGTTATTTCAACGTCCGAAAAAGAGCTGCTAGCACCTACTCCGTAAACGGCATTCAGCATACCGTCACTATCAAAGCTAGTATCTAAATCTAGCGGCGTGAGTGTTGTGGCTATTGATGATAATGAGGCCGCTGATAGCGCAGCCCCCAGTAATGACTTTTTAAATAGTGGCAATTTCATTATTTTAGGCTCCGATTTAATCGAGCCAATAGTAGGTATGAAATACCGGGCTGTAATCACCCCTCAGGGTGATTTTAGTGAGTGGTCGATTCTACGCCACTAGGGCCTCGCTCTTTTTTAAGAAGGGCCATACGTACCACCACCCCACTCGTTTGGTCTTTGTATCCCTTTGCCGAATGTGCTTGTTGTGTCCAATACTGTTACGGTAGGACTTCTCCAGCTCTTTTTTTCGCTAGGTGTGTTAGTCGTTGTTTCGTCCGGTTGGGTTTTAATGCTTTTCACGAGGTGATCCTTTCAGTTTTTTATCGCCATCTATTTGCAGTGTTTACAT
>CACSIO010000043.1 GCA_902705865.1 BD1-7 clade bacterium
CAAAATGCGTTTAAATATAAGATTTTTTAGGGAAGTAGCAGACCCATCTTGATTTACGATTTTTATATATAGCGCCTTTTTACCTATCGTCTGCCCATGATTCCTTAAAAGCTTAAAGTTCATCGCAAAGTACGCAAGAAAACCTACTAAAGCAGTGGCAGCCTCAAATCCGATCGAATTCAAGTTTGGATCATCAAAGTTAATATAACCATTCTGATACCCGAAATACATCAGTAGCGATAGTATTATCGCTATCGAAATCGCATCAATGATTTGGGCTAGAAGCCGATTTGTTCTTGAAGACAATTCCATATTAATAATCTCGCTACAACTCATAACTCTCTAATTCGTTTAACGCCGCGATAATCGGCATGCGACGCGCAGCGGCGCATGTCCGGTGGAGGCCTTTAGGCCGGAACGAAATTCATCGCCTTGTTACATGTATTTTGCTAAACTTTGTATTACATTGTAAAACATTAAAGACATGTGGTGATACTATGAAAACTGAAATGCTCAGCACCCGAATAGACCACGACACCAAGTTAGCTTTTACTAACGTGTGTGAAGATCTAGGGTTAAGCCCTTCACAAGCCATCAAGCTCTTTGCTAAAGCAGTCATTAATTATGGTGGCATCCCATTCGAGTTAAAAGCCAAGCAACCGAACTCAATAACTGCCTCGGCGATTGCAGAACTTGAATCTGGAAAAGGCAATACAGCGACTAATGTTGACCAACTATTCAATGACTTGAACATTGGTAAACTTGACGATGCTTGAGCTCGAATACTCCTCTCAATTTAAGAAAGATTTCAAAAAGATAGCGAAATTGCCGATTCCTGACGTAGTTGAAGCCGGACACGTAATCAAGCAGCTCCAGCTTGAAGAAGCTTTACCTGAAAAGTACGTCGATCATGCACTTTCCGGTAACTGGAACAACTACCGAGATTGCCACGTAAAGCCAGATCTCGTTTTAATATACAAAGTTGAAGGTGGTTGTCTCAAACTTGCTCGAATTGGAACGCATAGCGAACTATTCCGATAGCATGTAACGCTCGCAGCACGGGCCGGAGCCGCAACGCGGCGGAGGTCCAAGTCACGTAGTGGCTGAGCGTGCCTGCGCTTGTTCTGTGCCGCCCTGCTACTCTGAAACGCCCTGCACATCAAAAAGCTCGCTGACACGAATTAATGTTTGAACGGCAGACTAACACAACTGACTTGCCAACAAAACGCGGCGAAATGAACTGAAAGAAAATCTCCTGCCGCCCGCCTAGGACTGACCGGGAGCCGAACCCAAAGGCTGAGGAAACCAACGAGGTGAATTAAGCTTGCCGACACATAAACCGAACCAACTCAGAACGCTTGGACACGCCGGATTTCACAGCCTGAACAAACGGGAAAGCCGGTCCAAAATCACTAACCGGCTTTGAGTAATGCTTGAGTAAAAGACTTGGAATGAAATACAGCGTGAAACGCACAGAACGCCTTGCTCAGCGGCGAGTTAAGCTGGCGCTTGTTTTGCGGCTTTTTGCAAAACGAGTGACAGGTTGACGAGTCCGTTGCAGCAACTTGTTAGCAGTCGCCAAGCAGGGCCTCGCCTGGTGCAAACACACCGACAATACAACCATGATATGGGTCATGTGCATTTTCATTAATTGCCCATTGCCAATCAACAACTTCGGTATTGGTTGGAAATATCAATTTTACCTCATTTTCAAAAGTAAGCTCTAAACTTGAATCAGGATTAAGCTCTACTTTTGTAATTTTCTTACGAAGAGTTGCAGAAAGTACAATACTCTTTGCTACATCTTCTTTGTCTATTGCTTCAGTCGCGGGCTGATATCCATTTAGTAATCGTTTATTCAAATCATCTTCGTCAGCAGAAACCACATTATTTGCAATGAGCCAAAAACCATCAAAATACAAGTCAAAGGCTTCCCCCACTCTAAATAACGAGTAGAAATTCCCAAGCAATTTCTCCTGTAATACTTCGATTACGCTCATAACTTCCTAAAGACTGCTAACGTTGCAATCACCGGAACGCGTAGCGTTTCCGAGTGAATTGCCTTGTTATAACCATTCATGAGCACTTAATTTGTAATCGCTTTAGAGTAAACCCGCTTAAATTCAGNATATATTCTATCGTACTCTTCTCGTTTAGATTGATCGGGAACAACCCAGATTCTGCCCAAGTGATCGGTCTCTATTTCGTATGAAATATCATTTTTCTTTAGCATTTTCACAAATTGACTCCGAGCATCTTCCCCTCCGAACTCAACAGCAAACTTACCCTCATAAAAATACGC
>CACSIO010000044.1 GCA_902705865.1 BD1-7 clade bacterium
ATTTATGAGCGTGCCTGGCCTTGTTCTGTGCCGCCTTGCTACTCTGTGCGCTCTGCACATCAGAAAGCTCAGTGACACGAATTAATGTTTGAACGGCAGACTAACACAACTGACTTGCCAACTAAACGCGACGAAAGAACTTGAAAGGAAATGCCCAACTACCCGCACAAGACTGACCGAGAACAGAACCTTACACAAGAGGAAACCCACGCAGTAAGTTATGCTTGCCGACACATGAACCAAACCAATTCAGAACGTTTGGATACGCCAGACTTCACAACCTGAACAAACAAGAAAGCCGGTGCAAAATCATAACCAGCTTTGAGTAACGCTTGGGTAAAAAGCTTGGAATGAACACCGTCGTGAAAAACACAGAACGCCTAGGTCATGGGCGGCCCCGAAGGGGCTGTCCCATGCACCTACTTGTTAGATTTGTTGTCGTCTTTACTCGAATCATCGTTATTCAGCCCTTTCAACTTCATGGCTATAACCATCGAGAGCATGGCAACCATCGTTGCAAATACTACGGAAAGGCTGGGAACCGCAAGATCTAAAATCTTTGAGATGCCTCCGCTGGAATTGCTACCTAGGGTGACCGACACTGTTCCCATAGCTGCAGTTAAACCAAGAATTGCGCTCATTCTAGTAACTAATCGCTCACGATAGTCTGACTCAGATATTTTTCTTTCTATTTTTTCAGCAGCCTCGGAATCAGAGGCTTCTTCCTCACGCTCTTTTTCTTTAATCAAGTGCGCAAGTGTTTCACAGTAGTTTTTCTTTGTATCTGACGAAATAAAGCTTGAATCCATTATTTCCTTTATGAGCTCTTCTGCTATTTGCTTAGGACGGAAAACATCATCCCTTGAAACCTTATACTTTCTAGCGCTTGCATTGATCAATGAACTAAGAACCTCCTCATCCGGGATATGCCCTTCAGAAATTCCTGGGCGCAGGGCGTAAACAACTTCCTTATTAACGGCAGCCAATTTTTGGACATATTCTTTGTCATCTTTCTTCGAGAAGATATACCGTGTAATGAGCGTCACGAGAAGTCCGCTTAAAACTCCTCCACCTATTCCAATCACCCATGCATTATTCAATATTTCCATAGATCTCTCTTAAAATCTAACGCCTTGCTCAGCGGTGAGTTAAACTGGCGCTTGTTTTGCCGGGTTTATGGCAAAACAAGTGACAGTTTGACGAGTCCGACTGCAGCAACTTGTTATACGCTCACACTTGTTTATAACGAATATATAGTAAATTGAGCGCACTGAGTACCGCTCCGACCAACACAAAACACCAAAGCACCGGGCTATAAGTTATTTGACGCGTGTAGACTAGGAACAGCAGATATAAAAACAATTGTATCGAGCAAACAATTTTTACTAGCAAGCGAGGCAATTGATCCGAATATGAAAACGTAATCATCGCGATCAATATCGACGGTGTTATTAATAAAGTCACCAAAACACCATCAGCTGGACACGATCCGCCAACAGCAAGCAACATCAAGCAGAGGGCTTCAAGCCAGAACAATCCGAACAAGAAAACTACATAGGGAATCGTTACTAAAACAAGTAACGATATTCCTATTGCTTTCCTTAGCTTAGATGCTTGAACCATATATCCGATCTATTGAATTCGTTTGCGTATAACGCCATGCATAACCGGCAGACGACGCGCAGCGACGGCTGTCCGGCGTAGGCCACAACGTGGCCGGAGCGAAGTTGATGCACTTGTTATGCTGGCTCGCGGTAGCGGAAACCAAATCTACAAACTGCACCTAACAAAGCCGCCCTGCTACTTAAAAAATTGAACGGTAGCATACCATAATTGCAAACGGACACACCGTTGCGCCAGATTACACTGAATCGAATCACCTTAGCTCACCGCCCAGCCCTACCGGGCAACCACAACGCTATTTGAAACTGCACGACGGGGATAGTGCTGCCAAAAAGCATCGCAAGTGAGTAAATGTTGGCGACGAGAAAAAGACTAGCGTGAAGCCAAAATACGCGCGGGTTAATAATTCACCAAGCCACTATACGTAATGGCTGGGTAGCGAAAGTGGAAGCACGTTTGATACAAGAGGAAAAAGAGGCATAACGCTCGCAGCACGGGCCGGAGCCGCAACGCGGCGGAGGTCCAAGCCACGCAGTGGCTGAGCGTGCCTGCGCTTGTTCTGTGCCGCCCTGCTACTCTGTGCGCTCTGCAAAT
>CACSIO010000045.1 GCA_902705865.1 BD1-7 clade bacterium
CTCCTGGGAAAGAGGAAGCAATGAAAATGTAAATGGACTGATTCGCCAATACCTTCCCAAAACAGAAAGCATGGCGAAAGTTACTCAGCAACAATGTGATCGAATAGCAGACAAGTTAAACCGTAGGCCGAGAAAACGATTCAACTATAAAACACCCGAGGAAATGTACTTTGGAATTTAATGGCTACTGTCGCACTTCAAACTTGATACTAAGACCGGAATACAATAGGGCTGCTAAAAAACGCATTAACAATATATCGTATAACGCCCTTTTTGCGGACGATCGTCTGTTCGGTATGTTTCTCCACACCGAACAGACAGCACCCATGCTAGCGATACATGATCAATGCGAAGAATTCGCAGGGCTCACTTCAGCGGAATATATATGTCTGTTATCAGTGCGTTAGGAGCAACCTCTCTCGGGTTGTTAATATACTCTTCAAACGGCGGTGCATCTGCGGGTTCGCGACCCGATTGTGGTAACCATTCACGATATAACCAGTTGTAGCTGTCTTCGAGCGTTGCATAAGAGCCTGTATGCCGCATTACGGCGTAGTCACCGGCTTGGATATGTTCAACAGTCAACCCTGTGTCGTCGATGTTATCGGGCCATTGCTGAAAACGTGCTCCTGCGAGTGAACGTAGTTCTGCGACTGGCGTACTTGCAGGGTCCTCATAGTAGATGCCAATCGACTGTGCTAGCTGTTCGAGTAGCTGATGGCTGGCGGCCCAACCGTAGAATTTTTCAAATGAATGCCCGATGTTCATGTAGTCGCCTTGGTGTGGAATACCGGCGACGTGAAAGTCTTGTATCTGCCTAATTTCAATGTTGTTCATTGTGTTTCCTGTTGACGATTGTATTGAGTGAATAGTGTCAAAAGGATCTTCCTGTGCCCGATGCCGGTATGCCGTGGGAGTTATTCCAAAGCTGGCAGAAAACGCCCGATTAAACGCTTGTATCGTGCTATAGCCTGCTTTAGCAGCAATGACTTTGACCGGTAGCGGCGTTTTTACGAGTGATTTAGCGGCACGTTGAAGTCGCAAGCGCTTTACGGTTTGTGCGGGTGTTTCTCCATACAAGCCACGATACATTCGGTGCCAGTGATAGGGAGATACACAAGCAATGTCGGCCAGCTCTAGCAAATCCAGAGGTTGATCCAGATGTGCATAGATGTGGTCGATGACCCGCTCGAAACGCCGCTCATAGTGGGTCGCTGTGGTTGTTTTCATGGCAGTTAGATCCGTGTGTTGACGCTGCTAACACTAGCAGTAGGCGACTGAACAATTCTTGCGGATTTTACAGGGAGTTGGCGTGGCTGATCAAAAATGGTCGACCCGACTAATCAGGCGAATTCGGGGCAGGGTGGTTATTTGTGAATATTGAATTCCACACGGTTGGACATCTCTCTGGGTGTTAGCGCAGCGACTAATTTGTGTCGCTGCGCTTTACCCGCATATTTACGTGTTAGCGGCTGTATACCTCAGGAAAGTACTGTGAGCCCATTCGTTCGCAATACTCGCGTAGATTGTCGTATTTCTGTGCCGCCTTCGTTAGCTGGTTGTTGGTTGGGTCATGCATGATGCCGTCAAGAAATCCGAATACCAAGCAATCGGCTAATCCGGGTTCGTCGCCGAGATAGTAGGTTGAGTCTCCGAGAAACGCCGATAGTGTATCTAAATCCTGTTTGCACTTAGTGAGTATGGTTTCTGCGTTGTGGCGACCTAACCCGTGTGCTTTTAGTTGCTTTACGCTCGACCACTTCATCAACATTCCGATGGGTTTTTTACCGAGCATATTGGGGGCAAAGATTGATAGCACGGTGATGGGCCAATTCGTGGTTTCAACCCAACGAAAATAGCCAATTCCCCAGTATAAATGTTCTTCTAATAAACGTTGTGTGGCTGTCAATAATGCAGAGTTTTCTTCGGAATATCCCTTGCTTAGCGTGACTACGTATTTATCTGTAAGATAATTGATAATGAGATCGGAGTCAGGAATAGCTTTACCATCAACCTCTACCCAAGGAACCTTGCCGTTGGGTGCTCGCATGAAAGTCTTCATTGACACTGGTTCGCACTGGTAGGGAATGTTTGCCATGCGAAGAAAGGTTTCAAGCTTGGTACAAAACGGGCTGATATTGATCAGGTCAAAGGTTTGTGGCGGCTGGTAGAGCGTGATCATAGAGCAAATACGTGGTGGTTTTTGGTTACTGTAACCCAGTTTTGATGGTGTCGTCACCTAATCTAGCGTTAACGTTCAGGTCACCTTCCTGTTGTGGCGCGGGTGCAGTAGGATATCGGTTCAATCAAGGAATTTGATGGTTACTATTTATGGAAGCACCTATACGCGCGTTGCTGCAAGGCAATCACTTTGGGCAACTCGGAACCGTTAACCCCGATAATAGCCCGCATATTGATACGGTTTGGTACGCCTGGGAAGACGACAAGTTGCGCGTCTGTACTACTCGAGCAACTCTGAAAGCTAAAAATTTATTGATCAACCCAAAGGCGTACATGGTTATCACTCATAGAGATAACCCATACGAGCAAGCACAGATCGCATTAACGCTGGATGCGATTGATGACGATAACGATCTATCCGTGTGTGATCGTATTGCTGATCGTTACACCGGCAGGCCGTTTCCCCAGCGTCATTTAAAGGGGCGTATTGTTTTGTCATTTCGGATAGATAAGCTCAAGTATCATATTGCTCGAGTGTAGGATACTGGTAGCGCAGTCGAGGTTCTCTGAGCTTACTCTGGTACGTTATCGGAATGCTGTTCGGCAAGTCGATTAAGCCGATCTGAAATCGATCGGGTAAAATCCATAAACTCTGGCGAGGCATGATCCATAAACGCATCGAAATTGTTGTTGAAGAGTTTTGGTGGAACAAACAAATAGGTGCGTTTTTTATATTTCCATGATCGGGTCAAGCCTTCAGATTGGTGCTGGCTATCGTCCCATAAACCCACAGAGAAAATATCCTGTTCGGATTGCCCTTGTTGGTTCGTTTGTTTATCGACGCTTTGCGGCTCCAAATTGACCAGAATCGCCGTTGTTTGAGGCAGCCCCATCAACATTTCACAAACAAAAAAGATATTACCGCTGCGGCAGAGTTTGGGTTTGTTGCTAGCACCTGAATCAGTGGCGAGCTTTTGTTGGTAGGCCATGCCATTGAACATGCTGTGAGAAAAAGCCAAATTGGTATCTGAAAAGTCACGGTTTAACACAGTTTGCACCAGTTCTTTGCCCATTGAAGCGCCAACATCGTGACTGCGAAAGAGACCTTCTTCGACGTTCATTTCGATAAACATACCTGACTGAGTCAGTACGTCTTTAACGGCCTGGTAGTTGTAGGTGGAGTAAGGCTTTTGAGTGATTGGGTTGGTGGTAGTGCTCAGTGCTTTTGCCATTGCCGCAAAGAATACGCTGACATCCATAAACGCATCTTTAACGTCTTTATCAAAGTCGGCGATGCTATCGGTTGTCGCACATAGCATGATGTTACCGGTTTCGTTAAACACATAGTGTTTCGTCATCGGAGTGTAGGTGGATTTATTTTTTTCAACTTTTTTTGAACGACAGAATCTGGACAACATCGTGAAAATCCAAGGTCGGTGAAGATGATCAGCCCGGTATTAATTCCGGGCTGAGTTTACACAGAGTCTCTAACGTTATGATTCTGGCACGTCGTCAGTGGCTGGCGGCGGTGTTGTATTGTTTTCCGATTTCGTTAAGGAACCGCGGATTGAATGCACGAGGGTGTTAAACTCTGTATCTGACATTGCTTCGTTCAGCGAGGCTGCGTACTTGATAAATGTGGGGGGAACAAACAGGTAGGTTGATTTCAGAATGTCGATTTGTCTGCGTTTGTGCTCAGCTTTTAAGCAGGGCCCGGCTTGCCATATTCCCTTGGCCTCTTCGGCATCGACCGAGAGTATAATCGGGACGATGGACACAGCACCGAGCAAATATTCACAGATAAATACGATGGTACCAACACGGGTTTCTTTACTCTCGGTATCGCTCGATATTTTAACAGATTGTTCACCCATGCCAGAGATCATATCCATTAGCGATTTTCCGATTGCGGCCAAATTTCCGCTCATCCCAAACAACGCTTTTATCAGCTCGTTGCCGATGGTGACGCCCCACTGGTCACTCCTAAAACGAACGGTGCTTTCCGTGACGCGTGCAAACAAACCTGACGCACTGACCATGTGGTTGAGAGCATCGTAGTCGTAAAGGCTTTTGCCTTCAGCATCCATCGCTTTGGTCATGGCCGAAAAAAACACACTGACTTGACCAAAGGCTTCTTCCGCTTCTTTGGAAATTTCAGAATTATCGGTATTGCCACCATTGAGCGTTGTGGCGATAAAGAGATTACCGGTCGCATTAACGGCAAATTGTTTAGTGACCGGTATGTCTTTGGACTGGCTGCGTGCATAGTTTTTAGCACGTATATCTGCGTCGTTTAGAATCACTGTATCGTTCGACATCGTCTTCCCCTGATCGATTGTGGTAGTTCCTTTGGGGGTACGATACCAGTGGATTATTTTATCACCAAGTTAAAAGATCGTGCTTTTTCTGTTCATTTGATAATGATCATTCACGTGGAAGAAAAAATTGTTTTTTTTATCTTTTTTTAGCGAATATTATATTGCTGGCTGTCTTCTACGGTTTACTCTCAACATCAAATCTATATGCCAATTTCGATCTCTTGAGCGACAATACCTAATACAATGGGCTTCTAGCCAGCAGCGGTTAGCAGACGTATGCCCACCAATACCAGATAAACGCCAAACATCTTCTTCAAGTGGTGGGCGGGCAGCTTGTGTGCCAACGTTGCGCCGAAACGAGCGCAAACAACGCTAGTAACAACGATAGATACAACTGCAGGTAAGTAGATGTAGCCGAACGAATGCGCCGGCAGTGAGCCGTGATGATTTAAGCCAGTGATGATAAAACCGATGCTACCGAAGAGTGCCACCGGAAATGCACATGCGGCGGCTATTGCGACGGCCTTTTGCATCACGACGTTGTGAAACAGCAGATAGGGAACCGCCATAATAGCGGTGCCGATACCAAATAATCCGGATATTACGCCCATAATACCGCCGGCTAGTGCAAGTGGTGCTTTGCCTGGTAGTGGTTTTCTGGCTTTAGGTTTCAGGCATAGAAAGGTTTGGGCCGCGGCAACTAATACAAAAATGCCTAACAGGATTTGTAGAACGCGCCCACTCATGTAATCTGCCAAAAATGCGCCAGCAATGGCGCCGACGCTCACGCCTATTGCCATATTAACCACGAGTGGCCAATCTACCGCGCCTTTCTGATGATGGCGATGGACAGATCCCATGCAGGTAAAGAGCATCACTGCGAGAGACGTAGCGATGGCCATTTGCGTGAGCACTTCAGGGTGGAATCCCAGATGGCTGAAAATAGCCAATAATACAGGGACAACAACCAACCCGCCGCCAACACCGAGCAAGCCGGCCATGGTTCCGGCAAATACACCACACAGAAGAAAATAGATCCATTCCATCGTTGAAACCTCCATTGTTTGGTTGAGTATAGACGACAGAAAGCGCTGGTTAGGTAGCGTGATGTTGCTGCCTCATTGTAATTTGTTACTATCGCGGCTTGTTATTCGTCGCAAGAGCTACAGGAAAGGGATAATCCGTTATGAAAGTACTCTCATATCTGATCGGCGTGATGCTTGCCGTTGCTTGTATTACCGCACAAGCCACGGTGTATAAGTGGGTTGATGAGCATGGCAATGTACAATTCAGCGATAGCAAGCCTGAAACCGTTAACGCTGAAACCTTGGAACTCAAAACCAATACCTATAAACACTCTGCGGTTGATATAAACCCCATTGAAAGTGACAAGCCTCAGCGCGTTATCATGTATGCGACGGCTTGGTGTGGCTACTGTAAAAAAGCGCGTAGCTATTTTGATGAAAATGGTATTGCCTACACCGAATACGACATCGAGAAAGACGCCAAAGCCAAAGCACGATATGACAAGTTAGGCGGTAAGGGTGTACCGGTTATTTTGGTAGGTAAAGAACGTATGAATGGATTTTCTGAATCCTCATTCGAACGGCTTTATAAACCTTCTGAGAAGCCATAATCGGAAAATATTAATCTAACGTTCTTTGTTTTTTACCAAGCTAACCGCATCTACCTGATGTTGGATACGGTACGTTTGATACGTATTTTTAATTTGGCTCATACGGATCACTTAACTTCACAGCCCGGAAGCTTAGCTGACATGATTGACCCTATGGNCGGTGGGTTGTTCCCTGCAAGATCAAGTCGTGCTTCTGTATGGTCACCAGTATGGAGGACGCGGCTTGTAAAGTATTTACCGTCTTCGTATTCCCACGTGAAATCTGCATCGTTGTAGTGAGGGAAAATGATGCTAGCACCGGCCTCAAGTGTCTCAAGACTTACATAGTCATATTGATTGTAGTTAGTGACTTTATAGGCCCGTTTGCACGTCGGTAGAATTTGCACATGTTGTTTTTCTTGTGGATGAAGTTTCGGTGTAAATGGAATAATTTTCACCCGTTGAGAATCACCTTGAATAGCCTCTACAATACCTCCTCCCGAGTACTTGAATTCGTCGTTTTCGCCAGAAGTTGCGTCCCATTGAATGTAGTTTCCGTTAAATACAGAGGTGTTTTCAATGTCAGGTAGAGTAACGATATAGTAGGTGTCGTGTACTTCTAAGTTGGCGATTTTAAAGTGATAGGGTGAAGGTGTCGTAGCGATGTTTTTAACACCGGTGACTCCGTTGTAAGTCGCAGCAATATCGGCGTCGCCCGGGCCAGTTGCCAAAAGCGTTTGGTTGTCAGTTATTTCAATAAAAATCGGATTTTTAGTCGCCCATTCAACAGAATCTGTAATGTCTGTATAGCTGCCATCGGTAAAGATACCTCTAGCCGATAGATGCTCAGTAATATTCGCTGTTGTGTCTGATGGCACGGATAAGTCACCGAGGATTTCAATGGAGTCCAGAGCCGCATCGATGACCTGAGCATGGGCGGAGTTGTCAAAACCTTTGTAGTCGACGGTTATTTGGGCCTCACCTAGGCGTAAAGCCTTTGTCATACCTTCGCCGAGGTTTTCCACGGTCTCATTGTCTTGCGATTGCCATTGCGCGTCGTTCGTCACATCTTGTGAATGCCCATTCTTATGTGCAGCCAATGCCCTGAACTGATAGTTAGCCCCCAGTGGAATGGTTGCTGTCTGTGGATCAATACTTACTGAGATAATTTCACCGTTGGCGACGGTAATGGGTAAATTTTTGCTGCCCACATAATTCAGCACCGCTGATATCGCTGCATTACCGGGCGATTGAGCTTTGAGTTCACCGGGTGTGTTGTGATACACAGATTGAACTGCAACAATGCTTGAGTCGGTTGATCGCCAGCTGACGGCATGCGTGATATCCAGCAGAGTTTCGTCTGCCAGTACGGCATTGGCTTTGAGAGCCAATAGATCTCCCGGGTTAAGTACTGTGTTTTCGTCCGGCGTTAGTTCGATTCCGGTGATATAGGCATCAGTCACTGAGATGGTTTTGGACGTTTTCACGCCGCCAAACTCTGCTTCGATATTGGCGCTACCTGTGCGTAAGGGCACCACTAAACCGGGGTTATCCTGGTAGGTGTTGATGATGGCAATATCCGTGTTTGTTGAAAACCAAGCTGCTTGCTCTGTCACATCTGTTTGTGTGCCATCTTCGTAAGTGGCGGTGACGGTATAACGCCAAGGTAGGCCAACTAACATGGTTGATGGGGTTTTAGCATCGATAGAAATATGACTGACTTTTGTATCTGAGACGAGAATTTCAGCTTCGTCGACCTCGCTATTCATGCCAGCCGATACAGCAGCCATGCCGGGCCGCAGTGCAATCACTGTCCCGGCGTTTTCACCGCTATCGATCAAATGAACCGGTGCTTGTGGATCTGCCTGCCACTTGACTGCGCGTGTTACATCCAGTGTTTGACTATTGTCGAAAAATGCCGTTGCCGTTAGTGCGATGCTCGCGCCTGCGGGAATGTCAGGGATCATCTGGATTCCGATTTCGATGTCATTTTTAGAGATCAGGATGTGCGNCAGTTTGGCCGGGGAGATAGAAACTACTTGCCGGTTTTCTAGTTGCAGGTTATTGATATTGAGCTGTGCTGTAACTTCGGCACTTCCAGCTGCTATTGGCTGGATCTGCATTTGATCGTCAATGTCGTTGAGTTCAAAAACAGCTGGATCATCGACGGTCCATGTGGTGATATCGGTAACATCAATCACAGAGCCGCTTCTGAGTTCGAGATAGCTGCGGATGAAGCCCGTTCCTTCTTGCGGCAGCGTTGTTGTGGATGTGTCTAAAAGCAGGTTGGCTCCCGCGAGGTTTTGGCCATCTGGCACATCGACGACCAATTCGGTCGTAAAACCCGCAAATGAGGCCTGAAATCGAGCGGTACCGCTGGCTTTGGCGGTCACAATGCCTTGATTATCAATACTTGCCACATCCGGCGCACTGTTTTGCCAATCAATATTCGTTAGCCGTTTGTTGGTGTGGTTGCTTAAGTAGGCAAGCGCCGATACTTTTTGGCTGCTTGATGGCAAAAGATGAATGTGCGGCGTATCGATGAACAGGCTTTTTGCATAGTGCGATGACACTTCTACCTGAGAGGTTGCGGAGAGGCCTCGATAATGTGTTGAGATATCCGCAAGCCCTGCTGCGACGGCAACGAGTTGACCGTTGTCTTGTTTTTTGACGATGCTCGCATTGTGTGTTTCGAGATTAACGGATTGGCTGATGTCGACGGTCTCGCCACTGGGCCGAATCAGCACAACTGTTGGTTGGAGGCTTTCGCCGATGATAGGGCTGTTGTCGGTAAAATCGATATTGATGGTGCTGCCGTCGTTGATGTCGGAAGGCGTGTTTTCTTGATTACAACTTGCCAATAACAGTGTGCAAAGTGCGAGTAGGTATGTCCGCAGATTGATTAGACTATTGATCCGTAATGTCTTTATTGTCATGAGCTGGCCTCCGGCCAAAACGACTGAACTCCAATGTGTGAACACAGATGGATTGCATGAAGCTCGAAACCAAATATGCGCCTAATTAGAGTCGACTTTCGGACAGAATTTCGTGTTGTCGGACTCTCGGTTAATCAACGGTGACGGACTGCTGCAATTTTCTGAGAGGTGAGTGATTGCCCAGAGAACGCTGACTGTTTAAGTTCGGCCGATATTAGGCTGCGTTATTCATCGGATGCGCAGCCGGGTATTCGCACCGACATAACGTCACCCGCTTTAGGCGGAAGTTTTCCCTTGAGATCGAGCTTGATGATCGTATGCGATGAATGGTCCATCGTCATGCGGCTGGTGATAAATTTTCCGTCTTCGTGTTCCCACGTAAAGTCGGCCTCCTTGTACCCTGAAAAAATAATGTCGGTGCCACTCTCCAATGTATGAAGCTTCATCCAGCCGTCGTCATCGTAAGAAAATACTCGATAGGCACGACGGCAAGTAGGCAAAATGTGGAGGACTTTTTGAACATGTGGAGCGACTGACGAGCCCATCGGGTTCAAACGAACTTTCGTCGTTTCGCCAGGAATTGCTTCGAGTGTCCCTAAACTGGCCAGTAGTCTGTTGGTGTCGTCGCGAAAGTAGGAATCCCATTGTACGAGCATACCGTTAACGGCAGCGCTATCTTCTAGCCCCGCAAGCGTGGCGATATAGTAGGTTTCCAATGAGGTGCCGACGGTTTCAACCGCGGTGATGGTATAACTGTAGGGCGTTGGTTCTACAGTCACTGCACCATGTCCGGTAATGCCAGCGTAGGTTGCGGCAATTTCGGTCTCTCCCGGCGCTATGCCGAGTGCTGTATCGCCATTCTCTAGCTCAATGTAGATAGGGTTAGTTGTGGACCATTGTATGCCCTCATCGACATCGATATAGCTGCCATCGGTATAGAATGCTTTTACACTGAGTTCATCAGAGATTGTTGTTTTGCCGCCAGAATGAATGGGGGGTTCGCCAATGATTTCAAGGTAATCTATCTCAGCGTCTGCGACTCTAACATCTGCGGAATGACTGAAACCTTTGTAGTTTATGTGCAATTGAGTATCGCCGAGGCGATGCGTTTTGGTGGTGCCTTCACCCAACACTTCGAGTGTGGTCTCGTCATCGGATTGCCATTCAGCATCTACTGCGACATCTTGTTGGTGTCCGTTTTTGTGTTCGGCCAAGGCTTTGAATGTATAGTTGGCACCTAAAGGTATGGTGATGGTAGGCGGGTCGATGGTAACAGCGATGATTTCACCGTTAGCGACGGTGACAGGAAGGTTTTTACTGCCGATATAGTTGAGTACCGCAGACACAGATACATTGCCGGGAGATTTTGCTCGTAGTGTACCGGGCAGGTTATGGTAAACCGACTGTATGGAGGCGATACGGGAATCCGTTGAATACCAGCTTACCGCATGGGTAATATCCAGTAGCGAATTGTCCGATAATGCAGCCTTGGCTGTTAGTGTGATTTCATCACCGGTATTCAAAACGATGCTTTCTTCGGGGCTAAGGTGAATACCGGTGATATGCGCGTCAGTAACGTCGATGTTTTTTGTCGCAGTGATGCCTGCAAAAGTTGCCTCTATTTCCGTGGTGCCTTTTCGAAGGGGGGCTACTAGGCCTGGATTATCCTGATAGGTGTTGATGGTCGCGACTTCCGGTGCTGAAGAAAACCATGCGGCTTGATTTGTTACATCGGTGTGTGTGCCGTCGGCAAACGTGGCGTTTAACTTGTATTGCCACGGTAAGCCAATCAACATGGTTGATGGTGTTTTATTATCGATACTCAGATCAATAATTTCTGCATCTGAAACGACCAGTGTTGCTTCATCAGCTTGTCCGTTGAAGGTGATAGAGACCGGTGCGGTTCCAGGATGCAATCCGATAATGGTGCCGGTGTTTTTGCCGTTATCAATCAGTTGAAACGGCGCTTGTGGGGATGCCTTCCAATCGACAGAGTGGGTGACATCCAGCGATTGGCCGTCGTCATAAAACGCAGTTGCGCTGAGTGCTAGGCTAGCACCCGCAGGAATTTCAGGAATGTTGTCGTTGTCGCCCTGAAAGCTTTCTGCCGCGATGATCAAGTGGTTTAACTTTGCCGCAGATACAGTCACGTTTTGTTGGTTTTCGAAACCGTGATCACCAATCTTCAGTGTTGCTGTAATTGCCGTTTGACCCGGGGCGAGCGGTTGAATTTTAACTTGGTTATCGACCTCGCTGAGTTTGATGATAGATGGGNCGTCAGCGGCCCATTCAGTAACGTCGGTTGCGTCGATGACTGAACCACTGCTGAGCTCCAGATAACTGCGAATAAGTGCACTGCCTTCCTGAGGGAGCTGGATATCCGCTGTATTGAACACCAAGCGTGCACTCGCTAGGTTTTGATCATCAGGAACATCGACAATCAGCTCGGTTGAAAAGTCACCGAAACTTGCCTGAAACCGTGCAGTACCGCTTGAATTCGCAGTAATAATTCCTTGGTGATCAATGCTTGCGACGTTATCCGACTCTGTTATCCAATCGACATTGAACAACGGCTTATTGGTGTGGTTGCTCAGATAAACCAACACCTGAACTTGCTTGCTACTGGCCGGTAGTAGTTGGATATGTGGTGTGTCGATGAAGAGACTACGTACTTCGTGCGGGGACACTTCAACCATTGTTGATGCTGATAGTCCTCGGTATGTGGTAGAGATCTCAGCATTCCCCGTAGCCATCGCAACCAATTGGCCGTTGCCGTCTTTTTTTAGCACTTGTGCAGTGTGAGATTCAACAGAGACTGATTGTGTGATGTTTGTGGTATCGCCATTGGGGCTTGTTAACAACACGCTGAACTGCAATTTTTCACCAACAATGAGGCTTTCATCATTCAGGCTAATTGCCAGTTCGCTACCATCGTTAATATTTGCGGGCGTGTTGCTTTCATTGCAGCCGGCAACCAATAGCGCCATGCAAGCGAGTGCATATATCCGTAACTGTGTTGCGATCATAATCGGGCCTCCGCCGAACTGCATACAACGTGATTTTCATTAACGTCGATTGAATTGCAGTGTCGTCCATAACTGGGATTTGCAAGTTAGAGTCACGATCTAGGTAAAGTCTCGTATTCGCAGACCTTCGGTCATGAAGGGCTGACAGGGGTATGAATTTCTCGCATTTTGAATGATGTTGATCGTTTCGAAGGATGGTTGTATGTGATTGGAGGAGCGTATGTATAAGTATCAGGCATAAAAAAGCCGGCACTATGGCCGGCAAGGGCGGGTTGCTTAACGCTTATTGATGTTTTCTCGAGCGATTCTAGGCAGGCATTATGGTGTGCAGGTTGCGGTACCGATATCGACCCAAACATCGGATGTTGAAGGCTGATTGCCTTGGGTCCACCATTTTGCACGATAACGACGCTCTTGATAGTTGACCTCATCACCACCGCTGTAGGCTTTGGCAGCTGACCACGGCAGTTCAACCGCACTGTTGAGTTCCCACACTTCAACGCCAACGCCGGGTGCTGTGCCTTTGGTCCACCATTTGGCTTTCCATACCAAGCTGTTGTGGCTGACAAGATCGCCGCCAAGGTAAACTGTGTTGGCATTGTAGGCAGGTTGGTTAGCTGCATCATCGTCCTGATCTGAACAGGTGTTGCCGCCACCATTACCGCCGTCATCGGTCGCTGTGATGGTAACCGTAATGTTTGCCGTTGTAGTATCAGTGCCGTCACTGACCAGCAGCGTTAGTTGCGCAGTAGTGTCTTGTGTGACAGCCGTTGCTGTGACAGATATAGCTGCGCTGTCAGCATTATCAATCGTCAACAAACCATCGTTGCTGCTCCAGCTATAGGTGAGTGTATCGCCATCGACATCTGTTGCGGTTGCGACAATCGACACGGTACCGGTAGATTCAACGGAAACATCGCTGGTAACCTCGATTACCGGAGCAGTGTTTGTTGGTGCATTTGCCTGAACGGTAACGGTGACCTGATCCGTTGTTTGTATTTGTCCATCGGAAACAGTTAGCGTGAACCTAAGTGTTTCTGCAGTATCAACCGCGTTGACGCTGAAGCTTGGGTTGGCTGAATCGGCGTTGGTGAGTGTCACGGTTGGGCCGCTGGTTTGCTGCCATTGATAGGTGAGCGGGTCTTGATCTGGATCACTGGAGCGAGAGCCATCGAGTGTGATGTTGGCCGGGCCAGTGACGGTTTGATCGTTACCTGCATTGGCGGTGGGCGCGCGGTTTGAACCAGATGCCAGTGGGTGACCGAGACCTTCATGCATGGCGTTCAGTATGTCGCCATTGTCGGCATCGATTTCCCAAGAGAAGAATCCGGCAAGTTGACGTTGTTGGACATAGTCACCTTTTGCCTTCACCGAGCGAGCATCGTCATAGGTGATCAGATCACCCGTTCCGGGTCGATAGATGTAAGGCGCTTCTGCGGCTTCATCGTAAAAGGTTTGCCATTCACCCGAGGCAATAAATTCGGCGATCTGGCGATAATCTACAACACCGTCTTCCCAGGTTCCTGCGACTGGGCCGGTGGCCGTGCCTGTCATCAGATGGTTGCCGTTGTCAGCAACGCCTGTCCAGCCACGTCCGTACATGGCTGCACCCACAGCGATTTTGCCGGGTTCAACACCTTGAGCCAGTAGGATGTTGACCAGGTTGTCGGTTTGCAGCTCTTCGTCCGGACGGAATGAGGACGCATGTAAGGCGGTTTGATGCCCGAGTACGGTATTGCTCCAAGCACCGTAAAAGTCGTACGTTAATGGGAATAGGTAATCCATATATTCTTGTGCCGCACCGTAATCGACAACGCCGAGTTTCGCCGCGCTGTTACCGATGGCGGAGGTGAGTTCGTATTCACGGCCGGTTTCTGCTTCCAGTTCGTCTAACATCACCCGCAGTTCTTGCATGAGTATTACGTAGGTTTCGCCATCGGTATCAGCGTTACCGAGTCCGGGCGTTGCGCCATAGCCGCCGGGGAATTCCCAGTCGATATCGATGCCATCAAAGAACTTCCATGTACGCAGAAACTCGCCAACAGAGGCGACAAAGCGCTGGCGGTGAGTTGCATTACCGAAGTGGAAGAACGGATCGGATAGCGTCCAGCCACCGACGGAGGGAATGATCTTCAAATCCGGGTAAGCGGCTTTCATTTCCATAAACTGGCCGAAGTTACCTTTGTAAGGCGTGCTGAATGTATGGCCGGCTTGTGGCTTTTGAATTGCCGCCCATGGGTCGTGTATGGCTACTTCAAAATCGTCGCGTCCGGCGCAGGCGTTTTGCAGTGCGCCGAAGCTGTTGCCGCCGATGGTTTTTAAACCATCATTGATCCCATCGCCGCCGCAAATCGGGATAAATCCGTAAATGATGTGTGNGAGGTTGTAGGCGGGAAGTCGGTCGACGGTGTAGTTTCTGCCATAGACACCCCATTCAACAAAGTAGGTGGCCATCACACTGCTGGTGGTATTGCTGTAAGCCTGATTGTTTTCGCCAGCGTTGAGGTTGATGGCTTCAACGTGACTACCATCGGTGTCGGCAACAACTAAGGTTTTCGCTTCACTTTGTGAACAACCATCGGCGTTACAAAGCTCAACAACGAGATCGTAACGGCCACCTTGGTCGATCGATAGTGTTGCGGTGCCCGTGGCGCTTTGGCCTGAGCCGAGTGCTTGAGTCGAAACCGTGTTGCCGTTGAGTTTGTAATTCACCTGACTGGCATCGTCGCCGGACCAACGATTCCAGGATACCGGAATCTCGACGGCATCATGTTTCGTAACCAGTTGTTCGTAAGCGGTCGCTGATTGATTGATCTCAACCAGCGCGTATTCTAATGGCATGAAGGCGACTTGCGGTGCTCCGGGGGCTGCGGCAGCAAGCATGGATATGCCGGTTAAAGGGGCGATAATTGCAGCGCGTATTGCCGATGGTATAAAGGCTGGGTGATTGGAAATTTTCATTCTTATATCCTTCTTTTTCGTTCCGTGCTTTTACGATGAAGGAAGAATAGACCTGCTGTGAAGAGCTGAAGATTAACGTTGAATAGAATTGTTATGGCGGTCACTGCAACTGAGTGACGTGGTCGGCACGATGTGATAATTGCGGATCTTGCATAGAGACGTGGCATGCAAAATTCGGTGTTTTTCTGCGTTGCTCAATGAAGAAAATATGGATCGGCGCATAATTATCGGCGGCAGGTTTTCATGCCGCCGATGCAGAGTGAGTTAGCTGACTCTATCGACACGCCCTGTGTTCAAGTTGTAAACACCGCCGACGATATCGATATCACCCAACGCATAAAGTTTGCTGAGCATGGGGGATGCGGCTTTTAAGGTGGCCACATTCAAACGAACATTCTCTCGGATTGCTTGTTTGAGCAATTGATCTTCATGGGGGTGTTTCAATGCAAGACCAACGGCGGGGCTGATAGCATCAACCAGTTTCGGGATATTCGCGGGTAATTCTGCGCCCTCTCTGATACTCGATATTGCACCAGCGACAGCGCCGCATTTTTCATGGCCCAATACCATAATTAGTGGTGTTCCTAATACGCCTACGGTGTACTCCAAGCTGGCGATGGTATCGACGGAGGCAAAGTTACCAGCGATACGCACAACAAAAAGATCACCTCTGGCGCTGTCGAAGGTGTATTCGGGCACAATGCGCGAATCGGCGCAACTGAGTATTGCGGCGTATGGGTTCTGCCCGCCCGAGAGCACTTCACGCTCCGATTTGAAATCATGCAATGTTGATTTGCCTTCGACATAGCGAGTGTTGCCTGCGTCGAGGCGTTTCATCGCTTCTTTCGCTGAAATATTGTTTTCCGGCTTTGGGACAGTTGCAGCCGCTGTGGCCATTGACGTGTGTGCTAGGGCGGTTGTCCCGAGCATTGTCAGGCCTGCGGTTTTAAGAAATTTACGGCGATCAGTATCAGTACATGGAGTGGATGAATTACACATAATTCCAGTTCCTTGGTTGGTGTGGGTATCCGTTAATCTTTGACGAGCATTTATATTTGTCCAGCTTTCGCCTAAATCAGGCATAAAACAGCACGATAGTGTGCTTTAGTGCTTTGAAGTAATGGTGAAATTTGAGCTCCGGTTGACGAGACCGAAAGTAACCGCTGATAGTGCGCTATTCGGGGCCGATTCCGGGTCATTAATCGCATTTTTAACTTCAAATCGTTATGAGCAGTTCTCGACTTATCCCGAATTAACCTGAATGTTGGCGTCATTTTGGACATCTGCATCTGCCTTCGGTTTCAATGCTGCTTTACTATAGTGCGGATAAAAATAAGACTCAGGGATAGCATCATGAAAACACTTCTGAAATTGGCGCTGATTACCACCGCAGGTATATCGGGTTCTTTTTTTACTGGCTGCATCGGTGATCAGGTATCGTTGCCATCCAGTGATCGTTTTAACATTGCCTCTTATCAAGTTGTCGATACACCGCAAACGGATATCACCGGTGTGTGGATGGTTGTGACTCAGGGCTCCCGCGTTGAAACGATCGACGATACCGAGGCTAACATTGATATTCAATCGCGCGAATTGGTTGCTATTCAGTCCGATGGAGCGGGTGGATTTGAACTTCGCAGTTGTATCGAACCGCAGTTTTTCCGTTCGATGACGCCTGACGGTAGTTCTTTCTCTCTAACACTGAATTCGTCGTCTGCAACCTTGACGCAAGTTGACATCAATAACATGACTGGAACGGCGAGTAAGCAAACTGATAGCTCGACATACTCAGCAACCCTAGCCATGAAAAAGGTCGCAGATTTGGGTGCTAGCTTCGGTAGTTTTGACTTCTATAACGATGGCGCTGACAACTCCACGCTTGACGCCAGTTGTTTCCACGAAGATCGATTGGCCGGTAATGCCACTAAGATTATTATCAATCTGACATCGGAACTGAGTATCGCCAACATTTCCCATTGGGGTGCTGATGACTTTCACCGTGTAATCAGTATTAAAAAGGTAGGCGGAAACATAGAAGCTTTGGATGTGGTGCGGTTTTATAACGGCAGCTTTAGCGCCGACCCGACTGTAAGCACATTTGCCAGTGATGAATTTGGTGTGTCAATTAATCGGCTTGAATCAACTCCTGGCCGCTTTTCGACGCAGGTTGGTATCACCGGAGCTACTGCGTTTGATGCACTTTTCGATTTGAGCTTATAACGACTGCTCAATCTCTGTAATAATGGAAATGCACCAAAATGGAACATTAAATTGACGTAATGTTTGGTTTGTGGTGTGATTGTTTTTAGGGGTTGCGTTGCTTGTGGTAAAGGCAATTTGATAACGCACTTTGCAAAAGTGTTATCAATAGAAGCGCTACAGAGCAACGTATAAAAAGTAAATCACGATTCAACATGCCGTTAGCATCGTGAATAATAATAAAATAGTAAGGGATTTATATGCGGTATTGGCTCGCGTGCCTTGTAACCTTAGCTCTCGCTGGTTGCGACGAAGATCTAGTATTTCCACCACCGTTGCCTGAGGGCAACGTGCTTAAACTAACAACGTCAGAAGGCGGCGCTATCGATGTTGTAGGTGCGTCAGCATCGCTGGGGCAATGTTCGAAATATGAATTCGCTAGCGACTGTTTCCGGTTTGCGGGTGGTGATGTAGCAACGCTAACGCCAGTACCTGAACCCGGATTTGTGTTCGATGGCTTTACCGGTGCCTGTACCGGAACGACCGATTGTATGTTGCCGATGTCGGGCAGTAAGGCAGTTACTGCACGTTTTATCCATGCAGATTATGATTTTGCCGCTGTGATGCCTGCTATCGAACAGTATTTGCAGTCTCATCGGCAGTTTGCCGGCGCCGCTGTTGCGATCGTGCATAAAGACAAAGGTGTTGTGTTTGAAAATGTAACCGGCAATCAAATCTTCGATACCGTCGCGCTGGCAGCATCTGCGAGCAAGGTACCTGCTGCGGGTATTCTGATGACCTTGATGGATGAAGGCTACATCAAACCTAATACGCCGATTTCTGATTATACCTATTGGAAGCCTGTGATACCGGGCATGACGATTGAGCATACGCTTTCAAACACTTCTGGTATGCCGGGTTTGTTGTCTCACTCTGGTGATTTGGGCATTTACACTCCGCACGTATGTACGTTCCTAAAATTCGGCGACTTCAAGCATTGTGCTGAGTGGGTTTTTTCTACCGACTTCGGTAAAGATTATGTCGCACCAGGCACCGTCTTTAACTACGGTGGTGGGCAATGGCAGATCGCTGGTGCTGTAGCTGAGCGTAATACACGAACTGCTTGGCGCCACCTAGTAAGAACTCGTTTGTCTGAGCCTTGTGATTTGTCGATTTTACGTTTTGGTTTGAACGATACACGTGAATGGACAGGGCACCCAGATTCGCTAGTAGAAACCAAAAACCCCTATATTGAAGCCGGCGCAATCGGCAACTTGCGTGATTTTGAAAAAATCTTACTACTGCATCTTAATAAGGGTGAATGTAATGGTCAGCAGGTTATTTCTCCCGAGCGTGTTGCGGAAATGCAGGTTGATCGTGGAACCCCCGCAGGCAAACATCCAACAGCTCGACTGGGTAGCAGCGGGCATTGGGGCTTTCCTTCCGGATACGGTATGGGTTGGTGGATTAAACTCAATGAAGATGGCAGTGACCCAACCATCTTTTACGATGCAGGCGCATATGGTTCGTTAGTACTGATGGATATCGAGCGTGATTACGGTATATACGTGCAGTTGGAAGATTACCGTTTTCCGCCTGATCCTGATGATGGCGAAATTGGCATAGAGGATTTGATTAATCTGATGTTGCCGATACTGGAAGCGCAGTTTCCGGTAACTAACCCGATCGATTAATTCGAAAAGCTACTAATCGATCAACACTGAAATAAAATTGGCCTGATTCAGGCTTTGATTGTTCTACGACAGCACCAAGGCTTATTGAAAGTGTTCCTTGGTGCTGGTGTATTTGAATTTAGTTGATGCGTTACCGCGTGTTCCTTTTCGTTTCTTCTACGGCAGCTTTTGGCTTCTAGCGCATAAATATTTTCAGGATCAGTCGTTGAATCAAACCGCCATACGGTGGGTGGATAAAACGCGTGGATGCGAACTTCCCTTGTTTCAGCACTGTTTTGGCTTTCGAGAAGGTCACAAACCCTTCATGACCGTGGTAGTGTCCCATGCCTGATGGACCGATACCGCCAAACGGTGCATCATCGGCCCCTACATGCATAACAGATTCGTTAATGCACATGCCGCCGCTATGGCACTGTTCGGTGATTTTCTGTTGCACGTCCTTGTCGAGGCTCATCAAGTAGAGCGCCAGAGGTCTTGGGCGTTCGTTGATATAACGCATCGCATCATCGAGTTCGTGGTAACCGATAACGGGCAACAGCGGGCCGAATATTTCTTCCTGCATCAAGGTCATGTTGTCGGTCGTGTTCGTGACTAGATGCGTGACCATTTTGCGATTGTCAGCATCAATGGCGTTATCGTGGGCGGGTGTTAGTGTTGCACCTTTGTCTTTAGCGTCAGCCATCCAGCTTTGTAGTCGATCAAACTGCCGGGTATTGATCACCGCGCCATAGTCTTTGCTCGCAACGCCTTTGCGGTACATGCGCTTGAAGGTTTTCTGATAGGTGGTGATGAAGGCTTCCTGTTGCCCTTCTGGAACCAGCACGTAATCGGGTGACACACAGATTTGGCCGGCATTCAGACACTTTCCGTAGATGAGTCGTTCGACGGCTAACGTCATCGGAATATCGTTGGCGATGATGACCGGCGATTTGCCACCCAGCTCAAGTGTTACTGGTGTTAAGTTATCAGCCGCGGCATGCATGACGTGTTTGCCGATGGCGGTTGAACCGGTAAATATCAGATGATCGAAAGGCAAGTGGGTGAATTCGGCGGCAAGTTCGGCATCGCCTTCGAATACGGCGACTTCGCTTTCATCGAAAGCGTCTGCAAGCATCTGGCGAATAACGTGATTGGTATTGGGTGTAAATTCACTGAGTTTTAACATGGCCCGGTTTCCTGCTGCCAAGGCGCCTATCAGTGGGCCAACGCTTAGCATTACCGGGAAGTTCCACGGTGCAACGATGCCAATCACACCGAGCGGTTGATAATGCACTTTGATGGAGGCGGGTGCGAACAATAACCCTGGGCTGCGTCGCTCCGGTTTCATCCAGCCCTTGAGATGTTTCAACGTGTGATTGATGCCGGTAATGCAGGGCATAATATCGGAGATCAAGGTGTCGTAGCGGCTGCGTTTACCGTAATCCTGATCGAGGGCATCGCACAGGTTGTTGCGCTGTGCCAATAGTGCCTGTTTGAGTCGCAGCAGTTTGTCTTTGCGTGCCTCAAGTTCAGGCATCGGCTCAAGCAGGTAGCAATCGCGCTGATTCTGCAGTCGGTCTCTCAGGATTTCTGGTGTCGCTTGTGTCATGGTCACATTCCCAATCAATTGGATCGAAAAGCTGTTACGTTCAGGTTAGTTCTGTTTAGATCTCTGGCGAGGTATCGATCAATATGATGCCTTTCATAATGTCGTCCTCATCGTTGCCAAATAGCAGAATACCGCACATTGCCAAAAACAGACCGAGGGCGCAATGGCCGGAGGTATCTTGCTGCCTCTTACCTGCCATGTCAGTGCGTAACGTGAGTATTATCAATACGTTGGACAAAAACCCTCTGCAATGGTGCGTGTTTACCGTTTTACAGATGTCTGCTCAGCCAGTACCACGTTTGTTGTGGCCAATTCAGTGCTTTCTCTGTGAGCAAGTGAGATACCTGTTTTGGAGATTTTCGTCTGCCGGAACTCTTGCAAGCCGCAATGACTCCAACGATCGAACGAGTCAATCAGGTATCAACATGCCGTCGAGTTTTTGGGCGAGCTTGCCGTCCCTCTATGGGAATTCATCGGCGTATAGCGTATGGAATAGTTTGCACCTGAACGGTATGTACGAGCCACCTCAAGGAGCCCTCACCATCTATGCCTGCGTGATGGAAAACGATGATGTTGTGCTGGCTGAGGAGCCTATCAAGGGCGCTGTTTTGTGCGAAGGTCAGAATGTCTATTTTTTACCATATAAACCCTACTCTGTGATGAGTGCTTCGTGGGCTGATCTTGAGTCATTTCACTATTTTTATACCACAAAACTAGCCGGTTGCCGGTTTGCAACCAATGTTGCTGGTGTTCACCATGTTCCGCACCATACCCGTTTTGGCAGTGACAGTAGCGGTCGTGAAAAAGCACTCAGTAATGCGCCCGGTGGTTTGAACAAGGCGCGACGTTTGAGTTGCAACAATCGCTTGGCGGTGCCGGGGGAGCAGAATAATCCGTCAATCTATTTGCATGGCGCCTATGACATGGAGGGCTATTCACCCTCTTGCGCCTATGTTTTCGGGTTTAAACAAGGTCAAAAGTGGACGTTCAAAACTCTTAAAGAGTCGATTCCTGAAGATGCTCCGGGTACACATAAACAATTTGAAACTGAGAGTGGGGCCAAAATTGATGTCGAAACCGGTATTGCGGGCGATCGATATTGGCTGGATTTCTAGATAGGTAAAAATCCGACTCCATCGTTTCGGTGTTATTGTAGCCTGCCATTTTCTTCTGTTTTATGAACTTACCGATGCGTGCGGCGAAAAACCGATGGTGATAGTGCCGCCCACTTTTTAAACGACCGGCTGAAATTCCCTGGGCTCTCATAACCCAGCAGGTAGGCGATTTCTTCATTGCTCCAGTCGGTGGTTAGCAGATAATTTTTCGCCAGTTCAAACTTACAATCGTTGAGTATCTCTGCAAAGCTGGTTTGTTGTTCTGCGAGTCGGCGTACGAGGGTTCTCACCGACATATTCATCGCCGCGGCAACATCGCCTTGTTTGGGAAAACTCCCTGTGTTGCTCATCAATATCTGACAGATATCCGAAACGATACCGTCTTCGCGTTGCAGACGCGTCATGATCTTCTGACATTGTTGTTCAGCCAGTGAGGCAAACATATCATCGCCATTGAGTTTGAATTCAGTCAGATAATCACGTGCGATACAAAGTTCGTTGGATGAGGCAGAAAACACTGGTGGTGCGCCGAATAGCGTCTGGTAAAACTCGCTGTTATTGGGTTCGGGGTAGCAAAATCGGGTCTCTAGTGGCATATCGTTAATTCCCGACAGGCTTTTAACGATATAGACAAAACTCGAAAACGATTGCTCGACCACAAACTGATACAAAGGGCCGATGGGCAGGGTTTCGATGCCCATGCGCAGTACGACTTTGTTGTCCGAACGTTCGTAATGGATTTGGGTCAGATTGTTGCGAATACGGATGAATCGACACACCATGTTCAGTGCTTCATCCAGGCTTTTACTGCTAAGAATCGCGTAGCCCAGGGGGCCATGGGCGGCAATGTGTTGGAGTTGACCCAAACGCAGGCCCAGCACCGGATCCTGCAAGTATTGTTGGGCGTTGTCGAGCAGTGCGCTGTATTGGCTGATGGACAAAAAACCGTCACGATTGGCGATGGTGGTGTGATCAATGCCGGTATTTTTCAGAATGGTGTCGTCGTGGATGTTTGGGTGTTTCTGGCGCAAGTATTCAAGCAGTAGAACGACGTAGTCCATCGCGATAATTTTTTTGTTGCTGGAGAGGCTTGCGGCAGTCATCGAGTCGGTTCTGGCCATCGTGGGCCACTCATGGTGGCGTAAAATGATAAGTATCTTGGCTTCGTGCCACATTTTCAAGCGCTTTTGATGGCGATAGACTGCATGCTCCTCAATATTCCATCGGTGCCCGATCATGACGCTAGACGAAATTTATCACTACTTGCTGTACTTTCTGTTTGGTTTTTCAGCCTTGTCGTTTGTGGGTTCTTTCTTTTTCACAACGCCCTATGGACGTTTTAAAGAAACTACCAGTAAGTTCGATTTACCGCCGTTGCCGGGTTGGTTGCTGCTAGAGTCTCCGTGTTTGTTTGCCGCGGCGTTAACGTTCTTTTTGGCTGGTGGTAATTCCAGTGCGTTGGTTCCGCTGATTTTTATATGCATTTGGCAGACCCATTACTTCTACCGTTCGGTATTGTTTCCGATTTTGGTTGTGAACAAAAACAGCAAGCCGGTAAATCTCAGCGGTATTTTGGTCGGTATCGTGTTTAACAGTTTGAACGGTTTTTTGAACGGTTACGCTTTTGCTCACGCAGATCACTTGTTAGATCCCAGCTGGCTGACCTCGCCGTACTTTATTGTTGGTATTATTCTGATGGTGGTGGGCGTTACGATTAATATTAAATCTGACACCATTCTTCGTAATCTGAGAAAGCCCGGTGATACCGGATACAAGATTCCCCGTGGTGGCATGTATCGTTGGATTTCGGTGCCTAACTATTTTGGTGAAATCGTGGAATGGACCGGGTTAGCCATCGCATCTTGTACACCGGCTTCGTTGGCGTTTTTGTGTTTCACGATTGCGAATTTGTTCCCACGCGCGTTGGCGCATCATAAATGGTATCGGGAGAAGTTTGCTGATTACCCGAAAGAGAGAAAGGCCATTATCCCGTTTGTTCTTTAGTGGTTAGAAAACACATTGATGCCTGTATATAAAGCGTTAGGGTTGGCGATGTTATGAGTGAAAGTTCAGCTTACGATGTCATAGTTGTCGGCAGTGGGCCTGCCGGGTTGATGGCGGCTTTGCGTTCTGCCGCCTTGGGTAAGAAGGTGGCCCTGGTAGAATCTGAGGCTCAGATTGGCGGCACCGGTCGAGGCTCTGCGTACGGGATCTGGATTCCACAAAACCGTCTGCTGCGCGATCGTGGTATTGAGGAAGACAAGAGCGCTTGCTTACGCTGGATGTGCAAACACGCTTATCCGAATCAATACACAGTTGATGCGCCGTTTTACGGTATTCCTGAATTGGATTACCGTCAGTTTTCTGCATACTTCGAGAATGCCGGGCAGATGCTGGATTTTCTGGAAGATGAATCGGGTGTCGAGATCGTATTTATGCGAAATCACGGCGACGATCAGGATACCTACGACGCCAATCGTGCGTTGATGAAGGCACGTGGACTGCCTGATGACCCGGACCTGGCTCGTGCCTTGCCGGATTACCATCCGGAAGACGAAGACAACGAAGTACCGGTAGGGCGTTACGTCAATTTCCGCACGGATATGATGGCAATCACGCTTTATTTTATTGCCATGTTTCGGCAGATGGACGCCAAGTTGTTGGTATCAGCACTCTACGAAATGCTGCGGCCGTCGGTATTGCTACAAGTAGCGCGTGGCTTCTTTAGTAAAAATGATGAAGGCGCGTTTTATTACTGCGGTGCGGGCATCCGAATGACACGCGCATTTAAAGCGCTGCTGTTGAAATACCGGGTTGATGTACTCACGTCAATAACTGTCGATGATGTGCTTTTTAATGCATCGGGTGCGGTTTCTGGTGTCAAAGTAAGGCCGGCTGGTAAAAACGTTAGTGGCAATACACGTGAGCTTCATGCGCCTAATGTGGTGCTAACGGTTGGTGGTTTTGCCCATAATCAAGCTTTGTTGAACAAGTACGCTAGTGAATTTCCGGTGCAACGATGTGCTAGTCGGCCAACTTGCGATGGTGCCTTATTGGAAACCTTAGAAGACCGCGTGAAATTGGGGCACATGGCGGACGTTTGGCAAACGGAATCGTTGCTGGCGTTGACGCGTAATGCGGTTGTTGCCAGTGACTTTATTGGCTCAACCAATGTTTGGCACTTGAATGGCGATAGTGCCATCGTCGTTGATCAGCGGGGGCAACGTTGTTACAACGAAATGGCGCAATACAGTATGCGTTCAAAATGGTACCGAAGCCCGGATAAAGAGATTGCTGTCTACGTGTTTGATGAGCGTACGATTCGCCGATTTGGTGGGTTGCTGGGCACCTGGAGCGCTCATTTACCCTATTTGGCCGGGGTTGATGCCGTGCGACCATCATTTGTTGTTGCTGGTGATTCACTCGATGATCTGACCGACAACCTACGCGAGCATCTTGTTCCGTTTGAAAGCTTAGTGAATTGTTCGCTATCTGCGGATTTTGCCGACAATCTTGCTGCCAGTGTCACTCGCTTTAACGGCTTTGCCCGTGATGGCGTTGATGAAGATTTTGGCCGTGGTGGCAGTCTTGCTAATCTGGGCTGGCGTGCCAAGCGTGCTCCTGATAATCACTTCCCCAACAAGACCATGTATCCGATCAGTGAGGATGGCCCTTACTATGCGATGGTGCTTTGTTTGTCGTGTTTTAATACCAAAGGTGGTTTTCAAACGGACGAACATGCACGTGTATTGAGCCAACATGAGCAACCGATCGAGGGTCTTTATGCCGCAGGGAATTGTGCGGCGTCGCCAAGTAATACCGGTTATGTTTTATCGACGATTGGCCCAGCGATGACATTTGCTTGGATGGCCGCCAATCATATTGCGGAACATTGATACGTTTCAGGACGCAATCGTTTTTTCTCTGCGCGCAGGCTGTTTATAACGGTTGCATGATCTAGCTTCGATGTAGCGCTGGCATTCGGTGCTAGAGTGCGTTTTGTTTTGTGTTAACCCCATTTAATATCACTCAAACCAACTATGGACTCTGGAATGATCAAGCTTGATGAAAATTTCTATCAGGCATTGCTAGCTGATGCCGAGCTCAGTTGTCGTAAGCGCGCCCATAAAAATCTGCATAAGAGCCCGAATGAACCGGTGCAACGCCTTTGCATTGCCTTAAAGCGGGGCACTTATGTACGCCCGCATCAGCATTTACAAGCCAACAAATGGGAGCTGATTATGGCACTCAAAGGGGCGGTAGAACTGGTGATATTTGATGATCAGGGGGCGGTTTTACAGAAAATTCGTTTGGCTCCTGATGGGCCGACATCTGCTGTAGAATTAGAGCCGGGCTCTTGGCATACCCTAGCGCCGGTGACACGTGATGCAGTTATCTTCGAGGTGAAAGAGGGACCATATACACCGGCCCAGTCATCTGACTTTGCCGAATGGGCACCGCCGGAAGGTGATAAGACCGTTGAGCACTTTTTGCAGTGGCTTGGTGATGCTACGGTCGGTGATCGATTCACTCAGAATCATTGATGCGGCTTTGTTGCTCAATGTCAGGTATTTCTGTGTTGCTGACGCCACGCAGCGGGTGTTACGCCGGTTGCGGTTTTGAATGATTTACTGAAATTGGATAAGTCACTAAAGCCTAGGTCGGCAGCAATGCTATCAATAGCATCGTCGGTTGTTGTCAACCGTTGCCCTGCAAGGTCAATGCGCACGGACGATTTAAGTGTTTGGTAACTGGTACCGTATTTTTTGAGTTTTCGCTGTAGGGTGCTGGCCGACATATTGAACAGTTCAGCCATTTGTTCGATCGTCGGGTTTCTTGATATTTGTTTAACGAGCTGCTGACGAATGCGTTCGTCGAGGGCGCTGTGCTGCAACTCTCGCAGCTCGGCTTCACAGTGCGCTTTGGCTATTTCTGCGACATCCTTATTGGCGGCATTTAATTGCCAGCTTTCCCATATCGAATCCATGCTCATCTCAAAATGGTCCTGATCAAACACAACTTCGCAGGTATCTGAAAGCAACTGATAAGGAAATGCTTCAGGCTCGGAGTAGGCCAAATGGATCACCATGGGTTCACCTTCGCGAGGTTCATTCAATAGTTGGCCGATGAGTTTATGCAGGTTAATCATCACACTTAGCATCATAAAGCGGCATAGCCGATCCATCTCGGCTGGATCAACGCCTTCTGCGCTTCGAATCATCAGGCGTAAATTGGTGCGGGCATCGTCACGTACGATGGATGCTTCCATTAACGATGAGCGGGTCTTTAAAAATACACATAACAATTCTGCCGCTTCATACAGCGTTGCTGCCCCTTGTGCTGCCAGGCCAAGGTTACCGTGCGAACTCAGTACAAACGAATGACCGAACGCAATTGCCGATGCAAAGGGGTCATCCAGTGCATTGAGCAGATTAATAATCATGGTGCAGTAAGCGGTTTCTGTAATGTGCTTGGGCGGGTCGAGTAGGTCTGCCATTGTCAATTCGCTACCGTCGATCAACAGTTGCAAGTTGATCATGTTTTCGAGGGCGAAATTACGGGTAGCACTCACATAGCTGCCAGACACATAGTTGCTGGTAGGGGCGCTGGTATTGGAAAGTGTGCTGGCGGGTGTTTTTTGCATGTGACTTTCGTTTTTTTATTGACTATATCCGGCTCGATTAAACGCATCAAGTTTAACCGGAGATGCCTCGGTAATTGTTATATCTGTTTGGTTTCAGCCTGTGAATTGTTGGCTCCGTGAGCCCTACCAGAGTATTGATCACCTTGCCCCTTTTATCGCAGCGACGTCCTCGTATTTGTCGAGTTGTTCGGCCTCAACTAGTGTTTAAGTCAACGGCTGTACATCATCTATTCATAGAGGGAGCTTACTTATGTTCTCGTTCGTTCGCAGCAGTATTTTAGGTTGCACCTGTGCAGCTCTGGCTATCACGGCGCCAGTGAATGCACGCACAATGACAATTGAAATCACCAACAATATGCACGGTGTGTATGTAACACCTCAAATCGCTGCGGCACATAAGGCCGATTACCGGTTGTTTCAACTGGGGCAGCCTGCCAGTGAAGCCCTGCGTATTATGGCCGAAACCGGCTATATCGGCGCGCTGAATAAAAACAACCCAGGCCCTAGCGGGTTTCTGCCTGATGGCAGTGAAGCCAATCTCGACTTAAATCGCAATGATGTGCTCGATGGTCAAATACCTCAGGATGCCGACCAGGCCGTGAATCTGGCGGGTACGAATCCGTCGCCACCACAAATTCTATTATCACCGGGCAGAACCGGCATGATGACACTTGCGCTTTCACCAGAAAACACCCATTTGTCGCTGGCTGCGATGGTGATGCCGACCAATGACGGTTTTATTGGTATCGATAGTTGGAAGATTCCAGCAGGTACCGGTACTTGGGAGCTTTCTTCGCCGGTATACGATGCAGCGACTGAGGCGAATACCGAAGTCACTCACACCAACACCGCGAATAACCATGCATGTAACGTTGCCTTGGATGAGAGCAACGGTTGCCCACTGGGCGCGGTCATTCCGTTTCATGCTGATGCGGGCAATAACGGTACTGGCCCGTTTGGTAGTGGCGGAGAGCCAGTGACGGAAGACGCTGACACAAATCCACATATCCATGTTCATCGGGGGAATGTGGGCGAGGTTCGCCCCAATCTTGGCGACCTGAATCTGGTGACTCATCGTTGGTTAAATCCCGCGGTGAAGGTGGTTGTTCGTATCACTGATGACAATCAATAACCGGGTTAAGGAGATAATCATGACGCTATCAGGGCACATGTTTTTTCGCTGCTGGTTATTGGGGCTAGTGCTCGTTGTTGCCGGTTGCAGTGACGATGATGACGAAGGCTCCGCCGAGACTGTTATCCATGAGGTGCCGTTGCGCGTTTCGAATCTTACCTCAGCTCAGCCGATGTCGGCGCCAGTGGTTGTTATTCATAAAGCCGATTTTGCACCGTGGGCGGTGGGCGAATCGGCGACTGTTGGTATGGAATTTCTTGCAGAGACCGGACGCGGCGAGTTGTTGGTCTCAGAGCTAAAAGAGCAGCCTCAAGTGATCGATGCCTTTATGATGACTCATGCAATTGAGCCCGGAGAAACGCTGCGCCAATCAATCGATTGGCCGCAAATGCCTGACCTCAAACTCAGCGTTGTGAGCAAATTGATGGCGACCAATGACGGCGTTGCGATGGGTACTCGCATCGTGCCCATGGTAATCGACGAAAATAATCGCGCGTTTGTACTGCGTGCCTACGATACCGGAACGGAGTTTAATACCGAGTCGGCCGAAACATTACCGGTGTCGATTGACGGCGGTGAGGTCGGCCAAGGTTACAATGCTGCTCGTGCCGGTGATCAGCTAACGGCGCATCCTGGTGTCGTTAGCGCAGACGGCGGATTAGCTTCATCATCGCTGGATAGTCGTTATCGTTTTACCAACCCGGTGGGAGATGCGAAACTTGAATGCAGCAATTGCCACCAGTAAGGATTAGAACGTGGTTTATATCCAAATCCTCGCGCGTTCTGCAACTGCGTTTCTCATCTGAAACCGTTGTAGAACGCCATTGCTAATCTCTCGCCAATCAACCGTGTTGTCCGTGGCTCAGGTTATTTTTCCATTCGTCTACTAATGCCTGATTTTGGTGATCCCAAGGGTGAAATCCTTTTTTGAGATAATCCTTATAGGGGCGTGAAATCCAGCGCATCATGCCGTTTTTTCCTCCCAAAAAGCGCCAGAATCCGCGAATGTCCTTCCATGACGGCAGCTTTTTGTTCCACCAAAGTAAGCGAACAAAACCCACGATGATATGACGGAAGAAAATCAACGTCGCAACAATTAGCATACGTCGCAGATAAGCTTCATCGCCTTCTGTTGCCATATACACGTCGAAGGCGACTGCCTTATGTTCGATTTCTTCAACGGCATGCCAGTTAAAGAGATCGATAAAGTGTTGGTCGACATTGTCGAATTGATCCTGATTTTGCAGCACATAGTCGGACATGATCGCGGTGAGGTGTTCCATCCCGGAAGTGATTGCCAGTCGACGTTTATCCGAAGAGTTTTTTAACTGGTGGCTAACGACACCCTCGAAGTATTTTTCGAGTCTTACCACATCAAACCCGAGGTTTGTGAGTGATTCGTTCAATTGCTTATGTTGGTGGCTATGGTGGCCTTCCTGACCGATAAATCCGCGAATGTCTTCCAACTGCTTTGGATCGGTAATACGGTCACGATAGTTGCGTACCGAAGCAATAAATTCGGATTCGCCGGGGGGAAAAGATGCTGACAGGGCTGACACCCAAGCCGACAGCAAAAGGTTGTCATTGAAAAAATACTGGCGTTCGATGTTTTCCAACCCAAACGCCATTTTACGTGGCTTGATTGGCAAGTTGCCCGTTGGAATCGTATCTGGCGTTATGGCTTCAGCATTCGACATACGTCACCTAGTTCATTTTGTGAGTTTGCAAGCTAATTATGATGGGGGCTCGCAAACTCGGCCAGGTGATTCAATGGCAAGTTAGTGGTGAATTGCGGTCAGCTTCGGCGTAGCTCGATGACTCTAAAAATCGTGATAGGTGCGCGTCGGTCTCATCGTGTTGAACTACCTGTTGCTGCGATAAATCTGATCAATTGCCCGGAGGGAATCTCTATCGTATCAGCGGTTGAATAGTTGCATCTATTAAGTGTCTTAAATTGTTAGTGATTAGTCACAAGGAGTTTGGGGAATGTCTGTCAGCGAGCAAGAAAGCGGCATTGCACAAAACCATATCAGACAGATCGAGAATTTGGTCAAACACGAAAACTGTTTCCTGTTAGTACGACCGACGGAACATGATTCAACGCAACTGATAAAATCCGGTTTTCCGACAAAGAGCATGGATATCCATGATAAATCCTCCAATTGGGGGCCAATGGCGGGTATGGTGCCGTTGGATCCAGCGTTAAATAAACGCCGGATAGGTTTGCCAGATATGGAAATTAGTCTCGGGGCGTTTGCGTCAGGTGCGGCGGTTTCCATGCCCCTGCGGTATTCGAGGAACGTGCTTAATTCGCTATTTTCGCGCAATAAAATCAACCTTATTGACGACTATTACCTAGTTCACCCGCCAGGGCGACCGCCGATGGTTCGTCGCTGCGTTGCTGGCGAGGCAGGAGTTCACCCCGGGCGCGATAGTTGTTGTGTGATATGCCCTAATGACCCGCGTGCAACCAAGTTTGCGATCCTTATTGAAGGCAATCACGCGAGCGTTTATTGGGTGAAGTTTCCGATTGGGAACGAGGATTTTGGATCGCTAATTCCTGTCTATGTGTGGGCATACAATATTGGTGGGTGGCCGATGCCGGTAACCGGNGATTACGACCTTTGGATGGTTGCCCCCTACTACACGCAAGTGCAGCAACATTCACGTGTTATCCAGCACAATACGGTGCATGGTCAATCCAGTGCAACGCAATATATCACCAACTTAATCGGCCGATTAAACCATGTCTGTAATCGTGATATTAACCCGGTTTTTCAGCATGGTGCAGAAGCGCAAAATGAAAACTTTACACAAACGTTAGATGAGCGTCTGGTACTTTTTACTCCGGGTGGGCAATCGCGAATGATCGAAAAGGTAGAGTATGTAGCGATTCTGAAAGAAATGCTCAGCTGCGGTTATCTTGTTTGTGGTAATCCACAATATCGTAATGAAGATCCGGTTATCGGCGGCGCACATTGGGCGACTAACGAATCACTGTTAGAAAGCCTATCGCGTATTGATCAGGATTTTTATGACGAAATGCGTCGAGCAAGTGCTGATATGAGTCGTAGGCGTTCTTCGGCAGAAGAGCATGGCCGCAGGCTTTCATCCATCGAAGACCGGCGCAGTATTGCTAAAGATCGCCGTAAAGGTGTTCATGACATTAAAGCAATGGATAACACCTTCCAATCGATTTTAACCACGCCAACACCGATCACCCACCTTCAGGAAGTCGACTTTCCTAGTGATTACTGCATCTTCGAACAAGGTGAAATTGTCTTTCTGGCATCGATGTGTGACAAGATCTCGCGTNCGATGGGTTTAACGGATCGTGAGATTAGGCAGCTGACGATGCGATTGGATCAAGCAAAACAAGACCTGACACAAAGTTATGCCAATGGCTCTAAAGCGCGCTTGGGAACGTGGCTCTAGTGTGATCTTTTTTGAGTTTTGTGAGGTTTTTTCTCTGTTCATAGCAGAAATAGTGAATCGCGATTGTTGTTTAGTTTATTTGAACCGGTTCGAGAGCTAATAAGGGCGAGCGCCGTCCAAGTTTTGTGCATCGCGTTTCGCATCACTGATTGTCTTGTGCATTTTATCGATTTTGGCGATGTCCAGCTCGGCAATTATTGCTGAAGTCTCTGTGACGGGAATATTTTCTCCGCGCGCGATGCGATCGCAGATATGGGCGAGCCTTTGGATTTCCGGTTTTTCAAACATGATGGCTCCAGAGGGGAGATCCGCCATGGATAACCGCGTCATGGGTGTCTCAACTTGTAGTAATGACCGGTATACGCCGTCGGTGTATTTCATATCGTGAACACCTTTGGTTTTATCGTTTGCTAAATGGTGTTCGTCTGCAAGTCTCGACATATTGCGCTTAGACGTCCCCGCAGAATCTTCCATGGCGGCTTGTTTGATCCTATTGACGTAGGCTCGATCCTGGTCAAGCAACTGCTCGGCGAGCACATGGTTGGTGTGCCATGCGGCACCTTGAATCATTGGGTCTGGTCGGGCGTATTGAGGATTCCCGCAAACGAGGTATCCGAAGCTGAGCATTTCTTTCAAGAGTGCGGGCAAGTCATTTTGGTGGATCATGCGCGATTGTGCGCCAGGGGTAAACAGAACCAAGGATTCATCCAGTTGTTGTGTGAAGTCGATATTTTGTGCTTCAGCCCCATGTTGAAATACACGATTGGCGGTTCGGTTGCAGGCATCGTTTAGTCGATCTATTAGAGCAGTAATATACGGCGTCGCAGACGATGTTCCGTTGGGGGTTTCGTAACGGACAACGCTTGAGTGGGCTTCTAGATCCTTGTAATAAGGCGCGACCATCCAAATGTCGTAGTCGCCGGTCACTGGCTTTGGCAAACCGTCAATGTTGTAACCCCATACTAAAACTGGGTAAAGCGTTCCAATGTTTTGTTGACCCTGTGGAAATTTTACCCAGTAGACTTTAGCGATGTTATCTGGCCCAACGATGACGCAAAAAATCGTGTCATCTTGGGATTTGTCTTCACTGACGAAATAGTACTTAAAATCAGGCAGCGTGTTCATAATTCCGGGCTCACAACTGCGTACCATGTATTCTCTGCCGTTTGTTTTCGAACGGTGATCAAACAGCTCAAAACGGTTAATGATTTTGAATTTTCCTCGGTGGTATAAATCCTGAAAGATAGCGAACGAATAACTCAGAGGAACTGTAATGGCTGCGCCGTGCGACGCGGTTGGGAAATTCTGATTGGGTTGGCCGGTTCGTTTTTTTGAGAAAGCAGGGTCGAGTGGAACCATGCCGGCCATTGGTCCCCAGTTTGACGATTTCGCGTGTATATCCATGCTTTTGGTGGCAAAACCACCCTTGATGAGCATGGTGGAGTCGTATTCTGTTTTGCGAAGAATCACGAAACAATTGTCATACAGCATTTGACGCTCAATCGCGACGACGTGGTTTTGAGCAACGCCACTGGCTATTTCATCGACAGACATCGTATTCGACCTTTTTATGTTTTCATCAAACTATTTGAGAAGATATCGACCAAGGGTTGCCGGTGCTTGCAGGTTATCTCGCGCGGTATAGCTGTAGATGCCGGAATTATCGGTTCGGCAAGTTAGCGTTAAGGTGAAAGGGATGCGCTGGTCATCCGATGCGATAAACTCGCCACGAATAATGCCGACATCTGCGCGGTTCACGTATCGGTAGCTTCCTTCAGAAATACTATACGGGCTATCTGCTTCGACAAATGTGAAGGTATCGTTTGAATAGGAGCCGGTGTAGAGCTGCCCGGGAATTAACTGAAAACGGCTTTGTGGATTGTTAACGGTCGTCATCGCAGAATAGATGATCTTCTGACTCTCAAGGTTTTCCGGAACGCGACAATAGCTGTTGGATTCGGGTTCCGCGAGTGCAGGTGAGATTGATATGACACCCGCGAGGCTGGCCAAGCTGGTAAAGAGTAGGGTTGATTTAACGTATAACGCGCGCATGGCGAACTCCCTTTCTACATATCGGATCGAGTACAAGCTCCTGAGGTTGTAGAACGGAAATTGGCAGCGGCGTTCGCGTTTTGTTTGTCTGAACGATAGACGTGTCTATTCAGCGGATGAGGTGTTGGTGCGAATAATGTCTGACGTGTGCTTGGGTCGAAAGATGCAACAATGCGCCGTTACGGCGTTGGGGTATCCGGTTATTTCCGGGTTTCCGAAGGTAACGGTGCTTTGGGGGCACTGCTTGCCGGTTGCTCGATTTGTGCTTTTGCACGGGCCTCAGCTTTGTCGTTTTCGGCAGCTTTAAGCGCCAGATTGGCAGCGGTAAAACAGAACCCCATAAATAATGCGATGGAAATTACACCCGCAATGACAATGCGAAACGGTTTGTTTTCAAGTTGGTCGGCGGCGCGTTGGAATTTTTCCATACCTTGCAAAGCGAAAATCAGGCTAAAGGCTTCACGAATCATTTCGCCTTTGGTGAGCTTTCTATCCAGATCTTTGTCTTCCGTTTGCATCTCTGCCATTTTGGGATGCTTGAAAGCAGATGCAGGCTCGCTATGGGCGGAATTCTCAGGTGTCTGCTGTTCGTGGCCGGTCATGGGATTTTTCGCTTGATTCAATTCGGTATACGCAATGGCAGCATTCTACATCGAATAGGCGAAGGCTGCAGCTATATCCCAAGCAGCGGCAGTTAGCAGTTATCCAGTGGGCGTGTCGATTGCGGGAGATTGGATTGAGAGAAGAGAAGAGGGGAAAGGCTGAACGATACGCAGTAGGGCGAATAAGCATGACAACGCTGCGTTTTTGTTCACGACACAGGTCAGTTAAACCCGTGCCGTGCCAAAGATGTTTTCTACTTCGAAATTAGAATTTGATTTCACCCCAAACCCAATATTTCGAGCGACTTGCATAGGTATCCGGTAAGTCAGACGCGCTGAAGTTGGCGTACTTCAAGCCCACTGTGTAGCGTTTACCAAACGATTTAGCTGCTAGTAAATCGACTTCGTTACCGTAGTTAACATCACCTTCGGTGCTATTGAATTGATGGTAAACTGCAACAAACTTGAAGCCAGCCACTTTAGCAACGGCTTTCAGGTAGGTATCTGAAAGGCCTTGTGCAGGGGTTACCAAAAAGACATCTGCCCAACCGTTGAACTTATGTTTCGTTGCCAATGGGGTTTGGAAACCATAGTTGCCGTCGTCAGAGCCAAGCACTTCATAACCGGCTAACAAGCTGTATGCGTCCCAGCCGAAACCGAATTCTCCGACCAGATAGCTGGCATCCAGATCGGCTTTTTGGCCTTTCCAGAGGCTTACACTTTGTTGCGCGTATTCAGCCGAATAAAGTAATTTCCACTTATTACCCAAGTCAGCTTTACCGTTCCAGCGCACACCGTAGGTATTCATATCAAAACGAATATCGTTGCCACGATCGCTATGGTTTAAACCATAGTAATACGCCGTGATTTTACCCACACCGGTGTTGTATGCGACGTTTGCGATGATGTCATCAACCTTGGCGTCAAAAGTTGGCACAATGCCTTTGACACGGCCAATGTAGGCCAAATCCATTTCGAAACCACTAACATCGTATTGATAGCGGAAGGAATCGAAGGTCTGTTCGTTTTGACGCCAGCCAACGTTGCCGACAAAACGGGCATTGTCGATAATAATGCGTTGGCGACCACCACGAATATTCATGCCTTCAATCGGGGTACTTTGCAAATAACCTTGATTGAGCACGGTCACTGCAGGATCAGCAATAACCGGGTAGTCAGCGCCAGGGCGTACGGGTGCGAAATCATCGATACCACCGACGACACGGTTATCTAACATTTCTACGTAGCCCTTCAAGGTGTAGAATTCAGCGGTTTCGTAACCTAAGCGAGTGCGTATGGTAAGACCAGATGCATTGTCGCTCTTGCCGTCTTGTTCAACGCTTTCGTAGCGTAAGCGGCTATCGAACTTTACTTTGCCTTCGGAAAAGGCTTCATAGAATGAATCGCCGGCAAGTACTGCCGGTGACGCTGTGGCCAGTGATAAAATCAGCGGCCGGATAGTGGACTTGGTTAACTTCATCAGAAATCTCCTGATTAACACGTATCTAGTGGTTTATATCTTTTTGGTTTTTATCTTGTGATAACTATGCGACTTTGTTGGCAGCACGAGGGCTGGCCGGCTTTTCTTTTTTGATGGGATTCTTGCCTCGGATGGGTTCTACCTTTTTTTGTTTTTCGTATAGGAACTGCAGAACTTCCGCGCGGTAATGGTTGTATTCAGGGTCATCGGCGAGCGTAATCCGGTTTCGTGGTCGCGGTAGCTCGACGTTCAAAATGTCGCCTACTGTAGCGGCCGGACCGTTCGTCATCATCACGATTTTGTCACTAAGTAACACAGCTTCATCAACATCGTGTGTAATCATTATCACGGTGTTCTTCAGATCCGCTTGAATTTCCATGAGTGAATCCTGAAGATGTGCGCGCGNCAGTGCATCGAGTGCACCGAAAGGTTCGTCCATTAGCAGTACTTCAGGCTCCATTGCTAACGCACGTGCTATACCCACGCGCTGCTTCATGCCGCCGGATATTTCATCCGGGCGTTTGTGCATGGCGTGATCCATGTGTACGAGTGTTAGGTTGTGCTCTATCCAATCTTTCATTTCACGCCGTGACATCTTATTTTTAAATTGGGTTTTCACTGCCAATTCGACATTTTCGTAAGCGCTCAACCAAGGCAGTAGCGAGTGGTTTTGAAATACCACGGCACGTTCCGGACCTGGTTCACGAACTTCTTTTCCGTGTAAGACGATACCGCCTTGAGTTGCTTGGTAGAGGCCTGCAACGATATTGAGAACTGTAGACTTGCCACAGCCCGAATGGCCTATTAATGAAATAAAATCACCTTTTTTTATTTTTAGATCCACGTCACGTAATGCACAAAAAGGACCTTTCGGTGTTGGGAATTCAATTCCTACTTTTGTTAATTCAAGAAAACTACTCATTGTATATTTCCTTATTTAAGGATTTTTTGTAAGGATCAGGGTCACAGATTTGTACTGGACTTGTCCCAACTGACGAACCGTTGTGCCATCAGCATGACGCGATCGAGTAAGAAGCCAATCAGTCCGATAACAATGACTGCTGTCATAATGCGGCTGAGCGATGCTGAACTGCCGTTTTGAAATTCATCCCAGACAAATTTGCCCAAGCCCGGGTTCTGCGCCAGCATTTCTGCTGCGATCAACACCATCCAGGCGATGCCGAGAGATAGACGCAAGCCGGTGAATATCATCGGAATAGCCGAGGGGATGACGATTTTTTGGATATGGGTAAACCAGTTCAGACGCAAAACTTTGCTAACGTTGATCAGGTCTTTGTCGACACCAGCGACACCAACAGCCGTGTTGATCATGGTTGGCCAAAGCGAGCAGAGGGTGACAGTGATCATGGATGTCAGAAAAGATTTAGATACCATCGGATCGTCCGAGGTGTAGAGGGCACTGACCACCATAGTAACCAGAGGTAACCACGCCAGCGGCGACACCGGTTTAAATAACTGAATGACTGGGTTACTGGCGCTGTAAAGCGCTGAACTCAGACCGATAACAATGCCGGCAGGTATGGCAATAAACGAGGCCAGCACAAAACCGGCTAACACGGTCACCAGAGAGGTGCCAATCTGGTCTACGAATGTCGGAGCGCCTGTATAGGGGCGAACTTTAGCGACATAGTCGGGGTTTTCAGCCAGTTTTCGTTGATTGCGTTTTTCCTGACGCTCATAGAATTTTTGTTCTTTCTCACGAGAAGCCTGGTGCTCTTGCCAGAGATTTTGGGATTGCTCCCAAACCATGGCGGGGCCAGGAAATTGTCCGAGGGATGTATTGATGCTTTTTGCGGTCATTTGCCAGGCGAAAACAAAAAACAGTAACCCGAGAAAGGGTAAGCCGATCTGGCGAAAAATAATGTTGATTTGCGCCAGCGGTTGTTCGCCACGCAGCAACAACGCGTAAGGTTCGATGAACTTGGGAAGGGAGAATGAAACTGTCATAACAGAACCTGTCATTGGTGTTTGAAGTCCGAAATTCTGTGTTGGATGTTGAGAGGGGCATCCTTGCCCCGGGTGTCGTGTCAGGAATCAGAGTTTGTCATCGGTTTTTAAGCCGATAGAGAACTTCTCAAGATAAGCACTCGGTTGGCTTCCATCGTAAGCGACGCCATCAATGAACTCATCTTGCACGGGTTTGAAGCCGGTTTCAGAAGCAAAATCTGGGAAGTCTTTCGCATCTAACTTGCCTTCGGCAATGAGTGCTTTAGCTGCAGTCGCGTAGATGTCTGGGCGATAAACTTTCTTGGCAATATCCTTGTACCAGCTATCCGGTTTGTGGTCCGGAATCTGACCCCAGCGACGCATCTGTGTGAGGTACCAAATTGCATCCGAGTAGTAGGGGTAAGTCGCGTTGTAGCGGAAGAACACATTGAAATCAGGAACTTCGCGTTTATCCCCTTTCTCGTATTCAAAGGTTCCGGTCATTGAATTTGCAATGACGTCGGCATCGGCACCAACATAGTTAGGTTGAGACAGGATCTTAACGGCGGCGGCGCGGTTGGCGTTGTTGTTTTCATCCAACCAAGCGGCTGCGCGGATCATCGCCTTAACTACACGAAGGTGCGTATTTGGGTATTTGTCTGCCCATGTTTTGGAAACACCAAATACTTTTTCAGGGTTGTTTTTCCAGATTTCGTAGTCGGTAATAACCGGTACGCCAATGCCTTTAAAAACTGCCTGTTGGTTCCATGGCTCACCGACGCAGTATCCGTAGATGGTGCCGGCTTCCATGGTGGCAGGCATTTGTGGTGGCGGAGTGACGGATAGCAGTGCATCTGCCTGAACGGTTCCTGATGTGTCGCCTTTATGCGGCGCGTAGTAGCCAGGGTGAATGCCGCCGGCGGCGAGCCAGTAGCGCAGTTCATAGTTGTGTGTTGATACTGGGAACACCATGCCCATATTGAACGGCTTGCCTTCCTCCTTGTATTTTTCAACCACCGGTTTTAAGGCGTCGGCTTTGATCGGATGAACCGGTTTGCCATTTTCATGTGGCACGTTTTTCTTCATCTCATCCCAGATGGCGTTGGATACTGTGATGCCATTGCCGTTCAGGTCCATCGAAAATGCTGTGATGATATGCGCCTGCGTACCGAAGCCGATCGTCGCGCCAAGTGGCTGGCCTGCCAGCATATGCGCACCATCGAGTTGACCGTCGATAACACCATCTAGCAGAACCTTCCAGTTAGCCTGAGCTTCGAGGGTCACGAATAGATCTTCGTCTTCGAAGTAGCCGTTTTCATAGGCAATAGCCAATGGCGCCATATCGGTTAGTTTGATAAAGCCAAACTTGAGGTCCTCTTTTTCAGCAGGGCCTATGGCAGCAGCATGGCCGATGGTTGATAGGGTTGCGGCACCGACAATCAGGCTGATCGTGGTGCGTTTTATCGTGTTGTACAAAGACATCGTTTATACCTCTAAAAAATAAAAAAAGGCGCTCAATCCTTCGCTATTGATTTGCGAAGAGTTGAGCGCCTTTGCCCGAATTCAGTAAACCGTCTTTGGTTTTCTCTCAGATACTGTGTTCCACCGTTGAAACGTCAATCTGAAAGATTCGTATATGTTGTTTTTAAATACTGCAGGGAGCGTGCCAGAAAATATAGGTAAATCTTATAAGTCTATATAAAACAATGAGATACGATTTTTTTGAGTGTGGTTATTTGGTCTTTTTTGAACACATGACCCTTGGTTCAGGGTCCATTGATTGTGTTGATACGGTAGAGTGTTCGTTTTCAGGGCGTAGAAAATATAAAAATGACTCAATACGACTCAGCGTGAATTGCCTCGTCAAAAAGTTCCGGGAGGTAGATTTCTGATGCAGTCACTTCTTTAGCTTTGTCAGCGGGGAGTTGCCCAGAATCCTGCATTTTTTTAAGGAGAAAAAGAGCGTCATTTAGCTTGGGTTCGTTAGCGCGATGTTTGTTGAATATCTGTAACTGCTCTGCGCTGATGTGGTTGTTGTCAAAACTGAATTGCATCCCTTGAGTGAGACTTTTTTCAATGATGTCGTAGTCGAGAAACGCAAAAACCTGTTCATGGACGAGGGCAGCTGCGTCTGAACGATTAAATTCGATCCATTCGGCGGCTTCTGCTAGGGCGTTAATCAGCTTGAGGTGTGACTCGTGATGTTTTTTTGCCCACAGTCGGGTCACTGCAAGGATCTTTTCTGGTGCGTTCGTCCATATCTGTGCACTGCAACTGATCGTTTCACCAATGCCGGATTCCATCGCCAGTGTGTTCCAGGGTTCACCCACACAAAACCCTTGTATCTCGCCTTGTAGCAGGTGTTTGGTCATCTGTTCTGGCGGGTACACAACAAAGGCGATCTGACGACGCGTATCAATCCCGGCGTTTTCTAGCCAGTCTCGAAGTTGGTAGTAGTGGCAGGAATAGGGAAAAACCGTGGCAAACTTGAGGGGCGGCTTGCCCTGGTAATCACGAATTTGAATATGTTCGTAGAGAGCGGTAGCAATATCAGGGTAATTACGATTCTTGCATTGCTCCCATAATTCGCTGTGGAGTTTTTTGTCGAGCGTGACGGCATTGCCATTAAGGCCGAATGAAAACCCGGTGACTAACGGTGTTTTTAAGCCGCTGAGACCAAGAGAGGTTGCCAAGGCCATCGGGGCCAACATATGGGCGGCATCAATCTGCCCGAATACCAGCTTGTCGCGGATATTCGCCCATGAATTTTCTTTGTGTAATTGAATATCAAGGCCAGCTGCCTTGAAGAGGCCTAAGTGGCGCGCTGCGATCAGCGGCAGGCTGTCGATTAGCGGAATATAACCAATATGGATAGTGGAATCTGCCATGCGGAGTATCCCTTATGAGGCATGCAGAAGGTCGTATACATCGATAATGTTACGGGCGATATCAACCAGCTTTTCGCCTTTATCNATGGCCATTTTGCGCATTGCCTTGTAGGCCTCTTCTTCCGTGAGCCCGCGTTGCTGCATGAGTATGCCTTTGGCTTTATCCAGGTATTTACGATCTGCCAGTTTAACTTTGGTTTGTTCGAGCTCCTGGCGCAGGGCCTGGTACTCACGAAAACGGGCAATGGCGACATTAACAATCGCCTTTACTCGCTGTGGTTGCAGGCCATCAACGATGTAAGCACTAACACCGGCCTGCACGGCACCTTCGATAATTTGTGGTGCATCTTGCTCGGCAAACATAACCACTGGGTGTGGGTTGTTTGCGTTGAGCTCATTCATGTGCTCCAACGTATCGCGATCTGGCGAATCAATATCGATGATAATCACATCAGGTTGCAGGCGGCTGACCTCTTCGGTCAGCCTTAGTGTGTCCGACATCCGTGCGACAACCTGATAGCCACTGTCCTGTAGCGCTTGCTCGAGGATGGCGGCACGGGCAGTTTGTTCGTCGATAAGCATCACTTTGGGGGCATCCGTCGCTGGACGAATGCTCTGTAAGCGCTTTTTTTGCCGTGTTTCGTTGAACATCATCGTGTCAGTGCTCTGGTTATCCGGTTGACGACGGTTTATAGAGTGTCGTGGCGAGATAGCAATGTGATTCAGGTCACTTCGATCAACTGAACAGTGCCATCGGGTAGTACTTCATGCATGTGGCCTGCGGGTTCTTCCAGCCATTGCACCAGCAGAAAACAAACTGCTGCTGCGCACGCGATCACTTGAAAGAACGTCGATGAATCGACAAACGAGTACACAGTCAGGAAGGTTACGCCGCCCACATTACCGTATGCACCAACCATGCCAGCTATTTGCCCGGTCATACGGCGTTTGACTAAAGGTACCATGGCGAAAACTGCACCTTCGCCAGCTTGCACGAAGAATGAGCAGCACATAACAGCGAATACTGCTGCGACAATCATCCACGTACTGTTGACTTGGCTAAGTACAAAATAACCCACCATCAAACCGGCGATTAGCACTGACAGGGTTTTCTTACGGCCAATTTTATCTGAGATCCATCCACCACCCGGGCGGGCAACAAGATTCATCACGGCAAACGCACCACCTAACAGGCCGGCTTTAACGGGGCTAAGGTCAAAGGTTTCCATAAAGAAAGCAGGCAACATGGAGACGACGGCAAGCTCTGATCCGAACGTCACGAAGTAGGCCCAATCGAGGATCGCAACTTGTTTGAATTTGTAGCGATCCATTTCTGGTGGCTGCTGTTTGAATACGTCTCGATTAACGTTAAAGATTTGCCAAAATTGGAAGATAAAAAGCGCTGCGAGTAGAGCCCAAAGAATAATCGCTGTGGTTTCGCTAAGTAAGCCAACGCCCACTGGGGAGAGCTTCCAGCACAATACGGCCAGTGCAATATACATAGGTACATTCATCGCTACATAAAACCAAAAGTCACGCACACTGCTGACTTCTAAACCGCCGCTTTTCTTAGGTTTGAAATAGGCTGAACCTTTCGGTGTATTACGTGCTTTCTGATAGAAGACTACTGAATACATCATCGCAATGACGCCAGTCGTTGCTATCGCATAACGCCAGCCATCATCGCCACCGTACACATAGGCTGCGACTGTCGGCAGTGTCCAGGCTGCGGCTGCAGAGCCAAAGTTACCCCAGCCGCCATAGACGCCTTCGGCTAGGCCAACGGTCCGTGCCGGGAACCATTCACTTACCAAGCGAATACCGATAACAAACCCGGCGCCGATAAAACCACACAGGAATCGGAAAAGGGCAAGTTGCTCGTATGTTTGCGAGAACGCGAAACCGAAACACAGTAGCGATGAGCTTGCGAGTAATAAGCTGTATACGATGCGTGGCCCAAACTTATCAACCAACATGCCGATGACGATTCGCGCCGGTATTGTCAGAGCTACGTTCAAAATCAACAGCGCTTTCCACTGCGCGTTGCTCATATCGAACGCTTCCATGATGAATGGCTTCATGGGAGCGTGGCTGAACCACATCATGAACGTCAGGAAAAACGCAAACCAGGATAAATGCAGCGTTCGAATCGGGGGGCTGGAAAATTCCAGTAAGTTGAGTTTGGTGTCAGCCATTGTTGTTCTCCGGACAGTGTGGTGTCGGAATTGCAATGGCTATGCCAAAACCGAGTGGTGCATTGATAAGTTGTTGATATTAAATAACATATTGGATCTTATGAAGGCGGTGGTCGTGGCGTTTTGCACGCGTTTGCCCGATATATTGGTGCACAGTGCTGTAAGTTTGGGCACGCGACTGAGAGCAAGGCTGTAGGTTTTAGTCGCGAATGTTGGGTTGTAAAAGATTGCCTGTAAGGTTCGCTGATGGCTGTTGCTTTGTAGTTGGAGAGATCCGGCGGATTGAAAGAGAAAAACATCAGGTAAGAAATCGAATTCGATGAAAGCCGAAAAATAAATTTGAAGGTTGTAGCGCGTTAAAAATTTGCATATCAGATTGGCTATTTTGCGTGAAAAGGGTGCGTAGGTGCCCTATCAAGAAGCCATAAACTGATAAATATGCAAGTTAAATGAAACAAATATAGGTGGTTCTGTTGGTTCATAAGATATTGATATATATGATTTAAAAATATTTTCGTTGGCGAGTGGCACGCTAATTGTAGTTGCTTATTCGAGAAATGAATGTTCGCTGGTAATGCATAGCCATGTTGTTGAATGGATGAATTTGGATTTTCACTATTTCCCGACTAATCATGCATAACCCGGTTTTCGACAATGAGAATGCGAAGATGAATCTGGTTTCAGAACACACAGCAACCGACGCCATTATCCGTACAGCACCTGATGCGGATGTGTGTGTAACTCGCCCGATTATTGTCGTTGGCAGTGGCCCCGTCGGCGCGCGTTTTGTTCATGATCTGTTAAATCGACAGCCTGGTGCCCACGTCATCCTTATTGGCAATGAACCCTATTCGCCCTATAACCGCATTCAATTAGCGGCGGTTCTGATGGGTGACGTTGATGAAAGCAATATCTCTTTAACGCTTCCGGATAACTCCCAACACCCCAACTTCTCATACCGTGTGAATACAGTGACTGCGATTAACCGGTCTGAAAAAACGGTTTGTCTATCTGATGGCTGCAAAATCAGCTATGCCCAATTGGTTTTGAGTGTTGGGGCAAGGGCACATTTGCCGGATATTCCCGGTGTTGATATGAAAGGGATTTACACCTTTCGGAATATGAAAGACACAGTGCATTTGTCAGCGAGATTAGCGGCAGCACGACGTATCTTGATCGTGGGTGGTGGCTTGCTGGGTCTTGAAGCCGCCAGGGCCTTGAGCCAACTGAACACCCATGTGACGCTGATACAGCAAGGGCCAACTTTGATGAATCGGCAGTTACACCCGGAAGCTGCGGTGTGTTTGCAGCGCAAAATTGAAGCGCTGGGTATCATCGTTAAAACCGAAGTCGGGGTTCGTGCAATTAATGGCGATGATTGTGTAAGCGGCGTTACATTGCGAGATGGAAGTGTACTTGAGTGCGATACCGTCGTGTTGTGTGCGGGTATTACGCCAAACGTCGAGCTCGCGCGTAGCGCCGGGTTGGCCGTTGGGCGCGGTATCGTCGTGAACGAATCGCTGCAAACTGCGGATCCGGATATTTTTGCACTGGGCGAATGTTGTGAGTTTGATGGTACGACCTACGGCCTTGTTGCCCCAGGGTTGGAACAGGCTGCCGTTGTTTCTGGCGTTATCTGTGGTGACGAAACTCGCTATCGCGGTTCATTAGCAGCGACACGGTTGAAAGTGGTTGACGCGTTTGTATCCAGCATGGGGCAAATTAATGAACTGCGGCCAAAACCACAACAATACGAGTTGACCTGGGCCTCGCCAAAAAATGAACAATATCGAAAAATTGTTGTTCACAAGGGGCGCATTATTGGCGCGTGTTGTTTAGGCGAATGGAGCGAACACTCGCGCATACTGGAGTCGTTTCGCCGGCAACGACAGGTGTTTTTTTGGCAGCGTTGGTGGTTCTCTCTCTCAGGCAAATTATGGTTCTCGGGGCAATCAGATAACCTCATAAGCTGGCCGGATAACGCCGTTGTTTGTCAGTGTCAGTCTGTTGATAAAGGCACCTTGATAAAAGCGGTCGGTCAAGGCTGTGCAAGTATCGTCGAGCTGCAGTCAGCGACGGGGGCTGGTACCGTGTGCGGATCCTGTAAACCCATGCTGGCGCAGTTAGCGGGTAATAAAACCGATACCCGTGAAACTGGAACCCACTTTTTGTTGTTGATGAGCATCCTGGCGGTATTGGTCGCTGTGCTAATTATGACGGTGCCTGAAGCGCAAAAAGCCGTGTCGGTTCAATCAGTGAGTTGGTTCGAAGGTATCTGGGCTGATAAATTCGCCAAACAAGTCACAGGTTTTACCCTGATGGGATTAACCACCTTCGGCTTGATGTTGTCGTTTCGAAAACGCCTTGATTGGCAGTGGATGGGGCAATTCAGTTATTGGCGGTTGCTGCATAGCGGGTTGGGCCTAGTTTGTATATCGACGCTGATATTGCATACCGGCTTTCATCTAGGGGCCAACCTTAATCAGGCGTTGATGATTAACTTCTTATCGATCGTGGTATTGGGTGCCGTTGCGGGGTTGTCGATTGCACTGAGCCACCGTTTGCAGCCGTGTCGGGTTCAGTCAGTTCGTCGTTTTTGGTCGTTTGCACATATTTTGGTGGCGTGGCCACTACCTATTTTACTCGGGCTACATGTCCTGAGTGTTTACTACTTTTAGGTGCCGGTGGCGATAATGAAAAAACCACTTTGGTTAGTTTGGATTGCACTATCGATGATACTCGCGGGTATTTTCGGGAGCCGCTTAATGGTGGATGGCGATAAATCCGCGTTTTTGGTGGGTGAAGCGAGTCATGGGCACCATCAGATCGAATTAAGCTGCGCGACTTGCCACACTGAGCCCTTCGGCGGTACAGAAGTCCTTCAGGATGCTTGCACCCAGTGCCACCAGGACGAACTCGAAAGCGCCCATGATTCGCACCCACGCAAAAAGTTTTCTGACCCAAGAAATGCCGATTTGTTGAATGTTCTGGATGCCCGATATTGTGTGAGTTGCCACAGCGAACATCAAAAAGATGACACGTTGCCGATGGGCGTAACGGTGTCAGATGATTACTGCTTCCATTGTCATCAAGACATCGCCGACGAGCGCGAATCGCATCAAGATCTCGATTATATGTCCTGCGGCAGTGCCGGTTGCCATAACTACCATGATAACCGTGCCTTATACGAAGGGTTTCTGACCAAGCACGCACAAGAGCCTTGGCTTGATGATATCGCACGTATCGGCCAAGCCAATTATGCATCAGGCCATGCATCCAAGAGCCGAGAGCAAGATCAAAAGGCCGAACAAGAGGAAGGGGCTGTTGAGAGTAAGGCGTTTCATGCAGAAAACCCGACTCAACACGCGCAGTGGTCGCAGAGTGTCCATGAAGTTGCTGGCGTTGATTGCCTGGATTGTCATCGTGATCAACAAACGTCGGACGGCTGGATTACCGAGCCGCCGATGACGGTGTGTTCAGATTGTCATCAAAACGAGAGCGAGACTTACCAGCAAGGCAAACACGGTATGCGTCTGGCGCAAGGGCTTTCGGCAATAACACCATCAATGGCGCGTCACGAGTTTGTTGAGGGTAGCGGCGATTTAAACCACAGTTGCAGCAGTTGCCACGATAGCCACGATCAAAACACTCAAGTCGCTGCAGTTGAAGCCTGCGTGGGGTGTCATGCGGATGAACATTCAACGAATTTTGTCGACTCTCCTCACGGCCATCAATGGCAACAATTTCAAGATGGCTTAATTGATGCTGAGCAGGCTGTCTCATGTGCCACCTGCCATATGCCGAGAATGACCGTGGATAATTTGCATGCAGGGTTTGCATTGAAAGAGTGGCAGGAAAACGATGATGCCTCGGCTGAGGCGATTGAGCAGTCGGTATTTGTGAACCACAACCAGAACGATAATTTACGCCCTAACGAAAAAATGCTGCGCAGTGTGTGCATGAATTGTCATGGCTTACCGTTTGCCATCGATGCACTGGCCGATGACGCACTGATTCAACGTAATTTCACAGGGCAGCCCGAGGCCCATGTCGAATCCGTCGATTGGGCGCTCGATCGGCTGAAGCCGAATAAAGCCGAATGATTAATTGGCATGAGTACAGGCATAGAAGGTATCGCCGTGTGCTGGTTTTCAAAACGTATTGATATCAAGTCCACCCCCAAAGAGGCAATAAACTATGAAATCACTATCAAAGACAACTATCGCAAAATCATTGGTAGCCGGCGCAACACTCGCAACGGCAATCGGTATTTCGGCCTGTGCTGAAAAAAAGGCTGATGGCATCGAACCATCGGTTTATACCGATTCGTTATTCGCAGTGATGAAGGCTGATCGCACCAATTACACCAAGCTGATTATTCAGCGTCTTGGCCCAAATGGCGCGGGTGTTATCAAACCGGATGAGCATTGGAAAGACCTCGATAACGGTGCCTTATTGCCTGCACAGATGTTCCGCGCGGGTGCTGAGGCGGTATCAGATTTGACGACGGATTTCACCTATTCATTGCAGTCAATCTGGCCGATCAATGCTCAAAATGCGCCAAAAACGCCAATGGAAAAAGAAGGCCTTGAGTTTATTGCCAAGAACCCCGGAGAAAACTTTTACGGTAAAGAGACTCTCGGTGATGTGACGTATTTTACTGCCGTCTACCCGGACGTTGCCGTATCTGAAGCGTGTACAAAATGCCACAACGAACATAAAGATTCGCCCAAAACCGATTTTCAAATTGGTGAGGTCATGGGCGGCGTCGTTATTCGTGTGCCGCTGAAGTAAGCGTTTGCTGACGGCGATTCGACTGCTGAGGTTGGATGGGAGCTTTGTGGCTGGGTCGTCGTCGGCACCTTTGATAATTGTGCGTTTATGTCGGCGTGCGATTGTGACGGTGATAAAAATGAGAATCGAAGTGAGGACGACGTGATGAAAAAGTATGCCACGTTTGCGATTGTGTTTGCCGCTGCGCTGGGCGGATGCAGTGACTCGTCATCCGATAGGGTTATTGCCGATTACAACAATAACTGTAAAGCGTGCCACGCCGGCGGTATTAACGGCGCGCCGATATTGGGCAATAAAAAAATGTGGCAGCCGCGTTTGTCACGGGATGAAACAACCCTGATCGCTCATGCCAATAATGGTTTTGGTTTAATGCCGGCCAAGGGAGGCAGCTCGCTGTCGGATGCACACGTCGCTGATATTGTGCGAATGATGATTTCCCGCGTGAGCACGTCTAACTAATTAACCATGTGACTGATTTAACAATAACTGAGAGAGGAAGGACTATGTCTGTGTACGAAAAATTGGGCGGAGAGCCTGCTGTGAATGCCGCTGTTGATATTTTTTACCGCAAGGTATTGATGGACGACAGCATAAGCCATTTCTTCGACACTATTGATATGGATAACCAACATGCCAAGCAAAAAGCCTTTCTAACGATGGCTTTTGGTGGCCCCAATAGCTACTCAGGTAAGGACATGCGAGAGGCACATAAGGGAATGAACCTGACGGAGGCTCACTTTAATGCGGTTGCAGGTCACCTAGTCAGTACGCTTGAAGAGTTATCTGTGCCTCAAGAGCTAATCGATGATGTTGTGGGTGTCGCCGTGAGTGTTAAATCTGATGTGCTGAACCAATAACTTGTATGTCTGCAGTCGCCATACCGGTGCTGCAGCGCCCCTTGGATCCATTGTTATGCATAAACTTGAGTTTGAAGGACAGCTAATTCCTTCTGATACCGGCGAGACGGTACTAGATGCGCTGCTCAGAAATGGTATCGATGTCGCCAATGGATGTCGATCCGGTGTTTGCCAAGCGTGCGTATTGACACTCGAAGATGGCGAACTGCCACCGTCATCTCAATCATCACTGAATGACCGACAAAAACAGCAAAATCAATTTTTGAGCTGTCAATGTCGATTGGAATCGNCGATTCGGATCAAACGGGGGGATACACTCGGAGCGCGAATTCAGGGAATTGTCGTTGGTAAACAATGGCTGAATACATCAGTTATGCAGCTTTTGATCGAGACGGATGTTGCGTATCTCGGTGGGCAATATATGACGCTGTGGAAGGACGAATATACCGCTAGAAGCTATTCCATAGCCAGTGTCAGTCTTGATGCGAGCACCCGTGCTGCATCGAAGGGCAAGCAGGCAATGGAATTCCATATCAAGCACATTCCGGGCGGTGCGTTTAGCCAATGGTGTGCAGATTCTGTTTCAGTGGGGGATGACCTTTGGTTGCAAGGGCCTTTGGGGCGGTGTTTTTATACGCAAACCGAGCAGCCGATATTACTCGTGGGTTCAGGCACTGGGCTTGCGCCGTTACTCGGGGTCTTGCGCTCGGCGTTGGCAGCTGGTCATCACCAACGTATTGAACTGGTGCTATCGAACCGTGATGCCGAAGCAATATACTTGTTTGATGAGCTGAATGCGCTGGCCGAAACTGCGGAGAACCTTAATATTCATTGGTTGATTCAAGATGGCTGCGAAGCGGACTCAGACGAATTAATCTGCAGTGATATTTACACCTATCTTTCTGTGCACTTTACCCATCTTCAGGGTTGGCAGGTGTATCTTTGTGGTTCTGATACTATGGTGAAAAAATTGCGCAAGCAGGCATTTCTTAGCGGTGCTGCAATGCAAGATATTGCAGCGGATAGTTTCTTGGCGTTTGGGGCGTAAATTGATCAGCAGTAGATGTTTGATCCGTTAGTGCTTTCGATAGCGACTGCGAGCGTCGCTATCGAATCGTTAGTTTTAACGAGTTAGCAAATGAGCGGCTTGTTTAACACCAGCTTGCTTCATGGGCGGGTTCTTTAAGCAGCTCTTCGATATTGGCATTAAGCACACGAAAACCGACGTTTCCGTAAAGCGTTTGCCTGCCGTTGTCGAGAATCCAGGATGGACTGCCTGTTAGGTTTAATCGTGTTGCTTCTTGGTAATCCGCTAACATCAACGCCATGGCTTCGCCGGTAGAAATAACCAGTCGAATGGCTTCGGTTTTATAGCCACAATTTTTCGCAGTCGCTTTTAATACTGCCATATCACCAATGTCGATGGCTTTTTCGAAGAACGCTTTACGCAACGTTAATGAGAATTTTTCGGCTTCTTGGGCGCCGTGGGTAAGTTCTACGGCTTTGATCACCAGATGTGCGTTGCCGGATGTTTGTGGTTGTATACCTGACCACACCTTTTCGTGAACTTTTGCATCCTCATACGGTGCGGCCGCTTCTTGAACATGCCTAGCGAAGCCGTCAAATCCGCCTTTGTTTTTCCATTGGGTTTGCATACGTACAGAAGTACTGCCGAACAGGTTCATGACATGATTACGGATTTCGATCTGATCACCCCATTGGGCGACTAGCTCTTCGTTTCTGCGTTGCGCAATCCATGCCCATACACACAAAATATCGGTGTAGTAGTGAATGATGACGGGTGTATTCATGTTTGTCCTTTGCCGTTAAAGCGAATGGGCACCGACGGATAAATAGCTTTTTTGTTTTCGCCAAGGCTTATCAACATCCGTACACCGATAGCCGTGAAAGAAGACAGCTTGGCACAGTATGACGGCAAGAATTCTAACGATTTGATTAAATAGCTGTGCAGGTCAGCACAACAGGGAAGCGCTTCATGCACACAGTTTAACCTCGAAAACAAAAACCGTTTCCAAACCCATATCGTTACTGTTTAACTGTATTTTTACAGGGTTAACATCGATACGGGTTTAAGGAGGTACCTGGGTAATTCATTTACCCAAGCCCTTTATATGGGATTTATTGCGCGTTGACAATGGTTGCTATCGGACAACTGATGGCCGTTACGTGCGTGAAACCAATACGCTGCAGTTGTTCTGCTGCCAAAGTTGCGCGGCCGCCGGTGGCGCAATGCAGATAAATGGGGGTGTCGGCAGGAATTTCTCTATTCAGCATTTGCATTTCCAGTACGCCACGGGGGATAACTTCGGCCCCCGGGTTGGGTGTTTGTGCAGCCTCGGCAGGTTCACGAACGTCAATCAAAAGTGGGGTTTGTGCACCTTCTATTTCGACCAATGCGTCTTTGACAGGAATACGACGTACATTTGCCGCTGCTTCCGCAATTAGTTCAGGCAACGTTTTCATGGATTTACTCCCATTTGATGGATGTTTATTGTGCTTGGCGGTTTTAGCGCGATATTGCGGTTGTTCAACTGGGTTGTCGAGTTTCCGGCATGCCTGTCATTTTCAGCAAAGTGATCATTGGGCACCAGCGTGTGAAAGCTGATTGAATGAGGTTCGCGGCGACAAATACCGTAAGCCATAGCCACATTGGCGATACCCAAGTGGCTAATGCCAATGAAATTAAGACAACCAAACCGGCAATCAGGCGCAAAGCTTCATCAACTATCATAACAAGCACTCCTCAAAGTAGAATATGCTTTATATTAGCAAAAACTAAATTAGAGTAAAGTATATAATTAATTCCTAAAGTAAATTTATCGTGTTATTCCGGTTGTTTGTGAAATAGAAGCAGTCTGAGCGCACGATGGTTTAGCCCCTTAGTTTGTCATTAATGCCTGGCATGGATCGTGGCTTTGATTCGTGCTGTGTTTAACGGCGAAGGTTAAACCGCTGTTTTCGATGCAGGAATATTTCTGAGCTTTGTAAACTTTTTGGTTCTTCTTCGTCTAAATTCGACATATATACGCAGATGACGTGTCGATGCCACCGTCTGTCCAAGTGGAATGCAAAGCATTGCTTGCGAGCGAGGGGTTATGGGGTTTGAGATCAATGAGGTGGTACTTTATTCACGCGGTTTTCACGAATACCGGAGTATGTTTAACCTCACTAAAAAGGATTTTAAACGATCGATCTTAAGTGTTGCCGACGGGCCTGCATCTTTTCATGCAAAGATGGCGGAAAAGGGTGTTCATATCACGTCTTTAGACCCTGTGTACGGCTGCTCCCCCAAGGATATCGAGCGGCGTTTTTACGAAACGTTCGATGATATTTTTATGCAAATCAAACGTGAGTCAGATGCTGATCCGTCGTGGTGCTGGAGTTTTTACGACGATGCTTATGACATGAAACGACGTTGTGAGAAATCATTTCATCGTTTCATGGATGAATATCGAACCCATAAAAAACGCGGCTATATAGCCGGCGCAATGCCACATCTGCCTTTCCCCGATGCGAGCTTCGATCTGGTTATCTGCTCACATTTCTTGTTTTTGTATTCTCACGTGTTGGATAAAAAGTTTCATTGGCACTGTATCCGAGAAATGCTCAGAGTAGGGCGAGAAATTCGGGTCTATCCACTGCATATGATGGATTCATCGATCTCGGGTTTTCTTGATCCAATTATGGCGAAATTGGTAGCGCATGGATTTCAGGTTGAGCTGGTTCCTGTGGATTATCAAGTGAGAGAACGGGCCCATAAGATGCTGCGGGTTTGCCATCGCTGAGGTTAAGCGTCTCCAATATCAGCAAATTACCTATTGCACTATTCGGTTTAACTGCCCAGTTTTACTACCCAGTTTTGCTTCGAGGCGTTAAAATCACCGTTGTTTTTATCAGGATGGAAGTGACTATGGGCAGAGCCTATCAGAACCGAAAAGAATCCATGGCCAAAACCTCGGACATGAAAGCCAAGGTTTACAGCAAATACGGCCGTGAAATCTACATGTGCGCAAAAGCTGGTGGTATTGATCCTGACGGCAATTTGTCTTTGCGCAGCATGATAGATCGCGCCAAGAAAGACCAAGTGCCTTCGCATGTTATCGATAAAGCTATCGACAAAGCGAAAGGCGGTGGCGGTGAAGATTATTCAACAGCGCGTTACGAGGGGTTTGGCCCGGGCAATGCGATGGTTATTGTTGAATGCCTGACGGATAACCCGAATCGTACCTTTGGTGATGTGCGCCAGTGTTTTACCAAGACAAAAACCAAAATTGGTACCCAGGGCAGTGTTAGCCACATGTTTGATCACAATGCGATTTTTGTGTTCAAGCATGATGACGAAGAAGCCGTACTCGAAACGCTGATGATGGCGGACGTTGATGTCGCAGACATTGAAAACGAAGACGGCATGATTACTGTTTTTGCCCCGCATACTGAATTCTCCAAGACGCGTACAGCCTTGACTGAAGCTTTTGAGGGAATCGAGTTTGAAGTGGAAGAAATCCAGTTCATCGCACAAGCGCCAGCACCAATAAGCGGCGAAGATGCAGAGACTTTCCAGAAGTTTTTGGACATGCTCAACTTTCTGGATGATGTCCAGAATGTCTATCATAACGCCGAACTCTAATCGACGTATGTGATCTGCTGGCACTGTGTGGCCAGCCCCTAAACAGGAATAACCGAGGAGCATCTGCGGTTATTCCTGTTTTTGTATTCGCTTACTGAGGCGACCGCTATTCGGCTGCCAATGTATGTTAGCCACTGGCTAGTTCTCAGCCACCAAAGATGCCTTGTAAAGGGGAGCTAATGCAACTGGATTCCAATGATGCGTTGAGTCGTATCCTCGAAGGATTGGGTTTAAGTGTGGATGTGTATTCACACGGTGACTTTTGTGGTCATTGGGCGATTGATACATCGGGTTCCCGGCGTATGCCTTTTCATTTGTTAACTCAAGGCGAGGCCTGGCTGCATCGGCCTTCTGCGCCACCGCAGTTGCTGCGGGCCGGCGATATCGTCTTATTCCCCTACGACCATCAACACGTGATGTCGAGTGACTCTGAGCGCCCACCATCGGAGATGGTCAATCAGCCAATGGATATGGAAGAGCCCGTTACCACCCATATGATTTGTGGTTTTTTTGAGTTTCGTAGCCGCATCGCATGGCCTTTGTTGGATGCAATGCCACCTGTGATTATTCTTGATCAAGATGTCCAGGCTGAATCTAAGCGCGTGGCTAATTTGATTCGAATGATCATTGATGAACTGGCAGAAGAACGCATGGGCTGCTTTGCCGCCGCCAACTATTTGGCGTATCTGCTGTTTATTGAGGTATTGCGCTTGCAAATGGCTTGTTCTGAACAGTGTGGCTTGCTAGCGGCATTGGCCGATCCGCGTATTGGCAAGGCATTAAACCTGATCCACCATTCTCCCAGTGAGAACTGGACGCTAGAGTCTCTGGCTGGCGAAGTGGCGATGAGTCGAACCGCATTTGCTAACCGTTTTCGCGATTTGGTTGAAATCACCCCGATGCAATACCTGACGCAATGGCGCATGCGTGAGGCGCAGCAAAGCTTGTTGACGACCGAACGCAGCGTAGCTGATATCGCCGAGGCCAGTGGTTATCAGTCGGAGGCATCATTCCGAAAAGCCTTCAAACTGGTGACGGGGTGCTCTCCCGGCCAATATCGCAAACGCGAGTGTCGATAAGCGGTTGCCCGTTAGTTTTTTATTGCCTAGTTCTCGTTCTTGATGAGATTTCTGCCACAATTTTGTGCAAGGGTTTCGTCGTAGCCGGGCTTCTGAGAGACGTATCACTGTCAGTTTTTTTGTTTGATTTACTATGCCGGATAACCGTTCTAGGAAAATCAAAGAAAGACAATAACAATGAAAAAGCTCAGCCTGATCAGTCTTCTGGTCACTTCGTCCCTCGTATTTGTGGGCTGCAACCCCGGCGGCCTGAATCCGGGTGATGATGTTGATCCGACACCCCCCGTCGTCAATCCCCCCACTAATAGCGCCCCTGTTGCTTCCGCACAGGCGTCAGTAACCGAGATTACCGGCATCGGGACGATATCGCTGGATGCCAGTGCATCAACAGATCCGAACAACGATCCACTTAACTACGTTTGGAGTCAGCAAAGCCCTGATCTGCCTCAGGCTCAGATCAGCAGCGATACAAGCGCGGTCGCTCAGGCCACGTTGCCTGCCGTAACGGCGCAAACCGCCTATGTATTCAAAGTGGTTGTTAACGACGGCACGTTATCGAGCATGCAAACTGTTCAAGTCACGCAATATGCGGAATCGGCGAATAATACGGCGCCTGATGTTGTGGTGACTGCCTCTGCAACTACGATAACCGGTGCAGGGTCGCTAAGCCTTGATGCGAGTCAGTCGTCTGATGCGGATGGCAATCCGCTGCAATTCAGCTGGCGTCAATTGCAGCCAACAACGCCTCAAGCTGTGTTGCAATCACCGCAATTATCGATAACTCAAGTGGACTTCGCCGCAACGTCGTCGCCGATCAACTATGTGTTTGAAGTTGCCGTATCTGACGGTGAAGAAACCGTTACCCGAACCGTGGGTATTTTGCAGCAGCCGGAATCTAACGGAGGAGGGGGGGGGGTTGTGATGACGGCGAGCGAAATACGAGCCGCCGAGCAAGGCCTAACGAATAGCACGCTCTTCAGTAGCGTGAAGGCAACGGTTGAAACGCTTAATAACACGTTGGTTGATGCGATTACGCCGCTGGCGGCGTCAAACCCAGAGAACGTCAAGCGGGTAGAAACCATCATCAGTGAGAGTGATTGGAATTTTTTGTTTCCGCGCCGGGCAACAGAATACACCTATGTTAACTTCCTTAAAGCGATTGCGAAGTTCTCAGGGTTTTGTGGAACTTACAGCAACGGCCAAAGTGATGCGATCTGCCGCAAAGCTTTAGCAACGATGTTTGCACATTTCGCCCAAGAAACCGGTGGCCNCGCACCGGGTTGGGTTGAGCCGGAATGGCGTCAGGGGCTATTTTATCTGCGCGAAGTGGGTTGGAACGAGCAATCAACTAACGGTTACGGTATTTGCGATCCAGATTCTTGGCAGGCACAAGCTTGGCCTTGTGGTGTGTTTTCGAATGGCCAAAACAAAAGCTATTTTGGTCGCGGTGCAAAACAGCTGAGTTATAACTACAACTACGGGCCATTCTCACAGGCGATGTTTGGTGATGTATCGGTGTTGTTGAATAGCCCTGAGCGCGTTGCCGATACGTGGTTAAATCTTGCCAGTGCGGTTTTCTTCTTTGTATACCCACAACCGCCAAAGCCTTCAATGTTGCATGTTATTGATGGAACTTGGCAGCCTAACGATAAAGATGAATCTGCAGGATTGGTTCCTGGGTTTGGGGTTACAACTCAGATTATCAATGGCGGCATCGAATGTGGCGGCAGTGCTGAGCACCTGCAATCACAAAACCGTATCAGCTATTATCGCGAATTTGCTAACCATTTAAACGTGCCAGTTCCTACTAGTGAGGTCTTGGGTTGCGCGAATATGCAGCAGTTTGATGGCGAGGGAGCTGGTGCGCTTAGCATTTATTGGGAAAAAGACTGGGGTTGGAAAGCAAACACCCCCGGTAACGAAGCGTTTGCCTGCCAGCTAGTTAATTATCAGACAGCCCATAACGCATTGATTCCGGATGATTACCTTAAGTGTGTTGATAGTAATTTTGACGTCAATATCGATTATTCACGATGATGTGAGGCCGGTGGTACCTTAACCGTTACATGCTAATGAAAAGCCCGCTCAATACTTGAGCGGGCTTTTTTGTTATTGGCCACCGTATCGACGGTTTTGTTGAGCAATGGATGGCAAAAATGGTGGATTCGAGATAGCTTTAGAACACGGATAAACGCAACTTAACGGGATGTAACACGAGGCTCTATGAAAATGGACACAAGCATTAGGTTCTTAAACCGATTTATCGGCAAGAGGTCTCGGGGCGTTTTGCGCATGGGCATGGCTGCTATCTTGGTTTCGTCTGCGTCGACACAGGCATCGGTGGCCTGTACGCAACTGGTGTCTGTTTCGCAAAGCGGCACAGCAGCATTGGTGGATCAACCCACGTTGAACCGCCATCTCAAACAATTTTGCCGAGGTTATGCCTCCGAAAAGGCGGGCATTAAGAGCCCGTCGTTTGATCTTAGCTTTCGCTTTATTGCTGAAGCACTCAATCGTTTGCCGAAGGCGTCTGCGTTGCCGGTTGATACGTCGGTACCTGCATTGGTTGGTCGTTTCTGTGACCGAAAAACCGATAGTGGGGTCAGCGACTATGCCTATCAAGACTATTTGGCAACCGTCTCGACGGCTGCTCCAACCTTATACCAGCAGTGCGGCGCGATGGAACAATCAGGTTTATTCATACGTATCGAGCCTGCCAGCTTTTTACCCAATAACATGACGCTGTTGATCAGCAATCAAACCGGTAACGAGGAAGCCGCTGAGCTTCAGGCTGCGGGTTCTTCAGAGGTCGCTTGCCATTGGTTATCCGGGTCGGTATCGCTGAGCCGATTACCAGAGGGGAAGGGCACCATACTCGACTGTACGCGTCAGGACCCTTCGCGTGCGGGTTATGTGCGTTTGATCTACTTGAATGGCGGTGATTTACAGACGTTGACCGTACCTTGGTCATCGATGCGTGGGCATCAAAAACGCGCTGTCGAGACAGTGGATAAAAACACGGATACCGCACCGCATAGTAAGACTGATGCGAAAAATACGAATAAGGAAACAGCGAAGCCGAAAACCAACGGCGCTAATAAGTCGGATGAGGTGATTACTCCAATGCAGGTTGTACCGATACAAGTTGGCCGACCTGCTGCATCGGAAAAAACGATGCAGAAGCAAACGGTACTGGATTCAAAACCAGCGACACCCGAATCGCCGCGTGTCGAAAAGGATGAATCTCGAGAAGATTCTCAGCCTGAGAGCCAAAACCAAGAGGGCAGTGATGCAACGTTCGTGCCTTGAAAAATGAATGCTGTGAAACGTGTGTCCTTATCTGTTTTCGCTACCGGCTATCGTATCTCTCATGGATGTGCATCCACCGGTTGCCCGTAGCGAATTTCTCGCAATAGCTCACGACGTTCAACCGGTGTGAGCTGTTGATCAATCAATGATTCAATTCGTCGTTCCAGATCATCGCTGGCGGTCTTTTTCCAGGGCACAACCGTGATCATTTTAGGTTGTTCTTGTGAGCCGGTTACGGTTGTTTCCAGCACCATAATGTCTGAACTCTGTTGTTGGGCTCTATTGGTTTTTGGTTCTGCAGCCTCGGCCACAGTGCTGGCGGAAACGATGCAAAGGCATAATCCGCCAATCATCGATTTAGCTGAAAGTTTTCGCAAACTGATCATGGAATATATTGCTCCTCAGCTTGGCTGTTAAATAGTACATCATCATGCAGCCGGGCTTTGGCCAGCTGTGTTTCGAGCAGGTATTGCTCGAGTCGTTTCTTTTGCGCGTTCAGTGAATCCTCTGCTTGTTGCTTGAGGCGCTTTTCATAACGTGCCTTCAGCATTTGAGCCTGAAGCAGTTCGTGTTTGGTTTCAGTTTCGAGGCGCTCAAGTTCTAGTGTTGCCTTTTGACGATGCTCCGATCTGCTGATTGTATTAGCACGTTCTAACGCATGCTGAGCTTCTTGCAACAGGGTTTGTATCTCGTTGATCTGTTTTTGCGCTTGCCAACGTCGGCTTGCATACGATTCTGCAGCTTGCCAAACCAATAACCCTTTAACGCGTTGGACCATATCACGCTGTTGCTGGCGGACTTTATTGTGGGGAGCGAGCTTCTGTATACGTTTTTCGGCGCGATCAACCAAACGCCAAAGCATGATTTCATCGTCACTTGCGAGAGCCAAGCCATCGCCAGTTTGTTGAGCACTGTTAAAGCGTTCTACCGACGAGTTGTAGGTTTTTTGTAGTGCGAGAAGACGGTCGTGCAGTTCTATCTCTTGTTGTGTTTCAGTGTTTTTTGTAAAGGCAGCCTTTTGTGCATCCAGTACATAACGCAAAGATGATTGGCGACCTTGTGCGCTAATCAGGTTGTCTTCGAGTTTATTGATATCTTGCCAACCTTTGATAAGAAATTGAAACGCTTGCTGATGAAAAAGCGGCTTTAACCAGGCGGTGTTGGCGTTGTCTGGCAGTGTATCGGCATGGGAAAACCAATCGTCGCCAGCCTGTTGTGCGACGTCAAAAAGCTCATCAAATGATGTGTTTGTTAACCGTGATTGTATATCGCGGATACGTTTCAGCTCTTTGTAATAATAGGTTTCAGCTTTTTGATACGCTTTGATGGCATGGCTAGGTGTTTCGAGCTTTTGGTAAATTTGGCCGACCATCAGGTAGCTTTCAGCAACACTGGGGTCAGCACTAAAAAAACCGGTGAGATAGGTAAAAGGGGTGAGTGCCTCACGGTAGTTTTGTGCTTGCATCGCCGCCCAGCCCCACGCTAATAACGCATCTGCTGCGGAGGTTGATCGGTAGTCAACTAAACGTAATTGATCAGTCGCTTCGCCGTAGCGTTTATGTTTGATCAGAAGCAGACCAGCATTCAATCGCGCACGGTTTTTCAGTGCTCTGGCTTCTTCAGTATTCGCGACTAATTCATCCGCAATCAGCGTGAAATCTGAGACGGCTGTTTGCCAATCTCCGGACGCTTCTGCTTCTATGGCATGATTTAAATGGTAGTAGGCAAGCCAGTATTGTGGCGCGTTCCAGTCAGCATCTTCAAGTTCGCCGATCATCTGGATGGCTTGGCTGTGATTGCCTGCGGCTAACTCCGAGCGTGCGGCTAAGTATCGAAACTCGTCATGCAGGTCATCGCTGATTGCCTCAGGGTCTATCTGGTGTAGGGACGATGCAACATCTGTATGACGACCGCGATCGAATTGTAAACGAGCAAGGTAAAACCAGGCACGCGCTTGATCTTCATCCGACAAGTGCTGTTTTAGCAGCGGCGCAAATATGTCGGCAGCGGTGTTATCCATGTTATAGGCCAAACTAATGCCACCTTCTAAAAGCTTGGCGTGCGCCTTATGATTCGGTAGATCGCCCTTTTTTTCTCCAACCTTTAATTCCGTCAGAGCATCGAAATAATTGTTTTGATAAAACGCATAGAGAGCAGTGCCATAACGTAAATCTTCAGCCGTCGGCGGAGGTTGTCGCTGGTTGTCTTTTGCCAATAGAGGTGTACACACGAGCGTGCTGGCTGTGAGTAACACAGAGCATATGAGGCTGTTAGCTTTACGAATCAATCGATACGCCATGGTAGGGCTACCACTGCTTGATATCGAACGTGGGTTGAGCGGTGGCGCTGTCGTCAACGATACGTAGTTCGATGAAATGCGCGTCGTCTTGTTTGTCAAAGTTCAATGTATGCGCGCGCTTGTAGTCCCTGTTGTTTGGGCCTTTGCCAATAAATACGGCAACTAGTTCGTGATCACCTTGTTTAAGATTCGTTGTTAGCAATCGCTGAACGCCCCCACGATATAGAGCATCGATTTGGCGGTCGGTATAAAGATAGTGGGTGATAACTTTGCCGTTTAGTGTCAGCTTTACGCTGTCGAGTTGAAACAGATTACCGGTATCCATAGAAACAAACACCGTGACTTGTGTGTCTTCGGGGTAGAGCAGTTCTTCTTCGAGAATAAATAGATCTCGATTGNGGCCAATGACTTCCTTTTTTAGGGATTCAAGCTGCTCTGCCAAGGCTTCTTCGGGTATCGCTGGTTGGCTAGCTTCAGCGCTGTTGCTGTTGATGACGCTGTCGGCACCGACACTGACCTCGACATTTGGAGTTTTAGCTGCCCATAGTGTGCTGCTGAAAATCAGTATCGATAAACCCGTTAGAGTTTTTATTATTATATTACCCATTGAGAGTTCCTGTTGCTCCAACGCTGGCGAGCTTGTTGAAGGCGGTATAAGCCAGGCGACGTTCAGCGCTGCCGAGCCCCTGGCTGGGGAAGAACGCATCGAACAAACCTTCATCCCCGTGCAGTGCCATGTAATTTAAAACGACGGTTTCTACCAACAAATTGACATTGTTAGCTGCCGGTGTCGCTGCAGTGTCTACCGAAGCATCTGGCCGCATCCAACCGATTTGTTGGTGACGTGCTGTATCATTTGGGCCGGTATCGAGCAATTGAGGTTGCCCGGATGGGTCGTACACCAGAAAGAACGACGCGCCGGTTGAGGAGTTATCACCGCTCCAAACTCCTTTGTCGATGCGACCGCTAATAGAATCAACAACCTCGATAGTCCCGTTACTGGCGACAGAGCCATCGCTGAAAACATAGATCATTACTGGGGTATTCACCCTGCGCGCATACTCAAGCACGGCGCCGATGCAGCGCCCTGCACGAAGGTCACGACTTTCACCGGTACGACGATCGCCAGTGTGATAGTCATAGCCGCCAAGCGTTATAGTGCCGGCGGCGGCACGGCCATCCATGACTAGCTTCATGACGGAGGCGGTTTTACGGAATTCGCGATCAGACGCAAACTCGTCAGCGGTGAAGATGCCATTGGCACCAACAATATTGGGGTCGATGGATGGATCAAGCTCAGCGGGATTCGAGAACCGTTCAAGTGTGTCGGCGCTTTTCAAATATTCGCAGCTGATGCGTTCTTTCAAGCGCTGATCTTCCTGGCCCGGCATCATGGTTTTACTGAGATCAAGGCGCATATCCGTGATGCGTTTCATGCTCTCCATAACCGCAACGACATCGGCCGGGTCGCTGAGTATTTGGTTCAGATCGCCAACATCGACTAGGCCACTGGCATCAGAAGGGCGATCGATTTTGGTCGGGCGTAATTCCGGGTCGATCATCATGGCCGGTGCCATTGAGTTTCCGCCTGAAACAGATGCACTGGAGCCAATCAATTGCAGTAACTGCCCACGAGCCCCCGCTTGGTATATGCCGTAGGTTGGGTTATGTGGGTTATTGCCGGTGTCGTTATCTGAGCGACAGGGGATAACCGCACCGTTAACGCCGGCTTGGGTATCCTCGCCAGCTCTTTCGAGAATACCGCGTAACATCGCCGATTCGGAATGAAATAGCAGACCGAGTCGATCGTTGACAAAATCATTGGAGTCGGCGTTATTCGGGTTCTGATTTTGTGGAAGAAAATCCGGTGGAACGCCGAGCTTGGTGTAACCGGCTGTGCTCAGAGCATCACGTTGCCCGGCGAAACCACCCACCAGCACATTGGAGCCTGCGATATTGGCACCGCCGGCTAGATCGAAACACACAAACGGAATTTTTCGACCGGCAACGTTGGCCAGATCGCAACTGGCGGGATTGTAGTACTTGTCTAATAGGTCAGGCGAAATAGCATGGGCGCGCTCGCCGAACAGGCTTAGTGCAGAGGTGCCTAACAGCGTCGCAGTGCCGGCTCGAAACCCTTGTGCGATGAACTCGCGACGAGATACCGGCTTTTTGTGGCATTCATGCGTTAACGGTGCATCAGGGTTGGCGCTCAGGTTTTTCAGGCGGGAACGTTTGCTCATGGTCGTCTCCTTATTGAATCATCAGTGCGCCGCTACCCAGAACGGCAGCGCAAACCGCCTTCACCACTTCTTCGGTACGGTTCGGATTAGTGGGGCAGTTACCATTACAACGGGCTAATCCGTCAGGATTACCATCGCCGTCGCTGACATAGGCACCAGCACCGCTGTCAGCCTGTTGATCCCAAACATAAGGTTGGCGATCTTCAGTGGTCGTAATCAACGTGAGTAGTTCGTTACGCAGTGTAGATTGATCAGGCAAGCCGTCGACTGATGGTGGGCGACTGGGCTGTGATTCAAGCTCGGTATTCAGTGTTTTTTGCGTGAGCGGAATAATAATGTGATCAAGCCATTGTTGGTCGGTTATCGTATTGGCTGCAACCGCTGTACCGTTACCGAAGATTGGCGTTGCTGAGCCTGTAAAGAAGGATGTGCGTGCACTGGAATCTTTAACTAGCGCATCGCAGTAGGCGATAGCAAGCTGTGTGACGGCCATTTGATGGGAAGAGAAGTAGGCACCAAAATCAGCCACTTGAGGTAAGGACTCTCTGACGCGGGCGAAGGTATCCGCAACTTGTGATTGTGTTGTCGGGATGCCGGTTATCTGTGAAAACGTGAAATTGATTTTGTCGAAGGTCCGCATTGCCAGCGCCGGTTGCTGCACGTTTTGTAGGTTGTAGTTGAAGTTGCCGAAGGTCGGCAGTGTGGTGACACTGGTTTTTCCGTCCATTTCATCAAAAGCTAGGAAGAACATATCCTGAGATGCTGAGATTTCCATGCCGATAATGCTGCCAATATCGGACATTGGTTGACCCGATGCCGTGTAGTTGTCATCGCCAACGGTTGTGTTGATGTTGTTCCAAGCCTGGCCTGTGCCGACAAGCTTACCGTTGATACCCAAACGCATTCCACGGATATCAATCGGTTTGACTTGGTCTGAGTCGGGGTTGAGATTGACAAAAAACGGACTGTCGAACAGATAGCTGTAGCTATCAAACTGGCTTGCTTCAAAAACGATGTAACAATAGTTGATACGGGTTCGTTCAGCATCATCGAGAGTGGTGTGACATTCTCCCGGTCGATCGAGAATCTCCGCGATACTGAAGAGTAAGAAGTACTTCTGGCCTACGCCCACCGAAAAATTCTGGCTGATCTGTGTTGTCGATAATTCGCGATTATGAATCGCTGCCATACGCACATTACCTGCCCACGGGCGAGTATTGCTGATGGTATTGCCGAGCATAAAGGCGAAAGATGCGTCCCAGTTGGCTAACAGATCGGCATCGGTTTCATCGTCGATCGTCGCCTCGGCGGCGTTAACATAAATGCGTCGCCCGTTGACGGGGCTGTATGTGACGACCAAATGCTGCTGACTAGCTTGGGCGAGTTCGGCATCATCGTCGGTTGAAACCGGGTCGCCGGTGGCATCCGTCTGTTGATTCCGATTCGAGAATACATAGTTGTATTGATGCTGATTGACCATAAAATTACGGCTATTACGTGAGCCGGCGTAGGCAGCTATCCAAGCGTTTTCCTGGGTCACGTTGTAGGGCGTTACCCACATTTCAATGGAGTATTCACCGCCGCCTGCGATTTTATCAAACAACTTTTTACTATTTGCTGCGGACGCTTGTGCGCGACCGTTGATGAAACGAACCCCCCAGCCCCCTAGCCATTGGTATTCACCAGTTAGTGTGAGTGGCATTTCGGGTTGTATACCACTGGTATCGGCGACTGTGGTGCCACGGCCTTCACGAAACTCCCATTTGGCAATAATGTTATCTTCAAAGCGGCCACCTGCTGTCGCGATAATGCCGTCACTTTCGAGTATCTGCGCGGTTGAGATAACCAAGTTAGGGTCAACTTCATCGGGTTGTTCGAGTGTCAAAGAATAGGCGGCAATAACCGATTCCATTGCGATGGCACTCTGTGGGCAGTTGACGCCTCCGCCGGTATCCCAGCAGTTGTGGAACTCACTGGCAAGGCGCACAACAAACCGTGAATCTGACGGGTTGCTGAGGTTAATTTTACTTTGTGCAGCGGCATACGCTGTATTGATGTCTGCGGCAGCAAAAAACGGCGTTTGGGCAAAGGCAGCATCGGGTGCGTGGCAATCGGCACAGTGCGTAACAAGAAGGTTGTGAATCGGACTAAACCCGGCAGATGTAGCGGGGAATAACAAACTCGCTGCGGGTTCGTAAGGTGACCTCGGCGTTAGCTTCACGTCGCTGGTACTGCCTTCATTTAAACCTTGGGCCCATTGTTCGATATACCCGGTGATCGTTGTGGCACAGGTGGCAGCTTGTGCCGCCCCTAGCCAACAGTTATGGCCGCCAGCCGCGCGTGATACCACCGCTGAGTTGGACGGATCCAGTAAGTTGGCAACCTGTTGGGCTTGTTGCCAGGCGTAATTGACGTCGGTGTTATCGGCGAAATGAATCGGCCCAGTGCCGCCGCGCTTATGGCAGGCGCCGCAGCGTTCTGGGGCAACGAGGTTGTCGAAAAATGCAGTTTTGAAGGCTTGAATATTGGCATCTGCCGGCGGAGGCCCTTGGTAAACAAAGCCGCTATCACCATCGCCATCAGTTGGATCAGGCTCTCGATCGGATCCGCCACCGCCGCTACCACCGCTGCATGCGCTTAGAATTAGGGTTGCAGCAGAGACGACAAACAGTTTTCGCAGATATGTTTGGCTCGTATTGGTTTGGAGATCACTCGCAGAGTCGGGGAGTAATCGTGTTAAAGCGTTTCTCATCACGTTTCTCCTATTCAACCACTTCATTAGCGCAGTGAACGGCAATGTCGGCGAATACGGTTTTCATATCGTAGCCGCCCTGAAATGTTGCGATCATACTGTCCATGGCTGCGCGGTCAGATTCGGCTGCGTCACGCTGGCAAACGGCGCGAAAGGCCTTTTTCACTTGGCACTGTGCAAACGCTTGTGTATTAGCGAGCTCCGCACCTAATGAACGGGCGCCTTTCCCCTGTGTTACCTCACTGGACGACCAACCGATTTTTTCGACGTTAGCAGACGCTCGCCAGTAGTTGCTCCAGCGATCATCCGGGGTTTGGAAGCCCGGGTTAAAGTTGTCGGCATTGATGTGGTATTTGGGTTGCACGGTATCGGCGGTGTAAACCAGTTGGCCTTGTGCCTTACGCGCTTCTTCGGTGGCCCCGGGTGATTCTTCTTCTGTTGGATAATCGTATTCGTAATAGGCAAAGGCTTGCGCTAGAGGGTCCATCCCAGCATGACAGCCGATACAGGAGTTCAGAAAGATACGGCTATCGCCACCAGGACTGCGGCTGACGTCCTGACGAATTCGGTCAGCGGGAAGATCAAAGACTTTGAGTTGTTCCAAATCCATGCATAGATGGTTAAGCAGGGTGAAGCGAAACATTGCTCGATTTGTACCGTCAACAAAAAACGCCTTTGCTGCGGCGCGTGTGCTGAATATTCCTGCTATGGCTTCGTTCGGTTGGCCATTTACAGAGGATTGTGGCACGGCTTGAAACTGGCTGGTATCTGACAAGTTTGTGTCTGATTTTTCGAGTGCCTCATAGTGCGCGTTGTTGTTAGTTGCGTAAGCGGGGAGGGATGCGCTGGTGCCAACATATAAGGTTGAGCCGGTCAGTAACTGACGAAAATCGGCTTGATCACGGACTAGGCCAATGACTAGAGCGCTGTAATCGTTAAGCGGAGCAAAAACGCTTTGCGCTTCGTTAGTCCAAGGTGTTGCCCAGTTTTTAACCGTGGTGTGGTAGAAGCCAGGATTTTCTTGATTGTCGATTGCCAGCATAGCCGCTTCGCGAGCGCGCCCGTTCGCGACGAGGGCTTCCATCTCATTCAGTAACGTATCCGTTGGTGGTTGAAATTCGCTATCAACAGCTTCTGTTGTTACGGGTGTTCCAACCAATCGGTCGTGAATACGGCGGGCCTGTTCACGATCAGCAGTATCCGCGAGGGTTGACCCAGTAAATAAAGTCGTGCTTGCGACTATGCCTGCGCACAGCCAGCGAAAAACACCTGAACGATCTGTGATCATTTGAACATCCCCTGATGTTGATGCCAGACCAGCATGTGTCGCTGGTGGTTATCGCGTGCATCTAACCGCATAATTACGGTGTCACGTTGTCGCTCATGTGTTGATTTTATTGTTGATTGGCGACGATTTTGGCATCTGAGTCCATTATACACAGGCGTTCCAAGTAACCACCCACTGACGTTCTGAGGCGTGAAGATGAGCACACTATTGGTTTGGTGCCATACCTAGGCAGGTGGCGTTGGTCGGGCTTCTACGCGGCGGAGCGCCTGAATTGGCTGGGTGTTTTATCAAACCAGCGTTTGAAGGCACGGTTGAAGTTGGCACAATCGCTATACCCGAGCATATGTGCGATATCTTCAACGGGCCATTGGGTTTTTAGTAAACACTGGGATGCAAGTGTTTGTTTGATTTCATCGGTAATTTGTTTAAAACCGCTGCCTTCACGCGCGAGTTGGCGATTGAGTGTTCGACTGGTAACGCCCAATTTATCTGCAACAGCAGCTTGAGACATAAATTCCCCAGGCGACTTTAGTAACCACTGCCGCACTTTATCAGTAACCGATCCTTGAGAGGCTGTTTGCAGGCTTTCAAGAAGGCCACGGCATTGTTGCTCTGCGATTGCTGACAAGGCTTCGTCTGTAATACGTGTATGCAGAGTATCTGTCTGCGCATCGATGACAATGGCATCGACATCGCCGATCTCGACTGGCACTGAAAAAAACGCGGCGTAAAAATCTCGATCAGCAGCGAGTGTTTCGCTGATGCAGATCGTTTCAATACCTTTGTGGTTTCCAAACAGTTCTTTCCAGATGGAGTAGAGACTCGTTAGTGACGTCTCTAATTCGAAGCGCCTGATCGAGTGATCGGTTGCATTGGCGTTGAACTGTATGATGAGCCTATTCGCTTCACGTATCGGCTGGATCGTCATCAGCTGATTACGAATACTGATGTAGCGCCCAGCCATATCTGCGGCTTTCTCAAGCGTAGTGCTGCTCATCACGGCGTAGCCAAGGAATCCATGCGTGCTGATATTGAGGCGTTTACCGAACTCGAGACCTAAATGCGGATTGTTGGTCAGCGCGATGGCACCCTTGATAAAGGGGGCATATTGCTGATAGCTGATATGTTTGTTTGCGCAGGCAAGGTCTGCCTGGTTTAAGCCGGCGTCTTCGAGAAGCTGGTCGGTTTCCCAGCCATTATCTGCTAAATACTGTTGTAGTAACGCTGCATAATTTGCCGCGATCAGGCAATCATCATTGGGTTGTAACAGTTGATTCTGATGCTGCGCTAGCCAGCGTTGCTGTTCGGATATTGTTGGGTCTTCCGGTTGGTATCGATCTGATTTCAACCCCTGCATGCCGATTGCCTATATTTGCGGTTTTTTATTATGTCGCCATTGAGCTAGCAGTTTACGCCGATGTCGCGGTGTCTGAAAATGACTATTTTGTTGTCTGAAACTAACCTTTTTTACGTTGTTGTGTAAAGCGATGATGTCGATATCGTCCATAAATGAATAGGAGTCATTAATGTCTCAGCCGCTGCAAACACGTTCTTTGGGGAAATGCCTGATTACAGGTGGTGCCGGATTTTTGGGTCGGAATATTGCCAAAGCGCTAGGGCGTGAAGGTGTGCAAGTGGTCATTGCCGATCGGGTTAAGCCGCAAAAACTGAGTGATAACGAAGAGTTTATTGAGTTAGATGTCACGGATAGAGACAAGGTTTTGGCCGCGTTTGCTGATAAAAACATTGATACCGTATTTCATACCGCGGCCATTATAGAGCTCGGCGGAGGTTCAGCGGCGACACAGGCCTATCGCCAACGATCGCTAGCAGTAAATGTTCAGGGAACGCAGAATGTTATCGATGCATGTCAGGCCGCCGGTATTGGTAATCTCGTGTATACCAGTTCCAATGTGGTGTGTTATGACGGTCTCCCTGTCACCGGCTTAAACTCGGATACTCCTTATGCATCGCGTGTTTATGATATGTACACCGAGTCAAAGATTGCGGCGGAAAAACGTGTGCTTGCGGCTAATGGTCAATCCGGTCTTCTTAGCGTCGCCATTCGGCCGTCCGGTATTTATGGTGCGGAGAGCAATATGATGCTGGATAAGTTTGTTGCCGAATTGGCCGCCGGAAAGTTGGTCGCAGCAATTGGTAATCCGAATGCGGTACATGAAAACTCGTTTATCGACAACCTTGTGCATGGCCATCTACAGGCTGCCAAACATTTGGTTGACGGCAATCGTTGCTGTGGCAGAGGCTACTTTATTTCGGATAACGAGCCGCAAAACTACTTTGATTTTTTCCGACCGTTGATCGACGGCTTAGGTTACAAGTATCCGACGTTTTGGATTCCAATGGGAATGCTGGTTCCAATCATGCAACTATGGCAGTGGTCACATTTCAAATTCGGTCTGCCAGCGCCCGCGATGTTACCGAAAGAAATCGATAAGGTCTGTGTGACCCATATTTCAGACACATGGGAGTCTAAGCGAGACTTGAATTATGAACCGTTGATGAGTGTATCGGAAGCGATGGAGGTTTGTTTACCTTATTGCCGTCGCTTGCATGATCAGCTTGTCAGTCAATCATCAAAGAAATCAGGTAATACGGAAGCCGCTGCATGAGTTATTTTTCTGATCGTTATGGCCCGTGGGCGATTATTGCCGGTGCCAGCCAGGGTATTGGTGAACAGTTTTCACGTCAACTGGCTGCAAAAGGAATTAATCTGATCATGATTGCTCGTGGCCTTCAGGATTTACAGCGTGTTGCTGAAACTGTCCGCAGTGAGTTCGGTATAGAGGTTGAGACATGTTCGCTTGATCTGTCGGCCACCGATCTCGCTGAGCAATTGGAGGCACTCGCCGGAGATAGAGAGATTGGTTTGGTTGTATACAATGCGACCTACTCGTATATTGGCCCGTTTCATGAAGATACTGCTGATTCACGTCAGCTTTCTGTGGATGTAAATTGTCGAGGGCCGCTGGTATTTATCGATGCGTTTTCTAAGCCCATGGTTCAGCGTAAGCGTGGCGGTATTATTCTTGTTTCTTCGATGTCTGGTTTTCAAGGGTCAGCATTGGTTTCAACGTATGCAGCGACCAAATCATTTGTAACGACTTTGGCTGAAGGTTTGTGGGAAGAGCTGCGACACGACGGTGTCGATGTTATTGCTTGTGTCGCCGGTGCAACACGAACGCCGAACTTTAATCGGTTGACGCCGGCAGATAGGGCCGGGTCTGCATTTCCGATGGAACCTGAAGAGGTGGTTTCGCAATCGCTTGTTGCGTTAGAAAACGGTAAAGGGCCAACGTATATAATTGGCCGTATCAACAATCTCGTCGCTTTTGTATTACGTCGATGTCTATCGCGCAGAGGCGCTGTGGAATTTCTCAGTAAAGCAACGCGCAAATTGTATGGCTAGGGGTGTTTGGTATGGAAAAGTATGTATTTGCATTGTGGCCTGAGACGCCGATGAGAGCGGCGCAGCGCCGCGAAGTATTGATTGACGAATGCGCAGCTGCAATTCTTGCGCATTCAGTAAACAGTCTCACTATAGCGGTTGATGACGAGTTTTCGACGGTAAAGTCACCGGCACCTAAGTGGTATAAGGGTGATCCTCTGGTGGCTTTGGTATCCGTTGGGTTTGATGATACCGGTGCGTGGCAGTCTGTGCATCAATGCTTAATGGATGCAGGCTTTCGTGTTGGCGTCTATCGAGCCGATCAGAGTATCTATAAAGATTATGGTGATAATTCTCACTTCAATAAGCGAGATTGGCCTGATGGCGACCGTTCACCCTCGGTATTAGCGGTAACGCTGTTAACACGGCCGAAGAAACTTGATCACGCAGAATGGATTCGTCGATGGCATGGCNGTATGTCACCGGTATCGGAGCGACTTCAACCTCGAGCAAAGTATGTGAGGAATGTTGTGATGGGCCTATTGACTGACGATACGCCTGAGTACGACGGTATTGTGGAGGAGGCTTGGCCCTCAGCGGAACATATCACCAATCAGTATCTGTTTTACTGTGCGAGCAACCCGTTTCAATTGGTGAGCCATATGGCGCAGATGATTCGTGTGATTACCCGATTCCATCAAATGCGTAAAATTAGAACGGTGACGATGAGCGAGTATTTGATGCGTTAGTGATTTTTGCTTTGGCGTCTCAAGTAATCACTCGGTGTCGTCTTCGCTAGAATCCACCTCTGGTGTTATCGGTGTTGAAGCATCTGGCATAGTAACACCTTCGGGTGTTTCAACATTTTTAGCGACAGTCATTGTTGAACCTAACACATAGTCAGTCGACGCCATACTTGCTGCGTGCGCATCAATCGGCATTTGCTCATGTGCAAACGGATCATTTTCGGCAATCGCATAGTTTATCGATGCCAGTATGATTGCGCAAAGCGCTGCGTTTATTGATTTCATGAGTTGTCTTCCAAGTTGAACAGTATCCAAGTCAGTGTCGTATCGCACGGTGCAAAACGATCAAATTCAGCCTTCAATAAGTTTCCTGCGCGATCTTCGACTCGAAAGTTATAATTCTGATTGCAGCCGTTTATCCTGCGCAAAATCCTACCGCCGTCGGAGGGAATCGTTCTTGCTGGACGAACAAGGTTGGGACCCCAGTCGGTTTCTGTAATTGGTTGTACCCGTAACGCATTGATATCCGTGTCGGAATTATTAATTACCGTCAAATTAAAGGAGCCGTTACGATTGTTGGAAGTTCCACCTCCTCCGCTTCCACTGCTAACACCGCCACTTCCATTTTCTGAGCTCAATAGACCAGGCTCCCCTTCTTTTTGCAGGGACCAGTCACAGCCGCCAAGAAATATGATTAGAACGACAACAAATAAACGTGACATTGACCACATCCTTAGGAATTAAATAATGGATCAATGATAGGTGTTAGTTTGACTGCCTTCAATGGTTTGTAACGATCTTGTTACGAAGAAAGCATTGACGTACATCCAGCACTATCAGTTTCTATCCGGCCAAGTGATTGGATGTTTTTTGGTGCGTAGGTAACGAGTATTTTATTTAACACGGACTAAACGTAACCCGACTGAATGTGTTGATTCTTGATTGTCATATGCAGCCAATAAGTTAGACAGATTATCAGCGCAAAAAAAAGCCACTCACTGAGTGGCCTTGAGGTTGGTTAAGGAGTTACTGTTGGGGAATCTTTTCAAGCAGTTCCGGTGCAGTAACAGTAATGGGGCCGAGCCCCAAATATGAGTTGGCCTGAGTGTGCATTTCGGTGGTCACCGCCTCAGGACTACCTCCGATAAATGAGCCATGTTCCCCTTCTCTAAACAGTGCAGCATCTCTCGAAGGGTTGATTACACTGGATTCTCTTTGCATCAGAGGTGTATTCCATATCATTGGTAGCGTGCCTGCAACAGCGGAGTATACTGCGTCTAGCCCGAGTGTGAGGCGATTGGGAATGGTTGTGTCATTGCGCACCATCATCATAAAGGCGGGGGTATCTGATGGAATTTGCTCAATTAGGTTGACCGGATCTGCTGGTGAAAGAACAGTTTGAGCCGCAAAAGCGAATTGATTGAATAGCACGTTAATTGCTGCTTGCTGCTCGGAAGGTAGTGTTGCCCAAAACATTTCAAAACACATTTCCCCAGAGATATCGTCCGGCGTACAATTTTGAGCTTTGTATGCTCGGTATCCTGCACTCTGGCCGTCTAGAACACCGTCTCTTAAGAAATTCCCAAATCGAGATGAACCGGTCAGGAAGTAACCGATATCGCCACCTGGATTAGCAAATAGAGAACGTGTGTTATTGAAGAAGAGTATCTCTGATGCCGGGTTTTCAGATACCGGGCGGTTCGATATGGCGCTATAGCCAATCCCCACCATTGCGCCAAGGGAATGACCGACGAATGCGACACCATTGCCCAATGGACCCACGGTAGTTAAACGCGTTAATGGATTTTGCGAATCTATATCTCGCGGGTTGTCATTATCCAAGTTCAGTGACACTTGGAACCCCAGACCTACCCGCAAACTAAGCTGATCGACGATTGCTTGGCGTAGGTTGTCTCGTCCGACAGGCAAATACTGAAGATTTAGAAAAACACCAGGATTTTCAGGAGTGGTGACTATCTTTTTATCGCCATCTTGGATGAAACGATCTCCGTGTAATGGAAGGTCGATAGCGATTACTGCAACGCAGTTCCCTCTGATTAAGCCCGGCGCAAGAGGAAAAAGAGTAATTTTGCTCAACGTAATACCATGGGCATAGATAATGACCGGCATGCGTTCCGGGCATGTTGCAATATTAGGGATAGCCATCAAGTAGGGAATCGTTTTCTGGTAGCGTACTTGTGGCACTGGAGCGAATTTGTTGATAACTCGATCCGGGTCTAATTGGCTTCCGTCAGCCAATGTGAGTTTGGCGCCGACTAATGCTCTGACCACGCGAGCCTGTGCAGCAGGGTCTGTCTGTGCAGCTTTGACTTCTTCAGCAGATGTGTCTAGCTCAATGAGCTGACGGGAGAGTGTTTGTTGATCTGCCGTGCTACCTGTATTGAGAGCATTCAACAATACTGCAATGCTCGGCATTCCTGCCGCCCATGGCGTTTTCATCCAAGCACTGTTTTCGACTTCCTGATTCAAAAAAACAGGGATTGATATTGTTCCTGTTGAAAACTGTATGCCGTCAAGATCAAATACATCGACGGTTTCCATGTTGTAGAGACCGGTCAGGTCGAGGTTTTTAGGGTTGGCTGTTCCGCGCCAAGCATCAGCAGCGGAGCCACCCTCACTAATTTGCACGATGGCTTCGCCAGTAATGCCTTTGGTGCCGTAAGTGACATCTCCGGCGCTGGATGTGGTGAACCAGGTTGAATATACAATTCGCTCACTGTTAACCCCAACACGAGAAAGCAGTTCATCGGCTAGTTGAACAATTTGCTGAGCGGGTTGTAACGATTCGACTTTTACTGGATCTCGTGTTTTCAATACTGCGTAGGAGTCAGTAAAACCTACTGAGTTATTGTCGGTATCCTTCAGTTGATCAGTTATCGCAAACATATAGCTTGAGGAAGGGTCTAGCGGTTTTGTCAGTAACACCGTTAACGCATTTGGGGCCGTTGGCGAGACAAAGACAACAAAGTCAGCATCTGGATCGAGTGTTGATGGGTCATAGCTGGGCGTCAGAGGCAAGGGGTCTTGTCTGTCGGAAGGCGTTGTCAGTGGATCATCAATTTTGATCATGTGGAAGCTGTTGACGACAGAAGCTGGAGTGCCGTCTAAAGGTTTGCCTTCAAAATTAATGACGATTGGAGTGGTGTTTCCCCAGCCGTCGCCTGTGTTGATCGCGGCGAACGGGTTGCTGAGCGATGGATCGCTGGTGGGTAGGTTGAGTCGCCCTGTTGTAGTGTCAACCAGCAAGAAACTTGGTGGATCGACAGCCGCATTGGCGCCCTGAAGTTGAAATTTGATTTTCGTTTCAGCTCTAAGTGCTTCTTGGATATATTCCTCGTAATTGGGTGAAGTCGAGGTTCCGCTGAGGTCTGCGTTGTCACACGCTGCGAGCCAGATTACTGGCGCTGCGACAAGTAGCTTCAGGCAGTTTTGCATAGTTCGAATAGTCATGTTCATTCCTCCTGATAAGCTGCTTAAAAGCTGTAGTTATATTGAAGTGCGAAAAGGGAAGCGTTACCGGTTGCTTCATACGGGCCCGATCCGGTGAGGCCTTCTTCGCTAAACGTATTGCTTTCACTGAAGATAAACGTATAGCCTGCATCAATACTCTGATGCTCTGCGAAGTCCCATGTTGAACCAAAGCTGAGCCAATACCGGTTTGCATCGGGAATGCTCAGTGTGGGTTGTCCTGCGCGTTCATCGTAGGAGATGCCGAAGCGAATTTTCCATTCATCGGCGACATCTGTGGTGGCTCCAATCGAGTACTGCCAGCTGTCTTTGTAGTTTTCTTCCTTCAAGAAGCAGACGCCTGCAGCGCCTTGAGCATTACATATAGGGTTAGTCGCTCGGATCTCTTTAAATCGGCTCCACTGTGTCCAGTTGACGCTGTACTGGATCGACCAATTCTTATCGATATCGTGGTAGCCAGCAAACTCCGCGATCGCAGGTAGTAACAGATCTAAGTTGCCGTCGACCTTTAAACCTTCGGTGCCGGTAATAGCGCCGGTGTAGTCTTTGAAGTCACCTTCAAATTTAAGGTTGACCTCGCTTTTATAGGTCAGACCAAAGCGATGGTTATCGTTGACTTCATAAAAGAGGCCAGTGTTCCAACCCCAGTCATACGCATCACCAGACATTGAGATCAGTAAATCGGAAGGCTTCTTATTAAACAGTGGAGCGAGAGCGCCGAGGTGCCGTTCGAGTTCGGCATCACCGTAGATGAGTGCAACACCGAAACCAAAACTCAGTCCCTCATAAAGACGGAATGAAAAGTTCGGTGAGAGTTTGACGGTTTTCAAGCCGGTTAAGCCGCCGTTATCGCCGGCTGCCCAGTCTTTGGGGTACTCAGTAGTAACGCCATAGTCAGTGTAGAGCGCAAGGCCGAACGACCAGACGTCATTAACTGGTGCGATATAGTAAGCGCCGGGTACTAGTGCTGTTGGAGCGATGCCTTCCGCAGTTTGACTATTACTCTTGTCTTTAACATCAATATTCGGGATGACAGCCGTGCCTGCCACTGAGATTTGCATGGTGTCGAAATAGTTCATCGCGGCTGGGTTTCGAGCCAGTACGGCGGCGTTTTCTGCGATGGCGGCTTCGCCCGCAAATGCGCGGCCCAAACCTGATGCTGAATGTTCGCTGACCTGAAATCCGGCACCCAGAGCGCCGGCAGCACTACCTGCCAAGGCTACCGTTGCGGTGAGTCGGGATAGGTGTCGATGCATGATGCGTCCTCTGCTTATGTCAAATAGAATTATAAGAATTTCACTGAGTATAGATGTCACTTGGGATTACGAAAGTTTTGTTACTCTCCAAATTAGCAGTGTTTTCACGCACAGTGCATAGGGTTTAAAGGCGGCCGATAATTGCAGGGTCGTGATGACTTCCACATTACTGGCGAATCATTCGGCTACTGCCTTAATAGTTGACTGAGATGTGGTAAGTTAGGCCGTATAATTAAAAAAACAGTTTGGTCAGGGGCTATGCGGAATCTATTTCGCCACAAATACACGGGAATTGCCGCCGGTATACTGGGCTTTACCTTGGTATTGTCGGGTTGCGGTGCCAGTGGTGGCGACAATATTACGCTAACAGGTTCTGACGACCCCGGCGGCGACGGCAGTGCTGNCCCGGCAGTCGTTGATGTCCCGCTTTTCTATATCCAACGTCAGTTGCCATTACCATCATCAGACTTTACTGACCCGCTAGCGTTTTCTCCTGGATCACGATTGCTCTCACGCCAACGTGCTGCGAACGATGCGGTGCCGGTTGATTTGACTCCGCGTTTACTGCAAATGGTTGCTGAACTTCGTGATGTTCCTATCGAAGAATTGCGTGTTGATATCAAACACTTGAGCGCAGGATTTGATGGTGATCAGCTTTTATTTAGTGCCCGCGTTGTTCAAGAGCCGATTGATGACAACCTAGAATCGACGACCTGGAATCTATGGCGATACTCGATTAGCGATGATGTGTTGGATTATGTCATCACCGACCCGATCGCGCGAGATGAAGGTTTCGATAGGCACGATGTGTTTCCCGTGTTTTTGCCCAATGACACCATTATATTCAGTTCAACGCGGCAGCAGGGCATTCGTCAGCGACAGCTCGATGTTGGTCGACCTCAATATGCCGGCCTAGATGAAGACAGAAACCAGTTAGCGTCAGTTCTTCATAATCTGGATCCGGACACTCAGGTCATCACTCAGATCAGCTACAACCAGAGTCACGATCTTGCTCCTTCCGTCATGCCTGATGGCAGTATCGTATTCAGTCGATGGGAAAACGCCCAGGGTTCTGATGCTATTAGTCTCTACAGCATGTTGCCTGATGGTAGCGAGCTCTCACTGCTGTATGGTCACGATAGTCATGAACTTAACCCCGACGTTCCAGATCAACGCGTTGAATACACGTCTGCCCATGCGCTGGCTGATGGTGGTTTGGCCAGCTTTATTCGTCCGCGAACCATTACGCGCGGAAGTGGCAATGTCGTTAGTATCAACATTGATGGGTTTAGCGATTATCAGCAGCCGCTATGGTCAAATTTAGCCGATAGTGGTGTTGGCCATTCAGCGCTTTTGCCCCTGCTTCTAAACGCTAACGATACCATTGATACCGGTGGCTCCTTGGCCGGTTTGTTTCCGGCATTTGACGGTACGGGCCGATTCCTGATGAGTTGGTCATCTTGCCGAACGATTGAGGACGGCCGAGAATTGCCTTGCACGATTACCGGTGATATTGACGATGAAACGGTTGCTGCTCCGGCAAATTACGGGCTTTGGTTATTTGATCCCCGTGACGGTACACAGCGCCCAGTTGTGTTGCCTGAGCGAGGGAGAGCGATTGTCGAGGCAGTGCTTGCAAGTAATCGGGATTTTCCACCGATTGTTAGTCGGTCAGAGACATTCGATGCATCGTTAGCAGCACAGCGGCAAGCGCTACTGCAAATCGGCAGTGTCTACGATATTAATGGAGAAGATCGCAGCCCAGGTGGCTATGCTGCGGTTCGTGACGCATCCACCAACGCCTACCGGAATCGCACTGCCCGGTTTTTACGTATTGTGACGCCAGTACCGATTCCCGATGAAAATACATTGGGCGACAATTTACCGGGCTTTGCCTTTGGTCGATCATCGGCGCAGCTGATGCGCGAAATAACCGGCTATGTGCCAATCGAGCCGGATGGCTCTGTGACAGCTGTAGTGCCGGCCAATACACCATTTATGATAAGTGTGCTGGATGCTAATGGTCGTAGAATCAGCGCGCGTCATAATCAATGGCTGCAGCTAGGAGCGGGAGAGGTACGCCAATGCAGCGGTTGCCATGAACGCAACAGCACCTTACCTCATGGGCGTTATGACGATCCTGCACCACTCGCTAACCCTGGTGCGGCAAGCCTTAGTGACGGCACCTTTGGCTTCCCCAATATCGGAATTCGCGCCGACAGCATTGTGTTTCCGAATGCCGAAGGCTTAACCATGGCGCAGCTTTTCGACCTGCTGTATCCATTAGCACAGCCGTCAGAAGCAACGCGTGCGGTGAATGCCGATGTGTCTTTTGTTGATGTCTGGACAGACACCTCAGCCGGGTTAACCAAGTTAGAGGATATACAGGTGCCTTACGATGCATCCTGGACGCCCGACGAGACACCCTATGTAAGAATCGATGGCGAACCGGCATTGCTACGGATCAACTACCTCGATCACATTCAGCCGATTTGGGAACGTGAGCGTGAAATTAACGATGCCGCAGATATGCCAGTGCTTGGCATCGATGGCAACCCCGTCACTCAGTGCATTGGTTGCCATGCCAGCGGGCAAACGGAATCTGGTGTGCCGGCTGGGCAGCTTGATTTATCGTCCACGGCCTCGGATCAAAATCCGGATCACGTTACATCGTATCGGGAGTTGCTGTTTACGGACACTGAACAATGGTTAGTTGAAGGTATTGTGGTTGAGCGCACGCGCATCTGTNCTCGCGAAGAATTGAATGATGAAGGTGAGCTGGTGACGGTTCCCTTCAACGACCCTCAACCGCCTCGGGTTCCGCCAGTGATGAGTGTGGCCGGAGCAAACTTCGGTGCGTCACGCGTATTCTATGGCTGCTTTGAAAGCGGCACACCTAGCTGCAGCAATTTCAATCAACAAACCGAACCTCCGGAGAATTGTGAGGAAACCGGCACGTTGGTGACAGACGAACCATTTAATCATAACGGTTTGCTTTCCGATGCGGAGAAACGTTTGATCAGTGAATGGTTGGATATTGGCGGTCAGTACTTTAATGACCCCTTTCACCCTGTTTTACTCGACAGTTTGTAGCGGGGTGGTGTGAGTTGTTGAATCCCTGTCGAACATGTATTCCTAGCTGGTCACCGTACTTCAAGCTCCTTGTCGCCTTTGTTTTAGGGTGGCTATCACTGCCGGTTATTGCAGAGACAAGTTGGCAGGCATTGAATCAGCCGGGCAAACGTGAATCCGTTTATTTTGCGACAGTTGAATTGCCATATATTGATGTATACAGCGGGGCAGGGCGGGGTTACCCGGTATTTCATGTTATTGAACGTGGTGAAGCATTTGCAGTAATCAAGCGCCGTAATGATTGGTTTAAAATCGTAACATCGACCAACGTAACTGGCTGNGTTAAAGCATCTGCGCTCAATGGTAATTCAGATGGGCTAGGTGAATCGATTGCTATCGCCAATGTGGATTCTGATAATTTTGGTCAACGTCCTTTTGAGGTTGGTATAACCGTAGGCGATTTTGGTGGCACTGACAGTGTCAGCCTTTATGGTAGTTATCACTTTATCGAAAAAATGGCCGGGGTACTTACATATAGCGAAAACTTCGGTGATGTATCTAACGGTAGAACCGTTGGTTTGACCCTTGAAGCACGGCCATTCCCAACGTGGCGTTTATCCCCATTTTTTTCGCTTGGCGGCGGTCAGCGTTGGACATCACCCAAACAATCTCAAGCTCAGGGCGATACCGTAAACAATGGTTTCTTTCTGGTGGGTGGTGGTGTGCATCTGTTTCTTACCAGTCGATTTGCCTTTCGAGCCGAATTTAACCAGCACATCGTGCTGACAAACCTTGATGACGATCAGCAGATAAACGAATGGAAAATTGGACTCAGTACATTTTTCTGACTCTAACGCTGGTATTTGGCATTGTGATGCCAGTGCAGGCGCAGTCGGAACAACAAAGTGCAAAACCCGTTATAGAGCCCGACCTCGAACGTCGTAACGTGCGTATCGATAAAATCGATACGGAAAACTTCGAGCTTGGGATCTTCTACGGATTGCAAACGATTCAGGATTTTGGCGCTAACGATTTGTATGGTATCCGTGGTGCGTATCATGCAACAGAAGATATTTTTCTGGAGTTTACCTACGGCCGTTCACAGGGTGGAAAAACAACATACGAACGTCTCAGTGGCGGAGCCCCGCTGCTGAGTAAAAGCGAAAGGGAATACGGCTTTTACAGTGTGGATGTCGGTTGGAATGTGTTTCCGGGTGAGGTTTTTCTGTGGGATAAGTTTCATTTTACATCCGCGTTATATTTGGTTGTCGGTGTTGGCTCTACCAACTTCGGTGGCGACGATTGGTTTACGGTGAATGTTGGTGCTGGCTATCGGATTTTGTTTACGGATTACTTCGCGATTCATATCGATGCTCGTGACTATCTGTTTGATCGGGATTTGTTTGGCATTGAAGAAACTACCAACAATGTCGAGTTTTCATTTGGCACGTCGTTTTTCTTCTAACGTTGCCGGTTGTATTTTAATGATAAAAATTCAGGGGAAGATCATGGGGAATTTCATTAAGGCGTTCGTTGCCGGAACTTTGCTTAGTGCGGCAGGCTCGTTACTGGCGTTAGAAGTTAACCAACCTGCGCCAGATTTTACCCTCAAAAGCCGGGCGGGCAATAACTTGCGGCTCGATGAATATAAGGGTGAAGTCGTATTGCTTAACTTCTGGGCCAGCTGGTGTGGGCCATGCCGCAAAGAGATGCCGTATCTGGAAGATATTCAGCAAAAATACAGTGACTTGGGCTTCACAGTACTTGGCGTTAACGTCGATAAGGATTCGAAGAAAGCGGATCTGATTTTGAAAGATATTCCGGTGAGTTTCCCCGTGTTGTTTGATCCGGACGGAAAGGTCTCTGAGATGTACGACGTGAATGCCATGCCGATTACCGTCATCATTGATAAAGACGGCAAAATTCGTGACATCCACAAAGGTTACAAAGCCGGTTACGAAAAGAAATACGCCAAACAGGTTAAGGCACTGATTTTGGAATAACGCCAAGTATTGGGGGTATTTGAGAAGCTGATGTAGGGGGAGAAGCTTATGTTTAACGTAAAACGACTAGTCATCGTGCCGATCATATTATTGCTCGGCGGTTGTGGTATTCAACCTTGGGTTAAGCCTTATGAGCGTCAGAATTTGGCTGACCCAATCATGACGTTTGATCGTGACCCGATTTCTTCGAGTTATATGCACCACGTTTATCAGGCTCGTGAAGGCGCACGTGGTGCTGAAGGTGGATCAGGAGGTGGCTGTGGTTGTAACTGATCGGCTGACCTTGATCGCCCCCAAGTTTCTCGTTCGAGGGCTGCTGTTTTGCCTGATGACGTTGAGCAGTGCGTTACAGGCTGCAGTTTTGCCCGAAGAACGCGCAGACGTGATGTATCATCGCTATGAGGGTGGCGGGGTAGCGATCGATGGGCCGTCAGTTATTGTGCGAAAGAATTTTGTGGATGCCGTCTCGCTAAATGGCAAGTTTTATGTTGATAAGATATCCAGCGCGTCGATTGATGTTGTCACGAGTGGTGCCAGTCGCTATAGCGAAGAGCGCACAGAATATGGCGGTGGTATTGATTATCTGCACGATACCACCACCATGAGTGCCAATTTTACCTTGAGTACCGAAAACGATTATGACGCCCAAACGTGGTCTGTCGGGCTCAGTCAGGATTTTTTCGGTGGTCTGTCGACTATCGGTTTGGCCTACGCCAATGGCAATGATGAGATACGCCAAACAGGAAACCCAGATTTCAAAGCAGATGCCTCACGGCACAACTTTGTTTTTAGTCTGACCCAAGTGTTAACGGATAGCGCGATCATGAGCGTGATTTATGAAGCAATTACCGATGAGGGTTTTCTGAACAATCCTTACCGTTTTTATCGTTACTTAAATAATCCGGATATCCCCGCTGACGGCTACAGCATTGCTCAGGAAGTTTACCCTAATACGCGCACCAGTGATGCGATTGCGGTGAATGTTAAATATTATCTGCCTTATCGTGCGGCTGTCGGTGCCGGATACCGGTACTTCACCGACGATTGGGATATCAGTGCCAATACCTTTTTTCTGACCTATACCCAGCCAATCGGCGAGCATTGGATTTTGGATTTCACGTGGCGTTACTATCAGCAGGGTCATGCGTTTTTCTACAATGACTTGTTTCAGTTTGCTTCTCAGGATGCCAAAGATTATCGTGCCCGCGATAAAGAGCTGAGTGCATTCAATACAACTACCTACGGGGTTGCAGTCAGCTATGATATCCCGTTGCCCGAAAATCGTTTTGTCGGAGCAACCATTCTCAGTCTTCAATGGGATTACCTGCAATTCGACTATCAGGATTTTCGTGATATTCGCGATAGTACCGTGGCGGGTGATGAACCTCTGTATAACTTCTCAGCCAATGTGGTGAAATTGTTTTTTACCGTCGCTTACTAGCAATGATGCCGGTAGTGAACCGGCATCGCTGAACGATTTCCATTTTCTGCTGCTCTAACATCTTAATCGACGCAAGGTACCCCATACGGCGTTGAGGTCTCTATTTTCCTAGCCGGCTTCTCATTCAACGCCGAAGGTGCTGTTGCAGCATGCAGACTGCAGATGTTCTGAATCTTCTAGGCTCTATCGCTGTTTTTCTGTTTGGCATTAAAGTCATGAGCGATGCACTCGTGAAGTTGGCCGGTAACCGCTTACGCCAGTTCATTGTGCATTTGTCGTCCAATCGCTTGCGTGGTGTGTTAACGGGGATGGGGATTACCGCGCTGATGCAATCATCGACGGCAACGTCTCTGATGATTGTTAGTTTTTCGAGTGCAGGGCTACTAGGCCTTACTGAAGCGATTAGCATGATTATGGGTGCCAATATCGGTACCACTTTCACTGCGTGGATTGTTGCGCTTGTCGGGTTTCGTGTGAAACTAACAACCTTGGTTTTGCCCTTCACAATGGCCGGATTTATTTTGTCGGCCTTTAAGACTCCGTTTAAACGCCATTTAGGGCATTTCATTGTTGGCTTTTGTCTGTTGTTTTTAGGCTTAGAGATGATTAAGGGAGTCGTTCCGGATATTAAATCCAGCCCGTCCTTGATGCATTTTTTGAGTGCCCCTGAAGTACTCGGCTTCACCCAAATCTTCTGGTTCATGGCGGTTGGAGCAATACTTACGGTAGTGCTACAGAGCTCCAGTGCAACCATGGCCGTCACGTTGGTTGCTGCCGCACAGGGAGTGATCGGCTTTGAGGCGGCAGCGGCGATGGTTTTGGGAGAAAACATCGGTACCACGATTACACCGAATATCGCCGCAATGGTTTCAGGTGTACATGGGCGTCGAGCCGCGCTGTCACACCTGATTTTTAATGGTATTGGCGTGGTTTGGGCGTTGATCGTTTTTACGCCGTTCAGTGAACTGTGTTTTTCCATTACCCGAGGAATCCTGCATGCCGGGCCAGAAAATTCCGATGAGTTTCTGCCGATTGCCTTATCGGTTTTTCATAGCAGTTTTAACATACTGAATACACTGTTGCTTGTTGGGTTGAGCAAGTATCTAGCCGATATTTGCCGTTGGGTGTTTCCCGCCAAACCTGCCAAGCACGGGTTGGATATTCGTCCTCGGTATATCAAACCCAACCCTTTGGATCGCGAACGTTTGTTGGATTTGACGAAAGAAGCAGAGGGGATATTGAGGCACGAAATATGCGATATGCTCGATATGCTTGCGGATACACCTGTGATAGCGCGAACTGATCGAAGAGATAGACATAGAACAACTGTTGAAGCCTATCGGCAAACGCGGGTTCGACCACTGATGCTTAGCATGATGAAAGCCATGGCGTCGATGCAATCTCAGGGTGACTCATCCGTTGAAGAAAAACGTGCACTGGCTGACATCCGTAAAGTGCACCAAACGTTAGAAGCCCTTGGGCGACTATTGGTTGGCTTTGAAAAAGAGCTAGCGGTGACGGATAAACTGAAATCTGAATTGGCAGCGCAGACGTTATTGCAATTGCGGTGTTTACTGGAAAAAACGGCGTTGTGTTTTGAGCAAACAAACGTCTGTGATAATCAACTCGCAGACGTGCGGCAGCAGGTCAAGGCATTCGATGATCAACTCGCAAATAACGTCGAAAACGAATTGGCTGCGCGCCGTATCTCAAGCCGTGAGGCTGATCAGCTGCTAGAAACCGGATTTATTGTGGTGCAGATCAGTTATCTGAGTAACCGTGCCTGCCGTAAACTCATCCAGTTGCAAACGCTGTGTGCTGAGCCGCTATCATCTTCGAACCATATCCATGAAAAACTATCGGCTTCTCTGCGTTAAGGTTGCGGGAGTTGTTTGTGGGATGTTGGCTGCGTGGATCGTTGGCGTAGTAATCCGTCGGAATAATGCAACTTGCCCGCTTCGTCGATCAAAATCGCTTCGGTATCGGGCAAACCATTGATCAGGTTTAGGCCTTTTTCTACGCCGAGCACGAACACGGTGGTTGATAGCGCATCGGCATCGATGGATTTTTGCGTCAACACACTGGCGCTGCGCATGCCCGTGGCAGATGTGCCTTTGGTGGGATGGATAATATGATGCACACGTTCGTCACCATCCATAAAATAACGTTCATAGTCGCCGGATGTAGAGATCGCGACTTGCGTTAACGGCATGATAACCGCGTGATCGTCAGGTTTACGTGGATGACGAATGCCAAACATCCAAGGTTTACCACGTTTGTCACCGAGAATTCGAGTATCTCCGCCGGCGGCAACCACGGCATGGTTTACGCCGCTCTCCTGAAGCATTTCAATGGCGCTGTCGACGGCATAGCCTTTCGCAATACCACCGAGGTCGATGCGCACTTCAGGATGCAGAAAGCGCACCGTTTTGTGCTGTTCATCTAACACAATGTGCTGGTAATTGATGGCGGCCAACGAGTGTTGAATGTCATCTTGTGATGGCCGTTCGCCCTTGCGGTAGTCGTAGCGATAGCCGATTGAAGCGAAAGTGATATCAAACGTGCCGGCTGAAATGGATGAAATCCAAGCCGCTTTTTGTAGGATCGCAAAAAGATCATCAGATACAGTTACCGGTTTTTTGTACGCATAGGTGTTGAGTTGCGAAACTTCGCTGGTATCGATATAGGGGCTCATCCGTTGATCAACATCCTGCATGATATCGATAACCTGCTGTTTTAGCGCTGTGCCCCGTGCGTTATCGTCGTGCCAGAATTGGGCAGAGACGGCGGTACCCATGATGGGTTCTTCCACCGTAAACCACTCCGCATGCGCGCAGACGGCTTGCAGGCCCATAACAAACGTGGTCAACGTGATAATTAATCTGGGAAGCGAATGCATGTGGTTGTGTTCAGGCGTTAAGTTAATGGTGGTGATAGAACTGCGACCCAGTTTACGAGGAACGGCACCTTAGGCAAAGGCCGAACCCCGAATCTGCAAAAAGATACAAGGTGTGTCACAACGACCGAGGTTCAGGCGTGGTTATTGCACGATGTGCAAAGGCTCTGCAAATATCACCCGGCCGGTGTAAAACTTGCGAATTGCGTTTAACGTCTCGGTTTTATTATTGCGGGTGCGGTTCATAAAATGACTGAGCACTAGGGTGCGTACATTTGCCTGTGCCGCCAACTTACCGATTTCCGAAGGTGGCATATGTAGGTTTCGCGCGACGCCTTTTGTGCCTTCTGGCACCGCATTGTGTGCCACAAATATATCCGTACCTTGAATGAGCAGGGCTGATAGCGCACCGTCTTTATTGCTGGTATCTCCTGAGAACACCATTGAGCAATCGCCTTTTTGAATACGCCAGCCGATGGCAGCAATCGGGCCGTGATTGACGGGGGCTGCCGTGATATTCAGACCATTGGGCAAACTGCGATTGAATACACTGCCTTTGGATAGCGGTACGTCGATACCTTCGAGTACATAGCTTTCTTTGCCGGAACTCAGGTAGCCCTGTAAATACGAAAATGCCCCTTCAGCGCCAAACAAACGTTTCAAAAACTCGGATGTTGAAGGCATGATTTTGTTGCCATCAGGACCAATCACTAGCAGGTTTTTGTCTCGTGGCGTGAAGAATGAGCCTTTCACATAAGCGGGTAAGTCTGCTGAATGATCGACGTGCAAATGACTATAAAGAATGGCTTCAAGTGTTTCGAATCGTGCACCAACTTCACCAAAGCGGCTCGCGCTACCTGGGCCTGTGTCCACTAAAACCGCTGCATTTGGCCCCAGCCATACCAAGTAGCTGCTGCCATCAAGGCCGTCATCGAGTTCTGGCCCGCCAGAACCCAATACCTGCAGAGTGAGGCTCTCATGAGCGCAATCTTCTGTGGTGTTTTTTTCCAGTGCGGCGGCGTTTAAGCTCGCCAGTGTCATCAACATTAAAAACAGAAAGCGAAGTGGCATTATGGCGTCCTGTGAGGCTGTTACCGTATCGGGCGGGTGAATGATCGGTGTTGTTAGCACCGACAATGTATCCCTAATGGTATCAGGCTTTAAGCGAATGTTGGCGGCTCGGGCGTGTTTGTTGCATTTACGGGGTGTTTTCCGATGTTTTGTTGATGACTGGAGTCGTCAGAATGCGACTAGGCCGCGAGCCATCCGCAGACCGCGCTCGTACTTCAACGGCGGATGCGCCCTCAGAGACATCCGTCGGCCCTTGGTAGGTTTGCCAGTCACTGCCGGGTGTTCGATATTCCAGAGTAAGGCTCGGGTAAATGTTATTCATAGTCAGTACGCCGTTATCGACGACTGCTCCGGGTGAGGGAATGCGGTAGAAAATCTGCTGGGCGTCGAGTTTGAGAAGCTCTTTTTGTGAAAGCGTATTGGCAAAGCGATTGAATGCCTGATTACGCAGGGTTTTGTCGGCTTCGGTAAAAACGCCGCTGTCTTTGTTGTAAAGCGCTCCTTGATGGTCGTAGTCCGGCTCCCATGCACCGCGGTACCATGCTCTTTCTGCCAGTGCTAACAAACGCGGAAAGACCATGTAGGATTTTTGCCGATCGGTTCGCTGGGTTTCAGACCACAACTGCCCTTGAATTCCGATCACGGCTTTGCCCGGTTCAACTGGCGCATGAAGCGTGTCGCCGTTACCATCGCGTTGCAGTCGGTCATCTGATTCGTACGGTAAGGCCGTGCGGTCTTTCCAGATTTCGGCATGTAGCGGCAAATTATCAGGCATAAAACTGAATACCCGGTAGATATTGGTATTTCGAGATCCCCAGTAGTAACCACGCTCTTTCGGGTCAGCCTCGTACGGGAAGTCAAAATACACGGCCTCTGGCGTGGACAGTACAACCTCCCAGTTCTGGTTGATCAATTGGTTAGTGTTGGAAAACCCCCAAGGAAGATACTCCCAGCTATTCGCCTGCACCCGCGCTGGCATGTTGGTCGGGTCGACTGCGCTGATTCCATCACTCCATCCGGCAGGAATAATATTGCGTTCAGCCAGCCGGTTTGAAATCTGCTCGATAAAGTAAATGCCTGGATCGCTGATATCCGGGTTCTCTTCAAGAAACGCTTTGCAGACGGGCGAATCGACCCATGCATTCGGGGTTTCATCGGCACCGATGTGAAACCGGGTGAGTGGTTGGCCTGCCTGTGCATGCATCAGGCTGACTTCCTCGATTAGCTTGTCAAAAAACGTATAGGCTGATGGCATACAAGGATTAATGACGTTGTCGTTGTAATACTGTACGGAAAGATACTCGCTGGTATCGTCAAAATCCGTTAACAGGTACTCCAGTGCAGCTTCATCATCACCGGCGGCTTTTAACCGGTGATAGCGCGCTTGCATCGCTTTCACGGCGGCGCGGGAGTGCGCCGGTGTATCTAGCGATGGAATGACGTCGATGAAACGCGCATCGGCGTACTCAACAATCTCGATGTAGNCGTTTGCGGTTAAATAGCCGTTGGCCGGAGAATCGGGATTTTTACCGCGGCCTAGCTGAGGGATCAGACATTGTGTTTCTGTCAGGTCATGGCAGGTGCGACTGCTAATATCAGTGAGCTCTGGCAAATCAGGTATTTCGAGCCGCCAACCTTCATCATCGGCTAGATGGAGGTGAAGTTTATTCAGTTTGTATGCCGACATTTGTTCAAGTAACTGCAGAATAAACGCTTTACTGGCAAAGTTGCGTGCGATATCCAGATGCATCCCGCGAAATTCATAGCGAGGGTTATCGCTAATTTGCAGCGCCGGCAATAGTGGCTGTGGAGGTCGATACACACTGGCTATTGATTGCAATCCATAAAACGCACCAGCGGCAGAGTTAGCTTGAATGCTGATGCCTGTCGGTTCAATTCGCAGTTGGTACGATTCATCTGTGGTATCGAGAGCAGTGGTCGATGCAGCTACCTGAATAGTCAATGGAACGCCGCTATCAGAAAACCCAATGCCGATGTTCGACAGGTGGTCGATCGCCGCCTGCAATTCAGTTTGTTCGATACCACTGAGATTGAGTGTTAAGCCATTGCTGATATCTACATCCTCTAATAGCAGCGATTCAAGTGTGGTTGGTGTGGGAATCAGCTGGGCGTGTGTCGCGGAAGAGGGCAGTTGGGTGAGACCGTAGCTGGTGTTGTTGGCATAAAGTACGTCAGGTTTTGCCCATTGCGTCTGGTCATCTTCAGTTCGCTTGAATTGCCGTATAGCATTATTAAAAGCACTGACGTAGGGGCGTGTTTCAAGCCCAGTCTCTGCATCGTTTGCCGGTTGTGTGCTAGCGATGGTTTCTGGCTGCCAACGGTCGGTGACGACATAGTAATTTGGCATCGGGTCGGTTTCGGATAGATCCCAGAAGCGCGCAGTAAACTCGATGGTTTGTGTCTCACCTGCCGTGAAACCACTAAATTGAGGTGTTGGCGTGAGTTTATGCAGGTCACCTTGTATGTGCTCAATACGAAACGCAGGGTTGTCAGTTGCGTATATTGGTACAATCTGGCTGAACCACAGTTGCCAGGTGTTCTCTGGAATATCGACTGTGGTTGTGAGGTTTAAACGGGCGCGAAAACAAAGGCCATCTTGAATGTCTGGGTCACAGTTTGCATCCGGCCTGTTATCAATAACCTCATAGGTGATGTTGAGATCGTTGGCGAAATCCGCGAGTGCCTGTTGGCTTGCAAACTGGCTAACTCTGTCGTTAGCGTTATCATCATCGCTGCAGGCGGCGAGGAAAAAGGCTGCGAGGCAGCTCCAAAACATCATTGGTAGGCGTGGGTTCATCGTTCATCCTTGTTTTTTTAACTGGGTCTATCACGTTCGATTTATTGCTGAAACCGTCAGTGGGCAGTGAAAATTGGCGGTCGACGTTACCGCTGTCGTTCTATTATGAGTCCCCCAAATTGTTGGATACCTGATCGGGATAAAAACCCATTTGAGTCTTGGTAGTGGTTCAATTCGTCCGATAAACGTGATTCCTAAGAACCCTCACGCGCTTTTCTACTCATAATCCTTGAGCGAAAATTGAGACGACGATAATGAGACTGGCGATAATTGGCGGCGGCGCCGTTGGGCAATATCTGGCTGCAAGGCTGAAACAGGCAAAAAACGGTATTGCATGCGACGTGCTGATGTATCGACCACGACAAGAAACTGGCCTTTCTGTCGACTCGGTTGAAGGTGATATTTCACTGCCTGATTTTCAATGGAAATCGATATCTGCTGCGCAACCTGGTGACTATGACACCTTTATTATCACGACAAAAACAACCACCATGGAGCCGGTTGGGCGATTTCTGGCGCATGTGCTTTTTTCCAGCAACATGGTGTGGAATACCCAAAACGGGTGGGGCAATGAAGACTGGCTGCGACGATATACCGGCCACCAGAATTTTGGTGTGATGGCGGTTAATTTTGGTGTTTCCCGATATTCTGACAGTCAACTAACCCACCATGTTGGCAATATGGCCGTACTAGGCGGCGGCTCTTACTCCGCAAGATCCTCGATGACGCGTCTACTCGCATCTGCGGGGATGGATGTTGACGAAGCTGATTCTGAATTCTGTTGCCGTTTGAGAAAACTCATATGGAATGTGCCATTCAGTGGTTTGGCGTTGGTGACGGACCGTTACCCGTGTGATCTGGCTAACGATCCCGTTCAGCTAAAACGAATCGAACTGATCATGGGTGAAATCGCGCGTATTGCAGAGCATCAAGGTATTTCGATTGACCGAGACTATCGGCAAATATTGATTGATTACACTAAAACCATTGAGCCCGGCTGGCCCAGTATGGTTCAAGATTATCAGGCGGGCCGCTTAATTGAAGTGGAATACATTTACCAAAATCTATTGAAAGAAGCCGCGCTGCTGCACATCACAACGCCGCATATTCGGCATCTTTATCATGATATCGTCAAGGCGATGCGTCGTCAGTATCTCGATAGTGGAGGTGGTGTTGGCCAAATGCTTCGCTGATCTCCGAAACTGAAGAGCCCGCACTTAGTCCGTTATTCGTCTTACTACATCACGGTGTTTGTGAATGTCCTGATTTTACATTCGATATCTAGCGCTATCGTCAGGAGTTTGTATGAAAAAACTTGTAGGAATTGTACTGATCACCGTTATTGCCAGCTTATCGGCAACGGCGTACTTCGTTGAGTTGCCATTAGGCTTTTTTAGAGCGGATTCCGAATTGTATGGCAATCAGGTTTTGCATGAAAAGCTCAACGCCCAATCGATGGTACTGCAGCATGTTGTGCCCATTCAGGTTGATGACGTGACATCGCTCTCTCAGGTGCATGTTGATAACAACGCGCTGATATTTGAGTATGCCTTGAATAACAGCACTGATGCCGGTTCGTATGGTAAAACCCTGCAGAAAAACAGCGCTGTTTTGGCAACAGCGTTACAACGCCAAACGTGTCAGGCGCCAAGTCTTGCTGAGCTGATTAATCTGGGAGGGAAGGTGGTTTATAACTATGCAGACGCAGGTGGGGTAGTATTGGCACACATTACAATTAACGGTGGTAGTTGTTCTGCACATGCGCCTGCGGCGAGTCTATCAAAAGCAAGTTGACCGCAGAGCTAGGTGGCTCTGCGGTGCAAATGCTGATTATCAGTGAATTACTTTTGACCAAATTTGCGGTCAATCCAGTAATCCAAGCTGACATAACGACCGCCACCGTAGAAAAACAGCGCGAGAATCATGATGAAGTAGGTGGCGGCGAATTCGATACCGTTGTTCAGCACAACAATACTGCCATGTTCAGTTAACCATTCGTAGTTACCGTGTTCCATCAGGATCGAACGAACAGCAGTCAGGCGTTCTATGGCTTCCATTGTACGTTCGGTAGCAAACACGCCATCTCCCGCAGCAATTGCCAACCAGCCGTTTTCAGCGTGTGACGTTACCGCGGCAACAATCATGGTAAACATCAGCGGCAGGCTGATCCAACGCGTTGCCAAACCTAACGTATAGAGTATAGCGCCACCTAGCTCTGCGCCAACCGCTAACGCTGCCATCAGCCAAGGCACAGGTAAACCTAGACCCCAATCAGGGTTGCCAAACCATTCTACGGTACTATCAAAATGAGCCAGTTTTTGCGTACCGGCCATCCAGAATACTGGTATGAGGTAAAGACGCAGCAGCAATGGAGCAAGAAAATCAATTTCTCGTGTTTTATTCAGCCAGCCTTGTGCAGTTTGCAATAGTCCTAACATATCGTCGTGCCTTTTTATCCTGTTGTAATTCCTGAATTGATCCCTGCGATCGCCACCTGTGTTTGAATTCGTGAGAACGCTATCAATTTATGTACTTCCATTAACCCTAGCAAGAATTGCCTGAGATACCTGTGAATGTAGCCAGTCTACGGAGGAATTCTCACAAAACTATCCGAGACTCTTTACAAATGTTTGTTTCATCTAGGGCTTCCGCCGGAGTGATATCGAGCCGAATGGTAAGTCGACACCTATACTCACTCGAAAAACGAACATTAGAGATTGTGGATTAGCGAGCGCTAGAACTGGAACTTGGTTACCCACATGCCTTCCAAAGAGAACCGAATTTGCCAATATTCGCCCGATGACGGCATATGTTCGCAACCTGAATGGCACCTATGAAAGAGTCTATTCCCTACAAACCTCGTCACCCCATCCGCATTGTTACCGCCGCATCGCTGTTCGATGGGCATGATGCGGCAATTAACATCATGCGACGTTTGATTCAGGCAACGGGTGTTGAGGTGATCCACCTCGGTCATGATCGAAGTGTTGATGATGTTGTTAACTGCGCGATACAGGAAGATGCCAACGCGATTGCGATAACGTCTTACCAAGGAGGGCATCTTGAATACTTCCGCTATATGTATGACTTGCTGCAAGAGCGCGGCGCGGGGCATATCCGAATTTATGGCGGCGGCGGCGGGGTAATTTTACCGGATGAAATCAAAACCCTAATGGAATACGGTATTGCCTGCATTTACTCCCCGGACGATGGTCGCACAATGGGGCTTCAAGGGATGATCAACGATCTGGTGATGGGCGCTGATTACCTTATCGGCCCCAAGCTTTATGGTGATTCAACCCAAATCCGTAGCGGTAATGTGCTTGCCATCAGTCGACTGATTAGCGCGGCAGAAAACGCCCCAGAGGTCGCCTTGCCAGTGCTTGATCAACTCAAGCACGAAGCAGCAACCTCGATGACGCCCGTGCTCGGTATTACCGGCACTGGCGGTGCGGGTAAATCTTCGTTGGTGGATGAATTTGTTCGGCGATTTTTGCTTGAATTCACTGATAAAAAGATCGCCATTATTTCGGTAGACCCTTCCAAACGTAAAACCGGTGGTGCCCTATTGGGAGATCGTATTCGCATGAATGCAATCAATCACCCTCGGGTGTATATGCGGTCGTTGGCGACACGGCAATCGAACTTGGCAGTATCAAAACATGTGGGTGATGCGCTGAGCATTTTAAAAGCCGCCGACTTTGATCTGATCTTGCTTGAAACATCGGGTATTGGCCAATCGGATACCGAGATTCTGGATTTCAGCGATTTATCATTGTATGTGATGACACCTGAGTACGGTGCAGCCTCTCAGCTTGAAAAAATCGATATGCTGGATTTTGCGGATGTTATTGCACTGAACAAATTTGATAAGCGTGGCGCGCTGGATGCATTAAGAGACATTCGCAAGCAATACAAACGCAATCATCAGAGATTTAGCGACGCGGATGAAAGCCTGCCGGTGATTGGCACGATCGCGGCCCAATTTAACGATCCGGGTATGAATCGACTCTACGCCACCCTTATTCATCGCCTGCACAACATACAGGCGGATCAATGGCCTGATGCTGATGTTGGCGAATTTAGTGATAGCGAGAAGATTGACATTATTCCCCCGCGGCGGGTGCGTTATTTGTCAGAAATCAGTGAGAGCAATCGCCAGTATGACGATACCGTGGAACAACAAGCTGAAGTGGCTAATCGACTGTATTGTTTACAGGAATCGTTAAACACGATTGAAGCGCAGCCTTCCCATTCGCAGTTGAGCGCGGCGACACAAACGCTGAAAGATCTGGTGAATAAAACTACCGATGAGCTAGACCCTCAAAATCGTCAACGCCTCGATACATGGCCGCAAGATCGCAAGGCTTATCAAGATGCCGTCTACCGGTTTCAAGTTAGAGACAAAGACATCGCCATCGATACGCACAGCGAATCGCTATCGCATTTGCAGATACCGCGTGTAGCGACACCCCGATACCAGAATTGGGGTGATTTGTTGCGATGGTTGTCGCAAGAGAATTTACCCGGGCGATTCCCTTATACCGCCGGTTTGTATCCTTTTAAACGTGAAGGAGAAGATCCAACCCGCATGTTCGCTGGCGAGGGTGGCCCAGAGCGTACCAACAAACGCTTCCATTATGTGAGCATGGATATGCCCGCTATTCGCCTGTCGACGGCATTCGATTCCGTCACTCTGTATGGGCGAGACCCAGATCATCGGCCGGATATTTACGGCAAGGTGGGCAACTCGGGGGTGAGTATCTGTAGTCTTGACGATGCCAAAAAACTCTACAGTGGATTCGATCTGGCAGCGTCGAACACCTCCGTGTCGATGACGATTAACGGCCCAGCACCGATGATATTGGCGTTTTTTCTTAATGCTGCCATCGATCAACAATGTGAAAAGTACATACAGGAACATGGCCTTGAAGAGGATGTTCAGCAAAAGATAGCGGCTCATTTTTCGGGAAACGATGCTTTGAAGCCGGTTTATGCGGGGGAATTGCCAGCCGGGAACAGCGGCTTGGGAACCATGCTGCTGGGTATCACCGGCGACAAGGTACTGCCGCCGGATATCTACGCAACGATTAAAACTGAGACGCTTAACGTTGTGCGTGGAACCGTGCAGGCCGACATTCTCAAAGAGGATCAGGCGCAGAATACCTGTATATTCTCGACGGAGTTTGCTCTAAAACTGATGGGGGACGTGCAAGAATATTTTATCCAGTATCAGATTCGAAATTTCTACTCGGTATCTATTTCTGGCTATCACATTGCTGAAGCCGGCGCGAATCCAATTACTCAGTTGGCTTTCACGTTAGCTAACGGATTCACCTATGTGGAGTATTATCTGAGTCGCGGTATGAGCATTGATGACTTCGCCCCTAATCTATCGTTTTTCTTTTCGAATGGTATTGATCCGGAATACGCAGTCATCGGTCGCGTAGCCCGAAGGCTGTGGGCCAAGGCAATGAAGTTAAAGTACGGTGCCAACGAGCGCTCGCAAATGCTTAAGTACCATATTCAAACTTCGGGGCGTTCATTACATGCGCAGGAGATCGACTTCAATGATATTCGTACAACCCTGCAGGCACTCTACGCAATCTACGACAACTGTAACTCGTTACACACAAACGCCTATGACGAAGCCATTACCACACCGACTGAAGATTCGGTGCGTCGTGCGATGGCAATTCAGTTGATCATTAACAAAGAACTGGGTTTGGCGAAAAACGAAAACCCGCTTCAAGGTAGCTTTATTATCGAAGAGTTAACCGACTTAGTTGAAGCTGCGGTATTAACTGAGTTTGATCGCCTGACCGATCGTGGCGGCGTGCTGGGGGCAATGGAGACGATGTATCAACGTGGCAAAATTCAGGAAGAAAGCCTGCACTATGAAACGCGCAAACACACGGGTGATTTTCCGATTGTGGGTGTTAATACTTTTCTCAGCAGTAAGGGCTCACCCACGCTAACGCCAGGCGAGGTAATTCGCGCTACGGCAGAAGATAAAGAAGCACGGATAAACAGCGTAAAGAATTTACATAGACGCGAAGCTGAATATGCTGCAGAAGCTTTGGCAGAACTACAAACAACGGCCTTAAACAACGGCAATTTGTTTGAGAGTTTGATGGAAGCTGTGAAGGTGTGTTCGTTGGGGCAAATCACCGAATGTTTGTTTGATGTGGGCGGGCAGTATCGGCGGAATATGTAGGTATTGGTTTTCGACTGGCGAGGAAGGCACCGTGATCGCTATTTTTAAAGATCATGGCTAAACAGAAGTAGGCTTAGTCACTTCGGTGTTAGTAGGGCGGTAGGGAAGGTTTTGTTGCATTATCAATGCGGCACTAACACTGTGTAGGTGCCGCATGATTTTTCAAGTTCAACAACTTAGGTGTTGAACAGAAACGAATCGGTGAATTACACCAAATCGTAATCGGCAAATTCAGGCTCTTTCAACTTATCGCGATAGGTTGATGGAGACCAAGGCCACGTTTGTGGCAATTCGGTGCCATCCGTATACCAACCCGTACAGCCGGTTACCCATGCAGTGCCATCAAACGAGCTAGCCAGTTCTTGACCAAATTTAGTGGCAGCTTCTTGCTTAGGCACCATCGAGGTAAATTCGCCGGCTTCGATACGCTTCATGCATTTCAGCACATAGTCGACACCGATATCTGCGATATCAATCAACGAAAGGTTGGTGATTGGGCTGTTTGTGCCAATCAAAACAAAGAAATTCGGCAGGCCGGGCACGGTGATGGAACGGTAGTTTCGGTTGTGCTCGTCTTTCCAGATCTCTGTCAGTTTTTCGCCGTTAGGGCCAGTGATATCGGATACACCCCATTGATTCGGTTTAAAACCGGTTGCCAAAACGAGCATATCGAGTTCATGCAATTGGCCGTCTTTGGTTCGAATACCGTTTTTTTCAATACACTCAATACCTGTACGTTCAACATGAACATTGTCGCGCTGCAGTGCCGGGTAATAGGTTTCAGACACAATCATACGTCGGCACATCGGTTGAAAATCCGGGCGCATCTTTTCGCGCAATTCCGGGTCTTTGATGCTTTTCAGGTTGTTTTCTACCGCCCAGTTCACCATGCGACGCTGCCAGCCGTCGTACAATGAAGCGCGGCCAAACATTTCGCCGACCCAGTCATAGAATTTACGTGTAGTCATACCCAGTAGTGGAACTTTGCGCTTCATGTAGCGCGAAAAATCGCCGTAGTACGGATTGGGTGTTGGCATAACCCATTGTGGCGTACGTATAAATGTTGTCAGGTGCCCGGCGCGTTCTGCAATCGGTGCAGTGGCTTGAACACCGGATGAACCTGAACCTAAAATAGCTACGCGTTGACCGGAGTAGTCGTAGTCGTCATCCCAGTCGGCAGTATGTACGACTTTGCCTTCAAAACTATCTAAGCCGTTAATATTGGGGTAGAGCTTTTGGTTCAGTGGGCCTGTCGCGTCAACGAGTAGGTCGAAGTGATGACTTTCGTCTTTATCGGTAGTTACCAGCCACTTTTTATCGTCGGTAAACTTTGCGGAGGTTACCGATGTTTCAAATTCAACGTAATCGTCAAGATTGTATTTTTTGGCAACGCCTTCGAAGTAGCCTTGTATTTCAGAGCCTTCAGAAAAACGGCGTGACCAATCAGCTTTCGGTTCGAACTCATAACAGTAGGCAAATGATGCTACGTCACAAGCGACACCCGGGTAACGGTTTTCACGCCATACACCGCCCACTTTGCGCGCTTTTTCAAACACTTTGAAGTTGGTTTTGCCTTCTCGCAACAGCTTAATGGCCATTAGCATGCCAGACATGCCTGCGCCTATGATGCCTACGCTTACTGAGGATTGGTTTTGTCCATTTGCCATGTTTAATTCTCTGCTTGTTACTGCGTCATCCGAATTTGCTGAAAACTGACAACCGTGTCAGTGAAAAGTGGCCCCATTGTAGGGACTAACATATGTGTCAGTCAATCGCTAAATGTGCTACCCTGCGGTATATCCTTGCTGCTTATCGAGCGGGCAGCCCGTTAGTCGCCTAGCACCATTCAGACTCGTAATGCCTGCGTTGCGCAGATGATCTCAGATACCTTGATTCCAGACACCTCCATGACAGAAACAAACACAGATAAAGATCACATCAAAGCAACGATGAAGGATGCCATCTTAAAGGCCGCAGAAAAAGTATTCAGCGATTATGGCTTTGAAGGTGCTAGTTTTCGTGCCATCAGCGAGCTTTGCGGCGCCAAGCGCGCATTGATTCTCTATCACTTCAAGAGTAAGGATGCGTTGTGGAAGGCAGTTGCTGAAGACGTCAAAACACGGTTTTTAACGCAATTCAGCGCCTATTATCATGAGGCGGAGTTGAAAACTGACCTGCAAAAGTCACGTCAGCTCAATGTCGCTTTTTTAAAGGCAGCCCGAGATGTTCCTGAATATGGTCGTATTATTCTGCATGAAGGCCTTACGCCTAATGAACGCATCAAATGGATGAGTCAAGAGCTGAAGCCTGAACTGGTAACGATGCCGGATCTACAAGATCCTTTCCTTATTGAAGCGTCTCTCTCCGGATTAATTCGCCATATGCAAGCCGGTGCTCTCTTGTATTTGGGCAGCATGGGGCCGCTGATTGCCATGGATACTGAAGATGCAGACACATTGCTCTCTGACGCCAGTATTGAGCAGTTTGCTGATTACTTTCAGACGATTACGTTGGCACGTATGGACCAGTTGAAGCAGCTTGAAGAGTAAGATGTATTGATCAACGGCAGGGCTAACTTTTTATAAAGCCGGCCCAAGATCGATTAGCTTTTCTCGATCGTCTAGAGACGATGTAAACACATGGATGCGGCCATTATTTTCTTCGATCCGCTGATACAGTGTGTCGCTGTGAGGTTGCCCATTCGGGTTGACCAATAAGTACTTTCGACCGTTTCTCGTGTCGACAGCCGCAGAGAAATAGGCCCCGATTCGCATAATGTGAGGGTATTGCAGTGGCAGAATTTCACGCCCACTACTTGCCTTTACAATGCCTTGTCGATTCGATTCTTGATCAATGGAAATGAGCGTATCGTTTTTGATGCTCGGTTGAGCGTCGATGCTGTAATTTACGGGTGTTAGACGTTTTTGCTGACGATCAAGATGCAGGTATTGACGATCGTAGGTGTGTGTGGCGTGTGAATAAAAGTATCGATTGTGTTGGCGTAAATCTTGGTATTGTGGCGACCCGATCCAATTCCCGTCGTTATCAATTAATCCATCCAATTCAGTATCGTAATCGGTTGCAAGTTGGAATCCATCGTTTTGAGGAAAGTAAAAACTATCAGCGCGCTTTAATGCGATGTTCGTTTCTTGTGGTGCTAACAGTATTTCAATGACCAAGTTAAGCGACTGAGCAGGCCTCGGAAATAAATAGCTTACCAATACCTGCTGGGCGTCTTTTGATACTGCCATTGGTACGGCGTTATTGGGTATGTTCTTTTTAAGGTATCTATCTATTTCCGCTTCTGTTGCAAACTCGCGTGCATCAATTTTATCGATAACACGCCGGTAAAACCTTCGTTGGTTCGCTAGGGCTTCAAGCTGAAGCCCGGTTGGGATGGATTCTGATGTCATTCCTAGAGTACGCATTCTTAATCCGGCTAGGTCTTCTGCTTCAACGACCATCACCGTATCCAGTAGGCTTTGTGGCATCTGTAATTCAACGCGATGGCTTCCCAAACTGAGTAGTTTGATAGCGTGTGTATTTACGATGGCATCTGTCGTTGACGGTGTCAGTAATACTGACTCTTGAACAATCGCAGGATACGTTATCTTAGTAGATATCGCGGTCAATGATTTTGCATTGGGTAGTGCTAGTTCAAGCGCGTAGTAGCCTTGTTTGCCGGCTGAGAACGGTTTGTTGAAAGAGCGCGTGCTTCCGTCAGAGTATTCAAGTGTATCTACCTCGATACTGACAAGGTCATGATTGAAATAGTGTTTGTCGGAAACCTGCCGATTAAATGCCCCGGCGAGCGCCTCTGAATCGATTGTCAGGCTAGCGTATGTGTCAGGTACAAAGTTTTTTTGCTCAAATGTGGCCGCAGAAAGTAACGCTAGTACCTGTTCGTTAATTTCACTGGGTGTACGGACCTGATAGCCAGGTTCATCATTAATGTTCTGTTCTGGTGATCCAGCATTCGCGCTTGGCGTCGTTAGCTCAAATGTACTTGCAGCGAGTCGATGATAGGCGTCGATACTGTCGATCTCATATTGGATCGCAGTGCGTTTTTCTACAACATCATCAGGCAATGAGCACGCACTGAGTAGTGATGCAAATAAAGTAACAAGGGTGGCGAACGCAGTTGCATGTGAAAACTTGAATATGTTGTTTGGGCGATTAGCGCATTTCATAGATGAACCCAGCTGCAATAAAAATATGTAAGGATAGTGCCGCAACCAATAGCTTTAGCCAGACCGGTTCTGACTTGCCGTTCCGATACAAAAACTTATCGACAAAGATACTTTGCATAACGCCCGCGAATAAACCGGAATATAAACCGCCTATCCATACATAAAAACTATCGGCCCAGTGATAGTCTTTAGCCACTAGAAAAAAACGGTAGAGCGTGGTGAGCAATATTGCGGTGATTATCCACACAAGGGTTTGCAATACTGTGCGGATGAGACGGGTTCTATAAGGTCGTTGAGGTGGCATATTGTCTAGCGAGTGTGTATTTCTAGCCAGTAGTGAGTGAGAACCATCATAAGGAAGTTTTTCCTTTCTCGCATTAGCATAAGCTAATTCTCGGTTAGAAATTTACGCGGTTCTTTGGATGTTGAATTTGTAATCGGGTGTGTACGTTTTGAATACTACGTTTTATCTCGCCCAATCCACTTGCCGTTTAATGCTTCCAATGCGCTCATCGGTGATTGATAGTCTTCCATGGCGTTAAGCAAACGAGATGGATCATCATCAACTAGCAACATGTTGCGATGGCTTGGCTGAATAAACTGTTCTTCAAGCGCATGATCGAGAAACACTGATAAGTGATCGTAGTAATTTCTTATGTTTAGGAGCGCGCAGGGTTTTTTATGGAACCCAAGCTGTGCCCAGGTTAATACTTCAAACAGCTCTTCGAGTGTGCCTAATCCGCCGGGCAGTGCGATAAATCCCTCTGCGAGATCTGCCATCAACGATTTTCGTTCGTGCATTGAATGGACGATTTTTAATTCGCTGAGACCGAGGTGTGCAACTTCTTTATCGACCAAAAATTGCGGCATAATTCCAGTCACTTCACCCCCAAAAGCGATGACCGCATCGGCAATCTGGCCCATGATACCGACATTGGCACCGCCATAGACTAAACCGATATTACGATCGACTAATGCTGCTGCGAGGCTTTTGGCTGCGTCGGCGTAATCAGGATTTTTTCCAGGGCTTGAGCCACAGTACACACATATTCTATTCATCGTCACCTCGGGTATTCGTTAAAGAATTTGGCGGTTCTTGCTTATGTAGCTTGGACTCATTCGCGGCGCATCGTTCCTCTTAAAATTGTTTTGGAATATCGATCGAGAGGGGGAGGGACTAAATCGTCAATCACAACACTAGTCAGGTGATACGATTAGTTCGTTGAAAGGCTCTCTAGCTGGTAATGTTTTATGTCTCCAACCATTCCTTCATTTCGGTATTATAGTTAGATGCCAACAGTGGCAGTGTTTATTGCTTACTCGATCTATTTTGTGAATTTTGGTAGACAGAATGACCTTTCAAACAGTACTTATTAGCGGTGGGTCGAGCGGTATCGGCCTAGATCTAGCTAGAGCCTACGCCAGTGATGGAGCCAATATCGTATTGTTGGCACGCAACCAGCAAAAACTCGATCTTGCCGTCGAGGCATGCAAGGGTTCGTCTATAAGGGATGGTCAGAAAATCGTGGCTTATAGCGTAGACGTATCTGATGCGGAGTCGTTAACGCGTTGTACGGCAGAGGTTTTGTCGGCAGTCGATACGCCAAGTCTATTGATCTTAAGCGCAGGAATCGTTCAAAGCATCCGCTTTATGGATCAAACTGACGAAGAATTCGAGCAAATTTTGAGAACAAACGTCATAGGCGCGCGTGCGGTTGTTCGGGCATTTTTACCTGCAATGATTCAACAAAAGAGTGGCCAGATTTGTTTTGTTGGGTCTCTCGGCGGCTTGATATCGACCTATGGATATAGCGGTTATGGCGCATCGAAGTTTGCCATTCTGGGCATGGCGGGTGCGCTTCGGCAAGAGCTGCATGAATTCAAGATTGGTGTATCGGTATTATGCCCGCCTGAAGTTGATACGCCCATGACGGATGACGAAAGTGCGCATATTCTCAAGCAAACGCGTTTTATCAAAGATGCCGGCGGCACGTTGCCCGTTGCCGTGGTAACACGTGAGGCGCGAAAGGGAATTAACAACAATCGAGCGATTATTGTTCCGGGTAAAATGGCCAAACTTTCGTATTTACAGGCACGATTTATGCCTCGTGTATTTGGTTTATTTATGCAATTGCTTGTGACCATGGGCGCTCGCTTTGGACGAGGTAGGTAGCTGATTGTACGTTGCTTGTTTCGGCTATGAGTGAGCTGGGTATTTGTGCTGGGTATGTATCGTTAGATAGTTGATAGATAAAAATTGTTAGAGCGCTATTTTTGCCTCTAACAAGTTCCTCTCAGCCTGAGAGGAACGACGTGATGCTGGCGATCAATCTGAAGGCAATCTATAAAGCTATCTTGCCTCCGCTATCGCCATTTCCAGTAGTTAGCAAGGAAGGGTAATCAATTGATCGAGTATTTTTACCACCTGCGGCGCTTGATCTAAGCCGCCGATGGCACTGAAGGTTTCGGCGTCGTTATCAAAATATTTGCCGTTGGCTTCACCGAACCCGCTACTGAGAGCCGCGCGTTTGATGATATTGACGCCAATAGAGAGATCATTACCTGCTACGCCAAAACCCTCTTTGACCATTTTGCTGGCCAGCAGTGATCCGGGGTTCACAGCAATTAATACAGGAGATTGTTCTAACGTGATCGCTAATTGGTGTGTCCAGAGTGTAATTGCCCGTTTACTCTGAGCGTAGGCAGACATGTCATTGTTGTAGGGTGTCTTTCCAGTTAGGCCATCCATCGATACTTCGGCTTGTGCAGCAGACGATAGATTCACGACTCGACTCTGGCTATTTAGTAAGGGTAAGAGTTCGCGGGTCAGCAGATACGGCGCGATGGTGTTAACGGCCAGGCGCGTATCGAAACCGTCTTGAGTGCGTGTTGTGGGTGTTTTAAAAACACCGGCGTTGTTAATCAGAATATCCAGAGAGTCGTGTTTTTGTTTTATNGCAGCGACCAGCATTCTGACTTCACCCATCACCGATAAATCAGCAATATATTGCTCAATTTGGTCGGCAAATTGCGGCAATGATTCAACCACAGACTGCAGCTTTTCGGCGGTGCGACCATGCAATAGCAAGTGATGTCCATCGGCCAGCAGTGCTTTAGCAGTTTCCAAGCCAATGCCGTCACTCGCTCCTGTGATTAAAATGGTTTTACTCATTAGTTGTGTCTCTACCGGTTTGCGACAGTCACTCTTCTGGCTGTTGTCGGAGGATATCGCTAATTTTAGGCTGGTTAAACCACGTCTTTACTATTCCGATGTTCTGCAACTTTGGTCAGCATAAGAGCAGTGATGACTGTAGGCTCGATTACTTATAAAAGTAGTTATGCCTGCGGGAACCTTGGTACGCCGCATACTATTGACAATAGGTTACAGCTATAACCACTCAATCTATTTGGATTGTCGCACGAAAAAATTGAGATAGAACAATATCTGAATTCGGCCCGGGCTGGTGGAGGCTTCCATTTGCGCGGACCGATATCGTTATATTGCTGGTTTCAGATTGCCGTCTAGTTGAGGGTTTTTATGACTTCTTGGCCTTTCATAGAAATCGTTTTGATGGTTTTGGAATCCAAATTGTGGCTTAGCAGATCGACACGCTTTATCTGACTGTCTTCGTAGGTTCTGAAATAAAACGCACGTTCTTTCAAGTCGACAGCGCTAGTCCATAGCGTGTAGTCGGCAACGATGTTTCCATGTTTGTCTTTTTTACTATCACGCGCCGCGCCTTTAGGGATATCAAAATTGTTCAGCAGGTGAAATGCCTGAAGAATACCTTCTTTCCCGGTTTCTACCGGAATCAAGCCTTGGCTGAAAGCAGCCGCTCGTACAAACCGCGATGGTGGTGTGAAGTCACCTGGGATACCGAGCATGCCCGATCCTTGACCGAAAGGGGCAAGTTTTTGATTACCAAGCTTTACATCTTCAACATTGGAAAACGACAAATTGACGTAGTTGCGTAGATTAGTCATATGCCAATCGAAGGTGGGGGAGTTGGTAATGACGCCGAGCGGGTTGTCGTGCACATTAAGCTTGCCGTTGGTGTATTCAACAACGATGGCGTTACCTTTTGCATCTTGTACGATGTAATGCACCGGTGGAACAAAACCCCATTGTGGGAATACGACATTGGCTACAACAATGTTGCCGATGTGTTCACGGACATCTTTAACATCTTTAAAATTGTCCAGCATCCAAGACCCGAGTTCTAACGGAGCAATGGTTTTGCCCGCTTCCGCTTTGTTATAGGGCATGTAATCCGCGAAGCCAGGAAAGTAAAACAGTCCGATTGATAGACCTTGTTCGTTAACGCCATCAATAATGTTAGGTAGCCCAAGTGCGTTGGCGCCAACACTGGCGTACTTTGATGCCCATCTAGCGCCGGTTTGTTTATCGGGTGTACTGCCAGTGCGTTCGAAACCACGCGGTACGATAATAACGTCAGACTCGATATCAACTGCAAACTCCAGTGTTCGAGCGTGGATGACAGTACCGTCATTGGCGTTAATCTGAATGCCTGTGCAGGCAGAAGCCAAGTTCGCAAAAATAAGCGTGAAGCCGAGTATTGTGTGTAGGATTGTTCGCGGGTTATAAATATTCAAACGGAATCTCCTGGCCGTAGTATGTAGATATTGCGCAGCAATGGGTTGGACAATGAAATGCGGCTCTTTCTGCAATACTTAATCAGTATTTTGATGTTAAGCCACACGCCGCCAGAGGGGGCAATTTTAATGTTAGCAAACTTCTAGGAGGCCAAAGGCATGAGGTGCATATAGTTAGATGTGGCGTACGACATTGAGTACATTCGGAATACTAAAAAGGTGTGAGGTATTGAATCAATAACTCGGGTTATGAATCTTGTGTGAACATTACCAATGGCATCCAAGCAAGGCGGCAGCTGTGTCATGCATGTCTTAGCTGAGGTAGCCATCCCGTTCAGCGTTACGAAATACCCGTCTAATTTATAAGTTTATTCGGATAGTATTATCTCACGATCACGTAGCCTACGTCTGGAAAATCCACATACTATTCGCTGTTAATGAGGGGGTGGCGCACGCAGCACTAGCCTTGTAACGCTACCTTGCCTAGAATAGCGGGTCTTTTGTACAGATTTGTCTCATGTTAATCATCAGTTCACGTATCCAGTTATCCGATGACGAAATCGATATTCAGGCGATTCGCGCACAAGGTGCGGGTGGTCAGAATGTGAATAAAGTGTCGAGCGCTATCCACCTGCGTTTTAATATTCATGCATCGAGTTTGCCCGAGTTTTATAAAACCCGGTTACTGGAGATGCGTGATCGGCGTATTACTCGTGATGGCGTTATCGTTATTAAGGCACAGCAGCACCGTACTCGTGAAAAAAATCTGACGGCGGCACGTGAACGTTTGGTTGAGTTGATTCGTGAAGCTGGGGTCGTGCAAAAATCACGCAGGCCCACTAAACCTAGCCGTTCTTCCAAAGCCCGGCGCACTGATAAAAAAACCCAGCGCGGGAAGATAAAAACCCTGCGCGGGAAAATAGATCATTGAAAACGTCACGAGTATGATATTTCCGTAATGGTGACGTTTTCCTCCAACGAGCATAATTATGCAGATTTATATTCATTTTGAAGGTGACGATCTTATTGACGTTGCCGCCGATATTCACCGCGATTTGACTGACTGGGCAACCGAGTTTCCTGCGATTGCGGTGGTTGGCGTTAAGGTAGTTGATGACGAAGCCGATGATTCGGTTGTTGAATTCGAGCAATTGGGCATTCGTTTAGATGTTAACAAACGTGAAAAACTGAAAGACCCACTCGATTTTCTCTATCAGGTTGCGAAGCAATACAAGGTTGAATGCGTGGTTGGCATTATTGAAAATGATAACCATGAAGACATTTGTTACTTCGGACATGCAGAAGGTAAGCCCGATGTTTTTGAGGTTGGTACGTATATCGGCTTGAAGCGCTAGTTGATCGGCCTGCCGCCAGTGATTGGCTTGTAAGGCACTGAAAAATGGATTAAAAAGCCCAGGCAACCCACAACAATAGCGAACTAAGTAACCGTCTCAGACTCGAAATAGACTGGATACTTACCGATGCAATGATGCTTCGGTAAACAATAAAAACAATAGAGTGATAAAGCTGTTGAACCTGAAATCTCGCCGAGGAGCTGCGNCGCTCCTGCTTTGCGCCAGCATTTTGGTAAGCCCGCTAACGCAGGCTGCCGGAGAATCTGTTGGCGCCGTTGTTGATACCCATGATGCAACTCAGAATGCCGCCCGGCAAAGTCAGCGCCGTGTTTCTGCGTTAGATGATGAAACCCAATCGCTACTGAATGAATACCAGCGTTTGTTACAACAAGCAGATTACCAACGTGCCTGGAATCAAGAGCTACTGTTGCGCGAAGAAGAGCAGCAGCAGGAACTTGTGCAACTGCAGCGTCAAATTGCCGACGCACAGATAACACGCCAACGGATCCTGCCGTTGCTACGTCAGATGGCAGATACCTTGGGTAAATTTATCGTATTAGATTTGCCATTTGAGCGGGAAGAACGTCTGGCTGCAATTGAGCGCCTCAATGACGTGCTGACTAGCCCATCGACGCCGGTGACTGAAAAGTATCGTCGGGTGATGGAGGCTTACCAGGCCGAGAACGATTATAACTACGACCTGCAAACCTGGCGTGGCCAACTTGAGTGGGAAGGTAAGCAGCTCTCTGTTGTATTTTTGCGTTTGGGGCGTATGGCGTTGTACTTCCAAACCCCAGATGGTCAACAATCTGGTATCTGGGACAAAACTACCGATCAATGGCAACCATTGCCCTCATCGAGTAATCGTTCGATTTCCAGAGCTATGCGGGTGGCTGATAAGACACTAGCGCCGGAGCTACTGAATCTGCCAATGCACGCCGTGCCGGCATCGGATCTTGATGATAGTCATCAGGGGGTAAACTAATGATTAACCGTTCCTCCTTATACGCCGTTTTAGGTTTTGTCGTTGGTCTGTCTTTTTCGAGTTTCTCTTTCGCTCAAAACCAAACATCTAGTGCTGGTGAAGATGACTTAGGTTTATTACTTGAGCAAATGCAAAACTACCAGCAGCAGGAAAAAAAGCTCTACCGTGATCGTGAACGCCGATTTCTCAATGCGCGTAACCAGCAGAAAAAACTTGTCCGTGATGCCAAAGCAGCATTTTTGAAAGCACAAAAAACCAATAACCCGATTCAACAGCGGGTAGATGCCCGGCAGCAGCAGATTGATGCATTGAAACTAGCTCTGGATGCTGAAGTGACTGAATTGGGTGATGTCTATTCGATACACAACGAATTTGCCGGTGATTTTGCCGCGCGAATGCGCGATTCTTTGACGCAAACCCAGTTACCGGAGCGTGAAGCCAAACTTGAAGCCTTGCTCCATGACGAGCAATTGCCCTCGATCGAAGACATGCAAGCATTGTGGATGTTAGTGCAGCAAGAAATGATCGAAGCAGGGCGCAGCCGGCGTTTTGATGTCAGCGTATTTAATGTGGCGGGTGAAGCTGAAACACAATCTGTCGTGCGCCTTGGTACATTTACNCTCGCGAATAGCGATGGTTTTTTGCAGTACCTACAGGAAACTCAAGAGTTGTTGCAGCCGCAACGGCAAAGTGCCAGCAGCGCCGATTTACGGGCCTTTTACCAACAACAATCTGGCATACATTCCTCGATCATTGATCCGACACGCGGAACCTTGTTAGGCGTGTTGGGGCAAGCTCCCGATTTAATGGAGCGTATTCGGCAGGGCCGTGAAGTCGGGCTTGCGATTATCGCGGTCGGTGGCTTTGGTTTGTTGATTGCGCTGATTCGTTTGCTAGGCCTGAGCCTGACGCAGATAAAAATGCGTAAACAGCTGAAACAAATCGATCAGCCACAAACCAATAATCCGCTAGGTCGGGTACTGGCAGATGTGAAAGGGTTGGCGTCGGCAGATCAAAACCTGTTGCAGTCGCGGCTGGATGAAGCCATTTTGAAAGAAATACCTGCCCTCGAGCGCGGTCAGGGGTTGATCAAGTTACTCGCCGCCATTGCACCTTTGATGGGATTGCTGGGTACCGTTATTGGGATGATCGCAACCTTCCAGAGCATCAGCCTGTTTGGCAGTGGTGACCCGAAACTGATGGCGAGTGGAATTTCTCAGGCATTGGTCACGACGGTACTTGGCCTTGTTGCGGCGATACCGTTGCTGTTGGCGCATAATCTGGTTGCTGCGTTGAGTCGCTCGCAAATTCAAGTGTTAGATGAGCAAAGCGCCGGTGTGCTGGCGCGGCATATTGAAGCCTCGTCGCAAAACGGAGGGCAGCAGGATGTTTGATGCTGCTTTGTTCGATCCGATTCGTCAGTATGCCAGCCAAGGCGGTGATGTTATCTGGGTGCTGTTCAGCGTTTGTTTGCTTTTATGGGGCCTCATCGTTGAGCGGCTTATTTACCTCCACCGAGAAGTGCGGGCTGAGCATCGCGCGTTGGCAGAATACTGGCAAGATCGCAGTGATAAACACAGTTGGTATGCAGAAAAAATTCGTGAAGAAGCATTGTCGATTAGCAAAGGNCGATTGCAACGCGGGTTAAGCACTATCTCAGTGTTGGTGGCGATATGCCCACTGTTGGGTTTGTTAGGCACAGTCACCGGCATGGTCGGGGTATTTGATACCATCGCGATAACCGGTACTAGTGATGCCAAAGCCATGGCCGATGGTATCTATCGAGCGACCTTGCCGACGATGACAGGTTTAGTATTGGCGTTGTCAGGTTTGTATTTTGTTTACCATCTGAAACACCGGGCCCAGCGCCAGTTGGATACGCTGTATGATGCTTTGGTACTGGAATCTGCACCTGCGTTAGCCGAGGAGAACCCGGCACGAGGTGCACTATGAGTGCGCGTCGTCATCAGGCCGATATCGCTGAAACCGAACTCGACATGACACCCATGCTCGACATCGTTTTCATCATGTTGATCTTCTTCATTGTTACCACCTCGTTTGTGAAAGAATCTGGTATTGAGGTCAATCCGCCAGCGGCAGAATCGACCGAGAAGCAAGATAACGCTACGATTTTTGTCGGCATCGAAGCCAGCGGCAGTGTCTGGATTGATAAGCGAGAAGTTGATGTGCGCACCGTACGCGCCATTATTGCGCGTTTGCACGCCAGCAACCCTGAAGGCGCTGTAGTTGTTCAAGCAGATGAAAAAACGCCCACCGGTGATTTAATGGCCGTGATGGATCAGGTGCGTTTGGCCGGCGTCAAAAATATCGCTGTGGCAGCTAGCTCGCCGTGATGCCTAATTGGGATTTTTCGAAGGGTACGGAACGACCCGAAAGCACGTGCAGTAAAAGGGGGAGCGCATGAGTTCGGTGTTGGAAAACACGTTTACCTTCCGTCGTGCGTTGCGACCGCTGCTGGCGATTATGGCTGCATTAGTGATTTCGTTATCATTGTTTTTGTTGATGCAGCGATTGATTCATCCACAATCTGCATCGCATCAGTCTCCGAAAGGGCCAATTTTTGTTGATACTCGTGCGCCCAAACCAGAGGCCCCACGCCAATCGGCGGAAGCCGTGCCTCAGGCCCCTAAAGAACCTCAATTGCCCGATATTCGTTTTCCTGATGCTGTACCTGTAGCTGTTGAGCCTCAAGATGTGCAAGTGGATGCACCAGATATTGATATCTCGCTGGATGTGAAACAGCTGACCGGCGAGCAAAACTATTGGGTACAGCCATCGGGCGAAGCCGGTAGTAAGATTGAATACTTGGGTGAGGCAGATACCGGTATTCGTGACATCGTACCCTCAGCAACCACACGCCCTAACATTCCTAAAATCGCCTGGGATCACAAGATCGACGGTTGGGTGTTGGTGGCTTTTAGCATCAATGCAGACGGTAATGTCGACAACGTAAGGATCATGAATGCGCATCCGCGCGGCGTTTTTGAAGCCAACGCCGTTGCGGCGGTTAAGGGGTGGCGTTATATGCCGCCGAAGGATAAACGTACGCGTTATATTTCCCAGCGTATCGAGTTTAAGTGGAAGGACTATCCGATGAATATCAGGGCGTTCTGATGGTTAAGCTGATAGTGGGGATGATTTTGGATCAGAGAGTGAAACGTCACAGGCGTTGGTTGTTGCGCGCAGTGACGGGGCTGGCGGTATTGGTGATGCAGTTTGGCGCGACGGTATGGGCTGATCAATACCGCAGTCGTGAGCTCAAAGGGCCGATTGATAACCGCCAGACACAGCGTTCAATTGCTGAACTTGAGGCAGATCTAAAGCGTATTGATGATGCCTATGGAAAGGCCAGTACAGCAAGGTATCTAGCACGACATTATGCTGCCGAGAAAGACATCGATAAGGCTGCGTCATTCTACTTGGAGGCACTGAATGGCGAGGGGTTAGCTGATGTTGCGCGCCTGCAAACACTCAAAGAACTCGTCAACCTATATTGGAAGCACAAACGCTGGCAGCCATTGCTGGATGCTGTTGCCAATTTTGATGGTGGAGACATCCAGCCAGACATCGACATTCGTCTGTTAGAAGCCATCGCGGCATTAAACCTTAAGCGCAATAAAGTGGCGGTGAAGGCGGCGAATGCCATTCGTCGTGATAACCCTGAATTGACGTTGGAGCACTGGCAGCAGTTGTTGTTTATCTTCTATCGCGGTGGCAGTTACGCGAATGCGGCAATTGCTCAGCAGGCGGTGATTGAGCGTTCAGAGCCTGATCTAGCTGCTTGGCGGCAGTTGACGGCGATTTATTTGAAACAGAAAAACTGGCGTGAAGCGGCGTCTGCATTGGAAGCCGCACGGCAACAAGGCCTAGCACTAACGCTGGCAGATCAAAAACAATTACGTGATTTATACGCGTTGTCAAAAAATCCGTTAGCCGCGGCACGTGTGCAACAAGAGCTACTGCAAACCCACCAACTTAAATCGACGGCTGATGCTTGGGAACGCTTGTTTTCTCTGTGGCTGCAGGCTCGTGAACTCGATCAGGCGATTGCGGCGCTAAAAAAAGCCAGTCAATTGGCACCATCAACGGAGCGTTGGTTACAAATCGCGCGTTTGCAGATGCAAGGTGCCCACTGGCAAGATATGCAACAGAGTATTGAGCAGGCTTGCCAGAAGCCCTTAGATGACCAATATGTTGGGCGCGCCAATTTATTGTTAGGTGTTAGCTTTTTAAAGCAAGGGCAACACGAACCGGCTCGCCGAACATTGATTAATGCCACCTTGGTCGGTGGCGAGAACGATAAGGCCGCAGCCTATCTCGATTTTATGGCGGCAGCGCCGGCCACGTATCAAGAAGAATCCGCATTTTATGGGCCATGCAAACCCACGTGGGCACCATCACCGCGGCGTGCAACGGTAGCCGCTGTTAGTACCGCAGACCTGACACAGGCGGCGATTGCTTCACCTCTAGTGGAATTTAACGTTGAAACCTCTCCTGCGCAGACACTTTATGTGGGTGAGTACACGGTCAAGATCGATGAACTTGAATCACGTCTAATGCCGTTGGCGATGCAGCTGGGTGCCTCTGCAGTGAAAAATGGCGGTAAAATCAGTGGGCCAATGCACTTTATCTTCCCCGAAGCACCAGAACCTGATGCCAAAGCCTTGCACTTTCAAATGGCGTTTCCGGTCAGCAAGAAACCCCGCCGTAACAGTCGATACAAAGTATTGAAAGACCCTGGCTTTAAGGCCGCAAACTGGGTTTATGAAGGGGCTCCTGATAAGGTCATAGATGGATGGATTGCGCTGTATAAATCCGTGCTTGCCGCTGGGCATACGGTGACTGGCGTTAGCCGACAGGTGGTTATGGATACGGAGAATGCCAGCCGCGATCAGATGAAATTGCTACTGCAGCTAGGCATTGAATGATTCTTTCGGCTTCTTTGAGTCGCGTATTGTTTGATGAAATATTNGTCAAAATTGCAATAAACTGCCTGAAAAAGCATCAATATTGGCTTTCGGTGTAAAAAAAACCGGCATGACATAAAAACAGAGGGTAGAATAGCGCCCCTGTAAAACCGGGCAGTTATATTTTGTTCAGAAGCGAAATATTAAGCGTCGGTTTGGGTTTGCTGATGAGCGAACTTCGAACCGCTATTCTGTGTTTGCCACAGGCGTATTTTTATTGATTGCGCTTGGGTGATTTCCGGTTTTATATCGATTGATGCTCTTTCAGGCGTATTTGCATGGCGAATACACGACTGGTAAGCAGCGTTTGTCAAAGGATGAACTGTGGCGATGGTGAATTTACTCCCGGCCTCAGCTATGCATTGATGCGTGATGATGTGAAAAACGTACTTCGGTTGCTTCGAACACATGTGTTGTTCAGCCGTGAGTGCATGCAATACCCGTTCATTTCACAGGTCAGGTTTTTGAACGATGAAATTCAACGAAAAACAGGCAACGGCGAATCTTGAAAATCTCGAACGGATTTTCACGGTGCCGGAAGATCCAAGCTCGACGCTGGGTCTTATTGATAATGAGATCTCTCAGAACCTTGTTGGGTTTCTGACCGAGAATATTGTCGCCTGTCAGCAAGAAATTGAAGATATCGAAACGGATTTTTCCGACCCTGTGATTCCACAGGACCCAAAGTTTGTCTCGGCACAGACCCGTTTCCTGCTGGATAAATTAGTCTCCAAATCCGTGCATACTTCATCGCCGAGTTTTGTTGGGCATATGACATCGGCGCTGCCGACTTTTATGCTGCCATTGTCGCGTATTATGATCGCCTTGAACCAGAACATGGTAAAGGTCGAAACCTCCAAGGCGTTCACGCCTATGGAGCGTCAAACCATCGGCATGATCCATCATCTGATTTATGGCCGTGAAGACGAATTCTACACCCGCTGGATGCACGACCATCACAATTGCATCGGCAGCTTTTGTTCCGGTGGCACCATTGCAAATATCACGGCGTTATGGGCTGCTCGGAATCACTTTTTGGCACCGGACGGCGATTTCGCCGGAATTGGCCAGGACGGCCTAGTGGCTGCCTTGCAACATTATGGCTACAAGGGGATTGCCGTATTGGCGTCTGAACGTGCTCATTATTCACTGGCAAAATCTGCAGATATTCTTGGTATTGGCCGCGCTAATATTGTCACGGTAGAAACCGATCGTAAGCAGCGTGTAAAAACGGCTGAATTGGCGCGCCGCGCAAAAGAACTGAAAGCCCGTGGCATTATGCCGTTTTCGGTGATCGGTATCGCTGGCACGTCAGAAACCGGATCGGTTGACCCGCTCAATGAGCTTGCCGAGATTGCCGGTGACATCGGCGCTATGTTCCATGTTGATGCCGCTTGGGGCGGACCAACGCTCTTCTCGGATAAGTACCGTGATATTCTCAGTGGTATCGAACATGCGGATTCTGTGACCATTGATGCCCATAAACAACTTTATGTGCCTATGGGGGCGGGTATGGTCGTTTTCAAAGAGCCAAACCTAGCGTCGAGTATCGAGCATCATGCCGAATACGTAGTGCGTAAAGGCTCCAAAGATATTGGCAGCTTTTCTCTGGAGGGTTCTCGCTCTGGGATGGCTATGCTGGTGCATTCCAGCCTGAATATCATTGGCCATAAAGGTTACGGTATCTTGATTGATCAAGGTATTGAAAAAGCTCGAAGATTCGCAGAATTAATAAAGGCACAACCCGATTTTGCTTTGGTTTCAGAACCTGAACTCAATATTCTGACTTACCGACTAGTCCCCGAAGATCTGCAACAAACCTTGTTGGATGCCTCGGAGCATGAGGCTAATCAGATCAATGAGATTCTGAATAAGCTCACCAAACATATCCAAAAGATTCAACGTGCACGCGGTAAATCATTTGTATCCCGTACGCAGCTGAAGCCCATCGAGCAGCACCGCTACCCGGTTGTCGTATTTCGTGTTGTGTTGGCTAATCCTTTGTCGACAGACGAAGTGCTTGCCGACATTTTGGAAGAACAACGCGCCATCTTTGCGGAATCTTCGTCACAGGCAATTATCGCTGAGCTGGATAATATTGAACCGCTGACGGATGTTGGTTAGGTCGAATCCATCGCTGAAACTTGGGTGATGTTGCCATCTACTTATTTAACGCCGTGCGATTGGCCGCCTTCGAACTACTCCAGGTTTAATTGCAAATACATCGACAGAGGATCATCGGTATAACTGCCGAAGGGTTCTCGTCGTACAAACCCTTCTTGTTCTAGTACTTTAATCGCATCCGGCTGGTGAATCCCTGTTTCAACACGGATAACCTTAGTTGTGGTTTGCGCGACGGCGTTGATTGCCGCGTGCATTAACTGTCGGCCAATACCCTTGTCGCGAGCACTCTCATGTACCACCCACCGTTTTAACTCGACGTAGGCTGCATCGCTTGTTGTCGCATAGTTTACCATGGCAATCATGCCAAGAAGCTTACCGTTGTGTTGGTAGCCTAATAGGTCAACATGGTTGTTGTTTAACGCACTTGCACTCATCAAGTGGCAGCTTTCAGACGGATATAGCGCCATCAGGTATTGATCACTTTGTGTGAGAAGCACATTAACGCCGTCGTCATCGAAATTTATACGCTTGATCATATTGGCAATTTGTCGTCATGGTTATAATCTGTTGCAATAGCCTTTTGGCATTTTAGAACCATCTGGTAACACCTTATCAATAGAGTGGTTACTAATACCACCCGGCATTCAGCCGGTATCAAGGACACCCTGAGCATGAAGCCGTCAGTATCCAATGATTATGCCGCCCTAGCACGCAACCTGTTTAAAGCGATAGATAGCAAAGACGTCGATAAGTTTTCCAGTTTTCTCGATGATGAAGTGATATTTATCTTCGCCAATGCGGATCCCGTGGTTGGAAAGGCCGATGTGGAGATGATGGTTGATGGGTTTTTTCACATGATATCAGGTATTTCTCATAACCTGTTTGAGGTGATCGTGCAGGCAAATCAGCTGATTTGTATTGGCGAAGTCACATATACACGCTTGAATCGCACTATATTGACGGTGCCGTTTGCTGTCGTCATGGCAGTGGCTGAAAACCGTATTAAGCGCTACCAGATATTTGTTGATAACAGTGCATTAAATCAACCTGAATAGGACTTAGACGTCGAGCGATATTCAGTTCACATTGAACCTTACGAGCGTATCCCCCGGCAGAGTATTGGCGATATATACGATGATGTTTGCTAGACTCTGAGCACTGAGTTAGGGAGCAAACGTGCAATGAATCGTAAAAGTTTATACCAAGCAGCGAGTATTGTTGCAGCCATGATGATATCCACCAATGTGACTGCGTTACCGGAGAGTGGGCATATCGATAAAGCCGGAAATGAGCTACGAGTTTGGTCGCAAGCCCAGCAGAGTTACGTATCTCCAGAATCCTACTTTGAAGCTGAAGTTAAAAAGTTGAATGGCCCGACTTATGGCCGTACTCATCAGTACCCTGAATATGAGACGGTGAAAGATTGGGAAACCTTGATTGATGTACTGCCGAATGGCAAAGGTGAATGCCCGATGGTTTTCTTTCACCAGCGTTGGCGTCGATTACCTGATGTGCTGGCGTTGCATGAAGACCTCAGGAACTACGGCGGTTGTCGTTATGTTTTTGACGAATAGCCCCGCCCAATCTATTCACAGCAAGTCGTAATGCCTTAGGTACTGATGCGACAAACCACTGCATCAGTACCGACGCCCTACTTCCGCTTACTCTTCATCATAAAAATCATCGTCATCTGGGCAATAACGGGTGCCCGAAACGTTAGGGATATCACTGCACACTGTCGTCGTTATTAGGCGGTAATAAATTGCTCGTGCTTCGGCGTTGTTGCTATTGGCAACACCTGCGCTGTTAGCTGGAGCAATACGAATCACATCGTTCAGCATTCGCTGCTCGGCATTCATACCGCCGGTGATAATGACTGCATCGCTGGTTGCCACAGCCGCGTGTGAATGGCGAGGCTCAATTTCTGCGCTATCGCTAGCGAGTGACATGATTTGCCAGTTGCGACCAGCATCAGATGATATGCGCATAGAGTTTGTGAGCTGGATTTCTGCCTCGGGGCTTGCCTTCTCTTCGCCGGCAATCGTCATCATCATATCGTTGAAAACGACAGATTTATGGCGACTGAGAGGAGTGAACCCTTCGGCATCGACCGGCATCCAGCTGGCTCCCAGATCATCCGTTTCAAGAATTTGTGCACTGATTTCTGGCCCATTACCGTTATCTTCAAAACCACCAATGCTGTAAAGCTTGCCGTTGTAGGAGAGTAACTGGTGATCTGATAACGCAAAATTACAGGCTTTTTCAGGCGCTTGTGGGTTAGCGATACAGGCAGGGGTTTGTTTTTTCCAGCGAACCGCGTCTCGACTGGTCATTACCGCATTGCTGAACTCCCCTGAGGCTTTGCGCCCGCCGAGAATGACAAGTGTATCGCCGATAACAGCGCCAGCGTGACCGATCAACTCAAGGTCTTGAGGCAGGTTGAGCGGTTGAGGGCTTGTGCTGTCTGCAACGAGCATTGGCGTGAGATCTGTAAATGTATTGCCTTCGTCAGCCGACTTGAGAACATCTGCCCTGGGGTCGCCATCCTCTGATGGTTTACCGCCGATGATAACAATCTCATTGTTGAAAGGCAGAGCGATATGCCGTGCTCTGGGTTGCGGTGTTTGCATCTCGGCGGCGTCATTCCGAACGCCTGGGTGATGACGTTTCCAGCCTTTACCATCGGCATCGGCACTGTGCATATCCATGTGGTGCTGGTTATGATCTTGACCGCCAAGCATGATGACCTTGTCGTTCATAACAAACATATCATGAGATGCACGGGGCGAAAATACCTCCCGGTCTATCGATACTCGCTGCCAATTCTTGGCACCGTTGTATAACCGCCATACGCCTTCACGGTGCATTCTGCGATCATGGGCTCCGCCAACAATATCGACGTGATTACCATGAGCCATGGCTCGATGGCCGGCTCCTGCTGGCCAGCGCGCATCGTTAGCACCGGTTTGATTGACCGGAGTGTCGAGATCTGTCCAGTTTTTGTACATGACCTGCCACTCGATGCCGTTGGTTTCAGACATGATGACGTCGTCGCGGAATGTTGGTTGTGTGGCACCAGGCGGTTTGGCGTCTTGCCCGCCTACGATAATCAGTTGTCGACCTTGGCTGATCAATTGGTGCCCGCAACGTTTTGCAAGATCAGTGGCGGGGACTATTTTTGTCCAGCTGCTACCGTCGGAGGTTGTCCACAGATCGTCGTAGGCATCTTGATCCGAATCACAGCCGCCCATTATCCAGATTTTGCCGAAGTGAACGGCTGTCGCAGCACGTGTGCGCGGTGAAAAGTGGGTGCCAGCAGGTTGCAGCTCTGTCCATGATTCGCCGTTGTCATCGGATACCCAGATGCGATCGGTAATCGCAGATTGTCCGGGTAGCCCTTGTTCGCCAGCGATGACATACAACTTTCCGTTAAAGCTGTTCATATTGTGGTTCTTCAATGCACCAAAGGGGGCATCATCGCTCACTAGGCTCCATCCTTCGCCTGATGTGGATGACCAGATATCCGAGAAGGTTGTTTCTCCATCAGTGCCGCCGGTCATTATCATTTTGCCATTGTGGCTAACCAGTGTGTGGCCCCAGCGAGGTGGGAAGCTTGCTGGCGTTTCGGTGGTCTTTTGCCATGCCTGGCCTTCGTTAGTTGATTCCATTACATCATTGGTCGCCACGCCGCCGACTTTGCCTCCAACGACCATCATTTTGTTGTTGTGCAATACCATTTGGTGATCGGTGCGATCACCCAAAGTGTTAAGGGAATATACCTCACGAGCTCGACGCGTCGCGTTATCGAGTGTCACAAATAATGGGACGTTGCGTCTTAGCGCATTCGAGAGAGCCTCGGTTTTACCGACGGTATGGAGCTCTGCCGTTGCACAGGTGAGCACATTATTGCTGTTGCAACCGGCTCGATTCGCCATTACCAAGCGAACATCCGGGGCTATGGTGGTGGCGTTTTGATTGTCGTCAGCATCGAAGACGCTGCTAAATACGCTTCTTGAGCGATCCAACAAAGCTTCGATATTGATTGTGCCGGAGAGGTGGCCTGTGAGTGTATTGTCGTTTGATGAGTTGCCTTCGCCGTCAGAGCAGGCGCTCACAACCAGGGTAAAGGGCAGGAGTAAAAACCGTAATTTCATGGTGGTAATCCGTGATAGCGCAATCTTTATCAATGTTGTTTGAGTGTAGAAAACAGCGGATCACAGCGCCAAAAATACGGATGATTAACCGACGGAAGTCGATATTGTTGGCTATGGCAGGCTTTGGCTTTTCGGAATTTGGTTTTTCAGAGCAGGCCACGCATAGTCAGGATTGATAGGCGCCGGCGGAATAGGTGAGTTCGTAAGAGTGTGAGTAGATTTCTAGAATGTTGCCGAATGGATCTTCGCAATACACCATACGAAACGGTTTTTCGCCCGGATAATAATAACGCACCGGCATCAACTGTTTGCCTCCTGCGGCAGTGATACTGCTGGCAAGTTCTTCAACATTGGGGTCTTGAATGCAGAAGTGAAATAACCCAGCACGACGTTTGTCGACTTGCGGTTGATAGGGCGCGGTATCTTCAAACTCGAACAGTTCGATACCGATTTTGTCGGATGTTGCCATGTGGGCGATACGAAAGCTGCCAAACCCTTTGCCGAAGACATCCTGACACATAATGCCGATGGCACTGTCATCTTCAGTAACGTCAGTTGGCGGCATAATAATGTAGAGACCAATAACGTCGCGATAGAAAGCAACGGCGGCATCGAGATCAGTCACAAAAAGCCCAATATGGGAAAACGCTCTAGGGTAGGTCATCGTACTAACTCTGATTTGCTGTTCGGTGCTTGTAACACGTTTGCACGCGCACTGTGCTTGCTTTCGCAACCATTGGAGTGATTGGTTAATGGTTGAGTGGGCTGTCCCAGGCTTGTTTGGCGATCTCGCGCGCGTTGTTCTCTATTAAATCGCCGTGAGCAAGGATGATTTTATTGAAATCCCATTCCAGTATTTGCTCAAGACAGCGGCGTGCGGCGGCTTTGTCTTTCCAGCCTAATTGGTACTCCGGCGCTGGTTTGGGTTTGTTCCACATATGAAATACCCATTTCCACCAGAATTTGAGGCCGGGGCCTGTGTGTGGTGTTTTGTCACCGATGTTTTCGATAGCATCAACAAGAATCAAGGTTTGGCTCGCGATATGGTAAAAAGCGACCTCGTTCATGATGCGATTGCCTGTGATCTCAATTTGATCCAGCGTATTTTCCCAAGACTCATGGGGGGCATTGCAAAGAATATGATCGTATGCGAGCTCAGTGGTTTTTTCGAAGATACCGCGATGAAGCCATATTTTTGCCGACGGAAACACACTTCTGGCGCTTTCAACATGCAGATAATGGAAATTGCTGGGCGCAACAATCACGCTGACTGGCCCGAGACAGTTTATCTCTTCGGCCAATTCAGGCGAAATTTCACACGGTGAGTGCAGCATCAGCGAGCCATCATCAACACGGATAATGGTCATGCGGGCGTCGAAGTGGATCCCGCTGTAATGAACCGGATAGCTAACGATCCAGATTTCGTCTTCGACATATTCGATTAATAAGCTCTTCATCGCTATCGACCGGAATTTACGGGGCATGTTGGTATCGAAAGAACATATGAGTTTAGACCAGAAAATCGAAGGTCTGTCTCTAAACATCTATGATATTTATTCAAATTGTGAGAATAGCCAATGGATAAAAATCCCAGCAATTATTCTGCAGTAGACAACAGCGACAACCCATCTCACTGGATAGAACTCATGTTGGATTTTCCGGCCATTGCGCCGGAGGTGAATAGGATTCGACAGCAGTTGCTGGATTGGCTGGTGCCGGCAGTCGATGGCTCGGATTCTCATATGACTATTCTGGACGCTGGCTGCGGGCCTGGCGTCACAACGCAAGCGATCGCTGATCGGGTCGATGACAATATCGAGATTATCGGTGCCGATCTGAGTCAGAGCATGGTCGATTACGCCAGTGCGCATTCTACGCATCACAATGTGCGCTACCACAAGGCTTGCTTAAAAGACTTACCTTACTCTGATGGCAGCATTGACGTTATTCGAGTTGAACGATGTTTGCATCATGTGCCGGGTGTGAGTCAGGCGTTTAAGGAGTTTCAGCGGGTGTTAAAGCCCGGCGGGAGATTAGTGATTAACGAGCCGGATGTTCGTTATATCTGCATGCACCCGCTGCAGCCGGCGGTAAACGTGCGTTATGCCGCGGCGTATGATGCGCCAATTGCCAACGGTGCTGTGGGGGCTTATTTGCCAGAATACCTCAATGCCAATGGGTTTGACTTGCTCGAGCACCAACCGCATTTATTGATGATGAAAAGTGCTCACGCCATCGATCGTTGTTTCAATGCTTTGGAGGTGTTTAGGGATTTGTGCAAAAAAGATCAGAACCCTGCAAACCTCAGCAAAGTAGAAGATGCTATTGACGGTAACAGTTTTTATCTGACGATACCGTGTTATAGCGTGATGGGAGAAAAACACGCCTGAGGTCGTTGCAAGCCATATTTTGCTGGCGCTACGATTTTTTCTTTTTCGGAGTCCAGGCCCAAACCATTCGTGCTTCAACGGTTTCGTCGCCGTTAACATCAGTAATGGTAACCGGTACTTCGATATCGCCTTTTTCAGTTTCCTGAATATGTGTTAATTGCTCCGGGCTGAAATAGGCCCGTGCCGTCATATCACCGGTTGCGCGTTTTACGTACGTTAGCTCCATCGAGCGCAATACGATAATGCGATTGTCTGGGACGCTCAGTGCGGTCATAAACCCGGTGGCGGATTCAGCAATTAATGCCATCGCCGCAGCATGAACGCTGCCAATATGGTTCTGCACACGTTTACGGTTTTTCACTTGGACGATACATTCGTTCGCTTGAAGTGCAGTGACTCGAATTTTGGCGGTTCCAGCAAAGGGGATAATGGTGCCCATCAGCCGGGAAAGTAACCATGGCTGCCAACGAGAGGGAAAGCGGCTGACCACCCAGACTGCGCGAGAGAGTTGGTTGGCTTTTTGGGACATATTCATTTCCTGATGTGGATGAGACCGCTGCAATTTAAAAAACGGGTGGATGTTGCCATCCACCCGATAAAACGCATCGGTATATCGATGCGTAACTGGAGAGGGTATAGCTTTTTTTGTTGGCTCGATGCTCCAACAAAGGGCTTATCTGCAGTATTGCCGGGGAATAAGCCCTGCCGTTTCAGTTTGGGTTATGCGTGTTGACGATCAAAATCGTCTTCATCCATGCTCATCAGGCTGCCGACTTTTCCGTTAATGGCAGAAGCGTGGCCTTTGGCGCGTGGTAGCATGCGATCGAAAAAGAAATCTGCAGTTTCTAGTTTGGCTTCATAAAACTCAGGTTCCAGATCACCGCCGTTATCAAGACGATAATGGGAAGCCAGTGCCATTTTGGTGAAGTAAAACGCAGATGCCATGTAGCCGCTGTACATCAGGAAGTCGTAAGTCGATGCGCCAACTGCATCGCGATCTTTGCGAGCTTTAAGAAGAATCGTCACCAGCACTTTTTGCCAGCGCAGATGATAGGCCATTAGAGGGCCAGCATAGCGCATCATTTTCCAACGATAAGGCGAACGCATGATCTCTTTGTATAGCTCCAAGATGCGCTTATTAAATGCGCCGTATTGCTTGAATTTATTGAGGATGATTTTTCGGCCTAACAGATCCAGCGCCTGAATACCGGTGGTGCCTTCGTATAAGGATGAGATGCGCACATCACGAGCAATCTGCTCCATGCCCCATTCCTGAATGTAGCCATGACCACCGAATACCTGCATACCGTCGTTGGCAGCTTCGATACCTAATTCGGTGAAAAACCCTTTCAGGATTGGTGTCAAGAAGCCCAGTTTGTCGTCAATCTCATCGAAGTCTTCTTGCGATTCAACACTCATTAGGCCATCGGCAATCAGGCTGGCATCATAAAGCATGGCGCGACCAGCTTCTGCGATGGCTTTTTGTTTCAACAGTAAACGACGAACATCCGGGTGTTTCATCAGGGTATCTGCTACCTGATCTTTCTCTTTTGGCCCAGACAACGGACGCATTGAACGGCGCTCTTTGGCGTACGCTAGCGAGTTTTGGAAGGCCAGCTCTGCAGTACCAATGCCTTGAATCGCGGTACCGATACGGGCGGTATTCATAAAGGTAAACATGGCGCTGACCCCTTTGTTTACCTCGCCGAGTAGGAAGCCTTTTGAACCATCAAAGTTGAGGACGCAGGTTGATGAACCATGGATGCCCATCTTTTCTTCAATGCTGCCCACGTTGACGTTATTAAACTCGCCAACAGTCGCGTTTTCGTCGGTATTGAATTTAGGCACGATAAACAGAGAAATACCTTTGGTGCCTTCTGGCGAACCCGGAATACGCGCCAAAACGATGTGAACAATGTTTTCTGTCAAGTCGTGGTCGCCGGACGAAATAAAAATCTTGGTGCCGGTCAGGGTGTAGCTGCCGTCATCATTTTTCTCGGCTTTGGTTTTGACCTGGCCAAGATCCGAGCCACAATGTGGCTCAGTCAAGCACATGGTTCCGGCCCAAGTGCCTTCGGTGAGTTTGCTCAAATACAGGTCTTTTTGTGCGTCATCGCCGTGGGTATAAATGGTATTCATTGCACCAAGGCTAAGGCCTGGATACATGCCAAACGACCAGTTTGCGGTGCCGATAATTTCTGCCTTCATGATGCCTAAAGACAAAGGCAGGCCTTGGCCACCATATTGTGCCGGGTGTGAAAGGCCTTGCCAGCCGCCGTCGACCCACTGTTGGTAGGCCTCTTTATAGCCTTTTGGGGTATAGACTTGGCCGTCTTCGAGTCGACAGCCTTCTTTATCACTCGGTTGGTTGAGCGGAAACAACACGTTTTCAGCGTACTTTCCGCATTCTTCCATGATGGCGCTGATCAAATCTTTGCTGACTTCTTCTTCGAGCGGCAACTTGTCGTAGCTAGACATCGCATCGAGAACTTCATAGTGCACAAAGTGCATATCTTTGAGGGGCGTTTTAAAGGTTTTCATGAGTTGTCATCTGACCTTTTGTTAGGCAGTAATTGGGTGGATGCGCACAGCCATATGCAGATTTTTGTGATCCTGGCTCCAAAGCTCGAGCTTGAGATCATGTTGTTCATTGCCCTGATACAAAATAGGTTTAGCAGGGATAAACAGTGGACGCTTAAATTCAGTACTAATGCTGTACGGTGCCGGTGGAACCATGCCGGTCATGCTGGCAGTCGCCTTGGCATTGATGTATAAGCCGTGGGCGATATGTCGTTTAAAACCAAACAGCCTAGCGGTTACACCAAACAAATGGATGGGGTTCATATCTTTGCTAAGTGTGCCGTAGCGGCGACCGATATTGCCGGCCAAATTCCATTGGCGTTTATTGGTTCCCAATGGCTTGATATCTTTGCGCTCAGGTTTTTCAATGCCGGTTTTACAGCGATGTAATAAACCAGCTGATGCGCGCCAGACGCATTCGCCTTTGCTGTCTGTTGCTTCAGCAATAACCTCAAATACCAATCCGGCGGAGGTTAAACGCTGCTCACCAATAAATACGCGAAAATTCACGATACCGTCTTCGAATACGAGCGGCGCAAGTACATCAACACGATTTTCAAGATGCACCAAGCCCATAACGGCATAAGGCATCTTTGGGTTGGTCAGCAAATGCATCTGCAGTGGAAACGATAATATTTGCAGATATGTCGGAGGCAGATCTTTCCCCTGTGGGAATCCGCACAGGCCACAATAGCGTTGCAGATGCTTCAGGTTAATGCGTTGATTATCAAGCGTAACCTCCAGTGCTGGGAGTGGCGTTTCCAGCGAACTATTTTTGTTATTCTTTTTTCTGACCGCTTTCAAATATAAAGAAGCTAAAGCGGGCATTTCGCGCAGAGCGTTACTCATTGCATTCTCCTCATTGCATGTCTTATTCTATTGAGTAATTTCAGCGGTGAAATTGGTCGTGCATGGTTGCCTGCAGGATATTGAGTCAATCGTGTCTGTGGTTGGTATTTGCTTCTCAAAAGCGGTCTTAACTCTTCTAAGGTGTCTTGGCTTTAGTTATGATCAGACATCTTTTCGGCTGGGTATGGTTGCAAAGGCTCCAAGCCCTTGCAGTTTGGTCGAAGCTAGGCATTTCGGCTATTCACGAATAGCTGGCCAACAACTGATAACAATGAAATTCGCATGTATTCACCGCATGCCGCCACCTCAATTACGGATGCAAGTTCTTTATCTATGGCAGAGTTAAAAGACGCAGGAACTTTGATTCGTCTGGCTTACCAGTCTTTGAAAAGCCTTGGCATTAATGCTGAGAAAGTGCTCGAAGACGCCGATCTAGACATCGATCAGCTATATAACAGCAAACTCCGCACTCCCCATTGGGGGCAGCAGGTGTTTTGGCAGGCCGCTGAAACGGTATCTGACGACCCTTTGATCGGGTTGAAAATCGGTAAACGCATGCCGTTATTTAAAAGTGTTGTGCTTGAGCATCTGTTTATCAGTGCACAAAATTATGGTGAAGGGCTAACGCGCGTTTTGAATTATCAGCGGCTGATCAGCGATGCCATTGATCTGACATTGCATGATGATGCGGGTAGTGATGAAGTCTGGTTAACCTTTAAGTATCCGAATAATGATCTTCGTCACCTGATCGATTGCAGTGCGATGGTCTTGGTTCAGGTAATGAGAACATCCAGTGATGGTGCGTTGTTGGCGAAAAAAATCGATATTTGTCACGACGGTGCTGACTATCGCGAAGAATATGAGCGGTTGTTGGGTTGCCCGATCAATTTCGGGACGGACGAAAACCGAATTTATTTCGAAAAATCCGCTTTGGCAGCGCGTTCGTTGCATAACCATCCTGAATTACTGGATTTTCATACCCGTTGTGCCGAGGCTCAGCTGGAAGATTTAAAACGCCGTGATTTGATTAATGACGTGCGTCACCAAATTGGCGCGATGCTTGAAACCGGTGATTTAACATCTGAAACCATTGCGCGTGCGCTGAGTATGGATGCACATGACATGGTGTCACGCTTACGTGAGGCTGGTACCAGCTTTAGTGAAATCCTGAATGATTACCGTCACCATCTTTCACGGAAATTATTGTTGGCCACTGATGAGCCGATATCAGAAATTGTGTATCTCACCGGGTTTTCAGAACCCAGTACGTTCTATCGCGCATTTAAACGTTGGGAAGGCGTAACGCCGGTTGAGTTTCGTAAGCGTTATGCGAAGGCAGAAGAGGGGCCTGACCAATAACACTGGATGCCCCATTCTCATGTCTATTCGTGGTAAGCCCGTTAAGGTGTGCTGGATAGACATGAAACACTTCAATTATCTTCTATCTGAGTCGCAATTAAGCGCCCAGCATACTTTGACCACACACACGTATTACATTGCCGTTGACCATTTGAGCGCCAGGGCTGGCGAAAAAGGCGATCGCCTCAGCAACGTCAACCGGTCTGCCTGCTTGGCCTAGAGCGTTAATGCGCTTGGCAACTTCACGCACCAATACCGGCATTGCTTGTGTCATTTGTGTTTCGATAAACCCAGGAGCGACAGCATTGATGGTAATGCCCAGCTTCTGCATTGCCGATGCTTGGCTTTGCACCAATCCAACAACGCCAGCTTTCGATGTGCCGTAGTTCGTTTGGCCGAAGTTGCCTGCGATACCGCTAACGGAAGAAACACAGATGATGCGGCCGCCGCTGGTCAACAGTTCTTTTTCAACGAGATAATCATTTATGTTTTCAGCTGATGTCAGGTTGACCTGAATGGCTTGTAGCCAGAAGTGTTCAGGCATATTTGCCAAAGTCTTGTCGCGGGTAATACCAGCGTTGTGAACGATGATGTCGAGTTTTAGGCCATTTTCTTTTAAGAAAGCTTCAATTTGTTCACCGGCGTCTTTGGCGCTGATATCCAGGCACAACGATAAGCCGTTAGTTTCGCGAGCGACTTTATCCAAATCAGCGCGTGCACCGTCCAAATCAACACCGATAACCTTTGCGCCATCCCTTGCCATGACTTTGGCGATTTGAGCACCAATGCCACGAGATGCGCCTGTAACAACCGCGACTTTACCGGCCAGCGGCTGCGACCATTCGTAGGCCGGCACATCAGCTGTTGACGGAGCTAGGCGCAGCACCTGAGCCGAGACGTAGGCTGATTTTGGCGAAAGTAAAAACTCAAGCGGCGCTTTGGCACCGGATTCAGATTTGTTGGCCATGTACATCAGCTGCACGGTTGTGCCTTTTTTACCGACTTCTTTACCTAGGCAGCGGGTGAAACCCTCCAGCGCTCGTTGTGCTGTTTGTGCTTTCGGATTACGTAAGGTTTCCGGTGTCTTGCCGACAACCAGAATACGGCTGCTTTTTGCCAGCTTACGAATAACGGGCTGGAAGAAGTGATGCAGTGCCACCAACTCTTCACTGTGCTTGAGGCCCGTACCATCAAATACTGCGGCTTTGAATTTCAAATCCTTTTGGATTTCTGGCTGGTAAGCCGTCAATTCGATGTTATTGGCACTGGCGATTTTCTCAAGAGTAAATCGCTCATCGCTATCTGCGGGGTAGTAGAGATTGACGCCGGGCTGGCTCAGCGATGTCAGCATGGCTTCCGTGGCGATTGAATTGGCTGTTCCGCCGACCAATACATTACCTTGCAGGTACGCTGCTTGGCTGGTGTCGAAGCGATCAAGATTAACCGGATCAGACACGCCGGCAAGGGAAAGAATTTTGCGAACAGCTGCAGAATCGATAATCTGTTGAACAAACTGGCTCATGTGGTTTCTCGTCAAAGTGAAACGTTGGGTGTATATCAGGCGGCAGTGAAGCTCGGAATCTTCAGCTTCGTCAATCTGGCTGCCTACCCCTCCGTGTTTTTGGTGTTATTCTCGGTTTACAGCAGTTTATGCCGTTAGGATCTTGTTGCATTGGCACTAGGATTTACTGATGCCGCTCGCAGGTCAATGGTGATCCTGCGTTGATTTGCTTAAATGCATGATTATTCAGAGTCGTGTGACGAATTCTGGCATATTTGACGTGAGTTAAATTTAGACCGAAGTTCAAATATGTCAGAAGCAATGACTTTTCATTAATAGTAACGAGGATCATTCATGGCCAACTCCATACAGCGTGTTGCAATCATCGGCGGTAACCGTATTCCTTTTGTTCGTTCTAACAAAGAATATAGTCACGCCAGCAATCAGGAAATGCTGACGGCGGCCATAAAAGGTCTGGTTGACCGTTACGAGCTTCAAGGCGAACGTCTTGGTGATGTTGTAGCGGGCGCAGTCATCAAGCATTCTCGTGATTTTAACCTAACGCGCGAAGCCGTGTTGGATAGCGGACTTGCCCCTGAAACAACGGCTTACGATGTTCAGCAAGCATGTGGAACGGGCCTTGAGGCTGCCATTCTGGTCGCCAACAAAATCGCTTTGGGTCAAATTGATGCTGGTATTGCGGGCGGCACAGATACAACATCCGATGCGCCTATCGGTGTTAGTGAAGGGCTGCGTAAGATTCTATTGGAAGTCAATCGGGCAAAAAGCCTCGCTGACCGGCTAAAGCCATTCTCTAAGTTTCGTCCTCACCATATTGGCCTTACGATACCGGTGAATTCCGAACCTCGTACTGGTTTATCGATGGGCGATCATTGTCAGATTACCGCGCGACAGTGGAATATTGCTCGTCAGGCGCAGGATGAATTAGCTCTGCGTAGCCATCAAAACTTGTCACAAGCGTGGGAAGACGGCTTCTTCGATGATTTGGTGACACCATTCAACGGTGTGAAGAAAGATGGCATCATGCGTGCAGATTCCACTATCGAAAAGCTAGCATCATTAAAGCCCGTTTTCGATCGCAAAAACGGCACCATGACAGCCGCAAATTCAACCACGTTGAGTGACGGTGCATCTGCCGTTTTGCTGGCGAGTGAATCTTGGGCGAAAGAGCGTGGGTTACCGGTTAAGGCATATTTAACCTTTACCGAAACGGCCGCTGTTGATTTTACTCATAAGCAAGAAGGCCTGCTGATGGCACCTGCTTATGCGGTTCCTCGTATGTTGGAACGCGCCGGTTTGACGCTGCAAGATTTTGATTTTTACGAAATTCATGAAGCGTTTGCAGCTCAGGTACTGTCTACCATGAAGGCTTGGGAAGACGAAGATTTTTGTAAAACCCGCTTGGGTCTATCACAAGCTCTGGGGTCCATTGACCGTGAGAAACTCAACGTACATGGCAGTAGCTTGGCGGCAGGGCATCCATTTGCAGCAACCGGCGGACGGATATTGGCAACTCTCGCCAAAATTCTTGATGAAAAGGGCAGTGGCCGTGGTTTGATCTCCATCTGTGCCGCGGGTGGTCAAGGCATCACAGCTATCGTCGAAAAGTAATTTAGTGGGAAGGTAATTATAAGGCGCACATTCCAGACACATTGGTTGTTTATGGTTTGTGCGCTTTTGTCATTTAAGGTTACCATTTTGTGGTTAACCCTGTAGTTTGACTGTGCCGTTTTTGGCGCCCAACAAGAATAATAAGGATGACCCATGGCTGATCAGGGCCTGATTGACGGTAAGCTCTTCGTGAAGAAAGTCTGGCAAACACTTTCGACAGATCTGGTACCCGTGTTGAGTGGTCTTAAGATACTGCTGACGGCGAAACGCGATCAACACCGAAGTCTTGCAGATTTCCTTGAGAAGCATGCGTTGCAGCGACCAGAAAACGTCGCACTGAAGGATCATCAGCAGCAACTGACTTGGCGTCAATTCAACAGTAAAGCGAATCAGGTAGCGCATTTTTTTCAGGCAAAAGGTCTGAAAAAAGGCGATATCGTCGCTTTGATGATGGAAAACCGTGTTGAAGTTCTGATACACGTTGCCGGATTGGCCAAGCTCGGCGTTGTCGTCAGTATGATCAATACATCGCAACGCGGCGATGTGTTGAAACACTCGTTAGATGTTGCGCCTGTAACCTCAATTATTGTCGGTAGTGAATTGGTTGCGGCGATTCAAGCCATTGAGCCGAGTCTTGAAGAATCTGTTCAGAATAATATTTTTGAGGTTGCTGATAGTGCGGCTGGAGAGTCGGCGGGCAGTTTTACATACCCGGATTTACAAGCAGCTGTGGCCGATCAGCCTGTAATGAATCTGCCAGTGACTCGCACATTGCAATTGAAGGATACCTTATATTTGGTATTCACCTCGGGAACAACAGGTCTTCCGAAGGCATCGCGGATGAGCCATCACCGTTTTTTCCGGGCGATGGGCGGTATTGGTTTGGCTTCGTTTCGGCTGAGAACATCCGATGTACTCTATACCCCCTTACCGCTCTATCACAACAATGCACTAACCCTGGCTTTTGGTGCTGTATTGGGATCGGGCGCCACATTGGCGATTGGTCGAAAATTCAGTGCTAGTCGTTTTTGGCAAGAAATTGCCGATTTTCATGCCACAGCATTCGTGTATATCGGTGAGTTATGCCGTTACCTGATGGCACAGCCGGTTTCTGATCTAGAAAGGCAGCACCACGTTCGTGTGATTCTCGGCAACGGCCTTCGCCCGGATATCTGGATGGAATTCAAACAGCGTTTTGGTATTGAGCGTATTAATGAATTCTATGGCTCGAGCGAAGGCAACATGATGTTTAGCAATCTGTTTAACATGAATAGAACTGCTGGCATGTACCCGCTTTCATACAAGGTGGCTCGTTACGACGTTGAGAAAGGTGAGTTGGTACGCAATGCCAAAGGCGTTTGCGAAAACGTTAAACGGGGTGAAACGGGGTTGTTGTTGATGCCCGTGAGCGATCGAGTGCCCTTTGATGGATATACCGATAAAAAGGCCAGTAGCGGCAAAATGCTCAAAGGCTTGTTTAAATCGGGTGACCGTTATATTGATACCGGTGACTTGGTCATGCAGCAGGGCTTCGGGCATATTGCTTTTGTTGATCGCCTTGGAGACACCTTTCGCTGGAAAGGTGAAAACGTTGCAACCGGTGAGGTTGAGGCAGCTTTACTTAAGCATGAGGCAATCGAGCATGCGATTGTCTACGGTGTAGCAGTTCCGCATGCTGACGGAAAAGCCGGTATGGCCGCAATTAGCCTCAAAGAGGGAGCCGATAACCCGTCAACGCAGGATCTCGCTAGTTATATGCGTGATGCTTTACCTCCGTATGCTGTGCCGCTGTTTATCCGTATGCAGGGCGACCAAGCGGTGACATCGACATTTAAGTACCAAAAATACAAGCTCAAAGAAGAAGGATGGCACGACGTAAATGCGGATGAGGTATATTTACTTGAGGGGGGAGCTGATCGGTATAAAAGCCTCACGCCTCAGCTGAGCGAACAGTTAAGTGCTGGTGAATTGCGTCTGTAAGCATTTGCGCTGTGCCGGTGCTAGGGGAGGATGGTGCACGCTGTTGTTTAAGGGGTCAAAATAGACACTTGAACAGACAAGGAAACACCCGCAGGAGATAGGTTATGGCATATTGGTTATTTAAAACGGAACCGGATGTTTTTAGCATCGACGACCTAGAAGCCAAGGGCGCGCCAGAAGTTTGGGAAGGCATCCGCAATTATCAGGCGCGTAACTTGTTACGTGATGAGATTGCAGTAGGAGATCAAGTATTTATCTATCACAGTAGCTGCAAGCATATCGGCATTGCAGGTATTGCTGAAGTGACTCGCACGGGCTTTGCTGATCCGTTTCAGTTCAATGCCGCCAGTGATTATTATGATCCCAAATCTGACCCTGATAATCCGCGCTGGTTTGCCGTCGATGTGTGCTTTGTCGAGCGTTTCGATGCATTGATTCCCCTCAACGTGTTGAAGGGCGTATCTGCGCTGAGCGACATGGTACTGCTGAATAGGTCTCGGTTATCGATCCAGCCTGTTTCTGAGCAGGAGTGGTCCATCATTAATAACAAGTTGGTTGTTCGCTGATGCCATTGAAGGTTGAGCTGAGCGCACCCGCTATAACCATTCCTCCTCGGCCGTTACGCTGATATTGATCCAGCAATCGACATGGTGTTGTTGGAGTTGGAACTGCATTTGCGCACGCAGAGCGTCCATTTCTGTTACTGTCATTCGCAAATCAGGCTCAGCCAGTACATTTAATTCAACATCGATTTGTCGACCATATTGGCTGGCGTGAATTTTGTAGGTTTTGTAGGGCGTGTCAGCGAGCACTTGCATAGCTGCCGAGTTTATTTGGTCGGTGATACTTTTGTTGGGGGCGATCGAAAGCAGTTGTTTGGTGGCTTGTATCAAGCTGGCGGTTGGAAAACGCAGAAAGCATCCCACCGCAATGATAACCATCACAGGGTCAACGTAGATCACCCAGGGCGCGAGTGCTGTTTGCTGAAGGATCCAGGCCAGAGTAAAGCCGACGAACACACCTGTGCTGAGTAGTGTGTCGCCAAGCCATTGATGGGTTTCAGCGTGAATAAGTGCACTTTTGTTTTTATTTCGAACTTTCAGATAAGCAAACACGATGGCGCAACCGGTAACGGAGATCATGCTGTAAATGCTGGCAGATTCGATATTGGTCGAGCGTCCACCGTGAAAAATGACCGCAGCAGCGTCAATAGCGGAATAACTAAAAAGGCCCAGCAAAATTAACGAGCGAGCCATGATGAGCAGTGGCTCCATGCCAAAGCGGCCGAATGGAAAGACTCTGTCTTCAGGTTTGCGGATTTCTTTAAGAACCAGAATACCGGCTGCCGAGAGCGCCATGCTGATCATTGAATAAAAGCCGTCAAATATCATCATGCCTGAATCGGCTTGTATACCCCAGACGATGCCAAGAACGGCAAAAAAAAGGGCGCTGAGCAGTGAGACTAATAGAAGCGTATTTTCGTGTTTCTGGTCGTGCATGGATTGTCTCATTTACTCAGCTTGTTTCATTTTTGATTCAGACGCTGCGTTTTGATCACNGTTTAGTGACAAATTAGGTCAGTTTGCCGATTGCCCGTTGGTGACTATGGAAGGCATTATTTAGGTAGTATATGCTTCCTCTTGCTAAAGTCCTGACCAAAAATGTCAGTAATTACCCTGAATTGTTTTCGAGAACTTTAACCCTTTCGCATTTTTACCGGGTTCTACTGGTTGCGGGTTTAGCTGTGCCATAACATCGCAGAAAAACGTTTAGGGCATGGTTCTGAAGCAGCTTCAGGTAAATTGGAGCACTTGCTAAGGTTCACGCAGGGTTTTCATGCACTTATATGCCACAAACAGATAAAGGCGTAATCGATGAATCTTTTACAACTGGCTGAACTGGATCCGGACAAACTGCAGCGTTTGACCGCACCCATTGCATTTTGGACGGATCTCCGCGTTGATGACCAACTCCAATTTCAGTTGTTGATGGAAAGCTCGCAGCTCGTTGAGCTTACGCCGGGAGAAATTCTCGGGCGTAAAGGAACGCGTAGCAGTCAGATCTTTTCATTAGTGAAGGGGTCGCTGGATGTGTTTCCAGAGACTATGCCCGGGGATAGGGCGTTAAGTCAGTTGTCTCCCGGACAAATTATTGGTGCGCTGGGTGTATTAAATGGTGAGCCGAGAACGGCGACACTTGCTGCTTCGACGATTGAGGGTGCACAGGTAATTGCGACTGATCTAGCTATCTCCGGTCGTTTGACAGATTTCTCCAAAGTTAACCTCAATACCAAAATTCGTTTGTACCGGAACGTTGTTAACAACACGCGCTGGAAGCTTGAAGTTTATAAAAATAGCACTAACGATTTGACGCTGAAGCAAGAGTTGAGTTTGTTTAAGCCATTTGCAGGTGAGCGTAATTCTAAAGAAGAGCTTGAATTTCTCGCTGAGCAATGCGAAGGTCTTGGAATATTGTTAGATTGCTGGAATGTTGCTGTTGAACCGACGATTGCCATTACGCCGGTGAAGGCAGAGTCAGCAATTGGTAAAGTATTTGGGATGTTTAAGAAATCCAAAGAATCCGCATAAAGACGGATAGGGGGGCGTTATTACACATTTGAACGAGCTTCGTAGAGGGCTTCTTGTGTTTGCGTTGTATGTCACTCTGTGGTGTGTGTGCTATCTAACATTAACCTAAGCAGCTTTTGTGGCATGTTAAGGCGAATATTTTTGCCTCTATAACATTAATTTTGTACGTTCTTTGTACGTCGATAGTGCCTTTCAATTTCTCTGGGAGGGGCTGATTCATTTCTAATTTTCTTTTCTGTGTACTCTCTAGCGTTGACTTTGCTGAGTGTTGGCTAGTCAAAAATGAGTCGAGCCTAGGAGCAAGGAGTATCGAACCAATCACTGAATTCGTGTCTAGATACTATTGAAGGTTCAAGCCACCATCTATACTGACCGAACAATCATTCAATAGCAGGCCGAGGGAACGCTATGTCTATCGTATCCAGTATTAACACCGTCAGGGAAATTCTGAGCGATGGAAGGTATGCATTTGGGTTCTTTCGAGTTGTTGATTTGGCCTACCGTAAGCTCGTCAGTTTAATGCTTTTGGGGGCTGCGTGTTTCGTGTCTGCTGAGGATGATTCGCCGATTATCGATAAGCAACACGCAGTAATCATGCAGTACCACCATGTCAGTTCTTCGACTCCCCATTCAACTAGTATCTCCACTGAGTTATTCACCCAGCATATGGAATGGCTTGAAAACAACGGTTTTGAGGTTGTTTCGCTGGCAACACTGGTGGATACGCTGAAATCCGGCGGTAAGTTTGATAGTGATAAGGTTGTCGCAATTACTTTCGACGACAATTATCGATCGATATGCGATATCGCCTGGCCCATACTGCGTGACAAGAAGTTTCCTTTTACTGTCTTTGTGAATACTGCGCGCGTATCAGAAACATCAACCTACCTTTGCAGTTGGGACGATTTGCGCGACATTTATCAATCCGGTCTGATGATTGTGGGTAACCATTCCGTTAACCACCCTCATATGCTTGATTTTGATGGTTTCGAGAGTTCGACACGGTGGCGTGAGCGAATCATTAATGAAGTGGTTGATGCACAGGCGACGATTGATCGAGAAATGGGGAAACAACCTCGTTTCTTCGCCTACCCCTATGGCGAATACAATGAGATGGTTGAGGGCATCATTCGTCAACTTGGCTACATTGGATTCGGGCAACAGTCTGGCGGTGTTGGTCCTGGTTCAAATTTTGCTGCATTGCCGCGGTTTCCTTTGTCGGGATCTTATTCGAACCCTGAAACCATGGCCGTTAAAATGATGTCATTGGCCTTGCCAGTTGACGATGTTGGCTCAACGCCCAACCCGATCTTCTATTCATCGAGCAATAATCCACCTCAGTTGGCGATTCATTTTAGTCAGAAGTTTGATCATCCATTGAACTGTTTTTTGGGTACAACAGGGCAACCGATTAAAATTAAGCGTACGGAATACTCTCTAGTGACGCAAAACACTGCGGCGTTTAATGTCGGCAGGGGGCGCTATAACTGCACAGCACCTTCGGGTATAGAAGGTCGTTATTATTGGTATTCGCACCAATGGCAAGTCAAATCGGGTTCGGTTGATGAATACTTGCGTCAACAGTGGTTCGATTTTAGCCATTCGTTGCGGCACTAGCGGTATAGTGCCGTCTCTAATTGCCTAATCAACCGGCTTTGGTCACGTGATTATTGGGGTTGCGTTGCTGTTTTGCTGATAATTTTGATCAGTCGGTATTGTTTGCTAGCGCTGTCTTGCGGTGGGTTTTCAATAGTGGTGACGTCAACCAATAGCTCGTAACGAAATCCTTTCTCATAGTTAAACCCGGAAATGGATTGATACATGAGCTGCCATTCTCGCTCGCTGTCCTCTCTTACGAGCATACACTGCATGGGCGCAACACCCGTGCAGTTGACGGTATGGTCGTCAACAAACAAGACTTCCTGTGTCGGGTTGTTAGGTTGCGAGAGGCGCATGTCAGCCCGCTCTTCAATATTCTCGCTACAACCGGATAATATGCACACGGCCAAGGCGAACGTGCAAGCGATGATGCTCGACCGCTGATGGTTGAATAACGCTCTTTTTGCGATTCTCATTGGATGTTCTCTTCTTGATGTTTAAAACAAGATATAGATGAAGATTGGTGGGTGAGCATAAATTTTCGGGCACGCTCTGGCGTAACCTTGTCTGAAACTTTACCATGCGTTTTTGTGACGGGACGGTGATGTATGTTAAAAGCCTTATTTCTCGATATGGACGAAACGCTCTGTGATACGACTGGGGCGAATCTGAAGGCGTTGAATCAAATGGCGGAAAAAGCTGCTGAGATTTTTGCTGGGCAGCTTGATGCTCATGAGCTCTCAGCTCGGTATTTGAAAGGAATATACCGTGAACTTGATGACCGTTACCGCTCTTTGTTATTGCCGGTCACTGATGAAGAAGCATTTCGATTGCAATTAATCGAGTTGATTGTCCAAGATTTAGGCGTTACTGATATGCCTGCCGATGCACCTCGTCTGCTGCAATCCACTTTCGATGAGTCACGAACCGCGTTTTTTGATTTTTTCGCCGGTATGGGCGATCAGCTTCTGCAGTGGCGCAAACAAGTTAAGCTGATTGTTATTACCAATGGTCCTGAGTTTTCTCAAGTGGTTAAAGTCGAACGCGTTGATATGTCGAGATATGTTGACCACATTATTATTGGCGGGCAGGAAAAAGAAGAAAAGCCGGCTGTCAGTATTTTTGAGAAAGCGTTAANGCTCGCGGAGTGCGAGCCGGAAGAGGTTTTGCATGTCGGCGATAGCTTGAGCTCAGATATCATGGGGGCTAACAACGCTGGAATTCGTGCTCTTTGGGTCAGTCATGGTGAGTCTCGTACAGGGCACGCAGCTGTTCCTGATTATGAAGTTGAGACACCGTTTGAATTCATCGCGCTCGTTAACGATATGCTCGATAGCTAGACTAAGCTGTTTCTATAGATACATATTCTATGTTCACAGGTAGTGTGCAGGATATCTGTTAGCGGCGTATTCAGCGCTGATATCTCAAATTCAATGAGATTGGTACTAGGAGGCAGGGATGCACAGAGCAACTTCAATGCGAGTAATGAAGGCATTGCTAGTCTTGGCGTTTGGGTTGTTTGCGTTTCTTGTTTGTATAAATAATTTGTTTTATCCATCGGTAAATCTGCAGCTCGCCAGCCAGGTGCTAATGATGGATGCGGTGGCAGAAACATTGCCAACATGGCGAGCGTTACCCCAGCAGGCGGTAACTTTTGCATTCGGCGTAATTGTGTTTTCGCAAGCTGTGATTAGTTTATTGTGCACAATCGCTGGCGTTCAGTTGCTGCGGTATCGTCGTTCTGATGCTTCGTTATACGATCGGTGGGTGTCGTGTGCAGGCTGGGGCTTGGTGTTAGCCGTTATGCTCTGGTTTGTAGGGTTTATTGCTATTGGCGGCGAGTGGTTTATGTCGTGGACGCTTTCAGCCTCTGGCAGAGGGAGTATTTCTTCGGCGTTTCGTTTCAGTTCGATCGCACTTTTTATTCTCATCTTTATTTATATGCCAGAGCCTCAAAGCAACGAGAGCTAGAGCGACCAAGTTCGGGGTCTCACCTAGCTAAGTAATTGTTGCCATATAAGGTAGCCAAGAATGATCCAGAGGCCGACCGTTAGCCCGAGAGAGGTCGGAGAGGTTTTCGGTTTATCTTTGTCGCGAGCTTGCAGGTTTGAAATGTTAAACGAATCGCAAGCAGGACATTGCCCTTTAGGGAATTTTTTATTTGCGCTATAGGCGCAATCTAGGCATTTATACTTAGTCATTTGAAAACGCTGAATTTTTTGTTAATCCTAGCAAACTTGGCTGACTAAAGTCGAGATCATGGCTGTGATCTGTGATCTGTGATGGTATATCGACTCCTGACCGATAGGCTTAATCTCTCTGCACGTGCTTAGCGTCTTGGGGCACTTCGAAAGCGTTTTTTTATACTGCGGTTTGATGGGGGTCGATACTCATGGTTAATTGCGAGTAGTTTCTCGCCGTCATCATCAAATTCTTCGTAGCTGATTAACGTCATTGAGGCTGCTTCTCTGTTTTTCTGACGATGCTCAAGTTTGATTGGGAGATAATCCAGATCTTTGGCGAACCATAGCCAAGTGTTCTTTCGCTTGTCTTTTCGGTCGACTTCGAACTTTACTGTTCGATAGTCGATTCCGTCGATTGTTAGAGTTTCTTCGCCAACGTACTTGAACGCATAGCTATCAAATTTGTTTTCTAACACCATCGTGTATTCGAGTCGTTGTGGGAGAGACGCTTCGCGAGACAAATCGAGCCGCATTTTCACTTGGGCGTTGAGGGGGTCAAACGTCGGATGCTCCAGTTTTAACCGTTTCTTTTTGCTGGAGTAGAGGGTATCGACAGATTCTTCGTGGTGCGCGAATGCTATCTCTTCACGATAATCTTTACCGGTGCCTTTTCTGTCTTGAGAAAATGTTAACGGGATGAGCTGATCGTCGCTGATGCGAAATTCCGAGGTGATGTGACGCTTGTCATTCAAAAGTAGTAGTTCAAGTTTACTGTCAAAGACGAGTTTAAGATCGCCGCCGTCGGCTTTCTGAAGATTGTAGTGTGCTTTGCCTAGATTCAGCGGGCCGTAGTTAACGATATAGACAGCCCGATAACTGTTAAATGGCTCGCCGGCAGCTAGCGTGCTTGTCAGAAGCATAGTAATCACTACTGTTGTTAGTGACAGTGACTTACGAATTCCCATTAAAACCATCTCCTGCGACTTCCTGTCGCTTTTACTGCGTATGCGTCCTTGCATATCTTCCTGAGTATCTGTGATGCGTGTGGGCTGGCAGATACTTATACTTATTGCTGTAGTTTTGCTGCAGCAATAGTGTTAGAGCCTCACTGAATAACCACAAAGAAAGCGGATCTCCCCCTGATAACATGTAGCAAGAGCTGATCTTCGTCTTTGCTGATGATTTTACGCAGGTCATTCACGCTGTTCACGGACTTTCGGTTCGCACTGATAATAACATCACCTTTTTGCAGCCCGGTTTCTTCAGCGGCAGAATTGGGTTGGATGTTTGATATCCGCAACCCTTTGTTATCACTGGTTTCTCTAAACTGTGCGCCATCCAGTTTTTTTCCAATGTTTGTATTGAGAGCAAATTTGCCAGGTTCTGTTGCTTTACCCCCGATCTTTACGTCAATCTCATGTTGTTTGCCGCTACGTAGAATGGTTAGATTAACCTTGTCGCCAATACGGCGAGATCCAATCGCATTGCGAAGCTGCGCAACGTTTTTTACCGGCCGCTCGTCAACAGCCAGGATGACGTCGGCGTCTTCTATGCCTGCGGCTTGTGCGCTGGAATCATCCATCACGCGTGAAACCAGGATGCCATCGCGGCTGGGAAGAGCAAAAGCTTGCTGGAGATTTTTATCAATGTCTTGAATAACAACGCCGATCTGGCCGCGTTTAACTTCGCCATGTGTGAGGATCTGTTCGACACTGGACATCGCCATGTCGATTGGTATAGCAAAGCCGATGCCGACGTTACCGCCCCGGCCGGGTGCAAGAATCGCTGTGTTGATTCCGATCAGCTCTCCGCGCAGATTAATCAAAGCGCCGCCAGAGTTTCCTGGGTTGATTGACGCATCAGTCTGAATAAAATCTTCGTAGCCTTCGATGCCCAGTCCACTTCGCCCCAACGCGCTGACAATACCTGTTGTTACGGTTTGGTTCAGGCCAAAAGGGTTGCCAATCGCGATGACAAAATCTCCAACATCTAGAAGGCTTGAGTTTGCCAATGGAATATCCTGCAGCTTGTTGCTGTCGACCTTCAGTACTGCGATATCGACTTCCGGATCAGAGCCAATCAGCTTTGCTGTTAATGTATCGCCATTGTGCAGAATAACCTCGATGTTCTCAGCGCCTTCGACAACATGATGGTTGGTAATTATTACGCCTTCTTTGCCGATAATAACAACGCCGGAGCCGGTGCTTTGAGTTTTACGTTCCGGTGCTTGGTAATTTGGTGGAATACGATAGTACTCTCTAAATGTTGGGTCATTTAACAGCGGGTGATTAACCTGGCGTGTTGATGATGTCGCTATATTGACGACGGCTGGGGTGGTTTTTTTAATGATGGGCGCGAGTGTGGGAAGTTGGTTTCCATCACTGTCGGTTACCGGCAGCGCTGCCTGGCTATTCAGAGATACGAATAACAGTAGCCAAAGAGTTACTAGTGATACTGGCCATTGTCTCATTAAAAACACCTCAATAAAGTAGTTCTAACAAGTTAATTGGAGTGGCGTTTATGTGGTTAGTTTCGTGCAGGGCTGTGCTTCAAGCGACGAATTCAACCTTTGGTAGTGCGAAGTCTAGTGTGGATTATAGTACCGGGAAACTAAGGAAGCCGTGCTTGGATAAGGGCTATTCCGTGTTGCGAGCTGACTAGCAGATATCAAGCTAAAACAGACTGTTTGGATTTTAGCGGTAGTTTTTGTCCAATCTGTGGTCTGATCAACTAGTGTCTTAATTTGGCATACATTTGTATATTGGGTGATTCAACGGATTGGCGTGTTTGATCTGTTTTATACGAAGCCCAGTCAGGCATTGATGGAGCAATACACGATGATTTGGACTCGGGAAAAAGGCTTGTGGATTGGCGTTTTGGCCGTTATTGGTTTTTGCCTCTTTGGTAGCTCTCTGTTATCAGATCTAAATAACGCTGCACTGACAGTGCCTGCATTTATCATTTTGTTCTCGGTCATGTTGTGGTGTTCGTTTGGTGTTGTGCGCCATGCAGATTGTTTGGCCATCCGGCTTGGCGAGCCCTATGGCACATTAATTCTGACGTTAGCAGTGATTAGTATTGAGGTCATCATGATCTCTGCAGTAATGCTGACAGGGGCGGACAATCCCACCTTGGGGCGAGATATGATGTTTTCTGTCTTGATGATTGTCTTGAATGGTCTTGTCGGGGTTTCACTGCTTGTTGGTGGTATGAAGCATTACGAACAAGATTACAACTTGCAGGGGGTGAATACCTTTCTAGCGGTGTTGATTCCGCTGGCTGTTTTGGGATTGATCTTGCCGAATTATACAGAATCGACTGCCACGGGGACGTTCTCTGTGGCCCAGATGGTGTTTCTGTTTGTCGCAAACATCGCGTTGTATGGTGCCTTCTTGGCAATACAAACGATACGTCACAGCGACTATTTTCAGCCGTTAGCGGGTGCGGTAGAGGGAGGGCATGATCATGGTGAGCTTGAAGTTAAATCAACGGTCTATCACGCCATTCTTCTGATAGCTTACATGCTTCCGATTATATTTTTATCGAAGAAACTGGCGCTTATTGTCGACTTTTCGATCGATAGCATCGGAGCACCGGCAGCTTTGGGCGGCTTAATAGTTGCCGTTTTAGTATTGGCGCCTGAAGGTTTGGCTGCGATAAGGTCGGCGATGGAGGATAATTTGCAGCGTTCGATCAACATTTGTTTGGGATCGGCGGTTGCGACTATCGGGCTGACTATTCCCGCTATTCTGACAATTAGCTTGATCCTACAAAAACCCATAATTCTTGGCGTGAGCCCGGTCGACAGAGTATTGCTGGTGCTGACCATTCTTGTAAGTGTCGTAAATTTTGCCAGTGGTCGTAGCAACATTATTCAAGGGCTTGTGCATATCGTCTTGTTTTTTGCCTATCTCATGATGATATTCGACTGATATATCAATGAACGAGCCCAATCGCATTGGCGTTCAGTTGCACATCACGGAGTTTCGCCTGTATGAGGTGCTTTGTTTCTGAATGACGGCCTTGGACGGCTTCGCACGCCAATAGGTATTCGGTGATTGCATTGAGCAGTGTACAGGCATTTAGATGTTGGCCGAGATGTTGATAGAGGGTGGCAAGGTAGCCACCGCACTGAATCAAGCGATCGATGGCTTCGAGTGTTTGGGTTGCGTCAGGAACGGAATTTACTAAGGTTTGTGCTGCATCAAATGCCCACCCACAGGCTTTAATGGCCGTTGACATTTCTTGTTGGGATGCGGCGGTTTGGGCTGTGTCAAACCAGTGCTGGTATAGCTGTTGCGCTTTTTCTGGGTTGTTTTGGAGTTCTTGGCGGTGTTTTTCGCAAAGATAAGACATGTTGAAGCCTTTTATGTAAATGAGAATTATTATCAATTAAATAATTGAATCCTATTCTTGTCAACAGGCCATTTTGGATTTTGTGCAATGCTTGTTCCGAATCAATATCAGTGCGCTCGAATTACTGCGCAAATTAGGTAGGGGCTGTGAATTTTGGTAAGGCTGAAAATCGCTGTGTAGGTCTACAGCGGCGTGAAAATCAGCCTATTAGAAAAGGCGGTTAGCGATTTTGCAGCATCATATTTAGTCTGAGACCTACTGGTGTCGCCAACACGCTCAATTAATAGCGGTGCGTAACATTGAAGCGTTGATTGATGCCTTCTGTTGGCAGTTATTTTTGTTTCTTGGCTTCAAATGCAGCCATTTGCTCAGCGCTCGCTGGCTTCTGGAAGTGCGCCTTCCATTCTGAATAAGGCATTTTATAGATAAGTTCGCGAGCATCTTCATCGGAGACTTCTAATCCTTGTTCTTCAGCTGCTGCCTTGTACCACTTGGATAGACAGTTCCGGCAGAAATCCGCCAGAATCATCAGTTCAATGTTTTGTACTTCTTTGTGGGCGTCTAGATGGTCGATTAGCCGCCTGAATACTGCCGCTTCAATTTCAGGGTTGTTGCCAAGTGTCAGTTGGTCAGTCATTTGAGCCTCCATTGGGTGTATGTTAGATTTCGAATATGCTACACCATTGGGTTGTTTTTCGCTGTGTGAGTTTCAATTGATTATTAGTTAAACAATCAACGGCTTAATGGAACTTTTTTCGGTTTTTCTCTTGCATGGTATGCTGGGTTAATACATAATTCGCGGCCTTGCAATGGTGGCTCTGTCTGGTCCTCTCGCAACGATACGTAGTTAATCCCGCCAGGCCCGGAAGGGAGCAACGGTAGCTACGGACTCGTGTGCCGGGATGTGGCTGGGCAGAGTCGCCACCCAAGCTCTTCTGAATATCTCTCATCGATTGTTGATCTTAAATTTCGAACTTCCACTACTGTTTGTTTTGTTACTGCGCGTATCCGTGTCAAAAATTCTGCCTTATCGCATCGGCTGCGGTATCTTTGTGTATAATGCCTTGATACAAAAGGACGACGATCAATGAGTTATCAGGTCTTGGCCCGAAAATGGCGGCCGCGTTTTTTCCGAGAAATGGTTGGGCAGGAGCACGTACTCCAAGCGTTGATTAATGCGCTGGATAATGGGCGTCTGCATCATGCCTATTTATTTACTGGCACCCGTGGTGTTGGTAAGACGACAATCGCTCGTATATTGGCGAAGTGCCTTAATTGTGAGGTGGGCGTCACGTCGGAGCCGTGCGGCCAGTGCGGTGCTTGCCAGGAAATCGCCGAAGGGCGTTTTGTTGATCTGATTGAGGTCGATGCGGCATCTCGCACGAAGGTTGAAGATACCCGCGAGTTGCTTGAAAACGTTCAATATGCGCCGACAAAAGGACGTTTTAAAGTGTACCTCATCGATGAGGTGCATATGTTGTCTACGCATAGTTTTAATGCGTTGCTGAAAACTCTGGAAGAACCCCCTGAGCATGTGAAATTTTTGCTGGCGACAACTGACCCGCAGAAATTACCTGCGACTATCTTGTCACGTTGTTTGCAGTTTAATCTTAAAAATATGATGCCCGAGCCTATTGTTGGGCATCTGAGCAATGTATTGACGCAAGAGTCGGTTACATACGAAGAGCCTGCGCTGTGGTCATTGGCGCGTGCCGCGCATGGCAGTATGCGTGATGCATTGAGTTTAACTGATCAGGCCATTGCGTATGGTTTTGGTGCAGTTGGTTATGAATCAGTTCGAAATATGCTTGGCAGCATCGATCAACAAACGGTGATGCATCTTGCGCAGGCACTGGTTGAACATGATGCCGCCAGATTATTGAAAGAAGTCGAGACTTTTAGTGAGTTGTCGCCAGACTATGCGGCCGCCATGGATGAGCTGCTGATGGTTTTGCACAGGATGACGATTGCGCAAACGGTGCCAGATGCCTTGGATAATAGTCAGGGTGATAAAGCGCAAGTTGAGTCGTTGGCACAGCACGTTGCGGCAGAAGAGTTGCAGTTGTTTTATCAAATGGGTTTGCTGGGCAAGCGAGATTTACCATTGGCGCCGGATTTGCGTTCGGGTTTCGAGATGGCGCTGTTACGGATGCTCACTTTTCGCCCTAAAGGTATCAAGGAGCCGCCGGTTAAACTGGCAATTGTTGAGTCAAAAGCATCCGAGGCGATTGATTCCTCTGCGCCAGCTGCTGGGGAATCATCAGCACAATCAGCTCCTATACCGGAAAATGTTTCAGTAAAAAAGCCTGAACCGTCGGCATCGGTTGAAGTTCCCCCCGGTGCAATAACGGCGGCAAATACTGCGCAGGATTTATCGGATGTTTCCGAATCGCAGGCTCCGATAGCTGAAGTTGTTGAGTCTGCGGATTCTGTTGTTGGTGGTGGGGTTGCTCGGGATGCTGGCGAGGCGGAAGGGGTAGTTTCTGCTGGCGCGAGTGTGGATGTCGAGGCGGCACATACTGCGCTTAGTAATACAGAGCCTGAAATTCCCTCTGAAGCTGCTGCCGAGTTCGAAGTCGAGAATGCGTCTCCTCTTGTGGAGCATTCCGCCGATGAGGTGATTGCTGTCGGCAATAATGACCTGGCATCGAATCGAGAGACTCAAACAGTTAGTGCGTTGCGTGACGAGGTTTTGAGCAATGAAGTGGTTGTTGATTCCTCAATGGATATCGATCCGGCAGATGGCTCGAATGAAGGCAGTGCTGATGCTGCTGAGATTTCGGCAGTAGCGAATGTGGCTGAGCCGATAGAGGTTGAGCTTGATGTAGCTGTAAAACGCCCCCTTCCTGCATCTAACACCGAATGGGTTGAGCAGTTTACAGATATTGGTTTTACAGGCTTGTTGCGTTCCATTGCATTGGAGTGTGTGTTGGATACCGTGAGCGGTAATCAGATTCGATTTACGCTCGATCAGGATAAAGCGCAGCTTTATAATGCGCGCCATCCTGAGCAGATTGCAGATGCGATAGGTCGTTATTGCGGACTGCAGGTTAGTGTCACTATTGAGCTGGCCCAGAGTCAGGCGGTAACACCGTCAATGCATCTTGAAAATTTGCGGCGTGAGTCCCATCAGCGTGCATTGGATAATTTGCATGCAGATGCAGGTTTTAAAGACATAATTGAGAGTTTTGAAGGTCAGCTGGATGTTGCAAGTGTTGCGGAAGTATCCGCTGAGCTGGCGTAGTAAAAACGATGACAAGACGTGGAGCTTTGGAGAAATAAATGAAAGGTCTTGGCGACATGATGAAGCAAGCCCAGGAAATGCAAGAAAAGCTGGCGCAAGCGCAGCGTGAAGCTGCCGAAAAAGATGTGCATGCTGAATCCGGTGCAGGCTTGGTTAAGGTGGTTATGAACGGACGTCATGACGTAAAGTCCGTGTCTATCGATCCGAGCTTGTTGACGGAAGATAAGGAAATACTTGAAGATCTGATTGCGGCTGCAATGAATGATGCTGCGCGCAAAGTTGAGCAAAATAATCAGGAAATGATGTCCGGCCTTACCTCGGGTATGCAAATGCCGCCTGGGTTTAAAATGCCGTTTTAACGCAGGATTTATCACAACGTGTTTAGCCCCTCTATTCAGCAATTGATTGATCACCTGCAATGTCTGCCGGGCGTTGGTCGTAAATCCGCGCAGCGTATGGCAATGCATTTGCTAGAGCGTGAGCGTGAAGCTGGTATTGCTCTGGCAGCAAGCCTGCAGCAGGCGATGACTAAAGTAGGTCAGTGTCAGTGCTGTCAAAATTTTACCGAAGATGATTTGTGTCGTATTTGTGCTGACCTTCGTCGCTCTGACGATCAAATTTGTGTGGTCGAAGGGCCTTCCGATGTGCTGGCAGTCGAGCAGTCTGGTGTATATCAGGGTCGCTATTTTGTATTGATGGGACATCTTTCGCCGATTGATGGTATTGGGCCGTCGCAGCTGGGCATTGATAAGCTTGAGCGTTTGGTTGAGTCTGGAGTTTCAGAAGTCATCTTAGCGACAAACCCTACGGTGGAAGGAGAGGCGACGGCGCGTTTTATTTCGGAAAAGTTGGAGCGTTTCAATGTGGGTGTTAGTCGCATTGCTCACGGTGTGCCGATTGGTGGTGAGCTGGAGTATGTCGATGGCGGTACGTTGGCTCATGCTTTGAATAGTCGTAAATCTCTCTAGCTCAATAGAGCTCCTTTAAATCATACGAGTCTGGATGTTCTTTTGACGCCCCCAATGATTGATACCAACAGCGACTTATTGGCACTATGTCAGTCGCTGGAGAAGTCGCCTGCTCTTGCACTGGATACTGAGTTTATCCGTGTTCGAACGTTTTTTCCTAAACCAGGATTGATTCAAATTGCTGATCAAAGCCAAGTTTATTTGGTTGATCCGCTTGGGATCGATGAGTGGGCACCGTTTAAGCAGCTATTGGTGAATCCTGATGTTGTGAAAGTTTTGCATGCCTGTGATGAGGATATCGAACTCTTTTATCATCTGATGGGTGTGTTTCCTGTCAATGTGTTCGATACGCAAGTTGCGGCAGCCTGCTGTGGTATGGATTTCAGCATGGGGTATCAACGATTGGTGAAGTCGGTGCTGGATTTGGATTTACCGAAAACCCATAGCCGTTCAGATTGGATGCAGCGCCCGCTAAGCCCTGAGCAATTGACGTATGCTGCTGATGATGTGGATCATCTATTAGAGATTTATACATTTCTCAAATCAAAAATAGATGATGGTGGTTTGCAGAATATCGTTGCTGGGGAGTATCAGCAGGTTGTTGATAATCTGCAGGATAGGGAATTTGGTAATGCCATCAATCGACTCAAAATGGCTTGGAAACTGAATGGTTATCAATTGGCGCGAGTCAGAGCGTTGTCGGTTTGGCGCGAGAGATCCATGCGTGCAAAAGATTTGCCGCGTAACCGCATTGCCTCAAATGATGCGTTGATGCAGTTGGCAAAGCATGGCAATTGGTCGAAATCTCAATTATTTGATATCGAAGGTTTGCCTGAGCAAACTGCGCGTAGTTGTGCCGATGATTTAATAGCGTTGCTCAGTGTTGAGTATCTGCAAGAAGAGCGTCTGCCAAAGCCGGTAAAAGCTGACCGAATACTGAACTTGATTAAGTCGACCTTGGTGGATTATGCGCAGCGTATGGGTATTGCTGAGCAGTTGCTGATGAAAAAACCATATACCGAAGCTACGTACTGGGCTGTGAAGAGCAAATCGTCGTTGCCTGAACAGGTGAGTGGTTGGCGGCGAGGTGTTTATCTTGAGGCTCTGGATGCGGTAATTTCTGAGCTTTCGTGATGGCTTGGGCGTTGTTGTAAGTATCATTGCCAAGCGTTTTCTGCGTGGCATCTAATTTTGAATGAAGAAAGACATGAACAGTAAACTGCTTTGTAGTGTGTATCGCAGTGCATCCCGTGAAGGGATGTATCTCTATGTAAAAACATCTGATGAGTTGTCGAAGGTTCCTGATGCGTTAATTTCGCTGCTTGGGCAGCCGGAATTGGTGATGAAGTTTCTTGTTGTGCCGGAAAAGAGCGTTGCGCGTGTAACGGGGCAGGCAGTTATGGATGCTATTGAGGAGAAGGGTTTCTATTTGCAGATGCCGTTAGTCGAAGATGATGATATGGCTGATATTGCGCAGAAAAATTCGAAACTGAACAAGCTCGCATAAAGCTAAAGCTCAGGATGATATATGTCTGATCAACAACCATTCTGGAAAACTGTCGCACTAGATGCGATGAGCAAAAGCCAGTGGGAATCTTTATGTGATGGCTGTGCTAAGTGTTGCTTGGTGAAGCTGCAGGATGAAGAGTCTGATGAGGTTGCTTATACGAATGTCGTTTGCCGTTACATGGATGAGCAAAATTGCCAATGTACCGAGTATCAGCGCCGTAATGAGTTAGTGCCTCATTGCGTTTGGTTGAAGCCGGAAATGGTTGCTGATTTTTTCTGGTTGCCCTCAACATGTGCCTATCGTTTGGTGGCGGAGGGAAAAGACTTGCCGGATTGGCATCATTTGGTGAGCGGCAGTCGTGAATCTGTTCATGAAAGTGGGGAGTCGGTCAAGGATAAGGTCTACAACGAGGCCTTCATCCACGAAGATGATCTCGAAGAGTATATTATTCACTGGGTTGAGTAGTTGGTTGGCCGTGCGTGCGGTGAGTGATTTTCTGCAAAGGTGGGATGGAGAGTAAAGTGTCTGATCAGTTGTATGTAAATGGGTGGCTGACGTATTTGGTCACTTCTGGTCTATTTTTTGTCGCCTGGTTTGTACTGACGGCAGATTTGCGTAATGTTTGGGTGAAAATGTTTTTGCGATTTCCCATGGTTGCGGTTGTGTTGATGCCAGTGAGTGTTGATTTTTTGCATGGAGAGACCGTTCGGTACGCGCCGGTGATTGCTGCAGTCGCGGTTGAATTGGTTGCTCGTAATTGGTCTGGAATGTTGTCAAACCTTGTACTTTTAGGTGTGGCGGTTGCGTTATCCCTTGTTTTTGGCGTTTTGTGGGTGCGCTGGCGTGGAAGTGTTAGTTCTCAGGAGGGGGCGGTGTAATTTTGACATGCTGTTTTTTATGCCGAGATTCCATGGCTTATATGTAAGTGTTCGATAAGGTTTTCAAATTAACAGTGAAATTTATCGCTGTTGTCTAACATTTGTAATTCTTTTTTGTTATAAATAATCCCGAGCTGGCGTGCATCTTGCTTTGACTGAGGCGCGGCCTGTTTGTCGCCGTTTGTCTGTGCGTATCGCCCGGTGAATTTGTAATACAGGCAATAGGTTATGTTTGTTTGCCGTTCGCGTTCTGAAGTCTGACGCTGGCAATATAGTGTTTGTGTTTGATGGGCTCTCATGTAGAATCGTGCTTGCTCATAATAATAATGTTTTATAAAGAAATGTGACCCATGTCCTTTATTACGTGTCCGCGTTTACCTCGCTACATGATTTCGTCTTTCAGGATTTTCCTGGTTCAATCGACTGAAAGGTCTTCTTTGCCGTCTGCATTCGGTAGTTAATCCCATTTAAAGAATTTGAGAAGGTCAGTGATGATTCATTTAACCCGGTTGTTTGGCAATTTCGTTAAATTGGTTGTTTTGACGTTTGTTGCCTCGACACTGCATGCACAGGAAGCTTCCCAGAGTGAGCTGGATGAGCAGGTCAATGTGCTGAGTGCTCAGGTTGACGACCTTTCGCGAAATATCGCGCTTTTAGAGCAAGAATTACTTTTTCCACCGCTGACACGCGTTCAGGTATATCTATCAATGACGCCAGACTCAACATTTCGTTTGCGTTCGATGATGGTTAAGATTGATGGGGTGGAGAAGTCGTACCATATTTATTCTGATTCAGATTTGGCAGCTTTGCGATTGGGTGGCATTCAGCGTTTCTGGGAGGGCAATGTATCTTTGGGTGTTCATTCTGTTGATGCTGAATTCAAAGGCACAGACGCCAAGGGTAATAAGTACAGTCAAAACGTTACGTTTAATTTTGAAAAAACGCTTTCAGGTCATTCTGTAGAGCTGGCAGTAGGCAGCACAGAAGATTCCCTGATGCCTTCTTTCACCGTTAAAGATTGGGGTGAAAAGCGCTAAATGTTTAAGGTTAAGCCTTACATAGTTGCACTGGTGACGTGTTTGGTTACTCCGTCGTTGGCCGCCGCAGAGGCACCAGCAGAGAATGTAACCATAGTGCGCCCGAACTATGACACGACCTTCAATCAGCAAGTTGCGGTCTACGAATATCTGCGAGGGCATCGTCGTGATGCGTTGTTAGAGCTGGCGATTGATAATAGCGTGCTTGCCCAAAGCGCCAATGAAAACCATCGTGAACTTGTTCGGATGGAACAACTTCAAACGGCCCTGCATTCGCACTTGGCTGGTGATATGCCGGTCGATCTAAATAATCAATTGTGGCTCGATGTATCCGAATTGAGACGTCAGAACGGAGACTGTGAAGGTGCACTAGATGCACTGGAAGAGTTGAAAGAACTGACCATGGATATGGATCACCGAGAACGTTTGCAGCGCGTCACCTGTATGTTGGATCAACACAGTCTAAGTAATGGTTTGTTGGTTGCTGCTGAGAATATAGCGTTAGCAGCTGAGGGAAATAGCCTTTGGCTGGCTTATATCTACAACAATATTGCTGTTGGTGCTCAGTATCTTGAAGATTACGCTGCCGCTCAGGGGTACTTTACTAAGGCGCTAGAATATACCGATCAATCAGACGAGGGGCGCTCATTAGCGAGCCACATCCGTTTAAGTCTTGCATACAGTTTCTATTCTGCCTTCCGCTATGACTACGCCGTAAATACCTTTGCTGAGTTGAAAGTCTCTACCGAGTGGATTGACCTTGCGTTACTCGGCTATGGTTGGGCTGCCTACAAAAACAACAATCCAGGGCTTGCACTGGAATCTTGGCGACAGCTGGTTCGTTTGCCGTTTAAGTCTATTTCCGTATATGAAGGGTTTATTGCGATCCCGTTCGCGCTTGAGAAGCAAAATGCGTTTTCTGAAGCTTACGCTGCGTATGTGTCTGCGATTGAAGAGTATGATGAGGTTATTGGGCAGGTTGACCGAATTAATGCAGATCTTGATGGCGAAATGTTACTTGAACACGCACTTGAGTATGCTCGATCTAAAGATAGCGAAGAAGTTGACCCGTTAGATCCGTTATTGGTTTATGCATTTGCTCGAGCTTCATTCCAAGATGCGTTTGACACAATCGCAAAGATCGATGAAACACGTCATCATGTCGAACAAATGGAGTATACCTTGCTGGTTCTTGAAGAGGCACGCCGTGTCGAGCAGGAACAGCGAGGTAATATCGAAGCCGCGCTAACGAGTCATGAAAAGCGCGTTAAAGCGCGTCTTGAGCAGGCAAGAGACGGGCTAGTGTCGATTTCAGATGCTGTCTTGGTTGAGGCAATTTCTAGGCTACCATCAGATAATCCGTTGGCGTCAGATTTCGCTAGCTACCAAAAACTCAAATCTTCTCTGTCTAATACACAAAAAGCGCGTATGAAAGGTGTGTTGGTTGGAGAATTACAGGAAGAAGGCCAGTTGATCGCTGAAGATCAACTATCCCTTATTCAATTGAGCGAAGCATATCATCGAATGAGTACTCGTTATCAGAAATACCTGAAGCTCAAAGGTAATATTCAGCACTCAATCGAAGTGGATAGCCAGATAGCGCAAATGCGTACACAATTAGAAGCGACGAAAGCACAACTATCCCTTACAGAGACTCATGCAGTTGATCTGCTGATGGCGAAAACCAAGGAATCGTTGCGTCAACAACGAGAGCAGTTGTCAGTGTTCCAGAACCAAGCTCGTATCGCAGCAGCTCGACTCGGCGAAGAGTTCTATCAGCGCGGAGGTCGTCGACTATGGGATTGATGCGTTCACTGACAGCGCTGGCGGCGGCAACTCTGCTCGCAGCCTGTGCATCTCAGCCAGAAGATATAGATAAGTCGATGCCATTAGGTACTTTGGTGCCTATTGAGGTATCGCCGACAACAAATATTGTGCGCGTTTCTACTGATGATCAGATTGCGACATATAAATCACTATTGAGTCATGTGGACTCCAAAGATACGACCCGTCAGATTATGGCGCGTGTTGCAGATCTTGAATTGCTATTGCAGGATCAACTGGTTGCAAGGTCCGAGCAAGCAGTGTCTGAAGATCCCGATGCTCAGTTGTATATGCCGGATTATAGTGTTGCGATTGCGGCCTATGAGGCTGTGCTAAATCGTTTTCCAGGGCACCCAGAAAATGACCTGATCTATTATCAGCTGGCTAAGGCACATGATTTAAATGGCGACAGCAAAGGTGGCCTTGACGCGTTAACTAAACTGGTAACTGAATATCCCCAGTCGCGGTTTGTTGTGGAGTCACAATTCCGACGCGGGGATTATCTCTATTCCTTGAATAAATATCGTGGTGCTGAGCTGGCGTATGCCGCGGTATTGGAGAAAGGGCAGAATACTCCGTTCTACGAAAATGCCATCTACATGCAAGGTTGGAGTCAATTTAAGCTGAGCAAATATGACGAGGCATTAGTCAATTTTGTTCAGGTGCTTGATCGTATCGTCCCACCGTCGGGTGACCTCGAGGCAACTGAGAAATCCAAGCGAACATTGGCAGAAGATAGCATTCGTATTAGTGCCGTTATTCTCGGTTATATCGACGGTGCGCAGTCATTAGAAGCATTGATCGCGAAAGTTGGCCCGCGTGCCTATGAAGATGTGCTTTATGAAGAGTTGGGCGAACTGTATGTCGATCAAGAGCGTTATCAGGATGCGATAGATACCTATCGAGCATTTCTTGCAAAAGACCCGCGTTCACAAGATGCTCCGCGTTTTTCTGTACGCATTCTTGAAACCATGCAAAAAGCGCGCTTTTACAAGCAAATGTTTGCTGAGAAAGAGCTGTTTGTTGAAAACTACAACACCCAATCCGGATACTATTTTTCGGCATCTGACGAGACGCGAGCGTTTCTGGATGATTACCTATACGCCTATTTAGATGAGCTAAGCCGCTATTATCACGCACGTGCGCAAAAGGCACGAAAAGCTGTTGCTTNGTATAAATCAGCGCCAAAAGCTAAAAAAGACGATATGCAGCAGAAGTATGCCAAAGCCATTGGCTATTACGATGCCTTTATTGTGTCGTTTCCCGACGACATGCATGCTGCAGAGAAATCGTTTATGCAGGCTGAGGCTTACGCTGAACAGGGTGATTTAGCGAATGCTGTAAAAGGCTATGAACGTACTGCCTATGACTTTGCGCTTAACGATTATTCCGAAGAAGCTGCTTATGCCGCGATTATCGGTTATCGGAAGTTGATGCAGCGGGAGAAAGATAAAGATGTGAAGTTGGCGATTCGTAAACAAAAACTGAACGCCCAGATCGCGTTTGGCGAAAACTTTGCTTTCAGCCAATATGGTCGCGCCGTGTTGCTCGATACCATTGATACTCTCTATCAAGAGAAACTTTATGAGGACGCAATTAAGCAGTCTGAGATATTCCTGACGTTAAAGCCGGAAGGAACGCCTAAAGAGAAGCTAACTATATCTCTGGTTATGGGGCACTCGAGCTTTGAATTAGGAAAATACGCAGATGCAGAAAACTACTATCGTCAGTCGCTGGCATTGCTAGGCCGCAAAGACCGGCGTTACGCTCAAGTCTTCGATCGGACGACCGCGAGTATCTATAAACAAGGTGAGGCATTGGCTGATAGCGATAAGAAGCTAGAGGCTGTTGAGCAGTTCTTACGAGTCGGCGAATTTGCACCGAATTCCAAATATCGCAAAGCGGCCGATTATGATGCTGCAACCTATCTCTTGCAGGCAGAAGAATGGGATCGTGCTTTGTCAGTCTTGACGGATTACCGTTCGCGATATGACAAACGAAAAACGGATTTGGACATCACTGGTAAGTTGATCGCTATTTATGAAGGTCAGGACAGACTTGATCTTGCAGCTGCTGAATTGAAGCGTGTTTTCCGGGATGAGAAAGATCCTGACAAGCGTCGTCAGGCATTGTATCTATCTGCTGAATACTATGAGCGTGCAGATAAGGACGATCTAGCATTAGATGCCTATCGTTCATACGCTCATAGCTATCCGGAGCCGTTTGATTTGGCGATGGAAAACCGTTTCCGTTTGAGTGAAATGTACGCCAAGCGTAAGGATGATAATCGTCGTCGCTACTGGCTAGAAAAAATTATTATTGAGGACAAGCGCGCGGGTGACAAACGCACACCACGTTCTAAATACTTGGCGGCATATTCAAGAAACGTTTTTGCTGATGATTACCGCAAGGCATTTGAGAAGATTTCGTTGAAACAGCCATTGGACAAGTCGTTACCGAAAAAACAAAAAGCGATGGAAGCGGCTTTGAAGCGTTATCAGTGGGTTAGTGATTACAATATTCAAGAATTCACCACGCTAGCGACATACCAAGTTGCGCAAATTTATAAGCGTATGGCGAAAGATGTTATGGATTCGGAGCGCCCAGCGGGTTGGGATGAGTTGGAACTTGAGCAATACGAATACATCCTTGAAGAGCAAGCTTATCCGCTTGAAGATCAGTCTGTCGCTATTCATGAAGCAAACGTAGAGCGTAGCTGGAATGGCAACTATGACGAGTGGGTTGGTGAAAGTATGAAAGCGTTAGGTGAAATCATGCCGGCGCGATACAACAAACCTGAAGTGACGGGAGGTTATCGTGAAGTGGTTTACTGATACTCGCCCGCGCTTGGCGCTGGTTGCAAGTGTTGTAGTTATTCTCGCTGCATGTTCTGGAGCTCCGCGTAAGAGTGAGTCAGAACTGCGTCCGGAAACAGCAGATTCTGGAGTTCAGAATGGTGCTGGATCTTTGCCGGGGCAGCAGGTATTTAGTCCGGATACCATAATGTCGAGCCAATTCACGGCGGAGTCATTTGGCCCTAATCCGTATCTTGCTAACGCCCCTTACGTTAGTGATATTGATAAGCAAGCAATGGCTAGCGCTTTAGCTTTGATTGAGGCTGGTGAAACTGAAAAGGCACAAGAGGCGCTTGAATCTCTGGTTGAATCACTGCCGCGCTTTTCCGGGCCAGCGTATAATCTCGCCCAGTTGAAAAAAGATCAGAAAGACTTGGAAGGTGCGCAAAAGGCCGCCCAGCTTGCTGTCGAACGTAATCAGTACAATATGTATGCCCGCAATCTTCTGGCGTTGATCTACAGAGAGCAAGGCGACTTTGAGAATGCAGAAATTCAATACAAAGAAGCGCTGTCTATTTGGGGCGGCTATGCGCCTGCGTATCGTAATCTAGGTATCTTGTACGATATGTATATGGGACAGCCTGAAAAAGCACTCGGTTATTATAAGCAATACAATATGTTGCAAGCCGAACCAAGCAAGCAGGTGACTGGCTGGACAGTTGATATTGAGCGCCGTGTTGCCGCTGCACGTAAACGTGAGCAGGCAGAGCTCGAGGCACAGCAGGCAGCTGAGGCGGCCGCTGCCGCAGAAGTCGCAGCTCAGAAGGAGGCGTCGGCTGCAACAGGCGATTCTCCGCAATCGTCAGAAACACCGCAGCCAGCTAAAAGCGAGGATGAGGCTATTCATCAGGCAGCTGAGGCTGAAGTACCACCAACAGATACGTCTGTACAGTAATTGATCGGGAATGCAACCTATGAAAAAAATCTCGACACTGCTTTTATTGACACTGGTTGCGGCCAATGCGGCGGCTCAGGATGTGCTGATTATTGAGTCGACAGTAACGGGCTCTCAAGAAGAGCCAAAGGTACTCAGTATCGTTCCTTGGCAGGAACCTGAGGACCCGAGCTATATCGGCGAAGATGTAGAAGGCGTTGGCGATAGCCTGGATGTATTTCAAACGTTAGATAGAGATTCGTTTAATCGTGAGCGTCTTTATATCTTGTCTGCGAGAAAAACACTGCAAAACAAATAATTTGTTATTACGAATGCATGCTTCGTGGCTTCGCAAATGCCGCGCCAGACGTTAGAATGGGCGGCATACGCTTGTAAGAAGGCATTTGTAAATTAAACGAAAAACGATTCACGATTGAATCGGAAATTAGCATCACAAAAAAGAATAATAATAAAAAGGCATGTAACAGCGATTTTAACTTCTTCCCTATAATCTGTCTTTGTTGTTGATCTGCTTACTGGTTGGTCTTCACGGAGCTAGCTATTGACGTGATTGAGCCGGTTTTTGATGAGAAAAGCGTGTTCGTGATACGTCGACTAGGCAAGGTAATGATAATCAACTGTTCACGCCGACTGTGAATTTCGTTTCAAATCAATCATTTTTAAAACAATTCTAAGGTAGCGACTATGGGTTCTATTGTTTCTTTTATCCAAGAAGGTGGTCCATTCATGTATCCGATTGGCCTTGTGCTTGCACTCGGTCTGGCGATCGCCGTTGAACGCTGGGTATTTCTTGCACGTGCCAAATCGCAAAACCTGAAAGCATTCGATGTGATGCTTCCGTTTATTAAAAAAGGACAATTTGAATCGCTGATCAAAATGGCAGATTCATCTGAAGCGCCAATCGCACGTATTATTGGTGCTGGTGCTGGACGCCTGCAAACCTCTCATGACCGTGACGAAATTGCTTATGCAATGGAAGAGGGTGTTATGGAAGCATTGCCACGTCTCGAGAAGCGCACTGCTTACCTGGCAACGCTGGCGAACATCGCAACACTGTTAGGTCTGTTGGGTACCATCATGGGTTTGATCGCGGCATTTACCGCGGTTGCAAACGCAGATCCTTCTGATAAAGCATCACTGCTGTCGGCATCTATCTCGGTTGCGATGAACACAACCGCTTTCGGTCTGATCGCAGCGATTCCATTGCTGCTATGCCACGCATTGTTGCAAACAAAAACTACAGAGATCGTCGACAGCCTAGAAATGGCTGGGGTTAAATTCCTGAACAACGTTAAAGGCTAAATCCGAATCATTCACTAACTTCGAAGGCATTTTTGTATGCGTCGCATAAAAAAAGCAAAAGAAGAAGCAGATTTGGACATTACGTCGTTCATGAACCTCATGATCGTCCTGGTTCCGGTTCTTCTATTAAACATGGTTTTTTCGCAAACGGTTGTGCTGGATATCAAGTTGCCAGCAGCTTCCAATCAAGCGATTGATAACCCTAAAGAAGAAAACCAGCAGATGGAATTGATTATTCGTGATGACTATATGCTACTCAATTTTCCGGCCGGTATTAATGTCGGTAAGTTTGACAATGTTGATGGCAAATACGATTACGAAGGCCTGTCCAAAAGGCTTCAGGAAATAAAATCACGTTTTTTGCAAAGCGAAAAACTGCAAGATAAAAAAGACATTCTGATTCTTTCTCAGAAAGATACCAGCTATCAGGCATTGGTATCCTCTATGGATACTGTGCGTTCATACCAGACCGTATCGGTTGCTAGTGTCGTTAACGCGGAACTGTTTCCGGAAATATCTCTGGGTGATGCTCCTGAGCTTGCTAATACGCCAGAAAAAGGAGGTCAGCCATGAAGCAGTCAGCACGAGCAAAACGCATGGCGCGCCACCACGGGCGGATGAACAAGCAATCGAAGCTGAATCTGACGTCGTTGATGGATATTTTTACCATTTTGGTTTTCTTCCTGATGGTAAATTCGTCCGAAGTTCAGGTATTGGAAGATACGAAAGATATCACCATGCCTAAGTCAATTGCGGATCAGAAACCCAAGGAAACTCTGTTAATTCAGGTGAGTGACAGCAGCTTGGTTGTTGCCGGGCGCAAGATTGCGGATACATCCGCGGTTACGGGCAGCAAGGATGGTGTTATTCCATCTCTTGATGAGGAGTTGAAATATCAGGCAAGTCGTCGCCCTGAGATGACCGAGGAAGAAAAGCAGTTCGGCCGTAAAATTACGATTCAAGGTGATAAGAATATCCCTTATGACATTTTGAAGAAAATAATGGCGACCTGTGCCCAGGCTGAGTTCCGGGACATTTCTCTCGCAGTATCCAAGAAAGCGCAGAAATCTTCTGTGCCAGCGGCTGGGGAGGGTTAATTTTGGGTGTTTTGTATCAATCAATCGATATGGCGTTACCCTGGACTTCATCCAAGCGTGAAGACAATCGTTTCCGTATTATCGCATCTCTTTTTGTTGCGATCATGTTGGCGATCATGCTGGTCCTGGAAAATATGCCAAAACCGGAAATCTCCCGGAAGGAAGCAGAAAAGCTTCCACCTCAATTGGCCAAGGTTATTATCAAAAAGAAAAAAGAGATAAAACCGCCGCCACCGAAACCAAAACCTAAGCCGAAGCCAAAACCTGAGCCGAAGCCAAAACCTGAAAAGAAGCCAGAACCGAAGCCAAAGCCTAAGCCAAAACCTAAGGCTGAGCCGAAGCCAAAACCGAAGCCTAAACCCAAGCCCAAAACGGACAAGGAAAAGGCAGCACGTAAAAAGGCAGAGGAGAAGTTAAAGGCGCTGGATTCATTGAATGGTTTGCGTGACACCTTTAAAACCTCTGGCAGTAAAGAGCTGGTTAAAGGTGGCAGTAAAGAAACCAAGGTAACGCGTAATATGCTTGCAGGTGGTTCGGCAACGACAACCAGCGGCGGTATTAAGAGCGCGGCGGTACCTGTAGCCTCAGGATTGGGCGATATGGCGTCACGTGCTGCGAGTCAAGTGGATACAGTGGCTCTGGGTGGAACAGAAGTCGCCTCAGCATCTGCTGAAGCTGCGGCAGTTGAAGAGGCCGCGAGCAAATCTGGCCAGCGTAGTGAAGAAAGCATTCGTAAGGTGCTGGATCGCAACAAAGGCGCGTTGTACTCGATTTATAATCGTGAACTACGTAAAGATCCGACGCTGGAAGGCCGTGTAACCTTTGAGTTTGTTATTGAACCGAGTGGTAAAGTCTCCAGCGCTAAGGTGGTTGACTCTGAGCTAGGTAATAAAGCACTTGAAGATAAACTGGCACGTCGCTTCCGCTTGATCAACTTCGGAGCCGAGGAAGTTGCGAAAATCACTGTTCGTCGTGTGATTACGTTCCTTCCCCAGTAGTCTGATTCGATCTACCGTTGAGTGCGGTAACCTAAAAGGCAAGATGAACTCTTGCCTTTTTTTTGCTTCAAATTTTGTCCGGAATTTAATCCGGGCGATGTTGAAAACTTATACCTAATGGTTGGATAGATTAGACGAACTGTAAATGCTGCGGTGCTCTAGGTTTAGCAATGAATAAGCTGTAATCAGTGCTAGGAACCACTAAGCAATTTTGCAATAATAAGGCCGTTTTTAAGTCTGAATTTACCAACTCGAATAAGTATAAAAATTCAGTACTGCCAAGCTATATCTGAAATTCATGAGGAAAATCCAATGTCTACCTCGTTTGAGAGTGTGAAACAGCTCAAGCATTGGCTCGCTTGTACGTTTCTGGCCGTGCCACTATGCATTGCGCCAGCATTTGCGGAAGAGCCGAAAAGTGCCGCTATCATGCCTAAAGCCAATAAATCATTGCTGATTGATGTTGAAAAAGCCGGCAATAATTTGGTGGCTGTCGGAGAGCGTGGTCATGTCCTGATCTCTTCGGATAATGGCAAAACCTGGACGCAATCCAATGTCCCAATGTCCCAAATGATCAATGGTGTCAGCTTCCCTGATAATCGCCATGGTTGGGCCGTTGGTCACGATGGACACATCCTTCGAACTGAGGATGGTGGGGTAACTTGGACGAAACAACGTGATGGTCTGGGTGCTCAGGCGGAAGCCAATGTTCGCAAACTGCGCAGTGTTAAAACCCAGATTAACCGTCTCAACGCTGAATTAATTGATACATCCATCTCGCCGGAAAAACGCCGAGAAATTCAGGATGCCTTGTCTGAACTGGACTGGGATCTGGAATCTGCAACGGAGCGTGTTAACGAGCCTGCTGTGGCGCAGCCTTTGATGGATGTCTGGTTCGAAAATGCTAAAAAAGGCTGGGTTGTTGGTGCATTTGGTCAATTACTGCATACCACTGATGGTGGCGATACCTGGGAAGATCTCAGTGGTGCGATCGACAATGAAATGGAATTCCATTTGAATTCGGTCACTGGCATTGATGGTGGCACGGTAGTGATTGCTGGTGAAGCTGGCTTTGTGGTGGTGACACCCGATGACGGCAAGACTTGGTACTCGATTGATCTCGGTTATGAAGGTACGATTTTTGGTGTTAAAGCCGACCACACGGGGTCAACAATCGTCGCAACCGGATTACGTGGCAAAACATTTATTTCTAAAGACAAAGGTCTGAACTGGGCTGATATTACACCTGATGTGGGCTTTTCTTTATCCGGTGTCGAGTTTGTCGACGATGACAGCATTTTGTTGGTCGGCCATGGCGGCACCATTTCTTTCAGTGCGGATGCGGGTAACAATTTCAATACAGAAACGCTACCTTCTCGCGCGTCAATTTCAAACGCTGTTTATACCGGTAACGGTGAGTTCATTCTGGTAGGCCAGGGTGGTGTTCATACCTACACTCTGAAGCCGTCGTCTGAAGAAAAATAACAATTAGAGGTATTTATGTCAGAGCAAAATAATCTCAGTTCATACCAGTACGGTGCTGAGGCAAAAATCTACGAGCGGGTGATCTTCAATAATCGCCCGATTTTGTTGGTGCTATTCGTGCTGTTAACCGGTTTCTTCGGTTATCAAGCCACTAAGACGACTGTCAGCACCAATTTTTTGGACATGATTCCGGGTGAGCATCGTTTCATCAAGAATATGGTTGCCAATCTCGATCAAGTGGGGGCATCGGGGACGGTTATTCAGATTGCCGTTGAAAACACTAGCGGTGATATCTTCGACCCTGAATATCTTGAAGTTCTGAAGTCTATCAGTGATGAAACATTCTATCTTCAGGGTGTTAACCGTCGTTCGTTGGAATCCATCTGGACACCTAACGTACGTTGGTCAGCGGTAACTGAAGAAGGTTTTGAAGGTGGTCCGGTAGCGCCTAACGGTTATGACGGATCTCCTGAAAAGATCAATGAATTACGTCAGAATATTCTGCGCTCTGGTCGTGTTGGCAGCTTGGTTGCTGACAACTTCAAGTCAGCCATGGTCTCGGTGAGTTTGTTTGATGCAGACCCTGATACCGGTGAGCCACTGGATTACCAGAAGTTTTCTGCTGAACTGGAACAAAGCATTCGTGATAAGTATCAATCCGATAAGGTAAAAATTCATGTTATTGGGGTCGCTAAACTTATTGGTGATCTGATGGATGCGGGCCCGCAGATCGCTATGTTTTTCGGATTGGCGATTATCATCACCTTTATGTTATTGCTCTGGTATTCGCGCTGCATGATCGGCACGCTTGCCCCGCTAGCATGTTCAATTATTGCCGTCGTATGGCAGTTGGGTATTCTTGCGACATTTGGTAAGAGCTTGAGCGCCTACTCTTCGTTGGTTCCATTCTTGATCTTCGCCATTGGCATTAGCCACGGTATCCAAATTATCAATACTGTTGCCATCAATGAGTCGGATGGTGATTCATCGGAAACGGCTGCACGAAAAGCATTCCGTACTCTTTATGTACCGGGTATGACTGCCTTATTGTCAGATGGTATCGGCTTTTTGACGCTGTATATTATTGATATTCAGGCTATTAAAGATCTAACTGTTGCCGCTTGTGTCGGTATCGCAGTTATTGTTCTGACTAACCTGATTTTGCTGCCAATTTTGATGTCATATTTTGGTATCACCAAGTCAGGATTACGCCACGTTAACAATAAGAATGAACAGCACCCTGTGTTGTGGGAAAAGCTCTCCAACTTCGCTAATCCTAAGGTGGCCGTTGTTTCTGTGTGTATCGCGCTAGTAGGCTTTGGAATTGGCTTTGTTGGCGGCCAAGACTTGAAAACAGGTGACTTGGATAAAGGGGCGCCTGAACTGCATCCGGATTCTCGTTACAATCTAGACAGTGCTTATATCTCTAATAACTATGGCGTGAGTTCAGATATTTTCCTGATCATGGTGAAAACACCAAAAGATCAGTGCTCTAGCTATGAAAACCTCGAAGCTATTGATCGCTTTGCTTGGGATATGGAAAACGTACCCGGCGTTCAATCTTCTGTTTCTCTTGCGTATGTCATTCGTCAAGTGCTTAGCGGGTTTAGTGAGGGCAGCCTTAAATGGAATACTATTCCTCGAGATCAAGCAGCGATTAATAGTACGTTCTTCCAAGTACCTGAAGCGCTGGTAAACACCGATTGCAGTTATGCACCTTTGATCTTGTTCTTGGCTGATCATAAAGCGGAGACGCTTGAAGGTGTGGTTGCGGCAGCGGAGCAGTTTATTGCTGACAATAAGATGGAGAATATGGAGTTCTTATTGGCGACAGGTAACGCAGGTATCGAAGCTGCAACCAATGAAGTTATTGATGCTGCGCAAGATAAGATGCTGATTTTGGTTTATGTCGTTGTGTGTTTATTGGTATATGCAAGTTTCTCGTCCATTCCTGCGGTTGCTTGTATCGTTGTCCCATTAATGCTGACTTCAGCGCTGTGTCAGGCACTGATGGCGTATTTGGGTATCGGTGTAAAAGTTGCGACACTGCCGGTTATCGCTTTGGGTGTGGGTATTGGTGTTGATTACGGCATCTATATCTATGGCCGACTCGAAACGTACCTAAAAGAAGGTATGCCATTACAGGAAGCCTACTTCAATACGCTGAAAACCACCGGTAAAGCCGTTGCGCTGACAGGTATCACGTTAGCGATTGGTGTTGGCACCTGGATCTTCTCACCGATCAAATTCCAAGCGGATATGGGTAAGTTGCTGACATTTATGTTCTTGTGGAACATGGTTGGTGCGATTTGGTTGTTACCCGCTCTTGCACACTTCCTGATCAAGCCCGAAAAAGTACTGGCACGTGAAGAGAAGAAGAAAGCCAAGCAGATGAAAAAGAAGATGGCTTAATTGTAACTGATGCCAAAAGGGGAGCTTAGCTCCCCTTTTTTCTGGCTATAGAACACTGTCTCGTTCAATGAATCCAACCGGTAATCAAGGGTTCCCTTGAAATAATTAGAGATTTCGATAACCTACGGTCACTGCTGCATTACAAACAAAAACTATAAGCAGATCAGCCAGAGCTGACCAAATGATATAAATACGGCATTTATAGCCGTTTATAGACAAAATAATTTGATGGGGTAGTCCTACCAATGAACATGAAATCAATCGTTGCCGGCAGTGTGGTTAGCCTTTTGGCTGCTTTACCGCTGGTAACACAGGCTGCGGTCTCGCAACAGGAAGCGAAAAAGCTCGGTAATGAGTTGACGCCTATGGGCGCTGAGAAGGCTGGCAATGCGGCGGGAACCATCCCTGAATGGACTGGCAGCATGTCGGGCGTACCTGCTGGCTTGCCTTACATGGGCAGTGGTGATGTTTATCCTAACCCTTATGCCAAAGATAAAATTCTGTATACAGTCACAGCGCAGAATGCCCCTAAATATGACGCGCTTCTCACTGAAGGTGAAAAAGCGTTATTAGCGAAATACCCGGACACGTTCAGTATTCCGGTTTACCCATCCCATCGTGATGCGCGTTTCTCGCAGCTGACTGAGCGTCGTACGGAGTGGAACTCTGTGAATACCGTTTTGGTAAACGGTGTTGATGGTTTGCAAAATTATACAGGTGGTGCGCCGTTTCCAATTCCGAAAAATGGCGCTGAAGCCATGTGGAATGCGCGTACGATTCATCCACATCCGACCATCGTCGGTGAATTGGATGACGTTGCAGTCTACCTAAACGGTGACCGTCAGATGCGTCGTCAGGAACTTGTATCAGAGTTTCCGTATTCGTATCCGAATAATAAAATTGGCGATACAGAGGCTCAAATTGGCACCAATGCCGGTCTTGTACATGTAACGGTTACCAAGCCAGCGCGTCAGAAAGGTCAGATGACCGTGGTACATGAAGCATTGGATCAGGTGAAGAACTCTCGTCAGGCGTGGGTTTATATTCCAGGATCACGTCGTGTTCGCCGTGCACCGACAGTTGGTTATGATACGCCAGACGGCCCGGGTGGTCTGGTTACTGTCGATGACGCATTGGGCTTTAACGGCGCAATGGATCGTTATGACTGGACCTTAGTCGGTAAGGCTGAAAAGTTAATCCCGTATCACAATTACCGATTTGATACGCCGGAAGCAGACTATAAACAACTACTGATGCCAGGCCATGCAAATCCTGACTATATGCGTTACGAGCTGCATCGTGTTTGGATTGTGGAAGCAAACCTTAAAGCAGGTGCGCGTCACGTCTATGCGAAGCGTCGCTTCTATATTGATGAAGATAGCTGGCAGATTGCTTTGATTGAGAGCTACGACGGTCGTGGCGATCTGTGGAAGGTCGGCATTCTGAATACGTTATATGATTTTGCCATTAAGGGTTATGTCGCACGTGTTCAGATGTATCACGATCTTAACTCCGGTGCTTATGTTGCAACGCGTTTAGTTAATGAAACAGCGCAACCGAATCTGATGGCGACGCCGAAAGGTATCAAGTATTACTCGCCAAGCAACTTGCGTAAGATGGGCACACGCTAATTTCGCGTTGATGCTGAAAGCATAGTGTTCTGAAATCCTCACTTCGGTGGGGATTTTTTTTGTCTGAATATTCGGGGCGATGAGACTCTGCCGGGTGCTAGTTTTCAGTCCTGCCTAATTGGGAAAGTGAGTTGATGTCACTAGCGATTAAGGCATGAAGCTTGGCGAGTTTTATTCGGTAGCGATTGGCATATTCGTCGCATTCACCGAGCTTTACTCTTGAAAGGTTTACTTTATTGGAGTCGTTTCGACAGGGACGGGGCAATAACGAATCAGTGGGACAGATATTTGCTTGTGAGTTTTAGGTTCGGGTACGTTACACCCCCTGAGAGAATCCTCAGGGGGTGCACAAACTATATAAGGCTACTGGCGGCGTATAAACGATTGTACGTGATCCAGTTGGTATCCATTGTCGTCAACCGTATAAACACGTAGGTCGATGTTATTGCCTTTGATTTCTGCAAGGATGAAGCCTGTTGCCTTACCGAGCTGGTAATAGGCAACATTACGCTCTTCGTCTTTCAACTCACGCGTTTTTGCCGCAGCACCTGAAATAACAAAGAAGGTTTTCCCACACTCAGGCACCGAATGCAGGATTTGCATATCATGGTCATGGCCGGCGAAAAAGATGTCGACTTTATTACAAACGTGTTGCTCGAACCATTTGCGGTAAATTTCTCCACCAATTCTTGCGGTTAACGGGCCTAGTGGAAGCAGCCCATCGTAGTTACCGGCATTCCCATGGTCTCCATTGGATATGTAGGGGTGGTGTGTATAAGCAATTTTCCAAGGGGCTTTTGATGACGTCAGTGATTGGTCTAGCCATTCGCCATGCATTTTTTTGTATTGATTGATTTCGTAATCTGGATTGATATCCGGTGCGCTGTTCATCGGATTTGAATCCAGTGCAAAAAAGTCAACGAGAGGAGCTGAATCTGATGGTGCTTTAAAGTGATAGAAGCGTGCTGGCATTTTCCAATTTTCACTCGGTCGGTTTTCACGGTAGTGATAATCGACTTGAATGTCACCGCCGATATTGGATCCGCCAGTGCCGTCAATTAAGATGTCATTGTCATGATTGCCCAAAGACATGTAAAACGGGAAATTTACATTGCGATAGGGTGTTTCGAACTTGAGGTCGAAAGCAGACGAGTACTCGTCACCTGGCTGGTCGTCGTAGATGTTGTCGCCGAGGCCAATAGCAAAATCGCAACCTCCACGTTGATCGCATTCTTTGCGAAAGGCTTCAGCGACCTGGAATTGACGATAGTTGCCTTCTCCCATATCACCGATTGCGATAAAGCGTACGGTCTTGTTCGGTGCTGGTGTCGTTGCGGCCTGTTCTGGCGCAAATACGGCTTTAACGAATAATTCGCCGTTCATGTGTACTTTGCATTCATGGCGCCGGGTTTTGAAACAATCGCCTTCCCAGTGTGACAATGTGTAGCCGTCATCGGGGATGGCCTTTAGTGTAACAATCACCTTATCCTGACCGTCGCCGAGTTTTTCGTAGTTTTCAATAACACATGTGCCTGTCGTTGTGCGACAGTCGATGCCTGATGGATCAGAGACGACTTTACCGCCAGTAGTTGTTTCAACTTCGAAGTTACAACCGGAAAGCATGCCGACGAAAATAAACGCACTCGCCAGTTTGCTGTGGAAGCCCAGTTTCATACAATTCCCCTTTTGATAGTCGCAGTTGTTTTGCTTATCTAGCGGTTAGATTCAAGTGACGGCGATTTTAAGGCGGGTTTATTTCAATCCGTGCCCTTCAAAATGACGAATTCCTGATACTTTTATTGCAGCGTACGAGAGTGAGATACCGTTATCAAAACCTTGATTGTTCAGTCGCATAAAACGGCGATGCAGCCCGATTGGTTGCGTCGTTGCATGTTCTCTGTGCAGACGTGGGCGGATAGCTCCGGTTATGAATATCGTTTTGTCGACGACAGCTTGTTTGAGCTTGTCGATGATTGGGTGCTAGAAAAGACCCAAGAGCAGCGAGTGATCGCGACAGATATAGCGCGCCTAAAATTGATTCAACAGTCTCTGGCGCGAGGATATGATCAAGTCGTTTGGATGGATGCTGACTTTCTGATTTTTGAGCCGAACATGTTTGAATTACCACCCGATCCGAGCGTGCACTGCGCGGTTGGCCGGGAGGTTTGGATTCAGGAGGATGTTTCTACTGAAACTAAGCCGGCACCCCGAAAACGTTTTCGTGCTTATCGTAAAGTTCATAACGCTTTTATGGTGTTTCGCCGTGGTGATAGCTTTCTTAATTTTTATTGTGATACTGCCGAGCGGTTGCTTTTTGAGCAGTCTGGGAGGGTTCCGCCGCAATTTATCGGCCCGAAGCTTCTGACGGCATTACACAATGTTGTTCAATTACCGGTTGCTGAATGCGCAGGAATGTTGAGCCCCGATACATTAGAAGCCATTTTGTATCCTGATGGCCCAAGCGCAGATGCAGTGCTCTCGCTTTTTTCGCGAAAGTCTCATGTGTTACCTTCGGGAGCTAATCTCTGCAGTTCTCTAAACGGCAATACAGCTCAATCGCAGAACGTCGGATTTTCAGACGAGGAAATGTTGTTACTGGTCAGCCGATTACTTGATGAGGGGCGTGCGGCATTTCAATGTTGAAACCCGTCTTTAAATAAAAGTGATTATCATTTGCGTGTATGGCTGATTTTGTTAAACTACCCAGCATTGAGACGCCACAAGCGTTTCAATGCTCATTTAATCTCTCTCGTAGACAACGTAAGTTGTTTTGCTTTTTGCCGGACTCCCCAGTCCGGCTTTTTTATGTATCTTATTTCTCCTTGTATCATTCTTGGCTCGTCGAAAGCCTGGACTCTGTAGATTGTTTGCTCTGTTGTTTCATGTGATGGTTCAAATTGATGTGAACAGTTCTGCTGAGCGCGGAACTATTCGAGGTCAACGGTGTCTATCTATTTACTGTGGCGCTAAATATTTTTTGTAACCTCTACGACATCTCGATCAGATGCTTAATACGCCACATCAAGAATTAACCCTGCAGCGAACCGGAAGATTGGTTCGAACCCGACCACTGGTTTGGTATAAACCAGTGGTTTTTTTATGCATCTATTAATGGCGCGATTTAACTTCTAATCCTCCCGAACATCGTTGGCATCTTGATGGGCTGGTTGGCAGCTAGAAATCAGTGACCAACTAATGTATAGAATAAGACCATTCAAAATGTGCCAAATGAAATGGGTACCTCTAGGGAGGTAGTTGCAGGCACTTGCGTCGACGGTTCTGGCAGTGAGAGATAAACAGAAAAACACTACTAAAGACCATGCTTTGTTTTCCAATTCCCGATCGGCTTTTTGCCACTTGAGCATAACGGCGAAAAATATCAGCATTAAAATGGTCGGTAGATACATAATTGAACCGTTTAGAGACCAAGGCAAATAGCCGCTTGCTAGTGTCGTAGCGATATATAAGCCGTAAACCGCGAGCGTTTTCGGCCAGTCGAATTTCAGGCAATAACGTGAAAATGCGCCGGTATAGATTAGTTGGAATATATAGATGGGNAATACATCTGCGAGCTCTGCCCAACGGGTCGCGTAAGTGTGGAAAAGAAAGCTGCCGATGCCGATGACACAGATCATATAGGCCAATACATTGGCGGTAAGACCCTGGTGATTTTTATGGGTTAGCCTGATCGCGATTACACCCGCAATGATAAAACTAAGGTTGCTTATGGCATTCAAAGGTTCTGCCCAGAAAGCAATGGACTGGCGCTCGCAGTACTGATTGACTTGCTGTAATAATGCATCCAAGATATAAATCCTTTTCAGTAAACTAGCTGCTTGTTTTCCTTGGCTTTTTACAAAATACTACGGAAAATGTAGCACGTGTCATTGAGATTAGTGGGATGTAACATGCGCAGCGTAAAAGTTTCGCCTCATCTCATCGTTGATTACATTCACATTGCCTAAATTGTCGCGGTGAAATACGGCGATTAATTGAATAAGAATATCGAGGAATTATTACTCTCCCATGATGATCCAGAAAGACACTCGTGTATGTGTAGAGCTTACATTAACGGCAGATTCGGGCGAAGAATTGGCGATGTATTCCGCTGAGGAGCCCGCATCATTTGTTGTGGGTCATCAGCAGATCCTCAAGGGTATTGAGGATGCTTTGTTGGGAAAAACTGTCGGTGAAGAGTTTGAACTCGAATTGCCGCCTGAACTGGCTTTTGGTGAAGTTGATGTAACCGCAATTCAAACGGTATCGATTACCGCTTTCGAAGATGTTGAAGATTTGACGGAAGGGACGCAACTGTTCGCGAATACGGCTGAAGGGCAGATCCCGGTCACTATCACTGCAATAGATGCCGGAATGGTTACTGTTGATGCCAACCCGCCTTTTGCTGGGTACACGGTAAAAGCGACGGGCAAAGTACTGTCTGTGGACCTTCCTAGTGCCGCCGAAAGTGTTTCAAGTGATAAGAGCGCTCAGTAATGTACCACCTTCGTAAAGGATTGCTGCTTGTTTTTTATCTCGCAGCGTTTGGTAATGCGGCTGAGTTGTTACCGGGTGAGCAGAAGCATAACAAGGCCCGGCCTGGCCTTATGGCGAGGGTACTGGAAGCGCGATCACTTATTAACAAGGTGGAGCTCACTCGGGATCGTATCGCTTTGGTTGAAGCGAATCGCATATTGCGAGAAGTGTTGAGAGAGGCTCCCGATTTCGCACCGGCGCATAGAGAATTTTCCCTAGTTTTTTATTTCAATGAGTTTTATTTTGGTTATCTGGATGAGCGTGATCATTCTCAAGTGTGGCGATCGTTAAACTCGGCACATAAATTGGATAAGGAGTATGGTCAGATTGCTTTTGATCGTGCATATGCTTTGATATATCGGGGAGACTATGACCGAGCGTCTGCTGAAATTCTGAAGCTTGATAGGAGTATTGATCCTGTTGCCTTTGAATTACTTAAGATGGACCTTGCTATTGCGCAGAAAAATTATGATTTGGCGCGATTGAATCTCAAGGAGTTAGAGCATTTGAAGATAAAGATGACGGACATTCCTTATCGTACGGCACAAATATTTCATCATTCTGATGGCCAAGATGATGCCTGGAAAGCTCTTCGCGAAGCGATTGGTCAAGGGCATAATCGAAAAGATGTTTTCCTGCTAGGATATTATATATCAATAGTGAATCGGGACCCTGTTAAGTCGTTAGAAATGATTGAAAATCTGAAGCGATTCAATGTTCCTAGTAAGTTACTCAATGGGTATTCGTCACGTGTCTACGGTATATGGGCGGAAAAAAATATAGGTGAAAAAAAACCTAAGGCAGCAATTGAATGTATCGGCCGAATGGAAGAGTTTGGCGCGCCGGAAAAACGTACCAAACATTTGAAATTACTTGCATATAAGGCTTGGATTAAGCAGCTGATTCATGACAGACATCTCGAAAAGGCATTGAAGGTACTATTGGTAGCAGATCAAAATGGAATGTCGAAAAATCAGATAGATTCATATAGTTCTCACATAGAGAAGTTGCAGAAAGATAAAGTCAATTGGTTTAACGAGTGAGTTTAAAATTGGTATTATCTATCAAGTAAACTAACAACCGCTTTCTCTTGTCTAACTAGCCTTGCTTTTGAGAGGCTTCGACATGTTTATCAGCACTATGGATTTGTTCAAAATCGGTATTGGCCCATCGTCATCTCATACCATTGGCCCGATGGTGGCTGCCGCCGCTTTTTTGCATCAGATTGAACATGAGTATGCCGGCCAAGTGGCATCTGCAACGGTGCCCTGCCGGATTCAGGTTACTTTGAAAGGATCGCTTGCATATACCGGCCATGGGCATGCAACCGACACTGCGATTTTGCTCGGTTTACATGGTTATCAGGCGCCAGATCTCGCAGACACCGACATCGCCGCGTTAAAACCAGAATTAGAAAAAACCAAGAAGCTTCCTGTGAGCGATACGTTACACAGAGATATCAAATTCGACCTTCAAGACAATCTTGTATTTGATCTTGGCCCAGCGCTTTCCCAGCACCCCAACGGCATGATTTTTCAATTGCTGGACAGTCATGGCCACGTGATTGCCCACAAAACTTATTTCTCGATTGGGGGAGGGTTTATATCGACCCTTGAAGAAATCGATGCCGTAGAAGCACCGATCCAAATGCATGACGAACAACCTTGCCCGTACCCATTTATACATGCGTCAGAGATGCTCAAGATGGCGGATGAAAGCGGTCTATCGATAGCGGATATGAAGCGAGCCAACGAGGTCAGTTATAGCTCCGCAGAGAATGTGTCAGCGTGTTTGGGTGATATCTGGCGTGCGATGCGCAATTGTATAGAGCGTGGACTCAAGGCTCAGGGTATTTTACCTGGAGGATTGGAGGTTGAGCGGCGTGCCGGGCAATTATTGAATGCTATCGCTGAAGAACCTGGGTATATGGCCCTCAATGATTACCTATGTGCTTATGCGATGGCGGTTAATGAGGAAAACGCAGCGGGTCATGGCGTTGTTACCGCGCCTACGAATGGTGCTGCTGGCGTTATTCCATCAGTGCTCCATTACATGGTGACACACCAGGAGGTATCTGAGCGTGCTATCGAAGATTTTTTGTTAACGGCTGCCGCTATTGGTGGTGTTATCAAGCACAACAGCTCCATCTCGGGGGCAGAAGTGGGTTGCCAAGGCGAAGTAGGGTCTGCTGCGGCAATGGCGGCAGCGGGCTTGTGTGCGATTCTTGGAGGTACGCCGTCGCAGATTGAGAATGCGGCAGAAATCGCGCTTGAGCACCATTTGGGAATGACCTGTGATCCGGTGAAGGGGTTGGTTCAGGTTCCGTGTATTGAGCGTAACGGGTTTGGTGCGATTAAGGCATTTGCTGCGGCTTCATTGGCGAAAAAAGGTACCGGGCATCACATTATGCCGTTGGATGCCTGTATTTCAGCAATGAAACAGACCGGTTATGAAATGTCGGAAAAGTACAAAGAAACATCAACAGGTGGATTGGCGGTGAGTATCACCGAGTGCTGATGTGACCGAGCGCAAAGTATGCCGGGCACTAACGGTGATGATTCAGAACGAATAGCCAAGGTTTTGTTTTGTGTCAGAACCCGGCTTTCGCGGTGATAGGGTCATTCGTTTTTGAGAACCCTGCTATAAAGGCTTACGCTTACCATGCGAACTCCCAAGCATCACCGCAGCCGCTGGCATCAAGCACGTCGATCTGTGGCCGATATCCGCCAACATTACGATATCGGTTCGCAGGTTGTTATTCTCATTACGGTTATTTTTTTAGCATCGCGCTTTTTACCACGGGTTTCACTCATGATTTGCTTCTTGAAGCTGCGGTGTTTCTGGTATCGGTAAAATTGATATTAATGGCCTATAACACCAGTGTTATCAACCGTGAGTTACAAAGCCGCCTTGATAGTGTGCTGGATCGATTAGACGCACTGGACCAAAAGCTAGATCGGGCGTTTGATTTCGAGCAAACTGACAGCGCTGAGCGTCAATCCGCTGAACACGTAAGCAACAATGATGCGAAGGAACGGAAAAATCGAGTCTGATAGTTGGCGCGAGTGTCTGCTATTGGACGCCGATACTTAATTGCTTAGCTGATGAAGGGATTTGATTTGGGGGGCGGTAATACGGCAAAGACCTTGCTCGCGATCATGAGAGCAAGGCCAAGAGAGTATTGACGTTATTCCGTTTCGGCGACGAGTGCAGTGTTCAAACGCTCTTCTGCCGCATTGAGGTTTTCACCGCCAAAGGCTGGAATCAGTGATTGAATAAAACCGCGTAGTTCCATTGTCATCAATGCAAAATCTGCATCGAATAACTCCGGCGCTGATTCGATGTTTTGAGAGTCAATTTGCTCCATAACAATATCCGTAAACTTCAAACGTTTTACCGCTAGTTTCTCATCGACGATACATTCCAGTCGGTCTTTCCAAAACAGGTGTAGGCGAGTGGCGTGCAGCCCTGAACCCAACAGTGATTGAATCTCATCAGATTGCAGATCCTGATGTTTGCAACGTACGATAGCGCCCTCATCACTTAACGCTTTGAGTTCACATTCATCGCCTAGGTTGAAGCCCTCGGGTAGGTCACCAGAAGTTAGCCAGCTTGTCATGGTCTTCAGGGGAATATTTTTAGGCGTCAGCGGAATAACCGGCAAAGAACCCACAGCTTCACGCAGTGAATCGATTAACTCGTCAGCGCGCTTGGCGGAGGATGAATCGATAACCAGAAGGCCCTCAGCTAAATCAATGTATGCGTACTGAACGCCTGCGCGGGTGAAGGCTCGCGGCAATAACTCCATCGTAACTTGGTCTTTAAGCTCCAAGCGTTCTTTGCGGCTCAGCTTGCGGCTTTCTTTGGCGCTGATAGCTTCTGCGCGTTCTTCAACTTCCTCATTGACCACTGCGGCTGGAAGGATTCGTTCCTGGCGTTTCACGGCGACCATCATGAAGTTACCGGCACTATGAACCAGAGATTCTGAGTGTTTACCCAACGGCGACACGAACCCGAAGCTTAACACTTGTTGGGAGTGGCAAGGTGTGAAAGCTTGCTCTTCGAGTTTGTCCATGAGGTCATCATGGCTCATTGTGAAGGGCTTGGTGAAACGAAAGACTTGAAGATTTTTAAACCACATAAAAGCGAGACTACCGATGTTGTGAATGTCCTTGGCCGAACAATGTTATCGACAGGCCTCCAACAGTGCAAACAACTAATATGCATCAGACGAAAAAATGATCGTGGTATGCTATCAAATCAATACAGATAAAACCGGGAGATTGACATTGCGGGTTCTGGTAATAGGCGCGACATCATCCGTTGCAGGTGGCGTGATCAGGCAGTGGGCAGATAGAGGCGCAACGCTCTTTTTAGTTGGTCGCGACGAGAGCCGTCTTCAAGCGATTTCTGAACAATATAATGACAATGTAAGTGGCACATACAGTTACGATTTTTCCGATGTTGATCAAGCTTCTCCGATGGTTGATGAAGCGCGTGCTGCACTGGGGCAGATCGATTGTGTATTGCTGGCGCAGGGCTATTTGCCAGAGCAGATCGAAACGGAAGACTCGTACGAACTTGCCAGCCATACCATTGATAGTAACTTTACCTGGGTAATTGCCCAGATTATTCCGTTGGTACAGTTGCTGGTTGAGCAGAATCACGGTTCAATCGGTGTTATTACCTCTGTGGCCGGAGACCGGGGAAGGCCGCGCAACTATACCTACGGTGCGGCTAAGGGCGGTCTCTCACTCTATCTTCAAGGCTTACGATCAAGGCTTTGGTCGACGCCTGTTGATGTTATTACTTTTAAGCTTGGGCCCGTGGATACGCCAATGACGGCATCTCATGAAAAGAACTTTTCTTTTTCAACAGTTGAACAGGTTGCCGGCTGTATCGTCAAAGCATTTGATAAGCCGCGCGGCCGGGAAGTTTATGTTCCCGGTTACTGGTGTTGGGTGTTAGCGGTGGTTCGGATAATGCCCGAATGGTTGTTTCAGCGACTGAAGTTTTTGTCTGCACGTTGAGCGTGGAGAATCGAGCTGAACTCAACTAAGGTTAGTAATCATTCACGGAGGTGAAATATGACAACTTTGCTATACCGCAGGAAGTCTGCAGTGTTTCGCTGGTTTACGGCGATATTACTGAGTGTAATGTTGGTGCCAGCGTTTGCTGAGCAGACCGAGGTTGAAAAATACGCCGATACTGTTCGCCTGTTTAAAGATGCAGGGGTGACGAAAAAATTCTTTGATAATGCTTACGGTTATGCGGTGTTTCCAAGTGTTGGTAAAGGTGGTTTTATCATTGGCGGTGCCTATGGTGATGGCCGCGTTTTTCGTCAGGGCAGCTATGTTGGTAACACCACGGTATCGCAGGTCAGTGTTGGATTTCAGATTGGCGGGCAGGCATATAGCCAATTGGTTTTCTTGCAAGATAAACGTGCGTTTGATGAGTTTACCAGTGGTACCTTTGAGTTTGGTGCTCAGGCGAATGCTGTAGCTATTACTGCCGGTGCAAATGCCGAAGCGACAACGGGTGGTTCAAGTGTCAGCGCCAGCGGCGGTAAGAACGATGCAACTGTTGCTGCTCGATATCATAAGGGGATGTCGGTCTTCACCATTGCCAAGGGCGGTTTAATGTTTCAAGCCTCAATCGGCGGACAAAATTTCACTTATGATCCGCTAAAAAAATAGGATCTTTCACAAGGAGAGTGGCAGGTGGCACGAACGATATTTTACTGGATTGCAATTGGTGGAAATGCACTAACACTGTTTCTTATGCTTTTTTCTGCCAGTTTCGGCTGGCTTTTTCTGCTATTCATTCCTTATGCGCTAGTTGGCCTTTGGGATATGAAATATGCCACGCACAATGTCCTGCATAACTACCCGGTTGTTGGACATCTTCGGTATGCCCTCGAGTTTATCAGTCCCGAAATTCATCAGTACTTCATTGAAGATTACGATAACGGCCGGCCGTTTAATCGTGAGATACGTAACTTGGTTGATGCTCGTGCTGAAGGTAAAGACGATACTCATGCATTTGGCACAGAATTGAACCTGACGGATACCGGGTATTTGCGTGCGAGCCACTCTTTGGCACCGCAAAAAATTTCGGAAGAATGGAGCCGGGTAAAAATCGGTGGTAAAGCGTGCAAGAAACCTTATTCCGCCTCGCGATTGAATTGTTCAGCCATGAGTTTTGGTGCATTGAGTGCAAACGCACTTAGAAGCCTCAATGGCGGTGCCAAAATCGGGAATTTTTATCACAATACCGGCGAAGGCGGGTTAAGCCCATACCATCGAGAAATGGGTGGCGACCTAGTTTGGCAAGTGGGTACCGGCTATTTTGGTTGTCGAACGCCTGAGGGTGAATTTGATGCCGATCTATTTAAGGAAAAGGCGGTGCTCGATCAGGTAAAAATGATCGAAATTAAACTATCTCAAGGTGCCAAACCTTCTCACGGAGGAGTATTACCGGCGGCTAAAGTAACGGAAGAAATCGCTGCGGTACGGTTAGTCCAAATGGGGCAGGATGTTGTATCCCCTCCAGCCCATAGCGCGTTTTCGAGCCCTACGGGCTTACTGCAGTTTGTTCAGCAACTACGTGAAATTTCCGAAGGCAAACCGGTCGGATTCAAGCTTTGCATCGGGCACCAAGAAGAGTTTATGAGTATCTGCAAGGCTATGCTTGAAACTAGTATCTTACCTGACTTCATTACCGTCGACGGTGCGGAAGGTGGTACCGGGGCCGCCCCTGTTGAATACTCTGATCGGCTGGGGATGCCGCTTAATGAAGCCCTGTCTTTTGTTCATAACTGTCTTGTTGGTATCGGTGTTCGTGATGAAATCAAGGTTATCGCCAGTGGCAAAGTAGCCACTGGTTTTGATCTGGTCAGTAAAATCGCCATCGGTGCTGATTTATGCAATTGTGCACGCACGATGCTGTTCGCGTTGGGATGTATTCAATCATTGAAGTGTAATACCAACAAATGCCCAACCGGTATTGCGACGCAAGACCCAGTGCGTGGTCGTGCGGTGAATGTGGATTTGAAAAAACAACGGGTTGCCAGCTTCCATAAAGCAACGGTAGAGAGCTTTCTCGATATTGTTGGGGCAATGGGGCTCACAGACCCTGAACACTTATCTCCTGCTATGGTTCTGCGTCGAGCAGCTAATCACACTGAGCAGCGGTTTTCAGATTTCTATCAGTATATCGATGCGGGAAGTTTGACTGACGGTAGCGCGCCAGAGAACTATCTGACGTGGTGGAATGAAGCCGAAGCCTCACGATTTAACCCAATGGCACCTGTATAGGCCATCCACTGGGTTAATTATGCGGCTGGCTAATTTGACTAATCAGGTGCAGCCGCATCTATCACAACCATAATCACCAACGCTTGTATGAAATCAGGTGTCGTCGCTTGATTGGTTCCAGCGCAGCAGGATTTCAGCCAGTAACATGGTTTGCGTCTTGAGCGAGATCAGCTCTTCTTCAGTGTCTTTTGGTGGATTCGAAAACGGTAAGCGACGAATATCTTCCACGAGCGGATGATCAGGCTGCGCCATTTTGTTTTTTTCGAGTGTCCACCGAATATTATGCAACGCCATGCGGTAAAACATCAGACGAGACGGTAAAGATAAGCGCGTTTGCCCGGTTGGTTCGATCAAGGCATCAGAGTTCATTCGGAACAACAGCGCGGGTTTATTTCCGGATACCCGAATAAACGCACTTCGTTCTGATTGAGCAACCATCGATAAAACACCGAAAACTTCGCCCGGTAGTATCTGATTAACGGCATCGTCGCTGTCTATATCCAACAGTACGTCTAGCTGACCTTTCAGCAAAAAATAGAAGCTGTGGTCTTCGTCGCCTTTACGAATGATGAGTTCTTCAGGCTCTGCTTCGACGATTTGTGCGATATTCAGCATCGTATGAAATTGGTCAGCGCCGTTTTCATAGACCTGATTAAAAAAAGGAATCCGCCTGATAAGGCTTTCGACCTGTTTCTCCGTCTGTTCAGATTGAGAAAGAGTACGCAAGTGTCGCTCCCTCCGCGAATGGAGTTGTTTGTTCTGATCGCGCTAATTTGCGCGTATCAAATATTATTGTGCCGTTATGGTAATTCAATTGTCAGAAAAGTGTTAATGGTTTCACTCTTTTGATGTTGTTGTCTTGATTTTTATCTAGAAACAAGTTGCTTAAACATCAATGAGATACCGCTATACCGTCTGACAAAACCTGATTTCATTCAGCTTAGCTAAAGTGTTAACTCTGGCATTCTGTGATGTGTGCTCTCCAACTCGTCAATAGCTCGATAAGTTCATCAAGCGTTACGACAACATCAAGCGTGTTGGCAAAATCCAGTTTCTCATCAGATTCATCAACGATCAGTGCGTTTTCATCCATTGGATCTTCCAAAACACTTAAACCGACGAGCTTCGCTGTCGTGGATGTCAGTTGCAGGTAGTATCCCTTATTGCTGATTTGATAATCCGAAATATTGCTACCTTTTAGCTTTTTCGCAAAACCGAGCACGTGATCCAGCTCAACGGCATTCTCGCTGGTCAGCGCCTGTAACCAATAACCGAAGAGTAAATGAGAGCGCTCAAATACGGCTGTTGGTTGATTGTCGTCGTTGTAAGACAAGGTGTAATTCATGTAATGTCCGAAGCAGCGTTGGGTTGCTATCCGCTAAAATGCGAATGGGGCCCGAAAAATTCGACATAGAATACCGCATTTCGATCTTTGCGAAAATTGGTAGGTCAGTTCAATGACGAATACGTCCGAAGTTTTTAACAGGTGGCGACAAATTTATTGTCGCTAATGAATAATCGAGTGGTGTAGACGAAGGGGGAGTGCCTGTATGGATTTCTGGCAATTGGTAGGATTTGGCCTGTTAATTTGGGCTGCATATGATTTGTATTCAGGAAAAACCTGGGTGATTCGTGAATATCACCGGAAATCACAACCGATGGAATATTGGTTAACACTGTCGGTCTGGATCGTTATTGCCGTGACGCTCGCAGCGGGGCTCTGGTAAATATTTACCCGTATTCAATTGTTAGCGGGTGGTAGGTAGCGACAACCGTCACGCGATTTGAGTGCGCGTATGACTGCCACTGCTCAGGGCGAGAGGACGTATCTTACGTTCAAGCGCCCATATATCTATTCAAGATATCGACGTCGAATTAATACGGGCGTCCGAACAATTCGCGTATTTTTGCCTTCCATCCATGCTTTTCCCGCATGTCGGTAAACATCTGTTTCCATTCATGGAATGTCAGCAATATCGGATTGTGGCTGCGTATTTGTTTTGGAATACCGTAGATGCAGGGCTCTGCCGGGTCTTCCGGTTCAAATGTGCCAAATATTTTGTCCCAAATAATCAATACACCTGCAAAATTTTTATCAATATAACGTGGGTTTTTTGCATGGTGTACCCGGTGATGAGAGGGTGTATTGAGGATGCTTTCAAGTGGGCCAATTTTATCAACGACCTGTGTGTGGACAAAAAACTGATAGGCCAAATTAATTAATACCACAGTGATTACGCTGTCTGGCGAGAAGCCAAGTGCAATCAATGGCAGCCAAAATACCCACATCCCGGAAACTGGGTACATCATGCTTTGGCGAAACGCAGTACTGAGATTCAACTTTTCTGAAGAATGGTGAACAACGTGTGATGCCCACATCCAACGCACGACGTGGCTGGTTCGGTGGAACCAGTAGTAGCAAAAATCCTGCAGCAGAAATAATAACGCGATGGTGAAAATATTCGTTGGAATGTCGAACATCCGGTAGTCAAAGAACCAACCATAGACACTGATCACAACAACAGCCGCGATAGTTTTCCCGACCTCATGCATTAGGGCCAAGGCGGCGTTTGAAGCCGTATCACTTATCGAATACTGGGCGCTGTCTTGGATACCATTTTGGGTATTGTCTTGTGCTTGAGCGCGATTGCTGGTGTGCTTTTGCAGATACCACCACTCCCAAGCAATAAATGCGAGGAACATCGGGGCCAAGTAAAGCAAAATCAAAGAAGGATCAAATTGCATAGCGATTCATCATTTTTTCTTTCATGGTAATGAAAAAACACATCAAAATTCAATGATCCTGCGCATGGAAGGTGTAATTTACCGTCAATCGCCGCGTTGTAATTCAACAATATGGTTGTCGATTAATGCTTGGGACGAACCCGGCTCTTTAAAAAAATGCACTCCAGGGCGCATCAGCTTGGGATCGACGACCAGCTTTTCATCCGCAAGGCGCTTCAAAACGCCGTTTTTATCATAGATTTCAAGGAGCGGGGTGCCCGTTTTTGGCGAGCGCGCCTGCGCTTTAACAATCAAGCCATCGGCTGCAAAGTGGGTAATTACCTGGCCTGACAAATACCACTGATATAACGCAATAGCGGCCAACAATGGCAGAAGAAAGAAGCGAATCCACTTTTGAGCAGGGTGTAACACTGATTTACCTCGTTTCTATGGATTAATAGTCAAACTTTGTATGGATGTTGGTTAGCGGTCATTCCGGTTTTTCAGTGTCAGCAGCGGGTTTTGAAACCCGTGCAATACTCCGTCTCACATCGGCGCCCAATACATATTTTGCCTTATCATTTGCCTGTGTTAGTGCATCAGAATGTGCAATATTGCCGGCGTCGTCGAGTTCAACAATCGATTCACTGATCAAGTTGCTAATAAACGCCCTGAAGAGATTTTTGTCGAAGAAATCCGGTGCGTGAACTTCGTGCAAAATCGATAGTTGTTGGGCGGCTTGGACGCAGCGCTCTTCCAGCGATTTGAGCGAATAGGTAGCGGATGGTGCGTCCAAAATGATCTGTGACGTAATATGAAAGCGTTGGAAATGTGCTTTGGCAGCCCCGGCCAATACCAATAAATGATCAAATGCTTCGGTTTCTTGTCCGAGAGGCTGGATAAACAAGCTACCGGCGTCAATCAACTCATGACTTTCAAGGATATCCAGTACTTTGGCAATGACCTGATCCAGCGCTTCAATGGGCCAAGGTAAGAATAAATCGGCCTTTACGTAAGGATAAAGACGCAGACAAACATCACGCAGGCGACGGCGGCTGACTTTACCCGTGGTCACTAAGATATTGGCAATGAGTGATGGCATCACAAACACGTGCAAGGCGTTATTTCTTAAGAAAGTAGCGCTGACTTCGCCGCTTTGGTCGAGGTAAAAAATATCTGCTGACGATCGATCATTTCGGCGAATCAAACCAAGCGATAGAGCGTGTTCGATCGGATTCTGATTCGACATTTCATCGTAATTCAGAGTGTCGCAATAATCTGGCATATGCGCGAGCTCTGCCAGCAAGCCGATTTGGGTCTGAAGCTGCTGTGCCAACAATGCGTTGCGCTCGCTACCTAGCATTGCAATGGCGGTGTAATGCAGCGGAGAAAGGCTGGCGTGGCGGTTGATTTGTTCCAAAATCCCCGTGCTTAAACCGGATACCCATTGTTTGAAACTGTCGTCATCCGTGTGAGGATCTGCGCTGCCAGATTCAATCATGGATTGGCGCACCGCTTGTGGGAAGATCGGTTGACCGATATTCAAGTAGACCTTACCGAAGTTTTCTTTTAGATACTTGGCCGCAGATATTAATCCTTTAATGGATTCTTTTTCTTTTTTCTCACCGTACAGCTCTTTGATGTAGCTGTGACTCTCAAACAAGCGTTCATAGCCGATATAAACCGGTACGAAGGCGATGGGGCGCTCAGGTTGGTCGCTCTCGCTCGCCTGTTTGGCTGCGCGTAACGTCATCGCCAACATACCGGCTTTGGGCTGCAGGAGGAACCCGGTTCGGCTGCGACCACCTTCAATGAAGTACTCAATCGAAATGCCTTCTTGGCACATAATCTGGATATAGGTTTCGATCACGGCACGATAGATTTTGTCATCGCGAAACTGGCGACGAATGAAGAACGCTCCACCGCGACGTAAAAGCGTGCCAACGACGGGGAGGTTAAGATTAATACCTGCTGCGATATGTGGCGGCATATATCCTTTGTGATAAATCACATAAGACAGCAGCAGATAATCAATATGGCTGCGATGGCATGGCACATAAACCAGCTCACAATCTTCTGCGATGCCTTGTATCTGCTCAATCCCCTGAATATCAACGCCTTGATAGAGTCGCTCCCATAACCACGAGAGAAAAACGTCAAATAGCCTAACAATCGGATATGAGTAATCGGAGGCCATTTCTTTGAGGTATTTTTGCGCCTTCTTCTGCCCGTGTTCGACGGGTTTGTTGTTATTCTGTGCCGTTTCTTTGATGGCTTTTTGGACGGCCTCTGACGATAGAACTTTGTCAGCAAGAATACGTTGGTGTGATAAATCCGGGCCGATAATCGCTTCACGTTGGCCTGCCAAGGTTCGGCGTAACTGACCAGCCACCACTTCGGCTTGGTCATTGTCTAGAGTGTTTATCTCCAAGATATTGGAATCTAGGTTGGCGCCGACGTAGCAGTAGACGTTACGAATTTGCATGAACAGCGTGAGGAACCGGCGTAGAGCGCCGCCAACCGTCCAGTTATCTGACAGGTAGCTCGTCCAAAATCCTTGCTGACGGCCAGGCATACGGCCCCAAAATAAAGACACTGGCAGGAGTTCTGCCTTCGGGTAATCTCTGTGGAGTTTCTTTAGTCGCTGAGCAAAACGTTCATTGGCGCGGCGCTTTTCTGCATGCGGTAGCCAAAGCGTATGCAGCTGAAGGCCCTGGTATTGGCTGAGAGCCAGCCGTATGACTTTTTCATCGAGATAACTCTTGTTCGGTACAACCAATATCAATGCTTTGCCATTTTTGTCTGTTAGATCGACAGGCAGTGGTTCAGGCACCAGCGAAACCCTGACAAAGGGACGAATAAAGATCACAAAAAACAAATGAACAATAGCTTTGACGGGGGAAAACAACACAGTGGTGTCTCTTCGTGCATTGATGGATGCGTAATTGGCGGCGCACTGTAATCGGAATCGCAGTGTCGGTCAAAATGTTTGCTGCTACTAACCTAGCATTTTAGCGCTGATTGAGAAGCTTCTGATACAGATCGCGCGCAATTATTGCGTTTTCGTCGTTGTTCTGGCGAGCCTGGCGCTGTCGATGTTCGAATAAACCCTGAACATGTTGACGTTGGATGTCGCAATCCAGGTTCCAGCTTTTGCCGGTTAGTGACGGTGCGCTGTCGAATTTATTACTGATGGGCGACACCAGTAGAATCTCATTCAATCGTGTTTTCTGAAGAACGATCTCTTCACGCTTCATCGAGAAGTTTTGTTCTATTAGCCATTGGCGCAGCTCAAATAATTCGTAGTTCGGGCACAGCAAGAAGTCGATACTCGGCTTTAGAGAAACATCATTGTGGGTAAGAATGGAATGCATAATGTCGATGGCGGTGTGACCGTAGACGCCTGCAATGACAACTAAATGCCGTAACGCTGGCATGGCAGATCGTTGCAGGCATATCGAGGCTGCATCTTGGCACAGAACACTAAAGCTGGCCGAGGAATATTGCGCCTCAAGCCGAGATTGCAGCTGCTCACAGATATGGGCGACTTGATCAACAAAATAAACGTGAGTATTCGGCGCTGGATGACATGCATCTGATTGCTGTTGACCTGATAGCAGAAATCCTTCACCGATTTGGCCATGGTCACAACAGGTGTCCCAAATACAATCATAGTTGCCACTTCCTGCATGGGTAATGGCTTGGATGCGCGGCGGGAATCGATTTTGTTTCATGGTGGTTTTAGGCTTAGGCATTCTTGATATCAAGCGATTGGTGAGAGCGGTTTTCTAGCAATAAACCCGTTGGTTGGGCGACCGTCATCAAGTGTGATGACCTCATCGTAAAGTACGTCGAGTGCATCAAACGTCTCTTTTAACTCTCCGGGTGCTAGTAGAAAGTTAGGGTTACGCGGCCGGCCGAACGCTTCACAGCCTTGCATAAAGGTCTGGTAAATCAGATAGCCACCGGGGTTTAGCTGTTGCTGGAGTTTAGGTAATAGTGGACGGTGTAAATATCGTTGTACGCAAATGAGATCCATACCCGGTAGGTTGCTAAGTGCGGCATCGTCTGCTTCAACATCAAGGCTGAGTGTATTCAAGTTTACCGTGTGCTGTTTTGCTAGCCGTTGTGCCTTATCAAGAGCGGTTTGTTGGTAGTCGATGCCGGTCATTTGCCAGCCATGCATGGCAAGAAATACGGCTTCGCGCCCGCAACCGCAAGCGAGATCAAGACCTAAATTGGATGTGGATTCAAGCGTGGTAGGCATGAATCTTTCGACGAATGTTCGGATAACCGGCGCTGGCTCCCAGAGCCTTGCGGCTTGGGGGCCGGATTCGATAAGACCCTGATTATGCCATTGAGCAGCCGTTTCAGCCTGCCATAGTTGAAGTTGAGCTATCTCATAGCCTTTGGCAGAAAAGACGTCTGTTGCGCGCTGCGACTGATCAGGCGTGCATATCAGGGTGACTGGAAAGCTGCGTGGCGGCAGTTCATGCATACGCAACGGCAGCTCGCCGAGTTCTACAGAAATCGAGCCGCGAAGGTGGCCTTGTTCAAATTCCTGATTGCTGCGAACATCAATTAGTGCAGAATCCATAACGAGCGCTCTGTTAAAAAATGGGTTGATTATAGGGGTCGCAAATCTGTAAACAAGAGACGAAATAGCGCGAATCCTGCTGCTCTTTGTCTATAATGCTAAACACAATAACTTCAACAAGATCCGGTGTTTTGATTTACTCCAGACTTCCGCTCCGAGCTGCCTTATATTTCCTGCTGCTGATGGCTGCGTTGCCATGCCGGNCGGATAACTGGTATCCGGTGTTACCGCCCTTGGATACTAAGTGGGATTGGTTACAGCTAACATCACAAGAGTGGTTGAAAGGCACGGTCGAGGTCATGTATAGCCGCACGTTGGAGTTTGATTCTGACAAGCTGGGTGATCGCAATATCAAATGGAAGGATATTCAATACCTGCGCACCGGCCGGCAGATGCAGATACGGCTTAAATCCAACCGTATTTTGCTCGGACGTATCTTGGTGCAAAACGGGGTTCTAACCGTTACCGGCTACGATGAAGTTATCGATTATGATGAAGTTTTAACGGTAACCGCCGGAGAACCCAAAGAATCCAATTACTGGAAAGGTAACGCTAATCTGGGCGCAAACTTTCGCTCGGGTAACACTAACCAAACCGAAGTGAACGCACAGGCGAGTTTCCAGCGCCGCACGATAGAAAACCGTTTAGGCATCACCTATACCGGCAATTACAGTGTCACGGATGATGTGTTATCTGCAAATAACCACTTGGCCAATGTCTCTTGGGATAAATTCATTGATACAAAGTTTTTCTGGCAGGTGCTCAATGGTGAGTATTACAAGGATACCTTTCAAAACATCAACAACCGGATCACCATTGGTAGTGGTATCGGTTTAGATGTTATCGATACGTCCAAAATGGAATGGCAGATATCCGGGAATGTCGGTTATCAGTATACCGAAAACGAAGATGTTGAATCAGGGAGCCCGGCCAGCCAAACGCCAGCGTTGTCGTTTGTGTCTAACCTGGAAATGGAGCTGACTAGCGATATTGATTATACCCTTGATTACCGGGTTCAAATCGTCAACCGCGTCGCTGGGTTATATAACTTTCGTCTGACAACCGGGTTTGAGTTCGAAGTTACCAGTCTGATGGATTTATTGATATCCTTTGAATGGGATCGTATCGAAAACCCCACCCCAACCTCCGATGGCCAAGTGCCATTGAAAGATGATTATCGTTCAACGGTAGGTTTGTCGTTCGATTTTTGACGGCGGCCAATCACTTTTATATCAATCCGCGGCGCAGTCAAATCCTTGATTGTTGTACCGCTCAACCGTATTTTTTGCTTCAACGACACAACGCTTCGGGTCAACTTCTTCGTGGGTGAGACGATGGATGATACCGTCTATTTCAACGCGTACTTCGCACGGTATCGCAATATCAGGCTGTAAATTCGCAAGGAAAATACGCACAACTTTGGTGTCTTTTGTGCAGCGCCAAGCTTGATCGGCAAAGCAGTTTGTTGATGCGATAACGAGCAGGGCAAATACCAATTTTTTCATGAGATCCGTCTCTGGGGTGATGCTCAAGAGTATTGTCGAGGCGCAGCGAACATGCAATGTTGGCTCAGCTGCGCCGCTCTGGTATGACCTTTACTGATGTTACTTCACCGCTGATGTCACCTAATGTTGCCGTGGGTGAGTCGTTGATTTTTCACTTGAATCTTTGGCAGTCAGTGGAACTTCATCGGGCACGGTTTGGTCTTTTTCTGGGGCTTTTCTCGTCGCACGTTTGCGTGTTTTTGGCGGGGCCTGATCGACAGTGTTCTCCGGCGGGCTTTGCTCTGCAAAAATACCAACGTGGCCAGCACCTTTCACCATTTTGATCAGGTCAACGTCACGGCTGTGTGTAATTTCATACATCAATTCTTTGCATGAGGCTTCAAGACACGAGCGATAAAAGGCCGAATCCGGCAAGCTTTTTCGGTCACCAAGAATGGTCAGCGTAATTTCTCCGCAGTAACTGAACATCATCTGAAATAAGCCGACCCCCGGTGTTAGCAGACCGAGGCAATAATAGTGCTGTAGCTTGGCGCCGAACGAATACAGCGGGATTTGAGGGCCTGGTACATTCGAAACCACGGTATTGATTTTAAACGGTAGGTATTGGGTAATTTTGTTGTCGGTGTAAAACTTGACGATGCGCTTAGTATTGCGTGGAGACAGCGCCCCAGCCAGCTTGAGCATGCTTGCCAGTGGCGTTTTTTCGCCAAGTTCTACGGCTTTTGAGGCACTATGACTGATGGCGATCAGTCGTTGAACCGGGTTGTCGATATTGGTATGTAGGCTAGTAAACATCGAACCAACTTGGTTGTTGTCGGGGCCGACTTCACCGCGACGCAGGCGCATGTCCATAGGAACGGTTGCAACTAGAGACGTTTCAGGGAATTCACCATGAGCTTCAAGATAGCGGCGCATTCCGCCCGCGATAATCGCGAGACCCACATCATTTATCGATGTACCGGTCTTATTTTTGATCAGTTTGAAATCATCGAGTGAAAAGGTGCAGGCATCGACACAACGATGGCTACCCACGGGTTGATTAAATCTGACCGTGGGGGATTCTGTCGGTGGTGCAGGGAGGTCGCCTTTGAGCAGTTTTACGCCGGTTTTAACCACCTGTTCGGTGACACCAAAAGTGCCTTTTGTCGTTAACCAGGCGTTATCCATGTAGCTTTTGATACTGGTTTTTAACAGCTCTTTGTACGTGGGTTCGTGTTCGCCATCGTATTGGTCGTCTTCGTCACCGCGGCTCTGCAGGTGTCCTTCTGGGGTAAGCTCGTGAATTGCTTGCATGAAATTCGCTGCGCCGCCGCCATCAACCAATGAGTGATGCACTTTGTTGTATATCGCGAAACAGTTTTCCGGCATACCGGGAATGTTGATCCCCTCGATAATGTAGGATTCCCACAACGGATGGCTCAGGTCGATTGGGCGTGAGTGCATGCGAGCGACTAGTTTGCAGAGTTGCTCCCAATCACCCGGTGCCGGAATCGCCAAATGACGAACGTGGAATTCAACATCGAAATCATCATCCACGTGCCAGTAAGGGCGTGAATAACTGCCCGGCGATTGGATTAGTCGTGTTCGAAACAATGGGAATTGTTTAATTCTGCGTTCGAAGTGTTTGATCATCGCGGGAAAGTCGACCTTGCCACTGGGAGGGGTCGATGGGTCATAAATGCCCAATGCAGCGATATGTTGTGGGGTATCCGGATGCTCAAGATTAATAAATGCGGTGTCTGTAATGCCCAACTGTTTCATAAAATGATCCCTCTACTGGCAGTGCCAGTTGTTTTGAATCAGCGCAGCGAAGTGCTCCTCAGCGGCTGGATAGTGATCGAGTCTCTGATCAGCTAACGCAGTTATAGAGGGTAAAGGAAATCACAGAGTTCAAGTCTGACGAGTTTTGTCCGACAATTGGTAGCGGGTTTTTCCCCGCGAGATATTAGCTATGCCGAAGAAACGGTTTGCAGATGATGGAAGTAGCGAGTTTCGGCTTCAGCTTTCAAACCGGTGGCAAAGTCGTCGAGGTGCCGTTGCAATGAGCGGTGCAGTAACGGAGTAATAAACAATGCCGCAAGGCCCGAGAAGACGATGATCGATGAGTATTGGCAGCGGCTTTCACTCAGTGCAGTGACAAAATGTGATCGCTTGAGCTGAAGTGTTTGTCGCACAGGGATGTTGAGTGTCCAGGCTAGCAAATGAGGGCTTTCACACGCTTCGATATGAAGTTTGTATGAAGGTTGGGCCATTGGGAGCTTGGTGCTGCAGACGACGGGTGTTTCTCCGACTGCAAACGCGCCTTCTTTAACACGCAGAGAGTGCGACCAACGCTCATAATGCTCAGTATCCGTTAGCGTTTGCCACACCCACTCAGCCGGTGCATCAATATCAAGAATGGCACAATCCAATTGTTTTTTTGTGGATAACATCGTCTTTCTGGCTCCAGGAATGTGTTTGATATCAATCGCTGGTCACTTGGGCGATTGATATCGGTAGCCGTGTCTGAGTTATCTTTACGCGAACACATCGTGAAAGGTGTGTTTTCGCAAGCCCGTTTTATACGGCAACGATAGTGTAGACCTCGAATATCCATTTTTTGATAGAAATTTTACCTATCCTAGATTTGCTCGTTGGTCATGAGTGGTTCTACTTGCAGTGCATTAGATACCCAGTGGTAACCCGAGCGAAATCCAAATCAGAAACAGCAGGCTCCAACCGATCAGAAATGACACGGAATAAGGAATCATCGCAGCCATTAATGAGCCGACACCGGCATTTGGGTTGTGACGCTGGAGAAAACTAAGCACCAACGCAAAGTAGGGCATCATTGGTGTGATGATATTGGTAGAGCTATCACCAATTCTGTATGCCTGTTGAGTGACTTCAGGCGCAACGCCCAAGAGCATCAACAAGGGGACAAATATTGGGGCAATCAGTGCCCATTTGGCCGACGAACTGCCGACGAATAAGTTGATAAACGCACTGATTATTATAAATAAAGCTAACAGAACAGGTTTAGCAATATCGATGTTGGTAAGCCAGTTGGCCCCTTCAATAGCGATGATTAAGCCAATATTGCTCCAATTGAAGTAGGCGACAAATTGGGCGGCAAAGAACATTAAAACTAGGTACCCAGCCATCGTTGACATGGTCGCTTCCATCGCCAATATGATGTCTCGGGTATTTTTAAAGGTGCCGTTAATCTTGCCATAAATCATCCCAATACCGGCGAAGTAGAGCGCAATAATGATGACAATACCGCTGATAAACGGTGATTTCGCAATACTACCGGTTATCGGGTCTCGAAGCGGTGCGGATTCAGGTACCACTGCCAGCGCTACTAATCCTGCAAAAATAACGGTAAAAAAGCCGATACCTTTCAGGTTGCCCTGGGTTGGTGTTGAGGATGGAGATTGGGTAGGCATGTCGCCAGTTTCAGGCACAAACGATGCCGGGCCAGTGTCGAGGGTGATTTCGCCAGCGGCCAGATGTCGCCAGTTTCGTTTTTCAGTGACGACGGTAATGATCACTGTAATGAAAACCGTGGAAGCGATTCCGAAGAGCCAATTACTGGTAGGAAGAATTGTCGTGCCCTCAACGACCAGTTGAGCGGACTCGGTGGATATCCCAGCTAACACAGCATCAATGGGCCCAATCAGCAAGTTGGCAGAAAACCCGCCTGATACTCCGGCGAATGCTGTCGCGATCCCTTCTATTGCTGAACGTCCGGCGGCCTGATAGAGCAGGGCGGCAACAGGCACCAAAATAACATAGCCAGCATCCGCTGCCATGGATGACATAACACCGGCAAATGCGACAACCACCGTTAGCCATTTTCCTCTGGCGTATCGTGTAACGGTTGTCAGTGTGTGGTTTAACAGCCCAGACTTCTCGGCGATACCGATACCCAGCATGGCAACCAGAACAATGCCTAACGGAGCGAAACTGGTGAAGTTCGTTACCATGTCGGTGAGTATAAAGCGCAGACCGGCAGCACTTGCTAGGCTTCGGGCGGCGATAACGGACTGGTCAACAGGGTTGATGGCAGACACATTCGCCAACGCGGTGATCGCTGATAACACGACTATGCTGATGCAGAGCCAGAAAAACATCAGGCTGGGATGAGGAATCCGGTTTCCGATACGTTCGATTGACTCTAGTAGCGCATTCATTGTCACTTACCGATGTGTCTGGTTATTATTTTGGGTCTGTCGGTCGCCTACAAGAAAGAGAATGACCGAGCAGACAGACAATCTTACTGTAAAATGCTGCGCGAATCAGTGGGTGGAGAGAGTGGTCGGAGGGTTTTCCTGCTTTAATGTGCTTTTAGGGCTTATAGGCTCGCAGGAACATGGCCACGCAATCATCGATGTAATCTAATTGCTCTTGGTCATCAAAGTTGGGCGGTAGGCCATATTGGGCTTTGAACGATGCGGCGCCATGCAACATATGTAGTAATTGATAGGCAGCGAAAGTCGGGTTTTCAATAACCAAGTGGCCTTTGCGATGTTGTTCTTCCAAAAACACAACGACGATCGACATAACCCGCTCGGGTCCTGCTTCAAAAAACGTGTTTGATATATCTGGGTATTCTTCAGCATTACTGATACACACGCGTGCCACAGAGATGGCGTCATCGCTCTTTACCAGCGCGGCAAAACGGTGGCTGAGATCAGACAGTAATTCTTCAACAGGGAGGTCTTGCTGTAAAAAGCCGGCTTCCAGTGAATGGGCGATGCACTTTTGTTCGATGGACGCCGCAAAAATGCCGTGTTTGTCACCAAAGTGTGAATAGACGGTTTGTTTCGAGACCTCAGCCTGTTTGGCAATTTGATCCATGCTGGTATTGACGAACCCTTGTTGGATAAACAAGTCGGCAGCAGCAGTCAGAATCGCTTCGCGTTTTTCTTCACTTTTCGAGCGGCTCTTTGTGGTGACTGTATTGTCAGCGGAAGCTTTGGCGCTTGCGTCGCTGGTGTTTGGGGCGTCTGGGGTTCTATTCATGCGGCTACTATAGCATAAAAGAAATTCCAGTAAATAAACTAGACCGTCCAGTATGATTTGGACTATAGTGCTTCTCAGATACTCCGAGGAAGGTTTCACCTCATTATGAAAATCCGTGGATTGAGCAAAGCCAATACGTCTTTGTTGTCGCCGATATTATTCGTGCCGCATAACCCGTTGTCGCCTTCTGACGTGGCAAGTGCGTCGAGTTTTGTCGGCTCTAAGGTAATGTCATCGAGTCAACAAATGCCTGTGAAAAGTCGGTTCGGTGTTCGCTCCTACCTTCAGCATTTTAAAAGCACATTGCTCGGTAGAATCGCGATTAGCTTTATCGTGTTAGGCACTCCAGCTTTGGCGCAAGCGGAGCAGGACGTCGATCCGAATGCGTCATCATCCGCTGTGAATAGCGCGCCTTCATATGTGCATAAGGTTGTTCCATTTACTGTCGAGCATAGCGATGAGTACCATATCGTCAGACGTTATAGCGGCAATCTAGTAGCGTCTCAAAATGCTGATTTGGGTTTTGAGTTAGCCGGCAAGTTAGATCAGGTATTCAAAAAGGCTGGTGAGTCGGTCACAAAAGGCGAGACGGTTGCAGCATTAAACGTTGAGTTACTGCGTATTGAAAAACAGCAGCAGGCTGCACAATTAGAAGAAACCCGTGCTCGGCTGGCTTTGACGGAAGCAAGTATTCGGCGACAAAGGTCATTGCGCGAAAAGGGTTTTACGTCGGAACAACGCCTTGATGAACTGGAAGCCGAGCGTAAAGCCTATCAAGCTGGTCTTCAACGTATTGAGGCGTCGATGGATGGCGTTGAAACACGTATTCGTAAGTCTCATCTTATTGCGCCTTACGATGGTGTGGTAACACGACGGTTTGTCGACGAAGGGACGGTAGTTAATGCAGGAACGCGGGTGATGCGACTGCAACAAGCCGGCTCGATGGAGCTAGAGGTGGGTGTGCCAGCAAGGTTGGCCGCCAATATGCAGGTCGGTGATGATTATAAGATAACGTTGCAAGGTCACCCAGCAACAGCAAAATTGGTATCGTTGGGTGCTGATGTCGACAATATGACCCGCACCGTGCAGGCGCGTTTCGATTTAAACGGTGCCCAAGTTGGCTACCACGGTTCATTAGTTAAAGTCGAAATTGCTGAGCCAGTACCCGCAGAGGGGTTTTGGTTGCCCGCAGCGGCAATTACGGATGGTGTGCGAGGCTTGTGGGTCGCCTATGTGATGCAACCACAAAATAATGGCCTTTATAAACTTGAGGCCAGAGATGTGCAGATACTTCATGCCACTAACGAGTCGGTGTATGTATCTGGCGCGATAAGTGATGGTGAGAAGGTTGTGTCGCAGGGGTTGTTGCGTCTTGTTGCCGGTCAGTGGGTTCGTAATGGTATTGCCCAAAAAGGTAGCCGCAAATGATGCGTCAGTTTGTTGAAAACGGCCGTTTACAGGCGCTATTAATTGCGTTGCTCGTGGTGTCGGGGCTCAGCGCGCTATCGGCGATTCCGCGTGCGGAAGATCCGCATATCATTGGTCGGGTAGCGATGATCATCACGCCATTTCCGGGAGCTTCCGCCGAACGCGTTGAAGCTCTGGTGACGGAAAAGCTTGAGAATAAGCTGCGTGAATTACCGAGTATTGAGCATATTACCTCGACATCCCGCGAAGGTATTTCGTTGGTTGTCATCCGCATTGCCGGTGATGTCAGTGCTCAGGGCGTTAAACTTTTGTGGTCACGCGCGCGGGATTTGATCGGCGAAGTCGAACCAGAATTACCGGCTGGTGCGGGAGCGCCGGCGTTGGACGAAGACCGTAATCACGCTTTTACCATGTTAATCGGGCTGCAATGGCAGGGTGATTCCAAACCTCTGCCGGATGTTCTGGGGCGGTATGCTCATGAACTAGAGAGCCGCCTTCGTGCAGTGTATGGCACACCTCTGGTAGACGTTGTCGGTGAGCCAAAAGAAGAAATACTCATTACCGTTGATTCTCACCGTTTGGCGAACCTTGGTTTGAGCGCCGTGGATGTGTCCAATGCGGTGCGCGGTGCAGACGCAAAAATTGCGGCGGGGCAGGTCTACAACGATCTGCAGCGTTTCTCTGTTGAGTTACAAGGCGAAGTCAACAGCCTTGAGCGGGTGCGTCAGATACCTCTGCAAGTCGATCAAACCGGTGTGATGATTCGTATCGGCGACATTGCCAGCGTAAGCCGTCATGAAAAATATCCGGCCTCCAGCGTTGCGTTGTTGCACGGCCAGCGTGGCGTAGTGGTCGGTGTGCAGGCGGATAAAGACTTGCGTGTTGATCGATGGACGCAGCGGATCGAAACGGTTTTGGATGATTTCAATGCGATTTTGCCCGCCAACATAAAAACAGAAGTTATTTTCTCTCAAGACAAATATACGTCCACTCGCCTTGCAGATTTGATGGACAACGTCTTGCTCGGTTTTTCGCTGATACTGATCGTTCTATTTTTTACCCTTGGTATGCGAGCGTCACTGATTGTGGCATCGGCACTGCCGTTAACGGTGTTGTTCACCCTGACTGTTATGCAATACACCGGGATGGCGATCAATCAAATCTCGGTAACGGGCTTGATTGTTGCTCTGGGTATTATGGTCGATAACGCTATTGTAATGGTGGATACGATTAATCATGAACGTAGCCAGGGTTTGACGAAAGTCGAAGCGGTGCAAAAGTCAGTTCGTCATTTGTGGTTGCCATTACTTGGTTCGACGTTAACGACCGTTCTAGCGTTTTTACCGATTGTTTTAATGCCGGGGTCAGCAGGGGAATTCGTTGGTGGGATTGCGCTATCAGTGATCTTTTCTCTAATCGGCTCATATATTATTTCGCATACGTTGATTGCCGGTTTAGCCGGGCGATTCCTCAAGCCTGCTCCAAACGACAGTGCATTCTGGAAGGTTGGTATACGCTCTCACGCAATGACTCGTGCGTTTGAAAAACTACTGGCGCTGAGTTTACGAAGACCTCTGGTATCCGCAATGGTGATATTTGTGCTGCCAGCATTGGGTTTTTATGGTGCGGGCAAGTTAACGGAGCAATTCTTCCCGGTTTCTGATCGCGATATGTTCCATATTCAGGTGTATTTACCTGAGTCAGCCAGTCTAGATGCCAGCCGAGATCTCGCAGATGAGCTATACGCCGATATTACTGCGCGTGACGGTGTGGTCAGTGTTCATTGGTTTGTCGGTGCCAGCGCCCCATCGTTTTACTACAACTTGGTACCCACCAAGGATGGTGCGCAGTTTTATGCACAGGCCATGGTCACCGTTGATGACTTTATTGTGGCGGATCGGTTGATCCCTCAATTGCAAAAAACACTGGACGACAAATACCCTCAAGCGCAAATCTTGGTGCGTAAATTGGAGCAGGGGCCACCCTTTGATGCGCCAGTTGAGTACCGTATCTATGGCCCGAACTTGCGTGAGCTGAAACGCATCGGCGATGAACTCCGGCTGCGGATGACGGCAGTTGATGACGTGATGCACACGCGTCCGACGTTAGGCAACGCGACACCTAAGCTGTGGATCGATATCAATGAACAAGAAGTTGAACGCAACGGATTGAGCCTTGTGGATGTGTCACGTCAATTGCAGGCTGCACTGGATGGAATTGTCGGTGGTTCGATGTTGGAATCCACAGAAGAGCTGGATGTAAGGGTGCGATTGGATCAGGTTAACCGGGGTGATCTTGCATCACTGGGCGATATTAATCTGGTTGCTCCGCGTCAAGCTAGTGCTATGTCTACTGACGATGAGGGCTATGAGGGCATTCCATTGTCAGCCATCGCCAATCTGTCGTTACAGCCGAATTTCTCATCGATACCACGACGCGATGGCGAGCGAGTGAACACCATTGAAGCTTACATCCGTGATGGGGTGTTGCCAGCAACAGTTGTGCAGCGCATCAATAAAGCGTTAGAAGAAAACCCTATTGCCTTGCCTGCCGGCTATCGTATAGAGCTCGGTGGCGAAGGTGAAAAGCGCAATGAAGCCGTTGGTGATTTAATGCTGTATGTGGGTGTAATCATGACGATGTTGGTTGCCGTGGTAGTGTTGTCATTTAACTCCTTCCGGCTCAGTGCCATTATTTTTGCGGTTGCTATTCAGGCGGCGGGTTTGGGGCTTCTGAGTGTCTATGTATTCGGCTACCCCTTTGGTTTTACCGTAATTATCGGTTTGCTCGGGCTCATAGGTTTGGCGATTAACGCTGCGATCGTCATTTTGGCTGAGTTGAAGGCGAATCCTCGGGCCATTCGAGGCGATACTCATGCAATTATTCACTGTGTGAAACTCTGCGCGCGACATATTACATCTACGACGATTACGACCGTTGGTGGCTTTTTGCCGTTGATATTGGGCGGNGGTGGATTCTGGCCGCCGTTTGCTGTGGCCATTGCTGGGGGGACGGTACTTACGACGATGTTGTCATTCGTGTTTGTACCTTGTGTTTTCTATATGCTGGCGCGTAAACGACCCTTTGAATTGGCTGGTGGAGCGGAAACCCCAGTAGCTTCTACCTGATAGTAGCGGGTATTGAGTTAAAGCGCAGATTCTCACTAATAGGTCGTGGTGGCAGTTTGCGTTTGTTAGATCAGCTTTTTACCCCTTCTTTTGGTGCGATTAACCGTTCTCTGGCGATGTCGAGTACATAGCCGAGTTGTTTGGCCTCTTTGGCATTGATCAAAGGGGCCATTTTTTTAATGGTTTGTTGGTCGAGAAGTAACCACTCTTTTCGCAGTGTGGTCAGGCGATTCCCGATTATGGTATCGAGATCAGAAAGCGTGCGCACATGCAGCGTTTTCAGCGTTTTGGATTTCGCGCGCAAATTGTCATCGAACATCACCATGATGTCTGAATAGTGGGCGTGTTTATCTGAAAATATCTGATCAAATGCCGTGGTGAGTTTATCGGTCTGCAACGCGAGCTGTCTGAAATCCTTGGCCGGTTTTGGTGAGGTGCTGGTGTTGTTAGAGGGTGATTTAGATGGGGATGAGGCATTTGTTGGTGTTTCTAATCCAGCCTGTGCCGTGGTGCCCGCCCCGATGAGTGCCGACAGTATCAAGAGTTTTAGTGGTTGCAGTTTCATAGCCGTTCCCGTTTTGGATGGTATTCGTTCAATGTCTGAAACTGACAGCAATTGAGCAATAGTCGTTATCTTTGATAGAGGTTGTCACCTTATCAGGCAGCATGCCACGCAGATAGATCTTAAGCCCTTCGATGAACATTTCTTCGTCGAGAATCTTTTCTATGTCGACGGTTTGGAGTGGCATCATTTTGTAGGGCGCGCCGCGATAGTGGAGGGATACGGTAAAGTGTTCCGTGTCTTCCTTTGCTTCAACGACAATATCACTTTCAGCCAAATGTGCATGATGAATATCGTGAGCAACCTCTTTAGCGATCGTTATTGCGTCTTCGACTAAGTCTTGTTTCAACCCCCAGGAATTGCCGTAGGTATAAATGTTCTCACGAATATTTTGTGCGGGTTGGTCTTTCAGTTGCAGGGTAAATCGTGCTTGGCGTCGTGCACCAAGAAAGAAAACAATATTCATAAATACTGCGCTGATTAAACCCATTGCCAGGCTGGAACGCCCGAATGTCGACATAGGCTCAGGCAGTGCTTGATAGGCTTCAGGCACAATGTAAGTGCTGATGGCAAAGACGAATGAGATTCCTATCGTAAATACCTGCCTGATACCGAATGATTGAGCGCCAATGGTCCGAATACCACCGGTAAAAATAAACGCGGCATAGTAGATGAGTAATGCCGCTACGATGGGTAATGGCGAGCCAGCAATGCTCATGAGAAGTACCGGGAAGCACGACAAAATGACGAAGACCAGGCTCATTGCGTAGCTGAGTTTAATATCGGTACAACGGAAGGCAATTGCCATGGTTGTTGCGGTAGGTGAGACATTCAAACCGTTGATACCAAAAGCACCTGCGACCATGGCGCCGACCCCATCACTGCGGATCGACCGCTGAAGCAACGGATAATCCGGCTTTCGCCATGAAGGATTATTTGCTTGCTGAACACTCATCGCTAATCCGAGTGTGCGAATCGTTGCAGAAAACCCGACTAGAAAAAACGGCAGACTCAAGGACCAGTCGAATGCGATACCTTGGCCAAACAAGCTATCAACATTGGGTAGGGAAAAAACCGGTGCTTGGATTTGCTGAGGCATCGTCGCGCCGAGCGCAAGGGCGACGATAAAACCTGCCAAAACGCCGAGTAAACTGCAGACATGGCGGATGTATCCGCGTCCCCAAACACTGAGAACGACGATAGGAATTAACGTCGCTGCCATAATCAGGCAGTTAGTCGTGTAGTCAGGTTTAATGCCTGCTTCGATACCTGCAACGGCCAATTCCAAGCCAACCAGCAGCAATACCAGTCCACAAATTTCAGGTGGGAAAATAACCCGGGTTCTACGCAGAATAAAAGAGAGAACAAACTCACAGAAACCCGCGAAGATCGTCATTCCCACCAACATTGGGATACCGCCGATAGTAATTGCCAAGATTGATGGCTGTACATAAATCGCACCACTCACCGGTGGCAACATCAAGCCGCTACCCAAGCCGATATTTTTGAGCTGGATTGCCTGTAGCATTGTTCCGGCGGCATAGGCGATTAATACCCACTGTAACTTGGCCACAATTTCGGCGTGGGTAAATCCAGTCTGACGGAAAATAACAACCGTGAACGCAAGCCCGAGAAAGCCAATGAGTGACTGCTGAATGGTCATGCTAATGAGCTTGGAGTGAATAGTTTGCATCTGGAATCCGTTCGTCAGTCACTCGTTTGAGTATAGATTTCGTTTCAAACTGAACAAGCTTAGTTAGCGCGTCGTTATGTTCGCAGTGAGTTCCTAGGATTGCATTGCCAGTCTGACTGTCTTTTTACTTTAACGTCAGCGAAAAAAAATCGTCATTTACTGAACGTACCATCGGGGTAGGTTTTGCGATCTGTTTCTGCACAAAGTGTTATTCCTGCGTCGGACACTGATCGAACGCGGCACTGAATGGAAAGTCCCGTCGGAATACAAAACCTCACCTATTAGCAATCTGACCGTGCCCTTCTGGCGGGCGATTAGCGTGTCGCCGGTGTGGCAGGTTTGAATATCACAAATGGAGTTCGTTGATGATTTCAGTTAGTAATAAATTGCGTGTGGTCGGCAGCACTGCGCTGATTTGTGCCATGTTAACAGCCTGTAACGGAGATGATGGTGAGTCTGGCCCGGCAGGCCCTGCAGGTGCTCAAGGCCCCGCGGGCGAGCAGGGCGCTCCTGGAGCACAGGGCCCAGTGGGTGAACCTGCACCCGTTAACAAACCGTTAGACCTGCGTATTATTCATATGAACGATCACCATTCTCACCTCGAGGCTGCATCGTTTGATTTTGATACGTCGGGTTTGGAATTAGCCGCCGATGTCGATGAAGTAGAAGTTAGCTACGGGGGCTTTCCACGTATGGTTACCCTGGCGAATACTTTGGCCTCACAGCGTCAGAATGTCGTGAAAATCCATTCTGGTGATGCAATAACAGGCACACTGTTTTATACGCTATTCGGCGGTGAAGCTGATGCGCGCATGATGAATCGAGTGTGCTTCGACATTTTTGCACTGGGTAATCACGAATTTGACGATGGCGATTCTGGCTTGGCAAATTTCTTGCGAGAGTTGAACGCGTCAGCATGCGAAACACCGACTTTGGCAGCTAACGTAGTTCCGGCTGATGATTCGCCGATCAAAGATCTGATCAAACCTTACGTTGTTAAAGAGTATCAAGGCGTAAAGGTAGGTTTTGTAGGTATCGATATCGCAGGGAAAACCAAAAACTCCTCGAATCCTGATGCCGATACACAGTTTTTGGATGAGCTAACTACGTCGCAAACCATGATTGATGAGCTGGTTGCCGACGGCGTTAACAAAATCGTTTTGGTGACGCACTATCAATACCAAAATGACATTGCGATGGCCGCGAAACTCTCGGGCGTTGATGTTATTGTCGGTGGTGATTCTCATACATTATTGGGTAGCAGTGATCTAGCTTCACTTGGTTTCAACACAACTGGTGAATACCCAACCCGTGTGACTGATAAAGACGGTAATCCGGTATGTATTGTTCAGGCTTGGGAGTATAGCCATGTTATGGGCAGCTTAGATGTAACGTTTGATGCTGATGGTGTTGTGCAAAACTGCGACGGTGTGCCGTATCTTCCTGTTGGCGGTAATTTTACCTATGAGGTTGAGATTGAAGGTGACGATATCACCAAAACGCTTGAGCAAGTCGATAGCACTAAAGTACGACAGGCGCTAACGGCAGTAAACGAGGTTGTTCTGGCCCCTGAAGATATGACTACCAAATTAATTTTGTCAGGGTATCAATCAGCGGTAGAGACTTTGAAGCAGCAAGTTATTGGCACCGTGGCAGAAGACCTTTGCCTTGAGCGAATTCCAGGACAGGGGCGTTCAGTTGCTTGCGACACGTCTGATACTTTTGAGCGCGGAAGTGATATCTCCAATGTTGTCGCCAAGGCGTTTTTAACGGTTACCAAAACTGCTGATATCGCGATTCAAAATGGTGGTGGTGTTCGGGTAGACGTTGAGCAAGGCGACCTTTCTATCGCCAACGCGTTTAATGTTTTACCATTCTCCAATACCTTGGTTGAGCTCGAAATGACAGGCGCTGAAATCAAGACCGTATTAGAAGAGGCGATCGTTTATACACGTAACCCAGATGGGTCGACCGGTGCGTTCCCCTATGCTTCAGGTCTTCGTTGGAACCTTGACGAAACACAGGCAGAAGGTTCGCGTTTCAGCAACATTGAAATTAATTCTCGATTGATGGGTACCTGGCAGGCTATCGACCCGGCAGCAACCTATCGCGTTGTGACTAACAGCTTTATCGCAAGTGGCCGTGATGGTTACTTGACCTTTGGAGCCGTTAAAGCGCGTGGTGACTTTGTTGATACCTTTACCGAATATGCGCAAGGGCTCGTTGACTATGTGAAATTGCTGGGCAAGACATCAACGCCGTTGACAAAAGTGCCTGTTGAAGAATATTCAACGCAATTGTTTATTGATATCGATGGTTGCAACCATTCAACGCTAGCTGGTTGTGAGCGATAGCTTGGCGAGTATTTGATAGGCGCTTATTGATAGACGCTTTGATTGAATATCAAAAGCGTGATGTTAAAAAGGGTGACTGTGTGTATACACAATCACCCTTTTTTATTGCCGTGATTATGATTTAAATGACTGTTAATCAAACCAGTGGCGTGTGCGGTTGGCAAAAGCGACAAGGCTCAGCATGACCGGAACTTCAACAAGTACTCCAACGACGGTAGCCAGTGCAGCTCCTGAATGTAATCCAAACAAAGAGATCGCCACAGCAACCGCTAATTCAAAAAAGTTGGATGCCCCAATCATGCAAGCAGGCGCTGCTACGTTGTGTGGGAGTTTCATTCGTAACGCAATGAAATAAGTGATTGCGAAAATGCCAACCGTTTGGATGAGCAGAGGAATTGCAATCAACACGATATCTTGGGGCTTCGCTAAAATGGTTGGGGCCTGCAAACCGAAAAGAAGAGTTACCGTTGCCAGTAAGCCAATAATCGAGAACGGCTTCATTTTTGCTAGAAAACTTTCCAAGTCTTGATGATTTGCATCCTTGTCTATGATCTTTCGCGTTATTACACCGGCAACTAACGGTAGAAGTACGTAAAGAACAACAGACAGGAAAAGCGTACCCCATGGAACTGAAATATCGGTTACGCCCAACAAAAAACCGGCAATAGGTGCAAATGCGAAGATCATTATTATGTCGTTCACCGACACTTGTACCAAGGTGTAGTTTGCATCTCCGCGTGTTAAATGGCTCCAAACAAAAACCATGGCAGTACATGGAGCGACACCAAGTAATATCATGCCGGCAATGTATTGTTCCGCAGTTTGTGGGTCGACCCAGTTCGCGAAGAATACTTTGAAAAACAGCCAGCCGAGTGCAGCCATTGAGAATGGTTTTACCAGCCAGTTGATCACGAGTGTCAGTGCTAGGCCTTTAGGCTTTTTACCTATGTCACGAATGGAAGAAAAATCCACTTGTACCATCATTGGAAAGATCATCAGCCAGATCAATACAGCAACCGGTAGGTTGACGTGTGCAACTTCTAAACCGGCGAGAAAGGTAAAAAATCCCGAAAAAATACTGCCCAATGCGACGCCTGCGATAATCGCGGCGCCGACCCAGACAGTTAAATAACGTTCGAATGTTCCCATGTTAACCTCAAAAGGTGTTGATGGCGGGCGAGCCCATCATGTGATTAATCAGCAACGGCTTGCAGGCGCTCGTCGAGTTGTTGTAAGTCAGGCGTCGAATCAATGATCTGAATCATCGTTTCAATACGTTGTGTAAGCGTACTAATGAGTGCTGCAAAAGCTGAATTTGCCTGTTCGGGTGTGCTTGCAGGGTCGAGCGCTATCTTTGATGGATCGGAAAGCGGCCACTGGATACGCAGAGCCGGTGCCAAAAATAAGGGGCATGCTTCACCGGCGGCTTTGTCGCAGACGGGAATAACAATATCTGCGTTAAAATCTTCGAGTTCGTCCCAGGATTTGCTGCGTAACCCGTCTGTGCTGATGCCATGGCCTTCCAAGTGCTCTATCGCCCCCGGAAATACATGCCCTTCTGGCTCACTACCCGCGCTCGCAAAATGGATATCATTGCGTTCATGCAACTGACGCACATGGTTTCCTACAGCCTCGGCGACAATGCTGCGGCAGCGATTATGGGTACAAATAAACAATATATTCATAGTTGATGATCTCAGTTACAGCGTTGTGGGTTGGCCGTTTCGCAGGTATTGAGATGACTGACTTTTTGCAGTAGTTCATCTTTATGCGTATTGGCGGCGATATTCAGAATTTGCGTCCAGTTTTCAGGAAGATCAGGGTTAAGTTCGTAGTACACCCATTTTCCTTTGCGTTCTCCGACTAAGATATTGTCGTCGCGCAACAACGCCAAATGTCTGGAAACTTTGGGTTGGCTCTCATCAATTGCAGACATCAAATCACAAACGCACATGGGGCCGTGCGTCAATAAAAGTATCAATTGCAATCGGGTTTCGTCGGCAAGTGCTTTAAACAGTTTGAGTGATTCATCCATGGATTTTTACCTCGAGTAGTTGCCGGGTGGTGGTTCATCCTTTGAACACACTTAGTCTTTTGGTGGCCGTGTTAGCTTCAACATTCTGCAAACATCTTTAGAACGCCTTACCTCGGTAAAAGCATTCATATATGTAATTTCATATATATGGAAAATAATATATAACTCTGTCTGGTGCAGTCAATCACGATTTGTGTGAAATTATTGTGCATAGGTAGGGTGCCAGTGTGCGACTGCAGCTTGGCTGTTGTAATATGAGTCATATTGTATGTGGGAGTATTTGTTCATGCCTAAACGATTGATGGCTGGAGTATTTTTTGTGTCTGCATTGCTGGTTTCAGGAGCTTTGAGTGCCGCGGATGTCTATCAATGGCGAGATGCTGATGGAAAATTACATTTTTCAGACGTGAAACCTAGAGGTGTCGATGCCGAGAAAAAAATAGTGTCTGAGCCGCCTAAGGGTTACCAGGTAGGGTCTCCTGAGTTAGCCGAGGTGTATGAGCAGGCCACGCTGAAGAAGCAAGAAACCATGTTAAAGAAACGTGGTGCAGAAGAGGGTGGTACTGGCACGAAAACTGATGAAAAAAAGGGAAAAAAGAACGACGACGACATGCCTGAACGGCCGCAATAAATCATTTTACCTTCAATCTTGATTTTGTTGCAGGTAAAAACCACACTTAAATCAAGGGCTTCGATAGTCGTATGGAGCTTGTTGGTTGGTGTTGATCGTCCAATTGCTCATGGTTATGAGTAGTGCGGAGCTTTTTGGATTGCTCACCTATCTAGAATCTGATTCTGTTTTATCTGGAACCGGGTTTTATATCGAACTCGTCAGCGCAATGAAAAAGACGTTCATGGATGGTGCATGTATATCGAGGATAGACCGCGTAACACGGTAACTTGCCCTCAATGTGGGCTTAAAACTCGCGAGAGAATGCCGCGACATATGAAGGTGAAAGTTTTTCACTGCCCCGGCTGTGGTGAGTATTCGTATGTGCCGCCAGGAGAGTGCTGTATTTTCTGCAGTTTTGGTAAGTTTCCTTGTTCGTATTCGGGTTGATGTAACGATTCGGGGTTGTTCGAACGAATCATCTTAAAGTCCATATAAAGCTGCTTGTCGCTTCCTGCCTCGTAACTCTTTTCTGTCTTAGGCTTTCCCTCGGCGAGCATCAATGATTCAGCCTATCATTTTAATCGTTGATGGATCAATTTATAGGAATTGGCTGTGTTTTCAGGGCGTTCTGAGGCCGAGTTGTTAGTGTGTTCCTACTCTTGAGAAATTGGTGCTTAGGTATCTTGGTGTGCTGGTTGGGTTTTTTGCACCATTCCATGCAGTCTTAGGGTGGGGTGCACCGTCCTGGTGCGGTCTTTCGAGTCAGGCATAGCGCGGCTGGCCTCGATAGAGTCCTTTGAATTCTAATCCATCATTCCAACGCTGATAGGCTTTCCCCTTATAAATGATTGTTTCTGAATCACTGTCATCGTTGGCGATCTGCGGTTCAGGCGCTTTCGCGATAACTGGCGCTTGTGGCGCGGGCTCTGTAGCACTCTTTGCGCCTGAATCCGCGTACTTTGCCAGTTCATCAAAGGCCTGGCGCAGAGCTTCGTTATCTGTCAGCTCGACATAACTGGTGAGTAGTTCAAAAAACTCAGGGTGCGATAACGTCAGCTTTACCCCCAGCTCGCTTTGAGTCAGTAATATGCAGGTTTTTGCAGCTTTGATTGCCGCGTGGTTCAGTAGCCAGGATTTATCAGTCATATTTCCCCCGATAGATAAGAAATACCCGTTTACCCGTTTAACTAGAGCAACGTCTGTGCCACTATTGGCGCGAATTTGATTTGGCGGTATTGTGTGTGCTTGAAGTAGGGGATATAACCTCTATTTAACGACAAGAATCAGTACTGACCGACAGTGAACAGAACGATGTAAGGTGTTTGCAAATGCAACATAGTTACCGGTTGATTATTGCTTGCCCGGATAAAGTGGGCATTGTTGCAGAAGTGAGTCGCTTCATTGCTGAGCGCAGTGGTTGGTTACTTGAGGCCAGTTATCATTCTGAGCGAGAGAGTAATCGTTTTTTCATGCGAAATGAGATCGCTGCTGATTCTTTAAGTGTGTCTATTGACGCTTTTGAAGAGGAGTTTCAAGCACTTGCCGATAAATTCGAGATGGAATGGTATATTTCTGATTCATCGCGCCCTAAGCGGGTTGTTATTCTGGCAAGCCATGCGTCGCATTGTTTGGCTGATCTTCTTCATCGCTGGCATCGAAAAGATCTATTTTGTGAAGTACCTGCGGTTATTTCCAATCACCAGAACCTAAAATCGATGGTTGAGTGGCATGGTGTTCCTTATCATTATGTAGAAATGACCAAAGATAATAAGCTCGAGTCTAATGCTAAAATCGATGCGTTACTCGAGGAGTGCAAGGCGGATGTCATTGTGCTTGCGCGTTATATGCAAATTGTCCCTCCTGAGCTTTGTCGCAAATATGCTGGGCGCATTATTAATATTCACCACAGTTTCCTGCCGTCATTTATCGGCGCGAACCCCTACCAAAAAGCCCATGATCGTGGCGTTAAGCTAATTGGTGCTACATCGCACTATGTTACCGAGAACCTTGATGAGGGACCGATCATCGAGCAAGATGTTGTTCGAGTAAGCCATCGTCACACCAAAGAGGACATGGTTCGTTTTGGCAAAGATGTCGAAGTACAGGTACTTTCGCGGGGTTTGCGCTACCACTTGGAAGACCGTGTAATGGTCTGCGGTAATAAAACTGTCATACTTGATTAGGTCGTTTGACGCTTGTTGCAATCATTGTCATATTCATGTCATGAAAATGTTTTCTAATACGCCGATTAGAAATAACTCCATGTCACTGATAATAAAGTAGCGATTGATGAAAATTCTGATAGTAGATGACGAGACCGCGATCCGCGATATGATCCGAATGGGCCTGGAGATGTCCGGGTTTGACTGTATCGAAGCAGGGGATATTCACGAGGCGTTCACTTTGGTCCACGATAGCAAGCCAGATCTGGTTTTGCTGGATTGGATGCTGCCCGGCGGTTCAGGTTTAGAACTTTTGCGCCGTTTACGCCGAGATGAGATATCACAGGCCACGCCCGTTATCATGTTGACGGCGAAGACCTCAGAAGATAATAAGATCCAAGGCCTTGAAGTTGGTGCTGACGATTACATTGCTAAGCCATTCGCGCCACGCGAATTGGTTGCCAGAATCAATGCGGTTCTTCGCCGTACCAGCCAAACCTCCAATGAAGACATTATCGAAGTGGATGGTGTGCGTCTTGATAACGTGAGTCATCGGGTTACTGTTGACAATGAAAACGTTAAAATGGGGCCGACTGAGTATAAGTTGTTGAATTTCTTCATGACTCATCAAGATCGCGTGTATACTCGCGGCCAGTTGCTCGATCACGTTTGGGGCAGCAACGTGTATGTCGAAGAGCGTACTGTAGATGTGCATATTCGTCGTCTGCGCAAGGCGTTACAATCAAGCAGTACTGGTAATGACTATGGTCAGTTGGTGCAAACCGTTCGTGGTGCCGGGTATCGCTTCTCCGCTAGTCGTTAATGATTGATCTTTATTTCTGGTAAGACATTTCTGTGCAAAATAATTGGGCGAAAGAAGTTCGCCGCGTCCTCTGGTCCTTTGTAGTTTTTACAGTATTAGGTTTGGCTGTTGGGCGTGTGTGGCTATTTGTTGCAATCGCAGGTACTGGCTATGCAATCTGGAATCTGTGGCAGTTAAAGCGCATCCATTCTTGGTTGGTAAAAACCGACGAGGCAGACCCGCCGGAATCCATCGGATTCTGGGGCGATATCTGCGACAAAATCTATTATCTGCAAAAGCAACAAAAAACCATTCAGGCCAAGCTTGAGGCTGATGTTGCCTACCTTCGCGGTTCGTTTGCATCGCTTTCTGATGCTGTTGTGATGGTTGATCACGACGGCAGCATTGATTGGTGTAATGGCGCGGCGATGCGACTGCTAGGCCTGCATTTTCCCAAGGATCATGGTCAGCATATTCAGTATCTCTTTCGGGATCCGGAATTTGTCGGTTTCTTTGAGTCGCAGTCGTATGAAGATGGCATTGAGGTTCGCGCACCCAATAACCCAGATAAAATGTTAAAGGTCCAGGTGAGCTCATTTGGAACTGGCAATCGCCTGATCTTTGCGCGTGATGTCACTGAAATTTATGCGCTGGAACAAATGCGACGCGACTTTGTATCGAATGTGTCTCATGAGTTGCGAACGCCACTCACCGTAATTACAGGTTATATCGATAACCTGCATATGGTCATTGATCAATTGCCTGCGCTTGAGAAGCCGCTTGCTCAAATGCAGCAACAGGCGCTTCGTATGGAGCGTTTGCTAAAAGATCTCATCGACCTCTCACGACTTGAAACGCTACCCAGTGAAATGCATAAGACCCGTATCTCTCTGACAACCATATCGAGCATGGTGGTTGATGAAGCGAAGGCAAGTTGTGAAGCGAAGAAGTTGCAACGTAATATCACTCTGAATATTCCTCATAACGATGATTTCTTTTTGTTAGGTCAGGAGACTGAGGTGCATTCAGCACTACTTAATTTGGTGGTTAATGCATGTAAGTACTCATTGGATGAGGGTAATATTGAAGTGTCTTGTTGGCACAATGATGACGGTGTTTGGTTCTCTGTTAAAGATGATGGTGTTGGTATTGATCCAATACAAATACCTCGCTTAACGGAACGCTTCTATCGGGTTGACCAGAGTCGTTCAACGGATAGTGGTGGAACAGGTCTCGGGCTTGCCATTGTTAAGCGTATACTGATTCGTCACGAGGCGGAGCTGTTAATAGAGAGTGCGTATGGAAAGGGAAGTACGTTTACCTGTCACTTCCCTTCTCATCGCTTAGTGGTTGACTGATTACGCGACTTACATTGACGTTATTTAAAAAAGGAGCACTTGGTGCTCCTTTTTTTGTGCCTGTATTTTATTGATCTGAGGTTGCGTATGGATGTTAGTGTTCTATGGTAAGTTTGGTGTATAGCGTTGAAAAGACTAGGAAATCAGGGGTTATTTTGACATTTTAATGAATTCAATATTGCGAGAAAGTTTCATTAAGATGACGAACGGGTTTCAATATTTCACAAATGTCATATTAGTGAAATATTACGTGTGCATACTTCGCGACGTTCACAAATCATTCCGACCATATAAAAAGGGTAAACTGATGAGACAAAGGATCCTCGCAACAATCGTCGCTGCGTTAGCCACTGCACCTGCCGCTGCCGATATTCAGTTCAGCTTGGGGTCTGGTGGGTTGAAGGCTAAGCACACAGAGCTTGATATTAATTTCAAGATCGGCGGCCGTATCCAGCTTGACTATAACAATGTTCAAACTGATATCGATGACAACGAAACAACGACGACTAATGACCTTTTTATTCGTCGTGCGCGTATCGCCTTTTCAGGTAATGTTCAGAACTGGGGTTTTAAAGCTCAGTACAATATTGCTGAAGCGGGTGTGAAGGGCGGTACGGTTGAAGATTTATTCATCGAATACACCGGTTTTGGTAAGCCGGCACGTATCACTTTGGGTAAGCAAAAAGAAGGTTTTGGTCTGGAAGAGCTCGAAAGCTCCAAAGATATCACGTTTCTTGAGCGTGGTCCCTTGACTGACCAGTTCGCCCCTGGCCGTAATTACGGTTTGCAGATTGATGGTGACTTCGATTGGGGTCATTACCAGTTCGGCGTATTTGAAAACGACTCTACCGGTGTTGATCCGAATAAATCATTGGATCGACCTTCATTTACAGGGCGTATTGTCTATAACCCGATTAAGTCGAAAACAGCTGTTGTTCATATTGGTGGTGCATACTCCAACCGCGCTAACGATGTTCAGCTAACAGGCTTTGAATTAGGTACATCGGTTGATGCCTTTCATGCACAAGCGGAATACGTTCATCGCAGCAGTAAAGATACCGTGTCTGGAGATACTGATAATCAGGAAGGTTATTATGTTCAGGCAGGTTATATCCTGACCGGTGAGCATCGCCCTTATAAAGGTGGTGCGTTTAAACGTGTTAAGCCGACGGGTGAATTTGGTGCTTGGGAAGTTGCTATGCGTTATGACTCAGGATATGGCGACTTCGGTAACCTTGGCCTCGTTGAAGGTGGTCGTGGAGAGCTGGTTACCGGTGGTGTTAACTGGTATGCAAATAATAACGTTAAGCTAGGCCTGAATGTGGGTTGGGCACAGGAGCAGGATTCTGATAACCAGGGTCTGGAAACACGCTTTCGTACACAATTTGTTTGGTAACTAGCGCGAATTATGCAATCTACTCGGCGCAGCTATGGGCTGGGTAGGGTTGTTTGGAAGTAACTATTCATTGGTCCTAAATCAGATTGATTGTCAGCTATGTGACAGGTGGTCGTGAAACGGCATAAAACTGTAACATTAATGTAACTGGACTGAAGTAAAGTGCGCCACAGATATCTATAAGAACGTCTATTTAGAGGCAAATCATGAAACTATCCCGAATTTTTGCTGGTGCAGCAATTGTTGCCGGCGGCATGCTCTCGACAGTAACCTTGGCCGATACCAAAGTTGATGCTGCGATTCCGACTTATCAAAAATCCAGCGGTGTATCTGGCAACTTGTCCAGCGTTGGCTCCGATACTCTGGCGAACTTGATGACCTTGTGGGCAGAAGAGTTCAAACGTCAATATCCTAACGTTAATATTCAGATTCAAGCTGCGGGTTCGTCTACTGCGCCTCCAGCATTGACTGAAGGTACGTCCAATCTTGGTCCAATGAGTCGTAAGATGAAGGACAAAGAAATTGAAGCTTTCGAAAAGCGTTTTGGCTATAAGCCAACAGCAGTGCCTGTAGCGATTGATGCTCTGGCTGTTTACGTCCATAAAGATAACCCGATCAAAGGGCTGAGCATCCCGCAGGTTGATGCGATCTTCTCAACCACACGTAAATGTGGTTATGCGACAGATATCAGCAAATGGGGACAAGCAGACCTAGAGGGCGCATGGAACAGCCGCGATATTCAGCTGTTTGGTCGTAACTCTGTATCTGGAACCTACGGTTACTTCAAAAAGAAAGCACTGTGTAAAGGTGACTTCAAAGATAACGTAAACGAACAGCCGGGTTCTGCATCTGTAGTTCAGTCAGTTTCTACATCAATTAACGGAATTGGCTATTCGGGTATTGGCTATAAGACTTCTAGTGTTCGCTCAGTGCCGCTTAGCAAGAAAGAAGGTGGTAAGTATGTGGATGCAACACCAGCAAATGCAGTGACAGGCGCTTATCCGTTGTCTCGCTTCCTTTATATCTACGTGAATAAAGCGCCAAACAAGCCGCTAGATCCGATCACAAATGAGTTCATCAAGTTGATCATGTCGCAGCAAGGCCAAGAAGTTGTTGTGAAAGATGGATATATTCCACTTCCAGCTAAAGTCGTTGAGAGATACCTAAACAAAATCAACTAATTAAGTCGATTATGTGCCTAGGGAAAGGCTGCTTTTGACACCTGTCGGAGGCGGCCTTTTTTAGTGATTAAATAATGTCTGTCACAGACCTGTAATAATTGATGTCTGGTGTTTTAATTGTCGGCATTCTCATTATAATGCGAGCCGACTTCGTCCTGTGAAAAGTAGCCATTAACATGACCGTTGAATCAACCAAGAATGCTCAGCCGATTGTGGATTTTGATTCGCCCAAAATCCATCGTTACAACCGCATTCGACACTTCAAAGACAAGTTCGCAACGGTTGGTATAGCTGTCGGCGGCGTAGGTGTTATTGCTGCTATATTGCTTATCTTCCTATACCTGTTGTATGAAGTGGTCCCTCTTTTTCAATCTGCCGACGTTGAGCCGTTAGCGAGCTATACCGTGCCCGGTGAAGACGCTAAGACGCTGTATATGGCAGTTGAAGAGCAAAATGAGATTGGTCTGCGTGTGACTGACCAAGGTGATCTGGTTTTCTTCGATGTTGCTGATGGTGGTGTAAGAAAAACCTTTAATTTACCGATTCCTGCGGGTGAAACGGTCACGAGCCTGTCTATTGGCTCTGAAGCTAGCGGTATAATGGCTTTAGGTTTGAGTGGTGGCGGTGTTTTGATCGCCAAGCACGATTACCGTATTAGCTATCCCGATGATAAGCGTGTTATTGATCCGCGTGTTGTATATCCCTATGGCGAAGATATCATTCCGTTGAGTGATGCTGGTGCGGTCGATGCTATTGCTATTCGAAGTAGCGAAGAAAAACTGACGTTGATTGGGCATGTTAACAATCAGCTAATTGGTCGTGCGTTGGTTAAAGAAGAAGACTTCCTGACTGAAGAAGTCACTCTCGTTCCTGAAGACCTAGTCTTTCCGCCGTTGGTAGATACCGGTAACGAGAAGTTGGGTAAAGTACATCTTGATATTGATCAGCGATTTATCGTTGTTCAAGTCGGCGATCAGCGCCTAGATGTAATTAATCTACGGGCTGAAACAGTCCAGACGATTCATTCCGAGTCTCGCATTGATTCTGCCAAATTTCTGTTGGGCGGTATTTCTTTACTGGTAGCTTATGACAACGGCACGATTGGTCAGTGGTTTATGGTGCGTGGCGAAGAGGGCAGCCCTCAGCTGACAGAGATTCGTAGTTTCGAAACCGAATACAAAGGCCCGATTGTTAAACTGGCGATTGAGCAGCGCCGTAAAGGGTTTGCCAGCGTGACTGGCGATGGTCATATAGAGTTATTCCATAGTACTGCGCATCGCAATGTGTTTGATGGGAAACTTATCGAAGGTGCCCAGCCTAACGCGGTTGCAATGTCACCGCGTGCTAACAGATTGCTGGTTGAAGCCTCTGATAATCAAATTCATGTTTTCGAGATTACCAATAACCACCCTGAGATTTCATGGTCGTCATTGTGGTCGAAGGTATGGTACGAAAGCTATGACGAGCCCCGCTATGTCTGGCAATCGTCATCATCGAGCAATGATTTTGAACCTAAGATGTCTCTGATGCCGTTGTCTTTCGGCACATTAAAAGCTGCATTTTATGCCATGTTGCTCGGTGCTCCGTTGGCAATTTGTGGCGCGATCTACACCGCTTATTTTATGACGCCAGTGATGCGTCGCAAGATCAAACCGCTGATTGAGCTCATGGAAGCACTTCCAACGGTTATTCTAGGCTTCCTTGCCGGACTCTGGCTTGCCCCGTTTATGGAGAACAATCTGGCCGCCATCTTTACCATTTTATTGGTGATGCCATTTGCGATATTGGGCTTCGCTTATCTCATGAGTCGATTGCCTGTTGCTCTGCAAAACCGCATTAACGAAGGGTGGCATGGTTTTATACTGATTCCGGTTGTTATTCTTGTGGGCGCTGCATGTATGGGAGTGAGCCCTTGGATAGAATCCGCGTTTTTTGATGGTAGTATGCGTACCTGGATCTCAAACGATTTGGGTATTCCTTTCGACCAACGTAATGCTCTCGTTGTAGGGGTTGCGATGGGCTTTGCCGTTATTCCAACGATTTTTTCGATTGCTGAAGATGCGATTTTCTCAGTACCTAAACATCTGAGCTATGGCTCGCTGGCCCTGGGGGCAACGCCATGGCAAACCATGCTGGGTGTCGTATTGCCAACCGCGAGNCCAGGCATATTTTCGGGGTTGATGATTGGCTTAGGCCGGGCAGTGGGTGAAACCATGATCGTTCTTATGGCGACCGGTAATACACCGATTATGGATGCCAACATATTTGAGGGTATGCGTACTTTGTCGGCAAACCTTGCTGTTGAAGTGCCAGAAGCTGAAGTTGATAGTACGCATTATCGGGTACTGTTTCTTGCAGCCTTTGTACTGTTCATATTTACATTTGTGGTAAATACCGCAGCGGAGATAGTGCGTCAGCGTCTTCGTAAGAAATACGGTTCACTCTAATGTTGTTCGCTGTTTAAAGGGTTATCTTTGATGAATCAAACCAAACCAAGCTTGAAAAATTGGTTCAAAGGCGGCGATCCCTGGGTATGGCTGAACGCTGCAGCTGTATCCGTTAGTGTGATTGCAGTATTGGGCTTACTGGCAATTCTTGCTGTTAATGGATTCGGTCACTTTTGGCCATCCGATGTAAGATTGGCAAAATATCAGCTCGAAGGTATGGATAAACCTGTACTTGTGATGGGCGAGGTAGCAGATAGCATCGGTGTTCCTGCTCAGCAGTTAATCGATGCAGGATTTAACGTCGATCCGAACCAAGTTACGCATAATCGTCTGTTGTTGAAGGTCGGTAATCGTGACGTTATTGGAGCGGACTTTGCTTGGTTTCTAGAAAAAGGCTTTCAGGACGTCCTATACCCAGCTGAAGTCATGGTACTTGAGCGTCGTGAATGGGGTAATTTCTATGGCACTCTGGAGGCAGTAAAGCAAAACGGCGAAATCATCGCGCAAGTGAATGGTGATAACTATGAGGCGGTCTGGGCTGATTTTGAGAAAACCCTTGTTCGCGCTGACAAAATACATGAAGAAATTCACGAAATCGAAAAATCAGCGATCGGTTCGATCAACCATGGTATGGAGCGTTTACGTCTGCGTGAACGAGGCCTTGAGTTAAATCCGCCGTCCAATACCGCGCTGGCAATTGAGCAGCAAGAAATCGCAGCGGAGCGTGCTGAGCTTGATGCGCAATATGCCGTTTTGCAAAAAGAACTCAATCAGCTGTATCAGCAGATTGGTCGAGATGCCATTGTTGCCAAGGTAGCTGACGGCAGTGAAGTAACCATTAAGGTTGCTAACATCGTTAGAGCCACTCGTCCTAATGCGCTGACTATTTTTGGCAAGATTAAGACCTATGGCAGTAAGTTGTGGGAGTTCCTCTCAGAGGAGCCGCGAGAAGCCAACACCGAAGGCGGTATTTACCCAGCGATTTTCGGTACCGTTATGATGGTGCTGTTGATGTCGATTATGGTAACGCCGTTTGGTGTTGTTGCCGCGGTATATCTGCGTGAATACGCTCCGCAAGGGCCAATTACCCGCACCATTCGTATCGCGGTAAATAACCTCGCAGGTGTACCTTCGATCGTTTATGGTGTGTTCGGCTTAGGCTTCTTTATTTACTTTATCGGTCATCATGCGGATCAGGCGTTTTTCCCTGAAGCGTTACCATCGCCAACGTTTGGTACACCTGGTTTGTTGTGGGCCTCGTTAACCTTGGCATTGCTAACAGTACCCGTTGTTATTGTTGCAACAGAAGAAGGTTTGGCGCGTATTCCACGTGCCGTGCGTGAAGGTTCATTGGCGCTCGGTGCGACGAAAGCTGAAACACTTTGGCGCGTAGTGCTGCCGATGGCGAGCCCGGCGATGATGACCGGTTTGATTTTGGCAGTAGCTCGTGCAGCCGGTGAAGTTGCGCCATTGATGTTGGTTGGCGTTGTTAAGTTAGCGCCGTCGTTACCGCTTGATGGAAACTACCCGTATTTGCATTTGGATCAAAAATTCATGCACTTGGGTTTTCATATTTACGATGTTGGCTTCCAGAGTCCGAACGTAGAAGCAGCACGCCCTCTGGTATACGCCACCGCCTTGTTACTGGTTATCGTAATTGCTTTGTTGAATATGTCGGCAGTTGCAATTCGGAATCATCTGCGCGAAAAATATAAATCGCTGGAGCACTAATCAATGTCTAACTCGAAAGCACACGCAGTGGATATGTCGGCTTTGGGCCGTAAGAGTAGTACTCGTACATTGGATGACGAGAGTATCTGCCTTGAGGTGGATACGCTGAACCTTCACTACGGTGACAAACAAGCACTCAACGGTATTGATCTGAAGATTCCGGAAAAGCGCGTAACCGCGTTTATCGGGCCGAGCGGTTGCGGTAAGTCAACATTACTTCGTTGTTTTAATCGAATGAATGACCTAGTTGATGGTTGTGCCATCGATGGTCAAATCCGTTTAGATGGTAAGAACATCTACGATCGATCTGTTGATGTTGCGGCTTTGCGTCGTCGCGTCGGTATGGTGTTTCAGAAGCCGAACCCGTTTCCTAAGTCTATTTACGAAAATGTTGCTTACGGCCTGCGTATTCAAGGCATAAACAGCAAGCGAGTGCTCGATGAAGTGGTTGAGAAATCTCTTCGTGGTGCAGCACTTTGGGACGAAGTTAAAGATCGTTTGAATGAATCCGCTTTAGGTATGTCGGGCGGACAGCAGCAGCGTCTGGTAATTGCGCGAACTATCGCGGTTGAGCCTGAAGTGCTGTTGCTGGATGAACCGGCATCCGCGTTGGACCCCATATCGACCCTCAAAATTGAGGAGTTGATTTACGAGCTTAAGGACAGATTTACCATCGTAATTGTTACCCACAATATGCAGCAGGCCGCCCGTGTTTCTGATTACACGGCGTTCATGTATATGGGTAACTTGGTGGAATACGGGAATACTGATACTCTCTTTACAAATCCGTCACAAAAGCAAACAGAAGATTATATTACCGGTAGATACGGTTAATTCTTCGTTATATCGGATATCTGCAGGTTGAGATAATTATGGAAAGTGAAGGCTATACAGATCATATTTCCCGTCAGTTCAATGAAGAGCTAGACGAAGTTCGTTCACGCACACTTGAAATGGGTGGCTTGGTTGAGTCGCAGGTGGCAAACGCGGTACACAGCTTGATTGAGCTGGATGTCGCCAAAGCCGAAGATGTGCGCGCGAAAGATGATGCGGTCAATCAAATGGAAATTATGATTGACGAAGAATGTGCACGAATTTTGGCGCGCCGGCAGCCGGCAGCTAGCGACTTGCGCTTGGTTTTGATGACAACCAAGATCATTTCAGATCTTGAGCGTATCGGTGATGAATCCAGCAAAATCGCATTGCATGCGGTTGGTTTAGCTGAAAGTGGCGATGAAACTCGCGGCTTTATTGAGATACGCCATTTAGGCGCACATGTTGGTCAGATGGTGCATGATGCTCTCGATGCATTTGCTCGAATGGACACGCAGCAAGCGTTGCGCGTTGCTCAGGAAGATAAAAAAGTCGACCTTGAATACGGCAGTGCACTGCGTGAAATGATGAGTGTGATGATCGAAGATCCGCGCAGTATTTCGCGTACCATTAACGTAATTTGGGCGCTTCGATCGCTTGAGCGTATTGGCGATCACGCCCGCAATATTGCTGAACATGTTGTGTATCTGGTGAAAGGGCAAGATGTTCGTCATGTTGGCCTGACCGAGATGGAAAACCGCATTCAGGACTAGGCCCGCTAGCTGCGCTTGTTTTCCGTGTTTTCTTTTGCGGGTTCAATATACGCTGCGATAGCTTAATCATTGAAAATGCTTATAATTACTGCCCGGCATGACTTTGAATTCACATCGAAGTTGATATGCACCGGGCTTTTTTTCGTCTGTTTGATAGCGATGTATAAACGGTGATCGCAGTTACAGACCTTGCTCAAGTCAGTGCAGGCGCTAGCATTGCTGTGGTCATATGACCCAGTTGCACCGCGTTCGACGAGTTTTATGCAAAGCCGAGTTCGCCGTTATATAATACTGAGCAATTCCGGTAGGTCGGCAGTGAATGCCGGCATCAGATTTACGTGCAGTCGAACCCGCCTAGAGGCTAGACTGATACCCGATCCATGATACGTTAATGATGGTTTTATCTTGAGCCAGCCGCTACTTTCCCTTCAAATGTTATCCTGCGAACGCGCCTATCGGCAGTTGTTCAGTGGTTTGCAATTGGATGTATCTGAAGGTGATGTGGTTCGTATTAAAGGCCCTAATGGTTCGGGGAAATCGACCCTGTTGAAAGTGATTACCGGTATTTCTACCGATTATGACGGCGATATTCGTTTTCAGGGTATCATTTTAGCGGACGTTATTGACGAGTACCGACAGTCTTTTTGCTATCTCGGGCACGCCAAGGCAGTAAAAAAATCCTTGAGCCCGCGTGAAAATCTTCAGTTTTTTGCCTCTCTTTACCCGTGTACTGCTTCCGTATCTATCGACGACGCACTTACCCATGTTGGTCTAGAAGGTTTTGAGGATACGCCTTGTCAGGCATTGTCGGCGGGCCAGCAACAACGCGTAGCACTCGCTCGCTTAGGAATCAGTGCTGCTCGGTTGTGGATTCTTGATGAGCCGTTTACTGCTATCGATGTTGATGGTGTGCAGCTATTTGAAACCATGATTAGTGAGTTCGCTGAGGCCGGTGGTGCCGTTATCATTACGACCCATCACCATTTGCAGCTGAAAACACCCGTTCTAGAGCTTGACCTGCAGGAGTACGTGTAATGCAGCAGGGGACGGTTGTTCACGGTATGCTCGCTGTTATTCGACGCGAAGTCTTGTTACTGTCACGGAAACGGCTGGCGATGCTGAACCCGTTGTTTTTCAGTTTCTTGGTTGCGCTGATGTTCCCGCTAGGGTTGGGCCCCGAGCCCGGCAAGCTGCAAATGCTTGCACCCGGATTAGTCTGGGTTATTGCCTTATTGTCTGCGTTGATGACGACTGATGGCATGTATAAAGACGATTTTGATGATGGATCCTTGGCATTGATCGTGTTGAGCCCGCAACCAGCCTATTTTTTGCAAATGGGTAGGTTGATTGCGCAATGGTTAGGAACCGGCTTAGTGATCAGCCTCGCCGCGCCCTTGGTTGGTGTGATGTTGAATCTGCCTCCATCGGCTAGTTTGACCCTGCTGGCGAGCCTTTTACTGGGTACGGTCACCTTGGTGTTTGTCGGTGGTATAGGGGCTGCATTGACTGTTGGGCTGAAAAACAGTGGTATTCTATTAACCCTGATCGTGCTGCCACTCTATGTGCCGGTGCTTATTTTTGGGGCAGCTTCCGTACAAGCCGCTGCACAATCGATGAACGCGTTACCCTATTTGGCGTTATTAGCCGCATTTATGATCTTGGCATTAACGTTGGCACCGCTGGCAATTCAAGCCGCGCTGAAGATTAACCTGGATGCATCGTGATATGCATCCGGTGAGATAAAAGAGACGTAGCAGGAAAATGGCAAAAACAGCTCAAAACGGCATCAAAGCCAAACTCTGGCAGCTTTATCATAAGCTGGGCTCGCCACGCTGGTTTTACCAGATGAGTGGCCGTTGGCTACCCTGGCTGGCAGTTATCGCCGCAGTTTTGCTGATGACTGGCACTATTTGGGGGTTGTTTTACGCGCCGGCTGATTTTAAGCAGGGTAATAGTTTCCGAATTATCTATATCCATGTTCCTGCGGCGTTTATCGCGTTGGCGGGCTATTACATCATGGCCATTGCTGGTGCGATTGCGCTGATCTGGCGTATGAAAATGGCCGAAGTCGTATTACGCGTGTGTGCGCCGATTGGTGCGGCGATGACGTTTATTGCGCTGTTTACCGGCGCGGTTTGGGGGAAGCCAACGTGGGGAACCTGGTGGGTTTGGGATGCCCGAATTACGTCGATGCTGGTGTTGTTTTTTCTGTATCTGGGTGTGCTGGCTTTAGCTCAGGCTTATGAACGAGATGAGCTTGGCAGCAAGGCGGCAGCGATACTTGCGCTCGTTGGTACAGTCAATATTCCGATCATCTATAAGTCGGTTGACTGGTGGTACAGTCTGCATCAACCTGCGACCCTGAAGCTAACAGAAAAGCCATCCATGCACCCAGATATGCTTTGGCCATTGTTGATTATGGTGGTTGGAACTTACGTGCTTTATGCCGTATTGGTGATCATTCATGCGCGAGCAGAGATTTTGCGTCGTGAGCAGCGCACGAGCTGGGTGAAGGAGTTGGTTAAGTTATGATGTTTGACTCTGTTGAAGCCGCGCTGCACATGCAGGGGCACGGGTTTTATGTATGGATGGCATACGCTGTAACGTGGATTACCATCGGCGGGCTGATTATTCTGCCGTTGCGAAGAAAGTCGGCATTGCTGAAAGGCATAGCTCAGCGCGCTAAAATTGAAGACCAACAAAAGGTGAAGAACAAGGCAACGGATAAGCCAAAGCAGCCACGATAAAGATCGTTCTTTTATTGATGACGGTCGATAGATAACAAAAGACGCTCGTGCATGATGCGAGATCACGTAGTAAGACCTGCAGAGTACTTATTAGTTAGGAGCCCGGTTAATGGCGATGCACCCCAAACGCAAACAACGCCTGTATATTGTTCTCAGTATTGTAATCGGTGCCAGTGTGGCTGCCGGTTTATTGTTTTATGCGATGCGTGACAACCTCAATTTGTTTTACTCGCCTAGCCAGATTGCGGCCGGCGAAGCCCCATTAAACAAACGCCTTCGCGCCGGCGGTATGGTGTTGGTGGGTAGTGTTGAGCGTCAACCTGATGGCTTGACGACACAGTTTACCGTGACTGATTACGACGCTAAGGTTCGGGTTTCGTACAAAGGCATATTGCCGGATCTATTTGCCGAGGATGATGGCGTTGTTGTTGCTGGCATATTGCAGCCTGACGGCATGATCATTGCTGACGAAGTGCTAGCGAAACATGATGAAAACTATATGCCGCCTGAAGTAGCTGATGCGCTAAAAGATAAAACACCGCACGGCATGAAAACGGGCGACGCCAAACCATCAGGCAATGCGCCGGAAGCCACTAACACCAAGGTATATTGATATATGCTGCCCGAAATAGCTCATTTCAGCCTTATTCTGGGGTTGTGTGTCGCGTTTGCATTAGCGGTTGTGCCCTTGCTTGGCACCTACATCCACGACAGTACCATGATGCGCAGTGCCAAGCCGTTGACGGTTGCGCTGTTTGTCTTTGTGGCACTGGCATATGGTCTGCTGGTGGTCAGCTTTATACAAGATGATTTCTCCGTTCGTGTCGTTCAGCAGCATTCGAACTTGTCGCTTCCCTTGATTTATAAAATTTCGGCGGTGTGGGGTGGCCACGAAGGCTCGTTGTTGCTTTGGGTCTTGACGCTGACTCTGTGGATGTTGGCAGTTGCCGCATTCAGTAAGCAGTTGCCGGATGATATGAGTGCCCGAGTACTGTCGGTGCTGGGTATGGTGGCGATCGGCTTTTTGTTGTTTTCACTTCTGACCTCTAGTCCGTTTGAACGCACCTTTCCGAATGTTCCCATGGATGGGGGTGACCTCAATCCATTGTTGCAAGACCCCGGCATGGCGATTCATCCGCCCATGTTGTACTTCGGCTATGTAGGCTTTTCAGTGGCGTTTGCATTCGCGATTGCAGCCTTGTTAGGCGGCGAATTTGACGCACAATGGTTGCGTTGGACAAGACCGTGGACAGCAGCCGCATGGGCGTCATTAACGTTGGGTATCGCCTTAGGGAGCTGGTGGGCCTACTACGAGCTTGGCTGGGGTGGTTGGTGGTTCTGGGATCCGGTTGAAAATGCCTCCTTTATGCCCTGGTTAGTCGGAACTGCCTTAATGCACTCGTTGGCAGTCAGTGAAAAACGCGGCATGTTTAAAAGCTGGACGATTCTCTTGGCGATCTTTGCATTTTCATTGAGCTTGTTGGGTACGTTTTTGGTGCGCTCAGGTGTTCTGACGTCCGTGCATGCTTTTGCTGCTGATCCGACCCGCGGCATCTTTATCCTTGCGTTTTTGGGTGTGGTTGTTGGTGGTTCGTTAACGCTCTATGCATTGCGTGCTCCGACCATTGGTAACAAAGGCACCTATACCTTTTTCTCCCGTGAGATGTTTCTTCTTTTCAACAATATCCTGTTGGTCATTGCTGCAATTACGGTTTTGGTCGGTACCTTGTTCCCGTTGATCGCTGATTTGTTCGAATTGGGTAAATACTCGGTGGGGCCACCGTACTTCAACAACGTATTTGTGCCTTTGATGGTTGCGCTGATTATATTTATGGCGCCGGGGTCGATGATGCGTTGGAAGCAAACCCGCAAAGAGCAGCTTAAGCCAATGTTTTTGTTTATGGTGCCTGTTGCACTTGGGTTAGGTGCGCTGGTCGCGTTTTTGTATGGCAGCGATTTCAAACCCGGCGCGGTAGCGGGTTTTGTACTGGCTATGTGGTTAGCTGCGGCGATCATGTTTGATTTCTGGGATAAGCTTCGTCATGCATCATCGATTGGTGCCGGGCTTCGCCGGTTGCCGTTATCGTTCTACGGTATGCAAATGGCGCACATTGGATTGGTGGTATCTGCACTGGGTATTGCCGTTGTCAGCACTTACTCGCAAGAGTTGGATGTTCGGGTTAATAAAGGCGATAACGTTGTTGTTGAAGGCTATCGATTTGAATTTGATAATGTCCGTGATGTTCAAGGTCCGAACTTTGATGCGGATGAAGCCAAAGTGCGGGTGTTTGATGAAGATGAACAGATCACGACATTGTATCCGCAAAAACGTTATTACCATTCGCAACGCGGTAATGTGATGACGGAAGCCGCTATTGACGCCACGCTTGGTCGCGATTTATTTGTCGCCATGGGTGAGCAGTTAGATGACAACGCTTGGGCGATGCGTGTGCAATACAAACCCTATCTCCGTTTGATTTGGCTTGGCGCTATACTGATGGCGCTAGGCGGCTGTATAGCCGTTTTGGATAAACGCTACCGTTAGGTGGCAAATATTAGGAACTGAGATGGCATCACGTATTAAGCTTTTTATTCCTCTGATTATCTTTGTCATTCTGGCTGGCATATTTCTGGTTGTTTTGAAGGACGAAGATTACGACCCTCAATCGTTGCCTTCGGCCTTGATAGATAAGCCCGTGCCGGAATTTTCGTTGCCGCAGGTCGGTAGCGATACGGTGCTGACTCGCGCAGATATCATCGGCAAGCCCATGTTGCTGAATATTTGGGCGACTTGGTGTATTTCATGCCGTGTAGAGCATCCTTATCTGAATCAACTGAGCGAGCAGGGCGTCTTTATCATAGGCGTCGACTACAAAGATGATCGTGCTAAGGCACAGGACTGGCTTGGGCGTTTGGGTAACCCGTACAGCGTGAATCTTTTTGATAAGCAAGGCTCTTTTGGATTAGACCTTGGCGTTTATGGCGCACCAGAAACGTACTTGATCGATAGTCAGGGTGTCATTCGATACAAGCATGTCGGTGTGGTAGATGATGTCGTCTGGAAGGGTACGTTGAAACCTATGTACGACAAGTTGGTAGCTGATGCAGCCAATTAATAGTGTGTTAGAACAGTACTGTGAGGGTGTATCAACGATGAAATCTGTTCCTGTACGGTTCAAAATAACCAATCAACTATGCCGCTTAATGGTGGGTTTTTTGCTGTCGATGTTCGCCTTCAAGGCGATGGCAGTGGTTGAAACTTATGAGTTTGATTCAGATAACAATCGTGAACGCTATCAGGTGTTTATCGAGGAGTTGCGTTGTCCGAAGTGTCAGAACCAAAATTTATCCGGATCAAATTCGCCGATTGCTGCCGACTTACGGCGCGAACTGCACCGCATGATCGAAGACGGGCAGAGTGATGATGCGATCAAAACCTTTATGGTTGATCGCTATGGCAACTTTGTTTTGTACCGCCCGCCGGTTGATAAGAATACGATTTTTCTGTGGGGCACGCCCGCATTGTTAGTGTTCATCGGATTGGTGATTGTTATCATGATTCGTCGCAAAAATATGGGGCAATCGGGTGCTTTGTCTGACGCTGAAAAACAAAGAGTCGATCAAATTTTGGAGCAATACCGTTAATGACAACTCCTGCCGATACCGATTGCCGCTTTGATGATCCGATTATTGAAGCAACGCATCTTTGGGTGACGTCTGTTGTTGTTGGGTTGAACCTTTGTCCTTTTGCAAAAAAGCCCCTGCAGCAAGATCGAATTCGTTACCGCAATGTTCCGGTCGCTAAAAAACGCGACGTACTTGAAGCCTTGCTTGATGAGCTCGATTTTCTTGATAATTCCCCAGAAACCGAAACCGCATTGTTGGTTTTGCCGAAGGGGTTTGACCGGTTTGAAGGGTATCTAGAGCTACTTGATATGGCCGAACAGCTTATCGAACTGGAAGACTATGCCGGTATTTATCAGGTGGCGAGCTTTCATCCGGAGTATTGTTTTGACGGTGAAGATTGGGATGACCCAGCGAACTTCACTAATCGATCTCCGTATCCGATGTTGCATTTGATACGTGAAGATTTACTTGAAAAGGCCTTAGAGTCTTATCCAAATCCTGAAGGAATTCCTGAAAAAAATATGGCGTTGGCACGCGAGAAAGGCGTCGAGCAGATGGCGCAGTTGTTGAAGGCTTGTATGCCCGTCAGCGAGTAGCTTTTTTCGTTTACTTGGCTTTGCGCGGAGTAATTTTTACATATTTGGTAGCTATTCAGCTGCTAATAAGATCTAGGCCGGCATTTCTGTCGGTTTTCGCTACAGAATCTATCGTTTCAATTCAGCTGATTATTCTACGTAGCTACTTGATGTAACTATTTGATGTGTTAATCAGCCTTCTCCCCTAGGAGAGAAGGCTGTATTACGCAGGTCTATCAGAACTGATATGCCGCGTAAAAACGGAATGTGCGTGGCTCGTACACGCGGAAATGCACGTCGTCGACACCTTCTGATGGTTCACTCTCGTTAATCCGTGATGCGTAGTAGTATTCGATATCACGGGAGTCGGAATCAAACAGGTTCAATATGTCCAGTGTGAGTCGAACCGGGGCTTTGAACTGGTAACCGAGTCTCATGTTAGTGATGGTCGCATCGCTACCTTTACGGCCGCCATCCAGTGGGTATTCACTGAAGTAACGTACACGCATATTACCGAACAAACCGTTATCAAACTGGGCGTTGACGCCGGCAGCAACAACGTGCGGAATAGCACCTGGAATCTTGTTTGAAAACACCGGGGCGGACCCGTTTGCAGGTTCAAACTCCAGATCGTGATCGTAGCTGGCCTCGGTGTAGGAGTATTCCAGATCCAATGTCCACTCGTCATTCAAGTAGTAATAGGCTGTTGCTTCAAGGCCGTATCGTGTGCTTGATGTGCCGGTATCTTCGGTTGCACCGCTATCGCCGACAAAGATCAATTCTGAATCAACATCCAATGACCATAGCACTAACGACATATTCAGCTGTTCTGCCAAAAAGGCACGAACACCCGTCTCATAACCGAAAGTTTTTACCAGTGGGTCGGCTGAATCAACAGCTTCTCCGCTAATCGGGTCGAGCGTTTGAACAACACCACGTGCATCGTTGCTGTGGTAGCCTTGGCCAACGCTGGCATAGTATTCCCATTGATCATTGATGGTATAAACAAGGTTAAATTTCGGTACAAAAATGCCTTCGCCCTTGCTGCCTGAATTTGCCGCCAGTGTGGAAGGATCGCGAGCAGATTGAGCATCGACGTCGAAATGGAAGTAGTCATAGCGAAGACCCAGCACGGTGCGTAGCTTATCGGTCCATTGCCACTGGTTTTGCCAGTATACCGCTGTGTTCCATTCCTGAACTTTGTCTGAACGAACAACATCGACATCGCGGCGTCGTACCGTGTTGTATAAGCCGACTTCGCCAATATTGTCGTAGCGAGCTTGAGAACCCACGGTGTTAACGACATCAAAACCAGCCCATTCGTCTTGCATCACGTAAGAAAGATCCCAGCCGTAGATATCACGACGGTCTTTCTGTGCAAACTCATCACCGCAACGATTACCGTTACCGGGTTCTGGTGTACCGTTCGGGCAAGGGTTCTCGAGGTAGTAAGTAAAGTTTGACCACAGGTCCAACTTATAGCGGATCGCGTAAACGCTTAGATTTAGGTGATCGTCATCAAAGCTCTTGTTCCATGCCGACGATAGTGAGTAACGGTAGGTCTCGCCGCCAACGTCTTGGTCTAGAGAACCACGTTCGGTAATAACACCTTCGTCGACAGCACGCTGGGGGATTTGATCCGGAGCGTTCCAACCGTTGTCGTAACCCATGAAGGTGATGCTGACGTTGTCTTGGTCATCTCCCCAGGTATGGCGTAAAAATGCATTTTTCTTGCGGACGTTTTCATCGATGTCAGACCAAGGGCCGCTATATCGCTGATACTCAAGACCGTAAACAAGTTCACCAACACCCGTCGAGGTGCTACCGGCTAGTAATCCGCGGTAAAAATTGTCTTCACCTAAGCCGACTTGCAGCTGGCTTTGCTCAAGCGAGGTTGCCATGTGAATATCGGCAGCACCAACGCCAGAGAAGTCACCAACATCCGCATAGTAACTGCCTTTTTTATAAGTCAGATCTTGAATCAGCTCGGGGATGATGAAGTTAATATCGGTATAGCCTTGCCCATGTGCATGGGTGCGAAAGTTAACCGGCATTTTATCGACAGATGTGGCGAAATCGGTGCCGTGATCAAGGTTGAAACCACGTAGGAAGTACTGGTTTGCCTTACCGCTGCCGGAGTGTTGCGTGGCAACCATGCCCGGAATCGTTTCGAGTATTTCACCTGTTCGAAGAATCGGGCGTATCTCAATATCTTCTTGGGACACTTCACCGACAGATGCGGAAATTGCTTCGCCGATTAGATTGGCGCGATGGCCATTAACTTCGATTTCTTCCATTTCATTTGCTTCACTGGCGAAAGCCGGTGCGCTTAATGGAAGAAGTAGTGCCCCTGTTAGTGGTAGGGCGTATTGTTTGATATTCATAAAATCCCCTGAGAGAAACGTGCATTTAATGCATAGGGGAAGGGCAAGAAGCGTTTCGGTTGTTGATGTGGCAAGTGTTTAGGAACACAAAAGATAGTCAACCGTCTGCTTGATGAAGCCCTCCGCTACATCATACTGATTTATCCTGGCTGGTATCGGGCTTGGGAGAATCCTAAAGCAGGATTCATCTATTACCGTTGCGGGGGCAGCACAGGTATTTCACCTGTTTCCCATTTAAAACACCGTCTCGAAATTCCGTTGTCGAACCAGCGTTACCTTGGATGGCGCGAAGTATAGGGACGGAATTCAAAGAGGGCAATAGAAAAGGTCGAGAGTATATTGCATTGATTTTTGATTTTAACAAAGGCACTGCTCTATAATCGGCTCCCGTAAAGGTGCCTGATTGCCTGCCGCGTATTGATGAAATAACAGTGGGCTGAGGGGTAAAAGGGAATTCATCACAAATAAGTTCCGAGCGAGTGTTACGAAGACACTCGCGATTCGAATTTTGTGAATGAAGCTGTACCCGCAACTGTCGACGGCGAGCTCTGTCCATATCCACTGGAGATGACGATTTTCTGAGTCGGTATCCGGGAAGGCGGAACAGGGTGTTGAACCATCAGCCAGGAAACCTGCCTTTGCATGGGCTTATGCCCGCATTACCTGTGGTCGGGATTTGCCGCAGGGCCTGTGATGGTGTTTTGTGTGTTTCAGTCTATAAAGATATTGAACTGACCCAGAGCATCGCCGATGTGCATTGTTCTTACTTTTATTTGCATGTTTGCGCCTCCAGAGCCCTGACCCCTCCATAGCCTTTTTCTTTGAATATTGCCTCGCGCCGGGCTAGCGTAGAGCCGCTTTCTATTCAGGTTATCTATTATGCAACTAAACAAAATTCCGGCCACGATTGTTACTGGCTTCCTTGGTAGTGGCAAAACCACACTGTTATCCAATGTACTCAAGCAAGCTGCGGGTAAACGTATTGCCGTTATTGTTAACGAATTTGGTGAGCTTGATATAGATGCGGATTTGCTGCGCAATTGTCCTCTAGATTGTGAAGACGAAAGTGCCGAGGTCGTTGAAGGTGACGATGGCATTTACGAGCTGGCAAACGGTTGTATCTGCTGCACCGTTGAAGAGGAATTTTTACCGGTTATGCAAGAGTTGGTAAAACGTCGTGATGATATTGATCATATCCTCATCGAAACCAGCGGATTAGCATTGCCAAAGCCGTTAGTGCAAGCGTTTAACTGGCCCGATATCAAACAACACTGCACCGTGGACGCGGTTATTACGGTTGTTGATGGCCCTGCGGTTGCTGCTGGTCGTTTTGCATCCGATGAGAGCAAGGTTCAAGCCCAGCGCTTGGCAGACGAAAGCCTCGATCACGATCCTAGCCTGCAAGAGCTTCTTGATGATCAACTGAGCGCAGCTGATCTTGTTGTTGTAAGTAAAAACGATCTGTTAGACGACGTTCAGCGTGAAAAAGTGAAATCCGTTGTTGCTACTGAAGTCTCCGATTCGGTCAAGAGTGTTTATATCAGTAATGGCGAAGCCCAGCTTGATCTGCTGTTAGGTTTGGGTATGGCAGCTGAAGACCGTATCGATCATGTACACACACATCATGATCATCACCACGACCATGATCATGATCACTCCCATGCACATGATCACTTTGATTCGTATGTGATTACGCTGGGCCAAGTTGATGGCGATAAGTTGCAAACACAGCTGAAGGATTTGTTGGCCAACAACAACATCTTTAGAGCAAAAGGTTTTGCAGCATTGCCGGGTAAGCCGATGCGTCAGGTTCTGCAAGCGGTTGGCGAACGTCTTGATGTGCATTTTGATCGTCTTTGGACGGCCGACGAAACCCCTAAAACTCAGCTTGTGTTTATCGGCAAAGGCATCACCGAGCAACAACTGATTGATTCACTCAAGCTGGCCGAAGTCGCCTAACCCACAGACGGATATACACTTTGCATTTACTGGCCGCACAACCCGGTGGGTTTGTCGATGATGAAGGTATCATCGACCTTGAACAATCACCTGCCGATATTGTCATCCTGAGCGCTGCTGATTCAACGTTGGCAGCCCTGAGCGATGCCGTTAGTCGTTTGCCTGAGGGCTATCCCTCGGTGCGACTGGCGAATTGGATGCAGCTGTTGAAGCCTGCTGCTTACGACCTTTATGAGCATAAGGTGCTTGAGAAGGCTAAGTTGATTATCGTTTCGTTGCTTGGCGGTAAGAGCTATTGGCAATACGGTTATGATCAACTGGTGACACTCGCCGCACGAAATGATGTGCAGCTAGTGGTTGTGCCAGGCGACGATGCTGAAGATGACGAGCTGTTGAATGCAGGTACGCTAAGTGTTGAATCCAGTTGGCGCATATGGCGTTATCTCCGGGAATCTGGAGAGGGCAATATGCGTGAGCTGTTCCGTTGTATTGCATCCGACTGCTTCGGGCAACCCGATGAATATCGTGAACCTGCCTCATTACCGCAAGCGATGATCTATTCGCCGACGCAAGCGATGCCGACGGCTAGCGATGTAATGAACAAATGGCAGCGTGAATTCCCTTCAGCGATATTGCTGTTTTACCGAAGCCATTTGCAAAGTGGCAATACGCGTGTTTTTGATCAGTTGATCGACATATTTACCGATGCAGGCGTCAACTTGATGCCCGTTGCGGTTACCTCTTTGAAGGACGAGACTAGCATTGAGCTGATTAATCAGCTCATCGAAAAAACTGACGCTCGTTTGCTTATTAATACTACAGGCTTTGCCAGTAATGCGCGGGGAAACCCGCAATTGAGTTCGGTCCCCTCTGATTTTAACAACGCATTTGCTGGCGATTTGCCCGTGTTTCAGTTGTTGTTGTCGGGTAGTACGGAAGATGACTGGCAAACCCATACCCAAGGGCTTCGAAGTCGCGATATTGCCATGCAGGTTGTGTTGCCTGAGATGGATGGACGTATCATCACCCGTGCTGTTTCATTCAAAGCTGAGAGCTATTTTGATCAGCGTTGTGAAGTCAGTGTGGTTCGCTATCACTTGCATCACGAGCGCGCTGTTTTTGTCGCCAAGTTGGCGCAACGTTGGTCTAATCTGGCAAAAAAGCCGAACATCGAAAAACGTGTTGCACTGATGCTGGCTAATTATCCCACCAAGGATGGACGCATCGGTAATGGCGTAGGGCTGGATACACCGGCCTCAGCGTTGAATCTGCTGACAGCGATGAAAGCCAATGGCTATCCGATTGATGCTTTGCCGCAAAACGGTAATGGCTTAATTGAAGAATTGATGGGTGCCGTCACCAATAACCCCGAAACACTGCATGCGCGTCAGTGCTGGCAATCGATGTCGTTAGACGACTATCAACGGTGTTTTTCACGTTTGCCTGCTGATTGTCAAAACGCGGTTATCGAGCGATGGGGCGATCCGACACTTGACCCTAAATGCCGTAATGGCCGGTTGATGATTGCCGGCATTCGTTTGGGTGAAACTTTTGTTGGCATTCAGCCGGCGCGTGGTTTCAATCTAGATTTGGCCGCTAACTACCACGACCCCGATTTAGTGCCGCCGCATAGTTACTTGGCGTGTTATTTCTGGTTACGCGATGTTTATCAGGTCGATGCCATTGTACATGTTGGAAAACACGGAAACCTTGAATGGCTGCCCGGTAAAGGACTGGCGTTAAGTGCTTCTTGTTGGCCAGATATCGCATTAGGGCCAATGCCCCATTTCTACCCGTTTATTGTTAATGACCCGGGTGAAGGCGCGCAGGCCAAACGCCGCGCGCAAGCCGTTATTATCGATCACCTGATGCCGCCGATGGCGCGTGCAGAAACTTACGGCGCATTGGCTGAACTCGAAGAATTGGTCGATGAGTGCTATCAAGCCATGGGCATGGATACACGGCGAGAAGAATGGCTGCGTAGCCAAATTGTTAACAAGCTGCGTGAAACCCATCTTATTGAAGAACTAGGTTTGCCGGTAACAGCCGATCAGGATGAAGATGCGCTGTTGGCAGAGCTCGATGCCTATCTGTGTGACATTAAAGAAGCCCAGATTCGCCACGGCCTGCATATTATGGGCGAGCTGCCCGGTAATGGCATGACAGAAACACTGGTGGCATTGCTGCGTTTACCCCGTGGCGAGAAAGCCACAGAGCAGGGCATTCTACATAACCTTGCCCACGACCTCGCACTGGTTAACGCCTGTGATAATGAGTTAGGAGCAGATTTAGAAAACGTATTTGATCCGTTATCTGCTGACGCCAGCCCTTGGCTCGGCAATAAACCGGCGTTGTTGGCAGTCCAAACAACGCAACCTTGGCGCACGGCTGCTGACACGCGCGAGCGACTTGAGTTGCTGGCGATCGACCTGATTAACCGATATGTCGTTTCTGTGGCTGGCAGTGAGGCTGAAAGCGACGTTGATGAACTGTCTGATCGCCTGTTTCAAAATATTGATGCACAGCATTCATCATTGGCACAGACGCAAGTGCTTCTCGCATATGCTCGAGATGTTATCTGGCCGGCTTTACAAACCAGTATTACCCAAGAAATTCAGGCGTTGATCGACGGCCTCGGTGGCGCTTTTACTGCCCCCGGCCCGAGCGGTGCACCAACACGCGGGCGCCTCGATACTTTGCCTACTGGGCGTAATTTTTATTCCGTAGATAACCGAGCAATTCCATCCAAGGCTGCCTGGGCTTTGGGGCAGGTATCCGCCCAAGCGTTGATTGAGCGGCATTTGCAAGATCACGGCGATTATCCGCGTCAGTTGGGTTTATCAGTATGGGGCACGGCAACCATGCGTACCGGTGGCGATGACATCGCTCAGGCATTTGCGCTGATGGGTATCAAGCCGCTATGGGCAGATGGCTCGCAACGGGTTGTTGATTTTGAAATTATACCTGCGATGCAGTTAGGGCGTCCGCGAGTAGATGTGACGCTCCGTGTTTCTGGATTTTTCCGAGATGCGTTTCCGAATGTTATGAAGCTATATGATGCCGCCGTTGTTGCACTGGCTAACTTTGATGAGCCGGGCAACGGCAATACCATTCGCCAACACATCGACGAACGTGTTGTGGCTCTGGTTGCAGGTGGCATGGCTGAAGAGGCAGCTCGTCGATCAGCCAGCTACCGTGTATTTGGTTCAAAACCGGGTGCATATGGGGCAGGTTTGCAGGGCTTGATTGATGAGCGCTGCTGGAACGAGCGTGATGACTTGACTGAAGCCTATCTGAACTGGGGAGGCTATGCCTACGGTAACCAGCAAGCCGATGGTGTTGCTGATCGTGCGGCATTCGCCAATCGTTTATCGCAACTGGAAGCCGTGGTGCAGAATCAAGACAATCGTGAGCACGATATTCTCGACTCTGACGATTATTATCAGTTTCAGGGCGGTATGACTAATGCGGTAACAACGCTATCTGGCGAGGCGCCTGCGGTATACCATTCTGATCATTCCAATCCGTCGCAGCCGAAAATCCGCACGTTGAATGAAGAACTCAATCGAGTGATACGCTCACGGGTGTTGAATCCAAAATGGATTGAGGCTATGCAAGGCCACGGTTATAAAGGTGCTTTCGAAATGGCAGCCAGTGTTGACTACCTTTTTGCCTATGACGCAACAACAGATCTGGTGGCGGATTATCAGTATCAACAAGTGTCGGATGCGCTGGTATTTGATGAAAAAAACCGAGATTTTTTGGATGCCAATAATCCGAAAGCGCTGGAAGAAATGGCTGAGCGTTTGCTCGAAGCGACCCAGCGCGGTATGTGGCAAGACGATGCCGGTTATGCCGAAAAGCTCCGCCATTTGTTATTGGAACTTGATGAATCTGCAGAACAAGCCGATGCCTGAATGGCAACCTTCGGCCTTGCCAGAATAATGAGAAAACCATGAATAATCCCCATACTCTGATGGTGCAGGGCACAACTTCTGATGCCGGAAAGAGTGTTCTTGTCGCTGCGATTTGTCGTATTTTGGTGAATCACGGCCATCGTGTTGCGCCGTTTAAATCGCAAAATATGGCACTTAATTCTGCGGTAACCGCCAGTGGTGGTGAAATCGGACGAGCACAGGCAGTTCAAGCTGAAGCCTGCCGACTGGAACCTGTCGTCGATATGAACCCTGTGTTGTTGAAACCCAATAGTGATTTGGGCGCGCAGGTGATTGTGCGTGGCGAGGCGATCGGCAATATGAAAGCCCGCCAATATCACGAACATAAACCGGAATTACTTGAAAAAGTTATGGAATCGCACAATCGGCTGCGTGACGAATACGGTGTTGTGATTGTTGAAGGCGCGGGTAGCCCGGCAGAAATCAACCTGCGTGATCGTGATATTGCCAACATGGGCTTCGCCGAAGTGTGTGATTGCCCAGTTATCATTGTTGCCGATATTGACCGTGGTGGAGTGTTTGCGCATTTGGTGGGGACGCTCGATCTGTTAAGCCCATCAGAGCAGGCGCGAGTGAAAGGTTTTGTGATTAACCGTTTTCGTGGTGACATCAAATTGCTGGAGTCTGGTCTTGATTGGCTCGAGGCCCGAACTGGCAAGCCGGTACTGGGTGTTATTCCTTATATTCTCGATCTACATATCGAAGCAGAAGACGCGATAGCCCAACAGCAAGGGTTGGCGACGGATAAAGACACGTTAAAAGTTGTGGTGCCCTGTTATCCGCGTACCAGCAACCATACGGATTTTGATGTGCTGCGAATGCATCCTCAAGTTGACTGTGAATTCCTGCGTGACCCGGCACGTTTTACCGGTGCGGATCTGTTGATATTGCCGGGTAGTAAGAACGTTCGGGGTGATTTGGATTGGTTGAAGTCATCCGGTTGGGCCGACATTATCGCCAAACACCTACGCTATGGCGGCAAAGTATTGGGTGTGTGTGGTGGTTATCAAATGCTAGGACGTTGGATTCATGATCCGGATGCGATTGAATCTGATGCGGGTAGTTCTGAAGGGCTTGGCTACCTGAATATGGAAACACAGTTAACACCGGTGAAAACGCTACAAAATGTCTGTGGTTTTGAATTGGCCAGTGGCGCAGCGGTGAAAGGTTATGAAATACACGCCGGGGTAAGTGAGGGGCCCGCACTAGAGCAGCCATTGTTCGAAATTCAGCGGGTGGCTGCGGCTGATGACTCTACAAGTGGCGTTAACGATCTTTTTCGTGATGGTGCCCGCAGTGATGATGATCAGGTGCGCGGTAGTTATATTCATGGGTTGTTGGATGAATCTGGCGTGCTTGAAACGATCCTGACATGGGCAGGTTTGAGCGAAACAGATACTTTTGACTATGCGGGGCTGCGCCAACAAGAGTTTGACCGCCTTGCACGAGAAGTTGAAGCTGCAATGCCGTATGAGCGTATCTGTGCGCTGCTCAACATCGCGCCGCATCCATAAAGTATCCGAGGCTGCATAGGTTACAATGGCTTTTTTAATGTGTTCGTCACTGGGTTGTTACTACCATGGCTGAAATTTTTCTGATTGTCTTTGCCGCATTGGCACTCGATTACTTGCTGGGTGAACCGAGTCGTTGGCATCCGTTAGTGGGCTTTGGCAATCTTGCCGGGTTTGTTGAAAAGCGCTTGAATCCGCTGGATGATGCCGGGGAATCTTCGGCCTCTCGGCAGCGAGGCGTTTCTGCCTGGTTGCTGGTTGTTGTGCCTTGGGTTGCATTGGCGATCGTGGCGCAAGTATTTGCCACGGCCTACCACTGGATGTATCCGACGTTTGCCATGTTTGTATTGTATTTAGCGATTGGCCGTCAGAGTTTAGTTGAGCATGCCCGTGCGATTGCAGATCCCTTAAGCGCAAGTAAAGTAGCCGATAGCGAGGCAGATCAGCTGGCTGAGCTTGAGAATGCCCGCATTGCGGTGGGTATGATTGTAAGTCGTGATACCAGCGACTTAGACGAAGAACAAATTGCCTCTGCGGCGACGGAATCGGTATTGGAAAACGGCGCCGATGCGATTTTTTGTGTGATCTTCTGGTTTGCTATTGCCGGTATTCCCGGCGTTGTTCTCTACCGCTTGGCCAATACATTGGATGCCATGTGGGGCTATCGCAGTGCCCGCTTCAATCAGTTCGGTTGGTGTGCTGCTCGCATTGATGATGTGCTGAATTACATTCCTGCACGTTTGACAGCCGCCAGCTATGCCGCTGCCGGACATATTTCAACGGCCGTTCATTGCTGGCGTACACAAGCACCGCAATGGAAAAGCCCGAATGCAGGGCCAGTAATGGCNGCCGGTGCGGGAGCGATACGTGTTCAACTGGGCGGTATTGCGGTTTACCATGGTGAGGCACAGGAACGTCCGCCTTTGGGCAGCGGAGAATCGCCATCAGCCAGTAGCATCTACCGAGCGATTAACCTTGTTGATAGGGCAGCATTAGTATGGCTGTTGGTATTGTTCTTGATGTCACTGGCGGTGCATTTTTTATTCTAATTCAATTCCCGATTCCTTTGTCGACAGGATAACAGGCGTTTAATGTCTCTCGAAACTCCTCACATATTGCCTTTGCACGGCGGTGACTTAATCGCCGCGGAAGCCCGGTACGGAATTCCCCGCGCACAATGGCTCGACCTCTCTACCGGGATGAATCCAAGGCCTTATCCAGTGTTTGGGTTGCCTGATGATGCTTTCCAACAGCTACCGTACCTATTACCTGAGTTGGTCGGTGCTGCAGCGCAGTACTATGGACAGTCTGATGGAATTCCCCTATCGGGTAGTCAGGCTTGTATCGAAGTGTTGCCGCAGTTACTTCCTGATTTACCTGTGTTGGTGCCCGAAATTGGGTATCAAGAGCATCGGCAACATTGGTTACGAGCTGGGCGGGTGGTTGTCGATTATCCATCGCAAGACCACCAAACCATGCTCACCTGTATTGATCAGGCGTTAGCACAGAACCCACATCAACATCTGTTAGTAATCAACCCGAATAACCCATCTGGCCTTTGTATCGCGCCCGAGCAGCTTCAACAATGGGCACGCCAAAGTCGTGGCTATTTAGTGATCGATGAAGCCTTTATGGATGTTATGCCTGGCGGCAGTGTATTGGGCGATTATTTCGAACCTAATATGGTGGTGCTGCGTTCGTTTGGTAAGTTTTTCGGCCTTGCGGGTATTCGTATGGGGTTTGNTTTTGCGGAAGCCTCAATGCTGGCAGCCATTGATGAAAAACTCAGCCTCTGGCGTGTAAATGGCCCTGCTCAACATATTGCGATACAAGCATTAAAAGACATTGCGTGGCAGCAGACTGCATTACAGCGCATTCAAACCGATCACGATGTTACGTTGGCGCTAGTATCTGAGGCTATGGCGCTGCTGGTGGATGCGCGATTAACAACCGACACGCCCTTGTTCTTCGGTTATACGATGAATCAAACATCGGCACTCAAGGTGCATGAATGCCTGGCACGATGTGGGGTGTTAGTGCGGTTTGTAGAGCTGCCTGACGGTGAGGGTATGTTGCGATTTGGTTTGATGTGTGGCGACGATACAGATGGCCAAAAAAAGCTGGCATCAGCCCTGAAAACCGCAGTCAGCGCGGTTAACGGCGCTTGAAAGCGCCATTCCCCCAGTTTTTATAGCGACATATCTACTAGGATATGGCGCTGAATTTCACCGCGTAAGATTTTCATTAAGTAGTCTGGCGCTTCTTGCAGGGCAATGCTCTGATTAATCAGTTGCATATGCGCCATACCATTGTCGGATTGACAGAAATCCGCAACCATTTTCCAGGCTGAGGCTTTGTCTGATAGCGATATTTCTACCGAGTCGACGCCCAGCAGATTAATGCCACGTATAATAAATGGCATTACGGTGGTGTTGAGCTCCGGGGAGTCAACTAATCCGCAGCATGCAACACTGCCACCGGGTTTAATTTGCTTCAATAGGTTCGCCAGAGTGGCTCCGCCAGCAACATCGATAGCACCAGCATATGCTGGCTTCAATAGGGGGCGAGGGCTTCCTTCGTTTACTTCGGCTCTCAACAGCACTTTGTTTGCGCCGATCTGTTTTAGGTAGTCTTGTTGGTCGGGTTTGCCGGTAACAGCGATGACTTCATAGCCGCGTTCGCTGAGAATCGCCGTTGCAATGGAGCCCACGCCGCCAGTTGCGCCAGTCACCAAGATTGGCCCGTGCTGCGGGGAAATGCCGCTATGTTCGAGTTTATTGATGCATAGCGCGGCAGTAAGGCCTGCGGTACCAAACATCATGCTGTTTTTGAGGCTAAGACCTTCTGGTACAGGGAGTACCCATTCCGATGGTACACGAATGTATTCAGACAAACCGCCCGGCGTATTCATGCCTAGATCGTAGCCAGTGATAAGCACGTCTGTGCCAATTGGCAGCTGGGCGTTGTCTGAGGCTTCGATAGTGCCCGCAGCGTCGATACCTGGCTGGTGTGGATACTTCCGAGTAACAGCGCGATTGCCCGCACAAGACAGCGCATCTTTGTAGTTCAGGGATGAATAGGCAACACGTACCAAGATACCGTTGGTTTGTGGCAAATCCGCCAGGCCTCTTTGCTGGATATGCGTGCTGGTTTTATCATCGGATTCTTCGATCCAAAGGCATTGATAAGTCGACATTGATTCCCTCCTAACTCCGTATCAAGTGTGATAATTACGATCACCATGAAACACTGATGGCGACGAGCTGATGCGGCGTTTTGGTAAGGTGCCTGCGATCCGTTTCAACGATCAATCTAACTCGTTTCGAGAGCCGTTAATCCGCTGATATACACCGGTGTTGAATGAATGAAAAACACAATACGACTAACATTCAGAGTCTGCTCTGAGGGTTTTATTGCTTCCATGCAGTATTGTCGGATAAACGGTTAGGTTTTGCCGGACTCTTTGTCAATGCGTGCGTCCAGTTCGGCGATCTTGTTTTTCATCAGGTGATGGCAATGTTCCGCCAGTTCGCCTGCCTGCTCCAGTGTGTAGCCTTCAGATGATACCGGCGGCAAAAATTCTATGTAGCCTTTAGCGGGTGTCCAGTTGTGCAAGTCAATTTTACTGCTGCTGCTTGCACAGATCGGTACGATGTCGGCACCGGCTTTGATTGCTGTTGCAAATGCGCCTTTCTTGAATGGTAACAAGCCGCGGCCGCGGCTGCGGGTGCCTTCTGGCAAAATGTAGATGTTTTTATGGTGGTCATGCATCTCCATTGCCAGTTGATCCATCAGTGCCCAAGCGCCTTCTTTGTCGGAACGATTGATGAAGATATTGCCAGCTAGCCAAAATGCGATACCAAAAAACGGAATGAAAATAATGCTGCGCTTGCCCACCACAAACGTGTTGTGTGGCCAAACGTGTGTGAGCATAAAAATATCCAGCAGGTCTTGGTGGTTGGCAATATAGATCACCGGTTTGTCCGGTGAGCGGGTGGGGGCATTGATTGGTTCGACGCGAATGTTCGCGAGGAAGTAAGCTGGGCGCCATAGCTTCATGACATAGCGGCTGCTATTCGGCTTAAAGGGCATGAATATCAGAAATATCACCGCCATCACACTGAATAGCAGGAAATAGGTGACAACCAAAAATACGCGAAAATAATACAGAAACATGGTCGTTACAGCTTAGTGGCTCTTGATTGAATCGATAATATTAGTGGTAGAACGGCCTTTTTGCAGCGATAAGACTGCAACTTTGCCGCCGTAACCGGCAACAATGTCAGCGCCGACAACTTGATCAATTTGGTAGTCACCCCCTTTGACCAAAATATCGGGTTTTAATGCACGAAGCAGGCCTTCAGGAGTGTCTTCGGCGAAGTTCAGCACCCAGTCGACAGATTTCAAACTTGAAATAACGGCCATGCGGTCATCCACGGTGTTGATTGGGCGAGTAGGGCCCTTCAGCCGGGCAACGGATTCGTCGCTGTTGACGGCGACGATTAGTCGGTCACCGAGCAAGCCGGCTTCCTGTAGGTACTGTGCATGGCCTTTGTGGAGAATATCGAAGCAGCCATTGGTAAATACGATCTTCTTGCCCAGGCTTTGCTCAAACTGAACCAGTTTAACCAATTGCTCGATGGTGGTAATGCCGCTCGGTTGAGCGCCGGCGTTGTCTAGCGCGAGCTTGAGTTCCAACGGTGTGACCGTAGCGGCGCCCATTCGGCCGACAACAATACTGGCGGCCGTATTTGCTAACATCACGGCTTCGTCGAGAGGCAACTCGGTGGTCATGGCGCAAGCCAGCGTGGCGATGACTGTATCACCGGCACCGGTGACGTCATACACTTCTTTGGCGGTCGCATTGAAGTGATGATGCGAGCCATCCGGGTTAAAGAGGGTCATGCCTTGTTCGCTTCGCGTCAATAGCAGGGCACCGAGATCAAGCTCTTTGATGAGCTGATCTGCTTTATGAAACATATCTTGTTCGTCTTTACAGCTGCCAACAATAGCTTCAAACTCGCTGAGGTTGGGTGTCAATAACGCTGCGTGGCGGTAATGACTGAAGTCTTGCCCCTTGGGGTCGATGATAACGGGCTTTCCGTGTTTACGCGCGGCTTCGATAATCTGTTCGCAGTGGTCGAGTGCGCCTTTTTTGTAGTCGGATAAAAGAATAAGATCGAAACCTTCGATGGCATCGCTGACTTTTTGGACGAGTGCGTTAATGGCGGCGTCAGAAAATGTATCTTCGAAGTCAGCTCTAACAACATGCTGTCCACGGCTGATCATTCGCAGTTTGGTAATGGTTGAAGCGCTGCTATCGACGACGGATAAGTCTTCAATCTGTTGATCGTCAAGCAGCGTTCGAACATGCGCTGCATTGTCGTCGTCGCCGAGAATACCTGCCAGCGTTACGTTGGCGCCCAAAGAGCGTGCATTCAGGGCTGCATTGGCTGCACCGCCGAGTCGCATTTCTGTGGATGTGACTTTGACCACTGGTACCGGTGCTTCGGGTGAGATTCTACCGGTTTGTCCCAGCCAGTATTGATCCAGCATGAGATCGCCGACGACCAAGATTCGGGCGGCGCGAAAATCCAACGGGAGCATAGTATGGGGTACTGTGGTCATGGTGTTATCTGCCATTGTTTGTCGTTTGGCTCGTTGTGTAGCGGGTTATTTGGTTCTTGGTTTAGCTATCGGCTTAGCTTTCTATTTAGTTGAGGCTTGGCGCTGCGGCATCATCAGCCTTTTTCCTAGCCCTTGTTTCACTGCTCGTTTTTCAGCTTTCAATTAACGCACAGAGCATATGACCGATCATAATATGGCTTTCTTGAATCGTCGCAGTGCGGTCACAAGGCACAATGATGTTGATGTCGCACATATTAGCGAGCTTGCCGCCATCCTTGCCGCTGAGCAGAATGGTTGTGATTTGTTTTTCTTTGGCGACATCAACGGCTTTTATCACGTTACCTGAATTGCCAGAGGTTGAGATACCGATAAACACGTCGCCAGCTTGCCCAAGCCCTTGTAGTTGGCGCGAAAAGACGTGGTCGTAACCGTAGTCATTGCCGATGGCTGTAAGTGCTGATGTGTCAGTTGTTAGCGCAATTGAGGGCATGCTGGGGCGTTCTTTTTCAAATCGACCCACTAACTCTGCCGCAATGTGTTGGGCATCTGCAGCACTACCGCCGTTGCCTGCCAGCAATATCTTGTTACCTGCTGCAATGGCATCTTTACAGGCAGTTGCGGCTCGTTGAATGGCATCGACGCACATCTCATCGGTGAGAATCGCTTCTTTGGTTTCGATGCTTTGGCGAATATGCTGTTTAATTAGTGCTTTCATGCGTTCAGCCTTTCAGTTGGCGCGTATCAATAATGCCTTTGAGGCGCGCAAAAATCTGTCGGTGGTATTGTACACACATTGTCGCCATTTTAGAGTGCCTGAATAGCGGTTCCGGACTGATTAGAATGCGATGTTTGATGCCTGCCGCTTTGGCTGCCTGCATATCAGAGGTTTTGTCGCCAATCATAACGCTCTGGCGAACATCAAGTTGATAGCGTTTTGTTGCACGTTGGAGCATACCCGGTGCGGGTTTTCGGCAATGGCATGGGCCGCTGATGTTCGGGTGATGCGGGCAGTGGTAGGTGGCAGTGATAGTGATACCGCGGCGACGAAATTCGTTGTGCATCCATTGCGTCAGGTGTTGAAAGTCTGCTTCCGAATAATAGCCGCGTGCGATGCCTGACTGATTTGTCACTATCACGATGCGGTAGCCTGCGCGTTGAAAGATACGGCACAGTCGAAATATGCCGGGTACGAAGGTTATGTCTTCGGCTTTGTGGGCATAAGCGATGTCGCGGTTGATTACACCGTCACGGTCCAGAAACAGGCAGGGGCGTCGATTTATCATGATTATTCTACGGCCGCATCGTCGGCAGCTGGTCGATGTGTGATGAGTGGCCGGTAACGCCGGCTAATTGTGGCTCTGATTATTGAGCGTCAGTATTCCCTAAAGGCACGGCCTGTTCAAATGCCTGTGTGTTTTCTATCAAATGTTTGGGATTGATCGTGCCGACAATGGCACTACACACAGCCTGATGGCTAAACAGTGTATTGTAGGTTTGTTCCATTACCTGTGATTTGTTGTCGTTTGTCAGTGCCCAGCCTGAATCGAAAATTTTCTTCATCAACAAACCTTTGTTTAGTGATGCAGCAATATCGAATAGCGGTGCTTCGTCTTCATGCGAAAGGCTTGCCGCCATCATGATGCAGTCCATGTGCTCAAGTGCTTTGCGGCCGCCGTCGACGGTTTTTGTCGACATCCCAATGGCACGCACATAACCCTGTTGTTTTGCCGTTAGGAATACTTCAAGGGTCTCATCGTTGAGGTTGTCTAGATCATTGCCGTCGGAGTGCAGTAGCCAAACATCCAGATAATCAGTTTTTAAGGTTCGCAGGCTGGTTTCCAGCGAATGGCGCAGGGTTTTAGCATCAAAGCGATACGTTGAGCTATCGGCCGCCGTGTCGTAGATTTCGCCGGCTTTGGAAATAATCTCGAAGGCGTTACGTTGGCCTTGCATGAGTTTTCCCAGGCGTTCTTCGCTGATGCCATAGGCTGGGGCGGTGTCTAGCGTTGAAACTCCGTAGTCACGGGCCAAGCTAAGCAGGTTTTTTAGATCGGTGTCTGCCGGCAGGTTGAATTGCCCCGGGTATTTTACTGATTGATTACGCCCGAACTTTACTGTGCCTAAAGCCAGAGGGCTAAGACCGACATCTGTGCTTCCGAGTAGCTTTTTATTCATTGTATGTTGTATTGGCTCTTATCAATAGCGAGTGGCTGCGTCGGAGCGCACAAGTCGATGTGGCGCTCTCGGGTTCGAGTTGGCGAATTAGAGGTCGTGCCAGGGGTATTTGGCGATGCCGGGCCTAGGCAGAGATTGCAGCATTACCGGCACGGGTTCGATCGTGCCTATCAGTTGCAGGCTGGTTGCATGGACTTCATTGACGACTTTTTCTGCAAAACGCGGTGCTAGTGCCAGCTTGGTTGGCCATCCGACAATGATGTTGCTGTTGTTCTGAATAAAGGCATCATCGGGCCGCACTAGACCTTTCATGGCTGGCTCAGCGCGATTGACATGAAACGTGCCGAAGCTGAGCTGTTCAGTATCTATTGATGGCATCATTTGATTGAGATGATGACGTGCTTCATCAATCAGTGTTGATGCCGATTTATCAACACCTTCTTCGGCAAGGTTTCCGCCCATATACCATACGGTTTTTCCGTTAGATGCGTGTGATGTTACGGTCAATATCGGTTTATTGGAACGGCCGACGAAATGCGCGAAAATGGGTGGCAAATCACCTTTAACCATCACCATTTGCAGCGGTCGTTTTTGCATGGCGGGAGCCTGAACGTTGAGGTGTTCGTAGCCTTCGCCAGCGGCCAGTAGAATATGCTGTGTGTTAATGATGCCGGCCGGGGTCTTGATTGCGTATTGGTTTTGTTCGCGTGGGCCGATATCCTCAGCGTTAATCTCAACCTGATACATAAATGCTTGGTACTGATTTAAAAAACTCGTCAGAACTGTACCGATATCGAGCACAATTTCATTCAGTTGATAGATGCTGTTATCAAGACCAATTGCTTTATAAGCATCTGGGAGGTGTTTATGTGTGATGGTTTTCGTGCGTGATGCCATGGTTTTCGAGCCCAAAAACGACAGCAGTTTGGTATCCGTATGGTTGGTAGGCACGAGGTATTGGTGTTGCGCCAAGGTTTTAATGTCATTGAGCAGAACATTGCCCTTGCCGCCGATGGCGTTTTTCCAGCGTTTGGGCATCTCACCGATAACATTGCCCGCTTTCGTCATCTTGGCAGCCAGCGCGTACTTTGAGCCGCCGTGGATAATCCCTTGAGAAGCAATGGTTTGGCCGCACCCGAGGTCGGCTTTTTCGAACAGAATGGCATTGATGCCGGAGGCACGTGCTTCTGCTAGTGTCCAAAGGCCAGCGATGCCTCCACCGATGATAACGAGGTCAACGGAATGATTATGGGTGTCAGTATTCATAGGATATCCGGAAACTGGCGGTGACGGCTTTCGTGCGGTACATCGATGTTATCGTTCAATTCGGTGAGATCAACGTTGAAATAGTTGTTTCGCATCCGTTCGATAACGTCTTCGATATCCTCAATAGTTAGTGGTTTGACGATAAAGTCATTCATGCCGGCTTCATAGGCCTGTTCGCGGTATTCGGGTGTTGAATGTGCACTTAGGCCGATAATGACTGAGCGATCGGCTAGTTCTGTGTTGTTTTTTTGTTCAAATTCGCGAATGGCTTTACAGGCTTCATAACCACTCATTTCCGGCATTTCGCAATCCATAAAGATCAGATTGAACTCGGTGGATTCATCAAGAAACGTGTTCACGGCTTCGAGGCCATTGTTAACAAGCCGAGGTTTGAAGCGTAATTTCTTCAGAAGTCCGTCGATAACCATTTGGTTTACGGTGTTGTCTTCCGCAACCAGAATCGAAAGCGGTGCGTCGTTGGTTTTGTCGACTTCGACATTGTCGATCCCCATACTTTTTAGCAGCGACTGGTAAAGATTCAGGGTCGAGTAGGGGATCTCAAGCACACTCTGAATACCGCGTTTTTTCATCTCGGCTTGGGTCATCGTAAAACGGACACGAGTAATGAGGTTTACCGATGTGATGAAATTGTGGTCGACGTTACTTTTTCGAATCGCCAGTTGTACTTCTGGCGTTAGAAACTCTTCAGCAATCATCAGCACCTGGTAAGCACTATCGTCATGGAGAAGCAATTCGCTGGCATCCCTAGCGCTACTGCAGGTGTTGCATTGCATGCCCCAAGATTCGGTCAGGCCTTTAATGGTGGTAACGATTTCTTCGTTGTCGTCACAGATTAATAGGCGGCGGCCGCTGAGTATTTTGGAGCGATCCATCAAGCGTTGCATCTCGTTGGTGTGCGGCAGCAGCAGGCGTGTGGTAAACCAAAGCGTCGTACTATTAACATGTTCATCACGATCGATGCCGAGCCGACCATGCATCAGTTCAATCAATTCTCGGCTGACGGCAAGGCCGATTTCTTGGCCTTTCTGTTTGCTCGATTTGGCAGCATCATTAAAGGGTTGAAGTAAGCTCGCGACATCTTCTTCAGTGAGTAACACGCCTTTACTCACAACCTCAACACGTACTTCGGTGCTGTTTACGGTGTTTTTGCCGGTTTGTGAGGCTTTTAATACAACAGTACCGCCGCTTGAGAAACCAAAAACGATATTCAGCAGGTTAAGCGTCACTTGACGTATTTTAGGCGCATCACCTTTTAGCTGGAGGTGGGTATTCGGTTCGACACAGCCGACGAAATTGAGTTTGGTTTCGGTGGCTTTCAGTGCAGAGATGTTGATGCAATCGTCAATGATGCGCTCAAGATTAAACAGCTTGGATTCCAGCGCCATCGTGCCCGATTCAATTTTTGAGTAATCCAGTAGATCATTGATGACATTCAGCAGTGATTTCGCAGATTTGTTGATCGATGAGACAAAATGGCGCTGGTCATCCTCAAGCACGGTGTCGTCCAATAATTCGGTCATGCCCAGAATACCATTCATTGGCGTACGAATCTGATGGCTCATGGTCGCCAAAAATTCGCTTTTCGCACGGCTTTCAATCTTGGCTTCGTCAGCACGTTTTTCTAACTGTACTTCGTTGAGTTTGCTTTTATACACCTCGATGTTGCTTTGCGCTTTTTCTTCGGTCAGCTTCATCAATTGATAGGTGGTGTCGAGTTTTTCGTTATTGAGTTGGCGCATTTTGTCGGCAAGCGCGAATGCAAATACCAAAATCATTGCGGTGTTGCCGATTGAGGCATAACTGAACGACCATCGTGTCCAAGGCAATACACTGATATTGGAACCGAAATCGAGCATCAACCCGAGTGTGCAGAGGAAGATCGCCAGCGAAAAATACCCGGCAGAGGCAATGCCTTGGTTGCGGATATAAAGCCCGGCATAAATGCCGCAAACATAGAGGGAGATAACAATCAGCAGTAAATATGGAGAGAAGACAATGGGTTCATCGCTGAGACCGATCAGAATAATGACCGTTGCGGCGACAGCGCCAGCGCCCAACAGCATGCGCGTAAGGTTGGGTGACCAGCGATTGAGATCCAGAAACGACGATGAAAAAAATGTGAATCCGATACACATGAGCGCCGCGATAATGGCGTAAAACATGTCTTTTGGCCAAAGGGCTTCCGGTGCAACAAACTGTGCAAAGTGGCCTTCATGCATCGACATGAATAAGCCGGTCGCTGTGCCGAAAAAGACAAATAGCAAATGGCTTCGCTCGCGAATGGAGAACCAGATAAACAGGTTGTAAATAATGATCATGAACAATGATCCGTAGATCATGCCAAAAAAGACGTGCTCCTGCGTTTTCAGCTTCTGTAGGTTTTCGCTATCCCACGGAATGATCTTGATCAGTTGATCGAAATAGTGATCGACCCGGAACAATAGTGTGGTTGTTTCGCCGGCACGCAGGTTAATGGGATAGAGAATATTACGGTAGTTAATTGGGCGGCTGGAGAAGCGGTGTTGGTGGCCAAGATCCATGTGCTCTTCAGTCAAAACCAGCTCTGCACCGGAATGTGTGCGAGCAAATAAATTCGCAGTGTTGTTTTCGGTCGCCGTGGGCTGTTGGCTAGCTGAAGCGATAGGGCCGGTCGTTGACGGTACAGTTTGCGCCGCAGTTAGAGGATGTACGCGATACAAATCGACCGATTGTGCCGGAAACGCTAATTCCAGCATACGAGCATGGTCATTAATGCCGCGGTTGCTGATAGTGACTCGAACCCAGGTGGAGCCCTCAGGGGCGTTAATATAGCCACTTTGTCTTTCTAGCGGCAGCCAGCGTAGATCTTTGTAGTTGTCTTTAACTTCCTGCAGTGATTTAACAGGCGATACCAAAAGCTCAGCTTCGATGGTTGTACCTTCGGGTAGGTATTCAGATGCGTTCGCTGAAACGGCGAAAAAGCTCCAGCTGAATAGCAATAACTGAGCGAGAAAACGCACGGACTGGTTTTTTATCATTGTATTGACGTACCGAATTGCTGATGCAATTTCTGCAGGGCGTCTTGCCATGGATAGGAGTCGCTAAATTTTACTGCGGTGGGGGCTATAGCGTCAAAAAACCTAGTTATAAGTCGATAAATTGTACAAATAACATCCGTTTTTTCGCTTTTTTGTTTGTTTTCCATCACTTGCCTTATCCGCACTGGATGCCCGAAGAATGTACAGGGGGCATCAAGTGGTCAGGAATTCGTTCCCGAAGTGTTCCGATGCAGGATCACACCGTGACATTTTAGCTCAGTTTGGCGGTCATAAGAATGACAATAACCTTCTAAGGTTATATTGCTTGTAACTTACTACAGAATGCCAAGTATTCGTCTTTATCTCGCTGAAAATTGGTATTCGACATTTCCAGAACCTCGGGCTTATGGCGAATAATGGTGCTTTTTCATGCGATGCTTTCGTAACGCGTATAAACCGAGTAAAATTGGGTTCTCTCATCGACAAATACCCCACGCCAAGACAAGGTTATTCAATGATCACAATCTCAGACTCAGCAATCGATTATCTGTTCGAACTGTTAGATAAGCAGGATGACGATGTGCTTGGTATCCGGATTTTTATCAATCAGCCTGGTACCCCGAAGGCAGAAACCTGTATCGCGTATTGCCGTAAAGATGACGTTAAAGAAGAAGACGATACTCTGCACAACGACAAATTTGAAGTGTATCTCGACGGTCGCAGTTTACCGTTTCTTGAAGACGCAAAAATTGATTACTCCAAAGATCGAATGGGCGGCCAGCTGACCATTAAAGCGCCAAATTCCAAGATGCCGCGTGTCGGTGACGACAGCCCACTCGAAGACAGAATTAATTACGTTTTATACAACGAAGTTAATCCGTCTCTAGCATCACACGGTGGTGAAGTATCACTGATTGAAGTAACGGCAGAAAAAGTTGCGATTTTGCAGTTTGGCGGTGGCTGCCAAGGGTGTGCTGCCGTTGATATGACGTTGAAGCACGGTGTTGAAAAGACGTTAATGGATCAGATTCCTGAGTTAACAGCCGTTCGAGATTCAACTGACCATACTGATACCTCCAACGCGTATATGTAATGACAGTTGCCAAAACGATTGTCTGTGTTGTTTTTACGCCGGGTTCTGCGGTGATCTCTCAATGATAGGAATCGTTTTTTGTGGCAGGGTTTGATCTATGTCGACGGTTTGTTTTTGCCTAACCGATAGAATCCTGCTCAGTGGCGCAATGGTCGATACCATTGATGTTACGAAACGACTAGAGAGAAAGCCCTGTTAGCGAAGCTGCAGGGCTTTATTTTTGCGCATAAGATAGTGAAAGATATAGCGAAGAGAGGTGCATGATGCCGGCGGTTATTCTGCGTTGCGCCTGAATCAGACGGTATATCTTCAATATTTTAGCGTTAGAGTATTGGAATACAGGGCTCTCAACACCATTGACCTTGTATGATTTTGATATTTGCTTGCTTAAGGAGCACGCATGCGACACACAAAAATCATCTGTACGATTGGGCCAGCAACGGATTCCCCGCAAATGCTCGCTGCTATGGCTGACGCAGGGATGAATATTGCCCGGCTGAATATGTCCCATGGCGATCATCCGTCTTGTCTTAATATCATTAACCATATTAAGGCCATGAATGCGGAACGTGAGCAACCTGTTGCCATTTTGATGGATACTCAGGGCCCTGAGATTCGAACCGGTATGCTTCAAGACGAGCTTAAGCTTGCAGAAGGTGATGAAATCACCGTATCGGTGCGCGGTAGCGAGAATGTTGAAGAAAGCTCTCTGCAAATTAACTACGAAGATTTGATTACCAGCGTTGAAGTCGGCGACCGTATCACAGTCGATAATGGATTGATTAATCTGGATGTTCTGGATAAAGACAACCGAACGCTGCGATGTATGGTTGTGGACGGCGGCGTCGTAAAAAGTAAACGGCATGTGAATTTGCCCGGCATTCGCGTTAATTTGCCCGCAATTACCGAAAAAGATCATAAAGATATCCTCTTCGCGATTGAGCAAACTGTGGATTTTATTGCGTTGTCATTTGTGCGAACTCCAGACGACGTACTAGAGCTGCGCGAGCTGCTTAATAAACATAACAGCAGCATTAAAATTATCGCCAAAATTGAAGATCAGGAAGGTCTGAGTAACATTGATGCAATTATCCAAGTAGCTGATGCAGTTATGGTTGCTCGTGGCGATTTGGGTGTGGAAATCAATATTGAAGACCTACCGCGTGTGCAACGCCATATTATTGAACGTTGTGCGATTATCGGCCGCCCGGTTATTGTTGCGACCCACATGTTGGAATCCATGATAGAGAACCCCATTCCAACGCGCGCAGAGGTGACGGACATTGCGAATGCGGTCTACGAAGAAGCTGATGCCATTATGTTGTCGGGTGAAACCACCGTGGGTAAGCATCCAATCAGAAGTATCGATTATTTGCATCGGGTATCCACGGTGTCTGAGACACAGCCATGCCTGAACTTTAGCGAAAATTGGGATCGAGAAGATGCTAAGAAAGAGCTCGCCTATAGTGCTGTTCGTTTAGCTGATGCGATTAACGCCAAAGGAATATTGGTGATTACACGTGCAGGAAAGATGGCATTGTCGGCGTGTCTTTCGCGGCCTAAAAAGTCTGCAATTTATGCGTTTACGTTTGAACCAGCAGTTCAACGTCAATTGCTATTGCAGCGCGGTGTGTATCCGCGCCTAATCGATAGAGACTCCGATTCCGAAGTAATGCTTGCTCAAGCGTTTAACAAGTTAGTTGCGGCGGAAGAGGCTGTTTCCGGCGATCAGTTTGTGGTTATTTCAGACTTGATTGTCAAAGACAATGTTGATGCGATTCAGGTGCGGACTGTCAATTAAACGTCATATTTCAAGCCATTTACAGGCTGCTTTATAACCAATATTCTATGTCGACGCCAATGAGGGGGTAAAAGTTATCCCATCATTGGCGTTTTTTTATTCAATGTAATCGGTCAAGTCTGTTATCAATAACTTAGTTGTGATAATGCAGTTTTTGATCAAGAAATAGACGTAAGTTGTTGATAATTATAGCGAAGAAATTTCTGTATAAAAATGATGCAATTTGACAGGATCGTAGCAATGACGGGGTGTTCAGGCGTGTTTGAAACTTCTATCCAATAAGTTTTCCACAGAAATTGTGGAAAACTTTGTTAGAAACTTGGGTAGACAAGAGACAAAAAATCCGCCAGTGAACAAGTCAGTAATGTGACGGATATTTGACGAACGGGTTACAGAGAGTGTTTTTAGTGGGTACGACGAATAACCCCAACGCTGATGCCTTCGATAGAAAACTGTTGTTCACGCAAATCAACTTCGATTGGGCTGTATTCAGGGTTTTCTGCCATCAGTAAAATCTCGTGTTTCTGCTCGCCGTGTTTCAATCGTTTAACGGTGACCTCATCGTCAACACGTGCGACGATGATTTCCCCCTCATTAGCTGTGTTAGTATTGTGCACGGCTAGAAGGTCACCATCCATGATGCCGACATCGACCATGCTATCCCCCTGAACTTGAAGCAGGTAATCTGCACCAGGGCGAAAGAAGTTGGCGGGAATTTCACAGCGATCCATGATGTTGTCTGCAGAGATAATTGGATTACCGGCGGCGACTTTACCAACGATGGGAAGCCCAGGGTTTTCTTCTTGGGGAATACGTATACCGCGAGATGCGCCGGGTGTCATTACGATTGCGCCTTTGCGTGCGAGGGCTTTCAAATGCTCTTCTGCAGCGTTTGGCGACCGAAACCCTAGCTCGGCGGCAATATTAGCGCGGGTAGGTGGAAATCCGGTTTCACCGATATAGCGCTTAATCAGATCGAGAACTTCCTGCTGCCTTTTGGTCAACTTAATCATGGCGCTGCCTTTTGAATGACTTTTGAGATTACAGTTTGTGTATTTAAACTGTATAAAAATATACGTATGGATTTACATACAGTAACTGTAATTGTATACAGATATACACTCAGTGCAAGCCAAAACACGGCGCTCATGTCAGGGTGATAGTGATTGTAGGGCTCCTCTATCACTTGGAGCTATGCTATCTCATACGGAGGCCCCTGAAATGACGCGGCATGCACGCATCGGTTTCAACTGACGGAGATAATCATGGATGCAGTACTCGCATTTTTGCACCTTTCAACACTGACAGATCTTTATCGACTGTTGATCACACTTGGCGTGATTTTGATTGGCGCTGTTGTGTTGAACACGGTTTTGCAAAAATTCTTGCGAACACTAACGTCAAAATTGGCAGATCGGAATTTGCCTTGGCCTAGCATAGTGACCTGGGGAATTTCCAAACCTCTATCGATACTGGTGTTGCTATACGCGGTTTATTCCATGTTGTTGGCTCTACCGGTTGAGCTGATCGGAAAGTCCGTGCTCGCTAATGTATCGACTGTTGTTGATGTATTGGTTGCTGCTGTAATTTGTTGGGCTTCATTCCGGATTATTGAACGCGCAAAAATCGTATTCAAAGATCACGGTACAGCGGATATGACGACTGTCCTTGCGATCAGCCGACTATTGCAGACGTTGATCATTATTTTCTTCGCGCTGAATATTATGCAAAAGGTCGGGTTCAATATTCAGAGTATATTGGCGGTTGGCGGCATTGGTGGTGTGGCGTTGGGTTTTGCTTCCAAAGATCTGTTAGCGAATTTTTTTGGTGGATTGATGATTTATTTGGATCGTCCCTTTTCAGAAGGAGATTGGATTCGCTCACCGGATCGGCAAATAGAGGGCACAGTCGAACGGATTGGTTGGCGGCTGACGATGATTCGCACCTTTGATAAACGGCCGTTGTACGTGCCGAATTCTGTGTTTGCGAATATCAGTGTTGAGAACCCATCTCGCATGTTGAATCGACGCATCTATGAAACAATAGGCGTGCGTTATGACGACGGTAGGGTTGTTAAAGCCATCGTCGATGATGTTCGTCAAATGTTGCAGCAGCACAATGATATCGAACAGAATGCGACCATGATCGTGAATCTGGTTAGCTTCGGTGCTTCGTCGTTGAATTTCTTTATTTATACCTTTACTAAAACAACCAATTGGATCGAATTTCATCATATTAAAGAAGATGTGATGTTGAAGATTATGGATATTATCGAACAGCATGGAGCAGAAATTGCGTTCCCGACAACGACCGTCCTATTTGGCGAGGGTGGCGAGCCGCTGACTAACGAGGTAGTTTCGATTGAGCCGGATGGCTCAGCTTCATCTAACTGATGGTGATGAATTGCGGTAAACTGGCTGATCTTAAAACGACAGTTGATACGACGAGAATAAAGATATGTTAGGCATTATTGGCGGCACGGGTCTTACTCGATTAGCCGAATTGCAAATACTGGCTGAACAATCCGTGCAAACACCGTATGGAGAGCCTTCGTCAAATATTCTGACCGGCGAATTGAACGGCGAGACGTTGTTATTCATTGCCAGGCACGGGTTTGAACATACCCTTGCACCCCATCTCGTGAATTATCGCGCGAATATTTGGGCGCTTAAATCGTTGGGCGTGGAGGACATCGTTGCGGTTAACGCGGTTGGTGGTATTGCGGATGATTGCAGTACTGGCGATTTGTGTATTCCCGATCAAATTATTGATTACACCTATGGCAGGGAGTTCACGTTCTGTGATGGGCCAGGAGTGCAACTGCAGCACATTGAGTTTACCGAGCCCTATACATCATCTCTACGCAGTTCCCTAACTGCTGCGGCTGCTTCAGCGGGCATTGGTGTTAAGGATGGCGGTGTTTATGGGGCGATGCAGGGACCGCGGTTAGAAACTGCAGCGGAAATTCGTCGAATGAAACGTGACGGTTGTGATCTCGTGGGCATGACAGGTATGCCCGAGGCTGCTTTGGCTTGTGAATTGGAATTGAACTACGCCAGCATTTGTATGGTGGTCAATAAGGCGGCTGGGTTAAGTGATGAGCCGATTACGTTGGATGATATTCTTGCCGCGACTGAGCAGACTGTTGTGCACGCTAAACAAATATTGGTTTCACTGTGTGACGCAAGGCGTTCGTAGTGATTGGCGATATTTGAATATTGGTTAGGTAGTCGGTGAGCGTCGCTTGCCGATTATTGAGTGCCAGTTACCCGTCATATCGGTTGATGGGTTTGGAATTACCACCCTTGCTAGCCGATCTCAAATTATTCTTGAGTGTTTGCGATGTAGTCATTTTTGAGCAAAAAAAAAGCTTGCATTGCTGCAAGCTTTTTCAAATTTGGCTCCGCCTGCTGGGCTCGAACCAGCGACCCAATGATTAACAGTCATTTGCTCTACCAACTGAGCTAAGGCGGATTGGTGATCGCAGAAGTTACATGCGGTGTAACCTTGCGATGGCGCGTATACTATTGATAACATAGAAATTCGTCAATACCTTTCCGCGAAAAACGCTGAAAAAACTCTTAAAAATCTCGCATTTGTATAAAGATTGCCCAATTTATGAATAAACCTTTTGAGGTCCGATCTACCTACCAGCCGGCAGGTGATCAACCCGTTGCCATCGAATCCCTTGTTGAGGGGATCGATTCCGGGCTGCGTACTCAGATTTTACTTGGCGTTACCGGCTCGGGTAAGACGTTTACCATTGCCAATGTCATTGAGAAGCTGCAACGTCCTACCATTATCATGGCTCACAACAAAACGTTGGCCGCTCAGTTGTATGGCGAGTTCAAAGAGTTCTTTCCGAACAATGCCGTCGAGTATTTTGTTTCTTATTACGATTATTATCAGCCCGAAGCCTATGTGCCTTCATCCGATACGTTTATCGATAAGGATTCGTCGGTTAACGAACACATCGAGCAAATGCGCCTCTCTGCCACCAAAGCGCTGCTGGAGCGTAAAGACTGTATCGTCGTTGCGACGGTGTCTGCGATCTATGGTTTGGGTGATCCGCAATCTTACCTAAGCATGATGCTGCATCTAGATCGTGGAGATCAGATCGATCAGCGTGAGATACTGCGCCGATTAGCCGAGCTTCAGTACACACGTAACGATCAAGATTTCTATCGCGGTACGTATCGTGCTCGTGGGGACGTTATTGATGTTTATCCGGCAGATTCTGATTTCGAAGCCATCAGAATTGAGCTGTTTGATGATGAAATCGAGCAGCTGGCTGTATTTGATCCGTTGACCGGCCATGTTATTCGAAAGGTGCCGCGTTTTACGATTTATCCGAAAACACACTATGTAGCGCCCCGTGAAACTTTACTGAAAGCCATCGATAGTGTTGAGGAGGAGCTGCGAGAACGGCTCGATTACTTGCGCAAGAATGACAAGCTGGTCGAAGCTCAGCGACTGGAGCAGCGGACCCGTTATGATCTTGAAATGATGCGCGAGTTGGGATTTTGTACAGGTATCGAAAACTATTCACGTTGGCTATCCGGTCGCGGGACGGGCGAGCCACCACCGACGCTTTTTGATTACTTGCCGAAAAATGCGTTGGTGGTTGTTGATGAGTCGCATGTCACGATTCCGCAAATCGGCGCGATGTATAAAGGTGATCGCTCGCGTAAAGAAACACTCGTTCAATACGGTTTCCGGCTGCCATCAGCGCTGGATAACCGGCCTATGCGATTTGAAGAGTGGGAGTCTATTGTTGGCCAGATGGTGTGTGTGTCGGCTACACCAGGTGCGTATGAGCTTGAGCATGGTGATCAAACAGTTGAGCAAATCGTACGCCCAACCGGTTTGGTTGACCCTGAAATCATCGTTAAACCTGCCGGTAATCAGGTTGATGATTTATTTGACGAAATTCAGGCAACGGTGAAGCTGGATCAACGCGTATTGGTTACCGTGTTAACCAAACGCATGGCAGAAGATCTGACAGATTATTTGGCAGATAACGGCGTTCGCGTGCGTTATCTGCATTCTGATATTGATACGGTTGAGCGTGTCGAGATCATTCGAGATTTTCGATTGGGTGAGTTTGACGTTCTGGTCGGCATTAACCTGTTGCGAGAGGGCCTTGATATGCCAGAGGTGTCGCTGGTAACCATCCTCGATGCGGATAAAGAAGGTTTCTTGCGTTCTGAGCGCTCTTTGATTCAGACAATAGGCCGCGCAGCGCGTAACTTGCACGGTCGAGCGATATTATATGCAGATAGAATTACTGGCTCGATGCAGCGTGCGATGGATGAGACTGATAGACGTCGCGCCAAGCAGCTAGCGTTTAATGAAGAACATGGCATCACGCCGAAAGGGGTAGAAAAGAGTGTTGCAGATATCCTTGAGGGGGCGGTCATTCCGGGTTCTCGTGGTAAGCGCAAAGCGAAGCAGGGTAAAGGTTCTGTTGCTGAAGCGGCGAAAGTGAAATCGATGACACCCAAGCAGCTCGAAAAACACATTGAGGCGCTTGAAAATCGTATGCATGAGCATGCTAAGAACCTTGAATTTGAGGATGCTGCCAATCTTAGGGATGAATTGCAGAAGTTAAAGCAGCAGGCATTCCGATAATATAAACGCTCATTATTTCACCTGTTTGGGTGGTTTTTGTGCATTCAGGTGATGATTTAAGCGGCCGGCTTTGCCCGACGCTTAAATCTTTCATTTTTATGTACAATCAGGGTTGTCAGCGGTTTTGGGTTCAGTATAATGCTCGCCACTTCCTCGTTGAGTTAACGACTTACTGATGTCGAATGTTCGATTTATCCGTAGCTAAGTTGTTAATTAATAACGAAATCTGAAGTAGGACTATAGCTCAGTTGGTTAGAGCGCTACCTTGACATGGTAGAGGTCGGCAGTTCGAATCTGCCTAGTCCTACCAATTTATCGATACATTCTATTTCTTCTTCCTTTTATTTTTCCAGTAAAGATTGTTTATAATGCTGATGCGTTAAGCCAGATCGGTCGTTTCTGTGATGTTTAGGGTTGCTGCATGTCGTATTTTCAGCGGTTTTTTTATTGAGTGCTCGTGTTTTTAAATTCCCATCTTACCTAGCGCATCAATCACTTCACGGATGAGTCCCTCAGCAACTGGGTGCTTACTGGCGAACGAAGCTTCCAATTCCATGGCGGTATCCATCATCGATTCGGGTTGATCTTGATCGGGGTTAGTCGCCTGATCAACCTCGCTAGAGAGAGATTCCAACAATACACGTGTGTCTTCGGACATCTGCCCGCTTTCAGCAATTTCTTGCTTGAGCTGGTTAAGAAGTTCATGAATATGCTGATTCGACATAGTGGGCATCCATGGTTGGTTGGGCCGAGTTTGATTGCAGTATAACAAGCCTTTGCACAGAAAGGCCCCCCGAAATGCCCTTGCTTTGATATGCATCCAACAGGCGGGCATTTCTTTTCTCGATAGATTTGCTGACCTGCCAAACCCTCAAAGTATATAACACTCTATAGTTAGTATTCAGAGTGCTACTTTGCTTGCGCAATCTATGCGTAGTACTCGCTTTTACCTAATAGGGCCTTTATGGATATCGTTTTTCAGTTTTGGCATTGGATTGTTTTTGGTGTTTTGTTGATTTGCATGGAGATTCTATTGCCCAGCTTCACCTTGTTCTGGTTTGGTTGCGGCGCGCTGATCGTTGGTGCTTTGCTGTGGGTGTTTCCGGAATTAGCACTCGAGTGGCAGTTGGTGATTTGGGGTTTATTGTCGGTATCGTTTGCGGGGCTTTGGTTTAAAGTCATCAAGCCGTTGTCTATTGATAAGACCAAGGCCGGGCTGGGCCTAGAGAGCATGATCGGAGAGGTTGGATTAGTGGTTCACGTTACCAGTCATGGCCTGAAGGGAAAGGTGCGCTTTCCAGCGCCAATTCTTGGTAGTGATGAATGGATGTTTTTTGCTGAAAAAGCGGTCAGCGTTGGTGACAGCGTGAAGGTTGTGAATATATCCGGCAACCGTGTTGCCATAGAAAGCAGCGGGCGTTAAGCAATTCGGCGGCAGTACTCTGTGTTTATCTCAATAGTTATTCAACAATGAGGAATGATTATGACGACAGGTTTGATTGTTGCAGCAGCTTTGCTGTTTTTAGCATTTGTTACGCTGTTTATGGGGGTGAAACTGGTTCCTCAAGGGTCCAAGTGGGTTATTCAACGCTTGGGTAAATACCATCTGACGCTCACGCCGGGATTAAATCTGATTATCCCTTACATCGATGCTGTAGCTTATCGCGTTACAACGAAGGATATTGTTCTTGAAATTCCCGCCCAGGAGGTCATTACCAAAGATAACGCCGTGATTGTGACCAATGCTGTTGCCTACATCAATATTGTGCAGCCAGAAAAGGCTGTATACGGTGTTGAGGATTTTAAATTGGCGATTCAAACGCTAGTGCAGACGTCTTTGCGGTCGATTATTGGCGATATGACTTTGGATGAATCGTTATCGTCGCGAGACGCCATCAAGGCACGGTTGAAGGCGGCTATTTCTGACGAAATCGCAGATTGGGGGATTACCCTGAAAACCGTCGAAATTCAGGATATCAACCCATCACCCACCATGCAGCATGCAATGGAAGAGCAAGCTGCCGCAGAGCGTGCAAGGCGGGCTACAGTTACGCGCGCAGGCGGGCAGAAGGAAGCTCAGATTCTGGAAGCGGAAGGCCGGCTCGAGGCTTCAAAACGTGATGCCGAAGCCCAAGTTATTCTCGCCGATGCGAGTAAAGCGGCGATTGAACGTGTCAGCAGTGCGATTGGGGATAGCCAAACGCCGGTTGCATATCTGCTAGGTGAGAAATACATCCGGTCGATTGAGCAATTAGCTGAGTCAGAGAATGCCAAAACAGTTATTTACCCGGCTGATCTGCAACGAGTCGTGAAGGCATTTTTTGAGCGGTCGTAAACTGCAGCGAGTAACGAATTAACCGGTTGGGTTATTCGGGTCGAAAGTTTGCACGACTGATAGTGACGGAGAGGCCGTTTTTCGGGTCTTTCCTGCCGCTTTCAGGCGATTCAGGTAGTCATTCCAGTAGGTTTCGCGATTGTTTGCAAGCTCATATAAATACGACCAGCTGAAAATACCGGAATCATGACCGTCATCAAATATCAATAACACGGCATAGTTGCCTACCGGTTCGAGGTCGGTAATTTGCACATCTTCCTTGCCGAGTTGCAGTGTTTCTTGGCCAACTCCATGGCCTTTGACTTCGGCACTGGGCGACCAAACGCGCAGAAATTCGAAACTTAAATCGTAGTATTCACCGTTGTTGTATTCCAAGTGAAGTACACGGGATCGTTTTCGAACTTCCACTTTTGTGAGTGTCGGTGCTGTCATTGTCTGTCTGATGGCCTCGTTAAAGAGAGTGAGCCATTGTTGACTGGCTCACTTCAGGGTTTACGGCGAGGGTGAATAATAAGGGTTTTATCCGGCTTTTGCTCGATTTGCACGCATTGTTCTGAGTTGCTGAGAGCAGCGAGTTGTTTTTCGTCTTCTTTGTGATCCCAAAGCGCAATTTCGCCAAAACGGGATTGGTCAAAACCTGATCGCCATAGAACATCAGGAATATGCGTAAATCGCTGCTGAAATGCTTGGGAAACATCGATATTCAACGTGGCAAGCTGATCTAACTGGAAGCCATACAGCTGGCCTGGCAGGCTGAGCGTATGTGCGGAGGGCATGTATTTATAAAGCTCGGAAACCGCTGGCCATTCACTATTGCTGCGTGCGAGAGATTCAGAGACTCGATAAGGATGTTGTTCGTCGCCCATGCGAAAGTGTCGCATGAGAACCATGAATTTATCCGGTATAGGTTTGCAGCTATCCCACCAGTAGCCATCGACGATCGAAAACATGGCGTTGGTTTGTTGTTTGGATACCGGTTCGAGCCATTGGATAAATTCACTTAACCAGACCGTCATCGATTGGTTGTAGAGCTGATCATTTAAAACCAGTTTTGAGTGGATGAGTGCAAGCGATAGTTTTGCGCCGAGCATGTTGGAGTAGAGATCTTCAGGTGAATAGCCCGATACTTCTTCTGGCCAGCCAGCAAAACTTGTGTAGCCGTGCCATTGAGCGATTTCATGTGATTCTGCTTTGAAGTAAGCGAGGCGCGCAGCTAATTCTGCTGCGAGATACCAGCGTTGCTTGGCCGATAACCCGGATGTATCAAATGCTTTCATTTGGATATAGCGCGGGCCTATCTCGCTGGGAAGTTCGATGATATGGGGTTGCCCAAGATGGTGGATAATAATAAAAAAGAGCGCAACGGTATCGTCTGCGGTATCTCTGACGTGTGCAAGATCAATAAACCCGCCGCGCAGCGTGTAAATGATGCCGTTATTTTCTCCACCGCTTAATCCATTTGCGCTGGCACCCTTCACTGTATTCGGGAAGGAGCCCGCATCGAAACGGTGAGGGCCAATTTCGCTGAAGCTCACCGAATTCCCCAAGCGAAATAACGGAATAGGCACAAACCCGATTTCTACTTTTTGCTCATTGCCAAAAGCACAGCACGGGCGAACTTTCTGCGGTACATCAAACTCGGGTAGTGAATTAACATCCAGATCCCACATCTGTGCTTTTGCGTCAGAATTGCTTAACGCGAGTTCTACAGCATGGGCTGTCGGACGTGGGTGGCCATGCCAAGTTGGTGTTGCACACCCCGCGATGAGGATAGGAAGTAGAAGTGCGCAGATGAGGCGGGTTGTCATTAATATACTTATCGCTTAATTTTGGCCGGTTTCATTACAGAGGGTGCTTATGACATAGGCACCCTTGGTGTGGCAATTGGAAAGCTAGCTGTTGCTATCGATCTTTGCCAGAGGGGCTGAACATTACTTGAACTCAGAGAAGGAGCTTACAGTGATGATTCAGTATTCGAAAATCCAGTCAGGCAAAATATGCATTGCCCATGCCTCAAGCATCCGATCGACGCCGGTCAGTATTGTTATACCTAACGCAATTAATGCCAGTGCCAGCACCCACTTGCCAATTTTACCACCAATGGCAAGTTTCTCAGCCGGTAATGTTATTAAATAACCGATAACAATTAACGGCAGGGCGCTGCCAATACCAAAAGACAGCATAACGAAGAATGCCATGCCCATCTGTTGGCCTGTCGAAGCCAAGGCGATTGCGCTACCGATAGTAGGGCCAACACAGGGAAGCCAGACAAACCCCAGTGAACAGCCAACGATAAACTGCCCGGCGGCAGATTGTTGGTTAGCGTTGGGGGCCGGGAGGAACGTCTGTAATCTCGCCAGTGCATGGCTCATAGCGTCTGTGGCTTTCGGAATAACAAGCACAAGGCCCATAAAAATCATCAAGCCTGCAGAGATTTCTCGAAGTACATCCGGTGAAATGCCAGCGTTGAGCAAGAGATAAGTAAGAAGAGTACCTGATACCGCAAATGCGAGGCTAATACCTAGCGCAAGAAATAATAACCCTGCTTTGGAGCTTCGCATTGCTGATGCCGTTACAACCGGCACCATGGGGAGTACGCAGGGAGACAATAGCCCCACTGCGCCAGCAAAAAATGCCAATGGGATGGCAGAAAATTCCATACAGCTTACCTGGAATGTTAATTCGGATTAACTATTGTCTGACGGCGTTTCGCCGATGACTTTTTCAATGGCCGCGTAAATAACACGGCTGCTTGTTGGCGCAACGGCAAACCAACGTTGTTCATTATCTTTATAGAGATAGAGTGTCGACTGACGTGGTGCACGAAATGCCTTAACCCAATCTTTGTTTTTGTCATAGTCAATAACCATGATCTTTAGTGGCGAATCCGGGTTCTCTCGCATGTAGCGATTAAGAATGATCTGTTGTCGTTCGCAAGTCGGACACCAGTCAGCATAGACATCGATCAATACTGGTACGCCGGCTTCTTGCGCCTTGGCGAATGCCTCTGGAGAATAGGGCATTTTTTCTACAGCGTGAGCTGGTGCTGTCAATAGAATCAGCGTGGCTACCAACGCCAGTATCGTGGTGTTCAGTCGTTGCATGGCGGCATCTCTGTTTTAGTTGTGGATGGGAAGGTTATCACTTGTCTGAGTCCGTTTGACGTGGCGAACCCGCTGTACGTTATGTCGACGCCCTAGAAGAAGCTAAGTCAGCGTATTTGGCATACGCAGATTCATTATCTCTGCTGTCTAACACTTTTATAGAATCTTAATGAAAGGGCGATACAATGAGGTTATCAGTAGAATAGGTCCAACAAATCCCATGAGCGACACAAAAATATCACAAAACTATGACATGGCTAATTTGTTATTTGCGATTATTCGATCTGGGTTCTTCGGCTCCAATAACTGGCAAGGATAGACCCTGATACGTTATGCCAAATACTGAAAAGCGCTCCTGCAAGTGCAGCGGCTGGGGTAACAAACTTGAGCGCTAAAGCGACCGCCAAGCCTGAGTTTTGCATGCCGACTTCGATTGCCAGCGTTCTTCGAACAGATTCTGAGAACCCTAACCAGCCTGCAACTTGGTAAGTTAAGCCAAGACCGATAAGGTTGTGGAGCATAACAACCAATACCAGAGATGCCCCTGCAGTTAGCAAGCGATCAGCGTTTAACGCAACCACAATGCTGATAATGGCGCAAATTGCAGCAACCGATAATGCCGGTATCGCAGGCGTTATTCGGATAACCATGTTGCGCAGTCCATAGTTTACTGCGATGCCGAGTAGTACGGGCAAGAAAACAATTTTGAAAATGGTGATAAACATCGCGTGGTAATCAACCGCTAAAGAGACATCCAACAGTTGCCAGGCGAGTAGTGGCGTGAGGAATACGCCAATCAATGTCGTTGTCAGCGTCATGGTTATTGATAACGCCAAATCTCCACGCGCCAAATAGCAGATCAAGTTTGATGCAGTTCCTCCTGAACAGCATCCGACTAATATCACGCCAGCGGCGAAGTCGCCGAGATCAAAGATATGCGTCAATGCGAGTGCAGACGCCGGCATAATCAAAAATTGCAGCCCAACACCGGTTAATACGGCTAATGGCATACGCAAAACGCGAGTAAAGTCCGCGGCAGATAGGGTTACGCCCATCAAAAACATAATAAGTGCCAACAACGGCACAATGGCGGATTTCAGAGATCCAAAAGCCTCGGGTGCCAAGTATCCGGCTATACCCGCAGCAATAGCAAAAACCGGAAATAAACGTGTAATACGGCCAGGCATATTGAATAGCGCCTCTATCAAAGAGATTGTTCGTGTCGTCTGGAATCTAGCAGTGTATCACCGTTCAGCAGTCATGCGTCTTTCGGTCAGTTCGATACGTTTCGGATAAAATAACGACTTTGTAACACCAATTCGACCGTTAATCGGGAACTGGTCCTGTTTCTGGGGTTCTAATGATCCCAACATCCACGGTGGGTAAGTTTGTTTTTTAGCGCTTGGAGCGAATAACTATGGATAAAAAAGGACCGAAAATGGGTAAATCCAATCGGGTTTTACAAGTAACAAATATCTATCAATCCATCAAATTTTACTCAGAAGTACTGGGGCTGGAGCTACTAAATGTCACTGATGACCCGAAAAACCGATTAACCTGGGCAGTTATGGCCTCTGCTGGCGATATTACTCATACCGTGATTGGTTTTTCACAGCTTTGGGCGGTACTGCCCGATGAATTAGCGCTGCATAATCGCCATATTCACATTATGTGTGATGATATGGTGGCGGTGAGTCAAACCGCGAAATATTTCGGTGGGGAAGTACTTTCTGAGAAAAACGGGCACTGCGTGGTTAAAGATCCTGACGGCTATTACGTTGAAGTGTCGGAAGTTCAACAAATCATGTTGTCACAGGCTGCCTGATTTGGCCCCATTTGGGCGTTATATCGAACGATGGATGTTTATTACGCCGGGGACCAAGGGTATATACCAATTCGTTTTTTCATATAAATGGCAGTGACAACCCCGCTAAAAATGAGCGCAATCGCGGTACCTGCGGCTGCGCCTTCAATGTTATAGATCGGAATCAATATTGCATTCAGCACACCGTTTAGCAATACGCTGACAATCAGTATCACCATGATGAGTTTTTCCGAACCGGAATACTGCAGCCAGCTCTGACTAAATACCAAGCAGGCTGCAACACTGTAACCGATTGTCATTGTAACCAGCGATAGGTACGCCAGGTGTGTATCGTGGCCAAATACTGCCAGTAGTTGGTGTCCAAAAACGCACGTTAACGTCGCGATAACCACAATGCCTTTTGTCATTAGTAAGAACGCACGCCGGTTCAGTTCTTTGATGGATTGAAGGCCTTGTTGCGTTGCTGGGTAAACCAGCGGCTGGATCAGATTCAGTAAAGCCATTTGTGTTGTGCCAATGGCATATACACAAGTTTGAGCTGCTCCAAAGTGCCCTACGGCAACTTCATCGGTAAAAAATTCAATCATGTAGATATCGATCTGTTTCATCATAACTTGCAATGAAATCACCAGCATCATAGGTGCTGATACCGCTAACCATTGTTTTGGCGCTGCAACGGAGGAGAGGCGGCCAATGGCGATGAGAGACAGTCGTTTTACTTGAAATGCTTGAAACAGCACCAGAATCACACATACGATGAGGGTGATAAATACCGCAGTGAAGTCATTTAGATAACCGGCGACAAAGAAAAATAGTAAACACAATATCAAACGCAAACCAGGATAACCTAAGCGCCACGGCATGTAGGCAAGATCGAGCCGTCGAGCGACCTGTAAGACACTGGATAGCAGAGCGGATGCCGCCGCAAATGGGATCACAAACGTTGCCAATAGCAGTGGGTGGTAGCCTTTTGTATCAAATATCGAAATATGCAGTGCATGACCTACATAAACGATGACCCCTAAACCCAATGAAATGAACAAAATGATCATCAGATAAAAACGCGTGTACTCCCAGACACCTTCGCCACTGCCTGTGCTGATGTGATCGGGCAAGAATCGACTCGCTGCCTTGGTGCCGCCCATTGCAGCGACGAGTGAGCCAAGGGATATAAAAGCCTCGGCGACCTTGTAGTTGCCATAATCGTGTGGGCCAACGATTCGGGCCAAGGACACATTAAATAAGTATGAAAAGACAAATCCGGCGATAAATGTACTCATCATGATGATGGTACCGCGGCCTATGTATGACTGTTCCTGCTTTAGCGTTGTCATTTTCGATCCATGATTCAAGAGCCGGCCGGAGTGTAGGGCCGGAATATGTGGCATTTTTTTAGGAAGGTGCTTTAAAAATAGCACAGGCTGATGAGCATGTTGGATCAACAGACCGGCGTTCGGCAGTGTATGCCGTGATTTATAACGCAGCTGTTTTACTTAAAAAATGCAAAAACCGAAAATCTACTGGAAGACGCACCACTGCACCATCTAGGTTTGGTGCAGGCGGTCCGTCTTGGCGGCCATAATAAAGTCAGTTTTATGCAAGCCTTGGATTTTATGGGTCCACCACGTGACGGTGGTTTTTCCCCATTCGGTAAGGATTGCCGGATGATGGCCGAATGATTCGGCTAATTCACCCACTTGCTGGCTGAATGCCATGGCGTCAACGAAGTTACCGAAGCTGAACTCACGCTGAAGTTTGAGAATGTTCTCTTCGACGACCGGCTGCCAATCCGGAATTTCTTCAATGAATGTGGCCAGTTCTTCATCGGTCACTTGCGGTGCGCCCACTCGACAGGCTTCGCATTGCATTTGGTGGAGTTCGGTCATGATATCTACCTTTCAAATATGTTAACTGCCAAACTGTGAGGTTATGTTAGCATTTATCAGCAGTAACTGCCGATGCTAGGCAGATGTGTTTACCGTTTACTCGCTACGATGCGAAACACACAATATTCTACTGTGGAGCCCCTTATGCAAATGACTGAAGAGAAAGCACTGATTCGTGTCAGCCGCCTATTGATGGTGTCGATGACTCTGTTGGTAATGGCTGAAGTCGCTTTTTTGTTGCAGGGCGTGTTTAGCTATATTGCTGGTGTGATCGGTGCGTGTGTGGTGCTTGTTGCACGATTTCTTATCTATCGCTACAAAGACGAAAAAGGTTGGAAACAGAAGCTCATGATGATGTTGCCGTTGATTGCTATCGTCGGCCCGTTTTTCTACCTGCTGTTTGAGATCTTTTACCAAGGCTCGACAAGCCTTTGGCTTGAGTTAATTCTGGTATGTAGTTTTGTTCTTCCCGTTGTAACCATGTATTGGTGCTATCGGATTGTTCAAGGGTTGATCGTGCGAGCACATAGCGCCAACTACTGAGCCTATGCCTATTGAGGTAGCTGGCGGGGCGAGAGTATATGCGGCATAATCCGGGTTTGTTTATCTGACTATACAGGTGGCGTCGTTGGATTTTATGTTGCCGGCTTTCGGGCTGACCTTGATTGCAATGGTGGTGATTTATTTCGCACTGATGCGCAAATCAACAGTTCAGGATGATCATTCTGATCGTATTAAACGCAATGTTCGTTTGTATGCAGACCGCATTAAAGAAATCGAATCGGATCTGCAGGATGAATATATTGATAAAGACGATTTTCAGCGCCAGCATGCCGAATTTTCTCGACAGCTTATCGATACGGTTGAGCAGCTGGAAAACGCGCCGGTAACCACAGCTGCTCGTCGCCCATGGCTTCTTTGGTTTGTACCACTTCCTTTGGCTGCATTTGTGATTTATGGCGCAATTGGCGCCTATCCTGATTGGCAAATTTCGCAGCAATTAGAAGGGCTCAATACTGCCGGTAGCCCAGAAGCATTTCAAGCCAGAATGGGCGAGCTCGATAAAGCGATGCGCGAGCGACTGGAGCAAAAACCGGATCAGCTAGAGTACCGTTTGATGGTTGCCAGATTCGCTATGAATAAAGGTGATTACGACGAGGCTGTATCGCATTACCGGATACTTGCGGAATTGTTGCCGGATGACCCGGATGCGCAGGCGTTCTACGCACAGGCAGAATATCTTCGTGCGGGCCGTAAGATTACCGCAGAGGTCGCTAAACATCTTGATAAGGCACTAAAGCTGAATCCATATCAAGCAACAGCGCTCGGTTTAGTGGGTGTTCATGCATTTGAATCTGGCGATCTCAACGCCGCTGTTGATGCTTGGCAAACGCTGTTGCAGGTATTACCTCCGGAATCTGATCGTGCCAAATTAATACGTGGCGGTCTTGAAGAGGCGCGCAAACGTTTGGCTGATTCTGGGCAGTCGGTGGCGAGTGTTCAAGAGACAGGGAAAGCCGATGCAAACGCCGTACAGAAGATAGAAGTTTCCGTATCTGTTGCTGCGAATATACCTGCATTACCGCCCAAAACCCTCGTTTTTGTCTATGCCAAAGCCGCCAATGGGCCGCCAATGCCTTTGGCTGCACGCAAGCTGACGCTGGCGCAATTGCCAGCAACTATCGAGCTGGATGAATCCATGGCGATGATGCCGAGTATGACGTTAGGTCTATTCAAGGATGTTATCGTTGGGGCGAGAATATCTCGCTCAGGCCAGCCTATACCGCAGGCTGGAGATTGGCAGGGTGAGAGCCAGCCTTTTGATTGGCGTAAAAACGGTGATGTTTCAGTGACGATTGATCAGCAAGTGCCTTAGTGCACGCGACTAGTCGCAGATACTCGGGTTAAAAAGGTGTTTTTCTAACTTATTTTTCGGGCCTGAAAAATCAATCGAAATCACGCGTTGTGAGAATGCCCAGGCATTTTCATGGCGTTCGAATATGTCTTGATAAGTTCCACAAATCAAAATGTCGATATTTTCTGAGTCACTTTGCTGCAATACCGTCAGTCGGCTTTCTGCATGAACGGTCTTTCTGTCTACGGCAGATACTGTCAGGTTGCTGATAAGGTGTTGTGTTCTAGGTGTACCGTCAGGCCGTAAAATAACGGCGTTTCTGAACATATCCTTGACGGCTTGAGTGCCGCTGATGCCATCTGGGGCTGCCGGAGCAATGATTTTTCCGTGTTGGAAAAGCCTGCCGACCGCCGCGAAGTTTCCTTGGTCTACGAATCGTGCATAACCATAAATAAGATGAGTAATCTGCTGGTAGTCTTGGAAGTCCATCTTAGTGCCTAAAAACGACGAGTCTATCGTTCTGACCTCTACTCAGAGGAAGTTATCCGCCAAAAAAAACCGGCTTATTGAAGCCGGTTTTTAAAGCGCTATCGATATTGAAAATCGATGTAACTAGTCGGTGTTAGCCGTTAGCAGATTTTCCGAGCATCATGTCAGAACATTTGTCACCGATCATCATTGACGGTGCGTTGGTGTTACCACCAATCAACGTTGGAATGATCGAAGCATCGGCTACACGTAAGCCTTCAACACCGATAACTTTCAGTTCTGCATCGACAACAGCGTCGTCACCATTGCCCATTTTACAGGTGCCCACTGGGTGGTATACGGTCTCGGTAGTTTGGCCCATAACTTTGCGTAAATCTTCATCAGATTCGAACTGTGTGCCCGGTTGGATTTCTTCGGTAATGATGCCGTTCCAAGCCTTTGCACCCATAATGTTACGCAATACACGTACACATTTGATCATGATCTGCCAATCATCTTCGTTGTCGCAGAAGTTAAAATCGACGTCGGGTTTGGCCATCGGATCATTGCTGACTGCTTTAATAGTCCCGCGGCTTTTCGGGCGCAGGTTACACGCGTGCAGGGTAACGCCGTGTTGTGGAGGAAGCGGCTCAGTTAGGCCAGTCATGTTGACCGGGACAAAATGCAGCTGAACATCCGGGCGATCCAGATCGTCGCTAGAGCGAATAAAGCCACCGCCTTCGATATTGTTGCAAGCACCAACCCCTTTTTTATGAACAAAGTAATCCCAAGCTACTTTTACATTTTTAGGGAAGCGATCGATGCCGTTCATAGCCAATGGCTCACTGATGCCAAAGCGCATGATCACATCAAGGTGTTCTTGCAGGTTTTTACCGACACCAGGTAAGTGAATCTTGGATTCAATGCCGGCTGCTTTGAGCTCTTCGGTGTCTCCGATGCCAGACAATTGCAAAATGTGTGGGCTTTTGATGGTACCAGCGCTGATAACGATTTCTTTGTTTGCGTCAGCACGCTGAGGTTTTTTCTTCTTAAGGTACTCAACCGCGACAGCTTTGTTGCCGTCAAGTACAACGCGGGTTACGTGTGCATCACAGATAACAGTCAGGTTTGGACGATCCAATACCGGTGTTAGAAATGCCGCAGCAGAACTCCAGCGTTTGCCATCTTTGATGGTTGCCTGGAAGCGGCCAACGCCTTCTTGGTTTGCGCCATTAAAATCGTCACAAGCACGGTAGCCGGCTTCTTGGCCAGCATTCACAAACATGTCGTAGAGCGGGTTATCAGATGGCGCGTTGATAACATTTAGTTCGCCACCGACACCGTGAAAATCATCAGCGCCGCGAGTTTGGTTTTCGAATCGCTTGAAGTAAGGAAGCACGTCGTTAAACGCCCAGCCATTGTTACCTTGCGCTGCCCAGTCATCATAGTCAGTCGCATGACCGCGGATGTATACCATGCCGTTAGACGAGCTGGAGCCGCCAAGGGTTTTTCCGCGAGGAATTTCGTAGCGAGCACCGCCAAGGTGTTTCTGGGGGGTTGATTCAAACTTCCAGTTGAGCTTGTCGCTCTTAAGGACTTCAGCACAGCCGCCCGGCATATGAATCATTGGGTTATTGTCTTTTGGGCCTGCTTCTAGCAGAAGTACTTTGTTGCCGGCGTCGGCAGAAAGGCGATTTGCGAGTACACAGCCGGCGGATCCACCGCCAATTATTATGTAATCGTACATGTGTAGTGCTCTTTGTTGGGGAATACACGGTGGAATGGCGATAGTTGATCGCACTTGATGCTTTATCAACTACTTGAACATTCGCGCGATCTAACACGTTAAATACCGTTGTATTCCAAGTTTACAGTTATTAATTTTGCTGGCATTAAACCATATCTTTCGGCTGTTTTATAGCGATGAACGGGTCGATGACGGCTGTTTAATCAGGGGGCTACACCTCGGATGCATATTCTCTATTTGCATTGATATGCATCTAACTCCTTCCATTATGACCCGTCAATCTGAAATTTGTTTGGTCCATCGAAAAATGATCTCTTTGAGGATTTCAACTTGTAGCGGTTTGCTCAGATGGTCATTCATGCCATAAGCCAAGCTCTTGTTGCGAGATTCGGCCAGCGCATGTGCCGTAATAGCGACAATAGGTACCGCACGCCATTCTCGTTCGGCTTCTATTCGCCGAATCGCCAGTGTCGCATCATAGCCGTCCATAACTGGCATCTCACAATCAACTAACAACAAACTGAATCTATCAGGGTTTGCTGTGTAAGCGCGAACCAGGGCTTCACCGTTTTCAACACATTCACATTCGTGCCCGAGCTTTTTGATCATGCCGCGAATAACTTGTCGATTAACCGGGTTATCTTCAGCAACCAATATTTGGCAAGCCGCTACTGGCGAGTGCGATTCTGGGTCGTCTGTTACATCAATGTATGAGGTATTTGGGAGTGCCTGTTTTGTGGAGGGATCCATACAAAGATCAAACCAGATGCTGGTGCCTGATCCCGGTTTACTGTTTACACCCAGTTCGCCACCCATTAATTGGATGAGTTGGCTACAAATCGTCAGCCCTAGCCCAGTGCCGCCGTAAATTCGCGTGGTTGAAGAATCCGCCTGCTCAAAAGGATGGAACAAACTCGCCACCTTGCTGCTTTCAATTCCTACACCCGTATCCGTTACGACGAAGCGTAGCCAGTGTGCTTTCTCACGCGTCTGGTATAGGTGTTCAACACTGACTGAAACGGAGCCACTATTGGTAAATTTGAAGGCATTGTCGACAAGGTTGATAAGCACCTGGCGGATGCGTGTTTCATCGCCTTGCACATAAATCGGAACAGACGGTTGAAGCTGACAGGAAAACGCGATTTCTTTTGTTGATGCTCTGCTGGCAAAAAGCAGCTCTAGACTCTTCATCAATTTTGTTAGCTGGATGCTTGTCATATCCAGCTCGAGTTTGCCGGCTTCAATTTTTGAGTAGTCCAGAATGTCATTAATGACTTTCATCAATGTAAAGCCGGACTGTTCAACAACTTTTACATACGATGCCTGTTTTTTATCAAGCGGCGTATCTTTCAACAGATCAATCATACCGAGCACGCCATTCATCGGTGTGCGAATTTCATGACTCATTTTTGCAAGAAACTCGCTTTTGGCCTGGTTTTTGGCGATAGCCGCTTCGGCGTCTGCGGAGTATTGGCTTTGGTCGCGGATCGTTTCCATGACCCGTGATGCCAAGCTCATCGAAAAGACAATCACCATAAGTACGTTGGCAATGCCGTTGTGGTATGTGGGGAGATAAAGTTGCTCGATAACGCCCATGCTACTTAGATAATCGAGCGCAGTCATGCCAATGTAGGCCAAGACGCAGATCATAAAGTAGCCCGCATAAGGCATGCGTTTGATCCAATTTATTAGTGAAAAAATGCAAATACATAACACTAAGAATGCAGAGAAATATCGGAAAATCAGCGAAACCGCGTCTACTCCAACGACGAGTGATGTGGCAAACAATAGTGGATAAGTAACGGCGAACGAGATCAGTATTTTATCCGCGATACGGCAATGTTCAGACATATAGAAGAACTGCCGATAGAAGAGTACAAATGCGCTGATACTTATCGTTGCCAGAAAAAATATGACGTAGGGGTAGATATCACCAGGAAATGCCCAGAAAACATAATTGTTGGGCATTTGAACGCCAAGGGACATGGCCGACAACAGCAGGTAGATAATAAAAAATACGTTTTCTTGCCGCTCTTTGAGTGCTCGACTTATTAGCAGCAGGTAAATGATACCTCCGAGCAATAAACCTTCAAGCGTGTGCCTGATGGCCGACAAATAATAGAAATGAGTGCCGGCTTTTTCGCGACTGAATATTTTGGGGGCGAAAGTTGCCGCTAGATGTGTATCGACCCGTAGCAAATAGTTGATGGTTTGATTGGGTTTCAGATGAAGGTCAAACCCCATATTTCGGCTTTCGTACCGATGTTTTTGCAGGTTTTCCCAGCCGGAATGCCAATGTCGGGTAGCGTTATTTGTGGTTGCAAAGAGGGTGGCTTGATTTATTAAAAAATTATCCAGATCAAGGTATAGCTCTAGGTTGTTTGCCGTTGCATTAACTAGCGTAAATTTGTACCAGACGGGCTGTCTCTGTGAGTTTGGCCAGAATAGATTAATTTGTTTTTGAAATGCGTCTTCAGGTAGTGACGAAATTGCAGCGAAGCTGTCGTTTTTGAGGTCGGCATTGATATAAACGAGGTGTCGAGCCAGCGCTATTTGCTGAGTGTAAGGGTTTGTAATAGTTATCGTATTAGTATCCTTCACTCCACTTGCAAGAATGGGGGAGGCGGCACAGAGCAAGACGATAAACACAGATATAACAAAGAATAAAGGCGAGTTGTGTTGCTGCCATATTACTGGTTTTTGGTGGCCGTAATAACGTGCATAGCCTATGTTTAAAGGGGCCAATGCAGTTGCGGCCGATATCTTGACTGGCAAGTGCACGAACAAGAATCCCTGTGCTTGATAACAGTCAAAACTCTATTACAGCCACCGCCTTGATTCAATGAATTGTTTATTTTTCATGGTCTTAAACTGACCTTGGCATGGGTTGACTTTTGATCAATGCGGTGTTTTTATCGGTAACAGGTGTGTGATGAAAAAATAATAAAAGCGTCACACTCAGTCGTTAGACTGCCTACATCGATTACCAAGGAGAAGGAATCATGAAGAAAGACAGTGAAGCTCGTTATGTAGCAACACGCGATAGAGAACGTGAAAACATCAATCGTCAGGTTGAGACGTTTTTGAGGCGTGGTGGTCAGATTGAGGTTCTAGGATCGGCGTTTGATCAACCAACCGATCCGAAGTGTCGTTTAGGCGACGAAGTCGGTTTCTTCGGCTAATAACAATAATAAAATCCATCGTTAATCGCGGTTCTCCGTGATTCTCAAGTACCATTAGAAATAGATTTTTTTGGTGGTACTGAGTAAAAAAGTCCCTTTAGATAATCTTCTGTCACGTTCCCAATCGTTAAAACTGTATTGCCGTTATCCTATAACCGGCGTGATATTCGTCACGTTTATGAGTAATTCATCGATCCTATTCATTTTGAGGCTTTTTTGACGGATCTAACCCATAGCCTCGAAAGGCCGCTACAACAAATCGTTTAAACGAATCAAAACTTTCGCCGTATTGTTGTTTGTTCTCGTTGTAATTTAGTGCAGCCCCTTTGATCAATTGGGCTCTTATTGTTCCGAAACTTTGGCAGACAGCGGCTCCAACGGGAATCTCGAGTTCATTGGCTGCCAATCCCGTGCGAATTTGATCGGGTTCTGCACCAATGGAGATGCCGACGCCGTCTTGTATTCGTGTTGTCATTGCTGGTATCGATTTTTCAAATACTCCGATGAGGTGTGTCATGGCCTGTGTAAGCTGCATGGCAGCATCTCGATTAACGCAAAAGAATACGATGCTGTCGGCCCGTTTGAGTAGTGGGCTCGCGAGCTTAATTCCACAGATTTGATGGTTTGGGTGTTGCTGTTTGTACTGTAAAACCCACGCAATAAACTCTGGCGTTCGATCGAGACATGCGTTTGCATAAACGCGATATTGCGGTGAGAGAACACCGAGGTGGAAGTAGAGAAAATCTGAATAGATTTCGATCGGTAATTTACGTTTTGCTTCTATCGTGCTGATTACGTCAGAAAGTTTGAGGTCAGTGTATTGGAAGATTGCGCTCGACATTTGGGGGTCGCTTCGTAACAAGCGCCAAAGGTCTAGATAGAATCGTTTGAAATCCGATATTTTCATTCCTTTGCGATTGCTTGCTTGGGAGTAAATGGCATAAATTTTGGTATCGAGATTTTCCGGTTGAGACATTAAGTCCTCGCGTTCAAAAATATATTTGAGGAATAACTCAAGTTCTTCATCCATATCACACGGCGTGTGCAGTGCTTCTTTTAAGGCAAGTTCTTCTGAAGAGGGCGCCGGCTTTTTGTAGGGCGCGTCGCGATTTTTAGAAGCTTCTGATTTAACCTTAGGCATGTGCAGATCCGTATTTGCTATTTGCGCTAGTTCCCTAGCGAGTGGACAATCAAAGCAGCTCCAGGTTCGAGGGACCAGATCGACGTTAACGTGAAGCCCGTCCGTTGGTTATTTTCCCCGAAAGCGGGATAGAATAGTGCCCTGTTTTGAAGACGACCCTCAGGGAAGACGCGTAAACCTATGGCTACCTCTAAAAATTCTCGCTCTGCTGTTCGGTATTGGGCGCTGTTTCTGTTGCTGATCGCGTACATTTTGTCGTTCATCGATCGTAATATCATGGCGATTCTTGTTGATCCTATTCGCGAAGACTTTCACATCTCGGATTTTGGCTATGGCTTATTGAACGGTGTCGCATTCACTTTTTTTTATGCGTTTCTAGGTCTGCCGATTGGATATCTCGCCGATAGGCGATCACGTACCCGTATTATTGGCGTGGGAACGGCGGTTTGGAGTGTGATGACGTTCACCTGCGGCATGGCATCGGGCTTTGTCGGTTTGTTTGCTGCTCGTGTTGGCGTTGGAGTCGGGGAGGCGGCACTGTCGCCACCAGCACATTCTCTGCTTTCGGATTATTTCAGCAAGCGACAGCTGCCGGTAGTGATGGCGATTTTTACACTGGGAATACCCGTAGGCATTGGTGTTTCATTCAGCTTGGGTGGCTATATCTACGGGTATTTCGATGCCATGGGCGGCGCTGTATTGCCGTTTTTAGGAGACCTTAAACCCTGGCAGTTAACCTTTATGATGGTTGGTGCGCCTGGGCTGCTTTTGGCAGGTTTGATTTACATGCTGAAAGAGCCGGCTAGAACTGGCGTGATGGAAACTCGAACCGAGCTTGGTGTAAATGCAGCATTGGCTTTTTTTAAGCAGCATAAACGGGTTTATTTTTTCGTGTTTGCGGCAATCAGCGCCCTGTCGATTGTTGGTTACAGTTTAATGATGTGGTATGTGGCGCACATGAGTCGAGTTTATGATTTGCCGGCGTTTGAAATCAGCAAGACGTTTGGCCTGATTTACTTATTTTTCGGCTCTTTGGGTACGCTGGGAGGTGCGTGGTTGAGTGGCTTTCTGGGGCGTAAGGGGTATAAGGATGCCGGGATTCGAGTGCTACTAATTGTGGCAGTACTGTGGGTGGTTCCAGGTATTCTTGCGCCACAAATGCCAACGTTAACATCGGCTTTCATCATGGCTGCACCCTGTACCTTTTTCTTGAATGCTTTTTTTGGTGTGTCTATCGCCGCTGTTCAGGTCGTCACACCCAATCAATTGCGGGCTCAGGCGTCAGCTGTATTGCTGTTGATGGCCAATATTGCTGGTTTGGCGATTGGCCCTGCAATTGTTGGTCTGCTCAGTGACGACGTGTTCACCGGCGTGCAGTCACTCGGCAATGCTCTGAGTCTGGTTGCCGCAGTTTTTAGCCCGCTGGCCATTGTTTTAGTGATCTTTGCACTGAAGCCGTATCGCCAATTACTGGAAGCATCAGAGCAATGGTCGCTAACGAACGATGACTAATGCACGGTGCAGAAAGCATCGTTCCTTGATTGTTTGAATGCCGGAGTACAGAGCTTAGAGCTTCTCTGCTGGAAGATGCCCACGAACCACATTGAGAACATCCTCCTGTGTTTGTGGGCCAAGTAAGGTTGCTGTGACCTTGCCCTCAGGATCGATAACCACGGTCGTTGGCAGTACTTTCGGAAACGCGTAGTTATAGTGTTCATGAAAATTTGCGAGTGCGACCGGAAACGCAACGTCAAGCTTGCTAGCGTCTTTGGCGATTTGTTCGGCTGGCTTCTTGTCGTAGTTGATGCCAATGACGTTTACATCGTCGTTCGACTGGTTCAATTCGTTGAGCTCGGGTATTTCTTCAATGCAGGGTTTGCACCACGCAGCCCAGTAATTCACCACTAACCATTGGCCAGAGTAATCGTTATAGTGCCCTGGTTTACCCGTGGCGTAATTAAAATCCGGCTCACTGCTGCAAGCTGAAAGACACAGCGTTAGCGCGATAGGGCCGAGTAAACATTGTATAAATCGTTGCAAGGGCATTCTTTGGGTCGAGGATCTTTGCATCTTTGTTATAATCGCCGCTTTGTTTTGTCGTAGTAAAAAGGTTTAACGACTATGAGTGAATTCACTATTTATCATAACCCTCGCTGCTCGAAATCTCGTCAGACGCTGGCATTGCTCGAAGAGCACGGTGTTTCACCGAGCATCGTATTGTACCTTGAGAATACGCCATCGGCAGAAACACTAGGCGCTATTGTAACCAAACTTGGTGGTGGTGCACGCGACATTATGCGCACAAAAGAAGATGCCTATAAGGGAAACAACTTTGCAGACGCATCATTGTCTGATGCCGCCTTGTTGGATTTGCTGGTTGCGCACCCTAAAGTTATCGAGCGTCCGATTGTTGTCAAAGGCGACAAGGCCGTTATTGGGCGCCCGCCTGAAAACGTCTTGGATCTTATTGGCGAGTAATATCAGAATACTTCCTCGTTGGATTATGGTGGTTGCAAAACGATAGCTGCAACCTTGTGGCTGTTATCGGAGAAAGGGATATGGGCGTAGAGCCTTACATATTGATTTTGTATTACAGCAGGCATGGTGCTGTGGCTGGGATGGCGCGAGAAATTGCTCGCGGCGTTACTATGGTTTCCGGGATTGAGGCCAGAGTAAGAACCGTGCCTGCAGTGTCTGCCAATACTGAAGCAAGCACGGATGCGATACCTGATGATGGGCCGCTGTATTGTGATTTGGACGATGTCAGTGGTTGTGCCGGTTTGATCATGGGAAGCCCGACGCGTTTTGGTAATATGGCCGCCCCACTGAAGTATTTTTTGGATCAGTCGACACCGGTTTGGCTGAGTGGCGACTTGATTGATAAGCCTGCCGCAGTGTTCACTTCAACGTCATCGTTACACGGTGGGCAGGAAACCACGCTGCAGAGCATGATGTTGCCTTTGATGCATCAGGGTATGATGTTGCTTGGTCTCCCGTACAGTGAGAGCGCGTTGCATTCGACACGATCAGGCGGTACACCCTACGGTGCTAGCCATCATGCACACGAGCAGGGATCTGTTCTCACCGACGATGAAAAACAATTGTGCCGTGCACTGGGCAAGCGTGTTGCCAGTGTCGCGATAAAACTCCAGGATTAACGCTGAATGGCTAATTTTGAATCTAAATCTGATCTGGCGTTCAAGGCCACGATGGCTGGCTATTTTTTACAGCTGGTTATTGTTGTGTTGTCGACCACGGTATTGGTGCCCACGCATAAATCACCTAACTTGGTGATCTGCGTGCTGTCGTTGATTCCGCTATTGATCCTACTGCCCTGGTTGATCAAACGAAATATTCGTGCCCATATCTGGTTATGTTTTATCGTTTTGGGCTACTTTTTGCCAGCAGTGCTGCACGCTTTTATTCCTCAATATGGCTGGCTTCCATATGTTGAAGTCGCAAACCTTATCTATTTGTTTATCGTTGCGATGTTGTTCGCACGATGGGAACAAAAACGTTATCAGATATCTGTAACACGCTGAGGCCCGGCGTTACACGACGGGCAGTGTGTAGCCGCAAGCAATGCTAGTTGCTGCCGGATTCTACTGGGTTATTGAGTTTCCAAGCTTCAAATCCACCGTCAATGCTATACACATCATCGAAGCCTTTTTCGTGTAAAAACTGCGCCGCTGATTGGCTCGAATTACCGTGATAGCAACAGACCATCAGGGGTTTGTCTAAATCAGCTGATTCGATGTATTGCTGCAGATTGTGCTGGCCCAGATGAAAGGACCCCGGAATGTGGCCGGCTGCAAATGAGGCTTCGTCACGGATATCAACGAATTGAATGTCTTCGGATTCGTTCATTGATTGAACGTCGGAAACAGAGATGCGTTTGAACATATCAAAGGTGTACTGTAGTGATTGTATTATTGATTATATCACTGCAAGTAAACTTCGATAATGGGTAGAGCCCATTGTTATGACTCAACAACCCTGAGTAAGGTGATATATCACGCTATGAATAAGCCCTGGGATGATAATCAACAGCTACATGATTTGCTGGCGGCCGTGCGTGCTAGCCAGCATCGTTTGTTGGTGCATTTTCAGGGAAGCAGTGATTGGGCCAAGGTGCTGATTGAGGAATGGTTTGGCAGTGAGAAACCATTGTATCTTGATAGCCTTCCGCCGCGACGCGTCCGCCAACTTTTAGGCACCGAGCAACAAGCACTGGTTGTCGATGCTTGGAAAGGTTTTAACCCGAATATGCTAGGTATTGCGAGCCCAACAATAAAAGCGGGCGGGTTTCTGATAGTGATAACGCCCTCGCTAGCATCGTGGCCACAGTATTCCGATCCGGATTATGCGCGAATGTTGGTTGACGGTGAGCCCTTATCGACGATTTCAGGTAGGTTTGTTCGATTTACCGGAGCAATACTTGATAACGATCCGAAGATATTACGGGTCATTGAAGACGGAGCACAGACGCAACTACCTGAGCATTCATGGCCAAAAAGGTCATCCGATGCTCACTTTTTTGACCAGCGCACGGCTATTGATGCAATTGCACGTGTTGCGACAGGGCACGGCCGGCGTCCATTGGTATTAACGGCTGACCGTGGGCGTGGTAAAACCGCCGCGCTTGGATTTGCCTGTGCTGAGTTGATGCAAGGCGAGAATGCGCGGCAGCTATTGGTGACTGCGCCGGTGTACGATGCAGTGGCTTGTTTATTCAGGCATTGTGCTGAGTCTTTGGGAATTGTTTTCGAGGCGCAACGTCACCTTACATTTGGTCATTCCGAATTGGTTTTTATGCCACTTGATCAAATCTTGGATGAGCAACCACCGGCTTCATTGTTGGTGGTTGATGAGGCCGCGGCGGTACCGACAGGGCATTTGAATGCGTTGTCAGATATCTATAACCGTTTGGTTTTTTCTTCCACCGTTCATGGTTATGAAGGTAACGGTCGTGGTTTTGCGTTACGGTTTCAGGATCAACTTCTTTCGTCATATCCACAAACACGCCAGATTGAATTAACCCAACCTATTCGTTTCGCAGAAAACGATCCCGTTGAGGCGATTGTTAATCGGATTCTGTTGCTGGGTGGGGTAGCGCCTAAAGCAGCGAGTAAATCCTCCGTGACCGGGTTTTACCAGGTAGATAGAGATCAGTTGGTCGATCAGCCTGATGAGTTGGCAACGATTTTCAATCTCTTGCTAGAGGCGCACTATCAAACCAGTCCGGATGATTTGAGGATTATGTTAGATCACCCGGACGTCAGTATTTGGGTGTACCGGCAGCAAAACCCAATGGGCAGTGGTAGTGAAGTCTCAGGAGTTGTTCTGCTCATGCGTGAAGGTGGGTTCGATACGTCTGATTGCGATTTATTATCGCGCAGCCAGCGTCGGTTTCGCGGCCATCTTTTGCCGCAATCCATTGCATCTATCGGATTTTCTGAGGCATTGCCTGCGACGTTTTTCAGGGTGATGCGCATCGCGGTGTCAGCTGAATATCGGCGCCAGAAGATCGCATCTACCATGTTAACAATGATTGAGACGCAGTTGAATCAGGATCGCGACAGTTCGCCGTCCAGTGCTCGATCAGGTGTGTTTATTGGTGCGAGTTTTTCATGTGACCGCTCATTGTTAGGTTTTTGGCAGGCATGTGGCTATCAGCCGGTGCGCCTGGGAGTCAGTCGGGAATCTGCGAGTGGTCAGTATGCTGCGGTGGTTATCAAATCCCTCGATGACGCTGCTTTTGATATGCAAAAACGCTGGCGTAAAGTATTTTACCACAATTTAGGTTATCAGTTGCTTACCTCGCACCGTTCACTCGATGCGGCAATGATCCCGCTACTTTATCAGCAGAGTTCGATGGATTTAGAGTCTCTTGATACGGACGTTGTGCATCAGCTAAACGCCTATGTTGCAGCACGTTGCAGCTTCGAGGTGGCGGCGCCTTGCTTGCAGCGCGCGCTGGTTTTCTGGTTGTCTTGCTCCGACTGCGTTGGTAATTGCCCTGAAGGTTTGAATGAGTCTGTGGCGTTGCTGCTGCAAGGGCAAAGCTGGCATTCGGTCGCAAAGAATTTTGACCATAGTGGCCGAAAAGCCGTTGAAACGAAGGTGCGCCGATTTATCGCTGGTATTGACGAGTCTATCGCAGATAATATCTTGCAACGCTAATTCATATCAGGCTACAAACGCTAAGTTTGCGCCCATTAACTGAACAGGAGTCAAATCATGGCGAGTGTATTTACCCAAATTATGGCGGGTCAGATCCCGGGTAACTTTGTTTGGGAAGATGATGAGTGTGTTGCCATCATGACGATTCAGCCACTGCGAGAGGGTCATTTGTTAGTTATTCCACGGCAAGAGATTGATCATTGGGATGATTTGCCCGACGCGTTGGCTAGCCACCTTTTTTTGGTCGCTAAAAAATTGGCCAAAGCGTTGAAAACTGCGTTCCCATGCCAGCGTGTTGGAATGATGATTGCCGGCTTGGAAGTTCCTCATACCCATTTGCATGTTGTTCCACTGGATACGATGGCAGATTTGGATATGAGCAAGTTGGAATTTGCTGATCCGGAATCGTTGGCGGCTGCGGCTGAGAAGATTCGTCAGGCACTATAAGCAAGTATAAAAGGGAAAAGGTTGATGCAAGTACCTGTTATTTTATTGCTGTTGGGTTTGAGCTTTTCAAGTTTCGGTTTTGCCGGAGATGCTGTGGTAGATCGTGATGCTGCTGAATATGCGGTTGATCCGGAGACTGTGAAGGCGTTTGAATCAGTTGACCCATGGGAATCATTCAATCGCCAGATGTTTAAATTCAACATGATGGCGGATACCTATTTCCTTAAGCCTGTCTCACAGGGCTATCGTTTTGTGATGCCTACATTTGCCTATCGTGGCGTCAATAATATCTTCGTTAACGTCGAAGAAATACCGACGTCAGCATATGCCATTTTACAGGGGAAGCCGAAGAGTACCGGCAATGCAATCGGTCGTTTCTTGATTAATTTCACATTAGGTTTTTTCGGCGCGTTTGACGTTGCTACCCAGTTGGGTTTGAAGCGTCAGCCTGAAGATTTTGGTCAAACTCTGGCCGTATGGGGCGTTCCCGAAGGGCCTTATGTGGTTGTACCTTTGTTGGGCCCCAAAACAGTTCGTAGCGGCGTGGGTACCGCCGTGGATGTTGTTGCAGACCCGATTTATGTCGATGACGTTGCTTTGCGTAATTCGCTATTTGCATTGCGATTTGTCGATAAACGCGCCAATTTGCTGGAAGGCGAAGAGCTGATCACTGGCGATCCTTATGTCTTTGTGCGCGATGCGTATCTGCAGTATCGAGAATATCTCATTAAAGATGGCAAGGTTGAGGATACTTTTGATACCGAGCAATTTGATGAGGACACTGATTGGCTTGAAGAGTGAGTGGCGTCAGTGGCTATCGATATGATTTGGTTTGGTTTGCTTGGGTGGCGAGTAGAGACTCGAGTAAGAAAAGAGGATTCTTCGATCGAGTGGGGTTCGCTGGCAGCGGGCGAAATTAACCGCATTCAGTGCATCTCTTCATATACAAAAAGAGACTCGGCATTTTAAAATGCGTGGCGAGTTTTCTAGCTAAAAGTGCTATCTCGGCGCTGCCGATTTTCGGTAAAACGCCAGTCGAAAGTTCGTTGCATTCGCTGTTTTTAAATCGCGGAGATGACGGATGCATAACGCCTGGCGATAGATTTTTGGGCTTACTCTGCCTGAAATTTGATTGCAGTCAGGTAGAGTTTGTCATCGCGAACGACGCGGATGATTTCGCCTGAGGCTTCAAATTCGCCAACAGACTCATCAGTTAGAGAAATATCCAACAAAGTGCCGACTTTCACGTGCTCACTCAATTGCACCAACATACCTGAAGTGCTGAGATTGCAGCAGCGACCGGTAACCGTTGTAGCGTCTTCTTTGTCTACCAGAGTGACATCACAGTGAAGAGGAATCCGTTTTTCGCTGCGCTTTTCGGTATAGTTATTATTCGCGTTGTTATCTGTGGCCATCGTACGTCTCGTTCAAATCAACTATTAACCTGACAATCAACCGAATTCTATCTGAGCCCCTGTGCTCCGGAATCCGATTATACGCCATAGAAATGCATCGTATGCAGGCATCAAATGGTATTGAAGTGATACCTCATCGATTCTTCTGTCGCCAGCTTTTTACACTACTAGTGTGCCGCTTTGATCTACGTTGCTGCAGCTTTTACCGCTAGCTGAACCGGCTTTCAGTCCAGTATATCAGACATTCGACAAAGTTTGGTGCCATGATGTCTTTAGCCATAGCATTCTTAATCGTGTTAGCAGGATCTGGGGCACATTTTTGTTACCCGGTATTTATTGGCGTTAACTATCAAGTCTGTGTTGTGGTGTCTCGTTTAACAGTTCCCATACTATCATCTGCTGTACACGGGGTAACAGCGGGGCGGGTCTACCATGTTGGGACAATCAGCAATCAATGTGCTAATTATCGATGGTACACGTTCTGTGACGTCCGTTATCCATCGACATATTAGCTCGGTCTACCCCGTAGCCATGATCAACAATAAGCATCAAATCGAGCAGTATCTGCCAGAGAGCGGATTGGTGATGTGTGCTGAAACCGATCACAATCGATTGCATGAATGGTTATACCATATTCGTCGGTGTAATAACGATATCCCTATTGTGATTGTTACAGAAAGGTTGACCTTAGAGCGTCTGCAGTCACTTCTCGGATATCGAATAAGCCGCTGTTTTGATAGTGAAAAAATAACGCCTGAACAACTTAATAAAAGTTTGTATATGTTGATGCGTGAAGCGGCAGCGGCTTGTCAGGTTCGTGAAGATCACCTGCTAACTGAAGCTCGTAATGAGCAGCTCCAAGATCATATCAGCAGTGTGTCATCCGATTTGCAGGCAGGTAGAGTGCTGCAGCGTAAGATGCTGCCTGATAGCCCCCTCGTTATCGGTCAATCCCGGTTTGAGTATCAGGCTTTGCCCTCGTTGTTTATGAGTGGTGATTTTGTTGATTACATGCCACTTGATGACGATGGACGGCAAGCTCTGTTTTGTATCGCAGATGTGGCGGGTCACGGGCCATCGTCCGCCATGCTGACCATTCTAATCAAGTCGTCTCTGTTGCAGGCGCAAAAGTCTGTGTATTCGACGGATGCATCAGATCAGCCTGATTCAATAGAATCAGGCGTTTTTGATGCAAAAAATCTCGCTGTTTTTATGAGTCAGCTCAATAGCGATATTCTTGCACTGGGGCTTGAGCAGCATCTCACCATGGTCGTGGGTTATTTGGATAACGATGCTCTGCAAACACCTGGAGTGACCTTGCTCAACTGGTGTATAGCGGGTCATTTGCCGCAGCCACTATTGCAGACACCCTCGGGAGCGCAGTTTCTGCGTGGTATGTCTGCTCCGTTAGGAATATATCCGCATATGGAATTTGAGATATCGAGCATGCAATTGATCGGCGATTGGTGTTTGAATCTGTTTACCGATGGTATTTTCGACTTGCTGCCGGAGGGGGGGCTGTCAGATAAGAGGCGTGCTTTGTCGGCGTTGGCGAGTGAGTGCCGGTTCAACATCCAAACCATCGAAAAAACCTTGCTGCAGCATCAGGATATCGACACGCTGGTCGATGATGTGACGTTTTTGGCGATTCGTCCAGAGCGCTAAATAATCCCTTTCTAATGACTGCTTTTCTGAACATTTTTATACACAATCGCCGCTGCCATTGGTCGATTAATGACGGCATGGTGGGTTGGTAAATCTACACTTTATGACAATTAGATTAAAAATAATCCTTATTCGCTATTTGTCAGCGTTCATCAGGCTTACGGGCCAGGATAACAACACATATGAACACCCATGGATGCATCCGTCTGGCGACCCATCAGAATAACGCATTGTTTCATTTTGAGGGTGACGTCAGAGTCACTCTATCGGCGAGTCTTGATCAGTGTATTGGTGAGTTATTTGCTAACGGTTGTCAGCAGATTTTTGTTGATCTTACTGCAGCGGTAAATCTCGATAGCACGGCACTGGGTGTGCTTGCTCGTATTCCCCTCCATCAGCGGCAAGTGCGAAGAGCAATTATGATCTGCCCATCTGAGGATCTTCAGCTGTTGCTTGCATCCATGGGATTGATCGATCAATTTGACTTGCGTGATGATTGGAATGGAGAACCATTCCCGTTAGATACCCCCTTACATTGCTTAACTGAAGTGAGTGAGCCTGACATCACGCTGCAAATGCTGGTGATTGATGCTCATAAGCGGCTGATGAGTATGCATACGGATAATCAGGAAAGGTTTGCAGGGCTAGTCGCCGATATGGAGCGTCAACTTCGTTGGTGATGTGATGCCATATTCAGAGTTTTTGAAAACCGCACATTGGTAATGCGCCAGTGTGCGGCTGTTTTGTGATGTTATTCGCCGGTTGTTACTGATTGTTGTAACTGCTGTTCCAGTGTTGCTTGGTCGCGTGCGAATAGGCGTATGCCGTCAGCCAATTTTTCTGTTGCCATGGCGTTGGTATTCAATGCATAACGAAATTGAGCCTCTTCGATTGCAGTATGGAAGTTGCTTGTGGTGTCGGGTGCTTTCAAGGTTTGTTCAAGCGTTCCCTCGTCGTTTTGCAGTGCTTCCAATAACGCCGGGCTGATGGTCAGTCGATCACAACCTGCCAAGGCTTCAACTTGCGCTGCTGAGCGAAAGCTTGCTCCCATGATGACCGTTTCGATGTGGTTTTCTTTGTAGTAATCGAAAATACTGCGCACGGAGGCAACGCCAGGATCATTGCTAACGGTATATTCAGTGTTAGGGTTGGCTGCTTTATACCAATCGAGAATACGACCAACAAACGGCGAAATCAAAAACGCACCCGCATCGGCGCAGGCTTGTGCTTGTTCAAGGCTGAATAGCAATGTCAGGTTGGTGTTTATGCCTTCTTTTTCAAGAACGGACGCGGCCTGGATGCCTTCCCACGTTGAGGCGATTTTGATCAGAATGCGACTTTTATCGATACCGGCTTCTTCGTAGAGCCGAATCAAAAGGCGTGCTTTCTCAATGGTCGCTCGCGTATCGAAGCTTAATCGTGCATCCACTTCTGTTGAGATGCGGCCGTCAATAATGTTTAGTATTTTACCGCCGATCAGGGTGGCGAGCTTGTCGCAGGCAAGGCTAGCAATGGAATCACTGCTATCTGCCGTGTTTGCAGTCGTGCGCGCGTAATCAATCGCTTGTGTTAGTAGAGGTTGATAAATATCGAGGGCGCTGGCTTTTAAAAGCAGCGACGGGTTGGTCGTCGCATCTAACGGTTTAAATCGTTCGATCGCTTGCATGTCGCCGGTGTCAGCTACAACCGTTGAGTAAGCTTTGAGTTGTTCGAGTTTGTTCATCCTGTTGTACTCATGTCGTCTTGGCGCAGATGTCAGACCAATGGCAGTTATGGTTAGGAAGCCCTGGCCTTGGAGCGACCGCTATTCAGCGATCGATTCTTCAGAGATAAGTGATAAGGCATCCTTCAGTACATTCAGATCTGCGCCGGGCTTATGGGCGTTTTCACTGATGTATCGGCGGAAGCGTTTGGCACCACTGATACCGTTAAAAATACCCAGCATATGTCGGGTGATGTGGTTCAACTTTACACCGCTTTGCAACGCATTTTCAATGTAGGGATACATGAGTTTTACGGCATCGTGGCGGCTCGGTACATTGGAGTCGTCACCGTAGAGTGCAGCATCAACCTGCGCTAGAAAATACGGATTGTTATAAGACTCTCGCCCAACCATAACACCATCACAATGACTTAGGTGTGACAAACAAGCGTCCATTTCTGTGATGCCGCCGTTGATAATCACATTAAGCTCGGGGTTACGTTCTTTAATATGGTAAACACGGTCGTAGTGTAACGGTGGGATTTCCCTGTTTTCTTTCGGGCTCAATCCTGATAGCCAGGCCTTGCGCGCATGAATAATAAACGTCTTGCAGCCGGCATCGGCAACGGTGCCGATAAAGTCTTCCAGAAATTCGAGACTGTCCAGGTCATCAATACCGGTGCGACATTTTATCGTCACCGGGCGATCGGTTTCAGCCTGCATCGCTTCAAAACACTCAGCTACCAGTGGGGCGCGTGCCATTAGGCATGCACCAAACATACCGGACTGCACTCGATCAGACGGGCAGCCAACGTTCAAGTTGATTTCGTCATAGGCAAAATCATTGCTGGCTATGCGGGTGCATTCAGCAAGTGCTTTCGGGTCACTGCCCCCCAATTGCAGTGCCAGTGGGTGCTCTTCGTCATTGAAACGTAAAAAACGATGTGCGTCACCGTGTAAAATTGCGCCCGTGGTAATCATCTCGGTATAGAGCAAAGCGTGTTTGCTCAGTAGTCGCATAAAGTAGCGAGCATGACGATCCGTCCAATCGATCATCGGGGCAACACAAAAGCGGTGGGACAATTCGGCGGGTGAAGCGGTTGTTTCGGGCATACGTGTTCTTTACTTTTTCAGGGTCGTGCCAAGGTTAACGCCGGGTATTTGAAGAATATCCTGCTTGCGTTGTTGGCGAGTTGCTTCATCAAGAATTTCTGGTTCGATGTCAGTGGGTACAAGCGGTGTAAGATCCCATTGATTCGCTGAAGCGGGCGCGGAGGCATCAGCAGTTGTTTGGGCGGCAGCGACATCATTCGGTGTATTGATTGCATCTGCTGTTGTTTGTGGCGCCTCATCGGTAGTGGGGATGCCTGATACTTCGCCAGTGGGATCTATTTGGAATAGCCGCTCGCGCAGCAACTGTACCGTCAGTTCTAGGTCGTCAACTTGATCGGTATCGCTTTGTTGGGCTTCGGCGTCTTTCAACATTTTCTGAAAACGTTCGATTTCCATAGCGAGCTTTTTCGGGTGGATAGTGGTGTTTTTATCCAGCCAGTCGCTGCAGCGTTCTGAGTAGTATTCCATGATAGTGTCGCTGATCCGGGTTAGGCACAATGCAGTTGTTGGTGCAATGGTACCTTAATCGACGAGACTAGCCCATCATCTGCTGCGGGCTTGTTATACATGCCAAGTTAATCTGACTTATCGGTGGTATGCAGCGAGAGGAGATTAGTGGTAATACCTAAACTCATATGCCTATCGCGACTCGAGGTTTCGAGGTCATTGCCAGTAATTTAGATGGGAGTGATCAAGATAGGAATGATCACGTAATATAACGGCGCAGTTCAACACGTAGGCGAGTGCCTTGACTGAATCTAATGCCATGGTTCAGGTCTTGCAATATTGTAGATATTCTTCGAGACCAACTTTGATTTATCTCGAAACATTGGTGAGCCCAGGGATCGCAGTAAATGCCTCCTTCCCACTCTTTCGGGCATTTTTCAGCCCCTACTTCAATGAGGGTTTGGTTTGGCGGTGCCGATCGGCAGATAACAAGAAATGCGTGGTTCAATCCGCTGGCGAACCCATATAGGCCGAGGCTGAACACGCCCCGACTTTTCAGATACTGTTGGGCTATGGATACCTGTTCAAAACAGTTTCCTACGGCACCGAACTTGGCAGTATCTTGTGCGTTTTCGCAGTGTCCTGCAGCGGTGTGAGCTTCCTTCATGGTTTCAGCTGCAGAGTCGTACCAGAGGGTCATCGAGCTGCGCTTATGATGCTTGTCGAGCATCTGGTCGTATAAAGTCCCTTGTCGATCTGTGAGTTTGTCGTATTGACCAACCAGTGCTTCGCGATCAACACTTGCTCTTGCGATATTGATTCCTTCGGATCTATTGGTTGGCTTTACTTTGATGGTGTTATGGACGTAGTCGATAGCTTGTTCAGCAAACATTAGTTGGCTGTTGAACATTCGATTCTCTGATTTCAGTTCTTGTTTGCAGTAGCTTCAGATCAATAGCTTTGTGGATACGGAGTTTCCGCAATTATGGCATTTCACATTCTCATTTCTTGGCATAGTGCATCCTTCACTTTCTTCATAGGTCGGCAACATAAAACGGTGGCTTCCATCATCCAGAGAATGGTGTTGCGCAATGTTTTTTGGCACGTTAACTAAAGGAGTGTTGTCACTGTCGTGCTTTATTTTTAACCTGACTGACGCTTGTGAGTTCGTATCGAAAAATAGAGGTGTGCGTTCAGGAGTTGGTTTGTCAGTGTCAGTGCGTTTTAGTTTCGGCAGGGCAGCTAAGCGTGTGAAATGCTGCAATGAAATGAGGGTGAAAAAAGAGGGGTGGCCGTCGTTGTCGCTAGAAGGTCGGTTGTTTGGTGGGTGCCGCCTTACCGTGATTCTGCGAAGAGAGCTTTGGTAAGGGGCGCTAGGTATCCGTTCAACAGCAAAGTGCCGCAGCGTCAGAAGGGCTTCGCGTTAGTCGCCGAAACGTATCATCAGATTCAGGTTGTCTTTGGAGTCGGCATGTTTCAATGCTTCTTCTTTGCTGACTTTTTGGGCAATATATAGGCCGTACAGGGCTTGGTCGAACGTTTGTGAGCCGTCGTCGACGTCCTTCAGCATGGCTTCCTGTAGTTTTTCGGTGTCACCTTCGCGAATCAGTTCACGAATGTAAGGTGTGCACATCAATACTTCAACGGCGGGGATCCGCATACCATCAGTACCGATCGGTAAGCGTTGGCTGATAACTGCAATGAGATGCTCGGCCAAATCAGCGCGCACTTGGCTATGGATGTTTTGCGGGAATAAATTGACGACACGGTCCAGTGCCTGGCGCGCATTGTTGGCATGCAGTGTTGTAAAGCAGGCATGGCCGGTTTCTGCAAACGTTAACGCGTATTTCATGGTATCTTGGTCGCGTGCTTCACCGATTAAAATAGCATCTGGTGATTCCCGCATGGCATTAATCAGGGCGTCTCGGTAGGAGTGCGTGTCGATACCGACTTCCCGTTGGCTGATTAGCGATTTTTTGTGGGAGTGCAGGAATTCGATCGGATCTTCCACGGTAAGAATATGGCCTGAGATACTCTCGTTGCGATAGTTGATCATGGAGGCCAGTGTGGTCGATTTACCTGTGCCCGTTGCACCTACGACCAAAATAAGGCCACGTTTGGTCAGTGCTAGTTCTTCTAAGTGAGTCGGTAAGTTCAAGTCGGCAATGGATGGAATATGGCTGACGATGTATCGGGCAACCAGCGCGGGCTCGCCTTTTTGATGGTAGGCATTTAAACGAAAGCGACCGCAATCTTCAACGGTATAACCTAGGTCGATTTCCCGATTTTCTTCAAAATCAGCCCGCTGCTCTTCGGTCAGCATGGTCGCGATAATATCTTTGACATGCGTAGGCGTTAGCGGGGCTTGGCCGATGGGTTTCATCTTGCCGTTGATCTTAACCATTGGAGGAGCGCCGACGTTGATAAAGAGGTCGGTACCTTTTTTGTCTACGACAAATTTCAGCAGAGCTTTTAGATTCATTTTGTCTATTTATTGTTTGTTTTTATCAATAGATGGCATTTAGATTAACGGTATCCTATCCCTTGAACGCAAGTGGGTAAACCTCTTAGGCATATTTCTCTCTGCGTTCACTTTTATTATTCGTGTCGCATTGTTATCGTGCGCTTTTTCAATTTCTGGAGCTGAATCATGGGGCCTTTGAAAGGTTTACGTATTATTGAGATGGGAGGCATTGGGCCATCACCTTTCGCTGCCATGCTGCTGTCGGATATGGGCGCTGAAGTTATTCGCCTTGATCGAGCTTCCTCTGAATTTGCTAATCCGTGTGAAACCACTTTACGCGGTCGCAAGTCAATTGCTTTGAACTTGAAAGATCCGAAAGGTATTGAATTGGCGTTGCAGCTCATTGATAGCGCGGATGCATTGCTTGAGGGTTTTCGCCCAGGTGTAATGGAGAAGCTTGGATTGGGTCCAGATGTCTGTCTGGCTCGAAATTCGAAACTCGTTTATGGCCGCATGACGGGGTGGGGGCAAACTGGGCCGTTATCTCAGGTAGCTGCCCATGATATTAACTATGTCGCGATTACCGGCGCATTGGATACGATTGGTCGCAAAGTGGGTGGCCCGGTGGCACCGTTGAATTTGGTGGGTGACTTTGGTGGTGGTGGTGCCTATTTGGTAATGGGTATGTTGGCTGCGATGCTTGAAGCAAAGACATCCGGTAAAGGGCAGGTTGTGGATGCTGCTATCACCGATGGCGTTGCATCGCTGATGACGATGATTCAGGGTTATCGAGCAATGGATATGTGGGATCTTGAGCGCCAAAACAACATTTTTGACGGTGGAGCGCATTTTTACGACACCTACGAATGTGCTGATGGTAAGTGGGTGGCTTTGGGGGCTATCGAAGTACACTTTTACCAAGAGTTGGTTGAAAAACTTGGCATCGACGTCGGTGAAATTAGCTACCCAGCACAGTTTGATAAGCAAAAATGGGAAGACTTACGCCCCGTGTTTGCTGAGCGTATTAAGCAGAAAACCCGTGATGAGTGGTGTGATATTTTTGAGGGTTCCGACGCATGTTTTGCACCAGTTTTGAATATGGATGAGGCAGTTGAATATCCGCATAACAAAGCGCGTGGCACATTCGTTGAAGTGGGTGGGGTAATGCAATCCGCGCCTGCACCAAAATTCAGTCGTACGCAGTCTGAGATTCAGGGGGCTCCGGTGCCAGCAGGCTCTGATAATGATGCAATTATGGCCGATTTGGGTCTTTCGGAAGCGGACATTGCATCGCTGAAATCTTCAGGCGTTTTGACCTGATTTTTTAGCGCGCTAAGGCGATTTTAGCCAAATACAGACATTGATCAGGATAAAGACCATGAGTGAACTTGATGTATTTTCATCGATTGTGCGCAGTCGGCGCTCGGTAAGAGCTTTTGAAAACCGTGAAATTCCCGAAGATGTATTGGGAGAGATTTTCGAATTGGCTCAAACTGCACCGTCAAATTGCAATACCCAGCCGTGGTTTGCCTATGTTGCGAGTGGCGACGCTTGCGTACGTCTTCGTGATGCCTTGTATACCTCGGTGCTCGGTGGTGAATTTGATATGGATTTTCCCTATCTGGGTAAATATGAGGGTGTTTACAAAGAGCGTCAATATGATGCGGCTGCGCAGCTCTATAGTGCAATGGGGATAGCACGTGAAGAAAAAGACAAACGAAATGCGGCGTTTCTGCGCAATTTTGAGTTTTTTGGTGCTCCGCATGTTGTTTTTCTGTTCATGCGGGAGGGTTTTGAGGTTCGCGAGGCGGCCGATGTTGGTATGTATGCCCAAAATCTGATGTTGTCGATGCAGGCGCATGGTGTTGCCAGTTGCCCGCAAACGGCGCTGAGTTTTCATGCTGGTAAAGTACGTGAACATCTTGATGTGCCTGAAAACCAAAAGCTACTTTTTGGAATTTCTTTTGGCTATGAGGATGTCAATGACCCGGCTAATGACGCTCGCGTTGGTAGGGCTCCTTTAGCGCAGACGGTCAAGTTTGTGCGTTAGTCGTGTCAATTGCGTTACGCAGATAACCTCCCATGTCGATTGGGCCGCTTAGGCCCTTTCAAAAACCGCCCCTCGAAAAAGCTTGATCTGAATCAGTATTTCCCGATTTCAGATGTCATTTTTATGAATATTTGTCGTTGAAATTCTTGCACTTGTAGCCTTCACGCTTGATAATACGCGCGCCAAAAACCGTGCTATGCGGGCTATAAAGCAGTCGTCAGAGCTGTCCGGCGCTTTGTTAATTCAGACCTAAAGGTGAGAAACTGTGACTAAGATTATGCGTGATCGTCCAGAAGACTATTTTGTCGATTGGAAAGAGCGGGAAGCTTTAGCCGAAGGCATGATTCCTTTGGTGGGTAAACTCTATCGTGAGAAGAATGTTAAGACATACATTTACGGTTACTCACTCCACAACGAATCTGTTATCGACATCATGAAGGCACATCGTACCGTGCGTCAGGTTGAGCAGAATGAGCTGTCTGAATTTGAAACATATCCGGTACTGAAGGCGCTGTCTGCATTGGATCTTGGTCCAGCACACATTGACGTTGGTCGTGTTGCTGTTCGTTACGAAGAAGTCGGCAAGAAAGAAGGTGTTTCAATCGAAGATTTTGTTAAGTCTGAAGTTGCTGACCTAATCGGTGCAGAAGAAGACACTCACGAGCCAGTAGACGTTGTTCTTTTCGGCTTCGGTCGTATTGGTCGATTGATGGCGCGTTTGTTGATCGAAAAAACCGGTGGCGGCGAAAACCTACGTTTGAAAGCTATCGTTGTACGTCCGGGTAAAGCACCCAATGATCTTGAAAAACGTGCAAGCTTGCTGCGTCGTGATTCTGTTCACGGAACGTTCCGCGGTACTATTCGTGTTGATGAAGAGCATCAATCACTGGTCTGTAACGGTAATGAAGTTAAAGTTATTTACGCTAGCGCCCCTGAAGACATCGATTACACCGAATACGGTATCAACAACGCGATTGTTGTCGATAACACCGGTGTATTCCGCGATAAAGAAGCGCTGAATCGTCACTTGCAAGCCAAAGGTGTTAAGAAGGTTGTATTGACCGCACCAGGCAAAGGCGAGATGAAGAACATCGTTTACGGCATCAATAGTGACGATATCTTAGATGACGATACTATTATTTCAGCTGCTTCATGCACGACTAACGCGATTTCTCCACCGTTGAAGGCGATCGATGATCGCTTCGGTATCGTTCAGGGACATGTTGAAACCGTTCACTCATATACCAATGACCAGAACCTAATCGACAATTATCATAACGCTGATCGTCGTGGTCGTTCAGCGCCACTGAACATGGTAATTACTGAAACAGGTGCTGCTAAAGCTGTATCAAAAGTGTTGCCGAAGTTCGATGGCAAGCTGACTGGAAATGCGATTCGTGTACCGACACCAAACGTATCCATGGCGATTCTGAACCTGACTTTGGAAAACGAAACGGATAAAGACGAGCTGAATGAATACATGCGTCAGATTTCGCTGCATTCAGCATTGCGTAAGCAGATTGATTTCTCTAACTCGCCTGAATCTGTATCCACTGACTTCGTTGGTACTCGCTGTGCATGTATCTACGACTCACTGGCTACCATCGTTAACGGTAAAAACGCCGTTGTATACCTTTGGTATGACAACGAATTCGGATACTCCTGCCAGGTTCATCGTATCGTTGAACAAATGGCCGGCGTGAAGTACGCGGTTTACCCGAAAGAAGCATAAGCGTCAGTTAGAATAACAAGAATAAAAGCAGTGCTCGTCACTGCTTTTATCTGTGATCATTCGCTGACGGATGCTGTAGCTGCGCTATAGTCTGACTCGTCAGCGAATTTTTGCGTTTTCAACATCAACTGGATCAAACGCACGTACAAGCGAATAACCATAAAGTTTGTCAGTGTTTGTTTTCGTATTCACCACCGTCAACGGGGTTGGAATACGTGAATGCCTTGCCAAGGTAGTCTGAGCCTAATTTGAACCCGGTTCATGTTGAAAACGTAAAATTTAAAATTGAGATTGGTGGGCTCCTCTATGATTAGAATCAAAAGAGGCCTAGATCTTCCTATTGAGGGAGCGCCCGGTACGTCTATTGCAGACGCGCCAGCGCCACGTCAAGTAGGAATAATAGGCTTTGATTACGTCGGTATGAAACCAACCATGGCTGTCGCCGTCGGTGACAAAGTGGCCAAGGGTCAGGTTTTATTCGAAGATAAAAAAACACCCGGTGTAGTATTCACCGCGCCAGCTGCGGGCACCGTCAGTGCTATCAATCGCGGTGCTAAGCGTGTTTTTCAATCACTGGTCATCGATGTAGAGGGCAATGACGAAGTTGCCTTTGATACATACGATGTGGGTAAACTATCAAGCTTGGAGCGTACCCAGGTTGTTGATAATCTGGTGAAGTCTGGATTGTGGACAGCTCTACGTACACGTCCATTTAGTCGCGTTCCGGCGATTGATTCTGAGCCAGCAGCTTTATTCATCAATGCAATGGATACCAATCCATTAGCGGCTGATCCAAGTGCTATCATCAATGCCGATGCAGACGCTTTCGCTAGCGGCGTTAATGCGTTGAGCCGTTTGGCTGGCCAAGTATACTTGTGCCATGCACCTGATACGCAAATGCCACAAATCTCGGCGTCTAATGTACAGGCGGAGACGTTTTCTGGCCCACATCCTGCGGGCCTGTCAGGCACACATATCCACTTCTTGAAAGCTGCCAGCGAAACACGCACGGTTTGGTCCATCAACTACCAAGACGTAATTGCTGTCGGCAAATTGTTCACTACAGGCAAGCTTGTTCAGGATCGTGTTATCTCGCTAGCTGGCCCTGCTGTGAATAATCCTACTTTGGTTCGCACGCAGGTTGGTGCCAATTTGGGCGAAATGATAAACGGAAAACTGAAAGCGGGTGAAAACCGTGTTATCAGTGGTTCTGTATTGGGTGGCCGTGCTGCCGTTGCGCCAGCTGACTTCTTAGGTCGTTACGACCTTCAGGTTACTGTTTTAGCTGAAGGCTATGATCGTCCGTTTATGGGTTGGTTGTCGCCGGGTGCAGATCGTTTCTCGGTGATGGGGATTTATCTGTCGAAGCTAATGCCGGGCAAAAAGTTCGCCTTTAACACGAATACGAACGGTTCTCCGCGTGCCATGGTGCCTGTTGGTAACTACGAAAAAATCATGCCTCTGGACATTCTGCCAACGCAATTGCTGCGTTCGTTGATCGTCGGTGATATGGATACAGCCATTAAGCTGGGTGCCTTGGAACTGGACGAAGAAGATCTGGCTCTGTGTACCTATGTTTGCCCGGGCAAATATGAATACGGCCCGATCCTGCGTGACAACCTGACGACCATAGAGAAGGAGGGTTAATCATGTTAAGAAGTTTACTTGATAACCTCGAGCCGCATTTTTCTAAAGGCGGTAAGTACGAAAAGCTCTACGCTCTCTACGAAGCCGTAGACACAATTTTCTACCAGCCAGGTAGCGTAACGCATACCGGTGCTCACGTACGTGATGGTGTTGACCTCAAGCGCATCATGATCACTGTTTGGTTCGCAACATTCCCAGCCATGTTTTACGGCATGTATAACTTGGGTTTCAATGCCAATACAGCCATGGCTGCGATGGGCGTTACTTCTGTTGCTGATTGGCACGGTACTCTAATCGGACTACTAGCCGGATACGATCCAGCCAGTGTTTGGGATAATTTCTGGCACGGCGCTGTGTACTTCTTACCCATCTACTTAACGGTATTTATCGTTGGTGGCTTCTGGGAAGTTCTGTTTGCTGCGATACGTGGCCACGAAGTTAACGAAGGTTTCTTCGTAACCTCTGTGCTGTTTGCACTAATTTGCCCACCGGATCTGCCTCTATGGCAAGCGGCATTGGGTATTAGCTTCGGCGTTGTTGTTGGTAAAGAAGTCTTCGGTGGAACCGGTAAAAACTTTTTGAACCCGGCACTTACTGGTCGTGCATTCCTGTTCTTTGCTTACCCGGCTCAAATCTCTGGCGACACCGTTTGGACGGCTGTTGACGGCTTTACCGGTGCAACACCATTGAGCTTGGCTGCACAAGGTGGCATCCCTGAAATTACTCAGCACAACATCACTTGGTTGGGTGCTTTCTTTGGGCAAATTCAAGGTTCTATCGGTGAAACATCAACATTGATGATTCTTATCGGTGCCGTGATTCTGCTTTGGACCCGTATCGCGTCATGGCGCATCATGGCTGGCGTATTGCTGGGCACTGCGGCAACCGCGTTGTTGTTTAACTCTATCGGTTCTGAAACCAATCCAATGATGAACATGCCATTTTGGTGGCACTATGTTTTGGGTGGCTTTGCCTTTGGTACTGTCTTCATGGCAACCGATCCTGTATCAGCATCTATGACCGATAAAGGTAAGTGGTTCTTCGGCGCACTGATCGGCATCATGGTTGTCTTGATCCGTGTCGTTAACCCGGCATTCCCAGAAGGTATGATGTTGGCAATCTTGTTTGCTAACTTGTTTGCGCCACTGATTGACCACTTCGTGGTTACGGCGAATGTTAAGCGGAGGGTTGCACGTAATGCTTAATAAAGAATCCGTAAGAACGTTAACCGTTGCGTTTGTTCTGTGTTTGGTTTGTTCGATTCTGGTTGCCGGCGTTGCCGTTGGCTTGAAGCCGATTCAAGACAAAAACAAAGTATTGGATCGCAATAAAAACGTACTCGAAGCAGCAGGCCTTTATCAGCCGAGCATGAGTGCATCTGAGGTGACTAGCACGTTCGAGAGCTTCCAGGTGAAACTGGTTGATCTTGCGACAGGTAAGTACGCGACTGAGCAGCAGTTGAGCGAAGCGGGCATCACTGATGTAAACAGCTACGACCAGTACGCTGCTGCCAAAATTCCTGCGCAATCGATTTCTTTGGCCGGTAACGATCCAGCTAAAATTCAGCGCCAGGCGAAATTCGCCAAGGTGTATGTTCTGGAAAAGAACGGCAAGTTGGAGCAGGTGATCCTGCCAATCAACGGCTATGGCCTGTGGGGTATCCTTTACGGCTTTATCGCACTGGGTAGCGATGCTGACACCATCAAGGGTTTAACTTTCTACTCGCAGAAAGAAACTCCCGGACTGGGCGGCGAAGTTGAAAACCCGAAGTGGAAAGCGCAGTGGCCTGGCAAAAAAGCCTACGCAGCTGACGGCAAAGTTGGAGTCGAAGTAGTTAAAGGCAAAGCACAGAACGACGAGCAAATCGACGGACTGAGTGGCGCAACGCTGACTACCCGCGGTGTTAACAATCTGGTTCAGTTCTGGCTGGGTGATCGTGGTTTCGAATCATTCCTCAAAAACCTGAAGAAAGGGGAGGCATAATCCATGGCGAAGCAAAGCACTAAAGACGTATTGGTAGAACCGATTCTGTCGCAAAATCCAATAGCCTTGCAAATTCTGGGTATCTGTTCTGCACTGGCGGTTACAACCAGCCTGCAGACTGCCCTAGTTATGTCTGTTGCACTGACGTTGGTTACTGCATTTTCGAGCTTCTTTATCTCGTTAGTACGTAACTTTATCCCGAGCAGCATCCGTATCATCGTACAGATGACCATTATTGCCTCGCTCGTTATCGTGGTTGACCAAGTGTTGCAGGCCTACGCTTACGGCGTTTCTAAAGCCTTGTCGGTGTTTGTTGGATTGATTATCACCAACTGTATCGTTATGGGACGTGCAGAAGCCTACGCTATGTCTAACCCACCGGTTGCCAGCTTCATGGATGGTATCGGTAACGGCTTAGGTTATTCGGTTGTATTGGTTTTCGTTGCAGTAATTCGTGAACTGCTAGGTAGTGGTAGCTTGATGGGTATCAGTATTTTGCCTCTGATCGAGAACGGCGGCTGGTATCAGGCAAACGGCTTGCTGTTGTTGCCACCAAGTGCGTTTTTCATCATCGGTGGTTTCATTTGGTTGCTGCGTACCTTCAAGAAAGAACAGCAAGAAGTTGCTGACTTTAAAATGGCACCACAGTCTAAAGCGTTGGAGGCTCACTAATGGAAGATCTGATTAGTTTATTCATTCGTGCGGTGTTCATTGAGAACATGGCACTGGCCTTCTTCCTGGGGATGTGTACCTTCATCGCCGTATCAAAGAAGATCGAAACCGCCATTGGTTTGGGTATCGCTGTTGTTATCGTGCAAGTGGTAACTGTGCCTGTTAACAACCTGATCTTTCAGTACTTGCTGAAAGATGGCGCATTGGCTTGGGCTGGCCTGCCAGACGTAAACCTGAACTTCTTGGGCTTCTTGTCCTACATCGGCGTTATCGCCGCTTTGGTTCAGATTCTTGAGATGTTCCTTGATAAGTTCGTACCTGCTCTGTACAACGCGTTGGGTGTTTTCCTGCCGTTGATCACAGTTAACTGTGCGATTTTGGGTGCTTCTTTGTTCATGGTTGAGCGTGACTATAACTTCGCTGAGTCGGTTGTATATGGCTTGGGCGCAGGTGTTGGTTGGGCTCTGGCGATCACCGCATTGGCCGGTATCCGTGAAAAACTCAAGTACAGTGATGTACCAAAAGGTCTTGAAGGCCTGGGTATCACTTTCATCACTGTTGGATTGATGTCGCTGGGCTTTATGTCTTTCGGCGGTATGTCAATTTAATCGACGCAGACAAAGCAAAAGGCTGAATTTATGGACTTTAGTACAATCATCAGCGGCGTCGTGATGTTTACCGTAGTGGTAATGGCGCTTGTTGTTTTAATCCTGATGGCCCGCTCACGCCTAGTGAGCTCGGGTAATGTCACCATTGAAATCAATGATGACCCTGAAAAATCAATTTCTGTTCCTGCTGGCGGTAAGTTGCTGCAAACCTTGGCTGAGCAAGGCATCTTTTTGTCTTCTGCCTGTGGTGGCGGTGGTACTTGTGCACAGTGTAAGTGTCAGGTTAGTGAAGGCGGCGGCGGCATTTTGCCGACCGAAGAAGGCCACTTCACTAAAGGTCAGATTCGTGAACACTTCCGTTTGGCATGTCAGGTTGCTGTAAAGCAAGACATGAAAATTGAAGTTGAACCTGAATTCTTTGGTGTTAAAAAGTGGGATTGTGAAGTTGTTGCTAACGACAACGTTGCAACCTTCATCAAAGAGCTGACTTTGAAGCTGCCAGAAGGTGAAGACGTTAACTTCCGTGCTGGTGGTTACGTTCAGCTGGAAGCGCCTCCGTACACAGCAGATTATAAAGACTTCGATATTCCAGAAGAATACCGTGGTGACTGGGACCGTTTTGGCGTATTCAACAACATCTCTAAAGTTGATGAAGAAACCATTCGTGCCTACTCCATGGCAAACTACCCGGAAGAAAAAGGTGTTCTGAAATTCAACATCCGTATCGCTTCACCACCTCCGGGAAGTGAAGGCATTCCTCCAGGCAAGATGTCTTCGTACGTCTTTAACCTGAAACCAGGCGATAAGATGACAGTTTCTGGCCCGTACGGTGAGTTCTTTGCGAAAGAAACCGGTGCTGAAATGGTATTCATCGGTGGTGGTGCAGGTATGGCTCCAATGCGTTCGCACATTTTCGATCAGCTGAAGCGTCTTAAGTCGGATCGTAAGATTTCGTTCTGGTACGGTGCACGTTCCAAACGCGAAATGTTCTATGTTGAAGATTACGATGGCTTGGCTGCTGAGTTCGAAAACTTCGAATGGCACACTGCTTTATCTGACCCAATGCCAGAAGATAATTGGGACGGCTTAACTGGATTTATCCATAATGTCGTTTTTGAGCAATACTTAAAGGATCATCCGGCACCGGAAGATTGTGAGTTCTACATGTGTGGACCTCCGATCATGAACCAGTCGGTAATTGCTATGCTCAAGGACCTTGGAGTTGAAGATGAAAACATACTGCTCGATGATTTCGGCGGCTAATGTAAGATCCTTCAAGCAACTCTTGAAAGCGAGCCTGATTATTCAGGTCTCGCTTTTGTTTTTATTGGGTTGCGGATCTTCGAATAAGTACGTCAACATTTCTGGCGCGACGATGGGTACGACCTACCATGTCACGGCTGAACTGCTGAAAGGCGCTTCGCAAGTGCAGATTCAGGCTGCGATTGATCGACGGTTACGTGAGATCAACCAAAGTATGTCGACCTATATCGATACCTCGAAGATCAGTGAATTCAATCGGTTGCCGGTCGGGCAATCTCTCCCGATCGACGACGATTTTGTGGACGTGTTTCAGGTGTCCAGAAAAATCTATGATATGTCCAATGGGGCTTTTAACCCGAGTGTTGGTGCATTAGTTGATTTATGGGGATTTGGTCCGGAATACCGGATGCAAGACACTGCAAAAATTCCATCTGACGCAGATATCGCCAAAGCCCGGGCTGAGATGGGGTTTGCTGATATTACGCTTGATGGCAAGGTACTTACGAAAAAAACACCGGTACATTTGGACTTTTCAGCCGTTGCCAAAGGCTATGCGGTTGACGAAATTGCCGAAGTGCTGAATCAATTTGGCATTACGAATTTTATGGTCGAAATCGGTGGTGAGGTAAGCACTCGTGGAAACAGTCCACGTGGAGATTACTGGCGTATAGCTATCGAAGCCCCCGATAAGGTACGTGAGAAGTACCCGACAACCCTAAACCTGCATGAAGCATCAATAGCAACGTCCGGTGACTATCGTAATTATTACGAAGTGGATGGAAAGCGTTACACGCACATTATTGATCCGGTTTCCGGCAGGCCTGTTACACATGGGCTGACATCGGTCACTGTGATTGCCGATGACGTCGCTCAAGCGGATGCATGGGCAACGGCACTGTTGGTATTAGGCGAAGATGCAGGCTTTCAGTTAGCTAAAGACGTCGGTTTGGCGATTTACATGATTTATCATACGGACGGTGGATTGGATGCCAAATACACCGAAGCGATGAAGGATTATCTGTTAATCAAAGAATGACACCCGCGCCATCGAACTCATCGATGGCTGTGATGTCTAACAAATGATGAGGCTCTGTGCTTCGGTATCACTCAAACTGCTAGACGTGCTGGCGTGACTGAGATGGCCACAGAGATAAAAGAGATAAAGCACTATCGAAAACCGACTGATACCCGGTTTCTTAGATTAAAGAGGTAAGTTCTATGGAAATGGTGATTGTTACATTTTGTGTCTTCGTATTGTTTTTCATCGCCATGTCGCTGGGCTATATCTTCCAGAACAAACCGCTGCGGGGTTCTTGTGGTGGTGTAGCCAAATTGATGGGTAACGAAAATTGCGAAATTTGCGGTGGTGACCCAAATAAATGCGAAACCGAGCAAGAAAAAGCCGCAGCGACTGATCTTGCCTACGATGCTACCGCTCGAAAGAAATAGTTTTTAGCCCCGAGCGTGTTTTTTACGGTATTTAAACGGCAGAAACTCACGTTCGATACACAATGCTTCTAACAATCCTGCTATTGTAAGAACAATTAATTAAGCCCGATGATCATCTAATCGTTGGGCAAACACCATCAAGATAACCCTGAAAACGGAGTTTTCACCGTCCCTGTGTTAAAGCCTGCCCTGTCGCTCTGGATTGGTTTACGCTACAACCGATCGTCTAACAAGCAACGTTTTCTGTCTTTGCTCTCCTGGGTGTCACTGGTTGGCATGATGTTGGGTGTTGCGGCCTTGATTGTTGTGTTGTCAGTTATGAATGGTTTTCAGGCTGAATTGCGTGGTCGTATGCTGAGTCTGATGGCTCACGGTAATGTCGAGCGCGTTGATCATCAGCCGATTGCCGATTGGGCCCACTCTGTTGAAATCCTAAAGCAAAATCCAGATGTTATTGCCGTCGCCCCTTGGGTTGGTGGTGATGCCATGTTATCCCATGACGCGCGCCTCAGAGCGGCCCAAATTAACGGTATTGATTTAGAGCATGAGCTTGATATCGCGCGGCTCGATCAGGCCATGGTTGCCGGTTACCTCGATGAACTGGCGACCACGCGCTATGGCATCGTGCTTGGCGTAGGGTTAGCACGTAGTTTAGGGCTCAGCATTGGCGATAAAGTCACTGTGGTGCTGCCCAAAGTGACAGTAACGCCACTGGGTCTGAAGCCTCGCGTAAAGCGTTTTTCATTGATAGGGGTCTTTGAGGTGGGCGCTGATGTCGATTCAACACAAGCCTATATCAATGTCAGAGATGCCCGTAAGCTATTTGGGTTAACACCGGATCAAGTGCATGCGTTGCGTTTGATCACCCCTGATGCCCTCAGCGTTTCAGGGATTGAAGAAACCCTAGTCGACCCGTTACTTGCAAAAGAGCCGGGAGCCTGGCAGTTCATTCCTTGGACGCAACAACGCTCAGCGCTGTTTAAGGCGATCAAGATGGAGAAGCTGATGGTGACCTTCATGCTCAGTATCGTCATTGGGGTGGCTGCATTTAATCTGATTTCTTTGATGAGTATGATGGTTGCACAGAAGCGCAACGAAATTGCTGTGATGCGTATGATGGGCATGAGGCCTGCTACCGTGATGGGAATATTCTTGACTCAAGGGCTGAGCCTGATGTTTGTTAGCCTATTGATGGGCGGTATTGCTGGCGTTGTGATCTCGCTAAACTTGCCCGAGATTGTCGGTGTGATCGAACAGACCTTCGGGTTCTATATTTTTGACCCTAACGTTTTTTATATTTCTGGATTGCCGTCGCGACTGATGATTAGTGATCTCGTATATGTCATCACACTCAGCTTTGTATTGAGTTTCTTATTCGTTTTATACCCGGCCTGGCGTGCGACGCGTATTAAGCCGGTTGAAGCCCTACAGTATCAATAGGAATGCTTTCATGAGTCAGGCCGTCATTGAATGTCAAAACGTCTCCAAGCATTACCGCCAGGGCAATGAAACCTTGCATGTGCTCAAAGATATCAGTTTTGTGGTTGAGCAAGGCGACTCTGTTGCCATTGTGGGTGCCTCCGGTGCCGGTAAATCGACCCTGCTGAATTTATTGGGTGGGCTGGATTTTTGCGATGCAGGCAGTGTTAGCGTATTGAAGAAAGACTTGGCAAAGATCAGTAAAGATAAACTCGCCGAATTGCGTAATAGGGAGGTGGGCTTTGTCTATCAATTCCACCACTTGCTGACTGAATTCAGCGCTCTTGAAAATGCCGCGATGCCGTTATTGATTCGCGGTGAAAAGCGCAAGGCTGCTTATTCAACGGCACGTCAGATACTCGAGCGCGTTGGCCTGGGGGCGCGCGCAAATCATCGCCCTTCAGAGTTATCTGGTGGTGAGCGCCAACGGGTTGCTATCGCGCGGGCATTGGTTGGCACACCAAGTTGTGTCTTGATGGACGAGCCTACGGGCAACCTTGACGAAGCCACGGCTGATACCATTCAGCAACTGCTGATTTCGTTAAATCAGGATTTAGGCACCAGTTTTATTGTGGTTACCCATGATAAAACGATTGCCCGTCAGCAGAAGCGCATCTTGCAATTGCACGAAGGTCAGTTGCAGGAGATAACACCTGATCGCTCTGCCGGGGTTGCCAGCTAGTGAACTCCCTGAGTCTTTTTATCGGTTTTCGGTATACCTTGTCGCGCAGGCAAAGCCATCTCGTGGCCTTCATTTCGCGTGTTTCTACCGCTGGGATGGTACTTGCAGTCGCCGTATTGATCACAGTTACGTCAGTAATGAACGGCTTCGATCGTGAGTTGCGCGAGCGAATTTTGGCAATTGTTCCTCATGCGACCGTGCAAGGCTACAAACCGATAACTGACTGGCAAGATAAGGTGCAAATCGCTCAAGCTCATGAAGGTGTCGAAGAAGCTGTGCCATTCAGTATCATGCAAGGCTTGTTGATGTCGGGTGGCAAGGTGAAATCTGCCATTGTCTACGGTGTTGATGATGAGCTCGAGCCCAAGCATTCAGTGCTTTATCAAACCCTTGGTGGCGATGCATTAAAAACCCTATCTCAAGCCAAAACTTTGGTGCTAGGCGCTCGTTTAGCGGTCGCACTTAGTGTCGGTATTGGTGATTCTGTAAATCTGGTTTTGCCGCCGCAAACACGGGGTGCGCTGCCCAAGACCGATACCTTTACCGTCACCGCATTGGTGAATTCTGGTACTGAACTAGATGAAAAACTGGTGCTGATGCACCGACGCTCAATCGCCGCGTTTCGCAGGCAGCCTGCCGAAAGTGTTGATGGTATCCGCCTTTATATGACAGACCTTTTCGATGCTCGTAACATTGCCAATCAGGTCAGTGAAATGACCAGTTTGTATTATGTGAGCGACTGGACGAGAACCCACGGCAATTTGTACCAAGCAGTGCAGATGTCGCGCAAATTGGTTTTGCTGATGGTGTTTATTATTGTCGCCGTAGCGGCGTTTAATGTGGTTTCAACGCTGGTATTGGCAGTGAATGACAAAGCCTCAGATATCGCAATTTTACGAACGCTCGGCTGCAACAATCGCCAAATTCTCAATATCTTTGTGGTTCAAGGCGTGGTTATCGGTATTACCGGTGTCGCTTTAGGGGTGTTGTTTGGTGTGCTCAGCAGTTTGTTGGTTAGTGATGGGGTTGTATTGCTTGAGAGCCTGACGGGCATTCAGTTTTTGGATACCCGAGTATACCCGGTTGATCACTTACCCAGCGCGATTCATCTTTCTGACGTGATAACCATTTGTGTCGTTGCTCTTGGCTTGAGCTTGGTGGCCAGTGTTTTACCGGCTTGGCAAGCTATTCGCTTGCATCCAGCAACCGTGCTCCGGTACGAGTAGCGTTAGCGGTTAGGTGCTAGTTTGTGGTTTCGAGGTACTTGAAAGGCGCGTGTTTGCGAGCGGAATGGTTTGATCAAACGTAACCGGCACGGTCTTAGCCATAAGCTGAGTGAGACAGCCTGATCCCGATAAGGGGTTGTCAGGCTATTTGGATGTTTTAGCAGAGCGCTTCTTACGATTGTGCCATCTCTTAACCGTGTGGCGACGCCACAGCAGATCAATCACGGTATATCCCAAGGCACTGGCAAAGGTGCCGACAATAAAACTGCCTAAAAATAACGGTTCAACGATCTGGTGGAACTGCGCCTGAAACCATTCCCAGTTTATTTGCGATGAATAATCCACTGCTTGAATATCCAAAATAAAGGCGCCCAGGCGGTAACAAGCATAAAAGATGGGGGCGATGGTCAGCGGGTTGGTAATCCACACAAACACAATCGATAGCGGCAGATTAGCGCGCACAAAAATACAGGCGATGCCCGCGATCACCATCTGCATCGGCAGGGGGATAAAAGCACAAAACAAACCAATCAACGCTGCACGTGAGACATAGCGGCGGTTGAAGTGCCATACATCCGCTTTGTGCAACCAACGACTGAGTAAGCGCATCGATTTATTTTCGAGCACCTGGTCTTGTCTTGGCATCAACTTTTTCAGAGTCTTTTTCGGCATGTCGGTCTTATCTTGCTTGTATTCCGTAGTCCGGCGTCAATGGTCGGTCCGGGGCCAAAAATTCGGCGCAGATAATACGTTAATCCCTGCAAAAATGCGTGTTAAATATTCATTATTGACAGCTGATTGCCTTTGGCATTCGTATCGAGCCTTGGCGTCTGGTAGTGTATTGCCAGAAAATCCTAAGAACCGGCACGGATGCCATGTGTTTTTTAGTTGCTTTCAGTCTTTTTAGTGTAGTGCTTCGCTGGCAATCGTCATTGTTCGAGCGGCCGGTGCTAATTGTGCTAACCCTTGTTGCTGCTGCGCTGCTTATTTGTAGCATTAGGTGGGTTCATACGTACCTGATGCAGCAGGCAATATATGTTGTTGTGGGTGCGTGTTTGGCAGTTAGTTGGGGGCAATGGCACGCTCACGATGCTCTTGATACCCGATTGACCGAGGCCGCAGGCAAGGTCGACCTTAAAGCGCGCTTGCAGGTTGAGAGTCTTGTGCGTGATAAAGGCCGTTATCAACAACTCACCGCGAAGATTCTGCAAATCGATTCTATATCCACCAATAAAGGCTGGCCAAATGCGGTCGGTCAGAGTGTGCAGCTCAACATCTACCGTGCGTCGCCTGCCTCAGGTAGTGATCCATTACCGCCAGCGATACTGCCGTGTGACACGTTCGAGGCGAATATTCGTCTTAAGGCACCTCGCGGGCTAGCCAATAACACCGGTTTTGATTACGAAGCCTGGTTGTTGCATCAGGGCATCAAAGCCCGTGGTTATTCAAAATCTGTCCTATTGATCGAGCCTGCGAAAGGATTTTGCTTGAATCAATGGCGGCAGGGTTTTATTGCATTTGTACGCGATAAATACCCGAAAGCGGCGGGTTGGCTGTTGGCGATTACCATAGGCGAACGTGCCTATTTATCCGCTGCCCAGCGCCAGCAACTGCAGGTTACCGGCACTATGCATCTGTTTGTAATTTCGGGCTTGCATATTAGTCTGGCTGCTGCAGTTGTTTTTGGCGCGCTCATGGGGTTGCGACGTATTGGCGCAGGGCGTTTGTTCCCAGGCGATTGGCGGCCGTTGGTGAGTGTTATTGCGCTGTTAGCGGCTGTGGGTTACGCCGCATTAGCCGGGTTTTCTATCCCGGTACAGCGCGCACTGGTTGGGCTTTGTGTGTTTATGTTCGGCGGTTTGCTTGGGCTTAACTGGGGGCTATGGCGGCGTTATTGGTTGGCGATGGTTGCGGTGATTTTGAGCGACCCATTGGCACCGCTGAATACCGGGTTTTTATTATCGTTTGTTGCGGTGTTCTGGCTGATTTTGTCAGCCTCTGTGTTGCAGTCACGGGTAGGAATATTAGGCCAAAAGGATCAACCAGAAACCTCATTAGAAAACGTACAAACCAAGCCAGGCTGGATTCATGGCGCAGTAAGATTTATTCAACTGCAATTGATCCTGTTTGTCGGGCTGTTGCCGCTGGCATTACAGTGGTTTCAGGGTGTGTCGTTGATCTCTCCGATAGTAAATTTGATTGCGATCCCGCTATTGAGCTTAGTCGTCGTGCCGCTGTGTTTGCTGGGCTTTATGTTGTGGCTTTTGGTAGGCACAGATTTGCATCTCTTAATGATTACCTCCGTGTTGCTCGAGACATTTTTTGATGGGCTCAGCGTCGTGCAATCATACCTGCGCGATGGCGGCTTTTGGCGTCAACCTGTGTCGTCGCATGTGGTGTGGCTGTTGTTGTTTTTGGTGCTGCTAATGTTCATGCCGCCGATCGTTCGTCAGCGGCGTCTGGCATTAGTGTTGATCCCGTTTGTTGTGTGTTTTGAATATCTGTCTCGGTTCGATACCAAAGCGCAACCCGATCATCGTGATATGAACAGCGAAATTGCATCGACTGCTCCCATTATTGATGTTCTTGATGTCGGGCAGGGGCTCGCCATTGTGATTCAGGTAGCCAATAAAACACTCCTTTATGATACCGGTGCTGCGTGGGAAACCGGCAGCATGGCCGAGATGATTGTGTTGCCCGTGTTATACGAACAGGGCATTGATTCGCTGGATGCACTGGTCATCAGCCATGCCGATAATGACCACGCCGGGGGGTTGGGGGCAATACTCGATCGTCTGCCGGTGGGCCACATTTATGCCAGTGAGATTCCCGCACTTGCTACTTCAGTGCCTAGCAATACTGCCTTGCCTCCAAATTCAGCATGCGATTCAGGTGTTCAATGGCAATGGGATGATGTCACGTTCCGTTTTCATACTGTCGCTAACAGCAATGGCGCGTTAAGCGAAAACGATGCATCTTGTGTATTGATGCTGGTATGGAAGGATTATCGCATTATGTTGCCCGGCGATATTGAGCGTGACGCAGAGCTCGCATTGTTAAAAATCCCACAAGCACTCAACAGTTGGATGCTGATATCACCTCACCACGGCAGTAACTCGTCATCTACGGCAGCCTTTCTCGATGCTATCGACCCAGAATATGTAATTATCTCCAGCGGATTTTTGAATCGTTATCGTCATCCGCACCTAGAAGTGATTGAGCGATACAGCCAAAGACAGATTCACTGGCTTAATACTGCGGATGTTGGACGCGTTACCGTCAGTTTCAGCGTACAGGGGGAGCCATCGGTGCGCGCCGCCAGAGTTGATCGTCGGCGTTTTTGGCATGGCAGTGATCGAATGACAAAACCTGAGCCTTTCGCCGATTTTTTGCCGATCTTTCAATGAATTAGTTGGTTTCATCACAGATATCTCGGTTTTAATCCGGCCACAGCGTCTGGAATCTTGTGCTTGCTCTGAGGTGTCGCTATTATGGCGCCCTTAGTGTTTTCCAGAATAATAAGGGTGTCACTGTGTACGAATTTATCGTTGCCGGCGGTTGGCTGATGGTGCCAATCATTCTGTGTTCCATTGCTGTGATCGCAATCAGCGTTGAACGCTTCTGGAGCCTTAGTCCAACCAAAATCGCTCCATCAAACCTGATTGCACAGGTATGGATGTGGCTCAAAGAAGATGAATTCGATGCAGACCGCATGCGCGAAGTTAAGAACTCTTCGCCGCTGGGATATATCCTTTCTGCTGGGTTAACCAACTCGACTGACCGTGATGTGATGAAAGAAAGCATCGAAGAGGCCGCAGGCCACGTCATTCATGATCTCGAACGCTACTTGAATCCATTAGGCACCATTGCAGCGGTTACACCGCTTCTTGGTCTGTTGGGTACCACCATCGGTATGATCAAAGTCTTCTCCGACATCATGATCAAAGGTACCGGTGACGCGCAAGTGCTGGCTGGCGGTATCTCTGAAGCCCTCATTACCACCGCATCGGGTTTGGCCGTGGCGATTCCTGCGTTGATTTTGCATCGTTACTTTCAGCGCCGTATTGATAGCATTGTTATTCAGCTTGAGCAGCAAAGCCTGAAGTTGGTTGATGCCCTGCATTCCAACCGTCAGGTTGATATCAAAGAACACTGATAAAGGTTTGTTATGCAATTCAAGCGACAAAACCGCGATAATAGTGACGTCAATCTAACCCCCTTGATTGATGTCGTATTTCTTCTGCTGATCTTCTTCATGGTATCGACCACCTTCACGGATAAAACCGAGTTGGCGGTAGATTTGCCCGAAGCTAAAGGTCAATTGAAGATGGATAAACCGCAAATGATTGAGGTGGTTATCAATCAGGCCGGCGGATACGTTATTAATGGTCACGAACTTCTCAATAACCGCTTTGATACCCTCAAGTCTGCCATTAGCAAGCTGGCTCAGGGTGATACTAAAAAGCCGCTGGTGATCACCGCTGATGCCCAATCTCCGCATCAGTCTGTGGTAAAAGTCATGGACGCGGCTGGCCAATTAGGCTTCACTAATCTAAGCATTACTTCAATAGAACCCAACGAGTAGCAGCTTTGACGGACAAATCTCCGAAACCTGCCAGTTCCGACTGGCAGATGTATAAGCGTCTTATTACCCATATTTTGCCACTCAAGTGGGCCTTTGCGGCTAGTTTGTTCGGCTTTGTATTTTATGCGGGTATGGACGTCATGGCCGTCGATATCATGCAGTATCTGATTGACTCCCTCGGTGGAACCGTCAATTACGAGAAAAAGACCGGTATCATTACCAACTTGCTGAAAAATTACCTCGATTTGGGTGACAAAGAAGGCGTTGCTCGTACGGTCTTCCCAATTATGGTGATTATCATTGCCGTATTTCGTGCATTTGGCGCGTTTGTGGGCAACTTTTTTATGAAGTACGTCGGCAACAAGGTCGTTTTTGAATTACGTAACTTGCTGTTTGAGCAAATGGTCAAACTACCGATGTCTTACATTACATCACATACGTCTGGGCAGCTGGTGAGTCGTATTACCTACAACGTTAACCAAGTGACGGGTGCGGTAACCAATGCCGTAACGGTAATATTCCGCGATGGTCTGACGGTAATTTTTCTATTTGGTTACCTCATTTATATTAATTACAAACTTACGGCGACCTTCATTATCGTGGCTCCGCTTATTGCGGTTGTCGTGAGTGTTGTGAGTAAACGTTTTCGCCGTATCGCCACACGCTTGCAGCGCTCGATGGGCGATGTAAACCATGTGATTAATGAAGCGGTCGGCAGCACGCAAGATATGCGTGTGTACGGCGCTCAACGCACTGAAATACAGCGGTTTAACAATGTGAGCGGCTATCAGCTCAAGCAAAGCTTGAAAATGGCCGTCACAGATGCAGCCTTTTCGCCGGTAATTCAGGTATTACTGACGTTAGCCATCTCGATGTTGGTTTGGATGGGGCTGAATTCAGATATTATTTTGTCGATGTCTCCCGGGTTGTTTGTCGCTTATTTGGTCGCAGCCGGCGTGTTGGGTAAACCGTTACGCCAGCTAACATCGGTTATCGGAGTGATTCAAAAAGCTTTGGCTGCCGCTCAAGATATCTTTGCACAGCTAGATGAAGAGCCCGAAGAAGAAACCGGCACCAATGTGATGCAGCGCGTTCGTGGGGATATCCGGTTTGATCAGGTGAGATTCCAATATCCAGGTACAGATACCGACGCCCTGAAAGACATTTCATTCGAGGTGAAGGCTGGGCAGATGCTGGCACTTGTTGGCGGCTCTGGCGGCGGAAAATCGACACTAGCAGGCTTGTTGCCGCGGTTTTATAACCCGTCTGAAGGGCGTATTCTGATCGATGAAATCGGCACTGATTCGGTTACGCTGCACAGCCTGCGTGAACAAATCGCGCTGGTAAGTCAAAACGTTGTGCTCTTTAACGACTCCATTCACGGCAACATTGCCTATGGCGAATTAGCTGAGAAATCCCGCGAAGAAATTGAACGCGCGGCACGTTTGGCCAACGCGCACGAATTTATCGAAAAATTGCCTGAAGGGTACGACACACGCATTGGCGATAATGGTGTGTTGCTGTCGGGCGGCCAGCGCCAGCGTATAGCAATTGCGCGCGCCATTTTGAAAGACGCACCGATTCTGATTCTCGATGAGGCGACCTCCGCACTGGACAACGAATCCGAGCGACTGATTCAGCAAGCCCTCGATGACGTGATGACCGATCGAACAACCATCGTGATTGCCCATCGCCTTACAACCATTGAAAAGGCCGATAAAATTTTGGTTATCGATGGCGGCCAGATTGTCGAATCTGGTGATCATAAGAGCTTGCTGGCAGAGCATGGCCGCTATGCAGCGCTTCATGCCTCTAGTGACGGCGCGGTTTAATACACATGCAAACCTGGGTTGAGAAACTCTGGTACGGGCGTCCCCTCTGGTCGCCTTTACTGCATCCGATATTACTGCCCTTGAGCCAATTATTTGGCCGAATAGCGGCTAGTCGCCGACGCAAACTCGAAGCCAAACAAACACGCCTGTCGGTTCCCGTTATCTTGGTGGGTAACATCAGTGTTGGCGGCACCGGTAAAACACCTTTTACCATCGCGTTGGTGAGCCGATTACAAGAGCAGGGTATTCGTGTTGGCGTCATTAGTCGTGGTTACGGTGGCAAGGCAGAATACCCTTATACATTGACGGCAACATCTACCGCAGAGCAATCCGGTGATGAGCCGTTGATGATCTTTAAGCGCTGCGGCTGCCCGGTTGTGATAGACCCCGACCGTGTGAATGCTGCCCAAACCTTGATTGAGCAACATAAAGTGCAGATCATCATCAGTGATGATGGCCTTCAGCATTACCGCTTGCCGCGAGACATCGAAATTGCTGTAGTCGACGGTGAACGTGGATTAGGGAACGGCCGATGTTTGCCCGCAGGCCCACTGCGTGAGCCGCCGAAACGCCTTGATGATGTTGATTACGTGATAATCAACGGTGAAAACCAGCACCATATCGCCACCGCTAATGGTCACGAACTCAACCTTGCCCCCGGCGCACTGATCCCCATCGGCACGACGCCGGAAGCACCCGCGCCTGTGGCGCAAGCCGTTGACGCTATTGCCGCCATCGGTAACCCGCAACGATTTTTCAACACCCTACAAACCGCCGGCTTTGACGTTGAGCCGCATCCGTTTCCTGATCATTATCACTATCAACTCGACGATCTTTTTCTAAATAATAAACGCCCCGTTTTAATGACTGAAAAAGATGCAGTAAAATGCGCTGCGTTCACTGAATTAGATCATCATTGGTATCTGCCAGTTAATGCCGAGCTCAGTGACGATTTCTGGCAGCGACTCGAAGCCCATGTTCAGATACTCTTAACGGCTTGACTGGCTATATCTGTGCAGTGTTGCAACCGCACCTCAGCGCTCCCATCGCCACGTCGAACAAAAACAACATGCAAATACACAGGTAACCATCATTATGGATTTTGTTGTCGTTATTCCATCCCGCTATGCATCTTCACGTTTGCCAGCTAAGCCATTGGCGGATATCTGCGGCAAACCGATGATTCAACACGTGTGGGAGCAAGCCTGTTTAAGTGAGGCTAAAGACGTCATCATCGCCACTGACGACAGCCGTATTGAAGCCGCCGCTAACGCATTTGGTGCACGTGTATGCATGACGCGCGAAGATCATGAATCTGGTACTGATCGCCTGCAAGAAGTCGCCCAAAACATGGGTTATGACGAAGACCAGGTCATCGTTAACGTCCAGGGTGATGAGCCGTTGATTCCCCCAGCTGTCATTAATCAGGTGGCCGCGTTACTCAGTGATCAAACGCGCCAGATGGCAACCCTGTGTGAAACCATTGAAGAGGTTTCACATGTTTTTGACCCAAATGTGGTAAAACTGGTCACAGACAACAATCAGCAAGCACTGTACTTCAGCCGTGCCCCGATTCCTTGGGTACGTGATGCGTTTGCTGAGAATCGCGAAGAATTGCCCGTTGGCGTTGAGTTTAAACGTCATATTGGCATTTATGCCTATCGGGCAGCTTTGCTAAATCGGTTTGTTGATTGGCCGCTAGGGACACTTGAATCCATTGAGAAACTCGAACAATTACGCGTGATGGAAAACGGCGTGAGTATATTTGCCGAGGCCGCGTGCCAAAAGATTCCAGCGGGTGTTGATACACAAGAAGATCTTGATGCTGTGAGAAACTATTTAACACAGCAGAAGTAACCGCTTATAGTGTTTTCTCTTGGGTGTTTCGATTATGGACGATGAAACTGCAAAAAGGTCTGGTATGACAAAAGTCTTATTTGTGTGCTTGGGTAATATCTGTCGCTCGCCGACGGCCCACGGCATTTTTGAAAAAATGATTGCCGAAGCAGGTTTGCAAAACCACATTGGTGTTGATTCTTGTGGTACCGGCGCTTGGCATATTGGCAACCCACCGGATGATCGCACCATCGCAGCTGCCGCCGGCCGAGGTTACGATCTCTCCGCTCTGCGTGCTCGCAAATTATGCGCTGCCGATTTCGACGACTTCGACTACATCTTGGCAATGGATACCCGTAACCTTGCAGACATCATTAAAAATGCCCCGGATAACTATCCAGGTCGTATTCAGCTGCTGCTCGATTACCTCGAAGACGACAATATCCTCGAAGTGCCAGATCCGTATTACGGCAACGGCGAAGGTTTTGAGCGGGTATTTGGCCTGATTGAATCTGCCTGCGAATCACTGCTGAAGGAACTCACCCCCGTCAATGCCTGACCCGACACAAACGCCTGAGTTGATACAAACAGGCGTCGATCTAACACATCTGAACACCATGGCGCTGAAAGTCAGCGCACGATTCTACGCCAAAGCGACCAATGCGACTGATATTCAACGTGCCCTGGGTTATGCACACGAACACCAGTTGCCGTTGTTTATCTTGGGCGGCGGGTCGAATATCATTTTTACCGGTGATTACCCTGGCCTGGTGCTGCATATGGCAGAGCAGGGCATAGATACCCTCGCAGAGGATTCAAATAGCATCACCGTGCGTGTTGCTGCAGGCATGCATTGGGATAATTTTTTACAAACCTGTCTGAACAACAGCTGGTACGGCCTCGAAAATCTCGCCATTATTCCTGGCACGGTTGGTGCCGCGCCGGTGCAAAATATTGGTGCATACGGGCAAGAAGTCGCCGACTGCATCGATAGTGTTGATGTGATCAATCTGCATACACGTGAGCCAACCCGTTTAGCTGCCCAAGTTTGCGAATTTGCTTACCGTGATAGCATCTTCAAAAGCCGCGCAGCCGATAAATATTTGATTACGCATGTGGCATTTCGCTTCAGTAAAACCCCAGCAGTGAATATTAGCTACGGCCCGCTTGCGAGCCATTTTGCCGGTAAAACACCAACGCCTGCGGCTATTCGCGATGCCGTGATTTCTATTCGCCAGTCAAAATTGCCAGACCCAGCTGAGATTGCCAACACGGGTAGCTTCTTCAAAAACCCGATGGTGAGCAATGAAAAATTTGCAGAGTTACGGCAACGATTTATTGATTTACCTGCGTACCCGCAGTCGGATGGTAGGGTAAAATTGGCCGCTGGATGGTTGATCGAAAAGGCCGGATTTAAGGGTAAAAGATATGGGCCCGTCGGCATGTATGAGAAGCAGGCACTGGTACTTGTGAACCATGATGGTGCAACCTGTGATGACATCCTACAACTGGTAAAACGAATAATCGGTACCGTGCAGCAAGACTTCGATGTTTTGCTTGAGCCGGAACCTGTATTCGTGAATACTGATGTTTTGGTTTGATGCTTGGGTTGTCGCTAACCCCTATTTTTATAGGGTGAAGGCGTTGTCTGTCTGTGTTGGGAGTTGTGTCGAAAAACTCGAAACCAAATAAATTGACCTATGCAAAAACAGCCCAGACAAAACGCGTCAATACCACCGGCCCAAACCGATCTATTTGGTGGTGCCGGCAATGATGCGAATGTGGGCACAGAGGTAGCTGAAGCAAGTGAAGCGCAGCAATCGGCATTGGCGGCAAGTAATGAGCACGCCAGATGTGATGTAACTGCGCTAGAAGGCCTCTCTGATTACACAGAATCCGACCAGTTGCATTATTACCCCAGCCAGTTTACTGCGCAGGCAGATCACTGGTTTTCTTGCCTGCAAGCAAATATGCCATGGCGACAAGATACCTTAACCATCGCCGGTCAACAGCGATTAATACCCCGGTTACAGGTATGGATGGGTGACAAAGGCACTGACTACCAATACAGTGGCATCGCCTTAACGCCTGAGCTTTGGTTGGCACCGATGGCTGACATAAAACAACAGGTAGAAGCCATCGCAGGCTGCAGTTTCAACAGCGCCTTGCTCAATTTCTACCGAGACGGCAACGACAGTGTTGCCTGGCATGCTGACGACGAAGCCGAACTAGACGACACCGTGCCGATAGCCTCAATTTCACTCGGGCAAGCGCGGCGTTTCAGCATCAAGCCGAAGAAACACTATTTGCAGAGGCTGGCGTCAATGGGCCACAACGTAAGTGGCAGATCCGCAACGCGCCGGCAAGAGTTACACCACGGGTCACTGCTGTTGATGATGCCGGGCGTTCAAAAACGTTGGCAACATGCCGTATTAAAACAACCGGAAATAACCGGCGGGCGGATTAACTTGACGTTTAGAAAGGTTCGCACACGGTCACGATAATACTCGTGTTAATAGTAGGAGGGTATTTTCGCCGAACGCGCCAGGTAGGCAACTTCGTCGAAATGGCCTACATTTAGACCAGAAAGACTGAAAAAATAATGGCTTACTACCTGATCAGACGTAGCCGCAATGTGATCAGGTGATGAATAAAAACGGATGTCATTCACCTTAAAGCCAGCAAGAGCAGTGTAAGCTACTTTTGACCGGTTTCCGCACGTTGTCATTGGATGATAACGCCGGCAGCCAAGGGTTAAGCAGCAGCAAATGGATAAGATCAATAAAAATGGATGAAACCAGGCGTATTTGTTGTCAAAACAAATACATCAACGATGGATCGCTTTGAGTGAACATGTTTTTGCTCAACGCCGCTCTCATCGAGCGAAGCCTGGACGCTGAACAGTAGCGCATTTTTCAATAAAATAATGACGATCGAGGCTTAATGTGACAATCAAAGTAGTCGTTGCAGACGACCATGACTTGGTTCGCGTCGGGATTGCACGAATGCTGGAAGATGTACCAGGGATTGAGGTAGTCGGCGAAGCGGGTACAGGTGAAGAAGCCATTCAGTATGCCAAGCAATTGGATCCTGATGTGGTTTTGATGGATATCAAAATGCCGGGTATTGGTGGTATCGAAGCCACTAAAAAGCTTACCCAGCGTTTACCCGGAGTGGCAGTCGTTGCACTGACCGCACTGGATGACAATCCATTCCCCAACAAGCTGCTCAAAGCAGGTGCGCTTGGCTATGTAACTAAAGGTGCAGAAATGTACGAAATGGTTACCGCCATCAAACACGCAGCTGCGGGCAAGCGTTATCTGTCGCCCAATATCGCCCAGCAAATGGCACTCAGTGCCTACGACAGCGAAGGATCACCGTTTGAGCAACTCTCAGACCGTGAACTGCAGATTACCATGATGGTGATTAACTGCGAGAAAGTGCAGGAAATCTCGGATAAACTCTGCCTGAGCACCAAAACCGTTAATAGCTACCGATACCGGATCTTCGACAAACTCGGCGTACAAAGCGACGTTGAGCTTACTCGTCTCGCCATTCGGCATGGTATGCTAGACCCACAGGAAGTTTGAACCTGCACCGCAGAAAATAAACCCCTGAGTACTGGTGTTTATCGGCGCAATCAAACGCAAGGGGTTGTTCACTCTCGATTTTTATGTGGCATTTCAAAAGCAACATTAACTTGCTGTTAGGCCATTCGCCTATTCAAACGTCCGTACACTTATAAGCCCGCAACCGCTGCAATTAACCGCCCGGTGCGGTGTAAATTAGAATCAACGCGGCGCTCAATGATCTAGCGCTGCGCATACGACACACAAGTTTAATGGCCAAAAAAACACCCAACACCGGCAGTAAAGATTCCCAACAAACACCTGCTGAATCCAGCCGGGTATCTGATGCCGCTCCGGCTATCTATGCCACCAACCCGCCCGAGAAAGAATCCGCTAAAAGCCTTGCGACGAAAGTGGCAGGCCTAGCCAGCGACGCAGGCGAACACCCCGACGGATTTGATCACAAAACCTATCTGAAAAACCTCACCCAACGCCCCGGCGTTTATCAAATGCACGATACCGATGGCAACGTGCTGTATGTGGGGAAGGCCAAAAACCTCAAAAAACGCGTCGGCAGTTACTTCCGCGCTCGCGGCCTTAACACCAAAACTGTGGCGCTGGTTAGCCGTATTCATCGCATCGATGTCACCGTAACGGCTACCGAAACCGAAGCTCTGCTGCTTGAGCACAACCTCATCAAGCAAAGCCGCCCGCCTTACAATATTTTGCTGCGTGACGATAAATCCTACCCCTACATCTTTTTGTCCGATGCCGAATACCCGCGGCTCTCATATCATCGAGGCGCAAAACGAGAGAAGGGCACCTATTTTGGCCCATATCCGAATGCCTCATCCGTGCGTGAAAGCATGAACCTACTGCAACAAGTTTTTAAAGTGCGTCAATGTGAAGACAGCTACTTCGCTAACCGATCACGCGCCTGTCTCCAATATCAGATCAAACGCTGTAGTGGCCCGTGCATGAACCACGTCAGCGACGAAGAATATGCCGAAGAGGTAAAACACACCCGCTGGTTTTTAGAAGGCCGCAGCGACCAGCTGATTAAAGAGCTCGGTGCTAGTATGGAAGCCGCTGCCGTCGACATGGCCTACGAAAAAGCCGCCGAATACCGCGACCAGATACAACACCTCAAGCGTGTAACCGAAAACCAATACATCGAAGCCGGCAATGCCGAAGTTGACGTAGTCGCCCTCGCTGTAAAAGCCGGTGCTGCCTGTGTACACGTATTATTTGTGCGCGGCGGTCGTATTATCGGCAGCCGCAGCTACTACCCCAAGCTCGGCCTCGACGAAGACAACAACGCCGTGATGATGGCCTTTCTCGGTCAGTTTTATCTGAGCGGGCAAAGCCGCGATATGCCGCCGAAAATCGTCACCAATCAAGAATGCGAAGACGCCCTCGAGTTTGCCGAAGGCCTCACTCAGATTGCCGGTAAACGCGTTCAGCTACTCGGCCCAACACGCGGCAATGTCGAAAAGTGGTTACAAGTTGCCACTTCCACTGCAGAGCAAAACCTCACCTCGCGCATGGCCAACAAGCAAAGCCTGCAAAAGCGCTTCTTGAGCCTGCAAGAAGCCCTCGACCTCACCGACATGCCCAAACGCATCGAATGTTTTGATATTAGCCACAGTAGCGGCGAAGCTACCGTAGCTTCCTGCGTGGTATTCGATCAAAACGGCCCGAAAAAGAGCGACTACCGCCGTTTTAACATCAAAGGCATTACTGGCGGTGATGATTACGCCGCCATGCAGCAAGCTCTGCAGCGACGCTTTAAAAAGCTCGTCGATGGAGAAGGGCAGCAGCCCGACATCTTATTAATTGACGGCGGTAAGGGACAAGTAACGCAAGCCAAAGACGTACTCAGTGAATACGGCCTGAATGAAATCCTGATTGTGGGGGTAGCCAAAGGCCCTACCCGTAAACCCGGGCTGGAACATTTGATACTGGCCGATACAGGTGACGAGCTCAACCTACCAGCCGATTCACCCGCACTTCACCTGATTCAGCACGTGAGGGATGAATCCCACCGCTTCGCGGTAAAAAGTCACACCCAGCAACGCGACAAAAAGCGCAGCCAATCGGCCCTAGAAGGCATACCCGGCGTAGGCCCCAAGCGCCGCCGCGAACTGCTGCGCTACTTCGGCAGCATGAAAGCGGTTACCGAAGCTCCCGTGCGCGAATTAGTAAAAGTGCCATCAGTTAGTGAAAAAATTGCCGAAGATATTTATGCTGAGTTCAACAAAGAATAAAATAAGTGGTTTAGCCGACAAAAACAGCTTCAGGGTTGAAGCCAATAGCGTGAAAAATAGTCACATAATGCATGCAAGATAGATGTAGTGGCCGGAATATCGCGTTTTTTATTGGAAGGCAAAGGCAAACCCGAATCGCCGTAGCGTAAAAGCGGCGCGGGCATCAATCACCTGCAACCCGAACACGTTGTCGAAAACATAAGAACAGAGTATGAATATACCCAACGCATTAACACTTTTTCGACTGGTTCTGATTCCGGTATTCGTTATCGTCTTCTATATACCGTCGCAATGGAGCTACCTGATCTCCGCGATCGTGTTCTTCGTCGCCGGCTGGACAGACTGGCTCGATGGCTACCTCGCCCGCAAGCTCAATCAAACCACCCCGTTTGGCGCCTTTCTCGATCCCGTCGCTGACAAACTCATGGTATCTATCGCGCTGGTTGTATTGGTAGAGCGTTTTGCTGTGTGGTACTTCACCTTGCCAGCCATCATTATCATCGGTCGCGAAATAATCATCTCCGCCCTCAGAGAGTGGATGGCCGAGCTCGGCAAACGCACCAGTGTCGCGGTGTCTTATATCGGCAAAATCAAAACCATGGCGCAGATGGGCGCCATCTTCCTGTTTTTGCTTGTGCAGGTCGATAAAGAAGGCCCAGTTTACTATCTCGCGATGGTCAGTATGTATACTGCAGCGGCGCTCACGATTTGGTCTATGTTCTTGTATTTAAAGGCAGCCTGGCCAGATTTGCGCCCCGGCAACGAAAATTGATCATAACGCGTACAACTTTCTGTTTTAGTACGGTTTTTTTCAAATTAATGTTGACACTGGCGTCAGTCTGAATAGAATTAGCCACCTCTTTGACGCAAGATACAAAGTGCGGGAATAGCTCAGTTGGTAGAGCGCGACCTTGCCAAGGTCGAGGTCGCCGGTTCGAACCCGGTTTCCCGCTCCATATTCCTTTGTATCTCATCGTTTGGCGCGATGGTAGAGCGGCGATACAGCGGACTGCAACTCCGTATAGACCGGTTCGACTCCGGTTCGCGCCTCCACTTTTCTTTGTGCATTACTAGAGTTAGTCACACTGATTAACAGCAAGTAAATCATGTACGAAGCACCCAAAGCCCGGGTGGTGGAATTGGTAGACACAGGAGACTTAAAATCTCCCGCTCTTACGAGTGTGCCGGTTCAAGTCCGGCCCCGGGCACCATTTCATAATCTCCCCACTTCCATTAACGTCCATTTTATCTCGAAAACCCTTTAAATTCCTGCGTTTTCAGTCCATTGCCGTCCATTTTGATTCATTGCAAGCCAAGAGCTTTTGGTGCTACATTGCAGTGCTACCTGTCTAAATTGAACTGGAGGGACTCATGCCGTTGACAGATATAGCAATTCGCAAGGCCAAGGCGGTTGAAAAGGATGTGTGGATGTCAGATCGCGACGGGCTTCGGTTGCTCGTCAAAACGACAGGCAGTAAATACTGGCGCTTGAAATATTCCTTTCGTGGAAAGCAGAAGACATTCGCTCTCGGTGTTTATCCAAAAGTGACCTTGAAACAGGTGTAGCGCCGCACATCATGTGAGATTTTGCCGCAGATGATGTGAGACTGTATTTTCGTTAGTTTTCTTCAATATTTCGTATCAATATAATTCCACGGTCGTTGCGACTTTTCTCTTTGAACTGCATTCGAGTAAAGAATGGTTTTGATCGAATTTCATTTGGGCCCAAAAGAGCCTCAATGCTTTGGTAGCTACATTCGGATTTGAAGTGAGTTAAGGCATGTTCAATGAATTCAGTCCCGAAGCCTTTTTGTTGGGATTCAGGTTGAACATGGATATCAAGTTGGACTTTTTCATTGGAGACTCCCGAAGGGCGAAATGTAAGGCATGCAACGACTTTATCTTCAACTTTGTAGATGAAAGTGCCGCGTTCTCCATCTATCCAATCATAATCATATCCAGATATCGCTAGAGCGCCGCATGCTTCTCGAATGCTGTTTACTGACTCTATATCAGAGTCGCCAGCTTGCTGTATTTGTTTCATTTGTCTCCCCCTTACACTTCTATATTGGATTGGTGACCTTGGGCTGAACTTAATTTAATGCCCAAGATATCAATATAGCCTCAAAGGCTACGAGTCATCGTGCGTTCTCGGTTTCTGTTCAAAACAACCCGCTTTGGCCTTTGGGTTTGGGGACTTGGTTGTTGTCCCAGTTGCCGTAGATGAGTTCGACGCAGTCGGTGCGTTTGTCTGCGCCGGCGACGGTGTATTGGTAGTCGACTTCTACCACGGGGAGGTGGCTGAATAGTTCTCGGATTTCAGGGTGGGCGTTGATGCTGATGAGCATTTTGCCTTGGATGGTTTTGGTGAATTCGGCCATACGTTCGTATTGTTCCCAGGGGAAGTCGACGCCGTAGCCTTCGGTTTCCCAGTAGGGGGGATCGCAGTAGAACAGGGTGTGAGGGCGGTCGTAGCGTTCAATGATATCGGCCCAGTCGAGGCGTTCGATGGTGGTGTTGCTGAGGCGGTAGTGGGCATCGGCTAGGTCTTGTTCGAGGGTGAATATGTTGAACCTTGGGCGCGAGCTGGTTGCTGTGCCGAAGCTTTGACCTTCTACCTTGCCGCCAAAAGCGAGCTTTTGTAGGTACAGGAATCGCGCAGCGCGTTGAACGTCGGTGAGGGTTTCTGGTGGGGTCGCTTTTAACCATTGCCAGTTTTCACGGCTGGTTAATGTCCATTTAAACTGCTTATAAAGTTCTTCTAAGTGATGTTTGACGACACGGTATAGGTTGATGACGTCGCCGTTTACGTCATTGATGACTTCGACCTTTGACGGCTCCTTTAAAAAATACAATGCCGCAGCGCCGCAAAACGGCTCCACGTAGCAGGTGTGCTCTGGGAACAGAGGAAGGATATGGTCTGCGAGTTTTCGTTTACCGCCGACCCAAGGTATCACGGGTTTCGCCATCGTATAGATTCCGGTTCGTGACACTCTGGGTGTTCTTGGATTTTATGGTTTGTAGTCGCTTGCAGCGTGGGCATTTGATCTCGATTGTGCCGGTTGCTGCGGCTTTGAATAACAGTTTGTCACAGTTGGTACACCTAACGGCTTCCATGGTTGTGAATCGCCTTTTTTCTGGTAGGCTTGCCTGCGCTTGTACAAGCGGGAAAGCCTTGGCTGATTCACAGTGCTGGTTCACTGTGTTGAGGTGGCCGGGCAGTAGTTACCGCTACTGTCTGGTCGCTTTCTTTTACCCACGAAGCCGCAATTAAGCGGCTTGGGGGTGTTGGTTGTGGCTCGCTGGCTTTCGCTGCTTACCGCGTTTAACACTCGGGGCGTTACCCCTGTTGTGGCATTTTCTCTCTCCTTTATTTCTATTCTTTTTTGCTCGGTTCTTTCAGCGTTACGGTGGTGGTGGCTAGGTTGCCGCTGCCGATGTGGTGTGTGGTTTCCTTTATAACGTAGCGGCCGGCGTGGCGGTGATTAAAGAGCTTTACTGTGTGTTCTGCGCGGTACTTTGGGTTGAAGGGGAGTTCGATAGTGAGTTCGGTGCCGCCGCGTTTGAGTTGTTTGAATTTGGCGTCGATGGCATCGCTGGCTTGTTGGTGCGTGGGGTAGATGTCGGCCATGGTGTATTGGGGTTCTTTGCCGCCGATGCTGAGGCTGCGTTTGGTGGGGGCGTCGGGTTTTTGCCAGTAAGCTTTGACGCTGTTGTAGTGGCTGCGGCCGGTGATTTTGGCGGTGATGTAGACGCCTTCGGTTTTGGCGTTTAAGGGGATTTCTTCTAACGGTTTGCCGCTGATGGTTTGGCTGCTGTCTTGCTGGATGATGCAGAGGCGTTTGCCGGTGGGTTTGCAGATGGCGTCGAGTTCGGTGGCTTTGCTGGTGAGCAGGTCAATGTCGGCTTGGGTGCGTTGGTCGATGTGGGGGTAGTGTTTGTTGGCGAGGGTATCGGGGATTGCGGCGGTGTAGCCGTGGCGTTTGGCGATGGTGGTGAGCAGTTGGCCGAGGGTGATGTCGTGGTAGCTTTGATCGCGTGGTGCTTTTAGGCCGCCGACCATATTGGCGGCTTTGCCGTGAATGCTGAGGGTGCCTTGGTGGTCGTCGGTTTCGATTTCGTCGATGGTATATATGCCGGCCCAGGTGAGTTGCGGTGTGCCGTTGATGATAGGGCCGAACCAGACTTCGATGTCGGCATCGATGCGCGGCAGTGCGATGGCTTGGTCGCGGTCGTCGAGGGTGATGGCGATGGTATCGCTATCAATGCCGGCGTTGTCGGTGACTTGTAAACTTTCGAGGCGGTCGTTGATGGTGGTGGTGATATCGTTACCGTTGACGGTCACCTTGATGGCAGTAGGGTGCATGGTGGCTCCTGTGGTTTAGTCCCAGAGCTGGATACTGGCGCGGATTTCTGTGGCAGTGATTTCGGGCAGTTGAATGATGATACTGTCGGGTAATATCGGCCCGTGGGCGGCGAGGCCAGGGTTGGCATCGAGTACGGCGTTGATGGCTTGGTCGGGATCAATACCGGGGTATTGGCGGGTGCAGATGGCGTCGATCATGTCGTTGGGTTGTGTTTGGTAGTTATGCATCGTCGCCGTATTCCTTGAGGGTGATTTCGAAACTGATGGTGACCGGTGTGCCGTCGGCGAGTAGATCGGTATCTTCAAACCGCAGTTCTGTGATAACCCAGCGGCCGTGGTATGTGGCCGTTAAGGTATTGTTACTGGCTAACACAACCAATGGGGCGCCTTTGTCGGCTTCGCTTGCCATGCGCTGGGGTTGTTTGAGTTGTGCGTCGGATTGGACGTGGATCTCGCCGGAAAAACGCAGTACACGTAAGCCGGGGCCTTGGTATTGCAGGGCCGGTTTGCGATTAAGGCGAGCACGTTCGACCCAGCGATAGTTGAGGGTTTGGGAGAGTTTGTTGTATTCGGCGGTGCTGAGGCTGAGTGGGTAGTCGCCGATGATCATTTGTACTGACATGGGGGCTATTCTCCGTGCAGTCGGCCGCGGCTTTTGCGCTCGGCGTCGCGCTGCTGTTGGCGTTGTTTGCGTACGATCAGTTCGGCGATTTTGTCTTCGTCGAGACCGTCGGCTTTTTGGATGGTGATGGGTGAATAAATCTCGGTGGTTTGTTGAATGGTGTTGTTGCCGGCGGCTTTGAGTGGTGCGGCAACACCGGGTTTGATGATCTTGTTGGTTGTGGCTTTATCGGTGCCGGCGCGTTGTTGGTAGTGGCGGATGGCGACATCCAGATTTTTACCGCCGATGGCATCTGGCAGTGCCCAATCGGGTAACAGGCTGGTGGCTTTTTGAATGGCTTTTAACAGGCTGGCAATGCCGCGATAAAACACGCCAGTGATACTTTGCCAGATGTTGCTGGCGGCGGTGCTGAAGCCTTGCAGTAGATTTTGCCACCAGCTCATGGCGGGGTTCCATTGTTGCATCAGGATGCCGAGTGGGTGAAAGCTGAAAAAGACGTTTTCGATGCCTTGCCAGAGATTGGCGAACCAGGCTTTGATGGGTTGCCAGTATTTGATGATGAGATAAGCACCGCCGGCGATAGCTGTGATGGCCAAGCCGATGGGGTTGAGCATCAGTGCGCGGCCGATCCATAACAGGCCTTTGCCGACGAGGGGCAACATGCCGCTAAGCAGGCCGAAACTGGTGAAGAGTTTAGTGACGCTAATAACGATACCCATGAGGCTGCTGGCGACGGGCAGGCCGATCATGACCCAGGCGAGATTGTTCCAGCCGCCTAGTGCATCGGCGGCTGCATTGAGCACGCGGGCAACGGCGCGCATGAGTGCCAGGATTGCTTTGGCGGCTTGCCACATTTCGCCGAAAAAGGTTTTGAGTTGGGTTGCGATGGTGCGGGCGCGTTGTTCGAGTGCGCCGGTTTTAGCCATGGTATTAACTGTTTCGAGGAGTTGGCTGAGCTCGGATTTCATCCAATCAAAGAGGCCGTTTTTCATCACCAGATTGACGAAGCGTGTCCATTGATCGGTGAGGTTGCTCATCATGCCGGCCCAAGTGCGTGATTGTTTATCCATAGCGCCGGCATACTTGCTGTTGAAGATGTCACTGAGGACGGACTGAATTTGTTGGCGATCGCTCTTTAGGGCTTCGGCCAGTTTTGTTTGGCCGTTGACGCTGTATTCGTAGACGATTTTATTGCCGTTGGCGCGGGCCTTGATGCCGAATTCTTTGAGGCGCTCGTTTTCGCCGGTGACGGCGTCGGCGATCGCTTCGACAGCTTGGTTAACGTCTTTGCCCATGGCACTGGCCGTGTCGCCGAGGGTGCGTAGCAGGCCGTCGGTGGGGTTAAGGCCATAGGCGCGCAGTTTCACGAAGGCATCGGTGACTTGGTCTAACTCGTAGGGTGTGGTGGCAGCAAAGTTTTGTACCCAGTCCATCGCTTTGATCGCGCCCGCGCGGCTGCCTTCGATGGTGGTGAGGATGGTTTCGTAGCGTTCAAATTCGGCGGCGGTATCAACAAAGGTGCGCTTGAATAGCCAGCCTAAACCGACCAGACCTGCGCCGGTTTTTAAGGCTGCGCTGCCTGCATTGCCGAGGTGGTGTTTGGTTTGTTGGGCGTGGCGTACGGCATCTTTATAGCCGGCCAGCATGTGCTGTTGGGATTTGAGCCGTTTATTGGTGACATCGATGGTTTTGGCCAGGTCACGGTTTTGTTGGCTGAGCTTGTGGGTGCTGATGCCCGTGTTGTTTAGCCGTTTGCGCAGCTGCTGAAGCTGTTGGGTTTCGCTGGCGTGTTTCTGCTTGAGTTGTGCCGCCTGTTTTTTGGCGGCTTCAAATTCTTTGGTGAGTTTTTTGGACGGTTTTTCGGTGTTTTTGAGTTCACGGGCCAGCTTGGCGATTGAGGTTTGTTGTTGCTCTAATGCGTGACGGGTGTCTTTGCTTTGTTTGCGTAGGCGCGTGAAGCTTTCGATGTCAGTGCGATCGCTTTTTAAATGTGCCAGGTGTTTTTGGGTTTTGCCGAGTTGCTTTTCGAGCTTGCCGGACATACCTCCGACACGTTTGGCTGGGCCGGTAAACTGGTCGACCAATTTGAGGACGGCTTTGGCTTCAATCGTGTTCATCGGGGGCTCTTTTTATAGCTTGGTCGTGCCAGCGCTTGAGGGTTTCGAGTGGCCAGTGTTCCATCTCTGAGGGCTGGGTGTAGAGGATGGCCGAGCAGTCGGCCATCCAATCTTCGACGTCGTCGGGTAGTTCGCCTAGATGCTCGGCCGCACGGTAAAAAAATCGATCACCGATTTACTGATTTCGCCGAGGTCGTAGGGATCAAGTTGGAGGAACTCGCCTTTGGTAATATCTGGGCTGATACGTGGCACCAGGTCGGCGAGAGTGTCGACATCCATGCGCATGACATCGCTGATGGCTAGACCGCGTAGGCTACCGGTATCGGGTTTGCGCAGGGTGATCTGTTCGATGGTTTTGTCGCCACGTGTTAGCGGTACGGCGAGCTGGATAGCGTTTTGACTCATGGTTGATGACCTTTTAAATCGGATTTAACGGGTGGATAAACGGCTGGTGCGAGGGGGTTAGGCTCGGCCGCGGCGTAGGGCTTTGTTTAAGGCGTTGGTTTTGTTTTTGCCGTTGATGCGGACGTCGTTACGCTCGTAGTCAATAAACAGCACTTCTTTGCCATCGATGGTGAGTTTGTAGGTACGCGCGCTAACAGTAACGGCCAGCTCGGCGTCGGCATCGTCGGCCCATTCGCTGGGTTCGGCGGCTGTCCATAAGCCAGTAACTTCGATCTCAATGACGCGCTGATCATCGGCGCCGATGACGCCGATTAAGGTGAGGGGTTTGTCGAGGGCATCGGTATCACCCACTAACGCGATAACTTGTGGTGGGTAATCTTGTAGGGTGAGTTTGGGGGTGGATTTCTCCCATTTGTGGGTAGGTACGTCGATTGCGCCGGCGTGGCCAGGGCTGTTGATTTCTTTGTTTTTCGGCTTTGGCAGTGACGGTTCTACTTTGGTGGCGACGCCGATGAATTCATCACCGTCGACGAAGGCGTTCAGGCCTTGCATGACTTTTGGCAGCATGGTGGTCTCCTGTTATTTGTTTGTTATGCCGCGATGCGGTCAACGATAGTGTTGTTGTATTCGTCGGTAACGGCCTGACGAAAGACGATGGTCTCGGCGACGTTGTAGAAGCCGAGTTTGTAATCCCAGTAGGCGGTGTTGTCGACGAAGGATGCTTTGTTGAGCGCTGGGTCGATCCAACACTCGCCGCCGCTGATGATGCCTTGAAGAGTTAGGCGGCGAATTAGCGCGTTTACTCGACCGCGGATAAAGCTGACGTAATCACTGGTGAGGTTGCGATCAACGTATTCTTCATGGGCGGCAAGGATCGAATCGCCGACGATATAACGAATGCGCTGATGGGGTATCAAGGTGCCGTTGGCCAAACGATTGCCCCAGAAATAAACGCCGCCGGCTTTGCGAACGACGGCGCAGATATCATTGGCAGATAACACATTGGCCATGCAGGTTTTGCTGCCGCTGATGTAATCGATATTTTTGCTAGGGCCGAGGATGTTTTGCATACGTTGGTTTGAGGGGGATGTGTGGTAGCCGCGCTCGACATCGTTGCGAACGATGTGACCTGCGACGGCTGCCGATGCTGCACGGGTGGTTTCGTTGCCATCTTCACCGGTAGCGCGGATGCCGGGATCGACAAAGATCACTTCATCGTAGCGACTTTTGTCTTGAACGGCTGCGGAAAGACCATCAGCCTTGCCATCGATAATGGCGATGGCGTGGAGCTTTTTGGCGAGGGCTTCCAGTGCGACACCGACGGCTTCGATCTGGCTGAATTCGGGGGCGATGATCAGGCGCGGTTTGAAGCCAGTGTCGCTTTCGGCAGACAGCATACATTGCATGCCGATAAAGCTGTTGCGTTCGTTGTTGATGGTGCCAATGAGGCTGGACGTTTGCATCGCGACATCGGCAGATTCGTTTACACGGGTGACAACGACGAGGGCGGGTTGCTGATCGAAGATATCCAGCAGTGCCTGGCGTAGTGTGCCGCTGGTGCCGGCTTTGGCGATATCGGCTTCGCCGGTGACGAGGGTGTTTTCGTTGAGCGGGAAGGTGGTTGTATCGGCATCATCGGCGGTGGCTACCAGACCAACAATGGAGCCTGCAACTTGTTCGATGGGTTTGTTGGCGGCATCGAGGTATTTGTGTTCGACGCCGTGGAGTTTATCGCGAGCGGGCATGGTGATGCCTCCTTATTAAGTCGGATTATGCAGGTTGCGGAGGCCAGACAATGGCATCCGGGTCGGTGAAGGTGATGGTGATGTCACGCAGGGCTTGGCGGTAGGTTGCCCATTCTGCTCGTATTTCAGCACTCAGTGGTGTGTCGGGTGTTTGTGTCCAGTCGCTGGTGGCAAGGTGCTGGTTTCGTTGAGTGCGGATCGCTTTCCATAAGCAATCTACGATAACGATTTGTTTATTCGCATCGGAAACGCCGCGTACTGACCAGTCGTCGTCGGTATTGAGGCCGTAGTGTTTTTTACCATTAAATTCGAAGAATGGGATTTCCATGCTCAGGCTCCTACTAGATAAACTTGTTTGTTGCCTACTTGGAGTGCTTGGTAGGTCGGGTGGAATACGTCGACGTTCTGACCGACTGAGAGACCGTGAAGGCATACGATCATGGATGAGCGATAGTAGAGAGGGCTGAATATGTAGTATTGCGCGGGCGTGTCTTCGATGATGCCCGTGACCAGTACTTCGCTGTGATGCGATCCAGGAAATGATACATTGCCGCCGTTATATGCAGAGTAGAGAAGGCCACTGGCTTCAGCCTGTGGGTTCAAACTTGCCATGGGTAGCCTGATGTCTGCGCTGTAATGATGAATGAAATATTCAGAGCTGTGTGATAGCGAGATCGGATAGGATGCTTTGAGTGCGCCGGCGAATATGCGGATACTGGCGGAAGCGTTGATGATTGCATCCTTGAAACGAAAAACGATCGATTTACCGAGAATGAAAATGTCTTCGTCGATTGTTATTGTTTTGCCACTTTCCGTTGTGAAAATAACTCCGTAGCCACCTTTAGGTATTTTTTCGATCGAAGCTTTCAGGCTTTTTAGAGGGTTGCTCGGTGTTCCTTCTTGCGAATCATCACCATTGTCTGGGTCGAAGTAGACGGATCGATAGAGTTCACTTTCAACGGCTTCTGGGATAGCGACTTGTACCTGATCGATCACGTCATCGCTGCGGCTTTCTATGTTACTGATGCGGTTTTCAAAATCTTCGCGCGCCCCTTCAAAATACTGTTTGAGGTGGGTGTAGCTGCTGATCAGCTCGCCGATTTCTTCTGTCTGCGTCATGTTAGTAGGCTCCTGATATCTGGTTGATGCGATCAGCCTGGCGCAGCTGCTCTAGCTGCAGATTGGCTAACGCTGTGCCAATGGCGGCGATTTCTTTGACGATGATGAGGTTGAGGTTGTTGACACCAACCTGAACGTTGAGGCTGTTGGCCGGTAACTGGCGCAGGCAGACAGCGACTTTTTCGATATGGATATCACCGGCGGCTTTGAAACCGATGCGGGTTGTGGGGTGGCTGGTGAGAAACAGTAAGGTGCCGTCGCTCAGGAAGCCTGCCATCTCGCGCATGTCGTATTCTTCTGGGCCATCGAAAGCGCCAGCGAGATAAAAGGTATCCGCATCGCTTTGGTAATCGCGGATTTCGACGCGTTGTTGTTCTTGGCGCAGGGCGGTTTCTGTGCCGTTGGGTGTGTAGGCAGCGGAGCCCATGGCCAGATGGGATAACACCCCTTTAAGGCCTTGATTCTTTTTGGCGACGAGTTCGGCGATACCCTGCTGGGTAAACTGGAGAATGTAGGGGTGTGCGGCCATTAGTTCACCTCCGGCAGGCGTGGTTCGCCGTTTATTTCGTGCCAGGTTACAGACGGTGCGCGGGTGCCGGCGATGGCTAGATCAGCGCTGTGGCGAATGCCGGTATACAGGGTGTAGTGTTGGCTGCCGCGTTTAACGGCATCTAACAAGCGTTTTAGTGCTTCGGTGAGTTCGGCATTGAGCAGTGCATCGCGGGTGTTGTCGAGGTTGTCGCGCAGATAGGCTTCGATGATGAAGGTGCCGCGTTCGCCTTGAGGGATTTGCTGCCACCACTCTTTGTAAGTGGCGTCGATGTTCAGTGCTGCCAGCGCTTTGATGACCGCTGCTTTGGTGCCTTTGATGCGGTGCAGCGCGGGGGCTTCGTCAATGACGCGGCGTTTGATGTTGGTGGGCCAGTTGGGGTTCCAGAGATCGACGCTGGCGGCCCAAGCCAGATGCGGCAAGAATTCGGCGGGGCATTGCCACGGGTTCCAGAGATCGATGTCGGTTTGCTGGCCGAGGGTTTGTAGGCGTTCACCACCGATACGATCGAGAGCGTGTTCTTGTTTGCTGAAGTGTGCGGGTAACAGGCTTTTAATTGGCATTTACATCACCTCTTTGACGGTGAGGGTGATGGCTGTGCAGTAAGGTGCTTGGTGTTTTTCAGCGAAGATATCGGCCCAGTTGTTGAGCGCAACATAGGCAACACCGGGTAGGTGGGTATGGGCCTTGATGCCGGAATCGGAGACGATACCTTGGAGGCGGTGCTCTTCTTTTGTATAGGTTTGCAGGGCCTTCAGCGCGGCGGCTTTAACGATGTTGTGATCGGGCCCTGGGTACGTGTGTACGGTGCCGCTGATGCTATAGGTGAGAATCTCGGCGCTTTGCACGGTGACGCGATCACCTTGCGGGCGGACGTGATCTTGATTAACTGCATGGGCGACGCTATTGAGCAGTGCTTGGTTTGCGGTGCCGTCGCCCTCGGTTGATAAGACGGGCAGGATCACATCCAGCGGTTGTGGTGAGATGAACTCAACGTCTTTGACGTTTTCGCTGGCGCTTTTGGCGTGAAACAGATACGCACCGATGGGGCCTGCGGTGCTGTAGCCCTCCGGGGCTAAGGCGCAGCGGTGGCGGTAATCATCGTCGGTTTCGTTTAGTAGGCGTTCGGTGTGGTGATAGGTAGTGCCGGTGTGATCTAACGCTGCACCTCTGCCATAGGCCAAGGTGCGGTTTTTGTGGGCTTCGTTGCTGGCTTGGCGTAGCAGGCGTTCGCGCACGGCGAGGCTGCGGATCAGGCGGTAACGTGGGTCGCCGGGGCCTTCGATGATATCGCCTTCGTTATCGGCTAACCAGGTGATGGCCTCGGCGGTGATTTGTTCGATGGTGAGCTGTGGGGTGAAATCCACGGCGGGCAGTTTGGAGAGATCGATTGCGCCTGTCATACGGCACCGCCTTGTGGGGCTGCGATTGATACGGGTGAACGCAGACTAACGCTTTGCTGTTGCCATTGACCGTGGGCGATGACTTCGATGCGATGGGGGGCGGGTTCGATTAATTCGAGCTGGCGTAGGGTGAAGTCGGTGAGGTCATTGACGGGGTTTTGCAGGGCGTTGGCGATGCGGCTGAACAGCTTCATGCGGAACAGCTCGGTGATGTTCTCATCGATGAGGTCTTCGAGATCGGCGCCGTAGGTGCGCTCACCGACCAAGGTGCCTTGATAGGTGCCCAGCGCATCGGCAAAGCGTTGGTTGAGATACGCTTCGCCGCTGATGAGGGTGCCTGTGTGTTTTGCCATACCTTGTTTCATAGGGCCATGATGCCGGGTTGAAACAAAGGGATGGAAATAAAGGGTTTTAGTGTTGTGCTGGTTATTGCGGGCCTTGGGTTGAGCCGCCGCTGTCGCCGGGGTGTTTGTGGCCTTTGCCGCTGATGCCGTCGCTGAGGTGATCGGCTGCGGTGCTGGTGCCGGAGATGGCGGCGTTTTTTTTGATGGTGGTGTTTTTATTCACGGTGAGATTTTCGGTGATCTCGACGTTGCATTGCAGCACCGCTGTGTTTTTGGCGGCCAGCTTGGCGATGCCGGTGCTGCGGTTAAAACTGAAGTGATTGTCGGCATCGATGTTGACTTGCAGCATGTTGAGATCGGTTGAGGGTGGCGGAATAACGTCGGTAAAGCGGCTACGGGTGACACGACCGCGTTCGATATCACCGTTGGGGCTGATGATGGTGACGGCTTCGTTGATTTCGAGCGGCCACCAGATTTGGCCGTTAGTGCCGGCGCGGTCGGCGGTGGGGGTTAGCCAGTTGGTGAGTTGTGGTTCGTCTTCGGTGCCGATGTTGACACGTACTTGATACGGGGCGGTTTGCACTTGGGCGATGACGCCTTCGACCAGGATATTGGCGAGGCGGCGTTCGAGGCGGTTGATGCGTTGGACGAGTTCATCGTAGCCCATGTCAGTTGGCCTCGGGTGTTAGGCGGGTGTAGTCATTTTGATGGGCGGTGCCGATGTCGGGGGCTTCGCCGAGGAACAGGTGCGCGGGGATCTGGCCGGCGGGGTTGGCGCTGCTGAAGGTGATTTGCTGGTTGAACGCGCAGCCCCAGAAGTTGACGGCTTTTTCGTTATCGACTTTGGCGTTGAACAGGTTGCGGCATTCGATGTTACTGGCCACCGCACTGGCACCTGGGGTGCCGAAGGTTTGGCCGGGCAGGCATCGGGTGAGAAACTCGGCCAGGTTGAGTGCGGCTTCGGCGCGTGATAGCCGGGGTAGCTCTTTGGTGAGGATACTGATGCCAATGGTGAGGTCTGCGGTGATTTGACGTGTGGTATTGGCTTGAGTTGTGCTGCTGGGGTTTGCCGGTGCGCGGGCTTTGATGCTGTTGATACGTAGCACGGATACCAGCAGCGCCGGTGCGCGTGCTGACAGGTGTTTGATGTCTTCTTCGCCGAAGCGACCGCCGTGGGTTTGTACGCAGACCTTTTTGGGTAACGGTGCTTGTAAGGTTGCCACAATGTTGTTGAGGTGATTGCTTAAGGCTGACCATTCGTTGAGTGGCTGCATGGCTAGGTTCTCAGTTGTTGATCGACCCAGTTGTCGATGATGGCGATCATATCGGCACGGTTTGCTTGTGACAGACCGAGGTATTCGCGGGCGGGCAGGTTGCGCTTTTTATAGCCGAATTGTTGGGCGGCAGCATAGGGGAGGTTGCTGCCCCAGATGGCGGTATCGGCGTTGTGATCTGCGGTGATGCTGTCGAGCAGATTGCCTTCGTTTTCGAGCAGGCTGTGGTTGCTGTGGCGGGTTTTGGTGTAGCCCTCTGACCAGGCTAACCAAGGGCTGCCATCGGGGGCGGTCTTTTCGGTTTCGATGCGGCGGCGGGTTTGGCTTTCGCCTTCGGTGGCCAACGATGGCAACAACTCGCCGACGTTGGCATCGGCGAGTTGTTGGATGCGGTGGTTGAGCTCCGCTAGGTGCAGGGTGAGTTCGGTTGACATGGTTAGCTATCAACGGCTTCGAGTTCGATGTGCGGGTCGGCTTCGAGCTTGCTCAGTTGCTCTTGGGCGAAAGTGCCGGCGGGCCAGTGATGCCACTCGGGGCCGTGTTGTTGGCCACCGCGCCAGTAGCCTTCGGTGCGGTTGGTGGTGCGCGTGCGAACGGGGGGTTGTTGTTGGTGGTTCGTGTTTTGGTCGGTACTGTTTTTGGTGGTGCTTTTAGTCGTACTTTCAGTCGTGCTTTCGGTATTCGCCTCGGTGATCTGGTCGGTTTTTTGTTCTGATGAGGGTGCTTTTTTTGCCGCTGCTTGTGTCTGTGTTTGCGCCTTTTTGGCGGTGGTCTGTTTTGGTGTGGCCATGGGTTGCTCCGGTTGTTAAACGGGGTTTGAACAGGGGTTAAAAAATGTGGCTGCTGGTGTTGCGGTTAAACAGGCGCGGGTTGCTGTCGACTTCGACTTCCATGCCGGTTGGGCTGGTATCTTGATTGTCGTTATGACTGTCGATCGATAGCGCGATATCGCCGCGAGCGAGTTTGGCTAACAGGCTGATTGCATCTTCGTAGCGTTGGCGTTTTTCTTCGCTTTGGTGGGTACCCATTGAGAGGCGGTAGATAGCGATATCGACGGCGACGCGGGTGAGGATGCCGGGTACGGTTGCCAGTGGCAGTGGGTAGCGTTTGCCGATGTAGCTGTCGATTTCGTCGTCGGCATCTTGCAGGGCTCGGTTGACCTTGGCGGTGTCGATCTCGTCGTTGAGATCATCATCGGCGATGATGAGGAGTTCATCTTTGCCGTAGCGACTTTCGATAGCGGCCTGGGTGGCGTACATGATGGCGACCTGTGTTGGTTGTGTTAGGGCGCCGAACATCCTGTTCGGCTTTGGGGCGCGATCCTTCGCTTTGCAGGGTTATCTTGGGGTTACAGGTAATCCGGTACGACGATCTCGAACTTCTTATACAGTTCGTTGGATTCGCCGTTATCCAGGCGTTCGCGTTCGATCAGCAGGCGGGCTTGTTTCTCCAGCGCGACGGGCACAACCAAAGTGCGCGGGCGTACGCCTAACTTGCGGCTGCCATCGGCGGTGTAACCGCGCATGGTGGTATAGGCTGCCCAGAGGTTGTCGTAGGTTAATTCGGCCTTGGCACCGAAGGCCAATTGCCAAAAGCTGAAGCCGACGTTATCGCGGCAATCAACGCCGAAGCGAAACTCTTTGCGCATGAAAACGGATTCATCTTTTTCGTCGACCATTTGCACGAACTTGGGCTTTTTGCGCTGCTGGAAGATGATGGGCTTGATGGCGCGGGTGGTATCCATCAAGAACCAAGCCGGGCCGGTATAACCTGCATCGACCAGCATGTTGCTGACTTGAGCGACGGTGCCGGTGCCATCGGCCTTGGCGGTAACCGGGTGCTCATCATCGAAGTAGGGTTGGCCGTCGTAACACAAGGTGGTGAAACCGTTGTTGAGCAGGGGGTAGACCAGCTCATCGGCGTGGATTTCGACGGCGCGGCCCATCTCTTGAAACAGCGGGGCGTAGATGCCGATTTCGTCATCTTCGATGTCGTCGCGGTCGACGCCGATGGTGGATTCCCACGATTTGTTGGTGATGCTGTAGCTGTGGGCTTTGATATCGTTGATGACACGATCGCCGACCCATTCGCGCAGGCTGGGTACTTTGCCTAACCAGCCGTAGGTGTTGGCGGATGTGGTGCTGGGCACGGTGGTGGCGATGTGGGTATACATGGGGCCGGCTTCTTGCTGGCCGTCTTGAAAGTTCTTTTTGAAGCCGACAAACAGGCTTTTGATGGCTGCGGGTGTGATGATCATGGCGTGATTCCCTTTGGGTTATTCGTTAGCGCTGCAGGCGGTGTTTAGGCGTCGTCGCGCACGGCGATGAATTCGTCTTCAGTGAGATCGAGTTGGCTGCACACGGCGAGCTCTTCGGCGCTGAGTTTGCCGGCTTGGGTGTTGGGGAGAGCGTCTTTGGGTTTTTGTTCAGCGGCCATGACTTTGGGGGCGGTATCGAGCAGGGCTTTGACTTGATCGAAGCCTGTTTGCTGGCTGCACAACCCTAAGAAGTGATCGCGGTTAGCGGGGGCGATTTTGCCGTTTTCGATGCCATCATCGACTAACGCGATGGCGCTGTTTTCTAGCGCTTCGGTTTGGTTATTCACGAGTTTTTGTTCGGCATCTTCGGCGCGGTTGAGGGCTAGCTGGTGGGTTTCTTTAGGGACGTATTGGGTTAGGTCGGGTGCTTGGCGGTTGAGTGCGGTTTGGTGTTGGGTTTGCAGGGTGTTGATGGTGGAGACAGCGGTGGCTTCATCAGCATCGGCTGCCAGGCCCAGTGCGGCGAGAATCAGTTTCATCGAGGGTTCCTCTTCGGATTGACGGTTAAGCGCAGGCAGCTCGTGCAGGTTGCTGCGGTTGGTTAAGCCGACGCTGACCAAGCGAATGACTTGGCCGGCGGCGTTGAACTTGAATGCGGGGGAGTAGTAGCGGTATTTTTTGCCGAGGATGAGATCACGGCCTTCGGTGTTCCATTCGATGCGGCCCCAGATAACGCCGTTGCGGTTCTCTAGCTCTGCGATGGGGAACCAGCCATAGGCTTCGGCTTTTTCGCCTTTGGGGCCTTTGAGTTCGGTGGCGTGTTCGATGTCTAACGGCAGATCTAGGCCGGGGGCTTGGGTGGCGATGATAACGGAGGTTGGCTCGGGATTATGCCAGGTGCGTTGATCGCGGCCGGTAAATGTATCGGCAGGAATCAGCGGCAGCCATTCGGGGGGCTGCTCGGATTCGAGGGCGGGTATTTGGAAGTTGAGCGCTAGGGTGTTTGTGTCCATGCCGCCAGTTTGGCGGCGATGGGGGGAGGGATGAAATAAAGGGTTTTAGTGATGTGCGTTAATCCATTATTGTGGCTAGCTCAACAAGATCAAAGTACTCGTCTATAGTCAGTAATTCTTCGCGGTGGAGAGGCTCGATGACAGATGCTTCAATGAATGTCTTTGCATCTAGTTCGCGACCACTTCCGTGTAATGTATGGATTATATTTTCTTCATCGAGTTGATTGTCTAGTTGTCTGAGCCTAATCAAGAGTACATTATGTACAGGTAAAGTTTTGTAGCGTTCTCTTATCCTTCTTTCTACACCGGTAAAACGAACGTTATCCATATTATCGTTAAAACTAATAGAGAATTTCGTACGCATAATATGGCGTGTATCAAGGTTGTTTTTCTCTAGAAGATCTCCAGCGTTATAGTTTTTGAAATCATCTCTGAATTTTTTCGCCTGCATCCTCCGATAGAAGCTCGACTCAGTATGGTACCAGCAACACATTGCTGTCATTAATATTAGGTCTGCACACTTATTTGTTGTTACGGAAAGCGAAATAGCTAGCAGTTGATCTAGAATCTTTTCGACATTCCGAAGCGGAAGGTCGTAGTTTTCAAAAAAACCAGCCAGTAGTTCAGGCAGGGCTAATTCTGTATTAATGTTGTATGGCCAAAAGCAACCTGGTTTTTGATCTATCGACTTTGCAAGATCTTGGTACTGAGGTAGATTTGCAACGTGATCACGTAAGTGTGGGGATTTTAGAGTTACTGAACGATTAAAAAACCGTCCCAAGTATTGTTCTCCTGAAAAGTCATTTCCATAGACAGCTCTGATTGCGTGCTGTAATTGACCGGTATCCGTTGCAATGACAAAAATCACACCTTTTAGGTCAAAAAGGTGTTTAACTGTTTCTAGCAGTTCTATTGAAAAACTGGGCCTACATCGATCAAGCTCATCAATGAAAATATAGGTTGGTTTATTTTGGTGTATTTTGTTTTGATATTTGTAGTCTTTGATTAGCGAGAGTAAGTGGATTTTAAAACTTTGGATCGACTGGGATTTTTCTTGGTGATCTTCAACGAGTGCCGATGTAACTTTACCCGCGGTCTCTGCAGTCAGCTTTTTGAGTTCAAAATCGTCTTTCGAATCATGGCTGTCTGCTTGCTCTGCTGCTTCTGTGACGTCATCAACCCTGATTCCTGAGACCTTCCACACAATTCCCTTAGCGACTGCGGGTGCTACTGCTTTGATAAGACCGGGCATGGATTCATAAAGGCTTTTTCGTGCGGAATCATATCCACTTTTATCAAATTGTAAGGTTGCGATAATGGTTGAGATAACTGCTAGAAGGGGGTCATCAGAGTAATCTTGTGCCCAAGCATCTATATATATCGAAGGGTAAGCGTCCTTTAGGGTTTCATGCCAGTTCCTAAGAAAGTGAGTTTTACCAGCCCCCCATTCAGCATTGATGTTTAGGACATATCCTTCTTGTTCATTCTTGGATTCCAGAAACTTGGTTAGAAATTCTGCATACTTTCCTCTGTCGAGATTATCGGTAGGTAGTTTGGTTGTTTTACTTCCGTCTGTGACTTCTCTTTCATCCCATATGAAATTGAGTTCCTTTTTGCATTCTTGGCCTGAATTCACTTGTGCTTCCTTCTTTGATTGTCACAAGGTTTGATATTAAGTGTTTAATACCTGTTTAAAAATGTCTGTATCCGTTTTTCTTGCTTAAACAGAGCAGTTGGTGCGCTCTGACCGGTATCTCGTCTCCGCGGGCTTGTTTTTCCATTCGGGTTGTCAACAAACTCTATGCTGGATTTGAAACGGCTCGATTTGTTGCGTTTAGTTTTTTTTTGCAGAATATTTGAGGTGTTGCTGGGCGAGTCTAGGGCTTATGTCGAAGCCAGGATCGATACCCTTGGGCACTTTTTCTGATTCTCCGCTCCGTTTATTGACCCAGTTCTTTAACTCGATCACTGGTGCCTCTGTTAGATAACGCCCCGTCGCTGTTAGTTTCTCATACTCCCCCTGACTGATCTGCCGTACCCGACACTTACATCCATACCCATTCGGCGGAAAATGCGTTTGCCACCACGGATCATCCGCCGGCAACAGAACGCCGGCCCAGCGCTGGTGCTCATCACGATGTTCTCGGCTTGGCCCCAAGCTATATAACAGATAGGGATGGCTTTGCTTGGTGCGTTGAATCCGTTGCCACTGGCCGGCCGCACGGCTGGTGCGCATGTTCACTTGGTAGATAGTTTTGAGCCGGCGGGGGCTGCCGAGTTGGGCATCGACCACTTCGCCAGTCAGAGGGTCGGTCATCTCTTGCTTGCCCCACCAGCCGAGCTTCTGTAACAGGGGCGTTAAGTCGTTTTTGAATTGTTGGAAGGTGCGGCCTTCGGCGAGGGCTTCGTCGAGGTGGTTTTGCACGACTTCGAGAATGTCCATTTGCATGAGCTTGGCGACGGTGAAGGCGGCGTGGTGTTCTTCGCGCCAGACGTCGCGGTAATCGAAACTGGGTTGAAGCTGTTTATTGCGCCAGTAGGTGAGGGCATCTGCGGGCGGTGTGGCGGGGAATTGGTAGGCCATGGTTATTGGCCCTCACTGTGGGTGGTGCTGGTGTTGTCGGTTTGGGTTTGATCGGTGGCGTCGCCTAAGCCACGGGCGCGGAACATGCCGTTGGCGAGGTGTTTGACGAGTTCGTTTGGGTCTACTGCTGTGAGTAGCTCTGGCAGGCGGGCTTTGAAATCGTCGGCGGTGGTGGCTTCGGCCAGCGCTTGTTGGATGGGGGTGATGACTTCTTGCATCTGGGGTTGCCAGTTGTCGAGCAGCGCTTCGGTGAGGGCGTCGATGTCGTCGGTGTGTGCTTTTTGTTGGCGGTTGAGGGCGGTGGGTTGGTTTGTTGTTGGTTCAATTGCCGGTGGTGTGGTTGTTACGCCGAGGGTGGCTTCGCCTTGTTGGGGTTCACGCAGGCCGAACTTGTCGCGGATTTGGCTGGTGGCGACATCGAGGCCTAACGGGACGAGGGTGTCGAGGCCGTTGGTGAGGGCGGTGAGGTCTTCGGGTTCGGACAGTGGCAGTTTAAACCGTGGGTAAACGGTTTGTGGGCCGTGGTTTAACCGGACGTAGGGTTCGATTAGGTGGCGGTTGATGGTGGCTTCGAGTTGGCGGCAATCGGCGCGGCAGATGTCTTGGCGTACTTCGTTATGCACTTGGGCTTGGGCGTTGCTGGCGCCGTCTTCGGCGGTCATGGTTTGGCCGAGGATGCCTTTGCTGACTTGTTTGTCGAGGAAGCTGCAGAGGGCTTCGAACATTTTATCGCCGCCGGTGCCGGATTTGCGTTCGAGCAGTTCGACGCGCATTTGTTCGGGCATGATGGCGGAGGCATCGCTGCCGATGCTGGCCACGGCGCGGCGCAGGGTGGCTTTTTCGTCGGGGGTGGCGCCGCTGTGGTATTTGCCGATGCGGATGGGCATGCCGAAGACTTCGGAGAAGGTCATCCAGTCGCCGAGGGCGAAGGATTTGCACATGTAGGCGGTGGCTGCGAGGCGAGCTAAGGCGCCGCGAATGGGCAGGCCCATTTTGACGCGGGGGCGGTGGATGACCCAGCGGTAGGGTTGCAGGGGTTCGCCTTCGATGGGGTGGGTGTTTGTGAGCAGGTGCAGATCAAAACCGTTGGCGCGGTTGATGGCGAAGTAGCGGGGATCGCGCCAGGTGTATTGGCTGGGTATCCATTGGCGGGCGCTGGTTTGCCAATCGACTTGGGTGATGCCGTAGCCTTTGCCGAGGCCGTCGAGGCTGCCGTCGATGATGTCGGCGAATTCGGGGGCGTGTATGAGGCTGCGCACTTCGGCGGCGATGTTGATGGCTTTTTGGTCGTCGGCGCTGGCTTCGATGATGGGTTCGATGCCGGCGATGGCGAGTTTGCGTTTGCTGAGTTCGCAGCTGTAGTGGAGATCGCGTTCTTCCATTTCTTCGGCGAGGGTGAGGAATTCGTGGTGATCGCCGTCGGCGGCGGCTTGTAATACGCTGGCGAGGCGCATGGGTGTTAGATCACTGGCGATGGAGCCGTGGCCCCAGAGGTTGCGGGTGCCGGTGAGTTGGGCATCGTCGATGTGTTCGGTGAGTACGCGCTTTTTGATGGGGGCTCCGGTGTGATCGAGGATGATGCTGTTTTGTAGGATGGTGGCCATTGTGTGCTCCTTAGAGGACGCCTCGGCCTGGGTATCGGCCGCTGTGGTTGTCGTTGTTGTCGTCGGATTGTTGGGTGGCTTTGAGGGTTTCGTAGCCGTATTCGAGGGTGTCCATTTTTGAGGCGTAGTAGGCCAGGGCGAGTGCGATGGCGGCATCGCCGTGGCGTTTTTTGCCTTTGGTGGTGCTGGTGTTGATGTCGGGGACTTTGGCGATGCCTTTGATGACTTTGATGGATTGGAGATCGGATAGGATGTCGCGATCTTTTGGGATGGTGAGGGTGGCGTCTTCGAAGGCGCTTTTGAACGGTGGCATGTTTTCGAGGTACCAGCGTTGGCTGAGGTCGACTTTTTCGATGCAGCCTGAGCCGTATCGGTCGGCGGCTTGTTCGGCGATGTAGCCGCCGTTGCCGCGGTTATCGAGGGCGCCGGCTCGCAGGCGTGGGAGGCGATCGGCGATGTAGGTGAGGATTTGTTCTTGCTGGCGGTAGGGGACGTTTTGCAGTTCTACCGTGAAGGGTACGGTGCGGTTGAGGTTTTGTTCGATGGCCATGGGGGCGATAACGGTGAGGTCGCAGACGCGGCCGAAATCTTCGCCGAAGACGTGTTCGTTGGTTGGGTTGAGGGCTTCTAACAATGGGGCGAGGTTGGTTTCGCACCAGGTGGCGATTTCTTCGTTGCGTTGGTGTTCGGCTTTGGCATTGAAGGCGGCGGTGCCTTGGTAGCGGATGACGGGGGCGGGTTGCATGTTGGCTTCGATCAGGGCGCGGCTGAGGTAGCTGCCGCTGCCGTGTTTGGGGATGCAGTAGTATTCTTCGAGGGCGTCTTCTTCGGTGGCGGTGTCTTTGAGGAGGTTGGCTTTCCATTCGTCTTCATCGGGTTGGCTCCAGGTGATGCCGCGTACTTGGCAGATGCGTTGGTAGAGGCCTTCGGCGCAGGCATCGTCGAGCGTGATGGTGTGGATGCTGTAGCGTTTTTTGCCGGCGCGGCTTTGTTGGATGAGATCATTAAACAGGTTTTCAACGCCGTTGTGGGTGCTGATTAATCGCACGTTGGCGCCCCACATGGTGAGGGCGAGGGCGGCTTTTAGGACTTCGGCGAGGCGCTCGTGGAAGCCGGCCTCATCGATGGTGACGTTGCCTTGCATGCCGCGCAGGTTGGAGGGGTTGGAGCTGAGTGCTTGCACTTTGAATCCGGAGGGGAAGTTGACGACGAAGGTGAGGATGTCTTTGTCTTCATCCTCTAACACTTCTTGGTGGATTTCGCTGGCGGCTTTGTCGAAGGCTTTGGCCCACATGGCGACGGCGTCGATAAATTCGCGGGCCATTTCTTTGTTGCTGCCGACGTAGAAGTGGTTGGTGCCGCCGTGGGTTTTGGTGGTGGCTGCGGTTAGGCAGGCATCGGAGGCTTCGGCCCAGGTGATGCCGGTGCGGCGGGATTTTTCGGCGATCTTGAGGGGGCTTTGATCGGCGACCCAGCGGCGTTGGTAGCCGAGCAGGAGTTCGTTGGGGTTGTAGGGGATGAAGCTGGGGAGCGCTTGTTTTACGGCTTGGGCTGTTGGTGTTTGTTGCATGGGGCTCCCTCATCTTGACCTTCTCCTTGCGGGTGAAGGGGCGTTGAGTGTTAGGCGATGCCGAGTATTTCGGCTTTGATGGTGTTGACGGTTTCGCTGGTGAGGCCGGCGGCTTTGGCGACTTTTTCGGCACTGGCGGCGGCTTCTTCGGCGAAGGCCTGGCGGATTTCTTTTTCGCGTTTCAGGGAATCCATGCTGGCTTTTTCAAGGCGCTGGACGGTGAGGGCGAGGTCTTTGAGCATGCCGAGGGAGGCGGGTTCGTCTTCTTCGCCGGCGGCGAGGGCGACGTCGAAGGCCATGGATCGGGTCATTTGGATGAGTAGGTTGCCGACTTGGCCGGTGGGTTTGTCGCCGAGGCGTGCGACCCAGGCATCGGCAATGGCGTTGGTTTCGCGCATTTTGGCGCCGACCTTTTCCATTTTGCTGGCGTGGCGGCTGAGGCCGGCGCTGCTGATCTTTTTGTTATCTAGACCGAGGGCTTCGAGCTGCTGATTGACCTCGTTGCGGATTTCTTCTTGGGTGCGGTTTTTGTCACGTAGGGCGGTGTTTAAAAACGCTTTTACTTGATCGGGCAGTTGCTCGACCTTTGAGGGTTTGCCGCGTTTGGGGGTTTGACGTTGGCTTGGGGGCATGGGTCAGCCTCGTGGTGTTGGGGTGGCGACACCGGGTGCTTTGCCGCGGCCGTTTGCGATGTCGTGCCCTCGACGGGTGAGGTGGGCGACGTGGGTGCTGGCGATTTCTTCTATTCGAATGAGGCCTTGCTCTTGCAGCCAGGCGAAGTGGCTTTTGATTTGATCACGGGTGATGTTGTGGCCGTATTGGTTGAGCACCTTTTGCATGATGCTGTCGTTGGCACTGTGGTTGGTTTCTTCGAGGGTGCGTAGGATGACGAGGCGCTGATCTTCGGTGACGATATCTTGATAGGGCATTACGGCTTACCTCCATTTAATAGGTAGGTGTGCATCAGTTGCATGGTGTTGTTGATTTGTTTGAGTTCGCCGCGCATGGCGTTGAGGCTTTGGGCGCTTTCGTTGATGCGGGTGTGGATGGTTGTCATGTCTTCGTGATCGGGCAGGTGTTCGAGATCGCTTTCGACGCGGATGAGGCGGTCGTCTTGGTTTTTGATTTTGGCCTTCAGCTGGTCAGCCAGGTCTTCGATGGATTGCTTGGTGGCTTTGTGTTTGTTGTCGTTCCAGAGCCAGACGCTGAGGATGACCATGTAGATGAATTGGAACAGGGAGAGGGCGAAGCCGAGTGCCTTGTAGTCGAGGTTATCCGGCATGGCGGGCTCCTTGTTCGAAAAAGCCTTGGCAGTCGATGCAGCGGGCGGCGTTGGGTTTGGCGACGAGGCGCTGGGCGCTGATGGGGTCGGCGCAGTCGATGCAGATGACGTGGCCTGATGTGGTGTGTTGAGCAGGCTCGGGTGTGCGGCTGGCCTTTTGGTTGTGCATGGCGCGGGCGCGGTCTTGTTCTTCGTGGGCTTTGGCGTTGTCGATGATGTCCATTGGTGGGTGTTCCTTACTCGAACAGGCTTTTGGGCTTAGTGCCGGTGATGGTTTGGATAACGGGCGTGCGGTTGCCGCGTTTTTCGGCGCTGCGACCGATGACCCATGCGCTGCAGATGCCGCCCCAGGCGATCCAGAATTCGGTGGGTAGATTGACGGTGTTGTAAGCGACGGCGGTTTCACTGACTTGGCTGATGACTTGTATCAGGTTGGGCACGAGTACGTGGTTGATGGCGATAACAACCAGGCCAAAGTACACGACGGTAGGTCGGGCGCGTTTGGTGTAGTTGTCGTCTTGTTGCATCTCGGCTTCGATGATGCGGGTTTTGGCTTCTAACTCGGCGCGGATGGTTTGTTCGATTTCGGCATCGCGTTGTTGCAGGAGTTTTTCGGTAGCTAATATAAAGGCTTGTTTGTCTTTGTCGGTGGTGACGAACTTGCCGATGAGGTTGCTGACGCCATCCATAAAGCCGCCGGTTGCTCCGCTGAAGATGTCTGTGAGCCATTTCATGTTATTGGCCTCTGCGTAGGTCGATAATGTGTTGTTGGTTTGGCATGAAGCCGTTGTTGACCCATTCGTTGACGTTGAAGCCTGGGCAGAATTTGGCTGGGTTGTGATCGTTGTGGCCGCTGATGCGTTGCAGATTGGGCAGGTAGTTTTTCAGCGTGACGTAGAGGTGGCTGAGGCTTTGCCATTGGGCACGGGTGAATTGATCGCGGCCGATCATGCAGATAGCAATGGCGTGTTGGTTCATGCCGTTTTGTGGGCAGTGGGCGCCGGTTTCGACAAAGGGGCGGCCGGCGACAATGCGGCCGTCGATTTCGATCACGGCGTGGTAGCCGATGTGTTTGAGGTGCGGCTGGTGGTTGGGGGCGAGTTTTAATTGGCGTTTAAAGCCGAATTGCGGGCCGGCGTGCCAGCGGTCGATGTCTTCGGTGAGATCGGGCCGGCCGTTGGGGGTATCGCTGCAGTGGATGACTGCTTCGGTGATGTTGGTGAGTGTGCGTAGGGTGCCCATCTGTTTGCCTCGTTTGGCGTGATAAACCATGCGGCCAGTTTGGCAGGGTGGTTCTAACAGATGGATTAAAGGGGTTTAGTTATGGAGTGGTTGGGTGTAAGTCGTTTATATATTCAGTTAGGGAAACTGAATATTACAGTCTGAAAGCCCGAGAATATTGGCATTTTCGACGGCTGATACTGAGATATCTCGTACGATGACAACCATGGGGTGAGGCGCGATATTGTAGCCCTCGATCTGTGTGCAAAGATATTCTGCGAACCCTTTGCGATCGCTGCCGTCGTCGTTGGCTTGCGCTGCAAGGATGCGTGAGCCGGTGCCGTTGTGGTACCAGATGGCCTTTTCTATTGCTGATTCGCGTTCGACTGTGTTAATGGCGTTACTAAGCGTGCTTTGATATTCGTCATCGGCGGTGAAATCATTGTTGATTACGAGGGTTTGTTCTTCGGGTTTATAACTGCAGCTTGCGTGGTAGAAGGTGGCGTTGGGTAGCTGGATTACTTCTGCTGCGATGGTTAGCTTCCACGGGGTTTGGGTTTTATCGAGCTTGGTGCGTGCGGGGACGAAGGTCAATTGGCTGTTTGCTGGTAGGGCTTTGGTTAGGGTGGTTTGCCATTGGGGTTGGCATAATTCGTAGAGGTGTTGGCGTTCAGTAGACTCTGCCTCTGTTGACTCTTGTTGGTTTGCTATTGATGGGTTCTGAGTTGGTGATTGATTTTCTGATGTGCATGCGGCCAAGGCGATGCTAAGGGTAATTGTCGCGGTGTATTTGATCATTCCTTTGCTCCAAATTCTAACGCTTTATGTAGTGTTAAAACCATGCGGTCATTGCTTGGTTGAGCTGATACTATATCCGGAATTGGTGTTTGATTCTTGTTTTGATTGTTAATGGATGATTGGGAATGACAGAGCCGTTGTTTGATGGGATTTGGTCGAGAAAGTTGAGACAAGAGCACTATTTTGCTGTTGATGGTAGAGGGTCGTTAGACGCTATATCTGTAAAACGTCTAAATCTATTTGTTGGCGGTAACAATTCGGGGAAAAGCCAATTCCTTAGACTTTTGTTTACAAGTTTTGAAGAGGACCTCGATGTTCAGATGGATTCGGCTTCACTTAATTTTAATTCGTTGTATTCAGATTGTTTTGAATCTATAGCCGAAAGATTATCTATTCCCATCGAACAAATAGTTCAGGAGTTGCAGATCGATCTACTTTACAGTGGAAAGCTTGCTCCCGCATCAACTATCTTGGCAGAAATAGAGGGTTTTGCGGATCTGCTGCGAAGAGCCGGAAATCCCAAAATGAGCTTTCCAGGTGAAGCTCACTTTCAAAAAATAGTAACGCTGATTAAACGTTTCTATGACGAAAGAGGGAGTAAGCCGCTTGATGGATTTAATGCTATATGGCCATCAATTCTACATCCTAATGATTTTTACTATATTCCTGTTTTGCGCGGGATGCGTCCGCTTCTTAAAGATCAAAAAGGAGGCTATGTGATCGCAGAGAATTCGCATGATTGTGATGGTGATTGCTACGAGCATCGGACAGCTTATGATTACTTTCAAGGTATACCGCGTAATGGCAAAGGGAAACAAAGGCACGTGGTTTCTGGCTTGCATCTTTATAGAATGCTAACACGGAAACTATTGGGTAAGCCTGAGGGGCGTAGACTGGTTGCTGAATATGAACGACTACTTGGAAATGAGTTTTTTGAAGGGCAAGTCATTAGCCTCATTCCAGAATATGGTAATGATACTGTATCTATAAAGATCGGTGATGAGGAGCAGTTCCCTATCTACAAAGTCGGTGATGGACTACAACAAGCCTTAATTATAACTTCACAGGCGTTTTTTTCTGAAACACCGACGCTTTTTTTTGTTGAAGAGCCGGAGGTTCATCTCCACCCCGGTTTTCAGAAAAAACTATGTAACTTTCTTCTGGAGCACACGCCACACCAGTATTTTATGTCTACTCATTCGAACCATGTATTGGACTTAGCGGATTCTCGTGATGATGTGATGATCTATCGTGTGCAAAAAGAGGCTACTACTGATATTACGAAGTTTATAGTGAAGGGGGCTAATGGAGATTCTGATGTCCTTAGAGAACTTGGGGTCATGCCTTCGTCTGTTTTTTTGTCAAATTCAACGATTTGGATAGAAGGTATAACGGACCGCTTATACTTAAGAGCTTTTCTTGAGTTATTCAAGAGTTGCTTGCCTGAAGGTAGTGAAGAGTTGCAGATGCTCAATGGTTTATTGGAGAACTACCACTATTCATTTGTTGAGTACCAAGGTTCCAATCTTGGTCATTGGTCTTTTTTGGATGAGGAGGATGAGATTGAACCGCGAATGCTGGCGATAAAGTCGTGTCCGTCGCCGTTGGTAATCGCCGATGGTGATATTAAGGATAAGGGCGATAGACATGAAATGCTTACTCATGAATTAGATAATGCCCTAATTACGCTTGATGCTAAAGAGATTGAAAATTTATTGCCATGGGGCCTATTGCAAGACGTTGCTGGGGAAACTATTTCCGATGCAAAGGGACGTTTCTCGTCTTTGGTTGAGACTGATCATGCGAATGACACTGATGAGTTTAAGCAAGTCGTTAAGGAGTATAAAGATACTGTGATAGATTCTCTTGAAAACCATAGCGATATGTCGGCGGAAATAAATTCGAGCTCTCTTGGGATAGGCCATCATTTAGATAATGCTTTAGGGTTAGACGATGATAAACTTTTCTTTGCTGATCCTAGTGGCACTATTTACGGAAAGGTTAAGTTTTGTCGTAAAGCTGTTTCAAGACTCAACTCAGAGACCGAAGAATATGAATTGACGGAACCTGCCAAAGATCTTTGCCGTGCGATCTATAAGCATATTTTAGAGTCTAACGGTATGAATGCCGACTTAGAATGCTTAAATCGTGATTGATAAGAAGCAAATTTTCGTATCGACTACTTTTGCCCATCGGAAAGTCAGGATCTGTCGTGTTGTTTCTCCGATGGCATGAATGTGAACAAAGAATGGCCACTCTTTGTCATAAATGTACGGGCATATTCATGGGTCTAATAAAATGGAGAGTAATATCGAATATTTGATTGAAGGATGGTGAAGGGGTGCTGGGTTGGATGCAAAGCTCTATACCTAGAATAAGTTTAGAGATTTGAATGGAAGTTCTATTGAGTCGTTTTAAATGATAGTGGCGCCTTTCCTTTGAGCTCTTTCGACTATAACACTCAGTCTTTCACATTGTTGTTCTACCTTAGATCCATAATACTCGATAAAATCTTCGTTGCGGGACAATCTGAATTCAATAATTCTTAAAGGAACTTTAAATTGCTCTGCTAGCCTGCCAGTGATTTCTGAAGGGTTCGATGAATAGATTTTTAGCATATTCTCAGTAATCAGCTCTTTCGGTATAAGAAGCTCAATAGCGCCATAATATGCTGCTTCTTCGACCTGTCGTGACAGAACATCGTTTTTGATCGGAGTGGTATCGTGAAGTAGGTCCGAGATCAACTGCGTTACTTGGTCTGGTGTAACGGTCGCTGATTTAGGGATGTGTTCAAGCAAAAGAGTATGGACTAGTTCTTTCGCAACATAGAATCTTCTATGGCAAAAGTTCAAGTTTTCCTTATCAACAAAAATTACAGCCGTTGCTTGGTAGTGAAAAAGGAAAGACTGAATGTGACAATTTTCGCCTAATGAGAATTCTTCAACTTCAACAGGTTTGTCTAGAATGATGTTAGCCCTGTTTATAAGGCCTTGAGAAACGGTTTGATTCGGTAGCCAAGAACCTCTGTTCTTTTCCGTTAATTTTATAGGTGGGGCCAGAGGGCTATGTTGAGTTTGGTAATCTTGCTGGACTGCACGAGAAACCTTAACTGCTGCTTTAATTACATCCTTGAAATCCACAGTGTTTAGTAATCCTGAAATGAAGTCGTTTCTTTTCTTTGATATTGCGCGAAAGCTTCATTCACGATTTGGGCAGACTTTTCTACAGACGCTTCTGCGTCTACAGCTCCCGACATACAAAACTTAACGTCTAACAACCCTTGCTTTTGCTCTTTAATTAAGAGCTCTTTGAGCTTTTGAGTTTCTGTCATGACTTCCCTTGAAATATGCATGTTTGATCTGTTGATGAGTAATCACATAAATACTTAGTCGGTCCGCATGGTACAGCACGATGCATCAGCCAACAAGAAAGTTAGCTGTTTTTTGACCAATTACATCTGTTATGAACGTTATTGCAAGCAATCCTTCTAAAAATAAGGGTTTTACTCAACGTTGATTCTGCATTTATCGTACTGAATTTGATTCAGGATAACAGTGGAATCAAGTTATTTCCAACTGTGAGGCACTATAATGTTTGGCTTTATATAAATAGATCATTTTGAAGTCGGTTTTTATTAGCTCGACGTTGCTCTCTTATTATACCGTAAACCCTTACCTCTGTTAGATCGTATTTTCTAGCGAGCTCTTTGGTGTTTGAACCATCAAAATCTTGCCATATCTGAATATCTCTGACGATCTGCTCAAGGTGCTTCGCTTTGGGTAGATAGAATTGCATACCGCCAAAGTGCTCAGCCACTGCGAGGGCTAGTTGTAGGCCTTGCCTTTTTGCTGCTTTTTCTTCCTCTCCGTGTTTGAGCCGTGATGCGGCTAACACGTCAATCAATTCAGACAATGCCTGTGGCCAACCCTTGCGTTGTTCGAGGTCGATGTCGTCGAGGTGTTGGTAGATATCGTCGCTGTTGATGTCGGTGAACATGTCGTGGTTGTCGTTGTTCATGGCGTTATTCCTTTCCCTTTTTTGCGGCGTTAGCTTGTAAACGCTTTTGCCATTGCTTGAGGCTTTCGAGGATTCGGTTGGTCATGTGTGGGTCGCGTTGTAGCCATTCGAGACTGTCGACGCCGAGGCCGCCATTGAGGCGGCTGGTTTGGCGTTTGACCCAGGCGAGCAGGGCGGCTTCGCTGGCGTCGGTGATGTTGTTTTGTTGACCGAGGGTGATCCAGAGGGCGCGGATTTTGTCGATTTGTTGGCCGCGGCTTGGGGGCGATTTCTCGCCCCGGCGTTGGGTGTTGGTGGGTTTGGGTTTGAAGCCTTTGGCTTTCATGGCTTCGTAGACTTGGTAGAGTTCGCCAAATTGCATGTTGCGGCAGCTGGTTTTGCCGACGGTGTTTTTGAGCAGCGCGCGGTAGGTGTCGTCGTCGAGCGCGAGTTGGCTTTTGGCGATGTGGATTTTGGTGATGAGTTGGTGGCGTTTGCTGTGGTTTTTGGTGGTGGTCATGCGGCTGCGCCTTTGTTGGGTTGTTCTTGGGTGCCTATTTTTTTTATGCTGAGGCCTTCGAGCTTTTTGTATTGGCGGATGAGTACGCTGGCTTTGTCGAACCAGGGTTTGTAGTAGGTGGCTGTTTTTTCGAGGTTGGGAAACAGTTGCTTGGTTCGGCGTTTGCCAAATTGCTTTCGAATCTGTTCGCGTTTCTTTGGGCCGTATAGGCTGACTTTTGCTGGCTTCCAGACTTTGATGGCGATGGGGTTGTAGGCGTCGCTTTTTTCGTTGGCGTAGCCTGCGTTGATGATGCCGTTGATATAGATGGCTAAGCCGAGCCGGTTTTCGGCGATGCCTTGTTTAGTGATGAGTATTTCGTGCCCGTCGAGTTGAAACTCGACGCGGCAGTGGAGGTGTTGTAGTTCGGCTTGGATGGCTTGCCATTGTTCGGGGGTGATGGTCATGGTTATTCCTCCACGAGTACGGATGCGAGGTCTAGGGGAATCATGCGGTAGTTGTCGCTGGTGCCGATGCGTTCGTACACGCGTATATAGGTGGCGGTGTTTGCGATGAAGATGGATTCTTTGAGGGCTTCCATGGCGTTTGACCATTCTTGGTCGTCTATCTCTAGGGTGAGTAGGTCGAGAATGGCGGCGGTTTTGAGTTCGCCGTTGCGGTTGGTTTTGAAGGCGCGATCGACGAGGGCGTGGATGTGTGCGTTGGCGTTGGCTGTCCAGCGGTTGATGCAGGCGAGGATGAGTGTTTTGGCGGCTTCGAGTTCTTCGCTGAAGGCGAGCCGGTTGGCGACGGTGCGTTGTATTTTGTGTTTGCCGTCGTAGCTGGCGAGGCTGAGGTTGCCTTTTTTGCCGCCGATTTGTGCGCCGAATCGGTCGGCGGCGATTTCGACGAGGTCGTCGATGTCGTTGAAGGCTTTGGCTTTGAAGTTTTTGAGGGCGGCGTTGATGAGTGTTGCGTCTTGCACGAGTTCGTTGACGATTTGGTCGCGCAGTTTGTCTTGTTCGCTTACGTTGTTGATGGGTACGAGGTGGCCGAGTGCGTTTTGCATGTAGCCTTCTGGGATGTGGTGTTGTGCGGTCATTTTATTGGTTCCTGTTTTTGGTGTTTGCTGAGTTGGGCTTGTTCCATTCGATGACGCAGCCGGCTTCTATGGCGCGCCATAGGCGTTGGTGTTGTGGGCGCCGGGTGTATGTTTGCGTTTTGAGATCTTCGCAGGCTTCGCTGTATTCGACGCGGATTACGGGGCGGTTGTCGTTGATTTGCACATTGCAGATGGTGATGCCTTTTTGAATCAGTTTGAGCATGACGTCTTGCGTTAGTTGGGTTGCTACCGCTATTCGGTAGTTTCGTTCGTTGATGTTTTGGGTGGTGGCTTCCATGGGGTTAGTCCTTGTTCTTTTGGCTGTGGGGGCATTTTCCGTTGCAGGCACGAAAGAGTTGCACGCGCATTGGGTTTACGTGGTTGAGGGTTTGTTTTTGGTATTGCAGGCATTTGTTGGTTTCGAGTTCGCCGAGTATGGGGCAGCCGACGGTGTGGCCGAGGTAGGCGCCGCGTACGCGGGTTTCTAGCTTGGCCATGTCGCCGGGGTATTTGTTGTTGATGGCTTGGCTTATCTGGGTTTTGGATATGCCGAGGGTTTCTGCGACTTTGCGTTGGCCGTGTTCTTTGCATTTGTCTGCGAGTACGTTGAGCCAGCGTGGTGTTGTGGTGTCGACGGTGATGTTGTTTTGGTTATGCATCGCAGAGTTCCTCTTGTTGGGTGTGTTGTGGTGTTGGGCTCCAAATCACTTGCTGTAGATTGGGGTCGTAGACTTGTGTGGTGCTTTGGATTTGTGGCGATTGTGGGCCGGTGTTTTTGCTGGGTAGTAGGCGGTAGCGTGCGAGGCTTCTTTTACGGCTGTCGCCGCGGGTTGTTCCTGATTTGGTGCGATGCAGGTATCCGGCTTTGTGGAGGTATTTGATATAGGCTTTGGCATTTGCATCACTGACTGTTGTTTGTTCGTTGCTGGATGCGAGCGCGAGTTCTCGATAGTCGAATTCTGAAATTACTTTCATGGTGCGCCACATGTTTTCGCGGCATTTTCCTTTTTTACTGGGTGTTCCTTTTTGTGTGAGGCGTGGTGCTTCTGTGCCTGTATTTTTTATTAGGGTGTAGCGGAGGTGTTTGCAGTTTCCGTTGCTTGGGCTTGTGGTTTCTGTTGTTAGGTAGCCTCCAAGGTTTAGGCGGCGGATGTATCCTTTTACTGTTGTGTCGTTGATGTTTCTCAACTTGTGCTTGGATAACCAGAGGGTTAGTTCTGCGCGTGTGAATGTTTTTAGCGTGCGTATGCCTTCCCAGATGGCGTCTTGGCCGGCTTGTTGGCTTCCTGGGATATGTGCGGCATTTCGACCTTGTTGGTTGCCTGGTTTTCTTTTCATTCGCTTGGGCATTATGCAGCTCTCCCTCTGGGGGCTTGGCCGGTGAAGAAGGGTTCGGTGTAGTTGTGGAGGTTGATGGCGTTGATACCTTCGTCTTTGGCGAAGGCGGCGATGTTGTCGAGGTTGACGCAGATGCGGCGGGTGACGCCTTTGGTGGCGCGGTGGAGGTTTTCCATGAGGGCGAGGTCGATGTTGATATTTGGTGCGTAGATGCCGGCGAGTTGGGCGACGTCGTCGAGTTCGCAGGGGACGGCGGGTACCCATTGGAGGATGCGGTTGTGGATTTTTTCGAAGGTGCTGAGTTTGGCGGGGAGGCGTTCTTCGCCGATGAGCATGATGGCGGCTTGGCTGCCTTCGTATAGATCCATGACCATCATGATGCGGTTTTTGTCGGCGAGGTAGTCGGCTTCGTCGATGATGAGGGGGCGGTTGGAGAGCATGAGTTCTTCGCAGATTTGGTCTGTCATGCTGGCGAGATTTTTGGCGGGGGGGATGCCCATGTCTTTGAGAATGGCTTCGAGGAAGGCTTTGCGTGTCCAGGTGCTTTTGCATTGGATGTAGTAGGCGCGGTGGCGGTTGGCGGCAAAGCTTGCGGCGAAGCTTTTTCCGAGGCCTGAGTGGCCGTGGAAGACGACGATGCCTGGAAGGGAGGGCGCGCGTTCTTGGGCGTGCTCTATGGCTTGGTTGCAGAGGGCGACATTGGTGATGCCTGCGATGCTGTTGATGGTCATGTTTTCTCCGTTATTTTTCGGTGCGGCTTATCAGCTACGTTTTGCATTGATTTGCGCTTGGTCTTGGCGCATTTCGATGAGCATTTTTCCGTTGTTGTAGTGGCGCGAGTTTTTGTAGCGGTTGTGCCATTCCGCTTCTTCTTGGGTGGCTGTGCCTTCGGCGATTGCGGCGCTGATGGCGAGCCAGTATTGGTAGCGTTCGGTGTATCCTTTCGGGATGGTTAATTCGCGATTAAACGTGGGCTTGATGATGTGGGCGGTGTCGTTTTGTTGTTTGATTTGTTGGGCGATTTCCTCCTTGGCTTTTTGTGTGTCGATTCCGTGGGGCTGGGTTGGTGGGTTGCGTGTTTGGAGTGCTTGTTGGGCTGCGTTTAGGCCGCTGCTTTGGTGTTGTGTTTGTGGCCTTGGGAAGTGGTGTACTTTTTCCTTTCGTTCTTGGTCGGCGCGGTGTTGCAGTATTTGTTGGGCGACGTCGCGTTTGGTGACTTTGCGGGCGGCTTTTTTGAGGCGTTTGCGTTCTTCTTCGATGGCTTCTTTTTGTATGGTTTTGGCTTTTTGTGCGACTTCGGTGCGGCTGACGCCTGTGATTGTTGGGTCTTCTGCTGTGCAGAGGTAGTTGCCGTTGAGGTCGTGGACGTAGATGCGGCCGATGTCGTCTTCGTCGTAGAAGACGTTGACTTGTTGGCCTGTGTGGGCGGCGAGTTGTGGGTGGATGTAGGTGCCACCGTTGAGACTGATGCCGGTTTTTTTGATGGTGCGGTTGCCGGCGGGTTCGCTGAGTAGGACGTCGAGCAGGCGTTCGTCGCTAACGGTGCGTATGTGGCCGGTGTATGTGGCTGCTTTTTCGTTGGGTGAGCATTTGAGGCTTTGGTGTTCTCTTGGGTGGTATTCGTATTCGAGCCAGTCGTTGCAGAAGGCTTGGAGTTCGTTGCTTTCGATGCCGACTTCGATGAGTTGGTCTTTTTGGAATAGGCGTTCGCTGAAGCTTTTTTGGGCTTCGATGGCTTTGCGTTCGGCGACGTTGTGGCCGATGAATCCTGGGAGTATTTCTGCGATGTCGTGGGCGAAGGTTCTAAAAACGCGTTCGATGTGGGGCTTTTTCCAGCCTTGGAAGGGTGGGCAGAATTCTTGTTTGACGTCGAGTGCGTTGAAGACGTGGCGTATCCATTTGGATTTGTAGTCGGCGCCGTTGTCGGTTTTGGCGGTTTCGGGCACGCCCCAGGCGAGGATGGCTTTGCGGATGACTTTGGCAACGCCTTTGGAGTCGGATGTTGGCATGACGATGAATAGGGTGCGGCGGCTGTAGATGTCGATGACGCCGAGGATGCTGTGGCGGCCGTCTTTGAGCATGAGGTCGGCTGGGGTTGAGTCGAATTCCCAGCGTTGGTTGAGGCTGATGACGTCTTCGGAGGCGCTGCCTTGGGCGTCCATGTATTTGTTTTTCCATTGGTCTGGGTTGATGAGTGAGGTGTAGAGGGCGAGGTTGTCGGCCTTCCATTTGTTCACCCAGCGTTCGAGCGTGGCAATGCTGACGAGGCTTGTTTGGGTGTTTGCGAAGTGGGCTTGTAGGGCTTTGTTGAGGGTGGCCATTTTGATGTGGGGTTTGTCGACGATCATGCCGAGGATGTATTCGTTGAGTTCGGGTTGGTTGTCGATGGTGCCGGTGCCTCTTCGGCCTTTGCCTTTGTCGCCAGCGAGGGCGTCGATGCCTTGTTCGTTGAGTTTCTTTTCCCAGCGGTAGAGGGTGGGTTTGGAGCAGGTGGGTTCTGCTTGGCGTATCCAGGGTTCGACGTGGATTTGGTTGCTTCTATATAGGTCGGCGAATTCGGTGTATGCGGTGGTTTTGGTGAGGCCGCTTGCTTGGTGAAATTCGCGGACGGCTTCGATAAGGGCAAGCTTGGCGTCGACGCTTTTCTTTTGTGTTGGGCGCAGTTGTTGGTAGCGGGCGAGGCTTTGTTCGCGCTGGCGTTGGGTTGCTGTGTCTTGTTCTTGCAGGGCGTTGCCGGTAGGCGTTTGCTTTACTTGCGTTGCTGCTTGTTTGGCTTGGCTGATGCGAATGGCTTTTTGAGCAGCTGCTGGCAGGCTGTCGATGTGGTATTCGTTGCCTTTGCCGTGGGCTTTCTTTTGGGCACGCCAGTTTTCGTTGCTGGCTTTTTTAAGCATGCCGGCAACGGTTCCGGGGAGGCCGTTGTATTGGGTGAGTTCTTGTGCGGTGAACCATTCTTTCATCGTTCTTCACCTTGGTCGCTTTGCATTTTTGCGCGTGTGGATGGCGGGGCTGCTAGGCTTTGGGTTATCGTTCACGTGCGTGGGTCGCGTTTATGCGACATTTCGGTGAATTGATGGCCGAATTTTGGTAGGCTCTTTGTATCGACTGGGCCAGATTTCTTTGGCGGGTTTGCCGAGTGCGTCGGCTACAATGGCTTCTACTTTGGGGTATTTCATTCGGAATACGTTGAGGAAGGTGCGGGGCTTGTAGCCATTGGCTTCGGCTAGCGCTTTGATGCTTCCGTATTGTTTGCGGATGGCTGCCTTTATGTCTTCTGGATGCCAGTCTGTGTTGGATGGGTGAGTTTTTGACTTGCTCATTTTTTTGGCCTTGTCTTTAGCGACTTTTCGTTAGTTCGCGCTTTTGCGGGTTGCGGTAACTACTGGTGCTAAAGTTATTTCATAAACGCGAGTATGTAAAGTCAAAAGCGCTAGTTTATTTGTCATATTCGCAAGTGTCGGGTCGCATTAAGGGGATTTCCTTTGCAACTCAATGACTTAAATGGAATCTAAACTGTTCATGTATGATGAAGATAAAGTTGATATTCGTGAAAATGGAATATCAACTCGCATAAATGAGATTGCATCTGCGGTTGGCGGTAAAAAGCAGCTCGCGAAAATGACAGGTGTGTCTGAATCGCAACTGCACCGCTATGTGTCAGATGATCACGATCTGAAATTGACGGTGTTGCTCGCTATGGCTGAGGCTGGTGGCGTGAATCTGTTGTGGCTGGCTACCGGTGAGGGCCCTCGGTCTATGGATGACTCGGGGGTTGTGGCCGTTCCTAAGGATGAGCTGGCTGAATTCGCGCTGATTCCTGGCTATGACATCCAGGTGTCGGCGGGGCACGGCGCTTTTCCTGATTCCGAACAACCTACGCGACGTTTGGCTTTCAGGCATAGGTGGCTGAAGTTCAGGGGGCTGAGTGAGAACGACTTGGTGCTTGTGTATGCTTCCGGCGATTCGATGGAGCCGACTATTAGTAACAACAATACGCTGATGGTCGATACCAGTGATACCAAGCTTTTAGACGGATCAGTTTATGTGATTCGTCATGATGGCCATTTATTGGTTAAGCGCACGCAGTATGCGCCTGGGCAGGGCGTTTGGTTGATCAGTGATAATAAACAGTATGAAAAACTACTGGTTAATATTGATGAAACCCCTGATATGGAGGTAGTTGGACGTGTTGTTTGGATCGGTCGTGATATGTGATCGATTTTAGTCTCAGATGATTTGCGGCTTTTTATGGCCGGTGCTTAAAAGCATCTGCACATCATCTGAGACAAAATAATTTATTAATAAAAGATCTGCCGTTCAAAGCCGCATCGTCTGGGCCTTCTTCCGTTTGTTTCCGTTTACTTCCACATTCTTCCGGTTTAGCCAAGTAATCTCAGGTCATATGAGGGGTTACAACAGGCACGGGAAAAGACCTTTGAGGCGCGGAAGCTGTTAGATGAGGGTGTCGATCCGGCAGCTCAGCGCAAACAGCAAAAGATCGAAACCCAAATAGCGCTCGGCAACACCTTTGAGGCATTGGCCGAGGAGTGGTGGCATCATCAAAAAGACGTCTGGAAGGAAAGCCACGCAAAACGTGTTTGGACGCGTCTTAAAATCAACGTATTTCCGTTAATTGGACAACACCCTGTTTCTGACCTGAAGCCTCAGGAAATCATCTTAGTTGTTCGAGCCATAGAGAAAAAGGATGCGCTGGATGTTGCTCAGCGTGTTCTGCAGGACATTAACCGCGTTTGTCGTTACTGCGTTCAAACTGGGCGATTAGCGAGTAATCCGGCCTCCGAGCTGGCGGGCATTCTAAAAGCGCGAAAAACCGAACATCGAGCTTCGTTGTCGCGTGATGAATTGCCAGCCTTTCTTCGAGTGTTACCAGAGTACGATGCGCAAGGACGTGTATTAACGCGACTCGCAATTGAACTGTTAGTTCTTACCTTTGTTCGCCCCGGTGAGTTGCGCGGTGCGCGATGGGATGAAATAGATTGGGATGATTCTCTATGGCGTATTCCCGCAGACAGGATGAAAATGGGCGTAGAGCACATCGTTCCTTTGTCTAAGCAAAGTATCGCAGTATTGCAGGCTATTCAGGTGATTAGTGGTCGTCTGGATCTCGTCTTTCCATCAGAACGCAGACGGCATGAGCCGATGTCGGATAATACGATGCGCCGTGCAATCTTCAGGCTGGGTTTTGATGGTAGTAAGCCTGGGAAGGGCAAGGTAACGCCGCATGGCTTTCGCGCGACAGCTTCCTCGATACTCAATGAACAGGGCTTTAACCCTGATGCAATAGAGCGTCAGCTCTCCCATATGGAGCGAAACGGCGTGCGCGCTGCGTATACGCACCATGCGCGCTACAAAGAAGAAAGGCGAGAGATCATGCAGTGGTGGGCTGATTATTTGGATAAGCTCCGCCGACGATCGCTAGTGTGTGAATTGCCAGGGTGCCAAATGTCTAGTGGTTCGGTCGGTGAGCCAATCTGAGTTGTAGAAGTTTCTACACCTAAATAATTGATCTCAGTTTAATCATGATTCGTTCGTCAGCCGTTGCCATCGATTTTTGTGTTAGCGTAGCTGAGTGTTCGTCGATGTATTTGCTCGGTTTCTCGTGCGGGAAGGGCAGATTTCCGTGCTCTAGATGGAGTTGGTAGTCATTCAGCTCGAGGAGCCAATTTTCGGCTTGCTGTTTCCAAAGCAAGGTTTCATGGCCCTTGGCTTCTAGGCGTTTCTTGAGCTCCTCGTTCTCATGCTGGTATTTCTCAATTTGTTTGTCGATGTTGTGATGCCTCTGTTTTTGCTCAGCTGATCTCCGGTCTTTTTCGGCCTTTAGTTTCATTTCATATTCGGTTTTAAGCCCGTAAGCATAGTTAACTAAATACTCAATTTTGGCCTCGTGTGTCATTCCAGGAAGTAGCCTCTTAAGCCGGTCTTTTGCTGCCTTTGTTAGATAGGCTTGGATCGGTTTTTTTCCTTCACGACTCTTATTTTTACGACTCTTGTATTTGGCCCAGGCGTTCTCGAGCTTTCTCATTTCCTGGTCCGGCAGGTAGACATGAGATAGGTCTGGCTGACCTCCAGATGTAATAGGCGGATTAGCGTGGTTTTTACGAATCAGATATTTCAATGCCCATTCTCGTTTCTCTCTGCTGTTGAGGAACTGCTGTAAGCGCGAATTGTAGGGCTGTAGTTCATTCATTATTTTTTGGCATCCATTTCCATGACTTGTCCGTTAGACATGTATTGTGACATAGTCATATATCTTTAAATAGCGCAATAAATACCCCCAGGTATAAGAGCTCAAAATAGGAATAATACACATGGAACGTTTACAACCCTTCAACCTTCTGAGGTTGGTTTTAAAGGACCTTTCTCCAGAAGAAAAATTTTTTCTTGTTGCGTTCGGAGGTTTGTTGAACGCAAATTACGTTGGAAGAATGGCGAATACTCCGTTGTGCGTAGGGAGTGCAGATTGTGCTGCGCTATTCGGCATGTCACGACCCATCGCTTCACGATGTTTAAATGGACTGCTGAAGAAGGGGTATCTTGATTACATCGATGGCAATCGGTTGCTTCGAAAAGGTCGAGGAAGACCAAAGCGCTTTGTCAGCTATTCGCAAAAGTCTATCTCAGTGACAGGGCAGCATTCGACGTTTGAAGATTGGAAGACACCGGTCCTTGTCAAAATACTTGGGCTTCATGAATACCGAGTAAGAACACGGCTTTTGCTTATGGTCTTGGTAGTTGCTTCCGATGATTTTGGTCTAGTTCGACAGTTGGGTAGATCTAATATAAAAGCGATGACTGGTTTGGCCGAGGAGGCGTTAAAAAACCAGGTGAATATACTTCACCGGCAACACTTTCTTAGGTACGTCGTTTCAGGTGCCAGTTTGCCTCACTTGTTGGGCAATGTTCCAAGTCTATATTGTTTAAACCTTAATCACCCTGTAATACAAACATGTGGTGCTCCAGCGTCGAACGTTCAGATAGTAGATCGTGTGTTCACTGATCATACGTATTGGAACGAAGCCGAACGGATAAGACGCTCATTCATGGAAACATCTCGTGTGCCGCGAAAGGCAGAGCTTCCAGCTGATTATGAGCGTTGGATGAACATAGTCGTTGGCTTCAGTCTGGTAGTGCCTACAAAGCACATATCGTTCTTTAGTATTGGCATTGGGCATCAGTTTTTTGAGGCATTTATAGATCTTAGGTCATCAACAGAGGTAGCCAGGTTTCAGGCATGGCTTTTTGATCGTGTCTCAGTGTTGATGGGATATTTTCCCTCGTTCACAGTAAGCAAGGAAGAAGACTCTCTTAATATTGACGGAACTGAGTCGGATGGTTTACTGGATAGTGTTCATTCAGATTTGAGAAGGTATCTCAATGTAATGATTAGATCTCTCGCAATTCAAGTGATTCGTAACCTCGACGTGTTGGGTGCTTTTGATGAGGGAGAGCGGCCTTGCGATTACAAGTTCAACCTTGTTGCTACAAATCGACATGCAGGGCCCAGTAATGATCTTCTAATGCTCCGAAATTTTGTTGTGTTCTATCACAAACGCGAAGCTAGTCTGGGGCCTACCTTGTTCACTGTATATCTTTGGGATGCCTCAGAGCGAAAAGCGCGTGTTCAATCTGAGAACGAAAGAGAAGAAAAGCTGAATCCATCATTACTGCTTCGAAGTGCACTCAAGTCACAGAAAGCCGTTGATAATGAAATGCAAGAGCGAAAAGCCGAAGAAGAAGCAGAGTCCTATTAGGCTTCATGCACATTGACTTGTTGGTTATTGTTAATATTGGTAAGCATATAACTTACATTGTATATGTTCTAACTAACTTATAAGCATGCCGATATATTTTTAGTTATACCCCTCATTCCTATGTCATTAAACAACATAGGAAAACCGGGATGAACACTCGATTAGCTAACAATACCAATCTATCCCTTCATAACCGTTCAACCTGGAACAACCGACCTGTACTTCAGCAAAAAGGCGGTTTAATCATCAACTACCTTGAGCGCATAGAACAAGTCGCACAACTTGCACTTGCGGAGTACCCAAGAACCTTTGTGGCGCGCGTTGATTTGAGGCTTCCGGATCATTATGAGGATTCTTCGGCTGTTTCTCGATTCATCCAGTCCTTGAAGGCACAGATCCATGCTGATCAACAATACCGCCGAAGGGTAGAGAAGCGCTCTCATTGTTGCCGTTTGCGATATGTATGGGCTCGAGAACGAAACCAAGCTCATCAAGATCACTACCATCTGCTGTTGTTCTTTAATAGTGATGCTTATAACTGTCTTGGTCGATACGACAGTTGCAATATGAATCTTGCAATGCGAATCCAGAAAGCTTGGGCTAGCGCCTTAAGCCTAGATTTTCAATCAGCATGTAATTTGGTCCATTTTCCGCGTAATCCGGGCTACCAGCTAAATACTGCATCACCCACGTTTAATCAGGCCTATCAAGCCATGTTTGAACGCAGTAGCTATTTAGCCAAGGCTCACACAAAGCACTATGGCAGCGGATTGAATAGCTTTGGCAGTAGTCGCGGGTAAGGTGATTCGATAAAAAAATATCAGGGTTCCTCATGTTGTGTACCAATAATGAGGAATACACCATGCGACTAATGCGTTTAAAAGAAGTGATCGACTGCACTGGCCTTGGCCGCTCAAGTATCTACAAATATATCTCGGAAGATCAGTTTCCGAAACCAGTGCCGTTAGGTGGCAGGGCTGTGGCATGGGTAGAGAGCGAGATTAATGACTGGATAATTGCGAAGATAGAAGAGCGAGATCTTGTATGCGGCGCTTAGGCCGCATTGCTTGTTTGAAACCTTACGGGATCTGGTGGTATGAGAACCTCAAATGGCGATCATCAAGTAACTCTACACAGAGGTACCCCAAGAAGTCAGGCCATTGATCCATTGTCAGTGGTTTCTCTAACACGCGAGCGGAGAAGGCTGCTAGGATGGTGTCGTGAGTCACCCATACATGCGCGCCAGGTTCGGACATTAAAAGTGTGTCTGTAATGCGTAACTTTAAACGCTGCGCAGCTTCATTAAGATCGTGAAATCCATCCCATTGTTCTATTCCTTCCAGTAAAAATTGGTTAACCCGCGCGTGTCCTTTTTCCTGCCAGTGACGCCATGCCAAAGTAGAGTCGGCAATATAATACCCGGGGTCGCCAAGATCTGAGCAATGCTCGATTTGGGAAGTATCATAGCGGCTAGCATTGGCTATTTCGTTGGCGGTCTGCGAGCAGCGCAGAATAGGGCTTGTCTTAAGGCTAATAACCTTTTGATCAAGGGATAGCCCAAAGGCATGGCTTTCATCCACGCCTTTTGGTGTTAAAGGTACCTCATTGCCTATTTCTCCGGCTGGAATATCGGGGCGTTCAGCGTGTCGTACCAAAATGAGTCTCTTAGTCATTGGCGGGTACCATTGTTATGAGGCTGACTAGTCCATGCGTATTTTGTACGTCTCGAATTGTTAGCCCTGCGGCTGCCGCAAGCTTTTCGAATTGCTTCAATGTTCGCTCTTGCCCACCTGTTGCTGCCAGTAGGTGCAAGTCACACAGTGATCCGGATGAATCTCCATCTTTGAGTAGCATTTCAATGACATGTATTTGGCCGGTTTCTTTCAATGCGGTAAACGCATTTTTTAGAATGAACACCGCATCGTCATCTGGCCAGTCATGCAAAACACGTGCAAGTAGCACGTGATCTGCTGTGATTGGCCATTTTGCAAAAAGATCAAAAGCCAGTTTGTTTGTGTAATTGGATAGCGCTACCACATCGGCAAGATCTCCAAGAACAATATTTGCTTCCGAGAATTGTGTTTGAAGATAAGCCGAAAAAGCGCCTAAGCCACCGGCGGCGTCGAACAGTACTTGACCGTCGAGAATATTGAACAGCGATGTAGCTTTTTCGTAATCATGCGCGGCATACGAATTTAGCATCTGGTGATGTTTGAAGCATCGACTGGGGTCTGAGGCGACTTGTTCAAATATCTTGCGCTCTTCAGATTGACCAAGGATAGCGTTAGGCAAGCGCTTCCACGGGGTGAGTAATTCGTTGGAATATTCGAGGGCCGCAGAGGCGAGTGTTTTGGTGTGGTTGCGAGAAAGGTATTGGCCTTTCTCTGTAAGCATCCAAACTTCCTGGTGAGAGGCAACAATGTTGAGCTCTCGCATAGCATTGAGAAGGCGCTGAATCATAGGGGGCGGAGCAGTAATTTTTGATGCCATGGAATCAATAGTTGATGGCAATAGGTCTGGTAGCCCCAGCTCAACAAACGTTGAGATCGAAAAGGTTCTCCAATAACCAACCATATCGGCAGACAGCTCGGCAAATGGATCGTTTGTTGCTGAGCGAATGGTTCTGACTACCTCGCCGAATTCGTCAATAGTTATCAGCGCACCATTCGTAAGCTCAACACGAGAACAACCGTTATAAAAAGGCTCAATCGATTGATAGCGCTCGGGATAAATAGCATTACCCTCAGAATCAATATGAAACCAACCATTCTGATCTTTGGCGCGCGCAAATCCCTTGTGGAACACATCCAAGTCTAAAAACCAATATGAATGAACGAGGCTTCCGTCCTTGTTAATGTGAGTACTTAATCCGCTAGATGATTGAGCAACGGCAACTCCCTCCCGGTAATCGCCACAATACTTCCAGCGCCCGTTATAGAGCGGTGTACCATGCGAATCGATATGGTAATAAAGGTCTTGTTCATCACAAACGACGCAAATGCCTTCTTGGAAGTTGCCTACAAACACATAGTTTTCTTTGTAGATGCGCTCTCCAGAGTAATCAATGTGGAACCAGCGGCCCTCATGGATGACGGCGGCGTAATTGCAGTAAAACCCGAATGTTCGGTCGAACCGCTGGGAATAGATTGGATTGCCCTCGATATTAATGTGCCAAGCTTTACCTGAGCTGGTGACAGCAGCGAATGTGCCATTGTCGACTGGGTGAAAAGAGAGAACTTCATCAAACCTATTTTCATAAGCCGCCGTGCTATCAGGCCATATATGGTGACTGCGATCTGCGGAGGCTTTAGGTAAAATATCAGGCATTACGCAGGCCTCCGCATATTACAGCCTTTGCAAAGGTCATGAGATTGATAGTTTCTTTCTAAATCGCGGTATTTGGGGCTTTCGGTTATTGCGTTCAACGACGAATCTTGGATGTTTCCAAAGTGGCCGAGGGATTTTCGCTGTTCGTCTGGTGCGCAACACACATCAAAACGCCCTGATGAATTAACCCAAATTTCTTTACCAAGAAACGGGCAATCGCCGTTTAAGTGAATGGAATTATTGCTGTCAGTTGTTAATTCAAAAAAGTTATCGAGTTTGAAAGGCCTATCTGCCGTCGCATTATGTGAGGCGACGGTGTCATTGCAATGGCGAACGATTTGATTCCAGCGCTCAGCTAGGCGTATGTCAGATAGAAGGTTTTGATCTTTTATTTCGTCGAAATGTGTCCATAGTTGGTGGCCTTTCAAACGATCAAAACCCATGGATATAGCCATATCGAGCATTTGAGGAATTTCTTCTAGGTTGTCGCGCATAAAAGTAAGTTGCATGGTCATGTTGCAATAGTGTTTATCAGCGTGTTGATCTCTTATTGCAATAAAGCGCTTGGCATTCTCTATGTGGTTCGCCAAATCTGTGCCTAACATAATTTGTGATTGTGTTTCTGGGGTTGCACCATTCCATGAAATCTTCACATCACTGGCCAGCGGAACGATCCGTTTTGCCCAATACTCAACGTTGTGGTGTTTCTCGCTACTTGGAAACGTCCCATTGGTAGTGAGGTTGAGTGACAGCCCGAGTTCTTCGCACAAATCTAAAAAAATATCAAAATGGGGATATAGCAACGGTTCGCCCATCGTTGAGGGAATAACCTCCCGAATACCCATGGCGTGTGCTTCGCGAATGATGGTTTCCAATACACCTTTTGGCATGATTGAGCGAAGCCGGCCTTGCGCCTTGCGCTCTTTTCGACTGGCAGAAAACGGCGAATGATCTTCGCACATAGTGCAATTCAAATTGCAGTGGTCAGGGTTTGTATCCAGCGTGATTCGCCAGAAAGCCGAAGGCTTCATGCCATCACCTTTTGGTAGCATGCTTCGAGGTCAATGATGTGTTGCTCAATCGAAGGAATATCACCATTATCGCTGTAGATATAGCCTCGGTCGCCTAGCTTTTTCGCTAGGGCGGGATCATCGACTAACATCTGCATTTTTTCAGCAAGCGCGTTGGCATCTCTGTGTTGATAGGTTAGGCCGTTCACCCCCTCTTTTACATATTCGCCCATACCGCCGGCGTCAGCAGTAATTACTGGTACACGGGCTTGTTGCGCTTCATGAATAACCAGTGGTGAGTTTTCTACCCACACTGATGGGGTAACAATAACATCGGTTTGGCTGAGAACATCCGTCGCAATAGCTTGGTTTTTGTATTCGGGCATCCACTCAATCGCGGCACGTTTATCTTCGGGTAGGCTATTGGCGATATCCCTTAGCGCTCGAGAGTCTTGACCTCGGTCTCTGCCCCAGATGCGTAATAGCGCATCGCCTTTGAGTTTGCCAAACGCCTCAATTAATTGATGAATACCTTTGGCTGGAGTATGCGTACCAATATACCCAAACGTCATAGGTTCATTGGTTGTGCGCTTTCGGCCCGCCATTCGAGTGCGATCAAAGCCATAATCGAGGTAGATACTCTTTTCTTTCGGTAGGCCAAAATCATTTTCATAGCGATCTTTGAGATACTTTGCAGGGGATATAAATAAATCTACCTCGTCGACTACATCGCGAACATGTTTCATGCGTCGCGCAACCCAATTCTCCCAATAAGCAATATCTTCTTCGCGTTCGTTATCATCCCCAGAGAAATAACGTGCATAACAACTCTCGGCACATTTACGATTTTCTTGGCCGTCACAGGCCGCCCACATATTATCGTCAGCTGAATGCATTTGCATGAATTGCCCGCGCGGACACATCAGCCAATAGTCGTGAAGGGTATAAATAACAGGAATGTTTCGGGATTTAGCTTCAAACACTAAGGAAGTTGAAAGATGATTCAAGTGGCCGATATGGACGACGTCAGGCTGAAGGTCATCAAGCAGTTCAGCAAAGCGCTGATCGATGATCTGCAAACGATAGCGGTCGCGATGACGAGGGTTATTCACCAAATGTACCGTTATTTCGGGTACATCGGCATCAAAACTTTGCCTCATATGGCCGTCAGGTTTGAAGGAATCTTCCTCACGGGTAAATACATGTACCTCATGGCCGCTTTTGGCCAGTCCATGGCAAATCGTTTGAGAATAGACCTCAGAACCTGCGTTATACAACATCGGGTAACCGTGGATCACTTTGAGAATCTTCATGCGTTTACTCCTTTTAATTCGCGTTGAAACGCTTCAACTAACACTCGAATGCCCGCTTCTGGTGTAACTTTGGCTTCCCAATTCAGTAGATTTTTAGCATGTAGAGGCTCGCCGTAGAATCGCCCTACATCATAGGTACGCGGCGAGGCTTCAATAATGTTAGAAGGTGAATTGGCAGCCGCTATTGCAAAATCTGCAGCTTGTTTCAGTGTGGTGGGAATACCCGGTAACAAGTGAAGGGGCGGCAAATTCGTAATGGCGGCTTCCAACTTTTCAATCACCGCTAATAGGCCAGTTACAGTGTCAGAGATGTGAGTGAAATCAAAAGTGTTCGTGCCACCGTCAATACGCAAGGGCTTGCCTTCGACAGCCGCTCGGCAGAAAGCAGGTAAAACGCGATCATCATGATCATCCGTTGTGCCATACACGTTCGCTAGACGAACGATTGCTGTTAATGCGCCTTTGTCGCGTGCAGCGAGTGCTGCATCTTCCATCGCAACTTTAGATTCGCCATAGATGTTTATCGGTTTTCTAGGTGCATCATCCGGTGTTGGCAATGATGTGGGTTGCCCATAAACTTCACGGCTGCTAGCGACCAAAACCCACGGGCTGCGTTCTTGTTTCGTTGCTAAATCGATGAGCATTTGGCTGGCGATTGCGTTAGTTTTCCAGCAAAGTTCAGGGTCATTTTCTGCCCACACTACGCGAGAAACAGCGGCTAAATGAATGATGCCGTCACATTTACTAATGGGTTTTGTTAGTGAGGATTCGTTGCAAATATCAAGTCCTGATTTGATGTCAAAAGGCAAAATATCAAAGCCGAAATCAACAAGTGCTGGGCAAAGTGCTTTTCCGATAAGCCCTTCGGAACCTGTAACTAAAATTCGTTTTTTCATAGATTAGTACCCGCCACAGAAAAACAGTGGCAGGTAAACTCCAATATATAGGGTGCTATTAAACGGCCTACTTTGTAGGTCGAGAATTTTTTGGCGTGCTTTTATGAGAGGTGAGAGCTAGGTGCTTAGCTGATTTTGGGCTAGCCCCACGTGATCGGTAGTACAGAGGGTTATTCGGATTGAGTTGTACTGCACTGCACGATGGTTGCGGTCAATATTTGACATGTTTTATTCCTTTTACTCGATCTATTGGGCATAAACGTACCTGTATGAATCGCCTGAGTAGGGCGCATAACGCTGTTATGCATACGGTATGTATATGGGGTCGTTCGTTAATACGATGATTACCCGACCCACCAATCTTGAAAAGATTTGGCTCGTGACCCGACAGACAAGGGGTAGGTAATGGCATTATCTTTTAATAAACTATGTTGATAGTCAAATAAATAATATGATTAATTTAATAACAATTTCCACATTTACGATCACCTATGGGATTGAAGGCGAATCTAGAGTTTTGTAAGGTCGACCAAGCTCTTTACATGCCCCATCTTAAAAACACCCACTTCGATCATAGCAGCAACAGTTTCAGCAATAGGTGTTTCGATTCGATTATCTGTCGTATATTGTTTGATAAGAATAGAATACGAATTTTGGTGGTCACCAAATAATACATCGCGGCTAAGAACCTGGCCGTCAAGGTCGTTAACGCCTGCGTTATCGAGCTTGTTACCTTCACGTATAGTAAGCATGATTGCAATACGAGCTAGTACATTAGGCGTTAAGCCAGTTTTAGATTTAATATAACGTAGTTTGTCAGTGGCCTTTTGGGATATGGCTATTCGATTAGGTAGCATGGTTAAACAATCTCCACAGCGTTTTTTCGCCAAAAATAGCCTTCATTTGCAAACGTGCTTGCTGTATTACTATCGTAATCCAACCTATAAGCGTGAGATACGCTCTTCGAAAGCTCTTCATAGAAGGACTCATCAACTTCAGTATCTGTTGAGAGGATGATGACTTGATGACTTGCGCTCGGAAAGTAGTTAGAGATTAGCTTTTTTCGATGGACAGAATCTAACCGGCCTAATGGTGTATCGATAATGATTGGGAGATGTCTCCCAGATGTTTTTGCTAGAGCTTCGAGTATAGCGATCGCGTAGATTTGTTTTTCTCCTGCAGACAGATCGTCCTTATTCACTTCTACGCCGGTTTGATCTATCAGCGTAACGCTGAAATCTTTGCTGCTGATTCTTGCTCTTAGATCTGCGTCATCTTTGCGAGCAAGTCGTTTGAATGATCTGACAAACTCTAATTCTAAGTCATTGACCTTGCGCTTTGCCGTTTCTATCGAAAATTCTTTCAGCATCTTTTGGGCTGAGCTTGCTAAGGAAAGGCTTTGTCCAGCGTTCTCTGTCGCCTTTTTCTCTTGAGCCAGTTTGTCTAATTTGCGTGTTGTGTCTATAGCATCTCTTAGTTCGCGTTTATATGCTTCTAGAGTTTTTGCTCGAATATCTGTCGCTTCGACAAGTTTCGAACGAATATGATTAATTGTATCTAGATAGGGCTTGATATGATCTTGCTCTGGTGCCCTTGCGATATTTTTGCCAGCATTGTCGAGCTCAATTTGTACTTCTTCTAGGCGCTCAGAGAGTAGTTCTAGCTGGCTAGCTTTGGATTCTAGTGCGCTATCAACTGTGGAATTAAATCTAGCAAAATCGGTATCCGAAATATCGTGTACAATCTCTTCGTCATCATCTGAAAAAGAGTATTTCAGTTGTTTATCATTGAGAATTTTTCGTGCGAGCTTAGCTTCGTTGGTTGGAAGTGATTGTTCAAAGGCAATACCAAGCTCTTCCAATTCCTTTGATACTGCTAGGGCAAGAGAACGATGATTTTTTAGCGACTTTTCATCATTAAGCAATTTCTGAGTGTACCTACAAAAATTACGTGCAAGTGCTATCGGATACTCTGAACCAAGTATTTCTCGAATTTGGTTCTCGAGAACAGTCTTTTCGCTGTTTAACGTCGACTGCTTAACAAGTTCTTCTTCACGAGTTGCGGCCCAAGCCCCTCCCTTGCTGCTAAGCTCGTGTTCTATCTTGTCCGCGTTAGCCTGTAATTCTAAAACATCGGCTTTTGCGGACTCATATCCGTATAGAAACTCTTTCGCTGCCATTTCATGTTGGGAGAGCTTTTCTTCTAGCGTGCATATTTGTTCTTGGATTGCTTTGCTCGAAAATTGCTTCAACTGGTTCCTGGAAAGAAGACTGAGATCCGCTGATAATGTTTCTATCACGTTTAAGCCTAAAAGTTTCTTTATCGCATCGCCAAGAGCCGCCCCTCCTGTATCTTCTGCTAATTCTGCGATCTTCTCACCATCAAAGAAAAATAGGTCCGAGACACCAATGGGAATTAACTCGTTCAGAAATGCTTGGCATTGATCGGCACTTAGTTCTGATAAGGCACTTTCACCGTCTAGGATGGATAGTTTTTCAACAATCAGATCATTCTTTAGGTACCATTCTCTGTCAATGGTGTAGCGCTTTTCCACGCCAAGGGTTGCATAGGTGAAAGATAACGAAATCGCCGCTGAGCTCGGAGTAAGAGGGGTGGTTGTGCTTCTGTGAATGGAGTTTCTAAGGAACTCTTCATAAGCTTTTTTAGTGGTTCCATGACCTAAAGATTGACGCCCATACAAAGCTAACCGTATGGCTGTTAGCGTTGTTGTTTTACCTGCACCATTTAAACCACCAAATAGAACGATAGGGCGTTGCTTGCCGTATTTGATCCTTGGCCGCAGATTGAAGTCGTGCTTACCACGAAAAACACGAAAATCTGTAACACTTAAATGCTCAATAATCATTTTGAACTAACCATATCGTATTGTTGTTGTAGCTCAGTCAATTTATCCTTCCAGCTATTGTGTCTTTCTTGTTGGGCGTTTCTTTCGTTGATTGTTTCCAGGTTATCCCAATCTTGGTTCAATATACTCTTGAGTTTGTTCATGATGCCTCGTCTGTTCCCGAGTGTTCCAACTTCAACTTCCGCTTCTATAAGCTTCATTAAAAGCTCAGCAGGTGCACCGTGCTTGTTACTCAACGATGCAAGCAGCTCTGCATCAGGCTGGGTAAATGCACCTGCGTCATTTTCAATCCACTGGATTTGTTCGTTGGGGTAGATTTCATGGAATAGCTTAGGTAATGAATCATGCCAGTCTGGTTCATTTGGATCTCGTAACCACTGTTGGCGAATTTCATGCAATTCGTATCGCTGAACCAGAGTGATTGCATGTCCATCGCTGCGCATACCGTGCTCAATTTCAAGTAAATCTTTAAGCCATTTTTTCCGGACATCCATCCAGTAGGGGCCAGGAATGTGTTTTTTCTCCTGTTCGGTGTCTTCGGTAATCTCCTTATTGTTCATGTAAGAGACTTTTCCGGTACGGCGTTTGTAGTTTCTGTACTCTGTCTTGAGTTCGGGTCTTGTTGATTCATATAGTGCGTTACGGAATTCGAGTAGTGGGGCCATCCATTCCTCGCCGTTGTTGATCAAGCTATGCAGTGCTTTATCTTCATTAACAACAGTGCATGTCCAGCAGCCAAAACGGGAATTTCCACAGGAAGGTGTGCTGGTATCAATAACTAATGGGCACTCTCCTTGGTTTGAACCTTTATAGAGCTCTAGTAACATGCGGTTACTACCTCCCCATGGTGTTGGGGCGCTCATCAGATATTCCCAAACGTCATCAGCGCTCCAGTCTTCAATGGGCATATACGTGTAAGCATTTGGCAATGATGTATGGCGGCTTAAAGAGGAACCATCAATTTTATGTTTCGCAATAACTTGAGCTCTCGAGGCACTTTCTTGAGATCTTGAGCCTAGGGCGACTATAACTTCTCCGAATTGATTAGCTTTCTGAGTGATGAAGCTACTAACAGGATCGATCTTCATTCTCTCCGTACACCAACGAAATGACTGTCTTGGCGCTGGGTAGCCGCGTCCAAGAAGGTTTACCCAAAATGTCTGATCTTGAAGAGGGTGAACAGGGTGAGCTGTAATGGGAATATCAAGTGATTGTGCTTTGTCGTTAATTAATTCGAGCATATGGTGAATCATGTCGACAACGACGGGAGTTTCTACAAGAGTATCTGAAGAAACAACATAAATTGGCTTGTTTCTCTCATCTTCTGGAAGACTCTGTAGCGCGAAGAAAATAAGAGATAAAACACAGGTTGAATCTTTCCCTCCGCTGAATCCAATTATCCAAGGCCTGTCGTCTGAGGCATAGATAGCTTGGATCTCTGTGATCAAGTCTTTAACTGGTCTACCTGCGATCACAGCATCGGAGATAAAGGAGGTGTGGGTTGGATATAAAAACTGTTCTTCAGTCATGATATGAATTTATCTTCTTCGGTTTGTTCTGCTGCATTGAGGCATAGCCCCAGCTTGTGCTTCACTAGATTCCCAGTCAATATTACATTGCTCCGTGCCTTGCTGATTCTGCCGTTTACTAAGGCTCGACCTTCCCATTCAGGGTTCGCTCTTGACCAGTCGATACTATCAAGATGTTTCAAAACTAGCTCCCAGTCTGGCTTTTGGCTCAACAAATCTGCTCCAATGTTCCCTAGAGCTTGAAGAACAACCGCGTGCGCATGTATCTGTTGTTCTCGAAGCTCAGAACTAGAGACTTTTCTCTCCAATGCAGATTTCCAATCAGCCATGTTCTGTGTGACGGCGCTCCAGTAACTGACGCAAATGGCCTTTTCTTCGTCGGTAACGCTAGATTTATTGTTCTTCCGTAAGAGAGCTTTATTCGCATTCTTAATGCTGCTCAGGGTAAAGAGTTTGATGCTGCGGTTAGATATACTCGACTTCTCAAGCTCAGTTAATCTGCTGAATGCAGGAACATTTTGCTGAGTATGGCGTGCCAGATCAGAAATCTGATCACGATGATCGTAAAGTGTGCTTATCGAATCGCTAGGTCGTACGGCATGTTTATTGAGGTCTGCGAACATTTGTTGACTACGTTCTAGGCCTTCATCAATAAAGAACAGAACCGAAATGCTGTCATGACCGAGCTCAGGATTTTCTGCAATAGCTTCTTCTATGGCTGCTCTTCGATGCTGGCCGTCATTGATTAATATTTGAGCGTCCATGGGGATCGAAAGAGTGCCCATATTCTGGCCTGGCCCAGTATCCGTTAATGGCTCAAAGCGCACCATACTGTTTACGGATGCTGTTAAGGACGATAGAGTGTAGTCTTTCGAGTTTTCAACAAGATAAGAAGTAATTTCTGGTATGCGGCTCTGATTGATTGTTCTCTGTGACCTGAGCTCTGGCGGCACCTCGTCTTCATTGAACACAAATAGCTTTGGGATAATTCTCATGGGGCACATTGCAATGTAACAAGGCCTCCCGGCTTGAATGCCTCGTACGGCGGGAAAAGTGTTGGAAAAGGCATTGTCCATCAATATGTCACCGGCTGTTTGGAAGTCAAATGGAAGGAGTGTATTGTAGTGGAAGTTAAAAATAACTTCCACGTGTGAGGGGCTATGCGTTTTGTTGGAGTAATGCCCAGCACCAGGCTGGGTTAAAGTTATCTCATGAAATAGTCTGAAGCCTTTGAGTGAGGACAATTGTGGTGGTGAAGAGCCAGGTTGAGTCTTGACCGAAATAAAATGCATCCATTCGGAATATGTTCGGTTAGAGGTGTGGAGAGTAGCTCCTTCGAGCTTTCATCTCATTACTACTTACAAAGCGAGTAACCGAAAAATTGAAAGAGTGTTTTTTAGTCATGTTTCGACTGAAATACATTACGTCGATGCCACTCTAGGTATTTTGGGTTAGGAGCGTTATGAGGTGACCGTGGAGCTTTAATTTCTTTGCCGGAATAGTCATGAAATAGGCTTTCGAATACTCTTCCTCCGTAAGCTTCGATGCTAATAACTACACGTAAATCAGTATCAATTGTAAACACACCTCTGTCAAAAGCTCTGTGGTGTAATGCACACATCGAAATACCATTATCAACGTTGGATGGCCCGTTTTCTTGGTGCCATTTTATGTGGGCCGCTTCTAGGCCTATAGATGTATGGCCTATTCTGCAGTCAAAACCACAAACTGCACATGTGTAGCCATAAGCTGTCAGTACAAGGTGCCGAAAATTTGGATCTCTTTTATTTGGCAGTTCGAAATAGTTGGTAATTCCCAGTAACTCAACAATATCTTCATGGAGAGTAATTGGGAAAAATTCACTCAGTAAGTAGCCAATTGCCTCGGCCAGCTTATTTTCATTTTGAGTGATTTCAATAAACGCACTTTCTGTGAAGCCTCCCATAACATTGTGTTTCAATAATTCTGTTTTTTTAGCATCTGAGTTACTGGAACGAGGCTGAGCTTTTTCATGATTCTTTAACTCCCAAAATCCGTCATTTTGCAATCGCCAAAATGGATATTCGGGATGATGAGACTTTCGATATGGTCCGAACTCAATCAGAAGATCTTTAAGCGGTTCATCAATTTCAGAGTAAGAGAAAAAACGATCATGACCTTTTTGATACTGTGACAGTGCATATAATAACAAGAGTGGTTTATGGACCGCTCTTTGGCTGCCACGCTTCCATACATTTAAATTCAGCTCCATTGCTTTCCTTTAACGCTCTCCCAAGCTACTAATATTGATTTTCTTCACGCTAAGTTCTAACTCTCCGTAATGGTTAAGGTGCTGCCCAACAGACAAACATTGCCCTTTCTTAAGCTTACTCAACTGTTCATTCCAATGCAGCTTTTTAGACCCTTGAACAGTCACTTCCAAAATTTCAGCATATTTCTTAATCTCAGTTTCCGCAGGAGCAAAGAACAGCTTATGAGCGGCCTGGAATAAACGATCCTGCTCTTCTTTGGCGAGGTTGCTGAGAGTCTGGGTTGCCAGAATCAGTGACAGACCATATTTCCGGCCTTCAGTGAGCATTTTTGCAAGAGGGCTGTCCAGTCGATGATCCAGGTTCTGCACCTCGTCCAGAACGACTGGCAGGGGTTTATGCTTGTTGCCTGTGCTGCAAGCATGAGCATACAAATCCCAGAGAATAAATTCTGTAGCCATTCGCTGAACATCGGTTGGAATACTAGCAAGCTGGATCATATGGGAATGACAGTCTGTGCTGTTATAAATGGCATCCCAGCCGCCTTCAGCTCTGGTATCAAACAGGTTGCTTTTCACCATGGTGGAGAGTTTGTTTGCCAGTGCTTCACCGACTTTGCTTTCCTCGGCCAGATGAGTCAGCAACTGCTGGAAGGTATAGTCTTCACCAAAGCATTGAACACCGCTTTCAATTACATTGTTCAACGTTGCCAGTTGTTGTTCACCTATGGTGGAGTATACGGAGTTGAATACTGAAGCGACTCGTCCTGCTACAACATGAGGTTGATCTGCCAGTTCAATACCAGCAATCAGCTGCTTTTGCTTTCTGAATGGATTTATCGCCAGTGGAGAGTGTGCCACCAGGAGGGTTTTCGGATTAACCGCAGCCTGAAACTCTGGTTCAAGATGATCCGGCAGGAAGCCATTGGTGTAATCCACCACCATAGAGTTGCACTGGGCTTTTGCCAGTTCCTGAAGAATACCCTGAATGCAGTACGTTTTACCCTGACCAGAACGACCAAAGATCAGCAGGTGACGGTTTGGCATTTTCTCATGGTTAAATTCCCAGTAGACGGGTTGATGAGTCATTTCCTCCCAGCCAAACAGAACTCTACCAGATTCTGTTTCCGTTGCTGGGGTGACTACGGTTGCTGATTTGCTTTCAGTTCCGGTCGTCTTGGTCCGCTCTACCGGTATAGTTTCAGCATCTTCGTCTGGCTCGGTGGTCGTTACAGAGTCATCTGTTTTAGCTGCAGGAATGGGGGAGACCTTGGCGTTTTGCCCGAGGAGCCACTGTTCAGAAATACCAAGAACATTATCCTCCAGCACCCAGGGCAATAGTTTCTGATAGGGTGTGCTGATCAAATGATCCTGATAGTCCGGAATCTCCAGCTGCAACAAGCCATCTTCGAAGGTTTCCATGGTATGAATGGTGGCTGGGCTGGTCAGATGCGCCATTACCATCTTTTCAGGGAAGTCTTCAATGATTCCCAGATCGTAGTCACCCGTCAACCACTGCTCTCGTTCATTCAGGAATGTCTGAAAATAATCAGCTTCAAACACTTCATAGAGCTGATATTTTTCAATCTGCATCAGCACCTGGCGGATAAACAGGCTGCGGTAGATACGACCTTCCAGAGTTTTTGGCCCCAGAATACGTTCAACCAAGTAAGCCCGTAGTTTTTCAGCCTGCTCTCTGGCTTTTTCCAGAGAGGTGCTGCCGTGTTCACCAGCTTTTACCTCAACAGGTAGAAGGAAAAGCTTATTATCTTTAAAGCCAGCAAACAGAATATCGTCAGACATCTTGCCGCTATAGCCATCTTTATTATGGAAAACAGCGAAATCATGCTTATCCATCTTCAGGCCGATATTGCCGGAGACCCTGACCATTTCAGCAATAGAAATTGGAATCCAGGTAATATCAGACTGCGACAGCATGGCACTCACCAGCTTCCAGCTGGCAACAATACCCAGTTTGCCTTTCTTCTCTTTTTCCGGATCAGTGACCATCTTAAGCAGCCACTCACCATTGAAGGCATTAAACTCTTCAATCAGCTGATCGCCCTGCTGACTCAGCATTTTCTTATACAGGTCAGACTGGCGGGTAACGGTAATGGCGTCGTAGCCTGCTGAGTTGGTGTATTGATCGGAGTAGTGAATCAAAATCAGATCTTGTTCCTGCTGGAAAAAGTCCAGAGTCACTTTTGGGTCAATAATTGTTGTCCAGATGGAGCTATCGTAGGAGCGTTCGAGTTGTTCCTTAAAAGAATCGCTGACCGCAATGCCGATAGAAGAGTGGGCATGGTATTGCTGATTAGGTTCTACGCAAGGCTTTAACAAACGACCATAAAGACGGGACATTTCCAGATGTTGCTGACCTTTGGTATTGATTTTGTTAAGGCCATAAGCAGTCTGGAAGGTTTTGTTCTCAGAGACAGAGGCTTCACCACTCAGTAGACCATGGCAGGCGATACCCGAAACAAACTTATCGATATCGCTTTCAAAGGTGGTCACCTTCTGGTTGTTTTTGAAAAAGCTTAAATGAGCATAGTTTTGCTCTGTCACATCTTTGTGTTTGAACTTTGAAAACGACAGTTTTGTGCGGAGCAGGTCGGTAATATATTCCGACTGTTCCCGAGCAGAGCCTTTATCCAGGGAATATCGCTGCTTGATCTCCTCGTGATAACTCATCTCCGCGAAGATATCAAACTCTGTTTCACAGAACTGCTCGTCATACAGATTGACATGAACCGGATGGCATTCAGCGAGATTTTTTTTGAAATAGGCCAGCAGTCCCATAAACACTTCACGGTTATCGCCATTGTTTACGGAGTTGATAATCAGTGGTGCATCATCCACCTGCTTGAACAGCTCACTGAAGGTCTCGATAAACTCTTCAGACTTCTCCTTTACCAGAGTGCTTACATAGCTGTAACTGGTTTCTTGCTGCGGAACGATTTCCAGCCAGAGCGGATTTTCCTTTACCTTCTGGGTATAGCTGAACTGGTTCCCTTTGCTGTAAACATAGGGAAGCAGACCTTTCGGGTTCAATCTTTCCATAGTCACCGGAGGCAGATTACGGAAAGATTTATGCTGGCTGTCAGCCTGAATCTCATCCACCAGTTGCAGGTAATAACTCAGGATTAATGGGTGGTAAGGAGAAAGGTATTTTTTACCTTCGAACTCTGCCATACCCATCGCCAGAAAAATGCGGTTTTCATCGTTCAGGGTGCTTTCCATCGGAATGGCATTGAGATAGTTCAGCGATGTTTGCACATAGTTTCTAACCAGCTCTCTCAGTGTCTCTCCCCAGAATTCCAGGGAGAGTAGAGATTTTCTTTCTTTCAGATAGTCGGAAAGTGCTGTCCAGGCGGCATATAAGTCAGAATCAATGGATTCCAGCTGCTCTGCTTTAATGGCATCAGAACCGATAGAGATCAGCCCCTCAGTCAGAAACTCTTCTTCCCGCCGCAATAGGGGCAGGCGAATACCTGGAACCTTGGATTCCTTGTGGTCGATAACGACCTTGCCCTTGGCGTTGATAAACTGCCCATAGCGATCATCTTTGAACAGATCATTGAAACGGTCGGAGTCCATCAGGATTGGCAATGTCAGGGTTACCGGGCTGGCCTCCGCCTCAATGGTGAATTTCATCAAATGCCCGTTGTTCTCAACATTAAAGGAGACGACTTCTGACTCTTCGTAAACCTGCTGGTAATTCAGCGTGCTGTAAGTGCTAGCATCAACCACTTCATCATTTTCAGACAGAATAAACTCTGAACTCGCTTGTTCTGCCAGCTCCAGGCTCATATCTTCGGTTTGCAGGATCAGACCATTCTGGTTGGGCCTAACCAGAAATCTATTTTCAATGGCCGGCAGGTGAAAATCACCTTCTTCTAGTACCAAAACCTGGAATGTGAAGCACTCATTGTTGTTGGTTCGTTTTACCTTCAGGGTGAAGAAGGTAGGGGAGCCATCAAAAGGTGCATTGACTGTTACATGGCGTTGAACAGAACCGGTCACCTTGATAATGCTGTTTTTTAGCCATCGGGGATCATTTTTTTTGTTCAGCCGTAGCTGTTCTTTTTTCAGGTCGGTACCAAAAAACGTCAGACGCAAATCAAAGGTTTCGCTGCTTTTGGGTACTTCCAGAATGATATGGTTTTCCCGCTTGCCCGCACCTTTTTCGGATTTAGTACGAGGGCCTGTAAGCTTGGCATTTTCAGAGCTGACGGAGGCAAAGCTGACGATGTTTTCTTTCTGCTTTTGTCGCTCCGTAATCACATCTCCCATATCCAGCTGGGTACGCCATTCGTCAGTGGATGTATCAGAAAAGTTATTCTTAATAAACTCTTCGCCCAGTTCTGGAATCCGGTCGTGGATTTCTTCCGGGTGGTTTTGCAGGGTTCGTTCTAGCTTGTCGTGGAACTCTTTATTGTCCTTCAGACGGTTTTCGATTTGAGCCGGTTTACTCAGCTCCCAAAGACCTTTATCGGGGAGAAAGCCCAGTTCTGTCAGATCTGGGGCCCCACCGGAAGTCATTGCTGCATAGAGCTGAACAAAGCCAAACATACTGCCGCCATCTTCTTTCAGCTGTTCCGCTTTAATCTTTAGAAGGTGACTCAGAACCGCATTATTCTGTGGCTGGCCGTTAATCAGTGCTTCCAATTGCTTCTCAATGCTATGAGCAGACCAGGGCATATCCCCATGAGCCAGGTCTATGGCGTTTTTGACCAGAGTATCCAGCGCACTGTTATGAATGAAAACCAGTGCCGTATTTTTAAAGTCTCCGAATTTTGAGGATACGCAATCTCTCAGGTGAGAAATGTAGTATTCATTGAAATACTGATCGGATGCTTCCTGCTCATCAAAGTGCGCGGCAAAAATAACCTTTATCCCATTCACCCGAAAATAGTGAAGCTCTGTGCCATCGTATAAGAATGACTGGGTGCATTTGCAGATTTCGTCGTATAACCGCTGGGTATTATTCAGGTTGGTAGAGCGAAGCTGGTACTTCTCACCGGCCTGTACGTTCTGGTCGAGCCACCCTTTAATCCGCTCTACAGCAAAATGTTCAAATTGTACTGCGTACATAGACGGCATCTCCACTATCACTCATACGGTCTACATTGCCCGCGCGCTCATAGAAAGCGACCAGAGCTTGTTCGGATTGTTTATCAAAGTACACGCCGCGCTGGCGGAATTCCTGAAGCAGCTCCTGGAAACGCAGTTGACGGTTATCGCCAATGGCAATATTTGTTAAAAGCATTAAATTGTCTTGATTAAGAACAAGTACGATGCCCGCTCGCTTACGATTTTGTATGAAGCTTTTGGCTATATGTTTAACAAATTCTTTCTGGTAATTATTCCTAATTTCATGTCTGGTTGAGTCTGCATCGTAGCGTTTCTCTTCAAATTGGTCGAGCGCATACTGGAACAGGCGACTAAGCTGGCTTATCGGTGTCAATTCAGCTTCATCGCGAGGTTGTATTTTTCTTTTTTCTTGAAAATTGCTGGCAAAGTTTCGAATAGCTTCAGTCACATCATCAGAAGATGCAACATCTGATTCTAAAGCTTGTATGTATTGCCACAAAGGAACCACTTTTCCTTCTTTCTCTGCTTTGTTAATGATTTCCAGCATCGATAAGGTAGGAAAAACAGTGTTAAATGATGAGAGAAGGTGCTGGTAGCCGTCATCTTGAATGTGTGTACGTTCTTTGCTGGCTTTCTCTGTATCCAGAATAAAGTACAGCGGGCGTTTTTGGGGAACGTCAAACTTAAAGTTCTTGATGTTTAACGCCAGCTGAGAGCAGTAGATAAAGTTGTAAAGCTCCAGAAAACCTTCCAGATTGCTTAACAAGTACTCGGACTTGCTACTAAGAAATTGAATGTCCTTGGCGAATAGGTCAGCAACATAAGGCAGGTAAGGCTCAACATTTGAAGATCTCTTTTCGACCGGTTTCAGGTACCTCTGCATCTTTTCCCAGAATATTTTCTCGATGAAATTGGCTTTGGATTTGATCTCGCAACGATGATCTTGTTGAGCCAGGAAATTTCGAAAAATTTCGCTGAGATGCCCGCTGGCTTTGGATTCACTTCCCTGGCGACCCAGTAGTAAAAATTCAGGGGATACTTTTAAAAGTGCATTATTTTGGAAGTAAATATTTTTGAAGTGTTCCAGAAACTCGGTATCAGAAAGCTTGCTGGACAGTTCATCAAGGCAGGATTCCTCAAACTCTACCTGATTGAAGTTGCGCAGTTCCTTGCCAATTAACAGCCCAAGAACATTACCGGCTACAGTGTCGTAATTCAGGGCATTCTTTTTACTGCGGATGGGCAGGTAGTTGCTCAGATTATTATCGCCAATCTTGTCCTGTTCTACCGCGCCGAGGGCTACTAAACGGCTAATAATACTCATCAATATTCCTCCTCCTCTACAGTGATTTCGTCATAATCTTCATCGTTGCTCAAAACCCATTGTTGCTCTGAGGTATGGATTTTGAGTTTGTCGCTGTTTCTAAGTAGGGCGGTTACCTGATCGATAAACTCTTCAAGAATCACGATATTGTTTTTATCGTGTTTATTCGGGCGGTAGCCACTGTTGATCTTCATAACCAGCTCCAGGAAGTTGGCACTGATTTGTAGTGGCTGCTCCAGAGGTTTGCTATTGAGCATCAACATGGCATTAAAATATCCAAGCCGCTTGGAGCGGTTGTCAGGCAATGATTTCAGGTTATCTTTGATAACGGCACGGGTAGACAGGCAGTAACCGTTGTAGTCGGCTAGATACCACTGTTTTTGTCCAAGTTCCGGCGCAAGACGGTTAGCAAACCGGAAAATGGCTTCTAGCAATTCTTTCTGATAAAACTCTCGCAGAGTATCCCTGTGATGTTTGTCCTTGCCATCAAATTGGTCGTGAATTCGCCAGATTTCTACGTATTTTTGATACAGCTCCTGAGTAAAGCTGGATTTGAACTGCTGGTGGTAATTATTACCAATAGATTTATTCTGAAGCAGATAGAAGCAGCGTATCCATGAACCTGCTTCCATATTGTCTTCATTGACAAGATGGTGAATATCCTCCTTGAACTTATCAAATTTTTCGTCCTTAACCTCCATAGATTGTTGGATAAGGAATATATCGATATCTTTTGAACGAATGGTGCATGGATCAAAGTGAGCCAGAGCACAGGCCAGTTCAGTCGCTGTATTGGTAAAGATATTATCGAACAGATAACCGGGGCCGGTCAGGGCTGAATAAATAAAATCGAGCAGTGTTCGAGCTGTGAGGAACTGATCATACTTAAGGTGAACTTTTAAAAGGTTCTCGATTATTACCTTCTGTACCTCTGGCATTTGAAGTATTTCATAGTTGGCGTGGAGCATTTGAGCATACTGGTCCTTCTCTTTGAGCCAAGCTTGATAGAATGCATTGTCGTTAGTAGTTTTAGTTAACTTAACCAGTAGTTTCTCGATAAAGTCAGCAGTAACCCTTTCTTCTTTAGGTTTGAATTTGGGGTAGTCTTCAAAGTTCAGGAAGATGTGGTGTGCTGGCAGACCCTTCTTGCTTCCCTTCAGAAAGATCTTTATGGACTGAATAATATCCTGATGCTCTTCAGCCCCTTCTTCGGCATAGTTTCCAAGCATGCCAATATTGATGCCAACAATGATCGGTTTGCCCTCAGACTTGTGGGTGGAAAACTGTCTGTCTAGTGTCTGAATTGCACTTAAATCGGGTTGAAAACTATGAGTAGCATCCAGATGAAAGATGAAATGGTTGTGATAATTATCATAAGATTGAACTAGAATTTCAGATTTACCATCTCCACTTGACCCACACAGAAATATTATGCTTTTCGTCGAGTCGCAGCTATTTATGGCTTCAAGGAAGTCTTGTTCTATCCTGGTTTGAATATAGAGGTATTGTTTGATCGTATCATTGGGGGAGTTTTTGAGAGTGCTTACCGCTTGTGCTGAATGTCTTGCTAGCGGTGCAAGTAATTCTTTTAATCTTTCCATATGAACAATAACTGGTCTTTTCTTATGATGCGTAAGAGTTATGTAGAATAGCTAGCGAGCTATGGCACCTGAGGTGTTTCTTGTATTGAATATGATGCCTTCTCCTTCCTTGGGTTGGCAATAGTATCTTTTATTAATGTTGTCACCAAGGGGAGCGTTATAGTCCCGTGTTACCCACCAACAGTGAAATACGCCTTAATAGACCAGTTCCTGGGTCAGTACCCCAAGAGCATGATGTGTGATGCGTGTGGTGTTTCGCGTAGCGGCTTTAAGAAGTGGAACGACGGCTAGCCCCCGAAGCGAGACAAGCGTGATAGCTGTATCTCCGGCGCTATTAGGGCGGTTTATGATACCTTTAAGCAACGTTACGGTGCACCTCGAATTGCGGCGGAGCTGAATGATATGGGCATTGCGTGTTCGCTGAATTATGTCGCTAAGTTGATGCAAAAAGCCCGGATTAAAGCTCGAAATGGCAAGGCATTCCGCTATGGTAGCTCTAGCTTGGCGATGAACAATGTCGATGATAATCTGCTCAAGTGGAACTTTGATGCTGAAAGGCCTAACCCAAAATGGACGAGTGATATCACCTGTATTTGGGTGAAGAATCGTTGGCTTTGCCATAGTACTGTGATGGATCTCTCGCGCAAGATCGTTAGCTGGGCCTTGGATACCCAGATGACCGTGGAACTGGTGAAAATGTCGTTAACGATTGCGCTACAGCGCCGTCCTATTCAACCGGGTTTTATCCTGCATTCTGATCGAGGCGTGCAGTATCGCGCGACAGAATATCAGGATCTAATTCGCCGTCACGGTGGTCAGATCAGTATGAGCCGCAAAGGTAATTGCTGGGACAATGCGCCGATGGAATCTATCTATGGTCGACTGAAAGTGGAGTGCGTGTATGTACAGGAATATCGCTCGATTGAGGAGGCAAAATCAAGTATCTTCGAATACATCGAAATGTTTTATAACCGCGCAAGGAAACACTCTGCGTTGGGCGACGTAAGCCCCGATGCGTTTGAGCAAAATAGTTAGAAAACGGTGTTCACTTTTCGTGGGTAAGATCAAGTCGTACTGTCATTCTAGATAGTGATCTTTATTCTCGAAAGCTAGTGGTTTGTATTCGCCGTAGTAATCAAAAAAATCAATATCTTGATCTCTCATTTTTATTTTTATACGCTCCTTCAAAAGGGGCGTTTTTTTACCCCAATCATCGTAAACCTGTAACGTTACCTTGCCACTTTGTATGTGAGCCTTAATTAGGCTCACATCATCCAGTTCTCCGTAAATTTGCAAGGCACATCCGATGTAAACTCGCAGTTCAACGGGGCATTGATTCAAGAATTGCTTGTGGAAAATGAGGTCATGCTGCCCGTTTAGCACACTGGCAGGAAGCTCATCGTGCGCTCGAACACAGGCATCATATATTACATTCACATCACTCATGCTAAACAGTAGGTTCTGGCCTAGTTCTCGTGCAGTTGAATACTTCCCAAAATGTATTTTTATATCACGTTGAAGAGATACTGGCATGCGAATGTAGCTATCCCGCTTTTTGAAGTAACTGAGTGCAAAATAGACCAATAGATCGTCATAACGTTCTTGCTGGGCTTGTTCAAAACTCTTGATTTCATAAAAACGCGTGCAGATGTCAAAGGCTTTGTTGTGAGACCCGCAGATGTGCCGTATCTGTTCAGATAGTTCAAACTCTTCATTTTCGGGGACTCTGCCGAGTTCTAAGCATGTGTACCAAAAGTCATCTAGCAGGAGTTTGTTGGTTGAGTAAATGTCCTTGCTCTTCTTCTGCGAAGTGGGTCGTGGCTTCGGGCTGCTTTTCTGTCTCCAGTCGTGGCGTGTGCGTTGTCGTCTTAACAGATATTGTTGTTCTTCAATTTTGTCTTTGAAAACGACAAATACGCCTGGCCCGAGAGGGATCGCATCCTGACAAAGTGTGGTTTCAATAAATTGCTGTAGCTCGCCTTGCATATAGTACTTTTGGAATGTGTTGCGTTTGGTTAATACGCCGTCTTTGTAGGGTTTAAATCGGTCGAATACTCTTTCATTCCCAAGCATTGCGGAAACGAGTGTGAGTTTGTCGCAATGGCTATAGGCACGTAGAAGTGTTTCGCACCTTTCTTCCTTATCTTCGATAACATTGATAACAAAGCCAAGGTTAACAATATCGCAGTTTTCGAGGTCAGTTTCGGGGCAATGTACTGGGTCCCACCCTATGCATTCGATGTCGTGGGCTTCAAGTTCTCTGATGTCGTCGCCACGACCGCAACCGTAGTCCAGTACCGAGTATTTGCCGTTCAGGAAGCCGCGTTTCGCCAATAGAAACATAGGCGTTGATAGCTTATCTCTTGATATCGCTGTTTTGTGGCGCTCGATTTCTCCATTGAAATTTGGGTTATTAACATTTGTTATTTTTTGTTCAGGGAGTGGAAGGAGGTGATTTTCGTCGTTCAAAAAATACCCTTTTTTCTTTATCAGCTTCAACCAGTTGTTCTTGAAGCCAATCGTACGTGTGTTTTCGTACAAGCCAATAGCTTCGCCTTCAATGGTGAACGCGGAAAAGTAATCCACTTGCGGGTGATCGGGAGTTACAAAGGTCTCTCGTCGATGAAGAATGGGAGGGTTTTCTGATGAAGAATAGTCAGCTTCTCTGACCTTAAACTTGCTGAGATCGATGGAGTAGCTTTTATGCAGTGCTGGGTAGGGTTCTTCTGAGAAGGTAGGGTAGAACAAAAGACTCAGTTTAAAATCCCTTTTGTAGAACTTTACCAAGGTCCATTTGCCATCGGGTAGTTTTAACGTCGCTGCAACAGTAAGTGTCGCACTGGAGAGCTTTTCATCGATGGAAGTAAGCGCTGATTTGTGCAGGTACACCGCTTCTGGGAGGTGTTTTCCGACTGTTATGCCACTTACAAGCTTTCTAAACTCTTCGAATGTCATGTGGTCTCCAACGATACTTTCGAATGCCTTGTGCCGTAGATGTTTTTATTCGAGAAGGCTTTTCACTATAGGCTTCGTTAAATGTCGTTTGAAGCGGTTTTTATGCTTGGCCATTATTCTTATTCATCTCGCCGAGCGAATTAAAGTTGGGCTGGATTATTGGTTTGAAAGAATTCCTCAACCACCTCCCCAGCTTCATCCTCCCCACACTCAAACGCTGCATTCTCAATTCCTGTGTTTGCGGCGTTATCCAGCGCGGCCTGATTCAGCCCAGCCTCTGCCTGTTTGTCACGGCTTTCTTTGGCCATTCTCACTGCGTTTTCCAGTGAATGCTCCGGTCGCAGACACAGGTCAACATAGTAGATCGGCTTCCGATAGCTTTGCTGAGTGCTCTTGCCACGAAGGCGCAATTCAAACGGCATAAATGCCAGTAGGTCATTCGATACGGCTGAGTAGTAGCTGAGTCTGGCTGCCAATGTTCGAATGCTGTTAAACCCAGTAGTGCGAAATACAAAAACACCGAGATCATCGTCATCGCCAATCTTCACGTAGAGCCTGCCATAAGGTTTGCAATTGCCATTCTGCGCAATATCACACAGCGATGGGGAGGGGCAAGGGTGTTTTTCGATAGCGCCTGCAACTTGTCTCTTGCAGGTTTCACCATTGCCCACACAGATCGGACGACTCTTTTCACGGTCGAACAGACTATAGTTCGCGCGCAGATTGAGTTCAGGATCATTGAAGAGAAAGCGCACTGGAATCGCGCGAAGCTTGTCGCCATCGCTATTTTGCCGGAGGGTTTCATCCAATGGATGAAGTAGCCACTCTCCATTGTTCTGTATTTGGCTGGTGACGGTGAATTGATCATCTTTTTGCGGCAAGCGTTTGCCGTCTTTTTCAACGACCTTCCCAATGCTGATTCTGCCGAGTAGGGGAGGTGTTATAGCAAGACCTTTAATCATGGGAATACCTCGAGCGTTTGGGTTTGTTTAGCTGGGGTAGATGTTAAACCGGCGGCTGCCGTGTTTTGTGAGTGAATAGCGTTTCATAAGACTTGGTTGATCATTGAGAAGTGTTTCGGTATCTAATTGAAGTTTGTCAGCGCTAGCCTTCCAGGTTGCAAGGCCGTGCGAAAAACGCGCTTTTTGTGCATCTTTCATCGCTGCTTGTAGTTCGTGTTTGAGTTTCGCCTCGCTGGTTTTCAGTCGTTTGAGTTGGTTGCCGATGGCTACAAGCTCATCGAAAGTGGTGTTGAGATCGCTGTTGTTCGAGCAGTCGATACTTGTGTGAATATCTTTTGGGTACAGTTGCTTGAGCGCTCTATCGCAGGAGTCTGTCGCGTCTGTTTGTGGTGGTGTATTGGTTTCAACGCATCGCCAGAATGCACGTTCCTTCTCGATTAGGTCGGTGATTTCTGCGTCATCTCTTTGAATACGGTGTATTTGCAGTTCTTGTCCGCAGATCAATACACAGACATCTGCCGCTTGCTTCCCGGTCACGGCTAATTGATGAAGTACCTGACACCGCACATAAGTGGGCACACCGTTGCGCCAACACTTTGCGCCGTATTCCCCTGCCGTTTTGCACTCCAAAATTTGTACGTCTTGATTGCTGCACACGGCATAGTCGAGGTTGGCTAACATCCAGTGTTTGTCTGTGTCAGGGTGTTGCAGAATGGCATTCACGCGGCGTACTTTATTGCCGGTTTGTTTGCTGTATTCTTGAGCGACGATGGGTTCGAGCACATGCCCCCAGTAAGTAGGGGCTTTGCCGTTCGACGATTCCACCTGTGCGGATGGGTTGATGCGGTGGGTTTTGAGCATCCATAACTCAAGTGGCGATAAATACGGGTTAATGCCAATAGCGGCCCCAGCATCACTGGCACCGATACCTTGGGTACGAATCTCCAGCCAGGTAGCAAGTGGCATATCTTTGGTTGAAATAAGCCGTTTGGCTGGCCGCCGATGTTGAATTTGCGTAAGTTGCATGAGAGCTCTCCAATAAAAAAGCCCGGTCACTCAAAGTGCCGGGCTTTGTGGGTGGAAGTGGAGTGTTAAAGCAATTCGATCGCTTGATTGAATGCCAGTTGTTTCAGTCTCGATCCAGCGCCAAACCAGGCTGAATCGAGACGGTAATCACAGTTGTGTGCACGCTTGTGGTGATCGACGTATTCGGTAACGGCATTGAGCAGGCCATAAGCGGTATGCTCGGTGGTACTGAGTCGGCTCCCTCGGCCATCACCGTTATACAAGCGCTCCATGTGTTTAAGTGTTCTTGCCGGTTGCTGTGCTTCGGTGGGCGTGGCTTCTAGTTGCAGGAGTTCACTGAAATAGTGGCGGGCTTCGTGACGGGTCACATGACGCTCACTCAAGGCTCTGAGCTGTAACATGAAGTTATCCCAAGAGCCTGCACGAATGCCTAGCTGCGTTTTGACTGTATCAGCATCAAGCGCTGTGTTGTGACGCACGCGAACGGCGTGCTCGCCGCCTTTCAACGCGAGTGACAACGTGTTGTTGCATACCACGCGAATACTGGTGAATTGGGCTGTCGTTGCCATCGAGCCATCACAGGCTGTTGCCAACAGCAAGTAGCCCTGAGTAACATCGCCTCCTTTGAGACTATCTCGCTTGCCAGTGTTGGCGAGTGCCCATAATTTTTTGCCTCCCTTCAGTACGCCCGCGGTTTCAAGTTCGTATCCCTGGCTATCTGTGAGGTCTCGATAAAATTCGAGAACCTCCTGAGGTTGAACAATGTGATAGCGATCACTGACAACCGACAAGGGAAGGTGGTTATCCGACCGATAAAGGATGCGTTTACCCGGCACGGCCAGTGGGCTTTTTATATGTTCACAATGTTCCGGAACATAACGCGCCTGGGCAGATTTTATGGTCCAGGTCATACCTGCATGTTTGGCCCAAGCTTCAATTGGCTGATCAGTGAAGCCGATCTGATGCCATGGGGATTGGCCGCTAAAGGCCATGCTTTCAACGAAATGTGACATGGGAATTATCCTCGATAATTGATGAGGTTCTATCCGAAATGGAGAACGTTAGTCATTCCTTGTATTGAATTGATAACCACGGTGTTGGCACAGGTAGTTATCCAGAATGTTTTCATCGATGGATTCTCCAACAGCAGTGCCGGCGGTTCCGCCGGCCACACCACCTAGAATTCCACCGATCAATCCACCGGCAACAGAGCCAACAGGCCCCGCGAATGCGCCAACGCTTGTTCCGATGCGTGCGCCTGAAGACACGCCAAGCACGCCACTAGTGGCGCCGGCGACTGTGCCGATGACGTTGCCGGTTTTACGACCAATATCGATAGTGACAATGTTGAGTGAATGACAATTTGGGCATGAAACAGCCATGAGGAGACCCTCCGGTAAATCAGAATAAGGGCAGGGGAATGCTTTGATAGCGGAAGGGTTTGCTTGCAAGAAAACAAGCAGAATGTATTTTTTATGGCCTGAGAAAACAGACCCGGACTACCCACCATGAGGATAATATATAGATGAAAATTTTTTGATTCGGTAATCGTAGATGCTATCTAACGGTAAATTCGGACACGACATATCTTTACGATATGTCGTGTCCTCTGGTCAATTACAAACGAATGACGGTTAAGGTAAACGCAGATAATTCTTGTTCGAGGAGTTGAATGTGTAGCCGGTGACTCACCTCAATCTGTTGGTATTGTGGGCCAAGCATACCTGTGGTGAATATAGTGACCAAGTCAGCGTTATAACACCCAACGAAGCAGCGACCCAGTGAATACAAATACAACCCCAAACAGCCCTAAAATAAGCACCCAGCCGTAGTTTCCGAAAAACACATTTGGACGAGCATTGTGAGGCTGAGCAGGGTCGTATAAGACCTCTATATCAGAGCCCAGTGGTTGGTGAATCGTTACTCTGCTTTTGAAGGTGATCTCTTCACCGTCTTTGGTTTTAAAGCGAACAATTTCCCTTGCTTGAGCAACCGTGCTGTCTCCGCCGAATCCGCGGCCAGGGCCTTCATCGATAATTTCTCTACTGATGGCGTATTTGTAGTCGATAATGGTGCCAACTGATCTTGATGCTGACTCAACGAATTCGTGTTGGTGGTAAAGCTTCCAGACAACCCAAATCATTAGAATGATGCCGGCAGTCATCAATAATAGACCGACGATTTCCTTGGCGTTCATTATAGGTACACCTGCCATTGCCCTTCATTCTGCCCGAGGAAGATTGGCAGTGGGTATACATTGCCATCAGCATCTGCCTTTGTGCGGATGGTTGGCTCCCAGTTTCTATCGATAATCTCAATCAGTTTGCCGTCAGCACATAGCCTGAAGTCGTGTTCGTTTGTGTTTAGAGGAACAACCCAGTCATCCTTTCCGCGATTGTCTTCGATGTCGAATGCCAGATCTTCCCGGAAGTTCTCTTCGCCATATTCAGGGAGTGTTCGACCGGCCTCTGACAGCTGGGGTTTGAAGTATTCACAGATAATCTGGGAGTTTCCATTTTCGAAAGCCTGGTGAATATCGGCGATTGTTGTAGCGATTTCTTGTGTAGATTTCTCAAGATCAATCACGCTTAGTTTTGACCAGGTCGGCATACCGAGTAGCGTCCCAAGGTCTTTGGATGTTCTTTCGATGTGAGGCGCGGATATTTGAGCGCTGCTTGATGCGTCATTCTCCCAATTGAGTTCCATCTGTACTGTGCCTGATTCCGTATCTCCCGCAAAGGCGCCGACGGGATACGCCACGAGTTGCATGCATGCCTTTGCGTCTTCGTTTATCTTGCGGTTAGAACCAGCGTTTTTCGCATTAGCTGGTGTATCCCCTGGAGAAATTACTATCTCGAGTTCGTTGGAGCCATCTTGAACGAGGTGATGTGCAACCAGGCTATGAAAGTTTTCTTCCTCAGAATCCATTCTACGAACGGGTATACCGTTGATGTATAGCTCCGCTACACAGCTTTTTACGTACAAGTCCAAATGTAACATGTGATCCTTGTTGATTTGCATTGTCACAATCCTTAATCAAATAGGTATTTTTCTTTCATTAGATCTTTTTCATCACATATAAGGGCTTGCCATGGTGGCGATGGCTTTCTCCTTGCGTGCGTGAAGTACGCATAAAGATATGCTTCGTTGCGTTTGATTGAGCCTCGAACCTTAAACCTCGACACAACTTTGAAATTTGCGCTCATAGAGGCTTTGACTCCCGCCTTCGAGTCTATGCCATATCCAGCCAAATTGACGCGAAGTTGAAGGTACATCTCACCCTGAGATTTAAATTCGTTAGTCCATAACACTTGGTCTTCTGTTTTTTGATCCGCCCCATCAATAGTAGACACTTCGTTAAGCAAGTAAAATTGCTAACCGAGGTGAAACATGACTAAAAAAACCAACCCCGTAAACGTCATAACGATGAATTCAAGGCAGAAGCTTTATTGCTGGCTGAAAAAAAATCGGCGTAACCAAGGCTGCAGACCAGCTTGGATTACATGGCTCGCAGATCTATCAGTGGCGAGCGGCAGCTGAGAAAAAGAGCAATGCCAGTGAGCGTGAGAGTCATCTGGCCACCGAAAATGCCAAACTCAAACGGGAGAAAGCCGATCTGGAAAAGGAAGTTGAATTCCTAAAAAAGGCGGCAGCCTACTTCGCGAAGAACCCAAAGTAGTGCGTTTCCGGTTCATTCAACAGCATGGCCAGCATCTGAGCGTAAGCTTTCTCTGTCAGGCGCTAGCAGTATCGCGAAGTGGGTATTATCAATGGCGCTTGAAACGCGGCGCTACCAGCCCTCGTCGACAAGCCCAGCAACAACGAGATAGAGCAATCAGTAAGGCCTTTGACGATTCCAAAAGCCGTGATGGTGCACGTCGTATTCAAGCCGAGCTGATCGATCGGGGGATGTGTCACGACATAAAAACCATCTCAGACAGTATGAGGCGACAAAGGCTAACCCCCAAAGCAGCAAAGAAATTTAAGGTCACCACAGACAGTAACCATAAATTACCGGTAGCCCCTAACCTGCTGGATAGGGACTTCAATGCTGATGCCCCGAATCAAAAGTGGGCGGGGGATATAACTTATCTGTACACCAGCGAGGGCTGGCTGTATCTGGCGGTGATGATCGACCTTTACTCGCGGGCGGTGATCGGTTGGTCAATGTCATCAAGAATGACAGCGGACTTAGCCTGTGATGCGCTACAAATGGCGTTGTACCGACGCAGTTTCCCTGAAGACGTTATCGTACACAGTGATCGCGGTAGCCAGTATTGTTCTGGCGCTTACCGCGGGCTGATTGAACAGCACAAGTTGCAACAGAGTATGAGCCGAGCGGTGTTCGAATATATTGAAGTTGATTACAATCGAAAGAGGCGCCACAGTGCGCTGGGTTATCTGAGCCCTGAAAAGTACGAAATGAAATTAGTCGCTTAACGAGTGTCCACTTTTACTGGGGCTGATCAGTTAACCAAGTGCACGGTAATTTCGGGTACATCGCCATCAGCACTTTTTCTCATTGCGCCATCGGGCTTGAAGGAATCTTCTTCGCGAGTAAATACATGCACCTCATGGCCGCTATTTGCAAGGCCGTGGCAGATTGTTTGAGAATACACCTCAGAACCTGCGTTATACAGCATCGGATAACCGTGGATCACTTTGAGAATCTTTATGCGTTTATTCCTTTTAATTCGCGTTGAAAGGCTTCAACTAACAGACGAATGCCAGCTTCTGGCGTAACTTTGGCTTCCCAATTCAGCAGGTTTTTGGCATGTAGAGGCTCGCCGTAGAATCGCCCAACATCATAAGTGCGTGGCGAGGCCTCAATAATGGTGGAAGGGGAGTCAGCAGCCGCTATTGCGAAATCTGCAGCTTGTTTCAGTGTGGTGGGAATGCCAGGTAACAAGTGAAGGGGCGGCAAATTCCCAATCCCGGCTTCCAGCTTTTCAATCACCGCTAATAAGCCAGTTACGGTGTCTGAGATGTGAGTGAAATCAAACGTGTTTGTGCCGCCGTCAATACGCAGCGGCTTACCTTCGACAGCCGCTTTGCAGAAAGCGGGTAAAACACGATCTTTATGATCATCCGTTGTGCCATAAACGTTCGCAAGCCGAACGATAGCTGTGATTACGCCTTTATCGCGTGCTGCGAGCGCCGCATCTTCCATGGCAACTTTAGATTCCCCATAGATGTTGATCGGTTTTCTAGGTGCGTCGTCTGTTGTTGGCAGTGATGTGGGTTGCCCATAAACTTCACGGCTGCTGGCGACTAAAACCCAGGGGCTGCGTTCTTGTTCCGTTGCTAAATCGATGAGCATTTGGCTAGCGATTGCATTAGTTTTCCAGCAAAGGTCTGGGTCATTTTCTGCCCACACTACGCGAGAAACAGCGGCTAAATGAATGATGCCGTCACATTCACTAATGGGTTTTGTTAGGGAAGGTTCGTTGCAAATATCAAGTCCTGATTTGATGTCAAAAGGCAAAATATCAAAACCGAAATCAACAAGTGTTGGGCAAAGTGCTTTTCCGATAAGCCCTTCGGAACCTGTAACTAAAATTCGTTTTTTCATAAATTAATTCCCGCCACAGAAAAACGGTGGCGGGTAAACTCCAAGATATACGGTGCTATTAGTCGGCCTATTTTGCAGGTCGAGAGATTTTTGGCGTGTTTTTATGGGAGGTGAGGGCTTGGTGCTTAGCCTGTTTTAGGCCGGCCCCTCGCGATCGGTAATACTGAGGGTTGTTTGGGTTGAGTTGTACTGCACGATGGTCACGGTCGATATTTGACATGCTTTATTCCCTTTACTCGATTTATTGTGCATCAACGTACCAGTATGAGTCGCCTGAGTAGGGCGCATAACGCCGTTATGCATACGGTATGTTTATAGGGTTGTTCGTATTATGATGAACACCCGGCCCACCAAGCTTGGAAAGGTTTGGCCCACGACCCGAAAGAAAAAGGGACAGTATTCGTGCTCAATTCATATGCTCAGTATTGTCGATGTTCGACTAGTCAGATATTTATAGACAGTAAAAAGATGTTTTTCTGATATTAGCGACTTTTATCAAATTAATTAACCTGTATTTTTAAAAATTCAATGAGGACATTAGATGCTCTCTAGTATAGCGTTGTAGGTGGTTATTTTTTGTCCGCTTAGGTATGAATTTTTGATCCGCAGAAGCAGACTAACTCTTCTATTTTTCTACACAATATATGTTGTAAAATTTCATGGCGTGCATTCTCTTGAAACATGTGTCGCACTTAATTGATGAATTCGGCGCTACAGAACTATGAAACCTGGATTGTAGTGGTCAACTAAATCTGGCCACTTGAAAGAAGTGATAAGTTAGACTGGCTTAACTCCTATCTTTTCGCCTAAATGCGAGTATAGGCTTGTCCTCATGGATACGGTGAAGCTGGGCGATAAGCGTGTCTTGCTACAAAATACCCTCCAACATTCAATAGAGAGCCTCTCCACTGATACTTGCTTTGTCTTATTTTCAAGGCCCTGATACTATATTTTCAATATCTGCAATGACTATCTACACTGACCATGACGCAACTGATACTTCATATCGGCAGCCATAAAACCGGGACGACATCTATACAAAAAGCCTTGTTTTCTCATCGAGCCACACTCGCTGCGTGTGGCTGGCACCTTTTTACTAGTGGGCCCTCCGGTGAAGATCGTCCATACGGCAATGCTAACCCTTGGATTATTTGTGACGAAGACGACATGACTCAATCCTATATCCACCCTGATTTGAGCCATGCACTTTGCAGGCATCAAGGCAACATGCTCATTTCGTCAGAATTTTTCTCCTGGATATCCAGTCCTCAAATTATTCAAGACTTTTGCCAGACGATCAGAGGCCACTTTACAGGTATTAAGCTGATTGTGTATTTGCGACGTCAGGATTTGCAAGCTATCTCGCACCATCAACAAGGCAGTAAAGGTAACAATGTTCCTGCTTCCTGGTTTTACGGGCACTCACCAAGAGCGCTGCCTGATCATAGTGACCAACTTAACTATTATCTGGATTATTATCAGCGCATGTCTATCTGGGCAGACTGCCTGGGTGATGCGTCTGTCCATATTCGCTGTTATGAGCGCGATAGGTTTCTAGAACAAGATGTCGTAAAAGATTTTTTTACTTTCCTTCAATTATCAAATATTCAGATTGACGTATCATCCGAAACAGAAAATATCTCTCGTGGTTTCATCCAGACCAAGCTTGGGCATCTGATGAACCAAGTTGAACTATCCGAACAACAGCGCAACATGATAAACGGCCAACTGGAAGATCGTGGCAAGCTGATGCCAAGCAGGGAGGAGGCCAAAGTTTTTTATCAAGCCTACGAAGAAAGTAATCAAAAATTACAGCAGCGATTCCAGTGTGGGTCAGCGGCTTCGTTCTTTAATGATGACTTTAGTATGTATACAGATTCTGCTGAAGACTTGTGGGATGAAAGCAAAGCCAATGACGCTATTCACAAGCTATTAAGTGTTATAAAAAATATGCCCTTGGCTGAAGATGATGATATCGGGTTACTATTAAAGCAAGCAGATGCTCTGGCAAAGGATAATCCCCAGGCGGCTTTTCAGTTAAAAAAACTGGCGCTGACGCTTCGTCCTGATCGGTTTGTTTCTAAGCGGTTGTAGAGGCGAAATAGTTCATTTATGTGATCTTTTGCAATAGCAATAGCAATAGCAATAGCAATAGCAATAGCTTTTGGCAAAGCTGATGCATGTCGTTCGTATTTATATCAGGTGCTTTTCTGATGATGCATATATTGCCTGAGCTCAGGAGCCATCGATCAGTGTTCACTATAAGTTTGACTATTAGTCAGAGCCTGGTTATCAATGTCTCTTTCCAGCAAGTTTGGCGACACCTGAAGAGCGTGTTTACTGTCAGTCGTCACCTTGAATTTCTTCGCTGCCTAGGGAGTTAAACCCTGCGGCTTCATACTGCTGGCGATATTTAGAAATCGTGACAGCGGCCTTGTTCTAACTGAATACGGCGTGCGCCGCCGTGTTTTTTGGAATCGGCGAACTGCAAAGATCGTTATTAATTATCATATCAAGCATTACACTCGGCTAAGTTACTGATTGAAGTAGATGAACTTTATCAGTAAATCTCACATAATGACTTACGATAGAGCATCAAATGATCAGAGAAGGGTGCTAAGTACAAAGGGAATAACATCCAAAGGGGATGTTTCTGTCTCATCAGGGGAATCTGTTGCTATGTTAACTGAGGTAGTAAAACCTAAGTATATAAAGGAGTTAGGGGATTTTGATTCCCGTGATATGCAGCGGGTTTACCAACACTGTTCTGAGAATGTTTGGAAAAAGGAAAACGCAGTAAAGGAAAACAGTTTTGAGTGTTTTCATCACACTCAGCATATCATCTTTCGATTTATCAAAGAAATGCGAGATCCACGCGTATTTTATTCCAACCCTATCTGGGAAATATTTAAATCTGAGCTGTTACCTGCATTTGATAGTATTACGAAAAATTATTGTTTCAAAAATCCTATATACCCCAAAGTGATGCTTGCACGATTAGACGCGCATCAATCCATTGATGCACATACTGATGGCGCGGGAGCTAACCTTTATACGCACAAAATACACGTTCCGCTTAAAACGCATAACGATGTCAGCATGCAAATCGGCTCGAAAAGCTTTCACCTAGAAACAGGCAAGGCTTATGAGGTCAATAATCTTGCTCGACATAGCGTTACCAACAATAGTGACGAAGATAGAGTTCACCTGATTTTTGAAGTTTTTGATGGCGACGATCATCACAAACATACAAGCTAGAGCTATATAGATCATGCAAAAGAATGCATTGGTTACCGTCAGTACAGACTGCTTTCTTGATGGCAGCCTAGTTATGATTGATTCATTTTTACATCACAACTCTTGGTTTAGTGGTGACATTATTGTTTTGCATGATGACAGTCTAAGTGCTTCATCCATTGCAACACTCACCCGCATGTTTACAGGCCTGCAATGCCGCCGAGTAGATGCAGAACTCACATTGCGTATTCACAATCTCGTTAAGTATGCTCCTAAACTTAAAAGTCGTCAGGCTCGATTTTACTCACTCAACTGCTTCAATATATGTGGCTATCAACAACTTATCTTTGTCGACAGCGATACTCTATTTTTGGATAGTATTCAGCCTATTTGTCAGTACAGCGATAAACTGATTGCCGCTCCTGACGCAAGTCATTACCGAGGCAAAACAAGAGACAGGCAATCCTTTGCCGAAAAAAGTAATATAGACACTGAGAATGACGGTATTGCTACAACCTTTAACGCTGGCTTGATGATTATCAATGAGCGCTTTAGGAGCGATATAATTTATCGAGCCTTGCTCGATAAACTCAGCATAGATTTCTGGCAACACGTCCGAACCGACCACACTGATCAGTTGATATTGAATATCCATTTTGAAGATCAAATTGAAATTATCAGCAGCCGTTATAATTATCTATTAACTCATGCAGCGCTGCTCAAAGAGCAGGCCAATATTGCTCTTGATGATGTCGCGCTGTTACATTTTAATGGCCCATTAAAACCTTGGCATAAAAAAACATCACACCTTGAGCGTATGACACCGGATTTTCTTGATGCCACAAGAGCATGGCGTCTAGCGTATAAAAAACTCGATAAAATATAACGCCATCATGACAGACACTAAATATTGCTTCGGGGCAGCCTATCCTCTAACAACGCAGATCAATCAGCATCTATTTATTATTTGCCCTAACAATAGCGGTTCCACACTGCTAAAAAACTTACTCGCGAGCAGTCGACATACATGGAATCTATTGCGTGAAGGGCAGGCTATGCAAGGGTTTCATGGTGTAAAAACACGTGGTTCAAAAACACCTCTTACTTGGGCTGCAAATCCTAGTATGCTCAAAAGCCTGAGCGTGGCCGGCAATTTCGATTGGGTAAAAACTCAGAGGCAATGGTATTTTCAAGCCTACAGTAACAGCCCTGATGCCAGTATTTTTGTTGAAAAATCGCCTGCATCACTTGTCTATATCGATCAATATAAACAGCATTTTGAGCATTCACGTTTTTTATTTATGGTGCGTAACCCTTATGCCTGTATAGAAGGTATATGCCGTAGGCTCAAACATGCGATGGATATCGACACTGCAACTCAGCTGGCGACGCAACACATTATTCGTTGCCTAACAATACAGCGGCGAAACATTCAACACTATACGTCTGACGGTGTGTTTTTTAGTTACGAAATGCTATGTGACCAACCGGAGCAGGCGGCGAAGCGCATCCAGATGATTAATCCACTTTTAAACGACATTGATTACAATGCACACGTCCCTGTTAAGCAGCACTATAACGAGTCAATTCGTAATATGAATACTGAGCAGATCAATAGCTTATCAAGTCGGCAACTGAATTTGATTAACAAACAGCTTGAACGAGAAGTTGAATTGCTGAATTATTTTTCCTACGAATATTTAATTTAATAGCCTAACGACTGTTCACCTACGCCATGACATTGTTGTTCCCCAAAACCCTCGACGATCTTTTATGCCCGGTCGGTCAAGAGACTTTTTTTACCGATTATTATGGTATAAAACCACTGCATATTGATGCCATCAATACCCAATGTAAGGGGGCTGGCATTCGGATTGAGGAGCTGTTTGATTTTTGCGAGTGTTACCCGGCCAAAAAAGGTAAGCGTTACAATTTGTGTAAGCAAGGAAAAAAAATACCTGAATCCGTCATTAAAGCGATCAGCCATTCGGATACAAGACAATGGCTAAGAACCCACATTCAACAACAATGGTCTCTGATTTTTAATGATGTTTGCACATCATATTACCCCATGCACCTACTGATGCATGAATTAGCCGATACATTAAGTAGTAAGGCTTGGGTTAACGCCTATTATTCTCCCGCCTCAGCTAACTGCCTCAGTTTACATAGCGATGATCATGACGTTATCGTCTGGCAAACGCAGGGTAAAAAACGTTGGAAGGTCTACTCGCCGGAGCCGGAGCCGGAGTCATTGGCGTTGCTCGATATCGAACTAAGCGAAGGGCAAATGCTCTACATTCCTGAGAGCTTCCCGCACTATGCTGAATCGAGCACTGATGCTAGTTCTCTACACTTTACTATTGGTTTTTTCTCTAATGCATCCAAAAGTCAAGAACTAAGAAACAAGATGATGCCGGTAAAGGTCCAGAGTGAAGTCGACGGCCACCATATTGCTCGAATCCTACCCACGATTAGCCCAGAAAGCCATTTCTCTAAGGTGTCTGCAATTGAAGACGTTGTACAAGAAAAAAACCGGATTATTGTCCGAATTAACAGAGAAATATTGCCTTTAAAAAAATCTTATCGTACATCAATAGAGCAAATAATGGATTCAACAGAAGTCTTTAGCTGTTTAAGCTTATCGCCCAATGTAGATGATGGTGTTGACCGTCTAGCATTGATCAAATGTCTATTTGCTGCAGGCCACCTGAAGTACGAAGCTACATCTTGAGCTTATATCCATTAGTGTATTGAAACTGCGGCAACATCGATGAGCTTTTGAATATAAGTCATCACGCTTTTTTGACAATCTTCCACGCTAATCTCGAAACGAGTAATAAGTTCATGAACTAAAGCATCTATGGACATGTCACTCTCAAGTAGATTCCATATTTCACTACCAACAGCGTTCAAGGTGAAATACGATCCCGATTCCAGGTTCATTAAAATGATTTCCTGATCCACATCGCTAAATAAAATTTCTGGATTACGACCTATGGTTGATTGAAAGCTAAGCACAATGTTTCTCGTTCATTGAATTAGAATATTCTGGCCAGTATTCAGCAATGGCTTTACCAACTTGTAAAAACTGCAAAGCGTTCATTAACTTGCCAGGATTAGGGTGAGGAGCGTCTAATGCATCTCCTCGATTCATACAGTATTCACGTAGGTTATCCCAATCGACATACAAACGTCGCTCGGGTACATACCCTTGCTCGATTAGCGCATATAGTCGATCAAGAATTTCCTTTAGAGCCTGCTGTAGGTCATGACTTCTAATCTCATCAGATAATTTTTCTTTTAGTCGAATTTCATCATCGACCTTGCCTTTTAAAAGCGCCCTAATTAGTGTTCGACTGTAGCCATTTTGAAAAATCAAAGAGCGTGGAAAATCAATCGAGGCCTGCACTACATCAGGGTGCAACAAGGGGTACTCGTAGTGTACGCCGTATTGTTGCCCGGTCTGCGCTTGGGCTTGCAGCCTATCTTGCATAAAGCCACGATACAAAAAGCAATAGCGTTGAATCTCCCGGCTATCCATATAGGATGTTAAATTATGAAAATTGGGTAGCGGGATATCTGGTGTCAGCGAATAGCCCACCCTTCGGGGCCTCAACTCAGCTAGTAACGAGCGTGGATGAAAATAATTGCCTAAAAGAGCACGCGGAATGCTTGCCAAGGTTAACTTTAGAGAAGGAGAGTGTTTTACTGCTAGCTGCAGCCACTGCAAAAAGTGCCCATGTCGAAGCATGCTCGGCATGAAGCCCTTACCGTTAAAACTAATACCTTCATCGCCACCCAATCCATGGTACATCTCAGTTACGTTTAGCTCTTTCGCTCTCTCCAGTACCGGGATTTCATGCACTAACACTGAAGAGTGCGGGCCCCGCATCACATCTTCTTGTAACGCCTGCGCTAAATACTTAGTGTTTGTTGGGCAATACTCCAATTGCAGCCCTAATTGAGCGGCTAATTGTCGACAAAAGCNATGTTCAATATGATCTTTATTTTCTTCAGTGGGGGCAGACATCCAAGTAAAGGCAATCGGGTCAGCATAACCCAGCTTTCTACAGCATTGAGTAACATAGTAAGCAACCAATGTAGAATCTAAGCCACCGGAAATATTAACGCCAATCCGCTTCCCTTGCGCATGCTTAAGCGAGGACTCAATATTTGACAGCAGTAAACGATCCAAAGCCGACACACAATCAGATAACGAGCACGATGCGTGTTGTGGATTAGCTTTGGGCGTCCAATAGTATTGCGGTGTAACCGGTTCAGCTTCAGCATTTACAGAGCCTAAAGAGATAAAGCAAGCTGCAGGCAAACGTGAAATAGATGCAGTTGGGGTAAGGCTGGCAGAAGACTGCCCCATTAAATAATGGTGAATATAGCGTTGATCCCACTGTTGATCGGGGGTAGCGGACTGCAAATTTGCTAGAGAGAACGCAGCACATATACCATCGTCAGTTTGCGTGTAAAAAACAGCAACCTGTCCCAGTGCATCCGTCCAAGCATATCCGTTGCCCTGAGCATCCAGTAAAATACCCGCACTGATACTAGGATCATTGATTTGTATAAGTGTTTGGGAAAAAGAAGAGCGATCCAAATAAGACGAGGGAATCAGCCTTACCCGCGATTGCCCGCAGCGGGTGAGGCTATGGAGGTGCAAAATAGTATTCAACTAACTTCTGTAGGCAGGTGTTTCAGCCCCCTTTTGGTTCTGCATCGGATTCCCCTTTGTACTATGAGCAACAGAAAGTACTTCGCTGACTTCCGGCTCTTCCCAAGTACGACGTGACGCTTGAGTTTCCGTGGTTTTTTTATCTGTTTTTACCGTATCCATATCCGTATCCCATAATCAGAGTATTAAAATCCTGTGCATATTATAACCAGAATGTTAAACGCTTCAACATACTAAGATGTATAAACAGTGTTTTTGTAGATGAGATGAGTACCCCGCATCCATTATCAATTTCACACTGCCACCTTGTGTTTATGCCGCAATAGCAGCATAAATCTGGAAGCACACTGTTGATATAGGTACGATACCTCTTAAAAGCACTGGGTATTGCTTTTTACTGCCACTGATCAGCGTTACGTGCTAGTAGCAATCAATTTAAACGATGGATGTGATATTGAATGATGTATTTTTATTCTGTTTTTGGCCTTTCTATCTGCTCAGATATTGCCCTGCCATTGCAGGAGTGTTCTGATAAAAATGAAAATACCGATATACACATCAATCAGGCCAATGTCCCTGACAAACTTGAGCGAGTAACAGAAAAAGCCACGCTGTTCTCAGTTAATGAAGATGAGTTCTTATTTTGTATCCCTGACATCGGCAAATATCTGGTGACAAGCGGCCAACGTATTACTTATCAAATGGCTGATAATGGTGATGAAAAAGCTTTTAAAACACACTTATTAGGCTCGGTAATGGGAGCCTTGCTTCATCAGCGCGGCTTCATCGTATTGCATGCCAGTGCCATTGCTTTTGGTCATGAAGCCTTATTGTTTGGCGGAGCATCAGGGGTAGGGAAGTCAACGATTGTTGGTGCTTTGCATAAGAAAGGCTACCCGTTTATCAGTGATGACATATCCGTACTCATAGAACGGGATGGACAGCTGTATATCGTTCCAGGCTACCCTCACAGTCGATTGTGGGATGACAGCATGTTATCGTTATCCATCAATTCGAAAGGTATGGATACTGCCGTCAAAAGCGAAAACAAGTTTATTGTGCCAATAGCAGATAGTCATCAAGAGGCGTTACCTGTTAAAGGCATCCTGCAGGTAATCCCCTCTGAAGCAGATGCATACGCCATTGAAAAACTGGAAGGTGGTACAGCCATTAAATCATTGCACGCAATGCTGTATCGTAAAAAAATACGTTACGCCATACAGGGGCAGGCACGGATTTTTTCTGAATTAACGCGGTTAGCCAAACACACAAATACTTATAGTATTCAGCGTCCGAACAATCGTTGGTCGTTAGAGACGCTTGAGGCTTGTTTACAACATGCTTTCACTGAATAGCTCACTGCATTGGCTAGCCTCATACCCTAAATCAGGCAATACATATTTACGGGTATTATTAAGCAATTACTTGTCTGATGGCGAATCCCCCGTAGACATTAATCAATTGCCATTCGGAGACTCCATTAATCGACGAGTGAACTTTGAAGATTTCTTAGGCATTTCTATCGATGATATCTCTGTACAAGAATTAGCACGCTGTCGCAGAGAATATTGTCGATGGTGGGTGAGCGCCACTAATGATGCTCAAAGCGATGCCTATTTTTCCAAGGTGCACAATCAATATGTAGTAGCCCCGAGTGAGCACGCTATTTTTGCTGAAGCGACGCCCATGAGAGCTGTTTATCTCGTACGCAACCCAGTACACGTTGCTCCCTCATACGCTTATCATAGAAACAGCAGTATTGATGAAGTCATTCACTTTATGAGCGACACGACAGCCTCTATTGCAGCCAAACGTAACCCAGACGTGTTATATCAGCACTTGGGCGACTGGAACACGCATGTAAAGAGCTGGACTGAGCAACAGGCTATCCCTCTGCTCATCATTCGTTACGAAGATCTATGCAGGCAGCCAGAAAAAACCTTGAAAAAAGTGTTAGATTTTTCGGGAGTTACTATCGACGCCGATCGAGTGGCACAGGCTATCAAAGCATCCACCCTAACAGCACTGCAGCAGCAAGAAAAAGCATCAGGGTTTGCAGAAAAGTACCCTAAAGCCAAATCTTTCTTCGGCCGCCAACAAGAAAACAATCAGGACAAAGCCTTACAATTAACAAGCTCTCACCTTGAAACCATCATTAACAACCATGGGCCGTTGATGGAGCTTCTAGATTACTCCACGGATATAAAGGCCTATAGCTTTTAAAAGACCGTCACTAAGCCTGCAAACTGGATGGGCCAAACCTGAGTTAAAGTGATAGCCACAGGGTTGGTGCACGAAGTTACCGAAAACGTCTCATCAATGAATTCGCCAACAGCCGTGCCGGCGGTGCCAATAACACTGTCGGCTTTCAACCGATAACGATAGTGGAGATGTTTTGATGGCGGCAGCAAGGGCGATAGAGAGAAGATAAAGCCATGAAGAGGCCCTCCGGTAAATCATAGGGAGGGGAGGGGGTGTATTTGATAGGCGCGTCGCCTATACGTGCAAACGGTAAGATAATCAAATGAGATCTCACGGTTCCTCCTAAAATAAGAGGAGGGCTACCGCCCCAGCTAAATAGACTCAAACACCAGCCCTACAAAAATCCTCCCCAAACCGAGCCTCAAACGTATCAAGCAAATTTTTCCGCATCGCCACTCTACTATCAGCATGAAACGACCCCGCCCCAACAAAAATCGCTGCGCCTTCTAATAAGCACAACATCGCTAACGCTTCCTCTTTGGGCTTATCACACCCTAGCTGTGTGAATCGATGATTCAAAAACGCCACCAATGGTTGATACAGCTTATCCATCATGGCCTTCATGGTGGGTTCTACCAATGCCCAGGCCCATAACTGAGGCCAAAGTCTGGCGCTTTCGACGCGGCCTATATCATCCAGCAAAAATTCGATAAAGGTTCTGAGTGAAACAGACTCAAATGCCGTGTTGTCTTGGCTCCAAAGAGACGCATATTGATCGTGAATATGTTCAGCCAGCGCCTCCAATAAAACCTCGCGGGTTTTAAAATGGTACTGCAGTGAGCCCAACTTCATTGCTGATACAGAAGCCAAATGCCGCATGGTGAGTGCGGCATAGCCATCATCCTGAATAATGGCCAAGGCATTGCCAAGAATTTCCCGCTTTTTGTCTGACATTACCGTTCCTAATTCAACTTTACCTGTCATATGACAAGTGCTAGCCTGTCGACCGACAGGTAGGCTATCGAATGACAGTTGTATGTAGCGCCAAAAGTTTACACTAATGGAACAATAACACCTATGAACGAACACGTAGCTTATGCGATGCGGAACGAAGAAGCCGTAAACTCGCTGATATATTTCAATAACCCGTTTGGCCTCATGGATTGGAGCCACATGGTGATCGAGCTGGTGGTGATATCCGGCTTTTTATTGGCCTGTTTACATGCGTACAAAACCATGCAAAAAACAGGCAGTATCTCAGCGCCGCTAACACTTTTGGCATGCCTAACTTACGGGTTGGTCATGGATATTTTGTCTTACTACACGGTTGAGAGCTTTTGGCACGGCGAGTTTTCCGTGATGTTTTTATACAATAAGCTCCCGTTGTATATCGCGTGCTTCTACCCCGCGTATATGTATCACAACTACATGCTCATTCACCGGTTTAACTTTCCTCCCGTTGTAGAAGCCATCTGCCTCGGTTTTTTCGACGGCATGATGTACCTGATTTTTGATAACTTAGGCCCCATGGTGAATTGGTGGACATGGGATATGGCCGACCCAACAAACCAACCGTTTTTGAGCAACGTGCCGTTAACCAGCTACCACTGGTTCTTCACCTTCACGATTGCCTTCTCGCTAGTGAATCGAAAGCTCTGCTGGGATTGGGTTGAAAAAGGCGCCTCATTTAAAAAACTCGCAGCAGGCATGGCCGCTCAGCCAGTGCTCACCATTCTGGTGGGTTCGCTGCTGTTTATCCCCTACAACTTGTTTGCCAAAAACATGCCTCCGTACGACGCATTGCCATGGGATAGAAACTTATACCTAGCGTCAGCCGTTGATGGAATCACCTTCATGCTGGCCGGCTGGCTATTCGTGACCCGCTGGTATCGCCCGAACGTGCGGAGAGACGAGCTGTTGATGGTATTCCCATTCTTATATCTCGTAACACATGCCTATATCTATATCGCAAAGTTTGACGTGTATTCCTCCATATCTAACGGCATCTCTAATGTAAATGGCTTGCCAGTCGGTAATCTCATCGCTGTAATCTTGGCGTTTATCGGCAGTACGGCCGTATTGTTGTCAACGGCACTGACGGAGAAAGACAGAAAAGTCAGGAGTTATGAAATACGGTGATGAACAGGGTTCGTTGTGAATCTTCATTCAGTTAACGCAACGAACGCCACCTAAATAATCCATGGCGGACTCGTCGGGGCCAATCATAAGTAGCGCCGACCCGAACGGCCAGCAACCTCACCGCCTGCCACAGGTCAACCGCCGGTCTTCAGAACGTCTTAATGCCGATACCGACACTTGGAGGTATCGACATATTGATACATTTGCCTGGCATGGTTTGAATTGCTATTCTGTCTGAAATAATCCCTGTTTTTTCGGACAAGGTAAGGTCAATGGAATCTTCTAAATCCCTAGAAAATAAGCTACTTAGCCGTATTTATGGGCGAGGTAGGGGGTGGGTATTTTCAAAAAAGGATTTTGCTACATTGGGTGAAGGAGGGAGCATTGATCGGGCGTTAAGTCGTATGGCAAAAAAAGGCGCGATTCGGCGAATTATGCGCGGCTTGTATGATTACCCAGCGTATAGCGCATTGCTAAAAAAAAGCCTGAGCCCGGATACCGATCAGGTTGCCCAGGCGTTGGCACGCAAGTTTGGCTGGCAGATTCAGGTGTCTGGCAATGCGGCGTTAAATATTATGGGGTTGTCGGCGCAGGTGCCAACGCAATACCTGTATCTCAGCGATGGGCCAAGCAAAACCTATACGGTTGGCGGCATCACTTTGGCGTTCAAAAAGACACGATTTACCCAGCTGGGTTTGAAGTACAAACCCAATGAAATCCTAGTGCAGGCGATTCAGGCATTGGGGGATCGCCCCATTCGTGATGATGAGAAAAACAAAATCATTCAATATTTAACCAACACCAGTGGCATAAAAGAGGTTGCTGATAGTGGGCGGTTGTCTGCATTGCTGGTTAACCGGATCTTAAAAGATACCCAATATGTCACCAGTTGGGTTGTTAGTCATATTCGTCAGATTCTTTTGTAAAAATTCCCCAATGATCAAGGATGTACAATGAAAGTCGTTGCACAGCTAAGCGAACAGGAACGCAAAGAACTTTTTACTGAAACTGCTAATGCCATGGGAGTGACTGCTGCAGCAGCTGAGAAAGATTTCTGGATTTGTTGGGTATTGTTGCATGTGTTTGAGCATGCGCCGTTTAACCAATACTTGCGATTTAAAGGCGGCACCAGTTTGTCGAAGTGTTATGGCGCTATTGAGCGGTTTTCTGAAGATATTGATCTGATTCTGGATTGGACGCAATTAACGCAAGTAAACCCAGTTGATGCACGCAGTAAAACGCAGCAAGGTAAGCTCAATCAATCCATTAATGCACAAGCGAAGGTGTTCATCGCCGAGTCATTGTTGCCGGAATTAACGGTTTTGATGGGCGATACATGTTCGCTGAGCGTGGATGCAGATGACCCGCATACGATTAACATTGTTTACCCTAAAGCGTTTGAATCGGCGTATTTGCGCCCGCAAGTGCGTTTAGAGATTGGCCCACTCGCGGCCATGTTGCCTATGGCGCAATGTGGGGTGAAACCCTATGCTGCGGAATACTTCCCTGATGTTTTTGATCAACCCCAAGTGGTAGTGCCGACGATTACCGCGGTGCGAACATTTTGGGAGAAACTCACGATTCTGCATGCTGAAGCGCATCGCCCACTCGACAAAGCACTACCCGCCCGATATGCGCGCCACTATTATGATGTGTTTAAATTGATAGTCTGCGGTGTGGCAGGGGCGGCACTGGCAGCCACTGATTTATTAGCCGAGGTGGTTGCTTTTAAACAGCGGTTTTATCCGAGCGCTTGGGCGAATTACGACGGCGCGACATTGGTGAGTTTAGCATTGCTACCATCTGATCATCATCGCGACGCACTGAGGGTAGATTACGCCAACATGCAAGAAATGCTCTTTGGTGAAAAACCCGATTTTGATGAAATGATGCAGACGTTAATGGTTTTGGAAGGCGATGTACATTCGCTGGCTGCAGATCAATGAAGATCAATAGAGGTGTCGAAATCTGTGCACGTGATATCGAGATCAGGCTTAACTTAACCGACGCAAGCGCAGATGGTGGAGTTGTTTGGCACTCAGCGCCCGCTAAACACGAAGCATTTGAGCAATATTTTTAAAAGTGATGCATTGAATGAAAATTCAGTATGTTCCATTTAGGAAAATACTGCCGCTGACGGTAATAGCGACAAAACCAAGCATACAGCCTAGGTGTCATTATCTCTGTAGGCTATTGCGTGAACTCATCATGTGCAACGCAATATCGCCGATCGGCCACCGCGCGCTAAGGTATTCACCCCAATAATGTCTGATCCGCCTTAATTTTTGTCCAATCATCCACGCATATGAAAATTCTCGTTCGATTGGAATAGAATGATCAGAGATATGTATTGGAGATACTATGGATACACTCACCAAGGTTCTCGATTCTCTGCACTTTGAATCGTCATTCTATTTTTCTACATACTTCGCACCCCCTTGGAGTGTTGAAGTTCCTCAATACAAAAACGTGGCCCGCTTTCACTATGTAACGCAGGGAAGGTGCTGGGTACGAATCCCAACGCTCGATGAGCCGCTACTGTTGAATGATGGCGATCTAATCATCATTCCGCACGGCTCAAAACATATCTTGAGTGTCGAACCCGATTTGGCACCATTGGCCCTAGATGATGCACTAGAAGCCGCGAACTATGACGGCAGTGGTTACCTAGAGATTGGCGATGCCCATCATGCGCATAGCACCCAACTGGTGTGCGGGCACTTTGAATTCAGTGATGAATTTACCCATCCGCTTGTTGAATACCTACCCGACACCATCGTCATCAACGAAAACGACGGCATGGAATATACCTGGCTCAAAGACTCACTGCGTTTTATGGCACACATCGCCAAAAATAAAAATCCAGGGAACGGCGCCATTATCAAACGCCTATCCGAGATTATCTTTATCCAATCCATTAAACACTGGAACGAGAGAGAACAGATTCAAGGCGGCTTTCTCGTGGCACTGAACGACCCACAGCTATCCAAAGGTTTGCGGGCGTTTCACGACAACTATTCAGCCAGCTGGACGGTAGAAAACTTAGCCTCCCGAGCCGGTATGTCGCGCTCGTTGTTTTCTGAGCGATTCAAAGAGTACCTAAACCTCTCACCCATGCAATACGTTACCTATTGGCGAATGCAAAATGCCCAGCGATTACTGATCGAAACCAACTCCAGCATTGATTTGATCGCGTCTACCGTCGGTTACGAAACGCTGGCATCCTTCAGCAAAGCATTTAAACGTACAGTAGGTATAAGCCCCGGTGAATACCGAAAAACAAAAGTAGAAGCACTAAAAAATTAATAAAAAATAAATATATAGGCTGTTTAAAATATTTTGGATGATCAGACGAAAATTCTGGATATGTGAGCATATCACTCAATGCCAACGCTAATTAATCTACGAGCCACGTTAACTCACAAGTTAAATCCTAGATTCAAACCAAAGAGAGAAGTGAGCGTTATGATTGATCATATAAGTGTTGGTGTTAGTGATATTGAAAAAGCAGCAAACTTTTACGACCGCGTGTTAACAACTATTGGGTATCAGCAACATGCCAAGTTCGACAACATCGTTGCTTACGGCATTGAAAAAATAAATTTCTTGGCAATGTTGCCGTTTGATGCACAACCCCATTCTGCCGGAAACGGCGTGCACATTGCTTTTTCTGCCGAAGATAAGAATCAGGTTGATGCATTTCATCATGCAGCGATTGAAAACGGCGGAGCCTGCGAAGGCGCACCCGGCCACCGCGATTATCCACACGGTGAAGTGTATACCGCCTACATCAGAGACCCTTTTGGGAATAAATTTGAAGTTATCAGTGGTGGGTTTCACACACACTGAATTCAGATAACACGCTCAAGCGTCGCATCTTCACGGTGCGGCGATGAGGCAACAAGCGTGATCAATAATAGGGGGGGCGTTGTTCCAAAAGATAAAATGGATAACGTAATACTCATCAATAAAAAACTCCAAACTACCAGGCTCCTTGTCAAACAAACCTTAACTCAAGCATATTCAGCCTAGAGTAGGGCGCCAGTGCTTTTGGTGCAGTTCCTAGATTTACATCAAAACTCCCCCGTATTCCTCCGCAATAGTCGATTGCAGTTTCGATAATATCACCAGCGATAAAAACTACCCCATATATTACTAAATACTCTGTTTGTAGACGTTTACAAAAACGAACAAACTTTCGCATAAAAAATATGAAATAAATCCTGATTGTTAATCAAACGTGGACGATAAGACAAATATATCAGTGACATGAACATAACAATAACCGACCGCCGAACTCATAATAGAATCATCAAAACTAACCCATTGGAGATTCAAAAATGAATGAAATATACACATACCTCGTACTCAGCGGCGTTTTAACACTACTACTATGGACGCCATACATCCTCGGTAGAGTATTTGTTTGGGGGTTGCCGACCTTCTTGAATAACTACCCCGAAAACTTTCCTATCGAGGCACCGCAGCAACCCCTATGGGCCGAGCGCGCACAACGCACGCATTTGAACATGGTTGAAACCATGCCAGCGTTTATCGCAGTGGTATTAGGGGCTTCGCAACTCGGTAACGCTTCAGCGACCGTACTGGCAACGATTGCGATGTGGGCGTCGATCTTCTTCTACGCAAGAATCGCGCACGCTGCCATCTATATTGCCGGCATACCTTTCTTACGCACGCCTAGCTATCTTGTTTCGTGGTTTGCCATTCTGATGATTGCTTTGCAGGCTGTATAAACCAGTAGCTGAGTGATAAGTGGCGTTATCGATTCGATAGCGCCACTTAACGTATGGAAACGACAATATTTGAATAATAAGTGAGCGACTTAAGGAGGGGCTCGAAACACTAAATCGAAAAAATCCCGAGAATGGTTTGTTTCTAGGTGAGCAATATTTATATAAATCTTTATCGATACCTGAACGTGTAACTATTTCCTTCGAATGATGTGATTCTCAACTATTGATCATTACATGTCGGTATCATTAGCAAACATTTGCCTCTGAACGATTCTCGTCCATGCCGGTCTTGTACGTGATGAAGCGCTGATGGAGAACCGTGATGGCTGATACGAGCGCGAGGGCGTGCAACGCACTTTGAGAATCGAGTTGAAGGCCGATCTCGAGCTTTGGGTATGCATATCCAATACCTGCGTGAAGTGGCGGGCTTATGATCAATGTTACAACGTAAGTAACGTCGTCGAATATACGGGCATTTAGATATTAACCCTCAAATCAAAACATATGAGGCAAACAAACCGCCTTCAGCAAAAATTTCCTTGGTAAAGTCTCATACCAGCAATTACTGGCATCTCCCTAAGGTCTGCTATCCCCATTCAGAGATACCTAGCGCCGACCACGCACATCACCTGAAAACAAGCGCAGTAGGAGTCATACAATCTACCCTACATGGGCTATTTGTAACGCCGGAAACATAAGATCTTACGACTATCCATTCGAAGGTGTGCCACCTATCAGGCGTGAAAGAGCAAAGCAGAACATGGATTAAACAACGAACAAGGTGTAATGAATTGAAATAAGAAATATCTTCCCATATTCTTTTTATACATATCAATTATGTTATTTTAACGCCAACCAAACAGGTAAAGATCAAGAGGGCATTGTTAAACCCTTTTACTCAACGTGAACACTGCGTTAACGTCACAACCCGATGTCAAAACACCTGATTACCGCATGAGCGAGCACCGCATGACAACCAACGATGAACAACAGTTCCTCAACGACCTTGAGAAAAAACTCTGGACGGCTGCCGACAAACTGCGTTCCACTCTCGATGCCGCGCAATACAAACACACCGTATTAGGGCTGGTTTTCCTAAAATACGTCTCTGATGCATTTGATATCCGCCGTAAAGAACTCAAAGCCCAGCTTCAGGATGAAAACCACGACTACTTCCTAGATCCTGAAGACTTCGGCGGCGCTGACAGCGACGAATATAAAGAAGAACTCGCCCACGAGCTCGAAGTGCGCGACTACTACACCGAAACCAACACCTTCTGGGTGCCCGCCCAGGCCCGCTGGCAGTTTCTGCAGGATAACAACAAAACCGTGATCGGCGGCGCAGAGCTTGCCATCGCTGATGGCACAGATGGAAAAGCCCAAACCAAAAAATTCAGCTCCGTCGGCCACTTGATCGACAACGCGCTGGAGATGATCGAAGCCGACAACGCCAAACTCAAAGGCGTACTCAACAAACTCTATACCCGCCTGCAAATCGACCAAGCCAAACTCGGCGAACTGATCGACCTGATAGCGACCGTACCCTTCACCCACGAAAGCCTTAACAGCAAAGACATCCTCGGCCATGTGTACGAGTACATGCTCGGCCAGTTTGCCCTTGCTGAAGGCAAAAAGGGCGGCCAATTTTACACGCCCAAATCCATCGTCAGCCTTATCGTACAAATGCTCGAACCCTTCAAAGGCCGCGTGTATGATCCAGCTATGGGCAGTGGCGGCTTCTTCGTACAATCCGAACATTTTATTACCCAACACCAAGGCAAGATTGGCGAAGTCTCCATCTACGGGCAGGAATACAATCACACCACCTGGCAACTGGCCGCCATGAACATGGCCATACGCGGTATCGACTTCAACTTCGGTAAAGAACCCGCCAACACCTACACCAACGATCAACACCCGGACTTGCGCGCCGACTTCGTGATGGCCAACCCGCCGTTTAATATGAAGGAATGGGACACCGGCGTCAGCGATGACGACCCACGCTGGCAATACGGCACACCGCCATCCGGCAATGCCAACTTCGCCTGGCTGCAACACATGCTCTACCACCTTGCACCCAACGGAAGCTTAGGCCTCTTGTTAGCCAACGGCTCCATGAGCTCTAACACCAATAACGAAGGCGCGATTCGCCAGAAACTCATCGAAGAAGATTTGGTGGAATGCATGGTCGCCTTGCCCGGCCAACTCTTCACTAACACCCAGATACCCGCCTGTATCTGGTTTCTGACCAAAAACAAAGGTGAACGTGTAAGCAGTACGGGCAGAAAACTGCGCGACCGCAAAGGCGAAGTGTTATTTATCGACGCCCGCAACTTAGGCTATATGAAAGACCGCGTACTGCGCGACTTCACCCAAGAAGACCTCAACCAAGTCACCAACACCTTTCATAACTGGCAATGTAATCCCCCTCTCCCTGAGGGAGATGGTCGGGGTGAGGGGGAAACCACCTATCAAGACATCCCCGGCTTCTGCAAATCTGCCAAGCTCGAAGAACTGCAAAAACACGACTACGTGCTCACTCCCGGCCGCTATGTGGGGGCTGCTGCCGAAGAAGACGATGGCGAACCCTTCGCAGAAAAAATGGCACGCTTAACCGGCCAATTAAAAACGCAGTTTGCAGAATCGGATCGTTTAGAAGCGGAGATTAAAATGAACTTGGCGGGGTTGGGTTACGATGTCTAAGCCAGAATTATTGGAGGATTATTTAGAGCTAGTAACTTATGGCTTCACAAACCCTATGCCTGACGCGGATGAAGGCCCTTGGAAGATTACGGCTAAAGATGTAATAGGTGGGGAGATTAATTTTAGTACGGCACGAAAAACCACACAGGAAGCATATGATACGAAGTTAACTAGAAAAAGCCGGCCATTAATTGGTGATGTTCTATTAACCAAGGATGGTACGTTGGGAAGACTTGCTATAGTCCAACAAAAAGGACTTTGTATAAATCAATCAGTGGCGGTCTTGCGCCCTAATGAAAAAATTCTTCCGGAATATCTTTTTTACTTATTGTCTACGCCAGAGTATCAAAGGCAGATGATAGGTGATTCTGACGGGACAGTAATTAAGCATATTTATATTACTCGTGTTGGAAAGATGGAAGTTAATATTCCTTCTCTTAAAGAGCAAAAAGAAAGACTTAAACATCTATTAGCAATTGATGAGAAAATAAAGAATAGCCGCCAAACCAACCAAACCCTCGAACACATCGCCCAAGCCATCTTTAAAAGCTGGTTTGTTGATTTCGAACCCACCCGCGCCAAAATCGCCGCCAAACAAGCAGGCCAAGACCCAGAGCCCGCCGCCATGGCCGCCATCAGCGGCTGCACCTTATCCACCACCGCAGATGCTGGCAAATTACTCGACCAGCTCAGCCCAGAGCAACAAGCCCAACTAAAAGCCACCGCCGCCTTGTTCCCCGATGCGATGGTTGATTCCGAGTTGGGGGAAATACCGGAGGGGTGGTCGCTTGGTGCGATTCTTGATATTGCTGAGTTGATATCTGGGGGCACACCTAAAACTTCTGAAGCTGATTATTGGGGGAATGACTTCAAGTGGGCGAGTGCTAAAGACGTTAGTCAGGCCAAAAATTCACTCATCATAAATACTGAAAGGAGTATTACTGAACTCGGCTTGAACAAGAGTTCAACAAAAATCATACCCAAATTCAGTACAGCAGTAGTAGCAAGGGGGGCAACCACCGGACGCTTCACTATGTTTGGTGAAAATATCGCAATGAATCAGACATGTTATGCCCTCAAAAGCATAGATGCTCACCCGTTTTTTGTTAATACACTACTGAAATACGAGCTTCCGAAGCTTGTTAATTCAGCGCATGGCTCTGTGTTTGATACGATTACAAAAGATACGTTTCAACTGAGTAAATTAGTACTGCCTGCAGTTGAATTACGGGGAAAATATGAAAGTAAGGTAGCGGCGATTTATGAATTTGTGTTGGCAAATATCTATCAAACGGAAGAGCTTTCCGAATGTCGTGATGCAATTCTTCCAAAACTCCTTTCAGGCGAACTGTCCCCTAAAAGAACCGAGAGTTAACCCCTTCCGAGAACACCGATGAGCCGACCCTATATCAACAACAGCATTGATGAGCTTGAAACGGAAGTCGATGCGCACAAGGGAAATGTGGCGGAACTGCAAAATATCAAAGCCGAACTGGAATATAGAAAACCGCGGTTAAGAAATCGGAACCTGATTGCCACGATCGATCGCTTGATGGCGGGTGAACCAGCATTCTTTCAGGAAGAACTGCTCACTGAAAAACAACAATCAGTAGAAAAAAATTCGCAAGAAAGACCTGAATCTGTGCCAGACAATCACAATCATGGGCGATCGAATGCTGACGTATTTGATGGGCCTTTGATGGAAAACAAGGCGCCAGCGGAAAAAACGGGTATACCCGAAGCCAAGCCTCAAGGGCTTGATCATAGCACTGCACCTGATAACCGGGCGGCGTTGAAAACGTCGGCCAAAGAGGACGTGATTTTGGAACAAAAGCGCGAAGAAAAGATGATTGATTACCCGGCGGGTTTCTTGCATCAAAATTTTGAAGACATGCGCACCAAGTTGCTCGATATCGCCGGTGGCCGTTCGCGTCTGATCAGCTTGGATCAAAACGGCAAAAGCTTTGTTCGTTTGGTTGATGAGTTGCCTGACCAGTTGGTTGATACCTTGTTAAAAGGTAAGGCGATGACGATGGTGCCGGTGCCTGAACCGACAAAAGAAGAGCTGGAAGCACACGGTTACATCGCATGGGATGAAGAAGAAGCGCGTTGGAACACGTTAAAAAAAGACCCTACCCCGAAAGAATGGGCCGGTGTGTTGGGTTTAAAAAATGACTATGAATTGCCCGATAACTCCGATCATGCCAATGATGAAAGGCATGAGGATCTCGATCTGCAGACGTTGGTGTTTGAGTCTGCGCTGAATGTGAGGCTTCAAAGTCTCTCGCGAGAGGCCAAAACGGCGATCGATGAAACGGGTAACAATGTACTGTTTCTCTGTTTGGGGTTTCTTGAATGGTCGGATGTCGCAAAGGGCGGTAAAAAACGTTATGCACCTTTGTATATGGTGCCGGTTGAAATCACCAAAGACTTGGAAGATGGCGTCAGCATCTTCCGGCTCGCTTTTACCGGTGAAGATATCCTGCCTAATCTCACGCTGCGCGAAAAGCTCAAACAGGATTTCGGCATTGTTCTGCCGGACGTTGTTGATGCCGATGATGAAGATCGCTTGTTAACCGCCGAGAAATACTTTGATGAAGTGAATGCACTCTTAGCCCGCAAGAGTAATGACCCAAATATCAAAGAATGGCGCGTTCGCCGTTTCGGCACGCTGGCGACGCTGAGCCTGGGCAAGCTGTTGATGTATCTCGATTTAGACCCAGCGCGTTGGCCCAATAACGGCAAGGCATTATTGGAGCATGAAGTTGNCAGCCACTTTTTTCATGATGGCGCGAAACAGGTAGATGGGCAGCCATCCGGCATCACAGGGCAGGCGGATTATGTGTTGGATGACGTTGAGGATATCCACGAGAACTTCCCGATGATTGAAGATGCCGATAGCTCACAAATGAGTGCGCTGATCGATATTCTCAAAGGCAACAGCATGGTGGTTGAAGGCCCGCCGGGAACGGGTAAATCACAAACCATTACCAACTTGCTGGCCGCTGCGATGGCGCAAGGCAAAACCGTGCTGTTTGTGGCCGAAAAGCAAGCGGCGTTAGACGTGGTAAAACGGCGGATGGATAAGGCCGGCCTTGGCGATTTCTGTTTGGATTTGCACAGCGATAAAGCGCAGAAGCGCTTAGTGCTGGATAGCTTTAATGAGCGTATGTCGAATCAAAGCCACTATGCCCACTCGGTTGATGACTATAACCGGCAAGTTCACAGTTACGAGCGCGCCCGCCAACAGCTGCAAGACTATGTGCAGATGATTAATGATGAATGGAAAACCACCGGTATGACCATTCACCAAATACTTGCGGCTGCAACGCGATATGGTGAGGCAGTATCGCCGATTACCTACAGTGACGTTGTGCCTGAGGGGATCACCGGTGTTAGCTTCAGCAAGGTATTGTTGGATGAGGCATTGGAGAAACTCGAGAGCTTTTACGAATATCTGGCGATCGTCAGCGCGCAACTGCCGGATGCCGGTAACTGGGATTCGCACCCTTGGTATGGGGTTGGCAATAAGGCACTAGGCAGTGTACCTGAAAACGAAATTGCTACGTCGATTGGTATTTGGATTGAGCGTATTGAAACGGTCAATGCATCGGCTTCTGTGTTCTACACCCAACATGGCCTAGATGCTGAGCATGTTAACCGCCTTGATGGGTTGGAATCAGCGATTGAGAAGTGGCAGAAGATACCTGCGCTTTCCGGCTGTGAAGTGGTTTCTGCCTTCAGGAACATTGGTGCTGAGAGCATTCCACAGTTACTTGAGGCGGCTGAACAGATAAAAGCCGTGGCTGAAGGTTTTTCGGCGGCTACGAAAGTATTCCCCCGAGATGTTATCGGTGATGTAGGGGCGTTAGAGAAGGTTAAGCAATCACTGGCGGGCTTGGCTTCAATGGGCGTTGCGCGATCGCGTTCTTTTGATGAAATCAATCGAGCGATTAACGATGCCGAAAAAGCCAAGCAGTTGCTCGCGAGTACGTTGGAGCTCAGAAGTGCATTTCTGCCGAATGTTAAACCGGAATTACGTGAGGTTATGGCAGGCAATTTGGACGGCTTAAAGGAGTTTTCTCGTTTTTGTGAGCATGCTGCCGCCCTTGAAACCGAACATTTGAATCATCGCGACCCGCTCTTTGATCACGAAGGCTTGGTTGATGTTATTGCGAAAGCCAAAGCTCAATCGGATGCGTTAGTAGAGCGACGAGGCGCATTTGAGAAAGACTTTGCCATCGACAAGTTGCCAAGCATTGATGACGTCAAGCGTATCTCAGAGATTCTTGCCGAAACCTCGTTTGTTTCGTTTTTCAAATCGAGTTGGCGCGAGGCGAAAAAGTCTGCGTCAGGCTTTATTGTGCATGAAAAGTTTGATTGTAAAGCAATGGCGACCAAGCTGGGTGAACTGGCGATTTGGCTGGAGGATGTCGACTGCTTTGCTAATGATGCGACGTATTCCGAAAATCTGGAGAGTTTCTTTAAAGGTACTGAAACCGATTGGGCAAAAGTGGGTAGCTTGGCGGCGTGGTTTAAACGCGTGCGGGCAGACTATGGGATTGGTTTTGGTCGTCGTGTGATTTTTGCCAGTGAGTTGTTCTCATTGGATCAGAACTTATTCCGCGGTGTGCGTAACCTGCATGCGGATGGTCTGTCGAAGCAAATTAATGAGTTTGTTAGCCTGTTGGAGCGGCTCGGTGCGGTCTTTACCCAAGAGGCAGTATTCTCAGATCCTGATGTCGATTTTGCAGCGGATTTAAACCCACTGCAGTCGTTTTTGTTTGATATCAGTTCGCACATGAAGGGTATTCAGCAGTCGTTGTTGGATGCGTCGATTCCTCAAGATGCTGTTATAGCTGCGTTAACTTCGTTGGAAGCGGCGAAACAGGCGTCGCAACAAGTCAGTGATCTGGCACTTAGCCAGACTTACTTCGGCTCAGCACTGGATTTGACGCTTTCTGAAAATGGGCAGCTCCCGCAGGACTATCAACGATTTTTGCAGACGGTCGCCTATGTTGAGGCAGCGCATGCGGTTGGATTCTCGGATCTCTTGTTGGCGTTGAATAGCTGTGATACCGCAGAAGATGTATCTGCGTTGGTTCAAGGCGCAGCGGCAATTGTGGATGATCACAAGGCAATGGTAGAGGCCGAAGGTAGCTTCTTTGCGTTAGTAGAATCTGATAGAAGTACTTGGTTCAAGGATTCAGGGCTTGCATTCGAAAAGATCATCACCAGAAATCGCGGCGCTAAAACGAATGTTCACTGGTTGGATAGCTGGCTGAAGTATCTGCATGCGAAAGATCGCATGGATACTGTCGGCTTCCATAAGCTTAAAGAGCTGTTGTTAAAGGGTCAGGGATCATTGGAACACGCGAAAGATGTGATGCGATTCGCAGCGTATCAGGCATTGGCGCGAGAAATCTATCAGAATACGCCGGCGCTGTCTGAGCGATCTGGCCATGAGCAAACTGTCTTGCAAAGGCAGTTTGCGACATACGATGAGAAACTGAAAGAGCTGCAGCGCAAGCGGGTAGCGGCGATAGCGGCTGCAACCGAAATTCCCGAAGGTACATCAGGGGCAAGGGTTGCTCACTATTCAGGTGGCTACTTGTTAAAGCATGAGGTTGGCAAGAAGCGCGGGCATATTTCAATTCGTCATCTTGTTGAAAGAGCCGGTGATGCGATGCTGGCTTATAAACCGTGTTTTATGATGAGCCCGATGGCCGTGGCTAAGTATCTTCCGCCGGGTTCTATCGAGTTCGATCTGGTGGTGATGGATGAGGCATCGCAGGTGAAGCCGGAATATGCGTTGAGCTGCTTTGCACGGGGTAAAAAAGTGGTTGTGGTGGGTGACCCTAAACAGCTGCCACCCACGAGCTTCTTTGAACGCTCTGTGAGTAATGACGATGAAGACTTCGAAGATGTGGGCGTTATTGGTGAGGCAGAAAGCATTTTGGATGCAGTTGGCGGTCACTTTAAGCAAAGACAGCTGCGCTGGCATTACCGTTCAAAACATGAAAGCTTGATTGAGTTTTCTAATCACAAGTTTTACGACAGCAATTTGGTGTTATTCCCGTCGCCGTGGGCAGAGTCAGATGAGTTTGGTATTAAGTTCCATTATGTTGAGTCGGGGCGTTTTTTAAACAATGTGAACGCTGTTGAATCGCAAACGGTGATTCAGGCAATCAAGACGCAATTGATGGATCGGCCTGATGAGAGTGTCGGCATTGTTGCGATGAACTCTAAGCAGCGTGATTATATTGAATCTGATCTGGAATCTGCGTTGCGTGATGATAATTTATTCCGTGTGGCTTATCAGAAAAATAGAGAGTCTGACGATCCTCTTTTCATTAAGAATCTCGAAAACGTTCAGGGTGATGAGCGTGATGTGATTTTCATTTCGTTTACCTACGGTCCAAATGAAAAAGGCAGCAAACAAGTGCCGCAGCGTTTTGGCCCGATCAACAGTGATGATGGGTGGCGGCGTCTAAATGTTCTGTTTACCCGGGCGAAGAAACGAATCCAAGTTTATAGCTCGATGACGGCAGATCAGGTGAATGTGTCAGACACCAGTAAACGTGGTGTGAAATCGTTAAAAGCCTACTTGGCCTATGCCCAAACAGGCATGTTGGTTGGGCAGGCAGGCGTTCAGCAGAAAGAACCGGATAGCGATTTCGAGATTGCTGTGATGGACGCTCTCGCGAAACACGGCTTTGAATGTGTGCCTCAGGTTGGGGTCGCTGGTTTCTTCATTGATATCGCTGTTCGTGATCCGGGCATGCCAGGCCGTTACTTGATGGGCATAGAGTGCGACGGTGCGACTTACCATAGCAGTAAATCGACACGTGATAGGGATAGGGTAAGGCAGGGTGTTTTAGAAGGCTTGGGGTGGGAGATTCGCCGTATTTGGTCGACAGATTGGTTCAAAAACTCAGATGCAGAGTTAAAGCCCATTATTGATGAGCTGAAACGTAAGGCGACGCCGATCTCGGAATTACCTGCTGAAGAGGTGTTAGAGCAGACTTCTATTGAAGTTGATGCGGTCGAAGAGATTACCTACGAATCCCATTACTCACAGACGCTTGAGCAACGGTTGAAGAACTTTGCCGATAACGTGATCAGTAAAGAGTTTCCCGATACTCCCAATGAGAAACGTTTGTTGCGGCCTGAAATGATTGAGCGTTTGGTGATCGATATGCCGACATCACAAGAGGACTTTACGGTCTTTATTCCGGGATATATACGCAAGCAAACAGATACTAAAGAAGCTGTGACATACTTAATAGATGTGTTAGAAATAGTGGCTGAATATGAGGATGAATCCTCCAGACACAAGGAAAAACTTGTCGGTGATAACTGAAAACCAACTGGAACAACTCTGCCTGGAATGGTTTGAATCCATCGGCTACGACACTATCTGTGGTTATGATATCGCTCCGGGGGAGTCTGCCGCTGAACGGAGCGATTATCGGCAAGTGCTTTTGCATGATCGTTTGCTTTCACGGTTGGAAGTGATCAATCCGCATGTTCCTGCAGCTACCTTGGAGCAGGTAGCTTTGCAAGTCACCCAACCTGAAACCCCGATTCTGATCAAAAACAACCGCGCCTTCCATCAGCTGTTACTTGAAGGTGTTAAAGTCGAATTTAAAGATGCCTCCGGTGAGACGCAGACGGATTATGTGCAGCTGATCGATTTTTCTACCGTGGCGAATAATCAGTTTCTGGTCGTTAACCAATTCACCATTACCGGCAGCAAGGGCAATCGCCGCCCGGATGTGATTGTGTTTATTAATGGTTTGCCTTTGGCTGTGCTGGAGCTGAAAAACCCGGCGGATGAAAATGCCGATATCTGGTCGGCCTATCAGCAGCTGCAAACCTATAAAGAAGAAATTCCCGATCTGTTTATGTTCAACGAAGCGCTGGTGGTGAGCGATGGTTTGAATGCGCGTGTCGGCTCGCTTACCGCGAATAAAGAGCGGTTTTTGCCGTGGCGTGTGGTGGATAACGAAGATGATAAGCCGTTTTATGAATATTTTCTGGAAACTTTGGTAAAAGGCTTTTTCAAGCCGGAGCTGTTTCTGGATTACATTCGCCACTTTATTCTGTTTGAAACGGATGGCGGTAACTCAGATGAACCCGCCAGTGGTGCCATCATCAAAAAAATCGCAGCTTATCACCAGTTCCACGCTGTGCGAGCGGCAGTTGCAGCGACGGTCATTGCTGCAGAAAAACCACAACAAGGTGTGGTGGCTGAGCCGCGGGCCAATTATGGTAATGAGGTAAAGCCGGGTTCGGGCAAGGCGGGCGTTGTCTGGCATACGCAGGGTTCGGGTAAATCGATCTCGATGGTGTGTTATGCCGGTAAACTGTTGGCACAACCGGCGATGAATAACCCGACGATTGTGGTAGTGACGGATCGGAACGATCTGGATGGTCAGCTCTATAACACTTTCTGCATGGCGGCCGATACGCTCAAGCAAACGCCGGTACAAGCCGGTGGCCGTGATGAGCTGCGTGAGATTCTGGCGGCACGGCAATCCGGCGGCATTATTTTTACCACAGTGCAGAAGTTTGCTTTGCTGGCAGGTGAAACTGCGCACCCGGTGTTAAACACACGGCATAATATTGTGGTGGTGAGTGATGAAGCGCACCGCAGCCAGTATGGCGATAAGGCCAAGTTGGTTGACGTAAAAGACAAAACCGGTGCGGTTATTGATAAAAAATACACCTTTGGTTACTCCAAACATATGCGTGATGCCTTACCGGGGGCTTCCTTTATCGGCTTTACCGGTACGCCGATTGATTCCGGTGATAAAGATACCCGTGCGGTATTCGGCGATTACGTCTCCATTTACGATATTCAGGATGCGGTGGACGATGGCGCTACCGTGCCTATCTACTATGAATCACGCCTCGCCAAGCTGGATATTCGCCAGGGTGAGATTGAAGCCTTGAATGATGAGGTGGACGAAGTCATCGAAGATGAAGAAGACATCGCCACCCGTGAAAGCACCAAATCCAAATGGGCAGCGCTTGAAAAACTGGTGGGTAGCGAGCCCCGTATGCAGCAAATCGGCACGGATTTAGTCACCCATTTTGAAAGCCGCATTGCTGCCATGCCCGGTAAAGCCATGGTGGTGTGCATGAGCCGCGATATCTGCGTGGATATGTACAATGCGATCACTGCCATCCGCCCTGAATGGCACGATGATGACCCTACTAAAGGCGCGATAAAAATCGTGATGACGGGCTCAGCCTCAGATAAAGAAAAGCTGCAACCGCATATCTACAACAAAGACACCAAGAAGCTGTTTGAAAAACGCTTTAAAGATGTCAACGACCCGCTGCAATTGGTGATTGTGCGTGATATGTGGCTGACGGGTTTCGATGCGCCCAATTGCCACACCATGTATATCGATAAACCCATGAAAGGCCACAACCTGATGCAGGCCATCGCCCGTGTGAACCGCGTGTTTAAAGATAAACCGGGTGGTTTGGTTGTGGATTACATCGGCATTGCCAATGAATTGAAACAGGCACTGAACACCTACACCGGGTCAAGCGGCAAAGGCAAACCCACGCATGATGCCAACGAGGCTTTTGCGATTCTGCTCGAAAAGATGGATGTGGTGCGTGCAATGCTAAACGGTTTTGATTACAGCGATTTTGAAGATGACGCACTGAAGCTGCTGCCCGGCGCGATGAACCATATTCTGCAACTCGAAGGCCCTAGCGGCAAACTCGACGGCAAAAAACGTTTTCTTGATGTGATGGCGGCCATCACCAAGGCCTATACCTTGTGTGGCACCTTGGATGAAGTTGCTCCTTACAAAAAAGAGATCGCGTTTTTAGGCGCAGTGAAAAACGCTATCGCCAAATTCACAACAGTGGATAAACGCCGCACCGATGAAGAAAAGAATTCAGCACTGAAGCGTATTATCGACAATGCCATTGTGGCCGAAGGGGTGGATGATATCTTCAGCCTTGTTGGGCTTGATCGACCTAACATCGGCTTGCTGTCGCCTGAGTTTATGGAAGACGTCGCCAAGCTTGAGCAGAAGAACCTTGCGGTTGATCTTTTGGAGCGCCTGTTGCGTGATGAAGTAAAAGCCCGTATGAAAACCGATGTGGTCTCGGAGAAGAAGTACTCTGATCGGATTATGGAAACCCTGCGCAAGTACCATAACCGTGCGATCGAAACCGCGCAGGTGATCGAAGAGCTGATCAAAATGGCCAAAGAGATGGCTGAAGATGCGGAAATGGCCGAAAACTCCGGCCTCAATGCGGATGAGATCGCCTTTTATCGTGCCTTGATTCAAAACGAATCGGCAGTGCGTGAGTTGGGGGATAACAACCTGCGTGATTTGGCGGTGCATGTGACAGCGCAGTTACGTAAATCTACAACGGTGGATTGGCAGGTACGTGACAGTGTGCGAGCGAAGCTGCGAAATCTTGTGAGACGGGCGTTACGAAAGTGGAAGTATCCGCCAGATAAAGCCGATGAGGCAATTGAATTGTGTTTGAAGCAGGCTGAGGCCTTGAGTCAGAGTTGGAGTACATAAATGAATGTTTGGGGAATTCATATGGGCGAGCATGTTGGTAGCTCGCCTATTGAGAAGGGATATGTAGCCATTGGTTGGCGTGAAATGGGTAATCTATCTAGGTTGCCCGCGACGCGTGATGCTTTCAAAGATCAGTTACTGGCCTCGTATCCGAATACCAAAGAGGGGGGCGTGCCTGTAAAAGCGGGGGTGGTCTATCGCTTTGTAAATGATATTTCTATCGACGATATCGTCATTTACCCTTCAAAACATGACCGCATGGTCAATATCGGTCGTGTTATTAGTGACTACGAGTTTTGTGAAGGTGATGAGTACGAGTACCCTAACCATCGCAGTGTCGATTGGTTGAAGCACATTCCAAGGGATGAGCTTCCGCAAGCTGCGTTGAATGAAATCGGGTCTGCAGTCACTTTATTCAGCGTCTCAAGGTATAAGCAGGAGTTTCTAGCCCGCATTGATGTAACGCTGGAGAATGGTTTTACGGTAGATGCTTCTGAAAACGAAGATGATGAAACAGCGACGGGTGAGATTTCAAAGCAGGCGGCTGAAACCACTCAAGATTATGTTATCCGCAAGCTTAAGTCGGAGCTAACCCCTTTTGATTTCGAACATTTTGTCGCGCACATCCTTGAATGTATGGGGTATACGGCGCGTGTGACTTCTTCAACCGCCGATGGCGGTGTCGATGTTATTGCGCATAAAGACGAACTGGGCTTTGAGCCGCCAATCATCAAAGTGCAATGTAAACAGATTACGACGGCATCCTCTGAGCCTGACGTGAGTCAGCTGCTGGGAACATTGGGTGAAGGCGAGTTTGCTCTCTTCGTGAACTTAGGGTCTTATACCCGCCCTGCACGTGTTCTGGAGCGAAACCGAAGCAAATTGCGTTTGATTGATGGTGAAGAACTCGTCGGGATAGTGCTAGAAAACTATCAGGCGTTATCGCCGAAGTATCGAAACTTGCTACCGTTAAAGCAAATTTATGTCCCGGATCTGAGTTGAGATACTCCCCTTCGCAATATTTTCGCAGTTTTTATCACATAGAGTACTTGTTGAATAATGAAGTTAGTAAATGGAAACGGGCAGCTCAGGGTTGAGTTGACTCGGTGTATTGAGCACTATGAAGAAATTTCAATTGCCGTAGCTTGGGCTTCTGCAAATACGGATGTTTTTCAAACACTGCTCAAAAACAAAAAGAAGATAAAAAAAGCAGTCATAGGTACGCACTTCTTCCAGACAGACCCAAATGTTTTAGAGGCTTTGTACAAACAAAAATCAGTGAAGTTTATCACTCAACCGTCAGGCGTTTTTCACCCTAAAGTTTATTTGTTTAAGGGGCACGCTGGTTGGGAGGCTATCGTTGGTAGTGCTAATCTGACGGCTGGCGCTATCAATAATAATAACGAAGTTTCACTGTTGATATCGAGTGAAGACAGTGATTCCTCTGACGTACTGAAAGATCTAATCCAGCAGATTAAAACCTATTCTGATATGGCGAGTTATTTAACGAAGCCTGAGATAGATCGATATCGCGAGCTTGCAAAGATACATCGGCCGAGTCGCGATAAGATAGGAGCTACATTTGGAGGCAGAAAAGCTGACAAAGGGCCATTAGAAGTAGAGTTTCTGACAATGAGTTGGAAGAAGTTCAAAAAAGGATCAAAACGTGACCCTCATGATAGCCTCGAAGAACGATTAGAAGTGCTTAAAATATGCCGAGATGCGTTCAAGGAGTACGGAAGCTTTTCTAAAATGCCAACTGAGCTACGCCAAATGGTTGCAGGTACGCCTTCCACCTATGACGAGCGCTGGGGCTGGTTTGGCAGCATGACAGGTGTAGGTGTTTTCAAAAAAATGATTAACAACAATGATAAGTATTTGGCTAAGGCTGTTAACTCGATCCCTTTAGAAGGGGAGATTACTAAGGCACACTTTGATCAGTTTATTGTACATTACAAACGAGCATTTGGCGGAAGCAGAGATGGTGTTGCGACAGCTAGCCGCCTTCTCGCAATGAAACGACCAGATATATTTGTCTGTTTTAACTCGAAAAATGAAATCAAGATTAAAGAAGCTATTGGTATCAAGTTTGGGAAAAAGGATTATGGAGCTTACTGGGAGGAGTTGATTTGCCGCATTTCAACGGCGGTTTGGTGGAATACACCACAGCCTGTTGGTGTTGAAGATCGGGCCATATGGATGGGGCGAACCGCGTTACTAGATGCTTACTTTTACGATGAAGGTGCTTAACCCATGATTTTTGTGGTTGCCTTGTAGTGACGGGAAATGGCTGAAGTGGAATTCCCAATACTAGGAATTTGATGAGAGAGGTTGGCGTTTCCGAATTGATGGCGGAAGATTGAATCAATCTAAATTGATAGCAGAAGTATAGAAAGGAATTTTCTAATGTTAATGCGAACAGCATCCATTAATAGAGTTATAGATAAGCCAGATAGTAAGTATATGTATGCCATATCTTTACCTTGGTATTTTATTCTAGATGCCATGCATGTTTTCTTTGCTTTTGGCATTGTGGTGAAGTACCCAGAATATTTTACTTCAGCAGAAAAGGCATTGGTGTTGATTTTTATGATCGTGTATTTCAGATACCGTAGCATGTTAAAAGAAGCTACGCAGCCGCACTTCAAATTGATGAAGGTACGGCTATTCAACTACCTAATGCATCGCTACCTAACCTGGGTTGTTATCTTTTCAGGCATTGGAGTCGTTGTTCATCACAAAGCCCCTTATTACCAAGATGATTATATTCTTGTTGCTACTTTAGTTCTTTGCTGGATATATCACTCCATGACCAAAGCCATTCTTCGTGTGCTTTCGGTTAGAACTGTAAAACAGAATGTTGACCATCAAGATAAATGCTCGAGCAGTGAAGTTAGAGAAGGGTATTCATGAAAAATAGTGTGTTTATTTTATTATTATTTTGTTTGTTGAGCCCATCGTCATCGGCAAACGACATCGATAAGCCGCCAATTGAGATGTATCCTCATTACTACCAAAAATGTGCGGAGCTGATCGAAATGCACAAGAGCCTCGCGGCCAATTGGACAACGAGTAAGTTAGAAGCAATGGCTGCGGGAGAGTGTTTGGCAGCTATCCAGATTATTCCTGATGTAGCGACGACATATTACGAAAGACGTCATTCAATCTATAGCAGTCGATATGATGAGCGATATGGCAGAGTAAACTGCAACATCGGATTGCTGAAGATTGGGAAATTGGCGCTTGCGCAGCATATTGTTGATCAGAAGCTAGAAACCATTGACGATATTCGCGTAGCGTTCTGTGAATAGGACTATTCCAGAGATTGCTAGAGTCGTCTTAGGTGTTGAAAAGCTGCCTAAACATCTTGTTGCTCCGCTAAATACTATCTTTACTAAGACCTTTAATACTGCACAAAAGGGGCCTTATTCATCGTTTATTGTTCGTAACGATCGGGATACGGGTTGGGTAATGTCGACGGAGTACGAAAACCTTGTGTTTAATGCTCTGATCTTGATGTATCTGATGCCTAAGCCTTCTGACGCTAGAGACATCATCGTCAAAAAAATAAGAAATGAGCCTGTTGAAAGGCATCTAGCTATACTGAAAAATAGAGTCGTGAACAACTTCCCTCTATTTTTTTGTTTTGGGATAGTCGAAGAAAACATTGCAAGTATTATCTCTGCATTGACTAATTCAGAGTTTAATATCACCGTTTCTCGGCTTCCCATCCCCTTTAAACGCGATACGTTAGAGCCCATTACATGGGATTTAGAGCAATTTGATTGGGCAGGGTTATCCCGTGATTATCATTGTGCTTTAAGCGATTTTTATGCAGGAAGCCTTGATGTTGCTCGAGATAGCCTAATAGCTATGCAAACCAAAACACCTATGCGACTACCTATTGTTGACGACTTACTAGCGCGCATTGCTAGGGATATGCATGAGGCTGAAGAGGTTTTTCATTATCTGAATGCTAATTTGTAAATATTCTTAATTTCCCTTTTTTGTGCTGAGCACAATTTTAATCTGGCTACTCCTTTAATCGCTACGGAGTAGCAAGCATGAAACAACCTATTCAACCTCAAGTGGTTGCCCCGATAACACTCGCTCTATATAACTTAGAGCCGAATGTTGCGGTGTTGAACTTTGACCGGCTGAAATTCAAGTATTGCCAGTCGAGTGAAAGCTCGATGAGTGAAGAGCAATGGGATATGGCTGAGCTTGAGTATCGCCGGTATTTGTCATTGAAGTGCTTTTATCCTGATGTATCACTAGTTCCTAGTAAAGCAGTGGATGAGTTGTGGCATGCACATATCTTGGATACTCAAGCTTATGCAAGGGATTGCCAGCAGGTCTTTGGATACTTCCTTCATCATTTCCCTTATTTCGGTATTCACGGAAAGGAGGATTACAACAAGTTAGTCACTGCGTTCGGCGAGACCATCGCTTTGTATGAACAGCATTTTGGGCCTTACCCGAAAGCTTGGAAGCAAGAAGCTGCTCGTTGTGAGGACCATGCCTGCCATGCACCTTCCGCATGTGCTTGTCGTTCACCAGGCGCTTGTAAATAAGCGACTGACATCCCAGCCCAATGCTGGGCTGGTAAACGGAATAGGGAAGTATGATGGCTTGGAATAGTGAAACCTGTTTTAGTAAAACTACAGGCAACCCACTCAAAGAATATGTGACAGAGCATGACGCAGAATTGGCAGCTGATTACGCTGCTATTCATTTTGATAATAAAGGTTTGGCTCCTTATCAATGTGATAGATGTAATATGTGGCATTTATCACCAGCGAATAGGAAGACGCCCAGCAAGCCTTGTCTAGATTGCGTTAGCGCGGTTGGAGAATCAAAGCAGACTTATCGGAATCGGCAGGAGGCAATAATGAGGGCTGATATTCTATATGACGAAATGGGCGTTGATTTAAAGGTATACCCTTGCCCCTATTCTAAGGGGTGGCATTTGACAAAGCGTATATAACCCTTTGGGGGGAGTTTGACTGTTTGCAGAATAAATACCATCTGAAAATGGTGCTGGCTCGGCGTAAGTAAGGAAACAGGGTTGTTGATGGCCGACGTTCCGATATTGCTTTAGTGAGCAGATTTTCAACCTCTCTGATAAACACACTCACGATGATATGATAAAAAGTCCTGATGGCTATTCGACACGTCGATAGCCATATTGCCGTCAATTCCAATCGCTGCCGGTTGTTCAAGCTGTTCGGATATCGTGATTTTTCCCTTCTCAGTAAAACTGATGTAACCCAAATCGAATGCCTTATCGAGATTGGGCTGCAGGAGTAATCCGTTATAGCGGTCTAGGCGTTCGGCGTTATTTGCCTTTTTCCAAGGTTTGATGTGTGAGGCTATTAGCAAGCGTGTGTCGGCATACCCCGTAACTGCACATCCACCCCAGTAGTCTATAAGGGATTTTCGGTACTGCCCTTGGCCGATGCGTGCATTTATCAATATTGCTCGCTCGGTATTGTGTAGCCTCACATCGCTGTAGATCGCTTGAATGTCTTCTTGCACATCTGCATTGCTGATATCGCGCAAAAATTCTCGGTAGTTGTTGAGTGCAGCGCTATACATGCCTTTGCCGCGTTTGTTGAAGGTTTTGAAGGTATCGTAATCAGCAATTTGTTCGGCCACTGTGCTGAAGCTTTCATAGCCGGTGAAGCTGAGTAAATTTCGTTCGGTGATTGCTTCGTCTTGAGTCCATTTACTGATGGTTGATCGTAGCGCTTGAACATAGTTCTTTGCGGTTTTTTCACTGCGACCGGTGTCAATGAGCCAGCGTGCAAACTGATCACCGAGATTTTCTAAGTTGGAGGTGAGTGCTTCTTCGTATTGGAGGCGCGTTATTGGGTTGTTGAAGGCATTGAACAAGTCTTCGGAGATTTCAGCATGTTTTATACGCGATTTAAGTGCAGCTTTGCTCGGCGATATTGGCGTTAGATATTCTGTGCCTGCAACGGGAATAAGATTCCAGAAGGGCTCGGATTTAAGGTGGTAGAAGGGGAGGCTGATGTCGGCTTTATCGTTATTTTTTTGATAGCGCTTAAAGCGTATTTTGAAGGCGTCTTCTAACGCTGCCGTCAGTTGAATCTGTGGCGTTTGTATTTGCCCTTGTTGAATCAAATCCATCACGGCTAGTAGCAGGCATACTTTGTGTGGCTTCGGGTGGCCGCTGGAGCGATCAACATTGAGACGCGTGAGGTTTTCTTCAAGTTCACGATGCATTATAGGTTTTCTTTTTTTATCACGGCGCAATGCCATTGTACTTCTTGCCGGCCCATTTGGTCGCTGGTGCTTTGAATTTCCGCTGAACCGAATAGCTTGGTGTTCACCGGGTAGAACTCCCGTTGATTATCCTCGGTATCGTTACGCCATGTAATAATGAGTAACGTGTCGGCATCCATTCTGGGTTTTATAACGGTGAGTGCTGCTGCTTGTTGTAATGGCGTTAGATGCATCCATACCGCAGAGACTAAAATCAGCTGGTATACGTCTGAGGGTGTTGCCGCAAGATCAGGTAGGCTGTCTCGGATGATTTCGATGTTGTCGTGCTCAGGGATCATTTCGATAAACGCAGAACAGGGTTCAATAGCTGTTACTTGCCAACCTTTTTCAGCAAACCATAGTGCATCACGGCCGCTACCAGCGCCTATATCGAGTAATTTACCCGGGCCGCTCGGCAGTGCGTATAGCCAAGCAGCGTGCAGCGTTTTTGGGTTGAGCTGGTTGTATTGCGTGGCAAGCGTTACTGCGTTTTTATTGTAGAAGTTCATCTGTCGGCCAGTGAGTTTCGCTAAGGTGGTTTGGCTTGCTGTTATCATATAACGAATTGAATATGTTTTGTATGTGACATGTAGGCTGCGGAGATAGAAGTTAATTGACTTCAATTGCGAGGAGACAATACGGGTGCCGTCGAGTTGACTAGCCCACAGCGCTCACCCATAATTCTATTGCGCTGGCACATCCAGCGTCGGGATTAGCAGCCCGTATCTCTACAAGACGCACAGAAGGCGCGTTAAGCGCTTTTTTTGTGCCTGCCTGATAGTGCCCAAATTTTGGGTCGTTATGGTGGGCTGTGCGGGGGCACCTTCGGGTGCGCCGCTTCTTGTAGGGCGGTCTGCTAACCCCGTACAGTTCATCACCCTGGATTAGCAGCCTTGGTGGTGTATGGATTCATACTACAAGGAGCCATGTATGGCACGTTCAATTCCGTTACTACTTCCCCTTTGTTTTAATCATCGTTTCGTCAGTTTCCCTATCATTATCGATATGCATCCTGTGTTTAGTGCGTTATTCATCGTGTGCACGGAGGGGGATTGTAATGAGTAATTCAGCCCAATACCCACAACCTCACCCGCAGTTCGGTTTTAAAAGTCTGTTGTTGGCGATTGATCAATTAGCAGTAGATGTTGGTGTGTTAGTTGATCTCGCCCAGGAGGCGCGCGCACTCAACGCGCTGCATGCAGAAACCACCGACAATTGGTTTGAGCGCTTCGGCCACAATGGCGGTATGCCGCCAGATCTTTACCTCGGGCTGGCGTTAATGCAGCAGTGGATGGATGGTAAACATACCGATCTAGCTGCGCAGTTAGAGGCGCTGCAAGTGCGGGTGCAAACGCTCGCGGTGGCTGTGCCGTCGTTGGTGGCTTCTGATGCGTCGGGTACGGCGCAGTAGTAATCTTTACGGGGGCGCGCCCGGTGGATGTGTTTTTGTTGGTGCTGTTGTGATGTGTGCTTATTTACCGGCAGTAACCTCCGGCGTACCCTCGCGCAATATGGGCGCAGTGGCTTTGGTGTAGGCGTTGTACGGCGTCCTCGCCGTTGAGATCGGCCACGGCGATACAGTTGCCGGGCGAGTGGTTCTGTGGTCAGTGGCGGATCACCGTGAGCGCCAAGGTAAACTCTCGCCCCTCCCGCGCACGTGCTGATGCTTCTGAATGATCAGGCGCAGCACGATGCTGGCATTCAGCAGTGATCGCAGAATCAGGTTGCCACTTGTTGAGACATCGCGCGCTCAAATTTCTCGGGTTTATAGACTCCCAGTCGGTAGTAATAAATCAAAAATGGGTATGCTGTCAGAAGCAGTGGCAGAGCAATGATCGGGCTAACGTAGACGTTCGGTAATGCATAGCCCGTTAATAGGAATACCGGTATCGGAAACACTGCACAGCCGAATTTATAGAAGAAAGCCTTGGCTGTGTTCGGCATATCTAGCTTTCCAATCAATGGAATGCTGAAGAAAATCAGGCTCAGTACAAGTACACCGCCAAATAACGAGGCACGTGTGTCNATCGCTTCGAATACTGATGTGCTTTCAATGAATCGAGAAAAGCTGCTTTCAGTCATCTTCTTTGTGTGAAGAGGGCCGACGATGCGGGGTTTGGTATCAAGCGGTAACAGGATATCTTCGCGCTGGCGGGCGATGGCTGTTAAATCCCCGTCGGTCAATAGTAAGTAGCGTAACCGCCGGTCATAGCGGGTGTATAACATGTTGGGTTGGCCATTTTTAAAGCTATACGTAACGCCATCTTTGTCGAAGCTATCGCCGTTCAATGTAAACTGCTTCGGTTCAATAATCGCTTGTGAATAACTACTGACAAAGGTGCCTTTTAGCAGTGCACTGGAGAGTAAGAGCCCGTTCAGTGTTGTCCTTTCTGGGAAGAAGAAATCCTTTTTCTGGGTGCGCCAGTAATAGTAAGCATAGCCGTCAGAATCTTCTTCCCTGATTCGGATTTGCACATCCCGGCGCAGCACGATACCAGGGAACGACAAACCGAAAAGATCCTCCTGGATTGTGCCTTCTGTACGACTGACACCTTCTACGGCCACGGGTTTTCCGTCAGTTGCCACTAAATCAGTATCAGGTGATACAAAAGTAAGGGTGGATTGCTACTGTTTTAGCTTTTTCGTTAGTTGAATATTGTCTTGTTCGAATACTGCGACGCCGATTATAAATAATAAGGATACCGCGACAAACTGTATCCAAAAGTTAGAATGGTCCTGTTTTTTCTGATTCATACTTACGCTCCTTGTCGTATGTGCACCGCATTTTTGCACATAGAAGGCCTGAAAATCCATTGCGTCGTTTTTTAAGTCAGGTGTGGTCCTTTCCTGTGGCTTTGGCGTTATTGTCTTGGTCTGGCGATGGTATTGGTAATAGGTAAAAAATGTACATGCTCATTGGGTCGCTCGCAGAGGGCCAAATTCGAATCCGCTCGGGGTCGATTGTAGGGAAAAGCCAGTTAGGGTGGGTAAATTTACAGGCTGTGGATTTTGTACGGGCGATCCCAATTGTGAAGCGGTTCTGGAAACCATCGGCAAAATCTGTGAGAATCCACGCTATATGAAGTGAGCAGCCAGGAAGGCTGTGATGAGTTTAGATGTCAGCCTTGTGCTGTTAACAGGGAATACGTTAGGGATGCTGGAATTAACGGAACACGATTACCACGATGCGAGCCACTTTGCTGGTTTTAGTCGTACAAGCTTGTTAGATCATGTCTTTTTTCATGGCGCTCCTGTGCTATGTGCACCTATTTTTCTCTTGCCAGCAGTAAGCAGTGATTCAACGCTTTCGAAAAAGATCGCTGTTCGCCTTTTGGCGCTTCGAGTTTCTATATCGTCTGTCAAATCTAAGGGGCTGTCGTGATGTTGAAGATTCGTACTGAACAAATGGTTTTTTTGAATGCAATTGCGGTAGAACGATTTATCGATGGCGCGGCAGGCCATGTTGAGGCTTTTTTCCCTTCATGGGCGGCAACCTTTGACGATGAGGAGGCATTAACGGATTGGGTTGTCGAGGTTATTGATGATGCCGGTGAGTACTCAATTGATACGGAAAAAGCTATCTACCAGTATCTTAATGTGGCGGCGACATTTGGGCGCGATTTCCACCGCGAATCTTGGGCTCAAAAGATCTTGTTGAATTCACGATTGTCTCCACAGCACAAGGCGTCTTTTCTTGAAGGTGATGTTGACCACCAGCTGGATATTATCCAAGACGAAAAGAAGGCCCAGCTAAACACTGTGCTCGATGAGTTTGTGAAGAATTACAGTGAATCGAAGGTGGAGGATGTGTTTGTTCAGCGACATTACTTTGATTTGCCATTTATTGACAAGTCGCAAGCCCAAGAATGGATTCTTAGGGTTGCAAAACGCGGAACCGGCTACGGCTTTAAGCAGAGTTTTCTGATGGATATTTACCTCGAGGCATCCATGCGATTTGGCGAAGATTTTGATCAGGTGAGCTGGGCGCAAGAGATACTCGCGGCTCAAAATTCAGAGAATGATAAATCCATGGGGCTACTGGCCGCCATTCAAGAAGATCTTGCAACTGTTATGAGTAAGCGAACGAAGGTTTGAGATAAAAAGCGCTAGCGCATAGGGATATGTTGATGCAACCGAATCGTAGTTATAGAAAACAATATAACGAAGCTTCTGCAGCGAATAAGCGCAAGAAGTTGGTGAAATCGCAACGTGATCTGGATAGAAGAACAAGTGATTACGATGCAAAGAAAGCGGCGGTCAATGCCAAGGAGGGTGAGCTGTATGATGATATTGATAGCCTAAATTCGATCAATGCACAGATTAATAAAAAATCGGCGGATCTCAGTCGACACTTGATGCCGGCGCAACCATACGCGGGTGTTTCAGGGGTGTTACAGTCGGTGTCTGGTTTAGTCACAGGCAATACGGCCAGTGCACGAGCGGCAAACATTGGGCGCAGTTCCGAAGAGTTGGATAACCTTAAAATCGAAGCAGCACGCAAACAAAAGGAGATTGTTGCAAAAAATGGAGAGCTCCAGTCGCTGAAGGCGGGCATGAACGATCAAGAGCGTAAACTGCTCGACAAAGAGTGGAGCAAGCTGCAAGCGGAGCGACAAGTTCGTCAGGATGAGCTGGACAAAGTCAATGACGTGATCAATGTGCGTGACCGAAGAGGGATGGACACCGAGGCGCACGAAGCAGAGGCTGGTCGGTTAACGCGCGACATTGAGCAAATTGACGAAAAGAGGCGTGAGAACTCAAGAGCGAAAGAGCAAAACAGTCAGCGCTCTCGCCAGCGAGTTGGCAAGGCCGAGAAGCCCTGTGCGCTCGCGTGTAAGGCAACCAGTTTGAGTGTAACGTGTAGTCACAATAGAAAGGCCAAGTTTAATCCTGCTACAAATAAATATGAATTGCATGTGATCAGTGCGAGTTATGCCGGTAAACCCGGTCGAGACGGAAATCGCTATACGCATAAGAAGCAGGCGACGAGTATCAGTGTTGATACGATTGAAGTCGCGGTCGAGGGAGTGTGTAACCAAGGTTTGGATACCGTTTCGACCATGGGGCGCTTACCAACTCTGCTAGAGCGAAGGGCCCTTACCGACCATTGCCCCGTCGTATCTGCATCGGGTGCATCCCCTGGGCAAGACATACTCTTACCCGCGAACCCAGCAACGCCACTCGAAATTAATGCGTATAGCCCGCCGATCGATACATTGATTTCTTTTTGTTCAGCGCCAACGTGGGTTGATTTTTTTAGGCATGTTGTCAGGCCAGATAAGAAAGCTACATCTGAATACACGTTAACCGTGAATGGCTGTGATGGCGGTTACGAAGACCTCAGCGCTGTGATTTATTCCAGCCCCAAATATACCTGGGATGGATCCGTTTCAATAGGTTGGAATCAGTCGGCAGAAGACCCCGTTGTCGACAACGGAACATCATGTGAGTTGGTTGAAGAACAGGTTATCGTCAACAAATGGAAAGCTGAAGGAAAGATATCAGGAACAATTGACACAAAGTCTTTCGAGCTCGTTCCCTTTGGTGTTGATGGGCCGTTGGACGCTTTTCGGGGGACATTTTCTCAGTTGTTTACTTGGTTAGAGCGATTGAATAAGAATCTTGAACTTGACGGTGAGGAGGCATCTGAAACGCAGAGCAGCAGTGCAGACGGTAAAGAGAAAGATGCGTCTGGGCCGAAGATTCAGCTGCCCAAAATAGTGATTGGTGGCAATTATGAAAATAAGGAAAACCCCAATACGCATGAAATCGATGAGGTCTCGAAATTCTACATTAAGATGGATCCCTTGATCGGGGTCAACTTAAAAGTCGATATCCTTAAATTCCTATTGGATTCTGCCATGAACTGTATCGCGCCTGGTAGTGCATCAGGCGCGAGAAGCTTTCAGAAGTACGTCAAACAAATTTTGCTAAAAGTTGAAGAAAAACGGGCAAAAGAAACTGGCGACGATGGTAATCAATCAGCTGAAGAAAAGAAAAACTACGTTAAAGCCGAAGTCGAGCTAATTCTCGAAACTAGCGGGAGCATCAAAGGCGAGCTGGCATGGGAGCAGAAAGAAGGGGGGCAATTAGTTGCTCTTGAACCGCAGGGGCTCTCACCCAATGCCAATGAGGGGGCGATAGCCATCGAATTTAAAATTCATGGGCAGGTTAAAGCGGAATTTAAGTGTACGGCGAAAGATTACGAAGTGCTCGGTGGTTGTGGATTTGGTGTTATGGCCGGTGGTGCACGAAAGGCTGGGGCGTCAGAGCTGGCATTTAAGATGAATGCTGCGGTTGAAGGTGGGGGCAAGGTTGTTAGGGGGAGGGCTTCGTATAACGGGCTTACGATTTATTATATGGTCTATTCCGAGTTTGCGGTTGAACGAACGGATACCAGTGATAAGAAAAAAGTAACAACGACTAGACGTAAAGGAAAGGCTTCCTTGGTGTCAAGCAAAAAACAGAAAGAAAAATCTGGTGACTCCTCGCTTAGCACTAAAGGTTATAAAGAGTTATGGAATATTATAGGCGAAAGGTCATTTCCCTTAGCGAGTAATGATGCAATTCGCATCTGCGGATTTTGATAGAGGTGATTGGTATGAAAGAGATACATTATAGGGTTGAAGTGGATGCAGCTGGGGCGAAATTCATTGTCCTTCTGAATGGCTATGAAGTGAAATTAGTTTCAGATGGTGAGCTTTGCAGAGTTGATCGACCAGTTAATCCATATATCGTAAATGGACAAAACAGGCTTGAACTCACTGTGGTGCCTTTTTCTGACGAAAGCTTTTTTGAGAGGCAGAGTTCATATGTGACAGCTGCGCTGGTTGCATATGACCCTGATGGGAAGTTGGGAGAACATGGTAAGGTTGTTTCTAAGCTGCGATATGATTATGCCGTTATCAGCGGCAGTGCTGAAATATCTTTAGAACGAGAGGGGGTATTTGGATATTCCAGTGACGAAAACTCGGAATTTAGCTCAATCGAGTTTAGCAGGGAGCCGCTAAATTTAAGAAAAAATTATCCGGTCGAAGGGGCAGTTGAGATTTCAATGGATATTGGCTTGGAAACTAATTTCTTGCCATGGAAGTATCTGAAATCGGACACTATTCCTCTAGTGGAGGATATGACTGATGAGGAATTCTATGATGAGTTTATTCCTAGTATATTTAGGGCATATAGCAGTTTGCATAATGCGTTGAAGCAACAAGACATAGATTCGATAATGCCCCTATTCGCTGAACGAAATGCCGAGATGGACAGTGCTTTCTACTGTACTCCTGGAACATATGAGAAGCAATTGCGTGAATCGTTTCAAAGACAGTTTGATAAGGGAATGATTTTGGCGGACATAGATGCAGGCTATGTTGAAGGTTTCGTCAGCGAGAACGGAAAGCTAGCTAAGTTGGATGATCCCTATCTAATCTACTTCCACGATGAAGAAAAATCGATATTTACTGGATATGACATCTGGTTTCGCCGCGAAGACGATAAGTGGATTATCTCGCGTTAATGACCATTGTTGACCTTAAATAATTATATATAAAAAGGCTGTGCTAGGAATCTGGTACAGCCTTTTTTGTTTGAGGTCATTGGTCACTAGTCTATGGTTTAGCTTTATGAAAGCCGTGAGATTATTTGGAGCG
>CACSIO010000046.1 GCA_902705865.1 BD1-7 clade bacterium
ACTAACACAACTGACTTGCCAACTAAACGCGACGAAAGAACTTGAAAGGAAATGCCCAACTACCCGCCCAAGACTGACCGAGAGCAGAACCTTGCACAAGAGGAAATCCACGCCGGAAATTATGCTTGCCGGCACATGAACCAAACCAATTCAGAACGCTTGGATACGACGGATTTCACAATCTGAATAAACAAGAAAGCCGGTGCAAAATCATAACCGGCTCTGGGTAATGCTTGGGTGAAAGACTTGGAAAGAACACCAGCGTGAAACGCACAGAACGCCCGCAGCACGGGCCGGAGCCGCATAGCGGCGGAGGTCCAAGCCACGCAGTGGCTGAGCGTGCCTGCGCTTGTTCTGTGCCGCCCTGCTACTCTGTGCGCCCTGCACATCAGAAAGCTCTCTGACACGAATTAATGTTTGAACGGCAGACTAACACAACTNACTTGCCAACAAAACGCGNCGAAATGAACTGAAAGANANTCCCCCACTACCCGCACAAGACTGACCGAGAGCAGAACCTTACACGAGAGGAAACCCACGCAGGAAATTATGCTTGCCGACACATGAACCAAACCAATTCAGAACGCTTGGATACGCTGAGTTTCACAACCTGAGCAAACACTAAAGCCAGTGCTAAATCGCGAACCAACACTGTGTAATGCTTGGGTAAAAGACTTGGAATGAACACCGTCGTGAAAAACACAGAACGCCCGCAGCACGGGCCGGAGCCGCAACGCGGCGGAGGTCCAAGCCACGCAGTGGCTGAGCGTGCCTGCGCTTGTTCTGTGCCATCCTGCTACTCTGTGCGTCCGGCACATCAGAAAGCTCAATGACACGAATTAATGTTTGAACGGCAGACTAACACAACTGACTTGCCAACTAAACGCGACGAAAGAACTTGAAAGGAAATGCCCAGCTACCCGCCCAAGACTGACCGAGTGCAGAACCTTACACAAGAAGAAACCCTCGCAGTAATTTTTGCTTGCCGACACATGAACCGAACTAATTCAGAACGCTTGGGCACGCCGGATTTCACAACCTGAACAAACAAGAAAACCGGTGAAAAGTCATAACCGGCTTTGAGTAATGCCGGGGTGAAAGACTTGGAAAGAACACCAGCGTGAAATGCACAGAACGCCGCGATAATCGGCCGTAGCGAAGCGGAGGTCCGGTGGAAGCCCGCAGGGTTGGAACGAAATTCATCGCCTTGTTAGGTGCCTGACCATTTTGACCTGCACCATTTTATAAATCTTGGTATTGCAATAAACCATTGCAAATAGCCAACTGCCACCACTATAAACCAGCTAGGTAATAGACTGAAGAATGGTTGGTATGGAATATTGAATAAGTCTGAAATGTTAGCGGTTACCACTCCAACAACTGGGCCAATCACAAAACCGATAGGTGCTGACACGAGCATTAGTAACCAAGTAAAGGCTACTGGCATATCGTGAATTTCACGTTGTATATAAGCAAAAATCAAAAGGCCTATACATATTGAAAGCCAAACTGCAAAAACGATCTTTCCTACGCGCGATGTTGGAAACATGATTAGTACCTAACGCCTTGGTATGCGGCAGACGCCGCGCAGCGGTGGCTGTCCGGCGAAGGGCTGCAAGCCCGTAGCGAACATCACCAACTTGTTACATGCCCGCCCTGCTACTCTAAAACGCTCTGCAAATAAAACAGCTCGCTACCGCAGAATTAACTTATAGCGGCAGACTAACATAACTCGATAGCCAACAAAACGTGCCGAAAGATAATGACATGAAGAGCCCTACCAGCCACCCAAGACTGACCGAGAGCCGAACCTAACTTAAACGGAGAAAAGTGCCGCAAATTTGGCTGGCCGGCACAAGCAATACGCTGGCTAAGATGCCGTAAACGCGCTCACAGCTTTAGTCAAAGCCAATATGAACCGAAGTCTTAAACTTGAGCAGACTTCGGGTAATTTATGCGTAAAGAAAGAGGAAAAAGGATACGCCCTGAAAGCATGTAACGCTCGCAGCACGGGCCGGAGCCGCAACGCGGCGGAGGTCCAATAAATGCGTAGCATTTATGAGCGTGCCTGCGCTTGTTCTGTGCCGCCCTGCTACTCTGTGCGCCCTGCACATCAGAAAGCTCGCTGACACGAATTAATGTTTGAACGGCAGCCTAACATAAC
>CACSIO010000047.1 GCA_902705865.1 BD1-7 clade bacterium
ATGGGAATTAGAGAATATGTTAGTGATTGAAATGGAATCGGATAGACGCACAGAACAGCAAATTATAAGATAGGCTGCTACATGTTAAGCCGAATGCCCATAGGTCGGGCGTGTGGCAATTTAACAGCCGGCGAGTGTGGACCAGTGGCGAATTTAACAAGTCGATGAATTACGCTCCGACCCTGCGGGCCTGCGCCAGACCTCCGCCGCGTTGCGGCTCCGGCTGATTATCGAGGCGTTATGCAAATGAGATCTGGAGTTAATAGACTTGTCTGAACTTATTAAGCTAATCATGTTGCTGCTAGTGCCGTTGATTCTTCCAGCGATATTGCTAGTGTCTGTGTTTTGGAGCGATTTAGGTTTTTGCAGTGCTGTTCGAAGGGTTTTCGTTTTAAACCCTGACTCAGGGTTGATTCATCAAGGGTTGCTTTGGCTTGGAGTCGTTATACCAGTAGCATATTTCTTCGCTCTTGGTTTTGTAGCTTGGGATGGATATGAGTTATCAGTTTCACAGGCAGGATTTGCAACATTTGTAAAAATAAGCACTCTCCCACTATCGATACTTGCTCTATCTTTGCCTCTTACAGTTCTGGTTGCGCGATTTCATGGGACAGAGCAGGCGGCACGGCAAATTGATCTTACAAAGCTCAAAAATAACATGGATGCCTTTTATTCTCATCGTAAGGAATTTTTTGAGTACTTTGAGTTAATTGATGATACCGACTATTTCGGTACTTTCACGGTTCCATTTAGACTTAATCCCAAGATTCATCGCATCTTATTTATTGGCAGCCCTGAAAAGGGTATGCCAACTATAAATAATCAGGAATTTGAAGATTTAGATACAATTATCTCTTCGGCAAGGAATGAGATTCATCAGCTTATAAATTCAAACCATCCACCTTCAGTTAGCCGTTATGATTGGTATATGCTTAATACCTGCGTCACTATTCATCATCTTTTGATGAGACTTGGTTTGACTGATTTAACAGATAGGCTGTCCGAAAGAAGTGTTTTGGTAGAAGAGATGGTTAACTCTTCTAAAGAACAATACCTAAGTGTGGGAAATTCAACCGATGACTTAGTTGCTGCCTACCGCTACATAAATGATGTATTCGATTACATCTCTGATTTTTCTGGCTACACTCGCAAAGAGACTCCGGACACTGAGAGTTACCTGAACACTGGGGGAAAGTTTCGAAAAATATCGGATCCGGGAATAGTGGAACAGATTCATAATGAAGACATTAATGCCGAAAAGGTGCTGAAAATTGCATAACAAGGCCAAGCACGATCGCAAATGCAAGCATTTGCTGGACCTCCGCCGCTTTGCGGCTCCGGCCCGTGTNGGCGGGCGTTATGCGCTAAACAAGGCGTTTTATTCAGTCCAAGTGCTTTACCTGTAAATTACCCGAAATTCGGTTTTTAGGGATGGTGGGTTTCGTGTCGAATCAGGTTTGCAAGTCTGGCTGTGTTGTTGAGTCCGTAACAATTGTGTTTTAGCTATCAGCACTATTCCCATGGGTTGGTCAGCAAAAATCAGGTCGGCATTATGCCAGTCTAGGGCGGTGGAATGCCGGGTTTTCCTGCCTCGTTGGTTTCGGCGCTTGGCAAGTTGCTGCCATTCGTTTAGTCTCGGTTTCAATAACTAACGCGCAGGTTACAGATGTTGGATTTCGACGGTTCTTATTGTTGAAATCGGATTGGTTAAAACTTGCGCATAACAAGGCAATGATGTTCGTTCCGGCTTTCAGCCTCCACCGGACTCGCTACGCTCGCCGCATATTGCGGCGTTATGCGCTGTGAGAGATAGGATGTCTAAAGTAATTTTGAAAGGGTTTATCATAGTTCCGGCAGAAGATTTACCGGCCGTAAAAGATGAATTGATTAATCATCGAAATCTTACGCATAATGAGTCAGGATGTTTAATTTTTGAGGTTACTCAAAGTGAAAGTAATCNTAAGCGTTTTGATGTTTATGAAGAGTTTAAAAATAAATCTGNATTTGAGTTTCACCAACAGAGAGTAAAAGATTCTTACTGGGGTGAGGTTACAGCTAATGTCGAAAGACACTATGAAATATTCGAGTAATCGCATAACAAG
>CACSIO010000048.1 GCA_902705865.1 BD1-7 clade bacterium
GATTTGAGGCTGCCACTGCTTTAGTAGGTTTTCTTGCGTACTTTGCGATGAACTTTAAGCTTTTAAGGAATCATGGGCAGACGATAGGTAAAAAGGCGCTATATATAAAAATCGTAAATCAAGATGGGTCTGCTACTTCCCTAAAAAATCTTATATTTAAACGCATTTTGTTTCAGTGGGGAGTAGGCTATATACCAGTCATTGGCGGTATCATTTCTATCGGAGATAGCCTATCGATATTCGGTAAAAGAGAGAGTGTCTGCACGATAAGATTGCTAAAACGAAAGTTGTCTACGTTTAACAAGTTGGTGATGTTCGCTACTGGCTTGTAGCCCTTCGCCGGACAGCCACCGCGTTGCGGCGTCTGCCGCATACCAAGGCGTTCTATCTCGGCTTTTGCCTTCCCATTGTTCTTTGAACGCAACCAATATAGGATTGTTTGTCACAATTCTTTGAGAGGCATTCTCGTATGAAGAAGAAAGATAAAGAGCAAGCGAAGCCTGGCGATCCAGAGTTTCAAGTTGAGCAAACTATAGGCTCCATGAATATTGAAGGTATTCGCGTTCCGGATGATGAGAAGGAAGTTCTCAAGATGATTGCCGAGGGTAAGTTGGATGCGGATGAGATTGCCGATGCAATCGCCCGCCAAGCCCTTGAGCAGTCATCTAAGGAAAATAAAGACAAGTAAATTTGTAAGCCCAACAAGGAAATAGTTGATGCATCCGTATGAAGTATATGATTTACGCGAAGATGATCCATTCGTGCTTCCCGGCTCTGAGTGTTTAAAGAATTTGTTAGGAGTTTCAGACACTAAAACTCTGAATACGCTTGAGCGCCAAATTACTGGTCCGATGCTTTTGTCTTTGCAGCAGACCCCAGTAGAGCCAACTTTTGATTTGGCCCATCTTTGCAAAATTCATCACCGATTGTTTTACCGTATTTACCCATTTGCAGGAAAAGTCAGGAATGTAGAAATTGCCAAAGGTGGTAGGTTGTTTTTGCCTCATGGATTGATAGAAAAGGTGTCGAAGGAGACGTTTGAGGAACTCAAATCTGAGAACTATTTGGTAGGCCTTCAAGAAGACAAGTTTGTTGAGCGCATTGGTTATTATTTCGGCGCAATAAACACTATCCACCCATTTAGAGAGGGAAATGGTAGAACGCAAAGAGTTCTGATTGATCAACTGGCTCAAAAATGTGGATATGCTATTCGCTGGTCCGCAATGAGTGGCCATGCCGTCGCTGAAGCGTCTGCAGCTCTGCTCGCTGGAGATAAGACCGGTAAGGCTTTAGCGAAGCTTGTGTCCATCAATCTTTATAGAATTTGAGCAGTCACTTTAGAACAAGTGCAGGCACGATCGCAAATACTCCGTATTTGCTGGACCTCCGCCGCTTTGCGGCTCCGGCCCGTGCTGCAGGCGTTATGAGTTTTGGAGAGTTATGTTAAGGAAGATAGTACTCACGGTTTGTTCATTGTTTTTGGCTTTAATTATTGGATTGCCTCTCTACGTTTATAACGAATCTCTATCTTTACTGACCATATACCCTGAGCCGATTGCCGAAACAAATATTTCCAATCAAGAGATTTCGGCTTACTGGAAAGAACACGAACCTAAAGTGGATCAAGTAAAGTATTCGCAGATTACGCCGTATTGGATATATGATTGGTTGGCTGCAGCGGTATTGCATGACCACCTTGGTATCAACAAAACAGATCCGTATTCAAAAGTATCAATTATGGCTAGTCGCATCGCTATTCATCATATGCGTATGGGCGCTACTACGAATAAACCTAGCGGTATGCTGTGGTGGCATATTTTGCATGTTAGTCTTGGTATCTATATACAGAGAAATTGGTCTGCCAAAGAGATAGTGGTCAAATATCGTGCAATCAACTCTTAGTATCAAGTTTGAAGTGCGACAGTAGCCATTAAATTCCAAAGTACATTGCCTCGGGTGTTTTATAGTTGAATCGTTTTCTCGGCCTACGGTTTAACTTGTCTGCTATTCGATCACATTGTTGCTGAGTAACTTTCGCCATGCTTTCTGTTTTGGGAAGGTATTGGCGAATCAGTCCATTTACATTTTCATTG
>CACSIO010000049.1 GCA_902705865.1 BD1-7 clade bacterium
GTACGCTATTCATTCTGGGCCAAGGCCTATTACAAGATGCAAATTAGCAAGGGGAAACCGCACAATACGGCGATCAGATCACTCGCATTTAAGTGGATCAGGATTGCATTTAAGTGCTGGCAAACACGCAAGCCATACGATGAATCGAGATATCTGGAAACCCTGAAACTACGCGGCTCTCCGATCATAGAATACGCCCTGAAAATGTAAATTTACCGCTAGCGGTCCACCTCAGGGCGTGTTGTTATGTGCATACTCGTTTATTTGACCATTGTTAAGGTAATGTCTTTGAACGTTTTTTGTGCAGCTAATTCTGAGACAAAGGACATTCTTTCTAAAGGTACATCTTGGTCAGATAATATTACTAAGCTGAAATCTTTACTTCCCTCTAAAGAGCGGAAATATTGATCAATATTCTCAACTTTTTCACTGTTGATAAATTCACCATTATTCTTTATTTCTAAAACGATCGTATCTGACTTTTCACCACATGACATGAGTAATACTAACACTATGATCAATACTGGTATCTTAAACATTATCTGATCTCTCACGGCACATAACGCCGCCAGCACGGGCTGAAGCCGCAACGCGGCGGAGGTCCAGCACACAAAGTGTGCGATCGTGCCTGGCTTTGTTATGCACTTGTCAATCAGCACAGATATTGATTAATCCCAATCAGCGTCGCGCATACGAACAACACCATCAGGTAACTTATTTGTGGGCTTACCCGAATTATAAATGACCGAAGAAGACAAACGGTCCATGCTCTCGCAGCTCCAAGGCTGCTTAGTTACCTCAGTAGCAGCCTGAGTGAACAAAGAATATCTCTCTTCAGGAGAAAGAACTAATGCATCCCAAGTAAGATATGCGTAGTCACTTTCTGGTAAGGATGCTTTTATGCGCTGCTCAATGAAGTTGAAGCGCTCAGCGCCAGACATCTGACTAAGACCATCATCATTCTCTAACTCATTAAAATAATGACAGACCAAATCAAATCCTGAAGGTTGTTGCTCACAGCCTAATAAAATCGAACTAGAAAGAATGATGGCAATTAATCTAACATCCATACCTATTACCCACAGGTCCTACTACAAATTTTGAATTTTCCATTTTCTTCAATGAATGGGTAAATTGGCTTTATTACTTTCACCGCCCCGACTGGCTCATAATCTGCGACCAAAGCACCATTCGAATCTGTAATAAAAACCCATTGGTCGTTATGTCCCTGCCAAGCTGTGCCACCATTCTCGGCTACTTTTAATGCAGCAATAAATGGAGGCAGATTGCGATATGCTTGCACAGCAAAAATATAGTTTCTATATTCGACGCTCTGCTTCTGTTTAATCTCATCAACTTTTTTTGCGATATCATCATCCATATACGCTTTGAATAGACTCATAGCAATTCCAGCTGGGCCATTGAGAAAGCCCAAACCGTATATGCTCAAATCAACTTCGTTTGGAGTACTTCCTTTCGCAGCATAGTTAAGTGCCCATACAGCTGGAGTGACCATATTGCCAGCTACTGCGTTGCCCGTCTTTTCAAGCCCTATCGCGGCGACAGTTCCGCTTACAGTTTGAATTGAATTAAAATTCCTTTCTACAACATTAGACATAGCGAGTTCCTTTCTCGATTTGTTTTTTCGCACGATAGACTATCACAAGTCATTAGCGCACGGATAATCTAAGCGCATAACGCCATGCATAACCGGCAGACGACGCGCAGCGGCGGCTGTCCGGCGTAGGCCACAACGTGGCCGGAGCGAAGTTGATGCACTTGTTATGAGTCCCGAATTCATATACTAACCGCGACACCGTTTGAAAATAAAAAGGTGAGCTGTAATATCACTACTTTTTCGCTCCCGCCAAGAAGTAGAAAAAGCGTATGAAATATACACA
>CACSIO010000050.1 GCA_902705865.1 BD1-7 clade bacterium
TCGTGTCACTGAGCTTTCTGATGTGCAGAGCGCCCAGAGTAGCAAGGCGGCACAGAACAAAGCCAGGCACGCTCATAAATGCTGCGCATTTATTGGACCTCCGCCGCGTTGCGGCTCCGGCCCGTGCTGGCAGGCGTTATGCGCTAAGAATATTCTTTCGCCTTTTCTAATTCTGAAAATTTTTCCGTTATCTTTCGCATTTAAACTAAGATTTTGAAGCGTTTGCCAAAGGTTCAATTTCATACGCCGGCATTCTCTAAAAAATTCTTCTTCTACATCTAGTCTCGGCCTTTTATCTTCAGCGCTATTTTAGGCTTGGCTCATTTATAGCAGGTCTGGCTATCAATCTTTTCCTTTTGGTATTCATCGCCTCTCAAAAATCACTATCGCCAACGTTCTTCCATTCGGCTTTCTGGCTTTGGTCTGGGGCAAGTGTTAGCATATTTATCAACAAAATTAGCAGCGCATAACCAGTAGCTGCATCGGACTCGTCAAGGTGTCACGCTTTTTGTTCCAAAAACCGCGCCACCTTAACTCACCGCTGAGCTAGGCGTTCTGTGTTTTAACACGACTGTGTTCATTCCAAGCGTTCTACCCAACTATTACCCAGAGCCCGTGCCATCTTTTGTGAGTACACGTTCGGTAATTAAACCAACGTTATTGTTGGCTCAGGTTGCAAAATCGGGCGTGTCCAAGCCTTCTAAATCGGCTCAGTTCATGTGCCGGCAAGCATCACTGCTTTCAGAGGTTTCCTCGGTTTTCAGGTTTGGCTCCCGGTCAGTTTTGGGCGGGTAGTGGGGCCGTTCCTTTCAGTGTCTTTCGTCGCGTTTCGTTGGCTATCTAGTTGTGTTAGTCTGCAGTTCAAACATTAATTCGTGTCAGCGAGCTTTCTGATTTGTGGGGCGCACAGAGTAGCAGGGCGGCACAGAACAAGCGCAGGCACGCTCAGCCACTGCGTGGCTTGGACCTCCGCCGCGTTGCGGCTCCGGCCCGTGCTGCGAGCGTTCTGTGCGTTTCACGCTGGTTTTCATTCCAAGTCTTTTACCCAAGCACTACTCAAAGCCAGTCAGTGATTTAGCAGTGGGTTTCGTGTTTGTTCAGGTTTCGAAATTGGGCTTATCCAAGCGTTCTGAATTGTTTTTGTCTATGTGTCGGCACGCATAATTTCGAACGTTGGTTTCCTCTTGTGTAAGGTTCTGCTCTCGGTCAGCCCTAGGCGAGTGGCAGGGCATTATCTTTCAGTTTATTTCGTCGCGTGTTGTTGGCAAGGCAGTTGTGTTAGTCTGCCGTTCAAACATTAATTCGTGTCAGCGAGCTTTCTGATTTGCACGGCGCACAGAGTAGCAGGGCGGCACAGAACAAGCGCAGGCACGCTCAGCCACTGCGTGGCTTGGACCTCCGCCGCGTTGCGGCTCCGGCCCGTGCTGCGAACGTTCTGTGCGTTTCACGCTGTATTTCATTCCAAGTCTTTTACTCAAGGATTACTCAAAACCGGTTAGTGATTTAGCACTTGTTTTTGTGTTTGTTCAGGTTGCGAAACTCGGTGTATCCAAGCGTTCTGAGTTAGTCCGGTTCATGTGTCAGCAAGCTCAACTCCCCTTGTAGGTTTCCTCAGCTTTTGGGTTCGGCTCTCGGTCAGTCCTGGGCGGGTGGCAGGGCATTTTCTTTCAGTTCATTTCGTCGCGTTTTGTTGGCACGTCAGTTGTGTTAGTCTGCCGTTCAAACATTAATACGTGTCAGCGAGCTTTCTGATTTGCAGGGCGCAACAGAGTAGCAGGGCGGCACAGAACAAGCGCAGGCACGCTCAGCCACTGCGTGGCTTGGACCTCCGCCGCGTTGCGGCTCCGGCCCG
>CACSIO010000051.1 GCA_902705865.1 BD1-7 clade bacterium
GTGCCGACACATAGACAAAAACAATTCAGAACGCTTGGATAAGCCCAATTTCGAAACCTGAACAAACACGAAACCCACTGCTAAATCACTGACTGGCTTTGAGTAGTGCTTGGGTAAAAGACTTGGAATGAAAACCAGCGTGAAACGCACAGAACGCTCGCAGCACGGGCCGGAGCCGCAACGCGGCGGAGGTCCAAGCCACGCAGTGGCTGAGCGTGCCTGCGCTTGTTCTGTGCCGCCCTGCTACTCTGTGCGCCCCACAAATCAGAAAGCTCGCTGACACGAATTAATGTTTGAACTGCAGACTAACACAACTAGATAGCCAACGAAACGCGACGAAAGACACTGAAAGGAACGGCCCCACTACCCGCCCAAAACTGACCGGGAGCCAAACCTGAAAACCGAGGAAACCTCTGAAAGCAGTGATGCTTGCCGGCACATGAACTGAGCCGATTTAGAAGGCTTGGACACGCCCGATTTTGCAACCTGAGCCAACAATAACGTTGGTTTAATTACCGAACGTGTACTCACAAAAGATGGCACGGGCTCTGGGTAATAGTTGGGTAGAACGCTTGGAATGAACACAGTCGTGTTAAAACACAGAACGCCTAGCTCAGCGGTGAGTTAAGGTGGCGCGGTTTTTGGAACAAAAAGCGTGACACCTTGACGAGTCCGATGCAGCTACTGGTTATGCGCTGCTAATTTTGTTGATAAATATGCTAACACTTGCCCCAGACCAAAGCCAGAAAGCCGAATGGAAGAACGTTGGCGATAGTGATTTTTGAGAGGCGATGAATACCAAAAGGAAAAGATTGATAGCCAGACCTGCTATAAATGAGCCAAGCCTAAAATAGCGCTGAAGATAAAAGGCCGAGACTAGATGTAGAAGAAGAATTTTTTAGAGAATGCCGGCGTATGAAATTGAACCTTTGGCAAACGCTTCAAAATCTTAGTTTAAATGCGAAAGATAACGGAAAAATTTTCAGAATTAGAAAAGGCGAAAGAATATTCTTAGCGCATAACGCCTGCCAGCACGGGCCGGAGCCGCAACGCGGCGGAGGTCCAATAAATGCGCAGCATTTATGAGCGTGCCTGGCTTTGTTCTGTGCCGCCTTGCTACTCTGGGCGCTCTGCACATCAGAAAGCTCAGTGACACGAATTAATGTTTGAACGGCAGACTAACACAACTGACTTGCCAACTAAACGCGACGAAAGAACTTGAAAGGAAATGCCCAACTACCCGCCCAAGTCTGACCGAGAGCAGAACCTTGCACAAGAGGAAATCCACGCCGGAAATTATGCTTGCCGGCACATGAACCAAACCAATTCAGAACGCCTGGATACGCCCAATTTCGAAACCTGAACAAACACGAAATCCGCTGCTAAATCACTGACTGGCTTTGGAGTAACGCTTGGGTAAAAGACTTGGAAAGAACACCAGCGTGAAACGCACAGAACGCCCGCAGCACGGGCCGGAGCCGCAACGCGGCGGAGGTCCAATAAATGCGTAGCATTTATGAGCGTGCCTGCGCTTGTTCTGTGCCGCCCTGCTACTCTGTGCGCCCTGCACATCAGAAAGCTC
>CACSIO010000052.1 GCA_902705865.1 BD1-7 clade bacterium
GACCGCTAGCGGTAAATTTACATTTTCAGGGCGTATTCTATGATCGGAGAGCCGCGTAGTTTCAGGGTTTCCAGATATCTCGATTCATCGTATGGCTTGCGTGTTTGCCAGCACTTAAATGCAATCCTGATCCACTTAAATGCGAGTGATCTGATCGCCGTATTGTGCGGTTTCCCCTTGCTAATTTGCATCTTGTAATAGGCCTTGGCCCAGAATGAATAGCGTACGGATTGACCAGCCCATTCAACAAATGTCTGTCTTAGAAATTTAGGGCAGCTATAGCGCCAATGAGTCCACGATTTTTTTCCACTTCGCTCGATAACGGGTGCTATGCCAGCGAATTTTTGTAGATCGGCTGCTGTCTTATAACGGCTTCTGTCAGTACCAAATGCAACCAGTAAGCGTGGCGCTAATTGAGGGCCTGCGCCTGGGAAGCTGTCAAATATCAATTTATCGTCCATAGCCCGATAACGGGATGCGATGTCTTTATCGAGTTGTTGAATGGCGTCGATCAGTAGGCGAAGTTGCTGAATGATAATGGTGATCATGGTTTGAGACGGCACGATGATGCCGGGATCTTCAGTGAGATGAATGGCTGATTGGATGCTTTCCAAGCGGCTCTCGTTAGTCTTTCGATTGCGGGAGTTGTACTTGTTAAAAAAGGNGGTGATTGTTGTTTTCCTTGCTTTCTTAAGTGCACCCAATGAGGGCCATTTGGTGATGAACTCGCAGAAGATGACACTGTCTTTTTCTTTAAACCATTCAATAGGTTGCGGATAGTAGCCTTTCANNATGCCTGTAATCCGATTGGTTAAATCTACGCGATCCTGTACGAGTTTTCGACGGTATTCAACCAGCTGGGCGAGTGCTCGTATCTCAGGGCTTTCTGGCTCAATTTTATGGAGTTTGTCCATAAATAATCGGAGCATTTCAACTTGAATCAATGCATCGGTGGGGTCGTCTTTTGCNCCGCTGTGTGANAATGTTTTTCGNTAGTTGGCTACCGAAGATGGGTTAATGGTGAACAGAACGAGGTGGTCATATTTAAGTAGAGCGTGGACCAACGGCCCCTTTTTGAGTTCACAGCTAATCGCGATCTTTTGACTAGGGAAGCGCTTTTTCAAACTCATCGCCCAGTCGTGAAGGGCTTCAGGCGTAGAGCCGATAATGCCATAGGTTAGCTTTTTACCAGTATGGTCAGATTCACAGAAGTCGTGTTTTTTATCGGCCCAGTCGACACCGATCAGCAATGCAAAATCTGTGATTATTGGGTCTTTCATTGCCAGTTGCTCGTGTGTAAAGTGTGGGTTGGAACATGTAGTGACTCGTTTCTCGCAGGTCTTATAGATAGTCGGTGGGCGACAATCCCTGAGTATGCGTTTTGAAACGGAGTAGCTTCTGTTAGCTCGAGTGTCTTGTTAGAAGCATCGTGTGCATGGCGCATGCATATTCGTAGCTAACAGAAGCATGTTCCACCAATTTTGGCTTGTTGTTCAAGTTGTTGTTTAGTGGAACGGGGCAACTATAAGC
>CACSIO010000053.1 GCA_902705865.1 BD1-7 clade bacterium
CGGCAGACGACGCACAGCGGCGGCTGTCCGGCGCAGGCCACAACGTGGCCGGAGCGAAGTTGATGCACTTGTTATGCTGGCTCGCGGCAGCGGACACCAAATCTATAAACTGCACCTAACTAAACCGCCCTGCTCATTAAATTGTTAAAACGGCAGCCTACCACACTCGCACATAGACAAACACTTGCGCCGAATAACATTGCCTAAACCAACCAGTAAAAACCGCCCAGCTCTACCGGGCAACCACAACACAATTTGAAACTGCACAACGGGAATATTGCCGCCAAAAAGCACTGCAAGTGATTAGATGTTGGCGACGAGAAACAAGCTAGCGGGAAGCCAAAATACGCACGGGTTCGCAACTCACCAAGCCACTACGCGTAATGTCTGAGTAGAGAAAGCGGAACACGTTTTATACAAGTGGAAAAAGAGGCATAACGCCATGCATAACCGGCAGACGACGCGCAGCGGCGGCTGTCCGGCGTAGGCCACAACGTGGCCGGAGCGAAGTTGATGCACTTGTTATGCATCGTCTAGACGACACACACCTTTCCATATCGCCATTCCGTCTTGGTAGAGCTCAAAAAAGGTTTTTTTATCCATCGAAAACTCAATAACTTCTTCACCCTCGTCATCAATCCCTGAAATGTCGAAGTAGGATTTAGGAATCTGGCTCGGAGGGCCATGGCATACTACTGAACGCATGTAAATCGCTCCATCTAGCTCTCTTATTCCTAAACAATGGGATTCACAATGTTGGTCAAAAAGGTATGTATTTGATGAAAATGCAAAGCCATTACCATCTAACGACCGTATCGGGCTAATACCGTTTCCTATCCAATCGTTAGCAATATGTAATGTGAAAATTTGATGGCCAGCTTCCTTGTACCTTTCAACCGAATCTATATATTCCTGCGAGTACAAAATTATTGACCCACACTTTCCTGGAAAATAACCATCCTCAACCAGCAACGTATGGTATTCGAACCCACCATTGGACCATTCAAGAGCCAACAATCTTAAGACTGGGGATTTCAATTCAATCGAATTCATAGGTAATCATCCTGCATAACGCCTCAGTATGCGGCAAACGCCGCGCAGCGGGGTTTGTCCGGTGGAAGCGCGTAGCGCTGGAACGAACATCACTGACTTGTTACATGCCCGCCCTGCTACTCTGGAACGCCCCGCAAATAAGACAGTTCGCTACCGCAGAATTAATTTATAACGGCAGACTAACATAACTCGATAGCCAACTAAACGTGCCGAAAGATAATGACATGAAGAGTCCTGCCAGCCACCCAAGACTGACCGAGGGCCAAACCTAACTTGAACGGAGAAAGCTGCTGGAAATTTGGCTGACCAACACAAGAAATGCACTAACTAAGATGCCGTAAACGCACTCGTAGTTTTAGCCAAAACCAA
>CACSIO010000054.1 GCA_902705865.1 BD1-7 clade bacterium
GTGTTAGTCTGCCGTTCAAACATTAATTCGTGCCAGCGAGCTTTCTGATTTGCAGGGCGCACAGAGTAGCAAGGCGGCACAGAACAAGACCAGGCACGCTCATAAATGCTACGCATTTATTGGACCTCCGCCGCTTTGCGGCTCCGGCCCGTGCTGGTAGGCGTTCTGTGCGTTTCACGCTGGTGTTCATTCCAAGTCTTTTACCCAAGCATTACTCAAAGCCGGTTAGCGATTTCGTACCGGTTTTCCTGTTTTCTCAGGGTGCGAAATTTGGCGTATCCAAGCTTTTTAAGTTTGTTCGGTTCATGTGCCTGCAAGCATGATTTCCTGCGTGGGTTTCCTCTCGTGTAAGGTTCTGCTCTCGGTCAGGCTTGTGCGGGTAGTGGGGAGTTTTCTTTCAGTTCATTTCGTCGCGTTTTGTTGGCAAGTCAGTTGTGTTAGTCTGCCGTTCAAACAATAATTCGTGCCAGTGAGCTTTCTGATTTGCAGGGCGCACAGAGTAGCAGGGCGGCACAGAACAAGCGCAGGCACGCTCAGCCACTGCGTGGCTTGGACCTCCGCCGCGTTGCGGCTCCGGCCCGTGCTGCGAGCGTTATGCTCAAAAGCCCGCTATTAATGACTCCCGGCATAGTTTAAGAGCTTGTAAGAATTGGTACCTTATTATTTGGTGTGAGAAGGGTTATTGTGCCCTTGCGTTTTAGGTCAGCAACAGAGTTCTATACAATGAGTGAAAATTACAATCACACTGAAGCATTGATTTACCGAGTTATTGATAGTGAAACGCACGAGCGCAAAGAATCTAAGTCAATTTTGGTGGTGTCGTTGTTGTTTCTTGCATTAGCCTTTTACCATGACTCTCAAGAAATATTCATTGCGCTTGCCTGCTTCGTTCCCATTCGCGCTTTTTGGGTAAACTTGTCACCAAGACTAGATACGTTAAGAGAATTGATCCGGCATCTTGATTCTGAAAATAGACGCGCATAGTCTTTGTATTCTTGCTGTGAAGTGCAGCGCAGCGCATAACAAGGCAATCAACTTCGCTACGGCCACGTTGTGGCCTTCGCCGGAAAGCCCACGCTGCGCGCGGTCTGCCGGTTATTGCAGGCGTTACATGCTTTCAGGGTGTATTCTTTTTCCTCTTTCTTTACGCATAAACTACCCAAACTCAGCTCGAGTCTAAGAGTTCGTTTCTTATTGGTTTTGGCTAAAACTACGAGTGCGTTTACGGCATCTTAGTTAGTGCATTTCTTGTGTTGGTCAGCCAAATTTCCAGCAGCTTTCTCCGTTCAAGTTAGGTTTGGCCCTCGGTCAGTCTTGGGTGGCTGGCAGGACTCTTCATGTCATTATCTTTCGGCACGTTTAGTTGGCTATCGAGTTAT
>CACSIO010000055.1 GCA_902705865.1 BD1-7 clade bacterium
TGTGTATATTTCATACGCTTTTTCTACTTCTTGGCGGGAGCGAAAAAGTAGTGATATTACAGCTCACCTTTTTATTTTCAAACGGTGTCGCGGTTAGTATATGAATTCGGGACTCATAACAAGTGCATCAACTTCGCTCCGGCCACGTTGTGGCCTATGCCGGACAGCCGCCGCTGCGCGTCGTCTGCCGGTTATGCATGGCGTTAGGTGAAAAGTGAATGTCTGAGCCTTTGAGAAAATACTACATATCTACTCACTTTTTGTCTTCCATTAAGGAATTAATTAGTCTTGTTGAGCGAGATAGGCATTTGGTACTTTCATTTCCATCTTGGATGTCTAGGGAAAGAAAATAACAATTAGTAAACTCTCTAAAGAGTCATATGCCTGAAAACTACAGTGTTTTTGATGCTGGTTGTACGAAATACTGGAGCAAAATTACTGTAAAACAAGTAATATCTGAAAAAGAGATTGAAAGTTTAATTCCCGAAATAACTGCGGCTGCCAAAGAGTTTAAAAAACAATCAGAATTTCTCGCAAAAGAAATATCAAAGTTAAATGATGTCCCAATTAGCAAATTGTGGGAAAAATCTGATGAGATTACAACATCCCCAATAGGATGGAGATGTTACCATCATGGGCAACATTTTTATTGCGAGAATCTCGAGTCGGGGCAGGTTGTTGAAGTTCCAATTTGGTATGGAGGAGAATTTGGTGTGCTCGATCCTTATTTTTTTTCCCAATTTATCAGCTCAACACCCTCATTAAACATGCCGGTTAGTATTGTTGACTGGTATCATGACATGTCGAGAGTAATGGATATCATGCTAAAAAAGGGTTTAATGAAGCAGGTTACAGGAACTACATATGAAGTGTCTGGCATCGCGATCACCTAACAAGCGGCTGCAATCTGACCTCCGGCCACTGTCACCTTTTTTGCATAAACCCGCAAAAAAGGCGCCATTGGCCTCCGGCAGTTGAGCCGGGCGTTATGCGCTGTGAGAGATAGGATGTCTAAAGTAATTTTGAAAGGGTTTATCATAGTTCCGGCAGAAGATTTACCGGCCGTAAAAGATGAATTGATTAATCATCGAAATCTTACGCATAATGAGTCAGGATGTTTAATTTTTGAGGTTACTCAAAGTGAAAGTAATCTTAAGCGTTTTGATGTTTATGAAGAGTTTAAAAATAAATCTGAATTTGAGTTTCACCAACAGAGAGTAAAAGATTCTTACTGGGGTGAGGTTACAGCTAATGTCGAAAGACACTA
>CACSIO010000056.1 GCA_902705865.1 BD1-7 clade bacterium
GTTCCATTGATAATCATTTTCATTTTCAGTTGTTAAAATTGTATCAATAATTGATACAAATAAGTAAAAAATATTTATTTTGTTCAATTTATTTGTCTGAGGTAGACTGCACGCTCAGGCAAATGACTGAAGAATAACAATAACCATGACTGAATTTCTGGATATGCCGCAGGGTATCGATCACGTATCGTGTATTGATCGCCGGCTTAATCATTTTATTTATGTGAGTAACGCTCCGAAGCACTGCAGGGTTTTCCATGCAGCTGTGTGATGCTTTAGCCCATGTGCTGCAAGTCTTGAACGTACGTTCCGTTTTTGGCGTCAGTGGCGCCAACATTGAGCCGTTTCACGATGCTGTTTTTCGCCTTGGCGTAAGCTCCCTAACGAATATCTTTGCAAAGTCTGAATCGGGTGCGGCCTTTATGGCCGATGGTTATGCTCGTACGTCTGGCGGTTTAGGTGTGTGTTGCGCAACCTCTGGCGGCGGTATGATGAATCTTGCTGCGGGGGTTGCTGAATCTCAAGCCAGTGGCATTCCGGTGTTAGCAATTATTGGGCAAGTGGCAACGGAGTGGGAAGGCGCCGGTGGTTTTCAGGATTCGTCGGGCCGTGGTGGTTCGATCAATGGTGTTGAACTCTGGCGTTCAATGACGCAATACGCAGTGCGATTGCAAGCCGCCGATGAATTCTGGCAACAACTTAATTTGTGTCTGACCCTATCGTTGAATGGCAATAAAGGCGCAACAGCATTGCTGTTGCCGCGCGATGTTCAGATGATGGATGTCGGAGCCATGCCTGACTGGTTTTTCAAACGGTTGGCACGAGGGTTTATTGATATTCCTGCTGTTAATACGGAGCTGACTGAATGCGTGAGCACGCTGTTTGCTTTGCTGTCGGCATGTCAAAATCCGCTGGTTGTTATCGGCGATGCTGCGGTACGTGATCGAGCTTACGCCGATATCTGTGAGTTTTTGAAAAGCGCCGACATCCCCGTTGCGGTTACCTTGGCTGACATCTGTGCTTATGATCGCCGAGAACGTAATTTTGTTGGTGTTATCGGTGCCTGTGGTGAGCCCTCGCTACATCGTTACATTGAAGAGCAGGTTGATTTAGTTGTTGTGATCGGCAACAACCTGGATCAGATGACTCAAGGCCCGCTGACCAGCATTCTGCAAACCAAGCCGTCAGTTTTGATTCACCATGCATTGAAATCGGTCGGCCCCCGTTTGAATGTTGCGTTGACGATTCATGCGCCATTGGTAGAGACATTTCAGCTGATTAATGACTTTCATGCCCGCCAACCCTTGCGGTTTCACGGTATTAAAAAACTGCATCGTGATAAGCACCCTCAAATTCGTTTAGCGGCGGGTGATGGGTTGTCGAACAGTATGGCAATCGCTGCCATCAACCCACATTTACCCGAGAACATCAGCTTGGTTCTGGATGCTGGTAACTGTGCAGCAACAGCCGCGCACTATCTTGAGCCGCCGCCGGGTGCGCGGTCATCGATTGCCCTTGGAATGGGGGGGATGGGCTATGGCGTGGCTTCCGCCGTGGGTGTGCAGCTAGCACAACAAGCGAAAGAATCGCGGTCACAACCGACTGTTGTATTTTGTGGTGACGGCGCGTTTTTGATGAATGGCGTTGAGGTGCATACTGCTGTTGAGCTGCAACTGCCCATCATTTGGTTGGTGTTTAACAATCAAGGGCACGGGATGTGTCGTAGTCGCCAGGAGCTGTTATTTGAAAACCGTGTGACGTGTTCCAATTTTTCGGCGCCAGTTAATATCAGTCAGCTCGGCGAAGGTTTAGGATTGGCTGCTGATCAGGTTGCTCAAGCCAGCTCCACCGCCGAAATCGAGGCATTTTTGCAATCCTACTTTTCGCAGCCAGAGCCAGGGCCAGCGCTGCTTGAACTGAATATCGACGTTGACGAAATACCCCCTTTCGCGCCCCTGATTGATATCTGGACTCAACAACAAAGTGAGGAAGATGCGCCTGTTATCACTGCCTGACGACCTGACACGCATTGAGTGTGTTACTAACGATGAAATGAACGAACGCCTGGTTGACATGACCCACGCGGTATACCCGCATCGACGGCGTTTTGGAGATGTGTTTACGCTAGAGCGGTTGCTGCCGGTATCGGCCGACGCGGCTTTTGCCTTACTGGCTAATACAGATTATCTGCATTTATGGAATTACGCCGCGAGGCCTGCAGCAAGCGACGGCGACCTTTTGATTGATCATTATTCTGATACACCAATGCGTTTGCAGCTAGACGCATACCCTGCTGTAGGTGTTATCGATATGCATTGGCGGCTTGCCGATAGTACCCAGCAACAGGCGGTCTATTTTTCGGATTCATTACGAATAGTAAACGCGCGGCATCCGCTACACACTGATGGCTGTGTATTGCTCTGGACGTGCACGCCGGGCACGATTCTCGCTCACACCGGCGCAGCCACCGAGGCGAAAGAGCCCGCGATAGATTGGCGTTTAATGCCAGCGCGCCGCCAGCTTGAAATTAATAATATTGAGCGTCTTTTGAACGTAGAGATTGACGCCCCAGCTACTGTTGATGCAGAGGTTGTTGTATGAAGTCTTCTCAAACGTCCACAGGCCGAGTGAACAATACGCTGGATAGCGCTCCAATTAGTATTTTGGGTGCCGCCAGTTACATGCCCGAGAAAGTTGTTGATAACGACTTCTTTATAGAAGCTTCCGCGATCAAAAAACATGCGATGTTTCGTGGTACTCGATTACGTCATCATATGGCTGAAGATGAGATGGCAGCGGACATGATTGCCACCGCAGCCCGTGATCTTGCCGTTAGAATGGATATCGATTTAGGCGATGTAGACTTGGTGTTAACTAACGTATCGTTCCCGGATTTACCGTTTACCGGTGTGGGTGCGATTGCTGCCAAACAATTGGGTATTCGCCCGCCGCATATTTTTGATTTATCCAGTGGTGGCTGTGTGTCGTTTATTTTTATGTTGCAGATGGCGCAGGCGATGTTTGCCACCGGTGCTGCACGCAACGCGCTGATTTGCAATGTACAGTCGTCGGCCGGGCGCATCTTTGCCCAGCCGGGTAATCGTGAGTTACCGCAATCGGCGGTGCCAGGTGATGGCTGTGGTGTGGTTTGTTGTGAGGCCAGTGATGTCTCGCCGGTATTGTCGATGGTGACGCATAACTTCCCTGAATATGCTGCGGATATGCGCATCACAACCGCAGATAATCGCCATTGGTGGCAGCCGGGTACCTTGCCGTTTAATCTGGATTTTTCGGATGCCAAACTGGCGTCAATTATCGAACGAGGTAACCGTTTGGTGCCGCCAGCATTATATGAAGCCATTGAGCAGGCGGGGCTTGATGTGCCGGATATTGATGTTCTGATTACTAATCAACCCAATCGTATCTTCTTGCGCAATTGGCGCGAGGCTGTTGAGCTTGAAGAAGATCAGCATGTAAACACGTTTTATGAGCATGGAAATTTGTTTGGTGCGGCGTTTCCGATCAGCATTGAGCGCGGCGTGCAACAGGGTACGTTGAAGCCCGGCAGTAAGTTGTTGTTAGGCGGTTTTTCACATGCTGGCGATTACTCAGCGGCTGCTGTTGTTGATTGGTATAAAAATGGGAGTTGAAATGACGGCTGGCGAGACTGCTGATATACCTATCACGGAGACGCTGCCGGAAGGGTTGGTGCGTGTTGAATCGGTTGATCAGGCTGCGTTTAATGCAATCTGTGAGGCACGTACTCCGCGCATGCATCCTCATCATGAATTGTATGGCCGCTATTGCAGCCTAGAGGCGTTTGTTGAATGCTCACCAGAGGCATTGTTTAACTATTTAGCGCAGCCGGAGTCATTGTTGGAGTGGACATACAGTCTGCGTAATATGAAGGCAATGGGTGACGGGCTACTGATGTTTGGCGACAAGGTTGGTGGGCCAACTCAATGTTATTGCCGTGTGGATAGCAATGCCGAGGCAATGACGGTGGATTACCATTGTGCTTGGGATCAATCCGAGACGCTGTGGATGATTTACTACATGCGAGTGATGGATGCCACGCGTTGGGGGCGATCAGGAGCGTTGGTGACTTGGACGAATTGCTGCCATCCGTTTTATCTCGATAACCCCTGGCCAGAACTTGTACCTGAACAGCGCAGTATATGGGTGGGTGACGGCTGGCCATTTTTTAAGGCTGGCCACCAGATGGAGTTGGATAACCTAAAAGCCATTGCCGAACACCGGCATGCGAACGGTATTGATCTAGCCGACTTATCCCATCTTGTAAGCACGTAATGTGTCGGGTGTTCTAGCTGTGATGTATAAGCACCTGGTCTGCCAGTTGCTGCTCCAGTGGTATTGATGGCGACAACTTGATGCTCGCAAATGCCCCTCGCCGGCGATAGTAACGCGACACAGTAGACCCTTGCGAATAATCAAATATCAGTTGATAGCGCCAATCGTCCTCTAACGTATCACTTAGGGTGTCGTAGTGTTTTACGGTGACCTGCATGTCTGTCGACAACCCCACCGTTTTTTTACTCGCTGCACTCGGCATGTAAATGGTTAACAAAGCTCTTGGATAAAAACGGTTTAGGGCGGAGAGCTCGGCGATAACCCTATCCGCGGCTTGTTTGCTCTCGGGTAATACCAACATCAAAACGTCATGTCGATAAGCTTGTTGCAGGTGTTGATGAGTGTGTTGCTGGTAGCGATTGTGCAGCCATAAGTAGTCACCCGGCATTCGACGAATGTCTGCTTCCAGCTGACGTTGCAGTTGCTGGGTTAGACGCTGTATTTCATCATTATGCGGGTTGCTGGTATCCGGCCAAATCGGTGCGTGGTAACGGAGGCGATAACCGGTTGCACTGCGGCGTGCCATTACCATCACAATCGGTGAATTAGTGCGTAATGCCCAAAGAGCAGGTGTTGGCGTTGTGTAGGCGCGCGTGCCGAAAAACGTTAATGGCAGGCCGCCCTCGGGTAGCGCCTGATCAATCGCCAAGCCAGCAAAGCGACCCTGACGCAGGGCGCGTATTCCTGCGCGCACAGCATGTTGTGGCGGTGTTAGTTCGCCACCAAACTGTGTGCGTATTGCGTGTATCCAATCAGCAACGGGCTCGACGAAGAATCGCTGAGAAATGACAATACCGGGTTGCTGTGACGATGCGCCCAGAAATGTTGCCTCCCAGTTGGCGAGATGGCCGGTAACTATAACAGGGCTATGGCCGTCTGCGATGAGCTGGTCAATCACCTCTGGGTTGTTGATGCTGACGATGTTGTTACTGACGATGCGGTTGCTGTCGCGATCAAGATTACGCAATTTCAGATAATCGAAAGTCACGGCATAGAGGTTAATCAAAGATTTGCGCGCGATTTGTCGTTGTGTGCGACGGTCGAGATTCAGATCGCCAGCAAGGCTGAGATTACTTAGGATGCGCTTTCGTTGCCGAGCGCTCAGCATAAAGCCTAGTGTGCCAACCACCGTTGCTAATTTGTAGAGCGTGGCGAGTGACAGTGGTGCGGCAATACATTCAAGTATACGAATGAGCCACGGAGCACGATAAGACGGTTGTTTGCCAGGCATGACGTGATGGTCTGCGTTGAAAGGGTGAGCACGTCATTGGATGGTACCACAGTTATCGTGGCTGTTTCAGGTGTTGCTAATCAGGCGGTTTTTACGTTGCAATTGTGCGTTTTTTAACAACCTGCTGGCTAGGCCGGGGGCATTATATTGGAAGCCGCTTTGTGTGTTCGTTATAGGTAGTTCGTTATTTAGCGCTTTGGCCAATTCGTGGTATTCATGGTTCAACTCGATGCGTTTCTTCGCTGCGCAGTGTTAGCACCTCAACGCCGGTATGCGTCACAAGTAAGGTATGTTCCCATTGTGCGGAGAGCTGTTTGTCTCTGGTAACAACAGTCCAGCCATCCTTGAGGGTTTTCACTCGAGGTTTGCCTTGGTTAATCATCGGTTCGATGGTAAATGTCATGCCAGGCGTTAATACCAAACCTTCTCCCTGGCGACCAAAGTGCATAACTTGCGGCGCTTCGTGCATCTCTTGCCCGATACCGTGACCGCAGTATTCGCGTACGATGCTGTAGCCTGCCTTTTGAGCGATTCGTTGAATCGCATAGCCGATGTCGCCGAGTGTTGCGCCGGGCTTTATCGCATTAATGCCTTGCCAGAGAGCGTCGTAGCAAGAGTCGACCAATTGCCGTGCTTGCGGGTTGGCCTCTGGCATTACATACATTTTACTTGAATCAGCAATGTAGCCATTTTGTTCGAGCGTAATGTCAATGTTGATGATATCGGCAGGTTTCAGGTGGTAATGCGCCGATGGCATACCGTGGCACACGACCTCATTGACGGAGGCATTCAGAGCATACGGGTAGTCGTATTGCCCTTTACTGGCAGGGCGAGCATTCAAGATGTCAGTAATGTAGGTTTCAACCCAATCATTAATGGCCATCGTGCTGATGCCTGGCTTGACGATCTTATCGAGTGCTTCGAATACCTGAGCGAGCAATGCGCCTGACTGACGCATTCGCTGAATTTCAGATGCAGACTTAATAGTGACGTTATTCATTCGAGAGTTCGGGCATCTGAATGTTTTCGCGCTTGAGCTGTTCTTTCAGAATCTCGTGGTAGCTCATCGTCGGATTGCTTTCGGCGAGCATGCCGATTTTTATCCAGAACTCTGCTTGTGCGTTGATAGAGCGCGACATAACGGTGCTGGATTTGCGGATATCGTCATGCAAGTCGTCCGAAATTTTTACGATGCCCATGGTATTTCTCTTAATATATGAATCATATACGTATTGTATATAAAACGTATTTTCTGTGCAAACGCATGAAACGACGTTATGGGGGCTATTCATGCTAATCGAGCGTGTTTAATCGACGCATCTGGCTGCTACTTTGGGATATCGATATTTTTCGAGGGCATAAAAAAACCGCCCTGAGGCGGTTTTTACAATCTACGGAAGGTTTGCTGTTATGCAGCAGCAACCGCTTCGGTGATTAGCTTCAGTGCATTGTTCAACGTTGCACTTGGGCGCATGGCCGCAGCAGCTTTGATTGGATCTGGACGGAAGTAACCGTCGATATCCACTGCAACACCCTGTGCGCCGTTTAACTCTTCAACAATGGCTGCTTCGTTGTCAGTCAGTGCTTTCGCAACTGCTTCAAAACGTGCCTTCAGCTCTGCATCATCATCTTGTGCAGCCAGCTCTTGTGCCCAGTACATAGCTAGGTAGAAGTGGCTACCGCGGTTGTCCAGCTCGTTCACTTTACGTGATGGCGACTTGTTGGTTTCCAAGAACTGTGCAGTGGCTTTATCCAGTGTCACGGCCAGTACTTTCGCTGCGGCATTGTCGAATGACTCAGACAAATGCTCCAGAGAAACAGCCAGTGCCAGAAACTCACCCAAAGAATCCCAGCGTAGGTGGTTTTCTTTTTCGAATTGCTGAACGTGCTTAGGTGCAGAACCACCTGCGCCTGTTTCAAACAGACCGCCGCCATTCATTAGAGGCACGATAGACAGCATCTTAGCGCTGGTACCTAGCTCAAGAATTGGGAACAAGTCAGTCAGATAATCACGCAATACGTTACCGGTTACTGAGATAGTATCTTCGCCGTTTTTCATGCGTTGCAGTGAGAAGCGAGTGGCTTCTGCTGGCGCCATGATTTGCAGGTCCAAACCTTCAGTGTTGTGGTGCGGCAGGTAAGCGTTAACTTTCTTGATCAAGTTAGCATCGTGAGCACGTGCTTCGTCCAGCCAAAATACGGTTGGAGAGCCTGTTGCGCGAGCGCGGCTAACAGCCAGTTTCACCCAATCCTGAATCGGTGCGTCTTTGACCTGACACATACGCCAGATGTCACCTTGCTCAACATCGTGCTGCAGCAATACGTTGCCGGCTTCGTCAGTGACTTTAACGGTACCGTTAGCAGGAATTTCAAAGGTCTTGTCGTGAGAACCGTATTCTTCAGCTTTTTGTGCCATTAGGCCAACGTTAGGAACGGTGCCCATAGTGCGAGGATCGAAAGCGCCGTTTTCACGACAAAAATCGATAGTCTCTTGGTAAACACTGGCGTAGCAGCGATCTGGGATAACAGCCTTGGTATCTTGCTGTTTGCCTTCGGCATTCCACATCTGACCAGAAGTACGGATCATTGCAGGCATAGAGGCATCGATAATGATGTCTGAAGGAACATGCAGGTTAGTAATGCCCTTGTCAGAATCAACCATTGCCAGAGCAGGGCGATCTGCGTATACCGCAGCGATGTCCGCTTTGATTTCTATTTGCTTGGCTTCGTCTAGGTCAGCGATTTTTGTGTAAACGTCGCCAATACCATTCTTAACGTCAACGCCGAGCTCTTCAAACAATGCGCCGTGCTTAGCGAATACGTCTTTGTAGAACACTTCAACAACGTGACCGAAGATGATGGGGTCAGAAACCTTCATCATGGTGGCTTTCATGTGCAGTGAGAACAAAACGCCTTGTGCTTTCGCGTCTTCGATTTCTTTCTCGATAAATGCACGTAGTGCATTAGCGCTCAAGAAGGTGCCATCGATGATTTCGCCAGCCAGTACCGGTGTTTTGTCTTTCAATACAACTTCAGTGCCGTCTTCTTGTGTCAGGCTGATTTTTACGCTGCCTTCTTTTTCGATAACGGCAGATTGCTCGCTGCCGAAGAAGTCATTGCCATCCATATGGGCAACGTGCGACTTAGAATCCGCAGACCATGCGCCCATTGAATGTGGGTTATTGCGCGCGTATTGCTTAACTGCACCCGGTGCACGACGGTCAGAGTTGCCTTCACGCAGTACAGGGTTAACGGCAGAACCTTTGATTTTGTCGTAACGAACCTTGATGGCTTTTTCTTCATCATTTTTAGGTTCTTCAGGATAGTTCGGCAGTGCGTAGCCTTTTTCCTGGAGTTCTTTGATCGTTGCTTGCAACTGTGGAATAGATGCACTGATGTTTGGCAGCTTGATAATGTTGGCTTCTGGCGTCTTTGCCATGTCGCCTAGCTCAGCGAGTGCGTCGCTGATGCGTTGTTCTTCATTCAGAAACTCTGCAAAGTTAGCGATTACACGGCCTGACAACGAGATGTCACGAGTTTCGACTTCAACGCCAGCGGCTTGTGTGAATGCTTGGATGATTGGCAGCAGCGAGTATGTGGCCAGCGCCGGTGCTTCGTCGGTTTCTGTGTAGATAATTTTTGGTTGTTTAGCCATAGTGTGCTGATTCCTGTATGTATTTTCAGGCGGATGTAGTCACTGATTGTTCCCCAAGACCGTATTCTCGGCCTACAGTGTTACAGCTGCCTATCAGATGGCGGGTTGCCCGAGGTTTAATGAAGGCAACTTGTGATCACCCTCGTCAACGATGCTTAAACCCCTTCAAAAATTCGCGCCGCATCATAACAGATAGGCATCTAAATCGCATCTATTAGAATCTTTCGATGCCGCCCCAAATTGCATGCAAGAATTGCGCGCATTGATGGGTGGGGTTCTCTTGCTTGGTAATATTTTGTTGGCGGGCTAGTTGGGCACTTTCTTTTTAGATGTGTTGGGTTGTTGCGATTGTGTCAGATCAAATATCTGAGAAGGGTTTTTGAATGTCGTTGGCGTGATGGCAGGTAATGATTGGGTTTTACTTGTTGGTGGATTTAACCACTGCGCCGGGAAAGCGTTTTCTGAAGCATTGGGTTTGTATGCGATATGGGTTATTCCGAGTATGTATGTGCTTACTTATTACAGTTTTAATTGAGTTTTACACGGACTTATTCATTAATTATCCACCAAAGCTGTGTACAACTTTATCGGTTTTGACCGTTTTTATGATCGTTATCGTCAGTTGTTTGATTGAGTTGGTTAGTGGAAGCGTCAGTCTATGTCGATGTCTAACGGATGTTTGCTTTATTTCTAAAGATAAAATGGTTCGCGTTCGTCGAGCCGGTGTAAATTCAATGCGTCAGATCAATGTTTCTATTGTAAAAATTGTGTAATATTCGCGCCCTTCTCTAATCCTCGTTTTTTCGCCGGTATACATGTCAATGAAAATTGCCCCGCTACTTGTCTTTCTATTGAGCCTATTGCCTGTTCAGGCATTGGCCTCGGCGGCGTCTGCTGCCAGCACAACGCCCATGGATCTGACCACCAGTTGGGTGGGCCTTTTGGCGTTGGGTCTTTTTGCATTTGCCTATGTGCTGGTTATTTTCGAAGAGCAAATCCATTTGCGAAAATCCAAGCCAGTTATGGCTGCGGCAGGGGTGATTTGGTTACTCATTGCGATTGCGTATAACTCGATGGGCAGGGTTCACGAGGTGGACGATGCCATTCGACATAACTTCTTGGAATATGCTGAACTGTTCTTCTTCTTGTTGGTTGCCATGACCTATATAAACGCGATGATGGAGCGCAGGGTATTTGATGCGCTACGTGATTGGTTGGTGGCGCGTGGCTTCAGTTATAAAGCGATGTTTTGGATGACGGGTATTCTCGCCTTCTTTATATCTCCAGTAGCAGATAACCTCACAACCGCGTTGATTCTGTGTGCCGTTGTGTTGGCAGTCGGCGAAGGCAATACCAAGTTTATCTCCATAGCGTGTGTCAATATCGTGGTTGCCGCCAATGCAGGCGGTGCATTCAGCCCCTTCGGTGACATCACCACGTTAATGGTATGGCAGAAGGGTGTGTTGGATTTCTGGACCTTCTTTAAACTGTTTTTGCCTTCTGTGGTTAACTTCGTGGTGCCTGCCTCAATCATGTATTTTGCGTTACCTGAGGGGACGCCAACCCACGATCCATCCGCGGGCGAAACCAAAGTTCGCTACGGTGGCTTGGTAATTGTTGGTTTGTTCTTGGCAACCATTGTGACGGCTGTTTTGTTCCATAGCTTGCTTCATATTCCGCCGGTGTTCGGCATGATGACAGGCTTGGCGTACTTGAATCTGTACGCCTTTTACTTGCGTAAAGTAGAGCACATGAAAGGTGATAATATTCTTGCGCCACCGGGTGTTAATGCTGAGGCTGAAAAGTTTGATGTGTTTGAAAAAATCGCTAAATCCGAGTGGGATACTTTGTTCTTCTTCTATGGCGTTATCATGTCGGTTGGAGGATTAGGGTTTATTGGCTACCTTGGTGTGACATCGGAATTCATGTACGGCCAGATGGGTGCAACCTATGCGAACGTATTAGTGGGTATTTTGTCGGCTATCGTTGATAACATTCCCGTGATGTTTGCGGTATTGACCATGAATCCGAGCATGAGTGAAGCGCAATGGTTGTTGGTGACATTAACGGCAGGAGTTGGTGGTAGCTTGCTATCTATCGGTTCTGCTGCGGGCGTAGCCTTGATGGGGCAGGCGCGTGGTTACTATACGTTTTTCTCCCACCTGAAGTGGGCGCCGGTGATTGCGCTTGGTTACGCGGCAAGCATCTTTGTGCACTGCTGGATGTCCGGAATTATGTGATATCGTTGTTGTGTTATTGAGGCCATCGTTTGATGGCCTTTTTTGTGCCTGAAAATAACTCAGATGAAAGTTGTTAGATGCCAAAGTTTGTCTACGATCAAACGAACTGTGACTGTGATAATAATTTAATTGATAATAATTTGCATTTAGAGTAAGGTTTGCGGCAATTAAAAACTGCATACCCGAGAACCGATTAGGGGAAAAACATGGATAAGAAAATTTGGCTACTGTCTACCGTTATTGCTGCAACTGCACTGACAGCGTGTAGTGGTGATGATAACGATTCTAATGGTGGTACACCTTCAACTGGGGGTGATGAATCGAAAACACCTGCTGAAATCTTAGCTGACCTGAATGTAACAGCACCAGAAACCTACGCGTTTGCAAGTAAGCTTGCTAACGGCAGCTCTGTAAGTTACAGCGGCCAAACAGCACGCCAAGTACTTATTTCTGATCTGGCTGATGCCGTTGGCGCGTTGCAGGTTGCCAGTGCTGAAACTGCCGACGATATCGAAGAAGACTTACAGTTTTTCATCAAAGGTGATGATATTGATACAACTGAACACGGCTTTACCCTAGATGGTGAAACAGTGATTCCTGGGCCAACGTACGCGGATATCTCCAGCGGCAAAAATCTGATTGGTAAAATTGCTGGTGGTTATCTTTTGGAAAATAATACGACTGCTGGCGAAGCAACCCGCTGGGCTAACGCAAACGGCGAGTTTGGCGCTAGTGGCCGTTTCTATGGTTGGGAAGACGCTTCAGCAACTATTAATCGCCCAATCGATTTGCTAAACCTGTTTGTACGTCGTGCAGCTGAAGGTTCTGAAGGTAACGGCTTTGCTATTAATGGTGGAGCGATTGATGTTGATGTTGCTTATCTTGATAAATACGGCCGTGATTATAAGCAGCTGGTTCAAAAGTTTGCTTTAGGTGCTGTTGCATTCTCGCAGGGAACCTCTGACTACTTGTCTCCTCGTTTTGAGTTTGAAAACGTATATGAATCAGGCGACAAATATACGACTGCAGAGCATCACTGGGATGAAGGCTTCGGTTACTTTGGTGCTGCTCGAAACTATAGCCGATATACCGATGACGAAATTGCCGGTAAAGGTGGTCGTGACGGTTGGGCAAAAGGTTATAACGACTTTGATACATCTGATGGTGGTATTGACCTTGGTAGCGAAATCAATCTAGCTAATTCCACGAATTGTGCCAAACGTGACCGTGGCGCCACTGATGCGACAAACTTTACCAAAGAAGTGTTTGATGCGTTCTTAGCTGGTCGTGCCATCTTGAGTGAAGCAGCATCGAGAGCAACACTGATCGATACTGATGCGGCGAATAACGGTGCAATCGCACTGACTACTGCTGAGTTGGCTGCACTGAATGAGCTATCAGAAATCGCTTCTGTTACTTGGGAAAAATGTGTTGCCGCAACCGTTGTTCACTATATCAACGATGTTACCGGTGATATGGATAACTTCGATAACGGTCAATATGCTGATCTGGCAAATTTCACTGACCTGGCTAAGCACTGGAGTGAGATGAAGGGTTTCGCTTTGGGTCTGCAGTTTAACCGTTACTCTCCATTCAACGAAAACGCTGCAAGTGTCGACAAGCTGGAAGAAATTCTTGCCTTGATGGGTGATGCACCGGTTTTGGCCGATGGTAAGCAGATTGAAGCACAAGTAGGTGTTGATGCTTATAAGACAGACTTGTTGAAAGCACGTAGCATGCTTCAAGATGCTTATGAGTTTAGCCAAGCAAATGTAGAAAACTGGTAATACGCTTGTAAGCCAGTCTGAACCCTCAAGGAAGCGGGCCATTGTGTGCCCGCTTTTGTTGTCTTCAGAGAACCGGAAATATGCAGAATAAATACGTTAAGTCAGCGGCACTAACTGCCGGACTGTTGCTCGTTGGTTGTGTCAATAATGATGGCAGCCCATCTTATCAAACCGATACACTTGATCTTACTGCCAACTTTACCGACAACGTATTGTTGCCGCAGTACCGTGACTTCAGTACGCAGTCTGCGGCTCTAGTTTCTTCTTTAAACACCTATTGTGCCGCTATCGGCACAGCAAGTGAATCTGCGGAAAATCAGCAGGCTACAGCGCAATGGCGCGATACAATGGCTAGCTGGCAACAAGCGGAGGCTTATCTTGTCGGCCCCGTTGCTGCAAACAGCAACAACATTCGTAACCGTATCAATGTGTTTGCTGATAGCGCGGTGATTAATTCCTGCCGCATTGACCGCACCACGCTTGAGGTTGCTGACGACGCAGCGTCTGTTGATATTTCTGCCCTGAGTAACAATCAGCGCGGGTTAGGTGGTATTGAATACCTCCTATTCAATAACAGCACAGAATTTACTTGTTCTGGTGATGTACCTGCTGCATGGACTGAACTCACAACCGATGAGTTGACCACTGCGCGCTGCCAACAAGCGCAAAAAATTGCGTCTCATATCACCGGTTTGGCTGATGACCTGATCACAGCATGGGAACCGGAGCAAGATAACTATCGTTCGACATTTATTAACCCAAGTGTCGGCGGCACGCAGACTAAAGCATTGTCAGATTCGTTGTTTTACCTTGATGCCAATGTGAAAGATTCAAAACTTCGTTTACCTCTCGGTATTCGCAGTGATTCAGGCACTAATTGTGGCGTAAACGCCTGCCCCGATGCTGTGGAGTATGGCTATAGTGAAGCCTCGTTGCTGGCTGTTCGAAACAACCTAGTTGGATTTAAAGCGGTATTTACCGGCAACGGCGGTTACAGCTTTGATGACATTATGATTGAGCAGGGCCATAAAGATGTTGCTGATTTGTATGTGCAATTGGTCGATGAAGCGATTGCGCTGATTGACTTGCCTCAGGATGCACTGAAAGAACAGGCAACGGTGTTAGTCAATGAGCCACTGGGTAGTTGTTCGAATTTGGCAGCATCTTCTGCAACCGTTACTGAGCTGAAAGCCTGTTTGTTATACGGGAAAGTCAAAAGCTTGACGGACGAACTCAAGACCAGCTTTGTTGCGATCGTAGATCTGGATATCCCTGATCGCGTGCAATCAGACAACGACTAATAGCAACGCCGCTATTGTGCTTTTGAGAAGACATAAATCATGAAAAAATTATTGATCACGCTGGCGGCGGCGACCTCTGTGGTTGCTGTTGCCCAAGAAAATGAAGAAGCCCCGAAAGCTGATAACAGCGTTCTTGAAGAGACGCTGATTATTGGTTCTAAAGACGATGTTAAAGCACTGACCGGTTCGGCTTCGGTACTTGATCGTACTGATCTGGAAGCCTTTAACTACACCGATCTTGAACGGGTACTCACCGCTGTTCCGGGTGTTTATATCCGTAACGAAGATGGCTTTGGCTTGCGCCCTAATATCGCCATTCGTGGTGTTACTTCTGATCGCAGTCAGAAGATCACCATCATGGAAGACGGCATTCTGATTACGCCCGCGCCATACTCTGCGCCAGCGGCATACTACATTCCGAATGTTAACCGAATGAACAGTGTTGAAGTGTTTAAAGGCCCTGCAAGTATTGAGTATGGCCCTAACACCGTTGGTGGTGCTATTAACTTGGCAACGCGCCCAATACCAGCCGATGAGGCGGGTGATTTCTCAGCGACTTATGGCAGTTATAATTTCCAGAAGTACAACGCTTACTACGGTAAATCCTACGATAATTTTGGCTGGGCTGTTGATGCGTTGCGTTACAGCTCGGATGGCTTTAAAGAACTAGACGGCGGTGGCAATACCGGTTTTGTGCGTAATGATATTAACCTGAAGTTTATGGTGAAGTCAGACGACGATGCGAAGTATCCCCAGCGTTTAACCCTGAAACTGGGTTATGCAGACGAAGACGCTGATGAAACGTACCTGGGTTTATCTGATGAGGATTTCGATAAAAATCCGCTGCGCCGTTACCGCAGCAGCCAGTTAGATCATTTCGAATCTAAACACTATCAAACACATGCTCTGCACACGGTTAAATTTGCGGATGAGCTGAAGCTGGTATCTAAGGCATATTTCAATCGTTTTGATCGGACTTGGTTTCGTTTAGCTGGGTTTGGCGGTGATGCGCCAGCGTTGTCGGATATTCTTGCGGATACGAATCGATTTAGCCGTGAATATCAATTGCTTACAGGGCAGCGTAATTCAGATCCGAGTAACGAAGAAGATACCTTTGTGTTAACCAATAATGACCGCGAATACGGCTCTCAAGGGTTCGAGAGTAAACTAACCGCGATCATGCAGACGGGTGATATCGAACATCAATTGGTTAGTGGTTTTCGCTATCACAATGACTATGTTCGTCGAGATCAGCCGACATTCGGTTATCTGATGGTTAATGGTCGTTTGGTTGCTGATGGTGATGGCAAACGCGCGGGCGAAGGTTCTGACAACCGCGCCGAGTCAGATGCCGTAGCTTTGTATATCAACGACACGATGACGATCGGCGATTGGACGCTAAACGTTGGCTCGCGTTTTGAATATATCGACGGCAAGTTTACTAACTTTCAAGACGGCACAAAAAGCTCCAGAACAACCGCTGTTGCGATTCCGGGTATAGGTACCTTGTATCAAGTCACGGAAGAACTGAGCTTGCTTGCTGGCATCAATAAAGGCTTTTCGCCTGCAGGCCCAGCGTCTGATGAAAGCGTAAACCCGGAAGAGAGCGTGAACTACGAATACGGTGGTCGCTATTCTGCTGACGGTTTTGATGCCTCCTTGATCGGCTTTTTCTCCGACTACAGCAATTTGATTGGTCGCTGTCGCGCCAGTGACCCAGGTTGCGATTTGGGTGATGAGTTTAATGGTGGCAGCGTTCAGATTGCTGGTCTTGAAGCCGAAGCCAGTTACATCTTTGATTTCGATGGCATTCTGTGGCCGATGAGCCTGACGTACACGTACACGGAATCTGCGTTTCAGTCGTCATTTGAGTCTACATTCTCACAATGGGGTAATGTTGATAAAGGCGATGAGCTTCCTTACTTGCCCAATAATCAGCTTCGTTTTGAAACCGGTTTAAACGGTACTCATTGGGATGTGTTTATGTCGGTCAACTATGTTGGCGAGATGCGTGAAGTGGCGGGGCAATCAGGTTCTGCTGATACCGGCGCATTTACGGAGAAACTGAAACCGTTAACCACCGTTGATTTGTCAGCCAGTTACTTTATTACAGACAACTGGCGTGTGCAGATGGCGCTCGACAATGTATTCAATGCTGAGCAAATTGTTTCTCGTCGTCCGTTTGGCGGTCGTCCGAACAAGCCATTTACGGCATCGGCGACTGTCGGTTACCGTTTCTAATAGCAATGGAATGGTTGGCGGATCTGCCTGTTTGGGCGCAGATACAGCAGGCGCTGGTTGCGCCTGTTGCTGCCATTCAACAGCCGGAAAAACGCCTGTTTTCCGGTTTTCTGTTTTCTTCTTTGGTGATGATTGTGATTTGGTTGGCGGTTCAAGGCCGATTGAATCCGCATGAATTACGTCGTTTACTGTTAAACAAGCGTTACTGGTTTCACCCGTCATCATGGCGAGATATTTGGTGTGTGTTTATCAATGCGGTTATCCGCGTTGTGTTTATCGCGCCGATACTGGCGTCACACCTGGCGGGCATCATCTTCGTATCGCGTACGCTGCAGCATTTTTTCTCCGATAGTCCTGATTTTGACGTTTCACCGGCCCTGGTTATTGCAGGTCTCTCAATTGTGTTTTTTGTTATCGAGGATGCCAGCCGTTTCTGTTTGCATTTTTGTATGCATAAAGTGCCTTGGTTGTGGCAAATACATAAAACCCATCACAGTGCAGAAGTGCTTACACCGCTAACGTTGTATCGATCACACCCGCTAGAGATGATGCTCTACCAAGTGCGGCAACTGTTGGTGTTCTCTTTGGTTGGTGGCTGTTTTTTATGGTTGTTTGGGCGGGGCATTAGTACCTGGTCCATTCTTGGCGTTGATGCATTGGGTTTTGCGTTTAATCTGTTAGGGGCCAACCTTCGGCATTCACATATCTGGATCGGCTTTGGCAGGTTAGAGCGGCTGTTTATTAGCCCGGCCCAGCATCAAATTCATCACAGCGCCGATGTGCAGCATTTCGATTCAAATTTCGGCACCTGTTTGGCGTTTTGGGATCGATTGGCCGGCTCGTGGATTACTTCCGGGTCGACAGAGGTTTCGCGTTTCGGATTGGCTGGTGAGCAACAACGTTCGTTGATGAGTTTGTTTCTTTTCAAACGTGAATCTGCCTTGAAGGACTGATGCAAATAACGTCGGTTGCATTTGTTATGCCTACGGAACATGTGCTTGGCGTGCCACTCTATAATGGCGCTTCTTCACGGATTGCAGCCTCTGAGGTATCAGTTGCTGAAGACGCAAGGTATGATGCATTTTCCGAACTGATTTAGTGCAGGCGATTCCAAAAGGAGCGGATCATGATCGAAGTGATAGATGTTGAAGGTGCCAATGTGATTGGTGTGCGTGTTCAGGGCAAGATCCAGAAGGATGAAATGCTCAAAGCGCTCGATACCGTTAAAGATGCATTGGACGACATGGAAACTGTCAATATCTATGCCGAGGTTGATGAATTCGAAGGTTTTGAAGTACAGGCATTTTTGCATGATATGCGCGTGGCTTTGCCGAATGCACTGAGATTTCGTAAAGAGGCCGTGGTTACGAATCAAGAGTCGTTGAAAAAATGGATATATTTCAGCAATCTGATTTGGCTAGGCGGCCAAGCAAAAGTATTCAGTACCGACAATCGAGATGCTGCCATTGAATGGGTTCAGCACCCGGCATAAGGTCGATTTTCTTATTTCATGCCCCTGTCGATGCTGTGATACGTCGTGAAAGACTGATGCATATTGGCTCAGCTTTGATCGTTTGTGTCACTGCCTGACTAATGTGTCAGTTGATACAGTTTGATGCACAAATTTACTGGTAGGGGATTCCCATGATTCAAGAAACACACACGTTTCGCAGCTTGGGTTCTGGCTGTGAAGCAGATCTGTTTTTACCCAAATCTGAAGGGCAGTTTCCCATTGTTGTGATGGGACAAGGCTTAGGCTCAGAACGCCAATTCGGCGACAAAAACCTGATTGCGGCGTTAGTAGATGCCGGTATCGCAGTTTTTGCGTTTGATTATCGCGGGTTTGGGGGGAGCGAAGAGATCCTCAAGCAACCTCGGCAGATGATTGATCCGGATTGTCAGATTGAAGATTGGCAATCGGCATTAAAATATGTCGCGACGTTAACAAAAGTTGACCCTGCACGGTTGGTAATTTGGGGCTCAAGCTTTGGCGGTGGGCATGCACTAACGGTTGCCGCCGCAGCATGGGCCAAGGCATATAAAATCAAGGCGGTGGTTGCCCAAGTTCCCCATTGTGATAGTCGTAGCGCGTTTAAGCATGCGGGTCTTAAGACGGCACTGACGGGTGTTGGTAATGGGCTCAAAGACCTGTTCGGAAGCCGTTTTGGTAAAACTCATACCGTGCCTTTGGTGTCTGCAGATGGTGATGACACATTTGCCGTGCTCAAACACCCGGGTTGGTATGATGGCTACATGCGCATTGCCGCTGACAGTACGACGTGGCAGAACGCCATTCCGGCGGCGTCGTTGTTAAAGATTGGCACTTACAACCCTATTGATACGGTTGAGCAGATAAATTGCCCAGTGTTAATCGTGTACGGTAAGAATGACCCCGGTGTGCTTCCCTCAGATGTTGAACGTGCCGCAGATATGATCACGCATGTTGAGCGTTTCTGTTTTGATGGTGACCATTTTGATGTGTATGACGGAGGCCCTTTAAACGCAGTAGCTATCGAGCGGGAAGTGAGTTTTATCAGTCGCTATCTGCTTGAGAATTAAACGTATCGAGTACGATTGTAATCGTTAATTTGAAAGCGGCTTAGGCCGCTTTTTTGCGTTTTTAAGCTCTCTTAGTTTGATATGTTTAGCTGGTGTTTTGACTGATATATATCGTTATTTTAGGGGAGTGCTTAGGTAGCAAATATATTCTGCTTCTGAGAGTGTTCCAACGCTTGCATTGGAACACTGATATAGATCAAAATACGGCACACTATGCGCTTAACCCCCGAATTTTAGGGGCAATATCAAAGATTTTACCGGAATAACGGAAAATTCATCGGTATTTCCCTTGCTACAGATGTGGGTATTGCTTAATATTACGCGCAATCAGTCGAACAAGCGTTCGACAAGTCAATTTTATCGTAGTGTGTAACAACACAATAACAATAATTACGCATCGAATTTTGGAGGCACGAATGGCCAAAGCGGCAGTTGATAAATCGTATCTGACACGTCCCGATTGTAAGGATCTGGATCATATCCCCGGTACTGACGGCCTGCCGTATTTTGGTAGCAGCTTAAGCACCATTTGGGGCCTTGAGGAAGTGCTTGAAAAGCATTACCAGAAGTGGGGTGAGGTTTCTCGCCTGAAGATGCTACATCAACGCGGTGTTTTGGTTCTTGGTGTTGATAACTATCAACGTATCTTCCTTGATCGGGAGCAGAACTTCTCCACTGAAATGGGATTCGCTGAATCGATTGGCCAGTTCTATAAAGGCGGCATCCTGATGAAGGATTTCGCTGACCACAAATTTCTGCGCCGTATGATGCAAACTGCATTTAAAAACGCAGCAATGCGCAACTATGTCGGCATGATGATGCCGGTTATGGATCGTCATATCCAGAAATGGGATCAGATCGATAACTTCCAGTTCTTCCCGCACATTAAAGAAACTCTGTTGGAAGTTGGTGCAGAAGTTTTCATCGGCGCAAAAGCTGGCGAAGATACCAAGAAGATGAACCAAGCGTTTTTGGATATCAACGATGGTTTGTTAGGCCAGTTGCGTAAAGAGATTCCCGGTACCAAATACAACAAAGGTAAGAAAGGCGAGCGTTATCTACGCGAATACTTCTCTGGCGAAATTGATAAACGCCGTGAAGGTGACGGCGCTGATATGCTGAGCTTTATGTGCCGTGAAAAAACAGAAGATGGTGAATTCTTCGATAAAGAGCTGATTATTCCTCAGGCATCTTTCTTGCTGTTTGCTGCGCACGATACAACAACTTCTGTATTGAACCACATGATTTACTACACAGCGAAGCATCCTGAATGGCAAGATGCTATGCGTGCAGAAGTTGAAGCATTGGGTAAAGATGAGCTCGACTACGACGACCTAGATAAACTGGAAATCATGGAACGCGTCTTTAACGAATGTTTACGCCTGCGTCCGTCAGTAAGCTTCCTGACGCGTCGTACCATTCGTGAGTGTGAAATTGGTGGCCACCAAATCCCTGCCGATACCATGATCTTTATGTCTCCGATCCATAATCACCGTGATCCAAAATTCTGGACTAACCCGAATGCATTTGATCCGGATCGTTTCTTGCCTGAGCGCGCAGAACAGAAGAATCACTCGTTTGCATGGCATCCATTTGGCGGCGGCGCACACAAATGTATCGGTATGCACTTTGCAATGATGTTGTCGAAAGCCTTTATGTTCCAGTTGTTGAAAACATACAAGTACAGCTTGCCAGCAGACTTTAAGACACGTTTTGAGTGGGTACCTCTGCCGAAGCCGACCAAACTGCCAGTGAAGTGGGAACGCTTGTAATATAGCCAGACCATTTATCATTCTTGTTTTTGAGCCTCGCAATTTGCGGGGTTTTTTTCTTTCTAGCCAGCGCAAATCATGGCTGTCGTGAACATTACCAAGGCAGACGACTGCCATCCCAATTAAAGAACTCGCCCGAGGCATCATCGGGCAAATTATCGAACACCGATATTAACCGGTCTGCCGTTGTCGTAGCGGTGTAAAGCTTACCGTTGGCGATGTGTGCCTGAAACGGAACTGATAACGCGGAATCTGTCGTGCCTGGATGTATCGCAATGGCGCAGTTTTGCGAGTTTTTTCGCTGCCACTCAATCGATAAATTGTGGATGAACATATTGAGTGCGGCTTTTGTCATGCGGTAACTGTGCCAACCGCCTAGCCCGTTGTCAGCGATACTACCGACTTTGGCCGACAACGATGCCCAGGTGACGGGTTTTCTGCGACTCATCACCGTATTAACTGCCTGCGCTAAATGAATATGACTATGCAAATTTATCGACATGGATTGTTCGAGCCATGCTGTTGATAGCTGACTGAGCATTTTTTCAGGGCCATGCTGTTCGGTGTGAAGGATACCCATACAGGCGATCACGCGATCTGGAAGGTGGTTATGGTGTTGCAGCCATTCAGCAACCACACTAACGCTCTGAGGGTCCGTAAGCTCGGCCTGGCAATGATGTGCGGAGGTTGGTGATTGTCGGCCAACGGTGATCACTGTCCAGCCGTCAGAGACGTGTTTGTCGATTAGGGCTTGGGCGATGGCGCCAGTGCTGCCGCCTATTAGAACGGTGTTCAGGTTCATATTGATTACCTGGTCGGTTTTTTGCTGAGTAATACAGGATCTACGTTGTCAAAGCGTATCTTCGATCAAAGGTAGCAGCTAAGCGGTTGTGGTAACTGCCTGCTATTCTTGATGCACTCTAAAAGTAATTTCAGCATGTCGATGCAAATGCCTGCAGGAGGCACAGATATGAATAGAATCGTAATCGTTGGCGGTGGCGCTGGTGGTGCAGAACTGGCAACCCGTTTGGGCAACAAACTGGGTAAGCCGGGAAAAGCCCATATCACGCTGATCGATGCGAATCGTACACATCTATGGAAGCCACGCCTGCATGAAGTTGCAGCCGGTGCTCTGAACGCAGATGCAGATGAGCTCGACTATGCGATTCACTCTCGCGACCACCATTTTCATTTTAAGTTGGGTGTGATGTCCGATGTTGATCGGGAAAAACGTCAAGTTGTGTTGGCGCCGTATTTTGATGGCGGCCAGCAGCTTTTGCCGGAACGACGCCTTGATTACGATTACCTGGTTATCGCTGTTGGTAGTCAGACCAACGACTTTAATACCCCCGGCGCTTCAGAGCACTGTATCTATCTTGATTCGCGCCAGTCGGCAGAGCGTTTCCATACAGAATTTTTGAATGTGTATTTGCGTGCATCGATGCATGCGGAAGAAGATGCAAACCATCAAACTTTCGATATCGCCATCGTTGGTGCCGGTGCAACCGGCGTTGAGTTGGCTGCTGAAATACACCATATGGCCAAGGAGCTAGTGCATTACGGCTTTGACGGTATTCGCCCGGAAAACGTTAATATTACCATTGTCGAAGCGGCCGATCGGGTTTTGCCGGTATTGTCTGAGCGAGCGTCAGCGGCGATTCATCGCCAGTTAGCGAGCCTGGGTATTACTGTGCTGACCGGCGAAATGGTCACCGAAGTCACCGCTGATGGTTTGCACACCAAAAGTGGCAAAGTGATTCCGGCCAAACTGAAGGTGTGGTCTGCTGGGGTAAAAGCCGCAGAGTTTTTGAAAGACTTAGCAGGTTTGGAAACCAATCGTGTGAATCAGTTGGTTGTGGAGCCGAATATGCAGACGACACGTGATGAGCGTGTTTTTGCATTTGGTGATTGTGCCAGTTGCTTGTTGCCTGGCAAGGAGCGGCCTCTGGCACCTCGAGCCCAAGTCGCGAGTCAGCAGGCGACCTATTTGGCCAAACTATTTGTCGGCTTATTAAACGGTAAGGATATGAAACCCTTTGAATTCCGCGATAAAGGGTCGTTAGTGTCACTGAGCACCGAGGGCAGCGTGGGAAATATCATGGGTAACTTGAGTAAAGATTTCACCTTTGAAGGCAAAGTTGCACGCTTTTTGTATGTGAGCCTTTACCGCCTGCATCAAAAAACCTTACACGGAAGTTTTACCACCCTGTTACTCATGCTTCGAGATGCATTGAGCACCAAAACCGGCTCACGCTTGAAGCTACACTGATAGATAGTGAATGCTTGATGCTGCAGTGGTTTGTTTGCGATCGGATAGAAACACATCCATCCGTTGGCCTAATACGTACAAAGATGGACTGCTGTTGGCTGCAAACATTCCATGATGCAGAAAAATCGGTAAGGGCTGCTATTCGGGCGAATTTGCTGAGCGGAAAAAAATAGCCAGCCACACACAAACCGGCTCACTGGATGTCCACAGCACTTTATGGCGGCAATGCGCGGGCAACAGCAGGTAATCCCCGGCCGCTAATTCAACGATTGGATCTTCAGAGCGATTCAACTCCAATCGCGCACTACCTTGCAGTAGCATTACCCACTCGTCTTCCGGTTGGTCGTACCAACCGCTGTCGGGTGAACTGTGGTTCTTCGACAGTATGCGTTCGATACGGATGTCGGGCTGATCAATGAGCGTCTCAAAGATTTCTTCAGGGAGTTTTTCAGGAATTCCCGCGAGTAAATTACCGCGGTGGGTGGTTTCCGGATTTATGGGCATGGATGACCTCGTTCATCGGATGATGGGCACTTTTTCCGATTACTTTGGGTCAAAACCCACGGTCAGTAAAGGTAGAATGATTATGCCCTTTAAAAATCTCTCTCCCGTGCAGGAGCAAAAATTTCGCTGGTGGTTCCATGCGTTGGATGCCGATCATGACGGCAACCTCGATGAAGCGGATTTTTTTGATTACCTCTACAAGTGGGATAGCCTGTTTGAACTGGATAAAAAATACGCGTTTCGCGACATACTGTTTCGTATGCAGCACCGTTTTTGGCATGCGCTGACAGAGCATGCCGGTACCGACCATATTACTCCCGCTCAATGGCTCGACTATATGGATCATGTACTCAAGCAATACCGCACGCGCTACGTCGTAGAGCATCAAGTACCCTCGGAGAAGTGGGGCCACTTGCTCTTTGAATTAATGGATACCGACAACAACAATCAGGCATCGAGGGAAAGCTATAGCCGATACATTCTGTCTTTGGCATTCGACAACGCCAATGTTGATAACGCCTGGCATCATCTGGACCCTGACAACAAAGGCTATATCGATAGGGATGCTTTTTTGAATCGTTTGGCTGAGTTTTGGTTGAGCACGGATGAAACGGACCATGGTAACTATTTGTTAGCTCCGCCTTCAGATTGGCTGGATAGCTAAGCTTCCAAGACGCATTCGCACGCTCAATAACACTAACTGACGCGTTATTATTCCAGCATTTTTGATACTACGCCGACTTCGTATCGGCGCCATCGGCCTTGTCTAGAGCCTTCAGCTGGTATTGAGAACCTTCAGTTTTTATTCAGACCCATCTGGTTCATTCGAACCATCAGCAACCTGTGCCTGTATCGGCGCAGCATAGTTCAAGACGCGCGTGATCACGCAAGCACTGCGAAGCCCTCGAGGCGTGTACTGCCAACACAAAATCGTGTGTTCATGGGCAAATGCAGGCTGTGAAAAGCGCCACGTCGCAATAGCCAGGCTCAGTGCGCCTGCAGTAGCGCCAGTTTCTCCAAACGTCAGTGCGGTATGCCAATCTTCTGCTCCCTCAAACATGCGGTTTAAGCGGCTCTGGCAGAGCCCCCATTCGTAGGCGATTTTATCCGAACCGTTGAATTGACCAATGATAAAGTCAGGTTTGATACGCATATCCGGCTCTGGCATGAGTACTGCGCGAATGGCTTGCGTTAATCGAGCGCCGTTGTCTCTATCCAATATTGTGCATGGCGTCGCACCGGATACCGAATGCACGGCATGCACATAACCCATGGCGTGTTTTTGAGACACGGCATCGGCGGGTTGAAGCTCGATCAACACTGCAGCTTCTCCTGCGAAAAAACCGATGGGCATGGTTGGTGTGGCCAACAGCGGGCCTTTCAATAAGTTGCTGAGCACGTCACAGGTGATCAAGGTATCGATGCTACCGATAAAGCACCGTGCATTGTCTGTTGATGCCAAGTATTCGCGTGCTTGTTCGATCGATGTGGCAAGGCTACATGAGCCTCGAAAGATAAACTCTACCTGGCTGGGAATGCTCGAAAGGCAGCTTTGGGCAAATGCGATTTCTAACTGCTGCGTCAGCGCAGCAATAAGTTCTGGGCGTTGAATACCTTCTGGAGGCGCATCGGAAAGCCCAATAAAAACAGCGAACGATACGACAGTTGGGTCAGGCCTAAGATGTTCAAAAAGATCTGTCAGAGCTGCCTCCAAGAGTACCGACAGGCGATCGCAGTAATCGTCGTTACTGTTCAGCGGGCAGGGATGAATCGTGACCGGCTCGGGCGCTTCGTCGTCAAACATGGGGTTGTCGGGCCATGCGTGAACCAGCGTCGTGTGGCTATGGCTTTGCTCGACACCGGCCAGTGCAGCAGGGCACCCATGTTGGTAGTCGCTCAGTGACGTTGCCATACCCACGCTTGTGACTGCAAGCGGTGGTGGCGGTTGATCGTTACTATCCTGCATGTTTTTTGGCGTTCTCCATCTGCACTTATAGCGATCGAGGACAGTGGAATTGGCTGTTCGACAACAAGTTGTACGGGTTACTCGATGAGCCGGCTTCCAGTGAATAGGAGGCAGTGCGGCCGTCGATATTAAAGGTCAGGTTGAACGCCTCGGGCAAGCCCGTATTGACCAATTGCATGGCATCCAGTGTTCTGAACCATCCCCATGGGCCGGCAGCGGTGTAGGTCAGGTTGTTGCCACCATCGACATTCATAACAACTTTCACCCCTATGCTGGGATCTGGCCCAGGCCATACTAATCGGGTTGGGCGCAGCGGGCCGAACGCATAGTTAGTTTGTTGGCCGCTGACTGACAACTCAAAACTCCGCAGTGCCGGGTCAAGATTTCGAGGCTGAATAACCGTCACAAAATTCGGTTTTTTACTGCCAGGAGAAAAGAAGGCGCGGCGAATTTTTGCGGTTTTCTCAAATAGCGCAATGGTCTCATTGGAGATGCGAATATATTGAATTTCGCTGGCCTTGATGCGCCATGGCGTGCGCGAGGTATCAATGAATTGACGAAGCCATTTGTTAAAGAAGGTATCCATGATGCCGCCATAACCAAAGAACTCGCCGAAATCCTCCAATGGTATGCCGGCTTTAGCGGATTTATTAAACGGGTAGCGGTTTTCAATCGCCGACGAACAAATGCCTCGGATGTCTTTACGCCATTGCTGTGTCAGGTAGCGGGATTGTTCCACACGAATAACATGCGAGGTATCTTCCCAGACACTTTCGAGAACCGGATAAATCACCAACGGTGTTTGTGCTTCGGCATAAAATTGGAGTTGCTGCAGGAGCTTTTCGCCTTCGATGGCTTTTTCCGGCGTTATGCCGCCTTGGCGAGAATCTCTTGATACATCAGTCAGGTAATCCCGCAGTATCGCGATACGTTTTAGCACTTCATCAATCGCTGCCGGGTTTTCGCCTTCTTCATCCAACATTTGATTGAGACTTTCGAACGCGTTGGTCACGGGGTTGGTAATCGGGGCCTGAGAGTTAGGGGTGCTGAGCATAGAGTTAACTCGTTGCTGTGCCATGCGTAGTGGGTTTGTTGGCAGGTTTTCTAATGACATTTTGTCGAGATCAGTATCGTCTTTAATGCCTTCCAACAGGGTAATCAGTGGGGATGGATCACTCGTGACGCGGGTGAGAATAGCTGCGCCATCGGCTGCGGATTTATACGGCAGTATGTCGATGTCAGAAATCAGGGTCTGATACTCTTCCGCATAGCTTGTCAGATAGCGTTTTTTAATGGCCGCGATAATCTCTTCTTCGCGTTCAAGGGATGCTTTTTCGCCGCCGCTATCTTCTTGTTCACGCACTAGTGAGCGAGTGGTTTTTGTTACGAATTCCGGAAACATGCGTTTGTAGGCTGCGCGCGTATAAAACGCCGGTGGCCCGTTGGAGATTGCCGTGCCGTTTTTAAGATAAAACACGTTGCTGGCTAGTGGTTCACCGACCACATTGGCAATGGAGAAAATTGGGAAGCTAGTAAAGTTTTGCTCCTCCATGCGGGCATATACTTCGTCTTCAATCGTAAATTGCTCAAGCATATTACGCACTTGCTGAGCGAGTTCAGGATCATACATGCGCTGCAATGGTTCGGGCTCTTCTGCGAATAGATAGCGGATGTGCTCACTCAGCGCCTGCCGCTCAAATTGAGACATATCACTGGCGTAGCGTTTGAGCCAAAAGGTGTTGAAGAACTGCGTTGCGGCTGTGGCATCGTAGGGATAATCGCGAGTGAGCATCAGATACACGGTAAAAGCCCGTTTGCGTTTGGCATCGGTTAGGGATTTATCCAGTAAGACCGGTTCCATGGCAGTCACAAGGCGCGGTAGCAGCATGTTATCGAGCGAACGATCGTAGAGGCGATTAACGTAATAGAAAACGTAATCTTCTTGCGATAACCCTAGGTTTAGATACCAAGGCGCTTCAACCAGCGATTTGTCGCGAGGTTTTTTTGCATCGAGAAGGCTGTCTAAGGCGTAAATGGTTGCCTGGGGTCTCTGGTTGCTTGCGTGTTGCCAATAGAGTCGGCGAGCTTCGTATATTTCATTGCTGACGATATTGAAATAGGCTTTGTTGTGCCGGTAGCTGAAGTACCAAGAGGTCGTCAGGAAACAGGTCAAACTAATGGCAATGATGGATGAGATCGTGGTGGTGATTCGCCGGCTTCGCATTGCCCGATAATCGACGCCAGCAAGGTTAGCTTCCGGCACGATGGCCTGTGCCAGCAAGTTTTCTTTAAAGAAACCTTGTCGATAGTTCTCTTGTGCCGAGATGTGGTGTTTATCGCCACAAAAGAAAACACTACGAAGGGCCATTTTGTCGGGTTTTTCTTTGCCTTCAAATAGCTGTTGTATGACGCTGATCAAGGGCTCTTTTAAACCATTGAACTGGCAAGGAAAGTCATTCACTTCAATGACTTTTGCTGCCGATGTGGCGGTATGGCTTTGTGCGATTGTCTGTTGGGTTAAACAGTTAATAAGGTCATCAAACTCTGCGTCAAACTCGGCTGAGGGCGAATGTGTTGAGCCTTGATCAGGCAAAGGGGCGGAAAAGCGCACGCCAAATACCTGCTTGGCTTCTGATCCGTTGTAGTTATGAAAAAATGCATCAAAATGCTCAAGTAAATCGATTTTAGAGACGATCAAATACACGGGCAGAGATGCGCCAAGCTGTTCATTTATGGCTTTAAGTGTGACTTTCGTGCGTGCGACCCAAGCGAGGCGATCTTCATCTGAGCCTGAGATCAATGCGTCGGTATCTATTGTTAAAATTAAACCGTTGAGTGGCTGTAGAGGGCGATAACGGCGAATGCTGCTGATCAACTCTTCGGCATGCAGTCGATTGCCAAGGTCGTTGTCTTGATCAAAAAATGCCGTAGGCGCCTTGATAAGCATCGCTTGATCGCATAGAAACCATTGCAAGTCATCAGGGTTGCTCTGGAACGTATTGAGCGGTTTGAAGTGCAGGTTTGAATGATCGATCAATGAGCCTTTACCGGATGCTTCGGTACCGGTGACTAAATACCAGGGAATGGAATAGCGGCGCTTTTTAAGTTGCTTGTAGGTGCGATTAACTTCGCTGATTTGGGCTTTTAGCCGCTGACGTAGCGGTAAGTCAGCAATGGGGAGCGGTGCTTCTTTTTCGTCGTCTTGGTCTTTCTTCTGAAACAGTTTTTTCAAACCGCCAATAATAGGTGGCCAGAAAACCAGTAGCCATATTATCGCAATGCCAGATCCCCACATGACGTTGTGTGAAAATACCTGCCATTGCCCGATATGCACTAGTGGCGAAAGTACTAAAAATACAATGGTGAGTATCAGAGCAACTAAGACTCTGATAAGCCAAATCCAGCGACGCAATCCCTTTGCATTAGCCATCTCGGTTACCTACTCGTTCGGTTGTTACCGAATTTCTGTAGTTGAGGCTTGGCGCGTTCGCTGGCCTTTTTCAGGTCTAAAGGCGCTTGCAGGTTTTCAATCAATGGCGCGGCATCCTCCTTGATAGCGACATAAAAACCGGTGTATGCGCATATCAGAACCGTTGCGCAAATTGTTAGCATCCACGGAGTCATGCGGTTTCGTAGTTTTTGCGGTTTGATATCCGGTTTTTGCGCCAGTTTCGGTGATAGTACTTTGATGTCTTGTCGATCGGATTTTAATGCATGGAACATCCGTTGGCGCATATTTGCCAGTTCGGGTTCTGCGGTTTTCATTGTTCGATACTTGCCCTGGTAACCGGCACAAAGTAGAAGAAATACCAATTCCAATGTGCGTTGATAGCGGCCGACATCAGCCATGTGATTGTCGACAATATCAAAGAAGCGATTACCGCCGTTGATGGTTTGGTAGTGTTTCAACACTAGGCCCTGCTCGGCCCACTGGCTGCGGATTCCCCAGCTACTGGATAACACCATTTCGTCAATAAACGCACATAGCATAAAGTGTGCTGCACTGGTGCTGCCTGGGGGCATGCCGAGTTTGTCGAGTCGACGAACAAAATCATCGAGTCGCTGATTGATATCATCAAAAACAACGTTAACCGAGATACACTCTTTTTGACGATGAAGGTAGACGCCCCAATTCATTAATGGACGCGCAGCAGCGATCACCGGGTTGTTATCCGCCGCTAGGAATTGCGCATCACAATCATGTGATTGAATGGCAGCGGTTGTCTCCCGATCAGTCATAGAGATCTCCGATGACTGCCCAGAATTGGAAGCGCATGTTGCTCGTGTCGCCGCCCACCTGCATGGCAAAACCGGTGGAGTGTGAGATCGACATTCGGTTGGATTCGTTCATTTCCAGCTCAAAGTACACATACCCTTCGTGAAAGGGCAGGTCTCTGGGCACGCGTGACATCGCATGTAAGCGGAACCCAGGCAAGTTCGCAACGACCAACTCCTTGATGGTTTCTACGGTGCTGATTCGGAAACGTTCATTGATTTCCTTACGCAGTTCCGCTGCCGGCATTTCAGCTTTAACGGCGAGGATAAAGCGCGCTTCTTGCAGTACTTCCTTGTTGCTGATTAGCGCATGGTAGAGCCCGAAGTTCGCTTTGTTGATGGTGATTTCTACGACCTGAACACGGCTGGATATATTGGCAATGCACTCCAGTGCGATGTTGTAGAGCTGTTCAAAAGTTTGATAGAGATTGTCGTGCAGATAAGGCGTGATCTGTTTGAGGGTTCGGTTTTGTGTGTAAGTCGATAATTCAGAGACCATCATCAGCAAATACCGATAATACAATTCAGGATGCAAAACAGGCACTTCAGCCAAGTGGTGCAGTAGGGGCGTGTAGTGGTTGATGGTTTGCAGGCACAACAGATCTTCAATTTCAAAATTGTTGTAACGAGATTCCGTATTGGCGTGAATCCGCCCAACCAACTCAACGGTTTTTTTCACTAAAAATCCTGTGAGATTGGTTAGTTGCTGATGAAGGATGTCGTTGTTATGGCTGTTAAGTATTGGTGGAATGAAGTTCTCATCGAGAACAATGCCACGGTTTTTGGAACATTCCAGAATCCGGCAAAACGGCAATACACAATAGCCATCGGTGTTGTCGGAGGCCGGCTTTATCGCGAAGCGCAAGCTGGCGACTAAAACACTCTGCTCGTCTTTGTCGGTCGAGGAGGTATTGTCGATTTGCTGGAGATGCCCTTGGTACCGTTGTACTGCATTATCAGTTTTTGGCAATCGATACTCGTATTGATCGTTGCGCAGGGGTAGACACAGCAGCAGTGTTTCATGAACCGTTGAATCCGGCAGTTCAACAACGGGTGGGGGGCTATCGGTCTCCGGGATATCAAAAACCGCACCGTCGGGCAAAATACCGCGTGCGCGTTTTATGCCGATCTTGTTGAGGCTAAGCAGCTCAGTGTCGAGCTCCAACACATCAAAACCCCATTCGAAACCTTGCAGCTGCCTGCTGTGTTGATGAATCAGGTCTTCGAAATAACGTTCTTGCTGTTGGAAGTGTGCTGGCTTTAACAACAAGCCCTCAGTCCAGATTACTTTGTTGTTCGCCATGTCATTACTCGAAACGTGTCGATAGTTGAAATCCCTGTAACTGAATCGTCAGATTGTGTTTGGTACCGTTTTGTTGCGGCAAAGGCACAAAAGTTTTATCAGCGGCACTATCTGCGTGACGAAAGTTCGCAAAAACGGCCAAGAACCTGCTGCCTTCAGGAACCGAAACGCGGATATCGTGCTCGGAACCGGGTTTAACGAAATAACGAGACTTCTTAATCATTGAATTTCCCAATGCAGCCGTCGGGTTATCAATGAGTTGTTCAACCTTTGCATCTTCGAAGGCATCAATCTCGTTCAGAAAGAAAACATCGATATACACCGGCCGAGAGATCTCATGCACATTCGGATTCAGCCGTTCGCTCGCGCGTATGGTTTGAAATATCTGCATCGGCTGCGGTTTAGATGTACTGCAGCTACCGATACCGACGGCCAAAGTGCCAATCAACAATGCCTGGATCGGACTGTTGGCCAACATTCTCTTTAGCATTTTCAAAAGTGAACGCATGTATGGAACCTGGTTTCAGGAGATTCAGAGATATTCGATAGAGAGTTCAGCTATCACTATAGCAACGCAGGCGTTAATCACCGTTTCTATAAGACTGCGTCGGCACGGTGAAGTTTTGCGCTTGGGGCTGTCTAAGACGATCCATCGTCACGATCGAGGACTGCACATGGACGATCTTACGGAATTTTTGCAAGGCATCAGTGAGGACGCACCTTGTGGCGTCTTTATTGAATCGGATGAAAGCTTAGAAAAACGCTTTGTGCATTTAGATCAAGCAATGCACCCGCCGCTTGAAAGCATTTTTGAAGATGATGAGGGGGAGGGTTCCGCGCCGGATGTTGTTATCGATTGGGCCGATATCGTCAAGCAATGTTCGACCTTACTTTGTGAAACTCGCGATCTACGCATTATGGTGGTGTTGATCAGGGCGGCGATGCATGTCGACGGTTTGGCTGGCGTTTGCGCAGCGATAGAAGTGTTGAACTTTCATATTGAAGAACACTGGGATTCGGTGTTTCCAGAATCGCTTTCAGAGGATGATGATCAGTGGCGTGTGTCTTGCCTGAACGAATTGAATGATCGTCAGGTGCTTAAAGAGCTAGAAACGCTACCGATATTTGTCATGCCTGATGGTGCCCCTTTTACGCTCAGCCAATTGTTAAATGCCGCTGGAGACTCCCAACGGCGTGCGGCATGTTTGCAGGCTTCGGTAAATAGCGTGGATGTGGATACCTGGCGTGAGCAGTTGCAGATTGTGCTGGCGCGATTGAAAAATATCGAGAGTGCCGTTAACCGGTTGCAAAGTGCCGGATATCTGGATATTTCACCGTGGTCTGAGCCCTTTGAGCAGCTGCAAGGCTTGTTAATCGACGGTGGTGTACCTGCCGCTGGTCGAGAGAGTGCTAGTGGCGCTTCGCTTTTCACTGGCACGGTTCGTAGTCGAGAGGAAGCCTTGCAAGCACTGGATTCCGTCGCACGTTATTTCTATTCCCACGAACCTTCAAGCCCGGTACCGCTCATCGTCGAACGTGCTCGTAAACTAGCTACGATGAGCTTTCTGGACATTCTCAATGACGTCAGCCCAGAGAGTCGGGCGACTCTTGATCTGATGGAACAAGGCCACGACGACGAGGACTAAACGCTATATGTCGCGTTAACACATGGAATCAACCAGGAGGTGATTAGTGAGTGGCCAGAAGTTTCTCGCACGTAACCGACCCCCGCGTGTACAGATCGAATATGACGTCGAACTGTACGGCTCTGAAAAAACCGTTCAAGTGCCTTTCATTATGGGTGTGCTGTCAGACCTATCGGGTAAATCCGAGGTTGAGTTGCCGCCGATACATGAACGGGACTTCGTTGAATTTAATATCGATAACTTCAACGACCGATTGCAATCTATCGCGCCAAAAGTCAGCTTCGATGTGCCTAACCGGCTCAGTGACGAAGGCGATAACTTTCATGTAGAAATGACCTTTTCTCAGATGGAAGACTTCTCCCCCTATGCCATCGCCAAAAAAGTACCTGGCCTCGATAAGTTGATGGAAGCACGCCAAAACCTGGCCAATCTGCTGACTTATATGGACGGTAAAGCGGGCGCAGAAGAGTTGATCAGTCAGGTGTTAGATGACCCTGAACTATTGAAGTCTCTGGCCGCAAAGGCCAAAACGGAACACGCTGCCGAAGGAGAGTAACATGGCTCAATCCCCAGTGACTGAAACAGCAGTGCCGGATAGCCACGCGGCGCCGGTGCACTTGAATATCGATGACTTCGATTCTCTGCTGCAAAAAGAATTTAAACCCCGCTCTGAAAGCGCTAGTCAAGCTGTTAGCCAAGCGGTTAATACGCTGGTAGAAAATGTGCTCGAATATAGTGATGCCATCACTTTCGGTGCTGATCGAACCGTCAAAGAGCTGATTCGTGAGCTCGACAAAAAGCTGTCGGCTCAAATCAATGAAATTCTCCACCATGAGGAATTTCAGGCCGTTGAAAGCGTATGGCGAGGGTTAGACTATCTCGTCTCCAACACGGAAACCGATGTCGATTTGCGCATTAAAGTGATGAATGTCACCAAGAATGATTTACGCAATAACCTGAAGAAATTCAAAGGCGCTGCGTGGGATCAAAGCCCGCTTTTTAAGAGAGTGTATGAGCAAGAATTTGGTCAACTCGGCGGTGAACCCTACGGCGTATTGTTGGGGGACTATTACTTCGGTAGCAGTGCTAAAGATGTTGAGCTACTGGCCAGTATTTCAAAGGTGAGCGCAGCGGCACATGCGCCGTTTATTAGCTCGGTATCACCGGCAGTTGTGGGTATGGATTCGTGGCGGGAGATGTCGAACCCTCGCGATTTGGCGAATATCTTTTCAACACCTGATTTTGCCCCTTGGCGGTCTTTGCGTGAGTCTGAGGATTCTCGTTACGTGTCATTGACACTGCCGCGTTTTATGGCGCGACTGCCGTACGGTGAAGATACCGATCCGGTTGAAAACATGAACTTTGAAGAAGAAACCTTCGGGTTATCGACCAACTATACCTGGGCGAACGCAGCCTATGCGGCTGGCGTTAATATCGGTAAGGCTTTTAAAGAATACGGATGGTGTTCGCGAATTCGTGGTGTTGAATCCGGTGGTGCGGTGGGTAATTTACCGTGTCACACGTTTTCGACAGACGATGGCGGGGTGGATATTAAATGTCCGACGGAAGTTGCCATTAGTGACCGGCGTGAAAATGAACTGAGTAAATCTGGGTTTATGCCGCTGATTTATCGGAAAAACTCCGACGTCGCTGCGTTTATTGGCGCACAGACGCTGCACAAACCCGGTATTTACGATAACCCAGAAGCGACAGCCAATGCGGCGTTAGCCGCGCGACTCCCCTACATCTTTGCGACTTGCCGTTTTGCGCATTATCTCAAGTGCATTGCGCGTGACAAGATCGGTGCGTTTAAAAGCGAATCGGAGATGGAGCGATGGTTAGAGACATGGATCATGAACTATGTCGATGGTAGCCCGGATACCTCGAGTGAAGAGGTCAAATCGCGTAAGCCGCTTGCCGATGCGAAGGTAGAGATTCGCGCTGTCGAGGGCGCCCCCGGCTACTATGCCGCTAAATTTTGGTTGAGACCGCACTTTCAACTTGAAGGATTGACTGTGTCTTTGCGTTTGGTATCTCGATTACCTGCCGCAGACTGACATGTTAAATGATAGAAAAACGGGCTGATGACACAGGCCACTGCAAACTCGGTGAGTTTGTGTCGAAACGTCAGCAACGGATGTGTAAAAAGGAGTAAGCCCTATGGCGACAGATATGTTCATTAAAATCGATGGTGTAAAAGGTGAATCCGTCGACAGTAAACACAAAAACGAAATTGATATTCTGGGTTGGAGCTGGGGAATATCACAGAGTGGATCGATGCAAAGTTCAAGCGGCGGAGGTGCCGGACGTGCGAACGTACAAGACTTGTCGTTTACCAAATACACGGATAAGTCGACCGCATTGTTAGTCGACGCCAGTGCAACGGGAAAACACCTCAAAAAAGCCACCATTACTGTCAGAAAGGCAGGTGAAAAGCCGCTGGAATATCTGACGGTGACGTTAGAAGACGTTATGGTTTCCAGTGTTTCTCTCGGCGGTGCTGAAGGCAATGAGTTACTGACTGAAAATGTGACGTTGAATTTTGCCAAGTACACCATCGATTACATACCTCAAAGCATGAGGGGTGCCGGTGGGGCGGCTGTATCGTCGAGCTTCGATGCGGCTAAAAATATGGCGAAAGGATAGTGCTTTGGCCATTTACCAATAACAGCCTGGAGGGAAACGATCATGGCTGGTGATATGTTTATTGAAATCCAAGGTATCAAAGGCGAGTCTGTTGATAGTACTCACAAGGAGGAAATTGATATTCTCGGGTGGAGTTGGGGCGTGTCCCAGAGTGGCTCCATGCAGAGTTCTAGCGGTGGCGGTGCAGGACGCGCCAGCGTGCAAGATCTCAGCTTTTCAAAATACACGGATAAATCAACGGCGCTGTTAGTTGATGCTTGCGCCGTTGGTAAACACGTAAAAAAGGCGTTGATTACTGTTCGAAAATCCGGTGGCAAGCCGTTAGAGTATTTTGGAATTCTGTTAGAAAATGTCATGGTCTCAAGTGTATCCATGGGGGGCGCGCAAGGCAGTGAAATGTTGAGCGAAACCGTTACCCTGAATTTTGGAAAATATACGGTTATCTATATTCCACAGACGAAGCAAGGCAGTGGCGGTGCGGCAATTACCGCGGGCTTTGACATCCCGCAAAACAAATCGGGTTAATTCATTTCGCTGTTATTCTTCGTTAATCGCTAAGGCCACATCATCGAAAGATGTCGTGGTCTTTTTCATTGGGAGGTGTTTATGCACCCTCGTCGTAGCCCAGATCGAATGCGCGCGTTATTTTGTGGTGAATTAGCCGATTATGGCGATGCGCCGACATCCGCGCGTGCGATCAATCAACGTTTACATGACGCTGTTGTTGACGACTTAGCAGATTTTCTCAATACCATTCCGTTTGAGACAGTGGCTGAGAGCAGGCAACGGGACAATATTGTTCCTTCGGTGCTGAATTATGGCGCCAATTTGTTCACCGGCATGATGCTTGATCATCAGAGTTTGCAGCGGATTGCTATTGACTTGGCAGAGCGCATGATCGACTCGGAACCACGAATTGTTGCGGATTCACTGATCATTGAAGTCCTCGACAATATACCGGATCAAGATCCGCGCACGGTTTATCTAGCTATCGAAGGCCGCTTGAAATCTGAGTTTACCGATGACCTGCGTATTCGCACGATGATTGACTTGGATACAGGTAAGGTCACTTTGAGGGAAATGCGTTAGGCGCTGTAAACACACGTTTGGTGATGATTCGGTGTTGGCGCATTGTTAATTGTCGCTATCGTCGGGGTCGGGTATGACCGGCGGTTTTTTTCTGCTCGGTTTATTAGCGTCAGGTGTTTTAGGTGCTTCTTTGCCGGTGTTTTCTGCGCCGTTCTTATCGGTTGCTGCTGACGCCGAATCTTTGTAATCACTATCACTGCTTGGTAAATCCTGATCTGCCATATTGGAATCTGGGTAGTCGGTGCTTGGTGTTTCGGCGTCAGGGATATCGGCGCTGGGTATGTCGGTTTCAGGGATATCGGCGCTGGGTATATCAGTCTCTGGGAGGTCGGTACTCGGTACATCGATCTCAGGTAGATCTGCATCTGGCAGGTCGGCATCAGGAATCCCTGTCGTACTTTCTGTTTCTTCGGCGTTAGCCGCGCTGGCTTCTTCGGCAATTTCTTCAAGGTCAGGAAGATTCCCACTCGATGAGTTTTTAGCTGCAGTCTGCGCTGCGGATGCGTCCGGCATATCTGCTGCGGTTGCGGTCACATTCGTTGCGCTTGGATCAACTGCTGCGCTGGTGCCAGTTGCGCTACCTGTCGGATCTTCGGTCACTGCCTTATCTGCTGACGGTGTTGCCGATGCATCATCGGTTGCTGTGCTGGGTGCGCCTTCGCTATCGTCATCCTCGGCACGTTTACCTTCATGGATAATATCGATACGACCAACATGGTGAAGCGAGCCAATGCCGGTAAAATTGGCGCGATAGAACAAGCGAAGTTTACCTCGGTCGAGTTCTATCCAGACGCCATCTAATTGCATGTCGGCTTCTTGCACTTTGCCGTTAATCGTCATCTCAGCTTTAAATTCGCCTAAGTCAGGGAGCTCGCAGCTACGTTCTTCGGGCTCTTCTATGTTGGTGAAAACCAGTGTTTCATCGCCCTTGAGGTACTCATCGGTGATCATGTCGGGATCGGCTTCTTGCCAGAAGCCGGGGTCAAAATCTTCCGGGTAGAGCGGACAAATATTCAGCACCCAATCTTTGCTCATACTGCCAAACTTGGAATTTCGAGGTTCCCATTCCGGGGCGTGATAACCGAAGTTGATGGTTTGTGGTTTGTCCCAAGGGGTCGCGATCAGATCCAGAATACATTCAATAAGAGGTAATGGGCTGAGATCGGGAATTTCGAATCCTTCCATATGAAAACCAATGCCGAGTGGGTTCGGTAAATGGAAGGGCAGCTCCATGTCAGCCAGAGCTGGCAGAGCAGGGAATTCTCCAAACATCAGATCGAACGGGAAATCGATCAGGTCCAAGCCAAACAGCCCGCCGTCAAACATCAAATCCAGCATCAGCATGTCGAACCCACCAAAAGCGAACATTAAATCCAATGCGATATCCGCAGCCATAGCGACGATTTCGAGTGAGAAATTTTTGCCGTTTATGCGCCAAACCCGTGGGCCAAAAATTTGCGCATGGTGTTTGAGAATTTCTTCGTCACCTTCCCCCAGTATCCGTATGCCCGTCTCGTAGGATTCCATATCAGGGCCTGGTACGACAGCTGTGCCGTACAACAGAACATCCGTTGAGGGTTTCATTGGGCTGGATTCGGGTGGAATACGAAATATCGTTGGCGGAACCTTGCGACGTTCGCCTTCTTCATCAAAGTCTGATGCATCGCCGGCTTCAAGTTCGAGCACTTCAGGGTCTTCGGTTTCGACGATGTCGTAACAGCATTTAAGGCTCACTGTTAACATCGGCTGGTTATCTTCGCCCAGATGCTCGGTAAAGCTCGCAGCAAAGGGGGTCGGATTACAAATGTGGGCTTTAAGCATGCTTCCCCGCCTGGCCTTGTGCGTCGTTACCGATTTGTAGCGCGAATGTTGCTATCTGCTGTTTTTGCAAACTTGGCGGGGCTGCAAAATCGACATATCCACTGGTGTTGTAGCAGTGTTTCAAGCTCTGATAGCAATGGTTGCGTAGGCGTCGGTAAGTGGTCGTAGCCAAGAGTTCTGCGAGCCATTCAGCGCTTAAACTGCGGCCCATTATGCAACTCTCAAGTTCAGGCTCGGCGTCTGGATCATCGTCGGGAAAGCTCCCGTAAATATCAAACAGAATTCGATAGTCGATAACATCAGGGTCGATCAGATCCATATCCTCGCCGGTTAATTCTGTGGTTGCCGGCTCATTCGGAAATAGCGCTTCGGGCTCGAATCGCTCAAGAACATCCCAGATTCTGGGTACTCGTTTCTCCGTGAGATAAAACAGAGCCGTTGCTGCGACGTATCTCCAACACGGGTGATCGAGCCATTGTTGATACACCGCTAACGGGGAGGCTTGAGGAGTGAGCGCGTGTTCTATCATGCACTCAGGGTGCTCACTCGGATCGGGCGTATCTAACGTGATATAGCGCCCAAGGCTAGTTCGCAGGCGCGGGCACTCGAGTGTATCGAGCACGCATACGAGCCATTCGTGGTGCCTCTGTTGAAGATGCATCAACAAAATGGCATTGCGTGTGGTGAATTGTGGGTCTTGCTCAAAAACGGAATGTGTCGCTGCAAGCAACCACGAGGGGAGTTGAAGTTCGGGGCGGTCGAAGATCGCTCGATACACAATCGGGGCATGTAACGATGGGTAATGTTCGAGTGTTTGCAGTGCCTGCATGACACGTCTGTGATCGGAATCCTCGTTAAAGTCGCTGGCTGTTGCACTATCGGAGTCGATGAATATCAAAAACCAGGCCATCCAGCACGCTTGGGTTTCGGTATGTGATTCTGATGTTTGGCTTGCACTGGGTTTGGCTTTCGAGGTCAGTACTTGCGGCCAGATTTGTTTGTTCAGTTGTTGCCAGTGGGCTTGATTCGGCAATGCCGCGAGTACATCGCCAAGCTGTAGTGCAAAGCGAACGCTGGCGCAGGTTTCGATTGTCAGGGGCAGTGCGCCTAGCCAACCCAATAGAGATTTCCAGTCAGATTCGCTGTAAATAAGGCTCATCAAAAGGTAGGCGGGCACCATTGCTTGGCTATCGTTTGGGTCTGTTGATTCCAGAATATCAAGACAGTGTGTGTTGAGTGTTTCTTGATGCTGAGCTAGTGCTGTCATATGGCGACAGAGGCGGGTTTCTGTGTCTTGCAGATAGTCGATATCCAATAAGGGTTTTGTCAGTTCTGCACGTAGTTGAGAAAACAGATATTCAGCGTCTTCCAGATGCTCTTGCATCAGGCGTTGATAGACGTCCTCAGCAAAGGCCGGCATATCAGATTACCGGAGGCTGAATAACCGGAAACGGAGGTGTGTTTTTATCGTTGTGGAGGGTGATATCAAATGCTTTGTGGACGTTTTTTCCATCAAATTGCACATTCATCGAGAACAGCAAGAATTCGGTTTTTCCTTTGATTTTGTTGCTCATTACACCGCCGGATGAGCCGGCTTCATCGCCCATGCTCATCTTGAATGTCGAGCCTTTAACGCATACCGGGTTACCTTCACACTTCACTTTCTTTGATGGTTTATCGGTATCCATCGACATAGATATATTCGGATACGGCACGGGAATCGGGCCTGCTGCGGTCGGCATCTTACATAAATCCGGCATGGCCGGGCTGATCCCCATACTTTTTTTGTGGATCACGGACATGAAATTGACACCTACACTGGCAATCATACCGATCCCTCTTGGTTGCTTTCCTAGCCGCTGTTGCCGAGTTCGCGTTAATTGATTCTAACGCTGCTGCCACGGATTTTGTTCAAGCCTAAAGCACGGCTAATGATGGCCGCTGCCTTTAAAACAACTCGATTTTGGTTGATGATAAAACGATTCTCGCCAACACCAATTTCGATAGATTCTGTTGCTTCAATGCACAGTTTTTCGGGAGTACTGGCGATCACACAATCAAAAATACGGCCAGTAACGACGGGCGTACTGTTGGTGTCGGTAACCGTTACCATCACTGTCATACCGGGTCGCCACTCTTTTGCCGGTAATTGAAACGTTGCCACCGCTGGCACAGGCTCTTGGCTTTCAGGCATTAGAATAAATAATTGGCCACAGTCACTGAGGTGATGAATAGTCGCCTGAAAAGAGCCCGTTAGGTACTCGTGATAATGCGCCATTGCCAGATTGATGGGTTGGTTCATAGTTTGCTACCTCTTGGTCACCGCGGATTGCATGATATTGGCAATCCCACTGATCCTTGTTAATGCGCACATCGATTTGTGCAAGGGGATGGTTGTCCACCATGGATTCGATAATGCGCCGGCTTATAACGGGCAATAGCTGACGATTCAGCAGGTGATCGATCAACCGCGCACCGGTATCGGTACTCTGACAACGATTCGCGATATATGTCAGCACGCTATCGTCAAAATTTAGCAAAATTTGATGGTTGTCACTGAGTCGCTGTGCAATGCGCCGCAGTTGCAGTTGCGTGATTTGAGTCAGTTGCTCGTGGGTCAACGGGTGAAAGATCAGTGGAGTCACACGGCCGAGAAACGCGGGCGGGAAGGTTTCCAGCAACGTCTCATGTAGACGTTGATATTGCGTTTCAGAGTCGAGCTGGGTTTGGCTGAGATCTACCACGGTGTCGCTGGCGGCATTGCTGGTTAGAATAATCAGTGTGTTGCGAAAATCGACCTTGCGGCCTTCGCTGTCTTCCAGTGTGCCTTTATCGAAAACCTGAAAAAACAACTCATAAATATCCGGGTGGGCTTTTTCGATTTCATCCAGCAACACTAACGAAAACGGTTTTTTGCGCACCGCCTCGGTGAGAATGCCTCCACTGCCATAACCCACGTAACCTGGAGGTGCTCCCTTGAGTTTGGAGACGCTATGAGATTCTTGATACTCACTCATATTGAGGGTAATCAAGCTATCACGGCTGCCATACAGTAGCTCAGCCAACGCCAGTGCCGTTTCGGTTTTACCGGTGCCACTGGGGCCAGCTAATAAAAATACACCGGTAGGTTTATTCGGGTCGGTCAGTGATGCCTTGGCGATTTTTACTCGCTCACACAACGCATTCAAAGCGGTTTTTTGGCCGATTACATGTTGCTGAAGACTTTGATCTAACTGCAAGCAGGTTTGTAATTCGTCGGTACTTTGGCGAGTAACAGGAATCCCCGTCCAATCTTCAACAACCCGAGCTATCGCCGCTGAGTCAACTTCATCATGAATCATTGGGTTATCTTGTTGCAGAGCATCAAGCGCTGCTTTGGCTTGGCGTTTGGCGTAAAAAGAATCTTCGGTATCGGTTTGAAAATCGTCTTCGAGAGCATTGGCTTCCGATGTGATCTGAGAGAATAACGTTTGATTGTGCTGGTCGATTTCTTCCACAAGCTTGCGGGCTTGTCGCCAGGTTTGAGTGGTGCTGTTAAGGTTAGCCTGTGTCTGCTTTAAGGCGTCGATATCGTTAACTGCCACCGTGCCACATTGTTTTTTACGGCGTTGCCGGTTCTGGTTGGCGAGAATATCTTGCTGTAAATGTTGAATGACACGTGGTGTTTTATAACGGCTACCGGCTACTTGAGCGCAGGCGGTATCCAGTAAACTGATCGCTTTATCCGGCAGTTGGCGCCAGCCGATGTAGCGTTGTGATAGCTTCACTGCGGCATCAATGGCTTCGTCGGTAATGACCACGCCGTGGTGATTTGCGAGCAAGTCGGCAACGGCAGTGAGAATGCGAACGGCTTTTTCAGTATCGGGTTCAGCCACTTGAATACTCTGAAATCGACGGGCAAGCGCTTGGTCTTTTTCCAAATATTTTTTGTATTCAGCCCATGTTGTGGCGGCAATGACTTTAAGCTCACCCCGTGCGAGAGCCGGCTTCAGCAAGTTGGCGGCATCACCGGTGCCTTGCTCACCGCCAGCACCGATGAGTGTGTGGGCTTCGTCGATAAACAGAATAATGGGTATTTCAGATCCAATGGCTTGTTCGATAACGTCGTGCAGGCGTTGTTCGAATTCGCCCTTCATACTCGCCCCCGCTTGTAATACGACGAGATCCAATACACGCACCTGAATATTCTGCAGCGGTGGAGGTACTTCACCATTGGCGACCTTCAGTGCAAACCCTTCTGCGATGGCCGTTTTACCAACGCCGGCTTCGCCGAGCAGCAGTGGGTTGTTTTGTCGGCGACGCAGTAACACATCAAGCATTTGGTCGATTTCATCTTCGCGTCCGATAACAGCATCGAGTTTGCCCGCTCGTGCTTTTGCTGTCAGATCTGTGGTGAATGTTTCAAGGGCCGGTTGTGTGTTTGCCGTGTCGAAATCCGGGGAGGCGTTTTTTGGCCTAGCATCGGTTTTTTCAGCAGTGGTGGGCAGCGAAGTTTGCAGCGACATTGTCTGGTGGTAGTCGAGGCTGGCTAATGCTGGGCTGAGTTTTTTCAGTGACTGACGCAGGTGATTGTCGCTTAATAAGGCTAGCAATAGGTGCAGTGAGTCTATCGAGTTTTGATTGCACACCAGCGATGCCTGAATCCAAGCTTGGTGAATAAGGTGTTCGACGTTGTCGTCGAAATCTAGCGATTCTCCTTCTTGTTGGGGAATCGCACTAATGGTGTTTTGCAGGTCGGCTTTTATCCGTGGCAGGGCTGCATCCTGTTTCACCAGCATAGCGTGAAGACGATTGTCGCCGTCGACCAGTAATAGCAGCCAGTGTGCCAACGTCACTCGCGTGTGGTTGTGGAGTTTGGTTGAAACAGTAGCGCTTTCAATCGCCTTCAGGCATGTCGGATTCAACTTGCTGAATAAATGGCTACGTTTAATGCTGATCATCCTTAACCTCAGAGCTGTTTGTAAAACTGAATATTAATATCCGGTATCTGGCACGTGGTGTCGCGTGTGCCGGGCTTACCAGAATGAAATGGGGTCACACTACCGTTGCGGTATTTGAGCGAATAGATCATGCCATTTAGCCATTGTGGATATTCGCTGGTGGTTTCAGATTCATCGAAGTGCAGGACATCCCTGCATGAATAGACAGTTAATTCCAACCGGTGTCCGATGGCATAGTCATGCAAATGTCCTAATTGTTGTGCCACACAGGCATCAGAAAATGTGCCCATCAGTAAAACGTTTAGATCGCCGCTGTTTGCGCTTAGTTGATAGGCATGTGCGTCGTAATCAACAAAGCGGTCGTTGAGTTCGTATTTTTGTCGGGTGTTGCTTTGCCCACGGCTAAATAGGTAAAAGCCATGAAACAGCTCGTCGAATGTTCTATCCGTGGGCATGTCACCACGGATAGATTGGTTAAAGCTGTTTTTATTTCCGTAAGCGATGGGAAAAAACAGTGAGTTAGGGTTGCCAGCTGCGCGTCGAATAGCCGCTCGCTGATTGTTGTGAATGGGTTTTGTCGCAGAATCTCGATTGCCGCTTTCATGCACTACAAGAACAATCAAGGGATCTTGGCGCTGGCTCAGCTCAGTGATCTTCGCCAGTAGATGACCGTCTATCAGCATATCTCCTACCCCGCGGCGCAAAGCACCGACTTTCATTCCTTTCTGTGGTCAAAGATCGCAAACCTAGCTGTTGGTTCCGAATGGAGCCTGCCGGAGAGAATGAATGGATGATCGGCTTCTGGAATGGTTCAACCGCGAACTCAAACACGTTCGTGAACGAGCCCAGGAATTTGGTAAGGATTACCCCAAGGTTGCGCGACAGTTGGGCATCTATGAAAACGGTATCGATGATCCGTATATTCATTACATGCTCGAAGCTTTCGCTTATATGACAGCGCGCATTCAACTCAAGCGCGAGGCTGCTTACCCAGAATTTACCCAGCAACTGGTGCATATTTTATTTCCCCAGTTCATCGCACAATTGCCGTCGATGACGTTATTGCAGTTGCTTCCCGCTGCTGACGAGGGCACGTTGAACGACGGTTTTGACCTGCCAAGAGATAGCCTGGTCGACAATGAGCAGCACTCCGTTATTGTGGATCGTGTATTTCGCTTCTCGACAACACAAGCCGTGACCTTGTGGCCGCTGACGATGGAGTCAGCAGGGTTGTTGCGGTCACGAGCTGTGATTGAAAACGAAGGCTGGCGTTTACCGACGACTGCAAATGTCAAAACCGGCGTTAAACTGACACTTTCACTGGATGCGGGTTTGACGCTCGGTGATATCTCTCTCGATCAACTGGACTTTTACGTTAATGGTGCGGGTCAAACCGTGGCTGCTCTGTATGAAAGCCTGTTGTGTCATTGTCAGGGTGTTTGTGTACGCGGCTTGGATGCTGACGGTGAGACGGTATCTCCCGGGGTTTTTCTCAACAGTGATCATCTATCGCCACTCGGGTTTGATCGTGAAGAAGCGGCGTTGCCGGTTGATGAACGCACCTTCAGCGGCCAGCGGTTGTTGCTTGAGTATTTTGCCTACTCTCAAAAATTTCGTTATTTACGCGTTAACGGTTTACGTCAGGGGCTCCAGCCAGCATCGGCGAACAAGTTGGAGCTATTGTTTTTGCTCGATACCGCGCATGCGGATATGCGGGATATCGACAAAGATAACTTTCTGCTGTTTGTTGTTCCGGCCATCAATCTGTTTGAGAAAAAGCACGAGAGCATTCGTGTTGAGCAAGGGCGTCACCGGTTCCCGGTTCGGGCAGACGACACAGACCCTCATCTATATGAAGTACACAGTATTAAAACGGTTCGCGCCGTCGACAGAGATTTGACCCAGCGCTATCAAGTTGAGCCGCTGTACGGCAATCATGGCCATTACGACAGTGATCGTCCTCATGCGTTTTATACATTGCACCGAACCGAATCCAAAGTGCGTCTGCCGGAGTATGCGGAACGGTTTGATGCCAGCAAGGTCACGCTGTCGATGGTGGATGTTAACAGCAGCCCCTACACGCCGGATCTTCTTGAGTTGGATTTGGACATTCTGGTCAGTAACGTGGGGGATCTTAAAGCGCTAAATCCAGATGGCTACCGACTAACAACCAACGCGCCGGTCGCTGCAGTGCGGGCGGTTGTGCCGCCGTCGGATCCGATTCCTGCCTGGCCGCAGAGCAAAACTAATTGGTTGGCGTTGGATCATCTGACGTTTAATTTTCAGGCGCTGGATCATGAAGACAAACGTGAAAATGCGCGTTACCTGCAAAAATTGCTGGCGCTATACGCACAGCATACTGAAGGCGAAAAACTCCTCTCAGGTATTCGTGCGTTAGAGATCGAAACAGTCACACGCCAGTTTTTTCAGCAGGGCCACGCGGTGGTTGGCAATGGTGTCAGCCTGACCTTGGAAGTCGACGAATATTGCTTTGAAGGCACCGGGTGTTTTTTACTCGGGGCGATTTTAGAGCGCTATTTTGCCCAAATGGTGTCGATGAATAGTTTTGTTGAAACACATTTGAAATCCAGCCAACGGGGAGAGGTAGCTTCATGGAATGTAAGCAACGGCAGTCGGGCTCTGATTTAACCACGTTAGAAAAGATCGCTGGTGCACCATGGAGTGTTGGTTTTTTCGATACCTTGCGTGTCATTGATGCGACATTTCAGGATTTACCGAGGCTCGGTGAATCTGGTGCAATTCGCAATGATATCGCGCGCCTTGGTCAGCCTGCCAGTTTGACGTTTGAAGGGCGGGATATCGCAAGTTTACAGATGTTCGGCAACAGTGAATCAGCGCAAGGTGTTGCTGCGTCAGACATCGATGGATCCCTATCAGTACCAGAAGTATCCAATTCGGGCGACGACCGAATTCGCGATACCCTGTTAGTTGAATGCATGAATATGGGGTGCTGGGGCCCCAATGGCATTTTGCCGTTGCATATGACCGAAAATGCCTATCGGGAACATACGTTCAAAACCCCGAACTTGGAAGGCTTTGCTGATATCTTCCACCATCGGATGCTAAGCCTCTTTTATCGCGTGTTTGCTGATTCACAGCCGACCATTGCACTCGATCGACCCGACACCAGCACCTTTGATGAATGGATCGGTGCCCTGGCTGGTTGCGCAGACCCTGAAATAGATGATCAGGCACAAGAATGCGACGAATCTGCCAGTAACCTGACAGAATTTCGATGGGCCAAACTGTTTCACGCGGGCTTGCTCTCGCGTGGTATTCGATCGGCCGAGGGGTTGCGCCAGGTACTGAGTTCAGTGTTAAAACTCCCTGTTGAGGTCGATGATGGCAAAGCCACGTGGATGACATTTGAACAAAACGACCGCAGCTTTTTGGGTGGGGGGCAGGTGGCCTTGGGGCAAACTAGTTATCTTGGCGAACGCATTCTGGCGCTAAATGGCAATATTAGGGTGTGTGTGGGGCCGGTTTCCGAAAATCGCCTGAAACGATTTTTACCGGGCCAAGAAGATAATCAAACCTGCCACCGTTGGTTGCGCAGCTATTGTGGGTTTTCTTATCGCTGGACGCTGGTCGTAGTGGTTGAAAGTCAGCCGGGTGATGGTGCGACCCTCGGTGGTGACGCAGCCTTGGGGTGGCAATCGTGGTTAGGGCACCGGTATTCCCGTGTTATTGATATCGAGCTACCTGCATAGGAGAACCGTATGACAGTGTTTCGAGGATTAGATGTAAAACTGGCTGCAGCACCGGCGTCGTTAGGTAAAGACGCGTTTGTATCGTGTCTCTATGGTGAAGAACGATTCAGTGAGCCGTTTTGTTTTCAGGTGCAGTTGCGCAGTTTGAAGAATGTTCGAGATGTGACGGCTTTGTTGAATAAACCCATGTCGATCCAACTCACAACGGATGAAGGAAAGTACCCGCGTTTTTTTCAAGGCATTATTGTTAGTGCGTGTATTGATGGGTGGTCAGGCCGCCATACGGTATATGAGTTTGTCTTGCGACCGACGGTATGGCTGTTGGAAAAAACACGCAACTGCCGGATGTTTCAGCAAAAAAGCGTGACGGATATCATCAAAGCGGTGTTTAAGGAAAACGGCTTTTCCGATTTCAAACTACAGGCCAGTGGCAGCTATCCGAGTATTGAATACTGTGTTCAGTATGATGAGTCAGACTTGCACTTTGTTTCGCGCTTAATGGAAGAAAATGGCCTGTATTATTATTTTTTATGCAATCGCTCCGCGCATACCATGGTCATCACCGATGCTAACAGTACCCACAAAGCGCTGGCTGATGGCCCCAAGCTGCCTTATTTGTTTGAACATAAAGACCACCCCGATCAGTGTATTCATTATTTTCGTTACGAAGAATCGCTGCAAACCGGAAAATTCACCCTCAATGATTTTGATTATCTGAAACCCAAGGTAAGCCTGAAAGTCACCAAAGCAGCGAGTGGTGGCCAGTCTGTGAGTAAGGCAGAGCACTATGAATACCCGGGGTTTTACGAGACGGCTGCGGTCGGTCAAAAAAGGCTGAAGCTGCGAATGGAGCAAGCCGCTGCAGAGCAGGCAATGGCTACCGGTTTTTGTGATGTTACGAATATGCTGTGCGGCTCGACCTTTAAACTCACAGATCACCCAGTTACAAGTCTGAATCAACAGTATCTTGTGAGTCGGCTGGTTGTCTCGTTATCTAACGAAGAGGGTGGACCCTTGCCGCCAGTTGATTCTTCTGCAACGGAATCACTGGTATTTAAAGCCGAATTCGATTGTTTGCCGGATAAAGTCCAATACCGAGCACCGATGAGCCATCAGCGCCCTTGCATTATTGGTACTCAGACGGCGAAGGTAACAGGTGCCAAAGGCGAGGATGTGTGGACGGATAAATACGGTCGCATCAAGGTGCAGTTTCATTGGGATCGAGAAGGTAAAAACGACGAGAACAGTTCGTGTTGGGTACGTGTCGCACAAGTGTGGGCCGGTAAAAAGATCGGCACCCTATACCTGCCGCGCGTGGGTGATGAGGTTTTAGTAAGTTTTATTGATGGCGACCCTGATCGACCAATCGTTATCGGTAGTGCCTATAACGCCGACAATATGCCGCCGGTGGGTTTACCATCAAAGGCGACGCAGACGGGAGTGACTACTCGCAGTGTCAAGAAAGGGGGTGCATCCAACTCTAGCCAAATTACCATTGATGACAAAAAGGACAGTGAACTGGTCACGGTTAAATCGGAGAAAAACTTCTTATTGCAGGTGAAAGGCAGTGAGCAGGTTACGGTTATGCAGCAGTCGAAACATCAAGTTAGCGGTGCTGCCGAACATACCTATAAAGACAAAGTTGTTGAAGAATACGGCGGCCCGTTGACGCAAACATTCAAAGATAAGCTGTCGCAGAAAGCCAACTCCGATGTCACGCAAGCAGTCAAAGGAAAGATGGCCATTGATGTCACCAAGGCATTTCAGGCTTCGACGAACGATGCATTGACGCTAAAAGGGGCGAAAGAAGTCAGTATTTCTGCAGGCTCAGCGAAGGTGACGATGAAGGCAAACGGCGAGGTCACGATCAAGGCCTCAAAAATTACCGTGCAGGGGAGCGGAGATGTCGTGCTCAAAGGCGGGAAGGTGAAGATTAACTGACAGTCGACGCGCAGTGTTTGTTCGTCAACTGTCAGCTAATGTCGGCTCGGGTTTACCGATTAGTCCGTGTAGTCATCGATGGATGGGCATGCGCAAAACAGGTTGCGGTCGCCATACACATTGTCGATGCGGCCAACCGGTGGCCAGTACTTGTTATGGCGTAACGAGGCCAATGGATATGCGGCTTCTTCACGGGTATAAAGGTGGTCCCAGCTATCTGTCATCAAACTCTCGTGCGTATGCGGTGCATTCACTAACGGGTTATCTTCAAGTGTCCAGATGCCTTCTTTCACCTTCATGATTTCTTCATAGATGGCGATCATGCTGTCGCAGAACCGATCCAACTCCGCCTTGGATTCACTCTCAGTCGGTTCGATCATCAATGTGCCGGCAACCGGGAATGACATAGTCGGGCCATGAAAACCAAAATCCATCAAACGTTTGGCGATATCTTCTTCACTGATACCGGTAGCTTCTTTAATGGGGCGAATATCCACAATACATTCATGAGCGACACGGCCGTTCTGACCGGTATACAAAATCGGGTAGACCGACTTTAATCGCTGGCTAATGTAGTTAGCATTCAAAATCGCAATTTCGGTGGCACTGCGCATGCCGATTGAGCCCATCATATGAATATAAGCCCACGAAATCGGCAAAATGCCTGCACTACCAAATCGAGCGGCTGAAACCGTATTGGTTTCGGCATCATCGAGTGGATTGCCTGGCAAGAATGGCGAAAGGTGCGATTTAACACCAATAGGACCCATGCCTGGGCCGCCGCCGCCGTGCGGAATCGCAAAGGTTTTGTGCAGGTTAAGGTGGGATACATCCGCACCAAACTTGCCCGGTGCCGCAACACCTACGATGGCATTCAGGTTGGCGCCATCGACATACACTTGGCCGCCGGCTTCATGAACGATTTCGCAGATCTCGGTAATGCCTTCTTCGAACACACCGTGGGTCGATGGGTAAGTCACCATAATGCAGGCAATATTGTCTCGGTGCTGTGCGATTTTGTCTTTTAAGTCATCAATATCGACATTACCGTCTGCATCGCATTTGGTGATCACGACTTTCATACCGACCATCGCTGCACTGGCAGGGTTGGTGCCGTGTGCAGAACTTGGAATCAAACAGATGTTACGTTCGTATTGGCCCTGGCTTTCGAGATAGGATTTGATCGCTAGCAAACCGGCGTATTCGCCCTGCGAGCCGGCATTGGGCTGCAGAGATACCGCATCATAACCGGTGCAAACCACCAGCATATCGTGCAGCTCATCAAGCATTTTTTGGTAGCCACGGGTTTGGGCTTCCGGCGCGAACGGGTGCATGTTAGCGAATTCTGGCCAGGTTACCGGGATCATTTCGGCCGTGGCGTTCAACTTCATGGTGCAAGACCCCAGCGGAATCATCGAGTGAGTCAGCGTCACATCTTTGTTTTCCAACCGTTTCAGGTAGCGCAGCATTTCGGTTTCGCTGTGATAGCAATTGAATATTTCATGCTGAAGAAACTCGGATTGGCGTTGTAAATCAGCAGGAATCAGGCTGACTGCGTCGGTGATCTGACTATCGAGTGCCTCAGACGACAAGCCAAATACTGCGAATAGAGCGGTAAGGTCATCGACTGTGGTTTCTTCATTGAAGCTGATGCCGAGTGTCTCGTCATCGGTGTGGCGCAGGTTGATTCCGCTATCGAGTGCAGCTTGGTAAAGGCGATCGGTTTGATCGGCAGCGGCTAGCGATAGGGTATCGAATGCGGTTTGATTGGTGGTGATGCCGGCGTTATTTAATGCCTTCGCTGTTGCGCATGTTAGCTGATGCACACGTTCAGCAATACGCTTGAGCCCTTGAGGGCCGTGATAAACGGCATAGCAGCTGGCCATGATGGCGAGTAGGGCCTGCGAGGTACAGATGTTGCTGGTCGCCTTTTCACGGCGAATATGTTGCTCGCGGGTTTGCAGCGCCATACGGTAGGCCATTTGCCCGTTGCTATCTTTGGATACACCGATAATACGGCCCGGCAATGCTCGTTTGTAGGCTTCTTTACACGCAAAAAACGCAGCGTGTGGGCCACCAAAGCCCATCGGTACGCCAAAGCGCTGGCTGTTACCAATAACGATGTCGGCATCCATTTCACCTGGCGGCTTCAGCAAACACAAGGCCAGCAGATCGGTGGCAACTGTCACAATGGCATTTTTATCGTGCGCCTTGCTAATGACCTCGGTGAGATCTGAAGCAGATCCACGAGTATCAGGGTATTGAATCAGAGCGCCAAAAACGTTCTCGTTTTCAAGATCAGTAAAGATATCACCAACGATTAACTCAAAACCGAAGTGGTGTGCACGGGTCGTAAGAACCGCAATGGTTTGTGGGTGGCAATTTTGATCCACAAAATAGGCATTGCTCTTGTTCTTTTTCACAACTCGATGGCTCATCGCCATGGCTTCTGCAGCAGCTGTGGCTTCATCCAGTAAGGAGGCATTGGCCAGTGGCATGGCGGTTAAATCCATCACCATCTGCTGGAAGTTGATCAACGCTTCGAGACGGCCTTGGGCAATCTCAGGTTGGTAAGGTGTGTAAGCGGTGTACCAGCCCGGATTTTCGAAGACATTGCGCAAAATCACCGGTGGCGTGTGGGTTGGATAGTATCCCATGCCGATATAGTTGGTGTTCAGGATGTTTTCGCTTGCTATAGCTTTCAGGCGTTTCAGCGTTTGAGCTTCATTTTCGGCTTGGTTAAGAGCGAGAGGCTCAGTGCGAAAGATATTCGCCGGAATAGTCTGCTGCATCAAATCATGCAGATCTGCAGCCCCGACTGTTTGTAACATTTGACGCGTATCTTGATCAGACGGGCCAATATGGCGGCCGACAAATTCAGTGTTGTTGAATAATTGATCAATCGAAGACATTGAGAGCACTCCGCCATTCATTGGAAACGCCCGTTTCGCGTGATCCCAATGGTTAATGGTTATAAATGATAGAGCTGGTTGCTTCTATCCTGTTCGAGCCGGTTCTGAACTGGCGAAAAAAGCCGCACATTAAACCACAAAAGCGCCGATTTTGCTGCAACATTCATGGGATGGTTACGATACTTGGCGAGGGTTGACCTAGCGAGTTATTCGATAACCCTATGCTCGGTCGGTTCCATGCTTTGTGATCTGCTTTTTGCCGTCATCGTTGTACTTCGGATTCAACGCCATCGACGCTCGAATCGGTGACGTTGGCGATTGGATCGATCAGCGCGTTGTTCGGTTTCTGAACTTCGTCGACACCCTGTTTATATGATGTCGATAGGTAGGAGATGTGTGAGAGAAGTTTGCCCCCTTTTTGCCGACATAACAGACGCGATTTCTGCATCATTTTAGTGCCTTGTGTATGACACTTTAGTGATGTTTTGCCTCATAGGATGTCACATAGAATTATGACTGGAATGAAAGTGACACAAAAGAGAAACATTGGTACGGCAATTCATTGAAATACATGGTTTTATCCTCACCTTTGGTTTCTTGTTAGTGCGTCTTTTTTTGCCTGAAAGGCCCTAGGATATTGGGCGTTTTGCCTATGTCATATTAGTGAAATAAAACTGTTTCAAAACCGTCATCTAGTCTCGGTATAGTTCGCCCCGTTCAACCTGGTCGTGTTTCATTATCAGAAGTACGCGACGTCCAGTTTACTAGGGGTAAAAATGATTAAATCACTTCTCTCAAGATCTGTCGCTATCGGCTTGAGCTGCTACGCTAGCACTGCGCTCTCCGGTGATATGGTTCTTTATATGTTTAAGGATGGTGCAGCAGCTGAAGGTTTTCAGGTTGCTGTTAACGGTAGCGCCACCAAACCCGTTAAAGAAGACGGTTCGGTAACATTCAATCTAGGCGGCGGCGACCATGAAGCCGTGCTAACTTCTGACCAAGGTGAGGAATTAATGAAATTCCGCTTCACCGCAGCAGCAGATCAGAATGCCGATATCAGCATTGATGTTGAAGAGGGTGAAGAGCCCGAAGTTCTGGTAGAAACCTACTCAGTTAACGAAAACGATGCGCAGCGTGCCGAAGGTGTTCAAGGCGGCGTTGGTGGTGAAGTATACGATTCTGATTCAGACGCGGTAATTGCAGGCGCAACGATCAAGCTGATCGGCACTTCTTATGAAGGTGTTGCAGACGAAGAAGGTTACTTCGAATTCTCCGCCCCACGTGGTGTTTATACCGCTGTTGTTAGCCATCCTGATTACGGTAGCCGTGAAATTCAGGATTTCCGCGTAGTGTCGTTGGTCGACAAACAAGTTAACTTCGCATTATCCAAGTTTAGCGATGATATTGAAGAAGTTGAGGTTGTTGCTAAGTACAACCCAGATTCATTTACTGATACCGAGCGTTTCTCTCTAGCAGTTGTTGATTCCATTAGTATTGAGCAGCTGGCACGTTTTGGTGATTCGGATGCTGCATCAGCGGTTAAGCGTATCGCCGGTGTTGCGGTCGAAGGCGGCAAGTATGTTGTTGTTCGTGGTTTGAACCCTCGACACAGCTCGGTCATGTTGAATGGTGCAAGCCTGCCAAGCCCAGATCCAACGCGTCGTAACGTTCCTTTGGATTTGTTCCCGTCTACAATTCTTGATGCGATTGATGTACAAAAATCATTCTCCCCGAGCGTCTACGGTGATTCTACTGGCGGAACCGTCAAACTGACGACACGATCGTTCCCAGATGAATTCGAAGGTAAGTTCTCGACCAGTTTAGGACTTGTAACAGATCTAACAGGTGAATCTCGCGAAGTGCAACAAGGAGAAGCACTGGATTTCTTCGGGTTTGGTTCTGAGGGTGATCGTAAGATTCCATCAGATGTAGAAGCCAACCTGGAGGAACTCAATGATTCGGATCTTGAAGGCGCAGAGAGAACAGATCTGTCTTTAAGCATGCCTCATACTCTGGCAACAGAGAAGCGTACCATTGCACCAGACGTTAAACTGGAGTTGAGCATCGGCGATACTTTCTTTGATACCGGTGATGTATCAATGGGTTACTTGGCTGCTGTGAAATTTAAAAACTCATGGCGCAGTGAAGTTGGTAAACGTAATAACTATTCGTTATCTCTTGGTGGCGGTCTAGTTGAAGATGACAACATCGATTACGTTAGAACGACTAATGACATTGATTTGGGTGCTGGCTTTACATTGGGTATGAATATCGGTGAGGATCACGATCTAGCATCGAACACCTTGTGGTTGCGCCAAACTACAGCTGATACTTTCAGCTATGATGCAAGTCGCTTCGGTGACCAGGATCGCCCAACCAAGGGTAACGATCTCCGTTGGTTCGAGCGCGAGTTTGTGTTCCAGCAATTCACAGGAACGCATTATATTCCGTCTGACCTAGACACCACGATTACTTGGCAAACCTCTTTCTCTTCGGCCAAATTAGATGAGCCGGATGGACGTTCTTACGCTTTTGAAGAGCGTGGTGATGAGTATGAGTTAATCATCTCTGACGTTGAACGTAAGTACAGCGAGTTGGATGATACCAATGTTGATTTCAGTGTTGGCGGTGATTCGGCGTTGATGAAAGCTGATGATGCAGAAATGCGTTTGAAGTATGGCTTGTCTTCATTTAAACGTGAGCGTAATAGCTCGCAGTTTTCGATCGGATACGGAACCAACTCAAACGGATCTGGCGGTGACTTGCCTGATGAGTATGAAGGCACTACTGACATTGATCAGATCCTGAACAAGGATACTATCGCAGGCGGTGATTTTTTCATCAACTCACGCGTTCCGGCCTCTGGAACATATTCGGCTGACTGGAACCTGAATGCTGCTTATCTGTCGTTAGATTACAACCAGTTCGATATGGTTCGTGTTGATCTGGGTGTTCGTTTTGAATCATCCAAGATGACTGTTGATACCTTCAAAAGTTCGAACTCTTCAATTCCGGTTCAAGCAGAAGTTGACGACAACAGCCTGTTGCCGTCATTGAATGTTACTGTACCTATTGGTGATATGTGGCAGCTTCGCGGTGCTTATTATGAAACCATCAACCGTCCTGATTTTCGTGAGTTGTCTGCTGCGTCATATGTTGATCCTGAATCGGGTGAAACATTTGTTGGTAACCCTGACCTAGTCAGCGCCGAGATTCAAAACTTTGACATTCGTGCGGAGTTTTACCCATCAGATAATGAAAGTGTGAGTCTTGCCATTTTCCATAAAGACTTTGATAACCCGATTGAAAAAGTTCTGGAGCAAGGCAACGCGGTATTCTCATTCGAAAACGGCTCGTTCGGTAAGTTGAGCGGTGTTGAGTTTGATTTCCGTTTGGAATACGACATTGCTGAATACGGTGTGTTTGTTTCTGGTAACTACACCTATATCGATTCAGAAGTCGAAGTTCAGTCAGGTTCTTCTATCCGCAAGCAAAAAATGCAAGGTCAGCCAGACGATCTAGTTAACTTCCAGTTGGGCTTTGATGACTTCAACTGGGGCATGGAATACACATTGGTTTATTTCAGACAAGGCGAAACGCTTTACTCCTTGGGCGCGGATAACTACCCGAATATTGTTCTTGAAGCGCGTAATGATCTTGGCTTCAACGTTTCGAAGAACTTTGGTGAAGAATCCAAGTTGACACTGAAAACTAAAAACCTGTTGAACGAGCCGTTTGAGCAAACGCAGGGTGGCGAGAACTATCGCTCCTATAAAACGGGCGTGAGCGTTGAGCTCGCATACTCGCTGGAATTCTAAACCCTTAATCGCAGTACCTTAGATACATCATTTTATCGGCCTGTCATATCGTATGTGTCAGGCCGATTTCATTTTTGATGATCTGTAATCTAAGTGTAAAGAAAACAGAAAAAAAGTGTAACTAGCGTTAGTTAATATGCTTAGCAAACCCGATTTATATAATTATCCGAGGGGATGAGATGAAATTTAAAAAACTATTATTAGCCAGCTCCATTTCTGCAGCTGTGCTGATGACAGGGTGTGGCAGCAGCGACAACAATGACAACGACAAAGGCGGATCTACTGGCGGCGGCGACAACGAAGTTTGTGCTGAAGTTGGTAAACTTACAGGCGCTAACTTGACCGTAAACGGTGCTAGCGTGCCAGTTTGTGAGCTGAAAGGTGCGATCACTCAAGATGCTGAACTGACCACTGACTATGTATATGAGTTGGACGGTTACGTTACTGTTGGTGCTGGTAACGAAGAGTTGGCATCTGCTGCTGAAGTTCAAAGTGTTAAAGATAATGGCGTGACTCTGACCGTTAACGAAGGTGTTCATTTCCGTTCTTCAGGTCAAGGCACGTTGATTGTTACTCGTGGTTCTAAAATCATGGCTAACGGTACTGCTGATGCACCTATCGTGATGTCTTCTAAAGATGACGGTTATGACGGTCGTGGTGAGTGGGGCGGTCTGGTTATCCAAGGTTTCGCTAAAAATAACGTATGTGGCGTTGGTTCTACCAACCCTGTATGTAACGCAGCAGATGAAGCTGAAACGGGTCGTCACGGCGGCAACGACAATGCTGACAACAGCGGTGAAGTTGAATATCTGATCATCACTGAAGGCGGCAACGTTGTACGTAATGACGAAGAAATCAACGGTTTGACTCTGCACTCTGTTGGCGCAGGCACCAAGCTAGAAAACATCATGGTTAACAACAACGTTGATGACGGTATCGAGTTCTTCGGTGGCGCAGCAAACGTTAAAAACCTGATCTTGACCAACAACGGTGACGAGAGCATCGATTGGGACGACGGTTTCCAAGGTAACGTTCAGTTTGCTCTTGTTCGTCAAGCAATCTCTGACAGCGCTGACAAAGGCATCGAAGCAGACAGCGAAGGCAATACAAACGCTCCTTTTGCTTACCCAACAATCGCAAACGTAACTTTCGAATTGGTTGACAGTAGCGAAGACCACAGCAAGCTATTCAGCTTCAAGAAAGGGACTGGTGCTAAGCTGATCAACGTTGCTGCTTTAGGCTACGACAAGTGCTTCAACTTTGAAGACGATGCTACTGGCATGAACACTGGCGCTCCTCTGGTATTCGCAGGCGTTAAGTTCGACTGTGACGGTACTCTGGTATCTGCCAGCAAAGGTGCAACTCAGACTGATGCAAACGTAGGTCAGGACCTGGACGGAACTCCAGTAACTGCTGCTAGCTTGGTTGATACTTCAATTGCTCTTGATAGCGCTTATGCCCTAGTCTCTGGTGGTTCTAGTTCTGTAAGCCCTGAAGGTACAGAAGCTGTTTCTGAGCAGGTAGATGAATTCTTAATGGCAACTGACTACATTGGTGCTGTTGAGCCAGGTACTGCTGAAGCTAACGCATGGTGGAAATGGGCAGAAGCTGTAATTCCAGCGGCCTTCGGTTCTACACCTATTGATCCTGCTTTGTGTGTTGCAGGTACAGATACTGGGACAACTCTGGAAGTTAACGGTGTTGCTAAGCCAGTTTGTGAATTGTCGGGCGCGATCACTGCAGACACTACTTTGTCTTCAGATTATGTATTCGAACTTGATGGTTACGTAACGGTTGGTACAGGTAACGAAGAGCTGAGTTCTGCTGCTGAAGTTCAAAGCGTAAAAAATAACGGTGTAACTTTGACTGTTGATGCGGGCACACACTTCCGTTCTTCTGGTCAGGGTACTCTGATCGTTACTCGTGGTTCTAAGATCATGGCTAACGGTACTGCTGCTGATCCTATCGTAATGTCTTCTAAAGATGACGGTTATGACGGTCGCGGTGAGTGGGGCGGTCTGGTTATCCAAGGCTTCGCTAAAAACAACGTATGTGGCGTTGGTTCAATCAACCCTGTATGTAACGCAGCAGATGAAGCAGAGACCGGTCGTCACGGCGGCAACGACAACGCTGATAACAGTGGTGAAGTTGAGTTTTTGATCATTACTGAAGGCGGCAACATTGTACGTAATGATGAAGAAATCAACGGTCTGACTCTGCACTCTGTAGGTTACGGCACTAAGTTGGAAAACATCATGGTTAACAACAACGTTGATGACGGTATCGAGTTCTTCGGTGGCGCAGCAAACGTTAAAAACCTGATCTTGACCAATAACGGTGACGAGAGCATCGATTGGGATGACGGTTTCCAAGGTAACGTTCAATTTGCTCTGGTACGTCAAGCAATCTCTGACAGCGCTGATAAAGGCATCGAAGCAGACAGCGAAGGCAACGCTAACGCGCCATACGCTTACCCAACTATTGCTAACGTAACTTTCGAGTTGGTTGACAGTAACGAAGACCACAGCAAGCTGTTCAGCTTCAAGAAAGGTTCTGGCGCTAAACTGATCAATGTTGCAGCTCTAAACTATGACTCTTGCTTCAAATTCGAGAACGACGCTACCGGTAACAACATGGGCGCGCCTCTAGTATTTGACGGTGTTAAGTTCGATTGTAGCGGTACTCTTGTTGATTCCAGCAAAGGCGCTACCCAGACTGCTCTTAACGTAGGTCAGAACCTAGCAGGTAACACTGTATCTGCAGCTAGCCTGGTTGACACTACTATCTCTTTAGACGACGCATTCGCGCTTTCAGCGGCGGCTGGTGCTAGCTCTGTTAGCCCAGAAGGCACTGAGACTGTAGATGATGCAGCGAACGACTTCTTGATGGCAACTGACTACATCGGTGCTGTTGAGCCAGGTACTGCTAAAGCTACTGCATGGTGGAAGTGGGCTGAGGACGTTATCCCAGCAGCATTTGAATCTGCACAGCCATAACTTGATAGCTACATTTATCAAGATGTAAAAAAGCCGGCTTTTTAGCCGGCTTTTTTTGTTTTCTTCTTTCCCTTTCCCGATTTAATGAAACCCTGCCTGTTTGCTCATGTGAGACACCTTTTCTTTTTCTGCCGTAAAGGGCGCTTAGTCAATATGAGCGGCTCGATTGTGATTTATTTGATAACAATACCTGCTTTAATACCGCGTAGTTTTGGATAGAATATTTAATAAACTCTGCTCGTGATAACGCTATGAAAAAACAAATTGGTCCTTGGACACGCCTCACATCAGATCTGAAGTACGAAAACCCCTGGATACAAGTATTCCATGAAGGTGTCATCACCCCGGGTAATACCGAAGGTATCTACGGGCGTGTACATTTTAAAGGCACTGCCGTTGGCATTGTGCCGGTTGATAATGAGGGCAACACTTGGCTAGTCGGGCAATACCGCTATACCTTGGATGAATACTCGTGGGAGATTCCCATGGGTGGTTGCCCACATGGAGAAGAACCTATCGATACGGCGCACCGGGAGCTTTCGGAAGAAACCGGTTTGACCGCCAATATCATGATCGAAATTCAGAAGCTGCATACATCGAATTCCATCACTGATGAAGCGGGTTACGTGTTTTTAGCGACGGATCTCACTGAAGGCGATATGCAGCTGGAGGCGACCGAAGACATTACAGTCAAAAAGCTGCCACTTGATGATGCTATCGAGTGGGCCATGAGTGGTCGTATCACTGATGCCGTTAGTGTTGCTGCACTGTTGAAGATTGCTGTGTTACGCAAGAATGATGAGTTTTGGCCACAGGTACCTTAATGTGGCCCTTAATAATTGCTGCTTGGATTGTGAGTGAGCAGCGATGACGAGCGGGAATGTAGATCGGGGTTGATCGGCTATCAAAATAGCCCGAAGGTTAAAGTGATACCGATCAGCAGACACAGAGCTTCGTAGGCACGCTTGATCACTCGGTTATTTTTCAACGACATAAAATGGGCACCAACATAGCCGCCTACAAATGAGCCGATTAACAACAGCCCGAGCCATTCCCATTTAATTGGTGCACCGGCTTGCCAAACTGTAACTGCACCTATGCTGTTCCAAAATAACCCGACGCTGATCATGGCGTTGGTCACGGCTTTTTTGTAGTCGAAGCCAAACCACTTGATCAAAAATATCGTCACAAACAGACCGGTGCCAGCGGTCAGTGATCCATTCAAAAAACCGATGAAACACAAACCTACCGCTCCGATGGTATAGCCGCGGGCGCTACGATTTTTGGGGGTGTGATGTATTCCCAAACCCGGCGCCTGAATGGAATAAATACCCAAGCCGACGATTAAAATACCGAGCAAGGTTTTGGCGATATCGTCGGGTACATTGACGATCACGCGGGCGCCGAGAATTACGCCGAGGGTTCCGCAGGCGATCACATACAGTAATTCGTTGAGTTTGAGTTCACCACTTTTCAGATGTCGCGATGTTGCTCCGAGACCAAGTGCGACGGTGGCGATTTTATGAGTACCCAAGGCAATGGAAAAAGGCAGGCCGAGTAGGAGTAATAGCGGCATTTGCACTAAACCAGCGCCACCTCCGGCAAATGCTGCCAGTGCATTCGCAAAAATCGAACCCACCAACAATGCCAGCGCATGAAAGATATCCACAGCAATAATAACCCGAATAAAAGTGGGGTATTATGCGTAAACGGCGATTAATTGAAAGTAACAATTCGTAGTGCAGGTAGCCTACAAATAAATCCGAATTACACACCCATCACTTCTTCAAAGTGGCGGTAGAAGCGTGCCATATCGTCATCTGAGCCGACCGATACCCGCAAATACCCCGGGCGCTGCCAATAGCTTTGCCCGTCTTTGATAAACACGCCGCGGCGCCGGAGCGTTTCAACCGCAGCGGTGTTGTTACGCCCGGTTTTTACCCACACAAAGCTGGTGTGGCTGGGTATCGGCGTGAAGCCATAATCGCTAAAGCGTTGTTGCATAACGGCCTTGGTCTTGTTGCCGTGATGAATTGACGCCTGAATAAAAGCGTTGTCATCCAGAGCTGCGGATGCTGCCGCCATCGAAACAAGATTCTGAAACCCCATGCCGTCGGTTCGTCGATTCAGTTGTTGAAGCAGTGGCACCGGCCCAATGGCATATCCTACGCGTAAACCCGCCAAACCATAGACTTTGGAAAACGTTTTAAACACTAACAAGTTTGGGCGTTTTAGTGATTCGGGGATGAGAGAAACCGTTGCACCGGGGTCGGCGAGTTCCATGTAGGCTTCATCGACAATGATGATAACGTTTTCCGGTGTTTCATTGATTAACCGCATTAAGTCAGCTTTGGCAGTGACTGTGCCTGTTGGATTCGTTGGGTTCACTAAATAGATAAACCGCGTATTTTTGTTGGTGGCGGCGAGAATGGCTGGAATGTTGTTTTGGTATTGGTCATTCACAGGAACCTGCGTGCGTTTCATACCGGGGTGGTGTTCTGTGATTGTTCTTCCCAGTTGATTGTAGGTTGGGAAGCTCTCGATATAGTTACCGCCATTGTCACCGAATGCCATGGCTGCAGCATTCAATAGCTGTGTGCAGCCGTTGCCAATTAATACCGGATTGTGAGTAAAGGCGTCGTACTTTGCGAAGTATTGCTTCGGGTCCTCATAGCTTTGAAACGGCAAGTTATGATGCTGGTGCAGTTTTTCTTGCAGTGCCAGCGCTTTATGGTCACCGTAACGATATGCCTGATTGCTGGAATCCGACAACGCTTGCATGGCCTTCGGGCTGGCCCCTAGCGGATTCAGATTAGACGCAAGCCAAATGGTATCTTCAATCGCAATACCTGTTGTCTGGCGGGCGTGTTCCATCGCCATCAATTCTTGACCCATATAAACGGATAGTGCGCCTGCACTGGCAGAGCGCAAAAATGATCGTCGATTTAACATGGCAACATCCTTGTTGTTTGTAGCAGCCGAATTTTTATAAATTTGTGTCTGTGTTTATTGGTGGGGTAAGTGTTAGCTCAACGAACGTTCTGACCCGCATCATAAGGTTTTTACTGAAAAGTTATCGAATTTTGCCTCGTCAGTACTGTGCCGCCTACGTTTTTAGAGGTTCTCTTATACCTATGAATGTCGAACATTCAAAAACACCAAATACCCATGCGTCTGCGCATGATTAAGATAATTGCCAGGCCGCTGAAAATAAGGGCGGCGGTTGTTCCAACAGCGGCTCCTACAATGTGCATACGTGGGATCAGTAAAACGTTAAGTGTTGCGTTCATGGCGACGGCGGCGATAAGTACGCCGATCAAGACCCGCTCGTTACCAGAGTATTTGAGCCAACTGAAAGGCAGAGCACTGAGGGTGACAAATGTGTAGCCGATCAATAGAACTAGCAGTGATGAATGTGCAGCTTTGGAGTCTTCGCCGAATAACGACAGTAGAGGATGTGAGAAAATCGCAATGCCAGCGGCCATCGGAATACAAATAATGAGTAACAACTTGATACCCCGACGGTTGAGCGCTTTAACCGCGGCCTGGCCTTGATTGGCGACTTGCGGCATTAGCGGTGTCAGCATATTTAAAACGATATATGTAGCGACATTCAACAATGCGACGGTTGTTGATGCAGCGGCAAAATAGCCGACACAGTTTTCATGTTTGTCGATGCCCTCAATCATAAAAATATCGATTTGAAATAACAGTATCTGTAGGGTTGAGATCATCATCATCGGAATCGACACAGATAACCAATTTCGCGGGCGTCGTTGAGTCGGGTTGGGTTTCATCGGCATGATGCCGGTTTTTTGAGTGCGTAAAAATTTGATGACGAGGGCTAAGAAAATGCCAGCGGCGAAGATACCGATGGCCACTTCTTCCGTCAGAATGCTGCTATCAATCACAGAGAGGATGCCGATAGCGATCAAACAAAACAGCGGTGTGCCGACTTCCCAGGGAATCGTGGCATAACCGATTTGCTGGCGGGCCTGCAAAATGCAGGAAAGCATGTACGCGCCGGCTGAAATGGGTAATACCAGAATGCCCCAGAATAAGGGGTGGTGCTCCATCGGTTCTGCAACGGCGTAATAGATAGCGACACCGATTAGTAGCAGTAGCGAGCTGGCAATCGCGAGCAGGCTATAGATGCGGAAAAACTCCCAAGCTCGAGATTTTGCCTCGTCATCGCTACCGGTTAAAAACCGAAAACTGGCAGAGCCACCGCCCATCAAAACGAGCAAGGTGCCGAGCTCAATCACCGCCTCGGCGATTTTGAAATCACCGTATTCTGCAGGTTCGAGAATCCGGGCAAGTACGACGTTCAAGCCAAAGGTCAATAAATACCCGGCGACCATGGCAAAGATCAAAAGCGCTACGGCGCGCTTCATGTAGGCATCGAGTTCGGTATCCATACTCACGGTGTCTTTTTATGGGACGTCTATTAACCATAGAGAGCAGTGCGGGATTTTCCATATCGCTCGTCTGCTAATGTTCGAACTCCGTCAGCTCGGGTAGAATGAATACAAACCGTGAAAGAGAGTTTTTTGTGTCTGACCAAGTGCCTGCAGCAACCCGACGTGAGCGTCGCAAACAGGAATACCGGCAACGGATTCTGGATGCGGCCATAGAAGTCTTTGAATCTATTGGCTGTGAAGCGGCGACACTGGAGTCGATTTGTGAAGCTGCAGATGTATCCCGCCCCACGTTTTATAAGTACTTTGACGGTAAACCTGCGTTAATTCGCGCATTGGCCGAACAACTCTGGTTGAATGTCGCTCAGCAGTTTGATTCAGAGTTTGATCACACCAACGAAACGATCGACGACTATCTGGCGCATTTTTTCACGATTGTGCGGCTCGAATTCAGCAAATACAGCCGTTTGGAGCGAGAGCTTATTCGCTACAGCATGACCCAATCGACGGGTGATGATCACAGCATCAACCTGCTTAAAACCCTCACGCAGATGTTTTCTGGCGCCTACCTGAAAGCCGCTCAGAAAGGCCAGTTAAACTTGGCTTATCCGGTTGATTTCATGGCTGAAATGACCATGGCATCAATCAATACGGTGATGATGAGCTGGGCCATGGATGAACAATATCCGCTGGCGGAGCGCTTGGATCAGTTGGCATCCTATCTGCCTGATACTTTGCGCATTGCGAAAAAATAAAAAGTTTACTCTTGTAAATAAAATTACATTGGTAAAAAATACCGTCAGTTTCAATCCACTGGCGGGCTTCTTGATGCATGGATTTATCCGTCGGTATACCTCGCCTGCGTTTTCAAATGAGAACACGAGACTAAACGGACACGTCTATGAAAATGTCACTGCCAACTATCGCCCGGCTGGTTTGTTATCTTGGACACGGGGCGCTGACGAAACCGGGTTTTCGAGCCTATAACCCGAACCGGGTTAAGGTTTTTTATCCTAACCCTAATGCAGTTTACGATCGTATTCTTGACGAAAAACCGGTGTTTTTCTCACCTTCGATGGCAAGCTGGATTATCTGCGGTTATTCAGATGTTGCTCAGTGTATTCGTGATCCTCGATTAACAACGGACTTCAATCAGTGGCGTTTTTCAGAATCATCGACGGATGACAACGAGTGGAACAAGGTGCTCGACGGTTTGCTTTTTACCTTGGGGAAATCCGACCACACACGCATTCGTCGTCTCACGATACCCGCATTTGGCCCGAAAACCATCGATCGTATTGCTGCCTCTACCGAGGAGATCGTGAGTGCTTGTTTAGACCCTCTATCACCAGGTGATACGGTCAACTTTGCCGAACAAATTGCTCGTGTGATACCACGTAAGGTGGTCGCTGATTTGGTCGGTGTAAAGCCAGAAGACCACGCCCGGTTTGAAGCCTTGACGACCGCCGTTATGGCGATGTTTGATCCATCCCGTAATCCGGATACCCGCGAAGCCCAAATGGGCATCGATATGATGAAGGAGTACCTGGATGAGCGAAAGCAAAACCCCGGTGATGACTTTCTGAGCTTATTGATTGCCGAGGCGGAAGAGGGCGATCGAATCAATGCCTGGGAGGCGATCGGCTTGGTCGCTTCGCTGATTGCTGCGGGCCCGGATACTTCCAGTGATGATCTGATTTTCTGCATTTACAATATGTTGTTAAATCCGGCGATGCGCGATGCAGCCATGAACCATCCGGAGCGTATTGATGACATCATTCTTGAAGGAACACGCTGGAATCACTTTGGCTATTCGGCGCCGATTCGTTTTGCGTTAGAAGACATCGAAATTGGCGGTGAAACCATTCGCAAAGGTGAGATGATGCGGCTGATTATTCCGGCAGCGCATCGAGATCCAATGGTGTTTCAAGACCCTGATCGATTTGACATGGATCGCCCGAACCTTAAACAGGTACTGCGGTTTGGCGCAGGCGCTCATTTCTGTGTCGGCTCGGCGATTGCGCAGACAGTTGCTCGCATGACAGTGACCGAGTTTTTGCGACGCTTCCCAGATTTTCAATTACAGGCAGAGCCCGTCTACGAGAAGCATCTAACGTCTCGGCGCATGCGAGAATTCTGGTTAACGCTCTAGGTGGGTTTCTATGGGTGCCAAGTAGGACAAAAAATCCGCGTGCGAAACGATCGACCAGTGATCGGCATCGATAGATTGAACATCAATTTTGCGCAGTACTTTTTGCCAGCCGTGACTGTTACCGGCTAGCCATTTTTGCCAACCGGCGCGCTGGCTGGCTTGGAGTAAGGTAACAGGGGCTGCGATTTGTTGGAGTTCGCTCCATTGTTGGGTTGCTAGTGAATCAGCCAATTGCTGTGCGGCATTTAGCAGGTGTTGCGCTTGCTTTGGTGTTAGCAAACCTTGGCTGGCGGTTGCGATAACTTCTGCTGCATCGTTTGATGTTGACATCGGGAGCGCTTCATCGCTCGTAGCGGGTAGGCTGCTTTTTAATAGTTTCGCCAATCGCTGAGGATTCTTTAGATAGCGTGCTGCGGTTTTGCTCGGTGTGAAGGCATCCAGCAATATCACTTGTGCAATGGGTTGGCCTCGCGTCTCTAGCGCTTTGGCGAGTGCTAGAGCACAAACACCACTGACGGAATGACCGACCAGCGTGATCTTGCTTTTCGTTTTATCGGTCGGATTATCCGTAGCCCGGATCTCAATCAGATGTTCACAGTATTGGTTAATCAGTGCATCGAAATAGTGATTGCCCTGATCGGATGTCGATGTCGGCTGAGCCGGCTCAAGGTTGATGCAAGTGTGTGTTGTCTGTAGCTGCGTCATTAACGGGGTGTAGATCAGCCCGGTAAACGGCAGTGCATTCACAAATACGATCAGGTTGTCGGTTTCCGCGGCGGCTGTTTGATGGTGTCCATCAAGCCAGCGAGCTTGTTCTTCGATGGTTTGTAGTTCAAACAACCGGGCAACAGGCATGCTGCATTGCCATTGTGTTTCGATACGGTGCAGCAGTTTTAGCGCGGTTAACGAATTTCCGCCGGCATCAAAGAAACGTGTCTGAATGTCCATTGTGTTAGATGAGTTGCCGTTGTCTTCGTCGGCAATCGTGGCTGCGTCATCGTGCATATCCGTATTGGTTACCCCAATGCCGATAACTTCTCGCCAGATCTGGGCTAATGCTTGTTCGGTCGCATTGCGCGGTGCTGTTATGGCGGTGGCTGGGTTTGTGTCAATTTGCAGTAGTAGTGCTGCACGATCAACCTTGCCATTGCGGGTCAGCGGGAAGGCGTCAAACCGCTGCCATAAAGTCGGTAGTAATGCATGAGGTATACGGCTTGCCAATGCTTGTCGTAAATGCGGAACGTTCAATGGCTCGGCGCTGGTAACACAGGCGATCAATTGGTCGTTGTTGAGCAGCACGTGCGCCTGCTCGATGGCAGGCAGCTGGCCGATGGCGTTTTCCAATTCAGCAGGGTGGAATCGTATGCCGTGGAATTTCATTTGTTGATCGGCGCGGCCGAGGTAAAACAGTGATGATTCACCGTTGCTGATGCCAGCTCGAACAACGTCGCCTGTGCGATATTGCCAATGACCATCAACGAACTGGTAGTGGTTGTTTTCAGAAGGTTGCTGATCGCGTTCAGGCGTTTGGTTTTCTGCCCCAAGATGGCTAGGGTGGCTAGCCGGGCGACCAACAGCTGAGCCGCGAATGACCAGCTCACCTGCAATCCCTGGCGGCACGGGTTGATTCAGTGGTGTTAGTAGTTGCAAACAGTTACCTGCAGAGGCTTTGCCCAGCACAGGCCGGTCGTCACTTGGTGTTAATCGGTGCCAGCTGCTGATGTCTGTGCACTCGGTTAAGCCATACATATTGATCAGATCTATACCAACGGCGAACGCCGGTTTTAAGCGGGTAATGTCGATGGTTTCGCCACCGAGAAAAACGGTTTGCAATGTTGATGCGCTTCCAGCGGGTGTTGATTCAGTAGAAGCGGACTGAGCTTGCATGCAATCTGCCAGCGGGTAGAAAGCTGATGGTGCCGCATTTAATCGGGTAACGCCGTGCTGGTGTATCAGGTTGAGTAAATGCTTCGGGTCTAAGTGTTGTTGGTCATCTAACACCAAGGTGGCACCGCTTGTTAGCGCGACAAACAAGTTCTTCTGGGTCAGGTCGAAGCCGAGTGATGAATACACAAGCACACGATCTGAGGCATCAAAGCTGAACGTTTGTTGGTACCAATCGACCAGTTGGCTTGCTGCGCCATAGCTGCTGTAGGCCGCTTTTGGCACACCGGTAGAGCCGGATGTGTAGATGGCATAAAAATGATCGTCGGCATTGGCGATACGGTGATTTAACGTTTCGTTGCTGATAGCCGTCACAGTCGCCGACTGTGCGATCTCGATATTGATCCATTCAGGGCCTTTTTGAGAATGTACTTCTGACGCTATGGATATGGCTTGTTTCAGTGTTTCAGAAGAGACTGTTTCAGAAGAAACAGCCGCACAAACCGGTAAGCCCGCCAACATGTGTTGTTGGCGTTCAATCGGCAGTGCGGGGTCTATCGGTAAATAACAAGCACCGGTGTAGAGTGTTGCCAATATGGCGACGACGGCATCGCTACTGCGAGGCAGCATGATGGCAACCACTTGGTCGCGACCGGCCCCGGCGCTAAGTAATGCGTTAGCAAGCTTGCGGGCTTGCAGATCTAAATCGGCGTAGCTGAGTTGACGATCACCGCACACCACGGCGGTGGCGGTTGGCGCCTGACGTATTTGTTTTTGTATCGCTTGCGGAATCCATTGGTTAACGGTCAGAGTTTGCGGATCGTTTGCCGCGGCATCGAAACGACGAGTTTCACCGGCAAGGTAATAATCGAGTTCGGCTATGGTTTCGCAACCTGCTGTGATTTGTTCACTGAGTGACAACAGTCGCTCTAGGAATTTCAGATCATCAAAAAGATCCGGGTGGTAGCCCAGGGCCAGCACTAACTCGCCTTTATCTAGCTGAACGCGCAAATCAATGTTGTTATCAAACTCGGGCGATACGCTAATGCCATCAAAACTGATGCCCTCAGCTTCTCCACTTTTTGGCATAAACAAATAGTTGTAACTGAAGTTCAGGTTGTTGGCTGGCAACAATCGCGTAGCGGTGCCGATGGCCAATGGTGCCATCTTACCGGTTTCTTTTTGATGCTGACGCGCACTGCTAAACAGTGTCGGCAGGTCGTCATTAAGCGTTGATTGGCTGAAGTGCCACAGGGCTCGGTGGTAGTGGCAACCAATGGAACCCATATCCTGCTTGCGGCGGCCTTGATGGAATTCGGAGATCACAAAATCGGTATTGTGGCGGCAATAAAGGTTTATCAACAAACCGTACAGACACTTAAAATAGAGCGCTGGTGTTATGCGTTGGCGTCGGCAGTATTTTTTCAAGGCACTGTAGTGTTCATCCGGAACAACACATTCGCGGTGGATTAATCGAGCGTGTGTTTCATGCTCTGTTTGATGATTCTCGATGGTTACTGCTTGGGGCACACCCGCAAATTGCAGAGCTTCAGTGTTTTGTAACTTATGTTGCCACCAGTGAATGCTCTCGGGGTGGTCGAAGGTTTGCAGGTGATAGCGCTGATAATCAACAAACTTATCGTCGGCAAACTGCATGGCATCGCCTTTTTGCAATGCTAAATAATTCGTCACAAGGTGATAGGCGTGCAGGGTAAAACTCAAACCATCCATCAAAATATGGTGGCATGCGAGCTGGGTATACCAGCTATTATCGGCCAGTTTAATTAGCCGTTGTTTCACTAGCGGTTGGTTATTTTGCTGTAGATTCCACGGCTGTTTGATGGTGTCGTGAATCCACTGTTGGATATCTGCATGTGTATCGGCCTGCGCTGGCCCAGTTAGATCGATGATTTCCAGTTGAGGGGCAAAATCATCATTGATCGCAAGCACGGCTTCGCCGCGGGTGCCGGTATTTTTTAAACGGGCTCGCAGCATGGGGTAGTGTTGATGCAAGGCATTCAGGCTTCGGTGAAAGTGCTCGAGATTGAGCTCAACTGGTAAGTGCAATGCATAGCCGATGCTGTTTTCGAGGCTGTTCGGGCGCTGCAAGGAGGCTAGATACAAATCTTGCTGCACCGTTGTTAGTGGTAGTTCGTTTGGTACTGTTGCGGTTGCTGATGTGAGGCTGCCTTGATGCTCAGCACGCAGTGTATACCAGCGTGTTTGCAGGGCGTCTTCACTGACAATCCATTGGCAAAGCACCTTGAACGTATCGGCAATGTGTTGCATGTCTGCCGGGGCAAACAAGGCTTTGCGGTAGCTGAGGTGGCCATTTAGTGCCGTTGTGTTTTGTGTGAGCGTCAGTTGGCACTCAAACCGGGCAATGTCTTCTTGTTGGTTTGCCGGTGACAACATCAAACCGGTTTTTGCACTAATCAGATCAGTGAGTGCATCGAGGTTGGTATCTTGCTGCAGATAGCTAAATGCAGCCTGCACAATGGGTAATTGGCCAAGTGAGGGTTGTAATCCGAGCGCTTGCATTACGCGTTCGGCAGGTACTTGCTGGTGCGCAAACGCATCGCTAACATGGCCGCGTACGGAGTTTAATAGTTGCTCTACGCTGATATTGGTATCCAGTGTATTACGCACAACCAGTGCGTTAACGAAGAAGCCCGCAACACGTTCAAGGCCTGGATGGTTACGCCCATTGAGTGGAATACCAACACACACATCCGGTTGCTGGCAGCATACACTGAGCGTCAGCTGATACATGCCCAGCATTAGCATAAATGGGCTGATTTGCTGTTGCTGCGCTAGCGTATTGAGTTGTTGTGTTAGTGCTGCGTCGAAATCGATATTGATCGTCTCGGCGGTGAAATCGCTAAAGTCTGGCGATAACCCCTGATACGGTAGCCCGAGTTGCAGCGGTGCGCCTTGCAAGGTCGATTGCCAGAATGCCAGCGCGGTATCCATAGCATTGCTATGCAGCCACTGTTGTTGCCAATGGGCATAGTCGGCATAGGTTGGGGCAGCCGAGGTGTGTGTTATTGCATCAAGGGCTGTGTCGTTGATATACGCGTTAAAAAGATCTTCAGCGATGATGGCAATAGATTGAGCATCAGCGATCAGATGATGCAATGTGACTGCCAGCAAATAGTGTTGGTTATCTAGTTTTAATAGATCAAAACGGCTAAGCGGCTCGTCTGAATGAGTATGTGAGAACGCCCTGCGATTCGCCTGCAGTTGTTGGTTCTGCCATTCATGTTGTTGCGTTGACGACAGCCGACTTGGTTGATGTTGAATATTCAACACGAGCGGTGCTTTTTGCTCATACTGCATGATGGCATCGTCACCATTATCGATAACGCGGCTGTTCAATACCGAGTGAGTGTGTCCAATCTGTATCAGCGCCTGCTGCAGGCGTTTTTCATCCAGCGCGCCGTTGATATTCAGTGCGGCGCTGATGTTGTAAATCGTTGTGCCGGCTTGGCTGCCTGCCATTTTTTCGAACAACCACAAGCGGCGTTGCGCTGCCGTTAGTGGCGCTCGCTGTTGATTTGGCTGATGAATCAGAGGCGGTAGTTGATCTGCGTGGAAGGTCGGTGTCTCGATCAACTGATTGGCAATGCTGCGAATCGTTGGGTGGCTAAACCACTGCCCAGCCGCTAGCTGTATCTGATATTGGCTTTGCAATTGATGGGCGATGCGCATCGCCAGTAAAGAGTGACCGCCGAGAGCAAAAAAGTCATCCGTTACGCCGATATCGTCACGCCCTAGTGCGTCTTTCCACAACGTTAACAGCAGACGTTCAAGACTGTTTTGCGGTTGTGATTCTGCCGGTAGTTGCGTTGTTGGCGTGTTGGATTGTGTGTTGTCAGGCTGATTAGAGCCGTTTGAGGTCGCATCTTCTTCATGGCATAGGTTTGGCCGCGCCCCAGTGTTTAGCAAATATGTTTGCGATTTGTGTTGGGTGTTTGGCGGCTGTTCAACCGTTAACAATATGTCTAGCGGTTGGCCTTGCGTATCGTGCGCAGCCACAACTTGCGTCTGCAGCAATTGATCGATTGCCAATGGGTTGCCCCACGGGTCGTTGAGCGTCAGTTGATCGACAGCAACGTGCTCGGGTTCCGGTAAAATTTGGTGTGTAGCATATTCCGAGGGTGTGCTCAGGCAGTCTGCGGTTGAACGGGCATGCGGCGCGAATGGTAGTGATGCTATTTGATCGTTTTGGTCGTCGAACACGGCTTGGTGCAACCGCACGATTAAGGCAAGTAACTGCTGTGGGCAAATGCCTGATTCCGGTGATGTTGCTTGCAGTGTGAGCTCGTCGCCTTTTTGCCGCACAATGACGGTGAGGCAGCCTTCTTGTTGCGGAATCAAATGTTCAATGTGTTGTGCCTGCCCCATAAACTGGGTGTCAGTTTCCATCACATAGAAGTTAAAGATAAATGGCTGTGCCTGCGGCAATAATCGGTGTTTGGTTGCCAACGACAGCGGTTGGCCGGCCTTGCCGGTTTTGCGCCAGCGCGCCATGTGTTTCAGCAGCGCACTGAAGGTGGCTGTTTCTCGAATGCCTGAATCTGCACGAGCGGTGCCTGTGCTGAGTGCATCAATTACCATCGGTTGTTGCTGAAACATCAACCCTTGTGTTGTTAGGTGTGCAGCGTCGCGGCTGCTAACGGCTTCTTCAATCAGGAAGTCACCGTCAAACCCTTGCAGGTATTTGATGGCAAGGGCATACAAGGCTTTTAGATATAACGCCGGTGTCGCGCGTTTGCGGCGAGTCCAACCGGCCAGCTCTGTCGTGCTGGTACCCAATGCTATGTGGGCGGTTTGTAGCTGAGGTTTTTGCGCCTGTGTTGAGGCGTTTTGTGTGTGCCAGAGCGATTGTGCTAAATCGGCTCTGCGAGCCTTCCAGAAGGCGTGTACATCGGCGGTATCCCAGTCATGGTGCTGTGCCAGCAACCAAGGTTTGTAGTTGTTGGCAGGCAGCGTGGTGGGCTGATGCTCAATCACCGCTTGATAGTTATCTTTCAGCAGTCGCCCGAGCATTTGTAAGCTCACACCATCAAACATGGCATGGCATCCGGCCATGATAAACACACTGAAGCCGTCAGCGTAATTCAGTAACTCAGCACGCCATAGCGGTTGGCCCGGTAAATAGGGGGCATACACCAATTGTTGTGCGCGGGCGTTAACATCTTGATCGCTGTAGTCGAGATGGCTTAAATGTTGGTATCGATAACATTGGTTAACTAAGTCGAGTGCGTTCGATCGAATGGCTTGATAGAACTTTTGTTGCGGTACATCTTCCGTGACAAAAATGGCCCGAAGCGAATCCGCGCCTTCTACCAAGGTTGTTAGTTGTTGTTGCCAGATGGCTGGATCAACGGCGACTGCGGATGCCGAATAAAACCCCAGTGCATTTTGATGTGAGCCGGGGCGTAGTTGGGCGTCGAGCCAGATATCGCGTTGCATCGGTGTTAATGGGTAGGCATCAACGATGTCGGCCTGTTGATGTTGCAGCCGCTGTAACGTGAGGGCGTGCGGTTCGCAAGTGAGCCCTTGAACAGGAAAATTCGGGTTTTCCAGCATCTCGCCCAGCAAATGCAAGTAAGCATCAAGCCAGTGTTCTAGTGTTTGTTGTTGCCACAGATGTGTTTGATACTCGACATGCAGCTCAAAACCCTCGGTGGTTTCGCTGATGGTCCAAGTTTGTTCGTATTTGGCGACGGTAGCCGGTTCGTTGATGCCTTCAACGGTAAAAGGCAGCTGCTGAAGCGCGTTTTCAATGCCCGTGCTGCCGGCCTGTAGATAATTAAAACCGACCTGCGCAATCGGCAAATACTCTGGCCTACGCGGGTAACCGAGTTGTTCGATAACTGCTTCAATAGCAACATTCTGTTGGCGATACAGCGTCGTTAGTTGCTGTTGTTGGGTTTCTAGTAGTGTTTTTGTTGTTGGGTTGTCGCTCAGATCGGTGCGTAATATCAGTGAATTGACAAAGAATCCAATCAGCCCACTAACGTCGTGGTTACGACCTGACGTGGGCAATCCGATGCAAATATCGTTCTGTTCGCTCAAGCGCGCCAGCAATACTTGCCAGGCGCTAACCATCACCGTAAATGGTGTGCAATGGTGCTCTCTACACATGCGGCGAATAGCCTGCGTTAGATCAGACGCGATTGCTCGGCTGATGGTATTACCGTCGAGGGTGATATTGCTTGAGCGCGGGTGGTCGAGTGGTAAATTGAGTCGCTCGGGTGCACCGCGAAGTGTGTTGAGCCAAAACGGGTAATCGTTCCCCGTGGTAGATTGCTGCCAGATGGCGAAATCCCGGTATTGCAGGGGTAACGGCTTGGGTTCAATGCTCGGGTGCAGCAGGTGTTGGGTGATTTCATCCAGCATGATTTCGAACGATAACGCATCGCAAGCGATATGATGCACGCACACCAGCAGCTCAGCAGTGTCTGCCCCTGTGATAATCAAGCTTGCTCTAAGCATGGCATCGGTGGTGAGATCAAACGGCTGAGTCAGTATTCGTTGCTGCGCACTGTAGCGGGTTGCGTCATCGTCGGTTTCAACAACCTCCAGCACCCGTGTTCTTGACGGATACACGCAACTTTGTGGCTCGCCGTTATCATCAAGTGCATAGCGGGTACGCAAAATTGTGTGGCGCTGTTCGAGCTTAACAAAGGCCTGCTGCAGTGCCTCGATATTCCATTGGCCCGTTAACTTAAAGCGCGCAGGCATGTTGTATGCGTTAGATGTGGGTTGCAGTTGCCAAAATAGAAACAGACGGCGTTGTTGAAACGACAATGGCGCGGGGGCGTCTTCCGTAGAGCCTTCTTTAAGGTCTTCTGCTGGGCGAATAAATACCCGTTTGGGTGCTTGGGTATCAACAAATGTTGAGAGTGTCTGTACGGTATCGTGATCCATTAAATCGGCGAGTTGAATATCCCGCTCGAAGGTATCTGCCACCGTCGCAATCAATCGTGTTGCCAGCATCGAATGGCCACCAAGTTCGAAAAACCCTTGATTGCAGCCGATGGGTGCCGGTAAAAATGCTTCCCAGATTGCCTGCATCCGTTTTTCTGTGTCGGATTTTGGCCCAATTAGGGTTGCAGCATTGGAGGCAAGCAGGCGTAAGCGTTTTTGATCGAGTTTGCCGTTGGCCGTTAATGGCCATTCATTCATCATCACAAAACGCTGGGGAATCACCGCAGCAGGTAGGCTTTGCAACAGATGCTGACGCAATGCTTGGGTATCGATGGAAGAGTGTTGATCTGCATTGTTGGCGACTGCAGCTGAACCCACGCCGGACGCATCCACGCCAGCCGAATCCATTTCAGACGCAAAAGAATAAAGACAAGCCGTCAGGTTGAGATTCAAACCTTCGCCGTCGGTTATCAAGGCCGCTCTATCAACCCCCGGGTATTGCAACAAGGCATAACGAATAGCATCTGCCTCAACCCGTACACCGCGAATTTTCATTTGGGTATCGCGACGGCCCAGATACTCAAGGGTGCCATCTTCACGATAGCGGGCGAGGTCACCGGTGCGGTATAGCTTTTGGCTTGTTGATGGCTGTGCCGTCTGAAACTGATGTGCAATAAAGGCCTTCGCGGTTATTTCAGGTTGCTGCCAGTAACCTTCTGCCAAGCCGACGCCAGCAATACAAAGTTCACCACTCATACCCGGCAGGCAGAGGCTGTTATCGTCACGCAAAATCAACAGCTGCATATGGCTGATGGCGTGGCCAATGGGCAAAGCACCATCTTCAGGTTGCCAGTGGCGGGTATCAAAATAGCTAACATCAATACTAGCTTCGGTTGGCCCATACAGGTTGTGCAGTTCGGTTGCTGGTAACAGCAAACGATGCTGTTCTACATGCTCCGGCTGCAAGGCTTCGCCGCTGGTAAAAATACGTTTTAGCGATAACTCTAATGTGGTTTCAGTGTCGCTGGCGTTAGCAAGTACATCCAGAAAGTCGCTAAATACCGAAGGCACAAAATGAAGGGTTGTGATGCCCTGAGAGCACACGGTGTTGAGCAGCGCAGCGCTGTTTTGATGTTCACCATCGGCGGCAAAATGTAATCGAGCGCCTGTTATCAATGGCCAGAACAGCTCCCATACCGACACATCAAAGGTGTAAGGGGTTTTTTGTAAAACCACATCCGCATCGGTAAGCGAGTATTGTGTTTGCATCCAACGAAGCCGATTGACGATACCTCGATGTGGCACCATCACACCCTTGGGTTTGCCAGTTGAGCCCGAGGTGTAAATCACATTAAACAGAGGGCTTGGGCTTTGTACATCCGGTTTGTTGATGGCCGTTGGCCACAAGGTTGGCTGGCAATGATCAATCATCGGTACAGCAGTGAACGGTTGCAGCCTTGCTTGAATACTATCGTTCGCCAAAATCAAACGTGGCTTGGCATCATCCAACAAAGTACTGATGGCCGCGTCACTCAAGCTTGGGTCAATCGGTAGATACGCATAGCCGGCTTTGATAATGGCCATCAACCCGACAGATAGATAACTGCTACGACCAGCAACGATGGCAATAAAAGGCGGTTCTTGGTGTAACGGTTGAAGTTGATCCCCATCGACCAAGCTGTTGAGGATCGCATGCGCTAATCGATTCGCGTTGGCCTCTAACTCGGCGTAGGTGAATTGATAGTGATCACAACTAACGGCCAGTGCGTTAGGCGTCGCCTTGGTCTGCTGCTCGATAATGGTTTCGACGCGTTCATCGGCAGCAGGGCAGGGGTATGACGCCGGTGATGCTTGCGCCAGGGTTTGATAAAGTGGCAGTAGATCGGTCGCCTCAGGCTGTTGGCCTAACAAGGCTTGCGCTTCTTGCGGTCGTAATAGTTGCAAGGCATTCAAATCGGCCGACGACACGGTCAACGTTTGCAGCTGTGTCAGTAAATAGCTGAAGCTGCCTGCTAGCCGTTCGATCCATGTTGCGCTGAACTGGCTGCAATCGTAATCGAATTGAAGCGTCAGAACCTGTTCAGAATCAATGTCGTCGGAGATCAGTAAAGTGATCGGGAACTTGGCGCCGGCCGCGGGTGCTGGCAGCGGTTCAATTTTTAGCTCGGTGCCGTCGTGCAACGGTATGTGATTTTGTGCCAGCGTTTGGCCAGCTTCATAGTTGATGGCGGCGTTAAAAAAACGCTCGATGTCTGCTGTATTCAGGTGTTTACCGAGAGCATCGCACACCCGCGTAAAAGGCACGTCTGCGTGGGTATTGGCGGTTAAAATGCGGGCTTGGTTATTTCGTAGCAAGGTTTGCCAGTTAGGTGTTTCTGAAAAGTCTGCTGCCAACAGTTGTGTGTTGACGTAAAACCCGATTTGCTGACGTTGAGGGTATTGGGCCTGTTGGCGATTTGCTGTTGGGCTGGCCACGGCAAAATGTGCAGTGCCTGTGAGTTCATGCAGAAAACAATGCCAAGCCGACAACAACCAAGCGAAACGTGAGCAGCCTGCCTGTTGGCATTGGCGATCGATGGCAGTCGTTAATTCAGGGGTTATGCTGATGGCACATTGCTGTGCCAAAGGTGGCTGGTTCGTTGCTTGTGGCGTTAATTGCAGCGGCTGTAAATCGTGTTTGGCGTCCGTTATCGGCTTGAGCAGTGCTGAAAGCTCCGCCTGTTGCGCCTGCTTAACCGCATCAAGACTCAACCACTGGCAATAATCGAGGTAATCAGTTGCTGCCGTATCGGCAGGTAATTGTTGGTAGCGCTGTAAAACCTCTTGCATCAACAAACGGTTCGACCAGCCGTCGGTAATCAGGTGGTGGCATTGCAGCAGCAGTAACCAGCGATTACCGGTTAACGCCATTAATTCGGCCCGACACAGTTGCTCTGCATCGGCCGGCATCGGTTGGTTCAACCATGTTTGTGCATAGGGAATAATATCGCTGTCGTTATCTATATGCGGTGTTTCAACAGAGCCAGATATTCGCAATTGTGGCGATTTGAGGGATTCCGACTGCAACAAACGCCCTTGGGTTTCGACGAAGCGGGTACGCAGTATTCTGTGTTGATTAAGTGTGCTTTGAATGGCTTGTTGTAGCAGCTTTCCATCAATACCGGCACCGGTTGTCTCAGCCAAAATCACGGCCGTTGGTAGGGTATAGGTGGTATCCGGTTGGTTTTGGCAGGCTAGCCATAGGCGCTGCTGGTTATCCGTAACCGGCCACAGGCGGTTGTCGGGTGTGGGCTGATGATGCAGTGCAGGTAAGGATGCACCAGCTTGTAGCCAGGCAATAATGTCCGGTTTTTTTGCCTTGATCTGATCGACCAAATCGGCTGTTAAAGTGCCTTTTGGGGCTCGTGTTGTCAGCCCTCCCTTATCGTCGATACCGAATCGGATTCCGAGGGAGCTAAGGTGCTCAAGCCAAGACGTCATAGGGTCTCTCGCCGTGCTCATACACTCATTGTTTTTATTGTTTTTGAGGATCGGTCAGTATGCCAGAAATCACGCCACATGCCAGTAGTAGTCTTTTCCATTACGGTATGGGTCTGCAGCCAATCTGCCGCCCGCACTCTGAACGTGCACCGACCGTGCGATTACCCGCCTACTATGACCGATGGTAAAGGCAAGCAGCGTAAGTGCTGTCTCTATCAGAGTATGATAATGCGTCGAAAACTACGATCACTGCACAGGCATCGCCAGTCTTTTTAGCGATTCGCAAGAGATACCATTAAATGGAATTACCCACGCACAAATTTAATCAGTCTGACCTTCTCATGGGTATGACATCATCGCTAAAAGATGGTGCATGCTTAGGGTTGACCGTGCGATGGTTAGTCGAGGCCAGCACAACAAACCCAAGTGTCGCGGCAATTGCGCTAACCCACGGTGCTGGTGCCCAAGAAGCCCTAATTAGCCATGCGCGTTTTACGGATTCACATCGGCGAAATGACACTGAATTTGATTCTACCGTTGTCCATCGAATCATTAAAATGTCGTCGTACAAGCTGAAAGCCAACCCCGTCTCGATTAGTACAAACGGCAGATATATCGACACGGCAGTTTCGATGATCGCTGCAATGTCTGATGAAAAATCAAACCTCGCACTCGTGACTTTCAATGGTATTTTTGGCTACCACTGTATTGCGTTAGGCAATGTTAGAAATGTTTGGACCACCTTTGACGCAAACGAAGGAACATGGACATTCGCGGGCGATGCAAAAGGTGCACCTACGCGGTATTCCCAGCTGATTGTTGATATTTTTAACGAGTACCAAGCAAAAAACATACGATTTTTTCAAACAATAAGTATGTTTTGATGGCTTACGCATCGGCGTAAAAGCAAAAATTCCTCAGTGAATACTCAAGATGGCGGCTAATCATGCCTCCTGCCTTTAAGCCCATTTCTGGATCGGAAAATAATCTAGTCGCCCTCAGGCGACCAACTCAACAGGGTGTAAGACGCGATGCATGCGGCCTGCGTAGTGGCGCACATAACGGATTGCCACATAAACCACGATGCCGGTTGCGATCATCAGCTCAACTTGCGCACCCTGTAAGATTTGCTCGGCTGCAGCTTGCGTCACTGCATGACCTTGCAGTAACTCCGCGGTTTTGAACAACGCAGTTGCGCTGATCACCATCGGGAAAGTAAATGCCGCGTACCCTGGGCTGAAAGGCAAGCGCAACAAACGGAAGAAGCCAACGTAGATCACCAGTGTCATCAATACTGCCAAGCCACCGAGGCAGGCAACCAGCAACAACGATGGAGCCTCAGCAATTTGTAGGTACGCTGCCAGGCACAAGCTTGAAGGCGCTGCCAATACCGCCAGTGTCGGTTTGCTGGTATCCGGTACTGGGGCAGAAAACACCAAACGGTAAATCATCAGCGGCATCAGTACCAAGTAAGCCATCAGGGCAAAAGCCAACAACATTTGGGCAACCGGCGCGAGTGCGGGTGTCAGGTTAGTTAATGCGGCTACCGCCAAGCCAACCGGAGGTACAAACCAGCTCGGAAGCAAATGGTGTAAACGAAAATCCTGCGCCCGGTGATAGAAAAAACTCAGCATGAATGCCAGATGGAAAACCACCGCGGCGACCCATAAAGTTGCTGCTGCGTTGGCGGCGACCGGGTGCAAGGCGTTACTGATCACCATCAGCGCCATTGAAAATGTCGGAATCACACTACCGACGACCGGGTGGGCCAGCTCTTCACGCAAAATAGCAGGGTAGCGAATAAATTTGATGGCCAGCAATAGCAGCAGTGCAGCAGCGATGGCTGCGCCCCATTGTTGTGTTGCAGCATCACCGGCGAGGTTATTCCAGCACCAGCCAAGGCTGGCTATCCCTAATGCCAATCCCGCCATTGGAGTTGGAGTGGCCTGAATAGCTGAGCGAAGCATGGCTTTTAGTGGAATTTGCATGGCCGGGTTCTCCCTCATTCTCAGTTGGGCCATAGGCCCAAGCTGTGTTGGCTGCTGATTAACAGCGCCGGTAAGTAGTGAATAGGGCTAGTCTAGGGTTGTGTCGTTGTTTGCGGTATCTAAATAAACTTGTGATACTGTTAAGTAAAAATTAACAGTGGATAAAACACTGCTATCAGCCGGAGTTTTCGATATGCAGACACACGTGGATGCCATCACGCTCAAACAACTGCGAGCCTTCGTTGCCATCGCCCGATACGAAAATCTGGCACAAGCGGCAGAGGTGATGTTTGTGAGCCGTGCAGCGATGTCGCAAACATTGCAGGAGCTAGAAACCCGATTAGGGCGGCCGGTATTTGATCGCGTGAGAAAGCGATTAGTCATCAATGATAACGGTCGCCAACTATTGCCATTGGCCTCCGAGATTATCGAACGCATGCAATCGTTGAACGGATTGTTCGACCAGCAAAAAGCCTCAGTTGCTCATTTGCGCCTCGGCGCCAGCCAAACGGTAGGTAGTTATTTATTACCTGGCCAGCTCGCTAAATGGCAGTTAGCTGACGCACTGCCAGACATAACCATTCGCAACACCAGTGAGTTGGTTAGCATGGTTGAAAACTACGAGCTTGATATGGCATGGGTGGAGGGCGAAGTCGACAGGCCGATGATTCAAGCCGAGCCCTGTCACAGCGATCAGATGAGCATCATCTGCAGTGCTGGTGATGAACCTGCATCATCGGTTTCGCTATCGTCATTAGCTGATCAAGCCTGGATTGTGCGCGAGGCAGGCTCTGGCTCACGCCGGTTTTTTGAAACAGCTCTGCTGAGCCGATTACCGGATGCACATATATTGCTGTCGATGAATTCCAACGAAGCCGTTTTGAATGCAGTTGCCAGCGGATTAGGGTTGGGATTTTTGTCTGGGTTGAGTATCGCCGATGCATTAGCCGCTGGGCGTGTTGCAGTGGTGGATGTTGATGAGACGTTTGTTCGGCCCTTTTACCTCATCACTCATAAGCAGCGCTATCACAGCGAGAGTCATGCCCGTTTAGCTGATTTGTTACATCTCTCATCTTAATTTACATTTATGTAAATTAAATTTTCACGTACAATGCCGTCGTTATCGCGACAGTAGTGCGCATTTTCGATGCGTATCGACGAGTGCTGTGCTTGACCGTTATTGCCGGTTTTTGCTCTCGCACGCTCGGTGTCAGGCAAACAGCATAGGCGTGAACAAGACACTGTTGTGGTAATCCGCTGATGGCGGTATTTGTGTGTTTGGCAGCTGCTCGTTGCGTGTGCCCGAAAGGCAGACCGCAAGCGGTTTTGAATTGCATAATTCTAACATGTTGAGTATGAGGTTTGTCGGGGTGTGGTGAATATATTTTAGTTTCATGGAATACCCCACATTTTAATAATAGAGCTATTTGAGTCATTGTGTGAATGTTAGATTGGAGTTAACTTCTGCGCGCCGTTAAAATCAGAAAAACCTAATCTAATCAGGGGATTAACCTTGGAATCACCCATTGTTCAAGCCATCATGAATCATGCTGGTAAAGGGATTCTATTCTCATTACTCGCCGTTATTATTATGGCTGCTGGTGTGTCGAGGTTCGACTTCGATGATGATGCGCGTAATAACTTCCCACCTGATGATCCGTTCTTCCTGAAGTACAGTGAAATCGAAAATGAGTATGGTCAGATAGATTCCGCTCTTATGCTTTTGTCTGCGAAAGACGGTAGCATTTTTACGCGTAAGCACCTGCAGAGTGTGGCCTGGTTAACCGAAAAAAGCTGGGAGTTACCGCATTCGCGTCGTGTCGATTCCATCGCCAACTATCAGCATACTTACAGTGATGATGACGAGTTGATCGTTGAAGCTGTGTTGGAAGCACCCGCTGATCTTACCGATGAGCAGATCGCCGAGTATCGAGATATTTTTGTTAATGAGCCGACGCTGGTTAACCGGTTAGTCAATCGCGGTGGCAGTGATGCGATCGTTAATGTGATGTTCAATCTATCACCGGAATCCCGCAAAAAAGATGAAATAGAAATCGATCAGGCTGTGCGCGCGTTGGTTGCTGAATTGCAGGTGATGAATCCGGATCTGGACGTCTATCTGAACGGGCGTGTTATCAATAATACCGCTGTTGCTGGTGGTGCTTATGACGACATCAAATCGGTGATCCCGGTGATGTACCTGATTATCTATGGCTTGCTTGCCATCTTATTACGCTCACTGGTGGCAGTTGTGGGTGTGTATTTATTAACGGTGATGTCGGTTGTGGCGTGTTTGGGTTTATCGAGCTGGTTTGGTATTACCATAAGTTTGTTATCGTTAACGTCGATTAACGTGATTATTACCGTCTCGATGGCGCATTGTGTGCACATTCTGGTGAATTTTTTACAAACCTACCGTACCGGTGTTGATAAGAAAGAGGCGCTGAAGTCGAGTTTGCTGATCAACGTTAAACCTATCTTTCTGACGAGTTTGACGACGGCGATCGGGTTTCTCAGCATGAACTTTTCAGAAATGCCAACCGCCCAGGATCTAGGCAATATCACTGCCATTGGTGTGGTGATTGTATTTGTGTTGTCGCTATCGTTTTTGCCCGGTTACCTGTTGTTGTTACCGATCAACCGCAAGGCCAGCGGCGGTAACCACTATGCACAATGGATGGACCGATTTGCCGATATCGTTGTTGCCCGTAAAGGATCCATCTTTTTGGTTGTGTTGGCCGTCTCTGTTTTACTGCTGGCATTGGCGCCACGCAATATCATCAATGACCGGTTTACGGAAACGATTAAAGCCCCGCATGAATTCCGCACCTCAACGGATTACCTCGACCAGGAATTTGGTGGGCTGTATACGATTGAATACTCATTGAAAGCGGATGGCCCTGGCGGCATATCTGACCCGCAATACCTGCAGCATCTGGATGATTTTACCGAGTTTTTACGTGCGCAGCCCGATGCTACCCAAGTGCAGAGTTACACCGATATTATCAAGCGTCTGAATCAGAACATGCACAATGATGACCCGGCGTTTTATCGCATTCCGGAATCACGAGAGTTGGCGGCTCAATACTTGTTGTTGTATGAGATGTCGTTGCCGTATGGCCTTGATATGGATTTATCGATTAACAGCGATAAATCGGCAACACGCTTGATTGTTGGATACCCAACGCTTGATAGTCGCGATGTTTTTCGTCATGAACATGACAATGCGCAATGGTTAGAGAAAAACGCCCCGGCTAGCATGTACCATCCGGGCGCGAGCCTCAGTGTAACTTGGGCACATCTTGGTGGACGGGCGATGGTATCCAGTATTGAAGGTGCCTTGCTGGCGCTATTCACCATCTCAGTGGTATTGGCGTTTGCGCTGCGATCTGCAAAATTCGGATTGATCAGTATGATCCCAAATCTGTTACCCGCAGGAATCGGTTTTGGTATCTGGGCGTTGTATGTCGGCGAGCTCGGTATGGCACACATGACGATTCTGGGGATCACCATCGGGATCGTTGTTGATGATACCGTTCACTTTCTGAGTAAGTATTTACATGCTCAGCGGCTGGGCAAAAGTACCGAAGATGCCGTAAGATTCGCATTCCACAGTGTCGGGCCGGCGTTATGGATCACCACACTGGTATTGGTGGCGGGGTTTTTGATGATGTCGACATCATCATTTAGGCCAAATAGTGATCTGGGTTTGATGGCTGCGGTTATTTTAGTGGCGGCTTTGGTGTTGGATTTTCTCCTGTTGCCGCCGTTGTTAATGTTTATTGATCGCAAAACTAACAAGGCGCCTGTGGTAACTGCTGAAGCCGGATAATGTGATTGGAACACGGCGCAATAAACGGCGATGGCGTTAGTATGATGTTGGATGCAGGCAACTGGGATGAGAATGTTGAGATGTATAAAGGGAATATCATGGAATTGAAAATCAGCCTGACACGTTTTACTACCTGTGTGCTGTTGACGTTATCGATGGCTGCAGCAGCGGATGTAGGCTCGGCAGAAGGCTCGGCCGAAGGCCATCAGCATCAGGCGCAACCGATCCAGCATCAAGCTCAACACCAGCATGGCACTAGCGACATTATGGTGTCTGGGCAGATTCAGGGTGTGGACGATGTGACGCTCAGTTATGTCGCCGCGCGCCACCATGATAGACGATTACGACCCGCGCTTTTAATCGTCAATGGGCGTACTGAAACTTGGTTGAAATACACGGATATCATCCAAGATTTCTATCATCAGGGGTTTAATGTTTATAGCTATGACCACCGTGGGCAGGGGCTATCCGGCCGGATGCAAACCGATAGCACTAAAGGCTATGTTGCGGATTTTAGTAACTATACCAATGATCTAAATCGAATTTATCAGCAGGTGGTGAGTGAGCACGAAAGCGGGCCGGTGCTCGTTTTGACCCATTCAATGGGTGGAGCGGTGTTGATTCGTTATCTTGAACAATACCCGAACCCTTTTCGGGCGGCAGCGCTGGTTTCGCCAATGGTTCAGCCGAATACTGGATTGCCGTTTGGGCCATCATGCCTGGTTGCACGCGCGCAGCGTTGGCTTGCCAGCATAGCAGGCAGCGAATCCTATTATATGCCGTCACAGGGGCCGTGGAAGCCGAAGTCATTTGAAGGTAACCGCCTGACGCATTCTCGTCAGCACTACAATGCTTTTGTAACCCTCGAAATGGAGAACCCTCAGATTCGTTTGGGTGGTGTTACCTCTGGTTGGTTGGCTGCTGTGTGTGATGCTGAACCTGAATTAATGGGGCAAACTAACCGTATCTCTACCCCGTTAATGATTGTTCAGGCTGGTGCCGACAGCGTTGTATCCAATGACGCTCAGGATGCGTTTTGTAAAGAGCGCAACGCTCACAATGAGACCGTGTGTGTGGGTGGTAAACCAGTCGTTGTGCCTGGGGCCTATCACGAAATTCTGTTTGAGACACCGGAAAAACGTCAGCTTGGGCTTACCGCGATTACAGATTTCTTTAATCAGGAATTGCGCTCGCCTGTACGTCCGCAAGAACCACAAGGTGGTGGAATGACTGACGAGTACGGTAAGTCTGGCTCAGTACCGGTAGATCAAACTGACATGGCGGAACCAATGCCGCACTAATCAGGGCCTACCAGTACGTGCGTTAGTCTCTGAAATTACGCTCAGTATATGGCGCTCGCCGCTAGTGGTTTTTAGTCACTGTTTTCTCCACGTTTAAGCCTAAACGACGCGCTAATCGAGCAAGATTAGCGCGATCTGTTGTGAGTGCTCTCGCCGCGGCCGACCAATTCCCAGCGTTGTTTTCTAATGCCTGAAGGATCAACTGTCGCTGGAAGGTGTCTGTAACATCCCGCAGTTTGATTATTTCATTGTGGGTGGGTGCAGGTTGTGGAATATCTGCAGCTAACGGTATCACGTTAGCTGCACCTGTCGGTTGCAAGTGCTCGATGTCTGCGGCATCAATGCTAACAATGGGGGCTTGCCCAGCACGGCTGCGTTGGTTGTCTGCACGGGCGCGAGCGAGCAGAGCTGCACGCCGAATAACATGTTCCAACTCTCGAACATTACCCGGCCAATCGTAGTTTTCCAGAATTGTTTGCGCAGGTTGGCCAATCACCAAGCTGCTGATCCCTAAACTGCGGCGGATTTGTTCAGCAAAAAATCCTGATAGCAGTGTGATGTCGCCGATTCGATCACGAAGTGCCGGTACCGTTAAGGGAAACACGCTGAGTCGATGGTAGAGATCTGCACGAAATTCACCGTTAGTGACTTCATCTTGCAGATCGCGGTTGGTCGCTGCAATCACTCGAACATCCACATGTTCTACCTGATCCTGACCAACAGGCTGGATCTCTTGGCTTTGCAGCGCACGCAGCAATTTGCTTTGCGCGTTTAGTGGCAGCTCGCCAATCTCATCAAGAAACAACGTTCCACCGTTAGCCAATGCAAATTTACCGGCGCGTGATTTATCGGCCCCGGTAAATGCGCCTTTGATGTGGCCAAATAATTCGCTCTCAACTAGTTGCTCAGGTAATGCGGCGCAGTTGACGTAGACCAGAGGGCCACCCGCGCGATTCGAACGCTGATGGAGTAGCCGTGCCACTAACTCTTTACCAACGCCTGTCTCGCCTTGAATTAACACCGCGTAGTCTGAAGGTGCAACCAAGCTAATTTCGTTTTGCAGCTTTTCCATCAATGGGCTGTGCCCAATCATTTCGCCGCCGTCTTTCTTTAGGCCTTCGTTGGTTAGTTCGGTAACAACAGCCTGTGTGTGGCGGTTGTGAGATTCTAATTGTTGAATCAGCACTGCCGTTTTGAGTGTTGCTGATGCCATCGCGGAAATAATGGCCAGAGTCCGTTCCGGAATCGCATCAAATGCTGACACCGTCAGGCTATCCAATGTCAGCACGCCGAATAGTTCATCGTTTTGGTACAGCGGTAACCCCATACAAGCATGTACATGCAGGCTGGCATGGTGGGCGATCATGCCGTCGTAAGGGTCAGGCAGCGGGCTATCGGATGGAAAGCAGACGGGCCCTGGTGAGCGACAAATATGTTGGAATCTTGGGTGGTCATCGATAACAAAACGACGCCCCATTGCTTCACTCGTTAGCCCTTGTTGTGCCAACGGGATCAGGATGTCGGCATCGGTTTTTAGCAGTACCACGGCGTCGCAGTTGATGGTTTTTCGAACATTGGTGAGCAGGCGCTCGAACCGATCTTCTTGTGTCAGGCTGTTAGCCAGATCAATGGCGAGCTCGATCAGGGTGCTGTCATTAACATTGGGCATGGTGTTTACGGCGTTTTACAAGGTTTGTTAAAAAATAACATATCGGTCATTAAGACTCAAAAATGATTGAGTCATTATGACTTGTTTGAAATGTAAAAATTTTATAACGTATTGATAAATAAAGAATAAAAATTAGTGGTATAGATATAGCTAAGTGTCTGGTGACGTTAACGTATTTGCCGACTATGACAGGGAACAGGATCAACGTATGTATTTGTCGATTGAAGGATCGCGCGTTCATCGGGTGCAAGACTGGCCGCTTTGGGAGCTGGCGTTTCGCCCTGGTTTTTTGCTGGCATCCGCTTGGTCAGTGGTGAGCCTGACGCTTTGGGTGTTGTACCTGACGGTAGACCCGCTTTTTCTTGCCAGTAGCCCACTCAGTGCCTTGTTGTGGCATGTGCATGAGATGCTATTTGGTTTTGCTGCAACAGTTGCGATTAGCTTTCTTCTCACTGCGTCGCAAACGTGGACGGGTCAACGCAGCCTCCACGGTAAATGTTTGATAATGCTGACCTTGTTGTGGATTGCGATCCGGGTTTGCCTGCTGTACCCGTCGGGTATCGCGATTATGTTGGCCATTTTGGCAACCTTTGCTTGGTGGGCGATCGCAATTGCGTCATTCACCGTGCAGATAGAGGCAGCTAATAATTCTCGTAACCGGGTTTTTATACCGGTACTGGTTGCCATGATGCTGTTGGATATCGGCTTTTTACTGGCCGCAGTTTATAACGATATGGCCGCTGCGCTTATTCTAGCGCGTGCGTGTGTGCTGGTGATCGGCTTGCTGATTGGTTTAGTGGGTGGTCGGGTTATTCCGTTTTTTACGCAACGTGCGATTCCTGGGTACGCTATTGATCCTTGGCCGGGGCTTGACGTTGCTGTCATGTTGGTAAGTATTTCGGGGGCTGTTGTTTTCGTTCTAACCAACTTGATTGATTTGGGTTTGAATCCAGCTTGGCTAATGTTTGTTGCTGGCTTTTTGCATCTTGTGCGTCAGATGCACTGGTTGAAGCCAGGTGTCATGGTTCAGGTGCTGAAAAACCCGTTACTTTGGTCATTGCATCTGGCGAACTTTGCATTGGGATTCGGGCTGTTGTTATTGGGTTTCAGCTACTTTCTCGCCAGCTTACCGTTCGCGATTGCGCTGCATTTAATAGCAGTTGGCAGTATTGGTGCAATGATTTTGTCGATGATGAGCCGGGTATCTCTTGGCCACACTGGGCGCCCGTTGAAGGTTTCACCGGTGATGGTATTTGCCTTTGTTGGCATATTTGTTGGAGCGCTTGTTCGTGCTGGTTTAGCTCTGGCAGGTCATGATCAAAATGCTTGGGTAATCAGTGCGGGCTTTTGGATTATTGCCTTCGTTTGTTTCCTTATTGTTTACACACCTATTTTGTTTTCTCCCCGTTTGGGATCTCGATAATCAGGAGTTGTTATGTTAACTGATAAACATATAAAAACCGTTCAGGCCACTATCCCTCTGTTAGAGTCAGCGGGTACTGATATCACCACCCATTTCTACGAACGTATGTTCAGCCATAACCCTGAGCTGAAAAACATTTTCAACATGACCCATCAAAACAGCGGACGTCAGCCCGCAGCTTTGTTTGATGCGATTGCTGCTTATGCTATGAATATCGAAAACCCAGCTGCATTGACTGATGCAGTTGAGCGTATTGCGCAAAAACATACCAGCTTTAATGTGCAACCTGCGCAGTATGCTGTCGTCGGCCATCATCTCATTGAAACTCTGCGTGAGCTGGCGGGTGATGCCTTCACTCATGATGTGGAAGAAGCTTGGACTACCGCATACGGTGTACTGGCCGATATATTTATCAAACGTGAACAAAGCCTGTACCAAGAAAATGCAGACAAAAAAGGCGGTTGGACTGGCGAACGCCGTTTTCGTGTGGTTTCTGCACGCCGTGAGTCAGCGTTGGTGAATAGTTTTGAATTAGAACCCGTCGACGGAGAGTCGGTGATTGCACATAAACCTGGGCAATATCTGGGGTTGCGTTTGTCGATGCCCGAGCATGAATGGCTGGAAGTGCGTCAGTATTCGTTGTCAGGATTACCAAATAATAAGCATTACCGGATATCCGTTAAGCGAGAAGCCAATGAGGTTCCGGGTATTGTTTCAAACTTCCTGCATGATCAACTGCGAGTTGGTGATGAAATTGAAGCCTATGCGCCTGCCGGTGACTTTTATCTAAAACCCTCTAACGCTGAGGTAGTATTGATTAGTGCTGGTGTTGGCTTGACCCCCATGCAATCAATGTTAGAGCAGTTAAACGCTGATCAACATTCGTTGCCGGTGGTGTACTTGCACGCTTGCCAAGATGCTGATCAACATTCGTTTGGTGATCGTGTTACCGAATTATCAACCTTGATGAATCTAACAACACATACCTGGTATGAAAACGATACGAGCCAAAGCAGCAATGCCCATAAGGGTGTGATGGACCTGCAGGCGGTGGCTGATGATATCCCGGTCGAAAAGGGAGAATTTTATCTATGTGGCCCGATCGCGTTTATGCAATTTGCCAAAAAGCAATTGCTTGATTTGGGCGTCGATGATGGTCGAATTCACTATGAGGTGTTTGGCCCGCATGACCAATTTTAACGCTGCCTTGATTCGGGCGGTGTAAACCGAGTGCTACCCTTAGGCCATGGATGGCCTTTCTTCTTTCAAAATCGTTCTTCTCTTCTTCTCTTCTTCTCTCGCCTTGCGGTATTTATTCCTGCTAGTTAATCGTCTTCCGAATTATTTTTGTCCGATGCTTCAGCCGTCACCGTTTTTTTAATGCTGACACCAAGACGTTTAGCTAACCGATTCAGGTTACCGCGATCGGTTTGGAGTTGCCGGGCAGCGCTGGCCCAGCTGCCATCACTAACGTCCAGCGCCTGTTGTACCAGTCGTCGCTGATAATTCTCAGTGGCTTCGCGCAAAGAAATCCCAGTAGGTATAACTTCAGGTATTGCTTCCGGTGTTGATATGGCGGGTTGGTTTCGCAAGTGTTCAACATCACTGGCCTCGATGACCATGATTGGCGGTTGTTCACCTTGACCGGTTGTACGGGTATATCGGGCACGGGCTTTGAGTGAGGCGCGGCGAATGATGTGTTCGAGCTCACGAATATTCCCCGGCCACTGGTAAGCTTGAAGAATCTCCAGTGTTTTATCATCAATCGTTAGATTACTGATGCCTAAGTTACGGCGTACTTGTTCAGCGAAATAACCGGACAACAATGCGATATCTCCGGCCCGATCACGCAAGGGTGGTACGGAAATCGGGTAGACGCTCAAGCGATGATAGAGGTCGGCGCGAAATCGACCTTCGGCAACTTCTCGTTCTAACTCCCGGTTAGTCGCGGCGAGTACTCTGACATTGACCTTTTCAACGGTGTCTTGGCCAACCGGCTGAATTTCCTGATTTTGCAGTACGCGCAGTAAGGTGCTTTGAATCCCCAGCGGCAGCTCGCCGATTTCATCGAGGAATAGGGTACCGCCATCCGCCAGTGAAAATTTACCGGCTCGGTTCCGGTCTGCACCGGTGAACGCACCTTTGAGATGACCAAATAATTCACTTTCGACCAGTTGTTCAGGAATCGCCGCACAGTTGACGTAAACCATGCGTGCATCGCTTCGGCCGGAGTGGTTGTGGATCATTCGGGCGACTAACTCTTTACCAACGCCGGTTTCACCTTCAATTAAAACGGTGTAGTCCGACGTCGCAACAACATCAATTTCTTGCCGCAACCGTTTTACTTGCGGGCTTTGGCCAATCATCTCGTCAATTTCACTGCCTTTTTTGAGCGCCCCCGGATGATGTTCGCGCCGGTGGTCTTCCAGTGTTTGAATCAAGATGGCGGTATTCAATGTGGCTGCCGCCATGGCACTGATGATGTCGAGGGTGCGCTCGGGAATACGTTTGAATGCTTCTGACTCAAGGCTGTCGAGGGTCAATACACCAAAAAGCTCATCGTCATCATACAAGGGGATACCCATGCATGAATGCACACGAATATTGGGCGCACCGGCGATGATGCCATCGTAGGGGTCGGGGAGTTTGCAATCGGCAGGAAAATCCAGCGGCCCCTTTGATTGGCAAATTTGCCGAAAGCGGGGTTGGTCATCGATGTCAAAGCGCCGCCCCATGGCTTCGTCGATAAGCCCGTGATGGGCCAGCGGAATCAGCTTGCGGCCGTGCAAACGCAGCAATACCACGGCATCACAGCCGATGGCCATACGCACATTCGTAATCAACCGATCAAAGCGGTCGGGCTCTCGCAAGCTGTTGGCCATATCGATGGCCAGTTCGATCAGGTTGTCGTCAGTTGGATGAGACATAAGTAGATATCTTTATAGGGGGTCCGTGTGGTGTAAAAAGCACGTTCGTGTCATTCAGACACTTTTTGTATGGGTGTCATTTTGACAACCGCAATGAGCATTGATCCCTTAAGTGCCCATAAAACCTGATTTTGATCGATCTGGTACGCAACTTGATACACATCAGGTAACAGCTTCTTGCTACATAGGTAGTTTGAGGCGATTTTCTTAAAGAGGTTTTATTTATGTACCCTCTCGCTGATGAATCATTACAACGACACTATTTCCAGCATCCTTTTTGGCAGGCCGCATTCCGCCCAGGCTTTTTAATGGCGGCGTTATGGTCAATTATTACGCAATTTATCTGGCTTTACCGCCTCACCGGGCAGCCGCTGTTTATCAATCATTCGATAATCAGCCCGTGGGCTTGGTATATGCACGAATTTCTGTTTGGCTTTATCGGTACCGTTGCGGTGAGCTTTTTACTGACTATCAGTGAACAAGGGCAGAAGGTTCGCAAAATGAGTGGGCCGATATTGGTCGTTTTCTTCGGGTTATGGCTTGTTAGCCGGATCGCGTTTTTGGTTCCGATGAAGGGCGGTATCGAGGTTGCGGCAGTAACTACTTTGCTGTGGTGGTCAATTGGGATCTTTATGTTTTGGCGCGCTGTTGAGCGTTCGGGTAATCATAGTCAGCGGGTGTTTGTTCCGATTCTCATTTGCTTGATGCTGTTAGATTTGGGCATGTTCGCCATGATTATTCAGCGGATGGAGCATTTAACCTCGGTTTGCAGCGGTGCGGGTGTATTGACGATTGGTTTAATGATCAGCGTTGCAGCGGGTTGGTTGATGCCCAAATTGACGGCTCAGCGCATCGATGATTATGAGGATATGAGCCCTGAATGGCTTAGCCCTTTGTTGTTTCTTCTGAGCGTGGGCAGCATTGCACTGTATATCTTGAATAATTTTTGGTCGCTAGGTATCACAGTTGCGCCGTTAATTTTGGCGGCGGGCGTTGTACATCTAATTCGCCAGTTGTTCTGGCTGCGCGAAGAGGTGTTGAGCGATCCGTTATTGTGGTCACTGCATTTAGGCAACGCCATGCTCGGCATCGGTTTGGTGCTGATGGGATTGAGCTTTTTCATTCCAGCATTACATATGAACCTCGCCTTGCATGTGATTGCTCTCGGTAGTGCCGGTGCGATGATTATGTCGATGATGAGCCGAGTGACCCTGGTGTATACGGGCCGAAGCCAGCAGGTATCTTGGTTAATGTCGCTGGCATTTTCGTTGACCTTTTTCTCTGCATTGGCTCGCTTGCTTCTGACGTTACTCAATCAACCTTTTGCCGCATGGACAGTCAGTGGCGTTAGCTGGATCATCGCTTACGGTTTGTTTCTGGTGTGTTTTTTACCCGCGTTGTTATCTTCTCGGGTTGATGAAGAAGGGCAGCTCGAAATGGCTTAATGATAATAGCGCTTGGCATTTCGCAGTCGAATAGCTAGGCACAGAGCAATAACAAGGCCGCCCATCGATAATATTGCCCCGACCAGTTCGGGGCTTTTGTCTGTATAGCCCATCGCAATTGGGATGCCGCCAAAGAATGCGCCCATCGCATTGGCGACGTTATAACTGGCTTGAATCATGGCCGACCCAAGCAAACGTGCATCGCCGGATAAACGAATAATCAAAACCTGAATCGGTGCAGCCATACCCAGTGATGTGGCTCCGGCGAAAAATGTCATGATTACAGCCGGCACAGGGTGGCTGACGGTAAAGTAGATAATGATCCAGCAAGCGGTCATGCACGTTAGCATGATCACGATGGTTTTGATCGCGCCGATACGATCAGCAAGCCGGCCGCCGAGTAAGTTGCCGGCAACCATCCCCATGCCCGCAACGCACATCATGTAAGGAATCGCGCTTTTAGGAAAATGCGTGACGGTAATCAGCAGCGGTGCAAGGTAGCTGCCAAAGGCAAAAAAACCGGCATAGCCCACTGTGATCAAACCAAACGCAAGCCAAGCATCCAGTTGTTTGAATAGGTTCAGATTGGCGCCGAGGGTGTTGCCTTTTTCTTTCGGAATAGCCGGCACCCAGATACTGATGCTAATCATGGTCACCAGTCCTACGAGTGCGACCAGTGCATAACTGCCACGCCACGACATTGTATTGCCAACCCATGTCACCAGCGGTACACCTACTAAATTAGCCACCGCAAAACCACCAAATAGTAGGGCGACGGTTTGGGATTCTTTACCCTTGATTGCCAGTTGGTTGGCGACAACCGATGCAACGCCAAAAAAAGCACCATGTGGTAACCCGGCCATAAAACGTGACACCAGTAGGGTGTCGTAAGATGTTGCAAACGCCGATAAAAGGTTGAAAACCGTGAACATCAACATGAGCACTATCAGCAGCGCTTTTGGGGGGTATCGGCCGCCAAAAATGATCAGTAGGGGGGAGCCAACGACCACGCCCAGTGCATAGCTGACGATAAAATATCCGGTCGCGGCAACGGAGATATTCAGGGCGCTGGAAATATCCGGAAAGATACCCATGGTGGCAAATTCGGCAAGACCAATACCGAGCCCTCCTGCTGCCAGGGCCAAAACACTTTTTTGCATAAACCGTTAAACCTCATGCATTCGAATAGCACCACAATCAGGAAATAAAAACATCGTTGGTGATGGATATTGGGTATCAGGCTGGCTCCAAACGATATCCAGAGATCGTTAAGCAGTGGCAACAACCGGCATTGATGAAACGATAGCAGATCGGCCTAGATGTGGCGGATTCGGGTAGCGATGACGGCTTTTTTTGTGTGGTAATCGCGTCAAACTCCATCAATGCCGATGGGCGGTATATCGGCGCCGATACCGTTAACCACCCGTTAACCCGCGCCACGTTATCATGCTGCCAATATTTTCCGGAGCAGGACGATGTATTCTAATTTCCGCGATCCGAATCGATCGGCCAAGTGGCCAAAGCGTCTCACATTAGCCAGTTGGGTGTCAGTGGTGGCACTTTCTGCTGGTTGTGCGCAATTTGGTGATCAAACATTGGTCGATGACGCCAGTGCTGATCAGCAACAGGTGCAATCTTGGCAATACGAGCAAAACACCGATGGAGACAATGCACCGGTAGAGTCTGTCAGTTATCTCACCGATCTTGTACACAACCCAGCCCTTATCGATCTGGTCATCGAGGGGTTAAACAACAGCCCGGATCTTAAACAAACTGCGTTGGCATTGAAGATTGTTTATCGGCAAAGCACTTCAGCCAATGCTGATCGTCTGCCTGAAGTGAGTGCTGGATTCTCCGCCAATGTTCAAGATCAAGCGGATGTCTATACCACGAGTGTTAACGTCAGCTGGGAGTTAGATCTGTGGGGCAAAATCAATGACGGTGTATTAGCCGCAGAAGCCGATGTCACCGTGGCAGCTGCGAATCTGGAAGCCGCACGTAATACGCTGGCGGCAAATATCATGCGTGGTTGGTTAAACCAAGTATTGCAAACCAACCGAATCGCGATTGAAACCGAGCGGTTGAAAGTATTGGAACGAAACGAAACCGTGATTCGCCAACGTTATCACAAAGGTTTAGGAACGTTAGAAGATCTTGATACAGCACGATCATCATCGGCTCAAAGTCGCTCGCGCCTGGTTGGTTATCGAGAAACTCTTGCGCAGCAAGAGCGCGCATTGCGGCAAATCGTTGGCAAGCTGGATGCTAATATTCCGACGTTGGAACAATCTGCATTACCATCTGTGATTCAGCCGTTGGCTGGGCTACCAGAACAAACTCTAGCAGGCCGCCCAGATTTGCAGGCCGCTTACCACACCATCTCGGCATCACAATACCGCACCAGTGTTGCGTATAAATCATTGCTGCCTTCGTTCAGTTTGTCTGCCGGGTTAATCGACTCCGGCAGTTCTCCGGGTGCCGATTTGTTGTCATCCAGTGCTTGGAATCTACTCGGCAACCTGACCCAGCCATTGTTTCAGGGCGGGCGTTTAAAAGCCCAGGCTGAAATCGCTGGGTTTGAAGCAGAACAAGCCTACTGGGCGTATCGACAAAATCTGCTGACGGCGGTGAGAGAGGTCAACGATGCGTTAGGCCTTGAAGTGTCGCTGACAGCGCAAGAGCAGCATCTGTCAGACGCCTACAAAAGTGCATTGCGCAGTGCGACAACCTACGAAAATCGCTATCGCAACGGACTCGCCAATATCATCGATCTTCTCACTGTGCAGCAGCGCACCTTTGATTTGCAGGAAGCATACCTACAAGCCACGTACGACCGGTTGATGAACCGTGTTGACCTTGGGTTATCACTCGGTCTTGGAATAAAAACATGAAATACCTTAAAAGCCACTCGCGTGTATTGTTAGTTACCTTGGCGACCGGGGCCAGCATCTTCCTGGCGCTGGCGTTTAATGCCCAGCAGATTAAAGCGGCACAAAAGAAGCCGCCAGTGGTGCGTGAAGCGGTCTACCCAGATGTCGGTATTGCGGTGGTTCATCCTGGTGAATATCGGGCAGAAATCACGGCTTGGGGAGAGGCCAGTGCTGAACATACGCTGGCGTTAAAATCTGATGTAGTGGGGCGAATCGAGCAGTTATCAGAGCAGTTTAAAACCGGTAGTCGGGTTGATAAGGGTGATGTGCTGTTGCAAATTGATGCAACGGATTACCAAAAAGCCGTCGCCGATGCCAAGGCGCAGATGGCTGATGCCCAGTTGGCGTTGTATGAAGAAGAGCGGCAGAGCCAACAGGCTCTGGAAGAATGGCAGCAATCAGGATTTGAAGGCCAACCCACATCACCGCTGGTGTTGCGTAAACCCCAGCTCGCCAAAGCCCGCGCTGTGCTTGAACAAGCCAAGGCCAGCGTTGCTAAAGCCAATCGAGATCTCGCGTTAACACGTATTCGCGCGCCGTTTGATGGTGTTGTGGTGAGTCGTCTGGTTCAGCCCGGAGCATACGTTCAAACCGGTTCCGAACTGGGCAGTTTATACAGTCGCAGCAAGCTCGAAGTGTCGGTTTTGTTGTCGGATCAACAATGGCAAATGCTGGATGTTGGCACCACGCAATACAATGGCGATATCGTTTTGTCGCGCGCGAACAGTAGCCATCAATGGCCAGCGACATTCGATCGAGTTGAGCAACATACCCATTCAGACAACCGTCAGCGTGCGTTGATTGTCGCTGTCGATAAACCGTTAGAGCAGAACCCGCCGATACATCCGGGTGATTTTTTTGAGATCACCGTTACTGGCCGTTCCATGGAAAAACTCTGGCGTCTGCCTGCCTCAGCGATTTCGCAAAACAATGATATTTGGTTAGTAACTGCCGATAACACGCTGAAGGCATATGCCGGTCAACTGGCTTATCGTCAGGATCAATGGGTGTATCTGTACCCGCCGCAGACGGCTAACGATGAAGAAGAGCTTACTGAGAATAAGCTCGCTGAGGCGCGTGTCGTTATACGCCCGTTGTCGAGTTACCTCGAAGGCATGCGCGTGAACCCCATTGTTGAAATGGGAGGTCAGCCATGAGTGATGGCAGCAACAATTTGCCAGGCAATGGCTCCGATGCCCAGCTCCATACTGGTGTTATCGCCTGGTTTGCCCGTAACCCGGTCGCCGCCAACTTGCTGATGTTGACAGTAATAGCGCTGGGTTTGTTTGCTGTGGGCCAACTGCGTAAAGAGACTTTCCCGAGTATCGAGCCTGATAGAGTCACAGTTTCGGTGGCGTATGATAGTGGTGATGCCAAGCAGAACGAAGAAGGCATAGCCATGAAAGTTGAGGAGGCGCTGGAGACGGTTCCGGGTATCAAACGCATTACTTCAACCTCAACGGCGAATAGCACGAACGTAGTCATTGAGCGCACGACAGATTACGACCTCGATCTGTTACTTACCGATATCAAAAACAAAGTCGATGCGATTTATAACTTTCCGGTCGATGCCGAAAAACCGGTCATTGATAAGGCCCGTCGTTCGGATCATGCGATCTATGTGCAACTCTCGGGTGATGTTGATCGGGCAGTACTGCAATCGCTGGCTGAGCGCCTTAAAGTTGAGCTACTCGCTAAACCGGCCGTTCGGGATTTATCGATCTTAGCCAAAGCGCGGCCGATGATGTCGATCGAGATTGATGAGGCACGTTTGCAAGCGTTAGGCTTGACCCTCGCCGACGTTGCTGACGCCGTGAATGCTGAATCGATAACCAATATTGCCGGGAGTTTGCGCACGGGTGATAAAACTATCCGCTTGAAGGCAGATAATCAGGCCTACCACACTCAGGATTTTGCCGATCTTATCGTAAAGGCGACCACGGACGGCAGTTTAATTCGACTGGGTGACGTCGCCATTATTCATGACGGTTTTGAGGATGATCCACAGGTTTTTTCGCGTTTCAACGGCAAACCTGGCATTGCGATTGATATCGTTATGGATGAAAACAGTGATATCACCGAGGTCGTTGAGCAAGCCGAAAGCGTAGTTTCGAGCTGGAAAGCCAGCACACGTTTACCGACCGGTGTCGAAATTACAACGTGGCATGACAGCAGTGAGACAATTAAGCAGCGTTTGTCTTTGATGATGGAAAACGCCTTCACGGGTATCGTGTTAGTGTTTTTGTTACTGGCGATTTTCTTAAATTTACGGGTGGCATTCTGGGTGGCTGCCGGTCTGCCATTTATCGTCTTTGGCACCCTGTTTTTTATGACCGGTAATTTCGCGGATCTCACCATCAATAACCTCACGACCTTTGGTTTTATCATGGCACTGGGGATCGTTGTTGATGATGCTGTGGTTATCGGAGAGAGTATTTATGATACCCGCTCTCGCTATGGCGATACGCTAGAAAACACCATTCGTGGGGCTCAGAAAGTTGCCGTACCGACGATATTTGGGGTGTTAACAACCGTGGTTGCCTTTGGTGCAATGGCCAATGTCGATGGCCGTTTAGGCAAGATTTTTTCGTTCTTTGGCATTGTGGTTACCATCTGCTTGTTGCTGTCGATGGTGGAATCCAAGTTGATATTGCCCGCACATCTGGCGCATTTGAATACACGCAAAAAGCCGGCCGATGCGTCAGGCAAAGGATTCTGGTTAAGCCGCTTCTGGGCTAACGTTCAACACAAAGCCGATGCAGGTCTTAACTGGTTTAACCAAGTGGTGTACCGACAAGCTATCGCACGAGCGATTCACTACCGTTATGCCGTGTTACTGGGTTTTGCCACCATCTTTGTCTTGGTGATGGGCATGCCGTTAACGGGCGCTGTTCGGGTCTCGTTCTTTCCGGACATACCCGGTGATATTGTCGGTGCTCAGGTGACGATGCGCAGTGATTCGAGCTATGGCCAAACTAGCAATAATTTGTTGAGACTTGAGCAAACGGCGATGGAGGCTGATGAATCGCTGATGCAAAAACACCAGCAGACGGGGTCTAGCATACTGAGTTTGCAAGTGACTGCCGATGCAGACAAATCAGGCCGCGTGTTGATCGAACTGGATCAAGGTAAACCCTATAGCTCAGGTGAATTTGAAGCACTTTGGCAAAAGCTCACCGGGCAACCTGAGGGAACGCAGGCATTACTGTTTTATTCAAAATTCCGCCTGAGCGATGATTTTAAAGTGGAACTGAAGGCCTGGGATTTGGAGTCTCTGGAAGCTGCTGGAGCGGCCTTTAAAACAGCGCTTGAGCAGCAGGCTGGTGTCAGCGGCATTAACGACAACCTCGACACCGGACAAGCGCAATTGCAGTTTCGTTTGACCCCAGAGGGACGCGCGCTCGGCATGGATACTGCAAGTTTATCTCGGCAAGTTTTACGCACCTTTGGCGGCGCTATCGTGCAGCGCTATCAGCGTGACAAAGACGAAATTCGTGTGCGTGTTCGCTACCCAGAGACCGACAGGCAAACGCTGGGTGATGTGATGCAAAGCCGAATCCGCACGCCTGACGGAATGGTTGTTCCATTATCGTCAGTAGCGACTATCGATACTGCGTATCAACAGGAAGAAATCACTCGCATTGATGGTCAACGTGCAATTTACCTGAGTGCGGTGGTTGATAAAAACCAGATCGCAGCCAATGAGTTAGTTAATCAATTGCAGCGTGATCTGGTACCACAACTGCAGCGACAGTATCCGGGTCTGGCAATCCACTTTGCCGGTGAGGCTGAAGAACAACAAGAAACGACCTCATCTATTGAACACATGTTTCTGATTGCGTTGTTGATGATCTATGTCTTGCTGGCCATTCCGCTGCGTTCTTATCTTCAGCCGCTGGTGATTATGTCGGTCATCCCGTTTGGTATTGTTGGTGCGGTGTTAGGGCACTGGATCAACGATCTTCCGCTCGGAGTGTTGTCGCTCAACGGTATATTGGCATTGAGCGGTGTTGTCGTGAATGACAGCTTGCTGTTGGTTTCGCGTTTCAATGATGAGCGCCAAGAGCATGGATTAAGTTACACCCAAGCCATTGTTGAGGCATGTACATCGCGCTTGCGGGCGGTGTTGTTAACATCAGTGACAACCTTTGCTGGCTTAGCGCCACTGTTGAGTGAAACCTCGCGGCAGGCGCAGTTTTTAAAACCGGCAGCGGCATCATTGGCCTATGGTATCTTATTCGCGACGGTGATTACGCTGGTGCTGATCCCGGTGTTGTTGGTGGTACAACGTGACTTTGGTCGTATATTGCAGCGAGTTAAAGGGCGAATATCCGGCAACGATGTTCTCGCTCTGACGGATTAAACGCTTTAATGGAGTTAATTCATTGCGAGTGTCTCTCTGACTGCGGATGCTGAGAAATACCATTTATAAAGGCAGAATCTAATTATGCTCAGAGTATTGCTTGTTGAAGACGATCTGGATTTAGCTGCAGGTATTGCAGATTATCTGATGTTGGAAGGGATGACTTGCGATCATGCAGCTAACGGTGTAGCAGGGTTGCAACTGGCACAGAAAAATACCTACGAGGTATTAGTGCTGGATATCAACATGCCGCGTATGGATGGCCTGACGCTGTGCGATACACTTCGCAGTGACGGTGATGATGTACCTGTGCTGATGTTAACGGCACGCGATCAACTGGATGACAAAGTCAAAGGCTTCGCGGCAGGTACTGACGACTATTTAGTTAAGCCATTCGCAATGGAAGAATTGTTAATTCGCTTGCGCGCATTGGCTCGACGCCGCAGCAGCCAGGCGCGCCAATTGACGGTTGCCGATGTGAACCTTGACCTTGATGCGTGCCAAGTGTTGCGCGATGGCGAACCGCTTAAAGTCACCCCGACCGGATTAAAATTATTGGAGTGTTTGATGCGCCAAGCACCGCACCCGGTTTCTCGCGATATACTGATGCACTTTGTGTGGGGCGATGAACAGCCGGATAGCAATAGTTTGAAGGTTCATATGCACCATTTGCGCAAAGCCATAGATGTTCCTGATCGATCTGGATTGATCCATACCGTACCCGGTTTTGGCTTTTCGATTGGATCTCGAGATACGGATAGCGATTCGGAGAATTTGCCATGAGACCACAACGATTGCAGCTTCGGGGCAGCTTGCGTTGGTCACTGTTTGGCTCGCTGTTGTTTTTAGCGGCGAGTATGACCATTGTTTTCTCGTCGATGTCTGCCCATAACTTTATCGAAGGGCTGGATACCATGAATAAAAAGCTCATGTATCAAGCTGCCAATGAGGTTGATCTAACGCATCAATCCATTGGCGAAATATTGGGTTATCGTGTGGCCAAACGTTGGCAGGATTTACCCGAAAACGTGCAGAACAATTTGCCTGAGCCGGTCTGTGATGGGGATTTTGTTAAGAACGTTGATGGCGGCGGTTTTTTTCAGCGGCCAAACGCGGTGTATCTGGCGGTTATTTTGGTCAATAAAAGTGGTGAAAAACGATACGTTGCACGTGTGATAAAGCCGGCCGATATGCAAACGAGCCCGAAAGAATTCAGCCGTTTCATGTACATCATTATGTTTGCGGTTATCGCCATTGTACTTTTCGCAGTGTTTATCTTTTTAATCATTCGGTCTGTTGGTAAGCCCGTTCAAAATCTTGGTGAATGGGCGAAATCGTTAGATGCTGGCACGTTGAAGAATGACATTCCGGAGTTTCGTTATTACGAACTTAATATGCTGGCTGAGTTGATTCGTGAGAGTCTTTTGTCTGTGCAAGAAACCCTAGAGCGCGAACAGGCGTTTGTTCGTCATGCCAGTCATGAGCTGCGCACGCCCATTGCTAGCATATTATCGAATACGGAATTACTGGAAAAGATGCTCGATAAAAACGCCGCAGCGCTGCCAGAACCGCAGCGAGAGCGCGAGGTGGCGGGCCGTATTCACCGGGCAGTAACGACCATGCAACATTTAACGGAAACCTTGTTGTGGCTCAGTCGTGATGACAGCAAACTACCGGAAGCAACGCCGTTTTCTATTGATGAATTGCTGCAGCAATTGACGGCTGAATTGAAATACCTACTCGCCAATAAACCCGTAGAGGTTTCCATCAGCACTGATGCTTGCGAGCTAACGTTGCCGTACGCAGCCAGCCGGATTGTGTTATCGAATATCATCCGTAATGCGTTTCAGCATACTGATTGTGGTCGCGTAACGATTGTACAAAATCGTGAAACTATCGAGATTATTAATCATATTGATTCAATGGGAGATGATGCGCAGGCACACATAGTCAACGAGCGTGCAGCGAAAACGGACTTGGGCTTTGGGCTCGGGCTGAAACTCACTGAGCAGTTGACCCAAAGGCTCGGATGGCGCTATCGAAATACTGCTATCGAGAACGGCCGGCGAGTCAGTATTGTGCTGCGGTCTCCGACCCAAATATCTGGGGATCATGGATGACGCGTTTGCCGAAGATTTGGCCACGGCTCACTCGTTGGTCGTGGGGGGAGGGATTGCGGTTAGACGTTGACGAGATGTATGGCCGATTTAATCACGAGCCAGGGCACAATTGATGCCGCGCTCACAGGTACGTTGTTTCAAATAGTATTTATTGTTTGCAAATGTAATCTCGATGGCTTGATTTTGAGCGGCAATCCTTTTTAACTTAGACGCTTATATCGATTTTCTGGTCGTACGTTGACTGTTGAATATTTATGTTCATTGGCGCGTTGTGAGCCAAAACCTTGAAGGAACCTCTATATGCATCTCGGCTTTTCATCCATGAACACCGTGAACGACCCAGACCCGGCAACCCTGGCCAAAACGCTCGAAGACGCTGGTTTTGAATCCCTGTGGTACGGTGAGCATAGCCATATTCCGATGTGTCGCTCGACGGCGTATCCTCCGGGAGGCGACTTGCCCGAGCCTTATAAAGAGATGATGGATCCATACATATCGTTGATGGCTGCTGCTGGCGCGACCGACACACTTAAAATCGGCACCGGCATCGCTTTGATGATGGAACGTGATCTGTTTGCTCAAGCTAAAACCATGGCCACCCTCGACCGTTTAAGTAACGGCCGTTTGTTGATCGGTACCGGCGTTGGCTGGAATCAGGAAGAGTTTGAAAACGTATCCAGCTTGCCTTGGAAAAAACGTTACACCGGTTTAAAAGAAACCGTTGAAGCCACGCGCAATCTGTTTACTGAAGAAGCCCCTGAATACCACGGGAGTTTGATCGATTTTGATCCTGTTTGGTTTGAGCCCAAGCCGGTTCAACCTGCTGGCCCGCAGTTTATTTTTGGTGCGATGGGCCCATTGGGTGTTCGTCATGCTGCTGAATGGGCAGATGGTTGGATGCCGGTTGACGTTGTGATGCCTGATGTCGGTGCTGCGATTGCTGACTTCCGTCAGCAGGTAAAAGATTTTGGCCGTGACCCAGACAGTGTTGAAATCACCATGGTAGTGATGTCGCCGTTGTCAGTCGATTTGCTGAAAAAGTATCGCGACCTTGGTGTGACACGCTGCAACATTGGTGTGGGTATGGAAAACTGGGACAAACCCGAGATCATCATGCCGATGATCAATGAGTTTTCGAAGTTGATTCCTGAGTTGTAATTCATTCTCCGCTGGTTAGTGTTTTTGAAGCGGGCGCCATTGGCGCCCGTTTTGTCTGTGGCTATTTCTTCCCCGGGAGGGCTCGATCCATGATGCGTTCTATTGGAGCATCACTACTGGCGCTGCTGCTGTCTTCCTGCGGTGGGCTGGATATCAATCACGAGTACTCGTCGGATCAATACGATCAACGTATTCGTTATATCGTCATTCACACCACTCAAACCGGTTTTGATAAATCTATGCAGGTACTGACCGACGCAGAGTATCCGGTCAGCTCGCATTATTTGATTCCATCGATGGACGATCCGGATTACGCCAGCAGTGACATGCAGGTATATCAATTGGTGCCTGATCATTATCGCGCGTGGCACGCAGGCATTAGTGCTTGGCAAGGGCGTAATAATATCAATGATCAATCGATCGGTATCGAGCTGGTCTATCAACCCCATTGTCGCAGCACGTTATCGGTCGCCGAAACGATTGTCTGGAACCCGTCTGCGGTAGACAGCTTAATTAATCAGCTTCAAAAGCCTATTTGCCTTTATCCGGATTTTGACCCTGAACAAATTCAGGAGCTGGTTGAATTGATCCGTGAATTACAGACCCGTTATCCGCAGATTACGCCAACACATATTGTTGCTCACAGCGATATTGCACCTGATCGTAAAATCGATCCGGGCCCTCGATTTCCATGGCAACGGCTGCACCATGAAGGTATCGGCGCTTGGTATAACGCCGACAGTGCGTTGTGTTTTCGCGAAATATTCGCGAGCCATTCATTGAGCGCTGAAGTGATTCAGCAAGCGTTGAGCGATTATGGCTATCCGATAGACATCACGGGTGAATATGATTTGCAGACAGCTCAGGTGGTTACTGCTTTCCAACAGCATTTTCGCCCCTGGCTGGTTGATGGTCGAGTGGATGCGGAAAGCGCCGGTATTCTCTTTGCGTTACTCAAAAAATATCGGCCCTCTCGGTTAGGCGTACTCGGAACCATTGCGCCATTATGCCGTACCAGTGAAAATCTTCCGTCAGTACCGTTGGAAAACATCGATCGGCTGCGTCCGAAAAATGATACGCCGAGGCGAATACTCGAATAACAACACAGCGTATTTTCTCGCCGTAGGCAAGTGATTGATCTGTTGATAGACGTCATTTGGGGTGAGTGTTTTTTACTTCTCGAAAGAGTGGATACCGATGCTTTAGGCGACTCCCTGTTCTGGTCTGCTCTGTTGGTACATTGAGGCGGCGTTGTAGGCTCGAATTTTATCTCGGGTTTTGTGGCACAAAGGGGCGACATAAATTGTCACTATGTGAGGTAAAAACGCAGTCGATCTGCTTTGAATCGACGTAATCCGTATTAGTTATGCTGTGTCGCTGATGTTGCTTGAGATTGTCATACCCATATGGTAGAAAATGAGACGTGTATCACGCCACTGCTTGGGTGACGTATCCGCAGAGAGAGGATATAGTGATGCAGCATATACTGCTCCCAAATTACGCTACGCTAGTCATGCGTTCGGCGGTAGTCAGATGAAGGTCATTTGAAATGATCACTGGGATCAAAAGAGACGTATTTTATCGTCACAAAATACGTTCTCCGTCAGAGAGCTACCTGACGTTATCGGCCCTCGTGCAGATAGACAAAGCAACAGAATCAGGTCTGGGCAACCAGCTATAACAAGATCAACAAAGAGCTATACATTTCATGAAGCAACTTGGTGTACTCGACTCAGCATTTATCAATTTGGAACATAAAAATGTTCCGCAGCACATTGGCAGTTTTGGTATTTATGACCAATCAACGGCACCCGGTGGCAAGGTTCGTTTTAAATCGGTTATCAACCATTTTGAACATCAGATTAAAAAGATCCCGTTATTTCGTACTCGCTTGATTCAATCGCCAGGTCGTTTTGCGCGTCCTTATTGGTTGGTTGACGATAACTTTGACGTAGAATTCCACTTGCGTCATATCGCTTTGCCGCATCCGGGTGACTGGCGTCAGTTGTGCATCCTGATTGCGCGTTTGCATTCACGCCCGATCGATATGTCGCGTCCATTATGGGAATCCTACGTTATCGAAGGTTTGGATAACATCGAAGGTTTGCCAGACGGCTGTTTTGTTATCTACACCAAAATTCACCACTCTATCGTTGACGGTGGTGGTGCTGATAACTTCATGGCTGCGATTCACGATCTTGAACCGATTCTGCATGAAGACGATGAAGATGATGAGGTTTTTGAAGCTGAAGCGGCCCCAGGTACTTACGAGATGGTTAGCACCAGTACACGCAGCTATTTCAATAATGCGTGGAATTTAACCAAAGGTGGGTTCCAGCTTAGTAACGATGTCGTACGATCCGGTATCAAACTCGCTAAAGGCGATTTGAAAGCACCGCCGACAGATGCGCCGACGACGCGTTTTAACAACCCGGTAGGCCCGCACCGTGTGATTGAGGCAGGCGTATTTGATTTTGATGATATTCGAGCCATCAAAAACAAAACCAATACCAAGGTTAACGATGTTGCGTTGGCAATTGTATCCGGTGCTATGCGTAAGTTCTTAGACGCTCATAACGAACATCCTGAGACATCATTGGTTGCATCTGTGCCTATGAACATGCGAACTCGCCGTGGTGATAATGGCGATGCGAACCAAGTAGGTGCGATCTTCACAAGCTTGAACAGCACAATTGATGATCCGTTAGAGCGTTTGTTGGCAATCCATCACAGTAGTGATGAAGCTAAAGAGTTTGGTGAAAATGCGCCATTGAAAGATGCATTGAAGCTAGCTGGTGCGATGTCTCCACGTGTGACAAAACGTTTGATCGATACGTATGTTGATAACCAACTGACTCGCCATTTGCCGATGAAGATCAACACAGTTGTATCTAACGTTGCCGGTCCAAACTTCCCGCTGTATTGCTCGGGTGCAAAACTGATCCGTTATCACGGCTTGGGTGTGTTGACTCCAGGTGTTGGTTTGTTCCACTTGATCTTTACCTATTGCGGTAAGATGACAACTACCATCATGGCTGACCGTGACATGATGCCGGATCCGGAATTTTACAGTAGGTGCATTGCAGAATCGTTTGATGAGCTGCAAGCAGCAGTAGAAAAAGCGACGCCAAAAGAAATCGAAATTTTGATTGATAAACACTCAACCGCTGAAGAACGTGTTGAGCGTGTGCTTGCGAAAGCAGAGAAGGTTATCGCAACGGCGGAAAAAAACGATGCTGACGTAGCCGAGGCAATTGCTGAAGACGCGCCAAAGCCTAAGCGTAAACGTGCAGCACGCAAGGTGAGTTCATCGTCTAAAGCCGCAGCGACAGAAGCTGCTGTTGAAGCACCGAAAGTAGAAGATAAACCAGCTGAAACTCCTGCCAAGAGTGCGCCAGTTCGTAAACGTGCTGCCTCCAGTAAGACAGCGGCTAAAAAAGCGCCTGTTAAGAAAAAAGCTGCGGCTAAGAAGGCACCTGCTAAAGCAGCAGCGAAGAAGGCAGTAGCGAAAGCACCCGCAAAAAAAGCGCCAGTATCGAAGCCTGCTGAAGCTCAAGCTAACAAGGAAGCAGCAGCTCCAGCAGCGGCTCAGGCAGCTTCGCCAAAAAGCGATAGTGCAGCTGAGTAAGTGATATTGAATGTTGTATTGGGAGTTGCCTGATAGACTGCTGAATTGACTACCTCATCAGGTATGTAGCGTTTAGCAATAGCGATTAGAGCATCCAGAATTAAAACCGGCCAAATGGCCGGTTTTTTTGTTTAGCGTGCTTTGAGTTTGTCTAATGCCTTATGCTTGCGCATATATCGGATGTAGCTGAGAACCTTGTCGGCCTGATGGGGTGTCAGGTGAATTTCTGACATGCGGTTTCTGGCACGAAACGACGTTGGATTGAGAATATAGGCGCGTAAAAATTCCATCGGCAGGTATTCAGTAAAATTCTGAGGGATGTTCATCTCCGGGCCAATCGTGCCCCCCACAAGATTCATTGAATGACAAACGACACACTGTTGAGTAAAGATATCGAAACCGGCCTTTACTTGCTCAGCTGCGTTTGGCGAAGGGGCGATTTCTGAATATGGGTTGCTGGATGTGGAAAACAGAATTTCGGTGACCGAAAACGGCCATGGGAAGGCCTTATAGGTGATCGGATCTTGCCAGAACAAATAAAACGGCTGGGGTTGTAAGGATTCCCGATCGATAACGACCTCGTCAAATGGCGCGCCGTGTTTTGGGTTGATTTGCTCGTAACCAAGCCAAGCGTGCGGGTATTTTTCCAATAATGACGCATCCAGCGTAGCGCGATAGCCATCGGACGCAATGAAATCGATATGGGTGACTTTGGTTAAATCAGCTTTGATTAGCCCGGCAATATCGGTAAATCGAAATGCATGAAACGCGACCTCCTGATCATACACAGGCGAGAAAAACGGAACCCGAATTGTGCGTAGTGAGGTTTTTAATTGTTTTAGCGTCAGTGTTTCTGTTTTATCGCCATAGCTGAGTACCAGCGTTGTTTTATCACTGGCCTTAAGGCTCTGCGCTTGCGCGGGGTGAATCGCCAGTAGTGCGATTGTCAGGCAAGCAATCAATGCGAGTAATAAGGCGCGGTGGGCAGATTGAGCAGTCATTGCGATCCTCCTTGGTTTGGTGAAATTATAGCTGGCTATTGTGACCCTGCCCGTTCCTGTGAATAACGCTTTCTGGTGATTTTTTGACCTGTGTCAACGGGTCGTTTTCGATCTTCACCTAACCTGTTTCTGAGCTTGGCAACTATCGTGGGGTAGCGTGATGACTGATATGTATACACAGCTGGTTGAAGACCATGTCGTACTGACAGATTTGTTGAATTCGCTCGAAGTGGTGTTCAGCCATTACGACGAGAACACTGATTTTAATCCTGATCTGGGTTTGATTCTGGATACGCTTGAATACATCACGAACTATCCGGAGGCGTATCATCACCCGCTGGAAGAGCGCGCGTTTAAATACTTATTGAAGCGGCACATGGGTGATGCCAATATCATTCGTGAAATCCAGACGCAGCACATCGCGTTGGAGGAAGAAACTCTGGAGTTGACTCGTCTTTTTAACGCTGTTGCGAATGATTGTGTCGTACCGATTGAAGAGTTAAAGACTCGGCTGCGCCACTATGTTGATGCTCAACGTCAACACATCAGCACCGAAAATATCAATATATTCCCGGTACTGGCAAAACTCGAAGAAAGCGATTGGTGGGATATTGCCAGTGGGCTGGCCATCGAGAATTTGCCCTGTTTACCGGATGACCCATGCCGGTCGGCCTATCTGGATACCGTGCAATATATTCGTGAACAAAGCGAAAAGGCATACCCGGAATTGGCGAGTTAACAGCTCAAGGGAACCTCTAAAAACTATCTTGCTTTTTTACAGGCGCCTCCAACTTTTCACGTCTTGGACTTAGGTAACATCTCTCAATGGTGTTGCCTTTTTTGATGCCTGTACGGTTCTCTTTGAGGTCTTAGTAGATCTCGGGCCGTTTGTCCCCTCGTACTGATCTGATACAGAATACCCCGCGTAATGCTCTCAATTAAGGCCAAAAAATTGAGAGCAATAAATCATGGCTTCATCTTTTCCTCGGCTTCGCCGGCATTCCCTTGATGCCTTTCTTCCTTTACTAACTCAGCGCCCTGGCATTGTTGTGAACAGTCTTTGGTTCAACGCTTTTTGGCTGAGTGCGGTGCTTGGCGGCAATTCGATGCTTGCCGTGCCTGCAGCGTTATTGGTCGTGCACTTGTGGTGGATACGAATGGATCTCGCAGAGGTGATTTTTATTCTCTGTGTTGTTCTGTTGGGTGCTGCTATCGACAGTGTATTGGTTGTGTATGGCGTTTTTGAATTTTCGACCACACCACTGATTCCTGCCTGGCTGATTTTGTTGTGGGCGGGGTTTGCCGCAACGGTCAGGCACAGTCTTCGTGTGTTCGATAGGCATTGGGCGATAGCGGCACTGTTTGGTGGATTTGGTGGGGCAACCAGTTACTTCGCTGGTGAGAAGTTAGGCGTTGTGGGCTTCGGTCACTCGTTGCAGGCGACCTTGCTAACGCTAGTGTGCATTTGGATGCTGTTGCTACCCTTGTTGTATCGATTAAGTGATCTGTTAACGGCGCTGGTCGTTGCTATGTCGGAGAAACCCTCATGATAAAAAATGGATGTTGTGCGCTTTTCACGCTGTTTCTTTTGATCAGCTCGGTAGCGGTTCAAGCGAAATTACCCCTGCAATTGGTGGGCGAAGCCCGTTTGCAAATCATGTTCTGGCCGATCTATGAATCTCGCTTATTGAATGCTGATGGTGTCTATAATCCGCACGCGCGACCGGTGCGTTTGGAAATTACCTATCTGCGTGACTTTAAGGCACAGGCTTTGATCGATCGAACCTCCAAAGAGTGGGGCGAACAGGGCGTTACTCATCCGTCGGAAGCAGCGTGGCTGGAACAGCTGCAAACGCTTTGGCCTGATATTGCCGCCGATGATGAGCTGGCGATTGAAATAGATACGCTTAATCACAGCACCTTTTATTTCAATGGGCGCCGACTGGGCAAGATCCAGGATCCGGCGTTTGGAAATCTTTTTTTGGGGATATGGTTGTCGCCTTCTACGAGTCAGCCTGATCAACGCTTAGCCTTAATTGGATCAGAAACAAACTGATCGGAGAACTTATCGTGCACTCTATAAACCTGCCCGGATGGATACTATCGCTAGGAGGCGCAACGGTGTTGCTGGTTTCTGGCTGCGCGACAAAAATCGAAGACTACAAAGACACGACACCTGTTTTTGCAATGGAAGAGTACTTTTCTGGCCCTTTGATCGCCAGAGGTATGATTCAGAATCATGCGGGAAAATTAACGCGCAACTTTTGCGTCGAGGCGATGGGGAGCTGGCAAGGGCATGGAGACGATCGCAAAGGAATGCTGAAAGAAACCTTTTACTTTAATGATGGTGAGATCACCCATAGAACCTGGCTATTAATTCCCGACCCGGAACAAGGCGCGGGGGCATATCAAGCAACGGCAGGGGATGTTATTGGTGTTGGCAGTGCTCGAGAGGTGGGGCGAGCATTCAATATGCGCTATGTGCTGTCTTTGCCCGTTAAAAACAAAGACGGGGAGACCAAGGTCTATGAATTGAAGGTAAACGACTGGATGTATCGGCTCGATGATCAGCGGGTAGTGAACCGCTCGACGCTGTCGAAGTGGGGTATCGATGTCGCTGCCGTCACCCTATTTTTTGAGAAAGGTAACGGCAAATGCGAACGGCCTGAGGTGGCAAAATAATGAGCCTGTGTGCTATTTGGCAGCCATGTTTAGTGCACGCTGAGTTGCGCCTTCAAACATGCCAGTAAAGCCTTTTTTCAGCAGGCCGCCCATGAGTGCTTTAACGATATGGCTGAAAGGGCCCTTTAGTTCAAAAGACGAGGTGTAGTGAATAGTGCCATCGTCGAGGGTGTCAATTTGGTGATAGCGATAGCTTGAAAGCAAACCCAACGGCAAAGGCTTCATGCAGTAAGAGAACTTTTTCAGTGGTTCGTTTTCTTTGATGACTTCGGTTTGAGGTTGGGCGAACATCGGGAATATGCGCACCTTCATTTTGATCGGATCACCGGGCTTCTTAGTCGATTCACAGTATTCCACAAACGGGTTCCACTGTGGGTATTGTTCAAGGTCTGACAGCACATTCCATAGCGTCTCTGCCGAACAGTTCAGATCAGTTTGGTGCACAATAGTAAACGACATTTGTTAGCCTCAAGAATAATTCCAGTGGCTAAATGTACTGGATGCTGACGTAGGTTGAAAGCAATGATGGTATAACTCGGATGACGGATTGTTCATGGCAATGTTGCCAGTCGCAGAATTTGCTTCTGGCACATTGAGGGTGTATCAGGCGTAGTAGGGCTGGCCACGATATAAACCTTGGAACTCGAGCCCGTTTTCAAAGCGTTTATAGGGTTTGCCTTTGTACAGAAGATATTCGATGTCGCCTACACGCATGGGTTTGGCTTTTGTGATTGGGGCTTCTGCGGCAATCAGTGTTCGGCCATTCGCGTTGGCTCTAAAGTTCGGCGCTTTGGTGCCAGCAAAGCTGATGAGGTCGTGGTATGCATCACTCAGATGTTCGGAATCCGTCAGCTCGACATATTGTTTGAGTAAATCAATAAATAGGGGGTGTGACAGGGTCAGTTTAACATCGAGCTCCTGCTTTACGATTTCAATGCAAACATGTGCCATTTGCATTGCGTTCTTTTCCTTTAACCAGCTGGTTTCGCTCATCTTGGTTCCTTGATTCTTTTACATCTTGTTATCGAACCCGGCACGATAAGGGCTTTCTCATCGAAATTAGGGAGCACTGGTAGCGTCTTTATGTGTCGTTGATACACGTTCTGTTACTTGAGGCAACAAATGCAGGCTTCCTGGGCATAAGTGAAGAAACTGCAAAATCCATGCCGTCCAGTGATGGGTGCGTTAGTTATTTGAGTTGTATAACGCCGAGACATGTTCGTGCCCCATACAAGGGCATCTGAATGGCTTTAAGGTCGTTAAAGACAGGGGTGGGGAATGCGACCGTCGATGAGAAAGCGGGACTTTTCAAACTCGATACTTGAAGCGCCGGCGCGCCCAAACCAGCAGGTTTCTTCATCGAGCCGTACTTGCCAATGCTGGTATTGATCCGGTTCTCTTGTACTGAATGCATCGGGTGTTAGTACAGCAACGTTAGTGCCAGTCTCTTGGCGAGCAGATGGATACCAGAAAAACTCTGCCTCGGTCTCTCTGATTTCCTTGCCGAGTTGTTGGCTAACGACCCAGGATTTTGGGTCCATGATGCTATCAATTTTGTCGGTAAAGTAAGCCGAGCGCAGATCCAGTGCCTTTGCACTGGCAATGCGTACTGAAAACGCTGTGCGTTGATCTCGGATACATGACAATGGCCCAAGTGTTGTTGGCCCTTGTTGAAACAACCAAAAATAAACGGCAGCTTCGGCGAATGCAGTGTCGAGTTCTGCTGCGCCGTAGAATATCCCGCGCTCCCAGGTTGATCCGAACCGTGAGCCGTATTGCAGCGGTGGGTATCGAAACGGTGTCATCAAGAGGTAGGAAAGCCCCTGGCAATCGTCTGGTGCGCTTGGTTTACTGGCATCTAGCAGGGCTTCTAAGCGGCTCTGTTCATCCGCATTGTCAGTGATTTCTCGGGTTGCTGCGACTTCTTGAGTTTCGACGATACGCCAGCAATTCCCCAGCTGATATGTGAGTAAATCCGAGAGTGGCATTCCTTTTCCTTGCGGTGATTGGCGATATGCAGCGGTATATACAGTGCTGAAGTGTTTAATTCGGCGTTTTTAGAGGCACGTTTTATTGGTACGTTTTATGAGAAGTACCAAACAACGCCGTTTTTTACTGATTCACAGAAGTTAGATGCGGCCGCGCATTGCATCGAGGTACCAGATGATTTGTGCGATACCTTCCGGGCGTTGAATAAGCTCTGCGGGTATCTGGCTGGCGAAGTGGTGGTTGGGTGTCTGCATCCAGTGTTGCATGGCTTCGCGTTTGCCGCCGACAATCGAAAATAGCGCGCGATAGATGCGAATTAATAGCAGTGATAATTCATAAGGTTTGCGAGCAGGAACCGCGGCACCATTTTTCATCCGTGCGATTGTAGGCGTTGAGACCCCAATGGTATTGGCCAGTTGTTCTCGCCCCAGCCCCAAGGCATCGGCGGCTTGGATAACACTGCTGCCGACCAGGCTTAGATCGGATTTTGCGCGGTTAGCTATCATTTGAAATCCCTGAAAGGTATCAGCTGATACATATGTGTATATATTAGATCATATGATACGCATTTGTGAAGTAGGTTCTGTTGTTTCAACAGCCTCATATGTGTTTTTGTTGTTTATACCTACCGGGTTACTTCGGATATTGTATTGGCGGGATAATGATCAAACACTTGGTTCTGGTTTGAGTGTTTTGTCTGAGCGTGCGATCTAGGTTTAGTGTTAAACCGCGGAGCAGTGCCCGATAGCAGTAGCGAACCTTTGGTGTATGTATTGACTCAACAGAAGGCGGTTTTAATACATTTATTTACATTTATAAAAATTGTAAATAAATCATTGCCTCAAAAATGGTATTACGTTTAAATAGTTACATAAATTATATGTGTAACTTTATGAGTGGAGTTGAGTGATGAAAGTTAAACCTTGTTTACACAAATCTGCAGAAGAACTGCATCAAGCCCCTGTGCTGATTGAAAACACTATCGAGATTGATTGCTCGGCTGAGCATTTATTTGCGATATTTGAAGATGAACATGCCTGGACAGTTTGGGGCTCCAGCCTCGAAGAGGTTATCTGGACCTCGCCTAAACCTTTTGGCGTAGGTACAACCCGTACCGTTAAAATGGCGGGTGGCATTATGGGTGTTGAGCAATTTACGGCGTGGGAAACCAACCGACGTATGGCTTTCTGTTTTACAGAATCCTCAATGCCGAATATGGCGGCGTTTGGTGAAGATTATGTGGTGGAATCGCTTGGTGAAAACCGTTGTAAGCTGGTTTGGTATGCAGCGTTTTGGCCGTCTAACGCATTCGCAACAGGCTGCTTTAAGGTACTCAAGCCTGTGATGACTTGGTACCTCGGCTCATTTTTGAAAGGGCTTAAAAAACTCTGTGAAGGTGACTACCAGCCAAAGCCAGCGAGCCCGCGCGTTTAAACCTTACTATTTGATTCAGCAATGAGGAGTATTTGATGACGGCAAGCGAGCATACATTGCAACCCGATAGTACTGATCTTGACCACGTTCCCGGTACGTATGGCTGGCCGATGCTGGGTGAAGTTATTGCATTGTTGCGTGACTTTAACGGCGTTATTTTTGATCACGTTGAAAAATACGGCAATGTGTCTCGATTGCAGTTAGGCATCCAAAAAGGGTTGTTGGTTACTCATCCGGATGATTTACAGCCGATTTACCTTGATAAAGACCGCAACATGTCTTCAGAAATGGGCTATGCCGAAACGCTTGGGCGGTTTTACGGCGGCGGTTTGGCACTGATTGATTTTGATGTGCATAAAGCCCATCGGCGAATTTTTCAAAACGCGTTTAAGACTCAAGCTATTCGCGGTTATTTGGATATCATGAATCCGACGCTTCGAGACGGTATTGAAGACTGGGGTGATAAATCGGATTTTCATTTTTTTGATGCCATCAAGTCGCTGTTGTTGGCTCAAGCCAGTGATATTTTTCTGGGGTTAGACAAAGACGATCAAAACACAGAAAAGCTGAGTCAGGCGTTTTTGGATATCAACGAAAAAGGTTTGTTGGCGATTATTCGTAAAGAGATTCCGGGCTTGGCCTTCCACCGAGGTATGGAAGGCAAGCGTTTTCTCTATGGTTTTTTGCAATCTTTAATAGCACCAAAGCGCGATGGTGATGGTAAAGATCTGATGAGTATTCTGGTCAAAGAACGCGACGAGAATGGCGAATACTTCAGCGATGATATTCTTCTTCCACACTTGGCGTTCTTACTTTTCGGGGCTCACGATACTACGACGGCAACACTGACCAATATGCTGATGTATCTGGCTCGGCCAGAAAACCAAGCATTGAAACAACGGGTTTATGATGAAGTTATCGCACTCGACAAAACGACGCTCGATTATGAAGATCTTGATAACTTGCCGTTGATTGAGCAGTGCATGCTCGAAACCTTGCGGCTGCATCCACCAGTGCCGTTTAATATGCGACGCACATTGCAAGAAACCACCATAGGCGGATATCGTGTGCCGGCGAATACTATTCTTTACAATACGCCCGTTTGGGCGGGTCGTAGTGACGAGTTTTGGACGGATCCACTTAAGTTTGACCCGGATCGCTGGGGTGATGATCGCGAAGAACAGAAGATCCACAACTTTGCGTTTATTGGTTTTGGTGGGGGCGCCCATAAGTGCATCGGTATGCACTTTGCGATGATGCAGGCGAAAGTATTCCTAAATCACTTCATGCGTACGTATGATTTTTCGACTGCCGAAGGTTACAACCCGAAGGTCCAAGTCGTACCTATGCCGAAGCCGGTTGATAATTTGCCGATGACATTACGCCGCCGTAGCTGAGTTGTTAAGCGTGCTCGGTCAAATCACAGTTAGAGAGATTTTTTGATGACTAAACCATTCCTGATTGACGGACCTTTTTATGCCACGCTGGAAACAGCGAAAGACACAGCGTTAGAAATGGCAGACGTAGGCTATGACGGTGTCTATACCATGGAAGGTGCACACGATCCGTTCTACCCGCTGATTGTTGCCAGCGAACATGCACCGCAGTTGGATATCTCCACGGCGATTGCGGTGTCGTTTCCGCGCAATCCGATGCATCTGGCTTATCAAGCATTGGATCTGCAGAACTTCTCCAAAGGTAATTTTTACCTAGGATTGGGGTCGCAAATCAAGCCGCATATTGAAAAGCGTTTTGGCGTTGATTTTTCGCCAGTTGCCAAACGTATGCGTGAACAAATCCTTGCCATTCGCGCCATATTCGATTGTTTTCAGCACGGTGAGCGGCTTAATTTTGAGGGCGAATACTATCGCCATACCTTGATGGGGCCGATGTTTAATCCGGGGCCTTGCGAGTTTGGTTTACCGCCGATTTTAACCGGAGGTTTCGGGCCAAAGATGTGTGAAATGGCCGGAGAAGTGGCCGACGGCTTGATTGTACATCCGTTTAACAACGTGGCGTATTTGCAAGATCACGTGATGCCTAACGTTAATCTGGGCAAAGAGAAATCTGGCCGTGATAGCGATTTTACCTTGTCGATCTCAGCCATGGTGGTAACCGGTACGAATGAGCTGAATTTCCAGAATGCCTACAATGGCGTACGTTCGTTGTTGGCGTTCTATGGTTCTACTCCTGCGTACTTACCTGCGATGAAAGCCCTGGGCTTTGAAGACTTGCAGCCAACACTGAATCGACTGTCGAAAGAAAACCGCATGGAAGAAATGGAAGCCTTGATTCCGGATGAATTTGTTCAGCAGTTTGCGGTAGTGGCAGAGCCCAAAGACGTTGCTGCAAAGCTTATCGAGAAGTACGGTGATGTTGCTGGGCGAATCAGCATTTACGCGCCATATTTTGCCGAGAATGCTATGTGGAAAGAAATTATTGCTGATATCAAAAGGTTACAGGGCCGATAGGCTTGGGTTTTTGGCTGGTTATCCACTATAGCCAGCCGATATAATCAGAACTTAGATCCATGTTAGATTGATGCAGAATGAGCAAAGCCCTACGTACGCGCCAAAAAATCCTAGATACCGCCGCTCAACTTATTTATGAGCATGGTTTAACCCGTTTTCGCATTGATGATCTGGTTGCCGATGTTGGTATCACTCGGCAGACATTTTATCGCTACTTCAAAAATAAAAACGAAGTTATGACCGCGGTCGTGGTCGCCAATGGGATCAAACTGGCCGAGCGTGTGTTTGAAGAACTTACGGCAATGCAATTGTCGTTTGAAGATTTCCTGGTTGAGGGGGTGGTTCATTCGGTTGAAATGATTAAAAGCGAAGACAGCTTTTACCGGTTTCTTGAAGATGACCTGACACCTGCAGTGGGTATCATGATCGAGAATTTCCTCACCGTCGAACAGGCGATGCTTCCGCTTGCCGACCCCTATATTGAGCGTGCGCGGGAATCGGGTATCGTTAAAGCCGAGGTAACAACACACGATATTTTGCGCTGGATATTTCGCGCGTTTCTGTCTGAGATGTTGTTGTCAGGGCTAGAGCCTGTGGAAGCAAGGCGCAATTATCTGAAGAAGATGTTGGTCCCTTCAATCTGTTACGATTTACGCTGATTCAGGTGATGGAGTTTTCGCTGCTGAGTGTGTTTTATCGGCGTACTACATTGGCTCTCTCATGTATTTGTACATAACCAGGGCTTGATGCGATACCTCACGATAATCTGATCTGAATCAAAGTAATTAGCATCCTTCTGCACGGTGGTGGAATTTTTCTCGAACTTCTGTCGAACGATCGTTAGACTGCGATTCAGTGTTAAGAATGATAATAATCAAGAGGCTCCTGCATGTTTGATCATCATATTGAGGTTATCGAATCATCGGTTAGTGAAGCGCGGCGTCGAGTTGGCATCAAGGCGCTTTCCGTACCGTTGCTGAAGCGTCTTTTCGAAACCTTTCCTGAAACCGCGGATATGTTTGATATCGAGAGTCTGGAAGGGTTTGCTCCGGAGAAATTCCAGTACGTCTTGGATTTAATCGTCGACACACTCAAGCGCCCCGAGTATGCACGTGAATCCGTTGAAAATGAGATTGTGCGCCATCAGATGTATGCGCTAAAAGATGAAGAGTATTACTTTGTGCTGGTCGAGTCTGTGCCTGAATGTGTGAAGTCAGTTCTGGCTGATGACTGGACGGACGAAATGGAAGAATGCTGGAGTGATGCAGTGTATGGATTAAAGGGTTTTATTCATGAATCTGTGGCTGAACTGGGGTTGTAGTTAAGGTTTTCAGTTCGGAGTTGCAGTTCGTGTTGACCTTGGCAGTGATCAACGAAAGTAAGACAGGCAACTACAGAAGGTAGAGAAAGGGAAAAATACTGGGTTAGCAACTGTGAAGCTGGCTGCTAACCCTTAGCCATGTCAGGCGGCAACTTTACTGACGATTTCGGTCAATTTTTCGTGCATTGCCTGATCAATCTCATCCGGTTTGATACGCGAAATAATATTCTGTAATACGCGAATTTCGTTGTCGTCGATCTCTCCATCGCGCTCGGCAATCACAAGCAGCTTGCCTAACTCCTGCGCATCGAGTTTTCCGTCTTTAAAACACTCGATAGAGCGAAAAGACATTTCCAGATAATCACGTGATTCCGTCATTGTAGGAACTTCCTGTTAGTTGTTATTGATTGGCTGCAATCGGAAGCCGAATGAAACGTTTGATCACATTCATCGACCGTTGCTTCTCTGCCACCATGATTCCTTCACGACTGCCTGCCTCGTTGGTATTGCCTTCGATGGTAACGACTCCGTCATCATTGACCGCATCGACAATGCCAATATGTGAAAAGGTAAACACAACGATATCACCGCGATTGGGCGTGTGTGCTTGATTGTCAGGTTCAAACACCAGGCAATCGTTAGCTTCTGCCCACTGAGTTAAAAAACGATGTACAGAGGCTTCTCGGGGAGCATGCACGTGTTGGTAGTTGCCGTTGTCGTCCAGCAGCTTTTGCACACACAGTGACACAAACGCAGCACACCATGGGTAACCGTCTCCGGGGATGGTATCGGCGGCAAAAATTTCCATCATGCGCATGTCGTCACCGGCGAGGTTGTTGCCGGTTTCTCGGGCACCCAGGTAGTTGCGGGCAATATCCGCCAGTGCTTTTTGTGCGGTGTTGCTATCTTGTTGGCTTTGAGCGGTTTGTTGAACTTGCGAGGCAACCTGACATGCCAGCATGAGGGCAGACCAGGTGTACTTGCCAACGACGCCATCAATGGTCAGTGATGCTTGGGTTTGAAATGATTTTACCGCAGCATGTGTTGCCGGACCGAAATCTCCATCGACGGTGAGATTAGGTGATGGATTAACGGCTTTGTTGAGGCTGGCTTGTAGATCACGCACAGCATCTTGCTCGGTACTGCCTTGTTGAAGTAGCGGCTTCATGAGTAAATCCCTTTGCGTCTGTATTGAACTAATGGTGGCATGTTTTGCGCCACCATGAACAATTAGACTACCGCGAACCCTGAGCGGATTCAAAGCAAATTATCCGTAACTTCTACATTGATTTTGAATGGAAATTGACTATGGAAATGCCCGTGAATCAACCTTCAAGGGCTTTGCTTAATTCCGCAATATCGTCCAATAATTCTTGATCAGAAAGGCCGTTGGAGTATTCCTGAGCTTCTTCGATTGCGCTGCGTGCTTCGTCTAAACGTTCTTCATCAGCCAGCAGCATTGCCTGTGCATAACAGATTGATGCTTTGTAATCTCTGGCACCAATTTCATCGGCAAAACCCAGCGCTTTTTTGTAGTGGCGCAGTGCTTCTTCTGCGTCTTCTGTGAAATCTGCCAAGGTTTCCCATTGTACTGGGTGGTTTTTGCTTTCGTCGTCTTCGTTGTCGAAGCAGATGGATTGCAACTCTTGGTACAGACGAGAAAACTGCTCGCTGTTTTCGCTTTCGGCAGCCGCCAGCATGTCGGTTGCCAGAGTGTGTACTTGTTCGAATATTTTTGTGTTCATGATGGGATTCCGCCAGAGTAGGTTGGCGGCGATGTTGTCAGTAATAGTGTGCAGGCGCAAGTGCTTTTACGACATAAGTATTGGGTAAACATTCGGTGAGATTTGCGTAGTTTATTTGGAGGAGCAAGGCGCTTGTTATTGATAGACTTAAAGGGCCAGCGAAATGAAAAAACTCCGGCCTGCAGAACCCCCTCAGGGGCAGCGAGGGAATCCTGTGGTAGCCAGGCCAGAGTGAAGTCGAAACGTTGAATCAGTCGGTTATATCAACATCGAAACTGACATCGGCTGTTTCACCGAGATGGTTCTCAGTACTTACATTACCAAGTAGTCGGCGAGTCGTATTTTCGGTGATATCGTAGGTATTGTTTTCAGCACCGCCGAGGCTGACGAGAAACCCAGGGTCGATCAAGTCATTCTGAATCAGTGTCATATAGCCGCGGCTGTTGCTCGTGGTTTCGATAACTCCAAGATCAAACTGATGGCTACTTTCAGTGCTTAAAACGATGCGGTTGAAGGCGGTCATGGTCGCGAGGATGTTTTTGACATCATCCGTCAGGCCTGGCACGTCCGATGATACGGCAGCGATAAAGTCAGCTTCGATATCATTGACGCATTCAATCGTCAGTGTTTCATCATCGAAGAGTGTTTGCATCGTAATCCCGCCGCTGCCGATAGCGCTGTAGTCGATGGCAGTTGCGTCGGCGGTTAGCGTTCCGAGATTGGCTTGAATGTTCTGGGATAGTTGGAGCGCAGTATAGCTACCTGAGATCGTAGTCGAAGAGTCGTCTTCTGCGGTTGAGAAGTTAAGGGTAACGCTCATGCGATTGGTGGGCTCTGATGTCGGCTCGTCGTTATCGGTAACAAAACTGAATTGATAGTTGAGGGTCGTAGGGCCGTCTTCAACAAGGACTTCGAAACCGGATGTCTCGATGTTGCTGGTATTGGCGGGCATCCAGCTTTGTGCAACATGACAAAGTCGAATCTCAGACTCGCTACTATTAGCGCCGGGTTTGAGGGTGAAAAACATGCGGCGAGTTACTGTGCCTGAATCGGTGTCACCATCGAGTGTCACCGCCATTTGTTCATCGCCCATTAGTACCCATAAGCCGTAAGGAACATCATTATTAACCCCGGATACAATGTAGCTATCAGGGCTGAATCGACTTTCGTCGCTACTTGGCGGATCAATTGAGTCGATGGGGGCAGGTGGCGTTGGCCCGACATCTTGGTTACATCCAGACAGGATAAAACCAGTGGTCAGCAATGATGTTAAAATGGTGGCAGTTTGTTTCATAATCTCGGTTATCTTCTTATGGTTCGTACGCGAAAGGCGCCGGCTGATCGGCGTGCACAAATCCTGCAAGCGACCTTCGATCTTGTAACGCAACAGGGCTATCAAAGCGTATCCATGCGTGATGTGGCCGCACGTTGTGGTATTTCCAAAGCAGCGATTTATGTATATTTTCCGACCAAAGAGGCGCTCTATAACACGGTCATTCAGAATGCCCTAGCGCTTCGCTTACAGCTGATTGAGGCTGCACTGACGCCTGATTTACCTGTGTATGAACAACTGTTCAATGTCTTGCATGCGGTATTTCACCTAACGGCCTATAAAAGCGAATCGATGACGTCACTTATTGAGTTATCACATGTTTATGCAGAGGCCGAGTTGGCCGCGCACAAGCTGGCGATCGTTCAAATACTTACTGATATTATTGCCTCTGGTGAACAGCAGGGCGGCATACAATTGCCCGCTCAGTTGGCATCGGCCTCTGATGCAGCGCATCTGTTGATAGATGCTGCAACGGGCGTTGCTGGAACTCTGGACATGCATACCGATGCACCAGTTGATCAGCAGCTCCGGCAAAAGCTCTCTCAGTTAACGTCTACATTTCTGTGCGGTTGGCAATCAGGTACAGGCCATCACCGATAGTGCTGATGTTGCTAAAATTCAGCCACTAACCCATCGCTCATGCACAATTACTCTTGTTCATTAATGACTTATGTTGGGTATCGGTCAGTAGTTATTTTTGCTGAACGGAGCCTAGAGTCAAACACTCTTTTATGAACTGCGTGACAAGGTTCCTAAAAGTAACCTTTGTATTTAGTTTTTACTTCGAGCTAATTAATATCTAAATCATGTGCTTAGAGTAAATTCCGGTACTCATCGGCTCTAAAATAATTACCTCTGCAGGAAGTAACTATTACCTCTTGGGAGCCCGTTTGAAAGCTAAACAAATTGTCATCTCTTATAAGCTAATGCGATATAAACGAATCTGATAGAATCGCGCGCGCTATTGGTTGATGTTCCAGCTGCAGTATCGGAATTCAGCTATAGGATTCGTAATCCCGGGATAAAAACGTATGACAAACCGACTGGTGCAGCTCACGATTCAATATCGTTGGTTGCTATTTGTACTTTCACTCGTGGTAACAGGCTTGGCTGTTACTGGCCTGAGTATGTTTAAATTTGATGCCAGTGTGCGCAGCTATTTCTCTCCGGGCTATCAGTACTACGAAGATTTCACTCATATCGAAGATACCTATGGGCGTGAAAGTACGGCGCTGATCATGATCTCACCGGAAAACGGCGAAGTATTTACGCCCGGATTTCTTCAGGCGTTGGCAACGTTAACCGACAGTGCTTGGACGTTAATGGCAGTGGGCCGGGTCGATTCGATCGCAAACTATCAACATACCTTTGTTGAAGACGATGACTTGATGGTTGAGGATTTAATCCCTCTTGATGAACCCATCACGGCGGAGCGCGCCGCTGCGATAAGCCAGATTGTTGTGAATGAGCCAACACTGATTAACAAGCTGATTTCTGCCGATGGTAAACATGTTGCCGTTGCGATTAACTTTACGGTGGATGAAAACGATAATGCACAAAGCCAATCTGTGGTTGAGGCGTTATACGAGTTTGCGGAGGATTTTGAGCAAGGCTACGAAGCGGAAACCGGCCAAGCGTTGGATATTGCCGTAACCGGGAATGTCGTGAGTATCTATCACAATATTCAGATCGCCAAATATGATTTTGGCGTTATGGTCCCGCTCATGTTCTTGCTGATGTTTGTTATGCTCGGGCTAATCATGCGCACGGTTGCCGGTACTTTTATTGCGTTGTTGATTGCTGTGATGTCAGCCGTTGGCGCGTTTGGATTAGGCAGCTACTTTGGGATCACCTTTGCGATGATGTCGTTTAACGGCATCATCATCATCATTACGGTGACGGTTGCGCACTGCATTCACATACTCAAGCACTACATGCAGGAGTATGACGGTACGAACAAACTTGAAGCGTTGACCAACAGCCTGGTTATCAATGCCTTACCGGTATCGCTGACAAGCCTGACAACGCTGCTGGGATTTTTGAGTTTGAACTTCTCCAAGCTGCCTCCGGTGACTTCGCTGGGTAATGTATCGGCAATTGGCGTAGTGCTTTGCTGGATGTTCTCGTTCACCATTTTGCCAGCCTTGGCATTGTTACTGCCGTTTCGACCGCAGAAAATCCATGGCTCTGTACTCGACCCGATTATGGGTAAAGTGGCAGATGGTGTAATTGCCAACAAAGGCAAAATTTTGTTGGGCAGCGGTTTGCTATCGATAGTGATGCTGGCACTGGCATCCCAGAATATTATCAATGACCGCTTCTCGGAGCTGATTCGCAAGCCTCATGAATTTAGAACTGACAATGAAAAGGTTGACCGCCATTTTGGTGCTTTGTACGACATTAACTTGAGTATGAACGCTGGCGAAAGCGGCGGCATTACCGATCCGGCTTACCTCGCCAGTATGGATAAGTACGCCACCTGGTTGCGTGCCCAGCCAGAGGTTAAGAGTGTCACAACAATCGCTGATACGCTCAAACGTTTGAATCAAAACCTGAATGGCGATGATGCGGCGTTTTATAAGGTTCCGGAAGAGCGAGAACTGGCGGCGCAATATTTGTTGATGTATGAAATGTCGTTGCCTTTTGGCTTGGATTTGAACAACCAGATTGAACTGAACAAAGAAGAATCGCGGATACGTGTGACGTTTGCGAGTATGGATACAACGGCGGTGTTTGATATCGTTGGACGTATGCTGAAATGGCAGGAAGATAATCTGCCATTAGCTCATCAAGCAACACCGGCATCCGTTGCTGTTATGTGGGCGCACCTCAGTTACGATTCACTGTTATCGTCTATCGCCAGCTCGTTTATGGCGCTGTTGTTGATTTCTGCAATTATGGTCGTGGCCCTTAAATCCTTCAAATATGGTGTGATTTCGCTAGTGCCGAATGTGTTTCCTGCCGCGTTTGGCTTTGGTGTTTGGTATCTCATCAGCGGGGAGATCAACATGGGGCTGACGGCCGTGATGATCATTACCATTGGTATTGTCGTCGACGACACTGTGCATTTTCTCAGTAAGTACAAACATGCCCGCGAAACTTTGCAGCAATCGACGGAAGATGCGGTGCGTTATGCGTTTAAAACCGTTGGTGCGGCGATTGTGATTACCACCATGGTATTGGTCACGGGCTTTAGTTTGTTGACGATATCGCAAGCCGAATCGAACGTGAACCTAGGCATCATGACGGCAGCGATTCTAACCAGCGCGTTAATATTGGATTTTCTGCTGTTACCGGTTTTGCTGCTGTTTCTCGATGGCAACAAACAACCTGCATTGGAGCCAGCAGCTGCGCGCTGATCAACGCAGATAGAAGTAGTAGAAAGAAGACATAAAAAAGGCCAGATAGCGATGTTATCTGGCCTTTTTTATCGGGTTTGAGCCCGATTAGCGTTAGCAGAAGTTAACGCTAAGTTTACAAGCTGCGTTGGTTAACACGCTTCATCAATTCTTCAGCGGATTCTTTACGCTCTGAATAACGGTCTACCAGGTAGTCTGATCGATCTCTGGTGAGTAAGGTAAACTTCACCAGTTCTTCCATCACATCGACAATACGATCGTAGTAGCCGGAAGGCTTCATGCGATTATTGTCGTCAAACTCCAAAAACGCTTTGGCCACTGACGACTGATTGGGGATGGTGATCATACGCATCCAACGGCCCAGTACACGTAATTGATTCACTGCGTTAAACGACTGAGAGCCGCCTTCAACCTGCATAACTGCGAGGGTTTTTCCTTGTGTTGGGCGCACGGCACCGAGGCTCAGAGGTACCCAATCGATTTGGGCTTTCATGATGGCGGTCATTGAGCCGTGTCTTTCGGGCGAGCACCACACTTGCCCCTCTGACCAAGTCATAAGGTCGCGCAGTTCCTGTACCTTGGGATGTGATGCATCTTCGTCATCAGGCAATGGCAAACCGCTCGGGTTGAAGATGCGGGTTTCGCAGCCGAAGGCTTTGAGAAGATGGGCACATTCTTCGACAACTAGCCGACTAAACGAACGTTCTCGCAGTGATCCGTAAAGTAGCAGAATACGTGGAGCGTGGGTGCTGTGGTCAGCAACGGTGAGGTCTTGCTGACGGGGCGCAGAGACCAGCTCATCAACCAAGTTGGGCATTTCTTTGTTCGGGGCTTTCATGTGGCTCGCTGAGGTTCGCTAAAAGTTTGGCGTATCATAATCGCACAGTTGAATTTCACCAATATTGCGCCGCTGAATTGTCGATATTTAGCGACTTACAGGCGCATATATTTTTCTTCACCCATACCAAAACAGCCTTGATATTTGACGGTACCGGTGGCCTCTGTGGTAATCGTACCGGTTAGTTGGCCGGTAGGGCCGTGATAACGCGTGCAAAACAGACCCAGATTGACCAAGTTGGGTACGTCAGCCAAAGGGGTGAAGGTCAAATCTACCTGGCCATCAGAATCTTGAATCTGCCAAGGTGCCATGATGCCGCCGGGGCGGCTCACACTGATCGGCGGAAGCGGGTGCATTTTTCCAGCGTGCCAGAGGCAGTTCTCATTAAAGTGTGTGGGGTTTAAAACTTGGTTGTCGGTTAGGTTGAAGCCACTGAGCGTTCCATCGGCCTGTTGTTGCAGCCCGGTCACCCAATCGTATTGCATAGTGAACGGATAGAAGCCTTTGTGATCATCGAGAATCACATTCGCGTCATAGTCGTTGGACTGGCCATCGAAGGTGACCGAGCCGCGTGCACGCATCAGCGATTTGAGTGAGTACAACGGGCGATTCTTGCCAAAGGGTTGAAACACCAGTTGGGGTTCTCCGGTTAACTCGGCATGCCACTCCATGTGGATGTCGGGCAAGCCGGCAAGACCGTGTGTTTCAGCGGTTATGCGTATTTGGTTGGACGCTAGCCGGTTTCCAAACACAATGGTGAAATCCTTGCTGGTATAGCTTGCGACTGAGTCGTTCAAACCACAAGGGACCTTAAGTAAAAACGTGGGTACCTTTTTCTGATACACACGCATTGTTGCCGAGGGTTTGTGCCAGGCCATGATGATGGCGGTGCCGAGGCTTTTGGTGTCATACACCGAGATACAGAAGAACCAATCGTCACAATCGATCTGAAACGCTTGCCATTCTTTCAATCGCCAATAATTGAACCACTGTGGCGCAGGGAATCCCAGAGGCCGGTGAACCGCGAGTAAATCAGGTTTTTCAACAACCGTATTGAACGTGCCGAACTTGCAGCGGCCCGCGTCAATGAGAGAGTCGGGTGCTGCCGTGACAGGGCGATGATAGGTTTTCATGAGTCGGGGTATGGGTTTTTCGCTGTTTCTCTAATGGTACCCAGCGCATTGCGATGGTGCAATTTTCCTTAAAAGAATCAACGGTAGTTTTAATGGATTTGCAGGGTTGTTGCGGGTGTAATAAATCGTCAAAGATCGGGTCAAAAATTAGTCGGTTATTCATGGCAAGCACGGAGGCGAAGCATGCCGGTTCTTCACGAGCAGGAATCCCAGCGGTATTTTTCTGATCAGGTCGCGCCACTTTTTATGGCAACCCGAACAGATGCACGCAGCATACAGGCGTTTATCGAATCAGTTATTCGCCATACATTGGAGTGGGCCAATATTATCTTGCCTCAAGTCTTGTGGTTATCGCCTTTGCATATGGGAAAGATGAAGGGTCTTGCGTTGCCGGATTGTTGGCAGCTAAAACTAAATCTGACGTTGATATCAGATAGTGGCGATACAGTTAAGTTGATCGCAGGTTTAGCGAATGTTTACCATGAATTACGGCATTTTGAACAAGTAATAATCGCACTGATTGCGATGCTATCAAATCGGATTCCGACGCATATTTTACGCACCAATGAGGTTGTGGATACACCGACTTATTCAGGCCATTCACGCCTGCGTCACGCGCCGATGGCAGCTATGGATGATAAGCTTGAGTTACTGGCTGAGGATTTTCCGATTGAAGTGTTGGAATTTGCCTATGAGCGGGCAATGAGTGAACGTTATAGTCCCGCGATGGAATCGTCAGTTGTATTTCTCGGGCAACGCATGAACGAAACATTGTTAAGTCGTCAGGCGCGTGCGGATTTCATTACCGCTTCAGATGATGCAAACCGCGCCCAGCACCCTAATTCGATGAAAACCCAGAAACAGTGGCAAGTAGCCAGCGTTAAACATTTCGCTAATTATGTGAACGCGTTTCGTGAAGCCGATGCACACCGTGTGGAGCAGGGCGTATTAGATATGTTGCGTGAGAGATATGCGCCAGGCGTAGAGATGCGCCGTGTGGTGCGTCAGGTGTATCTCAACGACCCTGCGGATGCTTACCTTGAAGACATTGGGCCGCTATTGTTTGATGAGCCCAAAGGTTGAAGTAAGTGACGACAAGGTTTAAGAAAGCGAACGCGATAGCGCACTCGCTCTCAGGTGTAGTTCAGCCCTATGGATTAGACAGAAGTCCTTGTGGGGTGAATACGATGTGGATTATAGATTCAAAGTGAACTCTGCATCGAGTTCGAATTCGTTGTCTTCATCGTCGATCGAAATTTCTGCTGATGTTGCTGTAGTGTCGAATGAGAGCAAATCACTGCCATCTTTACCTTCGTCTAAGTACAAATCAGAGCCGTCGAAAGTGTACTCTTGCCCTTTACCTTCAATTGTTGTGTTGAAATCAACCAGATTGATGTAGAAGCCGTTGGCTAATTCTACTGTGAGGGTCTGTCCTTTGCCTGACTCTTGTTTACCGTCAATTTTAGCGGATATTGAGATGGATTGTTCTTCTAGGCAGGTCAGTGTACTTGAACCTGATTCAGTATCACCTTGGTAGATTCCTGAATAGGTAACACTGGCGATCGCTGCATCGGGGTCAGTCGCAATCTTAACCATTCGGTAGCTGCCACTGAGGGTCTCAATTTCTCCATCAGATGTAGAAGATGAAGAATATGTAGCCATGATTTCGTTATCATCGATAATGGTGATGTCTTCAGAGCTTGATTGCTCGTCTTCATTGACGATGACTTTTTCAACGCTGCGTGCGAGAGTCGGTTGGTAAGGCACTAGTTTATTGCCTGATTCCGTATAATAGAGTCGATCTTCACAGGTAGTTGCAATAACAGTGGTACCGTTGGTTTTTACGAAAACGAGTTGCTTTTCTACGGTTGTATTCTTGAATACACCTTCGTCATCAGTTAGTGAGCCGGACTCAGTCCCAAGATACAACCAGACGCCGTCCAAGCCATCTGAAGATACTTTGAGTTCGTCCTGATTGACGTCTTGAAATGCGCGTTCCACTTTATCTTTGTCGTCATCGCTGCATGCGACCAAGGTTAGTGTGGCCAGGATGGCGGCAGAATACATTTTTATATTTGGCATTTTTCTCTCCTTTTTAACCAAGGCGCAAATACTAACAAAACCTATAAGCGGTAGGTAATGATTTATAACGTTTTTGTAACAGGTAAGCCGTTAGGTGAATCCTTGTTAATAGCAATATTTGGGGTGTGTTAATGGTTTCTTGCCAGCTATATGACTATATCGAAATTGCGTGTCTATACCGTATTCCTGTTGACTTAACGCTGGTTAGTGATGCGTTGGTTGAAGGCATTGCAGTGGATACCTGCATTGAATTGGGGGCGGAGTTTATGGTGCTGGATCACTTGGAATTAGCAAAGGCATCAGACGAGCCTCAGCGACTAAAAATTGACATCAGCACAATAAAAATCATGGCTGCACGTGTTAAAAATCCACACTTCGATCAGGTAAATTTTATTGAAGAAACCTGAATCTGATCTTTCTGATTTAACCAACATCATCAGGCAATGCTGAGTTTATTTGCTGCATATTGCTGCTGATAACTTCTATCGCTGCATCCACTAACGCAGGTGCTCTTCCGCTTTGATAGGCGTGCACGGCGTAGACAGAAACATCGGTTTTTCGAAACCCTTCGACTAATGCCGTTAAGCCGGAATCGGGCCCGCAGAGGAATTCAGGCACACAAGCTATCCCCAACCCTTGTTTGACCATCAACTTAACGGTTTCGATATTGTTGGCTTTGATTGTTCGTTTGAAGCGCCAGGTTTTTTGCCGGCCGTCACGGTGATGTAGCGTGTGGTGAACATTGGGTGCTTCCCACTCGTTGGCGATATATCGCATATCCGTCTCATTGGTCACATCTAATTCTTTGTTAATGGCGCTACTAACGACCAAGGTTTCATGAAATTCCCCGATTTTGCGCTGCTTCAGATTACTGTCTGGCATTCGACCTACGCGGATGGCTAAGTCAATATTTGCCGCTATCAAATCTACCTGGCGATCTTCAGCGATTAACTCAGGGACGATATCCGGGTTATTTTTTGTCAGTTCGATCATGGCCGGGGCCACAATTGGATTCATCAATGCATGTGGCGCAGTAATACGAATACTGCCACTGAGATGGCCTTGTGATGCCTGAGCTTTTTGCCAAGCTTGTGAAGCCTTGAGCTCGATATCGCAACAGGCCTGATAAAAATCTCGCCCGGCAGGTGTTAGCGACTGACGTCGGGTCGTGCGGTGCAGTAGCTCTACGCCGAGGCCAGCCTCGAGTGCTTTCAGGTGCTGGCTGAGCACGGATTTTGATAATGAGAGCTGCTCCGCGGCGGCTGTGAGAGAGCCGCTTTCAACCAATACCCTGAACAGCATCATATGACGGAGATAATCTTTCATAAGGAGGATTGTTCGTAATAATTAAACAAAGATTCCGTGATTGTATGGTTTTTCATGTGTTCTTGCTCGGTTATTGTTCCCTAATTGACTCATTCAAACCCTGTATTTATCCATATAACTACCCATGAGGAACCTCAATGGCTTCACAACAACAACTTCTTGATGCCGTAAAACTTGCCAGCGAAACCTGGAAGAATGCATTTAACAGCGGTGATGCTGCCGGCTGCGCAGGCCAATATGAAGCCGATGCGGTGATGCATGCGCGCCCATTCGGTACCTTCACTGGCACTGACGAGATTCGCGGATTTTGGGAGAAACTGATCGCTGATGGGTTTAGCGATGTTGAGTATATTGATCCGAACTTCGAGATTGTTGACGATACCAGTGTGTTGCTGACGTCTGGTTGGCGTATGAATAACGCACAAGGCGTTATCCACCGCGAATTATGGGTGCTTCAGGCCGACGGCAAAGCGCTGCTGCGTGATGATGATTTTGAGGCGAAGTAAGTAAAAGCATTTGTCAGTCCGTCGTTGTGCATTCTGGTGTGTTTCAAAACTCACGCCAAAATGCCGGCAAGAACAGAGCCAGCACGGTAAAGTACTCGAGCCGGCCCAACAACATAGTGCCTGACAGAATCCACGTTCCTACAGGGCTTACCGGCTGAAAATTGGAACCCAACTCACCAAAAGCCGGACCGATAACATTTAAGCACGCGGCGACTGCCGTGAATGATGACCACACGTCGAGCCCCGTGGCACAAACCAACATGGTAAGTACCAGCGTACTGACAATGCTAAAGGTGATAAAAGCCGCCGTAGCGTTGAGTACATCATCACCCACCACATATTTTTGATATTTGATCGGGAACACGCCCTTAGGGTGAATTAAACGTCGATGCTCCTGTGAAAACATCTTGCACATTAGCAAAAATCGTATGATTTTGTTGCCACCGGCGGTTGAGCCTGCGCAGCCCCCTAAGTACCCCGTCAGAATCAGCAAGAATATGGTCATTGATGGCCAAACCTGAAAATCAGTGGCACCAAAGCCGGTACTGGTCATAAACGAGATTAGGTGGAACGTTGCCATTGATAATTCATGCAACGCCTCCGATTTTGAGTGGCTAGCAATGAGCGGCATACTGGCAACCAACGAAAAAATCACCACCATCACCAAAAACCAGCGGGTTTCTTCATCTTGCCAGTACAGGCCAATATTACGTTTGTGCATGGCCCGAAAATGCAATGTAAAGCTGATGGCACCAATCAACATAAATACATCGGCCACAGTCAAGATCGCGGGGCTGTGAAAGTATCCAAGGCTGGCATCATGGGTTGAAAACCCACCTGTGGATACGGTTGATAAACTGTGAGCGATTGCATCATAGGGTGTCATGCCAGCAAACCAGTATGCCAGTGCACACATAAGTGTAATCAACACATAAACTACCCAGATATAGTGGGTGGTGTTGACCAACCGAGGTGTTAATTTTTCGCCTTTGACTGGCCCAGGCGTTTCGGCTTTTAACAGTCGCATACCGCCCGCATTCAACATTGGCAGAACAGAAACCACAAAGATGACAATCCCCAACCCACCCAGCCACTGAAGAAACTGTCGATACAGCAAAAACGAATGCGGCATTTGATCGAGCCCGGTAAGTACGGTTGCGCCCGTTGTGGTAATCGCACTGACGGATTCAAACACAGCATCAGTGAACGAGATATGGGTGATGGTCATGATCGGGATGGCAGCTAACAACCCGACAATTAACCAGCTCATTGTTGAGAATAACAAGGCTTCACGGTAGCTAATGCGTTCGTAGTTGAGTCGGCCCAACGCCGGTAGCGAAACCATAGCCGGCAGCAGCATGGTGATCGCAGGCAGGAAAAACTTCAGCTCTTGATGATCACTAAAGACGGTAATCGACAGCACGGCAAAAGCGGCATCGATCAAACCAACCAGCCCTAAAGGGATGCATAACAGGGGAATGGCTGCGCGGGGTTTCAGCATGGGCTGTCCAGTGGTCTCGTATTTGTCTGACAACAAATCTGGCAGAGCGATCAGTTACACGGAGAGGCATCTTCGATAGCGAGTGGCAACTGGGTATGATTATCAATGTTTCCCGCGTGTTCGGTAAGGCGTAATTGTGATGTTGCACTGCTTTCTTGAAACGGGCGATTAGTAATGATAAAAGATGCCTGGGGCTAACTGGACAAACTCAGAATCTGCTGTCATTGTTAGCCGATTATAAAAAAATCAGGGGTAATATGAGCAATGAGATACCTTGTACGTGCCATGCGTGTTTGTATCAGTTTGCTATCACCTGCCGTGTTGGTTTTGACCGCAGTGTTAGCGTCACATGCCGCTACCGCGCAACAAAACACAACGGCTTTGCAGGGCAAGTGGTTAGTTAAAGCGGTCGATGGTCGTTATCGTGCCGACTTAGGTTACTGGTCGTTCAGTAGTTCTGAGCTAACACAGGCGCAAAGCGGTCAGCCGTTCGAAACTAACGCGTACCAACTTAATGGCGATACGTTATCTGTTAATGGCAGCTCGGTGAAAATTTTGCGTTTCGCCGGTGGCGTCATGGAAGTTCAAGACGGCGCCCATAGTTTGATTATGCAGAAATTGGGCGCCAGCATGGGAATCCCCAAGACACCACGTGCTGTTACCAAACCGCCTGCACGCCCGGCATTGAGTCAAGAGCAGTGCTATCTTGCTGTTGAGCATGCTTATGCCGATTTGCAACAGATGGTGGAAGCCGGTCGCGTTAATGTGGAGCAGGGCCTGATGCCTGAAGAGCGCCTGCAGGAAGCCGAAGCAACAGCCAAGCGCATGCGTAACGATATCACCGTGAAGGATTGTTTAGCGGCGACAACGCCTGCAAGTATTACCCTCTACCGCTGCTTATCATCTGCTGATACTTCCTTGACTGAATGTGCAGCTCGCACCAGTCGTTGATGACTTCTTCTGCGCTATTCACGTCCGTGTTTTAGCGCAATCTTCTTGTTTTCGAGCCCTATGTGATTCTGCTGTGACGAATTTATAGTAACAGCGGGATAACTCTTTGCCGTTTATCGGCCAGACTATTCATTCGAGTAACGGTTTGTGTATTTGTGCTGGTTTTCACACCAATGTACAACACCGCATTTCGGGTTATTTGTGTAAACGATCAATCTTTTTCACTAGGTGTGATGATGGAATTTCTGAGCCGAACACTACGCCGTCTGCGACTATCGATGTTGATGGCCGCTGCAGTGCCATTGAGCGTGCAATTGCATGCTGAGACCTTTACTAGTGAAGCGTCACAAGCAGAGCTAGTGGAGTTGTATACATCTCAAGGTTGCAGTAGTTGCCCGCCGGCTGAAGCATGGTTGAGCCGCTGGAAGGATAATCCCGAACTCTGGAAGAAAGTGGTTCCGGTTGCTTGGCATGTCACGTATTGGAACTACTTGGGTTGGCCTGATGATTTCTCCCAATCGCGGTACGATAAACGTCAGCAGTATTACAAACAGTTGGGATACAGCCGCTCGGTTTATACGCCGGAGTTTATTGTAAATGGCCGTGAATGGCGTGGTTGGTTTCAACGTGAGGCATTACCCGTCTCCGAAAAATCCGTCGGTATACTGACAGCGACAACCGATAACGGCCGTTTTAAGGTGGATTTTGTTCCGCAAGATACGGATGCCGATGATTATCGCCTTTATGTTGCTGTGATGGGTCAAGATATCGTCTCGGATGTGAAACGCGGAGAGAACGCAGGCAAGCAACTGAAACACGATTTTGTTGTGTTGGACTACAAAATGTTTGCGCCGTTAAAACACTCGCCGATTAATGGTAAATACCTCTGGCAAGGGGATTTAACCACGATGAAAAATGCTGCTGATAATAAGGCCATTGCATTCTGGGTAACACGCGGTACGGACCCGACGCCGGTTCAAGCAACCGGTGGTGTTCTCGACGTCAATTGATAGCGTGGGCGAATTTTTGAGGTTAGTTAATCTCTTTCACGCGGCGCGTCCGTTAGCTGTCGATATACCAACGCTAGGCTAGCCAGAAACTGTATCCAGAGAAGTAACCTAGTGATAGCGGTGACGATTTTACCAGCGGCTGCTGGTTCGCATTGAGCACATGAGAGCTGCTGTATTCAAACGGAACCAGGACGATTTTGTCGCGGTTGGTGTTGGTGGCAACCACCCTGTGCGTTTCGCCGATAACATCACCCCAACCCTTGTAAAGCGGCCTCAGTGACCAATTTACCACCGGTATTGGCGGGTTTAGGTCGTTTCAGGTAATGACGGATAACTGGCTGTTGAAGGGTGTCGTGCCCGTCGAAGCTGCCTTGTTTTTCATCAACTCAGGTAACAGTGACGAAAAACTTGTGAAAAAGCTGAGAATAATAAAGGCTTGATGCGGCTTTGATGGCGTCTTTGTTCCGTGACTCGCGTCCTTTGTAAACAGAGGATTACGTGAAAATCCGAGTCTTTTGCCGAGTATTTCTGTGGCCGATCAACGTAGTAAAAAACTAACATCGTTGATTAGCTGTATTGATCGGGAGCTCCGGCGGTGCTAGACAGGCACTTTAACTCAGGTCGATAAAATGCCAAATCATTGGCTGGATGGTAGTAGTAAGCGCTGACATTTATGCGCATAATCCCGCTGAAATGCCCATGGCCAGTTACATCAGATCGTTACAATGGGGCGCAATGAATTGTTGCGTGAAATAACACGGCACTGGCTATAACAAAATACACGCGATATGAGTACGAATGGAATGATTAAGAGAATCGCACTTTTGGCTGTTATCAGTATTGGTTTATATCAAACATGGCATCAATACGGCCATCTTCTCAACAATAATGCACCTCTGACAGCAGAGGAGTCTTATGTGAACGTTTATGGGCGCGATACCTGTGCCCATACGCGTAAAACACTTGAGCAATTGTCGGACGCTGGCGTCAAACACCGTTATTTCGTGGTTGATGAGGAGCCGGTTGCAGACCGGTTACATACCGTCATGAAAGCATCGGGCATCGCCACACATCGTTACGACTTGCCGGTTGTGGATGTGAGTGGTGAGTTAATGGTGCGCCCACAGCACACCGAAATCTTGTCGCGTTATCAAAGCTATTCACTGTAGATCGCTTCGATCTTCCTTTATCTCCCCTTTAGCTGTCCTCTGTCTTTTCCAACAGAGTCGCCAATCAGCTGCTATCGAAACACATTCTGCGCAAAGGTTTAAATGTTTGACCATTGCGCAGGTTGATGTGGCTAAAGCCGCTCTTTCAACGCCGTGACCAATTCATCAACATGGTCGCTGGCGAGCATCGAGAAGTGATCGCCGCCAACTTCGATTAGCTCAATGTCGGCAGTTATTTTCTCCCAACCTAGATAATCGGCTTTGTCGCGGCGTATAAGCTTACGCATTTTATGTGCCAGCGTCTGATCGCGTATCTCTGGACGATAGAGGTCTATCGCGAGCGCAATCTGTCGCGGCTTGTAGTTCATCATCATACGTTGGAAGCCACGAATAACGGCAATTGCCCGGCGAATAAACTCTTCTGAAACCACGCCATTAAAGCGTTCTGTTACACGTTTAATCATATCGTCAGGTTTCATCACCCGCAGTGCCTTGAGCGGAATATCCACCACGCCAAAGTTATGTTCGGCAAAGGTTTTGAGGATATAGGCGTCATCGAGTGGGATGTTCATGTAGCGGATAGGCATATGAGTATCCAACAACCCGAGATAGCGGATTTCATCGCCACCGGCGCGCAGCTTATGCGCGATTTCGATAGCAATTAAACCACCAAAACTATGGCCGATCAGCTGATAGGGGCCTTCTGGCTGTTGTTTTTTGATGGCTTCGACATAGAAGTTGACCATCTCATGGATGTCGGTAAACGGCGTTTGTTCATCTTCAAAGCCATAGGCTTGAATGCCATAAAAGGGTTGATCTTTGCCCAGTGCGCGAGCCAGAGGTTCATAACTCATCACCATGGCACCCAGTGCATGAACCGCAAAGATCGGTGTTTTACTGCCCTGAGGTTGAATCGGCACAATCGGTGACCATTCACTGACCTGGTTATCAATCACATGCGCCAACTGGGCGATAGTTTGTGCACCGAACAGCGAGGCTACTGGGAGCTTCACTTCAAAACGTAGCTCGATACGCGCCATCAAGCGCACGGCCTTGAGCGAATCACCACCGCTTTCAAAGAAGTTTTCATGCACGCCGACTTCGCCGACGCCCAATACTTCTTGCCACAGGGTGGTTAAATCTTGCTCTAGGTCGTTACGTGCAGCAACAAAGGTTACGTCTTGCCCGGGTCGTTCTAAGGCTAATAGTGCAACGCGATCGACTTTGCCGTTTGGTGTGAGTGGCCAAGCATCGAGGCTGATGAGTGCGCGGGGGATCATGTATTCCGGTAGTTTGCCCGCTAATGCTTCACGCCAGTAATCCGGTGCGGGAGCATCGATGCCTGCAGTGATGGCAAATGCGAGCAGTTGGTCGTCTTCAACCAGTACCCGGCAATCGTCGATCTGGTTGATATTCAGCAGTGCTTGCTCGATTTCACCCAGTTCAATGCGCAGGCCGCGCAGTTTCACTTGGAAGTCTTTCCGGCCGATGTACATCAGCTGGACATCACCGTTGTCATCACGAATCTGTTTGACCAGGTCGCCGGTGCGATACAGGCTTTGGTCGTGTTCACTGATGCTGAACGGATTATCGAAGAAGGCATTGGCGGTGAGATCAGGCTTATTCCAATAACCGGCACCCACACTGAGGCCGCTGATACACAGCTCGCCGGCGAGGCCTTCAGGCATTGGTTGATTCTGTTCGTTTAACACGTACAGGTGCACACCTTGAGACGCATCACCCAGTGGAATCTGAAGATTGTCGTCAGTATCACTGTTGAGCTGCTGTTCTACCCATTGGCGTGCGGTTGCAGCATTCAGCGTGTAGGCCGTGGCAATATCGGTACATTCTGTTGGGCCATACATATTGACGATATCAGCGTGGAACGCCGGTCGCTGAATCCAGCTGCGTAGACGCTTGAACTGAATCGGCTCGCCGCCAAATAATACCAATCGAAGATGCTGTGCCAGCGTGGAAATACCGTTAGTAGCGGCGGTGTCTTCCAGCAGCGGGTAAAAGGCTGACGGTGCACAGTTGATCAAGGTGATGCTGTGTTGAGCCACTTGCTCGATAATGCGATTAGCATCAAAGTGATCGGTATCTGGCAATACCACCTTGCCGCCGGTGGTTAGTAGGGCAAAGTAGTTTTTCTGTGTCAGGTCGAAGCCTGTTGCTGAGGTAACCAGTACAGCATCGTCGTGTGTCAGGCGATATTCGCGGGTGTACCAATCGATCAGATTCGATTCACCTCGATGATATACCTGCGCGCCTTTGGGCAAGCCGGTCGATCCTGAGGTGTAAATCATGTAAATCGCATCGTCAGCTGTGATGCTGACGTTGGGGTTACTCGTGTTGGCAGACGCCGGTAGGGCATCGATATCCAGTACGACGGCGGTGCTTGAGGGCGATAATTTATCGATCTGGCTGTTTTCAGTTAGTACCACACTGGCGTCGGCATCTTCCAGTATGTAGTTCAATCGATCTTGTGGGTAAGCCGTATCCATCGGGATATAACAAGCACCAGATTTTATTGCCCCCAGCAACGTAGGCAGCAGTTCAACGCGGCGGCTAAGCAGAATACCGACACGGTCGCCTTTGTTCACTCCGTTTGCAATCAGTACGTTGGCAATGCGATTAGATTGCTCTTCAAGCTCGCCATAGGTCATCTGTTTTTCACCACAGGCCACCGCAATGCGTGGGGCATTATGACGGCTGCACAGATCAATCAGCTGATGCACGGGTAGCGTCGCAGCTGCGATATCCAACGAACCACGCACCGGGCCGGTTTCTTTAGCCAAGGTAAGATCGAGTTCGCGGGTGTTTTCGAGTGATACTCCAGCTTGGTTGATGAGCTGATTCGATAGCGATTTGACGCGTTCGAGCAGGCACAGATCATCAAAATCAGCGGTATTAAAGGCTAACCATAAGCTCAGTTTGTCACCATCTGCCTGTACGCGAAAATCTACCATGCTTTGTGCGTTAGGTGTGTAGCGCTGGCAATGAAAGGTTTCGCCCAGCATCTCAACATGATGCGGCATCATCAGATAGTTGTACGAGAAGTACACGCTGCTATCGGGCAGCATTTGGCGTAAACGTAAGTTCGAAAGTTGCAGGTGTTGGCGGCTTTGTTTCTGCTCAGCTTTGGCTTGATTGAACAGTTGCTGCAAAGAACCCTTCAAGCTTTCAGCACGCACACAATAAGGTTGTGTGTGGTAGAAGCAGCCAATCGTATCTCGATGCAGTTTTTCACGGCCGGCATTAAATTCCGTGATCACAAAATCGCCATCGGCACGGGTATATTGCTGAACCAGCACGGCATACAAACACTTGAAGTAGAGTGCGGGCGTAATCCCCATCTGGCGGCAGTATTTCTTCACAGCACGGCTATGGTCATCGTCCATCGTTTGTGACAACAACCGTATTTCGCCGAGATCTTTGGCGGCAGCAGAGGGTGCCTGCAAACCGACGCAGTCTTTCAATTGCTGTTGCCAGAAGTGCAAGGTCTCCGGTGTATCAAATTGCTGGCGATTGGTGTGGCAATAAAACTCCAGGTGATCATCCAGCACCAGTGGCGTGACTCGATCGGAGTGCTTCACGAGCTCTTCGTAACGGGCACATACTTGGGTGAAGTGATTCACCGCAGCAAAACCATCCATAAACAGGTGATGTGACGCGAGAGTAAACCAGTAGTGACCCGGTGCGATTTTGATCAGACGATAGCTGACGCCGGCATCCTCGCGCAGGTTGTAGGGTTTCATCACCAAGTTGTGCAAACGCGCTTGCAAGCTAATGTCGCTATCCATTGCCGGATCGTGTTGCCAGTCGAGTACGGAAAAATCGATGGGTTTCTGTTTGCGGATGCCCAATATGGCGATGTCGTCCCATGCTTGTTTGCCTTCAAGCAGATCCGCATTGAGAGCATCATATTGTGCAGCAACATCGCTGAGTGCCTGTTGCCAGCGCTTCTCGTCGATGACTACTGGGAAGTTGAAGGCATAGCCGAGGCTGTTTTCTAGCGTTTGCGGGTTTGCCAGCGTTGCCAGATAGATATCCCGCTGCATCGCCGTTAGCGGTAGCGTTTTGATATAACCTTCAGGCAGCGTTGGCGTTTGCAGTTGGATTTCGTGCAGGCGTTGCGGCTTTTGTTCTTGTTCTGGTTTCAGTTCATGTGGCTGAAGTTGTTCGGCAAATACTGATAGTAGCGTGAGGTAATGATCAACTAACTTTTCGACAGTGGCTGCTTCAAAGATATCGACGTTGTATTCCATACTCAGCGTCAGATCCGACTGGGTATCCAGCAGGTTCATCTGTAAGTCGAACTTAGCGACGGTATTGTCAGCTTCAACCAGCGACAGTTCAATATCACCCAGTAAATCGTTAATACCATCCGGCAGCGCAGCATCGCTGGTGCTCATCATATTGAAGGCACATTGTGCGATGGGTGTGTAGCTGAGGTTTCGGTCGATGTTGAGTTCGCCGAGCAGCATTTCGATCGGTACATGTTCGTGGGCGAAAGCCGCGAGCGTTGTTCCTTTAACTTGTGCCAATAATTCTTCAATCGACAGGTTGGCGGAGAAATCCGTGCGAATGATCAAGGCGTTGATAAAGAAACCAATCATTGGGGTTACTTCATCCATGCTTCGGCCCGCTAACGGGATACCTACGCAGATATCATCTTGTTGCGTGTATTTGTGCAGCAGCAGTTGATAAGCGCTGAGGCACGTTATAAACAACGTGACGCCTTGTTGCTGGCTGAGCTTACGCAATGGTTGAGCAACGCTGGCTGGAATGTCGCGTTTGATCAACGCACCATTAAAACTCTGCACCTCTGGACGAGGTTTATCCAGCGGCAGTTGCATCAGTGTTGGGGCACCTGTGAGTGCATTGCGCCAGAAGCTGATTTGCGTATCTAACACGTCACCTTGAAGCCAATTGCGTTGCCAAGCGGCATAGTCGGTGTATTGCAATTCCAGTGCTGGCAGTAAATCGCCGAGGCCCTGGTTGAAGCTCATGTAGAGCTGACCGAGTTCACGCATCAACACCTGAACCGACCAGCCATCAGAGATGATGTGGTGCATATTCAGAGCGAGTACATAGGTGTCGGTTTGCCCGGTGAGTTCGAGCAAGGTGGCACGCAGTAAGCAGCCCTGTGTAAGGTCAAACGCTTGTAGGGCATCTTGTTGCACAAACACCGACATTGCAGCTTCGTCGATAGACTGGCGGTTTAGGGTAAACGAATACGCATCGGCTGCCAGAATGCTGAGTTGAGGCTCACCATCAATAGCGACAAAGGCGGTACGCAGGGATTCATGGCGACTAACGATAGTTTGCAGTGCTTGTTCTAACGCCTGAATGTTGAGCTTGCCACGAATGCGGAACGCCGAAGGCATGTTGTAAGCCGGCGACGTGGGCGCCATTTGTGCCAAGAACCACAACCGTTGTTGCGCATAAGATAGCGGCAAAACACCGGTGCGATCGACCTTCGTGATCGCCGGTATGGTCACGCCCGATTGCTGTTTACGGGCCACTAACAATGCTTGATCGACAATGGTGGTGGCTTCGAATAAGTCTCGCAAGGCCAAGTCAATATTGAAGCGTTTACGCAATTGACCGACCACTTCAGCGGCTTTTAGTGAATGGCCGCCGATGCTGAAAAACTCATCATCAACAGAGATTTCATCGATACCTAACACACGTTGCCAGATACCCAGCACGGTGGTTTCATCGGCAGTGCGGGGTTCTACGAGATTGTGCTGTCGTGTGGTATAAAAATCCGGTTGTGGTAGCGCTTTGCGATCGATTTTACCGTTGGCGTTGAGCGGGAATTGGCTCAATACATGCCAGAAACCCGGCACCATGTAATCCGGTAGTTGGCCATGCAAAGCTTGGCGGCAATGGTCTGTCGACAGTGGTTGATTATCTGCGGCGACAACCCAGGCGCACAGGTGATCTTCACCGGTTTGTGGATGTGTTACGGACATCACCAAGGCTTCTGCAATTTCGGGCAGCGCCAGTAAGCGGGTTTCTATTTCGCCTAACTCGATGCGTAAGCCACGAATCTTAACCTGATGGTCGGTACGACCGATATACTGAATATTGTGGCATTCAGCATCGGTGTAGCGCACCAAGTCACCGGTTTTATAGAGTTTTCCATCACCAAACGGGTTAGCGATAAAACTTTCTGTGTTGAGCTGTGGGCGATTCAGGTAGCCATTGGATACACCCATACCGCCGATATACAGCTCGCCAGCCACGCCTGCCGGTAGCAGGTTTAACGCTGGATCGAGAATGTACAGGCTGACGTTGTCGATGGCCGAGCCGATAGGCAATACCGAAACGTTAAGATCATCAGCTGAACGCACTCGGTAGATGCTGGCGATATCTGTGGCCTCGGTGGGGCCATACATGTTCACCAGTTCTGTTTTAAAAGTCGTTGCCTCAAGCCACGGGCGCACCTTATCAAGGCGCACTGGTTCGCCGCCAAGTAAGATGGTTTTCAAACTGCTGAGTGTATGGAACGGGAATGCGGTGTCTTTGTTGTGTGCGTTATCCAGCAAGGCATACAACACCGATGGTGCGCAGTTAACACGGGTAATGCCGTGTTGGTGGATCTGCTCTACCAATTTGTCGGCATCAAAGAAGCCGGTGTCAGCAAATACCAGCTCACCACCGCTGATTAACGGCGCGAAGAAATTTTTCTGCGTTAGATCAAACCCTGTGGCGGATGCAATTAAGACCTTATCGCTAGCGTTAAATGCAAAGGTGCGGGTATACCAGTGAATCAAATTGGTTTCACCGCGGTGAACCACTTCAACGCCTTTCGGGTTGCCAGTTGATCCGGAGGTATAGATCACATACGCAGGCGTATCTTCTGTGATGATGATGCCCGGATTATGGTGTGGCTGTGCGGCAAGCGCGTCGGTGAGCTGGTCTAGCTCGATAATGGCGGTTGGTGTTGTCGCAGTTTCTGGTTTTGCAGCCGCTGTTTGTACAACACGTTGGCCGAGCGATTTGTGGGTGAGCACTGCCTTTACATCGGCATCATCCAGAATAAATTGCAGGCGTTCATCCGGGTGATTCGGGTCTAACGGTAAATAGCTACAACCCAGCTTCAGCGTTGCCAGAACGGCGACAATAAAATCAGTGCCGGGTTGCTGCAAGATAGCGATGCGGTCGCCGGCCTGAATGGGTTTGTCGCTCGGTTGCTCGGCCTTCTCGCTGAATTCACTGTCAAAACCGCTTAGCAAATAGTGCGCAAGACGATTGGCTTTATCGTTCAGTGCCGCGTAAGTCAGCTGGTCGCCTTTAACCGGTGACGAGGCAGCGATAGCCTCTGGAGTGGCCGCCGCTTGCTGCTCAAACAAAGCAACAATGTGCTGTTGGTGATCAACGACTGTGGCGGCTTCTCGGCTGAGCTGCTGATCCGCTTCATCGGCATCGATAAAGGCTAACTGATTGATCGGCTGAGTTGGTTCGCTGCCGGCGATGGCGTCTAACAATAAAACAAAGTGATGGGCGAAACGTACCATAGTCTCAGGCTTAAACAGTGCCGTGCGGTATTCGAGAGTGCCGGTCAGTTGGCCGGATTTTTCTAGCAACGACAGGCTGATTTCGAACTTGGCAGCGGTTGTAATATCGCTCGGGTTATCATCAGATTGACCGGTGCTTAGTTGGTACGCACTGATATCTGTGCCGCCGATTCGCAGCGATTCATCTGCGGCCATGTCTGACATAGCATCTGCCGATTGCAGGCTGAAAAAAGCCTGAAACATCGGGGAGTGCGACAAATCTCGAGGTACGTCCAAGGCATCTAGCAAACGTTCAAATGGAATATCTTGATGTTTGAGGCTGTCTCCTAGGGTCGATTTAACCGATGCAATAAGATCCGATACCGTGGTGTCAGATTCAAAACGGTTGCGTATCACTAGTGTGTTCACAAAGAAGCCAATAATGCCTTCCAGCGCTGCTTGCGGGCGGTTGGCAGATGGCATACCGATAGTAATGTCATCCTGACCACTGTAGCGATGCAACAACACGCCATAGGCACCCAGCATCAGCATGGTGAGGGTGGCCTGATGTTGTTGAGCAAGCTGTTGCAGGCGTTGAGTTGTTGCCGAACTAACACTGAACTCTAGTTGCTTGCCAGCGATTGACTGGCCAGCGAGACGCGGCGCATCCATGGGGAGATCGAGCACTGGTGGGTTAGCCAGTTGTTTGCGCCAGTAACCCAGTTGCTGTTCGATCACATCTTCAGTGAGTACCTGCTGTTGCCAGAGGCTGTAATCAATATATTGGGCTTTCAGTGACGGTAGGTTTATCGATGTATCGTCGTTGGATGCCAGCGCTGTTAAAATCTGTGCTAATTCAGCCAGCAGAATATTACCGGAGAGACCATCGGTAATGATGTGATGCATATTCAGCATCAATACTGCGTTGTCAGAGCTACGTTTTAACAAGCACGCGCGAAACAGCGGCTCCTTCCCTAGTTTAAACGGCGTTTGCAGCCAACGGGCAACGTATTGATCCGCTGAGGTGTTTGCTGCGATGTCCAGTTGTTCGATATCGAGTGTGAATGCATCTGCCGGTAACAGGCTTTGCCAAGCAATACCGTCTTTCTCAACGATATGTGTGCGCAGAGATTCATGACGAGCAACCAGATGTTTTAGGCCATTCTCTAGCAAGGCAGAATCGACACTGCCATTAAGCTGCAAAGCAAACGGCATGTTGTACATGCTGCTGGGCGCTTGAATTTGTTCGAGTAACCACAAACGCTGTTGCGCGAATGACAACGGGAAGTGGTTTTGAAACGGCTCACGATCAACCGGTTCGATTGCCGGTAAGGCAGAATAGCTACTGCTATCACTTGCCAGCATTTCAGCGATGGCGGCAATGGTCGGCGAGAAAAATACCTCTCGCAGGGCCAGCTCTTTGCCGAAGTGGTCGCGAATTCGGCTAACGGCCCGTGCTGCCAGCAGTGAATGACCGCCGAGATCAAAGAAGTTGTCGTAAACGCCGATGGCCTGCGTGCCCAGCACGTCTTGCCAGATTGCCAGCAATTCGACTTCGATGGTATTACGTGGCGCGACTTGCTCTTGCGCGTCGGTTGTACCGATTTCGGGCAAGGCCTTGCGATCGATTTTACCATTGGCGGTGAGCGGCCATTGGCTAACAGCAGCAATCGACTGCGGCACCATGTAATCCGTTAACTGGTTTGCCAAACTTGAACGCCAGTTATCAGGTACCTCACCATTGCCGGTCATAACATGGGCGACCAAACGATCGTCGATCACCTGCACCAGCGCGTCGTCAACATGGGTTAACTGTTTCAGGGCAAACTCGATTTCTGCCAATTCAATACGTAGGCCACGTAGCTTCACCTGATGATCTTTACGATTCAGGAAGACGAAATTGCCGTCTGTATTGTGGCGCACAATATCGCCGGTTTTGTATGCTCGGCCCAACAGCGGATGGTCGATAAACGCTGAATTTTTATCACTCGCATGGCCGATATAACCATCGCCAACACCTTCGCCGGTAATGGTTAGTTCACCGGCAAATCCGTGGGGCAATAATCGGTTGGCACTATCCAAAAGATGCAGTTGAACATTGGCATTAGCAGTGCCGATGGGAACGGCAGTGTGTTCATAGTTGCCCGGTTCGAGGATACGATAATAGCTGGCAATGTCCGTACATTCGGTAGGGCCATACATATTAACCAACTCGGCCTGACAACCTGTGGATTGTAACCACGGCAACAGTGCCGGCATGCGGATGGGTTCTCCGCCGAACAGCACCAATCGCAAGGTGTTCAGTTGTGCGTAGTCATGATGGTTTTCTGCCAGTGGATAAAACGCAGACGGTGCACAATTGATCAAGCTGATGTTGTGTTCCGTAATGGTTTGTAAAATCTGCGCAGGGTCGTAGCCGCCCACTTGTGGGAAGACAATCTCAGCCCCAGCACACAGCGGTGCCAGCAGATTTTTCTGCGTTAGGTCGAAACCGGTTGCTGAAATAATCAGGACTTTGTCTGTGGCGGCAATGGCGAATTCGCGGTTGTACCATTCAATCAGATTGAGTTCGCCGCGTTGTTTTAGCTGTGCGCCCTTTGGCAAACCGGTTGAGCCGGAGGTATAGATAACATACAGCGGGTCATCGAGGTCGATAACCACATTTGGGTTATCGATCGAGGTGGTCGGGCACTGCCATTGATCCAATGCCAGATAAGTGCCGCTGATCTTGTCGACGACATCGGATTCGGTCAATGTTAATACGGCATCACTATCGCTGAGGATGTGTTCGATACGTCCAGCGGGATAATTAACATCCACCGGGATGTAACAAGCGCCGGTTTTCAGTGTTGCCAACAATGCCACCATGAATGGTGTGGTTGCACTATGACAAATAGCAATCCGCTGACCCGGCGAGACGTGGTACTGATCGATTAGGTGCTGTGCTAGATGATTGGCCTGTTGATTCAGCTCGGTGTACGTGAGGCTTTGCTGAGCATCACGGGTTGCAACCCGGTTGGGAGTTATCTCTACTTGTGCCTGTATCCAGTCGACAACCGATGCATAGGGGTATGTCGGTGCAACTGTAGATTTGCTTGGCAATATTTCTTCAGGAAGCTGCAGCGTTAGGGCTGATAGTGGCTGAGTGCCCGCGAGCAGTTGTTGCGATAAATGCAGCAATCGCTGTACAAAATCGTCGCCGTTAAATTCACTGGCCGGGAAGCTGAAATCAAACCGCAGGTGATCATCGACCACCATCGCAACGAAATTGACGGCGTTATCCATAACCGGCTGTACAAACGTGAGTGGTGCATCGATATCATTGATCGACAGGTGTGTAGTCAGCGTGTAGAAATTAAACAGGAATGGGGTATTGCCCTGCTCAAATAACTGCGCTTGTAGAGCGTTAGAAACCCCTTCGCTAACTCGGTTTTGTTTGCGCAAGTTAGCAAGGTGACGAATAACACGGGTGAATTCTTCTTTGCCTGCCAATGCATCGTGATCGACATACACGGGCTGGGTTTCGAAATAACAGCCAACTTCTGACAAGTGGCCTTTAGGGCGACCCATCAGTACTTCGGTAAAGTAGAAGTCGTTTTCAGCCAAACAATAAGATTGTAACGTCAGCGCATACAGGGCTTTGATATAGATGGCAGGCGTGGTGCGGTTTTCGCGGCAAAATGCGCTGATGGCATCAAAATGCGCGCTACTGTCGTCAAAGGTTTGACTGACTAAACCGTTTTTACCCGGTTGGCGCTGGCCGTTAAGTGCTTCGGCTTTTGACGCGACAGATTGCCAATGCTGGTAAGTTGCGAGGCTGTCACAACGATCGTAATTTTGCAGCACAAAGTCTGCATACTGCGGTTTTGGCAGGTTCTCGATCGAGGTGGCTGAGTCGGCTTCGTACAGCGCAATATAACGTTCTGTCAGATTTTGAACGCTGATACCGTCAACAGCTGCATGGTGACCGGCAGTCAGTATCGCATGGCTGCCATCGGCTTTGTTGATCAAGGCAAAGCGCACTAATGGCGCGTCGGCCATTTGATAAGGGGCAAAGACTTTATCACGGCAATGGTGAATGAGATCTGCCTCACTTAAGTGGCTTAGATCGATGCTCTCGAGTGTGATACCTGCCTGTTCCGGGCTCAGGATGACTTGATAACCCGGCTCGGCGAATCGATGATCAAACTGCACCATGCGTGCACGCAGAATCGGGATCTCTGTCACCATCTGGTTGATGGCGCCTTGTAGTTTTTCCGCATCAATTTGTTGACCGGTATGGTGCACCCAACCGAGATAGTTGCGCCGATTGGTTTCATCTAACAAAGTGTCGATGGTGAGAGCTTGCTGCATGGGAGTGAGCGGCAATACCTGTTCGACATGGGCATAACGTTGCTGTGCAGCGGTTCGTAGTGCCGATTGACTAATCAATGGCAGCTTTTTCACCGGCGTGCCGGTGTGCGTCAGCATATTGCTAACTAAGCCACAAAAGCCCTCGTACAACGCCTTGATGGTATCTTGTTCAAATAGATCCGTATTAAATTCAATCGTTGCTTGCAGTTGATTTTGATCATCTTGGAATGACCAAATCATGTCGTACTTGGCATCCATAACCGGTTGTTCGATCGAGCTGATCGTTAGGTTGCCGGTATCCAGTGACGATACTGCCGCGCTTTGTGTGAAATAGTTAAAACCGACTTGTACCAGAGGGTTGAATGCGGTATTGCGCGGCAGGTTGAGTTGTTCGATCACCTGCTCGATAGGGGCATCTTGATGAGCGAATGCACCTAATACTTGATCTTTCACGCGGGCATAAAAATCCACCACATCCGGGTTGTCAGAAAACCCGTTGCGTATGGCCATGGCATTAACAAAAAAGCCAATCAGGCTTTCGGTGCCTTTATGGTGGCGACCTGCAACGGGCACACCGATGCAGACATCGTCTTGACGACTGATACGGCCAAGCAACAATTGTTGTGCACCCAGCAGCACCATAAAAGGTGTTAGCCCTTGCGTCAGCGCGAATTCACGAATCTGTGACACCAGCTCAGGTTGCAGTGAAAACGTCAGGCTGTGGCCGTTTTGTGTTTGTTGTGCCGGGCGAGGTTTATCGGTTGGCAATTGCAACTGCGTTGGTGCACCAGTGAGCTGCTGTTGCCAGTATTGCATCTGGCGATCCAGATTATCTCCAGCCAGTACATGCTGTTGCCACCACGCGTAATCGGCATACTGGTATGCCAGTGGTGGCAGTGCCGCGTGTGTACCGCTATCAGCAGCCAGATACAGAGCCGAGAGTTCACGTACGAATACTTCCAACGATGCGGCATCGGCGATGATGTGATGCAGCGTAATCAGCAGTAGGTTTTGCTGATCGCTATAGCGATAGAGTTTAACCCGTAATAGCGGTGCGGATGTTAGGTCAAACGGTTGGCCAGCTTCACGGCGGATCAATTGCTGTTGATTGTTTTCTTCATCGGCTGGGCTGTTAACAGTTTCGGTTGTCTCGATCGTTTCGACAGCAAAAGGTAAGTCGATGGTTTCGCTGATCGCCAGAGAGAGGTTATCGCCTTCTTCAACAATGCGCGTGCGGAAAATCTCATGGCGTTGAATCAGTTGTTCAAATGCTTGCTGGAGCGCGTCGACATTCAGCGTGCCATCAAGGCGCAAAGCCATGGGCATGTTATAGCTAGCGGCTTCAGGGGCAAGTTTATAGATAAACCACAAACGCTGCTGATTGAACGACAGCGGCAAAGGTTGATCTCGCATCACAGCTGTAACGGGCGGTAATGCAGAGGGTAAGCGTTCGGATTGCTCCAACACGGCTGCCAGTTGAGCGATGGTTGGTGCTTCAAAAATAGTGCGAACACTGATTTCAAGATCAAATGCGTGGGCGATATCCGCAACTACGCGTGTGGCCAACAATGAATGGCCACCGAGCTCAAAGAAGTTATCGTTGATGCCAAGGTTTTCGGGTGCAATGTTGGGCAGCAAACTCGCCCAGATCGTAACGAGCTGTTGCTGAGCCGGTGTTACCGCAGCAACATAGGATGCGCTGCTGGATTGCCAATCAGGCGCAGGTAGTACTTTGCGGTTGATCTTGCCGTTGGCACTGAGAGGCCATGCATCTAGGCGAATCAGGTGTGTTGGCACCATGTATTCGGGTAATTCTTGGCTCAGGCTGTGCTTGATCGTTGTTGAATCAATCGTCTCGTGAGTGGGGGCTTCTGTAATACTATTTGAAGGGCTATTTGCAGCGTTTTCAGCAAGATAGTAACCTACCAATTGCAAGTTTTCTTGACTGCCATCCGGTGATTGTGCCGTCACGATAGCTTCATCAATACCCGCCAAATTCTGCAGGCGTGATTCGATTTCGCCCAGCTCAATCCGCAAGCCACGGATCTTGATTTGATGATCGGTGCGTCCTAGATATTCGATGTTTCCATCATCTAGCAGGCGCGCAACATCGCCAGTTTTGTAGAGTTTTTCACTGGGATGAGAGATCGCTTTAAAGGGGTTATCGATAAAGGTCGACGCCGTCAGATCATCACGATTCAAATAGCCGAGTGCCAAACCCTTACCACCGATGTAAAGCTCACCGGCAATGCCTTGAGGTACTAGGTTTAGGTTGTCATCCAGTATATGGAGTTGAGTGTTGGCGATGGGTTTACCGATCGGAATACTACGACGGGTTTCATCCGCCACACAGGCATACCATGAAACATCAATAGAGGCTTCGGTTGGGCCGTAGAGATTGTCTAAGCGAGCATGGGGTAAACACGTATAAAAACGTCGGCCATGTTCGAGTTGTAGCGCTTCTCCCGAGCAGAAAACCTGACGGATAGATGCGAGTGTTTCGATCTTTTCGGTTTGTAGAAATACACCCAACATCGACGGCACAAAGTGCAAAACAGTGATGTTGTTAGATTCAATGGTGTTACGCAGATAGATCGGATCTTTATGGCCGTCAGGTTTGGCAAAAACCAGTGTTGCCCCTTGCATTAATGGCCAGAAGAGCTCCCATACAGAGACATCGAAGCTGTAAGGCGTTTTCTGCAAAATGCGGTCGTTGGCATCGATCGGGTAGGCTTCTTGCATCCACTGTAGGCGATTAATAATCCCTTGATGCGGCACCATCACGCCCTTGGGGTTACCGGTTGAACCTGAGGTGTAGATGATATTAAACAGGGCATCCGGGCCGAATGCTATCGTCGGGTTATCAAGAGGCTGACCATGAACCATCGATGCCAAGTCGTCCATCCAGATTGTATCGGCCACACCTAGTTGCTGCGCCGGGGCGACACTGGCATCACTGATCAGAATGCGAATACCGGTATCTTCGGCCATAAAACTCAAGCGATCGATCGGGAAATCCGGATCAAAGGGCACGTAAGCGCCGCCAGCTTTCAGAATGGCGAGCAGAGCAATAGACATCCGGGGAGATCGATATAAACACACACCGACAGGTTGGTTAGGCTGCAGGCCAAGGTTTATCAGATGATGCGCTAACTGATTGGCTTGCTGGTTTAATTGCCCGTAGGTAAGGGTGTCTTTGTCTGCAGAGTTGTCTGATAGGTTGTCTGACGTATTTGTACTGGCATTCGCACTTGCAACGGCAATCGCATCCGGTGTTTGCAGGGCTTGCTGTTCAATAATTTGATGTAATGCATCGAATGAGGGATAGCTTTTAGCGGTGGCGTTAATGCCATTTTGCCAATCGAGTTGACGTGCTTTTTCGTCATCCGATATCAAGGCCAGCTTGCCAATAGGTTGTTCCGGCGCAGCGACGATAGCCTCTAAAAGACCCACGAAATGATCCGCTAAGCGTTGAATGGTCTCGCGTTTAAACAGGCTGGTACGGTATTCAATAGTTGCTGACAATCCCCCCGTATTAACACTGTTGTTTTTGCCAGTGGCTCCTTGGGTGAGATCGATAACGTTTAAGGTGATATCAAACTTCGCGGTCGTGTGGCTATTGGTATCGGTGAGTGCTTCAACTTCGATGCCATCGAACTGGCCCGAGAGCTTATCGATATTGCTCGCTTCGGCGGCGGTTTGCAGAATCAACATCACTTGAAACAGCGGCGTTTGGCTCAGCGAACGGGGCACACCCAGTTCATCCACGAGTTGCTCGAAGGCAATATCTTGATGCTGGTAAGCGCCCAGAGTGGTGTTTTTTACCTGTGTTAACAGATTGGCGAAGCTATCGGTGTTTTCCCAGTCAACACGCATAACCAGGGTGTTCACAAACAAACCAATCATGTTTTCCAAGTCAGCGGCGCTGCGGCCAGCCATCGGGCTGCCGATAGCAACATCTTGTTGATTGGCGTACTTACCCAGCAACACACCAAATGCTGCGAGAAGTGTCATGTACAAGGTGGTTGATTGTTGATCTGATAATGCGCGAATGCCGCGGGCAGTTTCAGCCGGAATATCAAAACGCAGTTGTGCACCGCGGTTATCCAAGGTTGCCGGGCGTGAATAGTCGATCGGCAATTCGAGGGTTTCAGTGCCGGCGAGAGCGTCTTTCCAATAGCTAACCTGTGTGTCCAGTACTTCGCCTTTGAGCCAGTCACGTTGCCAGATGGCATAGTCGGCGTATTGAACGGATAACGCCGGTAACGCGTGTGGCAGTTGCAGTTTGTCGCTGGTATACAAGGCAAACAAATCGCGGATCAATATCTCCATCGACCAGCCATCGCTGATGATATGGTGCATATTCATCAGCAGCACCCAGTCGCCGGACGCCTGTTGTTGAATCAATTCAGCTTTGAATAGGGGGCCGTTGGCCAAATCAAAGGGTGCTGTTGCAAACTCGCTAGCGCGTAGTAGCAATTCCTGGTCGTCTTCTTCAACTATGTAAGCGGGGCATGTGAATGTCTCTGCGGGATCAATTTCTTGCCAGGCATCGCCTTTTTCGCTGACGACACGAGTGCGCAGAGATTCGTGGCGTTGAACCAGCTCGGCAAAGGCCTTTTGCAATGCCGGAATATCAATACTGCCACGTAAACGCAGTGCAAACGGCATGTTATAAACGGCCGTGCCGGGCATCAACTGGTCGATAAACCACATGCGCTGTTGTGCATATGAAAGTGGAATTTGGGTAGTGCGAATCTGTGAGACCAGCTTCGGTAGACGATTCTTCAGGCCTTGTTGCTGCCCTTCAATAATCTGAACGTGTAAAGCCAATTCGGCAATAGTCGGGTTATCAAAGAGATCCCGTAATACGAGATCGACGTCCAAGGATTCACGCAAACGCGCGATTGTTCGTGTCGCCAGTAATGAGTGGCCGCCGATATCAAAAAAGTTATCGTGTATGCCAACTTGATCGAGTTCCAGCACTTGCTGCCAGACATCGGCCATTGCTGCTTCTTGATCGTTGCGAGGGGCAACATATTCGCTGCTGCTTAGCTGTAATTCAGGTATCGGCAGAGCTTTTTTATCAAGCTTGCCATTGGCCGTTTGCGGTAATGCATCCATCACCATAAAAGCTTGCGGCAACATGAACTTCGGTAGATTTTCCGCCAGAGTTTCTTTGACCTGTTGCAGGTATTGCTGATGATCTTCAACCGCCGTTTGGCTAACGATATAGGCTGCCAGATACGTGTCGCCGGTATCTTTACGGGCAATAACAATAGCGTCACGGATGCCATTCAGTGCGTTGAGCTGATGGGTGATTTCGTCGAGCTCGATGCGGAATCCACGCAATTTGATTTGATCATCTGCGCGGCCGAGAATCTCTAGCTGCCCGTTGGCGTTCCAGCGGCAAATGTCGCCGGTACGGTAAAGCCATTCGCTGGTATCACCGCTGTGTTGGCGTTTAAATGGGTTGCTGATAAAACTGCTGGCGGTTTGTTCGGGTTTATTCAAATAACCCCGTGCCAGCCCGATGCCACTGGTGCACAACTCGCCAGCGACACCGGGAGCTACTAACTGATTGTTTTCATCCAGCACATAGCAAAAGGTGTTTGTGATGGGTTGGCCTAACGGTATACCTGCGCCGTCAAGATCGTTTGCTGCGATGGGGTGATAGGTAGTAACAACGGAGTTTTCAGTCGGACCGTAAGCATTGATGATTTGTGCCGGGGGCTGTTGCGATTCCATTACCGCACGAATTTTGACCGGGTCTGGCGCTTCGCCACCAACAATGAGTTGTTCAAAACTGCCAAACATCGCCGCGTTTTCGCTGGCCATAACATTGAACAGAGCAACCGTTAGCAGGGCGATATNGACATTGCCATTCGCCAATTTTTGCGCGAATGCTTCGCTGTCTAACAAGGTTTCTTTGTCGATACCGATTAGGCTGCCGCCACTTAACAAGGCCCCCCAAATCTCCCAGGCTGATGCGTCAAAAGCGACGTTGCCGAGAAAACCAATACGTTTGCCAGCAGAAAAATTGATCAGGGTATCTAATGCTAAGCGTGTCATGCCGCGTTGCGGCACCAACACACCTTTAGGTTTGCCGGTAGAGCCTGAGGTATACATTAAATAGGCGAGCTGCTCGCCTTGATCACAGGATTTTTTGCATCGCCAGTGGACGTCAAATTCCGCAGATGCGTGCTTGAGTGAGTCAAGATCTATCAGGCGGTTTTCCGATCCCTTAGCAAGGCTCTCGGCAAAAACGGTTTTGTGCTGTGGCAAGCAAATAATCTGTTTAGCGGCAGAATCTTCCAGCATGTAGGTAATGCGATCTTGCGGGTACTCCGGGTCGATCGGCAGATACGCGCCGCCAGTTTTCAGAGCGGCTAACGCCAGCGCCACCATATCGCAGCTGCGCTGCATGCCAACCGCGAGAATGTCACCCGCGCCAAATCCTTGCTGTTGCAGGTAATGGGCAAATTGTGAAGCGCGTTGGTCGAGCGTTTTATAAGTGAGGGTTTCGGCGTCAAACTGAACCGCGATGGCATCGGGCTGCTTGCCGACCCATTGTTCAAACTGCCAGGGCAGAGAGGCGTCAAAATCGATGTTGTTTGTATCGCTGGTGCGACCGGCTTTTTCTAATAACGCGTTTTTTTGTGTATCGGTCAGAACGTTGAGCTGATCGACCGGTGTTTGCGGAGCACTCAGTGCGCTATCGAGTAACCGATGGAAGTGACGTGCCAAGGCTTCGATACGTGCCGGGCGATACAAGTCAGTATCGTATTCGATAGAGCATGCAATGCCGGTTTCGGTTTCAACCACCCCGAGGGTCATATCAAATTTGGCGGTGTGAGTTTCCAATTGCAGAGGCTCGATCTGCAAGTTATCGATTGCCAAACCGGCATCTGTGGCCTGTTTTTGATACGAAATGACGACCTGAAATACCGGTGTTGTGCTCATATCTCGTGGGATATTCAAGCTTTCAACAACGGACTCAAACGGTACATCTTGATGCTCATTGGCATCGATAAAGGTGTGGTGGCTGCGTTTGACCAGAGTGTCGAATGTAGGGTTATCAGACAGATCAGCGCGCAATGCGAGTGTATTGACAAAAAAGCCAATGGTTTGCTGAATTTCCGGGCGGGTACGGCCGGCAATCGGGCTGCCGACGCAGATATCAGTTTGCCCACTCAAGCGCCTTAGCAGTGCCTGCCAGGCAGCAAGCCAAACAACAAAATCAGTACAGCCTATACGGGTTGCCAGCTGATTAACCTGTGTGCGCAGTTCAGATGGGAGATTAAAAGTATATGTGCTGCCTCGACCGCTTTTTTGTGCCTTGCGCGGGTAGNCTGCCGGCAGCTCCAGAACCTCGGGGTTTTTTAGTTGCTGTTGCCAATACTGGGTTTTAGCCGCCAATTGATCCGGCGGTAGTTGTTCGTGCTGCCACAGCGCGTAGTCGGCGTATTGGATGTCGATCGGTGCTAGTTCGAGCGATGCATTTGCTGATGGTTCAGATGCGCTTAATGTTTGGTAACCGGTGGCGATATCGGCCATCAAAATGCCGTTGGACCAACCGTCGGTAATAATATGGTGAAGGTTGAGTAACAGCAGATGCACATCTTCGGCTTCGTTAGCCAATGCCAATAAGCGTACTCGAAGGGCTGGGCCAGCCGTTAAATCAAACGGTTTGAGCAATTCTTCACTAGCGACTTTTAGTAAACCTGCATTGTCACTGAGCGAGATATTGCAGGATTCTGCCGTCAATTCGATGGCGTAGGGCGGCAGTATCTTTTGGAAAACCTCGCCGTTGCTATCGACGAACACCGTGCGCAAACTTTCATGACGCGCAATCACGCCGTCAATGACGTTATTCAGGCGCGCAATATCTAAATCACCGCGTAAAACGATGGCAGCAGGAACATTGTAGGTTGCGCTGCCAGGAGCCAACTGTTCAATAAACCACAAGCGTTGTTGAGCGAACGAAAGTGGAGCTGGCTCGTCTGTGGTGCGTGGTGTGATGGGTTGGTTGTTTTGCTGCTGCTGATGTTTCTCCTGTGCCCAGGCCAACAATTCAGGCTTGCGCGCCTTCAGAAGCTGCATGATCTCTTTGGTCATGGCTCCTTTTGCAGCGCTGATCTTCAGCTGCTCGTGATTCGATTCATCCAGACTGATTTGAATCTTGTGTTGGCTTAGAAGTTTGAGAACTTCTATCAGGGTCATAAGGTGATTTCCTCATCGTCATCACTCAGTTCACCGGTGATGCTCATTTTTCTTTTTATTTCAGCATCTTGTAGTGCCTGCTGGATGGCACGGGCAATGGTTGCGATGGTAGGCTGTTGGAACAATTCGATCAAGGCAATGTTAACGTCAAAGCGTGCCTGTACCTGTACCCAGGCATTGGCAGCCAGCAGTGAGTGGCCACCGAGCGCAAAGAAGTCATCGTAAATGCCGACTTGTTTGATGTCTAATACTTCCTGCCAGATTTCTGCCAGGGTGGTTTCGATGGCGTTACGCGGCGCTACGTAGGCCGGTTGGCTGATGTCGGAATCCACACGGGGCAGGGATTTAAGATCCAGTTTTCCACTGCTGGTCAGCGGCCAGTGATCAACAGAGATCCAGCGTTGCGGTAGCATCCAGCTGGGCAGTTGACGCTCGAGCCAGGTTTTCATTGCGTCGATTTTTTCTGTCTCGGAGCCTGATGTCGCATTCTCGCCGGGTGTGCCGGTGTGCCACTGAAGGTAACCCACCAACTGATGCAAGCCAGAGGGTAGGGTATGGCGAATAACTGCGGCCTGACGAACAGCCGGGCAGGCATTGATGCTTTTTTCGATATCCTCCAGCTCGACACGAAAACCATTAATTTTCACTTGTCGATCATCTCGACCGTAATAGACCAGTTCGCCAGACTCGTTAAAGCAGCCTTTGTCCCCGGTCAGATAGAGCTTTTCGCCGGTATTGAAGGGGTTGTCAATAAAGTGGTCAGACGTCAGATCGCTGCGATTTGTGTATCCGGATGCTAATTGCACGCCGCCGATGGCTATGTCTCCAACGCAGCCTTTGGGCAATGGCTGTAGATGCTGATCTAGCACATACAGTTCGCAGTTATCCACAGGCGTGCCAATAGCAGTTGCCTGTGCACTAGAATCTACCGGGTGAAAGGTGACGTCGATGGCCGCTTCGGTTGGGCCATACAGGTTATGAATTTGTGTGTTGGGCAGTTGCGCGCTAGTTTCCTGTACTTGCGGGAATGTCAGTGTCTCACCCGAACACACTAAATGCTGCAGTGAAGGCATTCCTGGGGTGGCTGACTGCGCAAGATGATGAGTAAACACGGCCAACATCGACGGCACAAAGTGGCAGGTGGTTATCTCTGCCTGGTTGATCAGCGTGGCCAGGTATTCGGCATCCTGATGGCCGCCATCTTTTGCAATAACACAGGTCGCACCGCTGATTAGCGGCAGCCAGATTTCCCAAACTGATACGTCAAAACTGTAAGGTGTCTTCTGCAGTATCCGATCTTTGGGGCTGGTTGCTAGATATTCCTGCATCCACATTAATCGATTTACGATGGCGGATTCAGGCACCATAACGCCCTTAGGGTCGCCGGTGGAACCAGAGGTGAAAATCAGATTGTGGAGAGGACCCCCGTAACGGCTATTTAGCGTGGTGTCGCTTTTTGCGGGCGTAATCAAGTCATTGAGAAATAGGGTGCGGGGAGCAAGCCCTTGAATGGGTAGCGCGTCGTTATCATCTTCGAGTACCGCATCAATATCCGCAATATCGGCCATTTTTATGAGTCTGGCAGTGGGGTAACTGGCTTCAAATGGCACATAGCAAATACCGACGCGACTGCAAGCCAAAATCGTGGTTACTAGCCATTCACTGCGCTTGAGGCGTATTGCCAAGCGAGGCTGTTTCGCCAGTTGTTTATCTGACGGCAACGCATCTAAAGCTTGTCGTAAATTCTGAGCCAGTGTAGCGGAGCGCCGATCAAGTTCAGCATAGGTTATTGTTGTTGTATCCGTTTGCAAGGCGATGGCATCAGGTGTTTTGTGGCATCGATCGATGAATAAACCCGCCAAGCTTTGCCCTTGCCAGCGAGTGTGTCGTGGTGCATTAAAATGGGTCTCGGCCGGGGTCAATTGCCAGGTTTGTTCATCGTTGCTGAGCAGGCGAAGGTGGTCGATCTGACAATGCGGGTTTGCTAAAACTTGATCGAGCAAGCGCATAAAGGCGTCTGCCCATCGCTGCATCACGGGCTGGCTGATGCGCGCTGTTTTGTAATTGAACGACAGTTGAATGCTGTCTTGCCACTCGTTGGCGAGTAGGCTTAAGTCATAGAGCGCGCCAGTTACTGGTGCTTCGAGGGCATTGATACGGAGGCCGGGTAGCTGTGTTGCTTGGTCAAAAGGCACGTTCTGCAACGCAAATAACGCTTGGAATATCGGTGTGGTATCGGTTGATGGTGGCCGTTGTAACGATTGTACTAATGCTTCAAAGCTTAGTTGTTGATGCGCTAGCGCTTGCTGGCAGTGATTTTTTGTCTGCTCTAACAACGCATTAAAGGTTTGGTTGGGTGCATTCTGGGCAACCAGAGGAAGTAAATTGATAAAACAACCGACCATGGGCTCCAACTGCGACGCGGCTCGGCCTGCAACCGGAGTACCTATGCAAAAACGCGTTTGCTGGCATGTACGATAGAGCAGCGTGCTAAATAGTGCCTTGAGCACCATGAACAGGGTTGCTCCTTGTTGTTGCGCTAGCTGGTTTAACGCCTTGGTGCGTGTTGCATCGATACTAACCAGCAGACTCTGGCCCGCGGCGATGTTGTTGTTGTGATTGTGATTGCTTGGTGCACGGGCTGACATCGGCGGCAGTGCGAGGTTGCTGGTTCCTTCAAGAGCTTGATGCCAGAAACTTAACGCACTTTTGTCTGCTGGCTGAGCATGTTGCCAGTGGGCGAAATCGGCATACTGGTGCGAAAGTGGTGGTAAAACGCGCAGTGCTGCTTCAGCTATTAATGTTTGCTTTTCTTCGTGCGTTTGGCCGTTTGCTTGGGTACGTGTGTGTTCAGCGATGATCGGATAAAGCCCTGCGATTTCGGTCGCAATCAGTGGCATTGACCAACCGTCAGTAGCGATATGGTGAATACAACACTGCAGCAGGTAGTGGTTATTGGATAAGCAAAAGAGACGTGCCCAGCATACTTCACCATTCTCAAGATTAAAGGTGGGCTCGTCAGTTTTAAGGGGCTTACCTTCACCGTTATTTTTGTTCAGGTGTTGGATCAGTGTTTCGGCATCGGTGATGTTAGCATCCACATTAACCCGTGATAACTTAAGGCCTGGGTTATCGATAATTTTCTGACGAATACCCTCAGTGGTGTTGATGTAGGCGCTGCGCAAAATACCGTGTCGATCGATAATGGTGTTTAGGGTATCTTCCAGCGCCTGAGCGTCTAGCGCACCGCGCATCTCGAAAAAGCTTTGTAGATGCAGGGCAGGGTTGTTCGGGGTCAGGGTGTCGATTAACCAGATTCTGGCTTGTGGATACGACAACGGTTGCGGTGTTGAATAGTCAACTGTCGGCAATTCGATACGCTGCTGATTAGCGGCTTGCGCGGATTGCAGAAACTCGACCAAGTCGGTTTTATGGGCGCGTAAGTAGGCCAATAACGTGTCCGTTAATGCGCCTTTCGGTGCATTGAACCTCAGTTGGTCTTGCTCGACCCAAAGCCGTATATCCCGGGCATTGAGTTGGTTGATCAGATCAACAATCTGCATAGTCAGGCAGGTTTCCGTCGCCAATTCATCGGGTTGAAATTAAGGGTTAAAGCACGAAGCTTTCCAGATCATCATCGTCGTCATCGGTGGCTTCTGTCGCAGTGAAAACAGATTGCTCGACCAGTGCATTGTCGATTTGTGCGGCGATGGCGTTGATCGTTGGGCTCTGGAAAATATCCTTCAACGGAATCTCTACGCCAAAGGCTTTTTGTGCTTTAGCAATGGCTGCCGTTGCGGTAAGTGAGTGGCCACCGAGCGCGAAGAAGCTGTCATTGATGCCCACTTGGTCGATTTCAAGGACTTCAGACCAGATGTCGGCTAACCGGATTTCGGTGTCGGTTGTTGGGGCAACAAACGGTGTTTGATTGAGAGCCTGCCAATCAGGATCCGGTAGCTTGTTACGGTTAATTTTTCCGTTAGGGCTTAGCGGCCAGGTATCCATAACAATCAGAGCTGCCGGCTGCATATAAGCAGGTAGTTGTTGTTGCAGTGTATGGCTAACGGTCACTGTATCGACGTCAGCACCTGTATCGGTAAGTAGATAGCCAACCAATTGTTGATCAGCACCGTTACCACGAGCACAAACAACTGCCTCGCGCACGCCATCGCAGCGTGCGATAGTGGCTTCGATATCGCCGAGCTCAATACGGTTGCCGCGAATCTTTACTTGATGGTCAATACGGCCTAAATAGATCAGGTTTCCGTCATCATCCTGGCGAACTAAGTCGCCAGTGCGATAAAGCCTTTCACTTGGATGCCCTTGCGAATGGTAGGGGTTTTTAACAAAAGCGTTGGCTGTTAGTGTTTCTCGCGCTAAGTAACCTTGGGCAAGCCCAATGCCGCCAATGCACAATTCACCCGCTAAGCCTTGTGGCATCGGGCGCAGGTTTTTATCCAATATATGTAGTTGGATGTTATCGACGGGTTTGCCAATCGGCACACTAGCGCGGTTATTGTGTGTGGAGCAAGGGTAATAGGAAACATCGACAGAGGCTTCTGTGGGGCCGTATAAATTATGTAATTTGGCCTTAGGCAAACAATGGAAGAAGCTACTTTCATGATCCAATTGCAACGCTTCGCCAGAACAAAAGACCTGCTTCAGGCTGTTGCAAGCTGCAGCATCACTGTGTGTTAAAAACGCGCCCAGCATTGAGGGCACAAAATGGCAGGTGGTGATACCGTGCTGTTGGATGCGGTGAGCAATTGCTTGCGGGTCTTTGTGTTCTTCTGGTTGGGCAAAATGGCAGCTGGCGCCGTTCATTAGAGGCCAGAAAAACTCCCATACGGAGACGTCGAAGCTATAAGGTGTTTTTTGCAGAACCTTGTCGTCGGCCGTTAGCGGGTAGGTTTTTTGCATCCAATGCAAGCGATTGAAGATGCCTTCATGGGGCACCATTACACCTTTGGGCGTGCCGGTAGAGCCAGAGGTGTAGATAATATTAAACAAGCTGTCGTTCGCTTGTGGGTGCGCCAATGCAAGGTTATCAGTAGTGAGGGTTTCGAGCTCGAGTTGATCCAGCAGGCATATCTGTAATCCCGGTTGTGTAGCGATGCCTGCGGCGGTGATCGATGCCGCGTTGAGCTTATCTGTGAGCAATACGCTCATCCCCGCGGCTTGTTGAAGCTCTTGCGTCATAAACGCCAAGCGTTCTGCGGGAAACCCCGGATCCATCGGAACATACGCCGCACCGGCTTTCAAAACGGCCAGCAGGGCAACGGTCATTTGGCTGCTGCGTTGCAGGCAGATGCCAACGGCGCTATTGGGCGTTACGCCTTGTTGTTGCAAATAATGGGCAAGTTGATTGGCTTGTTGGTTGAGCGCCTGATACGTCAGTGTGTATTGATCGCAGCTGACGGCCATTGCTGAAGGTGTTTTCGCAGCTTGTTGTTCGATCGCCTGATGTATTAATCGGTGAGGTGGTAGTTCTGTGGTTGTGGCGTTAAAGGTATCAAGTGCTAGGGCCGCGGTGACATCGGTATCTTGCATCAGAGCGATATCGTCGATGCGCTGTTCCGGGTTGGCAATAATTGCTTTAAGTAATGCACTAAAGTGCAGCGCCATTTGTTCAACCGTTGCGGCATTAAACAACGCAGTTTTGTATTCAAAACGTAGGCTCATACCTTTGTTGATTTCATTGGCGGTGAGCTTTAGGTCAAACTGAGCGGCTGCGCTGTTTTGCTCAATCGGGCTGATACTGAAGTTGCTGAGTTCGCGGGTATTGGCAAATTCGGCACTTTGTAGGGATAACATCGTTTGGAATAGTGGCGTAATGGTCAGATCACGGGTTTTTACCAGTGTATTCACAATTTGTTCGAAAGGTACGTCCTGATGCGCAAACGCAGCGGTGCTCTGCGCTTTGTGCTGCGCTAGGGCTTCTGCGAAAGTAGATGCGTCATCCAATTCAAAACGCATGGCTAACACATTCACAAAACAGCCAATCAAGGGTTCAAGCTGTTGAGCGTTACGGCCGGCGATGGGGGTGCCGATACAAAAATCGTTTTGTTGGCAGTAGCGTTTTAGCAGGCTGGCATAGGCAGTCATCAACACCATAAACAGGGTCGCATCGTGCGACTTCGCTAGTGCCTGTAAGGCATCGAGTGTTGTTGGATCAATTACTGCGTCAACGTAGCGCGCCTCGTTGCCTTGCTCCAGTGATCGTGCATGATCCAACGGTAAGGCTAGGTTAGGTACGCCCTGTAATGTTGATTGCCAGTATTCGAGTTGTTTTGTCTGTGCCTGCTGTTGGGCATCCGTATTGAGCCACGCGGCATAGTCTGCATATTGACGTTCGAGTACTGGCAAGGGCGCAGGCATGTCCGCTTGCAAGGCTTCATAACAGGTGATTAATTCATTGACGAAGATACCCAGTGACCAACCATCTGCAGCAATATGATGGATGGTAAAGCAGAATACATGCTGGTCGTCAGCAAGGCGCAGCAGAACGACACGGAAGACATCGCCGGCGACCAGATCGAATGAACGGCAGCGTTCGTGATCAAGATCGTTGATTAAGCTTGCTTCGGTGCTGCTGATGACCTCAATCGGACGATGGTGATAAGGCACAACTTGTTGCTGTACCTGACCATTATTACGGGTATCCGCTTGGTATGCGGTACGCAAAATTTCATGACGGCCAGCGACTTCAGCGCAGGCTTTACTGAGCAGCTCTGCATGTAATTGGCCAGTGAGTTTTAACGCGGCATGAATATGATAGGCGGTGTTCTGCGGCTCGAGTTGTTGTAAAAACCACAAGCGTTGTTGGGCGGCAGATACGGGCAGTAAGTCGCCGGTTTGGTAATCCAGTTTGTCGATGCTATTAGCACCGCTGGCATCCGATTGCGCTAGAAAACGCATAATGGCGTCTTTTTGGCTGCGAATCTGGCCAATTATATCCGGCGTCATGGCACCTTCAGGGGCGCTGTAGCGCAGTTGGCCATCTTCTAGCCAGAGGCGGATGTCTTGTTCTGCAAGTTGGGCAATCAGAGATACAATGGTCATAAAGCGATAGATATTTTTCGGCTGCTGGTTCGGCTGTTTAAACGGACTACGCGGTTAATTGCGTTTTTTGCTTAACCCTTAAAACTGGTGCCACTTAACGTGAGGCGAGGATCGCACACTATGTGCTTGCCTTCAGGCTTTGGGGTACTCACTAGACGCGTTTCCTTCCGTAAGACATCAGCGGCCGCTTTTTATTATTGTTTGATGTCAGCTGGCTATGATCGCACAGTTTTTAATAAGGCTCTAGCATAAGCGTTTCAGTTTGGGACGTTAATGTGTCGAAAGCAGTTGCGGCTAGGCTGGTTATGGCGAGGGGGGCTTAAAGCGATTTTTAAGGTAAGGAGTTACTGAATTTCGTGTTCGCTGTCATCAAAAAGGCGAGCAAGATCGCAGAGTATGGATTCTGTGGGATCTTCTGTCTCTTTTGGTGTTATACATGGAGGAATACTGATGCCACCGTGGATTTCATGCGCAAGCATACCCGTCAGTGCATTTTGCATTTTTAGCCCTGTTTGAAACGCATCCGATTCGTCTATTTGGCTTTTGTAGTGACACGCAGATTGGTATTGGCGTCGTTCGCGCCATTCTTGTTCTGGAACGGTGGATTTGGGAGAGCGACCCCTGTTGGGTATGCCAACTCGGAAGTTGTATTCTTTGATCGAGCGGCCGAACGCAGTGTCACTCATAAAGCGTGCCATCCAAAGGCCAGCTTGTTGGGCTGTAATATCGTATTCTGACGCCTTCGCCATATTTATCACCCAGGCTGGAAACCCTTCTTGCGTTAAAAGTTTTTCTTTCTGGACAAGCGTGTCGTTGGGCGTAAAAGTGCCTTCGGGTGATTGCGGTGTTTGAATAATCGCGTTTGAGCCCTTCTTGCTCGGAAGGGGAGCTGTATTATTGACAATGGCTAACAGAAACAACCAAAACTGTTCGATATGACGCATCTCATGGTACACGGCGGTCATGAATATGATCCATAAGTCTGGCTTGTTGGTCGCCATAAATAACTGCTCGTTGACTCTTATGTACCATTCGAAATCTGCGCAGGCTTCCATGCAGGGATGAAGGGTTTTATCCACTTTTAGCTCGGGAGGGGGGATATTGCGTTTTTTGAGAATCTTGGCGATAACACGGCTGAGCTTGCGGATGCGATAGTCGATGGGTTCGCGATACCAGCGATCGAAATAGAGCTCGATCAACTTGTTTGCGCTGTAATTGACCATGCTGGGTGACGCTAGTGTTTCCATATTACTATCGCTGCAAACGGCGGGTTTGCGTTGAGATCACTAAAGTGGACAGCTGAGTTATTATAGATAGCTAAGAGGTCGTACAAGTTCATGGGGTGTTGTGTAAATCCTCCTCATTGTCGAATAGTTCACAGATCAATATGCATCAGATCCAGCGTACCAAGTCAGTTTTTATGGGTATATTCGAGAAGTGAATGTCAGGTCAAGATATAGTTATCGAGTGTTTCATGCGCACGCATGTAGCCATATTCGATCAGTTCATTCGCTCGATCGAACTCCATAATTTTGGCAATGTTACGTGGGATTTCAATTGTGATGTCGGGTGGGTAGGCTGCCAGTTTTTGGCGCGCAATGCTGGTTTGCATCGCATCAAAGGCTTGGTTGGTCACATCGGTAACGCCCCAGTCTTCGAATTTGTGTTTCTGTTCAGAAGGTTTTTGAAAGCGTTCTAGCAGCTGGGTGATAGGGTTTGAATCTTTGTTATCGAGGTTTTCATGGCTACGTTGTTCAATTTGGGCGCGTTCCTGGCGTAAATCTGAATGCCCGGCCAAGTTGACTGCCAGTTTGATATCCGTGTGATCGCCAAAGGTTGGCGCGATAGGAACGGGATTCAACACACCACCATCGATCAGGATACGATCATTGATAATTTGGGGGGTCATCAATAAGGGTAATGAAACCGATGCACGAATTGCTTCGAACAGCGGGCCGCGTTGAAACCAAACTTCTTTATGATTTTCAATATCGGCGGCCACGGCTGTGTAGGGAATGGCAAGATCTTCGATGTGAATATCCCCGACCATTTCGATCATGGCATTAATGACCTTATCACCTTTAACAAGGCCGCCTTTCTGCCAAGTGAAATCCATCATAGAGAGGATTTCACTGCGTGACATCTTGCGCATCCACAATTCGAAATCTTTCAATTTTCCGGCCGCGTAAACCCCACCGATTACACTGCCAATCGAGCTACCGGAGACTGATCCGATGATGTAGCCCATTTCATGCAGACACTGGATAACCCCGATATGGGCCAAGCCACGGGCACCGCCACTGCCTAAAACCAATGAGACGGTTTTTTCAGCCGGTTTACGTTCGGTGTCAATGACCCTTGTCATAGTGGTTTCCAGTATTTTTGGCGGTTGTTAACCTGTTTTTAATGTGCCTGGCATTGCGCTGGGTAGCACGCAGTGTGTGCCCTCCGGCGAGTCGATCAAGCCGACACACTGATTACAGTGCGTGCATGGATTTTTGTAATTTAGATCAGCACTGGCATTTTTGACAAAACTTGGGTCCGCAATCAATGTGCGGCCGAGCTGAATAAAGTCGAATCCTGCACCCATCACTTTTTCAATGCTTTCATTCGTGCTAACTCCGCCAATGTAAATAACATTGGTGTCGACTTTATCTCGAACACGTTTGGCTTGTTCCAGAAAGTAAGTCTCTTCATAGGGATAGTTGCGGAAGAAGCTATTGCCAAGTGCCCGCAGAACCAAGCGCATCATTGGGTTTTTTTCGTACTCCAGCATGGTTTTGGACATATTGTCGCCGCGAAACATCAGCATTGGGTTAAATGAGCTGGTGCCGCCTGAAGTGACTATGCCGTCGATGCCTGCTTTATCAAGCATGGATGCGATTTCAACGGCATCGTCATAATTGATGCCACCGCGTACGCCGTCAGTCAGGCTGATTTTGCCGATAATAGGAAAGTCATCGCCTACGGCCCTGCGCACGGCGTCGAGTACACGTAACGGCATGCGCATACGGTTGGTCAGTGAGCCGCCGTATTCATCCTTTCGGCGATTGGTTAGCGGGCTGATAAATTGGCTTAAACCATAACCGTGGCCAAAATGCAGCTCAATGCAGTCGAACCCGACCGATTTCATGAAGGTGGCGGCTTCGGCATAGGCGCTGACAAAGTCTTCCATGTCTGCGGCGTTCATTCCGCCGGCGAAAAACATACCATAAGGTGCACCCAGCATATTCAATGTGAAGGATGGCCCTTTAGGGCGGCGTTTGGTGAGTTCTTTGTTTTTGGAAAACCCACCACAATGGGCTAACTGCCCGGATACTTTGCAGCCGGTCGATTGGATGCGTTGAATCATGCTAGTGAGAGGATCACGAATATACTCGCCCATATACATCATGTTGGCTGCTAGTCGTCCGTCAGCTTCGGCACCGCAGTAAGCCAGTGTTGTCATGGCGGTGCCGCCTTCGGCAATACCCATATGAAAGTCAATCAGGCGTTCTGTGGGAACGGCGTCGGGAGTTTTTCCCTCGAATGTGGCCGCTTTAATTACGCGGTTACGCAGTTCCAGCGAGTTGATCTTTGCCGGTGAAAAACACTTGTCGATGAGTTCAGACATAGTTGGGTCCTTTGGCCGTTTAAAGGCGGGGGAGAAAACGGTACGTTCAGTCCATTGAAAGTAACACACGGAGCCAAGTCGCAACAGTTAAACGGTTGTTAATCGGCGACGCTCGTGAATAGACAAAAACACGGCTTCCTGATAAATTGGCGATGTTATTTTGTGTGTGTTTTTTGAGTACCAATGCAGCGATTTTTTCGCGACAACTCGTTGACTGTAATAATAACTAAAACCGAAGATATCTACTGATGAATCAGCACTTGTTTGCGCGTTCCGCAAAAGCTCTATTCGCTCGCCCATCCGGTTACCGTTTTTCATCGCTGGCGGTTGCAATTAGCATTGCTTTAGGGGCTTCTGCACCTGCGGCGGCTCAAACCCGCGCGGTTGGTAACCAGGCTCCTCGCCTTGACAGTCGTTCTTTGCCGCGTTTAATCGAAGGCGGCTATTTATCTGAAAAGCTTAGCGCCTCTGATGCTGAGCAAGATACCATTTCATTTCGTTTGTTGAGTGGCCCTAAGGGGATGACGTTGACGCGAACGGGAACACTTCAGTTCGAAGCCGGTTTTGATGCTGCGGGTCGACACGACATTGTTGTTGAATTATCCGACGGCCAAAGTACACGTACAGAAACCTTAGTGTTGGCGGTTGAAAACTTCAATCGTAAGCCAGCGTTTACCAGTCGTAGTTCGAAAGTTGTAACTGAAGGCGAGATCTACACCTACGCCATGGTCATCAGTGATGCAGATAACGACACTATTCATTATGACCTTGCTAATGAGCCTGCAGGCATGACATTGCAGGGTAACACCATTAGCTGGTCGCCAGGCATTGACGACGCAGGTACATACACGTTTACGGCGATTGCCCACGACGGCAGCGACAAAGTCGAACAAACGATTAGCCTGGTGGTAGACAACGTCAATCGTGGCCCTGAAATCACGACAATGGGGTTGTCTGGTGCGAAAGAAGGGCAGGATTATGTTGCATCGTTAGAGGGTAGCGACCCTGATGGCGATACGTTGGTTTTCACGCTGTTAGCCGGACCCGACGGGATGAAACTGTCTAAAGGCGGTGATTTTGATTGGGTACCGGATTATGACGCAGCAGGTGCCCATACGGTGGTTGCCTCAGTATCTGATGGTGATTTGAGTGCCCGGCGTGAATGGGATATTCAGGTAACCAATACCAATCAAGCGCCCAAATGGATGACTTCATCACTTCCTGATGGCAAAGAAGATGCCGCTTACTCGACACGTTTGGTCGCACAAGACCCCGATGGCGATAAAGTGATCTATCGCTTGGGTAGTGGCCCAGCGGGTTTAGCGGTATCCGATGACGGTGAGCTAACATTTAATCCGGGTTTTGATGCTGCCGGTGAACACTGGCTAGTGCTGGAAGTAACCGATGGTGTGAATGTGCAATCGCAGAGCATGGTTTTGTCGATTCAGAACGTAAATAGAGCGCCGGAATGGCAAACAACGGCGTCGGCAACGGCGGCTGAAGGCGACACTCTAACGTTACCACTGCAGGCGCAAGATGCGGATGGGCAAGGCTTGTCTTATTCGTTAGTGTCGGGGGCGAAAGGTATGGCGCTGAATGAGTTTAACGAGTTGGTTTGGCCGCTGGATTATCATCAGGCCGGTGACCACAAAATTGTTGTCTCTGTTACAGATGGCGAAGATGCAGTTGAATTCGATGTGGCCGTTAACGTTAGTAACACCAACCGAGGGCCGGAAATGGGCCATGTATCACTGCCGCAAGCAGTTGAGAATCGTGATTGGGCGATGGATTTCGAAGCCACAGATATTGATAACGATACACTGACCTGGACGCTAACCTCTGCGCCAGAGGGAATGTCTATCGATAACAAGGGGCGTGTTCGTTGGTCTCCAGATTTCGATGCCGGTGGATTGCATTCAATAGAAGTTGCGGTATCTGACGGTGAGTTAGAAGATAGCCAGGTTTTAGAGCTGGATGTGCTGAATATTAACCGTGCGCCTATTTGGCAAACGCAGTCACTGCCAGCCGCGAGTGAGGATAGTGATTGGCAAATACAGATAGCGGCTAACGATGCTGACGGTGAGCCGCTGACCTATACCCTAGTGGATGGGCCTGCAGGGATGCAGCTGGTTGACGATAAACTAGTTTGGCTACCCGATTACGATGCTGCGGGTAAGTACACGATTCATCTGCAAGTGGCTGATTTGGAATCGCCTGTGGCGATAGAGTTACCGTTGACGGTGGCAAATACAAACCGACAGCCTCATATTTCGTCAGACCCTGTTGTGTTGGCGGCAGAAAATCAGGCGTGGGACTACGCTCTTGCGTTTGAAGATCCGGATGGTGACGAATTATCGGTACGTCTACTGGATGCGCCAAAAGGAATGAAGTTAAAAGACGGCAATATCACTTGGCTGCCAGGCTTTGTGGATGCCGGAGATCATACCGTTACGGTTGAAGTTTCGGAGAAAGGGCGTTCTGCCGCACAATCTCCAGATGCTTCTGTGCAGCAAACGTTCATGTTACAGGTGGAAAATACCAATCGCCCGGTGGCATGGAAAACAACAGCATTGCCAGTCGTCAATGAGGCACAGGCATTAAATGTCACTCTCGAAGCGACAGATCCTGATCAACAGCCCGTTTCCTTCAGAGTGGTAGATGCGCCTGAAGGCTTTATGCTAACTGAGGCTGGCCAGATCTCATTTACACCAGGCTATGAGCAAGCTGGAGAGTATCCGTTGTCTTTAGTTGCCTCGGATGGCGAAGAAGACGTGGCGTTGAACCTGACGTTAACCGTGAAAAATACCAACCGTGCGCCGGTATTTAATGGTGAGCCACTGGTTACTGCGTTTGAAAATCAAGATTACACCCATGTTGTTGATATCTCGGACGCCGATGGTGATGAAGTGTCTGTGTCTCTGAGAGAAGCACCTAAGGGCATGGTGCTAAATGGTTCCGTACTTGAGTGGACACCAGGATACGATCAAGCTGGCGAACATCTTGTGTTACTGGAAGTCAGTGACGGGCAGGATACGACACAACAACGTTGGAATGTTCCTGTTACTAACACAAATCGATTGCCAGAAATGACACTTTTCAGTGCTGAGAAGCGTCAACTGGCGGAAGGCGACAACTGGCACGCACCGTTGAAACTTGCAGATGCGGATAATCAGAAAATTGAAGCGCGTTTGATATCCGGACCGCAAGGTATGGCATTGAAGAACGGCGCTTTAGTATTCACGCCTGAATATACGCAAGAAGGCAGTTACGATGTATTGGTTTCGCTAACCGATGGCGAAGATATCGTTGAGGTGCCGTTTACCATTGATGTGGCTAACACCAACCGTAACCCAACATTTGACAGCCAACCGTTACGTCGGGCGAAAGAAAATGATCTTTATGTGTATCAGTTGCAGGCGTCTGATTTGGACTCAACGGGTTTGGCGGGCGCATCGGCCTTAGAAAGTGATTTGGATGTCAGCTTGGTGAATGGGCCGGAAGGCATGTACTTGACTCAGGAATCCGCGTTGGAATGGACTCCGTCATTTGAACAGGCGGGTAAACATCCAGTGACGTTGCGCATCTCTGATGGTGAGGCCAGTGTAGAGCAAGTTTTCGATGTAGTAGTTGCGAATACCAACCGCGCACCGGAATTTCAGCAGCAGCCAGAAACCACTCTGTCAGAAAATTCTGAGTTTCAACATACGGTTTCAGTTGTTGATCCGGATGGTGATCCATTGAAGCTGAAATTGAAAAAATCACCTAAGGGTATGTTATTAAGAGACGGAGTGTTGAGCTGGACAATTTCTTTCTCGGCGGCGGGTGAGTATTCGTTGTTATTGATAGCCAGTGATGGCGATTTAGAGACGCCACTGGAGCAGACATTGGTTGTGGAAAACGTCAATCGTCTGCCTGTGTTTACGTCGGAGCCGTCCGTGCAAACTTATGAGAGTTTGTCATACACCTATCCATTGTCGGCGACTGATGCAGATGGGGAAAAACTGAGTTATACCTTGCTCGCTGGCCCGAAGGGTATGACGCTGAATGGCGATGAGTTGCGCTGGACGCCGGGCTTTGGACAGGCGAATTCACACGGGGTGATTATCTCTGTGAGTGATGGACTTGATGCAGTGAGGCAGACATATAGCATCGAAGTGATCGATACCAATAGAGAGCCCAGCATAAAGCCGATAGCGGATCAGCAATTGCGCGTTGGTGACGATTTTGTGCAGCGCTTGTTTGCTTCAGATGTTGATGGTGAGGTTGTTCGCTTTAAGCTAATTCACGGCCCAGATGGGATGCAATTGAATGAAAAAAATCAGCTCGAATGGCAACCTGAAGCGTCTGACGTTGGTCATCATGAGGTGATTATCATGGCGACGGATGGCGATTTAAAAGTACGCCGTCATTTTGATATTCGGGTATCTGATTCGTCGAAAAACCTATAGTAGGCACGGCATACATTCAGCATGCACGATGGGCTGTTGCTCATCGGTATGTGTTCGCCTCCTGAATCTTTAGATGCTGACTCTCTATGTTGAAACCGACAATCATTGTCGGTTTTTTTATGCCTTGAATAAGGCGTTTTTGGCGTTGGCTAGTGTGGAAGGGGCGCAGCCTTTGAGTGTGGGTGCTTTCTATATCGTGGAGACGGTAAATACGGGGGCTGTGATACAAAGGCGTGGAGGAGAAGCGTTAAGCGAGAAAGATTGGCCGTGAGGAATCAAAAAAGGCCGCTGATGCATCAACATCAGCGGCCTTTTAGCATTTTGTTATGTTTGCGGTTTAGCGCAAACACTCACAGTCGATTTACCAATTTAGTGCGCCACCTGTTTGGTATTCGATAACACGCGTTTCAAAGAAGTTCTTTTCTTTGCGCAGATCCATAATCTCACTCATCCATGGGAATGGGTTCTTCGCGCCCGGGAACTGCTCTGGCAAGCCGATCTGTACTAGGCGACGGTTTGCGATGAAGTGCAGGTACTCTTCCATCATCGCTGAATTCATACCCAGTACGCCGCGTGGCATGCTTTCTTGGGCAAAGCGGATTTCCAATTCAGTGCCTTCAAGAACCATTTGAATAACTTCTTGTTGAAACGCTTCGGTCCACAGCGTTGGGTTTTCCAATTTGATCTGGTTAATGATATCGATGCCAAAGTTCAGGTGCATGGATTCGTCACGTAGAATGTATTGGAACTGTTCAGCAACTCCAGTCATTTTATTGCGGCGGCCCATCGACAGAATCTGTGTGAAGCCACAATAGAAAAAGATGCCTTCGGTGACGACGTAGAAGGCAATCAGGTTACGCAGCAATTCTTGATCATCTTCAGGAGTACCGGTGTTGAACGTTGGGTCTGATAGCGATTGGGTGTGCTTGAGGCTCCAGGCCGCTTTGCCCGCTATAGATGGGACCTCGCGGTACATGTTGAAGACTTCACCTTCGTCCATGCCCAGTGACTCGACGCAGTACTGATAAGCATGGGTATGAATGGCTTCTTCGAACGCCTGACGCAGAATGTACTGACGGCATTCCGGGTTAGTAATGAGGCGATAAATCGCTAATACTAGGTTGTTTGCAACTAAAGAATCTGCGGTTGAGAAGTAGCCGAGACCGCGCATAACAATGCAACGTTCGTCTTCTGTCAGGCCTTCTTTGGCTTTCCATAGGGCGACGTCTGCTGTCATGTTAACTTCTTGAGGCATCCAATGGTTGGCACAGCCATCCAGATATTTCTGCCAAGCCCAATCGTACTTGAATGGCACTAACTGGTTGAGATCAGCACGACAGTTGATCATGGCTTTTTGGTCAACCTGAACACGTTGAGCACCCATCTCCAGTTCTTCTAAACCAGGGGCGACATCCAAGCGATCGATAGCCGCTTTGGCTGTTGCCATCGATGGAGTGGCTTCGACAGAGTACTCTGCCTTTGGCTCTGCTGCTTGTGGCTCTTTAGTGACAGTTGCCGCAGCAGATACAGGCTGTGGTGCTTCTGCCGGTGCAGGGTTAGCTTCGTTCGCTGGTGCAGCTGGCTCAGATGCTGCCTTCTTGGCGGCTTTTGGTGCTTCTTCCGTTTCGTTATAGTCTTCCCAACTTAACATGGCAGTTACCTTTGGTTGTCGTGTACTACGTTTGTTAACGCTACCGATCTAACTGCTATCCGGCGTGCTTTCGCGTCATCAGGTAGAGTGCTGACTGCGGTTAGCATGATGATGCCGTGGCCGTTATCTGTTAGATCTGTGTTATTGGTTTTGCCGGCGTCCTTTCGAGATGCCGGCGGTATTTTATGTATTCGTCTTTCTCTCTTTTCCCTTCACTTCGTATTGTTTCAGAGTAGGGCGCATCTGTGATGCGGAGAAAGACGATTTAACAAGCTAGTTTACTGGCAAGCTTCGCAATCGGGATCGTCCAGTGAACATGCTTGTGGCACGGGTGCTGGTCCTGCAGCTTCTTCAGCTTGTGTTGCAGCTTGTGCGGTCGGTGCTGCGCTAACTGCGTTGAGAGAGCTGGTGTTAACAGTCGACTTCTCTGTCGAGGTCGCTGCTAATGCGCGCAAGTAGTAGGTGGTTTTTAATCCACGGAACCAAGCCATGCGGTAAGTGATGTCGAGCTTTTTACCATTCGCACCGTTGATGTAAAGATTTAGTGATTGTGCCTGATCTAGCCATTTTTGACGGCGAGACGCTGCATCCACAATCCAGCGAGGCTCAAGTTCAAATGCAGTAGCGTAACGTGCTTTGATTTCTTCAGGGATGCGGTCGATTGATTGAACGCTACCTTCGAAGTACTTGAGATCGTGAATCATGACGTTATCCCACAGGCCTTGAGCTTTAAGGTCGCGAACCAGGTATGGGTTTACGACGGTGAACTCGCCCGACAGGTTGGATTTCACGTACAGGTTTTGATACGNCGGTTCGATGGATTGCGACACGCCGGTGATGTTGGCAATGGTCGCCGTTGGCGCGATGGCCATCACGTTAGAGTTACGCATACCGACTTTCGCGACTTTCTCGCGAACAGGCGCCCAGTCAAGTTTCTCAGAGGTATCTTGATCGATGAAGTTCTTACCGCGATTCTCAATCAGCAGTTGAATCGAATCGATAGGTAGAACGCCCTGAGACCACAATGAGCCGTCGTACGTTTCATAAGCACCGCGCTCAGCCGCCAAGTCTGACGAGGCATTGATGGCGTGGTAGGAAATCATTTCCATGGATTCATCAGCAAATTGTACTGCTGCATCAGAACCGTAGGACAGAGCCATTTTATAGAGAGCATCCTGGAAGCCCATCAGGCCAAGACCAATAGGACGATGACGCATATTGGACGTTTTTGCCTGAGGAACCGCGTAGTAATTAATGTCGATGACGTTATCCAGCATACGGATTGCTGTTGTAACGGTTTTCTTCAGTTTGTCGGCATTTAATGCGCCGTCTTCAACGTGCTGGGCCAAGTTAACTGAGCCAAGGTTACAAACCGCAATTTCGTCGGCACTGGTGTTCAGTGTGATCTCGGTACACAGGTTGGAGGAATGAACAACGCCAACATGCTGTTGTGGAGAGCGCAGGTTACACACGTCTTTGAATGTGATCCAAGGGTGTCCGGTTTCGAACAGCATGCCAAGCATTTTACGCCATAGATCTTGTGCTGGGATTTTCTTGAACAGTTTGATGTCGCCGTTGGCGGCCATCATTTCGTATTCTTCATAGCGATCTTCGAAGGCTTTACCGTAAAGATCATGCAGGTCAGGAACGTCATTCGGCGAGAATAAGGTCCACTCTTTTTCTTCAAACACGCGTTTCATGAACAGATCCGGAATCCAGTTGGCTGTGTTCATGTCGTGTGTACGGCGACGGTCATCACCGGTATTTTTGCGCAGATCCAGAAATTCTTCGATATCCAGATGCCAGCTTTCGAGGTAGGCGCAAACCGCCCCTTTGCGCTTGCCACCTTGGTTAACGGCAACAGCAGTGTCATTCACTACCTTCAAGAAGGGGACGATGCCCTGTGATTTTCCGTTGGTGCCCTTGATATGTGCACCCAATGCACGAACCGGAGTCCAGTCGTTACCCAGGCCGCCAGCCCATTTAGAGAGCATGGCATTGTCTTGCATCGCACCATAAATGCCGTGCAAATCATCAGGCACGGTAGTCAGGTAGCATGACGAGAGCTGCGGACGTAGTGTGCCAGCATTGAAAAGTGTTGGTGTAGAGCTCATGTAATCGAACGAGCTGAGTAATTCGTAAAACTCGATAGCACGTGCGTTTTTGTCGTCTTCTTGAACAGACAAGCCCATCGCTACACGCATAAAGAAGATCTGCGGTAATTCAAAACGGGTTTCACGCCAGTGAATGAAGTAGCGGTCGTACAGTGTCTGTAAGCCCAAGTAGGTAAATTGCAGATCGCACTCAGGCTTTAGTGCTGCGCCTAGACGTTCAAGATCAAATTCTCTTAATTGGGGGGCAATCAGCTCTAGTTCTATGCCTTTCTCAATATAAGCAGGCAATGCTTTGGCATAGAGTGTCGACATATCGGTATGGGTAGCGCTGTCGGCAACATCGAGGAATGACAGGGCTTCACGACGCAAGCTATCGAGCAACAGGCGAGCTGTTACATAGGTGTAGTTAGGCTCTTCTTCGATCATGGTGCGAGCAGTCATTACTAATGACGTACTTAGATCATCAATGGAAACACCGTCATATAGGTTTTTCAGGGCCTGTTCGACGATGGTTTTCGAGTTAACGTAATCCAGGTCTGCACAAGCTTCTTTTACAACACGTTTAAAGCGTTTGATATCTAGTTTTTGTGTTTCGCCGTTTTCCAGAACAATATTGATATCCGGCCCTTCAGCGTTGATATCGTCGATGTTGTCTTCGGCACGTTGGCGGGCATGCTCGGCACGATAGAGAACATAGGATTGAGCGATTTTGTGTTCGCCGCTGCGCATTAATGCCAGTTCGACTTGATCCTGAATATCTTCAATATGAATTGTGCCACCAGAAGGCATGCGGCGACTGAAGGTTGCAGAAACCTGGTCAGTCAGCTTTGTTACAGTTTCACGGATACGTGCGGAAGCAGCAGCAGCACCACCTTCAACAGCCAAGAAGGCTCGGGTGATAGCGATACTGATTTTTTCATTATTGTACTGAACCACAGTACCGTTGCGCTTGATCACACGAATTTGGCCAGGGGCGGTCACATTAACCGTTGGCTGCTCGGTGGCCGGTGCGTTAGCTGCAGGTTCCTTGGCAGGAGGGGTTTGTTCGGTTTGCATGCTGATTTCCGTTGGTTGTTCTGCTGCGTTGTTCTGGTTGATTGTTGTTGGGTAGTGTTGATGGCTTATGTCGTCATCTTGCTACTGTCTAACGTTCACTCTGTCTGCTTTCTGCACTTACGGTTGTATTCAATGGACTGTGTAAGTGCTGTTCAATTTTTTGTTCTGGTCGTTTCGTTCAGCGTGTCGCATCACGATGATTCAGGGAAATTCACAATGAGCCGAACACTGTTTAGCGGCTCATATATCGCTGATAAATGGCTCTGTTAGTGTGCCAGTAGCTTATCAATATAGGGTTGCATTTTTATGCCAGAACCTATCTCTGAGCTCATCCGAAGTCTAGTCAGAGCTATGCCAAATTTATGCCATCATTTGTCGACGTTGAGTAACCAGGCGTATTCAGTCGCTCATAACATTGGGCCATATCTTCGATGGCGTTCGATCCTGCTGATGCAGAATCTCTCATTTTGAGCAGTCTGGATGACATATGGCCGTTAAATCACTGTGATGTGATTTGTTGGGTATCCGATAATACGAAACAGTTTTGTTGCCTGTCTCTGTTTACGATTTTACGTATCAAAGCTATCGATGTGTTGTTGCGTGTCTTTGAGCCTTTGCATCGATCAATCCATGCATCGATGACTAGACGTGTATGCTTTGGTGTAAAAATCGCATGTCGTGTGCCCCTTCAGTGTTGCTGTTGTGGGGACACGAACTCTCGGCGACTGTCGTCCGTGGCCTAGAATCTCCTGTTGTCGTGTGTTGTGCGAAGTCCAACTGCACGCTCTCAATACTACTTCCAATGATACTTCGGCTATTTCACCCAGTTTTACAGTGTGCTTTTTATGTACAAGCCTGATGCTGATTCCGACCATGCCCACGTATCCGATAGTGGGGGTGAAAATCAAAAAGCACTACATATGGGGGTGATTCCCTGTTGAGCTACAAGATAATGCGCTTTGGGATAATCTGCAAGCGGGAAAGCTGGGGCTAATCTGTGGATAAATTGTGTGAAAGTTACGGATGTAAGTGCCTGCTAACCTATCACTTTCGATAGCTATCAGGATCCTAAAAACAGTCCTTGGTTATAACTGTTGGGATTAAATTTTGAAATTATTTTGTTTGACTTTTAAGGGCTTTGTGCGTCGATTCGGATACGACATATTGTGTTATCTGCACCACTTTGGCACAAGATGTAGTTTTTCGTGGGTCGTACACGTTGGGAAGTTGAGTTTTGGTGTGCTAGCCCATTCTATTGAAAGTAGATGATGTGTTTAAACGCCGGTTCAATGGTCACTGTCTCGCCGATATTATGGTTTTGATGGCTGGGAACGGCAATGCTGAGGCTGTTTCCAGAGGCGGCCCTGACGTGGTACAGCGTCTGCGTACCTGCAAACTGTTTGTGTGTGATGATTACGGCCACTGGAGTGCCGGAGGCTCTATCGGTTTTGTTATCAGGTTTGATGAGCCAATCATCTGGCCGTGAAAGTAATTCAACAGGCTGGCTGATCAGATCTGCCTGCACTTGTGCGTGTGTTTCTGTGGTTGCAGGAAACGGAATGCTACCAAACTCAGTATCGAATTGTTGATGGCTATTGAGCTGGGCGTTTATGAGTGTCCCTTGGCCGACAAACTGAGCCACAAACCGGGTCGAGGGTTTGTGATAAAGCTGGTAAGGCGTGCTGAATTGTTCCAAATGTGCTTGATTAAGAATGCCTACGGCATCACCAAACGCGAATGCCTCTGATTGATCGTGAGTGACCAGAATAGCGCCTGTTCCGGTGCTTTTGAGGATGTCACGGACATTCAGGCTTAGCGACTTTCTGAGCTCGGTATCAAGATTTGAAAAGGGTTCATCAAGTAGCAAAAGCTTAGGTGCTGGCGCCAGTGCGCGTGCTAATGCAACACGTTGCTGTTGACCACCGGACAGTTCGTGAGGATATCTGTGGTCGAAGCCGTTCAGGTTTACTAGGGCAAGCATTTCTTGCACACGAGCACGCCAATCCCCTTGGCGTGAGAGACCAAAGGCAATATTGTCGGCGATAGTCATATGCGGGAAGAGGGCGTAATCTTGGAACACAAACCCGATACCGCGGCGATCCGGTTGTAGATGGCTAATGTCCTTACCATCCAGAATCAAGGCGCCTTCGGCCAGAGGGTGGAACCCGGCGATTGTTCTTAGTAGTGTGGTTTTTCCACAGCCACTGGGGCCCAGCAGCGCACAAAGCTGGCCAGTTTCCAGTTCGATGCTGACACCGTCCAACACGGTTGTTTGCTCGTAGCAACAAACCGCGTTTTGGATAGATAGCAATGATGTCATGGTCAGGGCTCGGGCATCAGCCCTTGGCGTTTTCCAGCAGCAGGAATTCGACGAGAGCCTTTTGTGCGTGTAGTCGATTTTCCGCTTCGTCCCAGGCAACTGAGCTTGGGTGGTCTAACATGTTTTCGCTGATTTCTTCTCCGCGGTGCGCTGGCAGGCAGTGCATGAAGAGTGCGCCATCGTTGGCGATATCCATTAACGCTTCGTTAATCTGGAAACTAGCGAACGCCGTTTCACGGGCTTTTTGTTCGTCTTCCTGCCCCATGGATGCCCAAACATCGGTCACCAGTAGATCTGCGTTTTGGGCTGCATATTCTGCATCGTGGGTGACAGTCACACGATCAGCATGCGCCTCAAGCAGTGCTTTGTCAGGTTCGTAGCCCGGAGGGCAGGCGATAGCCAGCTCAAAATCGAACTGAGCGGCTGCCAACATGTAAGACTGGCACATGTTGTTACCATCACCGATCCAAGCGACTTTTTTACCTTGGATAGAGCCACGATGTTCTTGATAGGTTTGCATGTCGGCAAGCAGCTGGCATGGATGGTAGCCATCAGTCAGCGCGTTGATAACAGGCACGCTGGAGTGTTTGGCAAACTCGACCAAACGCTCGTGGCCGAAGGTGCGGATCATGATGATATCGAGCATTGACGATAAAACAATAGAGCTGTCAGCAATAGGTTCGCCGCGGCCAAGTTGTGTGTCCCGTGGAGACAAAAACATCGCGTGACCACCGAGTTGCGCCATGCCTGCTTCGAAGGATACACGGGTGCGCGTTGAGGACTTCTCAAACAACATGCCCATAACGTAGCCTTTAAAAGGCTGTTGCTGGCGTATATTTGCCAGCTGCTTTTTCATTTCGATAGCGCGATGAATAATGTGCTGGAGTTCTTCCGGCGTGCAATCGTTCAACGTCAAAAAGTGTCTAAGAGCCATAACAATACCTGTTGTTCCTTTCGTCGATCAGCCGAGGCCAGCGATCAGATCGCAGACGATGTCCACCAGTTGGTCAGCTTCTTCCTGCTGGATAATAAGTGGTGGAAGTAAACGGATAACCTTACCAGCGGTTACATTAATCAGTGCGCCTTTGTTGAGCGCTTCAGCAACCAGTTGGGTGCAGTCTTCAGTAAGTTCAATGCCAAGCATTAAACCCTTGCCGCGAATATTGGCAACTTTATTGTTGTCTGCCAGACGGCTTTTGAATTGTTCGAGAAAGTACGTACCCATTTGAGCAGTGTGATCGGTGAGCTTGCCGTCATAGATTCTTCCTACGGTGGTAAGCGCCGCTGCTGTTGCAAGCGGGTTGCCGCCATAAGTTGAGCCATGAGTGCCCGGCACCAGAATACCTGCAGCTTCGCCATGTGCAAGGCAAGCGCCAATTGGTACGCCATTACCCAAGCCCTTGGCTGTAGTAACAACATCCGGAATAAAGTCATGATGCTGATAGGCAAAGTAAGTGCCTGTGCGGCCATTGCCGGTTTGTACTTCGTCAAGCATCAGTAGCCAGCCATTCTTGCGGCAGATTTTATACAGTTCATCAAGATAAGTGTCATCAGGCACATTCAGGCCGCCTTCGCCTTGTACGGGCTCGACAAAAACCGCAACAATGTTGGGGTTATCGGACAGTGCATCTACCTGTTCAGGATTGTTGTAATCCAGATGGATGAAACCGTCAGGTAGGGGGCCAAAGCCTTGTTTTATGGCGCTGTTGCCAGTGGCCGTCAAGGTTGCCAGCGTTCGACCATGAAATGACTGATTGAAGGTAATAATGGTTGGCGTTTTAACGCCTTTTTCATAGCCGTATTTACGGGCGATTTTAATGGCCGCCTCGTTGGCTTCCGCGCCAGAGTTCGAGAAAAAACAGTTGGTCATGCCGCTGATATCTGTCAGCTTATCGGCAAGCGCCTGTTGGTTGTCGATCTGATACAGATTGGATGTATGCAATAAACGTTTGGCTTGTGCTGATATCGCCTCAGCAACATCCGGGTCTGCATGTCCAAGTGCACAAACACCAATGCCGCTTAATGCATCAAGATAGCGATTGCCTTCTCGGTCAAACAGCCACACACCTTCGCCTCGTTCAAAGGTTACCGGCAAACGCCCGTAGGTGTTCATAATGCTGTTTGACATAGCTGCCTCCCGACGCCAAAAATCTGAACGGTGGTTGTGTTAGTTCGGAGCTCAAAACATTGGAATGAAATAAATACCAAGCCCCTGAAATACAATAGGCAGCTCAAAAAGCTGCCCACCAAAGACGCGATGCTAAGTTAAATTTTCTGCTAAATCAATAGATGTGCGGTTGAATCGGTAGGCATGGGTGCCTTGCTCAGGTCGCCCTCTGCACTGATTTGAGGTAGAATTCCCGGCCTTGAACTATAAGCGGTACCATCGATGGTCGGGCGTGTTGTCTGGTCGGCGGTGATATCAAACTCAGACAACGTCAGGTTATCGTGATGGATATTGTTGATACAATCAAAGAACAGATCGAGAGCAATACAGTCCTTCTGTACATGAAAGGCTCTCCAAATCAGCCACAGTGTGGTTTTTCTCAGCGTGCGTCTCAGGCAGTGATGGCTTGCGGCAAACGATTTGCGTATGTAGACATTCTGTCTAACCCTGACATTCGCTCAACGCTACCACAATATGCAAACTGGCCAACATTCCCGCAGCTGTGGGTTGCTGGCGAGCTGGTTGGCGGTTGCGACATCATTAGTGAAATGTATGAAAGCGGCGAGCTGCAAGAGCTATTGAATGAAGCGGTACCTGGCGAGAGCTAAGATGCGGTTCGCATCAGGCCTCGAGTGTTTGGGCAAGCCTTTGCAAAACACCACGATGGGCCTTCCCTAAACCGGCTTTCCTAGCCGGTTTATTTTTGCCTAAAATATGCTGATGTGCGTCTTTTATCCTGCGATTCCTTTCTTTTTCTGTAACCAGACGAAGCATCATAGGCGTGATAGATCAGCCTATATTGCGGTGTACTTGTCTGTTTGGGATTAACCTGTTTTGGCTAATTCCCAGAGTCGATAGGATAAGGAGCATCAATAAGCCCATATGACCGCCGCCTGATGAGGAATCATCCGAGGTATTGTCGATTGGGCTGGCATCGTCATCCAGTATCGTGGCTGAGACCCGGTCAATCATCGAGATATCCGGATCATCAGGTGATAAAACAACAGAGAACCCTTCATGATCTTCGATATTGTTGTCGTCGCTGACATTGATGGTTAATTCCGCACGATTGCTGCCGGCTTCAAAGGTCACTTGCCCTTGTGGGAGCTGGTTACCCTGAAAATCCTGCGGATTTGCTGATGGTGCGGCAACGACCTCAACCCGATAACTGATAGTCAGTGCGGCCGTGATATCGCCAGTGCGTACTAGAGAGTATGTAAAGGTTTTGTTGGATTCGAATCGTTGCAGTGCCAACGGCGATACGGCAATTGTTGCTGAACCAGGGGCGGCGGCAACAGAGAAGTCTCCGACGGAGTAGTTGAAGAAGACGTTGTTGACGCAGCGAACCCGAATTCTGCCGCCGCTGGTTGGCAGATTGGGTATCACGACATCTTCTTCGCCGTCATTTGGTGTGTTGGGCGTCAGTATCTCGACAAAACGATCTCCGCCATCGGCAGAAAAGGCAATTTCTACATTGGCACAGTTAACCGGTGCTTGATCGGTGCCAGCGACGTCCCAGCGTACTTGTTGGATCGATAGACCGTCGAAGGTATCACTGCCATTGGGGGCCGTGACGATAAATGGGCCGCTATCCCCATCAACGGACAGTCGCATGTCATCTTGATCCACGCCCATATCCTGTGCTCGGAGAGTGACTCTGAAATTCAGGCTTCGACTGCGGCTTGGCAGGCGTTCACCTTTGTTTGCAACCATGTCATTCTGCTTGAGCGCTTCAGCGAATGGAATAAGGCGGATGCCGTCGCCAGACCCTGGCATTGATCGTATAAGAGGCCCACTGCCTTGATCGGTATGCATCATGTTAGCGGAGACGCTCGGGTTGCCTAGATCCATTTGCTCCCAGGTATAGGTTCCGGCGGTGTTACTGCTGGCACTTAACCGAAAAGGGCTGAGTTTGGGGATGACATAATCAGGCCCGGCATCAACGGTTGGAATGAGTGTAGAGCGAGTTTGTGATCGACNGCAGCGATCGCCTCGAACGTTCGAAAAAGGAAGCTCTCCGTCGATAAATTGGCGAATTTGTTCAACGCTGCGACCGTGAAAGTACGGGTCGACCGCACTCTGCAAATCTTCGCCTTGGCAAATACCTGCATAAGACATAATGGTTGAGCCGGACCCAACCTCAACCGCGGAGGCTGCGAGAAACTCGCTGCGCGAATCGTTATCAGAAAATGAGCCGTTGCTGTGTTGTTGGCGGTTGCCAGCGCAGAAACCTGATTGACCGTTGAACGAGTGTGTAGCGCCAAGTTGGTGGCCGATCTCGTGTGCAAGCAAATCAATATAGAAAATTTCTGTGGTTGGGTTGCTGAGGCCGGATGCGCCCTTTGCCTTACGAGAGTTGTCACATACCGAGGCAACTGATGCGAGGCCGCCGCCATTGCTGGTTAATATGTGACCGATATCATACGCGTCACTGCCGATACGACTATCAATGTAGCTTTGATTAGCATTGAGCAAACTTGAGCTGTTACTGCCCGGAAAGGTGCTTTGTGAATCCGCCATCAGCTCTTCGCCGGAGACTAATTCAAAACGAACGCTAACGTCACGCTCGAACACTTGGTTGATTCGGTTTAGTGCGATGACGACTTGGTTGAAGGCCTTCGCAGCAGTTGGCGAGCCGAGACTAACTGCATTGCGGTACCCTAATGAGGTACTGACAGCAATGCGGTAGATCTTCAATCGATCGCCAAAGCGTTTTTCAGAGGTGTTTTTGGATGCATCTCCCGAATTATCATCAAGCAGATATTGCAGGCTGTGATCCTGATGATCGTGGCCTTCAACGCCGCAGTTGTATACTGGCTTTTTATTCGCCATTGCAGCCGTTGATCGGTAGGCCAGATCGCTGGCTGTGTTAGAAAAGTGTTGTTCGGGGGCAATTTGGACCACGCCAGAAGGTGTTAACAAGCGCGCGTACAACCCTTGTGCGTTGATTTCCATCGTTCCGCTGATACCGTTTTCACCGCTAACTCGGAAGGTTTGCATGTGCGGGTATCTGGCGTGTAGCGCAGCAGACAGTACCGATGTGGGGGTTATTTGAGCGGTTAGATTGGTGCCATCGGGAAGCGGCAAAACGATTGAGCTGGTCTCCGGCGTTATAGTCGGTGCGGCCAGTGCGGTGACCGTACGCGAGGAATTCCCCTTGTCGGCCAAGTCTGTATTTTGATACCAGATGTCGTCTGAATAAGCGGGCGTACTATTGAAAAGAAATAATAAGCAAATCAGAAGGCTAGGTAGTACAGCTACAACATTACAGCTTTTGAAGATCCCTTTCATGACTCTTCGCCTGTATGTGAAGTGTGCTCCTTCAACACTAGGAAAAAAAACCGAATTGATCAAAAAATGAGCAAAAAGATCAAAGGTGCCCGATTCTGGTTCCGGTGGTGGGGTAAAACCGATGTGGTTGGTAGTTTTCCTTTTTGGGACGGTTATAATGAACGTTTCTACCTGAAGCTGTTGGAAATTGCTTAGCCTATGCCTGATCGTGATCCTTCGCTGGAGCTGAATGACCTGCCCGAAATCCAGACTGATAAACGAGAGCCGTCGAATTCTGGATCTTCGTCCAAGCCGCCAAAACCACCGGCATCCTCCAAAAAAGGCGGTGGTGAACCCCCGTCAGACAAACCTCCAGTCAGCAAAGCACCCCGTTCGAGGTCGAATGCGGGCATTTGGGCCGCGCTCGGTGTTTTGATTTTGTGTGTGGTGGGCTTGTCTTTCTGGAACCGAATGCTGCTGGAAAAGATGTATAAACATCAAGATCAAGTGCTCAATGCTCAAGAGCGTATTCAAGGGTTAGAAGGACGTCTATCGTCGACCGACGAGAATGTCAGTCAATCCGGGATTGCAATGCAGGTACGTTTGAAAGATCTGGAAAAGCGTACTGACGATTTATGGGCCCAAATGGACAAGCTTTGGGCATCGGCATGGCGACGGAATCAGACAGACATCAAGAAGCATTCGAGCCAGGTAAAATCGCTTCAAGCACGCGCCGCTGAACTTGATAAACGTCTAGATTCTCGCGAAGAAAGCGCAAAGACAACGGCGATCGATATGACGGCATTACGTGCTGAAGTAGAGGATCTTGGGCTACTTGCCGGGCGGTTGGATGAAAGTGCGAAAGCACTCGCTGCGACTAACGCTTCACTTCAGGGTGAGCGTAAGAAGATCGATGCGCTTCAATCCTCCGTACGCAAGCTGCAGACCGGTGCGAATGAATTCAATGACTGGCTGGAATCTAACAAGGCATTTCGTCGACAAGTAAATATTGAACTCGATGGCCTGGAGAAAAAAGTACAGGCGTTACAGAGTCCAGCTAAAGCAGCGCCATAGACCGCTGCGTTAGTGATACGGCAGTGAGCGCAGACTCATGTATAATTCCTGCTGTTTATTCAAAGCGGTGGGCTTACACCCGTAAACACCGAACAACAACAGGTTTATGTTGAGTATTGATTCAATGTAAACCCGACTCCAATCTGAGAATACAAGAGAGACGAGAGGCCCTAATGACGGTTATCAAGCAAGAGGATTTAATTAGCAGTGTTGCAGATGCGCTGCAGTATATTTCCTATTACCACCCTAAAGACTTCATTGATGGCATGAATGAAGCCTATGAACGTGAGCAGAACCCGGCCGCTAAAGATGCGCTGGCGCAAATTCTGATCAACTCCCGTATGTGCGCAGAAGGCCATCGCCCGATCTGCCAGGATACCGGTATTGTTACTGCGTTTGTTAATGTGGGTATGAACGTCCAGTGGGACGACGCCACCATGGGTGTTGAAGATATGGTCAACGAAGGCATTCGTCGTGCCTACGCGCATCCGGATAACGTTTTGCGTGCGTCGATCTTAGCCGACCCTGATGGTGCACGTACAAACACAAAAGATAACACGCCTGGTGTAGTTCACTTTAAATTAGTGCCTGGCGATACTGTTGATGTTCATGTTGCTGCCAAAGGTGGTGGTTCTGAAGCAAAATCCAAGTTTGCCATGTTGAATCCGTCAGATTCTGTGGTTGATTGGGTGTTGAATATGGTGCCTCAGATGGGTGCTGGTTGGTGTCCACCGGGAATGCTGGGTATAGGTATTGGCGGTACTGCTGAAAAAGCCATGTTGCTGGCTAAAGAAGCGTTACTGGATCCGATCGATATCCATGACCTGCAGAAGAAGGGCGCTGAAAACCGTGTTGAAGAACTGCGTTTGGAACTGCACGAAAAAGTGAACAAGTTGGGTATTGGTGCGCAAGGCCTTGGTGGTTTGACAACGGTACTGGATATTAAAGTTAAAGATTATCCGACTCACGCTGCAAATAAAGCGGTTGCGATCATTCCTAACTGTGCAGCAACTCGTCACACGCATTTTGAACTGGATGGTTCTGGGGCAGCAGAATTTAAAGCTCCAAAACTTGAAGACTGGCCTGAAATTACTCGTGAAGCATCTGCTGATGTAAAACGAATTAATTTGCAGGAAGTTACCGAAGAAGATGTGAAATCTTGGAAGCCAGGCGATGTGTTGCTGTTGAACGGCAAAATGTTGACCGGTCGTGATGCGGCACATAAAAAGATCGTCGACATGTTGAACAAGGGCGAAGAGTTACCTGTTAGCTTGAAGGGCCGCTTCATCTATTACGTTGGCCCGGTTGACCCGGTACGCGAAGAAGTCGTTGGCCCTGCAGGTCCAACTACCGCAACACGTATGGATAAATTTACTGAGCAAGTGTTAGCTGAAACGGGCTTGATGGGCATGATCGGTAAAGCAGAGCGTGGCCCAATTGCGTTAGAAGCGATTAAGAAACACGAATCTGTGTATCTAATGGCTGTGGGTGGCGCGGCTTACCTGGTGTCGAAAGCGATCAAAAACGCCGAAGTGGTTGGGTTCCCTGAATTGGGAATGGAAGCTATCTACGAATTTGATCTTGAAGATATGCCTGTGACCGTGGCGGTAGATAGTCAGGGCGAGTCAGTTCATAAAACCGGCCCACAAATCTGGTCTGCGAAAATCGAAGAGGAAAAGATCTCTGTCATCTAATGATCGGTGATTACCCCCTTCACGAAAGCCTGGCGAATGCCGGGCTTTTTTATGCCTGCTGATAGGGTTTATTAGGCAGTATCTGTTTGTTTCTTGTAGCGAACTGCTGGCTTTTTGGTTGGCTTTTTCGATGACATTTCACGACGTATTGTTAGCAGTGATTCTAAAATGCCTTGCAGGTGTTGGCGTTCTTTATCAGAAATTCGGCTGTCAGAATGCACAAAGTGGGCGGTTTTAGCGACCTCACGCCAGCGGGGGTTTTTGGGTAATTTGTCGGTGTTAAGGTACTTCTCCATCGACCGTGCTCGCATGCGTGATCCATCAAGCGCTACAGACCAAATCTTGCTCGTTTCGGCCAACTGAATCGGATCTTTGCCTGTTGTACTGACCCAAAGATCAATGCTGCTATTCATCACGTTGACGATGGCCTTGCGGTAACGCATTTGAAGGTCGTCGCTCGCATCATCTGAATCGTTATCGATAATCAATTCGGGTAGGGCGTTGATTCTTGCCTGTAACGCGGCGTTTTCTTGCTTCAGGGTATTGAGGCGTTTTAGATCCAACTGGTTGTGTAACCTGACGAATAACTCATCGCGAAAGAAGGGTTTGGTAAGGTAATCATTGGCACCGACTTGAAAGCCCTTGGCGGTATCCTGTTGTCGATTTTTGGCAGACAGCATAATGACGGGTAAAGATGCTGCATCCTTTGACTCACGTAATTGTGAACAAAATTCAAAGCCATTGGTGCCCGGCATCATAATATCCAGCAAGACGAGATCGACGGCATGTTCTTGCAGCAGGGCAAAACCGGTTTCAGCATCACTAGCAAGTAGCAGGCGGTAGTGTTTTTGCAGATAGCCTTGCAGTAGTGCGAGGTTGCTGGCCTCATCGTCGACGATCAACAGGCAGTGTTCAAAAGTCTTGGTGTTTTTCTCACTGTTGGATTTTGCGGTGGGTTGCGAGTGTACGGTACTCGATAGCGCAGCCGGCATTTCAAACGACTGTCGATATGCTGATGGTGATTTTTCAATGCTGCCTGTAGTTTTTGTGGCTATCGGCAAGCAAAACGAGAATGTTGCTCCTTGGTTTATCCTGCTTTGAACTGACAGTGTGCCGCCCATCAAGCGTACCAACCGTTGTGTGATTGCCAGCCCTAAACCGCTGCCGGGTAAGGCAGGATCGACTTGTCCAAAGCTGTCAAAAATCAATGCCTGATCTTCATGGCTAATGCCAATGCCGGTATCTGAAACGGTAAACTGAACGAGCGGGGTATCTTCGGAGCATGAGGTTGTCGATACATCCAGTCTAACGCTACCTTCATGGGTATATTTGACGGCGTTAGTCATCAAATTCAGTAAGACCTGATACAAACGGATTTCATCCGTCGAAATAGCAGGTGGCTCGTCTTCAATGTTGATCTGCAGTGCCAGCCCCTTTATTTCTGCTTTCGGCCCGATCAATGCGGTAACTGTGTTACAGGTAGCCTCGACGCGGATCGTCCGGCAGCATCCGGACAAGACACTGATGCCGATGGTATTGATGATGCTTACGACGTAGATCAACAAGGTGGTGTAGATGCTAACGATGATGGTATCAGTGACCGCTTTATTGAAACCGATACTGATGGCGATGACGTGCCCGATTACAAAGATACCGATGCTGATAACGACGGTGTTAGCGATAACGAAGAGCAGGTTACTGTATCGGCACGTGGCAGTGACGTAGACCTTGATGGCATTGATGACGCATTTGATGTGAATGTGACTGGCGGGAATGACGATAACAACGACGGTGTCGATGATTCACTGGTTCGTCCGGATGATTCAGACAACGACGGTATATTGAACTTCCGTGATCGCGATAGCGACGGTGACGGTATTGAGGATGGCCTGGAAAATGGCGATTTTAATGGCGATGGCATCAATGACAGACTGCAGGTAGATAGTGATGTGGAAACAGGACGAAACGGAGGCGGCTCAATGCCAGCGTTGATGATTATGTTAATGATGGCGTGTGCCGTGTTACGCAGACGATCCAGTGCGGCACTGGTTATTCTTGCGTTGGTCAGTGGTGTCGGCCATGCAGAAACTACCGAAGCTGACGTGACCAAATCTGATGTTACGGATGCAGTAATAGAAGAAAACGCGGGCGATACGTTTAAGCCTCGTGATTGTCCCATTACCTCATCGTTTGCTAAAGCAGAATGCTGGTACGCTGGTGCCGGTATTGGTGGTTCTTGGTTGAACCCTGGAACCGATCAAACCAACTGGCGGGTAGCCGATGGCACTGACTTTGCTGTTCGTGTTTTTGGCGGTTTGTTGCTTAGCGATCACTTCTTTACCGAGTTGAGTTATGAACACTTGGGCGGCGCTGTGCTAAAGCATCGGTTATCCGGCATAGTGGATGATAAGAAAGTGACCTATCAAGCATTTTCATGGATGGCGGGTTACTACTTTCTGCCTCACTACGAAACTTGGAATGGTTACGTAAAACTCGGTGCAGGGTATCTTGATACCAATGTCGGCAGCTATGGCCAACAAGATCACTATGCACAGATCCATTGGGGCATTGGCGCCATGTGGAATATCAATGAAAACTGGTTCGCCCGTGTTGGAATGGATGGCTACGATAAAGACGCCCGTTCATATGGTTTGCGTATTGGTCGCTATTTCGGGGGCAGTAAGAGACAACCCGTAATACAACCTCAAGCAGTGACGCCGTCAACCTTGGTTCCAGCGCCTGTGGTTGTTGCGGTTCCAGTTGTTGTTCCTAATGACGACTTGGATAACGATGGCGTCGTTAACGATGTTGATCAATGCCCTGACACTGCTGCTGGGGTTGATGTAAATCCAAGTGGTTGTGCAGTCTTAGCGCGTATTGATCTGAATATTCAGTTCGATCCAAACTCTTCTGTCATCAAGCCTGAATTCCAGAAGCAGTTAGATGTCGTTATTGAGCAAATTGGCAGGTATACCGGTGTTCACCTCATCGTTGAAGGGCATACCGACTGGATCGGCAGTGAAGCGGCTAACCAAGCGCTTTCAGAGCGACGTGCGCGTGCGGTTGCAGAGTATATTGTCGATAGTGGTGAGTTTACCGAACAACAGGTTGAGTATCATGGCAAGGGTGAACTTGAACCCATTGCGGATAATAAGACTGCTAGTGGTCGTTATAAGAATCGTCGAGTAGTTCTGGTTGTTGAGCAGCGCTAACCACGGCTTATCTTACTAAAAAAAAACGGCACCTTAGGGTGCCGTTTTTTTTGGTTGTTTATCGAAGAGGTTATGTCTGCCAGCTGCATAAGATACTGCTTGCTTGACGTCTGGTTTACTAGCCAATAACCTTGATGAGATGTTGATCAGAACTTCATCTCACCCCAAACCCAGAGTTTGCTGGTGTTTTTAAGGTCTTTCGTCGACGCAGAATCGACACCAAAGTCTGCCCATTTCACTGCAATGGTGTATTTCCGTGCGAAGGTTTTCTGGGCAACGATATCAAATTCTGTACCGTACTTGCGTCCGCCTTCATCCGCTTTGAACTCGTGGAATATCAAGCCAAGCCTTAATCNTTCTGCACCGATAAAGCCTTGTACATATAAATCCTGTAGACCATCCTCAGGTGTGAATTCAAAAACGTCGGCCCAACCATTAAATGCATGGTTTGAACCTAATGGAGTCTGGAATCCGTACCCGCCTTCGTCAGAGCCTAATACTTCATAACCGACCAGTACATCGACCACACCGATATCAACACCGATCTCACCAACATAATAATTGGCAGCGACATCAACAGATGTGCCTTTATATTCTGAGACGTCTTGGCGCGCATATTCAGCGGTGTAGATCAGAGAGAAATAGTCGTTAACTTCTGACGTGCCGTGGAAGCGGAAACCATACGTCTTATTGAAGTATTGATTATCAGAGAAGTTGGAGTTGTCGCGGTTGTCCAGATCATAGTAATACAAGCTGAATTTACCGATGTTGAATGCATCGAAGCTCAGGTTTGCCAGATAATCTGTAGATTCTCCGCTAAGGACAGGGTCGAAGTTTTGAACGCGATCAATCCAACCTAACGTAATATCAAAGCTGTAGATGTTGTAAGTAAAGGTGATGGCATCAAACGTTCTTTCTGTTTGGCGCCAGCCGTAGTTACCGATAAAACGTTGGTTGTCTATGGTGAAACGTTGACGACCACCTGTAATGGTCATGCCTTCGAGTGGTTCACTGCGTAGGTATGCCTGATTCAGTACAGTTTGTTTACGGTCAGCAATAGTAGGGAAGCCCGTTTCATTCGGTGAAAACTCACCAACGCCGCCAACAATACGGTTATCAGAGAACTCAATAAACCCGGAAAGGGTCGCATATTCAGCGGTTTTATAGCCGAGGCGAGTACGCAACGTCAGGCCGTTTGCTTTCTTTGCATCTGACTGTTTAACGCTTTCCCAGCGGAAGCGTGTATCGAATTTAACTTCGCCTGACGAAATCCATTCATAAAAATCGTCAGCAGCGGAAGCCGGTTGACTGCTGAGCAGTGCGAGACTGCTAACAGCAAGACCTACAGCACAAGTAGACTTGGGGAATTTCATTGATGCTCCTAGCGGTTTTATTATGTTCCGTCAAAACACGTATTTATGATAGATCAATTTAGCTCGAATCAATTTGATTTCAACTCTAATTGTCGAGAAAAGGCGGGTATTGTCTGTGAATACAGGCTTCAGCGGCTCGTTTGAAGTGTCAGTTGCTCTAACATCATCCATATATTGCCGCTGGCCTGGCCTTTGATAACCTGGTCGATGTTTCGGCAAAATCGCAACAATTGCTGAATTTTTGCAAGGGATAACCGCTGTGTAGCATGACGGGTAACATTTAGGCGATTTTTAAAGATACGCTGATTTTTCATGGCAAGGTCGATAGTTTGGCCGTCTTTTACCAAATCTTGCAGGTTGTGCAGCACGCGCAGCTCTCGTGATAGTGACCAGAGTACGAGTGTTGGCTCAACACCTTCGCCGCGGAGTCCGTTGAGAGTTTTTAGTGAGGCGCGTATGTCACCGGCCAAGCATCGGTCAACGAGGTTGAATACGGTGTAGCGGCTCATGTTGCTGACGGCGTCCGACATAGTCTCGAGATCGATGGTACCGGAGAGATCCATCAGTGAGAGCTTCTCAACTTCTTGGCTGGCTGCGAGTAGGTTACCTTCGACATTGTCTGCCAGAAAAGTAACGGCATCGTCAGTTGCCTGAATGCCTTTTTCTGCGAGGCGCTGCTGTATCCAGCCAGGCATCTGTTGTCGTTCAACAGGCCACACGGGAATACTGACTCCAGCTGATTCAATGGTTTTGTACCATTTACCACGTTGTGTTGATGCATCAAGTTTTGGCATGACGATGCAAACAATGGTATCCGGATTGATTTGGTCGAGGTAGCGTACGATGGCTTTAGAGCCCGCATCACCTAACTTTGTGGTTTTACAGCGTAGCTCCATGAGTTTGCGATCGGCAAACAATGACATGCTATTGGCTGATTGCACAAAATCATCCCAGCTAAAGCCGGATTCCAGATGATGCACTTCGCGTTCTTGAAAACCGTTGTCACGGCAGGCTTTGCGGATGTCGTCGCAGCACTGTTCAACGATTAATGTCTCATCGCCACTAACGAGATAAATCGGTGCCAGTTGCTGTTTAAGCGACTTACGGAGCTGGTTGGCCTGAATTTTCATGTTCAGTGCAGTCCGGTGGATTTTGCGTGATTCGGTCTACCTGGCGCAGTATTTGTGCAGCCAGATCTCTCAATAGCTCCTGACGAATCAGGTTTTCTTCGTTGTTTTTGCCGAGAATCTGATTCTGGTTATCTTGATAGGTCGCTTGTCGTGTCGAGATAACAGGACCATAAGTTTCACTACCAGCAACGCCGCCGTTAGTGGAGATTGTTTCATCAGTGTCGGCCTGATCAAAATGACGATGAACCAGATTGAAGGTGATTTGGCGTTTGAGTAGGAATTCATCCGTATCTGCGTTTTGTGTACCGGTCAAACGCATACGTGTGAATTGATCATTCGTGATCTCGATAGCCCATGCGGCATCACTAGTTACCGTCATGCCGTATTGTTCGGCTTTACGGGTAATTTCTTTGCCCATATCGGAGTTTTTATAACGGCCGGTTAGGGCAAATTCCTGCAGGGCGCTGTTGTAGGCATCATTGCCGCGCAGTTGAAAACCGCAGGCGGTGAGCAAACAGCAAGCTGCGATAATCAGCGTGGTTAGCCGGATTTTCTGTATCATGCAGTCGTCCGTTATTGTTATCGTCAAGGTGGCTCACGCAAGTGGCGGCCACCGTGTCTGGCATTATTACAACGTTACGATGTAACGTTAGTTCGCAACAATATTCAACAGCTTGTTGGGGATCCAGATAATCTTGCGAATGGTTTTGCCATCAATCTGCTTTTGCACATTCTCGATCGCCTGGGCTACTTCAACAACGCTATCCTGATCGTTGTCGATCGGCATTTCGGTTTTCGCACGAACTTTACCATTCACTTGAATCACAACCTGAACAGCAGATTTCACTAACGCTTGTTCATCCACTGCTGGCCATGGCTGATCAATAATAGCATTGTCATAACCGAATGCATGCCAGATGGCATGAGTGGCGTGCGGTGCAATCGGCGCCAACATCATCGCGGCAGTTTCGAGTGCTTCACGTTCAACAACCAATGTTTGCGGGTCATCCCCTTTGAGTTTGTTGACCTCGTTGCAGAGTTCCATCACCGCTGCGATTGCCGTGTTATAGGCATAACGACGATCATAATCGTCAGTTACTTTGGCAATGGTCTCATGGGTTTTACGACGCACATCTTGCTGTTGCTGTGTTAGCGCACTGGTATCTAATACAGGGGTATCACCTTTTTCAAGGTGTGTGTGCACCATCTTCCAGAAACGGCGAATAAAGCGGTTTGCGCCTTCTACGCCGGAATCTGACCACTCGAGAGATTGCTCTGGTGGTGCTGCGAACATAGTGAATAGTCGAACAGTATCCGCCCCGTATTCGTTGATCAATGACTGCGGGTCTGTACCGTTGTTTTTGGATTTTGACATTTTCTCAATGCCACCAACGACAACGGGTTGTCCGTCTGCGATCAATGTTGCTCCGGTAATGCGACCTTTGTCGTCACGTTCAACATCAACTTCGGTTGGGTTGTAGAATGTCTTTTTGCCGCTGGCGTCTTCACGGAAGTAAGTCTCGGCGATCACCATGCCTTGGCACAGAAGGCGTTTGAAAGGTTCGTTGCTGTTCAGCAAGCCCATGTCCCGCATTAGCTTGTGGAAGAAACGCGAGTACAGCAAGTGCAAGATGGCATGCTCGATACCACCAATATATTGGTCAACTGGAAGCCAGTAGTTGGCTGCAGCAGGATCCAGCATGCCTTCGTTATATTCTGGAGAACAAAAACGGGCGTAGTACCAAGACGATTCCATAAAGGTATCGAAGGTATCGGTTTCGCGCAAAACGTCTTTACCATCGAGAGTGTCTTTCGCCCACTCTGTATCGGTTTTGATCGGCGAGTTAACGCCATCCATCACAACATCTTCAGGTAACGTGATTGGCAAACGATCTGCTGGCACCGCAATCTCACCGCCCTCTGGCAGGTTGAACATTGGAATCGGTGTGCCCCAATAACGTTGACGGGATACGCCCCAGTCGCGCAAACGGTAATTTACTTTGCGTTCTGCGTTGTTGCCCAGTTTATCGGCGATAGCGTCGATGGCGTCTTCAGATGAGAGTCCGTTGAAGTCGCCAGAGTTAACCAGCGTGCCTTTTTCGGTGAAAGCCGCAACTTGCACGTCGATGGCGTCGTCACCTTCAGCCGGAGCGATAACTTGTTTGATCGGTAGGCCGTATTTGGCGGCAAATTCATGATCACGCTCATCGTGACCCGGCACAGACATAACCGCGCCAGAGCCGTAAGTCATCAAAACAAAGTTGGCAGTCCATAAGGGCACTTGTTCACCGGTTACCGGATGAGTGGCTTTTAAGCCAGTGTCCATGCCTTCTTTTTCCATGGTTGCCATATCTGCTTCGGCAACCTTGATGTTTTTCTGTTTTTCAATAAATGCGGCTAATTCTGGGTTCGTTTCAGCGGCTTTAAGTGCCAGAGGGTGCTGAGCAGCAACCGCGACGTAACTCACGCCCATTAAGGTGTCTGGGCGGGTTGTGAATACATTCAGATCTTCTTCGCCCTCAACGCCAAATGTCAGTTCTAAGCCTTCCGAACGGCCGATCCAGTTGCGTTGCATGGTTTTGACCTGTTCTGGCCATTCTTCCAGCTGATCCAGATCGTTCAAAAGTTCTTCAGCGTAATCCGTGATTTTGATAAACCACTGTGGAATCTCTTTGCGTTCGATCAGAGCGCCAGAGCGCCAGCCCCGGCCATCGATAACTTGTTCGTTTGCCAATACCGTTTGGTCAACCGGATCCCAGTTGACGGTCGACATCTTTTTGTAAACCAGGCCTTTTTCGTACAACTGTGTGAAGAACCATTGTTCCCAGCGGTAGTAATCGGGTTTACAGGTAGCCAGTTCGCGTTTCCAATCGTAACCGAAGCCCAAGCTGTTGAGCTGCGTCTTCATGTATTCGATGTTGTCGTAGGTCCAGCCGGCAGGCGCCACATTATTCTGAATCGCAGCGTTTTCGGCAGGCAGGCCAAATGCATCCCAACCCATCGGCTGCATGACGTTTTTTCCACGCATGCGTTGGAAGCGGGCAATTACATCGGCAATGGTGTAGTTGCGAACGTGACCCATATGCAGCTTACCGCTGGGGTAGGGGAACATCGCCAAGCAGTAGAATTTTTCTCTGCCGGGCTCTTCTTTCACGTTAAAGCACTGGTTTTCTTGCCAATAGGTCTGAGCTGCCTGCTCGATAATGTCCGGGCGGTAAATCTCTTGCATGGGTGGATGTCTTAGTCAGTGTTGGGATCGTTCGCATTGTCGCCGGGTCGGCGCGCGAAAGACCGTTTTGATAGGAACAGAATAACTGCAATAAATGCGCTCAATAAAACGACCGGTAGTGTGCCATATCGCGCCAGTGGTGTTAATCCTTTCATGGCATAAACCTCGGTCTTCAGCACGCCACGTTCAAACTGTGGCAGCTGCTCAATAATCTTACCGTCGGGGCCAACCACAACGGTAACACCGGTATTAGTGCCACGCAGCAAGTAACGACCGTTTTCTAGCGCTCGCATCTGCGCCATTTGCAGGTGCTGCAATGGCCCGATGCTTTCACCAAACCAAGCGTCGTTACTGACGGTCAGGAAGATATCGGCGTGTTCAGCCGCTTTTGATACCAAATCCGGGTAAACCACTTCATAACAAATGAACGGTGCGATTTCGATGTTGCCAGCTTTGAGCATTTCCTGGTTTTCAGGCCCAGGTCGAAAGTGTGACATGGGTAAATCAAAGAATTGAATCAGGCCACGAATCCAGTCTTCCAATGGCACATATTCGCCAAACGGTACGAGCTTTTGTTTGTGGTAGATACCCTTACCGGCGCCAATACTGATGATCGAATTATGAGAGACAATACGGTCATCTTTACGCCATTTGCTGGGGATACCCAAAATTACGGAGGTATTGCTGGCCTGGCCTTCGGTATCGATAACATCCAGATAGCCGGTGACTCGGTGATAGTTGCGTGGTATCGCGGTTTCCGGCCAAATAACGATGTCTTGATCAGTCAACTCTTCGGTAGTTTGACGGAAATAATTCAAAATCGGCTGGAACATGGCCGGGTTCCACTTTTCTTGCAAAGACAGATTAGGTTGGATTAGCGCGACTTTTACCGGCGTATCATCTTTGCGCGTGACCCATTCAACCTGCTTGAGCCCGAAGGGCGCAATCCACAGCAGAGCAACGATTAATGTTTGGCTGATAAGCGCTTTCTTTGAGGCTCGCCCGTGTTTTATCTGGTTGATCCATTGGGATATAACGCCCGCAGTGAAGGCCAGCACAAAGGTTAATCCGAAAGTACCGATTACCGGGGCCCAGGGTGCTAGAGAGGCTTCAGTTTGGGTGTAACCAAAATACAGCCATGGGAATCCGGTCAGTATCCATGAGCGATACCACTCGTTTAATACCCACATAGCGGCGAAACCTAGCGTCAAGCCAGTAGGGGCGTCACGCCAGATGCGGGCATACAGATAAACAAACGGTAGAAATAACACCACGGCGAGAAAGATGCAGAAGCCCACTACCATGAGAGTGGCTAAAAAGGGCGAAGCGCCGCCGTGCTCGTGCATCGAGACATACAGCCAATAGATGCCCGACAAATTCATCACCAAGCCAAAAAGCATACTGCGCCAAACGACTTGTTTGACGCTGGCTGTTGCGATGGCTTGATGAAAGATAACCAGAGTCACTAGCGCGAGTGGCCATAGGTTAAATGGCGCCCATGATAATGTCGCCAGTGCAGCGCCCAGAATCAAAAAGATCAGCGTGGCCGGGGTTTGGAAGCGGCCGGAAATGCCGAAAAAGGTATCCATGATGACTGCGCCTGGAGCGTTAACTCGCGTTATTGTTGTCCTGTAATTCTTGAACTCGCAGCAAATGCACGCGGCGGTTATCTGCGTAGACAACCTTGAACTGCAGGTCGCCGATGCTCAGGGATTCACCGGATTGCGGCAAGTGGCCTGCGTGTTGCGTCACTAACCCTGCGATAGTATCGACATCGCTGTCGTCAAAATCGGTATCGAACTGTGCGTTAAACTCTTCGATTTCCATCTGTCCTTTGACGATGTAGTCGTTGTCGCCAATAGAGCGGACAGGCGTATCTTGAGCAACGTCGAATTCATCTTCGATATCACCGACAATCTCTTCAAGGATATCTTCAATCGTGATTAATCCGGCAACGCCACCATATTCGTCGATAACAATAGCCATATGGTTGCGGTTTTCTCGAAAGCTGCGCAGTAACGTATTGAGGCGCATGCTTTCAGGCACTTTAAAGGGTTCACGCAGATAATCGGCCATGTTGAACGTATCGCGGTTCTTGTCAAGAATCAGCGGCAGCAGGTCTTTGGCGTGAAGAATGCCGATGATGTCGTCGGCGGTGTCTGCGACGACAGGAAAACGGCTATGGCCGCTGTCGATTACCGTGTGTAAAAACTCTTCGAGGGTGTCGCTGGCTTTTACAACGATCATTTGTGTTCTGGGTACCATGACATCGCGGGCGTGTGATTCCGTGACTTCCATGGCGCCGGCAATGATAGAAAATTCATCCCGCCCGATTAGCTGGTTAGCCGTGGCAACTTGCAATAGCTCGTTGACGTCTTCGCGGGTTTTGGGGGTAGAGCTGAAAATATCAAAGATTTTATCGATCCAGGATTTGTCGCTAGACCTGTCTCCCGGATCGTTCGATCGCTCTTCGGTATTCATGATGTGTGTAGTTGGCTCTTGTTAGTCAGTGATATAGGTAGCTAGCGGATCAAAAACGATCATTCGCTAATCGAATCGTGCAGCGACGGTTAATCCTGCTCGTAGGGGTTATCGTATCCGAGATCTTTCATAATGGCGATCTCCAGTGCTTCCATCACATGGGCATCGTGTTCGATAATATGATCAAAGCCCAACAGATGCAAAATGCCGTGAACCGTCATATGCGCCCAGTGTGCTTCAATGGATTTATGTTGTTCGCCGGCTTCGTGCATCACCACGGCAGGGCAAATAATAATGTCACCGAGTAAAGGTACATCAACGCCTTCAGGCAGGTCTGCTGGGAATGATAAAACATTAGTTGGGTCGTTTTTGTGACGATATTCGCGATTCAAACGTGTGATTTCGGCGGTATCAACCAATGTCAGGCTGACTTCCGCGTCAGGCTGGACATATTTTGCGGATGTTAGGGCTTTTAACGTCCAGTGCTGAAACTGGCTATCGTCAGGAACGCTATCGTGCTCACCCAGCGTTTCATCGAGACGCTGGATATCCAGCGTCAGTGTTATGGTTGAGTCATTCATGGATTTTATTGTTGGCTCGTTACTCATCCGTCGTTTTCATCATCAAGGGCATCATAGGCTTCGACAATGCGCTGCACTAATGGATGTCGAACAACGTCTTTGGATTTGAAGTGGGTAAAACTGATGCCTTCAACGCCATCGAGTACTTCGGTAGCATGTCGTAAGCCAGAGCGAACGCCTTTTGGCAGATCGACTTGTGTGGTATCACCTGTGATAACAGCCGTTGATCCAAACCCGATGCGGGTTAGGAACATCTTCATTTGTTCACGTGTGGTGTTTTGGCTTTCGTCCAGAATGATAAACGCATTGTTGAGCGTACGTCCGCGCATATAAGCCAGTGGTGCAACTTCGATAACATGGCGTTCGATGAGTTTGTCGACGCGCTCGAAGCCAAGCATTTCATAGAGTGCGTCATACAGTGGGCGTAAGTAAGGGTCGACTTTTTGCGACAGATCTCCCGGCAAAAACCCGAGCTTTTCGCCGGCTTCTACTGCAGGGCGCACCAACAAAATTCGCTGTACTTGTTCTTTTTCCAATGCCTCGACGGCACAGGCAACGGCCAAGTAGGTTTTACCGGTGCCGGCGGGACCGATGCCGAAGTTAATATCGTGACCGCGAATGGCTTGCACGTAGCCTTTTTGATTCGCGCCGCGTGGTTTTACCAGTAGCTTTCGTGTGCGAATGCTGGCAATGGATTCGATATTGTCTGAATCATCGCCATGATTGGATGTTGCCAATTGTTGTTGTCCGGCTTCATTGAGACTTAAATGCACCATGTCAGGTGTTAGTTCAACACCCTTGATGACCGATTTATACAGCTGCTTGAGCAGCTTGGTCGTCGACTGCACCTCTTTTTCAAAGCCCTCGATACGAAACTGGTTACCACGAGACTGAATGCTTACATCCAGTCGTTGTTCAATCAGTTGGATATGCTGATCAAATTGCCCGCAAAGGACGGCCAGCGCGCGTGGATCATTGGGCTCCAGCTTCAGAGATTTGTGGGTAGGAGTGCCGCTTTGTGCCTGTTCCAAAAAAGTAATACCTGTTGTTGGATGTACGTCGACAATGTCGTTCGGTTATTGGTCTTTAACAGTAGGCCGAATGCCGGCCGTGTTGCCTAAATCAGATGACCACGAAGTGAATTCGGTAATGCTTCCGTGATTTTGACATCTGCAAAATTATCGATCAAGGAATGATCGTCGCAGTTGAAGTTTACAACACGGTTGTTTTCGGTACGGCCTTGTAATTGACCTGGATCTTTTTTCGATACACCGGTCACCAGAATGCGTTGCTCTGTATCGACCATACGACGGCTGATTTGCATCGCATTTTGAATGAGGCGTTGTTGCAGTAGTTTAAGTCGCTGTTTTTTAACGTCCATCGGTGTGTCGTCGGCAAGATCGGCTGCCGGTGTACCTGGGCGTGCTGAGTAGATAAAACTGAAACTCGAGTCGTAGCCAACATCGGCGATCAAGTTCATTGTTGCTTCAAAATCCGCATCGGTTTCACCGGGGAAACCAATAATAAAGTCTGATGAAAAACTCATGTTCGGGCGAATTGCCTTGAGTTTGCGGATTTTGGATTTGTATTCGATAGCAGTGTGATTGCGCTTCATGGCCGCGAGAATACGGTCTGAACCACTTTGTACCGGTAGATGCAGGTGGTCAACTAACTCGGGAACCGTTTTGTACGCTTCAATTAATGCTTCAGAAAACTCTACCGGGTGGGAGGTGGTATAACGAATACGATCAATACCCGGGATGCGCGCGACATAGTGCAGCAGCTCGGCGAAATCGACAATGTCTTCATCGCTATTGAGGCCGCGGTAAGCATTAACATTTTGGCCCAATAGATTAACTTCACGGACACCTTGATCGGCCAAAACCGCGATTTCGGTCAGCACATCATCCAATGGACGGCTGACTTCTTCGCCGCGGGTGTAAGGTACAACACAGAAGGTGCAATACTTGGAGCAGCCTTCCATGATAGACACAAATGATGATGCACCTTCTTTTTTAGGATCAGGTAAGCGGTCGAATTTTTCGATTTCGGGAAAGGAAATATCGACCACGGTTGGGCCATTGGTTGTTTTTGATGCATCAATCATTTCAGGCAAACGATGCAGGGTTTGCGGGCCGAAAATAACATCAACAAATGGCGCACGCTTACTGATGGAGTCGCCTTCCTGGCTGGCGACACAGCCGCCAACACCGATCACAAGATCCGGATTTTTGTCTTTGAGTTTCTTCCAGCGCCCAAGCTCATGGAAAACTTTGTCCTGGGCTTTTTCGCGGATAGAGCAGGTATTCAGCAGGATAACGTCGGCATCTTCTGGGTTGTCAGTCGGCACCAATTCGTGAGATTCACCCAGCAAATCGCGCATACGCGTTGAATCGTACTCGTTCATCTGACAGCCGTGTGTCTTGATATAGAGCTTTTTCTCGACGGTCTCAGTCATAGCGCTTCGCTTGGTTCTCGTAATAAATCTAAAATGGGCAGGAATTATACCGGTGTGTCTGACCATTGCATAGCTCTGTAGACAGCGACTTGGTATGGATCGATCCCCGATTCGATCATTGGTGGCCTGATAACGCCAGTGTGGGGATAAAGTGCTGCGCCCTTGGTGCGATGTTGATATGATGGCGCGGCTTTTTAACGCTAATCAGGTCATTATGTCCGAGCAAATCTTTAAGATCGTATTTCAAAATCAAGATCAGGTATTCGAGGTGTATGCCCGGCAGATTTTTCAAAGCGAACTCTATGGCTTTATTGAAGTAGAAGAGTTTGTCTTCGGTGAGAAGACACAGGTGATTGTTGACCCGAGCGAAGAAAAATTGAAAAACGAGTTCGCAGGCGTAAAGCGCTCGTTTATTCCGATGCATTCGGTGATTCGTATCGACGAAGTCGATAGTCGCGGTACGGCGAAGATTACTGAAAACAACGGATCAAATGTGACACGGTTTCCGACCAAACCCGATTTTGGATCGAAGCCGCCGGTTTAACCGGCTTTCTTAGCATTCCAGCTGGGCTTTTCTGCCGAGTTCCCCTACCGAGTTTTTCGGTCACACCCTTCTGGATCTGGTTTTAGCACTCACGTTGCAGTCGGTAAGAAACCAACCCCCGTCGAGAAGACGCGGATGCACGATTGTGTCATCGTCATTCGTGTTGATACTTCATCAACTCCGTAAAATGGGCGTTTTGGCGTTTTAGGGCATCGTAACTGCCTTGTTCAACGATTTTTCCATCCTGCATAACCAATATACGATCCGCTTTGATGATGGTTGATAGTCGGTGTGCGATGACAATGCGTGTCGCCTGGAGTTGGTCAAGCGCCCGTGTAATGATCGCTTGGGTTTGGTTATCCAATGAGCTGGTAGCTTCGTCAAATAGCAGTACTTTTGGGTTTTGCGCGAGTGCTCTAGCAATCATTAATCGTTGAACCTGACCACCTGAAAACGCGGTGGAGTTGGCTGATACCCGAGTTTCGAGTTTCATTGGCATCGCATCGATTACCGGTTTAAGCCCGGCGTCATCGAGTGCCTGCCACAGACGTTTATCGTCAATATTGCGGCCGGCGCGCAAATTATCTCGAATGGAGCCGTCGATTAGCTGGCGGCTTTGCAAAACGACCCCCAATTGTCGTCGTAACGAGGGTTTGTTGAGTGCGGTAAGATCCGTGCGATCGTATTGAATAGACCCCTGCAATGGCTTTTCAAATCCGAGCAGCAGGCGCATTAACGTGGATTTTCCGGAGCCTGAGAAGCCAACGATGGCGACGTATTCGCCAGCGGTGATATCAATACTGATATTTTGTACCGCCAATGGCAGGTCATCTTGGTAGCGGAAGCTGACATGGTTGATCGATATATTACCGGCGAGTGAAAAAACCGGTTCTGAGGCGTTTTCAGATTCCGTAGGTTGATCCAGTATTGGCCGGATGCGTTCGTAGTCTGGCTTCAGGCTCATCAGATTGACGGCACTTTCTGACAAGGTAAACACCGCTGCCATAAACTGCCCGAGCGCAACATTGAATGCCATGAAGTCGGCGGTAGAAATAATCTGCGTGGTGTTTTGACTGTGCAGCTCGACCCAGCTGGTAGGGGTCTCAAAGAAAGCAAATAACACGTGGCCCTGGAACGATACAGTGGCAATGAGGCCGATAAATGCCAAGAAGTGAAATAAGGATTTAAACAGTTTAAGCCGATTGCTGATCATTTGTGTGCGGTAAGACAGTGCAAGAATGTCACTGTATTGGCGGTTCCAACGGGCGAAGGCTGTGATGACGGCGTTGCTGGTTTTGAGCTTGCTGATGGCGTTGAGTAGTTGGATTCCTAGCCCCTGCATATGCCCCTGCCGTAGCATTAGATCGCGATGCATCTGAAGCATACGTTTGCCGACAAAATAGATACATACGAGGTAAACGAGAGCTATCAAACTGGCGATGCAGGCGATTTTCCATTGGTAGTAGAGCATCATCAGCAGTGAAAAAACTCCGGTTGCTCCCTGCAGAACACCTGAGATTGTCGTGGCGCCCAACTTGCGCCGAATTTGATTAATACCTGCGGCGCGATTAGCAAGATCGCCCGCTGTGTATTGTTGGAAAAAACTGCCCGGTAAGTGCAACAGCCGATTCCAAACGGCGGTTTCTAATTTGAAGCTCATGGCACCTTCAGTGCGCAACAGGCTCATGTTCTGTATCAATTGCAACAGTATGCCCGTGAGCCCAATGCCTGTTAGTGCGGTAATGTAGATCACCAATTGTGATATTTCGGCGTTGGGGATGGCATAGCCGACAATGCGGCCGGTAATCAGTGGCGGTAAAATTGATAGCAACCCGGCAAAGAACGCGCAGGCGATTACTAATCGGGCCTCGGGCATTAAGCCTTTGCCGGCATAACGCAGGATATTCCATGTTGAGAGGTGAACGGGCAACTCAGGCACCACAACGTAGGCATGTGATCGCAGCTGGTGTGTGCTGGGTTGTGTATGGTGCGCGCCAATGGCTTGGTAGTGATGGGTTTTATGGTGAACCAAGGTGACCGGATTGCCGTCGTTATCGAAAGCCAGAATAGCAGGGTAGTTTTGTTGGAAGAGATCTGCTCTAACGTTGATGCGGCGCAGTTGAATACCGCTAACGATTGCTAGCGCGCCGAGAGGGTCGTCTTGGCGCAATGCGACAGAAATTTGCCGTTCTTCTAAATCGATATCGAGGCTGCTCGCTTTGGCTAGATGTAAAAATGCGGAGACTAATTCATTTTTGTGTAGCGGTTCAGTTGTATTCCTCCCTGTGAGGGTTTCAGGGAGTCTGCCGAGGCTATTACGGTACTTTGCGCGAACGTTTTCGGCGCGGCGGCGATTGTTTTCTTCCAGATTGGTGGCGCGTTCTTCGGCCGATTTTAAGTAGGCATCGAATATTATACGGTGAAGAGACTGCCAGTGATTCATCAAAGCTGTCTGGCTAAGCCATTCTTTTGTGGATAACAGTGTTGTTGTTTCTTCGCTCGCAACAGCTGCCATGGCTAATGAAACCGGAACCAAGGTGGGATTAGCGCTCGTCGGTGCAAATGCAGGCAGGCCTTTAATCCAAGTGAAATCATTTGCTGTGACACGCTGGCCTGCGTGAATCGGGGATTGCACTGGAAGTGTAAGACGAGGCGCGTTGTGTATCGTATTGTTTTCGTCGGCGTATTCGAGGTTGCTATATAGGTTTGTTAGCCAGGCTTCGACGCAATCTGCAAATGCCTCCGTCGGAGTTAAATCCTCGATGCTATGCCAATCCAGTTTCAGAATTTGTGCATCCATTGACGGGCTTACCGCGAATTGCTTAACCGTTAAGTGGCTAGCTTGCGGGCAAAAAAGGATGCTTCCGGCTTCGAAGCGGCCTATAAAGCTGGGCGCTTGTTGTTTGTTATCCGTTGGCGTCGGGTTAGCAAACAGGTCGACAAAGCCGCTCAATACAAAGACGAGTTCGGTGTCTGATGTGAACGAGAATCTGTCTCGTCGATTAACGGTCTGGACATCACCTTCCCAATGATTGTCACTGATCCAGCCGGCGAATGGTTCTAGCCACACTTTGCTGGCTAGTTGCTTGAGCGTGGTGCCGCCGAGTAGGAAGTCGAGTTTTCCGCCTTTTTCACTCATTGTGATTTCACCAGCGCCGCATAGTGGCCATTGAGTGCCATCAATTGATCGTGGCTGCCGCGTTCAACCAGTGTGCCGTTGTCGAGCACGAGTATTTGATCGCAGTCTTTTATGGTGCTGAGCCGATGCGCAATGATTAGGCAGCTAATGGCACGTTTACGTAAGTTGTTATCGATGCGTCGTTCCGTTAGTGCATCCAGTGCTGCGGTGGCTTCGTCCAAAATCAATACCGATGGGTTGCGGGTCAATGCCCTAGCGATTTCCAGGCGTTGGCACTGGCCACCACTGAAGTTTGCGCCGCGTTCGGCAATGTGAGCTTGGTAGCCACCGGGTCTGCGAATAATATCGTCATGAATACACGCATCCTTGGCAGCCTGTATTACTGTCTGCATCGGTAAGCTCGAATCCCACAGGGTCAGGTTGTTTGAAATGGATCCTTCAAACAGGAAGATATCCTGATCGACACTGGCGATGGATGCCGATAATGTCGCGTTGTCGATATCCGCAAGGTTGCGATCGCCAATGGTTATGCATCCGCGATCGGGTTGTTCCAATCCCAATAGAATTCTTGCCAGTGTTGATTTGCCGGACCCTGAACCACCCACGAGTGCGACTCTTTCGCCGGGTGCCACTGAAAAGTGAATGTTTTGCAGCACCCATGGGCTGTTTTCGGTATAGCGGAAGGCCAGTTGATCGACGTTCAATGTGCCGCTGAGTCGATCGGGTGTCGTCGGCTCGGGAATATGATTGCGTGTGTCGATGTCGACTTCGGTAACATCGTTAAAACGCTGTAAATCAGCGGTTGATTGTTGGATGCCTGCAGAGAGGCTGATTACCGACTGAATCGAGTTGGCGAATTGTCCCATTAGTGTTTGGAAACCTAACAGTATGCCAATGCTGAGATTGCTGCCGATAATTAAGGCAGAGCCAAAACCCAAGATACAGGCAATGCTGATGGTGTGGGCAAGCCCGGGGGCAGTGTTCAAGTATTGTGATGTGCGGCCCATGATTTGGCTGGCATTGATGGCTTGAATTTCTTCTCTCATCCATTGATGGGTAATGAAGTCAGATTCAGATCCGGTCGCTTTCAGTGTTTCTGCGGCATGCAGTGCCGATACTGAAACACCCGCAAGGGTGGCTTGATGGCTTAACATAGCTGCGCTTTTCTCACTGCGAAGGTTCTGTGTACTCCAAACCAGGGCAATGTTCAAAAAGGTGATGGCTAAGGCGGCGAGAGTAAGTTTGACGTCCATAGAAAACATCACTGCGGCATAAACTGCAGCGGATATCATGTGCGCAAAGGCTAGAGAAAACGGCCCTGCCAACAATGCTGATATATTGTGGCAAGAAGCCAGCCGTGACATCAGATCGCCAGCTGAACGTTGATTGAAATACTGCATGGGTAGCTTCATCAAGTGCATGAAAAAGTTACCCGAGATGCGGGCTGTTAGTTTGGTCTCGAGTTTCAGTAGATAACGGTTTTGTTGATAGATAAAGATTGCATTCAAAACTGCTGCGAGCACCAATAATAGAATCAGCGGCAATATCCAAGTGTTGGTTTGCTGTATCAGAATGTCGTCAACAAAGGATTTAAGTGCTGCGGCTAGGGTTAGCCCGGGTATGGTCATTAACAGCGCGTAACCGGCAATGATCAGTGCGGTTTGCTGATTGCCTTGAAAGAGGGCCAGTAATTGGCGCGTAGACGAGGGTTTTTTACCGTGTGGTTCAAAATCCGTATCCGGTTCGAGCATCAAGCAGATACCTGAATAATGTCGATCCAGTTCGTCTGTGGAGATAACCTGACGTCCAACTGCCGGGTTGTTAATGTGAATCTTACCGCGGTGGAACCCTTCAACGACGACAAAATGGTTTTTGTCCCAGTGTGCAATAAAAGGCGGTTTGAGTTTTCGCAGTTGGCGTTTAGTCGCCATTTTCCCTTGCGCTTTTAAGTTGAATGTTAGGGCCGTGGATTTTATTTGAAGTAGGTTGGCACCATCTCGATTGATGGCCATTTTTTGGCTCAGCTCTCGTAGTTCGATCCAGTAGCCGAAGTGGGCAAGGATACTCGTTAAGCATGCTGCGCCGCATTCAGTGGCTTGCATCTGCATGACAACGGGGGTTCTGACGATGCCGTTTTTCAGCAGCGGGATATTCATTTAGTTACGTCCCGCAGTATCAGGCTGCCCAGACGCTGATGTATCCGGCGCAATCCATTCATGAAATACGGGAATCAGAAGATTAATAGGATGGATTTTATCAAGCTCAACGGAGACATACGCAAACTCTCCGGGGCTGATCTTCTGTCGAGGTCCATTGGAGGATGTCCATGCCAAGCCGCTGTATGTGTCCGAGTCAGTTGTTAACACTAATTTGACTTGAATCGGGGCAGAATCAGCGGTCAGACTTTGGGCGAGATCGTTTTCACCGACGACGGCTAAGACTTCCTTACGCGATACGGGTAAGCGGCTAACGTCGTCGACTCGCGCAATAATAGAGCCGTAGATATCGCGCTTTACGGTTGTCGGGGTAACCAGTGCCCGCATACCGGGTCTGACGCGTTTGCCTTTGTCGGGCGGCAGATAGGCAAATACTTCGAGACCTTTACCCTGCGCTTCAATGGTCACGAGTTTGGCGCCGGCATCAACAAACTCGCCGAGATCTGAATTTACCGATGTCACTATGCCGTCTACCGGAGCGCGAACGCGGGTTGCGATATTGACCTGTGTGGTGAGTTCGCTGAGTTTTTCTTGTGCCTCGGTAATGCTATTCAGCAGTTGTTGGGCTTTCAGGGCATTTTGGCTTAAGTAGGCAAGTTGCTTTTCATCCAGAGATACAAGAGTGTTGGAATTATCGGCAATCGTTTGTTGGACAGTATCAATATCAGCGCGTGTTGAATGTAACATCTGTGCTGTGGCGTACCCGGCTTTGACTTCTTTCTCAAGATTGCGCTCGAGGTTTTTGAGATAGGCAAGCTGTGTCTTGAGTTCGGTATTATTGGATTCCAGCGTTTTGATTCGCCGTGCCAAAAGTGTTTCGCGTTTTGCGGATTCTTCCGTGGTTAGTGACTTCCATGTGGTGTATTCCTGCTTGGCGAAATCACGCTGTTTTTCAGCGATTTTAATTTTTTGATGGTCCACCAAGTGGCGCAGCGTAATAATGTCTTCACCCTGCGTCACTGTGCTGCCGGGTTTGGTTTGGATGTTGGCAACCGTGCCGGCACTGGAGGCGGAAGCTTGATAAATGCGGCTGTTCTTCCACAGTACGATACCCATGCCATCACCGCGATGGGAGAGAGTGCCGAAGACGGCCCAAATAACGATAACCAGGCAGACGACTGCAAATGCGCCCCAGAATAGCCAACCTGAATAGGGCACCAGTTGCAGGCTGACATACATCTGGTCGGTCGATTCAGCCTTGTTGGGTTGGGTGTTTTTTTCGTCCATGAGTTGATAACCCCTATTGTGGCGGATATTGAGACGGGGATTTGCGATCGATGGCTTGCTGTTTGTGATCGTTGCCAGTATCAAGATAACTCAGTGTAAGGATGCCCATGGTCGACAAAAGTTTTGCTTCGCTTAACAGTAAGCGGCGAAAGGCTTGCTGGTGTTGTATGCGGGCTTCAAGATAGGTATTTCGGGCTTCAATCACGTCTTTTACGGTGACCTGTCGGTTGCGGTATTGTACTTGTAGGCCTTCAATTATCGCCTGTGCAAAGCTGACATCTTGAGCGGTCTGTTGGATGTTTTTCTGGCTGGTTCTCAATTGCGTGTGTGCGGTGTAGGCACCGGATACGATCGCGTTCTGCAAGTCGAGCATTTGGTAGTAAGCTTCCACGGCTTTTTTCTTTGCTTGCCGTACCAGTGAATATGTATTGCCACCTAGGTACAGGGGTACGCTCACTGACAGTGTTACAACTTGGGTCGTTTCGTAGCCGAGTTCATCGAAGGATCCGCTTGATGCATAGCGAGCAGCGTCTTTGACGTAGGTTGCCTGATACGATAAACCCAATTGCGGTAGTAGAGCGCCTTCATTTTGTTTCACAAAATATTTGCTGGCTTCAACACTGGCCTTTTGTGCCTGTAGCTGAGGGTTGTTGTTGAGGCTGCGTTCGATAACGTCTGTTTCTGAAAACCGTTTTTCTGTCAGTGCTGACCATTGATCCGTTGGCTGTTGGCGAGTGCCTGTAATGATGGAAAAACGATGGTTTGCAGCACGCAACAAGCCGAGTTGCTGATCAATTTGCACGTTGATGGCACTGAGTTGTTGCTGCGCTCTCGCAACATCAACGCGTGTGGCCAGTTTGCGTGCCAGCTTATTCCGGTTGTCGCGGATCAGGTTCTCGGCAGCCTTTGCTTCTTCCTGAAGAAACCCGAGAGTTTTACGGGTAAGTTGTATGGCTGCAAAGGTATGTGTCACGTTGAGAAACAGTGTCTGTTGTGTCTGGTCTACACTAAATTCGGCAGCATTGATGGTGTAGTCAGCGACTTTTCCGGCGGCTTGATTTTGACCGCCGGCAAACAATGGATAATCGATATTGAGACCGACTGTTTTTTCGTCAGTGTGGGTGATGGTATCGAGATCGGCGTTAACTTTTTGGTCAATGCGCTCAAGTGCTACGTCGCCTGAAACTGAAATTTGCGGTTGCCAGAACTTCGACAACGCTTGTGATTTCATTTCTGTGGTTGCTTCATAGCCGGCTTCGGCAGCACGCATTGCTGGGTTACTTTTGTATGCGAGCGCGAATGCTTCTCTTAATGTGATACCCGAGTTTGCCCGGCTCTGCATACTCGCTATGAGCAACATACCAGCGACGATCATCGTCCAGATAACAGTATGTGTCTGTCTTTTCATGATCACGAGTTTGCTTTCATCCTTGTTAGTGAAAGCGTAGCTCAAAACAACGGGATAGCCGATGGCATTCAATGATGTTGAGCTCAAGGTGCTGGATTGCCGCAGTGCCGCGCAGACTGCTCCATTTCGTTCGCTGACCTATGCCGCGATGCAGCATCTTTTTGACCCCATGATTGCTGATCAGGTCTGCGCTGTAGGGCTGTCGGTAGGCGATGCGCCCGTTGGTCTTGCTTTGGCGCGCCGCAATGGTGATGTGGAGTGGGAGATGGCTTCGTTCTTTATTCAGGGTTTTTGGAATACTGAGGAGCAACGACAGCGATTATTTGAGTGTTTGGTTAACGCCGTTAATTTGCCAAATGGGAGGGGCTATTACCTATTCACATTGAGTGAGGCTGATGGAGATCGGGATTGGCAACAGTTGAAAAAACTGGGTTGGCATACTCCAGTCTACCGTGGTGTCAGTTGTGAGGTAGGGATGGATGATGCCGTCATTTGCCCGTGGATTGTATCTGCAACGTTACCCGAAGCTTATCGAATCGTTGAATGGGGTGATCTTGATGTTAATGCGTTATCAACTCTGAAACAGAACCTGCCGACGTTACTCGATCAATACCACCCCACCATTGACCCGTTTCATCACTTAGACGGTGCGGATCCGGCGCTGAGCCTGGCACTGGTGAAAAATAACACGATTGTTGGCTGGCACATTGTTCATCGATTAGATGATGCGGTTGTACGTTGGTCGTGCAGTTGCATTCTTGATCGAACCCGCCGGCGGACATGGATATTTTCACTATGGAAGGACGCGATTTTTCGCCAGCAGGCAATGGGCGTCGAACGGTTTATTTTTGTTGTACAAAGTCGCCAACCGATTATGGCGCAGTTTGCCGTGCGGCGATTGAAACCGGCTGGTACGCGCATTAGTGGGCTCTATCACGCGATGTATGGGTAACTTGCTCATCGGCGCGGTATGTAGGGCGTTATCCTACTAAGTGTAAACTGCTGTGGGGTTTGTTCCGCCAGATGAAATACCCGTGGCAACAACGCTTTGGGTTATTTCTGCGTTTACTTGTGAGGTGTTGGTACTTTTACCACCAGCAATTGCTTCAAGCTGTGCATCACTCAGTTCAAGGCCTGATTGATTTTCGATAAACTCTTCAGCATCCTCTAGGGTAAATACAAACCCGTGCGCGTTAGCAAACTCGACAATCGACGCGAGACCGCTGGCGGACGCCTGAAACTGTGTTGACAGCTCAGCATCATTCTCAATAGCAGCAAGAAACTTTTTGATGTGGGCGTTGGCCATACTATTTCCTCATAGGTCCGTTAGCCGTTTAGGCTGTTTAGTGTCTCTGCCGTTTTGATATAACCGCCAGGAAAATTCTCCAGCTTAGGCAACTCTGCCGCTTTGCCATTCAATGCTAACGCCAGATAACGTTGGTTGTTTTTCAGCAGTAGCTTGTTGTTTTGCAGCATTTGTAACGCGGTCTTAAAATTATTGTTCATATTGGCGTTATCGGCGAATTTTCGCATCAATGCGTCATGGTGGATTGGCGTATGGCATGCGAGGTAAATCTCTGCGTCGATCCCTCGAAGACAGTGTTGCGGCTGTGTTGCGATGTCGCGGGTATCTTCGATGAGGATGTCATTGTCGACGAATGTCATTGTTAATTGTGGGGTTTCTTGTGTCCCCCAATACTGTTGAATCCAGAGCTTAAGCGCTTTTTCCAGTTTGGTATGGCCAGGCTGACTGAATTCATAAGACGTCTCGAGTTTGTAATTTGCTGGTGGTTCTTCGCTGTTGCTTTCGAAAAAGTACGCGATGTTGGTCAATTGTTCATCATCAAGTGGGTAGATGTGGCGGTAGCTGGCCAAGGGTTTGATGGAGATTCCCCAGCGTTCAGGTGCATCAAAGTAGGGGCTGAACCTTGGGTAACGCACTTTGATTAGGTTCTGCCGGGGGGCTTGCAGATGGGCAATCATCGGCAGCCAATCGGCCATGTCGCTGTACCAACTGTCTTTTTCACCGGGAATATTCGATAGCAGATTCCAAAACAAGCGCACGCCAAACTGTGTGCACCACTTAAGAGTGGCAACGTTTTGAATAGCTGTTGTGCCTTTGCGCACTAGTTTTAAAAAATCATCATTGAGGCTTTCAAGACCCGGTTGAATCCATCGAATACCTGCATCGGCCATTGCTTTGACTTGGTGTTCTTTTAGGTTGGCTTTGGTTTCATAAAATATTTCATAGTATCTTTCGTCGCCGCTCAGGTGTGGCGTTAATGTTTTAATGTACTCTGCCGCCATAATATTATCGACGACTTCAAAGCGGTTGATCTTATGCCGAAAAAAAAGGGTATCCATTTCGTTTAACACGGTATTGGCGGGTTTCGCCCGGTAGTCCATTCCCATGCCATTGAGGCCACAAAAGGTACAGTGCGCTTTGGCACCCCACCAGCAACCGCGGGATGTTTCCAGAACTAGCCCCGGGTTGATTTCATCGCTGAGTGCGAGCTGTTCGAGCGTTGCAAAGTAGTCATCGTAGTTGGGCATTTCGACATTGCTCATATCCTCGACGGCCGCACGAGTGATAGCTGTGTCAGAGGCGATAGTTTGAGTTTGTCGAGTCAGCAGCCCTTCAAATTGGCTCTCTATTGGCATTTCGTTAGCGAGCAACGTTTGTATCAGGGGAACAATGGTTTCATCGCATTCGCCGGAGAAAACAAAATCCAACCAATCGAAGGCGTTGATCAGGGTTTGGCCCATAATGCCTTCACAATTAGCACCGCCCATCATGGTGATGATGTCTGGGCGTTTTTGTTTGATCGCCCTGAGTAGCGCAAGAGACGCGCAGTTTTGCTGAAACGTCGATGTGCAGCCTACGATTTTGGGGTTTCGGGCAATTACATCGTCGGCGAGTTCACGAACAAATCGGGGGGTATAGGCACGGTGTTGCTGAAGCAGGGTTTTCAGATTTTTGTGAATGTTGGGGAAGAGCTCAAAATAGGCGAGGTCTTCTCCGTGCATTTCAGGAAAGGCTGCCGGAGCAAACGTCCATTCGCCGGCCATGTGCTCATGATTGATGGCTTCAACCAGGTAGGTGTATTTGACGCCGGCTTTTTTTGCGTAGAGCAGATTGGCGTCGATGACCTGACAGGCTAATCCTGCTTTTGATAAGTAAGTTTTGATCAGGCCAAGTGCGATAGAAGGTCTCGCCATTGACGCATAGGGCATATTGACGAGGCACACTGACATGAAAATCTCCTGATTTAGCCGCTATCGCGCGTGGTAACACACTTAGCCTTGAATGGCTGGTAGCAATATATCGCGGCCGCGAATCCTTTGTATCCCTTGTATGGACTCCGATAGCGTGACGATTACTGCATCACAGACCGTATTGTGGGTTTCGCCCGCAGGAAACGAACCCGATTACACCTTGTCGAAGTTTCCAAAGACCTAGCAGNCCGACTAGAGTCTAGTAGGTTATTCATCAGTGAGGATGGGCTTATGTCGTTAGAGCATATCGAAAATTTTCTCGAAGCATTAAAAACGGACACCACGATGCTTGAAGAATTTCAGGACACGATTGGTGGTTTGCAGTCCGTTGTTGATTTTGCGGCGTCCAAGGGCTTTTCGATCTCGCTTGAAGACGCAAGAGAGTTTCTTCGCACCCAGGCTGACATTGAACTCAGTGATGAGCAACTTGAGGCCATTGCTGGGGGTAAGGGGCATTCTTCGTCTTCCAGTGTTGCGGTTGCAACCCAGTCAGCGGCGGTGCAAACGGTTGCTGCAGCGACAACTGAAGCCGCTGTATCGGAAACCACCGAAGCGGTCATCGCTGAAACTACTGAAGCTGCTGCGGTAGAGACGTCGCTGGTTGCGGCAGTTGAGGCAGTTGTTGTGCCGGTATTGGTTAGCTGAACATCTTTTTCTCCTACCTTAACTCTCCCATCTAACAACGGAGGCTACATGGAATCTGCCGCCAACGCTCCCCATGTGCAACAGTATCAAGCATTATTCAGTTCGCTCAATGACGAACAGTGCCATGACTTGGCCCATATCAAACGGTTTTTGGAACGTATCGTCGGTGATAACACGTTTCGTGCTGCTTTTGCTGAATGCGAGGATGCTGAAGCTATATTGGCACTAGCACGTTCGATTGGTTGTGATATTGATCCGCTGGATATTCTGCCGTTGTTCCATGCGAATTTTCTGGAACAAAAGGGTTTGCCTGAAGCGATAGAGCGCTGGCCTAAACATCATTTATGGACAGAGTATATTCGCCAGTTGCGTGCACATCTCACTACCGTGAAGGAAATGGGCGGCCCGAAAGAAGCCAATCCAAAATTACACCGCTGGCGTTTGCGTCAAATTATTCGTACTAACAATCAGCTAGGTTATCACCTGGGGCACCACATCGTTCATCCGTTAATTACCTTTGAACTCTCTGACGGGTGTTCTGTAGGTTGCTGGTTTTGCGGTATCTCAGCCGAAAAATTTAATGGCTACTGGCCCTATAGCGAAGAGAACGCTGCACTTTGGCAGGCTATCCATCAGCAATGTCAAACATTGATGGGGACGGCCATGCAAACTGGGTTTTGCTATTGGGCAACAGACCCTATGGATAACCCCGACTACGATAAGTTTCTGATGGATTACTACCGTGCCCATAACTATCTACCGCAAACGACTACCGCTGTGCCGCTCAGGAATATCGAACTAACACGCCGTATTATGGATTTGTACCAGCGTTATCAACATATCACCAACCGATTTTCGGTGCTTAACCTAAAAACACTTAAGGCAGTGCATGAAGAGTTTACGGCAGATGAAATGATGGGTGTTGAGCTGGTGTTACATAATAAAGAGTCGACACAATGTAAAAAGTCGAATGCCGGCCGCGCTCAAGAAAAATTCAATAAAGGCAGCAAACTGAAAAGTCAGGTTAATGAAGGGGATAGCACGATCGCATGTGTGTCCGGATTTTTGGTGAATATGCCGAAACGGATGATCAGCATGGTTACCCCGGTAGCTGCATCGGATGTTTGGCCCAATGGCTATCGTATTTTGGGTGAGCGACAGTTCACTGATGCCGATGATTTTGCGAAATCGATACAATCATTGGTTGATGAACATTGTACTAATGCACTTGATCCGTCTTTGCCGTTAGCCTTCCGTCATGATCTTGATTTGCATATGTACGATGGTGAAGTGAGATCGGCATCTAACGCGCGTATTGAGCATACTTTTGAATCAGAGAATGAGAAAGTTTCTGCAGTTTTAGCCGATCTGTTGCCACTGGTTGCACAAGCAACTTATCGTCCAGGAGAGATTATCGCCAAATTGGGAAAAGCGGGTCACAACCCTTTGTTAGTCGCAGGTTTGATCGACAACCTTTTTGATATTGCGATGTTCGAAGAAGACCCTAAATTTCTAGCGCTGGCTGAGCCACTGCAATGGCACCATGAGTCGCCAGAGCCGGGAGCTTCTGTATCATCCGATCGTTTCAATAAATCTGCGATCAGTAACGGTGTTCAAACCGTTGGTGAGCCGCCTAGTTGATTTAGCAGTGCGTTTGATAGACCCATAAAAAAACCTGCAATAAGCAGGTTTTTTTATGGGTCAGTGTACGGGCTAGTCAGTAATTAAAATCGTCGGACTGAAACCACGAACAACCGGCGGGTTAATCTGCCAGTTTGGCATTCACTGTCGCTAGCTTGACGCATAAGACAAAGATTTCCATCGCTTTGGTGATATCGTCAACGGTAGGAAAACTCGGTGCCAAGCGAATGTTGCGGTTTTCTGGGTCGTTACCGTAGGGAAAGGTTGCACCGGCAGGTGTCAACTTAACGCCTAGCTCTGCAGCCATGGCAACCACTGATGACGCAAGGCCTTGCTGTGTATCAACAGAGACAAAGTAGCCGCCTTCAGGAGTGGTCCAGGTTAACGCATCGCTGTCACCGAAATGCGTATTCAGCGCCGATAATACAGCATCAAAACGGGGCTTCAGTAGTGCGGCATGTTTGTCCATATGAGCCAGCAAACCATCGAAATCACCAAAAAATTTCACGTGACGTAGTTGGTTAACTTTATCAGGGCCAATGGACGCAATCCCCAAGTGATTTTTAAACGCCGCCAAATTTTTAGCAGAGGCGGCCATGTAGGCTAGGCCTGCGCCAGCAAAAGTCACCTTGGATGTTGAGCCGAACATTAATACCGAATCTTCACAGCCAGCATCGCGTGCTGCTTGAAGCAAGCATTTGATCGGAGCGGCATCTTTATTGATGTGATGAATGGCGTAGGCGTTATCCCAGAAAACACGGAAGTTATCTGACGCGATGTTACCCAAACGTGCAATGCGATCTACAACTTCATCGCTGTAGCTAATGCCTGTTGGGTTAGAGAAGCGAGGAACACACCAGATACCTTTAATCGAGGTATCATTAGCAATCAGTTTTTCAACTTCATCCATGATCGGGCCGTTTTCGTCCATCGGTACACTGATCATTTCGATGTCAAAATCTTCACAGATGCTGAAGTGGCGGTCATAGCCAGGCACTGGGCAGAGGAATTTGGCCTTGGTTTCGTTTTTCCAGGCAGATGCTTCGCCGTTCAAACCAAACATATAAGCAAACAGGATAGATTGGTACATCAGTGTCAGGCTGCTGTTGCCGCCGATCAGCACGTCAGAAACATCAACATCCAACGCTTGAGCTGCCAGAGCCTTGGCTTCAGGCAATCCATCAAGGCCACCGTAGTTGCGTGTGTCGGTGCCACTATCACTCTTGTAGTTACCCGCAAGAATGCCGTCTAGGCTATCGCTCAGGCTCAGCTGATCTGCCGACGGTTTTCCCCGTGTCAGGTCGAGGCTAAGGCCTGCACTTTTCAGGGTTTCGAATTCCGATCGAAGTTGGCGTTGTAGTTGCTGCAGCGCGTTTTGATCGAATTGATCTGGATTGAAAGCGTTCAAGATGTTTCTCCACGCCAGGAAAGTCAAAAGATATGCGGCCAGAGATTATACCCAAGGTCAGGCAGGGTATAAAGTGAAACCTCGGGGTAAGGCGCACTAAGTGATTGTTTTACCGTTGTTCTATCGTTGCTCTTTGTTGTGCTGGGCCTATTCGATAGATGGTTTTGTGCGGTGTGGTGGTTAGGTATGAAAAAACGTAGCCGGGAATGCCCGGCTACGTTTTACATAGGCTTGTGGTAAAGCCCTAGAGGGTTAGGCAGTTTCTTTCAGCGTTTCAACGTCTTCTTGCGCTGCTTTGGGCTTGCTGGTCGCTGATGCTTTGCTTGCAGCACGTTTGCGAGCCGGTTTGGCTGCTGGCTTATCGCTTGCAGTCTCAGCGGTCTCGGCAGTAGCTTCGACTTTCGCAGATGATGTTGCTTTAGCTGAAGACTTCCGAGCCGTGCGTTTTTTCGGCGCTGGTGTACTTACCGCAGCCTTTTTCACTTCTGCTTCGTAGTCTTTGGCGGCAGTCAGAATCTCTTCGTAAGCCTCTTCGATACATTCAACATAGAACTCAGGATCCGGCATCATCTCGCGACAAGCCATTGCCGATAGCGATATGCGTCCGCAATAACTGAAGATGGCATGACCAAGGCCGAGGCAATCCATCAGCGGCGGAATGCCCCAATATGCAACCATTTGTGCACCCGCGTGATAGAGCGGGAAGTCAGGGCCAGGAACGTTCGTTGCCAATGTATTACACGCGAACGGGCCAAAACGCTCCATCACTTTGGAGTTCTGAATCAACTTGTTGAAGCGACGACCCATGCGCGGGTTGAAGAAACCACCCATGTAATTCTGAACAACCGCTGCGGTGTCCATTTCCATCGCCAAATGTTTCGCTTCATCGGTGCTTTGGTGGATAGAAACCAGACGTTCGATAGGGTCTTCGACATTGGTATGGATGTCAGCAAAGATGCCGCCAACCATGTTGCCCTGCTGATCACGAGTTTCTTCGGTGCGAATATCCTGCGGCAGCATCGCACACATGGATTCTTCCGGTAGCTCGTCGTGTTTGTCCAAGTACTTACGCATACCGCCGCCAATGATGGAAAGCATAACGTCGTTGACGGTGGTACCTTGGCCAATGGTATTTTTGATGTACTTGATGTCTTCCAATGGGAAGTACGTTCCTTCAAAAACACGGTGCGGGCTGATGCTGTGATTGAAACGTGTTTGAGGAACACGCAGTTTAGCCCCGCTTTTCAGATCACCGCGATACAGGCGAATCGCCTGGCGAACCAGATTAGGTGCTTTTTTGTAGAAAGAACGTGTTTGTGAGAGTGGGCGACCCATCAAGTTTGGCAATGCACGGCCAATCAATTCAGCAGATGTCGGTTTACGATCGACGGTCATGGGTGTGGCGGGTGCCATCGGCGTAGAATCGGGTGACAAATCATGAAGTGCAGCGAAGATAGCCTGGCCAGATGCGCCATCGACGATGGAGTGGTGGACTTTAACCATGATCGCGAAGCTGCCTTTCGGAAGCCCTTCGATGTTGTCGAGTCCTTCAATGATATAGGCTTCCCAAAGCGGGCGGCTGAAATCGATAGGACGTGAATTCAGACGTGATGCCAGAATACAAAGCTGACGCCAATCACCAGGCTGTGGCAGGGCGATATGACGAATATGGAATTCGATATCAAAATCAGGGTCTTCAATCCAGTAAGGTTTGTCGAGACTGAATGGGACTTCAACATACTTGTAGCGGAAGATCGGCGCCAGATGGATGCGATCTTGAACATAGTTGATAATGTCTTTGTGACCAAGGCGACCACCTGGAGCGGTGGATTGATCGTAAATACCGAGCCCTGCAATATGCATGGGCGTAGTCGGTGTTTCGTTATAGACAAAACCGGCGTCTTGGTTGCCGAGTTGTTTCATTCTAGTGTCTCCTGAAAGTCCGTCTTCTACGTTTGTTTTTTGTGCCTGTTGGTGGTGGACGTTACGTCATCCCACTTTTTGCGAACCCGGCATGGCATATCCGGGGTATTTCAATTTGTCTGCTGATGTTCGTGTGCACAATTCGTGTTAGATATTGGTTTTAACCTAACGCTAAGTGTTAATCTGCCTGTCGGTTTCTCATGCAGAAATATTTCATACATTGGGTGTACAGATTGTTCTGCTGCTGACACGGCGTGTTTTCACCGACAATTGTTGCAATGTAACCCATTGAAAATTTGAACACAATGCGTGCAGTGTTGCGTCCGTGAATTAACAGCAAGGTGCCGCAGGTTGTTGAGGTCACCGTGGTATCATGACATCCCTTTATCACAAATTTATGTCTTTACATTGGAAATATTACGATGGACGTTTGTATGAATTTTGCTGAGGAAGTTAGCCAATGGATTGCCGATAACTGCCCGGACGAGATGTTCACCCCCATGCCTGTCATTGAAGAAGTGTGGGGCGGCAGGAAGGAGCAGTTTGTGAACGCTGATGCAAAAGTTTGGCTCGAACGTGTGGCGGAGCAAGGATGGTTAGCGCCGTCTTGGCCAAAGGAATATGGCGGTGCAGGGTTGGATAGTGATCAGGTAAAAACGCTAAAAAATACTTTTAAAACATTGGGTTGTCGACCTGCATTGATGAGCTTGGGCATTTGGATGATGGGGCCTACCATCATGGAGTTTGGCAACGATGAGCAAAAATTGCGTTTCTTGCCAGATATTGCCGCAGGCAAAACACGCTGGTGTCAGGGGTATAGTGAGCCGGGGGCAGGATCTGATCTTGCCAGTTTGTCGTGTAAAGCAGAGCTGGATACTGAAACCAACGAATATGTTGTGAGCGGACAGAAGGTTTGGACGTCTTACGCCGACAAATCCGACTATCTCTTTTGTCTGGTTCGTACGGATTTCAATGCATCGAAACACAATGGTATCAGTGTGTTGCTGATCGATATGGAAAGCCAGGGCGTTTCAACGCAGCCCATTCGTTTAATCAGTGGTGCATCGCATTTTTGTGAAGTGTTTTTGGATCAGGTTCGAGTACCGGCAGCGAACTTGCTCGGAGAGATCAATCACGGTTGGTCGATCGCTAAGCGCATGTTAGAACATGAACGCAAAATGATGGGGCAATCGGATCTGACAGACAACTACAATCCTGTGCTGTCGGATTTTGCTAAGCGTTATCAGGGCGACGAAAATGGCCGTATTGCAGACTTGGCATTGCGTGATCGCATCGCCAACAACGAAATTGACATTGCTGCTTTAGATCTGACCAACCTACGAATTAAAGAAGAGATCAAGGCCGGTGAATTCCCGATCGCATCGACCACCCTCAAATATGCCATGACATTGGCCTATCAGGATAAATTTGAATTGTTATTGGAGATTCTTGGTAATAAAGGCCTCGGTTGGGAAGATTTACAATCATTTTTGACAGACGAAGAGCGTGCAGCGCGCGAATTCGCGTTTTCCAAGATTCAAACGATTGGTGGCGGTACTTCAGAGATTCAACTGAATATTATTGCCAAACGTTTACTTGGATTGCCCGATTGAGCCCCAATATAGAATTATAGGTGTGGGCGTTACCCGATATTGTCACCTTGATGGATTACAGTGCCGGATAAACCACGCTCAGCCAGCCATATCGAGTCGTGTGTAAATATNGTTTTTGCCATGCGCTGGTGACCTTGCCATTGTTGATGGCAGATTTTTTTAATTAGGAGAAGAAACCAAATAATGAAACGTGTTTTTCTGTTTATTGCTACCAACCTTGCCATCATGTTGGTGTTAGGTGTTGTGCTAAGTGTCCTTGGCGTCGATAGCCGTTCCAGCTCGGGGCTGCTTGTTATCGCACTGGTATTTGGTATGGGCGGCTCGTTTATTTCATTGATGATGTCAAAGAAAATGGCCAAGTGGTCTACCGGTGCTCAAGTTATTCAGCAGCCATCAAACCCTGCAGAGCAATGGTTGTTAGCGACTGTAGAACGCCAAGCAAATGCGGCCGGTATCGCCATGCCGGAAGTTGCCATCTATGACGCTCCGGATATGAACGCGTTCGCAACTGGCCCTAGCAAGAATAACTCATTAGTCGCTGTGAGCAGCGGCTTGTTGCATTCCATGAGTGAGGGCGAAATTGAAGCTGTTTTGGGTCATGAGATCAGCCACGTTGCTAATGGTGACATGGTAACCATGGCGTTGATTCAGGGCGTGCTCAATACGTTTGTTATCTTCTTGGCGAGAATGGCTGCCGGCGTTATTAATAATGTTGTTGCGCAAGACAGCGAAGATGGTGAAGGCTTGGGTATGTTTGCCTACATGGGTGTTGTGATGGTGTTAGAGCTGTGTTTGGGTATTCTGGCCAGTACTATTGTTGCCTGGTTCTCGCGTCAGCGTGAATACCGAGCTGACGAGGGCGGCGCAAGCTTGGCATCCAAACAAAAAATGATTGGTGCTCTTGAGCGCTTAGGGCAGTCACAACCTAGCGAACTGCGCGGTGAGCTGACCGCCTTTGGTATCAATAAAGGGCAAACCATGATGGAACTCTTTATGAGTCATCCACCGCTTGAAAAGCGAATTGCGGCTTTGCGCGCGGCATAATAATTGCTGAGAGCAGGGAAACTGCATTTCGCTATGAAAACCGCATTCTTGTGCGGTTTTTTTACGCCTGTTGTTTCTGTTTTGACGCTTATCCGATGTGGTAAATGCGCGCCGAAAAATACAGTAAAGGCGATGCGCACAACCGTACGCAGCTACACACAAATACGTCAACGGTTAATGAACAAGGTTGGAATATCGGGCACTAAAAAGCGGGATTAGACGATGAAAAATATAGGGGGAAGATAACTAATAGGGAAAAACACAAACAGAGGAGGAGTAAAACGGGGGGGGGGAAGCAAGCGCCATGACGACGCTTGCTAAAAACAGCTAAAGCTTATGCAGCAACTTTAACGGCTTTTGCATCACTTTCCCACAGACCGTGCTTGGTGCAGAAAGCGTGAGCAACAAATTCAGCGTCTTTATCTAAAACAACGTCGAAAGTTACAGTGGTGTTGCCTTTCTCATCTTGACCGCCTTGGCTGCCAGCAAAGAAAGTAGCTTCTGCCAACTTAGTGTCTTTGTTGTACAGGGTAACTGTTGAGATGTAGTGATCGTTGTCATCTGGGTGTTGGTATTGGTCGCCAACACGTACAGTTACTTTGAAAGGCTTGCCAGCTTCTGCATTGTCTTCACAGATGACGAAAGCAGAGTGACGATCGATGTAATCTTTCTTAGCTTCGCGTTCTACTTGGTCGATATCAACGTAACGATTGATTTTTGGCATTACAGCAGCTCCAAAATAAAAGGGTTAGTGCGATTATTTTAATCGGACGGGACATTACTAGAACAACACGGAATATTCAAGAGGAAGGGTTTTTTTCCACAAGGAAATATGTTAATGAGAATGTGTCTCATTTATTGGTTTCAAGCTGTTTTAGGGTTGTAGCTTGGCAGTGTTTTTGGAAAGGCGTTGATTAAAAGCCGGGAGAACAGGCAAAGGCGGTAGAGACTAGGCGTAATTATGAAGGTGTCGTTAGATGCGCGCGCAACACTCGTGTGCACGCGCGCATTAGTGTTAAGAATCTTCGATCATAGAGCCGGCGTGAGACGCTGGCTGATCTGCAATAACAGGGCGTAGTCGAATTTCTATTCGGCGATTTTTCGCGCGGCCTTCAGGAGTGTCGTTAGATGCGATCGGGCGAGTTTCACCGAATGACACTGCGGCGAGCTGATTGGCGGGAATGCCGGCTCCAGCCATTAGGTCGGCAACATTGGCAGCGCGTGCACCAGCAAGCTCCCAGTTCGACGAGTAACGCTCTTTGAGTTTAGGGCCGATTGGCACAGTATCGGTATAACCGGTAATGACAATTTGATATTCGACGTTTTTGAGTTCTTCAGCGAGACGAGTCAATATTTCATTGCCTTTGTCAGACAACAGCGCGTCGCCGGATGGAAATAGTACGGCTTCAGGGAGAACGATATTGAGGCCATTAGCGAGCATTTCCATTTCAAGCTGATCAGCAATCAGCATTTCCTGAAACATCTGGTTGAGTTCGATGCGCTCGTTTTCGAGAATCGCCATTTCTTGGTCAAGAAGCTGGTTGTAGTCGGTTAATTCTTTGAGTTCTTGTGCCTGGTCATCATACTGTTTTTGCAATTGATCGTACTTTTCATTGCTGACGCAGGCGGTGGTAGCCAAGATGGTGGCGGCAACTACTAGCGAGTTTCGGAGTGCTGTGCCGCGTTTGAGGGATGCAGTCATGATTGTGTCCTTTCTTCACCCGTTGAATCGTTGCGTTATCGGCGGCTGTTCGTGGTCGATAGCCGTAACGGAATTAACCATAGCAGGGTTTTCCGATAGCGCGTGATACTGGTGTTACCCTCCTTGGTTGAGGGTTCAGACACTGAAAAAAGAGAAAGGTTAGCGGCGGATACTTTCGATGTAGTTAAACAGTGATTTGAGTTTGTTTTGGCGTTGATCGATGGGGTAGTGGAGCATATTGAAGCCTCCGCCAATGCACATTTGATAGAGTGTCAGCGCGGTAACTTCACTGTCGAGATCGTCGGTCAAGTCACCTGATTTTTGCAGGTGCACCAGTAAGCCCGTCAGCATCTCAGTCACGGTTTCATTGATGTCATTGACCTTGCTGCGCATCTCTTCGTTGGTCACGGCGTAGTCCCACAGGCACAGGCGTACTCGCCATTCGATGTCTGATTGCTGGTCTATCGGCATTGCGGTGCTGATCAGAGGGTAGAGATATTCAAGGCGCATTTCATCCAGCGGCATACTGCCCAGCCGGCTGAAAATCCGTTCGTTTGACCAGTTAAGCGCTGCAATAACAATATCGTCTTTGCCATCGAAGTAATGTGGCAGGGTGCCGACAGAGCAACCGACATGACGTGCGATGTTCCGCATTGTCAGGTTTTCAAGACCTTGCTCGGCAATGAGTTCGGCGACAGCTGCAATGATGTCGTCCCGACTAAGTTTGTTATCTGTAGATTTGCTTTTCATCTTGGCTGTTTTTGTAATCAATGGGCCGAATCATCATGAACATGGCCCCGTTGATTATAAGGATATTTGCTGCCGGTGCCATGTCAAAATGGGTCGAACGATCGTCAAAATCCTTTTCGAGTAGTTCTAAAACGTGTTGAGGCAGAACTTGCATGGTGTCTCTGGCTGTTTTTATTATTCGGCAGCCTTGAGCATATGCGTGACCAGAGTGATCAGGCCTTTCGATTAACGGCAAATCCTGCCAGTTGTTCTAATGCGTCTCTAAATGGTGATTCTGGTAATACGCTAAGCTGCTGGCGTGCACTATCGACGTACTTTTGGGCAAATTCACGGGTATAATCCAGCGCTCCATTCGATTGCACAAGCGCAAGAATATCGCTGATGTTTTCGGCGCTTTTCTTCTGGATCGCTTCGATAACGATATCGGCTTCGCCATTTTTGGCCTGCTCAATGGAATAAATCAACGGCAGAGTCGGCTTGCCCTCGGATAAATCATCGCCAACGTTTTTTCCCATCACTTTGGCATCGCCTTCGTAGTCGAGCACGTCGTCGGCCAACTGGAAAGCAATTCCCAAGTCCAAGCCGTATTGGTGAAGTGCGGTTTGAATGGCTTCGGGTTGGTCCGCAATAATTGCCGCGCCTTTTAAGGCACCCGCAAATAAAATCGCTGTTTTATCGCGGATAACACGCAGGTATTCTTCTCGACTGCAATCCGGGTCACCGGCTTTAGTCAACTGTAGTACTTCGCCTTCTGCAATCTGGTTGGTGGTATTTGACAGCAGCGCCATGATTTCCATGTCGCCGATGGCGACCAGCATTTGGAATGCGCGTGAGTAGATAAAATCACCTACAAGAACGCTCGGCGCATTACCCCAATTGGCATTCGCCGTTGGTCTGCCGCGGCGCAAACTGGAAATATCCACCACGTCATCATGCAGCAGGGTGGCTGTATGGATGAATTCGATAACCACTGCCAGTTCAATATGCTTGTTGCCCTTGTAGCCGAGGGCATTCGCAGCCAGTAGGGTAATCAACGGTCGCAGTCGTTTGCCGCCAGCTTCGGTGATGTAGTGGCCAATGTTTTCAACCAGACCGACCCGCGAATGGAGCTGATCAAGAATGGTTTGGTTAACAGCGCTAAAATCCTCAGCGACTAATTCCTGTATATGCTGCATTTATATAGGTTCTGCTTATTAAGTCAGTGAAACCGGCAATTCGGTTATCGGTCTTCGAGGTATTCACTTTACGTGCCACGCTAATTTCAGGTGTAATAAGCGATTATCTGCATCGTAATGCGTGTTTTTACCGTATTTATACCGTTTTAAGACCCGATCTTATACCAATTTTGGGCGTCGATTTTTCGTTTGTGTCGCGAATGCTATGGGCACGCTTATCCAGTGTCAAGAATTAGCCGTTGCAGTATGGCTGCAAGGCACGGGATAAGCGAGATTCCGGCATGACAGTGAATTGCCGTTATGGGTTGCGTAATGATAGTAGGTCTCGTATAATTCGCTCCCTGAAAAATCTGGCTTCGGGCCAGTGCCTGGACTTGCCCTTTAAATCAACCTCTATTAACCAGCAAGCAGGCCGACTTTGGAGAATACATATGTACGCAGTTATCGTAAGTGGCGGTAAGCAGCACCGAGTGGTTGAAGGTGAAACGCTGAAGCTTGAAAAAATTGAAGTTGCTACTGAAGGCACCATCGAGTTTGATGAAGTTCTTATGGTAGGCGAAGGCGCAGATGTTAAAATCGGTGCTCCTATTGTAGAAGGCGCAAAAGTGACTGCTGAGGTTGTTAGTCATGGTCGTCATAAGAAAGTGAACATCATCAAGTTCAAACGTCGTAAGCACCATATGAAGCGTGCTGGTCACCGTCAGTGGTTCACAGAGATTAAGATTACTGGAATCAGTGCTTAATTGGTCAAGGTAGAGAATTTAGGAGAGTAGATCATGGCTCATAAGAAAGCTGGTGGTAGTACTAATAACGGTCGCGATTCGATAAGCAAACGCCTTGGTGTTAAGCGCTTTGGTGGTCAAGCCGTTGTAGCAGGTAACATTTTGGTTCGTCAGCGTGGCACACGTTTCCACGCGGGTTCAGGTGTTGGTATTGGTAAAGACCACACTTTGTTTGCAACCGTTCCTGGTGTTGTGAAATTTGAAACCAAAGGTGATAAGAATCGTAAATACGTTTCTGTTGTTGCTTAAGCGCTAATAGCCAGAAAGCAAAACACTTTTGATTTCAACGAAAGCCCTGTCAGTTTTAGCTGATGGGGCTTTTGTGTTTGTTGCCGGTGTTATTCCGGTGTCTTTGATTATTAAGTCGGGCTGATCCATGAAATTTGTAGATGAGGCAATCGTAAATATCTTTGCCGGTAAAGGCGGAAACGGCTGCATGAGCTTTCGCCGGGAAAAGTATATCCCTAAAGGCGGGCCTGACGGCGGTGATGGCGGTCGTGGCGGTAGTGTCATTCTGCGAGCTGATGAATCCCTGAATACGTTATCAGATTACCGTTACCAAGAGGCTTATCGTGCTCAAGGTGGTGAGGGTGGGAAAGGGCGCCAGTGCTCGGGCAAGGCTGGTGAAGATTTCTTCATGGTCGTGCCGGTGGGTACTTGTGCCTATGATGACAGCACGCAAGAGCTCATTGGTGAGTTGACGGCGCATGAGGAAGAGTTGGTTGTAGCCAAGGGTGGCCGTGGTGGTTTGGGTAATGTGCATTTTAAATCCAGCACCAACCGTGCGCCGCGTCAGACAGTGCCGGGTACGCCGGGTGAGGAGCGCTCGCTTCGTCTGGAATTGAATGTTATTGCGGATGTTGGTTTGTTAGGGTTTCCGAATGCGGGTAAATCTACGCTTATTCGCGCGGTGTCTGGTGCTCAGCCCAAGGTAGCTAACTACCCGTTTACGACACTGGCCCCCAATCTGGGGGTTGTTGGTCTCGATAATCATCGAAGTTTCGTTATTGCGGATATTCCAGGTTTGATTGAAGGCGCTGCTATGGGAGCGGGCCTGGGTATTCGGTTCCTTAAGCATCTTATGCGTACGCGAATTCTCCTGCACATTGTTGATATGTTGCCGTATGAAGGTGATCCGGCAGAGCAGGCAGTTGCCATTGCGTCTGAATTGGCATTGTTTAGTCCGACGCTAGCTGAGCATCCACGGTTTTTGGTATTGAATAAAATGGATTTGGTGCCTGAAGAGGAGCGTGAATCGCGCAAGCAGGCGGTTATTGATGCATTGGGTTGGGAAGGGCCTGTTTATAGTATTTCAGCGATCAATCGAGAGGGTACTCAGCCGCTAGTCTTTGACTTGATGGATGTAATTGAAGAGTTTCGTGAAAACTTGGAAGACGAGGATTTTGCCGAGGATCAGCTCGAGCGTTTGCGCCTTATTCAGGATGAGGGGCGTGACAGTATCTTACGGGCTGCGGCGCTTAAGCGTGCGCAGGGCCAAGAGTTGGTTGGTGATGACGACGATGATTGGGATGATGATGAATTTGATGTCGAAGTGTCTTACGTTCGCGACTAATCGGTAGGCAGGCGACTAATCTTAGATGGGATGTTCAAGTGAGTGGCACCAGTGAGTGACAAAAGACATAAACTCGCAAGCAGTCGACGAGTGGTTGTGAAGATCGGTAGTGCGCTGTTAACGAATGATGGCAAAGGGCTGGACCGGCAAGCGATGGCGAGTTGGGTTAAGCAGATGGCCGCGCTGCGTCAGCAGGGTATTGAAATCGTTCTGGTATCTTCTGGGGCGGTTGCTGAGGGCGTTGTGCGTCAGGGCTTGGCTGAGCGACCAGAGCGCCTGCCTGAGCTTCAGGCGGCTGCGGCAATTGGCCAGATGGGGTTGGTGCAGGCCTATGAGTCTGAGTTTAACCAATATGGTATTTCTTCTGCACAGATACTGCTTGTGCATGATGATCTGACCCATGTTGTTCGATTCAATAATGCGCGTGAGACGCTCAAGGTCTTGTTGGGCTGGCAGGCTATTCCTATCGTCAATGAGAATGATACGGTGGCAACAGATGAGCTCAAATTTGGCGACAATGACACGCTGGCTGCAATGGTGGCAAACATTGTTGAAGCTGATACCTTGATTATTTTGACCGACCAGGACGCCATGTATGATGCGGATCCGCGTAAGGTGGTCGATGCGAAAGTAATACATGAGGCAGAGGCGGGTGATGAGGCGTTGCTTGTGATGGCTGGTGATGGCGGTAAGCTCGGGCGTGGCGGTATGTCGACCAAGGTTAAGGCGGCTGATCTGGCGGCCTGCACGGGGGCGGATACGGTGATTGTTGGTGGGCGTATCGATCGTGTGCTTGAGCGTGTTATTGCGGGAGAGTGTCTGGGAACCCTATTGTACTCGAATCAGCAATCTCTGGCAGATCGTAAAGCTTGGTTTGAGAGTCTTAGGGCTTAAGCTTGATTAGCGAGTTGTGTAAATAACAGGCATAAAAAAAGCAGGCTAAAAGCCTGCTTTTTGTTGCACGTAAAATGTGCAAATAGCGTTGAGTCAATAGCTTATGCAGCTACTGCTTTAACTCGCTTGTTCAGGCGGCTCTTAAGGCGAGCAGCTTTGTTCTTGTGAATGATGCCTTTGTCAGCCATGCGATCGATCACAGGAGCGGCAGCTTTGAATGCGTCTTGTGCAGCCTGGCCGTCTTTTGCGTCAATAGCAGCGATGACTTTCTTCACGTAGGTGCGAACCATCGAGCGTTGACTGGCGTTATGAGCACGTGACTTATCAGCTTGACGAGCACGTTTTTTTGCTTGTGGAGAATTAGCCACAGAATTGTCCTCAAAAGATGTACATTAGAAAATTAAGGCCGCAAATTATTCAGATTTACGGGTATGGTGTCAATACTTTTCGTCGTTTCACCGAGTTTACCTGCTGATTAGATGGTATTTTCGGCATTAGTTATCAAAGACGCTGAAAATTCGCCGCAAAATCCGCATTAACCGGGGCAAGTTTTTGATTCTCATAGTCAAATTGCAACATTGCTGTCTTGGCAATGGCAACCGGACGGCCACTTTGTATTTCGGTTACCCGATAAACAAAATCACAGCCATAGCGGTTAAAATCTTGAGCATGTACCTGAATACGCAGACGTTCGCCGTATTTCGCCTCAGACTGGTAAACAACGGCAAGGTCCGCATTGATAAACTGGCGGAAATCAATATCGGCGCCGGCAGTTTTCAGGGCTTCGCAATAACGCGTCCGTGCTTCATTCAGCAATGCAATCAAGTGTTCATTGGCTAGGTGATTTGCCCGATTGATATGTTGAATTAGAACATCTAATTCCGTTGAAAAGGTGAAGTTGTCGGGTAATTCGATCTGAACTTTTGNCATATCAACGCACTTTGTGGAATAGTGAATGTTCAGATAATAATAACAAGAATTAGATCCTTAAGGGATGAGTAGGATATACACGAGATTTAGAGAGGCCCAGGAAGGGCGATAATAACCATGACACTTGTCGATAAACGTATTTTACGGGTTACCCAGGCCCTTGTTCTAGCCGCTTTGGCACCGATCGGCTGGATGCTATTGCAGTACCTGATGGGTATCGATGTATATGCCACAATCCGTGAAAATAACCTGGTTTACTGGTATATGTTTGTTGGTTCAGCGCTGGCATTTGTCAGTTTCGGATTTTATGTCGGTACCAATGAGATGCATTTGGAATCTTTGGCGATTACCGATGAGGCGACTGAGCTCCACAACGAACGCTTTTTCAAACAACGATTGCCGGAAGAAGCCGCGCGTGCCGCTCGGCTGCGACAGCATTTTTCACTGATTTATATAAGCCTTGATCATTTTGCAGATATTAATAGTCTGTATGGGCGTGGTGTGGGCAACAGTGCGCTGAAGCTGATTGCGAATGCCATCAGCGGTGTTGCACGAAAAGATGAAATTATCGCGCGAGTGGGCGAGGCGGAGTTTGTGGTTTTGCTGACTGATTGTTCTCAGGGGCAGGCGAATATCGCAGCAGCACGTTTTCTGAAATGCATCAGTGATGTTGTGTTTCAAGTTGAGAAAGGCAAGCAGATCAGTATCACTGCCAGTATCGGCTTGATCAGCTCGGAAACCAATAACAGCGATGAATGGCAGCTATATGCATTTGCTGAAACTGCCATGTATCGAGCGCGGCGCGATGGTCGCAATCAGGTTGCGGCATACAATATCGATTAACAATATCTGCGGTATTCTCTTAGGATGTCAGCGCCATGCCGAAGCGCTGCCAGCCGATCATTCCCCAGCTGATCATCACCAGTAACAGGCTACACAATACCGCGGCAGACCCCATATCTTTGGCTTGACCTGATAGTTCGTGTTTTTCTACCCCGATGCGATCGACAACGGCTTCGATGGCAGAGTTAATTAATTCAACAATCACCACAAGAATACATGGCGCAATCAGCAGGATTTGCTGCTCAGCCGTTTCGCCAAGCCAAAATGCCAATGGCAGCATTGCCAGCATGGCAGTGAGTTCCTGGCGAAATGCGGCTTCATACTGCCAAGCTGCACGAAACCCTTTGCCAGAGTAGTAGAAAGCAAAGAGCATGCGTTTTATGCCTCTGCGTCCGGGTTTGTTCATTGTATCGGCGTGTAGTTTAGTCATGGTCACCACATCGGATTCATGAATGAAAATGTCGGCGGTAAGTGTATAAAATTTAGCGCTATGTTGCTTTATTCGACGCGCTAAATCACCGACAATAGCGCTTTTTTACCGCAGGATTGCAAATTTATGCCCCAGACAATCATAGCCATGGCGCAAATTAATACCTTGGTCGGTGATATTAGTGGCAATACTCGTAAAACCATCGATGTCGCCCACCAGGCTATTGCTGAACATCAGGCGGATATTGTGCTGTATCCAGAGCTGACACTCATTGGCTACCCACCGGAAGACTTATTATTGCGGCCAAGTGTTGGGCGACGTATCCAGCGTGCGCTTGATGAGCTTTTACAGGCTAGTCGCGAAATGAGCGCTGCGATGGTTGTCGGTGCACCGATTGTTGAAGATGGCACGCTCTACAATGCTGCGTTGGTTATCTATCAGGGCAAAGTTGTTAATACCTACTACAAACAAGCGCTGCCCAATTATCAGGTATTCGACGAGCAACGTTACTTTGCCGCCGGTGATGAAGCGGCGACGTTCGAGCTGAATGGAATTACCTTCGGTTTGAGTATTTGTGAGGATATCTGGCATCCGGAGCCAGCAGCGCAGTCGCAGATGGTTGGCGCTGATATTTTGTTGAACCTGAATGCCTCGCCATACCATCGGGGCAAGCCTTCTGAACGTCAGGAATTACTGCAGAAGCGCGCTGAGGAGACTGGCTTGGGAATCATTTATACCAATGCTGTTGGCGCTCAGGACGAACTTGTTTTTGATGGTGGCTCGATGGCCGTTGGCGGTGATCAAACATTATGTGTCAAAGCACTGGGCTACAGCGAAGCGCTGGTGCCCGTTGCTGTAGAGAAGACAGACAGCGGAATCATTATGCATCAAGGCGAAGTTACCGAGCCTATGGCGCCGTTGGCCTGTGTTTACCAGGCATTGGTGATTGGGTTGCGTGATTACATCAACAAAAATGGTTTTAAAGGCGCACTGCTGGGTCTATCAGGCGGTATAGATTCCGGGCTGACGTTGGCTATCGCTGTTGATGCATTGGGGCCTGAACGTGTTATGTCTGTCATGATGCCGTTCAAGTGGACATCCGAAATGAGCAAGGAAGACGCCGGTAAGCAGGCCGAGACGCTGGGTGTCGACTATGCCTCGATCGCGATTGAGCCCATGTATGACGCCTTTATGAGCGGGTTAGCGGATCAATTTGCCGGCACCGAAAAAGATACCACGGAAGAAAACTTACAAGCACGCTGCCGCGGTGTGTTGCTGATGGCGATGTCGAATAAAAAAGGTTATCTGGTAACCACAACGGGTAACAAATCAGAAAACTCAGTGGGCTATTCAACCCTTTATGGCGATATGGCCGGTGGCTTTAACGTGCTTAAAGATGTGCCGAAGACGTTGGTGTATGAATTGGCCCAGTTCCGTAATGACATGGCACGAAAATGTGGAGATGCTGATGCGATTCCGCAGCGCGTGATCGATCGGCCACCGTCAGCTGAGCTTGCACCGGATCAAGTCGATGAGGATAGCCTGCCGCCTTATGATCAGCTAGATCGTATGCTAGAGCTTTATATTGAGCGCGATTACAGTGCGGATGAGATTGTTGCTGATGGGTTCGATAAAGAAACCGTATACCGTATTACCCGACTCGTTGATATCAACGAGTACAAGCGTCGTCAGGCGCCGGTAGGTACGCGCATTACTAAGCGCGGTTTCGGCAGAGATCGACGTTATCCGATCACTAACGGTTGGCGAGCGGGGGATTAGGCCCTTTCTTGTTGTAGTGCCTGCCAGTGGTTCTTCGTGTGTTTGCTGAGGAACCATCCGCACAATACATTTTGAGCATAAAAAAGCCGGCGTTTATTTGCCGGCTTTTTTATAGAGAATCTTGCGGTGTTGAGGCGCTGTATTACAACTTGTTTTTCGGGCGGCTATAGCCTGAAGTTCCGTCTTCTGCTGACTGCAGCTCAGAGGTTTCAAGTGTGTATTCAGGGTTAAACTTGCCGTCTTTCAATGAATGGTGCTTAGGGAAGTTGACTCGCAGCACCTCTAGGCTGTCTTCTGCCAAGTCTGGTAGGCCCATGGCATTGTAGCCTTGAACCATAATGGCCAGTGCATCGCCAACGGCAGGTGTCTCCTGGAAATGCTCAACCACGTATGAACCGCGGTTTACAGCAGCCATATATGCGGCACGGCGCATGTAGAAGTCGGCAACGTGTACTTCGTGACGTGCCAGAATATTACGCAGGAAGATCATGCGGCCACGGGCGTCGGCAGCAAAACGGCTATCGGGGTATTTTGACAATAACTCGGCAAAGTCGTTGAAAGAGTCGCGTGCGGTACCAGGGTCACGCTTGGCCATATCCATGTTGAAAAAGCGGTCAAACAAGGTCCGATTGGCATCAAAATTTGCCAGGCCCTTGTAGTAATAGGCATAATCCGCTTCCGGATGTTGCGGATGCAGTCGTGTGAAGCGGTCTGCAGATGCAATCGCAGCTTCGTATTCCTGTGATTGGTAATATGCGGTAATGATTTCTAGTTGGGATTGTTCAGCATATTTGCCAAATGGGAAACGTGTTTCCAGCGCCTGATAGGCTTCGACCGCTTTGTTAAACTTGCGGTCAACCATGTAAGAGCGAGCTTTTTGATAAAGCTGGTCTTCACTGAGGTTATCGAACTGGTTCTTGGATTGGCCTGCACAGGCCGCCAGAAACAGGCAGCTGAAGATAACAAGGAGGAAGCTCCGCATGAATGGATCTCTTTTATTATTAATCTGCATTAGAATAGCGGCTATTTAATCACAAAGTCGTTTTAAACCCAAATACCGGCAATCTCTAAAAACAGGGCCTTTATGCCAACGCAAGAACACATACACCTGACAGCCGTTGTTTCTGAAGAACATGATCTTGAGCGCTTCGACGTGGCAACCTCCCATGCATTTCCTGATTATTCGCGTTCGCGCCTGCAACAATGGATTAAAAGCGGTGAGATTACGCTGGACGGTGCTAAGGCTCGCCCAAAGGATAAAGTCTATGAAGGCCAGGAGATTGTTCTAGATGTCACCATTGAAATTGAGGAAGAAGCTGATAAAGCCCAACCCATCGATCTTGATATCGTGCACGAAGATGACAGCCTAATCGTCATCAACAAACCCGTTGGGCTTGTTGTGCACCCAGCAGCAGGGCATTCCCACAGTACACTCATGAATGGTTTGTTGTACCATGCCCCCGAATTAGCCAACATTCCGCGTGCTGGTATTGTTCACCGATTGGATAAAGACACATCCGGTCTGATGGTGGTTGCTAAAACCCTGCCTGCACATCATTCATTGGTTGGGCAGTTGCAAGAGCGTTCGGTATCGCGCCAGTACTATGCCATTGTGCAGGGCGTGATGACCGCAGGAGGCACTGTAGAAGAACCTATCGGGCGTCACCCCCGTGATCGTCAAAAGCAGGCGGTAGTGCCATTTGGTGGTAAAGAAGCTATCACACATTATCGCGTAGTTGATCGCTTCAGAGCGCATACGTTGGTGCGATGCCAGCTTGAAACAGGGCGTACTCACCAGATTCGTGTGCATATGGCGCACATTCGTTACCCGCTGCTCGGTGATAAAACGTATGCGGGTCGTCCAAAAATCCCGAAAGCTTCGTCACCTGAGTTCACGCAGGCGCTGCAACGCTTCCCGCGTCAGGCATTGCACGCATTTCGCCTAGGTTTGAATCACCCAGAAGATGGCGAATATTGTGAATGGGAAATTGATTTGCCCGACGACATGCAAGCATTGCTTGGTGCCATGGCTAGTGATCAGCGCGAGCATTCATGAGTGTGATTATCGCTGATTGGCCACTGGCTGATCGAGTGATTGCAGGATGTACTTTGCGAGTGAGCGGGGCTAGCGTCGCGCCGTTTAAATCAAATAACTTGGCTTACCATGTGAATGATAAGCCGGCTGCGGTTACTGCAAATCGACAGGCCCTAGATACCCAAGTTCAGCGTATTGCTGGGGTAGATAGTCCTTTTAGCTGGCAATGGCTAAATCAAGTTCACGGCACCTCAGTGGTTGAAGCCTCCGCGACTAATCCACAATATTTATCGCAGCCAGATGCTCCGACAGCCGATGCCTGCTGGGCCGACAAGCCTTATCAGGTTTGTACGGTGATGACGGCTGATTGCCTGCCTGTGCTGATTTGTGATGAAACGGCAACAGTAGCCGCGGCCATTCATGCCGGGTGGCGTGGGCTTGCCGCGGGCGTGATCGAAAATACACTAGCGGCAATTAAACGACGTCACCCAGAGCTAAACTTGATGGCCTGGCTTGGGCCGGCAATCGGCCCTTCAGCATTTGAGGTTGGCGAGGATGTTCGACAGGCGTTTGTGACAGATACGGATGTCGGGGTTGATGAGAAAAGAGCGGCAGATGCTGCCTTTAAACCGCTGCAGGTTGCTGGTAAGTATCATGCAGATCTCTATCAATTGGCGAGACTGCGTTTAGCGCGGGCAGGTATTTCTGCGGTTTATGGCGGTGATTTTTGTACTTATAGTGATGTCCGTCGGTTTTATTCCTATCGCAGAGACGGCCAAACTGGCCGCATGGCAAGTTTTATTGCTTTGCTGCCTCCCTCGGGCAGCTGATTTACATCCTATCAATTACTGAGCAAACGCCTTACGCCAAGAATCAACAAAACAATTGCCCAAGCCATCCTCTCTGCAGTTGGCATCCGGCCATTGATCACCTACATCACTGCCTAATGCTACCAACATCTGTTCGAATGTTTTTGCGTTAACAAACTGAGGGTTTGGTGATGCCTGATTGGGTGTTTTAATCAAATCGAAGGTTACTGTCTTTTGAATGCCCGTATGTCGGCAGCTTTCGCTGAAACAGCCAGTTTCCAACCGGTTGTCATCCACATCTGCGACGGTTAAATCTCCTGCCCAAAGTCGAGTGCCACTATGAAATGCAATCAAGGTGGCGTTGGTTTCTAGGCGTGTGATTGTCTCATGCAGCGTGTATTCGGCGCGTCGAGCGGCTAATTCTGGGTCGGGAACATAAATCACATCAGGGCGTGTTTTGTAATCCACACTGTATTCGTTGATCACGACAACCAGTATTGCATCGGGCTCGGTTAGGTCTTCAGGATACAATAAAGTGACTTCCGGCCAGCGCTTCTTGATGCCCTTAGCGATGTCATAGGCTGCTGTTTCTGTATTAAGTTGCAGCTCTGGGCGTGTCGACGTTACTCGAATTTGCAGGCGCGCGTTTTGAATATCTTTGTATTTAAAATCATTTTGATTAGCGTCCGCGGGCGTTGAAGGCGCTTGTGCGCAACCCGCAAGAGCGGAGATAACCATAAAAAGGGTGAAGAATCGCAGCATGTTCATTATCCAACTAGACTGAATGGGAATTGGAATAAGAGGCAGAGTATAGGGAATGCGGCGACTGCACTCCAGCATTGCTCAAGCCTCTGGTCATGATTGAATTACCAGCAATAAAATAATTATCTGGAGATTGTCATGTTAGAGAGCGGGCATTTTGGCAGATTAAACGTACATCAAAGTGAATCATTCCCTAAATCCTGCGGTTGCTGTAGAGCCACTTATCGGGATGTAGACGCATTTTTTAAAAATACTCGACCTAGCGGTACCCATCAAACCGGGTTGCGACAGGCATCTGATGATGACGGTGTCATTGTTGAGGCATATCGCAATTGTGCGTGTGGTTCGACCTTGTTGGTATTTTTTGAAGACCGGAGAGAAACACTCCGCCCAGTTACTTAATTGGCGAAAGACTCAGGTCGCTATCGGTGTAACAAGGATATGTTGAAGAGAATGGACAAAGTAGCCAAACGATTAGGTACATGCGCGTGCCGAATACTGCTGATTGTCGTTGCTGGAGTTGCCGCGCACTTTGCCGCAGCAGAAGAACATGATAAAGACGCGAAAAAGAATGCAGTAAAAGCAGCGAAGAAACAACAAGCTAAACAGCAAGCCGACAATCAGCAAAAACCGGTGGATGCGCCGTATATTCAGCCATTAATTCAGGCAGTGCCAAAAACGATGCGGTTTGCTGCTAACTCTGCGCCTTATGAATCTGTTGATATTGTTGCCCGAACTCGCGGTTTTATCGAATCGCTGAATTTTATCGACGGCCAGTTTGTTAAAAAGGGCGATCTTCTCTATGTCGTTGAGAAGACCTACAACCAAGCCGATGTGGCTGAAGCTCAAGGGGCTCTGCAGGTTGCGGATGCAAGAGTTGAGCGGGCCTTGCTGGAATACAAACGCCAGCAAACGCTACTGAAGCAGAAGCTGACTTCCCGTGAGAATGTCGATAAAGCCCGGCTGGAATACCAATCCGCAAAGGCTCAGCGCCAGCAAGAAGAAGCTTCTCTGACTCAGGCATTGCAGGAGCTCAAGTACACGCGCATTCTCTCACCGTTCTCCGGGCGATTAAGCAGAACACTGCTTTATCCTGGAGAATTGGTAGATCCAGATAACCTCACGGGTACTACGGTTCTTACCTCTCTCGCCAAGCTTGATCCGTTATACGTTTACCTGCATGTGCCCACAAACCTGGTCCAAAAAATTGTTGAGGCACGGCAACAGCAAGGCACACTCGCGGTGCAGTTTTTTGTCTCGTCAGATCAGCCGGTGCGTTTGCCTGGGCAGTTAGAGTTTATTTCTAACCAAGCCGATACGGCAGCAGGCACGTTGGAAATGCGAGCACTGGTGAAGAATCCAGATTTACATGTGTTTCCTGGCCAATTTGGATATCTGCATATCCAAACAGGCATAGAAGAGGATGCTATGTTGGTGCCAAAAACGTCGATTCATGAGGACTTTAACGGTTATTTCGTCTATCTGATCGACAAAAAGAAACAATTAAAGCGTGCACCCATTAAGCGGCAGGAGCCTTACCAAGCGTGGTATCGAATTGAAGGATTAAACCCAGATGATCGGGTTATTTATGGCGATATGCCCGCACTTTATCCCGGCCTAGCTGTTCGGCCGAAACAGGCGATGGCGCCGAAATCACCGGTTCAGCCGTTTGTGAAAACCCAACCCGCAAAGCCGTCACAAACGCAGTGACGGCTTGTTCGTGTAAATGGGTGTGTTTACAGTGCAGAACGATTTGTCAGGCTTAACATTTCTTCTTCGGTAAGCAGAGGTACATTCAGTTGGTATCCCTGATTTAACGCCTTGAGTATTTGATTAGCCATTTGCGCTTGTACCAAGGTATTTGGGTGTAGTTCGTCATCAGCAATAAAATGACTTTTATGTGTTGGCCCAGCGCACAAACCATCTGAACGGCATTTGCCCGCCCCAGGTGTGCCTTCAGGAACTAAATCTGCAGATTTAGCTACGCCTTTTAGCGCGACGGTAACGTCTCCAACAGTAATACCCCCGTCTTTGTTTTTGGCGAAATCAAACATTTTTACCATAGGAATACCGCGTTTCAGGGCTGCGGCTTCGAGTGTCTCATTGGCATAGGCGATGGAATCTAAAATGGCCGTATCGGCACCGCCGGCAGTACCCATCGGAATGTAAGCTAACAGGATTTTCATGTCTTTTTCCTGCAGGCGATCAACGTGACGTATCAGGCTGCTGACAACATCGTCGGCGAAGGGCTGATCAACAGCTTCATCGTTTCTCGACGGATTACCGAACAAACTAATGTCGTTGGATTTAAAGAAATAGTCGTTAGAGCCAGCTGCGACGACCACGAATTCGACGGGTTCATTCAGTAATCCAGTCACTTGGTCATCTACATAGGTAGATTCCATTGCTGCACTATCGATCGGCATATCGTACGTCGTTATCCAAAAATCCAGCGAGACCCTTGCGGCCGGTGATGCCGTGGCGGCAACTTTCGCAAAGTTATACTGGTAGCCCGCTGCGCGGTGATCTGGCCAGCCATTTTTGAGCGTGGAGCGATATTCACCGAAGTTCAAATGTTGGCCACGGAGCCCGGCAAGGATTTCAACCCAGTTGTAGGCCGCAATATCGGTGTTTGCGTTAGTGCCGGTATCCAGGTATTCGTCTGTCATACTATCGCCAACAGCACCGATTTTTATGGGGTTGGCCAGTACAGTCGGGCTTGCGAGCATAGTTGATAGTGCTAGCGGATAAGCCAGTTTTTTAAGATAGTGCATGGTGAGATTCCGATGTTCGCGACAATTATTGTTGTCAGGGACGGCCTTAAGCCGGAACGATTTGTTGAGCGTGTTGGTCGATTGCCGTTTGGGGAATACCCAATGCAGCATTTTCAACGCCCCATTATTTTTATGGCGAGGAAATTACCAGCCTCGCTTCTGTCTTGCAATGATAAAGCGCATACGCTTCAAAAAGACCGCGACGCTTTGCGTAAACCCAAGTTGAAACCTACCTTTTAGGGATATGCGTTCGGCGTCTTCTGTCGACGATTTTTCAAGGATGAGGTTTTTATTTCATGACGGCAGTTGACGTCGCGTTCCTGCAGCGGTTTTTGAGCCATCTCTGCCCCTTTCTGAGGTCAATTCGGATTGTTGCCATTCTTTCTATTTTGGCGGTAACTGCTTGCTCAAAACCTTCACCTCAGGCAACTAAAAAAACCGTGACAGCAGGGTATATTGAACCGTTGGTCACAGATGTACCTCAACAGCTTTCATTCAGTGCAACGACTGCCGCTCGGCAAACCGTTGACGTTGTTGCCCGTACGCGNGGCTTTATCGAAAAGGTTGTTTTTACCGACGGGCAGATGGTGAAACAAAACGATTTGTTATATCGGCTCGAAGCAGTGGTTAATCAAGCTGAATTGGAGCGGGCCGCCGGTCGACGTGATGAGGCTGCTGCTGAAGTGGCTGAGAGCCGAATTGAATTTACGCGTTATCAACGATTGGTAAATCTCGGCTCGACATCAGAAGATACATTGGATCAGGCACGTCAGAACTATCAAAGTGCCTTGGGTAGCCTTGATCAGGCGAATGCCAACCTGCGGAGAATTCGACAAGATCTCACGTACACCGACGTACGTGCACCATTTGCCGGAAAGATGGGGCGCACTCTCTACTACCCGGGGCAGTTGGTCGGGGAGCTCAACAGTACAGCTGCTACCGTGTTAACCACGATCGCCCAGTTAGATTCTATGTATGTATATTTCAATGTGCCGTCGAAATACCTTCAAACCTTGATGGCTGCACGCCATAAAAATCCCGTTATGCCGTTGGTATTTGAAACCCAGGGAGAGCATCCGATTCGTTTTGCCGGGCAACTGGATTTTATTGATCGAGGCGTCAACCCAACGAGGGGAACCATTGAAATGCGTGGGTTGATATCGAATGCCAGCTTGCTGTTGTATCCCGGTCAGGTAGGCAAGCTAACTCTACAGTTTGGTGTTCACGATCGTCAGTTGATGGTGCCTTCCGAGAGTATTTTACTCGATGGCCTGGGTAGTTTTGTGTGGTTGATTAATAAAGACAATCGCATCATTCGCCATAGCGTTAAGCGGCATGAAGTTTTCAGCCCATGGACACGGGTATCCGGGTTACAGCAGCGTGACCGTGTGCTTGCCAGCCGACTAAGCACAGTGCGCGCTGGTCAAAAAGTAAAGCCACATAAGGTCAAACCTAATCTGCCGATGATTGATATCTTGCAGCAAGCGATATCACATAGGCCCTATTCGGTCGATCTTGATCGGGGTGATAACTGATGTTGACTCGATTTTTTATAGACCGCCCGATATCAGCGATTGTTATTGCCATCATGATGATTGTTGCTGGGTTGATTGCGTTGCCGATCCTGCCGATTGCTTTATACCCTGATATTACGCCACCGGTTGTGCGAGTGACTGCAAGTTACCCCGGAGCAAACGCTGAAACCATGGTAGATGCGGTCACTACGCCAATTGAGCGCCAGATTAACGGCGTTGAAGGCCTCGTGAGTATTGCCAGTACGTCTAATGACAGCGGCAATATGACTATCGATGTGACGTTTGAAGTCGGGTACGACCTTAATATTGCTGCAGTAGATGTACAGAATCGTGTAGTGCTTGCTTACCCTTATATTCCTGCAGAGGTCATACAGAACGGTATTAATGTTCAGAAGGGCACTCAAGACCTCGTCATGTTTGTAAACTTGGTATCTGCGGATGGCAGTTATTCCCCGGAATACGTCAGTAACTATGCCTCGATCAATATTGTCGACCCCATTCGGCGTATTCCCGGGGTTGGGTCTGCCAACCTGTTGGGCGATAGAACATATGCAATGCGGATCTGGCTGGACCCGCAAAAACTGGCCGGTTACAACCTCACCGTGAACGATGTTATTGATGCCATTATGGATCAAAACACACCGGCGGCAGTCGGCTCGTTGGCGGGAGTACCCACCAAACCTGGGCAAACTGTCGCCTTAACTTTGCACACTAAAGGCCGGTTGGACACGCCCAGCGAGTTCGAAGATATCGTTGTGTCGCGTGCCGATAACGGTAGCCTTATCTATATTCGCGATATTGGCCGGGTTGAGTTGGGGTCATCGAGTTATTCAACCTTGTTGCAAGTAGACGGTAAAAACTCCATTGGCATCGAAGTAAATCAATTCCCGTTTGGCAATACGCTGAATATTGCCGATCAAATATTTTCTATTCTGAATGCCGAATTGGCGAAGTTTCCAGATGGTCTCGATTACTGGATTGCAAGAGACTCTAGCGGGTTTATTAAAAGCGCCGTTAAAGAAGTCGCGTTGACCTTATTAACCGCTTTGTTGCTGATTGTATTGGTCTCTTATCTATTTTTGCAGGATCTCAGGGCAACCCTGATTACGCTTGTTACGATCCCAGTGTCGTTGATCGGCACCTTCGCATTGATGGGCTTTCTCGGTTTTTCGATCAACATGCTGAGTTTATTTGGCATGATTCTGGCGATTGGTCTGGTGGTTGATGATGCGGTAGTTGTTATTGAGAACATCAGCCGCATTATGCGTACTGACGGTTTGCCAGCGCGGGAGGCGGCTGTTAAGGCTATGGATGAAGTGCGGGGGCCGATCATCGCTTCAACGTTGGTGATGATGGCGGTGTTTATTCCAGCCTCTTTTGTTCCAGGGATCTCCGGTCAGTTGTATCAGCAGTTTGCACTGACAATTGCGTGTTCACTCGGGTTATCACTGATTAACGCCCTAACATTCACCCCCTCTCTTGCCAGCTATATGTTGAGTCATGGTCCGACGCAAAAACCACTACGAATTTTTGATTGGTTTAATCGTGCTTACGACATATTGCTCGAATATTACGATGGTGTGGTAAAGCGTGTGATTCGTCGGCCTGTGATGATGTGTATTGCCTTGTTAGCACTGATATCGGTGACGGTAACACTACTGATTACGGTACCGCGGGGGTTTATTCCAACAGAGGATCAGGGGTTCTTTTACGTCAATTTGCAATTGCCTGAGGGCAGTACACTAGAGCGAACGCAGATGGCGCTAGAGAATGTTGCCGCTGAAATGAAAAAACTTCCTGATATTGATCGGGTGGTAACAGTTGCAGGGTTTAGTATCTTGACCGCTACTCGCCATACTAACGATGGCCTCGTGGTTGTTAATCTAAAAGATTTTGGTGAGCGTAACGTATCGGTGTTTGATGTGATTCCCATGGCAGAAGAACGTTTGGAGCGATTGGATGCTGCTGAATATCTGGTGCTTAACGCGGCACCAATCAATGGTTTATCTGCCGCTGGTGGTTTTGAATACATTCTCGAAGACCGTGCAGCACAGGGATTAACGGCCCTGTATAGCAATACTGAACGTATCATTGATACGGCCCAGCGTGATTACCCGCAGCTGGATACCTTGTTCTCAGCGTTCAAAGTCGATACTCCGAATCTCTATCTGGATATCGATCGTGAAAAAGTACTTCGCCAGGGTGTTGAGCTGAGTGATTTGTATTTGTCGTTGCATGCCAATTTGGGCGGTTACTACGTCAATGATTTCAACAAGTACGGTCAGGTTTATCATGTCTATGTGCAAGCTGATAAAGATCAACGTAATGATCAGACGGCTTTGGATTCTATTTATGTGCGTAACAGCGATGGCGACATGATTCCGGTTCGTGACTTGGTCGATTACGATTACCGCGCTGGCGTCAGTTCGATATCTCGCTACAACCTTTACAATGCTGCCCATATTATCGGTTCAGCCGCACCGGGTTATACCAGTGGCGAGGCGATCAAGGCGATGGAGAGCATGTCCGAAGACTTGCTCAGTAATGGTTTTAGCTTCGAGTGGACTAGCACGGCTTATCAGGAAGAAAAGGCCGGTAATGTAGCGCCGATTATTTTTGCACTGTCGCTGTTAGCGATATTTTTTATTCTCGCCGTGTTGTACGAGAGCTGGCTGTTGCCGTTAATGATTCTTTTGGCGATTCCGTTGGCAGTATTGGGTGCACTGACGTTTCAGTCGCTACGCGGGCTCGCAAATGACACTTTCTGTCAAATTGCTCTGATTATGTTGATTGGTCTGGCAGCCAAAAATGCCATTCTGATTGTGCAGTTTGCCAACGATAAATATGCAGAGGGTGCAGATATTGTCGAATCGGTGATCTATGCCTGTAATACCCGTCTACGTCCGATCGTAATGACTGCAATGGCATTTGTGGCGGGTATTTTTCCATTGGTGATTGCGTCGGGTGCAGGGGCTGCAGGGCGCCAATCATTAGGAACAGCAGTGATGGGCGGAATGATATTTTCAACGGTGCTGACTTTGCTGTTTATTCCGGTCATATACGTTATTGTGCAGACATTTCGTGAGAAACGAGTGCCTAATCTACGTGAAAAAACACGCAAACACAGCATGAATAAAGGTGGGAGCGAATAAACGACTTACTGCAGGGTTGTGGTAGTGGCGTTGAGCACCCGATGTAAATAGTTAACAGATAATACGGCTTGTTTACGGGTTCGCACTTCGAGCTTACGGAGAATAGCGTCCAGTTGTTTTTTTAACTGCACCTTGGTTAGGTCCAGCTTTTTCATGATATGGCGGTTGGTAAGCCCTTCGGCCATTTCAGCGGCGATACGAAATTGCTGCGGCGTCAAACGTCCGATCAATAGTGCGGCTTTAGCTTCTGTATCATTTAAGTGGCCTTGTGACAGGCCTACGTCTGTCGGGATCCAAACACCATCTTTTAAAATACAGCCAATGGCGCTGGAAATTTCTTCGCTGTCAGAATCTACCGACAAGAAGCCCGATGCGCCGTGTTCAATGGCTTTAGAAATCACCCTAGGTGTTGTATTGGCTGATATAACGAGTACAGGCACACGGCGGAAATTCGCCAAAAGCATAATCAGGCCGCTGAAACCAGCACTCTCGGGCAAGGTCAGATCTAAAATTAATAGATCCGGTTTTAACCCAGCACCCATCGCACGATTGAGGGTGCCGAAACTTTCGGGCAGTTCGATTGTGGCATCCGGGTAGTATTCCGTGATAGCGTTCATTAATGAAACACGGAAGAGTGGATGGCCATCGGCAATAACAATTTGGTGAGATTTAGTAGGCATCTGTGATTAACCACCGTTGGATGATATCGTGATTTGTTATTATCCCGTAGAATTCGGATGTTTGATGTTGATTGTTCAGTCAATCGGTCTCAAACAGTAAGGTACTCAATTGTCGTTTTAAGGCCTCTTGTTGTATTGCCCCATGGCTCGGCAGACAGGATATGGATACTCTCACACAATCATTACAAGAATTTGTCGTTTTTGATTTCGACAATACCATCGTTGCCATGGATACAGCGACGAGCTTTCACGAGTGGTTGATTCGCCGCTCTGTGTGGCGTTCTGCGGCCATTGTTCCTGCATTTCCGCTGATGCAAATGCTGCGTAAATTCGACACTTCTCGCAAATGGGGGCTGAATATCGGCTGCTATCTCGCCACGGTAAATCAAGCTGGGGCGTTGGCGGATTTGATGAATGAGTTTATTGCCGATGTCTTTGTACCCAAACGCCCTGTATTTGTGGAAGCGTTGGCGGTGATTGATCAACATCGCCAGGCAGGGCGCCATGTCGTCGTTATTAGTGGTTGTCCTCAGTGGTTGTTAGATCCAGTTGTTGAAGCATTGGCATTGCCGGTAGATCAGGTTATCGGTAGCACTAGCGCCGAGCAGAACGATGCCCGGCTATTAGATATTTTGTGTTATGGCGAGGCCAAATTAGATTTAGCACGCGATGCGGGGCTTAATTTTGCCTATTGCCATAGTTGCTATTCAGATTGTTTGTCCGATTTACCTATGTTGCTGCAGAGCCGTTACCCTTTTCTGGTAAATCTGGCGGAAGAAGACCGCGTCGCGCTGCCCGACGATATTGCAGCGCGGATCGAATGCCTAGCATGGCAAGAGACAATCAAGGCAGTGCCTGACGCCCTTCAATAAGCGCATCGACCACACTCGGATCTGCTAGCGTGGATATATCACCCAGTTGATCAAACTCTTCCGTTGCAATCTTTCGAAGAATACGTCGCATAATTTTGCCGGATCGGGTTTTTGGTAAGCCCACAGCCCATTGAATGGTTTCCGGTGTCGCGATTGCACCGATTTCGTTTCGTATCCAGGTTTTCAATTCGGCCGCCAATTCATCATTGACTGCGTAATCGGGGTTTGTGGAGACATAGACATAGATGGATTCCCCTTTGATATCATGGGGCACTCCAACCACTGCGGCTTCGATCACGGCATGATGTGAAATCAATGCACTTTCGATTTCAGCGGTGCCGAGTCGGTGACCTGCCACATTCAGCACATCATCCATGCGACCATTGATCCAATAGTATCCGTCGGTATCTCGGCTGGCAGCATCTGAGGTGAAGTAAACATTATCAAACGTGCTGAAATACGTATCGGTGAAACGTTTATGATCGCCCCAGATGGTTCGTGCCTGCGATGGCCAGCTATCGGTGATCACCAACCCTCCTGTCGCTTCACCCTCGAGGACATTGCCGCTGGCGTCAATCAACGCCGGCTGAATGCCAAAGAACGGTCGTGTTGCCGAACCTGGTTTTAAAACCGTCGCTCCCGGCAACGGTGTGAGCATGACGCCACCGGTTTCGGTTTGCCACCAGGTATCCATAATCGGTGCAGATTGTTGCCCAATCGCTTGGTGAAACCATCGCCAAGCCTCGGGGTTAATGGGTTCGCCTGCGGTTCCTAAAACCTTCAATGTTGAAAGGTTACACGCTTCAGTGGCGGCAGCCCCGTCCGCCATCATGGCACGAATCGCAGTGGGAGCAGTGTAGAAGATATTTACCCGGTATTTTTCGATGATTCGAGCGGCACGGTTTGGTGTTGGCCAATTGGGAATGCCTTCTGCGATCACTGTTGTCGCACCATTACTCAACGGCCCATAGATCGCATAGCTATGCCCGGTGATCCAGCCGATGTCGGCGCTGCACCAGTAAACGTCTCCGGGCTGGTAGTTGAAGACTTTTTTGAACGTCAGATGCGTATAAACCGAATAGCCTCCCTGAGTGTGTACCATGCCTTTGGGTTTACCCGTGGACCCGGAGGTATACAGAATAAAAAGCGGATCTTCTGCGTTCATTGCTGCCGGTTCACATTCGGTTGATTTGTCTTCAATCAGATCGTGATAGCTGTGATCTCTGCCATTTACCCAGGTTACATTGCAGCGAGTATGCCGAACCATGATGACCGCCTCGACCTCTGTGCTGTGACAATGCTGTACAGCGACATCGACACAGTCTTTTAGCGGAATCTGTTTGTCGCCGCGCAAGCCGGCATCGGCAGTAACCACGAACCTAGAGTGGCCGTTTTCTATACGATCAGCCAACGCTTCTGCAGAAAACCCGGCAAAAACAACCGAATGTGGCGCGCCAATGCGTGCACAGGCCAAAATGGTGATTATGGCTTCCGGGATCATTGGCATATAGATGGTAACGACATCGCCTTTGTCGACTCCTAAGCTTTTCAAACCATTGGCGCATCGACATACCTCATCGTGTAACTGTTGATAGGTGAAACTGCGGGCAGCGCCGCCGGGGTCGTTCGGCTCCCAGTGAATGGCGATAGTGTCGGCGTTGTCGGCTAGGTGGCGGTCTAAACAGTTGTGTGAGACGTTCAGTAAACCGTCTTCAAACCACTTTATTGATACACCCTCACGCGAGAAATCAGTATTCTTGATTTGCGTAGGCGACTTTATCCAGTCGATTAAGTTTGATTGGGCCTGCCAGAAATCATCAGGGTCTTGAATGGAGTGCTGATACATCTCCAGATAGGTATCGTTGTCCATGGCGCCATTGTCGATGGCGGCTTGCGAAGGGGGGTAGATTGACGCTGATTTCATGATGTTGGCCCATATAATAAGAGTCAGTGAATGACCGGCAAATCGAAGTCTACGCTTGATTTTCACTATGCAACAATGATCAGGCACAGGATCACTAACGCGGTAAGCATTAGATCACTGTTTAGCAAAATATTGCCGAACTCCCCCGTAATTACGGGAACTTAATCCAAATAAACCGGGGCTTGCCGGTTTTCTGAATGAGGAAAGGTATGAAACACCCAGCTGACAATGCGCTTGTTGGATTACTCGACGATATTGCCCAATGCCGACTCTGCGAAGCTGATTTCGGATTTACGCCGCGCCCAGTGCTGCAAGTTAGTCCGAACACTAAAATCCTGATTGCAGGGCAAGCGCCGGGGCGTAAAGTCCATGAGTCGGGTATTCCGTTCAAAGATGCCAGTGGCGATCGTTTACGTGATTGGATGGGAATCGATAAAGAAACGTTTTACAGCGATGCGATCGCGATTGTACCTATGGCTTTTTGCTTCCCCGGTACGGGTAAATCCGGTGACCTACCACCCCCTGCAATATGTGCAAAAACATGGCGCGGTCGCGTGCTGGAGCAATTACCAGAACGTCAGTTGACCTTGTTGGTTGGGCATCATGCGATGAAATGGCACTTGCCGGAATTAAAGCGTTCAACGTTGACTGATATCGTTAGCCAATGGCAAACCTTTTCTGACGGAACGCTTCCGTTGCCGCACCCGAGCCCGAGAAATCAATATTGGCTAAAAAAACACCCCTGGTTTGAGCAAGAATTACTACCGCAGCTTAAAGCACAGGTACAAAAGGCGTTGTCAGCCGACTAAAGCGGTAAACGAAATGAATGATTTAACTTCTAACCTGATGGTCAATAGCCCGTGATATCGTCTTGTGCGGTGCTAGAGCTCTTAAAAAGATCCATCTGCAATAGGCGCCGTATAAATCAATGAGCTAGATCAGATGATATTTGATGGGTTCTGCCTATACTCAATTCAACTACAACAGGCGGTTATCAGTGCTTTTCGGCACAATAGATAACAAAAAGGGGAGGTTTCCATGGATGCCTTTATGCTGTCGAGAATTCAGTTCGCGCTGAATATTAGTTTCCACATTCTGTTTCCTGCCTTAACCATTGCCATGTGCTGGTTCCTTCTGTTTTTCAAGATGCGTTATGACTACACCGGTGATGAAAAATGGCTGCGGGCCTATCGTTTTTGGGTCAAATTATTCGCGCTAACGTTCGCCATCGGTGTTGTTTCGGGCATTACTATGTCTTTCCAGTTCGGCACAAATTGGCCGGGTTATATGGAAAAGGTCGGTAATATCGCCGGGCCACTGTTGGGTTATGAAGTGCTAACAGCGTTCTTCCTCGAAGCAACGTTTCTCGGGGTTATGTTATTTGGCCAGGGGCGCGTTCCGAACTGGCTACATACGGTTGCCGCCGCATTGGTAGCAGTTGGAACAACAACCTCTGCGTTCTGGATACTAGCGTTGAATTCTTGGATGCAAACGCCGCAAGGGCATGAGGTGATCGATGGAGTTGTGCATGCAAAAGACTGGTGGGCAGTAATCTTTAACCCCTCATTTCCTTATCGCCTGACACACATGCTCTTGGCATCTGGGCTCACCGCCGCATTCTTTATCGCGGGGATATCAGCCTATCGAATACTGTTTGGCGATAAGAAAGAAGACCCGCGGTTAACACTGAAGGTCGCACTGGGCTTTGCTGCCTTGCTGATTCCTATTCAGATTTTTGTTGGTGACCTCCATGGTCTTAATACACTCAAGCACCAGCCGGCCAAGGTTGCAGCTATGGAAGCCGTATGGGATAGCGGTGAGGGTATTCCTCTGTTGTTGTTCGCAGTGCCTGATGAGAGCGCTCAGAAAAACTATCTGGAGATTCCGATTCCTCACGGCGCGAGTTTGATTCTCACTCACTCGACTGATGGTTACATCAAAGGCTTGAAAGATTTTGAAGGTGATCACCCTCCCGTTGCGCCGGTGTTTTACGGATTCCGGATCATGGTCGGGATGGGTATGCTCATGTTGGCGGTTTCGTGGTTCGGTGTTTATCGATACATCCGCCGCAAAGAAATGCCTGTATGGTTCCTGAAAACTTGTGTCGGTATGACATTTGCCGGTTGGATTGCCACGCTCGCAGGCTGGTATGTTACTGAGATAGGCCGCCAGCCTTGGCTGGTGCATGGTTTTTTGCGAACGAAAGATGCGGTAACAACGGTGCCGCCGGCCAATATCGGGCTGTCGTTGACACTCTATGTGATTGTTTATGCCGTGCTGTTTGGGGCCTATATCAGCACGATATTCCTGATGGCGCGACGCGCTAGTCGTGAAGAGGCAATTGATACCAGCAAACCGACCGACGAACATCCATTGCAAGGATTCTCATCATGAGCGAAGCCGAATATCTACCGATTATTTTTGCGGGCCTCATGGCACTGGCGGTTATTGTGTATGCCATTCTTGATGGTTACGACTTAGGCGTTGGCATTCTCTTTCCCTTGGATGACACGCACCAGCGTGATGTGATGATTGCCTCGATTGGGCCTTTTTGGGATGCGAATGAAACCTGGTTGGTGTTGGGGATCGGCATCTTGCTGATTGCCTTTCCGGAGGTTTATAACACGGTATTTCACCATTTATATTTACCCACTGCCATTATGCTGGCTGGGTTAATTGCGCGTGGCGTTGCTTTTGACTTTCGCAGTAAATCAGCCTCGAGATACCATTACGGTTGGGATAAGGTTTTCAAAATAGCATCGATTGTGACGTCGGTATCCCAAGGGTACATGTTGGGAATGTACGTGGCCGGTTTTGAGCAAACGACTGCAGCATATTGTTTTGCGATTCTCAGTGGTTTTGGTGTTGCCTGCGCCTATAGCTACATTGGTGCATGTTGGTTAGTGATGAAAACCGAAGGTGAGCTGCAAAAACGTGCGGCGAATTGGGCTCGTAAGGCTGGTTATGCAACGGCATTGGGGGTTGTTGCGGTTTCTTTGTTCAACCCTTGGGTCAATGTTGAAGTGTATGATTTCTGGTTCTCCATGCCTGCCGCACTACTGTTGTTAATGATCCCGCTGATTTGTGCGGTGATGTTTGTGATCAACGATCGCTTGCTGAGGCAGATACCTCTGCCGAATGATTTTGCCTGCTGGGTACCGTTTACCTGTGCGATAGTTATTTTTCTTTGCTCTGCACAAGCGTTGGCAGTTGGATTCTACCCGTATCTGATTCCGGGCAAGGTCACGATATTCCAAGCCGCGAGTGCGCCTGAGTCGCTGAGGTTCGTGCTTTATGGGGCCGTGATTGTGGTGCCCGTGATCTTGATATACACCTTCTTTGTCTATTGGGTTTTCTGGGGCAAGGCAACCAAGCTCAAGTATTATTGAGTGCTAGGTCTACTCATGGCAAAAACGTAATGCGCCTTCGGGCGCATTTTTGTTATTTGTAGGGTCAAAACAGTTGAGATTTCATGCGGATAGAGCTGTCGAACAGCTTTATCAAGGCAATGGGAGTCAGACGATGATTGCTAGCAGCAAATTGCAGGCGGGGGCCTTATTCCCTTCGATTGAATTGCTTACGGTACAAGATGAGCTCGTAGACTTGGGTTATGTCCCGACCCAGGAACACTGGAAGCTCATTGTGATATACCGGGGTGTTCACTGCCCGTTGTGCCGAAATTATCTTGAAACGCTTAATTGTCATCTACAAGACCTTGAGCGGCTCGGCGTTAGTGTCATCGCAGCCTCTGCAGATAGCGAACGCAAAGCGCGGCAGCAAGTGGATCAGAGTGAGCTTGATTTGATGTTGGCGTATGGCCTGAACTCTGAGCAGATGCAAAGCTTGGGACTGTATATCTCCAACCCGGGAGCGAGCCCACGCAGGGAGCGTCCGTTTGCCGAGCCGGGGCTGTTTTTGATCAACGAAGAAGGTCATATCCAGCTTGTTGATATATCCAACTCAGCCTATTGCCGGCCTGCAATACCGATGTTAATTCAAGGTATTCAGCAGATGCGCGAGCATGAAACTCCAGTACAAGGTACCTATGAAATTTATGCTCAGATATAAGGATAAATTGTATGCGTCAATTACCCGATAACGTTACTTATTATGATGAAACCGACACCTTCACCGAAAAAACCGTGCCCCTGGGGTTGTTGAATAGCCATCGAACCAAACCCGGTACTTGGGGAGAAATTGTTGTCGATGAAGGCCACCTCTACTACAGAGTTCTAGAGCCGATGATTGAACTGCATCATTTATCGGATGGTGATCACGCGGTGATCGAGCCAGACAAACTCCATGAGGTCAAACCCGATGGCCCGGTTAAATTTAGAGTGCGTTTTTACCATTGATGTGGCGGTGATGAGCCCTAGAAAAAGGGCATGACTTTGAGTTGCCGACGCATTTCCAGCCCAAGCCAAATGGCGACCCCTGTCATCGATAGTGTGGTTGCCAAGGCTGCGCCGGCCATGCCGTAAAGTGGAATCCAGTAGAAGTTCAGAGCGATGTTTGTAGCCACCGCAAGCGTTAGGGCGACCATAACGCCTTTTTGGTGATCACTGTACTGCAACCAGTTCATTGGCAAGATCAATAACGTCGTGATCACGTAGCCGGGAATCAATATCAGCAGTGCTTCATAAGCAATATCGTAGCTGTCGCCAAAAAGCATGAGTAAACGATCGCCAAAATAACCGATAAAACACCCCATCGGTATTGTAAGCGCAAGTAATTGCAGTAGCCCACGGCGGTTGGTGCGGCGAATTTCTGATGGACCATCGAGAATGGCTTTGCGCATATACGGTGCAACCAATCCATTGATGACGATCTGAACCAAATACACACTATTGACGATGGTAATGGCTGCAGCAAAATAACCGACGTTCTCTTCTTCGCCATAGATTTCGAGCATGTAGAGATCGATCTGCTTGACCAGCTTCTGTAACGCGATTGCCACCATGATCGGAATGGACACGTTTAACCATTTGCGTAACGTGCGAATGCGGGTTGGCTGAAAGGTCAATTTAACTAAACGCAGGCGAAACACTTCGATGAGCAGGTACAATGTGGTTGCGGCAGAGGCCGCCAGATTGAGCCATATCGCATCAACAGCGTCNATGGTGCCGTAGATTATAAAGAAGACGTTGATCAGAATTAGTCGAAGAATCGGGTTGCAGATCTTCCATGGTACATAGCCCTTGAGCAAGTAATGTGCTGCGAGCAAGATAGAGCCCAATACGGCACTGATGGATGCAAACGGCACCACAAACCACGCATAGAACACTGGGTGTACTAATACCGGGTCGAGAAAGTGGAGATTCAAAGAGAGTAGCAGCAGGTGAATAAGAATAACGACAGCTGCAATCAGCACAGACACAATGCTGTAAAAACGAACATAGCGCCAGATCGCTCTGTGATCTTGTCGATAGAGCATTTTGGGTACAAAGCGCATTGCACCAGCTGCGCCGCCAAGAACAAATACGACGCCACAGATATTAATCACAGCTTCAGCAACTTTGTAGCTGCCGTATTCCCCTGGAGGCATCAATCGGGCGAGGCTTAAGTTAAAAAGCACACTGGCCAAGTACCCCACTGAGGCAATCAATATGGCATGCAACAACCCTCGTCGTATTTTGCGACGATGTTCGGGGTCAGAAGCAATGCTGTGTGTATATTTTCGTTCCATAAAACACTAAATGAGCGCGATTCTTACTGCTAGAGAATAGCCGCTGGTGGTGAATGCTGGAGTATTTACCGTAATTTAAACCGGTGGAGAGATCTCTGGGCGTTTCGATGCTGTTGATGTGGCGTTAGGTTCGCCAGTAAGGCCGGAGCGATGGATAAGCAATTAAAACGGGGGGGGAGATAAGAGCTGCAGACGAAAGGGCAGTAGCTGAAAGGGTAAGACTTAAGGAGAGGCGTGTGTTTCAGGTAAGAATGTTGTGGAAGCGCCCACCCATGAGCCTGCATGGCACCAAAGGTGGGAGCGTAATAGCATCTACAGGCACAAATTAGTTAATGTGCTTGAGAACCACTTTCGAAACGTCAGACGTTACACGAGAAATGCTATTGGCTTCAAACGTAGCTGAGCGTCCGGTCCATTCAATATCACCTGTTTCGGCGTTATAGATAGATGTTACCAAAATGGTTTTGGTGGTTTCATCGAAGTAACCTGGAGTTGTAATCGTGCTCACCGAACCAGAGCCCCAGACGCTACCCAGTGTTGGGTAGTAGTAGCCGCCGTATGATCCGTAAGGGTATCCGTAACCACTAACAACGGTTGATACTGTCGGTTTGATGTAAGTCTTATCGACTTCTTGGTTAGACACATAAGTGATCAATACGTATTTGGTTGGATGATCTTTCAGGTAGCTGATGATGGCTTCTTCATCCGGTGTTTTACGACCCAGTACGGTGTAGCTTGGGGTCGCCTTAAGACCTTGTCTCATCAACGCCGCAACAAATTCGCGTTCGAATACCATGCGGTTAGTAGTATTGGCTGTCATACCGACAATCAATACATCATTCAGGTCAGTTTTATGAAAGTTCGGCGCTTGCCAAACGTCTCGCATATTGGTGGTGCCGCAGGCGGCAAGCAGCAAGCTGGCGGTCAGTGCCAGAATCAGTTTCAAGTGAGTCATCCTTACGTCTCTTATTGTGTCGTTGTCGATTGGATTATTGGTTTATCAGCGAGCTCTACATTCATCGTCACCCTGACGAAAAATGCGGAGCTTCGTGGCTGTGATTATAGAGAGCAGTGAGAACATCATAATGGTTCTACGCTCGAACACGAAATAAACTTTAGCTCCGGGTAGCTTCCTTTTTAATTCCAAGGCAAGCGAATTGGCTCATGCGAGATCAACGGAACACTTTGCATCAATGTCAGTCGATGATCGCTTGTTTGACGATCACTGTCTGTTCGCAATGATAGCGCCATACGGTGTTTTTCTGAGGGGTAAAACAACCAGCTGCGCCAAACATGCGGAAAGTCGACACGATGTGGCGCAAAGCTCATACGGATATCCGGATTTATCGGCGTATCAGTGCGCGCGCCGATATGAAAACTGAAGTCATCCAATGGAATTGCCAGGCCCAATCCCCATGCTTTGATATACGACTCTTTTAATGTCCAGTAGTCAAAAAAGCGGCAGCGCTGCTGATCTGCAGGCAAGCTGAAGAGTTCGCGTGTTTCTATGGGTGAAAAATAGCGATCAGCAATCGAAAGCACATCGTTGTTTCTCTCGATATTTTCAACGTCACACCCGATATCATCGTTGAGTGTTACTGCGCAGGCAATCAAGCCGTCGGTGTGGCTGAGGTTAAAGCGCAGCGGCAGTGGAGCGTTAACCAATTCGGGTTTATCTTTCTCACCCTTTTCAAAACGCCAGTCTTCGGGGGCGACATCTGCATAGCGAGATAGCAGGTCACGAACAAAAGCACGCGTTACGAGCGCAGAGTGTTGATCTTTGGCAAATTTATAACGCTGTTGCTTAGCGGTTTCTTCTGCAGTTAACAGTGTTTTATAGCGTTCTAGCAGCTCGCTGGATTGAATTTTATCAGCAAAACATACCCAAAGATGTATGTCGCCTTCCGTCAGGGTCAAATTGGGTTGCACGTTTTTTCCTTCTGTAACAGGTATCACCAGTTTGTTGTGATATAGACGCGTTTTATCGCTAATACGAATAGATGCATAAATACTTATATGTATTTGTTTTTGGGTGATTGTAACAAGTTAATGTGTTTTTGGTTTCGGGTGATTGTTTCGGGTGTGAAACCCGTGTATTCTTCCCGCCGGTGCCACGATTTGTTTAACTGCATCCGAGACATTGGTCGCCAGTTTGCCATCAATGATCGACGAATAACAACAATAATAAAGCCTTGGTTTTGAGTTCAGCCTATGCCTAAGCGGCAACATGTGAATGCAACTACCACGCCGGAAATGCGCGCGTTTATCCGTGAGTCTGATTTGCCCACGGCGGTACTTGCGCGCCTGCTGAAAATCTCCGAGGCAACAGTTCGAAAATGGCGTAAGCGCGACAACATCGAAGACGCCTCCCACTGCCCCAAGACCCTCAAAACCGCACTTAGCCCAGCGCAGGAATACGTTGTTGTTGAATTGCGTAAGCGCCTATTGATGTCGCTTGATGAGTTACTGGAAATTTGCCACGAATTTATTCACCCGACGATTTCACGTGCAGCAATGCAACGCTGCCTGAAACGTAATGGTGTATCCCGTCTGGCCGATATGGACGCCAGAGGGCAAAGCGCTGATGCAGATCAATCTGTGCAAGTGACGCTCGAAGATTGCAAAGAACACCAAGCGGTATTTTCTGAAATTTCGCCAGAAGCCATGAAAAGTGTACTTAGCCATGTTTCAGACGTTGACGAGAGTGAGATCGTTAACGTCAGAGTAACCAAGCTACCCGCCTTTGACGGCGATGAGAACGACGCGACGCAACAGCGTTTGCTGGTAGCTACAGACCCACAAAGCCGCTGGGTCTATGTCGATATTTATGACGGCGACGAAAAAGAAGCCGCCAGCCGTTATATGAGCCATGTGCTCAACAAAGCCCCTTTCCATATCCGCCGGATTCTGGCGGGCAACTACAACGAATTTTTAAGCAGGTTTCGTCTATTGGATGACGAAGCCGTCATGGATGACGGTGAAACTTGTGATGCGGACATCTAACCGGAGTATTTTCGAGAATGTCAAAATCGAATGACAAAGCCGCTGCAGCCGTGACGGATGCGGAAATCCAGTCGCTTAACTCGCGCATGCAGGAAACCCCGATTGCTATCGTCGGTATGGCCAGCGTTTTTGCTGATGCCACTAACCTTGATCAATTCTGGGACAACATCAGTGAAGGTCTTGATTCCATCATTGATGTTCCCAAGTCACGCTGGGCGATTGACGATTACTACTCGGAAGACAAAACCGCTGCAGACAAATCGTACTGCAAGCGCGGTGGCTTCATGCCGGATATCGATTTTGACCCAATGGAATTTGGCTTGCCGCCAAATATTCTTGAGGTAACTGACATCGCACAGCTGATGTCACTGGTTGTTGCGCGTGAAGTATTGAACGACGCCGGCATCGGCGAAGGCTCAGATTACGACCGCGATAAAGTCGGTATCACGCTGGGTGTGGGCGGTGGCTTGCAGCAGATCGTGCCATTAACTGCACGTTTGCAAACGCCGATTCTGAACCGCGTACTAGAAAGCTGCGGCATCGCCGAAGACGATCGCGCTGCGATCACCGAAAAATTCAAGAAAGCCTACATCCCATGGGAAGAAAACTCCTTCCCAGGCATGCTGGGTAACGTTATCGCTGGCCGTATCGCTAACCGTTTTGACTTCGGTGGTACCAACTGTGTGGTAGACGCTGCTTGTGCAGGCTCACTGGCGGCAATGAAACTAGCCGTTTCAGATCTGTTGGAATACCGCTCAGAAGTGATGATCTCCGGCGGTGTGTGCTGTGATAATTCACCGTTTATGTATATGTCGTTCTCCAAAACACCGGCATTCACCACCGACGATAACTTGCGCCCGTTTGATGATGAATCAAAAGGCATGATGGTCGGTGAAGGTATCGGCATGATCGCCATGAAGCGTCTGGAAGATGCCGAGCGTGATGGTGATCGTGTATACGCCGTATTGAAAGGCATGGGCACCTCATCAGATGGTCGCTTTAAGTCAATCTACGCACCACGCCCTGATGGCCAAGCAAAAGCTCTGAAACGCGCTTATGATGATGCGGGCTTCCCGGCAAAAACTGTGGGTATGATTGAAGCGCACGGTACTGGCACTATGGCTGGCGATGCATCGGAATTCCGCGGTTTGGCTAAGTATTTTGGTGAGCACAGCGATGAGGCACAACACATTGCACTAGGCTCAGTGAAGTCGCAGATTGGTCACACCAAGTCAGCAGCCGGTTCTGCTGGTATTATCAAAGTCGCGTTGGCGCTCCACCATAAGGTGCTACCACCGACTATCAATATTGATAAACCCAGCGAATCGCTGGAGATGGAAAACACCCCGTTTTATCTAAACACCGAAACACGCCCATGGATGCCTCGCCCTGATGGTGCGCCGCGTCGTGGTGGTATCAGCTCATTCGGTTTTGGTGGCACCAACTATCACTTCGTGATGGAAGAATACAAACCTGAGCACACTGAAGCCTTCCGTTTGAAGCACGTGCCAGAAACTTTGATTCTGACTGCCGACGATGAGCAACTGCTGAAGAGCGAACTGAACCAGTGGCGCTCACGTCTGGATGTTGATGAAGACGACAAACCTTACGTCTTTAACGATCTGGTTGTGTCCTGTGGTTTGCACACGCCGTCTGCTGATCAAGTACGTGTAGGTTTCACCGCCGTCAACGCTGACGATGCCATTGAAACCATCGACAAAGCCCTAGCGCAACTTGAAAAGAACGCCGGTGCAGCAAGCTGGAGCACACCGTCAGGTATCAGCTATCGCAAGCACGGCTTGAAGGTTGATGGCCAAGTAGTTGCGTTGTTCTCGGGTCAAGGTTCACAGTACGTGAACATGGGTCGTGATCTGGCTTGTAACTTCCCAACTGTGATGGGCGCTGCTGCCGCGATGGACACCGAGTTCACCAATAATGGTCTGGTGCAACTGTCACAAGCGACATACCCGATTCCGGTATTCAGCAAAGAAGCACGCGTTGAGCAGGAAAACACCCTGCGATTGACCCAACACGCACAGCCTGCGATCGGTACGTTTAGTGTCGGTTTGTACAAAACATTGGAACAAGCAGGCTTTAAAGCCGACTTCACCGCTGGTCACAGCTTTGGTGAACTGACTGCGCTGTGGGCCGCTGGCGTATTAGACGATGCGGATTACATGATGCTGGCACGTAGCCGTGGCCAAGCCATGGCAGCACCGGACGATGTGAACTTTGATGCCGGCACCATGGTTGCGGTTGTGGGTGAGCCTGAGAAGGTTGCTGCGGATATCGCTAACATCGCTGATGTAACGATTGCTAACTACAACTCAAACAACCAAGTGGTTGTTGCGGGTGTGACTAAACAAGTTGATGTGGCGTTTGATGAGCTGAAAGCTAAAGGCTACAAGGTTGTTAAATTGCCTGTGTCTGCGGCGTTCCACACACCGTTGGTTGGCCACGCGCAAAAGCCATTCGCTAAAGCGATTGATTCGGCCAAGTTTAATGCACCGAAAGTACCGGTATTCTCCAACGCCTCCGGTGAAGCGCATTCAAACAAGCCAAAAGACATCAAGGCAGCGATGAAGAATCACATCCTTGAGTCTGTTCATTTCAATAAAGAAATCGACAACATCTACGCAGCCGGTGGCCGTGTATTTGTTGAATTCGGCCCGAAAAACGTATTGACCAAATTGGTTGAAAACATCTTGTCGGATAAAGACGATGTTGTTGCTATTGCGTTGAACGGCAATCCGAAAAAATCATGTGATCTGCAATTCCGTCAGGCAGCAGTTCAGCTGGCTGTATTGGGCTTGCAATTGGATGATGTTGATCCATACAGCTTGCTTGAGCGCCCAACTGAAGGCCGCAAGATGTCACCAATGGCGATGAAACTGAACGCCGGTGGTTATGTATCACCGAAAACTGAAAAAGCCTTTGAAGATTCACTGGTAGATGGTTACCAAGTGAAAGGTGCAGCGTCTGCTCAACAGCCTCAAGTGATCGAAAAGATCGTTGAAGTTGAGAAAATCGTTGAGAAGATTGTTGAAGTACCGGTATACCGTGATGCACCTGCAGGTGGTGTTCCAGCTTCTGCACCTGTTGCTGCAGCGTCTGCTGCATCTGCTGCATCTGCAAACAGCGGCGCCGTTGTTGATTCAATCGAGCGCTCAGTTGAACAGTTTATCGATCATCAAAACGAACTGTTAGACGTTCACGAACAGTTTATGGAAGGCCCGCAAGACTACGCGCGCACCGTACAGAAAGTGGTTGAAGCACAAAATGCGGATCAACTGCCAGAAAGCGTTAATCGTACGCTGGGTATGTACCATGACTTCCAGACTGACACCTTGCGTGTTCACGAAACATACCTGAATAAACAATCAGAAAACATGAGCGAGATGATGCAGTCAGTGACTGATCAATATCGTTCAGCAGCGGGTGCAGCACCGGCCGCGCCAGTTGCAAAAGCAGCGCCAGCAACCTCAGCGGCACCTGCACAGAGCGCGCCAGCTGCTCCAGTTGCAAAAGCGGCAGCGCCTGTAGCGGCTGCGCCCGTTGCTAAGCCTGCGGCAGCTGTTGTTAAGCCAGCGGCACCGGTTGCACCTGCACCCGTTGCAGCGCCTGTAGCTGCAGCACCGGCATTGGATCTTGGCAAAATCCAGAAAGTGATGATGGATGTTGTTGCAGACAAAACCGGCTACCCGGCAGAAATGCTAGAGCTTGAGATGGATATGGAAGCCGACCTCGGCATCGACTCCATCAAGCGCGTAGAAATCTTAGGTTCCGTGCAGGAAGAAATTCCAGACCTGCCAGAGCTAAACCCAGAAGACCTCGCAGAGCTGCGTACCCTGGGTGAAATCGTTAACTACATGCAAAGCAAAGTGCCTGCTGGCAGCGCAGCCCCGGCTGCAGCAGCACCCGCATCGGCTGGCGTAGATCTGGCGAAAATCCAGCAAGTGATGATGAGCGTCGTTGCGGATAAAACCGGCTACCCGGCAGAAATGCTTGAACTTGAAATGGACATGGAAGCCGACCTCGGCATCGATTCCATCAAACGTGTAGAAATCTTAGGCGCCGTGCAGGAAGAAATTCCAGACCTGCCAGAGCTGAACCCAGAAGATCTCGCAGAACTGCGTACTCTGGGTCAGATCGTTGATTACATGCAAGATAAAGCCGGCGCAGCAGCTCCAGCGGCATCTGCACCAGCGGCAGCTCCTGGCATCGACCTTAGCCACATCCAAAACGTCATGATGACGGTTGTTGCGGATAAAACCGGCTACCCAGCAGAAATGTTAGAGCTGGGCATGGATATGGAAGCCGACCTCGGCATCGATTCCATCAAGCGTGTTGAAATCTTAGGCGCCGTACAGGAAGAAATCCCTGACTTGCCAGAGCTGAACCCAGAAGACCTCGCAGAACTGCGTACCCTGGGTCAGATTGTTGATTACATGCAAGAAAAAGCAGGCGCAAGCGCACCTGTTGCCGCCGCTGCAGCGCCACAAGCAGCAGTTGCCACTGCACCTGCAGCGTCAGGCATCGACCTTAGCCACATCCAAAACGTGATGATGAACGTGGTTGCGGATAAAACCGGCTACCCATCAGACATGTTAGAGCTGGGCATGGATATGGAAGCTGATCTCGGTATCGACTCCATCAAACGTGTTGAAATCCTTGGCGCCGTGCAGGAAGAAATTCCAAACCTGCCAGAGCTGAACCCAGAAGACCTTGCTGAACTGCGTACCCTTGGCCAAATCGTTGAGTACATGCAGTCTAAAGCTGGTGGCTCTGCACCGGCTCAAGCTGCACCAGCAGCTCCGGCAGCAGGCATCGACCTTGGTCACATCCAAAACGTCATGATGAATGTCGTTGCAGAGAAAACCGGTTACCCATCAGACATGCTTGAACTGGGCATGGATATGGAAGCCGACCTCGGTATCGACTCGATCAAACGTGTTGAAATCTTAGGCGCAGTACAGGAAGAAATTCCAAACCTGCCAGAACTGAACCCAGAAGATCTCGCCGAGCTGCGTACCTTGGGTCAGATCGTTGAATACATGCAAAGCAAAGCCGGCGGTTCTGCGCCAGCACAAGCAGCAGCTGCCACTGCGGCAGCTCCCGCAGCGGCAGCCCCTGCAGCAGGTGTTGATGTAGCAGCCTTCTCACAAGCACTATTAAACGTTGTCGGTGAGAAAACCGGCTACCCGGTTGAAATGCTTGAGCTTGAAATGGATATGGAAGCCGACCTCGGCATCGATTCCATCAAGCGTGTAGAAATCCTCGGCGCGGTGCAAGACGCCATGCCAGGCCTGCCAGAAGTGAATCCTGAAACATTGGCTGAGATGCGTACCCTCGGTGAAATCGTTTCGACCTTCACCGCGTCTACCGGAGAAGCGCCAGCCGCTTCAGCCGACGTTGCTGATTTTGAACCAGCGCCGAGTGCGGTGGTAAAGCTTGAGCGCCTGCCGTCAGTAACCCGCATTGCCCAGTCTGTTGACGGTGCAAATGCTCTGGTTGTGGACGATGGCACCGGTGCTGCTATCAAACTCAGTGACACCCTAACCAAGGCTGGTTGGAATGTTACCGCGATTCGCCCAAGCTGGGTTGAAATCAGCTCGAAGAAAGCCTTCAACAAGGCCGTCACGCTGATTGAGCTCGAAGCACTGGAAGAAGCCTCAGTACAACAAATCATCGCCGACGCCGGTCAATTGGATGCCGTTATCTACGTGCACCCGAAAGCCAGCATCGACGATATCGAATACCCAGAAGCCTCCAAACAAGGCCTGATGTTAGCCTTCTTGCTGGCCAAACTGTGTGGCGTGAAAGGCGCAACCAAAGCTCGCGCAAGCTTCCTGGCGGTAACCCGTCAAGGTGGCACCATCAATATCGATGAAGCTGCGGCGGATCTGGTACAAGGTGGTTTGAACGGCTTAGTTAAGACACTGGCGCAAGAGTGGGAGAACGTTTTCTGCCGCGCTGTCGACATCAACGGTCGTACCGGTGCTGATAAAGTCGCACAAGCTATTGAAGACGAACTGCTTGATGCAGACACCCACACCATCGAAGTCGGCTACGACAACGAAGGCCGCTTCACCTTAGTGGGCGAGCTAACCGATAGCTACGCACTGGAAGCTGGCAACAGCATTGATGCAGATTCAGTCTTCCTGGTGTCTGGTGGCGCTAAAGGCGTAACCGCTCATTGTGTGATTCGCCTCGCGAAGGAATACCACAGCAAGTTTATCTTGTTAGGTCGCTCTCGCTTTGATGCCAACGAGCCAACATGGGCTGCGGGCATTGCTGATGAAGCCGAACTGAAAAAAGCCGCGATGCAAGCATTGATCGCTGCCGGCGACAAGCCAACACCCGTGAAGGTACAGCAATTCATCAAACCGATTCTGGCCAACCGTGAAATCGCAGGCACCTTGGCTGCGATCGAACAAGCCGGTGGTCAAGCACAATACGTCAGTGCCGATGTCACCAATGCCGAGCAAATGCAGGCAGCAGTGAAGCCGCTTATCGCAGAATTCGGTGCTATCACAGGCCTGATTCACGGTGCCGGTGTACTGGCTGATAAATTCATCGAGCAAAAAACGCTGGATGATTTCAACGCCGTTTACCGCACCAAAATCGATGGCCTCACTGCCATGCTGAGCTGTGCGGATCAAAGCACATTGAAGCATCTGGTGTTGTTCTCATCGGCGGCAGGCTTCTATGGCAACCCGGGTCAGTCTGATTACTCGATTGCTAATGAAATCCTCAACAAAACAGCATACCGCTTTAAAACCCTGCACCCGCAAGCACAAGTATTGAGCTTCAACTGGGGCCCATGGGATGGCGGCATGGTAACACCAGAGCTTAAGCGCATGTTTGCTGAGCGTGGTGTTTACATCATTCCATTGGATGCCGGCGCACAGCTAATGCTGAGCGAGTTGGCAGCAGGTGATAACCGTTGCCCTCAGATACTGGTTGGCAATGATATGGGCGGTGAAGAATCCGAAGCTGGAGCAACCCCCGTAAAAAAGCCTGAAGTTAGCCGCTTGGTAAAAAGGATTGTGGCGGCTAACAATCCATTTTTGGCAGATCATGTGATTGGCGGTAATCAAGTACTGCCAACTGTATGTGCCATGGCATGGATGCGCGATGCTGTATTAGGCCAATACCCAGGGTTCGCTCTGCAAGGTATTGAAAACTACAAACTGCTGAAAGGCATTGTGTTTGATGGCAGCGAGGCCGGTGAATGTTTCATCGACCTGGCCGAGCCAGTGGAAGTTAACGGCGGCGTAAAAGTTGGCGTTAAGATCTCCAGCCTCAATGCTAACGATAAACCCATTTATCACTACGCTGGCGACATTGTGCTGGGCAAGGCACAACCTCAATCAGCACTGGTTGCGGTTGATACCCAAACAGCCAATGCCGAAGAAGGCGCTGTAGCAGGATCCGACTTCTACAAGAACGGTACCCTGTTCCACGGCGAGAGCCTGCAAGTCGTGCAGCAACTGCTGCGCTGCAATGATTCGGGCTTGCTGCTGCAATGCGCAGTGCCTGAATCAGCACGTGATAAACAAGGTGAATTCCCGGCCGAGCGCAGCAATGTGTTTGCCAACGATGTGGCTTATCAAGCCATGTTGATATGGGTACGTCGCCAGTTCGGCATGGGCAGCTTGCCATCGGCAACAGCCAGCTGGACGGTTTATCAAGAGATCAAGGTCGGTCAGGCCTTCTTCGTGAAACTGGATGTTGATGCAGCCAGCGAAAACAAACTGGTTGCGAATATTCAGCTAGTTGATGAAGAAGGGCAGTTACTGGCAGATATCAAGGCCGCTGAAGTAACCATCAGCGAAAGCCTGAATGATCTGTTTACACCAGCAGCTTAAAACGCGCAGCTGCAGGGCTTAGGCTCTGCAGCTGTAACTGTTTTCAGACAAACAAAAAACAAATCATGACAAACCTCGCCATCATAGGCATGGATGCAAACATTGAATCCCTCACTGGGATGGACGCCGTCGAACGCGCCATCTACCAGGGGCAGCGCATTGATCGCGCAAGCGGGCAACCGCCGATTCAACAGAGCTTTGAACAAACGGCCAGCAACAGTGTTGAACAACTGCTGTGCGCCACCGGGTTAAGCGCAGAAGCGATTAACCTGATTCTTATTCAACCCGAGCACACTCAGCCCGAAAACAGTCTTATTGAGTTGTCTGAGTTTGCCGGCTTTCACACCAACACGCTGGTCACCAACCTGCCAGAAGCACTCATGCTGGCGGCCAACCAAGTGCGCAGCTCGCATTACGCCACCGCGATTGTGGGTGTAAACCTTGAAAGCGAAGGCAACGAAGCAGCCAACAGTTTCGCCTGGGATGCCGAATTCACCGGCTACCACAAAGCCTCAGGTGTTGCCTCCGTACTGATCAGTTCCCAAGCGTTTGCCGAAACTGGCGAGCACTACATCTACGCGCATATCAGCGGCTTGAATAACAACTTCTCTATGGAAGCTGCCGCGGCCGTTGCACTGCAACAAGCCCACGTGCACGCCGACGATATCGGTTACCTTGAAGTCACAGGTTCTGCCGTTGTCAGTGTTGCAAACACCGAGCGCCGAGCCATGGCGAATGTGTTTCGCGCCGAATCTGGCCTCACTACCGCAGTAGGTTGTGCACAAACCGTGTGTGGTGATGCTGGCCCATTAGCACGCATGTTAGGTTTGCTGAAAAGCATCATCAGCGTGCAGCAGCGTTATATTCCGGGTATCGATAACTGGAAGGCACCTAACGATAATGCGCTAGAAGCCTCCAGCCTGTATCTACCCACAGAATCACGCCCTTGGTACCCGAACCCGAGCGGTAAANACCTCACCGCGGCCTACAGCTGCCAAACAGCGGATGAATACTGCTTCATCGTTTTACACGAAGACAAAACCGACAGCGTGCGCGCCAACGGTTATATGGCAACCGCCGATCTTTCTTTGTTCTTCGTGAGCGGCAACACCCAAGCGGCAATGCAGCAACAACTAAGTGCGTTAGAAGCCAGTATCGCCAATGCTGAATTCAAGAACCTGTCGCGCGATACCTACGCGCAGTTTCAGCAAGAGCAACACATGGCATACCACGCCTGCCTGTTAGCTGAAGGCACAGACGAACTCATTAAAGAAATTACTCTCGCCAAAGCCGGTGTTGATAAAGCCTTTGCCGACAACGGTGAATGGAAAACACCCAAGGGCAGTTACTTCTCAGCCAACCCCATGCGTGCAGGCTCGCAAGCTGCTGACGGTACCAACGCCCCTGATATTGCCTTTATGTACCCTGGTATCGGTGCCACATATGTAGGCCTTGGTCGTGAGTTGTTTCATCTGTTCCCGGCCATGTACGAGAAAGTGCATGAAGTCGCCAGCGACATGGCAAACAACCTCAAAGATGAGATCCTTAACCCACGCAGCCGATCCGAATTGGGCTTTAAAGACATCAAAGCGCTCGATCACGATCTGCGTAACTCCCTGCCGGATATCGCCGAATGCGGTGTTGGTTTCGCGTGTGTGTTCACCAAAATCTTTGAAGACGTATTCAAAGTCAAAGCCGATTACGCCACCGGTTACAGCATGGGCGAAATCAGCATGTACGCCGCGTTAGGCTGCTGGCAAGATCCAGCCGCGATGAGTAAACGCTTGGCAGCATCCGAAACCTTCAATCGCCGTTTAAACGGCGAGCTGCTGGCCCCACGTGAACATTGGGGATTAGACGAAGCCAAAGAAGGCATCGATTCTAAAAACGGCGACAAAATCTGGGAAACCTACACCATCAAGGCAACGGCAGAAGAAGTCGCCGCCGCCTCCGAAGATGAAGACCGTGTTTACTGCACCATCATCAATACTCCGGATAGCTTGTTGGTTGCTGGCTTCCCTGAAGCGTGTGAACGCGTGATCAAAAAGCTCGGTGTTCGTGCCATGCCGTTGGATATGCCCAACGCCATTCACAGCCCGCCGGCCTACCTCGAATACGCGCATATGGAAGCCCTGTACACACTGGATGTCAGCGATCGTATCGACACCAAAATGTACTCCAGCTCCTGCTACTTGCCTGTACCCCAGCGCACCAAAGCGATTGCCAACAGCATCGCGCGCTGCCTGTGTGATCCGGTCGACTTTCCGCGATTGATCAACACCATGTACGACAAAGGCGCACGTATCTTTATCGAAATGGGGCCGGGTCGTTCACTATCCAGCTGGGTTGATAAAACCCTGAAAACCGGTGAACACAAACCCCACGTATCACTGCCGGTGAATGCCAAAGGCACCGCCGATGAGCTGACCTTTATGCGCGCCATTGCGAAAATGGTAAGCCATGGGGTACCGATGGATCTGGCACACGTGTTCCACGGATCATTGATTGTGTCGAAAGCATCGACACACGCGCAGACGACGAATAACACAAACGCTGCGGTTAGCGTTTAACGTTTTGTTGGTATAACCCACGAAGCGGCGCCGCCAGCGGGAGTAGATGAAACCAAGGAAGTACGCGTATTTCCGCTCGTTTCATCTACGGGCAACGCATCGGATGATGCGTTGTAACGTAAAAAGTAAGAGAGAGTTGTATGGAAAATATTGCGGTTATCGGCATCGCCAACCTGTTCCCGGGCTCCAAAGCACCCGGTGATTTTTGGGCTGGCCTGCTGGAAAAAAGCGATAGCCGAAGCCAGGCGACCGTTGCGCAAATGGGCGTTGACCCTAATCGCTACTACGGCAAAAAAGGCGACACCGACAAGTTTTATTGCATGCAAGGCGGCTACATCAACGATTTCGCCTTTGATGCAAACGGCTTCAATGTAAGTGCTGACTATCTCACAGAGCTTGATGATCTCTATCAATGGGCACTGTACGTTACTCGCCAAGCACTGCAAGATGCCGGCTACTGGCAATCGGATGCATTGGCGCGTTGTGGTGCGATTTTGGGTAACTTGTCGTTCCCGACCAAAAAGTCTAACCACCTGTTTATGCCGTTGTATCAGCAAGTGGTGAACGATGCCCTTAAAGCCAAACTCAATGGCAGCTTTGAACTCTCTAACTTCGTTGCGCCCGAAAAGGTCAACGCGGATAACGCTCTGATCGCCGGTTACCCGTCGTCACTGCTAGCGAAAGCCGCAGGATTGGGTGGCAGCCACTTCGCGTTGGATGCCGCCTGTGCCTCCTCGTGTTATTCCGTAAAGCTCGCGTGTGATCAACTGCATACCGGCAAAGCCGATTTGATGCTGGCCGGTGCCGTCAGCGGCTCAGACCCAATGTTTGTGAACATGGGCTTCTCGATCTTCCAAGCCTACCCGGCTAACCAGATTCACGCTCCGCTCGATAGCAACTCCCAAGGCCTATTCGCCGGTGAAGGCGCAGGCATGATGGTACTCAAACGCCACAGCGATGCCGTGCGTGATGGGGATCATATCCATGCGATTATCAAAGGCGGCGCGCTATCTAACGATGGTAAAGGCGAATTTGTATTAAGCCCGAACACCAAAGGCCAAGTGCTGGTTTACGAACGAGCCTATGAAGACGCCGGCGTAAACCCAGCCGATGTTGATTACGTTGAATGCCACGCCACCGGCACACCCAAAGGTGACAAAGTTGAGCTGGGCTCGATGGAAACCTTCTTCAGCCGCTACAACAACAAGCCGCTGATTGGCTCGGTAAAATCTAACCTCGGCCACTTGTTAACAGCTGCCGGTATGCCGGGCATGACTAAGGCTATTTACGCGTTGAACGAAGGCGTGATTCCGCCAACAATCAACCTCAACAACCCGATTCAATCCAAAGGCGGTTACTTCTCGGCCGCACAAATGCCAACCGACACCGTGCAATGGCCGGCCAACGGCCACGCGCAAACCTGTGGCGTGAGTGTATTTGGCTTTGGCGGCAGTAACGCCCACTTAGTGATGCAAGCGCCCACTAACGTGCTAGCCCCGTCATTCTCAGTGCCTAAAGCCGCAGAGCCGATGGCCATCATCGGTATGGATGCACACTTTGGCGCAGCCGCTGGCCTTGATGCGTTCAACCATTTGGTCGATGCCGGGCAAAACAACTTCACAGCATTGCCACCCAAACGTTGGAAGGGCATCGAAACCAACGCCACCGTGATGAATGCCATGGGCCTAGCCCAAGCGCCGCAAGCCGGTTATCTCGAATCGTTTGAGATCGACTTCCTGCGTTTTAAGATTCCACCAAACCCACAAGACAGCCTGATTCCTCAGCAACTGCTGATGATGCAAGTGGCCGACAACGCCGCCCGTGAAGCTGAGCTTAGCGAAAGCAGCAACGTCGCCGTGTTAGTAGCGATGGGTGTAGAGCTTGAGCTGCACCAATACCGCGGCCGGGTAAATCTACAAACCCAGATCGAACAAACCCTGGCAGAACAGGGCGTTACCCTCACTGACGACGAACGCGCCAGCCTCACCGATATCGCCAAAAGCGCCATCGCCGATGCGGCCCAGCTGAATCAGTACACCAGCTTTATCGGCAACATTATGGCCTCGCGTATCTCCGCATTGTGGGATTTCTCCGGCCCGGCGATTACCGTCTCCGCCGAAGAAAACTCCGTTTACCGCTGTGTTGAATTGGCCCAAAGCCTGTTCCAAACCAGCGATGTGGATGCCGTCATCGTTGCCGCTGTTGATTTGGCTGGCAGCGTTGAAAACATCAGCTTGCGCCGTCACTTCGGTGAACACGCCACCGCAGGCGAGGGCGCTGGTGCCTTTGTACTGAAGCCACAATCACGCGTAGATGCGAACAAAACCTACGCCACCATTGATGGCATTGGCTTCAGCCAAGGTAACGACAGCACAGCGATTCAAAACGCTGCCGCACAAGCCCTGCAAGATGCCGGCACCACCGCTGCAAACATCGATAGCGTTGAAGCCCACGCTTCAGGCTTCGCCAATGAAGATGCCGCCGAGCACAACGCATTTGCCGCCTTGTATGCCGGTAAGCCTGTCGACAGCGCTAAGAAATCCGTCGGCCACACTTTCAACGCCTCCGGTATGCCAAGCATCTTAAAAGCGGCACTGGCACTGGATGCCAGCAAAGCACAAAAGATCGCCATCAACGGCTTAGGCCGTGATGATGCCGCCGCGCATTTGGTGGTATCGCAGGTTGCTAAAGCGGCACCGGCCATTGCCCAGCGTGCCAGCAAGCTCGTATTGCCCGCCGGTAAAAAACAGCTGAACAAAACCATTGTGTTAGGGGGTGATTCCATTGCTGAATCCATCGCCAATGCCGAGCTGCCTGCAAGCATCGAGCAAGCCTTTGCCGGCAAATCGTTGCCGCCGGTAAGCCAGCCTGTTTACCTTGAGAACCTAGCGCCAGCGCCCGCTCAAGAAGCCGCGCCAGCCGTTGAAGCAGCACCTCAAGCGGAGCCTGTTCAAGCAGCGCCTCAAGAAACCGCTCAAACAACACCTGCACAAACAGAACACACCGAACAACCCGAAGCACGACGCTCAACCCGAAAAGCCCGTAAAGCCGGTAAAGCAAGAGCCGAACGCCCGGTCGTCACCATTGAACGACCCACACGTTTAAAGCGCTCAGAGCGTCGAGCACAAGCCAAATACAACAAAAACACCCAAGAGGTGGCCCAGACAATGACCAAAACCTATAAAGCGGTGAACGACGAAGTCTCACAACAGGCCGCAGCGCATAGCGCCTTTATTGATTCACGTAATGTGGCTCAAAAGCACCTGTCTGAAATGATCGAGCTGCAAGTGGATGCCGTACAAGGCGTTCCGGCTGCTTCTGTGCAAGTACAAGCACGCCCGCAAAGCCAGCCAGCGAAAGTCGAAACCCAAATCACCTTGTCAGAAACCGCCAAGGCGCAACTGGCTGAGATTGATCCGGCACAAACCCCCACCGGCATCAAACTGGTTGAGCGTTACAACAAGCCAGAAAACATCATCTTCGATACAGACGATTTGGTTGAATTTGCCGAAGGCGACATCGGCAAAGTGTTTGGCCCTGAATACGACATCATCGACACCTACTCACGTCGTGTACGTCTACCAACCACAGATTACCTGTTAGTAACACGCGTTACCGACCTTGAAGCCAAAACTCACGAATACAAGCCGTGTTACATGGCGACCGAGTACGACATCCCAACCGATGCGCCATTCCTGATCGACGGCCAAATCCCATGGTCTGTATCGGTAGAATCCGGCCAGTGTGACTTGATGTTGATTTCTTACCTCGGCATCGACTTCCAGTGCAAAGGCGAGCGTGTATACCGCCTGTTGGATTGCCAGCTGACCTTCCTCGAAGACATGGCCTTCGGCGGCGAAACCCTGCGTTACGAAATCAAGATCGACTCCTTCGCCAAAAACGGCGATCAGGTGTTGTTCTTCTTCCACTACGACTGCTACGTGAACGGCAAAAAAGTGCTGATCATGCGCGGCGGTTGTGCAGGCTTCTTCACCGATGAAGAACTGGCCGACGGCAAAGGCGTTATCCATAACGACAAAGACAAAGCCGAATTGGCAAACGCGGTTAAATCCAGCTTCACACCGCTGATCAACAACAGCCGCACCCAATACGAATACGAAGACATGATGAAGCTGGTGAACGGCGACATCGCCTCGTGCTTCGGCCCTGAATACGATCAAGGTGGTCGCAACCCATCGTTGAAATTCTCATCCGAGAAGTTCCTGATGATCGAACGTGTGACCAAAGTGGATCGCATCGGCGGCCATTGGGGCTTGGGTATTCTCGAAGGCGAAAAGCGCCTAGAGCCCGATCACTGGTACTTCCCGTGCCACTTTAAAGGCGATCAAGTAATGGCCGGCTCGCTGATGTCTGAAGGCTGTGGCCAGCTCGCCATGTTCTTCATGCTGTGGTTAGGCATGCACGGAAACGTTAATAACGCACGCTTCCAGCCAGTACCGGGCGAATCACAAACCGTTCGCTGCCGTGGCCAGGTATTGCCGCAATCGAATACGCTGACCTACCGTATGGAAGTCACCGCGATGGGCATGGAGCCGCATCCGTTTATGAAAGCGAACATCGATATCATCCTTGATGGCAAAGTTGTGGTCGATTTCAAAAACTTGTCAGTGATGATCAAAGAACAAGACGACAGCGCACCGTATGCTGCCAAGCTGCCTGAAGGCACACCATTGGTGGGTGCTGCGCCATCAACTCCTGCAGCACCCGCAGCTGCGCCAGTAGCTGCTGCGCCAGCACTCGAGTTAGATAGCACCGGCAAAGCCCCATTCGCTAACGTTAACGCACCGCTGATGTGGGTTGAATCCAACCTCGACGTTGCCAAAATCAAAGGCGTAACGCCTATCAAGCATCGCGAGGCCCCGATGCCGACCGACCCAGCGCGCCAAAACCGTGTACCGAACACCGTGCCGTTCACACCGTGGCACATGTTTGAATTCGCGACAGGCAACATCTCTAACTGCTTCGGCCCAGATTTCGATGTGTACGAAGGCCGCATCCCGCCGCGTACTCCGTGTGGTGATTTGCAGGTGGTCACCCAGGTGATCGACGTACAAGGCGAACGCCTTGATCTGAAAAAAGTCTCCAGCTGTGTGGCTGAATACGAAGTGCCCGCCGATGCCTGGTACTTCACCAAAAACTCCCACGAAAACTGGATGCCGTATTCCATCTTGATGGAAATCTCCCTGCAGCCAAACGGCTTTATCTCCGGCTACATGGGCACCACGCTCAAGTACCCAGAAAAAGATCTGTTCTTCCGTAACCTGGATGGCTCCGGCAAGTTGCTGAAAGAAGTCGACTTGCGCGGCAAAACCATCACCAACAAATCCGTGATGCTCAGCACCTCCATTGCCGGCGGCTCGATCATTCAAAGCTTCACCTTTGAATTGCTGACTGACGGCGAAGTCTTCTACGAAGGTAAAGCCGTGTTCGGTTACTTCAGTAATGAAGCACTGACCAACCAGCTAGGTATTGATAACGGCCGCACCACCAACGCATGGTTTGTCGATAACAACACCCCTGAGTCGCAAAAAGACATCATCGATCTGCGTGACACCAACCTGCCGATGTACACCGCACAAGCCGGTAAGCCGCACTACAAACTGGCCGGCGGCCAGATGAACTTTGTGGATACCGTAACCATCGTTGAAGGCGGCGGTAAAGACAGCAAAGGCTACGTGTTTGGCGAGCGCACCATCGACCCCACCGATTGGTTCTTCCGTTACCACTTCCACCAAGATCCAGTAATGCCTGGGTCATTGGGTGTTGAAGCCATCATCGAATTGTTGCAAGTGTACGCACTGAAAAACGATCTCGGCGCCGGCTTCACCAACCCACGCTTTATCGCACCACTGAGCGAAGTGGTGTGGAAGTACCGCGGCCAGATCACGCCAGAGAACAAACAAATGGCGTTAGACGTGCACATCACCGATGTGAAGAAAGAAGCAGGGCAGGTGACCATCATCGGCGATGCGAATCTTTCAAAAGATGGCCTGCGCATCTACGAAGTGAAAGACATCGTGCTTTCTATCGTTGAAGCATAAACAACACCGTGGGGTGGGCGTAGCGTGCTGCGCCAACCCCATCAGCGTTTAACACCATGCACAAAAACCGACATACATCGTAAGCCGCCCAAAAGAGCGGGGCGACGAAGGAACGAAACGAGACGTAACCATGACCAGCATTACTTACTCACCGAAAACCCCCATCAACTGGGGCTGGAAAGTCGACAGCAGCGCCATGAAAGCTGACGACGCAGCCATTAAAGCCGCCCTGATGGACGTAGCTACCCCATTGTATTTGGCCAAAAACGGCCTAGGTATGGGCGTAACCAACGCCACCGCCAGCGAAGGTGAAGAAGTACTCGCTTTCGCCCAGGGCCTTGCCCCAGAAGACCTTGGCGACGAAGCCTTCAAACAACAGCACGGTGTAAAATACGCCTACCACGGCGGCGCTATGGCTAACGGCATCGCCTCCGTAGAGCTAGTAATCGCCCTCGGTAAAGCCGGCATGATTTGCTCCTTCGGTGCGGCTGGTTTAGTACCAGACGCCGTTGAAGACGCCATCCGCCGCATTCAAGCCGAACTGCCTAATGGCCCATACGCCGTTAACCTGATCCACGCCCCAGCAGAAGAAGCGTTAGAGCGCGGCGCAGTAGAACGCTTTCTCAAGTTAGGCGTTGATACTGTTGAAGCCTCTGCTTACTTAGGCCTTACCGAACACATTGTTTACTACCGTGTGGCGGGGCTTTCGCGTAACGCTGATGGCAGCGTTAACATCGGCAACAAGGTGATCGCCAAAGTCTCCCGTACCGAAGTTGGCCGCCGCTTTATGGAGCCAGCGCCCGACAAAATCCTCAAGAAGCTGCTCGACCAAGGCAAAATCACCGCCGAGCAGGCAGAGCTGGCCAAACTGGTACCGATGGCCGACGACATCACCGCCGAAGCCGACTCCGGCGGCCACACCGACAACCGCCCATTCGTCACCCTGCTGCCATCCATCATCGCCCTGCGTGATGAGATTCAAGCCGAACAAAACTACCCGATCGCCCTACGTGTAGGTGCAGGTGGCGGTATCGGAACGCCTGAAGCCGCGCTGGCAGCATTCAGCATGGGTGCTGCGTACATCGTACTGGGCAGTGTTAACCAAGCCTGTGTAGAAGCCGGCGCCTCAGAACACACCCGCGAGCTGCTTGCCAAAGCCGACATGGCCGACGTTACCATGGCACCGGCTGCCGACATGTTTGAGATGGGCGTAAAGCTGCAAGTGCTTAAACGCGGCTCCATGTTCGCCATGCGCGCACAAAAGCTGTACGACCTCTACGTGGCGTACGATTCGATTGAAGACATCCCCGCCGCCGAGCGTGAAAAAATCGAGAAACAGGTATTCCGTTCGAACCTTGATGACATCTGGGCCGGTACGATCTCATTCTTCCGAGAGCGTGATCCAGAGATGCTAGAGCGTGCGATGAACAACCCTAAGCGTAAGATGGCGTTGATCTTCCGCTGGTATTTGGGGCTTTCTTCACGCTGGTCTAACACCGGCGAGAAGGGCCGTGAGATGGATTACCAGATTTGGGCAGGGCCTAGTTTGGGTGCGTTTAATATCTGGGTACGTGGTACATATCTGGAGGAGTATCAGAACCGTAAGGCTGCGGATGTGGCACTGCATATTTTGAAGGGTGCGGCGTATTTGGAGCGGGTGAATCAGCTTAAACTTCAAGGGGTTCAGTTGAGTCCGGTTTTGGGGTGTTATACGCCTGCTTGATTTTTCAGTTCCCACACCTCTCTTTAGGGAGAGGGTGTGGGATTTCGATTGTTTTTATCCCATGATAGGTTCAGGAAGAGGTTTAAACCACTCCTCATGAACTTTACAGTTTTCACTATTTGGCTCAGGAGATGCCTGCTTAATACGTACATGAAGTGGCATCGAAACACAGTTTCCAAATATTAGAGCTTCGCCAGGAACGGATTGTTTAATTTTATTTGCAAAATCATCTGAGAAATATGGAAGAATTGCGTATACATATTTCATATCAATTTCGTTCTGTATTCGATGAATTATGAAGTTTGAACACTGTGACAAAACAGTCTCAGATAGCTCTGAAGGTCGCTGTGAAGAAATCATCAAGTAAAGTGCGTACTTTCTGCCTTCTCTAGCGATTTGCTCAAAGATATTTTCGCGTAATAGGTACTTTGAGTCCTTTTTAATGTATCTATGTGCTTCATCTAATACTAAGTGAACTGGCCTTTTCCTTCTCTCTACTCCCCTTAGCTTCTTCCTCGAAGAAAAATTTAGCCTTGATGTAACGGATGTAAGGGTTTCTAAGGCATCTCTCGACAGCTCACTGGTATCAATGATCACCATATTTGTCTGAGATTGAATATCACTGTCTGATTGCCATAACCATTGCAGATACATTTCAGTATCACTTGTCGTACCAGGCCTATTACGCATAAATGAACAATCTGGATTGTCTAGAAAGAAGTCCAACCTTGTCATCATCGTGGATGTGTATTCTCGGATTCTCCTATTTCCCCTAGCATCCTCTTCTAGTAGAGTCAGGTTCGCAGCCTGTTTTAAGAACCGATAGTCAAAGTACTGTTCACCAGCAGCTCGCAAATCCAGTATTTCCCGCACTGCGTCAAAGTCGATCTTCTCTTTAACTTCCTCCATAGTTTTTTTCAATTGATCATTGTTGTTTCCATAAGCTACGGAACAGTTCGCATATAAGTCTTTTAAATCTGAATACATTCCTTCTTCTTCACAGGCAGATTTTAGATTTTCATCAATATCAATTAACTCTGTAATGCCGTATATGACGTTCTTTGCCGCTGTAACTATAGCTGTATCAGTATCCCCTTGAGCAATAAGCATATGCACGAGATTGCAAACTTTGAATCTCAGGTAGCTAATTAGCTTTTGTCTCTCATTCCCTTCTCTGGTAGATATCATATAAAACTTATAGCTTTCCTGAAGGACCTTATCCCAAAAAGGGCGCTGGGTCGCGTCAGTAGCCATCAAGAAGGCACTCCACTCATCTATGCTCATTAAAAAATGAGGAAGATAGAATGGTTCATAGCCATCTTCATTACCATTTATGTTCGGTTTAAGTAATCTAACGCTTATGTTTTCGCATTTGTCATGGTCTGTGAATGCATTTTTGTATTCACCATTTACATCAAAAATAAGAATTCTTGATCCTATGGCAGAGTTTTCTTTTCTTTTGTGGATATCTTGAATGATGTGGGTAATTGTATTGGATTTTCCACTGCCTGAATTACCTAAAACAGCAGAGTGAATATTAAAAAATGAATTTATAGAAATGTCGATTGGATAGTTTATTAGGTTTTTGCTTTCACCAAGATGAAAGCTTTGGTGTACTTTGTTGCACAGATTCTTATCCTTATTTGTTTGAAGAATTAGTGCCATGTCCTCATAAGTTACGATACTGACTTCGCTATAGATTCCAGGGAAAATTCCCACCCCAAGACTGAACTTCCCATCTCTCGAAATGGTGCCAATAGGTTTTAAAAGTAGTTCTCTGGTGCTGGCGATATCATATGCAGCTGCATCAAGCTTTAGATCACTATCGAAGATCGATATAACTTCACAAATCAATTGTTCACCAACAGAATTGGCTGTCTTTAGATAGCTGCCGATATTGCCGAAATAATATACTGCACCCGCTAGGTTTACAGAGTTTCCTCTAATTTCAGCAGATATGCTTACTCGAAACTGATTGAAATTTACTGAAGTTATCTTTCCAATTCTCATCTGTCACCTCGAAGGAAGCTAACTGATTTTATGAACTCCTCAAGCAAATCGCTATCTTTACTTCTGTCCAGATCAGGAATGAAATTGTTCACGATGTAGTCGAAGTAATGTATTTTCTCCTTTACTTGAGTTCCATCCTCAGTTTCATACGCAATCTCACCTGATATCTGATATATCCTTCTGTCAGTAAGCTTTGTTAAATTCTCTGATGGGTGGTAGTTACCAAATATGACCACACTTAAACTTGGGTTGGACGCTAAAGCGGAATAAATTGCATTATTTATGTGCTCATCGCTAAAGCTATATCCGATAACAATTAAGACTCCATGTTGAAATAATAACTTATTCTGAAACTCTCTAATCAGATCAGCATATGGAGAGCCAAGGCTCTTGTTCTGCTTCAGAGGGGTAGGATAGATAAGGACATTTTTGTCGGTTGATGATTGGTTTGGAACCACATCAATCTCTTTGATATTGAAGAATGAGTTATCATCTGACTCAATCCAGCTAACTGAACCATGTAGTTTATACAGATAAACCATATTTTCTAACGGCTCATATTTCTCCATTCCTGAATCAATTTTTCTCGAAAAGGTATATGAAAATCTGGCTGGATTGAATGTTCGAGATAAGCCGCTGCTAAAACCATTGTTGTAGTTAACGTTAAGAAACCCTAAGGCTGTCTCGCTTAGTAAGTCGTTGTTAGTGGTAAAAACGTTAACCCGGGCTAAGTCTCTATTTCTCAATGAAAGTTTCTGATAAAACTGTTTGTAGAGGCCCAAAGACGTTTCCGCTTCAGTTGAAAGACAATCAATATTAATTGATGTGTAGATTTGAGATTCAATAAGTTCAATAAGAAAGTCGTTCAATACGTCTTCTTGTCCAACACCCTTTAGGTAAGCTCGTTTTGAGTACAGTGTGCCTAATATGTTTTCTAGGTTTTTCGGAGCTAGTGCTTTTGCAGACTTAAAGTGCCTCTTTAGGTCATCATGTGACAACGCATCAGAAATAGAGGTAAGTTCCTCGCCAGTGGTATCGCTATTAACCCGATCTTCAACTATTGCTATCAGCTGTGCCATTGCGGGGATAGCATCAGAACTTACGCCGGCTCCCATTAGGAAATGAAGGTTCTTTATATTTGTGAGGTCTGAGAGTTTACTTCTTATTTTCTCAATCCCAGCTTCAATTTTATCTCGCTCATCGAAAAGGTTGTCTTGGCCCTGTTTGAATACTAAATGATCGTTAGCTAACTCTGCATCTAGGCACATACAACTTATTCCTTCTAATTGACAAAGATAGAGGGATTTTCCTCTAACGTAATATAATAGTCGTGCTAGCTTACTCTCATTGAAGATCAACGATCAACGATCAACGATCAACGATCAACGATCAACGATCAACGATCAACGATCAATAGATCAAGAAACATAATGGGGTCAGGTCTTACACGCTACATTCCGACATTTTAACGGCTCGACTAATAGTCGCCGTACTAACGCTGAAATAATGGCCCACACTTTTCAGAGAATGGTGGCCACTGAGATAAGCACCGATCAAGGGGGCATAGTCGAATGGCACTAAGTTAAGCACACCTAGCGCCCCTAAACTACCTTAAAATAAAGGCTATTCGCTAACGAGTAGCCTTTATCATGCAGCTGTTTCTATCGCTGCGATTCAATATCCAAACCCTTCGCAACACTCCGTTGTCATCTGCCGGCAAACATAAAGCTGCATAACGGGGTCAGGATCAAGGGGTCAGAGTCGTTGATTTTCTTTCCAGATCAAAGACCATAATGGGGTCAGGTCTTACACGTTACATTCCGATCAAGGGGTCAGAGTCGTTGATTTTAATCCTTCAGCTTTCGCGCTAGAGTGGCCCTTCCTAACAATTGTAAGGAGGCCAAGGAGGATCAAGGGGTCAGAGTCGTTGATTTTAGGTCTGAAATCAATGACCTTACCTCATGGTCGAACGGACTTCTTGCGAGCAATCTATTTGATCGTTAGATGTGGATTTGATCGGATAGAGTCGATCACAAGCTACTGGAGGCTGAGTTTAGTTTACTGATAGCTTTTAAAGAAAAGCCTGCTCGTGGCGCAGGCTTTTTTCGATGATGGTTTGTATCGAGTACATAATCTTAAGGATTTGAAAACAAGCCCGGAGGACAGCGGCCGACATTGTCAGGGGTTGCCTTTTGATTGTATTCTTCAATTAACGATACTGCCTGTCGCATCATATCGATAGATGGCATGCCTTGTTTTGCAAACTCATGAATCAAGAACTTACTGTTTTCTTCTATGCTCAGCTCTGGTCGCATGGAATCCAGTACCTCAAGTGAAAGAATTGGATTTACAGTATCAAAGTCCCACCCATCTAGGGTGTCGCCTTGTTCAAGGCATGCTGAAATTAACGCCCAAACACCTACGGCATCTGGCCATTCTTCTAGATAATCACCGGTTCCAATAATCATAGTATTCTCTCAATAACGTCTGAACAAACATAATGGGGTCAGGTCTTACACGTTACATTCCGACATTTTAACGGCTCGACTAACGATCAAGGGGGCAGAGTCGTTGATTTTTGTTGTGCTGGATATGAATGCCGGAAATCTGTAGGCGGGGCGTTACAGCTCGTTGCTGTTGGAATCTGATCGCTATGTGTTAACAGTGAGTTTTTGATACATGACTCAGCTATTGTTTTTCAGAACAGAACCCAACGTCACACGGTATTGTTGGGCTCTGCGCAGATGATCAATTTTTCTTGCTTAGGCAGCTGAATCCTTTTATATCACTAGTAGCTCCAGTGATTGATGCCATCTCCAAGTAAACGCCACTATACGCCGCTGATTTCCCAACGATTCTCACAAATTGATTATCGCATTCTAAGCTTAAATTTGTTGTTCCTAACGAAACACTTGAAGCTATATCGTTATGTTTTGCTTGGGTTTCAGTTGGATAAAGCCGCCAAGGCCCATTGCTTGTTTTTCTGACGATTCCGGCGATTCCGATCGCTTGGTTTTGGTGGGTTTCAGGTGAGCTTAGCACGGCAAAAATCGATGGTTCTATGTATTCATCTTTCGATTCACATCCAGCGATCATTGACAGTACTAACATGAAGAGGATTGATTTTTTCATTGCTATTGGTTCTGCCACTCGGTTTTTGAGATTCCATCAAAAACCCAAACTATGCGTCGGGTCATATCTTTAACGTACACCTTGATCTTTAGTCGCTGTGCAATTTTATTAAAGTTCACGTCGTCATTTGGTCTCAAAGGCGAATGAGGTGATGTGCTGCAGGGGATCGCCAAGACTTTATCTGAATCTTGTATTGGTCTGCGAGTGGGGACTAGCCCTCCACCGAATAGTACTTTTCCGAGGTCGCTTCCGACTGTACACGTGCAGAATCCGTCAAAGATATCTGTTTGCGCAGCACTGAGTTCATAGTTTACATTCTCTTCGGTGCGGTCGGTGATTAAGCCTGGGTCATAAGCAGTTATCAACACGCCATGACCTTGTTTGAATTGTTTTGCAGCTGACATTGCTTTTCCGATAGCAGATCAAGGGGTCAGAGTCGTTGATTTTCTTTCCTTGCTTCACGTTGTAGAGTAACCCCAAATAGTCAGTCGTAACGGAGGCCAAGGATGGCTCGTTTACCTCGCCCGAATCTGCCGGGCATTCCTCAGCACGTTGTTCAGCGTGGCAATAATCGTCAGGCTTGTTTCTTTGCGTGTGAAGACTACGCCGTGTATCTTGATCGTCTCCATCATTACGCCAAAGAGCATGATGTTGCTGTTCACGCCTTTGTGCTGATGACCAATCATGTGCACCTTTTACTAACGGCATCATCATCAGATGGGGTTAGTCGACTGATGCAGTCGCTTGGCCGGTATTATGTGCGTTACATCAATACCACGTATCAGCGTTCTGGCACTTTGTGGGAGGGGCGTTACAAATCGTCGCTGGTAGAGTCTGATCGTTATTTGTTGACGGTATACCGTTATATCGAAATGAACCCGGCTCGGGCTTTGATGGTGGAGAAACCTGACGATTATCGCTGGTCGAGTTATCACCATAACGCTCTGGGCAAGTCGATAGCGTTGGTAACAGAACACCGGTTGTATCTTGCGTTGGCTAGCGAGCCGATTCAAAGACAGATAGCCTATCGAGCGTTGTTTGATTCGGTATTGGTTGACTCTGATCTTGGGTTGATTCGATCTTCTATTAACCGTGGGCTGACATTGGGTGATGAGCGATTTAAACAGCAGATTGAAGCCGCTTTGCAGCGGCGGGTGCAGCCCGGTCAGCATGGTGGGGACAGGAAGTCTGAGCGGTATTTAGAAGAGGTATGAAATCAACAATTCTGAACCCTTGATACGGCCTTGATTTGATCGCGTATGCGCGCTTATTGAACTAGTCTCTTGGAGTCGGAAATCATATCAATACCATATGGCCAACCTTTTCTGGGTGGTGCATCGCTTGAAATCACTTTCGCATTTATGGAGGAATGTATGTTGCTTGGGATTAGGATAGGAAATTGCTGTAGGTCTGTATTTCATGCTGCATTTTTAGCATGTGTACTTCCCATCACTGCTTCGACTGTGCAGGCATCACAGTCGTGCCCTTCTCAGCCGGATGATCATATAAAGGGGAAGCTGCGAACTAACGATTTGAATATTAAAACGTCATCAGCTGATCTGGATTTGGGAGAGTTGTCGTTTAGTTATGACGGTGACTACTGTGTGGTCAATGGTCAGCCATGGAGCGGCGTTGAACAGGATTGGAGCAGTGATAATCTGAAAATAACCGTATATTCGGGGCGGAAAGGGAAATCCGATGGGGGCAAGGTTATTGCGAAATCGTTCGCCGATAAGACGAACAATAATGCAACCCAAACAATTGCACACACGTCTCCACCTCCAGGTAAATTGAATTTTTATGCGTGCGGTACTCTTGAGTTCAACGACTACCAAAATAACGCTAATCAAGCCGCAGCAGTTGATTTGTGCGTTGCTCAGGGTACATCCAACAACTGGTGGGTTGGTGGCAGTGATTGGGTCAAGAAAGGATCTTCAATTTGCTATGCGGATAGTAACTACAGAAATGGCGTCGATGGTTTAGCTGCCTGTTTGGATCCTTCTTCAACGACGGATAATAAAATCTGGGGCAAGAATGGTGGGGCACATCTCAATGAACTTTTCTTGTATTCGATTGTGGCAGAGCATCAATTTTCGGCGCAGGAGAGGGAATTTCTCGTTGAGTATTTGTCTGGCCTTGGCATAAATAAGATCCTGGTTGAGAAAATAATTCCTAAGAAATTAACCCTTAAAACCAAGAATATTTCGTATCAATGCAGTGGCAATGCGAATTGCTCACAGAAGAATGTTGATTACACCATCGCTGGCAATCAGTTATGGGCAGGTGTTGATTCTGGTGTACCTGACGGAGGCTCATTTAAGAAGCAAACGCTCAGTGTTACGGCGGGCAGGAGTGCCGGTAGCGGCCCTGCTGAGTGGCTTAAGAATGATATAGGTGGCAGTTATATCGGCACAATGACATTTTCTGATGCGCCGTCGAAGCTTAACTTTGCTTTTTGTGGTGATTTGGCGATAGATACTGAATCCATGGGCATTTGTATGGGCCAGGGAAGCCCGGCGGCTTCACCGATCAATAATTGGTGGACCGGAGGAAAAGGCTGGAAGACCTCGAAAATGATGGATGTGATGCCTTTGCTTAAAGTCTTACTAAAGCCGTCACAATATCGATTGATTGAAGGCTTTGGCGGTGTTTCCGGGAGGGTTGCTTGGTCTTATCATGCCGGTACTCTGGTTTTGGCGTTAACGATTTCGACGAATGATTCGTTGCTTGTGCAGGATTTTGCCAAGTTTTTTGTTCCAGTAAACAACGGAATCATTTTGATTGGCTTCTGAACTCCGCACGACAAGGGTTTGTTCCGCAACCAAGAGGCTGTTGATCAATTAGTCCGATTTGTTGATTTAGTTAGAGGAGGGCGTAAGTGCCCTCGCTCCAGTCTTCTCTTGGGGAGAGGGAGTTAAGACCCCTTACTTCGAGCGCACGGGTGAGTCGTTGATTTTCTTTCCTTGTTTCTCGTTGTAGAGTAACCCCAGATAATCAGTCGTAACGGAGACCAAGGATGGCTCGTTTGCCTCGCCCGAACCTGCCGGGCATTCCTCAACACGTTGTTCAACGCGGTAATAACCGTCAGGCATGTTTCTTCGCAGACGAAGACTATGCCGTGTATCTCGATCGTCTCCATCATTACGCCACAGAGTATGATGTTGCTGTTCAGGCCTTTGTGATGATGACCAATCATGTACATTTGCATAATGGGGTCAGGTCTTACACGTTACATTCCGACATTTTAACGGCTCGACTAATAGTCGCCGTACTAACGCTGAAATATTGGCCCACACTTTTCAAAGAATGGTGGCCACTGAGATAAGCACCGATCAATGGGTCATAGTCGAATGGCACTAAGTTAAGCACACCTAGCGCCCCTAAACTACCTTAAAATAAAGGCTATTCGCTAACGAGTAGCCTTTATCGTGCAGCTGTTTCTATCGCCGCGATTCAATATCCAAACCCTTCGCAACACTCCGTTGTCATCTGCCGGCAAACATAAAGCTGCGTTGGATAAATTGCAGTCGCACCAGCTTATGACAATGCAGCAGATATTAGCGGCCTACATTCCACAATCACTGTTCAAAAAATGGATGACCAGCACAGCATCGAGACGTCGAATCTTCACAATTGAAAACACGTTCTGGGGCGTTTTTCTGCAAACACTTAAGCCCGATAGCAGCTGCCAATCCATCGTTCATCAGTTCAGAGTGAACGCTAAGGTTCGCCACGACAAGACGATTTCCAAGTCCACCTCCGCGTATTGTCAGGCAAGAAAAAGACTGCCTGCAGAGCTGCTATCAGAGGTTTTAAACCATACAACGCAACGGTGTGATGATTACCATCCTCTCGTGAATTGCCGTGTTGTTTGCGCTGATGGAACCGGGCTGCTTGCTGCTGATACCAAGAAGAATCAGGCACAATGGCCTCAACAAGCCAGCCAGAAGGTGGGCTGTGGATTCCCTCAGATCAGGCTTTGCGGCCTGTTTAACCTACATGCCGGTGTCGCACTCAGTTATCGCTTAGGTAACAAACGTTCACATGAATTTCCGCTGCTTCGAGAGCAGGAGCAAACCTTCAAACGCGACGATATTTTCGTTGGCGACAAAGGCTTCATCTGTTTCTACGATCAAGCAAGATTGTTAGCAGAAGGCGTTGATTCGATTGTTGCTCTGGCCAAACGTAAACCTGTTAAAGCTGCAGATGCAAAGCGTCTCATTGGCCCCGATGACCTCCTGATTACGATCCCCAAATCCACAAGCAAGGCGGCTATCAATCGCTACCCGGAAGAGCGTTGGAACAGCTTGCCTGAATCCATCGACATGCGACAAATCAAGGTCGATATCACTATTCCTGGATACAGAACCCAAAGCGTTTATCTGCTAACAACGCTGCTGGATGAAACGGCTTTCCTTGCTGAGCTTATCGCAGAGCTATATCACCAACGTTGGCGTATTGAATTGTATTTTGGAGACATCAAAACTACGCTCGGCATGGAAAAGCTGAACAGTAAATCACTGGATAGGGTGATGAAGGAAATCCAGATGTTTTTTATCGTTTATAACGTGCTTCGGCTACTGATGCTGGATGGCTCTTCTCGCATAGAGCCGGTGACGATGGCGTTCGAATCTTGCCTTCAAACGTTGCTGGCTTACCATGATCGTGAAGGCTTTTTAAGCCGTAAAACGGCGCTTCAATATGCAGCAGAATTACGGCAGGAAATTGTATTGTGTACTCTACTCTACTCTACTCTACTCGTACGGCCGGGACGGGCTGAACCTCGGCAGGTCAAACGCAGACCCAAACCGTTTAAATTAGTGACAAAACCAAGGTCTGAGTTACGTGCTGAAATGTTGGCTTGAAATGACGCTAAAAGAGCTTAACTTAGTGCCATTCAACTCTGACCCCTTGATCCTGCAACTGATAGATGAGCTAACTGTGCCTCGAAAATCGCAAGACTCAGATCGACGACGCCGACGTATATCCAGTGCCATCAACAATAGCAAACATCGCACATGACATATTCAAACAATTGATTCTTCGTTATTATGCCGACACAAAAAATCCCGAGGATTGTTAACGTTGCCAAAGCTAATTCTATCAATAATTTTTCTAACACTAACCATTACTGGATGCTCTGGAGGTGGTAAATCAAATGAAAAGGATTCTGACGGAGACGGGATACCTGATAAAATTGATGTTTTTCCAAATGACTCTAGCGAATCTAAAGATACAGATAGAGATGGCGTAGGTGACAATCAGGACGCATTTCCGAATGATAAGAAAGAGCAGTTTGACTCTGACCTAGATGGTATTGGAAATAATTCCGACCAATTTCCAAATGATAAAAATGAGAGCATCGATTCCGACGCCGACGGTGTCGGGGATAATTCTGATGCTTTTCCTAACAACAAAGATGAGCAAAAAGACTCTGACCAAGATGGTGTTGGCGATAATACGGATGTATTCCCAAACGATTCGTCTGAATCTTTAGATTCTGACGGAGACAACGTCGGAGATAACAAAGATGCGTTCCCTAACGATGCTAATGAATCCCTTGATAGCGATGGAGATGGCGTAGGAAATAACGAAGATCAATTACCATTTGATCCGACGGAAACAAAGGATTCTGACAGTGATGGTACTGGAGATAGCAAAGATCAGTTTCCACTTGATAGCAGTGAAACTATCGATTCAGACGGTGATGGCGTAGGCGACAACGGCGACGCATTTCCCCATGACGATAGTGAATCAAAAGACTCCGACGCGGACGGAGTGGGAGATAATACTGATGAATTCCCTGAGGATCCTGCTGAGTCAGTAGATACTGACGGAGATGGCGTGGGCGACAACTCAGACCAATATCCGACAAATCCCGATGAATCCAAAGATAGTGATGGTGATGGTGTAGGCGACAACGAAGATCAACTTCCTCTGGATCCCAATGAGACTGTTGACTCCGATAATGACGGTACTGGGGACAATAGTGATATCGATTTTGACAACGACGGGTTAATTGAAATTTCGTCGATAGAACAACTCGATTGGATAAGAAATTCACTCAATGGATCAGCCTTGATAGATAATGACGGCAACTCCCGTGAAGATGGTTGTGGTGGAGTCTCGGGATGTTTTGGATATGAATTAAACACGGATTTAGATTTGGATAACGATGGTGAATCAGGACTGACTCCGGCAGATTCTTTTTATAACGACGGGCATGGGTGGGAACCAATCGGAACTCAAAGCGAACCATATACCGGTGCATTTGATGGAAATGGTTATGAAATTACTGGAATCAATATTAATCGTGAAGAGCAAAGCTATCTTGGTCTATTTGGAAATATTCATGATCATTCAAAAACAAGATTCTTTCGCAACGTTAGCCTTCGCGGCACAGTCGTCGGTGAATCCGCACTCGGACTAGTTTCAGGAAAAATTGAAGGGCTAAAAAACATATCGGGTGTAACGATATATGCAAGTATCAACGGGGTTAGTAGTCTAGGTGGAATTGCGGGTTCAATCGTCGATGTGAACAGCATCACCTCAAACTCTTACAGTGTTTCTATCCACGCGAATAGGTCAGTAGCCGGCGGTATTGCTGGATTGGCAAGCGATATAGTCGAAGTGACTAATCTGATAGGTCGAGGGTCGGTCTCAACAACACGCGGCGGCTCCATTGGCGGAATATTTGGAGCAGCTCACGATATACAGAACCTATCGAAGAATGAAATATCATGCACCGTAAGAGCAACAACTCTAGATGCCTCAGAACATGCAGGGATACTCTTTGGAAGAGGTACAAATATTGACCAAATCAACGCAAATAAAATGTCAGGCGAAGTACGAATGTATGGAATGGTCGGCGGACTTGCTGGAAAAATAAATTACTCGTCTCACATCAAGCACAACGAGATCGACGTTGAAGTATACGCTGGTGCAGACGGTCAAAATGGAGGGGGCTATGGTGCAGGAGGATTAGCTGGCGGCGCACACAATATAGCCTCAATTGAACAGAACTCTATTTCTTCGAAGATAAATAATCCAGGAACCTATACTGGCGGCATTGCTGGTTGGGGATCGACAATCGATGAGATAGAAAACAATATCATTGATACGACAATCACGAGCGAAGACTACAGATATTCTACATCAAGAAGAAATGGAGGTATAACAGGAGGATTGTTCGGCAATGCTTATAAAATTGGAAGTATCAAATTTAACCTCATTGGAGCCTCAATACGAACAGACGTAGAGGCGCGCGCGATCATATACAGGGTAGAATCTGGTTATCCGCCCATCTATCAAAATTATATGATACCGTCGTATCCAACACCCGCTTCGGATATTCGTTACATTGGAGAGACAGAAGAAAGAAGTCCACAAGTATTTCGATTGTCATCAACTGAGCTAAAGTGTCCGACTAACCCTGGCGATGCAGACTGCGCAAAACAGGGGTTGATTATCTTTAAGGATTGGGATGAAACAATATGGGACTTTGGTAATCTCAACACGCTGCCAGTACTGCGAACCGACATAGGATCCGACGACTGAACACAGCAACGATCAAGGGATCAAGGGGGTAGAGTCGAATGGCACTAAGTTAAGCACAGCTAGCGCACTCAAACTACCTTAAAATAAAGGCTATTCGCTAACGAGTAGCCTTTATCGTGCAGCTGTTTCTATCGCCGCGATTCAATATCCAAACCCTTCGCAAAACGCCGTTGTCATCTGCCGGCAAACATAAAGCAGCGTTGGATAAATTGCAGTCGCACCAGCTTATGACAATGCAGCAGATATTAGCGGCCTACATTCCACAATCACTGTTCAAAAAATGAGCATCGAGGCGTCGAATCTTCACAATTGAAAACACGTTCTGGGGCTTTTTTCTGCAAACACTTAAGCCCGATAGCAGTTGCCAATCTATCGTTCATCAGTTCAGAGTGAACGCTAAGGTTCGCCACGACAAGACAATTTCCAAGTCCACCTCTGCGTATTGTCAGGCGAGAAAAAGACTACCAGTGGAGCTGCTATCAGAGGTTTTAAACCATACAACGCAACGGTGTGATGATTACCATCCCCTCGTGAATCGCCGTGTTGTTTGCGCTGATGGAACCGGGCTGCTTGCTGCTGATACGAAGAAGAATCAGGCACAATGGCCTCAACAAGCCAGCCAGAAGGTGGGCTGTGGATTCCCTCAGATCAGGCTTTGCGGCCTGTTTAACCTACATGCCGGTGTCGCACTCAGTTATCGCTTAGGTAACAAACGTTCACATGAATTTCCGCTGCTTCGAGAGCAGGAGCAAACCTTCAAACGCGACGATATTTTCGTTGGCGACAAAGGCTTCATCTGTTTCTACGATCAAGCAAGATTGTTAGCAGAAGGCGTTGATTCGATTGTTGCTCTGG
>CACSIO010000057.1 GCA_902705865.1 BD1-7 clade bacterium
ATTGTTTGAACGGCAGACTAACATAACTTGCAAGCCAACAAAATGCGGCGAAATGAACTGAAAGAGAATACCCCGCTACCCGCACAAGACTGACCGAGAGCAGAACCTTACACGAGAGGAAATCTACGTAGGAAATTGAGCCTGCCGACACATGAACCGAACCAATTCAGAACGCTTGGATACGCCGGATTTCACAACCTGAATAAACAAGAAAGCCGGCTTAGAAAACATACCAGCTTTGAGTAATGATTGGGTAAAAGACTTGGAATGAACACCAGCGTGAAACGCACAGAACGTTGCCAACACGGGCCGCAGCGAAGCGGAGGTCCCTGTGCTTGGCCTTGTTCTGTGCCGCCTTGCTACTCTGTGCGCTCTGCACATCAGAAAGCTCAATGACACCAATTAATGTTTGAACGGCAGACTAACACAACCGACTTGCCAACTAAACGCGACGAAAGAACTTGAAAGGAAATGTCGAGCCACCCGCCCAAGACTGACCGAGAGCAGAACCTTACACGAGAGGAAACCCACGCAGTAAATTATACTTGCCGACACATGAACCTAACTAATTCGGAACGCTTGGATACGCCGGATTCCACAACCTGAATAAACAAGAAANCCGGTACGAAATCGNTNACCGGCTTTGAGTAANGCTTGGGTAAAAGACTTGGAATGAANACCAGCGTGAAACGCACAGAACGCCCGCAGCACGGGCCGGAGCCGCAACGCGGCGGAGGTCCAAGCCACGCAGTGGCTGAGCGTGCCTGCGCTTGTTCTGTGCCGCCCTGCTACTCTGTGCGCCCTGCAAATCAGAAAGCTCACTGGCACGAATTATTGTTTGAACGGCAGACTAACACAACTGACTTGCCAACAAAACGCGACGAAATGAACTGAAAGAGAACCCCCCACTACCCGCACAAGCCTGACCGAGAGCAGAACCTTACACGAGAGGAAACCCACGCAGGAAATCATGCTTGCAGGCACATGAACCGAACAAACTTAAAAAGCTTGGATACGCCANATTTCGCNCCCTGAGAAAACAGNAAAACCGGTACGAAATCGCTAACCGGCTTTGAGTAATGCTTGNGTAAAAGACTTGGAATGAACACCAGCGTGAAACGCACAGAACGCNCGCAGCACGGGCCGGAGCCGCAACGCGGCGGAGGTCCAAGCCACGCAGTGGCTGAGCGTGCCTGCGCTTGTTCTGTGCCACCCTGCTACTCTG
>CACSIO010000058.1 GCA_902705865.1 BD1-7 clade bacterium
GTGGCTGAGCGTGCCTGCGCTTGTTCTGTGCCGCCCTGCTACTCTGTGCGCCCTGCACATCAGAAAGCTCAATGACACCAATTAATGTTTGAACGGCAGACTAACACAACTGACTAGCCAACGAAACGCGACGAAAGACACTGAAAGGAACTACCCCACTACCCGCCCAGGACTGACCGGGAGCCAAACCCAAAAGCTTAGGAAATTAGCGTAGGTATGGGTGCTTGCCGACACATGGACTGAACGGATTTAGAAGGCTTGGATACGCCCGATCTAGCAGCCTGAGCGAACAAGAACGTTGGTTTAATTGCCGAGCGTGTACTCAAAAAATGGCACAGGCTCTGGGTAATGGTTGGGTAGACTGCTTGGAATGAACAACGCCATGATAAAACACAGAACGCCCGCAGCACGGGCCGGAGCCGCAATGCGGCGGAGGTCCAAGCCACGCAGTGGCTGAGCGTGCCTGCGCTTGTTCTGTGCCGCCCTGCTACTCTGTGCGCTCTGCACATTAGAAAGCTCAATGACACGAATTAATGTTTGAACGGCAGACTAACACAACTGACTTGCCAACAAAATGCGACGAAATGAACTGAAAGAAAATGCCCTATTACCCGCCTAGGACTGACTGAGAGCCGAACCCAAAAGATAGGGAAACCTACGAGCGGATTGTGCTTGCCGACACATGAACTAAACCAACTCAGAACGCTTGGATACACCGAATTTCACAACCTGCATAAACAAGAAAGCCGGCCTAGAAGACATATCGCCTGGAGTAATGCCTGGGTAAAAAACTTGGAAAGAACACCAGCGTAAAACGCACAGAACGCCTCGATAATCAGCCGGAGCCGCAACGCGGCGGAGGTCTGGCGCAGGCCCGCAGGGCCGGAGCGTAATTCATCGACTTGTTACATGCCTACAGTTATCTCTTCAAATACGCCCGGCTTTGTTTCATATCGAACGGTAACATCTTGTTTATTAACTGACACTATCTCGATTGCCGCGGCACCAACTTTTAACAACCGAATTGACTCCTTTGCGGAAGGATCAATCTTGTAAACACTGCCAGTACCATAAATCCCTGACGTAGACATCAAGAGACTACCACTTGGGAGCCATGCATATGAAATAACGTCGCC
>CACSIO010000059.1 GCA_902705865.1 BD1-7 clade bacterium
CTAATGGTGAATCTCGTGGATTCAGTATCAATACTTCTGAGCCTGTTACCTTGAATGGTATCAAGGTTTCTGGCGGTGTTAATGCAGCTTTTGGTGAGGGCGGTGGCATTTTTGCCGGTAGTAGTTCTAATCTCACTGTTTCTAATTCTTCAATATCTGATAATGGTTCCGCATCGAATCACTATATCGATGGTCTTGGTATTTTCTCCCGCGGAATATTAACACTGGATAATGTCGAACTAAGAAATAACAACCTTGGATCAGGTAGCAATGGACAAGCACTGAATGTAAAAACAGCGACCATTCTCAATAGCGTTATCAGTGACAACCTCAGTACGTACCCATATGGCGAAGGCATCGTTCATACCGTTGGTGGGGGCAGTTTGGTTGTACGCAATTCTACGATCACGGGTAATGATCAATTGGGTCTCTATCTTGATTGCTGCAATCAAACGGGCCAGATTTATGATTCTACAATATCTAATAACGGTAAGGGTGGGATTTTTATGCAACAAGGAGATCTTCTCATTAGTGGTAGTACTATTTCAGGTAATTCCTCTTATGGAGGAATTAAATTAGTGAGTTCGAACCTAACGCTTATTAATAGTACAATATCGGGAAATGAATCAGCTTCTAACGTTGGGGCTGGCGGAATTCAAATTCTAAATGCCCTTCTATTTGAACCCATTGAAGTTATTATTTCTAATACAACCATCGCAAATAATACAGGAGTCAGTGGCGGTGGTCTCCGCATCGAGAATGTGAACGCCAAGCTGACAGCAGTCAATGTTACTAACAGCATTATAGCTGGCAATACTGGTGGTGATTGTGATCTTGTCGATAATTCCATTAGTATAGAGTTCGACCTTAATAATACCCTAATCGAAGACGGCAGTTGCGACGCTACACTAACCGGCGACCCTCAGCTTGGTGCATTAGCCGATAACGGTGGTTCAACTCTTACAATGCTTCCTGCAAATTCTAGCCCTGTCGTCGATGCGGGTGATAACACGGGTTGCGGTACAGGTTTAGGTATAGAGATTGATC
>CACSIO010000060.1 GCA_902705865.1 BD1-7 clade bacterium
GCCTCTACACGTTGCTGGCGTTTGCCTGTCTGCGTGAAGAGGAGGCGCATTATAGGGAACCTCATTTTCCGCGCAAGTGTTTTTTTAAATAAGTTTTACAACGAACTACGAAGGGCGATTTTCCGCGGCAATACTTCTGCGCTTTAACCAATGCAATCGCGCACGCCACGCTAACAATAACGTGCCGATCGTGCCGTATATGACGGTCCACCAAACATCACTTCGGGCAACCCACAATATGTGGACAATGATAAGAATCAGCGCTAGATAAACCAACCGATGCAACATCTTCCAATTGCGTTTCAAGCGGCGTTGCCACCATTTGGTCGAAGTGACTGCCATTAAAGCTAAAATAACAAACGCTGCCATACCCACATACACGTAGGGCCGTTTAGCCAGATCCATCTCGAACAACGACCACATAAACCCTGTCTTGAACGCCAAATAGGCAAGGAAGTGTAAGAGTGCATAAAAGAAGCAAAATAGACCCGCCATACGAGAGAAACGAATGACTGGGCGCAATCCCTTTAATGTGGCAATGGGTTTTAACGACAACGTAATCAATAGGAAGATCGTCGCGGTGTGCGCAAATCGAATAATCAATGCCTGACCAGGGTCAGGCGAGTATGCGCCAGCTACAGCAAGCCCCGAAAACACAATCGCTGGCGCGAGGCTCGCCAGGAAAACAAATAGCTTAAGCCATAACATCAAAAGTTTTTCCGCAAATCCATTCCTTTATAGAGGTCGGCAACCTGATCGCCGTAGCCATTAAAGATCTCGGTTTTTCGACGACTAAAATCAAACAGCCCGCTAGGCAAGCGACGCTCTGTAGCTTGAGACCATCGCGGATGGCTCACGTTCGGATTCACGTTGGCATAGAAGCCATATTCATTAGGTGCCAATCGTTCCCACGACGTTTCCGGCGCTGACTCTAAAAAGTGAATCCCAACAATGGATTTAATACTCTTAAAGCCATATTTCCAAGGCACAACTAAACGTATCGGCGCACCATTTTGTGCTGGCAAGGTTTTCCCATAGAGCCCAACACTCATTAACGTCAGATCATTCATTGCTTCATCCATCCGTAAACCTTCTCGGTACGGCCAATGAATGATACTGGTAAACGAGCGCTGTCCAGGCATTTGCTTGGGGTCATAGAGTGTTTCAAACGCAACGTACTTGGCCTTAGAGGTCGGCTCCAACCATTGGATCATGTCTTTCAACGTAAAGCCTATCCAAGGTATAACCATCGACCATGCTTCTACACAGCGAAGTCGGTAGATGCGCTCTTCAAGATCAAACCGTTTGAGGATGTCTTCCATGTGATAGGTACCCGGATTCTTGATATGCCCCGCCACCTTTACTGACCAAGGGTCAGTAATCAGGTCATCTGGTGCAAAGCGCGATGGGTCAGACTTACCCATACCGAATTCATAGAAGTTGTTATACGACGTCACATCCTTATAGGGTGTTAACGTTTCGCCGGTGTAAAAACCTTTGCTTTCGCCTGCTGCGGTCGCCTTCTTAAATTGTAGAGGCTTGGTTTTATCAACCTCTTCGGCCAATAGCTGTTTTGGCATGGCTGCGCCAACCAGTCCCATTGCTGCAGCACCTTTGATAAAATCCCGGCGTTTGAGGTACTGGGATTCACCGGTAATTTCCGACGATTTAATCGTCTCTGACTTCTTGATCAACATAAGCATTTCCCAACATGCAATGACCTTGTGCACTCCCGATAAATACCGGGGCATCCCTTGAATGACCTGCTATCCAAGTCAACACGGGCTACCCATTAAAGTAGCACAGAAAATATTCGGAAAGCCCGTTGATTTATACGCTAAGTTATTCATTTCTGATGACATTTGGAATCTATCATCGCTCAACGTTATTGAAACGTGACAACCACATAGGTGAGATAAAGGTAAGCACACACAATCGTGATAATTGCCGAAAGAACACCTACACGCAGGAACGTTAAGTAACCCATCTGAATGCCATATGGGCGCGCCTGCTCCGCCACAATCATATTTGCGAAACTCCCAAACAACGTCGCGTTGCCAGCCAATGTACAGCTCGCCGACAACATCAGCCAAATGTACTCCGGGTTATCAAAATACTGTATCAAGCTTTTAAACAATAAGGTGAGCGGTACATTAGAGAAGATATTCGAGAACACCGGCGCAAATACCGCAACAAATGCACCGGGATCCGACTGAATCCCCGGCCAATCATCAATATGCCAGTTATGAACAACTTGTTTATCCATGGCGTCAACAAGAACAAAAAAACCCACAAACAGCAGCAGCAATGGCAAATTGATTGTTCGCCAAAAATCCGGTTTCCGGTTGCGGTAACACAATAAAACCACTGCTCCCACCAGCGCAGGCAACCACATAGGGAGTGGTGAAAAGAAAAGAACAACAACGATCGCAAATATACCAATCTCAGCACGCGCGCTTTCAACTGGCTTTGAAATCTCATCAACAACTTTAATTGGCATCGCCAAGGATTGCCGAAAAATGATTCGCAGTAGGAAATAGTTAACCAGCACAGAAACACAGGCCAAAGGTGCCATTGTCAGAAAAAAGCGCGCGTAGGGAATACCAGAGTAAACCCCGATAATAATGTTTTGTGGATTTCCCGATAGCGTCGCAACGGAGCCTGCATTGGATGCGAGTGCAACACCCAGCAAAAAGGGCATTGGGGCCATTTCATAGCGCTGACAAAGCGTAATCACCATTGGGGCGAGAATCAGACAAACCACATCATTGGTTAAAAATGCTGAACCCACAGCCGCAATGATAATAAGCGCCAATAGAACCTGCCGTTGATGCCTCATACGTGTGATGATTTTTTTCGCTAGCGCATCCAAGATGCCCGCCTGATGCATATAGCCCGAAATCACCATCAAACCAAAAAGAATGCCGATGATGTCCCAACTAATGGATTGCCACGCCTGAGACAGTGAAATTGCCTGAATTGCCAACACACAAAATGCCCCTAGCAGAGCAACCTGCCATCGAGCGAGCGGGCTTCGAGGATGCCCACAAACAATAAGCCCTACATATGTAAAGCCAAAGATTAGCGATACCCATACAGCCATCACTCACCTCCGCGGCTAGGTGCCTTAATAGATGTCCCAGTTTCAGGGACCAACGTAATAACGGCACATAACGCTACCAAAGCAACCGCTGCCAGCAGCAAAAACGCATTATCGAACCCCATCATGTTGGCCGCTGTACCACCTAGCGTTTGACTCATCGCGGCACCAATGCCCTGTGCAGTCAGTAGGAAGCCCAGCGCCAGATTGTAATGACCCGAGCCACGAACTACATCCGCCAGCACTATCGGCATCACTGCACCGATTAATCCTGCACCAATACCATCGAGCAATTGAACCGTAAACATATAGGCGATGCTATCGTCCAGGCTCAGCAGAAAACCACGAATGGGGAGTACCGCGAACGCGACCAATAAGAAGAACTTGCGGCCACGTTGATTCACTTTGGCAACAACCCAAATAGCCATCGCTACCATCATGGCCTGAGCCGCCACAATACTGCCACTGGCCACAAGAATCGCATCAGATGCGCTACCGCCATGATGAGAAGACGCCAATCGCTCAGAGATTAAAAACAACATCGCTGCGTTACCTAGATGAAATAGGAAGAAACACAACGCTAGCTTCCAGATCATGGGATACAAGGTAACAAGTTGAAAGGCTGACACTGCAGGATTTTGCGCGCCTTCACTATCAGTACCACGGGCCCATGCATGATTAATCGCCTTCTCAGGCAAACGCAAAACCCAAACGATCAAGCCAACTCCGAGCAAGGGCAATAAGTAGAATGGAGCTATCGCCTGTGCAGATGCTGATAGCGGCGAAAAGATAGCAATCAGCAATAAAATACCGGCATAAAAAACGGTACCTGAATGCTGGTAGATTTGGGTTCGTGCGAATACGAGATCGTACCTCGCGGGTCCCACCACCCCCAACACTAACGACGCCATTGCTGGGCCAAAAAATGCGGCGACAGCACCAAGAATCAGCGTATTGGCAAGAATAGTGGTTAACGAGGGTGCCAGTGGGACAATCACTGTTGAAACCGACAACAATACCGCAGCACCCACTATCAATGAGCGTTTGCGGCGCGTGACATCAACAAGCGCACCCATGGGTACCTGCAACAGCAAAGTCACTATTGCGCCGGCGGTAATCATCAAACCAACCTCTGCAGGGTTCCAATTCAGAACAGCGACCAGATAAACAGCGAGCAATGGTCCTAAACCCATCTGGAGGTCAGCGATGAAGAAGGCAATACCGTTGAGCTTTCGCTCAGATGCAGATACAGGGCTCACGGGCTGTCTTCCTGACGAAAATTTCCATCAGTATAGACAGCCTTGATTCATGAGCGCCTCATTGAAGACTTACTTAGCGGACGAAAAGAATTTACGTTTCAAGGCGTAGACTGGGCCCGAAGCGACATAGAGAGAAAAAGATAACAGTAAGATACCAGATGGATTAATTGTGATCACCGCGATAACAATAACGATTAGCAGTACAACAACAAATGGCACACGATCTTTCAAACTAAGGCCTTTAAAGCTGTAGTACTGCACATTTGAAATCATCAGTAAGCCAGCCAATACCGTAATAACACACACCGCAATCGACATACTGAATGGCAAGGCGTCACCGACCCATCCAGCTTCAGCACTCACCCACATCACTCCAGCTAGAATGGCAGCCGCTGAAGGGCTGGCCAAGCCAGTAAAGTAGTTTTTATCCGCTGTATCAATTTGTGTATTAAACCGTGCCAGACGCAGCGCAGCACTGGCCACATAAATAAATGCAGCTGCCCATCCAACTTTACCCAAATCAGACAATGCCCAACTGAATACTGCAAGCGCGGGGGCAACACCAAACGTAACCATGTCAGAGAGACTGTCGTATTCAGCGCCAAATTTACTTTGCGTATTCGTCAAACGTGCGATTCGACCATCAAACATATCGAGTAGCATGCCAATAAACATTGCGATGGCAGCAGCCTCGAATCGGTTATTCATGGCACTAACGACGGCAAAAAAGCCGGAGAATAAAGCAGCGGTTGTGAATAGATTAGGTAACAGATATACACCTTTTTGGCGTACGGTTTTATCACCTTCAACAACCTCTTCTTCAAAATCGTCGATGGGCAGAAGGTTGTCCAACTGATCAATCGAAGGGGCGTCAGAATTATCCTGACGTGGCTCTGCCTGTTGGTCAGAACCAGCTCCTTCGTTTGCTGTTGGCTTGTCCTCGTCAGCCATAGTGCATACCTCAATAGGGGTTATCATAAAAATAGTGAAGGGTTAGCGGAATCCCAAAACGCACGTATCGCAGGTTGATTGAGCTTCTCCTTAGCCACACACAACCCAATCTGAAAAGCTTGTAGCTCTGGCGCATCATCGATGACCCGAATCTGATCCTGCAACGGGCTATGTTGAATAACCAGCTCGGGTACAAGACCAATGCCAAATCCCAAGGCTACCATACTAACAATAGCTTCATGGCCTGACACCTCTGCATAAACATTCGGCTTTTGCTGATTTTTACGTAACCAAGCTTCTAGGCGTGAACGGGTTAAACCGCGTTCCGCGATGATCAAAGGCAATTGCGCCGGGTTGATTTCACCCCTGCCCTGTTGCCGCATTCGCGTAACATCCTCGTAGATTCCACCGGCTTCTGCCGGCATGATAAATCTCAAGGGCGAAAATGTTAATGTTTTAAATGCAATACTGGCAGGTAACACATCCGGCAACGCGGCGCTGGCAATATCCTCACTCCCCGATAATACCTGATCAATCGCCTCAGCTTGGTCGCCGGTATGCAAAATAATTTCGACATTCGGATAAGCCTGACGAAAAGTGCCCAGCAAACGCGACAGAATGCTATAGCTGCCGGTGACGGAGCTGTATATCTTCAAGCTGCCTTCTACACGGTCAGCCCGCGAATCCAACGACTGACGAAAACGCCGCCACTCTTCCAAGGTCTCTGACGCAAACAGCGCAAAGTCACTACCTGCGGGCGTTAACTCAACGTGCCGGTTATTACGCACCAGCAATTGATGGCCCACCGTCTCTTCCAATCGCTGGACTGAACGGGTCACGGCCGATGCGGTCATATGGCATTGTTTGGCTGTACGGGCAAAGTGCAGCTCTTTGGCAAGAATTGTAAATATTTCCAGTTGCCTGAAATCCATAATGGACTGCCGTAGTGAATGAATTGCAACAAAGAATTAAAAATACTTCAATTTACGCAATTATAACCATCCCATACACTATGCGCCATTCGTGATTCATTCCATCTATTAACCTATTTCCGGAGAAAACAAGCATGGCTAATTACTTCAACACGCTTCCTCTACGTATCCAGCTGGAAGAGCTGGGCAAGTGTCGTTTTATGGACCGCAGTGAATTCACTAACGGTTGTGAATTTCTGAAAGGCAAAAAAGTCGTTGTTGTCGGCTGTGGTGCTCAAGGCCTGAACCAAGGTTTGAACATGCGTGACTCTGGCTTGGACGTATCTTACGCTCTGCGCCAAGCAGCCATCGACGAAAAGCGTCAGTCTTTCCTGAATGCTTCTGAAAACGGCTTCACCGTTGGCACTTACGAAGATCTGATCCCACAGGCTGACGTTGTTTGTAACCTGACACCGGATAAGCAACATACACCAGTTGTTAACGCAATCATGCCGCTGATGAAAGAAGGCGCGTGCCTGGCTTACTCTCACGGTTTCAACATCGTTGAAGAAGGCATGCAAGTTCGTAAAGATCTGACTGTTGTTATGATGGCTCCTAAATGCCCAGGTTCTGAAGTACGTGCTGAATACGTACGTGGTTTCGGTGTACCAACACTGATCGCTGTTCACCGTGAAAACGATCCACAAGGCCACGGCTGGGATATCGCTAAAGCACTGGCTTCTGCTACTGGCGGCGACCGCGCTGGCGTTTTGGAATCTTCATTCATCGCGGAAGTTAAATCTGACCTGATGGGCGAACAAACTATCCTGTGTGGCGTTCTGCAAACTGGCGCAATTCTGGGCTTCGAAAAAATGGTTGCTGACGGCATCGACGCTGGCTACGCATCCAAGCTGATTCAGTTTGGCTGGGAAACGGTTACTGAAGCGCTGAAGTACGGCGGCATCACCAACATGATGGATCGTTTGTCTAACCCTGCGAAAATCAAAGCGTTTGAACTGTCTGAAGAGCTGAAAGACATTCTGCGTCCGTTGTTCCAGAAGCATCAAGACGACATCATCGGCGGTGAATTCTCACGTGTAATGATGGAAGATTGGGCGAACGACGACAAAAACCTGCACGCATGGCGCGCTGAAACCGCAGAAACAGGTTTCGAAAAAGCAGTCAACACCGAGCAAGAAATCACCGAGCAAGAGTTCTTCGACAACGGCATTCTGCTGGTTGCAATGGTTCGCGCAGGTGTTGAGCTGGCGTTTGAAACTATGGTTGAAGCGGGCATCATCGAAGAGTCTGCTTACTACGAATCTCTGCACGAGACTCCACTGATCGCTAACACCATCGCTCGTAAGAAGTTGTACGAGATGAACGTTGTTATCTCTGACACTGCAGAATACGGCTGCTACTTGTTCGACCAAGCTGCTCGCCCAATGCTGAAAGACTTCATGGCGAAGATCGACACTACCGTTATCGGTCGTGGCCTGGGCAACACTGACAACGGCGTGGATAACAAGGTACTGATCGAAGTGAACGACGAGATCCGTAACCACCCGGTTGAATACGTAGGCGAAGAACTGCGCGGCTACATGACTGACATGAAAAAGATTGTTGGTTAATCAACAGCTTTAGATACGTCATTAAAAAGGCCAGCATTTGCTGGCCTCTTTGTTTTATGTGATTCAGAAAAAATCATACTCGACGGGGACAACGCCAAAATATTCTGTCGCAGATTTACACGCTGCTGCGATCAATCACCAGCAAACAGTCACCGATAAAACACTGCTATCAGATAAAGACTTGAACCGCACTAACACCTACCAACAGGATTAATGTCGCCGCAAAAACTTTTTGCAAATTGGGGCCCGCTATTCGATCAGCAAGCTTGGTACCAACCGCCATACCCACAATACCGCCACCGACAATCCAGCCAAGCTGACCAAGGGACAAATGTGGCGTGAACCAGTAGTAGGAAATAAAACCAGAAAGGCTTACCGGCGTAATAATCAGTAGTGATGTACCCACCGCCTTCGACATCGGCATGCTGCTGACATACAGAAGTATCGGGATAATTAAGAATCCACCACCAACACCCAAAAAGCCTGACATAAAACCTATGACTAGCCCCCAACCTACTAACCCACGAACACAACGCGGCTTCAGCTCGAAATCGCCAGAATCACTATAGCGACAGAGATGTCGATCATCCGAATCGGACATATCCACGCCCGCACGAACAACCCGCGTTGACTCGGGTTCACGCGACGCCATGCGCCACATGCGTATACCAAGAACTACCGCCAGCAATGAAAACAGCCCTTGGAGCACATGGTCTGGCGTATATACCGCCGCCCACTTACCTAACGGCGCGGTCACAACGCCAGTAACTCCGAGCAATAGTGCGGGTATCACAAAGAACTGTCTTTTACGCCATCGTATGCCGATACCATACGCCGCCGATAAGGATACGGCAGCCAAAGCGACTCCCATGGCATCTTCAGCAGGCATTTTTAGAAAGATAATCAGTAAGGGCACAGCAAAAACTGACCCTCCAGCTCCGGTTAGCCCCAGAACCAAGCCAATAACAATGCCTATGATGAGTAACAGTGTCATATCAGATTTTATTCAGCGGTATTTTCAAGTAATGCGTGCCGTTATTCTCAGCCGGCGGGAGATTACCGGCACGCATGTTCAATTGTACTGACGGCAACAACAATGCCGGCGCATTCAGTGTTTTGTCTTTTGCTTGCCGGGCGTCAACAAACGCTTGCCGGCCAATGCCATCATGGATATGGATATTGTGTCGCTTTTGATCGCCAACTGTCGTTTCACACTGATAATGATCACGCTCCGCTGGCAGGTAGTCGTGACACATAAACAGGCGAGTATTCTCCGGTAACGACAATATTTTTTGGATCGATACAAACAACTGATCTGCATCGCCACCCGGAAAATCACAACGGGCAGTACCGTAATCCGGCATAAATAGAGTATCGCCAACAAATGCAGCATCGCCAATGATATAGGTCACACAAGCTGGCGTATGTCCGGGTGTATGCAGAACGCTCGCGCGGATACTGCCCACAGCGAAGGTTTCTGCGTCACTGAATAAATGACCAAATTGAGAACCATCCACCGCAAAGCCTTCTTCTGCGTTAAAAAGCGCACCAAAGGTTGATTGAACAGCACCGATATTGTCACCAATTGCGATCTGCCCGCCGAGCGCCTCCTGAATATAAGGCGCAGCAGAAATATGATCGGCATGGACGTGTGTTTCTAGAATCCAATCCACTGTGAAGCCAGCATTTTGAATGAATGTGATGATACGATCAGCATTGTCGTATGCCATACGACCGGATGCAGGAGAATAATCAAGAACGGGATCAATAACTGCGCACTTCAACGTTGCCAAATCCGCGACAACATAACTGAATGTAAATGTACGCGGATCGAAAAAAGATTCTATCTGCATCTCAACAACTCCTCATGCTGCATCAACAACAAACCGATTAGCCCAGATAAAAATAGGCATCAAACGCATTACATTAGATCAAACTAATTTAGGTTATGCAAATGTAAACTGCTATGCAAATTCAGAACATCCTAGTGCGGGCAGGTTCACCGATACTACGACGAACGCGTTGCTAGTGGTTCGGGTATTCCTGTGCAGCTTTTAAAAGCTGTGTGAATGCCTGGTTAAATTGGCTGATCGCTGAAGGGGCATCGAAAACCAGCACAATTTCGGTGTTCTTGCTCTGTGCTGAACGGCTCCAATTGAATGACCCGGCTACCGCCTCTTGGCTATCGACGATGAAAAATTTGGCGTGGAGTTTTCCTGCCGTCCAGAAAACAACTTTTGCGCCGGCTTTTTGTATCTCTCCGATATGACTCTTGCTCTTGTATGCCTCTTTTTCATCGGCAATTAACGTAACCTTTACGCCGCGTTCCAGTGCATTCAACACCGCTTTTCGCATGACATCACTGCTGAACTTATAAACCACAGCCCTCACGTCTTTTTTAGCCTGATTAATCGATTCAGCGGCCAGTGTAATCGGTGGTTTTTGCTCACTTAAATAGACATCGACAGCAGCTGCAGGCCAGCTAAGCAGACACAACAATAAAAGCACAATTCGATCCATGATGACGCATCTCCCCTTTCCTTTGTCCAAATATAGCCTGATTCGGCCAGAGCATGTGGGTTGAGAGATCTTTAGCTAAACTGGAAAGCAGACGTCAGTTCCTTCAAAACCCAACAAGCAGGAAAGCCCCATGGGATGGCTGGGTAAAATCAATAAATGGATTTGGATCACCAGCACAGTCGTTGCGTTGATTCTGCTGTATTACAGTTCAGGATATTTTATCGTCTACAACAACGATGCTTACGTTCATGCAGATATTGTCCGAGTTTCGACTGGCGTACCGGGTATCATTGATAAGGTTCATGTCTCCGATAACCAATTTGTTGAGGCAGGCGATCCAATTCTAACGCTAGAGCAAGAGCCTTTTATCTATGCAGTTGCCCATGCCGCCTCTGCCCTTGATAAAGCACAAGCAGAGTATGCCCTACTGGATACCCAAGCCGATGAAGCAGCAGCGCAAATCAATATCGCTGAAAGCCGCAACGCTCTCGCAAAACTGGAGTTTGAACGCTACAAAAACCTGCTGAAAGATGGCGTGATTGCCCAAAACGACTTTGATGAACGTCAGGAGCAATACGCGATCACCCAAGCCACGCTGGTGAAAGCCCACAAAGTCCTGACCAACATAGAGCAACAACGCCCGGTGTATGCTGCGGACATCAAGCTCTGGCAGAGCCAGTTAGCCGAAGCCGAATACGATTTAGCCCTGTCTCGAATCGTTGCGCGTAATGATGGGTTCATCAATAACTTACGCGTTTACCCTGGCGACTACGCCAATACCGGCGATGCGCTTTTTGGGTTTGTGAATACTCGTACCGACTACATCATCGCCAACATCAAAGAAAGCAACCTACCGCTGATTCACCCAGGCAAACATGTCTGGGTCTATCTCTCAAGCCAGCCATGGCGTCTTTGGCAGGGCAAGGTCGCCAGCGTGGGACGCGCAGTATCACGATCTGCCGTTCACTCAAATGCCGCCTTACCTTATGTTGAGCCCATTACCAGCTGGATTCGTTACGATTATCGAATTCCTGTCCGTATCTACCTGTTAGATTACCCAGATGATCGTCCACTATATATTGGCTTGGATGCACGCGTCCTGGTTTTGCCATGATGGCACTTTTTGTCCAATTCCGTGTAACGCGCCTATTAACTCGCCGGCAACTATCGCCAACCAATATGCGGCTTTCTAATGTATAGGTTTCTGCATCAACTTTGGTTAGATTCCCATCAAAGCTACGTCGACTTTGCTAACAATAAGGATCTTTGGCAATTAACGGCACGCGCCGCGATTTCCGTTATGATCGCCGGCTTTCTTGCTATGTGGTTGCAGACTGACCAACCCTACTGGGCAGGCATGACAGCCTTCATTACTACCGAAGCCACGGTAGGTAGCACACTCAACAAATGCCTTGAGCGTATCACCGGCACCTACATCGGCGCGGCAACTGGCTTGGTGATGATTGTTCTTTTTATCAGCCATCCCCCGATCTATTTATTATCGTTATTCTTAGTGGGTGCTATCGGTATCTATGTCGCCGCCATTCGGCAAACACATTTGTATGCGTGGTTGCTGGGGTATCTGACCGCTTTCATGGTGATGCTGGGCAGCCTTGCGGACCCAACACCTCACAATCTGATAGTCGTTGCGTTCTTCCGCAGCTTAGAAGTCACAATTGGCATTGTAACCAGCACGCTTGTTGGCCTGGTTTTATTCCCTAAGCGCGCGCAAACATTATTTAATCAGGTATTGAGCGATAGCTTATCCGATATTCTAGAGCTGCTGACGTTGTCTGAAACACTGTTTGAGAAGCACGATGATGACGCCTTAGCTGAATTTCAAACCGTCCGAGATCGATTAGTAAAGAACCGAAGTCGACTTGAGAAACTGGTTGATCATGCATCCCATGAAAGCCGATTTTCTCCGTCTAAACGACGCGCCAATCAAACACTGATCAATGCTAATGATCTGCTGGAAACACTAGTCGCAACCTTTCGACAAACGTTCAGCGTATCAACATCTGCGAAGTTTAGTGGCAGGGATGCCGAGGCCATCAAACAGTTGTGCCAGCTTTGGCGTCAGAGCGTGCAACGATATCAACTTCAACTTGAGCAACAGCAAACACTCTGTGCTGATCCGGAATTACAACACAACATCGATCTCGCCTATCAACGCATATTTAAAATCTGCCTCGAAAAAGCAGAGGGCAGCTCGGCTATACGTTGGTTGACGATCAGCAAAAACCTTCAGCTTATCTGTATACAAATACAACAATTCCCGGTCATTAAACCGGAAGGAAAACCCGCCCATCACCACTTAAACTATGCCGAAAAAATCAAACGGCTGTTTCGAAATTTGCAAGACGACAGCTATCTGATTGCCTATGCCGCAACGAGCGCAGTGGCTGTTCTTTTTACGCCTATGCTCTGGCTATACTTCAACTTGCCGGGCTATTCGCAAGTGGCCGTTTCTATCGGCGTTGTGGTGGGGCTACAGCCCGATGCGACGAGCTTTAAAGGGTTTCTTCGCTTCATCGGTTGTTTTGCTGGGGCGGCGCTTGCCGTATTGCTGTTGGGCTTCAACATTGATAATTTCGCGCTGCTACTGCTTAGTCAAGCCGCAGTGACGGTGATTTGTTGCCCGCTTCACTTCGCGAACTCTAAGTCATCGTATGCAGCAGGCCAGGCGGTTTATGTGTTTATCGTCGGCACCATCAACTCTCTCTATCCAACAGAATCCCTAGCACCCACCATCGAGCGTTTAGGCGGCATCCTCCTCGGCGCTCTGGCGATTGTTGCATTCCAATGGCTCTTCTGGCGCTATGAACCACGCAAAGACCTACGCCATCGATTACTCCAGATCGTGCGCCATACGCAGCCGCTGTGCGAAGATGCTTTGGCCTCAGTTTATGCAGCGTCCAAAGATGAACTTCCGTCCCCGCACAAAGCTATGGGGGCTCTGCGTCGGGCCGGAGGAAACCTAACCACGATGAACCCTGACGGGCTTAGCGATGAAGAACAACGTCTGAAACAAGCAATTTACGATGAAGGCCTTCTCTTCTACCACAACTACTATGGCTATATACTTCTTCAGCAAGAGCTTTTACACGAAACGGCGCAATCACAGGAAGACAAACTAGCAATCCAATCGTTTCAGCACATGGCTATGTTGCAAGAAGACTGCCGTTCAATACTGAACAATACGACACAAAGCTCATCAGCCAACAACGATCTTACCTTGGGATTTATAAGGGACGTTAGACGATATTTGACGACAACAACATGGCAATTGACCCAGCAAAACAGGCTTCACCAATCGGTGATGCAACACAATATGTTGACCCACTTATACCGCATGACACAATCCTACGAAGAGTTACGGGCACTGGGCTGCATTGACATCAAACGCCATGAGCCGTTATCCGCCGATCTGTAAATCTATTTCACATTCGGTTTTTGTAGAGGGTTGAGGCATAATGACGCCCATTTCTATAATAAACAAAAAGCCGTTGTCATGTCTGATTCCCAGAGCCTAGGTCTGAATGCACTCGTTGCAGAAGCACGTCAGCTAATCGATTTTTGTGTTGAAAACACAGCGCCAGAGAATGAACTCCTCGACGCGGCGCAAACGCTAGCGGCATTGAATAAACAGCTATCGACCTTTCACGGAACACATACCGGGAAAGAACGTCCACACAAGAACTTCAATTTCGCGATTGCAAAGCAGACACCACAAGATATCTTGCCCTACAGCCCGATCACAGGCGAGTTCAACCCGATTGCACCGCCAGTACAAGTCAACTTCGACGAAAACGAGCAAGTACTCTCAGGTACAGTGATTTGTGGCAGAGCCTATGAAGGCCCACCGCACTGCGTCCATGGCGCAGTAATTGCCGGCATCTATGACCAACTACTGGCCATGGCCAGCGCCTGCTGCGAAAAAGCAGGCCCAACGGCTTACCTAACAACAAACTTCAAGCGCCCAACACCGCTTTACACAGAAATCACCTTCAGTGCCTGGGTCGCCAAAGCCGAAGGACGAAAAATCACCATCAAAGGCCAGTGCGTTGCTGATGGCGAAATTCTTAGCGATGCAGAAGCGTTGTTTATTGCACACCAAGGCTGAGAAAAGGGTCGATATGCGTTTTCTGACATCCTGCCTGCTGGCTACTCTCGCTTTCCCGTTTACTGCATTACATTCTGCAGAGCTCGAAACGACCCTCGTCAGCGCCAAACGTACAGAAGAAAAAACCAGCGGTGGTCGAAGCATCTCTGCCGTTGAAAATACTGCTGAAACGCAGGCCGTGCATATCAGCGAAGTTTTATCTCGTGTACCGGCAACTTGGATCAGCCGCGGCAATGGTCAGGAAAGCCTGATCAGCATCCGTTCACCGGTATTTACCGGGCCAGGGTCTTGTGCCGAATTTCTCGTTACTGAAGATAACCTACCGGTTCGCCCACCGGCGTTTTGTAACGTTAATCAGCTGTTTGATGTCAACTTTGAGCAGGCCGAACGTATTGAAGTACTGCGTGGCCCAGGCACAGTCGTACACGGTGCCGGCGCAGTTCATGGTGTTATTAACGTTATCTCCCCAGATTTTACTGAAGATCCTTTTGGTGCTGTGTCATTAGATTACGGCACTAACGGATATGGAAAGGTCGCATTGGACTACCGTCAGCAAGACTGGATGATTCAAGGCAATGCCATTCACGATAGCGGCTATAAACACGACAGCGGTTTCGACCAACAGAAGGTGCGCTTTAAAGCCCAACAAGAAAGCGAGCTATGGCAATTTACACACAACATCAGCGCCACCAATCTTGAGCAAGAAACCGCAACCTATGTGGTCGGTAGCAACGCTTACAAAGACTCAGACCGTAAACGTGAGAATCCTAACCCAGAAGCCTATCGTAACGCCTGGAGCTTTCGTTATTCAGTAGATTTAGAACATCAGCCCAACGAAAACAGCAATCTACTTATTACGCCCTATATCCGCGCCAACGGCATGGATTTTATGTTGCATTTTTTGCCGGGCAACCCCGTCGAAGAAAGCCAACAAATTGGCGGAGGTCTGCAGTCTATCTTCATCCGCCCCTACCGCGATAACGTGCAACTCATCAGCGGCTTCGACTTGGACATCACTGCAGGCTCGACACGTCAGTACCAAAAATCTGCGGCGGGGCCTATCTTCCCGGCAGGCGAACACTATAACTATGACGCCACCGTATATACAGCTGCATGGTTTGCCGAAGCAGAAATCAACTTAGACGACATCTGGCTACTGACCATTGGCGCTCGTCTCGCGAATTCATGGTACGACTACCACAATAACTTGTCCGTCGGCTCGGCTTGCGACCCGAGTATTAGCAACTGCCGCTATTACCGCCCTGCCAGTGATATGTTGTCATTTTTCAACTGGCAACCCGAATTCACGGCCCAATACCAATACGTGCAAAATCACTTTAGCTACCTAACCCTGGTACGTGGCTATCGCCCGCCACACACCGCAGAATTATTTCGTTTGGAGCAGGGGCAACAGATTGCCGGCATAAAATCGGTTATTGCTAACTCGGTTGAGTGGGGATTCAAAGGAACCGTAAATCCGATATTGAGTTACCATTTATCGCTCTACTATATGAAGAAAAATAACGTCATTGTTAAAACAGCTGATCGCCAGCAAGTAGACGGCCAGCGCACTCAACATCAAGGTGCGGAGTTGACGTTTAATATCAATCTATCGGATATTTTTCTGATAGATGTAGGCATGGCTTACGCCGAGCATCGCTACGACAGCAATGTTCAAGTATTCAATAGCGGTACGGGAAACATCAAAGGCAACTGGATCGATACAGCGCCCAATTTTATCGGCAGTATGCAACTCACTTGGTTAGCTGACATCAATACCGAGCTACAACTCGATATCAATCATCTCGGGCCTTACTATTTGGATGCCGAAAACAACTTCCGTTATTCAGGCCATACACTGTTCAATGTATTTTATCAGCAACAACTGCCGGGCAATTGGGCATTGCGCCTCGGGCTAATCAATGCAACCAACGAAGACTATGCAGATCGCGCTGACATCACGGTGATCACGCCGGTAAACCCCGTCGCACAAGAACGCTACTTTATTGGTGAGCCCAGAAACGTGAGGATTGGTATCAGCAAAACATTCTGATACCCAACGTACTGATTTAACTGCCTCAAGCGACCTGAGCTTGTTCCTTGCGATGTTTTTTTATGACATCGTAAGCCGCTTGAATGGCTTGCGATTTCTGAGTCGCGACCTTGATGACATGATCAGGAACGCCCTGTGACATCAGTTTATCCGGGTGATGCTGACTCATCAGCTTTCGATAGGCCTGCTTCACTTCACGATCCGATGCAGTACTTTTGACACCCAAGGCCTTAAAGGCATCTTCCAGCATATCTCTCGAAGGCCGCGCCTGAGATCCATACTGATGATGGCCCTGATACTGTTGACCACCCTGATTACCAAAGCTCGCCTGCCCTTGCAGAATTTGCAATAACTGATCAAATACCGGCGCTGGGATCCCTAAACCATGGGCAATGCCATGCAAAACCTGACGCTTTCCATGCTCTAGCTGGCCATCAACTAACGCCAAGCCAATCAGCATTTCCAGCAACACTTTTTTCAAATCTGGGCGAAACCGTGATGTTTGCGCAAAAGCACGGAGTAATTGTTGATAATCATAATCTTTCTCAGCACCGCGCTTGAACCAAGCAATCGCTTGCTCACGGCCGTCATCGTTTAAGCCAAATTGCGTAATAATCGACTCTGTTAATGCGATTTCACGTTCAGAGATTCGGCCATCCGATTTGGCAACATCGCCCAATGCCGTAAACAATAATTCCATGAACAAGTCTTGCGCCGAACGACCTGAAGCACCAACGCGCCCTGCAGCCAAGCGAAGTGCGCCCTGTCGATCAATCAGGCTGCCGATCATAAAACCGATGAGTGCGCCAAAGAAGCCGAGTGTTGTTGCGCCGATAAGGGTACCGAGAAGACGTCCCCAGATAGTCATGCGTTTAAGGTGTCCTATTAAAAAATGGTATGGAGTCGAAGCAAATAACGTTTGCCCACATAATAAGAAAGCGAAAAGACGTTCAGGTTCCAGCTGAAAGAGTGAGATTCACCAATCTAACACGGATTTAATGAAAGGGACGGTTAGCTTTCTGCCTGCAACCAAAGAGCTCTGCTCTAATGCCTCCAGCACAGCCATCAGTTGCTTCATATTACGGCCACTACGCTGAATAATAAAATGGGCACACGCATCATTCAGCTGCATGCCTCTGTGCATCGCGCGATATTGCATCACTGCGGCTTTGCCGTCGTCATCCAACTGCGTTAACTGAAAGCTTAAACACGCTGCCAGCCGAGATTTTAGGTCGGCCAATTCAATATCCAACAAACTGGCAGGCTTATCGGCTGCAAAATACAACGGCATTTGACGATCCATACGCCAATTAAAGAACTCAAACAGGGCAACTTCCCATTCTGAATGGGTTGCAATCATCTGCAGGTCATCCAAGCAAACCAACGGGTATTCCCGCACTTCGTCTAGCACCGTTTCAGGCACATAATCTTTGAGTTTAGATAGTGGAAGATAGACTGCCTTGATGCCTTGATGGCTGGCGTCCTCACAGATGGCTTGCAACAAATGGGATTTACCGGCACCGCTAACGCCCGCCAAATAGACAAAATCCGTTTGATGATCTGTCAGTAACCGGCGCAAATTTTGAACAACGAGACGATGCGCCTCTGACACGTAGTAACTGTCAAAGCTGCCATTATCGTTATTCAGAAAACCAGGCAATACCTGCTGGGATTTATCCATTCGTTTCGTGTTGATACAACTCGCTGTCTTTATATTTATCCAAAAAGTGGCGCACAAATACCATTAATACGGCAGAAATCGGTAACGCCAGCAAGATACCTGTGAACCCGGCTAGCTGCCCTCCTGCCATAACGGCAAAGATGACCACCACCGGATGCAACCCGACTTTATCACCAACTAACAGTGGCGTTAAGACCATACTTTCAATCATTTGACCTATGCCAAACACAATGCCCACATACAACACCGGCATGAGTTCATGAAATTGCAAATAAGCCGCAACCGTTGCTGATGCAATCCCTACAAAGGTACCTAAATATGGCACCACACTGAAGAGCCCAGCAAGCGTGCCTAGGAACAGGGCTAGATCCAGCCCGACAATTGATAGCCCAATAGAATATATCGTGCCGAGCGAGAACATCACCATCAATTGGCCACGAATAAACGCACTCAACACTTCGTTACTGGCTTTTGCAAGGTCAGTGACTTGCCCGACCCACGCCCGGGGGATCGTATCAGCAATACCGGCGATCATATGATCCCAATCGCGCAGCAAGTAGAAGAAAACCACCGGTATCAACACAAGATTCCCTAGTGTTGTGACGATCGAAAGTGTCGATGATGTAGCGCTTTGTAGAAGTGTGCGGGCGAAACCACCGGCCTTCTGCCAGTTTTCCGTCAACAACTGGCGTAATTCATCGACCGGTACGCCGGCATCATTAATGCCAAAGGTTTGCTGGATCCACGGCATCAAATGCCCTTGTACCCATTCAATGTAATCGGGGATTTGTTGAATAAAACTGACTAATTGGCGAGCCAACAGCGGTAGCAGCAACCCGACAGCCAACACCATAAACGCCGTCAGAATTACAAAAACAATGATCACACCCCATGTGCGGCCTACACCTCGTGCCTCAAGGCGATCAACAATGGGGTCTGTGAGATACGCCAAAAATCCCGCCACCAAAAACGGCATGAGAATCGCCTGTAAACTGATCACCAGAATAACAGCGACAGCGGTGATCGCGAGAAATCCATACAATCGGGCGTTTATCATTTCATGCCTATCCTTGGGTAATGACGATTAATGACCTAACTAATGGCTGGGCTTCGTCGCACGCCATTGATACTGCAATAGATTGAAATCACTGGATTCCAGAGGCTGAAGATCCGGTTGCAAGGTCAACAACCGCTGAAATTGTTCAACACCAGTTTTCAGCTCCAAAGCCAGTTCTAGCTGCGTCGACTTAGCTTGCAACAGAAACACCGATTTGACGACATCGAGGTTTTCAAGAAAGCCAATAACGGCCTGATAATCGGCAGCGGTATTAACGTGCTGCACAACCATTAGTGTTTCATTACCTGACGAGCGCAGCGTTACTGAATATTTACGTGCCCAAATACCGGCCGCCCATCGAAATCCTTGATCAAAGAATTGCTCCAATGATGTCGCCTGCATATCAATACGAGTGGTATTTTCACCTTCAATCAATAACCACCCGCCACGATAAAACGGGTTACCATCGCCCACCGATTCGCTAATTCGAGCCAGTAACACCGCGTCATGGGGCTGCATTGTCGCCGCTTGACGAACGATATCCACATTCCAAAACCACGCTTCATCCAGTGGTAAACTTGTCTCTGTCAGTTCATCGGGCATCACAACAGGGATACCGTACTGGAATGCAGCATCCTTAATCGCCTTTTGTACCATAGGATCGGCGGTGGCAAAATCACGACTCCCTTGGCGACTGAGCACTGGAATAACCAGGGCTTCGGGGCGATCAGCCGGCCAAAATTTCAACTGAGCACGCTGCAGCAGGCTGTTTACTTGAACCTCTGAAAATCGCGCTTTTAACTGCAATTGTGGTTCTTCAGCTACCGATTTATCATTGTTGCCAACACTGCGTTTCACCGGCTTTTCGGCCACATAAGAATATTGCACAACCCAGCGGCTAGCTTGGTCTAGATCAACAGCAAGTCTGGGCTCGGATAAAACCGCGGATTCTGGCAATCCGGATACCTTAGCAATCACACGAGCCATCGCACGCTTCAAGCCGTCTTTAAAGTCACTCTGTGATCGACTGCTAACGGAAACTTCCGCCGCATAAAGATCTTTAACCACCACAGCACTGGCGGACGTGCTGAAACCGAGGAGGAAAACCAGCATGAATACGATAGGGAAACGAATCTGTGCAATCACGATTGTTATTTGTCCTTTGCAACCTGATGCCATTGTAGCAACTTCATTCGCCGACACAACGCGATAAACTGGTACAGATTCCTAACTGTTGGTAAAATTACGCGCTCACAAATCCAGGTTCACTTCACATGTCTGACAAATCACTTAGCTACAAAGACGCTGGCGTTGATATTGACGCCGGTAACGCACTCGTTGACCGCATCAAAACTGCGGTAAAACGCACAAATCGCCCGGAAGTTATGTCCGGTTTAGGCGGCTTCGGCGCATTGTGTTCATTACCAACCAACTATAAAGAGCCTGTATTGGTTGCTGGTACAGATGGTGTCGGCACGAAATTACGGGTTGCGCTGGAAACCGGTTTGCACAATACCGTCGGTATCGACCTCGTTGCCATGTGTGTAAACGACTTGATCGTACAAGGTGCAGAGCCGTTGTTCTTCCTCGATTACTATGCAACCGGCAAACTCAATGTTGACCTAGCGGCTGCAGTTGTCGATGGCATCGCAGAAGGCTGTGTGCAATCAGGTTGCGCACTGATCGGTGGTGAAACTGCTGAAATGCCTGGCATGTATGAAGGCGATGATTACGACTTGGCCGGATTCTGCGTCGGTGTTGTTGAAAAAGACGGTGTGATTGATGGCTCTAGCGTCGCCAAAGGTGACGTTTTACTGGGCTTAACCTCTTCAGGCCCACACTCCAATGGCTATTCTCTGATTCGCAAGATTGTCGAAGTCAGCGGTGCCGACTGGAATGATGATTTTGAAGGCAAACCGTTGGGTGAACAACTGCTGACACCGACACGTATTTACGTAAAACCGCTGCTAGAAATGATGAAGTCCGTTAACGTTAAGGCACTATCGCATATCACCGGTGGTGGCTTGCTGGAAAACATCCCACGCGTGATGCCCAGTCATACAATCGCTGAAATCGACAGCAATCAATGGGAAATGCCTGCTATCTTCCGCTGGCTTCAAGAAAAGGGCAATATCGCCCCAGAAGAAATGTATCGCACATTTAATTGCGGTATTGGTATGGTCATTTGTGTCGCTGCAGACGATGCAGAGCAAGCGATGTCTCTTCTTGAAGCGCAAGGTGAAACCGTTATTCGCATTGGCCAAATCGACGGCGCCGACAGCGAAGAACCCACGGTGGTTGTTAAGTAATGCCCGAGCAAGACAAGCCCCGATTGGTTGTATTGATCTCTGGCAGTGGCAGTAATCTTCAGGCGTTTATTGACCAGTGTGCCGACGGCACACTGCCTGCTGATCTGGTAGCAGTGATTTCCAACCGCCCCGGCGTTAAAGGCCTTGAACGCGCTGAGCATGCTGGTGTTCCCGCAATCACCATTGATCATAAAGAATTCGATAGCCGAGAGGCTTTTGATATCGCCCTAGCTGAACGCATTGATGCATTGCAGCCAGATCTGGTGATTCTGGCTGGCTTTATGCGCATATTGACGCAGGACTTTGTCTCGCGTTTTATGGGCAAGCTGCTCAATATTCACCCATCGCTACTACCTAAGTATCCTGGATTGAATACACATCAGCGCGCCATTGATGCCGGTGATGCCGTTGCTGGCGCAACCGTGCACTTTGTTACCCCGGAACTTGACGGTGGACCACCGGTGCTGCGCGCTGAAATCCCTGTTGAGCCGGAAGATACTGCCGATGCCTTAGCGGCAAAAATACTGGTTCAAGAGCACAAAATCTATCCGTTGGCTGCACACTGGTTTTTAAGCCAGCGTTTAAAGCTACAGGATGGTAGCGCCTATTTAGACGGTGATCGCTTAGCAGAATCCGGTAAATTGTTTGCCGATACTCTACTAGAGCAACGCTCTTAAACGGTGCAGGGCAGATCATCAATACGTTGAAAATAAATCAATGGCTATGGATGGCGCATTTTAAAGGGGGTATCAGGTATTGATATACCGTCTTCCGAGTGAAAGACGTCTCCGGTCTCACAAGGCCAAATCGCAAAAGCTCAGCTGATTAAGATGCCCGCACACAGGTATCCCCTCACGAACTGCTTCAATTTCCGAATTTATTCGGCACGTAAATGCGCCCTGACGGCATCATATTCCGTTCGAATATCCATCAAAATTTGAGCCGCGCCTTCTAGAGTGCCATCCCTACCTTTTTGCTCCAACTGCCGACAAAGTTCAGTTAACTTGCCTGCGGAGAGATTCAAGGCACTACCTTTAAAGCTATGGGCAGCAACACGAAGTGCCTCTGCATCTAGCCCCTCGATAGCCTGCTTGATAGATTCGATTCTGACCTGTGAATCCTGAACAAAAGTGTCGACGAGTAGTTGAAAATCCTCGCCCATGATTGCTCTGAGCTCCTTGAGCGCCAAGTCATCGACCGTCGGCTGAGTCATAGTCACTTCCTGGTTTGTGAAATTGTTATTGTTCTCGGTGCTGATGATGCCGTAAAGGTTAGGGGCGGATCGGCTGGATGCCGGCCCACTAACTAGCATCGCGAATGATCGAACCTATCCATTTCGGCAATCAGTTTTCATAGGCCAACGCAAAGAAGCGGTAACCTGATTACCTTTTGCATTAAAACGGAGTTCATCCGCTAGAGAATTCACTAATGCAATACCGCGACCACTATAAGGATGCGAATTCGTATCATCAAGCCGACGAATCAGTTTTTCTGTGTCAAACCCATCACCACTATCAGTGATCGACACCGTAAAATAGCCCTCTGCCGCATTACCTCGGCAGGCGATGCTAATCAGAATGTACCCCTCACTCAATGTCTTTAAACGCGTTTGCCGTTGCTCGTAGTATTTCGCAAAACCCGTAGCTGACGATTTTAATACGGAATCGAGGCCTAGAACCCCGTGTTCTAACGCATTGGAATACAACTCAGAAAGAATTGCCAGAAGATCACCAGAGCGGCTTCGTAAAGCTGGAATTTCATGAACATGGCGCTGCAAAAAAGGCAGGGGGTCAAAATGTCGTAGGCTATCCGGCTCTATTCGGTAGTCAACCCGGCAATCCAACGGTTGGAATGTTTCGTAACGCTGGAATTTCGGCTGATTTTTAGCAAAAGTTTCATAACTTACCAAGCAAATTTCTGCCGCGGATAAATCATCATCGGGGGCAGTATCACCGACAAACTCGTCAACCGTCGACATAATATGCTGGAAGAGATTGTCTTTTTCCTCACGCTCAGAAAATATACGATGCAACCGATCATAACCAAACATGTCACCGTCAGCATTGGTTGCCTCAGGAATGCCATCCGTCCATAAATATATACGATCATCTTTCGCTAACTGAACCGTCGTTGTCTCTGCACTGAAACGATCAGCTGAAAGTATACCAAGCGGCACATGACAGGCTTTTAACGTATGGTATTCACCCGATTTGTTGTAACGGATAAACGTATCTGGCATTCCTCCGCTCCAGAACTCAGCGAGTTGACAACGGAAGTCGATCTCGACCACTGTCGCACAACAGAAAATACCGACAGGTAATATTTCTTTAAGTTTGCGATTAATCTCTATCACCACATCACGAACACAAAAGCCCTTAGCGACCATGGAATAAAACGTTTGTGACATCGGCATAGCGCCAATCGCGGCAGCCAACCCATGCCCAGTAAAATCGCCTAACAAGACAGATAGATTGCCATTCGGACGTGGTGCCGCGAGCAATACATCGCCGTTAAACACCGCCATAGGCGATAATCGATACTGAATATTGGAAACCTGCAGGCACCCTTCATGGGCGACTTTATCAAACGTACGCTTTGCTATTTCCTGCTCTTGAATTAACCGAAGATTATTGGCGGCAATTTGATCACGTTGGTGCTGCAAAGTTACATGCATCATCAACATACGGCGGAATGCATTAATTTTGGCTTTTAGAATGACGTGGTTATACGGTTTGGTTAAAAAATCATCACCACCAGCTTCAAGGCATTGCGCCAGTGAATCTGCCTCACTGAGTGACGTTAGAAAAATAATCGGAATAAAGCGGTCATCACTATTGGATTTGATATAACGCGCCGTTTCAAAACCATCCATGTTCGGCATCAGCGCATCTAGCAGAATAATATCCGGAGCTTCGGTTTCAAATGCAGCAACTGCTTCAAGACCATCACACGCCAATATCGGCTCGTGACCTTGTTTACGGATTATCGCTTCGAGCACCATACGATCTGTATTACTGTCATCAGCAATCAGAATACGAAGAGTTTCTTCAGGCAACGCCGTCATAACAGAAGGAATCAGTGAATATCAAACAGTTGTTCGAAGTTGGATATAGAGAGGATTTTCTTGACGTCTTGATTGCAATGCACAATTTGGATACTTGCATGATCTCCACCGGCGAAATCACGCAGCAGCAAAAGCATGCCCAGTGCAGAGCTATCCAAATAGGTCGTCGCTTTCATGTCGATAACATAGCTCGTCACCACTTGGTCTTTGCTTTCATACGCACCTCTAAATTCCTGATGCAAACTGAAATCGAACCGGCCATCAATGGCCAGATACAGTTCGCTACCGTCACCAGATAATTTAGTCGTGATCCCCATGAAAAACTCCGAACTCAGTAATGAAAGCAGTGATCTTATGGCTCGCCTACGCATTGCGACGCCACCGCGATGTCACCATGAACAATAACCACGTTCTGACATGCCAATCAGTATATGTTCAAGAGCGCGACAAACGCTAAAAATTTGAGTTAACCCAACATTTGAATATAACTGGAACACCTACATACAAGGTACTATCCACATCAAATTGTAATATTTGAGTCAACTTCCATTATTCACACTTCTTTACGATTGGCAATTCATTCCAGTAGTGCCGAAAACTGGGCGATACAAGTTGATTTTAAACACATCGACCGACAGAATAACGCCAAGGATCAATGCTCAGGAACAGACCCAGTGAATGCCGGTACCCGGGAAGACAAGCGCCTTATCATTTTCTATGCCTACTTCAGAATATGTCTGGCGGCAATGGTTTTACTGGCAAGTTTCGCCAGTAGAAAACAAGCCCTCTCCGAGTATGACAACAATTCTTTCTGGATTGCTGGAGGGGCCTTCCTACTTTGTACGGTTTTGCATTTAATTGCGTTCCATGCTGATGATTATCGGCGCAAAAACCATTCTGTGGCGATCGCCATCATGGTTGATATTGGCTTTATTCTCGCATTAGTGCATCTATCTGGCGGGCTGGCCACCGGCCTCGCTATCCTGCTGATTATCCCGATATCCATTTCCGCAATATTCTTTTCCGGCAACACGGCAACAATTTATGCCGCCCTCGCCAGCTTAGGTATTCTCGGCGACAGTATCTGGTTTGATCTATCAGATGCCCATGACACTAGCTACTTAGTGCCTTCAGGCATACTGGGTATGGTATTTTTTGTCATATCAATCGGTCTGCAATTTCTGTCAAACCGCATCAGACAAGCTCAACAGCAAGCCCAGCATTTGCTCATCAAAGCGGACACGCTGTCTGAGCTCAATAAGGAAATCGTACAACGCATCCGAACCGGCGTGATGATCTTTGATTCAAATGGTGACCTCAAACTGTCTAATAACGCCGCTGAAAAACTCCTGCTGGAAAATGAAGACACCAACAAGATTGAGCAGCAACTCAGAGAATTAATCCATCGCTGGCTCAATGATTCAAAACAGAATCACTACCAACTAAAAGGCATGCTGGGGAAACACGACGTACAAATTAATTTCTCCAACATCGGTGATGGCGATCATATTATCGCCTTTATCGATGATATGACTGAGATTGCCCAGCAAGCGCTGCAGCTAAAACTGGCATCCCTAGGCCGCTTAACCGCCAGTATTGCTCATGAAATTCGGAACCCGCTCAGTGCCATTAACCACTCGGTACAACTCCTGGCTGAATCGCCGGCGCTCACAGATTCGGCTGACCAACGTCTCTTTAGCATCGTCAATAACCACGTTGGCCGCATTAACGAAATCATCACCAATATCCAATCGATGAGCCAAAACAAGAGTGTCAGACCTGAGCGCCTGAATATCAAATCGATCATTGAGCAAATACAAGACGAGTACCAAACCAAAGACGCCAACTGTATCTTCGAAATTGATAGCTCCGATGGTAAAGAGTCAGGCTACGAAGCACCGTTTGACGCTTCGCAGTTGCGCCAAGTTCTGACCAACCTCATCGACAACGCTCTGCGCTACTCCAATCAGCATACGGGAATACCTTGGGTCGGCATCAGCTTTAGAAAAGACAGTGATTCCGTTGTTCTTGACGTTAGTGACAAAGGGCAAGGCGTACCCGAAAACAGTATCGCTCAGTTGTTCGAGCCATTTTTCACCACCGAGTCAACCGGAACCGGGCTTGGTCTCTATATATCCAGAGAGCTTTGCACATTAAATCAAAGCCAGTTAACCTACACCCAAACAGAAGTCGGACATAGCTTTCGACTCAAATTTGCGCATGCTGACAGAGATATCGACATACGCACAAACGATAACAAAAAAACCTGATTCGACTTACACGCCATGTCTGAAAAGCAGCATATCCTCGTCATCGACGATGAGCCCGATATTCGGGAACTACTCTATATCACGATTTCCCGCATGGGTTATCAGTGCACGACCGCATCTGATGTTAAAGAGGCCAAAGAAGCTCTGCAAAAAGGTGTGTTTGATCTGTGCCTAACAGATATGAAACTACCCGATGGAACAGGCATCGAGATTATTGAATACATTCAACACGCGGCGCCCATGCTACCGGTGGCGATGATCACCGCCTATGGCAGTGTTGAAACCGCTACTGATGCCATGAAAGCCGGGGCTTTTGACTATGTCTCCAAACCCATCGAACTGGAAAAACTGCGTTCACTCATCAGTGTTGCCCTGAAGCAGGGACAAACCGATGAGCAATTAGCGCCACTGGACAACAGCCCTAATCTGATCGGCCAAACACCAGCAATTAAAAAGTTACAAGTCCAGATTGGTAAGCTGGCCAAGAGCCAAGCCCCGGTATTTATCAATGGTGAATCTGGTAGTGGTAAAGAACTTGTAGCGCGGATGATACATGCGAAAAGCAATCGCTATGATGGACCTTTTATCGCCGTTAACTGTGGAGCAATACCGTCTGAATTAGTCGAGAGCGAGTTTTTCGGGCATGAAAAAGGCGCATTTACGGGCGCTGTTGACAAGAAACCTGGCCTATTTCGCTCCGCCAACCAAGGTACGCTGTTTCTTGATGAAGTCGCTGACTTACCCCTACAAATGCAGGTTAAGCTGTTAAGGGCAATTCAGGAAAAAGCAATACGTTCTATTGGCGGCACAGAAGAAGTACCGATTGATGTCCGAATTCTCAGCGCGAGTCATAAAAACTTGCCTGACGAAATTGCAGAAAGCCGTTTCCGCGAAGATTTGTATTACCGTATTAACGTTATTGAATTGAATGTGCCGAGCCTAAGGCAACGTAAAGAAGATATTATTCCGCTGGCAAAACATATCCTAGAGAAGCTCAGCGAACGTTATGAGTCGCCACTAGTGGCCTTGTCAGAAGCGGCAATAGACAGGCTTTTATCATATGCGTTTCCAGGTAACGTGCGTGAACTCGAAAACATTCTCGAGCGCGCTTTTACAATGACAGACCACACACTTATCGAAGCCGACGACTTGCTGCTTCGAACCGACGGCCAACAGACTCTCTCGTCGGATACGCCGAATTCCACTGAACAGGGCGCTGAGAGTAGTAGCTTCGTTCCTGAAAATGCCTTTGGTGATATTGAAGGTTATCTCGGAGACCTTGAAATTAGGATCCTCAATTCCGCCCTAGAAAAAACCCGTTGGAATAAAACCGCGGCCGCTGAACTATTAGGTATTTCTTTCCGCGCCATGCGATACAAGCTGAAAAAATACGAAATAGAGTAAACTCGGCCCCTCAAAAATTATCAGCTATAACAAGGATGTTATAATGAAAATACAATGTGGCTTTACCCTCATCGAATCAATGATAGCACTGTTGGTTCTCGTCATTCTCTTCTCTTACGCTTACCCTCAATACACGCAACTAAGAGACAAGTTGGCATCTCAAGTTGTGTCTCGTGAAGTGTTTTCTTTAGTACGGCATGGAAGAACGTTCGCCATGCATTCAGGCTTACCCGTTACTATTTGTGCATCTGATGATTTGTTGGCATGCAATCTTGGCTGGCATTGGGGTAATTCGCAGCTGGTGAGTTTTGTCGATAAGAATTCCAATCGAATTATCGATCCAGATGAAAAGATCCTTAAAGTAACAAATATGCGTACAGAGAACAGTAAACTATTTTGGAATAACTGGCGCAGAAAGAACTATTTCCGCTGGCGTCCCAACGGCACCACTGACTGGATGTCAGGCAGTTTTATATACTGCCCTAGAGAAGACGATGCTCGATATGCGAAGAGGATTGTGATCAATTCAGCAGGAAGGGTCTACTTTGCCCCGGATAAAAACTCAAACGGCATACCTGAAGATGGTGATGGGAAAGATATAACCTGTAAATTTTAGTACGTTTATATTGTCAAAACCGGCAGTAATCTGCCGGTTTTGGTGTTTATCCTAATTGCATTTTTCTTTCCAGCACCGTTCATCGACATCGATATTTCCGTTTTTATTCCGATCCCAGCCTTTTTGTCCACTGGAGTGCAGCTCATAAAAACCAGTTTCTGCAACCGTCGTACCTGCGATCGGATTGGCCCTGATAACGAAATGGGTTGCGCCCACTTCAACCAATCGCAACTTGTAATTTTTGGCATTATCTTCAGGGAAGAAGCCTGAATTAGGTGCCTGATCAGTAAACGCTGCAGTTTCTCCGTTAATTTTGTAATAAACGTTCTTACGTTGACGCGCGTCCTCTAACGCCATAGCAAGGCTGATAAGCTCCCCTTGTGCACTCTTGTAGTAACCTTCCCGCACACTCGATTCATACGAAGAATAGGCAAGAGTAGAAAGAATACCTGCAATAGCAACTACCAACATTAATTCAATCAGGGTAAAACCCGTTTCAGACCCTTTCATAATTTATCTCTCTATTCACTCTTGATTTCAGTCCAGCTAATCGGTCCCGTTTTTCGGCTCTGCGCATCAACAGCCTTCACACCAACTACATTATTACCGCCTAAGAGCACAAACGATGGGCTTCCAGGAGATTCACTGCTACCAATTTGTGGCTCGCCAAGAATTCCTTCAAGTTGAACACTCGCGTTTATTGTCGCGCTGCGTGCATTTCTTGAACGAACACCCGACAGGGCTGATATCGAATTAAAGAAAGAGGTACCACCAAATGAACAGGCAACAGTATCCGGAATAAGAGTGGTAAAGAACACTTCCCCTGTAATTAACGCTACTAATGGTGAGGACACCTGCTTCTCACCTTCCTCTGTTAAGTCAACATACCAGCCGAATTCATTTTCAATGTTCCAGCCGGTCTGCGCGAAATCACCCTTCGCTTCATCATTCCCATCAACATCAGTAATCGAACGCACAAGGCTACCACGCGAGCCCGAGACACTAAAAATACGTTTATCAAGATTATCCCGCTTTAGTGGATAATTATCTGTATTCTGATTATCCCAAACTGCATAGAAGGAACCCTTGCTGATGTCCTCAACATCGTCGTCTGACACAAACTTGCCTGTCCCGAACAATACCAAAACATTCGGTCCACAGTTTAAGTGTCGCTGTGTGAAATTGAATCCGCCACTCGGGAAAAAATCTTCATCTTCAAACGCCTCAACTCCACTATCACCAAATTGAGCACCGACCGCTACTCCTTTAGCTTCGCGCGTATTACCCGTCAAAGGACGTTCACAATCTTTAATGAAGTCACCAAGGAACATTACAGTTGGTGGTGCTGTGATAACTTGTGCACTGGTGCCCCCATTTAAACGTGTGCCCTCAGCTTTGAACAGAGGACTACCATCATTATCTACTTTCCAATCCTTTGGATCCGACGAACGTAAATCAAACGCCCACATGTTTCCGTTAGTATCGCCGGCATAAATACGATCTATCGTGCCAAAAGTATTTCTCGTTTCTGTCTCTGGCTCCCCATCTCCATCTTTGTCTGTCGTTTGTGTTTCAACCGTTTCTCCAGAAAAGAAAACCGGCAATCCGTCTTCAGTCACCTCATCACGATACAAATCCAATGCCACAATGGGCGATAAGCCGTTTGAATCTGCAGAGGAGCCAATGCCTGTTTTAATAATTACGAAGTCTGCTCCTTCAGTCCAGCCATCAGAAAGATCAGCGTCAAGATAGATAATAAAGAGCGCTGCCTCACCAGAATCGCTATTGTAACCATTGTTTGTAACTACAGCCCAACGCCCATTAGTCATAGGCCCAATATATGGTTTGGTAAACGTATACCCCATCTCTGGGTGGGTGAACTCCCAAACCACCAACCGCTCCGCGTTGACTCCAGACTGCTCAAAATACGAGCTATTATCATCAGTAATGTCCAGCAGGTAGATACCGCGGTTACCAGCACCACCACCACTAACGAGTAAGGTTCTCCAATCAGCACCGCCCTGGGCAGACTCTAACCACGCATCGTACACTTCAACTGAACCATCATTCAGGAACCGGTGCTCATAGTTAACCTGTGTATAAAATCTCAAGCCTCGATCGACTTCATTCGATGCCACAAAACTTGGCAAATAGGCAAATACTTCCTCACCAGTCTCATCATTGAATCCGTGCAGCATGCCGTCGTTAGAATTTACATAAACCATTGACCTAGTTCGAGGGTAGGAGGAGTAAAACGATTTATAAGAACTATCTACAGCACCGAAATCTATCAGTGATTCTGCCCAGAGGTTCGCGCCATTGCCCACAACATCATTTTCTGGCACAAACTTTGGCGTACTATTCACCAAATCACCTAGCAGAAATTTACGATCTCGAAATGCATTATCAACGTCACCGGTAAACTGGAATTCTTTATTACGATCGCCTCGAATATAATCCAGCCTATCTTCAGCCAACGTGCTTCCGCTTACTACGGCTTGCTCGAGGTCTCTCCGAATCGGATGCTCGGAAGTAAGTGCAGACCACTCCAGAGGGATACCCTTACCACTGTTCGGATCCCAAGTAAAAATATGCCTATCTTCAGCGCTAACACCAGTGCTCGGTACCGGACTCTCAACAGGAACGGAATCATTCCAAACCACATCAGATAAATCAAGAATCCCTTGCCGACGTTTCAATTTGATTTTTTGTAAATGACCCGACCAACTACTGGTATTGTATGAAGCACGATAAATAAAGTCGCTACCGGAACCTCGTGTAAGGCTGATTCCTATACCAGACGAGGAATTCTGCCCAGATTTAATCGTTGACAGAATCGTATCGAAAACATCTTCCAATGCTTCACTATCCTCAGCGCCATAATAATCTCCTGCACCTGACTTCGCAGTTTCGGACATTAAGGTGCTTGCTGTAACGTCGTTACCCGCAAAACCAATCACATAGTGGCGAATATTATTTTTATAACGATGCAATTTGTCATCATTTGTCACAACATTGTCATCGGCAAAACCGGCAACTGCTTCATCTTTCTCGAGCAACTCATAAACAGTTTCTGAACTACCAACTGGCTTCACGCTATACATATCTGAACAGCTGTTAAGTACAACTTTATAATCTTCCTCCAAATCCTTCAGCAAAGCTGGATCACAAAGGTCGGGGCGAAGGTCGATATCCCACAACGACCCAGACAAATGGTTGAAAGTGCAAGTACGGGTAGACCCGCTTGAGCCATTGTCATAACAGGTATAACTGTCTTTTTCGTAGTTTGATAAATCTGCATCTACATTCCAATCTTGGGATGGTGCACCATCGGTCAACGTAATAAGATAATTTTTCTGGCACCAACCCTTGATTGTCATGTCCTTATTCTTTTCTTCAATATCAGCGCCACTGGATCGATAGATCGGCGACGAAAATCCATTAAGTGATAGTAATGAAGACGGATACAGACCATTTAGACTGTGTGCACTAGGTACAGCTTTAGCGCCTGCCGAGTTAGTCGGAGTTGACCATAAGTTTCCCGGAACACCCAGAGTATAATAACGTGCGATGCCACTTAACGTTTCACCCAGCGGCGTCCAGCTGTTAGCAGGTGTCGAACCTATTACCGATTTAAGCTGTGTAATATTGTTGTCGTAATTCGCCTCATCTTCCGAATCCATCAACAACGGTGGCTGAACTAGTCTTCCTCCGGAACTCGTAGTAAAATTAAACAAGGAGACATAAAATCCGTCCAAATCATTTGCAAGATCTGTTGCCACATCAATCGCAGCCTTCTGCCTAGTTACTGTTTCACATTCTTCGACTACTTCAGTTGAAGGATTTGACAGCACGCACTGCTTGTATTGCAAACGCCACGATGACCAAGGATCACGGTACGACACTACCCAACCGTTCGACTGCTTAACGACGTTGTCATAAGTACCTTCACCCAATCGGAACGTACCGGCATCAAAACTATTTTGAGGGCAATTGGTACCGCTAGACCATCTACGGCATCGCCTCCGACAAACAGCCGCACCGCCCACCTCTTTCTCTACTAGCTTACAACGTCTGACATCTGCGGTAGCCATAGAACCCGAGCTATCCATCATAATTGTCAGATTCGGCGGTATCGTATTTTGTAATCCCAAAGGTATCTGAGAAATATCCAGACTATCGGCCCAACTTAGCTGTACGCTAAACAGGCATAGAAGTAATGTTCTAATCATCATATGCTACCCCAACTTCTCCTTAGCATCGCCAATACCAGCTAGACGACTTCAATTAACCGTCGATAGTTTTTGCGAAATAAACTTCAACAATACGGGTTGTCGTTCCACCCCAACGAGCCCATGCAATAATCTGATAGGAATCAAAGTTACCATTTCCAGCGTCACCTTCTACCCCAAAACCACTCCCCAATCCCGCATCTCTCAGGGCCGGCTCAGAAATAACAACTTCGCCATGGCTAACAATAAAGTACTTAACTTCGAGGTCTTCATCATTCAAAAGCGATTGTTCGACTTCCCTGATCTGAGTAGAGCCTGACTCCCAAAACTCATCTTCCAAGATTTCAGGCATGGCACTATTCGTCGTGTAGAACCCAGGAGCCTCATCTTCAGGGCGATCGGTAAGCTCGGTGATAACACTCATCGCTTCGGCAACAGCAAGCTCCATCGATCCGTGAACATGATGCCCAATTTTTAGAGACGAGGCTGATTGCATCGTTATCGTGGATTCTTTTGATGACGACACCGCATACAACGTCAAAATTGTCAGCATAATAAGGGATACAACTAACACTGCACCGTTTTGCTTTACGGGGCTCGAAAGCAACCTTTTTGGTATAAACATTTATTGGTCACCTCCGCTAGAATCTGCTTCTGGAAATTCCATAACATGCCCTAATTGACTTCTGATACTATTCGAAAAGCCTACAACACGTCTTAATCGGCCATCATCATCGTAGGAGTCTCCATCCGTTTTCCCAAATGGTATCCCTGTAAATCCGGCACTATCTGAACGCTCGGAATCCGATCGTCCCAAGCCAGATAAATCACCACTCACGACCATACGCACCATGATACTCACCACTTGTGTTGAATTCACAGAAACGTTCGCGATATTGGATCCGTCCAATATTTGACGGGTCAATAAGTTTACTTGACCATCACTTACCCCTCCTGTACCGCCTGCGTCGTCAGGCTCAGATGAACCGTCCACATCGTCAATTACATCAACACCGACAAATCGAACCTGAAAATCTTCTATACCGGAGACCAGTTCAGACACAGTACCGTTAAACTGACGGAATAACGAGAGAGGTTCTTCTCCAGAGACGTTCCAAGCGCTACCTTCTGAAACGAAATAAACAATACGCTGAGGTTGGTAAAATCCGACTGACGTCGAATCTGCCCGAAGCGAGTCGACAGACGGATAATTTGCGTTTAGCGGCTCCTCAAAAGTTAATTCAAAGCTGTCTTCGTCAACTTCCCTAACAGATGTAACATTCACTAATTCGGCTGAGCGACTCGCCCCTCGACAATTCATAAAAACCATGTAGCCTTTTGAAATATTATCCCCAACGACAACTACTTTGGTATCTCCGGTTCGCGCGATGCTTCCAGGCTGTAGTCGAATATGGGCGAGTCTTCTTAATGTTTTAAGAGTCAGGATATCCGTTCCTAGCTCCACAGTTTTTTCTCCAACTAAAACGTTTCCAACGACATTATCTTGCAAATAAACAGCATTTTCTTCGGCCTGCTGTTGATCCAGTGGTATGGCCGCTGATAATGAATCCGCCATAAAGAAAAGCGGCTGAGGATTTGCTGTGTAGTTTCCAGGAAGCTGGATCTTAGACAAAAATGTCGACGGCTGAAAACAACCATAACCACCAGCATTTCTTATATCGTCAGATACAAAGTAAGATGCAGCACGGGAAGAATCTTGCATGGAGCCATCAGATTGAATCACTCTGTAATACTGAAAATTTGCATCGAACACCTTGAACAAGCCGAGAAGCACGATGCTGCTTAAAAACATAGAGATCAATAACTCAACTAGTGTCAATCCACCTTGTTTTTGTAATTCCGGTGCAAAAGTCCTCATAGCACTACCCTCACAACGTAACTTTGCATTGCCTCTTCGGAGCCTTCTTCGTAGGTTTCCCTAGCAAATCTGTTATCACGCTGCTCCCACGTCAAAGTGATCGTTAATGTTCTGAAAACACCGGGCCCAGCAGAAAACTCCGAGCTCTCGACTACCAGATTTGCACCCTCAAATGCTTCATGTAGCGCATTCATAACCATAGCCATATCACCTTCTGCAATTGCCAAACCGGTACAACCAGTGAAACACAGAGGTTTATCAGAAAATTCTATAGGGCCGGAACGACTTTCGTACGTTGAAATAGATGCTCGGTTCGCTCTTATCATCTCAGCCAATTCATTGATATGCCGAGCTGCCAACACCGAACGGTTGGCTTCATTGGAGTTCTTAATGCTCATAAACTGCAGGCTAGCCATACCCAATACGCCAACTGCCAATATAAAAATCGAAATGAGCACCTCCAACATAGCAACGCCAGACTGCTTATGTTGACCCCTCCAAGAAGGGGCTAACTTTCCCTCAGCCATATTACACTCCTTCACTTTGATAAGGTTGATCATGGGCATACAGGCCTCTCACTCATACTCGCCAAACCTGATGGCAACAGAGTTACCGAACGCCCTTGAGCAAAGATACCCCTAGAATCACACATACTGAAAACTGCGGATTGTAGTAAACCAGCAGTACCGGAAGGAGAAAAACGGATATTATCAACATCATCGGAAACCGTCAGAGCGGCTTTGATGAAAATCTCTTTTAGAAGATCATCCTGCGCATCAGTTACCTGAATCAATGTTGCTCCTGAGGCAGGCTGCAAAGCAAGCTCAACTGTTATTGGCTGGGCTCTATCTCTAGCTGTTAAGTTTGCAAAACGGAGAATTTGAATCAACTCGTTGGTCGATGTTTGCAACTCACCACGAGCACGTGAAGAATCAAAGGCAGGCACGCTGAACGAAGCAATGATCGCAAAAATCACCAGTGCTACCATCAACTCAATGAGCGTGACACCCATTTGGCGACTACTGACGTTTGTAAACGGACCACGCATAGACTTCCCCCGAATTCGATGCTTCACAGTGACAACTGCGCACTTAAAATTATTTTTTTCTTATGCTTTCAGTTTAAGAGGCCGGGGGAGGGATGCAAAACCTAACGGATTAAAAGGTTCTATTCAGGAGTGAACGGTCGCTATGATTGTTTTTTAAGCTCTTTGGGCAGAGAGAATGTTATGTTCTCAATGGCGCCATCAAGCTCGACAGGCGCAGACGCACCAAGGGCTTGAACCTGATCAATAACATTTTGTACCAGCACTTCAGGTGCCGATGCACCAGCGGTAATACCAACGGTGTTTTTACCGGCGAACCACTCATCACGGATCTGAGCGGCATCATCAACGAGATAAGCATCCGCACCCATGCGCTCTGCCAGTTCACGCAATCGGTTAGAATTCGAACTATTCGGCGACCCAACCACTAACACTATGTCGCATTCTTTCGCGAGCGTCTTGACGGCATCTTGACGATTCTGCGTGGCATAACAGATATCATCTTTCTTAGGCCCTTCGATAAACGGAAACTTCTCCCGCAATGCATCAATAACACGTGCAGTATCATCCATCGACAATGTCGTTTGGGTAACGTACGCCAATGCTTCCGGCCTATCCACCTCTAGCGTTGCGACTTGGCTTTCGTCTTCTATCAAATAGATTTTCCCGCCATCTTTCGACGAGTACTGCCCCATCGTACCTTCAACTTCTGGATGCCCGCGATGCCCAATCAATACACATTCACGGCCATCGCGAGAATAACGCACGACTTCCATATGAACCTTGGTTACCAACGGGCAGGTCGCATCAAATACACGTAAGCCGCGCTTTTTAGCCTCTTGACGAACTGCCTGAGAAACACCGTGTGCACTGAAGATGACAATGACATCATCAGGCACTTCATTTAATTCATCGACAAAAACAGCACCGCGCGCGCGCAGGTTATCCACAACAAACTTGTTATGAACAACTTCATGACGCACATAAATCGGTGCACCAAAAACATCCAATGCACGATTAACGATATCAATCGCACGATCAACACCGGCACAAAAACCCCGCGGATTCGCGAGGCGAATATCCATTGGTTCAGTACTAGCAATGATTTCAGTCGACATTGATAATCTCCACCGCGAAAGTAATCGCCTTACCCGCTAACGGGTGATTGAAGTCAACGACAACGGTTGCGTCATCAAACGACGAAACTACTCCTGGCAGTTCATTACCAGCGGCATCAGCAAACGACATTATCAAGCCTTCTGCCAGCTCCACCTCATCGTTAAAATCTTTGCGTTTGAAGCGTTGAATATTATTCGGATTATGGGCACCAAATCCATCTTCTTGGGGAATCTCAAAAGATGCTTTCTGCCCTTCTTCCATACCCAGCAGACGGCTCTCAAACCCACCAAACAGAGTCCCATCTCCCATAGCAAAGGTCGCAGGCGCTTTGTCGAACGTTGAATCGACGATATCGCCGTTTTCCAAGGTTAGAGAAAAATGGAAGGTAACTTTGCTATTGTCTGAAATAGGCATATTCAAAAAATACTCGGTAAAATTAAATACGGTAAAAAATATAAATCTACCGTCTATGCAGCAGGTGACGTATCGTCAGCTTTCTCGGATCCGCCGGGATTCAAAAACACTTCGAGAATCATCAACCCCGCACCTAACGTAATGGCCATATCCGCAATATTAAATGCTGGAAAGTAGTATTGCTGCCAATGAAAGTGGATAAAATCGACGACGTAGTTCAACCGAACACGATCAATCAAATTGCCAATTGCGCCGCCAATAATAAACATCAGGCTGTAACGAATTAACCACTCTTTAACTGGCGCGCGTGCCATCCAGACGGTAAAAACAACACTAACAATCAGCGAAATGCCGGTAAAAAACCACAGCTGCCAACCACCCTGATCACTCAAAAATGAAAAAGCAGCACCTCGGTTATGCAGCAATGTCCAATTCAGTATTGGCAAGACCTCCACTGGTCGAGCATACGTCAACAAATCAGTCGCGATCGCCTTGGTCCATTGGTCAAGCCCAATAATAATGGCTATTCCAATGAATAAAAAAACAAGAGCTGGGCGCTTAATGGCATTCATGTTCCATCCTTTTTACAAGACTAAACCGACTACAAAGCAGTACGGCATCGTTATCCACATCACGCATAATGACGAACTTCGCCACTACCTTCGACATTATCAACACAGCGCACACACAACTCAGGATGTTTGTCATCACTGCCAACATCCTCGCGATGATGCCAGCAACGTGCACATTTCTCATGCGCTGAAGCACTGACTTGCAGCTTGAGGCCATCCAGCTCAGTATCCAAAACGTCACCGCCCGCATCAGCCAACTTCGCAATCGACGCCGTCGATGTAATCAACACAAAACGCAACTCATCTTCGATACGTGCCAGTGTTTCATACAAATCATCATCACAATAAAGCGTTACTTCGGCACTTAAACTTGCACCAATAACACCCTCACTACGCTGCTGCTCCAATGCTTTATTCACAGACGTTTTTACGGTCAGTACCTTCTGCCAGAAATCATTCGACAACGCAGTCTCATCAGAAAGCGGTGCCAAGCCTTGATACCAAGTATCCAGAAATACGGAATCCGCACGTGGGCCTGGAACAAACTGCCACATCTCATCAGCAGTAAAGCTCAAAATCGGCGCAACCCAACGTACCATGGCTTCACAAATATGGTACATGGCGGTCTGAGCACTGCGACGCGCTAGACTATCTTCCTGCGTGGTGTACTGACGGTCCTTGATAATATCTAGGTAAAAACCGCCGAGTTCTAGTACGCAGAAGTTATGTAACTTCTGATATATCGTGTGGAACGTATAAGTCTCGTATGCCGCAACAATATCTTGCTGCAGGTCGTAAGCTGCTCCGACAATCCACTGATCCAATGCCAGCATCTCATTAGCAGGCATTAAATTCTCAGCAGGATCAAATCCATTCAGATTTGATAACATGAAGCGAGCGGTATTACGGATACGACGGTAAGAGTCAGCCATTCGTTTGAAATTTTGATCCGATACCGTCATTTCGTTACGGTAGTCTGTCGCTGCTACCCACAAGCGCAAAATATCAGCGCCCAAGTCATTCATGACCTTCTGCGGTGCTATAACATTGCCTAACGATTTAGACATCTTGCGACCATTTTCATCAATAGTAAAACCATGAGTCAGCACTTGGCGGTAAGGTGCTTTATCGGTCATTGCCACACTGGTTAGCAACGATGATTGAAACCAGCCACGATGTTGGTCCGAGCCTTCCAGATAAAGATCGGCCGGCGGGTGGGATGCTTTCGCTAGATCAGGGCGTTGCAATACGGCGGCATGGCTAACGCCAGAATCAAACCAAACATCTAATGTGTCGGTCACTTTTTCATAGTCTGCGGCTTCGTCGCCCAATAATTCAGACGGCTCAAGGCCAAACCAGGCATCAATGCCTGACGTTTCTATCAGGTCCGCCACCTCAGCGACCAAACGATCTGACTCAGGGTGAAGTTCTGCGGTTTGTTTATGCACAAACAAGGCGATGGGTACACCCCAAGTACGCTGACGCGAGATACACCAATCAGGGCGCTCCTGCATCATGGAGTTGATACGCGCGCGCCCCCATGAAGGCATCCACTCGACTAAATCAACTTCACCCAGTGCTTTTTCGAGCAAACCATTCTGGTGCATACTGACAAACCACTGCGGTGTCGCACGGAAGATGATAGGGGTTTTATGACGCCAGCAATGCGGGTAACTGTGCTCAAACTCAACATGCTTAACCAGCGCACCCTTCTCCTGCAGTAATTCTACAATGACAGGGTTCGCTTTCATCACATGTTGGCCAGCAAACAACGGCGTGTCTTCCAGATAAACGCCGTTAGAGCCGACAGGGTTATACACATCTAACCCATATGTTTGGCCAACATTAAAATCGTCCACACCATGACCGGGTGCTGTATGTACCGCACCGGTACCGGCGTCGGTTGTAACGTGATCACCCAGAATCACAGGCACCTGACGATCATAGAACGGATGCGCCAGCGTCAGCTTCTCTAACGCAGCACCTTGACAGTTTGCAACCGCAAAGTAGTCGTCAAAACCATAACGCTGCGTGCATGACTCCGCCAGATCAGTGGCAAGCACCAGATACTCATCAGGGCCTTCCAGCAACACATACTCAAGTTCAGCATTCACACTAACGGCCAAACTTGCCGGTAAGGTCCACGGTGTTGTCGTCCAGATAACAACAGAAGCTGGTTTGCCTACGGCTACATCTACCCCGAATGCAGCTGCCAACGCATCAGCGTCAACAAAACGATATCGCACATCAATCGCCGGCGAATGTTTGTCTTTATACTCAACTTCCGCTTCTGCCAACGCTGAGCCACAATCCATACACCAATGCACGGGCTTAAAGCCTTTTTGCAGATGACCATTATCAATGATCTTACCTAACGAGCGAACAATATCGGCCTCATACTTGAAGTTCATTGTCTGGTAAGGGTTTTCCCAATCACCTAGCACGCCTAGTCGTTTAAAATCTTTACGCTGGCCATCAACCTGACGCTGCGCATAGGCGCGGCATTTTTCACGGAACGTCTTCGCATCCACTTTATGGCCCGGCTTACCGACTTTCTTCTCAACATTCAGTTCAATCGGCAAGCCGTGACAATCCCAACCGGGAACATACGGCGCATCAAAACCACTCAACGTTTTGGATTTAACGATGACATCCTTGAGAATTTTGTTAACCGCATGCCCAATATGAATATCGCCATTGGCATATGGAGGGCCATCATGGAGAATAAACTTTTCTCGCCCCTCACTGTTCTCACGGATTTTTTGATAGAGACCGTCTTTTTCCCATTTTTTAAGGGTTTGCGGTTCACGTTGAGCCAGGCTCGCTTTCATTGGAAACGCTGTTTTCGGCAGGTTCAATGTCGCTTTGTAATCAGTCATAACAGCTCTTAAATGGTTACTTATCTGCCTGGCTAAAATACGCGCTGGCAATGGCTATATCGTTGTGTATCGCTGTTTTGAGTTCATCCAGCGATGCAAATTTTGTTTCGTCCCGCAGCTTTTTACGGAATATAACATCCATATGCTTGCGGTAAATATCTTGCGAGAACTCCAGCAGGTGTACTTCCAACACAGCAGTCAAACCGTGATCAACAGTCGGACGCGTGCCTACATTCGCCACGGCCGGATAGTACTTTCCGGGTTCACCTTCCAGCTGAACCTCAACCGCATAGACGCCTGCCATCGCAGCTTTGATACGATTCAACTGCAGGTTTGCGGTCGGTACACCCAATGTTCGGCCTAACTGGCGGCCGTAAACGACTTTACCCGAGATGGTATAAGGTCGCCCTAACAAGCCCTCGGCCTGCTCAAAATCAGAATTCTCCAGCGCCTGGCGAATACGCGTACTGCTGACTCGCCCTTCACCGATTTCAAATGTCTCAGTCGCACTCACATTAAATCCAAATTCGTTGCCCATGCGCTGCAGCAAACTGAAATCGCCACGGCGTTCGTGCCCAAAGCGAAGATCGTCGCCCACAATCATGTATTTGATACCTAGCTGATCATGGAAGATTTTCTCGATGAAATCTTCAGCGCTCACAAGGCTTAATGCTTCGTCAAACTTCACCCGCAACAGACGATCAATACCCTGACCGGCGATGGCACAGTACTTTTCACGGAAGCTCAACAGCCGTGGGGGTGAGTCAATCGGCGCAAAATACTCACGCGGCAACGGCTCCAGCGTAATCACCAGAGACGGCAACTGCAGCTCATTACTGATCTGCTTGAGTTTATTGAGCACTGCCTGGTGGCCCAGATGCACGCCATCAAAAGCGCCGATAGTGGCGACACAACCGCGGTGGCGGGGTCGGATATTATGCAGGCCTCGAATCAGTTCCATACGCACAAAACAACTTGTAAAAGGCGGTGATTATATCGTAGCCTGCATACTTCTAGCTATAGCCGTATCGCCATAAATTGACCGCCCAGCGGCACAGACCCAGTAATACAGGGAGCAAGATGGAACATTACAAACTGGTTTTACCGGAACACCTGAATCATTACGGATTTCTTTTTGGTGGATACTTACTGCATTGGCTGGATGAAGTGGTCTACATCACTGCAACTGTCGAGTTTCCAGGCCATGAGTTTGTCACCGTTGCCATGGACAATGTCGCGTTCAAACAGCACATTACCAGCGGCGAGGTTTTACAGTTTAAAGTCGAGCAACTGCACCTCGGCTCATCATCTGTCGAATATTTTGTTCAGGTTTTCAGCGAAACCCGCTCCGAAGCGCCAGATGTTGTGCTTTTCGAAACCAAAATGACATTTGTATCCGTCGACCCGAATGGCAACAGCCTTGCGATCAAAGCCAGTGGCGAGCAAACACACTAATTTCACACCCGCACACAAGCTTTGCCCGAGCAGGAGTCTGGCTGGAGTTAAGCCGACATGCGTAAATGGTGCAGGCGCAGCCCCATAACGAATAAGGATACGAGGTAAATTGCTGCGCCACCGATCACCAAGCCCGCCATATTCAGCACCCGCATTTGCCATCCCCAGCCTACCCAAGCATCCAAGGGAGGTAAAAACCAGAATAGAGCCCCCCCCATAATCACCACAGCCACGATATAGCGCAAAAGCATCCACCAGAAACCGGGCTGCACTTGATAAACACCCGATAGATACAAACCACGAAATAAAAGCCCAGCATTTAAGCCGGCCGACAAAACTGTCGCCAAAGCCAATCCCACATGGCCGAGTTGGTAGTACGCATTCAGCGGCACAACCAAGCACACATTCAGCACCATGTTGACTACCATCGCCACAATACCGATTTTCATCGGTGTTTTTGTGTCCTGCTGGGCAAAATAACCTGGCGCTAATATCTTGATGAGCATAAAAGGAATTAACCCGAGTGAGTATGCCATTAAGCTGAAGCTTGCCATAGAGACATCGCGCTCACTCAACGCGCCATACTTAAACAATGTGATCAGAATAGGCTCAGCCATTAACAACAGTGCCAATGCAGCAGGCAAACTGATCAGCAAAATCATGCGCATGGCCCAATCAAGGGTTTTGGCAAAATCGTTTTTGGAGGCATCGGCGTGTTTACGCGACAACGACGGCAAGATAACCGTACTGACTGCAATCGCGAAAACACCCAGCGGTAATTCCACCAACCGATCGGAATAATAGAGCCACGATACAGATCCCGTGGGCAGAAATGATGCCAACACAGTATCCAGCAACAAATTAATTTGCGAGACACTGACACCAAACAAGGCCGGAATCATAAGCGTGATGACTTTCACTACACCGTCATCATGCACGTCTACTTCCGGTCGGGGCAGCAACTTGAGCTGAGCAAGAAAGGGCAATTGAAATAAAAACTGACTAGCACCTGCTACAAACACGCCCCAGGCTAACGCCATCACAGGCTCATCAAAATAACTCACGCCCCAGAGTGCGGCAGAAATCAAACAGGCATTCAAAATAACGGGCGTAAACGCCGGCACCGCAAAGCGCCCATAGCTATTTAGTACCGCGCCTGCAAAGCCGGTCATGGTGATGAAAAACAAATACGGGAAGGTGATACGGATTAAATCGACGGTCAGTTGAAATTTCTCTGGTTGTCCGACAAAACCGGGGGCAAACACCGTGGCAACCACAGGCGCACCTGCTACCGCGAGCGATGAGACTATCAACACGGATAACCCTAGAGAACCACTGACTTTGTTGACTAATAGCTTGATCTCATCAAACGATTTTAACCGTCGATATTCAGACAACACCGGCACAAAGGCCTGTGAAAACGCGCCCTCGGCAAACAACCGACGCAAAAACTGCGGTATCTTGAAGGCAATAAAAAAAGCATCCGCATGTGCCGTTGCCCCGGCCAGCGCAGCGATAATAATGTCGCGCGCCAAACCAAGGAAGCGCGACAACATAGTCATCAAACCTACAACCAAACTGGAGCGAAGTAATCCAGGGGCTGGCGACACATCACTGGCGACATCCGTAGAGGCCTTTTGCTGATCGCTCATATCAGCTAGCCTGCCATTGCTGCTCAAGTTCTTGTCGATTCAATTGAAACCACTGCAGAGCGATGATGGACATCGCATTATTGATGACACCCTGCTTTAACATCGCGACCACGTCATCTACATCCAGCACATGCAATCGGATATCCTCATGCTCCTCTTCCACGCCAAAGATATCGCTAGATACTCCCTGCAGATCAACCTTGCCACAGTACAAACGAAAAAATTCAGAGCTCCCACCCGGGCTTGGAAAATATTCAACCATCGGCGTCAACTGTTCAATATTCAACCCTGCTTCTTCCATGGTTTCGCGGTGTGCAACATCAACGGGATCTTCACCCTCCTTATCAAGCATACCGGCAACTAACTCAAGCATCCACGGCGAGCAAGGACGATTGAGTGCACCGATACGTACCTGCTCTACCATCGCAAATTTTTGCAGAGCCGGATCGTACAGCAGCACTCCCACGGCATCCCCACGCACACAGAGTTCGCGGTCAATCACCGCGGATTCGCCGCCAACAAAACGTTTGAAGGTTAGTTTCAGCTGCTTCAGTTTAAAGAAACCGTTATACGCTAGGGTTTCACTCTGAATAGAAACGTCATCCTGGCCGTATTCATGAAGCTGCGTCATATCGAACCTTTTTATTGTTGTGATTGCCTGGCCTGCGGTGCCAAGAAAATATTAACGTCCGCCGGTATACCAAGGAACAGGTTTCGCAGAATCATGTATTTTGTCTGCGACATCCAATACCAAAGCAAACAAAGCCATACGCACTAAAACCCCGTTATCCGCCTGCCTGAATATCGCCAGATTCGGGTTATTGTCCAAATCCGCATCGAGCTCATTGGCTTGTGCACGAGAATCTCGAGGCAACGGATGCATAATGACCGTATTGGGCTGACAAAACTGCGTGTAGATAGACTGGTTGATGCGGAACCGCCCACGATATACATCAGCTTCATCCTGAGACGAAAACCGCTCTTCTTGAATACGCGTGGAATAAACAATGTCCACATCACGAATATTGGTTTCCAGCTCATCAGAAACCACTACATCGTGCCCCGCTTCTCGCAGCCCTTCAACAATGGACTCCGGCATTGATAACTCTTTTGGCGAGATTAGTACGACTTTGACTTTTTTATACAGCGATAACAGCTTACTCAGTGAATGCACGGTTCGCCCGTAGCGCAAATCACCAATCATTGCGATACGCAGGCCATCAATACTGCGACCACGTCCCTCAAGCTCGCGCCGAATCGTGTATAAGTCTAGTAACGCTTGTGTTGGATGCTCGTTAGCGCCGTCTCCACCATTAAGCACTGGCACACGGCTGGCACTGGCAAATTCAGCCACCGAACCGGCCTGAGGATGCCGCATGGCAATAACGTCACTGTAGGCACTGAGCACTCTGGCCGTGTCATATAAGGATTCGCCCTTGGCTAAAGCTGAGGATTCAAACCCCGTGGTTTCACGCACTTTACCGCCCAATAAATTGAACGCGCAGCCAAAGCTGATACGTGTTCGCGTGCTTGGCTCAAAAAACATATTGCCCAAAATTGCACCATCGAGCACTTGCGTCATTTTTTCACGTCGCGCATAGGGTGCCATTTGGTCAGCAACCGCAAAGACAGATTCTATGTCGTGTCGCTCGAATTGGGTGATGGATAAAATATGGCTACCGGGAAATTTCACTGACTGACCTTCTGTGTCGACGACCCGCATCATCGGGCCACTCTAGTTTACAGGCAAACCGGCGTATTCTATGCCCGCAGCTGGGTTTAGTTCAATAACTGTTAGCGTCTTATTGCATAAACGTATTTTTCGCGCCGTACAGATTTGACAGCAAAGCCCCTGTCTTTAAGCAAGCTGAAAACATCATCGACCATGTCGGGGTTACCGCATAAATAGAAAAGATCAGTATCCGGGTTCAATGAGGTGTCATTGATAACCGCTTGCACTCGCCCCATCACCTCACCACCCTGCAAGGCTTCGGGCATCGTTTGAGAAAAACACAACGACACGTCAAACTGCGGGAACTGCTCAGACAGGCCTTGCCATAGTGAAGGGTAGAGTACGCCTATCCGATCACGTGCTCCGACAACAAAACGGATATCAACCTCGCCGGTAGCCAGAATTTGTTTGAGTTCAGGCACCATTGATTTATAAGGTGCCACCCCCGTTCCTGTACCAACCAACCAAAGACGTTTCGGCATGTTATTGGGATCAGGTAAAAGCAATTGCCCAAAAGGCCCATAAACATCAACGCTAGTGCCACACTCCATCGAGAATAAACACTCGCTCGCGCGGCCGTCATCCACCCATGAAACAGCAATTTCCAAACCATCGGCGAAGTTACCAGTGTCACTCATTGTCGCGATCGAATAGCTACGCTGAAACGGCTCGCCATCATTCATTTCGATCTTAACGAACTGGCCAGGCACATAATGTATATGCTCTCCGCCGGAAACTGCAAAATGCATCACGCGAAGCTCGTCACTGGGTTTTTCAATCTGCGTAAGTGATGCAGTAAACCACGCCTCCATAGCCTGTTCCTATTGTGTATCCGCATTATCGCTTTCTGAAATATAGGACAGTGAACGCGTATAAATTAACAACATCATAGGAAACGAAATAGCGCCCATAAAAAAACCCGGCTTTTCAGCCGGGTTTTTGTCTCTACAATCACTACGATATATTTAAGGCGCAGGCACCGCAGATATATCGATCAATTTAAAGCCTGATCCGCTATCACGTTGAATCAGCGCAACCTGCTTGTTGTCACCTTCTTTCAGTGTTAACTGAATGGTCGCAACACGTTCAATGTTATCTTGCTTCATCACGCGAATTTCATAACGCTCACCATCGGTAGATGTACTGGCAACGATTTTTTCAAGGCTACCAACACCCAAGTGCTCAGACCCGGCCAATTCTGGCACTCGACTTCTTAGGTCTTCGAGGGAATTTTCTTTCAATAAGTGAACATTGTAAGGAACATAACGATCTTCATCCGACTGATACGCAAGATTCACAAATTGAACCCGCGCTTTGGATTGCAAGCTACGACCATCATCAGACATAACAGTAACGTTAAGTTCTTCATCATCACCGGCACGGCCAGTAACGATAACAGTTTCAACATAGCCAGATTGCAACAAGCGGCTCAGCCCCGGTTTTTCTGATGCCGATGCAAAACCCAGATCGATATCATACAAGCCAGGAGTGACCTCTACTGCATCAGACACAGCACCATATGCAACAGTTGCCCCAGACAACAAACTCACATCATCTTTACCGGTAGCTTCGGCTTCGTTTAGTTCTGTATCTCGTACAGCATTTAGCAAACGCACTTTAGCACGCGCTGCCACACTACCGTCCCCTTCTGTACCCCAGATTTCAGAGCCTGAAACCCAGTAATACACACCTTGCATCGCATCCGGAATGCTCGGGTGTTGGACTAACATAATCATTTGGGTGAATTGATCCAGCAGGTTACGCTCTCCTGAATCGAACAACACAGCTTCATCCTGAGTATTCACAACAACTACTCGTTGCTTATTTGTCTCAAGGCGAATACCGCCGGAATAGCTGCCATAATTCAGAGTAAACTCCGGAGAGGAGTTCGCGACTGTTTCAGCGCCTTCCAGCAAATAAACATCTAACGCAGCATCCTGATATTTAGGATGAATATGCGCAACGTTAATCCAGATATTGTCTTCTTCAGTGTCACCGTTGACATCAAAGGTACGAGAATCACGGTCAATTGCCGTTTTCAGTCGATGTAATTTAACGGTTTTATCAATCGCACTGCCCGACACTGCATATACATTGCGCTCACGAGTATCAAACACTTCAAAGTTTGTATCGAGTATTGTGCGGCTAGCGGAAATATCGTCTTTGTTGAAATCTTTGATCGTCAGATCCCAGCTTTTTTCCTCTAACGGAATGCCGCTGCCAAAACGCTGGTAGTCTACGCTACCGTAATTCCGGGTATCCCCTTCGAAACGTAACAAGCCAGCATCTGGAACACTATGAAAGAAGGTGGCGAAACCGTCACCGTTAACGTTGTCATCGTTACTGCAAGCAATCAGGCCAAGTGCCAAAGATCCCGCTAGCAGCGAATTTACGATTTTTTTATTCATGAATGGGCGACCTCGTAGGGCGTTCATTATGTTAATTATTTTAAAAGGCACCGGAGTATAAAGGATTATCCATAACCTGTGAAATGAGCCCAACTAGGCTAATAACGCAGATGTAAGCGATAAAGACAGTCGACACGCTATTCACCGTGAGGATCAAGATACTTCATAGAACGTAGGTGATAGATTTCGGGCAATCGTTTTTATCGTTTTCGGATAATTTTTACAATCCTTTGTACTGTATGACCGTAGTTTACTGAATAGGTTCATCCAATACCGAGTTTGTATGTTGCAATTGTTGCCTCCAAGCGGCTAACGCATCCAGCAAAGCCCGCTGCGCGGCACCTTGCTCTGTATCAGCGGCTTCGGCCAATGCAGAGTCAAAAACGTCGTAACTCAAACGCTTATCCGTACCCGGCTTATCCAATACTGCGGCGCAATACTCCTGCCACTGCGCTCTTTCATCAGCAGATAACGTTTGCGGGTAATTACGTGCGCGATAGCGAAATACCATTTCCGGTAATCGTGCATCATCAAACACCGACGACTGCTCAGCCAGCTCTTCAGGAGGGAGCGCACGTAGTTGCGCTAATTGGTTTTTGTCGTTGTAAGAAAAGAATCCGCCACCATACAGCATGGCATCGGGGTCTGAAGGCGTTTCAAACGTGCGCCCCACATATAGCTGTTTTAATAACGCCGGCAATTCACCCCAATTTCGCACACGCTGCAAATTCTGCATAATTTGCGCCGGATCCAGGTTGGCTCGACGACAAACACTTTCATCTTTTAGTAACCCAACACCTGCCACCATCGGGCACTTGTTGATATGGATATTCTTGATCGGGAAGCGTGCCAACGATTCAACACCCACCTGCTCCGCCAGTGCTTGCAGGTCGGCATTAGAGCTAAATAAACGCTCTCGCAATGTTTCTGCATCCAAGGTCATAAACGGCGTTGGGTCTTCTCGTAAATCGAAACAAATCACTTCATTCTTATTCGTCGGGTGCATCGCTATCGGCACAACGACCGATGCACAGGCATTAGCAGAGCCAAACATGCCTGAAATATGGAAAATGGGCTTAAAACTACCGACGCTCAATAACTGACTCACAGTCATTTTATCGCGCATCGACAATGCGTATTCGAACAACTTCGGCTGTTTGTCGCGAATCAGACGCGCAACATCAATGGTTGCTCGCACATCAACTAGCGCATCATGTGCACCTTGTTGTTCGATGCCATTGGCGGCCGTCAACGCTTCGAGTCGAAAACTGGGCAAACCGTTTTCATCCGTCGGCCAGTTAATACCGTCCGGCCGCGTTACCGCACATAGGCGCACAACATCGATGAGATCCCAGCGCGAATTGCCGTTTTTGTATTCACGTTCATATGCATCATGGAGATTTCGATAGAGGGTATGACGGGTGACTTCATCATCAAAACGCAGGCTGTTGTAGCCCACACTGCAGGTTTGCGGTTGCATCATCAAATCGTGAATTTGGCTGATAAACGCCGCTTCACACACGCCATTTGCATCTGCGTGCTGGGGCGAAATACCGGTAACCAATGCCGCTTGGGGATGCGGCAGGTAATCAGACCCGGGCTTGGCATAAATCATCACCGGTTCGCCAACCGGATTCAGATTTTCATCCGTGCGTATTGCGGCAAATTGGCAGGGGCGGTCATAAACCGGGTTTACGCCCCAAGTTTCGTAGTCGTGCCAAAGAAACGTCTGCATTCTGTATTCGTCCTTGTATTCAGCTATCAGCAGTATTTTTTATGTCGGTAAAAAGATCGCCTATCGTTGTTTCAACAAGCTGGCATCCACCTGCTTATCGGCATGATAGGACGAGCGAACCAGCGGCCCTGAGGCAACCGATTTAAAGCCTAAATCTTCTGCGATTCGACCCAATTCATCAAACTCATCGGGATGCACGAAACGGTCAACCGGCAAATGATTGCGGCTTGGCTGCAAATATTGCCCAAGTGTAATCATATCGATATCGTGGGCACGCATGTCCTTCATGACCTGAATAATTTCGTCTTTCGTCTCGCCTAAACCAAGCATCAAACCTGATTTGGTCAACACATCCGGGCGGCGTTCTTTGTATTTTTTCAGTAAATCCAATGACCATTGGTAATCCGACCCGGGTCGAATTTTACGATACAGCGAAGGCACTGATTCTAGATTATGGTTGAACACATCCGGGGCGTCTTCAGCAAGAATATCCAATGCAACATCCATGCGACCACGAAAATCCGGCACAAGTACTTCAATGTACAAGGCAGGCATACGACTGCGCATTTCCTGGATACATGCAGCAAAGTGTCCAGCACCACCATCGCGTAAATCATCACGGTCAACGGATGTTACAACAACATATTTGAGCGCCATTTCTGCAATCGCTTCGGCCAGCTCACGCGGCTCATTCTCATCGAGAGGTAACGGGCGCCCGTGGGCAACATCACAAAAAGGACAACGGCGGGTACATATTTCGCCCATAATCATGAACGTTGCCGTGCCCGAACTAAAGCATTCACCAAGGTTGGGGCACTGTGCTTCTTCACATACGCTAGCTAACTTGCCCTTGCGCAGTAAATTTTTAATACGGGTGACTTCCGGTGAAATAGGCATCTTTACCCGAATCCAATCGGGTTTTTTCGGCAGTTCCGTGGTGGGAATCACTTTAACGGGGATACGTGAAACTTTATCAGCACCGCGGAGTTTTTCTCCGGGAACGACTTTTTTAACGGCAGGCTTTGAAGTATCGGACATGATGACTTACAGAACAGGGAGTGAGAAAGATCCACAGTGTAGCGGATTCACAGAAAAAATTCGACGACAGCCTTATTTGATGAGGAATTACGATACCTGTTTAACCGTGTCATATGATAACCGCTGGGCAAAAATCTCAAGTAATTGTGATTCTATCAATGGCATTTTCAACGGTAGGTCAGTCAATTGACGCATGTTGCAGGTTTCCAATCCCGCATAGCCACAGGGGTTTATCCACTCAAAGGGTGTCAGATCCATATCTACATTCAGAGCTAACCCGTGATAGGTTCGCCCTCGACGCACACGTAACCCAAGTGCCGATATTTTTGCGCCATTAACATACACACCCGGCGCGCCGTCTTTCAGATGTGCTTCGATATTGAAACGCAACAAAAGCTCGATAACCGATTGCTCCATAATGGATACAAAATCTCGCACACCAACGCCACGGCGCTTGATATCCACCAGCCAATACATCATCAACTGGCCAGGTCCGTGATATGTCACCTGCCCACCTCGATCTGTTTGTACAATCGGCACATCTTTACGAATCAGGATATGCTCAGGTTTACCCGCCTGGCCCAGCGTGAAGACAGGCGAATGCTCAACCAGCCAACATTCGTCGGGGGTATCAATATCGCGATTATTGGTGAAACCCTGCATGGCATGCCAACAGGTTTCATAAGAAGGGTCTGTGAGGTGGCGAACCAGCAAGAGATCCTGATGGTCCCCCTGCTGATCACCGGAGGTTTGAGTCATCAAAGAACCATTTTGACGGAAGAGTATGCTTTTAGTGACGTATGAATCGCTGCCAGCTGTTCTTCACCGGTGGCATTAATCACAACGTGAACACTCAACCAGGTGCCCTTGCTGCTGTTTTTAGCTTTGGCGTGCTCACGTTCGAGCTCTGGAGCATGCCCTTGGATAATTTCTACAACACGATCGATAAACTGATCATGGCCTTCTCCCAAAACACGGATGGAATATCGGCACGGAAATTCAATTTTAGGGGGCTCTTTAGTGACCGGCTTAGCCATTTAACCCTCCAGCATTTGATAGAAAAACAATTGGATTTTATCCCAAATAACTTGCACAAAACCGCCACTTTCAACGGTAGAGCTTGCGACTAACGGCACCTTCATCAAAGGTTCGTCTTCACCAACACCAATGACCAGTTCACCATAGGTTTTACCCGCCTCAACAGGTGCTTCAATAAACTGATCAATCTCCATTCGCGCATCAACATCATCCTTTTGAGCACGCGGCACGGTAATGTAGACATCGTCTTCGGTTACGAGTGCGAGCTCTTCTTTATCGCCGGCCCAAACCTTTACCTTTTGAACCATCTCGCCTTCGTCATAAAGCTTCAGCGTTTTGTAATAGCGAAAACCGTACGACAGTAATTTTTGGGCTTCACGTGCGCGTGATTCTTCCGACTTCGCGCCCATAACAACTGCGATCAAACGCATGTCATCTTTTTTGGCAGAAGCCACCAAGCAATATCCAGCGCGGCTGGTATGCCCAGTTTTCAGACCATCAACACTGTCATCACGCCACAGTAACTTGTTGCGATTCAGCTGTTTGATACCGTTGAAGGTATAGGACTTTTGAGAGTAGTAACCGTATTGCGCTGGGAAATCACGAATGATGGCACGCCCCAACGTCGCCATATCACGCGCGGTGGTGTAATGGCCTTCTTTAGGTAATCCATGGGGGTTTCGAAACTGGGTGTCGAACATGCCAAGAAGCTCGGCATGCTGATTCATAATATCGGTAAAGGCCGATGTGCTACCAGCAATATGCTCAGCCAGAGCAACGGTTGCATCGTTACCTGATGAAATAATAACGCCTTTCAACAAGTTTTCGACGCTGACTTTTTTGCCAACTTCCAAAAACATCAGCGATGACCCCGGAAAGTTCTTAGCCCAGGCATTCTTGCTGACAGTCGTAATATCGTCCAGAGCGATGTTGCCTTGAGCCAACTCATAGTCAGCCACATATGACGTCATCATCTTGGTCAAACTGGCCGGTTCAAGGCGCTCGTCAGCATTTTTTTCAACCAACACAGTACCGCTGTTGGCATCCATTAACAGATAGCCTTTTGCCGCTATGGCTGGCGGAGCAGGTATTAGCGCCGGGGCAGCAACTGCCGCTGGGAACCAAATCAAAAGAACAAAAAGGTAAAGTATTTTCCGTTGCGCAGACATATAAAAACTCTGTTTTCCAGCGACGTAACAACATTACTCCAGTTGAATGCTGTCACTCTGTCGATATGTTTTTATTAATCTTGCCATGCGGTCCGCCGCTCGAACAACAATGACAAAACGGCCGGTATCCTAGCAAGTTTCAAGGTAAAGCTCTAGAGAGCGGCCGACTATCCCATCAAGACACTCGGCCAACGGCATTGCCATAACAATGCCAACGCATAAAACAGCAAACTTATTATGGTGTAGTGCGCACACGCACCGGCTTAGGCATGCCCGACGCCACGAGTTTATCCTGAATACCGGCGACATCAGCTTCAGCGACCGGGCCAATATGGATTCGATGGAAATCACCGCTACCCTGCCCAGTTTTTAAAATAACCGGAAAGTTATATTCAGCATACAGACGCTGATAAGTGGCCGTTGCTATATTGAGCTGCGAGTATGCGCCAACTTGCAAATAAACCTCCATTGCCGGGGTAACGCCACCGCTCGATTTTTCTTGCGATTGCTGCTGACGCGCTTGCGCCGCGATCCATTCGTCGGGGTCTATAACCTCTATTTTAACGTCTGTCGTTCCCATACCTGCATACCCAAGCTTGGTCGCAGCAGCATAAGATAGATCGATAATACGGCCATCATGAAACGGCCCGCGATCATTAACCCGAACGATACAAGAGCGGTTATTGGCCAGATTGGTGACTTGCACATATGAGGGGATTGGTAATGTTTTGTGCGCTGCTGTCATCTCATAAATGCTATAAATCTCACCATTGGAGGTTTTATGCCCATGAAACTTCAGCCCGTACCAAGACGCTTTTCCAGACTGTTTGAAATCACGACTGTCGTCCATCACTCGGTAGGTTTTACCAAAAACCGTATACGGTGAATAATTACCGGCCCGCTTACGCTCTTCAGCTCGAGGCGTCGCATCTTTGATCTCATGCGGTTTGGGAAAGTCTAGCGGCTGTCTGTCTTGACTAATCGAATAACGATTAAGCTGATATTGATCAGATTTGGATACCGGCGGTTTATCCGGCGTGCCAGAACAAGCCGTCATCAGACTTACGATCGTAACGAAAGACAGACTTGATGGTAATTTTTGGAAAACACTCATGTTTTAAGTTTTGCACTCGGCACTTTTTATTGTCAGCAAATTGATATCAGCGCGCAATTTCACTGCCACTCACTCATTCATAGTGGCAGTTTTAGCATTACAGCAGTCGTTACTCTTTAACGGTCATCTGCGCACGAAGGATTTCCGCAAGCTGATGCGCCGCCATTGCGTAAAGACGACTGTGGTTATAACGGGTAATTACATAAAAGTTATCAAAACCCAGCCAGTATTCTAGACCATCGTCAGTTTCGAAGGCGAGCAGAGTCACTCGGGCGGCATTGTCCAGCGCAGCGGGCACAGCAACACCGGCTTCACGCAAATCCCCCACCGAACGGTCTGGCTTAGGTGATTTCGAAATCAAATCAGGCGCGATCGTTTGGTCAAGCAGGGGAACGGCAACCAACTCACCATATTGCCAGCGATGACGTTTGAAATAGTTCGCCACTGAGGCGATTGCATCAGCAGGATTACCCCATATATCAGCAACGTTATCACCATCGTGATCAACGGCATAGGCGCGGTAGCTACCCGGAATAAATTGACCATAGCCCATCGCTCCAGCGTAAGAACCTTTTAGATCAGTCGCTTTGAGATTTTGCTCATCCGCCAACAAAATAAACTGCTCTAGCTGCCCACGGAAAAACTTGGCGCGCGGCGGGTAGTCAAAACCCAACGTCATCAATGCATCCAGTACACGATAACCACCGGTTAAACGCCCGTAACGGGTTTCTACACCTAATATCGCTACGATGATCTCCGGAGAAACCTCGTACTTTTTACTCACTTCGTTGATCAACGTTTCGTGTTCTTTCCAAAAAGCGACACCCTGTTTGATACGGTTCGGCTCAAGAAAGATATTGCGATAGCCACCCCAATTCAGCACACGTTCAGCAGGTCGTGAAATAGCATCCAAAATTGATTGCTTGCGACTGCCTTGCTCAAGAAGAATCAGTACGTCTGCTTCGTTTTTCTGGTGTTCTTTAGCGAATTCGCGGGCGAATGTCTTCACATCCTCTCGGTTCTTATAATCCTCGGCCGCCACATTCGTGGACAAACACAACGCCAAGAAAGCTGAAAATACGGCTGTGAATACATGCAAATAATGAAAGAGGCTTGATGTATTGCGACAGTCAAAACGAGATTGGTATTCAGGTGTTTGGTTATTACTCATCCGTTGTCCTTCCGGTACCGGCTTATCGTTATCTGTAAATCTTATAAAAACGCCGAATAGGCATACTTTAACCCCGGCGAAAAATCGGGGAATAGCGCAGCGGCAGAGACCGAATTATTGGGTAAAAGGGCAAATGCGTCTATGCAAATTCTGGCTGAATAACAGCCAACCATTCAACGAATGACTAAAACGCATAATCAGGCCGACACACATTTATTTAGCAAATTGCTGTTTGTCTGTTGCTGCTGCCATTATCAAACCAAATCCGGCCATCAATGTCACGATTGAAGTGCCCCCTCGACTGACCAGCGGTAATGGCACCCCCACCACGGGAAGCAAACCTGAGACCATGCCCATATTGACAAATATGTAGACAAAGAAGGTTAATGTCACACTACCTGCAACCAACTTGTTAAAGTTGGTTGTGGCCGTCCAAGCAATAACCATCCCTCGGGCAACAATTGCCAGGTAAAGACCTAACAACAACATTACGCCGATAAAGCCAAACTCTTCAGCCAATACAGCGATAATAAAATCGGTATGGCTCTCGGGCAAGAAATTAAGTTGGGACTGTGTTCCTTCAAACCAGCCTTTACCGTGCAACCCACCAGACCCAATCGCCGTTTTAGATTGAATAATATTCCAGCCAGCGCCAAATTTGTCCCTTTCCGGATCCAATAGCGTCAGAATCCGGCCGCGCTGATATTCACGTAAACCGAAATGCCACATCGGATAAGCAGCGGCAGCGAGAACTGCGGCCCCGCCCAGCAAATACCAGAAACTCAGCCCGGCTAGCAATAAAACGAAGATGCCTGAGGAGGCGACCAGAATCGACGTGCCGAGATCCGGTTGCGCGGCAATCAGAAGAGTTGGAACAAACACAATTGCCATGACGGCAAAAACGTATTTGGGTTTTGGCGGTAGCGCTCTGACACTCAAGTACCAGGCAACCGTCAGTGGCATTACCAGTTTGAGAATTTCCGACGGCTGAAAACGGATAACTCCTGGGATAGCCAACCAGCGCTGGGCGCCTTTCGCTCCAGTACCCATGATGATGACGAGCACCAACAGTACTAGCCCAACTAAATATATGACAGGGGCAACACGGCGATAAAAAAGCATAGGAACATTCGCCACAATCACCATAACGACCAAGCCAACAGCAAAAAATCGAATTTGCCGCTTCACCGCCATCAAACCCTCATCGCTGGCACTGTAAAGAACAAACAGACCACTAATAAACAGGGTCAACAACAGCATGAGCATCCAGGGGTCAAGGTGTATGCTGCCCCAGAAATTGCGCCGACGCGCAAAACCTTCGCTGTCTATCTGGCGGACATAATCCTTTGAGTCAACCATTCACCCCATCCTGGTCTTCAGTGGTTTGTAAGTTTTGTATTGTCGTTTCTAACGGAATAGGTCTTTGATGAGACGTTACTGCCTCTTTCTCTGCCTTCAGCGCTTCTAACGCTTGGGCTTTTTTCTGTTTTTCACGTGCCAATGTTTTTATCCAGGCATCGATCACCTGCTTTGCCATCGGCCCGGCGACGGAACTACCACCTTCGCCATTTTCAACCATCACGGCGACGGCAATATCGGGCTTTCGAGCAGGTGCATAGGCAACAAAAAGTGCGTGATCGCGCTGGCGTTCTTGCAGGGCTTTCGCATCATATCGCTCACCTTGAGCAATACCAACCACCTGGGCCGTACCGGATTTTCCAGCAATACGATAATCGATATTATTCCGTAAACGTCTCGCGGTACCTTTACGCCCGTGAATCACGCTTTCAAGCCCTTCACGTACATAATTCCAATGAGCGGATTTATTGGCTTCGATGGGTGGCAAAGCTTCTTTGGGTAAGGGTATGTTTTCAACATGCGACACCATACGCGGCATTATACGCTCACCTTGATTCGCCAGAATCGACGTCATGTATGCCAACTGCATCGGTGTTGCTAATAAAAACCCCTGCCCAATCCCGAGGTTCAGACTGTCACCGGTAAACCATCGCCCTCGGCCTTGCCCGCGTTTCCAATCAGGTGACGGGTTAATGCCTTTTCGCTCGTTTGGCACATCAATACCGGTGCGCTTACCCAAGCCAAAAAGATCATAGTATTCGTAGATATTGCGGATACCGAGTTTAAACGCCAAGTCGTAGAAATACACATCACAAGACTGCTCTAGAGCTTCATGAAACCCAACGGTATCGCCATGCCCCTGGCGTTTCCAGTCGCGATAACGACGTTTATCGTTGGGTAACTGAAACCAGCCGGGGTCTTTGACTCGGCTATTAATAGTAACTGACTCCGTCTCCAGCCCGGCAAAGCTAATCACCGGTTTCGTTGTCGAACCAGGAGGGTACTGCGCCTGAATTACCCGGTTATACAGTGGCAAATCCAAGTCGTCACGTAGCGCATTGTAATCTTTAAAACTAATGCCATTAACAAACAGATTCGGGTTATACGACGGCGTACTGACCGCCGCCAGCACACCACCGGTATGCGTATCGATAGCAACGATAGCACCACGAAAACTTCCCAGTGCTTTATAAGCAACCTTTTGCAAGTCTAGGTCCATATGCAACCGGATATTCTTACCGGGTACCGGATCCACACGCTCTAACACACGTAAAACGCGCCCTTGCGCGTTAGTTTCTACATTTTCGTAACCGGTTGTGCCATGCAGTACGTCTTCGTAAAATTTTTCTACGCCAATCTTGCCGATATGGTTGGTACCGGCATAGTTTTCAACATCCAGACTTTTTAGTTCTCGCTCATTAATACGGCCGACATACCCCAGCATATGCACAAAGAATTCGCCTTCCGGGTAATATCGCACCAAGTCAGCATTCACCTCAACACCCTCCAAGCGCACGCGGTTTGCAGCAACCGTTGCAATTTGCTCATCGGTTAAGTTAAAGCGTAACGGTACTGACTCAAAAATCCGGTAACGCTCTTCACGTTTCTTAAAGCGCTCGATGTCATCATCGTCAATCAACGCCAAGCGCTTCAGCTCGGCAAATACAGCATCGGTGTCATTAATACGATCTCGTACCAGCGCCATGGTAAAGCTGGGTTGGTTTTCTGCCAATAAACGGCCATTACGATCGTATATCAGGCCGCGAGAAGGTGGGACACGCTGAAGATGAACACGGTTAGATTGCGATTTGGTGTGATAGATTTCGTGTTGGTTGATCTGTAGATGGTGATAGCGATAAACCAGTATCGCTATCAAGGCAACCACAAAAAACAGCGCAACAAAAATACGCAGGTGAATAACCCGGTGTTCTTTCGCGCTGTCTCTGAGTGCGTCATACCGCATAGTGATAACTCTGCTGACTCAATGTCATTACTATCGGTGGTAGGGGTGTCCGTGATTAATCGACCAAGCGCGATAGAGCTGCTCAGCGACCAATACACGTACCATTGGATGGGGCAAAGTCAGTTTGGATAAGGATATTTTTTGATCTGCCCGCTGCAGCACAGCCTGACTGAGGCCATCTGGCCCACCAATAATTATTGCCACGTTACGCCCATCCATTTGCCATTGTTTTATATTATCGGCTAAATCCGGTGTGGAGATCGGTTTCCCCAGCACATCTAACGCGACTACACGTTCCTGTGGTGCAATCGCATCCAGAATAGTTTTGCCTTCCTTTTCTGCCAATTGCTCAGTATTAACGTTTTTGCCGCGTTTTTGCATCGGCAGCTCAACCAAACTCAGTTGAACATCACCGTTAATACGCTTGGCATAATCAGTATATGCCTGAGTTACCCAACCTGGCATCTTTTGACCAACTGCAATGAGCCTGACTCGCATCGCAGCTATCAGGCCTCGCTTTCGTCATCGAAAGCCGGCTGTGACCATAGGCGCTCAATGTCATAGAAACCGCGTATTTCCGGCAACATTACGTGAATCAGCAGGTCACCCAAGTCGACCAGCACCCATTCACCTACATCGTCACCTTCAACACCCACTGGCTGAGTGCCGGCTTTTTTGGCGTCCATAACAATATTGTTTGCCAACGCTTTGACATGGCGGTTAGAGGTTCCCGAGACGATAACCATTTTGTCGGTCATGCTGGTCAGAGCGGCGACATCAAGTACTTTGATGTCTTTGCCTTTAAGGTCTTCTAACGCTTGAATCACCAAGGATTCGAGTTGTTCAAGATTCATAGAGTTTATCGATAAAGTTGATGATTCTGAATGTGCTTAACCACGCTCGGTGGCAGCAAATAATCGATGGATCGTCCCTTCCTGGCCCGTTGCCGGATGTCCGTAGATGAAATATCCAACGCTGAGACTTCCAGCTCAAATAAATCACCGGCTGTTTGATGAATGCCGTCCAGTGCTTTGACACGTGAACGCAAAAAATCACACTGCCAATCAATCACTGACCCCGGGCGATGCATCACCACCACATTGGCCAGGTCAAACAATTGCTGCCAATCTTTCCAGCTCTGCAGCCGATTAAAAGCGTCCGCGCCCATAGCAAAATAGATCGCGCTTTCAGTACCCTGTTCCGCACGAATACTGCGCAATGAATCAACCGTATAACTCGCACCGCCACGTTCGATCTCACGGGCATCGGCATCCAGTTGATTATCATCAGCAATGGCCAACCGCAACATCGCCAAACGCTGATCGGCGGTAACACCTGGTTCCTGCCGATGAACTGGCTGAAAACACGGCATTAACATCACTTGCGCAACGCCGAGCGCTTCACCCAATTCAGTAGCCACTCTCAAGTGACCAAAGTGCACCGGGTTAAACGTACCACCGACGTAGGCAATGGGATTACTCACGGATATGGCCATCACCTAATACGATGTATTTTTGCGATGTTAATCCGTTTAAACCAACAGGCCCACGAGCATGCAGTTTATCCGTTGAGATGCCGATTTCAGCACCCAAACCATATTCGAATCCATCCGCAAAACGGGTGGATGCATTCACCATCACAGAGCTGGAATCAACCGCACGCAAAAATTCGCGCGACTTGGTGTAATTCTCAGTAATAATGGATTCCGTATGCTGAGAGCTGTAGGTATTAATATGAACAATTGCAGCCTGCATGTCTTCAACAACCTTGATAGACAAGATTGGGGCCAGATATTCGGTTTGCCAATCGTCTTCGGTCGCGGCGATAACATCGGTAATAATCGCTGCTGTCTTTTCACAACCGCGTAATTCTACACCCTTATCCTGATAGGCCTTGGCCAAGGCAGGTAACAGTTCAGCCGCACGTGATTCAGCAATCAACAGCGTCTCCATGGTATTGCAGGTACCATAACGTTGGGTTTTTGCATTGACGGCGACTCTTAGCGCCTTGTCGGCATCCGCATCATCATCAATATAGACATGACAGATGCCATCTAAGTGCTTAATCACCGGGACACGCGCATCACGGCTGATACGCTCGATCAACCCCTTACCGCCACGCGGCACGATGACATCAACATATTCAGGCATGGTAATCATCTGACCAACTGCTTCGCGATCAGTGGTTTCGATAATCTGCACTGCGGCTTCATCAAGGCCTGCGTCTTTCAATCCCTGTTTAACACAGGCAGCAATCGCCTGGTTAGAGTGAATCGCTTCCGAGCCACCACGTAATACCGCAGCATTGCCGGATTTTAGGCATAAGCTTGCGGCTTCAACCGTCACATTAGGACGTGATTCGTAGATGATGCCGATAACGCCCAAGGGCACTCGCATCATGCCGACCTGAATTCCGGTCGGACGATATTTAAGATCGGATATCTCACCGACAGGATCCGCTAAACCGGCAACCTGCTTTAGGCCTTCGATCATTTTGTCGATGCCCGCATCGGTGACCGACAATCGATCCAGCAAGGCAGCATCCAGCCCTTTCTCTTCACCGTTTTTTAAATCTTTGCGGTTCGCAGCAATCAGCATCTCGCGTGCATTATCCAATGCATCAGCCATCGCCAGTAACGCGCTGTTTTTTTGTCCGCTATCGGCAATGGCAATCTGTCGAGACGCATTTCGAGCGTTACGACCTACCTCTTGCATGTATGCTGCAATATCCATTCAATAAAACCTTACTTCTGCCTACTTCTGCCTATTTCTGCATACTGGGATGCTTGAGACGGGTAGCACACACCGCACTGGCGTGAGAGCACCTGACTCGCATAGGAGTAAAGCTGGCAAGTTTACCATAACCACAGAATAATAATCAGTGCCAGAACAGCACTGAAAACGCGAGCAAGGAGCAGCACAAGCAAACTGAGGTTGGCCGTGCTGCTCTGCTATGTCGGGGGGCGTCCATCCGTCAGACGGAATGCAACGACAGAATCAAACAGGCAAGAAAGGTAATGCAGCCACGGCTGCAGCTGCGGCCGCAACAATCAAGGCAATGGCAGACAAGGTCGCTGGCAACGAAGAGCCACCAGATTCGGCCTCCACCACATCCAGTCGATTCTCCAACACTTGCAAAGCATCATCGCTCACGCTGGCAGTACTATCACCGTCAGGACGAGGGCCATCGGTTTCTGCTACCGCTTCGTTAATCAAACCTTCCATCGATGCGCTGGATAGCTGCTGCTGTTCTTTCAACGCAGCAACGTCTTGCTCTACACGCTTGAGCTTCTGGTCAATCTGAGCGTTGACGCGAGATTTCACCAAAGTATCGATGTCTTCGGTCGACATTCCCTGATCACTCGATGCGCCTGCAGCGGGATTCTCCGCCAACGCCTGCGTGACTTTCTCACCAAGGTTGTTGTTAATTTTTCCGTCGATTTGCTCTTCAACTTGCGCGATAACATGCTCACTGACACGGCCCGCGACATCATTTGCCAAAGTATCCGCCAATGCAGGCAGGCTTTGCTGCAGTTGTGACTGCACTACGGCTGCAACATCGCCCATATCCGCAGGCTCAGGCGCAGACACGTTGGCCAATTGCGAGCGTACTTCACGACGAATATCCGCAAGCTGTTGGTTAAGCTCCGCCGATAATGTTTCTTGAATATCAATACGGAGCTGAGCCGCCAAGTTTTCATCAAACGACGCAGTTGTCGCCTCAGGCACGACCGAATCATCAACCAATGATTGCTGCAATGTTTCACTGGCGATATCCAGATCAACATCCACGGCATCTTCTACCATTGCCGCAGTTTCAATTTCTAGTGCCGGCGCCGCAGGAATCACTTCCTCAACGTTATCGTCTTGAACACCCTCAAAGTCGCCATCAAGCTCCATAGACAACTCAAATTCAGCTTCGGAGGGCTCGGAAACAGTCAGCGCTGGATCAACAAAATCACCACCCACCGGATCGCTTTCAGCCAAATCGGGCAACGGCAGATCGTCACTGATTAAAACATCATCATCGAAATCTGTCTCAGGCACAGCAAGGGTGTCAGTACTGACTTCTGCCGTCGGCAGGGGCAAATCAACTACGGGGGATTCAGTCGGCGTTTCAAGCACATGTTCGACGGCATCTTCAGCAACAACATCCGCGGCATCAAGGCCGGTTTCCGCACCGCTATCAAACGCATCCAGCTCGGCGCTGATATCAGCAAAGCTCATATCTTCAACGACGGTTTCCGGTGTAAAGTCCATCGCCAAAATAGCTTCAAGTGTTTCTTCCGTCGGCGGCTTAGTTAGCGTGTAATTTGCACCGATTTCCTGGGCCTCTTGAAGGTAGCCTTCATGTTCTTTACCCGTACACATAATGATGGGCAGACCCGCGTATTCAGACTTCGAACGCAGTTGCTGTGTGGCCTCAAAACCATCGATCTCTGGCATCAGATGATCCATAAAAACGATATCGTAGGCTTTATTTTGCATCAGTTCGAAGGCCTGAGTCGCTGACTCAGCCATATCTGCTTCAACCCCGTGCTTACCAAGCTTTTTGCGTAACGTTACGCGCGCAAGCTTAGAGTCATCAACGATGATTGCCGACTTGATTGCCATCGTATTACCTTATTGTTTTTCTGTTATTCGACGCTATCTGAAACGCTCAGATACATCCTGTAAAAAGCATCACGAAAGCCTACAACACGTCAGCCACAAAATAAATCAGGATTTACAGGAAGCCCGCAGGATTTAACAGTTTTACCCTGCAGAATTTACGTGTTGGAGGTTTTTTGGCCGTATTGAGCGAAAGCGTCGAAAGCTGCCGACATATCGTCGTCGGTTAGCATCATCAACGGCATATTCAGCGAAACAGCACGTGCATACTGCTCACATAGGTTTTCAACCTCTAACGCCAGCCGATAAGCACTGCTAAGGGTTTGCCCCGTTGCAATCATTCCGTGGTTTGCCATCAAGCAGGCTTGATACCCCTGCAATGAAGCGGCAACGGCATCCGACAGCGCCTCAGTGCCAAATGTTTGATAATCACAGCACGGAATATGAAAAGGCGGGGAATTTTTCTCGCGGCATAACGCAACCATATAATGGAACGACGGCAACGGCTGGCGAGTTACCGAAAACGCTGTTGCTGCTGGCGAATGTGCATGCACAATCCCATGAACATCGGGTTTATCGCGGTAAATACGGCAATGGAAATGCCATTCACTCGATGGCGCGAGCGAACCCGGCCTAGGTCGACCATCAAGATCCAGCCAGACAATATCTGACGGGGATAACTGCTCGTAAGGCACACCGCTCGGGGTTATTAACAGCCCTTCGCCGAACCGAGCACTAACATTACCGGAATTCGCACACGTTAAGCCGTCAGTATGTAGCGCCTTGGCCGCTTCAATAACGCTAACGGCGATGTTGAGTTGCTCTGTATTCATCCATTTTCCCGTGAGTGAATCCCTAGGCTTATCAATTCGCTACTGATCTACCCGGTGGTATTGATTCTGCAGCCCTGTCAGAGCCGTCCGAGTTGCGTCGACGACCCCCTTTTCAGTGATCAATCCCGACACTAAGCGCGCCGGCGTAACATCAAATGCAGGGTTTGCTGCCGGCGTCGACGATGGCGCTATGCGCACTCGAGCAATATCGCCCTCATCAGTCAGCCCATTCACATAAAGCACTTCATCTTCACTGCGTTCTTCAATTGGCGTATCGAAGCCACTCTGAATACTGAAATCGATGGTGGATGTTGGCAGCGCGACATAAAAAGGCACGTGATTATCATGGGCGGCCAGTGCTTTCAGGTAGGTACCAATTTTGTTACACACATCGCCATTAGCACTGGTTCGATCGGTGCCGACGATACAACAATCGACCTTACCATGCTGCATCAAATGGCCACCGCTATTATCAGCAATCAACGTATGCGCGATACCCTGCTCAGACAATTCTAAGGCGGTTAACGACGCGCCTTGGTTACGTGGCCGAGTCTCATCAACCCATACATGAACGTCAATGCCACGCTCAGCAGCCTTATAGATCGGGGCTAAAGCGGTACCCCAGTCAACCGTTGCCAACCAGCCAGCATTGCAGTGCGTTAGTATATTCACCGTTTGGCCATTCTTACGCTGTGCAATGGCCGCAATCAGATCGGCACCAAATTCACCAATTGTCTCGCAGGCTGCAACATCTTCATCGCAGATCGCGTTCGCTTCAGCCAGAGCCAATGCTTGCCACTGCGCAACCGGCGCTCGCTCTAGCACCCCGAGCTGTCGATCAACAGCCCAGGCGAGGTTAACCGCGGTCGGCCGGGCAGCCTTGAGCGTTTCAGCGGTTTGCTTCAGGCTCTCAATGCTATCTGATTGCTCACATGCCAGCGCCATACCGTAAGCTGCAACGGCACCAATAGCCGGTGCACCGCGCACTTGCATCGACGCAATCGCCGTTACCACATCCATAGGGGATTTTAAATCCAGCCACTCGATGGCAAACGGCAGCCGGGTTTGATCGAGCATTCGCACGCAAGACCGGTTTTCATCAAAAAAAACCGTGCGTGTTTTGATACCGTCTAAAAGCATGTGCAGCTCCTAAATAGTCGAGTGAAGTGCGGCAATAGGCACAAATACGACAAAATGTCCTTAACACCCAGTGCGCACTTAGCCATATAACCGGCTAGCGGGAATTCCGAATCAAACCTTCCTGCGCAGTAGACGCAACTAGGTCGCCATCAACGTTAAATACGCGACCGCGACAGAATGCGCGCGCGCCAGCAGCAGCAGTGCTTTCAATCTCATACAACAACCACTCATCAACGCGAAACGGTCGGTGAAACCAAAGAGAATGATCGAGCGATGCAACCTGCAGCGCAGCTTCATCCGCATGCATTCCATGAGGGCGCAATGCAGTTTGCAACAACAGATAATCGGATGCGTATGCGAGCAGCTCCTGATGCATGGCGTAATCGTCAGCCAAAGCCCCGTTCGAGCGAAACCAAACACAGGTATTAGCAGGCTTTACTTCGGGATTATTCGGATTCACTGGGTCAACTTGCCGATATTCAACAGGCCAGGCTTTTTGTCGCGCTTCGCCATACAATTCCATCGCTAGAATTTCGTCATTAATCAGATCTTCGGGACCAACCACTTTTGGCATTGGAGAGCCATGTTCAACTAACGCTTCTTCCGGCAACTGATACGACAAACTAACATTAAAAATGGCGCGGCCATGCTGAATGGCAACAACCCGACGCGTCGTAAAGCTACGACCATCACGAATACGATCAACTTCATAAATGATCGGTGAATCTTCATCACCCTCACGCAGCAAATAGGCGTGCAAAGAGTGCAATACCAGCGGTCGTGCAACCGTACGACTCGCCGCATTAATGGCCTGAGCCAACACTTGGCCACCGTAGACATAATCCCTAGCGTCATCGATGGTCTTCCCGCGGAAGATATTAATATCGATTTTTTCCAAATCAATATTATCGATGAGAGATGATAACGCGCGCCCCATATTTACTCCTTAAACAATGCGAGCCGGAAGTTTAGAAAATACACAGCGGCAGAGCCAGTTAATTTAGCGTTACGATGTTGAGATATCTGCAACGTTCGTCGGTTAAACCCTACCTCTTGCAGTAATACACGCAGGTAAGCGTCAAACAAAAGGAATGCGTTAACTTTCAATTGAGGCCCACTATGAACGCACAAGTGTGTTTTGAGCATTTTACGGCTCTAGCACCGGTCAACCTGATTGATCTGGAAACATCGATAGCGAAACCGAACGACCATGAACAAGAAGTTATGTGCTGCAGCGGGCTCCCATATTGCCCATACCCACAAGAGCCTGCGCCTAGTGACTACTGGTTCAACATTAACGACAAACAGTGACAAACAAAAAACGGGACGGCATATCGCAGTCCCGTTCTTAATTCATCGAGGCTAACGCCTCACACGTAGTGATTATTCCTGATAGCAAACCGACAACTGTGTCGCCGGGTTAGGGCATAAACGAGTCGAATGACGCTCAGCTTTTACATCAATACCCATGGTCAACCAACCACCCGATTCGTCGACGGTAAACCAACGGAAGTAGGGATAGATCTCAACAGCATCCTGCCCCAAAAATAAGCGCTGGTAAAGAATCGACACGGTATCGCTCGGGTTTGACGGATTCGGAAACTCGATCGCATCACCACGACTCGAGAAATCGATAATTTCTGATTTTTCTACCAAGAACTCTGTCAAAAGATCGTTCAACAGCACTTCAGCGCCCGAATCGTCAAATAGCTGCTCTTCATAGACGGCTAGAACACGTGCTCCTACCTGCGCCTTCATTTCGCCATACGCATCTCGATCAGTAATTTCGCCGTCGCTATTTTTGACGGTAGTTAAGTCGAATCCTGTCGCCGGTGAGATTTGATGAATCTCTTGAATTGCTAGCAGCAAACGCTGATCAGCCACAACTGTTGGCTCTTCAGTTTCAGTACGCGGTGGCTCAGGCGTGCGAACAAACAAATACGGTTTACCGTCTTGATGATGGATATTGGTGCCCAGATCAATGTTCGCAGTTGCATCCAGAATCACTTCTGTGCCACGTTCTATCAAAATACGCGCTTCACTTACTTCAAGATTTGCTGCTGCAGTAACTGCTGGGTCAGTAATACCGCCCTTAATCAAACCGAACAACAAGTCCCATGAGATCTGAAAACTGGATTCTTTACCACCGACAAAACGCACTTGCGGAGGGCTCAGTGGAGTGATCGTTGTTTTGATCGAATCGCCAACACTAATACCCTGCAGATTCAGGTAAATCGCATTCGCCAAACGTTCAAACGGGCTCGCTGCACTCTCTTCTACCGTAAATTCAATTGGGTTGTTATCGAAGTATCCGGAGCTGAAGCGTGTCGCCAAAAATTGATTAATCATATTGGCACTGATACCGACAACCATATCCAGAGGTTCCGGATCAGTGACCCCTTTAGTATCGGTTTTGTTAGTAAACACAAAGTTAAACAAATCCGGGTAGCCATTGGGGTTGATATATCGGCTCCCTAAAATCTCTGTGCCGATGCGTGTGCCTGCAGCATCCACTAATTCAACCCCCCCGCCGATGCGGAACAAGCCTGAACGATCATCAATAAACGGATTGATGCCTTCAACATCTTTGGTACCGACAAATGTGGCCGTCAAAGTTCGCTGTACCCGACGATTCGGGTCACTGTCATCAACGATTAGTGTGGCACCATCGTCATCCAAGCTAGTTTTGAGATCTCCAATCAACGGGAAGGTATCAATAAAACTGCGCAAAATTTCTGGCAGTACGGTATTTGCAGTGTCTTCAACGATGGTCGAGAAGTTAACCTGCCCAGTAAAAATACCTAACGTAACCAAGGCATTCGCATCATTTACTGGAAAGCTGCCACAAATACTGTCACAACGTGTATTTCTTAGCTGTGGAACATAGCTGCCATCAAACAGGCGATCAGAAATAAACTGGCCAATCGAATCTGAAAACATAAAACGGAATTCTTCAATATCACCAAAACCAAGCAGTTTTGTGGGATCAACTGACAACTTGGAAACGCCACGCAAGAGCGCGTCATTCAGGTCAATTGTGGTATTAAAACTACCCAAATACTGCGCTCCCGACAGTGTTTGTTCGTAACCTGCCAACTCCATGCGAATGCTGAATTTTGGAAGCAGAATATCGAAATAACCGTTGGCACCACCACCGACTTTATCAAAGCCAAAATCGATACCCGTTTGGTTATTCGACTCTAGATTCAGATACAACGCACAACCTCGAGCACCAGCCGCTGAGCTGCTAGGGAGGTTACGCAACACCTGCGGGCACATTTCATTGATCATTCCTTGAATCGATGCACTGAATACAGGCGGAGCGTTAATAAACTCACCAATTTCCGCGCGCTCATTGGTTACGCTGCCAAAAACCACAGGGTGAGGTGACGTGAAAACCTGTGAAAACCCAAATTCAATCACCTCTTCGAGCATCGGATTAAACAACGGCTGCACAGAATCTAACGCTGGCTGATTCACCATCAAACCAATTGCGGGATTGTAACGACGGCCAACAATCGAAAACGCATCAGAGCGTGTTTGCCCCAGTACATCGGTTAAGGTATAGGAGATATCAACCTTGTTTGTGAAACCACTATCAACATTTGGGTAGGATGGAAACTGTGCATGCAAGGTTTCACGATCGTCATCAATACGCACTTGCGCATCAATCACATCGCCATTGCGATCTTTAAAGGTAATCTTATAACGGGGTAACCCAGTCACACCGTCAACACCATCTCCGGCGATGGGTGCGCCATCAACAATCCTCGCCTGAATAGCAAATTGTTGATTCTCAATAGGGGCAGAAAAATCACTACAAAGTTGGTCTGGCTGTTTAACTGCCAAGCCATGATAGGTACAAGTAACAGCAAGGCGCGGGGCGTCTTCAAAATAGAAAAAACGTGCAGAAACACTTGCACTGCTGCCTTTGGGGATCATTGTCAGTGTATTTTCACCAACACGTATCGCTGATGAGAGCCCTTGAAGATCTTCAAAAATGATTGTACCGCTAGTCGATGTGCCGCTAACACGATAACCAGAAGGTCCTCGGGCAGATTGCCGATCAACGTCAACCAGTCGAAGCCCTGCTTCTTGATTCTGTTTTAAAACAGAGAAACACGTTTCAGGGTCCATATCCGCGGTTTGGTTGCCTGGGTGAGCTACATCATCGCCGCCCTTCCAGTAACGTTCTGTTCCACAAATGCCATACAGTTCAGCATTAGTGATATCAACGCCATTCAATAACAGATCAAAACGATCTTCAACCACGTATGGGTTGCGCTCCCCTACGAAATCTTGCGCCCCACGGATACCGTACAAAAATGCCATGCGGTCTGTGATATTTCGAAGAGTAACAGAGTTACCTGCGGGAAGAGGTTCTGTAACACTCAATTGAGTAGGGACAGGGCCAGGTCGTTCTTCGGTCTGGCAGCCGGTCACAGATACCAAGATGGCACAGGAGGCGAATGTAGCGCCCAGTCTGGAGCTGAATGACATATGAAGTACCTTCAAAACCAGTGCGACAAAAATGTTCGCCTGGTCACCTCTCGTTATTATTATCGCCTGAGAACAGACATTGGATAGAAGTCAGCGGGCTAATATAACTGTTTTTGCTGAAAAGCTAAACACCCGGCCAGAGAGACTGCTGTTTTTCTGACCGGGTTCACTATCACTATTGTTGTTGTGATGGGCAGGTATCAAGATCATCGTCAGATGAGTAGATGCACATGCTAACCAGCGTATCGTTGGTACCTTCGGTGACATCTTTCAGCTCACCCTTCAACAACAAGTGAGAGCCTTCAACTGAGATACCGTCTTGCGCAACCTTCAGACCAAAGATCTTAGGCAAGGTATTGGTCAGAGCTGCTGGCGCATCGGTACCCACATTCGCAAGGAAAGGTGCTTGGCGAGGTAGGATCAAATCACCCAACTCTTGCAGCTGATCATCAATTTGCTCAGGCAAGGTTTCCAACAGGGCTTTGCGTACTTCAGATTCTACTTGATCGGCTAAGCTGCCTTCCAAGCGAACACCGTTAATCTCAACATCATTGTTCGCTTCAACGTTCAATACCGAGACACCAATATTACTGGATTCGATATTAAAGTCAGGCTGACCATCTGCATCAACTGAGAATCCAAGTACCGCTTCAAGGTCCAAATCCGAATCAACCAGCGTGATCATGCCTTGGCCCAGATCGATTTGAAGGTTCAACTTCACATCAGACATTACCAAGCGCACATCATTACCGGTTTCTAGCTGCACGTAGGGCGCATTGGATACAGCGATGTTTAGCTGAGACTCTTTCACCACATTACCCACCGGTATTGGCGATGCATCATTAATGGCTTTGTTCAGCAGCTCAGTGATACCACCGGCGCCAGTACCTGGAATCGCAGCTAAATTGTCAAACTCTTTCGCTGCATAACGCAGAGACAATTCTTGATTCAGTGAGTTTTCTGACAATGCCACCATCAGGCTACCATCACTGCCTAAACGACCTGTTTCACTGAGGAAGCCAGAAGTCGAAGGATTAAAGCGCGAACCCAGAATCGTATTCAGGTTGCTCGCGTTAGTAGCAGCATTGCTGATGTGTGTGCCAGTACCAATGGCCAAGAATGCACCATTGTTATTGCCGCTACCGTTGTTGGCGAAACTAACATCACCGGGCAAAACAGTCGCAACTTCTTCGATATCAGAGTCCTCACTCACTGGGCGCGGATCTGAAGCACCAGCAGGCAGGGAGAAGTCAGAAAGCAATACCGGGCTAGTACCATCCCAATCGCCGTTGACGGTTTCAGATACGGCTGTGCGGAATTGATCGACCGCTTGCTCGTTCACTGTCGGGCGGGCGGTAACCCAACCTGCACGAACAATGGCATCAGATATTTCTGCACCGGATCTGTCATTACAATTGGTAGATACTGCAATACAGCTGGTATTGGTGATCGCTGGGTTACCGATATCGAAGTCCATCGAGTCACTGCCCTGAACATCTTGCAGATAGACACCAACCACATAACCACTGCTGTCGCCCTCGGCGGCATCCTGGCGAGCGCGCAAGTTTAAGGTCACTTCAATCGGGTCAGTCGTTTGATCGTTGCTATCCCATGTCATCAAGGTGGAGACTGTGCGATCCGCGTGTGAAACGGCGACGTTAGCAGCAACAAAGTCGAAGGTCAGTTTCAGCTGCAGATCCACACCATATGCATCACTGGCAGGGGTCACTGCCATAACTTCAATCTCTGGCTTCACAGTATCGGCAACAATATCGAACGTAACGCTACAAGCGGCAGCATTGGAGTTCAACAGAATTTCACACAACTGACTATCCGTAATAGGATCAATTAAATCTGAGCTATCACCTTCACCCAGCTGAGCGATGAACAAGTCTTGCAACCAAGTAGTAATCGGGCCGTAAGCGCCGTTATTGATTTGTAACGCCAGAGCGCTAGCAATCGGACGGCCGTGAGCAATCATTTCAGTTTCAGAAGAACTCCCGTCATTGAAGCTAGCGGTAAAAGTGTAATCAGCGTCAGTCGCTGCAGATGACAGGTCAGAAGGAACACCGACTTGACCACTGAATTGGTTACCAGTCACAAGCGGACTGTTGCCTCCAACGGTCACACTCTGCAAACCCGTTTTACGGGTTACGCCCTGAACAGACGGGTTACCGTCAGCTTCAGGCAATCCGGTTGTCGTTGATACATTGGTAATAATCACATTCGGCGATGCGATATCTGCGGTAAAGCTTACGGTATCAGGGCTAGAGTTTGATGCCGTAATACGCAGAGTGTTGGTTTCGCCGTCGATCAAAAAGCCGCGAATCGCCGCAAAGTTGGCCTGATAGCTGTCATCACTCTGTTTGACAAATAAGTGTCTCACTGACACACCGTTCAAGGTAACTCCACTCAAGCGCACATCAGATGCATCCAGCGTAAATGAGAAGTTGTCATTCGCTTCACGAGTTACCGCTTGACCTGCATCAGGGTAACCAATAGTAATTTGATCTGGCAGGCTACCGCCACCACCGCCACCACCGCCGCCACAACCGGCAAGCAGAATCGCAGATGAGGCGAGTGTGCCCATGATAAGTCGTTGAGGTGTTAAAGCACGGCGAATTTTGTTCTCTCCGGTGCGTTGGCTCTTAATCGCTGTCATTATTGTTATCCTATTAGTTGGGTGCGCCTAACAGCCTGAATCAGCTGGATAATGAAGCACATTCAGTGTTCATTGACGACAACCACACATTATTATTGTGTTAATTACCGTCAATATAACAATTCATTAATTTAAAACTCAATCTTTACTAGCCGGTTTGTAGGCTAAATTTTGACAAGCGGCTCAGAGATTGCACTTTATGGCTCTGGTTATGGGGTATCTGTGAACGCGTCGTCAAAACGTTTTTCTAGTTATTAACGCCATCGATAAAGCAGTCTCGATGAACTGTGTGCTTGATTTACAATCTATTGGGTCGTTCGCTATCGCTAGTATTAAATTTATAGTTTGCGTGTGATCGGCTAAATTTTGTATTGGCTATGATTGTAGTTTTTGAGCGGTTTGTTTTTTGTAACAAAAGGTAAGTACCAACTTCGCTCTCAGTGTTTAAGATCTTTGACCGCTACTTGCCTGTTCAAGTTCCGTTATATTTTCCAAGGCAATGTGACGGCTGTCACTACATAGCCACTCTTCTGCCTGAAACGCCGCACAACATACTGGCCGACGCGGGTCTTCAAAAATCAAACACCGCATCTGCTCATCCAAATGAACGCAGGGTTCACCGGCCTTTTTGCCACCGGGCATACCTAGGTAGGGCGCTTTAATCGATGGTGCAATGCAACATGCACCACAACCTTCACGACACTCCACGATCAGCTCCAAAAGGCTTAAAGAACAGCAGCAGTTGCGGCAACAGTAATAACGCCCCAAGCAACGCTGCGAACATCGCGGTACTGGTTAACAAACCAAAATAGATGCTCGGTGTAAAATTCGATAACGCCAGAATGGAGAAGCCGACGATGATGGTCAATGATGTGTAGGTCATCGCCAGACCAACGCTGCCATGACAGCGATACATGGACTGAACATAATCGCCATCTTTCGCCAACTCATGTTTAAAGCGGTGAATATAGTGAATGGTGTCATCCACACCGATGCCAACCGTAATTGCTGCAATCGTGATGGTCATAATATCCAAAGGGATACCTACCCACCCCATCCCACCCAGCACCAACAGGGCCGCCAGAATGTTGGGCAATATTGCCAACAGCGATACTTTGAGCGAACGAAACAACAACGCAAACATCAGCATAATGGCAATAAAAACAGCCCCGAGCGTCAAAATTTGTGATCGATAGAGGCTCTGCAGCATATTGTTATATAACACCATCATGCCTGTAATTTCGTATTGATCGGGCTGGTAACCCATGTCGTCCTGTAGAAATCGATCGATACTATTCAGCAAACCGCCACGATCAAGCGATTCTGAAGTTTCTCTGACGCGCACAGATATCCGAGTTTGTGTGCCATCCTCACTGAGATAAGGGCTTACCAGTGTTTTTTTGATATCGCCATCGAGATTCTTTTTAACAATAGCCAACTGAATATCATCAACATTGCCGCCGGAAATATCTCGAACAACCTCAGCCAGAGTCGCCAACGACAGCACTTTACCTGTATCTGGCTGTACGTCGATAAACTGATGGATGCGCTGAATATCTTCAAGGCCTGCTCGAGAGAACCAGTAACTCAGATCATACGGTGTCGCAACTTCATCACCGGCAAAATCTTCGCTGAAGGCATCATCGCCAAAAAAATCATCATCACTTGCCGTGTCGCTGGAGGCATCGTCGCCAAAAGCATCGTCTGCGGCTGAGAGCGGTGTCGTTGCTTGCGCTGCATGATCGATTACGACCGTCAACGGCAGGGTACCGCCCAATTGCTGGTCAACCGTTAACATGCCCTGATAGATTTCAGTACTCGGGTGAAAATAATCAATAAATCGGTTTTCGACTTTCAACTGCATAACTCCGGCAATACTGAATACCAGCAAGCCCAAGCTACCCAATAAAACGGATGTTCGATGCCGATAACTCCAGCCCGCCATTGCACGGGTAAAACCGGATGTTGCGGTATCTCGTGCTTCTTCAGCTTTAGGCTTAGGCAGTAACAACAAGCCAGCCGGCAAAACAAAGAAGCCCATGGATAACGCTAACGCAACCGCAACGGTCATCATCCAACCGAAATCCACAATCGGTTTAATATCCGAAACCACTAATGACAAAANCGCGACCATGGTTGTCAAGGTGGTGTACGTACAGGGTTTGATCATCGACCCCATGGCCCGCAATACCAGTTCACGCTGGGGCAAGTCTGCATTGCGTTTTTCTTCTTCAATAAATCGTACGACCAAATGCAACGTAATCGATAGGGAAATAATCAACAGTAAGGCAACAAAGTTCGCCGATACGACGGTTAGCTTGACCTGCAACCACGCCAAGCTCCCCAGCATCGCGATACAGGTCAGCCCACAGCTCAGTAGCGGTAAAACGACCCAGCGCATCTTTCGGAAAATCAGCGCCAGTGTTACAACGATAAAGAGCATGATGGCAGAGCCAAACACCACCATATCCATGCGCACGAAACGCAACATATCACTAACAATCATCGGCACACCGCCAACAAAAATGGCACCGTGTGTACGATATTGATGCGCCAACGACCGGACATCAGCAACGAGGCGTTCTTCTTCTGCCGTGCGCTGCTGCAATGCTTTTTCGTATGCCGCCATAGCCGATTTACGCTGAGCAGCGTTTGCGGTTGAATCCGCCATCAATGCGTCACGCGCGTTCCGCAATTGAATCAATTGATCAGGGCGATCCAAATTGATCACGACCGCGGTGGTACGTTCATCAGCACTGGTTAGCAACGTTTTATAGATCGGACTCTCAAGAAACTCCTTACGCGCTAGCGTGGTATCGGTATCAGGCTCACCGAGATAATGCAGGTCATCGCTGAAACTCGATAAATTAACTTTTGGGCTATACAGCAAAGGCACGTTGAGATAACTAACCACACTTTTTACGCCTTGCAACGCTGCCAGCTGATCCGTCAGCGATCGCATGAAGTCGAGTGTGTCTTGCGCATATAGGTCGTTGTCAGGCGTGATTGCCAACATCAGAAAATCACTACTGTCGTAACGCTTAGCAACCTCGCGATACACCGACAGGGAGTGATCCCCTTGCAACACCAGAGAATCACTGGAGGCATCAATCTGCAATTGTGGAATGCGACTAGCCAGAACACTGGTAACAACAAGAATGGCGATCAACAGCCAGCCAGGGCAACGCATCAAGCGTTCATACAACGACACACTCATGAATGCTGGCTACCCCAGGGCTTGATTAAATCTTGTGGTAAATCGACCTGCTGAAGTATACGCGCCACGATAAAATCGATCAGATCATCAACAGATTCAGGTTTATGATAAAAACCCGGGCTTGCTGGTAAAACACGGACGCCCAATTGCGCCAGCTTATGCATGTGCTCCAGCTGAATTGCCGAAACCGGTGTTTCGCGCGGTACGATGACCATCCGGCGGTGTTCTTTCAAACACACGGTCGCCGCGCGTTCGATCAAGTTTGTACTCATTCCGTTAGCAACGGCGGCTAATGTACCGGTGCTGCATGGGCAGATAATCATGCCGTCGATAGGCGCCGAACCGGATGCCACAGGGGATGTCCAGTCTCGTTTGTCATATAAGCACAGATTCCGGGCGTGCGACTCACTTAACGCCAGCCGCTCGACCAAGGCTTGCTTTAATGGCTCATGACCTTCTGGCAACGGCCAATCCATTTCTAATCGAGAAACTTCACGTGCCGCATCAGAGACTAAAAGATGAACTCGAACACCAGCGCCGAGCAAACATTCAACCAGCCGCAATGCATAACTAAATCCGGAAGCGCCACTAATCGCAACGATGAGTTCTTTAGCTTGCATCAGTCGCCTCCTGTGGATATTTTTTCATCAGCAACTGCTGTAATTTCTGATGCAGCCCGCCAAATCCACCATTGCTCATAATCACAACCTGGTCTCCCGGTGCTGCGTAATCGGCAATGCTTGCCAGTAATATATCCAGATCGTTATAACTATCAGCCGTATCGCTGAGCGCCCAGTCATAGTCACCGGCCAAAAACCAGAAAGTTTTATCCGCCACTGCGGCAGAGTTTTCAAGCGTTTCAGCATGAATACCCATACGCATAGTATTTGAACGGGGTTCTATCACCGCAATTAACCGACCTTCACCACGATCAACGCCTGCGAGGGTGGTTTTAATGGCCGTCGGATGATGCGCAAAATCATCGTACACGGCAATATCACCAATAGTGGCAAGATGTTCCATGCGCCGCTTAACACCGCCAAACTGGCTCAATGCTTCGACAGCGATGTGCGCCTCTACGCCAACGTGCTCAGCCGCGGCAATAGCGGCTAACGCATTGTTAACGTTGTGCTCACCACTAAGCGGCCATGACAAGGTAAAACGTTTGCCTGCAGAGGGTCCTACTTGAGGGCAAACATCAAAGCGTCGCCCTGCCGACTGGATCGATGCCGCTTGCCAATCAGCCGGCTGGCTGGCCTGAAAGCTGGCTTTTTCTGACCACAAGCCGCGATCAATCACATCCGCCAGCGCCGATTCTGCCGCGTTAACAATTACGCGCCCATTCGCCGGTACGATTCGTAGCAAATGGTGAAACTGACGTTTTATCGCCTCCAGATCATCGAAGATATCCGCATGATCAAATTCCAAATTATTAAGAATCAAGGTACGTGGCTGGTAATGCACAAATTTACTGCGCTTATCAAAAAAGGCAGTGTCGTACTCATCCGCTTCGACAACAAAGAACACACTATCGCCCAAGCGCGCAGAGAATGGGAAATTCTGAACCACGCCACCAATCAAAAAGCCGGGTTTCATGCCAGCATATTCCAAAATCCAAGCCAACATACTCGCGGTGGTTGTTTTGCCGTGTGTACCGGCAACGGCTAACACCCATTTATCCCGAATAACATAATCATGCAGAAACTGCGGACCAGAGGTATACGGCATACCTTCATTTAAAACACGCTCAACTAGCGGATTGCCGCGGCTCATGGCATTGCCGACGATCACTAAATCAGGTTCACAATCCAAATGACAAACATCAAAACCCTGATCTAAGTGAATGCCAGCATCTTCAAGCTGAGTACTCATCGGCGGATACACATTGGCATCACAACCGCTGACCTGATAACCCATCTCCCTGGCCAAAATAGCCAAGCTGCCCATAAAGGTGCCACAGATTCCCAAAATATATATGTGCATCGTTGTTTTTCTCTTCCCCAAGCACGCCAACACTATCATGCTGACGAACGCAAAAGTAGCCTGTAACCGCGCCAAACGAGCTGCGATCTCCGGTGTCGCATACAGTTTGTCTGAATTTTCATCAAGGCCGATAGCGACTCGCGGCATTTTTCAGTATCATTCGCCCCCAAAATTCCATGGAGCGCTACCCAGTGACCAAAAAGAATGCCTTTTACGCCCAATCCGGTGGCGTAACGTCTGTTATCAATGCGTCCGCCTGCGGTGTTATTCAAGCGGCTAAGCAATATGATCAGATCGGAACCGTCTATGCGGGCAACAACGGTATTCTCGGCGCACTGCGCGAAGAGCTCATCGACACCTATGCAGAAGATGATGCCACCATTGCAGCACTGCGCCATACGCCATCAGGTGCTTTCGGTTCATGCCGCTACAAAATGAAAAGCCTTGAAGCTAATAAAGCTGAGTATGAGCGTCTAATCGAAGTATTCAAGGCACATGACATTGGTTATTTCTTTTATAACGGCGGCGGCGACTCTGCGGATACGTGCCTGAAGGTCTCTCAACTGTCTGAAACTATGGGTTACCCGATTCAGGCAATCCATGTTCCGAAAACCGTCGATAACGATCTGCCGTTCACTGATAACAGCCCTGGTTTTGGTTCTGTCGCCAAATATATCGCGGTATCGACCCGTGAAGCCGGCCTCGACGTTGCCTCGATGTGTGAAACATCGACCAAGGTATTTGTACTCGAAGTGATGGGTCGCCACGCTGGGTGGATTGCTGGTGCTGCGGGCTTGGCATCTGAGGCTGCCGGACAACCACCACACATTATTTTATTTCCAGAAATCGCATTTGATAAAGCCCGCTTTATGGCGCGCGTTGACGAATGTGTTAAAGAACACGGCTTTTGTGTTGTTGTGGCGTCGGAAGGCACACGTTATGAAGACGGTCGATTCCTGGCAGATGCCGGTAATAAAGACGCGTTTGGCCACACCCAGTTAGGCGGTGTTGCCCCAACACTAGCCACCATGATTAAAGACGAGCTGGGTTATAAGTATCACTGGGCAGTTGCTGATTATCTGCAGCGTGCCGCTCGTCATATTGCTTCAGCAACCGATGTTGAGCATGCCTACGCCGTTGGCGAAGCAGCCGTACACAAAGCAATGGAAGGTAAAACAGCCATCATGCCTTGTATCGTGCGCGAAGAAGGCGAAGAATACCGCTGGCACATTGGCGAAGCACCATTGAGTGAAGTCGCTAACGTTGAAGAAATGATGCCTCGCGATTACATCACTGAAGATGGCTTCCACATTACTGAAGCTGCATACAAGTACTTCGCTCCGTTAATCGCCGGTGAAGATTACCCTCCCTACAAAAACGGCCTGCCACAGTACGCTAGCCTGAAAAAAGTTTTTGTTGAGAAGAAGCTAGACGGCGATTTCGCGATCAAATAAATATTGCGGCGCATGCCCTGTGACATGTGCCATTTCGAATCGGGGTGTTTATAATGCGCAACGATTCCAAACTGTCTTTCAAGACAATGCACATACCTTAAGGAAGCAAAATGAGCTACAACCAGATTCCAGCTGGCAAAGACTTGCCAAACGACATCTTCGTTGCGATTGAAATCCCTGCGAACAGCAGCCCAATCAAATACGAAATCGAAAAAGACTACGATGCGCTGATGGTTGACCGTTTCATGGCAACCCCTATGTTCTACCCTGCGAACTACGGTTACATCCCAGAAACTTTGTCTGACGACGGCGATGCACTCGACGTATTGGTTGTAACACCTTACCCAGTTGTTCCTGGTTCAGTCATTCGTTCACGTCCAATCGGCATCCTGAACATGTCTGATGAAGCTGGCCAAGACGCTAAATTGATTGCTGTACCTCACGACAAGCTGAGCGTTTTGTACCGTGACGTTAAAGAGCCTTCTGATTTACCTGCATTGCTGATCCAACAGATCGAACATTTCTTCGAAAACTACAAAGATCTCGAAGCTGGCAAGTGGGTTAAAATTGATGGCTGGGCAGGCGCTGAAGAAGCTCGTGCTGAGATCATGAAGTCTGCAAAAGCTTACGAAGACGCGAAGTAATCTCTACCAAGATTATTATCGTTATTAAAAAAGCTCCGCACAGCGGGGTTTTTTTATGCTCCCCATATTCACAGAGTCAATATCCGTAACCACTTGTAAGCCTTGATGAAAAATGAATAACGACATGAATTGTCGTTAGGGTTTATCGTATCGATACAGACATAAAAATTTGCGCGCAGGCGAAAACGGACGAAGCCAATAACACAGCTACGCCCGAATCAGGGATGAAGTTAATGAGAAAAACAAGAAGTGCATCAATGAGATGACACTCAAACAGCCGGCTTCACCTAGAAACATTCTAAGCACGTACCAATGCCAACCGAGTAAATCAAAAACACGTGTATCTGCAACGTCTTAACACCCGCAGATACTACCCTGCCACGTTCGAATCACAACAAAATGCGCTCAATAACAAACCGCTGTTACTTTTTGCGTTTTGACGTCGTCTTACGTGCAGTTTTCGCTGCCGGCGGCTTGCGCTTCACTGCAGTTTTAGGCGCTCGAGATGCTGCTTTCACCTTTACCTTAGCTTTAGCTGCAGGCTTACGTGCTGTCGCTTTTTTCGCTGCGGGCTTTTTCTTCGCCACTGCTTTTTTGGCAGTCACTTTTTTAGCCGCTGGCTTTTTCTTGGCCACCGCAGTTTTAGCTTTCACAGCAGCCTTCTTCGGCGCAGCTTTTTTAGCTACAGGCTTTTTAGCGACTTTTTTCGCTGCCGTTTTAGCTTTAGGCTTCGCTTTAGTCGCAGCTTTTGTGGTCGCTTTCTTGCGAGTTGAAGCTGCTTTTGCTTTACGCTCAGCAACTTTTTTCGCGGCCGCCTCTACATCAGACAAATCAACTTCCGGCATTGCGGCCTTGATCTGACGATATAACTTCGTGTTTTTGCGAATGCTTTTGTGGTGAGTGTAGGCCTCAACCGCTTTGAACCATGCGCCTTCCAGCCCATGAGCATTAACTGAGAAGCTGGTACAGACGATTTTGTTCTCAATCTCAGAAGCGATACCGACCTGGAAAATCGGCGTCAAATTACCGCTTTTTTCTTTCTTCTTCAGAAAGCTGATGCCTTTAACAGTACCGTCGGCATGAAAACAACGTTCCGCTTTACGGCTGTCTTTCGCTTTGCGTTGAGCTTCTTCAAGCTCTGCATCACGTTTGTTGGCGATGCGCTCTACACGCTTTTGCTGCGTAGGACCCATGCGTTTGCCCGCTTTTTTCAACGATAAATACTCTTGATAGAGTTTACCGTCGACCGTACGCCTGACTCGATAACCATAGAAGGCATCGTTGTCGATCAATTTAACGCTCAAAGTTCCACCTCTCGGAGTAGCAATTAACTTCAAACGCTCTGACAAAAACGTTGAATCAACGTTATACCATGTCGTAGCGCAATCCCTGAACTCCAGTATATGGTACATAACCTGACGCGCAAAAAAATTGCTGTAATTTCCGCTTTTTAGCGCATTTTCGCACTAAAATCGCCGCATTTACCGAAGTTTGATGAGTTAATTACATATTAAAACTAACTGTTAATAACAATTAGGGATATCGATCTAACCACTACAACTAAGCCAACACGTCATCCTGACCAATCTTGAACATTTTCCTGGCTCCGCGCTTCGAAAAAACAGAACTCTTCTATAGTTGAGTGATCTCTTATTGATATGAGCCACCGATTAACCAAAAAGTTCAGGTTCAACTATGACCCCTACCGATAAGTCTGAGAATTGTGACCCTGTTTGCGGAATGCAGGTCTCTAACACGTCAACTCATCAGCTCATTTACCAGCAGAAACGCTTTTACTTCTGCTCTGAGAAATGCCAAAACACCTTTTCTGATGATCCAGAAAGATTTCTCAACCCAAATCCCGCCGCCCCCACTGACGATGATATAAAGGTGGAATACACCTGCCCCATGCATCCGGAAGTATTACAGATCGGCCCTGGAACTTGCCCAAAATGCGGTATGGCGCTGGAACCTCTTAGCCCGCAAGCCCCAGGCAGTAGTGACGACTCAGAATTGCGCGACATGGAAAAACGCTTCTTGGTCGGCCTAGCTCTGGGGGTTCCCCTGCTTTTGCTATCGATGATGACAGATATGGCACCCGCCGTTATTGACCGGCTTTTTTCTCTACCCATCGCACAATGGATACAGTTTGCTCTAGCCACCCCCGTAGTGTTTTGGTGCGGCCAACCTTTTTTAGAACGTGGCTACGAATCATTCAAAACATCCCACTTAAACATGTTCTCCCTGATTTCAGTTGGCGTCATGGCTGCGTGGCTATACAGCGTTGTGGCTTTGCTATTACCGGGGCTATTTCCGCCCAGCATGCAAACGCCGCAGGGGCTCGTTCACGTCTACTTCGAGGCTGCTGGCACCATCGTCGTGCTCATTTTGTTAGGGCAATTACTCGAACTGAGGGCGCGATCAAAAACCAACTCAGCTATCGAAATGTTAGTCGGCATGTCACCAGATACAGCGATTCGCATTGATAAGAACGGACTAGAGCAATCCGTACCGATTGACGATGTGATCGTCGGCGATATATTACGTATTCGCCCCGGCACCAAAATCCCCGTCGATGGTGTCGTTACAGACGGCCACAGCTATGTCGATGAGTCGATGGTCACCGGGGAGCCAACTGCTGTCGCCAAACACAATGGCGACCCGCTAATAGGTGCAACGTTAAACACTAGCGGAGCACTACTGATGCGCGCACGCAAAGTCGGTAGCGACACGCTGTTGTCAAAAATCGTCACTATGATTAGCGAGGCGCAACGATCACGAGCCCCCATTCAAAAGCTGGCCGATACAGTATCCGGATATTTTGTTCCTGCCGTTATTTTGATCGCTATCGTCGCTGGTGCCGTTTGGTCAGCGGTCGGTCCGGAGCCTCGTATCGCACATGCTGTGGTTGCGGCTGTTAGTGTATTGATTATTGCATGTCCCTGCGCGCTCGGCCTTGCGACGCCGATATCCATCATGGTTGCCACAGGAAAGGGGGCTTTGCACGGCATCCTCATTAAAAATGCCGAAGTCATTGAACGACTTGAAAACCTCAAAATTTTGGTGGTCGACAAAACCGGAACACTGACGATGGGCTCTCCCGCGGTTCAGCATATCGAAAGTGTTGGCGATACCCCAGCTGACGAACTCCTGAGACTCACCGCGGGCTTAGAAAAAGCCAGCGAGCACCCCTTAGCCCAAGCAGTCGTGTCACATGCCCAATCATTGGGGCTGTCGCTACCTGATGTCAGCGAATTTACCTCTGAAACCGGCCGAGGCGTAACTGGAAAGGTCGAAAACCGAACACTGCTGATAGGAAACTTGGATTACTTACGCAATCAGGGCATCGATGTCGACACGCTCAGCGAAGGAGCATCCCCTTTTCTGGATCAAGGAAGCGGTGTGATCTATATCAGCGACACGCATAACCCACTGGGCTACATAGTTATCAATGATCCAGTCAAAACATCAGCTGCCACAGCGATCGAAGCACTTCACCAAGCGGGTGTTAAGGTTGTAATGCTCACGGGTGACAACCGAAAAACAGCAGAATTTGTCGCAAAATCCCTGGATATCGATGAATTCCATGCTGAAGTACTTCCACAAGACAAGGCCAACTTGGTTAAAGGCTATCAGGATGGCAAACATATGGTTGCCATGGCAGGCGATGGCATTAACGATGCACCTGCGCTGGCATCTGCGGACATCGGTATCGCGATGGGCGACGGTACTGACGTAGCAATCGAGTCAGCATCGGTAACCCTGGTGAAAGGCGACCTAGAGGGCATCGTCAAATGCATGANCCTTGGCCGCAGAACCATGCAGAATATTCGCGAAAACCTGTTTTTTGCGTTTATCTACAATGCAGTCGGCATTACCGTCGCTGCGGGTGTTTTTTACCCACTAACAGGCTGGTTACTGTCACCCATGATTGCCGCTGCTGCAATGAGTTTTAGCTCGGTCTCAGTCATCAGCAATGCACTGCGCTTAAAAAACCAATCGATCTGAAAATATCGCGTTAATAGCTCAAGCGTCTCTGAAAAAATCTGGTTAGGAATAATTAAACTATATAGGCCAAAACGGGCGGCTATACTTTCGGGCAACACAGCAACATTGGTTGTTGTGCGCGGTCCAAAGTCGTTGTTCTTGTATTTCATTTCGGGGTCTTTATGGCCCCTTTTTAACGCCCATTCGTTCGCCCCCCATGCAGTCGTCAACAACTGTGCTAGTCACGCTACTTAAACGACATTCGTCGAACAATTTCTGCCTGCCTCAATGAATCGCTTCTCGGTGCCAGCTCCGACGAATTAATTCACGTCGGATATGGAACTCAGTTACAATCGATATAACAAAAATAATATTTAGAAGGACTGCGGATGTTAGGCTTTAACAGTGAGTCTTTACATATCATCACCCTAGGTGTTTTTGCATTTACAGCAATGATGTTCGTCACCTTGTTCTTTTTTGACGCGCCCTACGGCAGACAAGACGGTGAGGAAACCAGTAAATGGTGGGGGCCGAACATTCCTGTCAGACCCTCGTGGATTATTCTTGAAGGCCCGGTATTTTTCGCTTTTCTGCTCTTTTTCTTCGATGGCAGCAATTGGCTGCATCCAATTCCACTAATCTTATTTGTTTTATTCGAAGGCCACTACTTCCATCGAACGTTTATCTACCCATTCACACTTCGCTCGAAACCTGGGGCCGGATTTCGACTCGGTATCTTGGCATTTGGCGTACCGCTAAATGCTGCAAACGGTTTTATCAATGGCTGGTACCTAGGCGAATATGCAGATCACTTATACCAAATCAGCTGGTTATGGGATCCGCGTTTTATCACTGGTATTATCTTGTTTATCGGCGGATTTATTCTCACCAAACAATCGGACCGGATCTTAATCAACCTCCGAAAACCGGGAGAAACCGGCTACAAAATCCCTTACGGCGGTGCCTATAAACTGGTGTCATGCCCGAATTACTTGGGAGAGTTAATCCAATGGAGCGGGTTCGCCATTGCTTGCTGGTCGCTGCCCGGCTTGGCATTTTTCTGTATCACCCTAGCCAACCTTCTACCACGGGCTATCAGCAACCATCGCTGGTATCATGACAAGTTCACTGACTACCCAAAAGAACGTAAGGCACTGATTCCTTACCTGATTTAATTTATGTTACATATCGCTTTATACGAACCTGAAATTCCGCCCAATACCGGTAACATTATCCGCCTGTGCGCTAACATGGGCACACAACTTCACCTGATCGAGCCACTCGGGTTTACCTGGGACGATAAACGCCTGCGCCGTGCAGGCCTTGATTACCATGAGTTTGCGCACGTCCAACGTCATCAAGACTTTGAGCATTTTTTACAGGCAACAACCGGGCAACGTCTGTTCGCACTATCAACCAAGGGCACAACCCCATACAGTGATATTGCATTTGAAGATGGCGATATTCTTTTGTTTGGCCCTGAATCTCGCGGCTTACCCGACGATAAACGGCAACATCCAGCCGTTAATACGCTGATCACCATCCCAATGACAGCCAACAGCCGCAGCCTTAATCTATCCAACAGCGTGGCGCTTGTTGCCTACGAAGCTTGGCGACAACTCGGTTTTGTTGATCTATCCCAAGACATCTAACTCAAATGGGCGTAGTTTTCTTGCCCTCATAGTGATTAAATAGAACAGTAAACAATCAGAAGGCAGCCCAGAGGACGGGATAATTTTGTACGCATCGCGCACAAAAATCAGTGCAGTTCCCGCCCAACCAACTGCCCACAGTGCTTGAAAAAGCGCGCCTCAGGCGCAAAGGAGTGCTTAATGAACTATCAGGAAGCTCACCAATATCTGAATGAAAAACCGGAAACACGAGAAGATTTTCCATTTGGAAAAGACGTTTCGGTCATGAAGATTAAAGGTAAGATGTTCGCGACGTTAGCTCAGCCTAAAGACGGTGAGCCCGCCACCATGAACCTCAAATGTGATCCACAAGAAGCCATCATGCTGAGGGATGTATTTGAGTCTGTCATTCCGGGCTACCACATGAACAAACAACACTGGAATACGGTGATTTTAGACGGCACAGTTCCCAGTGGTGAAATCGAACGTATGGTCGATATGTCCTATGGTTTGGTCGTCAAAGGATTAAAAGTCAGTTTGCGGAAAGCTCTGGAAACCAGTCATGGCCAAGATGCCATTTACGGTGCCCTGCCGACCCATGAGAACGCCTAGTTAACGCCAGTAAACTAGCCAGTCATTTGGCGGATAAAGCTGCTGCCGGAGATCCCTCCGGCTCAGCGTCTCATTGATCTATTGCGTGCTTGATTGTGCGCCTGCACGTTTAGAGAAAAGCTCTTTCAGCAATGCGCGAACCGCACTTGCAGCACGCTGCTGCTTAACGTCAGCCGGAAGTGTGTGGTCAGTAAAGACCTGCACCGCACCACGCCATACCAGTGACCCAAACTGTGTATCAAATACACCAACTACCAAGGATCCTTTACCGTATTGAGCGGTCGGCGTAGGCAGGCCAGGATCGAGCCCGAAAGCCAATGTAAAGTCGTCCAGATCAGCATCTGAGGTGGCTTCGTCCAAGATCGCTACCGACACCAAAGAATAAGGTGCCTGGGATAGGTTGTCGGTAAAACCGTACCCATGGCTTTCGATTTCTTTTTCGATAGTTTCTTGCATACGTTTAGAAACGGCCTGCTCTTCAGATTCCGGTACTCCCACAACCGCCATAGGCTCTTTCCACGCAAACTTCATACCCGGCTCAAGTGATATAACGCCATTATCCATAACAATAACGGTATAGTTGGTCAGAGCTGCAGGTAATAATTGCTGCGCCGTCTGATTGGACTGTTGAGGCTGGCTAGAACAGGCCGCTAACGTCAAGATTGCAAAAATTGCCAGTAAACGCTGTTTCATCAGGTAAGATACCCCCATGCTATCGGTATAACGCAGAAATCGATGATAAAATCGTCGTTGGTTCTGCAGTGACTTATCGTTCAATTGCCTTTATATCGTTTTGCTGTTGCTGTACGAACGCAATCGATGTACTTCTTATAGCAACAATACTCAGGCTTCTAATTATCACGAGACATCGCAATAACATAACAGGTAAAACGGACAAAAACAGTCATGAATTCACAGATACCTGACCTGCATCATGCGATTCTCGGTATGCTGTCAACACTCGCCCAACAGCCCCAAACTATCGCAAAGCAAATAGGCGCGCAGCAAATCGACGATGTTATTTATCTCGATAGTGACAATAGTTGGCATTTTACGTTAGAAGGTTTATATCAGGTATTCGGTTTGCAACATGGGTCACACTTTAAGACTGATGAGCTGCAAAACCTCGACTTCAACACATTTCGCCAATGCCTTTATAAGAACCCAACCAATACTTTGTTGTCAGAAATCGGGTTGATTGTAGATATCGCCGAGGAATCACCGATAACATCAACTCATTGCTACCGTCTAAGGGAAATATAACGATGAAAAATCACTCAACACCAATGGCGCGACTGATGCCTGTCTGGGCCGCCTTACTGAGCTGCCTGATGTTTCTCAGTGTTCCATCACACGCCTTCGAAAAAGCATTTACACAAGCAGAGCTGCAAGAACAACTGAACAAACAAACACTTAAATTTGAGCATCCGCTAATCCAAGTCACCATTACCGACCCGGTGATTCATTTGTTTGATGACACACAGAAACTGCAGCTCAGTGGCAACGTCGATATGAATCTGCTCGGCAGTTATTCCGGCAAGGGTAGTTTGACGATTACCGGTAAACCGGTTTACAAAACCGACTCAACATCTTTTTATCTAGAAAATCCTGACATTATTGCTCTCCATGTTGCAGAGATGAACCCAGATCAGGTCGATGCAGTGCGCCTAACATTGAATCAAGCGCTTAAACAGTGGCTGAAATCCGTGCCGATCTACACGTTAAAAGACAAAACCTTGCAGGAAAAAATGGCCAAATCGACACTCGAATCCGTGTCTATTCGCAATAAATCTTTGGTGTTGGATTTCAGTCTGCTGTAAATCGGCAGACGCCAATCTGATATAATCGACATTTTTGTATTAACGGGATATTCCTATGAGCCGTTTCTGGAGCCCACTGGTCAGCCAGCTTGAGCCTTATGTACCGGGCGAACAGCCTAAGGTCAGCAATCTGATCAAGCTCAATACCAACGAAAACCCTTACCCGCCATCCCCGGCCGCCTTGGAGGCCATGCAGGCTGAAATGGGCGCCTCTCTGCGTCTTTACCCGGATCCAGAAAGTAGCGAAATCAAAGCTGCGGTGGCCGAATACTACAAGCTTTCTCCTGAGCAAGTTTTTGTTGGCAATGGATCGGATGAAGTCCTGGCACATGCTTTTCAGGCGTTGATCAACCCGGCAAAACCGTTGCTCTACCCGGATATCACTTACAGTTTCTACCCCGTGTATTGCCAACTGTACGGAATCACACCCAAAACAATGCCATTGGATGCAGAGTTTGCCATCAACCCTGCAGACTACCAAACCGACAACGGCGGGATTATCTTCCCGAATCCTAACGCCCCTACCGGCTTGCTGCTTCCGCTCGATTGCATCAAACAAATATTGGATGCCAACCCCGATACAGTGGTGATGGTCGACGAAGCTTATATCGATTTTGGCGGCGAATCTGCGGTAAGCCTCATCAATGACTATGACAATTTGCTGGTCATTCAAACACTGTCAAAATCCCGTTCACTGGCGGGCCTTAGAGTTGGTTTTGCAATGGGCAATGCTGACCTGATTGACGGACTCGAACGGGTCAAAAACAGCTTCAATTCCTACCCAATCGATCGACTGGCAATTAAAGGTTCCGTTGCAGCGATCAAAGACACAGCATGGTTTGAGATGACCCGCGGTAAGATTATCGCCAGTCGAGAAAAATTAACCCATGAGCTGCAAGCGCTAGGCTTTAGCGTCATACCATCAGCAGCGAACTTTGTATTTGCGCATCACCCAGAGCACAACGCTCAACAACTCGGCGAAAAGCTGCGCGATAACAAGATCATCGTGCGTTATTTCAACAAACCACGCATCAGCGAGTATATTCGCATTACTGTTGGCACCGAAGAAGAGTGTGAAGCGTTGATGAGCAATCTGAAAAGCTTGATCACCACGTCATAACACAGCTGGTTATTCGACAAATAAAAAAGGCAGCCTTACTCGGCTGCCTTTTTTTATAACGATGGCAATTCACCCAGTAGTAGAATTCAAATCGCTAGGTGATCACTACAACCATTAACACTCAAGCATCAGTCAAATAACGCCGTCAGTTCATCGCCTGGAATCGGTGCTCGCATAAACGCCTCCCCCACCAGAAACGCATTCACCTGATGTTCGCGCATGGCTGCAACATCCTCGCGTGAATGAATGCCGCTTTCAGTAACCACCAAAACGTCATCTGCAATACTATCCAACAGCTGATATGTGTTGTTCAAGCTGGTCGCAAAATTGTGCAAGTTGCGGTTATTAATACCTACCATGGGCAGATCCAATTGCAGCGCAATCTCTAACTCTTCCGCATTGTGTACTTCAACCAGTACGTCCATACCTAAGGATTGCGAAAGGTCATACAGGCTTTTCAACAAATCAGTTTGTTCGATAAACGCAGCAACAATCAACAAGATGCAGTCTGCACCAATCGCCCGAGCTTCATAAACCTGATACGGGTCAATGATAAAATCTTTGCGAATCACCGGGATATCACACGCCGCACGAGCTGCTTTCAAATAATCTTCATGACCTTGAAAGTAATCACGATCCGTCAGTACCGACAAACAAGCGGCACCGGCATCGGCATAACTTTTGGCAATCATTACCGGGTCAAAATCCTCGCGAATTACCCCTTTACTCGGAGAGGCTTTCTTAATTTCGGCGATAACTGCGGATTTTCCAGCCGCGACCTTTGCATTCATTGCTTCAACAAACCCTCTGGGTGCGGTTTGCAAAGCGGCTTGCTGTTTTAAATCATCAATACTGGTAACCGCACTGCGTTCGGCGATTTCTTCACGTTTACGACTGAGGATTTTAACGAGCACATCCGGTGTTTTCGTGTTTAACTCGGTATTTTCTAACATCTGACAAACCTTCTCAGCACTGTGCTATTACTCAGCGGCACCCAAGCCACGAGTAAACTGAATGAATTCGTTAAACTTCTCTTTCGCCTGCCCTGACGCCATTACATCCTGCGCCATTTCGACACCTTGCGCTAAAGTACAGGTCACATCGGCAGCATAAATTGCAGCGCCAGCATTCAACGCCAGCATCCGTGNTGCGGTCGATTCAATACCACCAAGGGCATCCTTAACTAAAGCAAGGCTCGCTTCAGCACTGTCGACTTTGAGTTCTTCCAGCGCTCCACGTTCAAGGTCAAAATCTTCGGGAGCTACGGTATAAGTCGTGATTTTATCGTCTTTCAACTCGGCAACGGTGGATGTCGTCGCAATACTGAATTCATCCAACCCATCATCTGCATGAACCACTAACACATGCTTAGCACCCAGCTTTTGTAACACTTGCGCCAGCGGTTCGACCAACTTGCCGTCAAATACGCCAACAACAAGATGGCGACTGCCCGCGGGGTTCGTTAACGGCCCTAAAATATTAAAAATTGTACGCGCAGCCAGTTCACGACGCGGCCCGATTGCATGTTTCATGGCCCCATGATGCTTAACCGCGAACATAAAACCAACGCCGGTTGCTTCGATGGTTTTGGCGACCTGTTCCGGTGAAATATCCAGATCCGCACCAGCGGCGATCAACAGATCTGCGCTACCTGACGTACTGGTCACAGAACGATTGCCGTGTTTAGCCACGCATGCGCCTGCGGCCGCCGCTATAAATGCGGAAGCCGTAGAAACATTAAAAATACTCGCGCCATCTCCACCGGTTCCAACGATATCCAGCGTTTCGCCGGCAACGTCGACCTTGGCAGAAAGACTGCGCATAACACCTGCGGCGGCAGCAATCTCTTCGACAGATTCACCTTTCATTCGCAGTGCCGTCAAAAAACCACCAATTTGCGCATCGGTGGCTTGGCCGGTCATGATTTCTTGCATGGCATCATGCATTTCTTGGGAAGCCAGGTTCTGATGATTCAGAACCTGGTTAATCGCGTGTTGAATCTTCATTGTTATTGACTCAATGATTCCTACTGTTCAATGCCTGCCTGAATATCAGACCGACTGTTGCAAAAAATTCTGCAGCAAGTCATGTCCATGTTCAGTCAGAATGGATTCCGGATGATATTGCACACCTTCGATAGGCAGCGTTTTGTGGCGCACGCCCATGATTTCGTCTTGCTCGCCGTCGACGGTCTGAGTCCAGGCTGTCACTTCCAAACAATCTGGCAGTGTTGCCTGATCAATGACCAACGAGTGATAACGTGTCGCCTGATACGGGTTCGGTAAGCCTTCAAATATGCCAACACCGGTATGGTATATCGGTGACGTCTTGCCATGCATTACTTCTTTAGCACGCACAATATCGCCACCAAACACCTGNCCAATACTCTGATGCCCGAGGCAAATGCCAAGAATCGGCAATTTGCCGGCAAAATGGCGAATGGCTTCCATCGAGATACCTGCCTCGTTCGGCGTACATGGCCCCGGAGAAATCACCAGATGATCCGGGTTCATGGCCTCAATCTCGGCCACCGTAATTTCGTCGTTACGAAATACCCGGACATCCGCCTTAAGCTCGCCCAAGTATTGAACAACGTTGTATGTAAATGAATCGTAATTATCAATCATCACCAGCATGATCAGGCCTCCTCTACCATGGCAACAGCTTTTATAACGGCACGCGCTTTGTTCATGGTTTCTTTCCACTCCAACGCGGGAACAGAATCAGCGACGACACCTGCGCCAGCCTGAACATGCAATTGACCATCTTTGATAACCGCAGTACGGATCGCAATCGCGACGTCCATATTGCCATCCCAGGAGATATATCCCACAGCGCCACCAAACACTTCACGTTTGATCGGCTCGAATTCATCGATAATTTCCATCGCTCGCACCTTCGGCGCGCCACTCAATGTACCTGCCGGTAAAGCAGAGCGTAACAACCCAAGCGCTGTCAGATCATCCTTCGCATCACCCTCAACGTTAGAAACGATATGCATAACATGCGAGTAACGCTCAACGTCCATCTGTTCAGTCACCTTAACCGAACCGGTTTTAGCGACACGACCAATATCGTTACGCCCCAAGTCGATCAGCATCAAGTGTTCAGCAACCTCTTTGGGGTCGGCCAACAGCTCTTTTTCTAGCGCCAGATCTTCTGCTTCGGTATGCCCGCGGCGGCGGGTACCCGCCAACGGCCGAACCACCAGTTTGCGATCGACCATACGTGCCAAAATTTCAGGCGACGACCCCACAACGTGGGTATCCCCTAAATTCATAAAGTACATATAAGGCGATGGATTCACTAATCGTAAGGCACGGTATAGGCTCAACGGGTCGCCATTAAACGGCCGCGATAGGCGCTGTGATATCACCACTTGCATACAGTCGCCGGCTAAAATGTATTCTTTGATATCCTCAACGGCTTTTTCATAGGCGGTTTGGCCAAATGAGGAATCAAACGATGCTTCAAGATCTGTTGAATCTTGCTTAAGGGCTGCGATATTCAGTTCAGGCAGATCAAACGTGGCAGTACGTAACTGCGTATACAAACCATCCAACGCGGAGCGCGCACTGTCTAGGGCGTTTTCCTGCTGTGGGTCGGCAAGAATGACCAAGCTTAGCGTCCCAGCTAAGTTATCAAACACCATGATTTTTTCAGACACCATCAGAACAATGTCAGCGCAGCCAATTTGAGATGGGGGTGTTGAATCCGCCAGACGCTTTTCGGCATAACGCACGGTGTCGTAGGCAAAATAGCCGACCAAACCGCCAGAAAAACCCGACACTTCATCAATCGGTGCAACCCGAAACTCATCTTTTACGGAATCGATATAAGCCAAAGGGTCGTCAACGGTTTCGCGTTTGACTTCGACGCCGTCAATCTCCTCGACGACATCATGGTCGAAGACCTTAATAACACGTGAACACGGCAACCCAATCATCGAATAGCGACCGCGTTTCTCTCCGCCTTCGACAGCTTCTAGCAGGTAGGAATATGGCCCATTGGCCAGTTTCATATAGCTACTGACAGGCGTATCAACATCAGCAAGTACTTGACGAACCACAGGAATGCGATTGAAACCCTGCGCCGCCAAGCGTTCAAATTCGTGTAATTGCATGAGAAATCCTTACAACGCCCTGATGAATAAAATCAGTGGTCATCAAGCGTTGGCACAAAATAGATAGTTGCGTCGATTCTGTGAAGACATCGTAGAGAAGCAAGCTCAGTGAAAACACCAAAATAGACGCGCGTGAAATACGAAGGTGGCGTCAGACGCGCCAACGGAAGGTCAATGCAGAGATGGTCGAGAGGTATTTCACACTAGGCCTCGGATTAACAAGATAAATAGCTTGGGGATATTGTAGGCAAATTGATGATAAATGGAACCCCCAAAACGCGCCTCTTCACGGTTGAATCCGTGCTCACCGGACTGATGCATGACAATTTCGCAACTTTCCAAGGAATTAGAAAGCCTTTTCTAATTACACTTTGTAATATGAAATTGAATTCTTCAACCAAGGAGTAAACGCCATGAAAAACTGGATGCTTGAAATTGAAGAACGAAGCGACAAAGAGACCGCTAAAATAATAATACAAATGCTCGCAGGAAGCCTGATCTTCGCCTCATTCTTCGTAGGTAACTGGCATTTGTTGACGTAATGTATATTTTCACGACTCAGCAGATAGTCTCTGATACATCACAATAAAAAAGAAACAAGGCAGCTGTTCCATCGCTGCCTTTTTTATTGCCACCAATTTATTACCGCAAATCCTCGAAAGACCCCATCGCTATAAAAGCTCTGCTAACGAGTCAACCGTGGCATCGGCAGCCAACTCGGATACTGGCTCACCATAGTTGTAGCCATAGGTCACACACGTTGAACGAATGCCAGCATTTTTAGCTGCATCAATGTCATTGCGTGAATCGCCGACCATCAAACAATCCGACAAGATTACCGACAGCATTTCAGCAGCTCGAACCAGCGGCAACGGATCTGGTTTTTTCTGAGTAAAAGTATCACCCGACAAAACAAGATCGAAATATTCGTCGATTTTCAGCTTTTCAAGAACCCGCGGCGTAAACTGCCCCGGCTTATTGGTAATAATCGCCAAAGGGATTTGATGTGCCCGCAATACCTCTAAACACGCGGTAACACCTGCATAGAGGCGCGATTGATCATGGCCGCCTGCACTATAACACTTAAGAAATACTTGATGGGCGCGGCTCAGACTTTCATCCGTAGGCATCCTGCCTTGCGCATCAACCATCGCGCGCTCAACCAGTTTGAATGCACCGTTGCCGACCCAGCCACGCACCTTGCTCTCTCCAGCAGCCGCAAAGCCCATCGACACCAACATGGCATCCACGGCCTGGGCCAGATCGGGAACACTATCAACCAGCGTGCCATCGAGATCAAAAAACACCGCGGCCGGTAACTCGCCATCAAATAGCGAGCGTAACAACTGTAATTCTGCCACGGAACTGTACTCCCTATACCCCAGCCAATTGCTCACGCATCTTATCAATCACGGCTTTATAATCCGGTTGATTGAAAATCGCAGAGCCTGCAACAAATGTATCCGCACCCGCCGCAGCGATTTCAGCGATATTGTCGACTTTAACACCACCGTCGATCTCCAATCGGCAATCCAGTTGATTGCTATCGATCAAAGCACGTGCTTCTTTGAGTTTTTCCAACGTGTTAGGAATAAACGATTGACCGCCAAAACCTGGGTTAACCGACATCAACAAAATCATATCTAACTTGTCGAGTACATATTTTGCAGCATCTAGACCTGTTGCCGGGTTAAACACCAAACCCGCCTTACAACCCGCATCACGAATCAATTGAAGTGAACGATCAACATGCTGTGAAGCTTCCGGGTGAAAGGTAATATAGGTCGCACCAGCATCAGCAAACTGCTTAATCAGATCATCAACCGGGCTCACCATCAAATGCACATCGATCGGTGCGGTAATGCCGTAGTCGCGCAACGCTTTGCAGACCATGGGACCAATAGTAAGGTTCGGCACATAGTGATTATCCATCACATCAAAGTGCACAATGTCAGCTCCTGCTACCAGAACATTGTCGACTTCTTCACCAAGACGAGCGAAATCAGCTGACAAAATAGATGGAGCGATCTTGAAATCTTGCATAAGGGGACCTTCAGGGCGGCGGTAAGCAATATCAGGGGCCGCTATTGTAGCCTATTTTAAACGCCTTGTTGATGTGCCCGATTAAGCGCGTCCAAACGTTCCGGCGTACCAATATCTTGCCATTGGCCTGCATGAAGCTCGCCGGTGACCAATCCAGCGTCACAAGCTTGGCGCAGCAGCGGCCCTAAGGGGCCATCGGTCACACCAAAACGCTCAAACAAAGCAGGGTCAATGATCGCAATGCCTGAATAGGTCAGCCGTTCGCTCTTGATATTGGTCTTGCTATTGGCGACATGGCCATTGCCGTCGAGATGAAAATCACCTTCAATATTGTGCTCAGGGTTTGCCACCAAAATCAAATGTACCAGCCCGGATAACTTGTGCGCCGTCAATCGACGAAAATCAAAATCACACCAGATATCGCCATTCACGACAGCGAAAGGCGCCTGCCCTAATAAATGCGCGGCATGCGTCATTCCACCTGCTGTTTCAAGAGGTTCGCCTTCAGCAGAGTAGGCAATCGATGCCCCCCAGCGGCTTCCATCTCCCAGCGTATTCACAATTTGTTCGCCAAGATACGCATGGTTAATCACCAATTCATTGAAGCCGGCCTCAACGAGTCTGTCGATGCTGTATTCGATGAGGGGCTTACCCGCGATGGTTAATAACGGCTTTGGGCAAGTCGCAGTGAGCGGCATCATGCGTTTACCAAAACCGGCCGCCAGTAACATCGCCTTCATAGTGCCGCGCCCCAGTCTTGCTGCTTGGCCAACGGCAACAGAGCCCGATCAAACCATGCTAAGAATTCTGCTGCCTGAGGATAATCGCTCACAACTGAACGAACGTAATGTATCACCAAGGGCAAGTCATCGAGATAACCGGGTTTATTGTCACGAATCGCCAAACGAGCGAAAACGCCGAGCACCTTAATGTGTCGCTGCAGCCCCATCAGATCAACATGGGTTTTGAACGCGGCTAACGTAACGTTTGCCATTTTCTCCGGCTCGCGCGCGGCTAGTTGACGATAGAAATCCGCCACCCATGCATCAACTTTTGCAGCCGGCCACTGCACATAACAATCGCGCAGCAGCGAAACCAGATCGTATGTTACAGGCCCGCTGAGGGCATCCTGAAAATCAATAACCGCAAGGCCTGATTCAACAACCATGATATTACGGCTGTGATAGTCTCGATGCACAAATCCCGTCGGTTGCGATAGGTTATTGGTGAGCACCCAATCAAACATTTCATCCAGCATTGCCGATTCGTCATCACTAACGTTATAACCAAGTAGAGCCTCGACGAACCAGACACGAAAGTATGACAACTCCAACGCTAACGCGTCTCTGTCGTACGCGCCCAGTTTGGCAACGTCGGCTTCTGGTAAGTGCTGGCAATCCAACAACACAGCCATTGCCTGCCGATACCAGTGATCAACAGAATCATCGTCCAGCACATCGGCTAGCAAGGTGTGCCCGAGATCCGACTGCAATAAATACCCGTACTCTAAATCCACTGCAAAAACCTTAGGCGCCGCGATATTACCCGCCGCCAATAACTCAGCAACAGCAACAAACTCTGTATTTTTTTCAGTCTCCGGCGGTGCTAAAGCGACAATATAGGCCTGCTCATTAACGTTGCACCGGAAATAGCGCCGAAAACTCGCATCGCCCGGCAGAGGCTGCCAATGAAGGTGGGTAATGTCTGTATGAAGTTGGTCTGCAACCCAAGATTGCAGCACCCGATACTCGTTATCAGTTGAATTCATAGAGCCTGGCAGTTAAATGCGATAAAACTTTTATTAATAAAAGCCCCGAGTGGTAGAACTAATTTCTCATGGCTCATGCTATAGTTACGGCAAAATACGGGATATAAAAGACAAGCAAATCGGCATTAAAATGCGGCTTCTCGAAAGTGCCTTACCACACACTAACGAGTACCTTAGCTTTCTTTAATCCATAAACGATATAAGAACTTAATTTAATCACGCGCCACCCCTAATGCCCAAGCAGTTTTGTCGCTTTGCACCATTGTTGTTGATGTGCTGCACGTCCTCCGTGCTGGCCCAATCCCCCCTTTGCCCAAAACCTGTGATTGAAAAAAAAGCACCCAAGCTGGTTGCCGACCAAAAGGTGTTTCACGAGGCTATGGAAAAAGCGCGCCAGAGCGCCGAACACTTAGACTGGGTCGACGACCCTAATGCCGACAACCCCTGTGGTGGCAGCTACGTAATACCTCCCAATCCGAATCCGCAGCAAGACCTACCTGTCAAGGATGCCAAAAGCTATATCAGTGCGGATGCCGTACAACAGAACCCGGATGGTAGCTACCAGCTCAACGGCGACGCAGAACTCTATCGTGGCCCGCTGCAACTTAGTTGCGACGCGATGATTTACAACCCAACAACGTCTGAAGCCACGTTAAAGGGCAATGTACAAATACGAAATTCAGAAGCCTTTATTAGTGCGGCAGAAGCGTCTTTCACCAATGGGCTCGGCGATGGAAAAATCGATGATGCCCGTTATGTTTTCTATCGGTTTGACCTTCAGGGCGATGCCAAAAAGATGGAATATGATGGCGGTGACAACGATCTGATTTATCTGCATGATGCGTCGCTGTCGACTTGCCCACCGAAGAAAAAGGAAACCTGGAAAATTGATGCCAGTGAGATTCAACTGAATCAGGAGACCGAGTGGGGCAAAGCCTTTAATAGTATTATTCGCATTAAAGATGTGCCGGTTTTTTACATACCCTATATGGACTTCCCGTTATCGGATAAACGCAAAACCGGCTTCCTGTACCCAGCTATATCAATTTCAGGCGATGAAGGCTTTGATCTTCAAGTGCCCTACTACCTCAACATCGCACCGAATTTCGATGTAACCCTGTCTCCGCGTTTCAACACCGAGCACGGTTTGCTGCATAGCGCAGAGTCTCGCTACCTTAACAGTTGGAGTGAATGGCAACTTAACGGCTCCTATATTGTTGACGATCGACGTATTGACCGAATGAATGCGTCAGAAAGCCCACACATTGACCGAAATCGCTGGATTTACAGCCTGCTCGAGCAAGGCAACTTTGATGAAAACTGGAGCAGTTACATCAATTACGCGCGTGTCAGCGATATCTATTTTCTACGAGATTGGGGTGATCGCGGCTTAGATATTCAGAAAACGCGTAATATCAAGCGTACTGGGCGTATTAGCTACGACTCTATCAACTGGCAGTTCGATATTGAAGCCGTCGATTACCAGCCTTTACGGGAACGCGTCACTCTCGGTGATAACGGTATTGTTACTGATCGAGAATTGATCGAAGAATACAAACAACTGCCTCGTATCGACACCGAATATATCAGTACCCATGGCCCGTTCGAACTTGAACCTATTTTCCTCGGCCAGGCGGTATATTTCGAACACACCAACGATGTCGATGCCATTCGTAGTCACTTAGCGCCAGGTCTTGGCTTCCCGTTAGCTTGGCAAGAAGTCGAAATCAATCCGCAGTTTATCTACAAACGCACAGATTTCCGCTTTTCAGATAATAAGGATATTGATCCTGATGATCCTGACCGGCCAGAATTTCGAAGATACGAGGATATACAGACAACAGGCACAGCACACATCAGCGTGCCTACTTTTAGTCTCGACAATACCGTATTTCTTGAAGCTGAACGCGAGACACATATTCAGACACTGAACCCTCGCCTCTTTTATTACTATGCGGCGTATCAAGATCAAGATCATCTGCCAAGCTTTGACACGGGCGAATTATTCTTTACGTATCAGCAATTATTCCGCGGAGAGCGCTTCTCCAGCTATGACCGTATTGGTGACGCCAATCAAATGACCCTGGCCTTAGATACTCAATGGCTCGGTATCGATGATGGCAGAGCCATTGCGGATATTGGTATCGGTCAAATCTTTTACTTTGAAGATCGCCGTGTTGCGCTAAGACCTCAATCACGAGAATTTCTCCCCACACAAAGCACCGATGAACTTACGCTTACGCCAGCTCAAATCGAGCGTAACAGGCTGGCTAATGAGCAAATAGAACGCCGCTACTACAACAGCGCATCCGACATCGCCGCCCAAGCCAACTGGTACATTGATGACGTTAACTCACTGCGCTTTGACATCACCTACGACCCCTTTAACAACCGCATTCAAACCGGTGCATTAACCTACCAGTGGCTTAAAACCGACGACGACATCAGTATCGTTAACGTCGGTTATCGCTATCGGTTCGGGCTTCCCCGCCTGTACGATAACAATGAACGCCTCTATAACAACTCCATCAGCGAGACTAATGTATCTATCATTATGCCCGTAGCAAGAGATTGGTCAGCCATTGCACTTTGGCACTTCGACCTCGCGCACAGGGAGAATATTGAACATATCGTCGNAATTAAATATGAAGGCTGTTGTGCCAGTGTTACCTTCGCCTATCAGCGAGAACGTGACACATCGGATGAACGCTCGGTAGAAGATTTCTTCAATGCCGAGTTTAATACCCGCTGGTTTATCGAATTCGAACTCAAAGGCCTAGGCGCTATAACAAGTACAATATCGCGCCTGTTTGCCGAGAAAATACAAGGTTATCCAAAACCGTGATGCATAAAAAACTGAAAACACTGCTGTGCACCGCTTTTCTGGGTGCCGGGCTAGTTAGCCTGCAATGCCACGCCGACTATGAACCCATGGACAAGATCCTCGCCATTGTTGATAACGGCGTGGTTACACAATCGGAATTTGATCAGAAAATAACGGTCATTCGAAAAAATTTCGAAATGTCGGGTCAGCCTGAGCCACCAGAAGCGCAGCTTCATCAACAAGTGTTGGATCGTCTGATCCTTGACGAGTTGCAGCTGCAGATGGCGCAACGTGCCGGTGTTCATATATCTGAAGACCGCCTGACCCAAACTATGGCGAATATCGCCGAGCGCAACGGCACCACCTTGCAAGGCATGGTTACCGACCTCGAAGCGCGTGGCGAATCTTTCAGCGATATGCGTGAGCAAGTACGCAACGAACTGACCATACAGCAAGTACAGCAAGGCAATCTGCGTAGTCGTATTCAAGTTACTGAAAAAGAAGTGAAGGAATACCTGAATTCGATCGAAGGTAAAGATCGCATGACAACGCGCTATAAAATTAGCCATGTCATGCTCAGCTTACCGCAACCGCAGCCGGCAGAGGTTGATGCCAAAGCTGAAAAAACTCTGGCCAATATCGCCCAAAGCCTGCGTAACGGATTATCCACATTCACCGATTATACCGGTGGCAAAACTATCAACGGATTCCAAGTTTCCAATGGCGACCTTGGTTTACGTACCGAAGAAGATATCCCGAGTATATTTCGAGATATGGTCATGAACGGCGACAAAGGCGACTTCTCCGCCCCCATTCGCTCCGGTGGTGGCTGGCATATCGTGGTTATCGATGAAGTTACCGGTAAAGCACAAATGGTGCATCAGAATCACGCACGGCATATTCTCATTAAACTGTCTGAAGTGCGCACCGACCGACAAGCCAAACGAGCCATCGATGATATCCACAACCGCTTACAGCAGGGTGGCGACTTTACACTACTGGCCAAAGAGTACTCCGAAGATCCTGGCTCTGCGATGCAAGGCGGCGACTTGGGGTGGAGTATGCCCGGCCAGTTTGTGCCGGAGTTCGAAGAAACGCTGGCACGTCTTAAAGATAATGAGATCAGCCAGCCATTTAAGAGCGAGTTCGGCTGGCACATCATGGAAAAAATGGGCGAACGCGTCCATAACATGACCGAAGAAAGCCGCCAAAATCAAGCCTATCAAACGCTCTATGAACGTAAATTCGCTCAGGAGCTTGATAACTGGCTTCTGAAAATCCGTGATGAAGCATTTGTAGAAGTGAAATAACACATGGGGAGTCAGCGGCTGGCATTGACCAGCGGCGAACCTGCCGGTATCGGCCCGGATCTCGCCATCATGCAAGCCCAACACAATTACCCGTACGAGGTTATTGTGCTGGGATGCCCGAATCTGCTTCAACAACGCGCAGATGCCTTGTCAATTCAACTGAATTGGCAGATCTTGACCCTCAACGACTTGGCAGAAACATCGCCGGAGCCCGCCACTGCTGGCGCCATCAAAATCCTGCCAATCGACGGCTGCAACACAGCGTTCCCCGGGCAACTGAACAAAGACAACGCCCGCTACGTGTTAAACATTCTTGATAGCGCCATTCAAGGTTGCCAAACCGGCCTATTCGACGCCATGGTCACGGCCCCGGTGCAAAAATCTGTTATTAATGATGCCGGCATTCCTTTCAGCGGCCACACCGAGTACCTCGCGGACAGCACCAACACCCCCAAAGTCGTAATGATGTTGGCAACCCCATCATTACGGGTTGCGCTGGTAACAACCCACCTGCCGCTGCGCGATGTTGCTGACGCCATCACCGAATCGACTCTGACTCAAGTAAGTCATATCCTGAACACAGATCTGCAGCGTTTTTTCGGCATTCAACGGCCGCGCATTCTAGTCGCAGGCTTAAACCCCCATGCGGGTGAAAATGGCCATCTAGGCGATGAAGAGCTGCGAATTATCAATCCGACACTGGAAAAACTGCAGACAGAAGGCATTAACGTTATCGGGCCACTGCCCGCAGACACCCTGTTTACCCCCAAATACCTCGAAAATGCCGATGCTGTGCTCGCCATGTATCACGATCAAGGCCTACCCGTGTTAAAATCCCAAGGCTTTGGCGAGGCAGCCAACATCACACTGGGTTTACCGATTGTTCGTACATCCGTAGATCACGGCACCGCCCTTGATCTTGCGGGCACCGGGAATATTGACCCGGGCAGCCTCAATACCGCAATGCAAATCGCCGGTTTGATGGCCGAACAAACAGCCAACGCCAGCAACAACTGATCGCCCCACAACGACCGCAGCCGGATACTCCCTAAACCGATGAAAAATACCGGACATCAACCGCGCAAGCGGTTTGGCCAGAACTTCCTTCACGACGACCGCATCATTAGCCGTCTTGTTTCAGCCATTAACCCCAAAGCTGACGACCTGATGGTCGAAATTGGCCCCGGGCAAGCAGCTCTGACAACGCCATTGCTGGATAAACTCAACCAACTTCATGCCGTCGAACTGGATCGTGACCTATATCCGTTTTTACGTGCAGGGCTCGAACCGCGCGGCTTAACGCTCCATGAAGCTGACGCACTGAAGTTTGATTTCACCACATTAATGACCGATGACCGCCCACTCCGTGTGGTCGGCAACCTACCGTACAACATTTCGACGCCACTGCTATTTCATCTGCTTGCCTATAAAGAACGCATTGCCGATATGCATTTCATGCTGCAACTGGAAGTCATTGAACGTCTAGCAGCAACACCCGGCAACAAAAATTACGGCAGGCTAAGCGTCATTGCCCAATATTACTGCCAAGTTGATAAGCTGTTTCATGTGCCACCAGGCGCATTTAACCCGCCACCGAAAGTGATGTCTGCAATCGTTAGACTGGCTCCACGAAAACTCTCAGTAGAAGCCGAGAATCCGGTGCTTTTGGAGAAAGTGGTCAAAATCTCTTTTGCCCAACGTCGCAAGACCCTGCGCAACAACTTGAAGCAGCTATTATCGGCTGAGCAGCTTGAACAATTAACCCAGGATCTGACACTACGGCCAGAGCAGCTCAGCGTCGAAGACTATGTTAAGCTGAGCAATCAAATTGCATCGTTTAATGACGCAAGCCTCCTTTGACGAAGTGGATGTATTACCATGTCAGAACCCCAAGCAGATATCGAAATCGAAGTCGAAACCCAGTACCTCGAAAACGAATCTGAACTCGACCAGTCGCGTTATGTGTTTGCATACAATATCCGCATCACCAACCACAGCCCGATGCCGATAAAACTGGTCTCACGTTACTGGCATATTACCGACGCCGATGAAAAAGTGCAGGAAGTTAACGGCGAAGGCGTCGTCGGCCAACAACCCCGATTAGAAGAAGGTCAATCCTTTCAGTACACCTCCGGGGTTATTCTAGATACCCCAGCAGGCATCATGGAAGGCTACTACGACTTTGTCAGCGATCTGGGTGATGTCATCAAAGCACCGATTCCTCCGTTCACACTCGCCANCCCGGCCAGCCTCCACTAATGGCGACTTATGCCGTCGGCGACCTGCAAGGTTGCCTAGATCCCTTACTATGCCTACTTGAGCAGGTTGAATTTGACCCCGACCAAGACACCCTTTGGTGTGCGGGTGATCTCGTCAACCGTGGGCCTCAATCGCTAGAGACCCTGCGATTTGTAAAATCTCTGGGAAACGCTTGCGTGGCAGTCCTCGGCAACCACGACTTACATCTATTAGCGGTCGCTTACGGCGGTGCAAAACTGAAACGGTCGGATACACTCAAAGAAATTATGGAAGCCGACGATTGTAAAGACTTACTTACCTGGCTGCGTTATCAGCCTCTAGTACACCATGAACACGACTACACGCTGGTGCATGCTGGCATCCCGCCGACCTGGAGTATTGAGCAAGCTAGAGCACGGGCTAAAGAAGTCGAAGCAGCGATCCAAGGGCCAGACTACCTGGATTATTTTCGCCAGATGTACGGCAATAAGCCCGATCTTTGGCACGATGATTTGAGCGGCCAAGACCGGCTCCGCTGCATTACCAACTACCTGACACGTATGCGCTTCTGCCACGCTGACAGCACGCTGNATCTCTCAAACAAAAACGGCCCCGAAGATGCCGCACCGGGCACGTCGCCTTGGTACGCATTTGAAAATAGACAAGCTGCCGGCCAACGCATCATCTTCGGCCACTGGGCGGCATTGCAAGGCGACAGCCAAGGGTCCGATGTGTTTGCTATGGATACCGGCTGCGTGTGGGGCGGGCAACTCACGCTAATGCGACTGGACGACCAAGCTATGTTCAGCTGCAACTGCTGATTCCCGTACCTGGCAACGGCTTAAAACATCTGATAAATAACATCATTGGCAATCACCATGGAAACCTATCTGGTAGGCGGCGCTGTTCGCGATAAAGCACTTGATCTCGATATCAAAGACAGTGATTGGGTCGTCGTTGGTGCCACACCACAAGCCATGATCGATCAGGGTTATCAGGCTGTCGGCAAAGACTTTCCTGTTTTTTTACACCCAAAAACCAAAGAAGAATATGCCCTCGCACGTATCGAACGAAAAATGGGCATCGGCTACACCGGGTTTGACTGTTATTTTCAACCGGATGTAACGCTAGAGCAGGATCTCGAGCGCCGCGACCTTACTATTAACGCGATGGCTGAGAGTGCCGACGGTGAGCTGTTTGACCCCTATAACGGCATGCAAGATCTCGCGCAGCGCAAGCTTCGTCACGTTTCAACAGCCTTTGCCGAAGACCCGTTACGCATACTGCGTGTCGCACGCTTTGCTGCCCGTTTTCACCACCTTGGCTTCAGCGTCGCCGAAGAAACCCAAACGCTGATGCAGACCATGAGTACCGAAGAAGAGTTGCTAGCCATCAGCCCTGAGCGTATTTGGCGCGAGACCGAAAAAGCCCTGAGTACCGCCAACCCGGATATCTACATTCAAGTGCTTCGTGACTGCGGAGCGCTAAAGATACTGTTCCCGGAAATCGGCGCTCTGTTTGGCGTTCCTCAGACCGAAACCCATCACCCCGAGATTGATACCGGTATCCACACGCTGATGGTGCTTCAGCAAGCCAGCCGATTAACTGACAGCATCGACATTCGGTTTGCCGCGTTGGTGCATGACTTAGGCAAAGGCATCACACCAGCCAGCCTGCTACCCAAACACCACGACCATGAAAATACCGGCAAGCCACTCGTTAAAGCGCTTTGCCAGCGACTAAAAGTACCGAAAAAGGCCCAACAACTGGCCGAAGTTGTCTGCGAAAACCATTTATTGAGCCATCGTCTATTTGAATTACGGCCAGCAACCATTCATAAACTGCTGAAAAAATTGGATGCGTTTCGTAACCCCGAACGTGTTGATGCATTTTTAATGGCCTGTGAAGCCGACAGCCGAGGCCGACTCGGTTTCGAAGAACGCCCATACCCACAAGCCGATTATTTACACGCCTGCTTTGCTGCCTGCCATAGCGTTGACGCCCGCCAATTACAGCAACAGGGATTTGAAGGCAAAGCACTTGGCGAAGCTATCGAGCGAGAGCGCAGCCGGGCTATCGGCGAGGTAAAAGAAAACTGGCCAACAACGTAAACCTCAATGGATGAAGCAGCCAAAGTTTGCGAGAAAGCGAAAGATAATCGCGCAAGAGAAGAAGGCAAAAGCACGTAACACCACGGGCTCGCTCGACATTACCCAATAGCGTGAAGGAGCTAAATAAAGTCGCTATCGGATATTTGAAATTCAGCCAACCATAGCGACTGCGAGTGATTCGGGTAATCTGCCCAAAGCGCCGCATATGATCTGTCAGCCCGAGGGTGCACAGCGTCTGGAACCAAATCTGCGAGCGGCTTCAGCACAAACGCATTGGTTAGAATCTCATCTCGCGGCAACGATACGCCGTCAACCACCCCTACGGCATTATCATAAGTGAGGATATCCACATCCAGCGTACGAGAACTGAACTTGTCACAGGCACGTACGCGCCCAAAATCATTTTCCAACGCGCGCAGATAATGGCGTAACTCTCCAACGGCCAATGACGTGTCGATTTGGATCACTAAATTGAGAAACGGGTCCCCATCAAACCCTACTGCAGCACTTTCATACACGGGTGAACAACGAAAGGCACCCAATTCACCGCGCAATGCCTGCAAACCCGATGCGATATTTTTCTCCCTGTTAACGTTGCTTCCAATGCCAAGCAAAACCGTCGCCATCAGGGCTCTCCAGAAGACATCTCAACGCCAGGAATCACGCCGCGCTCAATTACAACTCCCACTGATTGCGCCTCAGGCACAGCACCGGGCTTATCCAAAGCTATACGCACCCAAGGTACGGAGAATTCCTGCAAAATAATGCTGGCACAGCGCTCAGCCAAGGTTTCAATCAAACCAAACTGGCTACTTTCGATAAATGTTTGAAGCCGCTTTGATACCGAAAAATAATCCAATGCATCATCAATATGATCACTCGACGCAGCCGGGCGATTATCCCAAGCCATATCGATGTCGAGCACAACGGTTTGGCGAATTTGTTTTTCCCAATCATAAATACCAATCACGGTATCTACCGATAAACGTCGAATCGTTACTCTATCCATTACTCATCGCCTCCGTTCAAGCCAGTGTCGGCAATGTATCAAGTGGCCAGCGCGGGCGCACCTGCACATCCAGCTCAGCAGTTTGGCCGGCTTTAAGCCGCTGTAAACCGGCATAGGCGATCATCGCTCCGTTATCAGTACACAACGCAGGGCGTGCATACAACAACTCGCCATTAACCTTTCCGACCTCTTTTTCCAACACCGCTCGCAATGCCGTATTGGCACTGACACCGCCTGCAATCAATAAACGTTTGCACTGGGTTTCTTTCAAGGCTCGCCGGCATTTAATCGCCAGCGTTTCAACAACCGCACGCTGAAAGCACGCTGCGATATCGGCTTTATCCTGATCCGTAGCACTGCCGTCTAGCCCCTCAAACGTATTCAACGTAAAGGTCTTTAACCCGCTAAAACTGAAATCAAGCCCGGGGCGATTCACCATCGGCCGCGGAAAATCAAAACGCGCATCATCACCACTTGCCGCCAAAGCCGCAATTGCAGGGCCACCAGGGTAAGACAATCCCATCATTTTGGCGGTTTTATCAAAGGCCTCACCCGCAGCATCATCCAACGATTCACCCAACAACCGATAACTGCCCATGGTTTCGACATACACCAGCTGGGTATGCCCGCCAGAGACCAACAATGCCACTAACGGAAACGCCGGCGGATGATCTTCCAATAACGGCGCCAATAAATGGCCTTCCATATGATGCACAGGCACCGCCGGAATCCCCCACACCATCGATAAACTCTGCGCGGTTGATGCTCCGACCATCAACGCCCCCATCAAACCGGGCCCAGCCGTGTAAGCAATACCGTCAATATCAGATGGCTGACAGTTAGCATCCTTCAACACTTCATCAATCAGCGGCAGCAGCTTGCGTACATGATCACGCGAGGCCAATTCAGGCACCACACCGCCATACTCCTTGTGCAAGGAAATCTGACTATAGAGTCGCTCTGCGATCAAACCTTGTACGTCGTCATATATAGCAACACCGGTTTCATCACAGGAGGTTTCGATACCCAAAACACGCATATGAGGGATTATCCGTCGGTAAAAAACGCGAATTATACGCCAATATGACAGCCGTATGTCAGTCAGACACCCGATAGATTCGGTATCTCTGATTATCAGTCGATAAAAATTTTGCACTCATGTCGGTTCCTGTGTAAAATTCGCGCCCCTATATGTCGGGTTTTGCCTAAATTTCACGCAAAGAAAATTGAATCGAAGCCCTGTTTAACCAGACAGCAACACAGTAAAAGGTTTTTGAATGCCAACTGTAAAGATCAAAGAAAGTGAGCCATTTGACGTAGCACTGCGTCGCTTCAAACGTTCTTGTGAAAAAGCAGGTATCCTTGCGGAAGTTCGTCGTCGTGAGTTTTACGAGAAGCCGACTTCTGTACGTAAACGTAAAGCAGCAGCAGCTGTTAAGCGTCACATGAAAAAAGTGGCTCGCGAAAACCGTCGCATGCAGCGCCTGTACTAAGCTAGCGCTTCGAACGGATTTCGACGGATCGTTAAAGCGATCCACCCAGTACCCGCCATACGAGCACAAACAGCATAAAAAGCGGATAGTTTCTATTCATGCTATCCAGTGCTTATTAGCGATAGCGTTTGGCAAGTACTGAGAAACCTGAAAACTGCAGGCGGTCGCTTTTACCAAAGCGCCGTTTTTGCATGTTTCACTCTCATCAGGAGACACTGCGTGAGCATCATCAAAGATACCATCAAAGCCGCCATGAAAGAGGCTATGCGAGCCAAAGAGAAAGAACGCCTCTCTACCATTCGCATGATTCAAGCCGAATTCAAACGCATTGAGGTTGATGAACGCATTGAAATTGATGACGAACGTGTTCTGGTTGTCTTAGACAAAATGTCTAAGCAGCGTCGTGATTCTATGTCCCAGTTTCAAGATGCTGGTCGTGATGAACTCGCAGCAAAAGAACAAGCCGATTTGGATGTTATCCAAAGCTTCCTTCCTGCACAGCTCACAGCTGACGAAATCGATCAGATCGTTGCTCAGGCAATTACCGATAGTGGTGCAGCATCCATGCAAGACATGGGTAAAGTGATGGCAATTGTCAAACCACAGATTCAAGGCCGCGCAGATGCCGGTGCTGTCAGTGGTATTGTTAAAGCCAAGCTCAACGCCTAATATCAACTGCCCCAGAGCCCCTCGATAAGCGTCAACAAAGCGTTATACTGTGCCCATGGCTGGCAGAATCCCCCAATCTTTTATCGACGACCTACTTGAGCGCACCGACCTGGTGGAGCTTATTGACGGCCGCGTAAAACTGAAAAAAACCGGCCGTAACTACAGCGCCTGCTGCCCATTCCACGACGAAAAAACGCCTTCTTTCAGCGTTAACCCCGACAAACAGTTCTACTACTGTTTTGGCTGTGGCGCTGGCGGCAATGCTCTCAGTTTTGTCATGGAATACGACCGACTGGACTTTATCGAAGCCATCGAGCAACTGGCCAAAGCCCAGAATATCGACATCCCGCGCGACGCCCCCACTGACGAGCAACAAACCTACACCAAAAGTAAAAACTCGATTTACGACCTGCTCGAGCAAGCCAACCAATGGTATCAACAGCAACTAATGCATCACGGCGAAAAGCCAAAAGTTGTTGAATACCTCAAAGACCGCGGACTCAACGGCGAAATTTGCAAAGAATTCGAGGTTGGGTTTGCACCGCCAGGCTGGCGCAATCTGAAAACAGCATTAGCAACAGACGACACCCGTCTTGAGCACCTCATTGAAGGTGGCATGCTGATCGAAAAAGAAGGTAGCGACAAAGCTGCTGACAGCTACGACCGTTTTCGTGATCGCTTGATATTCCCTATTCGCGACAACCGCGGGCGAACTATCGGCTTTGGTGGTCGCGTTTTTGGTGATGAAAAACCCAAATACCTGAATTCTCCCGAGACACCGGTTTTTCATAAAAACCACGAACTGTATGGCCTATATCAAGCTCGCCAAAGCAATCGCCACCTGCAGCGCCTGATTATGGTCGAAGGCTATATGGATGTTATCGGCCTTGCCCAACACGGCATACGTTGCGCCGTTGCGACACTCGGCACCGCAGCCGGCACCACCCACATGGAAAAGGTCTTCCGCCACACCTCAGAAGTAGTCTTTTGCTTCGACGGCGACGACGCCGGCAAAAAAGCCGCCGACCGCGCTCTGGATGCCGTACTGCCATTCATGCAAGCCGGCCGCCAGGCACGCTTTCTGTTTCTTCCCGATGGTGAAGATCCAGACACCATGGTACGCAAACATGGCAACACACACTTTGAACATCTGATCGAACGCTGTGAAACGCTCTCTGAATACCTCTTCAGCAAAGCCTCACGCAACTTGGATATGGGGCGAGCCGACGACAGAGCCCAGCTGATCAATCAACTGATGCCGGCGATTAAATCGATGCCGCCAGGCACCTACCGCGAACTCGTGCTGCGCAGTATCAGCGAGAAAACCGGCTTGCCAATCGACGACCTCAAAGATCTCGAAGCCATTGATCGCCCAACAGCTCCTCCAAAAAACGCCCCCGCACCCGATCAATACGCAGACAAACATATCGATAAACCGGCCTATACCGCGCCAAAATCTCGTAGCCGATTGCCCGCCAGCAAACGCCGGGTAACCCGCANCCCCGTGCGCGTAGCCTCTAGCTTACTCCTGCTTAATCCACAACTCATTCAAGCACTGCCTAGCGACTTTAATTTTGCCGAATCCGATGTAAACAACGCCGATCTTGACCTGTTACTGACCATGATTGGCCAATTACGCGCCAATACCGACACCAGCAGCTCAACCTTAATTGGCCAAAGCCTGGCGAAAAACGCCGACCTAACCAGCCAGTTACTCGCATTAGAACACCACGGCGATGAAGATGAGCACTTGATACAAGAATTTACCGAAGCGATCGAGTGCATCAACGACCAATATCAACGCGAGAAATCCGCCGCCATTATTGAAAACACGAAACTAAATCCAAAACTAACGCTCAATGATATGAGCGCGGAAGAGCGTGCCAACTGGCTAAAAATCTTTGACCGCAGCGTCTGAGAAGCCGCCTGTCGTTGCGTACCCCTTTACGTAAGCTCATGAAACATCGTGTATTTTTTGAAAAACCAACTCCTGACAGGCGTAAATCAACCGATTATCAAGATACCCTGAGCGATCACGCTTTCGGCCAGAAACTTTTGCCCCCCCACATGCTCAATATGTCGGCAAGCCGGTTAGTTATGGATGCATGGTTTATCCATGTGTTATAATGGCGGGCTAACTTGTTAATCCCTCAACGAAGTTGATACTCAAATGCCGGAAACAGTGCAACAACAGTCACGTATAAAAGAGCTTATCGCACGGGGTAAGGAGCAGGGCTATCTGACCTACTCTGAGGTTAATGATCACCTGCCGGAAGATATTTCTGAGCCGGATCAGGTTGAAGATATCATCCAAATGATTAACGACATGGGCATTCAGGTCGTTGAAACTGCACCGGATGCAGATCAGGTGCTGATGGAAGAAGGCGATTCCACCACCGATGACATAGCCGCCGCTGAAGCCGCTGCCGCACTTGCTGCTGTTGAAACCGATATCGGCCGCACTACCGATCCGGTTCGCATGTACATGCGCGAAATGGGCACTGTTGAGCTATTGACCCGCGAAGGCGAAATCGCCATCGCCAAACGTATTGAAGAAGGCACCCGGGATCTTCTGCACGCACTGGCAGCATACCCTGGCACCGTCGGCACAGTTATCGCCGCTTACGACCGTATTGAGACTGAAGAAGCTCGACTGGAAGACATCCTTATCGGCTACCTTGATCCTGCCGAAGTCGTTGCAGAAGCCAAACCGCAAGGGTTCAGCGAACAATCCGACGATGATGATGATGACGATGAAGCATCCTCAGGACCGGATCCAGAAGAAGCAGCAGCGCGTTTTAAAAGCCTGCGCAAGCAGCTTGAAAAAGCTGACGCAGCCATGGAAAAAGGCGGTCGTTACGACAAAAAAACCAAAACAGAACTCAGCAAGCTGGGTGACCTGTTCAAGTTTTTCAAACTGACACCTAAAACTATCGATCCGCTGATCAGCAAAGTACGTGAACAGCTGAATGCTATCCGCGCCTGTGAAAAACAGATCATGGATCTCGTTATCAAACGCGCTCGCATGCCACGTAAAGCTTTCATCGGTAGTTTTATTGATAATGAATCCAACCTCACTTGGATTGAAGGCATTATCAAAACCGGTCCATCCTACAAAGCAGGATTGGAAATGGTTGCTGACGACGTTATGCGCATCCAGCGCAAAATCATCAGCATCGAGAATGATACAAGCCTGTCGATTTCTGATATCAAAGACATCAACCGCCGCATGTCACTGGGTGAAGCACGCGCACGTCGCGCCAAAAAAGAAATGGTAGAAGCCAACTTACGTTTGGTTATCTCCATCGCCAAAAAATACACTAACCGTGGCTTGCAGTTCCTCGATCTGATTCAAGAAGGCAACATCGGCCTGATGAAAGCCGTCGACAAGTTTGAATACCGTCGCGGTTACAAGTTCTCAACCTACGCAACTTGGTNGATTCGTCAGGCAATCACCCGTTCGATTGCTGACCAAGCCAGAACCATTCGCATCCCGGTTCATATGATTGAAACGATCAACAAACTGAATCGCGTATCGCGCCAAATGCTTCAGGAAATGGGCCGAGAGCCAACCCCTGAAGANCTCGGCGAACGCTTAGATATGCCAGAAGATAAAGTACGTAAAGTCCTGAAAATCGCCAAAGAACCTATCTCCATGGAAACCCCAATCGGGGACGATGAAGATTCGCACTTGGGTGACTTCATCGAAGACAACACCATTACGCTTCCGGTAGATTCTGCAACATCACAAAGCCTGCAAGATGCAACAACAGAAGTGTTAGCAGGCCTGACCGCACGCGAAGCTAAAGTGCTACGTATGCGTTTCGGTATCAACATGAATACCGATCATACACTGGAAGAAGTCGGCAAACAGTTCGACGTAACGCGTGAGCGTATTCGCCAGATCGAAGCAAAAGCACTGAGAAAACTGCGCCACCCAACGCGCTCAGATCACCTGCGCAGCTTCATCGAGGAATAAAATTCTCTGCAAAAAACCAGCGTTAACGCTGGTTTTTTCGTAGTGGCTATCAAATAATCAGGGGATAATTTTAATCAGCATATACCGGACAACGTCTATATGATGGATTTATTCCTAGCCATAAACCCCATTGTCTGGGGTCCCCTGATGCTTCTCCTCATTCTCGGTACCGGCCTCTATCTCAGTATAGGCCTGCGCGGGATGACCATCACCCAGCTCCCGTCTGCCCTCAAAAGCCTCCTGTCAAAAAGCAGTGATAAATCTTCCGAAGGTGAAATTTCCCCTTTTCGGGCATTAATGACTTCACTATCTGCCACCATTGGTACGGGTAACATTGCTGGCGTTGGTACAGCCATTGCTATTGGCGGCCCAGGCGCATTGGTATGGATGTGGATAACCGCCGTTGTTGGCATGGCAACCAAATACGCCGAAGCCGTGCTCGCAGTGAACTACCGCGAAGTTAACCACAGCGGCGAGCACATTGGCGGGCCCATGTACTACATCAAAAATGGCCTGGGTAAAAATTGGAGCTGGCTGGCATTTGCCTTCGCATTTTTTGGCTCTATCGCCGCGTTTGGTATCGGTAACTCAGTACAAGCAAATTCCATCGCAGACGGCCTCGAACACACGTTCAACGTTCCCCCATATATTACCGGCATCGTAATGATGATTGTGGTCGGCGCTGTTGTACTGGGCGGCGTCAAACGTATTGCCGCCTTTGCTGGCAGACTGGTTCCCGTGATGGGCATTGCCTATCTACTTTGTGGGCTATACGTATTAGCAATCGAGTTTCATCAAATTCCTGCTGCATTTAGCCTGATCATCAACAGCGCCCTGAACGGCCATGCCGCTGCCGGCGGTTTTGCCGGTGCGACAGTTATGCAAGCGATTCAGATGGGGGTTGCCCGAGGAATTTTCTCCAATGAAGCCGGCCTCGGTAGTGCACCCATTGCACACGCACACGCACAAACCAAAGACCCAGCCGCCCAAGGCCGCATTGCCATGCTCGGCACCTTCTTTGACACCTTGGTTATATGTACCATCACAGGCCTGGTTATTATCGTTTCAGGTCAATGGCAAGGTGGCCTTACCGGCGCGCCACTCACATCCGCAGCATTCCAAACCGCCATTCCTATGGGCGGTGAATACGTTGTCACCGTCGGCTTAGTCATCTTTGCATTCACCACCATCATTGGCTGGAGCCTCTACGGTGAACGATGCATTACCTATCTATTTGGTGAACGCGCGGCTCTCCCCTTCAAAGCCTTATGGATTATCATCGTACCCATTGGTGCAACGGCAAGCCTGAAAGATGTATGGACGATCGCAGATACCTTTAACGCTCTGATGGCGATCCCTAACCTCATTGCCCTACTGCTACTATCACCGGTAGTATTTAAGCTGACGAAAAAATCCCTGCAAGCAAAGAAAGACGCTGCACACGAATCTACACCGCCAAAACAATAACGGAGTCACCTATGAGCATCTTCGATGACAACAGCCTGTCTATCGGAAACACCCCCCTGGTTAAGATCAGACGCATCAGCCCCGGAAAGGTATTCGCTAAAATCGAAAGCCGCAATCCAGCAAACTGCGTAAAATGCCGGATTGGCGCCAACATGATCTGGGAAGCTGAAAAAGATGGTAGCCTGAAAAAAGGCATGCACATCATCGAACCGACCTCCGGCAACACCGGCATAGGCTTAGCGTTTGTAGCAGCATCGCGCGGCTACCACCTCACAGTAACCATGCCTAACACAATGAGCCTAGAGCGCCGCCAGTTAATGACAGCTCTTGGGGCAAATCTGGTACTTACCGAAGGTGCCAAAGGTATGCCAGGCGCTATCGCCAAGGCCAAAGAAATCGCCGCCAGCGATAGCAAATACTGGATGCCTGGCCAATTCGAAAACCCAGCTAACCCGGCCGCTCACGAGAGCACTACAGGCCCGGAAATCTGGAATGATACCAACGGTGAAATTGATATCCTCGTCTCCGGCGTCGGTACAGGTGGCACCATCACCGGGATTTCACGCTATATCAAAAACACCCAAGGCAAAGCGATTACCTCGGTTGCCATCGAGCCTAGCTCATCCACGGTGATCTCATCAGCAAAAGCTGGTAGAGAAGCCACCCACGGCCCCCACAAAATTCAGGGCATCGGCGCTGGGTTTATACCAGACACACTGGATCTGGACATGGTCGATCGCGTTGAGCAGGTTACCAACGAGGAAGCCATGGAGTGGGCACACAAGCTCATGAAAGAAGAAGGCATCCTTGCGGGCATTTCATCCGGCGCTGCCATGTGTGTTGCCGATCGCCTTGCACGTGAACCCGGCAATGAAGATAAAACGATTGTGGTTATCCTACCGGATTCCGCCGAACGTTACCTGACATCTCCGTTGTTTGAAGGTGCTTTCAGCGAACAAGAAACCGTTCAGTAAAGTTGAAAAAGCGCTGGCATGTTAAAAACCAGCGCTTTATAATTGCCCGCTCTTTTATCGCAGCAGATCTTGGTACAGCCGACGTATTCTGCCCCTTCGCGACAAAGAGCACCGATTCAACGCACAGCGCTGAATACTCTTCGGGCCCGTAGCTCAGTTGGTTAGAGCATCCGACTCATAATCGGCAGGTCCCCTGTTCAAGTCAGGGCGGGCCCACCATATTCTATCTGTTAATCACCATCTGCTCATACCAAAATAAATTGGCCATCATGGCCGATTGATCATAGCCATTAATAGCTTTTTTGGCCTAACTAATACGAGCAATCCAGTTTAAAGTTCATCTTTGCGAATCCTCACAGGTAAAACCCCAAACGCCTTCAGCTAGCTTCAGCGGCCAAACCCATTTTAAATATTGACCCGGCTTGGGATAACCAACGTGATAGATCGATTGACATGCAGTTTAAACTGCTCGTTTCAAAATATTTTTCGGCAATCCATCCGGCCTCCTCTCAAGTTACCTTGTTATGACACACCCGAAAGCAATAAGCTTAACGGAGGACTTCCTCAGATTGCACAATAACTCTATTCCTAGCTTACATTTGGATTTCCTTTGCAAGATCCGCAATGACAACTTACCAACGATTAACAGACAGATACATTTACAACCTTACTCCCAAGATACAATTTCATACATTGAGACCGCACTTTCATCACACTCACCCGGCCTAAAAAACGAAAAGGCGTATTGAACGCATCACACAAGACACACTCAAAACAGAAAAAATATCCCTAGTACCCAAAAAAATAAATAGCCGACCAATGAATTATCATAAATAGAACATATTAAACCCGATATTTAATATTCCAACCGAATACATAAGTGGAAATACAAAAGATATAAAAACAATGATAAATAAGGGAAAAATAAGGAAACAAAATATAATATACCTATATGTTTCAAAAGCTTATATATCTTTTTATTTTTCAACAATTACACTCACACCCCAGCACACAACTGTAACAAGCGCGTTAAAAATATATAAAAGATTAATTTTTAGACAGGAATAGATATCATTCAATTCACGAATTTTTATCTATATTTTCAACAAAATAGGTTGTTTTTTATACATAAAAATCGGAAAACGAGATACAAATCACACACAAAGATTGAACCCAGTCTCAATTCTTATACGACTTAAGTCTTTCGATTAACATCCACCAGATAACGTTGTTAGCATCTCGGCCCTCGATACAGGAAGAGATAACAATGAAAATAAAAAATATATCGTCGCAGCTTACACGCTCAATAAGACGAGCCACTACCAGCTCACTGCTACTCACCTCACCACTAATTCTTGCAGCACCAGGAACACCCGCAATCGGCCATATGACCACCGACTTTGCGTTAGTCGAAGTGAATCAAGCAGCTATAGCGTATGAACAGCTCGTCACTCTGCATGACGCAGTAGAAATTCCAATCACATGGAATCGTTGGTCTGGCGAAGAGGCAGATCTGGTCAATTACAAACTGAATAACGTCACGATCAAAAGCAGCTCACTAACGGCCTCTAACAGCAACACAGCAACTGAGGTTCTTACTATCAGTGAAGGCGGTCGATATACATTGTCAGTTGAACTTTGTAACGCAAATGGCTGTTCTGAAAGTGAAGCAAAAACGATTGTTGTTGCCGATACCGACGGTAGTCACGTTGAGCCTATTTCACTCAATGTCTCGGAGAATAACCGCGCATACACCAATACAACGGATAGCGTCATTGCGACATATTTCGTTGAATGGAGTGTTTATGGCAGAAAGTACCCTGTTGATCGAATTCCTGCGAACAACCTGACACATATCATTTATGGTTTTATCCCAATCTGTGGTGGCGATGGAATCAACGACGGTTTGAAAACGATTGGGGGCAACAGCTTTAATGCGCTTCAAAGTGCATGTTCGGGACGTGAAGATTTCAAAGTTGCCATTCACGATCCATGGGCAGCACTTCAAAAACCTCAAGCAGGGCATGACTTTAACACACCATACAAAGGCAATTTCGGTCAGTTTATGGAACTGAAAAAAGCCTACCCTCACTTGAAAATTGTCCCTTCAATCGGTGGCTGGACACTATCAGACCCATTCTTCCACTTCGGCAACACCGTTTATCGTGATCGATTTGTAGAATCTGTGGGCGAATTTCTCCAAACTTGGAAGTTCTTTGACGGTATCGATATTGATTGGGAGTTTCCCGGCGGGTTTGGCGCAACACCTGGCTTAGGTAATGCAGCCTCTGATGGTCGCACTTATGTATTACTGATGCAGGAACTTCGAGAAAAGCTTGACGAGCTAGAAGAGGAAACAGGGCGTGAATATGAATTGACCTCCGCAATCGGCAACAGCCCCGAAAAACTGGCAGTTGTTGACTTCGGTGAAGCACAGCAATACATGGATTACCTGTTCCCGCTCACGTACGACTTTTACGGCGCATGGAGCAACACGCTACTAGGCCATCACACTGCACTGTTTGCATCAGATTTTCGGCCCGGTGAAGAAGCCCAAACAGACAGTCTCGTCAAAACACTGCTGGAGCAAGGGGTTGAACCCGGCAAAATCGCCGTTGGTGCAGCCATGTATGGTCGAGGCTGGACGGGCGTATCTGATACTGGCAATCATTTGATGACCGGTACTGCCAACGGCCCAGTAAAAGGCACTTGGGAGAATGGCGTACTTGATTACCGCGCGATTGCTGAACTCAAGCAATCCGGCGAATGGGAATATCACTATGACGAAACAGCAGAAGCGCCCTATCTCTATAAGCGCAGCTCAGGTGATTTAGTCACCTATGATGATGAGAGATCGGTTCGTGCCAAGGCCAAATACGTTCAGGAAAACCAATTAGCTGGCTTCTTCTCTTGGGAGATTGACGGTGATAATGGCGACATCTTGAATGCCATGCATGAAGGCTTAGGCCACCCCAGCGCATCGCCTGGCTCAAATCGCTCACCCCTTGCGAATGCAGGCGTGGATCAATCGACCACAGAAGGTGGCGTAGTGCAGTTAGACGGCTCTAGCTCATATGACCCAGACGGTGACGCGTTGACATTCGAATGGACGCAAGTCAGCGGTCTTGCAGTCACCCTTTCGAACAGTGATAACGAATCGGCTTCATTTTCAACTTCACAAACTAACGCTACGAATGTATTCGAATTTGAGTTGACAGTATCGGATGGGGAATTTACAGCCACAGACACCGTACGTGTAACTACTCAACCCGCTTCGCAGGACAACACTCCGCCTACGGTTGATGCAATTTCACCCATAACCTTGAAATCAGGAGAATCCACCAACATCACTGCTAACGCGCAAGATGCCGATGGCGATACGCTTACCTTCGACTGGGCACACACCGATAGTCTGCTAACAACAGTAAACAGCAATGCTTCTGTCGTAACACTCACTGCGAATGATGTAACGTCAGATACGAATACCACATTGAACCTGACGGTTTCTGATGGCACCGATAGCAGAACGATATCCGTAGCGATCACAATCCTCGCTGATAACGACGATAGTGAAAACAACAATAGTGGGAACAACAACACTTGCCAAACAACTGACAGTGATGCAAACAATCACGAAGGCTACGACTCTAGTCGCGTGTACAACGGCGGCGATAAAACCAGCCATAACAATCTGGTATGGGAAGCCAAGTGGTGGACAAAAGGCGTCGAGCCGAGCCTGAGTGCTTCAGCCTGGAAGTTAGCAAGTGATCTGGAGCTTCCTTGGTCTGCAGACAAAGCATACGTCGGTGGAGAAGAAATTAACTACGACGGCAGACGCTACCGTGCCAAGTGGTGGACGAAAGGAGCCAACCCTGCAGCATCCGATGTTTGGGTCGATATCGACGTCGCTACCTGTGAATAACTCGCGTTAAAATAGGCAAAAGCCTCTTGACCGAAGTTTGATCGAGAGGCTTTTGACTAACATCCAAAGATAACTAGTTATTCCATTTGTATTCAAAATACCTGATTAACAGGCACACGGTGAGCACAAGCATTACTCTTCTGTTGGTAAACATTATCTTCGTGATTTTGAATGTTGCAGTGTTTACTACCGGCCTGCAAACCCATATTTCATGGCCACATATTTCGTAATTGCACCACCATTGCTACCTAACGCGAGAGCTTAAATTGATCTAGCCCAGGAAACAAATGGCAGGGCTGGCAAGATACTCCCGCAACACACTCAGCCCCCTCCTACCGCTGACACGACCCAAAGTTTAAGTAGTAAATCTGCATCTAACTCTCCCCCGCAAATGCGTCAAATCAATGACCTCAAACCGTAACGATCTGTTTCACGGTGGCCTTAAAAAACTTAAATAGTCTCCGCTGTATTTGCATAACTTTTCGCAAATGATACGATATATCATTATATCAACAAGAGACACCCACCATGACTCATGCTGCCTCGACCTCACCTCAAAAACTACCGGTTACCGTGCTTTCAGGTTTTCTGGGCGCCGGTAAAACAACCGTTTTGAGTCATATTCTCAAAAATCGCCAAGGCTATAAGGTCGCCGTGATTGTGAACGATATGAGTGATATCAATATCGATACATCCACGATTCAACGCGAAGTATCCCTCAATCACAGTGACGAAAAACTGGTTGAGATGAGTAATAGCTGCATCTGCTGCACACTGCGAGAAGATCTCCTACTAGAGGTTGGTCGCCTCGCGCGCGATGGGCGTTTTGACTACCTCATTATTGAATCTACGGGCATTTCAGAGCCCTTACCCATTGCAGAAACCTTTACCTTCGAAGATGAAACCGGCATGTCACTATCCGATATCGCACGGTTAGATACGTTGGTTACCGTCGTGGATGCCGCTAATTTCCTCGATACCTACAACAAAGCCACATACCTCAGCGACACTGCGGAGTCACTCGATGGTGATGAACGTAGCGTGGCTGATTTATTGATCGATCAAGTCGAGTTTGCCGACATTATTTTAATCAGTAAAACAGATTTGGTGTCGCCGGCAACCGTCAATAAGCTCACCGCCACGTTAAAAACACTCAACACACATGCCCGAGTGATCCCGATTAGCGATGGAAAGATCGCACTCGACGAAGTACTCAATACCGGGCTATTTAACTTCGAAAAAGCCAGCCAAGCACCAGGCTGGCTAAAAGAGATGCGTGGCGAGCACCTTCCTGAAACCGAAGAATATGGCATTAGTAGTTTCACCTACCGGGCACGCCGGCCGTTTCACCCTGAGAAATTTCATGCATTTCTTCACGATACTGAAAAATTTGGGAATTTAATTCGCTCCAAAGGCTATTTTTGGTTGGCGTCACGGCCAGAATTTGCCGGTCAGTGGAACCAAGCAGGCGGTATTGCTCGCTATGGATTTGCAGGCATGTTCTGGAAGGCGATCCCCAAACAGAACTGGCCAACCGACGACGACTACCTCAAGTCAATTCAAGACATCTGGGTTGAACCCTTCGGCGATATGCGTCAGGAGTTGGTGTTCATCGGCCAAAATCTCGATAAACAACGCATGACAGCAACACTCGAAAGCTGCTTGCTAAGTGATGCTGAATTGTTAGCCGGCAAGACACACTGGATGACACTAGCGGATCCGTTTCCAGTATGGGAAGAACACGATGACGCATGACCACACCGTCCAGATTCGCCAAGCATCGCCAACACCAGCTGCACACTCGATCGACCGCGTTCACACATCCAGCGCGCCCGACGTATTAACAACGGTCTATCGCGAGGATTGCAATCTATCCGTCTGGAAGCGCGCATTGTCGTCAGATTTTCTTGCGGAGATTAACCAGTTCGTTAGAGCATGCCCCGATTATAACGCCGCCGTCAGTGTTTCCCCCGACACCGTTGAGCGAGGGCTGAGAGACTCCACACGCGGCAGCACACTACCCCAAGTATTAATCGAAGATATTTCAGAGTTGGTCGATATGTTCAGCTGCCTATTCGAACAGCAACGTGTCGGCCTGCGATTAGCCGTACTCACACACCCGATGTGTCCGCGATTTCATGTCGACCAAGTGCCTTGCAGGCTAGTAACAACCTACACCGGCGCTGCGACCGAATGTTTGCCGCATGATCGAGTCGACCGAACAAAACTTGGAGCCGGCAACAAAGGCCTGCCTGATCATGAATCGGGTATCTATCACAGCGCCTCAGATATTCACCACCTAACGGCAGGCGATGTGGCATTACTGAAAGGCGAAGGTTGGTATGGCAATGAAAACGCCGGGCTAGTTCATCGATCACCANCACCCGGGCCTGGCGAACAGCGCCTGCTACTAACCCTAGATTTCATGGCATGAGCTCGCACTTTTCGACAACCAATAAAAAGCTCTCGCGAGTGCTCATGCATCAATTAATAACCGTTACAAAAATCGACAAGGAACACCGATGACGACGACACAAAGCGCGCTGGATAAAACCGCAGGCAGTTTAGCAATACTCTGTGCAGTTCATTGTTTCTCAACACCATTAGCCCTGACGCTACTGCCCACACTCGCAGCCACTGCGATGGGTGATGAAGGCTTTCATCTGTGGATGCTCGGCATCGTGATTCCCCTGAGCATACTAGCCTTGTGGATCGGCTATCAGAAACACCGCAACCGGCAGGTTTTCTTCTTCGCGCTACCAGGCTTGTTCATGTTGTTACTCGCAGGCATTGCCGGTCATAGCTGGTTGAATGAATCGGCTGAACGAATCATAACGCTAGCTGGAGCGGCCTTACTCAGTATTAGCCACCTATTGAACACACGAGCAAGCCACGCCCATAGTAAAAACTGCAGGGTTGATCCCTTGCCAGCAGGTAGTCAAACCGAGTAACTCTGATGAAACACTCGTATTTTGCATCCCAAGAACATCACTCGTCGGATGTTATGTTACCGTTAGATGAGGTTCTTCAGAATATTGCTTTTAACGAAGCCGGGCTAATTCCGGTAATCGCACAGGACGTTCATTCACAAGAAGTCTTAATGCTCGCATGGATGAATCGACACGCACTAGAACTGACCTTAGCGACAAAAAAGATGACCTATTGGTCGCGTAGTCGTCAGGCGATCTGGAAAAAGGGCGAAACCAGCGGCAACTGGCAACATGTGGTGTCTATGTCATTGGATTGCGATGGCGACACTCTGCTATGCCGCGTTGAACAAACCGGCGCCGCCTGCCATACCGGTCGACATCACTGCTTTTACCTATCGATCAACCCTGACGATAATAAGGTTTGTGTGCAAAAACCCTGGGCCAACCACCTCAGCTTTCATCTCCTATTAAGATGACATACCATGCACAGAAAGACTCTGTGAGAAATTTGTCGATGACAACTCAAAAGGTAGAACGTGTTATCACGCATGCAAAAGATCGATGCATGCAAAGTGGTGCTCGGCTTACACCGAAACGTGAGACCTTACTCGCCTTGTTGGTTACCGCAGATAAACCGCTCTCACCCTACGAATTGGTTGATCAGTATAACGCCACGACAGACGCCCGAATGCCAGCAAATTCGGCCTATCGTATTCTGGATTTTCTAGTCGGCATTGATCTGGTACACAAATTACGCAGCGTCAATAAGTACATTGCGTGTAGCCATATCACCTGTGATCACGACCATGCTATTCCGCAGTTTTTAATCTGCCGTGAATGCAGCCGGGTTAATGAAATCATGGTAGACGAAGCCTTAATCAAAGCCCTTCACAACAGTGTCGCTGACGCGGGCTACAGCCTGATGAATTCTCACCTAGAGATAGACTGCCTGTGTGATCGCTGCACAAAATAAGCCAGCTTCAGTTGCGTTGGTAATACCCCTCAATTCTGGCGCGTTCGTAGAGGCTAAAATCAGCTTTCAAGTACTCTTGAAGGCCGTGCTTCAAAGAAGGCGCCAAATGCATCGTTTGTCTTGGCGATTGGTTTAATTTCTTCAGTTTTAATCGGGTTTCTAGTTTTTGCTGAAGGTAACGGATCAGCAGATCTGTTCTTTCGAGGGGGTAGATACGATCAATACCAATATCGTTATTACTGTCTTTGATAAAATCATACTGGCTACCAACGCGTGCGTAAGCCGGAGCCCTCTTCTCACCCGCACTTTCTTCAACCAGATCACCCGTCAATAAATAACCTTCTATAAACTCATTAAAGTCGATATTACCCGTATAGTTTCGATGCTTTGGATGCTCAGTATTGGCCAATGCCGGACGGCTTCGATAGCGATACCAGCTAAACAACCAATCAACAGGATCTCGTATTACACACACGGTTTCGATCTGACTCTTCGGCATCAGCTGTTGATACATCGGCAAAAATGACTCCTGAAACACCCGCGCATTCATATGCTTGATCGATGGGTGTTTAGACATCCTTACATTGCAATGACGATCCAAAGCTGCCTCTATTGAGCTGGAGGCGCATTTAGGATTACACAAAAAAGCGATACTGTGATGACTGCTCATCAGCATTGGGAAATCTCCCGCTCCACATCACCGAGAGATGAATCAAGCAAACAATCTGCCTGCCAGTGCACTTGCGTTTCAGGGAAGCGTTCATAACAGTAAATATATGTTGATCTAAACTGCTTAAAACAAGCGTCTGTATTCTCCACAGTCAAACTTCGACTTGGAGAGCGATTAATGACCTTTTTACTAAACTCCGATTTCACAGGCACACCACAAAACGCAGACAACTTTTTCAAATTATCAAGCTCGTACATCGTTTCATAAATGCCTAGGTACAGTGCTTCCGGTTCAAACACCTGCTCTAGATTACGAATCGTATTCTCATATTGCGTACGACCGACAAAACCACTACCGCTTAACGACCGTTTAAATTGTGTATTTAGCTCGACATCAGACAAATCGATGTTTCTAAACCGCTTGTCTTGCCGTGCATTCATACGCTGAGAACTCCAGCATCGCTGAACGGGGTCACGCATCAAAAATACAACCTTTACCTGAAACCCCTTTGCCTCAAGCCGCTGCTTTATTGTGGCATAGGCATCCGCCGTCAGCCCAGCGTAAGACGGCGTTATATCACCTGTAATGCGAGTATTCCCTTTAATTAACCGGGAAAAATAATTTTCGTAATAACCGGATGAGCTCACCATAAAATACTGTCTAACATCGGAAAAGTTTCTTAACTCCCAAAGACGTTTTTGGCTAAAATGAAGACACGAGTATTTTCTATCCCACACATGATATTCCTTACAAAACCCCATATTCACGTGAGAAAAACTATTCAGGTAACGATACAGCCAAGTAGTACCGCATTTTTGGCCGCCTACACCTAGAATAAATATTTTATTGCTCTTCTCTGCCATCGATTCCATGATTTTTATGCCGGGCTTTCAGCCACCAACGGTTCCAGTTGAGAAAATTTTCCACCACTGCTCAAGTGATAGTTGAGACGAGTTTTTTGATAATTTCGATACTCTTTAACCTTTCGCCCAGTAAACTGACTAACGCTACTCCAGTGATCAAATTCGTTTTTCCTGCTGTCTTTGACTTCATAAATAATCACATATTGAAGTCGGATAAAAGGCAAAGGATAAGCCGTTTCTAAAACCTCCCAATCAGCCGCCTTCTTGAAGTAGATCGAGGGACAATTCGGAAACAACCGCATCTCTTCGTTCACTTCCGCTTTATCGCAATAGAATTTCCCTAGGGCATCGATGTAGACGGTTTGAATCGGCAGAGTCGCCAGAATTCGCGATGCAGAATTCGCCACCTCCAGTAAACGCTGCCTCAGATTACGCTGTTCATCCAATGCACTAGGCAGAAGCATATCGGCATCCCATTTACACACATAGCTATAACGGCAATGACTTAGGCACCAGTTATAGTAATAGGCCAAGCTATGAATAGAGTTTTCAGGTGTCTGCTTGTGCTCGAGGCCGCAGCGAGCAATTTCGTGAGGATAACTGAATATCCGTATTTCTTTGTTGCTAGCCGCATATCTTTCTTGCAATTCACGTACGATCGATACCGTGGCATCTGTACTGCCATTATCAATAACAACAATCTCATCAAACACATCCATGATGGATCCAATGCACTGGGCAATCACATTAGCTTCATTTTTTACCCGCAGCATGGCGGATACACCAACAGGCTTAGGCCCTTCTATATGATCGAAATGGTATGCATCGATATTTTCTAGATTACGAAAGTGCCGGGGCTTATCAAACCGCCTCAACAGAACATCTCGGTACGCAGTGAACCGCAGCTTGTAACGTATGATCTGCGCCAACCTCCGAATGACGGGATTATTCTTCAATCTCAAAAGGTTCAAGTACTTAATCTTATCAACCTGCTCAGCAAACCAAAAATAGGGCTCTAGTAAACGCACGCAAACATCGAGAGTTTTATATCTGCCACTTGCCAGCAATGCATAGATCAAGCGACCACGCAGGCGGATACGTCGATTTACCTGAGAGTGATTAAACTGCAGGTCGGTAAAGTTAGTGAGAGACTGGTCATAAAGTTTGTACCTGTCTTTTCTACTGATGTCTCTAACGGCTCTTGAAGCCAGTTTTTTCGGCCAGTACTGTCCAATCCGAAACAGCAGGTAGCTCTGCCGAGTACGATCAAAACGTTGCAGGTTATCGGCAATTAGACGAGACGAAGTTTCTTCCTCTAAAAATTTATCCGTATGCCAGCGAGCATTCATCATACTCTCGCTATTTTCTCGGTAGGCGTAAAAAAAATCACCAACAGATGAAACGCTGTCACAACAACTCAAAGCAGCTGAAAGGAAGATCCCATCTTCGCCAATATCCTGACCTGCGATAAAGTCGAGCTGGTTGTCGACAATAAACTGACGCTTAAAAAGAAACAAAAAAATCGACCTGAATACCCATAAGGCCTCATGAGTGGCAAGAGCGCCATTGATAATCGCGGCGCCGTTCATCAATGGAATCGTTAGCTCACCGTCAACATAGCGATAGCCATTAAACCGCAATACATCACACTGATCGGCCTGCGCAGTCATATACAACTCGGATAACGCACAGTCATCAGTCCAAAAGTCATCGCTATCCAAAAAAATTACATACTCAGCCGTGGCTATTCGCAAGCCAGAGCTACGCGCGGCCGCCAACCCTTCGTTCACTGTTTTGTGTACTATCTGAATGCGCTGATCGTTATCTGCGTAACTCGAAACCAAAGCCAAAGCGTTATCTGGGGATGCATCGACCACCACAATAATCTCGATATGCTGCAATGTTTGCTGCACGACCGAATCCAAGCATTTAATAAGGTACTGCTCAGTGTTATATACCGGGATGACGACACTAACCTTAGGCGCATTCATATGCTATGCATCCACGTTTTCTGTCGCATGCGGAGCTATGTGACTAACCACATCTGCAGTGCTCTTTTGTTGTAACTCTTCAGGTTTGCTCAAAGCGCCTATCATCCGCCCTGGCGTATTAAACAAACTGATGTTATCGCTTATAGACGGAATACGATTCAAATCATCGCGATACTGATCTTGAAGTGCTCGCTTCGTAGGCGTATCAAAGGGAGAAAATTTTCGGTCGGTGGCAGCGTATTTGAAGGAGACCGCAGACACCCAATCAATCACTTGTGCAAGCTTATGGCTGCTAATAATAGGGTTGATCAGTCGAGCCACATGAATGGCGAACTCGCTATGTGACGACCGAGGCCGTAAGTCAGATAACAAATTCCATTGTTGCGTGTCGCAACTACCTGTCATCGTCTCCAGCAAGAACGGAAGCACATAGCGGTATTTTTCATAACATACGATTTTTATCTGGCTATTCGGAAAAGCCTCAGCGACCAACTTGATAAGCGGCACCCAGCTTTGTTGATACTGACCATCTAAGACCTGATCAAAAGATTTGTAGGGCCAATGTCGCAGATATTCACAATAAATCGAAGGCAAAAAAGTATCCATACTTCGAACAGATAACCAGATTGTATGAGTATCAAAACCACTAACAAACTCACCAAGTTTAGCCAAACGTTCAGCAGCTCTTGGATACAAATCTTTGCTACCAAAAATATCCTTGGGTTCACCGATGATGTTTTCTTCCGAGATCAATACCCGCTTTGATTTCAATGCAACAAAAGTTTTGAGATAAGCATTGATCGCTTCGGCATGGCGGTCATCGACAAAACGATTGGCATGAGTAAATGATTCACGAAAAGAGTCATTGTCGATGTAGACAAATTCTTCTTGCTTACCACGATTAATGCTCAACACTTGCTGCAAGTGAGTGGTTGCCGTTTTATGAACACCTAGATGCAAATGTAATTCGCTCGCCATATCAATCTCTCACCTGAGCGCCAGGTGAACGCTGCGCCGACGCCGACGCCAGATCTTTTGCACGTTTAACGTGAGCATTGGCGTTATAAACCTGACTCCATTGATCCAATATCACAGTATCGCTGAATTTTTCGATAACTATCTTCCGGCCACTCTCTCCGAAATCTCCGAAGCGATGCTTGTTGTCAATGGCTCGCTCAATCGCCTGCGCTAAACCCGAGGGAGAATGTCGATCGTACATAAAACCATTCACACCATCCTTAAGGATATCCATACAACCGGCCACATCCGGTGCAATAATCGGGCGCCGACACGCAGCAGCCTCAATTAATATTCGTGGTATACCCTCACCATATCGTGTTGGCAGACAAATCAGATCACAGCGTGAAATCAAATCATCCATGGCGCTCACATTGTCATGCCAAATGATGTCGCCTTGCCGCTGCCATCGATCTATCTGGCGCCTAGGGATCGAATCTTTATCATGCGCCATACGAATGCCCGCCACATGCAACTCAACTCGCGCCCCATCTCGATTGATAGATTCGCAGGCATCGACTAACTCACCGAGCCCCTTCTTCCAAATCAGCCGTGAGGCAAAAAGAATCTTAACAATCGAACCTGGAGATTTTTGATCACTGTTGTATTTATCAATATCCACACCTGCGCCCTCAATCACGCGCAGATCGGCAGTAACACCGAGTTGTTGCAGGTTATGCATATCACATGTGTTCTCTAACACAACAGCACCAGATAGAAAGTGCTTCAACCACAAGCGAATACCTTTGGCCAAGCAGCCGTAGCTCTTTCGCTCAGGCTCCGCAAAACGACCTAATCCAGCCAAACTATTGATGGTTTTCAGCCCTTTGATACGGGCGACAACACCGCCGTAGATGACGGGTTTCAGGGTTATCAGATGAAGAATGCTCGGCTTTAACCGATGAACAATGCGCCAAATTTGCAAAGCAGTACGAAGCTCAGCAAGCGGATTAATACTGTGCGGATTTAAATCAATATGAATAACCTGCAACCCAAGCGACTGCAGCTCGCGACTTAACGCCTCATCACATATTGGTACAGCAACGTACACCGTATAGCCTGCTTCTTGCAGGTATTTGGCTCTATTTCGCCAATGAAGAGAAAAATACCAATCGGTATTTATAATAAGTAGTGCGTTCAAAATATACGACCAATTGACTCAATGGGCGCTGCTAAATCCGTTTTTCAAGCTAACTAAAATAATCCATTTTTAAACGTCCGATTGCAGCAATCTGGCGAAGTTCGATGGCTAACTTTATCAAAGCACTTGGCGTCATTTTTATGATTATTGCCAATAGCCGAACTTTACTTATTAGTGAATAGTTGCACAAATATGAGGTCTTTAATAGTTTTAAGATTAAGATCGCCCGACAAGTCGCGTTGTCAAGTTCAGGCACCGCCAAGCAATACTGCAACAACTCTCGAGTGATCGATGTTGCTTCCTGCACGGTAAAACTGACACCCTCCGAATACTGACTAAGCAACAGATAATCGATGTACCGATCTCGATGATAGGCTCTCCCCGCGTTATAGAGAAACGGCTCCCATTGCTGCTGTAAAAGCCAACGCGAAGATTGTAATTGCCCTGGCCGGTGTTTAACCGTTATCTGCTGGTTATGCACACGGTAACGCAGCAAAGGCTCCGCAAGGTTATGCAAGCTCCCATATTGAGCCATCGCCACCCATAGCTGATAGTCTTCCGCATGCTCGTATTTTTGTTGATAGGTGATGTCGTGCTCGACTAAGCACGAGCGTCGAAGCAACGCCGACGGATGACACATCCAGCGCTGAAACAACGCAAGGCAAGCCATGATTTCCTCGTGATGCTGCGGGAAGGTGACTTTGCACTGCCCTCGCTCGGAATTGAAATAGATAACCGACGACGCACAAACCACATAGCCAGGGTTGCTTTCCATAAACGCGACTTGCCGCGCGATTCGATGCGGTTTGGCGATATCATCGGCATCCATTCTCGCAATATATTTACCATGAGCCAGCATCAAACCCTTATTCAGCGTAGCCACTACCCCCCGATTAGTATCAGCTCGAATACTCACCAACCTATCATCCTGATATTGACTAACAATATGCCAAGTATCATCGGAGGAGCCGTCATCTAGCACAATAACTTCCAGATTCAGATAGGTTTGCTCAAGGATACTTTCTAGGGCGAGGGCAATGTATGCTTCAGCATTGTGCGCCGGAATAATCACAGAAACCAAAGGCGAATCGCACGTCGTCATCGGGTAATGACTTTTTTTATTCGCCGAACTGCTCTGTCGAGTATCGGCGCAGGCTCGCATACTAAAGAATCATGCTGACTGCCGCGCCACTCACGCCAAATGTCATCCGCACTGTAATACCCTGCCAACAATTGATAATCTCGCGCATAGAACTTGATAATCTTGTTGAGCTGATCATGATTTAAATCACGTAATCGATATTTAATCCCCCCCGTTTGCAACCGATCAAACTCGACGGGACCGCCGAAGCGTTCGGAAAGATCAAAGGCCAATCTATCCAGATTCTCCATCGGGTACACATCAGTGAAGTAACGTAAATCTTTCCCCTCAAAGAACGCCCTGATCGGCTTAAAGTGATGGCGAATCGGACCAACCTTAAAATAGGTTTCAAAGTGATCTATAAACTGCCCGAGCCCAGGGTCAAAATACGGCATCTGCCGATATTGCTGCGGAAATTTCTCTCTAATGTTAGCTTCAGATAGCTCTTTATGGTGAGTGACCCGATTACCATAGGCTGATAGAAACCGTTTTACCGGATCACGAATAACGACAAACCGATACTCGCAAGCATCCATACTTTTTTTATTATTGAAGTATTTATGAATGGTCATCCCCGACTCTACTCGGCAATATCCACTATTATTTTCAATTTTGTATAGGGCTCTTTTAATCGATGTACTTGCTGTTTTGGGGAGGTTTCTGTACCCGATTTCGCCGCCTTTTAAAATAATTCCTTTCATTAAATTTAGCCTTCCATTACCTATAACGCCTATGGCTCTATTCTATGCAGTTTTTTCACCGGTAGAGTCATCACGAATAAGCGTTGATTTGCGTATTGATACTAACCCACCGAAAACGTTAAGAAATGATCCACTAATTTGCCTGACCATGATGATTCCCAAAATGATAACCAAGTGATCATGAGTGCTCACTGAAAACACATTATCGTATACCGTAAAAAACACTGCGGACATCAACACCGCTTTTGCCAGAGACTGCTTCAATTGATTTGATTTTATTGTCGGTATATCGAGCACCTTACATCGCTGAAGCAGCAACAACACCACAGCCAAGGTACATGCAAAACTCAACAGAAAAACAGACAGCTCGGGATAAACAACCAAAAGAACACCCATATAAATAACAGTAGAGATCATGCCTGTCGTAATTGAAAAATTGTTTTTAATCTCCTGTCTAATCTTCTTTCTTTTCTTGAATCGGCTAAAGATCTGAGCACTGGCCTCGATCTTTCGCAGCTTTCGATTGATGTTCCGGTCCGCCAGTCGCTTAACAAACACGGTTAATGCAATTAGCACGATAGACAACGCACATAAAAACAATATGAAGGTTTCTTTTTCAGGACACCAGCGCGCAACCACCCCCGGCAACGCTTGTTGAGCAGGCAACAGCAAGATAATTTTGATGGGAATAATAGAGGTTAAAAACACCAAGAAGCTGCTCATCAAGAGATAGACGACAGTCGCAAGGTAAGAAACACGATCTAACGAGAAGATAAATCGGGTCGCAGAAAGATACGTTACTATGGATGAGCGACACGCCGATAGAACACCAGAACTTAAGTCGTCGCTGTTTTTCTTTATGTTAGAGGGGGCTTGATCAATATCCATATCGATGTATCACTATCATTGACTAGTGATACTATCAGAGATTGAGCCGTTATTTTAATGCAAACTTCACGATTTGCTGGATGTCGTCTGCGCAACGGAAACGAAAAGCATCAACGCAGCGACCACCCTGTCTCTACAGCCTACTTTTCGGTTCCCTTGGCATGCTTTGCACTTTCAGCCCGAAGTACATCTTCCGCACTGCGCAAAAAGTCGTGCGCCAATCGGGTTCTATCATACTTATTTGCCGCGTTAATCGCGTTTTCTTGCAGAGACGCACGCAACGTCTGATCTGAATATATATTCTCGATAGCCGCAACCATAGCAACTTCATCCTCCGGCTGAATCACCAAACCACAATGATCATCGCGAACGATGGCTGTCGCCTCACCTTCAGGCACACCAATGATCATCGGCAACCCCATCCCCATCGACTCGAAAATTTTGGACGGAATAACCGAGCTAAACAGAGGTGTATCGCGCAAATGAACCAAAGAAACATCACACAACGACCAGAGTCGGTTCATCAGCGATTTATCCTGACGGCCTAGTACGCGCACATTCGATAGCTGCTCTTCATTGACCAAACGTTTAATGTCTTCCGCATCGGCACCACTGCGACCATATACCGCGTAGCTCAAAAACCTAGGCACATACTTTAATCTGCTAAACATCTATAAAAGCCTATGGTTCAACATCATCAAGTATAAGCAGTATTATTTCAAATTCTCGCCTCCTCCAACGTACTACCTTAAAGTTATCAAGACAGGATTGTGCATGAAGCACCATTTCAGGGAAAATCAAAATAACGCAGAAATCACAGCACAACCTCTCATAGAGATGATTATTTTAACCTATCATGCGTCTAAAATTGCTACCGATTGGGACATTGACAGAGGTGATAGTGATTCATCAAATAGAATAGATCGAACTACCTCGACAGATCCCAAGCATAGAAATTGAATCTTTACAGTACCGCTCTATCGAATAATCCGATTCATTTCGCAACCAAGTAAGGCAACTGGCAACTCAAATAACTGAGATCAAACCATTTTTTACAAACTTGAAAGCAGTTCGTCAAAGCTAATCTGGTAAAATATTTCAAATACAGCCACCTCAGTATAACTAGCGACACCTGCCTCGATACATGAATACACTTACATCTATTTTTAGAGCTGGAATTTCACTCAACGAAAAGTCGATTTTTCAAGCGTGTACTCTCGGTGCGTACTCGAGAACCTTATTCTATTGTGTCGCTCTTTTATTCACGAGTTTTCCACTCCACACGATAGGCGCAGAATCCGACAGAAATCAATCCGAAAAGATACTACTGAGTATCGACTTTAACCATCCATTGTCTCAACACGAATTACAAATATTGAGTAACGAACACGTTGACCTTGCAAAGAACGAAGGCCCAGACAACTCAAATGCCATTATCGTTTCTTATGTAGGATCTGCACATGGGAGCCAAAGAGTAATTGAGGTATTGACACTAGGTCGATCTACAGAATCAGCAGCACTGTCATATAATGTAAAATTCAGCTCAGACTTTCAGTGGGTCAAAGGCGGGAAACTACACGGCGTCTCATCTATTGATCCCATATCAGGCGGCAAAAAGCGAGAGCCGGGGAATTGGAGTGCAAGACTGAATTTCGAACACAATGGTGGGGCAAGAACCTACATCTACGAGCAAAGCGTAGACAAAAAATGGGGCATCGGAGAATCAAGTTCCACTCACTTTTTCAAAAAGAACCAGTGGTATTCTATTGAAATTCTAGTTCACCTAAACACCAGTAAAAACAAATATGGAAGCATGCAGGTCTATATTGATAGAGAACTAGCAATCGAACACAAGAATATTGAATTCAGAAAATATTTATCAAAAGAAAGCCAGATAGGTAAATTCCTATTTAGCACATTCCACGGCGGAAATTCTCTAGAGTACAGCCCAACAGATAAATCCGGAAAACCAACTACGGTACATGCATATTTTGATAACTTTATCATAAGAGATCTATCAAAATAATAATTATGCTTCTCCTCCTAGACAGCATTAATATAGCGAGCCATATCTGGAGCACCAAAAAACTTCCTTTTCTTATATACTGCTGGAGTGAATTTCTTTGAAGCTTCTATTTTTTCTACAACAACCTTTACGTCCCATGCGACCATAGCGTAATTGTTTTCTTCAAGGAATTCAGCTATATCTTTTTGATGGGAATCAATTCGTTCTAGATTCGGAACGACAATAATTTTCTTATTCATCTCTAACAATTTATATATAGAACCAGCTCCAGCATGCGTTACCACCAAGTCCGCATTGTGATAATACTGCTCGATATCTACCGCAAAATCAAAGCTCTCACCATTCAAAGGAACATACTTAGTATCCGCCGTTTGAAAAATCATATTAATGCCACTAGCTCTATTCAATTCGGCATCTACAGATCTAACTAGACTATCAAACCTCGTCGTACCAACCGTCAGAAAGACTTTCATAGCGTTCCCGCATACACAGCATGAGGATAGAATGTTAGCAATGATTCATTCTGCACATAAAATCTATCAGACAGTAAGTACATAATACGCCCTGTAAATGAGCGAGTTTTAAACCGAGACCAAGTTTCTATATGAATCACTTTGCAGCCTTTTAGCTTGAAATAGATACCCGCGACCACACCTATCCCAGGCCCAGTAGATACAACTACTTTAACTGACTCAGACTGCCCAACTGATCGAAGAACTCTGGAGATACGAACGAGTGAATTATTTGTAAGTGTTTCCCAATGACTATGCTTTGAACGCAATTCTACGACCTCATAGTGCTTATCAGACCAAGCCGGCTGCCTCACATCATCACTCACTGTAACAACCCGAAAACCTAACAACTCAGGCAAGAGCAATTTAGCCAATCTATTTGCTTGAGCTGCATGCCCACCCTCTCCAAAACAAAAAACGACTACACGTTCCATACCTAACATCAACCTACCAACAAATCTTGATAAACTTTAGAGTATGCCCTAGACACCTCTGACCAGTTTCGGTTTTCAAATACAAAATCCCTGCCGCACTTCAGAGTTCTCAAACAAGGCTCAATATTTTCATGAGCAAAACTTAGTTGTGAGCTTAACGCCACAGTATCTCCCGCTGGGAACAAAAGTGCATTTTCACTCCCACCTACGACCTCAACAATACCCCCCACATCACTTCCTATAACCAGCCTACCAAAAGCCATCGCCTCGAGAGGCTTCAAAGGTGTTACAAGCTCTGTAATCGGAAGACTAATACGGGGAATAACAATACAATCGAGGCTTTCATATACAAGAGTGACGCTATCACGAGAAAACGGCCCACAAAATTTAATCCGAGGATCATTTTTTGATTCCGCTAACGCACTCAAGTACTCCAAATCAGGCCCACGTCCCCAAAAAGACAGCGATACATCCGGGAAACCATCGACAGGAAAGGAAAGAGAAAAGGCTTCTAACAATAAATCTAGACCTTCAATATCGCTAAAGTTTCCAACATACCCAAAGCGGCAGAAGCTAGTGGAAGACGTGGTATTTTGCGCGACGCTTAACAAACTACTACTCACAGCGTTAGAGACAACAGTCACATGTTGATCGCGAATGCCGCGTTTTACTATATTTGATTTGAGCCCTTGGTTAATCGTCACAACATGATCTGCCGCTCGCATAGCCAAGGTTTCCGAAAACTTAAGTAATTTACTCAAATATTTGGAAACTATTCCTTGGTTTTTAGACCGCTCTTCCCAAAGCGATCTAAACTCATAAACCATGGGAATTCCCAATGTTTTGGAAGCATACTTAGCAGCAAAGGCGCAGAAAAACATACTATGTGCATGTATTACATCGACTTGCTCTTTCTCTGCCACCTCACGAATATATCTGGCAAAAGAAAGCAACAGTCGAAGCTTCTTAACTCTCGACCAAAGCGATTTAGGTTTCTCACTGATATCTAGCTCGTTGCAAATAACGTTTTTTGCACGATAGACTTTTACTCCCTCAACAGTTTCATACTCCGCATCACTAAAACCACTCTGAAATGGAGACGTGATAGCTACTACTTCAATTCCAATTGCCTTTTGACCAGACAACACACCTTCAGAGCGAATAGTTGACCCTGTATGGTCTGGAAAATAATTATACAAAACATGTAGCACTTTCATATCAATGTCCTTCCGCTCGAAAAATCCACCTGTGGCAAAGAAGATAATAAAATATAGCTATGGCAACACTAGTTACGTATTCGGGCTTTATAAATCCTCGATGAAACAAATGGATAAACTGGCTAATAAGCTGAGCATAAATAACGATAAACAATGGCTTACTAGCAAGCTTGTACTCCGATGTTGCAAAGATGACACCAAACACCAAAAAGAATAGCGGGGTTAATATACCGTAATCAATATAAACCCCACCAACAAGACCTGGCGTTAGACCTCCACTTTGAACAGCTCCAAATATACGACCTAGACTTTGACCAGCAGCTAGTCTTTCACCTGGTAAAACTGTATATAGATCGGCGAAAAATAGCGCATGATCATTAATATTATTCACAATACTTTTTGTTACAATAATATTGGAAAGTCCGATAGTTTCTTTGAAACCAAGGTAAAACGGTAGAATCGCACGAATCAGAACATTATCGTAATCAAAATAATGAAAAATCACATCAGACACCCCCATTAAACTAGCTCCTTCACCACGCCTCAAATAGAAGCCGACCACAATAATAGAAAGGCACCCAGCACCATAAACAATGTACTTTTTATTTTCTGAAATAAGTTCTCTGAATTTTACTCCAAAGTGGTTCAGATGAAATTCAGCAATAAGATATGAAATTATCGCAATTATCGCAGTTCCTCTACTGCCAATTAGTATTGCTGGAAATAAGATAGCCAATAACAATAGGTATTTCTTCCTTACCTCTAATAATGGAACGAATGCAGCAAGAGGCAAAATGGACTTAATCACATATTCCAGCGACGTTGGTATACCAAACCTTAGAGATTGGTTGAGTATAATAACTCCGTTAGTCATGTAGACAATCAAAACACCGATATATGCAATCATCAGATGCACTAACATGACCTGCATGAACATCTGATGATTTGCAACCTTGGCTAGACCGCCATACTTACGATTAGATGGCGGATAAAACGCTAACATGATTAATGGAGCACCAAATGAAATAATACAAAAAAAGTATAAACGCAGAACTTCAATATCAATATATCCTCTCCATGAGGAGATATTGAGCAATCCAATTGACAAATAGAAAACTAGAAATGCACATATAACTCTTACCATTCCCGTCACAAAGAACGTTAAAAACACCAAATATAGAACAAGCGACGCATACACTATTGGATAGCTATCAACAAAGAGAGTAACAAAAAATACTATTGGAATCGCAATAAATAGTGTGCTTTTTAAAAACATTAAATAGTTCCAATTGCTTTTTCTATAGACCTATATTTAGCATATATGAGCACTGTATTTTTTCTCATAAATATTATCGAAGGAAAAAAAACAGATACAGTTGTAAATTATAGGAAAATTCAAACTTCGTCTCTGATCACCACTTCCACACAAACGACCGCACTATATAATCGATACTATTCAAGCAATAAGGGTATCTACTAATAGAAAAGGCAACATTTGCATCTCATAAAGTGATTGACATCTTCAGTTGTTGAAAAAATATATTCCATGAATTATCCCGCCTTGAATACCGCTTGGCTGCTCGAATACTCTTCAATACGCTGCACAGCGTGCCAAAACGCAATCAATCGAAGAATCCAAAAACCAGCAAAAAGACAGATAACGTTTACAAATGTAACCTGAAAATAGAACGGCATAATAAATGCAGAAGACATAGCAATCAGTGTTGATATGTTTGCTCGCAACATTTGAGATGCCGATGCTTTCAAGCCAAATAACGACGAGAACATGGAGTACCCACACTTTACACATACAAGAATCAAACAAGGAATAAAGTAGGCACCTTCAAGCTCTAACTCCAAAAAGGGAGACGCGAAGTACAGTGCCAAATACCATGCCGAGAAAAGCAACGCCACAAGGAGAACAATAATGAGCGTTTTCGAATAAAACTTTCGTCTTGAATATTCTTTTTTGAGACGGACAATTTCTTTAAATCCCACATAAGACGACACAATACTAAAAGGAAGAATTAGTAACGTATACAAATAGGTATAAGAAGAGAAACTAGACTTCGAGACAGTAGTTTCAACCAAAAATCTATCAAGATTATTTAGCAGCATTAGGCATAATAGTGACAGCCCGAAGCCGAACCATAATTTAATCCAATCACCCGGCTGCTTCTCGCTAAGAACTACTAGCAGCGATCTGTGGTAGTACAGAAGTACAAGACAAAATACTGTCGACGCAGACAAAGCTACAAATGAAGAAACTAGTGCACCATATTCATGTAAGAAAACGAGTGCGATAAGGAGTATTAGTTTCCACATGTTGTTCGAAAGCTGAGACAAGAAGAACTTCCCTAGAATTCGAAAGTAGTTGTACGTAAAAACAAATACACCGGCCATCAAGGTAAGACTTGCTGTATACCAATATTCTTCTATTTCAAAAACAAAGAAGTAGGTTATAAGCGTAATAAGTACACAGTAGATAGCATTGGAAATTAGCAGTACACGAACAGTATCTTTAGACAACGAGTATTGATTTCCCTCCCTATGCCCAAATCTTAAAAACAATTGTTCAGCACCTAAAAAGCAGAATGAGTATGAAACCGACATCAATGTAACAAAGACATTCCAATAGTAGAAATCTTCCTCTGACATATATTTTTTGGAAAATATACTTGCAAGAAAATAGCTAGCTGCAGATGCAACCATTACTAACAGTGAATAATGCCTGGTAAATAAAGATCGAATATTCATTCTAGTTTCTGCGTATACCTGAGCTACCAGATTCCCCTAGTATCAACGATGTATTCACACTTTGGATTAAACTTTTTAAACTGTTTATGATCAACGAGAAGCACATAGATATCCGCGATTTCAAGTGCTTCTAGCAGATCAACAATCTCAACCCCGTCAACTCGACCCTCTACGTTCGGCTCAACACAAACTACTCTACTTTCGGATTCAATAGTAAGTTGCTTAGCTATCTCAAGAGCAGGGCTTTCCCTTAGATCATCGATATCCGGCTTAAACGCAAGCCCGAAGCATGCAACAGTAACCTCGTCTGCATGCATCGTTTTATTATCTTCAAGGAATCGACTAACTTGTTGCTCTACTTTGCTGACAGTCCACCCAGGCTTCCCATCATTTACGGCGCGAGCTGCGCTAGTTAAAACAGCATGTTCGGGCGTTTTGTTTATTATGAACCATGGATCAACTGCTATGCAGTGCCCGCCAACCCCAGGACCAGGCTGTAAAATATTTACGCGTGGATGGCGATTGGCTAGCTCAATCAACTCCCAAACATTGATAGCCAACTCATCACAGATCAACGAGAGCTCATTCGCAAACGCAATCGACACATCACGGCTGGCATTTTCAGTTAGTTTCGCCATTTCAGCTGTACGTGCATTAGTAACAACACATTCACCAACCACGAAGCTCTGATAAAGCTCGACCGCTTTTTCAGAACTCCTTGAATTGATACCGCCGATAACTCGATCATTTTCAACAAGCTCTCTAACAACATGACCAGGGAGTACACGTTCTGGGCAGTGCGCAACAAAAATATCGCCGTCATCCGATTCTTTGAGCGGCACTGACAAATCTGGTCGTGCTTCTGCAATCCATTTTGCCATCTCTTCCGTCGCCCCTACCGGTGAAGTCGACTCAAGAATGACTAGATTGCCTTTCTCAATGACGGGAGCAATCGCTTTTGCGGCGGCCTCTATATAAGAAAGGTCTGGTTCGTGGTCGCCTTTAAAAGGAGTTGGTACGGCAATAAGGAACGCATCAGCACCTTCTGGAGTAGTGGCTGCCTTTAAATACCCCTGAGTAACCGCAGCGTGAACCAACATATCGAGATCCGGTTCAACTATATGAATCTCCCCCTTATTGATGGTATCGACCGCGTGCTGATTAACATCAACACCAATTACTTTAATCTTACGAGAGGCAAACATTGCAGCCGTAGGCAGCCCAATATAACCCAAGCCGACTACTGAAATGGTTTCAAACGACATCTTTCTACATCCTGCTGTTCTAGGTTTTTTCGTAGTTTAACTGGCGACCCAATCAGCTCGATGAGCTGAGGATTGGCTTTTTAGATGGTGCTGAGCGATCAAGAAATCAACGATACGCTCGCAAGCTTTGCCATCCCCGTAAGGGTTATGAGCAAAGCTCGCCGCATCGTATACGGCTTGATCATTTAATAGCGTATTCACACCGGAGACAATTCGCTCAATATCTGTACCTACCAATTTTACTGTGCCGGCTTCCACAGCTTCAGGCCGCTCGGTCGTATCACGCATAACGAGTACAGGTTTACCTAAGGATGGCGCTTCTTCTTGAATACCGCCTGAATCAGTCAGGATGATTTCTGCGCAATTCATCAAATAGACGAACTCCATATAACCTTGCGGCTCGATAAGGTGTACATTCTCAAGATTGCCCAACAAGCGAGTTACTGGTTCACGTACGTTTGGATTCAGGTGCATTGGGTAGAGGATGTCGACATCAGGATTCTGACTAGCGATTTCGCTGAGCGACTCACAGATACGTTCAAAACCACCGCCAAAGCTTTCTCTTCGATGACCGGTCACTAACACGAGTTTTCGATCTGCACTAATCATCGGGAATTTTTCGGCAAGCTGTGTTGTAAGCTCTACATCGCTCTCTATACGTTTGCTCACCATCAATAAAGCATCGATAACGGTATTACCCGTTACAGTAACGCCTGCCAGAATACCTTCTTTCTTGAGATTGGCTTCAGATGTTGATGTAGGTGCGAAGTGATAGTTAGCCAGTGCCCCGGTGAGCTTGCGATTACCTTCTTCTGGCCACGGAGAATATAAATTACCCGTGCGCAAGCCCGCTTCAACATGGCCTATTTTAATTTGTTCATAATAGGCCGCCAAACTGGCTGAGAATGTAGTCGCGGTATCACCATGCACCAACACAACGTCAGGTTGAAAATCCACCAATACTGGCTTTAGTTGCAGCAGGATATTTGCAGATACGTCGTTGAGTGTTTGCCCTGCCTTCATCAGATCCAAATCATAATCTGGCACGATATCAAACAGCGCTAACACTTGATCAAGCATCTCACGGTGCTGAGCAGTAACACACACCTTGACCTCAATTTCTGGACGCTGTGCCAACGCGCGAACAAGCGGCGCCATTTTTATGGCTTCTGGCCGTGTTCCAAACACAACTAACACTTTCATTAAAATCCCTCTCTTACAACGAGAACTTCTTGGAGGTTATAGTAATTTACCGACAATGAATAATCAGTAGTTCGTACAGCGGATCTGTTCTGCACTACCGAAAAATGTACAAGCATGCATTTTTTTATCGAGCTGTTTTGCTGTTTTCATCAATTCAATCGGTTGATGTACCGACATTCTTTTCAAATTTTGATCAAAACGTCGATTGGCAGTATCACTAACATAGTTTCGTAGATGCAGACCGAGTTGAGCGACTCGTTGCTGCAGGCCTTCGTTCCACGCACCTAATATCAACGCTGTTTGAATTGAGCGTTCAAATTCATCTTGCAACTGATCTTGGCGTGCTAACGCATAAGCCAACTTAAAATAAGCGTCAGATTCAAATGGCTTGAGCACAGTAGCCAAACGAAAGTCTGAGAGAGCCGTAGTAGCTAAGTCAGGATATAACTCAGAGCGCTCAGCACCCTGCATCACATACCAATCTGCAACAATCGCTCGTTTCAACAGCAAATCACCATTTAGCGGCTGCAGTGACGTTGCCGATTCAGAAAGCCGGTATACCAACTTGGCCTGATTAGCGTCCAATACAAAGTCGCGCGTCTTATGCCGTCGTTCCGACCAATGCGTCAACCACTGATCAACCTGATACTCAACGAGTGCAGCACGAGACTTGCTTACACCAGCTGCCAGTAAAAAAATTAGTGGCAGGCTAAGTACGCAAAGAACCAAAGATTTTTTGAACGTTTCAATCATTGGTAGACCAACTGACAATAACCTCTACCACATTTACTTAGGCGATAAATAATATAACTATTATTCATACTCAATCAGACATATATCAATTTAAGACGTTATAAGTGGCTCAAAGATACATTGATCGCTATAGAATTATCATCATACGACTTAACCGTGACATCCGGATGAATAGAAATAAATCCAGGCGCTATCTATGTAGCGTCTTCCGATCGATACTCATAGTAATAATCGTAACTGCCGTATTTTTCACCCGTATGCTTATGTTTATTCAACAATACACCATACAAAGGAGCGCCAACTTGCAACAAACGTCCAACAGAATGCTGAATAGCAGATGCCGATACACGACCAGATTCAACGACGTATATAAGACCGTCGCAGTATTTAGATATCAATAATGAATCAGCAACGCTCTGCATAGGTGGACAATCAATAATGATGTGATCATAGCTTTCTGAAAGCTGTTTAATCAACTCATCTAGACCTCGGCTGAGTAGCTCTTGTGGATCAGGCGGAATCATGCCGGCAATAATTATGTCTAGACTGCCAACAGAGTGAACCACCTCGTCAATCCGATGAGATCCTGCAAGTACGTTAGCCAACCCTGGAGACCCTGGTTTAATACCCATTTTATAAACCAAGCTAGGCTTACGGAAGTCAGCACCAACGATCAGCACCCTGCCTAACTGACTCAAACTAGAAGCTAGTGCCACCGACACTGAAGATTTTCCTTCACCCGGCACTGTTGATGTAATCATGAAGACTTTACGCGGGTGGTCTAACGCTCCAACCGAAATCGATGTACGTATCGCTCGTACGGCTTCGTTAAACGCATAGTTATTTGCCCCATCTTCAAGCACCTTAACGATATCGTAATCACGATCTTGGGGGGATTTTGCCGATGGACCTGTTGCAATACGATCAGCCGATTTAGGTAATGCTGGCAACACACCGAGCACTGGCAAACTAAGCTTCTCTTCAATATCGCGTATACTTTTTACGCTGCTATTTATCAAATCCAACAATATTACTAAACTAACACTGAAAAGCCCGGCAACTATTGTAGCCAATACAATAATTAGTTTTTTCTTCGGCTTAATTGCTTTTTTTGGTACGGCTGCTGTGTCGACAACTCGCGCATTTACAGATTCAAGACCTTCTGTAGCTGCGGACTCTTGAATCCTTTTAAAGAAAGTATCGTACAATTCCTTCTTTGTTTTAACATCCCTTTTTAATGCCATCAAACGAAATTGCTTGCGATTAAATGCTTGTGCATCAATTTTCGCATTAGCGATCTGAGTCTCAAGAATTTTCTCTCGTTCTTTATCTGCCGCATACTGGCGGCGGATTCCATCAACTATCTTCGCTACCTGACGCCGAATGCTTACTTCATACGCATCACGTTCTGATAAGGCTGCGACCATCTTGGGGTGTTTCAAGCCATATCTCTTTTGTAGTTCTGCTACACGACTTTGTGCGACCGAGTACTGCGATAATAGATCGTTAATCAACACATTATTTAGCACTTCAGGCAAGTCGGCATATGCATCAATATCGTTTTTATCAATTTTTTCTATCTGCTCAAAAGCTACCTGGCTCTGACTGCGCTTTCGAGTTGCATCTATGTAATTATCAGTGAGTCCTCGTAATTCAGTCTCGGGCAACGAAGATATACCTTCAAGATCGACCAAATTATTTTCTTCCCTATAGGCTTGAAGCCGCATCTCTGCCTCGTACAAATGCCCCTCTAGAGAGTCCATTTTCTGTCGCAGCCAACTATGCGCCAAGCTCGACTGAGTAAGCTTACCTGTGACATAGCTATTTATGTAGGCACTTGAAATCGCATTGGCAACACGAGCTGCTAATTTTGGATCTACTGAATCAAAACTAACTTTAACAACTTTCGTTTTTTTTATCGGCTTCACACTTACAGCCGACTGAAATATTTCAACTACTTTGTTAAACTCGTCAACCTTTCTTTCTTCATCAGTTAGATGCGAACCAGGAAGATTCAACCCAAGCAAATTCTTTATCTTATTGAGGCTAAATAGCTGTCCTTCTTTAGACAACTCAGGGTTCATATTTTTATTTTTAACTAAACTGAGCTCACTCACAACTTGCTCAGCAATTGAACGCGACTTCAATATCTCATATTGGGTATAAAAATAGTCTTGATTCTGCGTCTCAAGACCATAAAGCCCCTCTATCGATACGACGTTATTTTCTTCCTGCTGGAGAAGAATTGTCGTGGTTGCGCGATATACAGGAGTCATTGAGAAAACAACTAGCGTCACCAACACCATTGAAGCAAACGTAAAACCGATAATTTGCCATTTATATCGAAAAATTAATGGGAGTACTTTCGTCAAATCAATGACGTCGCTCTCCTTTGATTTTGACACACTCTTGTGAGCTTGCCTTACATCTTGACTAACAGAGGACATCAGAAAAAACTCTCATTAACAATCAGTACATCACCAGGCTGTACGAAAAATTTGATATCGCCAGTCACATCAGCACGCACGCCGTCTTCTTGTTCTCGGCTTACATCGATTTTTTTACGGCTCGCACGCTCAGTAAAACCACCGGCCAATGCGACAGCTTTACCAACCGTCAACCCCGGGATGAACGGAAACCCACCTGGCTGTTTTACTTCGCCACGCACAAAAACTTGGCGGTATTCAAGAATGCTAACGTTCACCTGCGGCGAGATTAAATAATCACCGCGTAGTGCGTCTTCGAGTTTTTCAGCAGCTTGCTGCACGGTTAATCCTTTAAATTTGATGGCGCCAATCAACGGGTAGTGAATCACGCCACGGCTATCAATGCGCCGCTCTACGCTTAAATCATCTTCGCCGAACACGACAATTTCAATTTTGTCGTTAACACCTAGGCTGTAGGTTGCCTCTGTGATTAAAACCACATCAGAAACTGCTGCACCAGCTGTGCTACTTGCCTCTTCAGCAAACAACACAGGTGCAAACACCATCAATGTGGCGATAACAGCGCTTCTCAATACTTGCTTTACCACGTTTATCTCCAGAATTTTACTTGCGATATTCTGCACAAAAAAAAACGCTCTTAGACTCACATAAACGAATCAAAGAGCGCATTTTATTATTTTCTCGATCGCGTTCTAACTATTCAAACAACAAACCCGCTAATTAGAACCCGATATTCGCACCAATGAACGCATAGTTACGGGTATAAATGTCGTTTGCGTTGGCAATACGGCCTTCGTCGTTCGCATCACGATTCGAGAAGGTGTAACCCGCGTGAACGTCTGCCCAGCGAACAATCTTATAGGTGCCTTTGAACGTAAACTCTTGCAACTGACGATTCAACAGTATCTCACCTGCTTGAACTTCACCGGCCGAGGTGCCTTCGATAAGATCTTCATCCAGGTAGGCCATATCAAAGTTGGTTGACCAGTGATCACTCCAGGTGTGATCCCAGTTGAAGCCAATTTTATTGTACTGCGTGAATTCACCCGATTGTGAATCTAGGCCAAATCCGTTCTCTGCAATGAAGCGGAAGACCATATACGTTTGTGGCGACCATGTCGCGCCTACCTCGATAGACGGGCGAGTACGACGGTAATCTGCACGGCTGTTTTGGCGCTGAACACCCACTTTAATGTGGCCGGTTGTTTTCGCAGTTGATTGCCACTGCAAACCACCCAACACAGTTGTTACTTTAACGTCTGAGTCGGCATCATTAACGTAACGCAAATCAGACAGGCGAATATCTAATACACCGTCCAGTGTTGAGGCCACTTTGAAAAAGCCTTCCCAACCGAATTTTAGATCGCGAGAATCTTTACTGGTGTTACCTGCGTTATATTCTTTAACACCGTATCGTGTGTACAGGTCAAAGTTGAAGAATACTTCTTTTGAACCAAAGCCGTAACGCGCTGCAAAATTACCGCCATCGTAACGTGGCAGTATTTCTTGATCATCAAATGAACGGGTTTCTGTATAGCGGCCGTAGTCGAAATCAACTTTTAAACGGTTGCGGGAGTTGAATACTTCATCAACAAGAAAGGCGATTTGATAATCAACGCTGTCGTTTTGACTAGCGCCGGAATAGAAGAGGGCATCAAGATAAAGACTGGCAGAGTAGAAGCTGTCTTGGCGATCCATCTCAAAGCTAATATAAGGCTTGATGCTGCTTTTGAGTGCGCCAACTTCGTCATCACGTGTTGCGTAGATGTTGTCGTCATAACCTTCAGTAACATCTACGCCGTATTTCATACGTGCAGAGCCATCACCCAAGCGCATGCCGTCGCCTTCTGCTTGCGCACCCGTGCTCATCACTAACGTAAGTGCGGCAACCCCTGAACCTAATAGATTTTTATATCTCATTTCCATGTCACCTGAGTACAACTTATATTCAAGTCGAGCCGACCGATAGCAGCCAACCTGTTTTTAATTTGAGTTATATAAGGGCAGATAACTATTGCCCTATTCTGCTAGATAACGAGATTCTGTTGATTACCTACCCCACTTACCGCAAGGTAACCTTCTAGCTTATGTGATCAGCTGCTAGTTTTTACTTAAACAAACGAAGTACAAAACCGCACATAATCAATACGGCGCTATTCTCACCTATTTGCAACTATGGATTCAATATATTTTAAGATTATTTATAATATATTTTTAATTCTCACATGATTGACATCTAATTTAGTTATATAGTGTGTCGCGTTATTGTATTGCACCTTATTTGTCGATTGGTGTTATTATGATCACACGCTTATACAAACCTGTTAGTGCCTACGTAATACTACGAACTATCTAACTAGTACCTCTAATTTTTATATGTTTGATATGTGAACAATAAGTATCCAACATCAAATATAAGTAACCTGTTGCTAAAAGCTGCATGGAGCCCAAAATGCGTATGTTAAAGGAAGTAGGAGTTATCTTTTGTGCGTCGCTGATAGCGAGCACAACGCTGGCCGACGTTAAAGGCGATATTGCCGCAGGCGCGCCACTGGCAACAGTGATGCAAAGTGCCAAAGCCGAAGGCCTCAGCATTAGTGATTTCGTTAACAAGGTTGCTGCTGCAAAACCTGAAATGCTTGCCGGTGTTGCTAAAACGTTAATCGAAGCGGGTGTAACAGCAGACGAAGCTCTTTCTATTGTGTCATTTGCTGTTACTGCGGCCCCAGCACAAGCAGCTGCTATTGCCGCTGCCGCTGCCGAAGCAATGCCCAGCCAAGCCGCTAACATTGCAGGTACAGCTGCGAAGGCAGCCCCAGGCCAAGCAGCAGCTATCGCCTCTGCAGTAACACGTTCAGCCAAATCTCAGGCGGCGAACATCGCCAGCCAAACGGCTACTGCATCACCTGAACAAGCGTCTTTAATTACAACACTAACAGCTAATCTTGCACCGTCACAGGCTGCAGCAATCGCTTCAGCAACAGCAAAAGCAGCTCCATCACAAGCAGTTGCCATTACTTCTGAAGCAACCAANGCCAACCAGAGCCAAGCGGCTACTATCGCAGCAAACACGGCGTCTGCGGCTCCAAAATCTGCAGCAGCCATAGCTATTGCGGCAACCATCGCTGCACCCAGTGCGAAAGATGCGATTATTGCTTCCGTGCAATCTGCGGCACCAACTGTGAATGCTGAATCGATTGCGAATGCAGTCAATTCAAACACAAATGATTCTGGTAACCAAAGCGGGAGCGACGGCGGTTACAATCCGGCTTTTGACACTAACTCGCAAGATGATTCTAACGAAAATCTGGCTGACAATGCGGATAGCACCGTCGGTAACTTCGGCTCAACTAGCAGCACTTCATCGCCGTCACGAGAAATTTTTGACGAGCAACAGGCTAAAGCAGATCGAGAAGTCAGCCCTGACGCTTGATCATTCCATTTAGAACACCCTTTAAAGCCGCTTATTAGCGGCTTTATTTTTATAAACCCCGGTTAATTTCTGCCATGTTATCTCGCTTGTCGTTTCGATCGCATACATTGTTTTTGATGCTACTGGCCTTTATTGTGCTTACGCCATTAGCCAAAGGCAGCAATGTGGTATGGGCTCAGGNCATTAACCTTATTTATGTTTCACTCCTGTCACTTTTAACGCTTGCTTCACTGGCTTCGCATAAAATCACTGCATCGCCCGCATTACGAAAAAGCGGCATATTCCAACTGTTATTTCTTGGTTTACTCGCTTGGCAGGCTTTACAACCCTACCTTACCGAAGGGCCAATGGGAGACCGTCAGCATCATCAAGATGGCCTCCTATTTACCTTTATGTATTTCTTGTTATTCAACCTAACACTTATTCTTTGTGATCGTGAACGGCGCGTTACAACACTCTTACTTACTATCGTTGCCAGTGGTGCTTTTCAGGCAGTATTTGGCTCGATGATGGTACTCAGTGGTATCGAGTGGCTGATCTACCAACCCAAAGAAACCAATCTCGGAGTCGCTACCGGCTCGTTTGTTAACCCCAACCATTTAGCCGGCTATCTCGAAATTGCATTGGCATGTGGAACCGGCCTGTTACTCGCGCAAATGACACCAAAACATATCGATTCGTGGAAGGATCGTCTGATTCACTGGATGGAAATCTTACTTTCTAGCAAGGTGATTTTGCGTATAGCCTTGTGTGTGATGGTTATCGCTCTGGTGATGACACGCTCACGCATGGGCAACACGGCATTTTTTGCCAGCCTAACAATCTGTGGCTTTGCTTATATGGTGATTCGCCAATCGATGAATCGCTCGTTAATTTTGCTCTTCGCCAGTTTGTTTTTGATTGACGTACTGATTGTTAGCCAATGGTTTGGGTTGGATAAACTCGCCGAGCGCTTGAACGTGACATTAGATAACGTCGCCATTCAAGAAGTACCGATGGGCGAAACACCAAGCGCTGATACACTCTTGAACAACACGCCAAATGCCAGCCAACATGCACCCGGCATTAGCCCCCCATCACACAACCCTGAGCCGAGCGAAACTCAATGGCGCATCGTAACCGGCGATGGTCGTGATAGCGCCTGGCAAGAAGCCATGCCAATGGTCGATGCGTTTTGGAAGGTCGGCATCGGCTATGGCAACTTTTATACTCGATTCCCACAGTTTCGCCAGGGGGTTGTTAAAGGGTATTTTCACCATGCCCACAATGATTATCTCGAATTCATTATCGAATTTGGTGTTGTTGGGTTCGCGTTATTTGCCACCTTGGTGCTTGTCGCTTACTGGCGTACGATCAAAGGCTTACGTATTGCCCGCCAGCCTGCCGATGTTGCTGGTACATTTGCGGCGTTTATGGCCATTACTGCCATCGCCATACATTCGTGGACAGACTTCAACTTGTACATTCAAGCAAACGCCCTGCTCATCGTGGTGATGATTGCCGTTGGTCACTTATGCTATTGTCATGCGTTGAAAGACCAAACTCGCGCTCGCACCAAGCGCCGCCGTCGCAGACGAACGTCTAAAACATCGGCAGCGACGCCCTAGCAGCTGGCCACCAGCGCTAATAACCCCGCAACGGATACCATGGCAACATTCATCTATCACGAAATCGAAAAAGCGCTGCGCGATGAAATTTTATCGGGGCAGCGCGCACCCGGCAGCAAGATGCCTTCGATTCGTGAGCTGTGCAAAGATCGATCGGTATCGAAATCGACGGCTATTAAGGCTTATCAGCAGCTGGAATCCGAACTGTTGATTGAATCCCGCCCCCGCTCGGGGTACTACGTTTGTCGTAAAACCGAGGTTGATAAAACGAGTGGAGCGTTACCATCAGGCCACGATCCGGTGTTTGTGAATTTTGATGAAGTACTGGTCGACATCATGGATCGCGGAGCGCCCTTTGATATTTTACCGGGTGTGCCCCGCGCGGATGACAACGACGAGTTAAAACGCTGTATGGCCCGGGCGTTTAGGCAACAAACCAGCTACGAAGCCATGTACTACGACGACCCAGACGGGTTACCGGCCTTACGCCGCGAGATCGCCCGCCACGTGCAGCGCGGCGGTGGCAATTTATCGCAGGATGACATTGTAGTTACCAACGGCTGCCAGCACGCATTGATGATTGCACTGATGGCAACGGCTAAGGCCGGCGATACAGTGGTTGTGGAAGCACCGGCTTTTTATGGCGTGTTTCAGGCCATTGAAGCACTGGGGCTGCGGTGTATCGAGGTACCTAGCTTAGCCGAATGCGATAGCAATCTGGGTTTACTCGAAGCAACGCTTAATCGCTGGCAGCCAGCGGCTTTTGTTTGCTTCCCTAATTTTGCCACGCCGACGGGCAGTATTATGCCCGAGGCGACCAAAGCCGCTACCGTCGCGCTGTGTCACAACCATGGTGTGGCAATTATTGAAGATGACATTTACGGCGAACTCTATTTTGGCCTCTCTCGACCACGCACGCTGTATTCGTATTGCGACAATGGTAACGTACTACTGTGTTCGTCTTTCTCGAAATCCTTGTCTCGTGATCTACGCATCGGTTGGCTAATACCGGGCAAGCATATTAATGCAGCACGACGCCTTAAAATCGCGTCGTCGATCTCCATTAGCCAATCTGTTCAAAAGGGCATTGCCCAATATATGATTGAGGGCCACTTGCAACGCTGGGTCGGTGAAAAGCGCAGTGAACTCAGCCAACGCGTAGCCGAAACTCAAATGCTGATCGCTAATACACTGCCTACGGTTGCATCGGTATCCACACCGGCCGGCGGGCTATCGCTATGGGTGGAGTTTGATCCATCCGTTGATACCTTGATGCTCTATAAGCGCTTGCGTGGGAGCGATATTTCAATCACGCCGGGTGGTTTGTTCAGCGTTAAACAGCGCTTTGGCCATTGCATACGTTTGAGCTTCGAGCACCCGTGGACAGCCGATCGTATTAACGCTCTTCGTGCGATCGGCGCTGAAATCACTGCGTTATCAGCCACTACCGATTAGCCAACTCAGGTAAGCGAACACCTCAGCCACACCATCTGTACCGGTTTTTTTCAAAATTCTGTACCTGTCACCTGTCTGCGTTTCTATTTATCGTATGCCAACGTGTCATTTGAGTGCCTGGATAACGATGAAAACCGATTCTGCGAATACCGACACCCCCGCCTCTGCGTTCAAACACCCTCTCATGGCGGAGATGGAAACCGAAACCACTGATCTTGATCGAAAGCTGACAAAACTCGAGATGGTTGGCGAAGCTTTCAGTTTGATCTTCGCCTTGCAAGGCATGAAGAAGTTCCAACGTGCTGCTGATCAGCTTGAACACAAACCGATGCGCATCGTGATTGCCGGGTTTATTTCTATCATGCTGTTTATGGGCTTTTGTTATAGCGCGGCGAACCTCGCTCTAGCAGCCGCTAAACACGAAAGTGCCGCCGCACACACCATCACCACCGAAAAAAACGAGCATTGAGTTAACCATGCGAAAACGTCCAAGAGATTTTGTTGAGCTGGATGCACTGTGGGCAGCTGATGCCGACTGGCCGAGCTATTTCATCCAGCAAAAAGTTTGGGTGTATATGGATCGATACCGTGCAGAGCTTGCTGGGGATTCAGATTATTGCCGTATTTTGGTTCGTCATGCTGACGATGAAGGCTGGGTTTACCTACGCCCTTGGAATGAATGGGAAGCTGTGGAATCACTGCTCGACAGCATTACACTGCCGGTATCCATTACACAGCTTGAACAACTCGGGTTTGAGCCGATGAGCGGCACCGATGCCGATGCTGCTTAACAGTTTGCCCAGCAGCTAGGCCCGCTCACTCGGCCCTTGCGCGCACAGCCACGATATTGACCTTACCAAAAGCCGCTGGCGTTAAATCACAACAACAAAGCGCCCACTCGCGATGCGAGCAGGCACCTTCTTCTACCCTACTTATCAGCGCTGTGCGGGCCCAATGGCGGCTATGGTTCCATCATCTGCGATCACAAATCGGCCAACATGAACATCTTCACGTACAGTGCCCGCGGCATCTACACCTTTAACCACAAACTGAACCGGATAACTTCCACGTAACTGCTCCGTTGATGCCACAACAATAGGCAGCTCAACCCGTTCTCCGCCTGGCAAGCTGGCATGCGCGTTACTGATAATCCGAAAGCCTTCGGACTCCACCTCAACGTCAAATTGCAGCGTCTCCTGTGCCTTGTTTTTCAGCTTCAAAAGATACGCATTAGTAACATCACCACTGGCGGTGTAACGCACGATACGATCACGTTCTCTGACGATAGACGTATCAATATCTGACGACGTTACAAAATGCAGGGTTAACATAAACACTGCCGCAAAAACGGCGGAGAAATAGCCTACAGATCTAGGCCGTAACACACTGGATTTACCGCCCGCCAAGGCCGTTTGCGAAGTGAACCTGATCAGCTCGGGTGGGCGGCCTATCGATGCCATAACGCTATCGCAGGCATCAATACACAACCCGCAGTTGATGCAATCGATTTGGCTACCTTCACGAATATCGATACCGGTTGGGCAAACTTGTACGCACATTGAGCAATCGATACAGCCGCCGGCCGCTTGATTTGTTTGTACCTGCTTGGAGGCTTGTTTAGAGCTTTGTTTGAGCGACCGTCGTGGCTCGCCCACTGCTGGGTCATAGGCAACAGCAATGGTATCGGCATCATACATCACTGATTGAAAACGCGAATATGGGCACATATGCAAACAGACTTTTTCGCGCAACAGGCCAGCGTTCAGGTACGTTAGATACGCAAAAATACCGCCACCAACCCAAACACCCATGGGCAGGTTGGCATTGATCAACCCGTCATAAATCGCTTTGGCAGGGTAAAAGTAAGCAACAAAGGTGGCTCCAGTTGCTATCGCCATTAAAGCCCACACGAGGTGTTTAAGTACACGCCGTGCAACTCGGTTTGGATCGCGCAATGGTTTACTTTGCCATTTCGCACGTGTGTTGGCGCTGCCTTCAATTTTGTTTTCTACCCAAATGAAAGCCAGCGTCCATATCGTTTGTGGGCACGCGAATCCACACCAAACCCGGCCAAGAATATTGGTAATGGCAAACAGGAAAAACGCCCCCAACATCAAGCCCCACGTAAGAAAGAGCAGATCTTTTGGAAAGAACACGGCATTGAGAATAAAGAACTTCTGATGCACAAAATCAAACAACACCGACTGACGACCGGCGATATCTACCCAGGGTAGAAGAAAAAACGTGCCATACAACGCCAGCGCAAGATACCCCCGAATACGCTGGTAATAACCACTGATAACTCTCACGTGAATCTTATCGTATTTGATCATGGGGGCATGCTCCAAACTCAAGACGTTATTGCGCGGCGTTAAGCCGAGACGTATTTTAATTTGGCGATTTTGCGCTTCTCAGGGGTAGGTCGAACAGGCACAGAATTTACGAAAAATCATGCACAGAGGGTTTAGCTGCTCGTGGATACAGGATAGAACTCAGCGAGTAATGGGGAGGGAAAACAAAAAAGCCCCCTTGTGATAGAGGGCCGAAGAGAGGTTGCATCATGTAATGCAATCATGGGACGACGTGCCCCTGCTCTAGCAGTGGCGATCATGCACCATGGCTGTGTGGGTCATCGGTCAGGTTGTTGTTGTTTCGATCCGTCAGATGGTTATCGGCCTTTAAGTCGACATCATCAGAGCCCTTCATCGCTGCCATGGCCTGAACCAACCGATCAACATCTTCAGTACCCGGCTTGGCCGATGCCGATACATCAGTTGATGCCGCTGGGCTCGCTGTCGCGTTTTTGATGGCATTCAGATAGACATGCTTAAGCGGGACCTCTGCGTGATGATTATCGTTGGCGACTTTCACGGCGTGCACGATGCTGTCTATCTGCAAATCCGGCAACCCCAGAGAACGAATCACGATATTATCGTCAGCGGTTTTACCGGCGGCACTAGCGACGTGATCAAATTCTAAGGTGTGGCCGGTGTTGTTATCAACCAGCACCAGGTTGTCTTTATCCAGTGTGGCCACCAATGAGCGGGCATTGAGTATGCCCTGAAAATTCACGATGTCGCCTTTAGCCCCGGCATCTGCGCCACTGTTAATGATGATGTGCTGGTAGCTTCCCAACGCGTCGTTGTTCACATTAAACACTTCAGCGCCGTCTTCGGTTGCCAGTAACAGATTAGCAACGCCGTCAACGGCAGGTATCTGAAGAGTTTCGGCATTACCGGCGGTGCTTAGCAGTAGGGTTTTGTTATCACCGCTGCCATAAATTTTGGCAATACCGAATGTGCCCATTTTTTCTGCCGGGCCATTCGTTGTCAGCCGATAGATATCTTCTGTTGCCGTTTTGTCGTTGAAGGTGGTCGCGTAAATATCATCGTAGGCGTCGTTATACCCTAGAATTCGAAGGTTATTCTGTGTGGGTAAGTCCTTGGTTTGAAAATAACCGTTGTTACGCCCTGGCAATACCCAACCGGCAACGGCCCGTAAGCCTTCAGATTCATGCAATGTCGCCTGGATGCCAGCGCCGTGGGTATCGAATACCGCTACGGCTTTGCTGGTCGGATAATCGTCGCCAATCTGGTGATTGTGTTTGTTGAGCCAATCATCCGTTACCCCAACCAATTCGGGGCCTGATTTCAACATCCTGAATTCACGGCCATCGCCGGTGGTAATCTGGTAGGCATCATCCACATAACGTAATAACTGTGCGGTATGGCCCTCAAACAGCACTTTACCGTGACTGATGTATTTGCTTGTATCTTCACGATCATCATTGGTGGTCAGTGTAAGCCCATCGAATGAGGCGGCTATTTGCTCGGCAGTGGGTATCTTCTGGCTGATCAATTGTTTTTTCTGATCGTCATAGAGCAGTGCAGTACCCGGCTGAGTTACGGTGTCGATCAGGCTCAACTGCTCGGATCGCGCGGTATCGTTACCAAAGATCAACTGTTGCGAACTGGGGGCATAAAATGCCTTGAGAGGCTTCAGATGTGCGTCTTCAGCTTCGTAATGATCAGGAATTTTAAAGACTTCACGCACCGTGAGGTTATAGGAGTCTTTCAATACCTGCTGAAATGCGGCGGGGTCTGCCTTTGCCGCCGGATAGATTGGTTTTTGCGCGAATATTTTGGCATGTGCGTCAGCTTTTTGCGCGTTCCAATGCTTAATCTGCAATGTTCGAGCATGATCGGTATCCACTTGAAACCCGTGTATATCGATAATTGGCGTTTTCGTATTACCCGCTATTGGAGTCGTACCGCCCTGCTCTTTGAGAAGGAGCGTTAAATCTTTCTGCCAGTCGGCTTTGTGTGCGGTAACCCAACCTTTACCAACATCAGCGAGGTTGTTCTGGCCAGATTGATCCACCAACCACGTCAACCCGTCATCCGTTGTTACACGGTAGCCTTTCACAGTTTCTTGCGTACTGATAACTTTTTGCGAAACGCTGATGACACCTTTTTTACCCAACGTAACGGTTTGTGTATGACTTTCGGCGTCCGTAGTCGTCAGTTTGCCAGACTGCGGATCAAGCGCTAACAGATGTGCGGGGGCAGCATCATCTGCCGTCGATTTTTCTACTAATCCTTCAGCCTCTGTCGGACCCTTCAGCATTGCCTGATTCAAATCAGTACCATCGACTTTGAGATCAAGAATGGCGCCGCCATGCCTTTCGTAATACAGAATATCCAACTTGTAATAACCGCTTTTGGCGGCATGAAAACTCAAATCCTGAGGGTATTTCCAGTTATCCCAATTGTTATTCTGATAGAGGTTCTGGCCTCCGAGTCGCAATCGAATACCTTGGTCGTGCCAGAGCTTTAATTGGTGATCACCCTTAGTGAGATAGACACTGCCGTTCAACTGGTGAATGACATTGTCGTGCCAGTGCTCCGCATCACCAGTATTGAGTCGCGCATTTTTACCGAGAAAATCACCCAATGTACCCTTGGCTTTATTACCCCACTCTTCAAACCGCAAGGTACTGACATCGTAATCTCCCGAAGCTTTTTGATGGGCAATCAAATTCTGCGCCTGATCAATAGTGTTAATATCACGATTTTCAAAATATACCTTGCCATGTAAGCCATGGTCGCCACCATCAACCCATTGAGGTTTCTCAGCACCGTGGGCTACAAGCGGCGTCAGTACGTCAGCACCTTGCTGCGGAGCAAACAGCCAACCATCACGACTGCGCAGCGAGACAGACTCCTCGCCTTTATCGCCAGCGATGGTGACCCAACCTGCCAGCTGCACGGGTGAAGCAAAAGCGTCTTCAATCGTTGATAGTGCACTACGGCCGCCTTTACTGCCTTCTTTCGCTAGCTGATCGACCAGTGATTGATCCGTTTGAATACGCTGTAAAACGAAACCCGATGGACTATCGGTGAAAATAAAATGCGCTTTATACCCACCGGGCAGCGTATGCGTCATTTGCAGAACAACCACTTTGTCACCGCCAATACCGTCAAGATGGCTGTCACCACTGAATGCCGGCAAGCGGTAAGCAGTTGGCTCTGATGTCAGTGTTTGATTTAGGCGAACAACGGTTTGATCTTGCCGATCAAGAAACAATAAGTCGCTATTTACTGCGCCAACCGGCGTCAAGATATGCCCGTTACTGCGGCTGTAGATCGCTAACGGATCAACTTTACCGCCTGCATTATGGAAATGGGTAATGCGTGTGTAGGCTCTTAGCTGATGGCCCGCATCAAGATTTTTTAGATGCTGTACCAACCCCTCCCGCGGCCGGCCATTGCCCTTGTGGTCTTTGCTATCAAATCCCTCACCATTAACGTACAAAGCAAAGGTGTTATGTGTGTCGAAATCAACTTTAAACACATCACCATCGGATACAGACGGAATCAATACGGTTTGCTGAGTAGGATTTTGAAAGCCGACATAGGCACTACCGATATGGATGCCTTGAGGAGTGACCGTTGTCGCCCGGTTTTGTAAGTTTTGCTCAGATAACACCCACGTCGCTGGCTTGCCATCTTTTTGGTAAGCATTAATGCTGGCGTTGTTCGACAGCACCAGTGTGTAATTGCCGCCTCTACCGTAGAGGTTGTAATACACCTTGTTCACAAACGCAGCCGGTATGGTCGGCACAACAAGAGTACGATCGTGCGCACCGAGCGTTACGTTAACAGCATGGGAGGCTTTGTACTTAACATCCACATGCTGAATCGCCCATTCCGTGCCGTTATAAATATCAAAATGGAATGGTTGCCCTGCATTGCCAATTTCGCNGGCAACTTCAAATCCCAGCTGCGCCTGATCACCCGGATTAGAGTGATCCTCAAAGAAGTCCTTTCGTGTGGGGCCAGTAATGGTAACCCCCCAATCAAAGCCGCCGTGGATTGCACCGGTTTTCACATGTTTGTAGTAGTTGGTGGTAATACCTGGGTCGAGGTTGTAGCCGTAACTGATGCGGTCTGCAGGAACCCCCACCGGCAAAATGACGGTTTTGGAGAAGATCAAATCGTAATCCGTTCCGGTTTTTCCCAAGCCTAATGCCTTCGGAATATTTATCGGAGCGGCTTTGTAATCATCTTCAGGGTAAAACGTATTCGGGCCACTAGCGTCAATCAATTGATCCGCGTAGGTTATACCGCCGGTATCGAGATTGATTGAATCGATAGCGCCTGTACCTACGGCACGGGCAACGCCAGTATTCCTATCGTAAACAAACCCTCCGGTTTTATAAGTGCGGCCAATGCTATAGAAATAACGCCCGACATTGTCGACATCGCTGGCGATTTTCGTAAAAGTATCAACCAGCCCAACTATACCAATACCCAACCCCGCAAACAGAGAGCCGCCAATGCTGAAGGCGGTTCCTAACGCTGCCGCTGCAGATCCAACGGCCGCGGCTGTTGCCGCTGTTGCGGCGGCTTCGGCGGCCTCAATACCGGTAGCTGCGGCCAAGGCGGCTGTTGCGGATGCCTCAACCGAGCTGGCAGCAACGCCGGTGATACCCGAGGCAATAGCGCCTGAGCCAACCAGTGCCGATGTCGCATCAAACCCCAACTGTGTGCCAATAATGGCCTTCTCACGACCAGTTTGGGCTTTAGTGAGCTCATAGATATCAAACCCGGCACTGATGGCACCAAAGACGGCATCGGCGCCACCGGCGAGTGTTTCAGCCACTGCCGAACCGACGCTTTTACCGGCTTCGGCTAACCCGGTTTCTACACCTGTTGCTGATGCGTTTAGCTGCTTTACCAGCTTTACAGCCTGTCCTACATCCACCGCTACACCATAACCTACACGCGCAAGGTTGACGTATTCATGAACTTTAAGCACATTCGCAAGCTCCGTTGTACCGGCTTCTTTCGCGGTTAAACGGTTTTGAAAAAAGCCAAATAGTGCCTGAAACGCAAACGCGGTATTCAATGAACTGACCGTTCCGCCTTCAGGTAACGCAGATTCGGTTTCTGAACGCCCTTGAGTCGGCGAATGTAAACCACTGCTATCAAATGCGCCCGTAGCGACGTTTTCTTCAACGCCCTTTTGAATAAGATCGTTAACTTCCTTGAACACGGTGTCATCTGTGTGAACGGTTTTACGGTTACCCTCTGCATCAACAAAATCAATATCAAAACCACCCTCGGGCGACTCGGCTAATGTCTGCAATATCGGCACTGGTTTCACATCACCTAACGATTTACCATCGATGCCATTCTCGACGCCACTCTCGATAGAGCCGTCAATCGCACCGGAAGCTGCACTATTTTCAGCCCCACCATCGAGTAAACCGTTATCTTTTTGTAGCTCGCCCACCACCCGCTCAAACCGCTCGGCCAATGCTTTGCCACGCTGAGCTTCGAGTGCTTGCTGGTAGCCGCTGCCGCTGCGTGCGGTTTGTGTATCTGCCAGCACTTGTTGCAGTTTCTCCGGAGAAATACCGATTTTCTGTATATTCGGCTCAGTACTGCCATCAACGGGCGCTTTTTCATCACTGGCGAGCCCGGCTAAACCTGCACGGTCGTCTTGTGACAAGTGCTTTTGTTGATCCAACAGCTCTTTGGTGGCCGCCTTGTTGAATACGGCCAGTTCACGCCGCAATAATGAGAACCCGCGCGACAATGCGTTGGTGGCTTCTTCATCCAACCCTTCAAATGTATCCGGGTCTTCGTCTTCAACCGCTTGCATCAAATCCTTGATGTTGGCTGAGGCTTTATCAATGATGCCCAGCCCTTGTAACGACTTCGACCATTGTTTTAACTGCAGCAATTCATCCTGTTTCAAGGCATCAAACGATTGTGCCAGTTCGGCGTTGGCCGTCGCTTGTTGTTTTTGATCATCGCTCAGACTGGATTCATCCAATGCCTTCAGAAACGTGCCATTACGGATTCGATCCAGCACTTGCGATGGGTCGCTAGGCAAACCCGTATCGGCAGAGATAGCGATGATGTTTTCAAGTGATTTCTGTTGTAACGCATCGAGCCGCTGCAGATCGTCACCAAAGGCCTTACCCAAACTGACGATGGCATCCTTACCGAAAGTTTTGAAATACACGGCGGTTTGATTGTTAACGCTGTAGGCCTGCTCGATGCCTGCCATCAAATGGTTTGCTTGCTTTGGCTGACTGTCGGTTAACTTCTGCGTGTAAGTGCGCAGTGCATTCACATAGCCATGGTAAGAATCGCTATTCGGTTGCGCCAAAAGGGCATTGAGCTGGCGCGTGGCGAAACCGCTGAGATCATCAACACTCACACCGGCACCATCCTGGCTTGCCGCCGTACTCAGCTGATTAAAGGTTTGCAGCAAATCTGTCGAACTTAATAACGCGGCATCAGGGCGCAGCGCCTGATCAAATTCAGACGTTTCTGAGGATGGGAGACTTGATGGCTCTTTGGCGTTGTCATCATCACCGAACAATGTCAGTGAATCTGCCGGATGGCTGCGCAACACAACGGGAATATATACCGAGCTCAGGCTGTCTGAAGAGACCGTATCGCCGCTAGGGGCTCTCTGATCTTCAATATTGCTAGTTAGGTGCGTGTTGTTGATGTCTGCCGATGATGCCATGACTGCCTTATCCCCTGAAAAAGCCGATCCTGACTCAGTATAGTTACTCAGGGATATTCAGCTGGGAGGCAAGTGGGGGGCAAGTAGGAAGGCAAGCTGGGTATTCAGTATCTATATGCGTTTGAACGTATTCACTGCGGTAACTATCTGCAGTGAACACGTTACACCGATCACCGGAGCAGTTATCGTTGTTTATCGTCGTTGTAACCAACGCGGTTGTCAGCTTGATGATTCTGGCGATCCAATGTACCGACATCCAATACGGGCGATGCATCAATATGCTCCGCATCCATCATATGCGCCACCCGCTGCAGCGATGCAATAATCATGGTCTGCTCCCACTCCTGCAAGTCATTAAACTGACGACTGAATTGCTCTTGCAAAGGTGTGGGCGCGGTTTTCAGTACCTCAACACCTTCGTCGGTAAGATAGGCATGCACTTTACGGCGATCTTCGGTTGAGCGTTCGCGAAAAACAAAACCACGCTTCTCCAAACGGTCAAAAATAGTCGTAACCGTCGCTTGGCTGAGACTCACATCTGCAGCAAGCTCACCAATGGTGACCTGGCCTTTGTCTCTAACCGCTTGCAGCAACAATATCTGCGGCGCGGTCAACCCTGTCGTTTTGGCCAAATGCTTGGAATGTAGGTCCGTCGCACGGATAACGCGTCGTAACGCGATCAACACATCATCAATACGGTTCAATGTTTATACCTCTAAGTGATTTATGTTCGAGAAAATCGAATAGCCAGCATTCTACCATAGATTAGTGCCCCAAAATTCGTCAGACCCGCACCAAAATTGATCAATTTTTGACAAATAGATTACTTTGAGTACAATGTTTCGTAATCTAAATATTGGATCTGCCAAAAAGCCGTGAAAAGCCCGTAAAACGCTGACATTTAGCGTCTGAAAAGGCAGATAAATACTTTTAGATCAAAATACTTAGTTGTAGAAAACGGAGCCAAACCTTTTATGGTTGAAGCAATTGAATTGCGTCTACCTGTTGCAACTGACGGTAAACCAGTATTTGAACTGGTGAATGCTTGCCCGCCGCTGGACGTAAATTCCATGTACTGCAATCTGCTGCAGTGCGATCATTTTGCCGCAACATCGGTTGCTGCAGAATTCAAAGACAGCCAGTTGGCAACAGATTCTGGCTTGGCCGGATTTATTTCCGGCTATGTGATTCCTGATCGCCCTGACACCTTGTTTGTCTGGCAAGTCGCCGTAAACCCTGCAGCTCGTGGCTGTGGGTTGGCTCTATCGATGCTAAAACATTTGTTGAAGCGCCCTGCGTGTAAACAAGTTACCCATTTGGAAACCAGCATCACCCCTGACAACCAAGCCTCCTGGGCATTGTTCAGAAAACTTGCGCGCGAATGCAGCGCCTCAATTAATGAATCTGTGATGTTCGATCGCGACAGCCATTTCGGCGGTGCTCACGATACCGAATCTCTGGTTCGTATTGGCCCATTCCAAACGGCAGCTATTTCTGCCCCTGCACCGGCCACTGTGGCCACCTCCCCGGCTGCCACGAGTGCAGCGCCAAATACCCCTGCAAAGGACGCGGCGTCAGTTTCTATTGACTGATTCATGACAGCTGACGCCCCCAGACCCGGATTGTTAAATCAACGAGACACACCATGAAAATTTTTGATGAACTTGAATCGGAAGTACAAAGTTACGCCCGCTCATTCCCACGCGTTTTCAATCGTGCGGAAGGCGAGTACATGTGGGACAACGAAGGCAACCAGTATCTTGATTTTCTAGCTGGGGCTGGCACGCTGAACTACGGCCACAACAATCCGAACTTCAAACAAGGTTTGGTCGACTACATCATGAATGATGGCATCACTCATGGTTTGGATATGCATACCAAGGCGAAGGCCGAATTTATGCAGACGTTTAATGACTCTATCCTGAAGCCGCGTAAAATGGATTATGTGCTGCAATTTACCGGCCCAACCGGCACTAACGCGGTTGAAGCTGCGATGAAAATTGCACNCAACGTTACCGGCCAGCAAAACATCGTGACCTTTACAAATGGCTTCCATGGTGTCAGTCTGGGCTCCCTGGCAGCTACGGGTAATTCTCATCACCGTGATGCAGCGGGTGTAAGCCTGACGGGCACACATCGCATGCCGTTTGACGGCTATCTGGGTGATGGCATTGATACCACGGCCTATCTCGATAAAGTGTTGTCAGATTCCAGTTCAGGCATTAACTCTCCTGCCGCCGTTATTGTTGAAACCGTTCAGGGTGAAGGTGGTATCAATACCGCCAGCATCGAATGGCTGCGCAATTTGCAGGACGTCTGCCGCAAGCACAAAGTGCTTTTGATCGTTGATGATATTCAAGCCGGTTGCGGTCGTACCGGCAGTTTCTTCAGTTTCGAAGAAGCTGGCATTGAACCTGACATCATTACGCTGTCGAAATCTCTGAGTGGTTACGGCTTGCCCTTCGCAATGGTGATGATGAAACCAGAACTCGACCAGTGGAAGCCCGGTGAACATAACGGCACATTCCGTGGCAACAATCTGGCGTTCGTTACCGGTAAAGCGGCCATCGAACATTATTGGAAGGACGATACATTTGCCAAGGATGTGAAACGCAAAGGCGATTATATTGCTGAACGCCTTGAAGGCATTGCCGAGGAGTTTGGCGAAGGTAATTTCACCACTCGGGGTCGTGGCATGTTCCGCGGCATTAACTGTATCAATGGTGAAATCGCCGGCAAGATTACCCGCGCGGCCTTCCAAAAAGGTCTGATCATCGAAACCAGTGGTGCCGATGATCAAATCGTCAAAGTCCTCTGCGCGTTGACTATTAGCGATGAAGCGTTGAAAAAAGGTCTGGATATTGTCGAAGAAGCCATCAAGGAAGTATGTGCCAAAGTCGATATTCCTGAAGAAACCGATTTCTTCGATGAATCGATAGAAACACGTGCTGCAGCTTAATGCTGCGGTACGCCCAGTAATTTTTTATCAGGACGCATTATGTCTTCTACCAAAAAGCCCAAGGCACAACTTGATCGCGATACCCTGCAACGTCAGATAGACGATTTTCTGGCAGGCGGCGGTAGCATCACCGAAATCGCTAAAGGCGAAAGTGGCAAAGACCGTCCTGAAGGCGGGCGCAAGCACATCCAATTGTCTAACACCGACAAGTAATCGTAACCAAACGCACTTTTTTTAACGGGCAATGGCTTTCGCCTGCCCGTCTTTTATCGGAGCCTACATGATTGTCAGAACCCTGGCTGAAGCGGAAAATTCCAATCGTAAAATCGTTTCTCCTGACGGCAACTGGGACAGCACCCGACTGTTGTTAAAAGACGACAACATGGGGTTTTCCTTCCATATCACCACAATTTACGCAGGCGCTGATTTCGAAATGCACTACCAGAATCATCTGGAATCTGTCTTTTGCATGAGTGGTGAAGGTGAAGTTGAAACCTTGGATGATGGCAAGGTGTATCCGATTACACCCGGCACCATTTATATTCTCGATAAACACGACAAACATGTTCTGCGCGCCACCCAAGAAATGAAAATGGCCTGTGTCTTCAACCCGCCGTTAAACGGCAAAGAAGTACACAATTCAGAAGGCGCCTACGAGCTGGAAGCGGAAACGATCTGACGCTGACTTTCGAGCAGAGCAGACCCGGTGAAGCCGTTTTGCTCTGTCGATACATGCGACGTTATCCGACAAAAGGTCCGATTCATCGGTAAAACCCACGCAATATTGGATGCAGCCCCCCTTCTACGGTAAACTTCGCGGCCTGAAAAATACCCGACGCAACGTGATTATCGGAGACGCTTGCCAATTCAGACATAGCTATTGATAGCTACTGGATGGATCGCCCGCTCACCTGTCATTCGTCTGATACCTGCCGGCTTTGCGGCCCCAGAAGCCGAACCTTTGGCACAACAGACGACTTCGCACGAATCGCACGTGACGTCGACCAAGACCTGATTAGGAGACACCATGCCTGCTAATGACAGCAGCAACGTCACCCCGAGTGACCCGAACGCCCTAACATTTGCCAATCACAGCGTTGAAAAGATTGGCGGCACGTCTATGTCACAATACCCTGCGGTACGTGACAATATTATTTTGAAACCCGTCAATAAAGACAGCCTGTATCAGCGTGTTTTTGTGGTCTCTGCATACGGCGGCATTACGGACATGCTGCTGGAGCATAAAAAAACTGCACAACCGGGCGTTTATGCACGTTTTGCAGATGCCACGGATGTGTCCAGCTGGGAGCCAGCTCTCGAAGACGTGCGTGAACGTATGTTCACCATCAACGCCGAATTGTTTGGCGACGGCGAATTACTCGCGAAAGCTAATACCTTCATTGGCAGTCGATTAGACAGCGCCCGTGATCGTTTGCAAGATCTGCAGCGCTTGTGCGGCCACGGTCACTTTGCATTGAACCAACACCTGTCGACAGTGCGTGAAATGCTCGCCAGCCTTGGCGAATCGCACAGCGCCTGGAATATGGCAACCCTGCTGCAACGCGATGGCGTTAACGCACGTTTTGTAGATTTGTCCGGCTGGCAAACCGAAACCCACATGACGCTGGATGAACGTGTTGCAGATGCATTCATGGATGTTGATCTGGCTAACGAACTGCCAATCTGCACCGGCTACGCACACACAAGCACCGGCTTGATGACCACCTTTGATCGTGGTTACAGCGAAATGACCTTCAGCCGCATTACCGTAGTTACCCATGCGCGCGAAGCGGTTATTCACAAAGAATTTCACCTGAGTAGTGCCGACCCACGTTTGGTGGGCGAAGACAATGCCGTGCCCATTGGCCGCACCAACTATGATGTTGCCGACCAGTTGGCAAACTTGGGTATGGAGGCAATCCACCCGAAAGCAGCGAAAGGCTTACGCCAACAACGCGTACCATTGCGTGTTAAAAACACATTTGAACCCGAGCATACTGGCACACTGATCACCGGCGACTACGTTAGCGATGATCCGCGTGTTGAGATCATTGCAGGTCGTAAAACGGTGTATGCACTGGAGTTGTTTGATCAAGAAATGGCAGGAAATATCAGCCAGTACGATCAGTTTATTCTTAGCCAGATTGAACGTTACAAAGCACATACCGTTGCCAAAGACATTAACGCTAACACAGTGACAAATTATCTGGCCGCTAACCTGAAAACGGTTAAACGCCTGAAACAAGCGTTACAGGATCAATTTGTAGATGCCGAAATTTCGGTACAAAAAGTCACGATGGTGTCGGCTATCGGCAGTAATATGAAGGTACCGGGCATTCTGGCGAAAACCGTTGGTGCACTGGCCGACTGCGGCATCAGCATACTGGCGATGCATCAAAGCATGCGTCAGGTTGATATGCAGTTTATCGTCGCTGAAGATGATTATGATGCCGCCATCAAGGCACTGCACAGTGTTTTAGTTGAGCCACATAACCATGGCCGGGCAATCTGCTTGGCTTCGTAGTTTCTAGCGAACATCTTCTTCGAGACATGAAGCGTTGCAATTACCCACTAATTGCAGCGCTTACATAACGCCTCAATAACATTCTGACGCCCCCAACCTCTATCATTTACGATGAAAAACACCCTAACATAGTAGCTGTGTATTCAATAGATGATTGCAATCTTGTGCATTTTTGCTCAAAATCTATTCACCCGTTTCGTATTGCCATGCCGCACCAATTCAATCCAGGGTCGAACTAACATCGAATCTAATGGCCATTTTTACCCTAGGTGAAGGTGCTTAGCCTGATACGCTCTATGTATCGGTTGGTGCTTGTTAACGCATGATAAAAACCGCAATTCCCGCTTTCGTCACTCTCCTGATGTTTATTATCGGCGCTAGTTTGAGCGCGGATGACTTTCATCGTTTGAAAATAAACGGCCGCGACATACTCATCGCCATCACAGGGCAGCTTCTATTATTGCCGGTCATTGCCTGGTTCTTAATTTATATTTTTAATCCAACCCCCTCAATCGCTGTCGGTATTTTGTTGATCGCGTTAACGCCGGGGGGGGCGATGTCGAATTATTACAGCTTCACTGCGAAGGCGAATGCAGCACTTTCGGTAAGTATTACCGCATTTAGCAGTATGCTTGCTGCGATTTCACTACCGCTTTGCCTAAGTGCAATTTTCCCTCTGCTATTTGCTGACATCATGATGGTCAATCAGAGCGTTCATGCACTAGCAAAGACGCAGGCATTGCAACTTTTTTTGTTTCTTATCGCACCGATCAGTGTCGGAATGTTGTTACGGTGGTTAGCCCCCATGTTTACTCAACGTATTCTACCGACACTCGAAACCGCAGGCACAGCAATGTTGGCCGCTCTACTCACGGCTATCTTCTTGAGATTTCATACGTTGATTGCTGCGGAGTTTAAATCGCTATTCATGCTGGCAACCTGCTTTACTGCACTGAGCATGATGGCAGCGACAGTTATAACCTTCGGGCGTAAACTTAGCGACCGAGCGGCTATCATTATCGAATTCCCCGTAAGAAATCTTGCAATAACCAGCATGGTCGCGACCACTGTGTTTGATAGCCCTGAATACTTGCTATTTGCAGCGGTGTTTTTTGTGGTACAAACGCCGCTGATGTTAGCGTTTATTGTTTGGCACCGGCGTCAGTATTGAGTTTGTAGCGTTGTCGAAGGCAGCTCTTCAAACAACATTCGGTAGTCACGAGCAAAACGCCCAAACTCCAAAAAACCCCAACGCAACGCAACATCAGATACCAACAGATTTGCTCCGAATCCAGCCATTAGATCGCGTCGAGCGCCGTTCAAGCGTACCAGCTTCAAGTACCGTACTGGCGTGATACTCAGGTATTCTTTAAAGCCGTATTCAAGACTACGCTCACTCAATCCTGCAATGGCACACAACTCGGGAATCGTCGGTAATTCCGCAGCGTGCTCACGAAGATAATCAATGACTCGATGAACCCCCTGCAAACGACGACTGGGCGATTTGAGTGTTTCCTGCAGATCTGCAGTGGGAGCAAGTACTTTCAGCGTTAACGAAAAAAGATCTGCCGACAACGCCTTTCTGGCTTGATGGCATTGCAAGGCATCTGTGTGATCAACCGTATATTGAAGAAGACGGGAGACCCCATGATTAAACGTTTTAAGGGCTTGAGGGTCGGTACTTTTTACCTGGCTGGCAATCCACTGATCAGGACAAGAGCGTTGGCATAAGTCGTCAAACTGACGCATAAATGCCTCTCGTTCGTAAACGACCGCAATATAATCTAGAGAATGCTGAAAAGAAATATCCCAGTTTCCGCCTGTCGCCTGAATGATGGCGTTATTTCTGCCATCTTCCGCACAAAATCGATAATCGTCATCGTCTGAAAGAATAGTACCGAAGGGCAAGAATGCGTCACCCGGTGCCGCTACGATACGCGCACCAACATTGATTTTCTCGCGCATCAAATGCACTGAGCCGAGGTTAACCTCGCTTAACGTCCCTGCCAGCGTACCCGCACGCAATTGCGTATATTGGCGATTTTTTTGCCGATGAAACTTCGTCAGCTCTTCAATGCTGTTCGTCTCAATTTTTCGAATTGTCTCGGCAATATTATTATCTTGCGGAATCTGCATACCCCACAACCCCCCTTGTTGTTAAGTTGCACTTGCTGAATTTTGCCCAAAAACAGCGCAACCGGGTAAGACAAGTTTAACCTATCGGCTAAACGCAAGACAGATCGCACACCGGTTGATACAACGATATTGTGATATTTTCGTCTGTTAAAACACGTTAGACAGATGAGGGTTATTTCGTGCCCGAAAGCTTAACCGACACAATTGCCATTCAGTTTTAATAAGGGATATATGTAATGAAGCTCAACCTGATTGCCGTCTGCGTCTCTGCGTTCGTGCTGTCATCAGCATGCACAGCTGACGGTCATGACACCTCCGCAGAACCTAAACCAGCCAGTGAATTCACACAGAAAGCTAATGCTGATGTGAAGCAAGCATTGCCATTTTCAGACAAAACCGATTTTGAAAACGCCACACGCGGATTTCTTGCCAAACCTGACACACTGACTATCAAAAACGCCGATGATCAGGTTGTTTGGGATCTCGAGCAATACAAAACCTACATCAGCACCGACAAAGCATCACCGGATACCGTTAACCCGAGCTTGTGGCGTAATGCCCAACTGAACATGGAATACGGTCTGTTCGAAGTTATGGACGGTATCTATCAGGTTCGTGGTTACGATCTTTCTAACATTACCTTCGTGCGTGGCAAAAAGGGCTGGATCGTTTTTGACCCACTGATCAGCCCTGAAACAGCAAAAGCGGCAAAAGAACTGTTAGACGAACAATTTGGCGAACGCCCAGTAACTGCTGTTATCTACAGCCACAGCCACTTGGATCACTTCGGTGGCGTACGCGGTATTGTTGACGAAGAAGACGTTAAGAAAGGCAAGGTTAAGATTATTGCCTCTGAAGGCTTCACCGAACACGCGGTTTCAGAAAACGTTATCGCCGGTAACGCCATGGGCCGTCGCGCGGTTTACATGTACGGTTCTTTGCTGCCACGTAACCCCCAAGGAGGCGTTAATGGTGGTTTGGGTCAAACGACTTCTACTGGCCAAGGCAGCTTGATCGCACCAACTGATTACATCACCGAAACCGGTCAGAAGATGAAAGTTGACGGCGTTGAGATGGTATTCCAGTTCACACCGGGTACTGAAGCACCGACCGAGATGAACACGTGGTTCCCGAAAATGAAAGCCTTATGGATGGCCGAGAACTCGACTAACACCATGCATAACGTGCTGACATTGCGTGGCGCTAAAGTTCGTGATCCATTGATCTGGGCTGCTTACCTGAATGAAACCATTGAAATGTGGGGCGACGATGCCCAGGTAAAATTTCAATCACATCACTGGCCAGTGTGGGAAAGCGACAAGATTGTCGATTACTTGAAAAAGCAACGTGACATCTACAAGTACATTCATGACCAGTCTGTTCGCCTGATGAACCAAGGCTACACCGGTGAAGAAATTTCAGAAATCATCGAGCTACCAGCATCGTTAGAAAACAACTGGGCAACCCGTGGCTACTACGGCACCTTGCGCCACAACAGCCGTGCTGTTTATCAGCGTTACATGGGCTGGTACACAGGTAACCCTTCAGACCTCAACAATCTACCACCGCAGCAAGCGGCTGAAAAATACGTTGAGTACATGGGCGGTGCCCCTGCACTGCTGCGTCGCGCACGCGAAGACTACAACAACGGCGAATACCGCTGGACTGCTGAAGTCTTGAAACACTTGGTGTTTGCAGAGCCTGACAACAAAGACGCGAAGAACCTGTTAGCTGATAGCTACGAGCAATTAGGTTATCAAGCTGAATCTGGCCCTTGGCGTTCCGTGTATCTGCAAGGTGCACTTGAGCTGCGTAAAGGTTTGCCGAATGCCATGGCACTCGAAACCGCATCGCCAGACATCATCGCCAATATGCCTGTGACGATGTTGTTTGACTACATGGGTGTACGCGTATTGCCAGAAAAAGCTGAAGGCAAAGAAATGGTGTTGAATCTTAACTTTGAAGACCTCAAAGAAAGCTACAGCCTGATGCTGGAAAACTCAGTACTGAACTACACCACTAACCAAGTGGAAGAAGCTGACGCCACAGCAACACTGTCGAAAGATACACTGAATCAAATTCAGCTGGGTAAACTGTCGTTCGACCAAGCGGTTGCTGACGGAAAAATCAAAGTTAAAGGTGATCCACAAGCGTTCAATGACTTGCTTGCGACACTGGATAACTTCGACTTCTGGTTCAATATCGTTACGCCGTAACTTAGCCAAATCTAGCTGGGGATCTTACCCAGCGTCCCTTACCTTAAATGGCCGTGTGTGCAATGCATACGGCCATTTTTTATCGAATACTCAAAATACTAAATATTAAAAATGCGCTTGGCGTTGTCATATAAAAAACACTGCCGGGTTTCATCATCCAGCTCTAGTTGATCAATATCCTGTAAACACTGCTGTGGTGTTAGCATCGGATAATTCGACCCGAACAATACCTTCTGCCGCCCGTTTCGCTTCATATACTCCACCAATGTTGCCGGATATCGCTTGGTTTTATAGGCGGAGGTATCGATGTATACATTTGGAAACTTGGTGGCAAAGGCGATCATTTCATCGTACCACGGATAACCGATATGGCCGCATACGATCGTCAACTCAGGAAAATCCAACGCAATACGCTCGATATGCGCCGGCCTGCCAGATTCCGAACTTCGCAACGGCCCAGTTAAGCCGACCTGCAAACACACAGGAACATCCAATTCGACACATGCAGCAAAGAGCGGGTAATAAAGCGCATGTGTTGCCGGAATTTCCCACACCCACTGCACAATGCGTAAACCAACAAAGCCTTTTTCGAGCACATAATGTTTGAGCGTGCGCACAGCCTCAACCGGATCGCGGATATCAACTGAGGCAACGCCTGCGAACTTATCCGGGTAGGTATCAACCAACGTGGCCACCTCATCATTGCTGATCAGGCTGCCCTGAGGGCCATACCAGGCACAAATTAGCGCCTTTTCAATATCCGCATCGGCCAGCGATTGCAGCGTAAACTCCAACGGTATGGTCGTGAAATCATTGCCCATCCAACGCCGCAACGAATCAAAGAAGGGCTGCTGCAGAAAACGTTCAGTCGGGTGTTGCATCCAGACATCAATCACAGACATGGCGTTCATCCTCCATTACAGGAATACGGGAACTGACACATGAGACTAGTCGAATGGCCGGAAAGTTACCGATACCGCCAAATACTCACTAATGAAAGATGAGATAAACAGAAAGAGGAAAGAGGAAAGAGGAAAGAGGAAAGAGGAAAGAGGAAAGAGGAAAGAGGAAAGAATAAACGACATAAAAATCAGCAACAGAGAAAAAGGTGCTGACAGCCAATCCGTGACTGTCAGCAGGCAACTCCTCCAAGCTGCCACCCGGAGTACAGGGGGCTCCGGGGCGATGCCCACATGAGGATGGACACCACTATCGCCTGACGTAGGGTTAAACTACATCAGCTTAGAGTTCACGCTGCTCAACCGTAAACTCTACGCGGCGGTTCTTTGCACGCCCTTCGGCGTTATCATTACTGGCAATCGGCTGTTCTTCACCGAATCCTTTTGCTTCCATCCGTTCTGATTCAACGCCTTTGCCTTGCAAGTAGGCAACCACTGATTCAGCACGTTTTTGCGACAAACGCAGGTTTGCATCGGCTGCACCACTGGCATCTGAGTGCGCGGCAACAGCCAGTTTAACGTTCGGATAAAGGTTCAATGCTGCAGCGATTTCATCCAGCTCTTCATAAGAGCTCGGCTTCAATGTGCTGGAACCCGACTCAAACTGAACGCCTTCAAAACTACCTTGGAAAGATGCACAACCGGTTTCATCAACGGTGATACCTGCAGGTGTTTTTCCGCAGTTATCTTTCGCGTCAACAATACCGTCACCATCGGTATCCATGGTTTCTGCAGTTACGACAACGGCGGCCGTTGTCGCTGCAGTTGCAGCCGCAGCGGTTTTATCCAGTTCTTGATTAATCTCGCGGTTCATATCTTTGCTGGCTTGGTCTGCCGCGTCGTTAATTTGTTGCTGTTGCGGCTCTACAGCTTGCGCAACCGCAGGTTGTGTTTGCGCGACCGCAGGTTGTGTTTGCGCGACCGCTTTTTTGGCCGTGCTGCTACCAAAGTGGTAAGCCAACGATAAGAAAGCACCTTGATGATCTGAACCATAGGTATCAATCTCAAAACGGGTGAACCAGTTTGGGTTGAAGTTCCAACGAACACCAACACCGCCAGACGCACGCGTGTGTACAGACTTTTTGATCGGAAGATTCTGGCCTTCTTGCTCGATACCGGCGATACCGATACGCGCATACAACGCCCAATCGTTATGATTCATTGGCCAATAACCAAGGAAGCTCGCACCGTAAGCGGCGTAATCTACTGAGCCTGCAATGTTCTTGAAACGGGTATTGCCCAGGTCACTGTAATAAATTTCAGCACCAAAGTAGTCAGCAAAATCGAGACCACCAAATACCTGCCACGCACCACTGCTGTTGTCTTTGGTACGTAAATCAAATTCTCTATCGGCAATGTCGTGGTTAAAATAACCGGCACCGGCACCGACGTAACCATCAACACCTTCAGCGCTAACCTGCGCCGCATTCAGCGCCCCTAAAGACAGTGCTGCTGCTAAAAAACCTGATACGGATTTGGTTTTATTCATTGTGTCCCTCATTATTGTGCGTACGTTTTTCCTGACCGGATATAACCGGTCGGGCGTGCAGATAGTGGCTGCACGGGGAAGGCCTAGGAGTACCGACCCCGTGCAAGAAGTTGTAGGATCATCCATAACCCAATGATCCGGTGCGAAATCGGGCTTAGCATCAAGGTTCCATCAGCGGTGACTCCGATGAGCTCATGTGCCGGCATGGTCTGCGCCCGATTTATGTGCTGCGTTCCCACAACTTCAGCGCGCGGCATTCTGCCAGTTTGGCGCGAGTGCCTATATGCAAAATTCGCAATGACAAAAATTTCATTGTTTTCGTGATCTAAATCCGCTGGATTTACACTTTTAGAAGTCGATAACCACCCATGATTGAAGATAAAAGCCTGCAACTTGACCAAACCTTCAACGCCTTGCAAATGCCGGGCGAGACATTAACTGAGGTTGAATTCGACAATTGTCGTTTTGAACACTGTGATCTTTCTGATGCCGTGCTCAACCGCTGCCGATTTATCGACTGCGTATTCGAACACTGCAACTTGAGCAATATTTCACTGAGTTTTAGCCGTCTTTCGGACGTACAGTTTAGCCATTGCAAAATGACAGGCATCGATTGGACACGATTGAATTGGCCCCAAACGGTATTCGCTGCGCCAATGCGCTTTGAGCATTGCCGGTTGCACGACACCAGCTTCTTCGGTTTGCAACTAGATGAGCTTGAAATGCGTCATTGCGATGCTCATCATGCCAACTTTACCGAAACCAGCTTGGAAAACGCCGATCTAAGGCATTGTGATTTCAGCGAAGCGGTATTTCATGCCACCAATCTAAAGCAGGCCGACCTGACCGACGCCGTCAACTATGCTATCGACTTTCGTGATTGCCGGATTGAAGGCGCAATCTTTTCACGGATGGAAGCAACCCGCTTACTGGACTGCCTGAATATTCAACTGGTCGATGACTAACGGCCGACTGTGAGGGAAACATGGAACTCCCAACATCACTGACTGCGTATCTCCCCGTCGGATTAATGGTTGCAGGTATCGTTATGGCACTGCTGCGCTGGCGAGGGTACCCATTACTCGTAATTGCCGCGTTATTGGCAGCGTTGTTTACCGGCCAGTTGACACTCATCGGCTTGCTTATTATTGCCGCGGGCAGCGCACTTGCGGTGTACATTAGCTACCAACCGGCTAACGGGCCTTTATATTGGGGCCCCGCCACTTTGCTAGTGGCGCTGGCATTTGGCTTGGCACAACACTGGGTTCCCGGGTTCAATAACCTGCAAGTGATTGATCAACAGGTCGTAAAACCTAACAGCGTGCCTTTTACGCTCTACCTGAATATCGACAGGCCAGTAGCCGCCTTGCTCATTCTGCTCGCCTGGCCACATTCGTTGACCAGTTTTCGCCGCATCCCCATTGCATGGATGACGCTGAGTATTGGTCTTCTCTGCNGTATTTTTGCTATCGCGCTACAAATGGGCATTGTGCGTTTTGCACCGGCTATTGCGCCGTGGTATCTGTTATTTGTTGTGAATAATTTGCTGATTGTGAGTTTTTCAGAGGAACTGTTGTTTCGTGGGTTATTGCTCAACCAATTGATACAACGCGTCGGTATCGTATTGGCACTAATTATCAGCAGCGCCGTGTTTGGCTTGGTGCATTGGCCCGGTGGCACAGCGTACATGATACTTGCAGCACTTACCGGTATCGCTTATGGCTTAGCGTTTATCGCCAGCGGCAGGCTCTGGGTCGCCATGTTAGTACATACCGGTTTCAATACGGTGCATCTCGTGTTGTTTTCGTATCCGTTATTAGCTGCTACAACCAACATCAGCACATAATCGATACATAATGTTTAAACAGCGCTAACGATTTGAGAGAAGACAGAAAAGCAAAGGAGGAGGAGAAGGAAGGAAGAAATAGAGACAGAAAAAGAGAAAAGCCCGGCAGCGCATAACTGTAGGACAGCGATGATATCGCTGTCGGCAAAACCGGGCTCAACACAGGGTCAGAATTAGCTATGCACGTGACCGTGTGAGCGTTCTTCTTCTGAAGATTCACGCACTTCCGCAATCTCTACTGCAAACGTGATTGTTTGACCAGCCAACGGGTGGTTAGCGTCAATGGTCACAGTCTCGTCGTTAACTGCAGCAACAGTTACCATTTGAGCTTGGCCATCAGGGCTTTGTGTTTGGAACATCATGCCCACTTCGATTTCATCAACGCCTTGGAACATTTCACGAGGCACTTCCTGGATCATTTCTTCCATGGACTCGCCGTAAGCATCTTCTGGCTTAACAGTCACATCGACTTTCTCGCCCACTTGCTTGCCAACTAAGGCATTTTCTAAACCTGGGATAATATTGCCTGCGCCGTGCAGGTATTGAAGTGGATCGCTGCCTTCTGAAGAATCCAGCACTTCACCGTCAACATTTGTCAGGGTGTAGTGAATCGATACCACGTGATCATTGGCAATGGGTAAAGTCATGGGAAGGGTCTCGCTAGAAAAATGGCCGGGATTATCCGGATGAAAGCCGACATCATACGCGCGGGCTGCAGAAGAAACAAACCCGCGCGCTGCGTGAAAATACACTCAGGTAGGATCGATCGAACCTTGCGCCATCATGGTTAACGCTGTGATGCTTGGGATAAAGAAATATTCGCCCCCGCGAGTTTCAACAAAGCGCGGAATATTCGGGCAGAAAAACGGCGGCTCTTGCCCGTTTGGATCTGCCGGAATCACCATTTTGGCGTGCTCAGAAGCATGATTACCGATCAATAAATCCTTATCATTACCCTGCCCAAAGTCATTGCCGTAGTTCATCCACTGCTGTTGCAGAAACTCAAACTGGCGCTCAATACTGGTATTTAACGCCATAAACACAATACCGTGATCGCCAGAGCCATTGGTGCTATCACCATAGGGCAAACCTCGCCGTAAAATTCGGCGTCGATCGGTCAGTGCGCCACGACGATCAAACGCATCACGCTCAAGCTCCAGCGACCCACGCGGGTTAGCACGACGAATATGCGCGCCAATCGGGCATTTAGCACCGTGAGCATCATCATCAAAGGTAAAGTTGGTCCATTTCTGCCGCAACATTGCCAAGGCTTGGGCCGCGCCATCGCGGGTCTGTTCATCGGCATCGGTATCAGCCACCTGTTTTTTCAGCTCGGCCATTTGTTTGTCTAGCGCAGCTTTGGCTTCATCGGTTTCAAACAAGGTGACCGGTGCACCGTTATCCGGCCAGCGGCCCGCCCATTTGGCTTTAAGCAGGGCTTCACTATGCGGGTAATTCTCTGCTGCGGTATCGACGTAATGATTAAATTCAGTGACGTTTTGATGCAACTTCCGATACACCATGAAGGTACCGTTCTTGGATAACAAACGTGGCGTCGGCGCTTTGGGGTATTCCTGTGCCTCATCAACATGACCAAGAATAAACTCCCCGGTTGCGTAGGGTGACCAAGTGCCATCATGATTAATCTTGCCATTACCCGGCAAGCGCTCAATCGGTTGACTATTGCCTTCAAAATACGGGTTACCGATGCCGTCAGCAAATCCAAAGTGTTCTTTGTTACCTGGCTTGCCATCGGCATAAACCGCAGAAGCATCCTGGTAAGGGCGGATATCACCATAAGGGCCGCGATGCCCATCCAGTTGTACAACACCGCCCTGCGTTGCAGCGATTTTGTTCAATAACCACTGATATTTATTGTCGATATGACTGAGGTCGTCTTCGTCTTTGGCGAAGGCATTGATGGATATCCATCCATGAACATGGCTTTCAAGCCAGATCGGATCCCATTGCTCGGGTGAACTGCCAAAGTCATCGCCCAAAATATCGGCGCGAGCCTGCATGCCCATCTGAAACTCCGCGGGAAACTCCCGCAATGCGCGTAATGGCAGCTGCAACGCTTTCAGGCCTTCGAAGGAAAAACCAAGATTCAAGGTAGCCAAGGGTTTGGCGTCATCCTGATACGGCAAACTGTCGGCATTCCACGGTGCTGCGGTGGTAATGTGAGGTAGTAAATCCTTGATAAAGGCACGGCCTTTGGCAGCGTCCAGAATACTGATAAATACATAACGCGCCTTGGGAAACCCATAACGCCCGTAGCCTTTAACAATGTTGCCCTGTATGTCGTGCAGATCCAGTGTTTTAGTCATGATACGTCCTTTGTATGCTTTTAATGCAACGGTTGATCACGTCAGACCGTTTCAGCCCCCGGTACAAAACTCGGCCCAGCCAGGTTTTGTGGCTCCACGCGTTGTAAAAACGCGCGGAATTCCTCACGTAGATCAGCCGGAGCCAGTCCTTGATTTGCGACCGCAAAACGAGAAAACTCTTGTTTCAAAAACAGTGCTTTCAGTTGATCTTCCAGTGCATGGTCGTTAGAACCATTAAAAAACAGCGCCGCATCAACTTGGCACTTTTTGATGTAATCACGAAACCCTTCAGCGCTGGCAACGGTGTCAAACGAGACACAATGCTGCCAGATATATTGGGCATCATCGCTGGCGCTGCTCCAAAACCCTTCAAGCCAACGATCCAAGTCACCAAAGAAATTGGCAGTGAAGACCAGATAATGGGATTTGAGATGATCACGCTCATGCTGACCGCCTTGATAGAACACATCATTCAGCAAATAAAAACGTCCGAAATACGTTTGTGGCACTTTCGCCAGCGGGCTCTCTAGCCCGGTTGGAAGATGTTCAATAATATCCCGCGTTAGCGCAGCACACGAGCGCCCGCCAACCGTGTCATTTTTAACCGGGCAGAGCACGGTCAGGCAAAACGCGTTACCACTGGTATTCGCCATTTATACTTCCTCCACTTCATTAGCGATCGCAGTCGGGCGACTGCTGCGGTTATTAATCACGGCATCACTGGCCATGCTAACGATGGGTACCGGGCCGAGTTCACCCATGTCATTTTGTAAGTCGATTAATAGACGGTTATAGGCATCGGCAAAGGTATTTTCGTCCACTTCTAGAAACTCACGTTCAAACGCCAATAGTGCGTCTTTAACTTTGGCAGCACTTTTAACATCGTTGGATGCCGCATAAGGGTAGGCGCTGTAATAGTGGCTGGTCTGTACCTGGTTAAAGCGGATGTAATCATGAAACGGCGTCAGCGGCACAGACTTCGGATAGCCAATATTCTTACGCCAAAAAATATCCAGCCCCGACGGTATCGCGAACGAAAAACTATCAACATACTGCGACCAGCTGCCGTTAAAATTCGAGAAAAAGAACATGTAATGGTAGTTCAGCGATTCTTTCGGCTGGCTCTCGCTCAGACGAGGAAACTGTTTAGGGCTTACCACTGCCCAGTGTGCGTAGTGAATCAACGATAGATTTATCAGGCCTTTTAAAAAGCTCGGAAACTTCACAACAAACCAGAAAATAAACTTGGTTTGCCAGGCATACCAGCCTTTGACTGGTGTTACGACATTCATCGCATACGCTTTACCCGCGATATTAGACATAAACGCTCCTTGTTATCGTTAGCGGTTGTACGGGGATATCAGACCACCGTCTCCTCAGTATCTGACTTTGCCACGGCAGTGGATGGTGTTTGCTCATGCTGACCATAGGTATCGGTCGTGTTCGCGGCCGTCGACTTCGATGGCTCAGGGGTAAAAACCACCTTCAGCTGAGTAGGAAAGGCCTCACGCCAGCGTGTTTTACCGCCCTCACCATTTGCCCGTCGCAGATCAGGTAGCCCCACAACCGGTGCCAACATCATAGCCAGAATAACCGGGTTTATATAACGCCCAAAACAACTGTGCATGCCAGCGCCAAAATGCAGATAAACCCAATCAGGGCGATCTAGACGAAAGGCTTTTGGATCTTCGACTCGACGCCCATCCAACATGGCCGATTGGGTTGCTACGACCACACGAGTGCCTGCCGTCAAACGGGTACCACTTAATGTGCAATCAGCAACAACGTCGCGCTGCACGCCTGCGGCAAATGGATTCAAACGTAAACACTCCATCACCAAACGCTGCAGAGTGTCAATATCCCCCTGATTGGATAACCCGCGTGCTTCAGCCATCGCCGTTGGATGCGCGAGCAGGTAATCCAGCACATGGGCAAAAGATTTGGTCAAAGTTGGAATAGCACCAACGATTAATCCGAGCATGTTATTGCGAATCGCCACATCCGACATACCCGGAGTCGCGCTGCGTTGTAAATGCAAACAACGACCAATGATGTCGTCACGATCAGCTTGTTGGTGACGATCAGCGATGAGTTGATCTAGGTAAGGCCGGCATTCAGCGGCATACGCTACGGCTTTTTGGTTATCATTCTCGGGACTATCATCGAAAAACAGGTACTGGAACATATAGGTTGTCCAGTCGATCAGTGCATTTTCATCCGGCCCGTGAATGCCAAAATAGTCACCCACCCATAACGCCGGAATACGCCGTGCGTAGTCGCCGATCAAATCGATTTCACCGCTTTGCGCATCGAGTAAGTTGTTGGCGGTTGTCGCAATAAAAGGCCGCACACGCGTTTCAATATCCGTGCGACGTGCAACGACTCGCATGTTCGATACGTCTTGCTGATAACGCGCGGTATCTGACATCCCCAGGAAAAAGTTATCGCCTTCAGTAATAACGCCCATGCGCTCGGCATAGGTCACATCGAATTCATCAGGGCGATTTAGCACTGCTTGCACATCATCAAAGCGCGTGACAATGGCACGACCACCGACGACGATCACGGGTTTAAAAATCCGCAGCAATTGAAAAACTAGCGATATTCGCTGGGTAGCCCAGCGTAACAGACGGGCCTGAACGGCCTTGAACAGATTGTCAGCCATCGAATACTCCTTCCCTGTACGACTTTCCTTCACGAGTTCCCTAAAGCGCTGGCAATCAGCCTCGAGCGGATATTTATGGCCGCAGCAAACGCACCAAGAAACCTGTTTGGCGACTTATTCTAACCAAAATCATGCTAACCGCAATCGCGCCTTAACGCGATAGTTTGTTTATTGATCAGGGAAATTTATCGGTAGGAGATGCACTAGCTCATGCCAAAAACCATATGCCATGGGGGCAATGGAAACTAGCAACAGTAAGCCCATGCAGATATTAAAGACACGTAGGTGGAAGGTGGATGTCAGGAAACGCTTCAATGACGCAGAGCCCACCAACCAAACTCCAACGCTGGGGAAGGTAACAAAAAGAAAAATCAGACCAATCATCAATATTTGATAGTGAATATCACCTCCCACATGCGTAAAGGTGGCAACCGCACCCAGCGCCATCATCCAAACCTTCGGGTTAACCCATTGAAACATCGCCGCTTGCATGAAACCAATCGGTGCATGATCTTTCAGTTTGTGCGGATGACTGAATGCAATTTTAAAAGCTAGGCAGATGAGATACAGCAAGCTGGCACCTTTCAATACGTAGTGCACAACTGGGTAGTGCGTAAACAGCGGCCCGAGAAACAAGCCCACAACGGTGATCATGATCGGCAAGCCGATACAGATACCTAAATAATGCGGCAGCGACCGACGAATACCATGATTTAGGCCTGAGTAAAGCACCATCAGTATATTCGGCCCTGGCGTTACAGTGGTCGTCAAAGCAAACAGGGCAACACTCAAATATTGATGCATGGATTCGCCTTTTCCGCCGTTAGTGGTGATAGCGTGATATCAGACCTTTATTCGGCCAACTGTTTCATTCATCACAGTTCAGTCTAGCCTGCTGTCGGCTGGATGAAACCAACAAAGGCTTTGGTGCTCTCAATCTACATACTTTCTCTGCGCAATTGGCGTCAATCAAGCGCTAACGGTTTGGAGAATATGATTTTTCATCGATTGACGATAAGAGTACTGTCCAATGAACCTCAGAATTAATTCCACAGCGCCAAACTTCCAAGCGAAGACAACCCAAGGCCCTATCGACTTCCATCAATGGATAGGCGAACACTGGGCAATCTTGTTTTCGCACCCGAAAGATTTCACCCCGGTTTGCACTACGGAGCTGGGCTATATGGCAGGCTTAGCGGATGAGTTTGCCAAACGAAACTGCAAAGTAATGGGCCTCAGTGCTGACTCACTCGAAAGCCATCGAGAATGGGAAAAAGATATTGCCGAAACTCAGGGCCACAAAGTGAACTACCCGATCGTCGCTGACGCTGACTTGGCAGTATCAAAACTCTACAACATGCTGCCTGAGGAAGTCGGTGGCAGCACAGACGAACGCACACCCGCCAATAATGCGACGGTCCGATCCGTATTTGTGATTGGCCCCGACAAACGCATTAAAATGATGATGACCTACCCGATGACAACAGGTCGTAACTTTCATGAGTTATTGCGTGTGGTTGATTCCATGCAACTGACCTCGGAATACAAGGTTGCGACACCGGCTAACTGGCAACAAGGCGAAGATGTGATCATCGTGCCAACCGTCTCGGACAAAGAAGCGCATGAGCTCTTCCCGAATGGCTATGACACCGTTAAACCTTACTTGCGCACAGTTTCACAGCCTGGCCAAACCTCATCACACAAAGGTGGGCGCATTCACTAACACGCACAGCACACTTGCCCTTCCGGCAAACATCAGCCGGGAGGTGCGCATGCTAATTACATAGAATGTGCACTAGCGAAAATACATACCGCCACGCCAAGTATCCAATGGTGTTATCTGTTGCAGATAACAGCGACGATTCAAGATATTCTCGCCCAATGCCGTTATCGACAACGTGGTTTCTCCCGTAATCGCAGCAGTTGGCGCTGCAGCCACAACACCCGCATCAACCAACCGCTGAACAATCCAGAAAAACACCGTATCTCCCATGAATCTTGCTTCTTCTTGTTGCTGATATCGCCTGAATAATCGGCCGGCTTCAGAAGATTGTTCGGCCAGCTGCGTAAGAATTACCGTTTGCGTTCGACTCAACCCCGTCTCCGGGTTGGGAAATTCCTCACACCAACGCAATAGCGAAGCATATAAGTGCGGCAGCACGGAGAGATCACAATTCAGACATTCGATTATCGGGTCCATCGTGGGCGCGCGAAATGCCTGCCACACTTGTTGCGCCAATGCCTGCTGAGCCTCCGATACGGTTTCTCGGGCATCAAACAATGCGGGATAGTCGGTGGCTGAAAAACTGGTGAGAAAGGTATCCGTTTGTACCAACGTCAGCGGCCCATCAAACAGGGTGGCTAACATATCCAACACTTCGATGAGTTGCAGTTGATCGTACAAATCATGTTCAAACCACAGCACAATCTCTGAGAATTGTTGAGCTTCAATCGCGTCCAACACTGCGTTGAATGCTTTGAGATGCTCGGCTAAAAGATCACCCGACGCCCAACCTGCTGCTGCAATAAATTGCATACGTAACGAACGCAGTGCCCGAATTTCCAACCCCGCAGGCACTGGGCCCTCATGCAACACGTCACGCCAAGGCATTATTTGCCCATCAATCTGCGCTTGGCGAATTAAATCGGCAGCAGCATCACCGTTGGTAATATGTAAACACGTCATCGCAGCCTACGCCTTTTGTTGTTCGATAAAATTGCAGGGTCGAAATTATCGGGTTAAACCGGCTCTGATAAATTACGTGTAATCGTGCCACGTTTTTTCAAGTAATAGAGACCATAAATACCCGCAAACATAAAGACGATACAGCCCCATTGCGCTGGGGTTAATCCCGCATAGCGAGCATTGAATGCCTCAGGTCGTAGAAAGTCCATGAAGAAACGCAACGGCGCATAGGTGAAGACTAAAACCATCGCGAACATGCCATCAAAACGCGGCTTACGATCAAGCCACTTGAGCACACCAAACAATGCCAATGCATAAAGAGCTTCGTAGAAGCCCATATCATGTACCGCCACAACACCGGCGTAATCGACCGGAACCTTATCGGCATAGCTAGTGACAACACTGCCGCTCTCTGTGCAGTGACTGAAACGCAGATCAGCCGGATTCAGTCGTGCCCACTGCGGTAACTCCCATGTCCAGCCTTCAACCGGACGGCAGTAACGCGCCAGAAAAAAGTTACTCGGTGTGCCCGGGTGCTCGTGATTAACCGTGCAGCCCATGCGGCCAAAAAACCACCCCAGAGAAAAACCCAACGTCACACAATCGGCATAGGGCCAAATCGGCTGCTTACGTTTATATAGCAAGACAAGAATGGCGATGGTGCAGAAAATAAACCCACCGAAGCTAGAGAGCCCTCCGGTTAAATCGAGAAACAGCTTGGGGTTAGCAAAGTACTCTTGTGGATGATAAAACAAGCCGTAGCCGATGTGGCCGCCAACAACGATACCGATCGCTGTCCAAATATAGATTTCGGTCATCATCGAGCTTTTCAATCCCAATCGCTTGGCACGAGTACCGGCGATTTGAGTACCGACAATCAACCCGGTTCCGACCAATAAGCCGAAACCAAATAAAACGATCTGATCCATCGGCATAAAATCCGGCATGNGAATTTTAAACTGGAGTGTCTGAAAATACGGAATTAGCGGCTGCATAATAATTTGGGCTTCCTGCAATGAGGGGTCATCATAATTTTATTGTCATGACGGATGCAAACGGTTCGCATAGATTCAGCGTATGCAGGGAGATCAACGAAAGTCCTAGATATTGTGTTAGTGAGCACTCAACCAACTGTCATCGATTGACCCCCACTGCAAAAACGAAATATTCAGCAACTCTATGCCCATGAAAACTCACATGCTATAACGCAGTGAAACCACCATTCCATGCAGAACAATGGGTAGCCGCGAGTATTACTCCAGTGAATCTACGACCAACGTGCCTTCATGCCATCGCGTGCCAGCAATACGATAGGGGTGATGTTTTTGTTCTCCTAAGCCCGCTGCATAATGTAAAGCGTTGAGTACCAAAATGTGTGCACAGGTTTTCCAGAATTTCTGCCATTGGAATAACCCTACAATTTGTGTCGTTGTATGTTTCTGGAAACTTCATAAGATGAATGACAAACCACGTGTCTAGAAGCACCGACAGATTGCTATTTTTTCTGACAAAATAAGAAACGTACAAACCAGGGAAAGCAACATGCAGCCACTTGCCATCGGCATCGATATTGGCTCAACCACCGTTAAAGCCGTTGTCGTTGATACACAAACGAAAACGATCTTGTGGCACGACTACCTCCGCCACAATACTCGCCAGCCGCAGTTGGTCGCCGAATTCCTGACGCGTATTCGTGATGAATTCCCTGATCGTACAGATGCAGATTTCAGTGTCTTTGTTACCGGATCGGGCGCCGGCCCGATCGGCCCCTTGTTGGGTGCCCGGTTTGTACAAGAAGTGAATGCCGTCACCATGGCGGTTGAACACCTGTACCCCGATGTTGGCAGTGTTATCGAACTTGGCGGTCAGGATGCCAAGATCATTATTTTCAAAACCCATCCGAAAACCGGTGAACGCCAAGCCGTTACGTCGATGAATGATAAATGCGCATCCGGCACTGGCGCAACGATCGACAAATGCATGATCAAGGTTGGCCTCAAACCCGAAGATGTCTCAGGCATTCGTTTTAATGGCGACCACCTGCACCACGTTGCCGCAAAGTGCGGTGTGTTCGCAGAAACCGACATTGTGAATCTGGTAAAAAGTGCGGTGCCGGCTGACGAAATTATGTGTTCTTTGGCCGATGCCATTGTGATGCAAAATCTGTCGGTGTTAACTCGAGGCAATACCCTCAATCACAAAGTTTTGTTGCTCGGCGGGCCCAATACTTATTTAACGTTTTTGCAAGAGTGTTGGAGACTGCGTATTCCCGAAACCTGGCGGGATCGCGGTTATGAATACCCTGAGGATATGCCGTTAGATGAGTTGATTCAGGTACCGCCGAATGCTGAGCTATTTGCCGCATTGGGTGCCGTATTATTCGGCCTACAGGAAAACATCGACGCAACCTTCTCTGGCATCGATGAGTTGGAAGCTTTTATTCACAATGGCCGTCAGGATCGACTGGCAGAAAACTGCGGCCCGGCACTATCGCCGGATGAATTGGCCTTGCAGCGTTTCAAAAATCGATACCGTATTCCAACATTTAAACCCGCGCAATTTCAACCCGGCCAACAGGTTCATGGATTTCTCGGCCTCGACGGCGGATCTACATCATCCAAGTGTGTGGTGGTTGATAACCAAGGCGAAGTGCTGCTCAAAGCTTATCAACTATCAAAGGGCAATCCGATCCAAGACATGATCGATATGCTCGGTCAGTTGAAACAGCAAGTACAGGCAGACGGCGCAACACTCAACATTGATGGCTTTGGTGTCACTGGCTATGCCGCCGACGTGCTCGAAACGGCGCTGGATGCCGACGTTAATATTGTTGAAACCATCGCTCACATGATGAGTGCGACCCATTACTTCGATAATGCAGATGTGATCTGTGACATTGGTGGTCAAGATATCAAAGTGCTGATGCTGAACGGCGACGAGCTGAAAAACTTTCGGCTTTCAAATCAGTGCAGCGCCGGTAACGGCATGTTGCTACAAGCGATGGCAGATCAGTTTGGCGTGCCGGTTGTTGATTATGCTGATCACGCGTTTGAAGCCGGTTTGTCGCCCAAATTCAGCTATGGCTGCGCAGTGTTTCTCGACTCCGATCGGGTGAATTTCCAAAAAGAAGGCTACAACAAAGAAGAATTGATGGCTGGGCTGGCGATGGTGCTGCCCAAAAATGTGTGGCAGTACGTTGCCCAGATTCCACGCTTAGCTGAGCTAGGCAAAACCTTTGTGCTGCAAGGCGGCACTCAATACAACCTGGCCGCTGTTAAAGCCCAAGTCGACTACATCGAAGAACGTGTACCTAATGCTAACGTGTGTGTGCACCCTCACCCCGGTGAAGCCGGTGCTATCGGCGCGGCGTTGGAAGCCCGTGAACAAGTGTCGCGGCGCGGTCATTCAACATTTGTTGGGCTAGAGCAAGCGATTGCACTGAATTACACCACCCAGAATGATGCCACCACAACCTGTACCTTCTGCGCTAACCATTGTTCGCGTACGTTCATTGATACCGAAACCAGCGGTGGGAAAACTGCGCGTTATATTTCTGGCTTCTCCTGCGAAAAAGGCACAGTAGAAGATAAACCTGCGCTAAAAGTGTTAGAGCGTGAGCGTAAACAACGTATGACCCACTACCCGAATTTGGTCAATACCGAAGCCAACCTATGCTTCAAACACTTTTACAATGCCGAAGCACTGCCTAGTGCTGATACAACCGTCACTGAGACCGTCGAATATCGCGGCTGGAATCCGTTGAAGAAAGATCGCACCATCACCCGTGCATTTGAACGCAGTAACGACGACGCCGTTCGTTACCGGCAAACCTTGCGAATTGGCATGCCCAAAGTACTCAATATGTGGAGCACCGGGCCGTTTTGGCGAACCTACTTTGAGGCCCTTGGTATCAGCAAAGGCAACTTAGTTTTCTCTGACGACACTTCCGAGGCCATGTTTGCTGAAGGCGGCAAGTATGGTTCTATCGACCCCTGTTACCCGGCCAAAGTTGCACAAGCCCATATTCACAATTTGCTGTTTCATAAACACACAGAAAAACGCCCAGTCGATTATCTGTATTTCCCCACCATTACCCATATTCCCAGTTTTGTGGATTTCACTATGGATACCGCCAGCTGCCCGATTGTTGCCGGCACACCCAATGTGATTAAAGCGGCATTCACCAAAGAAGTGGATTTTTTCGCCCGCAAAGGCATCACCTATGTGGATGCCGCCGTCAGCATGAACGAGCCTAATTTACTGAAAAAACAGCTTTTCGACACTTGGGGCGACAAGCTCCGCATCACTGAAGACGAAAACAACTTTGCAGTAGCACAAGCATGGAAGGCGCTGGATACACTCGATGAAGTTCTGCAAACTCAGGGTCGAGAACTCATCGAACATCTGGAAGCCAACGGCCGCATGGGTATTCTGTTACTCGGTCGCCCATATCACAACGACCCTGGGTTAAATCACGAAATCACCGAAGAATATCAAGCACTGGGATATCCGATTTTGTCGATTCGTTCGATCCCAAAAGACCCGGCTTGGCTCAACCGTTACTTCGCCGACGATATTGAACAGCAACGTATTGCCTCAGCAACGGATATACGCGACGTATGGCCAGAAAACTACAGCGCAAATTCGGTGCAAAAAGTCTGGGCTGCGAAATTTGCCGCCCGCCACCCGAACATAGCGGTTTTAGATCTCTCAAGCTTCAAATGCGGTAACGATGCCCCTACCTACGGCATCATCGATAATATTATCGGCACCGCTGGCGCGCCGTATTCAGCAATGCATGATATCGACGCCAACAAACCACAGGGGTCGATGAAAATTCGCGTTAAAACCTACGCGCATACATTAAAGAAACGCCAATATGTGTTGCAAGAAGCGGCCGGCGTGACGCCTGAAGCCGTTGACGAACCGGCCGCTGTGGAAATTTTCACGCCGCCGGCAGTCGCCGAGTTTACCGACACAAAAAACCAACTGATTGATGTCGTGGATATTTCGCACCACTAACACAATCACGCAGCAACAACCGATCGACGTAGCGATAACGTACAACGCCCGCTGCATCAGAGAAGCCATCAAGAGGTTGAAACATGGATAACATCATCGCTCGCACAGGCAATACATCAGACACCAACGCCCCAGTGACCGCTTCATGGCAACCGGGGCGTACCGGCAACCATTATGTGGAATCCGTCAATCAGACCTTTACCGAAGATGACGTTCGCCACACGACTATTTTGGTTGCTGGGCTCACCGTCGCTCAAGATCGCTTTCTGGCTGCAGCACTAAAAGGTCTCGGTTACCGGGTGCGCGTACTCGACGTACCCAACTACGATGCACTGGCGGTCGGCAAAGAATTCGGCAACCGGGGCCAGTGCAACCCCACCTATTTTACCGTTGGTAACCTGGTGAAATACCTCACCCAATTGCGTGATGAAACCGGACTCAGTGTGGATGAAATTCGCAGCAAGTATGTGTTTCTGACTGCGGGAGCCTGCGGCCCGTGCCGATTTGGCACATACGTTACTGAGTATCGCAAAGCGCTGCGAGATTCTGGGTTTGACGGCTTTCGGGTCTTGTCGGCGTCACAAACGGGTGGCGCCAACCAGGTGGTCGGTGAAGGCGGCGGTTTTAAAGTCTCACCGCGTTTCTTTATCAAAGTGGTTCAGGCATTTGTATTGGGTGATGTACTTAATGGCTTGATGTACCGCATCCGCCCTTACGAAGTGAACGAGGGAGAAACCAATAAGGCCGTTGAACAATGTCGCCAAATTATTGAAACCGCGCTTGCTGAAAACCGCTCGCTATTGCGTGCAGCACACAAGGTGCGCGGCATCATGGGGGCCATTGAGGTCAACAAAACCCGCGTAAAACCCAAAGTGAGCATTATCGGTGAGTTTTGGGCGATGACCACCGAAGGTGATGGCAACTACAAGCTGCAGCAATTTTTGGAACAAGAAGGTGCTGAAGTTGACGTGCAATTTATTACCGCATGGATGTTGTATCTGATATGGCAAGCCCGATATGACACCCGTAATCGTGATCGCCTGACGCAATCCGATAACAGCCGCCGCGGCCTCAAAGGTATTTCGGTACCGGTGCGCATGGCCAAGCTATGGCTTGCCGAAAAAGTGCTGATGACAGGATTTCAAAGCTTTGCGAGGTTGATGGGATTCAAAGATTATCATTTCTCAGATCAAGCGGAGTTGGCAACACTGAGTCACGACTTTTATAACAACGACAACCGCGGTGGCGAAGGTCATATGGAAGTCGGCAAATTGATCAGTAACGTAGCGAACCACAAGGCGAACATGACGATCAGCGTTAAACCCTTCGGCTNTATGCCGTCTAGTGGTGTCTCCGACGGCGTGCAGAGCAAAATCACACAACTCTGGCCTGATGCTATTTTCCTGCCTATTGAAACCACTGGAGACGGTGCCGTGAATGTTTATAGCCGTATTCAAATGCAGTTATTTAAGGCCCGGCAGGCAGCGGAAAAAGAAGTCGAAGTTGCACTTGAGAGCCGGAAAGCGCCACTGGAACGCTTGAAAAGTCTCAGCCAGCACTGGAAAAACCCGTTATCACCACCAAAGCACAAAGTTTGCTGCACGGCAGCCAATACCATTTACGGTCTCTGATCTTCATTTGGCCTGTGCTCAGCAGCCAGGCCAAGTCAACTTTACGACGGTCGATCTCTCGGCTTCGCCAGCTTGGCTTATAATAATAACTGTGCAATCCGGAATACAGGGGCTTCCATATGCGCAAGTTATTGATTCCAAGCTTGTTGTTCTGCTTGTTTGTTATCACAACTAAATCGGTACTGGCTGATCAACGCAGCCACATTGCCATTGGCGAGATTGTACATGCGCGTATTTCAGACTCGCTGATTCGCTTTTTGGCAGAAACAACTGCTGAAAGCAGGCTGAGTGAGATCAATGGGAATGTCATTACCGTCGAAAACGCCGAAGGGGATGCATTAGCCAATGTTGGTAAAACCGGGCATTTTCGCTTAGAAAACCGAGACGGCGAGACCTTTGTCATAGCGACTCAGATTCGCAGTGCTGTTTATATCGGGTTATTCCGCAACAAGGCCTACGTCATTGCCGTGCCGATCGAAGTACATGGCGTGAGAAAATTCATTCTGGCCATCATCCGAGACCGCCGCGACGAAGAAACACCCGTTTTACTGGGTCGTAACTTCCTGCACGGCCATTATTTGCGTGGCATCAACCACTAATCATCTCAGCTATTATCACCATGGCGGCTCTATCAACGACGGGTAAACCGATGGGTTGTGTTATCAGCACCCCAGATTTCAATTGATACCGGCTGGCCTTTTGCATTCAAGCTGACATACCCCACCCCGGAACCATTCAATAATTTCCGACTGCCTTTGCCTTCAACAGAGCGCGAACGGACCTTCATCCGCCGTCGTTGAGTTAGCCAATTGAGCGGTGATGATGACGCAAACAACAGTTGATTCATCCGATCTAATACTACCAGCAATTTATTCGGAAACGTATTTTTGAACCCGCTCGCAGTGATCTGCCAAATATGATTGTCGCTATTTCTACGTCGCAGGCTCACATCATAAGCAAACGAATAGTGCACATCACCAGAGAGAATCACAAAGTGCTTGGGTGTTTTGCGGTGACCAAAAATATTCAAAATAACGTTGGCTGTGCCTCGATGCGCCATCCAGTTTTCTGCATCAACCATCAAAGGCTTGCCGATGAATGTAAACACATCCTGAATGGCTTCAATTACTTTCACGCCGAAGATGGGTGCAGCTGATACGAGTATCACCGCGTCATGATTGATCAGCTCTGATTGCAATTCACTCAACGCCTCCCAATCAAGCAAGCCCGAGGGTTTATTAGCATTGGATTCACTGCGCCATCGGCGCGTGCGAGTATCTAACACCAGCAATGGCGGCGACGTCGGCACAGCGTAATGCCAACATTCCAATCGTAGTAGTGTATTGATCATTGCGTCTTGGGCATCTTCCGGCCGCCCAGCCATCGCCGCATTCACGTAGGTACGTACCGCGTCTGGTGCTGGTCCTTCCGCATTATACGCATCTCCCGCATCAATTCGGGCGTTCGATTCGAACGCATCTGGTGCATTTCCCCAGCCCTGACACACAAAATAAGCAGCAAGCGCATTACCGATAATACGCCGCGAAAACGGGTGGTTATAAGCAGTCTCTTCCCAATCCCGAGTCAAATTCCAATCATCAGTGACATCATGATCATCGAAAATCATATACACCGGTATATGCGCAAACAGTCGCCGGGTGTCAGGTAATTCCTGAACAAATGCCTTGAGGATTTTTGCTTCCTGATCAAACAAGTCATGGTGCTCTGCTGCCAAGTTAGATGGATACCCGTCATCGATATCAGCCCACAAGGCGTCCGACCAAACCAACAGGTACATCGCCATGACTTCACTTAGCGTTATCAGGTGATTATGAGCAGAGACACTGGTAAAAATCGGTTTTTTGGCAGCCCTGAACACACGTTTTTCTACCTGTTGGCTTTGCTTATCATGGGGCAGCAAAGCTTCGCGTTCGTAATAACAGTGTTCACTTCGGTATAAGGCATCGGAGTCTTCAATCAGCGCTCCGTCGAGACGCTCAGGCCACAAGCCAAGGCGGTCAATGGTTTGTTTGATGACGCTCAGCATCGGCCCGGCAACATCATCCACGTAGATTTGGTCGCCTGCCATCATCAGCAATGCTGGGCGATCGGTTGGGGCCATCACCGCTAGCTTGCGGCTGGCAGCAGCCAATCCACAATCTCCGGGATGATGCGGCTTGCGGCACGAGCCATGTAATAGTTGTCGAACCTGCGAACGGAATACCAGCGTGAAACGGTCTTCATCAGGGAATAGCAAATCCGGAGAGGACATTGCCAGCGAGTATGTATCTGTGCCGTTTGATAACAGCAGGTCGTAACACACGATATCGCCATCGTCACAGGCGGTTTGCAACGGCATTCTCAATAGATACACATAGGCTCGCTCGCCTATTTGGAGCGGCCGAGCATCACAGTCAGCATCATACAAAAGCTGCTGCGGTATCTTTTCAATCGTGGCCCGAATAGACCGCGGCTCAGAGGTTACCAACCAGATAACCAACTCTTTTGCGGTGAAGCGCCGTACGATGGGTCCGGCTAACACTTGAGGGAGCGTTTGATGTTGAGTCACTGCTTTGCTCCTTTGAATACAGAATTAAACCGGCCAAGCCGAGCTAGTGGATGATTTTAACGTGCGTTTAGCCCGCACCTTAAGCCAATGCGTTAATGCGCTATTTGACCATCAACTGACGCGCATGCTCAAGGGCGTTCCTTCAAGTAGGTGGGGGCATTAATATTGATGACGTTTTGCTCATCTTCAACATTCGACACCCATTTCCGGTATGATGCGGCCATTTTTTAGCCACTGATTCTCTGGGCCGCCGATGACCATCAAGACCCGTATACACCATAACTTCGCACAGTTGGGCGAGTTCATCTACCGATACCCCAAAGCGACGTTAATTGCAGCATTGGCAATTGCGATATTCTGCTGTGCTTGGCTTGGCCAACTCAGAATCGACACATCTAACGAAAGCAATTTGGATAAAGATCACCCTGCAGTAAAGGTCTACCATGACTTTCACGATCAGTATGGTTTCGAAGAAGCTGCCGTTTTGATGATCAAAACGGATGATCTGTTTGATCATAATTTCCTGAAAAAACTCTCTCGATTACATCATCAATTAGAAGCTGAAGTGGTTTTTCTTGATGATATCAAAAGCATGATCAGTACAGATTTAGTGTTTGGCGAAGATGATGATCTGGTGGTCGAAAATCTGGTTTTATCCTTCCCGCAAGATGCTGACGAACTGGCGCGTTTTAAACACCACGCCCTGAACAACACTCTGTTTACCGAAGGATTCATTTCGCGTTCAGGCGACTATACATCAGTATTTATGTATCAGCAGGCCTATTCGCCTGAGTTGCTGGACGGCAAAAAGCAGCCCTTTTCGTCCCAAGAACAGCACCAATTTATGGAGTCGATACGCGCCGTTATCAGCGAATATCAAGCCGATGATTTTGATATTTCCATCGGCGGCGGCCCAATGATTGGCAATACCTTGCTCAGCAAAATAGCCTTCGAGACGCCGGTTTTCGCAGGTTTATCCAATCTGGTCATTCTGATTCTGCTATATATTCTCTTCCGTCGCGTGTCCGCCGTGTTATTGCCACTGATGGTGATTAACATATCACTGGCCAGCTTGTTTGGGTTGATGGCGATGTTTGATGTGGCGTTAAGTTCATTCTCACAGATTCTGCCATCGTTCATACTGACCGTAGGCGTTTGTGATTCGGTGCATTTTCTCAGTATCTTCTACCAAAAATACGAAGAGCACCAAGATAAAAAGCGCGCCATTCAAGAAGCCTTGTCACACACCGGCATGCCGATGATGTTAACTAGCCTAACAACCGCCGTCGGCATGCTGTCGTTTGCTTTCGCCGATATCGTTCCGATTGGTGCACTGGGTAAATTTGCTGCAGCAGGCGTTATGATTGCCTGGTTTTACACCATTGTGCTGTTACCGTCGGTACTCACTCTCGCGCGCATCAGCCCAACACCCCGAGGCAAGGGCACACTGGTTAAAAGCCAACAATTCCTGAGCCGCTGCGGAGAGCTTGGCTGGCATTACCCGAAGGCCGTAACCTTCACATTTGGTGTTATTTTGGCCGCCGCTATCTGGAGTGTAAGCCAATTGCACTTTGAACATGATCCGGTTAAATGGCTACCCGAAGAATCGGAAATGCCAAAATCGATCAAGCTGCTAAACGATGAGTTTTTCGGTGCCATTGCAGTAGAAGTGTTACTCGATACCCACCAAGAAAACGGCGTCAAAAACACCGAAATGATGACTGCACTCGAAGCGCTCAACGAGATGGGCGAAAGCTTTTCATACAACGGCGTGCAAATGCAGTCGAGCCGTTCGGTTGTTGATACGCTCAAGCAAGTTCATCTAGGCCTTAATGGCAACGACCCGGATTTTTATAGCTTGCCTGACTCTGACGAGCTGGTGGCCCAAGAATTACTGCTGTTTGAAATGTCTGGCGGCTCAGAACTCCAACGTCAGGTAAATAGCGACTTTTCATCCGCTCGTGTCACCATGCTCGGGCCTTGGCGCGATATTATTGCGTATTCTGAGTTTGTTGAAAAACTCGAAGTCGAAGTGCGCAAGATTGTTGGCGACCTTGCTGATGTCAGCGTTACCGGCGTGATTTACCTGCTGTCCCCCGTGCAAAAGCTCGCCATCGAAACCATGGCGAAGTCTTATATCAGCGCCGCGTTTGTCGTCACACTCATGATGATTCTGATGATCGGTAGCCTGCGTTTGGGGTTACTCAGCATGATTCCGAATCTGTTACCGATTATTGTCGGTATGGGTTTTATGTACGTTGCGGGCCTGAAGCTTGATCTCTACTCCATCCTGATCGGTAGCATCGCTATCGGCCTAGTAGTGGATGATACCGTGCATTTCATCCATCAATTTCAGTACAGCTTCGAACGTTCTGGAGATGCTGAAAAAGCCGTCAAAGAAACGCTCGCCAGCACTGGCAATGCATTGCTGTTTACCACGATTTTGCTATTCGGCGGCTTTATGACGTACAGCTTGTCTGGCCTGATTAACCTGCGAGATTTCGGCTTAATCACCGGCACTATCGTTGTTCTCGCATTGATTGCAGATATCGTCTTGCTGCCTGCCCTGTTGCGCTTGATTTACCACCGTCAGCGTCAACCTCTGACCGACGCGCAGGATAAGAAATAACCATCGGCACTGAAGCACAAGCCGACGTGCCCGGAATTTGATAGAATACGCGATCTTCCCCGTTTCAATGAGAACGATTGCGTGTCCTTTTCTGAATTTCCTTTCCGTGCCCCCCTGTTCAAAGCCATCGAACAAGCGGGTTTTGACGCACCTACTGAAGTCCAGCAGAAAGCCATACCGGCTATTCTCGACGGCAAGGATGTTATGGTAAGTGCGCGCACCGGTAGTGGTAAAACTGCCGCGTTTTTGTTGCCGATGCTGCAACGTATGCTTGAACACGACGCCCCTAATACCGGCACACGCGCGCTAATTCTGGCGCCCACACGTGAATTAGCATTGCAGCTGCAAAAGGTCTTCGAAAAGCTCGCCGCCTTCACACCGATCAAGTGTGGTTTGATTATCGGCGGTGAACCGTTCAAATATCAGGTTGCGACCATCCGCAAAAACCCTGAAGTCCTTATCGCTACGCCCGGTCGTTTGGTTGAACATATCGAACGCAATACGCCGGATTTGCGCGATCTCGAAGTGCTTGTATTGGATGAAGCCGATCGCATGTTGGATCTTGGTTTTGCCGATGACATGCAAATCATCGCCAGTGCCGCCAATGATGAAAAACAGACCCTACTGTTTTCCGCCACCTTTGGTCATCGAGGCATGAAACGCATCGAGTCGTTGTTGCAAGAACCAATGGCCATTGGCTTGGATAATCACCGCGAAGGCCATGACCATATCATTCAGGAACGCATCCTTGCCGATGATCTGCGCCATAAAGAAAAACTGCTGGTTGCCTTACTGGAACGTGAAGAGGCACAGAAGACCTTCGTTTTTTGCGCGACACGCGCGCAGGTGCAAAAGATCAGCAATCTGTTAAATGGCACGGGCCTGCGGGTTGGATTTATTCACGGCGAGATTCCTCAAAGCGAGCGAAAACAGGTACTGAATCAGTTTAGAGACGGCAAGCTGCAAGCGCTGGTAGCTACAGACGTTGCCGCACGAGGACTGGATGTTGATGATGTCGATTTAGTTATCAACTTTACCGTGGCGCACAACGGTGATGATCACGTGCATCGTGTTGGCCGTACCGGCCGTGCTGGGAAATCCGGCAGAGCTATTACCCTAGTTGACCATACCGAATGGAATCTGATGGAAAGCATCGTTCGGTATCTGAAGCTTAAAATCACTACCCGTAAGGTCAAAGGTTTGATCGGCCACTATAAAGGCCCACAGAAAAAGGCCAAACCGAAAAGTAAAACAAAGGGTAAGGGACCAAACAACAAAGGCACCAAAACAAAAGGTAAGTCGACAACTCGAAATCCTACCAAGAANCCTCGCCCATCAACGGTTTCTGAAAACGGTTTCGCTCCATTAAAACGAAAAAAACCCTCATCGGATTAATTGTGGTTGCGTTACACAGCCGACACTAAGGCGCTGTGAGTCAGCGGCGCCAAGTTTAACGGTGATCTTGTAAACGAATAGCGCGCAACGATTCAAACAGCGCTTTTTTATCACCATCGTGCAGCATGGGTAGAGACAGAGTGTTTTCAAACGCCGTTAGATCTTGTGCTGTGAGCGCCCCCTCCTGCGACAACGCGACGGCAATTGACGCCACCATAGAATGCCCTAAATCAATCAATTTAGGGCGAATATCCTTTTGCAGGGAATACTCTGATTTGGGCGCTCCGCTAACTACGTACTCTGCCATCCAACGATACTGAATCGCTTTTGCCACAGCGATCTGCGTTTGAAAAAAGTGCCGGGTAGATTCTGCATCAAGGCCCGCTTTTTGCGCGGATGCAACAGAAGACGCCAGTACCTTTGTCTCACGAGCGATATCTTCAATAGGTTTATGCGCGTGGGCTTTATCAACAGCAACCGCTTGCATCCAGCCCAGCCGTTGATGCATCAAAGAAAATACGCCCGACCACTCTGACGCCCAACTGCTGCAGGGAAAAAACAGCATGGTAACAATCATCAGCAAGCGTAAACGGGTCGGTTTCAGATACACATACCGCGTACTATCACTCACAAGAAGAGTATCAACTGGACAACGAGTGACGGCAAATATGGAAGTCGACATGTTCGTATTGCATTTCCTTCAGCTGTGAAAGCAAACATTTGACAGACACGTGCTTCTCGTCAGCAATCACAATAACATCCACATCTTGATGCAAATCGACCGCTTTTTCCAGGCTTTGCAAAACCGGTTTTAAGTCGACACGGCCCAGTTGATAGTTCCTGATCATGTCGCCGCTGCGCGCTAAATTCAAGCGCACCTCATCGGCATAATCAACGAATAGCGCGGTCAAGTTTGAATGAAGAGTATCAGCATCAATGGCGAGAAAGCTTATCGACGGCTGTACACCAACGAGCCGGAAACGATTCGCTCGACTTTCTGCATTGGCAATGACAACAGCTCGTGTTGCAACGCCTGCATCGGGGTTTTTGTCGTGATAGGACAGCCGATACCAACTGGATGTCCCCTTCCTGGTTCTTGGTAGCTGGCGCACCGGGGTATGTTTGCGCTCCATGTTTGCATTCCTTTCAAGCCATGATCGTTGGGTGCCACCAATTTATTGCTTTTTTGTCGTTCTGAAAGTGTAGCACCTCTGTAACAGTCGCTTGCGAAATCCGACCAGCGTTGGACATAAAAAACACATGACCAATACTCTTTTGATCTAACACATGCATTTAACCTTGTCTTTGCGCCCATGAATTGATGAGATACCCGCTATGCCGCGTCACCACTATCTAGGAACTCAATCATGACAAATAATTCTCGCGTATCTCGCCGTGGATTTATCAAAGCAGGCGCACTTGCTTCAGCCGCTGTTGGTGCATCAAAAGCGGTATCCGCAGGCACCACACCACAATCGGCCATCGTTATCGGCAGCGGTTTCGGCGGTGCTGTTTCTGCCCTGCGTCTAGCCCAGAAAGGCATTACTACAACGGTTATCGAACGCGGCCGCCATTGGGATACCGACAGTGATAACCCGTATCCGGGGCTATTTCCGACATCCACCGACCCGGATGGCCGCTGTGGTTGGCTCAGTGGCAAAGAAGAACTGGCCGGTTTAGCCCATGTGGATGTATACACTGGCCTGCTGGAACGTGTTAAAAGTTGGAATCTTGATGCGTTGTGCGGCGCAGGTGTCGGCGGTGGCTCTTTGGTATTTGGTGGCGCTCTGGTTCAACCAAAACGTGAAGTCTTCGATACCGTATTCCCAACAGAAGTAAATTACGATCTGCTGGATCAATATTACTACCCACTCGTTAGAAACATGCTGGGCGCTGACACGATTCCTGACCATGTGTTAGCCAGTTCTCCGTACAAATCCATGCGTACGTTTGAAAAAAATATGGAGAAAGCCGGCTTCACGGTTGAGCGCACACACGCAGGATTTGATTGGAACATCATCACCGATGAAATTAACGGCACCGTACCCGCAGCAGCGACAGCGTCTCAATACAGCTATGGCTGTGAATCTGGCGCCAAAAACTCGGTCAATAAAAATTATCTGCAACAAGCCACCGCCACTGGGCTTGTTACTATCAAGGCACTGCATCAGGTCACCGATATTGTCGAGCGCCCACAAGGCGGCTATTACGTGCACATCGAGGTTCTCGATGATGTGGGCAATACCACTGACAGTAAAACGCTCGAAACGGATCTACTGGTGCTCGCAGCCGGCTCACTCAATACCACCAAACTGATGCTAAAAGCCAAGCACAAAGGTACATTAAACCGTTTGAACGATGAAGTTGGCCATCACTGGGGTAACAATGGCGACAAAATTTATATGCGTGCGCCGCTGCAATGGGGCAATGGTGGCCCTCAGGGAGGCCCTAACTCCCTGACAGTATTTGACCTCGACAACAAATACAAACCGGTCGCTGTACAGCATTCACCCGGCCCGTTCCCCGATGCGTTCAATGTGATCAATCAACTGATCATGACCGTTCCGGATAAACTCGGAAAACTGGAGTATCGCGCTTGGAATGACTCATTGGATATTGATTGGCCTATCGGTGCTGAGTTTTACTCTAATCTTGCAGCGCACCACACCATGAATCGAGTCAACCTGAAAGCCGGTGGCATACCGGTACCGTTACCGACGAAAAAAACCACCTGGCATCCATTGGGCGGCATGACGATGGGCCATGCGACGGACTTCTATGGTCGCGTCAAAGGTTATGATAACTTGATTATCGCCGACAGCTCGCTACTGCCAGGCTCATGTGCGTGCGCCAATCCGGCACTGACGGTAGCCGCAATAGCAGAGCATAATATGGACTACCTGCTGAATTACTCGTTGGTCAGCTAACGCTGTAATCCCCCAATTACAGCGATGATTGCGCCAGCAACGGTGTATCGGTATGCTGGCGCGGTTTATATTTGGAGCATCTAATGCCCGCAAACGAACCGTGTCAGCCATCTGCCCAACCCACCGAATCACCGCGGCTTTTAGTCGTTGGCTGGGTATGGCCGGAGCCGAATTCATCAGCCGCTGGGCAACACATACTGTCGATTCTTGGCGGCTTCCGCCGAGCCGGATTCAAGATTACCTTTGCCTGCGCGGCACAGAGAACCGGCAACGAATATGATCTTTCTCACGATCAGATCGAATGCCAGTCTATTCAACTCAACTGTTCGAGCTTCGACGATTTTGTGAAAGCTCTCAACCCATCTGTTGTGCTTTTCGACCGTTTTATGATGGAAGAACAGTTCGGCTGGCGCGTTGAGCAAAGCTGCCCCGATGCAGTAAAGATTCTCGATACAGAAGACCTTCAATGCTTGCGCAATGTCCGCCATGAAATGGTCAAACGCCAACAACCTCTCGCACCACAAGCGCTGCACAAAAACCTGATGCAATCCAGCTTGGCCTGTCGAGAAATCGCATCCATATTGCGTTGTGACTTATCATTGATTATCTCGGAATTCGAACATCAATTACTCATCCGAGATTTCAACATCTCCCCCGAATTGCTGCATTATCTGCCGTTTGCTGTAGAACCAGACTTCCATATCAATGGCCGAGATTTCAACGATCGTCAGCATATGGTGACCATCGGCAATTTCAGGCATCCACCCAACTGGGATTCGCTATTGCAGCTCCAGACATTGTGGCCTGCCATTCGTGCACGCCTGCCGCATGCGGAGCTACATATTTATGGTGCCTATACGCCACCCAAAGCCCAGCAGTTGCACAACCCGAAGAAAGGTATCTTGATAAAAGGGCAAGCTGACGATGCGATTGAAACGTTGAGTCGTTATCGACTGTGCATTGCACCGTTACGCTTTGGCGCAGGGCTTAAAGGTAAGTTATTGGATGCCATGCTCGCAGGCACGCCATCGGTAACCAGTTCGCTTGGAGCTGAGGGTATGTCGACAACCAATGATCAGTGGCCCGGAGGCGTTGAAGATGATCATGATGCGTTTATCGACACAGCCGTCGCGCTGTATGAGCAAGAAGATCAATGGCGCACTGCCCATCGTCGTTGTGAATCACTAGTTCGTGAGCGATTCGCCAATGAGCAACACCGCTCGCATTTGTTTGAACGTATCAATGCGTTATTAGCGAACGTCCAGCATCACCGCAATACTAATTTTACCGGCCGAATGTTAAGACAACACAACGTTCAGAGCACACGGTATATGAGCCAATGGATTGAGGCGAAAAATCGCGTGGAGATATTAGAGAGCCAACTGGCGAGCGAATTAGAGGGTGTTTCGAAACGGCCGGCCGATAACGACTGAATCGTCAGGCTGTTCTGGCGACGGGTAAGGTATAGAGGCTATTCAGCTGGCGAATAATTTTTTCATCGTTGCCGTCATTAACCAGCATTTTGTATTCTCGGTTTGGGCTTTCGAAGTCTTTACGCAACACAGCGGCACTTTCGGCCCGGCACCCATTGCCGCGGCGCAATAAACGCTCGGCGATAATCGTGTCGTTAGCGTCTACACACACCATTTCAAGATCGCCACAGTTATCCACCAACAATTGACGATGCTTTTGTTTGTAGACCGCCTGTGTAATCACTAGTCGATCATAGACACTGTGTAACTCGTTAATTCTGCGAATAACAATATCAAAATAATCATCACGCATTTGCGAGGTAAAAGGCTTACGCTGCTCCAACGCATCCAGCATTGCGTCGGTCAGATCATCATCCGCGTGATACACATGCCAGCCCGCAAGCTGGCTGATTAAATTACCAACGTATGATTTGCCACTGCCCGATAACCCGAATAGGAATATCGAAGAGGGGGCATTGCTAAGGTCAAGAATGGGATTCACAAGCATTCTAAAGCGGGTTACCGAAAAGAGGCGCAACTATATCAAGATCGGCTGTAAAATTCCTGTAAAAATTCAAACGCGCCCGTTCAGTGGTTGGATATCACGGCTAAAACACCGATAAGCCAGGACTTTGCACCATTTAAGCTCATTTCACGGAAGTTGATGCCATCATGCTTTACACCATGCATAAACCCAGGAGCCAACTATCGTGTGCGCCATTGCGAACCATCTAGCGGTGGAGTGTGTTTTTGCGATTGCTGAGAGTCGTATACACGCTTAACCAAATGGGGAGAGACCTGACCGGATTTTTTCTGACATTTGGGGGCTGGGGCCATCACTGTATCGACGTCAGTAGAGCCCAAACCATCAGAATCCGCCTGTGTCGCCGGTTGCTGAACCGGTAGGGAAATAATGAATTCCGTGCCATTTCCAAGCTCGGAGAGCACTTCAATGGTACCGTGATGCCGGACAATAATATCGTGTGAAATCGACAGCCCCAAGCCAGTACCTCGGCCTACGGATTTGGTGGTAAAGAAAGGTTCGAATATTTGCGAACGAGTAGCTTCATCGATGCCACAACCGTCATCTTTAATACGCACACGAACAAAACCATTATCGTACTCAGTGCCGATAGCAATAGTACCTTCACCCTCGATTGCATGGGCAGCGTTTACAATAATATTCAGCAATACCTGAGAAATTTCCGACTCCGCACATTCCACCGACGGCAACGAATCCAAAAAGCGTTTATCGATACGTATGCTGTATTTAAGCTCATTGCGCGCAAGATTAAGTGATGAGCGAATACAGCGTGTGATGTCTGTCGGCAAAAACTCATCTCCCCCTTTACGAGCAAATGCTTTCAAATCTTGAACAATGGTTTTGATGCGTTGGATACCCTCGCTCGTTTCTTCAATCAAACGTGGGTAATCATCAAGGATATAGTCCACTTCTTCCGGATCGATATGGTCGACATTCACCTTTCCAAGAAACTGTTCGTACTTGGCCGGGTCCCAGTCTTGTTTCATCAAACGTGCAATCCCTGCAAGCGATTCCAGATACTCACCGATGTTTCGAATATCGGTCGAAATAAACGCCACAGGGTTATTAATCTCGTGGGCAATACCCGCTGATATCGTGCCAAGGGATGCCATTTTTTCGGATTGCATCAGCATGGATTCGACCTGCTCTAACTGCTGCCCTTTGTTAATCACTTCTTCTTGCAACTTCGTGGTATCTGATGCCAAGCAAATATACCCGTTGGTTGCGTTAGATATTAAGGAGAGAGGGAAAACAAACGCATCCAGCCAGAAAATTTCTGCCCGCCGATTCATGTTCGCGATCTGGCCATGCCAGACTTTGTCTTGCTTGATGATATTCCAGAAGTTTTGCCAGAACTCAGCAGAGTGAATACCGGAGCTAAGCATATTGTGGCGACGACCAATCAATTCCGCTTTGCTGTAACCACTGAGTTTGCAAAACTCTTCATTGGCATAGGTAATGGCGCCATCAGGCCCTGTCGTTGATACGGCATACGCGTCCAGAATACGCGACAAGGCACCAAAGCTGCCTTCTTTGACATTGTAACTGGAAGCCGATGTTTCAACCCGGTTTAACTCACGTGCAAACGTATCGTTTGTTAACGACGAGAAGTGCTCGATACGTGCTTCAAAATTTTTGGTCGCACGATAGTTTCGAATAAGAACGTAAATAACAAGCAATAGAGTAACCATGGAGAAAAACAGCAAATAATCTCGCGCTTGTTCCAATACAAAAAAATTGCCTAGGGTATCTGACATATGGGGCGCCTCAGCATCTCTATTGCAAATGCCGGTTTTGGCTGTATTGGTCTCTCACTTTATCTGCCAGAATCTGATTTTCTATCGCCGTTTCCCGATGGTCTATCGCTGCTTTAACAATCTCAACGAACTCATCGTCATCCCAAGGCTTGGCAATAAACCGAAACACACCAGCTTTGTTAATAGATTCCAATAAAGTGCTGACCTGCACAGAGCCCGTGAGCAATATGCGCACCGTATTCGGCTGAATCGCCTTAAGCTCAGACAAAAAATCGACGCCATTCATCGTAGGCATTTTGTAGTCAGAGATAACCACGTCAAAGATGCAGCATTGTGCACGCTTTAACGCCAACTCTGGAGATGAGTATTCCTCGACATCCCAATCACGGTAACGTCTTAGCATGCGCTTAACCGCAGCTAGGATGTTTTCTTCATCATCCACAATCATGATTTTGTTCATCGCGATGCATCCTTTGTTGTCCGTGTGCGGTCAATCCGTTTGAGAAACAAAAGTCACGGCAAATGCGTTGCTCGCTATGGCCCGGTAATGGTTCCCGGTAAGATATTTCGCTGACCTATGTAAGCGAAGACAAGGTTTGAAAGCCCCGAAGACGAGTTATTGAATGGGTCAAAGCCTCTCTCTAAGATTAGATTGGCTTAATAAGTTGTCAATCAGAGCCCGCATATCGTGTTAAACAGTCATGATGAATAAGGAAACTGCTAGGGTAGCTGCTCTACCTGATAACCGCGTTTGCGCAGCTGCTCTATCAGTCCTTTATCCCCGGCAAGGTGAGCTGCACCTACTAATACAAATTCAACACGATCTGAAGCCAAAAAACCTTCCAGCAGAGGCAACCATTGCTGATTGCGTTTAAGAAGCAGTTGTTCATAAACTTGAGGGTAATCTTTTTTCATTGGCGCTATCACCAACTCGTCCAAAAGCGCCAAGTCGCCTTTGCGCCAAGCCGACGTCAACGCATTCAATTCACCCGGCAACTGTTCAAGCTCTTCCAACGTCTGCAGTATGATCCGACTTTCATTCCCGGTGCCTAGATTCGCTAGAAACTCAATTTGCTGCTCTACTGTCTCAAGCCCCTCAACAGCCTTTCCATCGCGCCAAGCTTTAGCAGAAAACCAAGTATCCACGCCGTCTTGATCCGCACCGAGCTTTTGTAACTCAGTTATCGAAATAGTTGATACAACAAGCCCTGGTCGCATTTTCAACAGTGATTCCACCGGGATATCAACACTGCGACAATATGCCGACAACGCCCTAAACGCTCTTTTGTTCAGGTGTTGCTTAAGGTTTTCATTAGGCGGATAGAAGACTTGTGACAGAACCAGCGATTCGAAGCGAGCCTGAGAAATACTGTCTACATCCACTTCCAAAACCACAGTACTTGTCTTCGAGTAAGCCTCATCGAAGGCCTCTGGCAGCGGGTAATCCGAGGCTCTGAGAACATGTATCGTGCCGCCAATATAAAAACTCTTCTCCGCGTCAGAAATCCGCCATACCGGCGATTCAGCAAGGCTAATGTTGGCAAAAGCCAACAATAGAAACGTACCCAGTAATCGCCGAGATCTAACGCACAATGCACAGAAAAGTTGATGATACAAACATGCAATCAATGACACTGGTGCCTTAAATAGCGCAGGCATAAATCAATTCCTTTTGAAACAGAGATAACAGTTTTCAACCATCAGCATAGTCATCGCTTCTAACGTAGGCACTCAATTTACGGTAAGAAATTCGCAGCCTGCATCGCACGACGAGCATCATATGGAATGGTTTTTTCTGGTGTGAATTTTAGTACCAAATTTCCCGGCGAATTCATAGCCTTGGCCATCATGGACGCGCCCATACGGCTTTTATGCAGCACCTTGCGCGAGAAACGTGGGAAAAACCAATCTCGAATCTCAGCGCTATCAAGTATCTCACAGCGACCACGCATCGACACACAGCGGGTATCACCGACTTTACAGCCCTTTCCAGAAACCACCACACTGATACGTGGATCCCGACGAATAGCCCCTACCCTCGCACTCGCTGACAGCGCGGTCATCCATATCGCATCATCCTCCCAGATAAAGCTCACAACCGTTGAAGCCGGCGAGCCATCGCGGGTGATCCAGCTGATTGTGCATTCATTCTGATGCGTCAACAATTTCGTGGTTAACTTATCCATCATGCCCCCAAGTGAGTGTACATCTATAAAAATCCGAATTGCGCCGCAATTTACCAAATCGTAGGGCGCAGAACACGCAGAAACCATGAAAAATAGGCTTGAACCGTAACGCGATTACTATACTATATATTTATACAGTAACTTTACAATTCAAACGAGGTCATCCCATGGCTTTAATCCCTATGTGGAAATGCGATAGAGACGGAAAGTTGTTTGACGATAAAAAAGAAGCGGAAAAACACGACAAGCTGCTCGAACTGGCAGCAAACATTAGTGCTTGGCTAGAGGAGAGCGTCGACGGGCTTGACGAGGATACCGTCGAAAATATCGGTATGCTTATGGCAACCAATAAAGATCTGCTGATGCAGGCCTTGAAGGGTAAACCTGAGGTTTTACTGCTGGACAATGCTGAATCCGATGATGACGACAGCAATGTAACGGCGATTTCTGCTTAAACAGCAACAATCAACGAGTCAGGCCGCAGCCTAAGCCTGTTGCTTGCTAGATTTCGTAGAAAACCGCTGAAAATCTCTGAGCAGTGATATCACTGCCCAGAGCGGCCGTAACGAATATTACTCGGCAGGAAAATAACGTGAGATGGTATCTGCGATACATGCCGGCTTGTCATGGCCTTCAATCTCAACGGTGACGCGCACCACAGACTGAATCCCACCTTTCAATTCTTCAGCACTAACAATTTCACCGCGACCACGAATACGTGAGCCCACCGCAACCGGTGATGGAAAACGTACACGATCCAAACCAACGTTTACCCCCATTTTGATGCCTTGAACATCAATCAATTCGGGTAAAAACAAATTCACCAAAGATAATGTCAAATAACCGTGCGCAATACAGGCTCCAAAAGGGCCGTCTTTAGCTTTTTCTGGATCAACATGAATCCACTGATGATCACCCGTTGCGTCTGCAAACAAGTTGATACGTTCCTGATCAATCGTCATCCATTCGGTTGCACCAAGATCAGTGCCTACGTTATCCAAGAGTTCGTGAGGAGTTTTGAAAACCGTCGTCATAACTAAGCCTTTTACTTCTAATTCAACGAAAAACGGGCAGAGATTGTATCCTGCCCGCTTTAGGGATTAAACCGTAATGTTCCATGACCACATCAATGGCCATGTTCATCGATCACAACTTGGCGTCGACTTTTAATATTTGAATATATTCGTAAACAGCAGGTGTTTTTGACGTATCCAGCTCTCCACGGTCAAATAGGCCGCCCATATAAGTTTGAGACCTGAAAAACAGAGATGTCAGACGCTCTGGGTTGCTTGTCGTCAATACCTCATTCGATTGCACATGCTCAAAACTATCAAATGAACCATCACCATTAGCCAACTCAACATTGGTTGTCGCTGTACCGTCTTTTACTCGTGTCATTCTGACTTGAATCTGGGCGTCTGAATCATCAGCTTTACGGGCTTCCATATAGATCGTTGACNATCCATCTTTCACTGGAAAATCATTGATACGACCAGTATTTTTTTCAATCACATAATCGAAACAGCTGACACTATATTCTTCTGCAGCGGAGACACGACCTTGATAAAGCGGTGAATCATCAACTTCAACGACCCCACCAATAACTTCCAGAATATCCCCTCCAGGAAGCTCAACCGTCTCCATGCCTTCAAGCCGGGTTTCGGGCGTCAATGGCGCAATCTTGATTGCGCGAGTCGTACTTTTTTCGGTTGATCGATCTGCCAGAAAGCCGTATTCGATCTGAGCGTCTCGCTGTAGTCGGTTATTACCGGAGAACTGCCACTTTGTTGTGCCGACAATTGTCGTCAATTCATCATCAACACCGTGGTCAATATTTGCCACGCCACTTTTATTAACAACATCGACAACAACCGGGTTAGGATCACCGCAAGTATGCACACTCAACCGAGAGATCCCATCAGCCCGCTCCGCTTGCTCAATACGCGAGATACTGCGTTGTTTAATAATACTCGTGGTATAGCTGTTATTAATATCCGTTCGAGCGGTCGTTTTATCCTGAACCAACAACCAATAACCGGAATAATCGACAGGAACCACATCGCCTTCGTTGGCCGGCTTCTGTTTAATCTGAGTTTTGTACGCTGAATAGTTATTAAACAACGGTTCTTGCAAACTCCCGTTGTCATTTTCACATGCCGCAAGGAGTGCAACAGACGCAATTCCCAGGCTCCTTACGAAGTTTTTCATTATTATTCTCCGAGTTTTTTCACCATTATCTTGATTCGGCATAAGCTTGTAAAACGATTTACCGGCACAAACAAACATGATTAACACATTTCGACGATAGTTTTGTGCTGTGACGGCAGTATCGGTGTTTTTCTCAATTGCCATACCGGTATGTTCGAAAATACTTTTAACGAAACTTTTGAGCAGTAAACAGTTTCTAAAGGTACCCAGCAATTTATCCAATGAGGCGAGTGATATGACCTTGAAAGATTCTCTGGAAAAAAGTTACAAAGATCTACAACAAGAGCGAGACGAGCTGCGCGTACAGATGCATTTAGCCAGCATGGACGCCAAAGATTCATGGGATGATTTGGAACACAAGTGGGATGCTCTATCCCTGAAACTTGCCAACGCTGGCGACGCAGCCAGCCAAGCCAGTCAAGAAATCGAAACAGCCATCGACATGCTGGCAGAAGAGATCAAAAACGGCTACAAGCGTATACGCGATTCTCTGCATTAACGGTGTCCATACCTCAATGCTAAAAAAGGCTCCCTAGGGAGCCTTTTTTATTGCTGCACAATATCAGTCCATGCAATTGCACAGCATCAAACGCAGTTATTTATCCACGTTTCTTCAATGTTAATGGAATGCCATCATGCGGCTTGGGCAGTGGCATGTAATCCATTTTCGGATCGTAATTATCCGGTGTTGAATAATCGTATGCTGAAACAAACTGATGCATAAACAACTTGGATACCATGATCGCAAAGTGCATACCAATGCACTTATGCGCACCGCCACCAAATGGCATGTAGCAGAAGCTATGGTTCTTTTGCTCAGCGCGGTGCGGCGCAAAACGCTCAGGGTCAAATTTGTCCGGGTCAGTCCAGAACTCAGGCAACCGGTGGTTATACGTCGGCGCAATAAACAAAATTGTATTTGCCGGGATTCGGTAGCCGCCTAGCTCACACTCACGGATGGTACGACGCTGCATCATCGGCACAGATGGGTGCAAACGCAAAGATTCATAAAAAACCAGCTCGCTAATAACGCACCCATCAAGGTCATCGTAGTTCAGCGCAGGCTTATTAAAGCCTTCGGTTTCTTCACGCAGACGTTGTTGCCATTCCGGATGTTTGGCTGTGTAGTAAACCATATGGCACAACGCAGATGTCGTTGTGTCGTGCGCGGCGAACAGCAAGAAAACCATCTGATCAATGATTTCATCTACCGGGAAGTAATTGCCTTCGTCATCACGCTCATTACTCAAATATGTGAGCGTGTCAGTGCCTTCAGTGCCGCGGCGTTGTTCAATCAATTTGCGGAAGAAATCACGTTGATAACGGATACCATCTTTACCACGTTTGTATTTGCCGCCTGGAATTTCTTTTCTGACCAATGCCAACAAGCCATCAGTCGAATCAATGAATGATTTGATTAAGCGACTAGCTTCATCACCATCGAGATCATCAATACCCAAGAACACTTTTGATGCGACATCCAGAAGGGTTTTCTTAACCGCCGGGAAAAACACAAATTTGTCCATACCAGCAAACTGCTTGATGTTCTTTTCCAATACCGGGTTCATCATCTCAACATAGGTACGCATTGCGTCGTTTTTAAACGCAGATTGGAACATCCGACGCAACGGGCGATGATCATCGAAATCCGACAATAAAATCGTATCGGGATACATCGTCGCAAGTGTCTTGTCATAACCCATACGTGCTGAGAAGTTCTTGGTTTTGTCGATGTAGATTTCACGGTAGTTATCGGCGCCAACTATCAACAAACCATCCTGCCCGCCCATACGGATGCGGCTTACCTCACCATAGGTTTTGTAATGATGATCGATGACATTGTGCAGGTCTTTCATGATCGGCACAGCCTTACCAAAGAACGGCAACCCATATTCCCCGGGAATATGCTTCAGGTCATGGTTGTCTTCTTCGTTCATGTAAGATTTATCGATGGCAGGCTTTTTTATCGCAGATGACATGGGCAATGGACTCCTCAAATATTTCCTTTTTAAGCTAACGCAACCGGGATCTAAAAATTTTGTTTCAGATCAAAAAGGCTGTGAGGGAGGGCAAAAACAACCTTGATCCAGATCAAGCATTAGCAACATGGCCTGAGTTACCATGGTCGAAAGACGGAGCAATAGTGTCTATGACTTTTACAATGCAACAGAATATCCCGGTTGTTCACTGGGATAAGGCACTGATCGAAAAATATGATTGCCGTGGTCCGCGATACACCTCGTACCCAACGGCAACTGAATTTAACGATCAGTATACAGTGAGTGATTACGAGCAGGCTTTGCGGAAGGTCAAAGAACAACCTTTCGAACCACTCTCTGTCTATCTGCACATCCCATTTTGCCATGACATCTGCTATTACTGCGCCTGTAATAAGATTGTTACGCGTAAACAAGAGGTTGCCGATACCTACCTCAATTACCTCGAAAAAGAAATGCGCCTGATTCATGACGTACTCGGGCGTAAACGCAATATCAATCAATTGCATTTGGGGGGCGGCACACCCACATTTCTTAACCCGGCTCAGATGACTCGGCTGATTCATATGCTGTCGACCTACTTCCAGCTCAGCGAAAGCGACGACAGGGAATACAGCATTGAGATTGACCCACGAACAGTTACACCAGATACACTGGCATTACTGAAAGGCTTAGGGTTCAACCGAATAAGCCTGGGTGTACAGGATTTTTCTCCGCAGGTTCAGCAAGCAATCAATCGAGTAAACCCCGTCGACATGGTCGAAGGCTTAATGGTGGCCGCTCGTAACTACGGTTACTCCTCGATTAACTTCGACCTCATCTACGGCCTACCCTACCAGACGGCTACCTCACTAAAAGAAACTATCGAATCGGTGATTGCACTATCTCCCGACCGTATTGCATTTTATAATTACGCGCATCTACCCGAACGCTTTACATCGCAACGTGCCATTGATCGAATGACCCTGCCGGATGCCGACGAAAAACTATTAATGCTCAATACCATCAGCGACCTATTCAGTGACGCGGGATATGTATATATTGGCATGGATCATTTCGTCAAACCGGAAGACCCCATGGCTCAGGCACAGCGCCTTGGCAGACTTCAGCGTAATTTTCAGGGCTATTCTATCGCTCGCTCTACTAACATGCTTGGGCTGGGGGTATCTTCAATCAGCTCTGTCAGCGACACCTTTGCACAGAACTGTAAAGAAGTGACTGCATACTATGAAGCGCTGGACAATAACGTATTACCCATTGAGCGAGGCGTTAAAACCTCTGCAGATGACAAACGACGCGCTTACGTCATTATGCACTTGATATCCAATCTGCAACTATCATTTGCAGATTGGGAAAAGACTTTCGGCGATCGTTTTTCCGATTATTTTGCGGAAGAACTTCGTGAACTGGACCCCATGCAGCAGGATGCTCTGGTAGAAATCAATGCAGGTAACATCAAAGTACTTGCAAACGGTCGATCAATGCTGCGCAATATCTGCATGGTGTTTGATATCTACCACAATCCGTCAAAACAATTATATTCCAAGGTAATTTAGGATGCTGTTAGCCACCGAACACTCAGGCTCAAAAAACGCCGACGCGAAAGCCAAGCAGAACGAGCATTCTTGCCCGCATAACCATGCGGTAAGTTGCTTGGATTGCCGGATGGGCAAAATCTGCCTGCCCGTTGCACTGAAAGATTCTGACATCGTCGAGCTTGACGAGATCGTCAAGCGCGGGCGTATCCTACAAAAAGGCGATCATATCTTTCGTGCCGCTGATGCGTTTTCGTCAGTTTACGCGATTCGTTCAGGCTATGTGAAAACCTATCGCCTCACCGAAGACGGCGAAGAACAAATCACCGGCTTTTACTTCCCCGGAGAAGTCGTAGGCATGGATGGCATTAGCAAATCCAAACATCAAAGTAGCGCAAAAGCCTTGGAAAGTGCCGCTGTCTGTGAAATTCCTTTTGGACAGTTTCAAAATCTGACGCTTAAAATGCCACACCTCCAAACCCATTTTTTTCAACTTATGAGTCAGGAAATCACCGAAGAACAACAATTGGTGACACTGCTGAGCAAGAAAAACGCAGAAGAACGTATCGCGACCTTTTTGCTGACAATATCTGCACGTAACGCGGCTCGTAGCATGTCTGCCACTAATTTCCGGCTACCGATGTCACGCACTGAAATGGGCAATTTTCTTGGCCTGACTGTTGAAACTGTGAGCCGCACCCTGAGCCGGTTTGCCAAACAGCACTTGATTGATCTGAATCAGAAAGAAGTTTCGATTGTTGAGGTTGAAAAGCTCAGATTGACAGCCAATCTTGATAGCTAATAACAACACCTGAAATGGCTGCGGTTTTATAAAGTAAGAATCAACAGAAAAAAGGAAGCCGCGCAGAGGCGAAAAATCGGCGGAAACCCTGACTATTCGGCGTGTTAATTGACACGCAGTTAGATATTCAGGCACTTCGCGCGCCCGCCTCGGTCTTCAATATCAGGCATGCTTCTGCAAAATGCACTTGAATTACCGCCAAATGAATCTTAAATGAAGTAAACATCTGAAATAGAGTCGAAATCTTAGACTTAAAGCAACATATTGGCGGCACCATTAGCCAAAGTCTTAATTTCGCTCAAAACATACGCATAGCAACCCACATAAACTAATAATGACAGGTTGCTATACACAACAGGAGGATTTGTCGTATGTTGAACCCGCTCGCCTTTCTTTATAACCCACAAACTCAGTGGAAAACGTTTGCTGACACACCCGCTAGCAAATTCAGCTTTTACTCGACGTACCCGTTTATCATGTCACTACTGCCCAGTATCGCTTGGTACTACGGCACCACCCAGATTGGCTGGAGCGTTGATGGCGAAAACACCGTTAAGCTGACCGAATCCAGCGCGATGGTCATCGCTGCATTGATGTATGTTGCATTAATCGGTGCCGTTATTGCTGTTGGGTATTCAGTTCATTGGATGGCAAAAACCTATGGTAGCGAGACAACCGTATTTAAAGGCATCGCCTTAAGTGCATTTGCAGCGACACCTTTCTTTATCTTTGGGGCTAGCGGGTTTTACCCCAGTATCTGGATCGACTTGATCCTGTTTATGGTCTGCATATGCTGGTCTGTATACCTTTTATATACGGGCATCCCAATCGCGATGAAGATTCCTGACGATCGCGGTTTTATGTATGCCAGCGCCATTCTCTCAGTAGGTATGGTGATCTTTCTGGTTTTACTAGGCTCGAGCGTCATTCTTTGGGAAATGGGCGCCGCCCCAGTATTCACCGACTAGCCATTATCATTTGGGCTCTCTGATCCTTTACGCATCCGCGAAAAATCAGAGAGTGCTTTTATAGCCTTTCCCCACACGCATCCTGTTTTTACTACCTGAACCTGACCACGCATGAACTAATTCAACTCAATCACTCTAATTTTGCATCGGTTAAAATAGGGAGTTTGCCGGATTATGAATGGCGTGATTGATGTTGCCGTGATGTATTTTTTACCCGTCACACTAGCCCTTATTACCTTCTCAATGGGACTAAGCCTAACCATCCCGGATTTTAGGGCACTTGCGGAGCACCCCAAAGTCGCGTTTGTCGGCTTGTTCGGCCAACTGCTTGCCTTGCCTCTTTTGGCATTTGTGATTGCCGGCCTATTCCGCTTGCCTCCGGCATTCGCGATTGGGCTCGTTTTGGTTGCCTCATGCCCTGGCGGTATTCATTCCAACCTCTTCACGAGTCTCGCCAAGGGCGATGTAGCACTCTCTGTCGCACTGACAACAATCAGCGGCTTATTTTGCCTGTTCACACTGCCCTTTTACGTTTATCTATCCACACAACTGTTCAGTGGCAGCGCTGAGATTATCAGTTTGTCGGTGAGTGAAACCATCCTCCAACTTTTAGTCATCGTGATCGCTCCTCTTTTAATCGGTATGGCCATTCGAGCACGTTACATACGCATTGCGCGACCACTAGAAAGAGTATCCAAAACGCTCGCAGTCATTATGCTGATAGGCATTGTTGTCGGATCGCTGGCTAGCGGCTGGGGAAACATCGTCGACCACACATGGGAGGTTGGAATCGCAGTCATGGCTTTGAATATCAGTGCCATGTTGGTAGGTGCTGGCTTGGCTAGACTTTACGACCTGCCCGGCAAACAGATCATCACGGTAACGATGGAAGTTGGCGTACAAAACACCACCCTTGCGTTCGGGATCTCAATGGCACTTCTGAATAACTTCCTGATCGGTGTACCCGCTATTATTTACGCCATACTCGTTTATGCATCAGCCAGTTGTGTTATCGGCATTGGTCGGTACAGCCAACGGAATAGCAGAAACGCATTTCGTACAGCAACCGCCTATTAATCGGCGCAATCGCTAGGTCAAAGATCAGCCCTCTACTACACAAACTAGACCTAGACGTAAAATTTCTCACTCAAAACCAAAAAACGCAGCTCTAAAAGTTGCGTTTTTCATCCAAACCCAAACGGCGAACTGGCCTGCGTTCCCATACACTCTAGCGGGAACAGCAGACAATGAATTCGCTGTCAGATCAACCGACGTTTTTCAACGGCACATCACCGCCTGCTTTCGACTCATCATAATCGGCATAATAGGTTGCGTACCAACGACGGAATTTAGCAATTGGGCCATCGCCATCGCAAAGAATGGGCAAAGGACGGTAGATTTTGTTTTCCCAAATTGGGGTGTCTTCATCTAACTGCTTAAGAATGTCAGCCTTGATTGCCGCATTAACACCACCTGTTGGCACTTTCCCATCAACTTTTTTCTGAATAAAGCCAAAGTTAACTTCAACGTATTCTTGATCGATCGGCGTAATCAAACCCAACAACACAGTATCGCAAATACCGCTGAAGTAGGTCACGGTTTGGCCCGCTCCATAGTTACAGAAGGCGATCTTGCCATCAACCAAACCACGCGGCGTGTTCATTTTACTGGTTAGCTCAACACGGCGACTGTACTTACCAAACTCCGCGTCTTGTACATCCGGAATATGTGCGGTGCCATGTACATACATAAAGTGCGCTGGATCAGCACCATTCTCAGCAATATCCTGAATATGAGTGCGAATTTTCTTACAGTGGTTCTCGATTTCACCCCATTCTTCATTATCAAACTGGGCTTCTTCAATAGATTCAACATCCCAAAGCGGCTCAACCGATGAATCCGGGTGATACCAAACAAAGATGCTCTGGTTGCGCTCACAAACATGGTATTTCGGGATACACTGGTTATCTTTTACTTTCGGTGGAATATTTTTTGCGTAGGGAACATCAGTACAAAACCCTTCTGTATTGAATTTCCAGCCGTGGAAAGGACAAACAATATCCTCACCGGAAACTTCACCACCTTTACCCATAAACTCATGAATACCATGGCCTAAGTGAGCCCCCATATGCGGGCAGTATGCGTCTAGGCAGCTAACCTCACCGGATTCAGTGCGGAAAAGCACCATGTCTTTACCAAAATAACGAATGGGTTTTGCTTGTCCTGACTGTAACTCGTCCGAGTAAGAAACATGAAACCAGCCATACGGCATCGGCATTGGATAGCGTGAGGACATAACTCTCTCCTGATGGGTGTCTTTTGACTTTCTGTTTACGGGCCCTATTCTTTCTTCTGAACACATTTTTGACTTTGATCTAGGTCATGGATTCTCTACATTTAAAGTGGAGAATGGCCGGACGACAATAAGGAGACCCTATCGATGTCGGATCACCCTTCATATAACTATAAGGTCGTTCGCCAGTTTTCAGTGATGACCGTGATTTGGGGCGTTGTTGGAATGCTGGTTGGCGTTCTGATTGCGGCCCAGATGGCCTGGCCTGCGCTTAATTTTGATACGCCTTGGTTCAGCTTTGGCCGTTTGCGTCCTTTGCACACCAATGCGGTAATCTTCGCTTTTGGTGGTTGTGCATTATTCGCTACGTCACTTTATATCGTGCAGCGAACGTCCTATACCCGTCTGATATCCGACAAACTCGCGGCCTGTGTATTCTGGGGCTGGCAATTGGTTATCGTCTTAGCGGTCATCACTTTGCCCATGGGATATACGTCTACCAAAGAGTATGCCGAGCTAGAATGGCCTATCGACATTCTGATTGCTGTCGTCTGGGTGCTTTATGCGGTGTTGTTCTTCGGCACGATTGTAAAGCGTAAAACCTCTCATATTTATGTGGCCAACTGGTTCTTTGGTGCCTTTATTATCGCGGTCGCGATGCTCCATATTGTCAACAGCGCGGCTATTCCTGTTACCGCCACCAAATCGTATTCTGCCTACGCAGGTACCATTGATGCAATGATTCAATGGTGGTACGGGCACAACGCTGTCGGCTTTTTCCTAACAGCCGGCTTCTTAGGCATGATGTATTACTATGTGCCGAAGCAAGCAGAACGCCCAATCTACTCCTACCGCCTGTCTATTGTTCACTTTTGGGCACTGATTGCCGTATACATCTGGGCTGGCCCTCACCACTTGCACTACACCGCATTGCCTGATTGGGCACAAAGTGTCGGTATGGTGATGTCATTGATCCTGCTCGCGCCGTCTTGGGGTGGCATGATCAACGGTGTAATGACGCTCAGTGGTGCATGGCACAAGCTACGTACCGATCCCATCTTGCGCTTCTTAGTCGTTTCCCTATCGTTCTACGGTATGTCGACGTTTGAAGGCCCAATGATGTCGATTAAAACCGTTAACTCTTTGTCTCACTTCACCGATTGGACCATCGGCCATGTGCACTCTGGTGCATTAGGTTGGGTTGCCATGATCTCTATCGGCGCCATGTATCACACGATCCCGGTTCTGTGGAATCAAAAGCAAATGTACAGCATGCGCTTGGTTAACATACATTTCTGGTTATCAACCATCGGTGTCGTTCTATACATCGCATCTATGTGGATCAACGGCCTCATGCAAGGTTTGATGTGGCGCGCTTATAACGTTGACGGAACACTGACTTACTCCTTTGTCGAGTCCGTTATCGCCAGCTACCCCGGTTACTACGCACGTCTACTCGGTGGATTTATGTTCTTCTCGGGCATGTTGCTAATGACTTACAACATGGTGATGACTATCAAAGCAGCCCCCGAATCCGATGGCGCTGCCTCAAACAACATGGAGCCAGCACAATGAAGCACGAACGTATTGAAAAAAATATTGGCTTGATGATGGTTTTCATCACGCTGGTGATCAGCGTTGGTGCTCTGGTTGAAATTGTTCCGCTGTTTTTTGGCAAGAGCACGACCACCCCCGTCGCTGGCTTAAAGCCACCGAACGCTATGCAATTGGAAGGCCGTGATATTTATATCCGCGAAGGCTGCCATGTATGCCATACACAGATGATCCGTCCATTACGGGCAGAAACCGAGCGCTACGGTCATTACTCTGTAGCCGGTGAATCCGTCTATGAGCACCCATTTTTATGGGGCTCTAAACGTACAGGGCCTGATTTAGCCCGTGTTGGTGGTCGCTACAGCGATGACTGGCATAAGTTACACCTATACAACCCTCGGGACGTAGTGCCAGGTTCCAACATGCCTGCTTACCCATGGTTATGGGAAAACACTATTGACGGCAGCTTAACAGGCAGAAAAATGGCGGCTTTGCGTATCGTTGGCGTACCTTACACTGACGAACAAATCGCCGGAGCCCAGGCTAAAACCGATGGCCAACTCGAAATTGAAGCCCTGGTGCAATACCTGCAACAGCTGGGCACAGTACTGAAACATAAGCGATAGGGGGCCGACCACTATGGATCTAGATATAAACACCGTCCGCTCGATTTTAACCCTGTTGTTATTTATCGGTTTTGTCACGCTTTGCTTGCTGGTTATCGTTCGTGAACGCCACGCCTACGACGATGCTGCTGAAATCCCTTTCAAGGAGCCAGATAATAATGAATAGCTTTTGGAGTGTTTGGGTCATTGTACTGACACTCGGTACTATCGCCGGTGTCACGTGGTTGCTATTTGCTAACCGCCACAAAGAAGATACGGAAGACAACCANCTCACTAGCCATGTCTATGACGGCGTCGAAGAGTACGACAACCCGCTACCTGCATGGTGGTTCAACTTGTTTTTGGGCACCATCATATTTGCAGGCATCTACCTGACGTTATATCCGGGCCTCGGTAATTTCAAAGGGCTACTAGGCTGGTCTTCTGCCAGTCAATGGCAAGAACGTGTTGAAAAAGCGGACGCGAAATTTGAAGACGAAGTCAAAGCCTATAAAGATGTGCCCGCCGCAGAATTAGCACAGGATTACAAAGCGGTGCGTATGGGTGAGCGTCTGTACAAGAGCTATTGCTCGTCATGCCACGGCCCGAATGCCCAGGGCGGTTATGCGTTCCCGAATCTCACTGACGATCACTGGATTTGGGGCGGTACCGCAGCCGATATCACAACAACATTAAACAACGGTCGTCAGGCAAATATGCCTCCGATGGTTGCGCTGCTTGGCAATGATCTTGATCCTATGATCGACTTCGTTCAACAAATTGCGCAAGTCAAAGATATCAGCAAGTTAAAAGATGAAGCCATGTATACCAAGTTTCAGCAAGTTTGTGCTGCATGCCACGGCCCAGAAGCCAAAGGTAATCCGCTGCTAGGCTCTGCAAACCTGACATCAGGTGTTTGGTTATACGGTGGCACCAAGGAAGATATTAAGCTGACCCTGACTCAGGGCCGCAACGGACAAATGCCAGCATTTAAGGATATTCTCTCGCCAGAGCGTATTCACTTGCTTGTCGCTTTCCTACTATCTTTCCAAGAGCAGCAGCCCGCGTCTAATTAAGACGCGAGCGGCTGAGGGGTTGTAATGTCCAAGAAAGAGTCGCTCTACCAGAGTCGTAAAAAGATCTATCCAAAGCTCATCAGCGGTTTCTACCAACGCTGGCGTCGAATTTTTGGTATCGCTGTGTACGGGTTGTTTTTTCTCGTCCCATGGATAAATCTCGACGACCGGCCGATAGTGTATTTCGATCTGGTTCAGCGACAATTTCACCTACTGGGCCTGAACTTCTGGCCTCAGGACTTCATGTTCCTGGCTTGGTTTTTGATCATTGCAGCCTATTCACTCTTTACCTTTACTAATATTGCCGGCCGCCTCTGGTGTGGCTTTTTGTGCCCTCAAACTATCTGGACCCTCGCCTTCGTTTGGGTTGAAGATAAAATTGAAGGTAACTCCTATCACCGTAAAAAGATCGACCAGCAAGATAAACTGACAGCCAACCAACGCGCTAAACGCGTTGCGAAATACGTTGTCTGGCTACTGATGGCACTGCTAACCGGGGCCACGTTTGTTTCCTATTTTTACCCCGCACGCGAACTCTACCCAGCATTACTTAGCGGTGATATAACGCTGACACCACTGGTGTGGGTCGGTATTTTCACCTACCTGACGTTCATTGATGCTGCTGTTCTTCGCGAGCAAGTCTGCATTTATATGTGTCCATATGCGCGCTTTCAAAGCGTTATGTATGACGAAAACACTCTTGCGGTTGCATACAACCCTGATATCGGCGAACCCAGAGCGTCCTTGAAAGCCCAAAAAAGCGGCAAGGTTGAAAATGCCGGCGGCTGTATCGACTGCTCGCTATGTGTGCAAGTTTGCCCAACGGGTATCGATATCCGCGACGGAATGCAGATAGACTGCATTAATTGCGGCTTGTGTGTTGATGCTTGTGCAGATGTCATGGAATCTGTCGATCGACCCAAAAATCTCATTACGTTTAACACACTGAACCGTTTAAACGGCAAAGAGACGCACTTGATCAGACCGAGAACAGTGGGTTATTCCATCGTGCTATTCGCCATGCTCACACTCTTCACGACCATGCTGTTTAATCGTGTCGCGGTCGAGGCTTCGGTGATTCGTGAACGCGATCGTATTTATCGCGTCAATGCACAACATGAAGTGTCCAATTACTACCTGCTGAAGATTGCCAATAAATCACAGGAAGACCAGAGTTATACCGTTAAAATGGAGACCGAAGGATTTAAGCTCGCTAAATCGCCGGTTGTTACCTTGAAAAAAGGTCAGATGGTAGAGCGTCCGCTGACGGTGCTTAGCCCGCAAAAAGCCCCTGGAAGCTACCCAGTCACGTTTGAAATTATTTCAACAAAAGACCAAAGCATACTGAAAACGATAGAATCACGTTATATATTCCCTAGCCAACGCTAGCTCGACAAAAAGTGGTGCCCTATGCCAACGCAAGATCTTGATCAATTACCCTGGTACCGTCAGTTTTGGCCATGGTTTTTGATCGCACTGCCGGGCAGTGTTGTTATTGCCAGCCTTTGGCTGGTATTTATATCGTTCAAACATGCAGATTCGGTTGTTTCAGATAACTACTACAAAGAGGGCTTGGCTATCAGTCAGGTCGTAGAAGATTTGAAACGCGCGACCAATCTTGGCTTACAAGCCAATCTGGCAATGAACCACGGCGTTCTCACCGTGAGTTTAGAATCAGAGCAGCCTCTACAAGACGATCAAAATCTACCGATCGGCATCGCTCTGCTACACCCAGCGGATAAAGCCTTAGACCATCGCGTTATTGCCAAGCCCATTGGCAACTATGTATATATCGCTGAGGTCGGAGACATTCCGGCAGGCCGTTGGTACATGGATATTTATTCACAGAAAGAGACGGATAACTGGCGATTAAAAGGTGAGCTTTATGCCCCCTTTGACAAGGCCATTTTGTCGGCAGACCAATAGATAATGGCCACCTCAGCTTGTTACCATTGCGGTGAACCTGTACCCAAAACATGCCACTATCGGGCTACATTAGACGGTAAAGATTGCGAATTTTGTTGCCCTGCCTGCCTTGCTATTGCTCAAACAATTCACGGTAGTGGTCTGGACAAATACTATGTCCAAAGGGATTCAAACGCCTTTACCCCAGGACAGCAGGCAGTAAAAGCTGACTACATTTTGTGGGATGACCCGAAACTCAATGCCGAGTTTGTAAGTGTCAGCAACGAGATCACCACAGCGCAGCTCTACATCGAAGGCATGCATTGCACATCGTGTGCGTGGCTGATCGAAAAGTATCTGCAGCAGTTTGAAAATGCCAACGCTCGCGTAAATTACCAAGAGCAAGTACTCACCATCAGTTGGCCGTCTGACACCTACAATGTCAGCGCGTTTATGCAGGCGATTGCAGATCTTGGCTATACACCGCATCCCTATGAAGCTGATCGGGTAGAGCTCATTGAAAAGGCCAGTCAGCGCAGCCAAATAAAACGTATCGGTATTACCGCAATTCTTATGATGCAATTAGGTATGCTCGCCGGCAGTGTCTATGCCGGAGACTACTGGGGCATCTCAGACAGCCAGCGTCAGCTCCTGCACGCGTTTGGCTTGCTCTTCTCACTGCCATTATTGTATTTCAGCGCACAGCCGTTTCTAACATCTGCCTGGCATAGCCTAAAAAACCGTCGAATTAATATGGACGTCAATATATCGCTGGCCATTCTCGGCTTATACGGCGGCTCCATCACCAGTATTGTTCAAGAAACTGGCGATGTGTATTTTGATTCTATCGCCATGCTGTGCCTGTTCATACTCATCGCACGGTACATTGAATTTCGCTCACGCTACCGGCTGCGGCAAAATACCGGCCTTGTTCCCAAGGTCGCCAAAAAGCAGATTAACACCCGCTATGAAGATGCTCTGATTGCCGACCTTATCGTTGACGACATCGTCATGGTCAATCAGGGAGAAACGATTCCTATTGATGGCACGGTTGTCAGCGGAATGAGCTCTGCCGACGAATCCATGTTAACCGGGGAATCCAGCGCTATCAGCAAAAAGGCCGGTGACGCGGTATTTGCCGGTAGCATCAATCATGATGGCATTATCCATATTCAAGTTTCGCAGCTGGCGTCAAACTGCCTAATCCGGCAGATTGAACAAGCATGCACAAGCGACAATGGCGCTAAACCGGCAGTAGACGATGAAGACACTCTTTTTGCCGGCGCATTTACCGCCATCGTTTTATTACTCGCGATGCTGACGTTCATCGCTTGGCAATGGGTCGACCCTGCTCGAGCTTTCTGGGTCGCACTCTCCGTTTTAGTGATTAGCTGCCCGTGCGCACTCTCTCTAGCTGCGCCAACAGCGCGAAGCACAGTACAGTTTCAGTTACGACGCCAGGGCATCATCGTCAGGGGTGCACACGTCATCGATACATTGAATAAAATCACACAGTGTTTCTTCGATAAAACCGGCACACTCACGCGCGGTAGCTACCAGATCACAGCCATTGAAAATCGCAGTGATCTAAACAATGAACGGCTCTTGAACATTGCCGCTCGACTGGAGCAGCATTCCAGCCACCCCATTGCGTCCGCTTTCACCACTCAACAACACACCGCCTCATCCAACAAAAAAACCACAGGGCTTGAGGATTCGCCGGCGCAGTCATTCAATGTCGTACCCAACCAAGGGGTCGAAGGCGATATAGATGGTGAAACTTATCGCCTTGGCAGCCTCCACTATTGCCAGCAATGGCATGCCGGCAAAGTACCGCCGGATCAGCAGCTTCTTTGGGTCGGTTTATGCACACAAACACAGATGCTAGCGTGGTTTTGTTTACAGGATAACCTTCGTGCAGACGCTCCTGAAGTCGTTAGGTTTTTGCGTGACCAAGGTATTGATATGGGCATAATTAGTGGTGACAGCTCCGGTGAAGTTGCCAGTGTTGCCGCTGTTCTCGGTATTGAAGATTGGCAAAAAAGCATGACCAGCGAACAAAAACAGCAGTATTTGCAGCAGCATCAACATGCTGGCGCAGTAACGATGATGGTTGGGGATGGCATCAATGATGCGCCCTCACTGGCGGGGAGTCATCTATCAGTAACGTTAGCGAATGCGTCAGATTGGCTAAAAAGCCAGACCGATCTGATTTTGATCAATAACAGCCTCGCAGGCATCGAACAATCGATGACGGCTGCCCGACGCTACCAACGTATCTACCGGCAGAATTTCATTTGGGCACTGACCTATAACTTTGCCGCGATACCGATTGCGATGGCAGGTTTTATTACCCCGTTATGGGCGGCTGTCGGTATGTCCTTCAGTTCTATTCTGGTTGTGTTAAATTCCCAGCGTTTATTAACCCGACAGAAGCCAGCGGCCAAAAAGGCAGTGAAACAGCCGCCCGCTCGCGCTCCTCTAGCATTTAAGGAGAGCCACTGATGGAAAGTCTCTACATTCTCATTCCCATTGCTGCGCTGTTTGTCATCGTCGCCATCGGCCTCTTTATCTGGTCGGTTGAAAGCCGCCAGTTTGACGACCTTGACCGCGAAGCCCGCCGCATTCTCGAAGACGACGATATTGCTGATAAAAAATGACTTATTCTCTACTCGCCGCTGCATTTGGCATCGGGCTGCTTAGTACCAGCCACTGTATTTTTATGTGTGGGGGTATCGCCTCAGCACTTTCTGCCAATGTTACCGGCGTCGGTTTTCAACGTTTTGCGCGACTCGCACTGTTTCATCTCGGCAGGATATCCTGTTACGCATTATTAGGTTTTTTTGTAGCCAGTATTCTCTCGGTTGCTGCTGACCAATATAAATTAGTGGGTATTACACTGCGCCATGTCGCCGCGTTCATGATGATCATGATCGGTTTTTATATCGCTGGTGCCGGTCGCTTCATTAAGTTTATTGAAAAGCGCTTCAGTTTTATTTGGTCATCACTCCAACCGCTCGTACAACGCTATATCGGCATGAAAAAGATCCACCATGCGTATCTTTTAGGGTTTCTATGGGGGTTTTTACCGTGCGGGGTCATCTACAGCACATTGATTTGGGCAAGTAGCTCTGCCGATGGACTTAATGCCAGTGTGCTTATGTTTGTGTTTGGATTGGGAACGCTACCGGGGTTTTTAGCACTCGGCGTTATTCAACAGCCATTAATGAAATTAATGCGCTCGAAGCATGCAAAGTGGCTAGTGGGCTTAGCCTTTATTTTGTTCGGATTTTGGACACTCGCGAGCTTTTACTACCCCATGCTGATGGGTGGTGGAGCACATAACCACAGTAGCCATATGATGCACTAATGCAGAGACGGTTTAGCAAAACGCCCTAAACGCTAGTCGATACAGACAGTGTTTTATGGCCAACTAGCATTAGAATATTACCATCTAAATCATAGAATTCGGCCTGCACTTTGCCGCCAACATTATATTCAGGCTGGCCGGGCTGCTCGGTTGGCAACCCAACAAACTCAACATCTCGAGCGATGAGATCATTGTAGGTTTGCTTGAAGTCATCAGTTTCGATCGCAATTCCCGTGCTGTAACCCATAAAGCTTTCGGTATCACAATTGCAGACTGCCTCAAGAATTAATTCAGAGGTACCAAGTGCAAACGCTACCCGCTGCGTGCACTCATCTATCCATCGGATCGGTAGACCTATCACGTCACGGTAAAACGCCAACGCTGATTGCCAACGGCGGCTATAGATACAAACCGAAGACAGCGTAAAATGCAGTTTTGCAGGCACGTCGGTCAATGATTCTCCAGTCGTCATAATCAGGCTCATGTTACTACTCATCATAGCGTGTTATCCATACCCGACAGGTACCTGACTGGTGCGGAAAACTCCAAGCCCACTCCAACTATCGGACGTTTATTGTTGCAGACAAGCGTGCACCGGCACTCATCACCGGTAACAGCAAATCCTAAATTGTTTGAATGACAAAAGCAGGAAAAATTCGTGTTAAATTAAAGACGTTTTTGTCACGTAGCGTTCACACAAAGAACACCACATGCGCCCACCAGAAAACAATGGCGTAAAAGCAACTGCGCAGGGTTTTAAAGGGCTGAACAAGGGGGAACTAAGACAGGAATAGCAGGAAATAAAGACCGAACGATAGAACAAATAGCGTAACAGGAGCAAGGGACCTTCATTGAGTATCAACGTCAGGTTTTGATGCGACGCCAGCCGTCGGTGTTGACGAACATAGCGCCCCAGTTGCGAACGAAACGAGAATAAGATACCGGCTAAGAAGAAGCGAGCGTTCTATGCACTTTCAGAGAAATTCCCCGCTAGAAAGGCCGCTTTCTTAATATCAAGTGCATGCCACTGCTCATCGGTAAGATGACGTTCGGCATAGAAGAAAAGCTTTTTTTGCTCATTGTCTGCATGTTGCAAATGGTGCTTAACAAATCGATCGGCAGAACGAATCAAAGCCGCTCGAAACCCAAGTCTATCACCACGATCAATCTGGGCATAAACAAGCTCCGCGAGGTCATCGAGAATTTGATGATCCTCAATCATATGATACAACACGCTTTTATAGTCCTCAGCATGCTCAGTCGACAACAGGCAATTCATTACCTGCTCTTCCATATAGTGATGTATCCCATCGCTGAAGGCGACAATTTCATCCAGAAGCACGCGTAGTGAATTCAAATGCTCCGGCGTTTGAGCATTTTGAGCTTTGCGCTGCAATTGAACCAGCAGAGCTGCCATAGCTCTATGGTCTTGTTTCAACTCGTCAATGATAGCAACCACAGAATTCACCTCAGTTTATCCATAATGAAGCATAGCAAACGCCCTATTCAGAGTTTTGACCTGCATCAAGGTCAAATCGCTCAAACAATATGAAGCGCTGCTGATCACTCAAATTTGCGCCAGATCACTCGTTGATTTACATCAAAGAAAGCCAGTGCGCCATCCCCTAAAGTTAAGCCGATCACGATTTTAAGAATTCTCGGCGCTTGCCGGCATATTCCGACGTTAAGAACACTGCAAAGAAGCATCAGGGCTGCTTCCGGTGGATTTTTACACCGTGTGCATTTCATGCAGACCATCGTCAATGTGTCAGACCAAGAACCGGAAAATAAAGATAGAAAAGCATAAGTCACAGGAGTTCTCATGCGAATCAAAGCGTTGGGATATATCATCATCGAAGCCACAACCCCCGCCGCTTGGCAGGGTTTTATGGAAGATACCGTCGGCATGATGCTGGCGCCATCCATGGACAACAGCAACAACCTGTATTTCAAAATGGACGAATACAGCTGGCGCTTTCGCGTAGAACAATCGGATAAAGATTGTCTGTCATACGCAGGCTGGGAGTTGGTTGATAAAACAGCGTTTGATCAGGCGTTAGCCGAACTTGATACCGCAGGCACAAGCTATGAGCGACTTAGCGCAGAAGCTTGCGAAGAAAAGGGAATTCGCGAAGGCATTGGCCTTAAAGATCCTGGCGGCAACTATCTGGAACTTTTTTACCAGATGAAACTAGATTACCAGCGGTTGGTATCCAACGTTGGGGTTCCAAACTTCTTGACCGGTTATCACGGCGACATGGGCTTAGGCCATTGGGTACTGCCGACAGCTGCGTTCGACGAGTGTTACGCATTTTATAAAGATGTGCTCGGCTTTGGCGACGTGGATTACATGCACTTCCACTTTAACCCTGACCCGCAAGATCCAGGACAGGGCCTCCACTTCATGCATGTTGATAACCCACGCCATCACAGCCTAGCCATTTACCAAGATCCAAATCCCCCCGAATCAAACTGTGTGCATTTGATGGTCGAAGTCGATGATATGGACGAGGTCGGATACTTCATTGATCGTTGTAAACAAAATGACGTACCGATTGTTTCTACCCTTGGCCGCCACACTAACGACCTGATGATTTCTGTTTATGTTGCAACCCCCGGTGGATTTGCTCTGGAGTTTGGTTGTGACGGCGTGCAAGTGGATTGGGAAGACTACAAACCAACGACTTCTTCCGTGCCTTCCTTATGGGGTCATGAGTGGAACCACGGCTAATTGAAGAACCAGAATCTAAGAGGACAAATTATGTTAGATAAAGTCAGTTTACAGGAACAAATTCGTCAGAGCGCACGCGATCTGGTTCCCGCTATCCGAACTCGTCAAAATGAAACCGCTCAACTGGGTCGCCTACCGGATGCAACGATCGACGCCATGCAAGAAGCTGGTTTTTTCCGCATCATGCAACCAAAGCGTTTTGGTGGTTATGAGCTGGATCCACAAGATTTCTTTGATGTACAGCAGACCTTGGCTGAAGGCTGCATGTCTACAGCATGGGTTCTAGGCGTTGTTGCTATCCATAACTGGCAACTTGGCATGTTTGCAGACCAAGCCCAACAAGACGTCTGGGGCAACGATGACAGCGTATTGATCTCATCGTCATATATGCCAGTTGGCAAAGTTGAAATCGTCGATGGTGGCTACATGTTGTCCGGTCATTGGGGGTTCTCTTCAGGCTCCAAGCATTGTCAGTGGGCATTTCTTGGCGCCATGATTCCTTCTGAAGGCGCACCTGATTACCGAACCTTTTTGGTACCACTGGGCGACTACGAAATTGTCGATAACTGGGATGTGAGCGGTTTGGAAGGCACTGGCTCCAATGACATCGTGATCAGAGAACCTGTGTTCGTTCCCGAACATCGTACCCACAAATCTGTCGACGGGTTCACTGGTCAAAACCCTGGTTGCGCTGAAAATACCTCGCCAAGCTTTACACTACCATTTGGTCAAATCTTTACCCGCGCAGTCGCATGCTCATCAATTGGTGCGCTACAAGGTGTTGTTAACAACTATGTGGATGTACAAAAAGACCGTGTCGGTTTGAATGATGGCGCTAAAATTGCGCAAGACCCGAATGCGCAGATGGCACTGGCAGAAGCGATTGCCTGTATCGCAGAATGTCGTGCAATCCTTAAAGACGATTTGGACTTTTTCACTCACCATGCCAACAATGGTCTTGAGCTCGATATTAATGAACGTATTCGTCGCCGTTTCAACGCTTCTCGTATTTCACGTAAATGCGCAGACTCCGTTAATGAATTGTTCATCGCCTGCGGTGCCCAAGGTATTTTCCGTGGTCACCCACTAAACCGCGCATGGCTCGATATCAACGCTGGCCGCTCACACGTTGCCAACAACCCGTTCAAGTTTGGTCGCAACTTGGGTGGAACCCTGCTGGGTCTGCCAAACACGGATTTCTTCCTGTAAATCCATTCCGCACTTATAATGGCGGGCCACCTGGCCTGCCATTTATTTCATTTGCCATTGCAGGCACAGTAACGAGGAGCAAGCAATGAGCCAGAAAACACCCTATGAGCTTATGGGTAAAGAAGAAGGTATTCGCGCTTTCGCTGCCGCATTCTACGATGCGATGGACGAATTACCCGAAGCCGAACATGTTCGCAAAATGCATGCTCAATCTCTCACCGATATCAAAGAAAAGTTGTTTGAATACTTAAACGGCTGGTTTGGTGGCCCACATTTGTATCAAGAAAAGTACGGCTCAATTTGCCTGACTGACCCGCATAAGCCTTACAAAATTTCGGAAAGCGCCCGTGATGAATGGCTGTTATGCTGGGATAAAGCCTTGGATACAGTTGGCGCTTCTGACGAACTCAGAACGATGCTAAAAGATCCTATTTTCAGAATGGCTGATTTCATGGTCAATGATCGAGAAGACACCAAAGCGAGTTAAAACCATCATTGGCTGGCTTGGCTGTATCCAAACCCATTGAGTAGCCGCTCTTTCGCTACTCCTTTCAATTGAGGATAACTATGTCTTCGCTTACAACTTCCGCACTAATGCAGTTCTTTGGGTGGGCCACGTTAATTAACTTTTTGATCCTCGCGGTTGCCACGCTCTCGATTGTTTTGATGCGTGACACAATGATCGAAATTCACTCTAAAATGTTTGGGATAGAAAAAAGCCAGCTACCGGCAATGTATTTCAGGTACCTGGCTAACTACAAAATAGCGACTGTCGTATTCTGTTTTGTCCCTTGGCTTTCGCTAACGATCATCAGCTAAAGCGAATTTTCGGGATGTTCCCAACTTAACGGATTTGAACGAACTGTCAGAAAATTGCTCTGCGGAGCGTCTGCAAATCGTTGTTTTGGTAAAACTACGATTCAAACATTGATGCGAGGCGACGCCAGAGTTAAAGCTGTTACCTCGCATGCCTGCGTCATTTCGATCCTGATAACTCTTTGGGCCAGCCATCAACAACGTACTTGCGCCAACTAAACTGGCAGCTAGGACGATATTTCGTATAACGTTGGTCTTCATAAGAATCCCCTCAGTGTGCTTGGTTGTTTTTCGTACAACTCAACTAAGTCTATGCAGTGTTCCACAACTGCGAAAGTACGTCTTAACGCATACCGAATGTCTCGGTCTCAATATGATGGCGTAGCCCTCTTTTCGTGTTTGTTCCTAGCTTTACGGGTTTTACGGCAACCAAAGAGCTATTAGATGCAATACTGATGCGGTTTTTACTAAAACTTCGTTGCTTGTACGTCACCGGATTTACCGTCTGTGTATTTGTATCGGCACGGTATTTAGCCGATTGAAAATTTTTACCACCGGCCTGCGCACTCGCNGCAAATGTCAAAATTAACGCTGATATGCTTGTAAGAGTTGCTAATTTCAATGTTTTCATGGGGCCATCCTGATATTTGTCATCGCAGTAAGTAGGTACAGTGATATCCTAGGGCAGCCGCAGCGATATATTAAATTGATTGTATTTATATTTTTGATAGCAAATATCAATCGACAATCATTCTATAGATATGTCCACTGTATGATCATTATAGAAACGGGTGATATTACCCACTGTCCTGACGATGTAATCGTAAACGCTGCAAACACTAGCCTGTTAGGCGGTGGCGGCGTTGACGGTGCAATTCATGACGCAGCTGGCCCAAAATTGCTTCAATACTGTCAAAAAATGGCTGAGACCGAAGGTGTTCGATGCCCTATCGGAGATGCGCGTATTACCCCCGCATTTAACCTGCCGAGCCGGCATATCATTCACACCGTCGGCCCCCGTCATGGTATCGATGTAGACTCGCACCGCTTGCTCGCCAGTGCCTATCGAAATAGCCTCATAGTGGCCAAAAAGCAGGGGATCAAAAATATTGCCTTTCCCGCTATATCCTGTGGGGTTTACCGCTATCCACATGACGAAGCTACAGAAATCGCACTCAGAACGTGCGCCGAATCCGACAGGCAAGATTTACAAATTCGTTTTGTGCTTTTCTCAGCTGATGTATTCGAAGCATGGCAAAATACGGCACGAACGTTAGAGCTGGGTAGTTGTGTTGTGGTAAAATCGTGACACATGCCGCACCAAATCAAATGTGGGAGTAAGGATGCTACCCACGGTAGAAATAAAATCGCCCGATAATTTCGCAAGGTGAGGAATGGAAATACTGTCCCCAGAGATCACTTATAACACCGACTATCAGCCTCAAGAAATCAGCTTCAATGACTTGTTGCTTGCCCTCTATCAAGGGTGCAAATCGTCCGACGGGTTTGTCGATTTTATTCAAGCAATGCAAAACCGCTATAACTTGAGTGGCGTTGCAATGACGGCCGTTGATAATGTCACCCATCAACTATCCAAAACATGGATCTGCGGCATCCCAGAATCCTTGCTTGAGTGGTATTTAGAAGAAGATCGTATGTATCGAGATCCCATGCGCCTTCGTTTACAGAAGCAACACCTCGATCGCTTCGACGTACTCAGCATAGAAGAGCCCGGAAAAACACTTGATGAAGTGCTCGATCTTGGAGAGTTCAACCATGTTGCTGAAACGCGCGATATGTTTGATCTTGCGGGTTTACATATCTACTCATCTGCAAACGAAAGCATGGGCCTATATTTGCATCGCAACGCCACTGTAGGGGCCTTTTCACCCGATCAAGCCGAAGAGCTGCACCAGTTAGTACCGCATATACGCCAAGCGATGGAACTCTATCGAGGTTTATATGAGAAGAGTGTCGAGGCGATGGGGCTCGCTCAGGCATTAGAATCCATCGAAAGCCCACTTTTGATCGTCAACCAATTTCTACGTGTTTGTTTCGTCAATAGACCGGCTAAAACACTCGTCAACACCTGCGATCAGATGCATATTACCGATCAAACGCTCTCGTTTTCCGAGCCTGAATATCAACAACAGCTTGCCCGCTACATGCAAAGCGTCTTTACCGACAATGTATCCATCGCCGCGCCCCCAATGATAACTGTGCTACGCCCAGGCAAGCCGTCATTTAGGCTAGCATTGTCACCGATCAGTACAGGTGCCGATGATGAAAGAGCTCATTGCTTGATGCTACAGGTACTGCCACCCAATAACGACGAATCGCCAGAATGGCAGTGTATCAGTGAAAAAATGGGGTTATCCAAAGCTGAAGCTCGGGTTTGTGAAGCCCTCTGCGATGGCTTATCAATCAAAGATATCGCCAACAAGCTCAATCGCCAGGAAAGTACGGTGAGAAGTAATTTAAAGTCTGCGTTTTCAAAAACCGGCCATCATAGTCAATCACAGCTGGTCGCGGCGATCTATCGGTGCTGCCGGTAACGTAAGCTAGCAGAGCATTAGCGGCTAAATAGCCGCTCAGAACCAGTACACAAAAAAGAACAACATAATCCAAACAACATCAACAAAGTGCCAATACCAGGCAACGCCTTGAAACGCAAAATGACGCTCAGGGGTAAAATGGCCCAAAGCACACCTCACCAAAATCACCGTTAGCATCGTCACGCCGATGGTAACGTGCGCTCCGTGAAAGCCCGTCAATAAGAAGAACATACTGCCATAAACACCCGAATTGAGCGTTAAACCGCGCTCAGTATAACTTTCATAATACTCAAATGCCTGACAACCAAGAAACGTTGCCCCCAGCAGAATGGTAAGCACCATCCAAAACAGCAACGCCTTACGTTTGTTGTGTTTGAGCGCATGGTGCGCCATCGTAATCGTGCCGCCACTGGACAGTAGCAATAACGTATTCAAAACAGGAATCCCTGATGGCGAAGCAGCCTCTTTAGCACCAAGAAACTGCGTGTTATCTGGGTTGCTGATCAGTGGCCAGACGGCAGAAAAATCCGGCCAGATCAGAATATTCGTTAGCGGATAAATATCCCCGCCAAGCAGAGGGATACTCCAGATACGTGTGAAAAACAGAGAACCAAAAAATGTACTAAAAAAGAAGACTTCTGAGGTTATAAACCAAATCATTCCACGTCGAAACGCCGTGCCTTCTAATCCTTGATAAGCACCATTTTTGTTCTCGGTGATTACTTTGGCAAACCAACCAAACATCATCATCACAATGATCAAAAACCCAACAAAAAATATGTATGGGCCATACCATTTGTAATGTAACCAGTTACCCAAGCCCACAAAAAAGCAGAATAACCCGACACTGGCAACAATAGGCCAATGGCTGGGTTCAGGCACGTAGTAACGTGGTTGCGCATCTGCATCATGATTCTGCATGTATGTCACCCCTGTCTAACGCTCATACAATGTGTAAGAAAGTGTCAGCGTCGAATACGCTTCTGGTATATCCGGCGATATCGACAAAACCAAAGGCAATACTGCAGATTCGCCGGCACCTAACGTTTGCTCAGTGAAACAAAAACATTCCATTTTGATAACGTACTGCGCCAGTTCCGTCGGCGTTACATTCGCAATCGCCTGGATCGTCTGCGACTGATCGCCGTGATTAGTCGCATGAAAGTCGATGTGATATTCCTTGCCCGGCTCAACGCTCATTGAGGGTTGTTCCGTAAAAAACGTCCAGTCTATGCCGTTGTTGGTTACCACCATTTGCAAGTTTACTGGGTTCACCGCCACAACCGATGACGATTGCATTTGCTGTGGGCCGTCTGCAATTTTGCCGTTAATACCCAACGCCTGGCACAAGGTGTCGTAAAGTGGAACCAATGCAAACGCAAAGGCAAACATAAAAACAACACCCAGCAGCAGCCATGCTAGCACCCGAGATTTGCGCTTTTCGATCGTCGTTGTCTGTTCCATATCCACCCCTTATTTCACTTCGGGTGGAACTTGAAAACTGTGATAAGGCGGTGGGGAAGGCAGCGTCCATTCCAAGCCCTCGGCGCCGTCCCAAACCTGATTATCAACACGTTTGCCCTTACGAATCGTCCAGATAACATTATAGAAGAACAACAACTGGGCAAAGCCGAAGAAAAAAGCACCGACAGTCATCAATGCGTTAAAATCCGTAAACATCAATGCGTAATCCGGGATCCGCCGCGGCATGCCTGCCAACCCAACAAAGTGCATCGGAAAGAACGTCACATTAACGAAGATCGCACTGAGCCAAAAATGCCACTTTGCCATTACTTCGTTGTACATACGCCCGCACCACTTGGGCAACCAATAATAAATACCGGCCGTCAACGCGAAAACCGAACCTGGTACCAACACATAGTGAAAGTGGCCCACCACAAAGTAAGTATCCTGATATTGGAAATCAGCCGGCGCAATCGCCAACATCAACCCAGTGAAACCGCCGAAGGTAAACAGAAAAATAAACGCCAGTGAGAATAGCATCGGGGCTTCAAAGCTGAGTGACCCGCGCCATATTGTCGCGACCCAGTTGAAAATTTTCACACCTGTCGGCACAGCAATCAACATGGTCGTATACATAAAGAAAAGCTCTGCAGAAAGCGGCATTCCGGCAGTAAACATATGATGCGCCCAAACGATGTACGACAACAAGGCAATGGCAATCGTCGCATGAACCATATTGTGATAGCCGAAGAGTTTCTTGCGTGCGAAGGTTGGGATAACGCTCGAAACAATACCAAACGCCGGCAAAATCAGTACATACACCTCTGGGTGACCAAAAAACCAGAATAAATGCTGGAATAGCACCGGATCACCGCCGCCAGCCGCATCAAAAAAGCTGGTGCCAAAATTCCGATCAAACAGCATCATCGTTACTGCTCCAGCAAGAACCGGCATGATAGCCAGCAGCAGAAATGCCGTAATCAGCCACGTCCATGCAAACATAGGTAGCTTGTACCACGTCATGCCTGGCGCACGCAGTGTCCAAATCGTTACGACAATATTCAATGCACCCAGTATTGAAGAGATACCCAACATATGGATGGAGAAAATGAAGAAGTCTGTACTTGGTGGCGCATAGGTCGTAGAAAGCGGCGCATAGAATGTCCATCCGAAATTCGGACCGCCGCCATCCATGGCAAACGTACTCGCCATCAGTAAAAACGCGAAAGGCAAAATCCAAAAGCTTAGATTATTCAAACGCGGCAAGGCCATATCGGGTGCGCCAATCATCATCGGAATCTGCCAGTTTGCAAGCCCGACACCTGCTGGCATTAAAAATCCAAAAATCATGATCAGGCCATGCATGGTCGTCAGTGTGTTATACAGATTCGGATCAACCAGAACCAGACCCGGGGCGAATAACTCAGTGCGAATGATCAACGCCTGAATCCCAGCAAAAATAAATGTGCCCATGGCGAACCACAGATAAAGTGTGCCGATATCCTTATGGTTTGTCGTAAATACCCAACGCTTGATATACGCGAGTACACCAGAGCCGTGGTCATGGTGGTGATGATCAGTGTTGTGAGGATCTTGCGCCTGCATTTCCGTGGTCATTTCTGCACTACCTGTATCGCCTGACGTCTCTTTTTCACCTGATCCGGCGTCACTAAGTCACCGGTATTGTTTTCCCAGGCATTCCGTTCGTAAGTAATAACCGCTGCCATATCGGCATCTGTCAGTTGGTTCGCGTACGATTGCATCGCCGAACCTTTTACCCCTCTTAACACAAGATCAATATGTTCATCAGGGTTACCACCAACGGCAACGGAGCTCCCTTTAAGTGCCGGAAATAACTTGCCAATGCCCTCACCATTAAAGCCATGGCACCCTGCACAATTCTGTTCGTAGACTTGTTTACCTCGCTCCAACGCAGTCATCATGTTCCAGTCACTGACCGCCTGTTCGTATTTGTACTGCCCTTCATGTTTTGCCACCCAACTATCAAATTCTGGCTGGCTAACTGCTTGTACCACGATCGGCATAAAGCCGTGATTAACGCCACACAGCTCCGCACATTGACCACGATAGGTACCTGGCTCTTCAATATAAGCCACAGCCTCATGCAAAAATCCGGGAATCGCATCACGCTTGACGCTAAACGCCGGCACCCACCAGCTATGAATAACGTCTGTTGATGTCACCAAAAAACGCACTTTTTGGTTGATCGGCAGCACCACGGGGTTGTCTACTTCCAGCAGATACCATTCAGTTTTTGGCCCTTGATTGTAGATTTGATCCAGTGGTGTTTTGAGCCGGCTGAAGAAAGATATGTTTTGATCTAGGTACTCGTACTGCCACTTCCATTGCGACCCTGTGACCTTGACCGTCACATCCGCCTCACTGAAATCGTTCATGCGTATCAGCACGTTGGTTGCAGGCCACGCCATACCGGCGAGAATAAAAAACGGAATGACCGTCCACACTATCTCAAGCCAAAGATGCTCATGCGTGTCACCGACGTCGCCTTTGTATTTGGAGTGCCTGAACTTGAACATTGAGTAGATCAAGGCGCCGTAGACGATGATCGCAATCACTAGGCAAAAGCCCATGATGATCATATGTAAATCAAAAACATCCCGGCTGATCGGCGTGACGCCCGGAGTCATATTCAGCTGCCATTCGGCTCTTGCGGGTAAACCTGCCAATAACAGCAGCCCGGCGGCCAAGCAGCGACGGATTTTATAATTGTTCACAAGACTATCCATGTTTGCCGTATATACCCATTTAATGCAATTGAATGCCATCACCAAAGATCGAAGTCTTTGCCTTCTTGGCTGTTCTGTACCAGATACTTCACTGCTGCGATAATTTCTGATTTGGTGCAGGTTTCACATCCGCCATTGGCAGGCATCGATTTATATCCATGCATTGTGTGGCTAATCAGAACTTCCATATTTTTTTCAAGAATGGGCTTCCAGGCATCGATGTCGCCAATCTTCGGCGCATCATCTTTGCCACTGTCATGACACGAAGCACAATGATCCTCATACGCCGTTTTTCCAACCGCAACACTCGTGCGTTGCGGGCGGCTGCGTTTAGTCGGGTGTTTGAATTCTTCCCAGTAGCTTGGGCCAAAGCTGTGATACAGCACATAATCAACCGCATTACGGATCTGTTGATCCGTGCAACTTTCACACGCGCCACGTGCAGGCATGTTGTTGTAGCCATCAATAACGTGGCGATACAACGCGTTTAAACCTTTATTGGTGAGCCGGTATTCCCAGGTCGCTTCATCGCCAATTTTAGGCGCGCCGGTTTCGCCATTCACATGACAGATTGAACAGACGTTTTCGAACACTTGATGACCACTAGCCAGCGTATTCTGAGAGGCTTTGTAATGACCGACAGGTCTTGGGTCATCGCTCACCACCGACATCAGATAATCAACAATCGCATCCTGATCATCTTTCGTCAGATAACGCAGGCTGTCATGGTTTGCTTCTTCCATCGGCCCACGCACATCGCCCGCGTTATTGATCAACTTGCCTTCAATAAATACATCCGCCACTTCGAAGTGTGGAATCTTGCCCAACCCTCGACGCGTAATATCCGGTGCCCAATAACCTTCAACAAATGCACCCGTCAGATGATATTTCGCTTTCTCTGCACCGAGCACATTCAGTGGGCTGTGGCACATTGCGCAATGGCCGAGCCCCTCGACAATATAACGCCCTCGATTCCAACGTTCGGATTGATTGTCGTCATATTGGTAGCCACCTACCATCGATCTAAAGTACAGCTTCTTCCAAACGCTTTGAAAAAGCCGAACATTGATTGGAAACGGCAAGGTATCGCCTTGATCTAATCGGGATACTTGAGGGATCACCTGCAAATAAGCCCACAGATCACGCAAGTCGTCGTTCGAGACTTGCGTAAAATAGACATAAGGAAAAGCAGGAAAGTAGTTGCGGCCGTGCACGTCGATGCCATAGCGCATAGCATCGCGGAATTCTTCAAACCGCCATTGACCGATACCAGTTTGCTTGTCTGGCGTAATGTTCGGGGTATAAAACGTGCCAAAAGGTGTGGGAATCGGCAGTCCGCCAGAAAATGGAATCGCGTTCGATTCTTTGGCGGTATGGCAGGCGATACAATCACCCAGTTGCGCAATATACTCGCCGCGTTTAATTTGCGCTGTTTTCTCAGCAGTTAAGCCGCGAACAACCGGATACTCAGGATATCGATTGATCAACTCGATGGCTAAATTCTGTGCGTTAAATGCTTCTTCTTCGCTTGCCTGCAACTGAACAGGCATAAGAACAAAGAGCAAAGACAGCCAGCAAAGCCTGTTTTTACGCTGAATTAGCCGATTAGCATGCGCTCTAATTGGCTTTCTTGTCTGTAGGCTAACGCACCAACTCGTGTGATGAAGTAATTCCACCAAATGCTTAGCAACACGATGATGTGTATGTGCCACAATCCCCTGAATAGTCGTCATTGGTTTGCCCGATAATCCTTCAAACTGTTAGCAACCCTGCGGAACCCCGCTTGATTTTCTAAGACTAGTTGAAAATTTTGACTTCGTGGAAACCGAAAAATAGTTTATAACGCCAAGCCTATTGGCCTTCTTGTTGCCTTTACGTAAGATGCAAATTGTTTGTCGTTACCAGATAATCATTGATGAAAATGTCGATACGCACCTGCATGCTTCTATCTGCCGTTAGCCTGATCACAAACACACAGGCATTAGAAACACGTTGGATTAAAGAAAAGCCCTGGCACAAACAGCCGGTGTTAACCGATACCAGCAAGCTCGGGTGGTTATCAGGTAACTATGCCAACAAACTTGCAACCGCAGCCGATTGGCTGAGAAGGAGCCCCGTCGCAGTTGCTGCGGTGCATGACGAAGGCTCTGTGGATGCGCTTAAGCCCTATGCCGAACGGCTGGTGTTTTGCGTTGATCAGTCGGCTGAATCCATGCACTTTACCTATGAGATGACGGATGTCGCAACAACCTGCATGGCGGTATTTGGTTGGCTACCCACCGGCGAAGAGCAACCTGAAGATCGCGCTGAGTAGCGTCTTTTGCGGGCCTAAAGAAAACGCCTCACAAGCACGGCTGGAATCGCAGCCAACACCATAGCAACGGTATAAACAGTGGGAGCACCGACAAGCGTCGGGTCTTTCATCAGATTGACAGCAATAAAAAACGCCAATGCGCCATTTTGAATGCCCACCTCAATCATCATCGTAAACTTATCCCGCTGAGACGCTTTAATAATTCGCCCAGCAAACCACCCACTTGCCATTGCTAAACCCAGTAGAACCATGGTTGCAACACCCGTGGTGGCGAACGAACGCACAATATTTCCCCAGTTTTGATACCACAAAATCGCAACAACGATAAAAAATACCCCACTCGACAGACTAACAACGCCGGTTTCGATGCGACGACTGAAACCCGGTGCCAAACCGCGCAGTAGCATACCCACGGCCACAGGCAGCAAGGTATGCAATGCGATATCTTCGACTGTCGAAAAAAATGACAAGGTCACGCCTGAGCCTTGATAACCCAGCAATGGGGCGACACTCAAAAACACAATCGGAATCGTCACCACACTGACCAAACTATTGATCGCAGTTAAGCTCACTGAAAGCGCTGTATTTCCTTGCCCGAGGCGAGTAAAAAAATTCGAGGTTGAACCACTCGGGCAAAGAGCAACCAGCAGTAATCCTGCTGCTGCCGCAGCTCCCAAACCAAACCCTAGGGCTACCGCGATTGCAAGCAAGGGCAGCAATAGCACTTGAGCCGCTAAACTCGCCAATGTAATACGCGGCTGCCGCATCAGGCGCGTAAAATCCTGCCATCGAAGACCTAGCCCCATGGCGAACATCATCAGTATTAGTGCCGAAGAGAGAAGCCATTGCAGTTGCATATTGACGAATTCCTAACCATTTATCTGCTGGCAAACATAACCAATACCCGCACGTTTATCCAACGTCGGTCAGAAAATGTTACCTCTCGGGTTCACTGCCGAGAAGCTTTCCTATACTTGCGAGACGCCCTCCAAACATGAGAACAACCGGATGACTTCGCAACACAAAAGCCTGGCTCGCCGTTTTTTCGATTTTTGGCAATATAATACCGGCATATCACATTTGCCTGATGCCTGCTGTCCGCACCGTCGCCGTTTTTTAAAGCCCTACCAAGCACGCCTTAAAATCGTTCGGGANTATTGGTTGTACTTTCTTGCCGCCATCCTAATTTTGGAAATTGCAGCCCCATTTGCCGCTGCGGGTTTTCTAGCAAGCTCGTTTTGGAGTATTGGGTTTCTGGAAGAAACGCCCTACCCCGATGGGATGCAATAGGCCGACCACGATCAAAAGCATCGCTCCTGCCAATTTGGTTCTGGCGGCAATTGATGTAGTCTTGTCGATAGATTTCAACAACCGGCCGGCTGTGTCGCTGTGATCGCTCATGAAAAAAACTACACCTACTAATAGCGCTGACGTTGGCATTCTGATTCGGCGTCGTACTGTTCTTAAAGTTGGCATGCTTTCATGTGCAACGCTTCTCAGTAGCGGGCTGGTAGCGACACAAACAGGCTGCAGCGCGCAACAAGCTGCTGCCGGGTTCCTGATTCTACGCCCCCAAGATCTCGTCACACTGAGTGCTCTTACCCCAGCCATTATCGGCTTACCGCCGACGGACGCAGCGCCCGATCAAACACCAAGCAACCGCGAAACACAAATTCAGAGCAGTCTCGTCGATTTTGATGCCATGGCCAACCGGTTATCACCATTTGCCCAGAAAGAGCTGATGTTACTGTTTAATCTCTTGGCAATGTTACCGGCACGTTGGGTATTAACCGGCTCCCCCCGCGCCTTGACTGCGCTTTCTCAGACGGACATTACACAAATACTCGGGTCCTGGCGCGATTCGTCACTCGGCTTGAAGCGTAAAGCCTATCTTGCGATAACACGAATGACCCAAATCAATTGGTACAGCAGCCTCAGTCGTACATCCCATACCGGCTACCCAGGCCCCAACGCAATCGTCGGAGCTAGCAAATGACATTACCGACCATCACAGGCATCAAAGACATCTATGCCGAAAATCCAGATTGGTTAGTCACCGATGCAAACACACTCACCCCTGACACCAAGATCGACGCCGATGTTCTTATCATTGGCAGTGGCGCTGGCGGCGGCATCAGTGCGGGCATATTGAGTCAGGCAGGCTTCAAGGTTGTTATTCTCGAGGAAGGCCCTCTAAAAACGGTCTCCGATTTTCGAATGCAGGAAAACCAGGCTTATCATGATCTTTATCAGGAAGCCGGCGCACGCATGACCAAAGATCAAACCATCAGCCTGCTACAAGGTCGCTGCGTCGGCGGCACTACTGTGATTAACTGGACTTCAGCATTTCGCACACCACAAAAGACGCTGGAATACTGGGCCAGCGAATTTGGCGTAAAAGGGCTTGATGAGGCAGCGCTTGCCCCGTGGTTTGAGAAAATCGAAGAACAACTCGGTATCAGCCCATGGTTGTTAGCCAATGCCAACAACAATGCCCTTCAGCAGGGTTGCGAAAAACTTGGCATCGAAGCCGAGCCCATTCCACGAAATGTCAAAGGCTGCTGGAATCTGGGGTACTGTGGCATGGGGTGTCCAACCAATGCTAAACAATCCATGTTGATCACCACGATTCCTGATGCCTTGAATCATGGTGCCCAGCTGATCTTCAATGCCCGCGCCGAAACCTTAACTAGCGATGGCAACAAAGCGGCCGGCGCCAAGGTTCATGCAACGGCTGCATCAAACACGTTTACAATCACTGCTCGGCATACCATCGTCGCTGCTGGCGCTATCAACGGCCCTGGCCTGCTTTTACGGTCGCAATTGCCTGACCCACACACACGCATCGGCAAACGCACGTTTATCCACCCGACGCCCTTCAGCTTTGCCCAGTTTGATGAAACCATCGCCCCCTATTATGGCGCGCCGCAATCCATCTACACAGACCACTTCATCTGGAAACAAGGCGTCAGCGGCCCGATGGGTTATAAGCTTGAGGTTCCGCCACTGCATCCGGGGTTTACTGCGGCACTGCTCTGCGGTGATGGCCAAGCGCACTATGAAGCAATGAGCCAGTTACCGCATCTGCAGAGTGTTCTTGCGCTATTGCGTGATGGCTTTCATCCACAAAGCCAGGGCGGCAATGTCGAGCTGAGTGACGAGGGCACACCACTACTCGATTACTCCATCACAGATTATATCTGGGATGGAATTAAACGCGCGCATCGCAGCATGGCCGAAATCCAGTTTGCTGCCGGTGCCAAACGCGTCAAACTGGCCCATGCCAATGCCAGCTGGCAATCCAGCTTTGCAGATATGCTCAAAGAAATTGAGCAACTCACTTACCGAGAATACGACGTGTTGATTGGCAGCGCACATTTGATGGGGGGCTGTGGCATGGGAGAAGACCCAACAACGAGTGTGGTTAACAGCGATTGCCGCTACCACCATTTGGATCAACTCTCCGTGATTGATGGCTCCGTATTTCCGACCAGCATAGGTACCAATCCGCAGCTATCGATCTATGCATTAGCGGCCAAACAAGCAACAAAACTGGCACAACAGCTGCGTTCCTGATCCAGTCGCTATGCGCGCTAGGCATTAGCCGATAAGCTGCTATTCATCGGCCCCAAGAGATCGCATTATGAGANCCAGATACCTACCTGTCTTACTCGCTTTTGCCAGTGCGGGCGCACTGGCACACGACACCGCAATATCAGCGGCAGAGCCAAACAACATCAATCACTTGCGTGAACAAGCCAAGTCACTGACGCAGCAATTTGTATCGCAGTTGAAACCACAGTTGAAAGCCGCTTTGCAAAAAGGCGGCCCGGTCAATGCGATTGAAGTCTGCGCTGACGTCGCCCCGCAGATTACCCAACAGCTGTCGAAAGACAGTGGTTGGGCAATCAAAAGGGTCAGTTTGAAAGCGCGCAATCCTGCAGCCACACCCGATCAGTGGGAAAAAACACAACTATTGGATTTCGAAAAACGCCTCAAAAGCGGTGAAGCAGCCAAGGCATTGAATGCAGACATCATCGATGACGGCGACTACCGCTTTATGCAAGCCCAAGTCACCGGAGGCGTTTGCTTAACTTGCCACGGCACAAATCTGGCGCCTGCCGTAACATCTGCACTAAAACACCACTACCCGAATGATCAGGCAACTGGATACGGACTGGTTGCCATTCGTGGCGCGATCAGTCTCAGTAAACACCTCGACCAAGCCGAAACATCGGCGACGCGCCAGCATTAACCGTTGCTGGCAACATCGCCCTCTAAGGCGTCAAAGCTATTTTGTAGTGCCTGTCGATAAGCATCATGATTTGGCAACGTCGAAGGACAACCCACAAAGCTGATATTAATGCGGTCTTCAGTACTCGAAATAACATGGAATAACGTCATGGTGGGCGCAAGAAACCCTAACCCGATGTAATCCACTAAGCGTGCACCACAAAAATAGACCGGCGCCTGCAAACCAGGCACGTTGGATGCCACGGTGTTGACGATGGGCGGTAGTTTATTCAGCACACCATTTTCAACCAGGCGTGTCGCCCCCCATTTCAGTAATGCAGGGTAGATATTGTCGATGACCGATAAAAACGCTTTTGGCCCAAGCTTACGACTCCCCGATTTACTCTCACTCGCAGCACCTGAAATCGCCTGCAAACGATGTTTCGGCGATTCAATCTGGCTGTAGAGACGAACAAAGGCAAAGTTAAACTGATTACCAATCTCATGATTGGCGTTTTCCTTACGGGTATCGATCGGAATGCCAGCCACCAAGCTTTGTTCGGGCAAACAATCGTTATCCAACATCCATTCACGCATTGCTCCGGCAATAACACACAAGGCGATGTCATTGATGGTGGCATCGGTTTTCTTAGCCAGTTTACGCACCGCTTTGCTGTCTAATCCAATATGCCCAATAACACGCTCATTATCGGGAACAGTATTCAATACGGTTGCCGGAATACCTCCGGTTGTTTTTTCCACAGTCTCCTCGGCGTCTTTTTTACCATCACTGCGCAGCAACTTGGGTACTATTNCCGTTAAGCTGGCGGTCATTTTCAATGGCCGAGCAAGGTTATGCCAGTAGGCGCGATAATAGCGCGACACAAAGCTTGGCTGCTGGTAATGATCTTGTTGATCGGGCATTTCTTCGATCAAACGTTCCGCATCGGTATTCGCTGATAGCGTATGCAATGACGTAAATAGACGCATGGCCGTTTTACCATCCGCAACCGCATGATGAAGCTTGATCAGCAAACCGACACAGCCTTCAGGGTGGCCTTCCAAGCCATCAAGCCCTTCAATATACATGGCCTCCCACAGCGGTTTATCCATCGGAAGTGGTCGCGCATGAAAAGTTTCAGCCAGCGCGTAAACCTGCTGCCAATCATGAGGCTTAGGCAGAGCAACACGCTCCAAATGATGACTCAAAGAAAAATTATCATCGGTTACCCAGTAAGGGTTATCTACCCCAAATGCGAGAGCCTGGGATTTGCATTTAAGGATCGGCAATTGGTGCTCGATGATATCGCTGAGCAATGATTTTGCTGCATCAAAACCGAAGCTGCCCGGCGCGGCTGTTGACGGATCGTAGACAAACAAAGCACCAATATGCAGCGGGAAATTAAACATATCCCCAAGCATCATTACGCCATCCAGGCCATTTAATTGTTTCACAGTGGTAATTCCTTCAAAAGACAACTGCAGCCATTGTACGCACATATGCCTGACGATTTAAAAGCAACTTGGAGAAAGATTAAAACGAGCGGCCAACAAACGAGTTAATCGAGGCGCTTTTTAAACCGTGCCATGCTAATAGCGAGCATAACCACCATAAATCCAACCAGCCACAGGGCGTCGCTGGTAAAATCACTCCATCCGGCATCTTTCAGCACGACCCCGCGCACCATACGAACGAAGTGTGTCACCGGTAGGATTTCGGCGATCCACTGTGCCGGCTTTGGCATACTGACGTAAGGAAACATAAAACCTGACAGTAGAATGGACGGTAGCATCACGAAAATTGTCATTTGCATCGATTGCCGCTGCGTTTTGGCCACCGTCGAAATGAATAACCCTAGCGTTAATGCGGATAAAACAAAGAGTAAGGTTGTGGATAACAACACCCAGACACTGCCGATCATAGGTACGTCGAACAGCAAATAACCAACCCCCAATATCAGCCCCATTTGCAGCAAACCGACAAACAGGTATGGGAAGATCTTGCCAATCATGAGCTCCATCGGTCGCACCGGCGTCGCTATCAAGAATTCTAAATTGCCACGCTCACGCTCACGCACAATGGCGGATGATGTAAACATCACCATTGTCATGTTCAATATAACCGCGACCAGCCCAGGCACGATATGCACCGGTGTGCGCTGTTCCGGATTGAAATACAGCACAACCTGAAAACGGTTCGGGGTTCTGTTATCTGCGCTGTCTTTGGGCAGCGGCAATACTGGTAGATTACGCAGACTTTTGATCACATTGGCGACGGTAATGTCGGTGCCATCAGCAATCCACTGTGCAAACTCACGCTGCGTATCGCGGTGCTGCGGCGGGTACTGGCCATTCTGCCATGCCTGATACTGCTGATAACGCTGGTTCAAATCGGCGGGAATAATTAATACGGCTTTCACATCACCGCGAGTAATGGCTATTTCACCCTCTGCGACACTGTGATAGCTTTCAACAAAATCAACAATCTGCGTCGCCTTAACGGTTTCAACAATACGCCGACTCAGTTCGGTTTGGCTTAAATCAATAATCCCCGCAGGAACATGCCGAATATTCGTGTTGATCGCATAACCAAACAACACCAATTGCACGATCGGAATCATCACAATCATCGCAAACGTCATGTGATCCCGTCGCAACTGCACTAATTCCTTGAAAATAATCGCTTTGATTCGCCACAGAGACTTCATGCGCGCACCTGTGTTGCCGCAACAGCACCGGTACAATTCACAAACACATCTTCAAGACTGGCATGCACCCGCGTCAAATGCCGTTTTTGACCACCCACCAACGCTGACTGCTGCCGCAGCCAAGTGATGGGATCCTGAATTCGGTTGTTTACCAATACACGCAAGCGGATGCCCTGTTGAGCAGCAGAGATCACATCATCAAGGCACAACAGATGCTGTTTCAACTGGCGCAAATCGGTGCCGTCTATTTCAATTACGTTAGCCTGCAAGTCATGCATCAATTTCTGCGGTGACCCTTCGGCACGCAAAACACCGGCCTCCAGTATCGCCAAGCTAACGCAACGCTCCGCTTCATCCATATAATGCGTCGATACCAGTATCGTTGTACCCGCATCGGACAGATCAAACAGCTGCTCCCAGAAGCTGCGCCGGTTTTCAGGGTCAACCGCCGAGGTCGGCTCATCCAAAAACAGCAATTGGGGTTTATGCAATGTTGCCGCAGCTAGCGCCAGTCGTTGGCGCTGGCCACCGCTCAGGCTTCCTGCTTGTTCGTGAGCCTTGGCGTTCAAATCATAAATACTCAAAAGCTCTTCAAGACGCGTTTTTTGTTGGCGATGATTAAGGCCATAAACATTGGCAACGAATTTGAGGTTTTCAGATACCGTTAGCTCGGTGTAGAGAGAGAATGTCTGCGTCATGTAACCAACATGCGTACGTAGCGCTTCAGCCTGAGTTGGCAACGACAATCCCAGCACAGTTGCAGCACCCTCCGTTGGCTCCAGCAACCCCAACAACATCCGTATCGTTGTGGATTTACCACAGCCGTTAGGCCCTAAAAAGCCATAAATACAACCTTTGGGAATCTGTAAATCGAGTTTGTCTACGGCGGTAAACTTGCCGAATCGCCGAGTTAGCTGGCAAGTTTCAATCGCCAGATCGTTGGTTGTATCCATCATCGCGAAGGCTCGCTAGACGTATTGTTCGACTGCGACACCATCTTGCTTGACTCAGGCAGTATAACCTGAACAGGTACGCCACTCGGTAACGCACGGGCATCATCACCGAGCCGTACTTCTGCCAGATAGACCAGCCGCGTTCGTTCTTCGCGATTTAATGCAAAATAAGGCGTAAATGCAGGTTCTGTTGATATCCACGCCAATCGCCCAGTAAACGTCTTGGCAACCCCATCAACATGCACAGGTAGCATGTCGCCGATGCTAACTTCAGCGCGCAACGGCTCTGGCACATAGATACGCGCGTAAGGCCCTCCTGCCAAAAGAATCGCGACGGGGCTGCCTGTAGTTACTCGCTCACCCAAGTTCCAGGGCAAGGTATCCAGCCAACCATCGCGGGTAGCGAATACAGATAGCTTATCGAGGATGACGCTTTGTAAGTTTACGTTAGCACGCGCCGCCGCGACTTCAGCCGCGCCTTGTTCCAGATCCTCTATTCGAGTGCCGTTGACGAGTTCGAGCAATTGTTGTCTGAAGTTTTCACGATTCGCGGAGGCTTCATCGAGTCGGGCCAATGCTTGGTCTCTGTCGTTTTTGGAGGCCAACTGTTGATCTGCCAATGGCTTAATGCGCTGATATTCAATCCGCGCAAGCGCTTCAGCGGCTTCAGCATTGGCGAAACGTGCCCGCGCTGCTTCAACATCTTCAATACGCGCCCCGTTAATTAATTTAGTCATGTTGGCTTGCGCTTGGCCGAGCTGCCCACTGGCGTTATCCACCTGCGCCGACTGCTGACGAGGATCCAACTGCACGAGTAGCTGCCCGGCTTGCACCCACTGGCCTTCAGCAACCGGTAAAGCGATCACGAGTTCATTGGCTGTCGCGGTTAGCGCCACTCTATCGCGTTCCAAGGTGCCTAGCGCGGTGCGTGAATCCTGGTCAGAGCATGCCAGCAAACCTAACGCGATAGTTATTGCCAGCGCAGACAAACAGAACTTCCGGTGCATAGTCATTCCCTTACTGGCGCATTGCCTCAATCGTGCCGAATTCCCCATCACCGCAGAGTATAGTTGCCCATGGCAGGAACGAAGGCCCACAGAACACATTCGTTATCACATTGTGAATAACAATATCGGTCGCTTTCCCCCATACGGTGCAAGCTTTCTATACGCACTTGTTGTTTAATATCGCCCGCTCAATTGCCGCTACTGAGCATAGTGAGACTGTTCGAACTACGGGGGTTCTATGAAACGACTACACATCACTACTGTTACCTTATTGCTAATCTGCACCCAAGCTTTCGCACTGGACGCGGAAGAACAACGCTACGTTCAATTGATCAATGAACAAGGCGTGCGAGGTATCAAAGAAGCCTCAAAGTACATGTATAAATATCAAGAAGATCACCAACAAGTATTGGACCAGCTGGCAGAACAATTAATCCTACGGGCACCTGCAGCAACAAAACATGATATCGACGGTTTAGCATGGGCCACTAAAGCGCTGTCCCAATCAGGCAACCGCCGCTACTACACAATGCTGAAACAAATCGCCGAAAGTGATGCCCCGAAAAAGCTAAGGAAGTACGCCCAAAAAGCCTACAAAACCTTAAAAGAACCGGAAGGCGAACAGTATCAACGTGGAATGGCGGAAAAGATTGCACCGGCTGCGAAATCAACCGTGAAACATGGAGAAGGGACTTTTTCAGATATCGCCCGCGGCATGACTCTGGAGGAAGTAAAAAATCGCTTGGGTGAACCGGATACTTGGGAGGTGTATAAAAACCGTAAAAAATGGGCCCCCTATAGCTACAAAGGCGGCGATACCGTGCGCCAGAAAGCGACTTATGACGGGCAAGGACAAATTATATTCAGCAACACCGACCGTTACTCAGATAACTATATTGTGTCTGAGATTATCCCCAAATAAGTGGTTGAAGCCAGACAAAACACAGACGTTCACGGTTTATACTGAATGTCTGTGTGTTTCAAAGCAACCACGCCACGTTTCATAGCCGTTTGCTCCATCAGCCAACAATAATCATCCACTCATACCATCGCGCCAGAGCAATCCCTCCCATCGCCCCAGTTACCGCCAAAAATGCCAGCGAAACCGCAAACTCTTTGAAACTACCCATGTGCGCTCCTTGCAGGGTGATTCATCATATTCAACATTGAGGCTAGGCCACAGTCCCAGTTTTACCGAGGATTTAACGGACTTTTCGATGATCGTCATTAAACGGTATCGAATTCGTTATCAGATATTGAGTCACATCAACAGCATTCTGATGATCTGCTTGATACACTGGTAGAACAGTCAACGTGCTTCAGCGCTCTCAATGAGCAAGGATGATTTATGAAACAGGTTTACACCCACTCTAATCTCGCCCTAGTCAACCGCGCCAAAGAATTGCTCGAAGGCGCTGAAGTTCCCTGTAAGGTACAGCACGAATTCTCTACCTTTAGCGTTGGCGAAATAGCATCCATCGATTGCTGGCCTGAACTGTGGGTTCTCAATGACGCTGATGAACAACGCGCTATCGAGGTATTGTCGATCATCACTGACCCGGCTGAACACAGCCAATGGCAGTGCCCGGAGTGCGACGAAAAAAATGACGATAGTTTCGAAATATGCTGGCAGTGCAGCCATGAAAAACCGGCCTGAAGATCCATCAAAATACCGCCACTTAAACAATCAGTAGAATAGCGGTATGATGCGGCGCGTTTACACGACGTAAAACCTAAAAACACCGGCCATGAAGGCCTCTACTGCTGCTACTCAACATGTCTGAAACACCCGCCGCACAGGCCATACTACAGCAAACATTCGGCTACCCGGCGTTTCGGGGCGAACAGGAATCTATCGTCAATGCGTTGATTGACGGCCAGGATTGCCTCGTATTAATGCCAACCGGCGGCGGCAAGTCGCTGTGTTATCAAATTCCCGCCTTGGCGCGCACCGGCATAGCCGTAGTTGTATCGCCGCTAATTGCGTTGATGCAAGATCAAGTCGATGCTCTACAGCAGTTAGGCATTCCCGCTGCCTTCTTAAATTCCACCCTCGATTTCAATGCGCAGCGCGCCATTGAGCAACAAATATGGCAAGGCCAGATCAAGCTGCTTTACCTTGCTCCTGAACGCCTCAAAAATGAAAAAACGTTAGCACTATTGAAACAGTGCCATATCGCCCTATTCGCTATTGACGAAGCCCATTGTGTCTCGCAATGGGGGCATGATTTTCGCGCTGACTACCTCAGCTTGGGCATTCTGAAAGAGGCGTTTCCCGACGTCCCCCGCATTGCGCTAACAGCGACCGCCGACCAACGCACACGCGACGAAATTGTCGAGCGCTTACATTTACAGCAGGCAAATACCTATATCGCCAGCTTTGACCGCCCTAATATCCAGTACCGCATCACCACCAAACAGAACACGAAACAGCAGCTCCTGCGCTTTATTAAAAATGAACACGATGGCGAAAGCGGCGTGATTTATTGTCTTTCGCGCAAAAAAGTTGAAGCAACAGCGGAGTGGTTATGCCAGCAAGGATTTGACGCCCTGCCTTACCACGCAGGCTTACCCGCAACATTGCGGGCGCATCACCAGCAGCGGTTTCTGCGTGAAGACGGCATTATTATGGTAGCAACCATTGCCTTCGGTATGGGTATTGATAAGCCCGACGTGCGCTTTGTTGCCCACCTGGATTTACCCAAGAGCCTGGAAGCCTATTATCAAGAAACCGGCCGCGCCGGACGCGATGGTAATCCATCAACCGCGTGGATGGTTTACGGTCTCCAAGATGTCATCAAACTGCAGCAGATGCTCGATCAAAGCGACGGTAACGAACAGTTCAAACGTATTGAACGTCACAAGCTAGACGCCATGCTGGGTCTCTGCGAAATCAACAGTTGCCGGCGTCATGCGTTACTCCATTATTTTGGTGAAGAATCGCCAGAAGCCTGCGGAAATTGTGATGCGTGCTTACAGCCAGCGCCAACTTGGGACGCCACAACTGCCGCACAAAAAGCCCTGAGCTGCGCATATCGAACAGGCCAGCGTTATGGCGTTGCGCATCTAATTGACGTACTACGCGGCGCCGACAACGATAAAATTCGTCAGGCGGGCCATCAGACGGTATCCACCTACGGCATCGGTAAAGATCTAACAGCAAACGAATGGCGCTCAGTGTTCCGTCAATTGGTTGCCCGTGGCTTTTTGAATGTCGATATGGCCGGCTTCGGAGGCATACATTTAACCGCGAAAAGCCGACCAATTTTACGCGGTGAAGAAACCCTGCAATTACGTAAAGAAATCCAAGAAAAAACCGCTGGCCAACGCCGTAGCAAGCCCCAAAACCAGTTACGCGAAGAAGATCAAGCACTCTGGGATGCGCTTCGAGCTTGCCGCAAACAACTGGCTGAAGAACACAACGTGCCACCTTATGTCATATTCCATGACGCAACACTCATGGAAATGGTCACCTACCTGCCTACGACAAAACAAGCACTACTCAACATCAGCGGTGTCGGCCAAAGCAAGCTGGATCGTTTCGGACAAGCGTTTCTGACGGTTTTAGAACAATTCGACGATGATCGACGCAGCCTTGCTTATGATGCCCGCGATGCAGAAATGCACGAAGTATTCAGCCTGTTTAGAGCAGGAATGGACGTCTCACAGATTAGCCAGCAACGCACAATGCCAGTTCACCTGGTTTACGCCCATCTTGCTGAAAAAATCCGAAGTGGCGACATTGAAGTCAGTGAAGTCCTCGATATCACTGATGCTGAAAGACATGTGATCGAAGATAAACTTCTAGAATGTGATGCAGACTCGCCAGGATTCAATTACCAAGCCGTATTCCAAGCGCTCGATAATGAATACCCAACAGGTCTTATTCGCTGTGTTCATGCAGGGATGACAGCAGAAACCGAATAATCAATGCGGGCGACTCACGCCCTCAGTACCGAACCCGGCCGCTTCAAGCATGTGTGCTAGCCGCTTTGCCTCCAGTTCAACATAGGAAATGTCATCGACCGAAAACGCCGTTGTACGCGGCTTCATGCAACTGAAATTGACCGTTCCCCAGACATTATCCCCCAGGCATATCGGCGCACTGATGTAAGCTTCGAGGGGTAGAGATTGGTATAGAGGATGGTGGTGTAAGGTTGAATCTGAGTCTATCGCGTTTAGCGCCAATGTTACTCCCGTTTCCGCCACTTCCCGACAATAGGTTTTCTTTAGCGGAAAAGCCTCATCGGCGACAAAAACGCCAGTTTTTGATGAAACCGCAACAATTTCATATTGCTCACCCTGGATCCGGGACACAATGCCCATAGACAGCCCGAGGCGCTGTCGCCCCTCATCAACGACCCTGTTACATGATTGCCTGAAACCGGCTGGGTACATAGTGAATTCCTTTCTGATCTGACTAAATTAGATCATACGTTCGTCAAACGAACGAATATCTGTCTTTTTCATCTGTATCACTTCATAAAAAATAGAAGTTTTACAGGCGATTGCGGCAAACAGATATTAACAAATACTTTGCCCAAAAGAGCACCCTTCTACGAATCAATTTTGGCATTTCATCGATGTGTTTTATTACATAGCTGTAAGTATTCTTTTGTGCGCCACGATAAGGCCTGTTACACATCAAATTTAGCCGAAATAGATCGTCCATTTGGATGATTTTGCTAAGCGTTTTACGCTAGAATTCGGTCTCCCGCGGTCAATATCAACGCTGTTTGCGTCACATCAAGCCAATCAGTGATAATTGCCAGGGTGGCAACCGAGGTATGACAAACCGACCTTCGTCTTGTCCAAGACGTACCCCAAACCATGCAATAGAATCGCTATGTTGAAATCTTTGATTGATAAAATTCGCTACCGCGAGCCTTACCAAGAACAACACATGGTCATCGACCAGCCGGATAAATTCCGCTGGGACGCAGTGACCGACCTTGCCGTTGCTGGATTTGGCGGCGCAGGTGCTGCTTGTGCATTGGAAGCGGAATCCCAAGGATTGAGAACCATGGTGATCGACCGCTTTCAAGGCGGCGGCGCCACGACGATATCTGGCGGCATCTACTATGCTGGCGGCGGCACTCGAATACAGAAAGAAGCCGGCATCGAAGATAGCCCGGAAAACATGTTCAACTATCTGAAACGCGAAGTTCAAGGGGCGGTCAGCGATGATACCCTGAAACAATTCTGCGACCAAAGTGTGGATAACTTCGATTGGATGGAAGCCAATGGCGTTCCCTTTGACGCCAGTTTTTGCCCCTTCAAAACCTCCTATCCGCCAGATCACTTCTTCTTTTACTACTCTGGTAACGAATCTTTTGCGCCTTATAACAAAGACGCAACACCGGCTGCACGTGGTCACCGCGGCCATCGTAAGGGCATCTCCGGCGCAGCTATTTTCGAGCCACTACGCGACTCTGTGTTGAAGAAAGACATCGACGTGCGCACACAAACCAAACTGGTGTCATTGCTCACCAATACCGATGGCGATGTTATTGGCCTGAAAGCGATTGAAGTCAAAGATAGCTTTTTTGGCAAAATCACCCATCGCGTTCTCAATAAATTATCGACACTGCTACGTTACATGGCGCTGTATTGGCCCCCACTCTTTAATTTAATGGGCATGTTCAGCGAAAAAGTTGAAATGGCCAGCGGCCGCAGCTTGTATGTTCGAGCCAATAAAGGCGTTGTACTGGCAACCGGTGGTTTTTACAGCAACCAAAAAATGGTCAAGGAGCATGCACCAAACTTTGCTGGCGGCAGCCCGCTTGGCACCCTAGCGGATGACGGCTCTGGTATTAAAATGGCAATCGACCTTGGCGCCCAAACCGAATTGATGGATAGCGTCTCTGCTTGGCGTTTCATTAACCCGCCGACATCGTTCGCCAAGGGCATTTTGGTAGGCCCATCTGGCAAACGCATCTGTAACGAATTGTTATATGGCGCGCAAGTTGGTGAACGCATGATGCGCGATCACGACGGCAAGGCATGGGTCATCCTTGATGAGGCGACCTACAAGCAAGCACGCAAAGATCTCACCCTCAAACGCGCGCTGTGGTTCCATGTATTACTCGGTGGAATGTATCTGTGGTGTGGCAGCAAAAAAGCCAATTCAATTCGAGGCCTGGCCGTTAAGCTCGGCGTAGACCCAGAAGCCATGGCCGATTCGGTCAAAGCTTACAACACTGTTGCGCAAAGCGATGATGTTGACCCGATGNGTAAACCCAAAGATTTCATGACCACTATCGAGAATGGTCCGTTTTATGCGATTGATGCATCGTATGACTACTTCTATGTGCCCTGCCCATCCCTGACTTTGGGTGGCCTGAAAGTAAACGAAGCCTCGGGCGCTGTTGTGACAGAAAACGGCGATGATATAAAAGGGCTGTATGCCATTGGCCGAACTGCAGTCGGTATTCCATCACGCGGTTATGTGAGCGGATTATCTATTGCAGACTGCGTCTTTTCTGGTCGCAGGGCGGCTCGCCATGCAGCGGAAAACAGTAACACTGTGGTCGACTTTCAGCAGGCAACCGGCACCTAATATCCAACAACTAAACACGACAAGTTAAATTTACACGGGGTCTTATGACCCCGTGTTTGTTTGTGCTGGCTTGACCGCCTTGTTATGATCCCAACAGGCAAATAATGTGTGATTAGAGTCACATAACGATAATGCTCAATGCCGCCACAATGAATTTAGCAACAAAGACACAAGGTTGAAGGATATGCTCCGACAGTATCTGCCAGTGATTATACTGCTCGTATCATTTGGCATATTTCCTGCCCACGCACAACCACCCGCCCCCTCCGTCGCAGATCTACAAACCCAGCTGAGTGCTATCGATGGCGAGATACAACAGCAAACAGCACGGAATGAAACCTTCACTAAAGATTTGGCCACGTTAAAAAAGACTGCCCGCAATCTGAAAACTGAGGTTTTGAATCAGCAAATTTCACTGAAACAGTTGGATCGCCAAGCTAAAAAAATTCGAGTTTTATCAGCAAACCCCGACAGTGCAGAAACCCAAGAAAAATTCAATAAAGTTGCCTATCGACGCAAGGTTACTGAGCTGGAGCTAGCCAACAATGAACAATTGCAGGCCCTAAAGCAGGCTGATATCCAATCCCTAAAAGACCGTATCGCCCTGCAAAACAGTGCTATTACAGACTTACAACGCAAGCAACGCCGTTTGCAGAGCCAACAGCAACAGTTACTCAGCCAACAGAAAAAACAAGCCGAAGAAAATCAACGACAAGCCAAAATTGCCCGCCAGCGAGAAGTTGAGGCTGCCGCCGAAAGACAGCGCCAATTAGCCTTGAAGAAATCCAACTCTGAAAAGCTGCAACACCAACTGCAACAGCAACAACTCGATCAGCAAAATCGAGCCCGAGAGCAAGAAAAAAATCGCCTAGCAGCAAAACGACAAGCTAAAGAGCGCGCAGCCGTGCAGCAACAAGAAATGACAGACCAAAGCTTCGTCGACAAACAACAACGTTTAATTGCCGAAAATGCACACCTACCACAAGCTGAAGCAGCACTGAATATTGCCAAAGCCTGGGCTCAAGACCCATTGGATAACGCCCCCAAATACGGCCATCAATTAACACTCATGGTGAGCAACCCATCAGGCAGCAAAGCCAACCCCATCGCCGAACTACAGCATCTAGGTAACAATCAGTACACAGGCCGCCTGAAGATCAAAAAGGGCCGCCAAGAGTTTATCGTCGGCGACCATAAATATACCAAATTGGTTGCCAAACACTTCAACAATCTTGAATGTATCGTTGTGGTGGATGCCCGCGGAAACCGTCCAGAGTTCAAGCTCATGGTTGCACCGGATATTTGATATCCCCCTGTCAGAGTTGATTTCTGATAGAATGAACGGGTTTATATCCAGAATGAAGTAAGCCCGATGAGCGACCANAAAACCCGCGAATTTACCCAAAAAACCCTCACGCCGCTGTTGATCAGCTCAATTGGCATCGCAAAGGCTGAGCTTGCTGATGATGAATTCAACAAACTCGATATCCCAGCCCTTCAGCGCTATACCTTTCTGCTTGCTGAGTGCGTTCCGGTTGAATACCTGATTGATAAAAATCTTGTGCGTCACGGCATTCGCGGACTGATTAGTGGTTGGCCAGTGGAACAGACCGTCATGCATGTGTTCTTACTGTACATCTACCGCCTTAGCGAACGCAGCTCCGAGCACCCGCTAGAGAAGGGCGTGATTCGCCAACAAATTCTCGGTGTTTTACCGATTTTTGAATCCGCTACCGAAAAAGGCTTGATCGCACTCGACGCTTACGACCGCAATGCTGATGCCCTCGCACATGTTGCGGACGATACGCCCGAAGTACCGGAAATTTTTAACGCCCTCGCGGTAGAGTACAGCAAACACGAACCGCAATAACGAGATACCCGATGATTAAAGCCATTCAGCAGTTTTTTGAGCAAAGCCTGACATCCACAAGCCCCCACTCAGAAGATGAACTGAATCTGGCAACGGCGGCATTGCTCGTTGAAGTGATGGTGGCAGATGATCACGGCGGCGAGTTAGAGCGGGCACAACTGATCAAACTGCTGGAAAAGGAGTTCGCCGTTGATGTGGATCATGTCGAAGAGTTACTGACTCATGCAGAAGCATCCGTGAAAGAATCGAACGATCTGTATCAGTTCACCCGCCAAATCAACGACAACTTCCAATATCCGGAAAAAACCCACCTGATCGAAGCACTATGGCGCATCGCTTATGCTGATGGCAGATTGGATAAATACGAAGAGTATACGATCCGTAAAATCAGTGAGCTGCTGTATGTCCACCACAATGATTTTATCAAAGCCAAAATAACGGCTCGGTCATCAAACGATTAGTCAGCAGGGCCGATAAATCACACGGCCCCCGCTATCAACCCCGTTGTAGCCAAACTACCAACCACTATGCCCAGCTCTCTTGAGGAACGTCTGTAATTCGCTTCACGTGCCAGCTTTCGGCATGCAAGCTGTGCTTTTTACTGCTGCCAGTACAATGCAAGGCCATATTATCCACCCAGCCCTCATAAGGCAGGCGAATCCGCGAAGACAACAACGCAGACAATCCCCCTTGGGTGTCCTCCTCATCAACTAACACGGCATGCTCACCGTTCGCATCGGTATAACGCATCACTAAGCCGATGGGTCTTTCCGGCGCGAATGAACAACGCACCCAAAGGCTGACATCAAGATCGAGGAATTGCTGTGTTTTATTGNGTGATTCTTTTTTATCAGATTTACGGCCGAATAAGCTAAACCCTTTATCTGACTGTTTCTTCTGCGCTTTATTCGATTGAGCTTTTGCAAGGCTCCACAACGCATCCGCATAATAGCGCTGAGGCACGTCGACCAGACAATAGCCACACAACAGCCCAATCGGTAGCTTCTCCATAAGCTTCGCATTCATGCTTCACACCCTGTGATTATTTTTTGAGACCGATGTACATCGCACCCATCGGGGTGATAAATATAGGCGTATTGACAACGACCTCAACCACCATATGGCGATGGAATTAGTCTTTTTGGCAATAATAATTCTGTCATCTTATGATGAAAATGTAGCGCATTAGCCGCTAGCCGGTCGATATTGGCATTGAAACCGATAAAACCCCGAGTATACTTTCAGCTTTTTACGTTGCACCAAAACTGCCTACAATGAAAATAAATCCGCTCTATCACCCGAAGTATTTTCCGACTTGGATTGCCTTGTTTTTAATGCGCTGCCTGGTCAGCCTGCCGCTACCAATTTGGCAAAAGATCGGCGTGGGTATCGGCTTGGTGCTGAATAAATTCGCTAAAAGTCGCCGCGGCGTTGCTGAGGTCAACGTCGATCTTGCGTTCCCGGATCTGAGTCCGCAAGACAAAGACGCCATGGTCAAAAAGATCGTCATCAACACTACATTGGGCATTCTTGAGGCCTTTTACAGTTGGTGGGCCAGTGATAAAGACGTCGAGCGTCGAAGCACAGTCAAAAACCTGGATATCCTCGAAGACGCACTCAAAGATGACCGCGGCGTTTTGTTAGTCGGCGCTCACTTTAGTACGTTAGATCTATCAGGCCGGGTAATGGGCGTTCGCAAGAAAGTCGACATTACCTATCGTGCACAAGACAAAAATCCGGTGTTCAATCATGTGATGAATACTTGTCGCCAGCAGCACTTCAAACATCTGATAGAAAAACGCGAAATGCGCAAAATGGTGCGAAACCTGAAAAAGGGTGAAGTGGTTTGGTATGCACCCGATCAAGACTTTGGTCGTAAGGGGTCTGTTTTTGCCCCTTTTTTTGGTGTTGATACCGCCACCATCACAACCATCGGCAAGCTGGTCAAGGTCACAGGGGCTAAAGTCTTGTTCTTTAGCCACTTTCGCTACGGTACCGGCAAAGATACCCATTACGTCGGCACCGTATTGGATCCGTTTAACGACGGCTTCAATGATGATGACGTAAACAATGCAACGCTGTTGAATAAAGCACTGGAAGATGTGCTGCGCCAGGAAGACCCGACCCAATATTTTTGGGTACACAAACGTTTTAAAACACGCCCGGATCCATCCGACCCAAGCCCTTACAAGAAAAAGACCTCTAAATAACCGCGTTATTTAGCAGTCAACACTGTTCTCAGCACTACCGCAGCCACAAACTGCGGCAGTGTGTTCCTCCGTTAGGTAATACCCGTCAGCAGCAGAAAGCCCTATATCTTGCTTTGCTTATCGATATATTCAACAATGCCTCGCCATAGCGAAAACACGTTAGCCATTATCTAACTCTAGCCTGAAGCCATTATGAATAACCCACCTGCCAGCGAAAATCTGTTCAAACGCAGCCTTTCGTCAATCACTGATCACCCTTACCTTGCGTACTTGGTGATATTCGTCGTGCAGTTTTCGGTGCAGCCGTATTTCAAAGGCAACCAGAACACTAAGTTTTTGAATGGCGCATCGGATGTCGGCTATGGTTTTTTAGCGAATGATTGGCTCGGTAAAACAGTTGATCCGCTACCAGCTTTTAGCTTTATCGGCAAAGTCATCTTCTGGCTACACAGCGAGTGGCTACTATATGCTCTGTTTGCAGTGTTTTTGGCACTCTACGCGCATAGTTTAATGACGCTGGTACGGATGGCCTTCGGAGACCTTAGCGATCGCTCAGCCAAGCTGTTATTTGGTGCGCTGTTTGTTTGTTTCAATGGTCTATTGATTGCGAACTCTGACAATGGCCTTTCAGGTCAGTACCTATTGGCAACACGATACTTCCAGCCTTGTACCTTGGGTGTTTTCCTTCTCTGGGGCATCGTCGAAGCACTACGAAACCATCCTAATCGTGCCGCAATATTTTTTGCCTCTGCCGCCATGTTTCATCCAACGTATGTTCCACATGCAGGACTATTGATGGCAGTAATGTGGCTAAATCATTGGCGTACCAACGGCTGGTCACGCCAACTGATCTATTCGGCGGGTCTGTTTGCAGTCATCTTGTTTCCTTGGGTTATTCGGTACCTGTGGCTATTTCGCCCCACCACAGACGCTCTGTGGCAAGAGTCCATACACATACTGACCGAGGTACGAATTCCACAGCACACACAAGCAGCCTCATGGTTTAATGCTCAGACTATAAGCAAAATAGCGCTAATGTTAGCTGGTGTAGTTTTCGCTTTTCGAACACGGTTGTTTCCGTATGTCGCCACTTTGTTTGGCGCCATGATTGGCTCCATGCTGTTTGTAATGGTCTTTCCGATTGAAGCACTGGAATTCGCAACACTCTGGCGCTTGTCTGTTATTCTTCAGCCGATTGCCGCTACCATTGTGATCTACAAATTCTGTGAATGGGCAGCACCGTTTTTCGCCGATGCTAAACGCCAACGTTATCTCCGAAATACCACTGTGGGAATACTTATCATCGCCTGCCTTGGCGGCATCGGTTTGACCGCCAAGGTATTTAGGCACCCCTACAAATCTACTGAAGGGCAAGTTATCAACTATGCCAAAGAGACTCGAAAAGCCGGCATGAAATACCTGATTCCACCTCGGATTGGCGATTTTAATCCCTTTCGTTTGAACAGCGGCATTCCGATTGTCATTAACTGGAAATCACACCCGTATCTAGATACTGAAGTGATCGAGTGGTACAAACGCTATCAAGATGTTGCAAGCTATTATAAGAATCCGCAAAACTGCGATCACCTCAATGCGTTAAAAAATGAATACGGCGTTACCCATGCGGTATTGGTTAATAAACAGGAGAAATCCTGGAGTGCTTGTCTTCAGGGAGAGCCGCCGCTGTATCGCAACAAGCGTTACACTGTAGTAGCGCTATAAGCGCTCGGTTTCTCTAAAAATATAAAGCGCCTAGAGAAGGCGCTTTATATGAAAACCATCGTATCTCAAACGTGTGAAGCAACACGTCAACGACTCAATATTTTGCTACAACATCCGTTAGAGCAACGACACTGCCCCAATAAATTAGTCCGCAATTCTGATCGGCACATGCCGATGCACTTCTTCCTCCACACTTACCCCGCTACGCCGTTTTTCCTTACCGCCAAACATCACAACAAGCAGCGCGGGCGTCACCAGAAGATCAATCAACAGGGCCAATACCGTAATCAACGCCAGCGTCGTGCCAAACATCTGAAAAGATTTTATCGACGAAACAATGTTACCAAATGATGCCGAGCTGTAGATGATGGTGGTGATCAAAAGCGCAGGGCCACAATCCCGAACGGATATCATTGCGGATCTGGCAACCGTGTTTCGGTTTTGATACGCCTGTTTAAAGTGGAACAAATAGTGAAGCGTGTCATCCACGACTAACCCTAAAGCAATTGCACCGACGCTGATCGTCGTTTGATCCAGCGGCCAATCAACGAATACCATTACATTCATCACAAGCACTATCGGAAGCAAATTCGGAATCATGCTAACCAACCCGATACGCAGGCTTTTCATCATGATGCCCATCAAAATAATAATGGTGACTAACGCAATAGCGTAGCTCTTCAACATCGAGCTCAACGCACGCGGTATCGACTCACCAAGCAAGGCCGTCAATCCCGTTACCACCGCACTATTTTCACCGAATTCGGATATTAGCAGTTTGTAGATTTCACCCAATACCTCATAATAAACAACACCATCTGCATACGTCATTTTCAAGGTCAGGCGGGCATAACGAAAATCACTATCAACCACGTCAAGAAGATCATCACGGTTCGATATTTCGAATATTAACAACTCCTGTGCAATCACATTTGCCTGATCGGGAATCACATAGGCACCGGAGTCATTATCGTTAAGGGCCTTATGAGTTTCTTTGATAATGTTCAATACAGAATACGGCGTATCGAATTCAACACCGGCAATATGGGTGTGTGTTAACGCATCACTGAGGCGTTCCAGTTTGTTCAAAAACTCAGGCGCCAAAACCCCCTTATCAACCCGGCTATCAATCAAAACCTCAAAATTACCCGCCCCATGATATTCGGCGTCATAACGAAGCTGATCACCAACGATCGGCGCATCCAATGGAAACACCGCAAGAATATCATCAGAAAATCGAAGTTGCGTTGCATGCCAGCCCCCTGCAATCAAGGCAATAACGGCCAACGCAGATATAACACGGGCATGATCGACAGAAACACGAACACAAGCGTTCGTTAGTGTGCTCACCCACTGTAAAGCCCGTAAATTTTGATTTACCGGCTTGATACGAGAGACGGCTAACAACGCAGGAATCAAAGTAACACTGAGTATCAAAGCCGTGAATACCGCAATCGCAGTGAAAATACCGAGATCAGTAATCGACGCCAGATCAGCCGCAACAAACGACAAAAATCCTGCCCCAGTGGTTAAACTCGTCAACAGTACGGCTGGCGCAGAAACACTCACGGCGTTCAACACAGCTTCTTTTTTAACACCGTAATCGGTGTAATAGCGGTAAAACAAGCTGAGAATATGTACAGAATCAGCGACGCCAATCGCCACCAGAATCGCCGGTAGTGACCCCATGGTTAGGGTATACGGTGTACCGGTTAGTGCCATCATACCGATGGCGACAATCAACGATCCATTAATCACGGCTAACGGGATTAACATTCCCGATACACGGCGAAAGAAAACGAACAAAAATAATAGTGTTAGTGTAAAAGCCAGGCCCGTTGTTAACCCCGTATCACTAAGAATCAAACGATTTAACGTCTCTTGAATAACCGGGTTACCCGCCAACAAAGTACGCGTATCGGTTCGATCACCAAAGCTGTTTAACTGTTCGCGTATGGCGCGAACGGCTTCGTCCTTTTTATCTTGATCAATCGCCACAAACTGACCGCTTTCTGGATCTTTCACCCGACGTTGAAATTCAACGATAAGCGCCAGAGCACTGCCCTGAGCACTTATCAGTCGGTTGTAATAATTGGGGGATGCAATCAAATAATTCTCAAGCGTCTTCTGCGGCCACCGTTGTTTAAAGCCGACTTGCGGGTAATCTTCCAATAATTCTTCCACGATTAATTCACCGTCAACACCATAGGTGTAACGCGCATTGATCGTGCTCGTGATCTCATCAACATACGGCACTGTAGATTCAAGTAACTTCTGTAAAGCGGCGATGTTAGCTATCGCGATTTCATCTACACCATTGTCTGTATCCAAACTGACCACAATCACATCATCAGAACCAAAGTGTGCCTGAAACGTATCAAAGTGCTGGCGTATCGGGTCATCTTTATGCAATCTTGCTTCAACCGAGGTATCCATCGTCAAGTTTGCCATGCTGAGTATCATGGCAATCATGATTAGGCCGGTTGCCACAATAACCCAGATTGCATGGCGATAGCTGAAGTCGGCCCACGACCGAAAAGCCCTTTGTAAATAAGTATTTGGTGGCGTACCCATGAATAACTCCGTTAGATAAGATAGTGGATCACGCGAATAGAAAAGCACATTCAAGGGCCAGCGTAGCTGTGTGGGAATTCAATAAATAGTACCGATACCCGCGTATCGATTCTGCATATACGCAGAAATGCATATTGGAGGGCTAGAAAGAACGGTAAGATATAGAACGAAGCAGAGGCTAACGCTATAAATCAATCTTATAGTTGGGGCTAGGGAAAGAAATCATGAACTGGGATAACATCCGGATATTTACCGCTGTACATGAGTGTGGCTCGATCGGCAAAGCGGCGGCAAGGCTTTCACTCAATCACAGCACAGTACTGCGGCGCCTCGATCAACTCGAACAAACATTAGGCGTGAAACTATTCGTTCGTTCGACATCGGGTTACCGAATGACCGATGCCGCAGAGCAACTCTTAGAACACGCGACGACAATGCACGACAGTGCCAATGCGTTTCATCGAGCCGCGGCTGGCAATACGGAAGAGACCGCCAGCCCGATTCGCATCACCTTGTCGCCAAGTATGGCTACAACGCTGATGCGCAGCATCGTCAAATTCCAGGCACAATACCCGCAGTACCAGCTTGACGTCGCTGCCGATATCAACCTGAGCGACCTCTCTCGCCTGGAAGCCGATGTCGCGATTCGCTACACCAATAATCCACCCGAGCACTATGTTGGCAGGCAGGTTTTGAGCCTCCCGCAAAAGCTCTATGTGAGCCACCAATATCTGGCCGAGCATCCCTCAATGCGCGATGTCAGTGATATTGAAGATTGGGTCGTACTAGAGATGCCAGCGTTTGGAAATCAATTCGAACAATGGATTGAAAGCCTAGGTGATAAAGGCAGGGTTTCGATCAAAACTAACGCCACAGACCTCGCCATAGAAGCCGTAGCCGGTGGCGCAGGGGCATGTTTTTTACCGGAACTACGAGCCGCCGAACGCGCAGAATTAACGCCTCTGGATTTAGATCCATTTGATTCGATGTTAGGTATCTGGCTATTGACGCACAAAGACCTTCGTTATCAACCCAACATCCGTCGTTTTATGCGTTTTATGGCAGAAGATCTGCAAAAAAAATTACCCCTGTATGCAACTCATTCAGAATAGAAAATCGAGTAGGGTATTGTTTGATAATCGACAAAACGCCATCAAAGACATAAGCCATAAAAAAGTGCTATAACAATTTTTTATGGCTTGCCACTCCATCAAATACAGTAGTATCGATCTAGCTTTGGATTCACAGCTAACTCTTTATCAGCAGTGCTAGCTGCAACTAAAATCGGGAAAATCCACTCGCCTGAAACGCCAATAATCTATTCAAAGTGAAAATAACAAAGAAATTTAAGTAACGGTGAATACCTATACTTACTCTTTCATACTGACATAGTTCGCGTGAAAAATACTGGTCGTGACATTAGCGCATCCGCTCCCCACAAATTTAACTCGCTTCCCTGAATGGTATGCAGACAACACTACAGACAAAACAGCATTACTGTGAGGCCGCGCTCCTGAAATCACAATCTGAGAGGGGCTACACTCATTATCAGCACCAGCCCCTAAAAGCCATCTATTCGAGTTTTCATTCGTATAAACAAAAATTGTCCCACTGTCAGCATCGACATTAACTTTCGAAATAGTCGCTTCATACACATAGTCTGCATAGGACAAATTTGCCGTCACCAAAACGACACACGCAACTATAAATCTCATAAAAAACATAAAAAATCCTTAACTTACATTTAATAAAAACATTACTATTCAAGATACGTATATTAGATATCTTCAACATTCATCTTACTTTTTAAAGATATCATAACTATCTTTATGAAAAATTTACTAGCCTAAATTTTCTTTAAATAATATTACCAAAACTGTACTCACCATAAATAGCAGAACTTTAAAATAAAAATATACAGTTTCATACCAAAAACCATCACAACTACTCGAACAACACTCGCGCAGCCCCTACATCTTGGCTACGTACTAAGCACATAGACCTAACGGCACCCCTCACATACTCAACGGCACCCGCCATTCGCTTAAACCGTGCTTCAAATTGCCTTGTTGCTATGAGCCATTTTTCTGGTTCAATATCGAGACGAACTAAAATGCTAGGCTGCGCTCCGTCAATATACCCACGCTTATCTTCGCGAATCTGTCGCCCTGTCCAGTCAACTAAATGGATGTAATCCATTAATTCAAACGGTAGCCCTGTAACCTTATCCACGCGAGGGCTTCCAGAAAACAGCAAAAGAAATGTCGAAAGCCGCTCACTCTTTAGATTGTCTATCCGTTGCTTGATTGAAGTGTGCTCTGAGGTCTCTGGCGTTTCAGCTATCTTTGCTCTGATGGGATTCAAATCAACATAGGCCATGCATGCAACCAGTGCTTTGTCATCTAACAACGCCTGAGATTTAAAGCGCCCTTCCCAGAAATGCCCCGTACAACCATCCTCTTGATTGGCTTGGCGAGCAATGGATTCATTCATCACTCGCATAAACCAACTGATGCTCGTTAGGCGATCTCGCCACTCTGCTACACACTTTTCAACTTGAGCTAACTCTGCGTTAGTCATCTTATCTTCGCGCATATAACGTTGTGTTAGTACAGTACCTTTAAACAGCTGATGCCAGCGTTCAATTACACTCTGATTATCTAGCCCGTCTAACTCAGCGGTGTTAATAAAAAAGACGACATGATAGTGATTACTAATCACTGCATAAGCGGCAATATCGATACAAAAAATACCGGCCAGCTCGATCAGCTTTTCTTCAACCCAAGCCCGGCGGTGCTCGTATTCACCACCGCATAAGAACGCTCGCCTAACACACCGCGACACGCAGTGATAATAAGGCGTAGCCTCCAAACTAACTTGCTGTTCTCTTGCTCGAGTCATTGTTTCAATCCTTTGAAATCTCAATGGTTCAGCAAGATTAGAACAGCTTAATCGAGGGTCAAGTTAACGTGGGTATCCCTTTAATTACGATGTTCCAGCAAGGCTAGAACATGATTTAGGATGAGCAACTTATCTCGGGTGCCCTTCTATTTTAAGGCAGCTGATTAACGATTCATCATCATATTCCAGATGATCTGCATCAATGTCTTCATGCGAAGCGTAAAGGCTACGAAACTCGTTAAGTGCTTTTCGGGCGATACCAGATAAAAAATATTATCCCACCCTGCTGCATAGGGCCGGATACCTCGATCATGTATATCACTACCTTGAGCAAGTTAACGTGGGCGTCCCTTTAATTGGTAATTGGTGCCCCTTTAAATACCGATACATTGATTAACCAGAGACCTTCCCATCTCAACAGATGAGCTTTGAATGCTACGAATCAGCAATAATCGATGAAGCTGAGAACGAATCACTACTCTCTGAATTACAACCGTCTCCGGTAAAGTAAACAGATGTACCCGCATGATATGCAGACAGAGCGACCGATAAAATCATATCCTTGCTATCCAAACTCCCGGATATCGATACAACGCCAGGCTGACAACCAAGCCCCGAATTTACGACCCATCGCTTAGAGTTCACCTTTGGCATGATATTGATACTTCCGGTATTACCATTTACTACGATTTTAGAAATCGTCGCGGCATACACGCTATCAGCGAGCGCACAATTGCTTGCAATCATTCCACACAGAAAACCACCAAGAAGAAACTTATTGAATACCATATTCTGAACATCCCTTAAAAAATCTAAAAAGAAAGTCGCCTTCAAGTAATCAGAGCGCCGCGGCTTTGAAAACAATCGTATTACACAAAAGAACACGTCAATATGGGTGTCCTCGTAATTGTTCTAATCCTTGATAGTAATGTGCTTGAATCCTCTCACGGAGTTAGTACTCCCCCCGTTAGCACTGCAGTCATCTGAATAGAGCGTAACTCGTTTTTTCGCCATGAAAGCAGATAGAATCAAGCTATATGCATGGTCGTAGTTTCGATCCGTGTACTTTAAAACCGCACTATCAACCATTCCACTATCGTTTGATTCGCAATTGCTAGCATCAATCCACCCCGCCGAACGAATGAGCAATCCATCATTAGAAAACCCAAGCTCTGTGATGGTTTCCGTCCCCATCCAGCCAGCACCTGAAGCTATACCACTAACTGACACAAGCAATAAGAAAAAAGAAGAAGGAATAAACGACGAAAACTGCATTTTTTTTACAACTATATTCATGATTTACAACCTAATATTCAACTATTGAAATAACATTTTTTAAAGTATACCAAAAGACTTTCGACATCACCCAAACAACATTCGAGCAGCCCCTACATCTTGGCTAAGCACTAAGTACATAGACCTAACGGCATCTTTCACATATTCAACAGCACCCGCCATTCGCTTAAACCGTGCTTCAAATTGGCTTGTTGCTATGAGCCATTTTTCTGGTTCAATATCGAGCCGAACCAAAATACTAGGCTGTACCCCTTCAATATATCCACGCTTATCTTCGCGAATCTGTCGCCCTGTCCATTCAACTAAATGGATGTAATCTATTAATTCAAACGGTAGCCCTGTAGCCTTATCCACGCGGGGGTTTCCAGAAAACGGCAAAAGAAATGTCGAAAGCCGCTCACTCTTTAGGATTGTCTATCCGTTGCTTGATTGAAGTGTGCTCTGAGGTCTCTGGCGTTTCAGCTATCTTTGCTCTGATGGGGTTCAAATCAACATAGGCCATGCATGCAGCCAGTGCTTTGTCATCTAGCAACGCCTGAGATTTAAAGCGCCCTTCCCAGAAGCGCCCCGTACAACCATCCTCTTGATTGGCTTGGCGAGCAATGGGTTCATTCATCACTCGCATAAACCAACTGATGCTCGTTAGGCGATCTCGCCACTCTGCTACACACTTTTCAACTTGAGCTAACTCTGCGTTAGTCATCTTATCTTCGCGCATATAACGTTGTGTTAGTACAGTACCTTTAAACAGCTGATGCCAGCGTTCAATTACACTCTGATTATCTAGCCCGTCTAACTCAGCGGTGTTAATAAAAAAGACGACATGGTAGTGATTACTCATCACTGTATAAGCGGCAATATCGATACAAAAAATACCGGCCAGCTCGATCAGCTTTTCTTCAACCCAAGCCCGGCGGTGCTCGTATTCACCACCGCATAAGAACGCTCGCCTAACACACCGCGACACGCAGTGATAATACGGCGTAGCCTCCAAACTAACTTGCTGTTCTCTTGCTCGAGTCATTATTTCAATCCTTTGAAATCTCAATAGTTCAGCAAGACCAGAAGAGCGTTTTTTGGCTTCAAGTTAACGTGGATGTCCCTTTATTTTTTATTTCGAAATTAATCTATAGCCAGCGCCTTAACTCTGCAAGCCGAAGGCGGGCTCGTTGGTAGGGTGTAGTCAATTCTTCTAAGTGGCTTGTTCGCGTGCTTAGAAGCTAGGAGCATTGAGTACGCATTCTTTGCAAGTAAAGAGCTCGCTTCTAGCCGAAAATCGGTGCATTCCGCAGGCATTTCTGAGGATAGTGTAAATTTAACCCAAGAAGCATCAATCGTTAATCTTCCAACTTCCTTAGTATAAATTGTATCTGCCATTAAAGAGCCGGAAAGAAAGCCAGCAACTAATACGCATACTAATTTATTCATGGTAAGCACCCTGCAACAATGAAACATAAATAATAAGTTAAAGTTATTGATATCTAATGGCTCTCTAGCTTCTGCATTTTGAATGCCAAGTTAACCTGGGTGTGCTGTTAATTGCTCTTATCAAGATAAATCCATTGGTAAATCATTTCGTGACTGACCATAGCGAATTTTTCCAACTGGCAGCGACCAGCTGTTGCTCCCGTTGACAAACTATTGCCCCAAAATGCTTCAATCATTGTTTTTAGCTCATCGAAATACTTTGTAAACTTCGCTGCATATCTACGATTGTTCTCAACAAGTTGGCTTTCTTCTTTATATCAGCGTTGCACCTACTCTCCGATTTCAGGTATTAAAGATCAGAAACTACGTAAAGAATTTTGCATGGGCCATCACCATCATATGTCCTTACCCACAGAGTCTTTTCACTCGTATGAGCTGCTAATAAGAGCGAATAGATCTGATTAAAGTTAGGGGCGTCTCTTTCGAGCTTTATATAACCTGACTTCCCTGCGTCACAATCTAGGTTCTTTTCGCTTCCTGAAGTTCCAATAGAAAGATTGCCCGTAGTTGTAACAAATAACCGATTCACTTTAACACCTGTACAGCTTGTTCCATCACAGTCAGACCACGAAATACTGCTCAAAAAAAGCAACACAAAAAATAATGGAACTCTCATAAAACCACCATATTTTTTCAAAAAACTCCCACCAACCTTGAGACTGTTAAAAGGGCTAGCATAGATGTTATTTCGCACAAATATATCAACCCCGAGCATCATGAACAGTCACAGACTTCAATTTTTCCTAGAAAACCTTGACACCATCACTACATACCTATCTTTTAAGATTTTCCTATTCAGAACTACCAATAATCCACGGAAAATATTTAACTCTATTTAGTAGTCTGATTAGAAATAACACTAGAAGTATCCCTTTTGAATTACCGAACTACAGCCAAAAATAAATTGACCTCGTACGGCCAAAACCTTTTGACGAACAATTACCACAATTACCAAATAAAAAAACGATCTTATACTTCTGATATCACAACACTCTCATTCTTCTATTTTTTTATTGTAAGAGTACTCTGCGGAATAAGAACGTTTCGAGTTTTCGAACTATTATGCCAATTTACTGGCGCGCATTTATGGATGTAGCCTTGAATTTTTGACCCACTCATAAACGCGGCCAAAGTCGTTGAGTACAAGTGATCATATTGCGAGTGACTTTTTTCGACAAAAATCTCATTTTCGATATCACATTCACCTGGATTCCCAAACTTTCCAAAGATGAGAAACCCTTCGCTTCTAATAATATTAATCTTTGTAGGAGTTGCAGAGTAACTATACCCCCCTGCCTGGACAAAAGACGAAACAGCCAACGCAGCCAAGATAAATAGTTTTTTCATGATAGCTCTCCATATCTACTTATAAGTTAACCTAGGCGGCACTTTAATTAATTTTCGGAAGTAGTCACTTTTCACCTCGGTTAGAAACATTACTTACTTAACGAGGTGCCTACCATTGATGGAACGAATCATTAATGCAGCGCCAAAATTTTCGACATCACCCAAACAACACTTGGGCAGCCCCCACATCTTGGCTACGCACTAAGCACATCGACCTAACGGCATCCTTCACATATTCAACTGCACCCGCCATTCGCTTAAACCGTGCTTCAAATTGTTTTGTTACTATGAGCCATTTTTTAGGCTCAATATCGAGCCGAACTAAAATGCTATGCTGCGCGCCGTCAATATACCCACGTTTATCTTCGCGAATCTGTCGCCCTGTCCAATCAACTAAATGGATGTAATCCATTAATTCAAAGGGTAACCCGGTAGTCTTATCCGCATGGGGGTTTCCAGAAAACGGCAAAAGAAATGTCGAAAGCCGCTCACTCTTTAGATCGTCTATCCGTTGCTTGATTGAGGTGTGCTCTGAGGTCTCTGGTGTTTCAGCCATCTTTGCTCTGATAGGGTTCAAATCAACATACGCCATGCATGCAGCCAGTGCTTTGTCATCTAACAACGCCTGAGATTTAAAGCGCCCCTCCCAGAAGCGCCCCGTACAGCCATCTTCTTGGTTGGCTTGGCGAGCAATGGATTCATTCATCACTCGCATAAACCAACTGATGCTTTTGAGGCGATCTCGCCACTCTGCTACACGCTTTTCTACTTGCGCCAACTCTGCGTTAGTCATCTTATCGTCGCGCATATAACGTTGTGTTAGCACGGTACCTTTAAACAGCTGATGCCAGCGTTCAATTACACCCCTGTTATCTAACTCGTTTAACTCAGCGGTATTGATAAAAAAGACGACATGATAGTGATTACTCATTACCGCATAAGCGGCAATATCGATACAAAAAATACCGGCCAGATCGATCAGTTTTTCTTCAACCCAAGCCCGGCGGTGTTCGTATTCCCCACCGCATAAAAACGCTCGCCTAACACACCGCGACACGCAGTGATAATACGGCGTAGCCTCCAAACTAACTTGCTGCTCTCTTGCTCGAGTCATTGTTTCAATCCTTTGAAATATCAATAATTCAACAAGACTAGAACAGCGCTCAATGGCGTCAAGTTAACATGGGTGTCCTCTTAATTCTTAATCGGAATCGGCATTAGGTCGTCACCCTTACCACACTCATCCTTTAAGTTTTCGCCAAGTGAATACAAATCATAATGTGCATTACCACATTCACTGGGGTTCCGAAAAACAAACTTGCTCCCCCATTTGTCAATCAAAGGCATTGTAGGCTCAATGATTCTCTGTTCTTTACCACCAGACATCAACTCTTCAAGGCCTAACTCGGAGTTAGGATACTTTTCAAATCTTTCTTTATAGATAGATAAGCTAGACTGCAATACAGTTAGTCTAGCTACATCTAAATCAGCATCGTTTTTATGTACAATACGTAGGCTAAACAAGAAAAATATGGATGCCAAAAGCGAAAATAAAATTATGATTACAAGTAATACTTTATTCTTATTACTGAATTTTATTTTACTCAAAATAAATACCCTCTCTATCGCCCAACTGCGTTGTAATAAGCGTTTCTAATGGCGCTATTAGAGCCTGTATTCATATATAACATGCCTTCAGCTTGAGTATAAATCCGATGATGATTTGCTCCTCCATCAAGCATATCAAACCAAGCATCTCTTCTATAAAAAGTATCGTTCAAATGTAAAGTTTCATGATAAGCAGTACGTAGTACACCTTCTGAAGAAAGGTTAGATTGGAAATATTCCTTGTTCACAAGAACAGTTGAAGAACAATAAATTCCTCCGCCAGAACATTGAGTTGCAGCCTTTAACAAAGTTCCACTGCCATCTCGAAGGTTACTAACTAATTTAATATCACTAAATACGTCCATGCCAGTTTCTTCACCAATAACCTCTAAGGCTTTTTCCATTCGCCCAGTATTCGTCTTAATGTTAGCGGCCTTTTGTTCATCAGTTAAACCTTCAGTATTAATAGAGTCACCAGCGTCTTCACCAATACGACCTGAAGCAGCAGCACTCATCGCATAAGCAAACGCACCAGTAACCGCCCCATTTGCGAACTTCCCGCCACTCAATTTCGAAATAGTCCCGCCAATAGCAGCCGAAACGATAGTTTTCGTCGCCATAGCAGCCGCCTTAGACATCCCTGACGTGCCAACAGCCGTGCCGTAACCGACACCACCACTAATACCCGCCGCCAAAAACGCATGCCCAAAGTCACCTCCCTGTATGCTAGAGCCTATTCCAGCAATTACTGCATTAGTGATTATTCGTCCGCCTGGATTTAACCCTGCGGTCGCACCATAGGCATAAGAAGACGCTACTGCCGTCGCCCCTGCACGAAAAGCAAGGTTCCAATCTCCTGTGGCATGATGGGTGAATATTAACGTGTGGGCGACACAGCTAATGGCATTAAAACACGCTAAGGCACCACCGATTTGCATTAACGTGGGGTTGTCAGTTATAACGCCTACAAATGAGGTCACCCACCCTACTGCTGCAACAATAAGATTCCAAAAATAGCCGCTCGGATCTGCACCATTAACTGGGCTATTATGCCCATATGCATATCGGTTTAAGGATTGAATATTGTCTGCATCTTGAACAAACGGATCGGCTGTTAGGAATCGACGTAACTGAGGGTCATATATCCGGCCATTCATATGAATCAAGCCAAATGCCGATAACATCTCATGCCCGGTGAAGCCGCGATCTGTATTAAAATCCGGAATCAACGAAACAAGACTACCACTCACGCTGACGATGTCGTATACAGGCCGCCCCCAGGCATCAAATCGTTGTAGTTGCCCTGCGTCATCTGTTGATAACGCATTGACAGAAATCACAAATGAACCCAGATTATCTTTGAGCAGGAAGTCTATCTGTAATGGATCTCCAGCTGTCGCAGTAATTAACATGCCTCCGACATAACGCTTCGCTTCTGTACCGTTACTGTTGCTGAGTATTTCAACAGCACCGAGGTAGAGCTTCTCACTTTCGCCGTCTTGCGTTGTATCTACCCGACGGAAACGTGCCCGATCGGCGCCATAATAGAATGCGGTAGAATCGGCACCACTGGAAATAAGCAATGGCTTATCAAACTGGCTATACGAAATTTGCGCAGTTCCGTTGTTAGTAATATTACCCTTGCCGTCGTATGCCATGGTGCGCGCTGGCGCATCGCCTAACGTAAATGTATCTACACGATACGGACTACCTGCATCATGGTAGGTATAACTCGCATCGACCAAGGTTCCGTTTTGTCGTGTACGATAGCCCCGTATATTACCCAACCCATCATAAGTCACTGATTCTTCACAACTGGTGTTATCGAATGCCGAGATTGATTCGGTAATTTCATAACCCGAAGGCGTTGCGGTAAGCTCGCTTAAGTGCTCGCCTCGCAGAGTTCCGCTATCTTCGTAATAGCAGTATTGGGTCGTTCGGTTTTCCAGCACGTCATGCCTGAAGCGAATCTGACCGAGGTCATCGTAGGTAAATGACATTGCCTGCTCTACTGCACCTAATCCTTGGGCTCTGATAGCGACAATAGAACGAATAACGTTGATGTCATCATCATAGACATACGTTGTTTGTAAATCTCCACGTTCAGTTTTATCCGTAACGTTGTCCCATGCGTCCATTGCATTAATTTTGAGGTAGACAGTACCCGCTAAAGCTGGAAGTTCAGACGTTTCCGAGATTTGCGTTAGGTATCCATATTCGTTGTAGGTATTCTGTGTACCCTGCCCGCCACCTGATGCGTCGAACTCCTGATACAGGCGATTATAGGCATCGAATGTATAGGATTCGTAGTACGTCGACTCGTCATTTTCACCACGATCAATAGTCGTTGCCTTGATACTTAAACGACCAGCACTGTCGTAGCCAAATTTTTCCGTTTTGGTAGCACCTTGCGGGGTAGTTGCAACCGTTTGTTTCAATGCGCTTTGGGGTATCCAGTATGGCGAGTTATTTATAGTCACGGAAATAACTGAATCAGTATTGTTGTAGGCCCATGTATTCGAAGCAACAATGGTATTACTACTACTTTTAAATTGCTCTAGTACTTTTCGCCCTTCAAGATCGAATTTCGTCACTGTTACTTCGTTATTGGCATCCGTTTGTTTTTCAACGAGATTCAAAGAATTGTATTCGTAATACGTTGTCCCCTTTGCTGAATCAACTAACGATGACTTGCGACTGTATTCATTATTTACCGTCGTTGTGACGGACTTTTCTGAGTGCACCGATTTATCACTAGCAGTCATCACATGCAGTTCACCCATACTGTTGTAGGTATAGGTGATCAAGCTGCGCGCCTCAATGACACTGATCTTTTCACCAACGGCGTTACGAGCTATTGTTTTCGATCGTTCAACGCTATCTTGACCGGTGATGGTCTCGGTCGTTACCAAATTTGTATAGCTGTTAGTCTGCGAGCTGCCTCCGGGTTTAGTAGTCGTTATCAAACGATCATTAACGTCATAACTATTCGTAATCCAGCGAGTGCTGCTTACTCCCTGGTACATTGGGATAGAGGTTTGAATCGGGTTACCCGTTTGTGGATCATATCGACTGAAGGATTCAATCCACTGGCCGTTAAACCCTCGTTTCGCAGTTTTTATGTTTTTATCACTCAAATCGAAACATTTGTAGCCCGTTGCGCCACCTGCACTATCCTCAACAATGACATACTGCGCAATAGCTGGGCAGCGATCGTCAGCGAACTGTTTTGTCGTAGTTTTATATGCACCCAGTGTATTGTAGGTTTGGTAGGCAGTGCCGAATTCACCATAAACATGCGTTGTTTGAACACCGCTAATGTCTACCGTTTTCTCTGGCATGCCGAAGCGGTTGAAGTTGCTGTTGCGCTTCACGACCTGACCGTAGGCATTTCTAGCTTCTGTTAGGTAGCGTCCGTTCTCGTAGGTATTTGTCGTCTTAGATTCAAAGTTCTTGCCCGTGTGATCAAACCAGCTTTGTGTTTCAGTCTGGATATTGCCATAGGTATCATATCCATAGGTTGTCACCGATTTCGCAGTGACGTCATCACTGTCGGGGTTAATTGTTGTCGTCCATAAAAGATTGTCAGCATTATACGTAAATGAAGACTTACGAGTGATCGAACTTGTCGGCGAACCGCCAACAGAACGTGAATGTACTACTGTAGAATCTTCCAAACGGCCGTAAAATTTTGCATCGCCATCAGCAGATGGAAATGTATTGGTTACAGTACTGCTATAGCTGAAAGCTGGCGTATTTACTGCGTCTTGTGAAAATGCTGGGCTTGAAATTGTCTGAATTGTTTTGGTTTCGTTGCCATACTTATCTTGGGTCGATTTGACTTTTTCCGTTTTTAATAGAGTTCCGCCCTCGTACGTTAAATCCTTCCGTTCGGCAGCATATACACGCACGGCTGAGAAACCGGTCGAGGCATGCCAAGAACTGCCGCCATAAAGAATCGCTTTCCAATCGGTAAGCTTTACTGAACGATGGAATTCACCAGATGACGATGCCCCAGGAACAAAATCTACGGTCGTTTTTATTGGCAACCCAACAAATGGATAATCTTGTCGGTAGTGTGTTGTTGTGACTAATTCACCGCCATTTCTCTCTTTTACCGTTCTGACATGTGCGAAACCCAGTGGCCCCACACCGTTTGCCTGTATACGCCCTCCAGCATAATAATAATCAACACGGTTTATCGTATGACTCTCACCATTTGAAACAGGTGTAATCACACTTTCAACAATTGGCACGGGGACACGCATATCATAAACACCGACACTATTGAGCCCCTTTTGGGATACTAATATATCGCTACCTAGCTCGGCATAGCGACTCGACCATGTCTTTTTGCGCGCAGACATATAGCCGCTTCGGCCTTCATAAGTAAGATCAAAATTGGCATATTTATCAAAATCCTGTCCTTCCACAGTGCCTATTGCGGGGAACTGATAATGCTTACTTCGCGTCATCAACCCATATTTGATCGTTGCCTGCGATCCCATCCCGTTCGAAATCGTCGTGACCAATGGCGTACTTACGAACTGCGCACTCTCTGACTGACGCCCTAGCTGCACGTAAACTTTGCTTTGTTCGTTATCGGTATATTCGGTATAAAAAAGATCTTTAGAGCCATCGCCATTGACATCGACAACCGCAAACTGAGCCTTTGGATGAATCGAAATTGCTTGATCCAACCCGAAGTTCTGCGGATAGACCTCAGCCAATACGGTATTTTCTTCAGTGCCAGAAACAGCACCAAATTCGAACGTATTTGTAGAAAGATTCCATTTCCCGACACGTAAAAAGTGGTCGTCGGAAAACAGATAATGCTCCTTCCCTGGAAGCCCTGGGATTTGTATCGGCTCGTCTAACATAAGCGGCCTCGATCTGATCACGAGCTCATTCACACCATCATGATCCATATCAACAAATTGAGGTGAGCCATAGATGGAGTTTTCCGTGAGTCGATTATTACGAAAGCTTGTAGATCCACTATCTGATAGACCCCAGCTATTTACGCCTGTTGGAACTAGCCATTTTGCAGAGTATGTAGGCGTAAATTTCAAAGTACCATCTTTCTTAAAATCCGCCTTTTTTAAAAGTACATACNTACCGTCGCCCAAAACATCTGTAATAGACCAATCGTTTCGATCTGCAGAAGAGCTAAGTGGTTCTGAGAAAATTGCTGTCACTGTACTGTCGGACGTCAATTTAAGAATTTTTGCAGTGTCATTATCGCGAATGACAAGCTCTAACACGGAATCATGGTCAATATCTATGAGGCCTTTTACAACGGATTTTCCGCTTACATTCCTTAACAGCTGCTTTTCACTGCCTAACTGATTAATGTCAAAGCTATCAGCTGAACCACTTCTGGTATAAGTTCCAATCGCTCCATACCGGATACTTAATACACCACCGTCAATATAAACAACATCCGTTACACCATCACCATTTACATCTTGGAAAAGTGCTTCGACTGTTTCTATCGCAGCAAATTTGAAAACCCTCCCCAACGTCCAGCCCGACCCACCGGCATGAGCTTCATCTGGTGAATATACGGCATACCGAACGTACCAGTAGCCTTTACCGCCTCCCTGGCTGTAGTATAGTAAGTCGGTATGCCCGTCTGAGTTCATATCAACCACTGCGGTTCTCGGAAAGTAACCCGTTTGGTCATAACCAAAATGGATATTGTTTGCTCGCCCAAAGCTAGTTTGACCGGTTTTTTGGTCTATAAAAGAGGCTGATGAGCCATCATACGATGACATTCGCAGTGCGGTGATAGTCGGGCTAGGTTTATAGCCTTCTCGACGATTCCAATAAGATCCTCCACCGGTATGAACACCCCAGATCAAATCGAGATCGCCATCTCCGTCATGATCCATTAGATCGATTGCAGGAGTTACAAATTCAGGCCCGCTAAACGGTCCATCAGAGGTCACGGTTGAATGATCTGTGTTGAGCGTAACTTCTGAATTATCGTAAGTTAACGATGTATTATTCCACGTAATATCAGTCGCTTGTTTACATATATGAGCGGCAGACGTTGCGCATTCGCGGATTTTAAGCAATTTCGAGAATGTTGTTTGACTGTCTTCTGCATATTCGAAATCATAAAAGCGAACGTCATCTCCATGATTAGAGACTGTTATCGAACTAAGTCGTTGATCGCTTGTTACAAAAATTGGATAGCCTACACCAATTGATCGCGTCATTTTATCTTCACGATCTTCGTATGCGAACTCTACCTTGGCTTCTCCTTCGGCATATTCAATTCGCTGAAGAAGTGGCAAAGTATCAGAGTTTGTCTGATTTACTGGAGTCTGTGTTTTGTCGTAAATGTAATCGATCTTATTCCCCATGTTGTCAGACACTGAACTGAGGTAATAACCGATCGTTCTAGTTGACGGCTCACCGAGACGTTTAACTGTCGATGAGCTAGTTTCTCCGTATTTACGGGTCGTACCATCTTTAGATTCAACTACCCAAGAATCTCCTATACGGTAAGCTTCCGAACCTGCAATACGCTCACTAACATATACAGTTGATCCCTTACGCCCAGTCGTCGGTAACAATCTCTGACCATCAAGGCAGAATCCCTTGCCATATTTAGGGTCTGCGCATTCGATGATCGAACTCGACGCCGACAGCTGCCACCCTACACCGAGTAACCCATTGTAGGACTGACTCGAATAAGATATTGCTACGTCCGGTGCTACACCCGCGACGCCTTCTGTACGAAATACGGGGATAGAATAGGCGGCACCTCCACCTTCATTAACGCTGAAAGAACCAGCAATTGCAGCGACCATTTCTGATTGAACGGTTGCTGGTGCATACGGCGGTGCAGCAGGTGATTGCGAGGTTTTATTGTATGCGCTACAACCACCGTCACAAGGGTCGACTAACAACGGTGCATCAGAGGCTAATGTTGAATCAGCAAACTCGTCTGCGAGATCTATTTTGTCGTTATTTACGTCATGATCTCCATCAAACGCTAACGAGCCGAAGTTGAAAATTTCCCACCAGTCAGCTAAACCGTCACTGTCGATGTCTTGGTCGACGTGCGCATACCCTGTTAAGGGGTCAGAACCAATAAGTTTTTCAACAAGATCAGGGATGCCATCACCGTCATCATCTTGATCAGTCTGATTGCCGATACCATCTCCATCGAGATCGACATCAATCGTCAGTAGAACGCTTGTTTCTAAAAGGTGCTGTTCATCTAACGCTTTTATATAATAGGTAGTCGTGTCTGTAATAGTGTAGGTATTACTATATTCGCTGGGGTAGGAGCCTTCACTATTTACAGAGACAACATACCCATCTTCTATTCTCCATTGAAGCTGAAATGGATATCTTGATGGAACAACTACTGTAGGTTGGTCAAAAAGCCTAGCTTCGGCATACTCAAAATCACGGCCCTGAAAATTAGCTTTATACGGAATAAAAATAGGGAGATCAGACACAATTATCGGCACGAGAATTTCTTCACGATATAACTCACTAGGATACTCGAGCGCGTTGGAGTTAGGTATTGAACGCCTTTTGCTAGTAATCAAGCTGCCATATATAGCATCAATAGATACAGCAGCGCCCTTTAACCGATTGAGTGCCAGCTGTCGAGAGGATACTTCCACTTCAAAATTGTAATCACCACTAGCCCCGCAAACACTATGAACTTCTTGTGAGCTTGGTAACGCTGCACTTATAGCATCAGCAGTCTGCTGGAAGGAGAGTGCTACATCAATCGAATCGCTGCATCGTCTGAGGCATGCCCAGCCTTTGACAGTATAGATATCATTATTTTGTGAAATAGATTCAATATCGCCTTTTAATTGCTGGCTAAAACGACAATTTAAAGTGCCCGAAAAACTCGGAATAGATAGTACTGAAAACAAAAAAAACGATAAAAATAAGCACGCATACCGAATAGCGTTCATCTCTGAGTCCATAGGCTAAATTTCTCAGCGCAGAACCTAACACAAATACTCAATCACATCAATTACACTAAATAACGTTAATACTATGTTAATACCTAATATACCTACCCGTGGATAAGCCGATTACAGGAACTAAAAAAACGGAAACACGAGATATTTAGAATTGCGCTCTACCCCAGTCTTTTTAATTAAAAGGCATCGGCAAACAGCGACTTATACTGCGCGGAGTAATTAATCATTTCAGAATTTCTGCAGCGGTATAGCGGGTCAAAAAACAGCGTAGCGATCGAAAGAAAGAAAGAAAGAAAGAAATCAATACTGACATACATATTCTGGAAACCTACCCAAAACGCAGACACAACACCACTGCACGTATAGAAACTTTATTAACGTCATATACTATTCAGCGACAACTCAACTGCCGCGCTTAACACTGTATAAAAGGCGGTTTCTTCTTGATACTTGAAGAACAAAGAGGAAGGGACATAACCATATTAATTCCCCCCTCCGCTATGAGGGGGGGGGGCGACCGAACTTACTTAACTGCCGTCAACCACTCAGGGTTTTCACTACGACGGCCTTTCACCTGATCAAAATACATGGCCTGCATTTTCGTCGTAATCGGCCCACGAACACCTTCGCCAATCTTACGCGAATCCAGCTCACGAATCGGCAATACTTCAGCCGCAGTACCGGTAAAGAACGCTTCATCTGCAACGTACACTTCATCACGCGTGATGCGCTTCTCTTCAACTTCTAAACCTAACTCTTTGGCGAAGTGGAAGATGGTGTTACGGGTGATACCGTCTAGACAGGAGGTCAGCTCTGGCGTGTAGATTTTGCCATCACGGATAATAAAGATGTTCTCGCCGCTGCCTTCAGCCACATAACCTTCGTTATCTAGCAGTAGGGCTTCTTCTGCACCGCTATCGAGTGCTTCACGCAATGCCAGCATGGAGTTGATGTAATGGCCGTTTGCTTTGGCTTTACACATAGAGATATTAACGTGATGACGGGTATACGATGAGGTACGAACCTTGATGCCGATTTCACGCGCTTCAGGGCTCATATAAGCTGGCCAATCCCAAGCAGCAACAATCACATGTGCTTTAAGGTTATCGGCACGCAAGCCCATACCTTCTGATCCGTAAAAGCACATGGGGCGCAGGTACGCTTCATCCAAGTTATTTTCACGTACAACAGCACGCTGTGCTTCATTCAATTCTTCTTTGCTATAAGGAACTTCCATCTGCAGAATGTGAGCAGAACGGAACAACCGATCGGTATGCTCATTCAAACGGAAGATACATGGGCCTTGGTCAGCTGTGTTGTAGGCACGAACACCTTCAAACACGCCCAAGCCATAATGCAATGTGTGCGTTAAGACGTGGACTTTGGCATCTTTCCATGGCACCAATTCACCATCAAACCAAATTACCCCTTCACGATCAGCCATGGACATTGTTTTCTAGCTCCGACTCAAACGACTCTTTCAAGACCTATAACAAACACGATCACGCTCACTTAGGAGGCTGCATCGTATTCGTTGATTTCACGATAAATGCTTCGCACCCTCGCCTACCGGGAGCGAAAAACATCTGTATTTACTGCGCTATTGTACTGTTTTTACGTACGTCTGGGATGTATCAGCTTTCTGGTTTCAGGCATTTTCAGCCCTTTTCCACGTTACCGACAACCGTGATGGCTGCGCAAACGACGATTCACAAACCGCCTAGCCATCACATGAAAAATGCCGGCGATCTGGAACATTCGTTACTCAACAGCAACATCCAGATTAGTCCGACATTCATCATCACCCGCACCTAGCAAACGACACCACAGCGCTTTTACAGCCTGTCGGTGACGTAAGAAATCAGCCGCGGGGGCTTCATTTTTTTCTTGCCTGAGCCCCAATTTATGGCCATAAGAGCGGTACGCTTGATAAGCAGCAACCACATCTCGGCGCTCAAACTCGGTAATCAGACCGGTGTCTGCCAATAGTTCGAGTATCCGGATATTGTCGGTAAATCGGGTCAATTCCGGATGTTCGCGCGACCAAGCAAGAACCGCGTACTGTACCATAAATTCAATATCAACGATGCCCCAACGGCTGTGTTTTAAATGAANTATCTCGGAT
>CACSIO010000061.1 GCA_902705865.1 BD1-7 clade bacterium
GTTAACCAACGCCTTTACACAAGTCACAGTGAATGCCGCCGATAATGTCAGTATCGCCAAAGCAGATGCAGCCACCCTGATACTGCAAACTAACGGCAATATCATTTCAACGGATCTCGGCGTCAATACGCTCACTGGCGTGCGGTCATTAACCTCTGAAAAAGGGAAGGGTCATCAAATCACAGGCTCCAGCCTGGCCGAGACGTTTACTCTGGCGGCGGATGAGACACTCACGATCACCGGTGATTACAACGGTCAAACGACCACGTTGAATACTTCCGGTATCGACCATTTAATAACCGATGATACACATGCAGAAACGATCACTCTGCAAGCCGGTGGCAGCCTGCAACAACTCTCGGCAGACGGTAAGGATACCCTCGACTTTGCCGATATTGATGCCAACGCCATGGTCACCCTAACGGATTCCAACGGTGACACACAGACGGCGCTGACGCTCGATAACGCAGCACCGATCACCACATTAACCGGTGTCACGCGCTTTAAAGGTAACAATAGTACCAGTACGGTGGCAGCATCAGATGCCAGCGAGCAATGGACGATTACCGACGCCAATACGCTCAATCGTGATAACGCGTATTACTTCGACGGCTTTACTCACCTCGCAACGACCCACGATCAATCTGGCGTAGGCAATGAGGCTAACGGCGACACGATTACGCTGAGCGGCAATGGTTCGCTGGCACAAGTGACCGGCAAAGCAACGGATACGTTGGTGTTGGCAAGTAGCGCGGATGAGCAACAGGTTTACCTCGACAGACTGAACAGCCAAGTTGGGCAAGACATTGTCGGCGTATCCAATGGCGTGAGTACAACACTTATTCATCAGCTCAGTGGCGTTTCGACGTTCACCGATCAAGGCAGCAAAGCGACCGCAATCGCGGATGGGCACACATGGCGTGTTGAATCCTTCAGCAAGGTATTGGTGGGCTCTAACGCCTTTACCTTGAATGACTTTGATCAAATTACGTCTAGCGGCACGGCAGTTGATACCTTCACCTTAAATACCTTGTCGGGTACCGGTGCACTGAAACTGGATGCNGGTAGCGAAGATGTGCTCGATTTCTCTGANCGTGGCANTGTGTCGCTGGAAGTCGATAGTAACCAACAGGTCGCNATNGATACNGGTTTAACAGTNACTGGCATCAATACGTATCAGGGGAATACAGATGCGAGTGTTTCCTACAAGACGGGTGATGCACCAACGACGGGCGATTGGGCGGTAACGGGCAATAATACGTTTAATCTCAACAGCAATGCGTTGAACTTCATCGGCTTCGGTACGCTGGATGTATCTGAAGCCAGTTCTGCCGACAATGTTGTGATCAATAATGGCGGTGGCTTGAGTGAATTAGTCGCCGGCCAAGGGGATATCCTCAATGTTGTGGCGTTGGGTAATTTAACCATTGATGCCGGCCAGTTGAACGTGGTGAACACATCTTCAGCTGACGATATACAAGGTATTAAAACGGTTAGTGGTAGCGGCTTTACTATCCAAGCTAACAACCAGAGCAAGGTTGTTGCTGGTAGCGACACCGATACTTGGAACGTAACCGCAGTTAACACCATTACCGACACGAATTATGTATTCAAAGGGTTTAACCAACTGGATACGTCAGCGAACGATGGCACTGATACCGTCAACATTATGAGTACCGCTGTCGTCAACGATTGGCTGGCAGTGCTAACGGTTGGCAATACTGATGTGCTCGATTACAGCAACTATAGATCGGGCAATGTTATTGTTGATTTACACCAAGGCAAAGCCACTGGCATCTCCAGCGTGCTTGGCTTACGTCAGGCTACCGTCACTGCGGATAGCGGATCAACTCTGATTGCTGATGCAACCGCCCAAACCTGGACGGTATCGGCGAGTGACTTGACCGGATCTTCCGTAGGATCCGCCGATATGGTGATGACCGGCTTCGACCACTTACAAACCGATCAAAATAACATCGCTGATACCATCGTTGTTGCTGATGGTGGCGTATTAGCCAGCCTGAAAGGCGGTACCGGTGATGCGTTACACGTCGGTGATAGTGCACTGCAGATAAATACCGATGGCAGCATTGGCGGCAAACCGAACCAAGGCATCGCATCGATAATCGGCATCAATAGTTTTACCGGTAATGGCGCAGCAACGAACACCTTGGTAGGCTCAAGCGTTGCGGAAGCTTGGAATCTATCAAATAATAATGACGAACGAGTTATTGCGTTAGATGCTGTTTACAACGGCCAGCAACAAAACCTTACGTTCAATAATTTTGTCGAGCTGGATACCAGCAATAACAATGCGAACACGGCGAATGCCGATACCGTAAATATCCTCGGCTCGATCACCAACGCCTTCACGACCGTGACGGTCAATAATGTTGATACCGTCAATATCGCTGGCGCGAATGCTGCCACTTTATCTCTAACTGATAATGGTGATATCACCTCAGCAGATTTGGGTGTGGGTACTTTGTCAGGTGTGCGTACCATTGTGTCGACTCAAGGTCGGGGTCATACGCTATCTGGTGCTGGCATTGCCGAAACCTTTACGGTTTCAGCCGGTAGTCAGCTCAATGTGACTGGCGACTACAGCGGCCAAACCCACACGCTGAATACAATCGGCATGGACGGTTTGGTGACGAGTGATGATCACGCTGAAACCATTACCCTTGAATCGGGTGGTAGTCTGCAACAACTCACAGCAGACGGTGTCGATACGTTGAATTTTGCGTCGATGGCGGATCAAGATGCGGTTATTACATTGATCGACAATGGAGGAGATACCGAAGTCGGACTGACATTGAACGGTAGTACTCCGATCGCTACATTGAACGGGGTACAACGTTTTACGGGCAACAACACAAGAAGCACTGTTGTTGGTTCAACTGCAGCAGAGACCTGGACGGTCACAAGTGCGAACCAACTGAGTCAGGATGACGGATATGTATTTGATAGTTTTGGCTCCTTGCGTACGTCGCATACCAACACAAATACCGAATCTCTGGCGGCTGCGGATCGCATCGTAGTGAATGAAGCAGGCTCATTGGTTGAATTAAACGCGGGCACGTTCGACACCATTGATTTGTCGGCGCATAAAGATGTTTCGGTGAATGTTGTCGATGGTGGGTTTACCAGTGCACCATTAACCAACTTTAGTGGTGGTAAGACGATTGTTGGTAACGGAGCAGCCAGCGTTGTAAATGCTGGCGCAGTCGCTGAAACCTGGGTTGTTGATGATACCTACCGGATGATATCGAATGGAATTGTTTTCGACGGATTTGGTGTACTAGACACAACAGCGAATGGCGCAGTTAGCGGTGATACGGTGGCATTATCGCAGTCCGGTCAACTTTCAGCGTTAATCGGTAAGGCAGCCGATACGCTGACGCTTGAGACGGATGCGATCGACCAAGTTGTTTATCTCGATCATTTTAATAACCAACAGCTAGCTGGTGATGTTACCGGGATTGTGGATGTTGCCGGGCAAACGCGCGTTATCGTTGATCAAGTCAGTGGAATTACACAGATTGAAAACACCGGTAGCAGCGCGTCTGTTATTGGCGATGGGCATCAATGGAGTATTGATTCCACCGGCGATATTCTTGTCGATAACACATCTGCCTTGATGAACTTTGACACCATTACTTCGACCGGCGGGAAAATTGATAACTTCGCGCTCAGTGGAACAACCTCTGCGAATACGTTGACGTTAAATGGCGGTAGTGAAGATATCCTCGATTTTACCGACCAACAAAGTCTCAATTTAACTATTGATGCTAACAACCAGGTCGAATTGAACCTTGGGCTTACCGTGACCGGCATTAATACCTATCAAGGTAATGAAAGCGCGCAGGTATCCTACAAAGATGGTACCGCGCCGGCGGGCGGCAATTGGCAAGTTACGGNCGACAACATTTTTGACCTGAATAACGGTACGCTGAATTTTATCGGCTTTGGTCAACTTGATGTTAGCGCTGAGAATACGGTTGATCAGGTGACGTTTGCGAACAACAGCAGCCATCTTCAAACCTTAACAGCAGGGCAAGGTGATCTGCTAGATCTCACTGCGTTTGGTGATTTGGTTGTTAACGCAGGTCGATTGAATGTCGATAACCCGGCTGCTGTAGGTGACGATATCGCCGGTGTTTCAATACTCAATGGCACCGGTTATACCCTTCGCTCGACGGGCCAAAGCCAGGTGATTGCAGGCGCTGCACCGAGCAACTGGACGATTACCGGTGCTGCGACGCTCTCTGACGGACGTTATACCTTTGATGGATTTAACGCTCTCGATACTTCGACCAATAACGTCTCTGATATTGTAAGTATGGTCAGCGGCAGCACAATTGATGGCAGTAGTGCATGGCTGCAGGCCCTCGTATTGGATTCGGCAGATTTGCTGGATTACACCGCCTATACCCCCGGTAATGTGGTGGTGGATCTGCATAGCGAGACGGCGACGGGTATCGTATCCGTGATCGGTTTGCATCGTGCTTCGGTTAGCAGCGATTCCAATTCAACCTTAACCGCAGGGGCAACGGCTCAAACCTGGACGGTTGCAGACAACGAACTTACCAGCGATAGCGGCACGGTTTTGGATCTCACCGATGATGTGCAGATGATTGGATTTGATCATTTAATCACAAGCACAAACGGTGTGGCAGATGCGGTGAAGATTGACCAAGGTGGTACGTTAGTGAGCCTGAAGGGGGCGGCTGATGACTTGTTGAATGTCGGCAGTGGTGGCTTACAAATCCGAAATGACGGAAGCCTTGGAGACATCGCCAATCATGGCATTGAAACTATCTCAGGTATTCAACGCTTTGTTGGTAACGGCGCATCTTCTAATCGTATTACCGGATCAAATACCGCTGAAAATTGGTTAATGGGCGCAAATGGCTCTGATCGTCGAATCGAAGTCTCGGCTGCGTATGACAGCCAACCTCGAACCTATCAGTTTGATAATTTTGTCGCATTTGATACCAGTAATAACGGTGCTGATATCGCGATAGGCAGCGCAGACACAATTACTATCGCTACCGGTATCGATACAGATTATGAAGCGTTGGTCGTCAATCAATCGGATACCGTCAATGTCTCGGCTGTGACAGATGCATTATTGCAACTGCAGGCGGATGGAAGCATTACATCCGACAACTTGGGTGTTAAAACGCTGACGGGTGTACGCACCTTGGTTTCTGAGCGGGGTAGCAATCAGCAGTTGATTGGTGCCGATATCGCAGAGACATACACCATAGCGGCTGGGAACCAACTGACGATTACCGCTGATTACGATAGTTCCCCGTCTACATTGTCGGTAACCGGTATCGATCATTTGAATACGGCTGATAGCCATGCTGAAACTGTCTACCTTGAAAACGGCGGTAGTTTGCAGCAGTTTACTGCTAATAGTGCTGATTTACTGGATGTGTCGAATATTGCCGGAGATACCTTAGTGACACTGAGCGAATCATCGAACGGCGTTGTTCAGCTCCCTCAATTGCGGCTTACGATCGACAATACGGCTCCGATAGAGGCCATCGCCGGTTTAAATCGCGTTACGGGTAACAATACCCGAAGTTCAGTTGCGGCGGCAAATTCCTCTGAGCAATGGACGATTACTGGCGAGAATCGTTTTGATCAAGGTGGATACTTCTTCGATGGATTTAACACGCTAACAACAGCTCATGTTCTCGGTGGTAGCGAAACTGAAGCAAACGCAGATGTGATTGTTGTCGGGTTCAATGCAAGCTTGGAGAATCTGAACGCTGGTAGCGAAGATCGTATTGATTTATCGGCGCATGATAATGTTGAAATCACTCTGACAAACGATGGGTTTTCGACGGATACACTTGCGTCTGCCAGCGGTGGAAGAACGATTGTTGGCGCAGGTGCAGGTAGCCGCGTTAATGCCGGTGCAGCAGCGGAAGCCTGGTCGATCTCTGGCGTAAACCGTATAGAAAGTGATACTCGTTCGTTTGATGGGTTCAGTATTCTCGATACCACTGCTGGGCAAAATCATGCTGATACGATTCAGCTCGTTGATGGCGGATCGATCGACACGTTATTAGGTAAAAATAATGATGTCGTGGATTCGCAGCGTCTTTCGAATGGCGTGGAGTTACATCTCAACCAAATCGATCGGGTTAATACTGATCCTGCCAACATTGCTGATGATATTAACGGTATTCGCGATGTGTCGGGTGTGCGCAACTTTGTTGCTGCAGGCGGTCAGGACGCGGTTATTGCCGATGGCAGGAAGTGGAGCGTAGATGCTGCTAATCACATTGTTACCGACAGCTATGTATTAGACGGATACACCAACCTCGATACTCGCGGCGGCAGTGTTGATCAGATAACAATGACTGCAGATGCCAACCAAACTGGTGTTCGAGGGCAGCTAAGCCAAGTTTCTGGTGATGCCACGGATCAGTTGCTTTACAGCAATTATGGTGAAGCCGTTATTCTAGATCTTGCCAATACTGAAGCTGTCGATGTTGGCGCGGATAGCTCTGGTATTGACCAGTTGGTAGGCATTCGCCAGATCAGCACTGACGGTGATTCCGATACGATTGTTGGTGATGGCCGCTCTTGGGATTTAAAAACGCGCGATCAGATTGCTGTTAACGACTTCGAATTGATCGGCTTCGAAAACCTGATCACATCGGGTGGCGAATCGGATGTGCTGGCAGTGGGTGATGATACACAGATCCAGTCTATCACTGGTGACGCGGGCATTGACGTATTAGACGCTAGTGCCATGACACAAGCTGTCGATCTGATTCTGGCGAATCTTGATAATCAAGCGCAGGGCGATTTTGCCGGTATTGATCAATTGTCGGGAATTCATCGCTTTATCGGTAATCAACAGAATTTGTCGGTGACTGCGAGCTCGGAAGTTGATCGGCATATCTGGCAAGTCAGTGGCAGCACTGGTAATGCATCAATGACTGATGGTGTTGTAACCATTGAAGGCCTGACGGCCTTGATCGGAGATGGGCAGCATAGACTCGACTACACCGGATATAGTGATGATGTTGAGGTAACCGTCAAGGACGCGGCGGATCAAGCGACCGGTATTGATCGTGTGGAGGGCATATCCCGCTATTTGGTCGCGCAGAATCGCGGTAGCCTCTCAGATCAAGTGACCAATAGCAATTATCAAGTATCGAATGCGGGTGGCAATGTCACGCTCAAAAGCACTGATGCCTCAAACCAGCAGCGGATTTTCTCGGGCTTTGATCAATTGAATATCGAAGGGGGCGAAAGCAACACGATCGCGCTAAGCGACAATGTTCGTTTGCAGCAGCTCGTTGGTGATGAGTTTGACGTGCTCGATTACAGCGCTGTAACCACGGCAGTTTCATTAGATTTGCGTAACGGTGATGTGAGTCAGGTTGATGATATGAGCGGCGTCGTGCGATTTGTTGGCAACAATACGGATACCCAAATCGTTGCTGCGACGGATTCGCAACGGCTGAATTGGCAGGCTTCGGATATTACTGCGAGCGATCAATCAACACAGCGGGTTTACACCGATAGTGTTGTGACGGTGTCAGGCCTTACACGATTTGTTGGTAACGGTGAGCACACGATGGATTTTACCAATGTGTCTGAGAGTTTGAATCTCGTTGCTCGTCCGTATCAGAGTACGTTGAACAGTTTCAGTATCGATAATCTTCTCGTATTTGGTGTGAATGAGCTGAGTGCCACTGCGAATGCGATCAATACTTTCACGGGTGCTGATCTTGCCGCGAATTATCAACTGACTGGAGAAAACCTGCTGACTTATAGCCAGCAAGATGACGCAGATAGAACATTGTCGGTCAGTGGATTTCAAAATATCACTACGGGTGCAGCAGCTGATCGCATTGTGATGAGTGATGGCGCGTCGATTCAAGCACTTAGCGGTGATAGCGCCGATGTGTTGTCGTACGCCAACGTCAATAGTGACATCGATATCAACCTCGCCGAAGGCAATGCGACCGGGGTTAGTTTGCTTCAGGGCGTTCAGCACTTCGAGGGGAGTCAGAATGCTATTAGCCGTTTCTCGGCAGATAATGTAGCGCGTGTCTGGGTTATTGATGGAGACGATCGTTTCCAGGCGGATGACAACTCTGTAAGTGCAACGGATTTCGATGTGTTAGTCACCGGTAGCGAACGAGACACGATTCGTTTGTCAGACCAATCCGTTATCGACCAGCTGGTCGCTTCTGGCGATGAAATTTCTTTGTCTCAAGTAGCGGGTAGCAGTACTGTTCATGCAGATACAAGAAACATTGTGTTATCTGCTGGGGATGTAGGTTTTACTGGCGAGGTTGATATCATCGGTAATGATCAGACGATTGTTCAGAATGATACGACCAACGGTAATTGGTCGGTTGCAGAGGGCGATTTCATTACGTTTGGGGGTACCCGCACTCAGAATATCGCCTCGATTAAGGGTTCTGGCTCAGATACGGTCAGTTATGACGGTTATAACCAAGCAGTCAATGTGGATCTGGAAACGAGTACTTCCAACGTGATTGGAACCTTCTCGGGTATTAGCCAATTTGTCGGTGATACGACGCAGGTTGCTGACAATACTGTTAATGGCAGTAACTCAGATACACAATGGCTGGTGACTGGCCCTAACGAATTTACCGATGGTGATGTCGGGTTTTCTAACTTTGCTGTTTTGAGCACCGGTAGTGCGACTGACGTTATTGAGTTATCTGCAGTGGATTCTTCACTCGGTCGTGTTGTTGGTGACGCGTCAGATATCATTCGTTATTCCGAGAGCAATCGCGCGGTAACGATCAACGTCGATCAATCATCGGCAACGGGTATTGATGTGTTTGAGGGTATTACTCAATTCGATGGTAACGGCGCAAACACAGAAGTGAGCAGCTTTGATAATACGGATTGGCTTGTTGCAGATGGTAGCGGATCTTCGCTAGTAACAACCTTGGGAGATATGCGCTTTACTCAAGTGGGTGCTTTAACCGCTGGTGGTGATGCCAAGCTGTCTGTGAACGTTGGTCGTGATATCGATATCAATGCTGATCGCCAAATGGCCATCGGTATTGAGACTCTCGGGCTTGCCGGATTTAACCGCTACGATTTATCTAGCAGTGGTGATGTTAACTCTGACGCAGACCTTGGGGTGTTGTCGTTGTCGGCAACCAATGCAACGATTCGTGGGCCAGGGTCATTGGATCTGGTTACGGTCGATGTTTCGAATGATCTCATAATTGATATGGGTAATTCGCTTAACGTCTTGCCGAATAATCAGTTCAATGGTCGTAATCTTGCGTTGATTGCCACGAACGAAATTAAGCTTGGCAGCGGAACCCAAATCAATGTGTCTGGCGACGTGGCGATCGAAACTAACAGCTTGATTATCGGTGAAGATTTCGAGATCGATGTTGCGGCCGAACGAACGGTTGAGTTCTCTGGCGATATCCGAATCAACGTATCGATCTTCGAATCTTTGAACATCTTTAGCGTGAATGATACCTCCATCGCCAAAGATAAACGTAAGACCATCGACAGTGCCGAGCGCCTGCATGAAATCTTGGCCGAAACCGAAAAAGATATCTGATGTCGGTTTTTGAGCGCGTGCCGGGGTTCTTCGTCCTGGCGCGTTTGTTGAGATTGTTAGCATCGTTTTGCCGATAAGCTAGCGGCAATCAATATCACCATTTCAGCCACAAGTATGCAGTTATAGCTATGCCGGCTAGGGTGTGCCTGGTCGGTAATTGTCTTTTGCCAATTCGTGTGGCTTCCAATTTTTCTAACCCAATAGAAAATACGTTGACGTTGACGGAAACTGGATCGTAGAGAGAATTATTGGACGTATATAGATTGATTTGCACTGAGGCAAAGCACGTGTGTGGGGTGTTTCTGTGTTCACCGTTAGGGAATATAACGGCCCTGAATTAAAGCAACATGTGTCACTATGATCAGGTCTAGAGATTATCGCTGTTCTTATAGCGATGCTTGTTCGCGTTGGATGATTTCAATATCGGGCAAATTTTTAGATAACTCAAGGTAGGTTGATGCAGCTTCCATTGAGGTGGTCACTTCCTGCATGGGTGTTGCCCAGATAGGGGCAAAATCGGCTTCACCTTCGATCAATATAGGGTAAGCAAGTTGTTCAATTGGAGGGGAGAACTCTGCGTGAATGTCGGAACGATTTCCACGGGCATCCATACGATACCAGCCGTAGTCTTTTAAGAGCACGGCATTTAGCCCGTGTAAACAAAAAGGTGGTTTATCATCTTTGACCGTTAGCCGTTGATAGCATAAGCCCGCTGGAATGCCGTTAGCTCGGAGTAACGCTGCTAACAAGTGGCTTTTGGCGTAGCAAAATCCGGTGCCTTTTTCGAGAGCTTCTGAGGCCTTAATGGTGACCGGGTTTAGTTTAAAGTCCATGCTGTGCTTGATTTGATCACGCACAAACAAAAAACAGGCATGTGCAATGCCGTAGTCTGAATCACAACCTTGGGCTAGCTGGCGAGCTTTGGCCAATACGTTAGGGGTTTTCCAGTCGATATAGGTACTGGATTCCAGATACGTCTGCATAACAATGGCAAACCTTCGGTGTAATTATTCTTAGCATGAATATGCGCTGATTCGATAACGATAGTCAAATCAGTCGCGCCAAACTGTGCACAAGATCACGATGCCTTGTTAGACCGTTTGATCTCATCAGGTGGTATTAGAAGGGCTCTCGTCATCAGCGTACGTGGTGCTACAAAAAGCTGCCATATAGGCAGGAGTGATTTATGACGAGAGCTAAAGCAAATCCAGTGGTTGAAAATATAACGGTGGGCGTTTGCCTATCGCACGTTCATTCATATCATAGTTTTAAAGTGTTCTTACTTAGTGTCGGACTAAAGTGTCCAGAATTTGTGCATCTGGTGATTTGATCAAATCCTTGCTCACAGTGTTGACGATATCGATTTTTTTGCTGAGTTTTGGGAGAATTTCCCCCATGAGTTTAGGCGGAGCACAAACGTGTAGATGGCCAAAAGCGTTCAATGCATAAGCTTCATTGAGATCATCGGCCAGTGCCGCTGCAAAATGACGCGNCTCCTCAATTTTTGCGGTGTTTTCGTCACCGACGGAGCGGTTTGCAACCTTGCCCATTGCTGAGTGAGTACGACCGGGTTGAGAGGTAATAAAGTCGCCGTTGTGCCAACGCCCTTGTTCGTGATCAGCTGTGTCGAGCAGCTCGAGGCTTTTCGGTTTTGTTCTCAATTTGTACAGTCTTGCTTCGCTGTTGTCAGCGACAAGTGCCCAGGTTGCTTTCATCGGGTTCTCCTACCGTGTTTTTTGTTTAGACAGCAGATCAGAGAAGGAGTTGATTTTACGCGAGTCAGTTGTACTTAGTTTTTTATGGGGAAGACGGTGTGGGTTTCCTCCCGGTGTTCGGCGAGGACACCGGGAGATAATCTGCGGTTGGCTAATCGAATTGTTGGTCAGTCGAGTTGCTGGATAGGAATTAAGCCAGTTTTATTGACTTGGCGTCTCCCCATACTGATAACAAAGAGCGTAACGCCAATTTGCAACGCCACCATCCCGGCGATCCAGCTCATTGATGATGCGGGGTGAGCTGCAAATGTGAGTGCCTGATAAGAAACGGTTGCCAGTGTATAGGCTAACGTTAATGACCAAAGTACACTGAAGCTCATCCAGAATGCGCCGTGTTCTTTGTACATAGCGCCGATGGTGGCAACACAGGGAACATACAAGAGTACAAATAACATGTAGGCAAATGCACCGGCGCTACCGCTGAAGAACAACTGCATCTGGCTGATTGTTGTACTGGTAACGCCTTCAGCCGACAACGAAGAAACGGCATCAGCTGTTGATCTGACGTGCATGCCCAGTGGGTTGGCGAAGTTGTGTAGAACATCTGATACGTTGGCCGGAATCGACAGAAATGCCGCTTTAATATTACCCAGTATATCAAGACTCGTATTGCTGGGAGCCGGCGTTGTGTAGAGTGCGTTCATGGTACCGACGACGACTTCTTTGGCAAAAGTACCTGTGATAATACCCACCGTTGCAGGCCAGTTATCCGCGTGAATCCCAAAGGGCGCGAATAATGGCGTAATGGTTCTAGCGAGCGCCGCGAGCAAGGAGTCTGCGCGATTTGCCGCGCCGATGGTGCCGTCAACGCCGATCGAACCGATCACGTTGAGAATAATGACAACTGCGACAATGGCTTTACCGGCACGTTTGACGAAACCTTTTAAACGCGTCCAGGTATGCATAAACAGATTTCGGCCGGTTGGCATCAAGTACGGCGGAAGCTCCATAACAAAAGTGCTCGCAGCGGCGGGCATAACAAATTGACGGATGATCCACGCTGTAAAAATCGCGACCAGAATTCCGATGATATAGAGAGCGAAGACGATGTTTTGCCCGTTACTGCTAAAAAAGGCCGCAACAAACAGGGTATACACCGTAAGTCGTGCTCCACAGGACATAAATGGCGCCATTAACGATGTTATCAGTCGATCACTTTCACGAGTTAATGATCGAGACGCCATGATGGATGGAACATTGCACCCAAATCCGACAATCAGAGGCACAAATGATTTACCTGGAAGCCCCAGCGACCGCATCAACCGGTCGACGATAAATGCCGCCCGGGCCATATAACCGACATCTTCTAAAAAGGAGAGCGCCAGAAACATCGCGCCAATAACCGGCACAAATGTCAGTACTAACTGGATGCCACCGCCAACACCTTCGGCTATAAATGCCGTTAGCCAATCCGGTGATCCTATTTCGCTAAGCAGAAAACGGGGAACCTCAACGAAGATGGTGCCACCGATTATGTCGAAAAAGTCCTGAAATGCCGTACCCATGTTGATCGAAAACATGAAAAGCAAATACATGATCAACAAGAAGATGGGAATACTCAGAAATCGATTTAGGATGATATCGTCGATGCGTTCACTGAGTGTTCTTCGTGGTTCGTGTAACAGAGACTTCACTTTGGCGGCGATGGTGTCCACTTCACTAAAATGGCCGACGATATCATCGATTTGTAAGGGTTCGTACGCAGATTCAGTGGAGCCCTTGTCTTGCTGAAGCACGCTGCTTAAACCGGTTTTCAGCTCCTGAAGGCCCTGGTTTCGGCTCGCTATAACTTCAATAACAGGGCATTCGAGTATAGCTTCCAGCTCTGACGCTGAGACCTTGATGCCTTTGCTTTGCGCAACATCGACCATGTTCAGTACGATGATCAGTGGTACCTTCAAAGCGCGTAGTTGCGATGTCAGGAATAGGCCGCGCTCTATGCTGGATGCATCAATCACATTAATAATGCAGTCAGCTTGGTTTTGTTGAATGTATTGTTGCGCGACTTGTTCGTCGAGGGAGTCGGCATCACCGTCACCATGCAAACCATAGGTGCCAGGTAGGTCGACGAGTTCGACCTTGTTGTCGTCCAGGCGGAATTCACCGGTCTTGCGCTCTACAGTAACACCGGGCCAGTTACCCACACGTTGTCGGTTGCCCGTCAGCGCATTAAATAGGGTGGTTTTACCGCAGTTGGGGTTGCCAATGAGGCCAATCGTATAGGCTGCATTCGTCATAAATTAGTTGCTCGGCTTTTCAACCCAAATGCCGGCAGCTTCTTGCCGGCGCAGGCTCAGTTTAAAGTCACGCACAGCAATTTCGATAGGGTCGCCCAATGGAGCAACACGTGTAACAGAGAGAGGGGTGCCGGGTGTTAGCCCGAGCGTCATTAAACGTTGAATAACAGAGCCAGCTTTAACGTCGCAGCGGCTGATTGTGGCTGAATCGCCCAGTTTGAGTTCGCTGAAAGGAATGACCAATGTTAAACCCCATCGTAGATAAGTTGAGATGGACCCTAAGACCACCAGCTACAAACCGGCGACATGGGGCAGAACCGCTGTGATAATAAATCTTGGTTTAAATGATAGCAATTTTCATTATCGTTTTATTTGATGCAGATCGTATGACGGCGTTCAATTTTTTTACGATAAGCGGAAAACCCGACAACGCTCGAAGAGTCATCGGGTTGGAAGGGGAGAGGTTCGGTTATTTCTTGTTGAGTTGACCAGTTGTTGGTGCTATTGGAGGTTCTGGTGCTTTGTTTCCGGTTTGGATTTCAACATCTAAGCGCGGCAAACTATTAACGTAGCCCGATACAATTGAGCTGGTTGACTCAATGGCTTTCAAATACGCATATGCTTGCGGCAAATCTTTGGCCAGCTCTGTCTCCGACAATTGAATATCCAGCGACGTATCGCTGAAGTAGGTGCGCCTTGGTGGGTGGTGTAGCTGCCATTGCAGCTTGGCGGACCAATTGTCGTGGTTTACCTGAATCAATTCGTAAAAGATAACCGTCAAACGGCATACCGGCTGATCATCTTGACGCCAAGGAAAATCCTGAATGCGAATAGTCGGCAGATCTTGGATAAGCTGCAGGGTTAGTGCACGAAACATGGCGGATTCAAGAGGCTCGTACCAGCGTTTTTGATCAAACACTTCCACGGTGCTTTCAGTTTGTAGCCCAACAATATTGTCGTTGTTCAGATATTCAGGCAACACTAGTTTATCGACGCCAAGACTGATGCATGGGGTGTCGGGATTGGTATAAGCTGCCGGTTCAACAGGAGTCGGAATAAACGGCTTCACGGGGAGCAGATGGTATTCCGGCGGCGGGTTGCTGCCGCAACCGACCAGCACAATACTCATCAGAAAAGCAGCAATCGCGGCTGTTGTACGCTGTAAATGTGTAATAGTAGCATCCATGTTATTTGCCCCAGATAATTGAGTCTGGTTTTTGTTCAATAGTATCGGATAATCGTTCGAGTGAGCGAGCGGTGCGCTGAAGCTGACTTGATGTTGATTGCAGGTTGCGTAGTGTAGGGGAGTCATCTGAAAGCAGGAAGTTGGCATTCTCCAACAATTGGCCGAGCTTATCGTTCGATGCTTGTAACCCTTCGAGACTCACCTGAACTTGTTCACTTAACATAGGCACTTGCTGAGTCACGCTGGTGCTGAGCCCGTCGAGATTTGCCATCAATTTACGCATGTCTGCAGCGGTTGTCGTGATTTCCTTTTCGGCACTAACCGACAGCTTGTTCAGGTTTCCGGTCAGTTGTTCAGCGTTTGCCAACATTTTGCCGATGTTCGGATCGTTAATGACGCGATCAAGCCCGGCAATGATGTCTTTGAATTGTTTAAGGATCTTGTCAAAATCGATTTTTTGCAGACTCTCAGTCAGCTTTTCCAAATCGGTTGGGATAGTTGGAAACTCGGGGTAGGGCGAGTCGATTTTATAGTATTTCACCGGCGTATTGGGGAAGAAATCGATATTCACATAGAGCAAACCGGTCAGCAGGCTTTCAGATTGTAACTGTGCTCGCATCCCTTTTTTGATGAGCTCCGGCATGATCTGATCCTGCTCGGTTTCGGCATCCAAATCAACCTTAGATAGGTCCACTTCAATTGGAACGAGTGTAACCACGCTCAGTGTTTTCGGATTCATTTTAGCGGTGATATTTAACACTTCACCGATTTGCACACCTTTGATCGCTACCGGCGCACCGATTTTTAGGCCTTGAACAGATCCGTCAAAAATCAGCATGTAGCGTTGGTTGTGTTGAAAAAACTTACCGCCGGAAATAATCATCAACATGGCAATAAACACAAATACGCCAACGATGACAAAGGTCCCGACGCGAAGATTGGTCTTGGCGCTTGTCATTTATTCCTCCGTGGTTGCCCGGTTCGGGCTTTCAACCTACTCATATGTCTTCCTTATGTGCGATTGCCCGAAGCGTGTTTTGCTTGCAAGGTTTTAACGCGTGTTCAGTTAATCTTGTTTGTTGAGCTTGCGAGCTAAGAAATCCCTGACGATTTCATGTTCGCAATTATCCCGGAGTTCTGCCGGTGGCCCGATTGCTAGAGGGCGTCGCTCTTGGCTATCAAGAAAAATACAGCGATCAGCGATAGCAAAGATGCTGGCTAACTCATGAGTAACGATGACGACGCTGGCGCCTAGCTGATCGCGTGCCAACAAAATGAGTTCATCAAGTCGCGCAGAGCTTAGTGGATCGAGCCCAGAAGAGGGTTCATCAAAGAATAGAATTTGCGGATCGAGTGCCAGCGCCCGCACAAGGGCTGCACGTTTTTGCATGCCACCGCTGATTTCGTGTGGGTAGTAATCTTGAAATCCGGCGAGCCCAACCAATGCCATTTTGAATGCAATGATCTCTTTGATTTCAGCGTCTGAATAGTCAGTATATAGCTGTAGAGGTACTGCGGCGTTTTCTTCCAGAGTCATGGAGCTAAAAAGACCGTTGCCTTGATAGGTGATGCCCCAGTTTTGGCGAAGTTTTTGCTGTTCGCTGGGCTCGACGTTCCAGAAGTTAGTGCCCGAATAAGCGAGTGAACCGCGATGCGGTTTCAGCAAGCCAATCAGGTGTTTCAGTAGTGTACTTTTACCGCAGCCGCTGGGGCCCATGATGGCAAAAATCTCTTCGCGGTTGACGTCAAAAGTCACATCCGATTGGATGACCCGCGAGCCGTAGGCCATCGTCATGTCTCTGACGCAGATAGGAGGATGTTCGGTTGTCATCTTTATCTCCTCCTATATCAAGTTCGCAAGAATGTTGATAACAGCATCGGCCATGATGATATAAACGATCGAAAGCACCACCGCACGAGTTGTTGCATCTCCCACCGCCTCTGCATCGTTGCCGCAGCGCATACCTGATTGGCAGCTAGCAACGCCCACCAGCGCTGCAAACGTAAAGGCTTTGATCATACCAATAAATAAATCGTCGAGAGTGGCAACGGAAATGACGCGACTAAGATAAAGCCGGGCGGTGAGTCCTTCAGCCAGTGCAACCAGCAGACCTCCAAAGATTCCGCAGATATTGGCGGCTAAGGCGAGCATAGGTAACGTAATAAAGAGTGCTAATAGTCGAGGTAAAACGAGGTAGTCTGTCGTATTGATGCCGGTCGTATGCAGGGCGTCGATTTCTTCGCGTATTTTCATCGTACCTAACTGCGCAGCAAATGCAGCGCCGGTTCGCCCGGCCATGACAATTGAGGTAATTAAAGCACCCATTTCCCGCACCATACCGATCGATACTAAGTTGGCAATGTAGATCTGCGCACCAAATGCTTTGAATTGAACCAGCCCGAGATAGGCTAGGATGATGCCCACGAGCAGGGATGTAAAACAGATGATGCCTAGCGCATTGGGCCCAGACTGTGCTGCAGCGGTCGTAAACTCGCGCACTCGGAAATCAGATTTTCCGATGGCTAATCGGCCAGTGGCGAGGGCAATATCGCCGATAAACATCACTTGGTAAATGGTGTGACAGCCGACTCTTTCTATAAAGTCGAAGAACTGACGCCGTAGTGTTGTGAGTGATGATTCATCGTCATCTTCTTTTAATGGAGCAACGGCTAAAGCAACGCGCATGAGCGAACGCAGGGATTTTGGCAAGTTGTCGTAATTGAATGCGACATCATCGTGAATCGTATTCTGAACCAGCTGGTAGAGTTTTGCCGCAAATTGTTGAGACCAAACAAAGTCGTCTGTCGCCGCCAATGAAATGGTTTTAGCAGTACTGAGTTGCTCAACGACGCTATCAAGTTCGTCGTGAGGGTGCTGCCAATTGCCGGAAAATGTCACGCTGACTAGGTCGTCTTGCAGTTTTTCAACTCGACACTGAAGCTGGGCTTGCGATGATGGCCCGTCGGATGGGGAGGATGTTGCCGAAGACGTTGGTTCCATGTGCGCTTCTTAGGTTCTTTGTTAGGGCTCTTATCGGTTGTTTGTTAACTCGTTCTACTCAGAAACTGCTGCACCCATATTCTATTGTGTTCTGATGCTCGATATCGCACAAGTTCTTTAATACTTGCCGGCTATCGGGCTCACATCGTTTCGGTTAAACGTGTTACCTTTGTTGGCTTCGCCGTGCTGGCGGAGCCAACTTCAGATTGAGGGATTATCCTTAAATCTGAATATCAGTCGTTGTTCTGCAACAAACGCTTGTTCACTTCCGCACAACTGTTTTATCGCAATTTATGCAGATACTGCAACAGGCTTGCATGGGTTAACGTAATATTGAATCTCCCAACGTAAAAATGTTCTGATCACTTTTGGTCGTTCAGGCAGTTCGGGTTTATCTGCTTGCAAGTATGCAAACATCACGCTGTTTGTTTGCTTATAGGCTAACGTAAAACCGCACTATATCTTCACTGTCAGATAGCGTTACTCTTACATTATGTTGGTTGGATCCGCATTCTTGGCTAACTATAGCAAACATCCTGCCACCTGCGTGGTGCATTAACCGTCAATATTTAGCCGTCAGGTGGGTATCAAAACCTCTATGCAAGAACTGAAAAAACTACTGCGTCTGGCTGGGCCAATTCTTGTGGCTCAGTTGTCGTTCACGGCGATGAGCCTCGTCGACACCCTAGTGGCCGGGCGCTATGGCAGCGATGATCTCGCGGGAGTCGCAATCGGAGGCAGTTTTTGGCTGCCGGCGCTGATGTTTACGCAAGCTGTGCTGTATTCGGTCACACCTTTTGTCGCCCAAGCGCTCGGGCGCGGTGACGATCGTGCACGTGGCCACTATCTGCGTCAGGGAATTTGGTTGGGTGCCATTGTTGGTAGCCTGGTTTGGTTGATTGTCTTTAACCTTGGCGATATAGGATTGGCCCAAATTGGCTCAATGCCTCACATTGAACAGATTGCCGGTGATTATTTATTCTGGATCATCCTGTCGTTGCCTGTGGCAGGAGCTTATCAAGCGATCCGGAGTTTTGTTGAGGGCTCAGGCCGAACACGTCCGGTAATGTTTGTTAACTTGACCGGGCTGATATTGAATATCCCGCTCAATTATATTTTTGTGTTTGGCGAGTTTGGCGCGCCTGAAATGGGTGGCGCTGGGTGTGGGTTGGCTACCGGGTTAGTGTTACTTTATATGCTGATGGCGATGGTTTGTTACTTGCGATTCGGGGCTGTACGAGCTGCTGCTAGCCGAAAAGATTGGTTACCTTCTTTGCGAACATTTTTGCAACTAGGCCGTATCGGGCTGCCAATTGGTTTAACGATTGTTGCTGAGGTGAGTATTTTTGCGGTGCTTGCGTTGATTATTGCGCCCTTGGGTGCTGATGTTATTGCGGGTCACCAGGTAGCGTTGAGTATGACATCGCAGACCTTTATGTTGCCTATGAGTGTCTCTTTGGCATTGACTGTGAGAGTTGGCTACTTTCATGGTGCGGGAGATTGGCAAGGCATGATGCGGGCGATCAAAGCGGGTTATCTACTCGGTATTGGTGGTGGTTTGATGACTGCAATACTGTTGTATTTTGGTGCCAACGTTTTGACGGGGTTCTATACCGATAATCCTCGGGTACATGAAGTTGCGGTTGCTATTCTGTTTCTTCCTGTCTTATATCAGATCCCCGATGCGATCCAGGTTTGCAGCGCTGGTATTCTTCGTGGTTTGAAAATCACACGCACTCCAATGTTGGCTGTGTTGATCGCCTATTGGGGGATTGCGCTGCCGATTGGATATACGCTGGGTCGAACAGACTGGTTGATTGAGCCGATGGGGGCTCGGGGGCTTTGGCTGGGGCTCGTTATCGGGCTCACACTTGCAGCAATATTTTTGGTAACTATCACGTGGGTTTCCCTGCGTCGGGTTCGTCGGCGCTTGGAGGCAGTGGTTTGATATCGCAGTCGGCCTCGATTCGGTTCTTTTGGGGATGCACCGCGATGCGAAATTAGGCGAGTGAAAAGAAAATGATTGATGGATTGTGATCTTTCGTGCTCGGGCGGCACACGGCATGTAAACATTTAGTATTTGATTGGAATCTGACATATGATTGCGGATTGCTCGTAGCTGCTGAAGATCATCGCTCGCCGATCAACGCCCCCGGATCAGCATCTGTGCGACAGGTTAGTGTTTTTCGACATCAGAATACGACCGAGTCTTTCGCCGATTTTTCACCTGATGTTTTTGTACACTTGGAAGTTTGCGAATGAGCAGAATTTCCGCCTGCTAATTTGCCTCGCCGTTCACAATAAGGCTTTTATGGTTGCAGCTCGTTTAACCGAGGGATCAATACCTCGTTCTCTGGCGACAATGGCGTTACCCATGATCGTGGGCTTGCTCGCTAATATGTCGATTCAGGCCGTCGACATCTGGTTTATCTCTCGCCTGGGTCCTGAGCCTTTAGCGGCTATGGGCTATGTGTTCCCCGTCACTATGGTGTTCCTCAGTATTTCTATTGGTTTGTCTGCTGGCGCTGCGTCGGCCATTGCTCGCAGGATTGGCCATGGTCACAAAGGCACGGATATTCGAAGGTTGGTAACCGACACGCAATGGCTAGCCGTTTTGGTCGCGATTGTTACAGCGTGTATTGGCTGGCTGACGATTGNCCCTGTTTTCCGCAGTTTGGGCGCATCGGATTTGTTGATGCCTTTGATCCGCCAATATGTTGAAATTTTCTATTTTAATGGCGCGTTGACGCTGGTTGGTATGGTGGGGTTGTCAACGGTTCGAGCTACGGGTAACACTAAGGCTCAGGGCATGGCAATGCTGATTGGCGCCATTATCAATGCAATTTTGGATCCTTTGCTGATCTTTGGCTTGTTCGGGTTTCCACAGCTCGGTATTCAAGGTGCCGCGCTGGCATCAACTGCCGCAAGACTCTTTTCTCTCGGTGTTGCCTGGCACATCTTGGTGAATCGCATGGATCTGTTGATTTGGGGAAGGGTCAAGTTTTCGCAAATGTGGGCATCCTGGAGGACTGTATTTGCAGTAGGGCTACCGGCCGTTAGTACCAATATTATTATTCCGTTGTCGGCTTCGATCATCACTGCATTGTTGGCATCTTATGGCGATGAAGCTGTTGCTGGTATGGGGGTCGCGAGCCGGATCGAGCCTTTAATGCTCATCTGTTTTTATGCGCTGTCGTCTGTGATTGGGCCTTTTGTCGGGCAAAATCTTACAGCGTTGCGCGCTGATCGTGTAAGGCGTGGTGTCGTTGTGGCTGCGCTTTTTTGTCTCAGTTATGGCACGCTACTGACGCTATTTTTGTGGGTTTTTGCAGCGCCAATTGTGTCGTGGTTTTCTGATCAGCAGGAAGTTATTCAAGTTGCTAGGGATTATCTTTGGATCGTACCGATCAGTTATGGCTGTAGCGGTGTTGTGATGTGTGTGAATGCGAGCTTCAATGGCATGGGTAAGCCGATACCCGCTACGGTAATCAGCGCACTCAGAGTGATTGTGTTGTATTTGCCACTCGCATTTTTGGGGTCGTCACTTTACGGAGTGAAAGGAATATTTATTGCCTATACCGGCGTGAATATTCTTACGGCCATTATCGCCTGGCTTTGGTTTGAGCGATTTATTACTCGTCATTCGATCCGTGTCGAAAAAACTGCGCTGGCGCGTGCAAGTAAAAACTCTCGTTAAACGTTGTTAGGGTGTTTTCGTTATACCGCATCAAAGCGAATTGATCTTGAGCAGGCCGTTCCTAAATCGTCAAATTCGAATGAAGAATGGGTCTGTTTATCGTTGTTGTCAGTCAGCCCCAGTGCATACGCCAGTGGCAGAAAGTGTTCAATAGTCGGTACGGCGTCACTGGCGAATGGATGTTCATTAAAGCGAGCAACTGTGTGCATATCACGCTGTTTAACCGCGTTTGCAATATGTTGATCAAATGATGAAGCCCATTCGATGGAGTCACTCGGGCGCGCGATCATCCATTTCATAATGTTGTGTACGATATTCCCGCTACCAATAAACAACACCCCCTCATTTCTTAGCGGCTTTAACACATCGGCAATATGTGCGTGATGGTGGATGTCGTCAATTCGGTTATCCAAACTCACTTGCAATACTGGGATATTGGCTTGTGGGAATAGCTTATTCAAAACCACCCAGCTGCCATGATCAAGCCCCCAATTGTTATCGCTGATGGCATCAATATCGGCAGCATTGAGTGATTCGATAATTTGTTGCGCAAGAGTCGGAGCGCCAGGGCAGGGGTACGTTTGTTGGAATAATTGAGGCGGGAATCCACCAAAATCGTGAATTGTCTTTGGGTTATCTACACTCAGGATGCGTGTGCCGGGTACATGCCAATGCGCAGAAAAGACAACAATTGCTGTGGGTGTTGGGCAGGGTTTGAATAGCGTATCCCAGTCAGCAGTGAAATGATTGTTTTCGAGAGCATTCATTGGGCTGCCGTGTGCAACAAAAAACACAGGCATAGTGATGTTGTCAGTCATGAGGAGCGTTTTTGAGTGGGTGGTAATAAGGTTCGTCAGAGAGGCGAACCTTAGCGGAAAACCTTGTGCAAAGGCAAGGGTCAGTGTTGAGGTAACATTTTACACTGGAAATAATGGATCATGACTGAGCCATTATCGAATTCGTAGTCTTTATCGAATTCACCCGGTACGATTTGAGGGGGGATTTGCACCCAAAGATAATTGGCGTGATGTTCTTCGATTTTGTGCAAGTTTGCTTCTGAGCAAACTTTTAGCACTTCTGACGCTGTTTCAATGGGGCGATCGCAGCTACCGGTATACACGATTTTGCAATCGAACGGTTTCAACGGTTCATTCAACGACATGAGAATGGCGCCATTTTTGGTGTGGGCCCATTCCCCTTCGGCGGTGTCTAGATCTGCGTCGTGAGCTGTGGCTACAGCGGCAGACAGCAGCAATGCGCTAGCGATAGTGAATTTCGATATTAACGTCATAAGCAACTCCTTAGCTTGAATCAAGGCACCTGGTACGTCATGAGGTACAGTGTTTGTCCTCAGTGTAATCCAAAATCCCAGATCCGAAACCTCAAGGCAGAGCGGCTTATCGTATTTGTTAAGTGTGTTGATATCTGCGTTTTATTGTTGGCTGGCAACCTTGACCATGGCTGTCGTCAACGTGTTTAGGTCGTCGTTGTTCATCACGTACGGCGGCATTACATACAAAAGTTTACCGAAGGGGCGAACCCAAACGCCTTCGTCAACCAGCATGGCCTGAGTTTTTTGCATATCGACAGGCTGCTTAAGCTCGATAACGCCAATCGCTCCTAAGACTCTGACGTCTGCAACCTGCGGCAGTACTTTTGCCGATGCTAATCCGCTCTCAAGGCATGTTTTGATATGCTGGATGTCAGCCTTCCAGTCTTTGCCCAATAATAGATCAATGCTGGCCAGCGAGACGGCACAGGCCATCGGGTTAGCCATGAAGGTTGGGCCGTGCATGAGTACGCCGGCCTCGCCTTCGCTGATACCAATAGCAACCTTTTCTGTGCAAAGTGCTGCTGCGAAACTCATGTATCCGCCGGTGATGGCCTTGCCTAGCGTTAGGATGTCGGGGGTAATTCCTGCATGTGTGCATGCAAACAGTTCACCGGTACGACCGAAACCTGTGGCGATTTCGTCAGCGATTAACAAGATATTCCAGTGATCACACAGTGCACGAATGCGCTTAAGAAACGCTGGCGAGTAGAACTTCATACCGCCGGCACCTTGAACGATAGGCTCAAGTATCAATGCAGCGATATCTTGATGGTGCTCAAAAAACAGTGCTTCAACGGCCTCGACATCTTCTGTCAGGTAATCTTGAGAGGCGAAGTCGCAACCGGGTGACACGGTAAATAAATGCTCGGCCAAGGTGTGTTTAAACAGATGGTGCATGCCGTTGTCTGGGTCGGTGACTGCCATCGCACCAAAGGTGTCGCCGTGGTAGCCGTTTCTCAGACTAACGAGTTTTGTCTTTTGACTTTCGCCTTGTGAGAGCCAGTATTGCACGGCCATTTTGATGGCGACTTCAACGGCGACTGAACCTGAATCTGCGTAGAACACCTTTTCTAGCCCTGGCGGAGTGATTTCGACCAATTTACGCCCGAGATCAACGGCCGGCTGATGAGTTAGGCCGCCAAACATGACGTGCGCCATCTTTTTTAGTTGATTCTCGATGGCCGCATTTAACGCTGGGTGGTTATAGCCATGAATGACCGACCACCATGAGGCCATGCCGTCAATCAGTTCGCGGCCATCATCCAGTCGAATTCTCACGCCATCAGCTGACTCCACCACATACATGGGGGATGGGTTAGTCATACTGGTGTAGGGGTGCCAAAGGTGCTTTTTATCAAATTCGATAAGATCGGATGAGGTAGGCGTCGGATCGGACATGGTTAAAATCCTGTTTGACCGAAAATAGCAGTGTCGTATGAAGGTCGAAAGAGAAGATGTGTTGGAAGAAAATAACCGCCCAGAGCAGGGCGGTTAGATGTAGCGCAGTTGTTGCTTAGATCAGTTCGATAGCAACTGCAGTTGCTTCGCCGCCGCCGATGCACAGTGCTGCTACGCCGCGTTTTTTGCCAGCTTTTTGCAGTGCGTGCATCAAGGTTACGATAACGCGTGAGCCGGTAGAGCCAATAGGATGCCCTTGTGCGCAAGCGCCACCGTTGACGTTAACAGTCGCTGGGTCCAAACCGAACTCTCTAACTGCCAGCATGGTAACCATGGCGAATGCTTCGTTGATTTCGAACAAATCAACGTCGTCTTTGTTCCAGCCGGTTTTTTCAAACAGCTTGTTCATCGCGCCAATCGGAGCCAGTGTGAATTCCCCCGGCTCTTGTGAATGACGAGAGTGGGCAACGATACGAGCTAGTGGTTTTGCACCTTGTTCTTCAGCTGCAGATTCAGACATCAACACCAATGCAGATGCACCGTCAGAGATAGAGCTGGCGTTTGCCGCAGTGATTGTGCCGTCTTTAGCAAATGCTGGGCGCAGGCCAGGAATTTTATCGAGCTTGGCAGTTAACGGTTGTTCGTCATCTTTAACAACGGTTTCGCCTTTGCGCGTTTTGATGGTTACCGGAACGATTTCATCGTCGAGGGTGCCTTCGTTAATGGCTTTTTGAGCGCGAGTCAGTGATTCGATCGCAAACGCATCCATGTCTTCGCGGCTAACGTTATGGTCGTTCGCAGTGTCTTGAGCAAAACTACCCATCATGCGGCTGGTGGTTGCGTCTTCGAGGCCATCCCAAAACATATGATCCAAAAACTGAGTGTGGCCGGTACGAACGCCGCTGCGAGCTCCCATGACAATATGTGGAGCGTTAGTCATGCTCTCCATGCCGCCGGCAACCATCGTTGTATTGGTGCCAGCTTTGATCGCGTCGTGTGCATAGATCACCGCTTGCATGCCAGATCCGCACAGCTTGTTGATAGTGACACAGCCGGTTGATTTCGGTAAGCCAGCTTGTAATGCCGCTTGGCGAGCCGGCCCTTGGCGTAGACCTGCAGAAAGCACGTTGCCCATGATGGCTTCGTCAACGGATTCTGGTTTGATACCTGCGCGCTCAACCGCTGCCTTGATTGCCGTTGCACCGAGTTCAACAGCAGTAACGCCGCTCAAAGACCCTTGCAAACCACCCATAGGTGTACGTGCACCGCCGACAATAACTACAGAATCGTTGGACATAAGAATTTCCTGTGTCAGTTAATGGTAAACCGCCGGATTTTAGCACTCTAACGGGGCACAAAACCAGAGTAGTGCCTTACTTTAACGAGTTTTCATCGATATCGGATGTTGGCGGCTAGGTCGTGGTTAGTGGCTGGCTAGGCACGAAACAGCTTGCCTCGAACTGCGTTTCTGAATGCCTTAGGGGTTTGCGCCGCATGTTTTTTAAATACTTGAGCAAAATGTGATGCATCGGCATAGCCGAGCAACACCGCAATATCCTGAATGTTGAGGTTGGAATCCTTCAGCAAGTCTTTAGCATTCTGGATGCGGACAGATTGCTGGTATTGCAGTGCGCTTAAGCTGAATGCCTGTTTGAAACGACGTTGAAAACTGCGAATGCCGATGCCCATCGATGTTGCCAGATGGTCGAAGTCGATGGGTTTGGTGTAGTTCTGGCGAATATAGTCTTTGGCGGATGCCATCAGCTCATCAGTGACACTCAGATTGTTGCCGTCATCGAATAGATAATTGTCGTAAGCGCGGCGAATTTCCGGTGAAAACTGACTTTCGACCCGTTTTGCAACAGCAGCCGAGTACCCCGTCTCGATAAAATGGATNGTGAGGTCGGCAACAGAATTGACACTACCTGCACAATAGACGTTGTCGGATTGGGTGATTAAATGATCGCGCTTCCATTTCACATCAGGGTATCGACGTTCCATTTCCTCAAAATAATACCAATGCGTGGTCGCGGCTTTATCAGCTAATAACCCCGCTTCGGCCAGAAACGTACTGCCTGTGCCAACGGCACAAAGATGTTCAGAGGCCGGAGCCGCAGTTTTTAACCAATCGACGATATCCGGATGTTTTGCGACGGTATGCGTCGGGCTTCGCCATAATGCGGGAATAATAATAAGCTCAGATTCTTTAATGTCAGACAATCGGCACGTTGGAACTATTGGTAAGCCGCCGCTGCTTATCACAGGGTCGAGCGTAGGGGCTGCCAAATTGATATTCAGACCACGACGCCGACGACTGCCTGCACGAGAAATATTATCGGCAGCATTTAGCATTTCGAGTGGCAGGCTGATACTTGAGGACATGCAGTGATCGAACATAACGAATGTGACAGATTGCATACGGGTGTCCAAATAGCGAGGAGGGTTGGCTAGCGGTGTCGTATTTCTTGCATTTTATGACGTAAATGCCATTAAAAAAAGTGGCAAAAAGGTTACAATGCCCCCATTTTATCTATATGACACTTTCTCAAAAGGAAAACGCTGTATGTTGAGACTACCTGTGATCGTAGGTTTCGGAGGCGTTAACGCGGCAGGCAGAAGTTCTTTCCATCATGCCCACAACCGCATGATCTTCGATGCTTTGAATGAATCACAGCAGGCGACCACGCTGCAATCACTAGCGTCACTGATGAATATTGATACGCCTGATGCCGATCTGATTTTACCCAGTACGCTTGTTCGAAAGATTGAATCATCTTTGTTAGATACCGAAAACGTGACTTGGAATAAACGCTTCCCTGTTGCACCGAATGACGATAACCGTATTAGTTTTACGACGAAACCGAATGCGTTACCTGAAGTCATTCCGCCCGGTTGGACGGTGACAGAGCTGGGTGACCGCCGTGTTCGTGTTGACATCGCTGAAGCCGTCGACTTTTTATTGCCGACGACGCGTTCAACCATTGTTCGTTCAGCAGGGCAGCTACCGGCGGGTTTCGAGCCGGGTAAACTGTATCAATCGCGCAATCATCCGCGCGGTATTCAAATGACAGTTTACGGTGCATCTGATGCTTTGAGTTCAATGGGTATTGCCTGGGATGATGTTCGCGCCCGCGTTGCGCCAGATATGATCAGTGTGTATGCCGGGTCAGGGATGAGTCAGCTAGATTTGAACGGCAATGGCGGCATGATGATGGCACGCCTGACCGGTAAAAAAGTAACATCTAAACAGTGCCCGTTTGGCTTTGCTGAAATGCCAGCAGATTTTATCAATGCATACCTTCTTGGCAGTATTGGTACAACGGGAACGAGCATGGGGGCGTGCGCGTCTTTTCTGTATAACCTGCGTAGTGGTATCCAAGATATCCAATCGGGTCGTTCACGAGTAGTTATTGTTGGTAACGCGGAAGCGCCGATTACATCTGAAGTTATTGATGGCTATGCGGCGATGGGTGCGTTGGCGACAGATGACGAATTGCGCCAGTTAGACGGTCGAAGCGCCGATCAACCGTGCGATCACACGCGCGCTTGTCGTCCATTTTCAACCAACAAAGGATTTACATTAGCCGAATCCGCTCAGTTTCTGGTATTAATGGATGACGAGCTAGCGATGGAGCTTGGCGCTAATATTCACGGTGCTGTGTCAGATGTATTTATCAACGCAGACGGCTATAAAAAATCAATTTCGGCGCCGGGTGTAGGTAACTATGTCACAGTCGCAAAAGCGATGGCTGCGGCGCGTTCCATTGTTGGCGAGAAGGCATTTCGAGAGCGCTCGTTCTTTCAAGCACACGGTACCGGGACACCGCAAAATCGATTGACTGAATCACATATTATCGACATGGCGGCGCGCAGTTTTGGTATTGATAAGTGGCTGGTAGGCGCAGTGAAGTCATATTTAGGGCATTCGATTGGTTGTGCTGCCGGAGACCAGATTGTAACGTCTCTGGGGATATGGAATAGTGGTATCTTTCCGGGCATTCATTCAATCGATCACATTGCTGAAGATGTCCATCAAGATAACGTCAACTATGCGATGGAGCATGTTGAAGTTGGGCAGCAAGGAATGGATGTCGGCATTATCAATGCCAAAGGATTTGGTGGTAATAATGCAACGGCAACATTGCTGGCTCCGCATATTGCTCAGCAGATGTTGGCTAAGAAGCACGGTAAGGGTGTGATTTCTGCTTGGCAGGACAAAAATGCCGCTGTACAACAGGCGGCTAGTGACTATGATAGTGCGGCAACAGCAGGTGATGCTGAAACGATTTACCGCTTTGATTATCAAGTGGCCAATGGTGACAGTGTAACCATGTCGCAGAATGCGGTAACGGTTGATGGCTTCGAAAACGCAATATCGTTAGATTTTGAATCGCCATACGCTGAATTTCTCAAATAAAAAGATAGCATTATGGGCGCAAGCACTCCATACAATCCCAAGTTCAGTGAACTGTACCGGGATCTATTGGTAACTCTGGATCAGAACGGCGTCGGTTCGACGTTGCGTCTGACCAAGAAGGCGCTGGCACATGGCAAATTGGGTTTTTATAGCTGTAGCGCTTTCTCAATAGGCGAAGAAGCCACTATTCATGCGAATCTCTATGGTAAAGCCTTTGATGCCGTGGTTCGGGTAACTGACTGTTGCCCAAAAAAAGATCTATATATGATTGAGCTTGAAATGGTTGAAGACATCGCCTTTCAGGCCAGAATCTTTCTGCAATTGGCTGCGATTGCGAATTATAAAGAAGCTTGTGACTGTGATGGTCGATGTTTGACTATTGATGAGGCGGCCTTTGAGTGGATTGAGGAGCACGCTGAGAGTTTTGCTGAAGAGTTTGAAAGCCGCGTCAACGATTCAGTGATTTAACAAAGTCTTGATTCGTAGCGTCTAATTCATAAAATTCCATCTTTAAGTGTTGCTTCCTGCCTTGTAATTGTTGTCGTCAATCCAGCCAGCGCTCGTTGGTGATCTCTCTTTTTTGTAATGTGTCCGATCGTGGGCTGTTAAATATTAGCGCGAGCCCTGCTAGCTTGCCCCTGCGGCCCTTCTTTATACCTTATTGTTTGAATCCCGGTAGGATTGATTTAGCCTGACTGCTGGTGTATTTTCGCTGGTTTTAGTTTTCTACAAGCCACGTTGCGGTCTGTTGTTGTGACTTTGCGTGTGGCTAATGACCAATTTGGGAGAGATTGTCATGGGGCGTGAAGCGACATACCGAGTATCCATTAATATTCCGCGGCAAGAAGCGTGGGAGATCATGCAGGATCTAACGGTGCCTCATAAATACGTGCCCGGTTTGATCAGAACCGAGATGCATACAGAGCAGCTACAAGGTGTTGGCACCAGCCGTCGTGTATTCAAAAAAATGATGGCACTGGATGAAACCGTTACTGAATGGAACGAGGGTGAGGGTTTTACACTGCGTTTGCATGATGGGCAAAAAGACAAGCCAATGCCTAAATCCTTCTTTCGCTATAAAATCGAAGACGGCCCGGCAAATACCACGATTTTCACAGCCACCATGGGCTACACCTTCTGGCTGGGTCCTGTTGGTCAGCTCATCGACGGGCCGATTGTGTATCCGATTGTAAAAGGCGAAATTCGTGATGTCGCTTTGGCTGTGAAGCACTATTACGAAACCGGTACGACGCCTACGCCTGCGGATATCAAGCGCTTGCGAGCCATTGCATGAGTCAACCAGACCCAAAAAACGCGGCATTATACCCATTACGTATCGACAACTTTGAGCATGCTGCGGGTTTATACGTGCACGAAAGCGGTGATCAGCACGTCTCGCTCAGCATTGCTGAAGAGGCCGTATGGGAGGCCTACGAAACCCAGCTGCTATTGAAAATACTAAAACCTGGCTCGGTGTTAGTTGATGCCGGCGCGAATATTGGTTACTACTCTGTGGTGGGCGGCAAGCAGGTTGGAGAAGCCGGGCAAGTGTTTGCCTTCGAACCCGAACCTGATAATTTTGCGTTATTAGCGCGCAATGTCGAGGCTAACGATTTGCCGCATGTGCGCGTGATCAATGCGGGTTTATCTCTAGAGGCGGGTGATGCACGCATTTATCTTTCTGATGATAACTTTGGTGATCATCAGATCTATGACGATGGCACTGAGCGCCCGTTCAAAACGATTGACTTGGTGGCCGGTAGCGAATATCTGGCACCGTTTACCGGTCGTATCGATGTGTTGAAGGTCGATACGCAAGGGGCTGAGTTTCAGGTTTTGTCCGGATTGGATGAGCTGATTAGAAGCAGCTTGCCTGAATTTTCGATGATCATCGAATTTTGGCCTAATGGGCTCAAACGATCGGGCTCTAGTGCACATGTGCTGCTGGATTTGTTGCTGAGCTATGAGTTGCCTTTACATATTATCGACCATATTGAACACCGGTTAATACCGTGTAAAGAATCGGATTTACGGCCATGGATTGATGAGGTCGACGCCGCCGGTACAAACGAAGGATTTATGAATCTCTATCTTGGAAATCTAGTATGACTGCCAATCAGGCCGTTCTTGACGCCATTCTCAAGCGTAACTCTTCATCTAAGCTGGCAGAGCCTGCGCCTTCAGACGCTGAATTAGCGGTGTTAATGCAAGCTGCCGGGCGTGCACCTGATCATGCTCGCCTTCAGCCATGGCGTTTTTTGGTGATTCAAGGCGAGGGGCGTAGTGCTTTGGGGCAACTGTTTGCCGATGTGCAGCAGGAAGACGCCGGACAAGTATTGAGTGATGATAAGCGGCGCGATATTGCTGCAAAGCCACTGCGGGCGCCGCTAATTTTGGCCCCAATCGCTCACATTCAAGATCACCCTAAAGTGCCGGAAGTCGAACAAGTCATGTCGGTTGCCTGTGCTTGTCAGAACGTGCTTCTTGCGGCTGAAGCGATGGGATATGCCGGTATATGGCGTACCGGCCCAATGGCATTTGATGCGCGCGTACACGCAGGATTAGGGTTGGCTGAAAACGAACAGCTTTTGGGCTTTTTGTATTTGGGCACTCGCACGGCTTCTGAGAAGTCACTCCCTGAAATCGCAGCGTCAAGTTTGTTGCGCCAATGGCCATAGTGTCAGTCGGTAATTGGGGGGCTGCTAATTGAATGTGCTGGAATCTACGCTCTAGCATAGTGATATTTGCGTAAAGTGCTGTTGGCTGAGCGCTTTTTGATCGGCTAATGGTCTATGCTGTAGCATCCTCGTACGATGCTCTGGTGCGCAACACTAACGCCGTTATATTTTTTAATTTGCACCTTTCCTGTTTTTATTGCATATCAATTTGACGAACTGGTTGAAATTTTATTTGCGTCATAAAATGACTCAACTTGGCAGATCTTCTTTAAAATACGGCTTTTCATTGTTTCTGAGTTTTTCTAACATGGGGACATAAGCCGCTGTATTGTCGAAATAATTTCAGTTCTGCAATACGATTCTTTTTGATTATTTCTCGCACAACTGAGATCGAATGCCGATTCTTGTAGATAAATCCGCCGTCATCGCGGGGGACCAGGATCAACTTAACGCATTAATTGGTGCGCACTTTATCGGCACATCTTCAGTGACTGGTGAAGCATTAACCGATGCTGATCAGCAACACCTCGCCAATATAGCCTTTAAATCCCTTGCTGGCTATTCCAGCTGGGATGTTTCCCATATCGACAAAATGATCGCTGGCCTTGAAAAAAATTCCAAACTCCGTATTCCCGGCGTTACACGTGCCCAGTTGGTTTTCAATATACATTTGGTTAATGCAGTGGCGCGGCGTATTCAGCTCGATTCTCCACTGGCGGAGTATTTAAGTCGTTTATCGTTGCATCTGTTTTGTTATTCGCTGCGGGATATGGAAATTTGGCAGCATGGCCATGTCATTCTCCAAACGATTGATCGTCTTAACCAATTATCGGTGGGTTGGCAGGCAGATTTCCCCAAACATTCGGATGCCTACAAGCAGTTATTGGATGAACTGGTTACTGATTTGCAAGCGGTGGAGTTCGGTAATAGCGGTGAGTTGATTCAGCTTTGTCAGCAGAGTGAGCAGCGTATTGAGCAACAGCTGAAACGATACTCAACATTGTCGCAGCGCCTGTGTGACAGTGAAGCGGGCGCACTGAAAGCGCGTCAGGCGAACGATACGGTTATTCGATTCTTTAACAAATGCAGTAAAAACCGGCAATTACCCGCGCAGGTTGCTGACTATATTCGCAATACCCTGGTATCAGAGCTTAAGCTCGTTATCGTTGGCTCCGGGGGGTTGGGCAGCAATAAATGGTTGCGTTTAAGAAAACTGATCGAAACCTTATTCGTGCTTTATCAACCTGGCGGCGTCGAGTTGAATGACCCACGTAAAAAGGCCATGTTGACTCAGGTGCCGGAAGAGCTGACGAGGGTGTTAGAGAGTCTGTTCATCGTTGGCAATGAGGCTGAAGCTTTTCTCAATCAGGTGGGGTTTGATTTTGCGAAGATTGCAGCGAATGCTGCCGATTTTGAACTTGCACCGGTTGCGCCGTTACCCATCGATGATGCGACGGGGGATATTGAAACCAGCGTTGCCAGCAATTTAATGGATCATGCCAAGCAATTTGAAGAAGGGCATTGGTTCATTCACAAAGATGAAACCGGTAAACGCACACGTATGCGTCTTGCGCTGAAGTTGATNGACTTCGAGCAAGTTATGTTTACGAACTTCGTTGGCAAAAAAGTGATGAGCCTTTCTGTGAGCGATTTTGCGTATTTATTGTCGTCACGTTCTGTTGTTCCTGTGTTTGCTGGCAGTATTACGGATCGAGCATACCAACGTTTGTTAGAGCAGTTACTGGATGGCTACGATGCGATCTACCAGCGTCAACTTGAGGATGAGCGTCGCCTAGCCGAGGCACAGCGTGCCAAAGAAGCTGAGGCCAAACGTTTGGCTGAGCTTGAAGAGCAGCGGCGTGAGCAAGAGAAGCTTGAGCAAGCAAGGCAGGCTCAACTTGAAGCTGAGCGTTTGCAAGCCGAGCAGGAAGCGCAAGAGCGTACCTTGGCTGCTGAGAAAGCACGACAAGAAGCGGAGGCTTTACGGCAGCAGGAAGCTGAAGAAGCGCGCCAGCAACAACTGGAGAAAGTAACCGCAGACTTGAAGAAGCAAGCACGACTAGCGTTGGATTCGTTATCACTTGGTAGCTGGATCGATTTGAAGCTAGCCCCAGATGCCGAAATGATGCGAGTAAAGCTGGCTGTTAAATTCAACGCGACCAAACGATATATTTTTGTCGATCATGATGGTGTCACTGTCGGTGAATATCACCGCGACGACCTGGTTGAAAAGGTGTTGATCGGTGAGGCTTTGTTGCTTGAAAGTGACGAGCGTTTTGCGCAACGTTTGGTAAAGGTGGTAGAGACGATAAAATCAGGCCGTTGAACCTCGTTATAAGACAGTGAATAAATGTGAAGTGCGTCACACTCATAAAATCTTTGGACAAATAGCGGTTGCGCCTTTAATCTAGAGTCAGATTGACTTGGGGCGTGCTTGACCATGAATAACAATAATCAAAAGCGGCAAGAGTCGCGGTTGGACCAACGCGAAACCATCTTCATTGAAACGCAAAGCGCCTATCGGGGCGAGCCAGGCAATTACAAGATGCTGGTTTGCGAGTCTGTTGATGTATCTGCCAACGGCATCCGTGCATATATCGATGAGCCTGTGCCTGAGCAGGCGATATTCCAAATGTGTGTAGAAATCCACGAGACTAACCAGCGATTGTATTTGGCGGTTCAGGTTCGATGGATTCGTGATGATGAATCCGGACAGGGTTACCAGGTGGGGTTTCAGATCTTCGAATCTGACGATACCGATGTGCAGGCGTGGAAGCTTCATATTGCGGATTGCCTTGTACCTGAATAATCTTGGACAACCTAGCGCTTCTGCCCCCGCGTTGTGTGCTGCTTCCAATGCAGCATTTAACGCGCTTGATTGCCGTCCACATGCGGCCTATATCGCGTGGCTTTGGCCAGGTTACAAAATTTGCTACTGAACAGCCCTCTTCAAATCTTGTCGTAGACTCTGATACCTCTATAATATCCGCCTTGCGAATCTCTGCAGATAGAATACGCTGTGCTGTCGACACTGTATGGCACGTATCAGTATCATCAGAGGCTCTGAAAATTCCCTACCGATTGTTGGATAAGTTATGACCGAAGTTCGTACCCGGATTGCGCCGTCGCCTACCGGTGACCCGCATGTCGGCACCGCTTATATTGCGCTGTTTAACCTGTGTTTTGCCCGTCAGCATCAGGGTAAGTTCATTCTTCGCATTGAAGATACTGATCAGACACGTAGCAACCGTGAATCCGAGCAGGCGATCTTTGATTCACTACGCTGGTTAGGGCTTGAGTGGGATGAGGGCCCAGACGTCGGCGGTGATTTTGGCCCATATCGTCAAAGCGAGCGCGGCGATGTATATACCGAACATTGCAATGAACTGATCGAAAAGGGTTATGCATTTCGCTGCTACCGAACGCCGGAAGAACTCAATGTGTTGCGTGAAAGCCGTCGTGAACAAGGCTTGCACGCAGCATTGAAGCCATCAGACTTGAAGTTGCCAGATGACGAAGTCGCTCGTCGTGCAGCTGAAGGTGCGCCCTATGTTATTCGTATGGTTGTGCCAGAGGATGATGGCGAATGTATTGTTAAGGATATGCTGCGCGGAGAAATTGCTCTCGACTGGAGTATGGTTGATGCCCAAATCCTGCTGAAATCTGATGGTATGCCAACCTACCACTTGGCAAATGTTGTTGATGATCACTTGATGAACATTACCCATGTTCTGCGTGGCGAAGAGTGGATTAATTCGGCGCCCAAACACAAGTTGCTTTATCAGTATTTTGGTTGGGATATGCCTGAGCTTTGTCACTTGCCGTTACTGCGTAACCCTGACAAGAGCAAGTTGAGCAAACGTAAAAACCCAACCAGCATTTTGTATTACCAGCGTATGGGGTTTATGCCAGAAGCTGTACTGAACTATCTCGGCCGTATGGGTTGGTCAATGCCGGATGAAAGTGAAAAATTCTCACTGGAAGAAATGCATACACACTTTGATATTCAGCGAGTTTCTCTGGGTGGTCCCATCTTTGATGTGACAAAACTGAAGTGGTTGAACGGCCGTTGGTTGCGTGAAGATTTGACGCTTGAGCAGCTGGCTGATCGCTTGCAGGAATGGGCATTCAACAAAGAGCGTTTGATGCCTGCGTTGGCTCAATTTCAGCCACGTCTTGAGGTTATGAGTGATCTGGCGCCATCGGCAGCGTTTTTGTTCGGCGGTATGTTGGATCTGGAAGAGGGCGACTTTACCAGTAACTCCAAGTTGCCAGTTGAGCAGCAGGTTGATTTACTGCAATTTGCGCTGTGGCGTTTGGAGGCTTTGCGTCATTGGGAGAAAGATGCCATCTTCGCTGAGATGAAAACACTGAGCACCCAAATGGAGATCAAACTGAAAGATTTTCTCGCGCCGATCTTTGTTAGCATTGCGGGTACTACCTCATCTATTTCGGTTATGGATTCTATGACGATGCTTGGCCCGGATATGTCTCGTGCACGTTTACGTCACGCGATTGGTGTTTTGGGTGGCGTATCCAAGAAGAAGATGAAGAAGCTGGAGAAAGCCTACCAAGTGCTTGAAATAAATAGCTAATTTTTTCGAATTAGCAGTTGACTCCGACGCGTACGTCTCTATAATGCGCAACTCAATTCGGGGCCTTAGCTCAGCTGGGAGAGCGCAACACTGGCAGTGTTGAGGTCAGCGGTTCGATCCCGCTAGGCTCCACCAAATTGAAAAAAAGCTTCATGTTTCGACATGAAGCTTTTTTTTTGCCTGAAATAATTTTTCTGTGTCTGGTAGCATACGTATCAACCAACAGTGAATTTGTACGAAGATCTTTAACCTTTATGGAACAACTGACAGAGCAGCAACTCACGACCATCGAGCAGCAAATTGGCCGTGCTCCCGTTGGCATTGTACGAATAGCGGCGCAATCGCCTAACGGTGTGCCATTGGCTCTGCAAATGCGCAGCGTGGTTGATAACAAACCATTTCCGACGCTTTACTGGCTTAGCAGTAAAACGCTCTCTAAAGCCATCGGAACCATTGAAACTCAAGGCTGGGTGAAATCACTGGAAGAGCGTTTGCGTGATGATCAGCCGTTTCGTGAGGCGTATCTCGAGTGTCAGCGGTCATATGTTCAGGCACGAACCGATGCGATGCTCCCAGAAGATCGGGAATTTCTTCGGTCAAAAGGCCTAGATGATGTATTCGCCGGGTATGGTATTGGCGGGATCGCTAATTGGCAGCAAGTTCGCTGTTTGCATATGCAATATGCGCATCATTTGGCGGATTATAATGTGATTGGCGAGTGGCTAGATGCGGAGTTTGGGCTCAATGCCTTATCTATTTCGCAGTAACGCGATAAATCCTGCTCGCACGGTTGATTCACTTTTATATGGTTTTTAAACACGTTATCGAAGGATCGATAGGTACTGTGCTCATGACACACGTATTGAAAAAAGTTATCCAGTTCACCGGGATGATGATTGTTTGCATACCAATGGCGTTGGGTGAGATTTATTCGTGGATAGATGAAAACGGCAAGCGACAGTATTCTGATCGCAAGCCTCCATCGCAACAAACCGTTGAGCAAGTTGATGTTAAACCGGTAAATACGTCTCGCCCGGTCGTGATCCCCAAATCGGATTACGACGAGTTTGAGCAGCAGGCCGCACTAGACAGTGCTGCGCAAAACGCACTGCGACAACAAGCCAGAAAATGGGGCAGTAGTCATTGCGTAAGACGCATTATTTGGAATAGCCCAGTTGATAAAGCCACTGGTAGCGGTGGCTATTCCCGCAAACGCGCGGTTGTTTGTAAAGAGCCTGTACCAGCACGGTTTCGACCCTTCCTAGATAATGCCCGTTACGATAAAGCGCTATATTATGGGCAGTAAAATTTCGTTCTCGCAGATATACACATCATGAATCAGCCTTTGTTTTTTCATCATCAAGTTGATGAATACATGCGTCTTGCATGTGACGAGACTCACTCGATCATATCGCCAGATCAAGCACCTTGGGTGGTGTTAAGTCATGGTGGCGGTCAAACCCGCCATGCGTGGCAAGATACGGCGGGTGCTCTGGCTCGCGAAGGATGGAACTCCCTGGCTTATGATCACCGTGGGCATGGTGAAAGCAGTTGGTCGTCAGATGGCGTTTATACCGTTCCGCATTTTGCCCAAGATCAGCTTTCGATTGCAGGTTGTTTGCCGAGCAAGCCGGTATTGGTCGGTGCTTCATTAGGCGGGCTGTCGTCACTACTCGCTCAGGGCGAGAGCGCGCTTGAGCATTACCGCGCCATCGTCCTCGTTGATATTACGCCGCAAATGGATCGCAAAGGCGCAATGGATGTCTTGGCGTTTATGGAATCCAGTGTCGCAGAAGGGTTTGAAACGCTGGATGAGGTTGCGGATGTAATCTCGGTATACACCGGGCGCAGCAAACGGGTAAACCCCGAAGGCTTGCGTAAAAATTTGCGTATGTGTGACGATGGGCGTTATCGCTGGCACTGGGATCCGGCATTTCTCAATATACGCGACGATTGGGAAACATCGCCGGAGCGCCTGATAAAAGCCGCGCAGAGCATTGAAGTGCCGATGATGTTGGTGAGAGGGCGTGAAAGCGACGTTGTGACTCCTGAAGTCGCAGAAGAGTTTCTACAGCTAGTGCCAGATTGCGAGTATGTGGATATTCGTGATGCAGGGCATATGGTGGCAGGTGATCGTAATACGGTATTCACCGATGCCGTTGTCGATTTTCTCAAACGCCTGCCCGCTGTGAGTTAGGCTTAGGCCAAAGGCAGAGCCAATCAAACGCGGAGATCAATAGCATGGATGATCATGGATTAACCCGCGACGAAATCATAGCTCCAATGACTTGGATCACCGGCGGCCAAACCGGGGCTGATAGAGCTTGCATGGATGCTGCGCTGGAATACGGCGTTAGGTTGCAAGGGTTTTGCCCTCGTCACCGCATGGCTGAAGATGGCCCAATTGATGACCGCTATCCGCTGCAGGCAATTGACGGTGATTATGACGATAGAACCCGTGCTAATGTCGCCTTGGCCGATGCCACAGTGATATTCTATGCCACAGATATGTTCGGCGGCACAGCATTAACTCACGAATTTTCTGATGAAATCGGTAAACCGTGTTTATTGTTAGAGATTCACCAACTCAGCATATCGGATGCTGTTGCCGCGCTGGCTGATTTCGTTGAAGTGCATGCCGTTAAGCGTTTGAATATTGCTGGCCCACGGGCATCTGAATGCGTGGGTATTTATGCTTACGTTAGATCTGCACTATCCGCATTTTATCTCCATATGATCAAATCCTAACGTTCCTGTTTATTTCATCCATCCAAGCCGTATTCGCTGCACCGTTAAAAGCTGAGTTTTCGAATTAACGTTTCAATAGCCGTCTTGCGTGTTGATTGTCGTCTGTAGCACGCGTAAACCTTGCGTTTATAGGTAGGCGCAATTTTGTTATCGATACCAACAAATTCATTGCTTTCGTCCAGCAGGATATCAGGCAGGTAGGCGCATCCGCCTGTGCTCAAAAGAGAGTGTTGCGCCGTTTGGGCATTGTCAGTTTGAAGCGTGAGATTGAGTGTGTCGCCGAATTGTTTGTGATGAAACAGATTAAATGAGTGCCCCCAATTGACGTGAATGTAGGGCGTACTTTTTAGCTGAAAGCATGATTCATGACGCTGGTGAACCATCAAGCGCAAATTCATTGAGCCGATTTGCTGATATCCGATGTCGGGGTCATTGATATTGTCGTATACAAGTGCCAGATCCAAAGCCTCCTCGATCATCGAACGACGGATATCTTCCTCAGCTAACGACAGTGTATTGATTAAGCGATCCGCTGTTTGCTGATCTGTTGCATGGGTATCAATTTCTTCCGGCACTAACAGATCTACGATTTTTTGGTTAAAAATGTAGTGCCAAAGTCCGGGTGTTGACGCGATAGATAGTTTTTCTCTGGTTTCGTTATCGTTCATCAGGTCGAGTTTTGCATTATCCCAGGCTCGCAGAATAACTTCGGCATGCTGTAACAGTTTTACGCCGTGCTCGGTCAGGTTTACCTGTTTGGTATTGCGTTCGAATAAGCGTGTATTCACATTGGATTCGAGTAAACGAATTCGAGCACTTACCGCAGATTGGGTGAGATACAAATTGTCTGCGGCTTTGCCGAAATGGCGCGTTTTGCTCACCTCGATAAAGGTGCTAAACAGGTCGAGATCCATAGCAACTCCCGAAACAGTGTTGATCGCTCAAATGGCTGGAAATTGGATGCTGAATTGAGAGTGACTTTATAAGAAAAAGTTTTTGTTAATACAATGAAAATTTATCGTTGGCGTCTTAATCGGGTTGCCAGTAGATTTCGCATGAAGAGCCACTTTGATTCTGATGGTTTTTGTTAACTGTATGAATATTAAAGAAAATACGAATAAGACGTGGATGTTTCAATGGCATGGTCGGTCGACCATCTAGCATGGTATTTTGCAGAGGGGTGTTTATGAAAACAGCCGGTTTTGATCAAGGTACACCGTTTTACGACAATAAAACCTGCCCTATGGGGTTCTCTAGAAGTGGGCATTTTACATTGCAACAAGCGACACTCATCGAGCGCTATGGCAATCAGTTATTGGCTCTAGAGGTTGGTAAGGAAACGCCACTGACACCAGAGCAAGCGCAGTTTGTTGACGTTTGCGCCGGTAAAAAACCGCCGTCAACGCTGTTAGAAAAGGCTTGGGCACGCTACTACACACTGCGGTTTGACACATGTGCGGTGAATCCCTTTGGTAAAGCGAAGGTCACTATTGATGAGGATGACATCGATACATCGGACGATGACGATCTCTAATTGTTGGCGTTCTACTATCTTTTGTCTGCTTTCTGGGCGAGCGCGTAGATTTAGTCTTACGTTTCATCATAATTTGACGGGTTATGATGCTTGGAGTCAAGGGCGCTAGCCGGCCGCTACAACGTCTATTTTTAGGTTGCTGCTAGGCAACCTTCAACTTACCGTAAAAAACCATTGCGGTTTTCGCTGAAATGGCGAAAATGCGCGTCTTTTTTCGTTGGATAGTCTTCCTGTCGCGGTAATTGCTAAACGCATATTTTGCGTTCATCTACTGAGTTGTGCTTTTGAGTTCATCAATCGAGTATAAATATGACGCCGGTTAATTTTACACATACTGATGCGTTGTCTGCCCAGCTTAAAGATTGGAATGCATCCGACGGTGCCGATCTTTATGGTGTTGAGCACTGGGGAGCTGGTTATTTTCAGGTAGACGATGCTGGGCAGGTTTGTGTTAACGCCTGTTTTGGTAGTAGATCCGTCAGCGTGCCCCTGATCGAAATTGTTGAGGGTATGGCCGAACGTGGCTTGGCGATGCCTTCAATCTTACGAATCGAAAACCTGCTAGATGATCGAATACGGCTATTAAACGAAGCGTTTGCTAATGCCATTGCTCAAACCGGTTATGCCAATGTCTACCGGGGGGTGTTTCCGATCAAGGTTAATCAGCAATGCCATGTTATTGATGAAATTGCTGATTATGGCCAGCGTTTTCACCATGGTTTTGAAGCTGGTAGTAAAGCTGAATTAATTATCGCGCTGAGCCAGTTGCGTGATCAAGAAAGCTTGATCATCTGTAATGGCTATAAGGATGCTGAGTTCATCGAACTGGGCCTGTATGCACAGACCTTGGGCATTCGCTGCTTTTTTGTATTAGAGACCCCAACAGAGCTTCCTATTATTATCGAGTGTTCGAAACGGTTAGGTATTCGCCCGCTTATCGGTGTGCGGATGAAATCGTCAGTGGTGGTAGATGGCCATTGGAATGAAGACTCTGGAGATCGCTCAATATTCGGATTGTCGACGGCTGCGTTATTAGCGGTTGTTGATCACTTACGTGATGAGGAAATGCTCGATTGCTTGCAGCTGTTGCACTGCCACCTAGGCTCTCAAATTCCCAATATCCGTAACATACGCTCCGGCGTGCTTGAGGCATGCCAGTTTTATGCGGGTTTGATTGCTGAAGGTGCACCACTGGGCTTCCTGGATCTCGGTGGCGGGTTGGCCGTGGATTATGAAGGCGCAAATTCCAATTCGACACACAGCATGAATTACGGGCTAGATGAGTATTGCGTCAATATCGTCGAGACTATCAAGGAAACACTCGATCCGCTCGAGATTGCGCATCCGGTGATTGTGTCAGAATCCGGGCGTTCAACCGTCGCTTACTCCTCGTTATTGATGTTCAACATTCTGGACGTTCGGCGTAGCGCACCGGCATCCATTGATTTGCCGGCAAACGGTGAGTGTCATGAGCTGCTGAATAGTCTCGATCAAGTGCTTGCTGCTATATCGACTGCCAATTTGCAGGAGTGTTATAACGATTCGGTTTACTACCGTGATGAGATGCGCGAGCTGTTCCGCCGTGGTCAAACCACGATTCGTGAGCGTGCACTGGCGGATAGTTTACACCTCGCCGTGCTGGAAAAAATTGCGGCGTTGATTGCCAATGTTGAGCGTGTACCTCCTGAATTAGAACGGTTACCAGAGCAGATGGCCGATATCTATTATGGCAACTTCAGTTTGTTTCAATCTCTGCCGGATATTTGGGCGATTGACCAGATATTCCCAGTGATGCCGATCCACCGCTTAGATGAAGAACCTTCAAGGCAAGCGATTTTGGCGGACATTACCTGTGATTGTGATGGTAAAATCGATAATTTTACGACGCCAGAAGGTCATCGAAAAACCCTGCGACTGCATGAGCTGCGTAACGAAGAAGAGTACTACCTAGGAGTATTTCTGGTTGGCGCCTATCAGGAAACGTTGGGGGATCTCCATAACCTGTTTGGGGATACCAATGTCGTGTCTGTTTACATCAACGAAGACGGGACGTTCGACTTTATTCGAGAGTTCCAAGGCGACAGCATCGCCGATGTGATGAGCTATGTGGAATATGACCCTAAACAGGTGCTTGAGCAATTTCGTAAGAAAGCCGAGAAAGCTGTACGTGATGGCAGTATAACGGTTAAGTTACGTCAACAAATGCTCAAGGCGTTTCGAGAGAGTCTGCAGGGCTATACCTACTTCGAACAGGATTAACACCGTGCGTAACGCATGGGCGTTTGATGGGTGTGAGAACACCTACATTTTTGCGATCAGATTTTTAAGAGGAATGGCTCATGTCTAAAGTCATGATAATCGGTGCTGGTGGTGTTGGCGGTGTCGTCACTCACAAGTGTGCTCAATTACCGGAGGTGTTTACCGACATCATATTGGCGAGCCGTACCGAGTCAAAATGTAAGGCGATTGCGGCTCAAATTGATCGCAATATCCGCACGGCGCAAGTGGATGCCGATAACGTTCCTGAGCTGGTTACTTTGCTGAAAAAAGAATCCCCTGAACTTGTTATCAATGTTGCCTTACCGTATCAAGACTTAACCATTATGGATGCTTGCCTCGAGGCCGGTGTTCACTATATGGACACCGCAAATTACGAGCCTTTGGATACCGCCAAATTTGAATACAAATGGCAGTGGGCCTATCAGGAGAAATTCAAACAAGCTGGCTTAACAGCATTACTCGGCAGCGGTTTTGACCCTGGGGCAACCAATGTTTTTACGGCGTATCTGGCTAAACACTATTTTGATGAGATCCACGAACTCGATATTATCGATGTTAACGGCGGTGATCACGGCTACCCATTTGCGACCAACTTCAACCCGGAAATCAATATCCGAGAAGTGACCGCAGAGTGCCGACATTGGGAAAACGGCGGTTTTATTGAAACACCGGCCATGTCGAAAAAAGCCAGTTTCACGTGTCCGGAAGATGTCGGTACCTTCAATATTTACAGGATGTACCACGAAGAGCTGGAATCGTTGGTGATTAACTACCCGACCATCAGGCGGGCGCAGTTCTGGATGAGCTTTTCAGAGAGCTATTTAACCCACCTTGAGGTGCTTGGTAATGTGGGTATGACCGGCATTGAACCGATCGACTACGATGGCAAAAAAATCGTACCGATACAGTTTTTGAAAGCTTTGCTGCCCGACCCGTCGACGCTTGGGCCGCGCACGCAAGGTCGCACGTGTATTGGCGTTGTCGCCAAAGGTATTAAAGATGGCCGTGAGCGAATCATGTATTGCTACAACATTTGTGACCATCAGGCCTGTTATGCTGAAGTGCAATCTCAAGCGATCTCATACACGACAGGCGTACCGGCCATGATTGGCGCTAAACAAATGCTGCAGAAGCAATGGTTGGCACCGGGTGTTTGGAATGTCGAACAATTCGACCCTGACCCATTTATGGCGGATATGAATCAGTACGGTTTGCCGTGGAAGGTCGTCGAACTCACCGATTTTGATCTAGATCACTAACTGAAGCAGTCTCATATGCAATTTAGCGACTTTAGCAAACTCGATCTTTCTCGCGTATCGNCACCGTGCTTTGTTGTTGATGAAGTTGCACTACAGCGCAATTTGGCAATATTACACGATGTTGCCGAGCGTAGTGGCGCAAAGATCTTGGGCGCATTAAAAGCCTTCTCGATGTGGCACTTTGCGCCGTTGACGGCCAAATACCTGGCAGGAACCTGCGCCAGCGGGTTGCATGAGGCTCGATTGGGGCATGAAAAATACGGCGGCGAAGTACATGTGTATGCCGCAGGCTACACAGAAGCCGATCTGCAAGAGATGTTAACCTTTGCTAACCATGTGGTGTTTAATAGCTGTTCTCAGTGGCAACGCTTTCAGCCCTTGATTCGTGCAGCTAGTGAGGTGCGCCCTGAACTGAAATTTGGGTTGAGAATTAACCCTGAGCATTCAGAAGGTGATGTTGATATCTACAACCCGTGTGCCAGCGGTTCACGATTAGGGGTTGTTCGATCGCAATTGGACGAAGCCCAGTTAGACGGAATCAGTGGTTTACATTTTCACACGTTGTGCGAACAAATGTATGAACCGTTAGATCGTACGCTAGATGCTGTAGAGGCACGATTTGGAGACCTTTTACATAGTCTTGAATGGGTGAACTTCGGGGGCGGGCATCACATTACGGTACCTGGGTATGATATCGAGGCATTAGTAAGCCGGATCATCGCATTTTCTGAAAAGTACGGCGTTCAGGTGTATCTGGAGCCTGGGGAAGCCGTTGCTGTGGGTTCGGGCGTATTGATTACCGAGGTGCTTGATGTTGGTTTTAACGCATTGCCTCAGGCGATACTCAATACATCGGCAACCTGCCATATGCCAGATATTTTAGAGATGCCGTATCGTGCAGATATTCTCGGAGCAGGGCAGGCCGGCGAAAAAGCGCATACCTACCGACTTGGCGGGCTAACTTGTTTGGCGGGCGATGTAATGGGCGACTACAGCTTCGATGAGCCACTGGTGGTTGGTCAGAAGCTGATTTTTGAAGACATGGCTCACTATACTATGGTAAAAACGTCTACGTTCAACGGGACACAGCTGCCCGACATTGTTGTTTGGAATAGTGGTACTGATGTGTTGAGCGTCATCAAACGTTTTAGCTATGATGACTTTTTATCAAGACTTTCGTGACATTGCCGCAACCCATTGTTCCTGACATTCACATCACACGCCAACAGTAGAGATTTCGATGAGTGACGCGATTCCAACGGATGAGTTTCCCATTTTTCTAGGCTCAGAGATTGAGCAAGCGGCTGCTGAAAAAGCGGCATTTCATGTGCTTCCCGTGCCTTATGAAAATACCGTTTCCTATGGCGGTGGTACACGCTATGGGCCTTCATCAATTCTTAAAGCTAGCTGGCAGCTTGAGCAGTGGGATGGTAAAAGCAAACCCTGCGCACAGGGTATCCATACTTGCGAACCGGTAGATTGCCAACAATCGCCGGGAGAAGTCATTGAGGCTATTGCTGAGGCCACCCAAAAAATTGTTGAAGCAGGTGCGATGCCGGTTGTGTTGGGCGGTGAGCATACGGTGACCTTGGGGGTCGTCAAAGGTTTGATCAATGCTGGGATAACAGACTTTGGCTTGGTGCAGGTTGATGCTCACGCAGATTTACGTGATGCATTTGAAGGTGACCCGTTGAGCCATGCCTCGGTGATGCGTCGTATTGTGAATCTTGATATACCCTTGCTGCAATTGGGCATACGAGCCTTTTGTGAAGAAGAAATAGAGGCCCGTGATCGCTATGGCGTTCGGTATCTGGATGCCGATGATCTGGTTCCACAACGAATTCAGCAAATAGAAATTCCTGAAGACTTCCCCAAAAAAGTGTTTTTCACACTGGATATCGATGGTATGGATCCGTCGGTGTTTCCATCGACAGGCACTCCAGTGCCCGGTGGGCTCGATTGGTATCAGACGCTCAACTTGTTTGAATCGGTGGCATCTCAACGTGAAATCATCGGTTTTGATATAATGGAATTTGCGCCAATTGAAGGTTTTCACGCTTATGATTTTGCCGCATCGCTACTGACCTATAAATTAATGGGACTTGTTGAGCGAAGTGAGACTGCTAAAGCCTGATATGAATACAAACGCTGGCGGTGGTAAGGCCACTTGAGCTGCGGCTGAACGCCGGCGTTAACTAAGTTTGTAGAGCATGTTTGCAATCAGTCGGTTTGCAACGAGTACACAACGGTGTGGTTAGAATACCGCTGAGCTGTCGATTGACGATGATTTTGTGTTACATTCACGGTTTTTAACTGCGCACGAAAAACTCATGATTTCCAACCCCCGACTTTTATCGTTATCAGATATTGCGAGCGAAGCTCACGCAAAGATCCAACAAGATTTCGCTGACATTAACCCGGTTATTGGTGTCACTCAGGGAATGCGTCGCACGGGTATTCCGGCTGATTTAATGACGATTGATTGTCTGCAAAGCCGCAAGCGTATTATTGTGGTGCTGCATGACGAGCAGCCCGGTGTTATTAGTTACCAAAACACCTTTATGGATCAAGACCCAGGTGATGACTTTGAACACCTCGCCGAGCAAGAGGTGACGAGTGATGTCATCTATCAGTGGATCAAAGACTACTTTTCGTAGGTTCTAAACTTCCCATCACTCTATAGCCCTTTCCGTTTTGTACGAAGGGTTGAGTCTCACTACTCACAGCAGTTTTGTATTCCACATCGTGAAATAGTGAGTTAGCAGTCCTTAAAGTAACGGCTATGCGCTCACTTGCATAACCCATTGTTTGAATTGTTGCTCCGGCAGGGCGCCAGCCAATCGTTGTGCTTCTTTGCCTTGACGAAACGCGATGAGGGTGGGAATCGAGCGAATGCCATATTTCGCTGACGTTTGCTGATTCGCCTCAGTGTCTAGCTTCAGAAATAGAGCATGGGTTTTCAAATTAGCCGCAATATTGGCGTAAGCCGGAGCGAACTGTTGGCAGGGGCCGCACCATGATGCCCAAAAGTCGACGATAACCGGCAGGTCGCTTTTCTCGATAAAGCGGCTGAAATTCGCATCGGATACATTTAAAGGCTTACCCGGAAGCAATTCACTTTTACATTTACCACACACCGGTGAATCGGGCAGTCGTTCAGCTGGAACGCGATTAAGCGCCAAACATGATGGGCAAACTAGCTGCCGGTGGCTGTTGTCAGGCATGGGTGCAACTCCTGTTAAACGATAATTTTTGTAGCGATAATGTTGCTGAGTTTTAGACCGGTAATAGCGGGCCAATGAGCATAAACGCAGCTACCAGTAACAAAACCTTCCAACGCAACACGCGCAGGGCAAAGATCCCGGCAATGACAAGTGCCATATCAATTCCGTTAGCGACAGCGCTGGTAAATACTGGCTGATAAAGTGCAGCGATTAAGAGACCCACAACTGCAGCGTTAATGGCGGATACTGCGCCACGCAGGTGTGGTAGATCGGTGAGTGTTTGCCACGCTCCCTGAAGCGCGATGACTAGCAGCAAGCCGGGAAGGAAAACCCCGATTGTTGCGGCAAGACTGCCAGCAAAGGCGCCATCAGGGTGCAGATCTGCACCCAGAAAAGACGCCATTGTAAACATTGGGCCGGGCACCGCTTGTGCGCTTGAATAGGCCATCAGAAACTGATCGTTAGTAAGGTTTTCAGCTGCGGTTTGCTGTAGCAGAGGCAATACAACGTGACCGCCGCCAAATACCAAACTACCAGCTTGATAAAAGTCGTTAAAAATTCCGATCAAGGTGTGGCGGTCATCAAGTAGTGGGCTGGCCGCAAAAATCACAACGAATAGAGCCAGTGCCCACCAATGAATCGGCTGGCTATCTTGTTTATGAAAAGAAGGGGGAGTGCCCGTGTCTGTAGGTTTGAGCCATAACGCACCAACAATTGCCGCGATACCGATTAACGCAATCTGGGTATGCAGGTAAGGCATGCACAATACGACGATGGCACTTGCGACAGCGATGGCTATGGTGCGTGATTCCTGACAAAACGCTTTGAACATGGTCAGTACCGCATCCGCAACCACCACCACGGCAAATAGCTTTAATCCGTGAATAACGGCCATGACGATAGGGTTGCCAGCATAGGTTGTGCTCGAAACTGCAACGGCGTAGAGCAATAAAAAAGATGGCAGGGTAAAACCGATGAAGGCACAGGCACCGCCGAGTAAACCGGCACGACGTAAACCAATGGCGAAACCAACCTGACTAGAACCCGGCCCGGGCAAAAATTGGCTGAGAGCGACTAGTTGTGTGTAGTCTTTTTCTGATAGCCAATTTAACTTGTCAACAAAGTTGCGTTGAAAGTAGCCGATATGGGCTGCAGGCCCTCCAAAACTATAAAGGCCAAGCAAAAAGAACTGCCAGAAAACTTCAGCCGAACGTTTGAGCATAAAAAACCTATCGATAACGGGCAAATAATATGGACGTAATGATACCTGAATCAGTTGGGTATAGCGTCGGTATCCTGTTGCTCAGAAAATGATAACAATTATTATTTACAAATTTTTGTCATATAGAGATGGTAGGCTTGTTGGTTCAGATGATTTTTTCAGATATCGCTATGCCGCTATACCTTGTCAATCGCTCGAATCTAATCCGTTTTTTGTGTTCAAACCCACAAGAGGCGAATCCTAGTTTTTTGGTGTTTTATCAGGTAGGCAAAAANTGAGCGCGTCTGAACCTGTCTTGATGTCATCATGCGGGGTGTCTGATTCTGAAACCCCCATTCAATATCCTTGGCTGGCCAAAACACTCCATTGGTTATCAGCTGTCGTTATCTTGTGGGCGATGATCACCGGCACCTACATCAGTATTTTTAGCGTTTCGCAGACGCTGAAAGATCAGATTGCCTATATCAATGTGTCTGTCACCGCGGTTTTTATTCCAGTATTCGGCATACGACTGCTGCTTCGATATGTTTATCGGAATAACCCGGTTTATCGTCACTCGCCTGCGGTGAAAGGTGTTCATTTACTGATGTATTTTTTGATCACCGTGGTATTGATCAGTGGTGTTCTGATGATGCATAAACCGATCAATATTTTTGATATTCTGAGGCTTCCGGTACCGATTCAGAGTCGCGCGATTCAGGGCGTATTTGATGTGGTGCATGTATGGGGCTGCCGCACGTTAGGCTTGATCGTGGCGATGCACATTTTTGCTGTTATCTGGCATCGATTTCGTGGTGAGTCGGTACTGCACAAGATGTGTTGATAGGGTTCGCGACCGATGGGGCTTGCAGTCTAAGCCCCATCAATGGTTTTGTGCGTTATTCTGCTGATTGCGTCTTTTGTGCAAGGGCTGATTGATTCGCCCACTTTTTGCTTAAGTTGCGATAATAACTGGCGCTCAGCAGGAGAGCTAAAACGACAGCACTGACGATGCTTAAACTGTAAAACCACGATGAGCCGTGTTCATGGCGCATCATCGCCTGGTTCGCAAAATCGCTTGTTGATACCCATAGGTTCAGTAGGTAACCACAGACAAAACTCGTTGCTACAACACCTGTTAAATAGGCTGTCAGCGCACGAGTGCCGAGCTCTTTGCGAATAATCGCGATAGTACCGAGGTTCGTGGCCGGGCCGGCAAGCATGAATACCAGCACTGCGCCGGGTGAGACACCGGCAAACAAAAATCCTGCGGCAATGGGTGTTGATGCTGTTGCACAGATATACATAGGTACGCCAATCAGTGCCATCACTGCAAATGCCTGCCAGCTATCGCCCCATTGGGTGAAAAAGGTTTGCGGGATAAACGCCTGCACTGCAGCGGCAAACAGCAATCCGACGAGCAGCCAGAGCGAGATATCATCCAGCATTTTAATGTAAGAAAACCGCAGACCACTCAAAAACTTCTGTGAGGTTGTTAGGGCTTGCGTCTCGGCTGGCTTCTTGCTGCCGCAGCACTTTTTACAACTCGAAGCAGCGACCGGTGCCGCCGCATCATCTTTTTCAGTGCCCACCAAAATGCCTGCTGTGATTGCGCTGATGATTGCTGCAATCGGTCTGACGATTGCCATCAACGGGCCGAGCAGGGCGTAGGTGACGGAAATAGAGTCAACACCGGTTTCCGGTGTGGCCACTAGAAAGGAAACGGTAGCATTCTTTGAAGCCCCAGAACGACGTATGCCCAGCGCTGCCGGCACAACGCCGCAGGAGCATAGCGGCAGTGGTGCGCCAATAAACGCAGCTTTGATGGTTGTTCCTATGCCTTTGCCACCCATGTGCTTGTTCATCTTTTCGGTGGAAATAAACGCATGAATCAACCCGGCGATAAAGAACCCGAGAAGCAACCAAGGGGCAGACTCGACAAACAGGTCAAGAAAGTTGTAAATGTAGGCAGTCATAAATTAGCCCTTTTCTATCGGTTGATCGGCAGACAGTGATTTAAGGATATTACACGCGGTGGCAGCATGAAGGCCGCCATCGCAAGAGCGCCATAGTGTTGATAAGGTTGCTCGCATTGATTCGAGTTCAGCGATCCGGTTTTCGATTTCATCGAGTTTATGACGAGTGAAGTTTTTCACCTCTTGGCATGAACGCTGGTCTTTTTCCGTATTCACTTGAAGCAACTGTCGTATATCGGCTAACGAAAACCCGGCAGATTTTGCACGCTGAATAAAGTGAATTTGCCGGAGTGTTTGCTCGTCATACAAACGATAATTAGATGCCGACCGGCTTTGGGCCTGAATCAATCCTTGTTTTTCGTAGTAACGAAGCGTGTCCTGGCTTAGCCCGGTTTGGTTGGCAATGTCGCCGATTCGAAAATAATGAGATTGCATGGCGGCTCGTCTGTTTTTGAGGCTCTGTTCTAGCTTGCGAGGTGATGTGTTGTCATCCCAGCATGCTAGGTCTGTTGCAGTTAAAACCTTATCAACATCTAGTTTAAACCTTGAAGTATACTCCAAGGTAAAGGGATTTCTGCGGATACTTACTTGAATGGTTCAGTTATACGACCGGCAGCAAGTGGCTAAACACGCTGAAAGTGCACTGCGCTGGGGGTAGGGGAAGTGCCCATGGCTGATGTGAATCAACCACGGGAAGATCGATGAGTTTTTCTTAGTAGGTCGTCAGAATTGGATCTCAAAGCCGATTGATGGCAAGAGACCGATGGAATAGCGGGTTCTGACGGGGACGTTTGAGGCAAAGCCAGGCGGGTTTTTGCCATCGGTATCCTGACCGTTTGGTGCGTAGCTATATCCGTCGACGTTTTTCTGGTTGTAGGCGTTCAAAAGATCCAGATAGAGGCTCCAATAGCCGCTCGATGTTGGCTTTTTGTATTCCGCGCGGATATCCAGCCGATGATACAGTGGCTGGCGGTAGCTGTTGAATTGGCCATAAATCGGGACTTTGACATCGGGGTCTGAGGTACTGTCACGTAGGTCAACAATAGGGGTGTAGAGTGCGCCACTTTGTGCCGACCATTTAAAGCCGATCATCCAATTTTCAGCCGGTATGTAGTTGCCGACGATATTCAGTATCAGTGGTTTATCGTAATCAAAAGTGATGGATTGCCCGGTTCGATCGTTACGTCGAGAGGTGCGAGAATAGCTCAAGGCGATCCAGCCGTACCAGTTGTCTGTCAGTTGTTTATTGACAAAGACCTCTGCTCCCCATGCGTCACCACTGCCCTGATTGATATAGCGTTTATCAAACAGAGGGTCGTCAGGGTCGACAACGGCAATGACGAGGTCGCTGATGGTTTTGTAATAGATTTCGGTTTTCCATGACCAACCATCGTCTAACTGATTTTCAATGCCAGTGACGAAGTGATTCGATTTTATGTAGTCCAGATCCGGGTTGCCGATCTCAGGAACGAGCTCTTCAAGTAGGGGGAGCTGAGAATATTGACCGGCAGAGAATGAGTACGTCCACGCATCATCGATAAACCAAGTAAGGCCCCCGCGAGGTTCAAATTGCGTGCGTCCGGTATAGGTGTCGTGATTGACGTTAACACCGAAACGCAGGGTAACCGGTTCAATCACACTCCAGCCGTCTTCGGCATAAAGGTTGACGCTATAAAAATCGAGATTGGTTTTTACTGTTGTGAGAGGCGCATCGACGGTGTCGCAGTCTGGATCGAAGTCGTCACAGACAGGAATCTTGGCGTTGATACTGATAGCGTTTTGAACGTTTTCAGCATATCCACCGAGGGTGAACCAGTGATTTTCTCCAAGTGCCTGCTCCCAATTTGTTTGCAGTCGATAACGATCTGACGTGACGCGATTAAATTGGCCAGTACCAAAACTGGCGTTGTCCATTTCGGTGAGATGACTAAATAGAGTTTTAACCATCTGGGTTTGGCCGGAATTTATCCAATCCCAAACGATGCCCTGGCTATCGTAACCCTGCCTGATTCTTGCTGCGCCGGCAAAATCTGGGTCGCGTATGACTAGGTTCGAATTTTCGTTGAAGGAAGCGGCAATTGAATCTCTGGCTCCGGAGGCGACAAAATTGATGCGATGTTCGTCGTCGATGTCCCAGCGATATTTAGCCTGATAATCGTCTGAAGATGGGAGCTCATCGGCTTTAATGCCATTGTCGTCATCTGACAATAAATCCTTGCTGGCGATATATTCGATTAAGCTGCGTCGGTAGCTGGCATAGAAGGCTTGATCTTCTGTGATAGCGCTCTCGAATAACAGGCCCGTTAACAAAAAACTGGCGGTGATTGTTGTTGTGAAAGNAACATTCGCAGGCTCTCGTAAGGTTACATCAATAACGCCGCCGGTAGCGTTAGTGTAGCGACTCGGGAACGCAGCAGGGTATAGATCGAAACGGTGAACTAGGTTTTTGTTAAAAATACTGTTGCCGAACAAATGGAAAATATAGCGCGCAGGAATAAAATCAATGTAGTAAGCGTTATCGACCGGTGCTGACCCGCGAATGGCAGGCTCTGCTCGAAATCCACTAGAAAACGTAACGCCGGGTAAACTGTAGACTGCCTGCAACGGGTCGAAAGCTGCGCCAGCACTGTTGAATAACTGTTCAGTTTCAACATCCTGCTTGGTGACATCGACTTTTAGATTCCGGCCTTCAACGATAACTTCTTCGTAATCTGGTTTTGCGGGGCCTGGGTTTCTGGCCTTGTCGCTACTGTTGTCGTCTTGAACATTCTTAATAGCCGGGCTCGCCGCTGATTCTTGCGCAGTCGATTGTATACTGAACAATCCGAGGGAAAGAGCCAGGCAAGAAACTGTGAGTTGTGTTGATTTCATGGCAGTTCTTATTCTTCTGTGTAACTGGCGTTAGTGTTGATAACTCTATCGGATTCGTTTAGTGAGGCGGCCCGCGTATAAGTAAATGCGATTATGTCGCCAGTCAGTTACGAACTATTGTAGTTTGATTGCCGTGTTCTGGTATTGATCATCTGACGACTTGTTACTGAGTTTCAACCGTTAGTGTCTTGTTTGTATCAACGTTGAGATTCCACCTAAACTGATGCTTCGTGGCTATGCTTTGTTGTTATATTGTCTAGTCGTTTTGTATGCCTGAGTCTTACAAAGCGCGTTAAAAATGTGGCGGTGTATCGAGCCTGCGACGGTCCGCTTCGAGGTAATGAGCCATCATAGGGTAGGTGGCTGTTACCTGGTAACATTCTACGTCCGCGTTGGCTCGGTAAATCTGCTGTTTGTCAATTTTAAGCGCCTGAATTTTGTTTTCTGATAGAACTTACTAGAGCAATAATAAATTGCTTAGGATCCATACGCTTACGAAGTCTTTTGAGATTAGGTTATGTGCGATTTTTCCGCCTGAAATGATATTTGTCAAGTTGTGGGGGCGGTGTCTGAGAGAGAATTGACATTTGGGAAAATGGATTGGTCGTATTAGTAATACGTAAACGATTCGCTGTTTCAGGGGTGGCCACGTCAGTGGCGTCTGTTTATTTATCACCGGATAAAAGTAGTCTCTTGGCATAGCCTCGGGGGTTGCAGTATTCCGTTCAGACTTTCATCGTTAATCAACATCGGTTTAACAATCGAGGTCTGCATCCCTTCTACAGAAAGGGAATACAATGAGATGGTTTAATGACAACAAGTGAACAAACGTCCGAGTTGATTAACTGCGTATGTCTTGATGACAAGGTTATTCGGCGGCAGGAATGTGAGCACTGTGCGATTCGTCAGCGCATGCTGTTTTCGCAACTCGATCTCGAATCACTGTCGACATGGTTGTGGCCGATACACCAAATGCGGTGTGATGCGCGCACTGTTGTCTATCACCAAGGGCAGCCTGCACAAACGGTATTTTCGCTGAGGCAAGGATTTATCAAATTGGTGCGTTATTCAGAAAATGGTGATCAGCATATTGTTCGATTGCTAGGCCCTGGTTCTTGTGTTGGGCTTGAAGCCATGCTGCAAGATACCTATGAACACCAAGCTGAAGCGCTAACGGATGTGGATTTTTGTGCGATTCCGGTAAAAACCATTAACGCGATTCAGCATCAACAACCGAGTCTGTGCAAGGAAATAGGCAGGCACTGGCAACAACACTTGAATCAGGCTGATACCTGGCTCTCGAAGCTACTGGCGGGACCGGTTAAGCGGCGAGTTAGCAATCTATTGGTGATGTTGCATGATTTACAGAAGCTTCCCAATAATCAGGTGATGTTGATGAGCAATCAGGATATTGCCTCGATTCTGGCGACGACCGAAGAAACGGTAAGTCGTTGTCTTAGTCAATTGCGCCGTGATGGGCTTATTACGCCGTTGCAAAAGCGTTACTTTACGGTTGATTTACCCGGTTTGGCCGCCAATAACGCTTGATTTAGGTGCGAACCCGCCCGTTGGTCTATGTTTAGTGCAATCGTTTATTCCGACCTTTTGCGGCGAGGTTGCATATGGCAAGGGCACAGATACCGGGCTTTGTAACGGTATATCATGATAATCAATTGACGCTTTTTGGTACGGAGAATACTGCACCGGATAGCCCTGTTGGCTTATCGCGTCCTCAGCATGCGGTAATTGTTGGGCAGGGGTGCGTTGTGGATAACGATCATTTTATCTTACCGAATTTACTCAAAGAAATTCGTTTTCTCGCCCCCGATGGCTATCGGCTTTTTTCATCGCTTCAGTTGTTAAGGCATCTTGGTGATGCACGAAAATTCGACGCTCTACATGGCGGCGCAAGTTGTCAGGATATTGAGCTACGACCATTGAGTATTGGCAGTAAAGCGGATAATAGTCGGCTGCTAGCTGAAACTGATTCCGTCGAGTGGCAAGTTGGCAGCCCTTCTTACGATATCATTTCTGTGAACTGCCCTTTGCGATTTAAAGAGCTATTACATCACCCCGAAATACTGCGTTATCAAACCATAGATATACATGTCTGCCGATGCGAGCAAGTAACGGGGCCAATGTATTTTCTGGATATCCCATCGGTGCCGGCCGACCAGCTTAAATTTATCGATTGGCAAGTATTCTGAGCATTGATAGCGTTTTTCTGTCCAATAGTGTTCCCCGCAGACGGGTGTCTTCTATCGCTTTGTCAGTAAACGCAGCGTTATAGGGCGTCTGCTAGACTTTGGTTGAATTAGCGAGGGTCGCTCTATGCCAGAAGAGGTGATGCTGTTTTTTAGTTCATACAAACTGATCGCCACTGTTATTGTGATTGTGGTCATCGTTGTTATTCGCTGGCTAATTTTGTCGTTGTTCCGGCATCCTCGATTTTCTACGCGTGAAAACCGAAGGCTTTACGCCAATGTCGTGCGTAACATATCGAATATCCTCATTCTGTTTTCGCTGGCATCACTCTGGTCGGCTGAAATTCATCAGTTCGCATTATCAATCGCCGCTTTCGCCGTGGCGTTGGTATTGTCGATGCGGGAATATATTCAATCCCTCTCGGGAGGTGTCTATCGGATTGTGACGTCTCCATTTGTGATTGGTGACTGGGTTCAAATTGGCAGTTATACCGGTGAAGTTACATCGACTGACCTGCTATCGACCACGCTATTCGAAGTGGATGTTTCCCACGGCCATTATGGTTACACCGGAAAAACACTGGTGTTGCCTAATAATTTGTTTTTGACCAATGGTGTCAAAAATCTCAATTTCATGCGGCGATTTCTAGTACACAGTTTTTCGATTACGCGTAAAGGTCATGTGATGAACCCCTTTGAGGTCAAGGCATATATTCTTGAGCGCGTGCAGGAATACTGTGCCCACTTTTATGAGATAGGGCGCCGTTACAATGCACTGATCGAAAAAAGGCTGGATATCACGATTCAGGGCCCAGAGCCAATGATCCGTGTTAGCACCACTGACCTTGGTCATAATGTGTTTACGGTGAGTATTTTTTGCCCAACGGAAGAAGTACACGATATTGAGCAGAAGGTGACAGAAGACTTTCTCCGACTATGGTATGAAAGGTTGGATGCGCAGATGGCATTTGGTCGAACCCATACTGAACATTGGACTGACCCGAATCAGGAAGATACTCGTGATTAATTGTTACTGGAAGTCGGTTAATGGTTTTAAATCAGGCGAAATGGATCTTGTCGAAGAGTGGGAGGCGCATCCTGACGGTGTGATCTGGATTGATATTTGTTGTGATTCTTCAGCATTGATGGTGTCTTTACTTGAACGTTTTCGCTGTCACCCGATGGCGATTCAAGATGCTGTCAAACCCCGACATCCACCCAAATTCGAAGCTTTTAAACACGATAGTTTTCTGTTGTATCAAAGTGTCACTCATATCGAAACAGACCTCGAAATATCGACACAGCCACTGGCATTTTTTATGACGGATCAAATGTTGATCACTGCGCATCGGGAGCCGTCTATTGCGATAAAGTCTGTCGCGGCGCATAAAAAATTGAGCTCGTTGATGGCGACGCCGGCATCATTGATGTGTCACATTACGATTCAGTCTGCGGGGCTTTATCTGGATGTGTTACAGAATGTAGAACTGGTATTGGATGATATGGAGGATGCCATGAATGGGGTTTTCGATGATTCCAGTGAGAAAGCACTGAAAACACTCTACGCCTATCGGGCGCGGTTGCGATTGATTAAGCGCATATTCTCGTACCATGAATCGATTTTTATGAATCTTCTAGTCCACCCTGAATTACTGCCTGGGTCGGATCACGAGTTTGTTCACCTAATTCGTGATGCGTATGACAAGTTTGAGCGACTGCTGAGTTTGGCGAACATGTATTACGAACAATGTGGCGACTTATCGCAGGGGTATTTGTCGTTAATGAGTCATCGATTGAATGAAACCATGCAGTTCCTGACAGTTGTTACTGCTATTTTTGCGCCATTGATGCTAATTACGGGCATTTACGGGATGAACTTCGAATTTATGCCGTCACTTAAATACCACTTTGCTTATCCGGCCACGCTGAGCATTATGGCGGCGATTGCATTTCTCCTTTACCGTATTTTCAAGCGCAAAGGTTGGCTATAGCCGTCAGCGAAGAATTCGGGTTGCAGTCATTCCATATGGATAAATCACGAGCCTGCCGGGATTTGTCGTCGCATCCGCGATACTATGGCGCCTTCGAAACCTTCTGTGTTGCTATCGGGAATGAACATGAAAATCTGGGTTGATGCGGACGCTTGTCCTGTTGCTGTCCGCGAAATCATCTGTCGTGCGGCGAATCGCACAGAAACACCCGCGACATTTGTTGCGAATCATTTTATCCGCATACCACCGTCTAAATTTTTGTCGATGCGTCAGGTTAGCTCAGGTTTTGATGTGGCGGATGACGAGATTGTGCAGAGTGTTGAGGCTGGCGATATTGTTATCAGTAGCGATATTCCCCTGGCAGCCGAAGCCCTTGAAAAGGGCGCTATTGTGATCACATCTCGCGGTGAGCGATATACGCTGGATAACATTAAGCCTCGGTTGAATATGCGAGATTTTATGGAAACCATGCGTTCCAGTGGTGTGCAGACAGGTGGGCCGCCGGCGTTATCTCAAGCAGATAGACAAGCCTTTGCAAACCAGTTAGATCGGTTGTTAGCCCAAAAAAGCTGAGTAGTTGGTATTTTTTGTTACGACGGAATGTCGATTATCAGACATTCTGATAAAGAAAAACCCCGGAGGCTTGCGCCTTCGGGGTTTTTACGTTTAAGCCTTAGATCTAAGGATTAACCGTTTTCTTTCTTCTCTTTAGCATCAGCGATTACGCCCTCTGCAACATTTGCAGGGCAAGGAGCGTAATGTGCGAATTCCATTGAGAACTGACCACGGCCAGATGTCATGGTACGCAGGTGACCGATGTAACCGAACATTTCTGAAAGCGGTACATTAGCCTTGATGCGAACGCCTGTAGCGCCGGCTTCTTGACCTTCGATCATGCCACGACGACGGTTCAAATCACCGATAACGTCACCAACGTGATCGTCTGGAGTGAACACGTCAACTTTCATGATTGGCTCAAGCAGCTGAGGGCCAGCTTTAGGCATTGATTGACGGAAAGCGCCTTTAGCAGCGATTTCAAACGCAACAGCCGAGGAGTCAACTGCGTGGAAGCCACCGTCGTAAAGCTCGATATCAACGTCCAGTACAGGGAAACCAGCCAATGGACCTTCGTCCATCATACCTTTGAAACCCTTCTCGATAGCCGGGAAGAATTCTTTTGGTACGTTACCGCCAACAACCGATGATTTGAAGGTGAAACCAGCACCTTGCTCACCCGGCTTGATGCGATAGTCGATTTTACCGAACTGACCAGAACCACCAGACTGTTTCTTATGTGTATAAGAGTCGTCGATTGGGGTAGTGATAGTTTCGCGGTAAGCAACCTGTGGCTGACCCACTTCCAATTCAACAGCGTAGGTACGCTTCAGGATGTCAACTTTGATATCTAGGTGAAGCTCACCCATACCACGTAGGATGGTTTCGCCTGAATCTTCATCAGTTTCAACAACGAAAGATGGATCTTCTGCAACCATCTTACCGATAGCAACACCCATTTTCTCGGTAGAACCTTTATCTTTCGGCTTAACAGCGATAGAAATAACTGGCTCTGGGAACACCATTGGCTCAAGTGTACAAGCGTGCTTAGGATCACAAAGTGTGTGACCAGTTTGTACGTTCTTCATGCCAACGATAGCGATAATGTCGCCAGCTTGAGCAGTGCTTAATTCAGTACGCTCATCAGCATGCATCTCAACCATACGGCCGATACGCTCAGTTTTGCCTGTGAACGAGTTGAGGATGGTGTCACCTTTGTTCAGTACACCGGAGTAAACACGGATAAAGGTTAGAGCACCAAAGCGGTCATCCATGATTTTAAACGCTAATGCGCGGAATGGCTCTTCAGTAGAAACCAATGCAGTTTCACCTGTTGGCTCACCTTCTTCATCAGTCAGTGGCTGAGGATCAACTTCGGTTGGGCTTGGCAGGTAATCAATAACGGCGTCAAGAATCAGTTGAACACCTTTGTTTTTGAATGCTGAACCACAGTATGTTGGGAAGAAATCAAGCTTACGTGTACCTTCACGGATGCAACGCTTGATGTCTTCCATAGATGGCTCTTCGCCGTCCATGTAAGCCATCATTACGTCGTCGTCTTGCTCAACAGCAGTCTCGATCAACATTTCACGGTATTCTTCAACTTTGTCGACCATGTCAGCTGGGATATCAACAATTTCAAAGTTTTCTGGCAGACCAGAGTCATCCCATACAAATGCTTGACGGCTTAGGATATCAACAACACCAACGAAATCATCTTCGATACCGATAGGCAGAGTCATAACAAGCGGGTTTGCAGCGAGAACGTTTTCTACTTGATCAACAACGCGGTAGAAGTCTGCACCCATGCGGTCCAGTTTGTTAACGAAAATGATACGAGCAACTTCAGATTCGTTTGCATAGCGCCAGTTAGTTTCTGATTGAGGCTCAACACCACCAGAACCACAGAATACACCTACGCCACCATCAAGTACTTTCAAAGAACGATAAACTTCAACAGTGAAGTCAACGTGCCCTGGGGTATCGATGATGTTCATGCGGTGATCTTTCCAGAAGCAGGTTGTTGCCGCTGACTGGATGGTAATACCACGTTCAGCTTCCTGTTCCATGAAGTCTGTTGTTGACTCACCGTCGTGTACTTCACCAGTTTTATGAATTTTACCGGTCAGTTTCAGGATACGTTCGGTAGTGGTCGTCTTACCGGCATCAACGTGAGCGAAGATACCGATGTTACGGTAGAGAGATAGATCTGCCATGGTATTACTCTAGTTAGGTCAGGGTTGAAAATTGCGCCGCATTATACAGCAACATGCCCCCGAACAAGAATGGGTTTGTGTAAATAAAACGCGAATTAGGCGCAGTTTTTTCGCTTATCGCCGTAAAACGAGGTGCTGATCGGCCTAATTGGTTAGAGGGTAATCGTTTGTGATTGTTTACCTCTCGCCAAAAAGAACATCCATTTTAATCGCAAGCTGCAAAATACGGAACGCGAGAACGTAACGTTTACCCGGCGTCAGCTAGGTCGATTACGCGGTGCAGTAGCAATGAAGTGATCAAGTGCCAGATCGAGTTTCTCAGCTTCTCGCCTATTCTGACTGATTGCCAGCAATTCCGATATACATTCTGCAGTGCATAGGCCATTTTCTATTTGATTTCGACGTAGATTGAATCTTGACGGCGTTGTTGGGGCTAATTGAATATGTGGCAAGGGATGCAGGTATGGGCTTTTGTTGTGGATTTTTCGCGCTTCTTGCCAGGTGCCATCGATAACAATGACGTTGTCATAACAGGTCAAGTTGTCATTAGATGTTACTGTGATGGCGTCTGGTGTTGGGTAGAGAACGGCAATTTGGGTCGTGTTGATCGCCGACAAAATAGCATCAGACGGTTTGTTGCGCCGCCACTCAATAATACTCACCCGGTCGGGCAGTGTATCGCGTGTGATTCGGCCAGTGTTCGTTGGCTTATGCAATTCACGGCTATGGGTTAGTAGGTAGAAGTGCATGCGCCGTGTCTGTTTGGTTGATAATGGGTTAGGGGGGAGATTATTCAGATCCTCCGAAGCGAGTCAATGCCGAAATTTAGTGCGCGATTGGACGAAAATAATGCGGTTGTAATACGGAATAATCATCGACCGATGTAGTCAGATAACCTGTTAGTCAATGACTACACTGTCTATTCCATATTCACGGTCAGGTACTCCATCATGAAAGCAGCAGTTACTCATGCATTTAAAACGCCGCTCAAGATAGAAGATGTCGCGATACCAGAAGTTGGGTCGAAGCAGGTGCTGGTTCATATCAAGGCTTGTGGTGTTTGCCATACAGATCTTCATGCATGTCATGGTGATTGGCCAGTTAAGCCTAAGTTGCCCTTGATTCCAGGTCATGAAGGCGTCGGAGAAATCACCCAGATCGGTGATGGTGTAACACATTTGAAGGTGGGTGACAGAGTTGGGGTTCCTTGGCTCTATTCTGCCTGCGGTTATTGTGACTATTGTCTGGAGGGCAGAGAAACACTGTGCCTAGACCAGCAGAATGCTGGTTATTCAGTGGATGGCGGTTACGCCGAATACTGCGTTGCAGCCGCGGATTACGTGGTGAAAGTTCCGGAAGGTTTGAGCTATGTTGAGGCAGCCCCGATTTTTTGCGCCGGTGTAACAACCTATAAGGCGCTCAAGGTCAGTGGTGCCAAGCCTGGTGATTGGGTGTCGATTGTTGGTGTCGGTGGGTTAGGGCATTTAGCCGTGCAATACGCAGTTGCTATGGGATTCAACGTAATCGGTGTTGATACAGGCGCCGAAAAAATGCGTCTAGCCAAAGATCTCGGAGTCGCTTATTTTATTGATTTTAAGGAATGCGCACCGGAAGAAAAAATCCAAGAGTTGTTAGGGACGGGTGTGCAGGCTGCAGTTGTTACGGCAGTCTCAAAAGTGGGTTTTGACAGCGCCTACCGCTCGGTTCGTCGCGGTGGTGCTTGTGTATTGGTTGGATTGCCACCGGACGAATTGCCGATTCCAATCTTTGATACCGTACTCAATGGTGTGTCCATCATAGGCTCGATTGTCGGTACTCGCCGAGATCTACAAGAATGCTTGGATTTTGCTGCCCTAGGCAAGGTGAAGGCAATTATTCAGGAGCGTAAGCTGGAAGAGATCAACGAAATCTTCGACGAAATGCTTAACGGTGAAATTGCTGGCCGTATCGTTGTTAATATGGAAAAAAACTAGTCTTTGGGAATTGGGTTCTGATTACGGTGCCGACGGAAGCGCTGATACACTCGGATTGGAGAGTTGATTATCAGTGCTTCCTCTAGTGTCGCTATAAGGTCGTGAGAGGTCGGCCGTCCCCACCTGCGACAAACACCACTGGTTCGGAAGCGTTCAGAGCGGCAGGGCTCTCCTGCTCAACGATGTGTCCTTTCATCCAGCTACCGCCGTCGGGGTCGTGCAGTAACGAACCTACACCGCCGGGTGACTCGATCGTGACATTCGATGTACCTGTAAATATGGCGTCGCTTGGTAATTCCATTTTCGACAACGTGTCTAGCAATTCTCTCGCATCAAACGGGAAGTCGTAGGTGTTTTGTTGGCGATCTGCCGACATTGGCTTCAATACTTTATCCAATGCAATCGTACACGATACCTGATGCTTGAATATGTCGGTGGCGGCGTGCTGATCCAGCCAGTCAGTAATAGTGTTTTCAATGACCTTATAGGTGAAGTCGGCGTCTTCAAATAGCGCTAAGTAGATACGAGCGCGGTTTTCATAAATGTGCATTTTATCGCTAAGATCAAGTCCATCGAAATGCGATTGATGTGTTTCCAGCAATGTATGCAGCACTTTGCGTAACAAGGTCGAAACCGGCACAGAGCCCTGAAGCGCCATCAATCGTATAGTGAGGGGTAGCAGATAACCGTGATTGAGAATGATGTGAGCGGTAATGAGGAAATAGCCTTCAATGCCCTCGTTGGTATCAAATGTGTGGCAGCCAATAACGTATTCGCCCTTGGCTTTTCCGTAACCTGCAACCGGCAGTGTTTGTATCTCGTAGGTATGGCGCTTTTTATAAAATTCCGTGCCTGGCAATAGGGTGTACCCGAAGATGTTGATATTTGGAAATATACCTAAAAGAATATCGAGGTTGGTTTCGTAGTCGTTTAAGTTGTCGCCAGGTAGCCCCCAGATCAATTCTGCAGCGATAGGCACATCACAATTTGCCATGTCTTTGGCAATGCGTTCGTACTTATTAGAATCCATGTTTTTGCGATTAGACAGCGTCAATGCGAGCGGTGTGAGGGTTTGTAATGCGAGCTGGTAATGGGGTAAGAGCCCGTTTTTATTCAGCAGTAACACCATCTCTTGAGTGCGCTGATTATGCTTTTTTGACCATGATGTTGCGAAGGTTATGGGTAAGCCCGATTCCTTTTTGAGTTCGCAAATCAGTTCGGTTTTTTCAAGGTCTTCTCGCAGTGCGCCAAAATTCGAATCAGCGAGCCATATGTTTTTAATACCCGCATCAACAATGGTACGCCAATCCTTGTGGATTTGTGCCATTGGGAATTGGTTCATCTTGCTGCCAATGGCCCCCGTTCCCCATTCGCAAAATGCACACTTGTAGGGGCAGCCGCGACTGGTTTCGTAGGCGATAGATTCGTAAAGTGCGTTGCCGTTATCGTCGGTGAGGGGTAGAACATCCAGTGGGCTGGGGATGTCACTAAGGTTTTTGATGCGTTCCCTAGATGGTGTTTCTACGATCTTATTATCGGCATCCAAAAATGCTAAGCCGTTGACGTGTGAAAAATCATTGTCTTGGCAGTCCAATATTTGCGTAAACGTTTGTTCGCCTTCACCTAAAACGATCAAATCAATAGGGTCGTAACCTAAGTAATCCTCAGCTTGCTGAACGTGGGGCCCTCCAGCGATGCTCAGTACGCCGGGTGCTTGTTTTTTCAGGCTAGCGACCAAGGCAAGAAATTCAGCCGCGTTCCAGGTGTAAAAGCTGAAGCCGATAATGGGCTGTTGTCCGTGGCTCTGTGATGTTCGAATATCTGTCAGAAGGGCTTCTTGATGATCTAGTGTCCATTGCCGGAGGTGATCCTCGTCGCGAAAGTGAATCAAACGAATGTCGTTAGATGCCGTGTGTTGGCCGTGTTTGAGGTAGTAAGCCTTTAATGTCGCGGAGGTTGTCGGTGCGGCGAAGAATTGATCGGAATCCATGCTGAAGATCCAGACCGGCCGTGCTTGATGCTGTTGGATAGGTGCCATTGTTATTATTTTTCGTAAAGTTGGGGGCCGATTGTTGCCCCCGAACCTGCTTGTTTTGCTTTTACGCAGGTTTGATGTTGGCTTCCGACCAGTAAGCTTTCATTGAAACTACCTTATCGTTGCCGTCAAACTGGAAAACGTCAATGACTTCCATAACATTTCCTGCGAACAGTACATTGAAGGGAAACGCTGCAGAGTCGCCAGCGACGCGAATAGGGCCGGTCAGCTCTGCTTTCAGGCCCGCATCAAAGGCTTGCGCGTAAANCGCCTTGATCGCTTCAATGCCTTCTTTCGCTTCAGTTCCGTAAGGATCTTCGACGGTTGCGTTGTCGGCATACAGGGCTTCGATCAGGCTCATGTCGGCATCATTCAGTGCTTTCATGTAAGTTTCTACTGCCTGGTTTTTTGCTTCGAGAGACATAGCAAATGTTCCTTGATTGGTCGTTTTCTTCAGTTAATGTTTGGCGTGTCAGTGCGCCAGACGAAATTCATTAAGGGAAATCTCGTTGTCATCAGTGACAGTAACTTCCCAGCCGGTATCGTGCCAGTCACCCAGCACAACCCGTTTTGCGGTTGAGTCATTCAGAACGAATTCGTGAATGGCGGGACGGTGGGTATGGCCATGGATTAACAGGCTGACGGCGTTTTCTTGCATGATACGTTCAACCTCGTGCTGGTTAACGTCCATGATATCTTCAGCCTTATTGCTGTTTTGCGATTGGCTGTTTTCACGAAGTGATTTTGCTAATGCGCGGCGTTCGTCAAGAGATTGGCTCATCAGTAACTGGATCGTGGCGGGGTTGCGAATCTGCGCTCGAAACGCTTGATACTCTTCGTCGTCGATGCAAAGGCTGTCGCCATGCATTAGCAAATACTGTTGGTTGCTATGTTTGATAATACTGCCTTCTTCGAGAAGTTTTCCGCCAGTTTCTTCAGCGAACTGTTCGCCAATCATAAAATCACGATTGCCGTGCATGAAGTACAGCGCAATACCTTTTTCTGTGAGTGCCTTGAGTCGTTGTTTGACGTTCAGATGAAATGGTAGGTCGTCATCGTCACCGACCCAAGCCTCAAAAAAATCACCCAATATGTAGAGGGCTTCGGTATCCGTGGGTAGTTTTTCAAGATAATCGAAAAAGCCCTGAGCGAGATCAGGGCGAGATTCGTCAAGATGTAGATCAGAGATAAAACGCAGTGTCATTATTCTACCTTTTTAAGACGTTTATCAGTGGTGTTATTGGCCGTTTGCGGCTTTAGCAGGCGATGCAGCCTTGTCGTTTGCAGGTTCAGCTTTTGCTGGCTTTTCGGCAATTACGTGCGCTTGCTTGATAACGACATCTTGAACGGGGACGTTTTGAAACGGGCCGCGTCTGGATGTTTGTACTTTTTTGATCTTGGTGATGGTGTCCATGCCTTTGCTGACTTTCCCGAATACGGTGTAGCCCCAGCCACGCATGGTTTTAGCGCTGTGGTTTAAAAACTGATTGTCTTCAACATTGACAAAAAACTGTGCGGTTGCCGAATGAGGGTCGTTAGTTCGTGCCATGGCGATGGTGCCATAGTCATTGCGTAAACCGTTGTCGGCCTCGTTTTGAATCGGTGCTCCGGGCTTTTTCTTCAGCATATCTGGCTCAAAACCACCGCCTTGAATCATAAAACCATCAATAACACGGTGAAAAATGGTGCCGTTGTAAAAGCCTTTGTTGACATATTTAAGGAAGTTTTCGACAGATTTCGGCGCTTTGTCAGGGTAGAGTTCTACGGTGAAATTACCTTCTGAAGTTTCGAACTCAACATGTGGATTCGCAAACACGAGCGTAGAGATCAGCATGGATGAAGATAGAAGCAGAGTTTTTAGCGTATTGTTGAACATGTAACGCACCTGTAGGCTGTCGCCAGCAAAGCTTGACCTTGCAGCAAAGAGTTATTAGTCGAAATAAAAACGCCGGTGCGAGACCGGCGTTGAACATTAAGCGGATACTGTCACTTTTTCGATGACAACCTGATCTTTCGGCACGTCTTGGTGCATGCCGAAGCTTCCGGTTTGCACTTCCTTGATCTTGTTTACCACATCCATACCGTCGGTGACTTTAGCGAATACGGTGTAGCCCCAGCCCTGAGCGTTTTTGCCGCTGTGGTTAAGGAAATGGTTGTCTTTAACATTGATGAAAAACTGTGCTGTGGCTGAGTGCGGATCCATTGTACGTGCCATTGCCAGTGTGCCAACTTCATTTTTCAGGCCGTTGTCTGCTTCGTTCTCTACTGGCGTTTTGGTTGATTTTTGATCCATGTTTTTGTCAAAGCCACCGCCCTGAACCATAAAACCGTCAATAACACGGTGAAAAACTGTGCCGTCGTAGAAACCTTCGTTAGCGTAAGCAAGGAAGTTCTCGCAGGTCTTGGGTGCTTTTTCAGTGTTCAGTTCTACGGTGATGTCACCGAAATTGGTATGAAGAACAACCATAATGTCTGCCTTTTGATAAACCTAATATGCGATTGGACATTCAGGTTTCTAACCGTTCGAAATTGAGTCAGTTCAGCGTTATTGGGCTGAGTCTATTCTCGTGTGCCGCGCCTCTTCACTATTTCCACGTAGGTGCACACACTGAACGAATTGACGAGTATTTAGCCATCTCGGTCGTCGACATGTGCATCGGTGGTTAATTTTGAGGGTTACAGCCTCGCATGGGTTAGTAAAACCTGAAGGAGGGCGTATAATACGCGTTTTGAAATTTTCGCGAAACTGCTTTTAAGGCACCCTGATACATGTCAAGCACTGCTACTGCATCGAATAACTTTATTCGCACCATCATTGAAGAGGATCTTAAGGCGGGCAACAACGACGGCAAGGTTGTTACTCGTTTTCCTCCTGAGCCGAATGGCTACCTCCATATTGGTCATGCGAAGTCTATTTGTCTGAATTTCGGTTTGGCTGACGAATTCGGCGGCGAATGTAATCTGCGTTTTGATGACACGAACCCATCGAAGGAAGATCAGGAATTCGTTGATGCCATTAAAGAAGATGTGCAATGGCTCGGGTTCACATGGGCTGGTGAGGTAAAATACGCTTCCAGCTATTTCGGTCAATTCTATGCGTGGGCGCAGCACTTGATTAATGCGGGTAAGGCTTATGTATGCGATTTGTCGCCAGAAGAGGCCAGTGAATATCGAGGATGGGCGACCCAACCAGGTAAAAACAGCCCCTACCGTGATCGTTCTGCTGAAGAGAATTTGGATTTATTAGAGCGCATGAAAAATGGCGAATTTGATGAAGGAACACGTGTACTACGCGCCAAAGTAGATATGGCATCGCCGAATATGAATCTACGTGACCCTATCCTTTACCGTATTCGTAAAGAGCATCACCACCAAACAGGCAATGACTGGTGTATATACCCCAGCTACGATTTTGCTCATGGTCAGGAAGATGCCATTGAAGGTGTAACGCATTCTATCTGCACGTTGGAGTTTCAAGATCATCGTCCGCTGTACGAGTGGTTTCTCGAGAACTTACCGGTACCTAGCCAGCCGAAGCAGTACGAATTTGGACGCCTTAACATCAATTACACCGTCACTTCAAAACGTAAGCTTAAGCAGCTAGTTGATGAAGAAGTCGTCAGTGGTTGGAATGACCCCCGTATGCCAACCGTCTCGGGTATGCGTCGTCGCGGATACTCAGCAGATGCGTTGCGTAATTTTTGTAACGGTTTAGCTGTCGCCAAAACTGACGGTACGGTCGATATTGCTCAATTGGAGTTTGAGGTTCGAAATGACCTCAACGATAACGCTGCGCGTGCAATGTGCGTGTTGGATCCGATCAAAGTCGTGATTACGAATATGCCTGAAGACAAGGTTGAAGTCCTATCGATGGCGAATCACCCAAATAAAGAAGAAATGGGTAGTCGTGATGTTCCGTTTACGCGTGAAATCTATATTGATCGAGCGGATTTTTCTGAAGATACCACGTTAGGCCGTAAGAAATTCAAGCGCCTGGTATTTGAAGATTATGTACGTCTGCGAGGTGCCTATGTCATCCGCGCTGATGAAGCTATCAAAGATGAGGCCGGCAACATTATTGAGATCCGTGCGAGCCTTGTTGAGGGAACATTGGGCGTGAATCCACCGCCTGAAATGAAGCCTCGAGGTGTTATTCACTGGGTATCTGCTTCGCACGGAAAGCCGCTTGAAGTTCGTGTGTATGATCGTTTGTTTACTCATGAAGCACCGGATAAGGGTGACGAGAATTTTCTTGATCATGTGAATAGTGAATCGCTCTCTACGATCACAGGCTGTTGGATTGAACCTGCAGCGGCAGCTTGCGCACCAGAAACGCGGTTTCAGTTTGAGCGTGAAGGCTATTTTGTCAGCGACCGTTATGATCACTCTGCGGATACGCCGGTATTTAATAAAACCATTGGCTTGCGCGACGGCAATAAATAATAAGGCGACTATCACATGGCTTTGAAACTCTACAATACGTCGAAAGGCGGTAAAGAAGTCTTTACGCCCATCGAAGAAGACACCGTCAAGATGTACGTGTGTGGCCCAACGGTTTACAACCGAGTACATATTGGTAATGCGCGGCCGGCGGTTGTTTTCGACACGCTTTATCGTGTGCTGAAAGCGCTCTATGGTACGGTGATTTACGCACGTAACATCACTGATATTGACGATAAAATCATGAGCACCGCGCGTGAAAGCGGCGAGGCGATCAGCGCTATCACTGCGCGCTACACCGATGCTTATGTCGAAGATATGGCGGCGCTGAATAACCTACCACCAGATATCACGCCTCTGGCAACTGAGCATCTGCCAGAAATGATCGGAATGGTGCAAGCTCTGCTGGATCAAGGCCATGCCTATGAGGCTGAAGGCCATGTGCTTTTTGATGTGCAGTCGATGGATGACTACGGAAAACTATCGAACCGTAATCTTGAAGACATGCTGGCTGGTGCACGTGTGGATGTTGCCGATTACAAAAAGTATGCCGGTGATTTTGTGCTGTGGAAGCCTTCATCCGATGAAGAGCCGGGTTGGGGCAGTCCTTGGGGCCGCGGTCGTCCGGGTTGGCATTTGGAATGTTCGGCGATGATCGAGAAGCACCTTGGCGAAACGATTGATATTCACGGTGGTGGTCGAGACTTGATCTTCCCTCATCATGAAAATGAGATCGCTCAAAGTCAGTGTGCGCATGGCGGTAAGCAGTTTGTCCGTTATTGGATGCACAACGGCTACATCAATATTGATGGCGAAAAGATGTCCAAGTCGTTGGGCAATTTCCGCATGGTGAATGATCTTTTACAACACTACCATGGCGAAGTATTACGTTTTGCGCTTTTGAGTGCGCAGTATCGTTCTGAGCTTAATTTCAGCGCTGAGCTTTTAGACAAAGCCAAAGCGGCATTGGATAGCCTTTATGGTTATTTGCGAGCGGTTGCAGATGTTGAAGCTATTTCGCCGAGTAAAGACGTTCTTCATTCCTCGCCATTGTTTGAAGCCATGCTCGATGATTTGAATACACCGCTCGCGATCAGTGAGTTCCATTCGCTAGGTAAATCCATGAAAACCTTGTCGGGCGAAGCCCAACAGAACGCAAAAGGTTTGTTTCTTTCGGCGGCTCAGTTGCTCGGTTTGATGCAAAGCGACGTCGACGAGTGGTTCCGTGGCAGCGCAGGCGATGCCGACGTGATTTCTGCTGACGCAGTTGAAGCGCTGCTGGCTGAGATGGAAGAGGCGCGTTCCAATAAGGATTACGCTAAATCTGACGAGATTCGTGCCCAGCTGCAAGAGCAGGGCATTACACTGGATCGCAACGGCTGGCGTCGCGCTTGATCGACGGTAGTGTCGGATATCGTTATGCAGGGCATGCTAATCATTGATTGACTGGCCATGGGCCAGAAGCACTGACGCGCCACGCCGTATAGATTGGGTGGCCATCAAGCAGTGCTTTTCAGTCAGGGAGAATTGGCACAGCCTATTGCAACAGGATATGCAGCGTAACGCGGCTCTCGATGGGCTGCGTGCCGCCGCCGTGCTTTATCTGCTGTTTTATCATGCGTTTCATTTAGTGTTTTTGTTTGCAGTGCCGGATGATCAAAGCCAATTTTTGATGCATTTGTCGGTTTGGCTTCAACCCCTTGTGATGGGCGATAGGTCAGTCGATGCTTTTTTTGTATTGAGCGGTTTTTTGGTGTCAGACTTATTGATGCGAGAATACCAGCGCCGCGGCAGTATAGAGCTTTGGCGGTTTTTGCGACGTCGTTTTTGGCGGCTGAGCCCATTGTATTATTGTTTGATTCTGGTTTTTGTCGTTTTTGCAGTGCCTTGGGTTGAGCCCCGCTATTACCTCGCTAACGTTCTTTATCTGAATAATATTCTCCCTTTGAGCCACCAATACATTCCGTTCACATGGTCGCTTGCGATTGAAGAACAATTCTATTGCTTGCTCGCCATATTTTTTGCGTTGGGATTTCTGCATTGGCGGCATCGGTTTCTGGTGTTGTTCGGGTTATTTGTTGGTTCTGCCGCTATACGACTGGCTTATCTCTATCTACATCCAGAGCTTCTGGTGCAACCAGACCAACTGTTGGTTGTTTCAAGCCCGGTACGAGAAGGGTTTGCTGAGCAGTTGTATACATCGACTTGGATGCGTATCGGGCCTTTGATCGCTGGCGTGCTATTGGCATATTGTGTGCGCTTTCATGGTCGGTTGATGCAGCAGATTGCTGGCGCTAGGGGGGGGATCTTTATGCTAATGGCGCTTGCGGCGGTATTGGTGTTGGCAAATTTTGTTCCCCTGTTCGGTTGGGATTATCCGCAGTTGTCATTGTTATTGATGATTGGTTTGCATCGACATGTGTTTGCAGTTGCGGTGATGATAATGATGCTGTTGGTTTTGTATCCTGCTCGATATAGTCAGTGGTTTTCGAATTTTTGCAGTTTTAATGGTTTTGCGCCGATAGCCAAGCTTGGGTTTGCACTGTATTTGGGGCATCTCCCCGTTATGATGGGGGTCTACGTACAGATGCTCGATTGGGGGTGGTTAGATAGCCAATTGACGTTAGCGAATGCTGCGGCGCTTTTATTGATTGCATCGCCGTTTTTTCTGAGTGGCTCGGTTCTGGTTTACATCTTGATTGAAAAGCCTTTTTTACGTTTGCGAGATGTAAAACTCGTCGTAAAAGGGTAACCTTTCATCGGTCGCCTTTCGTAGTGGCGGGTGATCGGATTTAATATGTGCGCTTTAAGGTAAAGATAATAACAAGGCACGGGATGTACATGCCCGCAGTGCTGTCGGGATTCTGATTTCTCTATGATCGAACGACTGATTTTCATCCTGTCGTGTTTCAATCCACTCGATAACGGTAAACGTATTTTTAATCGTACGGGCAATCGATTTGCACCCGTGGATGGTATTCGTGCGTTATCCATGTTCTATGTTGTTGTGACCCATGCGATGGTGGTGTTGATGATAAGTCAGCAAACCATGGTGAGAGAATTCATCACATCGCAAACGTGGTATAGCCAGTGGATCTTGATGGGTGATAAGGGCGTAGATGCGTTTTTCGTGATAAGCGGCTTTTTGATTGGCCGGCTTTTAATGGAAGAGCACCAGCGTTCGTCGACGTTGAATTACAAACGTTTTTATTACCGACGATGGCTGCGGCTGACACCGGTTTATGCGTTGTTTTTAATTGTATGGGCGCAATTTGCGGCGCCGGGCGTTGATAAAAATTACTTGTGGGCATATCTCTTTTACGTCAATAACTTTCTTGATGAAGCGCACCGATATATTCCATGGCTTTGGAGCCTTGCGGTTGAAGAGCAATTTTATCTCGTCTTTCCCGCGCTGTTATCGTTGTTTTTCTTTCGATCTCGTCGCCCGTGGTTGTTTTGGGCGGGGCTATTTGTTATTTCGCTGGTGATTCGTTGGGTGATTCTTTTACAACAGCCTGATCTCCTAGTCTCGGGAGCGGATCTGTTGGTCGGCAAGGGTGATCTCAACGCGCGATATAATCAGGCTTTATATATCAATCTGTATACTCGATTTGGTCCATTGGTGGTGGGTGGATTCCTAGCTTATGTCTGGGTATATTGGCCTGATTGGCTCGCACGGTTAGCATCAACGCGTGCTCAGTTAATGTTGTGGAGCGGTTTATTGGTTATCGCGGGTTTCTTCGCGTTTTCCCCGGTATATTCAGATCAGGAACAGCCGTTATGGTTTTTCTATTTGTTCCATATTGGTCATCGCCATTTATTTGCTGTGATGGTCGCTTTATTGATGATTCTTGCATTGCAACCGCAGGGAATAGGGCGGTATCTTGCGTCGATACTGGGTAGTCGTGTGTGGTTTCCGTTCGCTCAATTGTCGTACTCGATGTATATCTTTCACTTGCCGATTATTTATCTGACTTATGAGCTCATGAAAAATAGCGGTTGGGCGTTATCACTTAGTGTTCCTAATGTGTTCGTTTTAACCGGATTGAGTTTGATCCCTCTAACATTAGTATCTGCGTTTTTGTATACGTTTGTTGAGTCGCCCTTTATTAAACTGAGGGAATATAAGCAGAGGTCAATTGGTAAGAGCAATGCGCTGCGTCGTTAATAGGAGTTTTGCTAGTTAGCGATGGTTCTATGTCAGTTTGATCAGTGAAGATGATTCAAAGATTTTTTGAAGTGTTTTTACTTAAACGTAAGCATTAAAAAAGCGTGCAAGGCCCGCTTTTTTAATGCTTGTAATTCACCGTTGTTATTTGCACTACAACAACGCTTAGCCGAGCGATTTTTCGCCTGAATCTACTGTTTGAAAGATCAGCGTGTTGATTGTCATTGGGCCAACGCCGCCAGGCACAGGCGTATAAGCACTGCAACGATCTTCGATTGCGCTAAGCTCGATATCGCCAACACCACCGGGGTGATAGCCAGCATCGACGACAACAGCTCCGTCTTTTATCCATTCACCTTTAATGAATTCAGGTTTGCCGACGGCGCCAACAATAATGTCTGCTTGTTTGATGTGATCCTGCAGATTAGTGGTGCGGGAATGGCAGATGGTAACTGTTGCATTGGCTTCCAGCAGCATCGCGCCCATGGGCTTGCCAAGAATAGGAGAGCGACCGACCACAACGGCGTGTTTGCCTTCCAGCTCAATCTTGTAATGTTCGAGTAAGCGCATAATGCCTTTTGGTGTCGCGCAGCCGTAGGCTTCTTCACCCATTGCCATGCGTCCGTATCCGAGGCAGGTTACTCCATCGACGTCTTTTTCAAGTGCAATGGCATCGAAGCAGGCGCGTTCGTCGATCTGTGCCGGAACCGGGTGTTGGAGCAGAATTCCGTGAACGTCATCATTGGCGTTGAGTTCTTCGATTTTCGCCAATAACTGCTCTGTGGTGGTTTCTGTTGGTAACTCAATCTTTAGTGAACTCATGCCAACACGTTCGCAAGCATTGCCTTTCATTTTTACATAAGTTGCTGAAGCAGGATCTGCACCAACCAGAATGGTTGCGAGAATCGGGGTTCTACCGCCGCTCTTTTCTTTTAGAACTTCAACGCGTTGAAGAAGTTGTTTTTCAGTTTGTGCCGCCAGGGCTTTACCATCTAAAACGAGTGTCATGTGCGAGCCTGAGTCTTCAAAAATCAGTGGTTTAAAAAATCTGCGCTATTTTCCCATTTTCGCCCTGCTCACGCAAAACATATGTGCGTTCACACTGTGTTGAATCGAATGCTTGAGAGCGGTGAAATTTCATGATTGATGTGAATTGTTTGATATTTAATCGATTCGTGTTTTTTCATATTTTTGACTTAAAAATCGTTGACTTAGGCTAAGCTCATCCTTAATATGCAGCTCCTCAGTTGATGAGGCAGATCTTTTTGAGTGTTACTTCGGTGTTTCACCAGAGTCAAATAATTCGATGAGATGCTGTTTAGTAACGTGTATGTTCACATATATGTTGCTGTTGATGATTTCGGGGTATAGCGCAGTCTGGTAGCGCGCCTGCTTTGGGTGCAGGATGTCGGGAGTTCGAATCTCTCTACCCCGACCATTCATCAATGTCATTGCTGAGATCTTTTGAGATGTTGTATTACGCAGTTGCTTGGTAATCTAAATTTTGACGAAATATTGTCAATATCAGTCAGGTTGCAATGCAGCACGCTTGAGCGCTCGTAGCTCAACTGGATAGAGCAACGGCCTTCTAAGCCGTAGGTTACAGGTTCGATTCCTGTCGGGCGTACCAGTAAACATCAACATTTTATGAAATGGTGGGCGTAGCTCAGTTGGTAGAGCGCAGGATTGTGATTCCTGTGGTCGTGGGTTCAATCCCCATCGTCCACCCCATTTCATCTCTTCTTTTCTTTCAGTTTTCCTCTTATCTCATTAGTTTTATCTTTAGTCTCAGTAATTCCAAATTTTATTGATATCTCGTTTGCTTTCGCTGTTGTTTGTTGTGCTCTGTTCTTGTCACTATTGAAAGACATTGCCAATGTGAATAATTGAAGGGGCGCTTGAGATATCGGAAGTTTCGCTTTCTTAGTGAGTATTCGATTGCTCAATAAATAATCGCAACTCATTGATAGTTAAAATAATTTTCTATAACTGTTGACTTGTTTTGGGCAAGCCATTAATATTCGCGCCTCAGTTGATGAGACATACATCATTAACTGTTTCGGGGTATAGCGCAGTCTGGTAGCGCGCCTGCTTTGGGTGCAGGATGTCGGGAGTTCGAATCTCTCTACCCCGACCATTTTCAAACTCTACTTCCCTTGAGTGTTTGAAGTCTATTGTGGTGGGCGTAGCTCAGTTGGTAGAGCGCAGGATTGTGATTCCTGTGGTCGTGGGTTCAATCCCCATCGTCCACCCCACTTTATTCTCTTCTTTGTTTTCTTGTGTTGTCTCTCTTCATCAATCTTTAAACAATCCGTTTTAGTCTATTTGATGCTCTTGTTTACACCTTTTGCAAATCTTTAGCATGTTGCTCTTACGTACGTGCAAAGTTATCAACGGCTCTAAAATTGGTAGTGTATCCCAAGATTGACTGTGTGGTTTTGGGTGCTTAGATCCTGAATCTTTATGAATTCCTGATTGACCGTATATTTTACGCTGTCATCAGCATAGAGATGTGCTTGATTAAACTCATACCCTAAACGCCATATCCATTCAGGCGTCATTGCTAATTGAAGCCCTAAGCCTGCACTGATCCCGACACCCGCCCAACTGGTGGTTTCATCGACAAAATAGAAGCGGGTTTCATTAGAAAAGCCTGTCACGTTAAGGCCAATCTTCCCATAAAGAGCGAATATATCGGTCATTTGCCAGGTAAACTTCGGCGCGGCTGAAAAAATAACAAGGTTTGATTGGCGAGTAGTCGGGTAGAGGCTGGCGCTATAACCGCTAGCGAATGTCACCATCGCCTCGATGCCAAGCCATTCATTGAAGTTGTATCCGCCATATGGGCTTATCGCCAAAGCACTGCTGTCAAATGGCCCAGCACTGGAGTTCTTCGAATCAAGGTTATAGAGAAGGGCACCAATAGAGCCCCCAACATATCCACCGACCTGTTGTTTGTTTTGTAAGGAGACGGCGGGCGTTGGCTGCGTTGTTTCAGGCTCAGTGTCGATCGCTGAGAGGGCGTTGTGTGTTACTAAAGAAAGCGCAATGCTAAGAAAAACACTGCGGTAGTATTGAGTCATGATTCGTCCCTGACACCTTGTTGTAGCGGTGTTATTGTCCGGTTTTATCCACCTCGAAAGTATAGTCGCCTATTGGGGATCGTTCGGGCAGGTAGGAATTCGAAGAATCGCGAAGAGGCTGATTGCGATGATCAGAAGCCCAATAGATTTCATGGTCGCGCCGGGCAGTACAAAAAGTACCGAGAAACCTGCAAACACAACAACGGATGTAATCGCGACGATTTTAATTTGGGGACTGACGCAGCGTTTATCTTCCCAATCCTGCAAAATCGGGCCAAATATCGGATTGTTCATAAGCTTTGCATGCATCGCCGGTGAGCTTTTAGCAAAGCACATGGCGGCCAGCAACAGAAATGGCGTTGTTGGTACTAGTGGCAATAATATGCCGATAAACCCCAATCCGACGAATAACAGGCCCAACAGTCTTAACATTCCAGCACCTCTATGTTTCAAGATGCCAAGGATACCCGTCACGGGTATCAGTTGCTAGCGAGATGTTGAGCCGCTTCGGCGTTCTTTGCGTTTGATCAAATCGTCTCTGTGATCCCGGACCAACTGCCAGAATCAATGTCGCCGGTAGCACGGTTAACGCTGACCGGAATCCCCGTCAGATGCACCATTCCAGAGATTTTTTCGATATTTTCCGGCCCGTCTGATGCCAGGATATTGACGTTTACGCCGGATAGCTTGCTAGCGACTGAAAGCCCTTTGGCTTGTTGATGCCCCCAGCCATGTTGCATTGCAGCAGTTCCGGGCATTAAATCACTACTCAGTTTGACCGGAAGCCTGACCTTTCCTGCGGTTGATTCGACGTCGACAGGGTCGCCGTTTTGCACACCTTTAGCCTCTGCGTCCAATGGGTGTAGGTATAGATAGTTAGTTTGGTTATGGCGGCCGTTGGTTAATTCTTCAACATTTTGTGTCCAGGAATTATGTGTGCTGTGGACGCGTTTGGATATGAGTCGCAGCTGACCGCTAGCCTGTGTCGCTTTTTCAGCATTGAATATATCGTTCAGGTGATGCGCCTCCGCAATAAATTCGCTGGGGGCAAGACGTATCTTTCGATCATCGAACAATGGGCGTGTGCTGAGAAAGTCACCAGGTATAGCGCCACCGAGTGGCTTTCCGTCGGGCTGGGCTGCGACCGATTTGAAACTCCCATTCTTGGATAGACGCAGCATCAAGTCGAGGATGAATTTTTGTGGGATGCCCGTGTTTTTCCCCATGCTTGTGAGGCGGTTTCCTTGTTCCATCGCACGTAACGCGATTTGCAGCCCCTTGTTGTTAAACAGGCTTACGCCGCACGCTTTTGCCAGCTCAAAGTAAATCGTTGCCTCGTCTTTCTGCTCGCCTTGAATAGGCACGATCGCATCGGTTGCTGCAAGGTAGGGCTTGGATTGCATGCCAAGAAATAGTGGGAATATAAAAGGGAGGTCTGGTCGTTGTAATGGCGAAGTCGCCGGCAGTACATAATCGGCCATACTCGCTGTTTCGTTCATATAGATATCGGTGACCACTAACATTTCTAACGATTCAAATGCCTTTTTCAAGCGTTCGCCGTTTGCCATGGTCAATAGCGGGTTGCCACCGGTTACAAACAGACTTTTAATTTGATCGGTACCTGGCGTTAAAATTTCGTCTGCCAGTATGCCGCCGGGGAACCCTCCATTTAATTCTCTGAACCCACCAATGCGAGAGCGTTTGCTACGCATAAATAAATCGTTTTTACGCGCGAATTCGGGGAAGTCGAAGATTCCGCGCCCAACTAACGTGCCACCTTTTCGATCAAGGTTTCCAGTGATGGCATTGATGCATTCGGCGAGCCAATGAGATAACGTGCCGTTTTTTCCCATACCAAGGCCGGTACCGGTAACGATGGCGGCTCCGTTCGCGGTAACAAACGTGTTCACAATGTCTCGCATTTCATCTGCCGGGATGTTGGTGACTTCGAACGCTTTTTCAGGTGTCCAATCCTGGCTGAGTTCACGTAAGGATTCCAAGCCGGTCATGTGTTGTTGGATATGTTGTGTGTCGATAGCGTGGTTAGCAAATATCTCATTGAGAAACGATAGAAAGAAAAAAACGTCTGTATTTGGTCGAATGAAATGATGCTCAGTTCCGACTTTGGCCGATTCTGTTAAGCGTGGGTCGATAAAAATTGTTTTGGCGCCTCGTGCTTTGAGCTCTTTTAAGCGCTTAACCGGGTGTGCAACTTGTAAGAAGGTCCATTTGCTGACGACGGGGTTAGTGCCGATGACTAACATGCATTCAACATTATCGAGATCAACGAACGGTTGGAAGAACGGGAAACCATACATCTCGGCGGCAGACGCAAAACGGTTTGCGCAATCCTGCGTTGAAGATGAGTAGATATTGTGGGATTCAAGGCCTTGCATGAATCCTTCTGCGAAGATTGGGTGGAGTATACTGAACCCGGCTGCTGTACCCACGTACATCGCAGTTGATTGTTTCGAAACCTTTCGTTGGCGTTTGACGTTCGCGCCAATTTCCTTGAAGGCTTGTTCCCATGATATTTCTACAAAAGAATCCCCCTGACGTTTCAGCGGGTGAGTCAGTCTGTCGCCAGAATCATACATTTTGTGCTGGTATAGCCCCTTCATGCATGAAAACCCCAATGTACCGATATGCGATTTATTAGGGCGGATGTTTTCTATCTGGCCGTTATCTATATCGACTTCTAAGCCGCAAGACGATTCGCAGATTCTGCAGAAGGTATGTTTTGTTTCCATGCTGAGCATCTTCTTAGTATTGGTCTGAGCCAACCCTATCAATATCGTTCGGTAGTACTCTCATCTATATGGATGAGGAAGTAATGGCGGGGCATAATGGCTGTACTTACTTATATTGGGTTTCGCTAAGTAATTGAAATATAGAGAGTAAATCAATTTTATTGGTTTTGGCTAAAACCATGTCTTAATAAAGTTACTCAATCGTAATCAATAGGTAACCAGATTTGGTGTGATAGCCACAGTGCTGATAATCATTCTTGAGGAAATTACGCGGAGTATAGTAAGAAGTGTGGTGCGTGGAGAGGGGAGGTTGAAGAAAGGGGTATCTGCATAATCTACAGTCAGATACCCTCGAAAATGATGCTTAAGCCAAATCAGGTGCCGCGTCAAAATCGCCATTTTCGGCACCAGTGTCGTTTTGTGGGACACCACTGTCATCAACTTTGATACCACGCGTTCCCATTTGTTTTTTCCAGAGCTCGGCGTAACGGCCACCTTTCTCGAGAAGTTGGTAATGGGTTCCTTCTTCGGTAATCTCGCCATCTTCAACGGTGATGATCCGGTCGGCATTACATATTGCTGACAATCGGTGGGCAATAATCATCACGGTACGGCCCTGAGATATAGAGGCGAGGTTATTCTGAATGATTTCTTCCGACTCTGCATCAAGCGCAGATGTTGCTTCATCGAAAATCAAAATACGAGGGTCGGTAATCAATGCTCTCGCTATCGCCATACGCTGACGTTGGCCACCGGATAGGTTGCCACCACGTTCGTCGATAAGAGTGTCATAACCCTCTGGTAGCTTAAGAATAAACTCATGAGCGCCCGCCAGCTTTGCAGCATGGACTATGTCTTCCATGCTGCGGGTAGGATCAGAAAGCGTGATGTTTTCACGTACAGTACGTTTAAACAGAATGTTCTCCTGCAAAACAACGCCTATCTGACGTCTTAACCATGCGGGGTCAACCAATGCAAGGTCGACGCCGTCAACCATTACACGACCAGCCTCTGGAACATACAAACGTTGAACCAGTTTCGCTAACGTGCTTTTACCGGAGCCCGACGGGCCAACGATACCAATGACTTCGCCGGGTTCGATTTCGAGGCTGACTTTTTTCAAAATTTCCGGGCCGTCTGCACGATATCGAAAGATGATGTCTTCGAAGGCAATTCGTCCTTCTATTTGCGGAGGGTTGGCTCGGTCTGGGCTGTATTGAGGTTCGGTCGGTGTATTCAGAATGTCACCGAGGCGTTCAACTGATATGCGCATTTGTTGGAAATCCTGCCAAAGCTGCGATAAACGCAAGATAGGCATGGCAACACGTCCGGCGAGCATATTGAAGGCGACTAATTGACCGACAGATAGATCATTCGCGATAACCAGATTAGCACCGATGAACAGTACTAAGACTGTTGTTATTTTGTTGACGAATTGTACTGCTTGCGACCCAAAATTACCGAGCATATTAGCCTTGAAGCCTGCAGATACATAGGAGGCTAACAGTTGCTCCCAGTGACGCTGCATCTGCGGTTCAAGTGCCATGGCCTTGAGTGTTTCGACGCCGGTGACGCTCTCTACAAGGAACGATTGGTTTTCTGCTCCACGTTTAAATTTTTCGTCGAGGCGGGTGCGTAACATAGGCGTCACAAATACTGAAATTAGCAGGTAAAACGGTAGTGACATGGCGACGATAAGCGTAAGTGTCGGAGAATAAATGTACATAACGATGAAAAAGACAATCGTGAAGAAGGTATCAATCATCAAGGTTACTGACGACGACGTCAGAAACTGGCGTATATTTTCAAGCTCACGTACACGAGCAACAGATTGGCCGACAGAGCGACTCCCAAAGTAAGCCAAGGGTAGGGCTAATAGATGCCTAAATAGCTTAGCGCCCAGCTCTACGTCTACTCTGTTTGCCGTATGCGAGAATATATATGTTCGAATACCGCCGACCATCACCTCGAAGAGAGATATCGTCGCCATACCAATAACCATAACTTCGAGGGTGCTTAGGCTTTTATGTACAAGAACTTTATCGATAACGACTTGAAAAAAGAGAGGGGTAATCAGTGCAAACATTTGAAGCATAAATGCTGCGATGAGAACCTCGCCCAACATCTTGCGATATTTCATTAATGCGGGGATAAACCAGGTGACATCAAAGCTCTGACCAGACCCTGGCAACTGACTTCGGCTGGTCATCAGGATCAGTTCGCCAGTCCAGAGTTCGTCGAGCTCTTCTAGGGATAACTTGGTTGGGCTCTGCTCATCGGGTCGGTGAATCAATGCGTCCGTTTCATTCACTTTCGCCAATAGAAAGAAGCGACCGTCGTGATCTTGAGCAATAGAAGGGAGTGGGGTATTGATTAACTTATCAAGTTTGACCTTGGTTTTCTTGGCTTTTACCTTGATGCGCTTGCTCAGAAGCAGAATATCTCCGGCGTTGACCGGCGCTCTTCCTTTGCCAAGATTGTGCTTGAACTGTTCCGGGTCTGCGGGAATGCGAAGGAACTTCAGCATTAATATGAAGCAAGCGAGACCCGAATCAAATTCGGATTCGGCGTTTTCTGTACCGTCCGAACCGCCTTCTTGCAGCGGTTCTTGGCCGGGTAGTTCCTGCATTCCGTCTGCAGTTGCGTCTATATCTGCCATTGTGATTCCATCCAGTCTGCTCTTCGATATCGCGTGAGACTCGGCCTAATACAGCTACGACGGACCAAACGATCGTGTGTTATAAATTAGCGCTCTTTGAATGTCTCGCCTTTCAGTTTCAATAGCGGTGATAAGAAGAATTCGATCAATCTTCGATCACCTGTTTTTATCTCAGCACTGCCTTGCATGCCCGGCGTAAGGTTGACAGATTTGGCGCCGACGTTGACGGCCTGGGCTTCTATTTTTACCAGCGTGTTGTAAACCAAACCGAGCTTTTTATCGGCAACAGCATCGGACGACAGCCGAGCAATTTGACCATTGATCACACCAAATTTGGTATAAGGAAACGCTTCGAGTTTAACTTGCACTTTATCGCCCTGATTCACATAACCGATATCTCGGTTAAGGATTTTCCCTTCGAAAATCAGCTCAACGTCGTCAGGTACGATAATCATTAGCGGTTCGGCGGGTTTAACAACGCCACCTAACGTGGTGAGTTTGGATTGCTGTACTGTGCCAGCAACCGGGGCAGCCACCTTGTGTTCTTTATCTTGTTGCTTGGCTTTGATGAGGTCGCCTCGTCGCAACACAACTTGGTTTTCTTGTTTGGAGATATTGTTGAGTATCTTGGCGCGAAATTCAGCCTTGGTCGTTACGATGTCACTATCGATAGATTTGATCGCGGCCTTTGCTCTGGCAATGTTCTTTTTCTCAATACCTAACAGTTGAGCTTGTTCAATGTACTGGCGTTTGATATCGAGATATTGTACTTCTGCTGAAATGCCTTTCTCACGTAATTCGTCGTAGGCGGTCAGCTTTTTCTTTAAGATTGGCAAGATTTCACGTGTTTGTGCCAGCCTGCTTTCGGCAACTTCAACCTCGGCATCTTTTTCTAACCGTTGTTTAAGAAGAGTGTCCACCTTGGCCTCATGTTCTGCAATCTGTCCGGCGATCAGCTCACGTTCAGTTGCAATTTTTTCTTCAGGGCTATCTTTAGGGGGCTTAAACTCAGGTTTGTTGGTATCGATGTATGCGAGTAGTCCCTTCCAGTGTGCCAAGTCTAACTCAGCGGCAATTAGGCGATCGGAGGCTTGCTTCTTGTTGGTATCGGCATCAGTGGTATCAAGCTCGACCAGTAGGTCGCCTTTCTTTACTCTGTCTCCATTGCGAACATGAATTCGCGTTATAACACCGCCCTCGCTAGTCTGGACTGTTTTTACATAGCCTTTGGGAATGAGCTTGCCTTGAGCAATTGCGACAATATCTGTCTTGCCGAAGATGGCCCAGATAACAGCAATAATAAAGAGCACGATAAGTACCCACATCAGATATCGTCCACCACGGGACGCGGGTTTTTCGACGATCTCCAGCGCAGCAGGCAAGAACTCTTCGTGTATGTGCTTTTCGTTTTTTCTATGGTCTTCAGAAACCTGAGACCATGATTCCTTCATAATTTTCAAATGCCGAAGCAGACCGTCGAACATAGCCGATTCCATCCTGATAGTGACTGTTGGTCTTATAAACAACATTGATCTAGGAAGGAGTGTAGACAAGCCCAAGAGGCTGCGCCTGCTGTCTCGGAAAATTCACACGCTTTTTCCGAGCAATGGTATATCCTTAAATTCTATGTCGATAGACGATTGCGTTAGCGTTCAGTTTTGTTGTCGATTCAGAACCATTAACGTGATTACGTGTCTATGGGGTGTTGACTGTGATCTTGGTCACATGATTTTCTGCAATCAATAGCCGGGGAACCGACTCAGCATGGATCAGTACTTAACACGTTACAGCAGTATTGAAAGCATCGTTGGCGATATTATCAATCTGCGATTGCCCGACGATCCTGATATTCATCGCACCGTTCGAAATAGAGATCTGGCCGCTATTGAACAGGATGGCTCAGTCGTTTCTCTTGCTCAGATCATTCAGCTTGATCACTCTCTCGTTTCTCTCCAAATTTTTGCTGGTGCTAAAGGGATATCTAACCAAGCCTCTATTCGCTTTCTGAAAGAACCGATGAGGGCTGTGTATTCGGATAATGTGTTAGGGCGTATTTTTAACGGATCTGGGAACGCAATTGATAGCGGGCCAGATTTGTCATTGGATCCGAAAGTCGAAATCAATGGCCCCACCGTTAACCCTATAAATAGGGTGTTGGCATCCAAGATGATTCGCACTGATGTGCCGATGATTGATGTTTTCAATTGTTTGGTTGAAAGCCAAAAAATTCCGATATTTTCAGTTTCCGGTGAGCCGTATAACAAGTTTTTGGCGCGCATTGGTATTCAGGCTGATGCCGATGTCGTTATCTTCGCAGGGCTCGGTTTAATTTTTGATGATTATTACTTCTTTAAACAGTCGTTCGAAGAAGCCGGGGTTATGAATCGTACGGTGATGTATGTCAATCAGGCATCCGATCCGGTAGTTGAACGATTGATGGTGCCTGATCTCGCGTTATCCGTTGCTGAGCGTTTTGCCGTTGATGAAAGCAAGCGAGTCTTGGTGTTGATTACCGATATGACTGCTTACGCAGATGCGATGAAAGAAATCGGTATCTCGATGGAGTCTATTCCATCTAACCGCGGGTATATGGGTGATCTATATTCTCAGCTGGCTAGACGATATGAAAAAGCCTGTGATTTCAAAGGGGCGGGTTCTATAACGATTTTGTCTGTGACAACCATGCCTGGCGGAGATGTGACGCATCCTGTTCCGGATAACACCGGCTATATCACTGAGGGGCAGTTTTACCTGCACTCCGGTGTTATTGATCCATTCGGCTCGTTGTCACGTTTGAAGCAATTCGTTATCGAAAAAGAGACTCGCGAGGATCATGGTCAGATTATGAATACCATGATTCGCTATTATTCCGAAGGTGTGGATGCGGAACAGAAGCAGGCGATGGCATTTGACTTGTCTGAATTTGACCAAAAACTGCTGCGTTTTTCAGGCGAGTTTCGTAAGCAGTTTATGGATCTAGATGTTGCATTGCCGCTTGAGAAAGCACTGGACGCATGTTGGCATTTGCTGGCCGAGTGCTTTGAAAAAGACGAGGTAGTAATCAAGCAAAATTTGAAAGACAAGTACTGGCCCAAATGACCAAAATTGCCCTGAATAAAAGCTCTCTGAACGAGCAAAAAAAGCAGCTCAAAACCTTCAATCGTTATCTACCGGCGTTGGAGTTGAAGCGTGAGCAATTGATGCTTGAATTGAAAAAGGCACGTGCTCAAGTAGAAGAAAAGAAGCGCCAAATTGACAAAATGAAAGAGTTTGTTGCTGAACAATTGCCGATGTTAGCAGCTGAAACGATCAATCTCGATGACCTACTCAAAATCAACAATGTTGAATATGACGTAGAAAACAGATTGGGTTTGAAATTGCCGACACTGAAGTCAATTGATGTGTCTATTGTTGAATACAGCTTTCTTGCCAAACCTCATTGGGTCGACAACTTGGTAAAACGACTACAGCAGATGGTACAACTTTTAGTGGAACTTCAGTTACTCGAGCACCGAGCAGAGCTGCTTGCGGATAGTCTGCGAACGACGACGCAGAGGGTTAATTTGTTTTCAAATGTACTGATTCCGAAAACCGGTGAGAACATCAAAAAGATTCGCTTATTTTTAGATGACCAAGAACGTGCTGCTGTTGTGCGATCAAAAATTTCGAAAGCGAAAGCCCAGGCGAAAAATGCTCAGGCATCTGCGGGGAGGGCTGCTTTATGACGATTGCTCGCCTACGTAAAGTGACGCTGTTTGGTCAAAGCGGCTCGCAAGAGCGCGTGTTAGACAAATTACAGTCCCTTGGCGTTAGTCATTTAATACCGCACAAGAGCGGTGAAGAAATTGCTTCTTCTATCGCGGAACATAAGCGTCAGCGTTTGCATGATGCAGTGACCTATTTATTAGACGCAAAACATCGGCGTCCGGAATATCACCCTCGTACGCCGGTTGAACTGGATGATATTGTCAGCCGAGTATTGAAGAACAAACAGCAACGTCGAGAGATCGAAGATCGAATCGAGATTATCAAACGCCATTTAAGAGCGAGAGAACCATGGGGCGAGTTTACATTGCCACCTCTGGAAGATCTTGGCGGATATCGATTTTGGTTTTATTGCATTCCCGTCCGAAAATTTAGTCAGTTTACCGAAACGTCGATTCCTTGGAAGAAACTGTCTCAGGATTCGCGTAATTGTTACGTCGTTTTGATATCGATCGACGAACCGTCTCTCGATGATGTCCCGTTCGCCCGAACTCATACCGGCACGCAACCTATTCACGTTCTTTTGGATCAAATGGATGCTGCTGAGGATGAGCTGGAAGATAACGATGCTCAGAGAATTGTTCTTACCCGGTGGATCTATACCTTACGGCAAGGTATCAACGCGATAGAGGATGGCAATGATCTTCAGCAAGCAATGGCTTGGTGTGAGGATGATGGCGATATTTTTTCATTGCAGGTTTGGACAGCAGAAGACGATATCGATAAGTTGCAGCAACTTCAGGACAAAACAACCTTTGCATCATTGTCTGAAGATGTTCGGGAAGTGGATATTCCTCCGAGCAAATTAACACCGCCCCCAGCGTTTGGTGCAGGTTCTGATATTGTTAATTTCTTTCAGACGCCTGGTTATCGAACATGGGATAGTTCCAGCGCTGTATTTGTGTCATTTTCATTATTCTTTGCGATCATTATTGCTGATGCAGGATACAGCGTGATTTTGGGTGGCATCTTCTGGCTGTTTAGGAAGCGCTTCAATGCTTCTCCGTTAGGTCGAAGATTAAAGATGCTAGCCTGGTCGATGGTAAATACCGGCATTATCTATGGGATTATGTTGGGTAGTTATTTTGGTTTGTCGCCACCAACTGGGTCGTTGTTATCAGATGCCGCGGTGCTCAGTATCAATGATTTCAGTACGCAGATGCAATTGTCGGTCGGTGTAGGTGTCACACATTTGGTTGCTGCGCATGCGATGGTGGCATGGTCTAAGCGTGGCACGCGTTATATGGTCGCTCCGATTGGCTGGATTCTTATGCTTGCCGGCGCGTTCTCGGCTTGGATGGCCCATATGGGCACGATTCCCCAAGTGTTCTTTGATGATATCGGCCCGGCGAGTTGTGTTCTTGGTTTGTTGCTGGTCGTCGCATTCCATCACCCGATCCCCGTGCGTTCAATGAAAGATTTTTTCAGTCGAACCTTGGGCGGGCTGCAAGGCATTTACGAGATTTCGAAAGCCTTTGGTGATGTGTTGAGTTATATGCGTTTGTTTGCCTTGGGCCTCTCCAGTGCATCTTTGGCAATCACTTTTAATCAGTTGGCCTATGAGGCCCGAACAGAAATACATGGCAGTGGCCTTGTGATTTCTTTGATCATTTTATTCCTCGGACATGGTCTGAATTTCATTCTCGCGATGATGAGTGGTGTGATTCATGGCCTGCGTCTAAATCTTTTAGAATTTACTAACTGGGCTATAACCGAAGAAGGTTACCCCTTTAAAGCGTTCGCGAAACGGGAGAAACATCGATGGAAGCAATCATCCTGACGTTAGGCTGGATCGGTATTTATGCACCGGTAGCACTTGGTTGTGTTGGTAGTGCTTATGGTTGTGCAAGGGCGGGGCAAGCTGCCGCTGGTGCAATGCTCGATACCGACAGCGGCTATGGGAAGTTTATCGGCCTTTCTGCGATGCCTTCGACTCAGGGTATTTTGGGCATCGTTATTATGTTTACGCTGAACAGACCAGTAACGGTGACTGACGCACCTGGGTTGTTCGCCATTGGTTTGCTTTCGGGTATTGCCCTTATGCTCAGTGCTATGTACCAAGGTATGGCGTTAGTCGGCGCTATTAATGCGTCGAAAACTAAGCCTGAAGTTTTTGGTTTGTCTATTGCGCCGGCTGCTATTGTGGAAGGGTTTTCTGTGTTCGCCTTCGTATTTGCTTTGGTGCTCAGTGGCTCACTGCCCAAATAATTCTTCGCAACGAAAAAAGATTGATTAGATCGGGAGAGGCATATGGGTGATCAACAGACGGACCAGGTATCCAGTGGTGTAGAAACGCTGATCGTGGAATTGCGTGACAAAGGCGTTAATGCCGGGAAGTACGAAGCGCAGCAGATTGTTGATGATGCGAAGCGGCACGCGGACGCCATGTTGAAGCAAGCTAAGGATGAAGCGAGCAAACTTGTTGAGGAAGCACAAAAGGAGGCGGAGTTTATCCGTGCCAGTGGTGCGGAGTCTTTACAACTTGCCTTTCGAGATACGTTGCTGAAGTTGAAGCAACAATTGCTCAGCCAGTTTAGCGACAACCTTAAGCGTATGACCCAGCATGAATTGAAAGATCCTGATACGCTCAGGAAGCTGGTTCTTGAAGTCGCTTCAAAGACTCAGAAGATAGAAAAAAACTCTGTCATCATGCTGCCGGCCCATGCGGAAGCTGTTGAAGATCTTCGTAAATCGCCTGAAAAACTCTCGGGCGGCCCGCTGATTGAGATGATCAGTGAGCAGACACGTGGCATGTTACGTGACGGCATCGAGTTCAGTGTCAGTGAAAATATCAAGAGCGGCATTAAGATCATCAGTAAAGACAGTAAGGTCGAAATTCAGCTCGATGACTCGATCTTGAGTGACATCTTGCTGGAATATCTACAGCCGCGCTTCCGTGCTTTGCTTGAAGGAGTGTTGAGCTGATCATGGCAGAATATAGCTATGTTGACGTTATTACCGCACTACCGCATCTGCGAGATCCATTTCATTCGGATCAGGCGCCGATCTCGCGTTTGCAACTCACTAAGCGTCTCAGCTCGTTAGATCATGATGATCGACAGAAACTGAACGGCATTGCTAAATTGCTGTATTGGGGGCAACTCGATATAGAGACGCGTGATGCCGATCTGATTCGTACGGCTCAGCAATTAAAAATGAATTTCTCGGGCATGGACTTTTTGCCGCAAATTGAATGGCGAATGGACTTGAGGTTTATCGTCGCATGTTTACGTTATCGCCATGAAGGGCGATCTGCAGACGAACTCGATAAATTTAGCCGCTACAGTATTTATGCCCATATGGTGAGAAAACAGTGGGGAAAGAACGATTTTGGTTTGTCGGGGAAATTCCCTTGGATTGTGACAGCCAAGCAGATGTTAGAAGACGAAGATGCCTTTGGTCTTGAGCGTCTGCTGATGCAAACGGTATGGAAATACTACGATGCTGCATGGCATAACCATCAGTACGATTTCAACGCAATATTGCTGTACACCCTTCGCTGGGATCTTGTCGATCGTTGGACGAGCTATAGCCATCCGGCAGCTCAACGACGTTTCGAAAAACTCTTGCAGGAAGGCATCGCACAGGCCAAAGATAGAATGGATATTGAGATATGAGTGATATTCAAGCAACAGCACGTGTTGTCGCCATTAAAGACGAAGTCATCACGATTGAATCTGTGTTCGATGAAAGTCATGAGCATCTAACGCCCTTGGTAAAAAACGAGGTTGTGTATATCTGCCCACAATCGGTAACCGGAAAGAGTTACCAAGAGCGTCTGAAGGCAGAGGTTCTGAGGGTTAAGGGCCGAACTGCAGATGTGCAGGTGTTTGAAGACACAAGAGGGGTATGCGTTGGCGACCCTGTCGAGCAATCCGGTGAGATGCTTTCAGTTGAGCTCGGCCCAGGTCTGCTTGGTAAGGTTTATGATGGATTGCAAAATCCCTTGAAACGCTTGGAAGCCGATCATGGTAGGTTCATGGCGCGAGGCGTTGATATTGAGGCGTTGCAGCGTCAACAAAAATGGGCATTTAGCAGTGTTGCCCGTGTAGGTGATCGACTGCGTGCCGGTGATGTTCTTGGTACAGTTCAGGAAGGCCGGTACACTCACAATATCATGATCCCTTTTGATGAGCCTGGTGAAGTTGAAGTTCTGTGGATTCAAGAAGGGACTTTTACGGTCGAGACCATTGTCGCTAAAATTCGTGATGAAGGCGGTAAAGAGCGCGGCTTGAATCTTATTCAGCGCTGGCCGGTTAAGCGCCCCTTGCCGCATCAATTGTTTCGACGAAATCTCTCCAAACGTGAATATCCTAGAGAGCCTCTAACCACTACGTTACGTTTGATTGATACGTTTTTTCCGATTGCAAAAGGTGGTACTGGATGTATTCCTGGGCCTTTTGGTGCGGGTAAAACGGTCCTTCAACATCTGATATCACGTTATTCGGACGTTGATATTGTTATCGTTGTTGCCTGTGGTGAACGTGCCGGTGAGGTTGTTGAAACGATTACCGAATTCCCGCAATTGAACGACCCGAGAACGGGTGGCACCTTGATGGATCGGACGATCATTATATGTAACACCTCGTCGATGCCGGTGGCTTCACGCGAGGCTTCCATTTATACCGGTGTTACTTTGGGTGAATATTACCGCCAAATGGGCTACAACGTTTTGGTGCTTGCGGATTCCACATCTCGATGGGCACAAGCGATGCGCGAAACATCAGGACGTTTGGAAGAGATTCCGGGAGAGGAAGCGTTTCCTGCTTACCTCGAATCAACCATCAAAAACCTCTATGAGCGTGCCGGTTTAGTGACTAATAATGATGGTGTTGAAGGCTCTCTAACGATTATCGGTACAGTATCGCCAGCCGGTGGTAACTTTGAGGAGCCGGTTACCCAGGCGACATTAGGCACAGTGAAAACATTCTTAGGGTTATCCTATGATCGCGCCTACAAACGGTTCTATCCTGCGGTTGATCCACTGATTTCTTGGTCGCGCTATCTTGAGCAAATTGAACCCTGGTTTAGCGCTAATATGGGTAAAGATTGGACCACTAAGATTGAACGGTTAGCCGATTTGTTGGAAAAAGGCAGCAGTGTACACAGTATGATGCAAGTCACAGGCGAGGAGGGTGTTACCCTCGATGATTATGTGACATATCATCAATCGTTGTTTCTCGATATGGTTTATCTTCAGCAGGATGCGTTTGATGATATTGACGTGTCTACCCCGTTGGACAGACAGCGCCGTAGTATCGATCTAATTTCAGATCTTTTGGAACGTAAGCAAAGTTATACGTCGAAAGATGAGGTACGTAAGTATTTCACCCGCTTGACGGATTTGTTCAAAAACCTGAACTACAGCGCGGATAAAACCGATGAATACAACCGTTACCTGAACCAACTTCGTGCATTAGGTATCGATGAGACTGAAGGCGAAAGCGATGCGAAAGCAGCTGGCGCTGGCGGTTAACCCGGGGTCTTCGAGTTTAAAGTTTGCACTTTATCATTCAAGCCGCCCTGGCTTGCCAGCGATTATCTCGGGTAGCTTTACTGATCTTGATGTCGGTCAGCCGAAGTTGCATTTGCAGGTCGTTGACCGGGATATTTCGCATGATTTTAGTGATGATACTAGCCCGCCGGGTGATGATATTGAGTGCTTGGATTGGCTGATTCGATTGCTGAAAGCAAAAGCACTCTTTGCCTATCTTGACGTCGTACTCATTCGTGCCGTTCATTGCGGCAAACATACTTCCCCTTTGGTGCCGTTGTACGCCAACCTACTTGAGAACCTTGAGTATTTATCCGCTGCGATTCCGTTGCATGTTCCTGCATTTTTGAGGGTGGCACGATCGATACTTCAGCGAATACCTCATGCTGCAGTGTTTGGCTGTCCTGACACGGCGTTTCACAAAACTATTCCAGTTTTCAGGCAATGGTACGCTATAGATCCCGAATTTCATGCGATGGGATTCCGGCGTTTCGGGTTTCATGGTTTATCGTTCGGCTATGTGGCGGATACGTTAGCTGATCGGCTGAAACACAAAAAGGCTGTGATAGGCCATCTTGGATCCGGTTCGTCTATCTGTGCACTAGATGACGGTCGCAGTGTTAATACGACAATGGGATACTCACCGTTATCTGGCTTGCCCGGTGCAACACGCAGTGGCGATATTGATCCCATACTCGTGTTGTCTTGGGCATCTCAATTACAGAATCAGGGGCTATCCCCCGACGATATCTGCTTGATGCTATACCAATCTGCGGGGCTACAAGCCCTAGCGGGTGAAGAACTTTCTGTAGAGGCTATGTTTTCATCTCGATCTCCTCGATGTGAATTAGCCTATCGCTATTATCTTGAGCAGGTGTTGCAATCGATCGGGGCTCAGGCATTACTATTGGGCGGAATCGATCTCGTTGTTCTGACGGGGGCGATTGCTCGATCAGCGCGGCTTCAGCATGACATTCGCGAAAAACTGATTCTTTCGGGTCTATTGGATCGTTCCACCAGTGATGTGGTCGAAAACTTCATAGTTTGTGAGACAGATGAATCGAAGCGAATGATGGATATCTTTCATCAATATTGGCGAAATTAAGTGTCATTGTCTTAACTTAAGGGGTTGTTGAGCAATTGATGAAGTTATTGTCGGTCGTTCATCAAGCCACTATGGCGCAAATTGGTGTGTCATTTAGGGTATATCTTACGTCGAAGCGTCGGCGTCCATAACGCAAGGTTGATAAGTGATGTACTCATCAAACGGTCAAGATCATTCTCTACCGGGGCAACCTCATCACACTGAACGTATTATTCAAGAATATGTTCCCGGCAAGCAGGTGACTCTTGCTCATATGATTGCCAACCCCGGCGAAGAGCTTTGTGTAAAAGTTGGCGTTCATCACGCTGAAGCGATCGGTATATTAACGCTAACACCTGGCGAAACAGCGATTATTGCGGGTGATATCGCCACTAAAGCTGCGAGCATCGAAATTGGGTTTCTTGATCGATTTTCAGGAGCCTTGGTTATAGCAGGTAGTATTGGCTCTGTATCTGAAGCGTTAGATGCTGTTGCTCGAGTTACGCGAGAAGTGCTCGATTTTTCTGTGTGCGAAGTGACCCGAACATGACCGGATTGGCGGAGCATCTGAACGACTTTATCGTAATCGGTGAGGTTGATAGCGGGAAGTCTGCGCTCATAAACGCCTTGCTAGGGTTGGATGAAGAGGTTCGAAAGACACAATCCGTGGAATATTTCGCCAACAATATCATCGATACCCCAGGCGAATATGTGTCATACCGTGGTTTTTATGGCGCTTTGTTAAATAGTTTAGTGCGAGTGAACACCATTGTTTTACTGCACCCGGCAATGGGGGGAGAGCTAAAAATCCCTTCGGACTTATTACGAGTGTATCCAAACAAACACATTGTCGGTGTTATTAGTCGAGTAGATGACGAGCATGCAAACATCGAATATGCGCGTGAGGTTTTGCAAAAAAACGGCATTAAACCGCCGTATTTTGAAACTTCAGTCTATGATATTGACTCAATAAACCAACTGAAAAACTATTTGATCGAAATTACAAATACGGTCTCTGCCTCATGAAAAGCTTGGATCGGTGTTAATCAGAATGGTTTGACCGTTTATGTCGGATCAGTGTTTTAGTGCACTGGCATTCGGCGATTTAGGAACGACACTTACTATTGATCACCTTTACGAAGTTGACACTCTAATTTGACTCCCTGATGAATAAACAGGGCTGCAGAAAATAACCGCTATCGCTTGGTGAAGTGAGTTGTATCAAGCCATGACCCGATGCGAGGAGCCAGCATGAAAACGCTGATTACTGCGGAAACCGTGAAATATTGCCATAAAAAAGGAGAGAAGGTCATATCGGCTCCTCTCTCATCCACGATTGTTACGCCCGAAGCCAAAGATCTTGCTGCCAAATTTGGTATCTCCCTAAATCACGATACATCTTCAGGAGGATCGTCGGCGTCGACAGGTGGTGGCGTTCCGAACTCTTGTAGTGCAACAGCCAATGATGTCGATATTGCGCATATACAGCAGTGCGTTACTCAGCAAATGCCGTCCGGGAAACATGATTCAGCGGCCGTCGAAGCTTTGATTAAAAAGGCATTGTCTGAATTGAATCAGGGTGCTTCGGCTGAGCCAGGGTGCCAGAAACAAATATCCGAACACGGGGTGGTTCTTGTGCGTGGCAATAGTGTCAGCATGGGCAGACTCGATGCTGTTAAAGAGCACAATATTGGTCTGACTGACGTCATCACCGCGAAAGACAATAGCAATATCGGTGCGGGATATATGTCGTGGGAGAACGGCTTTTTTCCATGGACACTGACCTACGATGAAGTTGATGTTGTTCTTGAGGGCGAATTACATATTAAATCCGGCGATCAAACCTTCGTTGGCAAGCCCGGAGATGTGATGTTTATTCCGAAGGGGTCGTCAATTGAGTTCGGAACACCGACGAGTGTTAGGTTTGTTTACGTAACGTACCCCGTTGACTGGGCCTGATTTTTCAAACGCTTCTGGTGACTAATTTGACGCATTCAGCGGATCATTCAGTTAGCAGCGGGCAAGAGCCCGGTGGATCCTGTTTTATTACAGAGGCGTGGTTACGGGAGCGCTTTGGGCTAGGTCATGGCACTGAGGTTCATTTACCCGCAGCGTGCAAACTAACCCCGTCCGCTAAGCAGCTGTTAGATGAACGCCAGATTCGTATCAAAGTGATTGATGAGCAGGGTAGATTTTTTATCGGTAATGGCGATAACCGAGAGGTTCGGGTTCATCCGCTTAAAAGCAACAACGTTAGGCCAGAAACCAATTGCGCGCTATGCCATCAGCCGTTTGAGACCAAGCCGGAAGTTCTGACCCATCTCGACGACACGCATTTGGTGTTGAAAAACCATCCGCGAATCAAACTACGTGGAAAACTCGACACTCTCAGCTGCTACTGCGTGCTGGTTCAAACAGAGTTTGATCAGAAAAAACAGTTTCCGCTTTTACACCAATACCTTGCTGATATCCGCTCATATATCGGCAATATTTTGCGCAGTGAGGTCACTGAAGAGCCGTTGCTGCCGATCAGTATGGGTGATTTAGATGACCCAACCATTCATGCGATATCTCATCAACCACTGAAATACATTGGTCACGACCATATTCTTCCAGACGCAGAGCATGGACGAGATGTGGCCCAGCTCAATGTTCTTAGGGCGATGGCGAGAGAGTGCGAACTTATTGCAACAGATATCTACCTGGTCAATACATTTGAAATTACCAGAAACGACGTGATTCAAGGGCTGAATCGATTGAGCAGTGCGATATACGTTGTTGCGTTACTTGCACTGGTTGGAAAGCGTGATGGTCTTGGTGCGCTTTCCAAGGTAGGTGGCAATGAAACTACTTGAACAAGCAAGAGAGGCTTGCCGCAATAAACCAAGGCGAATCGTTTTTGCTGATGCGGTAGACGTGCGTTTGCTACATGCGGCTAACGACCTGAAAAACCAAGGCTTGGCTGAACCTATTCTTATTGGTAATCCGTTTGAGCTTCGAGATTGTGCTCATAGGGCTGGTATTCCAATGCCGTGCCTAACCATTGTTGACCCGTTAAGAACGAGTTGTGAGCAGCCCTTTGCCAAATGCTATCAGGAAATACACGCCAGCAAACAAGTTAGCCTCGAAGATGCGGTTTCACTGATTCATCAGCCGCTGTTTCATGCGGCAATGATGGTTGATAGGGGAATGGCTGATATTTGTATCGCGGGCAATATTTCTACAACGGGTGATGTGATCAGGGCAGCGTTGAAGGTCATTGGTGTGGCAGAGGGGCAAAAGACGGTATCGAGTTTTTTCATGATGGCATCTCCAGATAGTGAAAACATACTGAGCTTTGCGGATGCAGGCGTTATTCCTGAACCGACCTCAGAACAGCTGGCCGATATCGCAATTGATGCAGCGGCCAATTATGAGCGGCTGGTTGGTGAGCCCGCCCGTGTTGCGATGTTGTCGTTTTCAAGTAAAGGGAGCTCTAAGCACCCGGCGGCAGTCAAAGTCGCTGATGCTGTGAATATGATTCGTCAACGCCAACCAGATCTGATCATGGATGGTGAACTACAGTTTGATGCGGCCGCGGTGCCCTCCGTAGCTGCACAGAAAGCGCCACAGAGCCCGTTAGGTGGGATGGCAAATGTATTTGTCTTTCCATCATTAAACGCCGGCAATATCGGTTACAAAATTGCTCAACGGCTCGGCAATTACATTGCGTTAGGGCCATTACTGCAGGGGCTAAAAAAGCCAATGCATGATTTGTCTCGGGGTTGCAGTGCTGACGATATCGTTGATATTTCGGTGCTTGCTTCGGCCATGGTGAAAACATAAACCCTACATTAAACGAGGCACTGAGCCTCAGGAAAGTGAGGAAGATCGATGGAATCACTAGGTATTATTGAAACACGTGGATTGACGGCGTTGATTGAAGCATCCGATGCGATGGTAAAAGCCGCGCGCGTTGAGCTTGTCGGATATAAACAGATTGGTGCTGGCTTGGTTACCGCTACGGTGCGTGGCGACGTTGCCGCCTGTAAAGCGGCGACTGACGCAGGTGCCGCCGCGGCACAGCGAATCGGTGAGTTGGTTTCTGTGCACGTGATACCGCGCCCTCATGGCGATCTGGAAGCTATTTTTCCAATTGGTCACGAGACACCTGAAGCCGCCAAGCCAAAAGCGGCGGCTAAAGCACCTTCGAAAAAGTAGTTCTGAACTCTGAAACACTGATATTGGAGAACCAAGATGGAAGCATTAGGCATCATTGAAACTAAAGGTCTGACTTCACTGATTGAAGCGTCAGATGCCATGGTAAAAGCGGCGCGGGTCAAACTTGTTGGTTATCAACAGATCGGGTCGGGTTATGTCACTGCATTGGTACGTGGTGATGTTGCTGCGTGTAAGGCAGCGACTGACGCCGGTGCGGCAGCAGCACAGCGCCTCGGCGAGCTAGTGGCAGTGCATGTTATCCCGCGCCCTCATTCTGATCTTGAAGAAATCTTCCCGATCAAACCGTAATTATTGTCCAACCGCTAGGCTGGCCAGATAAATCGGGTTGGTCTGAGGGAGAAAGTGCATGCGATTGGCCAAGGTTATTGGGCAAGTCGTCGCGACTGTCCGAAATCCGCACCTGAGTATGGATAAGTTACTGCTGGTGCAACTAATCAACGATACCGGGTCGGCTGAAAGCGATGTTCATGTCGCCGTAGATAACTTGGGCGCAGGTGAGGGCGAAGTCGTGCTGGTCGTCGCCGGTAGCTCGGCAAGACTTACGTTAACAGCCGATGCCCACACGCCGGTGGATCTGTCGATTGTTGGTATTGTTGATGAAATTACGTCGACTGAAAAACTGAATTATCTCAAGCAAGGTCGGCCGTAATACCGATTGATTGAACCACAGTTGGCATATCTAGTTGGAATTTATCCATGTTGAATATGCGCGGTTGTGGGCAAGAGGACACGCTATGAATCAGCAACAGATAGAGCGAATTGTCCGTAGTGTGATTGAACAACTGAATCACCCGGATGTTGCTTCGTTTAGTGACGTCAATGGTATTTTCAATACACTCGACGATGCAGTCAGTGCAGCTAAGTCAGCACAGAAGTCCATTCGAAAAGTCGCGCTCCGCGACCAAATGATTGAATCCATTCGAGAGATGACACGCAATAAAGCGCGTGAATTTGCCGAGATGGCTGTCGCAGAGACTGGCTACGGGCGAGTCGAGGATAAGATCGCCAAACACTTGCTTGTCGCCAACAAAACGCCGGGTACAGAGGCGGTTATTCCGCAGGCGATTACGGGTGATGCAGGGCTTTCTTTGTTAGAAAACGCAGCTTGGGGAGTTATCGCTTCCGTCACTCCATCCACTAACCCCAGTGCAACGGTGATCAATAACGCCATTAGCATGATCGCAGCCGGTAACGGGGTAGTTTTTGCGCCTCACCCTGCAGCAAAAGCCGTGTCGCAACATGCGGTGCAGTTAGTTAACGAAGCCATCATGAAAGTCGGAGGCCCGGCAAACTTGGTGACAACGGTAGCCGACCCTAGTCTTGAAAATGCGCAGAAACTATTCGTATATCCGGGCATTAATTTATTGACGGTTACCGGTGGTGATGCGGTTGTTGATGCAGCCCGCAGTATCACTGATAAGCGCTTGATCGCGGCAGGCCCAGGGAATCCGCCGGTGGTGGTTGATGAAACGGCGAACCTTGAACGCGCCGCCATCAGCATCGTGCAAGGCGCATCATTTGATAACAACATCATTTGTGCAGATGAAAAAGAAATTGTGGCTGTAGATTCTATCGCAGACGAACTGATTAGGTTGATGTGCCAGAACGGTGCCGTTCAGGTATCCCTCGAACAGGCTGATGCCATCGCCCGAGTCGTGCTGAAAGGCTATCCAGGCGATAACCCGAAAGTTAATGCTAAGTGGGTTGGGCGCAATGCTGCAGTTATCGCAAAAGAGGCGGGTATTGATGTCCCTAAGTCAACCCGTTTGCTGGTGGTCGAAACGCCACATGATCATGTGTTTGCCGTGACAGAACTGATGATGCCTGTTATCCCATTAATACGCGCAAATAACGCCGATCATGCGATAGATCTTGGGGTCGCGCTGGAGATGGGTAATCGGCATACCGCAGCAATGCATTCGACCAATATCGATAATCTGTCGCGTATGGCCTATGAAATTAACACCAGTTTGTTCGTTAAAAATGGCCCTTGTCTCGCTGGGTTAGGGCATGGCGGAGAAGGATGGACAACGATGACGATATCCACGCCAACCGGTGAAGGTGTTACGAGCGCAGCAACGTTTGTTCGTAAGCGCCGCTGTACGATCGTCGACGACTTCAGAATTGTGTGAAACGGGTGCCAACGATGAAGAATACTTTGTCTGTGATAAATCTACGTCTGCAAACTGCGATGGCTATCGTTAATGACGAAACGCCGATTCAGGTTCAGGGCGATTGGTACCTCGGCATTGATCTAGGCACAGCCGATATTCAAACCATGGCTGTTGATAGCGCCGGGATCCCCATCGCGTGTTTTCTCGATTGGGCAGATGTAGTGAAGGACGGTGTAGTTGTTGATTATGTCGGCGCTTGCGACATTGTCGCAGAACAAATCAAGAAAGTTGAAAAGCGCCTAGGAACACATGTTACTCGAGCGGTGACTTCTTACCCTCCCGGCACTGACCCTAAAATCTCTACCAATGTTGTCGAGTCTTGTGGGCTTGAAATTGTGGCGGTGGTGGATGAACCAAGTAGTGTCGCTCACCTTTTAGGAATTAATGATGGTGCGGTGGTTGATGTTGGCGGCGGCACGACTGGGAGTGCGATTATTCACCACGGCGCAGTTGTTGTCTCATTGGATGATCCAACAGGCGGGCGACACATCACGCTGACGTTGTCAGGTGCCAAGAATATTAGCGTTGATGATGCTGAGATCATGAAACGTGATCATGAGTGTGCTAATCAGGTGTTGCCGGTTGTGCGGCCTGTTATTGAAAAAATGGCTGATTTAGTGAAAGCGCACCTTAGCGGCGCTGATGTCGACGATATTTATTTGACCGGGGGCAGCTGCTCATTGCGAGGATTCCAGTCTGTATTTCAGGATGAGTTTCCAGACCAAAATGTGATTTTACCGGATTACCCCATCTTTTTGACGCCGCTGGCCATCGCCAGTTATGCGCTCATTTCAGCGGGCGTTAACCCTGCAGTCTATTCCCAACAAGAGATCCCGGGGATCGGTTATGCGGATGGTGAGGGCAGGCATGTCAATCACTGAGCAGCAAGTCAGCGATATTGTCAATTTGACGATTGATCAAACGATCACGTTAAACGGGTTCAGCTTTCGTTCACCTCCGCTGACGCTTTCTGGCGAAGGTAGCACTTTGCGCGTTGGTGAATCGTTGTCTGCACTTGGAGTGCATAAAGCGTTTATCGTGGCTGACGCCGTTGTTGCGGAACTCGGGCTTTTGGATAGTACTCGACGAAGTCTTCATCGATCGGGAATTAGCTATAGCATATTCGACGATATTGTAGCTGAACCGACGGCTGGCTTAGTGCAGCGTTGCAAAGATCAATTAAAAACCTGCGGTGCCGATGCTGTTATTGGTATTGGCGGTGGCTCAGCCTTGGATACGGCCAAAGCGGTCGCATTGTTGATCGACAGCAATGCGAGTATTGCTGATTTGGCTGCTGGTGCACAAGCCGAGCGTAAGGTGCGGTTAGTAGCAATTCCGACGACGGCGGGAACCGGCTCAGAGGTAACCGATATCACGGTGATTATGGAAGATGATCATCGGCACAAATATGTCATCAAAAGTGCACATCTGATGCCTGATCTCGCCATTCTTGATGCGCACCTTATGATCGGCGTGCCTCCGGCGGTCACTGCTGCGACAGGAATTGATGCTTTGACACATGCGATAGAAGCGTACCTTTCGAGCCAGCGTAATCCGATATCTGAAGCAATGGCATTTGCATCGATTCAAATGATTGTTCGTGCACTCCCTATTGCCGTTGGTAATGGCAGTAATCAAAAAGCGCGAAGTGATATGGCGTTAGCGGCTTACAAAGCCGGGCTAGCGTTTTCCAATGCGGGCCTGGGTTTAGTGCATGCGATGTCCCATCAAATTGGTGCGCGATACCGGATCCCCCATGGTGTAGCTAACGCGATACTTTTACCTGAGGTGATGAACTTCAATGCATTAGTGTGCCGATCTGAGTTGGCCAATATTGCGCGGGCCATGGGTGTTGCGAGAGACAACATGACTGAACGAGAGCAGGCTTCTGCCGCCATAGGCGCAACTGCGGAGCTCGTTAAAGATGTTGGTCTGCCGGATTCATTGGCCAAATTCGACGTCAAACCAGAAGATTTAAACGTGCTGGCGGACGATGCCTTGGCTGATATTTGTTTAGTAACCAATCCTCGCCATGCATCATCCGCGGATATCGTCGCGATTTATCAGGCGTGTTTGGAAAAGCAATAGTGCTGGCTCAAATTTGGCCCTGTGATGGCGATTTGCGCTGATCGAGTGTTAAGACCTGTTGTGTCTGCCAGTATGCGGCGCGGTAAGAACCGCGGCGTCATCGACACAGAGAAGATGGATGGGGTGGTTTTGGGAGATAGGGTGGTCGACGGATTGTGTCGATGACCATTACGGACGAATACAGATGGTAATTAGATAGAGGCGGAAACTATGGATTCAATTAATGAAGTCATACTCTACATCATGATGACCTTTATGGTTATCGGCGCAATAGATAGGGTGTTTGCGCAGTTTGGTGGATCAGAGCGAATTCTCGGCTATGTCGGTCTTGGTACGGTAGGTCGCGGTATTTCCGGTGCAGGCGATGAATTCGAGGAAGGCTTTAATGCCATGGGCCCACTCGCACTTGCTATGGTCGGTGTTATGGCCGCAGCGCCAGTACTGGCAAAAGTCCTCTCTCCGGTTGTGGTTCCAATCTACCAAATGTTAGGTGCGAGCCCTGCGATGTTTGCAACCACGTTACTGGCGAATGATATGGGCGGTTACTTTCTTGCGAAAGAAATGGCAACTGTCGCAGGCACTACCGATTACGGCTCATGGATGTACGCCGGTTTAATACTGGGTGCAATGATGGGCCCAACGATTGTGTTCTCGATTCCGGTTGGCGTATCCATCATCAAAAAAAGCGATCGACCTTATCTTGCCGCCGGCGTGCTTGCCGGTATGGTAACCATTCCCTTAGGGTGTTTGGCGGGCGGTTTTGTGGCGCAGGCATCCGATATTTATATTCCTGGAACAGACCAGCTAATTGCCTTCCCAACGTCGATGATCATTATGGATTTGATACCGGTTGTGTTGGTGGCTCTGGTCATTGCGTTCGGTTTATGGAAATTCGCCGATGCGATGATAAAGGGCTTCATTATGTTTTCGAAGCTACTCGTCGCCTTTATCACGATTGCGTTAGCGCTGGCGGTGCTGCATCAAACTCTCGGCATAACGGTAATCCCGGGGATGGATCCGATCTTCATGACGAAGGGGGATGTGCCGGGTATCGACTTACGAGCCATTGAGGTTATTGGTTCAATTGCCATGATTTTGTTGGGGGCATATCCGATGGTAATGCTGCTGACACGTTGGTTCCACAAACCGTTAGAGAGTGTTGGTACCAAGCTCAATATCAACTCTTCTGCGGCAGCGGGCCTGGTGGCGACGTTGGCGAATATCATCCCGATGTTTCAGATCATGCATAAAATGGATAACCGCGGCAAAATTATCTGCGTGGCATTTGGTGTTAGTGCGGCGTTTACCTTTGGTGACCATTTGGGCTTCACCGCCGCGAACAAGCCTGACATGATTTTCTCAGTGATTGTTGGGAAGTTAGTTGGCGGTATAACGGCCGCAATTTTTGCCATGTTAATTGCCGATCGGGTGGTTGCCTCAATCGAAGGTAAATCGGCGAGTGATCCGGCGCTGACCGATGAATTCGGCGGTGATGAAGGTGATACTGAGGCCAAGGAAAGCGAGGCCTAATTCATGGACCGCAAAACCCTGCACAGTGTCGGCATTGACATAGGTACCACGACGACTCAGGTGATTTTTTCACGCCTGACGCTGGTAAACCGTGCGCCGGCCACGCAGGTTCCGCAATATGAATTTATTGAGCGTGAAATTGCTTACGAGAGCCCCGTCAGTTTTACGCCCATCGATTCATCGGGTGTGATCGATGCTGAGCGCTTGCAGGCTTTTATCCATGAGCAGTTTGTTGCTGCTGGATTGGCGCTGAAGGCCATCGAAACCGGCGCGATTATCATTACCGGGGAAACCTCAAAAGCTCATAACGCTCGTGAGGCGATTATGGACTTGGCGGATCAGCTTGGCGACTTCGTGGTTGCGACAGCGGGGCCTCACCTTGAATCAATCATTGCCGGGCGCGGCAGCGGGGCTGCGGAATACGCCAAGGCCCACCATAAGTGTGTGCTGAATATTGATATCGGCGGTGGAACCTCCAACTATGTGGTTTTTAAGGGTGATCGGGTTGTTGATACCGCGTGTCTTAATGTTGGTGGGCGTTTGTTAGAGGCTTCAGCTGATGGTGGCGTTAGTCGTATACATAAGCCCGCACGAATGATTGTGGATGACTTGTTTGGTCCACAAATCAAAGAATCGGAAATGACGCCTGACCATATTCGTCGTGTTGCCTGCCGTATGGCTGAAATGGTCGTTGAGGTTGCCTGCGGAAAACAATCGTCGTTAGCGACCCGTTTATTGATGACTGAATCGCTGAAACCTCATCATGAATATGACGCCGTGTTTCTCAGTGGCGGTGTAGGTGCGTGTTACTACCAGAGTACAACGACGCCGATAGCGGCACATCAATTTAACGATGTTGGCCCGTTGTTGGCTGAAGAGCTAATGAAAAATGCGCAACTCAACCGTGAAAACATCATGGTACCGATTCAAACATTACGAGCGACAGTTATCGGAGCCGGTGCATACTCGTTGTCGCTGAGTGGTAGCACGATATGGCTGAAAACAGCAGATTTGCCGATCCGAAACGTTCCGGTTGTTCATCCGAATATTGATTGGCAATCAGAAGCGCCTGCGGTTTGTGAAGAGACCCTGACGGCAGCCAATCGGATGGATCTTGATCTGATTAACGACCGGTATGCAATTTCACTGGATGCCGGTATGCCCATGACGTATACGGCGGTGCTGCGAGCGTCTGAACAACTCGCAGAGTTTTATCAGCGTCACGGTAATCGAAAAGCACCGGCATTACTGGTTGTTCAAAACGATATCGGCAAGGTGTTAGGTATGGAGCTCGGGCCTTTGCTCGCGCCGCAAGAATTAGCTGTGATAGACGAAGTCGTGACTCACGACGGTGATTATATCGACATCGGCGAAAGCTACTTTGGCGGAGAAATTGTGCCGCTAACCGTTAAATCATTGGCGTTCCCGTCATAAGGAGAACATACATGAGCTTGAAAACGACATTGTTCGGTGAAGTTTATAATTTCCGGGATGTAAAAGAAGTGTTGGCGAAAGCCAATGAGTTGCGCTCGGGTGACGTGCTGGCAGGTGTAGCGGCAGAATCTGCGCAAGAACGTGTTGCTGCGAAGCAAGTACTGAGCAATATGACGCTACAGACGATCCGTGAAAATCCGGTTGTTCCTTATGAAATCGACGTCGTTACGCGGATTATTCAAGACGAGCTGAATGAAGGTGTTTATAACTCAATCAAAAATTGGTCGGTGAGTGAATTGCGTGAATACATTCTCAGCGATACACCTAGCTATGAAGAGTATCAGCGGCTGCGCAAAGGCCTGACGTCTGAAATGGTCGCGGCAGTTGCAAAAATTTGCTCTAACGGTGATTTGATGTATGGCGGTAAAAAACTGCCTGTCGTTACCAAGGCGAATAGTACTGTCGGGCTCAGCGGCACGATTAGTTCACGTTTGCAGCCGAATGATACCCGTGATGATATCGACAGTATCGTAGCGCAAACCTATGAGGGCCTAAGCTTTGGCTGTGGTGATGCCGTTATAGGTATTAACCCGGTCACTGATAACGTTGAAAACACGCTGCGGATGCTATCAGCAGTGCAAGAGATCATCGATAAATTCAATGTGCCCACGCAGCCCTGTGTGTTGGCGCATGTCACAACGCAAATGGAAGCAATACGCCGTGGCGCCCCAGGCGGGCTGATTTTTCAAAGCATCGCCGGTAGTGGCAAAGCGCTGGATGAGTTTGGTGTAACGATTGAGATGCTTGATGAAGCGCAGGCTGTTGGGCGGGAATACAGTCAGGTCGCTGGCGATAACACACTTTATTTTGAAACCGGGCAGGGCTCTGCGCTGTCTGCTAACGCACATTATGATGCTGATCAGGTGACTATGGAGTCGCGCTGCTACGGTTTAGCACGGCGCTACAAGCCTCACTTGGTGAATACAGTGGTTGGTTTTATTGGGCCGGAATATCTGTACAACCACCAGCAAATTATTCGTGCGGGTCTTGAAGATCACTTTATGGGCAAACTTCACGGCATCAGTATGGGGTGTGATTGCTGCTATACGAACCATGCGGATACCGATCAGAATTCCAACGAAAACTTGCTCGTGTTGCTCGGGGCAGCAGGCTGCAACTATGTAATGTCGTTACCGATGGGTGACGACATTATGTTGAATTATCAAACTACCAGCTACCACGATATTGCAACGGTACGCCAGTTGTTAGGAGCACGACCGGCTCCTGAGTTTGATGCCTGGATGGAAACCATGGGCCTGTCGGAAAACGGTATTCTTACCGCCAAAGCCGGCGATCCTTCAATCTTCTTCTAGTAGAGGCCAATCATGATGGATGAAAGCAAAATACAGTTGATCGTCAACAGTGTCTTGAAGGAGCTAGGTGAGGCCCCTGTCGACAGCAGTAAAATTACCGAGGTGACTGCGGCTGATGCTTCGCCGTCATCAACCGAGGCTGCATCGCCAGGACATGTGCCGTCGGGCGACACACCAGACATGTCTCTAGACGATCTTGGCAGTGATAAATTCAAGAAATGGTATGGCGTCAAAAATGCCGTTAATGACAGCATTAACCAAGACATGATGAAGCATACGACAGCGCGGCTTTGTTTAGGCCGCACCGGGCCACGGCCATTGACGATCCCGTTGTTACGTTTTTTGGCCGACCACAGTCGCTCGAAAGACACGGTCGTTAAAGAGGTTGCTGAAGATTGGTTGCAACAACATGAACTTTGGGAAGTACATAGCCAAGCGAAAGACAAAGATGAGTATCTTACGCGGCCTGATTTGGGGCGAAAGTTGAGTGATGATGGATGCAAACTGATCACCGAACGTTGTGAAAAATCACCCCAGGTTCAGTTAGTGATTTCTGACGGATTAAGTACAGACGCTACCGTTAGCAACTACGATGAGTTGTTACCGCCTCTGTTGAAAGGCCTCCAGAGTGCTGGCCTCAAAGTCGGTACGCCGTTTTTTCTGCGCTATGGTCGTGTAAAAGCGCAAGATCAAATCGGTCAAATGTTGAATGCTGAAGTTAACCTTTTGTTGATTGGTGAGCGCCCAGGGCTAGGGCAATCTGAAAGCTTGAGTTGCTATGCAGTATACCGGCCGGACGAAAATACGGTGGAATCAGATCGTACCGTTCTATCGAATATTCACCGAGGGGGTACGCCACCGGTGGAGGCCGCTGCCGTTATTGTCGATCTTGCTAAAAAAATGCTGGAGAAAAAAGCCAGCGGTATCAACCTTAACCGTTAAAGGAAAGTGTTATGGCTATTCTCGATAGACTGACCCCAAGCGTATTAGCTACCCGCGTAATTGCATCGGTTGATTCCGCTTTTGCTAAGCAGTTGGGGTTGAATGACGACCAACGCTGTATTGGCATGATTACATCCGATTGTGATGACGCAACCTATGTTGCACTCGATGAAGCGACAAAAGCGGCGGCGGTTGATGTGGTTTACGCCCATTCATTTTATGCCGGTGCCGCGCATTCGTCTGGGCCGCTGTCTGGCGAAATCATCGGCGTACTCGCAGGCCCCGGCCCCGCTGATGTAAAAGCAGGCTTAGCGCGTGCCCGTGAAGTAATTGAATGCGAAGCGGCATTTTTATCGGCCAATGAGGATGACTCACTGGCATTTTTCGCCCACGTGGTGTCGGCAACTGGCAGCTATTTATCGGCAGAAGCCGGTGTTAAGCAAGGCGATGCATTAGCTTATGTTATCGCGCCTCCGCTTGAGGCTATGTTTGGCCTAGATGCCGCATTAAAAGCAGCTGACGTTGAGTTGGTGAACTACTTTCCACCACCATCTGAAACCAACTTTGCTGGCGGCCACCTCACCGGAACACAAGCAGCCTGTAAGGCCGCGTGTGATGCGTTTCAGGCGGCTGTGTTGAGTGTTGCAGCCGACCCGACTGACGTTTAACTATAGAGCACACAATATATGTCTGGATTGGTTCAGCAGGTTCGTGAGGCGGGTATCGTCGGTGCTGGTGGCGCTGGGTTTCCGACCTACATGAAAATTGATGTGAAGGTCGATGTTGTTATTGCCAATGGCGCAGAGTGTGAGCCATTGCTGAATAAAGACCAAGTAATCATGCAGCATCATACTGATGATTTTCTCGATGGCTTGCAGCTCGTTATGGCGCAATGCGGTGCTACCAAAGGCGTGATTGGCATTAAGAAAAAGCATCAACACTCGATTGATGTACTCAGTGGCCGTTTACCGGCGAATATCGAATTGATGCTGATGGAAAACGTGTACCCGGCAGGCGACGAATATGAGTTGGTATACGAAGCAACTGGGCAACGTATTCCGGCCGGAGGGCTGCCCAAAGATATTGGGGTTTTGGTGCAGAACGTCGAAACCTTATACAACGTTTGCCGTGCCACAAAAGCCCTGCCAGTAACGCATAGTTTGATCTCGGTTCACGGTGAAGTGGTTAACCCAAAAACGGCGTGGTTCCCGGTTGGTACTACGTATCGAGATGCGATTAATAGCGCCGGCGGATTACTTTGCGATGATGTCGTTATTATCGAAGGCGGGCCAATGATGGGCAGCGTCACGCAGGATCTGGATACTCCGATCACGCGCACCGGCAGCGGCATTCTGGCCGTTAAAGCCGATAGTGTTTTGGCTCGACGTAAGTCAGCACCTGAAAAAGAATACCGGCGTATCGGTAAATCTGCGTGTGACCAATGTTCTTTGTGCACAGAAATGTGTCCACGATATCTGCTCGGTTACCCGATCAAGCCGCATTTGGTTATGCGTTCATTGCTGACCAGCGGAGAAACCAGTGAAACGCTGAGTATCAACGCGCAAGCCTGCTGCGAATGTAATATCTGTTCGCTCTGGGCGTGCCCAGAAATGCTTGATCCGAGAAATGTGTGTGCAACCACCAAACGGGATCTTAAAGCTAACGATAATTGGATGTCTGCGGAGCAGTTACAGGCTAAAATGGTGGATGTGCATCCAATGCGGGAGTACCGCGGCGTGCCAACCGCGCGATTAATTAGGCGTTTGGGGCTTAATGGCTACGATAAAATCAAGGCCGGCTTTGACGATACACAGTTTCACCCGCAAACGGTTGTTATTCCGTTGCAGCAACACATTGGTGCCCCGGCAAACTTGTCAGTGGCCATTGGTGATGTGGTTGAGGTAGGTGACGTGATCGCAACGGCACCATTAGATGCGATGTGCGTGCCAATGCACGCCAGTATTCGCGGCACGGTGACGGCTGCAGACACGACGCAGGTAACTATTCAGGCGGCTGTTTAGATGGCCATTCAAGTATTGAATCAGGCAGCGATGCAAGAGCAATTCTGAGCGAATAAGCATTTATATAGGAGCTTCAAATGTCGAGTGCGATCGGACTCATTGAATTGAATTCCATTGCTAGGGGATATCTAGTTGGCGATGCGATGCTAAAGGCTGCATCAGTGACGATTTTATTTAATCGCACGATATGCCCGGGTAAATTCATGGTTATGATTTCCGGCGATGTGGCTGCCGTTGAGGCAGGCATGGATGCCGGTTTGGATATCGGTGGCGAGACGATTGTCGACGATTTAATCATTCCCAATGTCCATCAGGATGTGTTTCCTGCAATTTCGGGTACTCGGGTTATCGAGGCGACTGCGGCTTTGGGCATTATCGAAACGTTTTCTGTCGCGTCTATCATCGAGGCATCAGATGCGGCGGTGAAATCTGCGAATGTGGAGCTCATTGAGATTCATTTAGCAATGGCGATCGGCGGCAAAGGATATGTAACTATGACCGGCGATGTAGCTGCGGTGACGGCGGCTGTGGATGCCGGCGCTGACTATATTCGAGAGAAAGGTCTTCTTGTCGATAAAGTTGTTATTCCTCAACCGCGGGATGAAATTCTCGCCGACAAAATCTGACGACGATGTCGCGCCGTGTCGATGTTGCCATCATCGGAGCCGGCAGTGCTGGCGTGAGCGCGCTGCGCACGGTTCGTCAGTTTACGGATAACTATCTGTTAATTGACGGCGGCGCGTTAGGCACCAGCTGTGCCCGTGTTGGTTGTATGCCGTCCAAGTCACTGATCGAAACGGCACGCCTTTTTCAAAACAGGCATCGACAACAATCCCGCGGTATTACGGGTACTGAGCACTTGTCTGTGCATACTAAAGACGTGCTTGAGCAAGTACGATCAGATCGAGATTTCTTCACCCGAACGACTGCAAATCTGACAGACGAACTCTCTAAAAATCATTTCCTGCAAGGCTATGCGCGTTTTGATGCGCCTAATCAGTTGGATGTTGATGGCAAAAAATTCGAATGTGGTGCCGTGATTATCGCCACTGGAACTCAAGCTTATGTTCCTACGCAGTGGCAATCATTAGGTCATCGACTTCTCGTCAGCGACTGGTTGTTCGAACAAACTGACTTGCCCCATAAACTCGGTGTTGTTGGGCTTGGTGCTATCGGGTTAGAAGTAGGGCAGGCGCTTGCTCACCTAGGGCACGACGTGGTTGGTGTTGATTTGGCTGATGCACTCGGCGGCGCGCAGGATCCGGCGATTATCAAAGTCGCTCACGACACCATTGGACGATCGCTTCCGATGCATACAGGGCATCACGTGACGCTATCGGGTAGCGGCGATGGGGTATCAATGCAGTTTGGCGATAACCGATGTGGTGTCGATAACGTCATTGTTGCCGTTGGCAGAACACCAAATGTTGCCAATTTGAATCTTCAAGCCTTGGGCGTGCCGCTTAATACAGCGGGTGTACCTGACAGCGACCCGCAGACGTGTCAGATAGGCGATCTACCAGTATTTATTGCTGGTGATGTGTCTGTGCATCAGCCGCTGCAGCACGAAGCAATCGATGAGGGTGCAATCGCCGGGTTCAATTCAGTGTGTGCTGATATTCGCGCCTATCGTCGACGTGTACCGTTAAAAATCACCTTTACGGACCCTCAAATCGCACAGTTCGGTTGTGGCTATGGTTCGCTCGATCTAACCACAACCGTCGTAGGGCAAGCGTTAATGGCCGACAATGGACGTGCACGTATCAGTGGAATGAATGCCGGTTTGATACGACTTTACGCGAACCGAGCTGGGCTGTTGTTGGGGGGAGAGTTACTGTGTGATCACGCCGAGCACATGGCTCATTTATTGGCTTGGCAGATCACCCATTCAGCAACCGTTGCGAGCATACTGAGGCAGCCCTTTTACCACCCCGTGGTAGAGGAGGCGATACGCAGTGCCCTGCGAACGATGGCTAAAAAGCTGTATAAAAATCACAGTGTGGTCGAATGGCAAGAGCCAATATTACTGTGAATCACATTCTCGACATCGTTGTCGTGGGTGCTAAAAGCTCTTGGAACCGGCGGTTTGATTCCGATTGTAATAGTGAGAATAAGGCATATTGAATTTTGCCGGACAGCCACGACCGAGAGTTGAGTCGATAGCGGAATCGTCAATGGAGGTATATCGCAATGACATACGATTGTCAGATACATACGATTGATGATTCGTCAGTAACCCTTGCTATCGATCATTGCGCGCAGATGTTTGCAGCCGCTGACTCAGAACCGGTAACCGGTGCTATTGGTCTGACGTGTGAGCAAATAAGGGCGATGCTGGCTTATGATCAACTTCGGTTTGTATCGAACCGGATGAGTCAGATAGCGATCGATGCTAATAATAAGGTTGCCGGTGTTTTGCTAGCGGATGACTACGCAGAGCATTGCACGCGCGATTTATATCGGCCGGCCAACAAAGTTGTTTTTTCGCTGCTGAAAGACCTCAATCACATTTACCAAATGCGTTTTCGTCCGTCGTTAAAAGAGGGCGTAACAGCGCATATTGCTTATCTTGCTGTTGCACCTGAACACCATCGCTCCGGTATTGGCGAGGCGTTGGTACGAGCAGCATTGCAATGTGCTCGTAATCAGGCATATCAAGAAGCATTGGTCGAGTCATCGTCACGCGGGTCGCAGGCGCTGTTTATCGGCAAGCTAGGGTTTACCGAATGCGCGCAAATTGCCTATCGAAACTATCGATTCGGTGGCCAAAAACCCTTTGTGAATGTCAGTTGTACTAACGAAATAGTGTTATCGACTCTCAAACTATAGGTGTGAGATTTTCATTCGCAGTTAATCGTTATGACCGTAATGCAGTGATTAAATGGACTGATTCGTTACGATTCCCTCACGATTACGCGTATCCGTCAGTGGGTCACATTTGGTGGCTTTTTTCTCGTAGGATCTTCGCGGATACTTCGCGTTGGTTTGATTCAAAAACTGTAATACATCGCTAATTTGTAAGCTGGTAAGGATGCACCATGACACATATTGATCGTTTTGAAGACTTCGCGAAATTAGAACGGATGACAGGGCAGAAAAGTCAATTTAGACGTAAGTGGGTCGGGTGGTTGGTGCTGGCTTCTTTATTTTCTATTCCTGCGAGTGCAGCACAGCTTTTGCAAACGACAAAAACCTGGGAAGGCAACCCGATTGTATATCCTAAGGGCACCCCAGAGGTCACAGCAGTGCGCATCGTTATCGAGGAAGGGAAACCGTTGCCTTATCATTGTCACCCAGTTCCAACCCTAGGGTATATCGTCAAAGGCGAGTTGGAGATAGAAACTAAGTCGGGTGATAAAAATGTCGTTCGCGAAGGTGATGCAGTGGTTGAGGTGCTGAATAAGATGCACAGTGGTATCGCGTTAAAGGGCCCTGTTGAGATTGTCGCATTCTATGTGGGGCAGGTGGGTATTCCGAATACACTACACGCAGGTACGGCAGATGCAGCCAAATATTGCAGCGAATAGACAATGGCGGTGAAGAGATAGACGTTTGTATATGATGAATCGACTTGAACCGCATTGAGTGGGCCCACCGAGGGCTTCAGTGCTAGGCCATCCGCAGGCATTCGTTGTCGGGTTACGCCAAGGTCTGCTGCATCGACAGTGCTTTTGAGGAGCAGTCCCCATGATCACGGACTTTGAACAGTTTCGGCGCACGCTATTGTTGCTGAAGTCGACATATCAGGCCGAGAATTATTTGTCGGATGTTACTCGCGTTGAAAAAGGTGTTTCAGAAGATCTAAGTGCCTATGAATCTACCCAACGAGGTTGGGGATTGCAGTTCTCGTCTCGTACCCCCGGCGCTGATGATCTCGTTAAACGCGTGTTGGATGACCCGTTGTGGAATATTGCATGGCAGGCGGCCGAAGGGTTAACGCTCGTGACTCAACCGCGGCAGATGAATCTGTATTTATTAATGAAAGATTTTCTACCTGCATTGGCTCCGGGGGATGTTATTGAATTCGGGGCTTATCGTGGCGGCAATGCGATCTTTATGGCGATTGTCGCTGAGGTACTGGGATGCGCGTCAACGATCTATGCCTGCGATACATTCAGCGGTATGCCAACGTCGGAACCTGCTTTGGATATGCACCAGGCTGGCGATTTTTCTGACGCCAGCGTGACGTCTCTGCGCGCCTATATCCGTAATTTAGGGTTAACGAATCTGGTGGTGGTGCATGGGCTTTTCGAAGAGGTTGTTGAGCAGCAGATAGACCCTAATGTGTGCTTTAGCCTAGTGCATATTGATGCAGATATTGCGTCTTCGTGCGCATTTGCTTACGACTATGCCAGCGAACATATGGTGAAAGGTGGCTATATTGTATTTGATGACGCCACGACATCGACGTGCCTAGGTGCGACCCGAGTGGTCGAAGATTTGGTTATTCGGCGTGACGGCCGCAACAGCGAACAAATCTGGCCTCATTACGTGTTTCGGGTATTTGACCCGCCGTAGGGATAACCGGCAGCAATCAGGGGTGTTTGATTGAATGATTGTTGGTTTATCTTCGATCCATATTGTTGAGGACAACCGCATGAAGAAGCGTTTAATAGCCCACGATCTACCGGTAATGTTGACTCTGTGTCTATTGTGCATGTCGTCGGCGATACTGCGCGCAGAGACTTCCCCCGATGCTGCGAAATTGGCTGAACCGATTGTGCGAGCTTTTCGCTCTGGAGATGCCGACAAAATCGTCTCCAGTTTCTCCTTTCCGCTCAAAAGCCGGTACCCAGCACCGGATATTCTGCACCCAGACGAATTGCGTGTGCGGATGAGTGAACTGCTTGACCAGCATCTGATCACCACAATTGCTCAATCTGACCCACATAAGGATTGGGTTGCCAGTGGCTGGCAGGGAATTCAACTCAGCAATGGTTTGGTGTGGCTCAACACCGAAGGTAAGATTATCACCTTGAATCACACGACAAAAGCTGCGGAATCTATTGATAAGGGGTATATCGATGCCCAGAAGCTCTGGCTTAACGCCGGCCTCAAAGATTTTCAAACGCCGTTATTGATGATGCTAACCAAGCGCTTTCAGGTTCGTATCGATCAAATGGTTGATGGGCGTTATCGTTATGCGTCGTGGCCCCGTGAACAGCTGCAATCATCAAAACCCGATATTCTGCTGTATTCAAAAGAACGAGACTTTGAAGGGACGGGTGGAAATCAACGTTATGTGTTTCATAACGCACCTTTTGAATACCGAGTTGAGATCGACAACCTGCGAGTATCCGGCAATGCACCGGGTAGAGTTGTGGTGTTGCGCGATGGCAAACAAGTTGTTAATGAAGGTGCTGAAACCTTCTACGGTCATTGACGTCGTAGTTCCTGAATTATCTATCAGGGATTCTTTGCCATCTCGCTAATTCTAATCTGCTCGATGATGCGCGCGTTGGCCGATATTCCATACCTGCCACAATCAAGCGCGTTATTCAACCAATCATCCGATCGTGTGCAGTAAATTTGAGTTTTATGTTCCCTCATACTTATCATGCGTCAGGCCACTGCAATTGCGCCGTCATGAATAACAAAAATATGAAAGACAGGAACATATTTATGCGTAGAACCCTACCTCTTTTTGCCATGTTGACCCTCGCGTCAGCAACTGGCTATGGGATGTCTCACCCGCCGCAGGAACTGGACACCGATATTGTTTTCACCAACAGCACTTCAGATACCCTAGCGGTGACAATTTCTGGCGATGCTGGGCACGAACAGAAGGTAACGTCGATTGCACCTCTGGCGACGGCGACGTTAGCCAGTATTGAACGTGTTGAAGGTATTTCTGCCACGTTGAATATCGAGCTTTCATCCGATAATTACAGCATTGAGTTGACTCAAAAAACCCAAGGAATCGATCTGGCCTTTGGTCTAGAAGCCGGCGACCTGTCGGTATCGCCGCAATCAAAAGCAGATATTCAGCGATTTGAGGCAGAATTGGCCGGGCGATCAAATCAGCTGGGGTTTAATGCTGACCAGTTGGGTGCTGGCGGAAAGCTCACCTACGTATTACAGCAAGCGGATGGAAAACCGGAGTTGGGCCCGGCCAACGCGTTTCAGGTGCTGAGTTATAACGTTTGGGCGACGACAATTTTTGGTTCGAAAAAGGTCGATACACGCCTTCAAGAGATGCCTCCTGTCATGGCTGGCTATGATGCGTTGGTTTTGACAGAGATGTTTGACACTATTCCGGTGAACAAATTGTTGGGCCAATTACGTGACGAATATGCGTATCAAACTGGAGAAATATTCAAACTTGGCAAGATATTGCCATCAGGCACTCGCATCGTTTCGCGTTGGCCCATTGTGTCGGAGCAGCATCTTAAATATGCAGATTGTGATGGGATTCAATGTGCCGCAACCCGTGGTGTGATCTACGCAAAAATTAACAAACAGGGCAATATTTATCATTTGTTTGCGACACATACCCAGTCTTCGGATGACACGCCGAATCGAGACGCACGCTTGGCACAGCTTGAAGAAATGGGCGAGTTTATTCTAACGATGAATCTGCCGGCAGATGAACCTGTGATCATGGCGGGTGATTTCAACGTCAATAAAATTGGCCTACCTGCAGATCGAGATCTGATGGAGAGTTTATTGCGTGCGACAGAGCCAGAGAATCGAGGCCATAATCTTAGTTTTGATTCCAATACCAACGCGTGGGCTGAAAACCCCTACCTTGAGTACTTGGATTACACCCTAACAGGCAATGACGGTGCCCAGCCCGCTAGCGGATACCAAGAAATCTTTGCACCACGAAGCCTGATAGATGCGCTTTGGGGAATATGGGATTTATCCGATCACTATGCTGCTAGAGGCGTATTCACTTACGGGTCAGAGCCTTCGCCATTGCGTCCGGAATTTCCTTATTTTGGCGATGTTGTTCACTTCAAAACCAACGATGGGCATTTTATGCGAGCGATGAGTGGCGGCGGTAGCTTTATTTCTGCCGGTAGTAGCCAAATAGGCACTTGGGAGAGTTTCATTCTTCAGCCTGCAGCGAACGGCAGGGTCGCCATTCAAGCGCGTGATGGCCACTATGTTCGTTTGGATTCGTATTTGTTGGGTACACTTAAAGCAGAAGCGCATGAGATATCCGCGTCAGCGATGTTCGAGCTGGTGGAGTTAGGGAATGGCAGCGTTGCTATCAAAGCGGATAACGGCAAATATCTGCGTGCTGATTTTGGTGGCGGTGCAGGATTAAGCGCCGGGTCTAAATCGGTAGGAGACAATCAAACGTTTGTTATTATACGCCCATAGTGTGAGGATTGATCCTCGACTTTAAAAAGGTAGCCTTGGGCTACCTTTTTTGTAACAGCGGATTATGCAGCGTCGAAGCCAATCCAATATTGGATAAAGTTATTGATGATGAGAGTTTTACCGATTGTTAGAACACGCATTTTAGGGCTGTTCGCCCTCGCGTCTGTTGTTTTGACCTCAGCCCACGCGACAGAGTGGCCAACCTTGTCGGATTTTGAAAGAAAGTCTATTGCTGAGCAAATATTTCAAAATGAATGCGCAGGTAATCGTGATAGTTTGGTGTTTTGGAGCGACCGTGAAGAATTCCCATCCTTAGGGATTGGCCACTTTATTTGGTTTCCGTCGGATGTTGATATGCCGTTTGTAGAGAGTTTTCCAACACTAATTGAGTATCTTGTTGATCAAAATATAGCGGTGCCCGCGATCCTTCGCAGCAAACATGCACCATGGCGCAGTCGAGAAGCATTTTACGCGCAGAAATCCGAGGGAGCGCTTGATGCGATCGAAGCATTTCTTTGGCAAAGTCGGGTTGCGCAATACGGTTATATTGAAAAGCAGGCGAGGGCGAATTTGGCTGAGTTCAGTGACGATCATTCCCGCAATGTGATCTCTCGTATGCTGACCGATCCGGGAGGCGTATATGTGTTGGTTGATTATCTAAACTTTAAAGGCACAGGGCTAAATCCGAAAGAACGATATCAAGAGCAGGGGTGGGGCCTCTATCAAGTGCTTGAGGGCATGGCGAAGGATACCGATAATCCGATCCGAGATTTTAGGGATTCTGCACAGCGGGTTTTAAAACGACGCACCGAGCTAGCGCCGAGTCATCGTAACGAGGAAAGCTGGCTTCCTGGTTGGTACCAACGATTGAATACGTATATTGAATTTTCTGAATCCAACGACAAAGCCTTGCCAACGAAATAGTCGATATTGATATGCTGCCTAAAGGGCATAGAAAGTGCTTTGTGGAATGCAATCTTGCCAAAACGCCATTGTCATTCGCGTCCCTATGAATGAGACGGTTCGGCGGCAAACAGAGTATCTATGTGGTGCCTTCCGGCGCGCTTAGCATAGATACTCTGTTTGCTCTGGGATGAATATAAGATCAACCTTTGATGTGAGTCTTACGCCAGTCGTCCAACAATAATTGATAGCCGATGTATCCAAAGATCAGCGGGAACAGGATGTATTGATACTGTGTCCACACCAATGCGAGCAGGGTATCTGCGACGCCGCCAGGCATATTTTCAAAGTTTGCAAACACTTCCGAGAACGAAAACACAAACGTCGCAGCGATTGGCTCGCCACATCCCAATACAGGAATCAAATAACGATAAGGCGATTGTTTGTTATTGAGGTGGAAAAAGTAAATCGTTGAAGCAACATTGATAAACGCATAAAGCTCTATCGTGTAGAAGGTAGGGTCATGGTTGACGGTGCGTAAATCAACAGAACTAAAGGATGCCAGAATCCACCAGTACATATTGAGCAAGCTTTCGCGCATGTAGCCGGTGTGTGCAACAACGTCGTCCAGTGTGTGCATATTTTCAAATACAAAGGGTGAGAAAATAACCCAAGGGATTTCCCACATGATGTTGGTGATTGCGTACGACATCATCCACAACACCAGGCAGTCGTGATACATATCCATCTTGGAACGATGTTGTTTGCCAATTAACCCTAATAGCCAGCCATTTAGCCAAACGCTAATGCCGTAGAGGGATATCTTTGTGCTGGTCGGGAAATCTAGCTGGCCAATAAAAAACAAAAATGCACAAACGCCGACGCCGCCCCACCATAGAGCAGTCCATATCAGGAAGTGATTACGTGCAGGCAGCGAGAGGTGCCTTGCCGTGGGTTCGCCGACCATGGGTAGGTCGGCTGTTGTTATTGTTGTCATGTGAGGCACGCTTATTAGTTATTAATATTACAGTGTGTAAGTTTAATTCGGCCAACTTCACTTGTCTACATTTTGTTCGCTGCTTGCGCAGCGGATTTTAGGCGGCTTGTTCTTCTTGCTGTTGTAGCTCCCAAAGTTTGGCGTATGCGTCACCTTTGGTGACCAGCTCATGATGAGTGCCTTGTTCAATAACCCGCCCGTGATGCATCACAACGATGCTGTCAGCGTCAACAATGGTTGATAACCGATGAGCAATGACCAGTGTTGTTCGGCCTTCGCCAATATCATTTAATGCTTCAACAATTCGTTGCTCGGCATGACTATCCAGCGATGATGTCGCTTCATCGAAAACTAGAATGGACGGGTTTTTGAGGATAGTTCGAGCGATGGCAACACGCTGCTTTTCGCCGCCTGAGAGTTTTAATCCGCGTTCACCAACGATGGTTTCGACACCTTTCGGCAGTGTCTTAATGAATTCTGATAGATGCGCGTGATCGATTGCTCTATACACTTCTTCATCGCTGGCTTTGGGGTTACCGTAGCGAATGTTTTCCAGAACAGTATCGTTAAACAAAACGGTTTCTTGCGGAACAATACCAATCGCATTGCGCAAACTGTGTTGTGAGATTTCACGAATGTCATGACCGTCAATGGTGATTCGACCCTGAGATGGATCATAAAAGCGAAACAGTAACTTCACGAGAGTTGATTTACCTGACCCCGACTCTCCGACAACCGCAACCTTGGTTCCGGCTTCAATATTCAAATTGATACCGTCGAGTATCTGACGATCTTGATGGTATGAAAAATCGACTTGTTCAAATCGAATGTTGCCAGCTAAATTGTTTATCTCACCAGCATTTGCTGCATCAGTAATTGTCGGCTTTTGATCGAGTAGCTTGAACATCTTTTCGATGTTGATTAACGATCCTTTGATTTCGCGATAGACGAAACCAAGAAAATTCAGCGGAATAAATATCTGCATCATAAAGGCATTAACCAGAACAAAGTCGCCGATCGTCATGTCTCCGCTGGCCGTATGTGTTGCTGCCAACGCCAACATACTAGTCATTGCGCTGGCGATAATCAGTGCTTGTCCGGCATTCAGGGCAAATAACGATAACCGGTTTTTGCGCTTTGCAACTTCCCACCCGGCGAGTTCTTCATCATATCGTTTGGCTTCGTAGTCTTCGTTAGTGAAGTACTTTACGGTTTCATAGTTGAGTAGACTGTCGATGGCGCGTCCGTTACTGGCGGAATCCGCCTGATTGGCCTCTCGAATAAAAGACGTACGCCATTCCGTCGCTTTGACGGTAAAAGCAACGTAAATAACCACTGATACCAATGTCATCGCTGCGAATAACCAGCCATAGTTGATGTATAGCAAGCCTGCGATAAGCAATACTTCGATCATCGTAGGGACGATATTAAAAACGAGGAACCGCATCAGGAAATTAATGCCTGTTGTACCTCGTTCGATATCTCTCGATAGGCCGCCGGTTTTTCGGTTCATGTGATAATCGAGATCGAGACTGTGCAAGTGGCGGAACGTATTCAAACCAATTTGGCGGATGGACCTTTCGGTAACCCGCCCAAATAGGGTGTCTCTAAGTTCGTTGAAAACGACATTCAGAAAACGCACCAGCCCGTACAAACCCACAAGCCCGAGCGGGGCGGCAACGGCTTGTTTTGTTGGTGTATCGAGTGCGTCAACAATGTGTTTTAGGAAAAACGGCAGGTTAACGGCGGCAACCTTCGCCAGTATTAAACAAGACATCGCAAGAAGGATGCGATTTCTATACTGCATGAAGTAGGGGATTAACATTTTAACCGGTTGCCAGTTAATGCCGGCTGACTCCGGTATGTCTGTCATAACGCCGTGTCGCATAATATACCCCTGATAAGAAAACGCGCATTCTACGTGTGTTTATGGTTGGCTGCTACCGGCAGTCGTGTTTCAGCCGAGGGCGTGCAATCCGTTTCCAGTATCCGTTAAAATCGATGAAAAATGGCAGGGTCCTTCATTAATGTTCAAGTATGCACCGTCGACGCATAAGCAAATCATCGAGTCTGGGAATAGCAAGCTCACGGTATGGCAGCTGCATGCCCATCAGGCGAAAAGTGCCATTGTAATTGCGATAGGTAAGGGAGCGCGGGAGCATGCCGGCTTTGTTGCTCCCTGTTCGATCGCGCATTTTTGCCCTGATGGCCAACGAATGTCTTCAAATACGCGAACGCTGGTTGTTGAATCTCATCGGTTGCCAGTTTTTGATCATTGCGAGCGAGGGCAGTCGACGGTGAACTACGCGCTCGCAGGCCTTGATGACGAGTGGATAGCCGATGTTGGTAGTTCGATTAAATCAAGATTATATCGAACGCCCTTTATATATCGGGATTCGCCAGCACTCGTATTTGTTCATTACTCGGCGGCTCAGAACGATTTTGAAACGATCGTTGACTTGGTGATAAAACACTTGGGTGTCGAACATGTCATTGGTCACTTCAGCCGCTGTGGTGACTATCAAGTCGACTATATCCCGCCCCATTTGATGCGTCAGCGGATCAAGTCAAAAGATCTTAACCACTTTTGATCCCTATTTTCTTTTTGTCGTTTTAGACGATGTTCTGCGAGATTGACTTCCCTTCGATATTACCTTTGCGCATTAATTGCACAATAACGGCATGTGTTTATAACAACTTGCTAACAAGACACCTCTTTTGTCGGATTGTTGTTGTGACCGGTTTCTCACATTCATAAGATCCGCAGCGCCGCACCTTTAGTCCGTCAATTTCTGATTGACGTCAAAACGATTTTCGCGCGTCCGGGTTTCGGAGTGCTCGAAACGAATAATAAATACAACAACGGTTGCTGAAGTCAACAGGGTGCGTTTGAGCTTATTTTAGGGCAGGGGAATACATGTCTGTTAGTCAACGAACGCTTTTACACTATATTGGCGCTGTAATTATTTTAACGATTTACGGCAGCCGCGTTTGTCCGTTTATGGATGGACTATCTGTTGCGGCTTTGTTGTTTTATTTGGCCGTTGGATACGGAGCAGCTTTTATTGCCCGAGAACTAGGCTACCAAACGATATGCCGCCGGCGCAGGGAAGACCGTCTAACCTGCCAGCTCAGGCTTGATGTCATGCTGTTTTTAGCACTAGCCTTGCTGTTTACTGTTGTTCAAATGGGAGTTTTCGGGTTTCCAATCGAATCTGCCGCAAAGTTATCGACGGGTGTTCTTGGTCTTGGTTTTTTTATCACGGTTGATCTGTGGTTGTTTGGGCAGGAAAAGCTCGCTGAAGAAATCGCTGAGGATGGACAGCGCTGGCGGTTGAGAGAAAACTATCTGCCAATGAAGGTCAAATACATTCTATTTGCCTTTTCTGCGTTGGTAGTGATGCTAATCATGCTGTCGTTGCTGATCATCAAAGATGTCGTTTGGTTAGTGGAACACCGGGCAGAGTACACACAGTTTCAGCTTATTTCTGGCGTTATTGTCGAGTTTGCCTTTATGGGGACGGTATTCGGTGCCTACGGTTACGTTATCATTCGCGGTTATGCACATCATCTTCAGTTGTTTTTAGACGAGCAAGTTCGGGTGCTTTCTTATGTGGGTGAAGGAAATCTGAGCGAACGAGTGACGGTTATGAGTCATGATGAATTCGGCCATATTGCGCGTAAAACTAACCATTCATTGGCAGAGCTTGAAACTAAAGATAGCGAAATTGCCAACACCCGTGATGCGACGATCTTGGGGCTTGCTTCTCTGGCGGAGGCTCGAGACAACGAAACGGGGGCACATATTCAGCGCACGCAACACTATGTAAAGACTCTTGCCCTGCAGTTAAGGACTCAGCCACGCTATTTGCGCGAACTTGACGATGCGACAATTGAGTTGATGTATAAGTCAGCGCCATTGCATGACGCGGGAAAGGTTGGTATCCCGGATCACATTTTGCTAAAACCCGGCAAACTCACTGATGAAGAGTTTGAGATTATGAAACAGCACCCATCGATAGGCTCTCAAGCCATTAAAGTGGCAGAGAAAGCGCTGGGAACCGAATCATCATTTTTGGCGATGGCGAGAGAAATCTCTGAGTTTCATCATGAAAAATGGGACGGCAGTGGCTACCCCTATGGGCTGAAAGGAGGGCACATTCCGCTATCGGCACGCTTAATGGCTGTTGCTGATGTCTATGATGCATTGATCAGCAAGCGTGTGTATAAGCCTGCGTTTTCACACGATAAGGCCAAAGATATTATTGTTGAAGGACGCGGCAGCCATTTCGACCCACTAATTGTGCAGGCATTTCTCGAATGCGAAGGCGATTTCAAATCGATTGCAGCGACATACAAAGATCCAGACTAGCTATTTGGGCAGGTGTATTGTTGCCGGTTGATTTCTGCCTCCTTAGTCGCGGCAGATGAGTGGCAGCCCATTTTGTTATTGGGGTCACGTTCCTGTTGTAAACGCGCTTGGTTTGAGTCTCAACAATGGCCATATCGAGATATTCGTCTAGCCTTCAAGCTTATTGTAAGTGGTTGGCTGGATTGGTGACATGGATGTAAACAATGAACCCGGATTGATACTTCCAACGAATCGGTATGCTTTCTCAAAACATGCCATCGTTGGCTTAACTGTTTTAAGTGCATGCCTTCTTTATTTCGCATTTCTGCAGCTTCCTGCGTCTGACTATTGGTTTCTGAGCCATATTCTTTTTCACGATGATAGTTATTACTATTTCGAAATCGCCAAAAACTCGGCGCTAACTGGACGTATGACTTTCTCAGGGTATTCTGAAACCAATGGTTTTCATCCTGCATGGGCTTATGCGCTGGGGCTTCTTTCACGGATTCATTCAGAGTCAGCTGCTGATATCGAGCCAGTCGTTGTTCAGGTAGCTCTCTTTTTAGGATTTGTTTCCAGCGTTTTATTTATTCTGATCTGTAATTCGTCTCTTAGACGTCTGGAGCTACCAGCTCATTCCCTTTGTGTCGCATTTCTATATGCGGTTTTATGGGAGTATTTTTTTGACGGTATGGAATCAGCGCTGGTGCTTACTTTACTGTCTGTGCTGCTGTATTCGGTTATCGCCGAGCGGCGTTTCTTGGTCATTCTATGCTCGGCGGCCTTGGTATGGGTTCGTGTTGATATGCTTTTCTTCGTCCCTGTATTTTTTTGTATGGGGGTCGTTCTAGGTGATACTCCACGAAACAAGTGGCTTCAACATGCTGGTGTGCTCTTCGCTTGTGTTATCGCCTCGCTATTTGCAAAGCACGTCGTGATGGGCGGGCACGTATCGGCAACCGTTAAGCTTGTTTGGGCATTGCACGGGTTGTTGCACGACATACAAACCAACCATTCTGTATCGCAGTTCCTATTGGCGCGAATGGGTTATGCAATCAGCTTTCTCGGCACGCTGCTGTCTACTCCGATGTCTGCGTTTAATCCTGTCGTTTTGTTTAACCCCACTGAAGACACGCGAGGTGTGTTAGTACTCGCCGGTGCTGCGGTTATGTTTTTGTATACAATTGCTTCTTTCTGGGTGTTCAAAGCGTACGGTAATACAAAACGCTTGACAGTAAGTTTGATCATGGTTAGTGGTAGTTGTTTGTATGCATTATTGGTGAGTTTTCTAGGCTGGAAGCCGGAATGGCAATGGTACTTGGCTGGCCCTTCATTTGTAGCTTGGATGGGTTTTCTAATGCTGTTTGCAGCAACAAACCCTGCGCGTTTAGGGATGCGTCTACCGCAGGTTGCTGCTTCTATAGTGATCGTGTTTGCGATGATTGGTGCCGTTAGGTTTTATCAGCATCTTCTTTCAGTTCAGCCTCGTGAGTGGCGATTTGTTTACCAAAGTATGGCGGATGTTGTCGATGGACTTCAGTTACGTGAAGGTGCGCGTGTTGGAACGTGGGCCGCAGGGCATGTTGGATTCTACTCGCAGACAGATATCGTTAACCTGGAAGGTCTTATTGAGCATCCGAGTGTCTTTGATGCTTTTATTCAAGATGATATTTCTCCCGTCATCAAAACACACAAGATTGAGTACATTCTGATTAAGACGAGTAAAGAAAGCATCGAGAAGTCTGTAAAAGCGGCGAAAGGTGGCAAGCCACAGTGGAGCATGAGCCAGCGAACGCGCGTTTTTAAGGATTTACAGTATTCGTTAGTTCGCGAGTTCTCATTATCCGGCGATCGGGTCGCATTTTCACTCTACAAAATTCACTAGGAATCGATGACGGAAACATTGATGGAGCGTTTATGAAAAGGATTTTATGTTGGATAGGTCGATTTTCTTCATCCCAAGGATATGGGTTTGCGACACGTCAGTTATACGATGCGATGCGGAAATACAGCCGTTTCCCGGTTGTTGGCATTGATTCATCGAAACTAACCATTCTGCCGGATAGTTTTCCGGTCGCCAATATTCGTTCAGGAAAAAATAACGTATCCATTGAATTTGATTCAGATGATGAAATCGTCGTTATTTGCCACGAAACGCCTAAATTTCTGCACAATGTTGATATAAAAGGGCGCGTTAGGATTATCAATTACAGCGTTTATGAAGCTGAGTATTGGCCGCTCGAGTGGATGGACGCATTGAATCACTGTGATGAGGTTTATACCTCGACGAACTACTGTAAAAACACGTTAGTTCAGTCGGGTTTTGACCCCAAAGATATCTTCGTTTTACCGCATGCTGTTGAGTTAAACGGTGAAGCTGAAACCATCGATACGATCGCATCCAATGGAAAAACCTTTTTGACGGTCATATCCAATTTTAATCGAAAGGATCTCGGGAGTGTAATCCGAGGCTTTTTTAAAGCCTATAAAGACGACAAAGACGCCAAACTCATCGTTAAAATACCCAAAGATACCGCAGCAACGGATGCTGAAAAAACCATCGTCTCTGCCTATGAAATGCTCGAAATATTTGGTGTTACTGATGCACAACCTTCGATCCACTTCATTAAGACGCATTTATCTGATGAAGAGATGCAGGAGCTTTTTGATTATTGCGATTGCTACGTCAATATAGAGCGCGGTAACGGCTGGGATTTACCGTCGATGACGGCGGCGTTGTTGGGTAAGAGTATTATTTCTGTGGCTTACGGCGGCAGTACAGATTATCTCAATGACGAAGATAGCTATCTCATCGAAGTGAATAAATCGGTTACCTTTGCGACTGAGAAGTATGTTCGTGATGATGTCGATATTTATGCGGGGGCATCATGGGCGAGCTATTCAATTGGTGCGGTTGTTGATGCATTTTGTCGGTATCGTGATGATTCAGAGGAGGTTCGTTTAGAACGATCTCAGCGTTTGCTGAGCAGTATTTCTAGCCGATTCTGCCCAACCAAGGTTGTTGAAATTCTCGATGCGCGTGTTGCTGAATACGAGTTGTTTGATTTTTCTGAAAACAAGAAGGCAAAGCTGCAGATCAATCAACAATGGAAGCAGTCGCCGATGTTCCGGGAACAACAAGGGTTGATCTCCGAAGCGGAGCAAACTGCGTTGATGAACTTGGCCGAAACACCGGTATATCGGCCGATCCATTTTTATAAAAACCTAATGCAATTCAAGCAGGCGTTTATCTCCGGAACTCTGAAGGATAATGCTAACGCCTCAGTCGTGCGTTCGTATAATTTATATGCCAAAGCCGGGCGATGGAATAAACCCCGATTAGCGTTTGAGTTCATTGCAAAAAGCTGGCGAGCTGGACGTTGGCTGAATCGATTGAACAGCGCGCGTAAGCATCAAAAATCACCTGATGCGCAATGGGTTGATATTCGCCGTCAGCTTGTGTCTTATGTGGGATTTCAGCGGTGTACACAAGAGAATTTAGAGGCTTTACAGGCGCTTAAATTAAACAAAAAATCGGATGTGTTGGTTGTGATTGGTAATGGTCCCTCTTTGAATAAAATGGACCTCAACGGCTTTGCCAATATTGATACGTTAGCGTCGAATAAATTCTATCTCATCTACGACAAACTCAATTGGCGGCCAACCTATTATACTGGGATGGACTGGCGAGTGATTCCTCAGATCGCTGATAACTTGCTTGAGAAGACAACTGAGTCTGCGTTTCTATGCCCGATGCGTTTTAGCGATATCCTGCATCGCCACACTAATCTGTACCCCTTCCACGAGGCGTCGTTGTCACGCCATACGATGACAAAGAATTCGGTATCTTTCGAGGGTGGAATACCGTCTCGGGGAACGGTAACAACGACTGCGATCATGCTGGGAATTGCTCTAGGCTATAAAGAAATTTATCTCGTTGGTTGTGATACCAGCTACTCGATCCCTCAGACGGTGATACAAGAAGGTGCCGATCGTTTCGGCAATGGTGTTAAGCTGAATCTGACCAGCACTAAAGACGATGACCCGAATCACTTCGCCGGTAACTATTTTGGTAAGGGTGCTGTGTGGCACGACCCGAATGTACCTGAGATGATCCGCAGCTATTATCTTGTTCGTCGCGTTGCGAACCGCTGCGGTGTTACTATTTACAACTCAACCGTGGGTGGGAATCTCGAAGTATTTGATCGAATCGATCATCAACGTATACCGGGGTTTATTGAGGCACATGCCAACAATAATACATCTGATGACGTCGCAGTAGCCCGTGATGTAACGGAAACCGTGGTACCTAACGACAGCGAACGTGACGTTACAACGGATGTGCTAGACAAGGCGTAGTTTTGAACATCCCTAGGTAATATTTATATATATATCGTGCACGGAATGTGCACGCTTGCTATACACAGCTTCATCGAGCTGTTGTTATTCGGCCCGATGAATGCTTCTTTACGGACTGCCCCTCGGTTAACCACCCCAAGCTGACAGTAGCTTATCGAGTAGTTGGTTGAGTTGGGCCTTCTCGGTGGTGTCAAGTACCTGCATCGCGTCGTCTTCGATCGCGACAAGCTCTTCCACCACGGTTTCGATGCATTGTTTTCCAGTATCTGACAGCTGTACCAAGCAGCTACGTCCGTCGTCAGGGTTCGTTGGGCGATCAATGAGGTCTCGTCGTTGCAGGCGCTGTAAGACTTTGGTCGTACCTCCCGAACTTAACAGCAGGGCACCACAAAGGTCTGTAGGTGTTAACTGATGTGGTGGGGGTTGTCGACGCAGTGCCGCCATCACTTCAAATTCTGCTGTTTGCAGTCCGTGCCGATCAAGGCTGCGTTCCAAGAGATCTATCAATAAACCCTGTGTGCGATGCAAGCGAAGTACCGTCGCAATGCTATCTCCCAAGGAATCTGGCCAGTTTTGCAGCTTTTGATTGAGTAATTCGTTGACCGAAATACGTTTATCGTCCATTTCGACACTCCTGTTCGTTGTTTGGTATTTTATCTTGCCAGAAAGATAAAATCTAATTATTATCTTCCTAGAAAGATAGTTTCCAATAGGCGTTGGTCATGAATTTGATCGATGTAGTGGTGTTTTATGTCCAATTTTCGTCTCGCGATGCTGTTGGCGGTCGTATTTGCGCTTTCCCCTCTGGCGATCGACACGTATTTACCTGCCATCCCTATGATGGCTGAGAACCTCGGTGTTGCCAGCGGCGATATCGCTGTAACCATCAGTATATATATTCTGGGCCTGGCTCTCGGGCAATTTATTGGTGGGCCGTTATCTGACTCTCGCGGACGTGGTGGCGTCATGTTGCTTGGCCTTAGTGTGTTTGCACTGTCTAGTTTGGTGCTGGCAACTACGCATCATGTATGGGAGCTATGGGCGGCGCGCTTTCTCCAGTCTGTTGGTGGAGGGTTAGCCACCGTGGTGGTGCCAGCGATTGTGCGTGATCGCACGGAAGGGAGAGAATCAGCAAAGTTAATGGCCTTGTTAGGGTTGATCATGATAGCCGCGCCAGCGCTTGCACCGTCAATCGGTAGCTTGCTTTTGCTTGTGAGTGACTGGCGCAGTATCTTTGTGTTTTTGGCAATTTATGCAGCATTTGCGTTTGGCGTAATCGCATACTTTTTGCCGATTCGACAACAATCAAACAACGTAGCGGCATCGATGAAAACGCCGCTTATTACGCGCTACCGCTATGTACTCGGCCATCGAGTTGCGATGGGATATGTATTAGCTCAGGCATTTGCCTTCAGTGTCATGATGATATTCCTGACGCATTCGTCATCGCTTTATTTGGAACAGTTTGGCGTCAGTGAAAAGGTCTTTTCGCTGCTGTTTGCCGGTAACATTCTTACCATGGCGTTGATTAACCGTATTAACAGTGCGTTGTTGAGCCATTTTGATCCGCCAGTGTTATTACGCTGGGCGCTCGGGCTTCAGGTGGGTGCGTGCGGGTTGTTGGTGCTGGCGGCATATAATCACGCAAGCATATGGTTCTATGCGCCGGCTGTGATGTTGGTTATCGGTTCTCTTGGCGGTACTACGGCCAATTCTTCGGCCAGTTGCCTGCACTATTTTCCGAACCATAGTGGTATTGCGTCAGCATTACTTGGAACCACACAATATTTATTGGCAGCGTTAATCAGTGGTGTCTCAACATTATTTATGAATGGTACGCCGTGGCCCATGGTTGTTGGTATGGCCGTGTGTTCCGTTATTTCGTTGGTGGCGTTAGTTACTATGACTGATGGTAATCGGCATCTGCCGGCTTTACCCGCGGCATAGGCCTAGTGGCAATCGTGGCGAGGGGATTATGAAAGTAGGGAGTGGTATACGTCTTTTGTTTCCGCAAAACAGCGTTCCCAAGAATAGCGCTGTGATAGCGCTATTGCTTCAATACGCAATTTTTCTCGGTAGCTATGATCTGTTGTAATGTTATTGAGTATTGTTGTAATAGTTGAGGATACATCGAGCTCGTTATTCAACATTAACTCCCACCCGTTGTAAACTTCGTTTAATGCTGTGTTGTTTAGCATGATAGACGGACATCCCATCGCCATCGCTTCAAGCGGTGGGAGGCCGAAACCTTCTCCCTCAGACAGATATAGCTGTGCAGTAGCGCAGGTATATAACTGTGCGAGTTCTTCATCTGAAGGGCTATCGATGTAGGTATAAGCCTTAATTTCACGCCGGGGTATAGTGTTTTTCACCGATTTCATTGCGGTATTTCGCTCGGATTTAGGGCCGAAAATCAGAATTTCTGCATCACCTTCGAATTGAGATAGCCAGTGAAAGCTGGATTCAATCATTCTTTTGAACCCTTTTCTAGGGTCCGCTTGGTAGGGAATAATAAGTAACTCAGGATCATCTTTTCGTTGGTGTGTCTTTCCCATCGCCGATGCCAACGGCTGGAAAGCATCGGAAACGCCCAGATAAGTGACTCTGGATTTTAATCGTTCACAAACCCCTGTGTGATTTTCGAAAGCACTTTTTGAAAAGTGTGAAACAAAGACTCTGTTGCAATCTGCATTTGATGCACGCAAGGCTATTTGTTGCGTTATTTCAGGCGGACGAATATAGACACGGGGCATTGTTAGGTGAAGGATATCGTGAATGGTAATTACTTTGATGCCATATCTGAGGTTCGTATCCAAATGGTGAGGCTCAAATGGTGAGTGGTAAATATAGGGTTTGTGCGTATTTTCAGCATAGAAAAGTGCTGATTCTAAATCGTCGACGTCAAATTTTTTGACGTCATTACGAAGGCTTGATTGATCCAGCTTATCGAGATCTTCTACGCCAAGAATTACGTTGAACGATCGCGTAGCTAGCAGTCGGGTGGCGATTTCGTCGGTATATCTGCTTATACCCGAATGTGGCTTGTTAGCGTAAAAAAGGCGCGAAATATTTAGAATCACAAGTGTTCGATTATCGTCAAAACTCGATTTAACGGGTGAGGGTAGGCGCCTTATTTTTTTTATCCGGTGCTCAACCCTATCGTGGGCTATTGGGTGATGCATGCGCTGATTTTGTGCCTGAATTGTATCGACATTTTGGAGGATGTCGGTTGTTAACGAATTCACCGAATACAACGCCGTCGAATGTTCAGGCGTTAGTGGTGTTTCGATGCTGGATGTATTGAGGCAGGCCTTTACAGACATAAGTGGTGGTGTAGAGGCAACTTCGTATATGGGGATACCGTAATACTGGGCTGCATGAACGCATAGCGCTTGTAGAGCATTTAGGTTGTTATGCGCCACGACAGCGAGAGGGTGGCTAAGGCGCATAAAGTTGTCGATAAATTTGGCGGCGTAATCTAATGATGCATCGCTGTCGCTGTTGGCTTTTTCGTTCAGGCGATGTAACCACGGTGGTAGCGGAATGTGCTCCAATGCATCACTACTGGAATGGCCTTGCGAATCGTCTCTTGGTTGTGATTCTGTTGCGAAGGGAATACCGACAAACTTATTGGGTCGTTGGAGGTTATGCGCTGTATCGTTGGGTTCTAGAGCGATAAGCGCGATGTCGCCGTTACTACTGAGCGTTTGATCTAGTTCGCTAAAAAATTGATTTTCTGAGGAATCCGAGTTCAATAAACCTACGCCGATTACACATCTTTTCAGTGTGTCAGGTTTTGAACGATTAAACGCGACAAACTGATCCTTGATGGGTTGTTTGATCGAGACGGGAACAATGCTTTTAATCAGACGTAGCGGTGATTTATAGCCTAGTCGGAATACTGCATCGAGAATCATACCAAGCCGTCCACGAGTTTCTTGATCGCATACATGCCAGGGTATTGTGCAATGCGCTTTTTCATTACTTGTGTTTTTAGATAGATATACGATTCGAAACGTGAGCAAAGATGATGGTCGATGAGTGACTGGCGGTACTCTTCCAGACTTTTATTGAAATAAATGTCACTGATTCCACCAAGAGCCATCTCAGCAAGTACGTCATCGAGGAGGTAGAACGTTCGATTGTGGCAGATAGCACGGTGAATCCATTCACTGTCCATGGCGAAGTGAAAGTCGTCATTATACCCACCGAGGTTTTCGTAAGCCCGTCGCCGGATAAATGTCGAGGGGTGAAAAAGATGCATCTTGAATTTCATCTTTTTCAGGTTTGGATAGCGAAGGTAGGTATGTTGTTGTGTGTCTGACACATACCGAATCGCGCCGCACACAAGATCTGCATCGCTGCGGCGCTGAAATGCGCGTTTTACGGTATCGGCTGTTGTCGGCATCCAACGATCATCGCTGTTTAGTATGGCGACGATGTCGTTGCTACTGGCGTTTATTCCACGATTAAATGCGTCTGCGATACCACTGTCAAAGCCCGATTCCCAATACGCTATATGGTGAGAAAACCGCTGTATTTGTTCGAGGGTGCCGTCTGTAGATCCACCGTCGATAATAATAATCTCGTCGGTTTCAGTGAGTTGGTGGATAATACTCTCGATCGCGTTGGCAAAACCCTGCGCATTATTGAGAACGGGAATGATAATACTGAGGGAGCCGAGTGGGGTAGCTGTGTTGGCTGAATCGGAAGAAGCCATAGAGTTAAGCCGCCAAAAAGTCTGTTAATCCAACGCGTGGGAGGCATTCGAGTTTGCCGCCAATACTGGCGTTATAGAGGCCTCTGCCATTTTTGGTGAAGGCTTTCAGGGCCATTAGATATGAAATGTTACTGTTGTCTAAGTCAGGGATCTGCCATGTCTGACCGTCTGAAAAGTAGGCGCTTGAAAAATGGGAGCTGTCGTTACCGCTAAACTGCTGCTCTTCGTTAGGTTTACCTTGGGTATTGTTAAAATGATGGTCACACCCGACTAATGCGACATTTTGAAAACCTAGATGGAAAGCGAGCTGCATCGCTACAAAGGTAACGGTGTAACCTTCGTAAACACTTAAACTGCAATCAGTTGAGAAAATCGGATAATCGCTCATGTGTAAAAAGGTGGTATTTTCTTGTTTGGCAAAACTTCGTGATGCTCGATGACTCAGAAATATCGGTATATCAGTGGCTTTAAAAAACTCGCGGTTTTGCTGAATAACATGTGGGTTAACAGAAACGATTACACTGGGTCTGAACGTTGTTTGTTCGAACAGCAGATTGATTTTGTTCAAGCCAAGCGTGAAAACACCATCAAGTGCCGTTAGATCGATCCGATTCAAACTGGGTCCATTACAAAGGATGACGGCTTTCTCGCCGCGATGCTGGTCTTTTATGCGTTGTAATGCATGGCGCGATTTCCAAGACCTCATCGTCATATCCCACATTAACCGCTTGTAGAGAAGGCTTGCTGACTTTCTGTATGGATTCATAAATTCGCCATCTAACCTTAAGCCGGGTCGTGCAGGCGACAACCAATGCCACCGTCTAAAGCGATCGATTCACCATTGAGAAACGGTGTTTTTGATTCAGCGAGGAAATAGCAAAACTCGGCGACTTCTTCCGGGTTGCCGATGGTGCCGGTTGGGTGATATTTCTTGAGAGATTCCAGCATTTCAAGATCGCCGGCAAACCCTTCCAGAAGCATTTCTGTTTTTATTGCCGCAGGTTCAATACAGGTGACGCGCACGCGACCGGCCAAATCAACCGCCATGGCGCGTGTTAAACCGGCAAGGGCTGATTTTGACGTTGCATAGCTCACAAACGCGGGTTTGGTTTGGCGTGCATGAATACTGCCGATATTAATGACAACGCCTTTCGCTTCGGTGAGTTGGGGCAACAGAGTACGTGTCAAACACAGCGGAACAACGACGTTACAATCAAAGCTGAGATAGAAATTCTCGAGATCGATTTGATCAAGCGGCTCTAGTATTTGCACCGCGGCGTTATTGATTAAACATGTCAACGCTACGTCATGGTGATCTAGGTGCTGAGTTATCGTCTCGTAAAATCGCTGTAACTCAAGAGGGTCTTTGGTTAGCTTCACAAGGTCGTATTGAATTTTCAGATTTGCGTGATGGTTGGTGATTTCGTTTTTATCGATACCAATGACGAAATATCCCTGCTGACTAAAAGTGCTCACAATCTCTGAGCCGATACAACCTGCAGCACCTGTTACTACGACGGCTTTTTTCATGCGTGCTGAATCTCCAAGAGCTTTTGCAGCTTTGTGATGGCCTCAAGGTTTGTGGCTTGCACCGCATCGACGGTATTCGAAGCATTATGCGAGCCTAATATGCAGTAGTTGTGGTTAATCAACTGCGAGCTGACTGGCAGAGGCTCTGTTTCAAATACATCCAGAGCGGTACTGTGTATCTTGCCGGTTTTAAGGCCCTTGAGGAGGGCGCTTTCATCGATGAGAGGCCCGCGTGCGACATTCACGATTCGCACGCCGTTTTTGCACTGTGCAATCTCTGAATGAGAAAGCATATGGCGAGTTTTATCGGTCAGCGCGCATGTAAAAATTAAGAAATCTAGCGATTCGAGGTCTTCAGGCCAATTACGCTGTTTTACACAATCCAGATTTGACGGCATTTCTTTAATAAAAGGGTCGTAGGCATAAACATCCATATCCGACGCTAGCAGGCGTTTTGCGGTGTTTTTGCCAATATCACCAAAGCCGACGACACCGACTTTTTTACCGGCAATGGAAATCCCTGCAGGTTTTACCCAGTTGCCTGAACGCACGTTTCTATCGATGAAGAAGGTGTTTCGTGCTAAACCAATGACATATCCGACGGCGATATCGGCGACTTCTTTACCAAACATATTGGGTGTGTAATCGAATTCGATGCCGAGCTCTTCGCAGGCAGCTCGATCGACGTTGTCTGTACCAACGCCCCATTTAACGCAGGCTTTGAGTTTTGTGTTTTTGCCATAAGTGAGCACGTCGCGTGTTGCAGGATCATCGCCAATAATCCACCCATCGACATCCGCCAAATAACGTTTCAATTCTGCTTCGCTGAGTGTTTGAGACACTTCTGGAGTAACAGCCTCAAACCCCATTCTTTCAAAAATGGGGAGAAAGTGTTCTTTCTGCTGCAACATGGGAGGGCAAGTTACTAGTACCTTCATACATTTACCTCCAAGGAATCTGCTTGCGCGATGATGGCTGCTAGATCCCAATCTTGTGGTTCATCAATGTCGACAGACTCGATAGCGCTTGTCGCGTGCATCATTGGATTTTTGCCGATTCGCGCCTTTGTTGTTTGAAATGCCTGTTTGGTAAAGATGTACAAACAGGAGTTTTCTTCGAACAAGGGAGCGAGATCTTGTGTGGGTATCAGATTATTAAGATCGTGGTTAACGGGCGTTGCTTGAGCGTCGTAAAGCCGCGTTTGTAGTTTATTGACGGTAAACAAGCTGTCTTTGTCGGGTGAAGATTTCAGCGTATTTAGGGCAGCGTTGATGGTACTAACAGACAAAAATGGGTTTGTAGTATGAGTCATGATATAGAGATCGGCATCGGTATGAGCGAGGTCGTTTTCGATAACACGATTCATGCTTACCTCGTCGCCACATATTGATTTTTCGCGTTGGCGAACGATAAGTTTGTCAGATTTTGGCAAGCCTTCTCGGCGGAGTTCTTCAATGGCGTCGGTATTAATCACGACTTCGTCTATTTCAGGCATTGAGAGGAGTTTGTCGAGCATCCAGCGAAACAGAGGTTTGTTGCCGAGTTTTCGAAAATTTTTGCCTTTAACTCGTGTGCTGTTCGCCTTCAATGGCATTAACGCTATAACTTTTGTCATTACTTCCTGCGCTCTTATTGTTAATCGGACGGCTTGGATAAAAGTATTTCTTTTTGCTCTCTTTTGAGATTGCGCGTATCAAGTGGTTACCTCGATACGAGCCCCAAAATTGATGGAGTCTAAACGCAAATATACCGCTGGTTTCGCGAAGCAGTTTCCGTTGCTGAGTTGCTGCGAACAGGTCACTCGTAACGGATGATAGAAAGCACCAGGCAAAGTCACGGTGGGTCATGTGGATTTCTGGATGAATGTGGCGAAGAGCGATTGCTTCGCGCTCATAACGGCGGCGGATTTGTTTCCAGCCTTCATTGTGAATGTGGTAAACCGGCGCATCTGCGCAGTAGCCAATTCTTTCGCCCGCTTCAAACAGGCGTTTGGCCGTGTGCATGTCTTCAAGGCCGGTTAGATCTTCGTCGAAATACGCACCTTCCCAATTTGAACGGCGAATAGCGGCATTGGCGTTGTTACAGAAAAAACCTGTTTGTGGTATTGCTGATTCGTTGGGGAAGTACTTTAAGAACACGCGGGATTCACTGAATTTTGTGGTGTCTCTGCCGATTTGTTTGCCGTAGCTATAGCACACATCGCCGTTTTTTATCGGTGTACACAGGGTGTTAATCCATTGGTTGTTTACAGGGACACAGTGACCACTGATAAAAACCAGAATATCGCCACGCGCTTTTTCACAGCCTATGTTCAGGCTGCGACCGAAGGAAAACTCATCTTTGGTGATATAAACCAGTTCTGCGCCATTTTTTCTAGCGATTTGGAGGGTTTGGTCTGTGGAGCCAGAGTCGACGACCACAGTTTCAATATCGAAGACGGACTTGTCTTGCTGATGGATTTTGTCGAACAACTCTCCAAGGTATTTTTCTTCATTCAATGTTCGGATTATGATGCTGACAAGCATGTTTGGCTTCCTGCCTTTTGCGTATCAAGGTGAATAGATTGTCCCGCTTCGATTACCGAAAGTTCGAAAGACGGAGAGATCATTCGATAGAGAAGTGAGATTTCTTCGGGGTATACGCAGTTCGCGTCAAACATATCCCAATGTGTTGGTATTAGGCGATCAATGCCAACGGTGTCGCATAGATAAAATGCTTCGCGTACGCTCATGTTTCCCAGTATGCCGGAGGCATCACGCATGAAGTTGCATTCATTGACCGGGATGAGCCCGATATCAATGGGGGCATGTGCTTTCAGATGATCGATGAGCGCCTGACAGAGACTGGTGTCACCCGAATGATAGATTTTTCTACCCGCGACATTGAATAGGTAGCCGACGGTGGCCCAGAGCCCTTCGGCATTTTCACGGATGATTGGATGTGCTGAGGGCAAGATCGACACGTCAATATCGCCGAATACGAAAAAGTTACGGGTAAGCTTTTTTAAATTCAAATGTTGATTTTGTGGAAATTTATCTAGCCTGTTAATCACACTCGGTGGGCCGAATATCGGGACGTTCTCATTGAGGCTTGCGATTAAATGCAAGGTTTCAGGGTCGCAATGATCGAGGTGATTATGAGTTATAAAGACTGCATCGACTGCGGCTGCCGTAGTACTAATCGGAGGGATTGGAACTCGTCTTACTAAATCCTCTGATTCGGTTTCTGCGACGGCATTGCTTAGATAGGGGTCAACCATGACGCGGCACTTAGGTGTGGTTATCACACAGCCGACTTGACCGAGAAATTGAATCTCTATAGGCATGGTTACGTCCTATGCATAATCGTTGTTATTTTTCTATCCGATTTATTTACGAGTACGTTTTCTTCGCGTTTTCGAACCTTTTTGAAGGTAGTGCATAATCAAGAATGTGCTAGTTTTAAACAGCATGGCGCCAACGCGAGCGTTCAATTCTGTGAGTGAGTTTTATTTTTCTAGGGATGTCGATGGATCGGAAGATGTTACGTATTGGTGTCGATGCTCGGCCGCTTGCTGGGCCTGCCACAGGAATCTCACGTTACGTATCAGAGCTTTTAAAAAGGTTGGTTCAGGCTAGCTCAAATGAGGTTTGCTGGTATCTCTATTCGGACGCGCCAATCGACTTCGATTGTGGCAAAGCATTCATTGTTATTCGTCATTTTTCGTCTGACCGATCTGGCCGATTTTCGAATTTTTTCCGATATCAATATCATTTTCCACGTTGGATTCGAAAAGACTCTATTGATGTTTTTTGGGGTACTCGTCACCATCTGCCGTTACTTTTCCCATCTTCTGTAAGAGGTGTTTTGACGATTCATGATCTCGTTTGGCGGCAGCTGCCAGCTTCAATGACTCGATTGGGGTTGTTGCAAGAAAGCATGTGTTTTCCGCCTTCAGTGAATAAAGCCGACAGTCTCATCTGTGTGTCGGAGAATACGGCCAACGATCTTTTATCACTGAAGCCAGATACCGCACCTCCTCATGTCATTTATCCCGGGGTATCTTCCAATTTTTTTAGCGAGCAATCCCCAGTGGACGACCAGCGGTACTTTTTGTGTACGGCGACACTTGAACCGAGAAAAAATCTGCTGCGGCTTTTGGAGGCATTTGCTTCTACGCGGCGAAGGGGGTGTGATTGGCGATTAGTTATTGTTGGCATGGAGGGGTGGGGCGATACCCATTATTCTCAGGCTATATCACGTTTGAACATGGAGTCATTTGTCGATTTTATGGGATTCGTTGATGATGCTGAATTATGTCGGTTATATGCTGGCGCATCAGCGTTTGTGTTTCCGTCGCTTTACGAGGGGTTTGGTTTACCCATCTTGGAAGCAATGGCGGCAGGGGTGCCTGTGATTACCTCGAATGCGGGTTCTATGCCCGAGGTAGTAGGCAGTGCAGGGTGCCTCATTAATCCTTATGATGTGAGTGACATTGCCGATACCATGCTTAAGGTTGCCCGCGATGAATCTTTGCAACGTAAGTTAAAAAGTGCGGGGCTCATGCGGGCTAAGCAATTTTCATGGGATCATAGCGCGGCTGCACTTCAGCGGCTTCTGTTGGCTGGCGAGTAATGCACTTGAATAGTTCAGGTAAGTAGTTCAGGCATGATCTTTCGATGGCAATGCTTCTGTCGCTTTCTCCTGATTCTCATAGCGTTCTAAAATCCCTTTGGTTGCGCCCGAATCCACAATTTTTCCGTGCTCAATCCAAATCACCTTGTTACAGAATTTTTCAATGTCCTTAACGTTGTGAGAGACCATTATGACGGTGGTATCAGATGCGAATGTCTTTTCCATTGCGCTACGACATTTTGCCCTGAATTGAGCATCACCGACTGAAAGCACTTCATCGATCATCAACATTTCGGGTTTGAGATAGAGGGAAACAGCAAAGCCAAGTCGGGCTCGCATTCCGGATGAGTAGGTATGAATAGGCTGGTCAATAAAAGTTTCCAGTTCCGAAAAACGAATGATGTCGGGCATCAAGGCATCCATCTGCTGCTTGCACAACCCCATTAGCATGCCATTCATGGTTGCATTAGTACGACCACTGAGGTTGGTGTCAAACCCTAGCTGTAGCGAGAGTAGTGCGGTCTTTTGCGTATTAACCTGGATGTTGCCTGCGTCGGGTTTGAGTATGCCGGCGATAAGGCGAAGCAGTGTACTTTTACCCGCACCGTTCCTGCCGATGATTGCTACAGAATCCCCCTTTTGAATATCAAAACTTATATTATCCAGGGCAGTAAAGATTGTTTTGGGGCGAAAAAATGCCAGCCCGCTTTTGTAGCTGTAGCGAAGGTTTTGCGCTTTAACAATAGGGGGGCGAAGAGCTCTGTTTTCAGCATTCATCGTTGCAGTAGTACCCGAGGTATTTGAGCGTCATAACGTCGCATTAACAGTGTAGTCAGCGCAATTGCACATATTGATAAAGCGGCAATGATCATCAGGCTGAATAGGTCTGGTGCACTGTTAGTGAGAAAGATCTTCCTGAAACTGTCAATGACGACCCACATCGGATTCATGCCAAACCATTGCTGATAGTGCGGAGAAAGTGTTTCCACAGCATAGAATATGCCGGATAGAAACATCATGAGCCTTAACAAGTTGGGCAGAAGAACCTGAAAGTCCGGAACATATGTTGTGATAATCGCAGCGATATAGGAGCACGCACTGATCAGCAATAGTTGCACTGCAAGTACGATAGGTAGATAAAAATATGCAACGCTGACCCCTTCAGTGGAAAATTGCATCAGCAACAGAAGCAATACGAAAGTGACCAGAAACTTGATCGTATTAATGAGAATGGTAACGCTCGGCAGAATAAGCTTCGGAAATCTGACCTGACAAACAAGATCTTTGTTTGCGTTAATCGACGCTGCAGATTGACTGACGGCATTTGCAAACCATTGCCAGGTGACTAATCCAATGAGCAGAAATGCAACGTAGTTTTCTGTTCCACGATTGAGAAGAAGCTTAAATACGACATAGTAGGTCGCCATGGATAGTAGTGGTTCGATGATCCACCACATGAAGCTCAGATAGGTTTTAGTCGATTCTGATTTTAATGTGGCAATGGCCTTGAAGACGATAAGCTGGCGGTGTTCAGGTTGGAATAAAAGCAAGGCTGGATTCTCGATACCGATTCTTATTATGACGCCCAAATGCAGAGGGAGGGCGCTGTTCCATTCTATCCGTCAATCTGGATTTCTAATCCCGTGTTTATGCAGTGATACTTGTGGGCTTTAGGTGCCAATTGAGCCAACATATTCTGTCACAATCGGCCGCGCTGCATGCTTTGAAGCTAGCATATGTCGTGCTTTCTTCCAGTGCAGTTCGTCGAGTTTTATTAAGTATCGATATAAAGACAGGCCAGCTTGATTGATATAAATCAAGTTGACGCGGGTTTTCCTTCACGTAATGAAACGGTTGATATGTATTGACGCTCTATAAGGTATCCGCACTTGGTTGGCAGGTGCGATTGCAGTGCAGGGAGCCTATGTATGCGTATGAATTTAGGTTTGGAGGAAGTGCTAGGGATTGCGTCTGGATTCAGTTTTAGTGGGTTAATTGTTCAGTTAGTGTACGTGACTGACGAAAATGGGAATAAACCGGCTGCGATACTTAATGATTGGTCTTTGGGTTACGTCAGTGGCTTTGTTGACGCATCGATTCAGGCATCTTCCATCCCAGACAATAGCTTCGTGGCTCAACGCTTGCTGTTGCGTGCTTTCAGTGTGTTATTTCCCGGTGTAAATAGTCAGTCGTTGTATCGGCGGCTTGTGCGATTGCAGGATGCGGGTAGTCGCGAGATCTATGCAGGAATGACGCGAGGTGGCGCAGATGTCAGTGCGTGGCTCACACGTTCTATTGTACCCATGTCTTGGGTGGATTATATGTGCGCGCCCGATGTTTGTGAGTCGGCGATTGCTTAAAAAGTTGGCGACGCTTATTTTGCGTTTGAATCTACTGCAAGTGTCATGTAATTCTGAACTTCGTGGTCAATATGCGGCATGATGGCTTCGCCATGGCACTGAAATGCGGCCATGCACTGCACCAGTGAATGGTATTCGTGGCTCGCTTGGCCAATGTCGTGCGTATTGTAACCTGGCATTTTGTAGCCGAGAGTTTCGTTTGCTGCTGATGCGGCTTCTGTTATTTGCTCTAAGTCTGTGGCTTCCATTGTCGTTCCTCTATTTCCCAGCCATATCGTATTCTCCTGAGTTTAGCTCACATCTACCGCTTTGATCCGGAAACAAATACTTCATTGCTATCGAAGCCGCGAGTCAAAGTTTGACTATAGTGAGGCAGTAATACCAAGGAGTCAGATTAATGAATAAGGATATAAATGTTCTGACTGTCGAGTTGGCTGGCCAATCTTTGATGTCTGATGTGCCATTCAATATGCCATTCGATACGTCTTTTGATGCCACTCACGATATACATCTTGATGGGCTCTCTCAACGACTCACTGCTGAGGTTTCCCAACGTTGGGCCGCATCCGTTGAGCTCACTACAGGCTCTGTATCGGTGGCCGCAGATTGGTATGGTCGTTGGTTGTCGCGCAGCAAAGCTGCGTTTATCCATGCAGATAAACCTCTACATCGAAGTGTTAGGGCATTGCAATTTCTACTAGACAAAGATCTTCACCTTGCCGAGCTGGTAGACAATATGCTGCGGCAAGGGAGTGCTTTGCAGCGTTCAGAGATGGAAGTCGAACACGAGGTTGTCGAAACCAAAGACGAATGGCTACTTTGCTTGCATCACGCCGTTACCTCTGCGCCGCAATTTGAATTGGAACGCGGTTTTGGCCTTGATCCATTGTACGGCGTATTGGTGTTCATGCTGGCTACCGATGCAGCCGACGAATTTTTTAGTCATGAAGCAGTCAATCGCTGCTTTCTTCAGATGATGAATACCTGGTACGCATTTCTGAGTTCGCCTGCCTCGTTATCTGCGCTGAATACCGGTCCTAACGGGTGGTTATGCCACGAATCCTGGGTGAGAAATCGGCTCGATCAATATGTAACAAGCAGAATGCTTACCGATGACCCCGTGCATTGGGGGTTTTCGACGTATTTGTCCTTCCAAAATCGGCGTGTCATTCAAATCTGTCGCCCGCTGGATGGATCTGAAGTGAATAGCGTCGTCGTCGTTTCTCCTTGTGACGGTCGTTTGTCGGAGGTTCGGCATTCTGTTGATAGGAAAACTCGTGTGATGCTGCGTGATCAAAGCGCTTTATTGTCGACATTGGTGCCTGATGACGCTGAGTTTCACTCGGAGGGCGCTGAGTTTTTCCGAATTAATCTTGGTGTGTTTGATCTGCATCGCTGGTTTGCGCCAGTTTCTGGAACGATCGTGAGTGTCGAAAAGATACCCGCTAACCGATGTGTTGCGCCGCTCTCGCAAATAATGGCGTTAGATCCGGCTAAATCCAGCGTAAATACGATGGTGAGAATTCTAATAGAAACTAAGCACGCTGCAGGTAATAAGAAAGTCCTCCTGTTGGCTCTCGGCAGCGCATCATCAAGCTCGGTTTGTTCGTATGCAAAGGCAGGTCAGTGTATCGAAAAGGGCGATGAAATAGGGTGGTTTAATGATGCCGGTGGAGTGATATGCCTTATATTTGAAGCGGATCTCATCGAGCGCTTTATTCACTCTTCTCCGCCTCAACAACTTTCTGTTTGCCAACAAACGCACCTTCGGGCAAAGGCCCAGATCGCTGTTGTCGATATTTGATAGTCTGGTTTGCTCTAGTCGACTTTGCTAGCGGGGCTCCGGTGCAGCCCGTTAGCCGGATATTGCTCCTTCTTCGGTAAGTTTTCGAATCGCTTCTTCGGAATACCCTAAAGCTGACAACGTCGCGTAATTCTGCGTGCCTAGTGCGGTGCCCGCAATTAACGACGCTTGGCGGGTGTTGCCAAAGCGTATTGGACACGCGATTTGTTTGACAGTGTCGCCATTAGAAAGCTGGGCATCGCAAATCATCTGTCGTTCAATAAAGTGCGGATGCGATGTTGCTTCTGCGAGATTTAGCACGGGAGAAACACAGGCGTCGGCTTGGCTGAACTTATCCTGCCAATCGGCAAATGTTCGTTTTTTGATTTCGTCGGTGATATCGCTTTTTAATGCGTTTTGGGTATCGGTTGAGTAGTCAAAAAATCGTTCTAACCACTCAGGTTTGTCTATAACGCTACAGAAGGCTTGGCAGAATTTGGGTTCGAGACCTCCGATCGCAAGCCAACGGCCATCGAATGTTTCGTAGTAATCATAGAAAATCCCGCCATTTAGCTGTTCTGTTCCCAGCCCTGGAACTTGTTCGTCCGCAAGATGACTCGCAGCGAAAATAGTATTCATTGAAAGTACCGCGTCCGTCATGCTGATATCGACATGTTGCCCAGTGCCTGACGTCTGGCGTTGGATAACAGCTGCCAAAATACCCATTACTGCATGATGGCTACCGCCGGCGACATCAGCAATCTGTGTGCCATTGAGCACTGGCCCGGTATTTTCTCGGCCACTGTAGCTGGCCAAACCGCCGAGAGATAAGTAGTTAATATCGTGCCCGCCGGCTTGCGATAGCGGGCCTGATTGCCCAAAGCCCGTGATTGAGCAATAGATAAGTTCAGGGTGTGTCTTGCTCAGCGTTGAATAATCCAGCCCCAGCCTAGCCATTACACCCGGGCGATATTGCTCAATAATAATGTCGTACTCATCGAGTAACTTCATAACGATCGAGGCGGCTTCTGGGTGTTTCAAATTTAAGGCCATCGATTTTTTATTGCGGTTTATCGAGGCTTGCGCGGCGCTAACTCCCTCTTCGATATAGGGGGGCATTAGCCTGAGGAAATCCGGCCGATCGGGGGCTTCAATACGTAAAACGTCAGCACCCATATCGGCTAAAAGCATAGTTGCGTATGGACCGGGAAGAAGCGGGGTGAAATCAAGGATTTTTAGCCCTTTTAACGGTGCAGCCATGGTAATTCCCTATGTGATGCTATTCGTTTCAATGCGTAGAAATCATATCTGAATTATCAATGATAACGGAGGTGTTTGAGAAAGGAACCATGCCGATAGGATCTAAGTTCAAACGAGTTATAAACGGCGCTGCGCTAGCAGCGCCATCTATAACTGTGAATTGCGTGGTGAACCGACAGTAGGTGTGAAAATGATTTCTAGAGTGACGGCACTTTTTAGTGCACGTGCTGATTGCTTACTGTGTCTAACGAAGTATTGCGCGGCTGATAATGAGTTTCATCACCTCATTGGTGCCCGCATAGATTTTTTGTACCCGTGCATCAGCGTAGGCTCTGGCGACGGGATATTCCCACATGTAGCCCCAGCCACCATGGAGCTGAAGGCATTCGTCGATCACCTGACATTGGAGATCTGTCGACATCAATTTCGATTTCGCGGCCGTTGGCACGTCTAACTGTCCGTCGATGTGAAGCTCCAAGCATTTATCGATAAACACTCGCGCAACGGTTAGGTCGGTATCCATCTCAGCGATCTTAAACTGTGTGTTTTGCATCGCGGCAATGGGTTTGCCGAAGGCTTTTCGATCTTTCACGTATTCGATAGTTTGGCGCAAGATTGACTCTGCCGAGGCAATGGCGATGATTGCTACCGACAGGCGCTCTTGCGGTAATTCTTGCATCAAATAGATAAACCCCTGGCCCTCTTCGCCGAGCAGGTTTTCTTTGGGTACGCGGACATTGTCAAAAAACAATTCGGATGTGTCCTGTGCTTTCATGCCGATTTTTTCCAGGTTATTACCTTTAGAAAAACCGGGAGAATCTGCTTCAACTAGCAATAGACTGATCCCTTTGGCGCCTTCTGCCGCATCGGTTTTGGCCACGACAATAACAAGATCTGCATGTTGTCCGTTTGTGATGAAAGTCTTAGAGCCATTGAGGACGTAGTGATCCCCATCGAGTATTGCTGTTGTTTTAATGCCCTGAAGATCTGAGCCGGCACCGGGTTCTGTCATCGCAATCGCAGTAACGACTTCGCCACTGATACATTTTGGTAGGTAGTGTTTCTTCTGATCTTCGTTGCCGTAGTTCAGTAGGTAGGGCACAGCAATATCCGAGTGCAGCCCCCAGCCAATACCTGTTAGCCCCATGCTGGATATTTCTTCGTCAATGATTGCGTTGTAGCGGAAATCAACACCGACTCCGCCATAGGCCTCCGGTACGGTAGGGCATAGAAACCCCTGTTCGCCGGCTTTGTTCCAGAGGCTTCTATCGACTTGACCGTCTTTTTCCCATTGGGCGTGGTACGGTACGGCTTCGGCTTCAAGGAATTTTCGAACGGAATCACGGAACATTTCGAGGTCAGAATCGTAAATAGTTCGCTGGATCATCTTAGGGCTCCTTACTGAAGATATGAGTTGCGCTGCCAGAAACTAGCGAATCGGGCAGGGAGAACCTGTCGCCATAACGTTCTGCCAGGTCATTGGCTCGCTGGTTAAATGCGTCAACGCCGTATTGGCGGATAAACTGAAGTGCGCCGCCTGTCCAAGGCGGATATCCAATCCCGAAGATCGAACCAATGTTGGCGTCGCGTGTTGATGTCAGTACTCCCTCGTCATAACAACGAGCGGTTTCCAAGGCCATGATAAATAGGAGGCGATCTTTGACATCGTTAAGCGGTGTTGGTGTTGTTTCTGCCTTGGCGATTGACGGTAATCCTGGCCAAAGATGTTTTTTATCCGAGGCTGGGTAGTTGTAGAAACCCGCCCCAGCGGCCTTTCCTGCACGCGATTTAGACAGCATTGCGTCGATAACAAGATCACCAGGGTGTGGGTTATAGGTATTGCCCTCAGCCTCGAGATCGCTGATTTCCTGTTGTTTGATCTTGTTGAGAAGTGTTAGCGATACTTCATCAACAACCGCGAGTGGCCCCACCGGGAATCCCGCTAAGAATGCTGCGTTCTCAATGGTTGCTGCTGGTATGCCTTCGCCCAGCATGGCTGCACCTTCGAGGCAAAACATCCCGAAAACACGCGAAGTAAAAAAGCCACGACTGTCGTTTACGACGATGGGTGTTTTGCCAATTTGTAGGACAAAATCGTAAGCAATCGCGAGCGTTTCATCGCTAGTGTTTTGACCACAAATGATTTCAACCAGCGGCATTTTGTCTGCCGGTGAAAAGAAATGTAAACCGATAAATTTTTCCGGATTCAACGATGCCTGACTGAGCCCGGATATCGGTAATGTCGATGTATTAGATGAAAAAATACCATGATCGCTCAGGTGGGGCTCTGCTTCTTGGGTGACTTGAGCTTTGAGCTGTCTGTCTTCGAATACAGCTTCGATGATCAAGTCGCATTCTGCGAGATCACCAGCGTTATCGGTTGGGTGTATCGCGGAGAGCACAGTTTTTGCTTGTTCAGCTGTTAGGCGCCCGTTACCGATACGCTTTTGAAGCCGTTTCTCGCTATAGGCTTTGCCGTTTTTTGCGCTCTCGAGTGTCACGTCTTTCAAAACGACATCGATACCTATATCGGCACAGGCATACGTGATACCTGAACCCATCATACCTGCGCCAAGAATACCGATTTTTTGACGCGGCGATGATGCGGGAAGGTCAGGCCTTGATGCACCTGCTTTAATTTCATTGAGCTGGTACCAGAAAGTGTGAATCATGTTTTTCGCAACCTGATGGGTTGTCAGATTGACGAAGTAACGGGATTCGATGCGTAGCGCTGTATCAAAATCGACCTGAGCACCTTCGACCATGGCGCACAGAATATACTCGGGTGCAGGAAGGGTCCCTTTGGTTTGATTGCGCATCATCGCTGGTGCAATGGGCAATAATTGCGCCATGGTGGGGTGATCCGGCTTTCCACCTGGAATACGGTATCCTTTTTCATCCCAAGGTTGGTGGCTTTCAGGGTTGTCTTTAATCCAGCGAACGGCGTTTTTAAAGAGTGTTTCTTCGTCTGCCACGATATCGTGGATGATGCCCAATGTTTGCCCCTTGGCTGGGTCGAATTTTTTACCTTCCGTAAGGTAAGGCATGGCCTGCTGAAGACCGAGCAGGCGTACCATGCGAACGATACCGCCGCCGCCGGGAAGAAGCCCGAGGGTGACTTCGGGTAATCCCAGCGTCACATTATCATCGAGAGAAATCCGATGGTGGCACGATAGTGCGAGTTCTAGACCACCACCCAGTGCTGCGCCGTTGATACATGCAACAACGGGTTTTCCTCCTGTCTCAAGGCGGCGCATCGCATGTTTGAAAGACTCGACGGAATCGTAAAACATACCGGCGCTGTTGGTATCAACCTGATAGAGCATGTCGAGGTCACCACCTGCCATAAAGGTGGCTTTTGCCGACCGAATGATGACGCCGATGTGATCGGTCTGCTCGACTTCTTGGCAAACATCGATGAGATCAGAGATAAAATCGGTGTTGAGTAAGTTTGCACTGCCTCTGGGGTTATCCAGAATCAGGTGAATAATGTTGTCCGCGTCTTTTTCAATATGGATGGATCGATTGGTCATCATATGAGCCTCCGTTTCGGCGATTTAGACGCGTTCTATGATAGTGGCGATACCCATGCCGCCGCCGACACACAATGTGATCAGGCCGCGTTTAAGGTTGCGTGCTTCGAGTTCGTCGACCATGGTACCTAGCAACATTGCCCCGGTTGCTCCCAGTGGATGCCCCATTGCGATTGCACCGCCATTAACGTTGACCTTTTCATGGGGAACCCCCATTTCTCGCATAAACCGAATCACAACGGCGGCAAATGCCTCATTGACCTCAAACAGATCAATATCGTCAACCGTTAATCCTGCGGCTTTGAGTGCTTTTCGAGAAGCAGGCGCTGGCCCAGTGAGCATGATGGTGGGATCAGTCCCGACGACTGCTGTTGCTACGACACGGGCTCTGGGTGTCAGGTTCAATGACTTCGCTGCTGCTTCAGAGCCGATAAGCACCGCGGCAGCGCCGTCGACAATACCGGACGAATTACCTGCGGTGTGGATATGTTGTATGCGCTCAACGTGCGGATATTTTGTTCGAGCAACGCCGTCGAAGCCCATTTCACCAACGAGGGCGAAAGCTGGTGAAAGCTTGCCGAGGCTATCTAGGCTGGCGTCCGGCCGAATCAGTTCATCCTTGTCGAGAATCATGAGTCCGTTTTGATCAACGACTTTAACGATGCTGTTTTCGAATGCTCCGCGTTGCCAGGCGGCTGCCGCGCGTTTGTGGGATTCTACGGCGAAAGCATCAATGTCATGTTTGCTGAGGTCGTCCAGCGTGGCAATTAAATCGGCACCTACACCTTGCGGCATAAAGCCTGTTTGTAGGTTGGTTTCAGGATCCATCGCCCATGCGCCGCCATCAGACCCCATAGCAACTCGCGACATTGATTCGACGCCGCCTGCGACGACGAGTTGCTCCCAGCCCGAACGCACTTTCATCGCAGCAAGGTTACAGGCTTCAAGCCCTGATGCGCAAAAGCGGTTAAGCGTTACGCCAGCAACGTTTTCACTCCACCCAGCGGCGAGTGCTGCCGTTTTAGCGATATCGGCACCCTGATCACCGATTGCTGAAACACAGCCCATAACGACGTCATCAATGGCTTCTGTATCCAGATCGTTGCGCTGTTCGAGAGATTGTAAAACGTGGATAAGCAGGCTGACGGGTTTGACTTCATGCAGTTGGCCGGAGCTCTTGCCTTTGCCTCGTGGTGTTCTGATTGCATCCAGAATATAGGCTTGCTCTGTCATTCATGCCTCCATGGGAATATCGATGGGTGTTTGTCAATCCATTGATCTATAACGTGGTGTTTTGACCGCATAGCTGATCAAAGGTTGTTGTATTGTTGCCTACGGTTTTGCTGGGCTGTTTTTGGATTTCGGATGTTTGGGATTCCGCAGAACGTGGGGCGAACGAATCTGCTGGGGTAGGTAGGAGGGAGGAGGTGGTATCGAGGGCGTGGAGCCAGTCCAGTAGCGGCAGCAATCCTGGTTTTTCAAGGGCAAATCGAGACTTTGTTAATTCACATACACCCAGCCCGGATGCAGCAGCTTGTATGTAGTTCTGACTGTCTCTTAACGTGCCGACAAATGGGATCTCAAGTCGATTCAGGAAGACTTCGAGCGTTTGGTAAATTCGAGTGTTTTTTCGCACCCGGTTGGCAACGACGGCAATATTGGCGGATGAGCGCGGTAATTGGCCGATAAGGAACAGGTCGCGCAGAAAGTGTGCAACGGCATGAATATCAATCGCCGATGGTAAAACCGGGATTAAAATCGCATCGGCTTCTTTTAACGGGGTCTGAAACCGCATCAGATCAATCCCGGCAGGAGTGTCTGTTAGCAGAACTTGTGTGCCAGCTTCAGGCTTCAGGTAAAAGCTACGCGTCATGCCATAAGGCTCTTTGAAAGCTTCAATCGCTTGTACCGGATTAACCTGGGGTGGACGCTTTGACGCCCAGAATGAAGACGAACCTTGAGAGTCGTGATCGAGAATGGCTGTTTTACATCCTTGGGATGCATACCAGGCAGCGATGTTTGTTGTCAGAGTCGATTTTCCGACACCGCCTTTGCTATTCACTATGGCAACTTTGAACATGTCATAACCAAAGAATCGTGGGTCTGATGCCGGAGTGTAGACACGATCAACCGGGTTTGCCGGAATTTCCCAGGATTCGACAGCACGTTGTAAGGGGGGCTATCGCCGTGGCCTGTTGAGTTGGTTCACTATCAAATGTAGCGCAGTAGGGGCTTATTTAATTCTTGTGAACTGCCACCCACTTCTACCGTTCGTCGGGGAACGGTTTGCGGGTTTCGCGCGTCATAATTTATGCAAACTACATGATTTGGGCGATTAACGATGGTTCAAGGTTGCTGGACTATAATATGCCTGAACGAATAATTAGTGTGGTGAGCATCGTTTTAACGCGTAAAGGATATCTTTATGGAGCTTGCCGTTTTCAAAAACGCTGGATACCGCGTGGTATACGAATCTGACGATGTGTTGGTATATCGTCATAAGAGTTGTTTTCAGAAAAATACCTTCGCTGCCCGCCAAGCGCTGTTAATTGCCGTCGCGTCCCGAACAGAAGGGTTTCGCTATGTGTTTCGTCGCAAAGCATCGGACCCGCGCATTGTGTCGCTTGGCAATCACGCTTACGCCAGTGAATTGCATCCTTCCTGGCTCAATAACATGACGGTGGCCCCAGCAGCCGACCTGAATGTGATACCGAGTGCGGGTTCAGCTGAGCAATTAGCTGACGAGTATATCGATAACGCGTTTCTGTGGGGAATTGATCCGCAGGTATGGAGCTCACGAGAAGCCGAAGATTTTGTCGATTGCTTATCCGGTTCCGAAGACATCGTTCTGGTTAAACCCGACAGAGATAAACATATCTGTGTGAGCGATGTCATGGAGTCGATTCGCAAAGATAATTATTACAATCAGATATCCTGTTTGTTTTTGAAAGGCCGCTCCCATTCATCAAGCATTTTCGCACCTGTGTTCAATAGAGTTGGAGCCGTTGTTCAACACTTCACACATCACTAACTGATGCCTATTTCGACCAGCACTTGAGGTTTTTGCAGTAACCCGCATAATTCGCCGCTTTTTTGCGGCGAATGTGTGGTGAGTAGTGTCCAGTGAAACCCTAGAGGGCAGTCGCCCAATCTTTGACCGTGTAGCAGGGTTGGATGGATATTTGCTCGCTGCTATCGGTGCCACGTTGTTTTCCGCGAAAGGTATCTTAATCAAGTTGGCCTACCAATATGGCGTAGAGCCCGTTGTTCTTATGACGTTGCGCATGCTGTTTGGGTTACCTGTCTATCTCTTTGTTTTCTGGCACCAGCTACGAAAGTTTTCGGCAGTTAACACCCCGGCCACGCGATGGCTTTGTGTTATGGCTTTAGGCGTCTGCGGTTACTATCTTGCGTCATGGCTTGATCTTTTGGGTTTGCTCTACGTGCCAGCGAGTATCGAACGCATCATTATTTATACCTATCCGATGTTGGTGGTGTTAATGAATGCCCTGATTTACCGCCGAGTTCCGAGTGTGTCTGTAATTGCTGGGGTGGTGATCGTCTATTGTGGGTTACTGATGTTATTTCTGCCTGCAATACACGGGGCCGCCGATATCGGGGAGGCACACTTTGCTGAAGACATGATTCTAGGTGGCTTGTTGATCTTCGGCAGTGCTGTGGCATTCGCGCTATTTTTCGTCGGAAGTGAGCGCTTGATGCTGCATATTCCTAGTCAGCTTTTTACGGCAGTTGCAATGCTTTCGGCTAATGTGGTTATTGCGGCACACTTTATTGCTGTGTCTGAATGGCGAGCACTGGTTTCTCAGGCAGACGCCGTTTATGGGTATGCGTTTTTAATTGCCATTTTCGCAACAGTTTTGCCGACATTCCTGATCGCAGCGGGTATTAAGCGAATTGGAGCATCCAGAGGTGCCATCATTGGCGGAATCAGTCCTTCGTTCACCCTGGTATTAGGCGTGATCTTTCTTCAAGAAAGCATGAATATGCTCCAATTCCTTGGTTTTTTGGTTGTTACGCTAGGTGTAATGTCTGTGGGGTGGCTTCAACGACGCTCAGGCTCATAATTGAGCGGGATTGGATGTTACGTTTTTATATCTTTTTTACATTTTAGCCAAAGACGGGTTCCAATATTTCATTAGTGCAATATTATCTATCGGGTGCTCGGCACTTTTGTATTGAATTCGCATTGATTTGTAATGAAAGGTCAATACGCATTGGGTGCCCGTAACTCAGCTATAATTATTAAATAATAAGAACGAATCACATGGAAGCGTGTACGTAGAAGACAGAGAATCTAAGCCAAATCAGAGCTTAGGGTCGTACGATTGTTATGTGCTTAACGATCACGTCATCTCTACGTTTACGAAAACTACAAGGAGAGTAGCTATGCTGAACACTGTCGTCAGTACCGAACATTCTGTTGTCTTTCTCGAACCCGAAACGGTTGTTGATAAAAAGGAATTTAAGGCCGCAGCGAAAGCTGTTAATGCCCATGTCGGCGAAGGACACGCGGTTGCATGCCTGATGATCCACGTCGAGAAATTTGAACCTTGGGATGATTTTGGCAAACTTGTCGAAGAATTTTCGCTGAAAGACAATATGCATGAATGGATTACCAATATTGCATTGGTGACCGATAATGCGACGGGTGATTGTTCAACCCACCTTCAAACACATTTCAAGAACGCCAAAATTCAAATCTATAGCTATTGTGAATACGATAAGGCCGAAGCGTGGTTACATGATGGCGCTAACGGTTTGTTCGATGCGGAATCAGACGATGCCAATTCAGATATGGAAATAGAAATGCAGGCTGATTGATCTCTTCCTTAACACCGCGAAATGCTGCAAGGCGAGGCACTGCAAGCTTTTGAGTGTCTCGTTACTGCTGGCGCGGCTTAAATAATCTGTTTTTTAGACTAGCCCCTCTAATTTCTCTTAAGTATCATGCCCAGCGTGCTTAACTAACAAAGGAGTTGTACGCATGAGCATGCTCAAGAACTTTCAGATGATCCCGTCTGCCCTCGGCGCTGCGGCATTAAATGTATCACGCAGTATCATGTCGACGCTGCCAGAAAACCCTTCAGCTTGTCCTCCAATTATCTTCATGCATGGCTTTGCCGGTTTTAACGAAATCGATGTGTTCGGTATTAAATTGCTTGAATACTGGAACGGCATCCCTGAATTGCTCAATCAAATGGGTTATCAGGCCTTCACACCGCAGGTTACACCGTTCAATTCGCCTCAAGTGCGTGCGGAACAGTGGAAGATGCAAATTGAAGCCATTCGCAAAAAGCTCAATGTCGATAAAGTTATGCTTGTTGCGCATAGCCAAGGTGCTATTGATGCGCGTCTGCTCGTTTGCCCTAACACTGAATATGTATCGACTAGCCTTGGCCCGTTAAATGGCAAGGGCTATGGCGAACATGTCAGTAAAGTTGTGACAGTCGGTGGCCCTCACTTCGGCAATGTAACTGTTGATATGGTCGATAAAGACCCGAAAGCCGAAAAAATTCTGAATGATATTTTTGGTTTAGCGGATTTAATCGCACGTGGTATTACCGGCAAAAAACAGGATGCAACAGCAGCGATTGCGGCATTGGGCCAGAAATTTATGCTGGAAGAATTCAACCCATATTGTGTGGATGATCCAAACGTTGAATACTTCTGCATGGCGGGTAATCCTAAGACAGAAAAACTCGTAAGCCCGATCCTTAAAGATTCTTTTCAAGAGCTTTATGAGATTCCACAAGCGGATGGCGGCGGTGCTAACGACGGGTTTGTGACTGTACCTAGTGCGTTGTTTGGTAATAGCTATCGCGGCGCGCCTGCTGACTATGCGATTCCCGATGGCGCTGAAGCGAACAGTAATTGGACGGTTTTGGGTACAGTAATGGCTGACCATGTTGTTGAAGTCGGCTTGCCACTGGACTTTCCACCGAACAAATATTACGACCATTTGGCCTGTTTTGGCGGATTGGCGCAGTTGCTTGATCCGTTTTATATGGCAGAAATGCAGCTGAAGGATAATGGGCAGTGGGTGCGTGAAGCGATGCAAGATGTGCAACACAGCAAGCCTGCACCAAAAGCGCGTGCAAAAGCCAAAGCTGAAGCATAAGGGTAGAAGGTATTCCTGCGTTAAAACCTAACCGGTTTTAGCGCAGGAATCCTGATAATCAAGTACAAAAAAGCCAGAGACTTCTCTGGCTTTTTTGTAGGCGGCGCAATCGCTAGATTAACACGTTTACTGATTAGGCATCGTCTGCCGCATCGCTGTTTTTGACAACGTTTAGTGGCCCCCACGCTTGGCTTGTAGGCATAACCTCTAGATTGTTAACATTCAGGTGAGGTGGCACATTCGCCAGCCAGAAAATCATATCAGCAATATCTTCTGCAACGATAGGTTGCGCATCGGTATACAAACCATCCGCTTTTTGTTTATCGCCATGCATTCGAACGATTGAAAATTCGGTTTCGGCCAATCCAGGTTCGATGGTGCTGACACGCACGCCCGTGCCAGCTAGATCTGCGCGCAACGCCTTGCTAAATTGATGAACAAAAGCTTTGGTTCCACAGTAAACGTTGCCCCCAGGGTAAGGCCAGTTACCGGCGATAGATCCGACGTTGATAATGGAGCCAGAATTCTGTTTCACCATGATTGGCAGTATTTTGTGTGTTAGCGTGACCAAACCAGTGATATTGGTGTTGATCATCGTGTGCCAATCAGTGAGGTCGGCTTCTTGAGCTGGGCCTGTACCCAACGCCAAGCCTGCGTTGTTAACCAATATGTCGATATTCGACCATTCTGCTGGTAGTCCATTAACAAATGCGTCAATAGCGCTCGTATCCGTCATATCCAACGCTTCTACATGGCAGGGCATATCGAGAGTTTCTGCCAATACCTTTAACCGATCTAAACGGCGAGCCACCAAAATTAATCGATAACCATGACGGGCAAAAAGACGTGCGGTAGCTTCACCGAATCCGGATGATGCGCCGGTGATTAATGCGGTTTTCATACAAACTCACTTACATTGGCAGGAAAGAAACGTCGTGTGTGACTGACTGGGCGAGCACAGGTTACCGTGTCGCTTATACGAAGGCGATAACTTAAAGCACCTTAAACCAACGTTCAAGCTGATAACCGTCTCCATCGATCAAAATTAACTTGTGCCAACCAATACGAACGTCGATTGCCAGCTCATGGGCGTGGCGAGTTTTACCGATATAGGTGCGATCGAGGTGCCAAAATAGCGTTTTATTCGCACGATTATGACGTGCTTTAACGATCAGTTGAGCGCGTGTTCCATCGAGTTTAACCGGAAGAGCGATATTCGCTCCCTCAGTTGGATACTCAATTTCCATCAGTGCTTTATCAGCCATTGAGGCAGGATTAAGGTTGCAATCTGATCGCATCGCCGGAGGCGGTGAAATATTGGTGGCGGTTTGCTGATAATAGAAATTTGCGATCGGCGGTAGCTGAAACACGCTGTGACGAGTCATGTTGAACGGAGACTCGCAGTGACCGTGAACCTGCATGCCATTTTCATCAACATGAACCTCGAAATGCCACGGCGACCGGCGTGTGAAATCAGTGTCTATTGGCCCCCAGGTTTCTACAGTTTTGCATCCGGCGTTAGCAAGATAGCCGTCAGCCTCACAAACACGGTACGATTTTAACGCGAAAGTTGGTTGAGGTGGCAACGCTGCTGCTGGCAGCGCTCGAAACACATCCAGCAGAACCGGCGCAGCGGTGCGTGTTCCGCTCAGTTGAATCCCTTCGCTACCGTTAGCATTGCCGGCCCAGATACCAACGGTGTAATCGTTGTTGCTGCCAATGGCCCAAGCATCGCGTAGTCCGTAGCTGGTGCCGGTTTTCCAGGCTATGGATGGGCTACTTGAAAATGCTCGCCAGTGGCGTTGAGTATCCGGGCGGTTTAGTTCGGCCATGGTTTGTAGTGTTAGCCACGCGGCTCCTTGGCGAATAACAAATGGAGATTCAGGCTTTGTAGTAATGGATGTTTCCCGCCGGTTTGGTTTTGTCTCGCCGGTTTCTTTCAATACAGAACCTGCTGACTGACGACCAGCGGCGCTTTCGAGTAGGCCACTATAAACATGTGTTATTTCAAGTAGTGTAACTTCCGCACCGCCAAGAATCAGTGAAAGACCGTAGTCGTCAGCTCGGCGAAAGAGGGTGGTTAACCCCATGGATTCGAGATCTTGCTTGAATGCTTCAACCCCGTATTTCTGAAGCATACGCACACTGGGGACATTCAGAGATTGGCGTAATGTTTCAGCAGCACTGACCGCACCACGAAAGTGGTGATCATAATTCTCTGGTTGGTAGCCGCGATAGTTGGTTGGGATATCCAAGATCAATGAAGGCGGCAAGATATCACCTTGTTGCAGCATTAATGCGTATAGGAAAGGCTTAAATAAGCTGCCTGATGAACGCGGGCTGTTTGCGATATCCACGTATTTTGCATGATGCCGCAAATCCGACGCAGCTTGATTGCCAACGTAAGCAACAACTGATTGTGTTGTGTTATCGATGACCACAGCCGCAATATTGCTCGCGCCATCTTCCGCTATACGTCGTACGTGAGATGCAGTGATAGTGGTGAGCTGTTGTTGTAAATCTGCTCTTAGTGTCGAACGGTGTTCACGGGTCTCAGGATTAAGCTGTTGCAGTTGAGTAAACCAATGTGGTGCCGCATTTGGCATCGGTGCCGGCGCCTTAGGCAGCGGTTCAAGCAAGGCGAGTTTCAATGTTTCGTGATCAAATACTTGCTGTTTTGAGAGTCGTCTGAGCAGATTGTCGCGTCGGTCTTTGAGTCGATCACGATTTTTGCCCAAGCGCAGATCACTGGGGTTTTTGGGGAGCACTGCAAGCAACGCCGCTTGCGCCCAGCTGATATCCGCAACAGGCACAGAAAAATAGCGCCATGTTGCCGAAGCAATACCCACAGTGTTACCGCCAAATGGCGCTAAATTTGCGTATATCTGAAGGATTTCTTGTTTGTTGAATGTTGTTTCAAGTTTTAACGCCAGCGCGGCTTCACGAACTTTGTTCGGCAGGTTTCTTCGATGTTGAGGATTGAGCAGGCGTGCGAGTTGCATCGTTAAGGTGCTGGCACCGGAAACCACGCCATCATGTTGCCAATTGCGGACGCCAGCTCGAATAACGGCAATTGGATCAACACCTAGATGCCAATAGAAACGGCGATCTTCAAACGCTAATAACGCCGTGATGTATTTATCGGGCAGTGCGTCAGCATGATGCAAACGCCATTGCCCATCGTTAGCGACTCGTGCGCCTAACAGCTTGCCATCAACATCTAGCATTACCGGGCTGACGGGAGGCTGAAGCCGAATATGGGGAATCGGTTGCAGCGCGATATAAAAAATAACAGCAATCGCGGCTAGTAAGCCGCTCAACAGGCATGTAATTGAGCGGTTAGAAAGCCCTCGCAGTGATGAAAAACGTGACTCTTTCATGGATCAACAGCCACAGCCCTGCTGATCAACCTCCGCCAACTTGAACGAAAGCTGGATCACTGGGTATTAGCTGATGTTGGCGATTGTTTGGGCGTAGGGCGATCGACAACGGTTTCATCAATCACTTCAACCCATTGGCCCTTGGTAGCGGCCTTAATGTTGTCGTCATACATGGCACCTACTTGCCAGGTTGGCAAATAGAAGCGGCCTTTAAACGACGCGTTAATGTTGAAACTCAACGTGATAGAGCGACGAATAATGCGACGGTCAGAGCGACTATTGAGCAGGGAGAAATAGCTTAATACTCGGTCATCACGAATATCTTGGTAGGTCACACCATCAGGCATCTTGCTTTGATCGAGTCGGGAATCGCTGATCTGCCAGCCACTTGGCATGACAGTAATGAGCGCCAGGTCATTGTATTCCAGCGTGTTGTTTGTTGCGGTGACGGTGACGGTTGCGACGATATCAGTACCCTGTTGAAGGCGGCTAACATCGATTGGGTTGCCATTGCTGTCTGCAAAGGTAACCTCGAGTTTTAGATTGTCACTAATGGCTTTTTCGTTGCCGTTTGCCGGTACGCCCTGGTTAGTTAGGCTAACAAAAACCGGTGTCGTGCCGTCATTACGGAATTCAACATTTAACTGACCTGGTTGGCTAATGCCAATGCGTGCGAATGCACCACTGAGGGCCGTTGTTTGCCACTGGCCATCATTAATGCGGTAGCTAACTGGTGCGTTTGCCTTGCCAAGATCCTCAGCAATTTCACCCAGCGCAATCAATGCAAATGCGCGTGATTGAGTGGAGTACCAGCGTTCTGGTTGCATGGCTTCTGCCATTTTCTGAGCGGATGTCAGTGCGGCGGTATGGTCGCCAGCGGCTTGCTGGGCAATGACGGTGATTGCCTGATTACGCAGAGATGACCCGTAGGTATAGGCTGCTTTCTCAGTAAAGCGACGCGGTGATTGAGCTTGCTTAATTAATGCCTTTGCGGTGTCTTTGACGCCAGCGGTCGCGTAAGCGGCACCGAGCAGGGCCTGCGCGTAGCCCGGCGTTTTATTGGCAGATTGCTCCATTTTTGCCTTTAAACGGTTCATTGCTGCGAAATCAGGCTCACCGGCCAAAGCCAGTGCATATAGCGTGTAAGCGTCGGTGGCAAAGTAGTAAGCACGGCTGCCCGCGCCACTAGCAATATCTCGTTGATTCGAAAGCCAACTAGCAAGCATTGCCTGAGGTACTACAAATCCCATTTTGCGTGCCTCAATCAGAAAATGGCCCGCATAGGTGTTAGCCCATGGATTGTAGCTGTTGCCCCAAGGCCAATAATCAAACGAGCCATCGGTATTTTGAAAACGATGAAGCTTTTCGATGGCTGCACGTACATTTTCGCTGATCTCGCTTTTTTGCACATCCGAAAGCGGTGTTAAACGGCCTAAATAAAGCTGTGGAAAGGCCTTCGACGTGGTTTGCTCAATACAACCGTGGGGATAACCAATCAAATAAGTTAGCTGTTCCGTCAAATCAATATTCGGCAGTTGTGAAAATCCAATCTGAGAGATATTGGTACCAGCGATGCCGATCGGTGTGAGTTGTAAGGCAGTGGTTTGTTTAGCTTCCAGCCATTGGGATTGAACCTGAGTTTGTGGTTGGTTAGCGCTGCGGACGTCGATAAAGACAGTATCCGATGCGGTTTCTTGGCCGGCGCCGTTGCCCGCTGTTGCTTTTACATCAAACCGAGCCTGACCGACATGATCAGCAACGTGATAGCGTAACTCGGCGATTTTATCACCGGGTTCATTGAAGGTTATTTCGGCATTGGCAGTAACGGGTTTCAACAAGTTATTGGTTTCGCTGGTGACGTCAACACGGCGTACTTTTTCATCGTTTGCGAATACGGTAACCGGTACGTCGAGTGACTCTTGTGGGCCAAGTACACGTGGTAGAGTGGTTAATAAGGTGAGTGGCTGACTCACTGTGACAGACTGGCTGGCAGAACCATAGGCCGCCTGCTGTACTTCACCGCCGATTTTTAAGTTGTCGTGAGCTGCAACAACCATGATACGAACTGCACCCATATAGTTAGGGATGTCGATTTCATGGCTTGCCGTAGCGCCTGTTTCGAGTTCAAAAGGCCCGATAAAGCGAACAACGGGTGGGAACCTGCGTCGATGGCTTTGTGCTTCGTCATCTTCGCCACTGTCACTGCCGCCGATTTGAATGGCGGGGTAGAAGCGGCCTTGAACGGCGCTAGACACCCACTGGTAAAGATCCCAGGTTAAAACGCCAAGTTTCTCGCGACTAAAGAAAGTACCGTGAGGATCGGGCGTTTGATAGTTGGTGATGCTGAGTAAACCTTCATCAACGACAGCGAGTGTGTATGCCATGCGACGATGACTTTTTTCGCCTATCTGTACCCGCAGAGTTTGGTTCGGGCGTACCGACTCTGGCGCTGTGATCTCCGGTTGTAAAAGGGCAAGCGGATCTTCTACGAGCAATGGCACGATACCGTACATACGCACGGGGCGATCGTTTTGTTTATTGTCTAACGCTTGGATTAATGTCAAATGTGCATAAACATTGGGAGCCATGTCAGCGGTGAGGGCGACATCAATATGATTCGTGCTGTCGGGTGTTACCCACCGTTGATCAATAACGCGACTGGCAGTTTCGAGAGTGAGTAACCAGCGATACTGAGTTGTTGATGTATCGTTAGGCGCCGCTGTCGGTGAAGTCGCTGCTGGTGCGATTTCTGGTACTTTGATACGTGCGGTCTCGCCGGCCACCCAGGTGGATTTTTCAGTGGTTAGCGTTAGGAATTCTGCGCCATTTTCATTGGCGGCATTGGAGCTCCAGCCAATATAGGCGATTTTTCCACTGCAATGGCCGGAAGTATTATCACAGACACGTATGAGGTAACGTCCCCAGCCGAAATCAGCGCCACGTAGTTGCCAGTTTGCATGACCATCGTTGTTGGTTGTGAGCTTTTTATTTGCCATTACTTGGCTATGGCGGCCACTGATATAACGGCTTAAATCGTTATCGGCAGAATCCCACCACCAAGACCATCCCAGTTTGTACACAGTAAGGTCAAGGTTTTGGCCGGATGTCGGCTCGCCTGACGGAGTGAGTGTGACAAAATCAACTTCGAGAGTATCGTCGCGGCCAATCGCGCCACCCCAGCCTGAGCCGTTAGGCACATTGATGCCCACCCAGTTGTCATAGGGTAGGTAATTGACGGTTTGATATTGTGTCGAGAACGCACCGCTATTCTCAAAGACGCGTGTTGTAAACGTCAAAGCCAGTGCGCCTGGCGCATTGTTGCTTAGGTTCGGGAGTTGAGCGGTGGCATCACCTTTGGCATCGAGTTTTCCGTTGAATATTTCTTGCGGCCGGGTTTTCAATGTACGTGCCGGGTCGTCAAACAAATATTGGGAAAACCCGGTAAAGCGAGTTTTCGTCGCATTCGCTACCAATTTGATGTCGGCTTTGAGGTTCTTTGCCGTCGCACCGTTGAGCCAGCTTGCACTGAGCGAAACGTCTGTGGGTTGTTTGCTAGCAATGATTGGCGTTTCGGAGAATTCCAACGCCATCTTTAGCCGATTAGGCACGATAGTTTCGACTGGAATGACCTTCGAGAAATAGTTGCCGCCATAACGAATGACTGCTCGCCAGTTGCCTGTTGGTGCGGATTCAGCGGTTTTTAAGGTAAACGCATAAATGCCGCCGACCGGACGGGCTTGTGTTTGCTGGGCAACTTTAGTGCCTTTTGGATCGAAGAAATCGACTGTCAGAGGGTGTGACGGATCGAAGCGACCGGATTTATCTTCAACGATAAAATTCAGGTGAATAGCATCGCCAGGACGCCATACACCGCGTTCTGCATAGAAAAACCCCTTGATGGTGCCGCTAACGGCCTTACCGCCGACATCAAAATTATTGGTCGAAAGCGCGTCGTTGCGATTAACCCTTAAAAACCCGAGGGTTTTGCCGCTCTCAACGATCATGTATGCGGGTGGCTGTGCGGGTGTAATGTTGGCAAAGCCTTCTGCATTAGTTTGTGTTTCGCCGATTTGTTGATTCTGATTGTCGTATAAAACCACCGATGCCTTATCGATAGGGTCACTGGTTTTCAGGTTGGTAATGGTGATGCGCATGCTGTGATCAGCGGCCATTTTGGCAATGATGCCAAGATCTGACGGTAGGAAATAACGCACAGATTTTGCGAGACCATCGTTATTGGCTTGATAGTACGCGTTTTTGCAGGGGTCTCGGCGATCGCGCCAATTGTAGTAGCCCTGAGACTCATAGTATTTGCTCACCCAGCTTGGCTGATTGTCGTTGTCGGTTTGCCAATCCGGTGTTGGTAGTGCATCGGATATCGGTGCTGCATCACTGTTGCACGTCAATGTGGTATTGCCTGCGTCGATACTCAGCTGTAGAGCGATCACATCATTGTTGCCGTCTTTGGCTAAATCCATTAGCTCGAGCTGAAAGGTTTTCCATTGGTCGTTGGCAGGTTCCGGCAAACTATAGGTTTTACGCCACAGGGTGACTGTGCTGTTATTGTCGAGATAGCTACGATCAATGCTGTTGTAACGCAAAAAATCACCGAGGTTGTTACGTGGCAATTTGTATGCAGTAATTTGCACGGAATCGACATTGACCGCCTTAATCGGAATACGATTACTGCCCGATGGCAGAATGTAGGTGTTATCAGCGAATTTAACGCCCGGCAGGTGGGTTAGGAATGTCAGTGTTTTTTCAACATTGTCACTTAGTCGTTTATTGTTTGCTGCCTTGATGCCGGATTCCAGTGTGAGTGTGACATCGCCCGACAGTGCTTTGGTGGGATAAACCTTCAGTTCGTTTCCGTTGATGCGGGTGCGCTGCGGTTCTTTGCCGTTTATGCTAACAAGGCCATTCAGTGACTGATTTGCCAACGGTTGGGAAAAACGAACAACAATCTCTTGTTTGCCTTCCTGACGGGCAACAATCGAGAGCACATCGAATGCCATCTTTGCCGGAATCAGGATAGTGGTGGCTCCCTGTTTATCGACATTCAGCTCTTTGCCGTTCCAACTGAGCAGTACGTTGGTCTCCTTTCTACCTTGCTGGATACCCTTGATAGTAAAGGCCCATTTGAGTGGGGAGGTTTGCTCAAAATTGATAGTTACGGGTTGTTTATCGATGCGGGCGTTCAGGACTTTGCGAATGGTTTCTTCAGCCACTGCGTCATTTAATTCAAGGGTTCCGTTGATTTCCGCTTGGCCACTGTTGTCGATGGTGACGCCCGCGGTCTGCACACTGAAATCTTGCCGGTAGGGCTCGATGGTAAACGCCATTGGGGTCAGTGACGGATCGACGCCGGCAAGGCTTGCAGGCTCTAGTTGCAAGGTATATTGCGTTGCCGGCTGTAGTGGTTGGTGAAATTGTATTTGCAGCTGATTGTCGGCGCTGAAATAAACATCTGCCGGGACTTTTGGCATTATCGATAATGCGCCATCAATCGGTTGATTGAGTGCATTCTCGCCACGTAAATTTTGTGAAAAACCAATATTAACGGGCCCCACGGCGCTGACCCAGCGGGCAGGTGGTTTGTCGATCACCTGATCCCAAGCAGTGAGTGTGGGTGCTTCAGTTGCCGGGCTGATGATCACTGATGATGGCGTATTCTGTGCGGGAGTTGCCGCTTGCTCATCTGATGGCGAATGTGCGTTGTCGACTCGGCTGTTGCTGTTGCCGGCTTGATCGGAACAAGCAACTACCATGCTGAGCATTGCTAACACGGTCAAGATGCGAATGGGGTGGCCGGAGGTTTTTGTCGTTTTCAACAGAGGTTCCATGTTCAACATAATGTCCTTGAATCGCATTGGCTTATCGTTGTCGCTGAATATTGGTCAATTCGTTATACGCCAGTGATTGATGATGAAACATCAACGTATAGATATCCGGCTATTGTAGCGGAGAAGACAAAGAGGGTATGTGCGTTTTTCGCATTTAGTGCAATGCATCGCAGAGGATCTTGCACCGATGTAGGCAACGATATAGATGGAGGATGCCTTGCTAATAGGCGCGTTAGATGGAGAGTTGCCGCAGTTGTGTTGATGGTGAGGACATTTGCCAATGGTGATCGAAGATATCGACCTGGTTAATGGTATTTACCGCATCAGTCAGAGAAGATAATGCAGTCGTCTTGCTATCAACCGGTGCTAGCATCAAACCTCGGCGGTCAATTAATATCATTGAGTCGCGTTCGATATCGGGCTCATCGTAATAGGTACGAAACTGAATTTTATCGTTAAGTCGTCGAGATAATTCGAGTATTCGATGGCCGCGCGAAAGGATTCTACCCGGATCGTCGACCATGATATGAACTGCTGCAGCGCGTGAACTGCGCGCAAATGTTGATAGGCAGTCGGCGAATTCGCGGGTATCAAATAACTCCGGGTCCAATGCGCCCGAACGTATCCGAATGGTTCGTGTTGCCTGGCCAACAAGCTCAACCAGTTTTTCGATACGTTGCTCTGGGGTATCTAGGCTGACAGTGTTTTCTAGGCGCATTGAATAGGTCCGACGTTTACAAGGTGTGTACTAAACCTAACGTTTTTGTTGATTTTCGGCAATATATGAGGCAATGATTGGTATAAATTATTTGGGACGTACACTTCACCATGCGAGAAACCTCATGGGAGGGGCTTCGTTGGCTGAAGCAGAGGGCCATTTCTCGCAGTGTCTACGAGGCGGCAGTACCTATAAAAAAGGAAGCGGAAAAACGTTAAACTGCGGCGACAGGCTCTAGCCGCATTTGCATCGGAATGTGCGGAATATCTGTGCCATCTTCAATAAACTCGTCACCGCATTGGCTGAAGCCAGTGTTCTCATACAACTTGCGAACATAAGTTTGTGCGTCCAACTCAAGGCGGGTCAGTGATTGGGCACTGGCGTAGGCAATAACGTCGGTCATCAATAGTGATGCCAAGCCGGCTCCGCGAAATGCATCTAAAACCGCCATACGCCCAATTCGACCGACGTCATGATCGATTTTCAGGCGTGCGCAGCCTGCCGGTGCATCGTCAACGAAGACAATAAAGTGAGTTGCTGATGCGTCGAATTCGTCCCACTCCAGATCCGGGTGGATGTTTTGCTCTTCAACAAAAACAGCCGTCCGAATCTTGTGCAGCACCTCACTGTGGATTTGCCAGTTGGTGTGAATCACTTTGATGGCGGGGGTGATTGTCATCAGCAGCCTCAAACTCGTTCGAAAGATCAGTCGCCGAAGTCGGCGTCGCAAGATAGGTAAAAACCAAGATCAAATAATTCTTCAACAATAGCTGTTTGATCGTCGTTCAGGCCATCGAGTTCAACATAGTGGCTATCGGCGATTCCTTGAATGAATTCTAGGTGGTTTACCGTGATTTCACTGCAATAACCGTTGGCGAAAACCATCAGGTTGTCGTCTTTCACATAATAGGCCATCCGGCTTTCGGGATTCTTGCGCAGTACCTGAGTCATTTCGTCATCAGCTTCGAGATCGCCATATTTGGTTTGTGTCATCAAACCAGCAAAGCTCTCGGCGATGCGTTGATCATCCAATAACTGTTCGGCAACAACCTGCTTAATACGGTTGATTGTTGCTTGTGTAATTTCGGTAGGGTGTCCGCCTTCAGCTTGTGCGCCCAGATCATTGTCTTGGTAACGAATACTATCGGGCAGGCGGCTGGCAACATCGTCACACAAATTAGCGATGAGTTCTTCGAGGCTAGGTGCGCGAAATCCGATACTGATGGTAATACAGTCGTCAGTTTCTGCCAGGCCCCAATGGGCTTTCCCCGGAGGCACGTATAGCACGTCGCCCGGCTCCAGAACAAATTCGTTTTCAGTCTCGAAGGATTCCAGAATCTGTACGTCCGGGTTATCAGCTAGTGGCGTATTGTCGTCGCAGTGTTGGCCAAGCTTCCATAGGCGTTTGCCTTGCGCTTGTAGCAGGAATACATCGTATTGATCAAAATGCGGGCCGACGCCTCCGCCAGTGGGTGCGAAGCTGATCATAATATCGTCGAGACGCCAATCCGGGATAAAACGAAACAACGATTTCAGTTCTTCGATTTCTTCGACGTAGTGATCAACAGCCTGAACCAATAACGTCCATTGTTTACCTTCAAGTTGTTGGTAATCTTTGGCTTCGAATGGGCCGTGTAAAACATCATATTCGCCATCATCGTTAAGAAAAATAATGCGCGATTCAATAAACTCTTCAAGTGCCAAGCCGGCGAGTTCATCGGATGAAATAGGTGAGGTAAAGTCAGCGATGGCTTCATTCAGCAGTAATGGCTGTTTTTGCCAGTGCTCTTTGAGAAATGAAGTCTCGTCGAAATTGTTTAAGCAAAAACCAGTCATGAGCGTACTCCAGCCATTTTCAGTGATGACAACCGTCTCGTAATGACATCATTAAAAAACAATTGTGCTTGGAAATTTTGCGTCAAAACGCGCCTGAAAATGCGCTTTCTCGATGCTTTAGGGGCGTAAACCACCCCAGTAATTCCGTTGTCGAAGCGTTCGGCGCTCCAGTTTGGAACTACAGCATAGCAGCACCTGACGGGGTTTCCCTGATGACGATCAAGCCATCAGGGATTAACAATCTAACCGTGTCGTAACACGATCAGGTTAGCCGTATCAGGCCTCTTTGATGGCCTTGGCTTGGTCAATGGCGTTACCGATATAGCTGGCTGGCGTCATCGCTAATAGTTCGGCTTTGGCTTGTTCAGGAAGTTCCAGCGAGTTGATAAAGTCTGTCATCATTGCCTGAGTCATTACCTTGCCACGTGTGAATGCCTTGAGCTTCTCGTAAGGTTCAGCGATGGCATAACGACGCATTACCGTTTGGATCGGTTCAGCGAGTACTTCCCAAGCCGCGTTCAAGTCGTTGTTCAACGCTGTTGGATTCACTTCCAGCTTGTTTAAGCCTTTAAGTGTTGCTTGATATGCGATCAGGCTGTAGCCAAGGCCAACACCCATGTTACGCAGTACTGTGGAGTCTGTTAGATCGCGCTGCCAGCGTGAGATTGGCAGTTTAGCTGAGAGGTGCTGCATGATCGCGTTAGCGATGCCGAGGTTACCTTCAGAGTTTTCAAAGTCGATTGGATTAACTTTGTGCGGCATAGTTGACGAGCCAACTTCGCCAGCGATGGTTTTTTGCTTGAAATAGGCGTTCGAAATATACGCCCAGATATCACGGTCAAGATCGATCAGAATGGTATTGAAACGGCAGTAAGCGTCGTACAATTCAGCAATGTAATCGTGTGGTTCGATCTGAGTGGTGTATGGATTCAGCTGCAATCCAAGACCTTCGATAAATTCTTTGGCATTGGCTTCCCAATCGATATCACCATAAGCGCTCAGGTGAGCGTTGTAGTTACCAACAGCACCGTTGATTTTGCCGAGAATCTCAACATTATCGATTTGCTTCAGTTGGCGACGCAGGCGGTAAACGACATTCGCGAATTCTTTGCCGACGGTGGTTGGGCTGGCAGTTTGGCCATGAGTACGTGACAACATAGGCTGCTCAGCGAGCTCCAATGCCAATACTTCAAGGCGGTTGGTAACATCGTGCATGTCGGCCTGCATTGCTTCACGTCCGTTTTTCAACATCAAAGCGTGCGACAGGTTGTTGATGTCTTCTGAGGTACATGCGAAGTGAATGAACTCGCTGACAGCTTGAAGTTCTGCGTTTTCTTGGATGCTTTCTTTAAGGAAGTATTCAACCGCTTTCACATCGTGATTTGTAGTACGTTCGATGTCTTTGATGCGTCCGGCTTGTTCTTCACCAAAGTTGTTCAGAAGGTCTTCTAAAAACTGGTTAGCTTCTGCAGAAAACGGTTTAATTTCTTCGATCTGAGGGTGGTTTGCCAGTTGCTGTAACCAACGAACTTCAACTTGTACGCGAAATTTGATCAGGCCGTATTCACTGAAAATCTCACGCAGTTTTTCCGTTTTGCTGCCGTAGCGGCCGTCAACAGGGGAGATGGCATTCAAAGATGTGAGACTCATGGATGTGGATACCTTTCAGTTCAATAGCGTAAGTAATTTCAGTGACACTTGGGGTCACTGTTTATCTTGGATTCTGTATGCAGTGCATACGCAATCATGTTTGATCAGGTTCATGTGCCTTTGCGTGCGGCCATTTAATCCTGAGGGTCATCATGGTGGCGATAGGGAGAGGTTTCATTCAATAATTCAGTGCTGACTACTTGAATCTCGCCCCGGCCAAGTACTAACTGCCATTTGGATCCACCGAGTTGGTGCCAAAGCATGGCAGAACGGAACGCCGCAAAAAGCAGGGTGCGAATTTTATCACTGACTGCGGGGTTGGTTAAGTGCTGCATGTTGCCAGTAACCTGGATACGGAATTTCATCTTGCTGAGGGTATCCTGGTATAAACCGGATAAGCTCTTGGTAATGTCACCGGTGTCGTCGGTAAAATGCACTTTTTTGTAGTGCATATGTTCCAGGCGAGAACGAACGACTTGCATCATTTCTTTGTTTTTACGGGCTTGCCGGTAGAGGGCAATGATGCTCAGTACGTATTTTGCTAGGTCATTAAAATTGTTCGGATTATTTTTGCCGCTGATTTCTGCCAGTTGTTCGAGGCCAACTTGCACATTAACCAGGTGGCCGCCATATACATCCAGTGTTGATGCTGGATTGAGAGCAAATAGACTCTCTAGGCTGGCTAGGTACGCGCCTTCGTCACACTTACCTTCGTTTGCCAGATCAATGACCAATTTGCAGGCTTGGAAAATGCCGGCAAGTGCCAGCGTACGATCTTGGGTACGTTGTTCTCTTTGCTCGCTCAAGGATTATCCTGCCGCTTGTTCCTGGGAGAGGGTGTTGGTACCAGCGTTTCTGTCGAAGCGCTTTTCGATCACGCCACCACCAAGACAAATATCGCCGTCATAAAACACGACAGATTGCCCGGGTGTTACCGCTCGTTGAGGTTGATCGAATTGAACAATCCAGCCGTTGTTATCGGCGTTCGCGATAAGCTCGCAGGCTTGATCCGCTTGACGATAGCGTGTTTTGGCCATTAACCGCGTGTTGTGCGGTGGTTGCCCGGCTACCCAATCGACGTTACGAATGCTGAGCGCATTCGTAAACAGCTGAGGATGCTGGTTACCTTGGCCAACGACGAGCTGATTATTGACAAGGTCTTTGTCGACCACATACCAAGGTTCTTCGGAATGATTTTGCAAGCCACCGATGCCTAAGCCCTGGCGTTGCCCCAAAGTATGGAACATCAAACCACTGTGACGACCGATTACTTCGCCTTCACTGCTGACGATATCGCCGGGTTGGGCAGGAATGTACTGTTCGAGAAAGTCTTTAAAACGACGTTCGCCGATAAAACAGATGCCCGTGCTGTCTTTTTTGTCCGCAGTGATTAGATCATTTTCTTCCGCGATACGGCGCACTTCCGGCTTCTCAATTTCGCCGACCGGAAATAGGGTCTTGGCGATCTGTTCGCCTGCAACGGCGTGCAGGAAGTAACTCTGATCTTTGTTGCCGTCCAGCCCTTTGAGAAGTTCAGCCAAGCCATTGTCGGTGTCGCGCTTGCGCACGTAATGACCGGTTGCGATGTAATCTGCACCGAGGTGCACGGCATATTCCAGAAACGCTTTAAATTTGATTTCCTTGTTACACAGGATGTCCGGATTCGGTGTTCTGCCAGCTTTATATTCGGTTAAGAAGTGCTCAAAGACGTTATCCCAGTATTCGGCGGCAAAATTCGCGGTATGCAGTTTAATGCCGATTTTATCCGCAACGGCTTGCGCATCAGCAAGATCATCTTTCGCGGTGCAGTATTCAGTACCGTCGTCTTCATCCCAGTTTTTCATGAAGAGACCTTCAACCTGGTATCCCTGTTGTTTCAATAGCAGGGCAGATACAGAAGAATCGACGCCGCCGGACATGCCGACAACAACAGTTTTGGTTGCATTACTCATGGTCATTAATCAAGGTCAGGGGGTAGCGGTTGCCCGCTAAGTAATCGTCAATGTTCTTTAAAACCAGTGGACTGCGAAGTTTATCTGGTTGCGCTTTCAGCTCGTCATACGTTAACCAAACAGCCTGTTGAATGCCGTCATCGAGTGTGGCATTTGGATCGTGGCTGACGGTGTCTGCGATGTATGCATGGCGATAATAAATGGTGCCATTGGGCGCGGTATATCGATATACGCCCAGTACGTGTGTGAGTTTGACCGTCCAGCCAGATTCTTCCTGCGTTTCACGGATTGCGGCCTGCTCCAGTGTTTCACCGGGTTCAAGATGCCCGGCAGGTTGGTTAAATACCAACTTACCGTTTTTCTCTTCTTCAACGAGTAAAAATTTATCATCTTTGCAGATGATGGATGCAACGGTGATATGTGGAGGCCAACTCATAGATAGACTCTTTTCGCAATCGGCGAATTATACGGCCCGCAAGCGTTTGACGCAATTTTGGCGACTAAAGTTAGTGCTTTAATGGGCGCTGTCGGCTGGGTATTTGGTGTAAAAACGTACCTTTGCTGCTTCCAGACGATCGGTTTAGGTGTGTATGGCGCAACTCTCTGAGCGCGACTATTTTTAAAACACTCTGATGTTTTAGCGATTCAGACGATTCTGACACTCACCTTTTTCGCGGTTCTTCACGGCAGTAGCCGCTGCGAGATTTGCAATTATGGATGGACGCCAACTCACCAGTAAGGCCCGATTTCTCTTGTTTCTGGCCGTCAGCGGTTTCTTTATCGCCGTTTTTTTTAACATGTATCTGGCCAATCAACTGCATGACCATGACTATGGTGATTTCAAAGTCGCTGAAGCATTTTTTAATCTCGGCGCCATGATTGCTATGTTAGGTGGGGGCGGCGCTGCAATTCGGTTTTTGGGAAAGCCAATGGCGGAAGGGAAGTCCGATGTCATCTGGGAATTCGTGCGGACCTTTACGCTATTGATTTTGCTTTGTTCAAGCTTCTTGGCGCTGTTGATTTGGCTGGGCAGCCTAATGCATTGGCATTTTATGGAAGCAGAACTACATCCGTTGATGGTGATGGCTTTTAGTATTCCGTTTGGTGCGTTGACGCTATTGTTATCGGGAGTGTTGCAAACGGCTAAGCGATCCGACCTCGCGTATTTGCCTTGGATGTTATTGTTTCCGACCCTGCAATTTGGTTTTTGTGTATTCCTGCAGGAATACCTAAATGCGTTGACGGAATTTACTGCAGTATTGGCAACGATGTCGGCAGCACTGGGCGTTGCTGTGCTGCAAGTGTTCTTTGTATTTCGGCTACGCCTGATGCGTGTGCAACGTGCGCCACATTCTCGTCAAACGAAGGTTTGGTTGGTGGTGGCGCTGCCAATGATGTTTATATCTGCATTGCAGATCGCGATCAGTCAGGTCGATATCTACATGCTAGAGATTTTAGGCAATGAGACTCAGGTTGGGCATTTTGCCGCAGCGGTAACTACCGTTAATTTCTATTACTTATTGAAAATGGCCGTGGCCCGAGCTTGTATACCGTATATGTTAGAGGCTTGGAGTCTCGGGCGTGAGGCGACAGTTTTTCTGAATCGGCGCGGTTTTCAGCAGCTGATTAGTTTTTCAACCGTGTTGGCCATTATTTGTATCGTCATGGGCGAGGAGATCTTATTGCTCTATGGCGATGGGCATGATGCAGCATTTACAGCATTGATGATTTTATTGGTTGGCTACGTGCCATTCACCGTTTTAGGTATGTCGGCGGATTGGCTGAAATACGTCGGCCATGAACGATTTGTGATGGTGTCGTTAGCGTTGTGTATCTTAACCAATGTTTGTTTGAATATCGTTTTTATTCCGGCGTTTGGTATGAATGGCGCGGCACTGGCGACGGCGATCAGTATGGTGGGTTACACGATTGTGCTGACATTGAAGCAACGGCAGATACTGGGGATATACCCGTGGAGCGAATCGATGCCCGTGTCAATTACGCGTTGGTTGCCGTTGCAGCGTCGTAGTTAACCCAATTCATCTGTAGAGTTTACTGACGTAAACCGCTGACGGGGTTTCTAACAACTCATGAGGCTTATGATTGTTAAAGGGTGAGGTGATAAGGGGAAATACACTCGAGAACTTGCCATAAAAGATGCCGTTTGAAATTTTCTCACCCGTTAGAACATCGTAGGTTGTTACCATGATCTTGACGCGGTCGGGGCTGGTTGACCACTCGAAGATTCGATTTTCCCAATTAACTACCTCCGGTACCACGAGATAGCGGTAGTGTTTTCCAGAAAGGTATTCCATACATCCTGTGGATTCACAATTGGCTGCGATATCAACGCGTGGGCTAAATTGCAGAAACGCTTTGCGCAGCATCTCTGCGGTCACTAAACCGGAATCTTCGTATACAATATCTTTAAACTGGCCATCGGCTGGAATGGTAATCAGAACACCGTGATTCCGCACGAGTGGCGATGATAGTGCCTGTGTATCAGCGTATTTATAAATAGTCGAAGAGCAGCCCGATAACATCAGCAGGGCTATGACGGTAATGAGTTTGTTGGATAGTGTTTGCATCGTAGGGATCTTGAAAAGGGCGTTTTAGCGATTAACGCTCGTGTTTTTAGGTGTCAGCAATATCACTGAGGCAATGTGTTCTTTCAGATCATTAATGCGCTGTTGCGCCGGGTAATTTTGATCATTCACCCAGCTCATGATGATACCAACCAACGCGTTTACTGTTAGATCTGCAATCATATGTGGATCCAGATGATCACGAGTATCCTCGTTAGCTAAGCACGCTTCGAAAAAATCCAGTGCTGCTTTGTGAAACGATTGAAGTAGCGCAGTATTAGCGGATATACGTAAGGTAAGATTCTGGATCAACTGAATAAACACTTGGATACTTTCGCCCTGATACAACTCCATTGGTTTTCCAACGTTGCCAAACGCGGCATCTAATCGATCTGCCGTACCTTCGAATAACTGGGTCGCATCGCTGAACGAATCAATCGTGCCAGCGTACAGTACTGAATGACTTACTTCATCAAGTAGTGCTTCTTTACTGGCGAAATAACTGTAGAGCGTACGACGAGCCACCTGTGCCTGGTCGCAAATATCTTTGATAGTGATTTCTTGGAAGTGTTTCTGCCCCATCATTTGCAAGCATGATTCGATAATACGCTGGCGGATTTCAACCTTACGTTCCTCGCGGCGAGAACCTTTGTCGGGTTTTGAATCAGAAGTGGCAGTGTGTTGTGTGTTCATGGCAGAGCATTGTAAAGGGACGGGCGGTATGCGCAACGGCAAACCATGAATGATTTTTAAGAAAAAATAGTAGACTAACGGTCTCTTTTTGAATTAGTTTAAATGTAGACCCAAAGTATACTTTTATCATATTTAGGAATCAGCATTTTTCATGGCTATCGTTACTCAACATACCGCAGAAGGCAGCACGCAATCTGTTCTTCAATTGCACAACCCGGCCGATCATAGTTTTTTGTATGAATTACCTGTCGCTACGCCTGCAGATGTAGAAGAAGCCGTTGCTAAAGCACGTGAAGCCCAAAAAAATTGGGGTGCTTTGACCGTTGAGAACCGTGTTAGCTATTTACTGCGCTTGCGTGATGTCATCATGGAGAGCCGTGATGAGATTGTGCAAACGGTTATCGGTGAAACCGGCAAGCCGCTGCAAGATGCATTTGTTTTTGAAGTGCTGGCCGTGTGCGATTTTATTACGTTCTACACCAAACAAGCCCGAAAGTTACTCAAGACCAAGCGCCGTAAGGTACCTGGGCTGTTGAAGTTCACCAAAAAAGTTGAAGTTGTCTACAAACCTTTAGGTGTTGTCGGGGTAATCTCGCCCTGGAACGGCCCATTTGTACTAACAGCAAATCCGGTTATACAGGCGCTACTCGCCGGTAATACCGTGGTAGCAAAGGGTTCTGAAATTACGCCACGTTCTGCAGGTATTTTGCAGGATTTATGCGAGCGTGCCGGGTTCCCTGAAGGCGTTTGTCAGGTGCTTGTTGGCGACGGTATGACCGGAGCGGCACTAACGTCTGCGGATGTCGATAAAATTTGTTTCACCGGATCAGTGGCCACCGGCAAAAAAGTGGCAACCAATTGCATTGAAAAGCTGATTCCATATACCTTGGAGCTCGGCGGTAAAGACGCCATGATCGTATGTGCAGATGCAGATCTTGATGATGCTGCGCACGGCGCGGTATGGGGTAGTTGTGTCAATACCGGGCATTATTGTTGCGGAACTGAACGTATCTATGTTGAAGCTGCCATCTACGATGCGTTTGTAAGCAAATGTGTTGCGTTGGCTAAATCCCTGAATCAGGGGCAGAAGCATGGTTTCAAGGAAGATCTTGGCGCAGTATTTTGGGATCGCCAGATGACCATTATCGAATCTCACGTGGCTGATGCGATCGAACGTGGTGCGGTTGCCAACACCGGCGGCGAACGTTTGGCTGATCGTGATGGGTTGTACTTTCCGGCAACCGTTATGACAAACGTGGATGAATCCTGTGATCTAATCCAGAAAGAAACCTTCGGGCCGATCTTGCCAATCATTAAGGTAGAGAATATCGATGAGGCGATCGCTAAGGCTAACGACTCCTGTTATGGCTTGCACGGCAATGTATGGACCAAAGATATCCAAAAGGGCCGCAACATTGCTGCACGTATGGAAACCGGTTCGGTATCTGTTAATGACATCAGTATGATATTTGGTGTACCTTCAGCACCGTTTGGTGGGGTTAAGGAATCCGGTTTTGGTCATAGTGGTGGTGATGAGGGATTGCGATCCTTCTGTCATGCTCAACCGATTCTCTTTGGGCGTTACGGTGGTCATGATGTTGGCTATCCGTATGATGAAAAAAGCTATAAACGTCTTAACAAGGTGCTCGATTTCACTTATAAAAACCCCGTGGGTAAATTTTTCTTCGGCTGATGCTGCCGTTTCAGATGCTCGGAATGTGAATTCTGGGCCACGAGTTTCAGGAAAGTAATAATGCACAAGTGTATAGAAGTGGATATGTCGTACTTTGAGACGGCCAAAAATCGTTATCAGGCGGTCGTTGAAGTGGATGCAACGCCCGAGCAGGTGTTCGCCTGTTTTGAGGATGCTGAAGCTTGGCCGAAGTGGGCGCCACCAATCACCAATGTTGAATGGACGTCTCCCAAACCTTTCGGGCTGGGCACTACCCGCACCGTTTCAATGATTGCAGGCCTTGTGGGTGATGAGGTGTTTATCGACTGGGATTACCCGAAACGCATGGCATTTTGTTTTACACATAGTTCTCAAAGCTTGGTAGAAAGTTTTGGCGAAGATTATGTGGTTACTCCGTTGCCGAACGGTAAAACCCAAGTTGTTTGGACAATGGCGATGACGGCGAAAGGATTTGGTAACGTCACAATGACATTGTTTGGGCCGTTTATGCGAATGGGTAACCAATGGATGTTTAATCGTTTCAAAAAACACCTTGAAGCAAATTACACCTGATTGATCAATCTTCTACTGAAGAGTAGTGACTGAAATCGTTGCCACCATCTTTGATGATCACGCGATGTGATCAGTGCATTCGTGGCTACTTGCGGCCGCGTTGCCCTTTTTTTGGTTGTGCCTTTTTAGTGTGGTGGGAGCGGGGCGGACTTTTCTGTTTCTTCTTGCTCGACGTTTCGCCATTCTTTCGATCAGCGCCTTGGGAGCGTCGACCTTGCTGCGGTTTCTTATTTTGTGTTTTGGGCGCTGGCTCTTCCGGCACGGTAACCGTCTTCAGTTGATATTCACCGGGCGCGATATCTTCAATACGCCAGTCGCCGATAGCGGCTCGAATGAGCCGTAATGTCGGAAACCCCACTGCGGCTGTCATGCGTCTCACCTGACGATTACGCCCTTCAGAAATCGTTAACTCCACCCAGCTGGTCGGAATCGCTTTGCGTTCACGAATTGGTGGGTTTCTTGGCCATATCGCAGGCTCGTCGATACGCATTGCTTTAGCAGGGCGAGTTTTTCCATCTTTCAGAACAAGGCCTCGACGCAGCTCATTCAGCGCATCATCACTGATTTCGCCTTCAACCTGTGCCCAATAGGTTTTTTCTAGCTTGTGTTTTGGGTCACTGATCGAATGTTGCAAGCGGCCGTCATTCGTGAGTACCAGTAGGCCTTCAGAATCGTAGTCGAGACGGCCGGCTGAGTGAAAGCCTGGATGATTGGGTAGATAGGTTTTCAGCGTATCGCGGCCATTGTCGTCGGTAAACTGACTGAGCACATTGAAAGGTTTGTTTAGAAGTATCAGGTTGGCCATAGGGGAGGGCTAAAAGAGGCTTAGTTGGTCAGTTGTGATTGTATCAAAGTCGAGGCCGAGAATGGGAAGAATAGCGTCGGCTACGGGCTTTAGTTGCTTTTCTAGGTAGTGAGTGTAATCAAGATCAGCTTCTGTGTAGTCGATGGTCTGCGGGCCGTTGAGAGTCATAACATAGCTGACCAGCGTCTTCTGATCGTATTGATACGGGCGGTCTAGGCTTTGGTTTTTTTCATCAGCTATTAATGCTGCTCGAACATGTGGTGGAATGCTTTTAGTGTACTCGAGAGCGGGGCGCCGCAAACGTTTGTGGTAAATCAGTTTTTCATCGTTCGCGCCTGCAAGTGTGTTTTCCACGCACGTTACGATTAATGGCACTGGGTCTTGCTCAAGAAAGATTGTTTCATAGAGCTCAGCCTGAAATTCACGCGCTAGCTGTGTCCAATCAGTGCGTGCGTTTTCTAAGCCCTTGAAAATCATCTGATGGCCGCCGTTGGTATCGCGAATAAGCCCCGCATAGCGCTTTTTACTGCCTTGTTCTGAATTGCGGATAGTAGGCATAAAAAAGCGGTGGTAGTGCGACTCAAACTCGATTTCCAGATGGCTTTCGAGATTTTTTTCGTTTTTCAGAAGACGGCGCCATCGTTCGTTAATGATGTTTTGTAACTGCGTCCCGATGTTAGCGATATCCTGCTCATTTGTAGCTGCGTCGCCAACCCAAACAAAAGTTGAATCAGTGTCGCCATAGATGACTTGGTAGCCTTCTTGCTCAATCCATTGGCGGGTTGTTTGCATAATTTCGTGGCCGCGAAGCGTAATTGAGCTCGATAAGCGGCGATCGTAGAAACGGCAACCACCGGAGCCGAGGACGCCATAAAAGGAGCTCATGAAAATTTTGATGGCTTGTGAACGTTCCTTATCGCCATCTTTTTTGGCTTGATCGCGTTCTTCCCCTAAGCGCTCAACGAGTGACGGAAGATAATGTTTGTCTCTTGAGAACATCGCGCCGTTGAAGCCTTCGATGGCGTTTTCGGGGTGTTTTAGGCCTTCGATCAAACCCATTGGGTCGACTTTGAAGGTGCGAATGATCGATGGATACAGGCTCTTGTAATCCAGTACCAATACATGATCATACAGCCCGGGGCGCGAATCCATCACATAGCCGCCAGGGCTTGCTAGTCCGCCGTTGGCAGGTAGGTTAGGTGATACATAGCCTGCACGATGCAATAGTGGTAAATACAAATTCGTAAATGCGGCGACAGAGCCTCCTTGTTTGTCGAGCGGTAGGCCGGTGAGCTGGTAGCGGAACATCAGGAAATCCAGTATTCGTGTTTTCCGGAATATCTTGTCGACAAGAATGCAATCCTGCAGATTGTACTCTGACAGTTTTATCTTGTTGTGGTGAAAGTCATGCACAATCTCCGCTAATCGATCATGCGGGTTTTCGATTTTCTTGCCGATGCCCAAAAGTTCTCTGGCAACGTTTTCTAGTGAAAAGCTCTGGAAATGATAGGTTTCTGATTTGAGTGCGTGTATGCCATCGATAACTTTGCGCCCGGCAATGTCGATAAAGCCTTGTTTACTGTCGTTGCGGCTATCTCGCCACTGTGCCGGTGAGCCGTCTCGGCCAATATCCAGAGGTAAGTCGTGGAGTGTTGCCCGCTTGATCAATAGCCTAAAATCGAAATTGATGACGTTCCAGCCGATGATAAGATCTGGGTCGTCGGCATTAATGGCTTCGCACAGTGTTTGTAGTAGTGTCGACTCGTCGTCGACCCAGGTAATCCATTCGGGGCCTGACTCTGGCTCGCCAATCATGATGACCTGACGATACTCATCTGGCGCTTCTTCGCTTTGAGCACGGTATAAACCGACAGAAAATAATTCGCCTTTGGTGCTGCATTCAATATCCAGACTAAGCCATGACATCTGCGGTCGTTTATCTGCAGGACGTGTTTTTGCGTGTTCGATAACTTCCCAGGGGTGGTTGGATGTAGGAGGGGCCTCTCCGGTGAATGCAAGGCTGCCGCAAATAAAGCGTTCCATTAGGTATCGATCTTGGGTTTGAATGTCATCTTCGAAGCGTTCAATGTGAATTGCAGCTAAGCATTTTCGAGCTTCAAAAAAATCCGACAGTGTATCGGTATAACAGCAGACCACATCTTGTTGCTGAAATGTTTTTAGGGCAACAGGGCGAAATTCAACGTTGTTGCCTAACCCTCTCAGAGCAAGTCGAGTGCGTAAGAGATCGGTAGCGCGAATAAAAAAGCACGGGCGTTGATCATCGATGATCAATTTAACAGCGCCATCATCGGTTTTTACCCAAATCTCCATCTGCATAGAATCTTGATGATCACGACACCAGGCGGTAAGGATAAATCCTTCTGTAACGGGGTAGCTCATGGTGTGATGTTCGTATGGCTCGACAGAGGGCTCATTAGAAACGGGGTGATAGGCTTGCGAGCCCATGGTTTGGTGCTTGTTGTAGGTACATATTAGTGCTGCAGCTGTCGATTATAGAGCAACAGAGCATATCGCCGAAGGATAAAAACGGTTAATCGAAGTCATAGTGGCTTCGGTGAAAGCGCTCTGATAGAGGCGCGTCAGAGATTGGGCGAGAAGGAAGGGGGTAAGTGCATCTGGAAACATGCGATAGCGAATCCGGCGCAGAAAAAAGGCCGCATATAGCGGCCTTGTATTCAGCAATGCTAAGTGGGTCTTAGCGAGTGCCCAGTTTTCGAAGGTTGGCAGGAGAATAATAACGCTCGCCCTTTGGCTGACCCATTAGATTTGAAGGTGATGTTTCGTTGATCATGCGCAAGCTGATATAGCCGCCAGACTGAAGGTCATGGAACATCTGTGCGCGAGCAACGTAGCCTTTGACGGCGAAGTCGTAGACAGTATTCAAAATACCGACACGCCATAAATCGCCACGGCCGTCATAGCTTTCAAGCAATGTGATGTGCCAGCTATCTTCGTCGATATAGAAACGACGTTTTGCGTATACATGACGCGCATCGGCTTTCAGATTTGCTTCAACAACCCAGACGCGGTGAAGTTCATAACGCATGAATTCAGGGTTTGCGTGTCCGCTTTCCAGTAATGTTTCGTAGTCGACATCTGGCGAATCAAACTTGTAAGTATGGTAGGGGATGTAAACCTCTTTGCGGCCTAGCAAGTTCCATTCGTAGCGATCCATGGCGCCGTTGAAACCTAATGAATCATCGATTGTTACCAATCCACCTGGGCCATCGGGTGTGTCATGGCCAACAGTCGGTGCGCGTCTTACTCGGCGCGAACCGGGAACATAAACCCACGCTTTGCGGTCGTGGGTGACTTGATCTAAGGCTTCGTGAACAACGGTCATTTGGCCTTTTTGACGCTCGGGCTTTTCTAGCGTGATGTGCACTAGGCCAGCATTAATGCCAATTTCTTCATCCACTTTACCCACTGGGTTACTGGGCGACGAGAATGGGAACTCGGTGGTATAAACTTGTCGACGTTCCTGCTTGTTGCCGTTCAGGTATACGGCGATGTCGTCGAGTACACCCATAATGGTTGCTTGTGGGTGGGCAACACGAGCGTTCCACAAAACTTCAGCACCATTTTCTGGCGTCGGGAAGGGAATGCCGCCGGTGTAGTTGCGCAATCCATCAACGCCATTAACCAACTTGGTGTTTTCGTTATTAAAGGCGGTACGTTTTTCCCACAATGAGTTGTAGCGTCCATCGCGGTGAGATGGGTATACGTGAATATAAAAGCTATCTGGATATTTTTTGAAGAGCTCGATTTGACCTTCACTCAAACGGTTTTTATGTTCGTTCAGGTTATCTGAGTGGATGGTAAGTAGCGGCTCTTCGTTGCCGTACGGGTCAGGGCGAATATCACCGCTCTGCGTGTACGCGAAGCCGGCTGGAACGCCTTGCATGGAGCCCGTCCATGCAGGGATCGAGCCATCGGCATTACCGCTGGCGTCTGCACCAAGGGGGGTGAGGCCGTTCTGTCCGAGTTGTTTGCCGGTGTAGTCTATGGCGGGCATATAATCGCTGATTGCTGCTGCACTCGCTACGGCGGCGGCTGATGCGGCGGCAGCTAATTTCGCTTGCTCGGCAGCTTTGCGCGCTTGTTCAGCCCTTTTGGCCTGAGCAGCGATACGAGCTTGCTCTGCTTTTTTGGCTTCTGCTGCCATTCGTGCTTGTTCAGCTTTTTGCGCTTCGACGGCTTTTGCTTCTGTAGCAAGACGCGCTTCTTCCGCAGCTGTTGCTTCTGCAGCGATGCGTGCCTGCTCGACGGCTTGGGCTTCGTTTGCCAAGCGTGCTTGTTCTTGGGCCTCGGCAGCTTCAGATTCGGCTGCAATACGCGCTTGTTCTTCCGCTTCAGCTGCTTTTGCTTCAGCCGCGCGTCTTGCTTCGACAACTGCAGCAGCTTCTGCGGCCAAGTGGGCTTCTTCCGCAGCCTTGGCTTTGGCGGCTTCAGCTTCAGCAGCTTTCGTTTGTTTGAGGGAGTCTTGTTTGGCCGCTTCCGTTGCAGCTACGTCGCTGGGTTCCTGCTTTGAGACGCTTTCTGATGTTGATTCGGCGGGTTTCTCGGTCTGACGAGCCGCGTTGTCATCCGTAGGCACCGTCGGTTCAACATCGACGGATTTACAGCTAACAATTGCGAATGTACAAATCAGAGGGCACAGGAATCTTGTTATTGACATAATGGCTTCCTTAGCTTCTTTTTTTTATTTTAATGATCAATTTAACACATTTAATGTGATATAGAAGCTATTCAGACAAATCGGGTATTAAAATCCGCTTTTTTTATAGTACAAGCGCATTAGTTACGTAGTACGATCGATATGGGCGGATATCGGGTTGTTCGATTCTTGGTACGGGAAGTAAAAATTACCGGGCTGCAGTGGCTATTTGCCCGGTAATTTCTCCAGCAATCGACGACTGCTGAATTACACGATATCGATAAGATGTACTTCGAAAACCAATACTGCGCCACCAGGGATTGACGGAGGAGCACCTGCGTCGCCGTAAGCGAGTTCAGGTGGCAATACCAAGCGCCATTTTGAGCCCGTTGGCATCATTTGGAGGGCTTCTGTCCAGCCTGCAATAACTTGAGTTACGCCGAATGTTGCTGGTTCGCCGCGTTCTACAGAGCTGTCGAACACTTGGCCGTCCATGAAGGTGCCGTGATAATGCACTTTTACAGTGTTATCAGTAGTTGGTTTTTCGCCGTCGCCTTCTTCGAGAATTTCGTATTGAATTCCTGATTCTGTCAGTTGAACGCCTTCACGTTTAGCATTTTCTTCAAGGAAGCTCTGACCCAGTTCACTCATTTTTTTAGCGTCGGCTTCGGCTTTTTCTTGCAGAACACGCTGAATGTTGGCGTAGGCTTCGTTCAAGTCAGATTCACTGATTTGAACCGCGTTTTCCTCGAGAATATCAGCAATACCCTGCGCAACAGTTGCGGCTTCGAGACCGTCAAATTTGTTGCGAAGAAGCTGTTGACCAAATTGCAGACCAAATCCGTAGGAGACTTTCTGCTCATCGGTTTCGAGTGTGATTGTGTTCTCAGGCATTGTCGTTGTTCTCTTTTAATATCTAATCGTTTATAAAAGGCAGCCGATTATAGCAAACTGGATTAAATGTGCAGTAGTTATCGGGGGCGGGTTGGATTGTGTCACATCCTGATAAATCGGCACAATAATGCGCTTGATGTTGTTCGGTCTATGCGGTTTCGAGCCAGATTTTATGGCCGTTGTCTTTCAGCCATTGGCGGTGGGTTTCATAGTTCACACAGTAGCGACCAACGAGTTGCCAAAATGCGCTGGAGTGATTCATGTGTGTTAGGTGGCAAAGTTCGTGGACGATCAGGTAATCGATAACTTCCGACGGTGCCATGATAATCAGCCAGTTGAACTGCAGTCGTCCTTCGCTGGTGCAATGGCCCCATTTGCTTCGTGTTTTGCGAAAGCGTATGTCTTTTATACGATGTTGCTGTCCAAGTTCTTCCGCGAGTTCGTCAACTCTCGCAGTTATATATAATTCCGCTTCAGACTTCAGCCATTGTTGAAGTTGTTTCGGTGCTGATTCGGGGCGATGTGTTTGAATCAATAAATGGTCATCTTTCTCGACGATGCGTTTTGGGCCGGGGTAGATTAATAATCGGCGAGGGCGTCCGAAAAAAAGAAGCTCCTGTTCGTGAGTCACTTGCGGTGCTTCGGATTTTTTTTGCGTTTGCTCAATAATCTTGCTGTGTATCCACTGCGACTTGTCGACGACAAACGCGTCAATATCCGCGCGTGGCAGACGCATAGGTGCGCGCACTTCCACCACGGCGTCGCGGACATAGATGCCAAGTGTTTTGCGTTTTGAGCGCTTTAATGTGTAGGGGGTTACGGCTTTGTTCACGTTGCTTTCATGAGTCGTGACTGATATTTTCTGGCGATCATAAGTGCACCTTGCACAAATGAAAAGCGTTAACCTTTGATGGTCGTCGGCTCACACTTGCCGGTGGTCGTCTTATGTCCATGTGTTGGGTGGAAGTACAGATATGCAAATAGAAGAGCCGCAAAAAAATACCGAGCAACCAGATAATCAAACGGATCTTGATGCGGGAGGATCATCGCTCGTTTTTGGTGAGGGGGATGGGTCGTTTAAAGCCGCTGGCGGTGAGGCAGGGCTGCAAAGTTTGGTTGCCGATTTTTATCGTATTATGGGAGAGCGCCCCGACGCACGCCGAGTTCATGATATGCATAGCGATGCAGAGGCGGTATCTGTTGATAAGCTAGCGCGTTTTTTATCAGGTTGGCTGGGTGGCCCAAAACGTTATCGCGAAAAATACGGCAAGATACATATCCCGCAAGCGCATCGTCATCTCGATATCGGTGTTGAAGAGCGCGACGCGTGGCTCAATTGCATGAAAGAGGCGATTGATTTGCAGCCTTATGCGCCGGAATTTAAAACATATCTGATTACGCAGTTGCGCGTACCCGCGGAACGCAGTAGAACGCGCTGAATGTAACAAAGTTACAATCTCTTTGAGCTAATCGTTCTCGGTCTGTATTGCTCCCAGATTGTCTGGCGTTATTGCATCGAGTAAGCGACCGATCTTATTCGAGCATTCTTGATATTCATCTTCAACTTCCGAGTCTTTGACGATGCCTCCGCCGGCCCAAGCGGAGATCGTTCCGTCATGGCAAAGTAACGTGCGGATGGCGATGCTTGAATCAAATTCACCGTTATCACTGGCGTAAAAAATGGAGCCGCAATAGATTTCTCGCTGGTGCGGTTCGAGCTCCTGAATGATCTGACAAGCACGGATCTTTGGTGCGCCAGTGATTGAACCGCCAGGGAATGCATCAAAGAATACATCCCAGATTGTTGAAGAGGTTTGAATCTCGCCCGTGATGGTGCTGACCAAATGATGAACGTTGGCAAAACTCTCGGCATCACACAAGCGTGTTACTTTTACGCTATTGGGTGTGCAGTGGTGGCTCATGTCGTTTCTGAGAAGATCGACGATCATGATGTTTTCGGCGCGATTTTTTGCCGAATTCAACAAGTTATGCCGCGATACTGCATCTGCCTCCGGATCTTTGTGGCGTGCGCTGGTACCTTTGATGGGTTCGGTGACTAAGCGCTTTCCTGACGCTTGAATAAAACGCTCCGGCGAGATGCTAAGAATGTGTGAGTCATTGCCAGCATTTAAAAAGCTCATAAAGCCTGATGGCACAGATTCGCGTAATTGGCGATACGCCTGTATCGGTTCTCCGGTAAAAGATGCCTGGTAGCGCATTGCGTAGTTAACTTGATAACAATCACCAGCGACTAGGTAGGATTGAATACGGTCGAAATCCTCAAGATACTTATCAGCGGTAGTGTTGCTCGCGAACTCGGAAGTGAGTGTAAATGTTGTGGCTGATGTTGGAGCGGGAGCGGCTGTATTCAGGATCTTGCCGAGTATGTTGTCTATTTGATCGAAGGTGTCTTGAGCAATATCGTTTTTGTACACCCATAGAGCAGTGCGTTTTAGGTGGTCAATGATAATGGCCCATTGATAGTAGCCCGCAAAAAACAATGGTAGAGCTTCGTCTTGTTGTGCACTCGGTAAACTGCCGCTTTTTGCCTCAAGGCGATAGCCAAGTTCATAAGTGGCATAGCCAATCCACCCAGCTGTAAAGGGCAGGGTTGCGGCGGTTGCGTCGGCAGGCTGGCAAATTGCTGTTTCGGCAAGCCGCTTCTTAAGTGCTTCGATTGATTCGATATTGAGGCTTTGGCCGGATTTGTCAGTCTCGTTGATGTGGATGGATGTTATCTCGACATAGCGTTCGGGTAGGGCTGACAAAATATCATATCGGCCTTTGTTGGCATCTCTGTCACCTGAATCCAGCAAGACAGCGTGCGGCATATGTTGAAAGTGCCGGAATAGATCGAGGGTACATGAGGGGTATGCGAGAGAGTGAAATTTCACGTTGTATTAAGCAGAGCCAGATAGAAAGAAGGGGGTTAACGCTGTGCGTGCCCGATTATAAGGCATTTTTGAGCGCTTGGTTATAGCATTTCGTTGAAAATTTTCGTCGATATTGCCAGTCGCTCTCTGTAAAATGGTTGCTGATTTTCGTATTGAAACGAAATTGCCGTTTTAAAGCCTGTTGATGTTGTATGGCTGTTTTAAGTCAGCTATTCACGCCTGAAACTCGCGGTGTATTCAATGAATATGCATTAGAAATAGGGGTGAGACTGGATTATTCGATCATCCCGTGACCCTTATTGTCATTGACTTTTGTTGCCTAAGTCTTTAGTTTTACCGCGTTTTTGAAATAGGGCAAAAGGTGCGCCAGGCCGAATTCGAGCAACGGATAAACACTGCCCTGAATACATAAAGAACCCATCTGGACATTGATCAATGAGTAAAGCAAAAGTAATTCCTTCTCTTGAAAACCCCTTCAAAGAGAGTCAAGAAGTTGAATTTGCCGTTCCTGGTCAAGTCAGCTACGAGCCAGGTCTCTATGAAGCGACCCTTAAAAAAGGCTATGACTTGCAGCAACGTCCATTCAACGCAGCTACTGAGAAGAACGTTCAGCGTCAGCACTTGAAAAAGCGTATGACCATTTGGGAGCGTATCCATGTTCTCGCCGATAAAGGTGTTGAGCCAACCGTTCTTTTTCAGAACTGGGGTCCAAACCTTGACGGTGCTTCTCTGGTAACCGCTATCGTACAAGTCAAAGGCCGTGACGTTGCGCTTTACGGTCATGACTTCACTGTTCGCGCCGGATCTATGGACGCAACTAACGGTCAAAAGCTGGCGAATCTGTTTGAATTAGCTGGCAAGCGTAAAATCCCTGTTGTTGGTTTAAATGATTCTGCAGGTGCATACATTCCTGCCGGTGTTGGTGGTCTTGACGGCTATGCTAAAGCATTTACCGCACTACGTAAGATCAATGGCATCGTTCCAAGCATCATGTGTATGTTTGGTTTTAATGCTGGTGGTGGTTCTTACTTGCCACGTCAGGGTTCTTTCCTGATTCAACCTAAAGAGACTTTCTTCGGTCTGACCGGTCCAGGCGTTGTTAAAACTGTACTGGGTGAAGACGTAACTCCAGAAGAGTTGGGTGGCCCAAGCGTTCACAGCCGCACCGGTGTAACCGATTTTGTTGTTGAAGATGAAGTTGCTGCGCTGCAGAAAGTGATTGAATTGTTGGATTACCTGCCAGACAACTTCGGTCAAAATGCGCCGTTCCGTGAATCTTCAGATGCTGGCGCACGTGAGACTTGGGATATCGATATCCTGATGAAGAAAGCATTGAACTCACCAACCGCTTTCAATACACCGTTTGACGTATCCATCATGATCCAGCAGTTGTGTGATCACGGTGATTACCTGGAATTCCAACCAGATCGTGCGCGTAACACCATCTGTGCATGGGGCCGTTTAAATGGTCATGTTGTTGGTTTTGTTGCTAACAACTCTGCTGAAGGTTCTGGTCAGTTGGATATCGAAGCTGCGTACAAAAATGCGCGTTTCATCCGCTTCTGTAATATCTACAACATTCCCATGATCTTCATGGAAGACACCACAGGCTTTAAGCCGGGCACCGAGCAAGAGCATGGCGGTATCGTGCAGGCTGGTCGTGCAATGCTTGATGCAATCATAGACTTGCGTACGCCGCGTTTGCTGGTGACTATCCGTAACGCATTCGGTGGTGCTTACGCGTCATACAACAACTACCCAACAGGTGCAGATTTTGTTTGTGCGTTGCCAACCACACGTTGTGCGGTAATGGGCCCTGCAGGTGTTGAATACGTCTTTAAAGACGAAGTTCGTGCGATCCGCGGTTCTGTAGCGAAGCGTGTCGGTATTCTGACCGCTGAAAAAATCGCTGAAGGCATGTCGGATGAAGATGCAAAAGCACAGGCTGATGCAGAAATCGCCGAATGGCAAAAGCAGGAAGAAGCGCTTCTGGCACAAAAATACGAAGAGAAGCTGATGAATGCGGACGAAGCGTTGAGCTTGGGTTCTATTTCACAAATCGTTATGCCGCAAGATCTGCGTAAAGTACTGTCGCAGCAGGTGGATTTCCACATGCGTCATTACGAAGCTGAGCCATTGACGACAACCCAGCGCGAATTCCACTAATCGAGCAGTTTTTAGGAAGAGGTTAAACACAAAGTGTCTAGCAACGATAATTATTTGAACAATCCGTTGATTCACGCGGACCGTAAACTGGCTGCTCATTCTTCAGAGTGGGTTCGCAGCTTTTCTTGTAAAGATGTGCTGAAGCCGTTGATCATTTGCCGTGGCCCGATTCGTAAAGAGGCTATGGATGTTTTTGACGAAATGGGTGTTGATGGTTACGGCATCTTATTGTCTGAAAAAGACTCTATCACTTACACCAACGCATTGGCGCCTGAGCTTCGTTCACTGACCGACGACTCACGTGTTCACCGTGTGCCTGATTACACCGGTGCTACCAAAGAAGAGCGTGCACAACGCATTCAGCAGATCGTTAACATCTCAAAAGCAAACGGCTATAACGCGATTTTCGCAGGTTATGGTTTTATGTCTGAAGATGCTGAAATGGTTGAGGGCATGGAAAGAGCTGGTCTGAACTTTATCGGCCCCGGATCATTCACTCAGCGTTCAGCGGGTATGAAAGATCAGGCTAAGCGTACCGCATTAGAAACCGGCGTATCTGTAACGCCAGGTGTTAACAACGCGACCAGCATTGCCCTGTTTAATAAATACGGTAAAGACGGTCTTGAGCAGTGTGCGAAAGACAACAATCTTGACGTTGATTTTGCTGCTTGCAGAGACGACGAAGAAAAAGCATTGGCATTACTGGCCGCATCTTACAAGGCGGGTATCGACATCATTGTAGCTGCAGACATCGGTCTGGCACTGCAAGGCGAAGCCAAGCGTATGTTGGCAGAAAAGCCTAACAATCGCTTCCGTCTGAAAGCAATCGCCGGTGGTGGTGGTAAAGGTCAGCGTATTCTTCAGTCTGCAAATTCTTTCGAAGGTGCGACCCTTGAAGAGAAAGTTGAAGCAGCGTCAGCAAACGTTCCCGATTTGGTATTGGAATGTTTGATCGAGCTGAAAACCAACGGTGTTGGCGACAACAAAAACGTGCTGATCGAAATGAACATCGATACCACACGCCATCAGGAAATCCAGGTAGTGGGTAACGGCGAATGGTGCATGACCATGGGTGGTCGAGACTGTTCTTTGCAGATGCATGAGCAGAAATTGCTTGAAGTATCCGTAACCAAAGAAGAATTGGAAGAAGCAAAAGCGACTGCCGAAGCTGCTGGCAAAGCAAAAGAAGCTGACCAGTTGCAAAAGGATATCGAGATCCTTGCGAAGATGGAGCATGAAGGCTCGGTATTCGGTAAGGCAGTAAAACTGGATTCCGTTGGTACGTTTGAGTGTATCGTTGACGGTGAAGCGCATTACTTCATGGAAATGAACACTCGTATCCAGGTTGAGCACCGTGTAACTGAGCTTTGCTACGGTTTGCGTTTTACTAACCCAGAAAACGAAAATGACTACTTTGAAGTTGAGTCTTTGGTAGAAACCATGGCATTGATTGCTGCACATGGTACGCGTTTGCCTGAGCCGACACGCTTCTTGCGTAACAAATCTTCTGTTGAAGCTCGTTTGAACGCAACTAACCAAGCGTTGCAGCCGCACGCTGGTGGCATCATCAAGAAATGGTCTGACCCGGTTGACGGCGAAATCCGTGATGACCAAGGTATCAGCATGCACAACCCAGATACTGACATGTTCATGCAGTATCGTCTGGCTGGTGCTTATGATTCAAACATCGCGCTGTTGTTGACTGTTGGTGGCGATCGCCTGAACACCTACGAAAACATGGCTGAAACTATCCGTAAAACCGTGCTGAACGGTTCCGATCTGCAAACTAACCTGCAGTTTCACTATGGATTGGTTAATTGGTTCATTGGTAACAACATCAATGCACGCCCGACCACACGTTTCATCGTACCTTACCTGACTGCTGTCGGTGAGCTGAAAGAGCAAGTGAATCAGGTTGAACTTAATTACGCGTTCAACAGCATTCAAAAGGCTGCTGTAAAAGCTGCAGGCGAAGAGGCTGCTAAAGCCACCGCTGCGGCATTTGAGCGTAAGCGTAGCCTGTTGCTTCGCCCAATCGAAGAGCTGTTCGCCGAGCCGCACATTTTGGCGGGTTGGTTAAGTCTGCACAAAGATCACTTCCATATGACTGCAGATGGTCACTATGAGTGGACTGAAAACCCATTGAAGGTAGTAGCAGACACTTACCATTACCTGGATATGGAATTCGACGAAAACGCACCAGCCGCTTATGTAATCTGGAAGCACGACGATGAAATCCTGCAAGAAGCACTGGCGTTCTACGCACAGCTTGAATCGATGCTTGATACCTGTGATTACGAACAGCTCGTTAAGCTAATTGATGGTGATGCACCGAAAGGCTTTGATGCTGATCGTTGGGTTGACGTACAAGCTGCGCATGCTGGTTATCAGATGGGTTGTGATGTTTACGATGTGCTGTTGTACATTGCAAGCAAAACGGGTTTCTATGATCTGCAGGTTAACGAAGATCTAACAATCGACATCCCTGATCGTCTGATGGATGTTGAATTACAAGAAGCGATGGCAAAAGTACTGGTGCCACCACCAGTAGCAAGCTCTGATGAAATCGTTGCTGTTTCGGGTGGTATGTTCTATCCACGTGAAACGCCTGAGCATGACATCTATGTTTCTGAAGGTACGCACTTCAATGAAGGTGACCCGCTGTACATTGTTGAAGTTATGAAAATGTTCAACAAAGTGTATGCGACGTTCTCAGGTACCATTGACAAAGTATTGGTTGAAAATGATGGTGAAATCATCAAGAAAGGCCAAACATTGTTCAAGATCACTCCTGATGAGGTGATTGAAATTGAAACACCTGAACAGGTTGTTACGCGTCAGCGTGCATACACTGATCTGTTCTTGAAAACCTTGTAAACGTTTCGCGTTGGTAACAACGCTGAACTGATACGTTAAAAGCCGGTTTTATGCCGGTTTTTTTGTGGGTGCCGTCTTGTCGGAATTCAGATTTTGGCGTCGGGTTCGTTTGATTAAATCAGCCCGGCAAAATATGTTCGGTGATGAAGTGAATAAAGAACGCGAGATTAATGCCGAGAGCGGTGAGTAGCAGGTATCTGAGTTTGCCGAGTCGCTTCCACTGAAACGCAAAAGATTTACGGTTTTGATTGTCCGGTGCAACACGCATAAATGCTCTGCTGAGATCTTCTAGGTCGTCGGTCACAGAGAGCATTATCTGGCGAAAGAAAGGCGCTAGATTGGCGGCGTTTTGTGGCCGTTCCTCAGGTTTTTTGCTTAGCAGTTGGTCGACAGTCATGCAGAGTTCAGGAGGGAGGTGTGGTGCAACATCGGCCAAACTTTTGGGTTTCCCATTGATAATTTCATCCATCGCGGCGCGTTTTGAGCGGCGGATGATAAAAGGGTATTCGCCCGATAACAGCTGGAATGCAATGATGCCAAAAGAAAACAAGTCGCTACGGTAATCCAGAGGCAGCTGTTGAGCTTGTTCCGGTGAAAGAGACATTGCACTGCCGCGGGTCGCGTTGTTTGTGTTGATGTCTTGTTCTTTACCTCCGCCACCAAAGTCGGTAATTTTTATTCGGTGAGCTTTGTCGACAAGGATATTTTGGGTTTTTAAATCGAGATGAACGATACCTTTCGCGTGCGCCTCTGCTAGGCCTGCAGCGACCTGTGAGAGAATATCTAGACGCCGTTTGAGTGTGAGTAATTTTTCGCTAGTGTATTGCTGGAGTGTGCAGCCGTTAATGTACTCCATGACGACAGCAATTTGTTCATTCTCTGCCTCAGCAATTTCAAACACCTGTACGATGTTGGGATGGTTGAGTTGAGCCAGAAGCATGGCCTCATGTTTAATCATGGCCTGATCTTCGGTGCTGCTGGTATGCAGGAGTTTTATCGCAACGTTTCGCGACAAACGAGAGTCTTCAGCGAGAAACACGCTGCCCATGCCGCCGGAGCCAATTTTCCGTAGAATTCTGAAATGGTCGAGTGCGCTACCCGTATAATATTCTGTCATGCGTCCATGCCTAGGTGTTAGATCGCTACGCAGGAGCTGCGTCGAAGGTGCTAATCATTTGCGAGCTCTTATGTATGTTAAAGCTAATGTTTCCGATACGTATGTAGCCACGGCGTCTTTCAAGGAGTTGGTTAACGCCAATGGTGAAAGGTAGGGATTCGCCGATCTGTTTGCGTGAACGAAATATCAGAATATTCAGGTGTGCGGCATCGATGCCCAAATCCTTTGCCAGATTTTCTTTGTCGATCCAGCCAATATCGGAGTCTTCGTATCCTTTGTTCAAAGCGTCAAACTTTTGGCGTGCAAGGTGCAGTAACAAATAGTGGTGGCTTCTCTCACCTAAATCTATCGTGCGCTTTTCACTGACGAGTTTAAGCGATGTCGTTTCTTCATCTTGGCTTAGGTGAAACTCGAAAACGAACTGTTGAAGTTGGTCTATATCGAAAAACAGCTCTTCGGTTTGGTTAAGCATGGGGGGGGTGTGAAGCTGCCAGGTGTGTCGATTCGTACTCGACCCCATTGATATTTGTTGGCGGTGTTCGATCTCTTGTTGCATGCCAGTATCGCAATCTTCGAGTATCCAAGCGCCAATATCATTATCGAGAAACAGTATTTTTTCGGGTTGTTGCTCGTCTGGCAGTACGTTGTAGGGTTCGAGACGTATTTCTTGAGTATCTTTATCTAAATCGTTAGATTGGATTTTTGGGGATGCGGGCGTTACGGGAATGAGCAAGTCAGCCGGTGGATGCAGGTTTTCTATCAGCCACGAATCGTCTAGCTGTCCAGCAAAGGCGATTCGTTGTTTAGCTTTTAGCCGCACAGGCAAGCCATTATCGACGCGCGCTCTATCGATCCAGGTGCCGTTCTTGCTGATATCTCTCAGGCTCCAGTGGTCGTCACGGAATTCGACAACGGCGTGTATTTTTGAAATACCTGCCAGATGCAATTGTGTGTCAACAGCATCCTCTCGACGGCCAAAGGTATGATGGCGATTCAAATAGATGCGATCACCAGACTGTTCATTGATCAAAAAGGCCATGCCAGCTTCGTGTTTCCTTTACGTAGTGTTTATACAGCTGTCCAGTTGCTGATCTGGCTTCTTGTTTTTGTTAGCTGCCTGCCGAGAGATCCTCTGTGATAAATAATCGTAAGCGTATGTCTTTATTGGATTTTGCGGCCAGCTATATACGTTAAACAGCCTAGTCATTCGCGTCAACCATAATACATTGACCTGAGCCAAATCAGCGTGATTTTTAGCGAATTTTCGCGGGAACCGTAAGTTTATGCGGTATCTCTAATGGTATATTTTGATCTCTATACTGTTACGACCTGTCGCGCACCAATTTGGTGTCATTCAGGTAAAGCACTTTTACGTGAGTAGCAATCGATGCCCGGAGGGTTTAATGAGTCGGTGGATTCTGGTTTTAAATGCAGGTAGTTCAAGCCTTAAGTTTGCGTTGGTTAACGGTACAACTGCTGAGGAATCATTCAGCGGATTGGCTGAATGCCTTGGTGCCGGCGATGCTCGAGTCACCTTCCATAGTGAGCATGGAAATCAAACACTTCCGATTAGCGATGGCGCGATGGAAACTGCAATATCCATGATGATGGAAAAACTGCCATTGGATAGGCACCCGGTGGCCATCGGGCATCGCGTCGTTCATGGCGGCGAACGATTTCGCCAAGCGGTTTTGATTGATGATGATGTGTTAGCGGGCATCGATGTTTGTTCATCGTTGGCGCCGTTGCACAACCCAGCAAATCTGCAAGGTATCGCGGCAGCGAGGCGGCTATTTCCCGACTTACCTCAAGTTGCGGTATTTGATACAGCTTTTCATTCCGGGCTGCCTGAGAAAGCCTATCATTATGCGATTCCGATCGAGTTGTATGATAAATTCGGTGTGCGACGCTACGGGTTTCACGGTACCAGTCATCACTATGTTGCGATGCAAGCGGCTGACATTCTTCATCGGTCTTTCAACGAAACTCAGGTGATATCCGCGCATTTAGGCAATGGCTGCAGTGTTACCGCGGTAAAGAGTGGTCAGTCAATTGATACCAGTATGGGCATGACGCCGCTAGAAGGTGTCGTTATGGGGACGCGCAGTGGTGATGTTGACCCGGGTATTATCTTTTGGCTGGCTGAGCAGCAGGCGATGTCGGTTGAAGAAATAGGCGACTTGTTAAACAAAAAAAGCGGGTTGCTTGGGCTTTCTACACTGAGCAATGATATGCGAACGTTGGAGGAGGCGAGCGCTAATGGACATCAAGGCGCGCAACTGGCGATTGATGTTTTCTGTTATCGTCTAGCCAAAACGATATCGGCGCTAACGGTAGGGCTAGACCGGTTAGATGCTTTGATCTTCACAGGCGGTATCGGTGAAAACTCGCGTTTGATTCGTCAAACCGTGACCGATCAATTGGCTTTGCTTAATTTGTTCAGCGATCCTGATAAAAACGCCAACAATGGTGATAACACTAAAGGCCATATTGAGCGAGATGGAAGTGTACCGATATTGGTTATTCCAACCGATGAGGAGTATATGATCGCGAGTCAGACGTTGGCACTTATTTAGATTTAGCGTGCTAGCGGCTGAGGGTTGATCGTTTAAACGTAGATTGGTTAACATCGATTGATCGATGCACTGACGACTATAACGCACGTATTTTATTGCGTATCGAAGAGCAGGAAGTCACATGAGTGGTTGTTTGTTGGTAGTTCCGGTTGGATTGTCGACTGGCGCACGATCGGTTTCGCTGGGTTTGTATCACAAGGCTGACCAACGAGGTTTGCACGTCTCGTATTTTGTGCCAGTGATGCAAAAGGCCAGTAGTATGATACGCCTTGCGGGTTCGGAAGCAGCAATGGATGCTCAGCGGCTGCAAGAATATATGCGTGTAGACAAGCTTGATGATGCGTTGGAAATGATCGTCACGGCTTATGAAGAGCAAACCCAATCTGCCGAATTTGTTATCACGCTTGGCTTAACGGTCAATGCATTGGTGCCGTATGCGGAGCGTGTTAATGCCAGCCTGGCTAAAGCGTTGGATGCGAAAGTCTTGTTGGTTGCGACAGATACAGAAGATAATCACGGCTTGATGAATTCGCAGTTGGAGATTGCTGCTGAGGCTTACGGTGGAGTTAGTGCCGGGCGAGTGGTCGGTTGCGTGATTAATAAATCCGGTGCGCCGAGAGATCGTCATGGTGACATTCGTCCGGATCTTTCCAGCGCTACGAGCACAGAAGCAGTTAGTGCTGATACTTTGGCTAAAACCATGCCTGTCTTGCAGCGGCATGATTTTGATTTGTTTGGCGTAATACCGTGGCAGCACCACCTGGTTTCAAGTCGCACGTGTGATATTGCGTCATTGTTTGATGTTGATTGGATTTCTCGCGGGCAGGCGGATACTCGGCGCGTTAGCCATATCAGTATCGGTACACGCACGACGGCGAATCTTAAATCCGTTTTTACATTTGGTACCTTGTTGGTCACTGCCGGTGATCGTGACGATATCCTGCAGGCCGCGGCACTTGCAGAGATGAGCGGCATTGAGCTGGCTGGGGTGTTGCTCACCGGTGGTTATTTACCGTCAGAAACAACGATGCAGTTGATTAAGCCTGCCTTGGAGCGTGGTTTACCCGTATTGTCGACGTCGATGGATACCTATGCTTGCGGAACTCGAATTCCACGCCTGTATTCGCTGATGGCCGATGATGACGGTGTGCGTTATCAGGCAGTTTTGGATCATATCGCTGAGCATATCGATGGTAAAAAGCTGCGCAATGTTTTTGATGCGAGATCTGAGCGAAAGCTCTCTCCCGCTGCATTTCGATACAATCTGATCAAGGTTGCACGAACGCTTAATAAGCGTGTTGTTTTGCCTGAAGGGGAAGAGCCTCGCACACTCGCTGCTGCGATCGCCTGCGCACAAAAGGGCATTGCCCACTGTATACTTCTTGGTGATCGTGCGCGGATTGAATCACTGGCAGAAGCGCAGGGGCTTGAGATTCCAGAAGGCGTATCGGTTGTTGATCCGGTGAGTATCCGTGAGCAATATGTCGACCCCTTTGTTGCGCTGCGTAAGCACAAAGGGATGAACGAAGTAAGAGCAAGGCAGTTGCTTGAAGACAATGTGGTGCTTGGCACCATGATGTTACATCAAGATGATGTCGATGGGCTTGTTTCTGGCGCTGTGCACACAACGGCAAATACCATTCTGCCAGCGATGCAGTTAATCAAAACACGGCCGGGCGTCTCATTGGTTTCGTCAGTGTTTTTTATGTGCCTACCCGATCAGGTGTTGGTTTATGGTGATTGTGCGGTGAATCCTGAGCCGGATGCGCAAGAGCTTGCTGACATTGCTATACAGAGTGCTGATAGTGCCAAAGCATTTGGTATACCGCCTCGCGTAGCCATGATCAGCTACAGTACGGGGAGTTCTGGCCACGGCAAGAATGTTGATAAAGTGGTGGAGGCAACACGTATTGCTAAAGAGCTGCGGCCAGATCTTGTGATTGATGGGCCACTGCAATACGACGCTGCGGCGAATGCCGGTGTTGCCGCGTCCAAAGCGCCTGATAGCCCAGTTGCTGGAAAGGCAACGGTGTTTGTGTTTCCGGATCTGAATACAGGTAATACCACGTACAAAGCCGTACAGCGCAGTGCCAATGTTATTAGTGTTGGCCCATTGCTGCAGGGTTTGAAGAAACCCGTTAACGACCTATCTCGTGGTGCGTTGGTTGACGATATTATTTATACCATTGCTCTTACGGCGATACAGGCTGCCAGTTGAGATGCGCCTGCCTGTAGAGTATCTGCTAGTGCGTAGGATACCTGAATCACGACATCTGCCGGTGATTCAGGTATATTGCGGCCCCTTGTGAAAACCCTTCAGCTTTGAATCTGATTGATGAAAAAAATCCTACTTGTTAAAACAACCTCGCTCGGTGACTTGATCCACGCCATGCCGGCAGTCACTGATTTACACCATGCGATGGGCGATGTTGAGCTCCATTGGTTGGTTGAGGAGTCTTTTCGGGATATTCCTTACTGGCACCCCGCAGTTACTAAAGTCCATACCTGCGCTGTAAGAACCTGGCGTAAAAAACCATTTGCCAAAGAAACTCGTGCAGCAGTTGCAGCATTGAAGGCAGATTTAAAGGCCGAGGATTTTGATCTTGTCATCGATGCGCAAGGGTTGGTGAAAAGTGCATGGATAGTGCGTTGGTTAGCAGGCGAAAAGCACGGCTACGATAAGCACAGCATACGTGAACCCTTGGCAAGCAGAGTTTATGACATCGGCCATTCAATCAGCCGAGAACAAACTGCCATTGATCGAAATCGACAATTATTGGCAGCAGTCAACGGATATTCGCTGTCCAACTTACCGTTATCTTTCGGATTATCGATTGAGCGCCCGTCAAATCTTGATATGCCAGTGGATAAGCCTTATCTGGTGTTTTTGCATGGTACTAACTGGTCTAGCAAAATCTGGCCGGTTGCGTATTGGCAAGCACTCGCTGAAGACATGCAGCAACGGGGCTTCCAGGTATATCTTCCTTGGGGTGACGATGCCGAACGGCAGAGAGCGCATGAGATCGCAGGAGACAGTGGTGCGGTAGTGTTAGATCGCCTACCGCTAACCAGTATTGCGTATCTATTACAGAACGCACATACCGTTGTTGGTAGTGATACGGGATTAAGTCATATAGCCGGCGCATTGAGTACGCATACCCTTGGGCTCTACGGCTCAACCAACAGCAAATTAACTGGCCTAGTCGGGGATAACGTTAAGAGTTTGCAGTCGGATTTTGACTGCTCGCCATGCATGAAGCGTGAGTGTCCGTTGGTACGCAGTGATGGAATTATTCCCTGCTATGAAAGGATTGGCCCGGAACGCGTACGCGATTATATCGTGAGATCCTGAGCCTCGTTCGCCGACTTGTTGCCCCGAATCTCATGAGAGAGGGTTGGGCAAATGAAGTTGGTGATGACATTACTTGTCAAAAACGAAGCACGAATACTCGAAGATAATATACGGTTTCATGCGGAGCAGGGCGTTGATGCCTTTCTCGTTATGAACAACGGCTCCACCGATCAAACGGATGACCTGTTGGCCGATCTCTCACATGAATTGGATATTCATGTTGTACAGAATTCCTCCTCTGATTACCTTCAAAGCCAATGGATGACATCGCTCGCCCATCAAGCTGTCTCGCAGCTCCATGCCGATCTTGTGATTTCGAATGATGCTGACGAATTTTGGGTGTGCTCGTCTGGCGGAGATTTGAAGTCCAAATTACGTAACCGAGACGCTGTAGTCACAGTTCAGCGTTACAATTATGTCCAGTCGAAAGAAGCTCTTCAGTCTGATCGGCCGTATTGGCAGGCCGATGCCAAAGTTGTTAACCCCGTTTTATATGTGAAAAATGATCAGCTAGAGCGGACCCGGATTTCCATGCCGCTGGTTAAAATTAGCCCTAAAGTCGTCGTGAACCCGCGTGGATTGTTAAAAATTAAGGGGGGGAATCATCGGGCCCGGCACCTGCGATTTTGGGCCAGTAGAAACGAGCCGGGTATCGAAGTTCATCACTATCCGATTCGCGGCTATGCTCATTTTGCTGAAAACATCCAACATCGTGCAAGTCTGCTTAAAGCTAATCCGGAAACCCGAATGGGTGATCACTATCGCCGATGGGTGAAATTGATGGATGAAGGGAGGTTGCGCGAGGAATTCGATCGAATGAGTATTTGCGAGAATGAAATCGATATTTTGCAGAGAATCGGCGTTATTCGACGGCTGCAAAGCCCGATCGCGGATGTTGTCGCGTCACATCATTGATTTCACGGCAAAAAGTAACGCAATGCCAGAGCAATCATCGTTGGTAAACGGTATCATGTTTGACCAATGGTTGGTCTGTGTATGGCAATGGTGTGCGCGTTGTGTTGGCCAATAAGAAAAAGATAAAGATTCATAGAGGGTTCGGTTTTCATGCCGGATCTTTATATTTGGTGGGAGTCCTACGTTGTTAGCAGCCGCTTATCTGGTTAAGAACGAACTCGATATTTTAGAAACAAATCTCAGGTTTCATCACGCCATGGGCGTCGAAGCGTTTGCCATCATGGACAACGGTTCTACCGATGGAACACGTGAGCTGTTGGATGAGCTTTCCAAGGAAATGCCAATCCACATTGTTGATAAAACTGAGCATACCTATCAGTTCCACAAATGGCGCAAAGAGATCGTTTCGGCATGTCGAAAGGCTTTCAATCCAGATCGTGTGATCTGCAATGATGCCGATGAATTCTGGCTGCCGCGTGATGACGGGCAGTCACTTAAGAACTTACTAAATCGCAAGGAGGCCATTATCACGGTTAACCGTTTTAATATGTTGCCGACGCCGGCGATGGAAGACGGTTCATTCCTCAATACTGATTTAAAAGTATCGTGCCCGATTGTTTTCAGTAGTGAAACACAGATCGAAAAAGACAGCATTGCTATGTTGCTGTCGACGATCGGCCCTAAAGTTGCGTTGAATCCACACGGGCTGTTAAAACTCAATGGTGGTAACCACCGCGCTAAACATCTGAGGTTTTGGAGCAAAACGACGGTCGATGATATTAGAGTTATTCACTTTCCGGTGCGTAGCTATGCGCAGTTTGAAAAAAATGTCGCTAACCGAACAGAAGTCATTCGACGCAAAGACATTAAAACAATTCGGATCGGTGATCATTATCGTCGCTGGGCAGATATGCTTGAGGCAGGTCGATTGCGGGAGGAATACCACAACTTTCTTTTTTCGAGTGAAGAGCTTGAGACGCTAGAAAAAATCGGTGTTGTTGAGCGGGACAGCCGCCCATCAGCATTCATCCAAAAGATAGTGTCAGAAAGCCAAAGCTCATGATTCTTTTTTTTCAATCCCGTCGTGATTTAGGTAAATACTTCGCTGAGGTTATCCGCAAGGGCGGTTTCGAAGGTGAAATATATACCCATAAGCAGTTTGGTCTACCTTCGCTTGCAGCTCTGATAAAGCCAGATCAAGATGTGATCCGCACGGCGGTTAATTACAGGCTGATTGATAAAAGCAGCCGGCGCTCGCAGCCTGTATCTGCAGTGCAGCGGTTTGCCTATCAATTGATGGCGCGATTTCGCTACGCATCGGACGTTGCTTATCTTCAACAAAAACGTCCTGAGCTGGCGGTAGTCTGGAATGGGCTCAAGTTCAGGCAGGCTATTTTTGTTGGAGCGGCTCGATCATTGGGTATCAAATGCTGTTTTATGGAAAACGGATTGCTGCCAGATACAACAGTGTGCGATGAAAAGGGAATTAACGCGGGTAATAGCTTGCCGAGGGATGCTGGCTTTTACCGCTCCCAAGAAGGTCTGCCCGCATTTACATCCAAGTCCCTCAATGTAAGAGCACAAGTCACCGACAAAATCAGTAGCGAAAGTGCGCTCCCTGAGAGGTACATTTTTGTACCGTTCCAAGTTGATTCAGATTCGCAGATTGTTTCGTACTCACCTTGGATCAAAAATATGGCGCAGTTGAGCCAGGCTGTTGTCGATGCGTTGCCCTCAGGTAGCCCCTACAAAATCGTTTTCAAAGAGCATCCATCGAGCTATGTCGACTACGATTATTTGCACACTGAAATCGATGGTAATACGGCGATGTTTGCCAACGGAGTTACCACTCAAACCCTGATTGAAAATGCTGATGCGGTGATCACCATCAACTCGACCGTTGGTATTGAGGCGTTGTCTTATGGGAAGAAGGTTATCGTGCTCGGTGAAGCTTGTTATGCGATACCTGAGGTCGTTTTGTGCGCATCGAATCAAGCTGAATTGGTCAACGCCATCGCTTGTGTGGGTGGTGCTAATTTCGATAGCGAACTGCGAGAACATTTTTTGGCGTACCTGCAGACTCAGTACCATGTGCAAGGTGACTGGCGAAAGCCGGACGAGGCCCATTTTGAGAGCCTTGCCACACGATTGAAACGTTTTCTATGACACATCTTTTTTTGGTATCTACGCAATTCAACGCGCTGATGGCGGCGTCAGTGGCGCATTCGTTGGATGCCCGCTGCGTGTTGATGTTTATTGATCAGAAACGTCCTGTCGATCTTGCGCCGTGGGAAAACCTTGGCTGTTTTGCAAATGTGTCTGATGCCGGTAATCGTCAAGCCGCGATGGCCCAACTGCAGGAACTCTGCAGTGGTGGAGAGATTGGCCATATCTACACGGGCAACGACAGACGCATTGAGTTTCAAGCGGCAATGATTGCCGCCGGCAGCGATGCGAAGGGGCATTATCTTGACGATGGTTTATACAGCTATACCGGTTTCAGTAAAAATGTTATCGCTGACTGCGCTGAGTTTTGCATAAAATCTCTGCGCTATCGAATGGCGCTGAAACGCCCACCCTTCATTGGCGGAAGCCGCTGGATTTCTGAAGCTCACTTATTGTTTCCTGATCATGCATTGCCAGGTTTTCGCAGCAAATCAATCTCTGCGATTGATCGAGAGGCGTTCTTGCAGGTGTCGAAGCAACAATCCGCGCGTATGCATTTGTCATTGCCGCATTCATTGTCGGATTATCAGCGTTTAGTGTTATTGCCGCATTCGTCGGTGATTTCGGCAGCTTTTGCCGAGCACATGAATCAAAAGCTTGCTGAATCTGATGAAACAACACTGGTAAAAACACATCCAAGAGATTGCTTGGAAACGCTTCGTGGTATGTTTCCGGCCGCCAATGGTGCCGACTGGTTGGGTGAGAATATCCCTTTTGAATGGTTGCTGTGCTATCTGGCCGATGATGCTTGTATTATCTCCGGTGCGTCGTCGACACTGATGACAGCGAGGTGGCTAAAGCCGAAAGCGCGCGTGGTTTGCTTAGAAAGCGCCGCGCAGCAGCACAAATTGTTCCAGTTTTATCAGTCTCTTGGCATACAATGGTCGAACACTGATCAAGATGCAGATTAATTTTCTAAGGGCAAGAACGCCCTGAGCGCTTTGTAACCGGAGTTACCATGCAGCAAATAACTGTTCAAACCGATAATGCGATCTGCGTTGTGGGAATTAACCGCCCGGAAAAGAAAAACGCATTGACTGCCGATATGTATCAGGCAATGGCTGATGCAGTCAACGCAGCTTCAGCAGATACCAACGTGAAAGTTGTGATACTTACCGGTATCGGTGAACACTTTACCGCCGGTAATGATCTCGGTGAATTTTTGGCTGATCCGTCAATGGATGAAGACAGTTCAGTTTATTGTTTCTTGCAGGCGATAGCCCGCTGTGAAATCCCGATGATTGCGGCGGTAGAAGGGTTTGCTGTCGGCATTGGTTGCACTTTGTTACTGCATTGTGAGCGTGTTATCTGTGACTCAACCGCACGTTTCGCGTTTCCGTTTGTGAATCTTGCGATTGTTCCTGAGGCGGCATCTTCGCTACTTTTGCCGCGCTTGGTTGGGTATCAACAAGCCGCGCATCTGCTGCTGACGGGCGACACCTTTGACGCGAATGAAGCCTTGGAAATGGGGCTGGCCGCGGAAAAAACCGAAACCGGTGAAGCTCTGCAAACCGCGATGACATATGCGGAGAAACTCACCGGTAAGGCGCGCGGCGCGTTGGTAGCGACTAAACAATTGTTGCGCCGTGACGATGAACCCGTTCAGGATCGCCTACACCACGAGTTGGCGATTTTTGTCGAGAAGCTTCAGGCGCCAGCAGCTAAAGAAGCGATGACGGCTTTTATGGAAAAACGTAAGCCGGATTTTACGGGCTTATAAGCGCTATTTGATCGGTCTTTGAGCTGATGTTGTTGTGCTTACATTGTCTAAATCGATGTTTATTCACGTGCGGGGTTGAGGATGGCAATACGCAAATATCATCACCTAGGTATACCGACAACCGAAAAGCGTGAAGGCGAGGTATGGCACGAGCACTTGAAGCTCGGCGCCTCGGGCTATGACGAAAGTGAATTCCATATTGAGTGGGTTCGATTTGCCGACGATGCACCATATCCGGATTTGGTGAAAACCGTTCCTCATATCTGCTTTGAAGTGGACGATCTTGAAGAGGCGCTTAAAGGTAAAACGGTGATTATCGCACCCAATAGCCCCAGTGCTGGCGTTAAGGTTGCCTTTATCGATGAAGGTGGCGCACCTGTTGAACTGATTGAAGTTGATCGATCTATTGCCCAGGAGGGCATCTGAATTATGCTGAAGCTTTTTCGAAAGTGGCAGACTATGATCTTGGCAATACTGACATTTGCTGTGTTCGTATGGGCTGCTATTGATGTATTTGATGTCGAGCCGAGCGTTATTTGGACGTTCTTTATGAGCGCCGTGGCAGGGCTATTCGCCATTATCGTTTTTGCAGCATTAACCATCACCTGTTTGAATCTGCTGAAGCGACCCAAGCAATAGTCGCTGCACGTCTAATAACTTTTGCTTCTGTTCATTTCTATTTTGCTGTTATCTGCTGTGCCGCACTGTGCACCCTAGCGGGTCTGTGCGGCCTGTAAGCTGCTTTTTGGCATCGAGGCCGCTTACCCGTGAGCAGCGCTAGCCATTCATACTCGCGCTTAGGCGTAACGATCATCGAATCTCTTCCAGATTCCAATCGATATCCAGTGTGTTACAGATATCTTCGATATCTTCAGAAAACTTCTCCATGTCGACATCGCTGCGGGTATCAACCGTAACCTCGGCTTTAAACAATAGATTGCCTGCCATCGGTGCGCTTTCAGTCAATGTGTGCATATCGATGACGTTAAAACCATGCTGGATCAAGCCTTGAGCGATTTCTCGCACGATGCCGGCTCGATCGAGACCGATAATAGAGAGTTTAATGGTTTTATGGGCAGGCTGTTCAACGTCATGCGTTCCGGATTCAAGTAGTATTGCCAGCTCGTCTGATGTAGCGTCATTCAGGGCTTTTTTTACATCTTCGACCTTATCTTGATCGACACTGATCTGAACAACGCCGGTAAATTTGCCGCCGAGCTTAGTCATGCGGCTTTCAAGCCAGTTTCCGCCATGAGAGGCAACTAGGTTGGACAAGCGTTCGACGATTCCGGGTTTGTCGTTGCCAATAAAAGTAAAAACGAGGGCCTGTTGCATAGTGTGATCCTGTTTTGGCTAATGGTGAAGGATTGGTTACCGCTTTGTGAAACTATCTCTATTATTGCTAAGACATTCCTGTGGCAAAATGCTCAGCGTGATGCGTAAATATTGTTATTAAATACGCTCGGCCACGGTTTAGTGAATCTGCTCAGCCATCATAAACCGATGAAATACGCTTTAAAATGATTGTTTTGTTTACACAAAGCACTCAAAACTCATATTGGATACTTTAAAGGATGCCAGCCATGAAATCATCTCTTCGCCACTTGCAGCAACTGAGCCTATTGGCGTCGTTGTTAGCATTCAATTTCGTCGGTGCTTCTGCAGCTCTGGCTCATGGGAGCCAAGAAACCTTTGATGCTGAGGAGTTAAAAGAGTCTATCAACGGCGCGCAGCGAACAGCGGCTGAAAAGGGCAGGGATGTTTACCGACACCCACTTGAGACACTTGAGTTTTTTGGCGTTGCGCCAAGCGATACGGTTGTTGAGATCTGGCCCGGCGGCCGCGGTTGGTATACGGCTATTTTGGGCCCATATTTGATGCATGGTGGAACGCTTTACGCGGCCCAATTTAGCGCTGATTCAGATGTGAAATTCTACAGAAATGCGCGCGCGCGTTTTATGGACTGGATCAAGTCGGAACCCAAGTACTACAGCGACGTTGTTGTCACAACTCTTCAGCCGCCCAAGCATGACAAGATTGCGCCGAAAGGATCGGCAGATAAAGTACTGACCTTCCGCAATGTGCATAACTGGATGTCGGCCGGCACCCAGCACGAGGTATTTGCCGCTATGTTCAAGGCGCTGAAGCCTGGAGGTATCTTGGGTGTCGTAGAGCACCGGGCGAAACCTGGTACGCAGATGCAGGCCATGATTGATTCTGGGTATGTAACGGAAGACTACGTTATTGAATTGGCGAAGGGTGCCGGATTTGAGCTATTGGCGCGTTCTGATATCAATAACAACCCTGCCGATCAGAAGAATTATCCCCGCGGTGTTTGGACTTTGCCGCCGTCGTTGCGTCTCGGCGACACAGATCGCGAGAAATATCTGGCGATCGGCGAAAGCGATCGTATGACACTGAAGTTTATCAAGCCGTTGCGCGGTGAAATTAAACCCTGATCTTGCATTTGAGTGGGCCTTTCGCGGTATCCTGTGATTACCGTGCACGGCCCATTTCTGAACGCTAACGTTGTTTTCTGTTTAATAGCCAAAGTAGCAATCTGATGTGTTGCTGCTCTGGGCCTGTTCTTCCGCCTCTGTTACTCTGTGCCGATAGAGTAAATTTGTATTCCACCTGATAACAATAATAAATTGAGGATTCTGATGGTTCGCAAGATAAAAGTGCTTATGACCCTGTTTGTTGTTGCCAGCCTGTTTCTGCCGTTGGCAACATGCACGCAAAACCCTCCGCCGTATAAGTCGAATGCCGAGCCAATCATCGTAGAGCGCTTCGCTATAGAAGAACGCGAGACGGTTTGGGCAACTTGGGGATTGGCCATTTTGTTTGGGTTGCCGTTACTTTTAGCACTGCTTGATTTGGCGCTAAAGCCGCACTCTGCGGGCCTAAACGTGGTTGAAACAATCTTGGGTATGGTGATAAGTGGCGTTGTTGCATTCTATGCGTTTACGAGCCAGTTGGCTGTTGGTGGCTATCTTGCGCTGATCGGCGTGATAGGTATCCTTGTGTTGGCAATAGCAGCCATGATTGATGCGCTGCGATCCGGGCGAGAAGCCCGGCGTGATGAAGCTGGCAGTTAATAGCGGTCACGTGTCGAATCCTGTGTTTTATTATATTTGAAAGATGAGAGGCTGCTGAAATGATCATACCGTTCCAATCTCTTGATGAGAGTGCTCTCGACGGGGTTTTAGAGGATATCGCTAGTCGTGATGGAACGGATTATGGTGAAACAGAAGCCTCTTTGGTTACAAAGGTTACGGAACTGAAGCGTGTGTTAAAAACCGGAGAGGCGTGTCTGTGTTTTGATGTTGAATCAGAAACATGTAACATCTTGCCGGCAGACACAGCGCAGGCCATGTTCGGAAGCTTGGCAGATCGGGAATAGCTGGGCGGAAGACTAAGAATCACGGTGATCAAATCTGAATCCGTTCAGGCACTCGCAATAGAACCTATGATAATAGGTCGTAACTGGTAGTAAAAAGATAGAACGATGAGCGAAGAAGAAATCAAGACACTCGATGCACGTGGGCTATTTTGTCCTGAACCAGTTATGTTGTTGCATAAAAAGGTCCGCGAATTAGCTGCAGGTGAAGTGTTCCAAGTGTTGGCGACTGATCCGTCGACTGAGCGAGATATACCGAAGTTTTGTGTGTTTCTGGATCACGAGCTCTTGGAACATAAACAAGTCGGTGATGAATACCACTACAAAATCCGTAAAGCAGGCGCGGCGTAAGACTCAATTGGGTCTTCTTGTGCGCTCCCTATCTCTCGCTTTCGGTTCAATCTTTCTCTGACCGAGCTATATCAAATAACGAATGTGATTAGTCGTCTCGCTCGCTGTCGCCGGTGTCGTGAGCGTGTTCGGTTCTTAATGTTATAAGTTCTGCCGTTTGTTCTTTGGTTGATTCTTCAGGCTCTTGTGTAGATATATCTGTCGAAGTGCCTTCTGCTGAATGCGGGTCTGTTTGTTCCTGTGGAGCGTCTTGAGCGGCGTTTATGTTGTCTGCATGCTCTGGATTTTCGCTGCCGTTGTTTTCTTTTCCAGATGCTGGGTTTTGTGCTGCTTCCTGCTCGCGTTCGAGGAGTAGAGCGATGGCATCAAGGGCTTCCGGATCTTTGTTTTTCAGCTGATTGGCAATGTGGTGCTGAAAGTAGTAGCGAAACTGTGGGTGCTCATCTGAGCGGTAGAGGCATTCGTCATCCATTAGAATCGGGGTTGTCGTGACTTTTTTCGGATCTGGCAGCATGGCCGTAATGGTGCCGTCGTTCATTAGCTGCCAGCTGTTCACCTCTGTGAGGATCAATGAGTTGGAATCCTCATTCATCAACATGGCATGGGTACCAATAGCGTCCGGTATTTTTTGAATGGGGTAGCGTTCTGTGATGTCGTCTTCTTCTTCGTCATCATCAAAGTAGGCAAAGGCGGTTTCGAGCTCTACCACTTTATGCATGGGGGCATCATAGAAAATGGTGTCAGTATCTTTGTCGTAGTAGCCGTCCCAACTGCCATTTAACGGGTCTTTGATTTCTGTACAGGGAACGATCTGATTTAGCCAAGGGACCAAACCAACAACCTCGCCATTCCACTTTAGGCCCCAGCAGAGGATTTTCATGTCAAAGAAGGTATCTGGGTTGCTCTCGTTGGAGTAGAGCATGGACAATCCATCGAGTTCTGGTGCAAGCCTGATAATTTTTTCTTGTGCAAGATCCTGCAGGGCTTTACCGCTGAAAAAGTCGATAACTTTACGGTCTTGAATTTCCGGCATCTGGCTTCCGAATCGGCAAAAGTGCCAATGTTGCGAATTATTTTGATTTCAGTATAGTCTGCACCACTTCAGAAATCGGCCCTTCTTTCGATCATACTCCGCTTATTTCACCTTTACCATGCATCATGCTACTGATCTGATTACTATTTTTAATGGCTTATTTGCCGAAAAAGAAAACACCCAATTAGTCCGTGGAGATGGTGAACCCATCTATTTGCCAGTGACAGAGGGTGGTTCTGCTTGTCATCAAGTGGTCTTTGCACACGGTTTTTTTGCTAGTGCGCTACATGAAATTGCTCACTGGTGTATTGCCGGAAAACAACGGCGAGAGCTCGTTGATTATGGCTATTGGTACGAACCTGACGGGCGTTGTGTTGAGAAACAGCATGAATTCGCGCTCGTTGAAGCTAGGCCGCAGGCAGTTGAGTGGGTGTTGCACCAGGCCTGTGGTCACAGATTCAATATCAGTTTGGATAACCTATCGGTTGATCCACAAGCCTTTGCTCCGTTTAAAGATGCAGTGTTGGAACAGATAACCAACCTTAAGTTACACGGCCTGCCGCCCCGAGCGGCCATCTTGCAAGAGGCGTTGGCTGATTTTTATGAGCAGCCTCAAAATTGGTGTCAATATCCGTTTGATGTGTCGCAGCTATAGTGAACACAAAAACGGAAACAAACACTCCAAACAGATTTCGATGATTGTCGATAAGGATGATCCAATGAGTTCCCGATTGCGAATTGTAGCGGACGAAAATATCCCGTCTTTGCAAGCCTATTTGGCTGACTGTGCAGATGTTAAATGGATGCCGGGTCGACAGATCCAATCATCGGATTTGGTGGATTGCGATGTGTTGCTTGTGCGTTCTGTGACGAAAGTTGATGCCGATCTGTTAGCTGGCACGCCGGTGAAATTTGTGGGTTCATGCACCATCGGATTGGATCATTTGGATCTGACGTATATCGCTGACGCTGGCATTGGGTATGCGCATGCGCCTGGGTGTAACGCTGACGCTGTGGTTGATTATGTACTTGCGGCGATGTTTGCGTTTCAACCAGATTTATCTGTTTGGACCGATAAATCTATCGGTATCGTCGGGTTGGGTAACGTAGGCAGTGCGTTGCAATCCCGTTTAACGGCGTTGGGTATCAAAACTTTGGCCTATGACCCGTTCAAGGATGCCGCAACCAGTACTTTTGAAAAAGTTATGAATGCCGATGTGGTTACGCTGCATGTGCCGCTTACAACGGATGGAACGCATCCAACGTTAAAGATGATTGGCCCGCAGCAGATAGAAGGCCTTCGCGATGGCGTGCTTCTCATTAATACGTGCCGAGGGAAGGTTATTGATAACACGGCACTCGCGCTACATTTAAACCGACTCTATGCGGTACTGGATGTCTATGATGAGGAGCCACAGCCGGCGGATGAATTGCTGGATCAGCTGTTTATAGCAACTTCACATATTGCCGGCTACAGCATGCAGGGGAAATTGCGTGGTACTGAAATGGTTGTACGTGCTCTCTCAGATTACTTTGATTTGGGGCTGACGCTACCGGACTTGTTGGGGGATTATCGACGGGACATTGTGATCGACGTCAATGACGTGTCGGAGTTGGTTAGGCGAGGATATGACATTAAACAGGATTCTGCGACGTTTAATGCAAGCTATAAGGCTGTAGAGTCACTAGAAAAAGCTGATTTTTTTGATCGATACAGGCGAGAGTACCCACTTCGCGTCGATTTTAGCTACCAATCTGTCGCGGGTGCGGCGTTGTGGCCAAATGATGAGCCGTCAAAGCTCGGTTTTAATGTGTCTCAAACCAACGCGAGTGATTAATTCTTGGACCGGTTTTGGAGGCAGAGGGCTCTATTGTTTCCTCTAGGGCCGCACAACTTTTTTCAATCATGGCGCGCGTTATCGGAATTTCATTGCCGTCATTATCGATGACAAAAGCGTTGAACAAGGGTGTGTCCGCTAGCCACGCCATCGGGTCATCGGATTTTGATGGTGGGTTATTTGAGTGTTTCAACGTTGCCCCCGACAGTGGTGATAGTGTGTTGACCGGTTACTTTTTCGTATTGTTTCTAAATCTACGTATGAAAACGTGTAAACGGTGACAATTAAATTTAGTGAGAGATAGCGACATCTTCCATGACCAGTAATCGGAATTTATCAATCGGACTTGTTGTTAATGCCTATGCAGGTATTGGCGGCGAGGCAGCATTAAAGGGCTCGGATGGGGCAGCGCGTGATCATGCGCTTGCATACCTAGATGTGTCAAAAAAGACGCTGCGTACACCGCAACGTTTGGCGCAAATGCTTGGGTTGATTGAGAGTGATGATATTCATTGGGTGACCGGCGAAGCGGGCTTAGGGGCTGAATATCTTGTGGCATCTGGTATCGATAATATTTCTATCGTCTATTCACCTAAAAGCGCTGACGCACCGACGACCGCAATCGATACACGAAACGTGTGTTTGGCGTTGCTGAATAAAGACTGCGACTTGATTGTTTTTTGTGGCGGTGATGGTACTGCGAGAGACGTTTTTGATGTGATTGGCCACCGCGTGCCGTGTTTGGGTTTGCCCAGTGGAGTGAAAATGCAATCAGGCGTATTTGCCATTTCACCGGCAGCGACAGCTTCCGTGATTAACCATGTTGTTGACCATGATCTGACGCAGATAGCCGAACAGGATGTGCGTGATATTGATGAGCAAGCGTTACGGCAGGGTAAAGTTCGCTCTCAATACTATGGCAGCTTGATGGTGCCGGATGAGCCACGCTATTTGCAGAATCTAAAGATAGGCGGCGTTGAGCATGAGCCTTTGGTTCTTGATGATCTGGCAGATTATTTGACCGAAATTATGTTTGATTCAGAGGCGATATTTCTAGTTGGTCCAGGCTCGACAACGGCGCATTGGATGGAGAAATTAGGCTTGCCCAATACCTTGGTTGGGTTTGACGCCATTCAGGAAGGTCATCATCTTCAGTCAGACCTAACCGGGCGTGACATCGATGTTCTGCTAAGCGGTGATATCGAGGTGTTCATCGTCATCACCCCAACAGGCAATCAGGGCATACTGCTGGGGCGTGGCAACCAGCAGCTAACGCCATCAGTGATTCGGCGGGTACAGAAACACCAGTGGTTGATCATTAGCGCCAAGTCAAAATTGAAGGCGTTGGAAGGTCGCCCGTTGATTGTTGATACTAACGATTCTTCTCTCGACAAGCAGCTTTGTGGTTTATACCCGGTGGTCACCGGGTATAATGACCGCGTTCTTTATCCTATCAGCACCTCTTACGAATAAATCTTATGTACGAAATGTTTGAATCTGAGTTGGCAAAGGCCTTTGATCAACTTCCAGCAGATGCTTCACGCCTCTTTCACGGGCGCGGTCACTGCTTTGACGGTCTTGAGTTTGTTAATGTCGATTGGTTTAGCCCTGTTGTTTGGGTAGTGATGTATGGAGATGTTGATGATTCGGTGTTTGTGCGGTTATGCGACATTGTGAAATCACAAGCTGAGCGCACTCCAAGTGTCGAAGCCGTATTGGTTCAGCACCGTGAAAAAGGCAAGTCGGTTCAAGATGTGATTTACGGCGATATGCCGGATGCTTGTGTCGCGCATGAAGCGGGCGAGAGCTACGCGCTGACCTTTGGGCGAAACCAGAACATTGGATTTTTTCTCGATGCAAAACCTGCGCGTCAGTGGGTGCGCGAAAACGCTGAAGGTAAACGCGTTCTTAACCTGTTTGCTTATACTTGTTCGTTTTCTGTTGCGGCGTTAGCGGGTGGCGCGCAGAGTGTCGTTAATATTGATATGGCTAAATCAGCACTGGCGACCGGAAAGATTAATCATAAGCTGAATAAATTCGACGGTGCGCGTGTCAGTTTTTTGCCGCATGATGTGTTTCGCTCAACACGTAAACTTGCCAAGTACGGCCCTTATGATCTGGTAATTTGTGATCCACCGTCACGGCAGAAGGGCAGTTTCGAAGCGGATAAGGACTATGCCCGCCTTATCGGCAAGCTCGAGCCGATGCTGGCTGAGGATGCACAAATTATGGCCTTGTTGAACGCGCCATATTTGGATGAAGATTTCCTCCCAGATATTTTTGCTGAGAAGATGCCGTCGTATCAGTTTGTTGAGCGTCTACCTCAACGGCAAGACTTCCCTGAAAGCGATAATCAGTGTTGCTTGAAAATGCAGTTGTTTATGCCCATAGCCTCATAGGTGTGATTATAGTGTGATGTTCCGTGCGGCGAATCGTTGACTTAACACGTTCGAAGTGCACAGTCAGTCACGGATAGTTTATCTATGAATCGTTTTGGGGATGGAAAGAGAACAGGCATAAAAAAACCGGCAAAAGCCGGTTTTTTTATGCGGTTTGAAAAGTCGATGCTTACTCAGGCATCAAGCTGTTCAGACGCTCAATAGTGTCAACGTATTCAGTCAACAGGCGCTCAACAACACCACGTGAAGTTTCAACGTGGTTGATTTGACCAACAACCTGGCCAACCGGGTTGAAAGCAACTTTCTGACATTCGCCTTTAGCTGCGTAAGTGTGAGTACGACGGATCGCATCAGCAGTTACTAGACCTTGCAGAGGCATACCTAATGGCTCAGGGTTGCCTTCGGTGTTCCATGCGTCAGTCCACTCGTTGCGCAACATACGACAAGGCTTACCTGTCCAAGAGCGAGAACGTACAGTGTCTTCTTCAGTTGCATCGAAGTAAGATTGTTTCTGAGCAGGCTCAGCTTCAGCTTCTTCTACAGCCAACCACAAAGAACCAGACCATACACCAGCAGCGCCCATAGCCATCGCAGCAACCATTTGTTGACCAGAACCGATACCACCGGCAGCCAATACAGGTGTGTTCACGGCATTGATGATTGCAGGCCAAAGAACAACAGAACCAACTTCACCAGTGTGACCACCACCTTCAGTACCCTGAGCGATGATGAAATCCAGGCCAGCATTTTCGTGCTGCTTGGCTTGCTTAACTTTACCGCACAATGCGCCAACCAAACGGCCAGAATCTTGGATGCGTTTGATGATGTCAGCTGGTGGAGTACCCAGTGCGTTAGCGATTAAACGACAGTTAGGGCGCTTAATTGCCTCGTCAACCATCATTGAAGCCATGGCTTCGTTCCAGCCCAAAAGGCCCATTTCGTCGTCTTTGTCAGGCCACTCTGGTACACCGTGGTCCGCCAGCAGCTTGGTTGCGAAATCGTGGTGCTCTTGCGGAACCATACCAGCCAGCATTTCTTCCAGCTTCTCAGGATCCATCTCGCCCATGCCCTCATATTTTTGAGGGATAACGATATCAACGCCGTATGGCTTGTCGCCAATGTGTGCGTCGATCCAATCTAGTTCTTCTTTTAAGCGCTCAAGGCTGAAACCTACAGCACCTAAAACACCAATGCCACCAGCCTGGCTGACAGCGTTTACTACGTCACGGCAGTGTGTGAACGCGAAAATAGGGACTTCAAGGCCCAGTTTATCGGCTAATTCAGAACGCATTATTGTTACCTCGGATAAACATGAAAATTGGTATATGCATTTTTACGAACGCAAGTATGCGGGTTGATGGTAAAAAAACAATGACATCTTGCCATCAATATGACTGACAAAAACGATCATCGTTTGGTGTTTTATCCCATGTTTTGAACGAATTGAACCGCGATAGTAGAGATAGTTCGCAGTCGTAGTTGCTTATAAAAAAAATGAGCTGAGAAACCGAAATGTCATAAGAAATCGTGTAATATAGCGGCCTAATTTACGTTTGACTCAGGAATTTGGTTAGCAATGAAGGTAACTGTATTTGGTTCGGGATATGTTGGTCTAGTCACCGGAGCGTGTCTGGCTGACGTTGGCAACAGCGTATGTTGTGTAGATATCGACGAAAACAAGATTCAGCGCTTGTTGCAGGGAGATATCCCTATTTATGAGCCAGGCTTGGATCGTGTTGTATTGGATGCTGTCGCTAGTGGTGATCTGACATTTACGACCGATGCTAAAAAAGGTATCGAACACGCTGACGTTATCTTTATTGCCGTAGGTACGCCGCCTCAGGAAGATGGCTCTGCTGATTTACAATATGTATTGGCTGTTGCGGATACCGTTGGCCAGCATATCAATGACTATAAAGTCGTCGTTGGTAAATCAACTGTGCCTGTTGGCACTTGCGATAAAGTTGAAGCAACTGTTGCTGCGGCACTCAAAAAACGCGGCGTTGATACACCATTTGCGGTTGTATCTAACCCTGAATTCCTCAAAGAAGGCAACGCCATTGAAGATTTCATGAAGCCTGATCGCATCGTTGTTGGTACTGACGATGAAAGGGCGATGAAGCGTATGAGCGAACTGTATGCGCCGTTTAATCGAAGCCATAACCGTGTGATGTTTATGGATCGTCGCTCATCGGAGCTTACGAAGTACGCTGCGAACGCGATGCTGGCGACTAAGATCAGTTTCATTAATGAATTATCTCGTATCGCTGAATTGGTAGGTGCCGACATCGAGAACGTGCGTAACGGTATTGGCTCGGATCCACGCATTGGCTACCAGTTCATTTATCCGGGTTGTGGTTACGGGGGGTCTTGCTTCCCGAAAGACGTAACAGCACTCAAACAAACCGCAGAAGAATACGGTTATCACGCCGATTTGTTGAACGCGGTTGAGAATGTCAATGCGCGTCAGAAACTGACTCTGGTCGAAAAAATCAAGTCATTCTACGGTGATGATTTAACAGGTAAAACTTTCGCGATTTGGGGTTTGTCATTCAAACCTCAAACAGATGATATGCGAGAAGCATCCAGCCGTGTGATAATGGAAGAACTCTGGGCCGCAGGGGCTAAAACCCGCGCTTACGATCCTGCCGCTATGGAAGAAACTCAGCATATATACCCAAATCAGCCAAATTTGAGCTTGTGCGGCACAAAAGAAGCTGCACTGAAAGGTGTTGATGCATTGGTTATTTGTACCGAGTGGAAGTCATTCCGTTCTCCGGATTTTGATGTCATCAAAGAATCTGTTGCTGATAACGTGATTTTTGACGGTCGAAACCTTTATGACCCTGAAGCAATGGCTGATAAGGGCATCAAGTACTATGCCATCGGTCGTGGATTGTCACTCGCTAAAGCTTGATGACAAGCTCTGGCCGCATCTCTATAATGCCGGCCAGATTTTAATAACCATAGATTGGAGGCACACCATGGCTGATAACGAAACAATTGAAAATGGCGACGGCGCAGCAGATGGTCTTGCTGCTGTAGTGATATTAGCAATGGCTGTTGTGACCGCTGCGTTCTGGTTGCTCGGACAATAATTTGTTCAGTACAGGCTGCTGCGATTGAGAGTGGTTAGCCTAGTACAATAAAAAAGCAGCCAATAGGCTGCTTTTTATGCGTGAAATTAATCGACCTTTCATCCAGAGTGGCCGTCGTCTATTATCTAGAACCTCCCTGGCTTCTAGCTCAGTATTGCTATCGATCCAATGCTACATTGATATTCGCAGTGTTAGCGCCGTCAAAAATTCTTGTGGTTGCAGTTGTGGCTGAGGTATCAATCGAAATAATTCGAGTTTCGTTTTTTTCAGCGCTACCACTGGTGGTATAAAGGCTTCCTTGAATCATGTGGCTAAAGCGATAGTAGTCTTCACCGGCTTCAATACTGGCATTAAAGTCGATGTTTTCATCCGTTGTTTCAAATTCAATTTCGTGAGCCGTTTCGTCGGTTGTTTTTCCTTCTGAGGTTGTTGTTTGCGTGGCCCATTTTTCGGTAAAGCAGCGCAGCGGCAGCGTATCGGATATTGTATTTCCGTCAAGGGTGCCAGAAATAGAAACCGTGGCGAATTGTTCGCTCGTTTCTATTGCGACTTTTACCATTCGAAGGTTTGTTTCAACGCTCCCACTGTCGTCTTGATTGTTAACAACCCCACGAATTTCGCTTTGATCAATAATGCTGAAATCTAGATCTAAAACGTCGCTTGCGGTGTCATGCAGTAGTTTATTGCCGCTGATTGTGTATTGAATGTCGGTATCGCATCCCTTCATTGTCAATGTGTTACCGGCTTTGTTGATAATGAGATATTCCTTTACCAATTGTTTGCCCTTGAGGGAGGCATTGTCCATTTGTACGGATGCGTTGGTTTCTGCCAGTGATAACCACACGCCGCTGAGTTCATCACTCACTACTTTACGATCATCTAGATTGATGCCTTGGTATTGGTCGTTGGTGCGATTGTCGGAAGAGTCACAGCCAGATAATAAACATACGGCAGAGAAAGTGAGTAGGCAGAGTTTGACATTTTTCATAGGGAGCCCCAAAGCTGAGTGAATTAGATTTGCGGGCAATGTAGCGATTCTCCTCATTGTACCCAAGTGTGTTTCTGCCTTATGAGAATTCATTGGGATCTTATTCAAAGTTTTGTGGCTCTACCCTAAAATGCACTCTGTACAAAAATCATGCATCGAATGCATAGTGTCTGTCGAAAATTATCATGACAAGCGGTCGATTTTTCTGGGTTCTGCATCGTGCATCAAGGATGTCGCGCCATAGATGAAGGTAATGCAGTTTAACGTTTCGATGAACGCTAGCGTATTACCATATTCCTCCATGAATAAGCTTCACTGCATGAGCCAATGACAGCAAACACAAAGGTGACAGTATTTGGCTTCTGAAGCTGAATGTCCGCTGGCGATTTGATGTGTGTTACTTGATCAGCAAGCGAAGAATTAATTCGGATTGATTGCGAACATCAAATTGATCAAAGCAACTCGCTAATACGTTTCGCACCGTATTGCTCGAAATAGCTAGCACCTCGGCCGTGGATTTGATTGAGTGCCCTTGCATAATGCAGGCGCATATCTCCGCCTTGCGTTGGCTAAGGCAGTGGTTGTCGATTAAGTTTTCGATGGAGGGCAACGGTTTAGGGCCCAGCACCATAAAGCGGTTGGCTTGGCTGGTTCGGCCGATCCAGAATCGTTCAGTGACGTTCTTGTTTGTTGTTTTGTCGACGAGTTGAAAAGGTTTGATGCTTCGTGCGCGCGGTGAATCCAGCGCTTTCAATACATCGGGAATGGGGTTGGTGTTGGATTTGTTGGTCGTTAGTACACCATTTTCCGATATTAGATAAGCCGCGCATGATGATGTTAGCTCATTGCTGTATAGCAACTGTGACGATCGATTGATAACCCACAATGGACGTGCGATATCGGCATATCGTGTGCGCCAGAGGCTCTGCTCGTTGTTAAATGCAAGGTCGGGAAGTGTTAGTTGAAAGTAGATGGCTAGATGAGGGTAAAGATTGTTTAAAAACCGCTTAACTCGCGGATCAAATTGTGAATTAGTAGTGTGCCGTGAAAAGCTAAGTAGCAGTTGGCCAGTTTCCAGCGCATAGAACGACGCAGATAGCGTGTTCTCTGATGTACGTATACAAAACCCTTCCGAAGGCTGTTCTAAATCGGTGCGATCTAACGCAATCAGCTGGAATTGGTCGGCTTCGATGTCATCGCTTATCGCTGCCAGAATATCGTGGATAGATCGTGTTGAAGCTGTAGCCGTAATTATAGACGCGACGTAGTGCGCCAGGCGTGAAGTATTCATCTCGCTGGTTACTCTGTATTGGGGTGAGCTATAGATTTTGAGTGGGAGGATGTGGCGTGGTTTTCGATTACACTCAGATACGAATTGATCGAAAGTATCTATTCAGGAATATACCGCCATAGCGCTATCGTTAACTGAGTTTGAGAACGAATATTTAGCTGCTTGTAGAGTTTCTTGATGTACGAATAGACGGTATGTAGCGTGTACCCAGTATCGCTGGCAATCGTTTTTGCGCTGCTACCCGCGCTGAATGCTGCGGCAATTTTCGCCTCCGATAATTGAATGTTCAGCATTTCTGCCAATAATTGATGGTCATTTAGTAATTCAACCTCTGAGCACTGATGTTTTAAATCCCATGCTACGCCTAACTGAAAAGCTGCCCGGATAGGCGCACCAAAATCACGCCAAAGATCGTCAGCCGACAGGCATGTCTCCAGCATCGAAAATTTCAGTAGTAGAGCAGCTCCATCGTTATTGAGCTTCCATACACGCGTAGTATCGTCGCCGGATGTTATTGGCGCCGACGGATTAATTCGTACCCGTTTCGCTGATTGCGCGCCCGTGTAAGCGCAGATGGTTGACAATAGCACTGACCAATCAACCCTGTTATTGGGCGCCAGCGCCAGAGCCAGGTTTATGTCGGTAAGCATCCGGCTGGCGTCATCAATGTACATGTACTGCTCCGAGCAGAGTTTTTGGTAATTATTTCGCGATCCATAATAGGTCTGCATAGCATCGGTATCGATCAAAACTACCATTCGAAAAAGGGTCTATGTATTGCAAAAGGCGTTGCAATCGATGTTCAATTTTTGTATAGGCAAGTGTTTAATAATTCTCCTGCACAAAGGGCGATGTCTGTCATAAAGATATCGTCCGCGTCTGTTTGCTTACCGGTGTGAATTACGTCTCTGATTAGGTACGGAAACACGCTTAGCGACATCATGATGATGCGAAGTACATCAAGATCGACGTCTTCACGCATACCGTGATGGCTTTGGCTGCTTGCTATCATTTTTCCGAGTACTTCGCGTTTATGATCGAGAATTTTTGCGAGAAGCAAGTACCCGGGCCCATCTTTGAAGGCCAATATTCGAGTAAAAAACGCGGGGAAATGTGGATTATTTCGGTGAGCTTCATGGTAAGACATCATCAGTAATTCAAAATCTAGACCACCATTTTCAGTAAATGATGATTTAAGCGCAGATTCGATGTCGCTAAATTGTTGGCGAACCATTTCGTTGTAGAGCGTTTGTTTGTCGCCGAAGTAGTAGCTTATTGATGATAACGATGTGTTAGCGGTCTCTGCTAGTTGGCGTGTTGTCACTTTGTTGTAATCGTGATGCATAAATAAATCGAACGCCGCTGAAATAAGCCGTTCTTGAACATTGCTGGATGTACGGTTAGGTCGCGTTGTTGACAAAATATACCTCGAAGATGACATCGGAAGAGCCGGTGATCACTGGAGTTTACGATGAATTTTTTCGAATGCTAACGTAAGTGAGGTGGTGAAAAATAGTACCCTAAAATGCACTATGTGAAATTCATTTGAGAGGTCTAGAATTTTTCGATAACGTAAAGGAATTCTATAAATTGAACCTGAAATGGCGCTTATATTGGTTTAGGTAGTATTTTTGGAGAATACCTTTGCGTGATAACTAACACTGTCAGTGCCTTATCTAAAATGATAAGTATGAATAAGCACATACTGTTATCTAATACGCATGTTTTTTATCCGTTGTTCGTCGAAATCACTCCGATGCCCATCTTGTTGAGCCGCGACTCATTGGATTAATGACATACTTAGCACCGAGCATCTGCAGCAGAATACACACCTCAATTACACTCGCTTTACTTTGGCCTTTGGTTAGATTGTTTTCTTGTAGCTAACGAGAAAGCAGCCCAGATCTCTATTTTTGCTAACTTATACATCGACGTCATTGCCATCTGATTCTCTAATCGTTCACAGATACATCCCGTAAATCGCTACTCGGTTGGCTGTATGGCGTTGTGAAATAGCGGCACCGGCTTTTGCGCTAGATTGGCCCACTTGGCAATATTTCTTTGCATCCTTGTTCCCGAGGCCAGCCTGAATGGGGTGTATTTTCTTAACCTGACAATTTTTTAGAGCGATGCATTAATCGTCTCGCCAAATTGGTGCAATTTCGAGATCAGGTTATCTGAAGTAACTCGTTGGCGTTGTTTGAGGCACCACATAGCCCTCCAAATATTGCTCGTCAAAACGTATGTCTGACACTTGGCGTTAGTTTTTCTCCCGTTTTTATGCAAACAATTACGGCAAGTATATTCATCTACATACTATTAGCGAAGCCCGTAATATCTCACCTCAAGAGCCGGTTTGGTGGGGCTATTTAAAAAATATCGCATTCCATTGGTCTATATAAGTATGTTGGTATGTAAGAGTAACCATGTGTATTATAAGAGTTGTGGTTGGGCTATGGGATCAATGAATTCGTATTGCTTACTTTATCAATAAATAATGTTAAGGGAATACAATCAAAAATAAATAAATCGACGAACGGAATGCATCATAAAGGTGCACTGTGAAATATGAAAATTGGATTACTAGAACTAACGATAAAAATAAGTTGACTATATTTTTCGAATAAGCAAAATCCCCGCCGTTAATGACCGGATATGAAAATTGGTCACTAGTTATTTTTTACCAGGGGAGGCTCTGCATGAACAGTCGAGTGAACATATTGGCGTCTGATTTAGATGCTACTGATACTAAACGGCATCCGTTTTCTTCATATCCTAATGGTTGGTACATCATTGGCACGAGTGCTGATGTGAAAGCAGGTGATGTAAAAACCTATCGTTATTTCGGTCAGGAAATTGTCGTTTTTCGCACCAAATCGGGTGAGCTGTCTGCGGTTGAGCCTTATTGCCCGCACTTGGGCGCACATCTGGGGAATGGCCATGTTGAAAGCGAAACTATCGTGTGCCCGTTTCATGCATGGGGGTTCGCCGCTGATGGTCGATGTGAACATATTCCTTATGCCGATCGTATTCCTGCTAAAGCTTCGCTAAAACCCTGGCATTTTCGTGAACAAGGCGGGTTGATTTTGCTGTATTGGAATCGCGACGGTCTAGCACCGTCAAGCAATGATGCGTTTCCGGTGCCGGTAGAATTTTCAGCTGAAAGTTGGAGTCAAGCGAAAACTACCACGCCGTTGGAGGTCAGAACACATGTTCAGGAGTTGGCTGAAAATGCATTCGATCTCGGTCATTTCAGTGGCCTTCATGGCATGGGTTACCCAGACGTAAAAATCGATGATATTGATGAAAATTCCATGCATTTCACCCAAAAAATGGATTATCGGCAGGGGGGTATTCGTCTGCAATATGAAGTGAAGCTCGAACAGTGTGGCCCCAATACTGCCATTAGCCGCGTTACATGGGGCAGTATAGAGTTAATTTTGATCGTGACGAACACGCCGATTGATGAAGAACATATTCATATCCGTACGGTAGTGGCGATTAAGAACCCTGCATCACCACTGCTGCGTGAAATCCTATTTCGCTATGCCTTCTGGTATACCCGAAAAGAACTCAAAAAAGACGTACCCATTTGGGAATCCAAGCGCTATCACGCGAAGCCGATGTTATGCCATGCCGATGGCCCCATCAATACCTTAAGAGACTGGATTCAGCGGTATTACTAGGCCGATTTATCCGCGCTAAATACGACCCGAATAATCCGCCAATCACTAACAAGAAGAGGCACTATGCACAGCATAAATGCATCAAATGGATCCGAAGAAATACAACATTTCGACAACTATAAAGATGGCTATAAACTGCCACGAAACCCGAACGGTTGGTACGCGGCGTGTTTATCTAAAGAGCTAAAAGAGGCAGAGGTAAAACCACTGAGTTTTTTTGGCGAGGAGTTGGTTGCGTTTCGTGATGCGCAAGGCAAAGCGAAAGTGGTTGGGGCCTATTGTCCGCACATGGGCGCGCATCTCGGCCATGGCGGTACAGTAGTTGAGGGTAAAATCCAATGTCCATTTCATGGTTGGCAATTCGACGGCACCGGTGCGTGTGCTGCAGCGCCTTTTGCCAAGCGTACACCACAAAGCGCACGTAGCAACTTGGATGGTTACATTACAGAAGAGGTTAATGGCGTGGTACTGGTTTGGTATCACGTGCAGGGCAAAGAGCCAGATTACCATGTGCCTGAAATCCCCGAAATGGACCTCAAGCAATGGATGCCAATGCAGCATTTTACATTGACGTTTCGTACCCATGTGCAGGAGATTCGAGAGAATTTCTGCGATGAATCTCACTTCGCTTTTATCCACGAACAAGAAGGCCCTGCAGATATTACGTGGAACCCCGAGGGGCCGTTGGCTCATCACCACTCACATCTTACTTGGAAATATTTCGTCAAAATGGGCCTGACGGATGAAAAATACCGTTTCACCTGTGATTCGGTATTCTACGGACCGGGTGTGTTAGTGAGTCGTACACGTGGCCCGATTGATTCGGCCACTATCGGGTTATGTACGCCGATCGACGATGAATATACCCAGTTCACCTTGATGGGAACTTCACGCAAAGTGTTTCCGGGTTTGAACTGGTTCAATCGAATGTCGTTGATGAAAACTGCGAAACGCGATGTGTTGCTCGAAGGTGAAATCTGGAGTCACAAAAAACCATTGGAGAAACCGATCTATCAGGCACATGAGCGCTCGATGAGTAAATTTCAAAAATGGTACGAGCAGTTTTACGACGGCCATTCTCAGCAAGAAACGACTCCCTTGCGTGTTGTAAATAGCTGATCGATCAAAGATCGATCGAAAAGGGCGCTGACTAAAGTGCCCTGATGATTTGCGTACCGTTTTTGTAACCTGTATTGAGTGGTTAATATGTCTTTTTCTACAAACCAACAGATTGTGCCGGCGCTTGTACGGTTGATTGTGTCTTATCCTAAGGCCTGGTTAGTGGTGTTTGCCGTTGTTCTTGCCGTTATACTGCCAGGGCTGGCTCATGTGCGTATTGATTCTACGATCGAAGGTTTTCTCGATAAAGACTCATCGGCCATTAAAACCTATGACGCCTTTAAAACGAATTACGGACGTGATGAATTCTTTTTGATCACTGCTGATGTTCCCGATCTTTATGACCCCGTTCATTTGCGGAATTTACAGGCGTTTCATCATGACTTGGCGCTGAATGTTCCACATGTTTCGACGGTAGATTCGTTGGCCAATGCGCGCGACATTTATGCTGACGAAGATGATTTGGTGGTCGAAGAGTTACTCGAAGAGCTGCCATCAAGTGCAGAAGAAATAGAGGCGCTTCGCGAAAAAATTGATTCCCACCCGCTGTACACCAATAGTTATGTTTCTGAAGATCGTAAGACGGTAGCGTTTGTGATACGGCTAGTTAATCAAGTCGCTATTACTGCTGAAGATGGTAGCGTTGAATACGTGCTCGTTGCCGATGATGAATTAAAGCAAAGTATGGCCGGTATTGAGGCGGCGGTAGATCGGCATCAGTCGCATTTTAGCCGCATATCGATTGCCGGTTCGCCAGCGTTAACGGCGGAACTAAGCCGATCAATGGGTGCCGATTTTGGATTATTTTCAGGCTTGGCAATGCTTTTGGTTGTCGTGATGTTGAGCCTCATGTTTCGGCGGGTAAGTGCCGTTGTCATTCCGCTAGTTGTATTGAATCTTGCGATCATGGCTACACTCGCGGTGATGGGGTTAAGATGCGAGCCGATGCAATTAACAACAACGATGTTAACGTCGTTTTTGTTGGCGGTTTGCGTGGGTGATTGTGTTCACCTAATGCACAGTTTTTTTCGTCAATACGATACCGGTTCTGAAAAAACGCAGGCCGTTGAATATGCCTTGAACCACGCCATGAAGGCGCTATTTTTTACTACGCTAACAACCGCCGCAGGGCTTGCATCGTTTTCAATATCTGATTTGTACCCAGTTGCCGCCCTCGGTATTTACGGCGCACTTGGTACAGCGTTCGGATTTATTTTTACGATTTTTTTGGTGCCGCCGTTGTTTGTGCTATTGCCGATTAAGCGTCGGGCAATAAACAAAACCGCAAAAACACCGATATTACAGCGTGCGGTGGATGGATTGATCGAGCGATGTGTAAACATAGCGATTGATTCTGCCTACTCGATAACGAGCATTGCAGTCGTGTTGTTTATCGTTTGTGCGAGCATTATCCCCCAGATTGAATTCACCCACGATGCACGTGAATGGTTTAAAGATGGTACGCCGATTAAACAAGCGATGTTTGATGTTGAGGAAAAAATGCAAGGCAGCATGCCGATAGAAGTCGTTGTAAAAACGAGCAAACCAAACGGCGCATTAGATCCAGTACTCCTGGCCCGCGTGAAAGCGTTTTCAAATGCTGCCGTTAGTTATGATTTTGGCAAGGTAACCATCGGTAATGCAGCTAGCCTGGCAGATCTCGTAGAAGAAACCCACACCGCTTTGGTGCCAGCTGATGGTGCTCTGCCGAGTACCGCGGCGCTGGTTCGTCAAGAACTATTGCTTGTAGAGCTGAGTAAAGCTGAAGAGCTGTATCGGTTCACCAATGGTGACTTCAGTGAGCTGCGTATAACGTTGATACATACCTGGTCAGATGCGATGCATCACGACACTGTGCTTAAAAGCATTCAGGCGCTGGCGAACCAGCATATCGGTGAGGAGTACGATATACATCTAACGGGGTTAACCACGATTCTAGGGAAGACCTTCGCTGAAATGCTCGAAACAACGGTAAAGAGTTATGCACTTGCAGCGGTTATTATCGCACTGTCGATGATGCTCATGCTGCGCAGTGCTAGCCTCGGATTGCTGAGTATGCTGCCGAATCTCTTACCAATCATGGTCACGCTGGTGGTGATGCATCTTATGAATGCGCCACTGGACATGTTCAGTATGCTAATCGGTTCGATCGCCATTGGCCTGACGGTAGATGACACCGTGCACTTCATGCTCGGCTTTCAGCGTTACCATGATGATACCGGTGATTATCGCGTAGCCATTGCTAAAACGCTTAACACCTATGGTAAGGCAATGACCACCACAACGATTATATTGGCGACGAGCTTTCTTATTTATTGTTTCTCTGAGATGAACAACCTGTGGGATTTTGGACTTTACACCAGCCTGTGTATCGTACTCGCGCTTTTATCAGATCTAATATTGGCACCTGCGATCATGGCAATTCGGCATGGCAAGCCATTGATATCATTTGGCAGCGTCGCAGCATAGGCTGTCTCCCCGATGCGCGTATCATCAATATGGTGCGCTAAAAAACACTGCCCTAAAATGTACTATGGGAATAATTTTGAGTTTCTTTACCATCGCGTTGAACTTAATTTCAATGGGGTGAGCAGAGATGAAAAAACTGGCGTTGGCTGTAGCTGTGGCGACCGCAGCCGCTGGCTGTAGTGATAATGATAACGATCGTGGGGGTAATCGGGGAACGCAGAACCAAGCACCTGTGGTTACTGATTTGGTTATTCATGATGTAAATGGCGAATCAGTGAAAGTGGCTGACGTTCTGCGTGCCCAATACACTTACAGTGATGTCGATAACGACGCTGAAGGCGATACACGTTTCCAATGGCTGGTGGATGGCGTGGCTGTTACTGGAGCAACCGACAAAGAATATACCGTTCAATCGTCGGATATTGGTAAGCCAATCACTCTCATGATAACGCCTGTTGCACAGGCCGGGGTTCGAGAGGGTGCAGCTGAAACCACTGCTGCTGTTACTGTATCGATCGACGGTGCGCCCAAAGCAGAAAATGTTCAAGTCGCTGACAACACGGCTGGTGTGGTAAAAGCCGGTACGCTTTTAACCGGCAGTTATGATTACGTCGATGCAGAAGATGATGCTGAGGGTGCCTCAGCCTTCCGCTGGTTACGCGATGGGCAGCCCATTGCCGATGCGACAGAAAAAAACTACACCGTGACGGCAGCAGACGAAGGTAAAGATCTGATTTTTGAAGTCACCCCCGTTGCTCAAGGTGGCGTTCTTCAGGGGGCTGCTTATCAATCTGTAGTCATCGAAGTACAAGCCAATGAGGCGCCGGTGGCCTCAGCTGTTTCCATCACTGGCGATAATGGCGGCAATACGCGTAAGGGCACCACACTGACAGGTACATATACCTATAGTGATTCAGAAAGTGATGCTGAAGGAGCGTCAACCTTTCGTTGGCTGCGCGGCGGTGAAGCTATCGCCGATGCGACTGCTGTTACCTATACGATAACCGCTGAAGACGAAGGCAAGAATATTGTCTTTGAAGTGACCCCCGTCGCCAATGCGGGCGCGTTAGCAGGCGCTCCGGCCGTCTCGACCAATACGATTTCAGTTCCTGCGAACGGTGCGCCAATGGCAGTCGGTGTGTCAGTGTCTAACAACACTGATGATGTGATCAAGGTTGGCACGGTGTTAACCGGCTCCTACACCTTCAAAGATGACGAAAACGACGACGAAGATCTCAGTGTAGACGGTACCCAATTGCGTTGGTTGCGTAATGGCGTTGAAATTGCTAATGCAACGGGTAATGAATATACGGTAACTGCGGCGGATGAAGACAAAGCATTGACCTTTGCAGTGACGCCAAAGGCTAAAAGCGGTGTCGTGCAAGGGCTGCGTTCGGTGTCTGATGTGATCGACGTTGCATTGAATGAAGCACCTATTGCCGCCGACGTGTCCATCACAGACGTTAACGGAGGTGAGGCCATCATTGGTGATTTTCTTCAAGGTGATTACAACTATACCGATGTTGAAAATGATGAAGAAAACGAAAGTGCGACACGCTTTCGTTGGTTACGTAACGGCATGACCATTGAAGGCGAAACGCAAAAAACCTACACCTTGATGCCTGATGACGAAGGCAAAAAAATTCAGTTTGAAGTGGTACCCGTAGCAAAATCCGGTGCGCTTGAAGGCCAAGCCAAAACCTCATCAGAGCTAACGGTGAGTGTCGACTCAAATACCGCGCCATCGTTTTCCTCGCTTAGCTTCGACAATGTCGATGCTACCATTGGCCAAACGCTGACGATTTTGTTCTCTTATAACGACGCTGACGGTGATGCCGAAGGCGATCACACGTTCCAGTGGTTTCGCAATGGCACGCAAATTAATGGCGTTGCTGGCGCAACGTATGATGTGGCCGATGCCGATAAAGGTGCAATAATCACTGCAAAAGCCACTGCTGTTGCAGCAACCGGTGTAACGCAAGGCGCACGGCAAGATGTTGCTGGCAATGTAACCATTGCGGATTCTGCAGCCAATACTGCACCGCGTGCGACTGAACTGTCGATCACTACTTCAACAGGCCGTCCGCCAAAAACCGGCGATACCTTAACGCTGAACTACACCTTCGTTGACGGCGAAGGTGATACGGAAAGCGGTTCGCTGATCAAATGGTACGTTAACGATGACGCGATCTTAGGCGCGAACCAAGCCACGTTGACTGTGGGAGCAAACCACCTGGGTAAAACCATCAAAGCGGTCGTTATTCCGCGTGCTTCATCCGGCGTGAACAGCGAAACGCCGTATGAAACGGAGATTCCGGTACCCGCTGATGCCGCACCTGTTGTAACCGGTGTGACCGTTAATGATGACAATGGCGGCGGCGCAGAAGTTGGTGATGTGTTGTCGGTGGATTACACCTATGGCGACCCTGATGGGCATGTTGAGGCGGGTACCATCATATCGTGGTATCACGAAAGAGTACTCATCACGAGTGGAACATCTAAAACCTATACGATCAAAGCTGAAGATAAAGGAAAAACAATCTTTGCTGCTGTTCATCCACGTGCAAACGGGCTCTATGGTTTCTTGGTGTTCTCTACAGAGGGTGTTTCAGTACCTGCGAATAACGCACCAACATTCACCAGCCTGACATTCGATAAAGCCATCGCCAAGGTTGGCGATACCATTCGCATTAATTATACCTATCAAGATGCTGACAACGACGCCGCAGGCAACCATGTGTTTCGTTGGTATCGTGGTGGCACACAGATCGCTGGCGCAACCGGTAATGTATATACCGTTACAGAAGACGATGCAGGCGAAAACCTGACAGCAAAAGCGACGGCTGTGGCAGCTGCCGGTGAGTTGCAAGGGGTCGAGCAGTTGGTTGCAAATGGGCTGGCATTTAATATTCCATCGTTGCCGACAAACGCTGCCCCGTTGGCCAGTGACGTTAAACTCCAATGGCACTCGTCGACCCAGCTGGCTCCTGGAACCTATATTACAGGTAGCTATGCCTACAGCGATGATGAAAATGACGCCGAATCCGGTTCAACCTATCGCTGGTTGGTGGATGGTACTGCGATCAGTAACGCGACCTTTAAAGGTTACACCATCAAAGAAGAAGATCGTGGCAAAAACCTGACCTTCGAGGTAACACCAAGAGCAGCTACTGGCGCAGCAACCGGTGTTGCAGTGACCAGTCGACCTGTTACCGTTTTAACAAATCGTGCACCAACAGCAACCAATGTTGTCGTCACAGATGGTAATGGTGGCACCGTAAATCCAGGCGATACGTTGACGGTCAGTTATGACTATAACGATGAAGAAGGCGACCTGGAAGGCGACACCAATATCGCGTGGCAGTACCGTAAAGGCGGCTCCTCGGGTTACATTCCTAATGCGAGTGGTAGCTCCACCTATGTGGTAAGCAGCGCTTATACCGATGGTGAGGTTTGGGCCTTGGTCACGCCAAAAGCTCAATCGGGTGTGTTGAATGGCGAGGTGGCTCAATCAAATACCCTAAATGTTGTAGCCAAACCGAAGCAAGCACCGGCATTGAATAACATTAAGATCGTTGATCAAAATGATGGTGACGTAAATGTGGGTGATGTGCTCGGTGTTACCTACGACTTTATCGATGCTGACGGTGACCTTGAAGACGGCACAACGTTCGTCTGGAAACGGAACGGACTGCCGATCGAAGGTCAATTAGCTAGCACCTATACTGTTAACGCAACCGATGCAGGTCAGCGTGTTAGTGTAACGGTAACACCGGGTTCTGATGCAGGGGAAACTGGAGGCGCATACACCGCTGGTTTCGTGACTGTCGAGGATGCTCCCGTGCCAGCCCTTACCTTCGAAATGGACGGTGACGTGAAAGCACTGGTGGGTGTTGATTTCGCCAACCCTGCCACAGCGGCCGGCAGTGGTACGGTAACCTATACCATCTCTGACGAGACTGTCGCGTTTGTGTCTAACGGACAATACCCAGCGCACCCTGCCGGCAAGGTGATTCCGTTTGCAGAAGGTACAGCTACGATTACCGCTACCATAGCGGCATCGGGGCAATCGCCTGAAATCTCTGAAAGCTACGATATTGAGGTCAAGCCAGCGAGCTTTGGTGTAAAAGCTTGGGTTGGTGATAATGGTTCGACATTCACATTTGCGAACAACTTATCCGGCATGTTGCTTCACAGTACGACAGATGAACTGTGTGATTGGAGTGATCCGGCCGGTTGTTTGAACTACCAATCAACGACATTGCAAGATTATGTGAGCGCACCTACCGACGTGGATGATGCGGCGTTAACCACTGGTCGTGCCGGTTACTACCGAATTGATTACGGTAATTATCAAGCGCGTGCACAACTGAGAGCTAATACATACTCACCAACCAAGGGTGCGGCAGTTGTTGAATTTAAAGGCAAGTTGTGGCGTCTTGGCGGCGATGGCGTCAACGGTGGTAATAGCGAGATTTGGTCGTCGGTAGATGGTCGAGCTTGGAAGCAAGAAGTGACTGATGCTAGCCAGCTGTTCTCCAAACGTTACGACCACAATGTAATCGAGTTTCAAGGTCGTTTGTGGTTAACCGGTGGTAGTAACATTGACCTCGTTAGCGGCCGACTGGAGCACAAACAGGACATCTGGTCATCGACCGATGGCATTCACTGGGTGCAGAACACAACATTCGCTGATTTTAATCGCTATAGCGGCCACAGTGTGGTTAAGGCCAACGGCAGATTGTGGCTTTCAGGTGGACCAACGCCGACGATGCAAGGCGCGCTTTGGTCATCAGACAACGGTTTTGATTGGGCTAAAGCGAGCTTAGTGGCAATGAACGTGTGTGCATCCACCACATCACGCATTGAATTGGGTGTTGTTCGTGGCGGAGATGCCGCAGACAAGCTCTTGTGTCATTCCAACGGTGTTATCTACGAACTGGCAGGGAATGCCTGGTCAGAAGTTGCTAGAACAAGCAGCAACCTGACAGGAATTCGCACCGGCGATGCATCACGTTTTGTTACGACTGACAGCACAATGCTTCTTATCGATCCTGCTCAAGGTCTGGTCTACCTTCGACTAGAGGATGGTAGTTGGAGTCAATATGATGCGGGCACTGATCCACGTGCGTTTATTGCAACCGGTGAGGCGAATGTTGTCGCATTTAATGGCAAGGCATGGGTCCACGCAGCGCAAGACGCACATATTCGTGCGCTCAGTTCTTCCGACGGTTTTTATTGGTCAACAGATGTCAATAACTTCCCGCCGCGCTTTAATGCTGCGGTGAATTCTGACAACGGCAAGCTCATCATGGCGGGTGGTATCACCGGTACTTATGCGACCGATGTTTGGCAATCGGATGATGGTATCAGTTGGAATGAGCTAAAAACCTCCAATGAGATAGCGGCGCAGAACACGTTGTCGGCGACAAGGCTCAATGATCACTGGTGGATCAGTCAATCTAACGGTGATGTTTCCCGATTGAATGTTGTAGGTGATGCTGCAACTTGGGAGGTGATGGCGAGTGTTTCGAGTGGCGATTTCGCCAATATGACGTTCAATCGCTTGGTCAAACATAATAAAAAGCTGTTCTTAATTGCCGGTACGTTGGGTGCTGAAAATCGTGTTTATGTTTCTGATATCTACGGCATGAATTGGACGGATATCGGCGAGTTACAAGGTACGCCTTTTGCCTCTGCGCAAGCGTTCAGTGCGTTCAGTTTCAAGGGCTCACTGTGGGTCGTTGCTGGGCTAGATAGCGTTGGTAGCTCGAATAAAATCTGGCAATCGACGGACGACGGCCTGACTTGGACAGAAACCGTGGCACCGTTTGATGCGCGTTACTTCCCTCACATTACGGTGTTTAATGATGCATTGTGGATGGTTGGCGGCTCCAAAAGTGGCGGTGGTTATAACGATGTTTGGCGTTCAACCAATGGCACCGATTGGACGCGAGTGGTTGAAGACGCGGGGTTCCCAGTGCGTGTGAATGCCAGCTTGGTGGTTCATGATGGTCGAATGATGCTGGTGGGTGGCCTGGATGGTAATGGCAAGAGGCTATCTGATGTACTGTCGTCAACCGATGGCATCAGCTGGCAAAAAGCCGTGACATCAACCATTGAGTTTGATCCGGAGCCTGTGATGCCCGTGCTAGATTGATCGTGTTTGTCTAAAGTTAAGCCCGCTAGGTTCGCCTAGCGGGCTTTTTTGTGGATGTTGTTTTCGTTCGTGATTGGGTTGGTTGGGCAGGCACAATGCCATCGTGCAATGGTGTCAGGACTGATCACAAAATAGGTAGGCTTATCGCAGTATGTCGGCTGATACTGCCCGTTTGCGGATCACCACGATAGTTTTGTTATTGGAGCAGTCGACTTGAAACGACAGGATAGCTTGCTGCTTAACAGCGGTTGTTGTGATGCCACTGCAAAAAAGAAATGCTGAACGAGGTGCCCGGTTGATAGTCACGATGAATCATTACCTAAACGAAGATTATGGCGTGGGCGGTAAGAAAGGTTTGCGCTTGTAGTGTATGGTGTTGTTTCGTAAGGAAGTATGGGTTAACCGACCAAGCCCTATATTCACCGCAACAAATAAACATTGTCTTAATCGAATCTATAGGGCCTGAATTCATATAGTCAAAGAAATAGTCTTAATGTCCATTAAGGGCACCCTAAATAGTTAACACTCACGCTATCTTCAAAAAAGTCAGGGCCAGGCGTGTTATCGTAATCAACCCCTGTGACGCTTAAATAGTTTGTAAAGTTAGTCTGGCTGCAGGTCGAAAAATTCGACTGCGGGTTAAGGCTATCGGTCATCACAAAATTGGATGTATTGCAGATATTATCTTCACCATCATGCGGTATTCCAAGGTTGTGACCCAGCATATGAGCAAGGAAGAAATCACTGTCAGGTCCGGCCGTAAGCGTACTTTGCTGGCCCTGTAATGACGCTATACCCCTAACGAATGCAGTGTCTGACTCTTGTCCTGAATAGAGCGCAACTTTATCGCGTGATACATTCGCTTGAGCCCATGTAGAAAAGCTATTATGCATGCTGGTTACACTCACTTGGTCGTCGCCATCCACAGTGATGGTATAAGGGTCTGTGCAGTGCACGCGAACTTCACTCACATGTACACCGATGGTTGGCGTCAGTGTCGCTAAGCGTTTATTCGCCTCTAGCACATCCGCATGCAAAAAAGCTCGCAAGGCTGCCTCGTCTTGCCCAAGCAAATCCCACATGGCTGAATCAATAATAATCGCAGTTTCCATGATTTTGGATGTTGTATCGTCGAGATAATCGTTGGCGTCGTAATCGGGTAGACTTGCTGTCAAATTGTTACCTCGAACCAATCTTATTAGGCCAAAGCTTTCTTTGGGCGCTACTGCATATTTGGCTGGATTGATGTCTAATCTTAGCAACCATGCGTTGCGGTTACCCACTCCATTATTGGACCAGTAGAGTTCGAACCCCGTTAGCAGGTTGGGGAAATAATCAGTATTCATGGCGTTAGGGCCATTGCAGTTATCGAAGTCCACGCAATCGATTATTGAGAGAAATTCAGAGGCTTCATTAAGCGAGTGGGCTATGTGGGCGTTTTCATTCGGTAGGCGCCAATCCGTATATCCGCAAAAGCTCAGACCATTGATTTCGGCAATATAGGCGTCGGTATCACAGTAGGCATTGGGATTAGCGTTTAACGGTGGAGTGGTGCAGGTAGCGCCACCATCGGTAATAGGGTCCCAATCAGTACCTCGTTGAGATACGGCTGTGGTATTCATAAAATAGGAATTGTTTTGGCGGAACCCGTCAGAGTTTGGCTTTTTCACTTCCCATACTAAGCCCGAATCATTATCGCGTACGCAGCTCCACTGATCATTGGTTGCTTCGCTGCCAGCGTTATTCCAAGCAAGGCTCTGATCGGCTAGCACGCTACCGGCGGCGTCAAGCTTTTGCAGACGTGGTACAGGCGTAGTCGTAGGATTTGGCGTAGGCTCGGGTGTTTCTGGAATACATGCGGATATTGTTAACAGCGATGTGAAAATCAAAGGCAGCTTCAATGTCATTGTTTTATTCTTCCATTTAAGGGGCGGTTAGCGGCAATCAGGAGTATAAAGCAGCTCGCCTACCCACTACATTAGAAATTGTTTGTATCCAATTGTTGAAGGGGTATTTTGGTGTAAAGAAGACATGAATGTTCTAGTATGATGCGCAATTTGATCGATTTTTCAGTATTATAAAACGCCATTTCGTAACAAGACTTTTTGGACACCTATGGCAGAATATTCTCTGTGGGAAAGGCGCGTGTATCGCGGTCAGTAGACTCCGATCGATATGCGTTGATGGCGTACCGCTATATTGAATTGAATTCCATGAGAAATCTGATGGTCACGCTGGTTAGAAATATCAGAACTCCATTCCCAGCTCATAATCAGATACCTTGATTAACCGGATGCCCTCAGCTCCTTGGTTGTTGAGCGCGTCAGCAATCGTTTGATGAATAAAAATGTTGGGTATATCCGTACCGCCGATTCTGAAAATCAGTCGTTCTTCTTCTTTGATAGAAGCTAACCGCTTCTCATCGAGGCTATAACGATGAATATGTGGGGTATCACCGGAGTGATTTTCAACGTAGTCGGAGGCTTTTCTATCCCAGCAATCTAGTTTGTTAAACAGATTGACCAGCCAGTAATTCTCGCAAGCTTCTTTGTGATCATCTTCGAATATCGCAGGAAAGAACTTTCCCTGATAGATGCAAGTTTCAGCAATACCGGATAGCAAGCTGGCGTGTAACACAAGATCCAGTGTGTCATGCAGTATGTTAGCCGGCGGTTTACCTGTGTCTTCGTCGAGTTTTGCCCGGTAAACAGCAGGACCTTCGCTGAGCAACATTGTTTTTTGAAAAGGGCTTCTAGCGCGTGTGCTTTTTGTGGGTGCGACGAAACTAATTTTTTCGTCGTAGCTCACTTCTGGGAAGACTAAATAGTACTGGTCATTGATGTGATTATTCATAGATTAAGAATATTGTGCTGTTATTGAGTTTGTTTATACAAGTATGTGCGTCGAGCTGCAAATCGCTTTGAAGTTTATTATACCGCGCGTATCGTAGAAATTAATCGCGAATATCGCCCCGAGCTAAGGAGCAATATGAGTAGGAATCAAAGAGCGGCCATGTGTTGCTATGAGTAGATATATGAGTAGTGCCATAGGTGAGGTTAATTCTTCTTTTCGAGGTCTTTCGGTATGGCTGTCCTGTTATAACGACGTTATGTATCTGGCTATTTAAAAAATAATACCGTTGAACTTGTACTTCTACAATACTTGACTAATCAAGCAAGTATCAAGAGGTTGGAAGGTGTCAGATAATTCGCTAGAAGCAAACTTCGTTATTCAAAATTCAATATTGGCTTCTAAATTGGCTAAGAAGGTAGATGGACAGCTTAGTATTCATGGTATCAGTTTTACCGAGTTTATGATCATGTACTATTTGGATTCAGCTGTTCTGAAAACCATGCGACGAATCGAGATAGCTGAAGCCGTAGGCATAAGCGCTTCAGGAGTAACACGCGTGATTGCGCCAATGGAAAAAATCGGAATAGTCGAAAGAGAGTCAAACCGTAGAGATGCTCGCCAGAGCTTAGTTAAGCTGTCAAAAGCCGGGCAGCGTCTATTTGCAGATGCATCTGTAAGCTTCGAAGATTGTTCAAAAAGTATGCTTAAATCGCTAAGCGGCAATCAATTAGAAAAGTTTATTGAGTTATCAGGCAAGTTATAGAATATTATTTGAATTTAAAAATACATAACAGATAAATACTCGGGATCTTTCAGCTCTTATTAGTGCTAGTAGGTGTCGGCTTCATATCAAAATTAGGAGGGTAGATGACTTCAGCAGTGTTGATCATTGATGTTCAGCGTGGGGTTTTTGAATCAGAAACTGAAATATTTGATGCTCAGAGAGTTATTGATAACATAAATATTTTGATCGATAAGGCGAGATTGCAATCGAGCATTGTCATATTCATTCAGCACGAAATTCAGGGCGTCGCCGAGTATGGAAGTAAAATTTGGCAGTTGTGTAGCAAACTCAATGTAATGCCGCATGACGAGAGAGTCAGGAAAACCACGCCTGATTCATTTTCCGGGACGAATTTGGATGATATTTTACAAAAGTTAGATGTAGATAGCTTGGTGGTAACCGGTTATGCATCCGACGTTTGTATTGATCGAACGACGTTCAGTGCTGTAACTCGTGGCTATTCGGTAAAACTCATCAAAGATGCGCACACGACCCAGAGCAAAGGCGCGCTGACGGCTAGCCAGATACGGGATCACCATAACGTGATTCTTTCAATGTATCCGCAAGTAGAATTGATTGATACTGTTGACTGGTGAAGCCTGACAAGAATGTGAAAAGATAAGCTACCGCTTGAAGTTAGCTGGTTGCGGCGTACGAAGGAGAGTCACTTGAGTGCGTTAAAGTATCTAGTGATATTTTGTTCCGGATTTTTGGTGCTGTGTTGAGTATTTTGGGTGTGGCTAACGACTTCTCATGACTGTAGAGAAGTAGAGATCTATGAGTCACCTAACTCGATGTTGAGTCTCTATCACATGCAATCTAAATCTGATGCAGGGCACGCTCCTTATGGCGATCATTTCATCTTAAGTCCCACTAACATCCTAGGTGGGAAATACATTGGAACAACGGTATTCGCTGCGTATTGTGAAGGACAGATGGAAGTAAGGTGGCGTGAAAAAAACACCATTCATATCAAATGCTCTTATGATCCTGAGGTGGTTTGGACAAAAATTGAAAGGTACAAAGGGATCGATATAATCCTACGACAGGATTGATCCGACTAGCACGATGAGAGTGGCTCAAGGTCATCGGTCAATATGAACTTGAGCTACCCTTTGGTTGATATTGACAGGCGCCATTAAACCCATCATCAGACCTCCGATCTTATTGCACTCAGTTGATGATATGAGTACCTGTTAGATCATCTCAGCATGCCGAGGGGTAGGGCAGGCATACCCTAGAGGTATCGATTGCGTCTTCTACTGTTTAGTTCGTTTTAAAACGCAGTTTTACGTGAAATTTCCTGCCCGTTTTCGAGGATCAGTAACGTTGGTAGTGAGCGTATGCCATAGTGAAAAAACAGGGCATTTGTGTCATCTAAATGAGTATTGTAGTTGACTCGATATTTTTCTTTGTAGGCATCGAGATCATCATTGTTACTCCATAAACGTGATGCAATGAGCAAACTATTGGCGTCGGTATTTTTTTCAACCCATTGATCGAAATAGTGCTGGCCAGCGATGCAGTTTTTGCTTTGCTGTGGGTGTTTGTCGGCCAAATACCATTCACACCAAGTGGCTGTAAAAAATAGAGCTTGTTTACCTTGGGATACAAAAGCTGGCGGGGTTGCTTGCCCCGGCTCGATGACTGTAGGTGTTTTAAGAGCTGCCGGTGCCGATGTGTTATCCGCTAAATGGGCGAGCGCCTGATCCAGTTGTTGTGTCACTTCATGGCTGTGATAAATAAGGTGGCCGTTGTGATCGAGCAAGACATGCAGCGGAGTACCCCTTAGGTCGGCCGCTTGTGCGAGTAGGCCTTCACTATCGCGTACGGTTGGCATCGTTAATCGGTATTTTTCTATCATGTTTTTTACAGAGGTTTGGCTTTCATTGATATCGACATTAACGGATAAAAACTGAATGTGCTCTCCGTGTAATTCATAAGTTTGTTGAAAGTGCGGCATTTGTTGATTGCATGGCGCGCACCAGCTGGCCCAGAACTTTATGTAGATTGGGCGCTTGCCCAGCATGGCGTTGAGGGTAATAGCGTTGCCCTCAACGTTGGTCATTGGCAGGGCGAGAGCATCGTAAAGTTCAATGGCCACCGCCGATTGACTCAGTACCGTAGCCATCGTGATGGCCGTTATTAGCTTTTTTGCTGGATGTGTCATTGTGATTTCCGATGAGTGAGAGGCGCAACCATAGCGTGATCGGATTAATCCGGGATTGTAAAAATTGGACATCCACGTTAAGAATCAGATGCGTTCTTTGCACGCCCTTGTGTGCCGTCTGACGAGGATCATTTTTTTTAATAGTCGGCTTTGATAGCATCAGCGGATATGCAATCAGTTGATACCGGTATAGTCCGACGGATATAGCATGATCGATACTGAAAACTACATGCGTGAGCATTTTGGTGATTGCCAAAGTGAAAAAGCCCTAGCGGTATTGCGATTTACAACGGTCGCACCGGCTCCTGCATTGCAAGGCGTTGTTAAGCACTATTGGTTTGCCTCGATGAACGTTGATGCACTGCCGTACATGTCTCGCCAGTATCCCGATGCTTCTATGGGGATGGTGTTTGACTTGCTTGCGCCGCAAAAAAGTGTGTTTGAAGCCCACAACACGGAGGTTCGCCTATGCGATTTTTCGGCGCAAACAGCGTTGTTGGGTGTGCGATTCGCAGTTGGTGGGGCACAGCGCTTGTTGGGTGGTCTGGCGGTTAATGAGCATGGAACAATACCTTTAGACATGTTTGGCCATGACGCATTGATACGCCTGTGCGATGAATTGTTAGCGGCCGACAGCGATTGGCGACGTGTCGAAATACTGAATGGGTCACTGTTGGCACTGTTGTGTGATCAATCGTCGAATAATCGCTCGAACAATCATCAATGGATACAGGCAGTACTACCAACTTCTGCTGGCGTTAGAGTCAATGAGGTGGCGAGTGCCTTGGGCTACACCCATCGACAATTCGACCGGCAATTTTACCGTCTGTGTGGATATACACCCAAGAAAGCAGCCTCGATGATTCGTGTAGATGCGGCGCGACGTTTGCTGTCTGCTCGACATGACCTTGCGATGCAAGACATTGTGCATGGCTTGGGTTACTTTGATCAGGCCCATTTTATTCGGGATTTTAAACGTTACTCAGATAGCACTCCCAGTGCTTATCGTCAGCGCAAATATTTGCAACTTTGGTCGTCAAAAAATCGAGGAGATAATTAGCTTTTATTGGTTTTGTGAATAAGCGCACCGCGGGTTTTTCGAGTGGATAATGCTTCATCTGTATCGCATTTAATCAACATTCTGTACCTGTATCCAAGTTGTTTTTCGCCGTAGGGTGTCGATTCATTCTAAGTCGAACGCTGTTCGGTGGTGACATCTTCTGGTGCGTCGAGCATGAGCATCTAACGATAGTTGTTGTTGGAACTTTCTTGATAGAAATTTATGGCATCGGTTTAGGCGAGACTAACGGGTGTCGTTGTTGGCCGGGCGAGATCGACTGAGAACACCTGATGTATTTTTAAGGTTTCCATGATTTCACGAACAATATGTACAATTTTCATCACATCAATGTTTGCAGGGTGTTCGCCGGATCACTCGAATAGTATTGAACCGCCAGCGGCTTCTGCGCTTGCGGTATTTGAATTCATGCGGGTTGTATCTGATGGATCAGTCGAAGGTGTATGGTTGATTGCAACTACTGGAGAGGGGAGTGAGCACGAACGCAGCCCCGATGCCCAGGCAGATAGAAATGTTGCCGTGGTTACCTTACGAACCGTATCCGTAACACGCAATGACACGGGTGACGCAATCGAGATTCAACGTTGTAATCGCAAAGATACCTTTTTGCATTTTGACGAAAATACGTATATCGACGATACGAGTACACCCAGTGGGAGCGAGCACTATATCGGTTATACCTTCTCAGATGATGGAACGATTTACTATGCAGAAACGATCAATGAAGTCGATGAACATAATAACGGTCGCTTGGTATTTGAATCTGAGCGTGTACTCAATGGCCGCGGCTTCAAAATCGCTAATGCAGTTGCATTCGACAGTATTCGATTTGAACAATCGTTCGTTGTTAATGCGTTTACTGATGGTAGTGGTGAGCAGTTCTTCAGCGATGCTGATTTCGATATATCGTGTATTGAGCATTCACGCGTTCACAATGAAGTTGCTGTTAGTATCACGCATTCAGGAGTAACTGAAGAGCGGTACGGTGGCTATACCGAAAGCGAGCTGGTTGTACGTGCGATTAATCAAGCACGGGGCAATTTGACGTTTGTTCATAGCGAACGGTTTTCTGATGTGACGCGCACCATTGATGCGTCATTACCGGTGCAAGAATTCATCCTTGATCAATACACATCCATGACCCTCGATAACCACCGGGGTGCCCAGTTCGGTAGAACGTTAAATGGTGACGAGGCGATTGATCGCCGGCTACTCAATTCACAGCGGATGAAAACGCATCTGCAATACAATGAAGATCCCCTGCTGGTTGATATCATGCTCGATATTCAATATTGAATGTCGCGGTTTCCTAGCGGGTTCTTTATATCGGTTTTAGTGGATGTGTAGTGACTATGTTAGGGTGCTTTGGTCACAGAGTGAGCGAGAATATCGTTACATTTTTTGATTATATAATAACTACATATCAAGCCTGTCGGTTATAAATATCGCATGATCAGGAATAACGGCTAGAGTCTCCAGTTGTTCGGATAAAGCCTCTGTAAGCTCGGGAGATTTTAATGATAACAATAACTTATGTGTCTGCGGACTTTTTGTTTGTGCCTATTCGAGTATAAATGACGATATTTAGGGGGTTTTTAACGCGTTATATACGCTCGAATTCACCCTAACTTGTACCATATCGCTTTTGTTGCACCTGCATACAATGGATACATTTGTATACAGTGGAACCGGCATTATGCAGCGACTATTCTACCCCTTGTTGAGTTTAATTAATGGGGCCGTTTTATTTTTCGTGGTAGCGATCACCCTCAGTGGTTGTAAGCCGCCGAGTCCTCCAGAGCCACCTCAGTCTCCAAAACCTTCCTTCTCAGTCGATCTAGACAGTTATCGTCAGATTAATACAGGTAAAACACAAACACGTTTGTTCGCCGTGTTGAAAAATCCAGAATCACTGGCGCTGACTTATAGCTGGCAGCAACTCCAGGGCTCGGACGTTTTGCCAGATCTAACGGATAAATCTATGCTGACATTGGGTGCGTTGGATGTTGGTGAGTACCGCTTTCAGGTCAGCGCAACAAGCGCTAGCGGACAAGTTGCGAGTGATAACATCACAATTGATGTGTCCGACGATGATTATTCGCACTTGGCACTGCCTGAAGTAGAGGCAGACCTTCAAGCGCAATTGAACAACCGTACATTCAATGCCGAGCAAGAGCCTGCGTTAGGCCACCCCAGACTATATGGCTCTGATAGTTACTGGCTAGCTGAGCAGCACGCATTTGAAGCGTTAGACGAAAGCTGTACGATGAGTGGTTATGCCAGCGGTGAAGGCACGGTCATCAATGTTAAGGCAGCATGGGATCAGCGCACGAAAGGCGGTCGTGTATGCGCGAGCAACGTACCTACGGATATAGCCCTTCATCCGGATGCCAAGCAGTATGTTAACAACACCATTGATACTTCTCGCCCGCCTTACCCTTCTGTTCAGATGCCACGCTTGCGACTGTTGCACCTTATTCGACGTGAACAAGCGTGCCATCGTGCGGGGCGCACTGATTGCCAGTTTACGCAGGCCGATGTTGAGAAAGTTGGGCGTGCATTGATCACCCATGAAATGACGCGTCTGCGTAATGCACCACGAGCCCCAGACTTTTGGAAGCCACTGTATGCCGACGAATTAGGTTTTGACGCAGATTTTCGTTTTATCGATGCATGGCACGGTGCAAATGACCGAACCTTTATGGTGCTTGAGGCTGCGCCAGCGTTTAAATTCTGGACCTTGTTTTTGGATGTTTTCTGGAACAGTGATTGGTTGAGTACCGAAGACCGTGATCTCGTCGGCTTTGAGCTTGAGCAAGAAATCAGCAGTTACCTACTGCAGATCGAAAACAAGCACTGGTCGTTGGATAACGGCAATAACTGGACGCCGGTAGTCAACGCAGCAGCGCTGCACTGGGCAATACTTTACTGGCACGAAAAGCCTGAAAAAGCCCGAAAGGTGCTGAAAGGTGTCATCGAAACTAACTGGAAGCATCGTCATTATTACACAGACGATGGTGGATATTCCGAGGGTGTCAGTTATGCGTTAACGACGTCATACCCGCGACTTCAGCAGCAAAACCAGCTGATGTTAGCCGCGTTTGGCCAACCTTTACACAGTGTTAAGTGGTTGACCATGCGTCAGGCGTTACCTGAGTGGATATTGTCGTCTACCGCGCCTGATGGTCGTGCACTAGATTTCGGCGACGCCTGGCCAAAACAAGGTTACTCCTCCAACCTTCTGTTAGAAATGACGGTAATGTCTGAATTACTTGGCATCGGTGCCAGTGTGCCTGACGCCTGTGTCGCAAAAGCGCATTTCGGTAACGTCTATTATGATCTCGCTTTTGAAGATCCGTGGTCAGTGCCTTCAGCGCTGGCAAAAGATTGGGCTGGCATCACCAGTATGTGTGACTTGAGTACGACCAGTCAGAAGGTTTCGTTATTCGGTGAATATGGTCTTGCTACGATGCGTCAGCGTGAGCCGGGCAGTACTGAGGCTGCCGCGATAGCAACGGATGTCAATCTGCTGCTCAAGCAAACCGAAGAGACCTTTATCGCGGTCAATAGCGTAAAGAACAACGTGCCACATAAAGAAATGGATTTTGCCGGTGTGATTTGGAGTGCGTTTGGTGAGCGCTTGTTGTCAGATTTTGCGTACGGAGAAATTGTGCGTAACTACTTCGAATACGATGTATTTGAGCGTCAGAGCAACAACCAATATAAAAGCCATTTTGATCACATGTTAGGTGCTAATACCTTGGTAGTGCCGGGCGCATTCATTGAATACCATGACGACGTTATTGCGAAGCAGCGGTACGAATATCGCGGTCAGATATACGGCAAACAAGGGCACATTACCCAACAAAAATTGAATGGTGTTGATGTGTTGCATGTGAATGGTGATGACGTTTATGGCGGTACAAACGACCCTAAGTTCAGTCGTGTGAGTGCAACCGGTCAATTAGATCGCTTTGATCGTTGGTTAGTACCAGCGGTAGATGGAGACTATGTGATCATTGATAGCTTCAGAGTGAAGCCAGGCAACGAAAGCAAAGTACAAGAATTCTGGTACACACGCAGCGATACTAAAACTGATTGCGTGAGCAATCGAGAACTTCACTCAACGGATGTGGTAGTGAGCAAAGCCAGTGATAACGTGATGAACCTGAATCCTCGTTGCCACTATCTACGCCGCGAAGTGCCTGCCGAAGTCTCTGCAACGATGACGGGCGCCGCGCTTAATGCTGGAAAGTTCGTCACGGATATACCAACGTTCTTTCCTTCTGACAGTGAGTTTCAAACCGATGCGCTGTCGATGCGTGATGGCATTGCTCAAGTGTCGATGACCAATGTACTGAGAAAACGAGAGAGTCGGAGTTTATTCCGTTGGGTTCCCGATAACGCGGTCAGCGATGATGTTCGCCTGTTTTATCTCCATGCGGCAACGCCAACCAATGGTGGCCTGCAGCCGATTACGATTGTTCCCAATGGTAGTTGTGGCGCTGATACGGTTTGTTTTGAGGTGACAAAAGGCACACAGACCACCCGTTATACCTTGAAGCAAGCGGATGGGCATTATCAGATGGAGGTGATTGAAAGCCTGTGATTCACAGGTCTCTTTAATCTTCTTTAAGCCTTTCTACGCCGATTGATGGTCGATTGTGTGCGGTGTCTCGCCGTTCGCTCGGCTTACCCTAATTCGTACTATGGCGGATTATTCTGAACCGTTGAGAATGGTTTGCATTGCCAGCACACAGCTCGCTGGCGGTGCATTAACCCTTTGTGTTTGGAGACGTCATGAACATTACATCCGGTCATTTTTATGCTGCTGCGGTCAACAGCAGTGACCCCGCTTTTGAAATAGCACTTGAGGCAAACAGCGAAACGAATGCCGCTGAAGGTCGTCGTATCATTCCATCGATGGTTGAAAAGCCAGTCGATGACCTAGATATGGTCAAAGACGGTATCGATACCATTAAAAAACAAGGTTTTGGCGGTGTTAAAAAGCTGTTTAAAAAAGCCGTCGATAAAGCGATGGAGGAAATTGCTGACAAGCCGAAACCAGCACCTGCCAAGCCTGATCCTTTGGACCCGGAATTTGCTCACCGTTTACCCCATGATGTGAGAGTGCGTTACGCAGCCATCGAAGATATCCAGGATCTTGAGCAGTCGACGGATTACTACGAGTACCGTGGCGACAGCGTGTATGGCATCTTGCACAAAGTGGCTGATGATTTGTATCGCGAAATCAGCTTTACAGTACCGACCGACGAATATGTTGAAAAGCACTTTGCCGCAGAAGCGGTAGGCCACAGTGTGCGCGATTGGCGACGTGAAGACGCGCGTTTACATCGTATGCGTGTTTACTTCTTGAGCACCGATAAGGCTAAAGCAGAAAAGGCGGCCGCTGACGCGAACTTTGATCAGATCAAGCATGATTTTACGTCGGTTGATTTCTCAACTTGCCGTGATGGCTTATCTACCCGTTTTAACTTCCCTGAATTGAAGCTTGATCCGAAATCCGGTGCGCTGAGCCTCAATTTTGTTACCGGCTGGTATCTGCCGCTAAAAACTCTCGAAGGTCGTGACATTCAGTATCGTTGGGATGCACTGCGAGTGAGTGTGAAGCAGGGTGATACGTTGATTCGCCGCAAAGTGTGCTGGTCGAAAAATCGCGGTCGTTATTGCATTCAAACCGCCAAGAATATCTTTGAATTGGCTGATGGCGGGTACATGGCTGAGCTGGAGGCGGGTAATTATACGTTAGAGATTGAAGTCTACAACGAAACCATCATGAGCTACCCGTTTACTGTGCAAAAGATCGAAACCACAGATTCAACTAACCAATACCCGCATTACTTCTCGTTGGTGTCTGCATACGATGACTATGCGCGGTTGGAAATAACCGCCGAACATTGTTTGAACCTGCATTACCCGTTGAAGCGCCTGATCGAATCGAAGCACAGTGTTGATGAGATCAACATTGAAATCACCATGGAAAAAGACGGCCAAGCTTGGCCGGAGTGGAAGCACGATCATTACCAAACCAATGGCCTGACCGAAACTATTGAGGTGAATAACACACCCGCATGGACACTGGCACCGCTTAAGTTGGTGTTTCCATTTGGTGATGAGCCTGAACTGCACAAGGCGAATCCGGCCCCCGATGGCCAATATCGTGCACTGTTAACGGTTGATGGCGAATTGTTCGATACCGTGAGTTTTGAATTCAAAGACGGACAGGTGATCTCGCAGGCGTTTGCGGGCTCAGCAACTATGCCTGCAGAGTTTGTGTACACAGAAGAGCACACGGGCGTCTTTATTCCACTGACAAAATAATGAGGGGTGCGGCATCATGAATTTTTCAATCAGTATCCGCACACTCTTTGCCACGGCAGCGTTTATCGCTGCCTACGCATTGAGTTTTTGGTTATTTTGGGACGATCAGATGAAGCTAAACAGCTTCAACATTAATCCGCAGCAGAGTATTGTCACGCGTTATCTTGTGCAGAATGTATCCTGGGGAATGCGGGGGGAGGCGCGTTTGTTCGGTGTGTTCTTGTCATTTTTGAGTGTGCATTTGTGTTGGGGGTATCGCTATTGGTTAGGTGATCGTTTGATGCAATTAGTGAGTGCATATCGCAAGCGCGAAGCTGTGATCGGTAGTCGCGTTAATGGCAGTAACATCGTTGGTGGTAGCGAAGATTTTCAACCAAAATCAACCGTCTTGACAGATTCAAGACACACAGGTGAGCGTGAAATTCCGCATGATAATGCACAAAAGCGTTTATCGTCGTCGGATGATTAATCGGGTGTGATTGGGTACGTTTGTGGTGTTTGCTCAGGGTGGCAAGCGCCACAATCGGTCTAATTCGGCGCTTTCGGTAGATTCTGCTTGCGGTATTGGGTCGGGGTCACCCCGTATTGCTTTTTGAAGGTGTTGTAGAAGGTTGATTTGCTGGTGAAGCCGGCATCAAAATAAATGTCAGTGATGGTGTCGTTGGGCTGTTTGATCAAGCACTGTGCGGCGTGACTGATGCGAAGCCCGTTGATGAACTCATAAAAACTCTGGCCGCTACCTTTGTTGATGATTTCGGAGAGTTTGTGGGTTGTTGTCTCCAGCAGGGCGGCAAGATTGACCAGGGATAGATCTTCCTGTTGATACCATCGGTGGTCGCATACGGCATCCTGTATACGTGTAAATGCTTGGCCAATATCGTCGGATGTCTGGCCGGGTGTGTCGGTCTCAGGTGCTTCTGTTTCGAGCGTGATTTCTGAAGCTTCTGCGGCTGATGTTGATTCCTTGGCTTGTTCGCTTTCCTTAGATTCTTTCACCACTTCCACATTGGTCTGATTGACGGGTAAAGGCACAGACCTTGTATTGGCGACGGCTGTGCTGGTGGGTTCGGCGGGGTTGGATAGAACTGAAGCGTCGGCGTAGTCAGTTTCAGCCTCAAACAAAGATGGGCGGGCTGGAATATGTGTTTCCGCGGGCTGAAATAGCGCGGTTTTACAGGCAATACTGATGAAATAGATCACCTGCAATATAAAGCCGACATCTCCGATCGATACACTGTCGCCTGCAGGATTCAAAAATGCGCTGATCACCTGTAATACCGTGACAACCCAAATAACACCCAACGCTTCTACCGTTTGATACCAGCTTCTTGGTAGTGTCTTGCTTTGATAAAACTCCCAGTCAGCGCGCATGCGCATGACCAGCCGCGTGGCTAAAGCCAGATACAGCGTCACCTGAATACCCGCCAACAAACTCAAAAAGTTAAACAATGCGAGGTAATTGGGATGGTTGTAATCAGATGCTGAAGCAATCTGAAAAAGGCCACCTGATGAAATCAGATCAGGCGCAACAAGCAATAAAAGAATGGGTACTAGGCTGGGTATAAAATCAACGATGGATACAGATCGCCTCGAAGAAATATGGCTGACGTAGCCCAGCGTAATGGGGCCGACCAAAAAAATGACTGTCAGGCATAAAAAGTACAGGCGCGGAGAAATATAAAAATCCTGTGCATCCAAAATAATCAGCAGGATATACGCGGTTTGAAACCCCATAAACCCGGCAAGCCAAGGGCTGGATGAACATCTGACGGTGGTCAATCGCAGCGCCAGCATCAGGCTGATCATGCCAAGTAGTGAATAAAGCCAGAGCAAATTGTGATCTCTCTTTCTGTTGGTACGGTACTTCAATCTTTCTTCATGGCCAAGTTAGCGCAATGGGCTGTGGCTCGCGTTCAATTGCATACTCATCTAAGGCGACTTGAGTGTCTGTTCGAGATGTTTGTGAGGTAATATTTTGTCCGCCAATCATAACCTCTAGTCAAAAATAATTGCAAAACAAGGCCTTACACAGTCCATCTCGATCGAGGTGGACGCTCCAAATCGTCTGTCTCGCTAATCTTTGAACCCTATAAATACAGAATGTGCTGCGTTGATAAACGTCGGGATGACAATTACATCAGCATTTACTGACAATATAAATGGTACATATTAGGGGCTTTATATGGATCAGCAGGCGATCAGCGAAGCTGTTGCGAACATGATTTCTTGTTTGTCGTTCGATGCGAATGGCGTGCCGGATTGGCAGCGATTGATAGATTGTTGTGCCAAAAAAAACGGCGCTGACTTTGGCCGTATTATTCACCGATCGATATCCCCCGCGATTGATGTGTGCACCGGCACCGGATCAAAACACAATCATGTGTTTGATTACAACTACGGTGAGTTTCATCTCCAATTGTGCTTTGACGACAGTGTAGCGTTCGAAAAAGCCAAGCAAACTTATCAGGTGTTGGATGTGCACCTGCGTAATGTGCTGGATCTTGCGTTAAAACAGCATGCGAATCAGTGGCAATTAAGCCTATTTGCCGACGGGGTGAGTGGCTTGGATATTGGTATCGTTATCTTCACTCAAGCAGGTGATTGTGAATGGATGAACGATATTGCACGGGAGTTGCTGCTAAGCGAACCCACATGCACCAATTTGTATGACGTCGGCTCGCTAGCCAATCGTTCGGCGCTAAAAGCCGGTGTTGAGGCGCTTGGTGATCGACAAAGCCCTGTTCAAGACCGGTGGCAAGTCGGTGACGTCTCGGTTCGTTGCAGCGTTTCGCGTGCGCCCGATGTGCAGCGTTTTCATGCAATCTCTCGCGAGGTTTATGTTTTGGCAGTCACTCAGGAGATGCCAATATCTGAATCTCCACTGCTCGATAAAGTCCTCAACACCAGCCCCGCACAAACCCGAGTGTTGCGATTGTCTGCAACTGGCATGTCAGCCGATGACGTTGCCAGCGCAACCGGTTATACCAAATCAACGGTGTATTCCTACATAAAAGCCGGTTACAAGCGATTTAACGTGAACAAACAGGCGCAATTGACGGCCAAACTCTGTGCAGATCTACCGGTTTGAACACGATGAAGAATTTACGTAACCCCGATACCCTCAGCTATTACATCGACGCTATCTATCAGTCGGTACTTGAACCGAGCCTGATTGTTCAGGTGCTGGACGAATTAGCGAACGAAATTTCAGCACCTCAGGGCAGTATCCAGATTGAAAACGAATTTACGCATGAGCTCGGCGCGGTTCATGCGCTGAATTATCACGAGGATGCTTTTGAAAGTTATGCAGGCTATTACATTGCACGTGATCCCTGGACGCCGGCATTTTCTCGCCCTGAGAATCGGCATACATTTTTGCCGAGCCACAAAATCATCACCGACAGAGAATACGTGAAGACCGAATTCTATAGCGACTGGGGACAGTCGAACGGCGTGCGCCACGCGATGGGTACCGTTTTTGAGGTCGACACAGGCCAAGTGCTGAAAATCACCTTTCAGCGCAATGATCGTCAGCAGGCGTTTGAAGATGAGGTGCAGCAGTTTGTGAATCTATTGCGGCCGCACTTTGCCCACTTCGTAAACCTGTCGCCGGTATTTGAAGACCAGAAACAACTACGGGACAGTTGGGTGCAAACACTGAACAGCGTCAATCGACCCGTATGGGTGGTTGATCGTAACCTTGGGGTGCACTTTATGAATGCTGCCGCTGATCAGCTTGCTAGTGAATCCCTGTCGTTAACACAATCTGGCAAGTCACTCGGTTGTTCATTGCACGAAGATCAGCAAGCACTGGCGCAGGCAACGGCTGCGGTGTTTTCGGGGATGGAGGCAGTATCGCGACTGGGAACGGATGCTTGTTTTGAGCGCGTAACACTGGCCACCCTCAACCTCTGGGTGATTCCCTTGGCGCAGAGTGGAGATCCGTTAGCGATCGTCATGGGCCCGGCTAATGTGCCTGACGTTCGCAAAATTGCAGAAGCCTATGGCCTGACTGAGCGTCAGGCGCAGTTTTGTGTGATGTTATACGATGGCGACACGCTGCAAGAGATCGCGTTTGCGCTGAATATCTCCGTTAATACGGCACGAAATCACTTATATGAGTGTTTTGAGCGATTGGGCGTTAAGAATCAGTCTGAGCTGATTCTGCAGATATTTGGTGGGTTGCGGCTTTACTAAGCCTTGTTGAGAATACTTCAAGCCATAAAAAACCGGGTCGCTTGCGCTGCCCGGTTTTTTCTTTGCAGGTAGGTGTTTACCCGTTAAACCTCATACGAAAGATTCGGGCGCAGCCATTTGTGCACCTCATCTAACGTCTGACCTTTACGTTCAGCAACGGAAGTGACCTGATCCTGATCGATTTTACCAACAGCAAAATACTTACTCTGTGGATGTGAAAGGTACCAGCCACTGACTGCAGCCGTTGGCATCATTGCGTAGTGTTCGGTCAATTCCACGCCAATGGCAGCGGTTGCGTCCAATAGCTCAAACAATTTGCCTTTTTCGGTGTGATCCGGGCAAGCAGGGTAGCCAGGAGCAGGGCGGATGCCTTCGTACTTCTCACGAATCAGGTCTTCGTTGCTCCAGCTTTCATCGCCGACATAACCCCAGTGCTCGGTACGTACTTGCAAGTGCATGTATTCTGCGAGCGATTCCGCCAAGCGATCAGCCAGTGCCTTCACCATGATAGCGTTGTAATCATCATGCTCGGCTTCGTATGCTTTAGCGATTTCTTCTGCGTTGATACCAGCAGTGACAACAAAGCCACCGATGTAATCTTTCTGGCCTTTAGGGGCTACAAAGTCGGCAAGGCTAAGGTTCGGCACGCCAGCGGGTTTTTCCGCCTGTTGGCGCAGGTGGTGCAAGGTTTTCAGTACATTGCCATCAGCATCGTAGACTTCAATATCATCATGATTAACTTGGTTGGCAGGCCAGAAGCCGATAACTGCTTTGGCTTGTAAGAGCTTTTTGTCGATGATCATATCGAGCATTTCTTGCGCGTTGGCATAAAGCTCTTTGGCTTGTTCGCCAATGATTTCATCGTTGAAGATCTTCGGGTACTTGCCGGCCAGCTCCCATGAGATAAAGAACGGGGTCCAGTCAATCGTATCGCGCAGCTCACGCAAATCGATATCATCAAATACTTTGGTGCCGGTGAAGGTTGGTTCAACGGCGCTAAAGGCACTCCAATCGATATCGGCTTTATTGTCACGTGCCTTATCGATTTTCAATGAGGCCTTGTTGGCACTGCGCTTTGAGGTACGTTCACGCACCACGTCGTATTCGGCTTTAAGGTCATCAACGAATTTCTGTTTCAAGGTTGATGTCAGCAAGTTGGTTGCTACAGATACAGAGCGTGATGCATCAGCAACGTAAACGACTTGATCGTTGTTGTATTTCTGTTCAATTTTTACAGCAGTATGCGCTTTTGACGTTGTTGCTCCGCCAATCATTAGCGGCACCTCAAAGCCTTGGCGCTGCATTTCACTCGCAACGTGAACCATTTCATCCAGCGATGGTGTGATTAAGCCGGATAAACCGATCAAATCAACGTTTTCTGCCTTGGCTTTCTTCAAAATCTCTTCGCACGGCACCATTACGCCCATATCGATAACTTCGAAGTTGTTGCATTGCAGTACAACGCCAACAATGTTTTTGCCGATATCGTGTACGTCACCTTTAACCGTCGCCATCAAGATTTTGCCGTTGCTCTCAACAACGCCATCTTTTTCGTCTTCTATAAACGGCAGTAAATATGCAACGGCTTGTTTCATCACACGCGCGCTTTTTACCACCTGCGGCAAGAACATTTTACCGGAGCCGAACAAATCGCCGACCACGTTCATGCCGTCCATTAATGGGCCTTCGATCACTTCAATGGCGCGATCAAAGCCTAAGCGAGCTTCTTCGGTGTCTTCGGTAATAAAGGTAGTGATACCTTTAACCAGCGAGTGGGTCAGGCGCTCGTTAACGCTTAGTTCGCGCCACGCTTGAGTATCCGCTTCAACTTTGGCACTGCCGTCACCGCGATATTTTTCGGCAATATCGAGTAGTTTTTCAGTGCCGTCGTCAGAGGTGTTCATAATCACGGTTTCAACCGCTTCTTTTAGCTCCGCAGGCAAATCATCGTATACGGCTAATTGGCCGGCATTCACGATGCCCATCGACAAGCCTTTTTGAATGGCGTGATACAGGAAGACGGAGTGAATTGCTTCACGTACCGGGTTATTACCGCGGAAAGAGAACGAAACGTTACTGACACCGCCGGAGATCAATGCGTGCGGTAATTCGCGCTTGATGAATTCACAACTGTTGATGAAATCGACGGCATAGTTATTGTGCTCTTCAATACCGGTTGCGACGGCGAAGATATTTGGGTCAAAAATGATATCTGCCGGATTGAAGCCGACCTTGTTTACAAGGATGTCGTACGATCGGCCACAGATTTCATTTTTGCGGGCTTCGGTGTCTGCTTGGCCAGTTTCATCAAACGCCATAACCACAACAGCGGCACCGTAACGTTTGCACAATGTCGCTTTTTCGATGAACTCCGCTTCACCTTCCTTCATGCTGATGGAGTTAACAACCGGCTTGCCTTGAATGCACTTTAGGCCAGCTTCGATGATGTCCCATTTAGAGGAGTCGACCATGATGGGTACACGTGAAATCTCAGGCTCGGAGGCGATCAAGTTTAAAAACTTCACCATTGCCGCCTTAGAATCCAACATGCCTTCGTCCATGTTGATATCGATGATCTGAGCACCGTTCTCAACTTGGTCACGTGCCACTTGCAGGGCAGTTTCGTAATCTTCTTCAATGATCAGGCGTTTGAATTTCGCAGAACCGGTAACGTTACAACGTTCACCAACGTTAACAAACAACGAATCTTTAGTGATGTTGAAGGGCTCTAAACCACTTAAACGACACGCGGGTTCACTGATCGAAATCTCACGGGGTGTTTTGTTATCTACGGCTTCCGCAATCGCGGAGATATGCTCAGGCGTTGTGCCACAGCAACCACCGATCATATTTAGCCAGCCTTGCTCGGCAAATTCACCGACTTCACCACTAAGGATTTCAGGTAGTTCGTCGTATTGGCCAAACTCGTTAGGCAGACCCGCATTGAAGTGACCGGAGAAGTAGCAATCGGCTGCTTTTGCCAGTTCTTCAACAAACGGGCGGATCTCTTTAAAGGCACGGCCACAGTTAGAGCCAACCAGCAATGGTTTGGCGTGAGCGATCGAGTTCCAGAAGGCTTCCGGGCTTTGACCGGATAATACACGGCCACTGATATCCGGGAAGGTAACCGAGATCATAATCGGCAATTCTTCGCCGCGTTCTTCAAACACATTCTGTACCGCGAAGATGGCGGCTTTGGCATTCAGCGTATCGAAGATAGTTTCGATCAGAATAATGTCGGTGCCGCCTTCGATCAGGCCGTGTGTTGCTTCTTCATAATCGGTAACTAACTCATCAAAGGTGACGTTACGCGCCGCTGGATCGTTTACATCCGGCGAGATAGACGCTGTTTTTGGCGTAGGGCCAACAACACCTGCAACAAAACGTGGTTTGCTAGGGTCTTGGGCAGTGTATTCGTCCGCAGCTTCACGAGCGAGCCTAGCTGATTCGACATTCAATTCGTAGGCGATTGATTCGAGGTTGTAATCGCCTTGCGCAATCTTGGTAGCATTAAACGAGTTGGTCTCGATCACATCTGCGCCTGCTTTCAGGTAGGCGCGGTGAATATCTTTAATGATGTCAGGGCGTGTCAGCGACAGAAGGTCGTTATTGCCTTTTAAATCAGATGGAAAATCTTCGAAACGCTCGCCGCGATAGTCTTTATCCTGCAGGTCGTAGCGCTGAATCATGGTGCCCATAGCACCATCAATGACGAGGATACGCTTGTCGAGCAGTGATTTCAGAGTGTCGAAAATGGCAGATTGGGCGGCCATGCAGTGTCCTTTGGTAAATCTATATCAAAATATTTTGATATTGTATCAGACCCCCAAGCCGGTGACTATTATCAACTGTTACTGACCTTTTACGCCTGATTATGAGCAATTCATCAAATACGAAGAACAATAACGCTTTGAAATCAGGCGACTTTATGAGAGATTAGTTATCCTTTCATAAAAACGAATAACGATAATAAATCTCATAGCTGCCACTGTCGCGCCGGTATAACTCGGTGCTCTGAATGGCACAGAGAACTGGGTACCTAAACGTATGGAAGTGGTTGAGCACAAAATACCTATCGGTGATCTTAAAATCGGTATGTATGTGAGCCGGCTTGATAGGCCTTGGCTGGAGACCCCTTTTAAGATCCAGGGCTTGATGATCAAGCATCATGAAGAAATCCTGCAGCTTGAAAAATATTGCGATCACGTTTTTGTTGACGTATTAAAAGGCCGCAGCCCCGCTGATGCCAAGAATAATTACATCGGGCGCAAACCAGCGCCACCGCCAAAATATGCTTTCACGCCGATGGATGTGCGTCACGGTACGTATCGTGAAGCAGTGAATTTTGAAGAAGAAAGCAAAAACGCCAATCAGGTTAGCGACGATGTTAATAAAGCGCTGACAACAATTACTCAACAGATTAGTCGCGGATCGGCCTTTGAAGAAAAGCCGGTGCGCAATGTCGCCTCGAATATCGTCAGCAGTGTGATTCGTAACCCGGATGTTATGGCATGGTTAACACGGGTTCGTTTAACTGATGACTATCTGCATCATCATTCCATTCGATGCTCTGTATGGGCGGCCTTGTTAGGGCGCCATATTGGTTTACGACGCCTAGATCTTGAATTACTGACACAGGCAATGCTACTGAAGGATATCGGTAAGACACGTCTCCCCGATGAAATCATCAGTAAAGATGAGCGCAGCCTGAATACTGAGCAGCGTGTTATCTATCGAAAACACGTGGCGATGAGCGTGCAGCTTATTCGTCAAATAAGTGGCATTAACCCCAAGATCTTTCCGATTATCGGCGCCCATCGTGAGCGTTATGATGGATCCGGGTATCCGCGTCAACTAAAGGGTGACTCTATTCCCTTGCTGGCGATTATCGGCGGCCTAGCCACGTATTACGACGAACTCACAAACCCGAGAGACATTCGTACATCGATTAGTCCATCGTCTGCTGTTAATTTGTTGTATGAAAAGCGCAATACGCTGTTTCAGGAAGATATCGTTGTCGAATTTATACAAGCGCTGGGTTTATATCCTGCGGGCAGTATCGTCGAATTAAACACCGGTGAGCTTGCCGTGGTGGTGGAGCAGTATTCTGAGCGTCGGTTGAGGCCTCGAATTGTTGTTGTTACTGACAAGCAAAAAACACCGTTAGCTAACATGAAATCCGTTGATTTGTTGGAAGATGCGCTAGCCCCTCAGGAGAAGCAGCAGCTCGACAAAAAATCAAAGCGCGCTAAGCTGCCTCTGGTTTATATTGTTCGCGACCTGCATCAGGATGAATACCCACTGGATCTTTTGCGTGTTAAAGAAAAACTATTTATTCCGAATAAAAAACGATTTGGATTCTTCAGCTTCAAGTGAATGAGGCTGAATTCGCCGCTGGTCGTGCAAACCTCCTGTAGCATTGCTGATTGTTTTCGACATCATACAATTGCTCAGGAATTATCCGAAAATACCGCAAAATTCAACGCTTTACTGTCTCGTGCTTGAGGCAGCCAGCGTTAATCGGTAATATCGCCGTTTTTTGCATTGGAGATTGTGTCCATGATTGAGGGCAGTATCGTTGCATTGGTTACACCAATGACTGCCGAGGGCCAGGTAGACTGGTCATCGCTTGCCGATTTGGTCGACTGGCACCTGGCGCAGGGCACTGATGCCATTGTCGCTATGGGAACGACCGGCGAATCGGCCACACTGAATGTCAAAGAGCACCTTGAAGTTATTAAGCGTGTTGTCGATCAGGTGGGTAAACGCATTCCTGTGATTGCCGGCACCGGTGCCAATAGCACTCAGGAAGCTATAGAGTGGACACAAGAAGCTAAAAAGCTAAATGCTGATGCCTGCTTATTGGTAACTCCATACTACAATAAGCCGACTCAGGAGGGCCTCTACCTCCATCACAAAGCCATTAACGATGCGGTTGCTATCCCTCAGATGCTCTACAACGTTCCTGGCCGCACCGCTTGTGACATGTTGCCAGAAACGGCTATTCGTATTTCGCATTTGAATAATGTTATCGGTATTAAAGAAGCGACCGGTGAACCTCAGCGTGCCCGCGAAATCCTTGCTGGCTGTGCCGATGACTTTGTCGTTTGGTCGGGTGACGATGGAACCTTCCTTGATCTCATGGCTGAAGGTGCCCGGGGTAATATCTCGGTAACGGCTAACATTGCTCCTGAGACTATGTCTGCGGTTTGTAAGGCTGCGCTGTCAGGTGACATGGCATTGGCGCGTAAGCTCAATGAGCCGTTGCTCGCATTGCATGATGATTTGTTCCTTGAGGCAAATCCGATACCGGTGAAGTGGGCGCTGTGGCGCATGAATCGTATCGCAAATGGAATTCGCTTGCCGTTGACTTGGCTCAGCGAGGAACATCAGCCCGCCGTAGAAGCGGCTCTTAAAAAGGCAGGATTGGTTTAAGCGATGAAATCTACAAGTGGTGTCGTATCGGTAATCTCTCTGGCTACTTTGCTGGTCACCGGGTGCGGGGGCAACGAGCCTACCGACGAAAAGGGAATGATGCGTGATCGCAAATACGACTACCGCTTTATCGAAGAAACTTCTCGCATTAAAGTCCCCGAAAATCTGAGCTCAGAAGCACTGGTTGATTTGTATCCAGTGCCTGAGCTAAGCCCTTACGCAGGTACTGATTTTGTTTACGACTTGCCGATGGCGCCTCAGGCCGTTGGCGCGAACCGCGCGGCAGTTTCCATTCAGCGTTTAGGTGCAAAAGAATGGGTTTTAACCGCATTCTCACCGAGTCAGGTGTGGCCCCGGTTAAAAGAGTTCATCGCGCAGCAGGGGCTGAGCGTACTGTCTCAGAATGGCGCCAAAGGTATTATTCGAGCCTATCAAGGTGCGCATGTTTTTGAATTCGACCTTGATCAAGGGTTTCAACGTAATACCTCAGAATTGCAGGTAACCGCTGTGCCGGGCCCGGACGGCTTGTCTGAAATAACATTCACCAAAGCGCAGGAATATACCCGTGCCGCGGCGCAGTATTTCGCTGATCTTGCTGATAAGCCAACCTATTCATACGCAGCTCAAGGCATCAGCACAGACAAAAAGCTTGAGATACTCCAGGATCGCACTGGCCAGAAGCAATTGATGCTCAGTATCGACCAGAAACGTGGTCTTGCTGCGCTTCGTGATGCGCTGGCTTCTGCGGGTTACAAAATTGATATGATGAATGCGCAGTCGCCGGCATTGACGCTATTGGACGTAACTTATTATCCGGTAAAACCGGAAGACGAGAAGCCGGGCTTTTGGGGTAAGTTATTTGGTGAGCCAGCGGATGGGTTTGATAAAAACGCACCGTATGCTGGCAATCAGTACTTGATCACAATGCGTTCTATCAAGGGTAAGCAAATCGTTAATGCTGAATTACCTGCACCTAAAGAAGGCGAGGACACCGAGCGTTCTCCGTTTGAGATGCGTAAGGAAATCAATTACGTTATCTTGCTGTTGCAAAAACACATGAGTTAAGTTTGAAATTGGCCCTTTGTCTTCAGAGGGACCTATAGTGCACTGTATAGCACTTTGAGTGATCGAGAATCATACCTTCGAGGTGTGGTTACCTCGAATGCAAGTATGACGTTCTATCCTGAATTGGTCGCCGTGAATTCTGAAATAGCTGATACCGAAAATCCGCATAAGCTGCTCTTTTGTTGCCTAGGTAGTGGTAGTAAGGGTAATGCAACACTAGTGAAGTATGCAGATACTACCGTCATGATTGATTGTGGTTTCACCTACAAGCACACAATCGCGCAATTAGAAGCATTTGATATCGATCCGCAATCGCTGGATGCAGTTCTTGTTACCCATGAGCACTCTGATCATATCAAGGGTGTTCGTACACTTTCCCGAAAATTAAATATTCCTGTCTATCTGACTCACGGAACTGCACGCTCTGATAAAATCAAAGGTGCACCCGAGCTACAATATCTGGTGCCTGATGTTGCGTTGCGAATCAAGGATATCGAAATAATCCCTGTTACGGTGCCACATGATGCTCATGAGCCATGTCAGTTTTTGCTAAGGGCTCAAGGCAGGCAGTTAGGTGTAGTAACCGATTTGGGCAGTATTTCAGGGCACGTTCAGCATATGTTTGATGGTTGTGATGCGCTGGTTTTGGAAGCAAATCATGATGTGCAGATGTTGCGTACCGGGCCGTACCCTCCATCCTTGAAGCACCGTGTTGAAAGTGATTGGGGGCATTTAAGTAACGAGCAAGCCGTGGCCTTTCTGGATGCCTTGCCAACCTTGCCGAGCCGGTTGGTACTTGCGCATATTAGCGAGAAAAATAATTGTTTGAATGTTGTCAAAAACACATTTCAGCGCTTTGAATCGCGCATTCCGACCGTTGTTTACGCGTGTCAGAATAAGGGGTTTGACTGGCTGGAAGTTTAATTTGATGAGTGGAGATGCAAGCGTATGTTAAGTGATTTGATTAAATTCAATAAACGCTGGTCCGAGTCGATCGCGCGTCAGGATCCAACGTACTTTGAAACACTGAGTGAATCACAGGCCCCTGAATATTTGTGGATCGGCTGTTCTGATAGCCGCGTACCCGCAGAGTCCATTTTAGGCCTTAAGCCGGGTGAGCTGTTCGTACACCGTAATGTCGCCAATCAAATTCAAGTTGATGACAACAACTCCATGTCGGTACTGCAATTCGCGGTGACGGCCTTAAAGGTTAAACACATCATCGTATGTGGGCATTCGGGTTGCGGAGGTATAAACGCGTCCCTGAATCGGGCTGGCACTGATTATCTTGAAGGTTGGTTAAAACCAATAGTGCAAATTGCTGATGAAAATCAGGCCGTGCTTGATGCGATTGAAGACGAATCTGAGCGTGTGTTTGAATTAGCGCGCATGAATGTGCGCTATCAAATTGAGCTGCTCAAACATCACCCGATAGTCAATGAAGCTTGGGCAGCAGGAAGTGAGCTTAATCTCCACGGTTGGATGTTTGATATTTGTACTGGCCAGTTGGAAGACCTTAAGGTTTCCTGTTCGGAGAATTAATAACACCCCGTCAATGCAGTATCGCCGGTAGTCTTGGTCTATTAACCCAGCGCCGGCGATACGGTTTCTCATCGGTCACTGATTTATTCGTTCGTATCCGATTCGGTTGTGTGAGTAAGCCCGGCTTCGATGTTGTCTAGTAGTGTGTCGATGCGTTTGTCAGTTTCGTCATCTGTTTCTTTTTCTGGATCATTTTTAAACTCGCCCAGTTTAGGTAGACGTTTCTCATCCAGTGTTACTTCCGTGACCCGGATGCGCAGGTCGGTGTTTTTTGCATTGGTTTCGATCAGTGTGTTCAGGGCTTCGTCGTAGTGCTTTTCGCAATAAGTCTGTTTACTCTCTCCCGCGCTAACCCATTCGCTCTTGTTCTTGTGCAGGAATTCATTGTTCTGGTTGCGGAGTACGTAAGCAGTGGTGGTCATGTCGTGTGGCCTTATAAATTCTCGGTTTCTCTACCAGCTTGTTGTCGGCCTTGTAGTCGGCAACATAGCGCCTTATCACGCAAGGGGTAAGGCATTGTATTAACAATAGTTTATTGTATCTAGGCGAGGCTCAAGCTCTGTTGTACAAAGTGGGTTATTTGGTGTAGCCTCGAATGAATATTTTGTGACGCGATATTTTAGCAGGATTGCACTTTGAATCACGATAATCGACTGCACAGGCGTTCCGGACTGGCCGCCAATGTGATTTTACGCCATCCAGGTTTTGGTGAGTTAAACCTGAAGGCTCATGATATTTCTGACGGTGGTATTTCCGTAAAGCTTGGGAATCATATTGCACCTCCGGTAGGCACGCTCGTCGATGTCATTATCAAGAGCCATACCGGCCCGATCAATGCTGAACCCGTGAAAATGGAAGTTCGACATGCGAGTCACGGAATTATAGGCCTTAAATTTCTCAAGTAATCATACAAACATGTATGGTTACCTAGTTTTTTATTTAGTGGCCTTCACGGTCATGAATTCGCTACAAGTTGCCTGAAAATTACATGCAATCACTTGCTTGGGTCGCCCCTTTTGAAATAGTTGACGATGATCTGCTCGTTGATATCGAACAGCTATCGCTGCCGCGTGTTGTCGATCAAAAAGATGCATTGTTGAAGGGCTATGTCTACGTTCTTTCGCAACATGATCATTTGTTGCATGTAGTGCCTGCTGATAAAAAGCTGGGCGGGCCAGTTAACTGCAATTTTGATTCAGGCGCTGCCTCATTTCGGCGCAAAAATGCCGGTATCAAACAGGAAATTGCCAGAGCCTGCGGTTTAAAAAAGGACGCTCGCCCATCGATACTCGATGCCACGGCGGGGTTGGGTGGTGATGCGTTTGTTCTGGCGTCACTCGGATCTCATGTGACCATGATTGAACAGAATCCAGTGGTACATCTTCTGCTCAAATCCGGCCTTCGGGCGGCGTCAGTCAGCGAAGATGATGAGTTATCAATCATAGCTTCTGACAAAATGCGGCTGGCTGCTTGTCAGTCATCGCTCGATTTTTTTGCCGAGCTGCAAGCTGAATCCTTCGATGTGGTTTATCTCGATCCGATGTTCCCCGATCGACGAAAGTCCGCCAAGGTGAAGAAGGGAATGCAGTATTTTCATGATCTTGTGGGTATTGATTCGGCACAAGAGCCAGAGTTACTTACGAAGGCGTTGCTTATTGCAGGTAAGCGCGTCGTTGTGAAGCGGCCCAAGCAAGCGCCTTATCTTGCTGATCGAAAGCCCAGTCTTGAGATGTCTTCAAAAACCATTCGGTACGATATTTATCTGGTTTGACGTTATTTCTTTACGGTGGCACTAATAGTTGCAATATGCGGACTACCGCAATTGCGAACTTAGGCATGTGGTGGCGTACTTGGTTTTAACAGATGATTGCAATTCGTCTTACCAAGCTCATCGAGGTTTTATTTCTCACTCGCTGATTCTGCATTCAAGGTGGTGCGCCAGATTCGAAACTTCACATCAATACCCTTGGGAACATAAATAACGTACGGCAAGCGGCTGTTGTAGCGTAAAGTGAATTCTTTGCCAACGATAGGAACATAACGTTTTTTGGCAGGTTGGGGGCAGGCCATCATCGTCGAAGGCCCCGGTTTTACATCTTCTAGTTCGTAATAGCTGTATCCCCACCCTTTGACGGATTCTTGATCCAATTCCCCGCGCAATGCACGAAGGTTGCAGTCAGCTTTTTGTAATCTGCTGGCGACAATCTCAAGTTTGAAAAGGCTTTCATCTTCTTGCTCAGGCACGCGAATGACAAAACGATCTTGATTTTTGTCGGCCTCCGGAAACATATGAATGTCCTCTTTATCCGCTAGCGCTTGTGCGCCTGCCAATAGCAAGGCCATAAAACCAAGGGTATGTAGCGGCTTTGTTATGTGCTTTGTCATGAGAGGTTCCTTTTGCTAATGACTGATTCGGGCAGACATAGGTAGAGCGTCAGTAAAGCGATAATGGTAGGTTAGTTCAAGGTGTTTCGCTCAGTTATTTTGGTGTTGCTTTACGCCGGATTTCGAAAGTGCGCGCAGCAGGCCTGATGGGTTCGTCGTGTATGTCTTGTCGTTTGTTAATATTCTTCCTCGCTAGAGTATTCGACACGATAGAGCAGTGTGGTTCATGCACATCGGCCGTGGTGCTGTAATTTGTGAAGTAAGCACGCATTAAAAAGCCGGCAAGAGTACTTGCCGGCTTTTTAAGCTATCCGTTGTGTGGCCCAGAAATATCAGGCCAGTGCGGAGAGTTTTTCTCGTTGTTGCTCAAGATTCGCGACAGCTTCATCATAGCCAGCCAACTTGGCTTTTTCTTTCTCAACGACATCTGCAGGTGCATTCGCAACAAATTTTTGATTCGACAATTTGCCTTCAACGCGCGATTTATCCTTGAGGATTTTCTCAATCTCTTTGTTGAGGCGGGCGAGCTCTTTGTCGGTATCGATGTTGCCTGCCAGTGGTACAAGCACTTTCATGTTGCCGACCAGCTGAGTTGCGGCCATTGGTGCTTCGTCACCGGCATTCAGCCACGTGATGTTTTCTAATTTGGCCAAACGCTGCAGATACTGCGTGTTGTCTTCCAGATTGGCTTTGTCGCTGTCATTGCCGTCCAGCAGGAAGAGATCCAGCGCTTTGGATGGCGGGATATTCAACTCGCCGCGGATGTTACGAACGCCAACGATAACGCCTTTGAGCCATTCAACTGTCGCAGTTGCTTCAGAATTAATTAGCGCGTCGTCAGCGGTTGGGTAGGCTTGCAGCATGATGGTATCGCCGGATACGCCTGCCAGAGGTTTAACGCGCTGCCAGATGCTCTCAGTGATAAAAGGCATAATCGGATGAGCAATACGCAGAATGGTTTCAAGAACTGTGACCAAGGTTTTGCGTGTGCCAATCAACTGTTCGGCGTCTGTTTCATCATTAAACAGAATCGGTTTTGATAGCTCGATATACCAGTCGCAATACTCGTTTTTGACAAAATCGAAGATGGCTTGGCTAGCCAAATCAAAGCGATAAGAGTCAAATGCAGCAGTTACTTCTTGAATACACTGCTGAAGGCGGCTGAGAATCCATTCGTCAGTTGTCGATAATGTGTACGCCGAGCCCGTTTGACCACAATCCTGATCCTCTGTGTTGGTCAACACATAGCGCGTCGCATTCCAGATCTTGTTGCAGAAATTACGATAGCCTTCGAGGCGTTTCATGTCCCAGTTAATGTCACGACCGGTCGATGCCAATGCCGCCAGGGTAAAGCGCAGGGCGTCGGTGCCGTGTTCTTCGATGCCGTCAGGGAATTCTTTTTTCGTGCGCTTGCCAATCTTCTCAGCAAGTTGTGGCTGCATCATGTTGCCGGTACGTTTGGTCAGCAGGCTTTCAAGGTCGATGCCGTCAATCATATCCAGAGGATCAAGAACGTTACCTTTGGATTTCGACATTTTCTGACCCGCTTCATCACGAATGAGGCCGGTAACATAAACCGTTTTGAACGGTACCTGAGGTTTGCCGTCTTCGTCTTTCATGAAGTGCATAGTCATCATGATCATGCGTGCAACCCAGAAGAAGATAATATCAAATCCGGTTACTAACACGTCGGTCGGGTGGAACGTTTTCAGGCGCTCAGTCATTTCAGGCCAGCCGAGTGTGCCGAATGTCCATAATGCCGAACTGAACCAAGTATCGAGAACGTCGTCGTCCTGCTTGAGTTCGATGTCGCTCGCGATATTGTGTTTTTCGCGAACGTCGGCTTCGCTGGCACCGACATAAACATTGCCTTCAGCGTCATACCACGCAGGAATTCGATGGCCCCACCAGAGTTGGCGGGAAATACACCAGTCTTGGATGTCACGCATCCAGGAGAAATACATATTTTCGTATTGCTTCGGCACAAACTGAATATCGCCACCTTCTACTGCTTCAATAGCCGGTTTTGCCAGTGTCTTGGCATCAACAAACCACTGATCTGTCAGCATGGGTTCGATAACCAAGCCAGAGCGATCGCCGCGGGGCACTTTCAATGCATGGTCGTTGACGCTCACAAGCAAGCCAAGCTCGTCCAGTTTTGCAATGATCGCCTTGCGCGCTTTATAACGATCCAAGCCAGCAAATTCTGCGGGTAGTTGTGTGTCTAGCTCGGTATTTTCGCTACCGTCAGAATTGTAGGCTTCCGCTTCAGCCAATACTGCGGCATCTTTATCGAATATGTTGAACATTGGTAGCTGGTGACGTTTACCAATTTCGTAGTCATTAAAATCATGTGCTGGGGTGGTTTTTACACAGCCGGTACCGAATTCCGGGTCTACATGAGTATCACCCACAATCAAAATACGGCGGCCCACTAACGGCAGCTCAACAAATTTTCCAATCAGGTTGTTGTAGCGTTCATCATCCGGATGCACTGCAACGCCGGAATCACCCAGCATGGTTTCTGGGCGAGTCGTGGCAACAACTAGGTAATCTTTGCCGTCGTTGGTTTTAGCGCCATCGGCCAGTGGGTATTTAAACTCCCACATGAAACCTTTTTCGTCGGTGTTTTCGACTTCCAGATCTGAAATGGCGGTGTGGAATTTAGGGTCCCAATTGACGAGGCGTTTACCGCGATAAATCAATTTGTCTTCATAGAGGCGAATAAAAACCTGCTGAACAGCGCTGTAGAAGCCATCGTCCATGGTGAAACGTTCGTTTTCCCAGTCAACGGAGTTACCAAGGCGGCGCATTTGCTCGGTGATGGTGCCACCGGATTGTTCTTTCCAATCCCAGACTTTTTCAATGAAGGCTTCACGGCCCATCTCGACGCGCGTAGGCTGATTTTCAACCGCCAATTTACGTTCAACCACCATCTGTGTCGCAATACCGGCGTGATCTGTACCGACCTGCCAAAGCGCGTTTTTACCTTGCATACGCGCTAATCGGGTGAGGGCATCCTGAATGGTATGCTGGAATGCATGGCCCATGTGCAAGCTACCGGTGACATTCGGCGGAGGAATCATCACGCAAAAACTGTCACCACTACCTGATGGACGGAAATAGCCTTTGGCTTCCCATTCTTTGTAGATGTCGGATTCGATATTGCCGGGGCTATAAGTGGTATCCATAGAGAAATGTCTTAGTGGTTGGTCTCAGGAACCGCAAAAGCCGACGTGTGCCGGATTTATGTGCGGTTAGAATGCTGGTGTTATCAAACAGGCGATTATATACGTCGGGCCGCTTGAGGGGAACCTTGCGGGTTACCTGCTAACGTCGCATGTCATGCCAGTTAAGCGGGTAATTTTTGTGCCGATAGGTTTTGAAGTTTTCACGGCCCAGCGCGAGCACTTGCTCATCGCTGTTCAGTACTTCGGAAACACGCTGAAACCGCGAAAAAAACGGCTCAATACGGTCAGTGAGGTTGATGAGTAAGTCGTGATGGTCTTGCGGCGGTGATTGCCAGCCGATGCAGATGTCATCATTCGCATCGCTATTGCCCGCGTTGTCAGTGGTGTTGCCGTCCATCAATTGATGGGGTAAAAAGGCTTGTGTCTGGAAGCGCCAAAGCGCTTCGTCCAGTTGCCGGGCAGAGGATTCGTCAGGGCAATGGATGTAAATCCGATGCCCCAGTCGAAAAGTTTTCTGAACCAATTTACAGGCGAATTGATAACGCCCAGTGATGTCAGTTTCAGGAACCAGATAAAAATCAACCCGTGTCATCGCAGTCGCTTAGCCCAATGGCAAGTAAATTGGCAATCAGCCGTTATTGATCAAGTATTGGGTCAATAGGCTTACCGGGCGCCCGGTTGCGCCTTTCGCGGCACCACTTTTCCAGGCAGCGCCAGCGATATCAAGGTGTGCCCAGCGGTATTCGCTAGTAAAGCGCGAGAGAAAACAGGCTGCAGTAACTGAGCCGGCTTCTGGGCCGCCAATGTTGCCGATATCGGCAAATTTACTGTCGAGCTGTTTGTCATATTCTGCCCAAAGTGGCATTGGCCATGCACGATCGTAGGTTTCGTCACCGGCGGTTTTCAGGTCGGCAGAGAGCTTTTCGTCATTGGCATAAAGGCCCGCAGCATGTTGGCCCAGCGCGACAACGCAGGCACCGGTAAGTGTTGCGATATCAATAACGGCTTTAGGCTTATAACGTTCGACATACGTCAGGGCATCACACAATACCAAGCGACCTTCAGCATCCGTATTGAGTACTTCGATGGTTTTGCCAGACATACTAGTGACGACATCACCTGGTTTAGTCGCTTTGCCAGACGGCATGTTTTCAACAGCGCCAACAACACAGACCAGATTAATTTTAAGATCTAGTTGAGCGACTGCGTTAATTGTTCCAAAAACACTCGCTGCTCCGCACATGTCGTACTTCATTTCATCCATACGAGCGCCAGGTTTGATCGAGATGCCGCCGCTGTCGAATGTTACGCCTTTACCAACGAGTACCGTCGGCTTGGTTTTCTTGGCAGCGCCTTGATAATCCATGATGATGAATTTGGCTGGCTCTTCAGTGCCCGCGGTGACGCTCAGAAGCGACCCCATGCCCAGCTTCTTCATGTCAGATTCATTAAGGATCTTGGTGGTGATTTTGTCGTAATTTTCAGCAAGCGATTTTGCTTGATTTGCCAAGTAACTCGGTGTGCAGATGTTGCCGGGAAGATTCCCCAGGTTCATAGCGACTTTTGCGCCTTCGGCCATTGCGTTGCCCTGGCTAGCGAGTGATTTCGCCTTTGCGGCACTCAGTGTTGAAGTCAAATAGACTTTTTTCAGTCGTGTTGCTTCAGCCTTTTTCGACAGCGTTTCGTCGTAACGGTAATCAGCAATTGCCCATAAATTAGCGGCATGTTTGATCAGGGTATTTTCATCGGCATCTTCAGTATCGAAAGCATCAAGCAAAACTATCGCGTTGCGAGATTGGGTCGCGCGCACTGCGTTGACGGCGGCGGTCATATTTTTGCGGAATGCGCTGATGTCGGATTTCTTGCCGCAACCCACGGTAACGAGTGTTTTAAAACTGGCGGATTCAGGTGCGTAGAGTGTCGTAACTTTACCGGCCTTGTTAGAGAGTTCTTTCGTCTTTTTCAGGCGACTTAAAACACCGCCCATTTCTTTATCAACCGCCGCAAAAAGTGCAGATGCTTTACTTGTGTCAAACAAGGGCATAACCAGGCAATCGGTATTGGTCTTTGCCCAGCTGTTCTGTGGTTTGATGATAAAGTCCATATTGTCTCCGAAGATGGTATTCGATCGTATTATGCTGATTCGCTGAGCCCTTAACGCGGGCTGAGTAATTGGCGATATTGATTTGAACAAGGTTGTTTGTATTTGCAACCTTGGTACAAGCAATCTGAGCAGGGTGTTAATCCGCAATGCTTGGTTTTGGTCTGCGGCAGAAATGCCTTAGCATCACGCTAAGGCAGTGGGTGCCAATGAGCATTGTTGTGGTGCCCAGTTGATCTCAAAGCCTGCTATCAGCCGCTATCAATTGTAGCGACGAAGTTTAGCCTAGTTCAGCAGTTATAACTACTGTGACTAACGATCGCACCTGCGGGCAACCGGTGTTTAATGATTTATAACGTTGAGAACCACGTATTTTGACAGTGCTTAATCCAAACAATTGCGTGTATCGCTTACACTGTCACTAATCGGCTTTTCTTTTTATGTCGTTGCTGGTCAATAGCTGTGCAGTTGTCAGTGGGTGTGCCGGCAAGCATGCCGATAAAAAAGCCTGTTAAAAAAATCGTGCAGCTACATTTTTAACAGGTTCCCTTATATACTCTGCGCGCTTGCTTGCCAGTATGCGGTAGGCGTTTTTGCATGGCATCGTCGCTGGGTCGTCGCGACATATCGATAACAAAACGGAGTCTGTGCGTCAGTGCGTGTTTTTCGTTATTTATTCAAAGAAGTGTTGGGCAGCTTTGTTGGTGTGTCGACACTGCTAATTGTTATTTTTGTGAGCTCAACATTCGTTCGCTATTTGGCTGATGCTGCCAGCGGTCGCTTGCCGTCTGATATTGTCTTCGCCGTACTGATGTATCGCTTGCCTGGGTTTTTAGAGCTTATTGTGCCTCTGTCGCTGTTCCTCGGTGTAATGCTCGCCTTTGGACGTTTGTATGTCGAAAGTGAAATGATCGTTTTGCAGGCCTGTGGATTGTCGAAAATGCGGCTGATGATGTATAGCCAAGGCTTGGCGGTTATCGTCATGGTGCTTGTGGCAGCATTGACGCTGTATATAGCCCCACTGGGAATGGAAAAATACTACGACGTTAAAGCCGAAGCAGAAACCCAAGGCAGTTTTAATACCGTTGTTGCCGGTAGTTTTAAGCAGTTTGGGGGGAGCGATGTTGTGCTGTATGCCGGTGAGGTTACTGATAACAAAACGCTGTTGTCGGATGTGTTTGTTGCCCAGAGTTTGAAAACTTCCGGCCCTAATAAGATCTCGTTGGTGAAGGCGAAAGAAGGGCGCATCGTCAACAAAGATGGACACCGATATCTTGAACTTGAAGATGGCGTCCAAATCAGCGGTGACATTCAAACCAATGACCTTACCGTAACACGTTACGATATTTTTGGTTATTTAGTGGAAGAGCAGCAGGACGAAGAAGGGCCGTTGGCTATATCCGATATTGATGCCAAGAGCACGGTTGACTTAATTGGCAGTAAAAAACGCAAGGAACAAGCCGCTTTGCAATGGCGTATCGGTTTACCGTTTATGGTGCCCGTGATCGCATTGATTGCGTTTGCGATGAGTGAAACCAGCCATAGACGGGGGCGTTATTTCAAATTACTCCCGGGTATTATTCTGTATTTTGTCTATTTCGTCAGCGCCACAGGGGTTAAAACACTGATTGAGGACGGCAAGATGCCAGCGGATTTGGGCCTCTGGCCGGTACATTTGTTATTTTTACTCGTCGGTTTTGGCATTTTGTTTATGTCCGAAATACGCCATCGACTGTTTCATCGAGGTAAAGGCGCATGAAGATTATCAGCCGTTACGTCAGTCGGTCGGTTGCCGCTGCAACATTCGTTGTGCTTGTTGCGGTGGTTGGGTTGGATTTCGTATTCCGTTTGGTTGGCGATTTAGACAATATGAAGGGCTCGTATACCTTCGGTAAAGTCTTTGTCTACACCCTGATGGAGACGCCCCTGCAGCTATACAGCCTAATGCCATTAGCGGCCATGATCGGATGTTTGGTCGGTTTGGGATCCTTGGCCGGCTCGAGCGAGTTGATTGTTATACGGGCAACTGGAGTGTCGACGCTACGCCTAACCTGGCTAGCCTTGAAACCAGCACTCGCGTTTTTGTTAATGACGATGGCGATTGGTGAATATGTTGCACCGGCAGCCGAGGAATACGGTAATTCCGTACGTGCTACAGCGCGGGCGGGGCAAAAACAAATCGATCTGCGTTCGGTGTTTTGGGTGCGTGACGGCAACAATTTTATCTTTGTTCGGGTTGTTCGTCCCGACGGTGAAATGCATGGCGTGAATATTTTTGAGTTTGATGATGATCAATCGCTAACCATGATCCGGCGCGCCAATAAGGCGACTTATGAAGATGGCCAATGGTTGCTGAAAAACGTTCGTATCACAGATCTCAAAAACGTTGACGGTTTGCCCGTTGAAATCGGTAGCCATCAACAAAAGCAAATGATGTGGAAGAGCGACTTGCAGCCGGCATTGTTAAGTATTGCGGCAGCCAAGCCAACAGACCTGCAAATGCAGCAACTTTGGACGTATATCAGTTATCTTGACGACCAAAGTCTCAATAGCGTTGTTTACCAGTTAGCCTTTTGGGAAAAGGTATTTTACCCGCTGGTCATGGTGAGCTTGGTGCTAATCGGTATAGCGTTTGTCTTCGGGCCTCTGCGCCAGGTAACGATGGGGTATCGCATATTCTGGGGTGTATTGGTGGGTGTTTTGGTTAAAACACTTCAGAACGCATTGGGCCCGGTAAGTATCGTATTTGGGTTTTCGCCGGTGATGGCGATGGCGGTTCCGGCGTTTGTATGTATGGGCATCGGTTTTATTCTGCTGCGCAGGGTGCGCTAATACAGCAGGGCAGTAAGACGCGCGGCTGCGCTTTTTCAATGCGTTGAAATAACCCAGTCGCGGTAGTTCTTTAGCAAGACTTAGCCGTCATTTTCGCGATTCAACAGCGTCGGTGTTTCTGCAATAACACCTTGCTCAAAACGTTCTGATAAATCCTTCATCGCATCAAATACACCTTGCACATCGTTGGCATCATGAAACAGGTGTGTCGATATCCTGATCGGATACTCCGTCTCTGGCGCTCCTCGATACGTAACCGGTGTTGCAGTATTGCGCACGATGTAGCCGTAGTCTTCGTAGAGTTTTGATACGAAAAGGTCGCTGATGTCTTTGTTATCGCGATCATGGGCAAATGGCGTGAATGTGGTTAGCGCTGACAATAGCGTGCTGTGCCCGCTGGGCGAATATAGGCTCTCATTGCCCCAGTGCTCGATAATGCGTTGTTTCATCTGTGCGCCAAGGTCATGTACTGTATACCGCTCGATATTATCTCGGCCAATCTGTCGCCAAAAATCACACACATTGGTTAATGCCATCGCAGCCGGGTAGTTAGGGTTGCCGTGAGGCTGGAGGAAATCCCCAATGTCGTATTCGCCGCGTTCGCCATCCGGTGCTGGAGGGGTTCGATCTTCACGGTAATAATCGCTGACTGTTGGATAGAAACGCGGTAGCGGAATCGGATTGTTGTCGCTTACTTGATTGCGCAAATACCAGATGCCCGTTCCTCCCGGGCCACACTGCCATTTATGGCCAGCGCCACAAAAAAAGTCGATGCCTAGCGTATTAAAGTCGAGGTCAAACATACCGGTTGCATGGGCGCCGTCGACCACGCTGTGTATTGACCATCCGTATTGGTTGTAGGTATCAATCAACAGGTCTACAAGTGCTCGAATCGGCAGCATCGTGCCGGTTGTGAACGTCGGGGCAGAAAACGCGATCAGCTTTACGCGTTCACCGTACGAAAGAATGGCACGTTGAAAACGTTCGATATAGTCGTCTGGAGTCTGATTTTCGCCAACGGGTAGGGGTACTTTAATTACTTCAATCGCTTTACGATCGGCCAATAGCTGCAGGGGCGCGAGTAATCCAGGGTGCTCTTGATCCGTTGTTAGTACCACGTCACCGGCTTTTAGTGTCAGGCCGCTCAAGGACAGAGTGAGGCCGTAGGTGGTGTTTCCTGAGATCACAATCTCATCGGTGCTACAGCCAAAACTTAGTGCTAATCGACCGCGTGCGTATTCAAGGCGGTTCGATGTATTACCGAGTCGATCTCTAGGGTTGCGCGCGATCAGTCGGTTGTCTTGACTGAGCGCCGCGAGTATATGCTTCGGCATTGATCCGGTGGTTCCTACATTCATGTAGGTTGTATCTTGATCGAGAATAAAAGCCTGTTTCAGGCGTTCCCAATCAGGTCGTGTCGTCGGTGCGGTGAGTGCATAGGGTTCTTCAGCGAGTGTTTCCGCAAAAATATGATGCATCGGTAGCAGTGCGGCGCTTGTGCCAGCAGTTAATAGAAAGTCACGACGATTGAGTAACGGAGGCATGGGCAATTCCTCTTGCCGAGGTAAATGAACCGCGGCTAGATTGCCGCCAATGGAATGTTCCTTTTCATCAGCTGTGATAGAGAGATGTGGCGTTAAGTTCCCGTTTGATGTCGGTGTTGGGAGCTGGTCGTGTATATGCGATTCAATGGGGCGCAGGGGAGGTTGAAAGGCAGGAGGGGAATGCAAACAGAGCGTTAGTGAGGGTTTCTGCAAACGACGGCGCTGATGCCAGCGCCGGTACTATGTTTTTCGGTATCTATTTATTAGCGGGGAGACGCAAATGCGTTGCCGGGCGTAACCCTACTATTTTTCGCGTTTATTGAGTAAGACGGTTTGGGTACCCGATACTTTATCATGCCAACTTTGTTTGTCTTTACTGAAGAGCACCCATAAATAGCCTAGGCCGAGAAACCCTGCTGATATAAAGGCTGCAAAAAATCGGATGTAAGCCTGACGCCAGCTGATGCGGTTGTTGTCGGTGTTATCAATTCGAATGCGCCATGCCTGCATGCCGAGCGTTTGGCCGTTTTTAACCCACAAGTAGGTAAAGAACAGGCTCATAACCGTTAGGTTTGTGAGAAAACTAATCCACTGCCAAATACCTTGCATGGCGCGTTCGCCGTGAACATGGGTACTAGAGCTATTGGCCATTTCAAGGCCGAGCACAATCGCTGTGGTTGCAAGTAACACGGCGGTCACAAGAAATGCGTCGTAAAACATCGCTGCTAGTCGACGCAGTAGGCTTGGGGTTCCGATAATTTGGGGTTCTTGCATTTTATACTCGTCTTTGATGTTGCCTCGCTGAACGGCGGCGAGTATAGCCCGCGCGGGGCTTTGCTAAAAGACCCCAAATGTGTATGTTTAACAATATTGTAATCAGCGATCGAAAGGTTATTGATTATAGTGGTTGCCTTGCCCGTTCCGCATGGCGGCTAAATGCGGAGAGACGGGCACTCCCGCCTTGGATTAAAACAATAAATCGGCTACGGAATCCATGTATGCAAGATCTGGTGAAAATCCTGTTGATTGAAGATGATCTGCAAGTCTCTGAATTTATCAGTGACGGATTGCAGAATCAGGAATATGCAGTTGAAGTCGCGCGTGATGGCGATACGGGCAAGTCGATGGCAATTGATCGCCATTACGATCTGCTGATTGTTGATCGTATGCTGCCGGGCTGCGATGGCATCAATATTGTTGAAACAGTGCGTGCCAAGGGGAATCGTGTGCCTGTGCTGTTTTTAAGTGCACTTGGGGATGTCGACGATCGTGTTGACGGCCTGAAGGCGGGCGGTGACGATTATTTGGTGAAACCGTTTGCGATGGAGGAGCTGCTAGCCCGCATCGAGGTATTATTGCGCCGTAAAGATGCGATCGCGACCACGCGTTTGAAAGTGGGTGAGCTGGAGCTCGATTTACTGACACAAAAAGTCACGCGTGAAGGCCAAGCGCTCAATCTGCAGCCGCGAGAATTCCGGTTGTTGGAATACTTGATGAAGCATGCAGGGCAGGTTGTTACCCGTACGATGCTGTTGGAAAACGTCTGGGAATATCATTTTGACCCACAAACGAACGTCATCGATGTGCACGTCAGCCGTTTACGCCAAAAAATCGATAAAGATTTCGATAAACCTATGCTCAGTACCATTCGTGGTGCCGGCTACATGCTAAATGCGGCCTAATTGGCCGATTGCTACCCCTTTCACAATTGATGCTTTGCTGAATGCCGATGATGCGTAACCGTATTTTTGCTCGCTACACTTTCCGATTCATGATGGGCTATGTAGCGAGCCTGAGTGTGGCCGTGTTTGTGCTGCTAGCATCATTCTATGTTTTCTATTCTTTCGATTATTTTACTGACGTCAATAACTCCCTCGAAAACGAACTGGATCTGCTGCAAAGCGAATACCGCCAAGGTGGTGTTGCCGCCGTTGAGCGTCTTGAAGCTGAGCGGCAGGCTAATACCAAGTTTGTGCGATTCGCATACATACTGGTGGATAAAGACAACCACAAAGTCGCCGGCGATCTCACGCGGTGGCCCGATTACACAACGTGGAGCGACGGCTGGCTGAGCTTTGAAATGCGATTCCCGGATTGGACCGGAAAAATGCAGGCGTTTAACTTCGTTGCTCGTAAGCGTGTCGTTGCCGATGGCCGTAAGTTGATGGTCGCAAGGGTTTCGGATGATGTGCGCCAAAATATTCGTTTGGTTGGCGCAACGCTTTTCTGGAGTATGGTCATTATGACTGTGCTGGGATTGATCGGTGCATCGATTATCTCCTTTATGAGTCTTGCCCGTATTGAATCGATTAACCAAAGCATTCGCACGATTATGGCCGGTGATTTGAGTGAGCGAATACCGGTACAAGAGCCCGCTGATGATTTTCAAATGTTGGCGAAACACCTGAATGTGATGTTTGAACGTATCGAAAACTCCATGAATGATGTGCGTCAGGTGTCTGATAATATCGCGCACGATTTGCGCACGCCCCTTACACGTTTGCGCAATAAACTATCGACACTCGAATCACGCTCTGCGCCGCACAACCGCGAAATGGTGCAAGAGATGCTGGCCGAAGCTGATAGCTTGTTAGCGACGTTTTCTGCCTTGTTGCGCATTGCACAGATTGAAAGCGGCAAACAACAGTCAGCGTTTGCCTCGTTAGAATTAAGTGAATTGCTGATGGACGTGGTTGAGCTCTACGAACCATTGGCCTTTGATAAAGATATTGATATGTCCTCGCGTATCGAAACACTCGCAACTATCAATGGCGATAAAGATTTGCTGTTTCAAATGTTTGTGAACGTCATCGATAACGCCATCAAATACACACCCGAAGGGGGAAAAATTCACGTTCAGTTGGAATCTGATGGCATGTTTGCACAAGTTGTTGTTGCTGATAACGGGCCGGGTATCAGTGCCAACAAATACAGCAAGGTTTTTCAGCGTTTTTACCGAGTAGAGGCCAGTCGAAGTGTGCAGCCGGGCAATGGCTTGGGCCTAAGTTTGGTGAAGGCGGTAGCCAATCGACATAACGGCGATGTGATTCTCAGTGACAGTCGGCATTATCATTCGCAGGCAGAGCGCCCAGGGTTATGTGTGCGGGTAGAGATCCCGTTGGCTCAGCCATTAGCGGGTTAACGTATCGATAGATCTGAGGATGTTTGCGTCGGGATGCTCAACACAAAGCTCAACACAAAGCTCAACTCAAAATTCAACTAAGCCCTTGAAGCATTGACGTTGGCCGGTTCCCCGGCCTGCCTGTTAAGCCTCATCATCCAATTTAATATGATCGGTTGCCGGTGGTGGTGGCGCTTTTGATGGCTTTAGAGGTTCAAGGTCTGCGCCAGGCTCGGCCAGTGTCAACATACTGGTATCTGGCTCCGGTAATGGAATGTCAATATGATCGATATTGAGCGGTGCGCCGGAGTTGTCGAGCTGGATGTGCTGAGTATCGGGCGCAGGTGGCGGAGCGGGGGCATGGTGGCCTTCGAGCAGATCAGCGCCGGGGGCCGCGGTTGATAGGGCGCTAGTATCGATTTCAGGGAGCGGCGGTGTTGCTTCAGCTGCAGGCACGTCAAACTGTGATGCCAAATGAATAGCCGATGTGTCGACATCCAATGCATCTACGTGTGGGCGCTCATCAGGTTTCAGCACGTCGGTGCCTGCCGGTGCAAGCTCAATGGTTGCAGCTGCTGGCGAGGCTGGCGGTGTTGGTTTTACTGATACCGCAGGTTGCGCTGGTGCCGCCTGTTGAGGCGCTGGCTTCTCCGTCACAACGGCGGCAGCATGAACCTTGATGTAGATCTTTAGGCCCGCTTTTTTCAACGTGGCTTGTAGTTTTGCCGCAGTAGGCTTATCGATATTGCGTTTCAGCGCAACGACTTTACCAGAGAAAAAAGCACTGGCTTTTTCATCCGTTGTTTTAAACAGTTTGCAGAAATTGGCTCTAACTGCAGTATCGGCGCATCCATCAAGGGCTTCGCCGCGGAAAAATATATCGTAAGTTTGATCCGCTTGTGGGGCTGTCATATTTCACCTGTAGCACGGGTTCAATTGTTGTTATGATAGCGAGTCGTTGAGTAAGCATGTAGTTTTTTGTTAGGTTGTTCAAGTGGTTATGGCGGCAAAAGTAAGCAGCTGTGGTGTTACTGATCGATTTTGCTATCAATGGCTCGTGTTTGCATTTGTGGTCACACATGTTCAACACTTTGTAGTGCCCTCTGGCCAGACACCATCATTCCAAATAGGAAGCGCAGGATTCAATGAAGCCGTCTGAAACATCGTCAACCTATGTGCCAACCCGGTTTGCTAAATCCCTGTTAAAACTGGCTGAGCAACGGAACTTCGATATCAGCCAGATTTTGGTAAATGCAGGTATTGAATTCAATCCGCTTGATATTGCCTCGCCAAAGCATATTTCTGCGATTCACTACAGCCGCATTTATCAACAAATTTTGGCTCTGCTGCAGGATGATAGTTTTGGTATGCCACCGGGAAAAGGTATGAGTGCCGGTGCGTTCAAGATGATGTGTTACGCGATTATTCATTGCGAAACGCTACAGAAAGCAGTGCGTCGTTTGAATGAATTCATTGAAGTATTTTACGATCCTGAATTGCATCTCTCCATGACGGTGCAAGGTAATACCGTTACCGTTTCTTACCCCAATTACAAACTCACCAATATTGTAAAAGGGCAGGCCGGCGAGGCTTATGGATTAGCGCTTTGGCATCGTTTCTTTAGCTGGCTGATTGGTATGTCGATTGACGTCAGCGATGTGCGACTGGTGTCGGAGCGCCCACCCAATGCCGATAGCTATCAACGACTGTTCGGTGCCCCCGTTCATTTCGATGCGACGCAGAACGGCTTTGATTTCAGTATTCGCTATCTAGAGTTTCCGCTCGCGCAGACTGAGGCAAGTTTGAAAGATTTTTTGCGCACCGCTCCGTATCAGATGATGGTGGAGCCGCAAGAGGCAGAATCCAGCGAACTCATCTCAAATGTGCGCCGTGTGATGGGGTATGACTTGAGCCAAGGGTTTCCAAGCTTTGAGGTTGTTGCGGAGGCGCTGAATATGTCGCCGCCTACCTTGCGTCGACATTTGCGCAAGGAGGGCGTGAGCTATCAAAAGCTCAAGGATCAATGCCGAAAAGATGCAGCCATTGCGTATCTCAGCCGTCCAGAGCTATCAGTGAGTGCCGTCGCTGCATTAATGGGTTTCACGGATCCGAGCGCATTTCATCGTTCCTTCAAAAAATGGACGGGCTTTACGCCAGGCCAGTATCGCGCCAACGAATTTGCGATTGAAGACGGTGACGATAACAACACTGGCGTCGCCAGCGAGGCTTGATTCTTACGGGCTACTCGTTAGCTATAGCGCCTTTTGTTTTCATGCCCTCTGTGGGTGCTTCCTGCACCCATAAACTACATATGACCAGTTATGACAGCAATCTGGCCGATATTGGCCTTGCACTTTTAGGTCGATTCTATATTCTGCTCTGCTGTGAAAAAGCGGGGTTCTTGTTACGAAACAAGGTGCTGCAGCGCGCATTCAAGCTGCTTCCCGAATAAGCTAATTAATCCAAAGTAGGAAATCTCATGGCAGAAGCATATATTTTTGATGCGATTCGTACGCCACGTGGCAAGGGTAAACCGGGCGGCGGTCTGTACGAAGTGAAACCGATCGACCTGGTTGTTAATCTTCTGGACGCTATGAAAGAGCGTAACAACCTCGATACGTCTCTGGTTGAAGACATGATCTTGGCAACCGGCGAGCCTGTAAACGAGCAAGGCCAGAACATCGCCAAAACTGCTTTGGTTTACGCTGACTGGGCAGACGACACGACTGGTGCTCAACTGCATCGTTACTGCGCCGGTGGCCTAGAAGCTTGTAACATCGCTGCTGCTAAAGTTATGGCCGGCTTTGAAGATCTGGTACTGGCAGGTGGTGTTGAATCTATGTCTCGCCTGGGTATCGGTGCAGGCGGTGCAGCAGCTGGTGATCCATGGGTATCTATGGAATCTTACGGCATCAACCAAGGTTTGGGTGCTGATCTGATCGCTGAATTAGATGGTTTCTCTCGTGAAGATTGCGATACATACGCTGCAATGTCTCAAGCACGTGCTTCTGAAGCATGGGCAAATGGCTACTTCAAAGATTCAATCGTTCCTGTAAAAGACATGAACGGTGTTGTTGTTTGTGACAAAGACGAACTGGTTCGCCCAGGTACTACCGTTGAAAAACTCGGTGGCTTAAACCCGTCTTTCCAAATGTTTAACGATTTTGGTCACGGTGACTTCCTGAAATTCAAATACCCAGCGGTTGAGAACGTCACTTGCGTTCACACCCCAGGTAACTCTTCAGGCGTTGTTGATGGAGCATCACTGGTGCTTATCGGTAACGAAGAAGGCGGCAAAAAAGCTGGCCTGAAGCCACGTGCAAAAATCATTTCTAGCGCTTTGGTGGGTACTGAGCCAACCATTATGCTGACTGGTCCTGCTCCTGCGACTGAAAAAGCACTGAAAAAAGCGGGTTTGACTGTCGATGACATCGATCTGTTTGAGCTGAACGAAGCGTTCGCGTCAGTTGTTTTGCGTTTCCAGAAAATCCTGGGCGTTCCTGATGAGAAAATCAATGTTAACGGTGGTGCGATCGCAATGGGTCACCCAATCGGCGCAACTGGCGGCATGATCTTGGGTGCTCTGGTTGATGAACTTGAGCGTCGTGGCTTGAAGCGCGGTGTTGCAACCCTGTGTGCTGGTGGCGGTATCGGTATCGCAACTGTTGTTGAACTGGTTTAAGTAGCCATCAGAAGATAGAGGAATTTAAAATGGGTTATATCCGTTTAGAAAAAGACGCTGACGGCATCATCGAACTGATCATGGATCAGCCGGGCGAAAAAGTTAATACCATGGGTGATGAGTTCATCGCAGCGATTACTAAAGCTGTTGATGAAATCGAAGCGCAAAAAGACGACGTCAAAGGCGTTTACGTTCGTTCAGGTAAAGATTCATTCTTCGGCGGCGGCGATCTGCGCAAGCTGTTAGAAATGCCTGTTGAAATGGACCAAGCTGAAGCAACTCGCGTTTTTGACGGTATCATGGCTGCTAAAGCACCACTGCGTAAGCTTGAAACTTTGGGCTTGCCGGTTGCTGTTGGTATCAACGGCGCATGCTTGGGTGGTGGTTACGAAATTTCTTTGGCCTGTCACTACCGCGTAGCGTTAGAAGACGCGCCAATGGGTTTGCCAGAAGCACAATTGGGCTTGATGCCTGGTGCAGACGGTGTTGTACGTATGGTTCGCAAGCACGGCTTAACTAACGCTGTGACTTACGTTTCTCAAGGTAAGCAGTTCAAAGGCCAAAAAGCCGTTGAAACCGGCTACTGTGATGAGCTGGCTGCTGACGTTGCAGATATGCACGCGAAAGCCAAAGCATGGATCCTGGCTAACCCAGAATCTGTACAGCCATGGGACGCACCCGGATACACCATCCCAGGCGGTTCTCCGGCTGATAAAGACATGGATCAAGGTCTGCAAGGCTTGCTGTACTTCGGCCCTGTTAATGTCATGGTTAACACTTGGGGTAACTTCCCACACGCAAAAGCGATCTTCGCTTGTATCTCTGATGTTGGCCGTGTTGATTTCGCCACTGCTCAGAAGATCGAAGCACGTTACTTTCTGAGCCTGATGCGTTCACAAGTTGCGAAGAACATGATCAGCACTTTCTTCTTCCAGTTGAACGACTTGGAAAACGGCGCATCACGTCCGTCTTTTGATGCAGTACCAAAAACTGACTGCAAAAAGTTGGGTATTTTGGGTGCTGGCCAAATGGGCGCAGGCATCGCATATGCTGCTTCTAAAGTGGGTATCGAAGTTGTCTTGAAAGACATCTCTCAAGAAAACGCCGACAAAGGTAAAGCGTACTGCGAAGGCGTTGCTGAGAAGCTGAAGAGCAAAGGCCGTTTGAGCGAAGAGAAAGCTGCAGAAATGCTGAGCTTGATCACGCCAACAGCAGATGCTGCAGACCTTGCTGGTTGCGATATCGTTATTGAGGCGGTATTTGAAGATCGTAAGATCAAAGCGGCTGTTACTGCTGAAACTGAAGCCGTTACCGGTGCAGATTCAGTATTTGCCACTAACACCTCTTCTTTGCCAATCACTGGCTTAGCAGAAGGTTCTTCTCGCAAAGCTAACTTCATTGGTATGCACTTCTTCTCTCCAGCAGAGAAGATGCCATTGGTTGAAATTATCAAAGGCGACGAGACTTCTGATGAAGCCTTGGCAAAAGCGTTTGATCTTTCTATCAAGCTGGGCAAGAAGCCAATCGTTGTTAACGATGGCGAAGGTTTCTTCACTACACGTGTTATCGCTAAAACTGTAGAAGAAGGCGCGGCAATGGTACTGGAAGGTATCAACCCGGTTATCATCGAAAATGCAGCTAAGCAAAATGGTTCTCCAGTAGGCCCATTGACTGCGATTGATGAAATTTCTCAAGCGACTGCTTACAAAAACGGCCAGCAGTTGAAAGCAGACAAAGAAGCGCGTGGCGAATCTGTGAATGCAAACAATCCTGCTGCTGTATTGGTTGCTAAAATGGTTGAAGACTTCGACCGTCAAGGTAAGGCATTCGGTGCGGGTTACTACGAGTATCCAGAAGGTGGCAAGAAGTTCATCTGGCCTGGCATGAAAGAGCACTTTGCACCTAACGGTTACAAAGAGATTCCTTTCGAAGACATTCAAGATCGTCTGACCTTCTCTCAAGCGTTAGAAGCGGTACGTGCAATGGAAGACGGTGTTGTATTCAACCCGGCTGACGGCAACATCGGTTCTATCATGGGTATCGGTTACCCTGCGCAAACTGGCGGTGTATTCCAGCACATCAATGCATACGGTGTTAAAGCGTTTGCTGAGCGTGCTCAGTACCTAGCTGACACGTACGGTGAAGTGTTTGCAGTGCCTCAGTTGCTGAAAGATAAAGCGGCTGCTGGCGAGACTTTCTAAGTCTCAACAAGTGCCTGCTATCGTTGAGCGCACTTGTTGCGAGCAACAAAAAAGCCCGGGGATTCCGGGCTTTTTTATGCCTGTTTCATTCTAAAATCCGTCTAGTCGTATCAATTGCTGCTCGACTGTTTTTATCTGTTGGCGAAATTAATAATCAATCGGGCTAATAACGCCAAGGCCTCCGCGCTTGACGACGTGCGTATAGATCTCTGTGGTTTCGACACTGCTATGACCAAGCAGCTGCTGTATCGTACGAATGTCATGCCCACGTTCTAACAACCGCGTTGCGAACGAGTGTCTAAATGTATGGCAACTTGCACGTTTGTTAATATCAGCAGCGTTAACGGCACGCTTAACGGCCTTTTGGACAGTGTTTTGGTGTACATGGTGACGTTTCGTTTTGCCATCGCGCGGATCTTTGGAGCGATTGATCGACGGAAATAGGTATTGCCACTTTAATGCAGTTGCGCCCTTTGGATATTTACGGGCGAGTGCATGAGGCATATAAACTTCACCTAAGCCATCTTCGAGATCTTGGCGATGTAAGCGGCGAACTGCTTCAATCTGATCTTTAAGAAAGGGTTCGATCGATTCGGGTAGCATTGTGTTGCGATCTTTACTTCCCTTACCATCGTGGATATAGATTTGATTCATCTCAAAATCAATGTCCTTAATTCTCAGGCGTATACATTCAGATATTCTAAAACCACATCCATACATTAATTGGCTCATTAACTTGTAGTCGCCGTTTAATTCCCGGATCACCTTTTTGGCCTCGGATTCGCTGAAGACTACCGGTATTTTTGTTTTCGAACGTGCCCGCGAGAATTGAAGATTTTCGATCTCCCGCTTGAGAAATTGTTTGAATAAAAACATGATCGCATTCAATGCCGTGGCCTGCGTGTTCGGAGAAACATGGCATCGATTGCCAAGCCAATTGAGATACGATTCTATGTCTGCATTCCCCATCTCTGAAGGGTGTTTGTATTGGTGGAATCGGATAAATCTGAGTATCCATGTTATGTAGGTTTGTTCAGTTGCCCAGGCTTTGTTTTGTGCGCGTATTAACGTACGTATTTGCGGAATGAGCCGATTTGAATCCGGATCGACAACTACAGGAACATCATCCATGTTTATTCCTCATTGGTTGGTGGTAGTCGATGTGTTATTATGCTGTATAAATGTACAGCTTTATTCTGCAATTGAGAAATACTGTTTAGATATGTGGATGTGGTGCGTTTAGTTTGTTGAATTATATAGATTTAGTAAAAGTGCAGTCCTTTTTGGGGTATGTTGACACTATCACTATATTCTTTCTGCTAGCGGTCACTAACGGTCTTTGTAGGTGTTTGATATTTAGTGATTTTGAGGTTTTTGGTTGGCCGGTTGTTGAATTCATACCGGACAAGGAAATATAGTGATGGGTTCAATAGACTTAGCTGTTAAATCTGCCAAGCAAGCTTGGAAGTGGCTGCTGAAATAACTGTTTACATATACAGTAAGGTGTTCTACGTTACTGTGCATGACGAAATACACCGTACAAGAAATTCTCCATCACACACTAGACGATATGAAACTGCCTTTGCATCAGTTGAAGGCGGCGGATAAGTTGTATTTCTGTCGAACAGCAGCGTTAGGTGGTCATACACAGTACTGCGAGAACAATCATGTTGTTGGCGTCTGGTACAACTCTTGTAAGCATCGGGCGTGTCCGCAATGTCGCTCGATGGCAAGTGAAGAATGGTTGCAGAATACTCGACGTCGACTGCTATCTTGCGAACATCATCATATTGTCTTTACGATCCCGTCACAGCTACATGGTCTTTGGAAATACAACCGTCGAGAAATGGCGGACATTCTGTTCACGTCAGCACAGGACACGCTGAAGCAATTTTCAAAAGATAAACGTTATCTGGGCGCTATGCCTGGCATGATGTCAGTGCTGCATACGTGGGGTCGCAATCTGAGTCTACATCCGCATCTACATGTGCTGATGACGCACGGAGGATTGGCGGATAACGGCGAATGGGTTGTGCCAAAGCGATCGATACTGTTTCCGGCGAAACCGGTCATGCAGGTATATCGAGCCATCTTTATAAAGCGAGTGCGGCGACTGATTTCGCGTGACGAATTGAAACTACCGCCGGATTTGGGCGAGCAGGATGCGATTCGTTTGCTGAATACACAAATGAAACGTGACTGGGTTGTTCATTTTTGTGAGCGTTATGATTACGCCGATGGTGTTGCAAAGTATCTCTCTCGTTATGTGAAATCTGGCCCGATGAATAATGGGCAATTGGTGCGTGTTAGCGCCGGGCAGGTCGTATTCAAATACAAGTCTCATCGACGGCAGCGTTATGAATTTTTGAGAATGAGTGAAGAGCAATTTGCGCGTCGTTTGCTGGAGCATGTGCCGGAGCCAGGGCGTCCGAGCGTGCGCTATTGTGGATTGTATAACTCGGGGGCAATAGAGAAGTTAAATGTTGCCAGAGAAGAGCTTGGACAGGATCCGGTAGAAGAGCGGATTGTGTTAACGGGGCTGGATTATCTTGCTGATCGAGGACGAGTGCCGGAGTGTGCCAAGTGTGAGGCACGCGTAGTACGGCAAGAATCGATTGTTGATTTACGGCGAAGGTAGGCCTGAGAGTAGGG
>CACSIO010000062.1 GCA_902705865.1 BD1-7 clade bacterium
ACAAGCGCAGGCACGCTCAGCCACTGCGTGGCTTGGACCTCCGCCGCGTTGCGGCTCCGGCCCGTGCTGCGAGCGTTCTGTGTTTTTCACGACGGTGTTCATTCCAAGTCTTTTACCCAAGCGTTACTCAAAGCTAGTCAGTGATTTAGCGGCGAATTTCGTGTTTGCTCAGGTTTCGAAATTAGGCGTGTCCAAGCGTTCTGAATTAGTTTGGTTCATGTGTCGGCAAGCTGAATTCGCCGTGTAGGTTTCCTTGTCTTCTGGGTTCGGCTCCCGGTCAGTCTTAGGCGGGTGGTAGGGCATTGTCTCTCGGTTCATTTCGTCGCGTTTTGTTGGCAAGTCAGTTATGTTAGTCTGCCGTTCAAACATTAATTCGTGTCATTGAGCTTTCTGATGTGCAGGGCGCTCAGAGTAGCAAGGCGGCACAGAACAAGGCCAGGCACGCTCATAAATGCTGCGCATTTATTGGACCTCCGCCGCTTTGCGGCTCCGGCCCGTGCTGGCAACGTTATGAGTACTAGAGAGCATTGTAAGATAAATATAGGAGTACAGATTATGGATAATTATGTTCAACTGCTGGATGAATCATTTGACCTTGCTGAGCAAGCACTTGGCCATGATGAATTAGGCTCCTTATTCTTTGAGAACTTCTTTTCAAATTACCCTGAAACTAAAATCTATTTTAAGGGAACGGATATCGCCTACTTTGGCGGTAAAAAATTGAACATCATCTTTGTGTTCTTGAAAGATATCATTGAACATCCGAACTTCGCTGAAGGTCACATAACGATGGAGGTCGGGCGGCATCAGATGTATGGATTAAGTGATCGTGAGTACTATTTTGGTTTGGTTAATTGCCTTTCGATTACTCTTAAAAATGTTTTGGGGAGCAGTTGGTCAAGCCTGTATGATGAGGCGTGGAATGATACATCAATGGCATTCAAGTCAATCGTTAACGAAGCCTTTGAAACCTACATATAAAGTACTCATAACAAGGCAATCAACTTCGCTCCGGCCACGTTGTGGCCTACGCCGGACAGCCGTCGCTGCGCGTCGTCTGCCGGTTATTGCAGGCGTTCTGTGCGTTTCACGCTGGTGTTCTTTCCAAGTCTTTCACCCAAGTATTACTCAAAGCCGGTTAGCGATTTTGTACCGGCTTTCCTGTTTATTCAGGTTGTGAAATCGGTCGTGTCCAAGCGTTCTGAATTAGTTTGGTTCATGTGTCGGCAAGCGCAATTCCCCGCATAGGTTTCTTCATATTTTGGGTTCAGCTCCCGGTCAGTCTTGGGCGGGTGGTAGGGCATTTCCTTTCAGTTCATTTCGTCGCTTTTCGTTGGCAAGTTAGTTGTGTTAGTCTGCCGTTCAAACATTAATTCGTGTCACTGAGCTTTCTGATGTGCAGAGCGCACAGAGTAGCAGGGCGGCACAGAACAAGCGCAGGCACGCTCATAAATGCTACGCATTTATTGGACCTCCGCCGCGTTGCGGCTCCGGCCCGTGCTGGCAGGCGTTCAATTCATAAACTCACAGAAAAGAGGTAAACGTGAGAAAAACTATAATGTCACTAGCTATTGTATCGGTAATTTCAGGTTGTGCATGGCAGCCAGCAAATACTGAATACACAAAGCTCTCTGATAATACATACGAGAGCAAATCAGAAGAACACAAAATTAAAATCTATCGATCTACACTCCCGGAGAAAAAGTACGAAGAGCTTGGGGTTGCGATCGCTGATGGGGGCGGCGTAGCATCCTTTGGCGGAAGCATGGGAGACTCGTATGAAAATGCAATAAAGCTTTTAAAAGAAGAAGCAAGAAAGCAAGGTGGGGATGCTGTGATTGATATTCGCGAAGGCTCTGCCGGTGGTAGTGCATTTGTCACACTAACAGGCACAATCGTGCGCTGGAAGTAATTGAACAAGTAAGTGCAGCGGACCCAAAAAGCCTGCGGCTTTGTGGTCCGCTGACTTAGGCGTTATGCAGAAAAACCTGGCCGTATTGAAACCGAGGAATAACGTAGATAGAAATGGAAAAAGACTTACATCATCCACCTAATTTTCCTGGTAAGCCTTGGCAATGGACTATTGGCTTCATCGGAGTAATTTTATTTCTAATTTTTCTGTCGCTTAAATATCATGAGATAGACAATTCGAGTCCGCTTCGGTTGGGCACTGTCTTCTATGTGATCGGGGATTTAGAGGTGGAAACTCACTTAGGTGAGGACACTAGATATTCGGATTATATTACGATCGAAACGACCGAAGGTGATACCGTCCTGGTTCCCTTTGATAGAGGTATCGATCGGGGAGACGTAATCGTGTTTGAAGAATATGATTTGTATAGAACTTTGGGCATAAATTACAGATATGTCCGGCATCGGTAAATAGCATAACAAACGCATGCATTTGACCTCCGCTGCGCTGCGGCAAATGATGCGGGCGTTACATTTATTATGGGTAGTACAATGAAGAATGTTTTTGTGTTCCTGATTGCAATAGTGTCGATATTCCTGATTTCTGGGTGTGACGACAATAACGATTCGGAAAATGGTGAAATAAATGAGTTTATTGGATTATGGAAGGTTGATTGTTACAAAGGGTTTTCAGGAACTTTTGACTTCCAATCAGATTTTTATTCCTCGGATATAGAATATTACGAAGATGAGAACTGTATTGGAAATCCTTATCAGTCTCTGACAAGAACGGCAAGCGTGAAGTATGGAAACCAAATCACTACTGACAGCGGCGTTGTTGCAACTGAGCTTGATATCATAGTCACCGACGGTGATTCTGAGGATGTCACACTCGACCTAATCTATCGGGACGGTAATAAGCTTTACGCGGGCCAAACTAGTGAATACTCAACTGTACGCCCTACGGATATTGATTTCGATTTTTATTGGATCAGGGTGGAAATGTAACAAGGCCAAGCACGCTCGCACACTACGTGTGCTGGACCTTCGCCGCTTTGCGGCTCGGCCCGTGTTGGCAACGTTATAAACCATCAAAAAATTAGAGAGTACCTATGAGAAAAACATTACCTATATTAAGCTTATTTCTATTAACTACTGGCTGCGCAACTTCTAGCCAACCAGAAGTTATCGTACTCCAACAGAACGCAGAAAAAATTGAGCTTGTAACTTTTGAGCCCGACAGATCAAAATGTAAATTCACTGGCGATGTACAAGGCACTGCGAAGTCTACTAATGTTGCAGAAGCAACCACTAACTCAAGAAACGACATGAAGAATAAAGCCCTCGCCGCTGGTGCTAATTTCGTAACTATCGATACAACTACTGCTGCTAATGCAAAGGATTACTCAGGCAGAAACCAAGTCGTATTAACTGGCCGCGGGTTTAGTTGTAAGGCTTTATAACAAGACCAGGCACGCTCATAAATGCTACGCATTTATTGGACCTCCGCTTCGCTGCGGCCCGTGCTGGTAGGCGTTATGCGCGGGAAGGATTAGAGAGATTTAGATGAATCGAACATATATAAATGAAAGTAAGAACGCTTTTGATCAATCAACAAAACTTGGTTTATCGCCCAGAATTCAATTCAACGAGCTTCCTCATGACTTCATCGATCAAACAAAGGAATTTTGCGATACTCAACTTTTGCCATTTTTGGCTGCAAAGCACCCTAATGATTATTGGGGTGAGCAATGTCTTAACCTTGTGGCACAAACATTTGCAATCCTTCAGCACCAGAATATTGATTGTGAGATCATCATGGGGGAAGTCATTATTAATGGAACGCCTGAGTTTGATACAACTCTTAGTGGCTTAAAGGAAGAATTTAATCGCGGTATTTCTGATCAGCCGTTTTGCATACATGTTTGGGTTCAAATTGGAGAAAATTTCATAATAGACCCATCTATATGCGCTAGGGTCAAAAAATACTATATACCAAGCTTTCCTGTACCCTCAATTGTAAAAGGAAAGTCTGATGAGCTACTCGAAGAATTGAGATTGGATTATAAACCAATGCTAGTAGGTGCAAAATATCTAACAAAAACATGCGGTATACCATTATCGTATTCAGAGCAGAGTATCGCATAACAAGGGCATGCACCCGACCTTCGGCGGGTGATGCCGGCGTTAAATGATACCCTTAGGAAAATTATGACTGAAGTAGCAGTATTTTTTTTAATGAGCGTGATCGTACTTCCGATCGCTCTAAATTGGTTTTCTGTAAGCTATCAGTTTTGGCATATTGGGCTGATAGCGCTGGTTGCATCAGTAACCCAGCATATTCTGCCGATCGGGCTTGGTGTAATTTCGTTTGCTGCAAGTATTTTTACAGCATTTGTTATTACACAGCACAAAGATGTTAGAGACTTGTTCTATGCGATAGCGATTTCGAGGCTGAGTATGGTGCCAGTACTCATGCTGGTACAATAGCATTTAACAAGTTGGTGATGTTCGCTACGGGCTTACAGCCCTTCGCCGGACAGCCACCGCTGCGCGGCGTCTGCCGCATACCAAGGCGTTAAGGCCTAAGGAGAAATCGTGACCAAAGATCGAGATGGAAGAAATGATCTTCTTAACGCTATCTTTAGCAAGGATGTTGAGCTATCGACGTCGCTCTTGGCATCAGACAAGTTCGACATCGAAGAGAAAGATAGCAACGGATTCACAGCACTGCATGCAGCAGCGGCCAGCTTGCTTACGGATATAGTAAAAATTCTCATTGAGAAAGGTGCCGATGTAAATTCTATTGATGCGTGGGGAAATCCTCCTATTCAGAGAGCATTGGGGAATAAACCTGAAAGCTCAGAAATTATCGAAATCTTGTTAAAATCTGGTGCGGACATTCATATTTTAAACGGCAGCGGAAACTCTGTTGCGTCACACGTTAGTAAACTCAAAAGTCACCCCAATTATGAGCAACTCAGTAGTTACTTGTAATTCGAGAGTAGCCTTAACAAGTCAAAGCACTCGGACGCAGCAAAGCTGCGCCGGTGTTTGAGGCGTTAGATGCACGTATTAGTTGAACAAAGGAGTGTGTAATGGAGATTGAAATAAGCAATTGTAATAATATTGATAATGGTAGGATTGCACTCGCAGAAGGCTTGCTCAACATTAAATACGCAATAAATGGTACCGGAAAAAGCACAATATCAAAGGCGATCTTGAAATCTGTTAGCTCAAGGGTTAGTGGAAATAATGAATTACTAGAACTCAAACCCTTCAAAGCCATCAATGATGACGGTGTTATTCCCGCTGTTAATGGCTGTGAGGCAATTGATAGCGTCAAAGTGTTTGACGAATCCTATATAAACGAATTTACCTATCAGCCAGATGAATTACTCAAAGGAAGCTTTGATATTCTCATTAGAGATGAGAATTATGATTCAGTAATGGCTGAAATCGAAGAACTTGTATCTCAAATAAAAGATCATTTCACTAAAGACCAAGATATCGAAGCTCTGATAGCCGACTTTGATGAACTAAGTAGCAGTTTTGGTAAGCCTACTAAAAAAGGTGTCCACGGATCTAGCGCAATTGCGAAAGCCCTCAAGGGAGGAAATAAGGTAACAAATATTCCAGAAGGGCTTGAACCGTATCAACAATTTATTCAAGGTGGGAATAATGTTAAATGGGTTAAGTGGCAGTTGGATGGCGGGCAATTTATTGAAGAGACAGACAGCTGCCCCTACTGCGTTAGTGACGTAAAAGAAGCAAAAGAAACAATAAAGCGTGTTGGTGAAGTATATGACTCAAAATCCATTCAGAACCTCAATAAACTTGTTCAAATATTCCAGCGACTAGACAAATACTTTTCAACCCAGTCGAGAGAAATAATTAGTGAATTTGTTTCTAGCGTGGATGGGTACACTGAGGAGCAAGTTGGCTACCTTCTTGATGTCAAAGGCCAAGTAGATAGGCTCAACGAGAGGTTTAAACAGCTTAAAAATATCGGTTTCTTTACGTTTAAAGATGTAGGCAAGGTAATCGATGAACTGCGTAAATATACAATAGATTCTAATTTGTACAGCCACCTACAATCTGAGGAATCGCTAGATAAAATAACGAAGGTCAATGGCTCAATAGAAGAGCTAATTGCTAAGGCTGGGCAGCTTCAGGGGCGCATAGCAGTACAAAATAAGCATATTGAGCGTGTAGTCCAAGACAACAAAAGTAATATTAATACTTTTCTTCGTAATGCTGGCTATAAGTATACGGTTGATCTTATCGAGGACGAAGCAGGTAAACATAGACTTAGGTTGATTCACTTTGATTTAGACTCAGGAGAGGTATCTGGCGTTAGAAGTGTGCTCAGCTATGGTGAGCGAAATGCTTTCGCGTTGGTGTTGTTTATGTTTGATGCCGTAAAGACGTCTCCTGATCTAATTGTTTTGGATGATCCAATTTCATCTTTTGATAAAAACAAAAAATACGCCATCATTGAGATGCTTTTTCGAAAGGAAAGATCTTTTAGAGGGAAAACAGTTTTACTTCTTAGTCATGATTTTGAGCCTATTGTGGACATGCTATATCACCATAGTGATCGATTCGAAAAGCCACATGCTTCATTTCTTCAAAATAATGATGGACAGCTTTTAGAGCTGGATATTGATAAAAGTGATGTTATGACCTTTGTGGACATTAACTCATTGAATATCACGAATGACTCTAGTTTGGTTGCAAAGCTTGTCTATCTTCGTCGCACCTATGAAATACTAAACTCAAAGGGTTTCGCGTACCAGTTAGTCTCGAATGCACTTCATAGAAGGCAAGTTCCATTGATATTTGAAGATGGTACTTCGCGTGAAATGACACCAGATGAAATAAATGAAGCTGAAACCGAAATTAAAGTGCATATTTTTGATTTTGATTACTCAGATGCTATTCAGCTGATTTTAGATAACGCCGCAATGATTGAGCTTTATCAATTATGCGAAAATAACTATGAGAAATTACATATTTATAGAATTATATCTGAGGACGCCGATCATACCGATGTAATCTTGAAGTTTATCAATCAAGCGTTCCACATTGAAAATGATTACATTTATCAGTTGAACCCTGCTAAATACCAAACTGTACCGCAGTATGTAATTGACGAGTGTGATCAGTATGTTGCCACACTGTAAGAAAGCATCTAACAAGGCAATGCAATCTGACTTCGCAACCTGTCACGCTTTGTGCGTACCGCACAAAGACGCGCCAGGCTGCTACGCAGTTGATGGCGGCGTTAAGGCCTAGTGTTGATCGTAGTGCCCGCCGATTGCGAATATATAGATGTACTGGTCATCAAACTTATAAATGACGCGGTCTTTTTGGCTAATTCTTCTGGACCATAAGCCCGAAAGGTTGTGTTTTAACGGTTCTGGCTTTCCAATTCCTTTTGTTGGGTCGTCGCGCAACATCTCTTTTAACAATCTACATAGTGATTTGTGTAGCCTTTTGTCTTTTTCGCGCAATTTTTCGTATTCTTGCCAAGTGCTCCCTTCAAAGACCAGTGATCTCACTCATTTCCTCCTTAGTTGGCTTGTAGCCATTGTTCTGACTATGAGTTTCTAAAGAGTTAGCGATTTGCTGCATTAACCGAGAAGACTGTAAGACATGCAGTGTTTCCTGCTCCCTCTCCCAGTCGTCGGCACTAATGACTATGAAATCTTCACCAGTGCGTCTAGTTACCTTCAAAGGCATATGATTTACAACTATCTGTTCTACAAAGCTTTTCAAGTTGTCTCTGAATTTATTTACGCTTACACTGTCCATAAAATCACCGGTTAGTTGTACGGGTTTTCCGTACATTATAGGGTGTAAGCCTTAACAAGGCAATTAACTCCGCTACAGCTTTTGAGCCGTCCACTCAAACCGAGGCGTAGTCAGTAACTTATACGGTTTGAAGGGGCCTTTCATTCGCGTGTCGACCTCACATCGAGGGCTCGATTTGAACCATGTACTGCCCCGATTGCTCATGGAATTCAGGCACGATAGGATTGTGAACCTTAGTCGCCTGAGGCGACGACAAAATAATGCACCTTCAATGCCTCGCGACTTTGAATTTCTGGTATAACAGACTATCGGCCTAATGTGCACTACTGATATACGCATCGCAGATGACGAATCAAAACTCAAAAAAGGATTGCTGCTTGTAAAGCAAATATTGAAGCTTTGGACGCACTACGAGTAAATCCACAGAAAACCAATGAATTTCGCGGATGATAAATGCTTATAATCAATAGCATCTATTTTACAGCCTTACGGTATGTCGTTAGAGCGACTCGTTTGGGTTTACGAATAACAAAAGGGAATGAGATAAAAATGTTGTTAGATAAACCAAGTATCAATAAACCGACCGCAGCTTATATTGGTGCAACCTGGGGGGCATTGGCTATTGGCGTGATTGGCTATTTAGTTGGGTTGTGGAATGCGGCGATGCAACTGAATGAAAAAGGTTTTTATTTTGCCGTATTCTTACTAGCGATGTTTTCAGCAGTCACACTGCAAAAAACAGTTAGAGATCGCGATGAGGGCCTACCCGTAACCAATATATTTCTGGGCATGTGCTGGTCTGCATTTGCTTCTTCGATTGCGCTTTTGGTCATTGGGTTGATCAATGCCGATTTATTCCTAAGTGAAAAAGGATTCTATGGCATGGCGTTTGTTCTATCGCTATTTTCAATTATTACCGTCCAAAAAAATATTAGAGACCTAACCAACGAAAATGGCGAGACTGAACCGGCTGCATTTTCGAAACCCGACGGCGGCATTGATGTAGCAGCAAATGTTGTCGATATTCTCTAGCCGGCTCAATTTCCATTTAGACGCGTTCGCGTAAGGCTAGTGTCTCAACGGCGACCGAGGTGGTTTTTACGAGGGACGCTGCCTACCCAAACCATGGCGAGATACGCTGGGCGTGAAGGCGGTATAAGCCAGTAATGAATCAAAGCGGGCTACTTCTATGCTTCAGGCTCATGGTTAGGTTCTGGCTGATGTTCACCGCATTGCCAGCACATCTCAAATGCGCCTTCATTGAGCTCTTTACATTGAGGGCACTGCCACGCTTGGCGGGTTTGTTGGTCAGAAAAGGCCCGTTCAATAATATCGTTGGCTGTGTTGTAGTCAGTAGGCTCAAGCAGCCAGAGCTCTAGCCACACATCAACCGGCGATAACTCCCCTGCTGCAGACGATGCATACTCATTACGCAGTACTGTGTTGATGCCTGCTTGTTCAACGAGATTTTGTGCATTTAATACGAAAAAGCGGTTTTCATGGGTATACAAAAGAATCATGCTGATACACCTCAACCTAGCGTTCAAATCACGAGCGTACTGAAATTGCTCGATCACGTACAGGGTTAGATGATTGGGTTGCAGGCGCTAACGATTATTTATACAAGTGAGAAAACATTGAGATTGTTTGTTTTTAGCCATCGTTACCGCTTTATCGCTACAGGGCTGCACTGCGATAGGGCTCTATTCTGACCTGAAGTGCGATGACAATCGAAGCGCTTCGACAGCAGCTGGCATTGAAGCAGACAAAGCTATCATCGACTCAACAATTAGCGCACTCACCAAGAAGAGTGATAATGAAGTTTATCGGTTAGAGTGCGACGAAACAGAAACACAGGTTTGTACTATTTCTTCTGACGAGTGTCGTTGCCTTGCTGTTTCCGATCTATAAGTTATGTTAGTTGAGTTTTGAAGGCTGGCGACAAGAGTATTACTCATGCTGCTCGCATCTTTGTCTTCGTGGAAGCGACATTGATTATAAAAGGCTGAATATGAGTGTGCTTTTTTGGCCCACGAGATAGCACGCGAAGCTTTAACTAACGCTTTAAATATAACGAAGAGCAAAACAAGCAAAAGATATATAAGGTAAATTATCAATGAAAAAGAAATTTATAGTTCTGATTTTTATGGCCAGCATGAATGCGTATTCGCTCGATAGCGAATTGAATACGTTCAGCCCGAACACAAAAGCCATCGCCTCAGAAGTTAATGAGAATTTCGAAAATTTAGAACAACGGTTAGAATCACTCGAATCAAGAAGCAATCTGCTGGTACTAACCTCAACAGGATCTTGGCATTGCTCTATGAATGGTGGCGCTGAGAATGACATGAGCTTTCTACGCGATGGTGACTACGTAGAAAGAGATGGAGAGATATTCGGAACGGCCGATACGTGGCAACAACTCGGAAAAAATGAATTTTCGATTGAAGCTAACAACAACTTGATCAGGCAATTTTCGATCGAGTATGTATCACCGTGGAATATTAAGTTGATCTCAAGCGTTCCTGATGCTTCTATTTTCGACTGCCGCCATAGTTACTAGCGCCACATAGTTCAACACCGCTTCGGCCGATATAAAACCAGCAACGTTCAAGCCCAATTAATCAGAGTGCGGTGAAGCAAAAACGAAGGCCTCACTAGTTTTTCAGACGCACTCTGCCTCCGCCCCCAACACATCTAATGCGTTAGCTGCATTCTCGACGACTATAAATCGTAGCAACCCCCAGCCCCCGATTTCGTACTCTTATGAACAGCCTCGACATTTTTGAGAGCCCTCCGTCCGTTTTTTCTGTGGAATTAACGCCAAGAACACGATTAATCGTTAGTTTCTTCAGATATACACTAAAGCGCTCGAATAACTATTGCCCTCGCCTCTATATTTGGGAATATACTCCCATTTATTAAATCAAAAAATGGATTTTTTACGTGAAACCACTTTTATATGCTTTGTTAGTTGTACCATTGACAGGATGCAATGAAGACAATAAAAAGCGACCGTGAATCTAACGTCGCAAAGAGTCAGTTTATTTACGAGATAGACACGCAGGCATGTGCCCCTGTTGAGCACTGTGGCAATATCGGCCGTATCGATTACGACTCTGAAACAGATGGACCACTTTACTATTTCGATTTACAGTCAGAAGAAGTTGTTAGTACTTGCGGCGGCGTGTGTTTGGCTCCGACTGGAGATCAGGCAGCTGTTTGTGAAACAATGTGTCCCACCTCCTGCATTTAGCTGCGTTGAGCCATAACGAAAGTAGGCTGAACCATGCATGCAGCCTTTTAGCTCGAAGGATGCATACTTACAATCGCCGCCGGCCTAGCGAAAAGCTATTAACAAAAAAGTGTACACAAGGATCTCGTATGAACATTNCCTTCATCGGTCTAAACATCATCGTTCCGAAAGAATGGATAGACGTAAATGGCCATATGAATGCCACACATTATGGCTTGGCGGTTTACGACGCACACTTCAATTTCACCGAAGCGCTCGGACTGGGTGAAGCTTATGTGCAATCAACGAACTGCGGCAAAGCCGTGCTTGAAAGCCACATGATATATGAGCGAGAAGTGTCTGAAGGCGATGAGCTTGAAATCAAATCGTGGCTGCTTGCTGTCGATCAAAAGCGGTTACATTTCTTCCATGAGGTTTATAACGTTACGCAGGGTTTCCGTGCCGCGGTATCTGAACAGGTAGATATCCATATCGATCTGAATGCGCGTAAATCCAGTGAGCTTCCGGATGCGTTGTATTTGCAACTGCAAGCAATCGTCTCTAGCTACCTTGAGCTGCCTATACCTAAAGGCGTCGGTAGTAATATCAAACCGCCCAAGAATATCTGGTTAACGAGTCGCTAAGAATGATACGCACCAGCTGGCTTTATTCGTAGCTACTGGCCGTATATTCAACAGGCAAATACGTCGATTCTACGGTAAACTGCCGCGCTCAAAACCACGTATCCAGCAGGCCGTCTGATGAGAAAGACCGATAAGAAAATCGACAATGCAATCATCGCTGCGTTAACAGAAACCTGCGAGACTGCCAAAGAAACCTATACCGGCTTCCAGTGGCTGACACATTTTGTGAATTGGTCGGCCTTTCCGAAATCGTTAGTGGTTGTCTGTATTTTTGATACCAATAGCCATCTTTCTAACGCTGATGTCAGCGGTTTTCGTGCGACGGTTAAACACCAGTTGTCGCTCATTAACATTCATATCGGTGATGCCAACAAACAGATACGCTTCGATACCGAAGAAAACTGCGATCTCCACCACAATGGTAATTGGGATAATCGATTTAGCGGAATGTAGTCAGCTGTATCGTAACTGCAGATGCCGCATGAAGCGCCACCTCAATAGTCATCTCGAAAGGAGCCAACATTGAAACGCGTTGTTATTTTCGGAAACTCGGGTTCAGGTAAATCTACACTAGCGAAGGCGTTATGCGATAAACACGGGTTAGCGCATTTTGACCTCGATACCATTGCGTGGGAGGCATCACAACCACCTATACGGAAGCCAACTGATGAATCTACCAAGACGATCGAGTCATTTGTTGTTGAACACCGCAACTGGGTAATTGAAGGGTGTTACGCTGATTTACTCGACATGGTAATGCCACACGCGAGCGAAATCATATTTTTAGATTTACCAGTTGAAGTATGTATCGCCAATGCCAAAAACCGGCCTTGGGAACCACATAAATATGCATCCAAAGAAGCGCAGGATGCCAACCTGGATATGCTTATCGATTGGATTTCACAATACAACACAAGGGGCGATGAATTCTCACACACAGCGCACACACGCTTGTTTGAGAGTTATAACGGCGAAAAAACTCGGTATATGGATAACCACGAATCTATCTAACGATAAAACCGATTTTCGCCATAGTTATTGAGGGAGAAGACATTGACATTATTGCCCTCCCCCTACAAAAACTTATTCGCCTAGCGGTAAAAACACTTCGGCAGAGACGGTTTTAGTCGAGTTGCTTTTCGTTACCTGCATATCGAACTCTGCAGTCAGTGGTGTGCTATCTACGTTAAGTGACACACCGTCGATGTCCAGTTCGCCATATGATTCAGACTCAATGTCGTCTTGAACCCGAAATGGATAGCGCCTAAATATAACTGACACTGCTGCCTGGCTGGATTCGCGTTCAAACGCTTCGGTTTCAGCATTCCAATCCCCGCGCATAGTGTAGGTTTGATGAAAGACGTGAGCGACTTTTTGCTCGCTGTCTTCCGCTGAAACGATTACAACCCGAGCATTGTATTGCTCTGTGATTACACCTTCTTCGTATTNGACACCGGATTCGCGATAGTCTTCGAAACAACGAATTCCCATGGTCTCGGGTTCTGTCAAACCGTTTTCGCCGTCGGAGTAGGTATTAATCTGAAAGCGACTACCCGGGAATGTATAATTGATAAGGTCACTATCGGGTGTATTAGCGTCAGGCGCGCTGCTCTCTGCGATCTTAACGCCTTCAAAAACGAACCGAGCATCATCGCCTCTGCCTTCTGGGTTGATGCCAGATACCGAAAATTCTTTGTTGTTTTCTATCTCTACAACAGCATTGTTTAAGTCTGAAAACACCATGTTGCCGTCGTCATTAAGCGAGTACTCACCGTCAAATTTATCGTACTCAGACGGGCATTGAATGATACCCCACTTATCACTGCCCTCTTCTGCAACGACCTGCAAAACACCCTTCCACGTAAATGTCTCATATTGCCCGTGCATCGGCCCTGATGAATCTGTTGGCGATTCGTCGATGTGCAACCTGACGAAGTAGATGCCATCCGGTGTTTCACTGTGATCAACAACCAGTTCGCGCTCAAAATCCAACGATGTTGGCTCGTAAACAGGCTCTGAATTGCCGCTCGGATCAGACGAGTCATCTGATCCGCCACATGCAACAAGCAGCACAGATAGCATAAGGCCAAAAGATGTACGGTATTTATTCACGATGCGTTCCTTGGGAGTAGAATCCTTTCAAAGACTACAGAGTGCTCAACAAGTACGGTACCTATGTTTGGGGGGAAGATATTGAACTTGCGCGGAATAACTCTCATTGGTTACTGACACAACGCTGTCAGTAGCGCTGTGAAATACTCAGGGTTTAAACACACTGAAATGAGAAAAAGTATGTTGCACCATGTGGAATCAGTTATACAAATCAACGCTACGGCAAATAGGGTCTGGTGCATTTTGGATGACTTTGGCGGCTTGGATAAATTCAGCGTCGGCGTACAAAAATCACTCATCGTTGGCGACAAAGAAACTGGGATAGGCGCTGTACGCTATTGCCTATTCAACGACGGTAGTAGTTTGCACGAAGAGATTGTCGAATATGAGCCGCATAAACACTTTCGATTGGTGCTCTCGGAATTTACATTACCGATGGAGTCGGTCAGTGCAAGTTTTCGTGTCGAACCTCTGAGCGAAACAACCTGTGAAGTAAAAATGGAGATGGATTTTGTTATGAAGTTTGGCTTACTCGGGCGTCTAATGGGCGTTGTGTTGATACGACCACTGATGAAAAGTGTGCATAAAAAATTGCTCCAGGGTCTTGCATACCATGCACTTACGGGTAAAAAGATCAGTGACAAATTGCCACCGCGAGAAGACTTAGCACGGGCGATTGCATTATTGCCTTAGCGACGGCAAACAGGTTTTATGCACGTAGCGGGCCTGGTCGATTCACAGGCTCGTTCTTATACTTTCTTTTTTACACCTACAATCTATTCACATCGAAGTCTTCCGACAAGCTATAGCAGCTTTCTATTGTCATATATCCATATCGTTAGCTATTGGCTTACCTAGCATGTATCGTTTACGCTCAGCGCCAACAACAGTCAGCGTACGCTTATGAGTGATCGTGGTTTGTTGTTTCTCAGGTTGTCATGCTTAACTTCCGACTGAAACAACACGCCTCTAGCCTGCATCGTTATTGTAAGAACGCCAGCCAGTAAACAAACAATGTTTGGAGCACTGCAGTGAACGAGTTTTATACCCAGCTAATTACTGTGTTTTTAGGTTTTTTCGCGATCATGAACCCTATCGCCAATACAGCAGCATTCGCTGGGCTGGTGGGTGACAGTGATAGAAAAGAGCAGATTCAAATTGCCGCCAAAGCACTGATACTGACATTTTGTATCATTTTTGCATTCTCGCTACTGGGCAAAGCGATCTTTCATCTATTTGGTATCACCCTACCGGCGTTGCGTATTTCTGGCGGTATTTTGGTCTTCTTGGTGGGCTACCATATGCTCAATGGCAAGAGTTCGACACTGCACTCAGCCGACGGTAACGATGTCAAAGATATCGCGGTATCGCCATTAGCCGTTCCGTTACTCGCCGGGCCTGGTACGATTGCTACCGCGATGAATTATTCGGCATCCGGCGGCATAACCGGTATTGGAATTACTGTATCTGTGTTTGCCGTTTTGTGCGTAATCACTTTTATCTGTTTTATATTCAGCGCCAAAATTTTGAAGTTTATCGGTAAAGGTGGATTGGATATCGTGACACGATTGATGGGGCTTATCTTAACCGTCATCGGTGTTCAGATGCTTATCGGCGGTGTTACCGAAGTGATCAAAACATTGCCGATGAGTTAATCCAAAAACAACCATTCGAGAAGTGCACCATCTATACGGGTGAAGCATTTGCTTGCTGTATCGATGCAAGATTAGGCTGCACCAAATTCATGAGTAGTCTTCATTTAACCGCTCAGGGCTCTCATGCAAACAAGGATAAAAAATGACGCGATGTTATTTCGAAAGCGCGATTGAACACCCGAGCACAAATTTGAGGGCATCCACGATACCTTCCTCTGAACTGAAACTGCGGGATTATCACTCATGATCGGCGCCATTATCTTAAAAACCATGATGGATGCGACGGGCAGCAAACCCATAAATAGTCGTAACGTTGAAGAGCTGTTATCGCATTGGTCTGACGATGCGGTGTTAGTGTACCCGGGCAACCTGCCGTTTAGCGGCGAAATACGTGGCAAAGAAATGCTCACGGTGTTCTTCGAGATCTATATGGAGCAGTTTCCGAAGCTGGAGTTCACGACCAAAAACACCTTTATCAGTAATATGTATTCGTTGGGTTTATCCAATAAACTGGCGACCGAAATCGACGTCACATACACCAATCAATTTGGCCATACATTCCATAACAGTGTGATGAGTTCATTGGAGATTAAAGGCGGCAAGCTGGTTTACGATAAAGACTTTTACTACGACATCGATCAGTTAAACCAAGCATGGGAAGGCGCAGATTTGAGCCGGCTCGAAAAGTATCTGACGTAAACAATGAGTCATTGCTTGCTGGTTGAAATAACTCTCAGCTAACAGATTAGTTCGATTTAGAAACGAAAAAAGCCGGATCAGCGATCCGGCAAAGAGCAAGACAACTTACGTCGTCTACGAGAGAGATTAATGAGCGTTAAAGCGCCGTGAACGCCTTAACTGAGATCTACTTTATAAGGGAACTCTCATCATTGCAAATGATAATTGTTATTATTTGTATTTAATCATTATATTCCCAACTCTCACCGCATAGTGCCAACCTCAACACGGCATCTGAGGTGAGCACTCCTCTGATTTATTCTCTAATCAAATACCCGTTTTTATGGTGCTCTAACGGGCGGCCAATGACTTCTATAACGTCAATGTTAGTTTTTAAGGTTTGTAATACCGGATTAATCTAGTGACGTTATCGCGTTTACCTCGATTATTTGTCTACTATCGGGGATCCGCATTTACCACTCACTATCATAAGTACAAGTACGCCCAGATCATGAGACACTACGCTGTTGTTGCCACAATATTGAGTCTGCTACTGACTCTCTCTGGCTGTAAAACTGATATTACCTTTGCGATTCCTGGGCACCCTTTATTGTTCGGTGATGAGCCTGAGTATTCTAAAACCGAATACCCGATTGTATTGGTGCACGGTCTGTATGGTTTTGATGATATTTTTGGCCATGAGTATTTTTATCAAATACCCAAAGTACTAAGAAACGGTGGTGCTGAAGTTTATATTGCGCGTATCTCCGGCACGATGACACCAGAGGTGCGAGGCGAACAATTGATTCCACAACTGGAGGAATTCGCAGCGGTTTCTGGCCAGAGCAAGTTCAACCTGATTGGCCACAGCCTCGGTGCCCCCACCATTCGCTACGTTGCTGCTGTACGCCCTGATCTGGTTGCATCAATCACTTCGGTAGCTGGTGCGAATTTTGGCACGGACGTGGCTGATGCCGAGTTTTTAGACTTTCCGCCAACCCGTTTGATTACCGGTTTGATGGGCAACCTGCTCGGCCATGCTATCGACTTCGTTAGCCAGGATAATTTCGAACAGAGCATACTTGCCACACTGGACGTTATGAGTGTTGAGGGCATTGCCGTGTTCAATAGCAAATATGCCGATGCTCTACCCTCAGCGTTGTGTGCGGCCGATGGTAACAGCCTAGTGAACGGTATTTATTACTATTCATGGGGTGGAAACGTGGCAACAACGAATCGCTTCGATCCTGCCGACCTCGTGCAAGCTGCAGTCACAAAACTCATTCCCGGAGACGACGACGACGGTATTATTCCGCGTTGTTCAATGCAGTTGGGCCATGTGATTCGTGATGATTACAAGATGAACCACGCCGATCACCTCAACTGGTTTTTAGGGCTTAAGGCAACCGATGCGCCCTATGCGCCGTCGCTCTATCGCGCACAGGCTAATCGTTTGAAAGGCCTTGGGCTGTAGGCTTTATCGTTGATCTAAATCTGAGAAACACGACATAGGCGCACACTATTGCGCCTGAAAACAGCCAGATAATAGATCTAACATTTTTGCATAGCCGCTCACAAAAAAGTTATCTAGTGTTCGTTTATAACGTGCATTCACAGAATCACCATAAACCTTATGTTATATAAGCGTTATTGCTTACCATTGTTTCAGGGGAATACCGATGTTCAAGAAACTTGTCTCGACCGAAGCCCGACAAAAATTCATGACCTACGGAATCGCAGCCATGATGCCGGCTCTCGGCGCTTGTGTGGCCTCGTTGCCAGCTGTGTTTTCCAGCGTAATATTGTCTTTCGTGTATGAGGGCAACGACGTTAATTTTTCAATTAATGCCATTAATGGCCCTGAAGCTGTTACCTGTCGCGCAAACGACAATGCGGTAACGTTGACCAAAGGTGAAACCACTGACAGAACAGTTACCTTCAACGGCACATTTACCGCTTCACAGTTAATAGCTGGCCGCAACGCAGTGAATTGTACCGTAACCGGCAAAGACAATTCGATCACCGCCAATGTAGGTGGTATCTACGTCGTGAATGCCACTAACATTGCGGATATAGCAGGCCAGGTAAATCTGCTGGCAACTCGAGACCTAACATTGACTCGCCCTAGCACGGGCACCACAGCCGTCGATAAAAAAGCCCTCGTTTACGGTGGCTTTGACTTGCCCCAAATCACTTTTACTTTGCAAGGTGGCACGTTACCAAGCGGGTTATCAGTAAACGCTACAACCGGTAATATCGAAGGTGATATCACCAATGCCAACGCGACAGGTAACTTTGATAACATCGTTATTCGCGCGTCGACCAATGGTGCAGGCAATATCGACTTTGACGAGTTTTCTATTACCGTCAACTAATGAGCCTCTGAATAGCGCGGCGGAATCATCTTTTGCACACTAACACTCACATGAATGTTAGACACATAACGATGATTTTACGCGTATTCACGCACATGCACTCTGTCGCCTTTTACACTCATGAATACACCTGCAACGATGAAGAGATAGCTCACAACTTGCAGCAAACTAATACCTTCGCCTAACAGTGTTACTGCCATTGCAGCACCGTAAACTGGCAATAGGAAATAACAGTATGCGGCCTTCATACAGCCGATTTCGTTGATCGCCTTACCCCAAAACAGATACCCTAAAATGGATGGGCCAATGGCGAAATACAACAGCGCACCAATTTCTTTACCGGGTAAATGAAAACCGCTGACATCACCAAGCGAACCCATTAACAGGTAAAGAATTCCACATTGAAACGCAGCACAACCGGCCATCAGTGTTAATACCAACAGGGCATCTAACGCTATTGGCTGTTTTTGCATCATCAAGGTATAAACAGAAAACGAGGCAGCTGCGACAAGCATCAACCCATCTCCGGGAGTGATTCCTGCACTACCTCCTTTTGATATCAAAAAGTAAATCCCCAAATAGCTCACAACAATCCCCAGCAGTGTTTGCAGACTCGGCACGCGATGAAATATGAGCCAGCCACCGAGCAATACAAATACCGGGGCAGAAATACCTATCAACGTTTGATTGGTAGCGGATGTCGTATGGGCAGCTTGATAGACCAGAAAGGTTTGCAGTGACATGCCAAACAAGCTGGCAATAAACAGAAAACCTAAGTGGCGCCGTGCAACTGCTAACTTAGTAACAGTTAATCGACGCCATGAAAAGGGTAACAGCAGGATGAAGGCGAATGTCCAGCGCCAGAAGCTCAGATGCACCGGGCTGTAGTCTTGATAGAGCGACTTACTGACGACGAAGTTGCCTGCCCATAGCAGAGTTGCAAGGGTGGCAAAAATTAAACCGCGATAGTTCTCTTTAGCAAACACGTCACTTCCTTGTTTCATCGTAAAATGAACGTTTCAGGTATGAGTCCGAAAAGAAGTACTTTCAGTGTTGGGTTAGCTGATTCTTTTGCAACATATATAAAACACATCTAAATCGTTTTTCAATGAAACATAACTGCTGTAAAAGACAATATTGTCGGTGACAAACTCAATCGATCAAAACTGAGAATTGGCAGAATCGCGACAAACAACCAACCGTTTAAAGTTCTTCCTTAGAGCTAAATAATCCATTAAATCCAATCACTATCAGCGCTTAAGACGCTTTAACGTCGTTAGCTCTTGTGTTCAATAATAGAAAAGAAACCGGCAATGAAGTTCCTTGAAAAGTGCCATAATTCAAGCCATAGCGACCGATCGCACACTCCAAATCCTTCATATTAAATGCATCTTTTTGCCTGTCGGCAATCTGCGCCTGCGCCTCAACGGTTCAACCCTGAATTGCGCCTTTGGTAACAATCAGAGGAACTAGGAAGCCTCTGAATAATGTCGTGAGGGCGGGTAAACGTGCCCCGCGGCGAAAATCAGAAAAAAGCGATGTTTACGTGTGGTAAATGCGCATTTTGAGCTGATTTTTGGTGTGGCCAAACCGAGCGCAGTAATTCGTTGTGGGGATTCCGAGACGTCGTGCGTTTCAATCAACGTAGTCGTCAAATAACCATTGAAAGTACCGCTCCGGCGATTCGAGAAACGATTTGGTTAACTGGTAATGGCTGGTGTCTTTATAATTAATTTCTTCGATCACACCATCGTCAAAGCTGATCACTTTGGCGCCTGGATAGCTCAACAAGATCGGTGAGTGTGTCGCGATTATAAACTGCGCATGCCCCGGTGATTCAAGCTGATTGATAATGCTCATAAATGACAACTGCCTTTGCGGCGAGAGTGCAGCTTCCGGCTCATCAAGAATGTAAAGGCCTTGCTCGAAGCGGTTTTCAAACAACGCCAAAAATGATTCACCATGCGATTGTTCATGCAGAGATTTGCCGCCATAGGCACGCATATCAGACACACCTTCAATGTAGGTGGCAAAGTTAAAGAAACTCTCTGCACGCATAAAGAAGCCTTCGGTTGTGCGTGGGTGCCACGATAGCCTCAGTGCTTGAGCGAGCTCTGATCGTTCTTCAAAGGATTCCCGAAAGTGGTCGCGGTTGCCGCCTTCCGGGTCAAACCCACAGCATTCTGCGATGGCTTCCAGCAAGGTGGATTTCCCGCTGCCGTTTTCGCCAACCAGCAGGGTGACTCGAGCATCAAGTTTGAGATCAATACCCGCTTCAAATGCAGGGATATTAAACGGGTAACGGCGTCGATCGAAGTGCTCTTCGATACCGCTGATGCGGTGCAAAAACGGCGCACCTAGGTTGGTTATATCCGTCATATTGGTAGATACCAAGAACTAGTCAATGCACAACGTGGGTTCAGCCACGCCGTCTTTGATGTAGGTACGACAGCCAAAGCGTTGCGTCGACTGCTGACATTGCCCCGTGGCTTTTGAACCCGCCTCAATGCGTCTTTGCACAGCAATACAGGCGACTTCACACTGGCTACCATCCGTACACGGCTGGCCCGCGTCTTTTGCCGGTAATATACACGCTTCGCGTTGCAGCTTGCCGACCTCCTGCCACTGCCCGCCCTCGGCTTCGCAAGCCCCTTGAGAAGTTAACCCATTAGCGCGTTCTTCCAATGACTGTATCGTTGGTATTGGCGTTGGCGTTGGCGTTGGCGTTGGCTTCGCGGTTGAAAGATGCGCGACATTATCGGTATCTGATTCATAGGCACTGCAACCCTGAAGAATCAGAAAAGCAATAAAGATAAGAGGAACCAAAAGGATTTTATTCATAACATACCATCAACGAGTCAGGTGCAGACCCGAACATTAACGCGTCAGGCAGCTCAACGCAAAAACCGGTTTACGCCCTAGCCTCCGCCGGATATATCGCAGGTATCGTCAATCAATAGGATCCCCTAACCGTAATCTCTGAGTAAACCAGAACAGTAGCTGACGCACTGGCGTCTCATGCTACATCCATCCAACAACAGTCAACAGCAATAGTCGCAGTCTAGGTCAGCTCTCGTTATAATCGTTTTTTCACTCAGGTATGCTCGTTTTCTATGCCCAAGCCACTCTCCTCTGCAGATGTTGAAAAGTTTCAAGCAACGTTCTGCGACATAGCATTGACGCTGATTGAAGAAAACGGCATCGATAACACATCACTTCGCAGCATCGCCAAAGCCTATGGCTGCAGCAGCATGACGCCATATCGTTATTTTAAAGATAAGGAAGAACTGCTGGATATCATCCGAGCGCGGGGATTTAAAACTTTTATTGATCGCTTGGATGCCATTACCGAAAGTGATTTTCCGGCGATGGAAAAGATGCATGAACTGGCACGAGAATATTTCGAGTTTGCGCTAGAAAAGCACACCCTGTATCAATTGATGTTCGATCGCAACGCTTACAACCAAACGACTCACCCGCAATTACAAGACCAACTCGATCGTCTTAACAAAGCCTGGGCAAGCAGCGCCAGAGTAAGCTCAGATGCCGGCGTTAACCGTGTGGATGGCGAGCTGGCCGCCCAGTTATTCTGGGCGGGTATGCATGGGCTGGTAACGCTGCACATTTCGCAAAGCTTCAACAGCAAGTGGTCGTTTGAGCAGATGGCCACCGAACTGATTGATACTATGTTCCTCGGCTTTGCCTAAACCTAATCCGCAACTTACTTCGCAGTTTAGGTTAGGCGCTAGCGTTAGATACTAGATTTTACGCCTTTGCCCTTATCGATAAACATCAGCAGTGCTGGCAATAAGATAAAATCCAGTATCAAAGCGGCAATCAGAATAATACTCGTCAGCAAGCCTAAATCTGCATTACCGTGAACTTGTGACAAGGTCAAAATGGCAAACCCTGAAGCCAGTGCTGCTGTCGTTATCCACAGTGGGGTTCCGACATGCTTGAAGGCATAGCGTACGGAATCTTCCGCATCGAGAGCTTCATGTTGACGTGCAAATTGATACTTCGATAAAAAGTGCACGGTATCATCAACGATAATACCCATCGTAATAATCACGACAGTGGTTAACCCCAAGCCCAGCTCACCGGAAATCACCGCCCACACACCAAAGCCCACTGCCGCAGGAATGATATTCGGCACAATACTGATCAAACCGTAACGGAAGCTACCCAACACCAGCATTAACACCGCGGATATAATCGCTAGGGCAACAAAAGAACCCTCAATGCTCGATACCAGGCTGTCGATACTCAGATGCGACCACATAATCGCTAATGATGCCCCCGGGTGGCGCTGATTTTTAGGTAGGTTTTGCGCCTGCCAATCAGCAACTTTATCTTGCAGGGCGAAGACCTTAGCGGTATCCATACTCTTGGTGGTAATGAGTACACGCGTAGCGGATTTATCCGGCGAGATCATGTTGTTCAGATCAACACCCAACGGCACGCTCATCTCGTACATCAGCAACAGTTGCGCTGTCAGATCTTTATTATCCGGAATACGATAATACGCATCATCATCCCCGTGCATGTTTTTATTCAGGCGTTTGATGGTATCTGTAACCGAATACACACTGGTGACTTCAGGTTGCTCACGTAACCAGCTAACAAACTTCTCAAGCTCTGCCATATAAGCCGGATCAGTAATACCACCTTCACTATCCGCATTAATGTCGTAATTGACGTTATACAAACCACCAAACTGTTGGTCGACAGCTGCGTTATCGGTACGAAACTCATGCGGCTTTTTGATCATTTCACTAAAGCGATCATTGATCGTGTTTTGTGAGGCTAATGCCAGCATCAAAACAGAAAACACAATGGAGCCAATCAATAAGCCGCGTTGGCGTGCAATAACCCAATTAGCGAGTTTTAACATCGTGGCTTCGGTGTTGGTCTCGGCCTTCTTTGGCTTACGCACGGGCATAATCGACAGCAACGCAGGCAACACGGTGTAAGAAAATAACCACGCCAACAATACTGACATCGCAGAGGCATTACCCAAATGTGCCGCTGGCGGTAAATCAGTAAAATTCAGACTTAAAAAGCCTAGCCCGGTCGTTAAGCTGGTAATGCTCACCGGCATGAAATTAACCCGTAAACTCAAGCGAATAGCCTCGAGTTTATCGTTGCTGTAATAGCTATGCAGAAAGTACGAAATAATATGAATACAATGCGCGATAGCGACCGTGATGCCAATGATCACTGCGTTAATCGCCAGGGTCGAATACACGGTTCCGAATAGCGACGAGAAGCCGATCGCACCAATGGTTGCCATGATCGCAATCACAAGGCTGACCGTGACACCGGTAATGCTGCGCATCAACACGCCGACCATCACAAACATCAGCAAAAACATCACCGGCACCATGGTGATGATGTCATTGGTTGCGATCGTTAGATTATGGTAGTTACTGATGGCGTTACCGGTTACCCACGTTTTAACGCCTGGATAACGGGACTCGATAGATTCTGTTAGCGCGTACACGGCCAGCGCTGATGCAGTTTCTTCGGCCTGCCCTTCTTCTTGAGTGTCATGGCGGCTGAGTGCTACTGTTATAGATGCATGCGTACCGGCTTTGTTCACCAACCGGTCAATGACATCCGGCGATGCCATTGCAATACGCTCAATACGCTTGACCGCCTCAGGCGTCAGCGCCTCAGACGAATCATATAACGCATCAATCACAATATCGTCGTCTTCACTGTAGCTGTATTGAAAGTTCGCTAATGAATCGACACGCAACGCGCCCGGCAACGTCCAGCTTTCTTCCGTTAATGCCATCAATGCAGACAATGCGCTGGGGGTAAACAGCGTCCCCTCATCTGACGACATCATGATAAACATACGGCTATCCTTGCCGTATTTGTCTTCAACTTCATCAAACTGCTGTAAATAGGGGTAGTCGTCGCTAAAGAAAGCCCGCGGCGTGCTATCAAACACAAAATGTTTGAAGCCAGTGAAGCTTGCCGCAAACAATACCAGGGCGAGTATCAGCCCGATCCACCGATATTGTACGGATAGATTTGCTACCTGTGTGCTGACTTTCATGAATCCCCCGGTCGTTTAATGCACTTTTGTTATTGCCTAACAGCGTCTTTATTCATGACTTCGGATCATCATGCAAGTCATCTTGCGGTTAATGAAATCTTTTTCATATTTGGGTTCGCCTAAAAGCTCAGGGTTAGGTACCTTCTCGAGGAACTTTTGTAAGAAGATCCGGCCAATGGTTTTTGCCAATGACGCGCCCACGCAAAAGTGACTGCCAGCACCAAAAACCCAAGTATCCTTCAGGTTTTTACGATGGATATCAAAGGTAAACGGATCCGGAAACACCGAAGGATCAAGGTTGGCCGTATTGACGTTGAACTTGATCATATCGCCCTTGGCAATCTTCTCACCGCATAATTCGAGATCTTCTTTGGCGAAACGGATGCCGCCACTGTGAGCAAAGTAGTTCACACGATTGGATTCAGTCACGGTATTGTCGATCAACGATGGATCTGCCTTTAACTCGGCAATAACCTCGGGATGCTGCACGATGGTATAAATAACGGAGTTAATAAAATGTGTCGTCGTATCCGGCCCAGCGGTTAACAGTGAGGCTACAAAGGCCATAACTTCATCAATCGACAGACGATCGCCATCTTCATCGGCAGTTTGAATCAGGGTTGAGATAAAATCATCACGCGGGTTGTCGCGACGATCTTGGATAACGGATTTAACGATACGAATACCTTCAAATGCCAACGCAGGATCAGGTGCTTCAGTCGGCATATACGTCGCTAAGATCGCTTCGGCCAAACCTTTAAATTCGCGCTGGAAATTCGTAGGAACGCCAACTAGTTCAGCAATAATCTTTAACGGAACCTCTTTAGAAACCTCGACCAGGTTGAAATCGCCCGTCGCGTTTTCCAATGCTTCATCCACGATTCGGCTGATCGCATCTTCCATTTTAACCACGTTACGCGGCAAAAACGCTGGCTGTACCAAGCGGCGAATCCGCATATGATCAGCACTCGGCAGCACAATTAAAAGATTGGCTAGGAGCTTTTCGAGCGCGTTTTGTTCATCGTCCGGGATCGGCTCAGGGGCGAACCGCCAGTCACTGAAATTCAGGCTGAATTTGTCGCTGCGCGCCATATCAAAAGTTTCTTTCTTATCTTGCGAGCAGACCCAAGCCGCAATTTGCGGGCAGAAAAAGATCTGATGGTTTCTACGCATCTCATCAAGAACGGGGTTTGGGTTGACATAAAGCCCTTTGGTATCGTTCGGGTTGAAACCACGAAACGTCGGTTTAGTGAACGAATTCTTGATCGAATAAGCGGCAATACGGCATTTGGTCGCGAAAGATAACTGCATGTTTTAGGTTCCGGAATAGAGCTTGACCTCAGAAATTGCGCACATTCTACATTTTTTAAATTTACAGTGTAAGTTACAAATTCACCATTAACTCGAATCAACAGGTTTTCTAAGTGAGTAAACGACAAAAAAACCGCGATTTTATTACAGAAATGAATGATATCAATGACTTGGCGTGCTTTTCAGTGATAGCACTAATGGCATTCTGAGAATATTGGCGGAACAATCTAAAAGGATATCTAGAGGGTTATCTGAGGGGCTCGTGTGTAAGAAATAACAACCGCTATTGCAGAAGTGGTTAACGTACACCCCTCGCTCCAGCAACTCGGATGTTGCGATGGTGCATTAAGCCATCTCCTCGCCATGTTAATAACATAGCGAAGAGATAGATTACTAAACACTTACTCAGGCATTTGCCCACCGAGCTCCAACAGACGCTCAACAGTACTTCCTTGCATCAAGCTGTAAGTAATGTTGACCGTCTCCTCAACAACGATATCCAGCTCGAACTCTACCTCAACCGAATTTGTTCCATCCACATTCACCAGTTGCAACTGGATCGGCTCACCTACTTTAATATAGCTACAATAGTCAGCACTATCTTCATGACATTTGGTCGGCGTAATTGTACCAGCCCATACACCTCCACTGTTTTGCACAGCCAATGTCGTATCCATTGTTAACCCAAGAATACTGGGTACAGTTAACTTATTGGAATCATATATCGTATATTCATTACCCTCTGAACCCGACAACCAGGTACCGGTTCCAATACCGGTACCCAAAGCTAGCCCGCCAATATAAATAATTGATGCTGACGTATGCTCACCTGAATCATCGGCCCACACGGCGCCGGAGAGTGAAAGTAGTGTTGAAGCCGTCCCTGCAAACAGCGCCTAGGTCAGTAAACTCATAGCTACATCCTCTTTAATATAAGCTGAGCAACAAAGCTCACAACCCGCTGCCAATCAGTCGTCTGCGAAATCCGTTGCGCAATATTGAAGGGCGGAGTCGCCCCGTGGTATGGCCAAGATGCAAGTGCAGTGAGTTTTATTCAGGCGAATTGATCAAAGGAGGCGAATCAAATACGAGGGGTATTGAATTTTCAAAAACAGTGACAAGTGTCACAAATAGATTGCAGTGATAACAATTTTTTTCGCTAAAAATCTACTTCTTTTGAAATATCAAATAGTGGACCAATAGCTGCCTGGAACGATTGTAAAACTAGAATTAGACTGCGAGAGCGCTCAGGGAGAGTGAAGAGCTAATTGCTGCCGCCAAATCTCGCAATAATATAAACTACACCTTGAGTGTCAATGCGATTTTTACAGATTAGCGGCAACAAAAACGTTTTTTATCAAACCATTACATGCATTTATACGCTTTGCCGACCAAAGTGATTTTTGTGGTTCCCCAAGATTTATCCGCTGAAGCATGTACAGAATCTTGAATGACGACGAGATTCGCGCCGGCATGATAAGCCTTGTTACGAAGGTCATTTCTTGCGCCCATCGCTAGATTTTCATCACTGGTGAAATCGCCCGAGACCATGTTGCCTTGCGAGCCAGTCAGCTCAGTTACAAATGTACACTGACGATTTTCTTGCATTTCGTTCGTCAACTCGACTTGTTCAGCACCCGATTCAACTCGCTTTGCCGCGCAGCCACCGATTAACAAAGCCGCTAAAATCCCGATCGATAATTTACTGTTTTTCATCATTCCTATCCGACATTGATTTAAACGGTTTATTATCGACGGCGAGTGACGCAGAAATATGCATATTCCGAATAGAACCTGAATAATTTACCGCGTTACATTGATGCATGAATCAATACGCTTTACCGCATATCGCAATCGACCAGACATTCAGTCGATACGTGTTGAACCCGCGTGTTTTCGCTAGGTCTCAAACAACGCAACACGCAATGGATGCCCACTATCACTGAAAGCGCACGAGGGATTTGTGATACGCGATAGCTACGAAGCCTGCTCAAGATCCGGAATGCCCATCAAGCATGCCCGCTGTTTTCAGCGTGTTGCCGATTCGTTGCAATGCGTGATCGCCAGCCGATCCGTGGGCCGCTATGCAACGGGATTGATCATGGAGGGATATGCGTCCAAGGGCTTTCATGTCAAAGCGAAATCCTGCAATTGGGGGCCAATGGCCGGTTTTGTTTTGGCCGACCCACGTTTCACCAAACGCGGGGGGTCTATCGAGGCACGTGGCTCACAACGCAAAGATGTACACACCGCCCTGCATCGATATCATGCCGGTCAAATACAGGTTTTCATCTCTGAAAATCGACGCAAAGACCTTGAACAAATGCACTGTATGACACGCATCGGCGGCAAGATTAATGCCATGCGTTATTCAGCCGTTTCGCCCGATGGTGCAAGAATGGAATTCGTCTTGAAGCGCACAATGAATGCTCCCGGAGCTTGTGGTCAACAGTTGTGGGGCGTGTTTTACGGTGCCAATGAAGTTGCTTTGCCATCAGCACCAGACCAACCATCCTCAGCAACTGGCGACGATCTGTTACCCGTGTTGGCTCTTGTTGACCCAATGTGCAGCCCTTCTCTGACTGGATTATATCGCTCGGCCATGACCGGCGATTACGATCTGTGGGCGGTATTTCCGCGAGCCACAGTCTACAGCCCTAGCGATGCCGATCGCCGGCCAGTGCCGAGATCGAACCGACATGTGGTGTCTATCCGGGAGTTTATCCGTCATGAAGATCCGCATATGGGCAATATTACTCAACGCATTGCTATCACTGTGAAAGGTGCTCTAAATCTTGCGATACAACGCGCCGGATACACCGGCGGTGATATGGTACATCACAGCGATGAAGCCGGCAGGCCGCTGGTTTCTGAAGTTGAACTGGAGTTTATTGCGTTTATCCCCGGCCAACGCGATGCAGTATTTATCGATAGCCTAGATGACCTGAAGGAGTTTTTTGACAACGTAATACGTGAATACCACATTACCTTCAATCCGGGTTGGCAGGGACAACTGGGGTTTTCGGCGACGCCGCTGGGGAATTGGGAGATATAGACACGAGGAAATACCTCGCCTGTTTCAGGCTAACCGCCTCGGATTAGCCGCGCCACTCGATCAACATAGCCAGCGATCCATGTGCGGATAACACGTCTCTCCTGAAGCGCGAGCAAGTTGTTTCCATTCAAGAATGGGTAAACCGATATAGATGCCGAGTTCGAATTGCTCGCTTAACCAATCGCCTTCGCCTTTGTAACCACCTTGATGAAATAACTGCTCCACCGGAAACCCAATGAAACAACTCGCCGCGTACGACCAGGCTATCGCTCCCATTTCCATCCCCCCATCGTCACCAGCATCACCAGCATCACCTGACATGGATACGCGCTCATCTTCCTTTAGCAGTGCCAGATGTCCGGCTTCGTGAAGAATATCGCCGGGGTATGCGAGCTGCTCAAGATCAACCAAGATTCCACCGTTATGGCAACAAACGCCGGGTAGAAAAGTATCCTGGGTTAACGACGTCAGCTCGATACCTAAGCCGATTTCGTTTAGAAAACTCACGATAGTATTCACGAAATTTTCTGGTTTCATATGTGTATTCCTTTACTGACATCCATGTTTCAAACAGCGATGATCCAGATCACGATATCTTTGTGGCACACAAGAAACAATACATCTGCATTTTTGGATTTGATACGGTCTAACGCACAAACACGCCAAACAATCGCGCAAGTGCTCTGGCAATGTATGCTCATGCATCAATTTGCGATATTTTCTATGCGTTAGGTTTATTTTTCGTTTGAGTAATCAGTCGAACAACAAAAGGGTCACTATGAAATGTTCTGTGTTTATTGCAACGAGTGCCGATGGATACATCGCCACACCAGAAGGCGGTGTTGACTGGCTCCAAACCGCCGGTAACCCGAAGGCAGAAATGGGCAATAACGCCGACATGGGATTTAACGCATTTATCGATTCTGTCGATTGCATGATCATGGGGCGAAAATGCATGGAAGTTATCGCTGCGATGCATCTTACCCCAGAGCAATGGCCCTATCGCGATCTACCCATTGTTGTATTGAGTAAAACTGTGCGGAAGCCGCTAAAAGGCCTCGGCTACCACGCAGAGATATTTGCAAGTGACATTGGTGACCTGATCAAAGACCTTGAAGGCCGCGGGTTAAAACATGCATACGTAGATGGCGGAGCAACCATTACGTCTTTTATTAATCGTCGGTTAATCAATGAGATGACCATCACCCAAGCGCCGATTCTACTAGGCAATGGCATTCCATTATTTGGAACACTTGAACACAGCGTAATGCTTGAAAAACCCGAGTCAATGGTATTCCCGAATGGCTTTATTCAGTACACCTATAGCGTCGGGTATACGTGACTCCCCCGTCATGCTCGACACCCCGGCTGGCCCTAAAAGATTTTTCAGACTACGTCTTCGCCTCAACCGACCGATAAAATCCATAACAAACCAACGCACTAAACCCGCCCACAAGGCACCCGGCTATCAGATCACTCAAAAAGTGGTAATACATGATTAACTGCCCGGTCAAAACCAAAGCCATCAACAGCGCACAAAACCAACGAAGCCGAGGGTAGAGCAACGCAACGCTGATCGCAAAGGCACTAATAAATGCTGCATGACCCGATGGAAACGATTGATAGACATCGTTGGCTGAAAACCAATGAAACCCATAAACCCCATCTTGCAAAAACGACGGGTTACCGTGTTTAAACGTATCGGGCCACGCTCGCCCAAACACAGGTTTTAAAACGGCGCGAAAAGACTGAGACATAGACACAGCCATGCAGACGACAAATAAGGGGAAGTCATTCGGCCTTGTATTTTTCTTTAGCAGGCGAATAGCAAAGACAACGCTAAAAACAAATATCCCTACGCCGATAACCTGCGTAATCGTGTTAGCGAAGTAGTGAAAAATCACCATAGAGCGCGAATCATGTGCGCTAAAAAAATGCACGATGGGTCGATCCAGATACACATAACTGATGATGATCGCGACAACGGAAACTGCAATAAGCACAGAAAGTCGAATGGCATTCATGTTGGGCTTACCCTATCGCACACGCATCAGGCAATCACGATAAGCCTTCAAAGTGCGGTGGTAGATTGGATGGGGTGCGTAGCTACGCTCTTGGCCTGCTTCTGCTCAGGTTCAATGCAATAGCGCTCGTGAAACTATGTTCAAAGATAACCATCAAATATTCTAGCGTGCTACCTCCACGGTAACAGCGAATATTTACGCGCCATTGACTGCAATGTTAGTCGTCGCTTCTAAAAATACAGTGTTTTGCATAATCGCCGGCTTCGTTTGCCGTCCAGTCGCCTTTGGATTTTTCATCCATTTGGTTACACCATGCCTTACTGCCGACCTCTAGAGAGCAAGCAGTAGCAATTATAAAAATCGGCAGCAAGCCGATTAAGCGATAGGTTTTCATGTTCATTTCAAATATCCCGTAGCGTTGCTCTTGCCTTTTATTAGGCAGGCAAACGGCGACAACAAGTATCTGAAATGATTGAGAAGAGTGCAAATGTCTCACGACTGCGATATGGAATCACGTCGCGAGAGAAAGCCATTAGTCGTTTGAATGTGAGATCGGTATCAAAATAGGCTGTTGCAGCATAGATGCGGCCGCGCCAACAACCGGTGCCGCCCAGATAAAAGCCAACAAGCGTTGACGCTTCCAGGTATTGCCTCGAGCGCCATTAAACAAACGCGCTGTTGCATAAGTATTCAGTACAATGACAAAAGCGAAGAACAGGGTCGTAGTCAGCATGGGATGCACTCCAATCGCATTTTCGATGTTTTAATCGTTGTTATTGTTATTTCCGCACCAAACATGCCAATGTCGATTCTTAAACCACATCAAACTTGATCCAGATCAATAACAATAACAGGAAATTTCCGAATGAGGCAAATATAACGAGGGTTTAATATAGGCTCATACACCGCTGAACGTGCACGAAGTCACACTATATTTTCGTTGTAGACCTGCCAGCGCGTTACCTAGCTTTGGGGACTAGTAGCCAACAGTATATTCGGTAGTCCACATACCCCTCTTTGAGCACAGGTGTTTCTCGCTGATCAACACATGTTAAACCATAGTCATTGCCATAATGGCTACGTAGCTCAGTTAAGCTCACTTCAAAGGGAGGTTTTTGTGGGTTCGCAGGGTACACTGCTGCAGTTTGAACCAATTGCGGTGCGCACTTCGTCAAACGTTTTAGATGTGTAGCGTATCGAGAGCGTGCTTCCAACGGTAATGCAACAATCGCTGCTCTGTCGTAGGTGGCATCAATACTACCCAACAACTCTGATGTTAGATCAAAAAAATCGCCACAATATACATCTAGCCCCTCTGCCGAATAGTGCTTAAAAGCACCTACGTCAGTTACAACCGGCTTTACAGCTAACTCATCAAATAGCTGATCGATCGCGATGCGTTCGTATTCAACGGCAACCACAGAACAGCCTTTATCGAGTATCCATGCGATATCACGCGTCTTACCGCACAATGGTACAAATACACGAGCCGAAGGATCAAGATTGAGCCTTTTGAAACAAGCCACCAGAGATTGATTAGGTGTGCCTTGGTGAAATCTGATCTCGTTTTTAACCCAATGACTATGCCAGTAATCAAAATCCATGATCGCTATACCTATGCCTGTACGTAAGCCGATAGATTTCTGAAAAACACACAATCTAAAGCTTATATCATTGATAAAAAACCGTAAGACGATATCCTGCGTTTTTCCATCAACCAGAAAGGAGTGCATGGAATGCGACTTCCCACATCCACACGCGTAACAACATTGCTGATTAGTTTGATCGCCTTAATGGCCGTCAACGCCTCAGCAAAGATATATACGTGGACTGACGAAAACGGCAAAAAGCACTTTACCGACAAACCGCCGAAAGATTCTAACGACTACGACACAGTGGTAACCAAACCGATTAATGTGCAGCAAGCTGTCGCTGTACCGGCACAAAGATCCGACGATTTGGATCAACTAGCATCTGACGATATGCCACGTAAAGCAGAGTCGTGGGCAACCAGAAACTGCAAAGCAGCCAGAAAGTTCACCTACTACGGCTCTCAGTACACCGCGGCTAAAGTCAAAGTATGTAAGAAGCAGATACCCGGTGATTTTCGACAACACTTAGCCGGCTACAGCTACGATCCTGCTCTATACAATTACGACCCGAATACAACCTCTCGAAAGTAGTGTTTCGAAAACAGACTTTCGAAAGCGTTTAATTGAGAACACGTCATTCGCTCGACAAGGCTCACGATAACCAAGTAGGCACCTATCGTGAGCACTTGCCAAATAGCGGTTTGAGCGAATCAGCTAGCCGCTATTTTCATGATCATACCTTCCGATGTACTCCATAAATCACCAACGCTACGGGCTCAAGCTCTATCTTTTTCGCAGCATCTCAAGCAATTAACACCCGATCAACATACCGGCTGTGTGGCAAGTGACGTGTTTCTTCCTGTTCAATAGATGACCGAGCCGGCGCCATACCGATTAATGTATTTGTATGGTGCCTGCTAAAATCCCCCTCCCCCTATGTATTCGGTAAAACCAAAACTCATCAATAACCATTGACGACCAAAAATCCATTTAGTAAGTTAAACTTATTATAAGTCTAGCTTACTAAAATAAACCCTCTCTACTATAGATAGGCTGCTGACTGATTATTCAATAAGCGACAGTTACTCGTGAAGATATAAAGAATATGAATCACAACAAAAACGAACTCGCCCAAATTCTTCTGCTGATGCTACGTGACTACAATACGCGCGCCAGCGAATTGCTTGCTCCTCGTGGGTTTGGTGATATCAAACCCAAACATTCCTCCGTGCTTATGCACCTAGGAAACTTCGGGCCTAGTCGAATTAATGATCTCGCCAAAAGCGCCAGTATTCGCCCGCAATCAATGGTCAAGATCATTGATGAATTGGAAAACGAAGGGTATGTAACCCGAGAACCCGACCCACAAGACAGTCGAGCAAAACTCGTCAGTTTTACTGAAAAAGGTCAGAACGTGATCACCGCATTTGCAGAGATTACCGAAAGTATCTGGGACGACTATGCCGATATCGTCGGTGAAGATGTCTTCACATCGGCACTGGATTGCCTCAACACCCTAACTCGATAGTTTTCTGCGAGAGAGAAAAAAACCGTCTTAATTGACCCAAAAAATCGCTTTATTTGAAGTTTTAGGAGAACAACATGAATGTATTAGTTGTCGGAGGCTCCGGCCTAATCGGCGGTGAAATTGCCCTACATCTCAAAGCCAACGGCCACGATGTGACGATAATGTCGCGCAAGCCTCCTGTTGCACCTGCACTGGCATCATTCAGTTTCATCCAGGCTGATTACATCAACGACACAATCGACCCCGCCCGCCTGGAAGGCTTCGACTGGTTGGTTTTTTCAGCCGCTGCGGATATTCGCAACGTGCCGATGGATGGTTCCGAATCACCAGACAGCTTCTATACCCGCGCCAACGATAAAGCCGTGCCGGAATTTATTGCAACGGCCAAAGCCGCTGGCGTAAAAAAGGTTGTTTACATCGGTACCTTCTACCCACAAGTGGCACCACAACAAATCGGTGTTTGCCCCTATGTAACATCGCGCCATAACACCTGTGAATCTGTACTGGCACTTGCGGATGAAAGCTTCAGTGTATTTGCGTTAAATGCGCCATTTGTGTTGGGTTTCATCGAGGGATTGCCTGTACCTCACCTCGCTGCGATTGTTGATTATGCCAGCGGTAAAATACCTGATATGCCAGACTTTGCTCCCATTGGTGGCACTAACCACATAACATCAAAGTCAGTGGCCGAAGCCGCCTTAAATGCCTTTACTCAAGGCACATCCGGCACCGGTTACTTGATTGGCGATGTTAATCTAACGTGGCAAGAATATCTGGAACTTTGGTTTGCTGCGGCAGGAAGCCCGAAGACACTGCCAGTGCTCGATCAAGAACACCCGATGTTCCCTTATGTGATCCAGTTTGCTGGCCCGGGTGCTACTGTGAGTTACGAACCAGACGCCCAGACCCAAACCGAGCTCGATTATTCAAGAAACCAGATCAGCGCTATAATCGATGCCGTTGTTGCGGCACACCGCTAACGTTTGGGCGCTCGTGTGGTCGCTGTGCCACACGAGCTGGGATGATGATATGCTTGTTTCGGCATTCATCATCCTACAATTGTGTACGTTTCCATCATGACCGCATCCCACTCAGTACTGCAGGCTCTCAAACACGCTCTCGATGATTACTACCCGATCAGTGACAGTACCTGGCAGGCTTTTCAAGCCATCATCACGGTGCGTCGGTTAGACAAACATGACGTGCTCTACCCAGCCGGCAGCATTCCCAGCAGTTTCGCTTGGGTTTATCATGGTTTGATTCGCGGCTACGTCAGTGATGAAAAGGGTAATGAGTACAACAAAAAGTTTTTTGATGAAGAAAAATTTCCTGGTGCCATGTCGGCATTGCTAACGCACACACCATCAAAGCTAGCGTTCGATGCATTGGAAGAAACGTTATTGGTGGAAATTGATTTCATTCGTTATCGCCAATTACTGCTGGCACACGATGATCTGAAAATGTTCCAGATCCACTATCTCGAAACCAACTGGCTGCTCGAAAAAGACGCTCGGGAGATTGCCATCGTTCAGCTGGATGCCAGTGCCCGATATCAGCAGTTTCTCGCCGACAACCCCAGCCTTGCTGAACGTTTACCGCAATATCATATTGCCTCTCATCTGGGTATTACCCCAACACAGTTAAGCCGTATTCGAAAAAACACCTGATTCTCTCAACCTATGTAAATGCCCAGTCAGGCCTGCCTGCTTATTATTGTCGTCATCTTCTAACACGACGAAAACACCCGGGGCACCCTCATGACACTAATTGACGCATTGAATTGGCGCTATGCCGTAAAAACATTTTCTCAGCGCACCGTTAGCACAGCGCTACGTGATGAATTGATTGAAGCAACACGCCTGACGCCATCTTGCTATGGCCTTCAACCCTATCGTTTAATCCGGGTTGCAACACCGGAAACACGCGAACAATTGGGAAGCTACGCCTGGGGCCAAAACAAAGTACACGATAGCTCAGATTTGTTTGTTTTAGCCGTTCACACCGATGGCATTAGCGCCATCGTTGATCGTTATCTGCGCTGCCAGAGCAACGTCAGAGGTGAATCGCTTTCCTCTCTCAATGATTTTCGCGATTACTTGATTACCACGCTGGGGCAAAAAAATGACGCTGAAATTATCCATTGGGCTCATCGACAGGCGTATATCGCACTGGGCCAATTGACCACCGCAGCAGCGATCAAAAGGGTAGATACCTGCCCGATGGAAGGCATCGACACAGCAGGTTTTGATCGCATACTTGGGCTAGAATCCTGCCACTTAACCACCTCCGTTGCTTGCGTCATTGGCTATCGCGACACTGACGATAAACAAGCCTCGAAACCAAAAGTTCGCTTCCCAATCACAGACTTTTTGGTGGAGATGTAGATGAATTTTTTACCCTTACTCGCTATTGCCGCCGGGGTTGCTATTTCTTTACAAGCGACCTTAAATGCACGCCTTGGAGTTTTAATCGACAGTGCCTTGCTAAGCACTGGGTTTGCTTTCTCCGTCGGAGCGTTGATCTGCTGGATAACGGTATTTGCCTCCGGTCAGCTAACGATCAGTAGCGTCCAACTGGCACGGGCACCCATATATTTATATCTCTCTGGGGGAGTTTTGGGCGCCGCGGGAATCGGATTGCTGTATTTCTTGATTCCCAAAATCGGCATCGGCCCCATGACTGTATTTTCGCTGGGGGGGCAACTTATTGTTGCAACAACGGCCAGCCACTTCGGCTGGTTTGATCTCCCTCAAAGCCCAATCACACCGGTAAAGCTGCTGGGTATGGCAACCCTAATCGTGGGTGTCGTTTTAACAAACAGTGAGGTGCTTTATGCGCATTGATCAAGTAAACATTCACCCGGTAAAAATCGACCAAGCAAACATCGATAACCTGACGCAGCTCTGGTCAGCCTATCAAGCTGATACACAGGTATTTACGCACGTCACATTGAAGAAAAATCGTAGCTGGCCACATCGCTTGTGGCTGAGTGGTTGCAAACTGGATGCACAGCTCTTAGCTACGGTAGCTGAGCATTCTGCAGCAGATGCCAAGCTACCCATCTGGCCAGATCTGGCATCGAACAACAAAGCCGATGCGATCACCGCCATGGAAGACCTCATCAACAATAACCCAACTTGGCTCGAAGCCATGCGACATACCGCCATGGCACTAGATCTCAAAAGCGCCATTAACGATTCGCAACGTCCTTTAGGTACAACGCCAACAGCAATGCAGATTCATCAGGTAAAAAACGCCAGTGATATTGCTACTTGGGTCGTGACAGGGAGTGAAGCGTTTGGCTACACCATTGACCCGGAAATCATTCAGCAGATGGTTGAGAGAGATAATGTTTATATCTACACCGGTATCGAACCAACAACCGGGTTAGCAGCCGCAACCGGCTTACTATTTATTACCGGCGACATCGCGGGCATCCATCAGATCGGTGTACCCGCCACGTTTCGTGGCAAGGGTTACGCAAACCAAATGATGCAGGCGTTGATTCAGCAAGCTAAAGACACGGGAGCAACAACGGCCGTGCTTCAAGCATCAGTTGCCGGCCAGCCGGTTTATGAAAAACTCGGATTCACACCTTTATTCCCTATTGTCTATTTAAAAAAGGCCCTGGCCCTGTAAACCCAGCCGACCGCCACCAAAACAACACCATCAAAAACGACCAACATAAGAATCCCCCTAAATACGGGGAGCACAGATATCAATTTATCTTTAGTCTAAACAGCAACTCAACACGCCAATGGTACGATCTAGTGATAGACGTGCGACGACTTCGGACAACCTGAATCGATTCTGAAAGCAGAGCCGAATACTCAGTATTTAGCAACGACGTTTCATTACCATTTACTGGTACAACCGACTTATCGACGCCCACCAATCAAGGCTCAAATGCACTGATATATGATTTCCGGCTAGATCTAAGCCGCTAAGCCTGTTTTTTACAAACCGTCTTAACCCTGTTCCCCCGGGATGAGTATCTGGAAGATATGAACCCGGGGGTTTTTTATGGGGAGTATATCTAAATGGGTGAGGGACACTAACGCCCCCCTTCTCTTGAGGTTAGGCGACAACCAAACCTGAAACATCACACGCTGCGTTTTCTTCCTTGCTGCCTTCCGCAATCTTATCTGAACGCCCGTCTAGGCCCTTGGCGACGCGTTGTAGTACTACCGGCTCCGATGTGGCTGAGGCTTCATTCGTGTCGCGTGCCTGACGGATCGACTTCACATACGCATTGTAACGCGAAAAAGCTGTATCGATCTGCTCAGCTGTAAGGCCAAACATATCCAATGAGGGTTTATGCTTAGCCCGTGTTTTTTCGGCGTCATTGGCCATATGGTCTTTCAAACTCGCAGCAACTTGAGGCGTAAACTCCCAGCCAAAATGATCATAGAGTTTACGTAAATGCAGCGCAGGGTCAGAGACGAACTCGTCGTAGTGAAGGTGATAGATAGAATTTTCGTGTCTTGGGTCCATCAACAAGTCAACACTCTGATCGAGGTCTGTCGCGAACAGCTCCAGCATCTGTTTCCCCAACCGGTGAAGGTCTATGTCATCTGTGACGATCTGCCGATAAGACAAAGCCAAGCTACAAAATGAGTTCAATAAACCTTTCGGATCTCTGTGGGTAAAAACAATGTCTGCATTCGGGTAAGTGTCTCTCAAGTTATCAAGCGCACTCGGGTAGAAAGGTGACTTCATCACCCAGCGTTTGTCGGATTGATCAAGCTGCAAAGTTTGCAGGCATAATTTGTGAGTATCCAAACGACGTTGCCAACTCTGTTGCGCAATCCAACGTTGGTATTGAGGCATTTCAAACAAAACGCTGTTTTGATGACATTCAAAATCGACGGCATGCACGATATTACATTCCTGCGGCAAATCAGGCCCGCAGGGATGAATTTGCGCAGCTAATGGAGCCAGATAGTCTGTTGCACCGATCATCATTTTTGATCGTTGGTAACGCTTTTGAGCACTGGAAGCCGCTTTGTAGTCAACCGGATTCAACGCTTCCCAACCCAGCATACTGCGATGGCGATCATCCAGATTTAATAGCTGGTGCAATAACGTCGTACCCGTGCGTGCGCTACCCGCAATAATGACCGGGTTATCAATAATGGTTTCGGTAATCGAGGTATTGTTCTTTTGCTGCTCTAACGTAAATTTGGTCACTAAGCTGTTAACACAGAATCCGTTAAACAATATGACGCCTACCGCATTTAGTGCGGTTTTCTGCACATCATCAATCATGACAGCAAGACCTTCCCGGTGAGCCGTCGATGGAATTTGTGTCAGCCCGCACCGCTTTAATGCTTGCCGCTCCATTTTGTCAATCGACCAGATCTTAGGGCTCATACCCAAACGCGATCGTATACGCCCTACCGCGTTTATTACCCCGATCGCCAACGGCCGATGAACATATTGAGACAAAACACTAGTGTTAGTCATAGATCCGCTAACTGCCATACCACATTCCTATTGTTATCCCTGTAGGCTTTTGAATTTATTGCAATAATCACAACGAGTAAAGCAATCAAGCTATTTCAAAAAGTGACACAGAAATGTCAATAATCGGCAGCTTTACGCTGAATACGCTTAAGGCACCGAACTGGCTAGCTATCGATCTAAATTGATAGCTCGTACACATTCCAAATCTAACGCTTTAACTGCACCCTTACATCAAATCTTTATAACTGGAGTTATGTTTAATAACCAGCTAGGTAGAATTATTCTAAAAACACAGGTTATACGAGGAGAAATATCGTTACCGCCTAATGCAGTATTGAGGCGCACCAATATGCTGCGTAGAACGCACTGATACCGCGCAAAAACAGGGCTATGCATTGCAGAGAAGAAAATAAAATGGCAGGCTAAAACGCATAATAACGCTAACAATAAGCCCAAAAGGAATACCATGAGCGTCAAGTACAACTTACCTTACGATGCTGAATCTGTTTTTGAATTACTCACCGACCCGGATTTTCTGGTCCAACGATCACTCGAATGTGGTGAGCTGAGTGCCGATGCTGAAGTCGAAGAAGACGGCATCAAAACGCACATTATTATGAACCGGGAAGTGGTGCGTGAACTCCCCAAGGTATTAGCAAAAATTTTCGACCCCAAACAAACGTTGCATATGAAGGAATCTTGGCAACAAGTTGGCAGTAACTTTGTCGGCAAATCAGAATTCACTATCGAAGGCCAGCCGGCATCATTGTCAGCGGATATGACGATCAAACCGACAAGTTCCGGCTGTGAGTACGCCATTGCATACAAGGCGAAGGCCAATATTCCACTTGTTGGTGGCAAAGTCGAAAAATTCATTATCGCCAATTGCGAAGATGCGATTCCCAAAGAAGTCGCGTTTCTTGAAGAGAAACTCGCGGGCTGAATCCATATTAATCAATCAAGTATGTGCTTAATTTCAAGGCAGTGGCAGAGTTGGCAAAGTCATCGCATTGCCTTGGAATACGTCTTAATCTAGGTGTTGCTGAGTAAACCCACTGTAGCAAACTAACCTGCTCCTCTCGAATCCAACGGAGCAAGTCCAATAGCCCCTCATCAGTGAATCGAATCTAGGAATATCACCATCGGGTTAAATACATGTAACTTACATAGCAATTTGGTGCCTTAGCTATCCAAGCCATTGCACTCTATTTATAGTGCGCGTATCTCGACCTATTGACCAACGACATCCTCCATCGATTTATAAGGAGCCGAGCGATGACCTCTGGCAACACAGCACTTATTACTGGCGCCTCTGGTGGCATCGGTCTCGAATTAGCCAAAATTCATGCGGCTAAAGGAGGTGACCTAGTACTTGTTGCCCGCTCCCAAGATAAGCTCGAAGCCTTGAAACAGACCTTAGAATCGACCCACAAGATTAAAGCCACCGTCTTACCGGAAGATCTCACCTCCCCCGGAGCAGCTCAACGGGTTTTTGAGAAAACCCAACAACTAGGCCTGCAGATAGACGTGCTGATCAATAACGCCGGTATCGGCGGTCTGGGTCATTTTCACCAACAGAAACTAGCCGATAGCACCCAGATAATCGATCTCAATATTCGCGTGCTTACCGAGCTCACTCACCTCTACCTCGAAGGTATGGTGCAGCGCCGCCACGGCAAAGTACTGAATGTATCATCAACGGCATCGATGTTACCCGGCCCGATTCAAGCGGTTTACTACGCAACAAAGGCTTATGTCACATCTTTCTCATTGTCGTTAGCCGAAGAACTGTCTGAATTCGGTGTTACAGTCACCGCATTATGCCCTGGCCCGGTTCATACCGGCTTTGCCGACACCGCTAATATGCAAGGGCTCAGCGTGATGAAAGTTGCCCACAAAGCCGATTCTGTGGCAGCAAAAGGCTACCGGGCGATGGAACGCGGCAAGTTGGTTTGTATCAACGATCGAATTTTACAATTCTCATTGGAGTGGATGGTTCCGCTACTGCCAAGAAAGCTGGTGCTGAAAATGTCACGCTTGCTGATGGAAGCTTAACAGCATTCAAGAGTTAACAATTACGCGCTAGATATCTGCACACCCGTTAAAGAAAAATAGCATGTGGTGTGCAAGACTTGCTGAATGTGAGGCGTGCGCGTTAGCGTCTAAACTCTCAGAGATTAAACACTCATAGTACCTAGATCCCTATAGACAAAGGCCTTACAGTGTCCGAAGCGTTATCTATTGCGATTCAGCAACCCAACATTTCACAAAAACTGGGCTTCTACTCTGATTCAATTAACTGCACTCATCCGCGAGGGCAGAGTAAGATACCAACGGTGCATTTGAGTACATGAGGGTAAGACAACTTAACTAAGGGGCCTAGAAGGTCTCAATGTTCGCTCTACGGTTTGGCAAACGATAGTTACAAACTGTATAAGTATGGTAGTCTACGATCACTTAGTATTTGCTAATTTCGATTGATATCAATAACTTAATAATCCCAATCAAATTAATAACAACAATGCTAGAGATCTGAATCGCCACATCGGAAATTTAATGCCTAAATCCTGTATTCACCCCCGCTATTGGCCAACCTGGATGGGCCTGGGGTTGCTTTGGTTAGTCACCCGACTACCACACAAATGGATAATTTCATTAGGAACACATATTGGCCACCTGCTCTATTACATTTTGAAGCGGCGGCGAAACATCACGGAAGTTAACGTGCAGCTTTGCTTCCCCGAAAAAAACGCAGACGAACAAGAAAAGATCGTCAAAGCCATTTTTGCCAACAATGCCTGCGGAATTCTTGAAGCCGCTATCGGTTGGTGGTGGCCCGAACAAAAGCTGCGCGGGATTACCGAAATACGTGGTTTGGATGTCTTGGAAGAAACCAAAGCCGAAGGTAAAGGGGTATTGTGCCTAGGTGCTCACTTTACGACACTCGAGCTATGCGGCACTTTGATGCCGATGTATACACAAACGGATGCCACATATCGCCCACAGAACAATGAAGTGATGGACTGGATGATCCTCAAAAATCGCCAACGTAACTGTGGCGCGGTTATTGATCGTAACAATACTCGGTTGTTTATTCGCCGACTCAAGCAGGGCAATACTGTATGGTATGCACCGGATCAGGATTACGGCGCTAAACACAGCGTCTTCGCTCCATTTTTTGGTGTCGAAGCCGCAACGATTGTTGCCGCTAACCGCTTGGTCAATATCACCAAATCACCCATTGTGGTTTGTTTTCACTACCGTAAACCCGACAACAGCGGCTATGTGATTGAGTATTTTCGACCGCCTGCGCTTAACAACTTCCCAAGTGGCGACGACCAGCAAGATGCACTGAGTATCAATCAGGTGATGGAAGAAATTATCCGTAAAAAGCCTGAGCAATATATGTGGGTACACCGTCGCTTCAAGACCCGCCCGGTTCGTGATAAACACTTTTATACCACCGGCTATCAATCGATATTGAAACAACGCCTGGCCGACGCCCAAGCTTAATCCGTCAACTCACACGCTGTCGACGTGTTGGTATATGCCCGGCCCTTGGAATCTCGATCAAGGGCTTGGGTTATTTCTGCTTTCGTCCGTTCAAACGCCCTTTTAGCTTGCGTTATCCCACTCTGATAAATAGATGCCTGACAGCGCTACAAACAAACCCAGTATTTGCAGCGACGTTACCGATTCCCCTAAAAACATAACCCCCATCAATACACCTAAAACCGGAACCAGGTAACCATTCAAACAAGCAAACTCCGCCCCTGCACGCAGCACCAACCAATAAAAGATCAAATACCCTACACCCGTACTGAAAACACCTAACCCGAATAAAGCCAGCAACGAGTCCTGATGATAAGACGCCGAAAATGGAGCATCAAAAATCAAGGCCAGCGTGCCCAAACCCAGTGCTGCATAGAAGAGGTTAAAGGTCGTCAAAACAAACGGATCGATCCCCGTACACCAGCGTTTATTGAGAGTCGCAGAAACGGAAAATGCCAACAAGCCGGATATATACAGTAACGACGACCAGAGTTCGTTGCCGCCGCGAAGAATGTTATCCAAACCCACCATAAATCCAATGCCACTAACGGCAACAGCAGCGCCTAACAGGTTGATCCAACGAAATACGCGCGTATGTGCGAGAAACACACCAATTAACCAAGACGATACCGGCAAAAAAGTAATCAAGAATGCAGCATGAGACGCCGACAATACGGTTTCACTGCGCGCGATGGTGAACCACATATAAGCAACCAGTAGCCCACAAATTGCAAAACTAGCCTGATGACGCAGTGATCGCGCATCCTGCAATAACGGTTTTCTCAACACGGCAAGTACCAGCAACATGAACGAACAGCTGATCACCGCTCGCGCCGCCATCACGGTTAGCGGCGGTATATCTCGATCTGCAACCTTCACGAAAAGAAATGTGCCGGCCCAAAGGACCGATACAGCCAGCAAACCTGCAACATATGGCCCTCTAACCGAATTTGCCATGCTTCATATCCTGAATGATTTTTCGCCCCTCGGTGCCTACCCAGTATCGAGCAGGTATTGGGCCTATCAAACAAACATAGCAGCTTACATATCCAGCGATCGACGCGGCCCAGGTACTCGCGCACTCGACTGACGCAAAACGTGCGAAGCAATGCCTAACCGACATCAAAGTTCGGCTTGGCGCTCTCGCACATTCTTAACCAAACAGATATTTCAGTTTTTCACTGATTTTGGCAGTTTTTCGCCACACGTAATCCATACCTTCTTCCAATTCAGCAACAGACATTTGTTTGGGCTGATACACCACATGGCTCCCATCATACTCTGACCAATCCTTGGTTAAGATACGCCCCTCTGAATCGAGATTTCGAAATGTTTGACTGCCCGGAAACGGAATCAGCATATGTGGCACCATTTTATCCACACCAATATCCTGTACGAATGCGATAGTTTCATCAAATATCGTGGATGTATGCTCATCAAAGCCGAATAAAAAATCGCCCCAAACTTCCATATCATGCGCACGAATAGTCGCTAAGTATTCCTTCATTTTTGCCGGTTTCACAAAAGATTTTTTTTGCGCTTTTAATGCTTCTACCGACGGTGTTTCGATGCCCAATAGTATCGCCTTTACTCCCGCCTTTTGGGCTGCCACCAGCAACTCAATATCGCGAGCAATCAGCACTGTCGTCTCACCAAAAAATTTAAGACCAATCGGCGCAATCGCCTCAAATAATTCGAGGGCGTAGGCTTTGTTGTATGTCAGATTATCCGAGTGCAACTCAACCCACTCGACACCGATAGACTTTAGGTGTTTTAGCTCTTCCACAATGTGCTCAATGGGTCGCAGGGTGAAGCTTTCAAAGAACTCGTGCACTAGGCAAAAATCACACTTGAACGGGCACCCACGAGTCACAACAACAGACCAAGTGTAACCATATTCGGCCGGAGAGATAATATCTGTCGGGTATGGGTTGAGGTTGGCGAGATCAACCGCCTCATGGCTTTCATAAACAGGTTTTAAATGGTTGTTTTCAACATCTTGCAACACCTGCTCCCAGTAGTTTTCAACCTCGCCGAGGATCAACGCATGGGCAAACCCTGCGGCTTCTTCTTGATTAAATTGTGTATGTAACCCGCCAAAAAGAATGGTTTTACCCTTATCATGAAATCGTTTGGAAATCTCGTAAGCGCGATAGGCATCCGGCGTCGACATAAATATAACGATCAAATCAGCATCCGAACTAAAATCGGTTTTCATTCCAATCGTTTCATCACACATCTCAATCTGGTGTTGCTTGGGCGTCGCTGCAGCGGCTGCAAATATATTTTGAGGTGGGCCACCGGTTTCGGCTTTGTACTTGGAATAATCACTACCTGCTGAGGCTTTGATAAGGTATATCTTCATGATAAAAACTCCCGAAAACTGTCTTACATCACATACGACGAATATAACGCCGAATATTTTATGAGACAATGACGTACCGAAAAATTTATACTCATCTTATACTTGCCTTCTGTATGGCGGAGGCTGCAAGTGTGGTGTTGACTATAGTCAATGTGATTTACAAGTGACCGGCAAGAGAATTAAAACCCATGCGTAAACCCGAGCCCTGGAACACCAATAACGAAAAAGCCCCAGGCACATCTGCCAAAAGAGATGGGCATCAAATACCATCCACTAGAGCGCAGTTGCGGCATTGGAAGACATGGATTGCCTTAATTACGATAACCGCCGCAACACTTATGGGCTGGTATGCCATCTGGTCACTGCTCTTCATCTACTGGGTAGGCATTAGCATCCGCAACAAGGCCCTGTTCTTTGTAGAACCTATTGACATGAAAGACTCACCCGTCACCTTCTGGTCAACCGTATGCTGCTGGCTGACGATCAGTATTCTAGGCTTGCTTCAAGCAGCAGGCTTTTTCTAGCCGACGGTAATTCAACCCATCGAATAGCATCTGCAACTTTGACACTAAAAGTGTGGTTTCCCTCAACAAGTGGCGACGTGAAGCACCAAAGATCGCATAAGTGCGGCTCCACACCACGCAATAACACCATCACAACCATATCGATATCGCGCAATTGCGATCAAATACAGCAGCGAAATGTCGAAACCACAGCACGATGCTGTGGTTCAGGTATAATGCCTGCCGCATTTTTGTTCCTAAATAGACACCGGAATCCGTTATGAACGAAGACATCAACTATCAGAATAACCCGCTCCACGGGCTGGGCCTGAAAAGCATGTTGATCGAACTCATTGATCACTACGGTTTTGAAATTCTATTCGCCTACCTGGGCATCAATTGTTTTAAAACCAACCCAAGCGTCGAATCCAGTGAGAAGTTTTTAAAGAAAACGGATTGGGCACGTGAAAAGGTTGAGTCATTTTACATGTACGAGTACAAAAATTTGCCACGTGCCTCGCGGGAACAGTTTGAACTCCCTCCCCGCGACAGAATCGTACCCAACGATCAAACACCGGGTGAACCGGCCGAACTGAGCTTAGAAGACGCTGAACGACTGCGAGAAAAACGTGCGAAAAAAGCAGCCGAACACNGCGGCGGCCAACGAGATGGAGGCTCACCTTACGGCCGAAGCGACAGAGACAACAAACAACCCTACAAGCAAAAGCCTCACAGAGAATCATCAGACGACAACAATGCTTCCTCAAAACCTGTCGATCCGTGGGGTAAGTGGAAATAAACGTCACATTTCGATGATACGGGTATCAGCAAGATACCCGTGCATTGCGGCCGCAGAAAAATCAAAAACAAGCTTCCTAGAAGCTAGCATTCCATCCAGTGCTAACTGCCCAAAGCACTGCAACAACCCCGTCTAATCACAATACGCCCACCCTGCTCTCAACGATCGGCCCACCATAGTTTGCGCGTGCAAGCACTAACAACCGAATCGAATAAGCAGCTCGCCTCAATTTTGGGTCTAACCTAAAACACAAAACCGCGATTGCTCTCCTGAATATCCGATCATTCTCATACGAGGCAGACATGACAAACAAAGAAACTTTCGATAAAGCGCACAAAGGCATTCTCAGCGTTAATCCTGATATCCATCAATACGTGCTAGACCATTCATTGCGTGAACACCCGGTGCTTCGTGAACTGCGTAGCGTTACAGCAGCGCATCCACGCGCCATCATGCAAATCTCACCCGATCAAGGCCAATTCATGGCCTTGCTTACTCAGCTAACCGGCGCAAAACGTTGTATCGAGCTCGGCGTATTTACCGGCTACAGTGCGTTAGCCGTCGCGCTCGCACTACCCAGCGACGGATATATACTCGCCTGTGATATCGCCGAAGACACCACCGCAATCGCTAAAGAGTACTGGCAGCGTGCCGATGTAAACCAAAAAATCGACCTGCATATCGGCCAAGCAACCGATACGCTCACTAACGCTATAAAAACAGGAGAAGCAGGCACATTCGACATGGTTTTTATCGATGCCGACAAACCTGCCTATAACGAATACTATGAACTTTGCCTTGAGCTACTGCGCCCAGGCGGATTGATGATACTCGACAACATGCTGTTATTTGGTGAAGTGCTGGAAGGCTCTGTTGATGTGCGTGATGAAGCGTCTGTTGCTGCCATTCGTGCGCTCAACAAAAAAATTCATGCTGATGAACGAGTGGATTTGTCTCTGTTGAGTATTGCTGATGGTATTTCGTTGGTGCGTAAACGGTAACGCCAAGGCTACGAGCGAATTTTTGAATATAACTTCTTCGTGTAACCACACGCTCATCTTGCGAAACGTAATGTGCTTATCGAACATTCAAAATGCAAGCCTGTTCATTGCTAGGCTTGTATTTCGGCTGACTTTTTAGTGCATGGACGAATAAAATTAATCGTCGTAGAGAACCACTACATTCCCTTCGCAATCTGTTGCTTGGGTAGTGCCTACAGCAGTACTTTCGACTACCCACCGCTCTTAACTGTTAACGCCATCATCAGCGCCACTCGATGTTAAAAAGCCGATTTCAACCGGATCTGCTTTCGATGCTTCCATTTCTGATACGCAGGCTGCCAGCAGTAAACTCGCATTGATGGCCAATGTTAGCTTGTGTAAATGATGCATCAATCCTCCTAATCTATTGCACAATTGCAGTCGGGGGAATTCTAACTAACTAGGATGGAAAAGCACGTGTAAGGTTATGGATGACGGATTTACAAAGGGGGCTTATCACCCATGTCGAATTGAATATCAGGAACCAGTCTATTCCTTACTTCTCAAACACCGTAAACTATGAGCGCCAGAACCTACAGCCTATGCCGTCGCACGGGGATTCAACTGGGCACGTAACATCTCGGTAGATGTTTTACCTAATACGCTGACATATAAACATTGCTCCAACACTCGTAAGTGGTTTCACCTACCCTTTTCCTTAGGCAATCGCGGGCGTAGATCCAGCACATGAACAACTAACGATACTGCGCCTCCCATAGCTTGCTCAACACGCACAGCCTCTTCGCGAAGAAGCAAAGTTAGTTCATCTAATCCTATAAATTTCTTGCTTTCAGGGTGCTGCCACTGCCTGTCTTCTGCCAAAGTTATAAGCAAGCACCCTGATCGACTATTCTCGGCCGCCATATACTTTTTGACCAATTGATTTTTGATCGTGTCATACAAGTAACGGACTGTATAACGACTACGATTTCCAAGTTTAAGCTCGATTACAGCTTGTAAATCGGATACCACAGAACGCAGACGGATATCGGTTTCTTTTTCATCAGCGGTAACCGCTTCTTGATCCACGGTATAAAGTCCATTCGCGGTGTCGCCTAGTACCCGAGCAATTTCGCGACGCATAACCCTTTCACTGTCAATACGCGCCCAAGCCTCCCATGGCGAATTGTCACGTAACAAAAAATCATCAAGATCAGCTAAACGGTCTTTTAATAGAGTAAACATCATCTCATTCGTCAGAACAGGTGCTTCTCCCGTTTTATCCAATGCGATGGCTTGCTCGTCATCCAACACTGCTGAGTCAATTTCCTGAGCCCACTGTTCTTCAGCAATAACAAGAGCTCGATCCCTAAAATGGGCCCATACAGGATCATTAGCCATCTCTAACTTGGCAGCCCAACCGTCTTCGCCTCTCAAATTAAGCAGTACATTAACAATTTCGTTTCTCACGGTCTGAGCATTATCTCTCACATCCGGTGAATATACCCCTTCGTGTTCGATATCATCTTCAGGTCGTATATGGAAATAGGCAAGTCGGCAAAGTCTTACAAGCAATTTCGGTGTAAATAAGCTGTTCGCTAAATTTACTGCACCGGAACGATTGTTAAATAGTTTACCTAACAATATAACTGCTTCGTTCTCTGCTTTGGGTTCGAGCACACAGACATGTTTTTCAAGTATGTCGACACCAGAGCTAGGATCGAGCTGCATAATGACCGTCAACCATGTTACGACTAACGAGCTAGAAAGGTTACCTTCGAGGTTCTCATGTGCGACTGCCAGTAAATACGTATGTATGTCTTCGCTTCCATGTTTTAAAAGTACATCTAGTACTTGCCGAAGGCGCTCGGCATCCCCTTTATGGCTGTTGGTTTGACTCGCCTTGCCATTATTCGCTTCCAACCATGCTCGAAATCGAGGAAGGAGAGCTGTAACAACGGATTCAGGTTCACGACCTATGTTTTGCAGCAACATTGAATAATTGTGCATACTCGCATCACCCTCTAACTCCCAACTCAACTCTTCACCCAGAACTTTTTCGACAGATCTTCGGTGGGCAGTAACAAGGTCCTCAATCCAAACCGGTAATCCACCGAGTTTTACAAGTGCAAATTTTACCGCGAGCCTAGCTTCATCTTCTGTTAGCTTCGTCGCCCATGTAGAGTCTTCAGCCTCAGCATAAATCGCAGTAATACCTAAATTCCAACGTACTAACGATGTATTGCGTTCTGCTTCTGGTCTTTGACTGATAGGAACAGGGTGTTCTTGTCGCCACATTTTCATCAATTCATGCCGCAAACAATCAGCGGTTTCTTTGTCGAAGTACCCTTCAATGAAAAGTCTATTCCAGCCTGATTCCCGACAATTTTCACCATCTCGGCTCATTACTCGCCATAGATCCCAAACAGTGCTTCTAGTATTTTCAGGAGAGAATGCCTTGCCTGGATGTTCACTAACCTCTCGCCAAAACTGGATCCATCCATCTCTATTTGTCTTGTCTTTAGCTTCTTCTTGCGCCTTCTTCTCTGCGTGTTCTTTCTCCCAACGCTTTAGCTCATCCGAACCTTTTTGGGGCTTTAATCGTTCATCAATAACAGCACAAAGATTAGGTTGATCCGTAACTAGTTTCTTTAGCCCTTCAACGTGCGCCCTCCAGTTTTCACTATTCGAAGCAAGGTATATTGCTCCCTCTAAGAGCATCGCTCGATCATCAACACTACGTTCGGTATCGTTGAGAGCTTCACTGACCCAAGGAAGATCTCGCTCAGCTTGAAGTTCAACACAACCACCGTGCGATACAAGCCTTTGAAACCGGCGCCAAGGATCAGTTAAATGATTAAGCGATTGCATAAAAGCATCCTCGGCAAAAATGAATCGAGCACTTTCTTCGGCAGTTAGTTTTTGTAAACTTTCTCTAAGCGTTTTGTAGCCATCGTTGGAGCTATTTTCACGCTTGAATAGACGCATGGCGAGAATGCTAGCACGCAACCAATCATCATCTTTGTTCACGCACAGCCCACGAACACACACAACAGCTAACGCATTAGCAAAGCAGGAACGATCACTAACAACTTCGGGCCAGCCATCACTCCAACGAAGGCCTGTCGAAACGAGTTCAACCAATCCTTCTCGAAGCGCAACAAGGCTTTGTGAATCAAGATCAGCATTCTCAATAATACGGGGAAGCTGCCACGTCAGACTGCCAACTTTGTTCTTCTTTTCCTCCTTCAACCACCCTAAAATCTTGCAGAGCTGCTCAATGGAAAGGTTATGCGGAAACATACTTAAAATAGCCTCTCTCGCAATGCCTTCACCCCAACAATCATTTTGAATAACCATTGCATTTGTAATGATCCCTAAGCGAGGATCTTCAAGAGCAACCAATGCATCAAGCGCTAGTACACGCTCGTCTGTAGATGTGTCTGAATCAATTGCCGTTTCATAGACAATATCCGCACACTGCCTCATACGCCCAGCTTGAACAAGACAGAGAAGCGTCTGCCTAATATCAGGATTCTCTATGTCTTGATTCCAGAGCTGAAGAACCTCACCTGCGAGTTCATGTGTAGCAAACCGATGGATTTGAATATTGGGAACCCTTAACCCACGCCAACCGCCCTTCCCGAACCGTTCAACATAAGCTCGAAGTGTTTGAGTGCGTTGCATTGGAGTCAATGACTCTGGGTCACCTTCATTAAAAAGAACAGCCGGTTCACTATCTCGTAATAGTTCAAATACCCCATCTTCAGTCAGTGCTAGCCAAGCAGCGATAGCCCTTTTAGAAGGCCGGACGATTAACCGACCCTGAGTTTCAGCGAACAATAGTCGTTTAAGTGCACGAAAAGGCATGCCCTTTTTGCGAAGTTCTTGAAGACGCTGTGCAGCGAGGTACTCGACAACCGAGCGATGATGAAAACGTACACGCCCGTAGGAGGCAAATCCAAACAAGGATCGTTCAAGTAATGCTTTACGTTCGTTCTGAGTCCAGTCTGACAAAATAATCGCGGGATCGAGGGCTTCATCACCTTCAGTGTCATCAAACTCTGCGCTATGTCGAATCGTTAAACGACGAGTCATCAGCATTGCCAATGATAATCGGCTCGCGCCCTCAATAGCTTTGTCTATCGACAGCTCGGCAGGTTCCGGCCTATCTTCTCGGGGCTTTATTTTGACTCGAACATTCGTAGTAACTTGATCACTGTGAGTTCGAATACGTCTATGCGTACGCCAATCTGAGCAAAGCTCTATTAAGTCCTGTGGGCGCCGTGCAAAAGCCTGCGTGCGTCTCTGTATATCACCCAATAATACGTTAGGGTTATCTACACCCTGCCCCGATGCAAATTCCAGTATCTGTGGATCTGATAGCGGCATAAGCGCTACCGTAAGCCAATCAGCAGGTTGTTTTTCGACTGTATTGGCCGCGTTTGAACTATTGTTCCCATTCATCGCAATCGTTGCAAACGTCTCGCCATTTAAATTCTTCTGCGGAGACAAGGGCACAGGTAATAAACTTCGAATAAGTCTCTGGTCAAAGGTTATCGGCCTTGTAGTTACAATTATCCGAACTCGACTGAGTTGATCTCTGATAGTCTTTTTCAGCTGATTAAGCGCTAATTTAAACGACCCTGCACTCAATTTCAGTTCGTCAATTGAATCGAGAAAGAACGTCGCCACTTCCGATTGTGATGATAGCCATACATCCAGTCGGTTTTCTTCATCACAATCAAGCATGCTTCTTAAATCTGTGGAAGCCAACGTCGATAATTCAAGGAAAAATGAAGGCTCGCCTGCTTCCCACAAGCGTTTAGCTTGCTCACGGCATTCATGCGTTTTACCTGTTCCAGCTTCTGAAATTAAAAGCACACGTTTCGATTGCAGCAAGCTTTCCCACGTCATACTGCTTGAATAACCAATACGTTCTAACGACAACAGCTCAATAGTTTCACCTAACTCGCCATCTTGTATGTTCTGAAATGTTCTGACCATTATATCTCTCTTAAAGCACCCTATGGCTTAGGGTTTAAATCTGGCACTCACACACTTTCAACGTCCGACTACCGGATCTGGCACGTAAATGCGGCTTACACCGATAACGTACAATGGCTATTGAGTAGCATGATGTCATCGCCTCAATTTATTGACGCCTATTACGACCAAAACATAACATAATAATCATGTCTTCTATTTAGAGGCCGTTAAATCGTAAACATTTTTCTTTACATCTAACCAACCTAGTAGTGAGTCTTTACGCCTTGGTATATGTGCAGATTTACCCATATTGACAATGGCTGATAGTATTTTTTGGTGCGAAATAAATCTCTCTGTTTAACTCATAACCCTTGGTGGGCTTCGTGCCTCAGCTCAACCTACGTCACCCGAATTTCAGACAATAAAAAAGGCGCCGAAGCGCCTTTTTTATTCAATCCACAAAACCAATATCAGGTTCCGCAAACTTTCTGTGATGGAGTGTCTTTTAGCCAACAATTGCTCAATTGCATCAGCAACTTCTGCAGATTCCCAACGAGCGCCTTTATCGACACCTTCGTGTTGAACGCCAGCCATCAGCAATAGAGGTTGTACCGCCTTCAAGGATGCGGCCTGTGATGGTCGCACCTGCTGAACCCAACGAAGAAACGTTTTCTGGTGTCCAGTAATCGAAGCTATCGTCTTCAGATGCAGCCATACGGGTTGCCATTCAATACACTAGCCGGCCTCAAAGTTTGTAACGAAAGGCTATGAAAAATATTTCTTAAATCGATTTTTCAGTTTCTTTGCCACCAGTTTTTCTAGTGCCCGACTTCGTTTCTCCAACAATTCAGGGTATACCCGGTTGAGGCTGTACTCATCACTAACAGCAACATGCGTTTTTGAAAACGTTGAGTGAGCCGCAGACGAGCGCCTCGCATAAACGATCATATTCTGCTTATAAATCATATTCACTTCAGGAGAGGTCCAAACTTCAGGCCTAACGACGTCAAAGGCATCAAAACCGGCATTGTCGAATTTTTTCTGCCAATAGGATTGGGTGTTTTCATTAACATGCCCAGTTCCGCCCTGCCCCTTTACTGCTGCTGAAAAAAGTACCACATCAGTAGGATTCGTTAAGAACTCGATAAGATCGTCAGATTTGTTCTCTGGAAGATGTTCTGCCAACTCGATACAAATAGTCATATCAAACTTACTATCAAGAGATACCTTCTGATTCAAAATATCGACAATATCTTTCGTCCAAAAATCATCCTGTTCAATTTTTAAATGTTCAACGGGAACCCATGGGCCATCAATCCCATAAATTTTAGAGACACCTTTTTTCTGAGCTTCACACAACCAAATTCCAGTCGCACAACCTACATCAAGAACAGACTCGGCTTGAAAGTAGCTCCATATTACATCGAACACCTTGTTAGCCGAGGCTTCTGTAACTTTCTCACGGGATGTAAAAAACTCTTCGCTATACGTCATACTAAATCATCCAAAAAATAGGGAAAAACCCTCTAAAACGCCGATCAAAAAATTAACTCTATAACCCACACATGCAATCAATTAACTCAAGACAAAAAAATCAGCCTATAAGGTGTAGACCTACCCGTGCAAACAAGAATTTAATCTAACTCATACATCTAGAAAAATACTACAATTCACATCAATTTTGACAAAAAACGATCAAATAGGTAATAAGCAGCAAGATATTTACGTGAATCAAAACGCCTAATACGGATATACCGACGAATACTTCCTAGTGTGCTCTCAAAATTATGCGGATAGACGTAATAGAATTCATTATCAATGCGCGGATTCCACAAATAAATATGCGTTTTTAGATTATGTTTCCAACGAACAAAGCCCAATGACAACTGATCTCTATTGGAATAATTTATCAATTCGTGCCACCAAGCACTCATAGCTTCATCAAGCCTCTCACTACTATGATTCCGATAGATAATAAAATTCTCAGTTAATAGAAGATCTTGAGGCATACCATTTTCAAGATATCGATTAACCTGCCTTTGTGCAATTTCGATATTATTTATCTTATTTGCACGTCCGGCGGCTAAAAGCTCTTCTTGAACATTCTCTCTTCTATAGTGCTTATGAAAACCAATTGCGCATTTGGAATCTTTAAATTCTTTCAAAAGTGTAGAGAGATCTTCTAAAACCCTGATATTTCCATCAATATAAACACTAACGTCATATTCAGATAATATTTGATGACCAAAAAATTTGTAGTAACGATTAATCGTTGACGGATCTGTCGAGACACTAGCATCCAGCGCTCGAACATCCCAGCCATTAACTGACAAATTCGAATCATCGGTAAATAAAATATAATCAACACCAGGCGTTGTCTTAACTGGCGGAAACACCCTGTCGTAGTTGCCAACGATACAGCCATAAACAACATATTTATTTTTCATAAACAACAGCGGTATTTTTCAAAAAGCTCAAAAATTGGTGCCCCATGCCCTGATGAATACCCACAATGCATGCAACATTCCCTAATACTTAGACCCAGTACCACAACGTCATACACTTTCAAATTTCGAAATATGCGCTGTTAAACACAAAGAGGCGCTACAGCGCCTCTCTAGTTTATTCAAAACGGAATCTTAGGTTCCGTAAACTTTCTGTGCTGGAGTTTCTTTAGCCAGCAACTGCTCAATCGCGTCAGCAACTTCTGCAGGCTCCCAACGAGCGCCTTTGTCGACACCTTCGGTTGAACGCCAGCCATCAGCGATAGAGATTTTACCGCCTTCAGATTCAAAGATACGGCCGGTGATGGTCGCGTCAGTTGAGCCTAAGTATGCAATCAACGAAGAAACGTTTTCTGGTGCCCAGTAATCGAAGCTATCGTCTTCTGGAGCAGCCATGCGGGTTGCCATTTCTTCAACAGCAGTGGTCATGCCTGTACGTGCAGCAGGAGCGATTGCGTTAGCAGTAATACCGTAACGACCTAGCTCAGCGGCTTGGTTCAAGGTCAATGCCGCGATGCCCGCTTTAGCTGCAGCGTAATTTGATTGACCGATAGAGCCTTGCAAGCCAGCACCTGACGTGGTGTTGATGATGCGAGCGTTAACTTCTTGGCCAGCTTTAGACTGTGCACGCCAGTGTTGTACGGCGTTTGAGCTGATGCAGAAGTGGCCTTTCAGGTGAACGGCCATGATGGCATCCCACTCAGCTTCTGACATAGAAGCAAACATACGGTCGCGGTTGATACCTGCGTTGTTTACCACGATGTTCAAATCGCCGTAAGTGTCGATTGCCAATTTAACGGCTTTGCCACTGTCTTCGTAGTTAGTGATATCAGAGCTGTTTGCGATAGCTTTACCGCCAGCAGCGGTAATGTCGTCTACCACTTTTTGTGCAGCTTCGGTGTTGATGTCGTTAACGATAACGGCACAACCTTCAGCGGCCATTACTTTAGCGTGTGCCGCACCCAAACCGCCGCCTGCGCCGGTTACGATAGCTACGCGATTGTCTAAAATACCCATAGTTATTCTCCGTATTTGTTCTGCGCTAAACGGCAGAAATATATTCGTTGCCACTCACGCTCATCAAAGCACGAGCTTCCTAAATTCTATCCACCCGCCCAAAAACGAGTGGCTACTGAGGTGCGTATTGGCAAGGCGAAGCGCGGTGTTGGTGAGGGAGCATACAACCAGTATGTGACCGATCCAACATCGCGATTCAACGCAGACCAAGGCGCGCCTCAGAAAGCACGACCTAGTCTAAACGCTCGATGATGGTTACGTTGGCCTGACCACCGCCTTCACACATAGTTTGAAGACCAAAACGGCCGCCTGTACGCTCAAGCTCATTCAACAAGGTTGTCATCAGCTTGGTACCAGTCGCACCCAATGGGTGACCCAGTGCAATCGCACCACCGTTGACATTGGTTTTCTCTGCTGGGTAGCCAGTTTCTTTCAACCAAGCCAAAGCAACGGAAGCAAACGCTTCGTTGATTTCTACCAGATCAATATCATCCAATGTCATGCCGGCTTTTTTCAGGGCATGTTCGGTTGCCGGGATCGGAGCAGTCAGCATCCAGATCGGGTCATCAGCACGAACACTCATGTGATGAATACGTGCGCGTGGTTTGAGGTTGTACTTTTTCAGCGCGTCTTCAGAGACGATCAACATCGCAGATGCTGCATCACAGGTTTGAGAAGCTACGGCTGCGGTAACTTTGTCACAACCGAAAATGCCTTCTAGCGTCGCCATTTTCTCAAGGGTAGTGACACGTGGTGTTTCGTCGTTTTCTACACCTTCCATCGGCACGATTTCGTTTTTGAAGCGGCCTTCTTCGATCGCTTGCAATGCACGACGGTGAGATTCAAGTGCAAATTCTTCAAGCTCTAGACGTGAGATATCCCACTTGTCAGCAATCATCTGTGCTGAGTTGAACTGTGTTGGTGGCTCTTCACCGTAACGCTCAACCCAACCTTTTGAACCTGAGAAGGGGTCTTTGATACCCAGAGGCTCTGCAGCAGTCATCGCGTAAGAAATCGGGATTTGGGTCATGGTTTGAACACCACCAGCAACCACTACATCCATAGTGCCTGACATTACAGCCTGTGCTGCAAAGTGCACCGCTTGTTGTGATGAACCACACTGACGATCAATGGTAGTGCCCGGAACGCCTTGGTCTAGGCCTGCAGCCAACCATGCAGTACGTGCGATATCACCGGCCAATGTACCGACGGTGTCACAGCAGCCGAAGATCACATCTTCGTAGTCTGCATCAGGGATGTTGTTACGTTCTACCAATGCTTTAAGAACGTGTGCGCCCATGTCTGCGCCATGCACGTGTGCCAAGCCACCTTTACGGCGACCAGTAGGCGTACGGATTGCATCCACGATATAAGCTTCTGCCATTTTCGTATTCTCCCGCGTTTGTCTACTTGTCTATACGGCGTTGCTTGTGCAAATTTATTCAGTCACCTACTGCAGTAGGCTCCTTCTTAAACTTCCCCAAACGCCTTGTCTAGCCTTCGTAGCCTGCACGCTCTTTCGGTTAAATTTTTTAAAAATAAACCTTCGCCCATACGATGCGAGGGTTTCGCTAGTGTTCGCTGACAAGGCAAAACGGGATTTTGGTGAGGGAGCATACAAACACAGTATGTGACCGATCCAAAAGCCCGTTTTAACGCCGCTCAGCGAGCGCTAGCGGAAGCCGATTACCCCAAAAACGTCTTGCCGGCGCCTATGTTTGCGTTATCGGCAAAGATGGCGTTGGCAACGCGGCCTTTATGGAAGGCTTGATCGCCCCAGGTTTTATCCAGTGCCCAAGCTTTCTTCATGTAGATATGAAGATCCACTTCCCAGGTATAACCCATCGCACCGTGTACTTGGATGCTGTTTTTCGCGCCAATCAGTGAAGCTTCACAAGCGACTGATTTTGCGTGGGATACGTTTTCGTCTGCGGTTGAAAGGTTATGCGCAATCGCATACGCCGCACGTGCAACAGTTGCTTTTGAGTACTCTAACGGTACTGCAACGTTGGCCATGCGGTGTTTAACAGCCTGGAATGAACCGATTGGCTTGCCAAACTGGGTACGATCTGTGGTGTATTGCACAGAGATGTCGATCATGCGCTGAGTCAAACCCAAAGCTTGAGCAGCACAGCCCAAAGCAGCACGGTTCAAAATAGCAGTACGCAATTCAACAGCGGCGTCGTCTTCAGCGAGCAAGGTCGCGTTGTTTTCGTTAAAGCTAACGGTGAACAGCTTGCGGCTTAGATCAACAGACTCGTTGTATTCCGCTTCAATTTCGCTGCGTTCTACCGCGTAGATGCTGCCGGCTTTCTCAAGAATCAGCAGATCAGCAACGTGTGCATCTTCAACCAACAAGTTGCTTTCAAGGCCTACGGTCAAACGCGCAGAGCCTTCAGCTACTTTTGGCAGCCAGTAGCTTTTGATTTCTTCATTGCCAGAAGCAACCAGTGCAGGAACACCCACCAATACGGTGTTGATCAGCGGCTCAGGCAGGGCTACGTAGCCACACTCTTGTGCTAGCAGAACAAAATCCAGTTCATTCATGCCCATGCCACCAAAATCTTCTGGCACAGTCAAACCGGTTAAACCCAGTTCAGCCAATTGACCCCATAGCTCGTCGCTACGGCCGGNTTCAGTTTCCCACAGCTCACGTACTTTCTCTGGGGTGACTTCGTTTGTCAGAAAATCGCGAACGCCTTCCTGAAACAACAATTGATCTTCAGTAAAAGTAAAATCCATTGTGCTTCCCCTTAACGTGGCATGCCAAGCATACGCTCAGCAATGATGTTACGTTGAATTTCGTTGGTGCCGGCGTAGATCGGGCCAGACTGTGCAAACAAGAAGCCGTCTAGCCATTTGCCAACACCTTTCGCTTGTGGTGCAAACACTTCAAGCTCAGCGCGTGCCGATAGAATGTCCATCGCTGTCTCGTGCATGTTTTGATCCAGCTCAGACCAGAAGATCTTGTTGGTTGATGATTCAGCACCGATCTTGCCACCTTTGATCAAACGACAAGCCGTTTCAAACGTGGTTAAGCAGTAAGATTCTGCTGACATATACGCTTTGATTACCGCATCACGGATCGCGGGATCGCGATCAGCTTCTGCTTGGTTTTCTTTGTAAAGCTCGATCAAGCGACGTGCGGTTTCTTGGAAACGTGCAGGTGAACGAAGCATCAAACCACGCTCAAAACCAGCAGTTGCCATAGCAACTTTCCAGCCTTCACCTTCACCGCCTAAACGACGATTCACCGGCACTTTAACGTTATCGAAGAAGATTTCCGCGAAACCAGGCAAGCCATCCAACTGAGGAATCGGGTTAACGGTGATGCCTTCAAGATCCAGAGGAATCAAGATAAACGTCAAACCACGGTGGCGCTCTGATTCAGGATCAGTACGGAACATACCGAAGCACTGATCGGCCCATACCGCACGTGTCGACCAGGTTTTTTGACCGTTGACGATGTAGTACTCACCACATTCTGACAGCTCTGCTTTAGAGCGAATCGCCGCCATATCAGAACCCGCACCCGGCTCAGACCAGCCTTGTGCCCATACTTCAGTACCGTTTGCCATTTTTGGCAGAATGTCCGCTTTTTGCTCGTCAGTACCGTATTCCATCAAGGTTGGGCCTAACAAGAAGATGCCGTTTTGATTAACACGGTTAGGTGCGCCAGCGCGGAAGTATTCTTCTTCGAAGATCAACCATTGCAGCAGGTCAGCGTCACGGCCGCCCAGCTCAGTTGGCCAAGTTACCATGCCCCAACGGCCTTCGTTCATTTTGGCTTCCCACTCGCGGTGCTGTTGGAAACCTTCTTCGGTATCGTACGTTTTTAATGGCTCAGCTGGTACGTTAGCTGCTAACCATTCACGAACTTCTGCGCGGAACGCATCGTGCTCGGGTGTAAAATGTAAATCCATCATTCTTTCCTGACGTAGGTTAGGCACAAGGCCCAACGATATTACAGAAGATTGCAGTTGGGCGTTGCTGCTAACCAGCGCTGCCCAGCCTACGAATTCGATTAATTCTTTTCTTTAAAGTCAGCGTCACGTTTGTTGACGAAGGCATCACGTGATTCAGCAGAATCCGGTGATTGATACGCTTCTAGCGTAAAGCCTTGCTCTGAACGGTACTTGTCTTCGAGGTTACCGTCTTCGATGCCGTTCAAGGCTTCTTTCGCCAAGGCAATCATACGCGGTGATTTTTCCGCGATCTTCTCAGCAATTTCACGCGCAGTCGGTAGCAACTCTTCACGCGGAACAACACGCTCAACAGCACCCAAACGGTAAGCTTCTTGTGCATCAATTGGTAAGCCAGTGAAGTACATGTAACGGACTTTTTGCACTGGGAACATACGCTGCAAGTGAGCGCCGCCACCCATTGCGCCACGGTCAACTTCAGGTACCGCGAAGGTTGCGCATTCAGAAGCAACGATAACGTCAGCTGCGCCTGAAATACCAATGCCGCCACCTAATACAAAACCGTGTACTGCAACGATCACAGGCTTAGGGTTCAAGTGAATCGCTTTAAAGGTGTCGTAGTTACCTTTGTTCACTTTAACGATCAGTGAATCATCAGCATCCAGTTCTTTGATATCAACGCCAGCGCAGAAACCACGGCCTTCAGCAGCGATGATGATCACGCGGCATTCGTCGTTGTTACCCAGGTCTTCGATTTCTGTCGCGATGTCCGCCCAGCCTTGTGAGCTGAATGCGTTTACCGGCGGCTTGTCGAAAATGAGTTCGGCAATACCGTTATTAATGGTGGTCTTAAATGGTTTTGACATAGTACTTCCTCTAGTGGCGTGCCCTGCCCTAATCAGCAGAGCGCCCTTTCGCATTCATTAACAAAGTTACTTAAGCGCCGCCAAACGCTCTTCGGCTTCAGCAACAATACTCTTAATCAGTTCGTCACACGTCGGTAGGCTGTCAATGACACCCGCTACTTGGCCCGACGGCAGAACACCTTCTCCCGGTTTGCCATCAACCATCGCCTTCATGATGATCATCGGCGCATTCGCAGACATAATGGCTTGTGCCGGTGTCACATCACCGGATTTGGTCATCGAGAATGCAGATTTCAGCAAATCAAAGATTGAAGCGCCGGTGAATTTGCGGAATTTCAAACCGTTAGACAGTGCGATAACGAGCTTGCGAAGGTTACTCGCCTTCTCCATCTTCGCTAACCATTCGTTCATCACCATACGCTGTGGCAGGCCGTCCATCGCTTTGGACACAATGATGTTGGCTGGGTTCTTACACTCGATGTAACGCTGTTTAGTGGCTTCAGGTACCGGGCTGTTTTGGGTCAGTAAGAAGCGTGTACCCATGGCAATACCATCAGCGCCAAACGCCAGAGCAGCAACCAAGCCACGGCCATCTTTAAAACCACCAGCAGCCAGCACAGGGACTTTATCACCCACAGCATCAACAACTTGTGGAATCAACAAAGTGGTTGGCACAGAACCGGTATGACCACCACCTTCGCCACCTTGAACGGTTACTGCATCAGCACNCATTTCAACGGCTTTGATTGCGTGTTTCGGCAAACCAACGGTTGGCATGCACACAATGCCATGGTCTTTCAGTTTTTTGATCATCTCTTTGCCCGGTGAACGGCTATAGCTCACCGCTTTCACACCGTGCTTGATACACAGATCAATAATTTCAGCCGCGTTCGGCTGGTACATGTGAAAGTTCACACCGAAGTTTTTGTCGGTCAGCTCTTTCACACGAAGAATATCGCGTTCCATTTCTTCTGGAGGAATGGTGGCACCAGCGAGGAAGCCAAAGCCACCGGCATTACATGTGCCTGCAACTAGTTCTGGGTCAGCAACCCAGCCCATTGCGGTTTGAATAATCGGGTATTTGCAGCCCAATAGTTCTGTAATGCGAGTATTTAATGNGTTTGACATATCTCTTTCGCTTGTCGGCTCTCTGCCGTGTTTCAGGCCCATGAAAAGCCTGCTTTAGATACAACAAAGGGGCCGCCCAAAAAAGGCCGCCCCTCAATTTCACCGATGATGACTTACGAACGGTCGCCTTTCGGGTTGTCTTTCAACTGCTTTGAACGCCAGTCTTGCGGATCCAATTCACGGATGATCGCCAACTGCTCTTCGGTCGGTGCAGGTGTTGTTGGCACTTCTTCAGGAATGATCACTTCAAAGCCGGTGTTTTCAACAACCTGCTCAACAGTGATGCCCGGGTGCAAAGACACCAGTGTGACTTCATGGTTAGGACCAGAAAAATCCAGTACACACAAGTCAGTCAAAATGATACGGATATCGATATCAGCCAGTTCATAACCTTTTGGCAAACGCTCTGGGTTATAACCGATAGAGTTGACCAAATCACACTCGTCTTTAACAAACACACGGGTGTTGTGTGAAGGTACAAAGAAAGAGTTAGGGTGGCTGATAGAGTTACCCGGAAGACCACGAACACCCAGCATCTGGATTTTTGGCTGCTCGTAAGTGCCACCCAGTGCAGAGATGTTAGCTTGGCCGAAACGGTCAACCTGAGTTGGGCCGATCATGGCGTGACGCTTGCCACTCCAAACGTTATCAAAAATACGTGAGAAACCCATCCAGGTTTCAGACTTCTGACCTTCGTGTGATTTACGGCCTGAAATCGGATTTGGCTCAGACAGCAAAAATGCTTCTGAATCGGTCATCATCAGATCTTGGTTGAAGGTTTTCATCGCCAGGCTTGCAGCCAGACGTGGCAATACACCAATACCGGTAGCCAAAACTTCACCATCGTTACGGAACGCTTCAGCGCCAGCAACGATCATCAATTCAGCCAAAGTGTAATCTGTAGCGGGAGTACCCATTATATCTATCTCCAATGACTGATTAATAAACTGGAAGTGGCAGTGCTTTGATAGCGTCTAAGCCACCAACCAATTCTTGATATTCTTCTTCGGTTTTGCCGGTGATAAATTTCTCAGCATAACCTTCAAAACCGCCTTCTTTAGCGAAGCCGTTGTATTCTTTTGTGTGTGGCACATCAAAGCCGTATGCAGGTGTGCATGAAGTTGGGTGTGCGCCACCAGGAATGTGGACAACGCCAGTTGTTAAAGAGCGTTCCCAGAATACGTAGCGAGATTCATCACCTTGTGCGAAGTAATCGGTTTCTACGATTTCTTCAACGGTTACGAAAGTTTTCTCAGCCGCACGAGCCATTTGCTCATCCATGTACATATCAGGGCCTTTAATTTGGCAAACGCCACGAACGTCAGCGCGATCTGCGTGAAGCAAAGCAACGTCCAAGTTCAACGCAGGCATAGCAACCCATTCTTTATCGTCGTATGGGCTGTCGATCACTTCGATGTCTTTGTTCACTTTAATAACATCAGTACCCAAACCGATTTGTGTCGGCATGAAAGGCATACCCCAGGCTGCAGCACGCAGACCTAAAAGCATCATGCCTTCGTCGATTTCCATGGTTTCAATAGAACCAGTTTGACGCGCTTTACGGAAGAAAGGCTCCAGAGGAATGAAATCCAGAGAAACAAATGCAAAGACAACTTTCTTAACTTTGCCAGCTGCACACAGCATGCCGACATCAGCGCCGCCGTAGGCAACGATGGTCAGGTCTTTCAGATCAGAACGGAGAATTTCACGGATCAAAGCCATTGGCTTACGGCGTGGACCCCAGCCGCCAATACCGATGGTCATACCATCCTGCAATTGGCTGACAACGTCTGCAGCGCTCATTTGCTTGTTCATTGAGTTTCCTCTACACCTAATTTTCCAGTGATAACACCGGCTTGTTTTCAGTTAAGCGGTCGCAAAAGCGGCATATTGGCTATTGCATTACCGTTAAATCTGAACCCCATTGGATAAAATGCCGCGGGATTGTACCGCAAATCACGCTGCATTTATATGCTGATTGTCTTGAGTGTTGCCTGAACTTGTTTGAAATTAGGGGGGCGAAATCACTTGAATCGACGAATCTATCTAACACAACGGCCTTTCACTGCCATGATTATCGCGTTAAGCGAATTGGACACATCACACTGCAATTATTTCTCGGTTTAACTGTCTTACAGGGAGTTGCCCACTAGACTGACAATGAGATATGGGTTGCACTAGGGGTCGACATTCTTCCTGAACGATCGACAAAGGGACCTGCTTGAATGACTCATCCTTCCGATGTGTATCGGCCGAAACACAGCAACGACGCTGTCGACGTCGAGCTGGTTAATTTTGTTTATTCGATTTCCTATAGCAGCTTCCTCGCCACGGTATTGATGACAATCGTGACAGCGGTTTTGCTATGGCCAGCGGCACCGAATACAACGATCGTCGGCTGGACACTGTCGATGCTGGCCATTACAGCCCTGCGCCTTTATACCATGATGCTGTTTGGCAACAACTCGCTATATACCATCAAACAACGCCGCAATGCTTTTATCGCTTGCGCGGTGATATCGGGTATTGGCTGGGGCGCGATGGCGCCGGTTTTCTTTCCAGTTGTTGATCTACCCTACAAGCTCTTTATCACCTTCCTGATAGGTGGATTGGTGTCATCCGCCATCTATCTGATGACCGCCATACCATCGGCGTTCCGTTGGTTTATCACGACATCCATGCTGCCCGCAGCCTACTACTTTTTGCTGAACAAAAGCTCTGTGGCCGTTGCGATGGGCATCATCATCCTGATTTACTACGCATTCTTGTTGGCTACACACAAACTGTTTTCCAAATCCTTCGAAGACAACTTTCAACTCAAAAATGAAAATGCTGAGCTGATCAAAACACTGACTCTGGAAAAGGAACGTGCCGAAGCGGCCAGCGACGCTAAAGGACAGTTTCTGGCGAACATGAGCCATGAAATTCGCACGCCAATGAACGGCATCATTGGCTCCCTTCAGCTGATCAATCCTGAAAACCTGACAACCGAACAAAAAAAGCTGTTGGAGAATTCACGTTTATCTGCCGAGGCTTTGCTCGATTTACTCAGCGATATTCTGGATTTCTCCAAACTCGAAGCCGGAAAGATTCGTTTGCGGGAGATGTCTATTGATATCCGAGAAGTACTTGATAGTGTGTACTCACTTTACAAACCTATCGCCCATGAAAAAGATCTGAATTTCACCTTAACCGTCGACCCGAATATCCCCAGAGGCATTGTTGCCGATCAACTTCGGCTACGCCAGATTCTGTGTAATCTAATCAATAATGCCATCAAATTTACCGATACCGGCAATGTCGATTTACACGTCAAAGAGATTGGCGTGCGCCGCCTTAATCCAAATACGCAGTCTGAACCTGAAAATGCCTTACCGTCGACCGTAAACTTACTTTTCAGCGTGAGAGATACGGGTATCGGTATTCCCAAAACCGTACAAAACAATCTCTTCAAGTTTTTCCAACAGGCCGATGGCACCACCACACGTCGTTTCGGTGGCACCGGGCTAGGCCTGGCGATTTCCAAACAACTGGCAAAAATGATGAACGGCCATCTGGGTTTCAAAAGTGTTGCCGGTGAGGGTTCAACGTTCTGGCTTAAAATGCAGGTTCCGATCGCCGATGAAGGAGATATCATCAGCAAACCCACGTTTTATCACGGACAATACGCAGGCACCGTTTTATCCGTCGAAGACAACACCATTAATCAAATGATACTCACCGGTATGCTAAAACGACTCGGATTGGTGGTAGACACAGCCAATAACGGTGAAGAAGCATTGATAAAGATGAAAAACCGCCACTACGACATGGTGTTTATGGATTGCCATATGCCGGTATTAGACGGCTATAAAACCACCGAAAAATGGCGCCAGATGGAACGCTTCATGGGGGACCTACGTGTTCCGATTGTAGCGCTCACGGCCAATGCCATGGCCGGCGACGAAGAAATGTGTCTCAAAGCCGGTATGGATAGTTACCTTTCAAAACCCCTACAGATGGAACAACTCGAAGATACACTTAGGCGCTGGCTGCACGCACAAGCCGCCTGACACTCGATCACACGACACGACAACTGACATTGACTTGCCGCTGAGATGCTGAGATGCTGAAAAGCTAAAGGCCTTATAATAAGACCGAACTCAGCAAATGGCTCTTCTTCAAACAATCGATCAACAAGATATCCATGGCATACGCGTTGGGCGCCGCTACCCTGGCGGAGGCTATGGCCTGACAGGTAGTTGCATTATCTACCAGCACGGCGACAGCGTTATCGACACTGGGCCTGCCAACCAATGGAAGTTTGTGCGTGACTATTTACAGCACTACAGCATCCGCCAAGCATTAATTACGCACTATCACGAAGACCACAGCGGTAACGCCGGGCACTTCCATAGCTGTTTCGGTTGTAATGTTTTAAGTCATCCGGAAGCACATTCACACTTACGTGACGGTATTCCGATGAACTGGGTACGCCGGGTTTTCTTCGGGCGCAATGCTCAGGTTGAACCCGCATCACTGCCCGACCAGATTGACACAGGCAACGGCGAGCTTCAGTCTTTGAATTTGAAAGGCCATAGCCCGGATTCCATGAGCTTCTTTGATGCTGAAAACGGGCGTCTGTATTCGGGCGACCTATACGTTGCTAGCCGCATCGCCTACATGCAACGTGAAGAAAGCATTGGCGGCTATATCGACAGCTTAAACCAAGCATTAGCATTGGATTTCGATACCCTCTGCTGTGCTCATCGCGGCATCATCAACGATGGTAAAACCGCCTTACGTAAAAAACGCGACTACATCGAAAACCTCGCTGGCACTGTCGAACAGTTGCATCAAGCCGGCAAAAACTCTCAACAAATTACTCTAGAAATCCTAGGCCGTGAAGATATGCGAACCTATTTATCGGGCGGGTTAATCAGCAAACACAATGTTGTATTGTCGTGTCTCGACTATCTAGATCGAGCATCGCCACACAGCCAATAATCAGGCAATCCCATCACCCTCGACAAGCGGAACCGCAAACTCGCGCAAGAGTATCTATACTGATTTTCACCCCTTGACGTTGAAGAACCGCTTATCAGGGAATGCTTTCGTATGGATACAGCCCAAAAACACGCCTCTGTGATCGTTGACCAAGAATACCTGGCCAAAGGTAGCCAGATGGTTATGTTACTATTCCTTGGCGGTTATCTGATTAATTACCTATTTAATATATTCCTCTCGCAAGTGTTGGGCCCGGCGCAATACGGTAATTTCAAAGTCGCGGAAGCTTTCTATTTTTTATCCTGCCTGATCACTATGCTCGGCGGCGCCACTGCGGCTCCACAGCTATTGCGTAATCAACTCAATACTGAAGATGTTCCCGGTACGTGGGAATACCTCAGGTTTTACGGAACTGCGGCCATTCTCGCATCCATCGTTGTCGGCGCACTGGTAATGGCTGGGCACTGGCTGCACATCATGATATTCAGAGGTACTGGCTACCACCCACTCATTGTTGCCACGCTGGTTGTTCCACTGGCAGCAATATCGAATCTGATGATTGCTATCTTTCAGGTTATTCGTCGCCTCGACATCGCTTACCTGCCCTGGAATGTGGGCTACCCGGCTCTGGGTTTAGTATTTTGCGGTTCGTACTATCTCATCACAGGGTCACTCGACAGCTTCACTGCGGTACTTCTTATTTGCGGTGTTACCACTTGCATGATTATTCACAGCATTTTCTATCTTCGTCGNCTCAAGCTGATGCCGTTCAAACGCAAACAGAATTTTGTGGGCCCAAATCAGTGGATATACACCTCGCTACCCATGATGGGCATTGTCAGTTTGCAAATGCTGTTGCGACAGGTTGATATCTATATGTTGGAGCTACTGGGAAGCGAAACTGAAGTCGGTTTCTTTGCTGCGGCTCAAACAACTGCCTACGCCATTACTATCGTCAAACTAGCGCTGACAGGCTTGCTAGCGCCCGTTGTCGTGTTAGCTCTCGAAGAAGGCGGTGATGCCATCCAGGAATTAAACTATCAAGGGTTCCGATTAACACTGATGTTCACACTACCGGTGGTGCTGTGCATTATTGTGCTCGGCCACCCGATACTGCATCTATTCGGTCACAACAGCCATACCGCCTACTTCGCGCTCGTTATCCTGACTGTCGGCCTGATGTTCTTCGCCTTAACGGTCGTCGCAGCACTTTGGCTTCGTTATTGCGGTTACTCGAAAATGATTGTGCTGATACTGGGCGCGACAGTCGTTATGAACATCGCGCTGAATGTATTTTTAATCCCGCGCTATGGAATCGAAGGCGCAGCAACGGCAACCACTGTGTCACTGCTTTTTTCCAGCGGCGTCTTCACTGTCATGCTTTACCGCCGTTTTGGCTTTTTCCCTTGGTCGGCATCGCCCTATCGGGATTGAACACTCCTAGAGTCGCCTCCCCTCAGTCATAAACACGTAACGTGTTATGACTGTTGATCGGCCGTTAACTTCTCTTGCCAGCTTTTATCGGCACGCCGAATATAGGCGTCTGCGTCTTCCAACCAGGTTTTTCTCACGCCCTTACTGTAATTTAGATAGAGCTTGCCATCGCGGATGTGCCAAGCTTGCGGGTCGCTCGAAACCACATAACCGTTTGCCATTGCGTAGGCGCAATAACCACCGTATTGCGGTATATAAGCCTGTGGGTTTTTCATGAATGTCATTTGATTGGTAGCACTCGAGAATCGCCAAATAACCCCACCATAGGTAGTGGTATACCGTGGCGAACCTTCAACGGCTTTTTGCTGGCTAAAGTAAGCAACGGGGTCGTAACCCTTAATGGCCAAGCCGTTATCTTCAAACACGGTCTTTTTGTCGAGAGTCGTGCTACAGGCACTGATCGCTATCATCGCTATTGCCAATAACATCCACTTCAGTACTTGGGTGCCTAGTCGCATAGGAAATCTCCTTTTTCGGCGTTCGGGTTGTGACGGTCAACTATTTAGACCGCACTATACGCCGACGAAACCCACATATTTTGTGACCAAGTTCGAATGTATGTTTTTGTTATAAATTCGACATGAAATCGTCAATATCCGCCGACGCCTACGTTACAAACGACTGCTTAAATTCATCCCAAGCACACATCATGTGCAATATCGAAGGATGAATAGCCGCAATGCCGTTTCACACACATTTTCGTTGGGTTGGATTAGCCTTAGCGCTTACGTTGATCGCCAGCGGCGGTTTGGTTTTTCTTAAAACCAGCGCGAACTATCGTGTCTATTTTGATCCACAGCACCCTTTGCTGCAGAACGCCGAACAGATGGCTTCACGCTTTGCATTGCACGACTCCCTCGTTGCTATGGTTACCACGGATGAAGCAACATCCATTGATGCCTTCCCGGTTATTGACGCCACGCTGGATCTCAAAGATACGCTGACACAGATTAGCGGCGTCTCAGGTGTTGATGCTTTCACCGATGTTTTAGCCGGTAACCCGGCACTGCCCATTGATAGCGATAGCTTGGCCAATCAGCTCATTAACCGGCCTGCGCACACGGGGCTGATTGTGATTGACACCGACCTCAAAGAACCGGGCAACGCGAATGCGATTCTGGCGTTTACCCAAGCCATTGAAGACGCCTTTACCAACGCTTACGCCGGTCTAAACAACGTACAAATCGGGTTTACCGGGCCAATCGCATTAAACGCTGCGTATATCGATGTGGTTCGCCATGATTTAAAGATATTTATTCCGGGTTTATTGATCTTGATGTTCATCGCGTTAACAGCGATTTTTCATCGACCAGCCATTGCTATCGCGATGATTACACAAGGCTTGCTAGCAACCTTGGCAGCATTTGGTATCGTCGGTTATCTAGGCTTTACGCTGGCCGCAATCAATGCGTTTGTTCCCGTTATCATCATTGGCCTGACGGTTATCACCGCGATGCATCCTGTGTTTGGCGTGTATCACTTTCGTCTACGTGGTGCCCATCATGAACAAGCGATTCAGCAGAGTTTTTCCGACAACCGTCAGCCTCTGATTCTGAGTAGTTTGACGACTGCTGCCGGATTTTTGCTATTGGTTAGCAGCCCTTCGCCGCCAATTCGTGTGGTTGGCGTTGCGGTAGCGGCAGGCATGGCCATCGCATGTTTGCTCAATCTGACGTTACTACCTTGGTGGCTCCAACGTTTAACTATTCAACAGCGAACCGTGGCACGCACCATAGGTGCTGCACAGCAAGTTTGTCTGCCGTTAAAAAGATGGACGAAACATCGTCGCACACCACTTATCACCAGCGCTGTATGCGCCGCGGTATTTTCAATCGCGGCGCTGACGACGCTAAAAATCAACGATAACTTTTATCACTACTTTCCTGCCGGCCACCCATTTCGAACTACCACAGACAACCTAGACGCCCAGTTTCCGGGGAGTGCCTCAATTAACTATCAATTGCGATTTACCAAACAGAACACTAGCGAGGGAAACAACGCAAATACGCCGTCGCAGGCCAGCCTCAACGAATACCAGCAGATACTTGATTGGCTAACACAGCAACCTGAAGTGGCTGCCGTACTTGCTGTTGAACCAGCCCAGCTTAATAAGGCCAGCCTCGATTGGTTGAGGCAAACCAACACAAAAGCAGCAAGCACCCTGACACATTGGATTAGTGACGACACACAATATGTGCGATTACAGCTACGCATCCCACAAATGAACGCTGCTGATTTACTGGCACTGGAACAAAAAATCTCGACCAAGCTACATCAAAACGAACACATCGAGGCCACTCAAGGCAGCAGCCCAGATGTATTGTTCGCCCGTTTGAGCATCACCAATGCAACCAATATGTTTTGGTCACTCTCCCTTGCCTTGCTCAGTATTAGTTTACTGATTGGCGCTATGCTGCGCTCGCTAACCGCAACTGTGCTAGCGCTTTTCTGCAACCTGTTGCCGGTCATGTTGGTTTACGGTTTATGGAGCTTGGCTGGCGGATTCATCACACTAGGTACTGCCGTTGTGATGGGCATGATTATGGGCATCATTGTCGATGACACCTTACACCTATTGATTAAGCATCGCCGTATTAGCCGACACGCCAAAGATTCGCCTCAAGCCACGACGAATACCGGCAACCTGTGGGAATCCGTTATTCCACCGGTTTTACTATCAAGCCTCGTACTCATGCTGGCCCTATCTATTGGCCTGCTATCAGATTTTCGCCCTATCGCCGAACTGAGTTTTCTGAGTATTGCCGCCATTGCTCTGGCCGGTATTGCCGATGCTCTGATTCTGCCAGCTTTACTGGCCTCACCTGCTGTTAGACAACGATTTTAAGAGGACACATTATGGATACCTCCAGCATGCAATGTTTCCCGTCGCCCGGACGCGCACATGCAACACACCATCAACATCCGTTAATTGAACATCTCCGCCAACACTTGGTACTCACGAACCATCTATCGCGTCAACAACGTCAGGCACTGTCTCGGCTCGTGCCTCTACTTTTGTGTGGTGAACAATCCGCCATGCATGTATTCCATCAGGAAAACGATCGCCTGAAAGACCAACCTCTCAGTCACCATATGCACCAACTCCAACAAATCGAGGCTGATGAATACCTGCATGAAGATGCCTTGCAACAGCTGATGCGCCAACTGCCACTACCGGCTGATTTACAAAAAATTAAACGACGTGCCCAGGTGTTCTATACCCGCATTGACCGACTCAGCCATGATCTTGCCAGCCATTTCGCAACGATTAGTCAGTTGGATGCTTGCGTTTGCCTAGTTATGAACGCTATTGCAAGTAGTGATCTTGAAGGCAGTGCCGTTGCGCGCTTATTTGAGCTGATTAAAAATGACGAAGCCAAACACGTTACCATTGCCAGAGAACACGCCGGCCAACTAGGTCACATTGTCAATGTCGACAACTCGGCGCCGACCATTCACGTTGAACTGATCAAACTGCTGATGCCAGAAGCGACAGCATTCGAAGCCATCGGCATCGACGCAGAGCGATTGTTTGCACGTGTCATTGATTTGGCTGAAAAGCGCAGCCCACAGCCAACCCATGAAGTATCGGTAGCAAGGCCTATGGTAGGTGCCGCATGAATTCAGTGACACAAAACCCGATTATGGTGCTTTCAACCGCCAGTGCGCTGCCCGGCCCACTCATATCAAACGAAACACTGCTGGATCAACTCGAAGTCCTTTGCGGCAAACGTGCGCGCAAACGTGCCAGCGCATTGGTGCGTCGATTGGGTATTGAATCACGTCATCTGGTACGGCGACTCGATCAACGCCTTTCTGCACCAAATCCGACCGCTCCAGCACTGGCCCAACAGGCCATGGCGGCAGCCATGCAAGAAGCTGGAATTCAGCAACCCGATTATCTGATCTCACACACGGCAACACCGCACACGCTGATTCCCGGCAATGCTGCGTGGCTGTGCCAGCGTATGCAGATAACGGCACCCTACATGGAGCTTCGTCAGGCTTGTACCGGGTTTGCAAACGCACTGCAGATTATTCACGCCATGCTGCACAGCCAGGCACAGGATATCGTTGCCGTGAGCAGCTGTGAGACTGGTTCTGTGTATTTTGATATGCACAACGACTTTATCGACACAGACCAACTCGTTAACTATGTGCAGATGGGAGATGCGGCAGCGGCAGCGCTCTTCAGCCGCCCAGACGACACTGGCCGATATTTAATCAGTGATTGTTTTATTGGCCATTTAGGGCTGGAAGATCAACCCGGATTTGAACTAGTTGGCGGCGGCTCTGGTAACCCAGTATGCGATAAAAATCTCCCGTACTTCCGCCACAACCCCAGAGCAGTGCGCGACAAAGGCCCTAGGTTGTTTATCAAGGGGCTGGAAGCGGTACTTAACCGCGGTTACCACCTCGACGACTTCGACTATATTATTCCTCATCAAGCTAACGGCCATATTGATACGTTATTAGCTGAGCATTTGGGTATCGATGCCTCGCGGATCATCAATGAAGCGCGAACACTGGGTAATCTCGGGTCATCGGCAATTTGGGTCTGCTTTGATCAACTACGCCACAGCGGGCGCCTAAAACCTGGCGACAAAGTGCTGATACTCGGTGCAGAAGCGACACAGTACATGTATGGCGGTTTTGTTTACCAACATTAAGCAAAGCTACAAACACAAGGACGTGTTATGCAGTACTCGGAACTACCGCAGTTCACCCTCATCAATTCGGGCGCCCGTTCGTTATCCAGATACGCAGCTATACCGAGTAGCGCTGTCGTATTCATAGCACTTTCGATCGCTGCTAATGCTAATGCTAATGCTAATGCTAATGCTCAAGAGAATTCCGCCTCACCAGAACAAACAGCAAACAACTCAATTGAAGAAGTCGTCGTTACGGGTCACTGGGGAGAGGAAGCCCTCAAGGATACGCCGGTTTCGGCATCGGTTTTCAACCAAGATCAACTGCGTCATTTAAAAGCCACCAATATTCGAGACATCAGCGGGTTTGCACCCAACTTGCAAGTCGTGCCCACCATTGGCGGCTCGGTGAATGCCGCTATCAACATACGCGGTGCTGTGACAACCACGAACAATTTGTCTCGCGATGCTGCCGTCAGCTTATATTTGGACGGTGTACCTATTGGAAAAACCTCAGGGGCTATTTTTGATGCCATTGATCTCGAGCGCGTTGAAGTACTGCGCGGCCCACAAGGCACACGTTATGGCCGCAACACCATCGGTGGCGCCATCAATTTAGTCACCCGAAAACCCGACGACGAGCTCAGCGCTTCTATCGAGGCCACCGCAGGCAATCAACAACTGACAGCATTTCGTGGTAACGTCAACTTGCCCGATTGGCAATGGACAGACGACCTGACATTTAACTCTCGTATATCTGTGTTCAGCCGACACCGTGAGGGTTTTATCAGCAATAGCGGCCCTTCTTCTCAGGATTACGATAACCGCAATCAATGGGGCGGCAGGGTTGATACCGCCCTCCATTGGCAAGACACGTTTACACTGGCTTATAGCCTCGATCATGTTACCGTGCGCCAAACACCGACAGCCATTCAGCCGATTTCGCGCACTGGCACGACTGGCTTTGCCGAAGTCGATGCCGCCATTGATGCGCAAACCTCTCGTCAACGCAAACGCATCTTGCCGAACGACAGCAGTTTCGATAGCAATTTGTCAATTACTGGTCACGCAATCCGTGCCGACTATCAGATAGCCGATGCAGGTGTATTGGGCGATGTTACTCTGCGCTCTATTACTGCCTATCGCGCACTGACCACCGAAAGCGCAACGGATTTTGATGGCACCTCGCTGGATGTGTTTCGCTTTATTCTGGATAACGATTTCGATCAGTTCAGCCAAGAACTCCAGTGGCTTGGTGAAACGGATCAGGTTAACTATGTTGTCGGTGCGTTTTTCTATCGTGACGACTGGCAAACGTTTAACCCTCGCTGGCAATTCCAGTTCGGCGGTGATGATTTTGACACCGATGATCGCAGCGCCATTGATGATGCCATCGCCATTTACTCACAAGCCGACTGGACACCCGACGGGCTCGATCAACGATGGGTATTGTCTGCCGGCTTACGCTTCACCCGCGAAGAAAAAAATGTAACCCGCCTACGCCAAGATGTTAGCGCTTATGCCCAAAACCCAGCCGACCCTAATGCCTGTGTTTGCCTGCGTGACAACAATGGTAATCCGATCACCCGCAGCGGTCAGCCTGCCGCCGGCGCTCCCGCATCTGACCTGATCGCCTTGAACGAAAAGCGCAGTTGGGAAGAGCTCACTTGGCAGCTAGCCATGCAATACACAATCACCGACAGCACCAACGCATACGCACGTATTTCTACTGGCTTTACTAGCGGTGGTTTTAATGGTGTCGCAGCAACGAATCAAGCGTTTGAGACGCCGTTTGATCCCGAAAACGTTATGACCTACGAAATAGGTACAAAATCTTCGCTCATGGGCGGTTTGATGCAATTGGATACTGCCGTTTTTTATAACAACTTCACTAATCTGCAGGCCTCGGTCATCGACCCAACCGTGCTCGGTATCATTGTCGAAAACGCCGCCGATGCAACGACAGCGGGCGTCGAAGTACAGTGGCGAACATTCTTCGGAAACGGGATTAACGCCTACGTAAATTATGCGTATCTGTTTACCCAATATGGCCGATTCGACAACAATGGCATCAACGAAGCCAACACACGTACGTTCGCTTACTCCCCCAAAAACAATGTCAGCAGTGGCGTTAGTTATAGCGCCAACCTGCCCGGTGGCAGTCAATTTGTTATCAGTACAGACTATCGCTGGCAAGGCGATCAGTGGATTGACTCTAGCCGCTCAATACAAATTGATGCGTACGGTCTCTGGAATGCACGAGCGGCCATTCAAGATATCGCTCTCAACAACATGGGCGAGCACACACTGGATATCGCCCTTTGGGGAGCCAATCTCGCTAACGCTGACTACATCGTTACCGGTATCGATTTTGGGTTCGCCGAATACGCGACCTTTGGCGAACCGGTAAGCTTTGGTCTCGATATCACCTATCAATATCGATAGATTCTTGATTTTCAGCCTTCAATTTGTGATTACCCCTTTAAACCACGTAGAATCGGCGCACCACTGCGAGCGAAAGGACCTCGACCACCATGATCAAGAAAATACTTATCGGGCTAATCGCCTGCCTTGTTTTATTAACTGCCTACCTGCTTTTTTACCCGGTACCCGTTGATCCTCAAGCTTGGCAACCAGCCGCCAACCCAGGCTATACCGGCGATTTTGCATCGAACAATAAACTCGCTAGCCTCCAACTCGTGGATATCGGCACAGATACTGGCCCTGAAGATGTTGCCATTAGCAACGATGGGCAAGTATATATGTCGACGCACGAGGGCAATATCTTACATATCGACCCTAATACCCAACAAGTCAGCCACTTCGCAACTGTCGGCGGTCGCCCGCTGGGTTTAGCTTTTATGCCAAACGGCACGCTCATTGTTGCCGACGCATATCATGGGCTGATGCAAATAACGCGCGATGGAAAGGTAACGCCCTTACTCACTGAAGTACTCGGCAAACCGCTGGTCTACGCAAACAACCTCGACATCAGCCGAGATGGCATCATTTACTTTAGTGAGGCATCCGCTAAATTTGGCGCCAAAGACTGGGGCGGCAGCTACCCAGCTAGTTTGTTAGACTTAATGGAGCATGGTGGTCACGGCCGTATATTTCGCTTTGACCCAAAGTCGGGACAGCTTGACGTTGTTGTGAGTGGCCTGAACTTCGCCAACGGCGTGGCGTTGGCGCATGACGAAAGCGCACTCTACATCAATGAGACCGGTAACTACCGTGTTCTGCGTCACTGGATCGAGGGCAATAACGCAGGCACCACAGAAACTTTCATCGACGCACTTCCTGCATTTCCCGATAACCTGACCCGCGGCCTCGATGGCAAATACTGGATCGGGCTAGTATCACCACGAAATCCACTGGTGGATATGCTCGCGGACAAACCAACACTTCGAAAGATTGTACAGCGACTACCCGCCTTTGTGCGACCCAAAGCGACTTTCTACGGGCATGTTGTTGCTTTTGATGATCACGCTAACATTATTGCAAACCTACAAGACCCAACCGGGAAATACCCAACCAACACAAGCGTCGCAGAGACGCAAAAAGGCTTGTTTATTGGTAGTCTGACTGCCGATCACCTTGGCTGGTTGCCGGCTTCGACCACATCGCATTAGAGCGAGCGAATCAGTGCTAACGAGTCAAAAGAAACAATCCGCCTGAATATCGACATCAACAGGCTCGCGACGCGAGCCCTGTTAGATTTCTCTCAATTTAGAACTGGAACTGCAAGCCAACCAGCCCTTGGAATAAGCTCATATCGATATCAGAGTCTGCATTTGCAGTGCCCTTCATATAGGCACCACTTGTGGTCAACGCCATGTTTTTAGTGAGAGCGAACATCAATCCAAGTTCATAGTAGAAACCGTTAAAATCGAAATCTTCACTGCCATCTTCATCAAAACCTAGCTGATTGAACATATAGCCAAACTTGTTGTAGATCCCAAGATTATTAGTCAAGTCGCCCCATAGGGAGATTCCTGCACGCGCCAGCGGACCAGAAAGCTTGGCACTGTCATCAGATCCGGACAATTTAAGCCCACCCAGATAGCCGACACCGGCTTCAAAACCCGCAAACGGCACCACATTGTATCCAAAATACAGATTAGAGGTATAGCCGCCACGGAGATCAATATTTCCAACACTGGGGTCATCTGCTTTGAGTTTCCCGGCGGCATAACCGGCATTGAATCCGAGGTAAAATCCTTTATCGACGATATCCGCCGCTGCCAACGGAGAATGCAGTGCAGAAATAACCAAAACAGACAAAAACAATCGCATTAACATCATGTACATCCTTGTGATCCAACACAAGGTCGGACACTTTCAAAATCGTGAAATAGAGAATCGGCCCATATTCTAAACAGACCTAATAGAAAGTGTTATTTCAAAGAATTACACCAAAGAATTCAAGTCGTAATTTATTCGTGACGTTGATTTATCGGAAAAAACCGACAACAAATAACATTGAATACACGAGAAATTTAGTAACTAACGCTTTAGATAAAACCAAAAATAAAAACTAAACGCTATCACTGAGCAATCGCACCGCAACAATCGCAAGATAAACAGCGAAGAATCGTTTTAGACGCTCGGCCGGAAAACGGTGTGCAAATCTCGCACCGATACGGGCAAAAATTACACTAGCTACAACGATATAAACAAGGGCAGGCAAATAAACAAAGCCGAACGACCACTCAGGCAGCTGATCTGCGTATTTCATCCCCGTCCAGATAAACCCACCCGCTCCAAATATCGCAGCCGGTATTGCACAAGCAGCAGCACAAGCAACGGCACTCTGCATACGTACTTGATGCCAAATAAGAAAAGGCACAGTAATAATACCGGCACCAATACCGAAAATACCCGATACCGTGCCGATGACAAAACCGGCAAGCATCAAAGGCAGTAAGCCGGGCATTTGATGTTCTGGTTTCGGGGTTAACTTCAACAGCAAACGCGCCTCAGCAATAACGACAAAAATTCCGAGTAGAATTTGTACCAGCTCGCCACTGATATGATCATCAATCCAAGCACCAAATACCGCCCCAAACGCAATACCGATACTCAATCTGCCAACAACGGGCCAAAGCACCGCACCACGCTGATGATGACTGTAGACGGAGCTCAAACAGGTAAAAAACATCACCGCCAGCGAGGTACCCACCGCCATCTGAGTTAAATGGTCATGCGGCATGCCTAATCGATCAAATACGAATAACAATACCGGTACCACAACAAGGCCGCCCCCAACACCAAACAACCCGGCCATACTGCCGGCAAATACGCCGCAAAGCAGATAATAGAGCTGATCCATAGCACTTCCTTCCGCGGTTTCGACCGTTTCATAATCGTTATGCCTTGGTAATCAGTGTAGACATTCGATAGAAGTAGAGTCAGAACGTGTATGGAAATACACAAAGGTCTCGATCAATGGATCCATCAGCACGCCATCGACGATAGGCAACCAAAAGCAATGATTGGAACGGCAATATCAACCTTCAACCGAGAATCGACGCCCAGCATCCAAATAGCGATTAATGACGACATACCTGNTAGCCGTCGCTTCGGTATATCGCCCCGTCAGTCTGGTCTTTAACTGCGATCACGCAACCTAGCAAGCTGTGACGGTCTATGGTTACAGAGATCGGAATTGTGACTATCTGATCCCGTACGGCGCTATTTCTATACGTTGCACAGCGGTTCTGTATCTTACGCTCTTGTTACGGGGCTCTTCTAACAGGAGCCATCTAATGGAGATCGCGTACTGATCAACATCACAGCAACGACCCATTACCGACCCGGAGAATAACCTAGTATGACGTATTCAAAACGCGCTCAAAACTACTTAACCAGCACCATGGCCGTCACCGCTGCGATTGGGCTACTAAGTTTGTCGGCAAATACTACAGCCGCTGAGTGCCCAGCGGCTGAACGCGGCCCTCACTCAATGCGTGATGCCCCCACCACTGGCAAGGATATTAAAGTCGACGTGCTAGCCCAGTTGGATCTGGGTAAAGAAGCGCCTCACCTGCAAAACCGTGACCTACGCCTGCGGACGATTACATTCCAACCCGGCGGTTATGTACCTTTGCACTCCCATGATGATCGCCCGGCAATCGCCATAGTCACCCAAGGTGAACTCATCGAACATACACCGAACTGCAAAGTCCCGATTGTTCACCATGTCGGCGATATCATTCGCGAAAACAAAGGGGTTAGTCATTGGGTTGAAAACACGGGAACAACATCCGCCGTGCTGACCGTCTCAGACATCCCTGATAACCGTATTACTGACAGCCCATTCAAGTAGCAATAGCATTAACAACGCTGAGCATCGTCGCCTGCAGCAATCCTCAAATCACTGTGCGAGAGGCTTGTAGCTTTTGCCGTTGCTGTCCGGCGGCATCAAAATTATTATCGTTTAACCATGCTTCAAAGGCCTTACGCAGTGTCGGCCAATCATCCTCAATCACCGAAAACCAGGCGGTATCACGATTGTACCCTTTGATCACTGCCCAATTGCGAAAAACACCTTCTGCCTGAAACCCAAATCGGCAGGCAGCCGACTTAGACGCTTCGTTCAAGTTATTGCACTTCCATTCGTAACGTCGAAAGCCATGGTTAAACGCGGCATTCATCATCAAGTACATGGCTTCGGAAGCGATACGGGTCTTTTTCAGCGCGCCAGAAAAAAGCACATGGCCAACTTCAACACTACCACGAACTAACTCTATGGATAGATATGCCGCAAAACCGATTGTTCGCCCAGTTTTAGCGTCAGAGATTGCCATCAACCGAATATTCTCTGTCGCGCTTATTTTCGCCAAACATTGCCTAAACGAAGCGGCGCTATCAAAGGGCCCGTAAGGCATATAACGCCATAAGTTTTCATCCGTAATATCGACATTGGCAAGCAGGTCTGAGAAATGCAAGTCTTCTTTGTAGGTAGCAACCGCACAATAACTACCCGTCAGAGTTTCCGGATAGAAATCTGCCAGGGGTTGCCAGTCGGTAACAGGGGTTCCCAGTTTCATTGCCGCACCCTTCAATACTTAAAGATAGAGGAACGGTCAGTATGGCAGAATTCGAGGTGTGAATTAAAGGTTCGCGCTGCAGCGCGTTAGATGCGGGACAACACACAATAAACTTTCAATTTGCAGGGTTGGCGTGAATCGACGCGTTTGAAATATCAGCAACAATACCCGGGCTCAACCATTGGCCGATTTCAGCCATGGTTTTTTGATGATTAGCCGTTGGCCCATTTGTTCCCACAAAGCCATGTTTGGCGTCATACATGCTGTGTGTAACAACAACACCCGCCTGTTGCAGTTGATGCACAAATTCCACACCTTCGTCACGCAGCGGGTCAAATTTAGCGGTAATCAAAAGTGTCTCGGGCAAACCTGATAAGTCATCAACCGCGGCCGGGGTCGATAACTCATGGCGAACTTGCCCTGGTTTCAACAATGGGCTGTTTTTGTAGTAAGTATCCCAAAACCACATCAACGTCTTGCGATTCAAACCAAACCACGGATTAACCTCCGCATACGAATCACTGTTTCTCACATAATGATCAGTAACCGGGTAGATCAGCAACTGCCGTCTTATTAACGACGGCGTTGTCAGTCTTGCGCACAGACTAGTAACACAGGCTAAATTGGCGCCAGTGCTATCACCAGCAAGCGTAATATTGTGAATATCGCAACCCAGTGATGCGGCATTACTGACTAACCACAGGTACGACGCGATGGCATCCTCCGGTGCCGCAGGAAACGGATGCTCCGGCGCACGCCGATAGTTAACACTGATGACAACCTGCCCACTATGACGACAGAGATCCCGACACAACGGGTCGTACACATCAATATCGTTAAGCACCATTCCGCCACCATGAAAATACAGCACAACACCATAACCATTGGTAGGCGCATCGATTTCAGGTCGATAGATATACGCCTTCAGCTGATTGTGTTTAATCGGAATAGAAGCCGTTGTTCGACTCACGGATTTATCAGCTTTGCCGAGCCATGCCAAGCCGCTAATCAGTTTCACAAAGATTCGATAAAACCAGACTTTCATATTGCCCAAAACCTTAGTGAGGCAACAGCGAGCTAACCGTCAGTAAGCCATTGCACATTCACAATCTGAATCAAAAACATCTCTCATTTGGAGATATTTGGCCCCTGTTGGTTCCCTCTCAGCATCTTTCTCCACTTTTATCAGAAGGCTCATTCGGTACCCTCTAGTCTTCGATTAGGTAAAAATACTATTACCACTAGCCCTTCATAACAGCTTTTTAATCGAGTCTGGAGCCTGCAATCAAAAAACGCATAAATTAAGCGGTGATAGGGTTGAGAAAGCAACTTTTCTTTAGAAGTTTGAATAATAACGACAAACGGCCTCCGTTTTTTGCGACAGCAACTAGCCCGAAAGAAATCACTATGATAAATTCCGCGACCTAACATATTAACTATGCAGTAACGGAACAATGAATATCGACAATCCAATCAAACGATTGGCGTATTCGTGCTTAATATGCAGCAGCGCCATGGGCTATAAGGCGTATGCTGATGATGACGGTATGGAATACGCATTCTCCGGCTTCGCCACTGTGCAAGCCGCGAAAACAATCACAGGTAAAAATGACGGCGAAGTTTGGGATGTCCCGCAAGACAATTGGGAACTCTCACAATTCAACAAAATAGGCTTACGTCTCGATGTTGACCTTAAACACAATCTCGACTTCGCCGCTCAGTTCGTAAGCTACGGCCGCACCGACTACTCCCCGATGGTCGACTGGCTATACGTTCGCTACAGCTTCACACCTGAAATCAACATGTCTTTCGGTAAAACCCGTATTCCGTTATATATGTACTCCGATGTATTGGATGTTGGCTATGCCTATCAATGGATTGCACCGCCACCGGCGGTATACGGTCTTGATCCGCTCAGAGCAAATGATGGTATCCAGTTTAATTGGGTGACCTCTATGGGCAACAACTGGTATTCAGATCTAACCATTTGGGCTGGTCGTGCTCAGCAAGATATCCCCGAGCTGGGTGATGGCGCATCCTTTACTGTCGACAATTCCTTTGGTTTTGCTTGGGATGTTGAATGGGAATGGCTGAATCTGCGTGCCGTGTACTACGGCGGCAAAGGTTCGGTTAAAACACCAGACCTCGATCTTCTTAACACAGCGGTTAACGGATTGGCCACAACATTTGGGCCCGCAGGTATTGATTTAAGCGAGGTTCAAGATCGCGTCAGTATGGAGGACAGAACAATTCACTTTGCGTCCGTCGGCGCGAATCTCGATTTTGGAGACTACTTCTTCATTGGTGAAACAACCATCGTTAGAACTGAAGATGCACCCGTTTACAGCGATGTGAATGCGTTCTATCTGACTGCAGGTTATCGTCTACCCGCGAATGTCACCGTGAGCTTTACTTACAGCAATAACGACGACAAAGCAGATAACAAAACGTTTGCACTCTACGATGAAGCTATTGAACCTGCACTGGGTATTATTCCGAATATTCCGAACCTCCCAGCTGAACAGCAAGCTCAACTCGCACAAGGTGTTGTAGGCACCGGTATTGGCATCAATGCCTTAGGCAAAAGTGGTTTCAAACAAGAAAATACCTATACCTTGGGGGCCCGGTGGGATTTCCACCCAATGGCAGCAACCAAGTTTGAGTATGTTATTCAAGATCGAGAGAAGTACAATGATCTTGGTACAGAAAGATTCACCGTATACCCGCAGGCTGTTCGCTTCAGTCTCGACTTGGTATTTTAAGGAGGCATGCGCGTGAAATTATCAATATCGAAACATTGGTTACTTGGTTTGGCAATGGGCATGCTGACGTTACCTGCTTATGCAGATATTGCCGTTATTAAAAACCCGGCCAACACATCGCAACTGAACGAGAAACAAGTTCGTAGTGCCTACCTAGGCAAGCTTAAAAGTTTTAACGACGGCGAAGAGATTCGTGCTTACGACTTGCCGTCTACGAGTAAAGACTGGAACGTTTTTGTTGACCGAGTGCTACGTAAAACCCCATCAACATTAAACGCCTATTGGGCGCGAATGCTGTTTTCATCCAAAGGCAAGCCACCGCGCACCATGGATACAGAAGAGCAAATACTGCATGAAGTTGCCAATCGTAAGAATGCCATCGGATATGTAAATTCGAGCATGGTTGACGAGTCAGTCACCGTACTGTTCATCATCAAAGATTAATAGCGCTTCGTCTATTCATGCCATCGCAAAGGCCCTTCACCGGGCCTTTTTTATGCCTGTTAGATAAGCAATCACCCCCAATCAACATAGACTCCAAGCCATTGCACTTGCAGTCAAAGCTAAATGGAACACCCACCAATACCGGCATCGCATCGACCTACTTCACCGGCGTTTCAACCACAGCATCGCTTGCAGGAAGCACTTCACATTCCTGCCCAAGCTGACATTGCTGTGAACTCAGCGGATTCACAGGCGCTGATCCCACATCCGTTGGCGCATCACTAGGTACCTCAATCCAGCCAGGGCTCCTAACCCACAGTACGATAAATGCCAGCGTGCCAAAGATAACACTGCCAAGAAGTTCTCCGGCAAGAACACCAATAGCACCATATTTAGGGGCCAATAAGAATACCAATGGGATAGTTCCCAACAAGGCGCGGGAAAAATTAAACAGTGTCGCGATATACGCTTTGTGCAGGTTGTTGAAACACGCATTGGCAATAAAGAGAAGGCCACTGAATACATACAAAGGGCTCAGATATAAACAGAATTGAGTAATCAATTCTGCCGCTTGCGGGCTCGCACTGAACAAACTGTTGAGCGGCTCATGCAAAAACGTGAGTGCCCCCCAAATAACTAGGCAATAACCCACCGTAACGATACCGGCACCAGAAAACGTCGATTTGACACGCTCGATTCGCATCGCGCTGGCATTTTGCGCAACAATCGGCCCAATAGCGCCGGATAACGCAAACAACCCGGCAAATGCCACAGGAACAATCCGCCCAATAATTGCGGCGGCGGCAACAGCGTCCGTACCAAAGCTTGCGACTTCCTTCATAACATAAGTACTACCAATTGGCGTTGCCAGGTTGGTTAAAACAGCGGGGCCAGCGACCGCGCCAATGGCAACAACATCCACCTTGAAACGCGATAAATCCGGCCACTGTAAAAATTGATACCGACGCTGTAACGCAACCACGGCAATGATTAGAATTGAAAATCGGGCAGCCACGGAGGCCGCTGCAGCACCTTCGATTCCCCAGCCAAAAACAAAAATAAACAAAGGATCGAGCACCGCATTAACGGCACTACCGGCAACAATCGCCAATGTTGAGTAACGCGCATTACCCAACGCACGAAGCACTGCAGCCAGTACCATAGCAACAGACAACACCGCTGTACTGGGCAGCAATATCACCGAAAATTCGAGCGCATAACTCAGCGTTTGGCCTTTTGCTCCGAGAAACATCAATAGCGGTTTCACATAAATAAAAGCGCCCATGCTCACCACCAACGCAGTAACAAACGACAACAACACACCATTAGCACAGATGATTCGGGCGCTCTCGCGATCCCGTCGCCCTTCGGCTCGAGCGACCAAAGCGCTGACACCGATCTGCAGACCAATCGATAGCGCCGTGAGAAAGAACAACAAGGTGCCGGCAAAACCCACCGCCGCCGCCAACGTTTCCTGCCCGAGCAGGCTCAAAAAGTACATATCCACCAGATCGACAAGAAACAGCGACAACAATCCCAAGGCATTAGTACTAGCCATGACCACAATGTGGTTCATGATGGATCCGCGAGTGAACACAGCGGTTGAATTGGGCATGAAGAATTCCTGATTCGGTTCAGATCCCACAGATGAGATCGGTAGCGCAAGCGTACAGCAAACCGGCGGTGAAAATCATCCTAAGTATGGATTCAATACACAATCGTTGTGACACCTAGCCAACGCCACTTATACTGGAGCTACGACTGTCACAGCGAGCCCGATGATGAAACTCGAATCCATGGAATTCCCGAAACTCGATCAGCAAGACTATGACGAACAGTTGACCGACCTTCAATTAGCACTCATGCATGCGCAACATGGCGTTGTTCAAAGCAATAGACGCGTGATTATCTTATTCGAAGGTATCGATGCTGCAGGTAAAGGTGGCACCATCGATCGCATCGTCAATTACATGGATCCACACCATTACCGAGTGAATGCCATCGGCGCGCCAACGCCAACCGAGCTTAACAAACACTACCTACAGCGCTTTATGGAGAAGCTGCCATCGAAAGGCAACATCACCATCTTTGATCGCTCTTGGTATGGACGTGTATTGGTTGAACGCGTCGAAGGCCTCACCCCCAAGCCGGATTGGGAACGCGCTTATAATGAGTTAAATCACTTCGAACGGATGCTGACAGCCGACGGTATTATATTTTTGAAATTTTTCCTGTTTATTGAGAAAGACGAACAGCGAAAACGTTTTATCAAACGCTTAGATAACCCGGAAAAGCGCTGGAAAATCACCCGCGCGGATATCGATTCTCGTGCCTTTTGGGATGAATACATACTGGCATTCGAAGACATGTTAAAACTGACATCCACCGAATATGCCCCCTGGCATGTGATACCAGCAAACAACAAAAAGCACGCACGCATCACTGTGATGCAGACTATTTTGAAAACGCTGCAGGCTGAAATTGATGTCGATGTGCGCTTGCTCGATCCTAAATTCGAAGCTTATGCCCGCCAAGTGCTAAAAAACACTAACGATTAAAATAAATCTTAACTAATCATAAAACCAACATAAGTCACTCATCCGTTTGCATGAGAAACGGAATATAACCACTAAGAAAGCGCCTCCAATTACGCGCTTTCTTATTCCACTTTCCGCATTTTTTTTAGCTTTATATTCTTTCTTCAGAAAACAAAAAATCTCTGCGCTCAAGCCATTGGTACAAGCCTAACACTATTATATAGTCTCATAGAACCTTGACGATGGCGCTGAGAGCCCCATTCGATTGATTTGCTAATTTCAGACAATTACAGGGTGTATAGAATGGACAATAATAAAATCTCTCGCCGTAGCTTTATCAAAGCCGGCGCAGTAACAACCGCGGCAGCAGGCGCTGCCCCGGCACTGGCTCATCGTCGTCGCCCACGCAAAGCCATTATTATCGGCAGTGGTTTTGGCGGTGCAGTTTCCGCTCTGCGACTGGCCGAAAAAGGCGTCGAGACCTTAGTTCTCGAACGCGGCCGATTCTGGGATAAAGAAAGCGACAACCCGTTTCCGGGCATCTTTCCAACCATCAAGCAGCCTGACGCACGCACCAGCTGGCTACAAGGCATTGACCCTAACACCGGTACATCTTTACCGAAATACACCGGTTTGATTGAGCGATTTGAAAGTGAACGTATTGCGACGCTGGTTGGCTCTGGCGTCGGCGGTGGCTCACTGGTTTACGGTGGTTCGCTCCTCCAACCTAAACAAAAACCGTTTGAAGACGCCTTCCCGCGTTTCGTTAATTACGACTTGTTTGACCAATATTATTATCCACTCGTGCGCCAAATGATGAATGCAGGGCAAATTCCCGACGACATTCTGGCAAGCTCACCATATACCGCGATGCGCAACTACACCAATAATATGGAAGCCAGCGGCTTTGAAGTCGAGCGTGGTTTTGCTGGTCATGACTGGGATATCATACGCAAAGAATTAACCGGCGAAGAAATACCCGCGGCTAGCATCGGCGAATTCAACTTATGCAACTCCAACGCCAAAAATACCCTCAGTAAAAACTACCTAAAATACGCACAAGAAACCGGAAAATGCGAAATCCGCGCACTCCATCAGGTCGCTAATATCGAAGAAGATTATCGCGGCGGCTATTGTGTACATGTTGAAAAGTTGGATGACGAAGGCAATGTGATCGATACCGAAACACTGCAATCTGACTTGGTCATCATGGCAGCAGGTTCAATGAATACCACCAAGCTAATGCTCAAAGCAAAACGCACCGGCAGCCTCTGGCGCCTAAACCGTTGGGTTGGCAAAAAATGGGGCAACAACGGCGATAAACTCTATCTTCGTGCGACAGCAGAGCAAGATAACATTGGCGATCAAGGTGGCCCAATCAGTATGACAGTGTTTGATCTCGACAACCCGATCAAACCAGTCACTGTTCAACATGCACCTGGCCCGGGTTTGTTCCCATTCAGCGGCTTAAACCATTTGATCATGACCGTTCCTGATCGGCTTGGGCGTTTACGTTACAAGGTTAAAACCGACGAGCTACAGATTCTCTGGCCCGAAGATGCGGAAACGCAATCTATTGAAGCCGGCCGCTTGGTGATGGACAAAGTCAACGCGACCGTGGGCGGCCAACAGATTCCGCTGCCTACAATTGATACGACCTATCACCCACTCGGCGGCATGCCGATCGGTAAAGCCACCGACCGCTTCGGCCGTGTCAAAGGCTACCGCGGACTCATCGTCGCCGACGGTTCGCTACTGCATGGTTCTGCCGGCTGCGCTAACCCGGCACTGACCATTGCCGCATTGGTTGAGCACAATATGGACTTCCTGATCAACTACGCACATATCGCCTGATCACAACGTACCCACCATCGTTTCAATAACCTAAGCCCCGTTCTATACGGGGCTTTTTATGTCCTCCTGCTACGTCGTATAATGAGCGCTCAACACCTCTGACGACATGACCATGAAAGACATATCCCTGCTGATTTCTCCCCTTGCCAAAAGCGCATATTTCGCCGACTACCTGACTGTCGCTCAAGCCGAGTGTGATGCCATCTTCACAGACACAGCCTTTACTCATCAACGGATAGGTACATTCGACTTTCTAGAGGCAACTCTGAACGACGATGATATTCAAAAGGCCATGCGCCTATCTTTTGCTCAAGGTATATTCGAACGATGTGATGGCGGATTTCAGCCCCTCGCAAGTGATGCCGGGTTTCGCTTGCATGAAGATTTTGTCGTTGGTGCCAAATACAAAGGCAAAACCAATGAAATGTTAACGCAGTTGTTACTGAATATCGGTCTTGCACATATGCCCGATAGTGCCCCTGAGACACTTAAATTGCTCGACCCTATGTGTGGTCGCGCAACAACACTGTTATGGGGGATGCGTTATGGCATGCGCTCAAAAGGTATAGAGCAAGATCCAAAAGCCTTACAGGACCTGCAGCAGTCACTGAAAAAGTGGACCAAACTGCACCGCCAGAAACACCAGCTACAAACAGGGTTTGTGGGTAAGGCGAATAAACAAGGTAAGGGTAAGTTCCTCGACTTTCAGGCAGAAGACGCTGGCATGCGCGTGATTCATGGCGATGCAAGGGAAGCTGCCGAGCTATTGAAAGATGAAAAATTCAATCTCATCATCAGCGACCTACCCTATGGTGTTCAGCATTTCACAACTGCAAACACTCGCAACCCACTGGCAGTGTTAGAAGAGTGTGCAGACGGCTGGGCCAACTGCCTAAAACCTGACGGGGCTATCGTGTTGGCATTTAACAGTTACCAACCTAAACGCGCCAAATTGATAGAGTGTTTCGCTGCTCGCGGCCTCCATGCAGAGCCATTTGCAGCCCCGCATCGCATGAGCGAAGCGATTATCAGAGATATCGTAGTATTTCGTCGCTCGTGATTTTCACAACCAAGCACGGCCGGCTCATTTGTCGGGCGTGTTTGGCCCAACGACTTTACCATCACGGTAGAGGTTATTGGCATCACGCGCCTCAGAGTCTGTTGCTTCAACCCAACCTGTGACTTCAAAGGTTTGTGGATCTGCACCCGACAATACCTCGACCGGATCCCATTGCTGGCGATAGTAAACACGCTTAGCGTCTTTTAAATAACCCCGATCAAAGGCAACTATTGAGGCTGGATCAGCACCTTCAATCTTGCCCGATTGTCGATACAGCACATTGTAAACGGCCTGATCATCGATACCAATCGTTGTATCATTCTCTAATAACGAAAAAGACATCGCATCAGCCTCTGGCAGTATGAGCTCAGCGCCGTTATAGATATGTTGCGCATCTTTACTGATATGGCCGTGCAACACTTGATGCGTGTTAGCATCAACACTCGGCAGAATCTCTCCCGCGAAGTACACATAAGATGCGCTCTCTGAGTGCCAATACGCAAACGGACCGGAGAAAATATCGTCTGCAACGCTAAAGCCATGGGGAGTCGCGCCTTCCAAAGCACGGCCTGCGAGAAACACTGACGTTCCGTCCGTCCAATACTCATCACTCCCTGCGAGATACCCATCGCCCGTTTGATCATCATTGTTTAATGGCCGAAATGTCGTAGGGTCTTCAATCTTGAGTGCCTTACCCGCATAGAAAACATGATTTTTATCAGCTGCATACACAAACCGATCTGAATCTCCCTGAACCAGCGGTTTAAAACTGTCAGCATCGGCGTCGATAGCCAAGCCATCAAAATACACTTGCCCCTTGGCGATTGAGTAACCGCTGGTTGCAATGCCTCGAAAGCTATACATCAGCAATTTACCGTAACCAAAAAATAAAATTGCACTGATAACCACCACACTCGCAACCAGCAGTGCTTTGTCTGGCGCCACACCAAAAAAATGTAAGCCAAATAACCAATAGAGCGCAAAAATAATAATCGGATAGCAAAGAACAAGAGTAACGGTGAGTACAACATCTCTTTTATTCTGAGAGCCCGGTGCATCAAACATCATTGGCGACATCATCAGCACAATCGGCCAGTACATCAAAACAAAGGCCACTAAGATATTCAGTGCAACTTTCATTATTCGTAAACCACAGGCAAAACATCGACCTTAACAGTATGACTGTGTGGGGTAAATATCTTGATCAGAGACGTAATTCAGTTTGGAGGAATATTGACATCGCACTAACAAGAACGTGCTTAGAAAATACGTTAGCCAAGGCCATCAGTGAGCATTAGAGAAAGGGCAATCAACAGACGCTGCTCAGCTTTCAGTGAGCAGCGCTCGATAGCAATCCCTGCAAAAACAGGGAGCCATCACAAACAAAAGGATTAACGCTTGGCGTAATTCGGAATGCCAAAAAATGCGCGGAACGCCGGCTTAGCAATCCACTGAATCGGCTTCACAAAGGGTTTGATGAAACGGAATTTATGCTGAATATCGGCTTCGAAATCGGCCCAGCTAGTGGTCTGAAATTCGAGGATTTCTTGCGATAATTCAGTATCCATCCAATGTGTGTAGTAGTTGGATTTACCCATTTCATTATCAGCGAAGGTAAACCCTGCCGCTCCCATAATGGTCGCAACCAGATCACGCTGACGAACCTGACAGCTTTTACCGCCACCACCCAAGTGAATACGGTGCCAAGCTTCTTCACGTTCAACGCCATTGGCCAACGCCAGTGCTACGTCACGTGGGTGAATATATTCAAGGCAATTATCCGCTCGGGTATCAAACATCTGACGCACCAGACGCTTATCTGCAATTTTGATATCCGCATCAATCGATACACCCACACGGAAAATCATCCAAGGCTTGGTGTGCTCAACAATGGCGGCCTCACAAGCGACTTTCTGCTCTGTGTAGTTGTCCATCGGCGCAACAGGATCGGACGCTTTTTTCACTGTTGAATCAATAGTCTGTTCACCAAAAACGGTGAATGAGGAAGTGAAGATAAACACCGGAGAGGTATTAAGCTTTTGAATGGCTTCCAGCAACTGTTTAGTGGCATCTACGTTTACTTCCCAGGCCAGTTTCGGCAGATCATCCGTGGCTGGTGGAATCAGTGCAGCCAAGTGAATCACAGCGTCCTTCTTCACTAGCAAAGATGCCATCAGCGCCTGGTCACGAATATCACCCCAGACAATTTCTTCGACATGACCTTCATAACGTTTAGCGGCTTCTTGCGCAGGCTTGGACGCCAGATCGAAACACGTGACCTGATAGCCTTTCTTCAACAGGGCATCAAGGACATAACATCCCAAGTTGCCAAACGCGCCCGTTAGCAAAACAGATTTACTCATGATTCAATTTCTGCTCAGTGAATTGTAAGATCGCCATCATGACAAAAATACAGGCATAAAAAAAGCCGACGTCACTGTCGGCCTTCAAGCATGTCAAATACTAAATACTCATTACTGAAATTTTGCGAATTATCGCGAAATTAAGCGCTGCGTAGTTCTGTTTTGAGGATTTTACCGGATGCATTCATTGGCATCGCCTCCAAAAATTCGACAAAACGAGGCACTTTATAGTTAGCAATATTCGCTTTGCAGTAGCCAACCACATCTTGCTCGGTTAACGGGCTATCAGCCTTCTTCACTATAAATACCTTGCCCACTTCGCCCATACGTTCATCAGCCACACCCACAACCGCCGCCTGAACAACACCATCAATATTGCAGATAGCGCTCTCAATCTCAGCCGGATATACGTTAAAACCGCCTGAAATGTACATATCCTTCATGCGATCGGTGATATCGATGTAGCCGTTGGCGTCCATCGTGCCAACATCACCTGTTTTCAGCCAACCGTCAGCGGTGATGGTTTCTTCCGTTGCTTGATCGTTGTCAAAATAGCCTTTCATGACGTTGTAGCCGCGAACCCAGATTTCGCCGGCTTCACCTTCCGGCATATCATCGCCTTGACCATCAACAATTTTCACTTCGATACCATCCATCGCGCGACCAGAAGATCCAGATATAATTTCCGCTGGGTCATCAGGGCGACAGATCGATACAAAACCGCACGTCTCAGTAAGGCCATAGGCAGTGACCACGGTTTCGAAATTCAGCTCATTACGCATGCGATTAACCAGTTCAACAGGCACCGGTGCTGCACCGGTTACCGCAAGACGCAGGCTCGACAGGTCGTATTCTGCACGACGTGGGTGCGCAAGAATCGACTGATAGATAGTCGGAGGCCCAGGCAGCATGGTGATTTGATCATCATGAATCTGCTGCAAAACGGCATCCAGATCAAATGTCAGCACCGGAAACATCCGCGCGCCTTTAATGATGGCGGCTAACCAACCGGCTTTGTAACCAAAACTATGGAAAAACGGATTAATGATCAGGTAGTTATCACTGTCATTCAGGCCGTTGGTATCCGCCCAAGTTGTGATGGTTCGAATATTCTGACCGTGTGCACACATGACGCCCTTTGGCTTACCCGTGGTGCCGGATGTAAACAGCATATCCATCGTATCGTCTGGAGATACATTCGCCGCCATGGCTTCAACGGCGCTTTGCTCAACATTATCGCCGCGTGTCAGAAATGCATCCCATGACGTTGCGCCATCAGCAGCATCTTCAAACAATACGATTTCGTTACAACCCGGCAAATCTTGCTGTTTAAGCATGTCGAGATAGTTGATCACAGACTTCGGGCCCGACTGAAAAGTATCAAGAGTAAATACCATTTTGGCACCACTGCGATTGATCAGGTCTGCCGCTTCCGAGCCTTTCATCCGTGTATTCAGAGGCACTAAAACTGCGCCAATACTTTCAAGGCCAAGGCTTGCAATAATCCAAGGGCTCACGTTGGGTGCCCACACAGCGATACGATCGCCTTTTTCGATGCCCGAAGCCACGAAGGCCTTGGCTGCTTGCCAACGCAGATCATTGAGTTGCGCATAGGTGATTTCGTTATCACCTTCCTTTATAGCCACTTTATCGCCATAGGTAACGGCGGCCTGCGTCATAATCAACGGAAGGGTTTGCGCATCAGCTGCTGCGTTCATCATGATGTCCTCACGGATTTCACCCGATCGAACCGGGCTTGGGTAACAGAAACAAAACGGCACATGTTAGAAAGGTTGGCAGTGCAAAGCAAGTACAGCACGCCAGAACCCACTCAAAAGCGCATTTTTTTGCTCTGAAGCATCGTGATTTCTGTGACTCCGGGCCATGAGAAAAGGTTTCGCGCGTTCTCGAATCGGTTTCAATTAAAGTTTCTCACACAACATCGATATCGACGTAACACCCAGCAACGTACTCCAACGCCCACTATATACCCGGCCTCGCTACAAAAAACTATGCAGCCACTCCCGCTGACACAGCGACGACGGAGCAGCGAACGTAAAACATATCGCGCAAACCATTGTCTCGGTAACAGCAATCGATCTATATTGACGGCTTCTTTTTTACCGCTAGTTACCACCAACCTAAATTAAGGATTCCCCTATGAGCATTCAAGTCGGCGACCGTATCCCTAGCGCCACATTCAAAACCATGACCGCAGACGGCCCAAAAGAAGTCACATCCGCCGGGTTGTTCGACGGCAAAAAAGTCGTTATTTTCGCCGTCCCGGGTGCATTTACACCGACCTGTTCAGCCGCCCATTTACCAGGCTTTGTCGTGAGTGTTGACGACATCAAAGCAAAAGGTGTTGATACCGTTGTTTGTACCTCGGTAAACGATGTATTTGTGATGGACGCTTGGGGCAAAGCCTCCAATGCTGAGCACATCACCATGCTGGCTGACGGCAACGCAACCTTCGCTCAAGCTCTGGGTTTAACACTCGACGGCAGTGGGTTTGGTATGGGCACTCGCTCAAAGCGGTATGCCATGATTGTTGATAATGGCCAGGTTGAACACCTCGCTATCGACGAAAAAGGCTTGGAAAAATCAACGGCTGAAGCCATTCTCGCAGCATTGAGTTAATTTCTATGCTGAAAGCAGGCTAAGTATATGTAACGCCTGCTTTCAATTTCCATTCTACCCACTGACTTTCACCCTCTCTGCCATCCTGATAACCCCGCAAGAATTCATCAAAACCTGTCTGCACACTCGAATCATCTGCGTGATTACTAGTCGAAAAAACGTGAACACCTAGGATTCCGCACCGACAGACGAGGTACTGCATGACACAGATTAACATTGGCATCAGCAAAAAAGGCCGTAAGGCGATTACCGAAGCTCTCAAGGTTTTACTCGCCGACACCTACACACTCTATCTTCAAACCCATAATTTCCATTGGAATGTAACAGGGCCGCGCTTTCGTGAACTGCACTTGATGTTCGAAGAGCAATACAACGAGCTCTGGCTTGCGGTCGACGACATTGCAGAGCGCATCCGTACGTTGGATGAACCCGCTCCTGGCACCTATAAAGCCTTTGCCAAGCTCACCAATATCAAAGATACCGAGGGCTATCCATCAGCCGAAGAAATGATTGACCTGCTGACCGTTGGTAATGAACAGGTGGTAAAAACCTGCCGAAAAGTTCTCAAGGTTGCTTCTGAAGAAGACGATGAATCAACACTGTCGTTGGCATCTGATCGTATGGGGGTCCATGAAAAAGCCGCTTGGATGCTGCGTGCGCTCAACAAGTAACCGCTTTATTGACTATATTTTGACTATGTAGCACACGACGTATTCAGCGAAACAGAGCCGCTGTTTAAAAAGCAGTATATGGGTGCAGCAGTAAACGTATCGCAAGCTGTTTTTCAGTTTGCCACAGACGAAAACTCCATTATACCCAGCCAATGCTAACACTCTGTGCCAATGGCACGCTGAGTCAACATCACCAATGATACTCTCAAGGATCCACCATGGTTAAACTCGGTTTGATGCTCGGTTACTCTGGCAAAACACTGAATATCCCGATCGATCTGATTCGCCATGCCGAGTCACTCGGGTACGATTCCGTCTGGACGGCCGAAGCCTATGGCAGCGATGCAGTGACGCCTGCAACCTGGATTCTGGCGCACACGACGCGCATTCGTGTTGGTACCTGTATCATGCAAATTCCCGCACGCACACCCGCGATGGCCGCAATGACGGCTATGACCCTCTCACAACTTTCTGGTGGTCGTTTTATTGCAGGCCTCGGGGCATCGGGCCCTCAAGTTGTCGAAGGCTGGCACGGGATCCCCTATAACAAACCCGTGACGCGTACCCGCGAATATATCCAAATTATGCGGGAGATCATGGCGCGTGAAGGCCCGGTAACTTTTGATGGTGAGGTTTACCAGCTACCCACCCGCATTGAAGGTGCCACAGGCTTGGGGAAACCCCTGAAATCTATCCTGCAAGCTGATACTGAGATTCCGATCTATACCGCATCAATTACGCCAGCCGGATTGGCTTGCGCCGCCGAAGTCGCCGACGGCGTATTTCCGATCTGGATGAGCCCGGAAAAATTCGAAACAACCCTCCTGCCCCATTATCAAAAAGGTTTCGATCGCGGACTAGAAGGCAAAACGCTAGCGAATTTCGCCAACGTCCCCGGCCTCAGTGTCGTGCTAGGCGATGATGTTGATGCGTGCCGCATGACCGTCAAACACTTCATGGCACTTTACATCGGTGGCATGGGTGCCAAGGGTAAGAACTTCTATACGACCTACGCAAGCACACTCGGCTACGAAGAAGAAGCTTTGCGCGTGCAAGAACTCTATCTCGCCGGCAAGAAAGACGAAGCCGTGAAAGCGGTTCCCGATGCGCTAGTTGATGAAGTGGCATTGGTTGGCCCTGAAAAACGCATCCGTGAGCGCGCTGAAGCATGGATCGAAGCGGGTGATAAAGGGCTCGTCGATACGCTGATGATATCCACACTGCAACCAGATGTTATCGATCTTCTCGCTGATATTTTTACGGATAAATCCTGACTATTTATTAGCTGTCACAATGACCAATACACCTCAGGGGAGGCTCCATGGGCAAAAGCACCGGCGATAGAATTTCACAGGCGATCTACAACGGCTTCGGCGCGTTTTTCTGCGAATTTCAAAATATCACACTGGGTGCTCAAGCCCGCTTCGAAACCGCTGACTGGATATCCGTGCATACGGCGATGCACTCACGTCTTGATGTGTATAAACGTTGCATACGTTCGGTTGCTGATCTCATCGCTATGATTGCGCAAGACGAGGTTAACAGCCCGGATTTGTGGCGACACGCCAAGATCGCCTATCAGCGAAAATGCGCAGGGGATGCCAACGAAGATATCCTGCAGACGTTTTTTAATTCCGTCTATTGCCTGATGTTTGATCACAGAAATATCCGTGATGCCTTTGCCTTTGTCAGCAACCCTGGGCTGCCCACAAACGAACCGGATATGTCGACAATCCTGCGTGACTACCCACTGAATGTCGGCCTACAGGATTCCGTTCGAGAGGTTCTCAATGATCTGAGTTTCCGCTTGCCCTATGAAAACATCGAACGTGATACTCGTCATATCGTGCATACCATTCACTACGAACTTATCAAACGACTGGCGCCTGGCGAGCGCGTCACAGCGGCACAATTTCTCGACTCCTTGTTTTATCGCAACAAGGCAGCCTATTTGGTTGGCCGTGTTTTTATTGGTGATGCGATCCGCCCGTTTGTTGTTGTTTTTCAGAATAACGAACAAGGGAGTATTTATGTCGATACGGTATTGTTCGACGAAGATCTGGTGAGCCGCATATTCAGTTTCACCCGTAGCTATTTCATGGTGGATGCCCTAAGCCCCGGTCTGTACGTGCAGTTTTTATCCACCATCATGCCGCGCAAACAAACGTTCGAGCTCTATTCGTTACTCGGCTTTGGTAAACATGCCAAAACCGATTTCGTGCGTAAAGCCGTGGCACATACCCAACAAGCCAGCGACGAATATGAGATTGCGCCGGGTATTCGCGGCATGGTGATGCTGGTGTTTACGCTGCCCTCGTTTGACTATGTTTATAAAATCATCAAACAACGGTTTACCCCGCCCAAAGATATGACACGCGAGCAGGTTCGCAGCAAATACCGATTGGTAAAACGTTGGGATCGGGTGGGCCGCATGGCGGATACCCAAGAGTTTTCAAATTTGGTTTTTGATCGCCGAAAATTCTCAGACGAACTGATGCAAGAACTCGAAAAGGAAGTACCGTCGCTGATCGAATCTCGCGGCAACGCACTCATCCTCAAACACGTTTACATCGAACGTAAAATGATTCCACTGAACATGTATTTAAATCAAATCGACGAGGAAGAAACCGACCGCATCATGCAGGAATATGGCATGGCGATTAAAGAACTGGCAGCGGCAAATATCTTTGCCGGCGATATGCTATTAAAAAATTTCGGAGTGACGCGCCACGGCCGCGTGGTTTTTTATGATTACGATGAGGTCTGCCTGCTAACCGAGTGTAACTTCCGCAAAATACCCGAGCCGAAGACGGAAGAACAAGCCATGAGCGATCAACCTTGGTACTCCATCGCACCCGAGGATATATTTCCGGAGGAGTTTCGCATATTTTTATCCGGGCACAAAAAAGCACGCCATAGCTTTGAGAAATTTCACCGGGATTTATACGATGCGGATTACTGGAAACTACTACAAGAAAACATCATCGCCGGTGATGTTCAGAGCGTCTACCCCTACCCTGACAACCACCGTTTTTCGCACCATAACAATGCACTTAACGACTGAGGGATAGCAAATACAGCCCCCACATAGACCAACCTGTGAACGACGTTATAAATATCACAAATTAATAACAAATGGTTCTTGTCAGCGGTCTATTTCGCCTTCGTTTTTATGGTACCTTTTCTATGCACAGTAAAACTCAGTATGGATGTTAGGTTTGGCCCAGCAACGCTGTTGCGGCTTCTGTGTCGTAGGTAAAACAAAATAATAAATACCTAATCCTATTTTAAGGGGACAAACCCATGAAAACGCAAGCCGCACTTATTCTGGCAGGTCTTTTATCCATCGCCGGTGTTCACGCTGAAGAACCCGCAGAAGCTGAAAAGCCTGTCGTAGAAGTTGCCGAAAAAGCTGACGGTGAAGAAACACCGCAGTAACTGTTAACACAGCCTTAAACAACAGGCTGTGACACTGCTGCGCTGCACACGCTAATATGCAGGCGCCGGCAGGGAGTCGAATCAAAGGCTCCGTTTTGCCCTTATCTCCGGGCTGAATGCCGCGGCACTGCCGCAAAACAGGATGAAACTGAGCACGTTCACCCTCCAATGGAGATAAGGGCTTTCTCGCTCCGCATTAGCCCATACATCGTCGCGACCATCTGATCGACGCGGGGATTAGTCTTCATCGCTGCTTTAGGCTAGAATCGGCATCTTCTATACACAGTCAACGCCCTGCCCAACAAACAACCGATTGAAATGTCCCATGGTTGATACACGCAGGTTCCGAATTTCAGTGTAACTCCGTGTGCAACCCCGTCATTTTGCAGACTGGCAATATCAGATAGATACCTGAAAGCCACTCTGCCAGTTGATCGGTTTAATCGCTCAAACATCCCCGCAAAGAGACACATTGGTTCATGACCAACGATAAAAATTCCAACGGTAAAGTCGGTTTTGTCAGCCTCGGCTGCCCGAAAGCTCTCGTCGACTCCGAACGCATTCTGACCCAGCTGAAGCTGGATGGCTACGATGTGGTTAACACCTACAACGACGCTGATGTCGTCGTCGTCAATACCTGTGGATTTATCGACGATGCCAAGAAAGAATCGCTCGATGCCATCAATGAGGCGATGACCGAAAACGGCAAAGTTATCGTGACCGGTTGCATGGGTAAGGGGCGCGATGCAGAAGTCATTCGTGAACAAAATCCGGATATTCTGGCCGTGACCGGCCCCCAAGCTTACGAAGAAGTGATGGAGGCAGTACACAATTGGGTACCTCCGGTTAAAGACCACAACCCATTTACTGACTTGGTGCCGCCACAAGGTGTCAAACTGACGCCGCGGCACTACTCCTACCTGAAAATTTCTGAGGGCTGCAACCACGCCTGCACCTTCTGCATTATTCCGGCCATGCGCGGCAAACTGGTCAGCCGCCCCATCGGCAGCGTATTGGATGAAGCTAAACGGCTAGTTGACGCAGGTACCCGTGAATTGCTGGTGATTTCACAAGACACCAGTGCCTATGGTGTCGACACCAAATACCGGATGGACTTTTGGGACGGCAAACCGGTTAAAACCCGCATGCTCGAATTGTGTGAACAGCTCAGCACCTTAGATGCCTGGGTACGCTTGCACTATGTATACCCCTATCCACACGTGGATGAAATCATCCCACTAATGGCCGAAGGCAAGATCCTGCCGTATCTGGATATTCCGTTTCAACACGCCAGCCCGAGCGTGTTAAAAATGATGAAACGACCAGCCCATGCAGAAAACACGCTAGAACGTATTCACAAGTGGCGCTCTATCGCGCCAGACATCAACCTTCGATCGACATTTGTGGTGGGCTTCCCCGGTGAAACAGATCAGGATTTTGAAATTCTGCTGGATTGGCTGCAGGAGGCACAACTCGATCGTGTCGGTTGCTTCAAGTACAGCCCTGTTGACGGCGCTAAGGCTAATGCACTGCCTAACCACGTCGCCCCCGAGCTGCAACAAGAGCGCTGGGAGCGTTTTATGCAGGTACAGCAAGCGATCAGCGCTGACAAGTTGCAGGCAAAAATTGGCAAATCCATGACAGTGTTGGTCGATGAAATCGACAACGACGGAGCAATCGCCCGCTCCGCCGCCGATGCTCCAAATATCGACGGTATGGTTTACCTCAACGATTTTCATGACGCCCAGCCGGGTGACTTTGTTGACGTAACCATTACCCATGCTGATGAGTATGATCTTTGGGCAACCCCAAACAAAAAAGCCTAATGGCTTAACCCTAGCAGTCTCGATAAGAATCTAGGTAACTTTTTGTTACCCGGACTCTTATTGACTGGTTATTCTGCGAACAATTTGCAATTAATTTCCGTGCTTTATGCATTTTTTGAATATGTACCCCCCATTTGGGGTAGGCGAATATATAGCGATCCGCGTAATCTTTGCTGCGCGGCACACGAAGGATTGTGTATTAAAGCATGGATGCTTTACTTTCTATCACTCTGCACCAATCTACAAATCTCTCTCAGTATCATCCTCCTGTTTCTTACTCTACTCCCGATTACTGTTACCCACAGACACTTAATCTTCATATCATCACTCGATTATTTTCGGCACCGCCCCAATTACCCCCATGACTTTTTTGTACAGCCCCCCCTCTTCACCGAGCGTGAATCCGTAACCACCAAATTCAGGTATAATCGCGTTTTCGCTAAAACGACGCGTTCCGGAGAATAGCTTTGACGTCTTTTCGCCCATGTATCGACCTCCACCAGGGCAAGGTAAAACAAATTGTCGGTGGCAGCCTTAATGATCAAGGTGCCCAAACCAACTTTGTCAGTGAAAAAGATGCTGCTTGGTATGCATCCCTCTACCGCGACAATAAACTCACCGGCGGCCATGTCATCGCCCTCGGCCCTGGGAACGAAGAACAGGCACTTCTGGCGCTATCAGCATGGCCAAACGGCCTGCAATTTGGCGGCGGCGTTAAACCCGAAAACGCAGAAAAATACCTTAAAGCCGGCGCCTCACACGTGATCGTCACCTCATATCTTTTTGATGGTGATACATTCTCTTGGGAAAAACTCGACGCCATCAAAGCCGTCACAGGAAAAGACAAACTGGTACTCGACCTCAGTTGCCGACGTGCAGACAACGGCTGGTATATCGCCACCAATCGCTGGCAAACCGTCACCCAAACACCGGTCAACGCCGAAACTCTGGAGCAGCTAGCTAGTCACTGTGACGAATTTTTAATTCATGCAGCCGATGTCGAGGGGCTCCAAGGTGGTATAGATGAAGCGTTAGTTGCCTTACTCGGCGAACACGCAACCGTACCCATGACATATGCGGGCGGCGCGCGCTCGCTGGCAGACTTAGAAAAGGTTCACGCGTTATCTAACGGTAAGGTTGATCTAACCATCGGCAGTGCGCTGGATATCTTTGGGGGTGAGGGTGTGACGCTGGATGCGTGTATTCGTTGGAATAAGCAAACACGTTGATGTCGATTTAGTTCTGTCTAACTATTGATACTAAAACGCGATCCATCGATCGCGTTTTTTTATGCACAAAAAAGGGAAGGCTAATGCCTTCCCTTTAGATCTTAGTTGTAGAACCTAGCGCGATTAACGCGTGGTTTTACAGGCCTGATTTTGGACCGTAGCGCAATTCACCTTCAACGAAAATGCCCCAGCTACGTTCGTGCTCATCCGCATTACAATCATTGTCTGCATCAGCATCACCGTCTCCGTCCATAATCAAGCAGTCGTTGTTGACCCAACGCTTAGCAGTAATTTCAAATGGCAGTGCGTCAAAGTTGCTGTTTTTCAAATTGAACTTACCACTCTCGGCAACTACTCCTCCGTCGCCTTCAGGATCACCACCGGTTACTTTGGCTGAGCTTGCTGTTGTACAGCAGTCACCGCGCAAACGCAGATGCTGATTTTTCGCCTGATTATTGAAACTCCAGTAGCTACCGCCATCTTCGACTTCCATATACCAACGCTGTGTTTCTGTATCTGCACAGTCAGCTGCTATAGGCGCGTTGCCATTACCGTTACGCGCTAAACATTTACCCGTACCATTACGCAAATGTACCCATTTATCATCAGCTAAATAATCAATGTCACATAGATTACCTGTTCCATCACCATCAGCATCAGATTGATCCAGTGAAGCAGTAAACTTACAGTTATCAGCTTCATCAACGATAGTGTCGAGATCAGTATCCGGCTCACATGCTAAACCAATACCGTTGTTATCAGCATCTGTTTGTGTTGGGTTCGCAACAAACGGGCAGTTATCAACAAGCACATCGACACCGTCGCCATCGAGGTCACGATCTATGCCCATCTTGAATGACAAGTGACCACCTTGCGAAGAAACGGAATCAGTCTCCATTGTGCTCGACCAGCAATTGGATGCATCCGCTTCAGGATCTACCAATGCACACAGTTCTGAAACAGTGATTTTCAACTCTGTCTCAGCGACCTGAGGAACAACGACCGCAAGCATAAGATCCAGTGCCGATTGCACCAATGAATCCGACAGTTTTAAGCCAAACGGCAAGTCCAGGTTATCTTCGAGACTATTGATCTGAACGGCTGGATTGCCATTAATGGTCATAAAGAGCACATCATCGCGAGAATCCAGCGTTACGCCCGCTTCGATATCCAAGTTCACTTTGAACCGGTTTTTCCATTCACAGGTGCCGCCACTACAAACGTTTTGATCCACTTCCATGGTTGCACCGACATAGGAAATATTCGCCTGCGTCGTACCTTCACCCAACATGCGGAAGTTAGGCGGCGTTGTAGGAATCAGACGAGTACGTGTTGCATTCTCAGCACCCATAGAATCATCTAGGCCATCGGGGCCAAAGAAAACAGGGATCGAATTCCCCTGAACTTCCAGATGCGGTGTTATACCGGTGATATCACCCGACAACACGTTAATGTGCATCAAGCCAGCATTAAACATGGTCAACATCATTTGGTTGATCATATTGGTATTAACAGAAACAACCAGAGATGAAGTATCAGAGCCATCGGCTTCAGCAACCGGCGGCAAGTCACCGTCATTGACGTAGTACGAACCTAACGTCTGCGGTACATTCGGCGTGACAGACAACGCCTCAAACACACCGGTATAATCCATTGAAAGGTTACCCGCTGTATCACCTACACCAGCATTGGTACCTGCACTTTCAGGTAAGATATCGATTTTAAAATCATCGGCGTCAGGCGGTGTATCAAACGTCTTGCCAAAAGTTAACGGGAATTGCAGTGACGTCAGGTTCTCATCCAGCGCGCCTTGAATGGTACTCAAGATAATTCCGTCCAGACCACCACCGGCTATAAGACTCTGCAACAGGCCAGAAATATTAATACCTAACGCTGTACCGTTTTCAATTTCCAGATCGTGCATATCCAGCGCACTTGCATCAGTTGCTGGTGTCACCTCTACCGTCAACTCTCGATTTACCATCGAGAATGCAACTTTGGCTTTGACATCAACAGATTCGATAAACAAATCCATCGTAATCGGAATACCCAATGCCTTAAGCGAAACGATAACGTAAACGCCTACTTGTGACTTATTATCAACCTGACCGTTGATTGGATTCGCCGGATCATTCGCTGCCGACCACGACTGCGGGTACATTGTCAGATCCAAAACAAAATCGCCATTCTCATCAAACGACAATGAGCGCATCTCCATATTCTGGATATGCATTTCTTCGATGGTAATGTCTTGCATAATGCCTGACGACAACTTCTCCAAGTTGTCTAGGAATGGAGTTCCGGGTGGAAAACCAGTACACACTTCATTTTCAGTAAGATCGCGCGGGCTAGCATAACCACTGGTATCCGTGCCGGTTTTACAGCTCGCAGAATCACTAATAAAGCCAACTAGCTGCAGCAACATGACCTCATCGATACGAATCGCCATCAGCGGGTCGATCGGTGCGCCATTTCTTAATAAGGAGATTTCTTGCTGATACCCGTGTTGATCCTGCGCGGTAAATCCAAACAAATCATAAGGTTTAACTGTGCCTTGATCGTTAAAGCTCACAGCAACGTTATTGATACTGAAATTGTTTCCGTCCAAGGTCGCCGTTACTTCATTACCTAACGGCTGTTCACGCATACCGGTTTTCATCACTAATGAATCAATGGATGAAGCGTCGTTCAACTTACCGGTGATGTTGACGGTACCCGTCGTTTTATCCGCTGGGTTACTGTACTCAACGGTTTCAATAACAACACTCGGCCCTTTTGAATCAAGCGTAAACGTCGTTGTTGGCCCGAAACCAAGAGGATTGACGGTGAGAATATTCTCGCCCTGCTTCAGATAATCAGACAATGCAGAGACGTCAGCAACGGCTTGTTTTGGGCCAAAGCTGAAGTGTTTTTCGATTTGATTACCGTTCAGGTAAATATTAACGGTGCCCGGGTTTTCATCGTATTTAACAACAAACTCTCCCGGCAGTGTGCCGAGCCCGAGATCAACTGGCGGTGCAGCGTCGTCAATACCGACATATTTGGTTTTAGATGATGGTTGCGAGACACTGTAGTTTGCCTCGTTAATACAACCAGAAAGCGAATACGCTAATACTGGAGCACATGCGAGTGCTGCGATCCTGCTGGTTTTCATAGATTTACCTGACGGCTAGTTATACTTATTAACCTCTATGTTAAAGGAAAGGCATATGCATTTGAAATAACTAGAGCGAATAACGCCGAGGAAATTCAGGGGTTTTCTAATAACCAACGCAGCTGTAGCGCATCTTAGCAGTGTTTGAAGAGTGGAGAATTTTATTATTGCTGTTTATTAATAAACAGCAATTTGCAAAGACGTGAGGGATCATTCCCTCACGTTTAAACTGATTTACTCCTTATCAATCAGGTTAATACCGGTACTAAAGCTCAGGTGTCGACCATTGTTGGCTTCGATACCTTCCGTTGATAACTGCAGCGCTTTGGTTGGATCTGACAGTTCTAACGGAAGTTCAAACTCAGTCAGGTCAAGGCGTAACGCTGTATTCGTTACCAGAGGCAGCAAGCCATCAGTAATCAAATCAGCCAGCGGTTGAATCAGAGGTTCGATAAACTCAAGACCATCCGGTGTTTCAACATCTTTGATCTCTAACTGAGGAGACCCGAGCAGCGTGGTTTCAAGCACTTGTCCGTCAAGCGACAACAAAACACCGGCCTGAATATCGACAACCAAAGTGAAGTCAGTATCCCAAGCACCGTCACGGCGAGTTTCAGTTTTAACCGTTGCATTGGTGTAACGAATCGTTGCTTGTGTTGTTTCTTCGCCACTGAGCTCAACCGTTGCGGGTGAATTCGGAATCAGGCGTACACGTGTATTACCGTTAGAGCCTAATTCATCCGTTGCATTCGCACCGAGGAACAATGGAGTTCCCTGTTCACCGGCTGTGCTTCCAGGCAACATCGTAAAATGCATCAAACCTGCTTCATAAAACGAAGCCAGTGCCTGATTGACAATATTGTGATGGATCGCAATCGCAAAGTTATCGGTCGAGCTCTCTAAATTGTTGATTGGCGCAAGCAAATCATTTTCATAGTAGAGCGAACCCAATACTTGAGAGATGCCAGTTTGCGCTTCTACAGTGTTAACGTTGCCTCGATAGGTCATTAACCAATCAACTTCATCAACTGCTCCGCCTCGAGTTCCGCAGGTATAAGGATCATCAGCATTTGAATTCTGCGTACATTGTGATGTCACCGTCCAAGCCTGGGTACCCAAGTTAAACGAGGTACCGAACTCGGAGCTGAACAGAAAATCCAAATCGAAATCGGTCAAACTGTTTTGCACAACAGATTCAGTAATGTCGACGAACAACGGCTCCAATAAACCAATCAAGCCACTAAGGATACCATCCAAAGGAATAAGCCCCAGATCAATACCATCGAACTGTACATCACCGGATAAGCCGAGCGAGAAACCATCCAACAGACCGAAGTTCAGGTCGCCATTGTTGATCTGAGCACGAATTTTTCCACCCATCGCCGTGTTGTTATCCTTCACACGAATACCGCCTAAGCCAACAAGGCCTAGAGCCGATGTTTCACCCTCCGAACTACACCAATGTGACGGGTTAACCTGACTCGCAACCAGTGCGCGCTGAGTCGACGTACCACCCGAGCTATTGCCAGGTGCAAAATTATTTTGAGTGAAGGGCAATCTCACGCCGCGCTTGGTATTACAACTGGACGTTGTTGCCAGATCACACAAATCACCGTCAAAGAAGTTGTTATCTGTCGGCCCGGTTTTGATTTCCATCTCACCACACCACCAGTTGTATATCCCCAGATTTACATCCAAGCCGATGTTATCTCCCGATGAATCCTTGAGGTTTAAAGCGAGATCAAGTACCGAATCTTGTGTCTCATCCAATCCCAAAGAGCCAATCGTCAGATCTTCAATTTCGAGCGAATAGATCTCGACATAAGAACACTCAACAGCACCCTTGTTTGTGCGCCCGGCATCTGGGCTTGGTGTCCAGTTATAAGAGCCACAAAACCAGCGGTTCTGCCAACGGCCACGATTAGGGCCTGCAGCGCTCCATTCGGTGCCTCTGTTGAATACGGTTCCGCCAAAGTCATCATCGATAAAAAACGCATCAGTACAGGTAAACTCGATGGGTGTTTCATGGCAGTTATTGGCGTTGCTTTCAGCAGCACCAATTTCTGTATAAATACCCGAATGGTTTTCATTGATCAGATTCAAGACACTGGTATCTGCTGCGCCATCAGCTTCCATTGCATCCGCTTCAGCACCTCTACCACGACGTTCCAGTGCAGAACGACTGATCAGGAATTGATTATCACCTTGCGCATTCGCCAGTGGCTTGACGGCATCTAGCAAAGTTTCATTGATACGCAGTTTAAAAACGGGGTTTACTGTCTGGTCAGTTGCCAAGTATTCAGCGGTATATACATAGCCGTATTGATCTTCGGCAGTAAACGCGAAAACGGCATCGTCGGGCACAACAGCGGAGAAGCTCTTATCTGCAGCAATCGCCGGATTAAATGTGCCGGTACGGTTAGTCTTAGCGCCTTTTTTATTGCCTGTTGCCGCTTCAGTACTGCCCTCAACATCATAGTTGTAGGTTTCAATCACCAACGATGTGATATCTGCACCGTCATCAACGACACCTTGGATCGTAACATTCCCACCAGAGCGACTGACACTCGTGAAGTTGATTTCAGGGCCTTGCGAATCAAACGTGAAACGACTGGTTGCAGCACCCAAAAATGCAAGCGGCTCGACAAGGAGGTTATTCTCTCCTTGAACCAAGAACTCTTTGATATCCTCGACAGCTACCCAACCGAATGTGGGTGTCAGCGTAAACTTACTACCGATCTGTTGGCCGTTAAGAAATACTTGCAGGGAACCAGGGTTTGACGAATAGCCGACTCGAATTTGCTCAGGCAATTCCTGTGTACCAGTTGCATTCTCGGGATCATCATCAGGACCAAAAAAACTGACGTAAGTTTGGCCGTTGGAGGGTTGTAGAACACTGTAATTTGCGTTGTTATCAACGCACCCGGATAGTGCAAAAACACCTCCAGCTAATACAGTCGTTAGGGTCAGCATCCTTGTCATGCGCATAGCTTCACCTCTATTTTTTATTATTTTTTAATGACTTAGATTATACGCCTTTGATATGTGGCTGGATCTACCACTGATCTGAAAATACCAACCACTGAACAAAAATCATACAGTTTATCGACTGCGTCACATAAACCAACTGCGGGCACGGATGAAAATAAACTTCCTAAAAGCAGTGCTGTCCATGATAGGTTTACTATCGATTTTTTTGCACAAAACCACTACTTAAGAGACGGAATACCAATGAATCCGCGCTTGTATCGACCATTTTTTTTACTGCTCTTCAGCACGATTTTATTATCTGTCAGCATCTCAAAATGCATCGCTGCACAACAGACCGATGTACATAAAAAAACACACACAGAAATAGATAACGAGGTCGATAAATCCGTTATCAAATACTCCCAGCTCTCGAAAAGTAGTCGCTCATTACCTCCGATCACATTGAGCATCACGCACAATTGGATCTTGATCACCAGCCCGATCGTCAACAACCGCTACTTTATATTTTTTGATCGAAAGAAAGGCTCATTAACCAGCTTTGATACAGCCACAAAACAATACGCCACAATCGCAACGGCAGAAAAATCAGCCGCCAACAAAACCTACACACACGTGGTCACAGCGCCATTAGGCAAGGATCAGAAACTCAATGATAAGTATGAATGTGAATGGAAACAGGTAAAAACCGAAGCCGATGAATATCAGGCTTGCGCATTAAAGGGCTATTCGACCGGCATTAATTCCGATCAAAGAATGACACTCGAAGCCTTGTCTTACCTTCTGGATAACCGCAAAGTAACCAATCCAATAAAAGCATCAGATTGGTATTACGTCACGGATACGCTCATCCACCAACTACGATTAATGCGCGTGGATAACTTAAAAGCGCTACCGCTGATCATCCAAGAGAAATCCAAGAAAAACTGGCTAGTACTGAATCGGATTGAATATCAAAAAACAGCATTTAATACCGAACAATTGCTAAAAGACTTCAAGCCTGTTGAATAAACATGAGCAGGCGTCAGAAACGCCGCCTCATAAAACACGCAGATTATTCCGATGGCAGTTGTCGTGACGCTGCGGCTAAATCTTTTTTAGCCTCACGTAGCTGATATTCGAGATCAGCACACTGCTGCTGCAAGCCGGATTTTTTATCCTTTAGCATCGCTAACTCATCTTGATGTGATTGTAGCCGGGCAGTCATATCGCTGAGCTTTTGCGCAAATTGTTTGCTGACATAGCCATGCACCATAAAAGCGGTAACACCACAGGCGATCAAGGTAATAAGTAGTGGCATGAATCGTTCCTCGGTTCAGGGGTTGATAGCGATCAGTTCAACATCAAAAATCAGCGCAGCGCCGCCCGGAATTTGCCCCATCGAGCGGTTCCCATAGGCGAGACGACTCGGGATAAACAAACGAAATTTATCGCCCGGTTTCATCAATTGCAGCCCTTCGGTCCAACCGGCAATGACTTGTTGCAACCCAAAATCAATCGGCTGACCACGATCTACTGAGCTATCGAACAAAGTGCCATCCGTTAGGGTGCCATGGTAATGCACGCGCACTTTATCAGCGGCGCTAGGAGAGCCTTCCCCGCCACCATCGTGCAAACAGGTATATTGCAGCCCGGATGCAGTCTCAAACACATCATCACGCTGCGCGTTTTCTTTCAGAAACGCATCGGATAATTCTCGTTGAGCAATTAACCGCTGACGTTTACGCATACGCCCTAACGTCAGCCAGACGATAATAATCACGGTTACCAGTATCAACACATTGTTTGAAGCGTCAGTCAAAATCATGTCCTGTTGTTAAGCAAAGAGGGCAATTCATGAGAGCCGGTTTAAATAAAGCGGGGCAAGGTGAACGAACTAGCCCGAACAAAATACGAAGTTCAGTAGCGCAATAGAATATCACAGTATCACTCGAGCGTTTTTCTGTTATCTCGGTTGCTCAAGATTAATCCCAAGCAACACGGCCAACGTAGACGTAAACTAGAATAGAGTTCATCAGAAGATGTATTAGCCGATCTTCATTCGGTGAAACCACATGCTCCAGCAATGTTCCAAATCAGGATAACCGACAGAGGATACCATGACGAATACAACGACCCTGATGTGGTTCCGCCAGGACCTTCGTTTGCACGACAACCCAGCGCTAACAAACGCAGCAAAAGCCGGCACTGTGATTCCCGTATTTATTATCGATCAACAGCATGGGGGCGCATGGTCACCCGGGGCAGCGTCTCGGGTTTGGCTTCATCAGTCACTCAAACAGTTAAACGATTCACTGGCTGGTAAATTACTGGTTTTTCAGGGCAACCCTCAAGCCATTATCAACCGACTTGCCAATGACCATAGTATTGATCGCGTGGTATGGAACCGTTGCTACGAGCCGTGGCGAATCGATCGCGACAAACATATCAAAGCTGCTTTGCTTGCCAATGGCATTGGTTGCGAGAGTTTTAACGGTACCCTGCTCTGGGAGCCTTGGCACATTCACAAAAAAGACGGCACACCCTACCGGGTATTCACGCCCTACTACCGAAAAGGTTGCCTACAAGCGCCTGCTCCAGCCGAGCCGTTGCCGGTACCTGAACTCCACCTTGCAGATCCTATAGAAGAAACCTGTATCGACGAACTCTTGCTAGAACCCGAACACCCCTGGCACAACGATGTTATCAGTCACTGGCAGCCGGGCGAATACGGCGCCGCCGAACGATTAACTCGGTTTCTTGAACATGGCCTCGAACACTATCGCCATGGACGTGATTACCCAGCACAAGCCAGTGTTTCAAACTTGTCACCGCATCTGCATTTTGGCGAAATATCAATCAGAGAGGTGTGGCATCGCGCCCAAATATCAGGCTTGAGCAGTGGCCAGGAAGACAACCTCGACTGCTTTTTATCGGAGCTGGGCTGGCGCGAATTTTCATACTATTTATTATTTCACTTTCCCAGCTTGCCAACGGACAACTTCCAACCCAAATTCGATGCGTTTCCATGGCAGCAAAACGACACCAACCTTAAAGCATGGCAACGTGGCCAAACGGGCATCCCCATTGTTGATGCGGGTATGCGTCAACTTTGGCAAACCGGAACCATGCACAATCGTGTGCGTATGATCACCGCTTCATTTTTGGTTAAAAACCTGCTGATACACTGGCATGAAGGGGAAAAATGGTTTTGGGATTGCCTCTTTGATGCTGACCTAGCCGCCAATAGCGCCAGCTGGCAATGGGTCGCCGGTTCAGGTGCAGATGCTGCACCTTACTTTCGAATTTTTAACCCAGTGACACAATCTCAGAAATTTGACGCTGACGGCCAGTACATTGATCAATGGGTGCCAGAACTTAAAAGCCTGCCCAGCAAACACAAACATGCCCCGTGGGATGCTCCAGATAGCGTGTTGAAACAGGCGGGCATTCAGCTGGGGCATCAATACCCGTTGCCAATCGCTGATCTAAAATCGTCTCGGCAAGCTGCACTGGATGCCTTCGCAACCTTGAAAAAAAGCGCATGAGTACTGCACAGCCGTTCAGCACACAACAACGGTTGCTCGGATACCTCGGGCTTTTACCGTTTATTATTGGCGTGTTATTGGAATGGAGCACCCTCGATATTGCCGGAATTTCTGGCTTATGGCTGTTTGAAACCTACAGTGCCTGCATTGCCAGCTTCGTCTGTGGCATTTGGTGGGGCGCTGTTATTAATAATAAGAATCACAACCGGGCATCCGCCACATTAGTGCTTTCAAACGTCTTATGTTTGCTAGCGTGGCTTTCTTTATTATTGGATAACCCGATCGTTACTTTGCTATTGCTCGGTAGCGTATTCTTCGTTGTATTGGTGCTTGAGAAACAGCTCAAACCACATCGTGCTGAGCTTCAACCTTACTTTGCGATGCGCCGGCAAGTGACAGCCAGCGTGGTTATTTTGCACCTTGTAATGGTAATGGATGTCGCTATTTCGACCAGTGCGTGAATTTGTCGCACCGGATGTGTTGTTCGCCTGTAATTTAATTTGCTAGACTGCTGACCATTATAATCCTAGAGCCTGCCTCATCGTGAAACGCCGCCCCTTGATACTGATCACTCTGATCATCAGCCATATGCTGGTGAATGTAGTGTGGGCGTCTTCGCACAAAGGTGTGGATGTCGAGGATCCGAATAATATGCCGCATCTGCATTTCTATTCGCACGGTCATGACCACCCGATATCAAACAATACAGATACACATGATGACAGTGGATTGCATTTGCTGATTAGCATTTTAGCGCCCGATTACCATTCGAGTGCAGCAGATATCGACCATACCAATCTCACTGATATTGGGATGATCGAAGAAACCAATGAGCCGGCCGATAACGCCAGCGTATCCGGCGGCCACGATCACACTAAAGAACCGCATATCTGCCTCGTGTTCCAGGTTTCTAACCTATTTAGCCTGGCTCCAATGCCCATCCAAACGACTAAACCCGCCGGCAGCAGCTGGCAATCGGTTACTTTCAGCCTGACACCGCCCGTTCCTCCACCGCTCGCCTAATCTTTCTCAAAACTGTTAACCCTTTTTTGGGCATTGCTGACAACTATCATCAGTAATGCGTAACCCTATGGGAGAGATTCTATGTGGATTAAAAACCCATCGGTGTGTATCAAAATAACAGATGCTATCAAACACCGATTTATCAGCGGCTTGCTATGCCTGCTGATAGCCGCCCCTTTGAGTGCACAGGCACAAAATGCGGCCCCTGCAACGTCCGAGACCAGTAGCATTAATTTGGCCTGGGCAATCAAACAGACGCTGCTAAAAAACCCAACCCTAAGTGAATACCCGTACCACTTTCGTGCACGCGAGGCGGATGTTATCCAAGCGGATATTGGCCCACAGCTGTTGCTTGATGTTGTTGTCGACAACTCTCTTGGCACCGGTGAAAAGCGCCGGCTCGACGATGCTGAAACAACGATTTTATTCAGCCAGCAAATCGAACTTGGCGACAAACGCCAGCGCCGAGTCTCACTCGCTCGCGCCAGCGTTAACCGCTTGCAGGCCGACTACGAAATCGTGCGCCTAGACACCCTCGCTGAAACAACTCGCCGCTACTACGAAGTGTTGCGACTGCAAGCTCTGCAAACGTGGAATAGCCGTCGAATTAGCAAGGAGCGCGATGCCCTCGACATTATCGAGCGGCGAGCTAAAGCCGGAGCTGTTGGGCAAGCCGATGTGTCAAAAATGCGTCTGCAATTAGAACGCTCCATCGCTCGTCAGACGGTTCAAACCGGTGAATTGAGCAATGCACGGCTAGCGCTGTCGAGCATGTGGAATGCTCAATCTGAGTTTGACACCGTATTAGGTGATCTCACAACCCTGCCAGCCTTGCCTGATGCCGAGCAAATCACCGCCAGCGTGAATGAAACACCTGAGTTTATTCGTTTGCGTATGCAGCAACAGGAAGCCCTTGCCAACCTTAATCTGCAAACCGCTAACAGCGATCCAAACGTCACCATCAAGGCTGGAGTGCAGCATTTTCAAGCCACCAATGACGTGGGTTTGGCTTTTGGGTTTTCGATGCCTTTACAAGTCGAAAACCCGAACCGTGGGCGACTCGCCGTGGCACGAGCCGAATTGGATCTAGCCATGGCACGCGAAGGCTTTGGTCTTGAGCAATTGCGCCTGAGTTTGCTGAAACTACTCGATACATTGGATTACCAAGCGCAGCACGCGGATAACTTGCAGCGCAAACTACTCCCCGTTGCCAACACCCTACTAAGCGACGTTCAGCGTGGCTACGAACGTGGCCGCTATGGCGTACTTCAGCTCGTCGATGCGCAAAACGAATTATTCAACGTCAAACGCGAAATGATCGAAACCCAAATTCTGATTTATTCCTACCTGCTTGAGATGGAACGCATCACAGGCGACAGCATGATACCCCCCCTCAATACTGCAGGTACAGGAGCACAATAATGTTACCCAAAACCCTAAGAGTTTTTGTAAAACCCACCGCCTGCACACTGATCAGCTTGGCAGCAGCAGTCGCTATTTTACCCTCAACGTCTTTAGCCAGCGGCGGCCATGCACACGACGTTGTAGACGCACACGCCCATGAAGAACGCCCCAAAGGTCCGCATGGCGGCACCATGGTGCAGGAAGGTGACTACGCCGTTGAAGTCACTATCTTTGAAACCGGTATTCCACCAGAAATGCGTCTCTATCTGTATAAAAACGGAGAACCGTTAGCCCCGGCGGCAGCCGAGGTTGGTGTTGAATTGGTGCGACTGGGTGGCGATATCGATGAGTTAACCTTTATTCCTGAACAGGACTATTTAGTCAGTCAGCAGAGTGTCGCAGAGCCCCACTCTTATGATGTGGATATTCATGCAAGCTTCGGCAACGACCAGCTGAACCAACATTATGAGAGCCATGAAGGTCGCACAGAATTATCACAACGCATCATTGATAAAGCCGGCATTAAAACCGCAAAAGCCGGCCCAGCAACTCTCGTATTTAGTGAAGAGCTGTTTGGCGTTATCGCCGCACCGGAAGACAAAGTATTCCGCATCAATGCTCCTTACGCGGGTATTGTTTCAGACATTACCGTCAATGTGGGCGACACCGTCAAAAAAGGCCAGCTACTGGCACGCGTTCGAAATACCGACACGCTGCAAAACTACAACATCAAAAGCCCGGTAAACGGCGAAGTAACCATGCGCCGCGCCAATCCCGGCGATCGCGCCCAAACCGACATGTTGCTTGAAGTGACTAGCCTGGATCAAGTCTGGGTAGAGATGTCTGCCTTCCCCGAACATATCGAAAAACTGGCGCCAGGCATGAAGGTCACCGTATCCGATATGCACAAACATGAGCAGGCAATTGGCAAAATCGAATACGTGGCGCCGGTAATGACAGGCGGCCATATTGCCCGCGCACGGGCGGTAATCGATAACAGTGAAGGCCATTGGCGCCCTGGCATGCATATCAAAGCGCGCATTGATATTGGCAGCAAACAAGTTCCGTTAGCGGTTAAAAACGATGCAATTCAATCATTTCGTGAAATGCCTGTGGTGTTTGGCCGCTTTGGCGACACCTTTGAAGTTCGCATGATCGCGTCCGGCGAAACAGACGGCGTCTATACCGAGGTGTTAGGAGGCTTAAAACCCGGCACGGAATACGCAACTGACAACAGTTTTATCATCAAAGCTGACGTGCTGAAAAGCGGCGCCAGCCACGATCACTAAGCGAGGAGATACCCATGAAAGATGTATTCACCCGCTTTATGGTTGAAAAGCGATGGTTAGTCGTGGCCGTGACGCTATTTATTGCCGGCCTTGGCATCTATAACGCCAGCCGCTTGCCCATTGATGCAGTACCCGACATTACCAATGTTCAAGTACAGATCAATACGGAAGCCCCCGGGTATTCGCCATTAGAATCCGAACAACGGATTACCTATGTGGTAGAAAACGCCATGGCCGGTTTGCCCCGCTTGGATTACACCCGGTCGCTATCGCGCTACGGCTTATCGCAGATAACCGTTATTTTCGAAGAAGGCACCGATATCTACTGGGCTCGTCAGCAAATCAGCGAACGCTTACAAGGTATTCGATCCGATTTACCACCGGGGCTTGAACCCGAACTCGGGCCGATTGCCAGCGGGCTTGGAGAGATTGTTACCTATGCCGTTAAAGCTGAACCTGGTGCAACAAAGCCGGATGGCACTCCCTACAGCGCTGAAGACTTGCGAACAATTCAAGATTGGATTATTCGCCCACAGCTCGTGAAAGTACCCGGCATTACCGAGATCAATAGCATCGGCGGTTTTGAGCGGCAATTTCAGGTTGCCCCCAATCCCGGAAAAATGCTTGCGTATAAAGTCACGATGCAGGATGTGATCACCGCTCTGCAACGTAACAACCTCAATTCCGGTGCGGGCTATCTTGAACGCAACGGAGAACAGTGGTTAGTGCGCTCGCCGGGGCAGTTGGAAACACTCGAAGACATCGGCAATGTGGTCATCGCTAAGCGTGATGATGCACCTGTGCGTATCAAAGATATTGGCGACGTCAAATTCGGCAAAGAGTTACGCACCGGTGCTGCGACCAAAGACGGTCGGGAAGTCGTCCTCGGCACCGCATTTATGTTGCTCGGTGAAAACAGCCGGACGGTAGCCAGAGCCGTTGCAGATGAACTGGAACGCGTCAACTTGAGCTTGCCTGACGGCGTTATCGCAGAAACACTCTACAACCGAACAACGCTCGTCGATAAAACACTTGAGACCGTGCGAAACAACCTGCTCGAAGGCGCAGTGCTGGTAATCGCCGTTTTGTTTGCCATTCTGGGTAACTTTCGGGCAGCCCTGATTGTCGCCATGATTATTCCATTGAGCATGTTATTTGCTGTTACCGGCATGGTGAGTAATCGGGTTTCCGGTAACCTGATGAGTCTCGGAGCAATCGATTTTGGCTTGATTGTTGATGGTGCCGTCATCGTCGTTGAAAACTGTTTGCGACGATTGGGTATCGCACAGGAAAAAAACGGCGGCAAGCTGGATTTACAAGCGCGCCTGAAAGTCGTTGCCGAAGCCACCAGCGAAGTGTTTCGCCCTGCGGTGTTTGGCGTCACCATCATCATGCTGGTGTATCTGCCATTATTCGCACTGAACGGCGTCGAAGGCAAAATGTTCCACCCGATGGCCTTCACCGTTGTTGTTGCTTTAGCCGGGGCACTGTTGTTCTCGGTAACATTTTTACCTGCTGCCGTTGCGATTTTCATGACCGGTAAAATCAGCGAAAAAGAAAACTGGCTAATGGCTAAAGCCCGAATCGGCTACCGTCCATTCCTGAATTTTGCAGTCAAGCAGCCCGTCGTTATCGTCACTGTGGCGCTAGCTCTGGTTATTGGTTGTTTTGTTCAGGCAGGTCGCCTTGGCAGTGAATTTTTGCCGCAGCTGGATGAAAACGACTTGGCTGTGCATGCGCTACGCATTCCCGGCACCAGCCTCACCCAAGCGATAGAAATGCAGATGCTACTGGAGGCCACGATTGCTGAGTTCGACGAGGTGAAACATGTTTTCGCCAAGATCGGCACACCGGAAGTCGCCACCGACCCGATGCCGCCCAATGTCGCGGATACCTTCATTATTATAAAGCCACGCGATCAATGGCCAGACCCCAGCAAAACCAAAGCGGAGTTTGTTGAGGAGATGCGCACAGCGGTTGAAGCCCTTCCCGGCAATAACTACGAGTTCACCCAACCGATCGAAATGCGGTTTAACGAACTCATCGCCGGTGTTCGGTCAGACGTTGCTGTACGCATCTATGGTGATGACCTAGATGTGCTCAAAACACTGGGCAAACAGGCGGAGAAAATCCTCGCCACCGTACCCGGTGCTGTTGATGTACGCACAGAGCAAATGTCGGGCCTACCGATGATTTCAGTTGAACCAGACAGAGACCACCTAGCACTGCTCGGCCTGAGCGTTGCAGATGTTCAAGAAACGTTAAATACAGCCATCGCCGGCGCCGAAACCGGTCTGATTTACGAAGGTGATCGTCGCTTCAAACTATTTGTTCGGATGGATGAGTCCGTCGCCAGTGACCCCAAATCACTGTCGCAGATTCCGATCTTAATGAATGAAGAAACCAACCCCGAACTTGCCTATGTGCCGCTCGGTGAAGTGGCTGACATCATCGAAGTTCAGGGCCCGAATCAAGTGAACCGCGAGAGCGGCAAACGCAATATCGTCGTGACTGCCAATGTCGAAGGCCGTGATCTCGGGTCGTTTATTGTCGACCTGCAGAACCGTGTCGATACCACGCTGGATGTTCCTACCGGCTATTGGATTGGCTACGGAGGTACTTTTGAGCAACTGCAATCGGCCAGCAAACGGCTAACGCTGGTAGTACCGGTAACATTGTTGGTCATCCTCGCCCTGCTCTACAGTGCATTCGGTTCCGTTCGCGATGCCATGATCGTATTTACCGGCGTCCCTTTGGCAATGACCGGCGGCATACTCGCACTCACGCTGCGGGATATGCCATTTTCTATCTCTGCCGGTGTTGGCTTTATCGCCCTCTCCGGTGTCGCGGTGCTTGATGGCGTCGTGATGTTGTCGTTCATCCAGGAACTCAGAGAAAAAGGCCAGNCGCTGATGGAAGCCATCAAAGACGGCGCCAGCGCACGGTTGCGACCTGTGCTGATGACGTCTTTGGTCGCTGGCCTCGGATTTATTCCGATGGCAATCAACACCGGCACCGGAGCTGAAGTTCAGCGGCCGTTGGCAACCGTGGTGATTGGCGGCATTATTTCGTCCACCTTGCTGACATTGGTGGTACTGCCAGCACTGTATCTTTTGGTTCATCGCATAACCGGCAACAAACCTACCTCTACTAGCCCTTAACACGGAAAATTGGGCGCAGAAAACTGCGCCTGATCTTCTTCATCCAAAGACGACAAATCCCACATAAAAACCATCCCTATCACCTGCGGTCAAACAATCAGCAGGTGATTTTCTATACTTGCTGAAACCCTATTTTCTTCAGGAGTATGCTATGTCCTCTTCGCCATTCTCTGGCACTTACCGACTGGTTTCATGGGAAAACCGACTCGCTTCCGGCGAGGTGATCTACCCCATGGGCGACAACGCCAATGGCTACATTAGCTATTCTTCGGATGGTTTTGTTTGGGTGCATATCATGGCAAGCGGCCGACACAACCAGCAACATGCGAATCCTTTCGAATGCACACCCGACGAAGCCGTTGCTACTGCGCTCTCGCATTTATCTTATTGCGGAAAATTCGAGATTGATAAAGGCCAGATTATCCACCACGTCGATATCTGCAGCTTTCCAAATTGGGTCGGCACACCACAAATCAGAGATTGGTCAGTCGCCGACGGCAAGCTTAGCCTCAGTGCAAAGGGAATTCCTTTTCGTGGTCAAACACTGGATGCCTACCTTATTTGGGAGCCCGTTGGCACATAAACTTGGCACCGATATAAAAACGCAAGAAACAACAATCTGAACCTACAAAAGAACCGGCGATTAGCCGGTTTTTTTGTTCTATACATCAGGCAATGCGCGCCTAAAAAATACTAACGCACACTGACAAACTGATTAAGCAGCATTCAAAATGTTAGCGATATCCTGCTTGGCATCACCAATAGGTTTCAAGTCAAAGTTCTCTACCAAGAAGTTAACCAGATTCGGCGTTAAGAACGGTGGCAAGCTAGGACCAAGATGGATATTTTTAATGCCCAAATGCAACAACGTTAACAAGACTGCAGCGGCCTTCTGTTCAAACCAGCTAACAATTAACGTCAATGGTAGGTCATTCACTTCGCACTCGAAGGCTTCACACAATGCCAACGCGATCTGTATCGCTGAGTAACTATCGTTACACTGACCAACGTCTAACAAACGTGGGATACCGCCAATGTCGCCAAATTCTTTATCGTTGAAGCGGTATTTACCACAACCGATGGTCAGCATCACAGTATCATCTGGTGTGTTCTCTGCGAATTCGGTGTAGTAATTTCGGCCAGGCGCTGCACCGTCACAACCGCCAATCAGGAAGAAGTGTTTAATTGCACCCGATTTAACCCCATCAACAACTTTGTCTGCCACGCCCATAACGGCATTGTGAGCAAACCCGATCGTAATCGTCTTCTCAATGAGGTCTGCGGGGAACCCATCTAGCTGTTGGGCTTTATCAATAACGCTTGAAAAATCACGCGCCTCAATATGAGGAACACCAGGCCAACCCACAGGGCCGCAGGTCCAGATGCGATCGTCATAGCCTTTGGTGTACGGGTTAATCAGGCAATTAGATGTCATCACAATAGCGCCAGGAAACGCCGAGAATTCTTCTTGCTGGTTTTGCCACGCTGTACCGTAGTTCCCTGCCAAGTGAGAATAGGCTTTCAGTTTTGGGTAAGCATGAGCAGGTAAAAGCTCACCATGGGTATAAACATTAATACCCGTACCCTCGGTTTGTTTGAGGATCGCTTCCAAATCGACCATGTCATGGCCACTGACCAAAATCGCCTTGCCTTTAATCGGGGTGGTTTTCACCTGTGTGGGTTCTGGATGACCAAAGTTAGTCGTTGAACCCTTGTCCAACAATCCCATGATCTCGTAGTTTAGGCCACCTACACCCAATGCAGCTTCCAGCAGCACATCGATATCTGTTGGCTTACTCGCCATCAAACTCAGGTACTCGTGAAATTTACCGAATACTTCCTGATTATCTTCACCCAACATCAGAGCATGCTCGCCATACGCTGCACAACCTTTCAGGCCGTACAGCACCAAGCAACGTAAGCCAAAGACATCTGGCCCGGCTTCATCTTCTTTAATCGATGCTACTGCAGCTTGCTCCAGCAACCCTTCTTTGGTTTGCGCAGGTGTAAAGTTCGCTGGGCCTTCGAAGGTTTGTGGCGCTTCACCGGCTTTTTCACAGGCAGCCAAATACATGGCTTTAGCGTTATTACGCAAACGGGTGGCTGTTGCAATGAGAGCAACAAATCGGTCTTCATCGAAGTTAACGTTGGTGAGGGTTGTGAAAAAGGCTTCTGGAATAAACTGATCAATTTCCGGATCGATCGCACCGAACTGGCGCGCTGCAAAACCGAATTGGCCGATGCCTTCCAGCATATAGATCAATAGGTCTTGCAGATCTGCTGTATCGGCTTCTTTACCGCATTTACCTTGCTTGAACTGGCAACCGGTAACTCGGTCGTTGGTGAGGGTTTGTTCACATTGAATACAAAACATAAGTTGTCTCTCTATTCTCTCTATCTCACAGTGTGTCTGCTTTACCCTATACGTCAGCAAACTAAACTGACGCGGGCATTGCTGGCTTACACATTTCTCATTGATTTTGTCAGCGTAAGGCTAAATTCGCTTGGAGTTACACGCTCCAAACATTAAACATGCATTCAAAATACACCTTTTAAATAAACATGCTTTTCCTTTCTGCTATAAACCCACACTTGTTTGATCCAGATTAAACAAAGCTAAACCTGTTCGCCGACTATCGTCGACATCGGAACTTTTTTAGCCAGTGATTCGCACCTAGACTCTGTAGACAGGTTCTGAAGGATTAGCGGAATGCCCGCATTATCTGAATACGTTATGCAATCGCGCGAGTTCACCGCCATCACCATCGTTACGCGATGCTTGATAGCTAGCCTGATGCTGCTTTCAATTGCTTTTGCGACCGGCTTACCCGAACCATCATGGGGCATATTAACGATAAGTTTGCTGGGGCTACGCGCTGATTACGGCGGTTTGTGGGCCAAGTCAATGGCATTGCTGGCGGGTAATATTCTTGGCGGTATTGTCGGCCTGATGATTGTTCTAACACTCAACGATACGCCATGGCTATTGATTACGGTGAGCAGCTGTTTCTTCGCGCTGTGTGCCGGTTATACCGCAAGCTATCAGGGCATGGCAGGCTATGGATCGTACCTTGCTATGTTAACGGCAAGCTTGGTCATTACCGCTAATATCGCCCAATCTGATGTCACCGCGATCGGTTACTTTGCGGTATATCGCATCAGCGAAATCAGCCTCGGTATAATCTGCATAGCGCTATCAGGTGTGCTGATCTTTCCAACGCTCTCTTACCATGACTTACAATTCCATTTGCGCCAGCTACAGAACGCAAAGCAAACATTGCTGGATATGGCGTTTGCGCAAACGCCCGTCAACGACAAACACTTTACCCGTCAATACGAAATCACCTGCATAAAAGCACTCGATGTGTTGCAACACCGGTACTACTTATCCCGTTTAGATGCACGTATACGGCGCATCTCCGGTGCATTTGATAATGCAGTTTTCGAGTCCTTATCGGTCGCGGCTGTCGCGTTGATCATCCGCCACATGCGATTAAACCCCAAAGCGACCTTTACCCAGTCAGCCACTGACAACACCATCAACGACCCGTTACTGCACGTTGCTCGCCAAAAATTTGAGGCTAACCAAAACGCACTAGAAGAACTCGCCGGCGGTTTAGATTCCCCGACGGCAATGAAAGCATTACCCAATAACCAACAAAGACAAGATGCACTGCTGCGCAGAAGTTTACCGGTAGCACTGCGCAGGGCTATGGCCATGGGCGCGGCATCGATGATGGCCTTCACGTTTTGGGTGCTGACCGGTTTTAATCAGGGAAACTTGGTTATCTTCAGTGCCGCAGTGTGTTTGTTTGTACAGATCCTGCTGCAAAAAGATGCTCTGGAGGCGATCGAGTTAGCCAAAGGCGTTCTATTCTGCGCTGCTACCGTCTTTGTTATTGAGTTTATTGTGATGATTCATGTGAATGTCTTCGCCGTGTTTTTTCTGGCATTCGCGCTAGGTGCGGGTCTTTTACTGTGGATCTCTGCACGCAACAACACGAGTTTGGCAGCCTTACTCGGGGTTATTTTCTACGCGATTTATATGCCAGCAGATAACACTATGCCGTTTGACGCTGAGCAATTTCTCAATACAGTTATCGCTGTTGGCATTGGCGCATTTATCGCGTTCAGTGCCAGTAAAATGGCGGGCAGGCTCCACACACGAACCATTATGCGCCACAACCTGCATCGCCTTCGTCACCGGTTAATGCAGATATTAACTAGCCACCGCAGCGTCAATGAGCACAGCTTTCGGCGTTTAATATTGGTTAGCTATCTGGATGTTCGAAGTAAACAGGGATATCAGCACAGTGACACACTGATGCTGTGGTTTAACACTTGGATGACCATCGGCATTAATCTGATACATCTTCAGCATTTGCCATTGAGTGGTGAGCAACAACGTTTATTTGATGCCACGCGTGAACAAGCCAATTATCTGATCACGCACATTGCACTACCGGGCGAAGCGAATATCCCGCTGGAGGAAGACCGCTTTTACCAACTTCGCACCCTTGTTGAAGCATCGTATGAACAGCTCTGCGAAGCACAAAGCATAGTGGCTCTTCGGCAACTACTGCTCGCGTATGACCTGATTCAACAATATAAAATCATGCACAGAGACCACCCGGATATCATGAAATTATAACTTGCTGTTTACCCGAGGTAATCTGTTTCAATCGCGCTTTTACAACGCCATCCGTTCCCTTAAAGGTCACTTCGTAGCCATGCTGATACGACTTAACATAGGCCATACCGTTTTTCTTGAGCCTATTGATATAAGTAACGCCTTTGTCATAGGTGTGCTGCGGCACGACCTCACCTTTTTCATCAATTAACTGGAGGAACCGATAAGGGTGACCAGCAAAGCCGGAGTTCACCACCAAGGCTGCAACAATCGGCGTAAAGATAACGGCATTTTGAAACCACTCGGAAAACGCCTTGTGGTTGTTCGCCATACTTACTTGCGAATCCTTAGATTCCCAAGCTTTCTTGGCGTCCTTGATCACTCGATTCAGCGCGAAACGTTGAATGTACTTGTCGATAAAACCGGCAATAGATGTAAGGATTGATGTCACGGTCGTTATGATCGAACCAATACCCGCCGTTGCATCCCCCGCCGCCTCCAAACCAATTTCGGTCGCAGCAATACCCACCTTTTTAATGCCGTGGGCGATACTCGAGAGTGAATGACGGGCCAGCGCATTGGCTATAATCGATGGCTGACCACCCAACAAAGTCACACCGATACCAGACCACAACTGTTGAACAAAGTTTTTGGCGCCGAGAATAGCTTTGCGTAAACCGGCATACACCTCTGTCGCCGATTTTACATAGCCCCACCCCGGAATCATACCTACCAACTTGCTTGCAAATTTGTTGGCCAGCCATCGGAAAAACTTCATCACCCAAGGCACCACCGAATAAAACTTCCCGAAGATTTTTCGTATTTTATCCAGCAAGAAATAAAAGAACTCCTTCACTGCCTCAACCATAGGGTGAAAGAAGTCATGCACGGCCGTTGCCGCACGCCGGCCTGCCGACGTTGATTTCAGCAACATCAGGCTCGCGTTCTGCAGGTCTTTCAAAATACTATCATCACCCATAATCGTCTCGACAAGCCCCGTCGAATAGTTCGGTACTGCCTCAACCTTGGTATGAGAGAGAAAGTAGAGGGTTCCATGCCGAGCATCGGCTAACTCGCGTTTCTGGATTTCAAAGGCATTATCTTCCGTTTTGCCAAATATCTTGTTTTTGATTTTTCGGAAAAATGATCTGAGATCCATAAACCTACCGTCTCGTTGTGTGATATTTAACTGTATCAATAGATTCCTAAACAGACGTAAAGTGCGAAAACTGCATTTCGCCTAACCACAGATTGGGGTGAAATGTGCTCTGAAACCGGTACACTCCCCCCACCCGTCGCAAAAGATATACCGTTGAGTTCATATAACCCGCGACGAAGTGCATGACTTTTACATAACAACGCCGGAAAACTGGAAGCCCGCATGTCGCTATTTGAATTACTCGCCCTAGTGATCACCATGACCGCTGTATTCAGTGTCTTGAGTGAATCACTGTTTTCCTTGCCTAAAGTTATTGGGCCCATGATCGCTGCATTCATGCTGTCCCTTGGCATGATTGGCTATGCAGCCATCAGTACCGACGTTGATCGGGATTTTTTCAGCCACTGGTTGCTGCAATTTGATTTCAGCACCTTTGTGCTTGATGGCTTGCTCGGGCTATTGCTGTTTGCTGGCGCGTTACACATGCCAGTGAAGTTACTCGAACAACAATCTCGAGTGATTTTTTCACTGGCAATTTTTGCCACGCTGATTTCAACCGGGGTAGTCGGTGGCTTGTTCTGGCTCGTCAGTGAATGGTTTGATCTGGGCGTCAATATCTGGGTTGCACTGGTGTTTGGTGCACTGATATCGCCAACCGACCCGGTTGCGGTATTGGCCCTGTTAAAAAATATGGATTTACCGGAACGTCTCGAAACCATCATTAGCGGTGAATCCCTGTTCAATGATGCCGTCGGAGTCGTTGTTTTCACCGTGTTGACCCAAATCGCATTCAACAACGAAACCGATGTTGGCAGCCTGAGTATTCACGTTTTAGGCATGGAAGTCGGCGGTGGCTTGTTGGTTGGATTTGTTTTAGGCCAACTAGCCTGCCTGTTGATCCGCAGCAGTAATGATGAAGCCACGCAAGCGCTTATCACCCTGGCAGTGGCAAGCGGTGGATATGTTGCAGCACTCAAACTCGGTGTTTCAGGCCCCATTGCCATGGTGGTTGCTGGTATTATCGTGGGTAATATACGTGCGCGCGGTCATGATGGAGAAACCGCCAAAGAGCACATCAATATATTCTGGAACATTATCGATGACGTTCTAAACGCCGTACTTTTTGTATTGATCGGTATGCAGCTACTACAGCTGCCGATTGCCACATCCTTATGGTTAATGCCATTAGCGATTGTGCTCTCACTATTAGGGCGTTTTGTTGGCGTTACGATTCCAACACTGGTGTTGAACCCGACGAAACAATACGCCAAAAAAGTCACTTGGGATTTAATCGCCATGCTTACCTGGGGTGGCTTGCGTGGAGGCGTTTCTGTGGCTTTGGTGCTAACGCTGCCGCCGTCGCCGATGCGCGATCAGCTGCAAGTTATGACTTATGCCATCGTTATCTTTTCGGTGATTGTTCAGGGGTTATCAATGTCGAAAGTATTCAGTAAAAAGGAATTTTTAGCGATCGATAAATCTCTATAAGGCCTCCTTTACGATATAACTCCGAAAGTTCGGATCATTTGCCCTACATTGAATCAAACCAAAGAGATTCAATGTAGGAGGCACTCCATGAAACCCCTGATCATCATTACCGGCGCTAGCTCTGGCATCGGCGAAGCAACCGCAAAAATATTCAGCCAAGATGGGCACCCACTGTTGCTACTCGCCCGTCGAGTTGACAGGCTCACCGCACTGGCACTGCCTGACACACTCTGTGAAAACGTTGATGTAACCGATGGCAATGCTTTTGAGGCTGCCATTCGCAAAGCTGAAGCACAATATGGCCCGGCAGACGCACTGATCAATAACGCTGGCGTGATGCTACTCAGCCCGTTTGATGAACAAGACCCGATTGAATGGAAAACCATGTTTGACGTCAACGTGCTGGGGTTAATGAACGGCATGAAGGCGGTATTAGGCTCCATGAAAGCCCGCCGTTCGGGCACCATCATCAACATCAGCTCCATTGCCGGGCGCAAAACATTTCCGAATCATACCGCTTATTGCGGTACCAAATTTGCGGTTCACGCCATATCAGAAAGTGTCAGGGAAGAAGCGGCCGGATCGGATGTGCGTGTCATTACCATTGCACCAGGTGCCGTTGAAACAGAATTGTTGTCACACACAACGTCTGACAATTTGATCGAGGATTATGAAGATTGGAAATCCGGTATGGGCGGTGTACTGGGGCCAGACGACATCGCTCGCACGATTTGTTTCGCCTACCAACAACCCCAGAATGTTTGTATCCGAGAGATTGTTATCGCAGCCACTCGGCAAAACCCCTGACGTAAAGATATGGCGGTGAAACACATCTTCAGCGAAACATAAATCGTCTTATAACCGTCTGAGCCCTCGGCATATCGCCTTGGGCTCATTCAAGCACATCAGGATATTGTATCAATATCGCAGAGTCGCATATCGGCTCAATGACGCGCCGGCACAACCCCAGTGTTGGGCATATGATCCATACCAATATCTCGGGCATGCTCAACAAAGGCCTTGTTCTTCCAAAAGAAAGCACCAGGCATCGTTGTAGGAATCACCAACACATAAAACAATGCTCTGCCAATCAACGCGGTCGCCAGCACACCCATGGTTAATACCAACAACAGTGCGATGGTTAATACTGCAGGAAGTTGTCCGAAGGCCAACGTTGCTGCCAATAATGCATTTAAACCCAGTAAACCATTACGCAACCAATACGTGTGACCAAACGTCGTTCGCTGAATATAATGAGACGCTCCTCCTTCGTGCCCAGCCTCACTCAAGTCGCGAGCCTGCATGGTTAACCCTGCTGATTCAAGTACGATACCCCCAAGGCTTACCACCATCGCCGCTGCGATCAATTCGACCCACGGCAGCCCTTGCCACGCGAATACAGGCGCGACGGTTAGTGAAATCACGATACCTGCCAGCGTCAGCGCATTGCCACCAAAATGAAATCCAGTGCTCTTGTGGTTCCAGAACGGCCGTGCTGGAATCCGATAACAGCGATACATGTAATACAGGCCAATGGCACCTGAGATCAACGCCAGACCAGCAAATACCGTACTGATACTCGCCAACGTGCCAGCTACCGAACCCGTTAATGCTGCGGGTAAAAAGGCTGACGCCCAAGGCTGTGACGGCACCAGCAATAAAAGGTGTAATCCGCCAAATCCAAGGAAGCCACTCACACCCAAACCTTCACGGCACACGGGCGAGTGACGCCAGTTGTTGAACCCTCGGTAAAAACGCAGCGGTTTACCCAAATGCGTTACCGACATCAACAAACCGAATGCACTTAACGTCAAAGACAACAATATCATCGGCAAGTACGCAGCGGATTCTCTCACCGTATCAAACACACCGATATTCAAAAAGCTGCCAAAAACCAAGGTCGCAAAGATACCTAACGAAGCCTGTACAGAGAGCGTGAACAACACCAATGGATTTTCACTCGATGATAGTCGACTGATATTCCAATGGCGCTCGGTACCGTCTTTCGGGTCCACAGTGGGCTGATAGCGGCCGCTTTCATCTTTTTGGTATTTCACCGGCATCGAATCTGTACGAGTTACTTCGTCAAATAAAGGCTTCTGCTGCTGAAAACGTATGTTGGGCCGGCTGATAGAGGGATCCGGGAAACCCGGTATCTGCGTATCGATATCATCTCGGCGATCGGGGGTGTTTTCGATCACACCAAAGTCTAACGCATTACCCACACAGGCAGAAACGCACGCGGGTTTTAGGCCTACTTCCAGTCGGTCAACACACATGTTGCACTTCTCAACACGTCCTTCAACAGGATCTAACTGTGGTGCGTTATACGGGCAAACCCAGGTGCAGTAGCCACAACCAAAACAAATTTCGGGGTCTTGAATCACCGCGCCGTATTCCGGGTGTTTGGTATATGCGCGGGTCGGGCACCCTTTCAAGCAAACCGGGTCTTCACAGTGGTTACATGCCATGGAAATATTCATACGGGTGTAGTCTGGGAAGGTCCCCGACTCCACATATCCTACCGAGCGAAAAGCCAGGTGGGCAGGTAGATCATTTTTCTCACTACAAGCCGATTCACAAGCGTGACAACCAATACAGTTATCAGCGGTGAAGTGAAAACCGTGTTGTTTGTTCCGGTTCGGGTTGGTACCAATGGCATCATCATGGTTGATGTTTAGGCTAATCGGTTCTTCATGGCTGGGGATTAACTCAATCGCTGTTCCGTAACGACTGGTCTTTTCCGTTTTGGGGTCATTCAACAGTGCATAATCTGGCTCATCTTTTCTGACTTCAAACATGATTAGAATCCTCGCGCTTGCAGATTAATGGTTGCCGCTTCTGCCTGATCCGTTTTTTCAATACGAATCGCACCTTGTTTAAATGCCGGCTGCCGAGAATACGGGTCTAATAAACCCAGACTCAGACGATTGATGCAGTTGTAAAAATGGAACGGGATAAACACCATGTTTTTGGGTACTCGCTGGGTGAGTTGCACCATCACAATGGCGTCCCCTCGACGGCTCACACAGCGAACATATTCCATATGTCGGATGCCCATTTCTTCGGCAGCTGCCGGGTTTATTTCCATAAAAGGTGTTGGGCTGAACTTATTACAGTTACCGACTTTTCCGGTTTTAGTGCGGGTATGAAAATGCTCAACCAAGCGACCTGAATTCAGCCAGAATGGGTATTCATCGCAAGGCCGCTCATTATTATCGTTAAACGGTAGCGATAGGATCTTTGCTTTACTGTCAGGAAACTGGAAAACTCCGTCGGTATAGAGTCGTTGATCGCCTCTGACTACGCCGACCCCGTCTGTTGCAACAGCATTCGTGCCATCCATGCTGCTGTTACTAAAGGCAAACTGATTACGTGATGCTTTAGCGCCATCTTCTGCGCGATACGGCCATTGAATACCCCGTGATGCTTCGATTTTGTCATGGCTCATGCCGGAAATGTCCAACATACGCTCTTCGCCATTAACGCTGTCACCATGGGTCGACAACCATTTCATTTCATCAAACACTTCAGAGGCAGTGTCGGGAAATTGCATTTTGGCGTGGTTATCCCAGCGCTTTGCCAATTGATTGAAAATCCATAAATCTGCTTTGGCTTCACCGGGTGGTTCCGCCACCTGTCGTGTGACGTTTACACGTCGCTCGGTATTGGTAAACACTCCGGTTTTCTCTGCCCACACCGCACCGGGCAGGTACACATTGGCATACTCGGCGGTTTCACAATCTTCGTACGAATCCTGTACCACACAAAACTCAACGTTTTTGAAATTCTCACGAATACGTGCGGTATCGGGCATAGACGTGAGTGGGTTCGTGGCGACAATCCACAACGCCTTGATTTTTCCGGTTTCAACTGCCGGAAAAATATCCGTTTCTTTCAACCCCACCTTCTCTGGAAAGAAGTCTTCATCAACGTTCCAAAATTCTGCCACCTCTTTGCGGTGAGCAGGATTTTCTAACGCTCGATAGCCCGGCAGGCCAGCACACGACGACCATTCACGTGTACCCATCGCATTGCACTGGCCGGTAATCGACAAACTCGTGCCGCCAGGTTTGCCGATATTCCCGGTAATCAGGTTCATGTTATTGATGGCCGCAACCCCGTCACTGCCATGGGTACTTTGATTAATACCCATGGTCCAGATACTCATAGCCGATGGCGCTTTTGCATACAGACGCGCCACTTCACGGATAGTGTCTGGCGCAATACCGGTGACTACGGATGCCGATTCAGGATCGTAGTCTTTAACCAACGCTCTAAAATCATCAATGCCATTGGTATGAGCGTCGATGTAGGTAGAATCTTCCAGCCCTTCATCGAGAATGACATACGCGAAGCTGTTCAGTAGCGCCAGATCAGTACCCGGATGAATCGGCAAATAGTAATCCGCCATTTGCCCCATCATGGTTTTACGCGGATCGATCACCACAATCGGAAACTTGCGCTTCTCTAGTGCTTCTTTGAGACGCCAATAAATAATCGGATGTTGCTCCGGCAAATTAGAGCCAAAGGCCATCAAGCAGTGAGTATGTTCAAAGTCGTCGTAACAACCGGGCGGGCCATCAGAGCCAAACGAACGTTTGTAGCCAGATACCGCAGATGCCATGCATAAGGTCGTATTGCCGTCGTAGTTATTGGTGCCAATTAAGCCTCTAACCAATTTACCCAGGGTGTAAAACTCTTCGGTAAAAATTTGGCCGGTGGATACAATCCCGATACTGTCACGTCCGTATTTTTCCTGAATACGTTTAAATTCCGAGGCGACCTTATCCAACGCAGGATCCCAATCAGATCGTTGCCATTCATCATCGATACTTGTGCGTATTTTAGGGAAACGACCACGACCGTTGNCTTCAAAAATTCCGGCTTCGGTCAGTCCTTTAATGCACAACTTGCCGCGATTAACATCTGCTCCGCCAACGCCACGAGTGGTTACAGCTTTGCCATCGGCATTCAACCCGACTTCAATGGAACAACCCACAGAACAATAGCCGCACGTTGTGTATTTCCAATCAACGGCACCCTTGTTGTTAATGATAATAGGGTTCTTTTTTTTGCGTCCGAACAACATAATCTGGTTCTCTCCGTCGTAAACACGGCGCCTAACGTTCCCGACTTGCCTAACTCAATCAATGAATCAGGCGTTTCTTAGCGCTATCGATGCAGCAATGGTTTGCATATCTTGTTGGTTTATCTCCGCAGCTGCGGAGATACTGGCAACTACGCAGCAACTTCTTCGTCAACTGTAGCGACTTGTATCTGGTCACCATCGAGCTGAACCGCCCAGGTTTGTAGAACAACGCTATCGTCTTCCAGACACACACCGGTCTGCAGATCGAAGTGCTCTTTATAAATGGGGGACGCAACAACCAAACGGCCATCTAACGAACCAACAATGCCACGCGAGATAACGTTGGCATGACTAAAAGGGCAATAGTTGGCTAAGGCGAAATACTGCTCGCTGCCATCCAAAGATACCCGAAAGATAGCCACCTGCTCGCCATCAATCAGAGCAGCGCGGCCGCTGTTAGCAACAATATCGTTCTTATGACAAATGGTTTCCCAAGACACAGCAAAAGACATAACACTCTCTCCTCTTTCGATCAGTTGTATTAGGATGCAGACGCAATCAACGCCGGTTTTTCTTCATCGGTTGCCGGGCGTATTTGATTCCTCTCACGAACAAACACCACATTACTGTCGGTCTCTTCGCTATTCACAAAGTGATTAAATCGCTTGGCTTTATCAGCATCGTCAATCGTGCTCTTCCACTCGCATTGATAAGCATCAACGAGGTGCTGCATATCGGCTTCCAGCTCGTCACAAATCCCCAAGCTGTCGTCGATAACAACGGCTCGTAGGTAATCCAACCCGCCTTCTAGATTGTCCATCCATGTCGATGTGCGTTGCAGTCGTTCGCCAGTGCGCACATAAAACATCAAGAATCGATCGATATAGCGAATCAGGGTTTCTCGATCGAGGTCAGATGCAAACAAGTCTGCGTGACGTGGTTTCATGCCGCCGTTGCCACAGACATAGAGGTTCCAACCGTTTTCGGTCGCGATAATTCCCACATCTTTGCTCTGGGCTTCAGCGCACTCACGGGTACAACCCGATACCGCCATCTTAATTTTGTGCGGGGCACGTAAACCTTTGTAACGGTTTTCGATATCGATCGCGAAGCCAACGGAGTCATCGACACCGTAGCGACACCAGGTACTGCCGACACAAGATTTTACGGTACGTAGCGACTTGGCATAGGCATGCCCAGTTTCGAAGCCAGCATCAATCAGCACCTTCCATATGGCCGGCAACTGCTCGGCACGCGCACCAAATAGATCAACTCGCTGACCACCGGTAATTTTGGTGTACAGGTCATAATCTTTAGCAACCTGACCTAACACGATGAGTTTGTCGGGGGTTATTTCACCTGCGGCGATACGGGGAACAATCGAGTAGGTGCCATCTTTTTGCATATTGCCCAGAAAGTAATCGTTTGTATCCTGCAACACACGGTGTTCATCTTCGAGAATGAAATCATTCCAAACCGAGGCCAGAATCGAACTGGCAGTGGGTTTACAAATGTCGCAACCCAAGCCTTTACCGTGTTTTCTGAGTAATTCTGGGAANGTTTTGATCTTCTCAACACGTACAATATGGTGCAATTCCTGACGCGTATAAGGGAAGTGCTCACACAGGTCGGTGTTAACTTCCATACCCAAGTTTTCAAGCTCAGCATTCAGCACTTGTGTGGTTAGTGCGGCACAACCGCCACAACTGGTTGCCGCTTTGGTGCAGGCCTTAACATCGCCGATAGTGACTTGACCATCTTGCACTGCCTGACAAATATCGCCTTTGGTGACGTTGTTGCAACTACAGATAACCGCAGTATCTGGCAGCATATCAACACCTAGTGCGGACGCGGCGCCGTCACGAACGGGAAGAATCAACGCATCCGGATGTTCCGGTAATTCGATCTGATTTAACGCCAGTTGCAGCAAGTTTCCGTAATCGGCGGCATCGCCGATCAACACTGCACCCAGCAGGTATTTGCCATCTTCTGAAACAACAATTTTTTTGTACACTTCTGCGGGCTGATTAAACCAGGTATACACTCTGGCTCCCGGCGTTTTTGCATGGGCATCACCAATGGATGCAACATCAACACCCATCAATTTAAGCTTGGTGCTCATATCGGCACCTTCAAACTGCATCGTACCGGTATCAGTAATATGCTGGGCAGCAACCGTTGCCATCGTATTGCCTGGCGCGATCAAACCAAAAATACGACCATCCCACAATGCACATTCACCGATGGCATAGATATGTGGATCTGACGTTTGGCATACGTTATCGATCACGATTCCACCACGCTCGCCGATAGCAATATCGTGATCACGAGCGAGTTGATCTTGTGGACGAATACCGGCACTGAACACAATCAGGTCGGTTTCTAATGATGTATCATCCGAAAATGCCATGCTGTGATAAGCACTGTCGCCATCCACAATCTGTTGTGTGGCTTTGTTGGTATGCACGCCAACACCGAGAGCTTCTATCTTGTTTTTCAGCAACTCACCGCCGCCGTCATCCACTTGCACGGCCATCAGACGTGGGGCAAATTCAACGACATGGGTTTCAAGCCCCAAGTCATGAAGCGCCTTGGCGGCTTCGAGCCCGAGCAATCCTCCACCGACAACGGTACCAACTTTGTTACCGGATTGTTCCGCAGCCGTGGTAATGGCTTGTAAATCATCAATGGTACGGTAAACAAAGGTGTTTTCACGATCATGCCCGGGCATAGGCGGAACAAATGGATAAGAGCCAGTCGCTAGTATCAAACGATCGTAGGGCAGTTCCAAACCGTTATCGCTGGTCACAATTTTACCCACACGATCTATACCGACAATCTTTTCGTCGGTGTAGCAAGTAATGCCGTTATCCTGATAAAAGGCATCATCGGCCATCGCGATAGTGTCGGCACTGCGGCTCTCGAACCACGCCGTTAGATGCACACGGTCATAGGCCGGGCGGGATTCTTCACCAACCACCGTCAGTGCATATTGGTCTTCTTTGCCGCTTTCGAGCATCACCTCAATAAACTTGTGAGCGACAGGCCCGTTACCCACAATGACAATTTTTTCTTTCTGCATGACATTCTGCATCGTTTCACCTGAGTGGTCGTTTTCCTCAGGTGGCTTTCTGCACTGACCGTGCCAGAAAATTCAGAACTCACCATAAACCATTGTTTTTTATAGGTTATTTAATTTTTCACCTCCAACTCGAAGATCATTTTTCTCAACAATACGCACTCACAGCACAGTTTTGATGCGTAAAATGAATACGACGCACCAAAACACGCTCCTAGTAACCTCCATGATCACAAAAAATCCAACAACGACAGTCACGCAGAAATTCAAAAAACACATATAACTCATACATATCAACTAGTTACGATAAATTCCCTCATAAAATAATCACCAAACAGAGCAGATGGCACATAAACTGCAATGAACTAACTGCTCACAGAAATACCTACACCTTGTACTGGCTGGCAAGGGTATGGATTTCTCCCGAGTCTATTTATTGGCCTCTTCGGAGGCCTTTTTTATACTTTCTGGAAACCCTTCTCCAGGAGACCGCACATGCAGCACCTCAGCAGCAAACTCAAAGTGAACTGTGCACAGCTTAGTCAGGCTGGCACAAAGGCGGTCAATGAAGACTCTATGGGTATCCGTATACCGGATAACCCCGCACTAACCCATAAAGGTATTGTTGGTGTCGTTGCCGACGGTGTCAGTGCCAGTGAGTCTGCTCAAGAGGCCAGTCAGGCCTGTGTGCAAAATTTGCTTTATGACTATTACTGCACACCCGATACCTGGACCGTCAAAAAGTCAGTGCTGGGCGTATTAAATGCACTCAATCGCTGGCTCTATCAACAAGGCATCAATCTGCCCGACAGCCATCAAGGCCACGTAACGACGTTGTCACTGGCCATCTTTAAATCCTCAACCGCGTATCTTTTTCATATCGGCGATTCACGCATCTATCGGCTGCGTAATGGCCACCTTGAACAGCTAACCCGCGACCATACTCGCCAAGTTGGCAAGCGCAACTACCTTGCTCGTGCCATGGGTTTGGATAACAAAGTACAAGTCGATTTTCGTGCAGAATCACTCGAAGCCGGCGACCTATACATCCTCACTACCGATGGCATCCACGATTTTTTCCCGTCATCACAATGGCTGTCTTTGATCGAGCAGGAAACAGACCTTGAACAAACCGTGCGTAAATTTCATGAGCATGCGATCGAAAACCACAGTAACGATAACCTGACTTGCCAGTTCATTCGTATCGACAACGTTGATGCCCCCAGTGCAGAAGAGACATGCCGCCATCTCAGTGAGCTGCCGTTTCCACCGCACTTACAAAAAGAGCAGTCGATAGACGGATTGACGGTGATTGAAACACTGCATGAAAGTAACCGCAGCCAGCTGTATCTGGTTGAGAATAATGATGGTGAACAGTTCGCGATGAAAACGCCCTCGGTAAACTATGCCGATGATGCGGCATACATCGAACGATTTATTATGGAATCCTGGTATGGCCGGCGGCTGCGCCATAGTAAAATCGTCAATATCGTTACCCCCACAAAGCCTGCCAGTTACCTTTATTATTTGATGGAATACGTGCCCGGTATAACGCTGGAAAAATGGATCGAAGCCAATGCGCATCCGTCAGTAAGCCAAGTGATTCGTATCGCACGACAACTGCTTCACGGTGTTCGAGCCTTTCATCGCCAACAAATTTTGCACCAAGATATCAAACCCGCCAACATCATGATTGATAGCAACGAGCAATTGCAGATTATCGACTTTGGCGCCTGTGCAGCATCCTCATTGAATGAACTCCCCGCGCCCTTTGATCGTGAAACAGCCCTAGGAACCGCCACCTATTCGGCGCCGGAAACCCACTTGCGACAGAAAACCGACGGCCGCGCCGATCAGTTTTCCGTTGCGGTAATCCTCTACGAAATGCTTACAGGTCACCAACCCTTTGGCCAGTCTCTCGAAAGCCTAACCAAAGTCGGCGATATCAAAAAGCTACGCTATTTACCGGCCTCTGATTTGAGCCACAATGTGCCTGACTGGCTTGATGCCTGTTTAAAAAAAGCGCTATCGCCACTGCCAGATGATCGCTATCAAGATCTTGACGAATTTCTCTATGACCTAGAAAACCCGAATCACAAGCTGGTAACGCCGCGCCATCGCCCATTGGCAGACAGAAATCCGGTGCGTTTCTGGCAGGCCATCGCACTCATCCAACTCGTAGTTATCGTGCTTCTACTGCTCGGCTGAACGCCTCGACCGCACAGCCGAAGCCATTGACGCGACCCCAGCCTCGACTAGCCTGAAAAGACGTTCAAAAGGAGTTACCTATGTCTTTTCAATCACCTGCATTCACCAGGCTGCTGCTGGGATTATCACTACTTCTACTCACTGCTTGCTCAGCCACCAACTTGCGAGATGTTTGGCAGAACCCGGAATTTAAACGTGATCAACTGAATCAGGTATTGGTTGTCGACCTAACAGCCGCTCCAACCCGCCGCATGGTGTTCGAAGATGAGTTTGTACATGAATTAGGCAAAAAAGGTATTAAGGCACAGCCGAGCTATAAATACCTCGGTCAAGACGTGCCTGATAAAGATAAAATCATGAAATTTGCCAAAAACAACGACTACAAATATTTTCTGGTGACTTACGTCGCCAACGAAGAGATCGAGAAAACCCGTATTCCCCCTACCGTAACTAACTATGTTGTCGGCGGTTATCCTTATGGTGTCTATCCGGGTTACTACTACCCCTACTTCAACTCCTTCTGGGGGCCTGGAGCTGGCGCATCAATCTCCACGATCATCACTCCCGGCTATATTGACCAAACAGTCGACACCATCATGGTAACATCCATTTACAGTGTCGAAACACTGCAAATCCTGTGGAGCGGTCGCACCAGCACCTTTGAAGGCGCATCACAACCGGCATCCTACATTGCCAGTGAAATTGCCCATCAGGTTTATGACCACATCAAGGATTAACCTCGTTTATCGATTGGCAAACACCCTCCGCTGATAAACAACCCTCCCTGTTCAATGAATATCCGATCGCAGGTTATCGTATTTCGATAAACCTGCATCACATTCCCACGCCATTTTTCTCGATTGAACCCACTGCGACACCGATGAAAGCGAACTTTTTCTGCTAAGATGCCTCTTATTAATATCGTTATACAATAGGATCCTTTGCTCTCAGATAGCCATATAAAGAGACAATTGATTCAACAATAACTAAAAGAGGTATGCATGCGATTACTCAAGCTCAATTTCCTTGTTGTATTTCTGGTACTGGCACTTGCCGGTTGCAGCAGCACCACATTGAGAGATGTTTGGCAGAGTGATGAATTTCGAAAAGGCGAGTTACAAAAAATGCTAGTTGTCGGACTTAGCGAAAACGTAACGCACCGCCTGGTATTTGAACGCGACGTATCAGACTCGCTAAAACCGTTAGGCGTTGATGCCATCGCCAGCTTTACCGTTTTAGGAAAAGGCGAACCCAACAAAGAAGAAGTTCACGAGTACGTTAAAACGCATAATATTCCGTATGTTCTCGTTACTTACGTAGATAAGGTAGAAAGAAACGAAACCTATGTTCCACCCGATGTTTCTGTCGTCGGCGGCCCATATCCATACGGTCGTTACCCACACGGGTATTACCCTAGCTTCAACAGTATGTGGGGCCCAGGTGGAACTGCCATTGTTTCAAGCCCTGGCTACACCAAGAAAACGACCAATACCATCTTGGTGACATCAATTTACGATACCGATAGTGGCGAAATTGTCTGGACAGCTAACACGGCGACATTTCAGACAAAATCCGTCTCCAAGATTTCCCAAGAAGTTGCTGACGTTGTCTGGAATAACATTCACGAATGATGTTTTTTGCATTGACGTAGAGGCAATCAGTTATACGCGGAAGATCGATAAAAATCCGTACAACAAAACAAGCACCATAAAAAATGCCGGCTTAACCAAGCCGGCATTTTTGTTTGTCATCGGTGTGATTTAATTGCGATTAAACAATTATTAACAGTCATCACAACAGATTAAAGTGTTCCTGAATCTTGCGTGGCTGCATGCTGAGGTCAAAATGCTGCCAAGCGTACGGATCCTGGCTCAATCGATCTGCGATCACCCAATAAACTAGTGGGTTGTGCGAAAAGCCAACATGACTAGAATCCACTTCAATGTTTTCAACCAGATCATCGTTCTCAATAACCGCAGCAGATCGCGACACAGCACCATCGTTCGGGCTATAAAGAATCGTTGTACGCACTTTGCGCTCACCTTGTGAGTTTTTGCGATGCAGCCAGCCGTCAACGTTTTGAAGCTCTTCAGGCACTTCAGAACGATTCATCTTTTTCAGAATATTCCAGGTACTGGTACCGCGCGGATCACCAACAGGGGCACCCAAGGTAACAACCTGACGTACAAGCTCAGGGTGTGTCTGCGCAAGTGAATTACAGTAAACACCGCCCATGCTCCAACCGATCAAGCTGACCTTCTCACCCGTACGATCTGCGATCTGTTCAACACGACGAGCCAGTTCACCTTCACGCATCGCACAGAACTCAAGAATTTCGTCCATCGTTGTCACTCGCTGAGTGACCAGGTTACGCCCTAACTCCCACGGGTGGGCATCATAGCCTGCACGCTTTAAAAAACGACGCAATGACGCCATCGATCCATCTGCACCGCCAAAGCCCGGTACTGTAACAATAGGATGACCATCACCTTCAGGTACACGTTGAAGCTGACGACGCCATTTATAATGAGACAAGCTCATTAATTCTTTTGCGGCCTTGGGTACATCTGCCAACAAGGTTGCTCGGGAAGGCGGCTCCGGCACAAAACTCGTAGTGTTCATGATGATCCCCTCTCAATCTGTTTTTTGTCTGCCAAGCGTATTGTTCAGCGTGTAGAGACAAAACAGGGTTGTTTTATTCGAATTATTGCAATTTGATATATAAGTGCGCGCATTTCTTATGTTTTGATAACAAACACTTATAAGGAGCGCACATCATAATGCCTGTCTTTGACTAAATGCAAATTGCAGCCAGATTTCACTTAAAGAATAACAACTCAATGCCGTTAGTGCCGTGGATAACGCCGTAAAAACTGACAATTTCTGCCCAAAGGTTAACAATTGGGGCACTTGTCAGCTCAGTCGAATGGCCCAATAACGATGACACTCAAACGACCTATCGCTCTAGAAGCTGGAAAACTGGATAAACTCAGGTGTGTTGTAATCGTACGATTTTTCTTCACGCCGCGATGAAATCTTCCAGCCATCTGCGGAACGAATGTATTCGTCGATGTACCACAAGCCAACGAAAAAGATGTTATTGCGCGAGCCATCCCCCATATCCAATTCCATCGGATTAAAACACATGACCTTCCCTGAAGCCCTGTCGCCATCTAGCTGGATGCGGAAATTACTGATCATATGCTGGGTATTTTTAAACGCCGGCAGTGCATTTTTCAGGAATTGTTTAACCTCGGTATAAGTACCCATTGCACCTCCCAAAGGGGAGTAATCGATAAACGCATCCGGCGTGAATACATTATCTAGACGGTCCAGTTCCAAAGTATCGACGGCATCACTGTATTCAACCAGCAAGTCTTCGATCTCCAAACGATCTGATATTTGCTGCAGCGAGTATTTCATGGTGGATCCTGTTTAGTGGCAATTAAATCTTGTTATATTTCTATATCGGTATGTTTCCTAAACAGGTTTATGCCAAAACGGTGCCAATTTTCATCATTACCGACAATCGTTATAAATTCAGATGTGTAGTGCTGACTGCAAACAATCCATTATATCGTTGAATTAGCAGCACTACATTCAAGCTGAATCAATCTGGTTTTTCATGTTTGTTTTCTGCTTTCATCGCAGATAGTGCGTTTTCCAAAAACGCTTTTGTCGAAGCTTGGTGTGTTGCCAATGCCATCAACTCGGACCCTGCACGCATGGCGGTGCGCGCCCCCATCACCTCCATGGCGCGATGTACCGAGCGTTTGTTTAATTGATTAAGATCAGGAGCGACACCAGCAATTTTCTCAGCAATCGCGAGCACGCTTTCGTCCAGCATCTCTTCGGCAAATGCCTGATTCGCAAAACCAGCGGCTACGGCATCTTCACCAACCATGGCATCTCCCGTTAACATCAGTTCCATCGCCTTACGCATACCCACTAACCAAGGGTGAAACTGCATATCGGGTGGGCTTAGCACGCGTGTTACCGGATACCCAATCTTGGTGTTTTCACCGAGATAGACCAAATCACATGCAGTTGCTAACTCGCTGCCACCCGCCATGGCGTAGCCATGCACTTGCGCAATCACCGGCTTGGCAAGATCCCAGATGCCGAACCATCCTTCAGTCACATGCCGAGACCAAGCGCCATCACCGGGCGCTGACGCGTAGGGTTGATCGACCGCCAAGTCACTGGCCAGATCATAGCCCGATGAAAAACACTTGCCTGCGCCACGAATAATCGTCACACGAACGCTATCGTCACGATCAAACATCGCCAAGGTTTCAAACAACTCTTTACGCATTTCGTTGTTAATGGCGTTACGTTTGTCCGGGCGGTTTAGCGTAATGCGCTTAACACTAGGTTTCGGGTCATCAATTAATAAGGTGGTATACATAATCGTTTCCTGATTCTGCATCGGAGTAGAGTCACCAATGCAGGACAATAATTGTTGGCCAGCTATTGGCGTGGTTTTAGATCAGCAATCTCAGCGATGATTGGCAGAGACTCTTCATCAACACGATGCAAGATGAGATCTGTCGCGCCACTATCAAGCCAGCGTTGGAATCGGATTTTTAGACGCTGCCGATCACCAATCAAGGCTGCATCATCAACATACTCATCCGGCACAGCAGCGATGGCGGCGGGCATATCCCCTTGCAAAAATGCGGTTTGAATCGCTTGCGCAGCATCGGGGTAACCGCGACGAATCATTAAATCTTTATGGAAGTTCTTGGTTTTAGCCCCCATACCGCCGACATAAAAGGCAATGGTTGGCTTCAAGGCATCGATTGCGGCCTTAATATCTTTGGTAACCACCAAATCGCTGCCTCCAACTACCGCAAAGGCTTCTGGATCACGCTTGCCACGCACAAAGCCGGTCTCAAGCCAAGGCTTGTAATGTTCATACATGCCCGGAACAAATCCGAAGGGCAGCCAGCCATCGGCGATCTCAGAGGTTAGTTCGACCATCGACTGACTACCGGTGCCCAGATACACAGGAATATCCGGATTAGCGTGTAAAATACTCTTCAACGGCTTACCCAAACCGGCGCCGTCGTCACCCGCATAAGGGAGTTGCAGACGTTCGCCATCATGCACCAACGGGCCCTGTCGCTGCCATTGTTTACGTAAGATAGCCACGTAGTCTCGAAGATGCGCTCTCGGCTGTCGCCAAGGCAACCCATACCAGCCCTCAACCACTTGCGGCCCAGACATCCCCAATCCACAAATCACTCTACCATCACCCGCCAATTGATCGAGCGTTGCCATTGCCATGGCCATTGCTGCCGGTTGGCGCGCAGCAACTTGCGCGATGCCCGTGCCCAAGCGAATATGCTGCGTCTGGCCGGCGATAAATGCGAGCGGGGTAAGTGCATCACTGCCATAAGCTTCAGATGCCCATACAGAATCAAAACCCAGTCGTTCGGCGTATTTAATCAATGGCAGATCAACAGCGATGCGGGGCTTACCCCAATCGATCGCTAATCCGAGTTTCAGCATCACGGGTACCTTAAAGAGTAGATAGTTAGCACTATCTTACGCGCTCTATGAGCTACCACTCAAACAGATTTGTGGCAGTATTTTCAGGGCCAGCGTCGAGTGATACATCGAAGATTTACGACATTGTCACTTGCACAATTTACCGCGCACTTTAAAGTGAGCGAGCTACACCATAAAATGGTCCGATATTCACAATAAATACATCCGGATACAAAGGTTTTTGGTCACTATGAAACACGCTTTTTTACACGGTTTTCTATCTGTCGCGCTTGTTGCTGGCGGCGCTACAGCCCTTGCTGAAACGCCTGAAGAAAAAGGTCTGGCTATTGCCAAACAGCAGAAAGCCAAAAACGAAGGCTGGGGTGATTCCACCAGCGAAATGAAAATGACACTGCGCACGCCAAGCGGCAAAGAAAATGTGCGTAACATCAAACTTAAGAGCCTTGAAGTTGGTGATGACGGCGATAAAAGCCTGATGGTGTTCGAAGAGCCTAAAGATGTCGCCGGTACCGCATTCCTGAGCTTCTCTCACATTGCTGAGCCGGATGATCAGTGGATCTACCTGCCTGCATTGAAACGCGTTAAACGTATATCTTCCAAGAAGAAGTCTGGCTCTTTCATGGGCAGTGAATTCAGCTTTGAAGACTTGGCATCTTTTGAAGTCGAGAAATACGATTTCAAATACCTGCGTGACGAGCCTTGTGGCAAAGACAACAAATTGACCTGCTTCGTTCTGGAAAGCACACCTCGCGATAAATACAGCGGTTATACCAAACTGATCAGCTGGGTTGACCAAGACGAATACCGTACTCAGAAAACCGAATTCTACGACCGTAAGAAGTCGCTGCTGAAAGTGATGACCGTTAATTCTTATGAACTGATCGACGGAAAATTCTGGCGTCCATCTGAATCACTGATGGAAAACAAACAAACCGGTAAATCAACTCAGTTGCAGTGGAACGATATCCTTATGGGTACCGGCCTTACCGAAGGTGACTTTTCCAAGAACAATCTGAAGCGAGCTAAGTAAGTCGTATGTCGCTGAAAAAATCGTTCTTAGCAGGCCTTACCGGTCTGCTTTTTTGTGCTCCGCTAACAGCAGATGAGTTTAAAGCATCCGGCTACATCGAAGGTGAGTTACGGTATTTTCCGACCTCACCCATCTTTGACCAGCAGGATAGTTTTTTTGGTTCTGTTGCTTTCGAACCTGAGCTCTACTGGGCGTCTGAAGATCAACGCAACAGTCTTACCTTTCAGCCTTTTGGCCGCTGGGACAGCTCTGATGGCAATCGTACACACGCCGATATCCGTGAGTTCTTCTACCTCTATGCAGGCGATAGTTGGCAACTCGTTGCCGGTGTTAACAAAGTCTTTTGGGGCGTTACTGAATCCGCTCACTTGGTAGACATCGTTAACCAAACTGACGTTGTCGAAGCCTTCAATGGCGAAGCAAAGCTCGGGCAACCAATGATTTCTGTTGGTTTCGAACAGGAGTGGGGTAACTTGGATCTGTATGTGCTTCCATACTTCCGCACTCGCCGCTTTGCATCCGGCAATGAACGTTATCAGTTCTCTCTGCCAGTGCTAGATGAACCACTGCCATTTAATTATCAAAAAACAGTTTATGAATCCTCGCAGCGTCAGGCACATGTTGATTATGCCGCGCGCTGGGCGAATTTTTACGGTGATTTTGATATCGCGATTTCAGCCTTCAATGGTACTGATCGTGAGGCGATACCTATATTGGGTACTGTCGATATCGTGGCTCAAGTCCCTACAGAGCTAAGCGTCTATTACCAACAGCTTACTCAAGTCGGTCTTGAGATGCAGTACGTATGGGAAGAGTGGATATTCAAGTTTGAAGGCACACAAAAATGGTTAGGAACTGGCAACTACGCTAGTTTTGCAACCGGATTTGAGTATACCTTCAATGAAAGCCTCTGGGGTGAAGACTGGGGCATTCTCGTCGAATACCTCTGGAATAACCGTAAGAGCGTTAATATTTTAGGGCCAAGCGAGCAAGCTACTGGCTTCCCCGCTCCTGAGGAGCTCGCATCACAGGCGGTGATCCCGGGTGAATTCCTATCGCCGTTTGAAAACGACATCTTTGTCGGTACCCGCTTCGCATTGAATGACGCAGGTTCTACTGACTTTGTTGCTGGCTTTATTCGTGATCTGGAATCCCATACGATGACATTCACCTTCGAAGGCAGCACACGTATCGGTGATTCCGTTCGCCTCAGTGCAAACGTCTACTTGTTGTCGAATGTCGCGCGTGATTCAAGCTTCTTCTTCTCGCGTAAAGATGACTTGGTGGAGCTAAAAGCCGCTTGGTATTTCTGATATCTAAAAAACTACTGGATACTTCCTAGAAGCTATCTCGGTAACAAAAAAGGCAATGACGTATCGTCATTGCCTTTTTTCGTTATTCGTTTTATAGATATCTGATTTGCTATTACGTGGGCAATTTCGTTAAGCGATTCCTTAACTAGCTCCGATAATACCTATTACGCACCCCACGCCTGCTGACGATAATCATCTTGCATCGGCCTAAAACAGNCACGATTACGCCCTGCTGCTTTGGCATCATAAACCGCCGCATCGGCCTGNCCGATCAACTCCTGAATAACAAACTCTCGATTAAATGCCTGCCCACTCGCCGTGTTAGATGAAGCTTGGTACAACGACGGATCAAAGGTAGAAACACCCACAGATAGGGTGACTTTAATCATGATTTCGTCAAACCTGACACGTTTTCCGGCAACAAACAAACGCACACGCTCGGCAATCTGCAACGCTAACTCTGCATCACATTCTGGCAGTAAAACCGCAAACTCTTCGCCGCCAAAACGGGCGATATGATCAGTTTCACGCAATTGCGTTTCAATATACTGAGCCAGCTTTCGTAACGTTTCATCACCCGCTTGATGCCCAAATTCATCATTAACGCGTTTNAAAAAATCCGCATCAATAAACAAACACGACACCGGGTCGCCTTGGCGAATGGCTCTTGAGACTTCGGTTTTAATATCTAAATCGAAACACCGACGATTTTTCACCTGTGTTAACGGGTCGATCATGCTGAGAAGTCTCACCTGCTCTTTCGCAACCGAGTTTTGAATACACATTGCCGCGATCATGCCCGTATGATTCATAAAATCAACGGCCATATCTGCACTGAAACGACGCACATCTTCACTGCCCAAATGCAGGCTGCCGATCATTTCATTGCCCGCTAACAGGGGAATAAAGGCAGCAGACTGGATACCCGTTTTGCCGCTAAACCAACGCTTTTTTTCGCGGGCTGATAACGATTTAAGTACGGGTTTCAAATCTGCTGAATAGATCTGCTCTAACCCATGAGCTTCAAAATCAAATACCAGACGATGACCAAATTCCTTACGCTCACAAGCACTCATCAGCGGGCGCAGATCTTGTTTGCGATCAAACAAAATCAGACGCGTATCGGCCAATACAAAGGATTCTTCGGACGCATAAATAAGAGAGTGCAGGAGATCTGCAATAGAATCGCAGGACAACATCGCCAGCTCGAACCGCTGGAATCGTTCAAGAATCGCTTGATTCTGCCGCGCTTTGTCAACCAGATGGTCAAACATGCNCTGCAACTTTTGATTGTCAGGCGAATTGGCCATTATGCGTCCTTCAATGAACACCGCTATGTTCATAGATACACAACAGATAATGCCGGTGGTTGGCTCTGCCGTTTTTGTTATCAGTAATCGTGCGGCAAACTGCACTGCCTGCAATCAAGGCATAACGCATCATTAAATAGCGATACTGTCTGAATCATCAACATAACCGACAAAATGACGAGTATCGATCAAAAATGCGGCGCCTTTCAAATAACAGAATCCTTTAGCGCAGTCACCCTTGATTATAAATAGATATAACCGTTTGTCACTTTTACTGAAATAAAAAGTCAATTTTCACTATCTTTGACTGTTTTTACGCAACAAATGTCCAAATCGCTGAGACTCACGCTCTTTAAACGTGAACTACCTCGTGTTTCGGATGAATCCGCCATACTCGGTATGCTATTGTTAGCGATTCGGTGCAATACCACCGGTCAGAATTAATTCCCCATAGAGCTCAGGAACCTGAAGTAAATCATGTCACAAACCCCAGCTCCCTCCCCGCATCCGGCTTTTGATCTTGTACGTTCACAGCCTATTGAAGCACTGCAGATCCATGTCGAAGAATACCGCCATCGAGAAACCGGCGCACTGCACTACCATATGGCCAGCGACAGCCCCGAGAATGTCTTTCTCGTTGCCCTACGCACCGTGCCGATGGATAACAAAGGCGTAGCGCATATTCTTGAACACACGGCATTGTGTGGTAGTGAAAAATACCCGGTTCGCGATCCATTCTTTATGATGATTCGTCGATCGCTAAATACCTTTATGAATGCTTTTACCAGCAACGATTGGACGGCATATCCATTTGCCAGTCAGAACCGTAAGGATTTTGACAATTTACTAGACGTCTATCTCGATGCCGTATTCTTTTCGCGGTTAGACGAACTGGATTTCATGCAAGAAGGCCATCGCCTCGAATTCAGTGAACCAGAAAACCCTCAATCGCCACTCACCTATAAAGGTGTTGTTTTTAACGAAATGAAGGGGGCTATGAGCTCTGTGGCATCAGTGCTTTGGCAAACTCTATGTAAGCACTTGTTCCCCAGCACAACCTATCACTACAACAGTGGTGGAGACCCAGAATACATCACTGATTTGTCGTATACCGAGTTGAAGGATTTCTACCAAGCTCACTATCATCCAAGCAACGCCATCTTCATGACGTTTGGGGATATTTCAGCCGCAGAGCATCAGGAGAAATTTGAATCTCAGGCCCTTAACCGCTTCAACGCTGATAGTAAGATGGTTTCTATCGGGCGCGAAAAGCGTTTGTTAAGCCCTACCCGCATTCAAGAAGCCTATGCGTTCGACAGTAACGACAGCACCGACGACCAAACGCACCTGGTCATCGGCTGGCTGCTAGGCAAAAATACCAGTCTCAAAGACCTGCTCAGCGCACAACTGCTTAGCTATGTGTTACTCGAAAACAGCGCCTCGCCTTTGCAGCATTATTTGGAAACAACCAGCCTCGGCAGTGCACCCTCGCCGCTGGTTGGCCTTGAAGATAGCTACCATGAGTTGGTTTTTGTCTGTGGTATTACCGGCTCAGAAGTGAGCCACGCAGATCAGTTTGAAAACGATGTAATGGATATCATCACAAAAGTCGCCGATGAGGGCATCAGCCTAGGCCGCCTTGAAGCCATACTGCATCAGCTGGAGCTTTCTCAACGCGAAATCGGTGGTGATGGCTACCCCTACGGATTGCAACTAATATTGACGGCGCTACCCAGCGCAACACATCGCGGCGACCCGATTACCTTGCTCGACCTCGAGCCGGTGCTGGAAGACTTACGCGAATCCATCAAGGATCCATCATTCATCAAAACGCTAGCCCGCGAACTGCTGCTCGAAAACCAGCATCGCGTTAGCCTGACAATGACACCGGATAAAAACCTATCTGAACGTCGTCTGAATGCAGAAAAACAACAGCTCGAAGAAATCACCCGCCAGCTGACGCCTGAGCAATCCGATACCATCGTTAATCAAGCCAAAGCGCTTGCCGAACGTCAGGCCAAAGTCGATGACATCAGCATATTGCCGAAAGTCGGCCTTGCTGACGTACCGTCACAAATGCATATTGCTGAGGGTACCGATAGCACCATCAACAACATTCCGGTTCATCATTTCGATCAAGGCACCAACGGCTTGGTTTACCAGCAAATAGTGATGCCTCTACCAGAGCTCACTGATGATGAACTCCAGCTATTGCCAATCTATTGCCAATGCCTCACTGAGGTGGGTTTGGGCGACTTGAGTTTCACCGACGTACAGAATCGTCAAAGTGAAGTCGTTGGTAGTATCAATGCGTTCACCAGTATGCGGGGGGCAACGGATGACGAACAGCATGTGCTGTCATACCTGGTCATTTCGGCTAAAGCACTCGCTCGTAACCAAGAGTCGATGGCGATATTGATCAAAGATACACTTGAAACCGTTCATTTTAATGAACATCAGCGTTTAAAAGATATCGTCAGTCAAAATCGCCAACGTAAAGAGCAATCGATTACCGGCAACGGCCACGCACTGGCAATGACGGCAGCCAGCGCAGGAATGAGCCCACTGGCCAATATCAATGAGGGCTGGGGAGGCATGCAAGGTATTGTTTGGCTCAAACAGCTGGATACCTCATTGCAAAATGAAACAGAAGTCCAAGCGTTAGCAGACAAATTTGCAGCGATTCATGAGAAAGTCCGCAAGATGCCGATGCAGATACTATCGATCACCGAGGCCGACGAAAAAGCGGCCATCGATGAATCGCTTACGCATCTCTGGCATGATCAATCAACAACGGATGCACTCTTCTCCCCCGCTCAGGTGCGAGAGCAAGTGCGAGTGGGCTGGCTTGCCAACACCCAAGTGAATTTTTGTGCCAAATCCTACACAACGGTCACCGTCGACCACCCAGACTCGGCCGCGTTGACCGTACTTGGTGGGTTCCTCCGCAATGGTTACCTGCACACGGCCATTCGCGAAAAAGGCGGCGCTTACGGTGCCGGAGCGTCACAGGATACCAATACTGCCAGCTTCCGTTTTTATTCGTATCGAGATCCTCGCGTTGCAGGCACACTGGATGACTTTGATGCGTCAATCGACTGGCTACGTACCACTGAGCATACTGCTGATGCATTAGAAGAGTCGATTCTGGGTGTTGTCAGCAGCCTGGATAAACCCGGCTCTCCGTCAGGCGAGGCACGCCAGGCATTCTACAACGAGCTATTCGGACGCACTCCGGAACAACGTCAGGCATTCCGAGAAGCTGTCCTCGCAGTCACTCTGGATGATCTTAAACGTGTCTCAGCGACGTATCTGAAAGCAGAGCAGGCATCCATCGCAGTGATTTCCAACGAAACTCATCGCCAGGAACTCGCCGACCTTGGGCTGGAGTTGCGTACCCTGTGATTTCTGCGCCAAGGCGTTTATCGTAACCGTCGAAATGACGCTGCGGTAGCACTTCTAAGACAAACCGGCTTTGGTCTTTACCAAATGCCGGTTTTTTTCGCCTTAAAAACACCCCGGCGAACCAAGTCGATGCAACAAAGTCTACCGACAACCCGTTCGCTAAAGCGTGTGTTACGCTCAAACTTATCAGAGACAAGCCTCTACGGCGTCAAACGACTGACTGCCGAAAGACAGTAAGGAAACACCGCTATGTACCAAGTACGCCAAATTGGCCAGCAGGAAGCCCAACTTTTTAAGGAATGGGCCGCCCGAGAGGGCTGGAATCCCGGCCTTAATGATATCGATTGTTTTTTTCCCCAGGATCCCAATGGTTTCTTTGCCGGCTTCGTCAACGACACCATGGTAACGACGGGATCTGCCATCATCTATAACGACAACTTCGCCTTTTTTGGCTTTCTGATCTGTCACCCTGATTACCGGGGCGAGGGCTACGGATTAGCTATCACACAAGAGCGTTTGGACTATGTTGGTGATCGCTGCACTGGTCTTGATGGTGTTGTCGACATGCAACAAAAATATCGACGGAATGGCTTTGAAATTGCGTTCAACAATATTCGTTTCGAAGGCATGGCACCGACAGAAACCACCGTCGATGGACACCACCGAATACTGGATGCACGTCAGGCATCAGCAGGTTGCCTAGCCGATTACGATGCAGCGCACTTTCCGGCGCGCCGACAAGCGTTTCTGCAACACTGGATACACCAACCCGGTACAACCGCATTGATCGCTTGCGATAGCACCAACGAAGACGCAACCGTTATCACCGATGCCAAGCACATCAAGGGGTTAATCGTTTGCCGTCCCTGCATAACAGGCTACAAAATAGGGCCGTTGTTCAGCGATGACTTTGACACAGCAAACCAGTTACTTTCGTCAGTGTTATGCCGTATTCCTGGTCAGTTATTCTATCTTGATATTACCGATGACAACGCCGATGCGCATAAACTGGTTGACCGCTGGCAAATGCAAAAAGTATTTGAAACCGCGCGCATGTACCGCAACGGTAAACCGCAGCTACCGTTAGATCGGATATTCGGCATTACTACATTTGAGTTGGGCTGATCATGACACATCCCGTTCCGAGTCGAGACCTTATTGGCTATGGCCGCCACCCAATGGTAGTGCAACTGCCCGGCGGCGCAAACATCGCCATCAACTTTGTTATTAACTACGAAGAAGGCGCCGAACGAACGCCCGTGAATGGCGACGCCATGGCAGAAAATTACGGTCACGATCTGGCATCAAACCAAGCACTCATGCAACGCAGCCTTAGCAATGAATCACTGTTCGAATACGGCAGTCGTTGCGGCATATGGCGACTGACTGACTTATTTGATAAACACAACATACCGGTAACGTTTTTTACGTGCGGGTATGCACTGATGCTTAACCCGATATTGTCGGAATACCTCACGGATACCCATCACGAAGTCGCCGGTCACGGTTGGCGTTGGATCAACCATGCAGGTATGAACATCGATGAAGAACGTGAAAGTATTCGGCAGACTATCGATATCATTCGAGAACGCACAGGCAAAACCCCATGCGGTTGGTATACCGGAAGAAAGAGCAACAATACACGCCAACTGCTTACCGAATTCGACAACATTATCTACGACAGTGACGCCTACGCCGATGACCTTCCCTATTTTGTTGAGGTGAAAGGCAAAGAGCATTTGATCGTTCCCTACACGCTGGATTGCAACGACTTTGGCTTCGTTAGCCCTAACGGCTTTGTAACAGGAGAACAGTTTTTCGATTATCTGGTGGCCGCCTATCAAACGCTCTCTAGCGAAGGTAAAAGCGGCGTCCCGAAAATGATGACTATCGCCCTTCATCCCCGTATTTCCGGCCGACCAGGGCGTTTCGATGGGGTTCGTCGATTTGTCGAATTCATATCCGGCAGACCGGATACTTGGCTAACCCGTCGCGAAGACATCGCACACCTGTGGTGGCAGATGGCGACCAGCTGAATACCGGCTTCTACCTATGTCGATCGATGTGTCGCTCTTCGTTTCGTTTTCGAGCCCCTTCTGAATACCCTAGTTTTCTGCTCCGGCTTTCTCCCCCTTAGCCTTCAATGGTTCGCCCATGTATGGGTTGTTGATCTGTGTCATGGTCGGTAAATACAAAAACTCTAATATAAAGACTCAGACATCATAACAAAGACTAGAGGGGCACAAAAAAACATGGGCGTTGAACACCACGATCTCGTACATGAGTTTCCAGAACTGAAGTCCAGAATTCACGACATGAAAGTGAGTGATACACATTTCCGTCGCTTGTTTGATGAGTATCATGAATTGACACGTACAATTGAAAACATGGAAAACGAAGTTGTTCCAGCAACAACGCAACGCGAAGAAGAGCACAAGGTGCGTCGCGTTCAGCTAAAAGACGAGTTATATCAGATGCTGACTGCTGCAGCTTGATAGAAAATACTTAAGATAACAAACCGGCGTTCGTTCTGAGCATCGGTTTTTTTATGCCTGTTATTCCGGCTTTCGCGCCACAATTGTGGGGAAAATCGAAGTCAGGCCATCAATAAATTGAACATCAGTAAACCCCGCATCATATAACTGCGTCAGCGTGGTTTCATGCGAACGATAACACCCTGACCACCGCGCTGCGAGCGTATCTACCGAGACCTGTTTTTGACGCATCAGTGCTTCTATATCGATCTTATCCATCTGCCAACGACTTGCTGGCGTCTGTGTTGGCGCCAATGTCATAAAGCTGCTGATCAACGTCCCACCAGGCTTCAATGTATTTAGAAACGACCGATAGAGCTCGGTTACTTTCGCATCATCGGCTTCATAAATATTCAACCCGTTAGATGTGAGAATATCGACCGGTTCTTCCAAAGCCAGTGACCAGGCATCCGCATGAATGAACTGGCACTGTGCAGAGATCCCCTGCTGTTGAGCAAATTGCTTAGCATGCGTTAACGCGTCGGTATCCAGATCAATTCCGATTAGGTTTACATCGTAGTAGCCGCTAAGGTTTAACGTTAAAAGATCTTGCATCAAACCACAGGGGACTGAAGCAATACGGATGCCTTCGTGCAGACGCGCCTGAATCTCCCGCTGAAAAATATCAAACCGCTCTCGAGTTGCCAGCACAGCAGGGGCATAGTTTATAAAAAATGATTCTAATTCGTTGTAATAAGGCCCGTGGACACGGCTACGATTGATCATATAGGCCGTCCAAAATCCATTAAACCCGCCCTGATTCGCTAACAAAAACCGCCCCATCGGGAACTCGCGAAGGTCATCAACAATTTTCAGACATTGATCGATATGAGAAGGCGATAAATCCGATTGATTCATCAGGCGCTTTTTGGTGTCGGCGACAATATCATCGATCTCATAAATATCGTTTGCGATGATATCATGACTTAATAAACCGGGGACGTAGTTTTTCATCATCCTATCCTGTGTTCTAGCGATTACAATGATGTGTTGGCAGCAAGTTGGCTCAGGCTTCAGAACTTGCCAGTTAAGCCGTTTAAGGGACTCCAGAACAACCGTCTTTAGTATTCTGTGCATGACCCGTACTTTGCAATATAGCAGGGTGGATCAACGCGAGACTGGGAAATACCAACCGAATCAAGCCCAGGAGATATCAACCGCAAGCAGAACAATCAATTTTTGTCCCCATCCAACTTTGCCATCTTTCACAATTTCACATTGAACCGCCAGTGCGCCGGTGGCAGAAAAACCTACCGGTACTTGTGAGCGATAACGGTATGACACGGATATTTCGTTCACCGTTCCATTTCGCTTCGCTTTACGCTAACTAAGCACATGCTAGGTTCTGTGAAATCAAGATGTACGTGGATCGAATGTTGTTCCAAAACTGTTTGCTAGGGCTCTCGACCGCCATCCACAATGAGCTTCGTTTAAGCGCGGTTTTTAGATAGCCCAGCTCTCTTCTCAATGCGTATTTTTTCCTGTAATTCCAACAACCTCGGGTCGGCACTCAATTTGACATCCTCTACCCCCAAAGCCTGGCAAAACAACTGGAATCGAGCTTCTTGAGCGGGCGGAATATATGCGGTTACTGTACTTTCTGCCAACTGGTAACAAGCGTGATCAGTATCGTGAACATGTTGCTGAATCTTCTGCCGCAGGTGCCCCCCTAGTATATCTGGGTTCAGCGTCGGATATTCTCGCAAATGACTGGCGACCAGTGCGCCAAAACTTCGAAAATCATCCCACGCGTAACGGTCATCATCGATGTAGTAGACATTTCCAGCTGGATTAGTAACAAAATTGGATAGCCCTGCATCCAGCATTAACCCATGCCCGTAGGCCATAGCAATTACATCGCTATAAGCGTCAGAAACATAAGTGTTGAAACGCTCTGGGTCATTGTGAAAACTATGAATAAGGGTATACATGCTGGCAATATTGCCGAATATCCGGCCATGCCCAGAATCACGCGCTAAAAACCAGGTTTTCTCTTGCGGATAGATCCCTAAATGACAGTCCTTCAAGCGTCGAGCCTTAAGCGCTTCATACGGGTCTTTATCGTCTGTATCGACCACCCCTTCCGGCAGCAACTTCACAAAGTACCGGCGATCGCTAAATACACGTGTACCGGTTTTGCCCTTGTACTGCTGACCAAACCCTAAAGGCTGTCGCCCATTCGCAACAATGCTCTGTATGTCTTCGCAAGTAAACTGCGAGGCCCCTCGAAGCGGAGGGAGTATGCGATCTATCAATATCCGCATAAATGGTTCCTATCAGACATAAAAAAGGCGAGCCTTTCGGCTCGCCAAGGTATAACGGACATTTGCTAGCTCAAGTTAACCAATCAACTCAAGCGCTCTGCCACACAAATCGTCCGTTACGGAGCTGCTTCTTCTATCCGTGCTAAGCGGCTACGTACTGCAGCCCAACCCATGCCCAGATTCGCTTTGCGTGTTGTAATCAACACGGTCAAAACGTTCTTCTTATTTTTACACGTTGCCATAAAGTGGAACGTGCCATCAGTGGTCATCTGAATTTCAGAAATTGAATTCGTTACCTTTTCACCACGTTGACTAGAGAGCATGTCTTCAACAGCGCGAATGTTTCGTCCACGAATCATCTCAACTGCCGCCGCGGCAACAGCATCAAGATAACTTTGGGTGAAATAAGGTACTGAATGGGCAACCGCCAACATCAGCCCGGTATCAACATCAACAACGGCTGCGCCAACCGCCCCATCAACATCGCGCAGCATTTCATTAACTTGGTTTTGTAATGACATATCGTAACTCCTTAACGTTTTATAGTATTACCATGCTGCCGGGTGTCATTCTGCTCAGTTTTAACACCCTCTACCCATGTCCAATCAGGAAGCCGGTTCAGCACTTTTTCTTAATTCCTGCAAAAGTCTTTCAGCGCAACTACGTGATGCACTCAACAGCAGCCCTAACCCATTAGGCGTGGTGGTAAATGTCACCAACACCAATTTTTTATTGATGTGCATGAAGGTGATAAATCCTTCTTCATTTTCAACAATAACGTTTTTACATAGCCCCATTTCCATCTCGCCGGTAACGGTGTTACCTAACGACATCAACGAGCTACCCATGGATGCGAGGCGTTTGGTTGAATCCGCACCATCAATGGATTTTGCGATCAGATGACCATCCACACTGACAACCAGAGCACCATCGATACTCGGGTGCCGTTGAACAAAATCTCTCAGGTAGTTGTTTACCTGCCTAACTAACTCGCGCTTGTCACCGAAGGTTTGGTTATTCACTGTCGCTATTGTCATACGTTTGTTCCGTTTAACGTTTCGAGTTCGGTAACGAGTGTTTTCATAAGCAGAAGCACTTGCGACTTTTCCCTCGCATCTATCGTGTACACAGGCAGATGTTGGTGTCTTTTTTCAAGATGCGCGTGATAGGTATGTACCGCAGGTTTCGGGGCCACATCGGTATGGGTAACACCGATAACCACGCAACTTTTATCAATAAACATTGCGAAGTTGTCGAGGTAAATATCGAGGTCGGCGAGTGNATCTTCACGCGAATTATCAACCAGTATCACAATACCCAATGCGCCCTGGGCAAGAATCTCCCACATATAACGAAATCGCTCTTGGCCAGGTGTGCCGAAAAGCGCAATCGTAGTTTCTTCATCGATCACACACTCGCCGTAATCCATCGCTACAGTTGTCTGATCTTTTTTTTCTGATACTTCGTCACTGGCATCGACATCCGTCGACACTACATCGATGTCACTCAATACCTGAACTGCCGCCGATTTACCCGAGCCAACACAGCCGGTGAAAACAACTTTGATTGTTTGCATTCAATACGCTGCCTTTTTTCGAAAAATGCGTCTTAATAGTTTTCGGATTAATACGGTATCTGTGGCGACAGCTTCTCTTGAAGCACTGATAATTCCGGCAACAACAGGCACAGTGCTGCCTCTATCTCCACCTCTCTCTGTTGACGTATCAAGAACAATTCCTGATAACGCTGCAGCCTGAATAAACCGAGCAATAAGATCAGCGTCGATTGCTTTGTTTGCCGCAAGGTCTTCTACTTGCACACCACGAATCATGTGTGATGCCAAACGTAAATCCAGATGCGTGTAAGGAAGGCGCCCAAAATCGGGCCAGGATTGAATCTGCAACTGCCCTTCTGGTAATTTCATCACCGGTGAGTTGTAGCCGATTAACCACAGCAAGTGATCAATACCGATTGCCCGGTATTGCCAATCTTGCGCTTTCTCCGCGGCCTTTTTGGGTTTGATTTTACGACTCGCGAATGCGGTTTTTTCAGCCAGTAATCGTTTAAAGTCGAGGCTCAAATCATTGCCTTCCATCCAGCTGTTCGAAATTCGAGCGACACCAGCCAGAGAATCAATAAACAACGATGCAACATGCTTGCTGCGCACTTCGATGCATAACGCTTGCTCACAAGCGTTTTCAAGTATCGTTTTGAGACTACTGACACTAGTGGCTGCGTCTTCCAAACGCTCAGCTGTATCAGCAACACCGGCAAAGCGACCAGAGAACAATGCGGTTAACCCCGATGTTGTTGCGGGCTTGCTCAAGTAAGGAATTTCTTCTTCTGACACAGACAAGGAGCGATAAATAAGTGCTTGATGGATAGCTTCATCATAAACAACCGGCAATGGCCCACGTTGATGCTTCTGCCATGCACGAATGATCGTTTCGAAGCTCGGATCGCTAGGGGAAATTACGATCAAGTCTGCATCACCGATCTCTGCGATTTGGCAAATACCAGCGTGGCGATTCGAGAGATGGTGCATAACCAACTCCAGATGCGACTTCTCGTTCTGACTGAATAACCTGATTGCGATCCTAACCATGGTATGTCCGTTGTAACCTTGATTCTTCCTGATCTCCATAACCGAGATTATCCAGAACCAATCACTACGAACCAGCTATTGAGATTTACTTATATCGTTAGATATAGAGGTATTTGTAACACCCTGGTTAAATACGTCGATAAGATCATCAGTAATTTACCCATTACCCATATAGGTCTGCTCAAGGAACGGTTTAAGCAAAGGGAATTTTGTGACGTAAGCACTTGTTTAAATTGATTTTTATTAAGCGACCAACAAATATTTGGTTGTTCAACACTNAACCGNAAACAACGCGACTGTGAAGAAGCCGCCTAATGCACCGTCATAGTTAGCATATAGCTGAACAGGAACCGAGCGATCATCACCATAGCGAATGAGATCACAACGAATATCGATAGATTCCAATGAACAACGTGCCGTATTCATTGCCATCAGCAAACCAGCACGATATGAGGGCATCAACCAGTCAATGGCCTGAGTACCGATAACTGCCGTTTTTTTATGCCCCTTCAAATTTAATATATCCAATGCTGAAGCATTGATATCACTAACGACTCCATCACGACTCAAGGCAATTAGTGCCAAACGAGATTGCTTCAACATATCGTCTGCAATCGCGTGCCGATCTAACTGATAGGACGCATTAAACCCCGCTGACCAGCTGAGAAAATCCATCAATGTCTCTCGAGAATGGCCGGGCAGCTCCCTAAGCGTCGATACTAATTCTCCCTCAGTGTCTGTAACGTGGAGCATCCCCTTATAGTGTTTGTCACCAATACCAGAGATCAACCAGTTGAGAGACACGTTCAGGAGCTGACAAAGACCAATAAGGTTCGATAATTTAGGGTGTTTCCCGTTCAGCCAACCACTAACTGTTGCCGGCGTCACATCGAGAATCAGGGCAATATTGGTTTTGGTGTATCGGGATGTTTCTATCGCGTCACGCAAGCGCTCTGTAAATAACTCAAGCATAATCTGGCTCACCAACACTTTTTATAATGATCTCGTAAACCATGTACCCTTGATGCTCACGCAAGCAAGCTTTAGTAACAACAGGCAACTTGGTTTCGCCACNCACATCCAACAACCTCACAAAGTTGTACTCGCCATAGCCTTGCGACGCGACCAAATCCAGAGATCGTCGGGATTTGTGATGATACTCCGGGCACAAAAACTCAAACGTACTTCGACCAATCAGCTGGCGAGCATTCGACGCCCCAACCAAGCGCTGAATGGCAGGGTTAGTATCTAGAATCACGCCCTGACGGTTTGCACGTATCCAACCAATATCGCCGCGGCATAACAAATCATAGCCGCCAGAAGATACCGATAGAGACGGTAATTTTTCGCGATACCGTTGCATCGCTAAGACGATCTCATGCACCGCGCCTGCGTCAACCTCGATATGGCGAAGTGTGCGAATCAACTGCCGCTCAAATTCTGAGGATGTCACCGTTGACGGTGCTTCCTGCTGCCCCTCCCCATAAACTAACCAGTTAAGTGAAACCGGCAAATGTTCACCGATTAGTGATAACGCCTCGACCGTCAGATTTAATCCTTTTAACCACTGGCTAACACGTGAACGAGATATACCCGCTTTGCGCGCAAAACCTGCGGGTGTGAGCCCTTCATCCTGAATTGCTGACATGAGTCGAAGTCCGATGGACTGACTTGAGCCAATTTGCATGAAATTTTGTCTCTCCCGGGCCAATCAAGCAGTATCTCCTGACTGCCCTATTCATTATTATTATTCTAAGAACCGGACAGGATCTGACATTGGAAGATTTTTATCGCAAGTAACCCGATCGATGTTTCGACGGGGCTACCCCAGTTGCCAGTAGGTGACTCCGCGAGACGGGCCATACCGACATAAGTAATTCACTAACCATTGTAGTGAGCTTCAAAATCGACTGACGCATTGAAATGAAAAACCTAACACTACCGAGTGTGCTGCAACGCTTAAAAAAATAAGGCTGGGAATTTCTAAAAAACGTGACAAAAAATGGACTGATAGAAGCGTTATTCAAAGCTCTGTTTAAATCAATACCAACGCGCCATATCTAACATACTCGTGCTTCAGACTTCTCCAAAGATCTGTGCCTATGTCATCACAACATAGGCGTGTGAAGCGTTGATATAGGTCAAAGCCTTGCAAGGTTGCAAAGCTCTAACCAAAGAGATTGTTTACAAATCAATCAAACGAAACGCCACAACCACCAAGCCCACAGTAACCGGCTGGATTTTTACCCAGATACTGCTGGTGATAAGTTTCCGCATAGAAGAACGGACCGGCTACTTGAATTTCAGTGGTGATATCTGTGTGCCCTTTCGCAGTCAACCGTTGCTGGTAATGTTCCGCACTCGCTGTTGCAAGCGTAAGCTGTTCATCAGAAAAGGTATAAATACCGGATCGATATTGTGTGCCTTGGTCGTTACCTTGGCGCATTCCCTGTGTTGGGTTGTGGGATTCCCAAAAAAGGGTGAGCAATTGAGAATAACTCACTATCGCCGGATCAAACACCACTAACACGGCTTCTGTATGGCCGGTTTTACCACTACAGACTTCTTCATAAGTAGGGTTAGGGGTATGGCCAGCAATGTACCCAACGGCTGTCACGTACACGCCATCTTGCGTCCAGAATTTACGTTCTGCTCCCCAAAAACACCCAAGCGCAAATACCGCTCTCTCCATGTTTTCCGGAAATGGCTCTGTCATTGAATGGTGATTAATAAAATGCGTTGCATCGAGCGCCAATGGTTCGGAGCGCCCAGAAAGCACCTCGTCTGCTGTTACCAACTGCGTCTTTTTACCAAAACCGAACATAGGGCACCTCATCGTCTTTACTTGCGACAAAGCATGCGCTTCGGCAGTTACAAGTCAAGTTATTCATCCGCGAAACACTCGCAGAGTGTTGATAATTGTGTGCAATAACACTGGAGAAGGAGTTTCAAACGCGAGAGCGCACGGAAGGGCTCAGATCTGAGCCCTTTGTCCAAACGCTTACCCACTCGGTCTAATTCAAGCAGGTAGAGGATGGTTTCGGCGCAGCAACGGATTTAACCATCGAGTGAACAACCCAGTGAACTGAATCGGCGCATCAAGAGTGATAAGGCATACACACTCAGAGTCTTTAGTCGCGACTGGCGTATGCTTATGGTCAGCATCGCGGAAGACAAAATCCCCTGCTTGGTACATACCATCTTCATCAGAAAACGCACCGTGCAGCACCACTGTAACCTCTTCACCAATATGGGAATGATGCGCCATTCGACCACCCGGTTTAATACGAACTAAGGCCACTTTAGCGCCATTGGTATCAGTGCACAGTGCCGTCATTCGTACACTTGGCGAGACACGCGTCCACGCCATGTCGTCATAATCGTTGTCAAAAAACTGCGTGATGCAACGCGGTACAAAAGAGGGCATGGTAAACGAGCGCTTTTCAGAAGACTCGCCGTCCGAACCAGAACCTGCAAGACTGACAACGTCGGCTTTACTCTGAGCGTCACGTTGAATTTTACCCATCACACGGTCTTTCAACGATGCACTGACGCCTGCGGGCTCAATATCGCGTAGTTGCTCACTACCAATCGCGTTAAGGTTGCGAATGGTATTGCGGCAATGAGAACAATGTTCCACATGCGCAGAAATACACATAGCTCGACTCAATGCCATTGATCCGGCGGAGTATTCTACCAAGTGCTCGATCGAGGGATGATTATTGCTGTCTGATTTCATTGAATTGTCATTACGTGTCATGTTTATCTCCGCACCAGTACTTCCAGTTTACTGAGAGCAAGCCGTACACGGGATTTTACAGTCCCAAGGGGCAATCCCATTTCATCTGCTGCTTCCTGGTGGCTTTTACCCTCCAGATAAACTTTTGCCAGGGCCTGTGCCTGGTCAGAGGGAAGCTGGTTCATTCCATGACGCACGCTGTCTTCCGCATTGCGCTGCTGCGCATCGGCGAAAGGGTCAGCGCTTTCGTCTTCCAACTTATCAAAAATAATATCAGGGTCTATCTCACTGAGATATCTACCATTCTTGCGCAGATAATCAATTCTGGCATTTCTCGCCAACGTGAATATCCACGTGCTAACTGCCGCTTTCTCAGGGTTATAAGTATGTGCTTTGTTCCACACCTTCACCAAAACCTCTTGAACCAATTCATCAGCAATCAGCGCTGCTCCTGGTTGCGCAGCTAAGCTGTAGGCTTTGAGTCTGGGCGCAAAATGGTCGAAGAGAATTGCGAACGACCTTTCGCAGCGCTCTTGAGCAACCTTTTGCATACAAAGTTTCAGATCGTCTGACATAGCTGTCTTGGTCTTCAACGTGGATAGTGACATAGTAATTTTCGCTCATTTCCCGCAAATGGGCCAGATTCCGTTGCTATGATTCTCTTACGCGATAGGAAACTGATCAGATCACCCCGCATTCAAAAAAGTGTTTTTCGAACAGGTCAATTGATACACAGCACGTTTGAGTGTCGTCAGTCGGCGAATAAAAACACTAAAAATGTCATCCAAACGCAAATTTCATGCGTAAGAGATTTGATCAAATCAACACGACGAGCCCGGCCCCATGTCAATGCTAGATAAAAATCAGGCGACATCCTTGCCTACCGAGCGTCTCATCGAGCATTTCAAGCTGTACTATCGCAACTTATTACAGCCTTCAAACGTTCGAATCGACAATATTTACGCAGACAATATGATTTTTAAAGACCCAGTCCACGAAGTGACTGGGCTGGATCAGTTTTCATCTTATCTCGACAGATTATGCGACAACTTAATCGATTGTCGCTTCGAATACCTCGACGAACTCGTCGGTGATGGCATTGCCTACATTAAGTGGAACATGCACTATCACCACCCGAAAATTTCATCAGAACCCATCACGCTTCGAGGCATTACCCATCTGCACTTCGATACCCACATCACGTACCACGAAGATGTGTTTGATATGGGCGCCATGCTTTATGAGCATTTAACAGTCATCGGCCCCGTTACCCGTTTCATTAAACAGAAAATGGGGAAATCATGAAACCCGTTCCCCATAAACGACGAATCTGGGTCACTGGTGCAACGTCCGGAATTGGTCAGGCGCTGGCTTTAAAGCTCGCGGCCAACGGCCATAGCGTGATTGCCTCAGGCAGAAACGCTGATGCCCTTGAGGAGCTTGCAGGTGTGCGGGGTATTACCGCAAAAGCCGTCGATGTATCCAATGCCGAATCGCTGAAAAATGCGCAAAAGGCGATCGCTCAGCAATTTGGCGCGCTTGATACCGTTGTTGTGAATGCTGGGGTCTGCGAATACCTACAGAATCTTCCTGCCGACATGGAAATGTGGGAGCGAATTTACTCAACTAACCTGAAAGGCGCCATCGCAACCATCGATTGTGCTTTGCCATTGCTTGCTGCTAGCGAGTTCCGTGGTCAAGTAGTCGGAGTTGTATCACAGGTTATCTTCGCCCCTTTTTCACAAGCTGAGTTCTACGGTGCAAGCAAAGCCGCGCTCGACTATTACCTAAAGTCACTTGCAATCGATCTAAAGCAAAAACAAATTGACGTAGCACGTATCTACCCCGGCTTCGTAAAAACCCCGCTCACCGACAAGAACCATTTCGATATGCCGTTCATTGTTAGTGCTGAAGACGCTGCAAACACGATGACTCACGCTATAGAAGATCGCAAAACTGAGTGTATCTTCCCAAAACGTCTCTACTATGTACTCAAAACCAGTCAGTGGTTTCCCAGCTTTTGGACGCGTAAATTTTCTCAGCAGTCACGCGTAGCGTTAGCATTATCTGATGCCTAACTCTGCAACAACGTATAAACAGAACGTTAGACATCATCAAAGATCGGATGCAACATCATTCAGGGCCTGACTAGCGCACCACAAGATGTTCGATCAATCTTTGCGTTATAGAAATAAATATAAAACGGAATCAATCAATGAAAATTGCCATCATTGGGTCAGGCATATCAGGCCTTTCAGCAGCATGGATGTTACACAAAGATCACGACATCACCTTGTTTGAAAAAGCTGATCGATTAGGCGGCCATACCGCCACTATCGACGTCGATTACAAGGGAGAAAACCACGCGATCGATACCGGGTTTATTGTTTACAACGACTGGACTTACCCCAACTTTATTCGACTCATGCAAGCCTGTGGCGTGGAATCTATTCCGACCAAAATGGGTTTCAGTGTCACCGCTCACAACCACAGCTATGAGTACAGCGGCGCATCGATTAAAACCTTGTTTGCACAGCGTAAAAACCTGTTATCCGTTAAACACTGGGGGATGATCTACGACATTGTGCGGTTTAACCGAGAAGCAATCTCTGACCTTGAAAACAACACGATCAGCGCACAAAAAACTCTTGGGAGTTACCTGAAAGAAAAAGGTTATGGCCAGCAGTTTATTAACTACTATTTGATCCCGATGGGATGTGCAATCTGGTCTGCCTCTACCGAAGAAATGCTGAATTTTCCGCTCTACTTTTTTGTGCGGTTTTTCAAAAATCACGGTTTACTCAGTGTCACTGATCGACCGCAGTGGCACGTTCTTAAAGGTGGCTCTCGTGCATATCTTGCGCCACTCACTCGGCCTTTCGCAGATCGAATACGCCTGTCGCGCGACATCAATACCGTTATCAGAACTGACGACGACGTGACACTCGTGTTTGCCGATGGAACCCAAGATGTTTTTGACCAAGTGGTGTTTGCTTGTCATTCCGATGAAGCTCTGGCGTTACTAGAAACACCTACCGCTGAAGAAAAACAGATCCTGGAGGCGATACCTTATCGAATGAATGACGTCGTTCTCCACACGGATACGTCGCTTTTGCCAAAAGTACGCGAGACTTGGTCAAGCTGGAACTACTTCATCGATGATCACAAAACCGACCGGCCTGTACTCACTTACAATATGAACATCCTACAATCATTGGAGTCGCGCCATACATTCTGTGTAACACTCAACGCCACTGAGTTAATTGATCCAAACAAGATTATCGGCACGTATCAATACGGCCACCCGGTATTCACTCTTGATGGTATCGATGCCCAAGAACAATGGCAGGCCATCAATGGCGTTAAACGCACTTGGTTTTGCGGGGCCTATTGGCGAAATGGTTTTCATGAAGACGGTTGCGCTAGCGGCATTCGCGTTGCAGAAGGGTTAGGAAGCACATGGCCAACATGACAACAATACAACGTTCGCTCCGGGAATCGGCAACTGCACCGGCGTCAACCGACCAAGCTGTGCCCCAGTACGAGAACCAAGTTAGCCAAGAAACGTGCTTTTACGAGGGCACCGTGCGCCATCGGCGTTTTTGGCCTAAAACGCATGGGTTTCAATACCGCATTTTTATGGCCTATATCGATATTGATACGGCTGAGCAAGACTTCAGCCATCGATGGTTATTTTCAACCCGGCGTGGCGCCGCCGTCAGATTTCATCGCAACGACTACCTGAAGCCTCACGATGTCAGTCTGCGCCAGGCCGTTGAAAGCCGGCTAAAAGGACAATTAGGCCTCGATAACATCGGCAAAATCATGTTGCTAACCAACCTTCGTTTCTTTGGTTTCATCATTAATCCGATTAGCTGCTACTACTGCTTTGATTCACACGGGCAACTAAAGGCGCTGATCGCAGAGGTCACGAACACCCCCTGGGGTGAAACTCAAGTGTATGTGCTTCGGTGTGATCCAGATGCGAAATACCAACGTATCCACTTCAACAAGGCGATGCATGTTTCACCCTTTAATCCGATGAACCTTGTTTACGATTGGCGCAACAATACGCCCAGTGAAAAACTGCTTCTCCACATGAACTGCGTTGAGAAACCGAACAGGGGAAACAACACATCATCGGAGAAAGGAAACAGTGAACAGCGCATCCATACCGATGCGACACTGACTCTGACTCAAAAGGATTTCACGGTGAAGCAAGCACGATCACTTTGGCTAAACTACCCATTAATGACAGGACGTATTTTTTTGGGAATTTACTGGCAGGCTTTACGGCTACTTCTGAAAAAAGTCCCTTTGTGGCCACACCCCAAGAGCCAGAAAGCGGCAAAGCCATCCAGCGAAACCACAGCAGCAACGTCAAAACACAAAGTTTAAACACGGATACTAAACAGGAATTGCCATGACCAGTGCCAAAGCTTTAGAGCAGACAATAAGCTCACGCACCAAACCCAGCCTATGGGACGATATTGCTTACAAGCAGCTCATCAACCACTTCAGCCGCATCACGCAGGGGCGTATTGTTATTCGCTTTGAAAGCGAGACACACGAATCCGGGCAAAGTCAGCATGATGCTGCGGTCACAGCCGTTATTCAGGTACACGACAAACTCGTGTTCAGGCACATTATGTTAAGTGGTATTGTCGGCGCGGCAGAAATGTACATGCTGGGAAAATGGTCAACCCCCGATCTCGTCAGTGTTATACGCGTTATGTGCCTCAATCTAAATATGCTCAATCAGGTCAATCAACAACAAAGTTTGATCAGGAAGTCGGTACTGCGCTTCGCACGATTCGTAAATCGAAACACGCTGGAAGGATCGCGCAAAAACATCTCTGCGCACTATGATCTCGGCAATGACTTTTTTAAGGTTTTTCTCGACAAAAGCATGATGTACTCCTCAGCAATCTATCCGTCTGAAAACACTGCATTACCGCAAGCATCCACTCACAAATTGGATCTTATTTGTCGAAAACTGCAATTACAGCCTTCAGATCACTTGGTAGAAATTGGCACTGGCTGGGGCGGTATGGCTATTCATGCGGCGACACACTATGGCTGCCATGTAACGACGACAACTATCTCTCAACGCCAGTACGATTATGCAAAGTCAGAGGTAGAACGCCTAGGCCTGCAAGACAAAATCACTCTGTTGCTCAAAGACTACCGCGAGCTCACCGGCACCTACGACAAACTCGTTTCGATTGAAATGATTGAAGCTGTAGGCCATGAATACTACGACAGCTACTTCAAAACCTGCTCTTCGTTATTAAAACCCGAAGGCGTGGCGTTAATCCAAGCAATCACTATCGATGATCAGCGTTTTGAAGCGTCTAAAAAATCGCTCGATTTCATTCAGCGATATATTTTCCCCGGTGGCTGCTTACCCAGCAACGAAGTCATCAGCCGCTATGTCAGCCAAGCGACCGATATGCATATCTACGACTTACACGATATCACTCAAGATTATGCACGCACCTTACACGACTGGCGTCAGGCCTTCTTAGCCAACATCGATCAGGTGAAAGCAATGGGCTTCGACGATGTATTCTGCCGTATGTGGGAATACTACCTCGCCTACTGCGAAGGAGGCTTCACAGAGCAAGTCATTCACACTGCCCAATTTGTGATGGCAAAGCCGCAAGCACGGCATCTTCAATCACTACGTATGTGAAGGTTTGTGCTGGAGCAACCGTTCCAGCAAACTTTTCTGCCGTTCGCGGTCTAAATATCTCCTTATACCGACAAAGCTCCCGGTAAACGGGCATGCATAAGCACTCAATGTGCACTGACTGGTCAACAAAAACCGCGTTACCGTTGATCTCTAGATGCCGGAGCTGCGTAGAACCGTCAGAACAAATAGGAGAATATCTACGATGACCGACCAAGCGTCACAACAAGCTATAGAAAGTCGCCGCATTGCCGACGAAATACATAGCAAGATTGTTGAACTACAACCAAAAATGCGCGAGCGTGCACAGCAGACCAAACGCGATCGTAAAGTTCCTGATGCGACCATCAACGAGCTGAAAGACACCGGTTTTTTTCTTGCCCTTCAACCCAAGGCATACGGTGGCTACGAAATGCTGCCGCAAGACTTTTTCCGCCTGCACTTGGCTATCTCTGAAGCCTGTATGTCAACCGCTTGGGCCAGTGGCATTATTGCAGTGCATGCGTTCCAAATCGCATTGATGGAGAAAAAAGCCCAAGATGATGTTTGGGCCAACGACATTCATACTCGCGTGTCATCTTCTTACGCTCCCGTCGGCAAAGTTGAGATTGTAGAAGGTGGTTTTAAGTTATCTGGTCGCTGGGGCTGGTCTTCAGGTTGCCAACACTGCACGTGGGCTCTGCTGGGCGCTATCGTACCCGGTGAAGGATACCGTACATTTATGGTACCGATTGAAGACTACGAGATTATCGACACCTGGCATTCGATGGGCCTGGAAGGCACCGGCAGCAATGATATTATGGTCGAAAATGCGTTTGTACCCGATCATCGCACCCACAAACAATTAGACGGTTTTAACCTGACTAACCCGGGCACAGCCGTGAATACATCCTCGCTGTATCAAATCCCTTGGGCTCAAGTATTTGTTCGCGTTGTTTGCACACCTGCCATTGGGGCGTGTAAAGATGCACTGCGTTTATATGCTGAAACGGCGCAGAAGAAAGCCAGTATGGATCCATCCAAACATGCCAGCGACCCGTCAACTCTTGAACGGATATCAGCGGCCGAAAACACGATCGATGAAATGGAATGTATACTGATGCGCAACTTCGATTCGATGATGCATGCCATCAACAATGGCAAGGAGATTGGCATACAGAATCGGGCCAAATACCGCTATCAGGCATCACTGGTCATCGAAAAAAGCATGGAGGTTATCGACAGTTTGTTTTCCATGGCCGGTGGCTCATCAGTCTTCCTCGGGGCGGATATCCAACAGCGCTTTTTGGACATTCACACCGCTAGAGCGCATGTTGCCAATAACCCGACGAACTTCGCTCGTAACCTCGGTAGCCTGCACCTTGGCTTGGAAAACCAAGACTTCTTCATCTGATATGATGCAGCAAGCGCCGGCAAATGCCGGCGTTTTCCCAACGCTTTCCCCCTCGCCTTCTCTCCTTCTTCTACCTGCTATCACTCGCACACCGTCTCGTACACCCGCGATCAAACCTTTAGCTTTCCAACGTGTCAATTGCTCCACAGGCGCTGTTTGTTAGAACAAATTTGATCCCGCTACACCCTCGATGCCGCCATCAACGCATACACGGGCTCATTGCGAACTAAACTCAAGAAACCAACAGCGCATTTAATTCACCACCGATTAACGGGTACGAATTATGAAAGATCATATCTACAAAGTTATTGAAGTCGTTGGCTCATCAACGAATGGCTCGGACGAAGCGATTCAAAATGCCATTCACACCGCATCAAAATCGCTGGATCACTTGGACTGGTTTGAAGTCGCAGAAACACGTGGGCACATAGTCGAAGGCCTTGTGGCCCACTGGCAGGTGAGAATAAGAATTGGTTTTCGCCTCGAAAACAACGATTGACCCAACATCGATAAACCACATAAATGGTAGGTGTCTGCACCTACCCTTATCGAATTTTGTGCTGTTTATCAGGTTTGAAGTAGGAATGTTTGGCGCGGTTGGAATGATTCCGGTGACGTCTGTGCCCAAGGTAAGCCCCCCAGTATTGTGCTAACCGATAGCTCAATATCTGGTAAAGGTTGCTGTGTAAACAGCGCGCCTGAAAGGCATTTTTAACGTCTTGAACAACACTACTGGAGTAGTAGCGAGCAAAATCGACCAACGTAAAATGAATGCTGGGCATGATAGTTTCAAGTGCATAGGCTTCACGTGCATATCGAGTGAGACACTCTTCAAAATCAGGCTGGTCCACCCGGTAAATCGCGGCTTCAGCAACGTAAGCCACCTTTTCTCGATGCTCAAGTAGCTCCTTCGCCAGGCGGATATCCTCCAACGCCTCAAGGCTGTCGTCAAACCGGTACTCCTTCCAAGCGCTGCGTTTCAACGCTGCGTTGGCGTTGTTACAAAAGCAACCCGACTGAGGAATCTCCGATTCTGCAGGAAAGTACTGCATCAGATGCTGTATTTGTGAGTACTCGGATTGCGTCGAACCTAGCTGCCGTCCATAGCTATAGACTGCAGTGTCATCAACCAAAGGTTCTATCAGCGTTTTTAACCAATTCTCAGATGAGGGAATACAGTGACTACTCAAGAACACCAGAATATCTCCGGCAGCGTCATTGCACGCTAGATTCAACGCCCGCCCGCCTTGTAAGCGACATTGGCGAATTTCATAGACGCGCGCGTCATATTGCTCAGCAATATCCGCCACATGCGCGCAACTGCCATTATCGACGNCCATCGTTTCGACGTCGTGATCGGCGAGCGCCTGATACGACAATGCTTCTAATACATCGCCCAAATACGGCGAGTCACCAAAAGTGCGAATAACAATGCTGATCTTCACGACGAATATGCTCCTTGCCCTGGGGTATGCTGACTTGCTGTACCTAGCAAGCGAAAGAACCGGGTGATGTCCTAGGGTAACGAGAAGTATAGATCAACCCTCGCCAAACCTCCGCCAGGGAACAACCACTTACGCGATAGGCGCTCAGAATGAGCGCTTGAAGAGCATTTCAACACCAGATATGGATGGAGTTCAAGACCGGATTGCACCTCATCGAGGTGCAATCAGTAGCAGCGCCATCAACAAACCGCAGAGTACTGAAAAGACTCTGCAAGACGACTCAATGGCACATGCGCCGACAGTCAATTTAGTCAGCGAAATCTGCCCAGATAGGCGCATGATCGGAGGGTTTTTCCATGCCGCGAATGTCGTAACTAATGCCTGCGTCTGAACAAGCCGCGAGCAATTCAGGAGTCACAAGGATGTGATCTATGCGAAGGCCACGTTTAGGCTCATCACTGAACCCGCGAGATCGGTAATCAAACCAAGAAAACCGCGTATTGTCTTCAGGAAAATGCTGACGATAAGTATCGGCTAAGTTTTGATCAAGTAATGCCCCATACCATTCACGCTCTTCAGGCAGAAAGGAGCACTTACCTTGCTGCAACCAACGCTTTCGATTGGGTTCACCGATGCCAATATCGATGTCTTCGGGTGATATATTCATATCACCCATGACCACGATATGTTCTGCGTCGGCTAAATCTTCACTCAAATAGCGATTGAGATCCGCATAAAACGTTTCTTTTGCCGGAAACTTCGTCTCATGCTTACGGTTTTCACCTTGGGGAAAGTAACCATTGATCACATCAACGGTTCGCCCACCGAGGATATAACGCGCATGAATCATACGCTTCTGTGCGTCATCATCTGCCCACGGGTAGCCTTTTTGCACAAAAATCGGCTTCTCGCGGCTTACTAACGCGACACCGTAATGGCTCTTCTGGCCAAAATATTCCACGTGCCAACCCAGTGATTCGACATCAGCCAGCGGAAATTTTTCGTCATCGACTTTGATTTCCTGCAACCCCATCACATCCGGATTAAGCTCTTCCTTAATCGCTTCCAATTGATGCTGACGCGCACGGATGCCGTTGATATTAAAACTGATGATTCTGGCCACAACCTACTCCTCAAAAAATCACGCGATGCAAAATGGCCGAACGAACAACCTTCGCATTTGAGCGCAATATTGTAGCTGATCTGATATTACAAAGGCAGGTAGATCTCGCCGACAAGATATGTCACGCAGGTACCGCGTAAGAGCACTCTATCAACATTCAATTGGCCTTCAACATAGCCACCACGGGGTGACACCTGTTTTGCTGTGAATTGCGTCTTACGGGTGATATCGGCCCAATACGGTATCAGCTGACAAAATGCAGAGCCGGTTACCGGGTCTTCATCAATGCCTAGTTTAGGGGCAAACATGCGAGTCACAAAGTCATAGGTATCAGATGCCGCCGTTACAATAACGCCACGGGCATCAAGATTTCGCAATCGAGACATGTCAGGTGTCAGTAATGACACATCAGATTCTTCATCGAAGACCACAATATAATCAGTCGCCTTCAGGCATTGCAGCGGCGCTGCCCCAAACGCTTTCACGATATCGACGGGAATTTCACAAGGCTCTGGCATCAGTGCTGGCAGATCCATTTCCAGCGTATGCCCTCTACGCGCGACTTCAAGCTCACCGGATCTAGACCGAAAAGTAATCACATCGTCTTTCACACCCGCATGCATAAATAGCGCATGTGCAGATGCTAGCGTTGCATGGCCGCATAAATCCACTTCATGTAACGGCGTAAACCAGCGGATTTCAAAGTGTGTTAGTTGCTGCACCACAAATGCCGTTTCCGACAAATTGTTTTCGGCGGCAATCAATTGCATGACGGCGTCATCCAACCAACTATCAAGTAGGCAAACTGCAGCGGGATTACCTTCAAATGCACGCCCGGCAAACGCATCAACCTGATACATTTTGACATTCATAGACTTCGTCCTTAACTCTGCAGTCCCTGCTGCATCCATTCTAATGCGTTAGCGAGCAAGTCGCCTGCGATGCATATTTGACAGCCATATCCCGATAACACCCTGATATTGGCAGCGCACGACGCAGCGACAAGCATTTTTAACAGATTTCCCTGTTAGGTACCAGCAGGGTATTCATGCCAATAAACGGAGAAACGCCGCCGAAAAGGCAATTTCTATCTCCTTTGCTAGACTCAATATCGGCCAGTTACTGACCTTCCGAGCCACTAAGGGTGAGGCTACCGGGCCAACGCAGATTAGCAATCAACGGATGATACTATGAAACACAACGTTTTTTCGGAGCCGGTTTTTCAAAGGATCAGGGTATCGTTAGAAAAACACGCAAAAGTCTGTTCCTTATTAGCAATGGCGCTAACAGCAAGTAGCCATACTTTGGCAGAAGATCAGACACCATCTTCCCAGGCTTCAAATCCCGCCAACCAATACAGTAACTTTGCTCCGCATGACGACTATATCTACCTCGGCGGTAAGGTCGGCTGGACAAATTTCGCAGAAGCATGCAGTAACAACAGCATTGACTGCAGCCAAAACTCTATTGCGGGCGGTGTTTTCGTAGGTTACCAATGGCTCAGAAATTTCGGCGTCGAGTTTGGTTACGATAACTTTGGTCAAGCAACCGCCTACTACGAAGAAAGCGGTGTTTTGCAAAAGTACGAAGGCAATATCTACGGCTTCGAACTTACCGGCAAGGCAAACTTCCCCATTGCTAACAGCATCGACATGTTCTTTAAAGCCGGAACACTATTCTTCATTGCAGAAGTCACCGGCGGCGGGCGAAAAAACCAGGATCAAGGTTTCGCACCCACCGTTGGCGGCGGCTTTGAGTTTGAAGCCAACGACGTGGTCGACTTCCGACTCGAATACCAATACTTCGACAGATTAGGAACACAAGACGTTGGCGGTTCAAAAGCGCATCTAACATCCCTAGGCATTCTGTTTAACTTTGGCGGCAACCATGTAAAACCGTCTAAAACGCCACCACCACCTCAACCACTGGTCGCCAATGTGAACTTCGGCTTCGATAGCACGGTTATCGAAAACCCTGCAGCCCTCAACAATATCACCCAAACACTCAAACAAGACAAAAGCGGCACGGTGGTTATCCAAGGCTATACCGACGGCATTGGTACGGACGAATACAACCTGAAGCTGTCGCTCGAACGTGCAAACAGGGTCGCCGCTTACTTTATTAAAGAAGGGATCGAAGAACACCAGATCGTATTACACGGATTCGGCAAAACAGACCCGGTGGCGAGTAACACAACACCTGAAGGTCGACATAGAAATCGCCACGTTGTAGTTATTTTCGAGATGCCGAAAGCCGAGAGCACGCCCGCAACCGACGCGACTGACGCAACCGACACAACCGACACAACCGACACAACCGACACAACCGAATAAGCATCCATCAACGGGAATTATTCAATCAAACATTATATCGGCTAAAGGAAGGCAGACATGCGAACAAGACTTCTCATCATGAGCCTGTTTACGGCGCTTACGATGCTCGGCTGTGAAAATAGCGGTACCGGATTTCCACGAGGAAGCTGCGATGCTCCCGGCAAACCCGCCTGCCCGGACTACCCTATTCAATTGATCATCGAACCGGACGACACGGAGCTGGCAACAGGCACATCACTTCAATATCAAGCAATCGCGGTCTACAACGCTGCAGGCAAAGTAGATGTCACCGATAAAGTGATTTGGCAAACAGCCAATACCGATATCGCATCCTTCAACGACGACGGGCAACTTCAAGCAAACATTCCTGGTACGACTCAGGTCAATGGGCAGCTACCTCCGCAAGTCAGAGGTGCAAGCACTTTGAGGGATTCGGCCCAAATTACCGTCGCCGATAAAACGCTGAGCCAATTAAAAATGCTGCCGGCGTCATCAATCATCCTGACGGATATCCAAGTACAATTATCGACAATAGCCACATTTGACGACGGCAGTATGCAGAACGTCAAAGACAGCGCTCAATGGGTGTCTTTCGTCCCACAAGTCGCATCAGTTAACCAAACAGGCTTGGTTACAGGGCAGCTACCGGGTGCTACGGATGTATCAGCCAATTATTCCAACGAAACTGTTATGGCTGAAATCGATGTCTCTGGCTTAATGCCAAGAGAGTTATCCATTACACCGATCGTTTTCACGTTGCCGCGAGGCTTTAAACAGGCTTTTCAGGCAATTCTTGTTTTGGAAGACGGCGCTACTCTGGATGTTACCGATCAAGCAGATTGGGCAATTATTGACGAAAACATCGCACGGATTTCTGAAGATGGCGTAGCTACTGCGTTAAAACCCGGTGTGACTGGCGTACGGGCACAAATTTTCTTCGATAGTCGCACTGAAATCATGGTTACACCGTTGACGGTGACCAATGCCACCTTAACCGAACTTGCGGTTCAACCCGAAGGCGTCGAATTACCCGAACAGCAGAAACAAGAATTTGCCGCGATCGCAATGTTTTCTGATGGGTCAACCCTGGATGTTTCCCGTGATGCTATCTGGCGGATAAGTAATCCGGCTCATGCGGTTGTTACTAACAGCTTCGCTAATGCAGGAATTGTCAAAGCGCGTACAGCAGGTGACACGCTCGTAGGGGCCACCATTGATAACACCGAAGATTTCGTCAATGTCGATGTTTCAGATGCAACACTCACCGGCCTGACCATCTCACCAACAACAGCTGATACACCGGCCAACACGCGGGTTGATTATCAAGCAATCGCACAATTTAGTGATATGAGTTCACTGGATGTCACCCCGTATGTGAGTTGGAACAGCTCAGACACAAACGTCGCAATCATAGACAATGCAGGTATCGCCACTGCCATTTTGCCAGGTTTCTCCAACATCACGGCGAACTACCAAGGGCAAACGGCAACAACCACGCTCGATGTGAATACGGCTTCACTAACAAGTCTCGATATTGAGCCCGATGATGCGACATTACTACCCGGCGCGTCACGCCAATATGTGTTGACCGCCAGTTACAGCAATGGCACAACCGCGAATGTTACCGACGACGCAGCATGGATTGTTGATGACACCAATATTGTACAGATTGCCCCTGCCGGTCGCTTCGCAGGTATTGCCAAAGCCATTGAGCCCGGCAGTGCCACTATCACTGCAATATTTTCAACACTTGAGCAAACCGTATCGGTGACCGTAGAGAATCCAGCCGCTCCCTAAGACGGCAAGCAAAGTCGACATTTTAACGGCACTAAAAAGGGCGATAATTTCGCCCTTTTTTATTACTTTTTTCTGCCTGGTTGTGATCAGGCCTATCCATTAGATCGCAACCATCTGAATCAAGGAGTCTGCTTCAGTGAGTCGCCGATCTGACATTCTTTACGGTAAAACGCCCATTCTTCACAAATGCTCCCATCCTTAAAGTGGCAATAACCGGCCTGCCCTTGACCTTCGGTGATGATTACAAGCTTGCCTCCCTGATCTTCACAGAATACTGAAGCAGGGTTTGCCATACCCACCATTTTTTCTTTGCCCGCATTAGACATTGTTGGTGACGGTATCGGGGCGGTATCCGAATGTGTATCAGACGGCGAAACATCTGAATGATCATTACTCGGCGGCGCAGTCGATTTCGAACAAGCTGCGACGAAAATGACGCTACATGCCAGTATTATTGCCGGTTTCATCTTGATATCCTTATGTTCTGAATGATAAATAAAAGCAGGTTGTCAGCTCTGAAGCCTAGCTGATACCCATCACACTGCCAGACTGCCGAGAAGACCCATGGCCAACGCCACCTACGACGATGTTGAAAAATTTGCCGCACTAATGCTTGAAGCGGACGAAACAGAAGATCAAACACTGTTTGAAGAAGCCTATAACGGACTTCGTAACTTGTGTGAAGCCAACCAAGGCACCATGGTCGACCATCCGATTCAATGGGAAGTGCTGGCCGACTTTACGCTAGATATCCCGAAGGCCATGCAGTTTTACCAACAAGGCCTGGTCATAGCCAAACGACAAACCAATAAAGAATACCTCGCGTCACTGAATTTTGCGTTAGCCGAACAATACTTCGAATTAGAGCAACAGAGCGACGCACTGACCTGCCTAAAAGAGGCCCGTAAAGCGGCAAAGAAAATCAAAAACCAGGAGCTGCGTGAAAACATCGAGCATCTCTGGCAAGAATCACAACCACGCGAAGTGTGACTGACGCCCAGCCGGGTTGTGATTCATTCAGCAAAAAGTTCCCTGCTGTGACAATATGTCACATGCCAATTGTTCACCTACCTGCTTAAAATTCTTTACACATAATAAAGATCCACTTGCAGGAATAAGAGATGAACAAAAAGTTACTGATCTCTGCACTGTTGCCATCACTGATGTTGGCCGCTTGCAGTAACGATGATAATGACGACAACGGCACAGAAATTCAAACCGGCACCATTATGCAATTTTCCGCAACTGCTGGCGGTACAGCAATCAATTGTGCTAACAAACTGACGGCTTTGGGTGAAGGTGTCGAGGCAGAACTTCGATCTTTGGCCTTCTACATCCATGACGTACAACTGGAAACAGACACCAACCAGGTCGTCGATGTAAAACTAGCAACCAACGATTGGCAGCAAGAAAATGTCGCACTGCTCGATTTTGCTGATCGATTGGATGATTGTGACTCAACTGATGCAAAACCGACCAACAACAATGTAACCGGCTCTTATGAGCTCCCTGAAGGTGCTGAGGTTACTGGCGTACGATTTAAAGTCGGTGTGCCCTTTGAACTCAACCATAACGACCCTGCTGAAGCAGACAAGCCTCTCAACCGTGCTGATATGTTTTGGAACTGGCAAGGTGGTTATAAGTTTCTGAAAGCAGATGTCGCCGTTGACGGCAGTGCAGTTGCTCGATGGAATATTCATATGGGCAGCACCGGTTGCGATGGCGACCCTGTTTCCGGCGGAACAACTAGCTGCGTCAACCCAAACCGCACCCAGGTTGAACTGGGTAGCTTTACACCGGGTGACACTGTACGTTTTGATTACCAAACATTGGTTGCTGAAGCGACAATGGCAACCAATACACCAGATACCCCTCCAGGCTGTATGTCTAAGCCGGGCGATCCTGAATGTGTCTCCATCTTCAACAAGATGGGATTGGAATATGGAGATTCCGGCGCTGCACCCGCGCAATCGGTATTCACTGTGGTAACCGCAGAATAATAACTCCTGACTTTCACCGCAGATCAGCCTATTAGCCACTACTAATAAAGTCTTGATCTGCGGATAAGAAAAAAGCCTATGTTAATGAAAAGAATTGGCCTAGCACTGACGTGCTCAACAGCCTTCCTGTTAGGCGGATGTCCGGATCAGTCTCAAACGACGATCCGTAATCCCCAACAAGCAGAAACCAATTTTATCTGGAATATTGCTGATAATATCCCACTGCCGATACAACCGGCAGACAATATTGCCAGCGAAGAGAAGTTTGAGCTCGGTCGCCATCTTTTTTACGATACACGTTTGTCAGGTAACGGTACGCAAGCATGCGTATCGTGCCACGAACAGGACAAAGCATTCAGTGATGGCAAGGCGACGCCTACCGGATCAACCGGCGACGTTCTCGCGCGTAACTCACAAGCACTGGTGAACACGGCCTACAACGCCAGCTATACATGGGCAAATACCAGCCTGGTTCGTCTTGAGCAACAAATACTGATTCCCCTATTTGGTGAATCGCCCATCGAACATGGCATCAACGAAAACAATAAAGCCGATGTACTGTCGACTATCGCGTCAGATCCAACCTATCAAACTCTATTTTCTGATGCATTTAATGTCTCTGCGGATCAAGTCGACTACAACCACATTATTGATGCGTTAGCCGTGTTTGTTAGAGGCTTGAATTCGTTTAACAGTTCATACGATCAATTCCAACGAGGTGATACAAGCGCGTTATCAGCCTCTGCGCTGCGTGGCTCGCAGTTGTTTTTTAGTGAAGACCTTGAGTGTTTTCATTGCCATGGTGGATACAACTTTACCGATTCTCTCGCTGATTCCGGTATGTTTTTTGTGAACAAACCTTTTCACAATACCGGTCTGTTTAACATTGGCGGCACGGGCGATTACCCCAGTGACAACCAGGGCATTTTTGAACTCACCGGCAAGGCCAGTGATATGGGTAAGTTTCGTGCGCCCACACTACGTAACATTCAGCTAACAGCGCCTTATATGCACGACGGCAGCATTGCCACACTCGAAGAAGTTGTCGATACCTATGCCACAGCAGGTCGCAATATCACTTCCGGGCCAAATGCTGGCGACGGCCGACTTAATCCCTTCAAAGACGGTTTTGTGTCGGGTTTTTCCATCACTGATGATGAAAAAACAGACCTTATCAATTTCCTTGAATCACTCACGGATCAGAGCTTTATCGATAATCAGCGCTTCACCAATCCGTGGGAGCAGTAAATATGACGTTAACCAAAACTATAAAGATCGGCTCGTTAGCCGCACTCGCGTTGATCAGCACAACCGCGGTTGCTCACAAAGCTGAAGAATTGAATACCCGTATCGATGCATCTGCGTCTTTTAGCTATCGAACAAACGGGGCTGTCGACAAAACGGATTACTGGCGCATTCCGGGTCTCATGATGGGCGGCGAAGCGACTCCCGTTCCCAAGGGCGTTTCGTTGGACGATGCACAGCTAAGAGGCACCTGGAAAGCGGACGACAATAACTACGTTTTTGCTAAAATTTCCGCACACGGCGACGGCAGCCATAACGAGCTTGAATTAGAACACCTCTGGTACATGTTCCAACTAAAGCCGGAACACGTTGGCATGCGTCTCGAGCTCGGTCAGATGGCGGGTATTTTCACCCCCTCTGCAAACTGGCATGCAAGCACGGATACCTTCTCCGAAGCACCACTGATTGCTGATGCATTTTTCGGGCGTTACTTTATCGATAAAGGTGCTCGAATTTCTACCCAATTCGATAATTTCGATATCGGTCTGTCGCTGTGGAATGGCGATTCATTCCCCGCGTCTTCCGGTGATGGTTCTGGCGACATCTTTATTAATTACCAAGCCAACTTCGATGGCTGGCAAGTATCTGCAGGCGTATGGGGCATGGTCGCACAAGCCGACCTTCGCGGCGATGAGCGTTATTCCGATGGCCACAGCCACAGTAATATCAACCCGCCGCCAACCGATATTCGCTTTAGCGGAACCTCTTACCTCGGCGGCCTACACGCTGGCCTGCAAATCCCATTAGCAGATTCTCTCGCCATGGATTTTCGCGGCGAATGGCTGACCGAAACCAGTGACGGTGAAATTCTCGACAGCAACCGCCGTGCAGATCTCAAAGGGGACTATGCCGGTTACCTTTTTGAAGCTGCGCTGATCGTCGATCGGCACCGTATTTCGTTTCGCCAAGAGGGCTTAATTCTCGATAACACAATATCTGGTCCATCTGCCCAAATTTTGGCCGAAGAAGCTAACCTGATCAACAACGGCAAAGATCCGGAACGATTCACTGTGTCCTGGCGCTGGCAAATTATTGATCAGTTCACATTGCGCACCGAATGGGTAAACGACTCCACAGTGGAGGATAATCGCCAGCGCTTTGTTATCGGTGGCGTGTGGCAACAGAACTTGTTCAGCCTTAAGTAGTGCACCGATAAAACGTCTTTCTCCGTTCATACTTGCCGGCATTCCTAGCCGGCTTTTTTATGGGTGAAAAACACCCTTATCGATGAACTTAGCACGACGATACACCTCTGATTCTAGCGCCCGGCGTTGACCTGTCGTCTAAACTAATTTCAATCTCTCTCTGAGACGCTGGAGCCACTGAATGTCTGCAGAAATTCTGATTTTGTTATTCCTGATCGCTGGCATCGCAGGATTTGTGGATGCTATCGCCGGTGGTGGTGGTCTTTTGACAATTCCAGCGCTTCTGTTTACAGGTTTAAGCCCCGTACAATCCCTAGCAACCAATAAACTCCAGGCGTGTTTCGGTAGCTTTTCATCCACTCGACACTTTATGAAATCCGGCCTTATCGATATCCGCAGAAGTCTCTGGTGGATCTTTTTAACGGCCGTGGGTGCAATTTTTGGCACCCTACTCGTGCAACAACTCGACAAAGAAATCCTTGAGGTCGTTATGCCAATCGCTCTGATTGTGTTGGCATTTTATTCGCTCACGAATCGCTCGCTTGGCACGCGCGAAAGCTCACCTAAAATGTCCGACAAAGCCTATGCATTGAGCGTCGCAAGCACGGTCGGGGCATACGATGGCTTTTTCGGCCCGGGTACGGGCACTTTTTATACAATGGCAAACATCCGCTGGCTCGGTATGGATTTTGTTAAAGCGACAGGGCACGCTAAGTTGCTTAACTTCGTGTCGAATATCGTCTCTCTGATTGTCTTTGCAACCGGTGGGCACCTTGTTATCGCTGCCGGGCTAGCTATGGGCGCCGGCCAATTTATTGGTGCAAGATTCGGCGCTGCTACAGCAATCGCTCGCGGTGCTGGTTTTATCCGTATTCTGACGATTATCATGTGCCTGTTAATGAGCGCCGGCTTACTTATCAAGTTTATTCGCTAACGAAGGACTGCAATGCCAAACAAGACCACTCTCACAAACCTCCAGTCGAGGTTTATCAATGTTGAAGATGCCCTTAATCATGTTGTTATCGATGTAAAATATGCGGGTACCGACAATTTTATCGGTGATCCTATTGACGGGTATCTAGCCAGTAAGGTTTACCTGACTCCCGAAGCGGTTAAAGCGCTGGAGTCCGTTGAAACACGTGCGTTAAATACCGGTTACCGACTTAAAATTTATGATGGGTACCGCCCCCAACGTGCAGTCGACCACTTTATTCGCTGGGCCAATGACGCGGCAGATATTCGCCAGCAAGCACGATTTTATCCAACGCTGTCGAAACAGGCATTGTTTGAGAAGGGGTACTTGTTCGAGCATTCCAGCCATAGCCGCGGCAGTACGCTGGATCTCACACTTGTTGACTCGTCAGCCCCCGAAAACGAACTTGATATGGGTACAGAATTCGATTTTTTTGATGAAACGTCTCATACACATAACGCTTCAATTACCACTCAACATGCCAAAAATCGCCAGCTACTAGTCGACATCATGGCAGCGTCAGGATTTATTAACGCGCCTGTCGAATGGTGGCACTTTACGCTAGCAAACGAACCCTTCACAAACACCTACTTCAATTGGGATATATGCTAAACCGAATCAAAACGGCGGAAATCAACTCACCCTGAGCTCAAGCAATCAGTGCGACACCGACAATCAAAGGCGTCAGCAATGTTGCTACAACGTTCGCCGCCATATATTGAGGGTGGTTTCCGATGGCCAGCTTATGTCGCGACAGCCCATACGCCGTATATAAATTTAGCAATAACCCGACATACGCGATACTGCCCCACATAGGTAGCTGACCAAAAACCAACAAGAGCGTAATCAGCTCGAAAGCCATCAAACTGAAAAACAAGTAGATGGTGGTACTGACAGTGGTACCCCATGCGATTAATGCGTGATAACGCCCTACCGCTTTGTCTGCTTCAGCGTCCGGATACTGATTGACCAATAGCAGATTATTTACCATAAAAAACGGTATTAAACTGAGCACAACACCCAACCGAGTCACCGTGCCGGTTAGAACCAATTCGGTACCCATCACCATTAACGCGCCAAATCCCAATCCCGGAGATATCAGGCAAAGAAACGGGTTTTGGTTGATCCAAGGGGTATAGGCAAAAACAATAAGAAGCCCTATCAAACCGATAGGAACTATCCATAAGCTTACGTTCAACATGAAATAAACGCCTACCGCGAGTGCAACCACCGCGGCCATAACACCACCCACTAACACCGCTTTTGCCGATGCAGGATCCTCAATAAGAGCGCCGGTACCGCCACTGAACGGCGTTTTTTGCGTTGTGGCATCCAAGCCGGATTGAGTGTCATGATACTCGTTCAGCATATTGACACTCACATGGGCAGCAATTGCTCCGATGAGCACGAGTATGATTGATAAGGCAGGTATGTCGGGGAATTGCACCGAAGCGGCGGCGACGCCAAGAAGAACACACAGCGGAGGTAACAAGAGGAAGTTGGGCCGACTGGTTTTTAAAATCGTCTGAAAATTCATGAGAATCCCTGATACGAAATAACGCGCTGTTATCGCTATTTAAACAACGCACGCAGAAATAGTTTTTCGACAGCGACACTAACGAAATTTCAGTTAGCAATACTCGATCTGCATCAAACATTGCCCATCCATTAATGTATCAACACAGCTCAGTTTGGCAGTGGTTCATCTCGATATTCCGGATCCAGCCAACAGCGCGGCAGCACCTCCCCCGATAAAAACAACAAATCCAGCTTATGGAATGTTTCAGGCTCTTGCGCTTCTTCCCCAAACAGGTAGCGCCCGACAATATCTTGACGGTATAGATTAAAGAGATCATTCATACCCAACACTTCTACCATATGCCCGTTACGTTTATCTTTAAGAAACATACCGCCTCCTGTCACCGATTGTAGTGGTTACAGCATTAACATTGGCAGCCCGGCACTGTCTGGGCGTCTAAACAGTATAGACATTGAAGATAAAGAGATACTCCCGCAAACAAGAAATGCGAGGCACAAAAAAGGGGAGCTGAATAGCTCCCCCGAACGGCTTGAATCAAGGTATTACGCTTTAGCTGTAGAAGCAGTGCGAGTAGCTGTCGCTGCTGCTGCTTTCTTAGCAGGTGCCTTTTTAGCTGGAGCTTTAGAAGCGCTTACTGCATCTAGAATCAGGTCTAGCTTGCTAGCGATTTCTTCCAGTTGACCGTCTAGTTCAGAAGACTTAGAAGTGAAAGCCAAGTTGTCTTTAACTTGAGACAGACGATCTTCCAAAGAAGTAGAAGCTTTGTCTTTAGCGTCGCTCAGCTTGCTCTGAGTTTCTTCTTCCAGAACTTTACCTTTAGCGATCAGCTCTTCGAACAAGTTAGCAGTTTCTTTCTCTGCTTTTTGCTCAGCTTCTTTAACTTTACCAGTTACTTTGTCGTATTGGTCTTGCGCTTCGTCATACGCTTTACCGTATGCACCTAGGCCAGCTAACCAAATGTTTTTGGCCAGGTCAGATGCCTTTTCAGCCATTTCTTTCAGATCCATTGCTTCTTTTGCTTTCTTCTCAGCAGACATAAGATAACTCCTAAAAAATAATGATTAACTTGCGATGGAGAGTAATGTACTGCTGAAAATTAGAATAAACACACTAAAAACTATAATTAGATATGTTTTTTTACACTATGTGTTGACCATACACGGAGGTATTGCGCAGAAACTGCGCAATCAGGGATTATAGACCGCCAACTAGACGATAAAACTAAAACACGTTTTGTACGAGATCAGCTGTCTTTAAACTGATTAACAAGCGCAGACATCGACTCTTTGGCATCACCAAACAACATGCGTGTGTTTTCTCCAAAGAACAGCGGATTCTCCACGCCGGAGAAGCCAGCTTTCATCGACCGTTTAAGTACTATAACCGTCTTAGCTTCAGGCACACGAATAACAGGCATCCCATATAACGGGCTGGATTTATCATCATTGGCTGACGGATTCACCACATCGTTGGCTCCGATCACAATCGCCACATCCACTAATGGCATTTGAGGGTTGATACCGTCCATTTCAATAAGTTGGTCATAAGGCACACTCGCTTCGGCAAGTAATACGTTCATGTGCCCGGGCATTCGGCCAGCCACTGGATGGATCGCAAACTGCACTTCACAACTGTTTTTTTCCAGATGGTCAGCCAGCTCTTTCACCACATGTTGTGCTTGAGCGACAGCCATGCCGTAACCGGGTACAAACACCACACGATGAGCCGCTTCAAGGATATAATAAGCATCTTCTGCAACGATGGGTTTAACTTCACCTTCAACCGTTGTCGTCGATTCAACAGCCGCTTCAAAGCCGGAGAAAAGAACATGCATTAATGACCGGTTCATGGCTTTGCACATGATCGTTGTAAGGATAATGCCGCTGGCGCCTACCAATGCGCCAGACACAATCAGTAAGTTATTGTGCAACACAAGACCTGCTGCACAAGCCGCCAAGCCGGAATAAGAATTCAGTAAAGAAATAACAACGGGCATATCCGCACCGCCGATGGGTATTACTAACATCACACCCAACACCAGTGAAAGCACAACCATAAAGAACAATGCGTATCCGGGCACCGGATGAATCGCTAACATGAAACCCGCAATAAATATGACGGCTAACAAGGCGCCATTGATCCATTGTTGATTCTTAAAGGTGATTGACCGCCCGGGCAGTTTTTCAGATAACTTTCCATAGGCCACTAACGATCCGGTTAATGTCACGCCGCCAATCAACACAGATAAAGATACAGCGATACCAGCCATGTCAGAGACATTTCCGTAGAGTGCAGCCCACCCAACCAGTAATGATGCAGCGCCACCCAAGCCATTCAAAAGCGCTACCATCTCAGGCATGGAGGTCATTTTCACTGATCGCGCAACGTATGCGCCAATGGCAGACCCAATAGCCAAACCGCCAATGATATCCAGCCAGGGTAACTTGAGCTTAAATAATAGAGTAACCAGAATCGCCAGCAACATGCCCGCAGCCGACAAGGCGTTGCCTCGCCGCGCCGTTGCAGGAGAGCTGAGTAGCTTCAAACCGAAGATAAACATAATGGCCGAAGCGATATAACACAGGTTGATAAACATAACGGCAGTCATAAGGCAGGCCTCAGTCTTTCTTGCGGAACATGCTGAGCATCCGGTCGGTAACCAGATAACCACCAACAACATTAATCATTGCCAAAATCAGCGCCAACGTGCTCAGTGTAATTGCAACACCCGAGCTCTGTTGGTGCGCTGCCACAATCGCACCGACAACGGTGACCCCCGAGATTGCATTTGCACCCGACATTAACGGCGTATGCAACGTTGCAGGCACCTTTGAAATTAATTCAAAGCCGAGAAATATTGATAAAACCAGAATAAACAGCAGATAGACAAAATCCATAATCAACCCTCGCCTTTCTGGCGATGTTCAGCAATCATCGAGTTCACAAGCTCACCATCATGCGTAATCACGCAGCCCTTAAGAATGTCATCATCAAGATCGAGCGCAAAAGCGTTGGTTTCAGCATCCCAGTATTCGAGCACCAAATTGTGTAGATTGGCCGAATACATCTCACTGGCATTACGGGCAACATGCCCTGGCATATTGCGTAATCCAATAATGAGTACATCATCAATGCAAACTTCCTCACCTGCCACAGAGCCTTCAACATTACCGCCGGATTCGACTGCAAGATCAACAACCACAGACCCGGGCTTCATCACCGACAACATATCTCGGCTGATAACTTGAGGAGCCGGCCGACCAAACAGCTGAGCCGTTGTAATCACAATGTCGGCCTGCGCCATGACTTTTTTCTGGCCTTCTTTCTGCAGCTCTAGCTGTTCAGGTGTTAACGCTTTTGCATACCCGCCCGCCGTTTGTCCGGTTTCGCCCAAATCAATTTCAACAAACTTACCGCCCAATGACTCAACCTGTTCTTTCACAACAGGTCGTGTATCAAACGCATCAACACGAGCGCCTAACCTTTTGGCCGTTGCAATGGCCTGCAATCCCGCAACACCGGCACCAATAACAAACACTCGTGCCGGAGAGATTGTTCCAGCAGGCGTCATCATCATAGGAAGGATTCGGTTTAGACGTTCCGCTGCAAGAATAACCATCGCGTAACCAGCTAATGACGCCTGTGAGCTCAGCGCATCCATCTTTTGGGCTCGTGTCGTACGCGGTATCATTTCTACAGAGATAGCTGTGACTTTTTGTTCGACATACGCGTCAACTAAAACGGTTTCATTGAAGGGGTCAAGAAACGATATCTGCACAGCCCCAGCTTTCAGAAGCTTCACTTCATCCAGCTCCGGTTTGCGCAGTCTCATCACGACGTCAGCCTCAGACAGCATTTTTTGCCTATCTTGGCTGATCGTTGCCCCCACCTCTTGGTAGGCGGCATCTGGCCAACCTACCGGTTGACCAAGACCGGATTCGACGATTACCTCGGCACCGGCTTTAACCAATCGATCCACCGAGGCTGGAATCACCGATATTCGGGTTTCATGTGGATGTATTTCGCAAGGAATAGCGATTTTCATGAAGGCACGGATTCCTGTGAGTAGCTATGACTGCATAGATGACATCAGTATGATGCAACCTATACTCCAGCGGTCGAATAAGCGTAGAACATTCACGATATTTCTACACAAGAGGTCGCTTCAGACAATATAGAGTCCGGAGTGGTTAATGGGTTCAAGCCTCCGCTGCAGCCTTAAATACTGACGCATCGAGATCAAGAAACCGGCTTTTTTGCGAAGGATCCAATAATCTGCACGCCTCAGCGTGACCAAACAAACGGTATCGAGCCTTAAAGCCGTGAACATAGATAAAGTCCCCTATAAACCGGGGGATCACACGCGAAAAGTGATGCAGGAACCGCCACCCCCCCCCCATATGGAAGCTCATACGCTGAACAGCACGAAATTTATTACTGTACGTCTCTCCCTCAACAACAAGATACGAATCAAAATCCTTCTCGGGCAAGCCGAAATAACGTAGCAAGCTCTGTCCAACCGGGGACTGCAATGAAGCAAAGTGCAAATCACCAACCCTATCGTTATCAAGAACAAACTGAACCACGCCACTGCACAGTGCGCAATCACCGTCAAAAAGAATGATAGGAATATCAGGATTCAGATACTCAGGAAAAGGATGTTTCATAACTGTTACAGCAGCTTATTGATTAGTAGATTGATCCGGTTAGTTATTAGGATTGTTGCAGAAAAAACAACAAAATGTCTCATGCATTTGCATGAGACATTCTCAAATATTGCTAACGTTTCTATATGAATTTACTGACAGGTCGATTGGCTAACGCGCACTCTGCGAGGCCTCCCCAAAACGAATACAAACCGGCAAAAATTAGAAACGGTAAGACAGGTAGCCCAGTATCTGATCGCGTTTGCCAATGCCTACACTGCCCTCTACGGCAACTTCCATTCCGTCCCAGAAATTCCAGCGTCCACCTACGATATAGTTAGTCGGGTCTTCAACTTCTTGCGTGACCCTTACCAATCTTGGCGTAAGTTCAGGTGGAAGGTTCTCGATAGGGAATGCAGTAATATCCAACGTTTGGCGAATATCTTCGTAAACGCTACCGACATAGAATGATGCGTTACCAACACCAATATCGCCATTCCAACCTGTACGTATACTCATCACTAACGAGGTTGCTGGCTCGATCGCAATATCCAAGTCACTTAAGGTGTAATTGAGATCGAATGAAGCAAACCACTCTGAAATACCGCCAGCAAGCGTAAAACCTGCACCGGTATTATTCCCTATAAAACGCACATCAAATGGCAGGTCTGAGAATTGAGGTGGACAGGTGCCCTCAATACATACGTTCAACTTACCGACAGACAGGGCTTCGGTACGGCCAAAGAAGAAATACGTGTTTAAAAAGGGCAGCAACCACATATCGAAACGAACTGTCGTGGTTGAATCATGGACTCTGAGGTTTTCAATCTCATAGGTTGCAAATGAAGGCGGCAGAGGTTGATCACTACCCTTCAGGAAAACGTCTACACCCAACAAATTAAATGGCTGACGCTGATCGAGATAAACAACAGTAACACCAAAAGGCGCCGGCAAAGCATAACCGCGTTCACGCGCTTGTTTACCGAATATTGGCAAAAAGTTAGTCCAACGCTCTTCCAACTCTTTTTGGCGCGGAGATTCATTAACCAGCTTGGTCGAAACGCCAGTGCCCGAATTAGCTTGGTCAACGCCTTCCTTGCCAATGCGTTTGAGTTCTGCTTCTACCTTTTTATCATTTTCGTTCGGGTGGACATCTTCACTTTCAACTTGTTTCGCCTGCTGAGCCATCGCTGGGAAAGCCAAGAACAGTAACGCCATCAATAACACACGCATCATATCGCTCCTTGATGTGACGACCCGCACAATACAGCCTCGGGGGGAGAGTATTTTTTTGCAGTATAGGCGCTGATTAGTGCTTTTGCTCAGAGGTTGAGGTTTTCTTGCGAAGAATCATTGGAAACGCCGCCAGTCGCCATAATGACTGGTCCGGATGAACATCCAAACCTATAACAGTTTTATCGTTTCGATGTGTTGAACTGCGTGTTCCTAGCATCACATCCCAAAACGAAAAAAGTATGCAATAGTTCGTATTTGTCTCAGGCAACGTAGCATTGTGATGCACCCAGTGAATAGATGGTGTAACAAAGACCTTACCGATCCAATATTCAAGCCTCTCGGGTGTTTTAATATTGGTATGTTGGTATATCAACACAACTGCATTGAGATAGAGATAGATCAGAACGGTAGTGGTATTCAGCCCCAATAAAGCAATGACACCGACCCGAAACAGAATAGTCTGAGCCGTTTCCAATACATGGAAACGAAATGCTGAGGTGGTATCAAGAAACTCATCCATATGATGAACGCGATGGTACGACCACATGACAGGAATCTGGTGACTCAAGCGATGAGACACATACACAGAAAAGTCCAAAGCAAGAACCCCAAACACCATATAGAAAACGTTATCGGCATACGGCGATAATCGAAATGGAGCAAGATACGTAAATACCAACGTTGGAATCGCTTCAAACAAGGGCATGAAGGGGACGATAAAAATCAAAAAGCAGCCGGCGTTCTTACCCCATCGCTTACGACGCATTTTCGGCGCCTGCAATTGGCTCGGATAACGTGCACTTGGAAAGCACTGTTCAAGCACCAAAAATATGCCCGCAACGGCATAGGTGAATAACGTCATACCTGCCACTTGGCCGAGCAAAACCTTGTGAATATAGTCCATCATGTATTCCGCCAACTATCAGTAATCTACCGACCACATACAGTTTCAGACACCGTTATACACTGAACATTCCATCCTCTATAATCCTATTCAGCCATTGCATATGATGCACAACTGAAGATATTTACCGGGATTGCTTACCGGCAACCACAGGTCAATTTTTGAGATCATTGAGGACATACCATGAAAACTGTTGCCAGTGTTAAAGCTGCCGTGTTCGCCGCCGGAATATTCGCTTCGCAGTCCTTATTTGCGAACTGGCTGCTTGAACAAGATCAATCGTCAGTTAGTTTTATCTCGATCAAAAACAACACCATAGCAGAGGTAAACCACTTCAAAACGATACAAGGCGTGGTTGATAACAACGGCAACGCGACGATGACCATCGATCTTGATAGCGTTGACACTATGATCGGTATTCGCGACGAACGCCTACGTAAGCTGTTATTCGAAACCGTAAAATTCCCGAATGCTACAATAACAACACAGCTCAATGCTCAACGCCTCAAACAGCTTTCTGCCGGCCAGACGACTCTCGTCGAAGCCAGTTATACACTGACCCTTCACGGGCAAAAAGCAGTAAAAAAAGCGGTATTACGAGTGACAGGGCTTGAAAACGGACATGTTAGCGTAATAACTCACGAACCCATTCTTATCGCCGTTAGCGACTTCAATTTGGTCAACGGGGTTGAGGCGCTTAAGCAAGTGGCGAAACTCAGCGCGATTAGCCAAGCAGTGCCTGTTAATCTTGACCTGGTTTTTACACAGCAAAAATAAAGTACGAGTAAACCACAGCAGAAGGTAGGGGCTTACCGCCTCTATTCTTCACAATCGACTTCTATTGCGCCTTCTCCAGGCACAGAGTACAAAGTGCCCAGATCTCGACGATGACTCATCGAGCTAGGCACCACACATATTCAACCATATCCAACGCATTCAAAACGCAGCCCTGCGAGATCTTTCATTTAAATAGACAGCTGCCTAGCCGTGCTGAATTCACAACAAGATTAACCAGACGTCTACCCATAAAGACTCAGGGCTTTGATGATTTAATCGAATGCACCGCTTTTACACGCTAGGCAAAATTTTGATTAACGAAATCCCAGTTCACTAGATTCCAAAAGGCATCCATGTAGGCCGGGCGCGCATTACGATAATCGATGTAATAGGCATGCTCCCATACATCAACCGTCAACAGTGGCGTCAAATTACTGTCGGTTAACGGCGTAGAGGCATTGCTGGTGCTAACAATTTCGACACCGCCTTCCGCGTTTTTAACGAGCCAAGTCCAACCTGAGCCAAAATTTCCTACAGCCGCAGTCGTGAAAGCTTCTTTAAATGCGTCGAACGAACCAAACGCCCTATCAATGGCTTCAGAAACAGCACCTGTAGCGGCACTACCACCGTTAGGCGATAAGCAATTCCAGTAAAACGTATGGTTCCAAATCTGCGCAGCATTGTTAAAAACACCGCCCGATGATGTTTGAACAATGTCTTCCAGAGACTTGTTTTCAAACTCAGTCCCTGGGGTCATTCCGTTCAGTTTGTCTACGTAGGTTTTGTGGTGTTTACCGTAGTGATACTCCAGTGTCTCCGCGGAGATATGAGGTTCCAGCGCGTTCTGTGCATACGGCAGTGAAGGTAATTCAATCGACATACTGCTTTCCTTTTCTTCTAGTGAATGAGTTTTCCGAATGTCGCTGCCTGAGGCCGGTTAATGACGTTCAAGCATTGAATGGAGCAACCTAACGGATAACACACGATTAGTTTGGAAGGAAACTTTTGGCAACCTGTTTATTGGAGGTAATTGATTCACCATGACAATGGCGCGGATCATTAGCTGCAAACAACAGAATACCCATCCAAGTAACCTACACGTCAAATCAGACCGTGTTTTGCGCATTAGGTTGAAAATCCGTACCATCATGCCATGAAAAAAACCTACGCCATACCTGCAGCAATGTTCGAACACCGGTATGAGATAAAAAAGAGCGCTTTTATTGCCAGAGTACACCACTGTACTTCTAAACCGGCCGCCAAAGAATTGCTAGCGCAGGCCAGACGTGACTACCCAGATGCTCGCCACCACTGCTGGGCATATACACTCGGCAACCCATTGCAGCCACATAGCGCCGCGATGAGTGACGACGGCGAACCGTCAGGAACCGCCGGAAAACCGATCCTCAATGTACTGAATCATAGCGATATCGGTGACGTTATGATCATCGTGATACGCTATTTTGGAGGTATCAAGCTGGGTGCCGGTGGCTTGGTTCGCGCTTATTCTGCCGCCAGCCAGCAGGCGATTGACTTAACCCACCTGGCTGAACATATCCCCAAGCAAAACTTTACACTTGAGCTCGACTATCAAGACGAGAAAAACGTCAGGCATCTTTTGGATCAATACAAGGGTGAACTTCTGGATACGCATTATGACAGTCGAGTTACCTTGCAGATTTCGTTCCCGATTGATAGCCAAGACACTCTAACATCGATGGTAAATGCCAACTACACCATGAAACTATCGACCAAAAACTGACAAAAATCATTGCACACCTCAATGAAAAACTCCCCTGAAGCCCCCGTAAAACATAGAGATTTCTCTTTTTTGAATTTTATGTTGCGGTACGCTTTTTATGCAGCCACAGCCAAATAGTTCTGTTATTATCATTGAGTAACTTTTGATCAACGCTGAAATTACCGACGGATTCGAATAACAGAAATTGCCCGAGGCAATACGGTTTTGACAGTTACTTGTTCGCGATAGAAGAACGGAGCAGGTTTAGACAATTAGACGGTTTTCGATAACCACTGAATGCCTAAACCCTGAACCCCCAATCCGAACACATAACATGGAATGATTGCAGCATTTGTCTGACACATATCAAGCTGACATTCAGTTGGAAGGCATCAGACATTGCGGGCTTGCAGTATCGCTCAGACGGTTACTACCGCCCTACTCGGTGCAGCAACATCCTTATAAAAGCAATATAAACCCAAGGTCATCTGGATGACCTTAAACAGTAAGACCCGAAGAGAATATTATGTCAGATCAAATTACCGGCACCGTTAAATGGTTCAATGATGCAAAGGGCTTTGGATTCATCGAACGTGAAGGCGGCAACGACGTTTTTGTTCATTTCAGTGCTATCAATGGCAATGGCCGTAAAACACTCGTTGAAGGCCAGCAAGTTACTTTGAAAGTAACCCAAGGGCAAAAAGGCCCACAAGCTGAAGACGTTAATCCCGTCTAAATCTGAGCGTTTCGTTCTGCAGCTACGAGTCGATATCACCGACAACCGGCTGACCAAATAGAACAAACTCTCCAGCAAGCATTTTAGTCAATAAGGCGACCGGCAACGTCCGTTGCTCATTCAGCCAGAAGTACCTGCGAACCGAAAGGGATCGCAGGTTTTTGCGTTTTCGATGATTTAAAAAACCAGCCCCAACTCTAAAAAACCAGCCCCAACTCAATAACCAGCATAAAAAGACGCGCATTTGCTGTCGGCCATCCGCAATCGGCCATACCCCATCGACCGTAGATAACAACTAATGGCTAATATCTGAATGTTGCTGTTAAAGCACAATGATCCGAGAGTTTTTTCCAAGGATTACCTGTCATCACGCTCGCATCGATACACTCAACGTTACGATAGTAGATACGATCCATCGGCAAAATTGGCATCTGACTAGGAAATGTGCGTTTGGTGCGCCCAAATACGGACGAGGTGACTTCATCTAGGCTCAGCGCCGGCTTTAGTGCTTTATCCGTTGCCAGGCGCATATCATTAAAGTCACCGGCGATAATCAGGGGGGCATCGCTGGGTACATGCTCTTCGATTAAACGAATTAACGCAGTAGTTTGATGTTGTCGTTCACTGGCCAGCAGCCCCATATGCACACAAGCAAGGTACATATCATTGTCGGTATGGCCCAGTAATACACCGCGCTGAGAAAAGAACCACTGCGAGACATCGTAATTACGCACACGTGTAAATGGATACTTACTGAGTATCGCATTGCCATGATGCCCTTGCTGGTATATCGCGTTATGGCCATAAGCTGAATGCGGCCAAACGCTGTCGGCGAGAAATTCAAACTGATTGGATTCGCGCACAGTATCGGGATGCAAATCTTCTCCGCGAACTTCCTGTAAAAAACACAAATCCGCATTCACCGACCGAATAGCATCTCGCATATCATCAAGCAAAAAACGCCGGTTCGAAGCGCTAAAACCTTTGTGGATGTTGTACGAACAAACACGAAAAGTGGCAGGTTTAACAGTCATGGTATCCAGCCCTAAAACCAATAACGAAATTGTTTAACACAGCGCATTGCCCATCGCTGGTACCAAGGAAAATTGACCCTACTGAGGATTTCTACTGAGGCTTCCCGATCTTCTTTCATCATGAGTTCGAGTGCTTCAATCGATTTTTTTTGCGTCAATAGCGTATCAACCTCGAGATCATGAAACCAACTACGATGATTTAAATTTGTGCTGCCGATGAGACACGCGTCATCGATCATTACCAACTTCGCATGCAGTATCGAAGCCTGATATTCGTATACTTTGACACCACCATCTACCAGCTGTTTATAGTAACTTCGACTCAATAGCGGGAACACTGGCACATCGGAACGCGCCGGCAGAATAACTCTGACATCTACGCCCTGTGAAGCAGCATACAAGAGCGCTCGCACGATACTTTGTGGTGGAGCAAAGTATGCGCTGGTAATCCAAATCCGTTGTTTGGCGTGGCGTAAACAGCGAATAATATACCGACGTTTGAACACACGCTGCTGCTGGGTAAAATCCGTCCATAAACGCCGAACTCCCAACCGCGTCTTATTTTGATCCGCTTTAAACCAATGCTGATACATACGTTGCGCCGTTTCACTGGCTGCGGCATCTTGAATATGCACCGCGCAATCTCGCCAACCTTCTCCACCTTTATCTTTAGGAAGGTGGCTTGCACTGAGATTAATACTGCCGGTCCACAAGTGACGCCCATCAACCACACAAAGTTTGTGGTGATTGCGCTTGTTCACCTGTAACGAGAAATACACCAGTTTTTGCAAGAAATTACCCTGAGCAAAAGACCAGCGAAAGGCCTTCCAAGTAAAGGGCAATGGGTGATAAACGCGAATATCAACGCCTGCTGTGCTCAAACGCTGGGCGATTTCAGCCGCGCCCTCATAGGAACCTACACCGTCAATGACCATGCGTACTCTAACACCACGAGTCACAGCCGCAGACAATGCCTCAATAAAACGCTCGCCGATACTGTCGAGCTCCATCATGTAGAAATCCAGATCTACCCGTGCACGTGCCTGCCGAATTGCATCCAGCATACCGTCAAAGTAACGTTCCGCATCGGTAATCACCTCTTCATGCTGCCACGGATTTTGAAGATCTGCGAACGACGAAACCTGCATAAAAACAGCCATTTAAGTGAGTATTTACGCCATTTTAGTCGAGCTGCGTGCGCCCTGCCAAGGTGGCACATTGGCAGTGATATCTATACAATACGCGCACCTTATGTGCCTGGCACCCCAGCACAGCCAGTTTCCAGGCGGATTGTTGAAAAATGTTTTCGAGATGATCCGAACAAGACAGATCGTTTTTCAACCATCTGTTACACGATAACTGAACTGCGCAGGACATTACAGGCGGACAATCCGGAGAAGACCATGTCTGATAAACCAATAGCACCAGCAATTGATGGCTGGTACACGCTGGATAATGATAAGCCGCACCTGATTGGCACCAGCTGCAAAAGCTGCGGCAGCTACTACTTCCCTAAACAGTCTCGCTACTGCAAAAACCCGAGCTGCGACAGCACCGAGTTTGAAGAAGTACAGCTGAGCCGCACCGGTAAGGTCTGGTCCTACACAGACGCACAGTACAAGCCACCAGAGCCATTCATTGCGGCCGATCCTTACGAGCCGTACGCCATTGCAGCTGTTGAGCTGGAAAAAGAAAAAATGATCGTACTCGGCCAAGTCGTTACCGGTACTGGCGTTGATGCGCTAAAAGTCGGTGACGAAATGGAGCTAGTACTAGAAACACTGTATGAAGATGACGAAAACAACAAAGTCATCTGGAAGTGGAAACCCCTGGCAAAATAACCTTAAGAGGATTGCATCATGTCAAATCAAATCGCCGTTATCGGCGTAGGAATGCACCCCTGGGGCAAATGGGGTAATAACTTTGTTGAGTACGGCGTTAAAGCCGCTCGCGACGCATTAAAAGACGCTGGCATTAGCTGGAAAGACGTCGACTTTATTTCCGGCGCTGCAACTATGCGCTGCGGATACCCAGGCTACGTAGCCGGTGCAACATTCGCTCAAGCACTGGGCTGGCAGGGTGCTGAAGTTAACACCTCATACGCGGCCTGCGCATCTGGCTCTCAAGCACTAGCGGCAGCAAAAGCCAAGATTCTTGCTGGCGAAGCAGAATGTGCACTCGTTATCGGCGCAGACACAACACCAAAAGGCTTCTTGGCACCGGCTAAAGGCTACCGCCCGGATGATCCAGATTGGGTACGCTTCTATATTGGTATCACCAACCCAACCTATTTTGCACTTTACGCACGTCGTCGTATGGATGTTTACGGTGACACACTGGAAGACTTCGCTGCTGTAAAAGTAAAAAATGCCAAACACGGGGCAACCAACCCTTACTCTCGCTACAAAAAACTCTTCACCGCTGAAGACGTAGCGAACTCCGCAATGGTTGCTAACCCACTGCGTTTGATGGACGTCTGCGCAACATCTGATGGTGGCGCTGCTGTTATCGTTTGCTCTGAAGCGTTTGCTAAAAAGATCGGCAAATCTGATGCAGTTCGTGTTGCTGCGGTTTCAACCGTGACACCAACTTACCCGAACGCCGTTGTTGAAATGCCCGATATCGCCACAGATTCTGCGGCCGCTGCCGAAGCTGTCAGCTTCCGTGCACAGCTACCGATAAAAGCCTATGAAGAAGCCGGCGTAAGCCCTTCCGATGTCAATCTTGCGGAAGTTTATGACCTATCTACCGCACTTGAGCTGGATTGGTACGAAGATCTGCAACTGTGCGAACGCGGTCAAGCAGCACAGCTGATTCGCAATGGTGATACCTCGTTGGGTGGCCGTATTCCAGTTAACACATCAGGTGGTTTGGCGTGTTTTGGTGAAGCGGTTCCTGCGCAAGCATTGGCGCAAATATGTGAACTGACTTGGCAACTGCGTGGCCAGGCGGGTGATCGTCAGGTCGAGAATGCCAAAGTCGGCATCACCGCTAACCAAGGTCTTTTTGGCCATGGTTCTTCGGTTATTTTGACCAAGTAATCTAGCAATATCGATTACTCTGTCGATCAATAAAAGGGAGCAATGCTCCCTTTTTTATCGCCTGCACACTGCCTCTCTTACAATTTTCTATTGATCCTGCTCACAAAGAACTCTCGCATAACACTCATCATACAAAAATTGTTAGTGTGAATATCCGCACACACACTCTGCAACCTGATCGTCATATTGAAAAAATACTGCGTCAACATGAAGTTGTGAACTTATTGACTTTTAAGCAGAAAAACATGAATTAGGTCTCCCCGACTAGGTCAATCACCTCTCACTTTTATTGTAAATTTCCTTTTTACTTCGCGAGATCTCTATCGTTACGTTTGAATAAGCAAGCAACTACCACATTCAAATAATGATAAAGAGTACCGCCTGATGAAGAAGAGACGTCTGCTGTCGCCGCCTTTCCGGCTGCTGACATCCACACTCATGCTAGGATCGGCAATGACACATGCCGCGCCGGGCACACCACAAATCGCTTGGATGGAAAGCAACTACGCATTGGTTGATATCGACCAGTCTGCTGTGGCTTACGAACAATTAGTGACACGCCGAGATGCTGTTGAGCTACCCGTTAGCTGGAACAAATGGAGTGGTGGCGATGCCAATAGTGTTAACTACAAGCTCAATGGGCAGGTTATCCATACTGAAACTCTGAGTAACCCATCTGCGAGCCAAGGCAGTGCAACCGTATCGATCTCTGAAGGTGGAAAACATAAACTTACCGTTGAGTTGTGTGATGATTCTGGTTGCTCAGAATCCGCAGCATTCGATCTCACCGTTGCAGATACCGACGGGGTTCATTTAGATCCCATCCGCCTGAACGCTGGAGAAAACAATCGCCCAATCGAGCGCAACACCAACCACGTTGTCGCCGCCTACTTTGTCGAATGGGGCGTTTACGGGCGAGCATTCCCTGTGGATAAAATACCGGCCTACAATTTAACCCACATTCTTTATGGTTTTATCCCGATTTGTGGGGGTGACGGCATCAACGATGGCCTCAAAACCATCGGCGGCAACAGTTTTAATGCGTTACAAAATGCCTGTGCCGGCCGTGATGATTTTAAAGTTGCGATACACGACCCGTGGGCAGCTATACAAAAAGGCCAACAAGGCCACGCCTTTAATACCTCCTATAAAGGCAACTTTGGTCAATTAATGGAGCTCAAACAAGCCCATCCGGATCTCAAAATTCTACCCTCGATTGGAGGCTGGACGTTATCTGACCCCTTCTATTTTTTTGATGATGCCAATCTGCGCCGACGATTTGTCGATTCTGTCGAAGAGTTTCTGCGTACCTGGAAGTTCTTTGATGGTGTCGATATTGATTGGGAATACCCCGGCGGCGATGGAGCAACAGCGGGCTTAGGCAATAAACAAACCGATGGCGAAACCTACCGTGTGTTAATGCAAGAGCTGCGCAGCGTGCTTGATAAGCTCGAAAACGAAACCGGTCGAGAGTACCAACTCACGACGGCAATCGGAGCGGCTCCAGCAAAAATTGACCTCGTAAACTATCAACAAACCCAGCAGTATCTCGATTACATATTTTCGATGACCTATGACTTCTATGGCGCTTGGGATGCCGCTAACCTTGGTCACATGACGGGAATCTATCCACCGGCGCACGATGCCAGTGACGATTTCAATGTTCATTCGAGTGTACAACACCTCCTTAATCAAGGTGTTTCACCACAAAAGATTGTCGTCGGGGCAGCTATGTATGGTCGCGGCTGGACGGGTGTGCAGCCAAATAGTGGCCATTTGATGACGAGTAGCGGATCCGGTCCTGTACCCGGTACTTGGGAAGACGGCGTGGTCGACTACCGTGATATCGCTCGTTTCGCACAGAGTAACGAATGGACACGTTACTATGATGATGAAGCGCAGGCCGTATATCTGCACAAAGCCAGCACCGGTGATCTGATCAGCTATGACGATGCGGTAACCATTAAAGCCAAAGCGGACTATGTGATCGCTAACAATCTCGGCGGTATGTTTGCCTGGGAAATCGATGCCGACAATGGCGACATTCTCAACGCCATACAATCCGGTCTTGCCAATGACACTACCCCACCAGCAAATCGCGCACCAACAGCAAGAGCCGGTGCAGATCAACAAGTTGAATCCGCCGCATCGGTAAGCTTAAACGGCAGTGCGTCTAGTGACCCTGATAACGACGTGCTCAGCTATGTTTGGCAACAAACATCCGGACCAACCGTTAACCTTAACAGCGATGGCGCGATCGCTAATTTTATCGCACCGATTGTCACGAACGATACAACACTCGCATTCACACTAACCGTTAGTGACGGCACATTGAGCGATACAGACAACGTTCTTATCAACGTGCAAGCGCAGGCTCCTGATCCAACTCCTGATCCAACTCCTGATCCAACTCCGGACCCTGATCCAACTCCGGACCCTGATCCAACTCCGGACCCAGATCCAACTCCGGGAACACCTAGCGTGGGTGGAGCGATGAACCCGTTACTGATGCTCTTGGGAATGCTAACAGTCGGCTGGTTGCGTCGACGCGACTAACATTCGCCAGTACCTCAATCAAAAAAGCCCCTGCAATACACGTATTGCAGGGGCTTTTTCGTTTTATTTTCCAGTAACAAACAATCCAGAGGTTACTGTTCCAACATCAGAATAATGTTATTTAATCGCGACGCTCTTATCTATTCACTGCTCACCGGCTTTTTATTCACCCATTTTTTATGGTCGAGAAGCTCTTGCCAAAGACCAATGGCCTCAGGTAATTCACGGGCTTCCATCGCAAAACCGCAAGTTTCGAGTACATCACCAAAATTCAACACTTTGCCGTTTTTCACACAAGCGGCCCGAATATGCGCAATAGCATGCAAACGACCATGACGAACAACGCGGTGCTCTACATAAAAATATTTTTCGTCCCACCCTAGCAAGCGCGATTTAATCTCGAATCTAGCAAAGGGTTTCAACTCTCGAATGTAAGTAATCTCTTGCGCATTAACGACGTACTTCCAGCGCTCTTTGATCAATAACTTCCACGAACAAACTGACAACAACCAATCCACCCGGCAGATATCCATCATCGCGAAATAACGCGAACTGGTGAGATGTAAATTAGCGTCACAATCATGGGGTAATACACGAAAGCCGAGACGACAGGTTTGTGTGGGATCGAATGCACTACGATCAAATGATCCCTTGCGTTGCTGTAACCACCGCTTAAAAAACAACCACAACAAACGAAAATGAAGATTCATAACACCCCCTGGTACCGTGCACGACAGCGGCATCGCCTATCGATAGATTTGGACAAAAAGTATTATCCATGGATGCCCAAACAATCATAGGACTGCAAATTTTCGCAGACAGAATGGCAAGCCACTGACATCCGCATGATCACTTTTCAAACAGTGATAGGAAGCTATACGAACCTTTTGATTCTTTTCACTTTTTTATCAAATAAACACTTGCATGGAAAAATTAAATCCGTATTATACGCAGCTCTTATCGCTGAGGGCCGTTAGCTCAGTTGGTAGAGCAGTTGGCTTTTAACCAATTGGTCGCTGGTTCGAATCCAGCACGGCCCACCATTCAGCGCACTCTTCTTGATTACTTCGTTTTATCAAATACCCAGCATCCCCCAAAAAATCACGTCAGCTTCGGATTGAATTACAAAATTCGTCACTTCTATGACCAATTTCTAGACCATGATCTGGCGCGATAACTACTAAATCGATTTTATATCTGCTGAAATAAAAAACGGCAGCCGTTTTAGGGCTACCGTTTGTAATGGTTGTGAGAGGGGGGATCGAACCGCCTCCTCATTCATGTTCAATGAATGCGCTCTACCAAATAAGCTATCTCACCGTAAACTCTCTTCACATCAAACTGCTGAATTTGTTGCCGTAAACTCGGCCATCAGTTGTCCGCCTCGCATCAATACAACGCTATCGTCAGGTAACAAAACCGTCGGCTCAGCCAGCATGAGCTCCGCAGTCTGCAGCGTCGCTCCAGGAGTAAGAAACCGACCCGCTGACTCAAAGCGAACACGGGCTGTTACACCTCGTCCAAACCGATGCGCAGTCACTTCCATGTTGTTGTATAACTTCACATGCGCTGCTGAAAATTCGGGGACAGCCAAACGGCCAACAAAGTTTGACGACGGCGAATAGGCGCCTGTTTGCGCGAGAATGCGCCCGGGCACTCTCCTACCTGAACGCAGAGCTGCAGTTTCAAACACTGGCGATTGTTCAAAGCCTATACCAATCATTTCTCCGGTATAGGCTGCGGAAACCGGACGATTAAAGTGCTCAATCGATCTAACCGTTAAGGGGCTTTCAGCCTCATCTCGACCGATAAAAGCAACACTATCGCCAACCGCCACTGAACCACGCTCAACCTGGCCCAACAATACCGGCTCGCTATCAATCATTCGCATGCGAAACACATTTAGCATAAAAGGCACTGCGCGCCGCTGCGCCATTGTATGCGTCAATGCCGCTAGCTGCAGATTGGCCAATACTTGACGCATTTGCTGCTGGCTTTCAACATCCGCAGCCGCGGCAGCTCGTTCTAAGTTAACCTGATAGACAGCCATGTTGGCATAGCCATAACGAGCCGCTTCCCGTTTTAATTGCACTTCCAGTGTTGCCGCCTGCTCTGAAGCACGTGCAGATTGATCATCACGCAGATTAATCACTGCCACCATTTGCTCGATACCTTGAAGGCGGGCATTAAACATGTGCTCTCGAATTTTTTCGGGCTGACTATCACTGGTGTCTGCGAATGCCACGTAAGCACCCGTTTCAGCAAACCCTTTGCCGGCCATATGATTTCGGTAAAATCGATTAACGCCAGGGATATTGGCAAATTGAAAACGCGTGCCCGGCACAGAAAATTCATGCCAGCTGACACCTGCTGTCATTCCATGAACAGCATCCTCTGGCGCAGCATCAATATCGTCGGTCGACAGCACCGTAAATGACTTTTGCTGCTCTTGGCTAACAATGGACGTAATGCGAGAAAGCGCTGCGCCAAACGTGGTTTTGCCTTCACGATGCGGACCAATAGCCGCAATCGAAGCGATGGTGTCTGCGCGACTTTCGTTGTCATCAGAATCATTGCACCCAACCAACGGCAGCATCAGTGGCAAAGCGCCACCGGCTGAGAGCCGTTGTAGAAAATGTCGTCGGGTTACGGTATCAGATGCAAACACAATGGGGCCTTGTTTTGTTCCAAAGTCGTTTCGCTACCAACGTTTTACCTCATAAACCATTCTCTGAGGTAAAACGCATCGGGTAACTTTCAAACTAGACCCAAGACAATGATCGTTCAAATTTCAACCAATCATTAATACAGATACCTGAACATCAACCCCTCTGGCGGGCGCGCTCAACCAACAGATACACTGCGGGTAAAACCATCAAGGTCAATGCCAATGTACTGACCATGCCACCAATCATCGGGGCGGCAATCCGCTGCATCACCTCTGACCCCGTGCCGTTGCTGAACATAATCGGCAGTAAGCCAACACTGGTTGAGACAACAGTCATCACAATCGGTCGCAACCGTTGAATAGCCGCATTCTGAACGGTTTCAACAAGGCTGACGCGGGTATCTGAATGGGTCAGGTATTCATCACGGAATTGATTCAGATAGATCATCATGATCACACCGATTTCAACAGCAACCCCCGCCAGAGCGATCATACCCACCGCAACCGCGACCGATAATTCATAGCCCAGCCCATAGAGCAGCCAAGTGCTCCCCACGAGAGACATCGGCAACGTTGCCATGATGACTAAGACTTGAATCCAATCTCGAAATGCTAGGTACAGCAAGAGCGTTATGATCAATATCGTTAGCGGAATCACCAGCTGGAGTTTTTCTTTTGCGCGCTCCAGATATTGATACTGTCCTTCCCAAGTAATGCTGTAACCCGCCGGCAGATCCAGATCTTTTTCAAGCACAGCTTTAGCGTTTTCAACGTAGGTGCCGATATCAATGTCGTTGATATCCACAAACACCCAACCTGCAGGTCGGGCATTCTCGCTTTTGATCATCGGTGGCCCGTCTTCAATACGAATATCGGCAACGTCAGCCAAACGAATACGTGCGCCGTCGGGTGTAATGATTGGCAAGTTGCGGATCGCTTCGACAGACTCACGCATCTTGCGTGGATAACGCATATTCACCGGATACCGTTCGAGACCTTCAACCGTTTCGGTGATATTACGCCCACCAATTGCGGTACTGACAACAAGCTGCACGTCGTCGATGTTAAGACCAAATCTGGCCGCCACATCGCGTTTGATATCAGCAACAACATAACGCCCCCCAGCAACACGTTCGGCATACACACTGGCGGTGCCCGGCAACTCTTTCAATAGGGTTTCCACCTGCTTACCGATCCCTTGAATTGCCGGTAATCGCGGGCCGGCGATTTTGATACCAACCGGCGTTTTCACCCCGGTAGCCTGCATGTCGATTCGGGTTTTTATCGGCATCACCCAGGCATTCGTGATGCCGGGTACATTGACCCGTTGTTTAATTTCTTCGCGGATTGATGCCTTGGTCATACCTGGGCGCCATTCGGCTTCAGGCTTGAAACGAATGAGTGTCTCAATCATGGTTAACGGCGCAGGGTCGGTTGCCGTATCTGCGCGGCCAATCTTGCCAAATACTTGCGCAACCTCGGGCACCGATTTAATCAAACGATCGGTTTGTTGCAGTAGTTGAGCTGCTTCGCCAATCGAGAGGCCAGGCCGAGTGGTTGGCATATACATCCAATCACCTTCATCTAACGGCGGCATAAATTCAGTACCAAGCTTCGACCAAGGCCACGCCACCGAGAGCATAGCGGCAATACCGATCGCAATAACCCACCGCGGATGCCCGGTGGCCCAATGAATCACCGGTAAATAACAACGTATCAAAAAGCGGTTAACCGGGTTTTTGCTTTCTCGCGTAATACGCCCGCGAATAAGAAACCCCATTAACACAGGCACAAGCGTCACCGACAACATCGCCGACACAGCCATCGCCCAGGTTTTTGTAAAAGCTAATGGGGCAAATAAGCGCCCTTCCTGTGCCTGCAATGTGAACACCGGCAAAAAGCTCAACGTAATAATCATCAGCGATAGAAACAACGGCGCCCCCACCTCTGACGCAGCCTCTCGCACAAGCCCCCAGCGATCGTGACGAGCACGTTCCGGATTATGCTCGATATGCCTGTGCAGGTTTTCAACCATCACAATCGCCCCGTCAACCATCGCACCAATGGCAATCGCGATACCACCAAGCGACATGATATTGGCGTTAAGCCCTTGCGCACGCATGATCATCAGTGCCGCAAGAATCCCCAATGGCAGCGTAATAACGATGACTAACGACGAGCGAAAATGAAATAGGAATAACGCACAAACCAGCGCAACCACGACAAACTCTTCAACCAACTTGTTATAAAGATTATCGATAGAGCGTTCGATAAGGTCTGAACGATCATAAGTGGGAATAATCTCAACGCCATCAGGTAAGCTTTTGGTTAACTCGGTAATTCGCGACTTTACCGCAGCAATCGTCGCCTGCGCATTTGCTCCCTTACGCATAACAATAATGCCGCCAGCTACCTCCCCTTCGCCATTGAGCTCTGCAATACCCCGTCGTAATTCTGGTCCGAACTTAACCGTAGCGACATCGCCCACGAGAATGGGGGTGCCTTTATCATTAACGCGAAGAGGAATCTGACGAATATCATCGAGGCTATCGATATACCCGGTGGCATGCACCATGAACTCGGTTTCAGCCATTTCGATGACAGAGCCGCCAATCTCCTGATTGCCCGCTTGCACCGCCATGCGCAATTGTTCAAGCGTCAGGTCAAATGCGGCGAGCCGGTCAGGATCCACTTCGATCTGGTATTGTTTGACCATCCCTCCAACACTCGCCACTTCAGCAACACCTTCAACGGTCTGAAGCTCAAATTTAAGAAACCAGTCCTGAATACTGCGTAACTGGCTAATGTCGTGCTTGCCGGTACGATCAACCAACGCATATTCAAACACCCAACCAACGCCCGTTGCATCTGGGCCTAACGTCGGGTTCACGCCATCGGGTAATTGATCCGCCACTTGATTGAGATATTCCAACACACGGCTGCGCGCCCAGTAGAGGTCGGTTTTATCGGCAAAAATCACATAGATATAGGAGTCACCAAAAAATGAATAGCCACGAACATCCACCGCGCCGGGCACAGACAGCATGGCTGTTGATAACGGATAGGTAACTTGGTCTTCAACCACCTGCGGCGCTTGCCCTGGGTAAGGCGTTTTAACGATAACCTGCACATCCGACAAATCCGGTAACGCGTCTACCGGCATCGAACGCAGATTAACGATACCCGCAACCACCAGCACCATCGCGGCGATAAGCACCAACACTCGCTGCTCAATACAAATTGCGATTAAACGAGAGATCATCGTGCGTCTCCGGTTTTATGTAGTTCTGAAATACAGTAACTACCGTCCGCTTCCGGTTCCAACAGAAACTCCACTTTGTCGCTGCTATTAACGTGATCAATACTCACGCCCGGTGCCGCGCGAAACTGCATTGTCATGGCTGGCCATTCCAAGGCAGGAATCGGCGCATGGTTAATCATCAGCGTATTGTCGCCGGTACGTTCAACCACGGTTCCGGTGGCATATATCGCTTGTTTCTGCCCGGGTTGTGAGTCGTTATCTTTCATCATCATAACCTTGCCGGAATCAAGCCGTTGCAACGCCTCTTCTCCGTTGGCTTCGGCATCTAGCAAAAATTGTCCTGAAATCACGACATCATCACCGGCCTTCAACCCTTGCAGAATTTCCACCCGCTCTTGATTAACAACGCCGGTTTTTACCGCATTAACAGCAAAACGCCCATCGCCTAACGCAACGACCACGCGCGCACCATTGCCAGAATGAATCACCGCCTCGCGTGGCACACTCAAAACATCAACACGCGGCTCTGCTTGAATAGTGACTTTTGAAAACATGTTAGGTCTGAGGCGCCCATCGCGATTATCCATCACCATGCGTAGTCGCAAGCTACGCGTTTTAGGATCTAGCTCGGGATACACATACGCAACTTGGCTATGCCATACATCTCCCGGATACCCGGCAAACTGAACACTGGCAGTGAGGCCTTCACGCATCCAAATGCTGTCAGCTTCAAACACATCAACATCCAACCAAATCGTCTTCAAGGATGCCAACGTCGCAATGTTAGTTTCGGGTTTGATGTAGTTACCCTCGCGCACGCCAATATGGGTAACTACCGCATCACGGTCAGATTGGACTTTCAACCGACCGCTAACTTTACGGGATTTTCTGAGAGTACTGATTTGTTGCCGCGTAAAACCCAGTGCCGACATTCGATCTTCCGCGGCATCAATCAAGGCGCGATTATTGGATCGGATTGCAGTGACATACTCGCGTTGTGCACTCACCAACAGCGGAGCAAATAGTTCATATAAAACCTCCCCACGTTTGACGGTATCTCCCACACTTTTAAGCCAAAACTTCTCAATCCATCCAGCAGCACGCGGGTGAAGCATTTCAAAACTGGCTTCATCCCACTGGGTATAACCCACCGCGTGAACCGTTCGATGGAAGTCACCAACACTCGCTTTCGCGGTTCGTACACCGAGGTTTTGCGCTATCTGCGGGTGAATACCGATACTCGCGCCTTGATTAATTTGGTCGGTATACACAGGAATCAAATCCATACCCATGGGAGATTTTCCGGGTTTCTCTTGCCGAAAGTTTGGATCCATCGGCGCCACCCAATAGGCAACTTTGCGTGTTGTCTCATCACCGCCGTCTGCAGCCATTCCCCCGGGTTGGTCTTGCTCCGTCATGGCGACATCTACCCAACCTGCCGACCAGCCAAACCAAACAACCGCCAACATGACACAAGCACCGAGGAGCGCTGCAATTATCGTTTTGCCATTCATTAGCGATCTCCGTGAGCGGTATCACCGCTAGTTGCTGTCTCATCGGTTAGCAGAGGCCAATAATGCCCGCCCGTTAGCATGCTGATTTCGGCTAATGCATCGAGGTTGTCCCGCTGGCTAACTGCAAGGTCTAGTTGTGCATTCAACAACTGTTGTTCAGCCAGAATCACATTGGCAAATTCGCCACGTCCGGCCTGATAATCCGCTTTTGCGGCTTCTAATGTTTGTCGGGTTTTAGGAATCAATTCAGTCTGATAGATATGAATGATACCGGCTGTTTCATCAACCAACTCCAGATTAGATTGCAAACCTGCCATCAATTGGCTGCGGCTATCATCTAACGTCGCATTGGCGCTGTAGAAACGCGATTTTTGCACCGACTTATTGGCTTCGCGCCGACCGAATGAGAACGGCAAATTGACACTCACCCCCAACTGCAGGTGCTTCTCATAAGGCTCCAGCAGATCATTCCATGTGGCATTAAGACGCAGATCAGGAAAGTCATCAGCATCGGCAAGCCGCATACTTGCAGCAGCCACATCAGACTGTGCTTGCAACGTTTTTAAACCCGGGTGCGATACTGTTAACCAATCAATCAACGTGTCTCGAATTGGCAGTGTCGGGATGTTCGGAAATCGTTCTGGCCGCGGCAACGGTGCATTCGGCCGCACGTTTTGTAGGCCATTGATCTTCGCACGCAAACGTTTGATTTGTTGCTGGATCACCACCGATTGGTGATGAACATGTACTTGCTGCGTTTGAACTTGCAGAAGATCCTGCTGCAAACCCAAGCCGGCTGCGTATTGGGTAGACACCACGCTTTGCAACTCTTCGAGCAACTGTTTGTTATCTTCATTAACGGCGAGTGCTTCGTGTAAATACCACCACATTGACCAAAGACTTCGGCTCTGACGAATTAACGACAACTGAAAATCCGTCACTTGGTAGCCGGCCGCCTTTGCCCGCGCACGCGACATATCGGCCTCGATATCAAGTTTTCCGGGCCAAGGTACGGGCTGACTAAACTGCACAATTTGACGTGTGCCGATATCGCTATTGATGGATTGCGGCGCGATGGCATAACTAAAAGTTGGGTCATCGAAACGGTTGACGACATCGATTTCTCGCTCAGCGGCTTGCGCCTGAAAACGGCGAGCACGCAGCCCGGCATTCTCGGCCAGCACCTGCCCAGCTAAACGATCTGCAGATAACCGCAGCGCCGCATACTGAATACTCGACGTTTTTCGGTGCTCTGCAGCAAATGTTTTCGGGGTGAGAAATAGACTCCCGAATACGACAGATAGCAAACTGACACAGACAGTCAGCGTGTATGGGTAACCGATTGAATATCGGCGGGGACGCCTAAACATAAAGGCACTCCTGTGTTGTATTGTTTATTCGCAAATGCGTAACCGCATTCGATTTTTTCTAAATACAACTGGAGTGGATTATAGACGGTAGCGCAGCGTTGATTGATAAACCGGTGGTTCATCCGCCTGAAGGACATGATTATCGGTATAAGAAGCATCGAGTACGATGACATGTTGTACTGGGTTGGCCGTTAAATCCGGTATATATAACGGATCAATCCAGGCAAATGCGGGAGAATATAATAACGGGGTATCAGTGACATCCGCCGTCGGATCAACACCAATCCAACCCAGCGCCTGAACTTCATCACAGCAGACGTCTGCCGCTACGGTTTCTAACCAAACTACCGAGCGTTCACTTGGGTCGCAACAGCCTGCCATCCATAGAGACTCCTCCATCGATGCATGATGCGATTCTACGGCGTTGTGATGATGTTGATGTGATGACGTTTGATCCGATACCTCGGCTGCACCCAACATCATTTGGCAAGCAATTGCAGCTTGTGTGTTCACCAACAAACTGACTACCAGCATCACAACCAGTGAAGCGGTAAATCGTGTCGAAGGTGATCGGTACCTGCTGTGCATACTCAAACCGGCATAATGAAAAAAGAAACTATACCGATTTTAACTGACAAACCTTCTGCAACACCAGTGCGGAGAAGATCAGACAACACCCTATCATCTGATAAAACGTTAACGTCTGCGCAAAAACCATCCACCCCAGCAAGGTTACCCAAACTGGTTCAAGCAACAAAATCATGCCTGCGTGAGAAGCCGACGAAAATTCCAGCGCTTTGGTTTGTAAGAAAAAACGCAAACTGCTGGCGATCAACGCTGCGGCGAGTAAATTAGACCAACCAAATGCAGTTACCGACACATCCAAAGATTCTGTGGCCATCGATACCAATAGAGCGACTGAACCGGCGACAGTTAACTGCATGGCGGTTAATGGTAATGGAGCAATACGCTTGGCCAAAAAGGCCGTGAGACAGAACTGAAACGCAAAAATACTGGCCGCCGCCAACATCACCAAATGCGCACCATCCCACTGCCAACCTTCGGTTTGCGGGCTTCCGAGGTTTAATAACGCCAAACCGGCGATGGCAATAGGTAACGCCAAAATAACGCTTTTCGCCAACGGTTCTTTAAAAATTAGCCAAGCAAAAAATGGCACAAACATAACACCCAAGCTGACGACAAAGGCACTAACGCCAACATGCACAGACAACGCCAACCCTTGAATCCAGGTCATCATCGCCAATCCGAAAACAAGCCCAGTAATCAAGCCTGCTCCCAGAGCTCTCGCAGGCAGCGCCAATACTTCCTTATAACAGAACAATCCGAGGCATAAACCTGCTAGAAAAAATCGTATGCCAATGAAACCAACTGGCGGTAACTCCGTGAGTGTATTTTTTGAAAAGATCCAGCCTGCGGCGGCGGCCAATGTCACGATCAACAACAAGACATCAGCCTGCCATTGCGCGAGACCAGCAGGCCGCACTATTGTTATTGTTGACATAAAAGCTCAATTAAAACTGCGAAGTACGAAAAAGCGCCAAGGCTAGGGACTAGCAACCGAATTGGCAAGCAAAAAAAAGCCGGTGATGCAGGGGAACATCGCCGGCCAGAGTTCGTGTTGAATCCTCAACACTCGAGAGAAGTTAACCAGGGGGATTAAGCTTCTCTCTTTGCCACTATCGGATAATAAGAACTGTGGATACCAAGAAAGTTCAGTGCCCGCATAAAATAATCTCAATAAATTCTGCAATGCCTGTATTTACAGGCTTTGGATAGACTTGAAAGGCAGTTGATGAAAGTCAGAAACAGAAACATCAGTAAAAAGCGGACAAAAAAAAGCCGGTAATGCAGGGGAACATCGCCGGCCAGAGTTTGTGTTGAATCCTCAACACACGAGAGAAGTTAACCAGGGGGATTAAGCTTCTCTCTTTGCCACTATCNNNTAATANGAACNATGNATGCCNAGAAAGTTCAGNGCCCNCANAAAATAATCTCTATAAATTCTGCANTNNCTNTATTTATAGNCTTTGNATAGACTTNAAAGGTTGTCGNTNAGNGCNNAAAACAGAACNNTCANTAAAANANGGNCAAAAAAAAGCCGGNAATNCNNGGGANNATCNCCGGCTCAGAGNTTGTGTTGAATCCTCAACACACGAGAGAAGTTAACCAGGGGGATTAAGCTTCTCTCTTTGCCACTATCAAGTAATAGGAACGATGCATGCCAAGAAAGTTCAGCGCCCTCACAAAATAATCTCTATAAATTCTGCAGTACCTATATTTATAGACTTTGGATAGACTTAAAAGGTTGTCGGTGAGCGCTAAAAACAGAACCTTCAATAAAAAATGGGCAAAAAAAAGCCGGGAATACTTGGGAGTATCTCCGGCTCAAGTTTGTGTTGAATCCTCAACACACGAGAGAAGTTAACCAGGGGGATTAAGCTTCTCTCTTTGCCACTATCAGGTAATAAGAACGTGCTGAGCAGAATTAGTTCCAATGCCAGTTCAAAAAAACTGCACTTTTCTCTGCCAGTAACATCAACACCGTTGTGATTCGGGGCTAGTCATCCCATAAGGCATGCATCGATGTAACAGCCCCACGATCAATCCAGAAATCGCCCGCAATATAGCGCTGACAACGATCAAGCGAGGCCAAATCACGCATGGCGGTGTCGGTTAAGTGAACATCTGCCGCACCGAGGTTTTCAATCAAGCACTGACGATGCACAGATTTAGGAATAACACTAATACCCCGCTGAACCGCCCAGCTCAATGCAACCTGTGCAGAACTGCAGTGGTGCTTATCGGCCAACGCACACAGTAGCGGGTCTTCGAGCAACACCGGTAGGTGCATATCGGACAAATGCTCCGGTCGGTCTGCTGAACCCAAAGGACAATACCCTGTTACGTGAATACTGTGACGATGACAAAACTCAACCAGTTCCGGTTGCTGCAGGTAGGGGTGCATTTCAACCTGATTAACCGCCGGTAGGATGGCCGCTTTACTCATCAGATCTTCCAATTTTCGAACACTGAAGTTACTCACACCAATATGTCGACATAAACCGTCTGATAACACCGCCTCCATTGCCAGCCAGGTCGCGGCCAACGGCTGTGTTGATAGATCGACAAAATCATCAGGCCCGTCAAAGCTGTGATCCTTCTTCAGCGCGATTGGCCAGTGCATCAAATATAAATCCAGATAGTCGAGCTGCAGTTCAGACAAGGTTTTCTGCAAGGCCGGCTTTACGTCCTGGGGCGCAAAACAATCGCACCATAACTTGGATGTTATCCATAGTTCATCGCGCGCCACAACGCCCTCGTTAAAGAGTTGCTGCAGGGCATCACCGACTTCATGCTGATTGACATACGCCGCGGCACAATCGATATGCCGATAACCGGCTCGCACCGCGGCATCGACAGCGTTACCCACTACGCCGGGCTGAGACTTCCAAGTTCCCAGCCCTATGGCCGGCATTTGATCACCATTATAGAAGCGCAGGTTTTGCATTATTGAGCCCTATCGATTTGGACGAATCACATGAAGATTATGACTCTTCAGAAGACGCGGGGTTTACCGTAGGTATGAAAAACAGGCATAAAAAAACCGGCAATGCAGGGGAACATTGCCGGCCAATTCAGTGTTGAATCCTCAACACACGAGAAAAGTTGATCAGGGGAATCAAGCTTCTCTCTTTGCCACTATCGGAAAATAAGAACAGCCACGATGAGAAGAGTTCCTTTGTTCATACATCAGTTTGTGACGTATTTTGCATTTCTTTATTGTTTACCATGAGCTAGACAATAAGATCGAATCTGCGATCGCTATCGACAACCTCAACAATGCGGACTAAACCCACCTGTACTGCACGGATCTCACGCAAAAATGCTTGAAAAGTTCGTCAAAAACAATACCCTTACAGCCTAGTTCGAGTATTTTTGAGACATTTTGAAGTATTTTCGCGACACTGACGAACTACGCTGAGAAAACCTGATAGAACTCGAACTCAACAAGGTTATCAGCGGCATAACGTCTGGATGGTTGTGAGAAACTACATAATGAACAATGTTTTCATTGAGCGCCTTTAACGTCTCATCCGGTGCCTCAAGCAGCTAAGGCCTCCATACAGCCTGCTGTGACTGTTACCTTTTAACATCCTTGTTTTTATTTTATCGACTGCCAAAAGGATTATTCATGACTATTCACCCGACTGCGATTATCGAAGAAGGTGCAACTATCGGGGAAGGAACTACCATCGGCCCATTTTGTGTTATCGGTGCTGATGTCACTATCGGGAAAAACAACGTTATCCATTCAAATGTGGTTATCGACGGTAACACCTCCGTTGGCGACGACAACGAAATTTTCCCCTATGCCTGTATCGGCCAAAAAACCCAAGATGCAAAATTTGAAGGCGGTAAACCCGGCGTAAAAATTGGTGATCGCAACAACATCCGCGAATATGCCACCGTTCATTGCGCAACCTATGACGGTGATTTCACAACGCTAGGCAGTGACTGTTTAATTCAAGCCTATTGCCATGTCGCCCACGATTGCCAGCTTTCTGACAACGTTATTTTGTCCAGCGGAGCCAAACTGTCAGGCCATGTTGAAATGGGCAAACACTCGATCATATCGGGTATGACCGGTGTTATTCAGTTTGTAAAAGTGGGCGAATTCGCCTTTGTTGGTGGCTACGCCAAACTGACCAGTGATGTTCCCCCTTTCTGTATTGCTGACGGAATTCCTGCAAAAGTACAAATGGTTAACAAGATTGGTTTAGAGCGAAACGGATTCTCCAAAGCGGATATTCGTGCGATATACAATGCCTACAAGGCTATCTTCAAATCAGAAGAAAGCCTTGAAACGATCAAAGAACAGCTGGATTTGGAAGACAACGTACATGTGCAAACCATGTTGGATTTCATCAACAATCCGAACAAAGGTATTTTGCGTAAGTAGTCAGAACGCCAATAGCCACTGAAGCCCCTGTGCATATAGGGGCAACAGCACAAAACCACTGATCAAACCGATACCAATCATGGCAATACTCAGCCGTGGCGCCATATTGGCTGCAATTGCCATCGCTCCTGCCGTTACCATGGTTGGCATTGCCGCTTCAAAAGCCGTTACGCCAAGAATCTCTCCTCGATAACCTAATTGCCAACCGAACAGCAATACCACAAGTGGTGCCAGAACCATCTTGAAGGTTAGGCCAAGTAGTAATGGCACTCGATCATGCGGGTCTACACGCAGGCGAAACTGCAAACCGATAATAAACATCGTCAAGGGCACCATCGTCAAACTGACATACGACAGTGTGGATTCAAGCCAGCGCGGATAGTCCAGCGGCACAAACAGTGCGATCAGCAATGCAACAAACGGGGGAAAACTCAAAATGCGTCGCAGCACCAGCGGCACACTGATTTTCTCATCTCGGGGCGAGAACAATGCTACAACAATGGTGCCGTATACCGCCAGTGGCACGAAGTTGCCGAGTTGATCATAAATGATGGCATAACCCAGCCCGCTATTGCCAAACAGTGTCACCACCATGGGAAAGCCCAGATACGAGGTATTCCCCAATACCGCCACCAGCAGCAAACAGCCAGTGACCTCTCGACGCCAGCCCAACAAGCGAGACGCAATCATCACAGCCGCCGCACACATGGCAACGGCCAACCAACCGGCAAACATCGGAAACAATAATTCACGATCGATCGCCAGCTGCGGGATATTAAGCAAAACAACCGCGGGAAGAGTTACGTTAATAACAAACTGATTGAGTTTTAGTGGGGTCACTGCGGGCAAGCGCATCCAACGCTGAACACCGATGCCCAATGCCAAAAAAATCAGAATTTCGATAAAGCTATGCATAAGATTCCCATTTCACGGCACGCATTGTATCGCAAACTCGCTTCGATACTGGTATCTGGCTGACATTACCGCCTGTCAATATTTACCAGATGGTAATCCTGTCTGCACGCTAGTGCTTTAAAATCGATTTGCCTCAAAAAAACGACACGGCAGCAATACCGGTCGATAAACACTAAAAAGAGTCACTATCGTGCAACGTCTCGAATCCTGGTTTTCTCGGGCGGCGACCCATTCGCCCCTGACATCGTTTATTCTCAGCTTGCTGATCATGGGTGCTCTAATCGCCGGCCTACCAAACCTGCGCTTTGATGCAGACCCCGGGATCTATTTCAGCGAAGACCACGAACACTATCGATTATTTAAAGTCTTGGAAAAAGACTACGGCCGGGCAGACTCCGTCATCATGGTGGTGAAGGCCAACGAAGGGCCGTTGTTTACTCGTGAAAACCTCATGGTTATCGAATCACTGACCGAGCAGGCTTGGACACTGCCGTTCGGGACTCGCGTTGATTCACTGGCTACCTACAACTATTCATGGAGTGAAGACGACGAGCTTTATGTCGAAAGCCTCATCGAAAACGCTGCAGATCTCAGTGATGCCGACATTGTTCGCATTCGAGACATTGCCCGCTCAGACCCGGATATCGCTGATCGCTTAGTCAGCACCCAAGCTGAGATGGCTATCGTTCGCGTTACCGCCACATTACCCAAGCTCAACCGCCAGGCTGAAGAAAGCGAAATGGCAGAAGCAACACGCGCCGTCGCCGACAAAATCGAAGCAGAACACCCTAACCTCGAAATTTTGCTCAGCGGCAACGTCATCAGCAATACCGAAGTGACTAATATTGCGACCAACGATGTGATGACTGTTATTCCGATGATGTATTTGGTGATCTTCGTGATGCTCGGATTTTTGCTGCGCTCAATCACCGCGGTTTGCTCCATCATTGTTGTCACAATGCTTTCATGCATGGGCGCAATGGGCTTGGCGGCTTGGCTGGGCGTGGTATTGAATATGATGTCGATCACCGCCGTCAATATCATCATTACCGTCTCTATCGCACACTGCGTGCATATTCTCGTTTTCTTTCTGCAGCTTTATCACAAAGGTGAAGATAAACGAAAAGCCCTTGATGAAGCCTTACGGGTCAATTTAACCCCGATTATGCTCACCAGCCTGACAACAGCGCTCGGTTTTCTCAGCATGAATTTGTCAAAAATGCCGCCCGCCCACGACCTCGGCAATATCACTGCCATCGGTGTTGTCATTGCCTTCATGCTGTCGATCTTTCTGTTACCGCCGATGTTGCTGGTATTGCCGATCAAACGTCGCCAGGAAATAGACGGTGGCGCACTCAACAAAATGATGGCCCGATTAGCTGAGTTTGTTATTCGACGCCGCACACCGCTGCTTATCGCAACGCTTCTGATCAGCGGTTCATTTGTGGCACTGGCGCCCATGAACGTAATGAACGACAAATTCACCGAAAACGTCAAACTACCCAACGAATTCCGCGCAGACAACGCCGAGCTCGATAAGTACTTCGGGGGTTTGTACACCATCGAATATGGTTTTGAGGCTAACGAAGAAGGCGGTATTTCAGACCCGGAGTACCTTCAGGCAATGGATAAATTTGTTGCCTGGCTGCGCGAACAACCCGAGGTTCGCAATGTTCACGCCTACTCCGACATGATGAAGCGGTTGAACCGCAATATGCATAATGATGATCCGGATTACTACGCCATTCCGACATCCCGCGATGAAGCGGCGCAATACCAGTTGATGTTTGAAATATCGCAGCCATTTGGCGCAGACATGACCAATACCATCAAACAGGATAAATCTGGCACGCGCTTGATCGTCACACTGCCAAGCACTGATACCAGCGATCTGATTGCGCTTCAGCAACGCGCACAAACGTGGGTTGGCGAAAACATGCCCGGCTATATGTTCCATACCGGCGAAGGCTTGGCTGTCATGTGGTCTTACTTAGGTCAAGAAGCGCTGGTTGACGGATTAAAAGGCGCGCTTCTGGCATTGTTTCTGATTTCTGTGATCTTGACGATGGTGTTCAAATCGTTCAAATACGGCGCCATCAGCTTGATTCCCAATCTTTTACCCGCAGGTGTGGGGTACGGTATCTGGGCGATCATCAATGGTGAGTTGAATATGGGTCAAATGCTGGTATTGAGTATCACCATCGGTATCGTTGTGGATGACACCGTGCACTTTCTGACCAAGTATCTGCGCGCCCGCCAGATGCATAACAACAGCGCTGAAGACGCCGTACGCTATGCGTTTAGTCAGGTTGGCCCGGCACTCTGGATTACCACCGCCGTATTGGTATTGGGTTTTGGCATGTTGTTGGGGTCAGGTTTCATTCCCAATGCCAACCTGGGTATGTTGACGATGAATATTCTGATCGCGGCATTACTGTTGGATTTCTTCTTGCTGCCACCACTGTTGATGTTGATTGACGGCAAAAAACGCGACTGATCAACCACTCAGCATTTACCTGTTCACTGCTGCATTTTTAGCCGCAGTGAATGGGTGATGATGCTCTGTATCCTTTCCTTCTCTGTATATCGCGCCTGCTTCTGCACCACGACATTGCGCTAATTTGTAAAACCACTTCCGCATATACCCGCAAATTGTCGGTATAAACAAGAACCACGCAAATAAAACCCCTTGGTCAGATGCTTGTCTATATCGATCCATGCTCATCGGTTTTGGCAAGTTCACGCACTTTAAGCGCGGTATTCAGCATCTTTGCTATACCTAAAGGCACATTTTCAACACAACACAGGCATCCGATATGCAAGTGCTGACAAAACGCCATCTGTACAATCGACAAATTGCCAATCACTACAACAAAGATCCTTTTGCAATATTGCAAACATCTCGCGATGCCGCATTGCATCAACTGAAGCTTGCACGCGGCAATACCCCGATCAATACATTGGTTGATGTCGCTGTTGGTACTGCTAACTCGTTTACCGATACGGAAGAGAGCTTCCATGTAAAAAATTACATCGGCAATGATATTTCCCCAGCGATGCTCGATATTGCTGAGGACGCCTTCCCACGCATGACCCGTCTATGCCATAACGCAGCCGATGTGCACAAATACCTGAGCACCGAGTATGCAGACGTTATCTATATGCACTTTGTTATGTCATATGTGGATGACTACCGCGAATTACTCACCAACATTAAACCGCTGCTTCGCGATGATGGCCTGATATCGATCACCACCAGCACCTATCAGTCGCTGCCTGAATTACAGGATCTTATCGAAACTTATCTGCCACCTATACACGCACGCACCAAAGACGACTATGGTGTACCCGCCTCGCGCGAACAGCTAGTAGAAGATCTCGAAACACTGGGGTATGAGGTTGTCGCGCAAGAAACGCTAAAAATACCGCTCATTTTTAGGCACTTCCGTGAATTTTGGAATTACGCCTACAAATGCGGCTGGCACATCAAACACAAAGTGCCCGTCATCGGCGAACCGTTCAATTGGATTGTGTTTCGACTGTTGATCGCGTTCTTACAAGCTCGCTACCCTGCCTTCCGGTTTCCGCAGGAATATACCGCTGACGTAGCAGTTGTGCTGGCACAAAAAAAAGGCTGATATGAAATCAGCCTTCGTTGCACATCCTTGATATCAGCGGTTTTAGCGCTTCAGATTGCTCCGTGTTAAATCGCTTCGTTCTCAACACGCTCAACAGCTAGGTCGGCTTTACGCCCTCGCGATAAGCTAACAAAAACCACGGGGACAATCAGCAACGTCAGTACCGTGCCCAACGACAAACCACCCACGATAACCCAGCCAATCTCGTGTCGGGTTTCAGCACCCGGGCCAGTTGCAACGGCCAGAGGAATAGCCCCTAATACCGTCGCGGCAGCCGTCATCCAGATCGGCCGGTAACGGGTTGTCGCCGCCGCGCGAATAGCCTCCAACTTACTAGCGCCTTCCAACATGGTTTGATTGGCAAACTCGACCATCAAAATACCGTGTTTGGTAATCAGCCCCACCAAGGTAATCAAACCAATCTTACTGTAGATATTCAAGCTACCACCGGACCATTTTAAGGCCAGTAACGCTCCCACAAACGCAGGAAGAACCGACGTCAAAATAATAAACGGATCGGTAAAGCTCTCAAACTGCGCCGCCAATACCAAATAAATAAACACCAGCGCCAACATCATCGCGAAGACCAATGTATCGCCCGATTGCAGATATTCCCGTGTTGTATCCATAAAGCCTAAGTTGGTTTCCGGGCTAATCTCAGCCAATTCGGTTTCCATAAACTCAACAGCTTGCCCAAGACTGTATCCGGGGTTAACACCGGCGGTGATCTGTGCAGCACGATATTTATTGAAATGCGGTAACGCATTCGCTGTGGTGGTTTGTTCAATATTGATCAAATTAGTAAGAGCCACCATTTGATCATTATCAGTACGTAGATAAATATCCTTCAGATGTGAAGGCTCATTTCTCTGCGCGTCAGACATTTGCACAATCACCTGATACTGCTCGTTACCGTCTTTAAAACGTGTCACTTCACGGCTGCCCAGCATGGTTTCCAGAGTGCGTGAAATCTCTTGCACAGGAATGCCAAGATCGGCGGCTTTCTGACGATCTATCGTGACTTGTAATTCCGGCTTATTGATACGCAGATCCAAGCGAACCTGATTCATGCCGGGGTTCTGCTGCATACGTGCAACTAACTGGTTACCAATATCCATCAAGGATTCATAGTCACCACTGGTTTGCAGCATCACAGAAATCGGGGTCGATGAACCTGAACCAAGCGACTGCGGTGGCATGGCAAATGCCATGATATCCGGGATCATGAAGAAGCCCTTCATGGCATCCATCGCAACTTCGGTAGAATGACGTTCACGCTCACCATAAGACGTCAGCGGCACAAACGAAATACCTTGCGTTGAATCCGGATATCCAGCCACCACAAAGTAACCGCGTACCTCATCAATATTCTCATAAACCTGTTCTTTACCACGCATAGCACGGCTAACAAAATCTGGCGTTGAGCCTTCTGGAGCAATCGCAATGGTGAAGAAGTAGCCTCGATCTTCAACCGGCGAGAGTTCATCCGCTAACGGCTGTATCACGGGGTTTTTAAACAGCCCGATCGGCATTAAGCTCAGAGAGACTAGTAAACAGACGAGCAACAACAACCAACCAATCCATCGGTGGGTAAGCAGTGGATTCAGCAACTTGAGATAGACATTTCGAGTGCCATCAACCAGGCGATCGAACCCGGAAAGCCAGCGAATACCCTGTGGGTGAGTTCCGGCTTTAACGGGCTTCAGAAACTGCGAACACAACATGGGCGACAAGGTTAGTGCCACAAACCCAGACACCAATACCGCACCAGTTAACGTCAATGCAAATTCCACAAACAGCTTACCGGTGCGCCCTTCACTGAAAGCAACCGGTGCAAAAACAGCCGCTAGGGTGAGTGTCATGGCAACCACCGGAAATCCAATCTCCTGCGCGCCATCAACCGCAGCTTGAAATGGCGTTTTACCCTGCTCAAGGTGGCGATAAATATTCTCAAGCATAACGATGGCATCATCAACCACCAACCCGATTGCCAACACCAGAGCTAGCAAAGTCAGCGTGTTGATGGTGAACCCCATACCCAGCATGAAAATAAACGCACCGATCAACGAAACAGGAATCGCCGCCATGGGAATAAACGTGGCGCGTGCTGACTGCAAAAACAGGAAGATAACCAGCAACACCAGTACAAAAGCTTCAACCAGCGTTGACCATACGGCATCAATCGAGCCTTCGATAAACACACTACTATCATGAGGAACCGCAATCGCCATTCCTGCCGGCAATTTCTCTTTGATTTTATCCACGCGAGAATGGACTTCACGAGCCACCGTCAACGGATTGGCCGTGGCTTGTTTGACCACACCGATACCAATAGCCGTTTCACCGTTGTACCGCACAAAACTGCGATCGTCCTCAACACCAAGTACGACGTTGGCAACATCGGACAAAAGCACCTGATAGTCATCAGCACGCACAATAATGTTGCGGAAATCAGGCTCCGTCAGCAATGCAGTTTTGGGATATACAGAAAACTCGCGATCGGCGCTCTCAATCAAGCCTGCTGGCAATTCGATGTTCTGCTCACGTATAGCATTTTCGATATCCGATACCGTGACATTGAAGGCCGCCATCCGATCTTTTTTTAGCCATACACGCATGGCATGGCGGCGTTCTCCCAATATGCGAATCTCCGCAACTCCGGGGATGGTCTGCAACACATCTTTGACATTCTTCTCGACGTACTCGTTGAGGTCCGCAGGCTTGAGGGTTTTTGAGGTAATGGCCAAATACATAAACGGCGTTGCATCCGCTTCGACTTTGGCAATCACAGGTTCTTTGATTTCATCAGGCAATAACGTTCGAACACGCGCGACTCTGTCGCGCACATCAGAGGCAGCTGCATCCGCATGGCGACTCAAAATAAAGTGCACGGATATTTCGCTGACGCCTTCTTTACTCTTCGAACTGATGAAGTCGATGCCATCGATACCGGAGAGCGATTCCTCCAACACATCAGTGACTTGAGACTCCATAATATACGCAGACGCACCCGAGTAAGCGGTCGTTACACTTACCACAGGTACATCAATATTGGGGTATTCACGAATCGCCAACTTCGTAAATGCAACTGCGCCGACGAGAATTACCAGGATATTAACAACCGTGGCAAATACGGGCCTTTCAATAAAAAGTCGTAGTGATTTCATATCAGCCTCAGTGTGCGTCAGTTAGCTGTCGGCTGGGCGGTCGTTGATGGCGTACCTGATTCAACAGGCGGCGGTGGCGCTACCATCAAGGGCATACCATCAAAAGGGGCTTTATGATGACCAGCAATAACGACAGGTGCGCCAGCTTCCAAACCGTGTTGAATCGCTACCTTGCCACCATGAAAACCTGCAAGTTCAACCGGAATGCGCTGCGCCGTCCCCTCGTTATTAAGCATTACCCAAGATTTTCCGCCTTGGTAAAAAACGGCAGACTCCGGCACCCACAATACCGGCAGCGGAGCCGCCAACGGTAAATGTATGCGGGCAAACAACCCAGGGCGCAAATCACTGTTTTGATTATCGATACGTGCACGCACTAACAGACTACGTGTTGCTGCAGTAACCGCAGGTTCAATCGCCATGACCTTCGCAGTAACCTGCCGGTTCAATGCAGGGATTTCTACGTTGATATCCTGGTTAACGCCAACGACGGATAACGCCGTCTCAGGCAGGTGAAAATCCAGCAGTACCGGATCCAGCTGCACCAGCTCAATCAGTCCTTCACCTTCTTTGACATAGTTACCTGGATTCACCTTTCGAATACCTACATTGCCCTCAAACGGCGCAGTAATGGTTGCTTTAGCCAACTGAGCGCGAGCATATTCTTCATCGGCTTCAGCCGTCGCCAATTCCGCAACAGCCTTATCCACATCGTATTGACTAGCAACATTACGCTCGAACAACGACTGAGTACGCTTGATTTCTTCACTGCGCAACTGAACTAGCGCATGTGCACGTTTCATTTCGGCATCTAAGGTTGCCGAATCCAGCGTAAATAATTTTTGCCCTGCCCGTACAGCCTGACCATCATCCACATGCATATTTTCAAGCAGCCCGGCGATTTCCGCACTGATCTGTGCGGAACGGTTTGCCATTAATGACCCAACAATCGAAATATCTTCCTGCCATTGCCCGGTCTCTGGCTGCTGCACAGTAACGACGGCCGGCGGCATTGCTGGCTGAGCTGCGGCTTCGGTAGCGGCGTCGCCGTCGCCGGATTGGCAGGCACTCAGCAAAAACGGGGTGATAGCGAGCAGACTGATTATTTTTCGCATGATTTATAGCTCTTTTACAACGTGTGTGGACGTGTTCCAGATGGTGGCTTATGTGTACTTTTGTTCTTAAGACACTGGTGTGTTTGCAACAATGGCACGGGTCAAAAAACACAACAAAGCCAATTTGGACACATCGTTGCGGGGAAGTTCATTGTATCGGAAAAGTACCGAAAAAAAATCGATTCGACAGCCTGTCTGAAGCATTTGTAATCGCTCCGGTTTACAGTAGAGTGATCACTTAATAAAAAATGGGATCCACCCGATGCTTAACCTGCTTTGGTTTGCATTTTTTGCTGTTAGCTTTGTCGCTTGCCTCTACCAATGGTTGTTTCTCGGCAACGCAGATGTGTTCAGCGATGTTATGAAAGCAATTTTTGCTATGGCAGAAACCTCCGTCAATATTGCTATTGGCTTGGTTGGCATCATGTGTTTTTGGCTAGGTCTGTTCCGAATTATCGAAAAAACACCGATTATGGGTGCAATGTCTCGTGTCATGGGCCCACTACTGACGCATTTAATGCCCGGTGTGCCAAAAAACCACCCCGCTCAATCCGCGATTACCATGAACTTGGCTGCCAATGTGCTGGGCCTCGACAATGCAGCAACGCCTCTGGGCATTAAAGCCATGCAGTCGCTGCAAACATTGAACCCGGAAAAAAGCGTTGCCACCAATGCCCAAATTCTGTTTCTGGTATTAAATACATCATCCGTTACCTTGCTGCCCATCACTATCTTTATGTATCGGGCACAAGCCGGAGCTCAATCCGCCACAGATGTGTTTCTACCCATTTTAATCGCCACGAGTTGCTCAACGCTTGCGGGTTTACTGGCGGTCAGTGCATTTCAACGTATCAAACTCTACCACCCGGTTATTCTTGCCTACCTAGGCGGTTTTGCCGTCTTTATGAGCCTGGTCATCAGCTATCTGGTTCACCAGAGTAATAACCTTACCGAGCTATCCAGCCTCGTTGCCAACGTCACATTGTTCAGTTTTATCATGTTAGTGCTGGGTATGGGCATGTACCGACGCTTGAACGTGTATGATTTGTTCATCGACGGCGCAAAACAGGGATTTGAGACCGCTATCCAGTTGATTCCTTACCTGATTGCCATGCTGGTTGCTATTGCCACACTACGCGCCAGCGGCGTGCTTGATTTGTTTATTCAGGCGATCGCCAGCTTGCTGGCACCAGCACNCGCGGATACCCGTTGGGTCAGCAGCTTACCAACAGCCATGATCAAGCCATTCAGCGGCAGTGGTGCACGCGCCATGATGCTCGAGAGTTTTAACAATTACGGCGTCGATTCATTCATAGGACGCATGACATCCATCATGCAAGGCTCTACCGAAACCACCTTCTACGTACTCGCGGTCTATTTCGGCAGTGTCGGTATTCGTTTTGGTCGCCATGCGGTAATCTGCGGCTTGATTGCTGATTTTGCCGGTGTTGCAGCTGCTATAGTTTGTACTTACTTCTTCTTTGGCCCGTAACTGTTAGCGACAAAGGTACAGATATTGTCGCCATAAGCTTGCCAAATCGACGTATTCTTTTAATAATGTCGGGTGTTGTGCGATTTTTAGCACACTTTTTATTTGTCATTATCTACAAAAATCAGGATCAAATAACATGATTATTCGTTTGGTTATCGCGGTCGTGGTGGCACTCGCCTTCAGCGGACTGTTTGTGATGCAAATGGGCGAAGCCCGCGCGACAATTCCTAACTTCACTATTATTTCTATCTCAGCTTTCGTTTTAGCAACGTTGGCAACGGTACTGCTGGGCAATCTAATCAGCCCGCAAGCACAGAATGACGAAACCGACAGTTATTCGCCGCCAGCCGACAACAGCAACGACAATGACGCAGACCGCGAGCAAGGTTCCGTCAAGTGGTTCAACGTCAGCAAAGGGTTTGGTTTCATTACTCGTGATAACGGTGAGGATATCTTTGTTCACTACCGTTCTATCCGCGGCGAAGGCCGTCGCCGTCTGTATGACGGACAAGACGTGACTTTTGCCGTAATCAGCTCTGATAAAGGGTTGCAGGCTGACGACGTTGATGTGATCAGCCAGTAATTCCGTCGCCACGCTAACTCGGTGTGGCAATCCTATCCCAAAGGCAGCGCAAGCTGCCTTTTTTTGTTTCCGCCCTACGTTCAAAGATTCGTCCTGTTTTTACATCCGACGCAATCGCCACAAACCCTTTTGTGACAGTTTTTATTCATTCTCGTGATCTCTCCCAGCGCCTAATTGCTATATTGGGAAGATGTGCTGTATGCATAAGAAATGGAGATCGGGGTATTGAACGACAAGCGTCGAAAAAGACATCGGCTGCTCGGCTGGATTACATGTATCCTGTTGTGCGCTTGTGAAAGTGATGACCCGGATTTAACCGCGTTGTATCAGACTCACCAATGGCCGATGACGCAAGAAATCAACGGCCAATATGTCCAGCCACCGGTTATTGTGATTCCCGGCATTATGGCCTCAGAGCTGGCTGATGCTCAGGGTAAAAACATCTGGTTCGGCTCTAACTGGGAGACACTGTTCAGTAATTATCAATATCTAGCACTAGACATCGACCCCGACACCCTTTCACCGCTACCAAGCCCATACCATGCTTCCGGGCTGCCTCACTCCGTACTCGGATTCGAAATTTACGGCTCTCTGTTTGATGTATTGGAAAACATCGGGCAATTCCAGCCAACCAAGCCAGGGGAGCCTTTGACCCATCCTCAACGTCGTTACTATACGCTTGCCTACGATTGGCGTTACGACAACATGGACACCGTCAAAGCGCTCGACGCACTGATCGATCAAATACGTGAAGACTACAAAGACCCTAATCTTAAAGTCGATATTATCGCGCACAGCATGGGCGGGTTAATCGCCCGCTATTATCTACGTTATGGAACCGTCGACGTCCTCGATGACAACGCCTTCCCCATTTCCCAAGCCGGCACGGATAAAATTCGGCGTGTGATTCAGCTGGGCACACCCAACCTCGGCTCCGTTTCAGCTATGTTGCGATTAATCGAAGGCACCTCCGTCGGGTTTGGCAATGTACCGCCTGAAGTGCTGACAACGTTCCCAAGCCTCTATCAGCTGCTACCGCATCCAATTAATGATTGGATCATCAACATTCAAGGTAAACCTCTGGATCGGGATCTGTTCGACACCAACATCTGGCGTCGATTCGAATGGGGTATTTTTAATCCTGAAGTGCGCGAACGAATCATACAAAAAGCAACAACCCCGGCAGAAGGTGAAGCCTACTACGCGCTGCTAACCGACTTTTTCCGCCACTCACTAGAGCGGGCCCGCCGATTTGTTTGGTCGCTCACCGTGGAAGTACCCGACACCCGCTACGACATTATCGCTTTCGGCGGCAATTGTGTTCCGACGCCGGCACGTATTTTAATCGAAGAAGTCGATGGAAAATCTGTCTTGCGGGTCAATCCCGACGATATCAAACAGCCGATTGACGGTATCCGCTACGACCGACTCATGTATGAACCAGGCGATGGTGCCGTTACTAAGCCCTCGCTGCTGGCCCGAGATTATCTCAACCCCATTGTTGAGCGTCATGAATACAGTTTTTTCCCTCTCAAATACGCCTTTTTTCTCTGCAACGAACACGGCAGCCTGACAGGCAATATCAATTTCCAAGACAACCTGCTCAACGCCCTGCTAGAAAGAAGACGACAAGACATGCAAACCAATACCCGCAGCCCATCGCACTCAGCGTCTACACTGGAAGCAGACAAGCAAACATCCTCGCAAGGAAACTGATACATGGCAAAGCAGATAGCAGTGATCGGCTTGGGTCGCTTCGGCGAAAGCCTGTGTCGCGAACTAATCGCGCAAGGTGCCGATGTGCTGGCTATCGACATCAATGAGCCTGCCGTGCAGCGATTAGCTAATGATGTGACACAAGCCGCCATCGCGGATACGACAGATCGGCAAGCCATTGATGAGCTCGATCTGCGCAACTATGACTGTGTGTTTGTCGCCATCGGCGGCGATATGAAAAGCAGCATTCTGACAACCTTGAGCCTTGCCGAAGCGGGCATTGAGAAGATCTGGGCAAAGTGTCGTGATGACTACCACGAGCGTGTATTGCGAAAAGTCGGCGCAAGCCATGTGATTAACCCCGAATCATCAATGGGGGCTCGATTTTCTCGCTATATTCTTACGAATCGCCTCTTCGATTTTCTCGATTTGGGCGACAACCTCAGCATCATTGAAGTTGAAGTCGATCCAAAACTCGACGGCAAGCCGTTTAACACGCAGGTATTCAAGGGCAAATACAAAGTCAGTGTTTTGGCGACAAAACGCGATGCCGAACTCATCACCCGGATGGAAAATGATTTTTGCCTGAAACAAGGCGACCTACTGGTGCTCTCCGGAAATAATCGCGACCTCTACTCGGCGCTAACCAAACTCTGATCAGGCCCTTGTGCACGGACACGGAATATCGCTATGGCCGTCAAACGCATTGCTCCATCAGCAAACAGCCCTAAAAGTAATCGCAAAGACTTCTTCAACCCACCGCGGTTGCTGTTAATTTCATTCGTTTTGATTCTGCTGCCTGCCAGTTTGGTGCTGATGATTCCCGGCGTTACAACATCGCCACTCAGTTTCACTGACGCCCTCTTCACAGCAACATCGGCATTAACAGTAACCGGTCTAACCACTGTCGATACTGCCCGCCATTTCACCATCTGGGGTGAGCTTTTCATCCTGCTAATGATTCAAATTGGTGGTCTCGGCAAAGTAACGCTATCGATGCTGATATTGCTCGCCTTCGGGCGACGAATCGGTTTGACGCAACGCAACCTATTACAAGAAGAGCTTAATCAGAATCAAACCACACAAATTACCAAGCTGATCAAAGCGATCTTGTTATTCGCCTTCGCCTTCGAATTGGTTGGCGCTGCCATTATGGCCATCGAGTTTGTACCGCAACACGGCTGGAAAAACGGTCTTTACTACAGCATCTTTCATTCGGTATCGGCTTTCAACAATGCCGGTTTTGCCTTGTTCGATGATTCATTGGCAGATTTTCAACATACCCCGCTAATACCCTTAACCATCGCTGCTCTTTTTATCGTCGGGGGTATCGGCTATACGGTCATTCTCGACGTATTTACCCACAGAGAGAAACGCCCTCTGCAATTGCATACCAAGATCACCTTGAGTACGACTGCCTTCCTGCTGCTGTTCGGCACCATGGGCATTCTCATTATCGAAAGTGATCGAACGGGCACGCTGGCCCATATGGATTTGAGCACCCAGTTGTTAAACGCTTTTTTTCAGGCCGCATCGGCCAGAACCGCTGGGTTTAATACCGTGCCAATTACTAGCTTGCACCATGGTTCGCTGCTATTGATGATGGTGTTGATGTTTATCGGCGCGGGCAGTACCTCAACAGGGGGAGGCATCAAAGTCAGTACATTTGCAGTTGCTTTGATTGCAACACGCAGTTTTCTGGTGGGGGAGGATAAGTTTCACGCCTTCAAGCGCAATATTTCGAGTTGGACGGTGCTTCGCGCTTTTACTGTCATTGTGGTTAGCTGTTTTACGCTCGCACTGGCCATGTTGTTTCTGATGATCACTGAAGACGCCGACTTCTCCATCGTCATGTTCGAAACGATCTCAGCATTCTCTACTGTCGGGTTTTCAACAGGTTTAACACCAAACTTGACAGAGTTTGGCAAAATCACCGTCTGCTTTATCATGTTTATCGGGCGCCTCGGCCCTCTAACACTCGCATACCTTCTAACAACACCTATGCGAACTGCCGTGCAGTATCCAACCGATGATGTCTTTACCGGTTAGCAATAATCACCAGACACTCAATCGCAATGATCAGTAATGCGGTGGTTTCTCAAACCCGGTGTTAATGCTGCTAGAGTCAGCACTTTGTAAAACCAGTTTGAGCTCTTCAACCAGGTTATCCATTTTTTTCTGGATATCCATAATATCCTGCTGCTGCTTGGCAACCATATCATTAAGCGTCTGAATCGTGTCTTCCTGGTAGGTTGCTTGAGTTTGCAGGTGAATCAGCTGCTCCGTTAATTGATCAACTAACTGTTCATGCGCGTCTTCAGGTAATGTCATAACCAAGCATCCGGGAAATATCGAGACTCGGCCTAAAGTACCGAGGCCGAAAAGAATTGTTACACAGAGTCAAAGGCGCGCAGTTGTACCATTAAACAACCCGATTCAGCAAATCTTCCTGACCCCAGGCGCTGAGTATTTGCACCATCTGATTGATCAGGTTCTGCCGCGATTGCTGACTGCCCCAGGCTGAATGTGGTGTCACAATCAGGTTTTCCAATGGCTCGGCGAACAACGGGTTGTCCTTGGTTGGCGGCTCGATCGCGAGTACATCGATGCCAGCGCCACGCAGCTGCCTCCTATGCAAGGCATCCGCTAGAGCACGTTCATCAATGATGCCGCCACGGCCTACGTTCAACAAAATGGCTGAAGGTTTCATTAATGCCAGTTTGTCAGCATCCAACAATCCCTCGGTGTAGGGTGACAATGGGCTATGAACGCTCACCACATCGCTCTGAGCCAACAATTCCTCCAATGGTAAACGATCCGGCTGAGCCGCTACCCCAGGCACGACACTTTGGGCAACAACAACATTCATTCCCAAAGCTTTTGATACATCTCGCACCCGACGACCAATATTCCCCAGGCCGATAATGCCTAAGGTTTGCCCAGACACTTCCTGAATCGGAAAATCCAGCAGACCAAAAAACGGACTACCTTGCCACTGCCCCTCGCGCACAGCTGCGGCATAGTCAATCAGGCGCGTTTGCAACGCCAGCATCAGGCTGATGGTATGTTGAACTACAGATTCCGTCGAATAATCAACGATATTGCACACCTTGATACCACATGCACGTGCAGCTTCAAGATCAACATTATTCGTGCCCGTTGCCATAATAATGATCAACTTCAATTGCGGGTTGGCTTTGAGTACGTCGGCCCCTAAGGGGATTTTGTTAGCTAACACCAACGACTTTCCCCGAATACGCTCGGCGATATCTTCGTCATCCGTATGATCGAAGGTTTGCCAAGTAAACGGCAATGCCCAAAAGGCTTCCAGATTCAGGTCATCCGGTGCCAAGCTGGCATAATCCAATATCACAGCGTCATGAGACATCGTTAACTCCTTTCCAATAACACCCAAAGCAAAGCCGGCAAAGTCACCAATGATAACAAGGTTGATATCACAACAACGCCCGCCACATCTTCAGGCTGACGACGGTAATTAACGGCCAGCAGATAATTGAATACGGCCGATGGCATGGCAAACAGCAGTATCACAACACCAGCTTCCGAGCCGTTCAAATCANANGCCCAGCTCACGAAAAAGCCGGTACCCGCCCCAACAACAAGACGCACCAACGCCAACGCGACACTGCGGCCCATGGCGTGAATACGAATACTCTGCAGCGATACACCGAGTGAAAAAAGCATCAGCGGAATCGCCAAGTTACCGAGCAATTCGATGGCATTAAACAACCCCTTGGGTAATTGCCATTGATTCACCAGCATCACCACAGACAAGGTCGCCGCATAAAAAACCGGGGATTGAAACAGCGCCTTAAACGGATGATGGCCACCGACAACAGCGACCCCCAAGGTAAAATGCACCAGTGATGTCACCATAAAAACCACGAGAGCCAACGCTAAGGCATATTCACCAAACGCAAACATGGCAATCGGGATACCCATATTACCGGTGTTGGCAAAGGTCAGGGCCGATAGATAACTGCGAATAGGCCAACCCTTGATGCGCAGTATCGCGGTATTCAACAGTAGCATCACCGCCAGCCCCGATAAGGTGACCAACGACAACCGCCACAAATGCTCCGGCGCCAGCTCAACACGCAGCAACGTTGCCAGTATCAGACACGGGCTGGCGATATTCATCACCAACTGAGAGATAAACCGCCCGTCGTAACTGAGGTTGTTGTAACTCCAGACGTAACCCAGCAGCGCAATCAGCGCGATTGGGCTAATCGTCGAAAGAATATGAGTCAGCAAACTAAGTCTCCCCTGATGCCAAGTGATGACCTCCTACGAAAAAGCCATCACCACACTAGCCCGTCAAAACTGTATAAAAAACCGCCAGACAACCGGCACTTCAAACCGGCCATTCTACACCAAGAAACTTGATCAACGGGGGAATGACTAATCGAGTCTGACTACAGAAATCGACCGCAAAGGTCGTCAGGTGATGGATTATGATGTTCAAACGGGGTCAATTTCGCGGTACGTTTCGCCGTACTGAGGGCTTTAGCCATCTGAAACCGGGGCAATATGTCTGTTGGATTGGCATCGCATTAGCGCTAATGGCTCTGGCATCGTGCCAACAAGACAGCCAACGCTACGATTATCCCATTAACATCAGCATCGACAACGACCAAGCCACACTCGACTACGACCAGCGACCACCAGACCTGAAAATCATGCTCAATAATGTGCATGATGTAACGAGTGATTTCGCCATCGGTGAAAACCAGGCAACGGGCGACTTATCGGCTTACAAAGATTTGATGGTCGAAGGCAAAAATACCCTCGAAGCACGCCATGCGTTTGGCAAAAGTAGCCAATCCTTTATTCAAGACACAACAGCCCCGATCGTCATCATAACCAGCGTACTTTGCAACGGCGAACGTTGCCATGATGAAGCTGGCGAACGAAAAACCATCAAAGGCGAGATTCGCAATTTATCAGAAATGGATTACCTCCGTGTCAAAACCAATGAATTCAGAGCGAATACACGTGCGCCCTTTCAGGATTACGATGATGAAGGCTTTCCGGTATCTGCCATCGGTGAGTTAGTAGATGATCAACTGGCTGAGATCGATGAAAACAACCACTTTCAAGTCGATATCAATCACGGCGGTATTTTTACCTTTGAAGCCAAAGATACCTTCGACAACGTGTCTGAGTTTCAGATACTCGCCAATGGCAATGCCCTTAATCCTATCTTCAAGCTGCGCATGGGAACATCCGCCATGGAGTCACTGCGACCAGTATTAAACGATGTTCTCAGTGGCTTGCATCTCAATGGTAATGACCCAGATTCTCCCTTCTACAGCGACATCCTCAAAAACTTCTCCATACGCTTCATTGGTGATGGTGAGGAATCTGCCTCAACCAACGTGACGTGTGAACCGAAAAAAGCCGGTGGCTTGATCATTCCTATTAATTGGAAAGAGAACTGCCAGTTCGATGGCGTAGAGGGCAGTACAACCTTGCTCTACCTCGGCGATTTAGTACTCGATCAATCTCGGTTTCATGAACTACGCATCAATGATTCCGAAACAGAAACACTGCAGATGGATCTTGCCATTCGCGAGTCAGGCGAAGACCCATTGCGTGACTACGGCATGCAAGTCAGCCTTCGCGCATTAGTGAGCGAATGCAAACATGAGCTTTATTCAGAGTGGCACGACGGCCTTAACTACTGGTTTACCAAAGGTATAAAGTGCAGCGAAAAAGACAATGATGGCTTACTGAGTTTGATGTACGCCAACGACCCCGCCCCAGACGGAAAACGCTATGCAACCCTGCGTATGAAGGAAACCCTGATGAAGGGCCCTGTGGGTGTCGCGATTACCGATGGGGCACTTGAAACAAACGTCAACAAAGTGAAATTCAGCTTCAGTGGACTCACTAGCGTACGTAACCCACTCGGGATTCCGATTGGATGGCTAACACCGATTATCGAGTTGATTCTTCCTCCACTCGTGCAAGCGACCTTAAACAATGCACTGCATGGATTTTCTCTGCCGTTGGTGTTCACCAGTATCGACAACGGCACCAAGTTCTCTCTGCAGCCAGAGGCATTTCAGGTTTTCACCCAATCCCAACCAGACGCCCCGATACAAGAACCTGCGATGCACATGAATTACCTGGGCATCATGGCAACCGACATTCAATCACTCATCGATGCGGGGTTTACCCCTGAAGATATTCCGCCAGTGCTTGGCTCGAGTTATACACCTCAAAACTTGCCCGCACCTACGCCGACTCAAGACGGTGATAATCTCGAAATAACCCTGAATAGTAACTTCATCAACCAGGCATTACTCACACTTTATAACACTGGGCTCATGCATATTTCGGTTGTCGACGGGCAACTCTTTTTTGGGCCTAAAGTCACCGACAACATGAATGGCACATTGCGGATCCGCTTGGTACCCAATGGCCCCGCCAACCTCACAGTAACAACGTCAGAAGATGATAACAGCCAACCGGGAATCAGTTGGCGCAAGGCACAGCTCTACCTTGATAGACAAAGTGGCGAGACATGGACGCCAATGTTAGGGCTCGACGTCGATCTTGCAGCTAGCGTTGATATGTTTGCTGAGGACAATCAGATTTTTCTTAAACTCAATGAACCGGAGCTCGATGTAATATCGGTAAGGCTCGGCGATGGCGATACAGAATCGCCATTAATGCGTCAGCTGCTGGATATCGTCGTACGTATGATATTACCGATATTTACCGATCAAACGATACCTCTACCACTGCCGGATTTATCGGGTCCGGACGGCGAAATCGTGACAATAGATATGGTCGACTTTACCACCGAGGAAGGTGGACACATGAACATCAAACTGAACATCGCAGAGCAGCAACAGCCGACCGCCTTCTAACAGCTAAATCGATACCAGATCATCTTTTCTGGTATCGGTTAATATCCTACGGCTAAACACTCTTGAAGACGATCAACAGGATGACAGCCCAGCCGTCAAAAACCTCAGAGAAGGTCAAACGTTGTTAATACCAACCGGCAGTTGGGGAGTGATATCGGAAACAATATATATCGGCGCAACAAGATCGTTGGCCTCTAGACCAGCAGTAGCAACACCATCTTCACTGGTTAGCAGGACGATAGTGGCGATCAACATCGCCAAATAAAAAACATAAACCAGCCATTTTTTTAATAATGATTTCACGCGCGCATCCTTGACCTGATCAGCCTAAACGCGTTGATAAATAGGACATGGTATTAACACTAGCAGCGACTCGGTATCGCAAACAAAAATCTGTAGCATGGATAAGACGTTTCACCCAGTAATCCTCATTATAATCTCGCCCATGCTCCATCGGCATTGTTGAAATTCTGCGTTCTAATTCCCTATCAACGCAAACGCCATTTACGCGTCGAAAATGCGTAACAGCCAGGCTAATACCTGAATTTTAGCTATTGTAACGAGTCGATATCGTCTCAGCCTTCAGATAAGGACAAGAGGCAACTTCCATCCTGTCGGAGGAAACAGCATCAGAAGCGCGGTTAAACACAACCGACAAGCGGAAAGGAACGCAGGGCGCATACAAAGCGTTACCTGCTGAAATAAAGTACTAGAAGGATAATAAGGAAGGATCACACAGAAGATAGATCGAAGAAAAAACCGCGCCGATTAACGAAGCGGTTTACCAAATTTCACATTGTAGGAGCCATCAGACTGAGGTCGGTAAAACTGTTTAAGCGTATTGACCAGCATTTTGTTGGCATTGGCTTTTGGCTCAATGTTTACATCAAGATAGTAAGATTGATTCGATGCCAGCGCATCGGCGCGGCCATTAAGAGCAATCGTTGCATCAATATCACTGAGGTCTGCAACAACAATCATTTCTTCGCTATCTGCGTTGTCAGCCAAACTCAATTTTGCGCCGAAGGTTCCCAACTCTACCGGGCCCGCAAAGTTAACGGCGAGATCTTTAACCACTACATTACCTTGAAGATCCGTTAATTGCTGCGCCGGTATATTGGCACTCAAGTTAGGAATATTGATATCCACCATACCGGATATCTTTCCGGGTATTGCGACAAACTGCTGAACCAAAGCCAAATCAAATCCACCCTCCACACCGGAAGCCGTTAGATGCTGATTAAGTAGGTTCAACTTAAAATCGCCTGACAACCGCTGAGAAGGTTGGTCAGCATTTAACGTCAGATCGAGTTGCCCGATCAACAGAGACCAGCCGGCAATATTCCACTGAACCGCCCCTAAATCAACACGGTTTCGACCCGCATTGACGATCAATCGGCTCTCGCCTTCCCATACGGTTCCCGTAGTGTTGTAGGATGAAAAAGCACCGGTTGCCTTAGCAGCATGACCCAGCACAAACACAGCAGGCATGTTGCGAATAACAATAACCAGAAACAGCAATATACCGCCCAGCGTGTATAAGAAGATGGACTTTTTGGACATGCTTATCTCGAAAACTTAATACGGGCATTTACAACGCCCGGCGAATTTGCAGAGTTGATTGCGGCAGTTTCAACTGTCACACCGTAATCCAATTCCAACCGTGCTAAAAAGTCTAACACGCTATTAAAGGCAACCCGATCGAACCACACCTGAGCTTCATCATTACCGTTGGGCTGAAAACGTGTCACTCTCAAGTTCGAGCGATCAGCTGCCATCTGCGATAGTTGAGACATCGACCGGTTGGCGAACGTTGCATTGCCTGCACCGCCACCGCCAGACTTTTGAATAGTTTGTACTGCGCTTTCCATCCAGCTCAAGGTTTCAGAAGATGCTTTGGCACGGGATTGATAGAGGCGTGTTTCATCCCCTAACTCCGCATAGAAATAAAATATCAGCGTTGCGATCGCAGCGATCGTACCGCCAATCAAAATAATCTGTTCGCGCTTTTCGAGCGCATTAAACCAGGCTTTCATCGTTTATCCTGTAATCCGCAAACGTGCACGCAGTAGCTCACCCTGCGCATTACTGTTTTGAATTTCCGGGCTCAGCCCCGCGGATTTGATACCGTTCATTACTGATTGAAGGGTGTCGTAATCTTTGACCAATAGATCAATACGAATCTCACTCTTACGATTATCGTAATTCAAGGCATTAAAACTATGCACATTGTACTCAGCCATAACCCGGCCGACTTTTTCCATCGATTCAATAAAACCAGCGCCGCTTCCTGCACCGGCAACAGCTTTTAACTTTCGCTCAAGCTGCTTGCGATGATCAACGATCGCGCCGCGAGGAATCACCTTACGGAATAACTGATCCATTTGTTCACGATTCACCTGATACTCTGATTCTAGGCGAGACAGCTCAAAACTTTTTAATGTGTAGTCTGCAATCATGGCAATAAACAAGGCGATCAACACCCAGCGCCAAGGTTGAACATACATCATCCATTCTTGCACATAGGCAAATGGCCCATGCAATAGGTTCCATTTCTTCTGTGCCGTCTCAAACCCGGCTTGCAACATCATCGGGTAGTCATTGTTATTCAGCTGAACCAAATGCTGCAAGGTCTCAGGCACGAATGCTTGCGCCTCACTGGATTCAGATGCATCAACCACCAACCCAATCGAAGCCGGTAGCTCAGAATAACCTTCAGTCATCAGCTCCAGTGTTAGACCGAGGTTGGGGCCATCAATAGATAGACATTGGTCGTCTGTCTGCACCACAAATTCATTATCGGTATAAAACAACTGCCATTCACAATCGCGTGCTGGTACCAACTTGGGCTCAGCAATACAGTGGGTTGGCTTGATGCCGTTTTCACTGAACAGCGCTAGCATATCCGCCAGTAGTTGTTGATCTACCGCAACGACATCGACGGCGCTGTCAGGGTGCTCCACATTTTTATTACTAACCAAATGCAGATCGTCGGCTTCGGTCAGCAGCGTTTCTTCCAACATAAATGGAATGGCTTTCAGAATGTGCTTTTTCTCTTTGGCCGAAAACGTAATCGTTCGACAGGCGAGATCCAACCCGGGTACAACCAATACCCAAGCTTTAACACCTTCATGCTGTTGATAGTAATCAACCAGCGCTTCCAGAGAGCCCTCAAAGCGCTCAGCCGCAACCGCCTCCTTGGAGGTCGCGAACCAGCGATAGTGATCGTCGTGTGGCCGTATAAAAACGTTCATCGTTATCTTCTGTGTTTCGGCTCAGGTCATGGCCTGAGTTTTATAATCCACCGGTGCTGCGCACAAGCACTTTAATAGTACCATTCTCTCGCGAAATTACACTGGACATGGTCTGTGTCAGGTCTTGCAGCTGTACAACGCTTTCGAGAATAAAAAAGTCAGAATACAGCGCTAACGGAGCCTGTGTACTATTTGCCCCATTAGGCCATAAACGAATACCATTACCGGCACTTTCTGCAGCAGCAAAATCAATAAAACCACCGGCTTGTGCCTCAACAACCGATTTGACGTCATCAATCGTTAATGGCGGTGGTGGCTGAAAGTTCTTTTTACCATCAATCTGGGTACTGAGCCGCTGATAATCATTACTGTAAACAAAGATACTACGCAGTAGAGGTTCACTCGCCGTATTGACGTTAATCAGCATAGTCGTGCCCTGCGCTGGCCACACTGAGAGGTCGTAACGGATACGCTCATAGAGTACGACAGGCATGTTACAAATTAACCGCAACTCAGTAACCGATGTAAACGGTTTATTCGATGCTCGATGCCCAACCCGCTCAGGCAAACTATAGTAGGCATCATCTTCGCAACCATCAAAGCCGACTGGATTTTGGTTTTCATCAATCCAGTCAATAACCGCTGCAGTGATTCCCCGTGCTTGATCTTCCGTCACCTGAAAGTTTTCATCGTTGTACGCCTGCAACAAGCGCATAAAGATGCCTTGTTCAATCGTATAAGGAATCTGTGGTGGCGTCGCACCCGCCGTGTTTTCTATTCCATTGGTCAGGCTATTAAGGTTAAAACGCCCCTGAAGGTCATAAATGCGGCCTGTATAGGCACCACCTTCAACGGTAAACGGCGGTGCTTCCTGCGCCCAGAACTCAGCCAATGTATCCGTACGCGGGTCAGACAGTTTGGCATCTTGTTCAAGATCCAGCATCAGAAAGCGCATAGCAATGCCTTCAACACCCAATAAATAGGAGTAAGCTTGCTGGGCCAGCAACTGGTTGCTCACGCGACGCAGCGAAAAATTATGCTGTACGGTCATCCCGGCGGCGATAACAGTCACCAGACTGAGTATCAACATGGCAACTACCAGTGCGGCACCCTGTTGTGGTTTAGAACGCCTAATCATTGCCAGCCAACTCAAACACCCTACGGAGTTTGCCCCATTTCTCGATATCAATCTCGATTTCGATTGCCATAGGCAACAGGTTGGAAGCCTGATATTGCCCGCCTTGTGTAAACTGAGCCTGTTGCGCCGGCCACATGTCGACCCATTGCGTTGGTTTAATACCGTTAGATTGCGTCGCTGGCGCCTGCTGATCACCGGATGTATTGGTTGTTTGACTCGTCAGCAACTTCACCTCAAACGATCGTACATCGTCGAGTAGGGTAATTTCTGTGCCTTCTTCATCGGGTAGTCGATCAATCGCTTGAAAACTGGTGCGGATTAATTTTTTACCATCAAAATGATAATGCACTCGTTGCAGCTGACTGCGTTGAAAACGCGTCGGCTGCGGGTTTGTCCAGCCATTACGGCTGAACTTCATCATTGGAAACGACGCTGAATTATAAAAAAATGCGTCTTCATAGCCATTACCGGTTGGGTCACGCACAACACGTGGCACAATTTGCCGGAAGTCTTTGCCTAGAATATCCAATACGCGACTGGTGCGCTGAATATTATCCGATTCTTTCTGCTCGGATTCCGAAAGCTGCATGGCACTGTCGAGGCCCTGAAACGCCATGATCGCAACAATCACCGTAATACCCATCGCGAGCATGACTTCGATCAGCGTAAAGCCGTGTTGGGCGCGGTTAGAATTCACTGCGATCAATTTCCAGTCCCACCAGATCCGCCACCCGACGAATTTGAATTACTATTTGCGGTACCGCTATATTTTTCTGGCGCAGGCACTGAGATCGGCTCGGTGGGTTTTCGATACATGATGCCAACCAAATTCGCTAACGGCTTCTGGTCCTTTTCCGGGACTTTACTGAGACTACCGTCATCCAAAAACACATCCACTTCTACACCAAAAACGCCTTGGAGTTCTTTCTGCGGAAACGGCTGAGAACGTAACGCCCAACGCCACTTCCGACCTGCTATTTCAGTTTTTCCGCTGTCTTTCTTCTGAATAACTTGCCCGGTACGATTCTTAATACGCGTTTCGGCCATGACATTTTCTGCCACCCAATTGGCCTGCATACGATCACGCATGTACGCTGAGCTGTCGATCTGACCGGTCATGGCGTACACCAACGCCGGCAGTGCCACGGCAATANCCGCAACCGCGACCATGACTTCAATCAGCGTAAAGCCGTGTTGTGACGAAGATTGAGGGATTTGAGTAGACTTATTCATCCTCATCCTCCGTCTGATCCGGGCGCAGCATGCGGACTTGCCCAATCAGGTTGCCAATAATGCGATATCGATTATCCGGCGAGGCTTCATCGGCAAGACTGATGCGGAAGTTTTGCGTTTCACCACTGGAAAAAAAGTAGATATCGGGGTGAATTTCTACCCCATCTTGCCCAGGCTTGGAGGCGACATAAAAGATAATGTCTTCTTTGTCGTTGGCGCCAACGACCACTTGCTGGCCTTCGACTTCCAACCGTAGCTCCATATCACGCGGAAATTTCTGCTCTTTGAGCTCTTCAATCTCCGACAAAAACCAGCGTTGACGATCAGGGTCGTACATCAACCACTGATAGACGTAGTAGGTATCGTCTTCTTCCTGAGTAATATCAAAACGCAGGCCAAACTGGCGATTGGTATAAACCGATTCTTCAAAGGCTAGGTTGATTGTGTTGTATAGCTGGCGAGAAAAGTTGCGAACTTCTGGGCCGCGCGTGCCCGTGCCTAAAGAAACTGCAGCGATGCCCGCAGCCAAACCGATGATGACGACAACCGCCATCATCTCGATCAGAGTAAAGCCGGCAGCGCGCTTTGGCGCTGTCATACCCTGTTGTGTTTTAAAACGGTTGGCAGCGCGCATGAGGAGTCGTTTAGTTACGCTCTTCCCAGTTACCCATGTCAGCAGCTTCACCTTCGCCGCCGATAGAACCGTCAGCACCCAGCGTATAGATATCGTACTCGCCGTGCTCACCTGGGCTCAGGTACAGGTAGTCATTACCCCATGGATCACGTGGTAGCTTTTCCATATAGCCGCCGTTTTTAAAGTTACGAGGTACCGGCTCAATGGTTGTTTCACTCACCAATGCATCCAGCCCTTGCTCCGTGCTCGGATAAACGTAGTTATCCAATTTATAGAGCTTTAGAGATGTTTCGATATTGGCAAAATCCGCCTGTACCTTTTTCTTACGGGCATCTTCTGCAGTACCCAATACACGTGGACCAACAATACCGGCCAACATTCCAATGATGACCAGAACCACCATGATTTCAATCAAACTGAAACCTTGAGATCTCTTCATTTTTATCACCTTAAACTAACGTATTTAGATCCATAATCGGCAATAGAATCGCCATCACGATCATCATCACAATACCACTCATGATGACAATCATCAGTGGCTCCATCACACTGAGCATGGATGTCAGTGTCATTTCAATTTCACGTTCTTGATTCTGTGCCACTTTTTCTAGCATGGCTTCAAGCTCGCCACTGGCTTCACCATTGCTAACCATGTGCACTAACATGGGTGGAAACTCATCCGTGGCTCCCAGCGCTTTACCAAAACTACCGCCTTCCTGAACAGTAATAGCAACTTCGGTACATACATCGCGAAGTACCATGTTGTTAAGTACCGCAGAAGCAATACGAATCGCATCAAGCAAAGGCACGCCACTACCAACCAACATACTCAAGGTACTCGCAAAACGGGCGGTATCAGCTGTTCGTGTAATGCCACGAATCAGGGGCAATCTCAGTTTGAGTACATGCCACTTACGTTTTCGCGACGGCTTCTGCATAAAGCGCATAAACCAAATTATCAGCGCAGCAACGGCGATAAATGCATAAATTCCGTAATCAATAATAAAATCGCTGAGCCAGATTAACCCTTTAGTTAATACGGGTAAATCTGCACCCTTGGTATCAAAGACTTTCACCAGATCGGGAACAACCCCAACCATCAAACCTGTGATAACACCAAAAGCAACAATCATTAAAATGATCGGATAGACCATGGCCGATTTTATTTTCTGCTGTGTATATTGGCTGTTTTCAGTGTAATCAGCCAAACGCTCCAGCACGATGCCAAGAAAACCCGCACTTTCACCGGCCGTAACCATCGCTCTATACATAGAGTCAAAAATTTTAGGAAAGTCACCTAACGCATACGCCAGCGAGTGTCCCTCAACAACCCTCGATCGAATATCCAGAATGAGACTTTTGATCTGCTGTTTTTGTGTCTGATCGGCAACAGCTTGCAATGCTTCATCTAACGGTAAACTGGACTGAATCAACGTCGCCAACTGCCGGGTAAACAGCGCTAGCTCAGCAGGGTTGAGTCTGACCGTATTAAGAAAGCTCAATGAAAAACCGGAATCAGAGCTCTTCTCCGAGCTTTTACCGGCCGATTTGCTATGGCTAATATCGAGGGGCTTTAACCCTTTCTCACGCAGCATCTGACGTATCTGCCGAGGAGAATCCCCTTCCAATACGCCTTTAACTTTCTTGCCGTCTGCATTGAGTGCCTGGTAACTGAACGCTGCCATGATTTACCCTGAGGTGACCCTCAGTATTTCTTCGATGGTGGTTTCCCCGGAGAGGACCTTAGCCAGACCATTTTCTCGAATAGACGGCCAATGCAGGCGCGCTTGCGCGAGCATATCCTGTTCGGATGCACCGGAGTGAATCAGATTACGCAGTTTGTCATCGACTTCGATGAATTCGTAAATCCCCATTCGTCCCTTAAAGCCCTGACCGTTACATGCAGAACATCCTTTTGCACGGAACAGAACCACCTTCTCGTTATTATTGATTCCCATAAGCGCTTTTTGACTATCTAACGCCTCAAAAGGTTCCTTACAGGATGGACAAAGGGTTCGAACAAGGCGCTGAGCCATCACGGCAACCAAGCTGGACGATAGGAGGAAGGGTTCAATACCCATATCCCCCAAACGTGTCACGGCGCCGATGGCGGTATTGGTGTGTAACGTTGATAACACAAGGTGACCGGTTAAACTCGCCTGAACGGCAATTTCAGCGGTTTCAATATCACGGATCTCACCAATCATTACGACGTCGGGATCCTGACGTAATATCGCTCGCAGCCCTCGAGCAAAAGTCATATCGACTTTCGAATTCACCTGGGTTTGGCCCACACCAGGCAATAGATATTCAACCGGGTCTTCGATGGTCAAAATGTTACGAGAAGGCTCATTAATGTACGTAAGGCCAGAGTACAAGCTGGTCGTTTTACCGGAACCTGTCGGGCCGGTTACCAAGATAATACCGTGAGGCGACCCCAAAACACGCTTGAATCCCTTATAAACTTGTTCACTCATGCGCAGCTGTTCGAGCTGCAATGCACCGGCTTGTTTATCAAGCAGACGTAATACAATGCGTTCGCCATGTGCTGTCGGGTTTGTCGACATACGAATGTCGATACCGTGACCGGCAATACGTACGGATATACGACCGTCCTGCGGGATACGCTTTTCCGCGATATCGAGTTTGGCCATAACCTTCATTCGCGAGACGAGTAACGGCGCCAACATACGTTTCGGGCGCAACACCTCATTGAGAGTTCCATCGACACGGAACCGCACCACTAAGTCGTTTTCGAAGGTTTCGATATGAATATCAGATGCTTTCTCACGCACTGCTTGGGATAAAATAGCATTGATAAGACGGATAACCGGAGCATCGTCCTCCCCTTCCATCAAGTCGGCAGAATCTTGGATCTCATCAGCCAATCGGCTAAGATCAAGATCAGCGCCCATATCCTCCGCGGCCTGGGCGGCTTCACCGGTTGAGTGTTGGTACGCTTGCGTCAGGCGACGCTGAAAGTCTTCATCCTCAATACGTTCGATACGCATAGGTGCACTGACAAAACGGCGCACTTCAGCAAGCGTTTCAGCCTTCAAGCCTGTGCGATAATAGGCAACACAATCGCCGTCGTCTGAAGGCTCAAGAAATATCCCCTCGGCCGATGCAAACGCAAATGGCAATACCTTTTGTACCAACGGCTCTTCTTCAAGCTCGCCGTCTTCACCGATCTCATCGGTTATATCCGTTGCGTCACCGAAACCACCAGATAATGTCTCACCCAATGCGGCAGCTTGACGCGCCGCAATGGCTTGAAGATCATCGTTGTTAAGTTCCGCTGGCACTTCAGCGTTCTCAGCTACAGACTTGTCTGACATGAATCAATCTACCGCAGATTCAGAACTAAATTTTGCCTCAGAAGGTGAGGTTTTCGTCTCTTCATTCTTTGGACGGTCTAACATCTCAATTCGTTGCAACTGCTCTTCCCAAGTCGGCAACACAGGTAAAACCTCATTCGGGAACAGATCAACGCCTTTTTCATACTTTAGATTTTGAACTGATCGAATATCTCGATAGCTCTTCTCCGACAATTTCAGAGACTCAGTCGCATTGCGCACAACGGTTGGGCGCAAAAATACCATCAAGTTAGTTTTTCGGATGTTACTGCTTGAGCTTTTGAACAATCGCCCAATCCATGGGATATCACCAAGCAGAGGAACTTTACGCACACTCTCTTGCACCTCATCTCGAATCAAACCACCGAGTACAACCGTATCACCATCACGCACGCGCACGCTGGTTTCGATTTTACGCTCGTTGGTGATGATATCGGCACTGCCAACCTGAGCAGCGGTAGATCCAGTTAAACCAGAGACGATTTGCGTAATATCCAGCGTAATTTGTTCGCCTTTATTAACATGCGGCGTCACATTCAGCGTGATACCCACGTTACTCCGTTCAATCGTCTGGAACGGATTTCCGGGGTTAGACGAGTTGTTACCTGTAGACGTGAAACTACCCGTGATAAACGGAACTTCCTGGCCAACCACAATGGATGCTTCGTTGTTGTCTAGGGTCATCAAGCTCGGTGTGGACAGAATGTTGGTTTCGCCGTTTTCTTCAAGCGCTGTCAGGATCGCCGCAAAGCTGGACCCATCAGGGTTATAATCGAGAACCCCCCAAGTACCGCCCTGCAAAGCCGTGGAGGTTAATGCCGACGCAAGACCCGCAGCTGCATTATCCGTATTCGTAGTAAATGCCGGAGCCAAGGCTGCCAGCGATGAGCTGTTATTGGTACCACCGAAACCGCTATTTTGGTTCGCCACTAAGAAGTCGAAACCCAGTGCCTTATCGTCATTGACCAATACCTCAACAATAATGGCTTCCACAAGTACCATTTCACGTGGGATATCAAGACGTTTTACCAGCGCCTTCAAACCTTCCATAACATCCGGCTGCGCGGTAATAATAATCGAGTTCGACGCTTCGTCGGCTTCAATAGTCGCCGCCTTAACCGTATTACCTTTGGCTTGCTCACCTCCTAACTTAGCCATATTTTGAGAGACTTTAGAAAGAACTGGGGCTAAATCTTTTGCGCTCGCATGATGTAAATAAAACACCTGCGCATTGCCGGTAGTTTCCAGTGGCTGATCCAATTCCTGAATCAATTTTTTGATCCGCTGGCGTGCTTGCAACGTGCCATTAACGATAATAGAGTTACTGCGCGTATCTGCAACCAACTGAACCTGATCAGATTCTGGCTGTGATTTACCACCACCTGTAGGCTTGTTGATCTGATTGATAATTTTTACCGCTTCTTCAGCCCCTGCATGTTTGAGTCGAATAACTTCGACATCTTTATGCGGTGACTTATCGATATTACGGATAATCTCGAGAACCTTCTGAACATTATCCGCAGTGTCGGTAATAATGATGCTGTTGGTATCCACATACGCAGCCATATGACCTTGCTGAGGCACCAATGGACGCAATACAGGGATCAACTTCGTCGCATTGACGTTCTTTAACTCAATAATTTGAGTAATAAATTCAGCGTTATTTTGTGTCGTCGCACCGGAAGAGACTTTTAACGGGCTCGTGCGCGCCTTTTTATCAGGAATGACACGCAGGATATTTTCATTAAGAACCGCGGTATATCCATTAACATCGAGCACTGCCAAAAACAGATCATACAACTCCTGCTCATTCACAGGTTCTTCAGATATCACCTCAATTTTGGCTTTAACCTTGGGGTCGATGATCACGGTGTAGCCAGTTACATCGGCAACAAACTTGATCAGTTCCTTGATATCAGAATCTTTGAAATTGAGCGTGTATTCTTGCTCTTGCGCCTGCAAATAAAATGGCTGCATCAGACATGCGGCCAGAACGAGGGCTTTAATTTTCATAGATGGCTTCAATTTTTTATATATTTCAAACGTATTTCGCAAATCGATGGTATTAGATTATTCTAAACCAACAATCAACGTAATTTCTTCATCACCGCGTTTAACCGCGAAGGTCGCTTCCGTTAACTCACGAAGCTGCCCATATAATTGCATGGCATTTGAAGGATCAGACAACTCAACACCGTTAACTGATGTCACAATATCGCCACTTTTTAATCCCAAATCAGAAAACTGCTGCCGATGTTTACCTGGGCGAACACGATATCCAATAATACTACCATCACTGCCTTTTGCAGGTGAAATGCGTATCACTTCAGCAAGAGACATCGGATTACTCAACAACTGATCACGATAACCTTTCGCCAAGGCTGNCACCGAGGAACTACGTCGATGATCAACAACCTTATCACCTGTCGTTTTACGCGGCCGTGCTACCGGCTTTTGCGTTGACTTAACAGTCTCGTCATACAATAGCACCGCTTCGTAATTCCCGCGATTATCAATAATGGCACGATCAGTATGCACTCTGAAAAGTGAAACATCTCGACCGCCAGGGATCTTATCTCCCACTCTATAGAGTTCAGCTTTATTTTGATATTCCAGCACAGCGTATCCATTGGCCGGATCGGTTGAGGTAATCACACCAAGAAGACTTAATTTAAGACGAGTTTCTTTCGCATCTTGNCCCACAGTAGCATCAGCAGGTTGCAGTTCCTTTACAACTTCGTCATCTGCGCTTTTCGCTTCCTCACCAAAAAGGTTCCAGCTTTGCATCTGCGGTACATTGATCGCTGACGAAGAGCTGCCAGCAGAGCCGCCATGATTCAGAGAAGAAGTGTTCGGCATGGGAGGAACAACGGCAGGCTGTTGCGGCATAGGCATCGCAAGCCAGAAAATCTCGGCTAACATGGCGACAAACCAAACACCGATAAGAAGCAGACTGAAAAAACGTATCCTCTCTACCGGTAACCGAGAGATCGCGTCGCCGGCTATAGAGGCCAGCTTGGAGAGGTTATCTGCGGATGCAAGATTAGACACAAACGCTCCTGCGGTAGTCTTATTATCAGAAGCGGAACCCGTAGGCTCCGCACATCCGCAAAGTTTACTCTAAATCCATGAGATAAGTTAATCACTAAATAGGGTTAAAAGCCCGCTTATCCACTAACAAGGTTAATCATAACCCCTGCAGCAACCGCAGATCCGATAACACCAGCGACGTTAGGCCCCATTGCGTGCATTAACAAGAAGTTATGTGGATTCGATTCTAAACCAAGTTTGTTCGATACACGCGCAGCCATCGGAACCGCCGAAACCCCTGCAGAGCCTATCAATGGGTTGACTGGCGTTTTGCTGAACTTATTCATCAGCTTCGCCATGAGAACACCACATGCCGTACCAATACCAAATGCAACAATACCTAACGCCAAGATACCCAAAGTATTCAAGTCGAGGAATTTATCCGCGCTGAGCTTGGAACCAACAGAAAGCCCGAGAAAAATAGTGGTAATGTTAATTAACGCGTTCTGCGCAGTATCACTTAAACGATCAACCACACCACACTCTTTCAACAGGTTACCGAAACAGAACATACCTAACAACGGCGCCGCATCCGGAAGAAACAACGCAACCAATACCAATAAAGAGATTGGGAACAGGATCTTTTCCGTTTTCGAGACAGTACGTAGCTGAACCATTTCAATCTGACGCTCAGACTCAGTCGTTAGCGCTCGCATAATTGGGGGCTGGATCAAAGGCACCAACGCCATGTACGAATATGCTGCAACAGCAATCGCACCCAACAAGTGTGGCGACAACAAGCTGGCAACATAGATCGCGGTTGGGCCGTCGGCACCACCGATGATGCCAATCGCGGCTGCGTCAGCGAGACTGAAATTCATCCAGCCAAGTGATGTCATCGATACTGCACCCAACACAGTCGCGAAGATACCAAACTGCGCTGCAGCACCGAGAAACAGCGTTTTCGGATTGGCTAACAGCGGGCCAAAGTCAGTCATTGCCCCTACACCCATAAAGATAACCAGAGGCGCAACACCGCTCGCGATCGCCACTGAGTAGAAGTTATATAACATTCCGTTGTTAAAGCCTGCATCACCTGCAACATGCTTAGCCGCTAAAACTTCACCATGCGAGGCGTTGTTGTAGGCATACATCAGATCTTTGCCGTTTTCCCACTGCACATTCAACGCATGACCAAGTGCATCAAGCACCGCTGGCTCTGCGCTATATATGGCATTTTCAACGCCTGAAAACGCCAACCCTGCACCGGGGATATTTGCCAATACGCCACCAAAACCAATGGGTACAAGAAGCAAAGGTTCAAAGCCACGTTGTATTGCTAGATACAACAGACCAAAACACACCAGCACCATAATTGCCTGGCCACCGGCGATCTGGGCGATACCAGAGCTCGCCCACAAACTATATAGGTTTTCCATCTACAACTCCTGGAATTAAGCGATGCTGATCAGCGGATCGCCAACCGCTACGGAGTCGCCTTCCCTGACAGAAATACTCTGTACAGTTCCTGACTTGCTCGCACGCACTTCGGTTTCCATCTTCATGGCTTCCAGGATGATAACAACGTCACCTTCCTGAACAAGATCACCTTGATTGACCTGTATTTTGAAGATATTTCCTGCCAATGGAGCATTCAAAGGCTCGCCCGCGCCAGTAGGAGCGGCGCTAGGCGCAGCAACAGGTGCAGCAGGAGTGATCGATGATACATCGCCACCTTCAGCAACCTGAACCACATAGCTTTGACCAGAAACAGTCACTGTATAGACATCAGAACCGCCTGCAGGCGCGGCTGCCTTCACGGATACATTTGCATCCTCGATTGTTGGAACTGGTTCAAAGGCCGATGGATTGTTACGATTCTCAAGAAACTTCAAACCAACCTGCGGGAACAATGCATACGTTAATACGTCGTCAATTTCATTGTCGCCAGTCGCTAACGCGACACCTTTTTCTCCGGCCTTCTCTTTCAACTCTGCAGCCAGAACATTCAGCTCAGGTTTCAGAANATCTGCAGGACGGCACGTAACAGCCTCTGCACCATCCAATACCCGTGTTTGCAGTTCTGCATTCACAGGAGCAGGCGTTGCACCGTATTCACCTTTTAATACGCCCGCTGTTTCTTTCGAAATAGACTTGTAGCGCTCGCCCGTCAGTACATTTAATACCGCCTGAGTACCAACAATTTGTGATGTTGGTGTTACTAGCGGCAAGAAACCTAGATCTTCTCTAACGCGTGGAATTTCTTCCAATACAGCATCAAGCTTGTCGGCTGCACCTTGCTCACGTAACTGACTTTCCATATTGGTCAGCATGCCGCCAGGCACTTGAGCAACCAAAATACGAGAATCTACACCGCGTAAGGCACCTTCAAATTTTGCATACTTCTTACGTACATCGCGGAAGTATCCAGCAATGTCTTCAAGAAGATTGATATCCAAGCCCGTGTCACGATCAGTGTCTTGCAACATAGCAACAACAGATTCGGTTGGAGAATGACCGTAGGTCATCGACATTGAAGAGATCGCTGTATCGATATTATCAATACCCGCTTCAATTGCCTTTAATGCCGTTGCAGTCGAAAGCCCGGTGGTTGCATGGCATTGCATATGCACAGGAATAGATAGTTCTTTCTTCAAACGGCTAACAAGATCAAACGCAACATATGGCTTTAATAAACCAGCCATATCTTTAATGGCAACAGAGTCTGCGCCCATAGCTTCAAGATCTTTACCCATCTTGACCCACATATCGACAGTATGAACCGGGCTCACTGTGTAGGAAATTGTTCCTTGTGCATGACGGTCAACCTCACGAACAGCTTTGATAGCGGTCTCAAGGTTGCGCATATCATTCATCGCATCAAATACACGAAATACATCAACACCGTTAGTTGCCGCTCGCTCAACGAATTTAGTAACAACATCATCGGCATAGTGACGATAGCCAAGAATATTCTGACCACGGAACAACATTTGCTGTGGTGTATTCGGCATCGCTTTTTTCAGCTCTCGAATACGTTCCCATGGATCTTCTCCAAGATAGCGAATGCATGCATCAAACGTCGCGCCACCCCAACTTTCGAGAGACCAATAGCCAACTTGATCAAGTTTCTCAGCAATAGGTAGCATGTCATCAAGACGCAGACGTGTCGCAAAAAGTGACTGATGTGCGTCACGCAAGACTACGTCAGTTATTCCTAGTGGTTTCTTGTTATCACTCATCGGAGAGCCTCTAAAAACGTGAAGGATAAACGTTTCCGTTCGTTAGACTTATACCGCACTCTACTTTTGGCGAGTACGGTGCTTGTGAACAGCTGCAGTGATTACTGCAACAAGCTGATCGTCGTTGGTTGCAGCGTTCGGCCGGGGGGTAGTTGGCACTGCTGCGGGTTTGGGTGCTTCAGGAAAAAACTTCTGAACGACAGTCGACAGCGTCATAGTGACGACAACCAACACGGCAAGAAACACAAACACTGTGCCCATGCCGAAGATCATCAGTTCAGCTCCCTGCTCTAAGAGATTATCTTGCATCTATGTTCTCTGGTTAAAAAACAGATTTTCCGCCGATATGCATTGATGTAACGCAAACGGGCGGGCTACTGTACAGATATTTTATAAGCGAATCAAATATTCGCGCCGCAATAGCGTACAATGCGCAACTATGAAGTCAATCGTTCTAAAACCAAGTTTTGTCATGTTAGCGCCAATGGAAGGCATCATTGACCACCAGATGCGTTCCATCTTCGCCTCAATCGGCGGATTAGATCGATGTGTCACCGAATTCATCCGCGTTGTAGGCAACGAACTACCTGAACGCGTGTTTCGCCGTTACTTTCCAGAAATCGACAACCACAGTCTTACCGGAAATAATGTGCCGGTGTTTGCACAACTGCTTGGAGACAACCCCGAGGCCATGGCCGCTAACGCGGCGAAGCTGGCTCGCATGGGGGCAGCAGGCATCGATATTAATTTTGGATGTCCGGCAAAAACGGTAAACAATAATGGCGGGGGCTCAGTCCTTCTTCAATATCCAGAACGACTGCACAAAATAGTCAGCCACATTCGTGAGGCGGTGCCCGCTGAGATTCCTGTCACGGCTAAAATCAGACTTGGTTACAAAGACAAATCCCTCGTATTCGAAAACGTGGATGCCATTGAATCCGGCGGAGCAAGCCAACTTGCAGTTCACGCACGCACAAAGCTTGAAGGATACAAACCGCCTGCGCATTGGCACTATATTCAAGAGATCGTCAATCAGGTGTCGATACCTGTTATAGCCAACGGTGAGGTGTGGAACCTGGGTGATGTAGAAACCTGTCTTCGCGCCTCTGGCACAGATCAAATAATGCTCGGGCGCGGGTTAGTCGCCAGCCCCGAATTGGCACTGCTGAGTAAAGATTCAAACGCAAAAGCGGCCCAATGGGGCGATATCTGCCTGCTACTGATTCATTACCTCCACAGCCTTGAGCAAACGACCGCAGAAAAACATCAGCCCAATCTAGTAAAACAGTGGCTAGTCTATTTGCGTGAACGCTTCGCGGACGCCTTTTTACTATTTGAACAAGTCAAGCGGCTAAAACACCCTTTGGATGTTGAAAATGAACTGCGTAAGGCTGTCGAAACTCAAGTAAAAGCCGGACGTATAAGCGGAACCGTCGGCAACTTAAACCTCACGCATTTATTGTAAATAATCGAACAAAGCTCACATTTCATTATCTAATCGCTCGCATGCCCACTAATTCTAGGAGAGCCGGCATGATGGGCGCCTCTATTAATATCTCCGCCGAGTTATCAAACATTGTCTCGAGCAGCGACCACTACGCGAGCTCACAGGCTTCTTCAGCCTTGGATATACCATCCGCCGCCTACCCTGAAGATATTTGGACGTAGGCAATGAACGGATTTGATCTTCTCAACCTGCTCGGCGCACTCGCGATTTTCTTGTATGGCATGAAAGTCATGAGTGATGCCTTAATGAACCTTGCTGGCGAACGACTGCGCCAAATCATGGTTCGCCTGACATCCAATCGCTTTAAAGGCATGTTAACAGGGCTTGGCATCACATCGCTTTTACAATCCTCGTCTGCAACAACGCTGATGGTAGTGAGCTTTGTTTCTGCTGGGTTATTAAGCCTTACAGAAGCCATTAGCGTCATCATGGGCGCCAACATCGGCACAACACTGACTGCTTGGTTGATCACCCTCATCGGCTTCAAAATTCAATTAACCGCAATAGCGCTGCCGGCGACAATGATCGGCTTCGTGCTTTCTAGTCAGAAAAAGCCGAGAACACGAAATATAGGTCTTTTCATTGTGGGTTTTTGCCTGTTGTTCATCGGCCTAGAAATGATGAAAGACACAGTGCCGGATCTCAAGAATGATCCGGTCATCATGCACCTAATGCAGGCACCGGCGAGCCTTGGCATTCTCGGCGCGATTAAATTCGTTCTCATTGGTTCGGTATTAACTGTCATTCTGCAAAGTTCAAGCGCGACAATGGCCATCACTCTGGTTGCTGCATCACAGGGAGTTATCGGCTATGAAGCCGCAGCAGCAATGGTGCTAGGAGAGAACATCGGCACAACCATTACCGCCAATGTTGCAGCACTCGTCGGTGGCGTACACGCCAAACGCGCCGCCTTTGCGCACTTCCTGTTCAACCTATTTGGCGTAACGTGGGTACTGTTGCTATTTTCCTATGTTAATCAGCTGGTGTGGATGATCGCCGAATCGTTTTTTGGCACAAACGCACCACATACGTCCTCAGACATTCCGGTCGCACTATCCATTTTTCACAGTCTTTTTAATATCACCAACACCTTTCTTCTCATCGGATTTGTCAAAGCCATAGCCAGCCTTTGCCGACACGTTATCAAAGCAAAACCAGATGAAGCAGCCGCAGAGGCCGGCCCACTATATCTCGACGAGCAATTTCTTGATTACCCAGAAACCGGTATCCAAGCGCTTTACCAAGAAACAAGACAGCTATATAGGTTTCAATTGCCTGCGGGGATTGCGCTATCAGCCGACATCGACAAAGCAGAGATATTTCGAGCAGAAGATCTACCGACTCACCAACACCGCAACATCTCCGACGAAATATCAGTAGAGAATTACAAAAAAACGTTTGTGAAACCGCTATATCTAAAAGCGCTCGAATTTGGCACACGCCTACAATCGAAGCTTTCGCTTAACGAATCACAGCTCGATACTATTTCAGCGTTAAAGCAGTTAAACCGAAATGTACAACTCATATTACGTACTGCAATAGCATTCGAGATCGAATTTAAATCTGAAGAAAATCGCAACAACGAAACCGTAAAAACTGAACTGTGTCGTTTTCGAGAGGAAATCATTCATCTATTAAGGTTCTATGAGTCTATCTGGTCTATAAGAGCGATTCCTGAATGTGATGCAGAGCTGCGCGCCAAACGTGAATACGTTAAGAAGTTAGATACACAGTTAATCAAACGCGTAGAAGAACACTTGGTAAATGAGACTGTATCAGCACCACAGGCATCGTCCTTAATGGTTTGCAGCATGGGGTTAGTGACACTAAACCAGCTCATGTATAAATCCTACCGGCAGATCAATAAACTAAAACTGCAGGTTGCAGACACCGATTCGTTTGAACTGCTTACCGACTAACAACAGCAGACTGTTAACTCTTTGCAGGAAGTATATAGCTATGGGGTGGGTGGTTCAGAACAAGCTTACACTCAAGAAAGAAGGTAGCAAGGTGCGTTGCAGGGATAAAAACGTTGAGCAACACGACAGGTGTTAGCCGCTGGAGTTGGAGATTGACGTTGGAATTCATAAATCCCAGACACAATAAAACCCTGACCGTTTCCGATCAGGGTTTTGAATAAAAGCTTGGCGATGACCTACTCTCACATGGGGAAACCCCACACTACCATCGGCGATGTACCGTTTCACTACTGAGTTCGGTATGGATCAGGTGGTTCCAGTACTCTATGGTCGCCAAGCAAACTGTTGGAAGGATCGTCGATCCAACCATTAACTCGGTAAATGAATTCGCTGTACCCGATCAATTGGGCATCCGATTGCATACATTGTCACTTATTGTAT